>NZ_KQ948459.1:427920-430220 GCF_001514115.1 Streptomyces olivochromogenes
GCCCTCCGGAACGTCGACCTCGGGCTTCGTCAGTTCACTCATTGCAGCCTCATCACTCTCCGTCGGAAGCCGTCGCACGGACCAGCCGGACACATGGACACTCCATGCATCAGATGGTCACGCTACCGAGAATGCCGGTCCCCGGAGCACACCAGATCCAGCGGCCACACGTGATGATCTTTCGCACAGCCGATGAACGCGACCGGCACGCACAGGTCACGCAGTAATCGCCAGAACGAGACGAGGTGCAGACGGCTGTCGGCACATTGCCCCGGAAGGCGACCGCCACTCCCTGATGGCGGATGCCGAGGCCGGAAAGGTCATCGTTGCGATCCTCGGCCGCCCTGAGGGGCGACCGCGACTCTCTCCGCCTGGTCCGGTGGGCGCGGTCATCCGATCAGCGTGGTGAGGGTGACGCCTTCGGGCAGCCCGGCGTCGTGGACGTCAACCTGGTAGTCGTTGAAGGATCGTGCGGTTGCATCCCCAGGGCCCTTGACGGTGATTCGGTCCAGGATGAACGGCCGAGAGATCGCAACGTTTTGTTCACGCAGTCGTCCATAATGACCAGGTCTCGGCGGACGTCCCCTGCGAGGGCATCGGAGGATCGCAACGTCGCCTGCGAACCTTCGTCACGGTAACGAGGCTGGAGTGGCGTTGCCCTCCGGGGCATCGAAGGTCGCAACCTGGTGGAGCGGCACTACGGTGTGGACATAGTCAAATGTGGCGGTCGTCTTTCAGAGCGACCGACAACCAGTCCGCCAACTCCACACCGCCGAGCCGACACTCCAGGCGATGAGGACGTGCACGAGCAGGAGTGCTCGCCGCCGTACGTCGCGTTGTTACCCCTCGTGGGGACGATGAGGAGGGCCCACGCTTCCGGAGAGCACGTCGTCGTCGACATGTTGCGACCCTCGCAGGGCCGATGAGGACTCCCTCGCATGAGCGGCTCGGGCGGCTGCTATCCGCCGTTGTGACCCCTCGGAGGGTCGATTAGATCCCCGCATTTCCTGACGGACACTGCCCGCCCACGGCGTTGTGACCCTCGCAGGGCCGATGAGGACCCGCCGCCCTTGCTCTGGCCAAGGTGCTGCCGGGTTAGTTGTGGCCCCACGCAACAGGCGATGACGACACGGCGTTCGCGCCTACGAGGAGGGCACCATCTCCGCGTTGTGAGACGTCGTAGGGGCGATGAGGATGGGCGCCAAGGAACTGTTCGCGGGCACCGCCGCCACGTTGGGACCCCTTGAGGGATGATGAGGGCCCTCGTCTGGGGTTTCGGTCACGGTGACGAGCATAGGTTGTGACCCCTCGCAGGAGCGATGAGCACCCCCAGGTCCCCGAGTGGATTGGCGTGCTTCTGCTGGTGTGACCCTCGTAGGGGCGATGAGGACGGCGGCCGCCTGCTCGAGCCGATGCGTGCGGTGCTGGAGTTGTGACCCCTCGTAGGGACGACGAGGACACTTCGATTTCATCATCTTCGACACTCCACCCTCGGCTTTGTGACCCCGCCTGGGGTCGATGAGGAGCCAGCATCCCCAAGGGCACCCGGGGCTGGGTGCGCGAGTTGTGACCCCTTTCAGGGGCGATGAGGCCGCCCAGCCGTTCCGTGACGGGATCCGCTTCTGTACATTGTGACCCCTCGTAGGGGCAATGAGGACTCCGTGGTCATGACCGCAACCAACTCCCGTGCCACGTTGTGACCCCTTAGGCGCGATGAAGACCACCTTGTCGCCGGCGACCCAGAACCTGGGCCCGATGTTGTGACCCCTCGCAGGGGCGTTGAGGACATGCCGTGGCCGAACTCCTGTGTCTGTCTAGTCGTTGTGATCTCACCCAGGGGAGATGAGGACCTGCCGTCGAACAGGGCATGCCTGCCACCGCCATGACATTGTGATCTCTCGGAGTGTCGATGAGGTCTCGCGAGGACTATGCCCGCGGCCTGGTGCAACTCATGCCGTGACCCCTGGGCGATCAGGACCCGCCTCATTCCTCGCCGACGAGCTGACGCAGGTGCTGTGACCCTCGCAGGGGGTGATGAGGGCAGCCCATGCGCGCGCCGATGCGGGCGCATCCGAAGTGTTGTGACCCCTCGGAGGGCCGATGAGGACCACGTACTCGGGCGCGCCGACCTGGGTGTGGTTCGGGTTGTGACGCCTCGCAGGGGCGATGAGGATTACGGGGACGCGGAGCTTACTGTCTACGACGCCATGTTGTGACCCCTCGGCGGGGCGATGAGGACACGCCTCGTAGATGATCAATTCCAAGGGATGCCTGCGGAGGGTGTGGGGTGGGCGGCGGTC
>NZ_KQ948460.1:0-325547 GCF_001514115.1 Streptomyces olivochromogenes
CCAGTGAGACTTTAGCGGATTCCTGACTCCCGAGCTAATCGGGGTGGCGCCCTTTCGAACGCGGAATCCTCATTTCGCAAACACGCATGAAAACGAGTCGACGACGAGTCGCCGTTCGCTGAGTGCTTGTTGCGGAATGGCTGTCCGGGGACCGACCGGGGTCGGCGCTCACGTCGGACAACTCGGAGAACAGTACGTACGGGGTGGGGGCGTGTCAAATCCGCCCCGGGCTGCCCTCCGGAGGCGTAGCCTCGGGGCCATGACTACGCATACGTGCACCCAGCAGTGGTGGGCCGCCTGACGGCGGCCGTACTCACGTATGTACTCAACGGCCGCCGCCTCGGCGGCCGTTTTTGTGTCTCCCTCCTGGGAAGCCGGCCGGCGGGTGCGGCGGCCTCGACCAGGAGGTGGAGAGATGACGCGGGTCTTCAGTGGGGTCAAGCCGACCGGGCATCTGACGCTGGGGAACTATCTCGGGGCCATGCGACGGTGGGTTGATGTCGATCAGCACCAGGCCGACGCCCTGTTCTGTGTCGTCGACCTGCACGCGCTGACCGTGGACCACGATCCGGGGCGGGTGCGCAGGCTCAGTAGGCAGGCGGCGACGTTGTTGCTGGCCTCGGGGCTCGATCCGGAGCTGTGCACCGTCTTCGTACAGAGTCATGTGGACGAGCACGCGCGGCTGTCGTATCTGCTGGAGTGCGTCGCGACCGACGGGGAGATGCGGCGGATGATCCAGTACAAGGAGAAGGCCGCGCGCGAGCGGGAGCGGGGCGGGAGTGTGCGGCTGTCCCTGCTGACGTATCCCGTGCTGATGGCGGCGGACATCCTGGCGTACGGGACCGACGAGGTGCCGGTCGGGGACGACCAGACGCAGCATGGGGAGCTGACCCGGGATCTCGCGGTGCGGTTCAACCAGCGCTACGGCCATACCTTCGTGGTGCCCCGGGCCACGCGGCCGCAGATCGCGGCGCGGGTCATGAATCTGCAGGAGCCGACGTCGAAGATGGGCAAGAGCGATGACGTGGGGCCGGGTGTCGTCTATCTGCTCGATGAGCCGGATGCCGTACGGAAGAAGATCATGCGGGCCATGACCGACAGCGGGCAGGACGTCGTGTACGACCCCGAGGCGCGGCCGGGGGTCTCGAACCTGCTGGAGATTCTCGCCGCCTGTGAGGGTGGGGATCCGGAAACCCTGGGCGGCGCCTATGAGTCGTACGGCGCTTTGAAGAAGGACACCGCCGAGGCCGTGATCGAACTCCTCAGGCCCGTGCAGGAGAGGCACAAGCGGTTGTGCGCGGATCCCTCGTACGTGGAGGCGGTCTTGCGCGACGGCGCCGTGAAGGCCCGGGAGATGGCGCGTCCTCGGGTGGACGCGGCGTATCGGGCGATCGGGCTGCTGGCCGCCGGCTGAAGTCCCGGAGGGGAGAGCGGTTATCGGCGGCGGGCCGGGGCGATCGCCCCGGCCCCGCTCTCTCTAGCTGTTGCCGGAGGCCAGTTCGCGGCTGCGGTCGCGGGCTGCCTCCAGTGCGGCGATGAGAGCCGCGCGGACGCCGTGGTTCTCGAGTTCGCGGATCGCGTTGATCGTGGTGCCCGCGGGAGAGGTGACGGCCTCGCGGAGTTTCACGGGGTGCTCCCCGCTGTCGCGGAGCATCACGGCGGCGCCGATCGCGGACTGGACGATCAGGTCGTGGGCCTTGTCGCGGGGCAGGCCCAGCAGGATGCCCGCGTCCGTCATGGCCTCGACCAGGTAGAAGAAGTACGCCGGTCCCGAGCCGGAGAGCGCGGTGCAGGCGTCCTGCTGGGACTCGGGGACGCGGAGCGTCTTGCCGACGGCGCCGAAGATCTCCTCGGCGTGGGCCAGGTGCGCTTCGGTGGCATGGCTGCCGGCGGAGATGACGGACATCGCCTCGTCGACGAGGGCGGGGGTGTTCGTCATGACCCGGACGACGGGGGTGCCCGCGGCCAGGCGCTCCTCGAAGAAGGAGGTGGGGATGCCGGCCGCGCCGCTGATGACCAGGCGGTCGGCGGGGACGTGGGGGGCGAGTTCGTCGAGGAGGGTGCCCATGTCCTGCGGCTTGACCGTGAGGATCAGGGTGTCGGCGTTCTTGGCGGCCTCGGCGTTGGTGACGGCGGTGACGCCGTAGCGCTCCTGGAGTTCCCTGGCGCGCTCGGGGCGGCGGGCCGTGACCAGCAGGTCGGTGGGGGCCCAACCGGATCGGATCACTCCGCTGAGCAGGGCTTCGCCGATCTTGCCGGTGCCGAGGACTGCGACTTTCTGGGTCATGGTGCGGGTGCCCTCCGGGGGTGCGTCGTCCTGGGGTCATCCTCGCACTTGGGGGGTTGGGCGGGGCGGGGTGTCCGTTGGGCGGACGGGGGTGGGTCTGCCGCCGTGGGGGGTTTCTCGCCCCCGCCGCCCCTACCCGTCCCATCCCGTTTCTGCGGGGTCCGCCCCCAGACCCCCGGGCGGGTTCTTCGACTGCGGGCCGGTGGGGCTGGTCGCGCAGTTCCCCGCGCCCCTGGAGGAGCGGGGATTCGTCATGCGGTGCGGCGCCTCAGGGTTGCCGCACCCAGGGCCAGGACCAGGAGGGCGCAGCCCGCCACGATGAACGCGTCGCGGACGAAGTCGGTCGTCATGTCGGTGTGCTTGAGGACTTCGTTCATGCCGTCGACGGCGTAGGACATGGGGAGGACGTCGGAGAGGGCTTCGAGGACGGGGTGCATGGTGGAGCGGGCCGTGAAGAGGCCGCAGAGGAGGAGCTGGGGGAAGATCACCGCCGGCATGAACTGGACCGCCTGGAATTCCGAGGCCGCGAAGGCCGAGACGAAGAGGCCGAGCGCCGTGCCGAGCAGGGCGTCGAGGAGGGCCACGAGCAGCAGGAGCCAGGGGGAGCCCGTGACGTCGAGGCCGAGGAACCAGACCGCGAGGCCCGTGGCCAGGGCCGACTGGACGACGGCGACGGCGCCGAAGGCCAGGGCGTAGCCGGCGATCAGGTCGCCCTTGCCGAGGGGCATGGCCAGGAGTCGTTCCAGGGTGCCCGAGGTGCGTTCGCGCAGCGTGGCGATGGAGGTGACCAGGAACATCGTGATCAGCGGGAAGATCCCGAGGAGGGAGGCCCCGATGGAGTCGAAGGTGCGCGCGCTGCCGTCGAAGACGTAGCGGAGCAGGACGAGCATCAGGCACGGGATGAGGATCATCAGCGCGATGGTGCGCGGGTCGTGGCGGAGCTGGCGCAGGACGCGGGTCGCGGTGGCGGTCGTACGGGAGTAGTTGATCGCGCTCGGGCGGACGGGGGCCGTCGTGCCCGCGTGCGGGGTCGCGTTCGTGGGCGTGGTCATCGGACGGTCTCCTTGCGGGCATTGCCGGTCGCGGTGGCCTCGTCGACCAGGTGGAGGAAGGCGGCCTCGACGGTGTCGCGGCCGGTGCGTTCGCGCAGGGCGTCGGGCGTGTCGTCGGCGAGGATCCCGCCCTCGCGCATCAGGAGCAGGCGGTGGCAGCGCTCGGCCTCGTCCATGACGTGGGAGGAGACCAGCAGCGTCGCCTTCCGTTCCGTGGCGATGGCGTGGAAGAGGTTCCACAGGTCGCGGCGCAGGACCGGGTCGAGGCCGACGGTGGGCTCGTCGAGGACCAGGAGTTCGGGGGTGCCGAGCAGGGCGACCGCGAGGGAGACGCGGTTGCGCTGGCCGCCGGAGAGGTTGCCGGCGAGGGAGTCGGCGTGGGTGGTGAGGTCGACGTCGGCGATGGCCTGGGTGACATGGGCGTCGCGGCGGTCGGCGGCGGCGCGGCCGGGGTCGAGGATCGCGGCGAAGTAGTCGAGGTTCTGGCGGATGGTCAGGTCGTCGTAGACCGAGGGGGCCTGGGTGACGTATCCGATGCGGGAGCGCAGTGCGGCGTCGCCGGCGGGGCGGCCGAGGACTTCGAGGGTGCCGGTGACTTTGGCCTGGGTGCCGACGATGGTGCGCATGAGGGTGGACTTGCCGCAGCCGGAGGGGCCGAGGAGTCCGGTGATCTGGCCGCGGGGTACGGCGAAGTCGAGGCCGCGCAGGACGGTGCGGGGGCCGCGTACGACGGTGAGGCCTTCGGCGTGGATGGCGGTGGCCGGGGACTGGGAGGACTGGGAGGACTGGGGGGTGGTGGTGGCCGTGGCCGCGGGGCGGTCGGGGGGCCGGGGGGAGAAATTCATCATGCGATGAATATTGCGCGGGAGCGGTGGCGTCGTCAAGCCCGGTCGCGTTCGACGGCGCAGGCGCGCGGGGGCGTGATCGGAAGGGGGCGCTCCGGCGTGCGGTGGGGTGGTGCGCTTCCGTGTTCACTCGGCGGTTACGCCGAAGGGCTGCGCGATCAACTGCCTTTACCGACAATGGATTTCAGTGCGCGGTCATATGCCCACCGGCCTAGGTGCCGCGCCGTTGGATCCGCCGTGCCCTCCCCCGGCTCGGCACCCACGCATCTTCCGCTCTCAACCGGAGGTGCCGTTGCCATGCGTAAAGCCGATCTGCGTCGAGCCGATCTGTCCGCGTCTCTCGTCGTGTTTCTCGTCGCGTTGCCGTTGTGTGTAGGGGTCGCCATCGCCTCGGGCGTACCGGCCGAGTTGGGACTGGTGACCGGGATAGTCGGCGGGCTGGTCGCCGGGATGCTGCCCGGGAGCAGCCTGCAGGTGAGCGGGCCCGCGGCCGGGCTGACCGTGCTGGTGTACGAGGCGGTGCAGACGTACGGGCTGCGGGCCCTGGGTGTGCTGGTGCTCGGCGCCGGGCTGGTGCAGCTCACGCTCGGGGCGCTGCGGCTCGGGCGGTGGTTCCGGGCCGTGTCCGTGGCGGTGGTGCAGGGGATGCTCGCCGGGATCGGGCTCGTGCTGATCGCGGGCCAGGTCTACGCGATGGGTGACGCGTCCGCGCCCACGAGCGGGCTCGGGAAGATCGCCGGGCTGGTGTCGCTGCCCGGGGACGCGGACCCGGTGGCCCTCGCGGTCGGGGGCGCCACCGTGGTCGTCCTGCTGCTGTGGCCGCGTTGGCGGCGCGGGGCGCGGGTGGTGCCGGCGCCGTTGCTGGCGGTGGCGCTCGCGGCGGGTGCGACCGGGGTGTTCGATCTGTCCGTGCGGCGGGTCGAGGTGCGCGGGCTGCTCGATGCCGTGCAGCCGCCGTCCTTCGCGGACCTCGGGCGGCTCACGGAAGTGGGCATGCTCGGGACGGTGGTCGCCTTCGCGCTGATCGCCTCCGCCGAGTCGCTGTTCAGCGCGGCTGCGGTGGATCGTCTGCACCGGGGGCCGCGGACCGACTACGACCGTGAGCTCATCGCACAGGGTGCCGGGAACGCCGTGTGCGGAGCGCTCGGGGCGCTGCCGATGACCGCGGTGATCGTGCGGAGCGCGGCAAATGTGCAGGCCGGGGCGGAGACCAAGGTCTCGCGTGTACTGCACGGGGTGTGGCTGCTGGTCTTCACGGTGGTGGTGCCCGGGGTCCTCGGGATCATTCCGGTGGCGGCGCTGGCGGGGTTGCTGGTGCACGCGGGCTGCAAGTTGGTGCCGGTGCGGGACGTGCGGGTGCTGTGGCGCGGGCATCGCGGGGAGGTGGTCGTGCTGGGTGTGACGGCGGTGGCGATCGTGGTGGGGAATCTGTTTGAAGGGGTGCTGGTCGGGCTTGCGCTCGCCGTAGCCAAGACCGCGTGGGACATCAGCCATGTGCATGTGGAGACCGAGGACCGGGGGGCCTCGGGGATGGTCGTACGGGTGATGGGGAACGCCACGTTCCTACGGCTGCCGAAGCTGCTGGACGCCTTGGAGGCGTTGCCGCACGACCGTGACGTACGGCTGGAGTTGGGCGGGTTGCGGCATGTGGACCACGCGTGTGCGGCGGCCCTGGAGCGGTGGGCCGCCGCGCGGGATCATGAGCGGGTGGCCACGATCACCAGTACGTCGTAGACCTCCTCGACCCTGCCGTCCGGGAAGGTCTCCAGGAGGCGGGTGCGCTCCTCGGCGAGGAAGGCGTCGGTGTCTTCCTTGCCGATGACCAGGAAGGCCGAGTGGCTGCCGATGTTGGCGAGGTGGGTGTCCACGGGGACGTGGCGGCTCCAGCGGACGACGCGGTGGGTGTGGGGCGGGGGTTCGGGGGCGCCTTTGAAGGCGCGTTCGGCGAGGAAGCCCGGAGTTCGCTGGCGGGATTCGGTGTCTTTTCTGGTCTTGGTGGCGGTGCCTTCGTCGGGTTTCGTGGCGGTGCCTTCGTCGGTTTTCGTGGCGGTGCCTTGTTCGGTGGGGTGGGCGTCCTCGAAGTACTGATCGATGCGCCGGGCCTGGGCGGCGATCCACGGGACGTCGAGGGCGGACGTGTTCCACCAGAGCGCGAGGGCGCCGCCGGGGCGCAGGACGCGGAAGGCCTCCGGGAGGGAGTGGGCCGGGTTCGTCCAGTGCCAGGACTGGGCGTAGGTGAGGAAGTCCGCGGAGGCGGTGGCAAGGGGGAGGGAGTCGCCGGTACCCCGGACCAGGGGGATGCCGGGGTGGGCGCGGCGGAACTCGGCGGCCATGCCCTCCCCGGGTTCCACGGCGATGACGTCCGCGCCTCGGGCGTGCAGGAGGGTGGTGGAGATGCCGGTGCCCGCGCCCACGTCGATGACCTTCGCGCCCTTGAGGGGGCGGGCGGCCAGGTCTTCGAGGGTGGTGAAGAGGGCGGGTGGGTAGGAGGGGCGGTTCGCGGCGTACTGGGCTGCGGCCGTGTTGAAGGAGTGGGCCCGGGTGGTGTGGGAGAAGCGCGGGTGGGTGGTCATGAGGGAATGGTGGTGCGGGTCGGGGGTGGAGAACAGTGGTTTTCGCCCCCGCCGCCCCTACCCTCCCCCAAGCTCTCGACTTCGCTCGAGCAGGGGGGACCCCCATCATCCCCATCTGGGGGCTCCGCCCCCAGACCCCCCGGGTGGGTTCTTTGGGTGCGGGTGAGTGGGGGCTTGGCGCGCAGTTCCCCGCGCCCCTGAAGGGACGGGGCTGCGCCCCTGCCTTCAGGGGTGGCGGCGTTTTTTGGAGGGGTTGCGGGAGCGGCGCTCGTACTGGCGGCGTGCCTCCTCGTACTCCTCGCGGGCGAGCTTCTCGCCCGGGGCCTCGGTGAGGGTGCGGAAGGCGTAGGCGAGGAGGGAGCCGATGAAGCCGATGGCCAGGAGGCCGCGGAGGGAGGCCTGGCGGTCGGGGTCGGGGCGCTTGGAGAAGGCGTCCCAGGTGTGGCGGAACGCGAGCGCGCTGCACACCGCGAACATCACCACGACCAGGAGGGTCACCGGTTTGCCGACGTCCGCGATCGCCAGGCCCTGGTAGGCGAAGCGAAGCACGAAACAGGCGGCGACCGCGGCGGCCAGCGAGCCGACGGCCACGGCGACGCGGCGGGCCGTGTAGCCGCCGTCCTGGGCCACCCAGGTCGTCCCGAAGAAACGGAGGGGTTCGGGCTGGGGTCCCGCGGGGGTACCGGACTGGTTCTCGTCACTCACCCAACGATTATCGCTCCGGCCGGCCGCGGGGCCCCAGGCCTCCTTCGGTCAGGAGCAGCGCGGCGCGACGTAGCCGTCGCTGCCGGTCTTCACGTAGGCGTCGGAGATGTACTCGCCGTTGGCGATGTTGTCCCAGATGCTGGTGGTGCCGTACGGGCCGCTCACGGAGTCGCCCGGGCGCTGGCAGGAGATCGACACGCGTGAGCCCTCGGGCAGGACTCGCACGATGCGGTAGCCGGTGCCGGGGCCGCTGCGGACGTTCACCGCGTAGCCGGGTGCGATGGGGTAGGTGACCTGTGCTGCGGTCGCGCTCGCGGTCGCCGTCGTCGACACCGCTTCCCCGTCACTGCTTTCCATGTTTTCAATTCGCTCAACAGCCATTGAGGACTCCCCCGTTGAATCAGATGGAACAGATCCAGCAGTTCGAGCAGTTCGAGCTGATGGATCAGTGGACCGATGGATTCAGGCAGTGCACATGTGTACGCCTGTCGCACGCGGAGGCTAGCAAGCCGCCTCGGTCTCGTACGAGGAATCGACTAGGCTCCGTGCGTCGCGCGCGCGGACGAACAGCACGGGGGTGGGTCCATGGCGCCACAGCGGAACTCCGGAGCGGATCCGGAAGCGGAACTTCCCGAGTACGCGGGGCAGTACCGCCTTGACGAGCGCCTCGGATCCGGTGGCATGGGCGTGGTCCATCTGGCCCGCAGCGGCTCGGGACTGCGGCTCGCGGTGAAGGTCGTGCATGCCGCCTTTGCCATGGATCCCGAGTTCAGGGGGCGTTTCCGGCAGGAGATCGCCGCGGCGCGGCGGGTGAGCGGTGCGTTCACCGCCCCCGTGGTCGACGCCGACCCGGAGGCCGAGCGCCCCTGGATGGCCACCCTGTTCATACCCGGACCGACCCTCGCCGAGCAGGTGAAACGGAACGGACCCATGCCCGCCTCCCAGCTGCGCCGGCTGATGGCCGGGTTGGCCGAGGCACTGCGCGACATCCATCGGGTGGGCGTCGTACACCGGGATCTCAAGCCCAGCAACGTCCTGCTCGCCGAGGACGGCCCGAAGGTCATCGACTTCGGCATTTCACGGCCGTCGGACAGTGAACTGCGGACCGAGACGGGCAAATTGATCGGAACGCCGCCGTTCATGGCACCCGAGCAGTTCCGCCGTCCGCGGGAGGTGGGACCGGCCGCCGACATCTTCGCCCTGGGCTCGGTGATGGTGCACGCGGCGACGGGCCGTGGCCCCTTCGACTCCGACAGCCCCTACGTCGTCGCCTACCAAGTCGTCCACGACGAGCCGGACCTGACCGACGTGCCCGGCAACCTCGCCCCGCTCATCACCCGCTGCCTCGCCAAAGAGCCCGAGGACCGGCCGACGCCCGACGAGCTGATGCGGGAGCTGCGCTCGTTGGCGGCCTCGTACGACACGCAGGCGTTCATTCCGGCTCAGCGCACCAACCAGGCCGACGCCCCGGCCACTCCGTCCGCCCCCGCCGCTCCCGCCGACGCGCAGTCCCCGCGGCCCGCGCGACGGTCCAAGGGCCGAGCGCTCAGGCGTGTCGCCCTCGCCGTCGGCGCTCTCGTCCTTGTCGCGGGCGGGACGCTGGCCACGACCCGGCTGCTCGGACAGGACGGCTCCGGCACCGCTCCGCCGGACCGTCAGCACCGGTCGGCGCCGGCCGCCTTCAGCGGGTGGGACACGAAGCCCGTGGCCCGAGCCGACGGGGCGCCCCAATGCTCGTACGGCGGTGGGAAGTTGTTCTGTGCCCAGCCGGGACTGGTCTCCGCCCTCGACCCGGTCGACGGCAAGGTGCTGTGGCGTCATGCCTCGGCCGAGCAGGGTCTCCCGGACGGGGCGCCCGTGATTTCGGGCGGTCTGGTACATGCGGTGACTCACGCCGGTCAGCTCCTGGAGGCGCTCGATCCTGCCTCGGGCAAGGTGCGCTGGAAGATGGACCTCACGGTGTACGGCCGATGGCAGCAGGTGGGGGGCTTGGTGCTGCTCACCCGTGCCGACGGGAGGGCCAGCGGGGTGGACGGCGCCACGGGAGAGGGCCGTTGGAGCCGCCGGCTGCCGGGACAGACCACGCCGAACATTGCCGCGTTCGCCGGGGACGGACTCGCCTACGCCACGAGCACGACGGGCGACGGAACGCGTACGCAGGTGACCGCGGTGGACCCGGAGACCGGCGACGTGCGGTGGAACACCGGTCTGAAGGGGACGCTGTATCCGGTCGGCGCGTGGCGGGGCACCGTGTTCTTCACATCGGTCGACAAGAGCAACCAGACCGTCGCCCTGGTCCAGTACGACCCGAAGAGCAGGACCTCGCACCGGGTGGGGCTCGATGTGGCGCTGCCGGACGCTCAGACCACCGTCCGCGGGAGCACCGTCTACATGATGAGCACCCTGGGCGCGCTGGTGGCCGTCGACATGGACGCCCGGGAGCAGCTCTGGCGCCTCGAGACCTCCGTGAGCCGGGGCTCGGCACCGGCCGCCGACGCCAAGCACGTGTACTTCACCGCGGCCGACGGGCGGCTGCTCGCCGTGGACGCCGTTCGGGGCAAGCTCGTCGGCCAGACCCGGACAAGACTCGCAACGGAGTCGGACCGGGTCGCGGCCGGACTGCAGAAGCCGATGATCGCCGATGGCCACGTCTACACGAGCGCGCCCGACGGGACCGTGTTCGGTGTGGCGGGTGACGATCCGGCGGCCTGGTGAGCCAAGGGGGCGGAACAACAAGGTGAGCCAGGGGGCAGAACGACAAGCGGGCAGATCACGGGCAGATCAAAGGGGCCGCTTGCGAAGAAGCGGCCCCTTAGTGAGCTTGCGGGGTCGGGTCAGCCCAGCTTGGAGACGTCTCGTACCGCGCCCTTGTCGGCGCTCGTCGCCATCGCGGCGTAGGCGCGGAGGGCGGCGGAGACCTTGCGGTCGCGGTTCGCGGGGGCGTAGACGCCGTTCAGGGCGTCGCGGCGGGTGGCGAGTTCCTCGTCGGAGACCAGGAGTTCGACCGAGCGGTTCGGGATGTCGATGCGGATGCGGTCGCCGTCCTGGACCAGGGCGATGGTGCCGCCGGAGGCCGCCTCGGGGGAGGCGTGGCCGATGGACAGGCCCGAGGTTCCGCCGGAGAAGCGGCCGTCGGTGATCAGGGCGCAGGTCTTGCCGAGGCCGCGGCCCTTGAGGAAGGACGTCGGGTAGAGCATCTCCTGCATGCCGGGGCCGCCCTTGGGGCCCTCGTAGCGGATGACGACGACGTCGCCGTGCGTGATCTCCTTGCGGAGGATCTTGTCGACGGCCTCGTCCTGCGACTCGCAGACGACCGCGGGGCCCTCGAAGGTCCAGATGGACTCGTCGACGCCCGCCGTCTTCACGACGCAGCCGTCGACCGCCAGGTTGCCCTTGAGGACCGCCAGGCCGCCGTCCTTGGAGTAGGCGTGCTCGGCGGAGCGGATGCAGCCGCCCTCGGCGTCCTCGTCCAGGGCCTCCCAGCGCTCCGACTGGGAGAAGGCTTCGGAGGAGCGGACGCCGCCGGGGGCCGCGTGCCACAGTTCGATCGCCTCGGGGGAAGGGGATCCGGCGCGCACGTCCCAGGTCTTCAGCCAGTCGGAGAGGGACGGGCTGTGGACCGAGTGGACGTCCTCGTTCAGGAGGCCCGCGCGGTGCAGTTCGCCCAGCAGGGCGGGGATGCCGCCGGCGCGGTGCACGTCCTCCATGTAGTACGTGCGGTCCTTGGCGACGTTCGGGGCGACCTTGGCGAGGCACGGCACGCGGCGCGAGACCTCGTTGATCTCGTCCAGACCGAAGGGGACGCCCGCCTCCTGGGCGGCGGCCAGCAGGTGCAGGATCGTGTTGGTGGAGCCGCCCATGGCGATGTCGAGGGCCATGGCGTTCTCGAACGCGGCGTGCGTGGCGATGTTGCGGGGCAGGACCGACTCGTCGTCCTGGTCGTAGTAGCGGCGCGTGATGTCGACCACCGTGCGGGCCGCGTCCTCGTACAGGCCCTTGCGGGCCGTGTGGGTGGCGAGCACCGAGCCGTTGCCGGGGAGGGACAGGCCGATGGCCTCGGTCAGGCAGTTCATCGAGTTGGCCGTGAACATGCCGGAGCAGGAGCCGCAGGTCGGACAGGCGTTCTCCTCGATACGGAGGATGTCCTCGTCCGAGATCTTGTCGTTCACGGCGTCGGAGATCGCGTCGACCAGGTCGAGCGTACGGACCGTGCCGTCGACCAGGGTGGCGCGGCCGGACTCCATGGGGCCGCCGGAGACGAAGACCGTCGGGATGTTCAGGCGCAGCGCCGCCATGAGCATGCCGGGGGTGATCTTGTCGCAGTTCGAGATGCAGATCAGGGCGTCGGCGCAGTGCGCCTCGACCATGTACTCGACCGAGTCCGCGATCAGGTCGCGGGAGGGCAGCGAGTACAGCATGCCGCCGTGGCCCATCGCGATGCCGTCGTCGACCGCGATCGTGTTGAACTCGCGCGCGATGCCCCCGGCCGCGGTGATCGCCTCGCTGACGATGCGGCCGACGGGCTGGAGGTGGGTGTGGCCCGGCACGAACTCCGTGAAGGAGTTGGCGACCGCGATGATCGGCTTCCGTCCGATGTCCGCGCCCGGTACACCGGAGGCACGCATAAGGGCGCGTGCGCCCGCCATATTGCGGCCGTGGGTGACTGTGCGGGACCTCAGCTCGGGCATCGTCGCTCGCTCCTTCGGAGAGTAATGACTGAGGTCGAGCCTACGCCGGTGCGCCAGGATTCGGACGGGGCGTCCGGAATGCGGGATGCCTGTCTCGGTGAGCGAGTGCCGAGTGCCGGGGGCTGTTGGCGGGCTTCGGGGCACCGCGGGCGCTGTTCCGGGTGGGTGCGGGCGCTGTTCCGGGTGGGTGCGGGCGCCGTTCTGGGTGGATGAGCGCGGGTCGGATGTGGCTGAGAGCGCAGTTCCCCGCGCCCCTGAAGGAGCGCTCACCTTACGGGGCTGTCAGGTGCCCCTGTACCACCGGCGCCACCCGCTCGACGATGCGTTCCACGTCCGCCGATGCCAGCGGCTCGACCTTGATGACGTAGCGGAGCATCGCCACCCCCACCAGCTGGGCCGCCGCCAGTTCGGCGCGCAGTTCCGCGTCGGGGAGGTCGAGGCGGCCCGCGACGCGGCGCAGCAGCTGGGCCGCGACGAGGCGGCGGAAGACGGCGGCCGCGGTGTCGTTGTTCACGGCGGAACGGACGATGGCCAGCAGCGGGGTCCGAGTGGTGGGGTTCTCCCAGATACCGAGGAGGAAGCGGGTCAGGCGCTCACCGACCGTGTCGAGGGGCCCGTCCTCGACCGCGGTCGGCGCGGCCAGGGCGGGCGCGAACGCGACCTCGATGGCCGCCTCGAAGACCTGCTCCTTGGTGCCGAAGTAGTGGTGCACGAGGGCGGAGTCGACCCCGGCGGCCTTGGCGATGCCGCGCACCGACGTCTTCTCGTAGCCGCGCTCGGAGAACTCCTCGCGGGCCGCGTGCAGGATGCGGTCGCGGGTGGCGGGGGCCGCCTCCGTCTCCGTACGGGAAGGCCGTCCCCTACGACGGGGGGTGGCGGCGTCCGTCACCGACGGGGCACCTTCACCGCGGAGGCCAGGTGCAGGCGGGTGTAGGCCAGCGCCTCCGCGAGGTCCGCCTCGCGTTCGGCGCTGGACATGGCACGGCGGGTGTTGACCTCGATGACGACGTGGCCGTCGAAGCCGGAGAGGGCGAGGCGCTCCAGCAGTTCGGCGCAGGGCTGGGTGCCGCGGCCCGGAACGAGGTGCTCGTCCTTGTTGGAGCCGTTGCCGTCGGCGAGGTGGACGTGGCCGAGGCGGTCGCCCATGCGGTCGATCATCTGCAGGGCGTCGCTGCGGGCCGTCGAGGTGTGGCTGAGGTCGATCGTGAAGTGGCGGTAGTCGTCCTTCGTCACGTCCCAGTCGGGGGCGTACGCGAGCATCTCGCGGTCGCGGTAGCGCCAGGGGTACATGTTTTCGACGGCGAACCGTACGTCCGTCTCGTTCGCCATGCGCCACATCCCCGTGACGAAGTCGCGCGCGTACTGGCGCTGCCAGCGGAAGGGGGGATGTACGACGACCGTCGACGCGCCCAGCTTCTCCGCGGCCGCCTGGGCGCGCTGGAGCTTGGTCCAGGGGTCGGTGGACCAGACCCGCTGGGTGATCAGCAGGCAGGGGGCGTGAACGGCGAGGATCGGGATCTGGTGGTAGTCGCTGAGGCGGCGGAGGGCTTCGATGTCCTGGCTGACCGGGTCGGTCCAGACCATCACCTCTACACCGTCGTAACCGAGGCGCGCGGCGATCTCGAAGGCCGTCGCCGTCGACTCCGGATACACGGACGCCGTGGACAGCGCGACCTTCGCATCCGGGATGCGCACGACTGGTTCTGCCACGAGGGACAGCGTAAGCCTCCGGCGGTTGGGCGGGGGGTGGTGGGGGTTCGCTGGGGGTGGGCGTCGGGTGGGGGCGCCCTGTCGCCGTTGTGGGGGTCACCGTGGGCGGGTGCGGGTGGTTTGTGGCTGGTCGCGCCGTTCCCCGCGCCCCTGATGGGGGCGGGCGTCCGTCGGTGGGTGCGGGTGGTGCGTGGCTGGGCGCGCAGTTCCCCGCGCCCCTGGTGGGGCGTGGGACACGTGGCGTCGGGCTACTCGGTCACTCTGATGCCATCTGGTCCAGGCGGCGGAGGATGACGCCCTCTCGTAGGGCCCAGGGGCAGATTTCCAGGGTTTCCACGGCGAAGAGGTCCATGGCGCCCTCGGCGACGATGGCGCCGGCGAGGAGTTGGCTGGAGCGGCCAGGGGAGACGCCGGGGAGTTCCGCGCGTTCGTCGGCGGTCATGGAGGCCAGGCGGGGGACCCAGTCCTCCAGGGAGCGGCGCTTGAGTTCGCGCTGGACGTAGAGGCCGTCCGTGGAGCGGGCGGCGCCGGCCAGCCGGGCGAGCTGCTTGAAGGTCTTGGAGGTGGCGACCACGTGGTCGGGGGCGCCGAAGCGGCTGAATTCGCCGACGGTACGGGCGATCTCGGCCCGGACGTGGCGGCGCAGGGCCTTGATGTCCGCCGGGTCGGCGGGGTCGGTGGGCAGCCAGCCCGCGGTCAGCCGTCCGGCACCGAGTGGCAGCGACGCCGCCGCGTCCGGCTCCTCGTCCATGCCGTACGCGATCTCCAGCGAGCCGCCGCCGATGTCGAGGACCAGCAGCTTCCCCGACGACCAGCCGAACCAGCGGCGGGCCGCCAGGAAGGTCAGCCGGGCCTCTTCCGCCCCGGTCAGGACCTGGAGCTCGACACCGGTCTCGGCCTGCACCCGGGCCAGTACGTCGTCGGCGTTGCTGGCCTCGCGCACGGCGGAGGTCGCGAACGGCAGCAGGGCCTGGACGCCCTTGTCCTCGGCGGCCTCCAGCGCGTCCCGGACGGTCGCGATCAGTTTTTCGACACCGTCGAGGCCGATCGCCCCGCTCTCGTCGAGCAGTTGGGCGAGCCGCAATTCGGCCTTGTGCGAGTGCGCGGGCAGCGGGCGCGCGCCGGGGTGTGCATCCACCACCAGCAGGTGCACCGTGTTCGAACCCACGTCGAGGACACCGAGTCTCATATACGGAACGCTACTGCGAGTACGGCGATCGACCGTCCCCGGAGTTGGCTGAAGCGACTTACCCTGGACGGGTGCCAAAGACGAAAAAGGCGAAGCCCGACAAATCGACCAAGGGTTCTTCGCAGGCGAAGGCCTCCGCGTCCAAGAAGTCCCCGACGAAGTCCCCGAAGAAGGCCACCGTGTCCGACGAGAAGGGGCTCGACTTCGCTCGGGCATGGGTGGAGTTTCCGGATCCAGCCGACGACGAGCAGGTCTTCCGGTGCGATCTGACATGGCTGACCTCTCGCTGGAACTGCATCTTCGGAAGCGGCTGTCAGGGCATCCAGGCCGGTCGCGCCGACGACGGCTGCTGCACCCTCGGGGCCCACTTCTCCGACGAGGACGACGAGAAGCGGGTGGCCGAGCACGTGGCACGGCTCACGCCGGACGTCTGGCAGCACCATGACGTGGGGCTGAAGACCGGCTGGGTCTCCGAGGACGAGGACGGCGATCGCCAGACCCGCCCCTACCAGGGCTCGTGCATCTTCCAGAACCGGCCCGGCTTCGCCGGCGGCGCGGGCTGCTCGTTGCACATCCTGGCGATCAAGGAGGGGCGCGAGCCCCTGGAGACCAAGCCGGACGTCTGCTGGCAGCTGCCCGTGCGCCGGACGTACGAGTGGATCGACCGGCCCGACGACACGCGCGTGCTCCAGGTCTCCATCGGCGAGTACGACCGCCGGGGCTGGGGTCCGGGCGGCCACGACCTGCACTGGTGGTGCACGTCGGCGACCTCGGCACACGGCGCGGGCGACCCGGTGTACGTCTCGTACCGCCCGGAACTGATCGAGCTGATGGGCAAGGCGGGGTACGGCCGGCTGGTCGAGCTCTGCGAGGAGCGGCTGGCCTCGCAGCTGCCGTTGCTGGCGCCGCATCCCGCGGATCCGGTCGCCTGAGACCCCCCGTCCATCCCCTTCCCGCCCCTTCCCGCCCAGCGGGCGTTACGAGGACGGGGTCGGGGCGGAGCTGTCGCCGGGCGGCGACGTCGAACCGCCCGGGTCCGACGGGTCGGACGGGTCCGTCGGGTCCGACGAAGGGGGCGGGGACGACGTGTCCGTGGGCGTCGGCTGGGGGTCGCTGGGCGTCGGTGGCGGGTCCGAGGCGGGCGGGGTCGGGCCGGGGGCGGACGGGGTGGGACGGCCGGGCGTCGGGCCGGAGCCGGCCGGGGCGGAGGGACCCGCTGTTCCGTACCCCCCGATCGTGACCACCGCTCCCGCCGGTGCGATCGCCACCCGCGCGCCCCAGGGGCCCACCGGCTCGCGAAGATGGTCGACGTACACCTTGATCGTGAACGTTTCTCCGGGGGCCAGCGTTCCCGACGACTGGCTGAAGTAGAGCCAGGACGCTCCCGTCTCGGCGGACCAGTGGACCGGTGAGTTCCCGGAGGCGGCGAGTGTGACAAGGGTCGTGTCGCCGCTGCCCGAGGCCCGGACCGAGAGGTGTCCGGCGCCGCTTCCCGCACCGGAGGCGCTGATGACCTCCACGGAGACGTCGGGCGAGCGGTTCCCCTTGGCGAAACGGGCGTCGGGTCTGGCACTGGCGTTGCCGGCGTTCTCGTAGCCGCCCGCCTCCTCGCCGGTGATGCCGTCGGGCCCGTGCGCCTCGCTCGCGGTGATCGAGCGGCCGTCGGCGCCCTCGCCGGTGAGGGGCGCGCCACGGTAGGCCGCCCAGAGGGCCAGGACGGGTGCGGCGACGACGGTGGCGACGACGGTCGTCGTGACGGCACGCGCGCGAAGGCGGTCCCGGCGGGCGGCGTGGTCCTTGGGATCCACGGGGAAGCCGCGCCGGTCGAAGCGCGGAGCGGCACCCCGCGCGCGCGGGACGTGTGCCATCGCGATGTGCAGGGCCGCGCGCGGGGCCTCGAGGACGGGGAGCGCGGCGGGCGTGACGGTGGTGCCGGGCCAGGCGCCGGGCGCGGCGCGCTCGGCGGTACGGCGGCAGCGCGGACAGTCGTCGACGTGCCGGACCAGTTCCCGGCGCAGGGTGGTGCTCAGGACGAGCTGGTTGTCGCCGGTGAGGAGGCCGACGCTCGGACAGGTGCCGGTCTCCACGACGGCGAGGGCGGCGCGGGTGCGTTCGACCTCGCAGGCGGCGGTGGCGAGCAGTTCGCGCGCCTTGACGAGGTCCAGGCCGAGGACGGCGGCGACCTCGGCGGCGGCGAGCTGGTGGCGCACCGCGAGCTCGAGCGCCTCGCGCTGCTCGGGGGTGGTGCCGGCCGCCTCCGGCCAGGCCAGCAGGGCGAGTTCGTGCCGACGCCGGTCCTGCGCCTCCTCGGAGACCGGGGCGCTCAGTGCCTCGGCCGCATGCCGGGCGGCGGCTTCCTTGTGCCCCTTGAAGAGGGCCTTGTGGCCCTTGGCGGGCGTACGCCGACCGGAGGCGTGGGCCGCCTGGCGCCTGCGCCGGGCCTCGGTGAGCTTGCGCAGACAGGACCAGCGGGCGAGGGCGTACAGCCAGGCCCTGCGGTCGTCCGCGGACACCGGCCCACGCTGGCCACGGCGCTCGGCCAGCGCGAGGGCGTCCCCGAGGGCGGCGGTGGCCTCGTCGTGGTCGCACAGCACGGACAGGCAGTAGGTGAAAAGGCCGTCCAAGTAGGGCTCGTAGCGCGCGGGAGGGCGCTGAGCCAGGGTGCGGGTGTGCGCGCCACGGGGCGCGGTCACCCGCTTGCGCGCATCTCCGTGCGCCCGGTGTGCACCGGTGGTGTGCGTGGAGGTCTCCGGACTGCTGCTCATCACCCGTGCGACCGTAGGTGCCCCGGGGTGGCCCCTTCTGCCCCCTTGAGCACATTTAATCCGTACGGGTGAAACGATCCCTCAAAAGGGGACAGGACCCTCCGATTCCGTGGCCCACACCGTCACAGGCGGCAACGGCAGGCCATGGCAGATGCCTCGCCGAGCGGGCCCGCCCGTGCTGTCAGTCCTCTCGGCTACGGTTCCGTCATGGCTGCCCGTACGAAAACCGCGAAGGACCGGCCGTCCTACCGCTGCACCGAGTGCGGATGGCAGACGGCCAAATGGCTGGGCCGCTGCCCCGAGTGCCAGGCGTGGGGCACGGTCGAGGAGTACGGCGCACCCGCGGTCCGTACGACGACACCGGGCCGCGTCACCACCTCCGCGGTGCCGATCGGGCAGGTCGACGGCCGCCAGGCCACGGCCCGCTCCACCGGCGTACCCGAGCTGGACCGCGTCCTCGGCGGCGGTCTCGTGCCCGGCGCGGTCGTCCTGATCGCGGGCGAGCCCGGTGTGGGCAAGTCCACGCTCCTCCTGGACGTGGCGGCGAAGGCGGCGAGCGACGAGCACCGCACGTTGTACGTGACGGGTGAGGAGTCGGCCAGCCAGGTCCGTCTGCGCGCCGACCGCATCAAGGCGATCGACGACCACCTGTATCTGGCGGCGGAGACCGACCTGGCCGCCGTGCTCGGCCACCTGGACGCGGTGAAGCCCTCGCTCCTCATCCTGGACTCGGTCCAGACCGTCGCCTCTCCGGAGATCGACGGGGCGCCCGGCGGCATGGCCCAGGTCCGGGAGGTCGCCGGGGCGCTCATCCGTGCCTCCAAGGAGCGCGGCATGTCCACGCTCCTTGTGGGCCATGTCACCAAGGACGGCGCGATCGCGGGCCCCCGCCTGCTCGAACACCTCGTGGACGTCGTCCTGAGCTTCGAGGGCGACCGCCACGCGCGCCTGCGTCTCGTCCGAGGGGTCAAGAACCGGTACGGGACGACGGACGAGGTCGGCTGCTTCGAGCTGCACGACGAGGGCATCACGGGCCTCGCGGACCCCTCCGGCCTCTTCCTCACCCGCCGTGCCGAGCCCGTCCCCGGCACCTGCCTGACCGTCACCCTGGAGGGCCGCCGCCCGCTGGTGGCCGAGGTGCAGGCCCTCACGGTCGACTCCCAGATCCCCTCCCCCCGTCGTACGACGTCCGGCCTGGAGACCTCCCGGGTCTCGATGATGCTGGCGGTCCTGGAACAGCGGGGCCGGATCAGCGCCCTCGGGAAGCGGGACATCTACTCGGCGACGGTGGGCGGTGTGAAGCTCTCCGAGCCCGCCGCGGACCTCGCGATCGCCCTCGCGCTCGCGTCGGCGGCGAGTGACACCCCTCTCCCCAAGAACCTCGTGGCGATCGGTGAAGTAGGGCTCGCGGGCGAGGTCAGACGGGTCACGGGCGTGCAGCGGAGGCTCGCCGAAGCCCACCGTCTGGGCTTCACTCACGCCCTCGTTCCCAGCGATCCGGGCAAGATCCCCGCCGGTATGAAGGTCCTGGAAGTCGCCGACATGGGCGAGGCGCTGCGGGTCCTTCCACGCTCCCGTCGCAGAGAGGCCCCACGGGACGAGGAGCAGCGCCGGTAGACTTTGCCCTGGTCTTGCCCGTCCGTACGAACCCTGGACGAATCTTGGGCGACCGGAAACCCGCGACCGGAGGAGTGCAGTGGCAGCCAACGACCGGGCAGCAGCTCCCGGAAAGTCCGGTGGGAGCTCCGGTGCCGATGGCCTGATGCGCGCCTCATTGAGCGCCGTGGCACCTGGCACGGCCCTGCGCGACGGGCTCGAGCGGATCCTCCGCGGGAACACCGGCGGACTCATCGTGCTCGGCTGGGACAAGACCGTCGAGTCGATGTGCACGGGCGGCTTCGTCCTGGACGTCGACTTCACGGCGACCCGGTTGCGTGAGCTGTGCAAGCTCGACGGCGGCATCGTCGTCGACAAGGACATCACCAAGATCCTTCGGGCGGGCGTCCAACTCGTGCCCGACCCGACGATCCCGACGGAGGAGACCGGCACCCGGCACCGCACGGCGGACCGGGTGAGCAAGCAGGTTGGCTTCCCCGTCGTCTCGGTCTCCCAGTCGATGCGTCTGATCGCGCTGTACGTCGACGGTCAGCGCCGCGTCCTGGAGGACTCCGCCGCGATCCTCTCCCGCGCCAACCAGGCCCTCGCGACCCTTGAGCGCTACAAACTCCGCCTCGACGAGGTCGCGGGCACGCTCTCCGCGCTGGAGATCGAGGACCTGGTCACCGTCCGGGACGTGTCGGCGGTGGCGCAGCGCCTGGAGATGGTGCGGCGCATCGCCACGGAGATCGCCGAGTACGTGGTGGAGTTGGGCACGGACGGGCGTCTGCTCGCCCTCCAGCTGGACGAGTTGATCGCGGGCGTGGAGCCCGAGCGGGAACTGGTGGTCCGGGACTACGTGCCGGAGCCGACCGCGAAGCGCTCCCGCACGGTCGACGAGGCCCTCTCCGACCTGAACGCCCTGCCCCACTCCGAGCTGCTCGAACTGCCCACGGTGGCAAGGGCCTTGGGCTACACCGGCTCCCCCGAGGCGCTCGACTCCGCGGTCTCCCCGCGCGGCTTCCGCCTCCTGGCGAAGGTCCCGCGTCTGCCCGGCGCGATCATCGACCGCCTCGTGGAGCACTTCGGTGGTCTGCAGAAGCTCCTCGCCGCGAGCGTCGACGAGCTTCAGGCGGTCGACGGGGTGGGCGAGGCGCGGGCCCGCAGCGTCCGTGAGGGACTGTCGCGACTGGCGGAGTCGTCGATCCTGGAGCGCTACGTCTGACGCGCTGCGTCTGACGCGCTGCGTCTTACGCCCTATGTCTGACGCGCTATGTCTTACGCGCCACGTCTACGGGGCCGGGCGTGCTTCCAGGGCGCGTGCGGGCCGTGCGGGCGTGACGCCGGGCGCGGCCCTCGGGGGCTTCATGCCCGCCCCTCCGAGGGCTCCCGTCCCCGCGCTCAGTCCTGGGACAGCACGAACGACGTCGTCGCCTTCGCCAGGCCCGGTGCCTTCGCCTCCACCAGGTAGGTGCCCGCGGTCGCCGAACCCGCCGGAGGTGTGGCGCACTGGGCGGCGCTGGCCGTGCGGTCCCAGTCGACCGTGTAGGTCACCTGGTCGCCGGCCGGAATGCGGAAGAAGAGACTGGCCGCGTCCTTGGGGCAGTCGCTGGAGGACCAGAAGCTCTTGTCGCCGCCCGCCTGAGTGATCGTCAGGACCGCGCTCTTCGGGCCGAGATCGACCTTGCAGTCACTGGCGGAGGAGTTCTTCGCGATCAGCTCGATCGAGGGCTTGTCGCCGGGGGCATACGTGTTGTGCACGCTGCGCAGGGTCAACTTGACGGCGCCCGCAGTGCAGTTGGGGAGGGTGGAGCCGGCCGGGACCTGATCCCCGGAGCTGGTGCCGGCGCTGGAACCGCCGTCCGAGCCACTGCCGCCCGCGCTGCCGGTCCCGCCGGACCCGTCCCCGCTGCCACCACCACTGCCACCGCTGCCGCCACTTGCCGCGCCGGCACTCGCACCGGGGCTGGACTCGTCGCGGCCGCCCGGGTGTTGGCTGATCGCGGGGCCGGAACCGGAGGGGCCCGGGGTGATCGTCTGCACGGGGTTCTTCCCGTTGGACCCGTCCGCGTTCTTCTTGCCGCCCCCGCCGCCACTACTGACGACCCAGGCGATCAGCAGCGCCAACAGCGCTACCAGGGACAGCAGAACGGCCCTCCGACGCCAGTAGATGGTGGAGGGAAGTGGCCCGACCGGATTGCGCATAGATCCCACGGCGCAAACTGTACGAGAGATCCACGCCGGCGCTCGCCCCACCCGCCGCCCTGAGCGCCAACTTTTCCGGATCATCATTCCGGCACACCGGCCGAGTTGCCCCCACACCGCCCCTTCCCGTCCTCCGGGGGCTGCCGGGCCCGGCGCTCCGGCCGACCGGAGCGCCCCCCTCAGGGGCGCGGGGAACTGCTCAGGGGCGCGGGGCTGTGACATTGTGCGGCTCCGCCGCGTGGGCGCGACCAGCCCCCATCACCCCGCGGGCAAAGGAGCCCGTGTGGGGCCGGGGCGAAAAGCCACTCCTCCGCGCCTCGGAGGAAACCGCGTAGTCCCACCCCCGCATGGCAGGATCGGAACCGCCATGACTGCACCCACCATGCCCACACCCAGCCCCCAGCCCGACGCCCACGGCAAGACCCTGCACGAACCGGTGATCACCTGGTTCGACGAGCACGCCCGCGACCTCCCCTGGCGCCGCCCCGACGCCGGCCCCTGGGGCGTGATGGTCAGTGAGTTCATGTTGCAGCAGACCCCGGTGAGCCGTGTCCTGCCCGTGTACGAGCAGTGGGTCGCCCGCTGGCCCCGCCCCGCCGACCTGGCCAAGGAGGCTCCGGGCGAAGCCGTCCGGGCCTGGGGCCGGCTCGGCTACCCCCGCCGTGCGCTCCGGCTGCACGGCGCCGCGGTCGCCATAACGGAACGGCACGGCGGCGACGTACCCACGGAGCACGCTCAGCTGCTCGCGCTGCCCGGCATCGGGGAGTACACGGCCGCAGCCGTCGCCTCGTTCGCGTACGGGCAGCGGCATGCGGTGCTGGACACGAATGTCCGAAGGGTGTTCGCACGGGCCGTCAGCGGCGTGCAGTACCCGCCGAACGCCACCACCGCCGCCGAGCGCAAGCTCGCCCGTGCCCTCCTGCCCGAGAACGAGGGCACCGCCTCCCACTGGGCCGCCGCCTCCATGGAGCTCGGCGCACTGATCTGCACGGCGAAGAACGAGGCCTGCCACCGCTGCCCGATCGCCGCGCAGTGCGCCTGGCGGCTGGCGGGCAAGCCGGCGCACGACGGCCCGCCACGGCGCGGCCAGACGTACGCGGGCACGGACCGCCAGGTGCGCGGCAAACTCCTCGCCGTACTCAGGGAGGCCGTCGAGGGCCCGGTCCCCCAGTCCGTACTCGATCGCGTGTGGGACGAGCCCGTACAGCGGGCCCGCGCCCTCGACGGACTCGTCGCCGACGGGCTCGTGGAGCCGCTCCCGGGTGGTTTGTATCGGCTGCCCTTGACCTAGTCACCGTCCCCACGGCACCCGTCACACCCGCAAAACCACCCCAACCGGGACTTGTAACCACACCGCCTTACCCACCTCATACATCCGTTACACAACCGACGTACAGCCGAGCGCTCACCGAAGGCTGCCTCGGACAACCCCGTGACAACGCCTCCGTAGCTTCATTTCCGTACCGCACACAGCAGAACGACAGCGGGACACAGGAAACGGACAACCGGCAGCAGGCGCGAGCCAGGCACGTCGGAAACGGGGATGGAGGCGGTTGATCATGGCGCACGGCGAGGTGCTCGAATTCGAGGAGTACGTCCGCACTCGGCAGGACGCGCTGCTGCGCAGTGCCCGTCGCCTGGTCCCCGACCCCGTCGACGCCCAGGACCTCCTGCAGACCGCGCTCGTACGGACGTACGGCCGCTGGGACGGCATCGCGGACAAGCGGCTCGCGGACGCCTATCTGCGCCGCGTGATGATCAACACGCGGACCGAGTGGTGGCGGGCGCGGAAACTCGAAGAGGTGCCCACCGAGCAGCTCCCCGACGCCTGCGTCGACGACTCGACCGAGCAGCACGCGGACCGGGCGCTCCTTATGGACATCATGAAGGTTCTCGCTCCCAAGCAACGCAGCGTCGTGGTGCTGCGACACTGGGAGCAGATGTCCACGGAGGAGACGGCCGCCGCCCTCGGCATGTCGGCCGGAACGGTCAAGAGCACGCTGCACCGGGCGCTCGCCCGGCTCCGCGAGGAGCTGGAGAGCCGCGACCTGGACGCACGCGCGCTCGAACGTGAGGAGCGGGAGCGTTGCGCGGCCTAGGAACTCGGGCCAGGCAGGTCCTGAAGGCGGGGAGCGCGGTGACGGCCGCGCTCGCCGCCCTCGGCCTTTTCCTGACCGCCTGCGCCACGGGCGGCACGGGCGCCCGCGACGAGGGCCCGGCGAGCAGTGAGGCGGTGGCGAAGGGGGCCCCGAGTCCCGCCGCCTCCGCACCCCCGTCCAAGACGCCCAAGCGCGTGGACGCGGTCAAGCTCGTCAAGGACGACCCGGAGGTCAGCGACTCGGTCAAGAGCGCGCTGACGAAACCGTGCGTCGCCGACGAGTACCCGGTCGACGTGTCGTACGGGGATCTGACCGGAGGAACCACCGAAGACGTCGTGGTCAACGTCATGACCTGCGGGGATGCCGTGGGGATCGGCTCGTACGTCTACCGCGAGGAAAGCGGCAGGTACGAGAATGTCTTCAAGGCCGAGGAGCCGCCGGTCTACGCGGAGATCGACCGGGGCGACCTGGTGATCACCCAGCAGTTGTACAAGAAGGGCGATCCCGTGGAATACCCCTCCAGCGAAGAAGTGATCACCTACGGGTGGGCCGCTACCCGCTTCACCGAGAGGTCCCGGACGCACAACGACTACAGCAACGCGGTGGGCGGCGTCGATACGCCCGCTCCCGCGAACTGAGCGCAGACGGAGCAGCCGGATGGCAGAGCAGACCCACGTCCTGTTCGTCGAGGACGACGACGTCATCCGCGAGGCCACGCAGCTCGCTCTCGAGCGCGACGGCTTCGCGGTGACGGCCATGCCCGACGGGCTGTCGGGCCTGGAGGCGTTCCGCGCCGACCGTCCCGACATCGCCCTGCTGGACGTGATGGTCCCCGGACTCGACGGCGTCTCGCTGTGCCGCCGCATCCGTGACGAGTCCACCGTCCCCGTGATCATGCTGTCCGCGCGTGCCGACTCGATCGACGTCGTACTGGGCCTGGAGGCGGGCGCCGACGACTACGTGACCAAGCCCTTCGACGGGGCCGTGCTGGTCGCCCGGATCCGCGCCGTGCTGCGCCGTTTCGGACACGCGAGCGGTCCGAACGGAGCCCCCGAAGAGGCCTCGTCCGTCGACGGCGGGGTGCTCTCCTTCGGTGACCTGGAGATCGACACCGAGGGCATGGAGGTGCTCAGGGGCGGTACGCCGGTGGCTCTGACGCCCACCGAGATGCGGCTGCTGCTGGAGTTCTCCTCCGCGCCGGGTACGGTGCTGAGCCGCGACAAGCTGCTCGAACGCGTGTGGGACTACGGCTGGGGCGGGGACACCCGTGTCGTCGACGTCCACGTACAGCGGCTGCGGACGAAGATCGGCCAGGACCGGATCGAGACGGTCCGTGGCTTCGGCTACAAGTTGAAGGCCTGAGCAGGGGTATGCGGGGGATATTTCGGCGCCGGACTCCGGCGGGCGGCGACGGCCCGACCGGCCGCACCAGACCGGCCGACGAGCGCGACGGGGGCGCCGGGCGCGGGCCGGTCAACGGGTACGGTCCCGCCGACGGGCGCGGGCCGGTCAACGGATACGGCTCTGTGACGGGGAGCGGTCCGGTGACCGGGAGCGGTCGGACCGGCTGGAACACACCTGCCGGCGGCCGGGGCACGCCCATCGACCGAGGCACGCCCATCGACCGGGGCACGCCCGTTCGTCGCGGCACGCCCGTCGGCCGGGGCCCATCCGCCCGCCGCGGCGCGCCTGTGGGCCTGCGCATGGCGGCCGCCGCCGGGAACTCCGGCATTCGCACGGGTATCCGGTGGAAGCTCAGCGCGGCGATCGCCATGGTCGGCGCGCTGGTCGCGGTCGCGCTCAGCCTCGTCGTGCACAACGCGGCACGCGTCTCGATGCTCGACAACTCGCGCGACCTGGCGGACGAGCGCATCACGGTCGCCGAGCGCATGTACGAGTCCGGGCGGACCCAGGCCTTCGGGGTCAAGGTCGACGACCCGGCCATCCCGAAGGACCTGCTGGCGAAGGTCATGCAGGGCCGGCGGGCCACCTTTGTGGCCGACCGTCCGAACGGGGTCCCCGACATCTGGGCGGCCGTACCCCTCAAGGACGGCCGTGTCCTCTCGCTCCACACCGGTTTCACGGACCGCAACACCGACGTCATGAAGGACCTCGACCAGGCGCTGATCATCGGCTCGATCGCGGTCGTCTTCGGCGGCAGCGCGCTCGGCGTGCTGATCGGCGGCCAGCTCTCGCGCCGGCTGCGCAAGGCCGCCGCCGCGGCGAACCAGGTCGCCAAGGGGGAGACCGACGTACGGGTACGGGAAGCGATCGGCGGGGTCGTACGGGACGAGACCGACGACCTCGCGCGCGCGGTGGACGCCATGGCGGACGCGCTCCAGCAGCGCATCGAGGCCGAGCGCCGGGTGACCGCCGACATCGCCCACGAACTGCGCACGCCGGTGACCGGCCTGCTGACGGCGGCGGAGCTCCTTCCCCCCGGCCGCCCCACGGAACTCGTCCGCGACCGTGCCCAGGCGATGCGGACCCTCGTCGAGGACGTCCTCGAAGTGGCGCGGCTGGACGGCGCCTCCGAGCGGGCCGAACTCCAGGACATCCTGCTCGGCGAGTTCGTGTCGCGGCGGGTGGCCGCCAAGGACGCGGACGTCGACGTACGTGTGATCCACGAGTCGGAGGTCACGACGGATCCGCGTCGACTGGAGCGCGTGCTGTTCAATCTGCTGGCCAACGCGGCACGGCACGGCAAGCCGCCGATCGAGGTCTCGGTCGAGGGCCGGGTCATCCGGGTCCGCGATCACGGTCCCGGCTTCCCCGAGGAGCTTCTCGCCGAGGGCCCCAGCCGTTTCCGCACCGGCAGCAGCGACCGCTCGGGCCACGGTCACGGTCTCGGCCTCACCATCGCGGCCGGTCAGGCCCGGGTGCTCGGTGCCCGGCTGACGTTCCGCAACGTCCGGCCGGCGGGAGCCCCGGAGCACGTGCCCGCGGAGGGTGCGGTCGCGGTGCTGTGGCTGCCGGAACACGCGCCGACGAACACCGGCAGTTATCCGATGCTGCCGACCTGACCCTGGTGACCGAGTACCGGTTGCCGTTGCTGTTGCCGTTGCTGTTGCCGTAGTCGTTGCCGTTGCCGTAGTCGTTGCTGTTGCCGTAGTCGTTGCTGTTGCCGTAGTCGTCGCGGGAGCCGTCACTGTCGGCCGGGCCCGGCTCGGCCCGATCCCCCGCCCGCCCACCCGATTCGTTTCGGCTGCGGGCCGGTGGGGGCTGGGCGCGCAGTTCCCCGCGCCCCTCAAAACCTCGGCGCTCCCGGCGTTGTGAAGACAAGGCCGAACGCGTACAGGAGAAGACCCCCGGGGCGGACACTCCGGGGGTCTTCGGATCAAGCGGGGTTGGGTCGGGCGAGGCCGGGTCAGGTGATGTCGGGTCGGGCGACTTCAGACGGTCTCGGCGACGGTCGGCTTCGGCGCCGAGTCGCTCACCGCACCCTCGCCCGAACCCTCCGGCGCTCCCGCCCCCCGCAGCGGAACCTCCTTCACGAACACCGCAGCCACCAGCGCCCCCAGCGACACCACCGCACCCAGCAGGAACGCGGAGTGCGTTCCGGAGGACACCGCGAACTGGTACGCCTCCCGCGCCGCGGCCGGCAACTTGGCCAGGCTCGCCGCGTCCAGCTGTGCCGACTGCTCGGTGACCTTGGACCCCAACGCCCCGGCCCGCTCGGTCATCACGTCCTGGACCCGCTGGTTGAACAGCGCACCCATGATCGCGACGCCGAAGGAGGAGCCGAGCGTACGGAAGAGGGTGGTGGACGAGGACGCGACGCCCATGTCCTTCATCTCGACACTGTTCTGCGCGACCAGCATGGTGATCTGCATCAGGCAGCCCATGCCGAGGCCGAGTACGGCCATGTACAGCCCGGAGGTGAACCGGGTCGTGCTGGTGTCCATCTGGGACAGCAGGAACAGGCCGACCGCCATGAGGACGCCGCCGACGATCGGGAAGGCCTTGTAGCGCCCGGTGCCGGTGGTGACCCGACCGGCGACCATCGAGGTCACCAGCATCGCGCCGAGCATCGGCAGCAGGAGCAGCCCGGAGTTGGTCGCGGACGCGCCCTGCACGGACTGCTGGTACAGCGGCAGGAAGAGCGTGGCGCCGAACATCACGAAGCCGGTGATGAAGCCGATGATCGACATCAGCGTGAAGTTGCGGCTGCGGAAGATGTGCAGCGGCATGATCGGCGCGGCGGCCTTGGTCTGCACGAAGACGAAGCCGACCAGCGCGGCGACACCGATGCCGATGAGCTCCATGATCCTGGCCGAGCCCCAGGCGTACTCGCTGCCGCCCCAGGTGGTGACCAGCACGATGGACGAGATACCGAGGGCCAGCAGTCCGGCACCGAGGTAGTCGATCTTCGCCTGGACGCGCTTCTTCGGCAGGTGCAGTACGGCACTGATGGCGAGGAGCGCGACGATGCCGAGCGGCAGGTTGATGTAGAAGGACCAGCGCCAGCCCCAGTGGTCGGTGATGGTGCCGCCGATGAGCGGTCCGCCGATCATGGCGAGCGCCATGATGCCGGCCATCATGCCCTGGTACTTGCCGCGCTCCCGCGGCGGAATCAGGTCACCGATGATCGCCATGACACCGACCATCAGACCACCGGCGCCCAGGCCCTGAACGGCGCGGAAGCCGATGAGCTGCCCCATGTCCTGGGCCATACCGCTGAGCGCGGAGCCGACCAGGAAGATCACGATCGAGGTCATGAAGGCGCCCTTGCGCCCGTACATGTCGCCGAGCTTGCCCCAGATGGGGGTGGAGGCGGCGGTCGCGAGGGTGTACGCGGTGACGACCCATGACAGGTGCTGGAGGCCGCCCAGCTCGCCCACGATCGTCGGCATAGCCGTGCCCACGATCATGTTGTCGAGCATGGCCAGCATCATTGTGATCATGAGCGCGAGCAGCACGACGCGTACGCTGCGCGGTTGTTTCTCGGTCTCTATGACCGCTTCCTTGTTGTCCGCCACGGTTCCACTCCCCTGGGTACTTACTTGCCGCCCGGCAAGTTGACTACACTGAGGGAAGTTAGACCGGTAACTAGCCGGGCGTCAAGTAAGTTTTCCTGGATTTGCCAGTCGGACGACACGTACGTTTCAGGGAGTGCGAGGAGTACAGGGATGGGCGGCGACACCATGGACGGCACCAAGCGACAGCGCCGCGGGGACACCCGCCAGCGCATCCAGGACGTCGCCCTCGAACTCTTCTCCGAGCACGGCTACGAGAAGACCTCGCTGCGCGAGATCGCCGAGCACCTCGACGTCACGAAGGCCGCGCTGTACTACCACTTCAAGACCAAGGAAGACATCCTCATCAGTCTCTTCCAGGACCTGTCCAGGCCCATGGACGAGCTGATCGAGTGGGCGCGGCAGCAGCCTCGCACGCTGGAGACGAAGCAGGAGATCCTGCGCCGCTACAGCAACGCGCTCGCCGAGGCGGCCCCGCTCTTCCGCTTCATGCAGGAGAACCAGGCGGCCGTCCGCGAGCTGCGCACGGGCGAGGACTTCAAGGACCGCATGATCCGGATGGTCGGCCTGCTCAAGGAGCCGGACGCCGATCTGACGGACCAGGTGCGTTGCATCAGCGCGCTGTTCTCGATGCACGCCGGGATGTTCTTGCTCAAGGACGTCGAAGGCGACCCCGAGGAGAAGCGCAAGGCCGTCCTCGAGGTCGCGATCGACTTGGTGACGCAGGCGCACGGTGGCACCGTCGTCACCCCTGAAGCGTCTTAGACGGTCACGCCCTGGCCGCGCAGGAAGGCGACCGGGTTGACCGCGGAACCGTAGTTCGGGGTCGTGCGGATCTCGAAGTGCAGGTGCGGGCCGGTGGAGTTGCCCGTGCTGCCGGAGAGCGCGATGTGCTGGCCGGTCGCGACGACCTGACCGATCCGCACGTCTATCCGGGACAGGTGGGCGTACTGCGAGTAGGTCCCGTTGCCGTGCTTGATGACGACGGCGTTGCCGTACGCGGGACCGTCACCGGCGCCGTTGCCGCCGGCCTTGACGACGGTGCCGCCGTGCGCGGCGACGACCTCGGTGCCGGTGGGCACGGCGAAGTCCTGGCCGGAGTGGTTGTGCTGCCACAGGTTGCCGGCCTGGTTGAAGCCCGCGGAGAGCGTGTACCTCTTCACCGGGTCGACCCAGGAGGCGGTCGCCTTGGTGGCGGCCGTCTTCACGGCGGCCTGCGGGGCCGCCTCGGTGGCGGCGGCCGCGACCCCGGCGCCCAGTACGGCCGTGGCACCCACGCCGACGGCCAGGACGGCCGCCCTGGAGCGGAGCAGGGACATACGGGAGTGGCGGGACGTGACGCGCTTCGACATGCGGAACCTCATGGGAACGGAGACGGGGGTCAGGTCCACCCGACGGACACGTTGTCGCCGAGTGGGCCATCCCTTGGTAACCCGAGTCCTGGCCGTCCCACAAAGTCCCCATCTACGACGCCAGGTCGTAGTTCACCCTAAAATTTCCAGCTTCTTGACAGACGCCCCAGCCCGTATCGAATACGCCCGATTTTTCAGAGTAGAGACGTTTAAACCCACTTACGGGCGTTGCGTTCCGGCGCGATACAGCCCTCGCCGCACCGCCGACCACGACACCGCACACCCCACGGGGGTTGTGCACCATTACGTCCGTTTTGCCCAACGCCGGTTGCCTACTACCCGCCCTAGTAAGGGAAAAATCGCCTGTGCGTCATGTCACCGCGAGGGCGTGTCACAAGGCTGTGCGGGACCCTCGGCACCGACCGCACTCCCCCGACCTGCGACAGGCCCTACTGTGGTCTCGCAGCCGTCACCGTGCCGTCCGGGGGAGCGTCATGGAACCAGCAGCCATAGGCGCCAAACTGGCCTCGAGCGTGGTCGCGCCGCTCGTCAGAAAGCTGTTCGTGGCGGACGGGCCGGGCGCCGGGCTGGTCGAGAAGCCACTGCGGATCTCCGGGTTCGTCTCCTTCAGGGGAGAGAAGCGAACCCTCGGGGAGAAGGAGCTGACCACGCTGGCCGCCGAGCTGGTCGCACGAGCCCTGCGCACCGGCGAACGCCCGCCGGCCCCCGACGAGGAGCAGGCCGTCGTCCACGCCCTCGCCGACACCCTGCACGCCCTCGGCGACCTCACCATGACCGACGTACAGGCCGTGGAACTCGGTCACGAGGCGCTCGCCCTGCGGCTGCGCGCCGCGAGCGGCAACCCCGAGCGGGACCTCTCCTTCGACGCGACCCTGTTCTACGAGCGGATCCTGAGCGCCGCCTGCCTGCACATCCTGCACTTCTTCACCCAGCGCTCGGCCTTCGTGGCCCGCACGCTGGTGGAGCAGAGCCGCAGGCAGAGCGAACTCATCGCCAAGGTGGACCAGCTGATCGCGCGGACTCCGCCGCCCGGCGGCACGGATCCCGCCTTCGAACAGCGGTACCTCGCGTACGTCGCGACCAAGCACAGCCGGCTCACCATCTACGGCATCGATCTCGTCAACTCCCCCGAGCGCTGGCCCCTCGACGCCGCCTACCTCAGCCTGCAAGCCGTACGGGCCACCGAGGACGCGGAGGCGACCGGCCCGAGCGGGACGCACATCGCGGCCGCCGGCAGCACCCTCCCCGCCGACCAGGCCCTCGCCGAACAGGACCTGGTGCTGCTGCGCGGAGTGGCCGGCTCCGGAAAGACCACCCTCGTGCAGTGGCTGGCCGTGACCGCGGCCCGGGGCGAGCGCGGCGACCGGATCCCGTTCGTCCTGCCCCTGCGCACGCTCGTACGCCGCCCCGACGGACTCCCGGCACCCGACGGTTTCCTCGCCGCCGCCCGCGTGCCCTTCCACGCCACCCAGCCGGACGGCTGGAGCGACCGCGTCCTCGGCGCCGGGCGCGGGCTGCTCCTCGTCGACGGCATCGACGAGATCCCCGAACGCGACCGCGAGCGGACCCGCCGCTGGCTGCGCGAGCTGCTGGACGTCTATCCCGGCAACCAGTGGCTGGTGACCTCCCGCCCCTCGGCCGTCCGCGAGGACTGGCTCACCCCCGACGGCTTCACCGAGCTCGCCCTCACCCCCATGAGCCGCGACGACGTCACCGCCTTCATCCGCCGCTGGCACACGGCGGCCCGGCTCGACGCCCCGGACACCGACCGCCTCGACGGCTACGAACACTCCCTCCTCACCGCCGTCGGCACCAAGCCCGACCTCGGCCGGCTCGCCACCAACCCGCTGATGTGCGGGCTGATCTGCGCGCTGCACCGCGACCGGCGGGGCTATCTGCCGCACGGCCGGCAGGAGCTGTACGACGCCGCCCTGTCCATGCTGCTGTCGCGCCGCGACGAGGAGCGCGACATGTTCGCACCCGAACGCACCGGCGGCATCCACCTCACGGAACTCCCGCAGGTCCAGCTCCTCCAGCGCCTGGCCTACTGGCTCATCCGCAACAACCAGTCCGAGATGGACCGCGACCGTGCCGAACGCATCGTCGCCGACGTCCTGCCGTCCCTCCCGTCCGCCGCCGCGCAGGGCGACGCCCCGGCGATCCTGCGCCACCTTCTCGTCCGCAGCGGCCTGCTCCGCGAACCCACCCTCGGCACCGTCGAGTTCGTCCACCGCACCTTCCAGGACTACCTGGGCGCACGGGCGGCGGTGGAGGACGGGGACTTCGGACTGCTGGCGCGAGGCGCCTTCGACTCCCAGTGGTCGGACGTGATCCGGATGGCGGTCGCCCACGCCCGCCCCCGCGAACGGGCCGACCTCCTGGCCGACTTGACCAAGTCCGCCGAGGAGACGTCCGGAGCGGCGGGTACGCGGATACGACTTCTCGCCCTGGCCGCGCTGGAACACGCCACGGAACTCGACCCCCAAGTCCGCGCGGCCGTGGAGCGGAACGCCGCCTCGCTCATCCCGCCCCGTACGACCGAGGAGGCCCGCACCCTCGCCGACGCGGGCCCGCTCGTCCTGGAGCTGCTGCCCGGACCCGAGGGGCTCACCGACGATCAGGCCCGGGCCGTGGTCATCACCGCGTCACTCATCGGCACGGACGCGGCGCTCCCGGTCCTGTCCCGCTTCCGGTCGCATCCGTCGCTGCCCGTACGGGCCCAACTCACCTGGACCGCCCACCGCTTCGACACCCGGCGCTACACGGCCGACGTGATCGCCCATCTGCCGTCGGACGACCTGTACTTCTGCGCGCACACCGCCGACCAGCTGCGCGCCCTGCGCGACCTCGGCGGCCGCCCCATGCTCCAGGTCGTCGGGGACATCGACGCGGACGACCTACGCGAGGGCCTGCTGCCGGACCAGCTGTGTGAACTCGTCGTACGCGACAACCGGATCCTGCGCGACATGACGTTCCTGTCGGAGCAGGGGCGCCTCACGCACCTGGACATCAGCGGCAGCAACCCGAACATCGACGACCTCACCCCGCTCGCCGGACTGCCCCTGAAATGGCTTTCGATGGATGCCGTGCCAGGACTCGAGAAGCCGGGTGCCCTGACGCCACTCTCCGTCTCCCGGACTCTACGGATGCTCGACATCGGTTTTCCGCTGTACGGCGACTCCCTCGACGCCGCTCTCCCCCGGAATCTGCCACTGACGTATCTGCGGTTCACCAGGAACGCTCTGCGGCACACCGGATTGCGCGGCCTGAGGCATATGCACTCGCTGAAGCAGCTGAGTCTGGCCACACTCCCCGAAAACCTCACCTCCGAGGACTTCGAGGAGATCACCAGGCTTCCCGCTCTACAAGAACTTCGTGTGAACTGGAATGCCGTCGGGTGGAGCGCGGGTCCGGTACTGCCGAACGTGACGATCCTGCGGCTCAACAAGTTCACAGGAAACGAAGACCTCTCAAATGTCCCGGCCCTCTTTCCCGGCCTGCGCAGGGTCACGTTCCATCTCGCCCCGGACGTGACCGACGTACCGGAACATCTCCTGGCGTTCTTCCCGGACACCGCGGCCGTCACCATCGAGAAAACGGACAGCGTGGTGTGAAAAAAGGGGCTGCCCCGGGACCGAGGTCCCGGGGCAGCCCCTTCGTTCAGGCGAGCGCCGAGCGCTACGCCTCCTTGCTCAGGTTGGGTCCTGCCCCACCAGCGGCCTGCTCGATCGGCGGGACGTCGGGCAGCGCCGACTTCTCCTCACCGCGGAAGGTGAAGGTCTTGGTGTCGCCCTCGCCCTCCGTGTCGACGACCACGATGTGACCGGGGCGCAGCTCACCGAAGAGGATCTTCTCCGAGAGCGTGTCCTCGATCTCGCGCTGGATCGTGCGACGCAGCGGCCGCGCGCCCAGGACGGGGTCGTAACCCTTCTTGGACAGCAGTTCCTTGGCGGACTGGGAGAGCTCGATGCCCATGTCCCGGTCCTTGAGGCGCTCGTCGACCTTGCCGACCATCAGGTCGACGATCTTGAGGATGTCCTCCTGCGTCAGCTGCGGGAAGACGACCACGTCGTCGACGCGGTTGAGGAACTCGGGGCGGAAGTGCTGCTTGAGCTCGTCCGACACCTTGTTCTTCATGCGCTCGTAGTTCGACTTCGTGTCACCCGTGGCCGCGAAGCCCAGGTTGAAGCCCTTCGAGATGTCCCGCGTGCCGAGGTTGGTCGTCATGATGATGACCGTGTTCTTGAAGTCCACGACCCGGCCCTGGGAGTCGGTCAGGCGACCGTCCTCCAGGATCTGCAGCAGCGAGTTGAAGATGTCCGGGTGGGCCTTCTCGACCTCGTCGAAGAGGACCACCGAGAACGGCTTGCGCCGCACCTTCTCCGTCAGCTGACCGCCCTCTTCGTAGCCCACGTATCCGGGGGGCGAACCGAAGAGACGCGACACCGTGTGCTTCTCGCTGAACTCCGACATGTCGAGGGAGATCAGCGCGTCCTCGTCACCGAAGAGGAACTCGGCGAGGGCCTTGGACAGCTCGGTCTTACCGACACCGGACGGGCCCGCGAAGATGAACGAACCACCCGGACGCTTCGGGTCCTTCAGACCGGCCCGCGTACGACGGATCGCCTTCGAGAGCGCCTTGACGGCGTCCTTCTGGCCGATGACCCGCTTGTGGAGCTCGTCCTCCATGCGCAGCAGACGCGAGGACTCCTCCTCGGTCAGCTTGAAGACGGGGATGCCGGTCGCGGTCGCGAGGACCTCGGCGATCAGCTCGCCGTCGACCTCGGCGACGACGTCCATGTCGCCGGCCTTCCACTCCTTCTCGCGCTTGGCCTTCGCAGCCAGCAGCTGCTTCTCCTTGTCGCGGAGAGAGGCCGCCTTCTCGAAGTCCTGGGAGTCGATGGCCGACTCCTTGTCGCGGCGGACGCCCGCGATCTTCTCGTCGAACTCGCGGAGGTCCGGCGGCGCGGTCATCCGGCGGATGCGCATCCGGGACCCGGCCTCGTCGATGAGGTCGATCGCCTTGTCCGGCAGGAAGCGGTCCGAGATGTACCGGTCGGCCAGGGTGGCGGCCTGGACCAGCGCCTCGTCCGTGATGGAGACCCGGTGGTGCGCCTCGTAGCGGTCGCGCAGGCCCTTGAGGATCTCGATCGTGTGGGGGAGGGAAGGCTCCGCCACCTGGATCGGCTGGAAGCGGCGCTCGAGGGCCGCGTCCTTCTCGAGGTGCTTGCGGTACTCGTCCAGGGTCGTCGCACCGATGGTCTGGAGCTCACCGCGCGCCAGCATCGGCTTCAGGATCGACGCCGCGTCGATGGCGCCCTCGGCGGCACCCGCACCCACGAGCGTGTGCAGCTCGTCGATGAACAGGATGATGTCGCCGCGGGTGCGGATCTCCTTGAGGACCTTCTTCAGCCGCTCCTCGAAGTCACCGCGGTAGCGGGAACCGGCGACCAGCGCGCCCAGGTCGAGGGTGTAGAGGTGCTTGTCCTTGAGGGTCTCGGGCACCTCGCCCTTGACGATGGCCTGCGCCAGGCCCTCGACGACGGCGGTCTTGCCGACGCCGGGCTCGCCGATGAGGACCGGGTTGTTCTTGGTACGGCGGGACAGCACCTGCATGACCCGCTCGATCTCCTTCTCGCGCCCGATGACCGGGTCGAGCTTAGACTCACGAGCGGCCTGGGTGAGGTTCCGGCCGAACTGATCGAGGACCAGGGACGTGGAGGGGGTGCCCTCGGCAGGACCGCCGGCGGTGGCGGTCTCCTTGCCCTGGTAGCCGGAGAGCAGCTGGATGACCTGCTGCCGCACCCGGTTGAGGTCTGCGCCCAGCTTGACCAGGACCTGGGCGGCGACGCCCTCGCCCTCTCGGATCAGGCCGAGCAGGATGTGCTCCGTGCCGATGTAGTTGTGGCCCAGCTGAAGGGCCTCGCGGAGCGAGAGCTCCAGGACCTTCTTGGCACGGGGGGTGAAGGGGATGTGCCCGGACGGGGCCTGCTGCCCCTGCCCGATGATCTCCTCCACCTGCTGGCGGACCGCCTCGAGCGAAATCCCGAGGCTCTCCAGGGCCTTAGCGGCGACACCCTCACCCTCGTGGATCAGGCCCAGGAGGATGTGCTCGGTGCCGATGTAGTTGTGGTTGAGCATCCGGGCTTCTTCCTGAGCCAGGACGACAACCCGCCGCGCGCGGTCGGTGAACCTCTCGAACATCGTTAATCGCTCCTCAGAGCGGTCAGGCAGTGAGGGGACGCTCCCCTCGCTGTCCTTCCGCAGCTTAGTCCCGCAAGCGGGGACCGCTCATTCCAACTGCCGACACCGTCCTTGGCCTCCTGACCCCGAACGCCGACATCTGCTCCAACCTGATGGTGCGAGACGATGTTCCCGCAGGCCAGGCAGATACCCTCACGAGCTGTACGCCGATGGCGAACGTGAGATGCCCGAGCCATGCGTGTCGCCCCTCTCATTAGGGATGTCTTACCCGTACGCACTGACACTCCATGCCACGCGCACCGGTTCCCTCCGCTACGGGCGAACATCCTTGCGCCATCGATCGCCCCCACACGCCCTTTCTTTCGACACTCAGCGCACATGACGAAACACCCAGCGTAACTCTGGAGCCCTTCTGACGGTTGCTCCTGACATGCTTCCCACTGTCCCCCTCCCCCGCCGCCCGCTCCACCCGAGCGACCCGGTGCGCCAGTGGTACGAGAACGAACTCGGCTGGGCGACAGTGCCCGGTTCGCCGCTACGACTGGCCGCCGGCCTGCGCTTCGACGTCCTGGACGTCCCTGCGGAGGCGGGTGTCAGGGCCTTGCGACACCTGGGACCGGCCTCTCCGGTGGCACTGCACGCAAGCCGATCGGCGCCGTGCGAGGATCCGGCGGCTCGGCGTGAGAAGTGGCCGGCCCGGCACGGAAAGCGGATGTGGCTACTGGTGGCCGCGGGAAGCGCGGAGGAGCTGCCGGGGCTGCTCGACTGGCTGGAGTGGGGCGCTCTGGCGCTCGATCTCACGGCGATCGGCGCGGGCGGGAGCATCGAGGCTCCGCTGCCGCCGGGGGTGCCCGAGGGGCCACTCACCGCGGACGGGGCCGGGACGTACGGGCCCGGCGGGTCCGGTCCACAGGGGGCCGCCGTCTGGCTGCGGCCCCCCGAGCCGGGGTGCGAGGTGGAACCCACGTTGCCGACTCTGTCGGCCGTGGGGGGCGGTGGGGGCGCCCCCGATCTCGTACGACTCGTGGACACGGTGGCGACGCAGTGCCACCGGGTCCGGCTGCGACGCGCGTGCGCCCAGCCGCCGGCCTACTCGTAGGCCTTGGCTGGGCAACTGGGCCATGGGCCTCGACTCAGCCGTTGGCCTTCTCGTAGGCCTCGCGAATGGACGCCGGAACGCGGCCACGGTCGTTGACCTCGTAACCGTTCTCCTTCGCCCACGCGCGGATCTGTGCGGTGTCCTGGCTGCCGCCGGTGGCGACACGCGCCTTTCCACGCCCCCCTGCAGCGCGACCTCCGGTACGACGACCACCCTTCACGTAGGGCTCGAGAAGGCCACGGAGCTTGTCCGCATTGGCGGTCGTGAGATCGATTTCGTACGTCTTGCCGTCCAGCGCGAACGTCACGGTCTCGTCCGCCTCGCCACCGTCGAGGTCGTCGACAAGAAGGACCTGAACCTTCTGTGCCACCGGATTTCCTTTCATCGATAACTTGAGGGTCGAGGGCCTGCGGCGTCTGCCGCTGTTTCACGTCCCCTGTTATATGCAGTACTGCAGTACGTCGGAAAGCAAACCGCTTTTGCTGGAAAAACACAAACCCCTGGGTGAGACTCGGGGGCCGCGGGAAGACCGGAAACGTGCGCGTTTCGGACATAGGGAACGCGGGCAAGGCGGTCGGACGGAATAGTCGCCGGCGATCACAGATGCAGAAGCATCCGGCTGTTGCCCAAGGTGTTCGGTTTCACTCGTTCGAGACCGAGGAACTCTGCCACGCCCTCGTCATAGGAACGCAGCAGCTCGGCGTAGACATCCCTGTCGACGGGCGTCTCGCCGATCTCCACGAAGCCGTGCTTCGCGAAGAAGTCGACTTCGAAGGTCAGACAGAAAACCCGGCGAACGCCGAGCCAGCGGGCGGTCTGCAGCAACTTCTCCAGCAACTGATGACCGACGCCGACACCCTTGACCGCGGGGTTCACCGCGAGAGTGCGGACTTCCGCGAGGTCTTCCCACATGACGTGCAGCGCACCACAGCCGACCACCTCGGCGTTGTCGTCGCGTTCCGCGACCCAGAACTCCTGGATGTCCTCGTAAAGCGTCACCGTCGCTTTGTCGAGCAGGATGCTACGACGGACGTTCGCGTCGAGGAGGCGGCGCACGGCCGGGACATCACTGGTCCTGGCCCGCCGGACGGTGACGGCTTTTGCGGTGTCTTCGGGACGCGGTGCTGGATGCTCTGCTGGCATGGGCGGACGCTATCGCCCGGTGCCGCCCGGGCCGGAGTCGGGGTTCTCGCCCGGCTTCTCACCCTGCTTCTCACCGGACGCCTCGACGGGCTTCTCGTCGGGCTTCTCGACCCGCTTCTCGTCGGCGGCGTCGGGGGTTACACGTGTTTCGCCGCCGCCCTCGCCTTGTTCGGGGCCTTCTTCAGGCCCTTGCACGATGCGTACGGCATCCCGCAGCGCGCGCCGCTGTTCCTGACTCATCATGCCGAAGAAGGCGACGAGAGCGGCGGCGGGGTTGTCGCTCTGGGACCACGCGTCGTTCATCAGTGCGGCCGAGTAGGCGGCACGCGTGGAGACCGCCTCATATCGATAGGCCCGGCCTTCCGCCTCCCTGCGCACCCAGCCCTTCTGATGGAGATTGTCCAAAACGGTCATCACCGTGGTGTACGCGATGGACCGTTCCTGCTGAAGGTCTTCCAGGACTTCTCGAACGGTCACCGGGCGGTTCCACTTCCACACCCGCGTCATGACCGCGTCTTCGAGTTCTCCCAATGGGCGAGGCACAGCTCAGAACAATAGTGGGAGATCAGCAACAAAAAGGGCGTACGACTCGAAAAACGTATGAGAACGTATGAGTCGTACGCCGATGAGTGCCCCGGCGGGGACGCGGGCCGCGTCGGCCGGGGCAGGTGAGCCTGGTGTCGCCTCAGGCCTTGAGGTCTGGGGAGGCCTGGCGGGCGCTCTCCGCGCGCGCGAGGGCGGCGTCGACGACCGCGTCCTCCTTGGACTTGTTGGCCCCGCCCTGGGTCTTCACGATCGTCACGATCAACCCGATGAAGAACACGGCCATCACTACGGGGGGCACCAGCGCGGAGACATAGTCCATGCCCCCAGAGTAGCTAGCCCGCGGCGAGCTGTTGCGGCGGGTTCGCCGGTGGCGGCGCGGGCTTGCGCTTCGGCGGGAAGACCTCTCCCGGGGTCGGGATCGGACGGTCCGGGCGCGGGCTCCTGGCCGGGGACTGCGGCCGCGGCTCGGCGGCGGGGCTGCCCGCGGGCTTCTTCACGGGTTCCTCCGCGGCCGAGATCGCGGCCAGGCCGCCGGGCAGGGCCGTCAGGCGGGTACGGGAGGCGGGGACCGTGGGTGTGGTGCCGCGGCCCGCGAGGCGGGTGCGGACGTCCTGCTCGGCGAGGGTGCGGCAGCGGTCCAGGAGGGCGGCGGCGATGGGGTTGCCGCGCAGCGCCCGGAGCGCGGAAAGGTCGTCCGGGTCCGGATGGTAGCCCGAGCCGAGTGCCTCCTCCAGGAGGACGAGATAGCCCGCGGCGGTGCCGGGCAGGGCGGCCCGGTAGCGGGCGAGGTCGGCCAGCAGGAAGGCCCTGAGCCTGGCTCCCTCGCGGGCCGCCTCGTCGACGGACTCGGCGAGACGGAGGCAGTCCTGGACGTCTTCGGCCGAGGCGGGGGTGGGGTGGAGGGCGAGGGCGAGAGCGCGACGGAGCACACGCAGCTCCTGTGCTCCGAACGCCATGCCGCCGCGGGATCCGTAGGGCGTGGGCATGCGGTGACGATACGCGCTAATCAGACAAAATCCGCATAGGGTCTGCGCGTGTCCCTCCGGGGGTCGGCGGGAGTTCGACCGCGGGTGAGTGTCCCCCGACGCCGCCCCTGCCGGGGCCCCGCCCACCCGATCCCTTCGCCTGCGGACGGCGGGGGTTGCCCGCGCCCCAGGGCGGGGCTACGCCCCGCATTCCCCGCCCGCCGGGTTCGTTCGACTGACGGCCGGTGGGGGCTTGGCGCGCGGTTCCCCGCGCCCCTGACGGGGGGCTGCCCACGCGAGTTTTGCGGCTGCGGGACGGTGGGGGCCGGGCGCGCAGTTCCCCGCGCCCCTAAGAGCCTCGGCTCGGCCGGCGTTTGAAGGCGAGGCCGAAGGTCGCATCGCAGCCCCCGCCCGCGTCCATGCAGCCCGTCCGGCGTTCGAGGACGAGAACTCGCGGACCGATCCCCGCCCACCCCGGCCCGCGTCCTTCAGCCCGTCCGGCGATTGAGGACGAGGCCGGAGGCCGATGCCCCCGGTCCACCCACCACCCCGGCCCGTATCACTCAGCCCGTCCGGCGTTTGAGGACGAGCCGTTCGGGCGATGCGGGGGGCCGGGGGCGGAGCCCCTGGGATGGGACGGGTAGGGGCGGCGGGGGCGAGGGAAACTAGGTGCGGGACACGTTGCGTTCGTAGACCAGGCGCAAGCCGATCAGCGTGAGCCACGGCTCGTGCTCGTCGATGACGGAGGACTCGCCGAGAACCATCGGCGCCAGCCCACCCGTAGCGATGACGGTGACGTCGTCGGGATCCTCCGCCAGCTCGCGCACCATCCGGTTGACGACCCCGTCGACCTGCCCCGCGAACCCGTAGATGATCCCGGACTGCATCGCCTCGACGGTGTTCTTGCCGATGACCGCCCGCGGCCGAGCCAGCTCGATCTTGCGCAGCTGTGCCCCCCGCACTCCGAGCGCCTCGACGGAGATCTCGATGCCGGGTGCGATCACGCCCCCCGCGTACTCCCCGCGAGCGGAAACCGCGTCGAACGTCGTCGCCGTACCGAAGTCGACGACGATGGCCGGTCCCCCGTAGAGCTCGACGGCCGCCACCGCGTTGATGATGCGGTCGGCGCCCACCTCCTTGGGGTTGTCCATGAGGATCGGCACGCCCGTCTTGATACCGGGTTCCACCAGCACGGCAGGGACGTCGCCGTAGTAGCGGCGTGTCACCTCACGCAGCTCGTGCAGGACGGACGGGACCGTCGAACAGATCGCGATGCCGTCGATGCCGTCGCCCAGTTCCTCGCCGAGCAGCGGATGCATGCCCATCAGGCCCTGGAGAAGCACGGCGAGTTCGTCGGCGGTGCGGCGGGCGTCCGTGGAGATGCGCCAGTGCTCGACGATCTCCTCGCCGTCGAAGAGACCGAGGACGGTGTGCGTGTTGCCGACATCGATGGTGAGCAGCATGGGTCCTACTCCGCCTCGTCCGTCGAGGCCTGCTCCGTCGACGCCTCGCGCAGGTCGAGGCCGATGTCCAGGATCGGCGAGGAGTGGGTCAGCGCGCCCACGGCCAGGAAGTCGACGCCGGTCTTCGCGTACACCCCGGCGCCCGCGAGCGTGAGCCGCCCCGAGGCTTCGAGGAGCGCCCGGCCCTCCACGATGGCCACCGCCTCCTCGCACTCGACGGGCGTGAAGTTGTCGAGAAGGATCAGGTCGGCGCCCGCGTCCACGACCTCGCGCAGCTGGTGCAGCGTGTCGACCTCGACCTCGATCGGCACCTCCGGGAAGGCCTCACGGACGGCCTCGAAGGCCTGGGCGACGCCCCCGGCGGCGACCACGTGGTTGTCCTTGACCAGCGCCGCGTCCGACAACGACATGCGGTGGTTGACGCCACCGCCCATGCGTACCGCGAACTTCTCCAGGGCGCGCAGGCCCGGCGTCGTCTTGCGGGTGTCGCGCACGCGGGTGCTGGTGCCTTCCAGGGCGTCCGCCCACGCGCGTGTGGCGGTCGCGATGCCGGACAGCCGGCACAGCAGGTTCAGCGCGCTGCGCTCGGCGGTGAGGAGGTCACGGGTTCGGGTGGTGACGCTGAGGAGCTTCTGGCCCTCCTCGACCCGGTCGCCGTCCTCGACGTGCCGCTCCACCTCGAACTCGTCGGTGCAGACCACGGAGATGACCGCCTCGGCCACCCGCAGGCCCGCGACGACGCCCGCGTCACGGGCGACGAAGTCGGCGGTGGAGACGGCGTCCTCGGGGATGGTCGCGACGGTCGTCACGTCCACGCCGTGGTCGAGGTCCTCCTGGATGGCGACGTTCGCGATGTCCTCGACCTCCAGCGGGTCGAGTCCGGCGTCGGCGAGAAGCTGGGCGAGCGCGGGGTCGAGGCCGCACTCCATGTACGCGTCGTCGTCCGCTTCGGCGCCGCAGCCGCAGCCGTCGCCGCAGCCGCCGCTCTGGGCGAGGGGAAGGTCGGGGGTGCTCACTGCTGTCACTGCTCCTGAAGGCGCTGGGGCACGGGGGTCCCCCCTGGTCGGGGGGAGCCGGGGGTCTGCTGGAGGGTCGGGGGGAAGTCTGCGGTGTCCGTGGTGTGTACGGCCAGCGTGCGGTCGGGATTCAGCCGTACGACGATGTGGCGGCGCCAGGCGGCGTCGTCGCGGTCGGCGTGGTCCTCGCGCCAGTGGCAGCCACGAGTCTCCTCGCGCAGGCGCGCGGCCGCGACCAGGACCCGGGCCACGCACAGGAGGTTGGTGGCCTCCCAGGTGTCGACGCCGGGCTCGGAGGTCTTGCCGTTCTCGTCGAGGGCGTCGCGGGCGTCGGTGTGGAGCTGCTGGAGCCGGCCGGTGGCGGTCTCGAGGGACTCGGCGGAGCGCAGTACACCGGCGCCCTCCGTCATGATCCGCTGGATCGCGAACCGGGCCTCGGGGGCGAGCAGGGGGTGCGCGGGCTTCTCGGGGTGCGGGACCGGTACGGGCACGCGCGCGTGCAGGCCGTTCTCCGAGCGGCTCCGCGCGATGTCCGCGGCGATGCGCTCGGCGTAGACGAGGCCTTCCAGGAGGGAGTTGGAGGCGAGCCGGTTGGCGCCGTGGACGCCGGTGCAGGCGACCTCGCCGCACGCGTAGAGGCCGGGCACCGTGGTGCGGCCGCGGGCGTCCGTGCGGACGCCTCCGGAGGCGTAGTGGGCGGCCGGGGCGACCGGGACGGGCTCGGTGACCGGGTCGATGCCGTGGGCGCGGCAGGCGGCGAGGATGGTCGGGAAGCGGTGCGCCCACATGTCGGCGCCGAAGTGCCGGGCGTCGAGGTACATGTGCTCGGCGTCCTGCTCCTGCATGCGCCGCGTGATGCCCTTGGCGACGACGTCCCGGGGCGCCAGTTCGGCCAGCTCGTGCTGGCCGACCATGAAGCGCACGCCGTCCGCGTCGACCAGGTGGGCGCCCTCACCGCGTACCGCCTCCGACACCAGCGGCTGCTGGCCCTCGGCGTCCGGGCCGAGGAAGAGCACGGTCGGGTGGAACTGGACGAATTCGAGGTCGCTGACCTCGGCTCCGGCGCGCAGCGCGAGTGCCACGCCGTCGCCCGTGGAGACCGACGGGTTGGTGGTCGCGGAGAAGACCTGCCCCATGCCGCCGGTGGCGAGGACCACGTTGGGGGCGTGGACGGCTCCCACGCCGTCGTGCTGGCCCTCTCCCATGACGTGGAGGGTCACACCCGCGGTGCGGCCGTCGGAGTCCGTGAGGAGGTCCAGGACGAGCGCGTTCTCGACCGTACGCAGGCCACGCGCGCGTACCGCCTCGACGAGGGCCCGGGAGATCTCGGCGCCCGTCGCGTCGCCGCCCGCGTGCGCGATGCGGCGGCGGTGATGACCGCCCTCGCGGGCGAGTGCCAGCTCGCCTTCGGTGGACTCGTCGAAGTGGGCGCCGGTCTCGATCAGGCGGCGTACGGCGTCGGGGCCCTCGGTGACGAGGATGCGTACGGCGTCCTCGTCGCACAGGCCCGCGCCCGCGACGAGGGTGTCCTCGAGGTGCTGCTCCGGGGTGTCGCCCTCGCCGAGGGCCGCGGCGATGCCGCCCTGCGCCCAGCGCGTGGAGCCGTCGTCGAGGCGGGCCTTGGTGACGACGACGGTCCTCAGGCCCGCGGCCTCGCAGCGCAGCGCCGCGGTGAGGCCCGCGACGCCGGAGCCGACGACCACCACGTCCGCGGTGAGGGCCCAGCCGGGGGCGGGTGCGTGCAGTCGTATGCCAGTACCCGTAGGTGTACCTGTGCCTGTGGCGGTCACGAGGCGGCTCCGAAGGTGAGGGGGAGGTTGTCGATGAGGCGGGTCGTCCCGACCCGGGCGGCGACGGCGAGGACCGCCTCGCCGGTGAAGTCGTCCTCGATCTCGGTGAAGTCGGACGGATCGACCAGCGCCAGGTAGTCCAGGACCAGCGGCGGCTGGAGGCGGGCGGCCTCGTCCAGGACGAGGCGGGCGGCGGCGCGGACGGCGGCGGGGGCGCCGGGTACGGCCTTGGCGACCGCGTGCGCGTCGGCGGCGGCGCGGGATTCGCCGATCGCGCTGAGCGCCTCGGCACGCGCGCGCGTGGCGGGCACTTCGCGGGCCCGGGCGCGCAGGGCCTCCTGGGCGGCGTGCCGGTCGCGGCCCGCGAAGAGGGCCTGCGAGAGGGCGAGCGCGGTGCGCCGCTCCTCGGTCGAGAGGAAGCGGTTGCGGCTGGAGAGGGCGAGCCCGTCCTCCTCGCGCACGGTGGGCACGCCGACGATCTCCACGCCGAAGTTCAGGTCGCGCACCATGCGGCGGATCAGGGCGAGCTGCTGGGCGTCCTTCTGCCCGAACAGCGCCGCGTCGGGCCGGGTGAGGTGCAGCAGCTTGGCGACGACGGTGAGCATGCCGTCGAAGTGACCGGGGCGCACTGCACCCTCCAGGCGCCCGCCCATGGGGCCCGCGGTGAGGCGGACCTGGGGGTCGCCGCCGGGGTAGACCTCGTCCACGGAGGGGGCGAACACGGCGTCCGCGCCCGCCTCCTCGGCGATCTTGAGGTCGGCGTCGAGGGTGCGCGGGTAGCGGTCGAGGTCCTCGCCCGCGCCGAACTGGAGCGGGTTCACGAAGACCGTGACGACGACCTCGCCCTCGGGCCCGGCGATCTCGCGGGCGGCGCGGATCAGCGTGGCGTGGCCCTCGTGCAGGGCGCCCATGGTCATCACGACGGCCCGGCTGCCGCGCCGTACGCGCGCGTGGAGCTCGTCGGCGGTGCGCAGCAGGGTGGTGGTCATCGGTCGCTCCCGTCGTCGGGCAGGGTCGCGCCGTCGGCGAGTACCCCGAGGAGGTCCTCGGCGAGTTCCGGCTTCAGCAGGCCGTGGGCCAGCGCCCGGTCGGCGGTCGCGCGGGCCATCGCGAGATAACCAGCGACGGTCCCCGGGGCGTGCTTGCGCAGTTCGGCGACGTGCGCGGCGACCGTGCCGGCGTCCCCGCGCGCGACGGGCCCGGTGAGGGCGGCGTCGCCCGACCTGAGGGCGTTGTCGAGGGCGGCGCCGAGGAGCGGGCCGAGCATCCGGTCCGGAGCCTCCACGCCGGCGGTGCGCAGCAGTTCCATGGACTCGGCTACCAGGGTCACCAGGTGGTTGGCGCCGAGCGCGAGGGCCGCGTGGTAGAGCGGGCGGGACTCCTCGGCGATCCACTCGGGCTCGCCGCCCATCTCGATCACCAGGGCCTCGGCGGCCAGACGCAGCTGTTCGGGCGCGGTGACCCCGAAGGAGCATCCGGCGAGCCGCTGCACGTCCACGGGGGTGCCGGTGAACGTCATGGCGGGGTGCAGCGCGAGCGGCAGGGCGCCCGCCCTGAGCGCCGGGTCGAGCACCCGCGCGCCGTACCGCCCGGAGGTGTGCACGAGCAGTTGTCCGGGCCGGATGGCACCCGTCTCGGCGAGCCCCTCGACGAGCCCGGGCAGGGCGTCGTCCGGGACGGTCAGCAGGACGAGGTCGGAGCGCTCCAGGACCTGCGCCGGGGAGAGCAGCGGCACGTCGGGCAGGAGCAGCGCGGCCCGCCGCCTGGAGGCGTCGGAGACCCCGGAGACGGCCACCGGGCGGTGCCCGGCGAGCTGGAGCGCCGCGGCGAGGGCGGGGCCGACCCGGCCCGCGCCGACAACGCCGACGGTGAGCCGCGCGGGGCGGTCCTTGGGGTCTGGCTGGGAGAATGTACTCACTCGACGGCGGCCTTCCGTTCCAGTCCGCTCGGGGTACCGGACGATTTCTCGTCATGTTAACGCGATTGGTTCGAGCGTCGTTTTAGTTGTCCACAGGCTGTGGGTTTCCGCAGGTCGCGTGGGGTGCGGAAAACGAGGATGCCAAGGCGGGGCGCGCGCGACATCATCCGGGGATGAGCGATGCGGCGGAAGCGACGGCGGGACGGGACCCGATGACGGTGGGACAGGACCCCGAGAGTGCGGGCCAGGATCCGGAGGAGGCGGCCGAGCGGCTGCGGGAGCGGCGGGGTGCCGCGCTGCGGGAGGCCCGCCGCGTGCTGTGGCGGCCCAGCCACCAGCACACGGTCCGGGAACGGCTGGCCTGGCTGAACGACGGCGCCGAGGGCGTGTACGACCTCGACCGGCCCGTCGACATGTACGGCGGGCAGATCGTCGAAACCCTGGAGGAGCGGGTCGCGGGCCTGCTCGGCAAGGAGGCGGCCGCCTTCTTCCCCACCGGCACCATGGCCCAGCAGGTCGCCCTGCGCTGCTGGGCGGGCCGTACCGGGAACCCGACCGTCGCGCTCCATGCGCTCAGCCACCCCGAGGTCCATGAACGGCAGGCGTTCAGCCAGGTCAGCGGCTTGCGCCCGGTGCGGGTGACCGACGAGCCCCGGCTGCCCACGGCCCAGGAGATACGGGACTTCGAGGAACCCTTCGGGGCGCTGCTGCTCGAACTGCCGCTGAGGGACGCCGGTTTTGTGCTGCCCTCCTGGGAGGAACTCTCCGAGGTCGTGGAGGCCGCCCGTGATCGTGACGCGGTGGTCCACTTCGACGGGGCCCGCCTGTGGGAGTGCACCTCGCACTTCGGCCGACCGCTGGACGAGATCGCGGGCCTCGCGGACAGCGTCTACGTGTCGTTCTACAAGTCGCTCGGAGGCTTTGGCGGGGCGGTGATCGCGGGCCCGAAGACGCTGGTCGACGAGGCGAAGACCTGGCGGCACCGGTACGGCGGCATGATCCTCCAGCAGTTCCCCACGGTGCTCGCCGCGCTCATCGGCCTGGACCAGGAGCTGCCCCGGCTGCCGGAGTACGTGGCCCACGCGCGCGTGGTCGCCGCCGCCCTGCGCGAGGGTTTCACGGAGGCCAAGGTCCCCTGGGTGCGCGTCCACCCGGAAGAGCCGCACACCCACCAGTTCCAGGTCTGGCTGCCGTACGACCCGGACGTCGTGACGGACGCGGCGCTGCGGCAGACCGAGGAGACGAAGACCTCGCTCTTCTCCCAGAGCTGGATGCGGGGCGGTCCTGGGCTCGCGCTCACCGAGGTCACGGTGGCGGCGCCCGGTCTGGAGTGGACGGCGCAGGACGTACGGGCGGCCGTCCGGGAGTTCGTCGAGCGACTGCCCGGCTGACCGCACACGGCGACCGGCGCCCGGCCGACCCCGCACGCAAACCTGCGCGCTCCGCACGGAGGTCAGCAGCCCGGGTGCGGCCGCCGTCCGCGCAACCACCGGCCCAGGGCCTGACGTATGCGCCCGTGGGCCGGGCGGCCGGCCACGACCGCCCGGAACCGCCGGAGGTCGCGCAGCTCGCGGGCGACCTGCCAGTCGTGCGCGCCGGGCGCCGGAGGGGCGGGCTCGCCGTGCCGACGGGCCCTCATTGCCTCTCGGGACGGGAAACACGCGACGGGAGGGAGATCCGAAGGCCCGCGGTTGCCCCGGTCGTCCCAGATTGCGTCCGTCCTCGGCGGCTGTCGCCCCGATTGACGGTCGCCGTCAATCGACGACGGCGTTGTCAGTGGCGGGGTGCACCATGAGGTCATGAGCGTGCACATCGACGTCACCGGGCTGCGGCAGGAGCGGATCTCCGTCGTGCCGTCGCCCCTGGCCGAGCTCTGCATGGCGCTGCACGCGCTGTCCGAGCCGGGTCACCACCCCGGGCTGCAGGGCTGGGCGACCGGCGTGACCGCCCGGCTCGACTCGCATCTCGCGGACCGGATGTGCGAGGCCGACTTCCTGTGGCGGACGACGTTCTCGGACCTGTTCCTGCCGTACGCGGGGATTCCCGGCAGGACCACACTCCCGGGCGCCACGCTCGCCGAGGAGCTGGACCTGCTGGACAAGCTGACCGACGAGCAGTTCGTTGACGCCGCCCTGGAGTTCACCTGCGCGCTTCCGTACGCGGCGCCGGGCCGGGACACGCTCTCCGACCCCGAGCTGCAGCAGCGCGCGCTGGAGCTGGCCGCCGCGCGCGGACCTCAGCAGGTGCGGTTCAGCAAGCGGCTGCTGGACGATCCGCCGCAGATCCGGGCATGGCTCCGGCAGTTCCTGGAGGAATGCGACGAGGCCTTCTTCGCCGAGACCTGGTCCCGGCTGCGCCACCAGCTCGCGGCGGACGCCCGCCACAAGACGGACCTCCTGCGGCACAAGGGCCTGGCCGAGGCCATGGCCTCGGTGTCCCCGGCGGTGACGCTCGACGAGACCGGCCGGACGATCACGGTCGACAAGCTGGGCCAGGGCCAGACGGCCACCGGGGAGGGCGGACTCCTCCTCGTGCCGACCAGTCTCGGCTGGCCGCACCTGATGGTGCTGCATCGCTACGGCTGGCAGCCGGTGCTGCACTACCCGGTCGGTTCCCCGGAGCTCGCGGCACCGTTCTCGCTGGAGCTGCTGACCCTGCGGATGACCGCCCTGTCCCATCCGGTCCGGATGCGGATCTGCCGCAGCCTGGCCCGCAGCGCGTTCACCACGGGGGAGCTGGCGCAGGTGAACGGGATGACGGCCCCGGAGATATCCCGGCACCTGGGCGTGCTCAAGAAGGCGGGCCTGATCACCACGAGACGCCGCGGCCGGTACGTGATGCACCAGCTGGACGTCAGCGTCGTGGCCCGGCTGGGCAGCGACTTCCTGGAGGGCATCCTGCGCTGAGCCCACCGGGCCCATGCGAAACCTGGCGGATCCACATCGAGCCCGCCGGCCCCGTGTCGAGCTCGTCAGCCCCGTGTCGAGCCCGGCGGCCCCACGTCCAGCTCGTCAACCCCTTGCCGAACCCGGCGGCCCCACGTCCGGCGCTCCGGAGGCTCAGTCGAACCGGATGTGCTTGGTGCCGGTCCACGCCCGCCGCAGCCGCCCCCGCACCGCCCCGTCCTTGTTGGGCGTCAATGTCAGCCCCGCGAGCACGGCGATCCGGTCGGCCGTCTTGGCTACCGTCGTGTGATCGGTCCACAGGTGCTCCGCGAACTCCGGCTCGCGCAGCCGCTCCAGGCAGTCGTCGAGCTGCCGCACGGCCCAACTCTCGCGCCGCAGCGGGGCGTCCCTCCCGGCGACGTACTGAAGGAGGTGTCCGAAGCCACGCTCGCGCAGCCGTTTCAGTACGGTCTCGCGCTCGGCGAGGAGCGCGAAGTGCCGTACGTCGTGGCCCAGTTCGGTCAGTCGCCCGACCGTCTCCTCGAAATAGCGGGCGTTGGTGACCGTCATGGGGGCGATGACCACGCCGTCGTGTTTACCGAGGGCGAGGTCGAGCACCTCCACCACACCCTGCCGCCAGGACGCCAAGTCCTGGAAGTCCCCGCGCAGTTCGGGCGGCAGCATGCGGCGCAGACCGAAGCCGGCGTGTTCCGGGTCGCAGACGACGCTGCCGGGCAGTCGTCGCTGGATCTCGTGTGCGGTCTGTGTCTTGCCGCCCCCGAAGGGGCCGTTGATCCACAGGAGCATGCGCAGACCCTAGTGGGCCCCGGTTACGCCCCGGTCACGCACCCACGATCGCCCCGTCGGCCCGTCAGCCCGTCGCCCCGTCGGCCCGGATCAGCGGTGCCCGCCCCGGCTCAACGCTGCCCGCCCGCCCGTACGAGCCCCGTCTCATAGGCGAGGACCACCACCTGCACCCGGTCCCGCAGCCCCAGCTTGGTCAGGATGCGCCCCACATGGGTCTTCACGGTGGCCTCGGACAGCACGAGACGGGCCGCGATCTCGCCGTTCGACAGACCCTGCGCGACCAGCACCATCACCTCGCGCTCACGGTCGGTGAGCCGCTCCAGCTCCTTGTGCTGGGGCTCCTTGCCGGCGTGGGGCAGCATCGGCGCGAACCGGTCGAGCAGGCGCCGGGTGGTGGAGGGCGCGACCACGGCGTCACCGCTGTGCACGGAGCGGATGGCGGTGAGCAGCTCGCCGGGCGGCACGTCCTTGAGCATGAAGCCGGAGGCACCCGCCTTCAGCCCGGAGAAGGCGTACTCGTCGAGGTCGAAGGTGGTGAGGATCAGCACCTTCGGAGGGTTGGGGTCCGAGCAGATGCGGCGGGTGGTCTCCACACCGTCCAGCTTCGGCATACGTACGTCCATCAGCACCACGTCGACCGCCGTCGACCGCAGGACCTGGAGTGCCTCGACGCCGTCGCCCGCCTCGGCCACGACCTCCATGTCCGGCTGGGCATCGAGCACCATCCGGAAGCCGGTGCGCAGCAGCACCTGGTCGTCGACGAGCATCACGCGGATCGCCATCGGGGTCTCTTCCCTCTCCATCAACGGTCAAAAAGCTCTTGGAACCGACCAAAAGGTGTCGTTACAGGTGTCAGTGAGCCGACTTGAGCGGCAGCAGGGCGCTGATGCGGAAGCCTCCACCGGGGCGCGGCCCCGCGTCCAGAGTGCCTCCGACCATACCGACGCGCTCGCGCATCCCGATCAGGCCGTGCCCCTGGCCGTCGGCGCCGCCCTCCTCGTACAGCTCGTGGGGCGCGCCCTTGCCGTCGTCCTCGACGAGCAGCCCGAGCCCGTCGTCGAAGTAGACCAGGCGCACGCTCGCGCCCGTGTTCGGGCCACCGTGCTTGCGCGTGTTGGTGAGCGCCTCCTGGACGATGCGGTACGCCGTGAGCTCCACCCCGCTGGGCAGCGGGCGCGGGGTGCCCTCGACCTTGAAGTCGACGGGCAGGCCCGAGGTGCGGCACTGCTCGATGAGGTCGTCGAGCTGCTCGACGTCGGGCTGCGGCACGTACTCACCGCTCTCCTGGTGCTCGCCGGTGCGCAGCACGCCGAGCAGGCGGCGCATCTCGGCGAGGGCCTGGCGACCGGTCCCGGAGATGGTCTCCAGGGCCTTCCTGGCCTGCTCGGGGGCGGCGTCCATGACGTACGCGGCACCGTCTGCCTGGACCACCATCACCGAGACGTTGTGCGCGACCACGTCATGCAGTTCGCGGGCGATCCGGGCGCGCTCGGCTGCGACGGCCACCTTGGCCTGCGCCTCGCGCTCCTTCTCCAGGCGGGCGGCGCGCTCCTCCAGCTGGGCGAGGTAGGCGCGGCGGGTGCGGATGGAGTCGCCGAGCACCCAGGCGAGCGCGAACGGAACCGTCTGGAAGATCACTATCAGGACCGCGCCGAGCGGGCCCTCATCCCGCAGGGGCCAGCGGAGCTGCCCGACGGTCGCCGCGCAGAGGCCGCCGATCAGCCCGAGGCGCGAAGCCCAGCGGGCACCGTCCGCGGCGACGGTATAGATGATCACCAACATCGCGAAGTCCGCGGGCGCCGGCGGGACATCCAGGACGACCTGTGCGATACCCGTCACCGCGGCCACGACCAGCATCTTCTCGGGCATGAGACGGCGCAGGGCGACGACGGCACTCAGTACGACGGCGATCGGGAGCGCGGCGGCGAGCGACCCGCGCTGTTCGGCGGCGCCGTTGACATTGGTCAGGCTCACGCCGGAGATCCCGAGCAGGACGACGGCCCAGAAGCTGTCGACCCACGTCGGGTGCCTGCGGAGAAAGTCATAAAGGCGCTGCACGTAACCCAGCGTAGGGAAGCATGCAGTGTGCAGGGGTCAACCGGAGGATCGATCCGCGAGGGGCGCTCGTACTCCCCAAGGTGGATGCTCCCCCGCCCGAGACGGCTAGGACCTGTCCGGCGGATCAGGTCGCAGAGCAGCAACGGCGCCTCTTGAGCGCCGGTGAGCGGGGTCTGGTGCGTGCAGCTGCAAGGCGGAGGAGGAAGTCATGGCGGAGCCATGGCGACCGATGACAACGCCGCAGATGTGCGTGCCAGACCCCGCGTCTGCGACATGATCCGCCGGGCAGGTCCTAGGGACCTGTCTTTCGGTAGGGCCTAGCCTGGCTCGGTGAGGCGTGTGGGGACGGGTGAGTGGCGAGGTTGGCGCGAGGCGACGGAGGAGGCCCTGTACGGGCCCTCCGGCTTCTATCGCGGGCCCGAGGGGCCGGCGGGCCACTTCCGTACGTCGGTGCACGCGTCCCCGCTGTTCGCGGCGGCCGTGGCCCGGCTGCTGTGCCGGGTCGACGAGGCCCTCGGCCGCCCTGCCGAGCTCGCCTTCGTCGACATGGCGGCGGGCCGCGGTGAGCTGGTGACCGGTGTCCTCGCCGCGCTCCCCGCCGAAGTGGCCTCCCGCGCGCGCGGGTACGCCGTCGAACGCGCCGACCGCCCCGCTGTTCTCGATCACCGGATCGAGTGGCTCACCCAGCCCCCGAAGGGGATCACCGGGCTGCTGTTCGCCAACGAGTGGCTGGACAACGTGCCGGTGGAGGTGGCGGAGGTGGACGCGGCGGGCGTACCCCGGCTGGTTCTCGTACGGGACGACGACGGGGCCGAGCGCCTGGGTGAGCCCGTGGCCGGGGCGGAGGCGCAGTGGCTGCGGAAGTGGTGGCCGCTGGTCTCCGAAGAGGTGCCGTCCCCAGAGGCGCTCTCCGAAGAGATGCTTTTCGATGAAAGGCCCTTCGAGGGGGCCCGCGCCGAGATCGGCCTCCCTAGAGACACCGCTTGGGCCGGTGCGGTCGCCTCCCTGGACCGGGGCCTCGCCGTCGCCGTCGACTACACGCACTTCGCCGCCGCGCGACCGCCTTTCGGGACACTCACCGGCTTCCGCGAGGGCAGGGAGACGGCGCCCGTGCCGGACGGTTCGTGCGACATCACGGCGCATGTGGCACTGGACGCGTGCGCGCTGCCCGGAGGGCGCGTGGTGACCCAGCGGGCGGCCCTGCGCGCGCTCGGCGTGAGCGGCGCCCGGCCGGCGCTCTCACTCGCCGCCACGGACCCCACCGCCTACGTACGCGCTCTGGCGGGCGCGGGACAGGCCGCCGAACTCACCGCGACCGGCGGCCTGGGCGACTTCGGCTGGCTGCTCCAGCCGGTTGGAATTCCGAACCCAATGCTGGAATTCCGAACCCAGTGATCGACGGCCTTCTTCGATCGACGGTCTCCTTCGATCGACGGTCTCCTTGCCGACGATCCACCGGCCGACGGCCTACTTGTCGATGTCCCCGACCACGAAGAACAGTGACCCCAGGATCGCCACCATGTCCGCGACCAGCGTCCCGGGCAGCAGCTCCACCAGCGCCTGGATGTTGTTGAACGAGGCCGAGCGCAGCTTCAGCCGGTACGGGGTCTTCTCACCCTTGCTGACCAGGTAGTAGCCGTTGATCCCGAGGGGGTTCTCGGTCCAGGCGTAGGTGTGTCCCTCGGGCGCCTTCAGGACCTTCGGGAGGCGCTGGTTGATCGGCCCGGGCGGAAGGTCCGCGAGCCGGTCGAGACAGGCGTCCGCGAGGTCGAGCGCGTTGTGGGTCTGTCCCAGGAGGCACTCGAAGCGGGCCAGGCAGTCGCCCTCCTGGCGGGTGACGACCTTCAGGGTGTCCTGGAGCTCCCCGTAGGCGAGGTACGGCTCGTCCCGGCGCAGGTCGAAGTCGACGCCCGAGGCGCGCGCGATCGGCCCGCTCACTCCGTAGGCGTGCACGGCCTCCGGCGCGAGGGCGCCCACGCCCCGCGTACGCCCCCGGAAGATCTCGTTGCCGAGCACCAGGTCGTCGTACACGCCCATCCGCGAGCGCAGGGCCGTGACGGTGTCGCGCGCGCGGGTGGTCCAGCCGGCCGGGAGGTCCTCCTTGAGACCGCCGACGCGGTTGAACATGTAGTGCATGCGCCCGCCGGAGATCTCCTCCATGACGTGCTGGAGTTCCTCGCGCTCCGTGAAGGCGTAGAAGATCGGGGTGATCCCGCCGAGCTCCAGGGGGTACGAGCCCAGGAACATCAAGTGGTTCAGGACCCGGTTGAGCTCCGCGAGGAGGGTCCGCATCCACACCGCACGCTCGGGGACCTCCATACCGAGCATCCGCTCCACGGCGAGGACCACGCCCAGCTCGTTCGAGAAGGCGGAGAGCCAGTCGTGACGGTTGGCGAGCATGACGATCTGGCGGTAGTCGCGCGCCTCGAAGAGTTTCTCCGCGCCGCGGTGCATATAGCCGATCACCGGCTCCGCGTGCTGGATCCGCTCACCGTCCAGGACCAGCTTCAGCCGCAGCACCCCGTGCGTGGACGGGTGCTGGGGCCCGATGTTGAGCACCATGTCGGTGCTCTCCGCGGCGCCGCCGATACCGACCATGGTCTCCGTCGTAGGAGTCATGGGGACAGTCTGTCGTACGTACCCTTGCGGCATGGATACGGGGAGCGCGGAGACCGCGGGAAACACCGTGGGAAGCACGGCGACGGAGCCGGTCTGGACCGGGCTGCCGCCTGGACTGCTGCGGATGCGCCGGCTGCTGCTGGTGGTGTGGCTGGGACTGCTGACGATCGTCCTGGGGGTGCTTCTCGCGGTGTTCGCGGGCGCCGTCTGGGCGGCCTTCGCGCTGCTGCCGTTCGCCCTGCTGGTGTGGGGCTGGGGGATGCTGGGGCGCAACTGGCGCTCCTGGCGGTACGCCGAGCGCGCGGACGACCTGCTGATCAGCCGGGGTGTGCTGTTCCGTGAGGAGACCGTGGTGCCGTACGGGCGGATGCAGCTGGTCGAGGTGACCTCCGGGCCCGTGGAGCGGCACTTCGGGCTGGCGAGCGTGCAGCTGCACACGGCGGCCGCCGCGACGGACGCGTGCATCCCGGGCCTGGACCCGACCGAGGCCGAGCGGCTGCGCGACCGGCTGACCGAGCTGGGCGAGGCCCGATCGGCGGGGCTGTGAACACGCCGGCGCCCGGCGCGGAGGACGCCATACGGGAGCAGAAGCCACTGGTGGAGCGGCGGCTGCACCCCGTGACACCGTTCCGGCGCGCCTGGGCGCCGGTTGCCGTGGTCGCCGGTTGGGCCGTGCACGACCCCAACCAGGCGCAGGAGCAGCTGACCAGGCTGACGACGACCGCGCTGCTCATCGGGCTCGCCGTCATCGTCCCGGCGGCCGCCCTCTACGGCTTTCTGAGCTGGTGGTTCACACACTTCGCGGTGACCGAGACCGAACTGCGCATCCGTACCGGCCTGTTGTTCCGGCGCACCGCGCACATCCGGCTGGACCGGCTGCAGGCCGTCGACGTCACCCAGCCGCTGCTGGCCCGCGTCGCGGGCGTCACCAAGCTCAAACTCGACGTCATAGGTACGGACAAGAAGGACGAACTCGCCTACCTCGGCGAGGACGAGGCCCGCGCCCTGCGCGCCGAGCTCCTCGCCCGCGCCGCCGGTCTCGCTCCCGAGACGGCTCACGAGGTCGGCGAGGCGCCGGTACGGCAGCTGCTGCACGTGCCGGCGGGCTTCCTCGCCGTCTCCCTCGTCCTCACCGGCGCCACCTGGGGTTCCCTGGCCGCCGCGCTCGTCGTGCCCCCGTTCCTGTGGTTCGCCACCCACAGCGTGTGGACGGTCCTCGCCACCGGGGTGCCGCTGCTCGGCGCCGCGGGCGCGAGCAGCGTGGGGCGGTTCGTCGGCGAGTACGACTGGACGGTGGGCGAGTCGCCCGACGGGCTCCGCATCGACCACGGCCTCCTCGACCGTACGCACGAGACGGTGCCGCCCGGACGCGTGCAGACCGTACGGATCGTCGAACCGCTGCTGTGGCGGCGACGCGGCTGGGTACGGGTGGAACTCGACGTGGCGGGATCCTCGAACTCCGTCCTCGTGCCCGTCGCTCCGCGCGAGGTCGCCGAGTCGGTGATCGCGAGGGTGCTGCCCGGGGTGACGGTGCCGTCCGCCCTGTCCCGGCCGCCGCGCCGGGCCTGGTGGTGCGTGCCGCTGTGGTGGCGGGGGTACGGGCTCGCCGTCACCGACACCGTCTTCGCGGCGCGTCACGGACTGCTGCGCCGCCGCCTGTCGCTCGTGCCGCACGCGAAGGTGCAGAGCGTACGGCTGACGCAGGGGCCCTGGGAGCGCTTCAGGGGCGTCGCCGACATCCATGTGGACACGGGGGCCAACCACACGGTGACGGCGCGGCTGCGGGACGCCGCGGAGGCCGCGGAGCTTCTTCAGGCGCAGGCCGACCGGTCCCGGACGGGGCGGCGCGAGGCCCGGCCGGACCGCTGGATGGCGTGAGACGACGAGAGGGCAGTGGCCCGAGCCACTGCCCTCGTCCGTGTGCGTGTGCGCCACGTACCCATGTACAGGCGCTCAGGAAGCCGCGGTCCGCAGCTCCGTCAGGTCGATGTGCTCGGTCTCGTCGTGCGCGGTCAGGTCGATGACCTGGCCGACACCGCGGGACCCCTCGTCGACGGGCTTGAAACCGGACTCGGCCTCGGCCTTGTGCAGGGCGAGCGCCTCCTGTCCGACCACGTCCGCGAGGTCCTCGTTCTGCATGGCGTCCATGGCGGCCGAGGACGCCCCCTTCTGCGTACCGAAGAAGTCGAACCCGCCCTCGACCGAGGGGCGCCGCACGGGCGCGGCCGGGGCGACGGCCACCGCGGTCGGCACGGTGAAGTGCCCGGAGGAACGGGCGGGCTTCGTCGGCTTCACGGGGTGGGCCGCCGGAGCGGCCGGCTCCGCCACGACGGACGCCGCGCGTGCGGCGGGGACGGGCAGCGCCGCCGTCTTGGCGTCGGTCAGGGGGCGGTTGCCCTTCGGAGGGCCGTCCGTCGGGGGTTCTCCTTTGTCGGACTCTCCTTTGACGGGCCCTCCCCCGGCGGACTCTCCTTTGACGGGCTCCCGCTCGTCGGAATCGGAGGCGGCGGCATCGGCATCGGAATCCGAGGCGGTCGCGGTTTCGACCTCGGCTTCGGAACCGGCTCCGGTGTCGCCTTCGACTTCGGCTTCGGCGTCGGCCCCGGGCTTCGCGTCGTCGTCCGGATCGGTGTCCGGGCCGGTGCCCGATTCAGTGCCCGCGTCGGATACGTCGGTCGCCGCGTCGCCGTTCGTGATCCGGCTCAGCGCGGAGTCGGCGCGCAGGAAGAGCGACGACCCGGCCGGGGAGAAGACCTGGGGGGACATCGGCGCGTCCGTCGGCTCCTCGGCGGCGTCCTCCGCCTCTACGGTGGTCGCGTCTTCGGCGGTGACACCGTCGTCGGTGTCCTCGCCCACGTCCTCGCCCGTGCCTTCGCCCGCTCCCTCGTTCATGTCCTCGTCCGTGGCAGCCACGCCCTCGGGAGCCTCCGGCCCCGCCGAGTCCACGGAGTCCACAGTGCCCACGGCGTCCACAGATTCCGCGGATTCCACGGTCGCCGTCGCGGCGGGCAGCGCGCGAGCGGGGGCCACCGTCTCTATCTCGAGCAGCCGACGACCCTCCAGGGCGCTCGCCCGCTCGGTCTCCGCCGTGGCGTACCGCCGAAGCAGCGCCGCGTGTTCGTTGCGCAGGCCCGCCAGCTCCGCCCGCTTCGCCCGCAGCTTGTGCTCGAGCTTGGTGCGCAGCTCGCGCGACTCGTCGAGGTCGGTCTCGAGCTCGGCGACGCGCTCCTCGTGACGCCACTCGTCACTCGCCCGCGCGCGCGTGAGGTCCGCGACGCGCTTGCCCGCCGCCGTGTCCCAGCGGCGCATGACGATGCCGCCCACGACAGCGGTCACCGCGGCGGCCGCGGCCAAGGCGCGGAGCACCGTTGGTTCCGTGAACAGCCAGGGCCCCACGGCGCAGACGAGCGAGACGCCTGCGATCGCCGAAGGAGGCAGCAGCCGGTGCAGAGGTGGGGAATGGCGGTGACGTCCACGTGGCATGGCCAGAAACTTACCGCGCGTAGGCGAATCTTGGAGCCCCGCCCGGTAAAAACACGGCTACCCCAGGGGCCTCACACCGCCTCAGCCGCCTATAAGGGCAACTCCTTGTCCCACAAGGGCTCCCGCTTGCCCCACAAAGCGGCTACTTGTTGATCAATTCCCTTGAGTTCGCGTGATTCGAGAGATTCGAGGGACTCCATGAATTCCAGGAGGCTCGGCGCGGATCACGAGGGCCGCCACCTATTCGGGGACGACGGTCAGCGGTCGCTCAGCCGCCCGCTGAGCCACTGAAGCGTCGGCGGGATCTCCCGCCGCCACGTGTTGAAGTTGTGGCCGCCGCTGTCGAGGATGATCGACGCGATCCGGGTGCGGTGCTTGGACTGCACGAGGCTGATGAACTTGAGGGTCTCCTTGTAGTTGTGCTCGCCCACCTTGCTGCTGGTGACCAGCAGCGATGTGTCGGGGGCGGGCTTGTGCTGCATGAACCAGCGCAGGTCCGCGCTGTTGCGCAGCTCCTTGTTCCCGTGGAAGAGGTCGCCCGTCGTGGGGTCGATCGGCGCCTTGTAGTACGGCGACAGTCCCGCCGCGGCGGCGTACGCCTCGGGGTGGTGCAGGGCCAGCTTCAGCGCGCAGTAGCCGCCCGTGGAGTCACCGACGATGCCCCAGCTTCCGGGCTTTTTGCCCACCCTGTAGTGAGCCGACACGGCATCGGGGAGGTCCTTGGCGAAGAACTTCTCGGTCTGCGGACCACCCGGGATGTCCACGCACTCCGTGTCCCGCGGCGGCGCGACCGTCGGCCTCATCATGACGAGGATCATCGGCTGCATCTGCCCGTTCTTGGACAACTCGTGGGCCGTCTGCGGATAGTGCAGGCCCTTGATGAGCGCCGCGGCGGTGCCCGGGTAGCCGGTGAGGATCGTGACCGCCGGGAAAGTGCGGGTGCGGTAGCGCGACTGGAAGTACTCGGGGGGAAGGTAGACGAACGCGGGCGTGGCGATGTGCGTCGTACGGCCGACGATGTCGACCTTCTGGATCTGGCCGCCGATCGTCGGCCGGGTCCCGCCCGACACGCTCACCGGCTCGGTGCTGACGACTTGGAGGGGCCCGCCGTCGGAACCGCCCTGGCCGCCGTGGTAGACGACCACGCCCTGGCCGCTCTCCTGACCGAAGAGGTCCGCCCAGCTCGCGTAGAACCCGAACGCCTGGTTGGCGAACAGGCCGATCGACGCGAAGATCGCCACCTGGGTGACCAGAAGCAGTCCGATCCGTCCGCTGACGGCCCGCCAGTTGCGCCGCGCCAGCCGCGGCCACCACCACACCGTGCCGACGAACAGCAGCACGGCGAACAGAATCGCCAACACCAGCACCTTGTTGCTCGTGAGACCCATGAGCTGTCCTGCCTGCGCTTTCCGCCCCTGGCCGCCCTGCTGCTTCGCGAGGCCTTGCCCTGGACTTTCCTTGCCTTTTGAACCGGCTTTCCGCTGGGGAGTGAACCTGACTCCCCAAGACACCGTCCTAGAGGGCGCAATGTCGCCGGATGCCGGAATGGCGCCGGATTCAAGGTCTCTCGCAGAACTACGGGATGCGATGTCTGTCAGGATAGATGGGGAAATGTCGGGCGAGGTTCCAGACCGCACGGGCAGGACGCGACGCATACTCCGTGGTCCGCGCCCAGATGCCGTTCCCGCCCTCGTCGCCAGGGCCTGCACACTCGTAGGGGTCCTGGACATCGCCGCGGGGGTCTTCCCGCGCTTCCGACGCAGCCGTATGCACGCCATGGCCGAGGTGCTGCCCGGTTCGTTCGGCCCGTTCGCCGCCGCGCTGTCGCTCAGCGCGGGCGTGCTCCTGCTGCTGCTCGCTCATGGGCTGCGGCGCCGCAAGCGCCGAGCGTGGCGGGCCGCCGTGGTCCTGCTGCCGGCGGGTGCCGTCGCCCAGTTCGCGTACCGCCATTCGATCATCGGCGTCGTCATCTCCCTCGCGCTGCTCGCGCCGCTGCTGCGCCACCGGAGCGAGTTCGCCGCCCTGCCCGATCCGCGCAGCCGCTGGCGCGCGCTCGCCAACTTCGTTCTCATGGGCGCCGGTTCCCTCCTCCTCGGGCTGGTCATCGTCAGCGCCCACCAGAAGCGGATGGTCGGCGACCCGAGCCTGGCCGACCGCATCACGCACGTCCTGTACGGCCTCGTCGGCTTCGAAGGCCCCGTCGACTACGCCGGATCCACGTCCTGGACGGTCGCCTTCTCACTCGGCGCGCTCGGCTGGCTGACCGCCGTCACGACGATCTACCTGGCTTTCCGGCCCGAACACCCCGCCGCCCGCCTCACGGAGGACGACGAGACCCGGCTGCGGGCCCTGCTGGACAAGCACGGCGGTCGCGACTCGCTCGGCCACTTCGCGCTCCGCCGCGACAAGGCCGTCGTCTTCTCCCCCAGCGGCAAGGCGGCCGTCACCTACCGCGTCATCTCCGGCGTGATGCTCGCCAGCGGCGACCCCATCGGCGACGTCGAGGCCTGGCCCGGCGCCATCGAACGCTTCATGGACGAGGCCAAGGCCCACTCCTGGACCCCCGCCGTCATGGGCTGCTCGGAGACGGGCGGCGAGGTGTGGACCCGCGAGACCGGCCTCGACGCCCTCGAACTGGGCGACGAGGCGGTGGTGGACGTCGCGGATTTCTCCCTGTCCGGACGCGCGATGCGCAACGTGCGTCAAATGGTGAAGCGCATCGAACGGGCTGGCTACGAGACCCGGGTGCGGCGCATCCGTGACCTCAGCGAGGGCGAGCTGGAGCGGATACGCCGTGCGGCGGAGGCCTGGCGCGGCACGGACACCGAGCGCGGCTTCTCCATGGCGCTCGGCCGCATCGGCGACCCGTCCGACGGCGACTGCCTGATCGCCACCGCCCACAAGGCGGACGACGCGCTCGGCCCGTACGGCGATCTGAAAGCCGTCCTGCACTTCGTCCCCTGGGGCACGGACGGTGTCTCCCTCGACCTCATGCGCCGCGACCGCTCGGCCGACCCCGGCATGAACGAGCTCCTCATCGTGGCGGCGCTCGAGGCGTCCCCGCGTCTGGACATCAAGCGGATCTCGCTCAACTTCGCGATGTTCCGCTCGGCGCTGGCACGCGGCGAGAAGATCGGCGCGGGGCCGGTGCTGCGGGCCTGGCGTGGCCTGCTCGTCTTCCTCTCGCGCTGGTTCCAGATCGAGTCCCTGTACAAGTTCAACGCGAAGTTCCGCCCCCGCTGGGAGCCCCGCTTCGTCGTCTACCGCTCCTCCCGCGACCTCCCGCGCATCGGCATCGCCGCCATGCAGGCCGAGGGCTTCGTGAACCTGGCCCTCCCGAGCCTGCTGCGCCGCCGCCCACCGGCTCCGCGCCCGTGCGCCCACGCCGTGGCGGAACGCGGGGTCAGGGCGGCGTAGCCCCCTGAACAGGCCCGAGCGAGGGCCCCTACCCCAGCCCTGGGGACCCTCGCTCGGGCCGCAGCCTCTCCTGGGGCCCGATATCAACGCTTCCGCCGTTCTCGGGGCGCCTGCTCACCCGACCGAGGCAGGTGGGTGGGCGGGAAACAGGCCGCGAAGCGGCCGAAAGACCCCCGCCTGAGCCAACCCGCAGACGATTCGGCCCCCCGCCGGAGGGGCCTAGGCTGGACGTATGAACTCCGAGCGCCGCCGCGGCCACGTCGCGGGACTGCCGACCTGGGACCGCTGCGCGGTCATGGGGGTCGTCAACGTGACCCCCGATTCCTTCTCCGACGGCGGCCGCTGGTTCGACACGACGGCCGCCGTCAAACACGGCCTCCACCTGGTCACCGAGGGCGCCGACCTGGTGGACGTCGGCGGCGAGTCCACCCGCCCCGGCGCGACCCGCGTCGACGAGGCGGAAGAGCTCAAGCGCGTCATCCCGGTCGTCCGCGGCCTCGCCTCCGAGGGCGTCACCGTCTCCGTCGACACCATGCGCGCATCCGTCGCCGAGCAGTCGCTCGCCGCGGGCGCCGCCCTCGTCAACGACGTGAGCGGCGGTCTCGCCGACCCCGCGATGATCCCCGCCGTCGCCGCGGCCGGCGCACCCTTCGTGGTCATGCACTGGCGCGGCTTCCTCGAGGGCGGCAACGTGAGGGGGACGTACGCGGACGTCGTCTCCGAAGTCGTCGACGAGCTGCACGCACGTGTGGAGGCCGTTCTGGCGGGCGGCATCGCCCCCGACCGCATCGTCGTCGACCCGGGCCTCGGCTTCTCCAAGGACTCCGAGCACGACCTGTCGCTGCTCGCCCACCTCGACCGGCTGAGCGAACTCGGCCACCCCTTGCTCGTCGCCGCCTCCCGCAAGCGGTTCCTGGGCCGCGTACTGGCGGGCCCTGAGGGCGCCCCGCCGCCGGCCCGCGAACGGGACGCCGCCACCGCCGCCGTCTCCGCGCTCGCCGCCCACCAGGGTGCCTGGGCGGTCCGGGTCCACGAGGTACGGGCCACCGCCGACGCCGTACGAGTCGCCCGGGCCGTAGAGGGAGCCCAGTGAGCGCACCCCGCACCGACATCGAGCAGGTCGAACGCGCCAACACCGCCTTCTACGAGGCACTCGAGCAGGGTGACTTCGAAGAACTGTCGTCGCTGTGGCTGGCTCCCCTGGACACCGCCGACGACGACATCGAGGGCGACGGAGCGGTGATCTCCTGCGTCCACCCCGGCTGGCCGGTCCTCAACGGCCGTGGCGAGGTCCTGCGCTCGTACGCGCTGATCATGGCGAACACGGAGTACATCCAGTTCTTCCTCACGGACGTGCACGTCTCCGTCACGGGCGACACCGCGCTGGTGACCTGCACCGAGAACATCCTCAGCGGCGGCCCCGCCCCCGAGGACAGCGACGAGCTCGGCCCGCTCGTCGGCCAGCTGGTCGTCGCCACGAACGTGTTCCGCCGCACGGCCGACGGCTGGAAGCTCTGGTCGCACCACGCCTCACCCGTACTCACCGAATCGGGCGAGGAGGAGGACGAGGACACCCCCGGCTGAGGACGGGAACACCCCCGCTGAGCCCCTGGGCACCCCCGGTCGGGTGGGCGGGCGGTCCACAGGCACCAAGGAGTGGTTGGAATCACGAACCGCTGGGTAGGGGCGGCTACCAACCCGTGAGCCGCCGTGTTCCCCAGGGGAAACACCCGATGAAGCCTCGTGCCCATCATGTGGGCGCGTGTCCCCGTGGGCGAGCGCTGTCAGTGCCCGCAGGTAGATTCGTTCGAGGCCGGTGCGCCGACCGCACCCGGTGGACATCGGCCGCTACCGACGATTGCAGGAGTGATTCGCGTGGATCGTGTCGCGCTGCGCGGCCTCAAGGCCCGCGGGCACCACGGTGTCTTCCAGAAGGAACGCGAGGAAGGCCAGACCTTCATCGTGGACCTGACACTGGGCCTGGACACTCGACCGGCCGCGGCCGAGGACGACCTGTCGAAGACCGTGCACTACGGCATCGTGGCGGAGGAGGTCGTGGCCGTCGTCGAGGGCGAGCCCGTCAACCTCATCGAGACCCTCGCCGAGCGCATCGCCCAGACCTGCCTGAAGCACGACGGGGTCCAGGAGGTCGAGGTCTGCGTGCACAAACCCGACGCGCCGATCACGGTCCCCTTCGACGACGTGACCGTCACGATCACCCGGAGCCGAGTATGACCGCCTACTTCACCGAGGGTCAGAGCGACCCGACCGTACAGCCGGTGCCCGCCTCCGTGGTCGAGCGGGTGGACGCCGCCGACACGACCCTGCAGAACCCGAAACGGGCGGTGCTCTCCCTCGGCTCGAACCTGGGCAACCGCCTGGAGACCCTCCAGGGCGCCATCGACGCCCTGGAGGACACCCCTGGCGTCCGCGTCAAGGCGGTCTCCCCCGTCTACGAGACGGAGCCCTGGGGCGTCGAACCGGGCAGCCAGCCGACGTACTTCAACGCGGTCGTGGTCCTCAAGACCACCCTCCCGCCGTCCTCGCTCCTGGAGCGGGCACACGCGGTCGAGGAAGCCTTCCACCGCGTACGGGACGGGCGCTGGGGCCCGCGCACGATCGACGTGGACATCGTGGCGTACGCCGACGTCGTCTCCGGCGACCCGGTCCTGACCCTCCCTCACCCGCACGCCCACGAACGGGCCTTCGTGCTGGCTCCCTGGCACGACGTGGAGCCCGAGGCCCAGCTGCCCGGCCGCGGCCCCGTGGACCACCTGCTCAGCGCCGTCACCCGGGAAGGTGTCCTGCCCCGGCCCGACCTGGAACTCCGGCTGCCCGAGTAGTCGTTAAGGTCAAGACGACCAAGACGGGCTTACAAGAGGGGCAAAGGGACAACAACGTGAAACAGCTGCGCATCAGGACGCTGGCAGCCGTGTTCGTCGTGGCCGGTGTGCTGTCCTGGGCGGGCGCGCGCCTGTGGAGCGCGGTGGGAACCCTCCCGCGAGTCCCGCTGGCCGCCCCCATCGTCCTGGCCCTGATCGCCGTCGTCCTGCTGTCCACGGCGCTCTCGCTGCGCGCCCGCCTCAAGGCCCAGCGTGAACGCCGCCCCGGCGCCAAGGGCGTCGACCCCCTGATGGCGGCCCGCGCGGTCGTCTTCGGCCAGGCGAGCGCCCTGGTCGCCGCCCTGGTGTCGGGCATGTACGGCGGTACGGGCGCGTTCCTGCTCGAATCCCTGGACGTCCCCGCCCGTCGCGACCAGGCCATCTACGCCGGTTTCTCGGTCCTCGCCGGCATCGCCGTGATAGCGGCCGCCTTCTTCCTGGAGCGCGTCTGCAAACTCCCGGAGGACGACGACAACGAACACGGCGGCGCGGCCCCCGTCGCCTGACGGACGGGTCGCGCAGCGGGCGTACGGGCCGGGGCGCTAACGCGCCATGATCAGGCTCATCGCCTCGTTGCGGGTGGCGGGATCGCGCAGCTGGCCGCGCACGGCCGAGGTGATGGTCTTCGCACCGGGCTTGCGCACCCCGCGCATCGACATGCACATGTGCTCGCACTCCACGACGACGATCACCCCGCGCGGCTCCAGGATCTCCATCAGGGAGTCTGCGATCTGCGTGGTGAGCCGTTCCTGCACCTGTGGCCGCCGGGCGTAGACGTCCACGAGCCGGGCCAGCTTCGACAGGCCCGTGATCTTGCCGTCCGTGGACGGGATGTACCCGACATGGGCCACGCCGACGAACGGCACCAGGTGGTGCTCACAGCTGCTGAGGACCTCGATGTCCTTCACGAGCACCATCTCGTCGTGTCCGAGGTCGAAAGTGGTCGTCAGCACGTCCTCGGGCTTCTGCCACAGCCCCGCGAATATCTCCCTGTACGCCCTGGCGACCCGACCGGGCGTCTCGCGCAGGCCCTCGCGGTCCGGGTCCTCGCCGACCGCGATGAGAAGCTCTCGTACGGCGTTCTCCGCACGCTTCTCGTCGAACTCACCGATCACACCTTCGCCGTCAAGCGTCACGGGGTCGGTCATGTGGTCCTCGTTCCTGTGGATCTTGCGCGTGCTGTTCGACGCGCCCAAAACGTGCGGTCGTGCCAAAATGCCGCGCCCCCCAGGCTAGAACCTGGGGGGCGCGGCATCCATTCCGGGCCTGGTGGGGCCACCGGGAGCCGGATCAGCTCTCGGAGCGGTCCTCCGGAGCCACTTCCTTCGCCGGGACGGACTCCGTCACATTGGCGATGGCCGGCGTCGATCCGTTCGCCCCGTTCGTCAGCGACAGCTCCTTGGGGGAGAGCACCGGCGGGCGGGTGGACGGGGTGCGCCGGGAGGAGCCGGTCCACGCGGGGCGGGCCGGGCGCTTGTGGATCGGAGCGAAGACCTCGGCGATCTGCTCCTTGCTCAGCGTCTCCTTCTCCAGCAGCTGGAGCACCAGGGCGTCGAGGACGTCGCGGTTCTCGACCAGGATCTCCCAGGCCTCGTTGTGCGCGTTCTCGATGAGCTTCTTGACCTCTTCGTCGACGAGCGCGGCGACCTCTTCCGAGTAGTCACGCGGGTGCGACATCTCCCGGCCCAGGAAGGGCTCGGTGTTGTCGCCGCCGAACTTGATCGCGCCCAGACGCTCGGTCATGCCGTACTGCGTGACCATCGCGCGGGCCGTTGCGGTGGCCTTCTCGATGTCGTTCGCAGCGCCCGTGGTGGGGTCGTGGAAGACGAGCTCCTCGGCCGCGCGGCCGCCCAGCATGTAGGCCAGCTGGTCCAGCATCTCGTTGCGCGTCGTGGAGTACTTGTCCTCGTCCGGCAGGACCATCGTGTAGCCGAGGGCACGGCCACGCGACAGGATCGTGATCTTGTGGACCGGGTCGGAGTTCGGAGACGCCGCCGCGACCAGGGCGTGGCCGCCCTCGTGGTACGCGGTGATCTTCTTCTCCTTGTCCGACATGATCCGGGTCCGCTTCTGCGGGCCCGCGACCACGCGGTCGATCGCCTCGTCCAGCATGGAGTTGTCGATCAGCTTCAGGTCGCTGCGGGCCGTCAGGAGCGCGGCCTCGTTCAGCACGTTGGCGAGATCGGCACCCGTGAAGCCGGGGGTGCGACGGGCGACGGCCGAGAGGTCGACGTCCTGCGCGACCGGCTTGCCCTTCTGGTGAACCTTGAGGATCTCCAGACGGCCCTGCATGTCCGGGCGGTCGACCGCGATCTGGCGGTCGAAGCGGCCGGGACGCAGCAGTGCCGGGTCGAGGATGTCGGGCCGGTTCGTGGCGGCGATGAGGATCACGCCGCCCTTCACGTCGAAGCCGTCCATCTCGACGAGCAGCTGGTTCAGCGTCTGCTCGCGCTCGTCGTGACCACCGCCGAGGCCGGCGCCGCGGTGGCGGCCGACCGCGTCGATCTCGTCGACGAAGACGATCGCCGGAGCGTTCGCCTTGGCCTGCTCGAACAGGTCACGGACTCGGGAGGCACCGACACCGACGAACATCTCGACGAAGTCGGAACCCGAGATCGAGTAGAAGGGGACGCCCGCCTCGCCCGCGACAGCGCGTGCGAGCAGCGTCTTACCGGTTCCAGGAGGCCCGTAGAGGAGCACACCCTTGGGGATCTTCGCCCCGACGGCCTGGAACTTCGCCGGCTCCTGGAGGAACTCCTTGATCTCCTGGAGCTCCTCGACCGCCTCGTCCGAGCCCGCGACGTCCGAGAACGTCGTCTTCGGGGTGTCCTTGGTGATGAGCTTCGCCTTGGACTTCCCGAAGTTCATGACCCGGGAGCCGCCGCCCTGCATCTGGTTCATCAGGAACAGGAAGACGACGACGATGAGGACGAAGGGAAGCAGAGACAGCAGGATGCCGAGGAACGGGTTCTGCTTGGACGGCGAGACTGTGTAGCCGTCCGGAATCTGCTTGTTCTGGAACTTGTCCTGGAGTGTGTTGGCTAGGTTGACGCCCTGGTCACCGATGTAGCTCGCCTGGATCTTGGAGCTGCCGGAGACCTTCTGGCCATCCTTGAGCTGCACCTTGATGACTTGCTCGTCACCGGTGGTCAGCTTGGCCTCTTGGACCTTGTTGTCATTGATCGCCTGGACGACCTGGCCGGTGTCCACTGTCTTGTAGCCGCCGGACGAGCCGACGACCTGCATCAACACGACCACGGCAAGGACGGCCAGCACGATCCACATGACCGGCCCACGGAAGTATCGCTTCACGTCCATCCATACGGAGCGGTGCCGCCCCGTCCCTCCTGCCATAGTGAGTTTGATAAAGACTTATAAAGACTGTTCTTCGGACGGTACCCCAGCATTGTCACCCGAAGCTGCAGGGGACGACTGGGAATCCCTCCCACGCATGCTCCAACGGCGCGAAACCCGCTGGGGTTCCCGATCGTCTTACGAGGACTGGGACCCGGAGGTTCAGCCGCCGTAGACGTGAGGCGCGAGCGTACCGACGAACGGGAGGTTGCGGTACTTCTCCGCGTAGTCGAGGCCGTAGCCGATCACGAACTCGTTCGGGATATCGAAGCCGACCCACTCCACGTCGATCGCGACCTTGGCCGCCTCCGGCTTGCGCAGCAGCGTGCACACCTTGAGGGAGGCCGGCTCGCGGGAGCCGAGGTTGGAGATCAGCCAGGACAGGGTCAGCCCGGAGTCGATGATGTCCTCGACGATCAGGACGTGCTTGCCCTTGATGTCGGTGTCGAGGTCCTTGAGGATCCGCACCACACCCGAGGACTGGGTGCCCGCGCCGTACGACGACACCGCCATCCAGTCCATGGTGACGGGGGTGGACAGCGCACGCGCGAGGTCCGCCATGACCATGACGGCGCCCTTGAGGACACCGACGATCAGCAGGTCCTTGCCCTCGTACTCCGCGTCGATCTTCGCAGCCAGCTCAGCCAGCTTGGCGTCGATCTCTTCCTTGGTGATGAGCACCGACTTGAGGTCGGTGCCCATGTCTTTCGCGTCCACCCGCATCACTTTCGGTCGTCCGTCCCACTCTTGTCGGGCTCGTTCACCTACGGGGCGCCGATGTCGCTCCCCTTCGGCTCACTCGCTCGGCCGCCCGGACCGCCCGCGACCCGAGTCAGGGGTCCCGGAGAGCCGCATGAGCGGTCCCGATGGAGGGTCCGGTTTCAGCCTTGCCGAATCACCAGTCTGCCACCCTGTCGCTGAGCGACGACTTTGCCCGGGAGATTGATGGCTCCCTGACCGCGCCAGCCGGTGATCAGCCGGTCGACTTCTTCGATGTGGCGGGCGAACAGCGAACCGGCCGGGGCGCCCGCCTCGATGGCGGCGCGGCGCAGGATGCGGCGGCGTACGGCGGGCGGCAGGGCGTAGAGCTTGGCGCACTCCAGGAGGCCCGCCGTGTCGCGCACGGAGGCCTCGGCCTGGCGGGCCCAGGCGTCGAGGGCGTCGGCGTCGTCACGGGACAGCTGGGCCGTCCTGGCGAGGGCCTCGACGACTCCCTTGCCGAGCGCCTTCTCCAGGGCGGGCAGGCCCTCGTGGCGCAGCCGGGAGCGGGTGTAGGCCGGGTCGGCGTTGTGCGGGTCGTCCCAGACGGGCAGCGACTGGACCATGCAGGCCTTGCGGGCGGTCTGCCGGTCCAGGTGCAGGAACGGTCGGCGGTAACGGCCGCCGGCCCCCGAGACCGCGGCCATGCCGGACAGGGAGCGGATGCCGGAGCCGCGGGCGAGGCCCAGCAGAACCGTCTCGGCCTGGTCGTCACGGGTGTGGCCGAGCAGGACGGCGGAGGCGCCGTGGCGCTCGGCGGCGGCGTCCAGGGCGGCGTACCGGGCGTCGCGGGCGGCGGCTTCGGGGCCGCCGTCGCGGCCCACGGTGACGGCGAGGGACTCGACGGGGGTCATGCCGAGCTCGACGAGGCGGGAGACGACGTCGTCGGCGCGCAGATCGGAGCCGGGCTGCAGACCGTGGTCCACGGTGATGCCACCGGCGCGGATGCCGAGTTTGGGGGCTTCGAAGGCGAGAGCCGAGGCGAGCGCCATGGAGTCGGCGCCGCCGGAGCAGGCGACGAGGACGAGCGGGGAGGACTCGCCCGGGGGACGGGTGTGGTCGGTGAGGACGTCGTGGAGTACGCGGCGGACCGCCAGGCGTATCGCCGCGACCGCAGGATGGGGACCCATGTCCGGTTCCCTTCATGAAGTTTTCGGGGGGTGAGCCCGAGTCTGGTCACACAGAGTGTGTAGATGGTGACAGAAACGGGCCGTTCCCCGAGCATTGCACGCCTACCGTTGGCTCACGGTCCCTCGGACGGGTGATTGGAGGGGCGTTCACCTGCCGTCGGCCGAATTCGTTTCACGACCTTGCCGTAGGGTTCACGACTCCGCCTTGCGGTGCACCCGTGCGACCCAGTCCGTCGGTTTGGCGATCTCCGTCTTGGTCGGGAGGGTGTTCGGGGAAGTCCACACACGGTTGAAGCCGTCCATGCCCACCTGATCGACGACCGCGCGCACGAACCGCTCACCGTCCCTGTACTGCTTCAGTTTGGCGTCCAAACCGAGCAGCTTGCGCAGGGCGAGGTCGAGCCGTGAGGCCCCCTTGGCCCGGCGCTGCTGGAACTTCTCGCGGATTTCGCCCACGGACGGGACCACGTCAGGACCCACGCCGTCCATCACGAAGTCCGCGTGGCCCTCCAGGAGGGACATCACGGCGGTGAGGCGGCCGAGGATCTCCCGCTGGGCCGGCGTCTGCACGATCTCGACCAGGGACCGGCCCCCGTCGTCCTCCTCGCCCTCGGGACGGCCGCCCGCGAGCGACTGGGCCGCCTCCCTGATGCGCTCCAGGACCGTCATGGGATCGACCTCGGTCTCGCCCAAGAAAGACTGGATTTCGCCCTCCAGGTGGTCGCGCAGCCAGGGCACGGCCGTGAACTGCGTACGGTGCGTCTCCTCGTGCAGACACACCCACAGGCGGAAGTCGTGGGGCTCCACGTCGAGTTCGCGCTCCACGTGGACGATGTTCGGCGCGACGAGAAGGAGCCTGCCGCCGCCGTTCTCACCCGCCGGGAGTTCCCTCGTCGCCGGGGCGAAGGTCTCGTACTGCCCGAGGACGCGCGACGACAGGAACGACAGCAGCATGCCCAGCTCCACGCCGGTGACCTTGCCGCCCACGGCGCCGAGGACGGCCCCGCCCGGGGTGGTCCCCCGCCGTTCCTGCATCTTGTCCAGCAGGGGCTTCAGGAGCTCCCGGAACCCCGCGACGTTCGCCCGGACCCAGCCCGGGCGGTCCACCACCAGGATGGGGGTGTCGTGGATGTCGTCCGTGCCCATACGAGTGAAGCCCCGGACGTGTTCCTCCGAGGCCTTCGCATGCCGGCGCAGCTCCGCGACGACCTCTCGGGCCTCGTCGCGGCTCACCTCGGGGCCCGGCCGCACAAGCCGTGTCGCGGTCGCCACCGCGAGATTCCAGTCGACCATCTCGGCACCACCGATGCTCGTCATGCGTCAACCGTACGTGAGCGGGTCCAAGTGCGGTGAGGGGTAAGGCGCCGGATGCGCCCGTGCTCCGGGGCGCACGGGGCTCGTGGTACGAGTGGTGCCCATGACCTGGCCGGGCAGGCCCTAACGGCAGCCGCAGCCCGCCAGTGCCGAGGCCGTGCGGTCCAGGGCCGACTGGGCCGCCGACGGGTCGCTCGTGTCGGAGGCCAGGAAGGCGAAGGCCAGCAGGCGGCCGTCGGCGTCGACGACCGTGCCCGCCAGGGTGTTCACCCCGGTCAGCGTGCCGGTCTTGGCGCGTACGAGGCCGGTGCCGGACGCGTCGTCGGCGTAACGGTCGCTGAGGGTGCCCGTGAAGCCCGCGACCGGCAGACCGGTCAGGATGGGCCGGAGTTCGGGGTGGGCGGGATCGCCGGCCTTGACCAGGAGGGCCGTGAGCAGGTCCGCCGTCAGTCTGTCGTCCCGGTTCAGACCGCTGCCGTCCGTGAAGTGCGCGCCGGACAGCGGGAGTCCGAGCTTCTTCAGCTCGGCGTCGATCGACGCCGCGCCGCCGTCGAAGTCGGCCGGTCGGCCGGTGGCGAGGGCGACTTGGCGGGCCATGGCCTCCGCGATGTCGTTGTCGCTGTTCGTCAGCATCCGCTCGATGAGGGCGGACAGCGGCGGCGAGGAGACCGAGGCGAGGGACTGTGAGCGGTTCGTCGCCCTGGAGGGGCCCGGGGTCGTCGTCTTGATGCCCTTGGCCTCCAGCAGCTGCGCGAACTTCCCCGCCGCTTCCGCCGCCGGGTCCGCGGCGCGGGTGACCGGGCCGCTGGCCGAGTCGTCGGTGCGGGCCTCGTCGACCATCAGGGAGCTGACCGGCGCGAGGTTGGGGTTGGCGCCGATGGGGTGCAGGGCGGAACCGGTGTAGAGCGAGGTGTCGTACGAGAGCGTCACCTGGTTCAGATGACGGGCCTTCAGGGCGGTCGCCGTCTCGTCGGCCAGGGTGCGCAGGCTCGCCCAGCCCGCCGCCTCCTTGCGGGCGGTCAGCGTGGGGTCCCCGCCGCCGACGAGCACGACCTCCTTGGTGCCGGGCTCCAGGACCGCGCGGGTCTCGATGCGGTGGTCGGCGCCCGCCGCGGAGAGCGCGGCGACCGCGGTGGCGATCTTCGTGGTGGAGGCCGGGATCTGCGCGTCGTCGGCGCCCTTGCCGTACAGCCGCTTGCCGGTCGCCACGTCGACGACCACGGCCGTGCGCCGCCCGCCGAGCGCGGGATCGCCCAGGAGCCGGTCCAGGGTGCCCGTGAGCGCCTTCTGGGTGGGTGCGGGCACCGAGACGGTGGAGCCGCCGAGACCGGTCAGCACGGAGGCGGCGCTGGGCGCGGGCTTCGGCGCCGCGTGGGACGTACCGGAACTACGTCCGTGATCTGCGCCACCCTCCCCATCCCGCGATGCGGCCCAGTCACGCTCGGCCGTACGCTGACCGGAGGAGTCCCAGGGGCCGGCGAAGGCCACCGCCCCGGCCGCGAGTGCCAGGCCCGCGGTGGCGGCGACGGCTGTGAGCTGCGGGGTCGTGAACTTCACGGGACGCGGCCGCACGGCTTGAGCAGCCCGCACCACATGCGGACGCACGGACCGCGCAGCCCTCGTCACACGCGGCTGCACGGCCTGCGCGACCCGCGTCACATGCGGCTGCACGGTCCGCTTGATCCGCACCACATGCGGTCTCGCGGCCCGCCAAGCCCTCAGCTCTGGCACGACCACCAGCCCCTTTCGCGATCACACACCTGCGTGAGGGACACTTAACCACCAGAACTATGTGTTGATCATGGAGGAGCCACCGGTGGAGTTCGACGTCACGATCGAGATTCCGAAGGGTTCGCGGAACAAGTACGAGGTGGACCACGAGACCGGTCGGATCCGCTTGGACCGTCGACTCTTCACCTCGACCAGCTACCCGGCCGACTACGGCTTCGTCGAGAACACCCTCGGCGAGGACGGCGACCCGCTGGACGCGCTGGTCATCCTGGACGAGCCGACCTTCCCGGGCTGCCTCATCCAGTGCCGCGCGATCGGCATGTTCCGTATGACGGACGAGGCCGGCGGCGACGACAAGCTGCTGTGCGTCCCGGCGCACGACCCGCGTGTGGAGCACCTGCGGGACATCCACCACGTGTCGGAGTTCGACCGCCTGGAGATCCAGCACTTCTTCGAGGTCTACAAGGACCTCGAGCCCGGCAAGTCCGTCGAGGGCGCCAACTGGGTGGGCCGCGCGGAGGCCGAGGCCGAGATCGAGCGTTCCTACAAGCGCTTGAAGGAGCAGGGCGGTCACTGATCCCTCCTGAGCCCCGCGGGCCGCGTGACCCCTCCTGGGGTGGCGCGGCCCGTTCGCGTATCCGTGCGCATACTGGGGCGTACGGGAGGTGCACGGTCGGCAACAGCGGGAGTGGTGGGTGACGGAGGCGGAGGACCGCAAACCGCAGTCGGACGAGGCGAGGAGTGCCTTCGCACAGCCGGACGGCGTGGCACCGGCGGTCGAGGACGAATCGGGGACCACGTCGGAGTTCGCGGTCCCCAAGGGGCTCGCGCCGCCCGAGACGGCCGGCGCCGAGTCCGAGGGGTCGGCGTTCAGCACCCCGCGCACCTACAGCGCGAAGCACGCCCCGCCCGCCTTCACACCGGCGACCGGCGTCCCCGTGGTCAGCCTGACCAAGGACGTGCCCTGGCAGGACCGGATGCGCACGATGCTGCGCATGCCGGTGGCCGAGCGTCCGGCACCCGAACTGCTGCACAAGGAGGACGAGGCCGGCCCGGCCGTCCCCCGCGTGCTCGACCTGACGCTGCGCATCGGTGAGTTGCTGCTCGCGGGCGGTGAGGGCGCCGAGGACGTGGAGACGGCGATGTTCGCCGTCTGCCGCTCGTTCGGCCTGGACCGCTGCGAGCCGAACGTCACCTTCACCCTGTTGTCCATCTCGCACCAGCCGTCCCTGGTGGACGATCCCGTGACGGCCTCCCGGACCGTACGCCGCCGGGGCACCGACTACACGCGGCTCGCGGCCGTCTACCGGCTCGTCGACGACCTGAGCGACCCGGAGACCGCGTTCTCCCTGGAGGAGGCCTACCGGCGCCTCGCGGAGATGCGGCGCAATCGGCACCCGTATCCCGGCTGGGTGCTGACCGGCTGCACCGGGCTGCTGGCCGGTGCGGCCTCGGTGCTCGTGGGCGGTGACGCGATCGTGTTCGTCGCCGCGGCGCTCGGCGCGATGCTGGGCGACCGGCTGGCCTGGCTCTGCGCGGGGCGCGGGCTGCCGGAGTTCTACCAGTTCACGGTGGCCGCGATGCCGCCGGCCGCGATAGGTGTCGCGCTCCAGCTCGCGCACGTCGACACGAACTCGTCCGCGGTGATCACCGGTGGACTGTTCGCGCTGCTGCCCGGACGGGCGCTCGTCGCGGGCGTCCAGGACGGACTGACCGGCTTCTACATCACCGCGTCCGCGCGCCTCCTGGAGGTCATGTACCTCTTCGTCGGCATCATCGTCGGCGTCCTCATCGTGCTCTATTTCGGCGTGAAGTTCGGCGCCGCGCTCAATCCGGACCAGGCGCTCAGCATCTCCGAGCGGCCCCTGCTTCAGATCGCCGCCGCCATGCTGCTGTCGCTGACCTTCGCCGTCCTGCTCCAGCAGGAACGATCCACCGTGCTCGCGGTGACCCTCAACGGAGGCGTCGCCTGGTCGGTGTACGGGGCGATGCACTACCCGGGCGGTATCTCGCCGGTCGCCTCCACGGCCGTCGCGGCGGGCCTGGTGGGCCTCTTCGGGCAGCTGCTGTCCCGCTACCGGTTCGCGTCCGCGCTGCCGTACACGACCGCCGCGATAGGGCCCCTGCTCCCGGGGTCGGCCACTTACTTCGGGCTGCTGTCGATCGCCCAGAGCAACGTCGACAAGGGGCTGGTGTCGCTCTCCAAGGCCGCGGCGCTCGCCATGGCCATCGCCATCGGCGTGAACCTGGGGTCGGAGATCTCCCGGCTGTTCCTGCGGGTGCCGGGGGGCTCCGCCGGGGAGCGCAGGGCCGCGAAGCGGACGCGGGGGTTCTGAGCGCCGGGCGCACGAGAGCTCGGTCGCTTCTGTTCGGCGGCGACTGCGGGCTTGTTGTGGCTGATCGCGCCCACACGGCGGAGCCGCATATGTCACAGCCCCGCGCCCCTTCCTGGCCGCGGCTTCCCGGCTCAGTTCTGGGGATAACCCTGGTTGTACGGGTTCGGCTGCGCGCCGTACGGCTGCTGCGGGTAGCCCTGCGGGTGCTGCTGGGGCGGGTAGCCCTGGCCCTGCCCCTGGTCATAGTTCGGGTCGTAGTTCGGGTCGTAGTTCGAGTCGTAGCCCTGACCGTAATTCTGGTCGTAGCCCTGGCCCTGGTAGTAGCCCTGATCCTGGTTGCCGTACGGCTGCTGGGGCTGCTGGGGCTGCTGCTGCGGGTATCCCTGGGCGTACTGCTCCTGCTGGTACGGGTCATGGCTCTGCTGCGGCTGGTGCATGCGCAGCGGGCGCGTCGCGTCGTCCATGGCGGGGGGCGTGGGCTGCTGCTGGTAGGCGGCCGGGCCCTGGGGGGCCTCCGGCTCCGGCGGGTTCTTCTTGGCCTTGGAGCGCGCCCGCAGGAACTCGATGGCGATCGGGACCACCGAGACGAGGACGATCAGGATCAGGATCGCCTCGATGTTGTTCTTGACGAAGTCGATCTTTCCGAGCCAGGAGCCGAGCAGCGTGACGCCCGCGCCCCACAGGACACCACCGATGATGTTGAAGGTGATGAAGGAGCGGTACTTCATGCCGCTGACGCCCGCGATGATCGGCGTGAAGGTGCGCACGATGGGCACGAAGCGGGCGAGGACCAGGGACTTGGGCCCGTACTTCTCGAAGAACTCGTGGGCCTTGACCACGTTCTCCTGCTTGAAGAGACGGGAGTCCGGGCGGGTGAAGAGCGAGGGGCCGACCTTCTTGCCGAACAGGTAACCCGCCTGGTCGCCGAGGACCGCGGCGACGCAGATCAGGGCGACGGCCGCCCACAGCGGGAAGTCCAGCTGGTGCGACGTGATCAGCAGGCCGCAGGTGAACAGCAGCGAGTCACCCGGCAGGAAGAAGCCGATCAGCAGGCCGGACTCGGCGAAGACGACGAGCAGCAGGCCCCAGATGCCGAAGTTGTCCAGGAGCGTGTTCGGATCCAGCCAGCTTGGACCAAGGGCAAGCGTCGTCACGGTTCCGGGCTCCTGAGGGGTGAAGGAAGAGTACGGCGGTCCTGGGACGGCAGTACGGCAGCACATCAGTACTGTCGGCCAAAGCTATCAACGCACAGTGTCCGTGCCAGGTTCCACCGGTGCCCCCAGGATGCACTGTGTGCCCACTGGGACAAAGCTGTGGACCATGGGCATCGACGAATACGGAGGCGGCCAGGGACCCCAGTCGGACGTCCTGGTCGTGACGACGAACGACGCGCCCGGCTACCGCGTCCAGCAGGTCATCGGCGAGGTCTTCGGCCTCACCGTGCGATCCCGGCATCTGGGCAGCCAGATCGGCGCGGGTCTGAAGTCGATGATCGGCGGCGAGCTCAAGGGGCTCACCAAGACCCTCGTGGAGACCCGCAACCAGGCCATGGAACGACTCGTCGAGCAGGCACGCGTGCGGGGGGCGAACGGCGTGCTGATGATGCGGTTCGACGTGACCGAGGCGGCGGACGTGGGCACGGAGGTGTGCGCCTACGGCACCGCCGTGGTCCTGGTGAAGGAGTAGGGCGCGACCGGCCGCGGACCCGGAATCCGGTAAGGGGCACCCGCAGTGGCGGGTGCCCCTTACCGTCTGGCCGTCAGGCTTCCTTGGAGTGCCGGGCCGCGTTCGCGGTGATCGCGTCCCTGAGGTGTTCGGCGAGACCCGGGCGCATGGAGTCGTAGTACGCCTTGAAGCGCTCGTCGGACACGTACATCGCGCCGAGACAGCCGTGGAGCTCGTACGAACAGTCGTAGAACCACTTGCCGATGTGCTGCCGGTGTTCCTCGGCCATGTCCATGGCCCGCTCGCCGGTCGCGGGTTCGCCCGCCTCCATGAGGGCGTCGTAGCGCTCGCCCCAGGAGGCCACCTCGGCCTGGATGCGCTGCCAGTCGTCCTTGGTGTAGCGGGCGGCGCGGCGCTGCGACTCGGCGTACTCAGCCGTGCCGCCCCACCGCCGCTCGGCCTCCTCCGCGTGCTCCTCGGGATCCTTGTCCCCGAAGACCTCGAACTTCTCCTCGGGCGTGAGGTTGATGCCCATCGTGCGTGCCTCCATGGCGTGCTCCACGGCCGCGGCCATCTTCCGCAGCTTCTCGATCCGGGCGGTCAGCAGCTCGTGCTGCCGGCGCAGGTGCGCGCGCGGGTCCGCCTCCGGGTCGTCGAGCAGGGCCGCGACCTCGTCGAGCGGGAAGCCCAGCTCCCGGTAGAACAGGATCTGTTGCAGCCGGTCGAGGTCGGCGTCGCTGTAGCGCCGGTACCCCGCGTGGTTGCGCTCGCTCGGAACGAGCAGGCCGATCTCGTCGTAGTGGTGCAGGGTGCGCACCGTGACTCCGGCGAAACCGGCGACCTGGCCCACTGAGTAGCCCACTTCCGCTCCTTCCTCGGTACGCGTCCCACCATCAGCCCTCACGCCACGTGAGGTGCAAGCCGTAATTCCCAGGCGGCGGAACGCACCCTTCGGGATGTTGTGCGTCTTTTGCCCGCTTAGGGTGTGGCCGTGAGCACCGACGCGTCCACGGCGACCCCCTTACGGCGTCTGCTGCCGTTGATCGTGCCCTCCGTGGTGGTCGGTGTGGCCGCGGCGCTCATCCTGCTCGGCGTCAGCCTGCTCGCCGACCGGTTCAAGGACGTCCTGTGGGAGACCCTTCCGGACGCACTGGGCGTGGGCCGCTACTCCGTGCTGTGGATGGTCGTGATGCTCACGGCGACCGGCATCGCGGTGGGTCTGGTGGTGTGGAAGGCGCCGGGGCACGCGGGGCCCGATCCGGCGACCACGGGCCTGGTCGACGCTCCCCTGCCACCCCGCGTTCTGCCCGGGCTGCTCGTCGCCACCGTCCTGACGCTGGCGGGCGGGGTGAGCCTGGGCCCCGAGAACCCGATCACGGCCGTCAACGTGGCCCTCGCCTACTGGCTCGGCACCCGCGTGATCCCGGGCTCCGCCGTGGGGCTGTGGGTGGGCCTGGCGGTCGCGGGCACGATCGGAGCCCTGTTCGGCACGCCGGTGGCCGCCGCGCTGATCTTCTCCGAGGTACTGGCCGGGCAGCCGGGGCCCGGCGCCCTCTGGGACCGGCTGCTGCCGCCGCTGCTCGCGGGCGGCACGGGCGCGCTGACCATGGCGCTGCTGGAGCACCCGAGCTTCGACCTCGCGTTGCCCGCCTACCCGGGCCCCCACTGGGGCGACCTGCTGAGCGCCCTGGTGGTCGCCTCGCTGGCCGCGGCGATCGGGATGACCGCGGTGTGCGCCCTCCCTTACGTCCACGGCGCCTTCTCGCGGCTCAGGCACCCCATGGTGGCGCTTCCCGTGGGCGGTCTCGTCCTGGGGTTGCTGGGGGCACTGGGCGGCCCTCTGACGCTCTTCAAGGGCCTGGACGAGGTGAAGACCCTCGCGGCGAACCCGGAGGGCTGGTCGGCGGGACGGTTCGCGCTGATGTTCGCGGTGAAGCTGGCCGCGCTGGTGGTCGCCACCTCGTGCGGTTTCCGGGGCGGCCGGATCTTTCCCTCCGTGTTCGCCGGGGTAGCTCTCGGGCTGTGCGCGCACGCGTTGGTACCGCAGGTGAATCCCACGCTCGCCGTGGTGTGCGCGGTCCTGGGTGTACTCCTGGCCGTGACCCGGCAGGGCTGGATCAGTCTGTTCACGGCGGCCGTCCTGGTGGCCCAGCCTGCCGTGCTGCCCGTGCTGGTGCTGGCCTCGGTACCGGCCTGGCTGATCGTCACCGGACGCCCGCAGATGCAGCTGCGCGCCGACGGGAGATCGATCCGGTGAACCGACAGGCCCCTCCGATCCGATCAACCAGTGGAAGCCCGATCCGATGAACCAGCGGGAACCCGATCCGATGAACCAGTAGGACCCCCGATCCGCTCAACCAGTAGGACCCTCCGACCGCCGACTCGATGGGAGATCCCATGCCGCTCCACCAAGGTCCCGAGAAGCCCGACGAGCGACCGGTGTCCGTCAACCCCTTCTTCGGGGAGGCGAATCCGGTCGGGGGCATGACCGAGGCCCCGCCCAAGCACCGGCTTCCGGACGGACCGCTGCCGCCCAACACCGCGTATCAGGTCGTCCACGACGACCTGATGCTGGACGGGAACGCGCGGCTGAACCTCGCCACCTTCGTCACCACCTGGATGGAGCCCCAGGCCGGGCTGCTGATGGGCGAGTGCCGGGACAAGAACATGATCGACAAGGACGAGTACCCGCGCACCGCCGAGCTGGAGCGGCGCTGCGTGGCGATACTCGCGGACTTGTGGAACGCACCGGATCCGGCGTCCACCGTCGGCTGTTCGACGACCGGATCGAGCGAGGCGTGCATGCTCGCCGGCATGGCGCTGAAGCGTCGCTGGATGCGGCGGAACGCGGACCGCTACCCCGGAGCTCGCCCCAATCTAGTGATGGGGGTGAACGTCCAGGTGTGCTGGGAGAAGTTCTGCAACTTCTGGGAGGTCGAGGCACGCCAGGTGCCCATGGAGGGCGACCGGTTCCATCTCGACCCACAGGCGGCGGCCGAGCTGTGCGACGAGAACACCATCGGGGTCGTCGGCATCCTCGGCTCCACCTTCGACGGGTCCTACGAGCCGATCGCCGAGCTGTGCGCGGCCCTCGACCAGCTCCAGGAGCGTACGGGCCTGGACATCCCCGTCCATGTCGACGGCGCGTCCGGCGCGATGATCGCCCCCTTCCTCGACCCGGACCTGGTCTGGGACTTCAGGTTGCCGCGGGTGTCCTCGATCAACACCTCGGGCCACAAGTACGGACTGGTCTACCCGGGCGTCGGCTGGGCACTGTGGCGGACCGAGGCCGAGCTGCCCGAGGAACTCGTCTTCCGGGTCAACTACTTGGGCGGCAACATGCCGACCTTCGCCCTCAACTTCTCCCGTCCGGGCGCGCAGGTCGTGGCGCAGTACTACACGTTCCTGCGGCTGGGCCGGGAGGGTTTCCGGACCGTGCAGCAGACGACCAGAGACCTGGCCCGCGGGCTCGCCGAGCGGATCGAGGCGCTGGAGGACTTCCGACTCCTCACCCGGGGCGACGAGTTGCCCGTCTTCGCTTTCACCACGGCACCCCATGTGACCGCGTACGACGTCTTCGACGTGTCCCGGCGCATGCGGGAGAGCGGCTGGCTGGTGCCCGCGTACACCTTCCCGGCCAACCGGGAGGACCTGTCCGTCCTGCGTGTGGTGTGCCGCAACGGCTTCTCGGTGGATCTCGCCGACCTGTTCATCGAGGACCTGAGCCGGTTGGTGCCCCAACTGCGCAGGCTGCCGCATCCGCTGACCCTGGACAAGGAGGCGGCGACGGGCTTCCATCACTAGGGGACCCTCCGGCGGAGGGCGTTGCTACTCCTGGTCGCCGGGGTGCGGGGTTCCCGTGGCGTACGGGTTCTCCTCGCCGTCGGCCAGGACGCCGACGAAGGGTTCGCCCTCCCCGGCGAAGGTGTACGCGCCGCCCTGGATGCGCTCGATCAGGCCCCGGGTCCACTGCGCGCCGGAGTCGGCGGAGTGGACCCAGAAGTTCATGATCTCGCCGATGTGGCCGAGCTGCCCGGGGCCGTCCTCGGGGGTGTAGTACCCGGTGACGGACTTGCGCCACTCCTCGATGGCGCGCACCCGCTCCTGGAGGAGTTCGAGGGTCTCCGTACGGCCGAGGTCGACCATGAAGCCGAGCGCGGCCGAGAGGATGTCCGGTTTCTGGTCGTACGCGGTCAGCGACCGGCGCAGCAGCGTGAAGTACTCCTCGGTGCCCTGGTCCGTGATCTCGTACTCGGTGCGCGGCGGGCCCCCCGCCGTGGACGGGGCGATCTCGTGGGCGAGCAGCAGTCCCTGTTTCGCCATCTGCTTGAGCGCGTGGTAGATCGAGCCGGGCTTGGCGTTGGACCACTCGTGCGCGCCCCAGTACTCGAGGTCGTTGCGCACCTGGTAGCCGTGGGCCCGCCCGTGCTGGCGGACGGCACCGAGCACCAGGAGACGGATCGCTGACATGCGGTCCAGGTTATGGGGGGCAGATGAGGGCGCGGAGGTCAACCCTCCTGCGCGCGGGCGACCAGTTCGAAGGCGGTGGCGCCGTCCAGGGACTCGCGGATGATGTCGGCGTGGCCGGCGTGCCGGGCCGTCTCACGGATCAGGTGGAGCGCCACCCAGCGCATCGAGACCCGTTCCCGGGGGAACCAGGGGGCTTCGGGCAGTGCGAAGGTCTCGTCGAGGCTGGGCACCGAGCGGATGAACGCCTCCGTCTCGGCGGCCACCTTCTCCCAGTACGCGAGCTGCGACTCGACGCTCTCGTCGCCGACGAGCGCGAAGCACTCGTGCCAGGTCGACTCGTCCCGCTCGACGGCGGGCGGCTCGCCCTTGGCGCGGGCGATCCAGGCCTGCTCGGTCTCGGCGACGTGCTTGAGCAGCCCGGCCAGGGACAGTTCGCTCGCGCTCGGCCGGCTGGTGGCCTGCTCCGGCGTCAGGCCGATCAGGGCCCGGCGGATCCCGCCGCGCTCGGCCTCCAGGAAGGAGAGCAGTGCTCCACGCTCGTCACCAGGAGTCCCCGCCGAAACGTGAGTAACCATGATCGCCGCCTTTCATCGGTCCACCTGCCTGGCATCCCCTGCCTGACACCGATGAACGTACGGGCCCTTGCGGTCAGCTTCTGTCCGCAAGGGCCCGATGGCGACGAAGAGTCTGCGAGTCTCCGAACGGAAGGAGCCCTAGAAGGGGAAGAAGCTGCGGCCGTGCTGGACCGAGATCCACTTCTGGGTGGTGAAGGCGTCGACGGTCGTCTCGCCGTTCAGACGGCCGATGCCGGAGTGCTTCTCGCCGCCGAAGGGGACCAGCGGCTCGTCGTGGACGGTGCCGTCGTTGACGTGGAACATGCCGGTGTCGATCTGCTTGGCGAAGGCGACACCGCGCTCGACGTCGGCGGTGTGCACGGCGCCGCTGAGCCCGTACGGGGTGTCGTTGACGATGCGGACGGCCTCCTCCTCGCCGTCGAAGGTGACGAGGAGCGCGACCGGGCCGAAGATCTCCTGCCGGAGGATGGCCGAGTCGGCGGGCAGGTCCGTCAGGACGGTCGGCTCGACGAGGTTGTCGGTGGTGGCGCCGCGCACCAGGGCCGTGGCGCCCTCGGCGATCGCCTGGTCGACCGCGCCGGTGATCGAGTCCGCCTGGGAGGAGTTGATGACCGGGCCGATGATCGTCTGGGGGTCGCTCGGGTCGCCGGCCTTCAGCGTCTTCACCTTGGCGACGAACTTCTCGGTGAACTCGTCCGCGATCGAGCGGTCCACGAGAACGCGGTTGGCGGCCATGCAGACCTGGCCCTGGTGGACGTAGCGGCTGAAGACCGCCGCGTCGACGGCGTAGTCGATGTCCGCGTCGTCGAGGACCACCAGGGCGCTGTTGCCGCCGAGCTCCAGCACCACGCTCTTGAAGTGCGAGGCGCAGACGGTGGCGACGTGGCGGCCGACCTTGTCGGAGCCGGTGAAGGAGATGACCTTCGGGACGGGGTGCTCGATGAAGGCGTCGCCGATCTCGGCGATGTCGGTGATGACGACGTTGAGCAGACCGCCGGGCAGACCCGCGTCCTCGAAGATCTTCGCCACCAGGGAGCCGCCGACGATCGGGGTGTTCTGGTGCGGCTTGAGGACCACGCCGTTGCCGAGCGCCAGGGCCGGCGCGACGGACTTCAGGGAGAGCAGGAAGGGGAAGTTGAAGGGGCTGATCACGCCGACGACACCGACGGGGACGCGGTAGAGGCGGTTCTCCTTGCCGTCGATCGGCGAGGGGAGGATCTTGCCCTCGGGGCGCAGCGCCAGCTGGATCGACTCGCGCAGGAACTCCTTGGCGAGGTGGAGCTCGAAGCCCGCCTTGAGGTGGGTACCGCCGAGCTCGGCGATGATCACCTCGGTGATCTCGGCCTCGCGCTCCTCGATGATGCGCAGGGCCTTCTCGAAGACGGCGCGACGGGCGTACGGATTGGTCGCGGCCCATTCCTTCTGGGCGCGCCGGGCGGCGAGGTATGCCTCGTCGACCTCGTCGACCGTGGCTATGGTGATCGACGCCAGCTTCTCGCCGTTGTACGGGTTGAAATCGATGATGTCCCAGGAGCCGGTGCCCTGGCGCCACTCGCCGTCGATGTACTGCTGGGCCAAGTCGGTGAAGTAGGACGACATGTGCTCCCTCAATCCCCTTGCTGCCGAGGCAGACATCCGAGTCTGAGTCAGCAGACACATCCGATCAACGTCTGATCAGACGTCATCGTACTTGTGTCCAAAGGGAGTTGGAGAGCACCTCCGAAGAGTCCACGAAGACTCACAGGCGAACAGACCGTGAAGACTCGCCGGAGGTGGTGGGGAGAAGGTCAGGAGAGCTGGAGCAGTCCCCGCAGCAGGTCGCGGCTCTCGGAGGGCCCGGGGCTGTCCTGCTGCAACTGCTTGAGCGCGCCTTCGTACTGGGTGACGTCCTCGCGTTTGTCCAGGTAGAGCGCGCTGGTGAGCTGCTCCAGATAGACGACGTCCGACAGGTCGGACTCGGGGAAGCTCAGGATGGTGAAGGAACCGCTCTCGCCCGAGTGGCCGCCGAAGCTGAACGGCATGACCTGAAGTCGCACGTTGGGACGCTCCGACACCTCGATCAGATGCTGGAGTTGCCCCCGCATCACCTCGCGGTCGCCGTAAGGGCGGCGCAGCGCGGCCTCGTCGAGGACGATGTGGAACTCCGGGGCCTTCTCGGAGACGAGGTACTTCTGCCGCTCCAGGCGCAGCGCGACGCGCCGCTCGATGTCGGCGGGCGAGGCGCCCCGCATGCCGCGCGCGACGACCGCGTGGGCGTAGGCCTCCGTCTGCAACAGGCCGTGCACGAACTGGACTTCGTACGACCGGATCAGATGGGCCGCACCCTCCAGGCCGACGTAGGTCGGGAACCAGCTGGGCAGGACGTCCGAGTAACTGTGCCACCAGCCCGCGACGTTGGCCTCCTTGGCGAGGGAGACGAGCGACGTGCGCTCGGCCTCGTCGTTGATGCCGTACAGCGTCAGCAGGTCCTCGACGTCGCGCGTCTTGAAGCTCACCCGTCCCAACTCCATGCGGCTGATCTTCGATTCGGAGGCACGGATCGAGTAACCGGCCGCTTCGCGGGTGATTCCGCGCGACTCCCGCAGGCGCCGCAGATGTGACCCCAGCAGCATGCGCCGCACCACCGAGCCGCTCGACTCACCAGCGCTCACGTTCGTCCGCCTCCCCAACCGTCTTCAAGGGCCGAAGTCTGCCACTAAAACACTTCAAGCAGTACTCGTTCAGTTACAGAAACGGAAAGACTCCAAAGGGGCCACGCAGGAAAAGGTCGGTAGAGGGTCAACAAGCGGGAAGAAGGTGACAGAAGAAATGGCCAAGAAAGGGTGGAGGAAGGTCTAATTCGGGCGCGTGCACGTGCATCTGCCCTTGCATCTGCTGTACGCATTCGGAACCATGGTCCTCGCGCCACCGCTGCATCGCAACGACCGCGAACACCCGGGAGTGCCTCGCATGGGGACGAATGGATCGACCATGCTCGAGCCCTTACGGCAGGGACTTCCGCCGCTCGACCCCGCGGCTGTGTCCAGCGCCGCTTCCTGCGCCCTGCCGGCGCGCTACGAAGCGGTGCGCGAAGCTCGGCAGTTCACCCGCAGAACGCTGGACCAGTGGGACATCGGCGAGCGCTTCGACGACGTCTGCCTGGTGGTCTCCGAGCTCGTGACCAACGCCCTGCGGCACGCCCTGCCCTCGGACACGCCCCGTTCGGACGACCAAGGCCCGCCCGTGCGGCTGCACTTGATGCGGTGGACCTCACGTCTGGTGTGCGCGGTGCGCGACCCCAGTCACGACAGTCCGGTCGCGGGCGACTCGGAGGACTTCTCCGCGGAGTCGGGCCGGGGCCTGTTCCTGGTCGACTCGTTCGCCGACAGCTGGGGCTGGCACCCGCTCGCGGGCACGCTCAGCGGCAAGGTCGTGTGGGCACTGTTCAGACTTCCGCAGCCGGCCGTCGGCGGGGTTTCGACCGAATAGAGAACCGCGGCGCTTTTTGGCGCCGCGGTTCTACGCGCGTTACGCGCCGCGAGAAGGTCGTTGCCGTCAGTTATGCCGGTTGCCCCGCCCGAAGGCGCGCCCGGATCCGCGGCACCGGCTCACGTCAGCCGGCGATCAGGTGATCGAACTCGCCGTCCTTGATGCCCAGGAGCATGGCTTCGATCTCGGCGCGGGTGTAGACGAGCGCGGGCCCTTCCGGGAACCGCGAGTTCCGCACCGCCACGTCGCCTCCGGGCAGCCTCGCGAACTCCACGCATGAGCCCTGCGAGTTGCTGTGCCTGCTCTTCTGCCAGGCCGCCCCGGTCAATGCGGTCGCAGCCATGCCGTTGTACACGTCATCCAGGTCATCCACGTCGTACACGTCGTGGTCCACAAGTCGCTCCCCGGTCGTGCAGTGGCCGATGTGGCCATTGATGCAGTGGCCAACTGCCCCGGATCATAGCTCTGTTCATGTGCAGATGCATGGGCAGATGCACGTGCACGGGGGGTGGTCCCACGGTTACAGCTTTTACCGCCCTTTGACTACCGAGTGTTGACCGCCCGACTACCGTCTGGTACCCGCCGGGCTGCATCTGGTTCAGCGTCTGCCCTGGAGCGCGCATCACATGCGCGCTCCAGCCCCCGTGCATGATCTTCCACGCCATCATCCGCGCTGGGTCGTCCGGGTCGAATCCCTCATGCAATAAGAAGAGACGCGTACCGGGCCCTTCGAGTTTCAACGTTCACGTAATGGCCCAATCCGGAGGGGTCACCGGATCGGCGTCGGCCCACCGGACGAGCGGCATCCGTTCCCACTCGTACACGAGAATCCGCACGTCGACGGTGCCGGAGAAGCGGATCGTCCTCCGGAGCGGGGGCCAGGGCTCTGTCCGGACGGGGTTCATGACGTGCCGCCGACGGTTCAGTCTCGGCCTCGGTCCCCGCTTCGGCTTCGGTGCCCGTGTGGTCGAGGAGTTCGACGAGACCCTTGAGACGGTCGTGCCGGAAGCGTTCGTACGGTGGAGGCGGTTCTGCAGGTGGGCGTGCGCCGCGCTTCCCCTCCACCTCTCCACGGAGTGGAGCGTGTCGGCCGGGTGGGCTCAGCGGCCGGCGCCGGAGTACGGCAACAGCGCCATCTCGCGCGCGTTCTTGATCGCGCGGGCGAGCATCCGCTGCTGCCGCGCGGTCACCCGGGTGACCCGGCGGCTGCGGATCTTGCCGCGGTCGGAGATGAACTTCCGCAGCAGGTCGGTGTCCTTGTAGTCGATGTACGTGATCCGCTCGCGGTCCAGCGGGTTGGGGCGGGACGTGGCGGCGGGCCCGCGTTCCGGCTTGCGTGCCATGGGTCAAACCTCCAGGAAGGAGTCGAAGGCGGGCGGGAGCCGCTTCCAGGCGGCGGGGCCCGCGGCGTACTCGACGTCGGTCAACAGGCAGGACTCCAGGAGCAGTTCGAGCCCCTCCCCGTCGAGCCCCGGCGAGGTGAAGACGAGGTGCTGACAGCAGTCGCCGTGCTCCGGGTGCCAGTCGAGCGCGGCGGCGGCGCGGCGGACGGGCGGGACCATGTCCCACGCGGCGTCCGGGAGCGAGGCGAGCCAGGGGCCCGCGCTCTCCACGCAGAGCGCGCCTCCGGCCGCGTCCCAGTGCAGCAGGGTGTCGGGCCGGTCGGCGAGCCAGAACCGCCCCCGGCTGCGCACTGCCGCGCAGGTCAGGTCCTCCAGCGCCGCGTACAGCCGCTCGGGGTGGAACGGCCGTCGCCGATGCCATACGAGCGTGCCGACACCGGCCTCGTCGGCCTCGGCCGGCAACAGCGCACAGGCCGGATGCTGGGCCGCGGCCGCGGCTTCGACGTCGAACCCGGCGAACGCGGCGTCGACGAGCGCGGAGCCGGTTCGCTCGGACCGAGGGCCGGCACCACCCACAGCGGAGCCGAACCCCTCGGACCGGGGGCCCGTACCGGCCGCAGCGGGGTCGGCCCCCGAGGCGCCGGCACCGGCACCGGCACCGGGAGCCGTATCGGCGTCGGCGGTTCCGTCCGTGCCGGAGGCGGGGTCCGGTCCCGTGGCCATGCCCGGGCTCCCGCCCCCGCGCGGCCCGTCAGTCGCACTCGGGCCGATCGAAGCGGCCGGAGCGGCGTCCTTCGTGTCGACGGGGTCCGCTTCCCATCCCGGTGGGGCCCATGCCGCGGCCGGGGTCCGGGCCGGTGCGAACCAGTTGGTTTCGCGGGCCTCGTCACCTGTCACGTCGAGTGCGTCGATCGGGACCTGGCGGGCCGTGGGATGGAGTTGGGCCAGCAGCGCACGGTCCTCGTCGTCGGCCTGTGCCGAGGCCGCGACGGCGAGGACGGGGGCGTACTCCAGTTGGCGGGCGAAGGTGTCGGCGACCGTGCGCCGGTCGGTGGCGGCCGCCGCGAGGCCGACCTCAGCGAGATCGTCGCCGTTGGCGAGGTAGGGCAGGAGCAGGGCCGGGTCGACGGCGGTGATCACGGAGGTCAGCCGGAGGCCGCCCGCCGCGACGACCTCGGCCATGGCCTTGGGCTCGACCGAGTCCCACAGTTCGACGACGGCGAGGCGCGTCAGGCCCGCGTCCGCGAGGCGCCGCAGCTCAGGCACCAGATCCTCACGCAGGGCGCAGCACGCGCAGTCGTCGACGAGCGGGGCCTCGCCCGCCGACACGATTCCGGTGGCGTCCCGGATCGTACGGACGACCGTGCCCGCCGCGGCCGTCACCAGGTCGTGGTGGAGGGCGACGCTGTCGGGAACGTCGGCGAGCAGCCGCGCGACGGCGGCCCGCCGCGCATCCGCGTGCAGGCCGCCGACGATCACGACGCAGAGGTGCGAGGACGACATCAGCCGGCACCGCCGCGCTTGCCGCCCACCTCGCCGAGCGTCTCGCCGCCCGCCTTGTCGCCCACCTCGCCGAGCACCTCGTCGCCTGCCTTGCCGCGCGCCCTGTCGCGCGCGGCGCCGACCGCTCCGTACCGGCGCTCGAAGCGTTCCACCCGGCCCGCGGTGTCCAGCACCCGCGCGTTGCCCGTGTAGAAGGGGTGGCTCACGTTCGAGATCTCGACGTCCACCACCGGGTAGGTGTGGCCGTCCTGCCATGCGATCGTCTTCTCCCCCGCCGTGGCGGCGAGTGTCGAGCGGGTGAGAAAGGCGTGGTTCGCGGCGCGGTCGCGGAAGACGACAGGGCCGTACTCCGGGTGGATTCCCTCGCGCATGACGGTCAGCGCTCCTCTCGGAAGTCGACGTGCCGGCCGGCGACCGGGTCGAACTTGCGCAGGGTCATCCGGTCCGGGTCGTTGCGCCGGTTCTTGCGGGTGACGTAGGTGAAGCCGGTCCCGGCCGTGGACCGGAGCTTGATGACGGGACGGAGTTCGTTGCGTGCCATGGCTGGTATGTTAATGAAAATGACTCCCATTTCCAATACGTCTCAGAGAGAGGTGCGTCACCCTTGTCCGCGCACTGCATGCTGACCGGCGCCACGCCGGGCTTCGGCAACTCCATCTCCCACTCCCACCGGCGCACATCCCGCCGCTTCGACCCGAACGTCCAGCGCAAGCGCTACTGGCTGCCGAGCGAGGGCCGTCACGTACGGCTGCGGCTGAGCGCGAAGGGCATCAAGACCGTCGACGCGATCGGCGTCGAGGCGGCCGTGGCCAGGATCCGGGCCCGTGGGGTGAGGGTCTGATGGCGAAGAAGAGCAAGATCGCGAAGAACGAGCGGCGCCGGGAGATCGTCGCCCGGTACGCGGCGCGGCGGGCCGAACTGAAGGAGATCCTCCGCCGGCCGTCCTCGACCGAGGCCGAACGGGCCGCCGCGCGGGAGGAACTGCGCCGCCTGCCGCGCGACGCGAGCGCCACCCGCGTCCGCAACCGCGACAGCGTGGACGGCCGCCCCCGCGGCTACCTGCGCGCCTTCGGGCTGTCCCGGGTGAATCTGCGGGAGCAGGCGCACGCGGGATTCCTGCCGGGTGTCCGAAAGTCGTCCTGGTAGCGCGTCGCGTCCGACGGAGCGGGCGAGGCACTCCCGACGCCGCGCCGACTCCTTCGGAACGGTGACTCGACAACCCCCTCGGAACCATGTCCCGACGCCCCCTCGGAACCATGACCCGACAACTCCCTCAGAAGATTCGTAAGTTCTCCCGATGTCTCGCTCAGGGTGTTCGTGAGTGTGGCTGATAGCTTGCTGCGGTCGTTCCGGCGACCCCAGCGACACCTCACCCTTGGGGGCTTCAGTGACATCGGCGACTTCGGCGACCCTTCCGCGTCGGCGGACCCGGGGGGCGGCCATGGCCTTGGCCGCGGGTCTGGCGGGCACGCTCGCGCTGACCGGGTGCAGCAGCGACTCGGGGTCCGGCTCCGGGGACGGGTCCGCGAGCCCCGGCGCGTCCGCCTCGGGGACGGCCGGCACGGGCGGCGACTCGGGCACTCCGTCGGCCGCCCCCGGCAAGCTGGAGGGCAGCTGGGTGGCCACGACCGGCGGCAAGGCCGTGGCGCTGGTGATCACCGGCAAGCAGGCCGGACTCTTCACGACGGGCGGCACCGTGTGCACCGGGACCGCCGGTGACGAGGCGGGCATGCAGATGATCCACCTCAAGTGCACGGACGGGAACAAGGACCGTGCGACGGGCATGGTCGACTCCGTGAACAGCACGACACTGAAGGTCACCTGGTCGGGGAAGCTCGGCAAGGAGTCGTACACAAAGGCCGAAGGCGGTCAGCTCCCGTCGGGACTGCCGACGGCGAGCCTGGGCTCCTGACCGGCTCGACTCCTCCCTGACCTTCCCTGACCAGCAGCGATCTACCCCAGTCGGCTCTTGGCGGCGGGCCGCGGAGTCCCTCGGACTCTGCGGCCCGTTCGCGTGTCCGTCGCTCAAATCGTCGACGTGGGGCGGCCTTCGGGTCGCATTTGGGATATACGCGGCAGGGGAGAGGTGCGCGACAGGGGGGCCGCGCAACGCGTGCCCATCGGTCTGCGTGATGATCCATGAGCACCTTCACGAACCCAGGGGGAAACCCATGCGCGCCCTTCCGATCGCCGTCGTCGCCGCCGCGGCGGCACTCACCCTGACCGCCTGCGACAGCGGCGGCAACAGCAGCGACAGCGACGGCGGCAAGAAGGCCTCCACCGCCTCCTCCGCCGCCGCCTCCACGGCCTGCAAGATCGACCAGATCGGCATCCAGGTCGGCCCCGCCAACGTCGCCCCGGCCGCCGGCGACACCGGCAACGTGCCCGTCACGCTCACCAACAAGGGCGCCCAGTGCACCCTTCAGGGCTTCCCCGCCGTCAAGGTGCAGGACGGGGGAACGGGTACGGACGTGCCCGAGGAGAAGTCCGCGACTCCGCCGAAGCTGACACTGGCGGCGAGCGGTACCGCCTCCTTCACGATCACCTACGTACGGGGCACGGCGGGCGACGGGAAGAGCCTCGCCGCGACCACCCTGAAGATCGGCCTGCCCGGCGCCGCCACCACCCAGAGCTTCAAGTGGTCGTACGGTCCCCTCGCGGGCAAGACCGGTCCGAACGACCCGAACGCCTCCGTGAGCTCGTTCCAGCCCGCGGGCGACTGAGCGGCTCCCGACGCGAGCCGGGAGACGCTCGGCCGTGCGGCGGAAGCCGAAAGACGCTCAACCGGCCGACGCAAGCCGGGCGTCAGCGAAGCGGCGGACGTGCCCTGACCTGGGCGCGGTCCGCCGCTGCGGCCCCTTCCTGCCATCCGGCCGCGTCGTTGACCCCGCGCAGCCGGGTGGTGACGGTGTCCGGGAACATCCGCTCCATGTGGTCGTTGACCGCCACATCACGGGCCGCCAGGACGGGCAGCAGCTCCGCCACCGGTGCCTGCGACGCGACCTCCCCCTCGGCACCCTCGGCGGCGGTCGCCAGCCGGTCGCCGATCCGGTGCGCGTACGCGGCCAGGAACGACTGCCGGAAGCTCTTCGTACGCTTCCTGCCCCCGGCCCGCTGGGCCGCCTCCGCCTTCGTCATCGCGGCCGTGGCCTGCACGAGCAGCGAGGTGTAGAGGAGTTCGACGGCCTCCAGGTCGGGTTCGAAGCCGACGACGGTCGAGAATCCGAGCGACTCGTTCCACACGGCGCGACAGCGGTTCGTGTCGGCCACCGCGTCCAGCAGCACCGCCTTGGCCGTCTCGTACGGCGGCTCGACACCGATGCGGCAGGCGCCGGGCGCGTCCTTGGCGTGCGTACGGGCCGCGAGCAGCGCCTCGTCGATGCTGTGCCGGGCCATCAGCTCCTGGGCCTTGGCGCTCAGCGCCTCCGCCTCCTCCGGGAATCCGGTCGCCTCGGCCTTGGCGAGCAGCGCGCGGATACGGGTGAGCATGCGGGAGTCCTGCGGGGCGGCCGGGTGCCGTGACGTGGCGCCGGACAGGTGCGTGTCGAGGGGTTCGAGGGTGGGGAGGCGGAGCAGCAGCCGGTACAGCTCCAGCGCGGCGGTCGCGAGCGAGAAGCGGTCGGTGCGCGGGGCGTGGGCGTCCAGCTCTTCGAGCTGCGCCGCCCAGCGCGGGCCCCGGGGCCGCCGGTCCCGGCCGGCCTCCGCGCGCACCAGCTCCGACACCAGCTGCAGGTGTACGTCGTCCAGTTCGCGTCGCACGATCCGTGCCACGTCGGCGGGCTGCCAGCCGCGACGCCACGCCGCGGCGACGAACTCCTCGCCGCGGAGGGCGAGTTCGGCGTCGGAGGCGGGGTCGGCGGCAAGCAACGAGGCGCCCGTGTCGAGGGCCGCGTCGCTGTCGGCGTAGAGCGCGGCCTCGAAGGCGCGCTCCACGATGCTGGGCGTACTGCTCATGCGTCGATCGTGCCACGCCCGCCGAACCGGACCGTCCACACCCTGTGGACAAGGAAGCGTGGACGCGGACACAGGGGGTGTCAACTCCGGGTTGACACCCCCTGCCTGTCAACCTACGGTTGACACATGACGACGAACCCACCTGTCAAGGCATCCGTACGTCTCGACGACCTCATCGAGGCCATCAAGAAGGCCCACACCGACGCCCTCGACCAGCTCCAGGACGCGGTGATCGCGGCGGACCACCTCGGCGACGTGGCCGACCACCTGATCGGCCACTTCGTGGACCAGGCCCGGCGATCGGGCGCGTCCTGGACGGACATCGGCAAGAGCATGGGGGTCACCCGGCAGGCGGCGCAGAAGCGTTTCGTCCCCAAGGCCGAGTCGGACCTCGACCCCAGCCAGGGCTTCGGCCGCTACACGCCCCGCGCCCGGAACGTGGTCATGGCCGCGCACAACGAGGCGAAGGCCGCGGGCAACGTGGAGGGACTCACCGAGCACCTCGTCCTCGGCCTCCTCTCCGAGCCCGAGGGGCTCGCCGCGAAGGCGATCACCGCGCAGGGCGTGACCCTGGACGCCGTCCGCGAGGCCGCGACCGCGGCGCTCCCGCCGGCTGCCGACGAGGTCCCGGAGCTCATCCCCTACGGCCCCGCCGCCAAGAAGGCCCTGGAACTCACCTTCCGCGAGGCCCTCCGCCTCGGCCACAACTACATCGGCACCGAACACATCCTCCTGGCCCTCCTGGAGTACGAGAACGGCAACGGCGTCCTCAGCGGCCTCGGCATCGACAAGACAGCGGCGGAGGCCTACCTCGAGCGCGTGCTGGAGATCATCGCGGTGGGGGGACAGCAGAAGGACCAGCAGGAGGACCAGCAGCAGGACCCGAAAAAGGATCAGTAGGGGCGCGTCCGCGGCCGTTGTCAGACCCCCCTGCGAGACTCGGAACCATGAGCGACCGGTGGGCTCTCGGGCCGGCCGAGGACGGTGGCGCGGAGGTCGCCCCCCTCGGCTCCGACGGGCTGCCCGCGGGGCCGGTGCGCAGGGAGACGGACCTGGTCGAGGCCGTGCGGGGGCGACCCGACGTGGTCCGGTGGGTCTGGCGGTCCACGGCCGAGGTCTATCCGCGTCTGCTCGCCGCGGGGGTGCGAGTGGAGCGGTGTTACGACATCGAGGCCGCCGAGACACTGCTGCTCGGCCACGAGGGCCGGCTCGGCGAACCCCGGTCGGCGGCCGCCGCGCTGGCGAGACTGCGCGGCGGCCCCGTACCGCCGGATCCCCCGCAGCGCTCCGCCGAGCCCGGCTCGCAGTCGTCCCTCTTCGAGCCGCGCCCGGTCCGCGTGCCCCTGGAAGACCTCCTGGCGGTGTACGCCGATCAGCGCCGCCGGCACGACACGACCGCGCACCCGGAGCGCATGCACCTGCTGACGACGGCCGAGTCCGCGGGCATGCTCGTGGCGGCCGAGATGAACCGCACCGGGCTGCCGTGGCGCGCGGACGTCCACCGCGAGGTCCTGCACGAACTGCTCGGCGAGCGGTACGCGGGCGGCGGCGAGCCCAGACGCCTCGCCGAGCTCACGGACGAGGTGTCGGCCGCCTTCGGCAGACGCGTCCGCCCCGACCTGCCCGCCGACGTCATCAAGGCCTTCGCGCAGGCCGGGATCAAGATCAAGTCCACCCGGCGGTGGGAGATCGAGACCATCGAGCATCCTGCCGTGAAGCCGCTGCTCGCATACAAGAAGCTGTACCGGATCTGGGTGGCACACGGCTGGTCCTGGCTCCAGGACTGGGTGCGCGACGGACGCTTCCGGCCCGAGTACCTGCCCGGCGGAACCGTCACCGGCCGCTGGGTGACCAACGGCGGAGGCGCCCTGCAGATCCCCAAGGTGATCCGGCGCGCCGTCGTCGCCGACCCGGGCTGGCGGCTCGTGGTGGCCGACGCCGACCAGATGGAGCCGCGGGTGCTGGCCGCGATCTCGCGCGACCCCGGCCTGATGGAGGTCGCCGGACGGGAGAGCGACCTGTATCAGTCGGTGTCGGACCGGGCGTTCGCCGGCGACCGGGCACAGGCGAAACTCGCCGTGCTCGGCGCGGTGTACGGACAGACGTCCGGCGACGGCCTGAAGAACCTGGCCGCGCTGAGAAGACGCTTCCCCCGCGCCGTCGCCTATGTGGACGACGCGGCGCGGGCCGGCGAGGAGGGCCGACTCGTACGGACATGGCTGGGGCGGACGAGTCCCCCGGCGGCCGGCGCGTCCGACGCCTCCTCGGAGGAGGCGGGCCTCCCCCAGGACGAACCCGCCGAGGCCCTCGGAGACCAGGGCTGGGTGCCGGGCTACGCCTCCTCCAACTCCCGCGCCCGCGGCCGCTTCGCACGCAACTTCGTCGTCCAGGGCAGCGCCGCCGACTGGGCGCTGCTGCTGCTCGCCGCCCTCCGGCGCACCTGCGCGGACCTCGCCGCCGAGCTGGTCTTCTTCCAGCACGACGAGGTGATCGTGCACTGTCCGGCCGAGGAGGCGGACGCGGTCGTGGCCGCGATCCGGGAGGCCGCGGAGCTGGCGGGACGGCTGACGTTCGGCGAGACCCCGGTCCACTTCCCGTTCACGACGGCGGTGGTGGAGTGCTACGCGGACGCGAAGTGACCCGGACGGTGGCCCGCCCCCTCGGGTGACCCACTCCTACGCCGGGTGACCTCCTCGGCCAGGTGACCGGGTGCTCCAGGTGATCTACTCCTCCTCCAGGAGTTCCTTCAGCGCTCCCACCACCGAGGAGTCCGTCCCGTCGAGCGCCGCGAGCGCCGACTTCCACAGCTCGTACGCCCCTCGGGCATCGCCCTGCGCGTGCAGCAGCAGCCCCAGCTGATGCCGGGCGAGCCCGCCGGTGTACCGGTCGGCGCGCTGATCGGCCCGGAAGAGCAGCAGGTCGCACTCGCGCGTGGCCCGTTCGGCATTCCCCACCCCGCGCAGCGCGCGCACCAGCCCGAGGCGCGTCTGCGACTCCCCGTGCCAGTCGCCGTGACCGCCGAGGATGCGCAGGCTCTCCTCGAAGTGCGGTACGGCGGCGGCCGGTTCGCCGAGCGTCAGATGGGCGTAGCCGATGTTGCAGTGCGCGGAGTGCCGGATGATCACGTCGTCCATCGCGTCGCCGATCGCCAGGCTGCGCTTGTGGTGGTCGATGGCGGCCCGGGCGTCCGTGTGCTCGTACAGATTGCCGAGGTGGCTGTAGGTGATGGCCTCGGTGTGCGGGTCGCCCAGCTCCCGGGAGAGTTCGAGGCTCTGCAACAGCGCCTCGCTGGACTCGGCGTGGCGGCCCAGCCCCTCCAGGAGCATGCCGCGGTTGTTCAGACCGCGCCGGATCCACGACAGCACCCCGAGCCGCCGCCAGATCGCCAGCGCCTCGTCGTTCAGCGTGAGCGCCTCGCTCGCGCGGCCCGTCATGAAGTGCAGCCCCGCGAGGTCCCCGAGCGCGTACGCCTGCGCGGCCTCGTCCCCGAGCCGCCGCGCCGCGCCCAGCGCGGCCCGCAGGAGCACCTCGGACTCCGGGACGCGGCCGCTGCGCTGGAGGTAGGGGTTGAGCAGCCGCACCAGCACGGGAACGTACGCGGACGTGCCCGCGTACCGCTCCACCAGGGCCACCACGTTCTCCAGTTCCAGGTCGCCCCAGGCGAAGGCGTCCCTCGCGGTGCAGAACGGCGGCGTGGCCGCGGCGTCCACCGTGTGCGCGGCCGGCTGCGCGGCGGTCGGCCGGCTGCGGTCCTCGCGGTCGAGGCCCGGCTCGACGATCGCTTCGAGGGAGCGGGCGGCCACACCGGCGTACCAGCGCAACGCCCGCTCGGACACGTGGATGTCCGCGCCCCCGCCCCCGGGTTCCCCGTCCGTCTCGCCCGCGATCTCCCGGGCGAAGTCGCGGACGAGGTCGTGGGGTGCGTAGCGGCCGAACGCCGTCTCCTCCAGGAGCGCGACGTCGACGAGGCGGTCGAGGGCGGCCTCGGCACGGAACTCGGCGATGCCGGAGAGCCGGGCGAGCAGGGGCGCCCCGTACACGGGGAGGTCGAGCGCGCCGATGCCGCGCAGCACGCGCGCCGCGTCCTGGTCGGCCTCCCGCTCCGAGGCACGCAGCGCGTCGAGCGCGACGGCCAGCGATCTGCGGACGCTCAGGTCGTCGTACTCCAGATGATGCAACCGTCCTTCCGTGGCGGTCAGTTGACCGGCGAGGACGTCCGGTGTGAGCGCGCGGCGCGCGGCGAGACGGGCCGCGACCACGCGCAGGGCGAGCGGGAGCCGGCCGGTGAGTTCGACGAGGGGGTGCGTGCCGTCGAGGCCGTCCACCCGCCCGGACACCGCGCGCAGCAGCGCCGCGCTGTCCTCGACCGAGAGCGGCGCGAGCGGGAAGCGCCGCGCGCCGTCCAGCGCGGTGAGCGGTGAACGGCTCGTCACGATCACCGCGCACCCCGCGCCCGCGGGCAGCAGCGGCCGTACCTGAGCGGCGTGCGCGGCGTCGTCGAGCACCATCAGAGTGCGCGTCGGAGCCAGCATCGAGCGGAGCAACGCGGCGGCCGCGTCGGGGTGTTCCGGGATCCGGCGCGGCTCGGCACCGAGGTCGCGCAGCAGCGCGGCGAGCGCCTGGCCGGGGGTGAGGGGGGTCATTCCGGGCGTGGCGCCGTGCAGGTTGACGTACAGCTGGCCGTCGGGGAAACGTTCCCGCAGGCCGTGTGCCACATGCAGCGCCAGGGCGCTCTTGCCGACTCCGGCCATCCCGCTGATGACGGCGACGGCCGGAGCGGGGGGCCCGGGGTGCCGGGCCGTGTCGAGGGCCACGTTCAGTTCCCGGCGTACGTCGGCGCGACCGGTGAAGTGCCCGGGCGGGGGCGGCAGCTGGGCGGGCCGGGGCGGGGCCGGCTCCGCCGGGGCGGTCTGCTCCGCGCGGTCTCTGTCCGCGACCCCGTTCCCGTCCCGGCCGTGTGCGAACTCGCCGTTCTCCCCCGTCCGCTCACGCAGGATCTCCAGATGCGCCGCGCGCACCGCGGGCCCGGGCTCGACACCGAGTTCCTCGACCAGACGGGCCCGTAGGTCGCGGTGGACGGCCAGGGCCTCGGCCTGACGTCCGGTGCGGTGCAGTACGAGCATCAGCAACCGGTGAAAGGCCTCACGCAAGGGGTACTCAGCGACAAGTGCGGACAACTCGGGTGCGAGGGCGGCGAGTCGGGCGGGGCCGGGGGGACTGAAAGCACCGGTGGCACTGGTGCCACTGGTGCCACTGGTGCCACTGGTGCCACTGGTGGCTTCCGTTGCTTTTGCGTCGGCGGAGGTCCCGGCGTCCCTGGTGTCCCTGGCGTCCCCGGTGTCCCCGGTGTCTCCGAAAACCCAGCCGACCCCGGTACCACCAGTGCCCCCAGCGTGCGCGGCGTCACCGGCGCCCTCACCCGCACCACCCGCAAAAGCCCCCGCGCCCCCCGTGCCCCCCGGCCCCGCAATCCGCAACTCGGCCTCGTACCGCCACTCCAGGACGAGCAGCCGTGCCTCCTCCAGGCGCTGGACGAGCGCGTGTCCGCCGAGTTCGGGCGGGACCCCGCCGAGCGGTGTGCCGCGCCACAGCGCGAGCGCCGCCAGGGCCTCGTGCAGCGCCCGCTCCCAGTCACGCCCGGCGTGCGCGGCGCGCGCGGCCGTGACATGGGACTCGAAGACGCGCACGTCCAACTCGCCCTCGCCGACCCGCAGGAGATACCCGGGCGGCATGGCCCGCAGCCGCTCCGGATCGTCGAGGAGCCGCCGCAGCCGGGTGACGTGGTTCTGCAACGAGGCCTGTGCGGACGCGGGCGGCGCCCCGCCCCACAGCGCGTCCTTGAGCGCGTCCACCGAGACGACCCGACCCGGCTCCAGGAGCAGGGCGACCAGCAGGGCGCGCATCTTGCCGCCGCCGATCGCACGCACCTCGCCGTCGGCGTCGTACAACACCGGAGGCCCCAGCAGCCCGAACCGCAGCCCGTACCGCATAGCCCGCCCCACTGCCTTTCCGCGCGATCGACCCGACCGGTTCAGACCGGTACCGACCACACCCATGGCGACTTCGCGCCTTCTTGCGACGACTTCACGCCGACCGACTTCCGGTTTCCGGGTTTCCGGATGGAAACCCGTTGGCGACATGTTAGCGATCCGTTGGCGCGGGCTGATGAGATCACTTCATCGGATCTGGCCCGACGGTGCGCGCGTACGACGCGTAACTCGGGGGAGTGTCGCCGCCGTGGCCGGATCCGGGGACAGAGAGGGCCCCGGTCGTCGGAGGTGAGCGGCCGGGGCCCTCGTCCGCTCCCGGCCGTCCTGCCGCTCGCCGTCAGATGACGGGCGGGCGCCCCAGTCGCGTGAGCCGCCACACCGTGCGCCACCGCATCGGCCGCCGCTCGCCGCCCGACTGCCGCAGCCCTTCCGCGAAGCCGCCGAACCAGGCCCGCAGCCCACCGAGCGACCGCGTCCGTGCGAGCGTCAGCAGCATCCAGATTCCCAGGTGCACGGGGATGAGCGGGAGGGGCAGCCTGCGACGGGTGAGCCAGACCCGGTTTCGGGCGGTGACCCGGTAGTAGATGGCGTGCCGGGCGGGCGAGGTCTTGGGGTGCTGGAGCAGCAGTTCGGGCTCGTACAGCACGGTCCACCCGTCGTCGATGGCCCGCCAGGCCATGTCCGTCTCCTCGTGTGCGAAGAAGAACTCGGCCGGCCAGTCCCCGATCCGGGCGAGCATGGGCATGGACAGCGCGTGTCCGCCGCCGAGGAATCCGGTGACCGGACCGCCCCGCATCGGGTCCTTGGCCCCGACCCGGGGCACATGCCGGCGCTGGGTCTCCCCGTTCTCGTCGGCGATGCGGAAGCCGACGATGCCCAGGCGCGGATCGGCGGTGTACAGGTCCCGCACCTTGCGCAGCACATCCGCGTCGACCAGCAGCCCGTCGTCGTCCAGCTCGACGACGACGTCCACGTCCGCGAACTCCCTGAGCCGGGCGAGGCCCACGTTGCGCCCGCCGGGGCAGCCGAGGTTCTCGTCGACCTCGATGCCGGTCACCTCACCGGGCAGTCCCAGCCGCTCGGCGAACTCGGGCAGTGGACACCCGTTTCCCACGATCACGATCCGCGCGGGCGCGACGTCCTGCTTGGCCACCGAGGTGAGCAGCGCGTCGACCTCGTCGGGCCGGTTCCCCATGGTCACGACGGCAACGGCGATCCGAGGCCCCTCCGACACGACACCACTCCATCCCAGGCCGACAACTCTGCCCGCGATGCTAGCCGTTAACCCGGAGTCTCCCTCAGGTACGCCGCGTTTCCTCGCGCTCTCCGCATTTACTCACGTCGTACGAAGCTCTTTGCGCCGTACGAACTTCAGTCCCGACCAGTCCTCCCCCAGCGCGGCCACCTTCACGTCGACCACCCCGAGCGGCAGGAAGATCTCGCGCAGGGCGTTCTCGGTGATGTCGCTGCGGTGCCCGGCCGCCTTGCGTGGCCAGGCGATCCAGAGCATCGCGTGATCGTCGAGACCCCCCACCAGGGCGGGAGCCTCGGCGACCAGTTCTCCCAGGGACCGGTGGAAGACGACGGCGACATCGACCCCCGCGGACCCTTCGCCCCCATCGCCCCCTTCACCCCCATCGCTCCCATCGCCTCCGGACACGGCACACCCCTCCGGCAGTCCGGGGATCTCCCACCCCTCGGGCCGGTGCACCAGCCGCACCCGCTGCCCGGCCTTGACGCCGATCTTCTTGGCGAGCGGCGTACCGGAGTACCCACCGCCGGCCGTACGGGACGTACGCACACCGGACCCCTTCCCGCCCCTGCTTCCACCGCGGTCAGGGGCGAACCTGCTCGGGAACCTACTCGGCGCGGGGGCCACGACACGGCGTGCGCGCCCGGAGTCCCGTCAACTCTCACCGACTCTTGTCGACTCTTACCGAGTCCTGTCGGCCCTTACCGAGTCCTGTCCCCCCTTAGCGGACGCACCCCCCTCGGGCCGCTCGACCTCGATCGCGGCGAACATCTTCCGCAGCGCCGCTTCGAGGTCGTCGACGCACTCGGGCCTCACCGTGGCACGCACCATCAGAACAGCCATGTCGGCATCTCCTTCTCGTCCCTGTCACACCTGTCACACCTGTCACACCGCTACCGGGCCACGTGGGTGGCGCCATCTCCCTGACGCGCCCGGAGGCGGAGGTGTGACGGGGACGAAGAAGGAAATCCCCGGCCGGTCAGGCGTTGGGGTCGAACGAGATGCCCGCCGGCATGGCCTTCGTGAGGTGGGCGGCGAAGTTGGCGTCCTTGAGGCCGAAGTTGGCGCTGCCGAAGTCGTAGGCGCTCAGCTTGTCGCGCAGACCCGCCGGGTAGCCGTTCCAGCCGACCAGGGCCGGGTACCGCCAGGTGTGGTAGCCGTTCTCCGGCGGCTCGTCGCCCGAGTTCGCGAGCCGGAAGTCATGGGTGCTCAGACCGTCCTTGTGATAGACGATCTTGGGGTGCGTGCCGTCCCACAGGACCTGGTCGGCGCTGTAGACGTTGAAGTCGCCGTGCGCGGACGTGGAGACGTACTTGGCCTGGTTGTTCTGCACCCAGACCGCCACGTGCTCCCAGTCGTGGCGGTGCCCGCCGATCGTGGCCTGGTCCTTCTCGAAGTAGAGGCCGTAGAGGATCACGCACCAGCCGTTGTTGCACTTCTCGCGCGAGTAGCCGTTGGTGTTGTCGAGGTCCGAGGTGTCGTGGCACTCGCCGCTGGGTGAACCCGAGGGCTTGAGGCCGCCGTTGATGGTTCCGTCGGGGCCGATGGCGGGCGTGGGGTAGCAGCCGTCCGTGTCGTAGTCGTACGCCGGCTGCCAGGTCTTCTCCAAGTCGTCCGCGTGGGCGGGCAGGGCCGTGGGCGGGGCGGCGAGCGCGCTGCCGGGGAAGGCGACGACCAGCGCGACGGCGCTGCCGAGGATGAGAGAGGCCCTGCGTACGCGCGAGCTCTTCTGCACTGCGTCCTCCTGAGGGACCGCGAGGGGGGGGTGAGGCAAGCGGTTTCTTTGGCATGCCCGGATCACCCTCACCTGACTCGTTGAGCGCTCAAGCGGTGCAGAGTGTCCCGCGGATGAAGGATCAACCAACAAAGGGAGCGCGGGAGTTGGCGCCTATAGAGGGGACGCGGGAGTCGACGCCCACAAAGGGGACGTGGGAGTCGGCGCCGACAAAGGGGACGTGGGAGTCGGCGCCGATCATGACAGACGCCTCGGTCGACACCTCTGGACAGACACCCCGGCCGGCATCACGGACATCCGCGCGTTCGGCCGCCGGTCCCTCGGGACGGCGCTCGCCGCCAACGGCCCTCATCGCCGTAGCCCTCATCGCGCTGTTCCGAACCACACCGGGGCGGGCCGGAGAACCGGCCCGCCCCGAGTCCCCCACCCTCCCCTTCACCCGCTCAACTCACCCGCTCAACCCCGCGGCCAGGGACGCCCGTCGAGACGCTCGATGTCGCGGTTGAAACGGCTGAGATAGGCGGCGAACTCGGCCACGTCCTCGGGATCCCAGTCGGTCATGATCTTCTCGAGACCGTCCAGGTTCTCGGCGCGGTGGGCGTCCAGCCGGCGCTTCCCCTCCGCGGTGATGGCGAACTTGCGGGCGATACCCCCCTCGGGGTCGGGCATGCGCTCGACGACCCCGGCCCGCAGCATCGCGGCGGTCTGCCGGTTGAGGGTGGACGCGTCCAGGCCGAAGGCCTCTCTGAGCTCACCGATGGACATCGGGCCTTGCACCTGAATGCGGCTGAGCAGGACGTACGCACTGCGGTCCAGCCGCTCCTCACTCGTCCCGCGCCCCCGCGGGTTGAGCATGTGCATGTGGCGCCCGAGCAGCATGGTCTCGAATTCCAGCAGGTCAAGTCGCTTGTCCACGCGAGGCATCCTTCGGCTCCTGGCTCGCTTCCCCTACAGGAAAGTTACCTCCCGCCAGGTATACCACCGCGATGTGTAGGATGCATTAGACGTGCATGATGCACATCGCATGCAGCATGCAACTCGTGTGCGCCTTGCCCACGACTCACCGCGATCCGGGTGATCCGGAGACGCGGCAGGCCCGCGGTCACGGTAGGCCCGCGGGCGCGGTAGGCCCGTGGTCACGGCAGGCCCGGATCCCCAGCAGGCCCGGATGCGCAGCACAGCAACAAGCCCGGAAAGAGCAACAGGGAGTACCCGTGGACAGTTCCCAGCCCGCAGCCCGCTCCGGCGGTGTTGTCGGCATCCTCGCCTTCAGCGGCATCGTGGCCGCGATCACCCAGACACTGGTGGTGCCACTGATCGGGAAACTCCCGACCCTCTTCGACACCACCGCCTCGAACGCCTCCTGGGTCGTCACCGCCACGCTGCTCGCGGCGGCCGTGATCACCCCCGTCGCCGGCCGCCTCGGTGACATGTACGGCAAGAAGCGCATGCTTCTGGCCTCCCTGGTCCCGCTGATCCTGGGCTCCGTGGTCTGCGCCCTGTCCTCCTCGGTCGTCCCGATGATCGCCGGACGCGGTCTGCAGGGCCTCGGCATGGGCGTGGTGCCCCTCGGCATCAGCCTGCTGCGGGACGTCGTACCGGCGGAGAAGCTCGGCTCGTCCATCGCGTTGATGAGCGCGTCCATGGGTGTGGGCGGCGCGCTCGGCCTGCCGTTCTCCGCGGCGATCGCCGAGAACGCCAGCTGGCGCGTGCTGTTCTGGGTCGTCGCCGCGCTGACCCTCGCGGTCGCCACGCTGATCTGGTTCTTCGTGCCCGCGGGCCGCGAGAACACCGCCTCGGGCAGCTTCGACCTGCTCGGCGCGATCGGTCTGGGCATCGCCCTGGTCTGCCTGCTCCTCGGCGTCTCCAAGGGCGCGGACTGGGGCTGGGGCAGCGGCACCACGCTCGGCCTGCTCGCCGCCGCGATCGTCCTGCTGCTGGCCTGGGGCTGGTGGGAGCTGCGCAGCGCCGAGCCGCTGGTCGACCTGCGGGTGACCGCGCGTCCGCAGGTGCTGATGACGAACGCCGCCTCGATCCTGGTCGGCTTCGCGATGTACTCCCAGTCCCTCGTGATCCCCCAGCTGCTGCAGCTGCCCAAGGAGACCGGCTACGGCCTCGGCGAGTCGATGCTGGCCATGGGCCTGTGGATGGCCCCGGCCGGACTCATGATGATGATCATTTCCCCGATCGGCGCCAAGCTCTCCGCCGCCAAGGGCCCCCGGATCACCCTGACCGTCGGCGCCCTGGTCATCGCCCTCGGCTACGGCATCTCCCTGCCGCTCATCGGAAACGGCTCCGCCTTGGGCCTGCTCGCCGTGACCATCGTCTGCAGCACGGGCGTCGGTTTCGCCTACGGTGCGATGCCCGCGCTCATCATGGGCGCGGTGCCCCAGTCGGAGACCGCCTCGGCCAACAGCTTCAACACGCTGATGCGCTCGATCGGCAGCTCCGTCTCGGCCGCCGTGATGGCCGTGGTCCTGGCCCAGATGACCACGAAGTTCGGCCCGGTCTCCCTGCCGTCCGAAAGCGGCTTCCGTGTCGCCATGCTGATCGGCTCCTGCGTCGGCATCGCCGCCGCGATCGTCGCCTTCCTCATCCCGGTCCGCCCCACGGCCACCCGGCCGCAGGCCGAACCCACCCAGGACACGGCCCCCGAGGCGGTCGAGGCAAAGGCCTGACCCTCGCAGAACCAGAACCAGAACCAGAACCAGGAGCAGAAGCAGAAGCAGAAGCAGTGAAACCGCAGGTCGGATTCCCGACCTGCGGTTTTTCGTTTCCCCAGGTCAGGGCCTTGGGACGTCCCCGAGCGTCCCTGGGACGCCGGTAGGTCTGGCGCCCCGCCGACCTCCGATCCGACAGTCGTGATCGCTCCGGGAAAGTCCCGGTTCAGGAAGGATCACGGTGAGACGTCGGGTGTGCCCTGCGGGCACCTGCGAACGGACGTACGCGCGGCCGCACGCCGCTCTGCGACCGGGGGTGCACGGCTATCGAGGGTTCAGGCTGACGCACACGGGACCCCAGCGACGGCTGGTCATCCCGCGGGGAACGGTGTCCTTGGTGATCGGCTTCGGACCGGGACCGGAGCCGGACGGACCGAGGGACGGGGCCGGGGACGGGGCGAGGAGCGGGCCGATGGGCGGCCATGGCGGCGAGCACGTCCGTGCCACCACCTCCCTGGCGACCGGTCTGCACACGCGGGCCCGGCACTTCGCGCGCCAAGGAGCCTTGCACGGCGTCGAGATCACCCTCGCGCCCTGGGTCGCGCACCAGATCTTCGACGCGTCCATGAGCGATCTGGCGGACACCGTGGTCGACCCCGTCGACGTACTCGGTCCCGGTTTCCGGGAGCTGACGGAAGCCCTCCAGGCCGCCCCCGACTGGCCGGCCCGTTTCGCGCTGGTGGACTCGGCGCTGGTGCGGTGGACCCGGTCCGCGCACCTCGGGCGGTCTCCGGCGGGCGAGCTGCTGGGCGCCTGGGACTTACTGGTCCGCTCCGCGGGGACCATCGCCGTACGGGATCTGGCGGCGGCCACCGGCTGGAGTCAGCGACACCTGGAGAGCCTGTTCCGCGAGCAGTTCGGCCTCACCCCCAAACGGCTCGCGCGGATCATCCGGTTACGCCGCGCGCTGCGGCTGCTCATCACCGGCACCACCCCCGCCGACACCGCGTACGCCTGCGGCTTCTCCGACCAGGCCCACCTCACCAACGAGTTCACCGCCCTGGTCGGCATGCCGCCGCGCCGTTTCCTGGCCGCACGTGGCACCGAAGGGCTGCCGAGTCACTGGGTGGCGGGGTGAGCGTCTCCGCGTTTTTCTTCAATCCCCGCGCCCCCGCCCCTTGCGAGGGTTGACCTGCGCGGCCCGGCCGGGTCGCGCCGCGGGACTTCCGTGGACGACCGACTCGAAGGAACGACCTGATGAAGAAGGCTCTGGCCACCCTGGCCATCGCGGGTGCCGCCGCCACGTCCGTGCTCGCGCTCGCGCCGGCCGCGTCGGCCGACTCGTGCGCGCGGACCAGCCTCAACACCGGATACCGCTCGTACTGGAACACCGCCTACAAGTCGTCCACCAGCGGCTGCCACGACCTCAACGTCGTCATGGCCAGTGCCCCCGGTGGTGATTCGGGCGACTACTACGCCGGCATGTACGTCAACTCGTCCGGCAACTGGACCTTCGGCTCGCGCGGGTACGTGTGGATCCCGAACGGGACGTACGCGGTCGACAAGTACGTCCTGGTGAGCGACCTCTCGGGTGGCCGGGAGTTCGGCGTGGCCGCCTACAACAACATCGGTGGCGCGGTGACGATCGCGCACTGACGTCAGCCGCTCGTCCCTCTCGTGCCCGGCCGCCCGTACGGCAGCCGGGCACGGAAGCACCCACCCCGGTTCCGGAGGTACGCCGACCATGTCCCGCCCCGACCCTCACGTGCGCGCCGCCCGTTGGCCGGCCCCGGTACTGTTCCTGGGACTCGCGCTGGCCGCGCTGAGCGCCTGCGCGAGCGGCCAGGACAGCCGGTCTCCCTCGTCCCCGACCGCACCCGTGTCCGGGCACTCCGCCCCGGCGGCTCAGCGCGTCGCCGTGACACGCACGATGCCGACGGACATCACCGACCTGGTGCTGCCCGTGACGGGCGCGGACACCCGGTGGGCCCAGGGCCTCGACGCGCTCGGCCGACTGGCCGCCGACAAGGCGACCCGCCAGTGCCTCGCGTCCCACGACGCGACGATGCCGCCTCAGCCGCCCGTCAGCTTCCTCCGCTACTCCGCCGTCCCCGACCTGGACTTCATAGCCCGGCACGGCTTCAACGGCGTTCCCGTCCCCGACGGCGCCGCCGCGACCCCCACGGAGGGCTCTCCGGCCACCGCGGCGCCCTCGGGACCCGACTCCGCGCAGCGCACGTGCCTGACCCGGGGCTCGGCCGTCGGCAACGACTTCCGGACGTCGTACCTGCGACTGCAGACGCACTGGTGGCAGGAGGTCGCCTCCCTGAACTCCACTCCCGAAGTGAGGTCCGCGTTCGGCGAGTTCGGGCACTGCCTGGCAGGACACAGGACGCCGGCCAAGGACGAGAGTGCCTTCTTCGACCTCGTCGACCGGCGTCTGCAGGCCGGGGACACGGACCGTTCCCTGGGAGCCCTGTACGCCACCTGCATGAAACCGGTCGAGGACACCCGCGAACCGCTCCGCGAACGCCTCAGGGACAAGTTCCGCGAGGAACACCGCGGGGAGGTCGAGAAGGTACGTACGACACTGCCGCGCACCGTCCGGGACCTGGAGCGGCGGTACGACATCCGCATCTCCTTCCCTGCCCCCTGAGAGAACCTCACCCCTGGGGAGTGCCGGGCACCGGCATGTGACGGGTGCACTCGCGGGCACCGCCGTTCGGCTGCGTCCCACAGGCCCACGCGGTCATCCTCCCCGTGACGGCGACCATCGGTGAGTAGACGTCGTTGCCCCAGTGCACGGGCGTGGCGAAGCTGTCGCCCGCCGAGTTGTCCGCGTCGACGATCGCGCTCTTGCTGGCGTACGTGATGCGTCCCCAGGCGGCGGCACAGGCCTTGCTGTAACGGAGTTCGATGACGATGTCCTTGTTCCTGGTCAGCGTCAGCGTCTGCCCGTCCAGGCCGCAGTGCGTGGCCGCCGGGTCCTTGCCACCGCAGCCCGCCGCCCTGCACTGCGGGGTCGGCGGCTGCGCGGACCCGGTCGCGGCGGCGGCCTTGGACGCGGCGGGGGCATCGTGGGAGTCCCCGCCGGTGGCGAGTACCGCGGCAACGGACACCGCGGCGCCGAGGAGGCAGGCCGCGCCCACGAACAACAGCCGACGACGGCCGGCCAACCGCTGCCGAAGAGTCGCGGGGGTGTCGGCCTTCGCGGCAGTGCCGCCTCCTGCTCCGTGCGCCGGCTCCCCCGGTTCCCCGGCACCGTTCGCCGACTCCCCAACACCGCCCTCATCGGCACCGGTCGCGTCGGCACCGGTCGCGTCGGCACCGGTCGCGTCGGCACCGGTCGCGTCGGCACCGGTCGCGTCGGCACCGGTCGCGTCGGCGCGAGCCTCGTCGGCCCGCTCCCACAGGGCCAGCAGCGGCTCGGGCTCCAGTTCCAGGGCCGCGGCCAGGCTTTCGACAGCCGCACGCGGAGGGAACTGCTTGCCGTTGACCCAGCGCTCCCAGGAGGACTTCGCATAGTGCGTACGCGCACCCAACCTGGCATAGCTGAGTCCTGAGGCCTGCTTGACCGCGAGCAGTTCCGCACGCAGCGCTTCGACCGGGTCTTCCGGCGCCTGCCCCTGAGAGAAATGCCCGAAGGCCATCGTCCCCCGCCCCACTCCATAGGCAGAGCCCGCACACGGACGAGGGCACGGTGAAACCGCGGCACCAAGAAACAAGCCCCCCGCCCCCAGTCCCCGGTGCTCCACGGTTCCTGAGAATCGCGCGAAGCATATCGCACAGAGGTTCGCCATAAATGCCCTTCTGTCGGGCGACACGCCGACCCCGCGACGTCAGACTCCCCGGGCCACCCGCTCCATGCCTCCTATGCCGAATCCGAGACAGCGGTAGGACAGGAACAGGCACAGAGCGGTGAGCGCGAGGGCTGCCAGCACGCCGCCCGACCACCGGAGCCCGGCCGCGACCTCACGCGACAGGCCCACACCCGCCGACAGTAAGCCGAGGTTGCCGGTGCCCATGACGAGCTGCCGGTGCCCACGACGAGCAGCGCCCCCACTGCGCGACGGCGAACGGTCCTCGTTCTTTCGGCCGAGGCCGGGGCTCGCAACCGGCCGTTGGGCCGAGGCGGCGGGGGCGGGCGCGGGAGGAGGCTCTGAGGGCAGCAGCCGGTAGGGACCGGCCACAACGCGAACCGAGGAGCACCCCCATGAAGCGCATCGTCATTGCCCTGGCCGTGGCCGCAGTACTGGCCGGAGGCGTCGTGGTGGCATGGAGCGTGTTCGACAACTCCTCGGTCGCCACCGCGAGCGGAGCGGATCACACGGTGCCGCGCACCGAGGTCGAGAAGCTGGCCAAGGAGAACTACGCCATCCCCTTCGTCCAGGACGGGCCGCAGTCCGTGAGCTGCCCGCGGGGGCTGCGCCCGAAGATGGACGACACCGTGGAGTGCACCGCCGTCTTCAAGGGCGAGAGCAAGACGATGCTGATCTCCGTGACCGGAGTGAAGGGCGACAGGGTGAGCTTCGACTACGGCCTGTCGAAGTAGAACAAGGTCGAAGCAGCACGAGGGTCGAAACAGATCAAGGTCGAAGCAGCACAAGTGGGAGACCGGGGAGCGGCGTGGCGCGGGGACCGGATCAGCGGTCGCCGACCACGCCGCAGCGCCATGCCCAGGCGGCGATCTCCACACGGTTCCGCAGCTTCAACTTGGCCTGGATGCTCGCCATATGACTCTTGACCGTGGAGAGCGAGACGAAGAGCTCCTCGCAGATCTCCTGGTTGGTCCGCCCGTCGGCGACCAGCCTGACCACATCGAGTTCCCGTCCCGTCAACGGACTTGAGGACACCTCCGCCCGGGCGGCAGCGGGCCGCTGCTCGCCGATCCGCTCCAGCAGCCGTACGGTCACGGCAGGCGAGACCAGCGCGTCGCCGCGCGACGCCGCGCGTACGGCCTCCACCAGCAGCCCGGGGCCCGCGTCCTTCAGCAGGAACCCGCAGGCACCGCCGTGCAGCGCCCCGTAGACGTAGTCGTCCTGGTCGAAGGTGGTCACGACCACCACGCGCAACGGGTCGACGGCCTTCGGGCCCGCGAGCAGCCGGGTCACCTCGAGGCCGTCGAGTTTCGGCATCCGGATGTCGACGACGCACACGTCGGGGCGCAGCTTCCTGGCCAGTTCCACGCACTGCGCACCGTCGGCCGCCTCGCCGACGACCTCGATGTCGGGTTGGGTCTGGAGAATCAGCCGGAAGCCGGTGCGCACCATTTCCTGGTCGTCGGCTATCAGGACCCGGATACGTCTCGCTGAACCACTGGCTCCACTGGCTCCACTGGACCCGCTGGCGTCGGTCATGCGGGGGATCCTGTCACAGCGCCGCGCAGGGGGAACTCCGCCGTCAGTCTCCAACCCCCGTCCTCGGCCCGGCTCGCGTGCAGAGTTCCGCCGACGGCCTCCGTACGCTCGGTCAGCCCGACGAGGCCGAGACCACCACGTCCGCCGAGAGGTTCGGCGTTCGGCGCCGTCTGCCGCGGCGACGGCGCGTTGTGCACCTCCACCCGAAGCCGCCGGGTCCCCGCCCCCGCGTCGCTGCCCGACAGGCCGACCCGCACGGAGACGGACGGTGAACCCGACGCGTGACGGCGTACGTTCGTCAGCCCCTCGCGCACGACGTTCCGTACGGAGGTCTCCACCTCGGGGGCGGGCCGCGCCTGCCGGGCCTCGGCCGCGACCTGGAGGGTGGCGGGGGCGTCGCGTTCGGCGAACGCGGCGACCAGTTCGCCCAGTTCGGCGAAGAGATCCCCAGGACGTACCGCCCGTGCGTCGTCCTCGCGCAGCACACGGACCAGCTTGCGCATCGACTGCAGCGTCTCGGACCCGGCCTGCTCGATGCTGCGCAGCAGCGGGTCCACCTGCTCGGGCGCGATCTCGCGGATCGCACGGGCGGCCTGGGCCTGGACGACGATGCCCGTGACGTGGTGGGCGACGAAGTCGTGCAGTTCGCGGGCGAGTTCGAGGCGTTCGCTCTGGCGGACGTCGGCGACCGCGCGCCTTCTGCGCTCGTCGAGGCTGCGCAGATAGCAGCCGAGGCCGACGGCGCCGCCCGTGGGGAAGGTCAGGAGGAAGGAGAAGACGACGCCGCCCTCGTCCAGCCGCATCGGTGCCGCGATCACGGCGACGCCGAGTGCGGCGCTGAGCGTGGCGGCCGGCCAAGGCCGCGGTATGTCCTTCGCCGCGCGTACCAGCAGGAGCAGCAGGCACAGCGTCTCCAGCAGGCCCCAGCCGGCGAACGTCGGCGTCACGGCCGTGAGAAGGGCCAGCGTCGTCACCCAGGACGCGAGCACCGCGGCACCCGCGCCCCAGGTCAGCGCCGGAGGCCTGCCAGGCAGCAGCAGCGCGACGGCCGCCACGAGGCCCGGGACCGCCCTCCACCACACGCCGTTCCCTTCGAGCCCGGCAGTGCCTTCGATGCCGAACGCGTCGAGCAGCCACAGCAGCGCCATGACCATCGTCAGCGCGGTGAGGGCGGTGCGGCGGGACAGCCGGGAAAGGGGCGCCTGATCGTCTCGGTCTCGGTCTCGGTCTCGCACAACTGGCAGCGTAGGGGCGGCCCTCGCCGTACGGCCTCGGCCGAAAGGACGACGCGGCCGGGTCGAACCGGTCGGTCGGCCGAGGCGAAGCACCTTGCCCGGGACCGATGTTGGAGTACATGAACCCCACCTCCTCAACTCCACCCGTGCTGAACGGCATCGGGCTGTCCAAGTCCTTCGGATCCACCCGCGCGCTCGACGCGGTGGACATCGCCGTCGGCGCGGGCGAGTCCGTGGCCGTCATGGGCCCCTCGGGGTCGGGCAAGTCGACGCTGCTGCACTGCCTCGCGAACATCGAGCGCCCGGACAACGGCCAAGTGCTGCTGGGCGGTGAGCGCATAGACCAGTTGCGCGAGCCGGACCGCAGCGAGCTGCGCCGTACCCGCTTCGGTTTCGTCTTCCAGTTCGGACAGTTGCTGCCCGAACTGCCGGCGGTGGAGAACGTGGCCCTCCCGCTGATGCTCGGCGGGATGACCCGCCGCGAGGCGGAGCGGCAAGCGCGCGAATGGTTCGTACCGCTGGGCCTGGAGGGCAAGGAGGACAACCGCCCCGGCGAACTGTCCGGCGGCCAGGCCCAGCGGGTGGCCATCGCGCGGGCGCTGGTCGCGGGCGCCCAGGTCGTCTTCGCCGACGAACCGACGGGCGCCCTCGACCAGACGACGGGGCAGGACGTGATCCGGATGCTGGTGGAGGTGACCAGGGCGCAGAACGCCGCGCTGGTCGTGGTCACCCACGACCAGTCGGTCGCCCACTGGAGCGACCGCACGGTGCAGGTACGGGACGGGCGGATCGTACGAGAGACGGGCACGTCCGTCGCCGGCTCCGTCGGCGCCGGTACCGCCGGAGTCACGCGATGAGGACGACGAGAACGATGAGGCCGACAAGAACGATGCGGCCGGCGCGGACTCTGGACCGTACGACCTGGACCCTGACCTGGCGGCTGCTGCGAGGCGGTGGGCGGCACGGCCATCTCGGCGTGGGGCTCTCCGTCGCCGCCTCGGCACTCTGCACCACGCTGCTGTTCCTGTGCGTCGGTGCCAACCTCGGTTTCGGCGAACGCGCCGCGCACACCGACTGGCGCACCCCCGCCACGGCCGAACTCTCGCGCGCCGTAGCCCTACAGGCAGTAGGCACCACCTTCATCAACGGCGAGCCCGTGACCGTCATCGACATCGCCGTACTGCCGGGCAAGCAAGCCAAGGCACCCGCTCCTCCCGGCATGCCGCGCTTCCCCGAGCCCGGCGAGGTGTGGACCTCACCGGCACTCGGCAATCTGCCGGGCAGGGCCACCACCACGGGCACGCTCGGCCGCGCCGCACTGGCCAGGCCCCGCGAGAAGGTGGCAGTCGTCGGATACCGGGCCGACGACCCGGCGATGACGACGAAGCGCGGCACCGACCCACGCCGCCCGGGCGACATCGCGACCCCCACGCCCGTCGCGGACTTCACGGGAAGGCGCACGACGGACGGCATCGCCTCCCAATACCAGGACCTGACGAAGCTCGCCACGCTCCTGGTGATCGTGCCGCTGCTGGTGCTCGGCGCCTCGTCCGCCCGGCTGTCCGTCTCGCGCCGCGACTCGCGGCTGGCCATGCTGCGGTTGGTGGGTGCCGCGCCGGGGCGGATCGCGGGGCTGGCGGCGGCCGAGGCGGCGCTGACCGGTGCGGCCGGGGCCCTCGTGGGCGCGCTGGGCTACGCGACACTGTTGCCACTGGTGGCCAAGGTGCCCGTGGCGGGCGGCAGTTGGTATGCCTCCGACCTGTGGGTGGGCGCGCCCGTGCTGCTCGCCGTGCTCGCCGGCGTGGTGCTGATGGTGACGGTCAGCGCGCTGGCCGGGCTGCGGCAGGTGGTCGTGGGCCCGCTCGGGGTCGTACGCCGATCCCGCGCTCCCCGCATCAAAGCCGTACGCGCGCTGCTGTTCGTCGCCGTGCTGATCGGCTACTGGCAGATCAGCAAGGACAAGGGGGCCGACATCAACACGGTGGTGTACTGCTGCGCCGCTGTCTTCGCCGCGCTGTCCGTCATCGGCCCCTGGGTGGTCGGCGTGCTCGGCGGTCTCGTCGCCGGTCTGGCACGGCGCCCTACGACGCTCCTGGCGGGGCGCCGACTGCTCGACGACCCCAAGTCGGTGTGGCGTGCGGTGTCCGGGCTGACGCTGGCGGGCTTCGTGGCCGGTTTCTTCGCACTGTTCAGCATCGCCGGTGGCTCGCCCTGGAGCAGTCCCGACCAACTCTCGCTGTCCGTACCGAAGGAGCGGGTCGCCGCCGTACGGCAACAGGCCGACGCCCGCCTGAAGCGCGCGCACATCGACGCCACCGTCGGCACGAACACCGACTGGGTCGCCACCGGCACAGGTACCGGCTCCGAACGCCAGGTCACCGCGACCATCACGGACCCGGCCCGCCTCGACGCGGCACGCGCCGCGCTCAGCGGCCTCGTACCCGGCCAGTACCCGATCACCGGCACGGACATCGACTGGCAGTCACGGCAGTTCGACCACGACTTCCACCTCTCGACGCTGGCCGTGCTCGGCGCGAGCTTCACCATCGCCATCGCCTCGACGGGCATCACGGCCGCCTCGTCCGTCCTGGACCGCCGCCGCGCCTACGGCCTGCTGCATCTGGCGGGCACCCCCCTGCGGGTCCTGGACGCGGCCAGACGTACGGAGTCGGTGCTGCCCGGCGCGGTGCTCGCGGGCGGCGCGGTACTCATCGGCCTGTTCTGCGCGGCACCCCTGACATTCGCCGGCGGCACCCCGCACCTGGACGCCCGCGGCGTCACCCTCCTCGGCGCCTGCCTGGCCCTCGGCTTCGCCGGCCTGGCCGGCGCGAGCGCGGCAAGCCGCCCGCTGCTCCGCGAGGTGGTGAGAGACGCGGGCCCACGCCCGGACTGAAGCGTGACGAGCCGCCCCAGGAAGGAACAGAAAAAAAGCAAAAGCCCCAGGTCACGGCGAGTGAGAATCCTGGGGCTTCCACAGAGCCGCCTTCGGGATTCGAACCCGAGACCTACGCATTACGAGTGCGTTGCTCTGGCCATCTGAGCTAAGGCGGCGCGCTGTCCGCACTATGGTGCGATCAGCAACGTCGGTAAGTCTACACAGTTTCCAGGGGTGCTCCGTACACGCCCCGGGAGGACCGGTTCCGGGGCGTGCGGGAGGGCTATGCGCAGCGCTTTCCCTTCGCGGGAGGGGTGCCCTGGAGGAGGTAGCGGTCGATCGTGGAGTCGATGCAGACGCTACCGCGGCCGTACGCGGTGTGGCCGTCGCCGACGTAGGTGAGGAGGACGCCGGAGGAGAGCTGGGAGGCGAGGGACTTGGCCCAGGCGTAGGGGGTGGCCGGGTCCCGGGTGGTGCCGACCACGAGGATCGGGCCCGCGCCCTTCGCCTCGATGCGGTGCGGCTCGCCGGTGGGCCGCACGGGCCAGTACGCGCAGTTCAGGGAGGCCCAGGCCAGGCCGTCACCGAAGACCGGGGACGCCTTCTCGAAGCCGGGAAGACCCTTCTCCACCTCTTCGGGCGTGGAGAAGGCGGCCGGGAGGTCGAGGCAGTTCACGGCCGCGTTGGCGAACATGAGGTTCGCGTACTTGCCGTCGGCGTCGCGCTCGTAATAGCTGTCGGAGAGGGCGAGCAGGCCCGCGCCGTCCTTGTCCTTCATCGCCGCGGTGAGCGCCTGGCGCAGCTGCGGCCACGCCGCCTGGTCGTACATCGCCGCGATCACACCCGTGGTCGCGAGCGCCTCGCCGAGCTTGCGGCCATCCGCGTCGCCTGTCGGGATCGGCTTCGCGTCGAGCCGCTTGAAGAAGGCGCTGAGGTTCTTGCCGACCTGGTCCGGGCTCATGCCCGGGCCGCCCAGCGGGCAGTCGCTCTGGCGCACGCAGTCCTTCGCGAAGGACTGGAACGCCGTCTCGAAGCCCGCCGTCTGGTCCTGGTTGAGCTTGCGCGCGGACAGGGACGGGTCCATCGCGCCGTCCAGGACCATGCGGCCCACCCGTTCCGGGAACAGGCCCGCGTACGTCGCCCCGAGGAGCGTCCCGTACGACGCCCCCACGTAGTTCAGCTTCTGGTCGCCCAGGACCGCGCGCAGGATGTCCATGTCCCGGGCCGCCTCGACCGTGGACACGTGCCGCAGCAGGTTCGGCGAGTGCCGGCCGCAGCCCTCGGCGAACTTCTTGTACTCGTCGACCAGTTCACCCGTCTCCTTCTTGTCGTCGGGGGTGACGTCCGTCTCCGTGTACGTGTCCATCTGGGCGCCGGTGAGGCACTCGACGGGCTCGCTGCGGGCCACCCCGCGCGGGTCGACCGCGACCATGTCGTAGCGGGCGCGGACCTCCGCCGGGTAGCCGATCCCCGCGTACGACTGCAGGTAGCCCACCGCCGAGCCGCCCGGTCCGCCCGGGTTGACCAGCAGCGAGCCGATGCGCTTGCCGGGGCCGGTCGCCTTCTTGCGGGCCACGGCCAGCTTGACGTCGCCCGAGGCTGGTTTCGCGTAGTCGAGCGGCGCCTTCATCGTGGCGCACTCGAAGCCGGAGACGCCGCAGCTGCGCCAGGCCAGCTTCTGGTCGTAGTACGACGACAGTGTGGAGGGTGTGGCGCGGGGCAGTGCGGCCAGCACCGCGTCCGCCGACGTCGTGGCCGTCCTGGTCGAACTCCCCGTGGAGCAGGCGGAGACGAGCATTGTGGTGGCGGCGAGCAGCACGCCGCCCGCACGGACGGTACGCATCGCGCGGATCGCACCGCGGGGTCGGTTCGGCCGACGGGACCGGGGCGGCCGGGGGGTGCGCCTGAAGTACCTGGAGTACATCTCGCGAGCGTAACCCTGAGCGACACAATGATCACCAACAGTCGCACATGTGCCTCGTACGAGTGATGCCGTCAACACGGCGACTCAACTCCTGCTCCCCACACCTCGCCTCAGCTCCTCACTTCGGCCCCTCGGCACGGTCCCAGCTGTCGGCCGGTCGCGGCCGCTGTCGCTGTCCGCCGGTCACTGTCGACTGTCCGCCGGTCGCTGTCGGCCGTTCGCCGGTCGCTGTCGACTGTCCGCCGGTCGCTGTCGACTGTCCGCCGGTCGCTGTCGACTGTCCGCCGGTCGCTGTCAGCTGTTCGCCGGTCGCTGTCAGCCGTCCGCCGGTCGCTGTCGGCTCCGGGTCCTCGGCCCGACCGCGTCTTCGAGCCTCTCGGCTCAGCCCGCCCGCAGCGCCATCGTCATCGCCTCCACCGCCAGCAGCGGGGCCACATTGCGGTCCAGCGCCTCGCGGCATGCGGCGATCGCGTCGATCCGGCGGAGGGTCGCCTCCGGCGAGCCGCCGCGGGCGAGGCGCTCGAGTACATCCTCGGCCTCCGTGTTGGCGAGGGCCACCCGGGAGCCGAGCTGGAGGGCGAGAACGTCGCGGTAGAAGCCGGTGAGGTCGATGAGGGCCAGGTCCAGGCTGTCGCGCTGCGTACGCGTTCTCCGGCGCTTCTGCCGGTCCTCCAGCTCCTTCATGACGCCCGCGGTGCCACGCGGCATACGGCCGCCCTGCGACGCGCCGAGGGCCGCCTTCAGGTCTTCGGTCTCCTTGACGTCGACTTCCTCGGCGAGCTGCTTCGCGTCCTCCGAGGCCGTGTCGATCAGCTCCTGGGCCGCCTTGAGACAGCCGCCGATGTCGTCGACCCGCAGCGGGAGCTTGAGGACGGCGGCCCGGCGCTCACGGGCACGCTGGTCCGTGGCGAGACGGCGGGCGCGCCCGATGTGCCCCTGTGTCGCGCGGGCGGCGGCCGCCGCGACAGCGGGCTCGATGCCGTCACGGCGGACGAGGATGTCGGCGACCGCGTCCACCGGCGGGGTACGCAGGGTGAGCAGGCGGCAGCGGGAGCGGATGGTGGGCAGGACGTCCTCGATGGAGGGCGCGCAGAGCAGCCAGACCGTACGGGGAGCCGGTTCCTCGACGGCTTTCAGAAGGACGTTGCCCGCGCCCTCCGTGAGGCGGTCCGCGTCCTCCAGGACGATGACCTGCCAGCGGCCGGTAGCCGGGGACATCTGGGCGCGGCGGACCAGGTCGCGGGTCTCCTTCACACCGATGGAGAGGAGGTCGGTGCGGACGATCTGCACATCGGCGTGCGTCCCGATCAGGCTGGTGTGGCAGCCGTCGCAGAAGCCGCAGCCGGGGACTCCGCCCAGCGCGCGGTCGGGGCTCACGCACTGGAGCGCCGCCGCGAAGGCCCGCGCCGCGGTGGAACGCCCGGAGCCGGGCGGCCCGGTGAACAGCCAGGCGTGCGTCATCTTGGACGCCTCGGGGAGCGGGCTGTCCGCGGCGACCGCCGAGACGAGGGCGTCGGCGTCACGAGCGGCGGCGGCGAGCTGCTCGCTCACCTTGTCCTGGCCCACCAGGTCGTCCCATACCGGCACGGGGCACCGCCCTTTCGTCGCACTTTGCCTTGCCGCGTCCATTGTGCGGGTCGCCACTGACAGCGGGTCCCCGGACCTCAGCGGCGGCGGCGACCGCCCCGTCCCTCGCGCCCGTCGTCCTGCTCGTCGTCGTCACGCGGGCCCAGCAGTTCGTCCGCCAGGGTCGGGAGGTCGTCGAGCGGGGTCTCCTCCGCCCAGTCGGAACGGGGGCGGCGGCGCGGTGCGCCCTCGGCGTTGACCTGGGGCAGCTCGCGCGTACGGTCACCGGGCCTCTCGGACCGGGGCTCGGGCCGCTCGTCCCGGAAGAAGCCCGGAGGCACCCGGTTCGCGGGATCACCCGCACCGGCATCCGGGGCACCTCCACCCGCGCCCCCGTCGCGTAGCGGAGGAAGCACCGCCGTCTCGTCGGCCGCGCCCGGCGCGACCGGCGGCAGCACGGTGGTCTCGTCCGCGGCACCCGGAACCACCGGCGGGAGCACGGCCGTCTTCTCGGCCGCCGCCTCCGGGGGCACGGGCGGCTTCGGCAGCTTGGCCGTCTCCTCCGAGTCGGAGCGGAAACGCTCGCGGCTCTCTCCGGAGCGCACGGGCCGCAGCACCGTCGTCTCGTCCACCGAGCCGCCCGAGGCGCCCGAGGCGCTCGGGGGCGTCACGACCGGCGTGGGCACCGTCGTCTCGTTGTCGGCCACGGGACCCGCGGCCGCCGGCTCACCGGAACCCACAGGCGCCGAAGCGGAAGTGGGAGCCGCCGTAGGCGATGAAGCAGGAGCCGCGGTCGAAGCAGAAGCGGAGGCGGAAGCAGACGTCGAAGCCGCCGTGGCTGCGGCCGCCGCCGCTGCCGCTGCCGCCGTCTCCGTCGCGGCCCGTCGGGCCTCTTCCGCCCGCAGCAACGCCTCCTCGGCCTTGCGCTGCTTCTCCAGGCGGCGCTCCTCGGCCTCGGCCCTCAGCCGTGCCTGCTCCTCGGCCAGCCTGCGCAGCCGGTCCTGCTCGGCGGCCTGGGCCTGCTCCTGGGCGAGCAGCCGCGCCCGCTCCTCCTCGGCCCGGCGGCGGGCCTCCTCGGCGCGCTGTCGGGCCTCCTCCGCCTGGCGCTCGGCCTCGCGCCGCTGCGCCTCCTCCAGCTCGCGCTGCTTGCGCTCCTCTTCCTCCGCACGCAGCCGGGCGAGCTGTTCCTGGCGCTCGCGCTCCAGTCGCTCCTCCTCGGCCTTGCGGGCGGCCTCTTCCTCGGCCTTGCGCCGGGCCTCTTCCTCGGCCGCCTTGCGTGCCTCCTCCTGGGCCTTCACCTCGGCCTCGGAGAGGGGCAGCATCACGTCGAGCCGGTGCCGGACGACGGTGGTGACCGCCTCGGGCTCCTGGGCGGCGTCGACGACCAGGTACCGGCCCGGGTCGGCGGCGGCCAGCGTCAGGAAACCGGACCGCACGCGCGTGTGGAACTCCACCGGCTCCGACTCCAGCCGGTCGGGCGCCTCCGTGAAGCGCTCGCGCGCCGCCTCCGGGGAGACGTCGAGGAGCACCGTCAGATGCGGCACCAGTCCGTTGGTCGCCCATCGGTTGATGCGGGCGATCTCGGTCGGGGACAGGTCCCTGCCGGCCCCCTGGTAGGCCACCGACGAGTCGATGTAGCGGTCGGAGATGACGACGGCACCCCGCTCCAGCGCGGGCCGCACCACCGTGTCCACGTGCTCGGCGCGGTCGGCGGCGTACAGCAGCGCCTCCGCGCGGTGCGACAGACCCGCCGACGACACGTCCAGCAGGATCGACCGCAGCCGCTTGCCGACCGGCGTGGCGCCCGGCTCGCGGGTCACCACGACCTCGTGGCCCTTGCCACGGATCCACTCCGCGAGCGCTTCCGCCTGCGTCGACTTCCCGGCCCCGTCGCCGCCCTCCAGGGCGATGAAGAACCCGTTCGCGGTGGAATTCTGCGCCGGGTCGTCGCCGCCGCGCAGCGCGTCCAGCAGGTCGTGCCGCAGTGGCACTCCGGAGCGGTCGTCGACCTTGGCGAGCACCAGGGCGGCGACCGGCAGCAGCAGGGCGCCCACCAGCATCAGTGTGAAGGCGGCGCCTCCGTGCGCGAACACGAACTTGCCGTTCTCGAGCCGGTGCGGGCCGATCGCCGCGGCCACCACGGGCGCCAGCACAGCGCCGAGCGCCACGGAGACCCGTACGACCGCGTGCAGGTGTTCCGTCGTACGCGCCCGCCGGTACTCCTCGGTCTCCTGGTCGAGCAGGGCGTGCCCGGTGTTCGCGGCGACGCCCGCGCCGATGCCCGCGAGGCCGGCGATCAGCAGCACCGTGGTGACGTCCGGGACCAGACCGGCGGCCAGCAGCGCGATCCCGGTGAAGGCGATCGCCAGCGAGAGCAGCCTGCGCCGCGACAGCGACGGCAGCACGGAGGAGGCCGTCCGGATGCCGATGACGACACCCCCGGTCAGCACCAGCACCAGCAGGCCGTACGTGACCGGTCCGCCGCCCAGGTCCTTGGCCTGCAGCACGGAGACGGCGACAGCGGCCGCGATCGCCGCGGCGACGGCCGCGCAGGCGAGCACCAGGAGCGGGATCGCGCCGGTACGGCCGTTGTCGACGCCCGTGCCCGTCCTGGGGCGGCGCAGGCCCTCCAGGGGCGAGCGCGCGCGGGGGGTGCGGGTGTCGGGCAGTTCGAGGGCCGTGAGCACGGAGAGCGAGGCGGCGAACAGTCCTGCGGCGACGTACGAGGCGAGCGCCCCCTGGTGCTGGCCGAACCAGGCGATCCCGGCACCCAGCAGGTTGCTGACGAGTGACACCACGACGAGCGTGGCGGCCGCGATCGGCACCGCCACGAAGGCCGTACGCAGTGACAGGCGCCGCAGCGCGTCCAGGTGGTCCGGCAGCGGGCGCACGGTGGCGCCCTCCAGCGGCGGCGCGGGCAGCAGCGCGGGCGCCGCGCTCTCCCGGCACACCGTCCAGAAGCGCTCGGCGACGCCGGTCACGAAGGCGAGGACGAGGAGGACGGCGAGTGCGTTGTCCGGGGTCCAGTCGATCCACAGGGGCGCGAGGAGCATGAGCACGGCGCGCAGTCCGTCGGCTCCGACCATGGTCCAGCGCCGGTCGAGCGGCCCCTCCTGGGACGTCAGCGAGGTGAGCGGCCCGAGGAGTACGGCTCCGAAGAGCAGCGTGGCCAGAATGCGTGCCCCGAAGACGGCCGCCACGGCGAGGGCGACCCCGCGGTAGCCACCGCCGAAGGAACCCTCCGCGATCGCCGCCTGAAGGACGAGGATGACCAGCACGAGCAGGGCCAGGGCATCACCGACACCGCCCACCAGGTGGGCGCTCCACAACCGTTTCAGCTGAGGTCGGCGCAGCAGCGCGCGGACGGCGCGCTCGCGGGAATCCGCGACCAGGGCGTCGTCGGGGGCCGGAGTGTGGGCCGTTGGCTGCTCGGCTCGCGTCATCCTGCAAGCCTATCCGGCCCCACTGACTGCCCGTAGGGGTGCCCGAACATGTGGACGCCCCCACACCGAAAGGTGTAGGGGCGTCCACAACTGATTGCGGCAGAAGCCGCGACCTGACAGGGGCCGCGGGACCTGACGGAGACCGCGAGCTCGGACGGAGACCGCGAGACCTGACGAAGGTCCGCGAGACCTGCCGGGGGCCGCAAGCCCGGACCTCAGTTCTCCGAAGCCGCCGTCTTCTTGGCGGCGGCCTTCTTGGCCGGAGCCTTCTTGGCAGCCGTCTTCGAAGTCGTCGTCTTCTTTGCGGCCGTCTTCTTGGCTGGGGCCTTCTTGGCCGGAGCCTTCTTGGCGGCCGCCTTCTTCGCGGTCTTCTTGGCGGGAGCCTTGGCGCGCTTCTCCGCCAGCAGCTCGTAGCCGCGCTCCGGAGTGATCTCTTCGACGCTGTCGGCGGAGCGCAGGGTCGCGTTGGTCTCGCCGTCGGTCACGTACGGCCCGAAACGGCCGTCCTTGACCACGACGGGCTTCCCGCTGACCGGGTCCTCGCCCAGCTCCTTGAGCGGCGGCTTGGCGGCCGCGCGCCCGCGCTGCTTGGGCTGGGAGTAGATCTCCAGCGCCTCTTCGAGGGTGATGGTGAAGAGCTGGTCCTCGGACTGCAGGGAGCGCGAGTCCGTGCCCTTCTTCAGGTACGGCCCGTAGCGCCCGTTCTGCGCGGTGATCTCCACGCCCTCGGCGTCCTTGCCGACGACGCGCGGCAGGGACATCAGTTTGAGGGCGTCGCCGAGCGTCACCGTGTCGAGCGACATCGACTTGAAGAGTGAGGCGGTACGCGGCTTGACGGCGTTCTTGCCCGTCTTCGGGGTGCCCTCGGGGAGTACCTCGGTGACGTACGGGCCGTAGCGGCCGTCCCTGGCGATGATCTGGTGGCCCGACTCCGGATCCGTACCGAGCTCGAAGTCGCCGCTCGGCTTGGCGAGCAGTTCCTCCGCGAGCTCGATGCTCAGCTCGTCCGGGGCCAGGTCCTCGGGCACATCCGCGCGCTGGTGGTGCTCGGAGTCCTTCTCGCCGCGCTCGATGTACGGGCCGTAGCGGCCCACACGCAGCATGATGCCGTCGCCGACCGGGAAGGACGACACCTCGCGGGCGTCGATGGCGCCCAGGTCGGTGACGAGCTCCTTGAGGCCGCCCAGGTGGTCCCCGTCGCCGTTGCCGGCCTCGGCGGCGCCCGCGGCGTCGCCCTCGCCGAAGTAGAACCGCTTGAGCCACGGCACGGCCTGCGCCTCGCCCCGCGCGATGCGGTCGAGGTCGTCCTCCATCTTGGCCGTGAAGTCGTAGTCCACGAGCCGCCCGAAGTGCTTCTCCAGGAGGTTGACCACGGCGAAGGACAGGAAGGACGGCACGAGTGCCGTGCCCTTCTTGAACACGTATCCGCGGTCGAGGATCGTGCCGATGATCGACGCGTACGTCGACGGGCGGCCGATCTCGCGCTCTTCGAGTTCCTTGACCAGCGACGCCTCGGTGTAGCGGGCCGGGGGCTTGGTGGCGTGCCCGTCGACCGTGATCTCCTCGGCGGACAGCGGGTCGCCCTCGTTGACCTGCGGGAGACGGCGCTCGCGGTCGTCGAGCTCGGCGTTCGGGTCGTCCGCGCCCTCGACGTACGCCTTCAGGAAGCCGTGGAAGGTGATCGTCTTGCCGGACGCGCTGAACTCGGCGTCGCGGCCGTCGGAGGCCGTGCCCGCGATCTTCACGGTGACGGAGTTGCCGACCGCGTCCTTCATCTGGGAGGCGACGGTCCGCTTCCAGATCAGCTCGTACAGCTTGAACTGGTCGCCGGTCAGGCCCGTCTCGGCCGGGGTGCGGAAACGATCACCCGAGGGACGGATCGCCTCGTGCGCCTCCTGCGCGTTCTTGACCTTCCCGGCGTACGTCCGCGGCTGGGCCGGCAGGTACTCGGCGCCGTAGAGCTGCGTGACCTGGGCTCGGGCGGCGGAGATCGCCGTTTCCGAGAGGGTCGTGGAGTCCGTACGCATGTACGTGATGAAGCCGTTCTCGTACAGCTTCTGGGCCACCTGCATGGTGGCCTTCGCGCCGAAGCCGAGCTTGCGCGAGGCCTCCTGCTGGAGGGTCGTCGTGCGGAACGGCGCGTACGGCGAGCGGCGGTACGGCTTGGACTCGACCGAGCGGACCGCGAAGTTCGTGTCCTGGAGGGCGGCGGCGAGCGCACGGGCGTTCGTCTCGTCCAGGTGGAGCGTGTTCGCGCCCTTGATCTGGCCCAGCGAGTCGAAGTCGCGACCCTGGGCGATGCGCTTTCCGTCGACCGCGGTCAGACGGGCGACCAGGTTGGACGGGTCGCTGGCGTCACCGGCGCGGCCGGTGCCGAAGGTGCCGGTCAGGTCCCAGTACTCGGCGGAGCGGAAGGCGATGCGCTCGCGCTCCCGCTCGACGACGAGCCGGGTCGCCACGGACTGCACACGGCCCGCCGACAGCCGCGGCATGACCTTCTTCCACAGAACCGGCGAGACCTCGTAGCCGTAGAGGCGGTCGAGGATGCGGCGGGTCTCCTGGGCGTCGACGAGCTTCTGGTTGAGCTCGCGCGGGTTGGCGACAGCGGCCTGGATCGCGGCCTTGGTGATCTCGTGGAAGACCATCCGCTTGACCGGAACCTTGGGCTTGAGCACTTCCTGGAGGTGCCACGCGATGGCTTCGCCCTCGCGGTCCTCATCGGTGGCGAGGTAGAGCTCGTCGGAGTCGCGCAGCAGGTCCTTGAGCTTCTTGACCTGGGCCTTCTTGTCGGCGTTGACCACATAGATGGGCTGGAAGTCGTGCTCGACGTCCACGCCGAGGCGGCGCACCTCGCCGGTGTACTCCTCCGGCACCTCCGCGGCGCCGTTGGGGAGGTCACGGATGTGCCCGACGCTCGCTTCGACGACATAGCCGGGGCCGAGATAGCCCTTGATCGTCTTCGCCTTGGCAGGCGACTCGACGATGACGAGTCGGCGGCCGCCGTGTGCGGTGTCGCTGGTCGGGGACAACTTCGCTCTTCTCTCCGGTCGACGCAGGGGGTCTCCCCAGGCCTTGGTCCCGGGGGTCGGGTCATGCTGACGCTGCGGAGTGTGACGGTACATCCCGCCCCCGTGTCAAACGGGAAAAGCCCGCAACGGCCACTCGAACGGTAACCCGACTACCGCCATTCCTGCCGCCCGGAGTGTCCAGCAGCCCTTTCGGGTCTATCCGGAGCGTGACCTCTCAGTTACCGGAGAGCCGTCCCTCACGCGCGCGTAAAACACCACATCCCCAGCGCCAGCGCACCAGCTCCGGCGACGCCGGCGAGCGTCGCCGATGCGACGCGGTTCACACCGACGGCGACGGGCTCGCCCTGTCGCACCCGCACCGCGGTCCAGACCAGCAGTCCGCCTCCGAACAGGGCGAACACCGTCCCCACGAAGATCGCCGGTCCGCTTTCCATTGATATGTCCTTCCACCCCGGAGCCCCAGGGTGGGGAGGTTGCCACTCCCTGGAAGCCGACGCGCGAACCTGCGGTGAACGCCGGGAAGACGGCGCATCATGGACCGCTCAGACCGTGGCGGGATCGGGTATCCGCTCGCTCGTCCGCGCACCGTCGGCCCGTCTCACGGTGCACAGGACTTTGTTGAATCCTTGATTCCACTCCTCCTCACTGGCCAGCCAACCGGAGACGGTGTGCTCCGTGTCGAACGCCCAACTCGACGCGAACTTGTTGGTACAGAGCTTGCCTCCCTGGGCGAGGGCCTTCTTGTAGTCCATGCCCGCCGCGGCCTGCGCGGTGCCGATCACCTGGTCGGTGTGCGGCTCAGCACAGTCCGCCAGGTGAGCATCGAAGCTCTTGCCCTTCTCCGCGTAGTTCCAGCAGTCCCCGGTGCCCATCTGGGTGGGCCACAGATTCACCCCCGCGTCCCGGAACCGCCCCACCTCGCCGCCTATCGCGACATGGCGTCCGAGCACGAGACATGCCGTACCGCCCTCGGCCGCGCCGAAGCCGTCCTTCGTCGGTGCGACGGCGTAGACACCCGCGTCGGGCAGGGCGTCGGCCGTCGCCGCGCTCTGGCTGGTGCAGCGCTGCGCGCCATGGGCGAGGGCGTCGGCGTAGTCGTCGGCCGTGTCGACGGCCACGACCTGGCCGTCCGGCCAGTCCTTGGCGCAGTTCACGACGCCCAGGTTGAGCGCCGACTTGAAGGCGGGTCCCGACCAGACCGCCTTCACGCAGTCGCCGGCCTGCAACGGCTTGGTGAGGCCCACCTGTTCGCCGTACGGATACACCGGCCCCGTCGGTCCCGGCGACGGGCTCCCTGTGGGGCGCTTCTTCGCGGTCGCGTCCTTCGTGCCGCCGTCGTCGCCGGTGAGTGAGACGGCGGCCCAGGTGCCGCCGACGACCACCAGGAGAACGCCCACGACGAGGGCGACGACAGGGACCAGAGGCCTCCTGCGACGCGCCGGCGGCCGGGGCGGAGCGGCCGTGGACCCGGTGGGCGCACCGGTCCCGGCGTACGGATTCCACTCGTACGCGCCACTGGGAGTGGACGGGCGCCAGGGGCCGTACGCAGGCGGGATGCCGGAGGGCGGCCCGAACGGGCACCCGGCGGCCGGGCCGCCGGGTGGAGTGTTCGGGTTGTGCGGGGTGTTGGGGTTGTACGGGGCGTTCGGGTCGTACGGGGTGTTTGGGGTCGGGGGTGCGCCTGAGGTCTGCGGGACGCCGGGGGTCTGTGGGACGCCTGAGGTCTGTGGAACGCCTGGGATTTGCGGAACGCCTGGAACGTTTGGAGTCGGCGGGACGCCGGGGATCTGCGGAACGCCGGGTGCCTGCGGAACGCCTGGAGTCTGCGGAGTGCTGGGAATCTGCGGGACGCCGGGGGTCTGCGGGGTTCCCGGAGGCGAGCCCGTGACATGCCCGGGCGGTGCCCCGGCGGGAAACCCGGGCGGTGCCCCGGCGGCGTACTCGGGTGACGGTCCGGCGGCGTACCCGGGCGACGGCCCCGCGACGTACCCCGGCGGTAGCCCCGCGGGATACCCCGGCGGTGGCCCGAACACCCCGCCCGCCGCCGCCTGCACCACCCGCTCAAGCCCCCGTGCGACCGCCTCCGGCGACGACCGCCGCAATGGGTCCTTGACCAGCAGTCCGTGCAGCACGGGGGTCAGTTCACCGGCTCGGACGGGCGGGGTGGGTTCCTCTCCGAGCAGGGCCGTCAGCGTCGCGTACTGACCCGGCCGGTCGAAGGGGCCACGGCCCTCGACGGCGGCGTACAACGTGGCGCCGAGGGAGAAGAGGTCCGCGGCCGGGGTGGGCGGCTCGCCGCGGGCGCGCTCGGGGGCGAGATAGCCGGGCGTACCGAGGATGCCGGCGGTTGCGGTGAGCCGGGGCTCGCGGGACTCGGGCTGGAGCGCGATCCCGTAGTCGGTGAGCAGTACGCGCGCGTAGGGATCACCCGAAGAGTCGGGCGCCAGAAGGATGTTGGCCGGTTTCACATCCCTGTGGAGGATCCCGATCCGGTGTCCGGCGGAGAGCGCGTCGAGGACGGCCAGCCCGATCCGGGCGGCCCGAGCGGGCGACAGCGGCCCCGACTGCCGTACGACCGCCTGCAGATCGACCGCGTCCGGCACGTACTCCATGACGATCCACGGCAGTCCCTCATGCACCACCACGTCGTGCACGGTGACCACATGGGGATGCCCGCGCAGCCGCGCCGCGTGCCGGGCCTCGCTGCGCGCCCGGGCGACGCGCTGCCCATGCTCCGCCGCGTCCATCGGCACGTCCGGCAGCGCGATCTCCTTCATGGAGACCTCGCAGGCCAACTCCGCGTCGTACGCGAGCCACACCCTCCCCATGCCGCCCGCGCCGAGCGTCCGCAGCAGCCGGTACCGGCCGCCGATGATCCTGCCCTCGCCCTGATCCGGCGTCTCCCCCGTCATGGCGCCTCCCCCGAGACAGCGCGCCTCCCCCGAGGACGCATGGAGCTTGTCTCTTGAAGGTAGCTTCGCACGCACCACTGACAGGAGCCCTTTTACCGACCAATCATGATCAATGTTGCCCAATCCCGTCAGAACAGGCACATGCGACTCAGCCCTTCACTCCGCGGGCTCGAGGAACCCCTGCTCCACCAGCAGCCGGATCTGCGCGGGCGTCCGGTCGCGCAGCAAGACCGGGTCCTCGCCGACCAGTTGGGCGATGGCGTCCAGGATCCGCCCGGCGCTCAGCGTGCCGTCGCACACGCCCGCGAAGCCCGCGCCGACCGTGTCCACCTTGGTGGCCCGGCGCATCCCGCGGTGCTGGCGCAGCACCACGTGCTCCGGGTCCTCGGCGCCGGGCAGCCCGACCTGCTCCTGGACGACCTCGGCCACGAGCCTGAAGTGCCCGGCGAGCAAGGCCGCGTCGTCGCTCCCCCGCAGGTAGTCGACGCGGTCGAAGTGCGCGCGCACGGTCTCGCCGAGCGGCTGCTCGATGGAGTGCGGCCACTCCTCGACCGTGATCGAGGGCTGGGCGGCCGCCGTTCTGCGCAGCGTGATCCATCCGAAGCCGACGGCCTTGACCTTGCGGGCCTCGAACTCGTCCAGCCACGCGTCGTACCGCGCCTGGTACTCGGCGGGGTCGTCACGGTGGTCGCCCGCGTCGCGCAGCCACAACTCCGCGTACTGCGTGACGTCCTGCACCTCGCGCTGCACGATCCAGGCGTCACAGCCGCGCGGCACCCAGGAACGCAGCCGGTCCTGCCAGTCCTCGCCCTCCACGTGCTGCCAGTTGGCCAGGAACTGCGCGTACCCCCCGTCGCTGAGCCGGTCCCCCGCCTGCTGAACGAGCGTGCGGCACAGATCGTCCCCGCCCATCCCGCCGTCGCGGTAGGTGAGCCGGGCGCCGGGCGAGATCACGAAGGGCGGATTCGAGACGATCAGGTCGTAGGTCTCGTCGTCCGCGATCGGTTCGAAGAGGGAGCCCTGGCGCAGATCGACCGCCGGGGCACCGGAGAGCGCGAGGGTGAGCGCGGTGATGTGCAGGGCGCGCGGGTTGAGGTCGGTCGCGGTCACGCGCGTGGCGTGCTGCGCGGCGTGCAGGGCCTGGATCCCGGAACCGGTGCCGAGGTCGAGCGCGGAGGAGACGGGCGTACGGACGGTGATGCCGGCCAGGGTCGTGGACGCGCCGCCCACACCCAGGACGACGCCCTCCTCCCGGCTGCCGATGCCGCCCGCGCCGCCGACGGCGCACCCCAGGTCGGACACGATGAACCAGTCCTCGCCGCCGGGCCCGCCGTACGGCCGGATGTCCACGGTCGCGGCGACCTCGTCCGTGCCCGCCCGGGTCAGCCAGCCGCTCTCCAGGCAGTCCTGCACCGGCAGCACGTCCGCCACGCGCGCGTGCGGCACGGGCTGCTGGAGCAGGAACAGCCGTACGAGCGTCTCCAGCGGTGTGTCCCCGCGGGTCGCCCGGAGCGCGGGCACGGTCTCGCTGCGCGCCAGCGCCGCGTACGCGGGGGCGCCGAGCAGGTCGAGCAGGCCGTCGGCGGTGAAGGAGGCGCCGAGCAGGGCGTCCCGCAGCCGAGCGGCGACGTCGGCGCGGTCGGACGAGGGCAACGGTGACAGGCTGGTGTGACTCACGTCCCCCATTGTGTCCGTTCCCGCCGAAAGGGACGTACACCTGTGGACAGAGCCCGCGCGAATGTGGACAAGCCCGCACGACGAGTCCCGGGGGCTTCACACGAGGCGTCTGGGGGCTTTGCGGAGGGGGAGCCGTGGGGTGCTTGTGCAGGGAGCCGTGGGCGTGCGTCGTCGAGAGCCGTGGGCGTGCGTCGTCGAGAGCCGTGGGCGTGCGTCGTCGAGAGCCGTGGGCGTGCGTCGTCGAGAGCCGTGGGCGTGCGTCGTCGAGAGCCGTGGGCGTGCGTCGTCGAGAGTCGTGGGCTGTACCGGGAGAGCCGTAGGGCACGCGCCACGGGCCCGGTACGCGCGCGTACCGGGCTCTTTCCGGGTGCCGGACCGAATCCCGCTCTGCGGTCGCTCTCCGGGCGCTCCTCGGGGGGTCAGCCCTGGGTGGTCGCCGGCGAGGCGGAGGCGGAGGCGGACTTGCAGCTCACCTGCTTGGCCATCGCCTTGCCGACGTCGCCCGCTTCGAGCTCCTTCAGGGCGTCGGTCCCGGTCTTGCTGAGCTTCTCCAGCTGCTTGGCGACGCCGTCGAGACCGTCCGCGAACTTCGCCTGGTCCTTCGTGTTCAGCGCGTCGGACTGCTTCCCCAGATCGGCGTAGGAGGCGGAGAGGGCGTTGAGCTCCTTGACCGCGTTCTCCTGCTTGGTCTTGCCGCTGTCCACGTCCGGCGGGCCGGCCTTCTCGATGGCGGCCGCCATCGCCTTGTAGGCGTCGGAGATGTCCTGGAAGCCCTTGGAGTCGGCCTTCTGCACGTCCGCCGGTGCGCTCTGGTCCGTGGTCTCCTTCTGGATCGCGGTGTTGGCGGCCGCGATCTTCTGGACCTGCGGCTGCACCGCGTCACAGACCTGCTTGGCCCAGGGGTCCAGCTTGTCGTCCTTGCTACTACTACCGCTGCTGCATGCCGACAGCGCCAGCACCAGTACCGCACCGCCGGACAGTGCGGCCGTGAGCTTCTTGTTCACCGGATTGGTCCCTTCCGTGGCTCTCGGCCCCGGAACTTACACGCCGCATGGGCGCCGCCCCTATGGCGAATTTCCGATTTAGTCTCTATTGCAGCCATTTGCTCCATGCGAGAGAAGGCTCACGACACAGGCGTCAACACGCACGAACGACGGGCGGGCGGCACGTCGCTGCGTGCCGCCCGCCCGTGGGGACCTGCCCAAAGACCCGAACGCTACGAAACCACCGCGGCGTCGTGAGACTTGGACACTCGTTCCGCGTTGCCTTCGTCACCCACGGCGATCCCGCGCCGCTTGGAGACGTACACCGCGCCCACGATCACAAGGATCGAGAGCACCGCGATCAGGATGCGCATACCGAGGTTCTTGTCGTCGCCGTACGAGAACTTCACGACCGCGGGTGCGATCAGCAGCGCCACCAGGTTCATCACCTTGAGGAGCGGGTTGATCGCGGGGCCCGCGGTGTCCTTGAAGGGGTCGCCGACGGTGTCGCCGATCACCGTGGCGGCGTGGGCCTCACTGCCCTTGCCGCCGTGGTGGCCGTCCTCGACGAGTTTCTTCGCGTTGTCCCACGCACCGCCGGAGTTGGCGAGGAAGACCGCCATCAGCGTGCCGGTGCCGATCGCGCCCGCCAGATACGAGCCGAGCGCGCCGACGCCGAGCGTGAAGCCGATGGCGATGGGCGCCAGGACGGCGAGCAGACCCGGAGTGGCCAGCTCCCGCAGGGCGTCCTTGGTGCAGATGTCGACGACCCGCCCGTACTCCGGCTTCTCCGTGTAGTCCATGATCCCGGGGTGCTCGCGGAACTGCCGCCGCACCTCGTAGACCACGGCCCCCGCGGACCGGGACACCGCGTTGATCGCGAGGCCCGAGAACAGGAAGACGACCGCCGAGCCCGCGATCAGGCCCACCAGGTTGTTGGGCTGCGAGATGTCCATCATCAGGTTCAGCGGCGCGCCAGGACCGGAGACCTTCTCGCCCACGTCGTTCGCGGCCGTGAGGATCGCGTCCCGGTACGAGCCGAAGAGCGCCGAGGCCGCGAGGACGGCCGTGGCGATGGCGATGCCCTTGGTGATGGCCTTGGTGGTGTTGCCCACCGCGTCCAGGTCGGTGAGCACCTGGGCGCCCGCGCCCGTGACGTCGCCGGACATCTCGGCGATGCCCTGCGCGTTGTCGGAGACCGGACCGAAGGTGTCCATGGCGACGATGACACCGACCGTGGTGAGCAGGCCGGTTCCGGCGAGCGCCACCGCGAACAGCGCGAGGATGATCGACGTACCGCCGAGCAGGAAGGCCCCGTAGACGCCGAGGCCGATCAGCAGGGCGGTGTAGACGGCCGATTCCAGACCGATGGAGATACCGGCCAGGATGACGGTGGCCGCGCCGGTGAGCGAGCTCTTGCCGATGTCCCGTACGGGACGACGGGTGGTCTCGGTGAAGTAGCCGGTCAGCTGCTGGATGAGCGCGGCCAGCACGATGCCGATGGCCACCGCGATGAGCGCCAGGATCCGCGGATCGCCGTCCTTCGCCTTGATCGCCGCGTCCGTGACGCCGTCGAGGTCGGCGTACTTCCCCGGCAGGTAGACGAAGACGGCCACCGCCACCAGCACCAACGAGATCACCGCGGAGATGAAGAAGCCGCGGTTGATCGCGGACATGCCGCTGCGGTCGGAGCGCCGGGGTGCCACCGCGAAGATGCCGACCATCGCGGTGAGAACGCCGATCGCGGGCACGATCAGCGGGAAGGCGAGCCCGGAGTCGCCGAACGCCGCCTTGCCGAGGATCAGCGCGGCGACGAGCGTGACGGCGTACGACTCGAAGAGGTCCGCGGCCATGCCGGCGCAGTCGCCGACGTTGTCGCCCACGTTGTCGGCGATGGTCGCGGCATTGCGCGGATCGTCCTCCGGAATGCCCTGCTCGACCTTGCCGACCAGGTCGGCGCCGACGTCGGCGGCCTTGGTGAAGATGCCGCCGCCGACACGCATGAACATGGCGATCAGCGCCGCGCCGAGACCGAAGCCCTCCAGCACCTTCGGCGCGTCGGCCGCGTACACCAGCACCACACAGGAGGCGCCCAGCAGACCGAGCCCCACCGTGAACATGCCGACGACGCCGCCGGTACGGAAAGCGATCTTCATGGCTTTGTGCGAGACGGCGGTGAGATCCTTTTCGGGTTCGCCCTTGGCCGGAGTCGCTTCCCTTGCCGCGGCGGCCACGCGGACGTTGCTGCGTACGGCGAGCCACATACCGATATAACCGGTGGTCGCCGAGAACACCGCGCCGATCAAGAAGAAGATCGATCGTCCGGCGCGCTGATTCCAGTCGTCCGCGGGCAGCAGCATGAGCAGGAAGAACACCACGACGGCGAATACACCGAGCGTGCGCATCTGCCGCCCCAGGTAGGCGTTCGCACCTTCCTGGATGGCCGTCGCGATCTTCTTCATGCTGTCGGTGCCCTCGCCGACCGCGAGCACTTGCCGTACCAGCACCCCGGCGACCACCAGGGCCGCCAGGGCCACGGCACCGATGACCATCACGATCAAGCGATTGTCATTGGTCAGTACTGCGGATGCGAAGGTTGTGGGATGGTCAAACTGATGAGGGGTAGAAAGCCCCGCCATTCGTCCTCCTTGACGCCTGTGCTGAGCTCAAGATGTGGACGGATTGTAGGTACCGGAACCTGATCAAAACAGTGCCCGGTAAGCGGAATTCGCCTTCACATGCCCATCAGCAAATGATCGACGGGTATCCATGGGACCCAAAAGAAGTAATGCCCTAAAAGCGTTGACGCTTGATCCAATAATCGCGTGATTGATCGTGAATGAATTCACGAAAAGGCGGGGCCGGGCCGCGGCCGGAAGCGGGCATACAAAAAGGGCCCTGCTGAGCAGGGCCCTTCGAGTGTGTTGCGGGGGTGCGATCAGGGAACGAGCGCGGCCGGCGGCGTGGTCGGCCAGCTCATCTTGATCAGTCCACCGTGCTCACCGGCGGTGACTTCGACGTCGTCGACGAGGCCACTGATGACCGCGAGACCCATCTCGTCCTCCTCGGCGTCAATGTCCGGATCACCCGAGGCACCGGGTGCCGCCTCACCGGGCGCCGAACGCGGCGCCTCGTCGCCGACCTCGATGGAGAACTGCTTCTCCTCCTCGATCAGCTTCACCTGCACCGGCGCCGAGATGCCGTTGCTCTGGTGCAGTCCGACGGCACGAGTACAGGCCTCGCCGACGGCGAGTCTGACCTCGTCGAGGACGGCCTCGTCCACTCCGGCCCTGCGCGCCACCGCTGCCGCCACCAGTCGGGCGGTCCTGACGTGCTCGGGCAGCGCGCTGAAGCGGAGTTCAACGGTGGCCATGCATCCCCCTCAACTACGGGCGTGCTGTCAGGGGGCCGGGCCGCCGAGGCCCGGTCCCCCGTCCATTGCTTCTACCGTCTCGGACACCACATCACTCGTGACGCCCCGGGACGGGGTCAGTCGGTGGCCGCTACCGCTTCCTCGACCGAGGTGTGGATGGGGAACACCTTGGTGAGACCGGTGATGCGGAAGATCTTCAGAATGCGCTCCTGGTTGCAGACCAGTCGCAGCGAGCCCTCATGGGCACGCACACGCTTCAGGCCGCCCACCAGCACGCCGAGCCCGGTGGAGTCGAGGAAGTCCACGCCCTCCATGTCGACGACAAGATGAAAATTGCCGTCGTTCACCAGCTCGACCAGCTGCTCGCGCAGCTTGGGCGCGGTATATACATCGATTTCGCCACCGACCTCGACGACCGTACGATCGCCGACGGTACGGGTCGACAGGGACAGGTCCACGGATCCTCCAGCACCTTGCTATCGAGCGGTCATCCCAAGGGACACCTCGGCAGAGCCCCCGGGACGGTTCGCCAGCCGCGATGGCATTCAATCACTTACCGGCAGGCGTGCACGACGCCTTGGGCCCATTGTCCGTCACGCCAGTGACACACTCGGTGCCGATGGCCAAGAATCAGCGATCCGATCGACCCTCGACGGACACCGCTTCCCGCCCCGATCCGGGCACTGTCCTGGACCGGCTCGCCTCGGGGCCGAGCCGGGCTTCGCGCATCACTCATACGGAGCACTTGCCCCCGCGGGCGGGTCGCCATGCCGTGTGGCCCGACCGGATCCGTCCGGAGGTCATCGCCGCGGTGCAGGCCGCGGGCATCGAACACCCCTGGGCCCACCAGGCGCTGGCCGCCGAGCACGCCCTGGACGGCGACTCCGTGATCGTCGCCACCGGCACCGCCTCGGGAAAGTCCCTGGCATACCTCACACCGGTCCTGACGGCCCTCCTGGACGGCTCCGAGGCTCCGAACGGCCGGGGGGCCACCGCGCTCTACCTGGCCCCCACAAAGGCCCTCGCAGCCGATCAGCGCCGTTCGGTGAAGGAACTTTCACAACCTTTGGGCAATGCGGTTCGCCCAGCCGTGTACGACGGCGATACTCCGTTCGAGGAACGCGAGTGGGTACGGCAGTACGCCAACTACGTCCTGACCAACCCCGACATGCTGCACCGCGGGATATTGCCCTCACACCCCCGCTGGTCCTCCTTCCTCCGCGCCCTGAAGTACGTCGTCATCGACGAGGTCCACACCTACCGCGGCGTCTTCGGCTCCCACGTGGCCCAAGTACTGCGCAGGCTGCGCCGCCTGTGCGCCCGCTACGGCTCCTCCCCCGTCTTCCTGCTGGCCTCCGCGACCGCCGCGGAGCCCGCGGTCGCCGCCCGTCGGCTGACCGGCCTCCCGGTCGTCGAGATCGCCGACGACGCCTCACCCCGCGGCGAGCTCGTGTTCGCCCTCTGGGAGCCCCCGCTCACCGAGTTGCACGGCGAGAAGGGAGCACCCGTTCGGCGTACCGCCATCGCCGAGACGGCCGACCTCCTCACCGACCTGACCCTCCAGGGCGTGCGCTCCGTCGCCTTCGTACGATCCCGCCGCGGCGCCGAACTGATCGCGGTGATCGCCCAGGAACGCCTCGCCGAGATCGACCGCTCACTGGCCCGGCGCGTGGCCGCCTACCGCGGCGGCTACCTCCCCGAGGAACGCCGCGCCCTGGAGCGCGCCCTGCACTCCGGCGAACTCCTCGGCCTCGCCGCCACCACCGCCCTCGAACTCGGCATCGACGTCTCCGGCCTGGACGCCGTCGTCATCGCGGGCTACCCGGGCACCCGGGCCTCCCTGTGGCAGCAGGCGGGCCGCGCCGGCCGCTCGGGGCAGGGCGCACTCGCGATCCTCGTCGCCCGCGACGACCCGCTGGACACGTTCCTCGTGCACCACCCCGAGGCCCTGTTCGACCAGCCGGTGGAATCCACCGTCCTCGACCCCGACAACCCGTACGTCCTGGCCCCGCACCTGTGCGCCGCCGCCTCCGAGATCCCCCTCACCGAAGAGGATCTGGAGCTCTTCGGCCCGACCGCCGCGGACCTGCTGCCACAGCTGGAGGCCGCGAAGCTGCTGCGCCGACGAGCGACGGCGTGGCACTGGACCCGTCGTGAGCGGGCCGCCGACCTGACCGACATCCGCGGCGAGGGCGGCAGTCCGGTGCAGATCGTCGAGGCCGGGACCGGACGGCTGCTCGGCACGGTCGACGCGGGCTCCGCGCACACCACGGTCCACGAGGGCGCGGTCCACCTCCACCAGGGCCGTACGTACCTGGTGAAGCACCTGGACCTGGAGGACTCCGTCGCCCTGGTCGAGGAGGCCAACCCGCCGTATTCGACGGTCGCCCGCGACACGACGTCCATCTCCGTCCTGGAGACGGACATCGAAGTCCCCTGGGGCGAGGGCCGGTTGTGCTACGGCTCCGTCGAGGTCACCAACCAGGTCGTCTCCTTCCTGCGTCGTCGTGTCATCACCGGTGAAGTGCTGGGCGAGTCGAAACTCGACCTCCCTCCTCGTACGCTCCGCACGCGCGCCGTGTGGTGGACGGTCACCGAGGACCAGCTGGACGCGGCCCGCATCAACCCGGAGATCCTCGGCGGCGCCCTGCACGCCGCCGAGCACGCGTCGATCGGCATGCTCCCGCTGTTCGCGACCTGCGACCGCTGGGACATCGGCGGCGTGTCCATCCCGCTGCACCCGGACACGCTCCTGCCCACGGTCTTCGTCTACGACGGCCACCCGGGCGGCGCGGGGTTCGCGGAGCGCGCCTTCCACACCGCCCGCGCCTGGCTCACCGCCACCCGGCAGGCCATCGCGTCCTGCGAGTGCGAGGCCGGCTGCCCGTCCTGCATCCAGTCCCCCAAGTGCGGCAACGGGAACGAGCCGCTGCACAAACGGGGCGCTGTGCGGCTGCTCACGGAGCTGCTGCGGGGGGCGCCGGAGGTCTAGGCGCCGGCTCCTGTGGTCTCGCGGGACCGGCTCTGGACCTGACCTCCACGGCGAAGGGGCCGGCGCCCGACGCGGCCGTGACGTCCGAGATCTCGCCCTCCACGGCGCACCGCGCCAGCCGGGCACGCTGGGCCCGCGCCACCCGGTCCGCCTGGGCGCAGGCCGCCGTGCCGCCGTCCGCCCAGTGGTCCGCCGCGGCGAGCGCGGCCAGGTCGGCCGCCCCCGCCGCGCGGTGCCGGACCACGACCGCCTGTCCCATGGCCAGGACAGCCCCGAACACGACACACAGCACGGCGATCGCCCCGACGGTCCAGACGGTGGCCGATCCTCTGTCCGAGCAACGGATCCGGTAGGTGCGCCATCTGTTCCGAGCGGCCGTCCGCGCGACGTGACCGCGGCTCCAGACCCTCATCCCCTCACCGCCCCCAGCGTCTCCTCCGCCAACGCCACGGCCTCGTCGCTGAGCTCCAGTGACAGTCCGTCCGGTCCCGGCGCGCTCGCCTCGACCGTGACCCGGACGAGGTCGCCCTCCCGGGTCACCGTGACCCTGGCGCCGCGCGGTGCCGCGCGGCGGGTCGTCGCCAGCACCGTGTCCGGCGGGTCCTGGCGGGCCGCCGCGCGGGCACCCGCCCTGGCCGCGTCCACGCACTGGATCTGTGCCGACGCGGCGAGCAGGGCCCAGACCAGCGCCATTCCGACGAGCACCAGCGAGGGCAGCACCACGGCGGCCTCGGCGGTCACGAATCCCCGGTCCCGGTCCCGATACCAACTCCGGTCCCAGATCCGGTCCGAGCTCCGGCTCCGGTCCCAGCTCCGACTCCGGCCGCGGCTCCGATCCCGGTCCCGGCCCCGACCCGCCGTCCCGCGCTCACATCGGCGCATTGAGCGCCCGCCCCACGATGCCCTGCAACTCCGCGCCGACCTGGCCGCTCGTCACCACCTTGTAGAGCACCGCCGCGAAGGCCACCGCCGCGAGGACACCCACCGCGTACTCGGAGGTGACCATTCCCGCGTCCCTGCGCGCCGCCAGACCCAGCAGCCACGCCCGCATCCGTACACCCACCGTCTTGCACATCTCAACCCCCGTAAGGTTCGAACCTGTTGATCGTCCGTCGTTCACCGCGCACCGCCGCCCGTCATCCGCCACCCCCTCCCAACACCCCGTCCGCCAGCCCGATCACCACGGGCAGGACGCCCATCGCGAGGAACGCGGGAAGAAAGCACAGCCCCACGGGCGCGGTGACCATGACAGCCGCCCGCCGTGCCCGCGCCGTCGCGCTGCGGCCCCGCTCGGCGCGGGCCTCCATGGCGAGCCGCCCGACCGGCACGGCAGCCGGGACCCCCGACTCCCCCGCCCGTTCCAGCAGCCGTGCCAGCGCCCCCGCGCCCGGAAGCGACGCCAACCTCCGCCATGCCTCGACCGGTTCGCCCCCGAGCCGCACCTCCGCCGCACCCCGCGCGAGCCGCTCCCCCACCGGTCCGCCCAGGGCCTCGCCCACCGCCTGCGCCGCGGCCACGGGGTCCGCCCCCGCCGCGATACAGGCCGCGACCAGGTCGGCCGCCAGGGGGAGTTGCCGGGCAGCCAGCGCCGCGTCGTACTCCTCCACCGGCCCCGGTCCGCGCCGCTGCCGCCACCGCCAGGCCCCGAGCCCGGCCAGCAGCCCCATCACAACCCCGGCAAGACCCCCGACCAGCACCCAGCCGGCGCACACCGCGCCCGCCACCGGCAGCCACCGCCGCACGACGTCCCGGACCGCGAGGTGCCGCCTCTCGGGCGTCCTCTCCAGGGCCAGCAGCCCGGTCAGCCTTCTGCGCGCCCGTCGCTCACGCCGCGCCGCACCGAGCGCACGCGGCAGCCACCCCAGCGCCAGCGCCCCGCACACGAGCGTCCCCAGCCTGTGGACAACTTCCGTACTCATGCCGCCTCCGCTCCCCTCACGATGCGCAGCGCCCACCACAGCCCCACGCCCTCCAGCACCCCACCGACCGCCAGACAGCCCAGACCCGGCCCGCTGTGCAGCAGCACGTGCAGCGGATCGGCGCCCAGCGCGGTACCGAGCAGAAGGCCCAGAACGGGCAGCCCCGCGAGCATCACCGCCGTGGATCGCGATCCCGCCAATTGGGCGCGCAGGTCGTCCCGTTGGTCCCGCTCCGCGCACAAGGCCCCTTCCAGGCGGTCGAGGCCCGCCGCCAGGCCCGCGCCCCGGTCCACCGCCACCCGCCAACACGCGGCGAGCCCCACCAGCCCGTCGGCCCCCGGCTGCCGTGCCGCGTCGGTGAGCGCGCCCGGCACATCACCGCCGAACCGCGCCGCCGCCAGCACCACCGCCTGCGCCTCGCCGAGCCCGCCCGAGTCGCGCGCGGCTCTCCGCAGTGCCTCGCCCGGCTGATGCCCGGCCCGCACCTCGCCGGCCAGCGCCCCGCACAGGGCGATCACCGCCTCACCCCGACGCTCCCCCGCGCGCCGCGCCTCCCCGGCCCGCCGTACTCGGCGGAGCAGCGGTATCCCGGCCGCCCCGAGGAACAGCGGCACCACGGACGCGCCCAGTACCGCGATCACCAACCCGGCGACCAGTGACCACCCTTCGGGGCGCAGCCGCCCGCGCAGTCGCCGCCACTCGGCCCGTGCCCGCTCCCACGCCGGCGGTCCGGTGGCCACCACCCCGCCACCCGCGCACAGCAGCCGCGCCCTGCGTGCCCCCGCGTCCCAGCCGCCCATCAACCAGGCCGCCGCCCCGGCACACGCCATGGCCGCCTCCACCGAGACGTCACCGGCCCCCGTCATGACAGCCCACTCCCCTCGGTCCCGTCCCGGAGCAGCCCCCGCAGCCGCTCCCACCCCCGCTCGTACGCGAACGCCTCCGCGCCCCACCGCAGCGCGGGCACCGTCACCACCAACCCCGTCGCATCGCGCTCCAGGACGTGCACCTCGGCGATCCGCCGCCGCCCGGTCCGGTCGCGTACGAGATGCAGGACCACGGACAGCGCCGCCGCCAACTGGCTGTGCAGCGCGGCCCTGTCGAGCCCTGCCGCCGTGCCCAGGGCCTCCAGACGGGCCGGTACCTGCGCCGCCGCATTCGCGTGGACCGTTCCGCAGCCGCCCTCGTGGCCGGTGTTGAGCGCCGCCAGGAGCGACACGACCTCCGGTCCGCGCACCTCGCCGACCACCAGCCGGTCCGGTCGCATGCGCAGGGCCTGACGGACCAGGTCCTGGAGCGCCACGAGTCCGACGCCCTCCTGGTTGGCGGGCCGCCCCTCCAGGCGCACCACATGGGGATGGTCGGGCCGCAGCTCCGCCGAGTCCTCGGCCAGCACGATCCGCTCCCCGGTACCGACCAGCCCCAGCAGCGCGCTCAGCAGGGTCGTCTTGCCGCTTCCGGTGCCGCCGCTGATCAGGAACGACAGCCGGGCGTCCAGCAGGGCTCTGAGCACCCGGTCCCCACCGGGCGGGACTGTCCCCGCCGCCACCAACTCGTCGAGGGTGAACGCGCGCGGCCGTACGACCCGCAGCGACAGGCAGGTGGAGCCGACGGCCACCGGGGGCAGCACCGCGTGCAGGCGGGTGCCGTCCGGAAGCCGGGCGTCGACCCAGGGGCGGGCGTCGTCGAGCCTTCGCCCGGCCACGGCCGCGAGGCGCTGCGCGAGGCGTCGTACGGCCGCCGCGTCCGGAAAGGAGACGGTCGTCAGTTCCAGTCCACCACCCCGGTCCACCCACACCCGGTCCGGCGCGGACACCAGGACGTCGGTCACCGACGGGTCGGCGAGCAGCGGCTCCAGTGGCCCACTGCCGACCAGCTCGGAGCGCAACCGCTCGGCGGCGCCGAGGACTTCGGCGTCTCCGAGCACTCGCCCCTGCTCGCGCAGGGCCTGCGCCACGCGCGCGGGAGTCGGTTCCGACCCGCTCTCGGCGAGCCACTGCCGTACGCCGTCCAGCAGTCCCGTGCCGGTCCCCGCGCCCGTGCCGGTCTGCCGGCTCATACGCCCCCGCCTTCCACCGGAACCCGCTGCCAGAAGGCCGTGCAGAACCGGGCGAGCGGCCCCCGCGCCGCTCCGCCGGGTGGCACGCCGGTGTCCAGCGGCGCGGATTCCGCGGGCACTTCGCCGACCAGTGGCAGTCCGAGCAGGCGGGCCACTTCACGGTCGTCGAGGCCCGGCGTGTAGGGGCCGCGGACCGCGACGCGCAGATCGCGCAGGACCATGCCGACCACGGACGCCACCCGTTTGGCCGCCGCGACGGCGCGCAGATCGGCGGGGACGACCAGCAGTCCGAGGTCGAGCTGGGCGAGGGCTTCCGCGACTCCTTCGTCGACGCGGCGGGGCAGGTCGACGACCACGGTGCCGCCGCGCCGTCTGGCGGCGGCCAGGACCGCGCGGACGGCCTGCGCCGGGATGGTGACGGAGTCGCCGCGGTCCCAGCTGAGGACGCGCAGCGCGTGCAGTTCGGGAAGGGACTCCTCCAGGGCGCCGCCGCCGACCCTGCCGCGGGAGGCGGCGAACGCCGGCCAGCGCAGGCCTTCGGCGGCTTCTCCGCCCAGGAGTACGTCGAGTCCGCCACCCAGGGGATCCGCGTCCACGAGCAGGGTGCGGCGTCCCTCGCGCGCAGAGGTGACGGCGAGCGCGCAGGCCAGCGTGGAGGCTCCGGCCCCGCCGCGGCCGCCGATCACGCCGACGGTGAGCGCGGGGCGGCCGACTCCCTCGGCCACGTCGGCGATGCGGTCGACGAGCCACTGCTCGCCGTCCGGAAGCATCAGGACGTGGTCGGCTCCGATCTCGACAGCCCGTTTCCAGACGCCGGAGTCGTCCTGGTCCCTGCCGACCAGCACGACTCCGCGTCGGCGCGCTGCTCCACGTACGCGCCGCGCCGCGTCGTCGCCGACCAGGACGAGCGGTGCCGCCTCCCAGCTGCCGCGGCCCTCAGGCACCCCGTGGTGGACCTCCGGCCTCGCGCCCGCCGCGGCGCACAGGCGCAGCAGGTCGTCGAGGAGTTCGGCGTCCTCCGTGACGATCAATGGTCCGCCCTGCCGCCCGTCGGCGGCGGGCGGCAGGTCGTGTGTGATGGCTCCCGCCACGATCTCCAGCCCCCTTCGCTGCTCCTTGCGCGGAGCTCGCAAGGTCCTCTGCGGACCCGCGATTCCCGCTCGTGTGAAGAACCGGCAAGCGGCCTCCATATGAACGGCCGATACGAACCGGCCAAACGCGTCCGACAAACGGAACCGACCATGAACTTGCCGCGAGGAACTCGCCGCGAGCGGGACGCGCTGGAATCACGGTGCAGCGATCCAGAAAATCGTGTGGATCTTGGTCGATAACTGTGGACAACTCAGTGGCTGTGAATATCGCCTTCACCCATACCGGTGAGTCGCCTGTGACTTCCACAGAGCAGCCTCACGGATACGCAGAGTGACGAATCATGGGCGCGCGGAAGGGGCGGCCACAGCGGTGACAACGGGGTCCCGGGGCCGCGCAGAAGAGGGGAAAAACCCATCCGGACATGCGACGACCCCCGCCGGGGGGGAGAGCGGGGGTCGTCCCCACGGCCGACTCGGGGGGGGAGGAGTCGGACCGGGTTAGCACGGTCGCGAACGATCCGTGACTTCCATGGTGTACCCGAGAGCCCTCTCAGGCAAACCCACGCGCCCCACACTAGCCCGAATGGTGGGCGCATATGCTCGGGCTCGTGGAAAACCACTCCTTGCCTCGCACGGCAGCCTTCTTTGACCTGGACAAGACGGTCATTGCGAAGTCGAGCACGCTCACGTTCAGCAAGTCGTTCTACCAAGGCGGGCTGATCAACCGAAGGGCCGTGTTGCGCACCGCATATGCCCAGTTCGTGTTCATGGCGGGCGGCGCGGACCACGATCAGATGGAGCGGATGCGCGCGTACCTGTCCGCGCTGTGCCGGGGCTGGAACGTCCAGCAGGTCAAGGAGATCGTCGCCGAGACGCTGCACGACCTGATCGACCCGATCATTTACGACGAGGCCGCCTCCCTCATCGAGGAGCACCACACCGCCGGGCGCGACGTCGTGATCGTCTCCACGTCCGGGGCGGAGGTGGTCGAGCCGATCGGAGAGCTGCTCGGCGCGGACCGGGTGGTGGCCACGCGCATGGTCGTCGGCGAGGACGGCTGCTTCACCGGAGAAGTGGAGTACTACGCGTACGGGCCGACGAAGGCCGAGGCGGTCAAGGAGCTGGCCGCGTCCGAGGGGTACGACCTCGCGCGCTGCTACGCCTACAGCGACTCCTCGACCGACGTTCCGATGCTGGAGGCCGTCGGCCATCCCCATGCGGTGAATCCGGACCGTGCGCTGCGACGCGAGGCGCTTGCCCGCTCATGGCCGATTCTGGACTTCCACCGGCCGGTTCGGCTCAAACAGCGGCTGCCCGCACTGTCGGTGCCGCCGCGTCCGGCGCTCGTCGCGGCGGCCGCGATAGGAGCGGCGGCGGCCACGGCGGGACTGGTCTGGTACGCGAGCAAACGGCGCGCGACGGTGGTGTGAGCGCGTCACGCGTGTGCGTGCGGCACATCTACGTCCCGATTCACTCCCATTTGAACCTAAAAGTAAAGAAGTACAGCCAGGGGTTCCGCTTCCTCTGGACCAGGAGTAGAAAGGGTTTAACGGCCCGCGAGACCAAGGACATCCGAAAGGATCACCTTCAAACGCAACCAAGGCCCCACGGACCGCGCATGGACATCGAGCACCCACGCGACGTCGACCCGTCGATTACGGGCCAGCCGCACCAGGTGACGGGCAGGAGTTCCCGACCTGATGGGCAAATATCGAGGACGCTTGGTAACCCGGTGAGCATGCCAGCGGCGGTACGAAAACTCGTACCGCCGCAACCCTGTCCGGAGACTTACGCCGCGCCGCGCTGAAGCGCCTCGCAGACGGCCGTCGACTCCCTGGCTCCCAGTTCGATCGCCCTGCCGCAGTGGGCGATCCAGGTCGCCATGCCCTCCGGGGTTCCGGAGACATAGCCTTCCAGTGCCGCCAGGTAGGCCGCGCGGCCCGGCTCGGCGTGACCGACCTCCGCCGGGCAGACGGATTTGGGGTCCAGGCCGCTGCCGACCAGGACGATGCGCTCGGCCGCGCGTGCGACCAGGCCGTTGTGGGTGCCGAAGGGGCGCAGGGCGAGCAGCTCGCCGTGTACGACGGCAGCCGTCACCAGGGCCGGGGCCGAACCACCCGCGATGATCAGCTGCGAGAGCCCTTCGAGCCTGCCGGCCACCTCGGTCGCGTCCGGCAGGGGCAGCTCGACGAGCGGCTCGTCGACCGGTTCGCCGTCCTGGCGAGGCCTGCCGACGGTGTCCCCCTGGTCCGCGGCCGCGACGAGGTGCAGTCGGGCCAGCACCCGGAGGGGCGACTGTCGCCAGATGGACAGGAGTTGGCCCGATTCCGCGGTCAGCCGCAGAGCCGCGCCGACCGTCTGGGCCTCGTTGTCACCACTGAAGTCGGTGCGGCGGCGTACCTCTTCGAGGGCCCAGTCGGCGCCGGACAGGGCCGCGGAACCACGGGCGCCCCGCAGTGCGGCCTCGGAAGTGATCTCGGTGCTGCGGCGCCGCATGATCCGGTGTCCGTAGACCCGGTCCACTGCCTTGCGGACGGACTCGACGGATTCGGCCACGCCGGGCAGCGAGCCCAGGGCCGCGAGCGGATCGGCGGTCGCGCCTGTCGTACTCATGAGTACGACCCTACGCACCCCGGCGGCCCACCCCACGAAGGAGTGGTCTTCTTCACGTCACCAGGGCACTGTACGCAATCGTCCCACTACCCTTGGTGAACATGAAAATTGCTTTCGTAGGGAAGGGCGGCAGCGGCAAGACGACCCTGTCCTCCCTCTTCATCCGCCACCTCGCGGCCTCGGGGTCGCCGGTCGTCGCGGTGGACGCCGACATCAACCAACACCTGGGGGCCGCCCTCGGCCTCGACGAGGCGGTGGCCGCCGGGCTGCCCGCCATGGGCCCGCGGCTAAAGGCGATCAAGGACTACCTGCGCGGCTCCAATCCGCGGATCACGTCCGCCGAGACGATGATCAAGACGACCCCGCCCGGTGAGGGGTCCCGACTGCTGCGGGTGCGCGAGAACAATCCGGTGTACGACGCCTGTGCGCGGCCGGTGGAACTCGACGGCGGCGCCGTCCGTTTGATGGTCACCGGCCCGTTCAGCGAGGCCGATTTGGGAGTGGCCTGCTACCACTCCAAGACCGGTGCAGTGGAGCTCTGCCTGAACCACCTCGTCGACGGCCAGAGCGAGTACGTCGTCGTCGACATGACGGCGGGCTCCGACTCCTTCGCGTCCGGCATGTTCACCCGATTCGACATCACGTTCCTCGTCGCCGAGCCGACCCGGAAGGGAGTCTCCGTCTATCGGCAGTACAAGGAGTACGCCCGCGACTTCGGAGTCATCCTGAAGGTCGTCGGCAACAAGGTGCAGGGCCAGGACGACATCGACTTCCTCCGCGCCGAGGTCGGTGACGACCTCCTGGTCACAGTCGGGCACTCGGACTGGGTGCGCGCCATGGAGAAGGGCCGCCCGCCCCGGTTCGAGCTCCTGGAGGACGCCAACCGCCGCTCCCTGCGCACCTTGCAGACCGCCGCCGACGCCACGTACGAGCTGCGGGACTGGGAGCGCTACACGCGCCAGATGGTGCACTTCCACCTGAAGAACGCGGGCAGCTGGGGCAACGAGAGGACCGGGGCCGACCTGGCGGCGCAGGTCGACCCCGGTTTCGTGCTGGGAGAGGGACTGGTGGCTACGGCTTGAGGGCCGGCGCCCCGGGGATGCCCTTCGGGGCCGGGGCGGGGCGGCCCGACAGGAAGGACGCCCAGCCCTGCTTCGGGACCTCTCCGACGTTGAGACCGCGCAGTCTGTCCAGCGTGGTCGGGTCCTGGACGTCGAGCCAGTCGGCGAGTTGCCGGAAGGAGACACAGCGGACGTCGGGCTTGTTGCAGACGTTCTCCACGACCTGGTCGATGGCACGCATGTAGGTGCCGCCGTTCCAGGACTCGAAGTGGTTGCCGATGATCAGCGGCGCACGGTTGCCGTCGTAGGCACGGTCGAAGCCCTTGAGCAGGCCGTCACGCATCTGGTTACCCCAGTACTCCTGCTTGTCGGGGTCGCCCTGGGTCTGTGTGCCCGACTGGTTGACCATGAAGTTGTAGTCCATGGTGAGCTGCTCGAAGGTGTGCCCGGGGAAGGGGACCAACTGCATCGACAGATCCCACAGGCCGTTCTTCTTCTTGGGCCAGAGCTGGTTGTTGACGCCGCTGGTGTCATAGCGGAGGCCCAGCTGCCGGGCCGCCTTCATGAAGTTCTTTTGGCCCTCCAGGCAGGGCGTGCGGGCGCCGATGAGCTCCTTGTCGTAGTCGAAGGGCAGCGGAGCCGCGTTCTTCATGGCCGCGTTGGTCTTCCAGGACTTCACGAACGCCTTCGCCTGGGCGATCTCGCTCTTCCACTCCGCGACCGACCACTCGCCGACACCGCCGTCCGCACCACAGAAGTGGCCATTGAAGTGCGTGCCGATCTCGTTGCCCTCCAGCCACGCACCGCGTAGCTGCTCGACGGTGTCCTTGATGCCCTTCTCGTCGTTGAAGCCGATCTCCGAGCTGCCCGGCGAGTGCTCCGGCGGCTTGTACAGCTCGCGCTTGTCCTCCGGCAGCAGGTACACGCCGCTCAGGAAGTAGGTCATCGTCGCCCCGTTGGCCTGGGCGACCTTGCGGAAGTGCGAAAAGAGCTTCTGGCTGTCCTCGCCGGCGCCGTCCCACGAGAAGACCACGAACTGCGGGGGCTTCTGACCGGGCTTCAGCCGCTCGGGCTTGGGCAGATGCGGCTGCGCTCCGGTGTACGCGGTGGAGCCGTCGCCGATCAGGCGGACCGCGCTCTGGGGCGCCGGGGCCCCCGCCGCCTCGTTCGCGCCTTCCTTGGAGCCGGTGGTGCCGGTGGCGCAGCCGGCGAGCGCCGTGGCGCAGGCCGCGGCGACTGCTACGCCCGCGGCGATCCTCTGGGTGGCGGCCATCTCCGCCCACCTTCTTCCTTCTGTCAGAGCAACGCCGCTTTGGGCGTTCTAGGGTGTTGTGCGGCGAAATGCCGACAGCGCCGCCAAGGTCGCACGAGGCTGAGATCGAATAAATACGACAAGCCGATAAAAAGATCGCTTCACCCACGAGAGTGATTTACTGCCCCATTTGCCACTAAAGTCCGCATGTGGGCTTTACTCTGGATTACGATCCGTTTACCGAGCGTTGAAAGTCCCGCCGCTGCACGCCGTGACCCACGGCCGCGATCTGCCCCCGTCCTCCCTGAACGGGGACCACCTGTTCCGCGACCGCGCCGCCCCGGAGGAGACGGGAATGTCTGCCTGCGTCCCCACCCGCGCCGCCGACTCGACTCGGCCCACGCGCAACCACCAACCCCACAGCCCCCCACCGACCCCGCCCCGCCGATTCCGTATCGCGGGCGCCGATCTGTCAGCCTCGATCGCGGTCTTCCTGATCGCCCTACCCCTGTCCCTCGGCATCGCGCTCGCCACCGGCGCGCCGCTCCAGTCGGGCCTCGTCGCCGCCGCCGTGGGCGGAATCGTCGCCGCCCGGCTCGGCGGCTCACCGCTCCAGGTGAGCGGGCCCGCCGCCGGGCTCACGGTCGTCACCGCCGAGCTCATCCACCACTACGGATGGCGTGCGACCTGCGCCATCACCGTCCTCGCCGGAGTCGCCCAGCTGGGCCTGGGATGCCTGCGCGTGGCCCGCACGGCGCTCGCCGTCAGCCCCGCGATCGTGCATGGCATGCTGGCCGGCATCGGCGTGACCATCGCCGTCGCCCAGCTGCACATCGTCCTGGGCGGGACCCCGCAGAGCTCCGTGCTCGACAACCTGAGTGCGCTGCCTGCCCAGTTGGCGCACGTTCACCCCGCGGCGGTCTCGATGAGCGTGCTGACACTGACGCTCCTCTTCGCCTGGCCGCGGATTCCCGGCCGGGTCGGGCACGCCCTGCGTACCGTGCCGGCCGCGCTCGTCGCCGTCGCAGGGGCCACCCTGACCGCCTCACTCACCGGGCTGGTCCTGCCCAAGGTCGACCTGCCGTCGTGGAGCAGTCACGCGCTGGCCGGGCTCCCCGAGGGGCCGGTGCTCGGGATCGCCGCCGCCGTCCTCACCGTCACGCTGGTGTGCAGTGTGCAGTCGCTGCTCGGCGCCGTGGCCGTGGACAAGCTGGTGGCAGGACGGCCCGCGCAGCAAACCCGGGTGGGCCGCTCCGACCTGAACCGGGAGTTGCTGGGTCAGGGCGCCGCCAATGTCGTCTCCGGCGCGCTCGGCGGGCTGCCCGTCGCCGGAGTCGCCGTGCGCAGTTCGGCGAATGTGCAAGCCGGTGCCGTGAGCCGGAACTCCACGATGCTGCACGGCGTTTTCGTAGTAGTTGCCGCGCTGCTGATGGTCCCGATCCTGGAGCTGATCCCCCTCGCATCGCTCGCCGCCCTGGTGATGGCCGTCGGCATCCAGATGGTGTCCCTGCACCACATCCGCACGGTCACCCGCCACCGCGAAGTGCTGGTGTACGTCGTCACCACGCTCGGCGTCGTGTGCCTCGGTGTTCTCGAGGGCGTGGTGCTGGGGGTCGCCGTGGCCGTCGCCGTCGCCCTGCACCGCCTCGCCCGCACGCGCATCACACATGAAGAGAGAGGAGGAGTCCATTACGTACGAGTACGAGGGCAGTTGACGTTCCTCGCGGTGCCTCGACTCAGCCGCGCCCTGCACCTCGTACCCCAAGGGGCGCACGTGGTCCTGGAGTTGGACGGATCATTCATGGACCACGCGGCATACGAGTCCCTGCAGGACTGGCAGAACGCGCATGTCGCGCGAGGTGGCACGGTCGAGTTGACCGGACGGGCCGGCACCCGGATCGCCGAGCCCGCGGGCCCCTCCCACTGCCGCTGCCGCCCCTGGACGCCATGGCGCAACCACTACTGCGAACCCTCCGCCGGTCCGCAGCCCGCATCCGCCGACGACCGGTCGGATGGGGCGGGCCCAGCAGACGGGTCGGAGGGGCCGGACAGTGCGGACGGTGCATCCGGTGCCGCCAAGCACGATGGCCGCAGTGGGCAGAGCGGGCATCAACTGGCGCGTGGAATCAGCGCGTTCCAGCGCAACACCGCGCCCCTGGTGCGGGGTGAGCTGGCGCGGCTGGCGCGGGAAGGGCAACGGCCGTCGCAGCTGTTCCTGACCTGTGCCGACTCGCGGCTCGTCACGTCCATGATCACCTCCAGCGGACCGGGCGACCTGTTCGTCGTACGCAACGTGGGCAACCTCGTGCCGAAGCCCGGGGAGGAGAGCGGGGACGATTCGGTGGCCGCGGCGATCGAGTACGCGGTGGATGTGCTGCATGTGCGATCCATCACGGTGTGCGGGCACTCCGGATGCGGGGCCATGCAGGCCCTGTTGAACGCGGAGCCCGGCGGTGCGCAGACCCCACTCAAGCGGTGGCTGCGGCACGGGCTGCCGAGTCTGGAGCGGATGGCCGCCAAGAACCGCCCCTGGGCCCGGCTCGCCGGGCGGGCGCCGGCCGACGCGGTGGAGCAGCTGTGTCTGACCAACGTGGTGCAGCAGTTGGAGCATCTGCGGGCGCACGAGTCCGTGGCGCGGGCCCTGCGGGAGGGTGCGCTCGAGCTGCACGGGATGTACTTCCACGTCGGGGAGGCGCAGGCGTATCTGCTGGTCGAACGCGACGACGGCGAGCTGTTCGATCATGTGGGGGCGGCGGAGGATCTGCGGCACCCCGCCTGACCTCGCCACCCGTGTGACCTCGGCGTGGTGCGCGGCCCCGCTCGACGGGGGTGCGCGCCACGCCGTGCGTGTGGATGCGGCGGGAGTGTGGGGCGGGGCACCCTTCCGGGGGGGAGGGCCGGGCGCGGGGGCCGGGCGTGCAGGCCAGGTGTGAGGAGCCGGACATGAGGGGCGGACGTGGGGGGCGGATGTAGGGGCGGGCCGGACGGGGGGTGGGCCGGACATGAGGGTGGGCCAGACGGGGGGGGCCGCGACACGCCCGGGCGTGTCATGTGTCACGGCACCCGCGTGGGGAGCGGTGGCGGGAAAGGTTGCCGGGTGAACCCGCGCGCCTGTCCGTACGTGGCTCGGAGTGCGTACCCCAGGCGCGCCTGGTGCGTACTTCTGAAGGGACCCCAGCTCCTCGATAGGTCTAAACCAATTTTAGGTCGGCCCTTGTCATCGAGGCCCCCGGTCTGATGAGCTGTGGCCTGGGACACAACGGACACCCTGGGAAAGGGAGATGTCGTGAGCAACGAAAGCCTGGCCAACCTGCTGAAGGAAGAGCGCAGGTTCGCGCCGCCCGCCGACCTGGCGGCGAACGCCAATGTCACCGCGGAGGCGTATGAGCAGGCCAAGGCTGACAGGCTCGGCTTCTGGGCCGAGCAGGCCCGCCGGCTGACCTGGGCCACCGAGCCGACCGAAACGCTGGACTGGTCGAACCCGCCGTTCGCGAAGTGGTTCGCCGACGGGAAGCTGAACGTCGCGTACAACTGCGTCGACCGGCATGTGGAGGCCGGGAACGGCGACCGTGTCGCCATCCATTTCGAGGGCGAGCCCGGTGACAGCCGGGCGATCACCTACGCCGAGCTCAAGGACGAGGTGAGCAAGGCCGCCAACGCACTGATCGAGCTGGGCGTCGGGAAGGGCGACCGGGTCGCCATCTATCTGCCGATGATCCCCGAGGCCGTCGTCGCGATGCTTGCGTGTGCACGGATCGGCGCGGCGCATTCGGTCGTCTTCGGTGGATTCTCCGCGGAGGCGATCGCCACGCGCATCCAGGACGCGGACGCCAAGCTGGTCATCACCTCCGACGGCGGTTACCGGCGAGGCAAGCCGTCCGCGCTCAAGCCGGCCGTCGACGACGCGGTGAGCCGGGTCGACGGGGTCGACAAGGTGCTGGTGGTCCGCCGTACCGGCCAGGAGGTCGACTGGACCGAGGGCCGCGACGTGTGGTGGCACGAGATCGTCGAGCGGCAGTCCGCCGAGCACACGCCGGAGGCGTTCGACGCCGAGCAGCCGCTGTTCATCCTCTACACCTCCGGGACCACGGGGAAGCCGAAGGGCATCCTGCACACCTCGGGCGGGTACCTCACCCAGGCCTCGTACACCCACCACGCCGTCTTCGACCTGAAGCCGGAGACCGACGTGTACTGGTGCACGGCCGACATCGGCTGGGTCACCGGGCACTCGTACATCACGTACGGACCGCTTTCGAACGGTGCGACGCAGGTGATGTACGAGGGGACGCCGGACACGCCGCACCAGGGGCGGTTCTGGGAGATCGTGCAGAAGTACGGGGTGACGATTCTCTACACGGCGCCCACCGCGATCCGTACGTTCATGAAGTGGGGGGACGACATCCCCGCGAAGTTCGATCTCAGCAGCCTGCGGGTGCTGGGGTCCGTGGGTGAGCCGATCAACCCCGAGGCGTGGATCTGGTACCGCAAGCACATCGGCGGCGACCGGACGCCCATCGTGGACACGTGGTGGCAGACCGAGACCGGCGCGATGATGATCTCGCCGCTGCCGGGAGTCACCGAGACCAAGCCGGGGTCGGCGCAGCGGCCGTTGCCGGGGATCTCGGCGACCGTGGTCGACGACGAGGCCCGGGAGGTCCCCAACGGGGGTGGCGGGTACCTGGTGCTCACCGAGCCGTGGCCGTCGATGCTGCGCACGATCTGGCGCGACGACCAGCGGTTCCTCGACACGTACTGGTCGCGGTTCGAGGGGAAGTACTTCGCCGGGGACGGGGCGAAGAAGGACGACGACGGGGACATCTGGCTCCTCGGGCGGGTCGACGACGTGATGCTCGTGTCCGGGCACAACATCTCGACGACCGAGGTCGAGTCGGCGCTCGTCTCGCATCCTTCGGTCGCCGAGGCGGCGGTGGTCGGTGCGGCGGACGAGACGACGGGGCAGGCGATTGTCGCGTTCGTGATTCTGCGGGGGACCGCTTCCGCGGAGGATGCCGGGCTGGTGGCGGATCTGCGGAATCACGTGGGGGCGACGCTGGGGCCGATCGCCAAGCCGAAGCGGGTGTTGCCGGTGGCCGAGCTTCCGAAGACCCGGTCCGGGAAGATCATGCGGCGGTTGTTGCGTGACGTGGCGGAGAACCGGGAGCTGGGGGATGTCACGACGTTGACGGACTCCACGGTGATGGATCTCATCCAGGCGAAGCTGCCGGCGGCGCCGAGCGAGGACTGAGGGTTTCCCCCACCCACCCGCCGCTTTTTGGTGTGGGGGCACTAGGTGCCCCCACACCCCCAACCTTTCGGGGCTCCGCCCCACATCCCGGTACACCACGACGCCCCGCCCCACATCCCGGTGCACCACGACGCTCCGCCGCATGCCCAGCGGCGCTGGACTCCGCGCTCACCTCGCACCGGGCTCTGCCCCCGCATCCCCGGCAACGCGCCGCTCCGGCCCCCAGCACCCATCGCCTTGCTGGACCTCCGGTGCGCGCCAGGCAGGGCTCCGCCAGGTCGACAACGCCTCGATGGCAAAGTTCACGGGGCGCCCCTGCATCCCGCCCGGGGCTTCGCCCCGCCCCCCAACGCCGCCGTGCCCCTATCGCTGGGCCCTCGTCGGCGCCTCATCGCCGGAACCCCGTGCCCCCGACATCTCTGGGGCCCGCCCTGCGCCCGCACCCCTGCGGGGGTCCGCCCCGGCACCCCGGCGGGGACCGCACCCCCTGACCACCCCGCGCTTGCGCGCCCCCGCTCGGGCCTGGTGCCCGGCCGCGCGGCCCCAGCCCCGGCCGTGTTCCCCGCGACCGCGAGGCGTGCGGTGCTGTGCTGTGCTGTGCTGTGCCGCAGCCCAGTGGCACAGCGCTGGGAGGTCTCCTCCGGGGCTCGTGCTGGGCCTGAAGGCTCGTGAGGTCTCCGTCGAGTCGGCCACCACCGCTCCGGCCTCCGCGCCCGGCGGGGCCCCGCATGGCCTCGCGTCGCGTCCACTATCCGGCCGTGGGCCCGCTCTCCCTACGCCGTTGTCCGGTCGGGTTCTCGCTGGTCCGTAGACAGGTCCGCGCGCCATCGCGTCCAGCCCTCGTTGGCGCCGAGGCGCGCCCCCCCATGTCCGCGCGACCACCCCCTCGTCGCACCATATGTCCGTAACGCGAAATATCTCGCCGTAATGGAAGGTAAAGTAGTGGCCTCAGGGTGTGCCGGGAAGTCTGGTCGGCGGTGTCGTCAACGATCCCGTGTGGCGGCCGTCAGCAAACAGCCGTAACGACCCGGAGGTCCCGCCGTGGCGACGACGCCCAGCGCCAACAACCGCAAGTTCCTCGGACGCCTTTCGCTGCCCGAGCGGAACTTCGTCGCGGAGGCGTTGCGGACCGAGACCGTCGGTGGGGTGCTGTTGCTCATCGCGGCGGTTGCCGCGCTGGTGTGGGCCAACACGCCGCTGCGGGACAGTTACGCGAGCGTCAGCCATTTCCATCTCGGGCCCTCCGCGCTCGGGCTGAACCTGTCCGTTCAGCACTGGGCGGCGGACGGACTGCTGGCCGTGTTCTTCTTCGTCGCCGGTATCGAACTCAAGCGCGAGCTGGTGGCGGGGGATCTGCGCGATCCGAAGGCCGCGATACTGCCCGTCGTCGCGGCCGTGTGCGGAATGGCCGTGCCCGCGCTGGTCTACGCCCTCACCAATGCGATCGGGGGCGGATCCCTCGGCGGGTGGGCCGTACCCACCGCCACCGACATCGCCTTCGCCCTCGCCGTACTCGCCGTGATCGGCACCTCCCTGCCGTCCGCCCTGCGCGCCTTCCTGCTCACCCTCGCCGTCGTCGACGACCTGTTCGCGATTCTCATCATCGCGATCTTCTTCACCGACCACATCGACTTCGGCGCGCTGGGCGGGGCCGTCGTCGGGCTCGGTGTGTTCTGGGTGCTGCTGCGCAAGGGCGTACGCGGGTGGTACGTGTATGTGCCGCTCGCGCTCGTCATCTGGGGGCTGATGTACAACAGCGGCGTCCACGCCACCATCTCCGGAGTCGCGATGGGGTTGATGCTGCGCTGTCACCCGCACGAGGGCGAGGAGCACTCACCCGGGGAGCACATCGAGCATCTTGTACGACCCCTTTCCGCCGGGCTCGCCGTGCCGCTGTTCGCGCTCTTCAGCGCCGGGGTCGTCGTCTCCGGCGGGGCGATCGGTGACGTGTTCACGCGGCCCGAGACACTCGGTGTCGTGCTGGGGCTCGTCGTCGGGAAGGCCGTGGGCATTTTCGGGGGGACCTGGCTGGCCGCCCGGTTCACCCGGGCCTCGCTCAGTGAGGATCTCGTCTGGCCCGACGTCTTCGCCGTCGCCTCCCTCGCCGGAATCGGCTTCACCGTCTCCCTCCTCATCGGCGAACTCGCCTTCAAGAACGACCTGGTACTCACCGACGAGGTCAAGGCCGCCGTACTGATCGGCTCGCTCATAGCCGCCGTACTCGCCACGACGCTGCTGAAGGTACGCAACGCCAAGTACCGTGCGCTGTACGAGGCCGAGGAGCTCGACGAGGACAGCGACGGCATCCCCGACATCTACGAGCAGAACAACCCGGCGTACCACCTGCGGATGGCCGAGATCCACGAACGGAAGGCCGCCGAGCACCGAAGGCTTGCCGAAGTGGCGGGCGGGGCAAGCGAGGAGAACGACGGTCCGGCATGATCTGAGCAGAACAGGATGGTCAGGACCGGACAGTCCGGGCTGGACAGACTGGGCCGGATAGCCAGGATCGGACAGTCCGGGCCGGATGGTCAGGACCGGACAGTCAGGGCCGGAAGGTCGGCAGTAGGCGGTACGGGCACTGGAGCAGCCAGGGCCGTGCCGGCACCGTTGGCAGCCAGACCGTACAGAGCAGCCCGTACAGAGCAGGCACATACAGAAGAGGGAGTCCGCGATGAGCGCACCCGACGGCAGCCCGGTCGGCGCCGAACGCAGCATCGGCCAGTTGTTCGCCTCGGCGACGACCGAGATGTCCGCACTGGTGCACGACGAGATCGCACTGGCGAAGGCGCAGCTCAAGCAGGACGTCAAGCGCGGCGCGGTCAGCGGCGGCGCGTTCTCCGCGGCCGGAGCGGTGCTGATCTTCTCCCTCCCGATGCTGAACTTCGCCCTGGCGTACGGCATCCGGACCTGGAGCCACTGGAATCTCGCGATCTGCTTCGTCCTGTCGTTCGCCGCGAACGTGCTGGTCGCCGGCGGCCTCGCGCTGATCGGCCTGGTCTTCGCGAAGAAGGCGAAAAAGGGCAAGGGCCCGCAGAAGGTCGCCGCCTCGGTCAAGGAGACCGCGGGTGTGCTCCAGAACGCCAAACCCCATCCCCGGACCGCCCCTGTGAGTGACGCGGTCGAGGTTGTGGCACGCTCGACGTCATGACGGACCCCGCCACCCCTTCGGCGCAACCCACCTCAGTCGTGCGGCTCGACGTCCCCGGCGGGAGAGAAGTGACCCACCGGGACGTCGCCGCCAACGGCGCGCGCTTCCACATCGCCGAGATGGGCGACGGACCGCTCGTCCTGCTGCTGCACGGCTTCCCGCAGTTCTGGTGGACCTGGCGTCGGCAGATGGTGGCGCTCGCGGACGCGGGCTTCCGGGCCGTGGCCATGGATCTGCGCGGCGTCGGCGGCAGCGACCGCACGCCGCGCGGTTACGACCCCGCCAACCTCGCGCTCGACATCACCGGGGTCGTACGGTCCCTCGGTGAGCCCGACGCCGCGCTCGTCGGACACGACCTGGGCGGGTATCTGGCGTGGACGGCGGCCGTGATGCGCCCCAAGCTCGTCCGACGGCTCGCCGTGTCGTCCATGCCGCACCCGCGGCGCTGGCGCTCGGCCATGCTCTCCGACGTCAAGCAGTCGGCGGCTGGTTCGTACATCTGGGGGTTCCAGCGGCCCTGGATCCCGGAACGCCAACTCGTCGCCGACGAAGGCGCCCTGGTGGGTCGTCTGGTGCGGGACTGGTCGGGGCCGCGACAGCCGGACGACGAGGCCGTGGAGACGTACCGCCGCGCCATGTGCATCCCGTCGACGGCGCATTGTTCGATCGAGCCCTATCGATGGATGGTCCGCTCGATGGCACGGCCGGACGGGATCCAGTTCAACCGGCGTATGAAGCGGCCGGTTCGGGTGCCGACGCTGCATCTGCACGGATCGCTCGATCCCGTGATGCGGACGCGGAGCGCGGCCGGTTCCGGGGAGTACGTCGAAGCACCGTACCGCTGGCGGCTGTTCGACGGTCTCGGACACTTCCCCCACGAAGAGGACCCGGTGGCGTTTTCGACCGAATTGGTCAACTGGCTGAAAGATCCCGAGCCTGACCGGTGACCCGTCGGTGACTGTCCGATTGCGGCCCGTGGCCCGCCCGGTATGCGAACACGAACGCCTGTCCTACGAACAGCCAAATGCCTCGCGCATAGGCCAATTGAGGGGCTTGGGCGAGGTTATCGACCTTGGGGCAGGGGCAGACGTCGAGGTATGGGCTGGACGCACGACTACAGTGACGCACCACGCAACCGCCGCTCGGCGACGGGCCTGAGCTCCCATCAGAGGGGCACCCCGCAGTTGCCGGGCGCGGACCCCCACGTGGGGATCCCGCGCATTTTGCGCCGCCGGGCCCGCTGGGTTTCGGTACGGCTGCGTCACCCACGAGGCTGAGGCGCCGCACGCTACCGCTCGTCACCCTTCGCTCTCAGAGCGCGCAGCTGTCGCTGTCCACCTGCTGATCGGCCGCACGGCCCTTGGTGGCGTCCGGCTGGACCTCGTCCGCGGTGAGCGCGTACCCGGTGTTGGCGTCGTCGAGGGACTTCGCGAAGACCACTCCGTACACCTTGCCGTCGGGCGTGAGCAGCGGGCCGCCCGAGTTGCCCTGACGCACGGTCGCGTAGAGCGAGTAGACGTCGCGGCGCACGGTTCCGCGGTGGTAGATGTCCGGGCCGTTGGCCGTGATGCGGCCGCGCACGCGCGCGGGCTGGACGTTGTACGCGCCGTTCTGCGGGAAGCCGGCGACGATCGCGCTGTTGCCGCTGGCCGCGTCCTTGGCTGTGAACTGGAGCGCGGGCGCGTCCAGGTTCGGTACGTCGAGTACGGCGATGTCGCGTTCCCAGTCGTACAGGACGACCTTGGCGTCGTACTTCCTGCCCTCGCCGCCGATCTGGACGGTGGGCTCGTCGACCCCGCCGACCACGTGGGCGTTGGTCATCACGCGACGGTTGCCGAAGACGAAGCCGCTGCCCTCGAGGACCTTGCCGCAGCTCTGCGCGGTGCCCATCACCTTGACGATGGACTTCTGGGCGCGGATGGCGACGGGGCTGTTCGCGAGCGCCGGGTCGGGGGGCTGGACGTCGGTGATGGGTTCGTTGGCGAACGGGCTGAAGACCTGCGGGAAGCCGTTCTGCGCGAGGACCGAGGAGAAGTCGGCGAACCAGGTGTCGGCCTGGGAGGGCAGGGCGCCGGAGACGCCGTGCAGCACCTTGGACCCGCGGACCTCCTTGCCGAGCGTCGGCAGCGTCGTGCCCGCGAGGGCCGAACCGATCAGCCAGGCGACCAGGAGCATCGCGACGACGTTGACGAGGGCGCCGCCGGTCGCGTCCAGGGCGCGGGCCGGGGACCAGGTGATGTACCGGCGCAGTTTGTTGCCGAGGTGGGTGGTGAGGGCCTGGCCGACGGAGGCACAGACGATCACGACGATCACCGCGACCACGGCGGCGGTCGTACTCACCTTGGAGTCGTCTGTCAGGGCACCCCAGATGACGGGGAGCAGATAGACGGCGGCGAGGCCGCCGCCCAGGAAGCCGATCACCGACAGGATGCCGACGACGAAGCCCTGGCGGTAGCCCACGATCGCGAACCACACGGCGGCGACCAGCAACAGGATGTCCAGCACATTCACGGGGGCCACCCTGTCATGCGCGCGAGTCGAGCGGGACCTGGTTCTCGCGGTCCCACGGCAGCTCCCAGCCCGCGTAGTGCAGCAGACGGTCGATGATCCCCGCGGTGAAGCCCCAGACCAGGGCCGATTCGACCAGGAATGCCGGACCTCGGTGACCGCTGGGGTGCACGGTCGTCGCACGGTGGGCGGGGTTCGTGAGATCCGCCACGGGGACCGTGAAGACCCGGGCCGTCTCGGCCGGATCGACCACGCCTACCGGGGTCGGCTCGCGCCACCAGCCCAGGACCGGGGTGACCACGAAGCCGCTCACCGGGATGTAGAGCTTCGGCAGCACGCCGAACAGCTGGACGCCGCTCGGGTCGAGCCCGGTCTCCTCCTCGGCCTCCCGCAGCGCGGCCCGCAGCGGTCCGTCGGCCTTCGGGTCACCGTCCTGCGGGTCGAGTGCGCCGCCGGGGAAGGAGGGCTGCCCCGCGTGCGAGCGCAGGGAGCTGGCACGCTCCATCAGCAGCAGCTCGGGGCCGCGGGCGCCCTCGCCGAAGAGGATGAGCACGGCGGACTGCCGCCCCGCGCCGTTTTCCGGCGGCAGGAAGCGGCTCAGCTGGAGCGGTTCCACGGTCTCTACTGCGTGCACCACCGGGTCGAGCCAGGCGGGCAGACCGTCCTTGGTCACCACGACCCGGCCGTTGTGCGAGTCGTGTCCTTCGTGTCCTTCGTGTGTGCGGTGGTGTGCGCCGGGGCCGCCGTACGTGCGGTGTGAGCCCGGCTCGTTCTGCGCGCCGTGCGTGCCGGACTCGTTCTGCGTGCCGTGCGTGCCGGACTCGTTCTGTGTGACGTGCTTGCCCGTCTCGTTCTGCGTGCGGTGTGTGTCCGGCTCTTCGTGCCTGCTGTGCGTGTTGCTCGCGTGCGTCATCGCCACCCCCGTTCTGCTCTCCCCAACGCCGGGCGGCGCCGTGTTCGTTCCGTCATCCGGCGCCCAGTGGGGGTGCCGGGATGCCGCCCGCGTCCAGGTAGGACTGCGGCGGGTTGAGGCGTTGGCCGGGGAAGCCCCCCTTCTCGTACTTCAGGAGCTTGCGCGCCTTCTCCGGGTCCGTCTCGCCCTCCCCGTACGCGGGGCAGAGCGGGGCGATGGGGCAGGCGCCGCACGCGGGCTTACGGGCGTGGCAGATGCGGCGGCCGTGGAAGATCACGTGGTGCGAGAGCATCGTCCACTCGCTCTTCGGGAAGAGCGCGCCGACGGCGGCCTCGACCTTGTCCGGGTCGGTCTCGTCGGTCCACTGCCAGCGGCGCACGAGCCGGCCGAAGTGGGTGTCCACGGTGATACCGGGGCGCCCGAAGGCGTTGCCCAGGACGACGAAGGCGGTCTTGCGGCCTACGCCGGGGAGCTTGACGAGGTCTTCGAGGCGGCCGGGGACCTCGCCCCCGAAGTCCTCCACCAAGGCCTTGGAGAGCCCTATCACCGACTTGGTCTTGGCCCGGAAGAAACCGGTCGGCCGGAGGATCTCCTCGACCTCCTCCGGATTCGCCGCGGCGAGGTCCTCGGGCGTGGGGTACTTGGCGAAGAGTCCCGGAGTCGTCTGGTTCACCCGCAGGTCGGTCGTCTGGGCCGACAGGACCGTGGCGATCACCAACTGGAAGGGGTTCTCGAAGTCCAGCTCCGGGTGGGCGTACGGGTACACCTCGGCGAGCTCGCGGTTGATGCGGCGGGCGCGGCGCACGAGAGCGGCGTGGGACTCGACGATCGCCTTCTTGGGTGCGGCTTGGGCTGGGGCAGCCTTCTTGGCCACGGTTTTGGCAGGCGTCGCCTTCTTGGCGGCCGTCTTGGCAGGCGCCGCCTTCTTGATCGTGGCCGTCGCCTTCTTGGCCACGCCTGTCGTCTTCCCGGTCGTGGCTGTCGCCTTTTTGGCAGCCTTCTTCGCGGCCTTCTTCGCGACCGGCTTCACCGGCGTTGATTTTGTCGCTTTTGTCGTTTTCATACTTTCGGCGGAACTCTGTTCGCCCACAGCGGAATCGCGACGTACAACCACCCGCCCAGCCCCCTTGGCCTGTGCTCTCACCGGCGATTTGGACACCCGGCCAGCCTAAAGCCCCCCACCGACATCCGCCCCGGACCCAGAAGATCAGCCCCCAATTGGCCCCCTGCCGCACTGCCCGGCACGCCAGTGCGGCAGACTTGTGACTGATCACACTGTTTGGACCGTCCAGCAAGATGGGGAACACGGTCCCCTGGTATCACGGGGGAGCAAGATCCCCTGAGCAGGTCGACAAGGAGAGAACTCGTGGACGACGTTCTGCGGCGCGCCCCGCTCTTCGCGGCGCTCGATGACGAGCAGGCCGCGGAGCTCCGCGCCTCCATGAGTGAGGTGACCCTCGCACGCGGCGACGCTCTCTTCCACGAGGGCGACCCCGGCGACCGCCTTTACGTGGTCACCGAGGGCAAGGTGAAGCTCCACCGCACCTCACCCGACGGCCGCGAGAACATGCTGGCCGTCCTGGGCCCCGGTGAGCTCATCGGCGAGCTGTCGCTGTTCGACCCGGGCCCGCGCACGGCGACCGCCACCGCGCTGACCGAGGTCAAGCTGCTCGGTCTCGGCCACGGTGACCTTCAGCCCTGGCTGAACGCGCGGCCCGAGGTGGCCGCCGCGCTGCTGCGCGCCGTCGCCCGGCGCCTGCGCAAGACCAACGACCAGATGTCCGACCTGGTCTTCTCGGACGTGCCCGGCCGCGTGGCCCGCGCGCTCCTGGACCTCTCGCGTCGCTTCGGCGTGCAGTCGGAGGAGGGCATCCACGTCGTGCACGACCTCACGCAGGAGGAGCTGGCCCAGCTGGTCGGCGCGTCCCGCGAGACGGTCAACAAGGCGCTCGCCGACTTCGCGGGCCGCGGCTGGCTCCGCCTGGAGGCCCGCGCGGTCATCCTGCTGGACGTGGAGCGCCTCGCGAAGCGCTCGCGCTGACCGCACCGCGCGCCGGCTTTCGACGCACCTGAAGGGCCCCGCTGCACAGTGGGGCCCTTCTCGTATCCCCGGTATGGCCGCTTCTCGTAAGGCCGGTTCCCGTATGGCCGTCGCCCCCAGGCGCCTAGATGAGGCCGTGTTCCCGGAGATAGTCCATCTGCGCCCGGACCGACAGCTCCGCCGCCGGCCACAGCGAGCGGTCCACGTCCGCGTACACGTGCGCGACGACCTCGGTCGGCGACCGGTAGCCGTTCTCGACCGCCGTCTCGACCTGGGCCAGGCGGTGAGCGCGGTGGGCGAGATAGAACTCGACGGCGCCCTGGGCGTCCTCCAGGACGGGCCCGTGCCCCGGCAGCACGGTGTGCACGCCGTCGTCCACGGTGAGGGACCTGAGCCGCCGCAGCGAGTCCAGATAGTCGCCCAGACGGCCGTCGGGGTGGGCCACGACGGTCGTACCGCGGCCGAGGATGGTGTCACCCGTCAGGACGGCCCGATCGGCCGGGAGATGGAAGCACAGCGAGTCGGCGGTGTGGCCCGGGGTCGGTACGACACGCAGTTCCAGCCCGCCCACGGCGATGACGTCCCCGTGCGCCAGCCCCTCGTCCCCGAGCCGCAGCGCCGGATCCAGTGCCCGCACCTTCGTGTCCGTCAGTTCCGCGAACCGCCCGGCGCCCTCGGCGTGATCGGGGTGCCCGTGCGTCAGCAGGGTCAGCGCCACCCGCTTCCCCGCCTTCTCGGCGGAGTCCACGACATTGCGCAGATGTACGTCGTCCAGGGGCCCGGGGTCGATCACCACCGCCAGGTCTGAGTCCGGCTCGGAGACGATCCAGGTGTTGGTGCCGTCCAGAGTCATCGCGGACGCGTTGGGCGCGAGCACGTTGACGGCGCGCGGGGTGGCGGAGCCGGAGAGGACCCCGCCTCGCGGCTGGCCGGGAAGGGCTGCGGCGTCGGTCATGCGGAGGCTCCACCGGTCGGGATGTGCTTGGTGAACTCGTCGTGGCCCGGCCAGGCGAGGACGACTTCGCCGTTCTCCAGGCGGGCCTTGGCCAGGACCGGGGTCAGATCACGGGCGGGCGCGGCGGCCAGGACGTCGGCGGCGCTGTCGTACGGGATGAGCTGGCGCAGGGTCGCGACGGTGGGCGGCATCATCAGGAGCTCGCCCTTGTCGTACCCGTCCGCCGCGTCCGCGGGGCGGATCCAGACCGTGCGGTCGGCCTCCGTGGAGGCGTTGCGGGTGCGCTGGCCCTCCGGGAGGGCGGCCACGAAGAACCAGGTGTCGTAGCGGCGGCTTTCGAACTCCGGGGTGATCCAGCGGGTCCAGACGCCCAGGAGGTCGGACCTGAGCACGAGTCCGCGGCGGTCGAGGAACTCGGCGAAGGAGAGGTCGCGGGCGACCAGGGCCGCGCGGTCCGCCTCCCAGTCCTCGCCGGTGGTGTCGCCGACCACGGTGTCCGGGGTGGGCCCGGCCAGCAGGACACCGGCCTCCTCGTACGTCTCACGGACCGCCGCGCAGACGACGGCCTGGGCGGACGTCTCGTCGGTGCCGAGCCTGTTCGCCCACCACGCGCGCGTGGGGCCCGCCCAGCGGATCTGGTGCTCGTCGTCGCGTGGGTCCACGCCGCCGCCCGGATACGCGTACGCGCCTCCGGCGAAGGCCATGGAGGCGCGTCTGCGCAGCATGTGCACCACGGGGGTGGTGGGGGTGTCCTTGAGCAGCATGACGGTGGCCGCGCGCTTGGGGGGTACCGGGATCAGCGTGCCCTCCGCGAGCGCGCGGATCCGCTCGGGCCACTCCGGTGGATACCACTGCCCATTCGCCATGGCCGGAGGCTATCCCGAGCCGGGCGAATGTTCGAGGGGCCCATGGGGATCCCCGGGCCGGGGGCGGGGGCGAAGAAGACCGCCACCGGTCCCGACCGCCTACACCCCTGTCAGCTCCACCTGGATCTCGACCTCGACCGGGGCGTCCAGCGGGAGGACGGCCACGCCGACCGCGCTGCGGGCGTGGACGCCCTTGTCGCCCAGGGCCGCGCCCAGGAGCTCGCTCGCGCCGTTCAGGACACCCGGCTGGCCGGTGAAGTCCGAGGCCGAGGCCACGAAGCCGACGACCTTCACGACACGCGCGATGCGGTCGAGGTCGCCCGCGACGGACTTGACCGCGGCCAGCGCGTTCAGCGCGCAGATGCGGGCCAGGTCCTTGGCCTCCTCGGCCGTGACCTCCGCACCCACCTTGCCGGTGAGCGGAAGCTTGCCGTCCACCATCGGCAGCTGCCCCGCCGTGAAGACGTACACGCCGGACTGCACGGCGGGCTGATAGGCGGCCAGCGGCGGAACGACGCCCGGCAGCGTCAGACCGAGCTCCGCGAGCTTCGCCTCGACGGCGCCGCTCATGCCGACTTCTCGCGCTTCAGGTAGGCCACCAGCTGCTCGGGGTTGTTCGGCCCGGGCACGACCTGGACGAGCTCCCAGCCGTCCTCGCCCCAGGTGTCCAGAATCTGCTTCGTGGCATGGACGAGCAGCGGCACGGTTGCGTATTCCCACTTGGTCATGTCGCCGACTGTAGTCGTTGCCGCGGGGGGCCTCGCGCGCACGTTGTCCACAGCCTCCTGCGTAGTACGGCGACGGACTGGTTAGGCTCGAAGACGTGAGCAGGCTCCAGGTCGTCAGCGGCAAGGGCGGTACCGGCAAGACCACGGTAGCCGCGGCCCTCGCGCTCGCCCTCGCGACCGAGGGCAAGCGCACCCTCCTCGTCGAGGTCGAGGGCAGACAGGGCATCGCGCAGCTCTTCGAAACAGAAGCGCTGCCCTACGAGGAGCGGAAGATCGCCGTCGCTCCGGGGGGCGGGGAGGTGTACGCCCTCGCCATCGACCCCGAACTGGCCCTTCTGGACTACCTCCAGATGTTCTACAAACTGGGCGGCGCCGGCCGGGCCCTGAAGAAGCTCGGCGCCATCGACTTCGCGACCACCATCGCGCCCGGTCTCAGGGACGTGCTCCTCACCGGGAAGGCGTGCGAGGCCGTCCGCAGGAAGGACAAGAGCGGGCGGTTCGCGTACGACTACGTCGTCATGGACGCGCCACCCACGGGCCGCATCACCCGCTTCCTGAACGTCAACGACGAGGTCGCGGGGCTCGCCAAGATCGGGCCGATACACAACCAGGCACAGGCCGTGATGCGCGTCCTGAAGTCGCCGGAGACGGCGGTGCACATGGTGACGCTGCTGGAGGAGATGCCCGTCCAGGAGACCGCGGACGGCATCGCCGAGCTGCGGGCGGCGAAGCTGCCGGTGGGACGGATCATCGTGAACATGGTGCGGCCCGCGCTCCTGGACGACGTCGACCTGGAGCTCACGGGCGCCGTCGCGCGCAGCGCCATCGCCAAGTCGCTGTCCGCGGCCGGGCTCGGCGGCGCCCGTCGCGGCGGGAACGCCGAGCGGCTCGTCGGGCCTCTCCTGGAACAGGCCGAGGAGTACGCCGAACGGCACACCCTGGAGCGCGAGCAGCGGGCCGTCCTGACCGAGCAGGACCTCCCGCTGCACGAACTCCCCCTGCTCGCCGAGGGAATGGACCTGGCGGGCCTGTACGAGCTCGCCACGGAACTGCGCACTCAAGGGATCTCATGAGTCTGGACCCGGCCCGCGTACTCGACCTCGACCCACTGCTCGACGACCCCGACACCCGCATCGTGGTGTGCTGCGGCTCGGGCGGCGTCGGCAAGACGACCACGGCGGCGGCCCTGGGGCTGCGCGCCGCCGAGCGGGGTCGCAAGGTGGTCGTTCTCACCATCGACCCGGCACGCCGGCTCGCCCAGTCGATGGGCATCGACTCCCTCGACAACGTCCCACGCCGTGTGAAGGGCATCGACGACTCCGCGGGTGGCGAGCTGCACGCCATGATGCTCGACATGAAGCGCACGTTCGACGAGATCGTCGAGGCGCACGCGGACGGCGAGCGGGCGGCCGTGATCCTGAACAACCCCTTCTACCAGTCGCTTTCGGCGGGCTTCGCGGGCACGCAGGAGTACATGGCGATGGAGAAGCTGGGGCAGCTGCGGGCCCGGGACGAGTGGGACCTGATCGTCGTCGACACCCCGCCGTCCCGCTCGGCACTCGACTTCCTGGACGCGCCCAAGCGGCTCGGGTCCTTCCTCGACGGACGGCTGATCCGGCTCCTGACGGCGCCGGCGAAGCTGGGCGGGCGTGCGGGGATGAAGTTCCTGAACGTCGGGATGTCGATGATGACCGGCACCCTGGGGAAGCTGCTGGGGGGACAACTCCTGAAGGACGTGCAGACGTTCGTGGCGGCGATGGACACGACGTTCGGGGGCTTCCGTACGCGCGCGGACGCCACGTACAAGCTGCTCCAGGCGCCCGGGACGGCGTTCCTGGTGGTGGCGGCCCCGGAGCGGGACGCGCTGCGCGAGGCCGCGTACTTCGTGGAGCGACTGGCGGCCGAGGACATGCCGTTCGCCGGTCTCGTACTCAACCGGGTGCACGGCAGCGGTGCCGCCCACCTCTCCGCCGAGCGGGCGCTCGCGGCCGCGGAGAACCTCGATGCCGAGGCCGCGGAGAACCTCGATGCCGAGGCTGCGGAAAATCTCGATGACGAGACCGCTGGGGAACTCGCCGCCGAGACCGCCGGGGAACTCATGGCCGAGGGGGACGGGGATCCCGGTGCCGAGGAGGGCAGGGATCCTCGTAGCGGGGCCGTCGGGGGTGCGGTTGCCGAAGCCGCGCAGGATCCCGCTGCCGGGGCGGCCGGGGATCCAGGTGTCGGGGTCGCCGAGGATCTCGCTGCTGGGGCCGTCGGCGGCCTTGATCCCGATCCTGCGGAAGATCTTGAATCCACGGCTGTAGAAAATCTTGACGACGCCCGCATTGTGGATCAGGAGGGCGGGAAAGCTGGACTTCGTAACTCTCCCGACACGTACGGCAGTTCAGAATCTCCCGCTTCCGAGACATCAGCTCCCGACGGCTCCGAAGATCCAGCCGGCTCCGACGGTTCCGATGAAGGCTCCCCCGCCGCCACGGACAGCGCAGACGCCACGGACAGGACCGACGCACCGACCGACACGCCGCCGCACGGGCACCGGACCGTCGAACAACTCACCGCAGGCCTGCTGAGGCTGCACGCCGAGCGCATGCAGCTGCTCTCCCGCGAGCAGCGCACACGTGACCGCTTCGCCGCGCTCCACCCGGAGGTGGCGGTTGCCGAAGTAGCCGCGCTGCCCGGCGACGTACACGATCTCGCAGGACTGCGGGACATCGGAGACCGGCTCGCGGCCAACCGGCCGGAGCTGCCTGAAACCGGCGCCTGAGCGGCGCCGTCCACGGGCCCGGGGCCGGGCCCGAGTCATGAACTCGTGGTCATGAGCTCGTAGTCATGAGCTCATGGCCGACCCGAGATGGCCTGAGGCAAACCTGAGGCAAGTGGGTCCGAGGCGGTGAGTGGGTCTGAGGCGGCGGGTGGGTCCGACGCGGGCCGAGGTGGCCCCGCGGGACGCCCTCCGTGGCGCCCTCAGCCCACCGCCGCGTAGCGCTCGTACACCTCTTCCTCATCGAGGGGCAGCAGGCCTGCGCCGCGCTCGTACTCCGTACGCGCGGTCTCCAGCAGGCGACGCCACGAGGTGACGGTGGGACGCCTGCGCAGCAACGCGCGACGCTCCCGCTCCGTCATGCCACCCCACACGCCGAATTCGACGCGATTGTCGAGCGCATCGGCGAGGCACTCCGTGCGTACCGGACATCCGGTGCACACTGCCTTCGCCCTGTTCTGCGCTGCTCCTTGAACGAACAGTTCATCCGGATCGGTAGTGCGGCAGGCCGCCTGCGCACTCCAGTCGGTTACCCAGCCCATACCGGCGCCGTCCTCTCCCGAATCGAGGCTCCCCCACGGCGGCAGCGGCATATTCACCGCCGCCAGTTGAGGACGTTACGGAAGGCAGGCACAGCGCAACACCCCCTGCGGGCCCAATCTTGAATGGCCCGAACGGACTATGCGTAAGCGGCAGATCACCCGGGGGAGTGAGCGGCGGACATACGTGAGTATCCCGGCAAACCGGGACAGTTCAGTTGAGTCACAACGGACGCCTGGTGACGCATGAGGCTGATTCGGACACGACCTCCCCAAAAAAGTTGGGGAACCTCCGGAACGATTCGGGGTCGCCGGACGTATTGATACGTGGCCATACTGCTGTGACAGTTGAGAGCAGCTTAGGCCAAGGCATATACGCGTGTCCGGCGAATGAGAACGTAGGCTGCCCCTATGCCAAAGAAGCGCTCGGGCGGTGGTCTGTCGCCAACGCAACAGGCCGCCAAGTTCCTCGGTGTCAGCGTGCTCGCTGGAGCAGTCATGGCCGGAATCGCGCTGCCCGCAGCGGGCGCGCTCGGTCTCGCGGCCAAGGGTTCCGTCCAGGGGTTCGACGAGATTCCCGACAACCTGAAGAGTCCCGCGCTGAGTCAGCGCACCACCATCCTGGACAGCAAGGGCGGTCAGATCGCGACGGTCTACTCGCGCGACCGCACGGTGGTCGACCTCAAGGACATCTCGCCGTACATGCAGAAGGCGATCGTCGCGATCGAGGACTCCCGCTTCTACCAGCACGGCGCGATCGACCTGAAGGGCGTTCTGCGCGCCCTGAACCAGAACGCGCAGAACGGCGGGGTCGCCCAGGGCGCCTCCACGCTCACCCAGCAGCTGGTGAAGAACTACTTCGTGGAGGAGGCCGGCGACGACCCGACGAAGGTCGCCCAGGCCACCCAGCAGACCCTCGGCCGCAAGGTCCGCGAGCTCAAGTACGCGATCCAGCTGGAAGAGAAGCTCGGCAAGAAGAAGATCCTCGAGAACTACCTGAACATCACGTTCTTCGGCGAGCAGGCCTACGGCATCGAGGCCGCCGCCCAGCGTTACTTCTCCAAGCCCGCCAAGGACCTGAACCTCGAGGAGTCGGCGATGCTCGCGGGCATCGTCCAGTCGCCCAGCCGGTACGACCCGGTGAACGACGAGGCGGAGGCCACCAAGCGCCGCAACACCGTGCTGCAGCGCATGGCCGAGGTGCACGACATCTCGCAGCAGGAGGCCGACAAGGCCAAGGAGGCGAAGCTCGGCCTGAAGGTCAGCCAGCCGAAGAACGGCTGCATCACGGCGGTCAAGGGCGCGAGCTTCTTCTGCAAGTACGTGGAGAACGTGTTCCTCACCGACCCGGTCTTCGGCAAGACCAAGGAGGCCCGGGCGAAGGTCTGGAACCAGGGCGGCCTGACCATCCGTACGACGCTCGACCCGCAGGCGCAGAAGTCGGTCCAGTCCTCGATCAAGTCCCACGTCAACAAGTCGGACTCGGTCGCCACGGCGGCCACCCTGGTCGAGCCGGGCACCGGGAAGATCGTCGGCATGGGCCAGTCGAGGCCGTACGGCTACGGGAAGAACGAGACGGAGTACAACTACTCGGTCGACCGTGACATGGGCGGTTCGAACTACGGCTTCCCGACCGGTTCGACCTTCAAGCCGTTCGTGGCCGCGGCCGCGCTGGAGGAGGGCCGGCCGGCGACCCAGCAGTACCCGTCGCCGTACGAGATGGCCTACCCCAGCCCCGTACAGACGTGCAGCAGCAAGCCCTGGACCAACCTGACCAACGAGAAGCTGTCGAACGAGAGCACCGAGGAGAAGGGCCCGTACGCGCTGAAGACGGCGATGGCCAAGTCGGTCAACACCTACTTCGTGCAGATGATCTCGGACATCGGCATCTGCCCCGTGGTGAAGATGACCGACAAGCTGCACGTCGTGCAGGGCAACGGCGACAAGCTGCCCGAGGTGCCCGCCATCACCCTCGGCTCCAAGGGCATCTCCCCGCTGACCATGGCGAGCGCCTACGCCACCTTCGCCTCTCGGGGCATGTACTGCACGCCGATCGCCATCGAGTCGATCACCCAGAAGGCCGACGGCCGGGAGAAGTCGCTCGAGGTCCCGAAGTCAACCTGCTCGCGGGCCATGTCCGAGAAGACCGCGGACACCGTCAACACGCTGCTCCAGGGCGTGATCGACTCCGGTACGGGTCAGCAGGCCGGCCTCTCCGACCGCGACAACGCCGGTAAGACGGGTACGACGGACGAGCGCAAGAACGCCTGGTTCGTCGGGTACACGCCGAACCTGTCGGGCGCGGTCTGGGTCGGCAGCCCCAAGCAGAACGTCAAGATGACGGGCATCCGCATCGGCGGCGTCTACCACGACCTCGTCTACGGCGGTCAGGTGCCCGGCCCCATCTGGAAGGACGCCATGACCGGCGCCCTCTCGGGCAAGGACTCCCCGTCCTTCAACCTCATCGACATTCCCGACGAGAAGCCCAAGGACAACGGCCATGGCCCGGGCGACGGGAACAACGGCGACAACAAGGGCAACGGGAACGGTGGGAACACCACCAACGGCAACACCATCAACGGGAACACGATCAGCGGCAACACCATCAGTGGCGCCAACGGCGCCACAGGTGACACGAACGGTGGCGGGTTCCCGACGCCCACGTTCTCGATCCCCTCGGGCTTCATCCAGGGTCAGAACGGCAACGGGGGTCGTCACGGGTAATCCACCCCGTCACAACCGCTGACAGAGAACGGCACAGCACAGCCGTCGGCCTCGGCGCTCCCATGATCGGGAGCGCCGAGGCCGATGGCTTTTGGTGAGTGGGGTGGTGCGGGTATGGGTGCGGGTACTCGGTACGGGTACGGGACTCGTACGGGTCCCGGTTCTGCGTCTACTACTGGTCCTGGTCTTCCACTACTGGTTCTGGTCCCTCTCGGACTCAGCCCGCGAGCAGCTTCTTGACCACGGCGGCGACACGGCCACCTTCGGCCTGCCCCGCGACCTTCGGGTTCACGATCTTCATGACCTGGCCCATGGCGCGCGGCCCCTCGGCACCCGCCGCCCTGGCCTCCTCGACGGCCTGCCCGACGATCTGCTGGAGCTCCTCGTCGGACAGCTGCTTCGGCAGGTACGCGGCGAGGACCTCCCCCTCCGCCTTCTCCCGCTCGGCCGACTCGGGACGCCCGCCCTGCGCGAAGGCGTCCGCGGCCTCGCGGCGCTTCTTCGCCTCGCGGGTGATCACCTTCTGTACTTCGTCGTCGGAGAGCTCGCGCTTCGTCTTGCCCGCGACCTCCTCCTTGGTGATCGCGGTGAGGGTCAGCCGGAGCGTCGCGGAGCGGAGCTCGTCGCGCTCCTTGATGGCGGCGTTGAGGTCTTCCTGCAGCTTCGACTTGAGCGTGGTCATGCCGTCGATTGTCGCAGGTGTGGTGCGGCGGTCGCCTGCTGATTTCAGCACCGTGCCCCGGGACGCGCCGTCGATGGGCGCGAGGCTGTCCACAGGTTCGAGGTTGTCCACAGGGCGGCACGCGGGGCTGTCGGGGTCTGACACGATGGACGTATGCGCGCGCGATATGGAGTACCCCTGGGAATCACGGCGGTGGGGGCCGCCGGACTGTTGTACGCGGCGGGTTTCGAGGCCCGCTCGTTCCGCCTCCGGCGGGTGACGGTCCCGGTCCTGCCACCAGGCATGCGGCCGCTCCGCGTCCTCCAGGTCTCCGACATCCACATGGTGAGCGGTCAGCGCAAGAAGCAGCGCTGGCTGCGCTCCCTGGCCGGGCTGCGCCCCGACTTCGTCATCAACACCGGGGACAACCTCTCCGACCCGGAGGGCGTCCCCGAAGTCCTGGACGCCCTCGGCCCGTTGATGGAGTTCCCCGGTGCGTACGTCTTCGGTTCGAACGACTACTACGGCCCCAAGCTCCGCAACCCCGCCCTGTACTTGCTGGAGAAGTCCCAGGGCCGCCACGGTCTGAACGGCAACAAGCCGGCCGTGGGCGTCATCCACAACCCGTGGGAAGACCTGCGCGACGGCTTCGACACGGCGGGCTGGCTGAACCTGACGAACACCCGGGGGACGCTCAAAATAGAAGGCGCCGAGATCGAGCTGACCGGCCTCGACGACCCGCACATCAAGCGGGACCGGTACGCGCGCGTGGCCGGCGGCCCGTCGGAGTCGGCCGACTTCTCGATGGGCGTGGTCCACGCCCCGTACCTACGTGCGCTCGACGCGTTCACGGCGGACGGCTACCCCCTGATCCTGGCCGGTCACACCCACGGCGGCCAGCTGTGCCTCCCCTTCTACGGCGCCTTCGTCACCAACTGCGACCTGGACACCGACCGCGTGAAGGGCCTGTCCACGCACACGACGGAGGGGCGGACGTCGTACATGCACGTCTCGGCGGGCTGCGGTACGAGCCGCTACACGCCGGTACGGTTCGCGTGCCCGCCGGAGGCGTCACTGCTGACGCTGGTCGCTCGACAGTAGGTCGCTCGACAGTAGGTCGGACGGCGATAGACCGGGCAGCGGTAGGCCGGACGGATGCGGGTCGGCCGGAGTGTGGCGGTCGAACGTGGGGGGCGATCATGGGGGGCGATCGGAAGCGGCGTCCAGTGCGACGGCGCCGGGCAGGTCGATCGGGTCGATCAGAGCGTTGATGTAGCCGTAGATGTTGACGTTGGTGTTGGTGTTGGTGTTGACGGGGCGCGGGTCCGCGCTCGGTCGTCACCCAACCGGGTGACCCATATCGCCCGATTCGCCCCCCGCGCTTAGCGTGGGAACATGATCGCCCCGATACCCAGGGACATACCCGACCTGCCCCCGATACCGGGCATCCTCCCGCAGACCCCCTTCCTCGTCCCGGCGACGGCAGTGGTGGCCCCCGTGCGCCGCCCTTTGGTGGCCGTCTTCCGCCTCCTGGTCGCCCTTGTCGCGGCCGCGGGCGTGGCCATCGAGATGCGTCTGGGCAGTCCGCTCCACGTGCTCAGCTACTTCACCATCCAGGCCAACCTGCTGGTGGCGGTGGTCTTCGTCGCCTCGGCCCGGCGGGCACGGGCGGCGCGTCGCCCGGTGCCCGCGGTCCTCACCGGCGGCACGCTGCTCTACATCTCGATCACGGGCATGGTCTACCACCTGATCCTGGCGGACCCGTCCAGCGGCTTCTCCATGACCGGGGGCATCGCCTCGCACACCGGCTGGCAGGCGGTGTCGAACCAGATCCTGCACACGGTGATCCCCATCGCCGTGGTGATCGACTGGCTCCTGCTGACCCGCCCGGCACCGTTCGCCGTCCGGCATGCGACGACGTGGCTTGTCTACCCTCTCGCCTACCTGGTCTTTTCCCTCGTCCGCGGAGAGATGCTGCGGCCGGGCACCCCGGCGCGCTACCTCTACCCCTTCGTGGACGTCGACCGGCACGGCTACGTGGGCATCCTCGGCAACACCGCGATCCTCGGCGTCGCCTTCTACGCCCTCGCCCTCCTCGTCATCGTCCTGGACCACGTCCGCCCCGACCCGTTCCGCCGCCGCGGCCGACGCCCCGAAAACCGGATTTCGTCTCCGGCCACCGGTGGGCTAAAGTAAACGACGTCGCCGCGAGAGCAGCGACAATCGGGGTGTAGCGCAGCTTGGCAGCGCGCTTCGTTCGGGACGAAGAGGTCGTGGGTTCAAATCCCGCCACCCCGACAGCTAAATAGCAGGTCAGGCCCGGTGCTGATTTTTCAGCACCGGGCCTGCCTCGTTCTCCAGGGGTTCTCTGGAGAAATCCTGGAGAAGATCTTGGAATCTGTCTCCAGATCAGCGCGCTGCTAGCGAGCTTTCAGCAACGCATCCAGAGCAGCCACGGGCGAGCCGAGACTCATCGTCCGGCGCGCGTCCAACGCTTCCTCCCACATCCCGGTGAGGGCGGTCATCAGCGCCTGCCGCATCCTTGGCGTGATGTGGTCATAGCGCGACTGGACGGAGCCGTCCTCATGACCCATGCGTTCGTCCATGAGCTTCGGTGGGGTCCCCACCTCCCTCATCAGGGTCTTGTGAGTGTGGCGCAACCCGTGCGGGGTGAGCCCCGGGGCGATCGGCACCCAGCACACCTCAGCCCGCTTGGAAGCTCCTCGCCCGCGCGCCGGGATGCCAGGCCACGGCTCGGCAACGACGGGCACCGGCCGCTCTTCCTGACTGCCCCGCCCGGGGTACCGCCCTGTCGCGGCCGGTCGAAAGAGCCACGTGGCGAAACCGGAGCGCCGCCAGTGAGCAGCCAACTCCCCCGATGCCGCGTTGCGGATGTACCCGAGATCACTGATCGCCTTCAGCACCTTCAGGCGAGTCAGCTCCGCCACAGCATCCGGGCGGTTGAGGACGTTGGAAACGGTGCCGGTCGATACGCCACAGCGACGGGCCACGTCGACTAGCTTCGCCCCGGAGCGACTTACGGACCCGTTGGCGGTTCCATGTCCGCGGAAGACGTAGGCCAGTCCGTGGCACTCGCAAGGCTTTGATCTCGTCCGGGCGATGTGGCTGGCAAGGAGCGAGGCGAGGAAGTCCGGAGTGTCGATGTCACGGTAGGAGTCGTCCTTGGGCGGGCAGCGGTGCAGTTCACCGGTGTCCAGTTCGTAGAGCTGCCACTCCACGCGGATGCTCTTCGGCCGGACGAACTCGGGCTCAAGGCCAACGATCTCCCCCCAGCGCATACCGGTGTAGCCCTTGACGATGCCGGCAACAAACTCGTCGTCGCGGCCGGACAGCAGCGCCATTCTCTCGGCGAGCAGCAGAATGCCGAGTGCGGTCGTGACCGCCTTCTCCGGGCCACGGTTACGTGAGCGCCCAGCACGCTTACCTCGTCCGCGGCGCTTGGTTGCCGGATTGGAGTCGCGCAGCCCCTCGTCAACAGCGTCAGCAAGGATCAGGTGCAGTGTCGCCCGCCACGTCTTGACGCTGGATGCCGCATAAGGCACCGCGCGTTCGTGCTTCTCCCAGGCGGCAATGTCGGTGCTCAGGATGTCAGCAACGGCGGAATCCTCGAATGCGGGGAGCAAGTGCTCTTCGATGTGCCGCCGGTAGTTCTGCATGGTGGATGCCGCCAAGTCCTGTGCGGCATACCAGCGGTTGACGTAGGCACCGAAGGTGATCCGCTCGCGAGGCGCCTTCTTCGTTCCGGCCAACAGCTTCGCTTCTTCGGCGTCAGCCGCCTTCTTTGCCGCAGCCTTGGTCCGGAAGCGGATGGCATCGCCATCGGCATCGCGGACAGTGGCGTACTTGCCAGGCGCGAGCTTGTACCTGCCGCGCCAGTAGCTGCCGAGGCTCTCGGCATAACCCACCTTGTTCTCCTATGAACGGGCGTGCCGCCCGGCTGGAGGGCCGAGCGGCACACGGAATCAGGCTGCGCTGGCCTGCGATTGGGCGCCTAGCGCCCTGCGCGGGGTCCTTGCCTTCAAGGAAGTGACGGACGCCGCCGTTGTGGTCGCCCTGCGGCGTGGTGCTTGTTTTGCTGGGGCAGGAGCGTCACGGCTTTCGGCGGGACGGCTCTCGAAGATGCGCATGATCTCGGCGAAATGCTCGGCCGTGAACCGGTAGCTCCCAGCCGGCTTGGTGAAGGGGATGCGTCCCCTTCGAGCTTGCTCCTTCACCCACCACTCCGAGCAGTGGAGGGCCTTGGCGATGTCGCTCGGGAGGTAGACAGGAGGAAGAGCCGGGGGTTCCAGTCGCGGAGCAGTGCTCATGTGGCGGTGACTCCTCACGAGGAAGCGGGATCCGCTGACAGAACTGACAGAACCTCGCCGGTAAGCCGTTGACCTGCGGTTTTGATGGGTTCTGGATCTTTGACAGAACTGAATTAAAACCTGACAGAACCTCGGCGGACGGGGTTCTGTCACAGGACGCCCGGCGGTGCTGTCGGGGGTTCTGTCGAGTTTTAATTCAGTTCTGTCAAAACCGCGCTCACGGTCGTTCGTGCAGGTCAACGGCTTGCACGGGGGGTTGTGTCAGTTCTGTCAGCGGTCTGGGGGTTGTGTCAGGCTCCGCGCGCGATGCGGGGGTGGGTCTCGTAGCGGGGCGAGGGCGGTCGACCGCCGCGACCGGTGCGCGGGGGCGGTGGCTGCTGACGGATCCAGCCGTGTTCTTCGAGCAGAGACAGGGCGGGGTCCAGGTCGCCGATGGCGGGGAACTCTGCCCGGCGCAGCATCCGGAACAGCTCGCGCTTGGTGAACTGCGCGGGGTTGCTGGAGACGAGCTGCGCGAGGACGGTCACCGCGGATTCGTGGGCGGGGTCGGCGCTCATGACGCTGAACACGTCCAGGGCGTGCGCGGTGAAGTAGACGCCCAGCTCGGTAGCGGCGGCCATGGTCGACGCCTCGATGGGCTTGTGCCACCCGTCCTCGGGGTGAGCGGCGAGGTGCAGCAGTCCGGCGATGCGGGCCACGGCGCCGTCCCGCTTGGACGCCCATTTCACGATCGGCGCGAAACTCCCGTCCGGACCAAGACGCGACTCGGTGACCTTCTGAAAGGCCAGGAGGACCGCGTCGGCTTCCGGGGTGAGCTGGATGAGGGCGGGGTCGGTCCAGTCCGCCAGAGCGAGCGTCAGACCCGCCAAGTGCTTGGCGTAGGTGGCGGCCACCTGCTCGTCCAGCAGGGCGGGTGTCAGGCTGCGGTAACCGACCAAGGACAGGGGCTTGGAGTAGAGGAAGCGTGCGAGGAGCCCGCGGCCGTCGGCTCCGTCGATGCGGCTGAGTGCGTCCAGGACTTCCGGCTGGACCGCCAGGCCGATCGTGACCGCCGGTGAGTCGACGTGCTGGGCACTGCGGCCCTGCCGGTTGACCCGGAGCATGTCTCCCGCGTGGCCCTTGAGGAACATGCCCATGTTGGGCTTGCCGGTGTAGCGCCCGGCGATGATGTCGAACAGCTCCCCCTCGGCACTCAGGCAGGAGATGCGCCCGCCCTGCTCGTCCAGGAGCGTCCCGACGTTTTCCGGCGTCACGTCGTCCGCGACGAGTTGCGGTTCGGCGGGAACCCTCATCTTGTCCGCGTCCTGGGCCAGTTGGACGGCTTCGGCGGTAAGGGTGTCGCGGTGTTCGGGCTCCGCGCTGGCCGCCTTGCCTGCGGCTTTCTCTGCTGCGGACTTGGCCAGCCGTGCCAGGGTCTCCGCCTCCGCCCTCACGGGTCCGGAGAGTTCGATGAGGGCCTTCTCCGCATCGAGCAGCGGTTGAACCATGAGGTCGAAGACGGCGGACTTGCGGTTGCCGGGGGGCAGAGCGATGGCGGTGTAGATGTTCACGGGCTCCCGCCAGTGACCGCGTACGCACACCTTGACCCGCCCGCCGGCGGCGGTGGCGAGGACCGCCAGGGCCAGGCATCCGGCGAGGTCCGCCGGGGTCTGGGTCTCCTCGGCGACACCGCGCACCATGTTGCCCAGCCAGGCGGGAAAAACTTCCACGGGGAACTCCGGGAGGGGTGGGCGGGTCCGGAGGGGTACGGGCTCGTCCCAGGCAGGGCCGGTGATCTGCTCGGGTTCGATGTGCTCGAACCCTTCCCACAGATCCGCGCCTGCGTCGTTGGTCGTCATGCGACGGTCCTGCCTTCCGACGTGGAGTTCAACAGCGGGCATGCGGTGCGGTGTTCGCCATGAGCGGCGATCAGTTGCAGGACGGCGGCACGGCCGATGGCCTGGCGCTCGTAGCCGCAGGTGCACCAGGAACGTGCGGAGGGGGTGATGCCCCAGGACGGCGGCGCGACGATGTGGAGCCAGGCCACGGGGCGGCGCCCGTCGCCCGGGTGCGGGTCAGGGCGAACAGCAATGGGGACGCCTTCGGCGACGCCCTTCGGCTCGCCCGCGGCCGGTGTGTCCACAGGCTGTGGAGCGGCGTGCGGCGTGGCGGCGGTGGGGGTGATGCTCTTCAGAGGGGGGCGGGAGGGGGCGGTCATGCCGCATCCCGCCGGCGCTGGTTGTGGGCGATGGACCAGTCCAGTGCGCTGCGGAGGGTGGCGCGGCACTGGGACCGCGGCAGTCCCACCGCCTCGCCTGCCTCCTGAAGAGCCTGCTCTACCTCGTGCCGGGGGAGATCGCCCCACGCGATGAAGCGCCCCATGGCTCGCGCCGCCCGGAACAACCTCGCTTCGCGCTGGCCGAGTTGGGCCCCGGAGACGTTGCGGACTTCATTGCCGAGCGCGGTGTCTGCATATCGGAGGGATTGTGCCGTTACGGGCATTGAGGGCGTCTGTACGGGCTTGGGGGCCGGTTTCAGGATGCTCAGCAGCCACGAGGGCAGAGAGGCCAACACAGGGCCGCTGATGGCTTCGTAGGGTCCGGCGGGGGTGGTGCTGCCCGCGGCGACGACGTAGCCGCCCCACGATCGGGTGTCGACCAACGAGGCAATGGTTCCTGCTGTGTTGGCGAGTCGCACCCCGGACGGCGCAGCGAAGTACAGATGGTGGCCGCCGCTCGCGGTCCGGGTGCGATAGGTGTCGGGGACTGCGTGACCGGTGCGCTCGCAGAGCGCCCCAAAGGTCGCCGCGCCGTCAGGCGCGTCCCCATTGCTGTGGTCCTTGGGCATGTCGAGGTCGACGACCAGCAGCCCAGAAGGACCAGTGGCGATACCGACGTTGAACGCGCCCGTGGCCCAGGTGGCGCGGATGCGGTCCGGGTCGGTCGTGGCCCGCTGTTCCCACTTGCGGTGGCCTCCCGCGCACGCTCCGGTGCGCGGGCAGGTGGCTTCCCCGTGGAGGGCCGGGCGCTTGGTGCCGGGGCGGAGCGGGAAGACGTGCCAGCCGCGGCCGGCGGCGTTCAGGGCAGCGGCGAGTAAGGCCTCTCGCCGATTGTCGGTCGGTTGCGTCATGCTGGAGACCTCCAACAGGTCTGTAGTGGGCTGGTTGGCAAGGGCGACCCCGAGTTCTTTGGCGAGAGGTGGGGGTCGCCCTTGGCGTAGCTACTGGTTGTCGGACCAGCGGGCGTATTCCTGGCGGACGTAGCCGCGCGGGTGGGCGAGCGTGGCCGGGTGCTCCGGCCCGTACGGGGCGCCGCTGTAGTCGCCCTCGGTGTCCTGGTCGATCTCGATGAGCTGGCGAGCGGCATGGGCCGCGATCTCGTCCGTTCCGTTGCGGACGCCGTCAGCCTCGTGCTCCAGCGCAATGCGGTCCAGCAGGGCGGCTTTGCGGAGCCAGTACTCACGGTCCACGTCGTCCCCGTGCGGGCTCTCGGTCGCCGTCCTGGCCGTGGAAGCGGTCCACGCGATCTCGTAGGTGATGCCGGGGGCGGTGGCGTAGGCGTCTTCCGGCGCTGGCCATGCCGTCGGCCCTGCCTCGGTCGTCTCGGGGGTGTCGTTGAGCAGTGCGGCGGGGTCGGGGTGGAAGGCTTTGGTGTAGAGGCGGACGCGGTGGCCGTTGTGGGCGGGGCGGCGCTGGATGGGGTCGCATTCGAACGCGGCGGTCAACGCGCGGGTGATGTCCTGCTCGTCGGCGGGGTCGCAGATGATGCGGATGTCGAACACGGTTCTCCTCTGGGGGTGTTCAGCCGTGGAAGTGGTTGCGCTTGATGACGGCTTTGCGGATGTTGACCGTGGTGGCGCCTCGGTGGCCGCTCGCGCCGAAGACCTGCACGGCGACCCAGCCGCCGAAGATGACCGCGGCGAGAACGATGAGCTGGTGGATCAGCGCGGCGAGTGCGGCGATGAACGTGGTCAGCAGGACCAGCCCGCCGCACACGGCGCCGAACCCGATGCCCCCGAGCGCGATGTTCACCGCCGCGCGGGAGATGGTCGGCTTGGCGGCGACCGGTTCGGGCTTGGCGGGCTCGATGGCGTAGCCGGTGACGACGCGTCCGTCCGGGAGGACGACGGACGCGACCGCCGGCACGGTGTGCGGCTGGACGGGGGTGAGGGGCGCTGCGTACGGCGCCACGGTGGGGGCGATCGGGGTGGGATGGTGGACTTCCGGGGCCCGTACGGCGGGCGTCCGGTCGGTGGGTTCGGGGTACATGCGGAATCCCTTCCGGTGCTCGGTTGGGGAGGCAGGGACACCCCCTACCGGGGTGGGTGTGGAGGGGGTTTTCGGGGGGTGACCTGGGGCGCCTCCCCGCCTCCCCGAAACGGTGTTTTCGCTGATCAACGTAGGGGAGGCGGTCCGGGGAGGGGGTTGGGGAGTTCTCCCCGCCTCCCCGGGCCGGACGGCCTTGCCTCCCCGCTACTCGGCGGCGGAAGCGGAACCCTCGGCGTCGCGGTTGGCGAGCGCTCGCAGGACGTGATCGCGGTGGACGACCATGACCCCGTGCGACTTTTTCGGCTCCTCGCCGTGCTCCTCCAACAGGCTCTTGAGCCGGTCGTTGGTCCACTGGTCGCCGTAGGTGCTCGGGTCCAGGGCGTGCAGCCGCTTCAGTACCTCGTTGGTCCGCAGCCGGGGCGCGTCGCCGAGGACGGCGGCGACGTCGGCGAGCGCGTCGCGCTCCTCGCCCCGGTCGACCGCGCGCAGGGTGGCGACGCCGTCGCGCAGGGCCTTGGCCCGTGCGGCGATCTCGGCGGCCGGCTCGTCGTCGATGAAGTGGGTCCGCACCGTGATGGACGCCTGCCCCGCCGGAATGGCGATCCCGTCGGAGGCGACCACAAGGGTTCCCTTGTCCAGACCCTGACGCAGCAGGTGCGGAGCGGCGCCGGCGTTGACGGCCTTGGCACCGAGCGCCATCTCAGCTTGAGACTCGGTTCCCACCACGAGGGAGGCGCGGGTGTGGGCACCCTCGCGGACCAGCTTGGGAAGGTTCTGGTCGGTGGGGTCCTGCGTTCCCTGCCACATCAGCACGTCGACCGCACGGCCCTGGTTGTGGATCTCACGGACGGCCATGAAGTACCGGGACGTCGCCTTGGACCCGCCGTAGGGGCGGCCGTCCTCGCCCTTGGCCGGGCACATGAACGCCTTCTGTGCTTCGTCCACCAACACGATCAGCGGCGGGAAGACGATGCTCGGGTCCTTGCGGCGCGCCTCGATCCGCCGGTTCATCTCCTCCACCGCGTCCTCGGCCATCTCGGTCGCCTGGATGCAGTGGTTGTCGGCAGGGCCCTCGATCAGGACTTCGGCGATGCCGTCGAACGGGGCCCAGTCGCCGATGCCCTTCAGGTCGGCGATCCAGAACTGCACGGAGCGGTCCAGTGCCAGCCACAGGGCGAGCGCGCGCAGGGCGGCGGTCTTGCCCTGGTTGGACAGGCCCGTGACCAGCAGGTGCCGCTGATACAGGCTGATCGCGGCGGCGTCGCCGCGCAGGTCCTGCCCCCACGGGGCCTTACCGGTCTTGTAGTTCGCGGTCATCGTCTCGTCGGTGACCAGCGGAGAGGGGCCGATCGGCTCATCCAGCGCCCCGGAATCGGCGATCCACAGCCGGACCGTGCGGGCGGCCTCAGGGATGGTGATGAACACCTCGTGCTCGTGCCGGGTGAGGTTCTCGGCGAGCTTGCGGCGCTTGGCCTGCACCTCGTTCGTCGCCACCCCGGAGGGCAGCGTGACGTCGACTTCCACGCCGCATCCGGCGATCCGGATCGGGCCCAGCATGGAGGCGCCGGCGTCGCCCATCTCCTTGATGGCGTTGCGCAGCGCGGGCACCCCGAGGTCGCGCAGGGCCTTGACGACGATCGAGGGGGTGATCGGCTCGCCCTCGCCGTTGCGGACGTTGGCAGGCAGCGCCCATTGGGGGGCGGCTTGCTGCTTGCTGCCGACGGTCCACAGGGCGAGCAGGGCGAGGAACGGGCCGATCGTGAGCGCAGGCCCCCATACGACCTGCACGATCCAGATGAGCAGGGCAATGAAGTCGATGGTCGCCCGGAGCGGGGTGATGACGTCGGTGACGTCGTGGTTGTTGATGGCCATCACCACTCCGAGCGCGACCAGCACTCCGATGCTCACCCCGGTGCCGACGGCAATGCCCTTGGCGGCCTCTACGGGCGAGTGCAGCAGGTCCATGCGGCGGTGGTGGCGGGCGGCGCGGAAGCGCTGCAACCGCTCCTCCCACTCCTCGGCCGCTTCCAGGTTCCCCGCGACTTCCGCCGTACGGATCATGCGCTCGTAGCGGGCACCGGTCTTGCCGTCCCAGGCGCGGCGGGCCACGATCCGGCCCCCGTTGAACGTGTAGAGGCCATGCCGTGCCACCGCCCGAACCGTCGTCTTCGTGGTCTCGTGCGTGACCGCGCTCTTGACCTTCCGGCCGGAGCGCACCCACAGCGGGACCGGGGGCGCCGGCGGGGCGTCGGGCACGACGGTCAGCACCGTGGGCGCCGCGGGGTCGGTCGGGGGGTCGGTGGGCTTGTGGAGGTGAACGACGTTCTCAGACATGCTGAGGGTGCTCCTGACTGCCCCTTTGGGGCGGGAGTTGTGGAGGGCGCCGGGGTGGCCGTGTCCGTGGCAGGGGGCGGTCACCCCGGCGGGTTGTGCGGGCTGGTCAGAACCAGCGGGAAGACTTCTTGGTGGCCTTGGCGCGGGCGGCCTCGGTGATGAGGCGCTGGCGCTCGCCGTGCAGGGCGGTCAGTTCCGCGTTCAGCCGCATCTCGGCGGCGGACCCGGTGGTGTCCATCTGCTCCTCGGCGTGGCTGGTGCTGCGGCCGCGGGAGGCGCGGTAGGCGCCGCCGGCCAGGGCGCGGGCCATGGCGCGGCGTTCCGAGCCGTTCAGCGGCCACCACTCGCCCCGGCGGACGGCTTCCAGCTTCTTCTGGGTCTGCTGGATCTCGCGGTCCAGACGGCGGATGTCGGAGTTGGCCATGGTCATCCCTTCCGGGGGTAGGTGTGGCCGGCGGGCGGCTGGTCGCACCGGTTGGCGTACAGGGCGCGGGCAACGGTCTGTTCGAACTGGTCCGGCTCGCGGTCGGGGGGCAGGGAGTCACCGAGGGCGGTCATCAGGCCTACGGTGCGGGCGCAGTCGTCGGTGGCGGTCTCACGGCGGACGCTCATCAGGCCCCCGTCCGGGCGGAGTCGTGGCTGTCGGGGTGGGCGCACAGCACGCACATGCCGAGCGAGCGCGGCATGCAGTAGCTGTAGGTGAGGCGGCATTTGGGGCAGGTGCGGCGGGCGAGCATCGCCAGCGCGAGCGCGCCCCATTTGCGGGAGGTCATCGGGCGCACGGGCTTGGCGAGGTCGATGCGGTAGAGGTAGGCGACCCGGACGTTTCCGGCGCGCCGGTTGATGCGCATGACCTGCGCCGCGATCGGCTGACCGCCCGGACGCAGCCCCCGGGCCCGTAACTGTCGGCGGGTGGCCAACTGGTCGTCGTCGGGGGCGAACTTCCAGGGGTAGGTGGGGATGCCGTAGCGGGCGCCGGACGGGTCGAAGCACTTGCCGAACGCGGCGGACATCAGGCGACCACGCGCTTCCACGCGGCCCGCAGGCGGACCTCGGATGCGGAGTGGCCGGATGCGCGGAAGCGGGTGGCCATCTCGCGGTAGGACAGGGCGGGGGTTTCGCTGTGGCGGATCTCGTCGACGAGCGCGTCGAGTGCTTCGTCGGTGAGGGCGGGCGCCGCGTCCAGGCTGAACGCGGATACCGGGTCGGTGGGTCCCCAGACGGGCAGTTGCCAGCGGGGTGTGACGTCGGGTGTGACGCGGTTCGTCACGCTGGTCAGTGCCCTGCCGGTGTCCTCACCGTCCCGTGCCGTCTCCAGCGTCGACCACGCGTCGGCGAGCGTGTTCGCGGTCTTTGCCTGGACGCGTGCGACGCGGGCGCCAGCCTCCGTCACGGCCGTCAGCCGGGTCTCTTCGGTGGTGGCTTCGGCTCGCAGTCGGGCGCGGGCCACGGCGGCTTCGTCGCGGGCTTCCTGCTGGATTCCGCGGATCGCTCCGAGGGCGTTGGGGGTGAGTGCGGTCCGTTCCCACAGTCCGTGGACCAGCCAGAGGGCCTTGGCTGCGATGGGCAGCCAGGCCACGGCCAGCCATGCGCCGGCGGACGCCTCTGCGGTGAGTGCGTGCGCTACGAGGACGCCGGCGGCGATCAGGCCGAAGGACCAGCCGACTCCGGTGACGGCGTGGCTGTGGTCGCCTTGGGCTGCGAGGCGGCGTTCGTAGGCGAGGGTGGCCAGCCATCCGCCGTCGATGCCGAGACCGACGACCAGGGCGACGGGCCACGGCATCGCCGTGCCCAGCCACATCACCACCACGGCCAGGGTGAGGACCATGGACACGGCCGTCATCGCGACGGCGGGCAGCACGGTCTTGGCTTTCACGCCGCGCCCCCGAGCGTCTCGTCGGTGGTGCGGTTGGCGAGGATGCGGTACTCGGTGAGCACCCGGGCGAGGGCGCGGCGCACACGGCGGGTGTCGACCTCGTTCGGGGTGTGGTCCATGGCGATGATCTGCGCGTCGATCAGGTCGACGTCCGCCAGGATCAGCGGCATCTCCGACTCGATCGCGGCAAGCTCAGCGTCCGTCGGATCGTTCCAGTCGGCGAACGCGGTAACAGCTTCCTGAACAGTGACGATGTGGTCCATTGGGTCGTGTTCTCCCTAGTCGGTGGTACGGCCCGAAAGCGGCTCCGGTGTTCCAGCACCGGAGCCGCGCGCCGTTAAGGGTGAGAGCCGCACCCGAATGGTGCGGCGGGCCGCAGAGTTGCGGCCGGCGCCCCGGGCCGGATTCGATCCGACGCCCTTCACGGCAGGTGGCCGGGGCTGCCCGCGTCAGAAGCGGCGGGAGATGGTGCCGTGGTTGTCGCCCTCGACGACGGTCATGCCCTTGCCGGAGAACGTGCGCCGGCCGGTGTCCTTGCTGTCCGTGCCGGTGTCGCCATCGTGGATGTCGCCGTTCATCGCCACCGGGCCCGTATTGCCCGAGATGACCGTGCCGCCGATGTCGCCGGTGTGGTCGTCGTTGACGATGATCGTGTTCTTGCGGGCCATGTCTGCTCCTTGGATGAGAGCGGCCGGTGATGACCGCAGTGCCCCGGGCCGGATTCGATCCGGCACCCTCGCGGCCCCCGTCGCAGCGCGGCGGGTCCGAGGCGAGAGCGGGCGGTCAGCGCTGGACGACGTCCTTGCCGAGGTCGCGGTGCCGGACGGTGACGTCATGGCCCGCGTCGCGCAGCAGTTCGGCGAGTGCGCGGGCGAAGGTCGGAGCCCGGTGCCGGCCTCCCGCACAGCCATCGGCGACCGTGACGGTTCCGGCGGACGGGCCGGACGCGAACGCGTCCACCGCCGCGGCGGTGGCCAGCACGAGGGCGGCGATGCCCGGGGTGGATAGCACCGCCGCGCGTACCGGCTCGTCGTCCGCGGTCATGTACCGCAGTTCCGGGGAAACGTGCGGGTCGCGGAAGTGGTGGCGCAGGTCGACGGTCAGGTGCGCGGCGGGCGGCTCGTCGTGCAGGTAGCCGAACGAAACGATCTCAATAGCAGCAGTCATGAGGGGCTCCTAGGGGGCGAAGGGGGCAGTTCCGGGCTCCCCTCACCCGCCCCGACAGTTCGGCGGGGCGGGATCGGGCAACCGGCAGCGGCGTTCGGCCGCTGAGCCGATGGAGACGAGGGGTGGGCCCTCGTGAAGGTGCTGCGGACTTCAGATCACTCAATGCCAGTCACCGACCCGGAGGGCGGATCCGGGCGGGCCACCCGACCCGACGTGGGCGGTCGGGGTGGTGACCCGCACCCATCGACCACCCGTGTTCGGGTGGCTGGGTCGGCACTCTGTTGAGTTCTCAACCAACGGGCGTTTCCTTCGTACTCGCCTCTACGGGCTTTCCTCTGGGCGCTGTCGGAGCAAGTGGGCGCACTTGAAGGTGTTGCACCACTTGCTCAGCTTGTTGGTACAAGCTGATAGGTGATGCTGCACCCACGGACAGTGAGACGTCAAGGGGTTAGCAGCTACATGTACCAACAAGTGGTGCGAGTGCGTCATGATGGGGTCATGAACAAGCAGCCGAAGTACCGGCAAGTCGCCGACGTCCTGCGCCGCGAGATCGACAACGGCATCTACGCGCCGGGTGCGCGGCTGCCCTCTGAGAACGACTTGCAGCAGCGCTTCGACGCGTCCAGGAACACGATCCGCAACGGGCTAAGCCTGCTGGTCAGCGAAGGCCTGATCACGTCCAGCCAGGGGCTTGGATACGAGGTCAAGTCGCACGAGGTATTCGAGCTGAACGCGACGCGGTTCGAGAATCTGACCTTCCCGCAGAACGGCGACGCCTACAGCACCGACGTGACGAACGCTGGGCGGCGGCCTCACCAGACATTCCGCGTGGAGATGCTCCCGGCTTCGAAGGACGTCGCTGAGCGACTCAAGGTCCCGGCAGGTACGAAGGCGGTATTGCGGTTTTGTCATCGCTATGTGGACGACGTTCCGTGGTCCACGCAGGCGACCTACTATCCGTCCTGGCTCGTCGAGGCGTCGCCGCGACTGGCTGAGCCGGGAGACATTGAGGAAGGCACGACTCGATACCTTGCCTCGCGAGGCATCGAGCAGGTCGGGTACTTCGATGAGATTGCCGCTCGGATGCCGACACCGGAGGAAGCCCGACTACTGGAGATCGGAGCTGGCGTGCCAGTGATGCTCTGGACGCGTACCGGCTACTCGGTAGACCGTCCGATTCGGTGCACGATCACGACGTTCCGAGGGGACCTGAACCGCATGAACTACGAGATTGGCGAGCTGTCCGCCCGAGGCGAGAACGCGTGATCATCACTCCTGCCGAACCGCACGATGTGACCAAGCTGCTCGACTTTCGCGAGGAGGCGGCAGCCTGGTTGCGGGGTCTAGGGTCTGACCAGTGGAGCCGTCCGTACCCCGCCGACAAGCTGTTGGCCACGATCGAAGCGGGCACTGTGTTCATGCTCCGGGACGGGCATACGACCGCTGGCACGATCACACTCACCCCGGACGCCGAAGAAGGGCTGTGGACGGACGACGAACTAACCGAGCCGTCGATGTTCGTCAACAAGCTCACTATCGCTCGGGAGTACGCCGGCCAGGACCTCGGTGGCCGGCTGCTCGACTGGGCCGGCGACCGTGCGCATCGCGCAGGCGCGCAGTGGCTCCGCCTGGATGCCTGGACGACGAACGAGGCGCTACAGCGGTACTACGTCGCACACGGCTTCAGTCACATTCGTACCGTCCACGAGGGCGCGGCAGTGAATGGTGGGCCCCGCGTATCCGGGTGGCTCGCGCAGCGTGCGGCACGGTCAGCCGATCACGGTTTCTCAGACCGGTCACCTACTCCCGAACGACTCCGATTTGCTGCGTGATTCGAGCGCCAGCGAGACCCCAGACTCATTTGCCTGGGGTCTCGGGGCCTCACGTCACATCAGACGGTTAGAGCCTGCGGGAGTGCGAGGTAGTAGGGCTCGCTCCCGGTAGGGCAGGCTACGGCTGCACTGAGATAGGGATATCAACCTGCGGCTGCAAAATTTCTAGCTGACCGCTATAGGCACGTACAACCTTGTTGTAAATGTCCGCATCTGCGGATGTTGTGAGAGTGATCACAAGGGCGTACTCGACCTTCTCCGTATGGATTGCGGCGAGCTGTTCAAGTCTTGACAGATACCTGACGTCAAAAACTGGCCGAAGGAGTGAAGATGCCCTCTTGGTTAGGATCTTATGCTTTGTTGTCTCCCACTTGTGCGCCCCCTTCCGCAAATCGTTCTCCGGCAGGAAGTCGCTCGACCTGAAGAATGGTGCAGTCGCAGGATGCATGCTGTCTTCGTTGTTGAATTTCTCCGCGTGAGGTCGAAAAACGGGTTCGATGGCACTCCCCGTGTATGTACTCGGGCTGCGTGAGTCTGTCGGAGAGTTGATGCAGTAGGTGGCACTGATTATGACATTGCCCGTCCGTGCATCCTCGGGCAGCGGGATAGGCATGCGCATCGTCTGCCCCGGCTCGATGGTTCCCTGATACAAGACTCGAACGGAGTTTGGAGGGCAAACTACGAAGGCTTCGATTTGGTCAGGGACCCTTCCCCAGCCAGCCTCATCAATAGGGACATCTCCGCGCTCGGTGCAGTGTACGAGAAGGGCCCGAAGGGCAAGGGGTTTAATGTGTCCGCCGAAGTGCGCTCGGATACCCGCGGCCATCCTGAGTGCAGCAGGGGCTGCAAAACTCGTACCCATCGCCGACAGCGGAGCATCTCCATTTCGCGGCAGGAAGATGAAGGGTTCGTACTGGGATCCTCCGAAACTTAGAACGTCCGGCTTCACCAGGCCAGGTGAGCGTCCTGGACCGATTGCGCTGTATCCGGCTCGATCCCAGTTCTTTAGCTTACTATTGGCGGATCCCACAGCAAGGGCGTTCACGCAGTCGGATGGAACCTGAACTCGCGCGTTGCCCGAAGCCCAATCATTGTTCCCATTATTTCCGGCTGCCAAGGTCATGAAGGTCTGGCCATGGGAGAGATACTCGTCCAGCACCGCTGTCCAAGGGTGCACTTCGTCATCCTCAATGGGGAGTTCTGGTCCGAGGCTGAGGTTAACGAAGTCATAGTTCTTTTCCTCCAATACATCGCGAATGCGATTTAGCGCCGTATAGAGGGCGTAAGAGTCCTCTTCCTCGTCGTCGAGAATCCGATAGTGATCCACGCTATTGAAGGGGCGGGGCGCGATTTCTCCAGGATTCAAGCAACCAAAGAGGGCGGCCGAAGTCACCATGTGGCCGTGATCAACACACTCTTCCACTACCGGCCCGACCCCGGGGGCGTCGAAGGACTGAGTCCATTGGCTCATAGGGCCACTGGAGGGCAGTCCGCCGTCGAAGATGGCCATACGGATAGAGCCGTCGATTACGGGCTCATCCGGCACTTCAATCGGCGGCAGTTCGCCGACCGAGAGGCTTCGCTCGACGGGGTGCAGGGTGCGCAGCCTCGGCATCGGGCGAACGACTCGAAGGAAAGAGAACCTGCTCAGCTCATCGAGTTCTTCTGTATGGGCAGCGATGGGCATGAAAATAAGCCCCGAGACCGGGATGCTTCTGTCGAGGTCGGCTGACACTCCACAGGCGCGAGCCCATCGCTGGAAAGAACGAAGGATGGCATCACGGTCCACGCTTGGAATGTGCAGACCTACCTCGAAAAGTGACGAGGTTTGAGGGAGCGGCATTGTGCCGCGCTTCTTATCTGAAGCGCCAGGGGCACGGAATGCTTCCATTTTCTGAAGGGGAGACCCCTCCGGGAATGCACCGGGTGACTGCAATAGATCGGCCAGATGCGTAAATGACTCCCGTCGCCCCGAGACGAATATCTCGGTCGTGTCCATGGCTACGGGCTCACCCTGACGCGTCCACTTTTCCGGGGTGATCTTGGCGCCTCGCGACCCGATGTAGGAAAGTCCATTATCCCGAAGAAAGTCGCCTGGATGGTAGGTCTTGGCGATGAACTGGGGGTGCAACGTAACGAGCCCTACCGTCTTTCCTGACGGGCAGGCCTCGGCCGGCAACGAATCGAATGCCCGCACCGCTGCCTCGACTTGAGGGAGAAGTCGTTGCCGAGCTTCCTCTGCCGTGTATGGCAGTTCGGGCGTTGCGCCGCCCGGAGGTGTTGCCACTGGAGCGACGAGACGCTCGCCGTGCCCGAGTAAGAAGTTGCGCTCTCCAGCCATGTTCTCCCCCTACGCGTGCTGCTCTTGGTCCGCTCGCTGCTTGCGGCGAATCGTGTCGCGACTGACTCCCGTCAGCTCGCTAGCCCCCCTCTGCGAGAGACTTCCATCTTGCACTAGATCAAGTGCTACCTGAAGACGTTCGGCGTGGTTCATTTGCGTCATGCGTTCCTGCCCCATACTCAACAGGATGTCGAACGTGTGTTCGTTACTCAAGGCTGCCTTCCTGCGAGCCGTCATAACGAAACGCTCTGCATCGGCAAATGAGGAACCCTTCAAGATTCTCACGAGGAACGCAGTATTTCTAAGTGCCTCATTCCCGCAATAGTGGAGAAGGGCCTCCTCAAGTTCGACTGGGCCGGGAAGGGGGAATTTGACCGCTAGATCAAATCGCCTCCAAACCGCCGGGTCCAAGAGATCGGCGTGATTTGTGGCAGCCAACAGGAGTGAACTGGCAGGCCAGTCATCAATTTCCTGAAGTAGAACCGTTACCAGCCTCTTCAGCTCCCCGACTTCAGCCATGTCATCGCGCCGCTTGGCCACTGTGTCAAGTTCGTCCAGGAGTAGGACCGAAGGGCTTGATTTTGCGTAATCAAGCACCTTGCGAATGTTGCTTCCAGTTCGCCCGAGGTAGCTACTCATCACGGAAGAAAGGTCTAGGACGAGCAGAGGGAGCTTCAGTTCGTCTGCCAACCAGCGGGCGGCCAGGGTCTTACCCACGCCAGGAGGCCCGGTGAATAGCCCGGTGCGACTTGGCGTCAGGCCCTGTCGGGCGAGCCGGTCGGTGTTCCGATGCTCGTCACGGAGCTGCTCAAGCACTGCCCTCACCGATGGAGTCAAGACGAGTGGGACCGACGGCCCGAGTTGCTCTGCCCGGATCAGAGGAAGACGGCTGTCACTGTCGAGGGGTAGGGAGGCTGCGTTCCCGACCCCGCGCAGGGGTGTCTGCGCCGTTGGGGCGGATCGCAGCAACTCACGAAGGGAGTCGCCAAGTGATGCGTTCGTTCGTTGGTAGCGGCGGGCCATGCGTTGGACCAGGGTTTGCACGTCCTGTGCCCGCCCTGCCATCGCAACCCTCGCAAGGTGGACTATATCTCGCTCATATGTTTCAAGTTCGTCCACAGGGCTCATCACGGTCCTCTCCACCATGGGCATCAGACTAGCGCCTGGTGGGCTAGTTTTTAGGGATCAGGGAGCAACTAGTCCAGTGCGCGTCGCTAGCATCAGTCTCTCGTATGGCACTGACAGTCGCGAGTCGCCTACCCCGTGTTCGAAGCACAGGTGTTGGATTCGGCTGTGGCTGGGCATACGTGATTGCCGCCTGTGGTGCTCAGCGAGCGGCAAGAAGGCTCGCCCTCGCGGTGCCTCACGCCGAGGCGGACGGTGCGGCCAGCGGACCACGGATCTGCGGACCAGACACCGGCTCCTGCATCGCGCGCAGTGAGCGTGAGCGAGGCTTGGAGAATTCCTGGAGATGATCTTGCGACGGGATCCCTGATGCGCCAACGGAGAGCGATGCTCCCCAACGCCCTGACCTGCATATTTGACCTAGAGAGGTCGTCGTAGCTGTCGTGACACGTGGGCCGTCAGGCGTCTGGCTGCCAGAACCCGATTGGTCTTGATGCCGGTCTCGTCGTGCCTCGGTGCCTGTCCCGGAGTGCACGGGCAGGCACCGAAGCAGGTGTGTCACTTGAGCTTCGCTTCATGCAGGCGGCGCGCAGTAACTGCAAGGAGGCGTCGAAGCTTCTCCTTGTTCTCGCCGTAGGTCTTGAGGGCGTGGCAATTTGGGCACAGAGCGATCATGTTCCAGGGGACGTCAGGTCCGCCTTTGGCCAGGTCCTTGACGTGGTCAACCTGAAGGATGGGCAAACCAGCGGTGGTCCGCTCGGTGGGATGACCAGCGCACTCAGGGCTTTCGCACCTGTTTCGGCAGCGCTTGATGACCGCCGCTCTCGCGCTGGGGTCACGCAGGTACTTGTCGACCAGCGTGGGCTTCTTCATCTGGCCCCGACGCTCGGCCTTCTCCTCTGCCTTCTGCGCCAACCGCCGGTACGCGTCCTCGTCGCTCTCCCCCGTGCTGGGCACGTCTGGATCGACGTCGCTGGGGCGGTAGTCGCCCGTTTCGTCGTACAGCTCCCCCGTATCAATCTCCAGTGCCTCAACAACCTCAAGAGGCCAGGTCTCACGCTCCGGGGAGGGGACAGGTGCCAGGACCCAGAGGAACTCGCGGCGAGGCTGCTTGTCAGCTCCGGTGCCCCAGCGAAGCCGGCGTTGCACGATCACAGCCCAGGTTTCGAAGCTGAACTCCCCCTGAAACGGTTTGTGCCAGTAGCGCAGCGGGCGACCAGCGCTCTGATGCTCGGCCATGAGCTCGTTGCCGTCAGTGAGCTTCTGGTCGCCCGAGAGGCCATCGCCGACGTAGGCGATCCAGTTGGTATCCGGGATGCGTCCGTCGGCGTAGGGGCCCTTGTCGTCCGAGAAGGCGCTCAGGATGCCGTCGGCAAGGCAGCCGATCCCCGCCATCTTCTGTCCACCGTAGGTGGACCAGATGGCCTCGCGGTCTTTGAAGGATTCCCCGAGTAGAGGCCGTAGAGCATCGGGCCACCTGCCGGCGAGCAGCTCGTGGAGACCGAAGTCTTCCAACAAGCCTGTCGGCAGAGGGTGGAAGTAGCGAAGGATCAGCCCCGCCGCCGCTGAGGCTGCGGCATCAGGGTGTGAGCGGAGCAGATCGTAATCGTCCTCGCGCAGGCCGCCAGAGGGGTTGGCCTCGTTCAGGGATTCTAGAGTGGGGCGCCGTCCCCGGCTGGTCAGAGTGAGTCCCTGTCCCTGCTCAATGGTCCAGAGCTCATCGCGGGTGAGAGCCCAGAACGGGTAACGGGCCCCATCCGAACCGTCTTCGACCTGGCCGTACTTCACCATGAGCGGAGCGACGGCATCACGGATGGCCGACCACGACTGCATTCGGGGAGCTCCCGCCACGGCCTGCCCGATCGCCCACAGGAGAAGAACCGGGCGGTGCAGAGCAGGGCCCGTCGCACGACGGGCCGGCCGGACATCTCCCACTCGCCGGTGGAAGGACTTGGGGAGCTCTACGACAGCGAAGCCCTCTCGTCGCAACCAAGCCACTGCGTGCTTGAGGCCGCCACTGAGCCCTGGGGCAGAGGGCTTGAGCGCTACGCCGAAGTCGTACTTGTGGGCGACGCCGGCTATCGCTTTCGAGTCGTACAGTTTCCCCTCGTACTCAAGGAGGTACGCAGCCGCGGCGCGGTAGCCGTAGGTTTCCCGGAACGCCTCCCTGCCAAGCCGGTCATGCTCTGCAATCGCCCACAGGATGCCTGCGCGAGTGATCTCCGACGGTGCCATGAGCGACACCGTAGACCAGAGCACTGACAGCGCTTCTCGGTTCAGGAGCCCGCAGCTCGGGCGGGCGATCCGCACGGACGGCGAGGCGCCCGCTTCGCGGCCGGATCTATGAGCCCGACGGCATGTGCCTCGTGCTCATCGCCGCTCCTGAGGAGGTAACGGGGCGTGATACGCAGTTGGTCCGTGCCGGCTCCGATCGGCACGGACCAAACCCCCTACTGGTCCAAGAGGAAGTCGACGGCGCAATTGATGCGCTTGGCGAGATCACCGAGGGTGTATGGGGCACTAGGGTTCAGCCCGGAGAGGTCGGACAGGCCGTACTGAACGCGGCGGTGGTGAGCGCCGATTCCCTGGAAAATCCACGGCACCATCTTGACCATGCGGACGTCCGTCCTCCCTGCAGTTACGAACCAGCCGCCGGGAATAGGGAAGAAGCGGTCGAACGCCTCAAGAGCCATCGGGATCTCGTCAGCTGGGATGCCGGAGTACCTCGACATCCACTCGAACTCTTGCTGTTCCCGGTCGTCAAGGTAGAACCCTCCCCAACCCCAGAGAAGTTGCTGCCAGAAGGTTGCGTAGCGGCGGAAGTTCGGCTGCTCGCGCAACCAAGCGATGCCACTGTGGAACGTCGCTGGCAGGGCGTGGTACGTCAGTCCCTCAAAGAACCACGTCTTCCCGTCTTCCGACATCCCGAGCTCGGGGGCCCCGTCAGGGTGCGCAAGCGCGTAGTCGACCGCCGACTTCAATATCGAAAGCCGGGCGCGGTGCTCAAGGTAGGAGCAGGCTTGAAGCTCCGGGGACTTCCCCTCCAGCATGGCCTTGTAGCTTGCGCTGCTGGGATTCACCGACTGCGGATCGAACGCTCCTCCGTCCAGTTCGTGCGCATAGCCGCGCGTCAACTTCGGATGCTCGCTGTACGCCTCGTACAGCATCGCCAAAGACTCTTCCGGGGCCCGCGCGAAGAAGGTGCCGTTGTTGATCTGGCGATGATAGATCTTCGCAGCCTTGGCCCCTTCCTCTTTCTGCTTCCTCGCCCGCTGATGGAGAAGCTTCACGAATCGGCGCTCCACACCGTAGGAGTGCTGCCACAGTTCGATGAGCCCCGGCTCTACGAAGGTTCCGAAGCCCTTCTGCGTGAAGTGCGCTGGGGCGGCCTTGAAGTCCTTGAAGCAGACGACGTTTAGCCCCAACGGCCCCATCCGGCTCGGAGCAGTCTCACGCTTGTCCCACTTGGTGATGAAGAAGGCGCCACGATCGATCTTCAGGTACGTCATCAAACCAATGACCTTGAACAGATCGGTGTAGCCCCAGCCGCCCCCCTTGACTTCGATCAGCTGCCGTACGGCTTCTTCATGCGTGTAGTCCGTGGAGACGATGTCGAGCTCAAGAAGGTCCGCAGGATCGGACTCCACAAGTTGCTTCTCCACAAAGTGGCCCGACGCCTGGAACAGCGCGGCGACGTAGTCCTCAAGTTCCTCGCCGGCACCTGGGATATCCGGCAGTTCCACGACCCGTCTACTCATCAACAACCCCCCCTGTACAGCGGGGATTGTACCTACGAGGCAGACAGCAGGGGAGTGGACTCTCCCACGTCGTCGCCCAGTCGAGTCCGCACAATGGCACCCGCACGAGCCCATGACGCAGCCTGCCCTGGAGAAATCCTGGAGACGATCTTGAGCTAGGGACCCCCAAGCGCCAACCGATACCGACACAGCCCGACGCTCTGACCTGCATCTCTGGCATGAGAACCAGGTCGGCGATCTTCCAGGGCCTAATTCGGGACGAAGAGGTCGTGGGTTCAAATCCCGCCACCCCGACGCTGGTCAGAGGCCACTGGGTAAATTTACCCAGTGGCCTCTTTCATGCCCGGGGGGCCAAACAGGGGGCCAACGGGTTCGGGTCAAGCCCCGAGCGCGTCCGCCACTCCGTCGTCATCGGCGAAGATCTCGTCCATCGCTTCGGCCCCCTCAGTGATCACCGGGCGAAGTTGCTTCCAGTAGACCGCTTCCGTCGTCGCCTGGCTGCTGTGACCGACCAGGAGCGCGATCCGCTCCAGCGGGATCCCATGATCCGAGAGCAGGGACACGAAGCTGTGCCGGAGCTCCCGCGGCGTCCACTCCGGCTCTAGTCCAGCCTTCTTCACGATGGCCTTGAAGTCGCGTCTGACGTTGGCGGCGTCGAGCGGCTCGCCGCTCCGGGTCGTGAAGACTCGGCCGGCCGGACTCCACTCCATCCCCTTCGACGCTCGCTCCTGCTTCTGCCACCTCAGATGCTCTTCGAGGACCTCGACGACCTGCTTCGGCAGTGCGATGGTCCGGCGGCTCTTCCTGGTCTTGGTTTCGCCGTGCTTGCGCACCGAGCGCCACACCGCGACGTGGGGCGGCACGCCCTCCTGCGGCGACAGGTAGACGTGATCCCAGGTGAGCGGTCGCGCTTCCTCCGTGCGAACGCCGCTGAGAAGCGAGACCACGAGATAGGCGTACAGCCGTGATCCGCGCGCGGCGGCCAGTACAGCCTTCGCCTGCTCCAAATTCAGAGCTTTGCTCGGACGACCGGGTCGCCCCTCCGGCACGGTCACCAGAAGCGCCACGTTCCGCACGGCCTTGTCCCTACGCTGAGCATGCTGGATGGAACGGCGCAGGACAGCGAGCAGGTCCCGGAGGCTCCGAGTCGCAAGCCATTCGGCCCTGTCGTCCAACCAGTCGTCGACGTCGTCCGCGCTTAGGTCCTTCAGCTTGGCCTTGCCGATCAGCGGAATCAGGTGCTTGTTCGCCAGCGTGCGGTTCTTACTGACGGTCTGGTCATCGCGCCCCTTCAGGCCGCGTTCGAGCCAATCGTTCACCGCTTCCGCCACGGTGTAATTGGCGGGCGACTTAACGCCGGTCTGCATCTCCTTCTTCAAGTCCCGGATCTTCGTCCGGACTTCGGTCTTCGTCTTGCCGTACACCTTCGGTCGGCGGCGCTTGCCATTCGGGGCGTGTCCCAGAGAGACAGCCCCCACGAATCGGTTCTTCGCCGGGTCCCAATAGATCGTGTCCTCACCGTGGCCTGCCCTGCGGGCGCGCTTCGGGGTCTCGGTCATGCTGCGGTGCGCCTCCAAGAAGCAGGGCCGCACCCTGAAGGGTGCGGCCCTGCTGAGATGGGTGGTGGGGAGTTCAAGCGGTGGCTTCTGCCTCGCGCTTGAGGAGTTCGACGTACTTCGCGATGTACTCAGGCGGCACGAGTCGGCGACGACCGATGCGAACGGTCTGGAGTCGTCCGAGACGTATTTCCTCGTAGACCATCGAGCGGCCGATCCTGAGAGCTTTCGCGGCCTCTTCGGGCCGGTAGAGGAGTTGTTCAGCCAGTGCAGTGGCGGTGCTCATGCGGTGGTGTGCCTCCTCGGCGGGGAGTCGGGGGCTCGTGACCCCCTCCCGTCAGGTCCGCTACATCCGCTACCGCCGCTACCGCGCAGGTCAGGGGCCTGTTCGAGGTAGCGGGAAGGGGTAGCGGTAGCGGCGGGGTAGCGGGTGGCGATGCCGGTTGCCGCTACCCCGTCGCTGCTGGTCAGGCGGTGTTTTCCATGCCGGGTAGCGGAGGTAGCGGACTTTCCGGGGGTGGGGGGCAGTAGCGGGCCCATGCGTCCCAGAGATCTGCGGCGTAGTAGCCCTTGAGGACGCTTCCGGCGGTCTTGATGTTGCGGGAGGCGATGGGCTCGGTGTCGCCGGTCATGTACTCCGAGAGCATCTTCGACAGGCGCCGGCTGTCGAGCGGCTTGCCCTGGAGATCGGCCCATGGAGCGTCATCGAGGGCGTTGAGGCGGTCGAGGATGGCGATGGTGGGCAGGCGGTCGATGCCCACCATGACGTGGTCGCGCAGGTCGGTCAGCAGTCGGATGCCGAGACTGCCTTTGTCGTTGGCCCTGGATGCGGTCACCAGCGCGACGCATGCCTCGCGTGCCCGTTCGGGCCAGTCGCCGCTGGCTGCGTCGGCGATGGCGAGCAGGGATTCCCACACGTCGGCGGGCCGGTCGGTGACGCCGTCGGGCATGTCCGGCCAGGCGCCCATGACGAACCCGCGGGCGTGTTCGGCCCATTGGGCGAGGCGGTCACGCAACTTGTGTCCCTCCGCCTCGTGGATGCGGGCCCGGAAGGCTTCCACACGTTCGTTGCGGGCCCGCCGGCGCATGCGGATGACGATGGAGCGGGTCATGATCGTGTCGGGCAGGTTGCCGAGTCCGGCGACCGCGACCCCGCAGTACGAGGGGAAGGCCTGGACGGTCTGGTTGCCGCCGTCGCCGATGCACCGGTAGGTGACGCCGGTGCGGCGGTGTCCGGCGTTGAGGAACCCGCGCAGTTCCTCGTTGTCGCCTGCCTTGGGGCCGAAGACGGTGTCGATCTCGTCGAACAGGATCGTGGGCCGACCGTTCGGGTTGGACACGGACCGGAACAAGGCGGCGGCGGACGCGTTGACGGCCGTCATGGGCTCGGGAACGAGGGTTTCCACGACTTCCAGCGCCCGGGACTTGCCCGATCCCGGCTCCGGGGAGAGGAACGCGAGGCGGGGGGTGGAGTCGAAGCAGTCGAGCAGGTGGGCGTGCGCGTCCCACAGCGCGACGGCGACGTAGGCGGCCTCGTGCGGGAAGACGTTGAAGCGGCGGTGGAAGGCTTCCACCTCGTTGAGCAGGGCCGCTCCGTCGATGGACGGTTCGGGGGTGGTCATGCGGCGGTCCTCCCTTCCTGGGGAGTGCGGAGCGGGCATTCGTCGCGGTGGGTGGTGTGGTCGCCGATCAGGGCGAGCACGCGGGCTTTGCCTACGGCGCTGCGGTCCCAGCCGCACGCACACCTTGAGGTGGCGGTCGGGACGGCGCCGCGCGGGACGCAGATGTGCAGCCACGCGATGGGGTAGCGGCCGTCTCCGGTCTGCGGGTCAGGGCGAACGGCAATGGGGACGCCTTCGGCGACGCCCTTCGGCTCGCCCACCGCCGGTGTGTCCACAGGCTGTGGAGCGGCGTGCGGCGTGACCGCAGTGGGGGTGATGCTCTTCAGAGGGGGACGGGAAGGGGCGGTCATGCCGCGTCCCGCCGGCGCTGGTTATGGGCGATGGACCAGTCCAGCGCGCTGCGGAGGGTGGCGCGGCACTGGGACGGCGGCAGTCCCACCGCCTCGCCTGCCTTCTGAAGAGCCTGCTCTACCTCGTGTCGGGGGAGGTTGCCCCACGCGATGAAGCGCCCCATGGCTCGCGCTGCCCGGAACAACCTCGCCTCGCGCTGGCCGAGTTGGGCCCCGGAGACGTTGCGGACTTCATTGCCGAGTGCGGTGTCCGCGTATCGGCGGGATTGCACCGTTACGGGCACTGAGGGGGCCTGTACGGGCCTGGGGGCCGGTTTCAGGATGCTCAGCAGCCACGAGGGCAGAGAAGCCGCCACGGGGCCGCTGACGGTTTCGTAGGGTCCGGCGGGGGTGATGCTGCCCGCGGCGACGACGTAGCCACCCCACGCCCGGGTATCGACCAACGGGGCAACAGTTCCTGCCGTGTTGGCCAGCCGCACCCCCGACGGCGCCGCGAAGTACAGGTGCTGGCCGCCGCTCGCGGTCCGGGTCCGGTAGGTGTCGGGGACGGCGTGACCGGTGCGCTCGCAGAGCGCCGCAAAGGTCGCCGCGCCGTCAGGCGCCTCCCCATTGATGTTGTCTTTGGGCATGTCGAGGTCGACGACCAGCAGCCCGGAAGGACCGGTGGCGATACCGACGTTGAACGCGTCCGTACCCCATGTGGTGCGGATGCGGTCCGGGTCGGTCGTCGCGCGCTGCTCCCACTTGCGGTGGCCTGTCTCGCACGCCCCGGTGCGCGGGCAGGCGGCTTCCCCGTGGAGGGCGGGGCGCTTGGTGCCGGGACGGAGCGGGAACACGTGCCAGCCGCGGACGGCGGCGGCCAGCGCCGCGTTCAACAGATGACTGTTCATGCGGCGGTCCTCCATTCGAGCCGCGCGGTGGTGTGGGCTCCGAGGAGCAGGCCGTAGGCGTGGTGGGCTTGTCGGGGCACGACGCCGTTGCCGAGGATCTTGAGTTGTTCCTTGCGGGGGATGTTCGGCACGTCGGTGACCCAGCCAGCGGGGATGCCCATGAGCCATTCCACGAACGCCGGGGACAGTCGGCGGTTGCCGCGGGCGCCGGGCTCGGTCGGGCACGGTGCGGCGCGTCCGGTGATGTGCTCCCACCGTCGGATCGCGGGCCCGTAGTCGGTACCGTCGCTCGCGATCCATCGGGCGTCGAGCCGTACGGCCTGGCCGGGGAAGTAGTAACGGCCCTGGGTGTCGCGCTGGTTGGGTCCGCCGTGCCGCCCGTCCGACGCCGCCGGGGTGGGCAGCAGGTTCACCACGAACTCGTTCAGCGGGCGCGCGTTCCTGCCGAGCAGGTTCGACGCACCCGACTTCCAGTCCCGTGCCGCCGGGGTGGGCAGCAGGCTGCGGACGGCGTCCGTCAGGGTGCTCCCGTACCCGTTTCCGTATGGCGTCCCGTCCACGCGGAAATTTGCGGTCCCGGTGGAGTCGGACGCCTTCGGCGTGGGGAGCAGGCTCACCCCTCCGGAGGTGCCGGCAGCCTGGTCACGGTGGTGCGCAGGTTCATCCCGCCCTTGCGCTTCGGGGACGTGCCGGGGCCGCCAGTGCCGTCCGAGGTGGTGGGGGTCGGCATCAGCGGGATGGGCAATTGCAAACCAGCGGTCCCGCGGGTGCGGGGCGCCGACTTCGGGGTCACCAGCTCGTAGACATGTCCACCGTGTTTTCACGTGAGAGTGGGGCCGTACGAGGGCACCAAACCGGGGGCGCATGGCTGGCCGACCACCGCTCCATCAACCTCGCGTCCAGCAGCACCCGCAGATGCCTCCCCACCGGTCGCTGCCGGTCATAGTGACTGACCAGCTGCATCATGCTCGCGGGAGTCCCGAGCGGCGCCGGCAGCACGGCCCATACAGTCCCGATTAGTTGCCCCGAGCCCGTCGCCCGACCAACCAAAGTGGTCCATCGGGCTGTCCGGCGAACTGTCATGAAAGATCGAGGATAGTTTAAAGGATCAATCCTTTAAACTCATTGATTAGGCAAAGAGGTTGTCAAAGGGGCAACGTTCTCGCGCTCGCGGGGTCGATTCGCGCTGACGGAGCACGAGATTCCGCTTGCTTGCCTACAAGGCCAATCTATAGCCAATGGCCCATATTCAATCGTCATGCTCAAGTCTCGCTCAGATCAGTCGAGTTTCCTTGACGATCACTCAGGCAGTCCGCGATTGTTCTGTTCATGCCGTTCCCGGGGGGAGCGACAACGGAGGGAACAATGAACGCCATAACTCGCGCATGCACAGCCGCTGCGCTGACCGCTTTTCTCGCTGTGGGATCCGGGGGCGTGGGCACTGCATTTGCGGAAGACGCCCCGACGCCGGTCAATGCCGACCAGGACGGGAACCCGATCCCTCAGGCACCGGACGAGGCCGACGCCGTCACCAACGGTCCGGTGCACCCGGACGGCTGCCCGCCCGACCCGAGCATCTCCATCACCAACGCCAAGAGCGTATTCGTCGGTGACAAGTCCAAGACCGTCTACGGACAGTCCGGCGTCACGCTCTCGGTCTCGGTTGCCAAGGGCCACACCTGGACCGGCACCGTCACCTATGCGGCAAAACTCAGCGAGTCGATCATCGTCGCTTCCGCCGAGGAGACCTTCGGCGGCTCGGTTTCCTACGCGAAGACCACCACCGTCACCCTTGGCGGCTCGTGGAAGGTTCCGGCGAGCCAGCGGGACGGATGGCTCGCCCTTGGCTCGAAGGGATATTCCTTCAACTGGGAGAAGGGTTCCTACAACGGTGGCTGTAAGTGGATCGTCTCGAACCACGGGACCGCCAAGCTTCCGGCACTCTCGCCCTACATCGCCCACTCGTGAGTTGAGGACGATCTGATGAAGCTGCCCCTGCTGGCCGTCGGCCTGTCGGCCCTGGTGCTTGTGTCGGCCTGTTCCGGGGGGGCTCACTCCCAGGCGACCGCCACCCACGGGGCGACGCGGCCTCCGGCAAAAGCGACGACGGGGACCGGCGCGACCCCCTCTCCGATACAGACCCCAACGAGCCCGGACCGCCTTCCCAATCCGATCCAGTCGTCACTCCCTGTCGGATCGAAGACGCTGTACACGAAAACGGGTCACGGTAAGGGTGGTGTCACGCTTCCCGCGTCAGCGGGGAAGGCCTCATCCATCACGGTGATGTGGACATGCGCCGGTCCCTCCAATTTCGACGTCATCGCCACCGGAAAGCGTCTCGCCGGGTCTCAGTGCGGTGACGGGACCGGCGTATTCACCGCAGAGATACCGCACACCAAAATGCACGAACTGGCGTGGAAGTTCTCAGCCGCCGATTCGGTGATCTGGCGAATCGTCGTCACCCAGCCACCCGGGAAATAGAAACGAGCGCACTGACGCCCGACAGAATCCGTCGCGTTCTTCGGCCGAGCTATGCGACGCGTTCTCGCGCCGGGCCACGCTCGTCAACGAGAAGGTCGGTGGAGACGTGAGCCGCCAGAAGAAGGCCACAGTGTCCACGGCGACCAAGCGGGCCGAATTTTAGTGGGTGCCGGCCAGCCCACCCCCGCCGGAGATATGGATGGCCGGGGGCCAAACGGGGGGCCAAACCCGGCAACCAAGCCGGGACTGACCCGGACAGCAATGGACGGCGCTGGAGCCGAACGAGAAGGTCAGTGACCACGAATCAGGGTCACGAACGCGCCTGATCGCGTTCGGGACGAAGAGGTCGTGGGTTCAAATCCCGCCACCCCGACAGCTAAATAGCAGTTCAGAGGGCCCTTACCGGATCGGTAGGGGCCCTCTGGTGTTGCTGCGTGTCTATCTGCGTGTCTATCGATTCCTGTGCGCCTACTGCCGCTGCTGGACGGTGCCGAAGATGCCGTCCATGACCACGGCGGCGGTCTGGATCACGGGCCGGATCTGCTTCCGGTAGATCTCGTCGGTCACGGCCGTGCCGGAGCGACCGACGAGTCGGGAGATCTCCTCCGGCGGGACGCCCCTGTCGGGGAGCAGGGACACGAAGCTGTGCCGGAGCTCCCGGGGCGTCCACTCGTCAGCGTTGATCCCGTCGGCGTCCTTGAGCGCCTGGCGGAAGGCGCGACGGACGTTGGTCGCGTCGAGCGGCTTGCCCACGGCCGAGGAGGAGACGAGCCCGTGTTCCTCCCACCTGTCGTCAGCGGCGATCCGTTCCCAGCCCTGATCTTCGAATTGCTGCCAGAGCGCTTCGACGCAGCGCGCCGGCGTCCCAGGTGAGCGCCCGGAGTTCCTCGGTGCGAGCTCCAGTCAGCAGGGCTACGACGATGTACGCGTGCATCGAGGTCCCCTCAGCGCCCTTGAGCACGGCTTCAGCCTGAGCGAAGGTGAGCGCCTTGGAGGGGCGCCCGGCTTGACCCTGGGGCACTGAGCACAGCTCAACGACGTTGCGCTTGACCTTGTTCCGGGCCATTGCGCGCTTGACCGCACGGTTCAGGCAGGAGTGGACGGCCTGAAGCGAGCGTGCACTGAGGGTCGTTGCCTTGGCAGCGAGCCAGCGGTCGACGTCTTCCGCGCTGAGGTCACGGAGCTTCCGAGCACCGAGAGACGGCATGACGTGCTTCTGGCTCAGGAGCATGCAGGTCTCGACAGTGCCGGGAACACGGCCCGACAGGCCGTACGCAAGCCAATCTGCGACTGTGTCCTTGACCATGTAGCCAGGGGGGTGGGTGCGATCGCGAGGGCGTCCTCGTGGTCCCGTAACACCTCCTTGAGCTTGTTCTTCGCCTCCGTCTCGGTCTTGCCACTCCCCCGCTTCACGATCCGTCTCCCGCTCGGATCGAAGCCGAGATTCGCCGTGGCGATCCAACGCTGTCTCTTCTCGTCCCAGTGCGGACCGCCGTCACCACGACTGCGTCGCTTGGGCATCAGGCGGCCTCCCCCAACTCCATCTGGCTCCGTATGAAGTCGCGTACGGCGTCGTCCGATATGCGGCGGCAGCCGTCGACCTACATGGAGGCCAAGCGCTGCGTGCGGATCAGGTCGTACGCCTTGGAGCGGCCGACCTTGAGTCGCGCCATGACCTCGGGGACGGTGAGCAGTTCGGGCGCGGCGGTCGCTCGGGGGTTCCTTCCAGGTGGAGCAGGGCGGGGAGTTCTTCGCGGGCGGTCTCGCGGTTCTGGCGGATGTCTCGGGCGATGGAGGCCTCGAGCCAGGATTCGCCGGGGGAATGCCCGTGCCCGGCGTAGGCCCTGTGAGCGAGCACGAGCGTGGAGCCCTCCGCGTCATCCAGGTCTTCAGGCAGCCCCCTCTCCCGGCGCTCCTGACGGGCGCGGAAGTCGGCGCGGACCTGGCGGCGCTCGGCGAAGGTCGAGGAGTTGTGGCGGGACTTGGTGAGGAAGTGCCCGCGGAAGCCGAGCATGTGGGCTGGGGTGAGTGGTGGGTGAGGCAGAGAATCAGCGGCGCCGCGGTTCCCACTCAGCCACGCTGAACAACCAAGAGCCGAACAGCATCACAACGATGCCGACCACCTTCAGCGTCAAGCTGAGGTGTGGCGCGTTGGTCAGAGAGTCGCTGACCAGATAGGTGATGAGCGCGGCAGCCAAGGCCAGTTGTGCCCAACCGAACACGACCGGGCGGCGGACATCGCTACGTTCCCACGCCGGCAGCCAGCCCCAGCCAAGGGTGGCGACTCCTCCGACGAGCAGCACCGGCGTGCCGACCACCTCGATCAAGCGCCAAATCATGATCGGCCTCCACTTCGGAGCGGGATCCTGGCACACTCTCTGCGGATTGCCTAGCCGACCGCGTAGGCCAGCCCGGGCGGCGTTGTCCCATGGTCACAAGAGCTGTAGGGATATAGGCATGCGGCCTGATCGCACTCATCATGAGCGCCATGCAGAGTGTCCAAGTGGGAGCAAGAACCGGCAAGACACGGGGATCGCTTGGTAGCGCCTCGGTCTGCCTCTTCGTGCTGGGGAGCTTTGACGCGGGGATTTACGTTGCCGAGTTGATCATGGATGGGGACCGCTACGTCGCCATGCTCGAGTCCGCATCTGGCCTGCTGTTCGCCAGCTGGATTGCCGGAGCCGTGCACCTTCGCCGGATCAGGAAGGTAGAGAGACAGAACGGGTAGGGGTCACAGGCCTGCGGCGCCTAAGCAGTACAGCAGCGAAGTACAGCAACTCTGCCGGACAACGCCAACCGCCCACGCCCCCGACAGGCCGTCTGACCAGCCCACCAGACCTCAGCGGCCTCCGCGCCCGTAGTTCGCATCGAGCGTCGCACAGGTCGGCCCCCACCCGATTTCGCGATCTCCGTTACTTGTCCGCTCGGTAGAGCTTGATGTCCTTGTTGACGAACAAGTGGACGTAGCCGCACCGCCAGCAGATCAGGCCCGTGGCGTTCTCGCCGGCCAACTTTCCGAGCATGAACTCCATGCCGGCGCTGTTGAGCAGGACACGCCGCTCTCGGAACAGATCCCCTTGGCAGACCTGGCAGTTGAGCCAGGCTTCCCCCAGTGCTGCACGTACCGGCTTCGCCATCCCGCGAACTCCCCCGTTCTTGCCGAGTGGTCGGAACCGAGACTACGGGGCAGTGCGAGCCGCCCACAGCCCGGGTGAGCGCGCAATAGGGCCGTCTGCACGGGGCTCGCCATCTGGCGGCCAAGAGTGCGGCAGAGGGGCACACGCGTGCCCTCCGCGTACCCGGTCGAACAGCGACCAGCGGGGAGCAGCGGGGATCCTCGGCGAGTCCCCCGAGAACCCGCAACTCGGCGTCTCGCCAGCTCAGCCCGCATCCGGTTACGCGATCTTTCAAACCGGTGCTCTACGGCACGACTACCACAGACCAAAGCCGTTCCGCCCGTGCAGTAGCCTCCCCATGGAGGGGTGCCATGTCCGTGTGGATCATGTTGGGTTCGGGCTGCGTTTTCGTCATTCTGGGCGTGTTGACCTTGAACGGCCGGGGAACCGCGGCGTATGCACCGTCACCTAGGGCTGGTTGGGGTTGGATAGCGATGGCTGGCGCCCCCGTCCTGGACGGAGGCCCCAAACTCCTCGGCTTCTCTTCCGGGGCGGCGATGGTTCTTTCCACCGTAGCTCTGGGGTTCGTCGTGCTCGGTGCGGTGCTTCTGCTCCGGGGCGGAGCATTCGCCAAGGCTCGTCGTGCCGGCGACGGCGACTGAGTGCCGCCCCTAACCCCCCTAACCCCCTATCTAGGACGACCGTCAAGTGGGCGACTGATGTCTGACACCAGCGGCTGACACCAACAGCAGCGGACGAAGGCGGATCAGGGCGAACCCTAGCGACCACTCTCACGCCGCATGGCGGCCAAGATCCAGTGTCCAGAGCTCGCGATGATCGACCTGATAAGGACGAGACCAGACCTCAAAGCCTGTGCCCGTAACGGCCCCAAGCTTTTCCCCGGCTTGCGCGACGAGATCATCCGCAACTCCGGGCGCATCGTGCAGGAAGGACAGGATCGAACAATGATCCACAGCGAGGAGAGCGTCGCCGCTGAACTGGATCGCGTACGGCAGCTTCGCCCTGCCGAGTCGGCTCCGCCGGTTCTGGCCGCCTTCACTGTCGATGTCGCCGAGGGCTCCCCCGAGGCGTACGCGCAGCGGGTACGTCATGTCCTCTCGACCGCGCTCCATCTGGCCTGCACGGCGGAGTTCGACGACGAGGACCTGCCGGCCGACGAATTCCCGGACTGGTTCACGGCGGTCAGCGCCCGGGACGGTGAGACGCACCAGGAATTCGCCCGGGGCGGCCGCACCGCGTACATGAACCGGAGTGGTGGAACTCCCTGGTCCCTGCAGACCTGGATCTACCGGTTCGACCCGGACGAGGATTCTCGAGGCTGGGAGTTCTGGGACGTCGTCCCGGTGGGTCCGCAGCAGGTTCGCGTCTGGGTGGACAGTTGGGGGGAATCCTTCTTCGGATCCCTCGACCTGCTGTGGCTGCTGTACACGGCCGGTGCCGCACACGTCGAGGGGCCGGAGATCCACAAGGCGAGCACGTGGGCGTCCGAGGCACGCGGTCGGTGACGGACGCAGAGCACGGTCGCGTCGTACGAGCGGCCCACACCGATTCAACGATCACTGTCTATCAGGCATACCCGCAGGAGATCGCCGAACCGGCGCTGCGCGCCCGGACGTTCGTGGCACCGCTCAAGCGCGAACGCATGACGTGGATCATCAAGCCGCGTTCACAGCCTTATGACGGTCTCTTGTCCCCTGCCTGGTGACGGAGGCAAGCGGGCTGGGACGCGATGTCAGCCGTCGAACTGGGTCCACTCCACTGCGGCGTCAGCCAGCGGGGCGAGAGCGCCGCGGTGGGTGGCGCCGGCCCAGATGCTGAAGCTGTTGTCACCTTCGTCCGAGACGTGCAGGACAAGCCCTGGGGCGACGTAGAAGCGTGTGGGAGCCCACGGCCAGAAGGGGCGCAGCGGCACGGGCTGAAGTCCTTCGGTGAACCGGTCCACCTGCTGTGCGGTAAGTCGGCCAGGCAGCGCCACATAGTCGGACCATCAAGCCGCGTTCACAGTCACATGCGCGAACTGTGATCACTTTCCTGGAAGATCCGGTCCAGTTGGTGGTGCAGGACCTCGGCGGCCGCCTCCGGGCCGCGCTGGCCGACGAGGACGCTGGTGCCGAGTCCCGCCGACATGGCGAGGAGGGTGACTGCTTCCAGCCGAGGGTTCGCACCGGGACTCAGAAGACCCGCTCCCTGCGCCTGTCGGAGGAGTTTGGTCAGCGCGTCCTCGGCGGCATCGGGGTCCCTGACGAAGGGCTGGGCGGCGAGCGCCTGGTCGGTCACCGCCAGAACGGCGTACGAGGTGTAGAGCAGGTGGAAGGTGCGGCTCTCCTCGTCGGTCGGCAACGCCGCCATCAGTAGCGCCTCCACCGTCGCGCGCGGGCTCGGGTCGGCTTCTGCTGCCGTGACTCGGGCGGCGACCCGCTCCCCGAATCTCTCCGCCAGCAGCTGAAGGCCGAAGAGCAGCAGCTTCTCCTTGGTCTCGAAGTAGTACTGGACCAGCCGCAGTGACACGTCGGCCTCGGCTGCCACATCACGCATTCCCACGGCGTGCAGTCCGCGCCGCCCGGCGACCCGGATGAGGGCCTCGGCAATCTCGATACGTCGCTGTGTGTGATCCACACGCTTCGGCATGGGTCCTTGCCTCCACCATCGGTTCTGCTGAGCGGCCCTCTCGTCGAGCCCCGCCCTTTTCATGGTACAGCCGTATCAAATTGATGATACGGTCGTATCACGAACAGCCGATCACTTCCGGAGGTGGCCACCCGTGTCCGAGACCACGACCCGTAGCAGTGTCCGGCCCGATGTCGGGCGGTACGCCAACGATGCCCTTCGCGACCGCTACTTCGCCGCCTGCGACGCCGTATACGCCTTGGGAGCAACGGCTGTCGCCGAGGTGGACGTGGAAACCAGCTTCGGGACGACACACGTCTACCGGTACGGCCCGGCCGACGGGTCCCGGACCCCCGTCGTGCTGGTGCACGGCGCCGGCAGCTGCTCCGCCATGTGGTACCCGAACACCCCGGCGCTCAGCGCCGAACGTCCCGTCTATGCGATCGACACCCCGGGCGACCCGGGCCGCAGTGTGCCGCGTGAGGCCATCCACCAGCCCGAACGCGCTGCGCAGTGGCTCGACGAGACACTGGCCGAACTAGGCCTTGACCACGTCCATCTCGTCGGTTCCTCGTACGGCGGATGGCTCGCCCTGAATCAGGCGCACCGAAGGCCTGGCCGCCTCGCCTCCGTCACTCTGCTCGACCCCGGTGGTCTGGAGAAGGTCGGTCTGCGCTTTTTTGTCTGGATCTTCGCCAGCCTCTTCGCGACCTTCGCACCCAAGGCGCTACGCCCGCGACTGGCCGCCTGGCTGGAGCAGCCGGTCCTCATCGAGCCGGAGCTGCGCACGATGATCAGGCTGGGTGTCCGCGCCTACCGGATACGCCGCCCGGCTCCACTGCCCCTGTCGGAGGACGAACTGTCCACCATCCGCACCCCGCTCTACCTGGTACTCGGCAAGCGAAGCCTTCTGGTGCACCCGCAGCGGCAAGTGGAGAGGGTTCCGCGCCTGGTGCCGGGCGCCCTTGCCGAGATCGTCTCGGGCACCGGACACGGACCGCAGATCGACCATGCGGACGAGATCAACCGGCGGATGCTGAAGTTCATGGAGTCGGTCGGCTGACACTGGCGAGGGGAGACAGGCCTCGGACGCGCTGCTCCAAGCCCGCCGGAACAGGTCTGCGAACGAGGCTTGACGTGGATCAAACCGTCGTTCCTGTGGATGACGTACCGCTCCGGCTGGGCCCGGAAGCCGAAACCAGGAACGAATCCTCCGCATCGAAATCGACCGGGCGGGGTTCGAGTGGGCGCCGGCGCACGCGGCCCTCAGTCACTTCCGGCCCGGTGTGCAAGCGGACCGGGACCAGTGGCGCGCGGAGGTCGCCGATTGCCCGGTGCGCGTGCGGTGGGATCCGGACCGGTCGATCCGTCTGGAAGCACAACCGTGGCGTGCCATTCAGGTCGGCCTGTCCGGCGAAGCCGTGGACCGTTACGTGGACCATTGGATCGTGGACATGGCGGACGTCACCGAACTGGCACGGTCGACCCACTCCGCCGTACTCGACGGAAGGACCGAGGAAGCCCTGCGTCAGCTGCCGGCCTAGCGCCCTTACCCGCTTCCGGAGCACGTTCGCCGGCGATTGGGAGCGGACGGCTGACCGGTTCATCAACTCCTGTGCAGGCCACTCATGGCGTTCACGCAGTCGACCAGTTCGACGCCCTCGGGTCCGGATCCAGCGTCCTGCTGGTACGCGTGCCCGCCTGGGGCGTGCCGAGCCGATGGTGACGAACCCCGGCTGCTCAGCTTGAGGAGTGGTGCTGCCCCCACTCATGCCGGTGTTCCAGGCGGCCCTTCGGGGAGCCGTTTGGGAGCCGACCCGCTCCCGAAAACCCTTCCACCCCACGCGAGACCAACCGGAAACAGGTCTCTGACCAGGAGAAACACCATCCGCCCTGGCAAGATCAGAGAGCGAACCTCATTCGGGAACGAACCTCATTCGGGAACGAAGAGGTCGTGGGTTTCCGCTGCCCCGACAGCCAAATAGCGGTTCAGAGGGTCCTTACCGGATCGGTAAGGGCCCTCGGGCGTTGCTGCGTACCTATCTGCGCCTGCATGCGCGTCTTGGTCGTGTGGCGCAGTCCGCGAGGTGCGAGTTCCTTCGCGGGCTTTCCGCCGACGCGGCAATCCAAAAAGGCGCCGTCAACGTACTCATAACAGAGCCGCAACCCGGGGATACGCCCCGGTCGGCTGGTTCCCGTACAGAGGGGATCTTGGCTCCAAGACGTGCTCCTCGTCTGTGCGAGGTGACGCCTGCGACCGTGCCGCTCCTCCCTTTCGGCTGCGGCTATCCATCTCGTGCCTGAGAGCTGCGCGAGACGATGGAGGAAAAGGTGCATCCATCATGCGAGCACAACACGCGAGGCGTCTCGCCGCGGTGTCCGCGGCCGGCATTCTGATGGCCGGCGGCGCTGCGATCGGCACAGCGGGCACGGCCGCCGCAGCAGCCCCTGCCGTGCACACCCAGGTGACCACCAACTGGTGTGGCGGCCACGATGGTTGGGGCGGACGGTGCTTCGACCACCGCTTCGACCACCACGGGTTCCGCTTCGACCACCGTTTCGACCGCCACCGCTTCTTCAACCACGGAGGTGTCGTGATCATCGTGCTCTAGTACTCTCTTAGTACTCCCTTGTCGAGTCAGTGCGCCCCGGAATGTCGCGATCGGTTCGCCGGGTGTGCGCCCCACGGCTGGCGATCCGACCCGAGCGAGGAGGAGCGTTCTGCCCGGAGGGCTCCCATCCCGTCTGCCATCACCCCGGGGAGGGATGTGGGTGCAGGACACCCGCCCAACTTCCGTCAGTCCGGGCGAGGATCGCGCTAACAATCGCCGCTGTCCATTCCCGTCGTATGACTGGCCTGACATGCTCTCTACGCTGCTGGAACGAGTCGCAGAGCCGACGTGGTGAGGGGTGGTTTTCGTTCATGGACACCTTTGATTGGGTAGTGGCGATCTTGGCCGCAACGATCTGCTTCGTCCCCGGCCTGGCTGCCGTGACAACGGCCTGGCTGTTCCCCTGGCTCAGAGCGTCGATTGCACGGCCACGCCTTTGGGGCTGGGGCGAGCTGATGCTCGGCCTCTTCTTCGCCATGCAGCTCATGGACCAAACGATCATTTTCACCCCCCACAGCGGCGACGTGCTCTTCTACGGAGGATTGGCATTCGGCGTCGTCGGCCTGTATCTGATGATGCTCGCCCGGAGTCCGGGCGGAACTCCCGAGGCGCCGGCGCCGCCGTACGGCAGCGAAGTACAGCTGCCTGCCTCCCAGTCCGTAGCCGACCCGAGCCATCCGTCAGCGACCTAGCGGCGGCCGGTACAACCGCCGGCGACCGCTTCCTGTAGAGCTACGGATCAGAAGGGTGCCCGCGCCCCTGCCGACCGCAGTCGCCCCCGCAGAGCGGCCCCGGTGTGTGTGTCTGGTCAGGAGCAGAGATTCACGTGCCGGACGGCCAGGACGTGCCCCGCCGCGTCGATGAGCCGGCTGCGGGAGAGATGTCCGCCGGTCACCGCGTTGGTGATCGCCGTGGCGATCGAGGACGTCTGGGAGCTGACGTTGCTGCCCAGGTCGAACATGACCATGTCGGCGCCGGAGCGCAGGGCCTGGACGGCGGCCGCGGGGATGCTGAAGCCGGCGGCGGAGATCGCCTTGGCGCTGAGCGAGTCGGTGACCACCAGTCCCTTGAATCCCATCTTGCCGCGCAGCTCGGAGCTGATGGCGGTGGGTGACAGGCTCGCCGGATTGGTGCCCAGGCCCGGCACGATGTTGTTGGAGACCATGATGGCCGGGGCGCCGGCCTTGATGGCCGCTGTGAACGGCGGGATGCCCACCTTCTGCAGGGTGGACCAGGGCAGGGTGCGGGCGGGGCCGAAGTCGGAGTTGTAATTGGAGCCGCCGAGGCCCGGGAAGTGCTTGACGACGGGTATGACGCCTCCGGCGCGCAACCCGTTCATGTACGCGACACCGGCCTTGGAGACCACCGTGGTGTTGCCGCTGAAGGACCGCCATCCGTCGGGATTGGTCTTGCTGGGTGCCACGTTCCTGCCGTCGACGTCGACCACCGGCGCGAGGTCCATGTTCACCTGGGCGGCAGCCATCTTTTTGGCGACCTTCGTGACGTTCTGCTGGATCTGGGCCGGAGTCCAGTGCGCGCCCATGTACGCGGGCCAGGGCAGGGACCCGACGAGGTTCGACATGCGCTGGATGCCGCCGCCCTCCTCGTCGGTCATCACCAACAGGCCCAGATGGCCGGGTACATGGGACTTCAGGGTGGTCAGCCGGGAGCCGAGGTCGGACGGCGCCTTGCTGCCGAACAGCAGCACACCGCCCGCACCGGCGCTCACCTCGGACGTGGCGTCGGACACCGAGGTCTCCGACACCGGGACGGCGATGGTCAGCATGGCCAGTCGGCGGTTCGACCACCCGGCCAGCTTCGTGCTGTTGGTGCACGCGGCGGCGGCGGAGGTGAGGGCCGGAGCGAAGGTCGAACGGGAGTGGGAAGACGTGGCGGACGGGGCGAGGGACACGCCGGGACCACTGGAGTGCGGGGACGCCTTGGACGTGCCCGTGTCACAGCCCGCCAGGAGCATCGCCGCCACGGCGGCGGCAGCGCTCAGTCTTCGTGCGTTCCTGGCCCGGCCGGGGAGCCGCGGCGGTGCTGTCGCTCTTCTGCGGTCACGGTATGACGGGAGATTCATCGCCCGGCCTCCTTCTGGAAGGCGCGACGGTACCCGTCGCGCTGAGGGCCGTATGACCATGAGGTGGGCTTTACGACGCGTGAGAGGCGCACCAGCCCGCACTTGTTCGCTGGTCCACGGTCGGAGTACCAGGATCTCGCGCCTGGGAGCCGGACGAAAGTCCAGCCGACGTATGTCAGGGCTTGCCTTCGAGCGCGCTTCACCCAGGTCGCAGCGCGGTTCACCGTGGGACGGGTGTGGGGCGAGGGCGCCCTCGGGCCGGGAAACGGCAGGTCAGGGCGAGGCTCTGAGTGCGGCTTCCGGCGACCGGCGAGCCGGTGGATCTTGTCCAGCGGGGCGCCTCGGTCGGAGCTCCGGTCGTGGTGTGAGGGGACGTCCCGCTGAACGGTGACACGCCCAAAGGGCTGGTCACCGAAGTGGAATGCGAAACCGATGCTGCCCGACGTCTCCAGCTCGTTCAGTAGCCGCTGCCTCGCCGCGTGTGACCGGGGCTGTGTCCGGGTGTCACCACGTAGCGAGCTTTCGGGAACGTTTGTGCGAGCTTCCCGTCGGCGTCACGAACGTGGCCCCAGCCGGTGTGCAGGTGGGTGGAGGCGAGCGCCTCGACGTCCCGCGGAACGTGCCCCAGCGCGGTCAGGGTGTCCATCAGCGCGCCATATTGCTTACGGCGACGCCAAGGTCGCCATCAGCAACACCAAGCCCGACACACGGCTCGGGATGATCCGCCCAGTAGCCGGCCGGGGCGTCGGGAAAGAAGCCCTCGACACGGAGCTCCATGGCGCCGTCGACAACGTACGTCGCCCATACATGGGAACGTGGTGCGCGGTCGGCGCTGGCAGGTTGCCTCCTGGCCATCGACGAAGCCCGACCGTCGGTTGGGTCCCGGACGAATCTCCGGGCCGCCCCCAGACAGGCCGGGGATGCAACCATTCCTTTCAGAGCTGGAACCCCCGGAAGCCGACCGCGCGTTGGAGACCATAGCCGCGGGCACTGACAACGGACCCGCACGGTGCTCCTGAAAGCGTCGGCACCGTCTGGAGCGGTGGTCGCTAGGCTCGGACTTGTGAGCGAAGAGGCCCAAGTCATGGCGAATCACCGTGTCCACGTCGTACCTGTGGTCCTGGCTCTGGCCAATCCCCCGTGGCAGCGGGACGTGTGGCTCGACCCTTCGAGGTTCGAGAACGTGGACCACGTCTTCCATACGCTCTTCGACGACTTCTGTGACGCCGACGAGCCCGAACGGTACCTCGGCGTCAGCTTGCGAACCGAGGAAGAGGTGACTCTCATGCGGGCCCTCGGTGTCGCGCTCAACGCCGCGGCGGCCGAGGCGCCCCACGACACCGACGCCGAGCATCTTCAGGCAGCGGCCTGGCCCGAGGTCGTGGCCATAGCCGGACGCCTCGCTCGGGTCATGGTCTCGAACGACCTGAGCGAGCTTGCTGAGCTGTGCGATCCCGAATCGAGAGCACCGGCCGGGCGCTCACGGCCGTAACAGCTGGTCGGCCCGGCCTTCGCCGTCGCGCCGCCGTCCGTCTCGAACCACTCGCGGTGGGGATCGTCAACTATCGTCTGCGATTGTAGACATACGTTCGACAAGGAGAGCCGATCCGTTGAACCGAGCCTCGGCCGACAGGTCTCGTACGGTGGCGATCGGTGCCGCCGCGTCGCGGCCCTGCACGCTGGTCGTCTGCCGCGGGTGTTGTTGTGGCGATCCGCGGAAGTATCCCGACGACGATCACGCCTGGCAGCTGGAGCGGTTGCGGGCCGGGGCCGAGGCGTCCGGGGGACGGTTCGTGGTGCGGACCGTGGACTGTCTCGGACCCTGCGACCAGGCCAATGTCGTGGTCGTGCAGCCCTCGGGGGACGCGCGGCGCCGGGGTGCGCGGGCGATCTGGATCGGGTTCGCGATGGGAGACGACTGCACCGAGGAGCTGGTGAGTTGGGCGTCCGCCGGAGGGCCGGGGGTCGCCGAACCCCCGGTCGCGCTGGAGTTGCAGTTCGTCCGGCCGCCGCGCGAGGCACGGGCCCGTACGCGTCGCTGAGGCGATGCCGGCCGCCCGCCGCCCTCTGGAACCACACCTCCCAGTACGGCACTCTTCTCCCTCGTGGCGACCCTTCCGTATCAAAGCCCGTCGACCGACACGACCGCGCACATGGTGGTGGCCGGTGACGACGCCCTGGCGCACCGGCTGGCCGCCGAACTGCGGGGTGTCTACGGCGAACGGGTGACCCTCGTCGTGCCGCCCACCCAGCGCAGTGTGCGACCGCCGGTGGTCGGGCGGGCGCGGGCCTCGACTCTGTTCGACCGGATGTCCGCGGCGGTGAACCGGGCCGCGGGCAACGGGGAGGGGCCGCCCAACCGGACGGCCGAACCCGCCGGTTCCGAACGGGTGTTGGAGGCCGCCGAACTCACCGAGTCCGTACTCGCCGAGGCCGGTGTGGAACGGGCCGCCGCCCTCGCGCTCGTCCATGACGACGACGAGACCAACATCCGGGCCGCGCTCACCGCGCGCCGCCTCAATCCGCGGCTGCGGCTCGTCATACGGCTCTACAACCGACGCCTCGGGCAGCACATCGAGGAACTCCTCGATCAGGCTTCGGCGTTGGCCATGGCCGTGGCCGATGGTGAGGGAGACGGCGGCGCGGGGAGTGGGGGGCTCGGGTTCGATGCGTCCACCACCGTGTTGTCCGATGCCGACACCGCCGCGCCCGCACTCGCCGCGACCGCCGTCGCCGGGACCAGCAAGGTCGTCCAGACCGATGGGTTGATGCTGCGCGCGGTGGAGCGGCCGCCGCCGGGGCCCGGCGAGGTCGCCGATCCCGGGCTGTGCACGCTCGCGCTGCTGTCCGCCACCACCAACGACCCCGCCGGCGCGGACGGTTCCGAGAGCAGCGGGTCGCAGGGGCCTCGGCTGCTGCCCGACGAACGGGCCGTGGCGGCGGCCACCGGGCGCGGGACCGTCGTCCTGGAGACGGTGTCGTACGCCGCGTCCGCGCCGTCCGCCGGGCGCAGTGTCGTGCCCTTCGGCTCGCTGCTGTCGCGTCGGCTGCGCTGGTCGTTCGCCGGGCTGGTGGGGTGTGTGGTGGGGCTGGCGGTCGCGTCGATGGTCGTCACCGGGGAACCCCCGCTGCAGGCGACCTATCTGACGCTGCTCGATCTCTTCGCCATCAACAACCCCGCCATCGGTGAGCCCATCGGGCGGCAGATTCTTCAGCTCTTCTCCGGGCTCGTCGGGTTGTTGCTGCTGCCTGTGCTGCTCGCCGCCGTGCTGGAGGCGCTCGGTACGTTCCGGAGCGGGTCCGCGTTGCGCAAACCGCCGCGGGGGCTGTCCGGGCATGTGGTGCTGCTCGGGGTCGGGAAGATCGGGACGCGGGTGCTGACGCGACTGCGGGAGCTGAACATTCCGGTGGTGTGCGTCGAGGCCGATCCGGAGGCGCGGGGGCTGGCGCTGGCGCGGCGGTTGCGGGTGCCGGTGGTGTTGGGGGATGTGACTCAGGAGGGTGTGCTCGAAGCCGCGAAGATTCATCGGGCGCATGCGCTGCTCGCGCTGACCAGCGCGGACACGACGAATCTGGAGGCCGCGTTGTACGCCCGTGGCGTGCGGCCCGATCTTCGGGTCGTGCTGCGGTTGTACGACGACGACTTCGCCACCGCCGTGTATCGGACCCTGCGGGCCGCGCATCCGCAGGCGCTGACCCGGAGTCGTAGCGTGTCGCACCTCGCGGCGCCCGCGTTTGCCGGGGCCATGATGGGGCGGCAGATCCTCGGGGCGATTCCGGTGGAGCGGCGGGTGTTGCTGTTCGCGGCCATCGTGGTGGGTGGGCATCCACAGTTGGAGGGGCGGACTGTGGGGGAGGCGTTTCGGGCGGGGGCGTGGCGGGTGCTTGCGTTGGATACGGCTGCGTCGGGGGGACGGCGGGGTGGGGAACCGGTGTCCGCCGTGGGGGGTGCTGGGAGCGGTGCGGGCGAGCGGGGTGGTTCCGGGCTGGTCTGGGATCTTCCCTCTACGTATGTGCTTCGGGCGGAGGATCGGGTGGTGTTGGCTGCGACTCGGAGGGGGCTGGCGGAGTTGTTGGGGCGGCGGCGACGGGAATCGGCGGGCACGTAGGTTTTTGGTGTCGGGGGTGTCTGGTGCCGGTGCTGGTTCCGGTGGCGGTGCCGGTGCTGGTTCCGGTGCGGGGAGTGGGGTGGGGGGATCTTCTTCGCCCCCGCCGCCCCTACCCGTCCCATCCCTCTGGGGCTCCGCCCCAGCCCCCGCGAGGGGGCTCCGCCCCCACACCCCCTGCGGGGCTGCGCCCCAGACCCCGCCACACGACGCCGCCTCCAGACTCCCTCGGGGCTGCGCCCCAAACCCCGCCGGGGGGCGCCACCCCCGGACTCCCTCGGGGCTCTGCCCCTGCACCCCGCCGCACAACGCGGCCCCGCGGGGCTCCGCCCCTGGAGCCCGTTGAAGGGGGGTGCTGTCCCCGGATCTCTGTGGGCTCCGCCCCTGCCCCCCGGGGCTTCGCCTCTGTCGTTTGCGTGGGTTCTTTGGTTGTGGGGCGCGTAGGTCCTCGCGCCCCCTGTCGAGGTCGATTACTGGGGCAGGTGTCTGGTTGCGAAGTCGAGTTCGAGCTTTACCTGTTTGATGCGTTCGTCGACGACCAGGGAGCCGTGGCCCGCGTCGTAGCGGTAGACCTCGTGGATGGCGCTGCGGGCGGTGAGGCGGGCTACGTAGTTGTCGATCTGGCGGATGGGGCAGCGGGGGTCGTTGACGCCGGCCGAGATGTAGACGGGGGCCTTGACCTCGTCGACGTAGGTGAGGGGGGAGGACGCCTCGAAGCGTTCGGGGACCTCCTCGGGGGTGCCGCCGAGGAGGGTGCGGTCCATCGCCTTCAGGGCTTCCATCTCGTCGTGGTACGCCGTCACGTAGTCGGCGACCGGGACGGCGGCGATGCCGAGGGTCCACGCGTCCGGCTGCGTGCCGAGGCCCAGGAGGGTGAGGTAGCCGCCCCAGGAGCCGCCGGTGAGGATCAGGCGGGCGGGGTCGGCGAGGCCCGACGTCACCGCCCATTCCCGGACCACCGCGATGTCCTCGAGTTCGATCAGGCCGACTCGGTGCTTGAGGGCGTCCGTCCACTCGCGGCCGTAGCCCGTGGAGCCTCGGTAGTTGATCCGGACCACCGCGTACCCGTGGTCCACCCAGGCAGCCGGGCCCGCCGCGAAGGAGTCGCTGTCGTGCCAGGTCGGGCCGCCGTGGATGTCGAAGACGGTGGGCAGAGGACCCGTCGTGCCCGCCGGCTTCTGGATGAGCGCGTGGACACGGCCGCCTGGGCCCTCCACCCACACGTCCTCCACGGGAACCGAGCCAGGGGACTTCAGGCCGGGGGGATCGAGGACGATCTCGCCCGTCGTCGAGCGGACCACGGACGGCTCGGCCGCCGAGGACCACAGGTACTCCACGGTTCCGTCGGGGCGGGCCGTCGCCCCGGAGACGGTGCCCTGCGGGGTGGGCACCTGGACCAGCTCGCGGGACGCCAGGTCGTAGCGCCACAGGTCGCTGCGGGCCTCGAAGCTGTGGGCGATGAGGAGGGCCGAACCGTCGGGGTACCACTCGGCCGCCACGTCGCCCGGGAGGTCCAGGACCAGGTCCGTCTCCTCCCCCGTCGCCACGTCCCACACCAGCGGCTCCCAACGGCCGCGCCGCTGATGGCCGATGAGGAGGCGGGTGTCGCCATCGACGGGGGCGAAGCCGAGCACTTCCAGGCCCAGCTCGACCGTGCCGCCCTTGGTGTCGTCCAGCTCGGTGACCGTCGAGCCGTCCGGGCGCAGCACCCGCAGCGCCGAGTGCATCGCGTCGCCGTGCTCGGTGTGCTCGACCGCGATCAGGGAGCCGTCGTGCGAGAGGTCGCCGACGCCCGCCGACTCCCGGTGACGGTAGATCTCCACCGGCTCCTCGCCGAGGCGGACCACGTGGATCGTCGAGCCGTCCTCGTCCGTCGAGCGGCCCACGACCGCCGTCCGGCCGTCCCTGCCGATGGCCAGGCCCCCGGGGTAGGAAGGCTCCAGGCCCGGAGCGGCGGGGGCGTCGGCCTCAGCAACACCGGCACCGGCACCGAGGCCGCCGCCGCTGTCGCCGTCGCCGGTATCCGTGCTCTTGGGAGCGGTGAAGCGCTGGCGGCGCCAGATGCCGAACTCGTCCCCGTCCTTGTCGTCGAACCACCAGATCCACTCGCCGTCCGGGGAGAGCACCCCGTCCGTCGTACCGTTCGCCCGGTTCGTGACCTGGCGCTGCTGCCCCGTCCCGCGGTCCCACGCGTACAACTCGTACGTCCCCGTCGCGTTGGAGACGAACAGCGCGCGGTGCGGGGCGTCCTCCGCCCAGTCGGGCAGCGACACCCGCGGCGCCCGGAAGCGCTTCTCCCAGTCGGGCATGGCTGCCTGCTGCTGCTCGATGGACCCGTTGCTCTCAGTCATGGCCCCATAGTGCCTGGCCCGACCGACCCCGCGCTGGCGAGGTCCCCAGCCTGTGGATAACTTCGCCGATCGCGCCGAACGAACTTCGAAAGAGCACCGGCAGGAGGGGCCCCGAAGCCTCGGCGTCGAGCTCGGCACCGTACCTTTAAGTCGTGTACCGGTTCCTGCTGACGCCCCGCTGGTGGGGGATCAACGTCTTCGTGCTGTTGGCCATCCCCTTCTGCATCTTCATGGGGTCGTGGCAGTTGAGCCGGTTCGAGGCTCGGGTACAGGACCACCGCGCGGCCGGTGAGCAGGCCGCCGCGGCCAGGACGGAGGCGGCCCGTCCGCTCGCCCGGCTGCTGCCCGTGAGCACGGAGACCTCCGGAAAGCAGGCCACCGCGACCGGCCGGTACGGCAAGCAGCTCCTCGTCCCGGGCCGCGAGCTCGACGGCGAGCGCGGGTTCTACGTGCTGACGCTGCTGCGCATCGACGGCGGCAAGGCACTGCCCGTCGTGCGGGGCTGGCTGCCCGGAAACGCCGACCCGGCGAAGGCGCCCGCCGCCCCGACCGGTGAGGTCACCGTCACGGGTGCGCTCCAGGCGTCCGAGAGCCCGGGGTCGAACGGCGTCACCGCCGCCGGGGGTCTGCCCGCAGGACAGACCGGCGCGATCAGCTCGGCATCACTGGTGAACCTGGTGCCGTACGAGGTGTACGACGCCTGGATCACCCTCGCGAAGGCCGACAGCGGGATGCGTGCGGTGCCCGCGACCGCGCCTCAGGGCACCGGCCTGGACCTGAAGGCGTTCCAGAACCTCGGTTACACCGGTGAGTGGTTCGTCTTCGCGGGCTTCGTGGTCTTCATGTGGTTCCGGCTGCTGCGCCGCGAGGCGGAGTTCGCCCGGGACGCGGAGCTGGGACTCGTCCCGGACCATGACGAAGAAGAAGCCACGGTCACCGAAGCCACCGCCGAAGCCGAAGCCACCATCGAAGCCGAAGCCACCACCGAAGCCACCGACCAAACCGGTGCCGCCGGCGCCGCCGACGCCCCTCAGGACGCCGGCAACATCCCCGTCCGGTAGATCGTCCCGGCGCACGCGTTGGACACGGTCGTCGTGGCCGTCGCCGCGCCCGTCTCCGCCGTGTACGACACGGTGACGCTGCCGTCGGCCAGTCCGCCGTCCTCCGTCACCATCTGGGTCGAGGTGCCGGTGCCACCGGTGTCCGTGGCGGTGCCGCCCGTGCTGGTGGCGCCGTCCGTGGTGGTGGTCGGGGTCGGCGTGGGCTGACTGCCGCCGGTGGTCGGACAGGTCTCCGAGGGCACCCAGGCGAACTTCACGACGTACGAGGCGCTCGGCTTCAGCACCACCAAGGCGACCTCCGTGGTGGGGTCGGGCAGCCCGGTGGCCGCGTCGCCCGCCACATGCGTCACCACGCTGATCTTGGCCGAGTCCGCGGCGCCCTGCGCGAGGGTGCCGAGCGTGCCCACGCCGCTGACGGTGCAGCTGGTGGCGGAGATGTTCGAGAGGGTGAAGGAGCCGTAGACCGCGCCGGTGGCGTCCGGGGTGCCGACGGTACTGGTGGCTCCGCCGAGCTGCGCCGGTGTGCACGCGGGCGAGATCTCGACCGAGGCAGAGGGATCGGGGGCACCCGTGGCCGCACCGGTGTTCGTCCCCTTCCCCTTGTCGGGCGTGCCGGTCTGGCTGCCCTTGCCCTTGTCCTTGGAGGTGCCTGAGGTGCCGCCCACGGAGCTCTCGCCGCCGTCGGGGTTCTTGCCCTGGCTGGTGCCGCCCTGGGCCTGTGAGCTGTTGCCCGCTATGGACGGGTCGGCGTTCGACCCGGAGGCGTTCGAGACATGCACGAGGGCGGGGACTGCGGTGCCGATGAAGAGCGCGGCGGCGGCCACGCCGACGATGGCCTGACGCTTGCGGGCCCGTCGTGCGGGGACCGCGCGGCGCAGGTGCTCCAGCGTGCCGTCGGTGGGTTCGATCTCCTGGACGGCCTGGTGCAGCAGCCGGCGCAGCGCCAGTTCGTCCGAGCCGAACCCGTCGGAGCCCAGCTTGTCCGAACCGGACCCGTCCGAACCGGACCCGTCCGAGCCCGGTGCGTCCGAGCCCAGTGCGTGCGAGCCCAGTGCGTGCGAGCCCAGTGCGTGCGGCCCCTGCGCGTCCGGGCCCTGTGCGTCCGGGCCCTGCGGGCGGGGGCCGTTTGCGTCGGGGCCGTGGTTCAAAGTTCCGTTCCCAGCTTGCTGCTCGTGCTCGTGCTCGTCTTCGGCGGGCGTGGTCCGGGGTGTCGGCTCATGCCACTCGTAGGGCTCGTGTGGGTCGTGGTTGTCGCGTCGCTGGCTCATGCCGGGGCCTCCATGGCGACACGGAGCGCCGCGATGCCGCGCGAGCCGTACGCCTTGACCGACCCGAGCGATATCCCGAGGGTCTCGGCGACCTGGGCCTCGGTCATGTCCGCGAAGTAGCGCAGGACGAGGACCTCGCGCTGACGGCGCTGCAGGCCCTTCATCGCCTTGATCAGGGCGTCGCGCTCCAGCTGGTCGTACGCACCCTCCTCCGCGCTCGCCATGTCGGGCATCGGCTTCGAGAGGAGCTTGAGGCCGAGGATGCGCCGGCGCAGCGCGGAACGCGAGAGGTTGACGACGGTCTGACGCAGGTACGCGAGCGTCTTCTCGGGGTCACGGACACGTTTGCGCGCCGAGTGCACGCGGATGAAGGCCTCCTGGACGACGTCCTCGCAGGAGGCGGTGTCGTCGAGCAGGAGAGCCGCGAGGCCCAGCAGCGACCGGTAGTGGGCGCGGTAGGTCTCGGTGAGATGGTCGACCGTGGTGCCGGCGGCCATGCTGTCTTCAGCGCCGTCGCGCTGACTCGGTATGCGGGCGGGCCGCGCTGCGGGCATGGGCGCGATCACCGGCATGCCGCCGGGCACGCCGGGGCTGCGGAGTCGGCGGGGTGGACGCAGGGGCGTGCCCCTGGTCTGTACCGCGGTGAATTCGAGAACCTCTGCCACGCCAGTTGGACACGCCTACCCCCGTCAGGGTTGTACGCGACAGGCATCACATTCGCTCCAGGGTTCACACCGGCCGAAGCGCCCGCTCCCACGCACCCCACGACACGCGTCCCTACGCACCCCACGACACCCGTCCCCACCCACCGCACAACGCCCGCCCCCACGCGCTCCACAAGACCCGCCCCCACGCACCTCACAACGCCCGCCGGACCATGTGCCCGAACGCCTGCCGACGCGACCGGTACCGCGCCTGGCAGTGCATTGAATGCCCTCATGCGTACTAGCTCATCCCCTATGCCCCGTTATGCCGTGCCGCCCCCGGACACCCCTTTAGGGCGACCGCAAAGACGCTCCCCGCCCTCCGCGCGGTTGCGGAGAACGGGGAGGGAAATCTTCGAACGCCAAGCGGGTCCTGTACAAGTGGTCCGGACCATTATTCCGGCCACACAACTGACACAGATCCTACAAACGAATCCGGTCATGGCCAGGGAGATTTTGCCCCCTGGACACCCTGGGCAGGGAAACCCACCGACCGGGCCGGAGGACGCTCAGAGCCGCGCCACCGAAATCGGTTCGCGGCTACGGCCGTTGCCTCTCTAGCCTTCGACCATGAGCATCCCCCCAGCCGAAGACCTGGCCGAAGCCCCGGCCGAAGCCCCGGCCGAAGCCCTGGACATCCCCCTGGCCGAACTGACCGACGCCGATCGGGAGCTCATCGCCTTCGCCAGGGACGTCGTCGACGCCAACACCGACGGGGAGGAGGGCATCCACACCATGGGAGCCGCCGTCCGTGCCGTCGACGGCACGCTGCACGCGGGCATCAACGTCTACCACTTCACCGGCGGCCCCTGCGCCGAACTCGTCGCGCTGGGCGCGGCGCGGGCCGCCGGTGCCCGGGAGCTCGACGCGATCGTCGCCGTCGGGAACATGGGGCGGGGGGTCGTCGGGCCCTGTGGGAGGGATCGGCAGGTGCTTCTCGACTACCACCCGGGTATCCGCGTCATCCTTCCCACCACGCGCGGCGTCAGGAGCGTACGGATCGAGGGTCTGATGCCGTACGCCTTCGCGTGGAGCCCCGGTGTCGGGGCGACGGCGTACCCGAGTGATCCCGTTGATCCTGTCGAATCCTGTTGATCCTGTCGAATCCCGTTGATCCCGCGCACGCCGCCCCCTGACGCGGCTGTCTAGAACAGCTCCGCCGCCACCAGTTCCGCGATCTGGGCCGTGTTGAGGGCGGCGCCCTTGCGGAGGTTGTCGCCGCAGACGAAGAGTTCGAGGGCGGTCGGGTCGTCGAGGGCCCGGCGGACGCGGCCCACCCAGGTCGGGTCGGTGCCGACGACGTCCGCGGGGGTGGGGAACTCACCGGCGGCCGGGTTGTCGAACAGGACGACTCCGGGCGCGGTGGCCAGGATCTCGCGGGCCTTGGTCACGGTGACCCTGCCCTCGAAACGGGCGTGCACGGTGAGGGAGTGCGTGGTCACGACCGGGACGCGGACGCAGGTCACGGCCACCGGCAGGTCCGGCAGCCCGAGGATCTTGCGGGACTCGTCCCGCACCTTCATCTCCTCCGAGGACCAGCCGTCCTCGCGCAGCGACCCGGCCCACGGGACGACGTTCAGCGCCACCGGCTCCGGGAAGGGGCCCGTGTTGTCGCCCACGGCCCGGCGTACGTCACCGGGGCTGGTCCCCAGTTCCGTACCGGCGACGAGGGACAGCTGCTGGCGCAGGGTGTCGACGCCCGCGCGCCCGGCGCCGCTCACCGCCTGGTACGAGGAGACGACCAGCTCGCGCAGGCCGAACTCGGCGTGCAGCGCGCCGAGCGCCACGATCATGGAGAGGGTGGTGCAGTTCGGGTTGGAGATGATCCCGCGCGGGCGTACGCGCGCGGCGTGCGGATTCACCTCGGGGACGACCAGCGGTACGTCCGGGTCCATCCGGAACGCGCCCGAGTTGTCGACCACGATGACGCCCTTGGCCGCGGCGATCGGCGCCCACTGCGCGGCCACCTCGTCGGGGACGTCGAACATCGCGACGTCGACCCCGTCGAAGGCGGCCTCACTGAGCGCCGCCACCTCGACCTCCTCGCCGCGCACGGCCAGCTTGCGGCCGGCCGAGCGCGGGGAGGCGAGCAGACGGATCTCGCCCCAGATGTCCGCGTGCTGGGACAGGATCTGGAGCATGACCGTGCCGACGGCCCCGGTCGCACCCACGACCGCCAGCGTCGGTCCTGCCGGCCTGGTCATCAGCGGCGGCCAGTGCCGCCGTACGAGAGGACAGTCATCGTCCGGTGCCTCCGTAGACGACGGCCTCGTCGCTGTCGGAGTCGAGTCCGAAGGCGGTGTGCACCGCGCGGACGGCCTCGGGGACGTCGTCGGCGCGCGTGACCACCGAGATGCGGATCTCGGAGGTGGAGATCAGCTCGATGTTCACCCCCGCGTCGGACAGCGCCTCGAAGAAGCCGGCCGTGACACCCGGGTTCGTCTTCATGCCCGCGCCGACGAGCGAGATCTTGCCGATCTGGTCGTCGTAGCGCAGCGAGTCGAAGCCGATGACGTTCTTCGCCTTCTCCAGGGCGTCGATGGCCTTGCGGCCCTCGGTCTTGGGGAGGGTGAAGGAGATGTCCGTCAGACCGGTGGAGGCGGCGGACACGTTCTGCACGACCATGTCGATGTTGATCTCGGCGTCGGCGATGGCGCGGAAGATCGAGGCGGCCTCGCCCGGCTTGTCCGGGACACCGACGACCGTGACCTTGGCCTCGGAGGTGTCGTGAGCGACACCGGAAATGATGGCCTGCTCCACCTTCTGGTCCCCTTGCTTGATCGGTGCACTGCTGACCCAGGTGCCCTGGAGTCCGCTGAAGGACGAGCGCACGTGGATCGGGATGTTGTAGCGGCGGGCGTACTCCACACAGCGGTGGAGCAGCACCTTGGAGCCGGACGCGGCGAGCTCCAGCATGTCCTCGAAGGAGATCCAGTCGATCTTCTTCGCCTTCTTCACCACGCGCGGGTCGGCGGTGAACACGCCGTCCACGTCGGTGTAGATCTCGCAGACCTCGGCGTCCAGCGCCGCGGCGAGCGCGACGGCCGTGGTGTCGGACCCGCCACGCCCGAGCGTGGTGATGTCCTTCTTGTCCTGCGAGACGCCCTGGAAGCCGGCGACGATGGCGATGTTGCCCTCGTCGAGCGCCGTCCGGATACGGCCCGGCGTGACGTCGATGATCCGCGCTTTGTTGTGGACCGAGTCGGTGATGACGCCTGCCTGGCTGCCGGTGAAGCTCTGGGCGCTGTGGCCCAGGTTTTTGATCGCCATCGCCAGCAGGGCCATGGAGATCCGCTCTCCGGCGGTCAGCAGCATGTCGAACTCTCGTCCGCTGGGCATCGGAGATACCTGCTCGGCGAGATCGATCAGCTCGTCCGTCGTGTCGCCCATCGCGGAAACGACCACGACCACCTGGTGGCCGTTCTTCTTCGCTTCCACGATTCGCTTGGCGACGCGCTTGATGCCCTCGGCATCGGCTACGGAGGAACCTCCGTACTTCTGCACGACAAGGCCCACGTGCGCTCCTCGCTCAATCCGTCTCTGTACCGCACAACTGCGGTCGGCTCAGTCTAACGAGCGGCCGGATTTCCCTTCCGGAGTATCGCATCATGAGATGTCCCGCTCACGACGTGATCACTCCGGACCGTCAAGGTCCACCGGGAGTCCACCGGAGTCGTCAGATCCACCGGTTTCGGCAGGGTTCCTCCGGCCGCTCCGAGCGGCACCTGCCCGCCCACACGCCCCGCCACTCCGGAAAGTGCCCCGTGTCACACGACACCGCCGTGTCTTAACTCTCAAGCACTAAGGTTCGGCCGTTCGCGTACTCCTGGTGGAAGACGATGAGCCGGTCGCCGAGTCGCTTCGTCGGGGACTGCTGCGCTACGGCTTCCAGGTCGAGTGGGTGACGACCGGCCACGCGGCGCTGGCCCACCAGGGCCCGTACGACCTCGTCCTCCTCGATCTCGGTCTGCCCGACACCGACGGCCTCGACGTCTGCAAGGCGCTGCGGGCCCGCGGGGACGTGCCGATCATCGTGATCAGCGCGCGCAGCGACGAGACCGACCGGGTGGTGGGCCTGGAGATAGGCGCCGACGACTACGTCTCCAAGCCCTTCGGCGTACGGGAGGTCATCGCGCGGATAAGAGCGGTGATGCGGCGCGTCCGGCCCCTTACGGAGAAGTCGGCGGGCCCCGACCGGTACGGGCCCCGGCTCACCGTCGACCGCAAGGCCGCCCGGGTCCGCCTCGACGGCGTCGAGGCGGCGCTCGCGCCCAAGGAGTACGACCTGCTCGCGTTCCTCACCGAGGAGCCCGGCGCGCTGATGTCACGCGAACAGATCATGGAAGCGGTCTGGGACGCGAACTGGTTCGGCCCGACGAAGACGCTCGACGTCCATGTCGCCGCACTGCGGCGCAAGCTCGCGGGGGCGATCACCATCGAGGCGGTACGGGGGGTCGGGTTCCGTCTGGAGGTCGTACGGGATCCGGTGCCGCACTTGAAGACGGCCTCGACCTCGAAGACGGCCTCGACCTCCGACTCGGCCTCCGACTCGGTCTCCGACTGCGGGTCCGACTCGACCTCCGGCTCGGCCTCCGACTGCGGGTCCGGCTCGGCCTCCGGCTCGATCTCCGGCTCGGACCCGCGGTCGGTCCCCGCTCCGGATCAGGGCGCGCCAGGCTCATGATCCGGCAGCTCATCGTCAGTTACGTGCTGCTGGTGGCCGTCGCGCTGACCGCGTTCACCGTGCCGGTGGCCTTCACGCTGACCTCGCAGCTGCGCGGCGACACCGAGGCCTCGGTGCGCCGGGAAGCGAACACGATGGCGCTGATGCTGGCGCAGGGCGACCCCGCCTCACGGGCCGCGCTGAACCGGCTGGCGACCGCGTACGCCGACCGGACGCCCGGCCACGTGGACGTGCTCCCGGCCTCCAGGACGGACGGGACGGACACGGCGCGCTGGGGCGACGGCGCGCTGCGGGTGACGGTTCCGGCGATCAGGGACAACCACATCGTGGGCGCGGTGCGCGTCACGTACCCGACCTCCGATCTGACCGCCCGGCTGTGGCGGATCTGGGGTTTCCGGGCGATCCTCGCCGTCGGTGTGCTGGCGGTGGCCGCCGGGCTCGGCGCGCTGGTGGCGCGCCGGCTGACCCGGCCGCTGCGCCAGCTCAACGAGATGGCCAGCAAGTTCGGCGACGGGGATCTGACCGCGCGCTCGCCGGTGACCGGACCGCCGGAGACCCAGCGCCTGGCCCGCACCCTCAACTCGGGCGCGGAACGCCTGGACACCCTCATCGACTCCCAGCGGATCTTCGTCGCCGACGCTTCCCACCAGCTCCGTACCCCGCTCACGGCGTTGCGCCTGTCCCTCGACAACATCGCGGACGGGGTCGAGGAGGCGTTCGTGCGCGAGGACGTGGACCAGGCCACCGCCGAGGTCGTCCGGATGAGCCGACTGGTGAACGGACTGCTCGTGCTCGCCCGCGCCGAGGCGAAGGTCTCGGCGGCCGAGGCGCTGCCGCTGCGGGAGCTGGTGGAGAACCGGCTCGCGGTGTGGCGGCCGGCCGCCGAGGAGCGCGGGGTGAGCATCGCGCAGGACGGGGAGCTGGGCGGCCGGTCGCTGGTGCTGGCCAGTCCCGGTCACCTCGACCAGGTGCTGGACAACATCCTGTCGAACGCCCTGGAGGTCTCCCCGGACGGTTCGGTGATCTCCGTGAAGGTGGCGGTCCGCCCCGACGAGGTGGTGCTCTCGGTGCTGGACCAGGGTCCCGGCATGTCCGACGCGGACAAGGCCCGCGCCTTCGACCGCTTCTGGCGCGGCCAGGGCCTGACCGGGCGCTCCGGCTCCGGGCTCGGCCTCGCCATCGTCAAACAGCTGGTGGCGGACGACGGCGGGACCGTGGCCCTGCGCGACGCGCCCGGCGGCGGACTGTGGGTGGCCGTCAGCCTTCGGGTATCACCGAGGAGTGGTGGTTGACGATCAGCCACTTGCCGCCGCGCTTCTCGTACTCGTACGTGTAGCGGGCCTCGACGGTGCGTTTGGCGCCGGTGTCCGGGTCGGTGAGCGTGAACTCGTACAGGCCGGTGTCGACGGCGGAGTTCTCGTCGAGGACGTTGACGATCGTCTCTATCTTCTTGCCGGCCGGCTTGTTCTCGAGGAAATGCTCGAAGTAGTCGACGATCTCGGCGTGCGTGTCGCGGATCTTGTTGGAGACGGTGGGCAGCAGGACGGCGTCGGAGGCGTAGCGGTCGGCCACCTTCTCCGGGTCGCCGGTCGTCAGCGCGGCGTTCCAGCCGTCGAACAGCGCGGCGATCCGTGCCTTGGTGGGCGGCTTCTGCGGGGCCGCGCCGGCCGACGTGCCGAGCCCGATGCCCACGGCGCCCGCCGCGACGAGGGTGGCGACGGTGATGACGGCGGTGCGCTCGCGTATCCGGCGCTTCATGAGAACTCCAGTGCGGTGGGGGTAGTTGCGGTGGAGGTACTTGCGGTGGGGGTGCTCCGCTTGCTGTGGGAGCGACTCCAGCCTCTCTTCGCGCTGGTTAGGGGCCATCCAGCGGACGTGCAGGGCTGATCCAACTCCTGGCCAACTCACGCTGCGCGAGGGGATGGTGGCGGGCGTGTGGGAGTGCCGGGTGGGGTAAGGGGCTTGGGTGACGGGCGAGTTGATGCTGGGCGGGATCGTGCTGTTGGGGTCCTGTGTGCAGTGGCTGACCGGGATGGGCTTCGCGCTCGTCGCCGTGCCGGCGCTGGTGCTGCTGCTCGGGCCGGCCCAGGGTGTCGTCCTCGCGAACTGCGTCGCCGGGGCGATCTGTGTCGTGGGGCTGGTCGGCGGGTGGCGGCGGGTGCGGCTGCGCGCGATGGTGCCGTTGTGTCTGGCGGCCGCGCTCCTCACCGTGCCGGTGGGCAGCTGGGTCGCGCGGCGGCTGCCGCCCGCCGAGCTATTGGTCTTCATGGGCGCGCTGGTGACGGTCGCCGTGGTCGTGGTCATGCGGGGCGCCCGGCTGCCCGCGCTGCGGGGCACGCGGGGCGCCGTGGCCGCGGGGGCGGCGGGCGGGTTCATGAACTCCGCGGCGGGGGTGGGGGGTCCGCCGGTCTCGCTGTACGCCCTCAACGCGGGATGGACGGTACGGGAGTTCGTGCCGAACGCGCTGTTCTACGGGGTGGTGGTGAACGCCTTCTCGGTGGCCTCGAACGGCGTGCCGCATCTTGGGTCGGCGCGGTGGGGGGCCGTGGTGACGGGGATGGTGGTGGGGGCCTCGGTCGGGAGGGTGCTTGCCGAGCGGGTGCCGGAGCGGCGGGCGCGGATGCTGGTGCTGTTGCTGGCGTTGACCGGTGGGCTCACCACGTTGGGGAAGGGGTTGTGGGGGCTGGGGTGACGTGGGACGCCGATGCCGGTGGTGGGGTGCCCATGCCGGTGGTGGGGTGCCCATGCCGGTGGTGGGTCGGGGCCGTGTCGGTACGTCGAGCCCGTCGCCGCTGGATCAGACGTGGGCCGGGCAAGGGAGCCGCTGCTCGATCCGGGCGTAAGCGACGGGCTTGCGACGTACCGCCACGGCCCCTCGCGTCGCATTGCGGCCCCGGGTCGCTTTGCGGCCTCGGGTCGCTTTGCGGCTCCGGGTCGCTTTGCGGCTCCGGGTCGCTTTGCGGCCTCGGTTGGTCGGTGGGCGCGGGGGTCAGTCGTGGTGTGTTGTGGGCTTGCGGCGGGGGGTTGCCGAGCGGGGTGGGGTCGTGCGCATGTGGGTGCGGACCCGGCCCAGTACGTCGCTGAGTGCGGTGATGTCGGAGCGGTTCAGGGGCGTGACGAGGAGTCTGCGTACGACCGCCACGTGGCCCGGCATCACCCGGCCCAGGAGCTCCTGGCCCTGTGGGGTGGCGGTGACGTTGACGCTGCGTTCGTCGTCCGCCGAGGGTGCCCTGGTGACCAGTCCCGCCTTGGCCAACTGGGCCACCTGGTAGGTCAGTCCACTGCGGCTGTGGACCAGGCGGTCGGCGATGTCGGTCATCCGCAGCTGCCCCTCGGGGGCCTGCCCGAGCACGGCGAGGATCTGGAACTGGGTGTAGCTGAGGTCGCCCTCGTCGCGCAGCTGCTGGTCGACGGCGTGCTGGAGCAGGCTGCTGACCTCCATCAGGGCGAAGTAGGCGGCCAGTTGCTCGGGATCCAGTCGCTCGGGATCGGGGGGCGGGGTGTGCGGCATGGCCAAGAGTTTACTTGCTGCGAATTCGAAGCAGACGTAAGGTCGCTGCATGCTTCGAATTCGTAGCATCTGCCACAGCGAAGGGGCGACTGGCCATGAGCATGGCTTATCTCGCGCAGGCCGATCAGCAGCAGAAGCTCGAGTGGCTCGACGGCGGCGTCTTCGCCGTGTTGCTGGACAGCGCGGCCACCGACGGGCAGCTGACCGTCGGACGGTTCAGCGTCAACAAGGGCGAGGCGCCGCCGTACCACCTGCACACCCGTGAGGACGAGGTCTTCATGCTGATCAAGGGCACCGCGCTGGTCTGGTCCGACGATCAGGAGATGGAGCTGTCCGAGGGCGGCATCGTCTATCTGCCCAAGAACGTCCCGCACGGCTACCGGATCACCTCCGACACCGCCGACCTGCTGATGATCTGCACCCCGGGCGGCATCGAGGGCATGTTCCGGCACGCCGGACGCGATCTGGCCACACCTCGGCCCGAGGGTTTCCGGATCGCGCCGGAGCTGCTGGCCGAAGCCGCCGACAAGTACGGGCAGGTCGTTCTGGGACCTCCCCGCTGACCGCCGCCCGCCCCACCCCGCTCACCTATGAGAGGTCCCTCATGACCCAGCAGCAACGCCAGGCTCTTGATGAGCTCCTGCGGCACGCCCCGTTCGACATCGGCGGTGAACTCGGCGAGCAGCGCGCCCTCTTCCACGAGATGATCGCGTCCGTGCCGCTGCCCGAAGACGTCACGGCCACACCGGGCCGGCTCGGTGGCATACCGGTCGTCACCGTGGAGACCCCGGGCACCGACTCTTCGGCCGTGGTGCTCTACTTCCACGGCGGCGCGTACGCCCTCGGCTCGGCCGCCGACTCCGTGGGCCTGGCCGCCGACGTGGCCCGGCGTGCCGGGGTCCGTGCCGTGTCGGTGGACTACCGGCTGGCCCCGGAGCATCCGTTCCCCGCGGCCGTGGACGACGCCGTGGCCGCCTATCGCGCCCTGCTCGCGGACGGGACGCCCAGCTCCGAGGTCGCGTTCGTCGGTGAGTCCGCGGGCGGCGGGCTGGTGGTGGCCACGCTCGTCGCGCTCAAGGAGGCGGGGCTGCCGCAGCCGTCGTCGGCCGTGGTCTTCTCCCCGTGGGCCGATCTGACCCTGTCCGGGGACAGCCTGACCGGCAAGGCCGACGTCGACCCCGCGCTGACCGCCAAGGGGCTGCAGATCCGCGCCCGCGACTACCTGGGCGAGACCGATCCCGCCACGCCCCTGGCCAGCCCGGTCCTCGCCGACCTGACGGGGCTCGCGCCGCTGCTCATCCAGGTCGGTTCGCACGAGATCCTGCTGGACGACGCCGTACGGCTGGCCGCCCGCGCCGCCGAGCACGACGTGGCGGTCGAGCTGCAGGTCTGGCCCCAGGTCCCACACGTCTTCCAGGGGTTCGCCGCGCTGCTCGACGACGCCGATGCCGCACTGACCTCCGCAGCCGCCTTCACCCGGGCGCACTGGCCCGCCGGCTGACCCCGGTCCGGGGCTACGTGGACGACCGGATGCCGAGCGGCCCGCCGATCTCCTCGGCCATGACCCGGCCCGCCTCCTCCGCGAGGACCTCCTCGCCGAGGTCCTGGTCGGTGTCGAGGCCGTTGAGGTCGTCCAGGGGCTGGTTCAGGCGGACGTGGGCCACCAGGGACTGGAGGGCGCGCAGGGCCGCCGAGGTGGTGGACCCCCAGTTGGAGAAGTAGGAGAACTGCCACCACCACAGGGCCTCGGTGGTGCGGCCCGCGCGGTAGTGGGCCATGCCGTGGCGCAGATCGGTGATGACGTCCGCGAGGTCGTCCGAGATACGGCAGGCCACCGGGGCCTTGCGCGGTTCGTACGGGTCGAACACCTCGGAGTAGACGTCGATCGGCTCCAGCATGACCGCGAGGCGCTCACGCAGGTCGTCGACGTCCGGCTCCGGCCCCAGGTCCGGCTCGTAGCGCTCGTCGGGGACGATGTCCTCGTGCGCGCCGAGACGGCCGCCCGCCAGCAGCAGCTGGGACACCTCCAGGAGGAGGAAGGGCACGGCGGAGTCGGGCTCGTCGCCCTTCGCCACTTCGGTGACGGCGACGATGAAGCTCTCGACCTGGTCCGCGATCTGGACCACGAAGTCGTCGGGGTCCTGGCTGGTCGCGTGCAGCGTGGCGTCAGACATCTAGGAGTCGTCTCCCCTCGAAGGCGCGGCCGAGTGTGACCTCGTCCGCGTATTCCAGGTCGCCACCCACCGGGAGGCCGCTGGCCAGGCGGGTGACCCTGAGGCCCATGGGCTTGATCATGCGGGCGAGGTACGTGGCCGTCGCCTCGCCCTCCAGGTTCGGGTCCGTGGCGAGGATGAGCTCCGTGACCGTGCCGTCGGCAAGACGGGCGAGGAGTTCCCTTATCCGGAGGTCGTCGGGGCCGACGCCCTCGATCGGGCTGATCGCGCCGCCCAGCACGTGGTACTTGCCCCGGAACTCGCGCGTCCGCTCGATCGCGATGACGTCCTTGGGCTCCTCGACCACACAGATGACGGTCAGATCCCGACGCGGGTCGCGGCAGATGTTGCACAGTTCCTCCTGCGCCACATTGCCGCAGGTCGCGCAGAAGCGGACCTTCGCCTTGACCTCCATGAGGCACTGCGCGAGCCGGCGGACGTCCGTCGGCTCGGCCTGCAGGATGTGGAAGGCGATCCGCTGCGCGCTCTTGGGACCGACGCCGGGCAGCCGCCCCAACTCGTCGATGAGGTCCTGGACCACGCCTTCGTACACGGACTGCCGCCCTTCCTGGAATCTTTCAGTACGTACGGTAGTTGGCCGCCGCCGGTCTTAGAAAGGCAGGCCGGGGATGCCGCTGCCGCCGAGGCCCTGGGCGAGCGGGCCGAGCTTCTGCTGCTGGAGCGCCTGAGCGTTCTCGTTGGCCGCCTGGACCGCCGCGACGACCAGGTCGGCGAGGGTCTCGGTGTCCTCGGGGTCCACGGCCTTCGGGTCGATGACAAGGGCTCGCAGCTCGCCCGAACCCGTCACCGTCGCCGTCACCAGACCGCCACCCGCCTGGCCTTCGACCTCGGTGCGCGCGAGTTCCTCCTGCGCGTTGGCGAGGTCCTGCTGCATCTTCTGGGCCTGCTGGAGCAGCTGCTGCATATTGGGCTGGCCACCACCGGGAATCACGATCAGCTCCTGGTTCGTACGGCTGTATGGACGGGGTTTTCCCGTTCAGCACGAGCCTACGTGGTTGGCGGGGCCGTCGCCCCAGCACTCTTTCGAGTGAGACGATCTCGAAGCCTATACCTGATCAAGACCCTCTTCTGGGCGGAAAAGCGGCGAAACCCGGGCCATCGCCACCCATTGGGCGGTAGGAAGGAAGCGGCGCTTCGGCACCACGCGTCACTTGACATCACACAACGTCACCAGACACAACGTCACCAGCGATATCCAACATCACCAGCTTCGTCCTTCGTCGTCCTTCGCCAGTAGGGAGTGCCGGGTGAGCCAGCCGGAGATGCAGCCCGAGGGGCCGCCCCAGGACGGGCGGGACGACGGAGCCGCGGGGCCCCGGCCCGGTGATCTGACCGGCCGGACGTTTCCGCTCGGGGACTGGGGGGAGCCGGCCGAGCGGCTCCATGAGCTGTACCGGTGGGTGGAGCGGGGGGCGCTCGACACGGCGTCCTGGTATCTCGCGGACCGGGTGTGGAAGCGGCGGGGGGCGCGGGTGCTGCGGGGTGGGGCGGCGGCGGGGGCGGTGGCCGGGGCCGCGCTTCCCCTGCTGGACCTCACCGGAGTGGTCGGCGGGGTCGCCCCCTGGGGGTATCTCGCGCTGCTGCTCGGGGTCGCGTGCGTGGCCGGGGACCGGTTCTTCGGGGTGACCTCCGGGTGGATAAGGGACGTGGCGACCGCGCAGGCCGTGCAGCGGCGGTTGCAGGTGTTGCAGTTCGACTGGGCGTCGGAGAGTGTGCGGGAGGTTCTGGGGCCGACGGAGGGGACCGCGAGCGAGGCGGCGGATCGGTGTCTGGGGGTGTTGCGTCGGTTTTCGGAGGACATGACGGAGTTGGTGCGGGTGGAGACGGCGGACTGGATGGTGGAGTTCCGGACGGGGCCCGCGCCGCTGGGTATCCAGTCGTCGCTGGCCGGGGCCCCTCGGTCGGAAGGTGCGCCGGCCGGGCGGCTGCCGTTGCCTCCGGGCACCCGCCCGAACATGCCCCGCCAGCGCCCCCCGGAGCCGCGCTAGCGTTTCCTCGCCCCCGCCGCCCCTACCCGTCCCATCCCCAGGGGCTCCGCCCCTTCAACCCCACCGGGGCCCAGGCCCCCGAACCCCCCACGGGACCAAGTCCCCGAACCCCCGCGGGGCTCCGCCCCTGCACCCCACCGGGGGCTCCGCCCCCTGGACCCCCATGGGGCTCCGCCCCAGACCCCCGCAGGACTACCGCCCCAAACCCCCACCGGCCCGCGCCCCAGACCCCCGCATCGGCCTGAACGGCCTCGTCCTCAAACGCCGGACGGGCTGAAGATGCGCGCAGCGCCCCTTCAGGGGCACGGGGAACTGCGCGACCAACCCCCACCGGCCCGCAGCCAAACGAACCGGACGGGGCAGGGGATGCGGGGCGAAGCCCCCGCCTTGGGGGCGCGGGGAACTGCGCGACCAACCCCCACCGGCCGTCAGCCAAAGAACCTCGGACGGGCGGGGGATGCGGGGCGAAGCCCCCGCCTCAGGGGCGCGGGGAACTGCGCGGCCCGCCCCCACCGGGCGGACCCAACTGACGCTTCGTCAGCCACTCTTCGTGTAAGTCAACGACTCGCCCGAGCCCGTGTTCACCCGGCGCAGCCGGCCGTCGGACAGAAGGGTGATCTGGGAGGCGGCGCCCGGGGAGCAGGAGGAGATCGGTGCGCCGCCGGTGACTTCGGAGGGGCCGATCACCAGGGGACCCCCGGCGCCGGGGGCGGCGGTCAGTTCGGCCTGGAAGACACAGTGGTAGGTGCTGCTGCCGGACGGACCGTCCGCGACGAGCGAGAGGACCGCGTCGCCCACCGCGCCCTGTTGGATGGTCAGTCGGCGGGTGTTGTGGCCCGTCGCGTTGTCGATGGAGGCGTCCCAGGTGCCGAGGAACCCCTCCGGGATCGTGCCGGCCTGGGATGCCTGGGGCGAGGGCGAATCGGAAGGGGAGGTGGAGGAAGTAGAAGGAGAGGGCGGGGGTGAGTCGGGGGCGGTCGGGCTCGTGGACGCGGCCGAGGACGCCTTCGCGTCGTCGGTGCCCTGGGCCGTGCCGCCCTGCATCAGCGCGTAGACGGAACCGCCCGCGCCGAGCGCGACCACCAGCGCCACGACGATCAGGGCGGCGGTGGAACGGCCGCTTCTGCGCGGCGGCTCGGGCTCGGGGACGCCCGCGGGGCCGTACGGCGTGGTGGGCATGCCCGGTCCGTACGGCGGCGTGGGGCCGTACGAGCCGGGTGCGCCCCAGCCGCCCTGCGGATAGCCGTACGCGGGCGGGCCCGTGGGGCTGGGGTGCTGTTGGGGATGGCCGTACGCGGGGTGCGCGGCGGGCGGTGCGGCCGGCGGGGGCGTCTGGTCGGCGCCCGCGCTCGGCGTCGGGAGGCAGTGGTCCGTCGAGGCCGGTCCTCCCGGCGGGGGCGGGGTGGCGGTGTGCTCCGGGGCGACCTCGGGAGCGGGGGTAGGGGTGGGGCTGGGTGCGGGGGTGGACTTGGACAGGTCCAGGGCCGCCGGGGCGGATCCCGGGGCCGGTTCCTGAGCGGGGGCGGTGGCCTGACGCGCGGGCGGCGCCGGAGCCGGTGCGGGGCGCTCGTCCGGGTTCTCGGTGTCCAGCAACCGCACGGCGTGCCGACCGAGTTGGGCCACCAGCGCGCTGGGCAGCCACGGGTCGCGGGAGCGTCCTTCCACGACGGTGTCCTCCGCTCCGATGCGCTCCAGGATCTCGTCGAGGCCGGGGCGGGCGGCGGGGTCCTTGCGCAGACAGTGCCGTACGAGGTCGGCGAGGCCCTCCGGTACGCCGTCCAGGTCGGGATCCTCCTGCGCGATGCGGAACATCGTCGCGTGCACCCCGCTGTTCGCCGCCCCGAAGGGCAGGGCGCCGGTGGCGGCGTACGAGAGGACCGAGCCCAGGCAGAAGACATCGCACGCGGGCGTGAGGCGGTCGCCGCGGACCTGCTCGGGCGCCATGAATCCGGGCGAACCGACGAGGGCGCCGGTGCGGGTGAGGCCGCCCTCGGTGACGGTCTCCAGGGCGCGCGCGATCCCGAAGTCGATGACACGCGGGCCGTCGATGGTCACGAGGACGTTGGACGGCTTGAGGTCGCGGTGGATGAGTCCGGCGGCGTGGATGTCCTTGAGCGCGTGGGCGAGTCCGGCCGCGAGAATGCGGACGGAACGTTCCGGTAGCGCTCCGTGGTCGTGGCTCACGACCGTCTGGAGGGAGGGTCCGGCGACATATCCGGTCGCGACCCACGGGACGGCGGCCTCGGTGTCCGCGTCGAGGACGGGGGCGGTCCAGAGGCCGCCGACCCGGCGCGCGGCCAGCACCTCCTGGCGGAAGCGGGCCCGGAACTCCTCCTGCGCGGCGAGTTCCTCGCGCACCAGCTTCACGGCGACGGTACGGCCCCGGTCGGAGCGGGCCAGATAGACGCGTCCCATGCCACCGGCACCGAGCCGCGCGAGCAGTCGGTACGCCCCGATCTGTTGCGGTTCCCCCGCCCCCAGCTTCTCCATCGTCGTGCCGCCCTCCCCCGTGCCTGCGCAACCGCCCGAGGCCGAGGATAGTGCGGCCCTACCAGGAGGTGGGTGGGGCGGTGTCTACGGTTCAGTAACAGCACCTGGCGTTTTCGTGACGTCCGTCGCGGCCCCGTCGATCTCGTCGAGAACCGCCGACAGTCGCTCCAGGATCCGTACGGTCTCGGCGAAGCCGTCCTCTCCGAGCGCCCGCGCCAGCCGGTCGGCGAGGGTCGCGTGGCCGGGGCCGATCGCGGCGACGGCGGTGCGGCCGGCGACGGTCGGGGAGAGCAGTTTGGCGCGGCGGTGGGCGGGGTTGGGCAGGTACTCGGCGAGGCCCTCGCCGACCAGCAGATCGGCGACGCGCTGCACGCTCTGCCGGGTGATGCCCATGACGCGGGCGATCCCGGCGACGGGGAGCGGCTCGGGGAGCACCGCGCCCAGCACCTGCCACCAGGCGGCGGTCAGCCCCGCGGGGCGGGCCAGTTCGTCCGCCACGGAGAGGAACTGCCCGTTGAGCCGGAAGACGCCGAGGGCGGCACGGCTGAGGAGGTTCTGCCGTTCCCGGCTCATCGGGCGGCCTCCCCGGCGGCCCCTGAGGCCTTCTCCAGTACGGCGTACGCGGACGCGTCGGAGTCGTGGAACAGGCGGTACCAGGCGTCCAGGACCTCCCCCTCGTACACCCCGAGGAGCCGCAGGACCTCCCGGGCGAAGGCGACGGGCTCGGTCGGTCCGGCGGTGACGAGCTTGCCGTCGGTGACGGCGTCGGTGTCGACGTACCGTCCGCCGCCCCGGTAGCCGGTGGCGGCGAGGTAGAAGGACACGGCGCTGGTGTGGTCCCGGTCGTCGAGGAGCCCCTCGCGGGCGAGCCCGGCCGTCGCCCCGCAGATCGCGGCGACCGGCACGCCCGCGTCGAGGAAGGCACGGGCCGTGCGGGCGAAGGGGGCGAGGTCGTCGGAGGTGTCCCAGAGGTCGGCGCCGGTGAGGATCAGCAGGGAACTGTCCTCGGGGCGGAGTTCGTCGAGCGCGAGGTCGGGCTGGATCCGGAGACCGCCGATCGTCGTCACCGGCTCCCGGGTGGGGCCGACGGTCCGGATCTCGCGGCCGGCGCGGGCGAGATACGCGGTGGCGTGACCGGTCTCCCAGTCGGCGTAGGTGTCGTAGACGGCGAGGTGGACGGGACTGCCGTGGTCGTTCGTCGCGCTCATCGCTCTCTCCTCGCATAGACCATGACTGCGCACTATGTCAGCATGCTGTCATTTCGACAGGATGCTGTCAATGAGCCGTTGTCGGCGGCCAAGCCCGACAGACTGTCGTGGAAAGCCCCCGGTCACAGACAGGACGCCGATGTCGCGCCCCCTCCGGGGACATTTACGCTTCGGCGCATGACCCCTCAGCCCAACCCCCAGGTCGGCGCCGCCGTGAAGGCCGCGGACCGCGCGCACGTGTTCCACTCCTGGTCCGCTCAGGAGCTCATCGACCCGCTCGCCGTCGCCGGCGCGGAGGGGTCGTACTTCTGGGACTACGAAGGCAAGCGGTATCTGGACTTCACCAGCGGGCTCGTCTTCACCAACATCGGCTACCAGCACCCGAAGGTCGTCGCCGCGATCCAGGAACAGGCCGCGACCCTGTCCACGTTCGCGCCCGCCTTCGCCGTGGAGGCCCGTTCGGAGGCGGCCCGGCTGATCGCCGAGCGGACCCCGGGCGACCTGGACAAGATCTTCTTCACCAACGGTGGCGCGGAGGCCGTCGAGAACGCCACGCGGATGGCCCGGCTGCACACCGGCCGTCCGAAGGTCCTCTCCGCGTACCGCTCGTACCACGGGGCCACCTCCACCGCGATCAACCTCACCGGTGACCCGCGGCGCTGGCCGAACGACAGCGGCGCGGCGGGCGTCGTCCACTTCTGGGCGCCGTTCCTCTACCGCTCTCCCTTCCACTCCGACAGTGAGCAGCAGGAGTGCGAGCGGGCGCTTCAGCACCTGGAGGACACGATCGCCTTCGAGGGGCCGGGGACCGTCGCGGCCATCATCCTGGAGACGATTCCGGGGACGGCGGGGATCATGACGCCGCCTCCCGGCTATCTCGCCGGGGTGCGGGCGCTCTGCGACCGGTACGGGATCATCTTCATCCTGGACGAGGTCATGGCGGGGTTCGGGCGTACGGGGAAGTGGTTCGCGGCGGACCACTACGACGTGACGCCGGACCTCATGACCTTCGCGAAGGGCGTGAACTCGGGCTACGTTCCGCTCGGCGGCGTCGCGATCTCCTCGGCGATCGCGGAGACCTTCGCCCGGCGGCCCTACCCCGGGGGGCTCACGTACTCCGGGCATCCGCTGGCCTGTGCCGCCGCCGTCGCCACCATCAACGTGATGGAGGAGGAGGGCATCGTCGAGCAGGCCGCACGGATCGGGGAGACGGTGCTCGGACCCGGGCTGCGGGAGCTGGCCGCGCGGCATCCCAGTGTGGGTGAGGTGCGCGGTACGGGGGTGTTCTGGGCGCTGGAGCTGGTCAAGGACCGGGAGACCCGGGAGCCGCTGGTGCCGTACAACGCCGCCGGTGAGGCCAATGGGCCGATGGTCGCGTTCGGGGCGGCGGCGAAGGCGCGGGGGCTGTGGCCGTTCATCAACATGAACCGGACGCATGTGGTGCCGCCGTGCAATGTCTCCGAGGGGGAGGCGAAGGAGGGGCTCGCGGCGCTGGACGAGGCGTTGTCGGTGGCGGACGAATACACCGTGTGACGCGCGGGGGGGGCGTGCGGGGGGCGTGCGGGGGCATGAGGGTCGGCTGCGGGCAGGTGGGGGCATGAGCGCGCGGTTCCCCGCGCTCCTCAGGGCGGGGCTCCGCCTCGCATGCCCCGCCCCCCCTCGGGGCGGGGCTGGGAGCCGCCCTCTCCGGCCCCTGAAAGGCTCGCGTCCGCGTAAGGTGACCGTGCTTGTAGAGAAGCGCACGCACGTGCACCCGTACGCGATGAGGGAGCGAGAGACCATGCCCGGCACCGGCGGCAACGGCGCCGTAACCCGTAGCACCCTGCGGCAGCAGATCGCGGACGCGCTCCGCGACGAGGTGCTGGCAGGCCGGCTCCGGCCCGGGCAGGCGTTCACGGTGAAGGAGATCGCCGAGCAGTACGGCGTCTCCGCGACCCCCGTCCGCGAGGCCCTCGTCGATCTGTCGGCCCAGGGCCTCCTGGAGGCGGACCAGCACCGCGGCTTCCGCGTGCACGAGTACTCGCCGGACGACTACCGCGGCATGATCGAGGCCCGGAGTCTCGTCACCGACGGGATGTTCCGGAGTCTCCTCGTCTCAGGCATGGCGCAGGCCGACGATCCGCGCACCCTCGCCGCCCTCGCCGCGGTCCGCCGCCGTGGCGAGGAGGCCCAGCGCGCCGCGACGGCCGGCGACCTGAACATCCTCATCGGCTACGACCTGCGCTTCTGGCGCGAGCTGAGCGCCCTGTTCGGCAACGCCTACCTCGCCGACTTCCTGCACCGCCTGCGCGTCCAGTCCTGGGTGTGCACGGTGCAGCACCTGCGCCGGGTGGAGGATCTGAAGGGCCACCTGTGGGCGGGCCACACGGAGCTCGTGGACGCGCTGGCCCGCCGCGACCCGGGCGCGGCGCACGCGATCGTCGCCGCCTACAACGAGCACTCCCTCGCCCTCATCGAGCGCCTGGCCGCCGGATGAGCGCGACGTGAGGTCGTGGCGGGAGGCGTGTGCGCCGGTGCGACAGGTGGGCGCGCGGGGTGTGGGCACGGGTTCCGCACGAGGGGGACTGAGGGCGGGTCCCACCCATTACGCTTCCCTGACCACCGTGCTTCCCAAGGAGCTAGAGGAGCCGTCTGTTGGCATGTGACCTGTGGCTGGTCCCGCTCGTCGACGTGTTGTGCCACACCCCCGACAATCCCTTCGCCGAGGAACTGGCGCTCTACGACAAAGCGCTGGGCGAGGCCGGACTTCCGCCGGTCCCGGTGTACGCGTACATGCCGGGGCTTTCCGGCGATGTGGCCCCGGTCGCCGGTTTCGACTACGACGCGCTGCACTTCCTGCGCCGGGCGTATCTGCTCCAGATGTGCGGCCTCGCGGTGACCCCGGTGGACGAACTGGGCGGTGACTACGAGCAGTTGCTGGAGATGTTCGAGACGAACGCCCAGCAGTCGCACCTCGTGTGGCACTACGACCACGCGGGCGCGTACGTCCCGGTCGACTTCCCGCACCCGCTCGCCAACGACGAACTCCTCGCCGGGGGCGGCCCCCTGGGCTCCTCCCAGTCGCTGCTGCGCGAGCTGGAGTTCGTGGCCCCGTCGATCGGTATCGACCCGGCGAACCCGCCGGCCGCCCCGCAGCCGCCCATGGCTCCCACGGAGCTGGAGGAACCGGCCGCGCCCGCCCCGTACGACGCGAGCCCGTTCGCGCGCGAACGGCATGTGTGGCTCGGCCTGCACGCGGCGGCGACCCGCAGCCTCGCCCAAGGGTCGATGATCATCTTCAGCTGAGGCGCACGCGGCCCGAAGGAAGGCCCAGGCCCCACCGGAGTCGGTGGGACCTGGGCCGCCTTTCTGTGTCGGTCACCGGGCGCCGAGCGGCGACCGCCGGGTACCGGCTACCAGGCCGCGGGGGCTCTCATGGCCTCGTAGGCGTAGCGGACCGGGGCGTGACGGTCGCGGTTGGGCGACCAGGTTCTGCCGTTGTTGTCGGAGAACTTGTAGGACCAGAGCCCGTTTCCGCCGGCGTTCTTGATGGTGCTGTGTTCGAGCCCCTGGCCGCTGTTGTAGACGACCTTGTGCTTGGCGTTCATGCCGGTGGCGGAGCCGGACGTGACGGCGTCGTCGTCACCGGCGCCGATGAGGGTCCAGTCCGTCTTCATCTTGGACTGCGGGTTCTGTCCGGCCCAGGAGAGGAAGCCGCTGCCCGGCCGCAGATCGCTGCACTGCTTGTAGGTGTAGGCGGCCGTGCACGCCGTCGCCCAGTTGGAGCCCGTGAACGGGCTGCTGAAGGTGACCGCGTCCTCGACGTAGATGTAGTCCGGCCACTGCGACGACGTCCGGCCGTACTTGTTCACGCCGGTGATCGCCGCCCGGATGACCTGACCGCCCATGGAGTGGCCGACCACGTCGACCTTCTTGCCGTGCTTGGAGTAGTTGTTGTAGATGTCCCAGGCGAGCAGACGGCCGAGTTCCTGGATCCGGGTCTGCAGGTTGCCGTTGACCTTGCGGGTGCAGTTGACGTCGTTCTTGTAGTAGCCCCAGGTGACGAACTTGCCCGTCCAGCCCTTCGTCCGAAGGTCGGACATGGCCTTGCCCCAGACCGACTTGCAGTCCTGCTTGGCGTGGTACGGGCTCCCGTGCTTCCAGTCGATGCCGTGGACGAAGTACACGGCGTTGCTCACACCCGCTTTCCGGGGCGGGGTGGCGGCGCTGGCCGGCCCCGCCGCCAGCGCCACCATGACTCCCGCGGTCGCCATGGCGACCAGAGCCCGAACGATCCGGTTCTTCAACAAGACTCCTCATGGAGTGACCGCCGCGGTGTGACGGTCGACCGAAGGCCGGACCCGCTGGGGGTGCGAGCTCCAAGTCCGGCGCGCCGTTTTGACGCGGGATCATCTTGTTGAACAGGCCATGACAGCGGCATCAGCCGCCCTACTCGTCACGGTTGAGTACACGTACTCATGCACATCCGTGACACCCATGACCGGATTTCTACATTCCAACTTGCCCTGAGCCAGAGCTTTTTGACTGACTGTCAGCTGGCTGTGAACACCGGCGTCCCGTCCTGTGTCAGCTTCCAGTTGGTGACCGCGAAGTCGGCCGGGTCGAGGGTGCCCTTGGACGTGACGTAGTCGATCATCAGCTGGCGGATCTCGTTGGTGGAGCTGTACGCGATGTCGGCGGCCGCGATGTGCGGGTAGCCGCTGCCGCCGTTGGCGCGGTAGTTGTTGACGGCGACGACGAAGACCTGGTCGTCGGCGACCGCCACGCCCTTGTAGGTGAGGTTCTTGATGCGGGAGCCCTCGGCCTGCGCGATGTCGATGTCGTACTCGACCCCGGCGGCGGTGTCGTACATGTAGTCCCAGAAGTTGTTGGCGTTGGTGAGGGTGGCCGTGTCCACCTTCGTGCCGGACGCGAACTGGTGGTAGTACTTCGCCGCGTACTCCAGGTAGTCCTTGAGCTGGGCGCCCGTGAGCTTCTTGCCGTACAGAGTGTTGTCGTAGATGTAGAGCCCGGCCACGTCGCGGATGGTGACGTGGCCCGCCGGGATGTCGGCGGTGCGGCTGAAGGGCGCCGCGACGGAGATCAGGGGGAGGGCGGCGTCGGCGGTGGACAGGCCGGAGGCCACCGTCGCCATCTGGACCTGGTGGATGAAGTCCATCACCGGAACGTCCTTCCAGCAGGCCTCGGCCGCGGAGAGGTCCGCGGTGCAGGTGCCCACCGGAGTGTTGACGTACTTCACGACCAGGTCGTGGTCGGCCTTGAGGAGCTTGGTGATCTCCGGGTCCTCCTCGACCGTGTTGCTGTTGAGGGTCTGCGCCTTGGTGCTCGTCACCTTCCACTGGCCGTGGTGGAGTTCGAGCTCGAAGTCGAAGACGGTCAGGCGCATGCCCCAGCAGTACGGCTCGGAGAGGACGACGTCCTTGCCGGTCTCCTCGTTCTTCACCGTGTACGACGAGACCTCGACGTGTGTGTGGCCGACGAGGATCGCGTCGATGCCGGGTACCTGCTGGGCGACGAGGTTCGAGGCGTTCTCGATGTACGGCAGCTCACTGCCGTACGACGAACTGCCGTCCAGGCCGGAGTGGTCGGTGAGGAACACGACGTCGCAGCCGAGGGCGCGCATCCGCGGGACGTACTTCTTCGCCTGCTCGACGAGCCCGGTGAACGCCATCTTCCCGGAGACGTTGTCCTTGTCCCACAGGGCGATGCCCGGGTTGGTGAGGCCGAGGATGCCGACCTTGATGTCCGGGGCGCCGGGCACACAGATGCGCTTCACGGTGTACGGCTGGAAGGCCGGACGCAGCGTCTTGGCGTCCAGCGCGTTGGCGCCGAGCAGCGGGAAGTCACACTGCTTCTCGAACTTGCGCAGGGTCTCGATGCCGTAGTTGAACTCGTGGTTGCCGAGGGCGGCGGCGTCGTAGCGCATGTGGTTCATGGCGACGGCCATGGGGTGCACGGGGGCGCGCCTGCCCTTGGCGGCGACGATGGGGTCCACGCGAGCGTAGTAGTACGCCAGCGAGGTGCCCTGGATGATGTCGCCGGCGTCGACGAGCAGGACGTGCTTCTCGCCCTTGGCGGCGCGCTGCTGCTTGATGAGGGTGGCGACGCGGGCGACGCCCACGGAGTTGCCCTTGCTGTCCTTGTACGCCGCGTCCGTGTAGTAGTCCCAGTCGAAGACGTGGCTGTGCAGGTCGGTGGTGCCCAGGATGGAGAAGGACCAGGTGCGGGGCGCCTTTTCGGGCTTGTGGTCCGCGGTCTGGGCCTGGGCCGGCGTCGCGGCGACAGCCCCCGCGACCGTGACGGCCGCCCCGGTGACGGCCGACTTCTTCACGAACTCCCGGCGGTTCATGGGATTGACGGGCATACGTGTCTCCTGGGACTGGCTGGGACTTGACTGACGGGAGCAACTGCGCGAGTCGTGCGGGGACTTCGGGCACTGCAGATGCGTTGGGTGCGCCACGTGCGCTTCGCGCACTCAGTGCACTACACGCGTAGATCGTCGTCGGGTCCCGGCCGGTCGGGAACCAGGAACAGGCCATGTCCAGGTCAATTAACGGTCAGCTCGGCCTGCCCGACGGCCACTCCGTGCCATGACGGCGCCCCCGTGAACCAGGGTGATGAGACACGTGTCGGTCGCACATTCCCCGGTGAACGCGAAGGCCGCCGCCCCCGGTTGGGGACGACGGCCTCTCACTGCACCCGAACGATCTGAACGATCCGAACGGCCTGAACAGTCCGAATGGTCTGAACGGTCTGAAATCTCCGAACGGATCAGATGAACGAGTTGATCTCGATCGTCTCGTCGCGGCCCGGGCCGACGCCGATCGCGGAGATCCGGGCGCCGGACATGTCCTCCAGCGCCTTGACGTACGCCTGGGCGTTCTTCGGGAGGTCGGAGAAGGACTTCGCCTTGGTGATGTCCTCGGACCAGCCCGGGAGGTTCTCGTAGATCGGCTTCGCGTGATGGAAGTCGGTCTGGGAGTACGGGAGTTCCTCGACACGCTTGCCGTCGATCTCGTACGCCACGCAGACCGGGATCTCCTCCCAGCCCGTCAGGACGTCCAGCTTGGTGAGGAAGAAGTCGGTCAGTCCGTTCACACGGGTCGCGTAGCGGGCGATGACCGCGTCGAACCAGCCGCAGCGACGGTCACGGCCGGTGGTGACACCGCGCTCGCCACCGATGCGGCGCAGCGCCTCGCCGTCCTCGTCGAGGAGCTCGGTCGGGAACGGGCCCGAACCGACACGGGTCGTGTACGCCTTGAGGATGCCGATGACCCGGCTGATCTTCGTCGGGCCGACGCCCGAACCGGTGCAGGCACCGCCGGCCGTCGGGTTCGACGACGTCACGAAGGGGTACGTGCCGTGGTCGATGTCGAGGAGCGTGCCCTGGCCGCCCTCGAAGAGCACGACCTTGTCCTGCTCCAGCGCCTGGTTCAGGATCAGGACGGTGTCCGCGACGTACGGCTTGAGCCGGTCCGCGTAGCTCAGCAGCTCCTCGACGACCTGGCCGGCCTCGATGGCGCGGCGGTTGTAGAGCTTGGTCAGCAGCTGGTTCTTGACCTCGAGGGCCGCCTCGACCTTCTGGGTCAGGATCGACTCGTCGTAGAGGTCCTGGATACGGATGCCGACGCGGTTGATCTTGTCCGCGTAGGTGGGCCCGATGCCACGCCCGGTCGTGCCGATCTTCCGCTTCCCGAGGAAGCGTTCCGTCACCTTGTCGACAGTGACGTTGTACGGCGTGATGATGTGAGCGTTTCCACTGATCAGAAGCTTGGAGGTGTCGACACCGCGCTCGTTCAGTCCGTTCAGCTCGGAGAACAGGACCGACGGGTCGACGACGACTCCGTTTCCGATCACCGGAGTGCACTCCGGCGTGAGGATTCCGGAAGGGAGGAGGTGGAGGGCGTACTTCTGATCACCCACGACTACCGTATGGCCGGCGTTGTTGCCGCCCTGGTAGCGCACCACATAGTCCACGGATCCACCGAGCAGGTCGGTGGCCTTTCCCTTGCCTTCGTCACCCCACTGAGCACCGAGCAGCACAAGTGCGGGCACAGGCGTACACCCCTTCCGGGCGGGGCATGTCCAAGGTCGGGGACGTACGCGGCTGGTTTTCGATACGGCTGCGTACGCCGGCGACCTCCTTTGGCCGCGACCGTCGGACCGGATGCCCCGGAATAGACGAAGCCCCTGGCGCAATAGCGCAAGGGGCTCTTGCACAAAGATGCTACCCGAGGAAGCGAGGCATGACCGAGGTGGCGGCTTCCGACCAGCTCCTTGTGGTCATCGACCCGGTCGCCCGTTGGACGGACGGCGAGTCTGTACGGATCGCAAAAGACGTGCTCAGCGCGGGTGCGGCGACGAAAGTATGCCTGCCGGAAGGGCCCGAGGAATTTGCCCGGGCGCTGGCCCGGAGAGGTTCCCGGCGGCCGGTCGTGGTGGGCGACGACCGCGCCCTCTTGCGTGCTGTGTCCCTTTTGCACCGACAGCGGGAGCTGGCCGGATGTGGGGTGTCGTTGGTGCCGGTGGGCGGTGTGCTGTCGCTGGCGCGGGCGCTCGGGGTGCCCGTCGGGGCCGTCGCGGCGGCCCGGGCCGTGCTCGACGGGGTCGAGCGGCGGCTCGATCTACTGGTCGACGAGAGTGACGGGGTGGTGTTGGGGGCGTTGCGGATACCGCCGCTGGGGGCGGGTGGGGGGCTGAGGGGGGCCGAGGAGGTCGACATGGGGAGTGTGGGTGGTGTCGGCGATTTCGGGCTTTCCGGGAGTTCTGGGGGTTCTGGGGGTACTGGGGTTTCTGGTGGCTTCGGGAGTTTCGGGGGTGGTGCTTCCGGGCTCGGGGGTCATGCGTGGCTGCGTACCTGTCAGTCACTGGTCCGTACGCTCGCGGCGCGGCCCGCGCGTGTGGCGTCCGTGCCGGGGCCAGGGCCTTCGCGGCTGCGGGTCGAGGTCGACGGGGTCACCCTGGTCGACCTGGATCAGCCGGTCGAGGCGGTGTCCGTGACGCCCGGCGTCGCCGGGGGTGCGGAGGTGGAGGTCCGGCCGGTTTCCGTGGGGGCGGAGGCTTCGCCGTTGCGGGTGGTGGGGCGGCGGGTGACTGTGTCCGGGGCGGACTTTCGGTATCGGGCGGATTCCGTGGTGTCCGGGCCTGTGCGGACGCGGACGTGGACGGTTCGGGAAGGGGGGTGGGGGCTCACGCTGCCGAGCTGAGCCCCCGGGGGTTTCCTCGCCCCCGCCGCCCCTACCCGTCCCATCCCCCAGGGGCTCCGCCCCTTCGACCCCGGGGTGTGGTGGTCGACTGCGGGTGGGTGGGGGCTGGTCGCGCAGTTCCCCGCGCCCCTCAGGCGGGGGCTTCGCCCCGCCTCTTCAGCGCGTCCGGCACGCTATGGCTGGGGCAGTGCGGAAGTGGACTCGTCCTTCAGGGATATGCCGGTGCGGCCGAGGTCGCGTGCCCTGCGCATCAGTGTCGCCAGCTTCGTCGCCGCGGCGGTGTGGGACAGGCCGAGGGGTGGGCGGATGTTGGAGAGACAGTTGCGGTCGGCGTCCGTGGTGCGACCCGGGCGCGGGTCGTACGTGAGATACGCGCCGAGCGAGTCCGCGGCGGACATCCCGGGCCGCTCCCCGATGAGGACGACGGCCATCTTGGCCCCCAACGCGTGCGCGATGTCGTCGCCGAGAGCCACCCGCGCCTGCTCGGCGAGTACGACGGGAGCCACGCGCCAGTCGGAGGGCAGCCGCTGTGTCGTCGCGCGCACGACGGCCGCCGCGTGCTCGTGCACCGCCCGGCTGGACAGCCCGTCGGCGACGACGAACACCACGTCCCAGCCGTCGCGGGGCAGATGCGCCCGGTCCACGTCGTGGAGCCTGCGTCCGAGGTCCGGGCGCTGGAGATAGGTGAGCCGGTCGGGGGCGGCGCTGCGCACCCGTATCGTCGCCGCACCCGCCAGCGCGGACGCCACCACGTCCGGGTCGAACGGCGAGTGCACCGCGTCCCGCGCGGCGGCGTGCGCGGCCTGCAGTTCGAGCCGGTGCCGCGTGGGCAACGCCGAGCCGGCCCGCCCGAGCCCGATCCGGGCCTGGGTGTGCCGACGCAGGGAGTTCCAGAGAGCGGCGTCCGACTCCAGTGCCATCACTTGACGTTCCGTCATGCCGCCAGCCCCCGCCCGATCGCCGTCAGTGGATGGCCCGTACCCGCCACGTCCCGTATCCCGCCACCGTCGTCCAGCAGGCCGATTCGCCCCAGCCACGCCTCGAACTCCGGTGCCGGGCGCAGCCCGAGCACCTCGCGCAGGTACAACGCGTCGTGGTACGAGGCGGATTGGTAGTTGAGCATGATGTCGTCTCCTCCAGGGGTGCAGATCACGAAGGAGGCGCCGGCGACACCGAGCATGGTGAGCATCGTGGCGATGTCGTCGTCATCGGCGTCGGCGTGGTTGGTGTAGCAGATGTCGAGGCCCATGGGCAGGCCGAGGAGTTTGCCGCAGAAGTGGTCCTCCAGGGCCGCGCGGAGGATCTGGCGGCCGTCGTACAGGTACTCCGGGCCGATGAAGCCGACCACCGTGTTCACGAGCAGTGGGTCGTAGCGGCGGGCGACCGCGTAGGCCCGCGCCTCCACCGTCTGCTGGTCCACCCCGTGGTGCGCGTCGGCGGAGAGCGCGCTGCCCTGCCCCGTCTCGAAGTACAGGGCGTTGGAGCCGACCGTGCCCCGGGCCAGCGAGCGCGCCGCCTCGTACGCCTCGTCCAGGAGTCCCAGCGTGACCCCGAACGAGGCGTTCGCGGCCTGCGTACCGGCGATGGACTGGAAGACCAGGTCCACCGGGGCGCCGCGTTCCATCAGGTCGATGCTGGTGGTCACGTGGCACAGGACGCAGGACTGGGTGGGGATGGAGTAGCGGTCGATCACGCCGTCCAGGAGGTCCAGCAGGTCCCGTACCGCCTTGGGGCTGTCCGTGGCCGGGTTGATGCCGATCACCGCGTCGCCGGAGCCGAGGAGCAGACCGTCCAGCAGGGCCGCCGCCACGCCCGCGGGGTCGTCGGTGGGGTGGTTGGGCTGGAGGCGGGTGGCCAGGCGGCCCGGGAGGCCGATCGTGGAACGGAAGGCGGTGACGACCTGGACCTTGCGGGCGACCGCCACCAGGTCCGCGTTGCCCATCAGTTTCGACACCGCGGCGGCCATCTCGGGGGTCAGCCCGGGGGCGAGCGCGGCGAGTGCCGGCGCGTCCGCCGCGTCCGACAGCAGCCATTCGCGCAACTCCCCCACCGTGAGGCCCGAGACGGGGGCGAAGGCCGCCGCGTCGTGACTGTCCACGATGAGGCGGGTCACGTCGTCGGTCTCGTACGGGATCACCGGCTCGGCGAGGAACCGCGCGAGCGGAACCTCGGCCAGCGCCCACCGCGCGGCGACGCGCGCCTGCGCGGAGTCGGCGGCGAGCCCGGCGAGACGGTCGCCGGAACGCTCGGGGCTCGCGGCGGCGAGCAGCCCCGCGAGACCGGCGAAGGAGTACGTCCGGCCGCCGAGGGTGGCGGAGTAGGTGGTCATGCCAGGGACCGTACGGAGGGGCGTCGGGCGCGGTCCACGATCCGGCGCAGAGTTAACAAGGACGTTCGCTCCACCCGGACTCCTAAAGGTCTGGTTGACGCACATTTAACTTTCCAACCCGTGACAGGACTCATTTCTCGTGCAGCATTCCGGTTCGTAATCCACTCCGCCGCACCCAGGGTGCGGACGGCGAGCGAACGCGGGAAGGGGCCACTCGATGGCAGTGCAAGAGGGCGTGGTCCCTGAGGCGGCGGGCACCCCGGAGGGACCCGGAGGCGCAGTTCACCGGCTCAAGCCGAACGCGATCGGACTGCTCGGCGTGGTCTTCATGGCCGTCGCCACCGCCGCCCCGATCACCGCCATGACGGGCAACGTGCCCTTCATGGTCTCCGCCGGCAACGGCATCGGCGCCCCGGCGAGCTACCTCGTCGCAATGGTCGTCCTGGCCATCTTTGCGGTCGGCTTCACCTCGATGGCGAAGCACATCACCTCCACCGGCGCCTTCTACGGCTTCATCTCCTACGGCCTCGGCCGCACCGCGGGACTCGCCTCGGGACTCCTCGCGACCTTCGCGTACGTCGTCTTCGAGCCGGCCCTGATCGGCATCTTCTCGACCTTCGCCACCGGAACCCTCAAGGACCAGACGGGACTTGACGTGCCCTGGTGGGCGTTCGCGGTCCTGATGCTCGCCGTCAACGCGACGGGCACGTGGTTCGGGGTGTCCGTCGCCGAGAAGCTGCTCGTCGTACTGCTGGCCACCGAGGTGACGATCCTGGCCGCCATGGCCGTCTCCGTCGCCCTGCACGGCGGCGGTCCGCACGGCTTCACCTTCGGCCCGGTCAACCCGGTCAACGCCTTCAAGGGGACCTCGGCGGGCCTCGGCCTCTTCTTCGCCTTCTGGTCGTGGGTCGGCTTCGAGTCCACGGCGATGTACGGCGAGGAGTCCCGCGACCCGAAGAAGATCATCCCCAAGGCGACGATGATCTCCGTCCTGGGCGTCGGCGTCTTCTACGTCTTCGTCTCCTGGATGGCCATCATCGGCAACGGCGAGAGCGAGGCCGTCACGGCCGCCTCCTCCTCGAACCCGCTCGCCCTGTTCTTCAACCCCACCGAGCACTACGTCGGGCACTGGGCCGTCGACGTCATGCAGTGGCTGATGATCACCGGCTCACTGGCCTGCGGCATGGCCTTCCACAACTGCGCCGCCCGATACATGTACGCACTGGGCCGCGAGGGCGTCCTCCCCTCGCTCCAGCGCACGGTCGGCCGCACCCACCCCCAGCACGGCTCCCCGCACATCGCGGGCCTCGTCCAGACGGTCGTCAGCGCCGTCCTCATAGCCGCGTTCTGGCTGGCCGGCAAGGACCCGTACACCGGCACGTACGTCCTGCTCGCCATCCTCGGCACGATGGCCATCCTGGTGGTGCAGGCGGTCTGCTCCTTCGCGGTGCTGGCGTACTTCCGCAAGAACCACCCCGAGAGCAGGCACTGGTTCAAGACCTTCACCGCCCCGCTCATCGGCGGCCTCGCGATGCTCGGCGTGGTCGTCCTGCTGGTGTCCAACATGGGCGCCGCGGCCGGCACGGAGTCCGGCTCCCTCGTACTGAAGGCGACCCCCTGGATCGTCGCCCTGATCGCGGCGGGCGGCGTGGCGTACGCGACGTACCTCAAGCGCCGCGCACCGCAGCGGTACGCCCTGCTCGGGCGGACGGTCCTGGAGGAGACCAAGGAGCGGTAGAGCCAAGGAGCGGTAGGACCGAGAAGCGGTAGGAAACATTTCTTCGGCGGGGGCTCTCAGCCCTCGCCGAAGTGCTGCTCCCGGTGGATCCGCCAGCGGTCCATCATCGACTCCAGCTCGCCCTCCATGAACTCGAAGAAGGCAAGGGTCTCCGCGAGCCGACCGCCCGCGGGGGTGTCCGCGCCCAGGCTGGCGACGCCTTCGCGCAGCGCGTCCTCCCAGCGCTTGATGATCGCCTCACGATTGGTGAGCGCCTCGTACCACTGGTCGCTGTGCACGCGGTACCGCTCGCGCCTCGAACCGGGCTCCCGCTCGCGCGACACCATGTGCACCTGCGCCAGATAACGCACGGCACCGGAGACCGCCGCGGGGCTGATCCGCAGTTGCTCGCCCAGTTCGACCGAGGTCAGAGCGCCGGTGTCCGAGGCGAGCAGCGCCCCGAAGACCCGGGACGGCATCCGGGGCATCCCGGCCTCCACGAGTTGCGCCGCGAAGTGCTCGACGAACCGCGAGACCGCCTCCGCGTCCCGGCCCGTCGCCCCTGCCGCTCCCACCGCCTCCGGCTCTGTCATCCCCCGATTGTATCCGAGTGTTTATACAATTCGTTAACTTCACAAATTTCTGAAAGAAGCGTACGTTCTGAAGCATGACGAAGGGCAGGGCCAAGGGAATGACGAAGGCCACGACAAAGGCGATCACCGTCTCCGGGCTGCACAAGTCGTTCGGCGGGACACACGCGCTGGACGGTCTCGACCTGGACGTCGAGGCCGGCGAGGTGCACGGCTTCCTCGGCCCGAACGGCTCCGGGAAGTCCACCACCATCCGGGTCCTGCTGGGCCTGCTGCGCGGCGACGCGGGCTCGGCGCAGGTGCTCGGCCAGGACCCCTGGGCGGACGCGGTGGAGCTGCACCGCCGGGTCGCCTACGTTCCCGGCGACGTCACCCTGTGGCGCAACCTCTCCGGCGGCGAGGTCATCGACCTGTACGGGCGGCTGCGCGGGGGGCTCGACCCGGCGCGCCGGGCGGAACTGATCGAACGCTTCGAACTCGACCCCACCAAGAAGGGACGCACCTACTCCAAGGGCAACCGGCAGAAGGTCGCCCTCGTCGCGGCCTTCGCCTCGGACGTCGACCTGCTGATCCTCGACGAGCCCACCTCGGGTCTCGACCCGCTGATGGAGGAGGTCTTCCAGCGGTGCGTCGAGGAGGAACGCGACCGCGGCCGGACCGTCCTGCTGTCCTCGCACATCCTCAGCGAGGTGGAGGAGCTGTGCGACCGCGTCAGCATCATCCGCAAGGGCCGCACCGTCGAGAGCGGCACCCTCGCCGACCTGCGCCATCTGACCCGTACCAGCGTCACCGCCGAACTCGCGGGACCGCCCAACGGGCTGGCGCACCTGCCCGGCGTGCACGACCTCGACATCCGGGGCCACCGGGTCAGGCTCCAGGTCGAGACCGACAAACTCGACGCCGTACTGCGCTCGCTCACCGACTCGGGCGTACGGTCGCTGACCTCGACGCCGCCGACCCTGGAGGAACTGTTCCTGCGGCACTACCAGGACGACGTCCAGGACGACGTCCTGGACGACGTTCGGGTGAACGGCGAAGGGACGATGGCGCGATGACCACCGCGACCACCGCGACCGCTGCCGTACGGGGTGGGGTACGGGCCCGGAGTGCCCGCCAACTAGCCGGGACCGGCACCCTGTTGAGGTTCTTCCTGCGCCGCGACCGGCTGATGATGCCGCTGTGGGTCGGCGTGATCGGCCTGCTGGTGCTGTCCATGCCGAACTCCCTGAAGTCCGTCTACGGCACCGTCGCCGAACGCGCCGACCTCGCCCGCCAGATGCTCACCAACAGCTCCCTGCGCGCCACGTACGGGCCGGTGTTCGACGACTCGCTCGGCGGACTCACCGCCTGGCGCATCGGCGGCTACGCCGGTCTGTTCGCCGGGATCATGAGCCTGCTCGTCGTCGTACGGCACACCCGCGAGGAGGAGGAGAGCGGGCGCCAGGAACTCCTCTCGTCGGCGATGGTGGGGCGCCGCGCCCCGCTGACGGCGGCGCTGCTGGCCGCCCTCGTCGCCAACGGCGTGCTCGCGCTGCTCATCGCGGGCGGGCTGGCAGGACAGGGCGGCGGCGGGGCGCTGGCCCTCGGGCTCGGCGTCGGGGGCGTCGGCATGGTCTTCGCCACCATGGCGGCGATCGTCGCCCAGCTCACCGAGAGCGCGCGGCTCGCCAAGGGGCTGACGGGCGGGCTGCTCGGCGCGGCGTTCGTACTGCGGGCGGCGGGCGACTCGTCGACGGACGACGGTTCCTCCGTGCTGACCTGGCTGTCGCCGCTGGGATGGCTGGAGAACGAACGCCCCTTCGCCCAGGAGCGGTGGTGGGTGCTGCCGCTGTTCGTCGCGGCCGTGGTGATCCAGGGCGCGGTCGCCTACGAACTCGCCGGGCGGCGCGATGTCGGGATGAGCTTCCTGCCGACCCGGCCGGGGCCCGCGCGGGGGCGGCTCGGGTCGGCCGGGGCGCTGGCCTGGCGGCTGCAGCGGGGGGCCGTGCTGGGGTGGAGCCTCGGGTTCCTCGCCGCGGGTGCCGCGTTCGGCGGGATCACGAAGGGGGCCGCCGATCTCGTCGGGAGCAACGACAAGACCCGGCAGATCATCGAGCGGATGGGCGGGCAGTCCGGGATCACGGACGCGTTCCTCGCGACGATGGTCGGCATGCTGGGGATGGTGGCCGCGCTGTACGTCGTCTCTTCGGTGCTGCGGTTGCACGGTGAGGAGACCTCACAGCGGGCGGAACCGGTGCTGGCGAACGCGGTGGGGCGGCTGCGGTGGGCCTGCGGCCATCTGGTCGTCGCCTTCGGCGGCGCGGCGCTCATCATGGCGCTGGGCGGGCTCGGTCTAGGACTCGGGTACGGCCATGAGCTCCGGCCCGTGCTCGGCGCCTGCCTCGTCCAGGTCGCGGCGGTCTGGACGCTGGGCGGCCTTGCGGTCCTTCTCTACGGGATCTCGCCCCAGCTGGCCCCCGGCGCCTGGGGCGCGGCCGGGGTGGCCCTCCTGCTGGGCTGGATCGGCCCCGCCCTGAACGTCCCCCAGGCCGTCATGGACCTCTCCCCCTTCGGTCACCTCCCCAAGCTGCCGGGCGGGGAGATGGCATGGACACCGGTACTGATCCTGACGGCGATCGCCCTGGCCCTGACCGCCACGGGACTGGCGGCGTTGCGGCGCCGGGACATGAGCACCTGAGGGCGGGCCCGCGCGTGCTGGGTGCGGGGACCGGGGAACCCCGGGTCCCCGCACCACGTCCGTGAGGGTCATGGGGCAAAGGATGCAGGCCGCGGGCGGATGTCTGATCGCTGTCGTCGGCGCGGGGGCGGGGCTGGCGGTCTGGGCCGTCAACAGCCGCGACCGGTTCCAGCGGTTCGAGCAGGGGCCCGACTGGAGCGTGCTCTATGCCGAGCTGCCCCTGATGGTCCTCGGCGGGACGACCGCCGCGCTGGGACTCTGGGCCCTGGGACTCCGGGCCCGGGGACTCCGGGCCCGGGGACTCCGGGCACTCAGCCGACGGGTCAGAGCACGACGCTGAGCCCTTCGAGCCCGCGGATCACGAAGTTCGGCTTGCGCTCCGGCTCCGCGGCGAGGGCGAGCGTCGGCGCCTTCTCCAGCAGAGCGCCCAGGGACGCCGCCAGTTCGAGGCGGGCCAGCGGGGCGCCGATGCAGTAGTGGATGCCGGCGCTGAAGGAGATGTGGGGGTTGTCGGTCCGGGAGAGATCCAGACTCTCCGGGGACGCGAAGACCTTCGGGTCGTGGTTGGCGGAGCCGAAGAGCAGCGCGATCTCCGCACCCCGGGGAACGGTCGTGCCGTCGATCTCGATCTCGTCCAGCACCCACCGTTCGAAGAGCTGGAGCGGGGTGTCATAGCGCATCAGCTCCTCCACCGCCGTGGGGATCAGCGAACGGTCACCGCGCAGGGCCGCCAACTGGTCGGGGTTGCGGAACAGCGCCCACCACCCGTTCACCGTGGCGTTCACCGTCGCCTCGTGCCCCGCGTTCAGCAGCAGGACACAGGTGGAGATCATCTCCTGTTCGGTCAGGCGGTCACCCTCGTCGTGCGCGGCGATGAGGCCCGAGATCAGGTCGTCGCCCGGCTCCTTGCGGCGCGCGGCGATCAGCTCCCGGAGGTACTCGGTGAACTCCACCGACGCCCGGACCGCCTTCTCCGCCGTCTCCTCGGAGGGGTTCAGCTCGTACATCCCGCAGATGTCCGCCGACCACGGCCTGAGCGGCGCCCGGTCCGACTCCGGGATGCCCAGCATCTCGGCGATCACGGCCACCGGGAGCGGCTCGGCGACATCGGTGAGCAGATCACCGCCGCCGGCCGCCACCAGGCCGTCGACCAGCTCGTTCGCCAGCCGGTCCACATACGGCCTGAGCTGCTCGACCGTGCGCGGTGTGAACGCCTTGGAGACCAGCCGTCGGATCCGCGTGTGGTCCGGTGGCTCCAGGTCCAGCATTCCGTGGTCGTTGAGGACGTGGAACGGCTCGTGCTCGGGCGGAGGTGCCGTCCGCCCGAAGTCCTCGTGCGTATAACGGTGCTGGTAGGTCCGGCCCAGGCGCCGCTCCCGCAGCAGCGCCGACACGTCCGCGTGGTGCGGGACCAGCCACTGGTCGGTGGGCTCGTAGTAGTGCACCCGGCCGCGCTCGCGCAGCTCCGCGTACGCGGGGTACGGGTTCGCCACGAACGCCGGGTTCCAGGGATCGAAGGCCGACGGTGTCTGCGGAGAGTGCTGTGTCTGCGGCGTCCGCGGGGACTGCGGGGACTGCGAGGCTGCCATGGGCGGACGCTAGCCCGACTCGCCCCGGCTGAACAGGGGTGTCTCGGCGGCCGGGCCACCGGCGAGGACCCCCGTACCCCGCCATCGGCCCGGCCGCCGCGCTCCCCCGGTCAGGGGCCACCCGGGTCACCTGGGTGTGATCAGCCGCGCCTCGTACGCGAACACCGCCGCCTGTGTGCGGTCCCGCAGGCCCAGCTTCACCAGGATCCGGCTCACATGGGTCTTGATCGTGGACTCGGCGACGAACAGCCGCGAGGCGATCTCCGCGTTCGACAGACCCTGGGCGATCAGGACCAGCACCTCCGTCTCCCGCTCGGTCAGCTCGCCGTAGGCCGCCTGGGCCGTGACCGAGAGCCGCGGAGCGTCCGAGAGCTTGGAGAACTCGGTGATCAGCCGCTTGGTCACGGACGGGGCGAGCAACGCCTCCCCCGCCGCCACCACCCGCACCCCGTCGGCGAGTTGACGCGCCGAGGCGTCCTTGAGCAGAAAGCCCGAGGCTCCCGCCCGCAGCGCCTGGTACACGTACTCGTCGAGGTCGAAGGTGGTCAGCACCAGCACCTTCGCGGCGCTGTCCGCGGCGACGATCTCCCGGGTCGCCTCGATGCCGTTCATCTCCGGCATGCGGATGTCCATCAGCACGACGTCCGGTCCGAGCTCACGGACCCGCTCGACCGCGTCCCGGCCGTTGACCGCCTCGCCGACCACCTCGATGTCCGGCATCGCGCCGAGCAGCACCGAGAAGCCCTCGCGGACCATCACCTGGTCGTCGGCTATCAGGACGCGGATGGTGCCGTTCGTCATCCGGACTCCTCCGCCGCCCGCAGCGGCACCGGCAGGAAGACCGTCACCTCGTAGCCCCCGTCGTCCGTCTCGCCCGTCGTCATCTCGCCGTCCAGCATCGTGACCCGCTCGCGCATCCCGGTGATGCCGTGCCCCGCGCCGTGGGTGGACTTCACCAGGGTCGTGGTCTGCGCGGGGCCGTTGACTATGCGCAGGCCGAGCCCGCCGAGAACGTAGCCGATCTCGACGCGGGCCGTCGCGCCCGGCGCGTGCCGCAAGGTGTTGCTCAGCGCCTCCTGGACGATGCGGTACGCCGACAGCTCCACGCCCTGCGGGAGTTCGCGCACCGCGCCCGTGACCGTCTTCTCCACACTCAGACCCGCCTCCCGCACATTGGCGAGGAGCGCACCGAGGTCGGCGAGGGTGGGCTGCGGGGCGTCCGGAGCCTCGTAGTCCGCGGCCCGTACGACACCGAGGACGCGGCGCAGCTCGGTGAGCGCCGCCACCGCGTTCTCGCGGATCGTGACGAAGGCCTGCTCCAGCTCGGGCGGTGGGTTCTCCACCCGGTAGGGCGCGGCCTCCGCCTGGATGGCGACCACCGACATGTGGTGGGCGACCACGTCGTGCAGCTCGCGGGCGATCGTGGTGCGCTCCTCCAGGAGAGTGCGCCTGGAGCGCTCCTGCGCCGTCTCCGACTGGTGGGCGGTCACCTCCTGCTCGGCCGCGCGGCGTACGTGCAGGACGGTGACGGCCAGGAGGGCGAGGGCGGAGAGGAACAGCAGCGGAGCCGCGTTGCCCTCCATCTGCCCGGCGCCGAAGAGGGACTCGGACATGAATCCGTACCACGCGGTCAGCGCCCACATCCAGGCGGCGGTGCGCGGCCGCGTCCGCAGCGCCACGACCGTCAGCACCACCAGGTGGGTGATGAAGGCGCCCGCCGGCCAGGGCCATTCGCCCCAGCTGCCGCTGAACACGGCCGCGAACGGTGTCGCCGCCATGGAGAACCAGAAGGCTCCGACCGGCCGGACGAGCGTCAGCAGGACCGGGAGCAGCGCAAGGAGGCTGGGCACCAGACTCCCGATGCCGGGGCCGCCTTCGTTCGCGGTGCTCGCGACGGCCATCGCGAGCAGTCCGCACGCTGTGATCACGGCGTGCGGAGTCCAGGCCGCGTACTCCCTGACGCGCTCGGGAAGGCGTCGGGCGAGCGGACCGTCCACCCGCATACGCGGCAGCGGGCGGTAGGCGAAGGCGTCGTGGAACAGGTCCTGCCGCAGCCCGCGCAGGGCGTCCGCGGCCAGCCGGAACTCCGGGCTGCGGGGCTTGGCCCCGCCCGGCGGCTTCATCTGCGTCTGGGTCGTCTCGGTCACGTTCAAAACGGTAGGCCGCCTGCCGGGTCGCGGTCGTCACCAGTGAGAAGGGTCCTGCGGGATCCGTCTCAGGTACTACGGGTATCCCCCGGGTGTCCCCCTGGACGGATCCGGGGGGACACCCGGGGGATGGGGTGGGCGCGGAAGTCCGTGGGCTGGGCAGCCGTGGACTCAACAGCCGCGGGCTCAGTAGCCGGACGGGCGCACGAGGCCCGACTCGTAGGCGAAGACCGCGGCCTGGGTGCGGTCGCGCAGGCCCAGCTTCACCAGGATGCGGCCCACATGGGTCTTCACGGTCTGCTCGGCGACGACCAGGCGCTCGGCGATCTCCGCGTTCGACAGGCCCTGCGCGATGAGGGACAGCACCTCCGTCTCCCGCTCGGTCAGCTCGCCCACGCGCTGCTTGAGCGGGGCGCGGGGTGTGGAGTCCAGGCGGGAGAACTCGGCGATGAGACGGCGGGTGATCCCGGGGGCGAGCAACGCGTCGCCGGCCGCCACCACCCGTACCGCCTCGGCCAGCTGGTCGGCGGACGCGTCCTTGAGCAGGAACCCGGAGGCGCCGGCCCGCAGCGCCTCGTACACGTACTCGTCGAGGTCGAAGGTGGTGAGCACCAGCACCTTGATGTGCGGGGTCTCGCCGGTGATGCGTCTGGTCGCGTCGATGCCGCCGAGCTCGGGCATACGGATGTCCATCAGTACGACGTCCGGGGCGAGTTCGGCGACCTTGGCGATCGCGTCCAGGCCGTCGACCGCCTGGCCGACCACCTCGATGTCGGGCTGGGTGTTGAGCAGCACGGTGAAACCCTGGCGGACCATCTGCTGGTCATCGGCGATCAGTACGCGGATGGTGCTGCTCGTCATCGGCTCTCGTCTCCTGTGCGGCCTGGGCAATCGACGTCGGTGGATGGGGAGGTGGAAGGGGGAGGGGACGGGTATGGGGAAAGGTCGGTGGAGGGGGCGTCGCCCGTGACCGCGCCGTCGCGGGGCAGGAAGGCCGCGACCACGAATCCGCCGTGTGCGGTCTCGGAGGTCACGAGGGTGCCGCCCAGCATCGCGGCGCGCTCCCGCATACCGAGCAGCCCGTGCCCCGCGCCCGGGGACGGCGGGGCGGGACGCTCGGGTCTGGAATTGATCACCCGCACCTGAAGCCCGCGCGGGAAGTGCCACAGCTCGACGCGGACCGCCGAACCGGACGCGTGCCGCAGGGCGTTGCTCAGTGCCTCCTGGATGATCCGGTACGCCGAAAGCTCCACGCCGGGCGGCAGCGGGAGCTGCTCGCCGGTGACCTCCGTGGTGACCTGGAGACCGGCGGCGCGGGTGTTCTCGACGAGGGCGTCGAGGCGGTCGAGCGTGGGCTGCGGGGAGTTGGGGGCGGCACCGGTGCCGGCACCGAGGCCGTACGGGTCCTCGGGGTTCTCGGAGCGCAGCACGCCGAGGACGCGGCGCAGCTCGGTGAGCGCCTCCAGGGCGTTCTGCCGGATGCCCTCGAGGTTCTCCTTCAGTTCGTCGGAGGGGTTCTCGACCAGGTGCGGGGCGACCTGGGCCTGGATGGAGATCACCGACATGTGGTGGGCGACCACGTCGTGCAGCTCGCGCGCGATCCGGCTGCGTTCCTCGAGGAGGGTGCGGCGGGCGCGCTCCTCCTCGGTCTGCGAGGCCTGTTCGACGAGCTGGGTGCGGGCTTCGCGGCGGCCGCGCAGGGCGATGCCGAGGAGGACCGCCGCGGCGAAGACGACGACCGCCAGGAACCCCGTCGAGTGGTACAGCTGTCCGCCGACCAGGCCCTGCATGACGTACGTCAGCAGGGCGGTCACGGACAGCGCGCCGATGGCCACCCGTGCGGGCAGCCGCAGCGCCAGCAGGAAGAGCACGAAGGCCTGCGCGACCAGCGCGGGCGAACTCCACGGCCAGTCGGGGCGCGACGCAGGAACGTCCGCCATCATGTGCGACCTGGCCCCGGCGGCGGCCAGGAGCGTGGCGCCCAGCGACAGCCACCACGCCGGCACGGGCCGCCGCAGGGCGAGGACGAGCGCCACGCCCTGTGCGGCCCCGGTCACCTCACCCAGCGGGAAACCGAGTCGATAGGTGTCGTTGAACTCGGCCACGCCCGCGAGTGCGAGCCCGAGCGCGATCAGGCACAGCACCACGTGCGGCAGCCGGCGCAGCAGGCGGGGCCTGGACAGCGGAGGCAGCGGGGCCGCCGACGGTGACGCGAGGGCGGTGAGGACCTCGCGCAGGAGGGTGCGGATCGGCTCGCTGTCCGGGGGCCTCGGCTCGGCGCTGGTCACGTGATCAACCCTAGGCACGGCGGGCCGTTCGCGACCCCGCCGGACCACCACGACGGTGGACGCGGACGACCCGGGAGGGACGGCCGGACCGGCGGCGCGGACCCTGCTCGTAGGAGCGAAAGGCGACCCAGCAGACGCTGAGCGCGAAGGCGAAGACCGGAAGCCAGGCGAGGCGGGCAGCCACCCAGCCCAGACCGTCGGGAACCATGTGCAGACCGGGCAGCCTTCCCACCAGCAGGCCCACGGCGGTGACCACCATCATGGACGTCTGGTGCCAGAGGAATATCGTCATCGCCGACAGATTGACCAGGGCCACCGCAGCCCATGCCAGGGGCCGCCGCAACCACCGGCGCAACGGCTCGCGCAGCAGAAGAGCGAGGCCGCACTGGGCCACGCCGAAGGTGACCGCGGCCAGCGTCGGCGGGTTCAGGTTCGAGACCGCCGCACCCGGGACGCCGACCATCGACGCCGGGTAGCCGGCCCACGTCACCAGCGCCGCGGTCGCCGCCGCGCCGCACAGGAGCAGCACCCAGCCCGCGCGCCGCCGGTCCAACTCGCCGCGCGTCCAGGCCGCGCCCAGCGTGTACGGGACCATCCAGCCCGCCGCCACGTTCACCCAGCCGAGCCAGGACGGGCCGCCCAGTCCGAAGCGCATCAGGTCCACGTGGAGAACGACGGCCAGCGGCCACAGCGGGTTGAGCCGGGTGAGCAGGGGCGTCGCGGCCGTCAGTCCCGCGAAGACCAGGAGGAACCACAGTGGGGACAGGGCGAGTTTGACGAGGGTGTGGACCGTGCCGACTCCCGTGCCCGACGCGAGCAGGCCGACGGTGGCCACCGTCCACAGGGTCACTACCGCGGCCACGGGTTTGAAGAGGCGCGTGAGGCGGGCGCGCAGCCACTGTCCGTACGTCGTGCCGCGCGCCCGCGCCGACGCGTAGCTCTTCGTCGCCACATGGCCGCCGACCAGGAAGAACACCGCGAGCGTCTGGAAGACCCAGGAGATGGGGGCCAGCCACGGCATGTGCTGCAACGGGCTCGCCGTGTGCAGCGCGCCGCCGTCCGCGACCAGGGCCGTCACCAGCCAGTGGCCCAGGACCACGCCGAGGATCGCGAAGGCGCGCAGGGCGTCGACCGCGCGGTCCCGCTCCGCGGGGGTGACGGCGTCGATACGGCGGGCGCCGTCTCCTATGGCGTGGGTGGCGGTGCGCAGGGCGGCCGTGCGCAGGGCGGCCGTGCGCGTGGGGGTGGAGGGGGGTATGGGGGTGGAGGGGGGTGTGCGTCGCTTCGGTGCGGTCGATGCGGTCGGTGGGGTCTGTGGAGTCGTTCGGCGGGTGGCTGCCTCTTCATGAATCGTCGACTCACGCACGGGTTACCTCCGAGGTGTCTCCGAGGACGATCCGGGCGAGGTTGTCCAAGGACACGGAGCCCGGTTTGAAGTAGTCGCTGTGGCCGCCGGTGCCCGCCGCGAAGACGTGGGCGCCGAAGGCCGGGGACACAGGGTCGGCGCCGAAGCCGACGGTGGTGCCGAAGAGATCGGCGTGCACGTGCGGCACGTTCACGATCCAGTCGTCGGCGCCTCGGGCCGCCCAGATCCGGGCGGAGGTGCGCAGTGCCGACACGGAGTCCGCGCCGGTGCCCGGGCTGCCGATGAGGGCGATGTCGTCCACGTCCAGCCCGCGTGCCGCGCGGCCGCAGACGACCGTGCCGTACGAATGGCACAGCAGGGAGACGTGCGCCTTCTCGCCGACGACGCCCCGCAGTTCGCGTATGAACCCCTTCAGCGGCGGGGCCGCGTCCTCGGCGCGGCCGGTCGTCAGGACCGTGGTGCTGACCGTGCCCGGTGTCTCGTAGCCGAGCCAGGCGATGACCGCCGTATGCGGACGTGAGGTGGATCCGTGGGTTCCGTGGCGATGGTCGAGGCTGTTGAGGCGGTCTTGGAGGGCTGCCGCTCCCGCTCGGAAGCGGCCGTAGGTCTCCAAGGTCGTGTCGGAACCCGGGACCAGGACCGCGACGCGGTCGGCGTGGGCGAGGTCGCCGAGGACCTCGACGGCCAGGCCCTGGCCGCGGCCGTCGAAGGAGAGGAAGCGGCGGGAGGGGGCGGCCATGGCGCGGTCCACGGCGGCGCGGGTGCGGTCGCCGTGGGCGGCGGCCATGCGGGACGCCTCCGCGGCGTTCGCCCGGTTCGCCATGTACGCCTTGTCCAGCGTCGCCGTCGTCGGCGGGGCGAGGGCGGCGGGGGTCGGGGCGGGGATCCGGGGGCGGGCCGCGGCGGAGACGGGGACGACCACGGCGGCCGTGACCAGGGCGGCGAGCAGGGTGCGGCTCAGGCGTCGGAGGAATCGAGCGCGGGGGGTGGGGGGTGAGGGCTCTCCCGGTTGAGCCGAGTGGACCGACGGGGCCGAGTGGACCGACGCGGCCGAGTGGACCGACGGGGCCGACGGGGCCGACTCGGGTGGTTCGGGTGGCTGAGGTGGGCTGGGCCGCTCACGAGCCGGATCAGGTGGTGTCGTTCGGGTGGCTTTCGCCCTTCCCGCCGCGGTCGGCTTCCCCCGGAGCTCCATGGCGTCCTTCCCATCCGGTCCGCCCGCTCATCGGGCGCCTCTGGATGGGAAGTTACGGATCGTGACGTGTCGTTCGCGTCCCGCCAGGGAGCTCATCTTGGAGGTAGCTCTCAGGTACTACGGGTATGACCGGGGGCGCTACCAAGCCAGTTGGGCGATCTCCTCGGCCACCACCGCGCACGCGTCCGCCGCCGGGTCGATCAGCGGGAAGTGGCCCACGTCCTCCAGGAGCGTCAGGCCGACCACCTCGCCCGCCCTCGCCGCCGCCTCCGCGTACGACTCGGCGACCGCCTCCGGGACGATGACGTCGGTGCGGCCCTGCACGAGGGTCGTGGCGATGCCGGTGGGGAGCAGGAACGCCGGGTCGGCGTACGGCTGCCGCTCCGCGAACCTCGCCTCGCCGCCGAGGAGTTGGCGGGAGGCTCCGGAGCAGACGTTCAGTTTCTCGGCGACCGTGAAGTCCGCGATCGGAGCGAGGGCCACGACACCGCGCAGCGGGGCGGGGCGGTCGGTACGCCAAGGAGAGTCGGCGGGCAGGACGTGGCGCGCGGCGGCCCACAGGGCGAGGTGGCCGCCGGCCGAGTGACCGGTGATCACCGTGCGGCGGAGGTCCACCCTCGGCAGGTGCTCGCGGGCGAGCGCCGGCAGTGCGTCGAGCGCGGCCGCGATGTCGTCGAAGGTGTCCGGCCAGCGGCCCGCGACCGGGCCCTCGCCGCCCTGCGCGGGGATCGTGGCGCCCCGGCGGTACTCCACGTTGGCCACGGCGAAGCCCCGGCGGGCCAGGAAGTCCGCGAACGGGGTGATGTGGCGACGGTCGTACGGGGCGCGCCAGGCGCCGCCGTGCAGGACGATCACCAGCGGGGCGGGGACCTCGGGGTCGGGTTCGCGCGGGGTGTAGAAGTCGATCACCTGGTCGGGATGGTCGCCGTACGTGGCGGTGACGTCGGGGTCGACCGGCGGGTGGGAGAAGGCCGAGGCCTCCTCGGCGGCGTCCCGTGCTGCGGCGTCGTCCGGCATGCTCCAACCTCTCAGCGGTGAAACGGATTTGGCGGACCAGGAGTGAATTCGGCCGTTGGCGGGGACGGTATCAGGCCCGTGACGTGCGTCTACACCCGGATGTCACGCTAGGTGAGGGGTAAACGGATCTGGTGTTTCGTTACGCTGGGTGGGGTTACTTGAACGGCATTGCTAAGGAGTCCGTCATGTCCGCCGAGTCCGGCACCGTGAGTCGTGGCGAGCCTGGCACCGTGGGTTCTGGTGAACCCGGCACCGTGGGTTCTGGTGAACCCGGCACCGTAGTTTCTGGTGTACCCGGCACCGTACGTCCTGGTGGGCGTACCGCCCGGGTTCGTGCGGCCGTGTTGCGTGCCGCGGGGGATGTACTCGCCGAGGAGGGGTTCGCGCATCTCGATCTCGCCGATGTGGCGCGGCGGGCGGAGGTCGGGAAGACGACGGTGTACCGGCGGTGGGGGTCGGTGACGGGGCTCGTCGCCGATCTGCTGAGTGACATGGCGGAGCAGTCGTCGCCGCGTGCGGAGACCGGGTCCGTACTCGGTGATCTGCGGGCCAACGCCGCGTTGGTGCGGGGGACGCTGGCCGATCCTCGGCAGGGGGCGTTGTTTCGGGCCGTGATCGCCGCGGCGACGTGCGATGTGCGTACGGCGGAGGCGTTGCGGCGGTTCTATGACGTGCGGGTGAGTGAGTGGGTGCCGTGTGTCGAGGAGGGGGTGGCTCGGGGGGAGTTGCCCGTGGGGACCGATGCGGCGATGGTCGTACGGGCGGTGTCGGCGCCGCTGTATTACTCGTTGCTGACTGTTGGGGTGGTGCCGGACGAGGGGGCTGCCGAGCGGGCGGCGGAGGGGGCGTTTGCTGCGGCGGTGGCGGGGGTGTACGTCGTTGGGGAGTGAACCGGGGTGGGGGTCGGCCGGGGGTTGATCGCCCCCGCCGCCCCTACCCTCCCCCAAGCTCTCGGCTTCGCTCGAGCAGGGGGGACCCCCATCATCCCCAGGGGCTCCGCCCCTTCAACCCCGCCAGGGGCTTCGCCCCCGAACCCGCAGGGCTCCGCCCCTGCACCCCGCCAGGGGCTTCGCCCCCGAACCCCCGCGGGGCTCCGCCCCTGCACCCCACCGGGGGCTTCGCCCCCTGCACCCCACCGGGGGCTTCGCCCCCTGCACCCCACCGGGGGCTTCGCCCCCTGCACCCCACCGGGGGCTTCGCCCCCTGGACCCCCGCAGGGCTGCCGTCCCGGACCCCCGCAGAACTGCGCACCCGAACTCCCACCGGGGGCTGCCACCTCCTGGACCCCGCAGAGCTCCGCCCAAGAGCGGCCTCGTCCTCAAGCGTCGGACGGGCTGGGGGTGCGGGTCGGGGTGGGTGGGGTGTGGCCTCCGGCCTCGCCCCTCGAACACCGGACAGCCCGAGGGTTTTAGGGGCGCGGGGAACTGCGCGATCGGCCCCCACCGGCCCGCACCCCAACGACTGCGACCGGCCGGGCATCCGAGGCGCAGCCCCGGACCCAAGGGCGCGGAGAACTTCGCCGTCCGCCCCCACCGGCCCGCACCCCAACGACTGCGACCGGCCGGGCATCCGAGGCGCAGCCCCGGGCCCAAGGGCGCGGGGAACTTCGCGGTCCGCCCCCGCCCAGCCGCGGGCGAGCACGGCACCGGGCTGCGCCGTCCCTTAATCCACCGTCAGCTCAGCGTTTCCCCCAGCAGTCGTGCCGCCCGTTCCACGTCCCCGAAGCCCACGTACAGGGGGGTGAAGCCGAAGCGGAGGACGTCGGGGTGGCGGAAGTCGCCGACGACGCCCCGTTCGATCAGGCGCTTCATCACCTCACCCGCGTCCGCGCAGCGCAGGGCGACCTGGCTGCCGCGTTCGGCGTGGTGGGAGGGGGTCAGGGACTCGACGCGACCCCGGGGGACGTACGCGTCGACGCATTCCAGGAAGAAGTCGGTCAGGGCGAGGGACTTGGAGCGGACGGAGTCGATCGAAACGCCCTCCCACACCTCCAGCGCGGCCTCCAGGGCCAGCATGGAGAGGATGTCCGGGGTGCCGACGCGACCCCGCAGGGCGCCCGGGGCCGGTTCGTAGGCGGGGCTCATGCCGAAGGGATCGGCGTGGGAGTTCCAGCCGGGGAGCGGGGAGTCGAAACTGGGCTGGAGGGAGGAACGGACATAGAGGTACGCGGGGGAGCCCGGGCCTCCGTTCAGGTACTTGTATGTGCAGCCGACGGCCAGGTCGACCCCGTGGGCGTCGAGGTCCACCGGCAGTGCCCCGGCGCTGTGGCACAGGTCCCAGACCGCCAGGGCGCCCGCGTCATGGATCGCGGACGTGAGGGTCGGGAGGTCGTGCAGACGGCCGGTGCGGTAGTCGACGTGGTTCAGGAGGACCGCCGCTGTGCGGGGGCCCAGTGCGGAGGGGACTTCCGCCGGGTCCACGGGGCGCAGTTCGCAGCCTGTCAGGCGGGCCGCGGACGCCGCGATGTAGCCGTCCGTCGGGAACGTCGTCGCGTCGACGATGATCTCGTCACGCCCGTCGGAGGACAGGGCGGCCAGGCGGACCGCTCCCACCAGGGCCTTGAAGACGTTCACGCTCGTGGAGTCGCCCACCACGATCTGGCCGGGGGCCGCTCCGACCAGCGGCGCGATGCGGTCGCCGATCCGTTCCGGCGCCGTCCACCAGCCGCTCTCCTCCCAGGAGCGGATGCGCATTTCGCCCCACTGGCGGCGTACGACGTCGTCGACCCGGCCGGGGACCGCCGCCGGGAGCGCGCCGAGCGAGTTCCCGTCGAGGTACACCACGTCGTCCAGGACGAACTGCGCGCGCAGCTTGGCGAGTTCGTCGCAGGCATCCAGCTCGGCGGCCCTGACACCCAGTTCGGACCGCTCAGAGACACCCGGTTCGGGCCCTTCGGAGACACCCAGTTCGGGCCCTTCGGAGACACCCAGTTCAGACCGCAGTTCAGACCGCTCAGACATGAGACCTCGCCGTCCACAGCTCGGGGAACACGTTCTTCTGCGCCCGCTTCTCCAGCCACGCCACCCCGGCGGAGCCACCCGTGCCCGTCTTCGCGCCCATCGCGCGGCGCGTCGCGACGAGATGGTCGTTGCGCCATCGCCACACCAGTTCGGCGACGTCCGTCAACGCCTCACCGAGGCGGGCGAGTTCGTCGTGCTCGTCGCCCGCGTACAGGGCCGTCCACACCGCCTCCACCTCCGGCGAGGACTCGTAGCGCCGGGACACGTCCCGGACCAGCACGGACTTGGGGACCGCGTGGCCGCGGCGCGCGAGCAGCCTCAGGACCTCGTCGTAGAGGCTCGGTTCGTGCAGTGCCTTCTCCAGTTCCGCGTGCACGCGCGGCGCGCCCCGGTGCGGGACCAGCATGGACGCGGACTTCTCGCCGAGCAGGAACTCCATCCGGCGGTACATCGCGGACTGGAAGCCGGAGCCCTCGCCGAGGGCCGAGCGGTACGAGTTGAACTGGGCGGGGGTGAGCTGGGCGAGGGGCCTCCAGGAGGCGTTCAGCGCCTCCAGCTCCCGTACGGACCGCTTCAGCGCGGCCACCGCGACCGGCACCCGGTCCTCGCGGAGCGCGTTCGCCGCGGTCTCCCACTCATGGACGATGACCGTGAACCACAGCTCCATGACCTGGGTGGTGACCAGGAAGACCATCTCTCCGGGGTCGTCGGAGAGGGTGTGCTGGAGGTGGGTCAGAACGTCCGCCTGGACATAGTCCTCATACGGGGTCGTTCCTTGGAAGTCGAGATGCGGGGTCTCGGGCTCCTGAGCCTCGACGGGCTGAGCCTGCTGGGACGACATCGCTGTCTCCTGATGCGTACTCCGGGTAGCGGTCCGCCCCTGCCGTTTTCGACACGGGGGCCCCGGTCCCCACCGGGCATCCTCCACAATCGTCGCCCGAAACCGCAAGGTCCGCCCGGTCACATCGACCAGGCGGACCCGTACTACCTGCGCGTACACCCGGACGGCTACGCGACAGGTACACCCGGGGAGGGCTCTGTCACCCCCGGGGGAGGACTCAGCCCAGCGTCTGCGCCGCCGTCGGTGAGGAGTCCTTCAGGAACTGGCTGCAGCGCGCGTACTCCTCCTGCTCGCCGATCGTCTGCGCGGCGCGGGCGAGGGCGTGCAGGGCGCGCAGGAAGCCGCGGTTCGGCTCGTGCTCCCAGGGCACCGGGCCGTGGCCCTTCCAGCCGTTGCGGCGCAGGGAGTCCAGGCCGCGGTGGTAGCCCGTACGGGCGTAGGCGTACGACTCGACGACACTGCCCCGCTCGAACGCGTCGTCGGCCAGCTGGGCCCAGGCCAGCGAGGAGGTGGGGTACTTGGCGGCGACATCCGCGGGCGCCGTGCCGTTCGCGAGGAGCTCGCGCGGCTCCGGGTCGTCGGGGAGGTGAGTCGGGGGCGGGCCCCCGAGGAGGTTCTCGTGAATCGTCATACGTTCCAGTCTGCGGCACCCTCCGGGGGTTGCGCCGTACGGGGTACCCGGCGCCCGGGCAGCCGCCCCGGAGCCATGACGGGTGGACCCGCCGCCGCCCCGGAGCCACGACGGGTGGACCCGCCGCCCGGTCTCACTGGGACTGAGGCGGGAGCGGGCGCGGGCGCGAGGGTTCCAGCGGCGGGCTCGTCACACAGCCGTGCGTACGGCACTGAGGGCGCCGGCAGTCGGGGGCCGGGCGGCGGACGGTCGTGAAGGCCAGCACCGCCCCGACGACCAGCACCCCGGCACACAGGGGCATCGCGCGCCGGAAGGCGGCGTTGAAGGCGTCCGCCGAGCGGTACGCCTCCGGGCCCATCCCGGTCAGCAGAGGCAGCGCGGCCACCGCGATCAGTCCGGCCGCGCGGGCCGCCGCGTTGTTGATCCCGCTGGCCAGGCCCGCCCGCCCGGCGTCCACGGAGGCGAGGACGGTCGCGGTCAGGGGCGCGACCAGGGTCACCATGCCCGCGCCCATCACCACCAGCGCGGGAAGCACATCGCCTAGGTACGAGGCGTGCGGGCCCACCCGCAGCATGAGCAGCATGCCCGTCGCGCACAGCAGCGGCCCGACGGTGAGCGGGATGCGCGGGCCGATGCGCTGGGCGAGCTCGCCGGAGCGGGCGGAGAAGAGCAGCATCAGGACGGTCGTCGGCAGCAGTGCCGTACCGGCGCCCAGGGCCGAGTAGCCCGCCACGACCTGGAGCTGGAGCGCGGTCAGGAAGAAGAAGCCGCCGAAGGCCGCGTACACACACAGCGTGACCAGGTTGACGGCCGTGAACTGCCGCGACGAGAAGATGTCCGGCGGCATCATCGGGTCGGGCCGGCGCCGCTCGACGTACACGAAGGCCACGCCGGCCGCCACGCCCCCGACCGCCGACACCCAGACCAGTACGGAACCGCTGGTGGCCTCGATCAGGGCGTACGTCACCAGGGCGAGCGCCAGGGCGCCGAGGACGGCGCCGAGGACGTCGAAGCCCCGGCCGTGCGCACGGCCGTCGGACGACTCGGGGACGTGGCGCACGGCGATGGGGGCGCAGATCAGCGCCACCGGAACGTTGAGCAGGAAGACCCAGCGCCAGCCGGGGCCGTCCACCAGCCAGCCGCCCAGGAACGGGCCGACCGCCGCGCCGACGCCGCCGAAGCCCGACCACAGGCCGACGGCCCTGGCCCGGTCGTCCGGGTGGAAGGACGCCTGGATGATCGCGAGCGAACCGGGGGTGAGCAGGGCTCCGCCGATGCCCTGCAGGGCGCGGGCCGCGATCAGTACGCCCCCGGTCGGCGCGAGGCCGCACAGCAGCGAGGCGGAGGCGAACCACACCACACCGAGGACGAAGATCTTGCGCCGTCCGAAGCGGTCGCCGAGTGACCCGCCGAGCAGGATCAGGCCCGCGAGGGTCAGCATGTACGCGTTCACGGTCCACTGGAGTGCCGCGAGGCCCGTGCCCAGGTCTCGGCCGATCGTGGGCAGCGCGACGTTGACGACCGTCGAGTCCAGCATGGCCATGCTGGAGCCGAGGACGGTGGTCAGCAGGATCCACTTGCCGGTGGGACTGGAGATCCGCACGTTGGGACCCGGTCCCGCTCCCTCGCCCGATGTCTTCTGCAGAGGCGCAGCCATACTTCGGAGCATACGGAAGGGCCCGGCACCGTGGGTGGTGCCGAGCCCTTTCTCGTACGGTCCGGACCGGAGGAACCCGGTTACCGACCGGGGGAACCCGGGGGAACCTAGGAACCCGGGTGACTACTTGAGCTTGTTGCCCGCGGAGCGCAGCATCTCGCACGCCTCGGTGACACGGGCCGCCATGCCCGCCTCGGCGAGCTTGCCCCAGGTGCGCGGGTCGTAGGTCTTCTTGGAGCCGACCTCGCCGTCGACCTTCAGGACACCGTCGTAGTTCTTGAACATGTGGTCCGCGACGGGGCGCGTGAAGGCGTACTGGGTGTCGGTGTCGAGGTTCATCTTCACGACGCCGTTCTCCAGCGCGGTGGCGATCTCCTCGGCCGTGGAGCCGGAGCCGCCGTGGAAGACGAAGTCGAACGGGGACGGCTTGCCGTACTTGGCGGCGACGCCGTCGTTCAGCTCCTTCAGGAGGTCGGGGCGCAGGACGACGTTGCCCGGCTTGTAGACGCCGTGCACGTTGCCGAAGGACGCGGCCAGCAGGTAGCGGCCCTTCTCGCCCAGGCCGAGGGCCTCGGCGGTGCGCAGCGCGTCGTCGACGGTGGTGTAGAGGGAGTCGTTGATCTCGTGGCTGACGCCGTCCTCCTCACCGCCGGTCGGGGTGATCTCGACCTCGAGGATGATCTTCGCGGCGGCGGCCTTGGCGAGCAGCTCCTGGGCGATGGCCAGGTTGTCGGCGAGGGTCTCGGCGGAGCCGTCCCACATGTGCGACTGGAACAGCGGGTTCTCGCCCTTGGCGACGCGCTCGGCGGAGATGTCGAGCAGCGGACGGACGTACGTGTCCAGCTTGTCCTTGGGGCAGTGGTCCGTGTGCAGCGCGACGGTGATGTCGTACTTGGCGGCGACGATGTGCGCGAACTCGGCGAGCGCGACGGCGCCGGTCACCATGTCCTTCTTGTGCTGGCCGCCGAGGAACTCCGCACCACCGGTGGACATCTGGATGATGCCGTCGCTCTCCGCCTCCGCGAAGCCGCGCAGCGCAGCGTGCAGGGTCTGGGAGGAGGTCACGTTGATGGCCGGGTAGGCGAACTTGCCTGCCTTCGCCCGGTCGAGCATCTCGTTGTAGACCTCGGGGGTTGCGATGGGCATCTGTCCGCTCCTTGTATGTGCGGGTCTGCGTACCGCTGCTGCGGCACGACGGGACTGGTGCTTACGGCCCTGACCTAGGGGGGCGACGTCATCGTCGTCCCCATCTTTCCAGACTTGACCGGATGCTCCAGACACCCTGTCCGGGATACGGGACCCCGAGTTCCGCGGGGTCCCGTGCCGGGGGCTAGTCCAGGCCGAGATCCGTCTTGGAGTAGGCGAAGAGGTACGGCACTCCGGCCTTCTCGGCGACGGCCTCGGCGGCACCGGTGTCCCGGTCCACGATCGTGGCCACGGCGACGACCTCGGCACCGGCTTCGCGCAGCGCCTCCACCGCGGTCAGCACCGAGCCACCGGTGGTGGAGGTGTCCTCGACCGCCAGGACACGGCGCCCCTTGACCTCGGCACCCTCGATGCGACGCTGGAGGCCGTGGGCCTTGCCGGCCTTGCGCACGACAAAGGCGTCCAGCGTCTTCCCGCGCGCGGCACAGGCGTGCAGCATCGCGGTCGCGACCGGGTCCGCTCCGAGGGTCAGACCGCCGACGGCCTCGAAGTCGAGTTCGTCGGTCAGGTCGAGCATGACCTGACCGACCAGCGGCGCGGCCACACCGTCGAGCGTGATCCGGCGAAGGTCGATGTAGTAGTCGGCTTCCTTGCCCGACGAGAGGGTCACCTTGCCGTGCACCACGGCCTTGTCCTTGATCTGCTGCAGCAGCGCGCCGCGTACGTCACTCATGTCCGCCAGCTTAGAGGCGCCGCCAGCTCCAGGTCATGGTCGCCTCGAGGGGGTCGATGGGGGTGACCAGGCGCGGGTGGGTGTTCAGCCCGTTGGGCGGCCCGGTCTGCGGTTCGACGCAGACGGCGGCCTCCTGCTCGTCGTAGACCACCACCCACTCCTCCCTGCTGGCGACCTTCAGCTCCAGCTGCCCCGGCCAGGTGAGCGTGACGCCGACGCCGTCGGGCATGCCGAAGCAGTCGTCCCAGGGGCTGGGCTTCGGCTCGATGCGGTGGCCGGTGGGCAGGTGGTCCTCGCCGCGTTCCTCCTGCCAGGCCGGGGTGAAGTCGACCTGGACGTCTTCTTGGCCGAGGTTCCTGTTGAACCACGGGTGCCAGCCGATCTGGGCGGGGAACGAGTCCTCGTACGTCTCCACGGACATGGTGACCGTGAAGGCGTCCTCGGTCAGGGTGAAGAGCTGGGTGACGCGGCCGGGGTGGGGCCAGGGGGCCAGGAGGTCGTACGTGATCACGGCCTCGGACGTGCCGGTGCGGGCGGTGCGCCAGGCGCCGTCCCGGGCGGTGCCGTGGATGGCGTGCGGTGGGGCGTTGAGCGGCATCTGCTGGACCGTGGCGCCGTCCAGGAAGCGGCCGTCGCGGATCCTTCCGCACCACGGGACCATCGGGAAGCAGCCGAACTTCTGGCCCTGCCGCAGTAGTTCGACGTCGCCGATTCGTAGACTGCCGATCCGTCCGCCGTTGCCGGGTGTGACGGTCACTTCCGCGTCGCCCGCGGTCAGCGTGATGTCTTCGTTACTCACGGAGTTGACCCTACTGGGCCGGATTCCTTGTTGGGGTTGTCGGCCGCGGGACGGTGGGGGCTGATCGCGCAGTTCCCCGCGCCCCCAAGGGTGGGGGCTTCGCCCCACATCGCCCCGCGCCCCTGGCGGGGCGCGGTCAGCGGCGTTTGCGCAGGGCTCGGGTGACGGCGATGGCCGAGGCCAGGGCGACGGCCGCGGCGGGGGCCGCCCAGCGGAGCGTGGCGCGGGCGTCGGCGGTCTCCGGCGCCGGGACGGGGGCGTAGCGGCCACGCGGCGGGGCGTGGTCCACCTCCTCCGCGCTGCGGCCGATCATCGTCCGCCGCGCGTGCGCCGCCTCGGCCACGGCATCCTCCCTGTTCACACGGCTCGGGGCGGGCGGGGCCGGTTCCTCCTCCTCGAAGAGGGGGGCGGGCTCGGCCTCCGGGGCGGGCTCGACCTCCGCTTCCGGCTCCTGCTCAATCTCCGGCTCCGGCACCGGCGCAATCTCCGGCTCGGTCTCGCGTTCCGGCTCCCGTTCGGCCGCGCCCTGTGGCGCCTCCGTCACCTCCGCCAAGTTCTCGACGAACCGGTTCAGCAGGCGGCCCGTGGTCGCGGAGACCGCGTCCGGGGCGAGACCCGCCACGCGCCCGTCCGCGGTGGTGGTTCCGGTGATGGTGACGGTCGTACCGCCCTCGGAGGGAGTGAGGGTGAGGACGAGGGCGAGTTTCACGGTGCCGGGGCCGCGCGCCTCGGTGGCGTCGCCCTCGACGGCGTACGAACCGTCGTCCCGGGCGGTGACCCGGACCGTCCCCCGGTAGGTGATGGTGTGGCCGCCGACGCGGACTTTCAGGCGCCCGGAGACGGGCGGCGTCCCGGCGTCCTGCTGGAGTCCGGGGACCGCCCGGGCCACCCGTACGGGATCGGCCAGCGCCTCCCTCAGCCGTTCGGCCTGAACCGGAACGAACACCTCATGCTCCATGTCGGCCGAGCCTACCCAGGACGGCCCGCACCGCACCCTCGTATCCGGGGATTCGTCCATCCGCCGTTTCAGTCGGCGTAGCGCGGATGGACCAGTGTGGAGGGCGCCAGGCCGGGTACGCGGGTACGCCACGCGGCGTAGGCGTCGGCGGTGAGGGACGGCTGCGTGAGCGTACGCAGGCGCGGGCCGTGCGGGTCGAGACGCAGGGGCGGGCCCGTGGCGGAGGCCAGGATGAAGCCCCAGTCGCGGGGGGCGCTCGACGCACCCGCCGTGCGGTCGGGGCCGGCCGCGAAACTGGAGTCCCGGCCGCCGACGCAGTAGGGGGCGGTGCGCAGGCCGGCCGCCCGGAGGGTGGACTCGACCGTCCAGAAGACGCGGGGGCGGGAGGAGACGGGGCCCGCGTGGACCGCCAGACGGCCACCGGGGGCGAGGACGCGGCGCGCCAGGCCGTAGAACTCCTGCGAGTACAGCTTGGTGCTCGCCGTGATCCCGGGGTCGGGCAGATCCGAGATGACCACGTCGTACGTCGATTCGGCCCCGCGCAGCCAGCCGAAGGCGTCGGCGGTGAACACGTGCACGCGCCGGTCGCCGAACGCGTGCGCGTTGAGCGCCGACAGAGCCGGGTCGGTACGCGCCAACCGCACCACCCCCGGGTCGAGTTCGACCACGTCGACGCGGCGCACACCCGGGTCGCGCAGTACCTCGCGGGTGGCGAGTCCGTCGCCGCCGCCGAGGATGAGCACGCGCGCGTGGGGGCCGTTCATCGCGGGGTGGACCAGCGCCTCGTGGTAGCGGTGCTCGTCGCGGCCGCTGACCCGCAGGCGTCCGTCGAGGAAGAGGTCGAGCGGGCGGCCGTGCGTACCGCCGGTAAGCACGACCTCCTGGACGCCGGTCTGCAGGGCGACCCGTACGTCCTTGCCGTAGACGGCGCGCCGGGCCGCGCGTTCGAAGTCGCCGACATGGGCGGCGGCCGCGGCGAGCAGGGCGAGGACCAGGACGTTGGCGATGAGCAGGAACCAGCGTCCGCGCCGGCTCAAGTCCCCCCGGAACAGCCCCAGCACGAGGGCTCCGCCGGCCAGCGCGTTCACGGTTCCGGTGAGCAGCGCGCCCTCCAGTTGCCCGAGGAGGGGAAGCAGGAGGAAGGGGAAGGCGAGGCCGCCGACGAGGGCGCCGACGTAGTCCGCCGCGAAGAGGTCCGCCACCGCACCGCCCGGGTCCTGGCGGCGGATGCGCTGTATCAGCTCCATGAGGAGGGGGACTTCGGCGCCGATGAGGAGGCCGATGGCGAGGGAGAAGGCCGCCAGGAGGTAGCGCGAGCCGCTCGTCCACACTCCGCCCCAGTCGCCGGTCCACGCGAACACCGCGTACAGGGCCATCGCGCTGCAGCCGCCGATCAGGGCGAGCGCCGCCTCGACGGCGCCGAAGCCGGCCGCGGCGTGGGGGCGCAGGCGTTTCGCGGCGAGGGATCCGATGCCCATGGCGAAGACCATCACGGAGAGGACCACGGAGGCCTGGGTGACCGAGTCGCCGATCAGGTACGAGGCGAGGGCGACGAGTTCGAGTTCGTACACGAGTCCACAGGCCGCGCAGACGAACACGCCCGCGAGGACCAGGAACCGCCCGATGCCCGGGCGGACGGGCAGCCGCGCCTGGCCCTGGACGCCCCAGGGCGGCGGCGCGCCGGGGGGAGCAGGCGCGTGCGGTTCGATCACGCGTGGAACGCTACGTCACGCCACCACGACGCTTCGTCACCCACACGTGTGGAAGTGCCGTCCCGATGTGTGGCGTCCGGCGCTGATGACGAGTTCGTCGGCCGCCGAAGCACCACCCCCCTCAAAGCGCCCCCGCCGTCACCCGTACCCCCACCCTCGTGCGCGTCGCCACCAGTTGGCCGTCCTGCGGGTAGGCGTGCCACGTACGCCAGTGGACCTGCCCCTCGTAGCGCTGGGCGAGCAGCGCGGTGAAGGCGTGCGGGCTGCCGGGGAAGACGCCGGCGAGTCCGTTGGGGTGGTCGGAGACCAGGGCCAGTAACTCCTGCGCCCGGCCCGCGAAGGACCCACAGGAGAGTGTCTCGACGCGCGCCGCGAACTCGTACTCCCAGTCGCCGACCCGCTTGGCCACCCCGAGCGGAAGCGGCGTGCTGCTGCCGGCGATGCACGCGACGGTTTCCGAACAGCTGCCCCGCTCCTCCTCCAGGAGGACCTGGTGGGACGCGCCGAGGAGCCGCAACTGCAGTCTCGCCCCGTCGAGTTCGAGGTCGAGGGTGGCGAGCGCGGGGAGCGGTTCGCGCCCCAGGGCCCAGGCGAGGTCGGCCGCGCGCGTGTCGGTGTACGAGGTGTTCAGGGTCGTGAGCATGGGTCGGCTCCGCTAGCACGCAAAAAGGGAGGTGGGGATCCGGCGCACCCGGTCGGTACCTCGGTACCGGGGGATCGGCCCGGTCAGCCCGGTCTGCCCTGTGGGGAAGGGACGATCCGAGGGCTGCTTTGGTGTTTTAGAGGGAATCATGAACTGTGGCGCCACCACAGCGTTTTTACCCAACTTCGTAGGGTTTCCATCCCCCCGAGGGCTCCACAGTTCAACTGTTCAACCACGGCGTGCGCCGGGGCGCGCGGAACGAAGCGCCCCGGCGCACCCCGTAAGGGCGCGGGGCGGTGGCATCTGCGCCTCCGCCGCGCGGGCGCGACCGACCCCGCCGACCCGCAGCAGAAGCCCCTCCCCCGACCCCACGCCCCACGCCCCACGCCCCCGGCGAAGGTCAGCTGCCTCCGCCGCACCCGCCGCCCCCGCAGGACGACCCGCCTCCGCAGGACGAGCCGCCCCCGCACGACGAGTGGCCGCCGCACGAGTGCCCCCCGTGGTGCCCGCCGGACGACCCGCTGCCGCAGGACGACGCGGCTCCCCCGGCCCCGCCGGCCCACCAGCTGCCGGAGCTGTCCGAGGACCCGCCCCGCGAGCGGCGGCCCCGCGCCGAACCCGACGAGCTCTTCGAGAGCCCGACCTTCTTCCGGCCGCGGGCGGCGGCACGCAACGACACGACGAACAGGATGAAGACGACCGCCAGGATGAAGCCGATGACCATGGCGTCACCCTCCTTTCGTTCCCCCGAAGCGACCCCCCGTGGGCGCCTCGCTTCTTGCGTGCCAGGGGGATGCCCTCGCGTCTCACCGGCCAAAGCAGAGTTGAGCAAGTTCAGAGGGTTGCCGCGTCCCGCAGTGGTGGAGCAAGTCGATCCAACCGATGGCCGACGCGTGGCGAGAACGTCCGTGAAAGAGGTGAGCGGCGGGGCAACCCTGCCCTCGCCTCATGGGTCACACAGGCACCATCTGTTTCGCCTGTTTCCCATTGGTCCGGAAGGGGCCCCACTCTCTGTGATGACTCGTACCCGGCTGACCGCGCTGGCCGCGACGGCCACCCTCGCCGCCACCGGCGGCCTGATCACCGCCTCCCCGGCCTCCGCGGCCGTCACCTGCACCTCTCCTGTCTGGAAGGCGCAGTACTTCGGCAACTCCACCTTCAGCGGCACGCCGAAGCTGACCGCCTGCGACTCCGCCATCAGTGAGAACTACGGATACGGCGACCCGACCGGCGTCACGCTGCCCAAGGACAACTTCTCCGTCCGCTGGTCCCTCACCCGGGACTTCGGCTCCGGCGGCCCCTTCCGGCTCTCCGCCGCCACGCAGGACGGCATGCGCGTCTACGTCGACGGCGTGCGGAAGATCGACCTGTGGAAGAACGTCTCCACCACCGCCCGCAAGACCGTCGACCTGACCGTCCCGGCCGGCAAGCACACGCTGCGCGTGGACTACGTCGCCTGGACCGGCACCGCCAACGCCGCGTTCACGTACGCCCCGCGCACCGAGGCCGCCGTCGACACGGTCAAGCCGCTCGCCCCGACCGGCCTCACCGCCGCGTACAACCGGGACACCACGAAGACCACCTTGCGCTGGGCCGCGAACAAGGAGATGGACCTGGCCGGCTACCGCGTGTACCGCCGGCTGAGCACCACCCAGTGGGCGAGGGCCGGCGGCCCGTCGCTGCTCACCTCCCCGTCGTTCGTGGACACGACGCCCGCCACGGGCCAGACCTTCCTGTACGAGGTCCGCGCCGTCGACAAGGCGGGCCGCGAGTCCGCCGGCAGCCCCGACGCCACCGTTGCGACCGTGGACCGCACGGGCCCGGCGGCGCCGACCGGTCTCAGGGTCACCAGCGACGCGTGGTGGGCCACCCTGTCCTGGCAGGCGGGCGCCGACGCCGCGAAGTACGAGGTGTACGCCGCCTCCGCGGCCACCGGCCCGTTCGAGCTGCTGGGCACGACGACCACGACGTCGTACCGCACCGACGCACCCATGAACACCGCCCGCTACTACCGGGTCCGCGCCCTCGACGCGCTCGGCAACCCGTCGGCGTACGCCACCGTCACCGGCGACGGCGTCGACCGGACGCCGCCGAAGTCCCCGACCTCCCTGGGCTCCGTGGTCGGCTTCGGCTACACCGACGTGTACTGGAATCAGCCCGACGGCTTCTACGAGGACTTCGACAACGGCGGGACCTACCACGTCTACCGCTCGACCGGCAAGACCCTCGACCCGGCCGCGCTCACCCGCGTGACCTGCGCCGAGGAGAGCGACGAGACCAGCACCGGCGGGAAGTGCCACGACCTGGGCATGCCCGCGGGCACGTACGTGACGTACGCGGTCGCGGCGGTGGACCCGGCCGGCAACGAGTCGGCGCTGTCCGCCCCGCTCGTCGTCCGCACCGGCGACCGCGTCGCGCCCGGCCCGGTCACCGGTGTGAAGGCCACCCCGCGTACCGACGGTGTGCTGCTGAGCTGGGCGGCCTCGACCGACGACGACGTCGAGAGCTACGTGGTCCGGAACGGCACCCGGCAGGCGGACGGCACGATCAGATGGCTCGGCACCAGCTCCTGCTGGGAGGGCACGAGCGACCCGCTCGCGGTGCTGTGCGGCGACGTGCCGGACGGCGAGACGTACGTGTACTCGGTCGTCGCCAGGGACCGCTGGGGCAATGCGCTGCTCCCGAGCGACCCGAAGGTCACGGTCGTCGAGGCCACCGAGCTGGACGTCCGCCCGTCCGTGACGGTCACCCGGGACTGGGACCTCGGCAGCATGGGCTACGACAGCCTGATCGGCGGACCCGGCGTGAAGGGGCCGTCCATCAACTGGAGGTGCGACAAGACGGCCGAGTGCGACACCGTCGCGGGCTACCGGGTCAGCCGGTGGAACGCGGCCACGAAGGCGTACGAGCCGCTGCACGCCGGACTGCTGCCGGCGGAGACCCGTGCCTACACGGACACCACGGCCGTGCGGGGGACCACGTACTTCTACACGCTGGAGGCGGTGCGCGCCGACGGCAGCGTCGCGGGCACGCACGTGTGGAGCTGCGTCCTTCAGGACCGCGTCTAGGGCCTGCCCACGTCTGCCGTCCGCCCCTCACCAGCGCAGGTACCGAATCGTGAACGTAAGTTGAGGAAGTCCAGAACTTCGGCGCAGGATGACCGGCATGACCTCCAACGGCCGCCGCCCCCTCCTCAACCGCCGACTCGCCGAGTTCGGCACGACGATCTTCGCCGAGATGTCGGCCCTGGCCCTGAGTACCGGGTCGATCAACCTGGGCCAGGGCTTCCCCGACACGGACGGGCCCGAGGAGATCAGGGAGGCGGCCGTACGGGCGCTGCGCGACGGGCGCGGCAACCAGTACCCGCCGGGCCCCGGCGTGCCCGAGCTGCGTACGGCGATCGCCGCGCACCAGAAGCACCGGTACGGACTGGCGTACGACCCGGACCGCGAGGTGCTCGTGACGGCCGGTGCCACGGAGGCCATCGCGGCGTCGCTGCTCGCGCTGGTCGAACCCGGTGACGAGGTCATCGCCCTGGAGCCGTACTACGACTCGTACGCGGCCAGCATCGCGATGGCGGGCGGAACCAGGATCCCGGTCACCCTGCGCCCGCACGAGGAGACCCGCGACGGAGTCACCCACCGGCGCTTCCGGCTCGACCTCGACGAGCTGCGCGACGCGGTCACCGACAACACCCGGCTGCTGCTCGTCAACACCCCGCACAACCCGACCGGCACCGTCCTGACCCGCGAGGAGCTCGGGGAGATCGCGAAACTCGCCGTCGAGCGGGATCTCCTCGTCATCACGGACGAGGTGTACGAGCACCTGGTGTTCGACGAGGCCGAGCACCTGCCGCTGGCGTCCTTCCCGGGGATGCGGGAGCGGACGGTCACCATCGGCAGCGCGGGAAAGACCTTCTCCTTCACGGGGTGGAAGGTGGGCTGGGTGACGGGCACGCCGGACCTCGTCACCGCCGTACGGTCGGCCAAGCAGTTCCTGACGTACGTGGCGTCGGGGCCGTTCCAGTACGCCGTGGCCGAGGCGCTGGCGCTGCCGGACACGTACTTCGCCGCGTTCCGTGCGGACATGCTGGCCAAGCGGGACGTGCTGGCGGCCGGGCTCACGGAGGCGGGGTTCAAGGTCTTCCAGCCGGCGGGCACGTACTTCATCACCACCGACATCCGGCCGCTCGGCGAGTCCGACGGCTTCGCCTTCTGCCGTGCGCTCCCGGAGCGCGCCGGGGTCGTCGCCATCCCGAACGCGGTCTTCTACGACCACCGGGAGGCGGGCGCGCCCTTCGTGCGGTTCGCGTTCTGCAAGCGGACCGAGGTGCTGGTGGACGCGGCGGAACGGCTCCGCAAGGCATTCGCGCACTGACCGCCGCCCTACGGGGAGCTTTCGCGCCGGAGGCCGCCCGGTCACGGCCGTCATTCCGGCGCTTGCCGCGCTACAGGGACAGACGTACAACTTCTTTCACGTGAAGGGAGGGCCGATCGCGAAGACCATGACGTATTCCGAGTCGCGCGCACGCTACGCCGAGGTGCTCAACGCAGTCACCGACGACCGCGAAGAGGTCGTCATCACCCGGGCCGGGCATGAGCCGGTCGTCATCGTCGCCCTCGAGGACTACGAGTCCCTGAAGGAGACGGCGTACCTCGCGGACATTGCCCGGAACGGCAACGAGGGATCGGCAAACCGGACCCGCTCAAGCACGGATTCCAGGGCTACTGGTCGCGCCGCGTCAACGACGAGCACCGACTGATCTACAAGGCCACCGAGGACGCCGTCCTGATCGCGCAGTGCCACTACCGCTACGAGAGCTGACAGGACTCAAGGATCGAGCAGGCCCGCGATGCGCGTTCGGCAGCGCCACCCTGCGCAGCTCCTCCCGGCCGGTCGCGGCCTCCGTCGTCCCGCGGATGACGAGGGGTGGAGGCCGAGTCGGCGTTCCGCCCTGGACAGCCGACCACGAGCAGCAGGGGAAGCCGTCGCGGAGGCCCCTTTCGCGCAGGCTCAGAAGCTTGTCAGCGTCCCCGGCAGGTTGAACGTCCGGGACGTCCCCTCGTCCAGGTTCACCACGGTCGCGGTGTTGTCCGAGACCATCACCCAGCCATCCCGCGTGTGCCGCAGCAGATACGAGTTGTCCATGCCCTTGACCGCCACGCGCCGCAGTTCACGCCCGCTCGTCCGGTCCAGCTCGATGAGGTCGCTGTCCTCCCCGCGGTTCACCGCGACCACGACGGCGTTCTTCGACGCCTGCACGGCATCGACCCGTCCGCCGTGCACACTCACCACCGTTGCCTCGTCCGCGTGCTTGAGGGTCACTTTCACCGTGCTTCCCCGGTTGTTCCCGGCGGGGGTACCGGCCAGGACCGGGGTGCCTGCCCGACATGCCAGTTGCTGCACCTGCACACCGCCGGCCCCGCCGGCCTGCCTGATCCTGCCGGTGGTGAGGTCGAGCACACTCACCTTCGTGTCGGATCCCTGTCCGGTAGCCAGGCACACCGTGTCGCTGGACGGATCGGACGCCGCCAGCGTGACCGATCCCGGCACCCGCACGTCCCGGACCTTCTTCCACGTCTTCGCATCGCGTACCAGCACACTGGTGGATTCGCTGTCCGCCGTGGCAGCGCCCTGATCGCTTGCGGCGCTTTCGGAGGAGCCGTGAACGGCCGCGACCAGGCTCTTGCCCGGCACGAGTTCACGCAGCCGCTCCGTAGTGTCATCGTCCTTCTCAGCCAGGGCGTGCCGGGCGGTGTCCAACGTGAAGAGCCGGTCCGGACGCTTTCCCTTGCGGGGCGTCGAAAGCCACCATGTCCCGTCGGCCAACTGCACGAGCTGAGGAGCCTGCACGTCGTCGTCGCCGTCCTTCTGCGGCACAACAGCCAGCGCCTGCGCGTGGTGGGCCTCGGGATCGATGCCGACCAGCACTGTGTGTCCGGCGACGCTCGCCGTCACAAAGGTCTGCGATCCCTTCCAGTCCGTTCCCAACTCCACATCGTTGGAACCGGAACAGGAGGCCAACAGGGCAGCGGACACCGCGAGCGCGGCGTACGACATCTTGCGCCGCATCACAGGGATCACCAATCCTTCATGGCTTCGGTGGGGGACATGCGCGCGGCACGACGTGCCGGGAGCACGGCGCCGGCGGCTACGACGACAACTGTGGCGACCGACAGGGAGATCAGCGTCGACGTCCCCGGCAGCGGCACCGCGTCGCGCACATACGGGGCGATGTCTCCGATACGCCGAAGACCGGCGGCCGCCGCGCTGGAGGCGCCCACCGCCAGCACCACACCGGCCGCGGCCGCCACCACCCCGGCGATCGCCATCTCCGCCACGAGCATGCCCATCACCGAGCGGCCACGGAAACCGACTGCCTTGAGAATGCCCACTTCCTGGGCCCGCTGCCGCCCCAGTGCACCCGTCACCGTGACCGCGCCGGCGAAGGCGAGCACGCCCAGGACGCCGAGCAGTACGTTCCCGGTCAGCCTGACCAACCGCAGCACTCCAGGAAGCGCCTGAAGCTGCTGCTGCAAGGTGACGGCCGGGTAGTTCATCCTCTGCACGGCCTTGAGCACGCCCGGTACCTGAGAGGCACTGTCAGCCACCACCGTCAGCTGATCCCAGCCCGACGTGCGCAGATAGTCGTCGGTCGTCTTGCCGGCCGCGGCCGCCGCCCACTTCACCACGGTGGCGTCGTCCGCATACGCGACGTCCAGGCCGTCGAACTGCCAGCTCGGGTCGTACAGGCCCACCACCTTCACCCGGTCACTCACCGTGTCCCCCACGCCGGGCCGCACATATCGGTGCGCGTCCACCGTCACCGTCCTGCCCAGCATCGAAGACAGGTCCACCCCGTGTGTGGAGGCGGGGAAGACCACCTCTCCACGGTGCAGCGGGAACAACTGCTTGCGTACCGACTTGACCACGGGGGGCGTCAGCGCCTCGCGGTAGGTCGTCGCGTACAGCAGATCGGCCCCCTCGGGGTTGTCCCGTACCGGCATGGACACCTGAAGCCTGTGCTGGACCGACTCCACGTGAGCGATCCCCGCCAGACGCTTCTCCGTCGCCTCCGTCAGCCGAGCCGTATCAGGACCCCCGTCCGGCGAGTCGACCGTGACCGACCGGTTCGCCGTCGACTCCCCGACCTTGCTGGTCGTCGTCCCCTGCGCGTTCGAGGCGATCCCGATCGCGCTCAGGCACACCGCGCCGACAACCGCGACCATCGCCACCAGCCCCAACAGCCGCCTGCGCAGCGCCTGTACGTTCCACCACGCCACCTGGAACAGGTTCACAGCTTGCCCTCCCGCGAACCCCGGGAGTGCGCCCAGGAGCGGCCGTTGGTCTCGTCCTGTGCCGAAAGAGCCGCGTTCCGGCCCAGTCGGTGAACGATGTCGGCCGCATCCGCGACCGCCTGGTTGTGCGTGACGACCAGCACTCCCCGCCCGCCTTCCGCCAACTCCCGGAACAAGCCGAGCAACAGGGCCTCGCTCTCGGTGTCCAGGTTTCCGGTGGGTTCGTCGGCCAGCAGCAGCGGTGGATCGTTCACCAGCGCCCGGGCCAGCGCCACGCGCTGCTGTTCGCCCCCGGACAGCTCGCCGGGCCGGTGCTCGCACCGGTCTCCCAGCCCCACGCGCTCCAGCAGACCGCGCGCCCGGGCCTCTGCCTCCCGGCGCCTGCCGGTGTACGGAAGCAGGACATTGCGCAGGGCGCTGTGCTGCGGCAGCAGGTTGTAGGACTGGAAGACGAACCCCAGACGTCGGCGCCGCAGGTCCGCGAGCGCGCCGTCCGACAGGCCGCGGGTATCGCGGCCCTCCAGATCCACCCGGCCGGTGTCGGGTTTCGTCAGCAGCCCGAGAATGTGCATGAGGGTGGATTTACCCGATCCGGAATGTCCGACGAGCGCGATGACACATCCCGGCGCGACAGCAAGATCGATGTCTTGGAGGACGTCGACCCGCTGGCCGCGCAGCGTATAGGACTTGCCCACCCCACTCGCCGTCAACAGCGTGCTCAAGGAGGTTCTACTCACTTTCTGTATCGAGGAGTTGTACGAGTTCTGTCTCAAGGAGTCCTGAGGAGCCCTACGAGGGCAGAGCCCCGAGCTTTCCGTCCAGTGCCTTGTCCAGGTCCCACACCGCCAACGTCGTCTTGAGGTCACAGCCCGGCTCGTCATCGGGTCGGTACAGGCCGGGCAGCCCCGGACAGCCCCTGTGCGCCTTGAACTGACCGGTGAGGTGTTCGACGAGGGACTCGTCGGCATGGCCGCCGAGCAGCAGGTAGGCGCGGACGATCACCGCACGGTCATAGACGCTTGCGCGAGGCCCCGGGTCGTCTGCCCACCGCCTGAGCGCGTCCGCGGTCAGCCAGCCGGGTATCCGGTCCCCCCGGCCGTCCTGGTGCAGGCCGACCACCAGCGTGGCGGCCGCCTGCGCACCTTCCAGACCGTCAACACTCCAGCGCGTGACGGAGGGAACCGGTACCGGTACGCCGGACTCCGCGCAGTTCCACACCGCACGCTGCCAGTCCGCCACGTTGTCCGCGGTGACCGTGGCCGGCACCGTCGACGGATCCTGGCACAGCGCGGCCTCCTGACGGGAAAGCGGCTCACCGCCGGCGCTGTGATCGAGCGCGGCCATGGTCAGCCGTGCGGCGCCGTCGCGGGGTGCGTCCTGGGAGCCGGCCTGTTTCTCGGCCGCGGCCAGCAGACGTTTGTCCCGCACAGTCCATCCGGCCACGCTCCGTAGCCGCTGCACGAACAGCGACGCGTCGGGCGTGCCGAGGTAGGAGGACGGGTCACGCACCGTTCCGTCCGGCATGCGCTCCCGCTCCAGGCGGCGGGTGACCGCCGGGAACGCCCTCTGGGGGCTGCCGGTGGCGCGCAGGATGTGCACCAGGCTGTAGAGCTGCTCGTAGTCGAGGCTTTCGACGTTGTGGGACAGGGCCTGCTGCCATGTCTTCCGGTTCACCTGCGGCTTCTCGCCGGCCGACTCCTGGAGCAGTACGTAGTTGTACGTGTCCTCCAGCAGGGTGGCGCGTTCCTGGTCCGGCCGCTCGGTGAACCCGCTCACGTCCGGAGCCCGCATGGACGTCAGGGAGGCGGGGACGGGCTTGCCGAGCAGATGAAGGCAGCGTGCCAGGACCGCGGCATCGGCCAACGTAGGCTTGCTGCCTGCCAGTTGGGCAAGCCGGCGGGCCGTGGCCACCTTGTCGGCAGCAGGAAGCTCCCCGAGGGATCCAGTGGCCGCCTCCACCTCCAGCGCGGCCCAGGTGGCACCGAGGCGCCCTTCGTCGCTCTTCTCCTCGAGCGCGGGATCTTCGTACCACCCCGTGCCGGTCCGCAGTTTCTCCACGCTCCGCGCGTCGCCCGGCCCCAGTACCCCCGACACCCCGGCGTCGCGCAGAGGGACAAGCCAGTACCTCCCCCACAGCGCAGAGGTCGTGACCGCGTCGGAGCGCAGCGCCGCGGCCGTCTTGGCGTCTACGGTGACCTTCGGCTTCGTGCCGGTCTCCGCCAGGATGCGCAGCGCGTAGGACTGGGCTTCGGGGCTGCCGCGCTCTTCCCTCAGGAAGGGGTGGTAGTACAGACCGTTGGCCTGGCTGACGAGGTTCTGGAAGTAGGCCGGTTCCGTGCTTTCACGGTGGCTGCCCTGCGAGGTGCAGGACGCGGCCAGCATCATGACGCAGGCCGAGGCAGCCGCCCACGTCGCCTTCCTCGCACCTTTCCTGGCGTGAGACATGCTTGTTCTCCCCCGTAAGCGAACTCTGCCCCCGCCAGGAGGCGGGGGCAGAGACGGTCAGCTGGTGTGCGGCGTCAAGCGCGGATCAGGAGGCGCCGGCGTAGACGCACTTCTCCGTGAACTTGATGCGGCTGGTGATCTGGGCCGAGCCGCAGGACTTCGTCGACACGTACACGGTCAGCCTGCTGGGCTTCATCTGGCCGTAGGTGTCCGAGATCCACTTGTGCCCGCCGTAGTTCTTCCAGCGAACCGTGCCTTGCGACCTGCTGTTCATCGTCAGCGTCGCCTCAGGGTTCTTCGAGATCGTGAGGGAGACGCTGATTCCGTGAGCGGCCAGGATGGCCCGGTTCTGCACCCACTGGGCACTATCGTGGGACCTGCCCTTGTACAGCTTGGTCGACGCCTTCCAGTCGCAGGCGCTCACGTACGCGCCACAGTGCCAGGCGTTCACCTGCATCTTGTGGCCGCCCGGGATGCTCCAGCTGTTGGAGGCCGACGTGGCGTGCGCGGGCGCGGCCGAGAACAGCAGCGCGCCGGCGGCCACCGCGGCAGCGCCGCCAGAGGCCAGACGCGAGAGGTTACGCATGATTTCTCCCCGTAGAAGTGGAAATACTTCCTTGACCATGCGCCCGGCACCGCAGTCGGCACCCGCACGCATGTTCAACAGATTTCTACGGCCTCGCCACGCCCGTCACCATCGCACCTTCGGGCACCCTGCCCTCCAGGGCTACCAGCCCAACTCAGCCCAACTCAGCTCCGCTTCGCGCACGTCTTCTGCTTCGTCAGACCCGACACGATCCCGGACACCTTCCCGATGACGGCGTCCTGGTCCTTGATCTGCTGCGACACCGTGACCTCGGCCGCAGGACTACGCCCGTACGACAGAACCGTCTTCACCCCGTCGTGGGTCTTCCTCGCGTTCACGACCCAGTCGACGCCCTTCACCGACGTGCACGAAGCCGACTCCGGAACGTCCGAGATGTTCCCGCACCGGAGAACCACATCACCGTCTCCCCACACAGCCGTCCCCTTCTGGTCGGAATCGCTGCGCTTGTAACCCCCCAGCTTCTGTGGGGCCTTGCCCACCAGACCGGAGCAGGCGGCACTGTCACCCCCCGGAGCCCCCGACACGTTGTAAGAACGCGACGAGGCCCCGCAGGCCGCAAGAGCGGCGGCACACACGGCGATCACACCGGCCTGTGCCAGACGCCGGGCAGAGGTCATCTCCATGAGTCATCCCTTGTCCAGGTAACGCAGCTATGGGTTCTCTTCGGCGAAGGCCGCCCGGGGTCAGTCCTCGCGGACGCTGAGCAGGTCGCCGGGTTGGCAGTTCAGTTCGCGGCAGATGGCGGTGAGGGTGGAGAAGCGGATCGCCTTCGCCCGGTCGTTCTTCAGGACGGAGAGGTTGACCACGGTCACCCCGACCCTGGCCGCCAGTTCGGAAAGGGTCATGCCGCGCTCGGCGAGCAGCCGGTCCAGGTGGACCTGAACCCGGTGTTCGTCCTCTGGCGGCATCAGACCAACCCCTCGGTGTCGGCGCGTAGCTTCGTGCCGCGCCGGAAGACCTCGCCCAGGGCCAGGATGAGGAAGGCGAGCAGGACGTACTCGCCGGTGAAGGTGACCGAGAAGGGGATCTGTTCGGCCATGGGGGTGCCGCTCACCAGCGCCTGCGTGGTGAGCGCCGGCAGCACTGGGGAGAGGACAGCCAGCACCAGCACCGTGAGCCCTATGACGCTCAGACGGCGGGCGTTCTTCGGCACGAAGACGTCGCCGTCGCGCAGGGTCCTGGCCATCTGGACGAGGAGGGTCAGGACGAGGAGCAGCAGCAGGCTGCCGATGACGTCCGGCAGCGCGAGCAACAGGCGCCGGCCCAGGTCGGGATGGGCGAAGACGAGGTCGGCCCGGTGGGTGCCGGTGAGGGTCATGCCGTGGCCCGCCACCGCGTCGGTCACGGTGCCCGGTACCTGGGTCGTGGTCGCGGTCTTGACCTCGCGGCTGTCCACCGGGTCGATGAGGCCGACCACCCCGAGGGCCGGGACCAGCACCCCGAAGACGCCGACGAACAGAGTGGCCAGGCCCAGAGCCACCTCGAGCAGTCGGTTGTCGGTCCGGCTCCACCAGGACTTCGTACCCATGGTTCCCCCTGTCGTCCGCAGCACGCATATCGCTTATCGATAGTATCGATAAGCGATATGCGCACTGTCAAGCTCAGGGTGTGACGGCGGGCCGGACGGGCCGCACGGGAGGAAGGCGAACGAGACCCTCAGGGCCGGTCGGTGAGGCTGCCGTGATGGGCGTAGGCATAGAGGGCCGCTTCAGTGCGGCTGGATACTTTGATCTTGGTCATGAGGTTGGTCAGGTGTGCTTTGACGGTGCGTTCGGCGATGCCGAGCCGACGGCTGATCTCGCGATTGTCGGCGGCGTAGCCGAGCAGGGTGAGGACTTCGCGTTCCCGGGGGGTGAGGGAGGGGATGGCGTGGAGGTCCCCGGGAGTGGGAGGAGCGGCTGGGATCGAGCTGAAGTCCTCTTGTGGTCCCGTTCTCTGGTTGTCCGTCGTGCGGTAAGTCACAGCGGTGGTCTCCCCGTTCGTTTCTGTCTGACCGCTCTAGCCGGTTGTCCCCTTGCTTTTGTCGGGCTGCTTGCCTGCCGGGGTTTCGGCGCCGGGCGGCCGTTGTGGCGGCACCGTGGCCTGGTCGATCGGGCTGCGGTGCCGCACGATAGTGCCCCCTGCACGGCGCGCCTCCATGCCGATACGGCTGGCAAATACCTTGTGGGCAGCGGCCGTTGGGGTCACTCCCTGCGCCCGGAGACGCCCCATCATGGGGCAGGGTGGTTAGTAAACGATCGATAAGGGCCCAAGTAAAGGGACTTGAGACAGTGTTGAGGTTGCCTCACGGGCAGATGCCCTTCAGTGCGATGCCCGATCGTCCAGTACCGCACGACGGAGCCACCGCCCCCGACCTGCGGATTCCGGTGCCTTGATTCCCTACACCACCTGGCGGGCCTGTTACGCGACACGCGAATGAGTGCACGAAAGAGGCGTCACCTGGGTGACGGGCACGCCGGACCTCGTCACCGCGGTGCGGTCGGCCAAGCAGTTCCTGACGTACGTGGCGTCGGGGCCGTTCCAGTACGCCGTGGCCGAGGCGCTGGCGCTGCCGGACACATACTTCGCGGCGCTCCGTGCGGACATGCCGGCCAAGCGGGACGTACTGGCGGCCGGGCTCACGGAGGCGGGGGGCGTCGCCATCCCGAACGCGGTCTTCTACGACCACCGGGAGGCGGGCGCGCCCTTCGTGCGGTTCGCGTTCTGCAAGCGGACCGAGGTGCTGGAGGAGGCGGCGAAGCGGCTCAAGGCGGCCTGGTAGCACGGGGGCCCAAGGCGGTGGGGACGGCGCGCCGAAGTGGGGGAAACCGTACCCACCCAGGCGTGTAAAGCTCGCAAATACTCCGTAAGGGACGCAGAGTTCGGGTGTGACCCACGCCAGTACCCTTCCGGCCCCCGCCGCCCCGAAGCCCGGTGACGGGGGGCACGGCCGTCCGGCGCGCCCCGCGCACGGCCTGCCCCCTCTCGCGCAGGCGCTGGCGCTGTTCGCGACGGCGCGACTCGTCGGCGTTCTCGTGCTCGCCGGAACAGCCTGGGCGGGCGGCAAGCGCCCCCTCGCCCTGCTCGGCCGGTCCTGGGACTCGCTCTGGTACCTGGGGATCGCGGCGCACGGCTACGGACGCACCCAGTACTTCAGGCCCACCGTCGTCCACAGCGACCTGGCCTTCTTCCCGCTGTATCCGGGGCTGATCCGCGCCGTCACGACGCTGACCGCGCTGAGCGGCGGCGCGGCGGGGCTGCTGGTCGCCTGGACCGCCGCCGCGGTCGCCGCCTGCGGGATCTACGCGATCGGGGCCCGGCTGCACGGCCGCGCCGTCGCCACCGTGCTGGTCCTGCTGTGGGGCCTGCTCCCGCACTCGATCGTGCTGTCCCTGGCGTACACCGAGCCCGTCCTCACCGCCTTCGCCGCCTGGTCGCTGTACGCGGTGCTCACCGGGCGCTGGCTGTGGGCGGGCACACTGGCCGCGCTCGCGGGCATGTCGCGGCCGAACGGGCTCGCGGTGGCCGCGGCGGTGCTGGCCGCGGCGGCGTGCGAGGTCTGGCGGCGGCGCGGCCGGGTTTCCCACAGGCTGTGGACGGGCGCCGCGCTCGCGCCGGTCGGCTGGGGCGGCTATGTGCTGTGGGTGGGCCGGCGCGAGGGAGATCCGCTCGGCGGCTATTTCGAGGTGCAGCGGCTGTGGGGCTCGCGCTTCGACTTCGGCGTCGGCTCACTGCGCTTCGTCCGGCATCTGCTGACGCACGGCGACCGTTTCGTGTTCCCGATGACGATGGTGGTCGTGGCGGCGGCCGTACTGCTGTACGCGCTGCTGATCGCGGACCGTGCCCCGCTGCCCCTGCTCGTGCACAGCGGGGTACTGCTGCTGATCGCGCTCGGCGGCTCCGGATTCTTCGAGTGCAAGCCGCGCTTCCTGCTGCCCGCGTTCCCGCTGCTGCTGCCGCTGGCCCGGGCGCTGGTCCGCACGGCAAGAGCCCGGCCCTGGCACGCCGTCCTGGTGGTCGGCGCCCTGGCCGGGCTCTCGTTCGCCTACGGCGCGTATCTGGTCGTCATCGCGCACACGCCGCTCTAAAACCTGGTGGGAGGACTACTCCTCGTCGTCGTCCTCGGGCTTCTCCTCCGCCTCGTTGACTTCCTGCTCGAGGCCGAGCTGCTCGACGAGCCACTTGTCGAACTCGATGGCGGCCCGCACCCAGCTGACCGTCGACGAAACGAAGTGCTCGAGGGCGACGCCGGTGCCGATCAGCATCTGTGCTTCGCCGATCAGGCGGACAGTGCCGTCGTCGTGCGTGTGGCTGTAGACCTTCGGCCACAGCGTGCGGCGGTTCCAGTCGTCGATCGACTCCAGCAGAGTCGGCTTCTCGTCGATCTGGTGCGGCCGGTCGTAGAACGTCCGCACCGAGAAGACCTGCTGGTCCCCCTCGCCGCGGAACATGAAGTACGTACGGAACTCCTCCCACGGCGCCGCGAGGTCACCCTCGTCGTCGACGACGTACTTCAGCTCCATCTGATCCAGGAGCTGCTTCACGAGGTCCTGATCCGGGACGACGGGGCCCGCCGGTCCGCCGGGCTGCGGCTCGGGCTGGCCCCCGAAATTCGGAATCGAGGACGGGTCGATGCTCACCGTGTATTTCCCTTCGTACGGATGCTGCCATCCTCCCCCATCACGGGCGGTCAGTGGCAACCCCCACAGGCAAAGGCACGGCCACCACCACCGGGAGTGTGTATCCGATGCGGCCAGTGACGACGGCGCCGCCGGGACCGGCGCCGTCGACCGCTGGGAATCAGCCCGTCCGGGCTACTGCGCGGCCCCCACGATCAGGCCGTCCCCGAAGGCGTCCACCCGGACCGTGTCGCCGTCCTTGACCTCGCCCGCCAGGATCTCCTTGGCGAGCCGGTCGCCGATCGCGGTCTGGACGAGGCGGCGCAGCGGCCGGGCCCCGTACGCCGGATCGTTGCCCTCGTCCGCGAGCCAGGCCAGGGCCGCGTCGGTGACCTCCAAGGTGATCCGGCGCTGGGCGAGCCTCTTGGCCAGCCGGTCGACCTGGAGCCTGGCGATGCGCTCCAGCTCCTCCATGTTGAGGGCCGAGAACACCACGAGGTCGTCGAGACGGTTGAGGAATTCTGGCTTGAAGGAGGCCCTCACGACCTCCAGGACCTGCTGCTTCTTCTCCTCCTCGGAGGTCAGCGGCTCGACCAAGAACTGGCTGCCCAGGTTCGAGGTCAGGATGAGGATGGTGTTGCGGAAGTCGACCGTGCGGCCCTGTCCGTCGGTGAGCCGTCCGTCGTCCAGCACCTGGAGGAGGATGTCGAAGACCTCCGGGTGCGCCTTCTCGACCTCGTCCAGCAGGACGACGCTGTACGGGCGGCGGCGCACGGCCTCCGTGAGCTGGCCGCCCTCCTCGTAGCCGATGTACCCGGGAGGGGCGCCGACCAGCCGGGCGACGCTGTGCTTCTCGCCGTACTCGCTCATGTCGATGCGGATCATGGCCCGCTCGTCGTCGAAGAGGAAGTCCGCGAGGGCCTTGGCGAGTTCGGTCTTGCCGACGCCGGTCGGGCCGAGGAAGAGGAAGGATCCGGTGGGCCGGTCCGGGTCGGCGATTCCGGCGCGGGTGCGGCGTACGGCGTCGGAGACGGCCTGGACCGCCTCGCTCTGGCCGATGAGACGGCGGCCCAGCTCCTCCTCCATGCGCAGGAGCTTCTGGGTCTCGCCCTCCAGGAGGCGCCCGGCCGGGATGCCCGTCCAGGAGCCGACCACGTCCGCGATGTCGTCGGGGCCGACCTCCTCCTTGACCATGGTGTCCCTGGCGGCTTCCTCCTCCGCCTCGGAGGCCTCCTCCAGGTCGCGCTCCAGCGTGGGGATCTCGCCGTAGAGCAGCTTGGAGGCGGTGTCGAAGTCGCCGTCGCGCTGGGCGCGCTCGGCCTGGCCGCGCAGCTCGTCGAGCTTCTCCTTCAGCTCGCCGACGCGGTTGAGGGACTGCTTCTCCTTCTCCCAGCGGGCGGTCAAGCCCCGCAGCTCCTCCTCCTTGTCGGCGAGATCGCGGCGCAGCTTCTCCAGACGCTGCCGGGAGGCGGGGTCGGTCTCCTTGTCGAGGGCCAGCTCCTCCATGCGCAGCCGGTCCACCGCACGCTGGAGTTCGTCGATCTCGACGGGGGACGAGTCGATCTCCATGCGCAGCCGGGACGCGGCCTCGTCGACGAGGTCGATGGCCTTGTCGGGCAGGAAACGGGAGGTGATGTACCGGTCGGAGAGGGTGGCCGCGGCGACCAGCGCGCTGTCCGCGATCACGACCTTGTGGTGGGCCTCGTAGCGGCCCTTGAGTCCGCGCAGGATCGCGATGGTGTCCTCGACGGACGGCTCGGCGACCAGGACCTGCTGGAAGCGGCGCTCCAGGGCGGGGTCCTTCTCGATCCGCTCGCGGTACTCGTCGAGGGTGGTGGCACCGACCATCCGCAGCTCACCGCGGGCGAGCATCGGCTTGAGCATGTTGCCGGCGTCCATGGCGGAGTCGCCGCCCGCACCCGCGCCGACGACCGTGTGCAGCTCGTCGATGAAGGTGATGATCTGCCCGTCGGAGTCCTTGATCTCGGCGAGGACGGTCTTCAGGCGCTCCTCGAACTCACCCCGGTACTTCGCCCCGGCCACCATGGCGCCGAGGTCGAGCGAGACGAGCCGCTTGTTCTTGAGCGACTCGGGCACGTCGCCCTTCACGATCCGCTGGGCGAGCCCCTCCACGACGGCGGTCTTGCCGACGCCGGGCTCACCGATGAGGACGGGGTTGTTCTTGGTGCGCCGGGACAGCACCTGCACGACCCGGCGGATCTCCTGGTCCCGGCCGATGACCGGGTCGAGCTTCCCCTCGCGCGCGGCGGCGGTGAAGTCCGTACCGAACTTTTCGAGCGCCTTGTACTGGCCCTCGGGATCCGGGGTCGTCACCCGGCGTCCTCCCCTGCTCTTCTGGAACGCCTCAAGCAGCTTCTTCGCACTGGCGCCCTGCTGGGAGAGTACGTCGCCGCTCGGGCCGCCCTTCGCGGCGATCCCGATGAGGAGGTGCTCGGTGGAGAGGTACTCGTCCCCGAGCTCCTTCGCCTTGTCGGCCGCCTCGGCGATGACGGCGAGCAGTTCGCGGTTGGGCTGCGGGGGCGCGACGGTGGATCCGGTCACGCTGGGCAGGCCGGCGAGAACGCGCTCGGCCCCTGCCCGTACGGCGGCCTGGTCGGCGTCGACCGCGGCCAGCAGGTCGGTGATGTTCTCGTTCTCCTGACCACCGAGCAGCGCGAGCAGCAGGTGGGCAGGGGTGAGGTCGGGGTGCCCCTCGGACACGGCCCGGCTGGTGGCCGCGTTGATCGCGTCCCGGCTCCTGTTGGTCAGCTCGGCGTCCACGTTCGCGTTCTCCTCCTCAATACGACCCTGATGTACGACTCTGATGTACGGACTGACTCACCCAACGTACACAAAGTTGAGTCTATTCCACTCAAGGACGGCCGGGGAAGCCATGGCGCCCACGGGTGGGGATACATTTCCGACCATGAGCGCATACCCGGTGGACCCCCACGATCCCGACCCCGCGTACCTCACCTTCTGGCGGGAACGCCATCTGTGCACCCTCACCACCCTCCGGGCGGACGGCAGCCCGCACGTCGTGCCTGTCGGGGTTACATACGACCCCGAGGCGGGCCTGGCTCGGGTGATCACCAACAAGTCCAGTGCGAAGGTGGGGCACGTACTGGCCGCGGGGGCGCAGGGGGCGCGCGTCTCGGTCTGCCAGGTGGACGGGCGCCGCTGGGCGACGCTGGAGGGGCGCGCGAGGATCGCCACCGACCCCGCGCGTGTCGCGGAGGCGGAGCGGCGGTACGCGGAGCGGTACGGGAGGGTGCCCTCGCCGAACCCCGACCGGGTGGCGATCGAGATCACCCTGACCTCAGCGATGGGCCACGGCTGACCGACCCCGGGCACGGGGGTTCGACCGACCGACCCCCAGGTGAGGGGGTGCGGCTGACCGGTCCGGGGCGCGGGGGTTCGGCCGACCAGTCCCAGGCAACGGGGTTCGGCAGACCGACCCGGGCGCGGAGTCCAGCCGACCGACCCCGGGCGCGGGGGTTCGGCTGACCAATCCCGGGCGCGGAATCCAGCTGAGCGACCCCAGGCACGGGACCCGGCTGACCAGCCTCGGGCGTGAAACCCTGCTGACCCGCCCCGGGCACGGGACCCGGCCGACGGGACCCGGCCGTGAGGCCCGGCTGATTTCAGCCGTTGTGGAGATGGCATGAAGATGGGCGGATACCTGGATCTTTCGCCCAAAACTGCAGCGGCGTCACCGTGTTCAGGTCACGGTGACGCCGCTGCGGGGGGAAGTACCTGCGCGATCTACTACGACGGGGGAATCGCGTCAGGCACTGCGGGGGGTGGCTGAGATGGTCCTTACATCCGGGATTTCCGGCTCGGCCAGCTGGTGGTCACGCTGGTCGAGGTTCACAAAGATCATTCCGTACCGAATGGCACATCGCACGGGCTGCGGCGCGCCGCGCGGGCGCCGCAGACACGGGTACGCCCGGACATCCTCGTCGTCGTCCCGGGTGACGACGACCGGCTCTCCGAACACGGTCACCATCAACGAGTCGCCACTGTGGGGAATGGCGGTGGCCAGGTCGATGAAGTGCCATCCAGAGCGGTAGGCGGTGGCCATTTCTCGACGGAAGGAGCGGTCGTCGGGTGGAGTGGTCACGTCAGCCTCCAGCTCCCTCTGCCGTGTCCACGGGCGTGGTGGACACGGCGACCGCCGGCCACTTGCTGTCCGCTCGCATGTCGCTCTTCGTACCGGATAGGCCACTCAGAGCTCCGATGGCCACAACGGCAGAGAAGGCAGCGACAAGCACCGAGCGAAGCATTCTGTTACGCATAGTCGGCTTCGTCCTCACTTGAAGGTCCCCTCTTCCCCCGTCGGATACGACGATGGCTCATTCGGGCACGTCATGGCCACACAATCGGTGCATCATGTTCCTGCACGTTCAGGACCCTGGGGGGTGGAGATTTGGCAACGAATCGGACTAAAGCGACACATCCCCATGCGGTGACCGAACTGTGTGAGGAAGGTGGCCGACTTTATGCGCATGCCCTGCGCACCGGACGTATCGCCCGCGAAGACGTAAAGTCGGCTTCCTGTCTGATGGAATTGTCCCTTCTTCACCCTGATCCCGATGACCCGGACTGGCTGCGACCCGTACCTCCGGCAGTCGCCCTGGCTCAACGGCTCAACCCCCTAGAGCAGGAGATAGCCGAGCGCAGGCGCTGGTCAATCGAACTGTCCGATGCTTTCGAGCCGTTCATGGCGCTCAGCACGCTGACGACGGCGACCACGCACTCGATCACGGTGCTGGAGGGCGGCGACCGCATCAACGCGGCGCTCAACCTGGCCACGGCCCAGTGTCAGACCGAGATGCTCACGGTCCAGCCGAGCAACCGGTTCTCCGAACGCAGCGTCCTCCAGGGGCTGGAGCGCGACCGGCCGCTGACCGAGCGCGGGGTGCGCATCCGGACGCTCTATCAGCACACGGTCCGCTACGACCTGGAGCGACTGGCCTACGTGGAGCAGCTCTCGAACGGCAAGGTGGAGTACCGCACCATCGACGAGCTGGTCGAGCGCCTGATCATCTGCGACGAGACCGTCGCCTTCATCCCCACCCGTGACGACCAGCAAGTCGCCCTGGAACTCCGCAACCCGGGACTCGTCCGCTACCTGATCAAGGTCTTCGAGTTCATGTGGGGCCGGTCCGTCCCGCTGAGCGCCGGCGCCCCCTACGAGACGGCCCCCGACGGCATCACGGAGATCCAGCACTCCATCGCCAAACTCCTTGTGGAGGGGCACGTCGACGAGGCCATCGCCCGCCGCCTCGGCATGAACGTCCGCACCTGCCGCGCCCACATAGCCAAGCTGGCCACCGCCCTCGGCAGCGGCAGCCGGGCCCAACTCGGCTTCCTCATCGCCCAGTCGGGGATCCTGGACCAGGATCGCTGAACGAGCGAGGAGGCGCACCACACATGACAGCCGAGGCACACAGCCACGGAGCGGACGAGATGTGCGAGGCCGGCCGCACCCTGTACGAACGCGCGTTACGCAACGGCGGCGTACCCACCCATGAGGCCACGGACGTCCCCTGCCTGATCGACCTCGGCCTGCTCCACCCGAGCATCGAGGACCTGGAGTGGCTGGAACCCACGGCCCCGGCCGTCTCACTCCACCAGCTGCTGCGCGCCATCGAGGACCGCATCGCGGACGAGCGGCGGCGCGAGGCCCGGCTGGCCGCCGTGTTCGAACCCCTCATGCGTATCGACGGCCGGCACACGTCATCCGCGTCGGACACCCCGATGCTCAGGGTCCTCAGCGGTTCGGACCGGATCAACCGGGCCATCACCGAAGCCATGGCCGAAGCGACCCGGGAACTCCTGTGTATCCAGCCTCACACCGGCCACACCGGTCGGCGCAGCGCGGTGGCGCAGGCCCGCTCCCTGACCCGCGACCAGGATCTGCTGAGCCGCGGAGGCCGCATCCGCACCCTCTACCAGCACACGCTGCGACACGCCCCGTCCCTCCTCGCCCGCTATGAGCAGCTGAGAGGCGACGCCGAGGCCCGTTCGCTCGACGAGGTCACCGACCGGCTCATCGTCGTGGACTCCACCATCGCCTTCATCCCCGCCGACAAGGACGGCTCCCTCGCCCTGGAAGTCCGCCACCCCGCCCTCGTCGACTACTTCGTCACCACCTTCGACCGCCTCTGGCGCCTGGCCACGCCCATGTACCCCCAAGCCGTCCAACGCCCGTCCCTGAACGGCGTCACCCCACGCCAGCGCGCCATCGCCGGCCTCCTCATAGAAGGCCACACCGACTCCACCGTCGCCGACCGCCTCGGCATGAACGTCCGTACGGCCCGCGTCCACATCGCCAAACTCGCCGCGACCCTGGGAAGTGAGAGCCGGGCGCAACTCGGCTATCTCATAGGCCGGTCGGGGATTCTGGATCAGGAACAGGAACAGGGCCAGGAGCCGAGCCGGGAGCGGTGAGTGTCTGGAGTTCCGGGGAGCGCGGCGGCCCGTCCAGCCCCGCCTGCGCGATCCGCACCCCCAACTGCGTACGACTCGCCGCGCCCAGGGTCTCCGAGAGGCGTGCGATGTGCGCCCGGCAGGTACGGACGCTGATCCCCAGCCGCTCCGCGACCACCGCGTCCTGGTGTCCCTCGGCGAGCAGCGCCGCGATGGACCGCTCGCGGTGCGTGATGCCGTCGATGCCGGTCTCCGGGAGCGGCGCGGCGAGCGGGATCGCGAGGCGCCACAGCCGCTCGAAGACCGTGACCAGGTAGTCGACGAGGGCGGGGTGGCGCAGTTCCAGGGCGATCGTGCGGTCCGCGTTCGCCGGGATGAAGGCCACCTTGCGGTCGAAGAGGATGAGGCGCTCGACGACTTCGTCAAGGGTGCGGGCCTCCGCCGCGTCGCCCATCAGCTCCATGTAGTTGTGCAGGCCCTGACCGTGCCGGGCCACGTGCGTGTACAGGTCGCGCATGCGCACGCCCCGCCGGCGCATCTCCAGCGCCCGGTGCAGTCCCTCGGAGAGTTCGTCCTCGCGGCGGATGCCGCCGGGCTGCACGGTGAGCACCTCGGTCGCGCACGCCTCGGTCGCCTCGTCCATCGCGGCCCGGATCCGGGGCAGTCCGTCGAGCACGCGGATCGCCACGCCCTCCGTGGGCGCCTGGACGCGCCCGCCCAGACCGGCGTACCACTCGAAGGCGGCCACCGCGTCGCCCACCCGCGTCTGGCTCGCGCTGACCTCCTCGTACACCCCGCGCAGCAGCCGTGTCATGACCTCCTGCGGCGAGGTCGGCACCAGCCACCCCATGTCGTCGGGGTCCGGATGCAGCAGTGCCAACTCGACAAGACAGGGCACCGTCTCGGCGTCCTCGCGCGGCACGCGTCCGCGCCGCACGGCCCGGGAGTACACCCGGTCCCCGGCCTCGCACAGTCGGTCAGCGCCGTGCGGATGCCTGTCCCTCCTGTGCCCGGCCATCTTCCACCCCTGGCTCCAGCATCCTCGCGATGCGGCGCCTCCGCGCCGTCCGCAGCGCAACTATGCGCGGACCCGACCGCCATCGCAACACGGCTGCGCCCTTCGCACGCCCCCTCTCGCCCCTATACGTACGGAAATATCCCCACCTCCGCACGGCACTCTGCAACAAGCTGACGGTGGTCGGGGTGCGCGACCCGGTGCCATGGTGGACCCGGTTCACCGGGGCGACACGGCGTCCTGGCCCGCCCTGGCCGGACACTCCTCGTCCGGCCAGGGCTCCCCGACCGCTGTCCGGACCGCGTGAGCTGCCGGAAATCGTCGAGTGATCGGTACGTCACGTACCGCACCTACCGTCGGGCCATGGCGGACATATTTGACGCGTACGCGTTGGCCGATGCGTGGGACGAGATGTTTGAGCGGCCGGGTGAAGTCAGGGCCGCCTATGAGCCGGTACTGGCCGCCCTGCAGCCGATCGAACCGGGTGAACTGCGCTTCCGGGCCGACCAGATGGCCCGCGCGTTCACCGACCGGGGCGTGACCTACGCCTTCGCGGGCGAGGAGCGCCCCTGGCCGCTGGACCTGGTCCCCAGGATCCTCGACGCCCTCGAATGGGACCTCGTCCAACGGGGGGTCTCCCAACGGGTGAGAGCCCTGGAGGCCTACCTCTCCGATGCCTACGGGCCCTGCCGCGCCTTCGAGGACGGGGTAGTGCCCTGGCGTCTCCTGCTCAACTCCCCCCATTTCCACCGGGCGGCGCACGGGATCGAGCCACCCGGCGGCGTACGGATCCACGTCGCCGGCATCGATCTCGTACGGGACGAGGCCGGGGACTTCCGGGTCCTGGAGGACAACGTCCGCGTGCCGTCCGGGGTCTCGTACGTCATCGAGAACCGGCGCGCGATGACCAGGATCTTTCCGTCCCTCTTCGCCGAACAGCACGTCGTCCCCGTGGACGGCTACGCGCAGAGACTTCTGGCGGCCCTGCGCGCCGCCGCGCCCGACGGGGTCGGTGACCCGAGGGTCGTCGTCCACACGCCCGGCCCCAGCAACGCCGCCTACTTCGAACACGCCCTGCTGGCCCGGCTGATGGGGGTGCAGCTGGTCGAGGGGCACGATCTCGCCTGCCGGAACAACCGTGTCTGGATGCGGACCACGCGGGGTGAGATGCCGGTGCACGTCGTATACCGACGGCTCGACGACGACTTCCTCGATCCGCTGCACTTCCGGCCCGATTCGGTGATCGGCTGCCCGGGCATTCTCAGCGCCGCCCAGGCGGGCACCGTCACGCTCGCCAACGCCGTGGGCAACGGCATCGCCGACGACAAACTCCTCTACACGTACGTACCCGACCTGATCAGGTACTACCTCGGCGAGGAGCCCGTTCTCCCGAACGTCGAGTCCTACCGTCCGGACGAGCCGGGCCAGTTGGACGCCGTCCTCGACCAGATCGACCAGCTGGTGATCAAGCCGGTGGACGGGGCGGGCGGCCAGGGCATCGTCATCGGCCCCAAGGCCGACCGGGACACCCTGGAGCGCACCCGGGAGGCCGTCGCCGCCGACCCGCGTGGCTGGATCGCGCAGCGGCCCGTCGCGCTCTCCACCTCGCCCACCCTCGCGGGCGACCGGATGGCGCCCCGCCACATCGACCTGCGGCCGTTCGCCGTCAACGACGGCACGGACGTCTGGGTGCTGCCCGGCGGCCTCACCCGGGTCGCGCTCCAGGAGGGCAACCTCATCGTCAACTCCAGCCAGGGAGGCGGCTCCAAGGACACCTGGGTACTGGCGGAGGGCCCCGCCGAGCGCCCCCACGTTCTCGACTTCGCTCGAACAGGGGGGACCCACATCGCCGAGGACCCCGACGGCGGCGACACGGCGTTGGACGTGGTCCCGCGCCAGCTCGGACCCGACGGCGCCCGTGGCGTCGTACAGGAAGGGGCACAGCAGCAGTGAACGACGTGATCCTCTCCCGCATAGCCGAGGCCCTGACCTGGACGGGCCGTTACGTCGAGCGGGCGGACGCCACCAGCCGCATCCTCGACGCCTACCTCCACCGCCTCCTGGAGGACCCCTGGCGCGACGAGGACGTGGCCTGCCGCTCCCTGTACGCCATCCTCGGCGTCGACGCGGGCGCCGAACGCGTCGACATGCAGCAGGTCCTGGACCAGCTCGCCTTCGACGCCCGCTCCACCTGCTCCATCGAGGGCGCGCTCGGAGCCGCCCGCCTCAACGCCCGCAGCGCCCGCGAGGCCGTCTCCTCCGAGATGTGGGAGTGTCTCAACTCCACCTGGCACGCGCTGGCCGACCAGCGCCTCGCGGCCCGCCGTACGGGCCCGTACGCGTATCTGGAGCTGGTACGCCGCCGGGCCGCCCTCTTCTTCGGCCTCGCCGACTCCACGATGAGCCGCGACGACAGCTGGCGTTTCGTGGTGCTGGGCCGGAGCCTGGAGCGGGTGGACATGACCGTACGGCTCCTCTCCGTCCGCGTGCTGGACGCCGCCCACGCCCCCGACTGGCCGACGCTGCTGAGCGCGAGCGGCGCGGACGAGGCGTACGCCCGGGTGTACGGCGGTTTCGGCGACACCCCGAGAGTGGCCGAATTCCTCCTGCTCGACCGGGACTTCCCCCGGTCCGCCCTGCACGCGCTCACCACCGCCGAGGAGTGCCTCGCCGCCCTCGGCCGCCCCCGTCAGGACCCGGCCCGCCGCCCGATAGGCCGTATGAGAACCCGCCTGGAATACCTGGACCTGGCGGCCCTGGAGGAACAGCTCCCCTTGCTCCTGCATGACCTGCAACAAGCGTGCACGGCCTCGGCGGAGGCGGTGGCGGAGAGGTTCTTCCCGTACCAGGGGCCCGTCGAGTGGGCCCAGGAAGGAGCGTGAGCGCGATGAGCACTCCCGTGACACGCCGGCTGCGGATCCGGCACACCACCCGCGTCTCGTACGCCCAGGCCGCGGTCTCCTCCCACAACGAGGTCCGCATGACCCCCCTGACGCTCCCCGGCCAGACGACCCTGGACGCGCGGGTCACGGTCAACCCGACCACGCCCACCTGGTCGTACTGGGACTACTGGGGCACCCAGGTGACGGGCTTCGACCTGATGGAACCGCACGAGAACCTGACCATCACGGCGTCGAGCCTGGTGGAAACGGCCCCACCGGGCCCGCCGGTCCCCGCGCCGACCTGGGCGGAGGTCGCGAGAGCGACGGCGAACTCCCGCCTCCTGGAGTACGCGTCCCCGACCAGCCGTACGACGGTGACGCGGGAGTTGGTGCGGCGGGCGAGGTCGGCGTCGACGGGCCTGGACCCCCACGAGACGGCGGTCGCGGTCTCGGCCATGGTCACCGACCAGGTCGCGTACCTCCCCGGGGCCACCGGCGTGAACACCGGCGCCATGGAGGCCTGGGAGCAGGGCGCGGGCGTCTGCCAGGACATCGCCCACCTGACGGCGGCCCTCCTGCGCGGCCTGGGCCTGCCCACCCGCTATGTCTCCGGCTATCTCCACCCCGAACGCGAGGCCGAACTCCACCGCCCCGTCGCCGGTCAGAGCCACGCCTGGATCGAGTACTGGGCCGGCGACTGGACCGGCTACGACCCCACCAACAGCACCCGGGCCGACGAGTCCCACGTCGTGGTCGGCCGCGGCCGCGACTACGACGACGTCACCCCGCACAAGGGGATCTACCGGGGCGTGGCCGGGGGCCCACCGGAGGTGACGGTGGAGTTCACACGGGTGGCGTGAGGGGGAGGTATCGCCCATGGGTCGGGCGCGGGCTCAGCTCCGCTTGGGCCCGGTGATCGTCTCCCCGATCACGAAACCCTTCTCGGGCGTCTCGTGCGAACCACACCCCACTGGGCTTCGAGAACACCGAGCAAGCCCTGAGGTTCCGCATGGAGAGGCAGCACATCCTCACGCGCGAGAGCCCTCCCACCGTGCACGCCGTGATCCACGAAACAGCCCTGCACATGCGCTTCGGCAATACGCAGATGATGCGCTCGGAACTCGGCACCGTGGTTCTGGAACAACCTACGGGCGCCCGGTATCTGAGCGAGCGAACGCAACTGCGTCGCTACGGCGAGATGTTCGAGCGTCTCGTCGAGAATGCCCTTGCCCCCGTCGACGTATCGTTGGCCCCTGAAGCACACTCGTTGAAGGACTCGCTGGGTCCACCTCAGGCCGCGGCCCAGCTCGTGAGCAGAGCCTCGCGCGCCGCCCGCCAGGGCGTCACGCCGTCGCCCTCGACGCTCCCCCACTCCAGCAGCCGCCCCACGTCCGCCATACCGTCCACGAACCGGTTCAGCAGTGCCACCGACAGCTCGTACTCGGACTGGACGTAGCCCCCGACGGCCGCGGTGTACACCGTCAGCTCGGCCTTCTCCTCGTCCGTCCGTACGTGGAGTTCGAACGCGGGCGGTGCCTCACCGCCACCCGTCGCCATGTCGAGGACCGTGTCCATCACGTTGTTCACCAGCCACCGGGTACTGGAGCGCACCTGCACGTCGTGGACGGTCACCTCGCGGAGGTCCGCCCAGGACCAGAACCCCTCCTGGCCCGTACCCACGGCCTGAAGCCCCTCGGGGGTGAGCCGCACCCCGCGCCCGTACCCCTCGGGCTCGGCGCCCACGTACACGCTCTCCTTGGTGATCCAGAACAGGCCGATCATGGCCACGGACGCCTCCAGCACGACGAGCACATCAAGTACGACAAACACGGTCCCCCTCTGAGACACCGGCGGGCCCGGATTGGTTCAGCCACCGCGAATGGACCTTCGAGCTGAACGGCGGCAGCTTCAAGCTGCCGACCGAACTCACCCGTGCCACCGCGCGCGAGCTGCGCGACCTCGACGACAACGACGTGGACGGACTGCTCCGACTCCTCCTCGGCGAGCAGCAGTTCACCCGCTTCGAGAAGCACGACGTCACCATGCAGGACATCGCCGCGATCCTGGAGGCCTACGGCAAGGAGACGGGGCTGGGCCTGGGGGAAGACTGAGCCTCGGCGAGCTCGTCGAAGAGCACGCCGAGGCCCTGGAGGCGGACCTGCTCCGCCACTACGGCATCGACCTCCTGGACTGGCACCACGGCCGGCTCTCCTCCCGCCGGCTCGCGGTCCTGGTCCGGCACCTGCCGCGGGACAGCGCCCTGCTGAAGGAACTTCATGGCGAGGCCGCCGAGTGGTCGCTCACCGACCACCTCCTGGCGAACGCTGTCGACCGACTCGCCGAAGCCAACTGGATGTTCGCCATGGTCAACCGCGACGAGGACAGCGAACCGCTCGACTACCCGGAACCGGTACCCCGGCCGGGGCTGCCTTCGGACCCGGGCGAGAGCCCGCACGGAACGTCCGGTGATTCCCTGCCCTCGCTGCAGGAAATCCAGCGGTTCCTTTCCTGACGGCGGGACAGGGTCAGAGGCAGGAGTTACCGGTCACGAGGAGCAGAGCGGCCGCGATTCCTCCGACGATCCATGGCACGATTCCGCGGCCCCTTTGCGAAACCACTTCTGAATAGCTGGGATCTTTGGAGTCGTAGGTCACGTCCATGCGCTGGCCGATACCGGCCGGCGGAAACTGGTAGGGCATGCTGTCGCAGTAGTACTGCAGGCCGGTCGACTTCATACGCCAGGCGCAGGATGACCAAGCCCTTCCCGTCCCGAGCCTGCTGTACGCATTTTGCGCTGACAATAATTCCCCTGCGCCGGAGATTTCCATCGCGCCAGATGAAGAGAAGCGCCCCGGCCAGCACAGGGATTCCGAAGATCAGCACACCCGGCCTGTTGCCTTGCAGCACCTCAAGCACTTTCCCACCCTCCGACCTCACCTGGGTCTCAGCGGTCACGGACTCTTTCTTAGCCGTAGGCGCCAGTAAGAGACCAAATGAAGAAATCGCCGGCTATCAGCAGGACTCCGATGACCGCGCAGATGATGCCTTTTCGGCGCATCCGAGGCACATTCGACAAGTCGCCCTTTTGCCTATCTTGACGAATTGCCATATGGAATATGAGAACGAGGAGCAGAAAGAATCCACCGATCACAGCTAAAGCAGTGCCCGCCATTCTGGCCAACACCTCGGCGTCACTCACTTCGGAAGAAGCCTCGTACATCGAACCCCCTCTTGATCACCCGAACTGGGAAACCAGACCCGCGCGCAGCATACAAGGCGGTGCATCCCGTGGCACAGCACACGACCGAAGACGTCTACGAGAAATTGACGTCGTTGGAGAAAACAGTCGATACCCTCCCCAAGGGGGTCGGCTCGAAAGCCGTCACCTCCGCAGAGCTCGACCAGAAAATAACCTCCCTGAAGAAGGCGATCGAGGAAGGCCCGAAGGACAAGCCCACGGACCTGAAAGGCGCCATCAGCGAGCTTCCCGTCCTGAAGGAAATAATCGGTATTTTCAAGGCGAACAGCACCGCCGCGACCCTCATCCTGGCGATCGTGGGATTCAAGGCCTTGTTCGCCACCATCGGCGTGAAATTCCTGGACCTTCAAAAAGTGTTTCAGGCATTCATCCGCTCGCATGCCGCAGGCAGGGAGGTCACCACCAACGACCGCGGACGCATCACCCTCGCCACCCCCGAACAACCCCAGTCCCCCAACCCTCTCCCCTCCGTCGACAACGTCAACGCCGTCAAGGACGCCATTCACGACCTGAACCAGGTGGTGCACACCTACTCCACCCAGGCCCGGAACCTGCCTTCCCCCCGGTCCATGCGCCAACTGGCCTCGGCCGCCGGACGGCTGACGCGGGCCGCCGAGCAGCACGCGCAGGTCGACCAGCTCGCCCAGTCGGCGCACACGCTTGAGCAGCGGTTCACCGCGCTGTCCCGGGTCGTCGCCGATGACGGCGGTGGCAGTGCGAGCTGACCCAGAGCGGCCATCCATCTGATCGGAGGATCCCGTGTCACTCGTTCGTTCTCTCTCCAGTGCCACCACGGCGCTCAACCGCCTTCGTTCCGCGGCCGGCTCCACCGGCGGCGCGCTGACCACCATCAGGAACCGGACCGGGCAGGCCGGCTCAGCGGTGGACAAGCTGCGCGACGGTCTGCGCACCACGGACACGACCCTCGGCAAGTCCAAGGGCGCCACCGACAAGTTCAAGACCTCCCTCGACCACCTAAAGACCTCCTCCGGGCACGCCAAGAACGCCCTTCGCGACGTCAAGACACAGTCCGACGCCGTGGAGAAGTCCGTCGGAAGGGCGGGCAAGCAGGCGGGGCAGGGCGGGACGTCCATGGGCGGCTTCGGGAAGGGGCTCAAGGGAGCGTCCCTCGCGCAGAAGGGACTCAACACCGCCATGAAGGCGAACGCCTTCGGGCTGATCATGAGTCTGCTCGCGCCGCTCATCTCGCAGTTCATCAACATGGACAAGGTCTCCGCCGCCCTCGCCAAGGGCGTGAAGTGGGCCTGGAACGCCATCTACGGGGCCGTCAAGAACCACGCCGGGCCGATCAAGTCCGTCATGAAGGGCATCATCAACGCCTTCACCGCCCTGCCCCGCGCCTACATCAGCGGCCTCAACGCGATGATCGGCGCCCTGAACCGCATCCATGTGAGGATCCCCGGCTGGGTCCCCCACTTCGGAGGCCGCGAGTTCGGCATCCACCTGCCGATGCTGCCCAACATCCCCACCCTCGCCCAGGGCGGCATCGTGCCCGCCCGCACCGGCGGCACCCTCGCCCTCGTCGGCGAGGCGGGCGAGTCCGAGGCGGTCATCCCGCTGTCCAGGCTGGAGCGGATGCTCGGCTCGGGCGGCGGCATGCGCCGGCTGGCCGCCGCCGTCGAGGCGCTCGCCGAGCGGCCCGTCCAGATCGATGTCGACTCCCAGACCATCGCGCGCGCAGTCCTGCTCGGACAGCGCAAGCTCGCCCGGAGGTGAGGCAGGACCATGGCCAGGAATCTCTGGATCGGCAAGCCCGGTCTGCTGCGGGAAATCGACCAGGCCGCCAGGAACTGGGACCGTACGGCCGAGTTGAACGTCACCGAGTTCAAGTCCCTCGAAGGGCGGGTCACCACCGTCGCCCCGGCCCGCACGATCCGTCGGCTCAAGCTCTCCTGGGAGTCGCTCGCACCCGGTGACGCCCAGCATCTCTCCCGGCTGGCCCGCCGCGTCAACGGAGCGGGCGTCCAAGGGAGTTCGCTGACGTCGTACGGGCCACTCGCCGTGCTCGACCCGGCCTCCGTGAATCTGCTCGACCCGTACCAGGCCGCCGCCCAGAGCAGCGAGCCCGGCGGCAGCGACCACTGGTTCACCGCCACCGGCACCGTGGTCATCAGCCCGTCCGTCAACGACACGGTCGTCGCCGACTTCCAGGACACCACCCGGATCGGCTGGCGGCACGGCGTGTGGGCGGGCTGGCCGGTGACGCCCGGCATGCAGGTGTCCTGGCTGGTTCCGGCCGACTGGGATCCGGCCCTCGCCGTCGCGCAGTTGGACTGGAAGACCGCCGACGGCTCATATCTGAGCACGACGGCCGCGAACGGGGCGAGCGTCACCGGCACCGCACCCGCCGGGGCCGCCTTCGTCACCCCGGTCGGCGGGCCCGGCGCGGCCGGTCTGCGGGGTCTCGCCGGAGCCTGCCTGACCATCGGCGAGAGCCCCGTCGCGCACGCGCTCGGCGAGGGCTGCCCGGCGATGTCCGTGACGGCGTACAGCGACGTCCCGTCCACCAGGCTGCCGTACCGCAGCGTCAGCCTCGACCTGGTGGAGGTGCACGGTGCGGAACTCTGACGAGGTACTCGCCGACGCCCTCGCCGCCCCCGAACGGGTCCCGGCCCACTCCACCCGGCTCGGCGGCCGTGAGATGGGCGGGCAGGTGCAGTCCTGGCGGGTGGAACGGGCGTACAGCACCGATGTGCCCGAGGCGCTGCGGGCGTTCTCCGGGAGCGCGGCGGCCCAGCTGGAGCTGTCGCTCGGCGGAACCGGCGAGCCCGCGCCCCGGCTGTACTCGGCCTGGGCGGGTCGCACCACCGGCGACGTCGTACGCCCCGGGCAGTCCGTGGTGCACGAGGCGGGCGCGAGCGGCCGTACGGTGCCCGCCTTCCGCGGCACCGTACGGTCCCGTACAGCCGCCTCCGGCAGCGACACCGTCACCGTCCAGGCGCTGGACGGCGCGGAGCGGCTGCGCGGGCCCGCGCAGCTGCCACGGCCGTACCACGGGCTGCTGCGCGCCCAGCCCGTGGCGACCGCGACCTGGTGCGCGGACGAACTCCTGCGCCAGGCCGGCGTCCACAGTTGCCCGCCACCCCGCGCCCCCTTCGTCGACGCCGACGTCTCCAGGCCGTTCACCGCGCTCTATGCCTCACTGCACGGCGGCTTCAACGCCTCGTACGGGCAGCCCGAGACGCTGCCGGCCCCGTCGGCGTACTCCTGGGTCCGGGACGGGGCGCCGTTCGAGATGGCGCTGATGCCGAAGGCGGCCGGGCTCGCGGTCTCCTGGATGCCGCGGTCCCGCTTCGTCGTCGCGGGCAAGGTGTTCCAGGCCGAGGTGCACGTCAACACCGCTCTGTCCGTGGGCAACGAGCTCGAACTCAAGCTGATCTACGACCGCAGCGCGGGCGCGTACGGGAACTACGCCCTGAACGTGTACTTCGCCACGGGCGTCGTGAAGATCACCTCTGGAACGGTCGGCGGGTCGGGCACGGTCGCGAGCTGGACGATCCCCAAGCTCGCCTCCTTGAAGGGCGTGTGGCACCTCGGGTTCACCGTCGACACCCGTTCGGGCACCGTCGGCGCGAACACCCAGGCGACCGTGTATGCGCGGCTCACCGCGCCCGACGGGGAGTACGTCGTCCCGTCGACCGGGCCCTACACCTTCACCGAGACATCCGCGCTGCAGCCGCCCTCGGAGCTGTTCCAGATCAACCTGAAGACGGACGTGGCCGTCGAGTGCCTCCAGGTCACCGACCGGTCGTGGCCCGACCTCTCCTCGTACACCGCCGACGAGTGGGAACAGAAGGGCCGTTGGGTCAAGGGCGCGGTGCTCGACGACGCGACGGTGCCGCTCTACCACGTGCCGCAGCTCTCCGGCTCCCAGTGGGACGCCCTCACCGAGATCGCCAAGGCCACCATGTCCACCGCCGAGTTCGACGAGCAGGGTGTCTTCCACTGGCGCGGTCCCGGCCGCTTCCAGTCGGTGCCCGCCCGGCCCGACCTCACGGTCACCACCCGGCGCGACATCGCCGCGCTCACCGTCTCGGAGGAGATCGACGCCTGCCGCAACCACTGCGAACAGCCCTATCAGGACTGGACCGGCGTCACGAGCACGTACAGCGACACGGTCACCGACACCGTGATCCGGGAGATCAAGCCAGGCGTCTCGGTGGACGTCGCCTACGCCGTCGCCGAGGACGAGCTCGACATCGGCCCGCTGCAGATCGAGGACGACGTGACACCCGTCGGCGGACACCGGGTCCGCTTCGGCAGCGCCGCGACGGGCGGCAGCTCGGTCAAGGGCAGCGTGACGGTCAGCTCGCGGCGCGACGGCCCGAACTACGTCGTCCGGTTCACCAACTACGGTACGGCGAGCGTGTGGACGGTCACCAAGGACGGCAAACCGTCCGTGCAGATCATCCCGCAGAAGCGCGCGCGGGACCCCAGACAGCGCTCGTTCGCCTGGTACAACACCACCAGCCAGTCCTTCTACGGCAAACAGGTCTACCAGGCGCCCGCGACCGACTGGGTGCAACAGCAGCAGGTGGCCTCGGACCTCTCGCACGCCATGCTCGACGCCGGCCGCTACCCGGTGCCGGTGCTCGGCGAGGTGGAGGTGCTTCACGACCCGCGCATCCAACTCGGGGACGTCGTACGGGTGGTGGACCGCAGCGGGGCCGGGCTCGACACGCTCGCCTGGGTCATCGGGATCCGCACCACCTGCCAGGCGGGCACCGCACCCCAGCAGACGCTGACGCTGCGCGGCACCTCCTACAACGGCGCCCCGGCCGACTCCGGGCTCACCCCGGACGCGCCGGTCGATCCGGCGTACGGCACCCAGCGCACGTACGCCCTGATCGACGCGCAGAACGCGACGCTCGACGCCCTGACCACCAGCAAGATCACCTATCGCGACCTGCTCAAGGCACCGGGAGGCGCGGCATGAGCGAAATGCCCCCCGAGGACGCGGTGTCGGCCGACGACGACGGGAACGTGGCACACCCCGTGCCGATCGACAGCTCCTCGGCCCAGGAGGGCGACAGCGGCACACCCGCCGACCTGTTCCCGCCGGCGCTCGGCGGCTGACCGCGCCGTCCGTCGTCCCCCCTACGTGAGATCCGGAAGGAAGCCCTCATGGCCCTGCTCACCCCGCTCGGCAGCCTGCCCTACCCGCAGCCGGCCGACGCCGCGAACATCCCCGTGCACATGCAGTCCCTCGCCGAGGCCGTCGACGGACGCACCGTGCTGCGTTTCGCCGACGCCGCCACGCGCGACACGAAGGTGACCGCCCCGGTAGCGGGCATGCTGTGCTGGCTCAGCACACCGAAGCAGTACTGGTTCTACACCGGCAGCGTCTGGACACAGCTGGCACCCGGCCCGGTCCACAAGGCCAACTCAACCGCAGGCACGACGACTGCGGCGTCGTACGTGGAGTCGCTCACCGGTTCCACCGGTGATCCGACCGCCGTGACCTTCACCGCCCCGGCCTCCGGCGCGGTGCTCGTCGCGCTGGGCGCGCGCCTGAGCAGCAGCGCCACCGGCACGTCCTGCTTCATGTCGGCGAACGTCCGGCAGGGCACCACCGTCGTGCTGGCCGCCGCCGACGCCCGTTCGGCGATCTCCACCGGAACCGACCAGTGCTCCGTGAGCACCCAGTTCCAGGTCACCGGGCTCACCCCGAACGGCGTGTACACGGCAACCGCCGCCTACAAGTCGTCGGCCACCACCGCCACCGCGACCGGCGCCTACCGCTTCGTGACCGTCACCCCAGTCAACTGAGGACTCCACCATGGCCACACCCCTGACCGCCGACGCCCTCGCCCGCGCCCTGCGCGACGAGGGCGTCGTCCTTTCCGAGAGCGGCGACTGGCGTACCCACAACCGCAACAGCCGAGGCGCCTGGGGCCCGGTCCACGGCGTCATGCTCCACCACACGGCCGGCACCGACAGCCGGCGCCTGTGCCGCGAGGGCACCGCGGACCTGCCGGGCCCGCTCTGCATCGGCCTGATCACCAAGGACGGCACCGTCCACCTGGTCGGCTACGGCCGCACCAACCACGCCGGTTCGGGCTCGACCGCGGTCCTGGAGGCCGTACGGGCCGAACGGGCCGCACTGCCCGCCCCCGGACCGGACGCCGTGGACGGCAACGCCCGCTTCTACGGCTTCGAGATCGAGAACCTGGGCAACGGGCGGGACCCCTACCCGGCCGCCCAACTCGCCGCCGTGGAAAGGCTTTCCGCCGCGATCTGCCGCGCCCACGACTGGTCCGCGTCCAGCGTGATCGCACACAAGGAGTGGATGCGCCGCAAGATCGACCCGTCGTTCTCGATGTCCGGGATCCGGCAACGGGTGGCGGCCCGGCTCGGCTCCCGCCCGGTCTCCTACGAACCCTTCCCCGGCGCCGCGTTCTTCGCGCTCGGCCGCCGCAGCCCGCTGATCACGGCCGTCGGCGAGCGACTGGTCGCGGAGGGATGCGGGCGCTACTCGACCGGCCCCGGCCCGGTGTGGACGCAGGCCGACGTCCTGTCGTACGCGGCCTGGCAGCGGGGGCTCGGCTACGTCGGCAAGGACGCCGACGGCACCCCGGGCCGCACCAGCTGGGACAAGCTGCGCGTCCCGCGCGCATAGGGGGCCGGACGTACCCGACAAGCCCTGGAGCACCCGAAAGGAGCCCGGAGATGAGCGACGCCGGCCGCAGAACCCTGCGTACGACACTCCAGACCCTGTTCGCCCTGATCACCGTCCTGCCGCTGGTCGCCGACGACCCGCTGATCCGGGACGTACCCGCGCTCACGGCCGTGGTGGGCGGCGCCGCGCTGCTCAGCCGGGTGATGGCGATGCCCGCGGTGGACCGGCTGCTGCCGGGGTGGCTGCGCGGGCCCTCCCACGGAGAAACCGCCGATGCCGACGACTGAGGCCGAGAGCGTCGCCCTGGAACTGGAGCGGCTGCGCCGCTCGGTCGACGTCGGGTTCGCCACCACCCGCGGCGACCTCGCCCTCCTCCTGCAACGCGCGGACCAGACCGACAAGACCCTCGACGAGCACGAGTCCCGCATCGACGCCCTGGAACGCACCCGCTGGCCCCTGCCCTCCCTCGCGGCCGCCATCTCGTGCACGGCGCTGGCGCTGACGATCTGGCAGTCGATGGGGCGCTGACCCCTGATCCGCCGAACGCGCGGGAACCCCTCGCCCAGGGCTCCCGCGCGTTCGTCAGGGAAATTCGTCAGTGCAGGACGTCGGTGCAGGTCGTCAGTGCAGGAACACGACTACTTGAGGCCGATCGCCGTGCAGTCCGCCTTGGTCGAGGCCGTGCAGATCTGCTTGACGGTGTAGATGCCGTCCTGGATCACCGTCTCCTTGATGTTCGCCTTGGTCAGGGCGACCACGGGCATCAGCTGGGAGGGGATCTTCTTGTTCGTGGGGCTGTCAACCTTGTCGCGGGTGAGCGCGTCGAACTCGATGCCACGCCCCTGGACCTTCGCCACGGCCATCTCGGCAGCCGCGGTGGCCTCATCCGGGTAGGACTTGTAGACGCTCATGTACTGCTCGCCCCGGACGATCCGCTGCACCGCGTCCAGCTCGGCGTCCTGGCCGGTGACCGGCGGCACCTTGCTGACGCCCATGGTCTTCAGGGCGTCGATGGCGGCGCCCGCGAGACCGTCGTTGGCGGAGTAGACACCGGCGATGTTGCTGAGGCCGATGGCCGAGATGGCCTTCTCCATGTTGGCCTTGCCGACGACCGGGTCCCAGTCCTTGGTGTCGTACGTCTTGGAGATGACGACCTTGCCGTTGAGCTCACCCAGGGCGCCCGCCTTGAACTGCGCCGCGTTCGGGTCGGTGGGCGAACCGTTCATCATGACGATCTTCTTCGTGGAGGCGTTGGTGCCCAGCGCCTCCAGGAGGGCCTTGCCCTGCACCTGGCCGACGAGCTCGTTGTCGAAGGAGATGTACGCGTCGATCGGGCCCTGCGCCAGACGGTCGTAGGCGATGACCGGGATGCCCGCGTCCTTGGCCTTCTGCACGTCGCTCGCGATGGCCTTGGAGTCCACCGCGTCGACGAGGATCACGTCGACCTTGTCGCTCACCATCTGCTGGAACTGCTGGCTCTGCTTGGACGCGCTCTGCTCCGCGTTGGCGGCTTCGACCTTGCCCTTGCCGTTGGTGAGCTTGGCGACCTGCTGCTCGATGATCGGGTGGTCGAACTTCTCGTAACGGGTGTTGGCCTTCTCAGGGAGGAGCAGACCAACCGTGATGTCGTCACCCTTGGTCGGGCTCGCCTTGGTGTTGCTGCCGCCGATCCCGTCCACGACACCGCAGGCGGCGAGGGAGACGGTCATCGCGGAGCAAGCCAGGGCTATGGCGGTACGACGAAGCCGGGTGTTACGAGTGTTCACATCAGGTGCCTTCCGGGCGAGGTAGCTGCTTTGCGACCCAGGTGGCTGAAAGCCAACGCGGCGATCACCTCAGCGTCAAGGAGTAACCACTTAACGAGATGGCAACAGCATTCTGTGTTCCCCAAGTGAACACGATGGGAAGGGGGTGCGCCGCCACTTCCACAGAACCCCTCTGATTGACTTGCGTCACTCGCTTTCCGGCGGCATACAACCCTCCTCCACGTCCGGGAGTCTCGAAGGTGGCCGCACACATCGCAGCATGAAACAGGGGACGGATGAGACCAGTTGGGCGGAGCGGACCGGCGCTCGCCGCGACGCTGACGATCGCCACCACCGGGGGCCTGCTCGCCGTCTCGGGGGCGCCCGCCTCCGCCGCGAGCAGCTGCGCATCACCGGTGTACAAGCGGCAGTTCTACGCGAACACCACCTTCTCCGGCACACCGAAGAAAACGGACTGCGACGCCGCGGTCAGCGAGAACTGGGGCACGAAGGCCCCCGCCTCCGGCCTCCCCAAGGACAACTTCGGCGTCCGCTGGACCGTGACGAGGGACTTCGGTTCGGGAGGCCCCTTCGCCCTCCCCGTCACCGCCCAGGACGGCATCCGCGTCTACCTCGACGGCACCCGCAAGGTCGACCTCTGGAAAAACGTGTCGTCAACGGTCAAAAAGACCGTCAACCTCACGATCCCCTCCGGAAAGCACACCCTGCGCGTCGACTACGCCAACTGGACCGGCGCCGCCAACGTCTCCTTCGCCTACACCCCCCGCGCCACCGCCACCGTCGACAAGGTCAAGCCCTTCACGCCGAGCGGGACTTCCGTCTCGTACGACACCGCGGGCGGCAACGCCAAGCTGACCTGGGCGAAGAACAAGGAGATGGACCTCGCGGGCTACCGGATCTTCCGTCGGCTCAAGGGCAGCACCACCTGGACGAAACCGGCCACGACGACCGCTACCTCGTACACCGACACGACCGTGCCCGCGACCGGCGACACCTACTACTACGAGGTCCGCGCCTACGACAAAGCGGGCAACGAGTCGGCGGGCAGCGCGGACCAGGCGGTGACCACCGTCGACCGGACGGCGCTCGCCGCGCCCGCCGGGCTGATCGCCACCTCGATGTCCAGCGGGCTGCAGCTCGACTGGAACGGGGTCACGGGAGCGGTGTCCTACCGCCTCTACCGGGCGACGAGCGAGAACGGCGTGTACACCCGGGTGGGCAGTACGGACGGGCTCTCGTACCTGGACACCTCGGCCGTCGAGAGCGTCACCTACTACTACCGGGTGACCGTTCTCGACGCGGCGGGCAACGAGTCCGCGCGTTCCGTGGCCGCCGTCGGCGAGCGCGAGGACCTCACCCCGCCGCCCGCCGTCACCGGGCTGACGGTCACCCCGACCGAGTACGGCTTCGAGCTGGAGTGGGACAAGAACCCGGCCACCGACCTCGGGCGGTACACCGTCTACTGGGGTGAGCTCCTGGGCGACGAGGGCGAGGAGCAGGTGTGCTCCGGAACGCTGACCACGTATCTGCCGGCCGACACCACCTCGTACTCGTACACCACCCGCCCGGACGGCGACCGCGTCTGCTTCTTCGTCGACGCCATCGACACGTCCTGGAACTCCTCCTTCAAGTGGACCCGGACGGCCGAGGCCGTGGCCGCGACCGAACTCGACACCACGCCGAGCGTGCCGACGCCCGAGGGCTCGCCGCTCCACCTGGAGGCGACTTCGGCGGAGGGCGACGAGGGCAACCGCCTGACCTGGTCCGGGCTCGGAGCGGGCGAAGAGGGGTCCGCCGAGCCCGCGCAGGGCTTTCGCATCTATCGGTGGAACCCCGCCACCGCCGCGTACGAGAAGATCCACGAGACCTCGGCCGGAGCGTTCGAGTACGTCGACACCGGCGCGAAGCGCGGCACCACGTCCTACTACTGGGTGACCGGTGTGAGGGCCGACGGCACCGAGACCCTGCCCGCCGGCGACTGGGCGGTCACCGAACCGGCGCGGTGAGTCGAGGAATGCCGAAGGGGGTGGGGAGGTCGACGACCTCCCCACCCCCTTCGTACGTGGGAGCTAGTCCGACTGCCTCTTCGGCCGCCAGACCACCAGCGCGCTCGTCTGCTGGACCTCCTGGTACGGGACCAGGTCGCGGCGGTACGAGGCGTGCACCGCGGCCTCGCGCTGCTGCATCGCGGCAGCGGCGCCGTCCAGGGCCGATTCCAGTTCCGCGACGCGGGACTGGAGGGCGGCCACCTGGTTCTCCAGCTCGATGATGCGCTTGATGCCGGCCAGGTTGATGCCCTCGTCCTGGGACAACGCCTGCACCGTGCGGAGCAGTTCGATGTCGCGGGCCGAGTAGCGCCGGCCCCGGCCGGCGGTGCGGTCCGGGGAGACCAGGCCGAGGCGGTCGTACTGGCGCAGGGTCTGCGGGTGCAGGCCGGAGAGCTGGGCCGCCACCGAGATGACGTAGACCGGCGTCTCCTCGGTCAGTTCATAGGGGTTTCGACGACGGCCGTCCATCTGCTCATGCTCCCTTCGCGGCCTGGAACAGCTCCGCCCGCGGGTCCTCGCCCGCGGTTGCCTCGCGATACGCCTCCAGGGCGTCGCGAGCCTTGCCCGACACGTCCGTGGGGACCGCGACCTCGACGGTGACGAGGAGGTCGCCGCGCGTACCGTCCTTGCGGACGGCACCCTTGCCGCGGGCCCGCATCGTACGGCCGTTGGGTGTGCCCGGGGGCAGTTTCAGGGTGACCGGGGGGCCGCCCAGGGTCGGTACGCGCACCTCGCCGCCGAGTGCCGCCTCCGCGAAGGTGACGGGCACGGTGACGGTGAGGTTGTCGCCCTTGCGGCCGAAGACCGGGTGGGCGTCCACGTGGACCGTGACGTACAGGTCACCCGCCGGGCCGCCCCGTTCGCCGGGTGCGCCCTTGCCCCGGAGGCGGATGCGCTGACTGTCGCTCACCCCCGCCGGGATGCGGACCTGCATCGTGCGCGAGGACTTGGCGCGACCGCTGCCGTGGCAGATCTCGCAGGGGTTCTCCGCGATGAGACCGCGGCCCTTGCAGTCCGGGCAGGGGTCCGTGAGCGAGAAGCCGCCACCGGACCCGCGCGCGACCTGGCCGGTGCCGACGCACGTCGGGCACACACGCGGTGTGCCGTTCGCGTCGCCGGTGCCCGAACAGGCCTTGCAGGGCGCCTGGGACGTCATCCGCAGCGGGACCGTCGCGCCGTCCACCGCCTCGGTGAAGCTGAGCGTCACCTCGGTGTCGATGTCCTGGCCGCGCCGGGGCTGGGTCCGCGTACCCGTGCCCGCGCCACCGCGGTTGAACAGGCCCCCGAAGACGTCTCCGATGCCGCCGCCGAAGCCACCGGCACCGCCCGCTCCGCCCTGGGCGCCGCCTCCGAAGAGGTCGCCCAGGTCGAAGTTGAAGTTGCCGCCGCCCGCGCCGGGACCCGGACGGAAGCCGCCGTTGCCGAAGAGGGCGCGTGCCTCGTCGTACTCCTTGCGCTTCTTGGGGTCTCCGAGCACGTCGTTCGCCTCGGAGATCTCCTTGAAGCGCTCCTCGGCCTTGGCGTTGCCCTTGTTGGCGTCCGGGTGGAACTCGCGGGCGAGCTTCCGGTACGCCTTCTTGATCTCTGCCTCGGTGGCGTCCTTGGGGACGCCGAGGACCTTGTAGAAGTCCTTCTCGATGAAGTCCTTGGTGCTCATCCTCGACGCCCCTCCTCTCTCATGCGTTCAACGTCAGCCCTCGTCCGGGCCACCGCTCTCCTTGTCGTCGGCCGCCTCGGCGGAATCCTGGGAGTCCGCCTTGCCGGTCTGCGCCCCGGGCTGGGGTTCGGCGACCGCCACCCGCGCGGGGCGGATGGTGCGCTCGCCGATGCGATACCCCGGCTGCAGAATCGCCACGCACGTCGTCTCCGTGACGTCCGGCGCGTACGAGTGCATCAGGGCCTCGTGGATCATCGGGTCGAAGGGCTCGCCCTCCTTGCCGAACTGCTGAAGGCCCATCTTCGCCGCGACGGTCTCCAGCGACTCGGCCACCGACTTGAAGCCGCCGACCAGTTCGCCGTGGTCCCGCGCGCGGGCGATGTTGTCGAGCACCGGCAGGAGTTCGGTCAGGAGGTTCGCGATGGCGATCTCCTTGACCGCGATCCGGTCGCGCTCGACCCGGCGGCGGTAGTTCTGGTACTCGGCCTGGAGCCGCTGGAGGTCCATCGTGCGCTCGCCGAGCGCCGTACGGACCTGGTCCAGCTGTGCGGTCAGACCGGCCAGTTGTGCTGCTGATGCGTCCCCGGCCGGGGCCGCCGCCTCCTCCGTGGAGGGGGTGGCGGCCTGCGGCTCGGCGTCGTCAGGGGTGGCGCCGGAAGGGACGTCAGGCTTCTCGTCGAAGCCCGGGGTCTCCTCCGTCACGCGGCACCGTCCTTGCGGTCCTCGTCGACGATCTCGGCGTCGACGACGTCGTCATCGGCCTTGGCCTGCTCGGCGCCGGGGGCACCTTCGGCGCCACCGGCGGCCTGCGCGGCCTGGGCGTCGGCGTACATGGCCTGGCCGAGCTTCTGCGAGACCGCGGCGACCTTCTCCGTGGCGGTGCGGATCTCGGCGGTGTCCTCGCCCTTGAGCTTCTCCTTCAGCTCGGCGATGGAGGCCTCGACCTCGGTCTTGACGTCACCCGGGACCTTGTCCTCGTTGTCCTTGAGGAACTTCTCGGTCTGGTAGACGAGCTGCTCGCCCTGGTTGCGGGTCTCGGCGGCCTCGCGGCGCTTGTGGTCCTCGTCCGCGTACTGCTCGGCCTCCTGGCGCATCCGGTCGACCTCGTCCTTCGGCAGCGAGGAGCCGCCGGTGACGGTCATCTTCTGCTCCTTGCCCGTGCCCAGGTCCTTCGCGGTCACGTGCATGATGCCGTTGGCGTCGATGTCGAAGGCGACCTCGATCTGCGGGACACCACGCGGGGCCGGCGGCAGACCGGTCAGCTCGAACATCCCGAGCTTCTTGTTGTACGCCGCGATCTCGCGCTCGCCCTGGTAGACCTGGATCTGGACGGAGGGCTGGTTGTCCTCGGCGGTGGTGAAGATCTCGGACCGCTTGGTCGGGATCGTCGTGTTCCGCTCGATGAGCTTCGTCATGATGCCGCCCTTGGTCTCGATGCCGAGGGACAGCGGGGTGACGTCGAGGAGCAGGACGTCCTTGACCTCACCCTTGAGGACACCGGCCTGCAGGGCGGCGCCGATGGCGACGACCTCGTCCGGGTTGACGCCCTTGTTGGCGTCCTGGCCGCCGGTCAGCTCCTTGACGAGCTCGGCGACGGCGGGCATGCGGGTGGAGCCACCGACGAGAACGACGTGGTCGATCTCGGAGAGGTTGATGCCCGCGTCCTTGATGACGTTGTGGAACGGCGTCTTGCAGCGCTCCAGAAGGTCCGCGGTGAGCTGCTGGAACTGGGCGCGCGTGAGCTTCTCGTCCAGGTGCAGCGGGCCCTCGGCGGAGGCCGTGATGTAGGGCAGGTTGATCGAGGTCTCGGTGGACGAGGACAGCTCGATCTTCGCCTTCTCGGCGGCTTCGCGCAGACGCTGGAGCGCCATCTTGTCCTTGGCGAGGTCCACGCCGTGACCGGAGCGGAACTGCTGCACCAGGTAGTCGACGACACGCTGGTCCCAGTCGTCACCACCGAGGTGGTTGTCGCCGTTGGTGGCCTTCACCTCGACGACGCCGTCGCCGATCTCCAGGAGGGACACGTCGAAGGTGCCGCCACCGAGGTCGAAGACGAGGATCGTCTGGTCGTCCTTGTCCAGGCCGTACGCGAGGGCGGCGGCCGTGGGCTCGTTCACGATGCGCAGGACGTTCAGGCCCGCGATCTCGCCGGCCTCCTTCGTCGCCTGGCGCTCGGAGTCGTTGAAGTAGGCCGGGACGGTGATGACCGCGTCCGTGACCTTCTCGCCCAGGTAGGCCTCGGCGTCGCGCTTCAGCTTCTGCAGGATGAAGGCGCTCATCTGCTGCGGGTTGAAGTTCTTCCCGTCGAGCTCGATCTTCCAGTCCGTGCCCATGTGACGCTTCACGGAGCGGATGGTCCGGTCCACGTTCGTGACCGCCTGGCGCTTGGCGACCTCGCCGACGAGCACCTCGCCGTTCTTGGCGAAGGCGACGACGGACGGCGTGGTCCTGGCGCCCTCTGCGTTGGTGATGACGGTGGGCTCGCCGCCTTCAAGAACGCTGACGACGGAGTTAGTCGTGCCCAGGTCGATGCCGACCGCACGTGCCATTTCAATTCCTCCAGCAATGACTTGAGTGGAACGGACTCAAGTGTGCACCACACTCATTGCTGGGTCAACAGACATGAGTCACAGGGGCTCAAGTCTTATCTCTTGCTTACACGCAGGTGTGCTTGTACGCGTGGCTCGACCTGCGGATTCACGGTCGGCCGACTCCCGTGCTCGGGTACCTGCCGTCCCCCGTAAGTGGGGATCCGAAGCAGTGCGAGTACGGCGGCACACGCGCAGCCCGCCACCCACAACGCCGCCGACGCGCTCACCCATCCCATGTCGATCAGCATCCCGACGAGTGCACCCGCGAAGCCGGTGACCCCCACGACGACCGCGGCGCCCTGGGGTGTGACACCGAGGCGCCGCAGCCGGTGGACCAGGTGATCGGGGGCGCCGCGCAGCAGCGGACGCCCGGCCCGCCGCCGCGACACCAGCACCAGTACGGCGTCGACGGTCGCCACGGCCGTCAGCGCGAACCCGGCGCCCACGCTCGATCCGGCCGCCCGCCCGGCGTGCACCAGGACCGCCGCCGAGGTCAGCACGAACCCGACGAACAGCCCGCCGCAGCGCCCCGGCACGATCCGGGCCGGGGGCCAGTTGTGCATCAGGAACCCGGTCAGCGCGGCGGCCAGCACGCTCAGCAGCGCCGCGAGCCCGTCCATGACCTCGGCGGCCGCGCACCCGCTCAGCGCGAAGGCGGTCACCACCGCGACCGTCCCCATCACTCCGTCGGCATGGTCGAGCGAGGTGAAGGCATGGGTGGCGAGGGCGATCCAGCCGACGGCCACCACCCCGACCACCGGGCCGAGTTCGTCGTACGGCACGGTCAGCGCGGCGGCGCCGGTCACGACGGCCGCCTGGAGCGGAACCCGCACAAGAGCCGGCGGGGCCCACAGGTCGGCGACGAGTCCGAGGGCACCGACCCCGATCCCGGCGGCCAGCAGCCGCCCGGCCGCCGGCCCCAGTGGCGCCACGTCCGTCCAGTCCCCGACGCCGGCGACGAACGCCGTGACCGCCACCACCGCGACCCCGCCGAGCAGCGGCACCACGCGCGCCCGCCGCCGTTCGACCACGCCGAGGCGCAGGGCGAGGAGCCGCAGCAGGGCGGCGAGCACGGCGGCGAGGAGCAGGGCAGAGATGGCGGCGGCGATTCCGTACAGCACGCCGCCAATTTAGTGTTAAATGTCGCAAATACGCCGCAGATAACACGATCGGGTTTACGTGTCGGCCGGAGACCTCGGCAGTTGTCGCCGGTGACGTGCGCGACTGCCGGTCGGTGACTTCGGCGACTCAGGTGGACCTCAGCGACGCAGATCACCGCACCGCTGGCTACAGTGCGGCGGAAGATATGGGTAGTCTCAGACGGACTGCATAAGTTACCGCTTAGTAATCGGCTGAAGGTCGGCCTTCAGCTCCCCCTCGCAGGCCCGAGGAGCCCCCGAATGCAACTCGCCGCGATCATTGTGTCGCTGGTACTCGCCGTGGTCGGCGTGGCGCTGTTCTCCCGCGCCATCGCGCAGATCTACCGGTTCGTACGGCTCGGCCAGGACGTCCCCGCGGGCACCCGCACCGACGACTGGACCGCGCGCACCGTCACGGTGGTCCGGGAGTTCCTCGGCCACACCCGGATGAACCGGTGGGGGGTGGTCGGCGTCGCGCACTGGTTCGTGGCGGTCGGCTTCTTCTCCCTCGTCGCCACCCTGGTGAACGCCTTCGGGCAGCTCTTCCAGGCCGACTGGACGCTGCCCGTCATCGGGCACTGGCTGCCGTACGAGATCTTCGTCGAGTTCATCGGCCTGATGACGACCCTCGGCATCCTCACGCTCATCGTGATCCGCCAGCTGTCCCGTCCCGACCGGCCGGGCCGCAAGTCCCGCTTCGCCGGGTCCAACGCCGGCCAGGCCTACTTCGTCGAGTCGGTCATCCTCATCATCGGCCTCGCGATCATGACCCTGCGCGGCCTGGAGGGTGCCCTCGCCGACGTGCACGGCTACGAGGCCGCGTACTTCGCCTCGTACCCGATCGTCGCCGCCTTCAAGGGGACGAGCGTCGGCACGCTCCAGAACCTGATCTACCTCACCGCGATGATCAAGATCGGGACGTCCTTCATCTGGATGATCACGGTCTCCCTCAAGACGGACATGGGTGTCGCCTGGCACCGCTTCCTCGCCTTCCCGAACATCTGGTTCAAGCGGAACGCGAAGGGCGGGACCGCCCTCGGCGCGCTGCTGCCGATGACGAGTGACGGCAAGGCCATCGACTTCACCGACCCGGGCGAGGACGACGTCTTCGGCGTCAGCCAGGTCGAGCAGTTCTCCTGGAAGGGCCTGCTGGACTTCTCCACGTGCACCGAGTGCGGCCGCTGCCAGTCGCAGTGCCCCGCCTGGAACACGGGCAAGCCGCTCTCCCCCAAGCTCCTCATCATGTCGCTGCGCGACCACGCGCACGCCAAGGCGCCCTACCTGCTCGCGGGCGGCGGCAAGAACATGGAGGGCGAGGAGAAGGCGTCGGCGGAGCAGCTGGCCGACGTGCCCGCCGCCGCGCTCGCCGAGGCCGAGCGCCCCCTGATCGGCACGTTCGAGGAGAACGGCGTCATCGACCCCGACGTGCTGTGGTCCTGCACCACGTGCGGCGCGTGCGTCGAGCAGTGCCCGGTCGACATCGAGCACATCGACCACATCGTCGACATGCGCCGCTACCAGGTGATGATCGAGAGCGCGTTCCCGTCCGAGGCGGGCACGATGCTCAAGAACCTGGAGAAGAAGGGCAACCCCTGGGGTCTGGCCAAGAAGCAGCGCCTCGAGTGGACGAAGGAAGTCGACTTCGAGATCCCGGTCGTCGGACGCGACATCGAGGACCTGTCCGAGGTCGAGTACCTCTACTGGGTCGGCTGCGCCGGCGCCCTGGAGGACCGCGCCAAGAAGACCACGAAGGCCTTCGCGGAGCTTCTCCACATGGCGGGCGTCAAGTTCGCCATCATGGGCGGCGACGAGAAGTGCACCGGTGACTCCGCGCGCCGTCTCGGCAACGAGCCCCTGTTCCAGGAACTCGGCATGGAGAACGTCGCCGCGCTGAACATGGCCTTCGGCGAGGATGACGAGGACGAGTCGACGAAGAAGCCGAAGTCGGCGAAGAAGATCGTCGCGACCTGCCCGCACTGCCTCAACACCATCGGCAACGAGTACCCGCAGCTCGGCGGCGACTACGAGGTCATCCACCACACCCAGCTGCTCCAGCACCTCATCGACGAGGGCAAGCTGCTGCCGGTCACCCCGGTGGACGGCCTCATCACCTACCACGACCCCTGCTACCTGGGCCGCCACAACAAGATCTACACGCCGCCGCGCGAGATCATGTCGGCGGTCCCGGGCCTGCGTCAGCAGGAGATGCACCGCCACAAGGAACGCGGCTTCTGCTGCGGTGCCGGTGGTGCGCGGATGTGGATGGAGGAGCGGATCGGCAAGCGCATCAACAACGAGCGCGTCGACGAGGCCCTTTCGCTGAACCCGGACATCGTGTCCACGGCCTGCCCGTTCTGCCTCGTGATGTTGACCGACTCGGTCAACGGCAAGAAGAACGACGGCCAGGCCAAGGAGTCCGTCCAGGTCGTGGACGTGGCCCAGCTCCTTCTCGACTCCGTCAGGACGCCGGTCGACCCGGCGGGGGCGGCGGAGGCGGAGAGCGAGCCCGAGCCTGAGCCGGTGAAGTAACCGACGCGATCATCCGGACGCCGGTGGGCCGAGCTTCTCGCCCACCGGCGTCCGCGTTTTCTCGAAGGGGGCTTGGGACAGCGCGACGCCGAGCCCGGTGATGTGCGGGCTCGGCGTCGGGCTCGGGTGACGTCCTGGGGGCTACTTCGCGGAGCGCCGCCGCTTCGAGTCACCCGTCACCTTCGCGATCCACGTGAGGAAGTCACCCGGGTCGACGTTCGAGCCGTGGCCCTCGTCCCAGTAGTAGAGGTGATTGACGTCGTCACCCAGGTTGTCCAGCGCCGCAGCAAGGTTGGCGGAGACCGTCAGCGAGGTGTCGGAGTCCTTCATACCGAGGCGGATCCACCAGTGCCTCGACCGGCCGGGGTTCTCCTCCCCGATGTGATGCATCGGGTTCATCAGGTCGAGCTTCTCGGCGATGTCGCTCGCGACCCGCTTGGTGCTGAGGCCGGTGGTGTCGTTCTTCGCGCCGTACGCCGTGAAGTGCCGCGCCTCGGTGGTGCCGACGCCGAACTCGTTGTTCTCGCCCGCGGACAGGTCGAACGCGTCGAAGGCCGGAGTCGTCTTCTTCCGCGCGCCGACGTGGGTGAGGAAGTCGGCCCAGGTGAAGGTCGCCTTGCCGCCGGACCACGTGATGAACGTGTTCGCGGCCAGGTACGTCGCACGGTCGGCCTCCGACAGCGCCGCCAGGTACTTCGTGGCGGACGGCTGGAGGTAGGTCTCCACCATGTAGTCGTCGTAGTTGCGGGCCGTGAGCGGGCCGAAGCCGTCCAGGCCCCGCAGCCTGAGGGAAGCCTGGTACTCCGCGAACTGGGCCCGCAGCGCCTTCGACACCGTCTGGTCGACGACCTTGCCGGTGCTCGCCGTGACGTTGGTGCCCCAGTTGAACTCGTACGCGCCGTCGGCGTGCTCGAGGTCGGTGATGGGGCACCAGGCGCCGGTGGCGAAGATCGCGTCGGACGCGTCGGCGGCGCCGAGCTCCTTGAGGTACTTGTCGTAGATCGGGCTGTCGCCGGACGCGCCGAGCAGGGAGGACAGGGCGCCCCCCGCGCTCGTACCGGTGGAGACGATCCGGTCGGTGTTGCCCGGGATGACGCCCTTGTTGGCGCGGACGTAGCGGACCGCGGCCTTCAGGTCGACGATGGCGGCCGGGGCGGTGCCGTAGTACGTGCCGGCGGAGTCGGTGAGGGTCCGGCCGCGCGCGCCGGGCTCCACGACGACGTAACCCGCCGCCAGGCCCAGCTTCCCGAGGTTGACCATCCCGCCCTGGGCGTTCACCATCGCGTTGCCGCCGGACTGCACCTCGCCCGTGCCGGCGCTGCTGGCGGCCGAGGGGCTGGGGGACGTGCTGGGGGAGGCACTGGCGGCCGCACCGCCCGTGGGCATGCCGCCGGTCATCTCGGCGCCGCCCACGCCGGTGGCGTCCGCCACGGACGACGGCAGGTAGCCGCCCACCGAGTTGGCGAGGACGATCGGAGCGCTCGTCGCGTCCACGGCCTTGCCGTCGATCTTGACGGGGACGCTGACGTTCAGGCTCTGGTACTTCGCGTCCACCGGACTGGCGACGTAGGTGATGGCCTTCCAGAAGTGGTACACCACCGTGTGGTCGGTGCCGTCGGCGTCCGTGATGGTCGTCGTCAGCTCGGTGTAGGCGTCCTTGTCGAAGACCAGGGAATCCGACGCACCCGAGGACTTCGCGCTCGTGCCCGACGCGTTCGCGCTCAAGGCGAAGCCACCGGCTGCGGCGACTCCGGCGGTCGCGCCGATACCCATCACGACGGTCCTGCGCTTCACTGCCCTGTGCTTCACGGAAAGCCTTCTCCCTGTTCACGGCGGCCATAAGGCGGCCGAAACGGCTGGTCAGGGGCTCTCGGGCCATTCTTCGCGCCGGGTGCCGCCCCCGTTTGTCCGGTCCTTGCGAACGTAAATTGAGCCGCTCAATATTGTCAACAATTCTGTAAAACTCATCGCTGACGCACAGCCCTTTCCGAGGTGGCGTCCCCGCTCCGACAGCCGCTCCGATTCCGCTTCCGTCGAATCCGGCGCATCATGTCGAGGTTGTTGTCCGTGGGACGGATGAGGTGAACGGTGGGCGGGCGAAAAGCCGGTGTACGGGCCGGAGCGGCGATCGGCTGCGTACTGCTGCTCGGGGGATGCGGCGGCGCCGGGAACAGCGGTTCCGCACGACACGAACCCGTGACCGTCGCCAAGGCCCCCGCCCAACTTCCCGTCCCCCGCGGCAAGGGCGGCAAGTCCGCCGACGACTTCAACGGCGACGGCCTTCGCGACCTGGTCCTCAACGACCTGGTCAAGAGCCCCGACGACGCCCACGGCGACGACGCGGGCATCGGGATCGTCTACGGAGCCGGGACCGGAGCCGCACATGGACTCGCGCCCGGCGCACGGCAGTTGCTGAACCCCGCGCGCCAAGCGGCCCGCACGAAGGGCCAGTCGCCCGCCGTCTTCGACGCGGAGGCGAGCTGCGACCTGGACAGGGACGGCTTCACCGATCTCGTCGTGTCGACGGACCCGCCGTACGACGGCCAGGGCCGGCCCCCCGTCCCCCTCCAGATCCTCTTCGGCTCCCCGGCCGGCCTCTCCGGCAGGGCGGTCGCGCTGGTCATACCGGCGGCGGCCCGCGCCGGCAACGACTGGCCCGACCAGCCCGTGTGCGGCGACTTCGACGGCGACGGCGCCGAGGACCTGGTCGTGCACGCCTCGGACGGCCGACTCAGCTATCTGCGCGGCCCGTTCACCAGGAAGGGCGCCCCGCGCGCGGCGGGCAAGCCCCTCCCCTCACCCGGCACCGTGCCCACCGGCCCCGCCCTCGACGTGAACCGCGACGGCTACGACGACCTTCTGGTCCGTACGGCGGAAGGCCCCGCCACGTCCGCGCTCGTCCTCGGCGGCCCGGCCGGCCCCACTCGCACCGGCACCGCCCTGCCGAGCGGCATCGACGTCGCCCTCGGCCGCTTCGGCAGGGGCCGCGCCCTCGACGCGGCGGTCGGCTCGATGGACGGAACGTATCTGCGCTACGACCTCCCCGCCGCCGTACGCGACAGCATCAGCACCCCCGGTTCGGTGCTGGACGCCGGGGACTTCGACGGGGACGGCGTGAGCGAACTCGTCTCCAGCGGGGCGGAGTTGCGCATCCTGCGGGGCCGTACGACCGGACTGTCCGCGGCGGGGATGGTGACCGTACCGCCACCGGCCCGGGGCACCACCCGGGTCCTGACCGTCGCCGACTTCACGGGGGACGGACGGGCGGACCTGGTCGTGCGGACGTACGACGGGGAGACGAAGGACACGGTCGCGGTGTACGCGGGCAACAAGGAGACGCTGGTGACGGCGAAGCCGACGGTCACGTTCTCCACGTCCGAGTTCCTGGGAATGGACTCCTGAACCACGAGTCGCCACCGGTGGTCACCAGCCACCAACAGCGGCACTCGCCTCAGGCATCACAGGAATTAATCAAACTCACGTACAACCCTTGCCCCCCTTTCAAGGTCTTCTGTTCGCCGACCAGCCTCCGAACCCCGGGACAACTCCCGGTGAACGCGGGCGGTCCGCACCCCATTGACTGGGAATGCCCGCCAGGCGTCCCCGCATGCCGCAGGAGACCCCCGCATGCACAAGCAGTACCGGCAGTACCCGCAGCACCGTACGCACGCCAAGACGCACGTCATGCGACTCGCCCTCGCGACGGCCACCGCGGCCGCGCTGACGGGCGGTCTGCTCACCTTCTCCGCCGCGACGGCGACCGCCGCGGACTCCACGAAGGTCCCGCAGGCCGACTTCAACGGCGACGGAATCGGCGACGTCGCCTTCTCCGCTGCCGACGCCTACGTGAGCGGCCACAAGGCCGCCGGCCAGCTCGTCGTCCTCTACGGCACCCACAGCGGCGTGTCCGGCGCCAAGCGCTCCACGCTCAGCCAGAACACCGCCGGTGTCCCCGGCACCGCCGAGGCCGGGGACATCTTCGGCTCCGACACGGCGTACGCGGACTTCAACGGCGACGGTTACGACGACCTCGCCGTGGCCTCCGCGCACGAGAAGTTCGGCAACGACACCGACGCCGGTGGCCTCGCCGTCCTCTGGGGCTCCCCGAGCGGCCTCACCGGCAAGGGTGTGGCCATCGCCGACCCGGCCGGCTCCTCGCACGACTACTGGGGCAAGACCATCGCCGCGGGCGACTTCGACGGCGACGGCAAGGCCGACCTGGCCGTCGGCAACTCCTCCAGCACGATCTACGTCTATCGGGGCGGCATCACCTCCACCGGCGCGGCCGGCCTCGCCCGTACCACGATCAAGCCCCCGATCCAGTCCGGCGGCACCGCCCTCGGCCCGATGAACCTCACCGCCGGCGACATCAACGGCGACGGCCGCACCGACCTGGTGGTCGACGGCTTCGAGACCAAGACCGACTACGGCTGGAACACGAACTACTACGTGCCCGGCACGGCGAGCGGCCTGAGCGTCTCCGCCGCGAAGGCCCTCAAGGCCGGCATCATCACGGCCATCGGCGACATCAACGGTGACGGCTTCGGCGACATCGTCAGCGGCGCGTCCTGGGACAACACCAAGCTCAGCGACGGCACGACCCCTCCGGACTCCGCGCTCGGCGGGAAGGTGAACATCACCTACGGCTCCGCGTCCGGCCCCGCCTCCACCACCGGAATCACCCAGAACACCGGCAGCGTGCCCGGCAGCTCCGAGAAGGCCGACAACTTCGGCTACGAGCTGGACCTCGGCGACATCAACGGCGACGGCTACCAGGACCTGGTCGTCAGCGCCGCGTACGAGGACCTGAGCGGCGCCGCGGACACCGGCATGGTCACCGTCCTGTACGGCTCCGCGCACGGCGTCAACACCTCCTCGGGCATCCAGGCCTTCGCGCAGAGCACTCCGGGCGTCCCCGGCAACGACGAGAAGGGCGACCTCTTCGGCCTGGACACGAAGCTCGACGACGTCAACGGCGACGGCAAGGCCGACCTCCTCGTGGGCTCCTACGAGAACGCCGGCGACGGCACGGTCACCTACCTGCCCTCCAGCGGTACGAAGATCACCACGACCGGCTCCCGCGCCATCTGGCCGGCCGACGCGGGCGTCTCGACGACGGGCACACCGGCGTTCGGCGCCAACTTCGCGGACTGAGTTCCAGCTGTCCTTCAGCCGGGCCCGCACCCACGGGCCCGGCTTCCGCCCTCCCGCGGAACCCGGGGCCGTGCCCCCGTAAGGGACACCCGGGCCCCTCCCCTTAGGGGATGTCACAGCTCGGACCCAAACCCCCCTCCGATGGCCCGCACCCCGCACGTCACGGTGCGGGACCAGGTACGTTCGATTACGTGGCTGGATTCAGGATCGGACGCGGCCGGGACGACCGAGCCCCGCAAGCGCGACCGCAACAACACCGACCGTCGTACGGACAGCAGGCTCCGCAGGGAGGCCAGCAGCCGTACGGCTACCCGCCCGCGCCCTCTCAGCAGCAGCCGTACGGGGGTCAGCAGTACGGCGGCGGACAGCAGTACGGCGGCGGACAGCAGGGCGGACAGCCCGGCTGGCCCCAGGCGAACGGCGGCGGCGCCGGCGGCCACGGCGAGCCGGAGTACTTCGGCGACGGTCACCCGCAGCAGGGCCCTGACCCGTACGCGGCGAACAGCCCCGGTCACACCCAGGCCTTCTCGGTCGGCGACGACCCCTACACCCAGGGCGGGACCTACCGCGCCGGCCAGGCGGCGGCCCCGCCGGTCGGCCCCCGTCTGCACTGGAAGGACCTGCTGAGGGGCATCGTCACGGCCCCCAACCAGACCTTCCTGCAGATGCGCGACTACACGATGTGGGCCCCGGCCCTGATCGTGACGTTCCTCTACGGCCTGCTGGCCGTCTTCGGCTTCGACGGCGCCCGCGAGGACGCCATTAACGCCACCCTCTCCAACGCCGTCCCGATCGTCCTGACGACGGCCGTGGCGATCGTCATCAGCACGTTCATCCTGGGCGTGGTCACCCACACCCTGGCCCGCCAGCTCGGCGGCGACGGGGCATGGCAGCCCACGGTCGGCCTCTCCATGCTGATCATGTCCATCACGGACACCCCGCGCCTGATCGTCGCCATGTTCTTCGGCGGCAACGCGTCCTTCGTGCAGCTCCTCGGCTGGGCGACCTGGGTCGCGGCGGGCGCCCTGCTGACCCTCATGGTCAGCAAGTCCCACGACCTCCCGTGGCCGAAGGCGCTGGCCGCGTCGGCGATCCAGCTGATCGCGATCCTGTCGATCATCAAGCTGGGCACGTTCTAGCGAGGACGCGCGGTACGCCGCGTACGGTCGAATACGCAGTCGAATACGCATGACAAGGCCCCCGGCAGTGCACCACTGCCGGGGGCCTTCTGCGTCCCTTGTGGGGCCTTCTCCCCCATCCCCTGCGGGGCCGAGCCGCCG
>NZ_KQ948460.1:325956-326770 GCF_001514115.1 Streptomyces olivochromogenes
CACGGCGTGCTGCCGTCCTGCTCGCCACGGTGGCGCTGCCGGCGGCCCTGGTGACGGTCACGGCCACGCCCGCCGCTGCGGCGGTGCCCGTGACCGTCACCTTCAACGCGGGCGCCAACCAGCCCTTCACCGTCCCGGCCGGCGTCACCCAACTGACCGTCACCGCCACCGGCGCCGCGGGCCAGAACGGGTCCAACGGCGGCGCAGGCGGGAGCGGCGCCACCGTCACCGGCAACGTCACCGTGCCGCCGAGCACCACCACCCTCTATGTCAACGTCGGCACGGGCGGAGGCGCCGGCGGCGGAGTGGTGGGTTTCCCGGGCGGTGCCGGCGGCGGTTCCAGCGATGTCCGCACCTGCAGCTCGGCCGGCCCCGGCTGCACCCTGACCGGCGTCCCCGGCACCGACCCGCGCCTCATCGTCGCGGGCGGCGGAGGCGGCGGCGGAACCGGCGTCCCCGGAGGCCAGGTCCCGCAGGCCACCGGCGGAGACGCCGGAAACACCGGCGGGGCCGGCGGCGCGAGAACGGCCGGCGGCCAGGGCGGCGGCGGCGGAACCCAGACAGCCGGCGGCGCGGGCGGAGCCGCATGCCCCTCCATCGGTACATCCGGCACTCCGGGCACGGGCGGTGCGGGCGGCAACGGCGGAGGCGGCTTCGGGGCCGGCGGAGGCGGGGGCGGCTGGTTCGGTGGAGGCGGCGGCGGAGGCTGCAACATCATCACGAGTGGCCCCTCTCCCAGTGGCGGTCCTGGTGGTGGCGGTGGTGCGTCGAACCTCGTCCCCACGGGTGGTACCTCCGGACCTGCCACGGGAGC
>NZ_KQ948460.1:327476-373123 GCF_001514115.1 Streptomyces olivochromogenes
GTCGGAAAACCCACGGACATCAGAAGATCCACGGACCTCCGGCAGCCGAACGGCCCCCGACCGATTCACCTGGTCAGGGGCCGTTCGGCCTGCGGAGACAGTTACGGAACCGCAGGTCAGAGCGCTTCCTTGTTCGCCTTGGGCGCCTCTCCCGACCTGTGTACCGGAGGCAGGACACTCCAGGGGAAGTTGATCCAGTCGTCGGTCCGCTTCCACACGTACTCGCACTTCACCAGCGAGTGGGACTTCTCATAGATCACGGCGCTGCGGACCTCGGCGACGGTGTCGACGCAGAAGTCGTGCACGAGCTTGAGCGTCTTGCCGGTGTCGGCGACGTCGTCGGTGATCAGGATCTTCTTGTCGGAGAAGTCGATGGCGTTCGGGACGGGAGCGAGCATGACGGGCATGTCGAGCGTCGTCCCCACACCTGTGTAGAACTCCACGTTGACCAGGTGGATGTTCTTGCAGTCGAGGGCGTACGCCAGTCCACCCGCGACGAAGACACCCCCGCGGGCGATGCTGAGCACTATGTCGGGCTGGTACCCGTCGTCGGCGATGGTCTGGGCGAGCTCACGGACCGCGACCCCGAAGCGCTCGTAGGTGAGGTTCTCCCGCACGTCGGACACGCTCATGTCCGCACTCTCCCCGCTTCCGCTCACACCTGGGTCCGATGGAAGTTGAGGAAGGACCGGGAGGCGGTCGGTCCGCGCTGGCCCTGGTAGCGGGAGCCGTACCGATCGCTGCCGTACGGGAATTCGGCCGGCGAGCTCAGCCGGAACATGCACAGCTGCCCGATCTTCATGCCCGGCCAGAGCTTGATCGGAAGCGTCGCGAGATTGGACAGCTCCAGGGTCACGTGCCCGGAGAAGCCGGGGTCGATGAACCCGGCGGTGGAGTGCGTGACGAGCCCCAGCCGCCCGAGCGAACTCTTGCCCTCCAGCCGCGAGGCAAGATCCACGGGAAGGGAGATCACCTCGTACGTGCTGGCGAGTACGAACTCCCCGGGGTGCAGGATGAACGGCTCGTCCCCCTGGGGCTCGACGAGCCGCGTCAGATCGGCCTGCTCGACGGAAGGGTCGATGTGTGGATAACGGTGATTCTCGAACACCCGGAAGTAGCGGTCGAGCCGCACGTCGATGCTCGAGGGCTGCACCATGGATTCGTCGTACGGGTCGATGCGCACCCGACCGGCGTCGATCTCGGCCCGGATGTCCTTGTCTGAGAGAAGCACGCCCCGAGGATACGCGGGGACTGTCAGCATTTCGCACAGTCCCCGCGCCCCAGGTCCTACCGCTGGTCCTACCGCTGAGTCCTACCGCTTCTCGAGCGTGACCGGAACGACGCTCCGGAGCCGCGCACACCGCGGACACCGGACCAATCGACCGGGGCCGAGTCGCTCGGCCTGCTGCATCGGGAACGAAGCGGTGCTGAACACGTGCCCCTCGGCACAACGGACGACGGTGCGCTCCATCAAGTCCTCAGAGTCCCTTCCCCAAGAGCCGCGTCTGACTGACGACGAAAGCCACATTACGGGATGAAAGGGATGGCCTTCCAAGCGGCACTCCGGTCCCGCCCAGACCCTCTTCCACCCCTCCACCGTACGCCCCAACTCCGGTCCCCTGCACCCGTGTCCACCCCCCGAAACGCGCACCGGCCCCTCGGCGTCAGCGCCAGGGACCGGGCATAAGGTAGAGTGAGCGAGCATTCGGCACCGGGTGACCGGCGTCTTACGCGGGTGTAGTTTAGTGGTAGAACATCAGCTTCCCAAGCTGAGAGTGCGAGTTCGATTCTCGTCACCCGCTCTTTTGAAGCCCCAGGTCATCGGCCTGGGGCTTATCTATTGGCGGGGGTTTTCCGCCGGAGACCTTTCTGTAGATGCACGAAGATCGGCACGTGGCGGGCACGGGTTCTCGGTGGCCATGGCAGGCTCACCGTTTCGGGCCCCGAAAAGTGCCACCAACCTGCGGTTTCGCCATGTCAGCCCCATCAGCCACGCCTGTGAGCCCTCAGCTTGCCCGTCCCCTCTGAGAGGCAGATGGCGTTCACGGACGCGGCAGCACTACCGATTGCGCAACTCCTGCCCAGCAGGCAGGACTTCGACGAGCAGGGTCCACCACCCTCGCCTGACGCAAGCACGGTGGAAACCTCTCAGACGATGTCGTGGATGTTGTGCTCGGTCAGGTCGAACGCATGCCGGGCAATGGCGCGGTAGTCGGCATCGTTGTGCAGGACAGCCAGTCCGTGATGGGCTGCGGTCGCGGCGATGACGAGGTCCACCGCCGAGGCACTGCGATGCTCTCCGACCCGGGCCATACGGTGCTGCATCGCGCCGATCCGGCGCCCTGCGTTCTTCGGCACGGCCGCATCGGGGCAGAGGTCGGTGAACATCTCCGTGATAAGGAAGCGGTCAATCTCGCCCTGCACCGTCTGAGCGCCGGCACCGGTATGTACGGCCGGAATGGCCAACGCATGACACATGACGGGCAGCGGCCTCGGCGATCGCCGGTGAGGGTCGGTGAAAGATCAGTGGGGGGCGGTGACGGTGACGGCTGCCCCGCACGCTACGGTGTCGTGTTCATGTCGCGCACCTATGGGGGGTTTGATGCGGCGAACCACGGCAGCCGCGAGTGTCGTCACCATGCTCGTGCCGCTTCTCCTGGCCGGCGCTTCCACGGCGTCGGCCGCAGCCAACGGCTCACTCACCGTCACGACGTTGGACCGGAGCGGCAAGCCGGTCTACGCCCAGGTGGCGGTCTACAACACGAGGACGAACGACTTCCGCTACATCGACGGCAACAAGAAGACGTCGCTGCCCAACGGCAGTTACGAGCTCGCCACCTCCTTCACCGGCGGCAACGGCGAGGACGGCATCGTCGGCGGCCACAGTGTGAAGGTCTCCGGGGCCACGACGACCACGTTCGACGCCCGGAAGGGCCGTCCGGTCAAGGTCTCGATCAGTCCCGCCCCGGGCAGCGGATACGACCGCACGTTCAGCGCGGCCGTCTGCGCGACCGACAACAGCCCGGCGACCATGAGCATGTCGGCCGCGCCGGGCGACCTGTACGTCATCCCGAACAGCAGCAAGGCGTACGAGCTGGCCTACGGCACCACGTACGAACCGCGGTCGACGACCGGCGGCGACTTCTGGCTGGCCTCCGTCACGCACAGCCGCGGCGTGCCGTCCGGGGTGTCCGCGACACTCAGGAAGTCGGGGCTGACCACCCTCAAGGTGTACGCGCGTTCCGGTCCCGACAGCGGACAGGCGCGGTTCTCGTTCAACGGCGAGCCGACGGGCGGCTCCGACTGCTCGTCGTCCATGGACATCCTCGACGTCCAGCGCGACCTGCCCAACTCCTTCAGCGTCCACGTCCCGGCCGGCCAGTGGACAGTGGGCCAGCAGGGCAACGACTTCATCTACGGCGGGTCCCACAAGTACGCGGCCGGCAAGACCGCCACGCTGGCCCTCGGCCACGCGGTCTGGGGGCCCGGCGGGCAGTTGCCGTACACCTGGTACCACCAGCTGTACTTCGGGAACGACAACCCGTTCGCCGACCCCGTGCTCACGGCGGGCGGGGTCCTGGCCTCCGGCACCGTGAAGCTGACGCACGCGGGCAGGACGCTCTACTCGCACAAGTACAGCCCCTCGCAGGAGATCGGCGCGCAGCCGCGGATCCCGGGGTCGGGCTGGTACACGATCACCGAAACCGGTCACCGTGACCATCTGCCGGCCGGCTCTCTGTCGACCTCCTCCAGCCTCTCCCTGCACTTCTACGCCGACGCCGGCAAGAACCAGCAGATCCGTGCCTACATCACCCGGTTCTCGCCCGAGGCGCTGAACTCCAGGAACCAGGCGGCTGCCGGGTCGACCACGACCGTCGACCTGGGCATGCAACGCAACGGCACGGGCGACAGCACGATCGGCCGGCTGTCGGACAGCGTGAAGTCCGTACGTGCCTGGTACACCACCGACAACGGCTCCACCTGGCACGCCATCACCGCGAAGCTGTCCGGCGGCAAGTGGACCACCGCCGTCCACAACCCGGCCTCCGGCCGCGTCGGCCTGCGCTCGACCGTCACCGACACCCACGGCGACAGTTCGACGACCACGGTGTACAACGCGTACGCCGTGGGCTGAGGACTGAGGACTGAGGGCCGACCGTGCCGTCGCGACGGCACGGTCGGTGGGGTCGACACCAAGGGAGACCAACACGCGGAGGGCCATGTTGCCCGGCCTCCTGGGCGGCCTGCCGGCGCTGACCCTGGCGGCACCGTCGGCCGCGACACCGCCGCCGGTCCTGGCGCCGGCGGCGGTGTCGCGGACGACCCCACCTGCCCCAGTCACCACGGAGCCGGACACCCGCCCCCTGTGCGCGACCGAGCCCGCCCGGCGAGGTGTCCTGCTTCGCACTCGCCCATAACGACGTACGGCAGGCCAAGAGCCTGCAACCCCTCGCGGCCCCGGCGGGACTGAGCCCCGCCGACCTCCAGAGCGCCTACGACCTGCCCTCCGGCACAGCCGGGTACGGCGCCACGCCGGCCCTCGTCGACGCCTACGACGCCCCGAACGCCGAGGCCGATCCGGCCGTCTACCGCAGCCAGTTCGGCCTGCCGCCCTGCACCACCGACAACGGCTGCTTCCCCAGGACCGACCCCGGCGTCTTCCGATCCTCCGAGGAACAGGCTCCGGTGCCTGTGCGTCCGGTGCCGCGCGGGCGCGGGAGTGGTCTGCCCGCCTCCGCGTCGGCACTGGTGGAGAGCGGGCGGAGCGAGCGGAGTGAAGCAAAAACCCGTCCGCTGACACGAACCGCGACCCCGCGGTGAACACTCTCCTGGGCGGGATCCGGCATATGCCCTCGCAACGGCGCACACAGGCGCCATGTCAACGCGCAGCGGGCCGAGCACGATGAGGGCGCGCGGACACCGTGTCCCTCGCCCTCCACTGCACTGTGCCCTTCGCGTGCCCATAAGAGTGGACAACCTCGGTCGACACACGAGCGATACGACGGCACGGTTCCTGCAAGGACACTGCATCCGCGCAGCTCAGAGCCACAGAGCTCGCCCAGGCGCCATCGCTTCCCAAGCTGAGAGTGCGAGTTCGATTCTCGTCACCCGCTCCATGATTGAGGCCCAGGTCCGAGACCTGGGCCTTGTTTGTTGTCCAGTCCATGGGTGGCACACCACGACGGCATCATGGGACGGCTTTCTTCGGCGGACGGCCTGCCCGAGGAGCGTGCGAGTAGCGGGACCGCTCGGGCGATGTCGGACCCTTGCGGAATCATGACGCTCGGAAGCCTGGTCGACCTTGCTGAAGGGGCACGTGGTGAATGCCGACCTGATACGGGACCTCGGCAGGCCAGACTTGTACGAGGCAGCAGCAGACGCGTTGGTCACGCTCGGCGCCGGCGGGGTGGAGCAGTTGGTGCGGGAGGTGATGGACGCGGAGTCCCCGGTGGACTGGCGGCCGATCACCGCCGTACTCCGGCGGATCGGGGATGCGGGGTTCGACGGTCTGCTTCAGGGGCTCGTCTCCGCGTCCACCGAGGAGTCCCGCAAGCGAGTCGGCTTCGCGTTCTCCCAGCTCGGCCTGGCCGTTCTCGACCGTTACACCGCGGCCCTCGCCCACCCCGTGCCGCTCGTGCGCCGTCAGGCCGTCCGTGGGATCGAGCACTGCGGCGAGGCCGGCCGGTCCGCCGCCGCCCTGCTGAAGCTGCTCGGCGACCCGGACCAGGAAGTCGCCCGGCAAGCCCAGGACACCCTGATCCGTACCGGCGAGCACGTGATTCCGCTGCTCCGGCGCGTCCGGGAACGGGGGCCGGGCCGCCAGCGGGCGCGGGCGTTGACCGTACTCGCCGAACTCGGTGGCGAACCGGCTCTGTCGCGCGCCGACACCGCCGCGATCGAGCGACTCATCCGCATCAAGCTCCCGGACGATCGCCCCGAACCGCTGTGGGCCTGCTGGAACTACTGGATGGCCGTCCCCGGCGGAGACCAGGCCGGGATCATGCGCACCCTCGGCCTGACCGACCCACGACCCGTGACCTTCGCACTCGGCAACGACATCGTCGACGCCGACGGCCACGGCTGCGACACGGACGAACACACCGGCTACGAACGGGTCTTCGTCACCCCCGAACTCGCCGGCTGGACCCTCGTCCTCGGCGCCTGGTGCGACCCGCACGGCCAGGAGCGCCGCGAGGACGTGCTGCGCCTGTGCACCGAGCTCAGTGCCCGCTACGGCCAGGCACAGGCGTACTACTACGGCGGCCAGGGCGACGGCTCCGCCTGGCTCGTCGCCGAGCACGGCACGGTGATCCGGCGTTACTGCGAAACCGGCGAGGCGGAGGACGAGTTTCTGACCCTCGGCGGGCCGCTGCCGTACGAACGAACACGCCGTACGGAACTGGCTCTGCACCCCGACTGGGAGGCCGCACAGGAGAGCGAGGACGACGAGGACGACGAGGACGAGTGGCGCTGGACCGCACACGACCTCGCCCCGGACATCGCCCGCTCCCTCGGCACCACAAACCCGCTCGACGTCACTGCCGACACACCGTCACACGGCACCGGCGTCATCGCCCTGACTCCGTACGGCGTCGCCCATGGCGTACCGGCGGGCGCCTACCGCATCTGAGTCACGGCGGCAAAAATCGCGGATGCTCCGTACTCGACAAGCACTGCCCTCGACGTGCTCCCGCAACGGCACCCTTCCGGCCGGTGCTCGCTTCCCGTGCTCGGCCGCTCGCCGACCACCCCGAGGGGCTCTCCACGCCTCGGAGTCGACAGTGTGCCCATAGCGTGCCCTTAGGACCGGCAAACCACGGTCGACAGCGGTACGAACCCGCGCTCCTGGGCGGCACACCAGAACGCATAAACCCAGGTCAGAAGCCATCCAGCTCGCCAAGCGCCGTCGCTTCCCAGGCTGAGAGTGCGAGTTCGATTCTCGTCACCCGCTCCATGATCGAGGCCCAGGTCGGAGACCTGGGCCTTCTTGCATTCCGCTGCAGCCACTGCTCGTGTGTCAGGCCGGCCCGCACCGCAGATCGGTGGATCACGAAGCTTTCACGTGGGAAAGCACGGTCGGGACGGCGGTGTCGTGGTCCGGTGCCGAGGGCGGCGAGTCCGCAGGGGTGAGGAGGGCGCGGGCCCGGCGTTCCAGGGGGTCGATGCGCGTGGCGACAGAGGTGATCGCACGTACGGCGATGCCGATGTCACGACCTGGGGCGCGGAGCAGCTGGGAATATCCCACGACCGTCCTCATCGACGATCCGAACTCGGTGATGTGTGTGGTCCCCGACCGGGTCGACTCCACCATCTCGATGACCTGGTGGAGAAAACTCTCCATGTCCTCGTCGCGTTGGGCCGGCGATCGGTCTTCGATGATGTCGAGCGACGCATGGATACCGGCTTCGATATCCGCCATGCGTTCGGCGAACGCCACGCTGCTCGCCCGGAACGCGGCAGCCGGCTCCGCGACAGCCGTGGAGAACTTTCTGACGAGCGCGAGCCGGGCGCTCGCCGGCAGATTGGCCTCGTTGGCAGAGTTCATCTCGGGGGTGCACTCTTCCGCCACCTCACCGATTCGCAGTACCGCCTCACCCATGGCCTCAACGTCAGCGAGGACTGATTCCATCTGTTCCTCGGCCTGTGCCAGCCGATCGACGATGCCGGGTACGTCGTTGTCCACGCCGTCCCCGTCATCCCCGTCGTCGGCCGGAGCAGGACTGGAGGTGGTCGCATCGGCATAGACCACAGTCCTGAACCCGTGGGTGACGCCTTCGTGGAGGACGCGGCTCAACTGGTCGCGTGCTTCGTGCAGGCTCGAGTCGGTCCGCCGGAAGCGAATGGTCCGCAACTGGGCGATGTCAAACGGCAGATCGCCGTTCTCGCCGATGAGGATCACCGGTTTACCGCAACCGATGCGGAAGCCCAGTTCGTACATGACGTTGGGATTTCCGCCGCTGACGTCGGCGATCACAATGTCGTCCTCGTGGAGCCGCCGATGGATCTGGTCGGTGATCTCCCCGGTGTCCGCGATGGCGTCGGCACGCAGCGGGACCAACCCGTGGGCCTGGCAGGCGGCACGGATGACCTCGTCGTAGACGCGCAGCGCCCCCTCGTACAGGCGGCGCTCCGGGCTTCCATACTCCGCGTGCTTGTCGCCGATGGGGCCGATCACGAAGCAGGTCCAGGTGGGCTGGGGCGGATCGTCCGGGGCTGCATGGGTCGTTGCGCTCACTGCCTGTACTCCTGTTCTTCGGCGTCATGCGTCAGGGCGGCGGACATCTCGGCACCGGCCTCGACGTCCGCCGCATAGACGGGAAGGTTCTCGATGCCCAGGGCGCGCATGAGCGACGCGGTCGGGATGCGGTACTGGTGGCCGATGCGAACCACCCGGCACGGGAAGCGCCCCAGGTGGACAAGCCGGTATGCGGTGGCGGGACAGACTGCGAAGGCACGGGCCGCGGTTCGCAGGTCGACGCTCAGCGGGAGGTCGAACGCCTCGGCGAAAGTGAGTGTTCGGCGGGTGCGGTTCATCGAAGGCTCCCGTAGGGGGCTAGGGACAGGGTGCCGATGCGGCGTCCCGGGCCGGGGCGTCGGGCACGGTGGACCACATGGCGCAGACCCATGCCCTCGGCGAGCGCGCCGAGGCGTTGCCCCTCGATGCGCTGTTTCGATGTGGTGAAGCGGATGGGTGCGGCAAGTCCGTCGGCCCGGTCGGGGGGCGTGATGTGCACGACCCAGGGGGACGGGTGACGATCCTCGTACGGCAGCGCGCGGGGCACCGCAGCTACGTTGGCGAGGTCCGGGACGAGGCGTTCCTGGACCGTGTTGCAGGCGAGGCGCCAGGCGCGACCGGAAGCCGCCCGCATGAGTCGTTCGGCCGCTCCGGGGGCCGGCGGATCGACTTCTCTGATGCCTTCCAGGACACCCTGTACGACCTCGGCTTCGAGATCGGCCCGGTCGGTCGGAAGGCGTGACGAGATCCGCCACACGGCCCGGCGAAGTCTGGGGACTGTGCACCACACGAGAATCAGGACCGAGGCGCCGCCCACGCCCTCGGTCTCTCCTGTCGGCCTCTTCACAGGTGCCGTCGGGTCGACGGGTCGACGGAGCAGGCCGCCGGAGGGCGACGGTACGTACATCCAGGCGCTCTGTGCGAAATCCTTCCCCGTGACTTCGGCCTGTACCTCGGTGAAGCGGGAGGGCGGCACAGCGCAGTAACCGCCGAGGACCACTGCGCGGTGGACAGCGTCGGAGACGATGACGACGAGGGGTGTGCCGTCCTCGCCCGCGTCGGCGAGCCACCCGCGCGCGGCCTCGCAGTCCAGGAGGCGGTGCGTCTCGCTGCGCGGAGCGGCGTTGCCGTCACCGGGCAGTCCCGGAGTTACGGGAACCGGCCCTACGTGGATGCTCATCCGAAGCCTGATGTGCGGGCCGGCTCCGGTGTTGTGCCGATGGAGAAGGGTGTCCAGCACATCCGCGAACGGGCTGATGACAAGCGGAAGCCACGACGGATCGAAACCGAAGGCGAGCCCGTCTCCAGTATTACTCTCGAATTCCCTCCGCATTTCACTCAGGCCGGCGTCTTCCAGGCCACGGTGGATGATTTCGATGATGAACCTGATAAGCGGCGCGTGCTGAATCGACGGTAGGCGGGTCGAATCCTTTGCGTCCACTGCCAGAAGACCGAAGTAGGGCGGCAGCCGACAGCTATCGGTCCTGAATGACCGGGACTGTTCGGACAGGCGAATCTCCCCCCAGAAGAATGCCGGGTACTGCGCTCAGGTTCAACGATCGGAAACCAGCGGCAATGCCGTGCGGAAGAATTTCCGCTCCGCACAGTGGCGTCGGTCACCTCCGACTCGGACGCTGTCGATGGATCCGCACCCTCACGCGTCGCTGCGCGCCAGCTCCTTCAGTACGACCTCGTCCGTGATGTGGACCACGGGCCAGCGCGTCGAGATCGCACCGCGACGCCCCAGTTCGGCAACCGCCCCGTACAGCGTCCGGGGCGTCACACCGAGGACATCGGCCAGCACCTTCTGGGGAATCCCGGCCACAAGGGGCACGCCGGCGGTTCGGGCCAGGTCGAGCAGTAGCCGACTCAGCCCACTGGCCACGCCGAATCGCCGCAAGCCGGCTCGTACATTGGCCGTCTTGTGCAACTGCTGCGCGTCCAGCAACATACCGACCAGGACGTCATTGCACCCAAGTCCGGCAAGGAACCGTTCGTGGCCGACGACTTGGACAACCGTGCGGCAGACGGCTGTCACATCCGCGTTTCGCAGCTCACCCGACAACGCCGAGGTCTCCCCCAGAAGCTGACCTCTGCCGCGGAGTTCCAGGAAGGTACGCGTGCCGTCCGGGTGCGGGTCGGTCGCCAAGGCCCATCCCTCGACGACCCGCAGGACATTTCCCTTCGGGCTCCCTTTCAGGAGCATGGGCTGCCCCGACCGATAGCAAATAGTCTTCCCCTGGGAGAATATGCTCTCCCAGCGCAGATCAGTATCCACCGCATCCCCTCCACAATTTGGCGGTCTCGCCGGCACTGGCGCCTCTTCCTGACTGCCCCGAGAAATAGTGGATGCTCCCACATCTTTGATAACAGGGCGCGCGATGAGCGAATATAGGCGCATCCGGACACTCATCGAAGATGATGCACTTCCGCACGCCAGTCAGAACGGCGGACTCCAACCTTGTGCGCGGCCCGACCGACTGCCGGATGGTGAACAGCCGAAGCAGCACAGGCATTCGACTGGGAAGAGCTTGCGCCAGTCTGCGGATCACAGAGCCCACCGCAGGCTCTTCCTGGATAATCGACGTATGGCAACACAGCCCGGTCTCTCAGATCTTCGCCGTGCCAAGTTCGCTCGGCGTGCGCCTGCCGCACTCTCCGAGCTCGTCGGCCCTCAGCACGGCACAGTGACCCTGCCGCTGCATCTGGCGTGGTCGGGGCTGACCACGTTCGATCTCGATCAGCCGCGGCTGCGGATGAGCTACTACCGGATCGTCCTGGCCGAGGGTCTGCGCGAGGATCTGGTCCGGTATCTCTATCGCGACCTTCTGGTCAGCCTGTGGCCCACACTGCGCACGCTCGTCAGCCGTGATGTCCGGGAGGTGTGGGAGAGCTCCTTCGACGAGCTGGCTCACGGAGCCCAGGCCGCTGCGTGAACCTCACTGATCTGCACCGCCGCTTGCTTGCGGATGTCCTCGACGTGGGCGGTGTCTACCCTCTGGTGCTGACCGGTGGCTATGCGGTCCAAGCACATGGGTTGGTCAACCGGCTCAGCCAGGATCTCGATGTCGCAACCGAGAGCCCGGAGCGCATGGAGGATATTGCCGCTGCCGTGCGCACCGGCCTGGAAGAGCGTGGATGGCGCGTGAGGGCACTGGAGACAGATCCGCTGTCGGCACGGCTCATCGTCACCGATCCCGCCAGCCGTGAGGAGTGCGAGGTCGACGTCCTCAAGGAGACACTTTGGCGGCCCCCTGTGCACACCGAGCACGGGCTGGTGCTGTCCCTCGAAGATGTCGTCGGCACCAAGGTTCGCGCACTGGCCGACCGGGGACTCGCCAGGGATCTGGTCGACGTACAGGCCGCGGCGGACCGCGCCGCATTGAGCTGGAAGAGCTCGGACGTCGCCACGCCCGTGACTCCTTCGACCTGTGCGAGCTTCAAGCACGATTGGGCGGGGCCGACTGGATCGACGACACGGAGTTTGCCGCCTACGGGCTCGACGAGCCAGCGATCACTGAGCTGCGTCGGTGGGCACAATCGTGGGCCGACGACATCGGTGAACGACTCCAGGAGCTGGAGACTCCGCCCGAAGACTGAAGGCCTCAAAGGCGCCGCCGGCGATGAAGACGCGCTGAACAGCCGGCTGCTCACGGCCCGGTCGCGCCCCAGCCATGCTGGTGATCGCCTGCGTGGTGGGTGACGCTCCACCTCGACAGCAGTGAGGCACAGACAGTCGCGTGGTGGTCGGGCTCGGTGCACGTGCACAGGTCATCGCGTCTGCCATCCCTCCGTGAGGCGCCTGTGACGGACCGCACTGCACCGAGAACGAGACAGGTAACCGGCCCCTGGAAGCGGTCACGGTGCTGGACTGGTGAGACCACGATCCCGCTTGACGCCGGGCGACCATGGCCACCACTGCGCGACCGCAAACCATGGTCGCCAACCTTGCGTCCAGTGAATGCGCAGCGGCTGATGCCGACACCAGAAGAGGCCACAGCACCCTGTTAGTCGATTTCATGCCCATAGCGTGCCCTTCAGAACGGACAACCACGGTCAACAGCGGTTTCATCAGACCGCCATGTCTGCAGCAGTACAACGAATCAGCGCAGGTCAGAGGATAGGAGGCCGCCCAAGCGCCGTCGCTTCCCAAGCTGAGAGTGCGAGTTCGATTCTCGTCACCCGCTCCATGACAAAGGCCCAGGTCAGAGACCCGGGCCTTTTTGCTGGGAGCTCCCTTCTCACCCACGAAGAGAAGCCCGTCCGGTCCCGCCTCGGCGACCGTAGGAGCCGAGATGGACCACGAGCCGCCACCGCGCCCCCACAGCTTCGGCTAGCGCGTCGACCTGGGCGACGGTGGCGATGCGCCGCTCGGCCGCCTTCTCCTTACCGGCACCCTTGATCCGGCACGGATTGCGCTGGATCAGCTTGCGCCAGGGCGGACCGGCGTGCGCGTTCCAGAGGACGGCGGCTTCGTAGTCGTACGTGTCCGGGTTGAGCGGGGTGCCGAGCACCGCGTCGTCCTGGTCGTGGAGGGCGCCGCAGCGGCAGCGGCGGACCGGACCAGCCGGGCCCTGGCACACCGGCGAAGCCTTGAACTTCCATCCTGCGCATACGACTTCAAGCCCCACGCCAGGGACCACGCCCGCTCCACGGCGTGTGGGTCGACGGCAGACGGGATGGGAGCTGGGGGAAGCGGTGGGTTGTTCTGGGTCGCCTGTTGCTGCGGTGAGTTCATGGTGCGGGCTGAGCCCTCGTCGTTGCGAAATCGCGGCTCTCACGTGGGGAGCGTTACCGGCGATCACGTATGGGGCCGACACTCGCGGATCGCGATCACTAGAGTTCCCCCATGAATTCGACGTTCACCGACGCCTTTCTTCGTGCCGCCGAGCGTCACGCCGCTTGGGGAGCTGAGCAACTCGAGGCCCTGGGCCACAGGTTGCCGCGCGGTCCGTGGACCGCCGACCTGGACCAATGCGTGTACCAGCGCGCTGACCTCACGATGCGGATCGGACTTCTCGGCACCTACGACCTCGCCGAGCAGACCTGGCTCTGGGGATGGGCCAATCCAGGCCTGGGTGGGAGTGCGGTGGTGGCCGCCAGCGAGCGCATCGCCGAGTTCGGGCGTGCCAACGGTGTGTCCGAGTTGCAGAACCCGGGCGTGGAACTGTCGGGTTTCGGCGATCCACGCCTGGCCGCTGAGACACTCGCGCTCGTCGGGATGGGTGTGCTGGGCGCGCCCGGCTACATAGGGGAACCGGCCGGGCCCGGGACTCGGGTCTACTTCGCCCCGGACGACCCGCAGATCCAGCCTGCCGCGCTGGACCCCATCACCATGCCGCGCTTTCTGCTGACCGGCGCGGGAGTGTTGCAGCACTCCGCGCATGATGTGGTGATCGGCTACTTCGCTCACCATGGTGTGCCCGTCGAGGTAGCCGCCGACCGGATCCACGCACACTTCCCCGACGGCAGCACGGCCGAGATCACCTTCGATGTACTTGGCCGGATCGCGGCGATCAACGCTACGGCGAGCAGGCGCTGAACCTTGGCAAGGCCGCGTCCTGCGGCTGACACCAGCGGCTGACACCAGCAGGCACGATCGGCAGCGGTCGGCGCCGGACCTCAGTTGACGATCGATCTCTCGCCCCGTGGCAGTTCCAGCCCGAAGCCCCTCCGCATCGGCCGCGTGGCTTACTCACGGAGAGCCGTTGGTAAGGAGCAAGTAGCAGACGCGGTCACGGTGGATGAATGTCGCGGTATCGGACTCGCTGCCGGCGAAGTACGTCGGACGCAGTGGCTCTTCGCCGCTGTAGTAGCCGGTCGAGCGCAAGAAGTCGGGCTCGACGGAAGCGAACAACCATGCGGAACCGTTTTGACCGAGCAACTCGTGAACAAAATCGCGTACGAGCTGTTCGGCTTCCGCTGGTGAGCAGTGGCGCCCGTAGGGGCTGAAAGCCTCGCAAAGCATCCAGCGCATCCGAGCGAGGAAGCCCGCATAGCGGAGTGGGCTGGTCGTCGCGAGGAACCCCTCGCGGATGAGCGGGCGCTCGTTGGGGAGTCCGCCGAAGTCTTCGTCTTCGGACAGGTTGTACCAGTCGCGATGACGGTCGGCGGCGAGCATCATCTCCTCGAACAGCCCGCTGCGCAGGTAGGTGTGGAGGACATGCTGCTGGTCCTCGGCCGTAACTGACACGTCGGTAGCAACCTTGAGCAGCAAGGTGTTGCTGTTCATCGCCAAGTCCACAGCCGACAGGAACGCGTCGACGGCAGGACGGTCGAGATCGCCCGACAGACCGGTGAATCTCACTGCATTCCCTTTGTCAGTTCTCCCATGACCGCGCCCGCCGGACTGGTGCACTGGGTGGTTTCCGGATAGCTGGTCGCGACGGGGTCGTAGGACGTCCGGGTGTCTGCCAACCAGTCTTCAGCGTTCATGCCCGGACACGGTGGTCGCTGCCAGAAGCACCGCACGCAGTCCGGCCGAACTGCCGACGCGGTGTCCACCGACCGTGCCGTACAGCGGTCAAGTACAGCAACTGCAGCAACCGACCATGACCGGCACTATGACGTTACGGACGATGACAGCCGATCACCACATCGGTGCTGGTCAGAAAGACACCGCAAGGAAGAGCCCGAGGTCAGAGACTTGGCGCGTCACTTCCAGAAGAACTGATCTCGCGGCGGTACACGGCCAGTCGTAAGGTCGGCGCGTGACAGACAAGCGTGCAGGCACAGGTTCTCCTGACTGGGCCTACAACTGGGCAGACGGTACAGGTCTGCTCGGGATGGACCAGCCGGAGGAAATCGACGCGGCATTTGAACGCGGCGAGCCGCACGTCGGAGTGGCCGTGATCGGCCTTGCCCTCAATTACTCCGATCCCGTGGCCATCCTTCCCCGGATCGCCCGCGCTCTCCGCTCGGACTCGGAAGAACTGCGCCGACAGGGCACGGTCGCGCTGGCGCACGTCGCACGTCTTCACCACTCGGTCGATACCGAGTGCCTGGCCCTCTTGCGAACCCGCCCCAGGGGCAACGAAGCCGACGACGATCTCTGGACGTTTGTCCCGCACCGGCGCTTGCCTCTCTGGCTCTGGCGTCATCACCTGCCCCAGCACACGAAATGGCTACTTTGGGACCGCTGGCGCGCTTGAGACCGCGCACCCCCAGCCATCCACCGTTGGAGGCGAGTGCCGACCGTGCTCCTCAGCTCTAAAGCTGAAGATCAGCGCAACACGACCGCATTAGCTCTCGTCCACTGAACAAGCGTGACCGCCAGGGTGAGGCGTGGGCGCCGACACCGGGTGGTGCCGGCCACCGGATCAGCCCCGGTAACGGGCAACGGTGTAGGCGCCCGGACCAAGCAGGGTGCCTGCGCTCAAGGCTTCGAGCTGAGTACGCCGGGCCTGCCCTGTGAAGGTACGGATCCGGATGCTGCCGCTCGCCCGGGGGCCAGCGGCCGCATGCCTGTCCTCTGCGCCGCGCGTCGGCACAGGTGAGGCAGGAAGGTGTAGAAGCGGTCGGGCAGGAACACGGCGTCCGCGACGATCATCGCGCCGGAGAAGAGAGGCAGCCCCATGAGCAGCGCGATGCCGATGTGCATGCCCAGCAGCATGGCGAGAACGGGGTACTTGAGCCTGCCGAAGAGTACGAACGGGAAGGCCACCTGCAAGAGCACCGTCATATAACCGGCGATCGCGATCAGGATCGTGTGCCCGTCCACGAGGTGGGAGAGCGCGGGCCAGGGCTGGAAAAGTCCGAGGTTCAGCACGTAGTGGAGAGCGGTGCCGCCGCCCCAGGTAGCGCCCTGGACCTTGTACAGGCCGGCTGACCCGTAGAGGAAGCAGACCTGTGCCGCGATGACGAACATGCCGCAGTTGTGGAACACCGTGGTCAAGGTGGTTCGGGCATCTCGGAGTTGTTGTGCGGAGTAGCTCCGAATCGGCTGCGGCGCGTTGCCCGCGCCGGCCGCCTTGAGCCGGTGTCTGCGTGCGTCCAGGGACCAGCGCCGACCGCACGCGGTCAGGCAGAGGTAGACGGACATCAGCAGGATCAGGTTGTCGCCTCCGTCCGTCATGAAGATCGCCCGGGCATGGAAGGAGACCACTACGCCGGCGAAGAGGAGGGACGTGACGCGGGTCCGCCAGCCCAGCAGGAACAGCGCGGACGTGACGAGGGCCAGCGCGTAGCAGAGCTCGAAGTAGGTACGGCTGTCGGACAGGGTCAGGATGCTGTTCCACCCTGTCTGGGCGAAGAGCTGTCGCGCCAACGCGGGTGTCCACGGGGAGTCGGGACCCCAGATCTCGTCACGGTGCGGGAACTCGCGCAGCAGAAAGATCAGGTAGAGCAGTCCGTAGCCGATGCGCAGCACCGACGCGGCGTACAGGGACACCGGGCGGCCAGTCAGAAGCTCCCCCAGGGCTCCGGTCCGGTTGACGAGCCACTGGGCAGCGCCGGGGTACGCGGTCTGCTGCCCACTTGGCCGATGGGCTGTTGGTGCGGAGGGGGCGATGTGGGGGATCTGCTCATTCCCCATGGGGGGTCACCTTCCACCAGGGCAGAAGCCGGTTCTCGACAGGCGTCGGCGGGCGATTGCCTGAGGCGCGGCCGACGCCGGGGCCTGAGGCGGCGATGGGCAGTGTGACGACGCGGAGCTGAATGAAGTCGAAAGTGCCGCCGCTGTGGGCGGCGACGCGGTCCGCGGCGATGTTCCGCAGATACCTCTGCATCATCAAGGCGCGTTCCGTGTGTGCCTTGTCGTCCCCACCGTGCGAATCGACATAGCAAGTCCAGGCGCGGCGCAACAGGTTCTGCGCGGTGTGGCTGGGGAATGGGTCGTGCCTGACCGCGGAATGGTCCACGGCGGTCAGGTCGAACCAGGCACTCACCCGTACCGATCCACTGGAGTCGGTGTGTGCGGTTCTCGCCAGAATCTGCCGGTTGACGGATTCGGGGTCCGGGGCGAAAAGACGCCAGTTCTGCTCGAAGAAGGGATACACCCATGCGTTGATCAGCGGGCTGTATCTCTTGGAGACGGTGTTGGCGGGCGCCACATGAAGGAACACCAGAACAACATGGACGAGCGTCGTCGCCACGCACAGGACCACGGCGGTGCTCAGCCCCGCTTTCAGTGTGCGGGCACCCCGCGACCACCTGACCGGCGCGGGTACGTCGTCAGTACATTGCTGTGCGGCCGGACCGGAATCGGAGTGCTGGAGTTCCTTCACGTCCGCTGATTCAATTCCGCCCGACACCGCCCACCCTGTCTTTCTCATATCAGCCACTCGCGTCTGGCTTCTGCTCTGGCTTCTTCTGCACTGGCTTCTTCTGCACTGGCTTCTTCTGCTCTGGCTTCTTCTGTGGACTGCCACCGGCGGCGTGCGACGGATTCGATGAGAATTCCGCCGCACGCCGTCATCCGATGAGCGGGCTTGCCGCAGTGCGCTGCCTAGTCCTCGGAGCCGTCGTCGTCCTTGGAGTAGCCGTCGGCCTCGTGACCGTTGGGCACGTCGGCGTAGCCGAAGTTCTCGTCGGACTCCTTGCCGTGGTCCGGCTTGCCGGACTCGACATCATGCCCAGGGCCCGGCTTGCCGCCGTGGTCCGGGCCTTCGGGCTTGCCGCCGTGGTCCGGGCCTTCAGGCTTCCCGCCGTGGTCCGGGCCTTCGGGCTTGCCACCGTGCTCCGGCCCTCCGGTGACGCTCCCGCCGACGGTGTTCCCGGCCGTGTTGCCCGCAGTGTTCCCGGACGTGTTGCCGGCGATGTTGCCCGCGGTGCCGCCGCTCGTGACGTCGAGGATGGGGCCACCCAGGACACCACCAGTGACCAGGCCCCCGCTGAGCAGCCCACCGGTGGTCGCACCAGCGACGGTTCCGGTTGTCGTTCCACCGGTGGTTGTTCCGGTGGTTGTACCGGTCGTTGTACCGGTCGTTGTACCGGTCGTCGTTCCGCCGGTCGTGCCGGTCGCGCACCCGCCGAAGAAGATCCTGTTGTTCTGGAGCGACACGAGGCCCGTACGAGCCAGCGCCCGGCCCTGGATGTTCGCGCCGGTGTTCACGGTGATCGAAACCCCGGCCATGATCGTGCCCACGAAGCTGGAGCCGGTGCCGATGGTGGCCGAATCCCTGATCTGCCAGAACACGTTGCACGCCGAAGCGCCGTTCGTGAGGAGCACCCGGGCGGAGGACGCCACGGTCAGGGCTTCAGGAATCTGGAACACCCAGACGGCGTTGGGGTCGCCCTGAGCGTCCAGGATCAGGTCGCCGGTGAGCAGGACACCGGAGGTGGAGGTGTGCACGCCCGGCAGCAGCGTTTGGCCCGCGCCGATAGCCGCCGCGAGCGGGAAGTTCGTCGCCTGGCCGGCCGCGTCGTTGTACGCCGTCACCAGGTCCACCTGCGCCCCGCCTGCCACAGCGTCCGTCTGGTGCACGGCACCGCCGACGATGCCGGGCGGGAATCCGGTGATGGACGACCCTGGACTCACTCCAAGGTCTCCCTCGAGCGAACTGTTCCCGGTATTGGTGACTGCCGACGCTCCCAGAACCGAGAAACTCGTCGCTCTACCGAGGTTCACTTTTGTCGCGATCGCCGACGCCGGCGTCGGCGTCACGGCGACCATCACTGCGGCAACCGTTGTGGCAAGGGCAGAGGCCAGCCAGGCGGACATGTTGCGGCGCCGAACCGCTTGGGGAATCTTCAGCTTCATCGAGAGGCCATTTCGTGTGGGGGCCGGGGCGTACCGGGCCCTACCGATCGCCCGGAAAGCCTTGTTGCTGCGTGGCATATTACGCAGGGAAATACGCATGCCAGCAGCAAGCAAAGGAAAGGGGAACCATTACTCATTCAAACGGCGCAAAGCACGACAAGAACATTTGAATTCATTTATCCGATCATCCGGCATTCCCTCACCCGAATGCACGGACCCAGGCTTCTCATGTGAGGCAGTACCACTCACTTGCCCTAAGTCCGACCTCGCTGTACATGGACAAGTGCAGCCAGCCAGGTGATGTCACGAACTCGCCTCGGATCGGGCGCGGCGCCCGGTTCGGCATCGCTTCACTTGGCCCTGGGAGCGGAGCCGGATGCATTCGCGTGTCCGGATCGCACGAAGGCGACCGCGGTACGCGCACGCGCGGTGCGATGCTCACCGGGCTCGGTCCGGGCTCGGGCCTCTGCGAGGTTGAACTCCCAAATACCTTGCGGCGCAAGGGACATGTGCACGCCACCGCGCCTCAATACCGTCCACATGCTGGGAATGGGCCGCTCCGGCCGTCCGTCGCGCCCGGCGAGGACTACGCTGCTCCACAGACGTCCCAGACCCCGGCGGCATGTCGTTGCCGAGCACAGATCGCCGCGGGGATCGGGCCCTTCGCCCGTCGCCCGGCGCATCCCTGGAGGGAACCGGGTGGGTCCGCAGTCCTGCCGCGCAGGCCGGCCAGTCGGCCGTTGCCCGACCTCCGCCGAATGTACTCCGCTGCCGGAAGTGGGCCGAGGGTGCCAAGATCCCGGCACCACCGAGTCCCCTGCCGGACGGTCTTCCGAACCGAGGCGTCATGCCCCCTCCGCCGCTCGCCGTCTACCGTCACGACCGAAGAAAACGGGCACTGATCACGCTGGCCGGTGAGATCGACCTGGACACGGTGCCCCTGGTGCGCGCATCACTGGACCGGTGTCTGCGCGACGGCATCCGCACCATCGACGTCGACCTCACCGTCGTCACCTTCTGCGACTGCAGCGGCCTCAACGCCTTCCTCCACGCCTCACAGCGCATCACCGCGGCCGGAGGGACGCTGCGACTGCACCATCCGCCGCGGACACTGGTCCTCATGCTCGACATCGCCGGCTGCGAACTCCTGCTCCTGGGCGTCCCGTTCGGGCAGTTGTCGCCTCCTCCCGGATACGCCCCGGTCACGACCGCTCCCGTCCCGCCGTATCGGCGTGTTCCTCCTGTACCTGTCCTGTCGGGCGGTGCGGTGTGATGGCTCGGCCCCCTCAGAGACGGTCACGGCAGCCCCGTGGAAACGAGAAACTCGGCGTGCACTCCGGAGCGGACCCCAGAGCGGACCCGGGAGCGGCCGCGGTGCGGTTGCGCCGGGTGAACCGATGGCTCGTGGAGGACATCCGCGAGGATCTGGGGAATCTGTACGAGGACTCCTGCGCAACGGGATCCGGAAAGGCGTACCGCCGTCCCAGCCGCCAGGACTTCCTGAACCATCTGACGGGCCACATTCGCCGACCGGGATTCGCCATGGTGATCGCGGAGACGGACGGTCTGACGGGGTGCGCCTTCGGGTACCCCGTACTCAGCGACGGCCGCTGGTGGCTCGGTTTCGACGGTGTGCTGCCACGCACCATTGAGCGGATCACCAAGTCCAGCAGTGTCTTCGCGATCAGCGACACCCTGGTCCGCCCGCACCCGCAGGACCAGAAACTGGCCCACCGTCTGCAGGAGAAGCTGCTGACCGACCACCAGGCGACCCTCGGCGCCACCTTGGTGGATCAGGCCGACCGCCCGACTCTCGACTCGCTCCACTCCTCGGGATGGCTGGACATCGGAGAGCTTCGGAGGCCGACGAGCGCCACCACGTTCCGTGCGCTGGTGCTCCCCCTCGGGGAACGGACCACGGCAAGGCTGGAGGGTCTGGCTCACGAAGCCTGGATACGGTGGCCCGGGTGAGGTCCGACAACCGGTCGGCCCGGATCCAGGTACTGGTCGCCGAGCAGGCGGCCCGGCGGGGTGCCCGGGTCGGCGTGGTGGACGTGTGCACCGCGGCCGTGGCCGCACTGCCGGTCGGCGGGGCCGGACTTTCCGCGATGTCCAGATCTGCGGCCAGCCATCCGTTGTGCAGCACCGACGATGTCAGCGAGCAGTTGGAGGAGCTCCAGCTCACCTTGGGCGAGGGGCCTTGCGTGGATGCCTTCACACAGGGTTCGGCCGTACTGACGTCCGATCTGCTCGCCGCCGAAGTACAGGATCGCTGGGCCGTGTTCGCCGACGCGGCCTTGGAAGCCGGGGCACGCGCCGTCTACGCCTTCCCTCTGCAAATGGGTGCGATCAGCCCCGGAGTTCTGGACCTGTACTCCCAAGTCCCGGGCAGGTTGGACGCGGAGGAGCTGGCCGACGCGTTGGCCTTCGCCGACACCGCCACTCTGGTCCTGCTCGACTCCCGGATCGACGGCGCGGGGGACCTGGCCGGCGGACGGTCGGCGGACGGACGATACGAGGACCTGGGCGCGTACCGGGCGGAGATCGACCAGGCCACGGGCATGCTCACGGCCCAGCTCGGAGTCGGTGCCGAAGAAGCCTTCGTCCGCCTGCGCGCCTACTCCTACGCCAGAGGACGCCGCCTCGCCGCGGTGGCCGCCGACGTGGTCGCCCACCGGCTCACGTTCCCCCCGAGCGCCGACACGGATCGGACCGACGATGAAGCCTGACACCTTTGCCGGGCCAAGAAGCGAACCAAGAAGCGAACCAAGAAGCCGAACGAAGAGAGCCGGACCAAGAAAACGGACAAGGACATGAGTTGCGCTTCCCGTCCCTTCATCCGGGCCGGGATCAGTCTCACGGAGGGTGTGCACGATGAATCAGCGACTCCTGGCCAAGACCTTCGTCGAGCTGGCTGACAACCTGGTCGCCGACTTCGACCTGATCGATTTCCTGCGCCTGCTGACCGACCGCTGTGTGGGCATGCTCGGCGCGAGTGCCGCAGGCGTGCTGCTCGCGGACCGCGACGGCGAACTCCGCGTCATGGCCGCCTCCGACGAACAGGTGCGCCTGCTGGAACTCTTCCAGCTGCAGAACGACGAAGGGCCCTGCCTGGACTGCTTCCGCACCGGCGCACCGGTGATCGTCGCCAACCTGAGCGGGGAGGCGGACCGCTGGCCACGCTTTGTCGCGGCAGCCCACCGCAGCGGGTTCGGGGCGGTCCAGGCCTTGCCGATGCGTCTACGGGACGAGGTCGTCGGAGCCCTGAACCTCTTCCACGCCGCCCCGGGCCCCTTCGATCCGGACGCCACGCCGCTCGCCCAGGCCCTGGCCGACGTCGCCACCATCAGCCTGCTGCAACAACGGACCGCGCACCGCAGCACCGTCCTCAACGAGCAACTGCAGAGCGCGCTGAACAGCCGCGTCCTGATCGAACAGGCCAAGGGAAAACTCGCCGAACGCCGGGGCATCGACATGGAACAGGCCTTCACCACACTGCGCGGTTACGCCCGTGCTCACAACCGGCGCCTGTCCGACCTGGCCCGCGCGTTCATCGACGACTCCGAAGCGCTCCCCGGCCTGAGGTCCTGACCAAAGCCACGACCGGTCAGCAGCAGCTCGCGGACTGAAGGTTCACGGGCTGTGGTTCGCAGACTCTGCTTTCCGGGCCGGACGGCCGCCGCCGATGGTGTTCGGCGGCGGCCGTGGTCGCGAGGACGCGAGGCCCCCCGGCCATCGTGTCCTCGCGCGCTGCCCTCCGCGGCGGCGGGGTGGCGGGAGCACCCCGAGTGGAATACGCCAGGAGGACGGGAGCTGGAGCCGCGTGCTCTGGCGATGCGGCTCCGGCCGGCCTCGATTGCGACTCGGGGGCTGGGAGCCTGGGTGGGGGACTTGCCGGTGTCGTCGATTCCTGACACGGACGAAGTCCCGCCTGCCTTGCTCTGACCGTAGAGCACATGCACGACGAGCGGAACAGGGCGTGACGTACGCGTTCGTCACCCGCGGCGCTCGCGGTCCCGCCGGTCCTCGCGGTTCCAGCGCGCTCGGTGCTGACGGCTGTAGCGGCGATCCCAGCGGTCCTGACGCTCCCGGCGGTCCCGATAGTCCTGGTACTCACCGAAGTCGGACCCGCCGCCGCGGCCCCGGCCGCCGTAACGGGTGGCTCCGAAGACCAACACAGCCGCGGCGACCCACCAGATGGGATGGAGAAAGCCGAAGCCGAACAAGACCACGATCAGGACGAGAAGCAGAACGAACACAGCGGGCCTCCCCGGGAGCAAAACACAGCATCGGTACCGGGGACTGGGGCCTCACCCCGCAGCGTAGTCCTGCCCGAAGACCGCCGATAGTGCGCGACAGATGCGTCTACTACCCGACATCGATGGCTACTTGGCACCTATTGAGGAGCGATCACCGTCCTGATCGTCCTCGCTACGACAGCCGCACTCGTGGGACGCGGACCGGCCCGGGATCGCGGCCGATGTGGCCATCGCCTACGTCCGATGGTCCCGGCGCGCAGGCCGCCGCCCCATCCGCTGACGGTGGGCAACGGGCGACCCCGCGTCCGGCACGCCGTGGAACTCGCGCCACCGTAACCGTCCATCGGACCCCGGACAGGAGTATCCTGAAGATACCGAGGGTACTTCGTACACCGGCTTCGATGCCCGTGCCGTCCCCGGCGATTCACGACACCGGGCCGGTCCTGGCCGGCCCGGGGCAGGGTTCGCGTGATGACCGCAACCATGTTCGACAAGCCCGCGGTCGAAGACCGGACCTTCTCTTCTTCACCGCCACCTCTCCGGCTGCGGCTGGCGCCGCCCGGCACGGCCCCCGCCCTGATCGACGGCGCATGGTGGCCACGCTCCCGCGACCTGACGGCCGAGCTGCCCGCGCTCACCGCCGTCCTGGACCCGCTGTGGGGGCGGATCACCCACGTCACCGTGAACCCCACGTTCTGGCCGGTCATCCCCCACAAGATTCCCGTCCAGGGGCATGTGGTGAAGGTCGGCTGGTTCAAGGCCGAGCAGGACCCGCACAAACTGCTGCTGCTGTCCTACACCGTGGGTCGCTGGGACCTCCTGGTGATCCCACCCGAGACCGACGACGTCACGGCCGCCCGGCTCATGACGACCGCCGCGGATCCCGCACACAGCCTCACGGCAAGCGGCCTGATCCAGGAGGCCGAGCTCTTCCGCATCGCCGCCGAGGCCGAGGCCGCCGCGTGGGACTCGGCCCGGGAAACGGTCTGGGACTCCGAAGGCGGACACGACGCCCGCCGCACCTCCTCCCACAGTCCCGTGGGCGTCGCCATCGGCCGCCTGCCGATTCCGGCGCCAGGCATGTGACAGGTGCGTGATGGAGGCGTTCGGAACCGGTGTCTCGCCGGGGCCCGTTCGACGTACCGCGGGAGTAGCGTGGAGACATCGAGAGTACTTCGCACATCGGCCGCCATGCCGGTGTCGTTCTCGGCGAGTGACGACACCGGGCCGCCCTGAACAGCGGCCAGGAGACAGGTGCGCGCGATGTCCGCGACCACCGAACGAACCCCCTTGCGGATCGTGCCCTTCAGGGCCCCGACCGCTCGCCTCGCGCTGAAAACCGTGAGCACATCCCGAGGACCTCTCGACGGCGCCTGGTGGCCCCGCTCCCGGGACCTGGCGGACGAACTCTCCGCCCTGGCCGACGTACTGGACCCCCTGTCCGGTCGGATCACCCGGATCGCCGTCAACGCGACGTACTGGCCTGCCATCCCGAGCAGGGTGCCCGTCAACGGACACGTGGTGAAGGTCCGTTGGTTCACGACGGAGCTGGACCCCCACAAGATCATGCTGCTGTCCCACACCACGGGCAGCTGGAACCTGCTGGTGATACCACCGGAGACCAACGCCCCGGCAGCCGCTCGTCTGATGGCCGCCGCGAGCGACAGCGCCGGCCCTCCGACGACCGCGAGCGCGCTCATGGCAGCGGAACACGCCCTCCACGGCGGTTCCACGACTGCCCTGGACCAGGATTCCGGGGAAAAGTGGGAGGACGAAGAGTGGGAGGACGGGGATGACACCTCCTCCTATCGGGCAGCTGCCGCCCGGCCGTGCCGCCTGACCACGGCGAACGCAGGTTCTCCTGACTAGGCCCGGAGTAGAGTGAAGTGAGGTGACAGGGACGAGTGGCGGCAATCATGGCAACACTGCGAGAGCGGAAGAACTACCGCGAAGCGATCATGAAAACGCTGTACGAGGCCACGGAAGGCAATCGCCTCCTTGGCGTCACCGGGGCGAGGCTGCGTGACGATCTCCAGGTCCCTGAGCAGGATCTGGCCGCGGCGTGCGCGTATCTGGTGGGGGAAGAGCTCATCACCGTCGACTGGGCGCAGGGAAACACACCCTCGATGGTGATGTTGACGCATCGGGGGATCCGGCTCATGGAGGCCGAGGAGGAGGAACGCGGCTGACGCGATCCGGGGCCGGTGCGCTCTTATGGCGTGGAGGGCCCGTTGGATTCAGGGCCGGCGGATGCCGATGCCGGCCGCGTTCGGCTGTCGGCTCGTCGGCTGTCGGCTGTCGGCTGTCGGCTGTCGGCTGTCGGCTGTCGGCTGTCGGCTCAGTCCAGGACGGCGAGGTGGTCGGCCGCACCTCCGCGCCATTCGATCAGGAAGAGGGTCGCGTCGTCGCTGGTGCGGCCGCCTCGTTGGCGCTTCAGGGTGTGGGAGAGTGAGCGCACCACCGCTCTTACTCCCTTCTCTCCGTGTCCCATGCGGTTGATCCAGTGGATGAGCTGTTCCTCGCCGAACTGTTCTTCGCCGGCCTCGTGCTCCTCGATCAGGCCGTCGGTGAAGCACAGCACTCGGTCGCCGCGCTGGAGCATCTGCTCACTGATCTGGGGATCTTCACCGCCGAAGCCGACCGGCAAGGTGGTCGGGCCCGTCAGCTGCCGGACGACCCGGTGGTCGCGGATCAGCAGCGGTGCGGGGTGACCGGCGTTGACCCACTGCAGGTGACCCGTCACGATGTTCAGACGCATCATCTGCGCGGTGACGAAATGGTCGGGCCCGAACTGCTCGGCGATCGCCCGATCCATGAACGCGTAGATCTCGGACAGGCCGATGTCGGAACGTCGGGCGTGCCGGTAGGCCCCGACGGCGACGGTCGCCATCGTGGCGGCGTCCAGACCGTGGCCCATCGCGTCGACCATGGCGACGTGCAGGATGTCTTCGTTGAGGGCGTAGTCGAAGCTGTCGCCCGCGACGTTGTAGGCGGGCTCCAGGATTCCGGCGACCGCGACCTGCGGGATGGACATCGCCAGCGGCGGCAGCAGGGACCACTGGATCTCCGCGGCCACGCTCATCGGTTCACGGCGCCGGGCGAGGAAGAACTGGTCGGTGTAGCTGTGCTTGGTGACCAGCATGTCGGCGACCAGGCCGGCGAGCCTGCGTAGCAGCCGCCGGTCGTCGTCATCGACGGTGTCCAGGGTGAGGGCCATCACGCCCACCTGGTCGCTGCCGTCCAGCAACGGCAGATACATCCGGATGCCGTCGGCGTGCGGCACCTCGGCGATGGTCGCGTACAGGAAGGCCGTGCCGGCGGGAGAGTCGTCGATCGGCTCGGGCTCGCCCACCATCAGCCGCCGACCCGGTAGCGGCACCAGCACCAGTTGGGCGTAGTCCTGCAGCAGGATCGAGACGTCGCGGCCACCGACCCTGGCCACCTCTTCCGCGATCAGCGGGGCGATCAGCTGCGGCGGCATCTCGTGTGCCCGGTCCAGCAGCACCCCCAGCAGCCGCTCACCGAACCCTTCCGACCGGTCCACCAGGCCCTTGGCGGGCCGCCGCTCACCTTCCGCCACAGCCGCACCCCCGCATCGGCGCCTTCAAAGCCTCGGCCACCGTGTACCCGCTCGTCTCGTGCCGCGGATCCAACGCCCGCCCCGACGTCCTCGGGTCCATCCGGCAGTCACGGCGGATACGCTCGCCCCACTCACGTGATCTGTACACACGAGCTCCTGACGCGGCCGTGATCAACCCGCACAGAGTGACGCGGCCGACCGACCCGAGGAGCCCATTACGCCACACGCGGCATGTCACACACGGTCAGGACAGATGGAGGACGAGGTCACCAGGGGATGATGCCGTCGTCCTCGAAGAACGAACCGGTCGGGCCGCCGTCGGGCAGTGTGGCGAGCCGGATCGCCGTGGCTGCGCCCTGCTCGGGAGTGCGGGGTCCGTGGAATCCGGTGAAGTCGGTCGCGACCAGGCCCGGGCAGGCCGCGTTGATCAGGATGTTCGTACCGGCGAACTGCCGGGCGTACTGCACGGTGACGGCGTTGAGGAACGACTTCGACGGCGAGTAGGCCGCCATGACGGGGCCGATCTCGATGTCCGGGTCCGCCTGCCGGGTCAGCGAGCCGACAGCACTGGAGACGTTGACGATGCGTGGCGACGTCGAGCGCCGCAGCAGCGGCAGCATCGCGTTGGTCACCCGGATGACACCGATGACGTTGGTCTCCACGACCGTGCGGACCACGTCGAGGTCGAGCGTGGTCGGGTCCTGCACCCACCCCGGCCCCGCCTCGCCCGAGATGCCGGCGTTGTTGACCAGGACGTCCAGGCGCCCGGCCTGCCGTTCGACCAGTTCCGCGGCATCGGTGACGCTCTGGTCGCCGGTCACGTCCAGCGGCACCGCGAACGCGTCCACCCCGGCGGCGCGCAGCTTCTCGACGGCACTCTCACGCCGGGCCTCGTCGCGGGCCCCCACGCCCACGCGGTGGCCGAGGGCGCCCAGCCCGGCCGCAATTTCGTACCCGATTCCCTTGTTCGCGCCGGTCACCAGCGCGATCTTCGTTTCGCTCATGCCGTTGATGTTCGCTCGCGGACGGGCGGTGCATCCAACACCCATACGGTGCACTGTGATACCCGGTAGGTATCACTGAAGTATGTTGTGGCCGTGGACACCTTGGAGACCCGCGAGTTGAGGTACTTCGTGGCCGTCGCCGAGGAACTGCACTTCGGCCGCGCCGCCGAGCGCCTCGGCATGGCCCAGCCACCGCTGTCCCGGGCGATCCAGCAGCTCGAGCGGCGCATCGGCGTCCCCCTGCTGGAACGTAACCGCCGCGGCGTCTGTCTGACCGGTGCCGGAGAGGTGCTGCTGCACGAGGGCCGGGCAGCCCTCGACGCGACCACCGCCGCCGCTCGCCGCACCCGTCGCGCCGGTGGCGCCGACAGTCCGGGCGGCTCCCGCAATCGCCTGGTGCTGGCGCTGAAGGCCGCCTGGTCTCACGAGCTGCTGCAGAAGCTTCTCGACGCCTACGCGGCCGAGCCCGATGCCGCCGAGATCGAGGTGCTGCCGTGCGGCATGTGTGAGCAGGAAGGGATGCTGCGCGACGGCCGTGCTGATGTGGCGCTCATGCACGCGCCGTTCAACTCCCTCACCGGGTTCGACAGCGAGGAACTGATGACCGAGGGGCAGATCGCCATCCTGCCCGCAGGTCATCCCTCGCCGGGCGCAAGACCCTGTCCCTGGCCGACATCAGCGACGTCCCCGATCTTCCGCTCGCCCGCTGGCCCCGCCACGGCACGTATCGACCCGGCCCGGGCCCCGAGATCCACAACCAGACACAGCTGGCCCAGCTGATCGCCCTCGGACGCACCGTGGCCGTCTTCCCCGACTCCGCCCGCGCCTGGCTGTGGACCGAGCACACCGCCGTCCCCCTGACAGACGCACCCCCCGTCGTCACCCACATCGCGTGGCCCGCGCACAGCCGCTCCCTCGCCCTCGCCGGGCTGATCCGCACGGCCGCACGCCTATGACCCGCTCTCGCCTTCCATCACCGGCGTACGAGCGACCCGCCTTCTTCGCCGGTCGGGCGGCTACCGACTCGTCCCTGCCGCTCGTTCGGCTCGCCTGCGCAAGCCGCCTCCCGCACAAGCCACTCCTCACCCCGTAGGTCATGCACAGGTAAAATGCTAGGATCCGGCCACTTGCCTGGGGGGCGGAACGTCAGCTGTGCCGCGGGTCCTTGACCTGCGGTTCAACGGCGCGCGCAGGTCTCTCCAAGCCTTCGCCCACCGTCCTTGGAGAGGTTCTGAATGGGCAGACGTGCGCTCGTACGAGGTGCCACCGCCGCAACCGTTTCCTTCACACTGGCTCTCGGCCTCAGCTCGCTGACGGTCGGCAGCGCGCACGGTGAAACGGTCACCGGAGAGGTGGTCGTACCGGCCGCCACGGCCATGGTTCCCCGGACGGGCCTGCTGAGCGCGGGGACCTCGGGGTTCCTCCGGTACGAGGAGGGGCGGGGCCAGCTCTGGACGACGTACGACGGTGTCGACACGGTCGTCGACGCGTCGGGCACGGACGCGTACGGCGTCACGAGTGCCGGCGCCGGCTCGGACGTCGTCGCCCGCTATGACACCTCCGCCAGGACCGTGACGCTGCGGAACATGACGTCCGGCCAGGTCAGTACCGTCGAACTGCCCGACGGTTACGCGTACTTCAGCACGCTCGGGTCGACGGTCGTCACGACGGCGGGAACCCCGGGCACCGACTCCGTGTGGCATCTGCTGGACGCGCGGGCCGACGGCTCCGTCGCCGACCGCACGGTGCAGGGCGTCCCCTCCGGCGTCTATCTGGAGTCCGCCGCGGGGCTGGGCGACGCGCACGGGCAGGTCGTGCAGTACCGCAAGGGCGACGACGACGTCACCGGCTGGCTCGACATCGAGCAGGGGCGCTTCACCGCCCTGCCGTACACCGTGCGGGCGTGGTACTACCTGGTCGCGCTCAGCCCCACCCACCTGGTGTGGTGCGAGGACGGCACCCTGCACGTCGCCTCCCGCCAGAACCCGGCCGCCGCCGTACGGACCGTGCGGGTCGGCGAGATCTCGCAGGTGCTGGGCCTGGTCGGCGACAACGTCATCGTGTCCCGGTACGACTCCTCCCTGGGCCAGAACGACACCTACCGCGCGGTCTCGCGGGTCGAGGCCGTCCCGCTCGACGGCTCCGCGCCGCGCACGCTGCTGGCCAGGACGTCACGACAGGCCATGCCTACTCCGGACGGCGGGCTGCTGGTCGCGGGCGGCGCCGACACGGACCACTGGGGTGTCTCCCTCATCGAGTCCGCCGCGGGCGGCGCGGTCACCGTGCGCCGGATCGCGGACGCGTACCCGACGCGGACCGCCCGCACGGTCTCCCAGCTGACCCTCGCCCAGGGGCGGTTGACCACCGTGGAGACAGACCCCGTGGGCGACTGGTCGTATCTCCACACCCGTGAGACCGGCGTGGCCTACTCCCCCACGGCGGGGGCACGCACCACCCGCGGCCGTATCAAACTGGAGGACTTCTCGGGCAGCCGCCCGCGTCTCCTCGACACCGGCGACGGCCGGACGGTCATCTCCGGCTACGGCACGAGCGCCGCCCAGCAGCCCCAGCTCCTCGGCGCCGACCGGTCGCTGCCCGGCACCCGGATCGACAGCTCCCGCAGCTACCGGAACGCGACCGCCGCGAGCGGCCGTTTCGCCGCGCTGACCAGGCCGTACGACAGCAAGGGAGTGGCGGAGACCCGGGTCGTCGACCTCGACTCCGGGCGCACGGTGTACACGACGACGGACAGCGTGCGGGCGATCTGGGGCACCACCGTGTGGGTGATGTCCGGCAACGACACCGTGGTCCCCTACGACCTGCTGACCGGGAAGCAGGGCGAGCCGGTGTGGTTCGGGCGCGGCTGCCTGCTGAACGACTTCCAGGCGGTCGGCCGGTGGCTGCTGTGGAACTGCGTGCTCAACTCGGAGGGGCAGGGCGTCTACGACACCGTCACCAAGCGGAACCTGACGCTCGCGGGCTCCGACTGGGAGCAGGCGCAGCTCGGTGACGGCTTCGTCGCGACCGTCGAGGCCGGGCAGTTGAAGGTGATCGACGTCCGCGGCGGGACGGCCGTGTCGCACACCGCCGGGACGTTCGAGGGGAACGCCTGGGACGTCGACCCGTACACCGGCGTGATCGCCCAGCTCCGCTCCGACAACGCCATCCGCCTGACCTCCAGTGACGTCCCCGTCTCCGCCCTCGTCCAGCGCGACGCCACCGTCGCCGCCTCGGTGGACGTCAAGGGCGGCGCCACGCAGTGGAGCCCGAAGTGGTGGCTGAACAAGCCCACGGCCTCCTGGAAGCTCGTGATCGGCAACAAGGCCACCGGTGCGGCCGTCCGCACCCTCTCCGGCGGTCCGGCGCGCGGTGTGGTGACCCCGGCGTGGAACGGCAAGGACGGCTCCGGCCGGCTGGTGCCCAACGGCGCCTACACCTGGACGCTGACCGTCGCCCCCGCGGACGGACAGGGCGCGGCGCTGACGAAGACGGGCACGGTCAAGGTCACCGGAGCCGCCGCGGTCCGCCGCGACTTCGTCGGGTCGGACGGCTTCGGCGAGCTGATGACGCTGAACGGCTCGGGTGGGCTGACGTACCAGTACGGGACGGGCAAGGGCACCTTCACCGGGAAGCTGACCGGGAGCGGCTGGGCGACATCGATCAAGGCCGTGCCCTTCGGCGACCTGAGCGGTGACCGCTGCAACGACGTGCTCGTCCGGTTCAGCAGCGGTGCGTTGCGCGCCTACCGGCCCGCGTGCGGGCCGGCGGTGACGCCTTCCACCGCGTACACCTCGCTGGGCAGCAGCGGCTGGCAGCAGTACGACGTGCTGACCGCGCCCGGTGACGTGAGTGGTGACGGCCGACCGGACCTGATCGCCCGCAACACCTCCACCGGCACCGTCTACCTGTACAAGGGCACCAGCGACGGGAAACTCTCCGCCCGCGTCAAGCTCTACGCCGACTGGAAGACGTACAAGAAGATCGTGGGCGCCGGTGATCTGAACGGCGACGGCATCGGTGATCTCCTCGCGCAGGACAAGGCGAACAACCTGTACCGCTACGACGGCACCGGCAAGGGCACTTTCAAGTCGCGCGTGAAGCTGTTCGCCAACTGGGGCGGCTCGTACAACGCGATCGTCGGCGTCGGGGACATCACGGGTGACGGCAGAGCGGACATCGTCTCCCGCGACACCTCCGGCGCCGTCTGGCGCAACAACGGCAACGGCAAGGGCTCCTTCGGCGGCCGTACGAAGATCGCCACCGGCTGGCAGGGATACAAGGGCTTGCTCTGAGCCGGCCCTCGACGTGCGACGGGAAGCGGCCGTGACGCGAGGCGGCGCATCGGCCAACTGCTTTGTACAGCCCGTGTGTTGCTGTGTCACGGCTGTGCTACCGCGGTGTCCTGAAGGGAAGACGGACGTGGCCTACGGGCTCCGGGGCCCCACATAGTGATCACAGAGCGGGGAACCGGCGGCAACGCCGCTGGTTCCCCGCCACCGCCGCCTCGGAAGGAACCTCCCGTGATGAACCGCCACCTGCGCAAGGCCGCCGTCGCCGCCGCCGCGATCACCGCCGGACTGCTGATGACGGCGTGCCAGAACGGAACCGCCGACAGCTCGTCCGGCAAGAGCGGAGCGGACGCGTCGCCGGTCGCGGAGAAGGCGTCGGACGCCAAGAACTCCAAGGGTGTCAGCGGGTCGTTCAAGAACGGCGAGGTCACCTATCTCGCCCCGGGCAAGTACATCGTGTCCGTACCGGGCAAGGGCGACCAGCAGTTCTGGGTCGCCGGCGACACCGAGGTCTACGGCGTCGGCACGATATGCGGCGACGCGAGCTCCAAGGTGGACGCGCCCTGCACACTGGACCAGTTGGAGGCGGCGACCAAGAAGGGTGCCGTGAACGCCGACGTGGAGATGAAGAACGGTGTCGCGAGCCTGGTGACGGAGCGGCGCGCCGCCCAGCAGGACTCCGGGTCCGAGGCGGGATCCGGGTCCTCCGGCTCATCGTCCGGCTCCGCCTCCGGCTCGTCGTCCGGCTCCAACTCCGGTTCGTCGTCCGGCTCCGGCTCCGGTTCGTCGTCCGGCTCCAACTCCCGCGAGACCGTCGTCGAGGGCATCGACGAGGGCAAGGGTGTCAACGGAACCTGGTTCGGCAACGTCTCCTACCTGGCGCCGGGCAAGTACACGGTCTCCGACCTGAAGGGCACCGAGCAGCAGTTCCTCGTCGCCGAGGACACCAAGATCCTTGGATACGACGACATCTGCTCGGGTGAGGACGGCGAGATGCAGTGCACCGAGGGCGAACTGGAGACGGCCGCCAAGAAGGGCTTCAGCGCCGAGGTCGTGATCAGCAACGGCATCGCGACGACCATCCGCGACGACCACTGAGCCGCAGGGCCGGCCAAGTCCAGAGAGAAACCCCAGGTCAGTGGCCTGGGGTTTGTTCGTTGTCTGCTCCAAGTCGGAGTCGCCCGCTGTGGGGACACCGGTACGTGACAGGCGCGGCTCCGTTTCCGGGGCGGCAGGCCATACTCTGATCCCCGTGAGGCAGGCAGGCGCTGGGAAGGATGATCGGCGATGACGCCCCTGAGCACCGGGGACCCGGAGTCCATAGGCGGGTACACCCTTCTCGGTCGGCTCGGGGCGGGCGGTATGGGAGTCGTCTATCTGGGAGTCTCCGCCTCGGGACGGCAGGTCGCGGTCAAGCTCGTGCGCGGGCCGTACGCCCAGGAGGAGGAGTTCCGGACGCGCTTCCGGCAGGAGATCGAGGCAGCGCGCAGAGTGAGCGGCGCCTTCACCGCGCCTGTCGTGGACGCCGACCCGGACGCCGACCGGCCGTGGATGGCGACGCTCTACGTGCCGGGGCTCAACCTCGCCGAAGTCGTGGAGAAGGACGGCCCGTTGAGCCAGCGGGAACTGCGCGCGCTGGGGCTGGGGCTCACCGAGGCGTTGCGCGACATCCAGCGGGCGGGCCTGGTGCACCGGGACCTCAAACCGCGCAACGTCCTGATGACCGAGGACGGGCCGCGCGTCATCGACTTCGGCATATCGCGCGCTTCCGGCCACCAGAGCCTCACCACGACCGGGCGGATGATCGGCACTCCGCCCTTCATGTCGCCGGAACAACTGGCCTCTCCCCGGGACGTCACCCCGGCCTCGGACGTGTTCTCGCTGGGGTCGCTGCTGGTGTTCGCGGCCGTCGGCACGGGACCGTTCGACGCCGACAGCCCGTACATAACCGGCTATCAGGTGGTGCACGGGACCCCGGACCTCGGCGGCGTACCCGAAGCGCTCCTGGGCATTGTCGAGCGCTGCCTGGACAAGGACCCGGCCGCACGGCCGGAACTGGCGGACATCCACCGCATGCTCCAGGCGCTGCCGGAATCCGACGCCATCGGGTCCCCGAAGACCGGGCAGTCCGCGAAACCCCCGCACCGCCCCACTCCTCGCAGCGCGGCCACCACCTCCGCGGACGCCGCGACCGGCATCGGTACCGGCAAGCGACGCCGAGCCCGGATGCTGCTCACCGGCCTCGGTGCGGTGCTGGCCGTCACGGGGCTGTGTATCGGGGTGGGTGTCTTCGTGTCCGATTCGGACACGAAGACACCCACCGCCACCGCCACGGCCACCACCCGTGCCGCGTCACTGCCCGACGGCTGGCGGCCGTGGCAGACGAAGCTGCAATACGACGTGAAGGGTGTCCCTCTCGACTACGACAGCCCTGGATGCGTGGCGGAGGGAAGCGCCCTGTTCTGTGGCGGTACGGGTTTCACGGCCGCCAGGATCGACGCGGCCTCCGGCCGCACCCTGTGGCGGACCGGCACCCGCCCTCAGGGGACGCAGCCGATCGGCGTTCGCGACGGGCTGGTCTACATGTACGAGGAACCGGACGACAGGACCAGGCGCGTGGTGGCCCTCGACGCCGGTACCGGGCACCGGCGGTGGCAACGCGACATCAACCCGTCCGAGGATGCGGTCCTGTACGACGGCGGACTGCTGACGATGTCTCCCGACTACTCGTCGTTCGTGGCTTACGGGCCTTCCGGCAAGGAACTGTGGCGGGCGCCCTCGCTGGACGAGTACTGCACTCCGTCGGCGCCGGGAGGCGTCCCCTACGCCCTGTGCTCGCAGGGCAACGAGCCCGGCCAGGCCCCGGTCGAGCTGATGAAGCTCGGACCCGGCAGCCTGACCGAAACGGCCACACTGCCCAAGAAGGCGGAAGCACTCGGCGCTGTCGGCGGGCAACCCCTGTTCCTCGCCCCCCAGACCGCGAAGGACGTGTACGAAGCCGGGTACGAACGGCCGTACAACGCGCTGCTGCGGGTGGCCTCGGAAACCGGGCAGGTCAGACGGATACCGCTGGCACATCCGCTGACCGGCGCGGCCACCCTTGTGGGCGGCGTCGTCTACTTCGTCCGGTCCGACGGGTCGGTCACCGCGGTGTCGGCGGACAGCGGCAGACAACTCTGGCAGAAGATGACGGACATGGAGAGTCTGTCCGCGCCCGCGGTGTCGGCGACGTACAAGCGGGTCTATTTCTCCAACCGCTTCGGCCGTCTGCTGGCACTGGACAGCCGCACCGGAGCGGAGGTTTGGCGCACCTCCGCACTGGACGACCCCGGGGACAAGGTGCAGAGCTACCCGCCGCGGGTGCTGCTCGTCAAGGACGCGATCGTGGCGATGGCCGGCTACACGGCCTTCTCCCGGGGCCCTGACGGGCCCACCTCCCGGAGCTCTGACGGGCCCACCTGACCGGCCGCGGCAATCACCGCGCAGCGTCCCCCTGTGCGTGGCCGGCGCGCTAGGTCCGTGGTGTGACCTGCTGGTCGATGATGTCGCGGAGTTGGCGACGGCCGGCGATGCCGAGCTTCGGATAGGAGCGGTACAGGTGTGACGCGACGGTGCGGGGCGAGAGGAACAGACGGTCGGCGATCTCGCCGTTGGTCAGGCCGTGTCCGGCGAGGATGACGATCTCGCGCTGTTGAGCGGTGAGGCCGTCCAGCGCGCCCGGGGCGCCCTGCGGGGCTTGCACCGTTACGCCGCAGGCACGCAGCTCGGATTCCGCGCGCCGGGTCCACGGTGCCGCGCCCAGACGGCGGAACGTTTCCAGGGCGGTCACGAGGAGGGGCTTGGCGTCGTTGATCCGTCGCTGCCTGCGCAGCCATTCCCCATAGTCCAGCTGAAGCTGGGCCCGTTCGAACGGCCATGTGTCTCCGGTGGGATCGGCCATGGGCGCGGCGAAGTGGGCTTCGGCGCTGTCGGGCTCGGCGAGCAGTCCGCGGGCCCGGGCCGCGAGTTGTTCCAGGCGCGGTCCGGGCGCGGGGTCCACGCGAGCCAGTGCGCGCTCCACCGACGTACGCGCTTCGAGGTGCCGTTCGGCGCGCACCGCGGCGGCGGCGAGGTCGGCGACGGCGAGGTACGAGAAGTGATGGTGCAGGGGGGTACCGTCGGCGGCGAAGAGGCGGCTGAGCTGCGCGTACGCGGTCACGTAGTTGCCCTGGGCCAGCGCGGCGAGACCTGCCGTCTGCCAGATCCTGGCGGCGAAGCCGCGGTATTCGGAAGTGTCCACGGCGGCGCGCACGCGGGCCAGCAGCGGTGCCACCTGGTCGTGGTCGCCGCGCATGGCCGCCACGACGGCCGTGGTGAGGTCGGCCGAGCCCGCGACGGTTTCCATCTTGTAGGCGGCGGCGATGTCGCCCGCCTCTCGGGCGGCGGCGAGTGCGTCGTCCCAGCGCCCGCTGTCGACGCATGCCCATTGCAGTGCCGACAGCACACCGCCGCTGGCGCCGCGGACGCCCGGGGCGCGCAGTCGGCTGAGGGCTTCGCGCAGCACCCTGACCGCCAGTTCGGTCTCGTCCAGGACCCAGGCCGCCGCGCCGAACGTACCCGGGTCCGAGAGGGATCCTCCCGCCGCGCGCCGCAGGCGGGGGACGATGTCGGCTCTGTCCCCGAACGGGTCCGTGCAGGCCCGGATCCAGATCCGGTACTCGTCGGCGCGACCGGCGGGCCGCTCCTCGGCCGACGGCGGTGGCCCGTCCCGGGAGTCGAGCGCGTCGAGGGCGGCGCGTGCCTTGGCGCAGACTTCGGGGAGTCCCGTCTGGTGGGCGACCGTGGCGGCCATCCAGGTGGCCTGCCACGCGATGGCCGGCAGCCTCGGGGATGCTTCGGCGGCGACCGACAGGAGTGTGTCGAACGCGTCGGCGTTGCGGTTGGACCACAGCAGGGACCAGCCGATGTCCAGCCGGGCGGCGATGCGCAGGTCCGGGTCGGAGGTCAGCGTGAGTACCTGGCCCGCCAGTTCGCGTACCCAGTCGGCCTGTCCGGCGGCCAGGGCGAGTTCGGCGGCGGCCAGCAGCCGCCGGGCCTTGTCGGGTTCGCCGGGGCTCAGCTCGGCGGCGCGTTCGAGGGCCCGTGCCGCCGCGGCGGCACCGCCGCGGCGCTGTGCCTGGGCCGCGCTGTCTTCGAGCAGTGCGGCCAGATGCTCGTCGGGCTCCAGCGCGGCGGCCGCCAGATGCCAGGCGTGGCGGTCGGGCTGGTCGCGAAGCGCGTCGGCGACCTGTCGGTGCGCCGCGGCCCGCTCGGCGAAGGGCGCGGCATGGTAGACGGCCGACCGGGTGAGCGGATGGGCGAACCGCGGGCCCGGCGTGTCCAGCCGGATCAGGCCCGCCGCTTCCGCCGGGGCGAGCGCGTCGGCGGAAAGCCCTGGTATCGCCGTGGTCGCGTCCGGGCTGTCGGCGGCCGCGGCGAGCAGCAGCGCGGATCGGGCCGCCGGGGGCAGAGTGACGTACTGGGCGGCCATGAGGGCGGTCAGCTGCCCGGTCAACGGCAGCGGCTCGGCGGTCCATCGGCGCCCCGCGTCGGGATCCGTGGCGATCACCCTGGCCAGCTCGATCAGTGCCAGTGGGTTGCCGACCGCCTGGGCCAGCACCTGTTCACGCAGCCGACCGTGCGGCGGGCGCGGTTGCGCGTCCAGGAGCAGGCCCGCGTCCGGCCGGGTGAGTGGTCGCAGCAGGAGCTGCGGCAGGTCCCGCTCGAAACCGGCGGGAGGTACGTTCCCGCGGGCGCCGGCCAGCAGCACGAGCTGCTCCGATTCCAGGCGGCGGGCGGCGAAGGCGAGCGCGTCGAGGGAGGCACGGTCCAGCCATTGCGCGTCGTCGGCTGTCACCAGCAGCGGCTGCTCGTCCGACAGCTCGGACAGCAGGGTGAGTACGGCGATCCCGGTGAGCAGGGCGTCGGGCGGCGCGGGGTCGTCGGAGAGACCGAACGCACCGCGCAGCGCCTCGGCCTGGCGGGTCGGCAGGCGGGCCACGCGGTCGAGGACCGGGCGCAGCAGCTGGTGCAGCCCGGCGAACGCCAGGTCCTGCTCCGACTCCCTGCCGGTGGTCGCCAGCACCCGCATCCCCACCGCCTCGGCCTCGCGCGCGGCTTCGGCCAGCAGGACGGTCTTGCCCAGACCCGGATCGCCCAGGAGAAGCAGAACGTGGCTCTCCTTGTGGGGCGGGGCGATCAGTTCCCGCAGCAGGGACAGCTCCTCCCGCCGCCCGATCACGGTCGTGTCCTTGCGGGTCATCGCGGAAACGCCACCCTCACCCGGCCGAATCAAGGCCCGCACACAGCCGAGGTGATCCGGTCACGCAAAGCCGTGTGCAGTCAGGTTGCGGATACCGGACGGCCGCTGCGCGGCCCAGGGTTGAGTGTATGGATGCTGTCCCCTGCGCGCGATGGAACGCGGGTTCGTGATGCCGTACGTCGTGGTCGGCCGGGAGAACACCGGTGACATCCGGATCCACTACGAGGACCACGGCGCGGGCCCGCCCGTCGTCCTGGTCCACGGCTACCTCGCCGACGGGCGCTCGTGGGAGAAGCAGGAGGCGGCTCTGCTCATGGCCGGGTACCGCGTCATCAGCTACGACCGGCGCGGCGGCGGCGACTCGGGCAGGCCGGCGGTGGGCTACGACTACGACACGCTGGCCGCGGACCTGAACACACTGCTGGAAGTCCTGGATGTGGTGGACGCGGTGCTCGTCGGCTGCTGCTCCGGCACCGGGGAACTGACCCGGTACCTGGGAACGTACGGGCAGCGGCGGGTCCGCGGCGCGGCGCTGCTGGCGCCTCTCCCGCCGTTCCTGCCCCGGTCCGACGCCAACCCGGAGGGCATCGCCCCGGGCGTCCTCGACGCCTTCCTCGGCGAGCTGTCCGCCGACCGTCCGGCGGCGATCAAGGCATACCTGGACCGGTACTACAACATCGACTACTACAACACCGACTACCGCAGCACCGACCCGCTCGGCGGGAGCCGGGTGAGCGACCAGGCGTGGCAGAACAGCTTCCACGTCGCGCTGCGGGTGTCCGCGGCCGCGGCCCTGGGCTGCGCGGTCGCCTGGCGGGAGGACTTCCGGGACGACGTCGCCCGCGTCACGATCCCCGTCCTGATCGTGCAGGGCGCTCAGGACAGGGTCATGCCGCCCGGCGCGACCGGGAACCGCCTGGCCGTGATGCTGGCCGACGCCCGCCTCGCACTGATACCTGACGGCGGCCACGCGATCATCTGGACGCACGCCGCCCAGGTCAACCACCTGCTCGTCGGCTTTCTGCAAGCCCTGTGACGCGTACGTCAGGCGGCGAGGAACTCCAGCAGAGCCTGGTCGACCGGCGAGTGCAGTCAAGATGCGGATTCCGCCGCCGCGCCGCGGCTGATTCGCTCGGGTCATGGAGCTCAACTCGTACTCAGGTCTGCCGAACGAGCGGGTCAAGGCCGCGAACGGCATCGACTACGCGTACCGCGACACCGGCCCGACGGACGTCGGCGCCGGTGTACCGCTGGTCCTTCTCCAGCACTTCCGTGGAAACCTCGACAACTGGGATCCGGCGCTGATCGACGCGCTGGCACCGGCCCGGCGTGTCATCGCCTTCGACAACGCCGGAGTCGGCGGCTCCACCGGGACCACTCCCACCACCGTGGACCGGATGGCGCACGACGCCATCGCCTTCATCGAGGCGATCGGGGCGAGCGGAGCCCTGGGACTCGGCCAGGGCCCGGTCGATGTCCTGGGATTCTCCCTCGGCAGCTTCGTCGCGCAGCAGATCGCCCTGACCAGGCCGGCGCTCGTCAGAAGGCTGGTCCTCGCCTCGTCGGCGCCGCAGGGCGCCGACGGCATGCACGGCTGGGCCCCCGAGGTCATCGACGCTGTCGGCAATCCTGAGACCAGCCCCGAGGAATACTTGAGCGTCTTCTTCACCGGATCCCCGGCAAGCGCGCAGGCCGGCCGGCAAACCCTGCAGCGGATCTACGGCGCCCGGAGCGAAGACCGGGACACGGCGACCGACTGGGCGACCCGCGAGGCGCAGTACGACGCGGTGTGCACGTGGGGGATCCCCGATCACGCGAAGCTCCAGCGGCTCGGCTGCCTGAGGATGCCCGTGTTCGTGGCGAACGGCGACAGCGACCCGATGATCCTGCCGCGCTACTCCCACCTGCTCGCGGGTCTGATCCCGCAGGCCCGCGTGAAGATCTATCCCGACTCGGCGCACGGGTTCCTGTTCCAGCACCACGCGGAATTCGCCGCGGACGTCGACGCCTTCCTCGACGGCCCTCGATGACCGGCGGCCCTCGATGACCGGCACCCACATGATCGTCCTGCCCGGCGGCGGATACGCCGAACACGCTGCGCACGAGGCCGAGCCGGTGGTGGACTGGCTCGACGACATGGGCGTACGGGCGAGCGTGTTCCGCTATCCGCTCCGCGCCCGGCACCCGCAGCCGCTCGACGCGCTGCGCGCCGAGATCCGCCGCCGACGGGCGGCCGGCGCACAGCGCATCGGTCTCATCGGGTTCTCCGCGGGAGGTCATCTGGCCGGGCTGGCCGCCCTCGCACCGGGCGCCGGGCCCGACGAGGCGGTGGACTTCGCCGTGCTCGGTTACGCCATCACCTCGATGGAGACCGAGACCTACCGTCCGGCCCGGATGATCCTTCTCGGCGAGGACGCCGGTCCCGAGCTGCGCCGGTCGACCTCGCTGGACTCGCTGGTCACGCCCCAGTCGCCGCCGTTCTTCGTCTGGCACACCGCGGAGGACCCCTATGTTCCCGCCGAACACACCTACCGCCTTGCCGCGGCGCTCGCGGCCGGCCAAGTCCCCCACGCCGTGCACGTGTTCGCCCACGGCCCGCACAGCCTCGGCCTCGCCCGGAACGCCGGCGAGGCCGCGATATGGACCACGCTGGCGAAAGCCTGGATCCTCGAACAGGCGTGACCGTCGCCTGCATCACTGGTCCTTGGCGCCTACCTCACTGGTCCCCGGCCATCGCCTGCAGCTCCGCGATCTGCTTGCGCGCCGCGGCGACGAGTTCGTCGTTGGTGTGCGCGTGACCGCCCAGACCCCACCCACCGGGCACGGCCTCGGTCAGCAACACCCAGGTGCGGTCCGCGAGCGTCGGGTCGCCGGCGGCCTCCGCGACCATGCCGGTGAACCGGCTCACCACCGCGATCTGTTTGTCTCGGTCGAGAGCATCCGCGTTGGTCAGCACCTGCACGCGTACGTGATGGGACGCGCCGTCGACGTTCGACAGGTGGCCTGCCGGCAACTCGTGGAGGAAGGCCGCGGTGTTCTGGCGGAACATCGGGATGTCCGGAACCTCCTCGATGGCCATCAGGGTGGCAGCGAGGTCCTTGGCGAGCTGGTGCCCGTCCGTGAAGGTGCCCGCTGTGGCGTACACGTCGATCATGGGCATTGCGTTCTCCTCGGATACTTCTTGGGTGCTTCTTGGGTGCTACCACCACTTGGCTTCGAGCGCGCGGTCGGTGCCGCCGGTCCGGTCGAGCGCGTCGAGTTCGGCCATGTCCTCGGCCGACAGGGTGAAGTCGTGGATCTGCGCGTTCTCGTGGATGCGGTCGCGGTGCGTCGATTTCGCCACGACCACGAGTCCGTGCTGCAGGCCCCAGCGCAGCAGCACCTGTGCCGGTGTCCGGCCCGTCCGTCGGGCGATCGTGGCCACGGTGGTGTCGTCGACGTACCGGCCGGTGCCCAGCGGGCTGTAGGCCTCGACAGCGACGTCGAACCGGCCGCAGGCGTCCAGGAGCGCCCGCCGACGGTGCCGCGGGTTGAACAGGATCTGGTTGACGGCGGGCGGAACCGTTCCCGCGGCGATCACGGCCTCGAGTTCGGCCGCGTCGTAGTTGGAGACCCCGATGGAACGGGCCAGTCCCCGCTCCTGGGCACGTTCCATCCCGGCCCAGGCCCGGGTCGGGCCGCCCTCGGGCCAGTGGACCAGGTAGAGGTCGACCTGCTCCAGGCCGAGACGACGAAGGCTGTCTTCCGCCTGGGCGACCGGATCGTCGCCCCGCGGATGGAACTTCGTGGTGATGAACACCTGGTCGCGGGGTACGCCGCTGTCGCGAAGGGCGCGGCCGACGCTTTCCTCGTTGCCGTATGCCTGAGCCGTGTCGATATGCCGGTAACCGGCGTCGAGCGCCCAGCGCACGGCGTCGACGCACGCACGCCCGGGCGGCACCTGCCAGACGCCGAGGCCGAGCACCGGCACCTGGTTCCCGTCCGCCAGCAGGCGCGCGCCGCCCCCGGATGTGGCTGCGTTCAGGTTCATGAGCACCAGCATCCGGCAACGCACCGTGGGGTGGTATCAGCAACATGACTGCAACCGGCCGCGCGGCTCGGGCTCGCAGTGCAGTCAACATGCGGATACTCCGCCGCCGTCCCCCGGAGTGACCATGAGGGCCGGCCGAGTCAGCGATGCCGGAGAACCGGAGAAGACGATGAGCCTTGACTTCGACGTGTTCGTGGTGGATCCCAAGCCGATCCCGAGTGCGGTACCGGGATTCGAGGAGGTGGTGGGCCCGGCTACCTGGCCGCCGTCCACAGCGACGCTGATCAGCGATGACGATGGTGCCGTGCTGATCGACTGCCTCATCACCGTGCGAGAGGGCCGGGAGCTGGCGGCGTGGGTGAAGTCCCACGACTGCGAGCCCGAGTACGTGTACATCACCCATCCGCACGCCGACCACCTCCTCGGGCTGCCGGAGATCCTGGCGGCGTTCCCGCAGGCGAGGCCGGTGGCCCTGGCCGAGTCCATCCCCGCGATGCAGGAGCAGATCTCGGCGGGGTACCTGCAGATCTGGGGCGGGTTCTTCCCCGGCCAGTTGACCGGCAAGCCCGTCCCGCCCGGGCCGCTGGCCGGCCGCACGATCCCGATCGGAGGATCGTCGGCCACGGTGGTCCCGGTCGGGACCACCGACACCGTGCATTCCAGCGTCGTCCATGTCCCGGACCTGAGCCTGGTCGTCTCCGGTGACGTCGTCTACAACCGGACGCACATGTGGCTGATGGGATCGACACCGGACTCACGGGCCGACTGGGCGCGGGCGCTGGACGCCGTGGCGGCGCTGGAGGCCGACACCCTCGTCGCCGGCCACCGCGATCCACGGGCCCCCGACGACGACGCCCGCCGCCAGATCGACGAAAGCCGCCGCTACCTGGCCGATTTCGAGACGGCGCTGGAACGCAGCTCCGCACCGCGCGAGCTCATCGACCGTATGACGGCCGCCCATCCCGAGCTGGCGAACCCCTACACCCTGTGGGTCGCGGCCCACGACCTGCTCGGCACCGGAACCTGACACACACGGCCAGGACGGATCACCGAACCATGCCCGGGGAGACCGGAGAAGCGGTCGGCCTGGAACCGGCCGCGGCAGGCCGCGGCACACGGGTGCTGAACCTGCGCAGAATGACGGCCCGCCGGACCGACGAGGCGTACCGGTCCTCCACCCCGCTGGAACTGTTCTTCGACCTCTGTTTCGTCGCCGCCGTCGCGCAGGCCGCCTCCCATCTGCATCACGACCTGAGCGGCGGGCACCTCGGCCACGCCGTGGGCAACTACCTCTGGGTGTTCTTCGCGATCTGGTGGGCCTGGGCGAACTTCACCTGGTTCGCCTCCGCGTACGACAACGACGACGACCCCTATCGCCTGCTGACCATGGTGCAGATCGCCGGGGCGCTGGCCTTGGCCGCCGGCGTACCCCGGGCCTTCGAGTCCGGCGACTATCTCGTCATCACCCTCGGCTACGTGATCCTGCGGCTGGCCATGGTCATGCAGTGGCTGCGGGCGGCCAGGGCCGATCCGAAGCGGCGCACGACCGCCCTGCGGTACGCCGTCGGCTACGCCCTGGTACAGGCCGGATGGGTCGCTCGCCTCGCCTTCGACCAGCCGACGTACCTCTATGTCGGGCTGGCGCTGGCCGTGGGCGAGTTGCTGGTCCCGATCTGGGCCGAGCGGGCGCAGGTGACGCCCTTTCACCCGGAGCACATCACCGAGCGGTTCGGGCTGTTCACCATGATCGTGCTCGGCGAGGCAGTGCTGGCCGCGACCATCGCCGTGCAGACCGCGGCCGACTCGCGCGACGGCACCGACGTCGACCTGCTGGTCCTGGCCGGCAGCGGTCTGCTGCTCGTCTTCAGCCTGTGGTGGCTCTACTTCGACCGGACCACCCAGCGCATGCTGCGCTCCATGCCCACGACGATCATCTGGGGCTACGGCCACTACCTCGTCTTCGCCTCGACCGCGGCGATCGGCGCCGGACTCGCCGTCGCCGTCGACGCCCTCATCGGCCATGCGCACGTCACACACCTGCAGCAGGGCCTGGCTGTCGGCATACCCCTCGCCGCCTGGATCGCGACGGTCTGGTGGCTGCGCGTAGGCCCGCCGCTGAACGGTCCCGCCGTCGCGGCCTCGCCCGTGGCCGTGGTTCTGGTGCTGACCGCGGCCTGGACCTCCGCGGCCGTGCCCTTGATGGCCGTGATCACCGCGGCGCTGGCGGCGGTGAAGACCTGGGCCGTGCGGCGAACGGACTGATCACCCGACGCCGGGACGCACTTCGTTCTCCGACAGCGCGCGGGTCCACCCCTGCGACCCGCACACCACAGCAGCGGGTAGCAGGGGCCATCCTCCCGACAACGTGCGGACCCACACGGCGAGATCAGGAGAGACCCCCTGTTATGGTGCGCCGATGTCAACGATCAAGCAGTTCCAAGTCACCTTCGACTGCGCGGAACCCGCGCGCCTCGCCGGCTTTTGGAGCGAAGTGTTGGGGTACGTCGTACCGCCGATCCCGACGGGGTTCGCCACGTGGGAGGACTACCATCGCTCGCTGCCGTCTGAGGATCAGGTCACCTACTTCGCGTGCAGTGATCCATCGGGTGCGGGCCCGCGCCTGCTCTTCCAGCGCGTTCCCGAAGGGAAGACCGTCAAAAATCGGGTGCATCTCGATGTACGGGCCGGCACGGGACTTGTGGGTGAGGAGCGTCTTGCCACACTCCAGGCCGAGTGCGCGCGACTGGTCGCGCTCGGTGGGGTACACGTGCGAACGCTGGTGGCCGATGGCACCAACGAGTCGTGCATTGTGATGCAGGACATCGAGGGCAACGAGTTCTGCCTCGACTGAGCATCCTCTCAGCCGGGGAGGTGGGAAACTGCCTGTTGGACCTCTCTGGTCTTCTAGGGGGCGGGAGTTATTCCGTTTCGACTGCTCGGCAACCGTACGCAGCGGGGCAAGCTGGCACAGCGTCAAGTTCGTACACCAGTAGGTCGCTACTAGCAGGATCCGGTCCTCCAGTGCCCGACTCCGCAGTCGGCCCTTGCGTACCGGGTTCGCATCCTCGCGTCGCATCGCAGTAACCAGCTTGCCGAACTGCCGCGGGCTCAGCCCGGTGAACGGCACCGAGACCATGCGCCAGGACCTCACCGTAGGCAGGCCGCCCACGAACGCAGGTGAACGCTCCTGCACATCAAGGTGCCGCGAGAAAGCCGTCGTGAAATAAAAAAAGGCCCACACCATTTCGGTGTGGGCCTTTTTGAAAATTT
>NZ_KQ948461.1 GCF_001514115.1 Streptomyces olivochromogenes
CGCGGTGAGGTGTCGACGGCGAGCACATGCGCACCGCCCGGCCCCAGTCGCACGAAGTTGGCCCTGCCCCAGCGGTAGGTCTCGCCGGTGAGCTCGTCGTGCACGGGCACGGACTCGTGCCAGTCCAGGCCGAGTCGCGGCATGTCCAACGAGACCGTCGCCTCCTGGGTGTGGTGCGGGTCGAGGTTGGCCACCACCACGACCGTGTCGTCGTCCGAGCGCTTGCTGTAGGCGATCAGGGCCTCGTTGTCGGTCTGGTGGAAGTGCAGGTTCCGTAGCGCGTGCAGAGCCTTGTGGCGCCGTCTGATCCGGTTCAGCTCCGTGATCAGCGGTGCGATCGTGCGGCCCTCGCGCGCGGCCGACTCCCAGTCACGTGGACGCAGTTCGTACTTCTCTGAGTTCCGGTACTCCTCGCTGGCGGGCCCGACCGGAGCGTTCTCGCACAGCTCGTACCCGGCGTAGACCCCCCACGAGGGCGAGAGGGTGGCGGCGAGCACGGCGCGTACTTCGAAGGCGGGCCGGCCGCCCCGCTGGAGATGGCCGGGCAGGATGTCGGGGGTGTTCACGAAGAAGTTGGGCCGCATGAAGGCGGCCGTCCCGCGCGACAGTTCGGTGAGGTAGTCGGTCAGCTCCTGCTTGGTGTTGCGCCAGGTGAAGTACGTGTACGACTGCTGGAAGCCGACCGCCGCGAGCGTGTGCATGATCGCGGGCCGGGTGAACGCCTCGGCCAGGAAGATCACGTCCGGGTCGGTGCGGTTGACGTCCGCGATGACCCGCTCCCAGAAGACGACCGGCTTGGTGTGCGGGTTGTCGACGCGGAAGATCCGCACGCCGTGGTCCATCCAGTGGCGCAGCACCCGCAGCGTCTCCTGGACCAGCCCCGGCATGTCCTGGTCGAAGGCGATCGGATAGATGTCCTGGTACTTCTTCGGCGGATTCTCCGCGTACGCGATCGACCCGTCCGCCCGGTGGTGGAACCACTCGGGATGCTTCTCCACCCACGGATGATCCGGCGAGCACTGGAGCGCGAAGTCGAGCGCGACCTCGAGCCGCAGTTCCGTGGCCCGGCGCACGAACGCGTCGAAGTCGTCGATCGTGCCGAGATCCGGGTGGATCGCGTCGTGGCCGCCCTCGGGAGAGCCGATCGCCCAGGGCACGCCGACATCCCGACGGCTCGCCGACAAGCTGTTGTTGGGGCCCTTGCGGAAGGTGGTGCCGATGGGGTGGACCGGCGGGAGGTACACGACGTCGAAGCCCATCCCGGCGATGGCGGGCAGGCGTTCGGCGGCGCTGCGGAACGTGCCGTGCACCGACGGGTCCAACCGTCCGCTCTCCGAACGCGGAAAGAACTCGTACCAGGCGCCGTACAACGCCCGCTTCCGTTCCACGAGCAGGGGCGTCGGCAGCGAGCGGGAGACCCGTTCGCGCAGGGGGTGTGCGGTGAGTACGGCGGTCGCTTCCGGGGCCAGGGCGGCGGCGAGACGGGCCGTCGGCCGCCAGGAGTCGTCGCGCAGGGCGTGCGCCGCGGCGCGTACGACCGCTTGGCCGGACGGGTCCGGTACCGCGTCCGCGGCCCGCTCGTACAGTGCGGCGCCCTCCTCCAGGACCAGACCGGTGTCGATCCCGGCCGGGACCTTGATCGCGGCGGTGTGGCGCCAGGCGGCCACGGGATCGCTCCAGGCCTCCACCAGATAGGTCCAGTGGCCCACGGATTCCGGCGTGACCTCGGCGCCCCAGCGGTCGCTGCCCGGGGTGAGTTCACGCATGGGGGCGCGTGGGCCGGGGCGGCCGCTCTGATCGCACAGGACGACTTCGGCGCCGAGCACATCCCGGCCCTCGCCGAAGACGGTGGCGGTGACCTCGAAGGTCTCCCCGACGACCGCCTTCGCGGGGCGCCGGCCGCACTCGACGACCGGCTGGACGTCCACGATCGGGATACGGCCGATCGGGTCACGGCCATGGGCCGGATGTGCCTCCATGTTTCGCCTCCGCCGTCCTCGCGCCCTGCCCCCTCGGTTCAGAGCTGCTCCGAATTTTTCCGACACCACGGTCCGTCTCAGGGACGCCTGCCGACCGCTCGACCCGCTCCCCGCCCTTGAGGCCCCTGGGAGAGCTGAGAGCCCCGCGCGCCGTGCGTCACCGTCATCGACGACAGCGCGGCAGCCGGTGTCTCGTCCCGCAGATAGTGCTCGGCGGCGTCCACCGCCTCCCGCGCGCAGCGCTTCCCCATCAGCACGCACAGGGTGTAGCCCGTGTTCTCGAAGTTGCCCCGCACCGTGTGGTCGGCGGGGGCCACGAGCAACAGGCGTTCCCAGGCCCGGTATCGCTCCAGATGCCTGGCGACCTCGGCTTTGGCAGGAAGCAGCATGCGCCGGTCACCTTTCCACTCTCGCCACTGCGCACGGGACACCCGGCTGATGCCGGACGGCTGTGCACGCAAGGGCACCGACCCACTACGGAGGGCGGTGCCCTCACTCATGGTGCCTGCATGGACACTCAGCGTCTTGTTGGCTCTTCAACCACACGGGGTCGGGCCTCTCGTGTTGCACGAACGGAGTAGCACTCGCACTCTGGGACTGACTCAAAAGCGATCAGTGCTCACGCTTCGTGATCGGGGCTCGGTCCGAGAAGGGCGAGGAGAGGCGAGAGCTTCGCCGTGAGGAGCCAACGAAGATGAAACCTGCAGTGCCCTGCTACTACCACCTCGACGTGGAGGTCAGCCCGGAGCGGGTTGGCCAGGTCAAGCGCATATTGGGGGCCCATCTCCGGTACTGGAACCTGGATACGCTCGTCGATTCCGTCTGCCACTGTGCGGAAGCGCTGTTGCATACGATCGACCGGCACGCGACGGACAAGAACACCACCATCGAGATGTGGTGGAACGGTTCCCACCTCATCACCGCGGTCTCCGACAACGACCAGGATCTCCGCCCGCACAACGAGCCCCAGGGCTGTCTGGCGCAGATCGCCGCCCTCAGTGACGGCTGGGGCTGCTGCGCCACCGGCGCCGGCGGCAAGATCATCTGGTTCTCCTGGCGGGCCCGTGCTGCCGAGCATGCTCCGCTGGTCCCGACCACGCCCATGCCCAGCCTGCGGGAGGCGCGCCGGACGCCGCGTCAGGTGGCGTTGCCGGAACCGGCGCTCGCGGTGTCCCGTCATGACGCGGAGGCCGTGATCGCCGTGACGTGATCACGACGACCGAGGGGCGGGGATCACCCGCCCCAGCGGTTGTACAGAACAGGCGCACCGGATCCAACGGAGAGAGACTGGAGCCGAGGCCCCGGATACGGGTGCCCTCGAACCGGCCCCCAGGCGGGGGGAGGCGTATGTCCATCACGACGGCAGAGGCAGCGCGCCAGGAACTGACGGAATTCAAGGGGCAGTTGATCGGACCCGGCGACTCCGGGTACGACGAGGCACGCACCGTCTACAACGCGATGATCGACCGGCGGCCCGCCCTGGTGGCGAGGTGCACCAGCGCCGAGGACGTCTCCCGCGTCATCGGCTTCGCCCGCGACCACGGCCTCCCGCTCGCCGTGCGGGGCGGCGGCCATCACGGCGCGGGCCTGGGGGTCTGCGACGACGGCGTGGTCCTCGACCTCTCACCGCTCAAGGACATCGAGGTCGATCCGGGGGCCCGCACGGTAGGAGTCGGGGGCGGCTGTGTGTGGGGCGAGGTCGACCGCGCCACCCACGAGTACGGCCTGGCCGTACCCGCCGGCATCATCTCCACGACGGGAGTCGCCGGCCTCACCCTGGGCGGCGGCATCGGGCATCTCAGCCGCAAGTACGGGCTGACCGTCGACAACCTCCTGGCGGCCGACCTCGTGCTGGCGAGCGGCGAGCGTGTGCGCGTGAGCGACACGGAGAACACCGACCTGTACTGGGCGATCCGCGGGGGTGGCGGCAACTTCGGAGTCGTCACCTCGTTCCTGTTCCGGCTGCGTGAGGTGAGCACCGTGGTCGCCGGCCCCACCTTCTGGCCCGCCGAACTCGGCGCCGAAGTCCTCACCGCCTACCGCGACTTCATCCCGGAGGCCCCTCGCGACCTGAACGGCTTCTTCCTGTTCGGCTCCGTGCCGCCCGGCCCGCCGTTCCCCGAGGAGATCCATCTGCGCAAGGTCTGCGGGGTCGTCTGGTGCCGCGTCGGGGACGACACCGAGGCGGCGGCCGCCGAGATGGCCCCCCTCCTCGACGCCGTGCCCGAGCCGCTGCTGCACGGAGCGGCGCCGATGCCGTTCCCCGCGCTCCAGTCCGCGTTCGACGGGATCTATCCGCCCGGCGACCAGTGGTACTGGCGCGCCGACTTCGTCGACGAGATCCCCGACGAGGCGGTCACGTCGCACCTCGGGTACGGCGCGAAGCCGCCGACCTGGAAATCGACGATGCACCTGTACCCGATCGACGGCGCCGTCCACGACATCGCACCGGCGGACACCGCCTGGAGCTACCGGAACGCACGCTGGGCGACCGTGTACGCGGGCGTGGACTCCGATCCGGCCGGTGCCGAGCGCGTCAAGCGGTGGAGCGTCGACTACTCCGACGCCCTGCACCCGTACTCCGCGGGCGGGGCCTACGTGAACATGATGATGGACGAGGGCCAGGAGCGCGTACGGGCCAGCTACCGCGACAACTACGCCCGCCTGGCCCGTATCAAGGCCGACCGCGACCCGGACAACCTGTTCCGCCTCAACCAGAACATCCAACCGGCGCCCCGCACCTGATCACGGCTTGAGGGCCACCCCGCCGTGCACGTCCGTGGGCTCCGGTGCGGTGCCGGCCCCGGGACGCCACAGGGGACAGGAGATGATGCCGGGTTCGATCAGCTCCAGGCCCTCGTAGTACGCGGTGATCTGCTCCGGGCTGCGCAGCACGTAGGGGACGGCGCCCGTGTCGTCGTAACCCTGCTGGGCCTGCTTGAGCGCGGCGTCGGTGTCGGTGCTGTCGTAGTGCACGAAGTAGCTTCCGGAGGGCAGGGCGGCCTGGAGGGTGCGGACGATCGACCTGGCCTCCTCGTAGTCCTGGATGTGACCGAGGATGCCCATGAGCATCAGGGCGACGGGCTGGTCGAAGTCCAGGATCCGGCTCGCCGCCTCGACGATCTTCTCGGGCTCGTGCAGATCCGCGTCGATGTAGTTGGTGACGCCCTCGGGGGTGCTCGTCAGCAGCGCCTGGGCGTGACGCAGCACCAGGGGGTCGTTGTCCACGTAGACGATGCGCGACTCGGGCGCCACGCGCTGGGCGACCTGGTGGGTGTTGTCGTACGAGGGCAGGCCGGTGCCGATGTCCAGGAACTGGCGGATGCCGAGCTCACCGGCGACGAAGGTCACGGTCCGGATCAGGTACTCGCGGGAGGCCCGGGCCATCGTCTCGATGTTCGGCGCGACCTCGCGGTAGGCGTCGCCCGCGATCCGGTCGACCTCGTAGTTGTCCTTCCCGCCCATCCAGTAGTTCCAGATGCGGGCCGAGTGCGGCACCGTGGTGTCGATCTTGGACAACGCCTCTTGGTCGGGGTTGGGCCGGCCGTCTGCCATGGATGTCTCCTGCCTCCGTCACGCGGTCTGTCAATAACCTATCGTCAACTGCCTTTCACACGGACCGAGTTGATGGTGTGTGCAGGCGGGGCCGCGGATGGGGTGGCCAAGGTCCTTGGCATCCAGGGTTACCACGGGGACATGCTGGGCGAGGGTGTGCAGCGCCCGCTCGTACGCGTCGACCGCCTCCGTGTCGTCCGTCTCGCCGGTCACGTGGACGAGGGCTCCGTCGCGTTCCGCCACCGCTTCGGCGAAGTCGAGGGCCTGGATCCAGGTCACCCGGGAGCGTCCGCGGCGCAGCGGTCCGTAGACCAGTTCGTGGACGAGACTGCCGTCGACGGCCAACCGGCCCGACGCGGCGAGAAGCTCGCGGTACGGCTGGGTGGGGTCCACGTGATGGAGGGGTCCGCGGCAGAGCCGGACCAGGAAACCGTTGCGGGCCAGCTCGGCGATCAGGGCGCCTCTGCCGATTCCGTCCGGACCGTCGACGACCAGGGTCCGGCACTGGGCGAGGGCCTGGCCGAGGATCATCCCCGCACCTCGCGACAAGGACCGGTGCGCATACCGCTCCCTCCGGGACGACCGATTCCCTCAGTGTGAACGGACGACCCGCACGGCGGGAGTGGGCGTGCGGGTTGTCCGGTTGTGCGGGCGTAGTGGTGGTGCGGGTGTGGTGATCGGTGCGGGCGTGGTGATGGTGCGGCTCCGGCGGTTGCCCGAGGGCGGACGGCTGTCCCCGCCTCAGGCGGTCTGCCGGCGTCTCAGGCGACGAGGAAGTCGGCCTGGCCGGACTTCGCGCCTTCGAGGAACGAGATCATCTCGTCCCGGGTGTACACCAGCGCGGGCCCGTCCGGGTCCGTGGACTGGCGGAAGGCCACACTGCCGTCGGGCAGCCGCTTGGCCTCGACGCAACTTCCGCCGTTCGTACCGCTCCAGGGCTTCTCCCAGCCCTCGGTGCCCAGGTCGACGGCCGGCATGCCACTGTAGATGGGGCCCTTTGATCCCATGGATCACAACTCCTTACGCAATTCAGCCAGGATGTCCCTGGTCCGAGCGACCGGTTCCGCCTGCACGGACATCCGGTCCAGTACTTCGAGATAGGTGACGACGTCGCCCGGCCGGTCGACATAGACCGCGCCGGCGAGGCTTTCCGTGTAGATGACGTCGGGCAGTTCGGAGAAGCCGAAGCGGAAGTGGTGGAACGGGCCGAAGGCGCCGGGGTGTGCCCCCACCCCGAAGCGCATGACCTGGATCCGGACCTTCGGCATGTCCAGGACCTCGTGCAGCCGGTCGATCTGGGCCCGCATCACCTCGGCCCCGCCCACCGGGCGGCGCAGCACCGTCTCGTCGAGGATGGCCCAGATGGCGGGCGCGTCCGGCTTGGCGAGCAGGTCCTGCCGCCTGGTCCGCAGGGCGACACGGCGGGCGACGTCCTCCTTCGACTCGTTGGGGAAGCCCACGCGCATGAGCGCGGTGGCGTAGTCGTTCGTCTGCAACAGGCCCGGAACGTAGTGGGGTTCGTAGAGACGGATGACGCTGGCTTCGCTCTCCAGGCTCACGTAGGCGCTGAACCACTCGGGCAGCACGTCGCGGTACTTGTACCACCAGCCCGGCTGGTTGGCCTCCCGGGCCAGCGCGAGGAAGTCGTCGATCTCCGTCGCCGGCACCCCGTAGGTGCGCAGCAACTCCTTCACATAGGGGATCCGGAGGCCGACCTCGGCCTTCTCGATCCGGCGGACCGTCAGTGGAGTGACCTCGATCGCCCGTGCCGCCTCCTCGAACGACACTCCCGCCTGTTCCCTCAGCTGCTTCAGCCGCTTGCCGAGAACCATCCGCAGGACCGTGGGTGCGCTGCCGCCCGAGCGGTTGTCACTCACGTCCTACCTCCCGGTACGGCTGTATCACAGCGTGCAGTGTGCCACGCGGTCGTTGACAGAGACAGGGTGATGCGGATCGTTCTGAAATTATCAGAACGCCGGTTGCGTGCTGAGCCTGTCGGCGACCATAGTGACCGAGTGACCTGTCGCACAGTCCCTGGCGACATACGTTCAACTGTGCTGTGCCGTAGTGGAATTGATGGGCCGGCAGATACGGGCGCAGCCGTACGGACCGTGATGCGAGACCTGGGTGGCCACCGTGACCGACGGACAATCAAGGAGCGCAGGCAAGGGCCCCGGCGGGGCCAACTCGGCGCTGGCGGCCGCCCTCAAGGAAGCCGGTTGCTCCTACGCCTCCCTCGCCCTCAGGGTCAACGAACTGGGCCGCCGCCAAGGCGTGGACTCCAACTACGACAAGGCGTCGGTCACCCGCTGGCTCCAGGGCCAGCAACCACGGGGCACCACACCGGAGTTGATCGCCGCCGTGCTCTCCGGACGGCTGGGCCGCGCCGTGTCGCCCGCGGACCTCGGCTTCCACTCCGATCAGGGGCGCCCGGTCTCGGGCCGGGCCCTGGTCTATGGCGAGGACGTGGCGGAAACCCTGCACACCCTGGCCGAACTGGGCTCCACCGACATCTCCCGCCGCAGCCTCCTCGGCTCGGTGCCCTTCGTCGCCGCCGCGCTGACGAACCCTCAACGCGAGTGGCTGCTGTTGCTGTTGGAGCAGCAGGAGGCCTTCCGCCCGACGGGGGTGGCGAGCGGCGGGCCCGTCGAGCAGGTGCACGCGATGATCGCCATGTTCGACCAGATGGACAACCACTACGGCGGTGGCGGGGTGCGCACCAGCATCGTGCACTACCTCTCCACCGAGGTCGTCCCCATGCTCCAGCGCCGCGGCACCCCGCCACAGCCGCAACGGCAGTTGTACGCCGCGGCCGCGCGCCTCGCCGCGATGGCCGGCTGGAGCTCGTACGACGCGGGGGAGTACGGGCTCGCGCAGCGGTACATGACCCAGGGGCTGCGCCTGTGCGCCGAAGGGCGCGACCGGGTGCTGGGCGGCCAGATCCTGGCCGGGCTCTCCCATCTGGCCACCAACCTCGGCCGCCCCGACGAGGGGGTGGCGCTGGCCCGGGCCGGAGTCGCCACCGCGAAGGGGGCGGGCAGCCCGCTCGGGCTGATGCGCCTGTACGCCATGGCGGCACGCGGACATGCCGCACAGGGGCACTCGCGCGAGGCCTCGGAGGCGCTGCGCCTGGCGGAAGGGCAACTGGACATGAGCCGCGGTCCCGACCAGGAATCCGTCTGGGTCCGCTATCTCGACCACCACTATCTCCAGGCCGAGGCCGCCCTGTGCTTCCGTGACCTGGGGCTCGCCGCCCAGGCCGAACGTACGGCGAGCGAGTCGCTGAGCGCGAACGCCGACCGGCGCAGACGCCAGGCCATCAGCCGCTCGGTGCTCGCGACCGCGCATCTCCAGCAGGACCGGCTCGACGAGGCCGTCGGCACGGCCACCGAAGCGCTGGACACCCTCGGTACCGTGCACAGTGAACGGTCGATCCAGGCCCTGCGCGACTTCCGTACCCGTCTGGAGCCACGCCGCCACGAGCCGATGGTTCAGGAGTTCGAGCGCAGGTCCCGTGCGGTGCTGGGGGCGGTCGCATGACGGGGAGCGCGGCGGTCGGCCCGGTGGGTGACTTAGCGGGAGCGGTACCTGAGACGGGAGCGGTCGCTGAGGTGGGAAGGGACCCTGGGACAGGAACGGTCGGCTCAGTAGCCTTCCGGCGAGGGGGCGTTCTGGGCGCGGTCGACGGGCAGGTGGGCCCCGGAGATACCGCTCGACCAGTCGGACAGCAGGAACGCCACCACCCGGGCGACCTCCTGCGGAGCGACCGGCGCTCCGCCCGGAAGTTCCGTCGCCACGAATCCCGCGTACGCCTCGGGGTCCTCCCGGCGCATCCGGTCCCAGCGCCTGCCCGGGATGAGCATCGACCCGGGGGAGACGGCGTTCACCCGGATTCCGTCCGGCCCCAGTTCACGGGCGAGCGACGCGGCCAACTGGATCTGGGCGGACTTGGCCACCCCGTACTGGACGGGCGGCCCGGGCTTCCAGCCGGAGATCGACGAGATCACCACGACCGATCCGCCCCCGGCAGCCCGCAGATGCGGCACCGCCGCCCGGACCAGGCGCGCGGCATGGCCGACGTTCACTTCCCAGGTCGCCGCCCAGTCCTCGGCGTCCGTCTCCTCGAAGCGGCCGCCGCGAGAACCGCCCGCACAGGCCACCACCCCGTCGAGCCCGCCGAAACGATTCGCCATGGCCGCGACAAACTCCTCCAGACGCTCCGGCTCGGTGACGTCGAGCGCCTGGGTGAACAGCGGGGAGTCCAGCGATGCCGCCAGTGCCGCCAGGTCGCCAGCGCCGCGCGCGCAGGTCGCCACCCGGGCCCCTTCGGCGGCGAGCAGCCGCACGATCTGCTCGCCGAGACCCCGCGTTCCACCGGTGACCAGGACGCGCTTGCCGCGCACCCCCGACCACCCGGTGGGATCGCCTGGGCGCACCGGCGTCCGGCTCCCGCTCACGTTCCTCACCTGATCGAACATACATCCCATGCCACTACGTGCCTGCAACCGGACAACCCCGATACCCCCTGGTCGGCGGGGGGTCGTGCCCTGTTGGCTGCACGGGCAGCCACCGAGCACATCCCCCACCCGCGCTGCAACGAAGGAGGACCGATGACGGCATCCAGGGCTCATCGCCGCGGGCCGTCGCCCTCACCGCAGCACGACGCCGCCGTGCTGCCCAGGACGCACCCCAGCCTGGTACGGACCACGGTCCCCGCCCAGCCCTCGCGCGCGGCCGGCGTGCGGGACATGGTCGCCGAGCACCTCACCCTTCTGCGCCTGCCCTCCGAGTGTCTCGACAACGCTGTCCTCGCCACGGACGAGTTGTTCGCCAACGCGGTCAGACACGGCAGTCCCGGCCCCCGCGACACGATCACCGTCACTCTCGAACACGTCGGGCACGAGCTGCGTGTGACGGTCGCCGACCGTTCGTCCGCACTGCCGCGAGCGCGCGACACGGGCGGCGCCGAGGAGTCGGGACGCGGACTGGCCATCGTGGCCGCACTGTCCGAGGGCTGGGGCATCGCACCGGCCGACCCCGGCACCACGGGCAAGAAGGTGTGGTTCACCCTGGCGCTCCGGGGCATGCCATGAAGCGATTACCGGGGCATCGCACGGACGGCACGCCGACGGAGCGGGACGGCGCGCGGCCGGAGCCGGACCGTGCGGGGCCGGACCGTGCGGGGCCGGAGCCGGACGGAGCACCGGTGCAGCCGGGGCCCGCGTCCGCGGGGCTCCTCCCGGCATTCGCCGCCGCGCTCGCCCGGGAGCTCTCGCGCCGGGCCGACGAGGAGCGGCACCTGATGCGGCGGGCGCGGACGAACCCCACCCCACAGGTCCGGCGCGGTCTCGTCGAATGCCGCAGGACCAATGCCGACGCCCTCGGGACGATCGTCCGCCGACACGGCTGGCCTGCCGCGGACCTGGTCGGCGCGCCCGCCTCGACCGCGGCTCTGATGATCCTGCTGCACGCTCCGGACCTCGACTTCCAGCTCCGCTGCCGCGACCTGATCGCCCAGGCCACCGCGGACGGCCGCTGCCCCGGCCCGCACCACGCCTACATCGCCGATCACTGCGCGGTCGAACTGGGCCAGCCCCAGTTCTACGGCACCCGGGTCGACCCCGCGACCTTCCGCCCGTATCCGATCCGGCGGCCCGAGACCCTCGAGGAGCGGCGCCGAGACGTCGGCCTCGGCCCCCTCGACGAGCAGATGCGGACGCTGCGCCGCGGCGCCTGAGAACGTGATGTGCAGCACGCACGGAAATGTCCCCGCAATGGCAGGTACACGGGTTCTGGCTGGGCACGGCTTGATCGCCGATCAAGGAGGGCAAAAACGCTGGCCACGGTGCGTTCCGCCCATTTGACACCCCGTTGAGGGCACAGATAGGAAACAGCTCTCTGAGGTGGAGAGGTGGACCGTGCACGAACCGAACGTGGTCGGGGACTGGCAGGAGTACGACGAGCACGCCGGCCTGCGCGTCCGCGTCCATGGGGTGGAGCGGGCGGAGCCGCCGCGCGGACGCGACGACGCCGCCGAAGGGCTCACCTACTTCCGCTGCCGGGTGACCGTCGAGAACCGTGGTGGCGAGCACTTCGGCATCCATCTCGAGGACGGCCAGATGGACATCCGGGTCGGCCCCGACGGCGAGAGCGCCTTCCTGGACTGGCGGAACTCCCAGTTCATCGAGGGCTACGACGTCTACCCCCTGCGCCGGGCCACCGCGGTCCTCTTCGCCGCGGGCCCCGACGCCTCCCTGCCCCGGGTGGACATCCAGATCCAGCTGAAGGTCGACGACGAGTGGACCGACCGGTACCTGTGGGTCGGCGGCATCGACCTCTACGAGGGTTCGGCCGACGCCGCCGCCCGCTCCGACTTGGCGAGGGACAGCCTCGCCTGTCAGGTGAGCAACTTCCTGCGGGGGGAAGCGGGATCGTGACCCGCTCCCCGGGGCACTGATCAGGCCGTACGGCGTTCCGTCGTCCAGTGGAGCAGGCCCAGCACCGGCAGGGCGGCGCCCAGGACGGTGACCGCGGTCCAGCCGGCCGCGTGGTAGGCGATCGAGCCGAGCTGGGAGCCGAGCGCGCCGCCGACGAAGAAGATCGCGATGAACGCGCTGTTGAGGCGGGCGCGGGCGTTCGGGTCGAGCTGGTAGATGGTGTGCTGACCGAGGATCAGGGTGGACTGCACGGCCGTGTCGATCAGGATCGCGGCCAGGGCGATCAGCGTGATGTGGGACTGACCGAAGCCCGCGAGCGCGAAGGCCAGGGCCGCGACGGCGAAGGCGATCCCGGTCATGGGACGGACGAGCCCGCGGTCGGCCCAGTGACCGGCGAACGGGGCGACGGCCGCACCGGCCGCGCCGACGAGCGCGAAGAGGCCGACACCGATGGGGGAGTAGTGGAAGTGGGGGCCGGTCAGTACGTACGACACGGTGGTCCAGAACGCGCTGAACGCACCGAACATCGCCGCCTGGTAGAGCCCCCGACGCAGCAACACCGGGTGGCGGCGCACCAGGTGGAGCGTGGAGCGCAGGACATGGACGTACGGCATGGTCGTGGTCGGCGCGTGCTGCGGCAGGGCCGCGCGCAGGGCCAGGGCCAGCAGGGCCATCAGGACGGCGGAGCCGAGATACACCACCCGCCAGCCCGCCACGTCGGAGACCAGGCTGCTGAGGGTGCGGGAGAGCAGGATGCCGGTGAGCAGGCCGCTCATCACCCGTCCGACGATCCGGCCACGGGCGTGGTCGGGGGCGAGGCTCGCCGCGAAGGGGATCAGTATCTGGGCGACGACCGAGGTGCCTCCGCTGATCAGGGAGGCGATCAGCAGCATGGGGAAGTTGGTGGCGAGACCCGCGGCGACCAGGGCGAGCGTGGTGACCGTCAGGAGCACGCTGATCAGTCCGCGCTTCTCCAGCCGGTCGCCGAGCGGGACGAGGAACAGCATGCCCAGGACATAGCCGATCTGGGTGAGGGTGATGAGTCCGCCGGCGGCCGCCGTGCCGACGTGGAACACGTCGCGCAGCGAGGACAGCAGGGGCTGGGCGTAGTACAGGTTGGCGACCGTCATGCCGGAGGCGACGGCGAAGAGGGCGACCAGCCAGCCCGGCACGCCGTGCGCCGCCTGCGCGGTGGCGGTCTGGCCCGGTGACTTGAGGACGGGGGACTTGGACACGGGCACCTTCTCGGGAAGGGAACCGGTGGAGCGGTTCGGGAAACGCTGGGTGGTGGTCGAACGGCCTCGTTGCCGCTCGCACGGTTTCCTCAGCGCCCGCGGAGCCTTGGTGCTTCCCCTGCCGTGGCGATGATTTCGAATGTCAGTCATCTCCGAACGAGATGAACTGAAGAGAGGGGGCCCGTCAGGCCATGTGCCGCAGCAGTGCCGCGACCGCCGGGGGCGCCTCCCCGCGCGGCTGGACCACCATGACCTTCCAGCTCGGCGCGTGCCGGTCGAACCGGTGCTTGTCCAGGTCGGGGAAGCGGTCGGCGATCGAGATGGGCATGACGCAGACCCCCAGGTCGGCGCGGACGAGTTCGGACGCCGCGACGATGTCGTTCACCTCGAAGGTCGACTCGCGCTCGACGGCGGCGGCACGGAACGCCCGGTCGACGGCGAGGCGGATCGCCCAGCCGGGCGTGAAGTCCACCAGCGGCAGCCGGGCCGCTTCGGCGAGCGTGACCCCTCCACCGGGCCCCGCCCCGGCCAGTACCCGGCCCGGCGCGGACACCAGCACCATCTCCTCCCGGGCGAGCAGCCGGGTCACAAGACCACGCTGCTGCTGACGGTCGAGGGCGACCACCGCCAGATCCACCGTGCCCTCGCGCAACGCCTGGCGGATGTCGGTCACGGCCGCCTGCCGCAGCCGCACCACCACTCCCGGATGCTCCGCGCGCAGCGCGGCCAGCGGGCGGTGCAGGTCGGCCCACACCCCCTGCATCGTGCCGACCGTCACCCGTCCGCGCAGCTGTCCCCGCGCGGCGTCGACCGCCGACCGCGCCTGTTCGGCGGCCCGCAACGTCGCCCGCGCGGCCGGTAGGAACGCCTCGCCCGCCGGGGTCAGCGACACCCGGTGCGTGGTGCGGTCGAACAGCGGGGTCCCGAGCTCCCGCTCCAGTGCGCGCACGGTGCTCGACACGGCTGACTGCACCACGTGCAGTCGCTGCGCCGCGGCGGTGAACCCGCCCTCCTCGGCCACCGCGACGACGACCTCCATCTGCCGCAGATCCATGTCCTCTCCCGATGCCCCGGTCCATCTCTCCCAGAGATGGTGGTCCTCCTGGGTTATCACAGAACGGGGCGGGGCGGCCTCCCGGCGTGGTGTGGGGTCAGGGGGTGGGGGGTGTGGGGGTGACGAGGCCTGTCTGGTAGGCGATGACGACGAGTTGGGCGCGGTCGCGGGCGCCGAGTTTGGTCATGGCGCGGTGGATGTGGGTGCGGACGGTGAGGGGGCTGACGGTGAGTTGGTCGGCGATTTCGTTGTTGGAGTGGCCTTCGGCGGCGAGGGCCATGACTTCGCGTTCGCGGGCGGTGAGGGTGGTGAGGGCTTCGGGGGGTGCGAGGGGGGCGTTGGGGGTGGGGGTGGTGAGGAAGCGGGTGATGAGGGTGCGGGTGGCTTGCGGGGAGAGGAGGGTGTCGCCCGCGGCGACGGTGCGGATGGCGTCGAGGAGTGCGTCGGCGCCGACGTCTTTGCCGAGGAAGCCGCTGGCTCCGGCGCGGAGGGCCTGGGCGACGTATTCGTCGATTTCGAAGGTGGTGAGGATGAGGACGCGGGTGGTGTCGAGGTGGGGGTCGGCGCAGATGGCGGCGGTGGCGGCGAGGCCGTCGGTGTGGGGCATGCGGATGTCCATGAGGACGACGTCGGGTTGGTGGATGCGGGCGAGGTCGACGGCTTCTTTGCCGTTGGTGGCTTCGTCGACGACTTCGAGGTCGGGGCAGGAGTCGATCAGGATCCGGAAGGTCGCCCGGAGCAGGGCCTGGTCGTCGGCGAGCAGCACGCTGATGGTCATGGGGTGCGGTCCTCTTCCGGGGCGGGGGTGTACAGCGGCAGATCCGTGGAGACCTCGAAGCCGCCCTCGGCCCGGTGATCGGCCCTGAGCCGGCCGCCCACGGACAGGGCGCGCTCACGCATGCCGATGAGACCGAAACCGTGGCCCGGGGCCGGAGCGGCGGTCACCGTGGTCGCTCCCTCGTCGGTGACCGTGATGGTCAGCCGGTTGTGGGCGTAGACGAGCCGTACGTGTGCGGTGTCCGAGGCGGCGTGTTTGGTGACGTTGGTGAGCGCCTCCTGAATGATGCGGAAGGCGGTCAGGTCCACTCCTGGTGACAGTGGGCGCGCCGCGCCCTCGGTGGTGACGTCGACCTTGAGCCCGGCGGTCGCGAAAGCGGCCGTGAGTTCCGAGAGCTGGTCCAGGCCCGGGGAGGGTTCCAGCGGCGCGTCGGGGTCGTTGGTCTGGCGCAGCAGTCCGACGGTGGCCTTGAGTTCGCGCAGCGCCGATGCGGTGGTGCCGGCGAGGTCGTCGAGGATGTTCTGCACCTGCTGGGGATGGGTGCGCTGGAGATGGGCGGCGGTCCCGGCCTGCGCGTTGGCCAGCGCGAGATGGTGGGCGACGACGTCGTGCAGTTCACGGGCGATGCGCATGCGCTCCTCGGCCACCCGGTGCCGCGCCTCCTCCTCACGGGTGCGCTCGGCGATCTCCGCGCGAGCGTGCACGGCTTCCAGGTAGTCGGCCCGCAGCCGGGTCGCCGTGCCCCAGGTGACGGGCACCAGCACCCAGAAGATGGGGCCGACCGTCGCGAGGACGAGGGATAGCGGATGGTGATGGGAGTCGACGAGCAGCGCGGTGGTGACCAGCAGCGCGGCGGTGCCGATCAGGCCGATGCGCGCGGTCCTGCGGTCGGTGTGGACGGCCAGCCAGTACAGCGCGGCCATGAGCGGTGCCAGCAGCAGGGGAGTGATCAGATAGCCCAGGGCGTTGGCGGCGTTGGCGGCGGCCGCGGTCACCGCTACCACCGTGAGCGGATACCTGCGGTGCCACATCAGGGCCAGGGCACCGATGCCGCCCAGGAGAATGCCGGGCCACGGGGCGAGGTGCGCGCCGGTGGGTCCCTCGCTGGTCCAGGTGCTGCCGAGCGCGGCGGCGGCGAACAGCAGCAGAACGACCGTCACCCGCAGGACGCGGGGATGGTCCTTGGCGAACCGCTGCCAGCTGGTGTTCATCGGGAGGGTTTCCTGTCGGGTGCTGTGACCATGGTGTACCTGTTCAGCCTCCCTGAGCAGGGGCGCCCCGTCGTCATGTGTCGGCCGACTCTCCCGGCTACTGAGAACGCAGTACTGGACGACCGGTATGTCCTACCTGAGCATGACGAGCGGCCAGGCGTGCACGTCTGGCCGCTCGCGGGGGACACCGGTGCCTAACGGGGACACCGGTGCCGAACGCGGGCGTCGGTGCCGAACGGGGGCGTCGGTCTAGTCGTCGGTCACCAGGATGAGGTCGAGGAAACGGTTCAGCGGTTCGATGATGTCGAGGTGCTGGTTGAGCAGCCACTGCGCCTGCAGGCCGTTGAGTACCGCCTGGAAAAGGGTCGCCGCACTGTCCGGACCGAGGCCCTCCCGCAGCTTCCCCTGCGCCTCCAGCTCCCTCAGGCGTCGCGTGACATGGGTGCGGCTGCGCTCGTACCGCTCGACGAAGTAGCCGTGCGCGGGGTGCTCCGGCCGCGAGGCGGCCGCCGCCAGCTCCAGCCACAGACGCATCAGCTCGGGGGTCTTCTGGTGGCGCGCCAGCAGAGTGCCGAGGTAGGGCGCGAGCGCTTCCAGGCTGTCGACCTCGGCCACGCCCTCCTCCCACTCCTCGGTGTCGCGCTGGGCGAGTACCTCGGCGAGCAGTTCGTCCTTGCTGCGGAAGTGGTGCAGGAGACCGGCGTGGGTGATGCCGGCCCGCTCGGCGATGTCGCGGAGCGAGGCCCTGGCGTATCCGCGCTCGGCGAAGCTGTCGCGCGCCGCGCGCACGATCTCCGCTCGCCGGGCCGGTGTCTTCGCGTACGGGCCACGTGACTTCCCCTGATCCACCCGCGCATCGTAGCGCTGTGTGAGCGCTTGCTATGCGGACGGCATCCGCCCGGTCCGCGCGGCAAGGCTTCGGTCACGAACGCCGGACGCGCGTCTTCGGCGCTCGCTTCGGCGCCTGCTTCGGCGTCGGTGTCGGCGCCGGCCGACATGTGGTCCATGATCCCGGCGTTGTTCACCGGGGCGGTGGGCAAGCGCATTGGAACTTACTTGAGTCAGGCAAGTAGTGGTACCTTGAGGATATGCCAGCACCGGTGCCGCAAGCGCGCGCCTCGTCCGATGTGATCGGGATCGAGCGAGCCCTCAATCGCGTCTCCTACCTGAACAGCCGGGTCCGGCAGCACGATCGCCTGATGGCCATGGCCGGACTGCGGATGGACCGTGCCGCGGTGGCGCTGCTGCGGCAGATGGCCGACTCCGATCCCCTGCGTCCCGGTGAGCTGGCGGCCCGGTTGGAGGTGGAGGCGTCCCACATCACCCGGCAGGTGCGGAAACTGCACAAGGCGGGCTATGTGAGCCGCTCGCCGGACCCCGACGACCGGCGGGCCCAGCGCATCGAGCTGACCCCGGCGGGCCGGGACGCGATCGACCGGATCCGTGCGACGAGCTCGCGGGGCATGCAGACGGCGTTGGCGGAGTGGACACCGGCGGAGCTGCAGCGCCTTGCGACGCTGTTCCACGGGATGGTCGACGACTTCCTCACGCATGCCACCGAGGACGAGGAGGGCGATGGCCGGGCCGGGGTGGTCGAGCCCTGGGGCCGTGTGGGCGAGGTTCGGGATGGGGTGGCCGGGGGTGGAGGGGCGACGTGGTCGGAGTGATGGTGCGGAGGTATCGCCTTTAGGGGCGCCTGGTCGTCCGTCCGCGCGCCCCGGCCGGTATGTCGGCGGCCGACATTCGGGCGTTCTGACGCCCCGACCGGCGAGGTCGACCGTGTGAGGTTGTGAGGTTGTGAGGTTGTGAGGTCGTGAAGTCGTGAAGTCGTGATGCTCCAGCTCTGCGCGAACGGTCGTTCCAGGGACGGAAACATGAGTGAGAAGCGGTCGCCGGCTCGCGGCGACGGACAACACGTCCTGGTCGTCGTCGAGGACGCCGAGACCACCGAACTGCTCGCGACGACCATGGAGTTGGCGGGCTATCGGGTCAGCGCGGTGAGCACCGGGGCCGAGGCCATGGTGCGACTCGTCGAGCACCGCTTCGACCTGGTCGTCCTCGACGTGACCCTGCCCGATCTGCAGGGCCTCTCCCGCGGGAGCCGCTTCACGCCCGCCGATCGCCCCCCGGTGCTCTTTCTGACGGCCTATCAGAACCTGGGTCGGCTCGTCCCCGAACTCGGCGCCGGCAGGGAGGACTACGTCACCAAGCCGTTCCGGATCGCCGAGGTCCTCGCGCGGGCCGAGGTGCTGCTGCGCGACCACGGTCCCGTACGGGAAGGACCGTCCTACGGAGACCTGATCCTCGACGACGACACCTGTCAGGCGTGGCGTGGCCAACGGGAGATCGACCTCACCCCCGCGGAATACCGACTGCTGCGGCATCTGCTGGTCAACGCAGAGCGGGTGCTGTCCAAGGAGCAGATCTGCCGTCATGTGTGGGGCGAGGGTCGTGCCGACAACGCGATCGAGAAGCTCGTCTCCCGTCTGCGGCACAAGGTGGACCGGGAAGGTCCCGCGCTGATCCACACCCGCAGGGGCTTCGGGTACTGGCTCGGCCACTGACCCCGTCCGAGGTGGTGATCTGCGTCACGTCAGCTTGTGGTCAGGAAACTGACCGGAGCGTGTCAGTCCGGTCCGATTGCCTATGCGTACTGGCCGTTCCGCCGTTCTTGGTTCTCCGTCCCGACGGAGCCCCCACCGAGGAGTGACATGGCTGCGCTCCCGGCAGGCGCCGTACGCGACGCCGGGAGCGGATTGCGGAGATCACTCCGACGCGAGTTCCTCCCTTGCGACTGCGACCGCGACCGCGACCGCGCACCGACCTGTACGGACCTATACGGACCTGTACCGACCTGCACCGACCGAAAGGAAAAGATCATGCGTGTGGAACTGGACGAACCGAAGTGCGTCGCGTCGGGGCAGTGCGTGATGGCCTCGCCCGAGGTGTTCGACCAGCGCGAGGACGACGGCGTCGCGATCCTGCTGGCGGAGGAGCCCGGCGCCGAGCTGCTCGACGGCGTGCGCGAGGCCGTCGCGATCTGCCCGGCCGCGGCGATCCGGCTGGTCGAGAAGTGAGGCGGATCCTGGTCGTCGGCGCCTCGGCCGCCGGGCTCGCGGCGGCCGAGACGCTGCGCCGGGAGGGGTACGACGGCACGCTCACCCTCGTCGGTGAGGAGGCCTACCTGCCCTACGACCGTCCGCCGCTGTCCAAGCAGATCCTCTCCGGCGAGTGGAACCCGGAGCGGTTGCCGCTGCGCGCCCGTGCCGATCTCGACGCCCTCGATCTCGACCTGCGTCTGGGGCACGCCGCGACCGGCCTCGACCTCGCCGGGCGCACGGTACTGCTGGCCGACGGGGCGCGATTGCCGTACGACGGCCTGATCGTGGCGACCGGCGTACGGCCGCGCAGGCTGCCCGGTGAGGGGGACGCGCATGTGCTGCGCACCCTGGACGACGCGCTGGCCCTCAGGGACCGGCTGGGGCCCGGCCGGCGACTCGTGGTCGTCGGTGCGGGGTTCCTCGGCGCGGAGGCCGCCGCGGTGGCGCGGGGACTGGGCACGGAGGTCACGCTCCTCGAGCCGGCGCCGGTTCCGCTGGCCCACGCGGTCGGTGAGCAGGTGGGACGGGTCCTGTCGAGGGCTCATCTGGACCACGGTGTGGACCTGCGCAGCGGGGTCGGTGTGGCCGAGGTGTCCGACACCGGCGTACGGCTCACGGACGGGGAACTGGTCGCGGCCGACGAGGTGTTGGTGGCGATCGGTTCGCTGCCGAACACCGAGTGGCTGGAGGGCAGCGGTCTGAAGGTGGCCGACGGGCTCGTGTGCGACGAGTACAGTGCTGCCGCGCCGGGTGTGTACGGGGCCGGGGACGTGGCCCGCTGGCACAATCCGCTGTTCGGCACGTCGATGCGGATCGAGCACCGGACCAACGCCGCCGAGCAGGGCGTGGCCGCCGCCCGCAATCTGCTCCGCCCGGACGCGCGCAAGCCGTTCGCGCCGGTGCCGTACTTCTGGTCGGACCAGTACGACATGAAGGTGCAGGCGTTCGGTCATCTGCGCGGACACGACGAAGTCGCCGTGGTGGAAGGCGAGTTGGCCGCACGGCGGTTCGTGGTCGCCTACCGTACCGGTGACCGTCTGGTGGGGGCCCTGGCGATCGGTATGCCGCCCAAGGCGATCCGCGGCTGGCGCCAGGCCGTGGCCACCGGCGCGTCATGGCACGAGGCCGTCGACGCGCCGCCGCCCTCCGGGGCCTCGCCCCGCCGGACGTAGGCCCGGGTGCCGAAGAACCCGTAACGGCCGGTGTCCGGTGTGTCGTTGTCGCTCAGCGGCTCACCCGAGCCGCGCCACGATGTGCGGCAGGTCGGCCGTCGAGCGGATCCCGGGGGACGCCTCGCACAGGACCGGTACGGCGTTGACCGCGCGGTTCGCCGTGTACGAGGGCGACATGGCCGCCATCCGGTCGAGGGGTACCGGGAAGCGCAGGTCGATGTCGAGCGGGGCGTCGCCGTCGACCGTGACGTGCCAGCCGGTGGCGCGGACGTCCCAGGCGCGGTCGAGGTCGGTGGTGCAGTACCAGGTGGCCCGGAAGCGCAGCAACGGCCGCCCGCCGCGCAGGCCCGAGACCGTGATCCGCTGGGCGGCCACGGTGCCAGGCCGCAGGGTGCCCGCCGCGATGTGGACCGGGCGGGGCGCGGTCGCCACCTCCCCCTCGGCCTCCACCGAGTCGAGCGGGATCGAGAGCGTGTCGGCGACCATGTGCAGCGACGGGCCGAAGCTGTCGCGCACCACGGACAGCCGGCGCTCGTCGTACTCGGCGGGGGGTTTGCCGAACCCCATCACGTCGAAGAGGAGTCCGGGCGAGTCGCGCTGGGAGAGATCGGCGAACTCCTCGATCGTCAGGCCGTCGAGCCGCCGTTGGATCGAGCTCAGGGCGAGGGGAAGCGCCTCCGTGATGAACCCCGGGCTGCTGCCGGTGCTGTGGATCGAGGACTTGCCGCTCTCGCACGCGGCCTCGACCCGCTCGCGCACCGCGGGGTCGAGGCTGGCCGCGCGGTGGAACTCGCCGCGCGTCGTCACGATGTTCGCACCCGAGGCCAGCAACCGGCACACCTCGTCCATGTCACAGGCGCGCGGCATGTAGAGGACGCAGTCGGCGCCGAGCGCCACGATCTCGTCGATGTCGTGGGTCGCGATCACACCCGTCGGGCCCAGGCCGCACAGCTCGCCCGCGTCACGTCCCGCCTTGTCCGGCGTGTGCGCGTACAGCCCGGCCAGCGTCAGGTCCGGATGTTCGAGGACCGCCCGCAGCGCGCGGGAGCCGATGTTGCCACTGGCCCATTGGACGACCCGGAGTTGAGGCCTGGTGTCCGTCCGTACGGTCATGGGAACCCCCTGATCCTCCGGCACGATGGTGAGAACCATACTCTCCGAATTAGAGAATGGAACTCCCGGTGCGGGTGAACCAGGGGATGGGGGCCCGTGTTACGCGGAGGCGGACCTGCCCGCCGTGGCCGGAACGCCCGAGATGCCGCCCAGGCAGAACTGCCAGACCTCCTCGGAGGTCACCGGGTGGGCGTGGCTGTCGGCGGGGACGCCGTGGGCCTGCGAGGCGAACATGACGGTCTGCATGACAAGGGCGGCCTGGCGGCGGGGCTTCCCGCCGGCGACGAGACCGGCCTCGGCGGCCTGCTCGATGATCTCGGTGAAGACCGTGAGCAGCGGGATGTGGGCCGTCGCCACCTGCTCGGGGTGCTTGACCAGCAGTTGCAGCGCGAAATCGTTGAACAGTGGGCGCTGGACGCCGGGGCTGGGGTGCGACTGCTCGTAGAGCGTCTCGACGGCGATCCGCAGGCGCTGCAGCGGGTCGCTCTCGGTGGCGGCCGCCTCGCGGACCTTGGCGGCGCCCATCGAGAGGGCGTCCTCGAACAGGGCGAGGAGCAGCTCGTGCTTGCCGTCGAAGTGCTGGTAGAAGCTGCGCAGGGACTGCTTCGAGCGGTCGACGACCTCCTGGACGGTGAAGTCGGTCGTGCCCTTCTCGACGATCAACTCCTGTGCCGAGTCCAGGAAGCGCTGCACGCGTTGCTCGGCGCGAAGCTTCGCGGCACGGGTCGATCGCTCTACGGCGCGCTGGCGCCACGCTGGTTCTTCGGGGACTGCGGTCACATTGCAGAACGATACTCCACTTCAACGGGAATAAGTTGCGGCGCCCTACCGAATCACGCAGCGCAGGTTACGAGACTCTTACTTGCATTCACTGAGAATGATATTCTCACCGCATGCATCTGGGATGGCAGGCGAAGCAGCGCCCCGACGCGATCGCGGTCATCGAGAGCGGCGGCAGGACCGTCACGTACCTCCCCGCCGAGGTCGAGGAGATGGCGGAGGGCAAGCAGCTCACCGCGGGCCCGATGGGCGCCCCCGCCGCCGAGTGCGTACAAGTGGCCCAGGGGCTGGCCCAGTACGGCTTCGGCCCCGAGGCCGTGTATCTCTCGACGGCACCGTTCCACCACGCCTCGCCGCTCGTCCACTGCATGTCGCTGCTGCGGATGGGCGCGACCCTCGTGGTCATGGACCGCTTCGACGCGGCCGGGTGTCTGGAGCTGATCGAGCGTCACCGGGTCACGCACGCACAGTTCGTCCCCACCATGTTCGTCCGCAGGCTGAAGCTGCCCGCCGCGCGGCGCGCCCGTGACCTCAGCAGCCTGCGCGTGGTCCTGCACGGCGCCGCGCCCTGCCCGGTGGAGGTCAAGCGGCGGATGCTCGACCGGTTCGGCCCGATCATCCACGAGTTCTACTCCGGGACCGAGGCGTACGGCTTCACGGTCATCGGTCCGCAGGAGTGGCTGGCCCGCCCGGGATCGGTGGGCCGGGCGGGCCACGACGTCCGCATCGTCGACGGCGTCGTCCACTTCGGCGAGAACACCCTGGGCGACATCGGATATCTCGACGAGGACGGCTATCTGTATCTGACCGACCGGGTCGCGCACACGATCGTGTCCGGTGGGGTCAACATTCACCCGCAGGAGGCCGAGGACGTCCTGGTCATGCACCCGGGGGTGGCCGACGTCGCGGTGATCGGGGTCCCGGACCCCGAGATGGGCGAACGGGTCCTCGCGGTGGTCCAGCCGGCCGCCGCGGACGTGACCGCCGACGAGCTGCTCGCGTACTGCCGGGAGCGTCTCGCCCCGTACAAGTGCCCGCGCGCCGTCGACTTCGTCCTCGGTCTGCCCAGGGACCCCAGCGGCAAGTTGCGCAAGGGCCTGCTCCGGGAGACGTACTGGCGGAACCACGAAACGAGGATCGTCTGACATGGCATGGGACTTTTCCACCGAGCCGGAGTTCGAGAAGAAACTGGAGTGGATCAGGTGGTTCCGCGCCGAGCGTGTGGACCCGCTGGACCTGGTCTACCCGGACCGGGCCTTCCACCCTCTCGACGAGGAGACCGGCCCGGTCGTCCGGGCCCTCAAGCAGCAGGTGCGCGACCAGGGCCTGTGGGCGCCCCATCTCGGCCCGGAGCTCGGCGGACGCGGCTTCGGACAGCTCAAGCTGGCCCTCATCAACGAGATCCTGGGCGAGTCCAGTTGGGCCCCCGTCATCTTCGGCACGGCCGCGCCGGACACCGGCAACGCAGAGATCATCGCCCGCTACGGCACCGAGGAGCAGAAGGAGCGCTATCTCAAGCCGCTGCTCGAAGGCGAGTGCTTCTCCTGTTTCTCCATGACCGAGCCGCAGGCCGGCGCCGACCCGAAGATGTTCACCACACGCGCCGTACGGGATGGCGACAACTGGGTCATCACGGGCCGCAAGTTCTTCTCCTCCAACGCGCGCACCTCCAAGTTCGTCATCGTGATGGCCGTGACCGACCCGGACGTCAGCGCGTACCGGGGCATGTCGATGTTCCTGGTGCCCAGCGACACCCCCGGCATCCGGATGGAGCGCCACCTCGGCCTGATGAGCGAGGCCCCGGACGAGGGCATGCACGCGCTCATCGAGTACGACGGCGTCCGCGTCCCCGGTGACGCACTGCTCGGCGGCGAGGGCCAGGCCTTCGCCATCGCGCAGACCCGGCTCGGCGGCGGACGGGTCCACCACGCGATGCGGGTCGTCGGACAGTGCCAGAAGGCGCTGGACATGATGGCCGAGCGCGCCCTGTCCCGGGAGACCCAGGGCAGCAGGCTGGCCGACAAGCAGCTCGTCCAGGCCGACCTGGCCGACTCCTACGCGCAGTTGCAGCAGTTCCGGCTGTTCGTGCTGCACACGGCCTGGCAGATCGACCGGTACCAGGACTACAAGCGGGTCCGCAAGGACATCTCCGCCATCAAGTTCCTGACGCCGAAGGTGCTGCACGACATCGTGTACCGCTCCATGCACCTGCACGGCGCCCTGGGCGTGTCCAACGAGATGCCCTTCGCCGACATGTGGACCGGCGCGGCCGTCATGGCGGTCGTCGACGGGCCCTCGGAGATCCACAAGGTCACGGTGGCCAAGGACCTCCTGCGCGGCTACGAGGCCGCGTCCGGGCCCTGGCCCTCACAGCATCTGCCCGCTCGCCGGGAGTGGGCCCGCAAGCAGCTGGAGAACATGTGAACATCGAGTCGCTCGCCCGCTGGCTGGACGGTCAGGACATCGCTCCGGGTGAACCGGTCGAGGTGTCCCTCATATCCGGGGGCACCTCCAACGACATCTTCGACATCCGGCGCGGCGAGCGGCGGATGGTGCTGCGCAAGCCCCCGGAGAAGGTGCCGCCGGGCCGCAACGAGACGATGCTGCGGGAGTTCCGGGTGCTGAACGCGCTGGGCGGGACGGAGGTGCCACATCCGGAGGCCATCGCGGTCTGCGACGACACCGACGTGATCGGCTCGTGCTTCTACCTCATGGGTCATGTGAACGGCTGGTCGCCGATGAACACCGACGGCTGGCCCGAGCCCTTCAAGAGCGATCTGTCCCTGCGCCCCGGTCTCGCCTACGAGCTGGTGGAGGGCATCGCCAAGCTCGGCAACGTCGACTGGCGGGCCCAGGGACTCGAGGGGTTCGGCCGGCCCGAAGGCTTCCACGACCGCCAGGTGGACCGCTGGCAGGCGCACCTGGCGAAGTTCAGGTTCCGCGAGATACCGGGGCTGGACGCGGCGGCCGCCTGGCTGCGCACCCACCGGCCCCGGCACTGGGAGCCAGGCATCATCCACGGCGACTACCAGTTCGCCAACGTGATGTTCAAGCACGGGGCGCCCGCCGAGCTCGCCGCCCTGGTCGACTTCGAGATGGCCACCGTGGGCGACCCGCTGCTCGACCTCGGATGGGTCGTCATGGGCTGGCCGAACGCCGACGAGGACCGGGACGCGGCGGGCAGGTACGCCGACTACACGGGCATGCCGGACCGGGCCGACATCATCGAGCACTACGCCAAGGTCAGCGGCCGGGACGTCGCCGACATCGACTATTACGTGATCCTCGCCCGGTTCAAGATGGCGATCGTGCTGGAGGGCGGCTACGCCCGCCATGTGAAGGGCGACGGCGGCAACCCGAAGATGGCCTACTACGGGGACGCGGTCCTGCAGATGGCGGCCCAGGCGGCCGAACTGGCCGCGACGACACGGCTATGAGGGCGGCCCGGTGTCATGCCGTCGGCGGCCCGGTGGTCGTGGAGGAGGTCCCCGACCCGGACGGTGAGGTACCCGTCGACGTGCACTACGCGGCGGTGAACTTCGCCGACGTCCTGGTGATCCGGGGTACCTACCAGGTGAAGGCGGACCTGCCGTTCACTCCGGGCAGTGAGTTCGCCGGGGTGGTCGCCGAGTCGGGGCACGGGTTCGAGAAGGGCCAGCGGGTCTTCGGGTCCGTCTTCGTCGGTGCCTTCGCCGAGCGGGTCGCCGTCCGGGCGGCCGGCCTGTACCGGATCCCCGACACGATCCCGACCCGGCGCGCGGCGGCCTTCGGGGTCTCGCACGCCACCGCGTACAACGCGCTGACGCTGATCGGCCGCCTCCAGGAGGGGGAGCGGGTGGCGGTGCTCGGCGCGGCCGGCGGGGTCGGTCTCGCGGCCGTCGAACTCGCCGCGCTGCTCGGCGCGGAGGTGGTCGCCGTGGCCTCCACCGAGGAGAAGCGGGCGGCCTGCCTCGAACAGGGCGCCCATGAAGCGCTCCCGTACGACGACCTCAAGCGGCGGCTGCGGGACTCGGGCGGCGCCGACCTCGTGATCGACCCGGTCGGCGGACCGCACTCCGAACAGGCGCTGCGGGCCATGCGCTGGGGCGGCCGGTTCGTGAACGTCGGCTTCGCCTACGGCGAGGTGCCCCGGCTCCCGCTGAATCTGGCGATGCTCAAGGGCGTCACGATCCACGGCTTCGACTTCGGCGGCTGGGCGCGGCACGGCCGGGAGCAGCTGGCCGTCACCCGCGGCGAGCTGAACCGCATGTTCGCCGAGGACCTGATCCACCCCCGGGTCCACGCCGTCCACCCGCTCGACGAGGTGGCGACGGCCCTGGACCTGGACCGCCGTGCCATCGGCAAGACCCTTCTGGAGGTGGGCCGTGGAGTTTGAGTTCGACGAGGACCAACGGCTGCTGCAACGGCTGGTACGGGAGACGGTCGCCAAGTCGCGCTCGCAGCCCGCGGACCAGCTGTGGGCGACCTATCTGGAACTGGGGTGGCTGGAGGCCCCTCCGGTGGAACTCGCCATCGTCCTGGAGGAGTTGGGGTACGCCGCCGATCCGACCCCCTTCCTGGCCACGGCCACCTGGTTCGCTCCGCTCGCCGGGCGGCTGCCGAGCGGCTCGGGGACCGGAGTGTTCGACGGCACCGGCCGGTTCGTCCTCGACGCGGACCGGGCGGACGAGATCGCCGTGCTCACCCGCGACGGCGTGCGGATCGTGACGGGCCCGGAGCTCGGCGCGGCGCGCGCCGACATCTTCGACCCGACCCTCCACGTGGCTCATGTGGAGGTGGGCGACCTGGTCCCCGGGATCCCGGACCTCGCCCTGATGGGCCTGGCGATCTCCACGGTCGGCAGCTGCCGGCGCATCCTGGATCTGGCCGTGGCCCATGTGAAGGAACGCGTCCAGTTCGACGTGCCCATCGGCTCCTTCCAGGCCGTCAAGCACAAGGCGGCGGACATGTACGTCGCCATCGAACGGGCCCGCGCCCTCGCCTACTTCTCCGCGCTGACCATCGCCGAGGACGACCCACGGCGCGGCCGGGCGGCCTCGATGGCCAAGGCCGCCGCCGGGGAGTGCCAGCGGATCGTCTTCCGTAACGGCTTCCAGCTCTTCGGAGCGATGGGCTTCACCTGGGAGAACGAACTGCAGATCCACCTCAAGCGGGCCAAGGCCGGCGATCTGCTGCTGGGGACGGCGGCCGTACACCGCAGGGCGTTGCTGGAGAAGACACGGCAGGAACGGGAGAGGTCCGGGCCGCAGGGGGAGAGGTCCGGGCCGTATCGGGAGACGAGCGGGCAGGAAGGGGTGGTGACGGGATGAAGCTGGACTCCGGCTCCGAAGTGGAGGAGTTCCGTGCCGAGTTCGCCGCCTTCCTCGACGCCCACCTGCCCACCCCGGACGAGGCCGGCCCCGCGTCGCGGTCGAGCGCCGACGTCCCCGCGTGGGCGCGCCGCTGGCAGCGCACACTGTTCGACGCGGGCTGGCTGCTGCCCGGCAAACCCCCCGAGTACGGCGGCCGGAACGCCACCCTGCCGCAGCAACTCGCCCACCTGGAGGAGCTGTCGAGGCGGCGGATCTACCACAGCTTCAACCCCCAGGGCATCGGCATCGTCGCGGCCTCGATCCTCACCTTCGGGACCGAGGAGCAGAAGAAGCGGTGGGCGGTTCCCCTCCTGCGCAGCGAGATCACGGCGGCGCTCGGCATGAGCGAGCCGGGCGCCGGATCCGACCTCGCCGGGCTGCGCACCCGCGCGGTCCTGGACGGCGACCAGTTCGTCGTCAACGGGCAGAAGGTGTGGACGTCGGGCGCGCACGACGCGGACGTCCTGCTGACGTTCGTCCGCTCCGACCCGGCCGCGCCCAAGCACAAGGGCATCAGCGTGCTGCTCATCCCCACCGACACCGAGGGCGTGGTGCGCAGACCGTTCGCGTCCATGGCCGCGCAGGACGACCTCGACTTCAACGAGGTGTTCTTCACCGACGTCCGGGTCCCGCGCGAGAACCTCGTCGGGCCTCTGAACAAGGGCTGGTCGGTGGCGCACGGCTCGCTCGGGCACGAGCGGACCATGCTGTGGCTGAGCTTCGCCGAGCGCCTCGACGACCTGATCCGGGACGCGCCCAGCGACGAGGAGTGGTACGCGACGCTCCTCATGGACGCCCAGGCGCTCAGGCTGCTCGGCTACCGCCAGCTGGGCGGCGACCGTGACCCGGCGGAGCTGTCGGTGCTCAAGCTGCTCGGCTCCGAGGCGATCCAGGTCGCGAGCCTCAACGCACTGGAGGACCGCGGGCCGGAGGGCCTGGTCCATCCCGAAGTGACCGGCCCGCCGAACCACATGAGCATCGACCACTTCATCTCCAGCTGGTTCGAGCGGTACGCGCGCAGCTTCGCCGGGACGATCGCGGGCGGCACCTCGGAGATCCAGCGCAACATCATCGCCGAGCGCGTCCTCGGCCTGCCGAGATAACCCAGGAGGACGTGGATGGACCAGATTCTGTACGAGGTCGAGGACCGGGTCGCGGTCATCAGCCTCAACCGGCCCGAGGTCGCCAACGCCCAGACCATGGGACTCCTCGACGACCTGGACGCGGCCTGGACCCGCGCCGCGGCCGACGAGGACGTACGGGTGATCGTGCTGCGGGGCAACGGACGGCACTTCTCGGCCGGCCACGACCTGAAGGACCGCTGGCCGAGCCCCGACAAGATCACCCTGGAGTGGATCTACACCGCCGAGGCGCGCAGGTACCTGGAGTACACCCTGCGCTGGCGCAACGTGCCCAAGCCGTCGATCGCCGCGGTCCAGGGCAAGTGCATCGCGGGCGGCCTGATGCTGTGCTGGCCCTGCGATCTGATCGTGGCCGCCGAGAACGCCGAGTTCTCCGATCCCGTGGTGCACATGGGCATCGGGGGAGTGGAGTACCACGGTCACACCTGGGAGCTCGGACCGCGCAAGGCGAAGGAGATCCTCTTCACCGGCCGGGCCGTCACCGCCGAGGAGGCGGAGAAGGTCGGCATGGTCAACCGTGTCGTCCCGCTCGGCGAACTCGACGCGGCCACCATGGAGTTGGCCGGGCAGATCGCGCGGATGCACCCTTTCGCGCTCCGCCAGGCCAAGCGGGCCGTCAACCAGACCCTGGACGTGCAGGGCTTCTACGCGGCCGTCCAGTCGGTGTTCGACATCCACGAGACCGGGCACGGGAACGCACTGAGCGTGGGCGGCTACCCGATCCTCACGCGGTTGGAGGAGATGAAGGACCACATCAAGGCGCAGTGAACGCGGTCGGCTTGAGGATGACGTTCTGAGGGGCGGGGCGCGAAACGCGCCCCGCCCCTCAGAACGACCCCGCGGGCAGGCCTTGTTCAGCCGCGCTCGTGACGGAAGACCTTCCCTCCCTTCATCACGAAGCGGACGTCGGCCGTCACCGAGATGTCCTCCAGCGGATTGCCGGGTACGGCGATCAGGTCCGCGAGGAGTCCCTCGGCGATCCGTCCGCGGTCCTCGGTGTCGATCAGCTCGGCCGCGTTGACCGTCGCCGCCCGGAGCACCTCCAGCGGAGTCATCCCGCGCTCGACGAGGGCGATGAGCTCCTGGGCGCCGCGGCCGTGCGGAATCGCCGGCGCGTCGGTGCCGACCGCGATCTTCACGCCCGCCTTGAGGGCCCGGGCGACGACCGTCCTGGCGTGCGGGAAGATCTCGCCGGCCTTGGCCTTCAGTTCGGGCGGGGCCTTGGAGATGTCCATGCCGTCGATCAGGGCGGTCGTGGCGACGAGGAAGGTGCCGCGCTCGGCCATCAGCTCGATGGTCTCGTCGTCCAGCAGGAAGCCGTGCTCGATGCAGTCGATGCCGGCCTCCACGGCCGACCGGACGGCGGCGGCGCCGTGGGTGTGCGCCGCCACCTTGAGTCCGCGCCGGTGGGCCTCGTCCACGATGGCCCGCAACTCCTCGTCGGAGTAGTGCTGGGCGCCCGCGGTGCCGGTGTGGGACATGACCCCGCCCGACGCACAGACCTTGATGAGCTGGGCGCCGTACTTGATCTGGTGGCGGACGGCCTTGCGTACCTCGTCGACGCCGTTGGCGATGCCCTCCTCCAGGGAGAGGGGCATGATGCCGGGGGCGTACGCGGCGAACATCGTGGGGTCCAGATGCCCTCCGGTCGGGGTGATCGCGTGCCCCGCGGGGACGATGCGGGGGCCGTCGATCCAGCCGGCGTCGATGGCCTTGGCCAGGGCGACGTCCAGCAGATAGCCGCCGGTCTTCACGAACAGGCCGAGGTTCCTGACGGTGGTGAACCCCGAGCGCAGTGTCCGGCGTGCGTTGGCGACCCCGCGGAGCATGCGCAGCGGCGGGTCGTCCTGGACGGGGGAGAGGCCCGGGACCTCGCCCCGGCCTCCCATGAGGAGGTTGACCTCCATGTCCATCAGGCCGGGCAGCACAGTGACGTCGCCCAGATCCAGGACGTCACCCTCGCCTCCTCCTGCGCGGCCGCCGCTCGTGATGCGGTCGCCGTCGACGGTGACCAGGCCCGGTTCCTCGATCTGCCCCGTCTCGACGTGCAGGACGCGGGCGGCCTTGAGCGTGACCATCTCAGACCTGCGGCTCGGCGATGACGTCGAGGTAGGCGGCGCCCGAGTCGGGGACGCGGGGCTGCTTCCAGACCTCGATGGGGAACGACACCATGACGAGGGAGAACATGAGCAGCATCAGGTTGCGTTCGGGCTCGGGCAGGTCGTCGAGCGGGAACGTGTCGAGATGTGTCGTCGCGCGGTCCAGCAGGGGGAACGCCGCGTCGTAGAACGCCTGCATGTCCGCCATGCCGCTGGCGAGGCGCTTGGCGTAGCGTTCGCGTTCGCTGCCGAGGATCCAGTCGCTGTAGGGCTCGAGTTCGGCGAAGTCACTCGGCAGCATCGGCGTGCTCCTTCACGTAGTCCCTCACGACCTTGTGGAGGTGGCGCAGGAGGATCTCCTGGTCGTTGAGGGGGAAGTCGGTGACATAGCGGCCCTTGAGCATCGTCTGGGTGGCCTCGAGGGTGTTGCCGTCCTGGAGGGCGTACTCCTTGAAGGTGACGGCGGTGAGTTCCTGGGCGAGGCGCTCGCGGGCCGTCTTCGCGGGGACGAAGTAGAGGTTCGCCTCGAACAGGTGCTTGTCCACGGCCGTCGGCCAGTAGTGGTACGTCAGATACCAGCCCGGCGCCCACAGGAGCAGCATGAAGTTCGGGAACAGCACGAAGGAGTCGGTGCCCCAGGAGCGGTGGCGGGCCGGGTTGACACCGGCCGGCAGGGGGTCGAGGCCCGCGATGTCGGGCCGGTCCCAGGGGCCGAACAGACCGCTGCGCAGCTCCCGTTCGATCGGCTTGACCATCGAGGGGTCCTTCGGCGGCGCCATACCGCCCCAGGACGAGATCATCGAGTGGGGGCTGTGCAGCTCGTAGTGGAGCGCCTCGAAGCCGTAGCCCAGGAGCTTCTCCGCCTCCTCCTTGGTGGCCTGCTTCTGGTGCAGGACGGGAGCGTGGTAGAACTCCGCGAAGGCGTCGATGAACAGCTTCCAGTTGCTGCCGACCTCGGCCTTGTAGGTGAAGACGTCGGTCATCTCGTGGAAGGGGTAACCCTCCAGGCCCTTGGCCATGTCCCCGAGGTACTCCCGCAGGCCCTGCTGGGGGTCGAGGTTGACGAAGACGAAGCCTTCCCAGATGTCGCAGGCGACTTCCTTGAGGCCGTAGTCGTCCTTGTCGAGGTCGAAGAACTCGCCCTCCTGCTGGACGAAGGTGAGCTTGCCGGTGAGGTCGTAGCGCCAGGCGTGGTACTTGCAGGTGAACTGGCGGCAGGTGCCCTTGACCTCCTCGCCAGGGAAGTCGTTCCACACGAGCTTGTTGCCGCGGTGGCGGCAGACGTTGTGGAAGGCGCGGACCTGCTGGTCGCGGCCGCGGACGATGATCAGTGAGGTGCCGGCCGCGGCGAGTTCCTTGGTGAAGTAGTGGCCGGGCTTGGGGACCTGCTCGACGCGGCCGACGTTGAGCCAGGTCCGCTTGAAGATGGCCTCCCGCTCGGCCTCGTAGTAGGCGGGATCGATCGAGTCCTCGTAGTTCACGGGACTCGTGCCCAGTTCGGGGTACTGCTCGGTCCAGCTCCCGGCCTCAGGCTTGCTGAAGTGTGGCATGGCTGCTCCCCTTTCCGGAGTGAGAATAGCATTCTCACTCAGTGATAGTGAAGTTCTCCGCAGGTAGGCCGGGATCGAGCTCCACCTCGAAGGTGTTGAGGACCATGGCCAGCAGGCCGTACGTGCCGATGGTGAAGACCAGATCCATGAGCTGCCGGTCGTTCAGGTCGGCGGCTAGCGCCTGGTAGGTGTCGTCGGACAGGCCCGAGTCCGTCTCCAGTTCGTCCACCGCCCGCGTGATCGGGGTCGGCTTGCCGACGCGGATCGCGTCGATCTCCTCGTCGGTGACGCCGGCCTTCCGGGCGATCAGTACGTGCTGGGACCACTCGTACTGGCAGCGCCTGCGCCAGGCCACCCGCAGGATGGCCAGTTCGCGGGTGCGCGGCGGCAGTGTCGAACGGCGGCTCAGTAGATATCGGCTGTAGCCCAGGAAGGCCGTGGCCAGTTCCGGGTGCTGCGCGAAGAGACCCAGGGCGTTGGACGGCAGCAGTTTGCGCCCCGGTGCGAAGGACGCCATCGCCTCGGTGTCCCACTCGTCGTAGGGGAGCGGCGGGATGCGGTTCATGTGTTGCGGCCCCCGTTCACGCCCAGGATCTGGCCCGTGATGTATCCGGCCTCCTCCGACACGAGGAACGCGCAGGCCGCGGCGATGTCCTCCGGGCGGCCAACCCGTCGTACCGGCGTGCGCTGGATGTGCTCCTCGACTGTCCCGCCGAGCAGTTCGCGCGCTTCCGCCTTGCGCAGCATCGGGGTGTCGATGAAACCGGGCGGTACCGCGTTGACGGTCACGCCGAACGGGCCCAGCTCCAGGGCCAGCGCCTTCGTCAGTCCGTTGACCGCCGACTTGGATGCCACGTAGTGCGTCATGAACGGCTGGCCCGACTGGGCGCTCGAGGAGGAGATGTTGACGATCCGTCCCCAGCCCGCCTCCATCATGTCCGGAAGCGCGGCCTGCACACAGTGGAAGACGCCGTTCAGATTGACGTTGATCACCCGGTGCCAGGCCTCGAAGGTGAGGTCGGAGAAGCGCTTGAAGCCGTCCGTTCCGGCCGCGTTGACCAGGATCGTGACCGGTCCCAGCCGTTCCCTGACCGCGGCAAGCGCCGCATCCACCTGGGCCCGGTCGGCGACGTCGGTGGCGGGGACGACACTCGTGTCCGAGGGATCGAGGTCGAGCGCGGCGACCTGGTAGCCGTCCTTGGCCAGCCGCTCCGCGATGGCCAGACCGATACCGGAAGCGCCGCCGGTGACGACCGCCGTCCTCATGACAGCTCCTCGTCGCCGACGATGGTGGTGCGCTGGAGCGTCCGCTGCGAGTCGGCGCTGTACGGCAGCGCCCGGTGCAGCATCCCGGTGTTGTCCCACACCACCAGGTCGCCGACCCGCCAGTCGTGGGTGTAGCGAAACCTCTCCTGGGTGGTCCACTCCAGCAACTGGTCCAGCAGGGCCCGGCTTTCGGCGGCCGCCATGCCGACGATGTGGTCCGCCGTCGCCCCGATCACCAGCGAGCGGCGGCCGTCCCGGCGCTTCCACACCAACGGCGTCTCACGGGTGGGGACCTTGCGCCAGCCCGCGAGCACCTCGGGACCTGGATCGGGCGTCACCAGCCGCTGGGCCGCCTCGAAGCTGTGCACCACGCGCAGGTCGTCGTACTGCTTGCGGTCCGCCTCCGGAAGGTTCTCGTACGCCGCGTAGGTACTGGCGAACTCGGTCCCGCCGCCGGTCATGGCCACATGCCGGGCGGTCAGTGTGGTCGTCCTGGTCGGTACGGGGTCGGTGGTGCCGTCGATGTGCCAGTGGAACGTCCCCTTGAGGTACTCGGCCGTCGGGTTCCTGGCCGGGTCGAGCGAGACGGTGAAGATCTCCTTGCCCCGCACCGCGAAGACCTTGCCCAGCCTGCGGCTGAAGGCCAGCTGGCCTTCGTCGTCGAGGTGCAGACCGCGGACGAGAAGGATGCCGCGCCACTGGAGCGCCTCCGCGCACCGGCTGATCAGTTGATCGTCGAGCGGATTGCCGACCCCGGTGACCTCTACGCCCAGGCTCGGGCTGAGGGCCTTCGTTGCGATCATGAAAATCTCCCTTCCAGATGCGAGAATAGTATTCTCGCCAGTTGGTCCACCGGAAGGCCTGGGACGGCGGGCCTCTCGCCTCCCGCTGTCCGTCGGGATGAGCCTCCGATCCTGAATGATGGTCAGGTTTGGCCGGTCCTCGCCTTCTCCCGCCTGCCATGACGTTCTCGTTTCCGGAATATTGATTTGCGTAGGCTGAGAATATAGTTTCCACCACATCCGAGCAAGGAGGCAGGATGCGGTTCCAGGACAAGGTTGCGATCGTCACCGGCGCGGGCCAGGGCATCGGCGAGGGCTACGCCCGGGCACTGGCGGCCGAAGGCGCACGCGTGGTGGTCGCCGAACTCAACGAGGAACAGGGCGAGCGGGTCGCCAAGGAGATCGGCGACGCGGCTCTGTTCGTCAAGGTGGACGTCGCCGACCCCGCGTCCGCGGAGGCGATGGCGGCCGCCGTGATGGCGGAGTTCGGACGCATCGACTACCTGGTCAACAACGCCGCCATCTTCCACAGCATGAGGCGCGACGGCCTCACCACGGTCCCCCTCGACTACCTCAACCGCTTCCTCCAGGTGAACCTGATGGGCGCGCTGCACTGCACCCGCGCCGTCGTCCCGCACATGCCCGAGGGCGGCGCCATCGTCAACCAGTCGTCCACCGCCGCCTGGCTCGGCGGGGGTTACTACGGACTGGCCAAGGCCGGGATCAACAGCCTGACCGCCTCGCTCGCCGCCGAACTCGGCGGCAAGAACATCCGGGTCAACGGGATCGCGCCCGGACCCACGGACACCGAAGCCACCCGGAGCGTCGTGCCCAGGGAGTTCCAGGAGCAGATGACGAACAACCTGGCCATCAAGCGGATGGGCACGCCCGAAGACCTGGCGCCCGCCGTCCTGTTCCTGCTGTCCGATGAGGCGCGCTGGCTGACCGGTCAGGTCGTCAGCGTCGACGGCGGACAGGTGGTCCGGCTGTGAAGCGCCTGCTCATCGACGGCCGGCTCGTCGAGACCGAGAAGACCTTCCCCTCGCTCAACCCCGCGACCGGCGAAGTGCTCGACCACGCCCCCGACGCCACGGCCGCCGACGCCGAAGCCGCCGTCGCCGCCGCCCGCCGCGCCTTCGACACCACGAGCTGGGCGACCGACACCGCCCGGCGCCTGCGCTGCCTCCGCCAGCTGCACCGGGCGCTGACCGACCATCAGGAAGAGCTGCGCGACCTGACGATCGCCGAGGTCGGCGCGCCCCGCATGCTCACCCACGGCCCCCAGCTGGACGAGCCGATCAAGCTGGTCCCGTACTACACCGACCTGCTGGAGAAGTACCCCCTGACCGAGGAGCTCGGCGAGAGCGAGATCCGCGGGCAGCGCCACCGCCGCTGGGTGGAGAAGGAGGCGGCCGGGGTCGTCGCCGCGATCATCCCGTACAACTACCCGAACCAGCTCGCGCTCGCCAAGCTGGTCCCCGCGCTCGCGGCCGGCTGCACGGTCGTCCTCAAAGGCGCCCCGGACACCCCGCTGACCACCCTGTACCTGGGCGAACTGATCGCGGAACACACGGACATCCCGCCCGGCGTGGTCAACGTCATCGTCTCCTCCGGGGTCGAGGCCGGCGAGGTGCTCACCAAGCACCCCGACGTCGACATGATCACCTTCACCGGCTCCACCGCGACCGGCCGCCGGATCATGGAGGCCGCGAGCGCCACCGTGAAGAAGGTCTTCCTGGAACTCGGCGGCAAGTCCGCCATGATCGTGCTCGACGACGCCGACTTCCGCGCCGCCTCCATGTTCGCGGCCTTCACCATCTGCTCCCACTCGGGACAGGGCTGTGCGCTCACCTCCCGGCTGCTCGTGCCGAGGGAGCACCACGACGAGATCGTCGCCATGGTCGCGGCCGGCCTCGAACGCGTGTCGTACGGCGATCCGACCGACCCCAAGACCTTCATGGGGCCGCTCATCAGCGAACGCCAGCGCGACAAGGTCGACGCCATGGTGCAACGGGCCGTCGCGGCCGGCGCCACGCTGGTCACCGGCGGCAAGCGCGTCGACCCGGGCTTCTTCTACACGCCCACCCTGCTCGCCGACGTCGACCCGGCCGGCGAGATCGCGCAGGACGAGGTCTTCGGACCGGTGCTCGCGGTCATTCCCTACGACGGCGAGGACGACGCCGTACGCATCGCCAACGACTCGATCTTCGGCCTGTCCGGCGCGGTGCACAGCGCCGACGCCCAGCGGGCCATCGCCGTGGCGCGCCGGATCCGTACCGGCACCTTCAGCATCAACGGCGGCAACTACTTCTCCCAGGAAGTCCCCTTCGGCGGCTACAAGCAGTCGGGCGTCGGCCGGGAGAGCGGGGTCGCCGGCCTGGAGGAGTTCCTGGAGATCAAGTCCTTCGCGGTGGTGGTCCCGTAATGCGTCCGCTCGAAGGCATCCGCGTCCTCGAAGTCGCCATGTACGGCTTCGTCCCCTCGGCCGGAGCCGTGCTCGCCGACTGGGGCGCCGACGTCATCAAGGTCGAACACGCCGTCACGGGCGATCCGCAGCGCGGTCTGCGGCAGACCGGCACGCTGCGCGTCGAGGGCGACCCGAACCCCAACATCGAGCACGCCAACCGGGGCAAGCGCAGCCTCGGCCTCGACATGACCCGGCCCGAGGGCAGGGAAGTCCTCCACGACCTGGCCCGCCGCTCCGACGTGTTCCTCACCAGCTTCCTGCCCGGACACCGGCGGCGGTTCGGCATCGACGTCGACGACATCCGCGCGGTCAACCCCCGCATCATCTACGCCCGTGGCAGCGCGCTCGGGCCGCGCGGACCGGAATCCGAGAAGGGCGGGTACGACATGACCGCCTTCTGGGCCCGGGGCGGCACCGCCGCCAGCATCACCCCGCCCGGCGTCGAGGGCATGATCAGCCCCACGCCCGCCTACGGGGACACCATCTCCGGCACGAACCTCGCCGGAGGCATCGCGGCGGCACTGCTGCGGCGCGAGCGCACCGGCGAGCCGTCGGTCGTGGACGTCTCCCTGCTCGGCAGTGGCGTATGGGCCAACGGCCAGGCCACCGCGGTCTCGCTGCACCTCGACAAGTCCTGGGTGGCACCGGTGCCCGGTGCCCACGGCTCGCCGATCAACCCGCTGTCCGGCATCTACGCCACGGCCGACGACCGCTATCTGGCCTTCGTCATGCTCCAGCCCGGAAAGTTCTGGGCCGACGTGTGCCACCACATCGACCACCCGGAGCTGGCCGACGACCCCCGCTTCGCCACGGCCGAGCTGCTCGCCGCGAACACCGAAGAGGCCGTCAAGATCCTGCGGACGGTGCTGGCCGGCCGCACCCTCGCCGAGTGGACCGAGCGTTTCGCCACCCTTGCCGGGCCGTGGGCCCCGGTGCAGGACACCCTGCAGGTGGGCGCCGACGCGCAGATCCGGGCGAACGAGTACCTGCTCCGGGTCGGTGAGATCGATCTGGCCGCCAGCCCCGTGCAGTTCGACACCACCGCTCCCTCACTCGGGCCGGCGCCCGAGTTCGCTGCCCAGACCGAGGAAATCCTCAGGGAACTGGGACTGGACTGGCCCCGCATCATCGAGCTGAAAGAAGCGGGCGCGGTCACCTGACCACCCTTTTTCGGGGAACGAAATCGAGGAGAACCGATGAGACGCTTGCTCATCGCTGTGGCCGCCGTCCTGGCCCTGGCCGGGTGTTCCGCCCGCTCCACCACGTCGCCGAGCGGCGACAAGCCCTCCGCGTCCGCGTCCGACTCCGCCGCGGCGGCCGACTTCGGCACGCTCAGACACGTCTGCCACTCCGGCACGGTCAAGGCCTCCACCGCCCAGGGAGTCACCAACTCCGAGATCAAGGTCGGTGTCTTCAGCGACGTCGGCTTCACCAAGAACCCGGAGTTCGTCGACGCGGCCAAGGTGTTCATCTCCTGGTGCAACGACGCGGGCGGCATCAACGGACGCAAGCTCGTTCCCGTCACCCACGACTCCAAGCTCGTCGAGGTCCGCCAGCGGATGATCGAGGCCTGTCGCTCGGACTTCGCGCTCGTCGGCGGCGGCGCCGCGCTCGACGGCATGGGCGTCAAGGACAGGCTGAACTGCCTGCTCCCCGACTTCCCCGCGCAGACCAGCCAGGCCATCGGAGCGGACCTCCAGGTGACCGTCCAGGGCGCCGCGACCGGTTACTCGCCCTACGGTGGCTACTTCTCCTGGCTGCTCAAGGAGGCGTACCCGGCGTCGGCGAGCAGCGTCGGGATCATCGCCGGTGACTCCCCGGTCGTCAAGCCCATCACCGCGCAGGACAAGGAGACGCTGATCGCGGCGGGCGGCAGGATCACCTACTCGGACCTGTATCCGGCCCAGGGTGTCTCCGACTGGACACCGTACGCGCAGTCCATCAAGAACAAGAAGGTCAAGGGACTGGTCTTCCTCGGCGACTTCGCCAGTCTGGCCAAGCTGGAGCAGGTACTCACCAACATCGGCTACGCGCCCGACTGGATCGACGCCAACAGCAACGCCTACGGCCCCGCCTTCATCCAGCTGGCCGGTACCGCGCTGGCGAAGCAGGCCAACTTCGCCGACCTCGGCGGCTTCGCCCCGCTGGAGGACTCCTCCAACCCGGCGACCAAGGCGGTCGAGGACCTCTACAAGAAGTACGCCCCCGACGCCCAGGTCACCCTGCCGGCGCTGAAGGCCTTCTCCAGCTGGCTGTTGTTCGCCACGGCCGCCGGCGACTGCGCCGAACTCACCCGCACGTGCGTGTACGACAACGCGCTCAAGCAGACCGCCTGGACCGGCGGTGGCCTGCAGGCCCCGATGGACCTGTCGTCCCCCACCGTGGCTCCCAAGTGCTTCGACCCGGTCAAGGCGACCGCCAAGGGCTGGGTGGCCGCCGACTTCAAGCCCGACACCGGCGCCTACCGCTGCAACGTGACCCCCTACAAGTTCAAGGGCACCTACGCCAAGCCCATGACCCTGGCCGATGTCGGCAAGTCCTTGGCCGACCTCAAGTAGCCACCCCGCGCGGCAGGAAGGAAGCGACGTGAAGGTACGGGTAGACCCGGAGCGCTGCCAGGGTCACACGCTCTGCGCCATGCGTGCTCCGGACATCTTCGAGCTCAGCGAGATCGACGGTCACTCATCGGTGATCAAGGAAGAGGTCTCGGACGACCAGCAGGACGAGGCCGTCGAGGCCGTCAGGTCCTGCCCCGAGCGAGCGATCTTCATCTCCTGAGGGGAGAGCAATCCGATGACCACGGACGACACCGTCAACGACGACCCCAAGAGGAACCCGGTGCACTTCGACCGGCACACTCCCGAGTACCGCCACGAATTCCAGGCGGTCACCCAGGAGTTGCAGTCCAAGTGCCCCATCGCCTGGTCGGAGACCTACGGCGGTCACTGGGTCGCCAGTGGCAACCGGGAGGTCTTCGAGCTGGCCCGGTCCGCCGAGTTCCTCTCCAACGACCATGACGTCAAGGGTGAGCGGCGCGGGTACCAGGGCATCACCATCCCGCCGCCGCCCCGGGCGAAGGCCGTCAGGGGCGGGTTCCTGGAGATGGATCCGCCCGAGCAGCGCTACTACCGCCAGACGCTCAACCCCTATCTGTCGCCCGCCGCCATCAGCCGCTGGATTCCGCTGATCGACGAGGTGGCGCGCGCCTGCATCGACGAGAACATCGAGTCGGGGCGGATCGACTTCGTCGACGACCTCGCCAACGTCGTACCGGCCGTGCTCACGCTCGCCATGATGGGCATCCCGGTCAGGAAGTGGACCATCTACAACGAGGCGGCCCACGCCTCGGTCTACACACCGCCGAACTCGCCCGACCAGGCCCGCGTCGTCGAGCTGCAGAAGGCGATGGGCGCGGACCTGGCCATGACCATCGCGGAGATCCGGCAGGCACCGCGCCCGGGCCTGGTCGACGCCCTGGTCCGCGCGGAGATCAACGGCCAGTCCCCGCCCGACGACGAACTCCTCGGCGTGCTCGCCCTGTTGATCGGCGGCGGCTTCGACACCACCACGGCGCTCACCGCGCACGCGCTGGAGTGGCTCTCGGAGCACCCGGCCGAACGGGACCGCCTCAGCCGGGACCGCAAGGCGCTGCTGGACTCCGCGACCGAGGAGTTCCTGCGCTTCTACGCCCCCGCGCCCGGTGACGGACGGACCTTCTCCGCGGACTGCGAGATCGCCGGCACCCGGTTCAAGGAGGGCGAACGGCTCTGGCTGTCCTGGGCGATGGCGAACCGGGACCCGCAGGTGTTCCCGGAGCCCGACTCCATCGACATGGAACGCAAGGGCAACCGGCACAGCAGCTTCGGCCTCGGCATCCACCGCTGCATCGGCTCCAACGTGGCACGCACGGTGTTCAAGCGGATGGTCACCCAGGTCCTCGACCGGATGCCCGACTTCCGCTGCGACCCCGAGGGCGCGGAGCACTACGAGACCATCGGCGTCATCCAGGGCATGCGGCACCTTCCGGGGACCTTCACGCCGGGCCCCCGGACCGGTGCCGGGCTCGACGAGACCCTGGAGACCCTCCAGAGGGTCGTCGACGAACAAAGGCTCGCCGAGCCGGTCACGGTACGCAAGGGGCCCGCGAGGATCGACCGCTGATCTTCGGCGGCCCGTCAGGAGTACGTGTGCCACCCGAGCGGTGGCACGGTGAGGAGACGATGTGGCCGGACCCACGGGACGTCCGCTGCCGGTGATCACAGAGGAGAACGAGTTCTTCTGGACCTCCGGAGCGGACGGCCGGTTGCGCCTGACGGAGTGTGAGTCGTGCTCGGCCCTGCTGCATCCGCCCCAGCCCGTCTGCCGCTACTGCCGGGGCCACGAGACCGGGGTGCGGGCCGTCTCCGGGTACGCGACGCTGATCGGCTTCACCGTCAACCACCGGTTCAGCGCGCCCGGCATGCCTGCGCCCTACGTGGTGGCGCAGGTCGCCGTCGAGGAGGACACCCGGGTCCGGCTCACCACCAACCTCGTCGAATGCGACCCGGACGAACTCGAACTGGGCATGCGGCTGGAGGTCGTCTTCGCACAGGTCGAGGACGTATGGCTGCCGCTCTTCCGCCCCGCGGCCGAGCAGGGCCCCCCGGCTCCGCCGCCCTCGGACGAGGTGGAACCCGAGCACATGCGGCGCCACGTACGCCCCATGGCCACGCCCGAGAAGTTCGAGGACAAGGTCGCGATCAGCGGCATCGGGATGTCGGAGATCGGGCGCCGGCTGATGGTCCCTCCGCTGTCGCTGACCGTGCGGGCCTGCGAACGCGCCGTCGCGGACGCGGGTCTGACCCTCGACGACATCGACGGCCTGGCCACCTACCCGGGCGCCGGCGCCTACGGCGGCTTCGCCGAGGGCGGCGTCACCGCGCTGGAGGACGCCCTCGGCATCAGGCCCACCTGGTACAACGGCGGCGCCGAGACCTTCGGTCCCGGCGGCTCGCTCATCGCCGCGATGCTGGCCGTCGCGGGGGGACTCGCCCGGCATGTGCTGTGCTTCCGTACGGTCTGGGAGGCCTCCTACGGCGAGCTGATCCGGCGCGGCCGGATCACCCAGGAGGCCGGTCGCAGGGTCACGGGCTGGCAGAAGCCCTTCGGGGCGGTCTCGGCGGCCCACACCCTGGCCCAGAACGCCCAGCGGCACTTCCACCGTTACGGCACCTCGCGCGAGACGCTCGGCTGGATCGCGCTCAACCAGCGCGCGAACGCCGCGCTCAACCCGACCGCGATCTACCGCGATCCGATGACCATGGACGACTACCTGTCGGCCAGGACGGTCACCACCCCCTTCGGGCTGTACGACTGCGACGTGCCCTGCGACGGATCGGTGGCCGTCATCGTGTCGGCCGTGGACGCCGCTCGCGACCTCGCCAGGCCACCCGTCCTGGTGGAGGCCGTCGGCACCCAGATCATGGAGCGGCTCGAATGGGACCAGAGTTCCCTCACCCATGAACCGCAGGTGCTCGGCCAGTCCGCCCACCTGTGGACGCGCACGTCACTGCGTCCCTCGGACGTCGACGTGGCCCAGCTCTACGACGGCTTCACCTTCAACTGCCTCTCCTGGATCGAGGGGCTCGGCTTCTGCGGCATCGGTGAGGCCAAGGACTTCCTCGACGGAGGCAAGAACATCGCCAGGGACGGACTGCTCCCGCTGAACACCCACGGCGGCCAGCTCTCGCACGGCCGCACCCACGGCCTGGGGCTCGTCCACGAGGCCGTCACACAGGTGCGCGGCGAGGCCGGAGCGCGCCAGGTGGACGGTGCGCGGGTCGCCGTGACGAGCACCGGCGGTCTCACCCCGAGCGGGGTCATCCTGCTGCGGGCGGACACATGACGGGCGTCTCCCGTGTCGTCGACGTCGACGGCATCCCCGTATCGGCGCTGCTGCAGGAGGCGCGCCGGCCCCGGGCCGTCGTCCTGGCGCTGCACGGCGGGGCGGCGCACTCGGGGTACTTCGACTACCCGGGCAGGCCGCACCTGTCGCTGCTGCGCACCGGTTCGGCGCTCGGGTTCACCGTCCTCGCGCTCGACCGGCCGGGATACGGCAGTTCCGCCCCGCACGGTGGGGAGCTGGCCCCGGTGGAGCGGCGGGTCGATCTCGCCTACACGGCGGTGGACCGGCTGCTCGCCTCGCGTCCGCGCGGGGCGGGCGTCTTCGTGCTGGCGCACTCGATCGGCTGCGAGCTGGCGCTGCGCATGGCGGCCGACGACCGGGGGAGCGACCTGCTGGGCGTGGAGATCGCCGGCACAGGGCGCCACCACCACGACGACGCGGTGGACATCCTGGGCGTACGGCACAACGAGTCGTGGCCGAGGCCGGCGGCCGGCAGCGTCCGGGACCTGCTGTGGAATCCCTCGCACCTCTACGAGGACGATGTCGTCGGCGGCGCCCGGTTCGCCTCGCCCTCGCCCTCCTACGAGGGGGTCGTGGCCAGGAGCTGGCCGCTGGTCCTTCCCGAACTCGCCCCCCTGGTGCGCGTCCCCGTGCACTACAGCCTCGGCGAGCACGAGCGGGTGTGGCGGTCCGGGCCCGCGGCGCTGGCCGACATCGCGTCCCTGTTCACCGCCTCGCCGCGCGTCGTCGTCGACGAACAGGCGGACGGCGGCCACAACCTGAGCATCGGGCTGACGGCGATGGCGTACCACCTCAAGATCCTTTCGTTCGTCGAGGAGTGTGTGCTGGCTCGCGCGAGCGCGGCACGAGAGCGGCCCGGGAGGGCGAGTTGAGCGACGCGGACGTGGCAGCGCTGCTGCTGGTACGGGTGGTCCTGGGGACCGTGATGATCGCGCACGGACTCAACCACTGGCGGGGCGGCGGCCGGATCGAGGGCACGGCCCGCTGGTTCTCCGGGCTCGGGCTACGGCGGGGCAAGCTTCAGGCGTGGATGAGCGTGGTCACCGAAGTCGGCGCGGGCGCCCTGCTGATCGCCGGGCTGCTCACCCCGCTGGCCTGCGCGGCGGTCATCTCCGTGATGCTGGTCGCGGGCGTCCTCGCGCACCGGCCCAACGGATTCTTCGTCTTCAAGGAGGGCTACGAGTACGTCCTCGTCCTCGCGGTGGTCTCGCTGGCCCTGGCGGTACTGGGACCCGGCAGGCTCTCCGTGGACCATGCCGGGGACATCGAGGTGACCGGCTGGGCCGGCGGCGGCATCGCCCTCGGGGTGGCCGTGGCGGCGACGGCCGGTCTGCTCGGCGTGTTCTGGCGCCCGGCACCCAGGACTCAGGAGGCCCGCCGATGCGCGTCGGATTCATAGGTCTGGGCAGTCAGGGCGCCCCCATGGCGCGCCGGATCGTCGACGCGGGCTTCGGGACGACCCTGTGGGCACGCCGTCCCGCCTCGCTCGCCCCCTTCGACGACACGCCCGCGAAGCGTGCCGTGTCCCCCGCCGAACTGGCCGCCGCCAGCGACCTCGTGTGCGTCTGTGTCGTCGACGACGCCGATGTGGAGGAGGTCGTCGCGGGGGATCGCGGGGTGCTGGCGGGGCTTCGGCAGGGAGGGGTGATCGCCGTGCACAGCACCGTCCACCCCGACACCTGTCACCGTCTCGCCGACCGGGCCCGCGCCCACGGGGTCACGCTGATCGACGCGCCGGTGAGCGGCGGTGGCCCGGCGGCGGCCGAGGGCCGTCTGCTGGTGATGGTCGGGGGCGAGTCCGGCACCGTCCGGTTCTGCCGCAAGGTGTTCGAGACGTACGGCGATCCCGTGGTCCACATGGGCCCGTTGGGCTCCGGGCAGCTCACCAAACTCCTCAACAACGTGCTGTTCACGGCGAATCTCGCCACCGCGGCGGGCACCCTCGCCCTCGGCCGGGAGTTCGACGTCGATCCCGCCGCACTCGCCGAGGTGATGGCCCACGGCAGTGGATCGAGCTTCGCACTGGGCCGGATCGCGGCGGCCGGCGGGACCCTCGACCGCATCGCGGCCCAGGCCGGACCGCTGCTGCGCAAGGACGTCCGGCTGGTGGCCGATCTGGCCGGCGCGGCCAAGGCCTCGACCGGCATCGTGCTGGACGCGGCTGACACCACCCTCGCCCTGATCGAGCACGAGCGCTGAGCCCCGGCCGTAAGGCGCCGGGCGCCAAACGGTGCGTGTTCGAGGGGTCCCCTGACTGCGACGGCAAACGTAGTGTTGCGTCGGCACGGTCCGTCGCGGGAGGGGTACCGGATGAAAGAGACCCGGCGCGAGGAGATCCTTGAGGCGGCCCTGCGGGTGTTCGCGGAGCGGGGCTACCGGGGGACCTCGATCGACGCGGTCGCCGAGCGGGCGGGACTGACCCGGCAGGGCGTGCTGCACTACTTCCCGAGCAAGAAGAAGCTCTTCATGGCGCTTTTGCGCTTCAGGGAGGACCTCAACCGCGAGCACCTCCTCGGCCATGACGACAAGGACGACTGGCCGGGGCTGTTCGCCGAAGTGGTCGCCTACGACCACACCCACCCCTGTCTGGCCCAGGTCCACAGCGTGATGCTGGCCGAGGGCGTCACGGGAGGAGACCCGGCGCAGCAGTACCTGCACGACCACTACGAGACCATGCAGGCGCTGATGATGGCCCGGCTCACCGAGCGGTACGGCGAGCGCCTGCCGAGCGGTCTGGCCCCGCGGGCCGCGGCCCGGGCCATGCTGGCGATGCTCGACGGCATGCAGCAGCAGTGGCTCCTGGACGGCGAGCAGGACGACTACCCCGAGATCATGCGGGATGTGCTGTCCGTGCTGCTGGGGTCCACGCCCGTATGAAGTCGCCCATGGCGGTGACGGTCTCCGGGTGCAGGCTGGGCGCGTCGGGCCGGATCCGCAGGTCCACCGTGACCCCGGAGCGCGCCGCGCGGGTGGCGAACCCCAGGGAGTCGTCCAGCAGGGGATCGGTGCCCGCCGCGAGCAGTTGGACGGGGGGCAGCCCGTGGAGGTTGGCGTGCAGCGGGCTCAGCAGCGGATCGGTCGGCGAGGTGCCCGCGGCGTAGTGCGCGCAGCGGCGCCGCAGTTCGGGGACGTCGAAGGTCGGATCGGCCGCCGCGTTGAGCAACAGGCTCGGGGAGTCCAGGGTCAGGTCGAGCAGCGCCGAGTTGAGCACCCCGCACAGGGGCGGCGGGGCTCCGAGGTCCCGCAGCCGCACCAGCAGGGCGGCCGCGAGCCCGGCCCCCAGCCGCTCGCCGGCCACCGCCACCGGTCCCCTGGACTCGCAGTGGTCGTACGCGGCGTGCACGTCGTCCAGCGCGTCGGGGAAGGTGCCCCCGTAGCGGGCGCAGACCACGACGGCGTCCGTCCACAGGGCGAGGCGGCTAGCCAGGTCGAGCGCGGCCTCCGGGGTGCACGAGAGGTGCCGGTCGCCGTGCAGATAGAGCACGACCAGTTCGGTGCCGCCGGGCGGCCGTACGACCGGACCGACGGGGCTCGTCTCCACCTGGACCTCACTTGCCACGGGACATCACCTTCTCCGCTGCTCGCCAGTGTTCGTCGGCCACCCACAGGCGGGCGAAGGCGCGCGCCGCCTCGGTCGCCGGTACGGCGCCGCTCATGACGTGCTTGATCTCCCGCGCCGGGACGGAGGCGAGGGAGCGGGCCAGGGCGCGCCAGCCCTCGTCGAAGTCGGCCCGCGGCAGCACCCGGTCGATCAGCCCGAGCCGCTGGGCCTCCTCGGCGCCGAGCACGGTTCCGGAGCCGGCGAGCATCAACGCCCGCCCCCTGCCGATCAGTTCCGCGAGCCGCTCGGCACCGCCCCACGCGGGCATGATCGCGAGGTTCACCTGGGTGAAGCCGATCCTGATGTCGTCGGCGGCCACCCGGATGTCGGCGGCCATGGCGAACTCGGCGCCGCCGCCCAGGGCATGGCCGTTCAGGGCGGCGATCACCGGGCCGGGGAAGCGCGCGAGCCGGTCGCAGATCCCGCGCATCCGCAGGGCCATGGCCGTCGCCTCGTCCTCGGTGCGGATCGCGGCCAGTTCCTTCAGGTCGCCGCCCGAGACGAAGGCCCGGTCGCCCGCGCCCCTGACCACCAGGGCCAGGGCGTCCGCGGCCGCGTCGAGGGCCTTGTCCAACTGGTCCATGGTGGTCGGCGCGATGGCGTTGCGGGCGTGCGGACGGTCGATGGTGATGACCGCGAGCCCTTGGTCCAACTCAAGATCAACCATGCAGGCTTCTCCATGGGTGAGAGTGTTATTCTCGTTAAGTGAATATCGTATTCTTGCGAGAGATGGCGGTCCAGACCGACGCTGCCCCCTTCTGGCCGCGCGGCGCGCGTCAGTCCTCGTAGACGACGGTGATGTCCGGGGTCACCGGCTCGCCCTGACAGGTCAGCACCCAGCCCTCGGTGACCTCGTCGTCGTCGAGCGCGTTGTTGACCCGCATCTTGGCCTCGCCCTCGGTGACCTGGGCGATGCAGGTGCCGCAGTTGCCCGACTCGCAGGAGAAGGGCGGCATGAGACCGGCCCGGCGCGCGCTCTCCAGCAGGGTCTCGCCGGAGTGCCGCGGCACCGAGCGCCGCTTGCCGGCGAGGACGATGCTGACCGTGCCCTCCTTCTCCGCCGGGGCCGCGCTCCCGCTTCCCGGGTTGCCGGGAGTCTCCTCGGCCGCCGGGGTGAAGCGTTCGGCGAAGATCTGATCGGCCTCGACGCCGTGCACGAGCAGGGCGCGCTCCGCCAGGTCCATGAAGGGCGCGGGGCCGCAGAGATAGAAGTCCGCGTCCACATCGACGCCGGCGAACTCGCGCACCAGGAGATCGGTGATGAAACCCCCCTGGTCGTCCAGGTGGTGGCGGATCTCGAACCGGTCCGGGTGCCGCTCGGCCAGTTCGGCCAGCGCGGACCCGAAGATGATCGAGTCGGCGTCCCGGTTGGCCGACAGGACGCGGACGTGCCGGTTCGTCGTCGCCAGCGCGGTCTTGACGAGCGACAGGACCGGCGTGATGCCGCTGCCCCCGCAGTAGGCCACCAGGGGCTCGTCGGTCTCCCGCAGACAGAACACCCCGGCGGGTGCCGTGGTCTCTATGACGTCGCCGGGTGCGAGATGTTCGTGCATCCAGTTCGACACCAGGCCTCCCGGCACGCGCTTCACCGTCGTCATCAACTCGTCGTCGGTCTCCGGGGAACTCGACATCGAGTAACTGCGCAGGGCGCCACAGGCCCTGACCGTCAGGAACTGTCCGGCCCGGTAGGGGAACGGGGCGTCGAGCACGTATGTGCGCGTGTCGGCTGTCTCCTGGACGATCCGCTTGATCCGGACCGGGTGGAAGCCGTGGTCTCGTACCATGTGTGGAATTTAGCTTCTCCCTCTGCGAGAGTGCAATTCTCGCGCCGAGGAGGGAGCTCTCGCCATGCGGACCGCCATGCGAACGATGCCCGCCGAGCTGATCGAACGGTATGAAGCGGAGGGCTGGTGGACTCGGGAGACGATCGGGGACCTGCTGGCGTACGGCCTCGACGCCGCCCCCGATGTCGAGTTCCGCGTGCACTCGGCCGTCCGGCCCTGGGAAGGGACCTTCGCCGACGTCGAACGGACGGCCCGCAGGCTCGCCGCGGGGCTGCGCGCCCGGGGGGTCGGCCCCGGTGACGTCATCGCCTTCCAACTGCCCAACTGGATGGAAGCCGCCGCGGTGTTCTGGGCCTCGGCCTTCCTCGGGGCGGTCGTGGTGCCCATCGTCCACTTCTACGGGCGCAAGGAGGTCGGCTACATCCTCGACGCCGTCGCGCCGCGCGTCTTCGTCACGGCCGAGCGCTTCGGCCGGATGGAACACCAGCCGGACCTGAGCGCCGCGGTGCCCGTGGTCGGCGTCGTGGGGCGGGACTTCGACGACCTGCTCGCCGACGAGCCGCTGCCCGGTGTCCTCGCGACGGACCCGGCCGCGCCCGCGCTGGTCGCGTTCACCTCCGGGACCACCCGTGATCCCAAGGGTGTCGTCCACTCCCATCAGACACTGGGCTTCGAGACGCGCCAGCTCGCCGGGCTCTACCCGCCCGACCGCGGCCGCCAGCTCACCGCGGCTCCTGTCGGGCACTTCATCGGGATGGTGAACTCCTTCCTGATCCCCGTCCTCGACGGCTCACCGGTGAACCTCGCCGACGTGTGGGATCCCGGGCGGGTGCTGGAGTTGATGGAGAGCGACGGGCTCACCGTGGGTGGCGGGGCGGCGTACTTCATGACGAGCCTGCTCGACCATCCCGACTTCACCCCCCGGCATCTGGCCGCCATGAAGTACGCGGGTCTCGGCGGGGCTGCCGTCCCGGTCGCGGTCACCACCCGGCTCACGGAACTCGGCATGACCGTCTTCCGCTCGTACGGCAGCACGGAACACCCCTCGATCACCGGCTCCCGGTACACCGCTCCCGAGGCCAAGCGACTCCATACGGACGGCGACGCCCTGCCCGGCACGGAGATCCGGTTGGCGCAGGACGGTGAAATCCTTAGCCGCGGACCCGATCTGTGCCTCGGGTACACCGATCCGGCCCTGACCGAGCGCGCCTTCGACCGTGAGGGCTGGTACCGCACCGGTGACATCGGGGTGATCGACGAGGACGGCTACCTCACCATCACCGACCGCAAGGCGGACATCATCATCCGCGGCGGCGAGAACATCGGCGCCCTGGAGGTCGAGGAGGCGCTGCTCGCCCTGCCGGCCGTGGCCGAGGCCGCCGTGGTGGCCGCCCCCGACGCCCGCCTCGGCGAGCACGCGGCGGCGGTCCTGCGGCTGAGGCCCGGTCACCCCGCGCCCACGCTCGACGACTTGCGCGCCCACCTCGAAGGGGCGGGCCTGGCCCGGCAGAAGTGGCCGGAGGAACTGCACGTCGTGCCGGAGTTCCCGCGGACGGCGAGCGGCAAGGTGCAGAAGTTCGTTCTCCGTCGGGACATTGCCGCCCGAGCAAGTTGAGAATAGGATTCTCGTAATCAGCGAAGGAGGATCTCATGCCGTCGCGCGTGTTGCCCTATCCGTTGTTCGACGCCGACAACCACCTGTACGAGACGGAGGACGCCCTCACCCGGTACCTGCCGAAGCAGTACGAGGGCGCCATCCAGTACGTGCAGGTGAAGGGTCGTACGAAGATCGCGATCCGCGGTCAGATCAGCGACTACATCCCCAACCCCACGTTCTCGGTGGTCGCCCGGCCGGGGGCGTGGGAGCAGTACTTCCGGGAGGGCAATCCGGAGGGCAAGTCGCACCGCGAGCTGTTCGGCGAGCCGATGAAGTCCATTCCCGCGTTCCGTGAGCCGGGTCCGCGTCTGGAGCTCATGGACGAGATGGGGATCCAGCAGGCGCTGAACTTCCCGACTCTGGCCAGCCTGATCGAGGAGCGGATGCGGGACGACCCGGAGCTCATCCACGCGGTCGTCCACTCGCTCAACGAGTGGCTGTACGACACCTGGAAGTTCAACTACAAGGACCGGATCTTCACCACGCCGGTGATCAGCCTGCCGATCCTGGACAAGGCGATCGCCGAGCTGGAGTGGTGCCTGGAGCGCGGAGCGCGCTCGATCCTCGTCCGGCCCGCCCCGGTCCCCGGGTTCGGCGGCTCGCGGTCCTTCGCGCTGCCGGAGTTCGACCCCTTCTGGAAGCGGGTCGAGGAGGCGGGGGTACTGGTGTCGATGCACTCCTCCGACAGCGGCTACTCCCGGTACTCCAGCGACTGGGAGGGCAAGAGCCAGGAGATGACGCCGTTCCAGGCGCAGACCTTCCGGATGCTGGGCGAATGGCGGCCGGTCACCGACTCCGTGGCCTCCTGGGTCTGCCACGGGGCGCTGTTCCGCTTCCCCGAGCTCAAGGTCTCGGTCATCGAGAACGGATCCTCCTGGCTGGTGCCGCTCCTCGACCAACTGGCCGACGTCTACAAGAAGCAGCCGCAGGGCTTCCTGGGCGACCCGGTCGAAGAGGTCAAGAACCGGATCCACATCAGCCCGTTCTGGGAGGAGGACATGGCCGAGCTGGCCGGGATCATCGGCGTCGAGCGGGTGCTGTTCGGCTCCGACTACCCCCACCCCGAGGGCCTGGCCGACCCGGTCACCTACGTCGACGCGATCCAGGGCATGAAGGAGGCCGACCAGGCCAAGATCATGGGCGGCAACCTGGCCCGGTTGATCGGCGTATGAACGGGGAGACCATCCCGCGGATGGTGCTGAGCGCGGCCGACCGCTTCGGTGACGCCGAAGCGGTCGTGGACGGTCGACTCCGGCTCACCTTCAGGGAGTTGGCCGATCGCGTGCGCAGGGCCGCGGGGGCGTTCGCGGCGGCCGGTGTCGGCAGGGGCGACCGGGCGGCCGTCTGGGCGCCCAACTCCGCCGAGTGGATCATCGCGGCCTTCGGGCTGCTGACCGCCGGCGGCGTCCTGGTCCCGGTCAACACCCGGTTCAAGGCGGACGAGGCGGGCGACATCATCCGCCGCAGCGGAGCCAAGGTCGTCCTCGTCGAGAAGGGCTTCCTCGGTCTGGACTTCGAGGTGCCGTCCGGCGTGCCCGTGATCGACATCAAGTCGGACTTCCTCGCGAGCGGTTCGCCCTACGAGGCCGAGGTGAGCGGCGACGACGTGTGCGACATCGTGTTCACCTCGGGGACCACCGGGCGGCCCAAGGGCGTGCTGATGACACACGCCCAGACACTCCGGCTGTACGCGGAGTGGTGCGACCTGGCGGACCTCAGGGAGGGCGACCGCTATCTGATCGTCAACCCCTTCTTCCACATCTTCGGCTACAAGGCGGGCTGCATCACGTCCCTGATCCGGGGCGCGACCATCCTCCCGGTGCCGGTCTTCGACGTGGACCGGGTCCTCGAACTGGTCGAGCGCGAGAAGGTGACGGTCCTGCCGGGCCCGCCCACCCTCTACCACTCGTTGCTGGCCGCACAGGGCGGCCACGACCTGTCCTCGCTGCGGGTGGCCGTCACGGGAGCCGCCGACATCCCGGTCGACCTCGTCCGCAGGATCGTCAGCGACCTGCCCTTCCGCACCGTCATGACGGGCTACGGCCTGACCGAGGCGGGCACGGCCACGGCCTCGCGGCCCGGCGACTCCTTCGAGGACATCGCGACGACCGTCGGAACCCCCTGCGACGGCGTCGAGATCAGGATCGCGGACGACGGAGAGGTCCTGGTGCGCGGGTACAGCGTCATGCGCGGTTACCTCGACGACCCGGCCGCGACCGCCGAGGCGATCGACCCGGACGGCTGGCTGCACACCGGGGACCTCGGGACGCTCGACGACCGGGGCCGGCTGCGGATCGTCGGCCGCAAGAAGGACATGTTCATCGTGGGCGGCTTCAACGCCTACCCGGCCGAGATCGAGGGCTTCCTGATGGAGCATCCGGCCGTCGCCCAGGCCGCCGTGATCGGCGTACCGGACGAGCGGCTCGGCCAGGTGGGCAAGGCCTTCGTGGTCCCTCGCGGGGCCCTCGCGGCAGGCGAGCTGATCGCCTGGAGCCGGGAGCGGATGGCCGGGTTCAAGGTGCCCAGGTATGTGGAGTTTCTCGAAGAGCTGCCGCTGAACGCCACCGGCAAGGTGATGAAGGACCAATTGCGATGACGTCTGAAGCGAAGCCGCCGGAGAAGAGTCCCGTGAAGCCGCCGGAGGAGGACGACTTCTCCCACACGGCCTCCGGGATTCCCCTCAAGGCGGTCTACGGGCCCGCGGACCGGCCCGTCGAGCCGCCCGCGCCGGGACGCTTCCCCTTCACCCGCGGCAACTACTCCTCCGGCTACCGGGGGCGGCTGTGGACGCTGCGTCAGTACTCCGGCTTCGGCACCGCCGAGGAGTCCAACCGGCGCTACCGCTACCTCCTCGAACAGGGCGGCACCGGACTGTCCGTGGCGCTCGACCTGCCCACCCAGTGCGGCTACGACTCCGACGATCCGGAGGTGAGCGAGGAGGTGGGCCGGGTCGGCGTCGCCCTCGACACGCTCGCCGACGCCGAGGTGCTCTTCGAGGACATCCCCCTCGACCGGATCAGCACCAGCTTCACCATCAACGGCACGGCGGCGATCCTGCTGGCGTTCTACGTGGCCGCCGCCGAGCGCCGCGGAGTACCCCGGGCGAAGCTCACCGGGACGATCCAGAACGACATCCTCAAGGAGTACGCCTCCCGGGGCACCTGGATCTGGCCGCCCGAGCCGTCGCTGCGGCTGATCGCCGACACCATCGAGTTCTGCGCGGCCGAGGTGCCGCGGTTCAACGCGATCTCGGTGGCCGGCGCGCACTTCCGCGACGCCGGCGCCAACGCCGTGCAGGAGATGGCGTTCACGCTCGCCGACGGCGTCACCTACTGCGACACGGTGCTGGCGCGCGGCCGGATGACGATCGACCGGTTCGCCCCGCAGATCTCCTTCTTCTTCTACACCCACGGCGACTTCTTCGAGGAGATCGCCAAGTACCGTGCGGGCCGCAGACGTTGGGCGACGATCGTCCGCGAGCGGTACGGCGCGAGCACCGACAAGGCGTCGATGTTCCGCTTCGGCTGTGTGGCCGGCGGGGCCTCCCTGTACGCGCCACAGGCCCAGAACAACACGGTCCGGGTGGCGTACGAGGCGATGGCCTCGGTGCTGGGCGGCGTGCAGTCGATGTTCACGGCAGCCTGGGACGAGCCGTTCGCGCTGCCCAGCGAGGAGTCGGCGACGCTCGCCCTGCGCACCCAGCAGATCCTCGCCCACGAGACCGGCGTCGCCCGGGTCGCGGACCCGCTCGGCGGCTCGTACTTCGTGGAAGCCCTCACGGACGCCACCGAGGAACGCATCGCCGAGATCATGGCGGACCTGGAACACCACGGGGGCATGGTCCGGGCGATCGAGGACGGCTACCTCCAGGGCCTCATCGCCGACGAGGCCTACCGCCTCCACCAGGACGTCGAGGCGGGTACCCGGCCGGTCGTCGGCGTCAACCGCTTCGCCACGCCCGAGCCGCCGCCCCGGCTGGAGACGTACGAGCTCGACGGGGAAGGCCGCGACCGGCAGTTGAAGCGGCTCGCCGACGTCAAGGCCACCCGCGACGCCGCGGCCGTACGGGACCGCCTCGCCGCCCTCGCCCGCGGCGCCGAGGGCACCGACAACCTCATGCCCCTGCTCATCGACTGCGCCAAGGCCTACTGCACGGTCGGCGAGATGGTCGCCGCCCTCAAGGCGGTCTGGGGCGAGTTCCGGCAACCGGTGGTGTTCTGATGTCGTTCCGTGTGCTCATCGCCAAACCCGGTCTGGACGGCCACGACCGCGGGGCCAAGATCGTCGCGCGGACACTGCGCGACGCCGGGTTCGAGGTGGTCTTCACCGGCATCCGCCAGCGTGTCGACACCATCGTGGCGACCGCGCTCCAGGAGGACGTGGCCGTGGTCGGCCTCAGCATCCTCTCCGGCGCGCATCTGGCGCTGACGGCACGGGTCGTGGAGGGGCTGCGGGCCGCCGGGGCCGAGGACATCGCCGTCGTCGTGGGCGGCACCATCCCCCAGGCCGACGTGCCCCGCATGAAGGCGGCGGGTGCGGCGGCGGTCTTCCCCACCGGAACACCCCTCGACGCCATCGTGGCGCAGATGCGCGCCCTGACGGCGGTCGTCCCCGCCTCGCCCGCGACCCCCTGACCTGCCGCTGCCGGATGACGGGGGAGGGCCGGCCACTCGAGACATCGGCACTTCGAGACAACGGAACCTCAAAACAACGGAACCCCGAAACCCCGAAAACTGGGAGGCACTGTGCGGGTCGGTGTGATGATCGGGCCGGAGCGTGGGGACTCCGCGCGCAAGGTCGCGCGGATGATCGACGACGTGACCTGGGCGGAGCGGGCGGGCCTCGACACCGCCTGGGTGCCCCAGATCCCCACGGACTTCGACGCGTTGACGGCCGTGGCCCTGATGGGCGCGCGGACCGAGCGGATCGAGATCGGGACCGCGGTCGTACCGCTCCAGACACAGCACCCGATCGCCCTCGCGCGCCAGGCGCTGTCCGCGCAGGGCGCCGCGGGCGGGCGGCTCGCCCTGGGCCTCGGGCCCTCCCACCACTGGATCATCCAGGACATGCTGGGACTGCCCTACGAGCGGCCCGCCGCCTTCACCCGTGACTATCTGGAGGTCCTGGACGCGGCGCTGCGCGGACCCGGCCCGGTCGACGTCGAGAACGGCACGTTCACCGTGCACAACCCGCTCGACCTCGCCCCCGTGGCACCTCTTCCGGTACTGCTCGCCGCGCTCGGCCCGGTCATGCTGGCACTCGCGGGCGAGCGGGCGGACGGGACCGTCCTGTGGATGGCCGACGAACGCGCGGTCGCCGACCACGTCGTACCCCGTATCACCAAGGCGGCGGACGGCGCGGGGCGGACGGCGCCGCGGATCGTCGCGGGCATCCCGGTGTGTCTGTGCCGGCCCGCCGAGGCCGACGCGGCGCGCGAGCGGGCCAACCGGATCCTCGGGGAGGCGGAAGTGTCGCCCAATTACCAGCGGCTCCTTGACCACGGCGACGCCCGGGACATCGGCGACCTGTGCGCGGCCGGTGACGAGACGGCCATCGCGGCCCGCTTCCGGCGCTTCGCCGACGCCGGGGTCACCGATCTGTCGGTACGGCTGCTGCCGATCGGCGAGGGCCGCGAGGAACTGATCGCCTCCAAGCGCCGGACCCGTGAGGTGCTCGCCGGGATCGCGGCGGACTTCCGATGACCACCGGCCCCGCGACCACCGGCCCCGCGACCGCCGGGCCGCTGGCCGGCATCCGTGTCCTGGAGGTCGGCCACATGCTGGCGGGCCCGTACGCCACGATGATGCTCGCCGACCTCGGTGCCGAGGTCGTCAAGATCGAGCCGCCGGGCGGGGACATCTCCCGGCAGGTGAGCGACGCGTACTTCGCCAGCCTCAACCGGGGCAAGCGCAGTGTCCGCTTCGACCTGACCACGCCGAGCGGTCAGGAACGACTCGGTGAACTCGTCGCGGACGCCCACGCGTTGCTGGTCAACCTCAAACCGTCGGCGATCCACCGGCTCGGGCTCACCTATGAGGCGCTGAAGAAGTGGAACGAACGGATCGTCTGCGTCGCGCTCACGGGCTTCGGCCTGGACGCGGGCGACGACCCGGCCTTCGACTACGTCGTCCAGGCGGCCACCGGCGTCGCCGCGCTGACCGGCGACCCGGCAGGCCCGCCGACCCTGCCCGGCTACTCCTCGGCCGACAACTCCTCCGGCCTCACCGCGGCGCTCGGTCTGCTCGCGCAGATCGTCTCGGGCCGTGGCGGGCAGGTCGAGGTGTCGCTGCGGGACGTGATGCTCTCCCAGCTCAACTACCGGGCGTCCGCCTACCTCAACGAGGGGGTCGAGCCGCGCCGTCTGCCGCTGGGCGCGCACTCCTACTACGTACCGGCGCAGCTCTTCCCCACGTCGGACGGCCACTTGGCCCTGTTCATCACCCACGACGGCTTCTGGAAGTCCTTCGCCGCGGAGGCGGGCATCGAGGGCTTCCCTGCGATGGCCGAACGCGCGGCGCGTCGCGAGGAGGTGCTCGACGTGGTGACGAAGGCCCTGGCGACCGACACCGCGACCGCCTGGGAGACGCGGCTGCGTCCCCTGGGCGTGCCCGCGGCGGCCGTACGGACGTTGCCGCAGGCGCTGGCGGCGACACCGGAGGCGATCGTGACGGCCGGGGAGTTCCGGCTGGTACGCGGGCCCGTGCGGGTGGCCGGGTACGAGCCCGAGTACGGACCGCCGCCCCGCCTGGGGGAGCACGGCCCGTAGAGCGTTGGGCCGTTCGCAGCGGACACGCGAAGGGGTCCCGGGAGTTCGACTCCCGGGACCCCTTCCGTTCACCCCGGCATCGACTCCGACTTCTGCACCGTGCCGGTGATGCCGCTCGCGTCCTGGCCGGCCAGGAGTACGGCCGCGTTCGCCATCGCCTCCGGGGGTTCGATCATCTCCGGTGGGATCTGGCGTCCGCCGCCCCCGGCCTGCCAGCCCTCGGTGACGACGACACGCGACGGCGCCAGGCAGTTGACCGCGATGTTGTCGGTCTTGAGGGTGGCGGCGAGCCCGAGATAGAGGCGCTCGACGCCCGCCTTGGAGACCCAGTACGCGTTGGCGCCCCTGTCGGTCATGCCGACCCCGTTGGTCGTCACCGCCACCAACGAGCCCCCGCCGCGCGCCCTGATGTGCGGGATGACGGCCTTGGTGACGAGGAAGACCCCGGTGAGATTGACGTCCAGGCACAGCTGCCAGCGCTTGAGCGGGGTGGACTCGACCGGGCCGAGCCACATGACCCCGGCGTTGGCGATCAGGATGTCGATCCCGCCGAACTCCGCGGCGGTCGCGGCCACGGCGGCCTCGACCGACGCCTCGGAGGTCACGTCGCACGCGACCGCGAGGGCGCGGCCGCCCGCCGATTTGATCCGATCGGCCACGGCGTGGATCGTGCCGGGTATCCGGCCCTCCTCCTCGGAGCGCGCGGCGACCGCGACCGCGGCTCCGGCCTCCGCGAGCCCCCGGGCGATGTTGCGGCCGATGCCCCGGCTCGCCCCGGCGACGAACGCCACCTTTCCCTTCAACTCGCCGCTCACGTGCGGTCGGCCGTTCACTTCGGCGGGAACCGGAGGGCGCCGTCGAGGCGGATGACCTCGCCGTTGAGATAGTCGTTCTCGCAGATGTGCTCCACGAGAGCCGCGTACTCGGGGGAGCGGCCCATGCGCTTGGGATGCGGGACCTTGGGCCCCCAGTAGGCCTCCAGTTGGTCGCCCGCCGCGCCGTAGGCCGGGGTGAGGAAGGTGCCCGGGGCGATCGTGACGACCCGGATGCCCAGCGGCGAGAGGTCGCGCGCGGCGACGAGGGTCATGCCGACCACCCCGCCCTTGGCGGCGGCGTACGGGATCTGCCCGATCTGCCCCTCGTACGCCGCGATCGACGCGGTGTTGACGATGACGCCCCGGTCGCCGTCGACCGCCTCCTGTCGTGCGATGGCCGCAGCCGCCAGGCGCATGACGTTGAAGACGGCCGTGAGGTAGAAGTCGATGGTCTTCCGGAAGCCCGCGAGATCCAGGGGTTCGCCGTCCTTGCCGACGAGCCGGCCGCCACTGGCCGGGCCGCCGTGCGCGTCCACCGAGATCCTGAGCGGTCCCGCCGCCTCGGCCTCGGCCATCGCGGCCTTGACGTCGTTCTCGTCGGTGGCGTCCGTGCGTACGTAACGGACGCCCAACTCCGCCTCGAGCGCCTTGCCCTTCTCATCGGCGAGGTCGGCCACGACCACCTTCGCTCCTGCCGCGTGGAGGCGACGGACGGTGGCCTCGCCCAGGCCCCCCGCCCCACCGACGACGACCGCGGAACTCCCACTGATCTGCATCAAGGTTATCCTCTCTTGCAAGCAGGGCTCTGTGTATATGAGAATAGCATTCTCATGAATATCACCATGATCCTTGAGATGGCGGCCTCGGCCGGCGATCGGGCGGTGATAACGGCGGGCGGCCGTTCGCTGACCGCCGCCGAACTGCTGCGCCGCGCCCATGCCGCCGCCCACCGCTTCCGGGGCCGTCAGGCCGTCGTCCATCTCGGCGCCAACCAACTCGCCTATCCCGTCGCCCTGTTCGGAGCCGCTCTGGCGGGCGTTCCCTTCGTCCCGGTCAACTACCGGCTGGGCGAGCAGCAGTTGAACGCCCTGCTGGCCCGCCATCCCGGCGCCGTGGTCCTGCGCCCGGCCGACCTCGACGCCCTCCTCGACGAGCGCCCGGACGTGGAGTTCCTGGACCCGCCGCAGGACCAGGACTCCGTCGCCGTGCTGCTCTACACCAGCGGCACGACCGCCGAGCCCAAGGCGGCCGTGCTCCGGCACCGCCATCTGCTCGCCTACGTGCTGAACACCCAGGAGTTCGCGTCGGCCGAGGAGGGCGACGCGTCGCTGGTGGCGGTACCGCCGTACCACGTCGCGGGGCTGATGAACCTGCTGACGAACCTCTACTCCGGCCGCCGGATCGTGTACCTGGAGGCCTTCGACCCGAGGCAGTGGCTGGAGACGGTACGGGGGGAGCGGATCAGCCATGCCCTCGTCGTGCCGACCATGCTCGCCCGGATCGTCGCCGAGGTGCCCGGCGACGACGCCGGGACGCCCCTGTTGCGCAGCCTCGCCTACGGCGGTGCGCGCACCCCGGGGCCCATCGTGGAACGGGCCTTGCGCATCTTCCCGCAGACCGGCTTCGTCAACGCCTACGGCCTGACCGAGACCGCCTCCTCCATCGCCGTCCTCGGCCCCGACGACCACTGGCAGGCGTCCGTGTCGGACGACCCCGCGGTACGCGACCGCCTCGGCTCGGTGGGCCGGGCGCTGCCCGGAATCGAGATCCAGATCCGCACGGACGACGACAAGCCGGCCCCGGCGGGGGAGAGCGGGCTGGTCTTCGTACGGGGCGAGCAGATCTCCGGCGAGTACGGCGGCCGCAGCGCCCTGGACGCGGCGGGCTGGTTCGCCACCCGGGACCGCGGGCGGCTCGACGCCGAGGGCTACCTCTTCATCGAGGGGCGCGCCGACGACACCATCATCCGCGGCGGCGAGAACATCGCCCCGGCCGAGATCGAGGACGTACTCCTCGCCCACCCCGGCATCGTCGAGGCGGCCGTCGTCGGGCTGCCCGACCCCGAGTGGGGGCAGCGGATCGTCGCCATCGTCGTCGGCGCGGGCGACCCGGCCGAGATCCGGCAGTGGGTCAGGGACCGGCTCCGCTCGTCCAAGACGCCGGACGCCATCGTGTTCCGCGCCGAACTCCCCAAGACCGAGACCGGAAAACTGCTGCGCCGCACCCTCCTGGCCGAGTTGGAGACCACCCATGCCTGAAGCCGTCATCGCGTCCGCCCTGCGCACCCCCATCGGCACCGCCGGCAGGGGCACCCTGCGCGACACGACCGCGTTCGACCTGGCCCACCACATCGTCACCGCGGCGGCCGAAGGCCTCGACCCGGCCCTCATCGACGACGTGATCCTCGGCGAGGGCCTCTACGGCGGTGGCGTCCTGGCCCGGCACGCCGCGGTCACCGCGGGGCTCACCTCGGTCGCGGGGCTGGCCAACAACCGGCACTGCGCCGCGGGCATGGCCGCCGTCCAGAGCGCCGCCGCGAGCGTGATGGCGGGGATGGACGAACTCGTCATCGCAGGCGGCGTCAACTCGGCCTCCACCTCCCCGAAGGCGCTCTTCCGGGTCAACGGCGAGTGGGAACCCTGGATGTCGCCCACCCACCCCGACCGCCCCGACGCCCCCAACAAGGACATGTCGATCACGGTGGGCTGGAACACCGCCGTCGCGGCGGGTCTCACCCGCGTCGAACTGGACGCCTGGGCGCTGCGCTCGCACCGCAACGCCGTGGCGGCCATCGACGAGGGCCGCTTCAAGGAGGAGATCGTCCCGATCGAGACCCCGCACGGGCTGTTCTCCGTCGACGAGCACCCGCGCCGGGACACCAGCGCCGAGAAACTGGCCAGGCTGAAGCCCCTGCACCCGGAGATCGACGGGTTCAGCATCACGGCGGGCAACGCGGGCGGCGCGAACGACGCCGCGGTCGCTCTGGTCGTCGCGAGCGGGGCGACGGCGGCCCGCGAGGGGCTGACGGCCCTCGCCTCCGTACGGTCCTGGGCGTCCGTCGGCGTCGACCCCGCCGAGATGGGCCTGGCCCCGGTGAAGGCGATCCCCAAGGCCCTGGCCCGCGCCGGCCTGTCGATCGCCGACGTCGACCTGTTCGAGATCAACGAGGCGTTCGCCTCGGTGCCCGTCGCCGCGGTCCGGCTGCTCGAACTCGACCCGGACACGGTGAACTTCAGCGGCAGCGGCTGCTCCCTCGGCCACCCGGTCGCCGCCACCGGGGCCCGCATGCTGGTCACGCTCGTCCACGAACTGCGCAGGCGCGGTGGTGGCATCGGGGTGGCCGCACTGTGCGCGGGCGGCGGTATGGGGTCGGCGACGGTCATCGAGGTCCCGGCTCCCTGACCCGACGGCGCGCCCCGGCGCCGGTGGATCAGCTCCGGAAGCGGAGCAGCGCCTCCTGGGCGTACGAGGCGACGAGAGAGCCGTCCTCGGTCAGGACGTCCCCCCGGCCGAAGCAGCGGCCGTGGGCGAGGATCGGGCTGTGCTGGTGCAGCAGCAGCCAGTCGTCGGTGCGCAGCGGCCGGTGGAACCAGAGGCTGTGCGAGGTGACGGCGGAGGTGAACGCCGTGCGCGAGTCCCGCTGGGAGATTCCGTCGAGGCGGCGCACGGCGGTGCCGATGAGCGTCAGGTCGGTGGCGTACGCGGTGAGCGCCGGGGCGAGTTCGGGTGCGACCTCCGGCGTGCGCATCCACAGGTCGTACTCGGGCGGCTCCGCCTTCGGGGACTCCAGGTCGGTGATCGACCGGGTCGTCCAGGGGATGAGGCCGAGGTCGACGTCGTGCTCGGCGCCGGGCACGGAGGGGACCTTGAAGTCGCTCTGCTGGTCGAGTCCCGCCTCCTCGGCGTGCAGGGACACCGAGGCGGTGGCGATGACGCCCGGCGTCTGCCGGGCGACGATCGTCAGCGTCGCGAAGGTGCCGCCCTCGCGATGGCGCGTCACTTCGTAGCGCACGGGTTCGTCGGTCAGGCCCTCGCGCGGGAACTGCGCGTGCAGGGACTTGACGGTCTTGTCCGGGCAGGTGAGAGCGGCGGCCCGGACGAACTGGGCCAGCAGCTGCCCGCCGAACAGCCGGTGGTAGCTGAGGTGTTGGTTGGATCCCTCGAAGCCCGTGACGGACTCGGGTGCAGAGGGGTCGGGGCGCAGCTCCAGGCAGGTGAGCAGGTCGTTCCAGAGGTCGGTCACAGGCACTCCCGGTGCGGTTCGGTGAGATGCGAGGGGATACGAGGGGATACGAGGGGTTGTGGTGCGGCGTGGTTCGGCGCGTGGTTCAACAGGCGCGCAGACGCGCGACGAGGTCCATGGCGGCTTCACGGTCCAGGCTCGGCGGAGGGGTGAACGAGAGACGGGTCAGCAGCCCGCCGAAGCGTTCCGCGACCCGGCCGGGCAGCTCGTCCGCGGGGGCGACGATCGCGAACGCGTCGACCATCTCGTCCGTGATCAGCCCCGCCATGTCCTGCCAGCGCCCCGCCTTCGACAGCGCGGTCAGCTCCTCGCTCGCGCCCTCCCATCCATGCAGCGCGAAGACGCCCCGGTACGCCGGTGTGGAGGCGTAGAAGGCGATACGGCCGCGGAGTACCGGGAGGGTCGTTTCGATCTCCTTGTCGGTGCCCGTGACGAGGAACGGGGTGCCAAGCACCTCGAAGTCGTCGAGGGACGCGCCGGCGCGTGCGCGCCCCTCGCGCAGGGCGGGCAGCGTCCGTTCGCGGATCCATCGGGCGGTGGTGTAGCCGTGGCAGAGGAATCCGTCCGCGACCTCACCCGCGACCCGGGTCATCAGGTCGCCGACGCCGGCGAGCAGCACGCGCGGCGGCCCGAAGTCGTGCGGGGGCGGGACGAAGTCCGGGGGCATCAGGGTGTGGCGGTAGTACTCGCCCTGGAAGTCCAGGGGGGTTCCGTCGTGCCACGCCGACCAGATCGACCGCAGGGCGAGGACGTACTCGCGCATCTGCGCGGCCGGTCTGCCCCACGGCATGGAGAAGCGGCGTACGACATGGGCCTTCACCTGGGAGCCGAGACCGAGCACGAACCGGCCGCGGCTGTGCCGTTGGAGGTCGTCGGCGGTGTGGGCGAGGGTCATCGGGGAGCGGGCGAGCGCCACCGCGATGGACGTGCCCAGGGTGATGCGTCCGGTCGCTCCGGCGGCGACGGCCAGGGGGAGGAAGGGGTCCTGATTGACCTCTCCGGCCCACGCGGCGTCGTAGCCGTGCTCCTCGAGGGTGCGGGCCCGTTCCGCGGCGTCCGACAACCCGCGGACCGTACCGTCGATTTTCATGTGACGATAGTAAGGTATGCACATTCTGAGAACGAGGTTCTTGCGGCTGTGAGCTTGCGTCGGCTGTGAGGTTCTCTCTGGTGGAGGGTGGAGGTGGCGCTTTGGCCGGGCGAGAGCCTGTTGTCCTTGTCGACGTCGAGGAGCGGATCGCGACGGTGACGCTCAACCGGCCCGAGGCGCGCAACGCGCTGAGCCGCGAGGTCACCTTCGCGCTGTGGGACGCGGTCACGGCCGCGGGCAACGCCCTCGACGTCGATGCCGTGATCCTGACCGGTGCGGATCCCGCGTTCTGCGCCGGGGTCGACCTCAAGGAGGTGGCGGGGGAGACGCCGCCGACCGCGGTTCCCCGGGCGCCCGGTCAAGGGCCGGAGCGCGACGCCAACGGTCTCTTCCGTTTCCTGCCGGTGATCGGCAAGCCCGTCATCGGGGCGGTCAACGGCGTCGCGGTGACGGGCGGGCTCGAAGTGGCCCTGCAGTGCACGTTCCTGGTGGCGTCGCGGCGCGCCCGGTTCGCCGACACCCACGCCCGGCTCGGCATCATGCCGGGCGGCGGCGCGACCGTACTCCTCGCCCAGGCCGTCGGGCACCGGCGGGCCGTGGAGATGTCGCTCACCGGCAACTTCCTGACCGCCGAGGAGGCGCTCGGCCTCGGACTGGTCAACCACGTCGTCCCGCACGAGGAGTTGCTGCCCTTCACCCGGAGGCTGGCCGCCGACATCGTGAACAACGACCAGCGCGGTGTCCGCCGGTTGCTGCGGCACTACCGCCAGATCGCGGGCGCGGCCACCCTCGACGAGGCGCACCTCATCGAGGGGTACATGGCCGAGACCTGGCGGCCGGGGACGAGCGAGGTCGCCGCCCGGCGCGCCGCCGTCACCGCGCGGGGGCGGACGCAGGCCCGGTCCTGACGTCCAGGTGCGTGGCGTCGAGATCGACGAGGGCTTCCTCGCCCGGCGCGGCATCCCCTGCGCGGCCCCGCGTCACAGCCGATCGGCGACTTCGCGGGTCCGCGTCACAGCTGTACGAGTCGCGGAGCCGAGCGGCCCTCCCGTATCAGGGCCCCGGCCTCCCGCGTCAACTCCCGTGCGCTGCCCAGCAGTCCGTCCAGCACGAGGGCGCGCCGGACGTGCCGGTGCAGGTCGTGCTCGGCGGTGAAGCCGATCCCGCCGAGGACCTGCTGACAGTGCCGCGCGGCCGTCAGGGCCGCCTGTCCGGCCGCCGCCTTGGCGAGCAGGCAGCCGAGGTCGTCCGCGGCGGCCACGAGGGTCGCCTCGGCGCCGTCGAGCGCGACGAGGGTCTCGGCGAGCCGGTGCCGTACGGCCTGGAAGGAGGCCAGGGGACGGCCGAACTGGGTCCGGTCGAGCACGTGCGAGCGGGCGAGCGCGAGCATCGCCCGGCCGGTGCCCAGGAGCCACCAGCCGAGCGCCCGGCGTCCCGCGGCGAGCGGGACGGGATCCCCGGCCGCGACGGTCCGCAGCGGCAGCGCGCCGTCCAGCGCGCCGCCCGTCTCGTCCGTGCGCTCCCACACGACCCAGGCGCCGCCCGTGTACGGCAGGGGCGGCGTGCCCCCGACGGCACGTCCCGCCGCGTGCAGCAGGACGTCGTTGAGCAGCGGCGCGTGCGCGCCGGTCTCGCCGAGCAGTCCGAAGGTGAGCGGGACCGCCACGTCCGGCACTTCCGTCAGCAGGTCGGACCAGCCGAGGTCGGCCAGGGCCGTGTCGAGGGCGCGGCCCGACGCCGCCGTCATCGTCTTGCGGAGCGTCTGCGCGAACAGGTCCCGCTCGGCGGCATCCATCGTGTGTCAGTCCCTTCCCAGGTCCAGCAGCCGACGGGCGATGATGTTGCGCTGGATCTCGGCGGTGCCGCCGTAGATGGTCGCCGCCCGCGAGTACAGGTACTCCTCCCGCCACGGCGCGTCCGTCAGCTCCAGCACGCCGGGGAGCAGGTCCCGGGCGGTGTCGAAGAGTTGCTGCTCGGCGCCGGCCAGCAGCACCTTGTCGACGGAGGTCTCCGGGCCCAGCCGGGCGCCCGCCGCGAGTCGCCGCTGCGTGCCGTGGGAGCGGCAGCGCACGGTGTGCAGCGCCAGATAGGCGGCGCCCAGGGCCAGGTCCTCCCCGGCGTCCTGCGGTTCGGCCAGCTCCGTGAGCAGCCGGTCCAGCCGGGTGTAGAGGTGGGCGACGCGGTGCCAGAAGCAGGTGGAGCGCTCGTGCGGGAGCAGGTCCATCGCGAGTCGCCAGCCGTCGACGGGGCGGCCGAGCATCCGGTCGGCGGGGACGACCACGTCGTCGAAGAACACCTCGGCGAACTCGTCCACGCCGTGCATCGTGCGCAGCGGCCGCACGGTGATACCGGGGGTGTCCATGTCGACGAAGAACGCGGTGATCCCGTCGTGGCCCGGCGCGGTGCGGGTGAGCAGGACACAGCGCGCCGCGTACTGCGCGAGGCTCGTCCACACCTTCTGGCCCGTCACCACCCAGTCCCCGCCACGGGGGACGGCCCGCGTGGTGAGTGAGGCGAGGTCGCTGCCCGAGCCGGGTTCGGAGAAGCCCTGGCACCACTGCTCCCGGCCGCCGAGCAGCAGCGGGACCATCTCTGCCGCCAGCTCCGGACGGGCGTACGAGATCATCGTCGGGGCGAGCACCTCGATCATCGAGTAGATGCCGGGCTCGGCCAGGCCCCGGGAGGCGACCTCCTCGCCGAGCACGGCCCGCAGCACGGCCGGCCCGCCGAGACCGCCCACCTCGGCGGGCCAGCCGTACCGCATCCAGTCCGCCTCGTGGAGAGCGCGCCGGACCCGGGCCAGCTGCGCGACCTGGCCGTCGAGGGAGCGATCGGGCCCCGGGGAGAGGTCGTTCCGGTCGAGCCAGAGGCGCAGACCCGACCGGAACTCCGTGACGTTCACGCGCCCGGGCGTTCGAAGGCGTGCGGGCGGCCCGAGTCGTGCGCCCCGCTGCGGCGGATGAACGTCATCGCCCGCGTCCGCAGCCGCCAGCCGTCGGCGGTCCGCACATAGGTGTCGTTGTAGTAGCCGATCCGCATGGCGTGGGTGGCGTGGTCGATGAAGCACAGCGGCTGGGTGCCGGTCGCGGTGTTCCCGTCCGTCTCCCCGTTCTCGGGCAGCTCGATCACGGCCGTACCCACCAGGAACAGCCCCTTGGGGGCGGCGGCGACCAGGGTGGGGAACTCGTCGAGGCCATAGGTGTCCCCGAAGGCGCTGTAGGTGCCGTCGGGGGTGAAGACCGCGAGCACCCCGTCGATGTCACCCCGGGTCATGTGGAGCGCGTAGCGGCCCAGCAGCTGCTGAATCTCCATCAGGTCGTCAGTGGACAAGGACCTTTCCGCCCTTCGGTGAGAATGGCATTCTCATTCACGAGTGGAAGGTTTCCATGTGTGGGTCATGGCGTCAACGGGCATGGCGTCAACGGTCGCGGCGGAGCTTCGCGAAGTCCCAGCTCACGACCTTCTCCGCGGTGAGCCGGAGCCAGCCGTGCTTCCCGTCGTACCGGAACGCACCGCCGCCCATGTACTTGTCCGCGAAGAGCTGTTCGGGGCTCACGAGCTCGTCGAGGGGGTCTCCCTTGCGGGGTGCCTCGCCGACGACCTCGACGCTGCCCCGCAGTTCGACGCCGCGCAGGGCCATGAAGTCCGTGCCCCCGTCGTCGACGATCACGCCGAGCCGGGGATCCCGGTCCAGATCGGTCCAGCGCTGGCTGCGTACCAGCGAGTTGAGCCACAGCGTGGACCCGTCCCACACGAACCACAGGGCGCTGACATGGGGATCTCCGTCCCGTCCGACGGTCGCGACCCGGCACAGCGGCTGGGTTCGCAGGAAGGTGTCCCGCTCGGGGTCGGTCATGGCGATCGCGGTTCCCCTGCGCTGTCCGCTCATCGTCTCTCCTGCCTTTGTGTGAATGGTTGATTCTCTCTTAGTGAGAAGCTAGTTTCCACCAATAGAGAGGAGGAGAACCACCTCGCGCTCAAGGTGGCCGGGGCGATCACCTGTTCCCGTCGGCCGCTCGGGGACAGCACCGAGGAGGAGACCCCTTGAACCAGCCCACACCCTTCGCCGCCCTGGGGGCGGTCGCCAAGTACGCCTTGCAGCAGATGGCACCGCCTCCCGGCCGACCGGCCGCCGAGACCGTTCGTCCTCGCCGGCCCCGGCGAGAGTGTGAGTGACGGCCCGTCATGGAGCAGTTCCTCACCTTCGGGATCGTCGGCCTGAGCACCGCCGCGATCTACGCGGTCATCGGCAGCGGACTGGTGCTCACCTACACGACGACCGGCGTCTTCAACTTCGCGCACGGCGCGGCGGGCATGCTGTCGGCCTTCACCTACTGGCAGCTCACCGGAGGCTGGGGCTGGCCGGTACCGGTGGCGCTGGCCGTGGTCCTGCTCGTCCTCGCCCCGGCCTTCGGCCTGTTCGTCGAGAAGGTCGTCCTCAGGCCCGTCCAGGCGCTGGGCGAGGCCGAACGGCTGGTCATGACGGTGGCGCTGCTGAGCGGCCTCATCGCCGTCGCCCGCTGGATCTGGGACCCCAACGTGCCGCGCACGCTGCCCACGTTCCTCGCCGACCGGAAGCCCTTCCACATCGGCTCGGCCGTGGTCACCTGGCACCAGGCCCTCACCATGACCGTCGCGGTACTGGTCGCGGTCGGCCTGCGGATCCTGCTCTACCGCACCCGCCCGGGCGCCGAGATGCGGGCGACCGTCGACGACCGCGCCCTGGTCGGGCTGACGGGAGCCCATCCCGTACGGGCCAACAGGACCGCCTGGATCCTCGGCACCCAACTCGCCGCGATCGGCGGCATCCTGATCGCGCCGACCGTCACCCTCGACGCCGCCCAGCTCTCGCTGCTGATCGTCAGCGCCTACACCGCGGCCATCTTCGGCCGGCTCCGCAGCGTGCCCCTGACCTTCGCCGGCGCGATCGTGGTCGGCTGCATGGAGAGCTATCTGACCGGCTATCTCCCGCAGAACGCCTACCTGCCCGGCCTGAGGCTGGCCGCCCCCGCGCTGCTGCTGTTCGTGGCCCTGCTGGCGTTCCCGCACCGGCGACTGCGCGGCCGGGACCGCAAGCTGCGCCCGGTGCCGGTTCCGACGGCCCGCGGCACGGCCGTGTTCGCCGTCTGTGTCGTCGCGTTCGGCGCGGTACTGGCCTCGGCCCTCGGCGAGGCCGACCTCATCACCTACGGCGCCATCTTCTCGCTCGGCGTGGTGGCCCTGTCGTACGTACCCCTGGCCGGGTACGCCGGGCAGATCTCGCTCTGCCAGCTGAGCATGGCCGGGATCGGGGCCGTCGTATGGGCCCACCTGGGCGCGCACGGGGAGTTCTGGGCCCTCGGGGTCGCGATCCTGGTCTCCGCGGTGGCCGGCGCCGTCGTCGCGCTGCCGGCACTGCGGCTGTCCGGGGTGTACCTGGCGCTCGGAACCGCCGCCTTCGCGGTCGTCCTGGACCGGTGGATCTTCACCCTGCCGTCCTTCCACCTGTTCGGGATGCGGATCGCCCTGTTCGACCAGGGCTCGGTGGACGTGGCCGGACCCCGGCTCTTCGGCCTCGCACTGGACACCGCGGCGAAGCAACTGGTGTTCGCGGCCGTCTGCCTCGCGCTCGCCTCACTGGTCGTGGCGGCGGTGCGCCGGGGCCGGTTCGGACGGCGGCTGATCGCGCTGCGCGACAGCGAGGCCGCCTACGCGACCCTCGGCGGCAGCCTCCTGCGGGCGAAGGTCCTGGTCTTCGCACTCTCCTCGGGCATCGCCGGGCTCGGCGGCGCGCTGTACGGAATGCAGCAACGGTCGATCACCGCCGACCAGTTCAACCTGGTGGCGGGACTGCCGATCTTCCTCGTCGCGGTGGTCGGCGGCCTCGGCGCGGTGGGCAACGGACTGTTCGCCGGGACCGCCTACATCGGCCCGACGAACGCGCTGGTCGCCGTGGCGCCCTGGGCGCAGAACCTCGTCGCACTGCTGCCCGGCCTCGCCGGCATCGGGCTCGGCCACAACCCCGACGGCATCGTGGTCCGCTTCCGGCGCGAGTGGGAGCCGCTCGGCCGGGACCGGATCGCCCTGCCCGGCCTGCTCTGCGTACTCGCCCTGCTGTGGGTCCTGCGGCTCGGCGACCTGATCAACGGCTGGACGTTCCTGGGCTGTTCGGTGGCCGCGGGGGTGGCGCTGCGGATCTGGGCGACGGCCCGGCAGACCGCCGCGCCGACCGAACCGGAGGTCCCCGTCGAGTGGTGGGGACTGCGGCGCGCCTGGCGCCCCGAGGACAGGGAGGTGCTCGCCCGTGGCCTCGCTGCGGATTAGCGGAGTGAGCGTCGCCTTCGGCGGCAACCGGGCTCTGGACGGCGTCGGCCTGAGCGCCGAACCGGGCCGCGTGACCGGACTCATCGGCCCCAACGGAGCAGGCAAGAGCACCCTGTTCGACGTCGCCTCCGGACTGCGCAGGCCCTCCTCCGGACAGGTCTTCCTCGACGGCCGGGACGTCACCCGGACCAGCCCCGCGGGCCGCGCCCGGCGCGGACTCGCCCGCACCTTCCAGCGGCTGGAGCTCTTCGGCCGACTCACCGTCCGCGACAACCTCCTCGTCGCGGCCGAACTCGGTCCCGACCGGCGCCGGGCACACCACGCCGTCACCGAGACCCTCACCAGGCTCGGCCTGACCCACCTCGCCGACAGCCCGCCCGACGCACTGCCCACCGGAGTCGGCCGCCTGGTCGAGGTCGGCCGCGCGATGGTCATCCGGCCCAAGGTGCTCCTCCTCGACGAACCCGCCGCAGGACAGGACAGCGAGGAGACCGAACGGTTCGCCGCGCTGCTGCGCTCGCTGACCGACGACGGCACGGCCGTGGTCCTCGTCGAACACGACATGAGCCTCGTCATGGGCGTGTGCGACGAGGTGTACGTACTCGATCTCGGCAAGGTCATCGCGTCCGGGCCGCCCGAGGTGATCCGGAACGACGAGACCGTCCTGGCGGCCTACCTGGGGGACGCGTGAGCGCCATTCTCGAACTGAGCGGCGTCCGTGCCGCCTACGACCGGATCACGGTCCTGCACGGCGTCGATCTCCAGGTCGCCGCCGGGCAGGTGGTGGCCCTGCTGGGCCCGAACGGGGCGGGCAAGACCACCACCCTGCGCGTCGCCTCCGGAGTGCACCCCCTCGAATCCGGCCGTCTCCGGCTGGGCGGCCGGGACATGACCGGAGCCGACCCCCGCGACCTGGCACGCGCCGGGGTCTGTCTGATCCCCGAGGGACGCGGCGTGTTCCCCAACCTGTCCGTCCGCGACAACCTCCTGATGATGACCTTCACCGGCCGCAGCCGCGCGGAGATCGAGGAGATCGCCTTCCAGCGCTTCCCGATCCTCCACCGACGCGCCTCGCAGGCGGCCGGCACCCTCTCCGGCGGCGAGCAGCAGATGCTCGCCCTCGCCCGCGGCCTCGCCACCGACCCCGCCGTCCTGCTGCTCGACGAACTCTCCATGGGACTCGCCCCGTTGATCGTCGGCCGGCTCTACGAACAGGTCGCCGAGATCGCCCGGCAGGGCGTGGCCGTCCTGGTGGTCGAGCAGTTCGCGGCCGCCGTCCTCGACATCGCCGACCACGCGGCCGTCCTCGTACGTGGCCGGGTCCAACGGCAGGGCCACCCCGACGGTGGGCTGCGCGCCGAACTGTCCGCCCTCTACCTGGGGAGTTCCGCATGACCACCACCGAGCCGCGTGCGGACCGCTTCGTCCGGGAACTGGCGGTACTGAAGATCCCCGACCCGGCCGCCGCCCGGGCCACCCTCTGGCTGCGCCTCGGCGTCCTGCTGATGGTGGGCGGCCTGGTGCTCGGCGTGTCGGGCTACCTGGTGTCCCACAACACCGTCGACCCGCTCGTCCAGGGCGACGGACTCGCACTCGGACTGGGCGGCATCTCCGCGACCGTGGTGGGCTCCGCGCTCTTCCTGCGGTACTCGCTGACCGGCTTCCTGCGGTTCTGGATGGCCCGCCAGTCCTACGACATCAACCTGCTCGCCGATCGCCTGCTCGAAAGGGACATCCACCATGACCCCACCGGTAACGACGCCGCGCCCCGGTGACCAGCTCGCCAGCGCCGTGTGCAGCACGCGGGTGGTCGTCGTCCGCGCCCCCGCCGGCGGCTCGGTCCAGCTCACCTGCGGAGGCGCTCCGATGGTCCCCGCGACCGCCGCGAAACCGGCGCCCGGCGGCGCGGCCGAGGCCGTCACCCTCATCGGCAAGCGGTACGTCGACGCCGCCGGGGCCCTCGAAGTGCTCTGCACCTCCTCCGGCACCGGCGAACTGAGCTGCGACGGCGTCCCGATGACCATCAAGGCGGCCAAGCCGCTGCCCGCCTCCGACTAGCCGTACGCACTCAAGCCCCCACCTGAGCCGCCTGCCTCCCCCTTCCGGAAGGGAACCCGTCATGGATCGAGACGATCTCGTCCTCATCAGCGTCGACGACCACATCATCGAACCCCCCGACATGTTCGTGAACCACCTCCCCGAGCGGTACAAGGACGACGCGCCCCAACTGGTCCACCAGGACGACGGCACCGACACCTGGACGTTCCGGGAGACGGTGATCCGCACCGCGGCGCTGAACGCGGTGGCCGGCCGGCCCAAGGAGGAGTACGGCCTCGAACCGCAGGCCCTGGACGAGATCCGCCCCGGTTGCTACGACGTGAACGAGCGCGTCGCCGACATGAACGCGGGCGGCATCCTCGCCCAGATGAACTTCCCGTCCTTCCCGGGGTTCGCCGCCAGGCTGTTCGCCACGGAGGACGCCGACTTCTCGCTCGCCCTGGTACGGGCGTACAACGACTGGCACATCGACGAATGGTGCGGGGCGCATCCCGGGCGGTTCATCCCGATGGCGATCCCGGTCATCTGGGACGCCGAACTGTGTGCGGCGGAGGTCCGCCGGGTGGCCGCCAAGGGCTGCCACTCGCTGACCTTCACCGAGAACCCCGCGGTGCTCGGGTACCCGAGCTTCCACGACCCGTACTGGAACCCGCTCTGGCGGGCGCTGTCCGACACCCACACCGTCCTGTCGGTGCACATCGGCTCCTCGGGCAAGCTGGCGATCCCGGCGGTCGACTCGCCACCCGACGTCATGATCACCCTGCAGCCGATGAACATCGTCTCGGCCGCCGCCGACCTGCTGTGGTCCCAGCCGGTCAAGGACTTCCCCGATCTGAAGATCGCCCTGTCGGAGGGCGGCACTGGCTGGATCCCGTACTTCCTGGAGCGGGTGGACCGCACCTTCGAGATGCACGCGGCCTGGACCCTCCAGGACTTCGGCGGGAAGCTGCCGTCGGAGGTCTTCCGGGAGCACTTCCTCACCTGCTTCATCAGTGACCCGATGGGGGTGAAACTCCGTCACGAGATCGGCATCGACAACATCGCCTGGGAGTGCGACTACCCGCACAGCGACTCGATGTGGCCGGAGGCGCCCGAGGAACTCATGGGCGTGATGGAGCGCTTCGACGTGTCCGACTCGGACATCGACAAGATGACCCACGAGAACGCCATGCGCTGGTACTCCTTCGATCCCTTCACCCATGTCCCGCGCGAGCAGGCCACGGTGGGAGCGCTGCGTAAGCGGGCCGAGGGCCACGACGTGTCCATCCAGTCGCGCAGCCACCGTCTGATCGAACCCGCCGAGAAGCTGGAGGCCTACCGCTCCCGGGCGCGCGCGGCGACGGGTGCCGCCCGATGAGCGACCTGGTCCTGACCGAACGGGTCGACAACGTCCTCGTCGCGACCCTGAACCGGCCCGAGGCCCGCAACGCCCTGAGTCCGGAGCTGATCGACGACCTGTCGGACGCACTACGGGAGGCGGACGCCGATCCGGGGGTCCGGGCGGTCGTCCTGACGGGCGCCGGAACCGTGTTCTGCGCCGGCATGGACCTCAAGGCGTTCGCGAAGGGCGGCGGCAGGTTCGACGGCCTGGTGTGGTTCTTCCGCGACGGCATCGGCACCCCAGTGATCGCGGCGCTGAACGGCTCCGCGCTCGGCGGCGGCTTCGAAATGGTGCTGGCCTGCGACCTGGTCGTCGCGGCCGAGGACGCCAGGCTCGGGATCGCCGAGGTCAAGCGGGGCCTGTTCGCAGCAGGGGGCGGTACGACGCTCGCCGACCGGGTGCCGCTGGCGGTCGCCCTGGAGATGGGCCTGACCGGCGATCCGGTCACGGCCGCGCAGGCCGAGCGGGCCGGCCTGGTGAACCGTGCCGTCCCCGCCGACCGGGTGAGGGAGGAGGCGCTCGCCCTGGCCGGGCGGATCGCCGCCAACGGTCCACTGGGCGTCGCCATGACCAAGAAGCTGATGAGGGAACGCCGCTGGGCCGAACCGGACGAGGTCCTTTCGGTGTTCCGCAGCAAGGACGCGGCAGAGGGCGCCCGCGCCTTCGCGGAGCGCAGGACGCCGGTGTGGAACGCCAGTTGACGCGCGGCGTCCCCCGACGGCCGTCGTGCGGTGCCCACGGCGCCCGGAGCGTCACCACGGGGTGACGTCGGGCCCGGTCGGCACCGCGTGACGGCAGTGGGTTCAGCGCCCGGCCGCCGTCGCGTCGGACGAGGAGGGGGCGTCCGACGCCGCGGCGGTCGGGTCGCCGGTGGCCGTGGCGGGTGGCGAGGGGACGCCCGTCGCGGTGATCTCGCCGATCGCGTCGACCAGGCCCCAGCCGAGCGCCTCCGCCGCGCTCAACGTGTCGCCCGACAGGGCGAGATACGCGGTGCGCTCCCGGCCGATGCGGGCCGGGAGACTCGCCGTGCCGCCCGCGCCCGGGATCAGCCCCATCCCGACCTCCGGCAACCGGATCGCCGTGTCCGGCGCGGCCAGCACCCGCCCCGCGAACGCCGCCAGTTCGATCCCGGCGCCGACACAGGCGCCGTGCAGATGCGCGGTCACCCGGGGACCGCACTCCCGCAGCAGCGCGGCCGGACTGCGCCGCACCCTCAGGAGGTGAGCCTGCGCCGGATCGCGGGAGGTCCCGAACTCCGCCAGGTCGCCTCCGCTGCAGAACGCGGCACCGTTCCCGTACAGGTCGACGTGCGCGATCGAGGGATCCGCCGCGGCGACGTGCAGCGCCTCGCACAGGGCGTCCCGGGTCCCCGCGTCGAACGCGTTGCGTACCCACGGCCGGTCGAAGGTGATGGCCAGCCGGTCGCCGTCACGACACAGTCGTACGGGCTCGGCGGCCGGACGTGGAGTGCGCGGGCGAGCCGAGGCCAGCCAGGCACGGAAGCCCGCGCCGCTCTGCAGCACCGAGTAGGCGAGGGATTCGAGCACCAGCCGCTCGGGCGCAGTGATGTGCCTGCCCATGCGCAGCACCTGCGTCAGCGCGACGGAGGCGGCCGGCTGCGCCGCGACGACCGCCGCGAGGCGCTGGGCGACGGCATGCGGGTCCGCGCCCCCCACCCACGGTCGCGGGGGATCGGCGACACCGGTGAGCAGGATGTCGAACTCCGGGCCCGCGTCGACCGGTTCCGCCGCCACACCGACGAGAACCCGGTCCTTCGCGTCGGCCCGCACCGGCGCCTCCCGGTCGAGGTCGACCAGGTGGAAGGGCGAGTCCAAGGTCATGTGGTTCCCCTCCCCAACCGGCGGCGACTGGAGTGTAATGGGAGATCGCCACGGACGAGAAGGGGGTTCATGAATTGGAGAACAATACTCTCAGTGGCTGGATGGAACCCGTCGAGCCGTTCCTCGGCCCCCTCCACGACGTGGCGAAGGCCTTCACCGGTCTCACCGGCGTGCCCGTGGACCTGCCGACCGCCCTCTTCCTCCGTGCCCGCCTCACCGGCCTCCCCCTCCCCGGCAGGGTCTCGGCCGGCGGCTCCTGCCGGCTCCTCGAGACCGCCGACGGCTGGGCCGCCGTGAACCTGGCCCGCCCCGACGACCTGGCCGCCGTGCCCGCTCTCGTCGCACTGCTCGGGGGAGCCGGGGCGGAGGAACCGCACGAGGCGGCGCGCCGCGCCGCGGCGGCCGAGTTCGCGGCGCACGCGCAACTGCTCGGGATCGCGGCCGCCGCCCACGGTTCGGCCCGCGGCACCCGCGCTCCCGTACGCGCCGAGCGAGGCGGGGCGGCGAGCCCACGGGGCCCGGCCGGGCTGCGGGTCGTCGACTTCTCCGCCCTGTGGGCGGGGCCCCTGTGCGCCCGGCTGCTGGGGGCGGCGGGCGCGAGGGTCGTGAAGGTGGAGAGCGGCACCAGACCGGACGGTGCGCGCGGGGGATCGCCCGCCTTCTACCGCTGGCTGCACGACGGACACGAGAGCCTGGTGCTCGACTTCGCCTCCGGCGCGCCCGCCGAGGTCGTCGCCGAGGCGGACGTCGTCATCGAGGCGTCACGCCCGAGGGCACTGCGCCGACTCGGCATCCACGCCGAGGAGTTCCTCGCGGCCCGCCCCGGCCGTGTCTGGCTGAGCATCACCGGTTACGGGCGCGACGAGGACCGTATCGCCTTCGGCGACGACGCGGCGGTCGCGGGCGGCCTCACCGGCCTCGACCGCGCCGGCGACCCCGTCTTTCTGGGCGACGCGCTCGCCGACCCCGTCACCGGCGTCTTCGCCGCCCACGCCGTCGCCCGCTCGCTGGCCGACGGCGGAGGCGAACTGCTCAGCCTCTCCATGGCCGCCTGCGCCGCCGCCCTCGCCGACAGCCGTTGACGTGCTGATCACGGACGTGGAGGTCGAGGGGTACGGCAGGGTGGACGTGCGCCTCGGGGGAGGACGGATCGTCGGGATCGGCCGACGGCGGGCGGGGCGCGGTGATGTCGACGGCCGGGGCGGCGCGTTGCTGGTCGGGCTGCACGACCACCACGTACACCTGGCGGCACTGGCGGCCGAGGCCGCGTCGGTACGGGTCGGTCCGGCGCAGGCGGGCGACAGGGACGGACTGGTGCGGGCCCTGCGGAGCGGGCCGCCGGGGGAGTGGGTGCGGGCCGTCGGCTACCACGAGAGTGTCGCGGGGGAGCTCGACCGGAGGATGCTGGACGACTTCGCGCCCGATCGGCCGGTGCGGGTCCAGCATCGCAGCGGGGCGCTGTGGATGTGGAACAGCGCCGCGCTGCGGGCCGCCGGGCTGGACGGCGGGGGCGACGGGCGGTTCTGGCGGGAGGACGAGCGGCTGCGCGGGTTCACTCCGCCCGTACGGCTGGATCTGCGCGGCGTGGGGGCCCGCGCCGCGGCGTACGGGATCACCGGGTTCACCAACGCGGATCCGCGTCCGGGCCAGGATCTGCCGGAGTTGCTGTCGGTACTGCCGCAGCGGCTCGTCGTGATGGGGATCGGCGACGCGCCGGTGAAGTTCCTGCTCGACGACGCGACCCTGCCGACGCCGGATGAACTCGCGGCATCCGTGGCGGCCGTGCGGCCCCGTCCGGTGGCCGTGCACTGCGTGACCCGGGTGCAGTTGCTCGTGACCCTGCTCGCCCTGGACGAGGTGGGGCCGGTCGCGGGCGACCGGATCGAGCACGGGTCGGTGATCCCGGCCGAGACGATGCCCTGGCTCGCGCGTCTCGGCGTGACGGTCGTGACACAGCCGCACTTTCCCGTGGAGCGGGGACGGGAGTACGCGACCGATGTGGACCCGGACGACCAGGCACACCTGTACCGCTGCCGATCGCTGGCCGAGGCGGGGATTTTGCTCGCCGCCGGGACCGACGCGCCGTACGGGAGTGCCGACCCCTGGGCGGTGATGCGGGCGGCCGTCGAGCGGTCCCGCGGGGAGGCGGTGGACCGGCGCGCGGCGCTGGGCCTGTTCGCGGGGGAGCCCCAACACCCCTCCCGTGTACGGCGGTTGACGGTCGGCGCGGTCGCCGACCTGTGCCTCCTCCACGTACCGCTGAAGGAAGCCCTCGACCTCATGTCCGCCGACGTCGTACGCGCGACGTTCGTCGGCGGACGGCGGATCACGCCACCGGAGCCGCAGGAGTGAGAAACCGGGGCGCTATACGCTGTACCCGCCGTCCACCCCCAGCGCCTGCCCGGTGATGAAGCCGGCGCGGTCCGAGGCCAGGAACGCCACCGCCTCCGCGATGTCCTTCGCCTCGCCGAAACGGCGCAGCGGGATGTTGCGCCGGGTGATGTCCAGGGCCGCGGTGTCGAGTTCGCCGGAGCTGATCAGACGGGCGGCGATGCCGTCGGTCAGCATGCCGGGGCCGACGCAGTTCACGCGGACCCCGTAGCGGCCCTCCTCGGCGGCCAGCGCCCGCGCCACCGCCTCGACCGCCCCCTTCGTGCCCGAGGACAGCCCGTCGCGCACGGGGAACCGGCGGGTGGCCACGGTGGTGACGGCGACGACGGAGCCCCGCGTCTCCCGCAGCCGGGGCAGCGCGGGATGGACGAGGTTGAAGAACGCCACCGCGTCCGCGTCGAGCTGGGCACGGTACTGACTCGGCGTCACCTTGCTGAGGTGCACCATCGGTACATGCGGACCCGCCGCGTACACCAGCGTGTGCAGGCCCCCGAAGGCGTCGGACGCCTCGGCGACCGCCTCCGCCGTGGCCCGCTCGTCGCCCAGGTTCAGGCGCAGCGCGAGGACTTGGCGCCCGTACGCCTTCACCTCGGCGGCCAGGGCGTCGGCCCCGGCCTGGCTGGTGCGGTACGTGAACGCCACGTCGCTGCCGCGCTCGGCCAGCATGCGCACGACGGCCGCGCCGATACCGCCGGTGCCGCCCGCGACGAACGCGACACCGGTCCTGCTGGAGAAGTCCGCCATGATGCTCACAGTCCCAGGGATTTGGCGATGATGACCTTCATGACCTCGCTCGTGCCGGCGTAGATGCGGGTGATGCGCGCATCCGCGTACAGCCGGGCGATGGGGTACTCCAGGATGTACCCGTACCCCCCGAAGAGTTGCAGACAGCGGTCGACCGCGCGTGCCTGCATCTCCGTGCAGAACAGTTTGACCTTGGCCGCGTCCGCGCCGGAGAGCTCGCCGTCGACGAGCTCGCGCACCGCGCGGTCGAGCATCGTCTGCGCGGCCTCGATCTCGGCGGCCACCGCGGCGAGTTCGAACTTCGTGTTCTGGAAGGAGGCGACCGGAGTCCCGAACACCTGCCGCTCCTTGACGTAGGCGAGCGTCGTCTCGAGTGCCGCCCTCGCCTGCGCGACCGAGCCGACCGCCACCGTCATCCGCTCCTGGGGAAGGTTGTGGCCGAGATGGCCGAAGGCCGCGCCCTCCTCGCCGAGCCGGTTGGCGACCGGGACCCGCACCTCGTCGAAGGACAACTCCACGGTGTCCTGCACCTTGATGCCCATCTTGTCGAGCACCCGGCCGCGCGCGAACCCGGGCATGCCGTCCTCCACGACCAGCAGGGTCAGGCCCGCCCGCCGGTCGTCGGGATCGGACGACGTACGCGCCACCACGATCACCAGGTCGGCGAGGAGACCGCCCGTGATGAACGTCTTGGCCCCGTTGAGGACGTACGCGTCCCCGTCGCGTACGGCGGTGGTGCGGATGCCCGCGAGATCGGAGCCCGTGCCGGGTTCGGTCATGGCGACGGCGGTCAGGAGCCGGCCCGTCGCGAGGCCGGGGAACCAGCGCTCGCGCTGGTCCTGGTCGGCGTACGCGAGGAAGTACGGCAGGACGACGTCGAGTTGGGTGCGTACCGTGCCGAGCGTGACCAGGGCGCGCGCCGCCTCCTCCTGGAGCACGACGTTGTAGCGGTAGTCGTGCAGGCCCGCTCCGCCGTACGCCTCGGGTATGGACATGCCCAGCACCCCGAGCGAGCCGAGCTTCTCGAAGAGCTCGCGCGGCAGCCGTCCCGCGTGCTCCCACTCCGTGTAGTGGGGGACCACCTCCTTGGCCACGAACTCCCGGACGAGCTGCCGGAACGCTTCGTGGTCGGCGGTGAAGAGTTCTCGGCGCACGACGTCCTCCGTGAGGGTCCTCAGGATGCGGGGGATACGAGCTCGACGAGGGTCGCGTTGGCGGTGCCGCCGCCCTCGCACATGGTCTGCAGGCCGTAGCGGATCCCGTGGTCCCGCATGTGGTGGACCATGCGGGTCATCAGCACCGCCCCCGACGCGCCGAGCGGATGGCCGAGCGCGATCGCGCCGCCCAGCGGATTGAGCAGCGCGGGGTCGGCGCCGGTCTCGGCGAGCCAGGCCAGGGGTACGGGCGCGAAGGCCTCGTTCACCTCGAAGACGCCGACCTCCGGCAGGCCCACGCCCGTCTTCCGCAGCACCTTCTCGGTCGCGAGGATCGGGCCGGTGAGCATGAGCACCGGGTCGGAGCCGGTGACCACGCCCGCGCGGTAGCGCACGAGCGGCGTCAGCCCCAGCTCGCGCGCCTTCCGCGGTGTCGTCACCAGCAGCGCCGCCGCCCCGTCGGAGATCTGGGAGGCGTTGCCCGCGTGGATCACCCCGTCCTCGGTGAACGCCGGCCTGAGCTTGGCGAGGGTTTCCACGCTCGTACCGCGCCGGATGCCCTCGTCGAGGGTCACGGTCGTCGCCCCCTCGGTCGACACGGCGGTGATCTGGGCCTCGAAGGCACCGGCGTCCCGCGCCGCCGCGGCCCGCTCGTGCGACAGCGCCGAGAACGCGTCGAGCCGCTCCCGTGCGAAGCCCCACTTCCGCGCGATCTTCTCGGCGGAGATGCCCTGGTTGAAGGAGAAGTCCTGGTAGCGCGTGAGGACCTGCGGACCGTACGGCATGCCGGTGGAGCGCGCGGCGCCGAGCGGGACCCGGCTCATCACCTCGACCCCGCCCGCCACGACGACGTCCTGCTGGCCGGACATGACCGCCTGCGCGGCGAAGTCCAGCGCCTGCTGGCTCGATCCGCAGGCCCGGTTGACCGTGGTGCCGGGGATGCTCTCGGGCCAGCCCGCGGCCAGCACCGCATAGCGTCCGACATTGCTCGACTGGTCCCCGACCTGGGAGACACAGCCCCAGATCACGTCGTCGACGACCTCCGGATCGATCCCCGTCCGCTCGACGAGCGCGCCCAGGACGACCGCGGACAGGTCGGCGGCGTGCATGCCCGACAGCCCGCCGTTCCGCTTGCCGACGGCGGTACGGACCGCCTCCACGATCACTGCTTCCCGCATGTCGACCCTTCCGGTCGATGGGACGGCCTCGAGTTCGGTACCGCCCAGCGGCCCGTGAAGAGAGGCGCACGCTTCTCCTTGAACGCGGAGTACGCCTCCGGGACGTCCGCCGTCGCGAAGTTGACCGCCTGGGCCCGGGCCTCGTTCGCGAGCGCGTCCCGCAGTGTGCGGTCGGCCCCCTCGTTCAGCAGCGCCTTGTTCTGGGCGAGGGCCACGGGGGCGCCCGCCACCAGACGTGCGGCGAGGCGCGCCACGAAGTCGTCGATCTCCTCCGCGCTCACCACCCACGTCACCAGGTTCAGCGACCGCGCCTCCTCGGCGTCGATCGTCTCGGCGAGCAGCGCGAGCCGTTTGGCCTGCTGCAGACCCACGAGCCTCGGCAACAGCCAGGATCCCCCGCAGTCGAGGGACAGCCCGCGCCGCGCGAAGATCTGCGAGAACCGCGCCTGGGGAGTGGCGACCACCAGATCGCACCCGAGCGCCAGATTCCAGCCCGCGCCGACCGCCACCCCGCTCACCCTGGCGAGGGTCGGGACGGGCAACTCGTGCAGCAGCACGGTCACTTCGCTCAGGGTGCGCATCCGGTACATGGGGTGCGCGGCGCTGAGTCCCCCCGAGATGTCCGCGCCGGAGCAGAACGCGCCCCCGGCCCCGGTCAGCACGAGTGCCCGTACGGACCGATCGTTCCCCGCGTCCGTGAGCGCGTCCCGCAGCGCGCGCCACAACTCCTCGTCGATCGCGTTCCTGCGGTGCGGACGATTCAGCGTCAGCGTCCGTACGCCGCCCGAGTCGTCGCAGAGCAGCACCGGCTCCTCGCTCACAGCAACTCCCCCTCGGCGCCGATCCCCAGCTCGGCGAGGACGGCCGCGGTGTGTTCGCCGAGGGCCGGGATCGGCCCCATCGGCTGCTCGTAGCCGGAGATGACCGGGGGCGGCAGCAGCGCGGGCACCGGACCGCCCGGCGTGTCGATCTCGCGCCAGCGGTCGCGGGCCGTCAGATGCGGGTGCGCGACGACGTCGCTCGGGGTGTTGTAGCGGGAGTTCCCTATCCCCGCGGCATCCGCACGGTCCTGGACGTACGCCAGGTCATGCCGCGCGCACCAGGCGCCGATCTCCGCGTCGAGGACCTCACTGTGCGCGACCCGGCCGGAGTTGCTCCCGAAGCGCTCGTCGTCCGCCAGGTCCGGGCGGCCGAGCAGCTCACGCGCGAACCGCTGCCACTCGCCGTCGTTGGTGGTGCCGAGGACGACGGTGTGACCGTCGGCCGTGGGATAGGCCCCGTACGGCGCCACCGCGGGCGAGCCCATACCCTTCGGCTCCTGGTCCACGCCCGTGTGCCGGGTGTAGGTCAGCGAATAGCCCATCAACTCCGTCATGGTGTCGAACAGGCTGACCGCGGCGGAGGTGGGCCCCTGCACCCGGCCGCGCTCCTTCCCGCAGAGCAGCGCCATGATCGACAGGGCGGCGTACAGACCGGTGCTCACATCGGCCATCGGCGGCCCCGCCTTGGCCGGCGCGCCCGGCCGGCCCGTGGTCGCGCACGCCCCCGACTCGGCCTGGACCAGCAGGTCGTAGGCGCGTTTGTGGGAGAGCGGCCCGCCGGGCCCGTACCCGTCGATCTCCACCGCGATGAGCCCGGGATGGCTCACGGCCAGGTCGGCGGGGGCGATGCCGAGTTTCGCGGTCGCCCCGGGCGCGAGGTTGGAGACCAGGACGTCGGCGCGGTCGAGCAGTCGGCGCAGGACGGCCATCCCGGCCGGGGACTTGAGGTCCAGGGCCACCGACTCCTTGCCCCGGTTGAGCCACACGAAGTGGGCCGCGAGGCCGCCCACCACGTCGTCGTAGTGCCGGGCGAAGTCGCCGCCCCGGGGGTTCTCCACCTTGATCACCCGCGCCCCGAAGTCACCCAGCGTGCGGGTGCACAAGGGAGCCGACACCGCCTGCTCCAGGGTCACCACGGTGATGCCCGCGAGGGGACCGGCCGAGCCGTGCCCTGGTGCGTCCACGCGATCAGTGGTCACTCGGCTTGCTCCAATCGCGCCGCAGCCCGTCCTTGAGTACCTTCTGACTGGCGTTGCGGGGCAGCGCGTCGACGAACCGGACATGCCGGGGGACCTTGAAGTTGGCCATGTTCTCGCGTGCCCACGCGACGACGTCGGCCTCGGCCAGCCGGTGGCCCGGTCTCACGACGAGGAAGGCGCAGCCGACCTCACCGAGACGCTCGTCCGGCACCCCGATGACAGCGGCCTGCTCGATGGCCTCGTTCCCGAGCAGCAGCTTCTCGATCTCGGCCGGATAGGCGTTGAAACCGCCGACGATGTACAGGTCCTTCTTGCGGTCGACGATGGAGAGGTTTCCCCTCTCGTCGAGGCGCCCGACATCACCGGTGTGCAGCCAGCCCTCGGCGTCGACGGCCGCGGCGGTGGCCTCGGGGTCGTCCCAGTACCCGCGGGTGACGTTGTAGCCGCGTACCAGGACTTCGCCGTCCTGCCCGGTGGGAACGGCCAGGCCCGCGTCGTCGACGATGCTCACCTCGACGTCCGGGATGGGCCGCCCCGTGGTCCGCGCGACCGTCTCCTCCGAGTCCCCGATCCGGGTGGTCGTCACCAACGCGGTCGACTCCGTCAGCCCGTAGGCGCTCATCACGATGTCGAAGGACAGTTCCGACTTCATGGCGCGGATCAGCGATTCCGGAATGGTGGTGCCGCCCGTCATGGACACCCGCAGCGAGGAAAGGTCGAAAGCGGAACGACCCGGATGGCTGACCAGATCCTGGAAAATGGTGGGAGGCCCCAGGAGAATGCTGACCCGTTCCCGGCCGATGATCTCGAGCGCCCGCCCCGCGTCGAAGGTGCGCATGGGGATGACCTTCACACCGTGGATCAGGGAAGCGAGCCACCCCGCCTTGTAACCGAAGCAGTGGAAGAACGGCGGGATGATCAGAAAGCTGTCGGAATGCGTGAACGTGTATTCCTCGGACATCCAGCCATAGGCGCGCAGGGACTGTCCATGGGTCAGCACGACGCCCTTGGGATGACCGGTGGTGCCGGAGGTGAACATCACGTCGGACACGTCGTCCGGAGTGAGCCGGTCGATCAAGTCGTGGGCCATGGAGGACGAGTCGGCCTCTCCCGCGCGCAGGAAGTCCTCCCACGCGAGGTCCGCCGCCCCCTGCGGACCGAGAATCGACACCGTCCTGCGCAACGCGGGCAGATCCGGATCGGCGTTCCTCAACCCGGCTATGTAGTCATGGCCGAGGAAGGACGAGGCGAAGACGGCCTTCGCCCCGGACTTGCGCAGAATGTAGGAGATCTCCTGTGCCTTGAACCTCGTGTTGAGCGGCACCACGATGCCCCCGGCGCCCTGGATGCCGAGCGCGGCCAGGATCCACTCGGCGGAGTTCGGAGCGCACAGACCGACACGGTCCCCCGGCTCGACCCCCAGCGCGACGGCGGCCTTCACGGCCCGGAGCATGTGTTGCTCCAGCTCACGGAAACTCCACCGGCGACTCTCGTCGACGAGGGCCGGCGCGTCCGCGAATTGCTTGGCGGCAACTCTGATCACATGGGGAATGCTCCGGTATTCGAGGTCGTATCGCACGGGTGAACTCCCATCGGACATGAAATCCCGTTCATCCAGGACCTAGTTGCCGGACGGCAGACCCAGGACCCGTTTCGCGATGATGTTGCGCTGGATCTGCGATGTTCCGCCGTACACGGACGCGGCTCTGGAATAGAGGTAGTCCCCGAAGAGTTCGCCCGCCCCTGCGCGCTCCTCGTCTTCTGCTTCCTCGCCCCGGAGTTGTTCTTCGGGGAAGACCTTGAGCGCCGTCTCGTAGAGCCGCTGCTCGGTCCTGGTCATCAGCAGCTTGTCGATGGACGACTCCGGTCCTGCGAGCTGTCCGCCCAGCCGCTCGGCGGTGCGGCGCCGGGCGTGCGCCGCCAGGACCTCGTAGTCCACGAAGCACCGGCCGATCTCGGACAGCAGTCCGTCAGGGAGGTCTGCCCGGCGTTCCCGGGCGGTGCGCCGCAGCCGTTCGACGAGCAGCCCGTACTTCGAGAGGTGACCGGTGTCCAGGGCGTTGCGCTCGTACGACACCGTCGTCATGGCCAGCGGCCAGCCGTCGCCCTCGGCGCCGATACGCTCGGAGCGGGCGATGCGCACGTCGTCGAGGAACAGCTCGCAGAACTCGTCGTCGCCGTTCGCCGCCCTCAGCGGCCGGACCGTCACGCCCGGCCGGTCCAGCGGCAGGGCGAACGCCGAGATCGACCGGTGCGCGGGCGCCGACCGGTCGGTCCTCGCGAGCAGCAGGCACAGACCGGAGTACTGCGCGTAGCTGGTCCAGAGCTTCTGCCCCCGTACGGTGTAGTGGTCCTCGTGCGGGGTCGCGACCGTGCTCATCCCCGCGAGGTCCGATCCGGCTCCCGGCTCGCTGAAGCCCTGACACCACACGTCGTCACCGGCGAGCATGCGCGGCAGCCAGCGCCGGCGCTGCTCCTCGGAGCCGAACTCCAGGAGCGCGTGGGCGAGATAGCCGATCCGGGGGACCCCAGGGGCGCGGCAGGCGCCGAGTTCATCGCTGATGGCGACCTGGTGCAGCGCGCTCAGGCCCTGGCCGCCGTACTGGACGGGGACGTCGAGGCCCACCCAGCCGCCCGAGTGCAGCAGGCGGTGCCACCGGTGCAGGAAGACCGGTACCGGCTCGTCCGGGAGGCGTTCGGGCAGCGGGTGGTCGGCCAGCCAGGCACGGAACCGACGGCGCAGCCGGTCGAGGTCCGCGGGGTCGCCGAAGTCCAGGGGCGTGTCGGTCATCGGGTCAGCTCCGGCTGGGCCAGCGTCGTCAGGAGATCGGCCGTCGTCGCCAGCGTCATGGCGCCCAGGCGGACCTTGCGGAGGTACAGGTGCGCGATGTGCTCCCAGGTCTGGGCGATACCGCCGAAGACCTGCATGCCCGTGTACACCGCGTCGAGGGCCGACGCGTTCACCTCGGCCTTGGCGACGCGCGCGGCGGTCAGGGCCCTGGCGGGCGACTCGTTGTCCAGGCACCACGCGGCGTACCGGGTGGCGCTGGTACAGGCCTCGACGAGGACCGTCGCGTCGGCGAGCAGATGCTGGACCGCCTGGAACGAGCCGATCGCCCGCCCGTACTGACGGCGCTCCCGGGCGTACTCGACGCTCAGCCGGACGAACGACCCAGCGGCGCCGACGAGTTCGCTGCTCATCATGACGAGCGCGTAGGCCTGCCAGTGCCGGTACTCCTGTGCGTCGAGTCGGCCGAGGACCCGTGCGGGCGACTCGGACGACGTCGAGCGGATGTCGCGCAGGAGGTCGATGCCCGGTGCGGTCGCGCCGAGTTCGAGGGCGGTCACCGTTCCGTCGGGTGTGACGCACAGCGCGCTGTCCGCTCCCTCGCAGTCCCAGGCGAGCAGCCGGGACGGGGAGGAGTCCGGAGCGGAGCCCGGGAAGCGCAGGTCGTGGGCGAGGGCGATCGTCGGTGTCCCGCCGTGGGCCGAGGGCTCGGCCCGCTCCAGGAGTCGCAGCAGCTCCGGGGCGAGGAGCACGGTGCCGACCAGGGAGGTGGTCAGGGGCTGCCGGCCGTGTTCCTCGGCGAGCAGGGCGCACTCCTGGACGGTGGCGGCGGGGGGTGAGGAGCGGCGCAGTCCGGCGAGGCCGAGTTCGCCGAGCGCCTCCTGCGCGGTGGTGCGCGCGGTCGGTTTCACCTCGTCGGCCGAGCCGATCCGGAACCGTACGGCGAACGCGCGGAACATGTCCCGCACGAGCAGGAACTCCTCGGCCTCCACCGTCAGTCCTCCTCGGCCTCGGTGCCGGTCGGCCGTCGCCGGGCGCGGGACGCCAACTCCTCCACGATCCGGATGTGGTCGGGGCTGGTCATGGTCGCCCGCTCGGCCATCAGCGCCGCCTCCATGCCGCCGCGGGACACCTGCTCGACCACCACCGCGAGGGCCATCTTGGTGGCGCGCAGCGCCTCGGCGGGCTGGGCCGCCAGCCGCCGGGCCAGCGCGAGGGCCTCCTTCTGCAGGTCCTCGGGGGGAACGGTGCGGTTCGCCAGGCCCAGTTCGACCGCCGTGGCGGCCGGGATGCGGTCGCCGGTGAAGAGGTACTCCTTCGCGCGGAGCAGGCTGGTGAGCAGGGGCCAGAGGGTCACCCCGCCGTCGCCCGCCACCAGCCCGACCGAGACATGGGGGTCGGCGAGGTAGGCGTCCTCCGCCATCAGGACCAGGTCGCAGCCCAGCGCCAGGCTGCAACCCAGCCCGACCGCGGGGCCGTTGACCGCCGCGACGACGGGCAGCGGGAAGCGGATCATCGCCGTCTGGATGGTGCGGTCGAGCCGGATCGACCGCTCGCGCAGCTCCGGATCGCTGTGGTGGCGCCGCAGGTGGTCGAAGTCGCCGCCCGCGCTGAACGCCCGGCCCGCGCCGGTGAGGACGACGGCCCGTGCGCCGGGATCGTCCGCCAGCTCCCGCCAGACGTCGGCCAGTCGGCGATGGAGTTCCTCGGACACGCCGTTCAGCCGCTCGGGCCGGTTGAGCGTGACGATACGGATGTCGCCGTCCGCTTCGACGGTGATGACGGAGCTGACCTCGCCCATGGGGACCCCATCTCCAGTGCCTCAGTCGCCCCAACCTCAGATGATATTAAAGGTCAGACCGAATGGCCGTCAACGATCCGGAGGCGCCCGCCTTGAGTTCGCGCTTCCCCGCTGCGCCCGCCGCCCGTCGGGGAGTCAGTCCTCCGCGGGCCCGGACAGTTCCACCTGGCCCCGCCGGTCCACCCGCGCGGCGGCGTCGGCGAATCCGCACACATGGCGCGCCATGCGCCGCATCGCCGCCGGGCCGTCCTGGTCGCGGATCGCGTCGGTGATCTTCGCGTGCGCGCGGGCGGTGATCGAGCGGATCTCGGCGTCCATGAACTGTTCGAGGTTCGTGGCGGCGTAGATCGACTGCGAGAGCGCGCTCATGAACCCGATCAGGAGTTCGTTGTCGCTGGCCCGCGCCACCGCGCTGTGCCAGTCGATGTTCGCCCGCAGGAAGCGCGGGATGTCGTCCCCGGCCTCGACGAGATCCCGCTGGGCCGCGTCCAGTTCGGCGAGGTCGCGGTCGGTGCGGCGCGCCGCCGCGAGCGCGGCGCACGTGGGCTCGATGGCCTCCCGCGTCTCGTGCAGCGCCTCCAGCCGGATCCGCTGCCCCCGGATGACCAACTGCACGGTACTGGCGAGCGATTCACGGCCCGGCCGGTGCACGAAGGCGCCGCCGCCGCGGCCCGGCCTGATCTGGAGCAGCTTCTCCACCTCGAGAATCCGCAGTGCCTCCCGCACCGTGGCGCGGCTCAGCCCCGTCTGCTCGACGAGTTGACGCTCCGGCGGCAGCGCCATGCCCTCGGTGAACTCGCCGGAGAGAATGCGCTCACGTACCTCCGAAGCCAGGACGTCCGATGCCTTCGGAACCGTCAGGGCGTCGAAGCGCGGGTGAGACCTACCGGGCATGTACGTACTCCTGGGACCGATGCCACTGCTTTGGTTGAACCATTCAGCATAGTACGGATGCTCATAGCCACCACGAGTCGCGGCCGCGGGTCACATGACCATGCCGCCGTCGACGGGCAGCACCTGCCCGGTGACGAAGGAGGCGGCGTCCGAGGCGAGGAAGACGAAGCTTCCGGCGATCTCCTCGGGCTCGGCCCAGCGTCCCAGCGGGATCCGGGCGAGCATCGCGGTCGCGAACTTCTTGTCGGTGCGGATCGTCTCCGTCATCGGCGTCGCGGCCAGCGGTGCCAGCGCGTTGACCTTGATCTGCTTGCGCGCCAGTTCACGCGCCAGGGACTTCGTCAGGCCGATGATGCCCGCCTTGGCCGCCGAGTAGTTCACCTGGCCGAGGGTGCCGACGATGCCGGCCGACGAGGTGACGTTGATGATCCGCCCCGTGCCGTCGGTGGGCAGGTACGGCAGCGCGGCCTGCGCGCAGTGGAAGGCGCCCATCAGGTGGATGTCGACGATCCGGCGGAACGCCTCCTCCTGGAGGTTCTCGAACATGTCCGGCGCGATGATCCCGGCGTTGTTGACGAGGATGTGCAGCTTCCCGCCGGTCAGCGCCGCCGCCCGGGCCGCCGCCGCGTCGGCGGACGCGCGGTCCCGTACGTCCAGTACGGCACTGTCGGCCCGCTCGCCGGCCGCGGAGATCTTCTCGGCGACCGCCGCGGCCGCCGCCCCGTCGACGTCGGTGACGAGCACCGCCGCCCCGGCGTGCGCGAGTGCCTGGGTGACCGCGGAACCGATGCCCCCCGCGGCGCCGGTGACCAGGGCCGATCGTCCACTGAGATCGAACAGACCGGTGTTGTCGGCCATCAATAGCTCCTCGGCATGCCCAGAGTGTGCGATCCCAGATAGTTCAGGATCATTTCCTGACTGATCGGCGCGATCTTCATCAGACGGGCCTCGCGGAAGTAGCGGGCCACGTGGTACTCCTCGGAGTAGCCCATACCGCCGTGGGTCTGCAGGGCCCGGTCGGCGGCGGTGAATCCGGCGTCCGCGCAGAGGTACTTGGCGGTGTTCGCCTCACGCCCGCACGGCCGGCCGTTGTCGTAGAGCCAGGTCGCCTTGCGCAGGATCAGCTCGGCCGCGTCCAGCCGGGCGAGCGAGTCCGCGAGCGGGAACTGGATGGCCTGGTTCATGCCGATCGGCCTGCCGAACACCAATCGCTCGTTGCCGTAGCTCACGGCCTTCTCCAGCGCCACCCTGCCGATCCCGAGTGCCTCGGCGGCGATCAGCATGCGCTCCGGATTGAGTCCGTCGAGGAGGTAGCGGAAGCCCTGACCCTCCTCGCCCACCCGGTCCTCGACCGGGACGCGCAACTCGTCGATGAACAACTCGTTCGAGGTCACGGCGTTGCGGCCCATCTTCGGGATGGGACGGACGTCGATCCTGTCGCGGTCCAGGTCGGTGAGGAACAGCGTCATTCCGTCGGTCCGCCTGGCGACCTCGTCGACCTTCGTGGTGCGGGTCAGCAGCAGGATCTTCTCGGACTCCACGGCTTTGGAGATCCACACCTTGCGGCCGTTGACGACGTAGTGGTCGCCGTTCCGCCGGGCGAAGGTCGTGATGTTCGCCGTGTCCAGGCCGGCCTCCGGTTCGGTCACCCCGAAGCAGACGTGGAGATCGCCGGTGGCGACACGGGGAAGCGTGCGCCGCTTGAGTTCCTCGGAGCCGTGCACCACCACGGGCTGCATTCCGAAGATCGACATGTGGATCGAGCTCGCGGCGTTCATCCCGCCGCCGGATCGCGCCACTTCCTCGAGCAGCAGCGTGGCCTCGGTGATGCCGAGACCGTGACCGCCGTACTCCTCCGGAATGGTGAGCCCCAGCCATCCGCCGTTCGCGACGGCGGCGTAGAACTCCTCGGGAAACCGGTGGTCCCGGTCCTTCTCCATCCAGTACCGGTCGTCGAAGTCGCGCAGGAGCCCGACGACTGCCTTGCGGATGGTTTCCTGATCTTCGGTCAGCTCAAAGTCCACGATGTGGGACCCCTCCGCAGCTTTGATATCTGCGAAACATAACAAAGGTCAGACCGTAAGTACAGTGCGGATGCGGCGGCCCTCCGCGGGCGTGTGTGACCTGGTCCTAGCGGTCCGCGGCCGGGTTGCCCTCGACCCACTGGATGAGGAGCTGGCGTACGTACGGGTTGCCCTCCTGTGCGGAGTGCGCCAGGCGCTCCGCGCTCGCGCGTGCCGCCCGCCAGGCCACCGGGGTGTCCTCGGTGTGCGCGGTGTCGGCGGCGGCCAGCGCGTCGGCCGCAAGGCCCCGGAGATCCTCGGCGAGGTCGTCGTGCGCCGCGGCCCGGTACGCCTCAAGACGCAGTGCCGCCAGTTCCTCGGCGGTGGGGACGGGCCGCGCCGGGGGCTGGGCGTAGCCGCTGACCGCTATGACCACGCAGAAGGTCGCCACGTCACGGCGGCTCTCCCGCTGTCCCCGCGCGATGGCGGGCCCGAGCCAGGCGGCGGCCTTCCAGTGGGCCACGGTGGTGGCCGCGAGGAGGGAGACGGTGAGCGCGGTAAGAGGAATCCAGCCACCGAGGAAGTAGCCGATCGGGCCGAGCACAAGGAGGCAGGCCCCGCTGAGCATCCAGATGCGACGGCGGCCGATTCTGAGGTGTCGGGGCTCCATGCCCTTCAGTGTCGCAGGGGCGCGCAGGGAGCGGTGAGGCGGCGCGGGATTCGCGGAGCGCGCCGCTCGGAGCCGGGGGAGCCGAGTCGGGCGGCCGGGTTGCCCACCCGGGCCGCACGCCCGGCGCTAACGTGGCGGACATGCGCCGTGGGAACTGGCTCGGAACCGTCGCGACGGCAGCCGTGGTGGCCCTCACCGCGGGGTGCGGGGGCGCCTCGGGGGTACCCGCCGTGTCCGCGGCGCCGACGCCGGGCGCCTCGGGGGCGATCGCGGTGACGAGCCCGGCCTTCGGGAACGGTGGCACCGTCCCACGCCGTTTCACCTGCGACGGTGCGAACGTGTCCCCGCCGCTGCGTCTCTCCGGTGTGCCGGGTGGCGCGGCCGAGCTGGTCGTGCTGGCCGAGGACCCGGACGCCGCGTCCGGCACCTTCGTGCACTGGCTCATGTGGGGCGTCGACCCGCACGAGACGGCGCTGGGTGCGGGCGCCGTCCCGAAGGGGGCCGTACAGGGCCGCAACGGCTTCGGACAGCGCGGCTACGGCGGTCCCTGCCCGCCCGCCGGCACACCCCACCGCTACGTCTTCTCGGTCCTCGCCGCCGACGTGAAGCTGCACCTTCCCGCAGACGCCACCGTCGACGCCGTACGGCGTGCTCTGGCCGGTCACGCCGTGGGCTCCGGCACCCTCGTCGGGCGCTACGGACGTACGGGCTGAATGGCCGGAGATCGCCCTGCCCAAGCGTGACGGGCGTACATACGATGCGGTCGATCCCGGCCTTCACAGCTCCTTCACAGGGCGGGGTCGCATCGGCATGTACTTGACATGTCCATGCTTCAACGATCCGCGCTTGATCCAACGCACTGGTCTGCGACGGCGCCGCACGTCCGCGTGAGGCGCCGCACCCCCCAATTCACGGCGGCACCCGTTCCGTACCGCCGTAGACACCAACGCAACGGATTGGAGCACCATGGCTGGTGGGCTGCTTCTGGGTGGCGCGATAGCCGCCCTGTTCGCCACCGCACTACCGGGTCCGGACCCGTCCTCCGGGATCGTCGACCCGCCCCCGGACAAGATCGTCATCAAGGTCGCCACCGTGAACGGCTCCGGCTGTCCGCAGGGAACCGCCGCCGTCGCGGTCTCCCCGGACAACACGGCCTTCACGGTCACCTACAGCGACTACCTCGCCCAGGTCGGAGGCAACTCCGACCCCACCGCCTTCCGCAAGAACTGCCAGCTCAACCTGATCGTCCACGTGCCGCAGGGCTTCACGTACGCCATCGCCAGCGCGGACTACCGCGGCTTCGCCGCACTCCAGTCGGGCGCGAGCAGCACCGAGAAGGCCTCGTACTACTTCCAGGGCTCGTCGAGCACGGCGGCCATCACCCACCCCTTCCGCGGCCCCTACAACGACAACTGGCAGTCCACGGACGTCACCGACTGGGCCCAACTGGTGTGGGCGCCCTGCGGTGTCCAGCGGAACTTCAACATCAACACCGAGCTGCGCGTCAACGCGGGCACGTCCACGCCGGGCAGCTCCAGTTTCATGACCATGGACTCCACGGACGGTGACATCAGCACCATCTACCACCTCGCCTGGAAGGAGTGCCCCGCCGCCTGACCTCCCGCTCCCTCCGCATGACCTTGACCGGCTCCGCCGCATCGGAGCCGGTCAAGCGGAGTCGGCGAACTGGGTAGCCGGGTAGCTGGGCGAGCTAGGGAAGCAGTCGTTCGATGGCTGTGGGTCCGTCCTCCCGCAGCTTGCGCTCGGCCCAGGCGAGGTTCTTCGGACTGAGGTCGCGACCCGCGGCGAGCACCATGTCCTCGGCGGTCACGGGGCCTTCGGAGCCGGTGTGCAGCAGCGTGTCGGGGGTCGCCCTGTCGTCGGACGGTGAGGACGAATCGGGCTGGCTTGTTGGCATGATCTCTCCCTCTTCCACCTGACCTGTTCTCACGCTACGGGCATTCCGCACACCCCGCGCGACACGCCCCGTGCGGATGCGGTCCAGGACGGGTTCGGGGCGCCCGCGCCCCATCCGGACGTACAACGATGTCGGTCGTCGGCCGCGGAGGTGATGGTGGAAGCACTCGCACCCCTGCGACTGATCGGAGCATGTAATGCGTATTCGTCTGATGGCTGCCGCCGGGCTGGCGGGCGTGGCCCTGCTGGCCACCGCCGGGACCTCTGCCGCCGCCGACCCGACCCCGGTCGGTGCCGCCGCGGACAGTCCTGGTCTCCTGTCCGGCAACGTCATCCAGATCCCCGTCGACCTCGGCCTCAATCTGTGCGGCGACTCCATCGACCTGGTGGGTCTGCTGAACCCGGCCGCGGGGACCGCCTGCACGAACGACTGAACCGGCTGACCGCCGAGCCGCGCCGGGCAGGTCTTCCCCTGCCCGGCGGTCGGGCACCGGTCCTGGCGGACGGCCACCCCTTCCTGGCGGATGGCGATCGGCTGGGGCGGATGGTCTTGTGCATTGGCGGACGGCTACCGGTTTTGTCGAACAGGCACAGGCACAGGGCACAGGCACAGGCACCGGCTTCGGCGCACGGTCGCCGGTCATGGCGGAACCACTGCCGAACAGGGTCGGCCATCGATCCTGGCGGACGGCCACCGGCTTCGGCACACGGTTGTCGGTGCTCGCGAACCGCTGGCGGATTTGCTGGTTGGCGATCGGTGATGGCGGACGATCACCGCCTTCGGCGGACGATCACCGGCTTCGGCGCACGGCCGCCGGTCTTTGGCGGACGGCTACCCGTTCTGGCGGACGGTCGCCGGTCTTTGCCGGACGGCTACTCGCTCTGCGAACGGTCGCCGGTGTTGGCGAACCGCTGCCGGTCTTGGCGGACGGCCACCGGCTTCGGCGCGGGGGCGCCGGTTTTGGCGGACGGTCGCCGGTCCCGGCGGAGGGGGGATCTGTCCTGGCGGACTGCCACTGGTGTCGGCGGGCCGCTGCTCGTCCTGGCGGATGGCCATCGATCTGGACGGGCCACCACCAGACCCGGCGGGCCACCATCACACGCGGCGGGCCGCCACCCGTGCCGGCAGGTGGCCACCGGTCCCGGTGGACCGCCACCCGCAGACAGCCACTGGTTCCGGCGGAGCACCAAGTACGGCGATCTGCCACCCGACCCGGGGATCTGTCCCCCGCCCCGGCACTCCCCCCGCCCCCCGGCAGTCTGCCCCCGCCCCGGCAGTCTGTCCCCGCCCCGGCGGGCCGCCGCTCGGCCCGATGGGTGGTTCTGGATGTGGGCGCCCGGTGGGTTACTCGTCCGCCCCGCCCAGCGGCTTGTTCGACGGGGGGATGATGCGGGCCGTGAGGTCCGGGTCGGGCATGTGCGGGTCGAACGGGAACATGGGGCGGCGGATGCGGTGGTGCCCCAGCCGGACGAGATCCTGGTCGACGCCGCCCGGGGTCAGCGCCATCTTCCAGCCGGCGGACATGGCGAACAGTTCCGGTTCCAGATAGCCGATCTTGACCACGACGACGTCGGCACCGCGCGGGTCGAGCGCCAGGCCGGTGAAGTCGTGCTCGTAGTGGTACGGCTTGCGGAGCCGCGTGATGATCACGTACACGCTTCCGACCCGCAGCACGACCTCCGTCCCGGCGTCCCGGTCCCCGTGCCGGACCGCGTGGACCACCCCGGTCATGGTGAGCGGCCCGGCGTGCCGGTCGTCCACCTCGGCACCGGCCGTGACCGTGACGATCGCACCGACGCCCGCCTTCTCCGCGGCCGCGACGGCGGCCGGCCCCGGCACGGACGCGTAGATGACCGTCGGCCCCGACGGTTCCTTGAACTCCGGCCGGGAGAGGACGCGTTCGAGCCCCCACGTGACATCGCCCGCGCCGCCCGCCGTCGGATTGTCGCCGGTGTCGCTGATGAAGAACGGCCGGGCATCGGGGGAGGAGGCCAGCGCCTCGTCGAGGCACTCGTCCAGTGACCCGGTCGGCGCGACGAACGCGAACGCGCCCCGCGCCTCCCAGAATCCGCGCGCCAGCCGCTCGGCGCCCCGCGCGACGGCGGCCTCGGACGGCCCGGTGACCACGACCGCGGCGCGGTTGCGCGGCTCGTCCGCCCACGCGTACCCGACCCAGATCGCGGCGTCGGTCACGCCGTCCGTCGCCTCCACCCCGTCGATGGCCGCGTACACGCTCCTGGCGGGCTCGATGCGCGTCGAGGTCTGCTCACCGGCCAGCAGCACGGGCACCGGGATCCAGGCCTTGACCGGCCGGGGCGCACCCGTGGCGAGCAGATCCACGAGATGACGGGCGGCCCGCTCCTTCGTCTCCATGTGGTCCTCGTGCGGAGCCGTCCGGTAGCAGGTGATGAGGTCGCTCATGTGCGCGAGCTCGCGCGAGACGTTGCCGTGCAGGTCCATGGAGGTGGACACGATGACGTCGGCTCCGACGGTCTCGCGGATCCGGGCGAGCAGGACGGCCTCGGCGTCGTCGACGCCCTCCACCGTCATGGCGCCGTGGATGTCGTACCAGAGCCCGTCGAGGCGCGGCAGCTCCCCGAGCCGCCGCAGGAGCTCCGCGGAGAGCTCCGCGAACGCGGCCGCGGTCACCGTACCCCCGGGCAGCGCCTTGCCGACGAGCGCGCCGCGCCAGGAGGCCGCGTCACGCAGGGGCGTCCCGGGCGCGAGGAAGGGATAGCGCGTGAGGACGTCCTCGCCGCGCTGCGGGTGGAAGGCGGGTGCCTCGGTCCGCGCCGGCGAGAACGTCGACGACTCGATGCCGAGTCCGGCGATGGCGATGACGGGCCGGGCGACGGCGGTACGGGGGTGCGTCATGGCTCCTCGATTCGTATGCGCTGGTCGTTATGGGGTCCCGTTCCTGCTCCCGCTCCGGTCACGGCCTGGAGTGCGTGGACCAGCGCCCGTTGGAGCGCGAACTGGCCCGCGCCGACCAGCCCCGCGTCCGCGCCGAGACTCGCCCGCTCGATCACCAGGTGCTTGGTCACCAGCGGATGGCACCCCTCGTACAGCTGACTGCGGACGGCGGCGACGAACGGTTCGAGCGTGGAGAGGATGCCGCCGAGGTACACGGCGTCCGGGTTGAAGAAGTTGACGTTCGCGGCCAGCACCATGCCGAGGTAGCGGCCGGCCTGACGGACGGCGCGGGTCGCCTCCGGGTCGGCGTCGGACGCGAACCGGACGACGTCCTCGATCGAGTCGACGTCGAGCCCCCGCTCACGCAGGACGCGCACCAGCGCCGCGCCCGACGCGACGGTCTCCAGACACCCGGTGTTGCCGCAGGAGCAGGGGATGTCGTGGCCCGCCTCGACCCGTACATGGGTGATCTCGCCGGCGGCGCCGGTCCCGCCCCGGTAGAGCCGTCCGTCGGCGATGACGCCCGCGCCGATCGCGGAGCCCATCTTCACCATGATCGACTGGCGGCGCTCGGCCGGCTGGACACTGTGCTCGCCGACGGCCATGCAGTTGGCGTCGTTCTCGATCGCCGCCGGAACGCCGAAGCGGTGCTCCAGCCAGGCCCGGACGGGGAACCGGTTCCAGCCGGGCATGCGCGACGGCAGTGTCACCACTCCGGAGGCGACGTCGACCGGCCCCGGCAGCGAGAGGCCGACCCCCTTGAGCAGCTCCCGCCCATGCTGCTCGGCGAGGCCCTCCAGTGTCTCGGCGAGCCCGGGCAGCGCGGCTTCGGGCCCCTCCGCCGTCGGGAACGGCACCGTCGACACGTCCGTGAGCCCGCCGCCCGGCAGCACGACACCGACGTGCGCGTGTCTGCCCCCGAGCTCGGCCGCGACCGCGAACCCGTCGCTGCCGCCGAGCCGTAGGACCTTGCGCGGACGTCCTCCCGTGGAGGAGCGCGTACCCTGCTCCGCCACCAGCCCGTGGGCGACGAGCTGACCGACCGTCAAGGAGATCGTCGAGGGCGCGGCCCCCAGCAGATCGGCGAGTTCGGTGCGCGTGGTCGCCTGCCCGGAGGCAAGGAGTTCGAGGACGCGCTCGGCCAGGGACGAGACGCCCGTGGCACCCCTGCGGTGCATCACACTTTTTTCAGGCATGGACGAAGTAACTTCCGACGACGGGATCGGGATGCCGAGCGTACGTCCCTGAAGCCGCCTCTCCACTTTTTTCAGAACAGCAGAAACAGGCTTTTTACAGCAGGGCGTCTGTTTCTTCGAACAGTCGGGTCGTTGACTGGCTCCGCCACGCCCCTTGCCCCTTGTTCACCCCTGTTCACCCCGAGGAGAGTCATGTCCCCTGCTCGCGCGACACTCGTCGCCGGTGCCGTCGTCTCGGCGGGCACGCTGCTGCTCGCGGGCTGCTCCGGGACGAGCGGCACGTCGTCCACGTCCCCCGACTCCATCAACTACGCGCTCCCCGCGAACTTCACCCCGAACTGGATCCTGCCGATCGGCACGGCGGCGCATCTCAACACCAACAACATCTCCATCGCCAACAGCCTCTGGGAGCCGCTCGTCGCGTACGACGGCTCGACCGGCAAGATCGCCTGGAACAAGAACGGGTCCATCGCCACCGCCGCCGCCTTCGCCTCCGACGGCAAGAGCGTCACCCTCACGCTCGGCGACCGCACCTGGAGCGACGGCAAGCCGATCACCTCGCGCGACGTCGAGTTCTGGTTCAACCTCATCAAGGCGAACAAGGATCAGTGGGCGGGCTACAACCCCGGCAAGGCGCCGGACAACTGGACCTCGTTCAAGACCGTCGACGACCACCACTTCACGCTCACGTTCGACAAGGCCTACAACTCCGACTGGATGCTCGCCAACGAGCTGAGCGCGATCAACCCACTCCCACAGCACGCATGGGACAAGACGGCCGCATCCGCCGCGGTGTCGGACGCCGACCGCACGGCCGCCGGCGCCAAGCAGGTGTGGACGTACCTCAACACGGCCGCGAAGAACATCTCCGGCTACGAGAAGGACGCGCTGTGGAAGACCATCAGCGGTCCCTACGCGGTCAAGTCCTTCTCGACCGCGGGCAAGGTCGTGCTCGCCGCCAACAAGAAGTACGACGGCGGTGAGAAGCCGGACATCGCCACCGTGAACCTCCTCCCCTTCACGACGGCGGACGCCGAGAAGAACGCGCTGCGCTCGGGAAGCGTCGACTACGGCTACATCGAGGCGACCGACCTCGACCGGAAGGACCGGTTCACCGCCCAGGGGTACACGGTCAAGCCCTGGTCGGGCTGGGCCATCACCTACATGCCGTACAACTTCAACAACCCGTCCATGGGCGCCGTGTTCAAGCAGCTGTACGCCCGTCAGGCGGTCCAGCGGTCGATCGACCAGAGCAGCCTGGCGAAGGTCATCTTCAACGGCACCGCCGTCCCCGGCTACGGCCCGATCCCGCAGGCGCAGTCGAGCGACTTCCTCTCGCCCACGCAGAAGGGCAATCCGTACCCCTTCTCGACCTCGGCCGCCAAGTCCCTGCTGAGCGGCCACGGTTGGACCGAACAGGGCGGAGTCATGGTGTGCACCGATCCGGGCTCGGGTGCCTCGCAGTGCGGTGACGGGGTCGCCAAGGGCACCGAATTCCAGATGCAGGTGCTGTCGCAGTCCGGCTCGACCGTCACCGACAACATGATGAGCGCGATCCAGTCCTCGCTGGAGGAGACCGGGATCAAGTTCACGATCAAGACCGCGCCCGTGAACTCGGTGCTGTCCCAGACCCCGCCGTGCACCGCGAGCCAGTCGATCTGCGCGTGGCAGCTGTCGTTCTTCGGCACCGCCGGCAGCTGGTACTTCAACGCCTTCCCGACCGGCGACTCGCTCTTCCAGAGCAAGGGCGGCTCGAACTTCGGCAACTACTCCAACCCGGAGATCGACCAGCTGATCACCGCCTCCACCACGTCCAACTCCGCGCAGGCCGTGCAGGACTACAGCGCGGCCGTCGCCAAGGACCTCCCGGTCATCTGGCTGCCGGAGCCCGACTACCAGATCTCGGTCCTCAAGAACGGCCTCGGCGGCTTCTCACAGGACTCACTCGCCAACTTCCACCCGGCGCAGTGGAAGTGGAACCGCTGACCGCATGGACACCCTCCTCTATCTCACCCGGCGCGTCCTGCAGTCCCTCGCGGTGATCCTCATCGTGACGGTGGTGGTCTTCTGCTTGCTGCACGCGCTGCCCGGGGGACCCGCACGCGGGATCCTCGGCCCGCAGGCGACGGCCCAGCAGATCGCGCAGTTCGACCACGAGCAGGGCCTCGACCGCTCGCTCCCCGTCCAGTACCTCTACTACCTGCGCACCCTGCTGCACGGCGACCTCGGCACCTCGTACACCCTGAACGAGGCGGTCTCCCGGCTCATCGAACAGCGCCTCCCGAAGACCCTGGTTCTTACTGTGCTGTCCGCACTGGCCGGGCTCGCGCTCGCGATCCCGCTCGGCATGTGGCAGGCGGTCCGGCGCAACAAGCCGGTGGACTACGTCATCACGACGCTCAGCTTCGTCGCGTACTCGACCCCCGTGTACTTCCTCGGGCTCGTCCTGGTCCTGGTCTTCACGCAGCTGCTGCCCTGGTTCCCCTCGCAGGCGCCGCAGGGCGACACGCTCGGGCAGGTGCTCTCCCAGCCGAACGCGCTGGTCCTGCCGGTCGTCGCGGGAGCCGCGTCCATGGTCGCCGTCTTCAGCCGGTACATGCGCGCCGCGACCCTGGAGAACCTCTCCGAGGACTACGTACGCACCGCGCGGGCCGGCGGCTCCCGGCCCCGCGCGATCCTGTGGCGGCACGTGTTCCGCAACTCGCTGACCCCCGTCGTCGCGATGCTCGGCTACTACGTGCCCGTCCTCTTCGGCGGCGCCCTCGTCGTCGAGCAGCTCTTCAACTACCCGGGGATGGGGCTGCTGTTCTGGAGCGCCGCGCAGTCCTCCGACTATCCGGTGCTGCTCGGCTGCGTCCTCGTCATCTCCGTCGCGACGGTCGTCGGCACGCTGCTCGCCGACATCGTCCAGCGGATCGTCGATCCCCGAGTGAAGGCGGGCCGGTCATGAGCGCCGTATTGCCGGTGACATCCACCGTGGAGGCGGCCGCCGGCTCCCGCCTCGCCCTGCGCCGGTTCACACGCAACAGGCTCGCGGTCGCGGGTCTGACGGTCGTCGTCCTGTTCCTGCTCCTCTGCTTCGCCGGCCCACTGCTCCACTCGACCGACCAGACCCACACCCACCTGACCCAGGTGAACCTGGCACCGAGCGGCGCGCACCTGCTCGGCACCGACGCCGTCGGACACGACGAGCTGGGGCGCCTCATGTACGGCGGCAAGGTGTCGCTGCTCGTCGGCCTCGCCTCCGGCCTGCTCGCGACCGTCATCGGCACGCTCTGGGGCGCGGTCGCGGGCTACGCGGGCGGCTGGATCGACGCCGTGATGATGCGCGTCGTGGACGCCGGAATCGCCATCCCGGCGCTCTTCATCCTCCTCGTCGTCTCCGCCATCACCACCCCGGACACCTGGGGGCTGGTCGTCATCCTCGGCCTGGTCTCCTGGCTGGTCCCCTCCCGTCTCGTCCGGGCCGAGACGCTCACCCTGAAGGGCCGGGACTACGTGCTGACACTGCGCGCCATCGGCGGCACGCACGGCCGGGCGATCGGCCGGCACATCCTGCCGAACTCCGTCTCGACGGTCGTGGTCGCCGCCACCTTCCAGGTCGCCGACGCGATCCTCCTCGTCGCCTACGTGTCCTATCTCGGCCTGGGCGTCCAACCCCCGTCGACCGACTGGGGCGGCATGCTCTCGGCCGGTCTGACAGCCGCGTACTCGGGACGCTGGTGGCTCATCGTGCCGCCCGGCCTCGCCATCATCCTCGTCGTCTGCGCCTTCAACGCCATCGGTGACGGACTGCGCGACGCCTTCGACGTGAGGGGACGCGGATGACCGCCGACATCCTGCGGATCGAGAACCTGGGCGTCACCTTCTCCACGGAGACGGGAGAAGTCGCCGCGGTACGAGAGGTCTCGTTGCGGGTGGGACCCGGTGAGACGCTCGCCCTCGTCGGCGAGTCGGGCTCCGGCAAGTCGACCGTCGCGCTCGCCGCGATGGGGCTGCTGCCGGGCACCGCCCGCGCCACGGGCCACGCCGTCGTCGGTGGCACCGACGTCATCGGCGCCACCGAGGCCGACCTCGCGGGTCTACGGGGCCGCACCGCGTCGATGGTGTTCCAGGAACCCGCGACCGCGCTCGACCCGCTCACCCGGATCGGCGCCCAGATCGCCGAGGTCATCCGCAACCACCGTCCCGTCACGGCCAAGGAGGCCGCCGGGGAGGCGGTCGAACTCCTGCGCCGCGTCGGCATCCCGGATCCGGGGACACGGGCGTCCGCGTTCCCGTTCCAGCTCTCCGGGGGACAGCGGCAGCGCGTGGTCATCGCCATGGCGATCGCCAACGCCCCGAGCCTGCTCATCGCCGACGAACCGACCACCGCGCTCGACGTGACCGTGCAGGCCGAGATCCTCGACCTGCTGCGGTCGCTCGCCGCCGACTTCGACACGGGGGTGCTGCTGGTCACGCACAACATGGGAGTGGTCGCCGACTTCGCGGACCGCGTCGCCGTCATGCTCCAGGGGGAGATCGTGGAGACGGGGCCGGTGGAGCAGGTGCTCCTGCGACCCACGCACGAGTACACCAAGCGCCTCCTCGGGGCGGTGCCGCGGCTGGCCGTCGCCGAGCCGGGGGCCGACTCCCGGCGTACCGAAGGGGATCGGGCCGCCGCGGACCCGGTGGTCGAACTGCGGGACGTGAGCGTGCGGTTCGGCCGCGGTCGCCGCGCCGTCCGGGCACTGGACGGCGTCTCGCTGACGGTCGGGGCCGGTGAGACCGTGGGTCTGGTGGGGGAGTCGGGCTCGGGCAAGTCGACAGCGGCGCGCGTCGCTCTGGGCCTCGTACCACCGTCGTCCGGCTCGGTGTCGCTGTTCGGCGCCGACCTCGGCAGGACCCGGGGGCGGGCCCGGCGCGCCCTGCTGGCCGGTGTCGGCGTGGTCCTGCAGGACCCGGTGGCCTCGCTCGACGCCCGCATGAGCGTGGCGGAGTGCGTCGCGGAGCCGCTGCGCGTGCACCGCCGGGGCATGCCGGCGTCCGAGCGCCGGACCCGCGTCGGGGACGCACTCGAACTTGTCCGTCTGCCGAGGGCGTTGGCCCATCGGGGTCCGCGCGAGTTGTCCGGTGGCCAGCGCCAGCGGGTGAGCCTCGCCCGGGCGCTGGTCCTCGAGCCGCGGCTGCTGGTCGCGGACGAACCGACGAGCGCGCTCGACGTGAGTGTGCAGCAGTCGGTCCTCGAGGTGATCGCGGGGCTCCAGGGCGAGCTGGGGTTCGCCTGCCTTTTCGTGTCCCACGACCTCGCCGTCGTACAGCAATTCGCCCAGCACGTGGTCGTCCTGCGGGCCGGGCGCATCGAGGAGGAGGGCAGTACCGCGACCACGCTCCTGCACCCGCGCACGGACTACACCCGACGGCTCATCGCCGCCGTGCCCGTGCCGGACCCCGTGCTGCAACGCCGTCGGCGCGCGGAACGGCGGGCCGCCACGGGGGTCACGGCGTGACCGCATCCGGGAGCCGCATCCCGACGCCCGAGGTGTACGCGGGGCTCGACATCGGCGGTACGACCACCCAGGTCGTGCTCTGTGCGGCCGACCTCACCGTCGTCGACTCCGTGGAGGTGCCGACACCGGCGGCCGAGGGTGGACGGGCCATGGTCCGCGCCGCGCTTGCCGCCCTGGACCTGCTCCGCGAACGCGTGCCCTCGCGGCTGCTCGGCGTCGGCGTCGGCGCGGCAGGTGTCGTCGACAGCCGGGCCGGCCGCATCCTCGTGGCGAGCGACTCCTTCCGCTCCTGGGCCGGGTTCCCGGTGACGGCGACGGTCGAGGACGCGCTCGGCGTACCGGCCTTCCTCGACAACGACGTCAACGCCTTCCTGCGCGGCGAGGTCGCGAAGGGAGCCGTCGCGGGAGAGCCCGCCGCACTCGGGATGACGCTCGGCACCGGGGTCGGGGGCGCGTTGTGGCTGGACGGCGCGCTGTTCGAGGGGGCGCACGGGGCGGCGGGAGAGATCGGCCATCTCCCCGGTTTCGGCGACCTGCCGTGCACCTGCGGCGGCCGTGGCCACCTGGAGACGCTCGCCTCGGGCCGCTCCCTTGCGGCCCGCTACGGCGAGCGGACGGGGCGCTCCCTGACCGCCCGCGGCATCGCCGAGGTGGCGGTCGACGGCGACCTCGACGCACTCGCCGTCTACGAGGCCGCGGGGGCCGGCGTCGCCCGCGCGATCCTGATCACGGCGGGCCTGGTGGATCTCACCACGTGCGTGATCGGCGGCGGGGTCAGCCGGGCCTGGGACCTCCTCGAACCGTCGATCGCCGCCGCGCTCGCCGCCGAGCCACCGGTCAGCGGACAGCCGATCCGGGTCGTACGGGCCCGGTTGGGGAGCCGTGCGGTGGCGATCGGTGCGGCGTCCCGGGCGCGGACGGAACTCGGGGCGGTGACAAGGGTGTATGGGGGTGGGGTGGGTAACTGCCGTTGACGGGTGGGTGAGTTGACGGCCAACGCTCCTTCATTGGCCTGTACATGACCGCAGTTGACGGGTCAGACTGTGCGCCGAAACCGCACCCCCCACCGAGGAGCACCTCATGCGCAAGCCCGCCCGGCAACGTTGTCACACGGTCCTGGCCGGACTCGTCACCCTCGCCACGGCCGCCGTGCTGTCCGTCTCCGTCACCACGCCCGCCTCGGCCGCCGACACCTGGACCGAGGTGGGCTCCGACCGCGCCGACCCGCTGACCGAGAGCCAGGGCCTGACCTCGGTCGAGGTCCCGGCCGGCAGCCCCAACCACTACACCGGCATCGGCACCATCCCGGTCGGTGTCAGCGTTCGCGGCTGGAACCATGTCGGAGACCCGGACGCCTCCTACAACGGCTACTACGTGGAGCCGTACCAGGCCGACTCCGGCAGCGCCAAGATGTTCCGGGTGCAGGCGCCCGGCGGTGCCTGGTCGGAGTACGTCCACGCGCTGAGCCCCGGCGAGGCGCTGAACAACTCCTTCGACACCATCTCCCCGGACGGCCAGTGGATGGTGTCGGGGGAGTGGGGCACGATGACCCGGCTGCTGGTGTTCCCGACCCCCGGCGTGAACCCGAGCACCTCCCCCTCGGCCAACCTCCCGCAGGCCTCCACCATCAACCTCGACCACGCCGTCCGTGACGTACAGGGCTGCGACTTCGTCACCGCGACCCAGCTGCTGTGCTCCTCCGACGACCCGGCGGGCACCCTCTTCGGCATCACCAAGCCGCTGCTGCAGATCGACCTGTCCGCCGCCCCCAGTGGCAGCGGCGACGTGACGGGCCATGTCACCGCCCTGCGTCAGCTCCCGCTGCGCAGCTCCTGCTCGGGCACCTTCGAGGCCGAGGGCATCGACTACGACCGGCGCACCGGCACGCTGCGCGTGATCGTCGTGTCGCCCGGATTCTGCGTCCTGACCGACAGCAAGACCTACCGGTTCACCAAGAGCTGAGCGTCCGCACGCGGGGAGTGACACGGGCAGCGACGGGAGCATAGGCGTTCGAGGTGGGGGAGGTCTAAGGTCGGAAGCAGAACCAGAGAAACGGGGAGGCGGCCGACAGTGGTGCAGGACGAGGCCGTGATCGGCTGTACCGGGGAGCTGCTCATCGGCACACGGGGAACCGCCGGTCCCGGCGAGATCCTCGTGCGGGTCAGAGGCGGATCCGAGACCTTCCTCGCCTGGTCGCAGGAGCCCCTGCCCGTGGGGGCTACTGTGCTCGTGGTCGAATCCCGAGGATGCCGTGAAGTCGACGTCATCCGCTGGGTCGATCCGCTGGACGCGTTGGACGGCGACTCCGTCGACGCCGGTTAAGGAGAAAACAGGATGTTCGGTTACCGCGTTCCCGCTCCCGACGAGGCGATGTTGATCTCGGGAGGCAGGCGGGGACTGGGGGGCGCGCCGTTCCGAGTGGTGACGGGGCACGGAAAGTTCGTGCTCCCCGTCTTTCGCAAGACCCGCTTCCTCACCTTGTCGATGTGCGAGGCCGAGGTCACCGAGACCTGTGTGACCCGGCAGGGCATCGCGTTGCACGTCCGCGCCGTGATCGCGTTCAAGGTCGGCAACGACCACGAGAGCATCATCAACGCCGGTCAGCGCTTCCTCTCCGACCAGGACCAGATGTCGGTGCTGACCGGCCGGATCTTCGCCGGTCATCTGCGCGCCATCATCGGCTCGATGACCGTCGAGGAGATCGTCACCGAGCGGCAGAAGCTCGCCGCGGAGGTCCTGGACACCTCGAAGGTCGAGATGGCGAAGATCGGCCTGATCGTGGACTCGTTGCAGATCCAGTCGATCGACGACGGCGACGTCGGTTACATCGAGGCCATGTCCGCACCGCACAAGGCCGCCATCCAGCGGCAGGCCCAGATCGCGCAGGCCCAGGCGACCCAGGCCTCGGTCGAGGCGGAGCAGGTGGCCGCGCGCAACCAGGCCGAGTACGCCCGGCAGACCGCGGTCGTCAAGGCGGAGTACTCGGCCGAGGTGGACCGCGCCCAGGCGCAGGCCGCCCAGGCCGGACCGCTGGCGCAGGCGCACGCCCAGCAGGAGGTGCTCGCCGCGCAGACCGAACTGGCCCAGCGGGCGGCCCAGTTGCGTCAGCAGCAGCTCGTCGCCGAGATCGTCAAGCCCGCCGAGGCCGAGGCGGAGCGGATCAAGGTGCTCGCCATCGCTGATGCGGAACGCATGAAGATCCAGGCCGAAGCGGCCGCCTCGCACGACCGCGTGGCGCTCGACCGGATGCTGATCGACCAGCTTCCGCTGATCGTGAAGGAGGCCGCGGGCGGTCTCGCCGGCGCCAACGTCAACGTCCTGAACGGCGCGGACGGCCTGGGTGAGATCGCCGCCGGGCTGGTCGCCCAGGGGCTGACGATCCTGGACTCGGTCCGCCAGAACCTGAACGGCCAGAACGCGGGCGACCAGAAGTCCGGGGGACGTTCGGAGAAGACGGAAGGACTGCTGGAGCTCCAGAGCTACCGGCGGACCCCGGAACAGCAGGACAGGGACGGGAACGAGCCGGAGGGCGGTCCGTCCTCGACGACCTGACCCGAAGTTCCCCTACCGAAACGGCGCGAGCGCCCGGGTCGGTGCGGTGATGGACGAGTGACGGAGTGAAGCGGCCGCCGTTCCCTGGGGACGGCGGCACGCTCCCACCCGAGCGGTACACCGGTATTGACGTCCCGTCAGGAAAGCCATCCGGTGGAGCTGTTCCCGGGAGGAAGAGACGGGGGCAGCGCGCGAGGACCGGGGACCGGAGCGCCGGGTGGTCTCGGGAGGAGACCGCCCGACGAGGGATCCCTGTTGAGGATCCATTCGAGTTCGCGCTGGATCCTGCGGGCCTCGTTGCGGACCTGCAGAGGTATGTCCCCTCGCTCGGAGATCAGTTGGGCGTAGATCGGTGCGTCGTGCACAGGTGGCGCTTCTCCTCGGGTCTGGTGCCTTCCCTCTACGGTAAGGCCGCGGCGGTGCCGCGGGACTCATCCTCCCAGTTCGGCCAGAACCGGAACCACCCGACCAAGGAATGGCACCTTCCCCACGAACCGTTCGGTGTCCCTACGAGTCGTTGGCGCTCGACGGACCGAACAACTCGATCTCGGCTATGGAGACCTGCTTGTCCCCGGCGGCGCCGTAGGCCGAGCGGATGATGAAACGGACCGCCGTGACATCACCCACGCGGAACTTGCGCTGTTGAGCGCCCGCAACCTGGTCGAGGGTGAGGAAGCGGGTGCTCGTCTTGCCGTTGGCCGTGGTGATCCGGGCCTCGATACGGTGCGGAAGCGCCGACTTCGTGAGCTGGTCCGCGTGGGTGGAGGTGCCCGAGGTGATGATCACGTCCAGTAGCCGGGTGGGCTGTTCGAACCGGGCCTCCAGCCACTCGCCGTCCCCGGACTGCGCGACGCCCGGTCCCCACCAGGTGTTGTTGAGCTTGTCGAAGGCGAGCCCCGCGCCGTGGCCGGGGAAGGAACGCGACGCCTTCACGTGGTCCGGGCCGACCGGGACCCGCTTGGCGAAGTGGTCCTTCACCGCCTGCACGGCAGCACCGGTGTTCGTCACGGCGAACACCAGCAGGCCGAGCACCACCGCGCCGACCACCCAGTTCATGACGCGTCCGAAGCCCCGCCGCAGTCGGGGTCGTTCCCCGGCCCACGGCACCTCTCCGTTACGGGAGTTGAGCACCCGACGCCACCAGGGCAGCCGGCCCGGCGCCTGCCGTTCCCCGGCCATGGACAGCGCGCAACGCCCGCAGAAGTGCCGGTCCGGCCGGTTGGGAGTGGCGCACCAGGGACAGGGCACACCCCCGTCCGCACCGGGCTCCGCGACCGGGGTACGGACCTGTGGGCGGCTCGCCGCGGGGCGGCCGGGCAGTACGGGTGCCACCGACGGCGCGACCCGCGGTTCCGGGTCCGCCACCGGCACCAGCAGTGACCTGGCCCGCTCGGCCGCGGAGTCCCGGTCGGGGGCGGCCGAGGGCAGGGGCTCGGTGGCCGCGGTCTCGTCCGGCCGCGCGGGAGCGGCCGGTACGGAACCGTGGGCGGCGACGGGGGCCGGGTGGGGACGCGCGGTGTCGTCGCTCATCGGGCCCGGACCCGCCGCGTCACCGGATACCGGCGCACCGGATTCCGGCGTACTGGGGGTCGACGCGTCCGGTGCGCTGCCGACGCCGTCGTCCTCGTGCGGGTCGCGTGCGGCTCGCGCGGTGCCCGTCCTGTCGGCGCTCACGGTGTCCGCGTCCGCGTCCGCGATCGCGTCCGCCGTCGGCCGCCCGCCGGCTCCGGCCGCCGTGTCGTGCGCCGTACGAGCCGTTCCCGTACCGGCGCCCGGTCGTGCGAACGCGTCCCAGCCCGGCTCGCCCTCGGCCGACCCGGCGGATCCCGCCGTCAGGGAGCCTTGGTCGCCGGCCGTCGGCGCCGCCTCGTCGGCGGCAGCCGCGGGACGACGGGTCCGGGCCGCGACCCCCGCCGGAGCCGGGTCCCCGGCCCAGTCGAGCACCGCGCCGCAGGCGTCGCAGAAGGACTGGCCGGGCTCCGCACGGGTGCCGCACTCGGCGCAGGCCGGGGCGCGCCCGGGGCCGGTGCCTGGGGTCTGGGTGGTCATTTCTCGGGGATCCTTTCGGCGGCGGTCACCTGGACCGTGTAGGGCATGTGGGCGGGACGGGCGGCCGCCACGAGGTTCTCCAGCCGGTACTCGTCCGCCGGGGTCGGCTCGGGCAGCCGGAGCGTGACGTGCAGCCGGGGGCGGCGGTCGCCGGGGACCGGGCCGAGCGGACGCGGGTCCCAGGCGGCGGCGCCGCTCTCGGTGATCTCCGGCTCGACACCGAAGGCGAGGCGTACCGCTTCGGACAGGCCGCGGCGGGTGCCTCGTACGCGATGCAGGTACGCGGCGGCGGCGACGGCCGCGCGCAGCCGCGCGTCCGGTTCCGTGCCGTCGACCTCGGCGCCGACCCAGGTGCCCAGCCAGCGGGCGAAGTCGGCCGGTGCGAGCGCCGGGTCGAAGTAGGTGTGCAGACAGTCGAGGGCCAGCAGGATCGGCGCGACCACCTCGTCAAGGCCCGCGACGAAGCGCAGCGCCAGGTCGTCGTCGGCGAAGACCGCGGGGAGCATGCCGCCGATCGGCGCCGAGGACTCCAGGCCGTCGATGGAGCCCCTCATGAGCCGTCTCCGATGACGCGGACCCGGTGGTCGAAGGAGAACACCAGCGAAGGGGCCTCCAGGTCGATCCGGTCGGTCGGGTCGCCGCGCTTGCCGGTCAGCGGGTCGGCGGGGTGGAGCTGCACCGCGTCGACGAGTTCGACGCCGGGCACACGTTGCAGCACCGCGAAGACCTCGCCCGCCTGCACGGGCCGGCCGAACGGCCAGCCGGTGCCGTCCGCGCCGCCGGTGAGCGGGTCCAGATGGCGGTAGAGCGCGTCGTGGGTCTGGCGGCGCACCCGGTCGGTGTCGACCCCGCGGAAGGCGTGCACGGTGGCGACGACGGTGACGCCCTGGTAGAAGGGCGGCCCGACCGCGAGCCGGGTGCCGATCAGCCGGCGCTCGTCGAGGTGGCGGGTGATGCGCTGCAACAGGGCGTCGCCGGGGACGAGTTGCTCGAAACGCAGCCGTCCGCCGGGGTCGGGCACGGCCTGCGGGACGACCAGGACACGGACCGCGTAGGCGCCGTGCTCGCCCTCCTCGCCCTCCAGGCAGGTGATCCGGGCCGTCTCGGGGGCCGCGCGCCGGGCCAGTTCCTCGTAGTCGCGCAGGGTCACGGCCCGCTCCTGGGCGCGCAGCGTGATCGGGGCGCGGGTCTTCGCCTCCTCGACCGTCTCGCCCTCGACGCCGCCCCGGGCGGCCTCCCGGTTGACGACGTCGGCCACGTACGGCACCGAGCTGCGCAGCACCTGGACGGCACCCCGGGCGACGTTCCCGGCCCGGCCGCCACCGGTGCGGTAGCGGCGGGCGCGGATCACGGCTCCCTTGGGCGCCGCCGTCCCGTACTGGCGCATCGTGCCGTCGGGTTCGCGGACGGCGGGCCCGAAGGCGATCTCGCCGGTCGCCGCGTCCAGGGTGATGTGCCGGTCGGCGGGACCGGACGCGGCGAAGTGCGGGACGACGTCCCAGTCGACCCAGCCGTCGCGCTCGGCGGTCTGCAGCAGCACCGGCGGGGTGTCGCCCACGACGGGGAAGTGGACGAGCCGCAGCCGCTGCCCGGGCAGACCGGTGGACTCGCCGAGCGCCTCGTCCTGGACGGTCTCCGCGTGGATGGCCGAGGTGGTCCCGCCGAGGGTGAACGCGTCGACGGACCGGATGGTCGGAGACGTGGTGTAGAAGGGCTGGTCGGACAGCGGTTCGGTGACCCGGCAGCGCAGCCAGCCCGCCTCCTGCCCGCCGGTGCGCGACAGCGTGTGGCCGCCCGGGACGTGCAGGACCACCTCACCGGGCCGGTTCAGACCACCGGTGCCGTCCCGGTCCACCTCGCAGGCCGCCCAGCCGTCCTCGGTCCACGCCTCCCAGACCAGCGGCGGCTGCCGCGGATCGACACCGACACCGTCGACCCGGCTGTCGAGCTCCAGGCCCAGCGCGCAGTGCGGTACGGCGGCGGTGAGGCCGAGGAGCATGCAGTCACCGGGGCTCGGCGACTCCGCGAAACACAGCACGTCCTTGCCCTCGGCGAGATCGGCGCTCCGGTCGGTGACCGCACCACCGTTCTGTTGCACGACGAGACGACGCAACGAGCAGGGCACCACGGTCAGTTCGCGCTCGGTCGCGAAGACGACCGCCTCCTCGTTCTCGGTGCGCACGGTGGCGGCCTCGGTTCCCACGGGCAGCACGATCGGCTCCTCGTGCGGCGCCGACAGCCAGAACGTGAGGTCCGTACGGGCGGCCGAGGGCGGGAACAGCGTGATGCCGACGAGGTCGAGGAACGCCAGGTGGTTCTTCTCGGGGACGCGGTTGAGCCGGTAGACGATCTGGTCGGCCATGTGGGCGACCGTTTCCACGAGGGTGACGCCGGGGTCCGACACGTTGTGGTCGGTCCATTCGGGGGCGCGCTGCTGGATGTAGCGCTTGGCGTCGTCGACGAACTGCTGGAAGCGGCGGTCGTCGAGGTTCGGGGAGGGCAGTGCCATCAGCGGTCGCTTTCAAGGGAGTTGCCCGCGCCGGAGGCGTCAGGCTCCTCGTGGGAGGGGATGACGTAGAACGGAAAGACCAGGCTGCGCGGGTTGTTGGTGCCGCGGATCGAATAGCGCACGTCGATGAAGAGCACGCCCTGGTCGGGACCCGCCGTCACCTCGACGTCGTTGACCTCGATCCGTGGCTCCCAGCGGTCCAGGGTGGTGTACACCTCGTGCTGGATCCGGCCCGCCGTCGCCTCGTTGACCGGCGCGAACACCAGGTCGTGGATGGCGCAGCCGAACTCGGGCCGCATCGGCCGCTCGCCCGGCGCGGTGGCCAGCACCAGCCGGATGGCCTCCTCGATCTCCCGCTCCCCGCTGACCATGGCGATGCCACCGGTGGGACCGATGCGCATGGGGAACGCCCAGCCGGATCCAACGAACTGCTCGGCCATCAGAGGGCCACCCGCCTACTCCTGAAGAACGTCCCGGCCGTCACGGCAGCGGATACGGCTTGTTGTTGACCAGCACCACACCCTGCAAGGCGAGCGTGATGGCCCGAATACCCACATTCGCGATGGAGTTGACCTGTACGCTGCCGCCGGCGGTGAGCGTCGCGGCGCCCACCGCCTTGAGGCTGAGCGCTCCCATCGCGTCGACGGTGACCGCACCGCCGAGCGACTTGAGGTTGACCAGCCCGCGGCCCTCGATGTCGAGCGGGCCGCCGCTCTTGATGGTCAGTCTCCGGCGCGCGCTCAGGGTGAGGTCGGTGCCGGCCTCGACCGAGACCGACCGGGTGCCCTTGATGGTGACGGACCCCTTGCTGTCCACGGTGATCTCGGTCTTCGTGCGATCGAGATTGATGATCAGCTTGTCGTTGCCGGAGGCGATCCGCACCCCCTGCTTGCGGGCACCGGTCTGCTGGCTGAGCAGGTCCACCCGGTTGCCCTTCCGGTCGGACAGGGTGTGCCGGATCGCCTGCTTCTTCAGCCCGTCGTGCAGTGGTACGTCACTGACCACGGTCGGTTTGTCCTTGCCGTTGTAGAGGCCGCCGATGACGAACGGATGGTCCAGGGCGCCGCGGTCGAAGGCCACCAGCACCTCGTCGTCGACGTCGAACGGGAACACCCCGCCGCCACCCTTCCCGCCGAGCTGCACGGTCCGCGTCCAGTCGCTCTCGTACGCGTCGTCCAGCCAGGGGAACTGGAGCTTGACCCGGCCCTGCTTCAGCGGGTCCTGCACATTCGTCACCAGGGCGTTGGCCACGCTCGGCAGCTTCGGCGCGGTGGCCGTGCCCCCGCCGGACGTCAGCCCGTACAGGGAGCGCCACTGCCGGCCGCTGACAGTGATCCAGGTCTGGTAGTGCTCGTCGTAGCCGAAGACGTGCCGCACGGACGTCACCGTGTACTTGCCCTCGAACGGCTTGCCCACGTCGGTCAGCGTGACCGGAACGCCGGGCCGCAGCTTGGGGTTGCCGAACACCATGACCTCCAGCTCGGCGAAGGAGGAGGTCACGTCGTCGGCGAGGGCCTTGGCGGCGACCTTCACCTCGGCCAGGCGGTCGTAGGGTGTGTCGGTCTCCACCAGCTTGGCGGTCTTGAACTTCTTCGCCGTCTTCTGCGGGGTGGTGCCGATCGCGAAGCCGTCGTTGGACGTGGCGGGCGACATGGCGGTGAGCTTCTTCTTCGTCGTGACGTTCCAGCCGCGCGCCTCGGTCTTGGCGACCTGGTCGGCGGAGGTCACCGCGGCCCGGCAGCGCAGCACGTCCACGCCGCCCTGCAGTACGAAGGGGCTCTTGTCGCCCGGGGTGCTGGTCGGCGGCGCGGTGGAGGCCGGGTCGGACTTGGCGAACTGGAACTTCCCCTCGGAGTCCAGCGACATGACCACGTCGTTCTCGTCGGCGAGCCGGGCGAGGAAGTCCCAGTCGGTCACATTGGCCTGACTGATGAACTCGTAGACCGTCGTGGTGGGCCTGATGCCGCCCTTCCCCTTGCCGATCGGAATGCCGTTCATCGTGGCCAGCTTCTTCGCGATGTCCGCGGCCGTCTGATTGCGGTACGCGGCCACCCTGCGCTGGCGCATCAGACGGTGGCCCATGTCGTAGCCGCGGATGACGGTGAAGGTGCCGGTGCCGTCGTAGTCGGTCTCCATGCCGGTCACCTCGCCGGTCAGCAGCGGGGAGGCCGCGCCCTGGCCGTCCGCGACCGGCGCGAGCGTCACCAGGGTGCCGCACTGGATGCCGAGTTCGCCGAGCACCAGCCGGTCCGGGTCGCGGAAGGTCAGCCGGAACGCGGCCGGCACGCCCGCCCCGAGGTCGACCCAGCAGCCGACGAGGTCGGAGGCGATCTTCTCCGGGACCGGACTGCCGTCCACGGTCACGTGGACGACGTTGGAGTACGAGGGCTGGACCATCAGAAACCCACCTCTTCGGCGGCGGGCAGCACGAGCTCGGTGCCGTTCGACAGCCGGTTCGGGTCGTCGATGCCGTTGGCCTCGGCGATCGCCCGCCAGGCCGCCGCGTCCCCGTACTCCCGCCACGCCAGCGACTGCAGCGAGTCGCCCGCGACGACCCGGTGCACACGCTGCGCGGTGAGCGCGCCCGACGTCGGGTTCTGCCCCTTGGTCTTGCTGGGGATCTCGTGCAGATGCACCTGACAGGTGGCGCGGATCGGCACGCCCGTCGTGCCGAACAGGGAGTAACTGGCGTCCACCGAGCTGACGTACGCCGTGAACCGCGCGGTCGAGAACGACCCCCACTGGAACACCACCCACGGCGTGGACGGCTGCTTCGCCGCGATGCTCTTCGTCGTCACCTCGCAGCAGGAGAACAGTGCCTCGACCTTCTTCAGCACCGAATTGCTGGTCGGGTCGTCGGACGAATCGAGGAAGATCTCGACGGTCATCTCGCGGGGCTCGGGCCCCATGAACTCCGGGAGAGAGCCGTCCCGCACGGCCGCGGTCGGGGTGGTCTTCCACCGGGCGCGCCGGCTCAGCGAGAGCGTCGAGGGGTTGAAGTCGAAGTTGAACGTCTTGATCAACCCGCCCGGAGTGGTGCTGCGGCCGATGGGCGGCTCGTGAATGGCCAGCGTGGCCCTCACCAGACTCTTGCCCGCGCCGCCCTTTCCTGACTTGCCTGCCATGTTCTTCGCCGTTCCCTAGTCCGTGAACCCGTGGTGGGTGATTTCCAGCACCTCCGTGGCCACGGCCGGGCTGGCCGGGTCCAGGGAGGGCCCCTGCCAACTGACCGGGAGCACGTCGAGCAGACCCCAGCGGGCCACCTCCGAGCCGTCCGCGCGCAACGCCGCGATCTGCGCCGTCGGCCGCTTGACCCCCGTGGTCACGGAGGACACCCAGGCCGCGACCTTCGCGGTGTCCGGTGTCAGGGGGCGGGTCAGCCGGATGTTGGAGAAGGTCACGCGGGACGGAAGCTGCCACACGAACCCGTTGTTGCCGCCCTCCTGGCGCTGCTCGATCTCCACCTGCGACGAGAGTCCTTCACACCCGTTGAAGTAACCGAGGCTCTCGCCGTCGATGGTGAGGGTGAAGAAGATGGTGGAGCCCGGGTCTCGATCGGTGGCCATCGGGGATCGGCCTTTCTTGAGGTGTCGTACGGGGTGGTGGAGGTCAGCGACGGGGATCGCGCAACTTGCCGATCCGCTCCCGTTCGAGGCGGAGTTCCGTCCGCAGCAAGCGGGTGATCGGCCCGGACAGCTTGTGCGTCAGCTCGTCGATCTGCCCCTGGGTCAGGGACCGGGGATCGAAATCGACGGCGGTGTACGTGGGCGGGGCCTCTTCGCGCTCGGCGTGCGAGGGCAGTGGCCGACGGGGCGGCTCGGTCGCGGAGTACGGGGGCGGGGGGCCGCTCGGAGGCGGCGGCGGTGGTGGCGTCGGCGGAGGCGAGGTGGGTGAGTACGCGGGAGGAGACGTCGGGTTGACGTCTCGCTGGACCGAGGGGAGGGCTGGGGGTACGGCGGGGGTGGCAGGTGCGGTGACGGTGGTGGTGGGTGCGGGAAGTACGGGAGGTACCGCCGAGGCGCGCTGTACCGGCAGGGCTACGGGTGGGGCGGCCGGGGTTGCGGTCAGGGGGACGGCCGCTTTGGGGGTGGGACTCGTGGAAGTCGTCGCGGGCGCTGGGGGTGTTGGCTGCGCTGGGGCCGTCGACTTCATGCGCTGAATCGGTGGCGTCGGTTGCGTTGGTCGCGCCTGGTCCGTCGGGTCCGTCGGAAGGCGGAGTCCGTCCGACGGGCGAGGCATGGGCGCGCTCGGAGTGGAGGAACGCTGTACGAGGGGGGCGGCGCTGGGCGTCGCCGGGGGCGTGAGACGGGGGGAAACGCCTCCGGCGGGCAGCGGGTGCGCAGGGGTGGGGCGAGCCGTCGAGTGCTGAACGGCGGGTGTGTCGGGTGCCTGCCGCGACGGAGCGGGCTCGGAGGCGACTTGCTGGACGACGGGGGCACCGAGGCCGAGACGGCGCGGGGTCGTGGCATCGGAGCGAGGAGTGCGGTGCTGCTGCGCGGACACCTTGGGTTGGGATGCGGGTGTCGAGGTCTCCGGCTGCCGAACGGCCGAGCGCTGCACAGGGGGCACAGGGAGCGCAGGGGGCACGGCGGGCCCGGCGACATTGGCACGGGCGATGCCGGGACGCGCTGGAGCTGGAGCTTGAGTCGGCACAGATGCGCGAGGGGCGAGTGGTCCCGTGGCAACTGTGGGTGTTGCCGGTGTCGCACTCGCACGGGGCAGCGGTGTCGAGGAAGTCGGGGGAGTCGAGGTGGCAACGCGCTGGACCACAGGGACAGTTGGCGTCGGTGAGCTCGGTGTCGACGGCTTCGTAGGGCCCGCGGAGGCCGGGCTGCGTCGCGCCGACGGGCCGCTCGCAACGGTGCCGGGTTGAGCAAGGGGGACGGTGGCAAGTCGCCGGAGCACCGGAGCACCCGAGCCGGGAGTCTCGGGGCCACGCGCTGCCGGACCGCCGTAGGTACCGGCGACGGGCCCGCCGACCGACGGTTGCGACACCGCCCGCTGCACCACGGCACCGGTGCCACCGGGCAACCCGGGCACGCTGGTTGACGAAGGTGCCGTTCCCGGTGCCTCGGTCGATCGGCGTGTCGGACGGGGTATCAGACTGCCGCCGGGCCCGGGACGGGCCCCGACTGCCGAGGAACGCTGTACGGCCGGGGCCGGGGCCGCGGTCGAGGGCGGGGTCGGGGCCGTTCCGGCTACGGCCCTACCGGGGGCGATGGACGTGCCCCCTGTTGGGCCGCCCGCTCCTGTCGGCCCGGGCCCGTCGGCACGCCGCGCCGACGGGCCACTCGCAGAGCCGCCGCCGGAGCCGCCGGAACGGGACACGCTCCGGCCGTTGTCGGCTGTTGTGGCGCGCCGCAGCGGTACGGCCGCGGGAGCGGTACGGCGCTGCACGGCGGCGGCAGGAGGCGTGGAGGGCAGTAGCGAGGTCAGTGCGCGTGCGGGAGCGAGCGGGCGCACGGGGGGACGTGGCGACGGCGGGGAGGTGGGAGCGACCGGCTCCGTGCCACCGTCCTGCCGGGGGACGACGAGCCCACTGCCCGCCGGACTCTTCGCGGTTCCCTCCACCGCGCTCGTACGTTCCTGAGCGCGAGGTTCCGCCACGACGGCCCGCTGTACGACAGGGCTGCCCACCGTGGCCGTACCCGACGCGGTGGAACCTGCCGGAGCCGGAGCCGGGGAAGAGACCGAACGCTGAACAGGCAGGTCCCCGGACGGGGCTCCCGCCTGGGGAATCTCCAGCCGAGACGGTGCCGCACCTGATGACGACGATCCCGAAGGTGGCATCCCTGGCTCCGGGGACGGCGTCCTGGGAGACGTCGTGGTGGAGAGAGCGGGAGGAGTCGTCGCACCGCTGTGTGCGCCCGGTCGTCCCGTTGGGGTCCCCGTCGCACGCTGCACCGGACGTTGGACCGGCGTCGCGTTCGAAGGCGGAGTGGACAAGGGCGCGCCCAGCCCCGAGCGTCGACGCGGCGGACCCGCGGACGGGCTGCCGCCCGGAGTCACTGGAGTCACCGGAGCGGTCGGTGCCGTCGGTGCTGCCGGAAGGGGGGACGCCGTTACGGATGCCCCGGCCGACGGCTCGTCCCCAACGGACGGCGCCCCCAGCCCCGTACGTCCGGAACCGCCCGACGTGCTCCGCTGGACCGGAAGATCGGACCGGGTGGCAGAACCGTCGCGCGATCGCGACAGGGAGACGGGAGGCGTGACCGGGCCGGCGGAGGCAGCCGGTGTCCCGGAACCCGGGAGCGTGGCGGCGGGAACCGAAGCCCGGGGAGCAGTGCCCGATGGCCGGGAGACGTTCACCGAAGCGGCAGAGCCGGACGGCGTCACGCCGCTACCAATGCCACCGCCACCTACACTCCCACCGTCTCCGCCGCCGTCACCACTGGCCGGGACGGTGACGGCGGGCGTCGACGACGGCTGAGGTTCGGACTGCTGCGGTATGGACGGCTGCGGAACGGACTCCTGCGGTACGTACGGCAACGGTGCGGACGGCTTCATTGCCGGCAGGGCCCGCCGCTGCACCGCGGGCCTGGCCGGTGCCTTGGTCAGCGAGGTGGGCCGTGCGGCCCGGGGAGCGGCGGGCGTCACTCGCAGGCCCGCCGGGCCGAGGGCCGCCACCGGGGAACTCATGCGCTGCACGGGCAGCGCACCGGTCTCCTCGCCCGACTCCACGGGCAAGGCCACCGGCAGGGAGAGCGAGGGGAGTTCGAGCCCGGAGGCAGGTCCCACCGGGGCGGCGAGCAGACCCTTGACCAGTCCGCCGGGCGCGCCGTCGAGGACGGCGTGCGACAGCGTGCCGGTGAAGGAGGGGTTCTGCCAGGTCGTCAGCCGACCCCCGAACCCGGCGTCGGCGACGGAGCCCGGCCGGTCCGTGGCCCGCTGGATCGGCGGCAGCGCGGGCCAGGCGGCAGGCCGGACCACACGCGCACCGGCTCCCCGCCCCGCACCGCCCGCCGTGGACGTATCGCTCACCCCGGCATCCGTACCGCCGGCCGGAGCCGTAGCGCCCGCCGGTCCGGAAGCGGACGCGGCCGCCGAGCCGCTGCCGGATCCCCGCTCGGGTCCGCCGCCCCGCAGCCGATCAAAAAGCCCCACGCCGTGTCACCCTTCTCCGGCGCCGCGGTTGACGAGTGCCGCGATCTGTTCCGTGTAGCCGCGCCGGTCGCGGTGTTCGAGATCCAGGATGGTCTCCAGGCTCCAGTGGAAGTGATAGGCGATGTACGCGATCTCCTCCTGGATGCGGTCGGTCGCGTACGTCACGATTCCCCCAGGCGGCTCCCGCCGAGTTCGACCTCGAACGGCTCCTCGCAGTGCGGGCAGGTCACGGCGGCACGGGTGTGGCCCTCCGCGTTGACCTGACGGTAGAAGTCCTGCAGGAAGGCCAGGTCCGAGGCGAACATGTTCTCCACCACCCCGTCGTGCACCAGCGCGAGCGTGCCGAGCCGGGTGATGACCCGGCCGAGCAGCACGACCGACAGGTACGCCGGGTTCTCCTGCACCCGCATGTCCCGCAAGGGGACCAGCTCGTCGCGAGCGGTGGCGAGCCGCATCACGCCGTGCCGGTGCACGGTGCCGGAGTCGTCCACGTACCCGCGCGGCAGCTCGAACTCGAACTCGGTGCGCAGCGGTTGCGCGGCTGCAGCCGGGGCCGGGGCCGGAGCCGGAGCAGCGGTCTGCTCCGGCTCCGGTTCGGCGACGGCCGCAGCCGCCGCCCTGGGAGCCGTACGGCGCATTACTCGATGACCAGTTCTTCGAAGGTGATCGTCACGGTCTCGGTGAGCGCGGACGCCTCGCCGGCCTTCACGGTGCTGGTGTCGATTTTGCTGCACCAGGCGTTGCGCATGTTGTACCGCTTGACCGGGTTGTTCATGTAGTCCATCACCATGATGGTGGCGTTCTTGCGGGCGGTGCTCATCTGACCGGCGACGGACTCGGTGATCCACTGGTTGAAGGCCGCCGACTGCGTCATACCGCGGACGACCGTGCAGGTGCCGGCCTTCTTCACGCCCGGCAGCTTCTTCGTGACGGGGATGCCCTGAGAGGAGACCTGCTGGTACTCGATGACGTCCTGCTCGATGCTGAGGCCGCTGACCTCCGCGAGGTACTCGACCATCACACCGTCGATCTGGAGGCCGAAATTGTGTGAAGTAAGGGCGTCACCCGGCTGGAGACTCATCTGTTCTCTGTCCTTCTAGGGTTTCTTGGGCGTACGGGGTGGAGCTGGTGCCCGAGAGGGCGGTACTGCTACTCCTCCAACTCGCCGCTGCCGCTGGAGAACTGGGCCAGCCGGAAGATCACGAACTCGGCGGGCTTGACCGGCGCGATGCCGATCTCGCAGATGACGCGGCCGAGGTCGACCGACTCCGGCGGGTTGGTCTCCTCGTCACACTTGACGTAGTACGCCTCCTCCGGCCGCGAACCGAAGAGGGCGCCGTTGCGCCACTCGTTGACCAGGAAGGCGGAGACATTGCGTCGGATCCGGGCCCACAGGGCGTGGTCGTTCGGCTCGAACACCACCCACTGGGTGCCGATCAGGATCGACTCCTCCAGGTAGTTGAAGTACCGGCGGATGTTGAGGTAGCGCCAGGCCGGGTCGGAGGACATGGTGCGAGCACCCCAGACGCGGATGCCGCGGCCCGGGAAGGCGCGGATGCAGTTGACGCCGATGGGGTTGAGCAGGTCCTGCTCGCCGCGGGTGATCTGGAGCTCCAGGTCCACCGCTCCTCGTACGACCTCGTTGGCGGGCGCCTTGTGCACACCGCGCTCGGAGTCGTTGCGGGCCCAGATTCCGGCGACGTGGCCGCTCGGCGGGATCAGCCGGGACTGGCCGCTGGCCGGGTCGAAGGCCTTGACCCAGGGGTAGTAGAGGGCGGCGTACTTGGAGTCGTAGCCGGCCGTCTCCTGGCGCCACACCCGGATCTGACGGGCGTTGAGGCCCGGCGGCGGGTCGATGACCGCGACCCGGTCGCCCATCAGCTCGCAGTGCGCGATCAGGCCGAGCTGGACGGCCTTGACGGCCTCCAGGTCGATGGCGCCGCGCTGGTAGGCGGCCATCAGGTCGGGGACGGCGACCATCGAGACCTCGTCCACGGCCTCCAGGCCGCCGAAGCCGGTGCGGTCGGCGGAGTCGCCGAGGTACTGGGCGGGGCCGGGGTGGCCGTTCTCCGTGGTGGCCGGGACGGCCGGTGCGGAGGTGGACGGGGCGGCGAGCGCCACCGTCTGGTTGTCGGGGCGGGCCAGCTGGGCGGCGGGCGCGGCCTCCTGCACGGCGATGAGCTTCGAGCGCTCCTTCACCTGGGTGACCACGTAGTTGCGACCGCCCTTCTTGGCGGTCACGTCGAAGGTCTCGGCGACCTTGTCGCCGTCCTTGACGATCAGCTTGAACCGCTCGGCCGGGCCCTCGCCCTCGGGGTCGGCGACCTCGACGCTCAGCGAGCCGCCCGCGACGGCGCTCACCGAGAACGTGCCGAGCTGCTTCGGCTCGCCCGGCGGCAGCGCGGCCTGCGCGCCGGAGCCGGTCACCGCGGCGGGGCCCGCGGAGTCGCCCGAGGCGCCGCCGGGCGTTCCGCCGACCCGGACGACATAGGCGGCGCTGCCGCCGTTGTTGAAGAAACCGTAGACGGAGTGCGCGAGGTAGTACCCGTCGGTGAACTCACCGAAGGCCGCCACGTACTGCGTCCAGTTGGTCACCAGTGTCGGCTCGTGCAGGGGGCCGATCGGGGCGAGACCGACGAAGGCCGCCACCGAGGTGCCCACGCCCTCGATCGGACGCGAGCCGCTGGCCACCTCCTCGACGTAGACGCCCGGCGACAGGTAGGACGGCATGCTCTGCTCTCCTCGGGGTACGAGATGGGACGTCACTCACCCTCACGCGCGAAGCGCGCCTCCCGAAACGTCCTGCGGTGCCGGGTCGGGGGCAGCCGTGTTGCCCCCAGGGGCAATTCGGGAGGGGGATTGCGGGGGTGCAGGGGCTCTGGTCTCCGAGGACCGGCGCGCACACCTGTGCCGTACTGGTTGCGCTCTGCCGTACTAGTTGCTGATGCTCCACGCCCACGCGGCGCCCTTCGCGATTCTCGCGGCGAGCGTCAGGAAGTCCTGCTTGACGGCCTCCGGGGTTTTCTCCGGAGGGAAGAGCGGCTTGATCGGCGATTCTTCGGGGAAGTCGGCCGACAGCAGGGCCCGGTAGCGGTTGTAGACCTGTGCGATGTCATTGCGGACCGCCTCCGATCCGCTCTTGGCGGGCGCTCCGAGGAGCCGGTTGTCATTCGTCGCCGCGATGGAGGCGACATCCATCAGGAAGCAGTCCAGAAGGTCGGTCACGTCCTGGTGCTTGGCGCCGTCCACCTGGTCGGTCACGTCCTGCAGGAGACGTTGCGCCATTTCCGTGGTGACCGCCTTGTAGACCCCGTAGCGGGGGCCCTGGGGGATCGCGCCGAGCACGTGGTCGGCCTGCTTGGCCTCGGCCGAGTTCATGAACTTGGGCTGCTCCTCGAGACCCGGCACGGGGAAGGGCATCCCCTTCAAATGCTGCTCTTCGTCGAGGAGTTGAGGCTTTGCCTCCGCGAGAGGATGTATGCCGAACTCGTGGGAGAGCATTCCGACGATGTATCCGATGTCGTAGTTCTCGAAGTAGTACGCGGCGAGAATGACCTTTACGCCCTGGTCCCCGTTGTCCTTGACCTCGGCCGGAGTGTCCGCGATCCGCTTCTCCAGGACGATGTCGCACGGGCGGCCGCGGAGATACTCCTGGATGAGCTCGTGCTCCGACAGCAGCTGAAGAACGCGCTGGGCCTTGCCGAAATACTGCGGGTATTTGTTGGCCACGTTGGTGAACGCGATCTTCCCGCTGGCCATGCGCGCCCGCTGGATCGGCAGTGCGGCGCGCTGCACCGGAGCCGCCTCGACCGCACCGGCGGAGGCCGGCCCGTTCTCCAGCGGGACCGGTCCGGACATCACGCGTTTCGCGTTGGCCTCGGCCGCCTGCTCGAAGCTGTCCCCGGGGTCGGACATGTGCAGCCCGTTGCCGTGGTCGGTACCCGCCACGGGGCCCTGCCGCTGCTGGACCACATGCGTGAGTTCATGAGCGAGCGTGTGCTTGTCGGCGCCCCCGGGGCCGATGACCACATGGCTGCCGGAGGTGTACGCATGGGCACCGATCTCGGCCGCGGAGCGCTGCGCCACGGTGTCCGTGTGCAGACGTACGTCCGAGAAGTCGGCGCCGAGACGGGCCTCCATCTCTGTCCGCACGCCGGTCTCGAGCGGGCTTCCCGTGCTGCGCAGGACGTCATGGACCGCCGACCGCTGCACCGGTGCGGAGTGCCCGCACGCCGGGCCGTGTTCGTGAGCCTCCCGGGCCAGCAGTCCGGCGACCGCCGCGTTGCCCGCGGTGCGCTGGAGCGCGGTCACGGCCGAGGGGGAGAATCCGCCGCCGGGCAGCAGGGCGGGTCCAGGGACCGGGCCCACGCCCGCGGCCCCGTCCGTCCGCCGTGCAGCCGCCCGATCGGCAGGCCCACCTTTTCGGGCCTGCTGCTGGTCTGTCTGGCGTTCCTGCACCGTCTGCCTCCTCGGCCGTCCGCGTGTGGTCCGCCGAGAGCACGGTCACACAACTCACCAGAAGAATGATGCGAGCGTCCTCCGCCAGGCCCGCAAGGTCATGGGGGACCTGTTCGGGAGCAGACCCCGTGCCCGAACGGGCCACCGAGTGGGTCCGTGTGACGTCTGGCGCTCCGTCCGGGTGCCGTGACAGGAGACTTCCGGGCAGCGTTTGTGCCCTCTGGTCTCCTGACCGGAGCCGGTCGTCCCCGTAGCGTCGACGGGTGAGCCTTTGGACTTCGCTGGAGCCTGCCTCCAGCACTGTGGATCCCGGTGGCAGCACGAAGGTGCGGTTGCGTTTGCGCAACACCGGTGACGTGGTGGATGAGTACCGGTTCGAGCCGGTGGGTGATGTGGCGCCGTGGACGGTGGTGGAGCCGCAGACGCTGCGGTTGTATCCGGGGACGACGGGGACGGTGGAGTTGACGTTCTCGCCGCCCCGTTCTCCTGACGCGGTGGCGGGTCCGAATCCGTGGGCAATACGAGGCTGACGGCGTCGATCAGTGGCAGTGACAACGGCGATCATCTGTCGTACGACATTCATCCCGGCAATGTGCAGATCGAGCCGGGTCGTGCGGCGTTCGTGAAGGCGACGTTGAGGCCGCGGCAGATCATCTGGTTCGGGTCGAAGGAGCAGCGGCCGTACACGCTGGCGATTCAGCGTTCGGGTACGGGGCCGCAGCCGGTGGAGGGTACGTATGTGCAGCGCGGGTTTTTGCCGCGTTGGCTTGCCACGTTCCTGGGTGTGTTCATGGCGCTCGCGATCACGTTCGTGATGCTGTGGATCGCGTACAAGCCCTCCGTGCGCACGTCCGCCACGGAGAAACTCCAGGAAGCCGGCATCAGCACGCTCCCGGCACCCACCCCGTCCCTGTCGCAGGCGCCGAGTTCCGCGCCAGCGGACGTCCCGGCGGCTCCGTCCCAGCCGCAGCAGACGCCCGAGAGCGGCGGTGGAGGGGGCGGCGGCGGAGCGTCGGCCAGTCCCGAGGCGACGAAGAAGACGGCGACCGGGCCGCTGCCCGCGACGAACATCGTGCTCAGGAACCCCACGACCAAGAAGTGCGCCGACATCCCGGGCTACGACAAGGGTTCGGTGAACGGCCCGGTCAGGGAGTTCACCTGCGACGGCACCACCCATGACAACCAGCTCTGGAACCTCGAAGTGCGCGAGAAGGGCGGCGGTCCCGAGAAGTCGGACCTCTTCCAGATCCGCAACGTCAAGGACCAGATGTGCATGGACCTGCCCGACTACGGCGCCAAGCCCGCACAGACGGGTGTGTACGAGTTCCAGTGCGACGGCACGACCGCCGACAACCAGTTGTGGTGGCTCGACAAGCAGGACGACGGCCACTACTGGATCCGCAACTACTCCAGCAACCACCTGTGCCTGGACGTCGCCGGCTTCAGCACCGGAGGCAACGACACCCCGCTCACGATCTACTACTGCAGCAAGACCGACGACCAGGAGTGGGACATCGTCCACCCGTCCTGACCCACAAAGGGCAGTGCCCCGCAGCTCTTTGGGCAGCCGTCATGCCCCGACGCTTGCTGACGGGAGCGACCCCCCGGCCGTAGCGTCGACGGGTGAGCCTTTGGACTTCGCTGGAGCCTGCCTCCAGCACTGTGGATCCCGGTGGTAGCACGAAGGTGCGGTTGCGTTTGCGCAACACCGGTGACGTGGTGGATGAGTACCGGTTCGAGCCGGTGGGTGATGTGGCGCCGTGGACGGTGGTGGAGCCGCAGACGCTGCGGTTGTATCCGGGGACGACGGGGACGGTGGAGTTGACGTTCTCGCCGCCCCGTTCTCCTGACGCGGTGGCGGGTCCGAATCCGTTTGCGGTGCGGATCACGCCGACGGAGCATCCGGAGGCCACGACGGTTCCCGAGGGGAATCTGACGATCACGCCGTTCACGGAGGTGCGGGCGGAGTTGGTGCCGCCGACGGTGAAGGGGCGTTTTCGGGGGCGGCCGAAGCTGGCGGTGGACAACCTGGGCAATACGAGGCTGACGGCGTCGATCAGTGGCAGTGACAACGGCGATCATCTGTCGTACGACATTCATCCCGGCAATGTGCAGATCGAGCCGGGTCGTGCGGCGTTCGTGAAGGCGACGTTGAGGCCGCGGCAGATCATCTGGTTCGGGTCGAAGGAGCAGCGGCCGTACACGCTGGCGATTCAGCGTTCGGGTACGGGGCCGCAGCCGGTGGAGGGTACGTATGTGCAGCGCGGGTTTTTGCCGCGTTGGCTTGCCACCTTCCTGGGTGTGTTCATGGCGCTCGCGATCACGTTCGTGATGCTGTGGATCGCGTACAAGCCCTCCGTGCGCACGTCCGCCACGGAGAAGCTCCAGGAAGCCGGCATCAGCACGCTGCCGCCCAGCCCCTCGGCCTCCGCCGCGCCACCCACGCCTCCCTCGCCCAGCGCCCAGGCCCCGGTCGTGCCCTCGGCGCCCGAGACACAGGCCGCGAGCGGTTCCGGAGGGGGCGGTGGAGGTTCGTCCGAGACCAAGCCGAAGGAGTCGGCCGCACCGCAGGAGGACACGGCGGCGACCGCCGTCGTGCAACTGGCCGCGCAGGACCCCGGACGGCACATCTGCTACCGGGCCTATCTGACGAACAAGGGCTGGACCAAACCGGTGTGCGACGGCGCCATGGCCGGCACGGTGGGACAGAACCGCCCGATCAAGTCACTCAACATCGCCACGTCCGACACCGACGGCACCGCCGCCACCGCCTTCGTCTACGACTCCCAGTCGACCAACGGCAAGGGGCACTATTTCGGGCCGTGGAAGGGTGTGGTCGACGGCGCCGACCTCTACATCGGCAGTACCAAGAAGGACGACCCGTACATGCTGGGCTTCGCCATGAACGTCGGCGAGAGCAAGAGCGTCGTCTGCCAGACCGCGCACGTCCACAACGAGGGCTGGAAAGCCCTGGCCTGCGACGAACCCGGCGGGGACAACTACATCTTCGGCGGGACCCTGAGCAACCTGCTCTGGCTCGAGGCCGTCAAGTTCACCGTGTGAAGCGACCCTGCCCGGCCGACAGCCGTCGGCCGGGCACGGTCGTCTGCGAGAGCAGCTACCAGGTGCCCTCGCCCGGCACCAGCCGGCCTGCCTTGCGGTACTCGCGGCGCGCGCCCTCCAGGAGGTCGGCCGTGTCGACCGGCGCACCGCGGCCGGCGGCGCCGTAGGCGGCCGTGACCACGGCGCTGCGGATCGAACCACCGGCCAGCTCGAAGTCACGGGCGACGGCCCGCGGATCGGTGTCGTCCGCGCACGGCACATGGGTCAGGGCGTGCCGCCACAGGGCCAGCCGCTGGTCGGCGTCCGGGAACGGGAAGTCGATCACGAGGTCGAGACGGCGGGTGAACGCCTCGTCGATGTTGGCGCGCAGATTGGTCGTGAGCAGCGCGATGCCGTCGAAGGACTCCAGCCGCTGGAGCAGATAGGAGCTCTCCATGTTGGCGTACCTGTCGTGCGAGTCCTTGACCTCGGACCGCTTGCCGAACACGGAGTCCGCCTCGTCGAAGAGGAGCACGGCGTCGGTGCGGTCCGCCTCCGTGAAGATGCGTTCCAGGTTCTTCTCCGTCTCGCCGACGTACTTGTCGACGATCGAGGAGAGCTGTACGACGTAGAGGTCGAGGCCGAGTTCGGCGGCCACGACCTCCGCGGACAGGGTCTTGCCGGTGCCGGAATCACCCGCGAAGAGGCCGAGGACGCCCCGGCCACGCCCGCCGCCCGCGCTCAGCCGCCAGTCGCCGAGCACCTGGTCGCGGTGGCGGGCGCGCAACGCCAGCTCGTGCAGTTGCACCAGCGGTTTGTCGGGCAGGACGAGATCCTCCCAGCCGACGTCCGGACGGATCCGGCGGGCGTGCCGCTCCAGCCCGGAGGCGGACTGCTGCCGGGCGGCCAGCCGCAGATGAGCGGGGGTCAGCGCGGTGCCTTCGAACACGGCGAGGCGCTGCGCGGCACGGGCGGCGCGCAGGATCCGGTCGCCGCCGAGCCGGTACGGCGCGACCACCGGGGCGAGGTCGAAGCCCGGGGCGGGTTCCGGTACGGGTGCGACCTGGGCGGAAGTCTCGGTGTCGACCCCGGTGCCGAGCGCCACCGCCCACGCGTCCACCGCTCCGGAGCGCAGCCGGGGCGCGTCCAGGACGAGCGGATCGCGATGGTCGCACCAGTGGGGATCGTAGGGACGCGGATCGGTGAACAGCACGGACACGTCGTCCACCGCCAGCGCCCGCATCACCGGGGCGGGATCCTCCGGCAGCGGCGACACGACGATCGCGCAGTCACGCAGCCGGGCCTCGCGCAGCAGGTCGGCGGTCGGCTCCTGCCCGGCGGCCTTGTCCGGAGCGAAGTGGAGCGCCTCCCGCGCCGAAGCGTCGCGCAGCGCGCCCGCGGCACAGGCGAGACCGTCTCCCGCCCGGTGTTCGCGCAGATAGACGGTGAGCGGGGCGGCCGCCAGCCGGTCGGCGAGCCTGCGCAGGAAGACCTCGTCGTACTGCTCGCCCCGCACCGGCGCCCGGAGCCGGTGGACATGGCCGGTCAGTGCGGCGTCCAGGGTCTCGTCACCCAGCAGATGCGCGATCAGCCGGTCGGGCACGCGCAACGACCGGCTCAGAAAGGGGCGTTCGGACTCCTCGACCACTGCCAGACCCAGCGCGGCCAGCGGAGCCGAGGGATGGAACCGGGCCCGGCCCTCGGCATGGTGCGCCGGAAGTCCGCACAGGTCGAGCGCGAGCCCGGTGGTGGCCCGGCGCCGGCTGACGTCGTCGTTGAGGTAGCCGTACAGCGGCTCGAAGGTGCGGTCGAGGTCCGGGGCCAGCGCGATGAGCAGGATCCGCACATCCAGCTCGGTCAGCCCGAGCCGCCCGGCCAGCAGATCCAGCCGGTCGCCCCGCTCGGAGACCCAGCTCTCGGGAGCGGGGTCCTGACCGGCCGGCTCCAGCAGATGGCGTACCGCGTCCTCGGACAGATACAGGCCGCGCAGCGGATCGGCCGCGGTGGGATCGGTCGCGCTGCGGTGTTCGACCAGCAGCGCGACATGCTCGCGGAGCCGGGACACGCGGATCAGGAGCGCGTCGGCGGATCCCTCGAAGGCGGTGGCGGGTGAAGTGCCGTCGGTGGACGACGAGGTGTCGGTGGCGGCCGACGCCGGGACGTGCGGGGTCACTTCGCTCGCTTCTCTCCGTTTCGATCCTCCGCGACCGGGTGGTCCCCGGCCGGGAGCTCCGTGCCCGGGGCCGTGTCGGCCGCGGTCGTGGACGTCAAGTGCCGTGCCCGGTGCCGCCGTTCGGGCGAGCCCTCCAGGGTTCCGTCCATCCCGCGTACGCGCACGCCGGCGCCCTCCGTGACCGGCGGCCCGGCGTCGTACTCCGGGAACGACGGGAACGGCGCGGTCACCACCAGATCCAGCGACGGCTTCAGCTCGCCGCCGAGCGCGGACCAGATCTCCGCGAGGGACCGGGACTCGGTGTGCAGATTCGCCACGGACAGCGGCACGGACAGCCCCAGTGCGGCCAGCGCGTCGGGCAGCGCGTGCGGGGGCAGGATCTCGTGGGGGAGCAGCGTCGCCAACACCGCGGACAGCAGCCGGTGTTCGTCCTGCGGCTGCTTGGTCCAGGCCGTCACGAGATACGACAGCCGGAACCAGCGGGGCGGCTGGCGGCGGCGCAGCACGATGCCGCGTTCGTCCCGCACGGCCATGGCGCCGCGCTCACGGCGCCGCACGTCCTCGCGGATGTCGTACAAGTAGGCGTTGATGGCGGGCGCGTTGCGGCGGGCGGCCCACTCGCGGGTCGGCGCGTCGAAGGCGACCTCGATACCGGAACCGGCCAGTGCACCGCTCCTGAGCAGCCCTTTGAGGACCTCGTCCACCTCGTGAATCACCGTCGTGCTCCCGCCGTGCCGTCACGTCCTGCCGGGTACCAGCCGTGGGCCGGCTGAGTACCCGCTCTGTACCCGTCTGCTGTGATCCGCTCGGTACCCCGTTCGACAGGCCCCGTGCGAACGATCGCCCGCCTCAGATGTAGCCTTCCCTGAGCGCATAGGCCACGGCGTGGGCGCGATTGCGCAGATGGAGCCGGGTGGTCAGTCCGTGCATCACGTTCTTGACGGTACGTTCGGAGTAGGAGAGCTTGCTCGCTATCTCCCCGGTGTCCAGCCCCTCGGCGACGAGTCTCAGCACATCGATTTCGCGCGGCACCAGGCCGGAGAGCGGAACTCCGGTCTGGCCGGAAGCGGTGCGCTGGAGCGATCCCACCTGAGTGATGAGGCGTCCCAGCAGATCCGCCGGCAGATCCCCGTCGCCCCGCGCGGCCGCGAGCACGGCCTGTACCAACCGGTGCGCACTGGCCTCGTGGCGCCAGACGATGGCCCCGACACCGCACTCGATGACGTCGAGCAGTTCGGCCTCGCGGATCGCGTTCACCACCAGCACGGCACGCGCCCCGTCGCTGCGTACGAGTCGGCGCAGCTGGGACAGCGTGGTCTCGTCCGGTCCCTCGTTGACCAGGACGGCCACGGTGCCGGGCCCGGCCTCCGCGCTGTCGAGGAGGTCGATCACCGGGTGCTGCGCCAACTGGCTGCGCACCCCGGCCCGTGAGATCGGGTCGGGTGCCTGGACCACCACCGGTATGCGGTTTCCGGAATCCACCGCACCGGTGTCGGCGGGCCGCTGTGACACGCCTGCGTCAGTGGTCCGTAATGAACTGCGCAACCGCTTCTCCCAAATCCACGTGCTGGTCGCCCCTGTGTCGCCAGTGGCCGAAGGGCTTGTCCCAGACTTCTGTGCTTGGCGTGCCTCGCGCAATCGTGGAGGACCACGAGACGTACCACGAGATGGATCATGAAACGTCCCCGACAGGAGACATCGATGGGCGAGACCGAAGCGCTGCGTGAACGACGGGAGGCACTCGAGCTGATGGCCGCCGAGGCGGACCGCGCCTGCGCCGGGTCAGGCCGTCTGGTGCTGCTCAAAGGGGCCACCGGCACGGGGCGCACTGCCCTCCTCGAGGCCGTCACCGAGCAGGCGGCGGCCCGTGGCATGCGGGTGCTGCGGACCCGCTGCTCACCCGACGGCGAGGCCGGGGCGTTCGCGGCGGTCCTCCAACTTCTGTCATCGGGCGGCGAATTCGATGCCGGAACCAAGCTGTTTCCGGACATTTTCGACGACAATCCGCACCACTGGTCCTACGCCGAACACCTGTGGAGACGGCTGCGCTCCCACGCCGCCGACGCCCCATTGCTGCTGGCCGTGGACGACGTCCACTGCGCCGACGAACCCTCGCGCCGCTGGCTCGTCGACGTCGCCCGGCGGATCGACACACTGCCCGTCCTCCTGGTGGCGACCGAGCGCAGCCAGTACGACATCGACCCGCCGTCCGCCGGTCTTGCGCACGCGCTCTCGCCCACCCTGGTGCGCACCCACACCCTCGCCCCGCTGAGCGCGAACGCGGCGGCCCAGCTGATCCGTTCGGACGTCGACGCCGCCACGCCCGCCTGGGTGGACGACTGCGTCCGGGCCGGCGCGGGCAGCCCCCTGCTGCTGCGCGCCCTGCTCGACGACCTCCGCGCACAGGAACCGGACGGCGCGCCCCCGAGGCCCGTGCCGGACACCAGTGCCGCCCTCTACCCGGGTGCCTATCCTGCCGCCGTCTCCTGGTGGCTGGACAGCGCCGGAGAGGCGACGGCGAGGGTGGCCCGCGCCCTCGCGGCGCTGGACACGGACGTGTGGGAGGAGGGCCACGCGGAGGAGTTCGCCGAGCTGCTCGCCGAGACGGCCGGCGCCGACCCCGCCCGGGTCCCCGGCTGGCTGACCGCCATGACCCGCCTCGGCCTGCTGCGGCCCGATCCCGACGGACGGCCGCGCTTCGCCCACCCGCTGCTGCGGGACGCGGTGCTCAGCGGCTGGCCCACCGTCCGGCGGCAGGCGGCCCACCGTACGGCGGCCGAAGTGATGCTGGGCCGTGGCGACCGCGCCGAAGCGGTGGCCGGACAACTGCTGCGGACCCAGGCCGTGGGCGCGGCCTGGGCCACCGTGGCGCTGCAGGACGCCGCGTCCGTGGCGGTGCGGGACGACAGGCCCGACGACGCCGTGTCGTATCTGCGTCGTGCGCTGGACGAGCCGCTGACGCCCGCCCGCCGGACCATGGTCCTCACCGAGCTCGGCTCCCTGGAGTTCGCCGCCGCCCGCTCCTCGGCGGGGATACCCCGGCTGACCGAGGCGACCCGGCTGCCGGGCATGCCGCAGGACCGGGTACGCGCGGCCGTGGCCCTGGGCACCGTACTGGCCCGGCGCGGCAAGGCGCGCGCCGCGATGGACGTCCTGCGCGACCTGGACGAGCAACTGACCGGCCATCCGGACCTGACACGGCTGTTGCAGACCGCCTCGGCGCTGCTGTCGGACCACGACCAGGGCATCCGCCAGGAGGCGTACCGCTGGCTGCACGGTGCCGCCGAGCGGTCCCCGGACCTGGTCGGAACGGCAGGTCAGGCCCTTCTGGTCCGCTACGACGCGACGGCCGGACTGATCTCCGCCGCCACGGCCATGAAACGGGTCCACGCCCTGCTGGACGAACCGAGCGACGCGCTCGCCGAACCCTTCCTCCTGGGTACGGCCGCCGCCGTCGCGCAATGGGCCGACGAACTGGCGGAGGCCGAGGGGCTGGTACGCCGGGGACTGGACCGGCAGAGCCCGTCCCTGTTGCACCCCATGCACCTGGCGCTGCTCAACGTACGGGCGGACATCGCCGCGACGCGCGGACAGTACGCCGATCTGCTCGCCGAACCGGCGGCCTGGCAGGTCACCGAAGCCACCCGGCACCGGCCCGCTCCGGCCAACGCGCACGCTCACGCCGTGATCGCCCTGGTCGAGACGGGCCGCACCGAGGAGGCGGCCAGCCTCGCGGACAGCTTCGCGCTGGGCGACGCGCACGACTCCTGGGAACTCAACCGATTCCTCTACGCGCGGGGCGTGTTGCGGTCCGCGCAGGGGGATCATGCCGGCGCGCTGGACGACTTCCTGGAATGCGGCCGCCGACAGACGGCACGGGACGTGGTGAGCCCCGTGGTCACGCCCTGGCGGACCGCGGCGGCCGAGTGCCGCAGCGCGCTGGGCCGTCCGCAGGAGGCCCTCACGCTGGCCCGCGAAGAACTGCGGCTCGCCCAGGTGTGGGACACCCCCCGGCTGGTGGGCCGGGCGCTGCGCGGGCTCGCCACCGCGACCGGGGGCCGCCGCGGTCTGGAACTCGCCGACCGTGCCGTACGCATCCTGCGGGACGCCTCCGCGCAGACCGAGCTGATCCCCGCCCTGATCGGACAGGGGCGTCAGCTCGTCGCGGCGGGGGACCGGAGCCGGGCCCGCGACGCGCTGCGCGAGGCGGCCGAGCACGCAGAACGGCTGGGCGCGGTACGGATGCGGGCGCTGGCCGAGGAGGCTCTCCCCGAAGGCCGCTCCCGCGGCTCGGCGACCGCGCTCACCGGATGGGAGGCGCTGACCGGCAGTGAACGCCGGATCGCCGCCCTCGCGGCCGATGGCCGGACGAACGCCGAGATAGCCGAACTCCTGCACCTGGCCCGACGCACCGTCGAGACCCATCTGACCAGTGCCTACCGCAAGCTGGGCATCCGCCGCAGGACGGAACTCACCGCGGTGATCGGCGAGCGGCCGGCGGATCCGGCGGAGCCGGTGGAGGAGCCGGGCGGCTGACACGCACCCGCATCAGGACGTGAGGCGGCCGTCGGGGTCGTGGAGCTTGGTGTGGTTGGCGGGGTCCTGGAGCATACGGCGGGCCACGGGCGCCGGGATCCGCACGACCACCGGAGTGGGGACGGTGAAGTCCCGTACGGCGACCGAGGGGGCGCCGGAGCGGCCCCGGCCGCTCACCCGGGCCACCACCCGCACGTCCAGGGTGAACTGCACCAGCGTCGCCTCGAACTTGGGCTTGTGCAGAGGCATCGAGCCGGACCCGTGGGCCGAGGTGTCGGTGGCGCCGCCGACCTGGTCGACGTTGCCGAGGAGCTGGTTCATCCGGAACTCGTCCGCGTTGAGCACACCGGCGCCGCCCAGTCCCCGTACCGACTTGTTGTGCTCCACCGCCTGCTGGTGGTCCGTGCCCGTGGGCCGGGGCGCGTGCAGGGCGCTCTGCGCCACCGTCTCGAAGGTCATCTTGTCCCCGACGCCCAGCACGCGGCCGGCGCGCAGCCGGGCGTGCAGTGAGGTCCGCAGATCCTGCCCCCGCGCCCCGGAGGCGTGCACGACGGGAAGGTCGACCCCCGCCGCGGTGAGCAGGGGCAGGGCGGAGATCAGCCACTCGGTGGACACCGCCTCGCGCTGCGCGTACGCCGCCGCGTCGCCCGTCCTGCGGTAGCGCTCCCCGCCGTGCGCGGCCCGTACCGCGTCGTCGATCACCCGGCGGATCTCGGGAGCGCCACGGAACCCGTTGACCTGTGCCTCCATCGGCAGGCTCACCCCGCGGCCGTGCCAGGGCCCCAGCCGGCTCGCTTCGGCGTCGTCCTGCCGCAGGAACGCCTGTCCCGCCTCCGCGCGCGGCACCGGCCGCAGCCGGGACAGCGCCTCGAGGTCCTTGACCAGAATGCGATGGACCAGGGACTGGCCGCCGAGGGTGGAGAGGCCCACCCGCCCACGGGACGAGTGCAGTTCGAGGGTCGCCTCGATCGGCACCCGCATGCGGACGGAACGCGCGGAGGCCTCGGCGACGGTCTTCATGCCGAGCTGACCGCGCCCCACGGTGGCCGACTTCGTGACATCGCTGACGCCGATGCCGAGCCCTCCGGAGCCGCCGACGCTCTTGAGCGGACCGCCGCCGCCCTCCGGCTTGCCCGCACCGGCCACGACCCCCTCGACGGTCCGCGTGTCGCTCGTCTCGCGGGTGTCCACCCGCTGCGTGGCGGCCGCGGTGATGTACTCCATGTCGCGGCCGTCCTTCGCCTCGCCCTCGGACGTGCCCTGCCGGGTGCGGCGTACGCGGAACACGGCCCAGTACGGCGTGTCGCGGCCGCGGAACAGTTCGACGGGCACCCCGCCGTCCATGGCCCCGGAGAGCAGCCCGGCCGACCCGTCCCGGTCCAGGACGCGCAGCAGCCGCTGCATGTTGTCGTGCGGATCGGCCAGTTGCCGCTTCGGCAGCAGTTCGTCGGCGAGAGACCGGTCACGCCGCCCGACGTCGGCGCGCAGCCGCTCCAGCAGGGGAACGAAGTCGGGCAGTTCCTCGATCATGCCGAAACCGAGCGGCAGCTCCTGGGCGAGGGCGGGCGCCGCCGGGGTGGTCGTGCTCGGCGACTCCCCGCTCCGGGACGCCTCGGTCTGCTCCTGGGTGGCCTTCCCCTTGCCCTTGGACTCTTTGCCCTTGGATTCCTGGCCCTTGGACTCCGTGCCCCGGCGTGCGGACTCCTCCTGCGAGGACGTCTGCCCGGCGGCCCCGGGAACGCGCAGGCCCGCCGCCGCCAACTGCTCCTGGGTGAGCCAGACGGCGGCCGCGGCGGGCAGTGTCCGCTCGCCCGTCGCGACGTACGGGCCGCCTCCCGTGACCTTGACCTCGCTGACCATCCGGACCACCAGGTCGCAGTGGACCAGGTAGAGAGGCCGGGTGCGCGGAGTGTGGGCGTTGCGCTCGACGGTGCCGCTCAGCGTCGTCGCCGTCGCCGCGCTCCGGCCCAGGCTCCGGCCGGCCGACACGCCCTCGCCCAGCCGCCAGCCGGCGCCGTTCTCCGATCCGAGGGCGCCGCCCTGCACGGTCGTGGAGGTACCGCTGCCCTCCTGCCCGGTCATCTGGTGGCCGCCGAGCAGGAACGTCTCGGTACCGGCCCCGGTGCCCTCCGCGACCACCTCCGGGTTGGTGAGCGCGAACCGGGTGCCGATCGCGCCGTTGAGCGCGTGGAGCCTGCGCGGGTACCGCAGGTTCTTCACCACCCACCCGGAGGACACCGCCTGGCGCAGCGCCGAGGTGATGGCCTGCGGACTGAAGCGTTCCTCGATCGCCAGCCGCGGCGCGAGGCCCTCGGTCCGCAGCGCGAGGTCCTCCCGCAGTTCCCGGTTGCGGCTCGCGGCCCGCGACAGGAGCTCGAAGGCGAGGTCCCGGACCGGTCCACCGCCTCCGACGGTCTCCACCAGCGTCCAGTCCCGGACCGCCCGGCCCGCGATCGAGCGCGGCGCCATGGTCGACAGATCGCCGATGCCCGACGCGTTGAACTGCCGCTGCGGGGGCGCCAGTCCGGCGGTGCGCCTGCCGGTCCTGGCCGTCAACCGGTCCTTCCCGGCGGTGTCCAGGGTGAACGCGGTGGGGGTGAGCAGCCGTACGTCCTGCTCGGCCAGGTCGAGCGCCTCGGTGTCCGCGGTCGAGGCGATGCGCACGGCGTCGGGTGCGTCCCGCCCCGGCATGCCGGGGGTGAGGGCACGTTTGGCGGTCCGCTCCCGTGTCGTCATGGTGACGTCCACGTCCAGGCGCAGGGCGCCGCCGAACGCGCTGGTGTTCTCACCGCCGTTGGTGAGCACGTCGGAGCGTGTCGCCGGGCCCGCCTGGTTGCGCCGGGTGCTCTGCCGGATCCGCTCGCCGCGCACCGTGGCGGACAGGGCGCCGGGGATCAGCCGGAACTGGCCGAGCGCCAGTCCGCCGATCGACCGTGAACTGGACCGCCCGCTCTGCGAGTTGCTGGTGACGCCGCTGTGGCTGCGCACCAGCCAGTCCTTCGTCTCCCCCTGGTAGCCCGTCTCGCGCAGGGCGCCGACGACCTTGATCTGGACGTCGTGCGCGTGCCATCGGCTCTTGCGCCGCATCCGGACCCGGATCCCGGCGGAGAGCAGCTGGTCCTTGTTGACCCGCAGGTTGGTCTCGGAGAGTACGGTGATCAGCTCGCGGTAGTTGCGCCGCTGCACCTCGCTCTCCTCGCGGCTCACCTCGGTCCCCGCACCCGCGCCGAACGCGGGCAGATAGCCCGCGAGTCGCTGGTCGGTGGCGAAGAGCCGCTCGATGCCGGAGAGCAGGGGAGCGGTGTCCAGCTGGCTGATCGCCACGCTCGACCCCATGGCTCCGAACGGCAGATGGCGCTCGTTGCCCGGACCGGCCGACGACCCGGCCCCGTCCCGTGACTCCTCCCCTTGCCGCCGGTCGAGCTTCTTCCCGTCGGCGTCCGTTCCCGGCTCCCTGATCATGGAGCCCGCCGTGACGCCTTCGGGCAGTTCGAGGCCCAGCGACCGGGCCTCGTCGGCGCGCAGACTGACCCACACATCCATCGAGTGCCGGGCCGTGCGGGCCCCGGAGCGCACCTTCATGGCGGGGGAGAGCGGTCCGGTGCCCTCGACGCTGAACCGCACCTTGCCGAGGTAGAGCACCTTGTCGCCCCTGACCTCGGCGCCCTGACGGCTCGACACCGTCTGCTCGGCCACGGTGAACCGCGCTTTGCGCGCGCCGGCCGTGGGCATGACCGTCGCGCGCACCGCGGCGGCGTTGCCCAGCACGCCGAACCCCGCCGCCGGGCCCGCGCCGAAGGTCCCCCCTCGGCCCTTGGCCGCCATGTGGGACACCGAGTGCTGTGCCTGCTGGTGTGTCCGCAGTTGGGTCTTGCCGGTCGTCCAGGCGGGCGACAGGGCGGTGAGGTCGGCGCGCATCCGGTAGGTGCCCGTGGCACTGCCGTCCTTGGAGACGAGATCCTCCCCGATCACCCAGCCGCTCAGCAGCCGGGGCAGGTCCTCCAGGACGGTCGTGGCGGAGGTGGCGTCGTGGAGCCGGGCCCGCCCGGGCGCACCGCGGGAGGTCAGGGAGGGGTGCAGCACGGAGCGGACCGTGTCGAACAGACCGCCGCCGCCCGGATGGGGGGCCGCGGCGTCGTCCAGAGCGACCGGGGCCAGCGAGTCCGCGAGCCGTACGCTCCGCGCGGTCCCTGTGCTGAGGGGGCGCGGCCGCGCGGGCGCCTCGGCGGTGACCGGCACCAGGTGTTCGGTGGGCACCCGCATCATGAGGGACCCGGCGCCGCTGAACGTCCGCGCCCGGCCGCCCCGCCCCTCGTCCTGGGGCTGGACCCGTACGCCGTAGCGCACCTGGCGCCGCATCTCGACGGAGCCCTTGTCGCTGCGCAGCACCCGCGGTTCGGACATGGTCTTCTGCACACGGGAGTCGGTGGAGGACTGGAACGGCTGCGCGTTGGCCATGACCGCCCCGCCGAGCCAGACGCCCGGGACGACCGGCGCCAGCCCGAACGCCATGAAGTTGACACCCTTGCTGGACGAACCGCCCGAGGAGTGGCTCACCACGCCCGAGGTGTTGTGCTGGGTGTCCACCTTGATGTTGGCGCCCTCGGCCATCCGCGCGTCCTGGGCGGCCTGCCGGGGGGCGACCTCAGTGCCGGTACCGGTGCCGCCGTCGTGATCGTCGGCTCGCGCCTTCCCCTTCCCCTTGCCCATGGCGGCCTCCGACTCGGCCAGCAACGCGGCCATGGCCTTCGCCTGTTGCTCGGCCGCGGCCTGAGCCTTCGCGGCCTCGGGGGAGACGAAGGTCTCGGGCAGGTCGGTGCCGTCCCGGGAGATGGTGACGGTGACGTCGTACCACCCCTTGCCCTCCGGGCCCTCGACGGCGAAGGAGCGGCCCTGGCCGTAGAACGTCTCCGGCCGCCCGGCCAGCTCCTCGCGTATCTCGGCCACCGTCCCGTCGGACCGTCCGACGACCGTCCCGAGGGCGGTGGACACGAACTCGTGCCCGGTGAGCCCGTATGCCGTGGAGAGCCCCGCCGCCCGTAACTCCCGCAGGTACGGCGGCAGTCCGAGCGGCGGATGGGAGGCGCCGGACCCGCCGGCGATCGGCCCGGGGACCGGCCGACGCGTGCCCGTCCGACGGGGGCGTGTCGTGGTGGCGGCGCGCGGCCGGACGGTCTTCGCGCCTTCCTCGGACTCCTCCGCCGCCTCTTCGAGCGCGGGAAGCACCGCGGGCAGCCGGGTGGCGGCACTGCTCTCGGGCAGCTCCTCGAGGGTGGGCAGTACGGCAGGGGCGGGCCTCGGCGCACGCGTGGTGCCCGCCGCGACCTCGGCGGCCGGGAGCCGTCCGCGCAGTGCGCGCGTGGTGGCCGCGTTGCCCGCGCCCCGCTGCAGGGCCAGCAGTGCCTGCGGAGTCATCCCCGGTCCGGTCGTCGGGGACGCCGGGTGCGGCGCCGTGACCTCCGCGCCGTTCCTGGCGGTCGAGGCCGTGTCCCGGCCGACGGTTCCCCGGCCGTGGTCCCCGGCCCTGCCGTTCCCGCCCGATGCCTGCCGCTGCCTACGCACAGTGAGCCATTCCCGTCAGGAGGACCGCCGTCCCGCCCCCATCGGATCCGTCCGCTGGGGAGCGTAACCACTGCGCAGGGCCCACAGGGAGCAAGATCATGGACTCGGACATATGGACGCCCGCCGACCACCGAAGGGACAACGGCAGTACACCCGCGCTCCATGTTCCGCGGCCGTGCGCTCACTTCGAACACCGTTGAATGGCATTGCCGCCGTGCTCCCGCGGCGCCCACTGTGGCGGTGGTCGAAAGCGAAACACCACACTCAGGGGGAATTTCTCATGCGCCGTATTCCGGCCGTCATCACCACGTGCGCCGCGACACTCGCCTTCCTCGTCCCGGCGGGCCTGGCCGCCGCCGCGCCCGCCGCGCCTGACTCGCCTGACTCGCCCGCCTCGGCCGTCTCGCCCGCCGAGCAGTCGTACACCGTCGTGCCCTACGAGAACGTCAAGGTCCGCAAGCTGCCGACGCAGGACAGCGCCTACCTGGCCACCCTGACCGCCGGTCGGTCCTACACCGCGTACTGCTGGACCCACGGGCAGACCATCACGGACCACGGCTACACGAACGACGTCTGGATCGGATTCGCCGACGGATTCAGCAGCGCTGTCTATTTCAAGGGCGACCAGTACGCGAATCTGCCGGCCTCCGCCCAGTGCTGAAGGCAGCGGAACTCACCGGAATCCACCGCGATCGCCCCTACGCGCCAGGGAGTTCATCCATGAGTGTCCGACGCAAGGCCGCCGCCGTCCTCGCCGGAGCCGTGCTCGCGTGCGGCCCGCTGAGCGCGGGAACCGCCTCGGCCGCGGCGCCGACCGGCCTCACGCGGCAGGCCGCCTTCGAGACGTACACCGTCGTGCCCGTCGTCGACGCGCCCATCCGTTCCGGCCCGGGCAACGGCCACCCCGCGATCGGCAGGCTGCGCGCCGGGTACAGCTACTCCGCCTTCTGCTGGCTCTCCGGCGAGACGGTCGTCGACCACGGCTCCACCAGCCACATCTGGATCTATCTCTCCGGCGGCCCCGGCATCGGCGACGGCTGGGTCAGCGCCCTGTACCTCCGCGGTGACGAGCGGGCCGATCTTCCGGCTTCGGCGCAGTGCTGACCCGCGCGGCAGCCGGTCCCATGCCCGTCGGACGGACCAGTCAGATGACGGAAGCTTCCTCGAGCCACCGCTTCGCACAATGGACGAGGTCCCCTCCGACCGCCTCACGAAGCGAAGGTTCAGCATGCACGTGGATGCCCATGACGATGAGATCTGGGCCGTACTCGAAGGTGAGATCACCTTCTTCGTCGGAGAGCAGCGCTACGACCTGGGTCCGGGCGACGTCGCTTTCGGTCCGCGCGGCGTCCCGCGCCGCCATGTCGTGCGCAGCCCGGAATCCCGTCTGCTCGTGACCTCGGTGCCCACCGGGGTCGCGGAGTGGTTCACCCGCAACGGCACCCCGGTGGCCTTCGCCGGTGAACTGCCCCCGTCCCTCGACCTCGACGCCGCCGTCGGCCTGGTGGGCGCCTACGACCTTCATGTCGTCGGCCCGCCGGCCACGGGCGAGTGAGGCGGGCGCGCCGGGCCGAGGCAGGACGATCAGGCCGCCGCGGGGGAGTCGAAGGTCAGCCCTGATGGGCCCGCAGCGCGGCGAGGGCCCGGTCCGCGTGGGCGCTCATCCGCAGCTCGCTGCGCACCACCTCCAGGACGGTGCGGTCCTGGGCGATGACGAAGGTGACCCGCTTCGTGGGTGCCAGGGAGAAGCCGCGCTTCACTCCGAACCGCTCGCGAACCGTGCCGTCGACATCGGACAGCAGCGGGTATCCGAGCGTGTGACGCCCGGCGAACTCCTGCTGCTTGTCGACCGCGTCACCACTGATGCCGACCGGCCGCCCGCCGGCGGCGGTGAACTCGGCGGCCAGATCACGGAAGTGGCACGCCTCGGTGGTGCAGCCGGGGGAGAGGGCGGCGGGGTAGAAGAACAGCACGACCGGTCCCTCCCCGAGCAGCTCGGTCAGCTTGCGCTCCGTACCGGTCTCGTCGGGCAGGGCGAAGTCCTCGACCTTGTCGCCCACATCCACACCACGCGTCATGACTGACCTTTCCGACCCTTGGCAACGCTGCGAGCCCACAGTACAAGGGGCACCTGCAAGGGGAGTCGCGCCATCGCCGCGGCCTTCTGCGGAGCGGGACGCCGGCGCCAGTCCACGGCCATCTGGACGTTGGCGGGGAACACCCCGACGAAGAAGGCCGCGGTGGCCAGCGCGGCCACCCGGCGGGTACGAGGCACCGCCACCCCGGCGGCCAGCGCCAGTTCGGCGACACCGCTCGCGTACGTCCAGGTCCGGGCCGCCCCCGGCAGCGCCCGCGGAATGGTCGCGTCGAACTGCCGTGGCGACACGAAGTGACCGACACCCGCGGTGGCCAGCAGGCCGGCGAGCAACAGGGCTGAGCGTTCCGACCGTGGCACGGCTCCTCCTCCAGGGGACTGCCGCGAGATATTACCGGGGGGTAAGTGCGGAGCGGGCGACGGGGCCCACGAAGGGGTAGGGCTCCCCTCGTGACCCGGGCCGATGTCAGCGCGCGGCGCGAACGCCGTCCAGCGCGACCGTGAGGACCCGGTCGCGCTGGGTGTCGTCGAGGAAGTTCGTCGAGGTGATCCCGGCGACCATGCGCAGCAGGTCGTCGAAGTCCATGTCCGCGCGCGCCTCGCCGGCCTTCTGCGCCCGCTCGAACAGCGGGCCGCCCGCCTGGTACATCGAGTCCCGGCAGGTCAGGAAGATCTCCGACTCGTTGTCGAGCGCCTCACGGATGGCCCGCTTGGTCACGGTGTAGTCCACGAACCGCCGCAGCCACGAGGTCAGCGCCTCCCAGGGCTCCCGCTCGGCGACTTCCAGGGCCACCTGGCACAGGGCGTCCACCTCGTCCGCGTACACGCTCTCGAAGAGGTGGCGGCGGGTGGGGAAGTTCCGGTAGAGGGTGCCGATGCCCACGCCCGCGCGCCGGGCGATGTCCTCCAGGGAAGCCTCCGCGCCGTGCTCCGCGAAGGCCTCGCGCGCGGCGGCCAGCAGCGCGTCGTAGTTGCGTGCGGCGTCTTTGCGGTGCGGGCGCCGGGACGCCACGATCCCGCTGATGGGGAACGGCTGAGCCGTCACTTGGTGCCTCCTGGCCGAGAAGAAGTTGAAGCGGAGGTGTGCCTCCGTTACAGTGGAGGCATACCTCCACTTTAGCAGTCGGGGGTGCGTTCCCCAGGGTGGCGTGCGTCCGCACGCACCGTCGACGCGCTCGTACCCCCTGTGACCTCGAACGGGCCGTACGCAGCCCGCCCCCGCTCCTTGAGTGGCCGTTCCGCTTGCTCCGTCTCGTTCTCTGTTCCGTTCCGTACCGCTCCGTTCGGAGAGGCTTTTCATGCCAACGAAGTCCACCCGCCTCACCTTCGCGGTCCTCGCGACCGGTGCGGGCGTGTTCTCCATGCTCCAGTCGCTGATCGCACCGGCCCTGCCGACCGTCCAGCACGCCCTGAACACCTCGCAGTCCACCGTGACCTGGGTGATGACGGCCTACCTGCTGTCCGCCTCGGTCTTCACCCCGATCCTCGGCCGGGTCGGCGACCTGATCGGCAAGAAGCGCACCCTCGTCGCCGTCCTCGTGACCGTGACGCTCGGCTGTCTGCTCGCCGCGCTCGCGCCGAACATCGGTGTACTGATCGTCGCCCGAGTCGTCCAGGGCATAGGCGGTGCGCTGTTCCCGCTCTCCTTCGGCATCATCCGGGACGAGTTCACCGCGGCCGAGGTCGGACCCAGCATCAGCAACCTGTCCGCCGTGATCGCCGCGGGCGGCGGCGTCGGACTCGTGGCGGCCGGTCCCATCGTGTCCGCGCTCGACTACCGCTGGCTGTTCTGGCTGCCCGTCGGCGTCGTCGCGGTCACCACACTGATCGCCCTGCGCTACGTCCCCGAATCCCCGAGCCGGGCCGAAGGACGCGTCAGCTGGCTCGGTGCCGTCCTGCTGTCGGGCTGGCTGGTCGCGCTGCTGCTCCCGCTCAGCCAGGCGGGCCAGTGGGGCTGGGGATCGGCCCAGGTGATCGGGCTGTTCGCCGCCGCCGTCGTGCTCTTCGCGCTGTGGCTGCTGGCCGAGGCGCGCTCCCGCACCCCGCTGATCGATCTGCGCGTCATGCGGCTGCCCGCGGTGTGGACCACCAACACCGCCGCGCTCCTGTTCGGCGCGGGCATGTACGCGATCTGGTCCTTCCTCCCCGGCTTCGTACAGACCCCGAGCTCCGCCGGATACGGTTTCGGCGCCAGTGTCACCGCGGCCGGACTGCTCATGCTGCCGATGCTGCTCGCCATGTTCTGCTCGGGTGTGCTCAGTGGTCGGCTGGAGCCCGTCCTCGGCGCCAAGAAGCTGCTCACGACCGGTGCCGCACTCGGCGCGGTCGCCTGTGGCTTCCTCGCCCTGTGGCACGACCAGCAGTGGCAAGTGGCCTTCGCCGCGGGCATCTTCGGGCTCGGCATCGGACTCGCCTTCTCCTCGATGGCCAACCTGATCGTCGGCAGCGTGCCGCCCGAGCAGACCGGCGCCGCGACCGGGATGAACGCCAACATCCGCACCATCGGCGGGTCCATCGGCGCGGCCGTGACCAGCGTTCTGGTGACCGGCCGGCTCCAGCCCTCGGGCCTGCCCTACGGCTCGGGATACACACACGGGTTCACCCTGCTCGCCCTGCTGTGCCTGGCCGCGGCGCTGGCCGCGCTCCTCGTGCCGGTCCAGCGTGCCGGTCGGCTCTCCGCCTCGGCCCGCGCGGGCGCCGACTCCGCGAGTACGGAACCGGAGGCGGCCGTCGTCGATGCGTGAAGTTGATGGGTGAAGATGCTTGTCGGACAGGGTCATGACTCCGAACGGGCGGCGCGTTCACCCGACTCGGTGAGCGGTACCACGGGTGCGTACCACCGGCGCACGCACCGCCGTTGCTCCGACATGGACAGCACTCACATGGCCCAGCGGCGCCGTCCGGAGCAGGGCCTCGCGGGTCGGCCCTACGCCGAGCTGACGGACGGGCGGCTGGGCCACCCGCCGATCTACGCCCAACTGGTCGCGGAGTGGCGGGCCAAGGGCCGGGTGGTTCCGGAGCACCGCGGGGCGGTCGTGGTGCTGTGGGCGTCCTTCGCCGCCTCCAGTCCCTTCGATGGCGCGGCGTGGCCGGTCGACTCCTGGGCGGAGAGGCGGGACGAGAAGGACGAGAAGACCACCGGACCGGTACCCGCCGAACCCAGGACCGTGTCCGCAGGCTCCGTACCCGCCGAACCCAGGACTGTGTCCGCAGGCTCCGTACCCGCCGTCCCCGTACCCCGTGGCCTGCTGGGCTGGTGAACCCCTCCGCGCGCTGCCGCGGAGTGCCGGTCACCCGCCAGGCGGGGGTGCCAGGACGGCGAGCGTCCCGTTGGCCCGCTGCAACGCCAGTTCCAGGGGGACCGCGGCATGCAGGGCTCCGGTCCCGTCGGGTGGAATCAGCCACTCCAGGAACCGCGCGGCGCGGTACGGCGGTGGTACGGCGACCCACGAGCCCTTGCCCGCGTGGCGGAGCCCGGAGCCGACCCAGCGGCTGGCCGGGTCCGGCGGCAGGAAGAAGCCCACTCTCCGGGACGCGGTGTCCACCAGGGTGGGGCCGGGGGCGCGCAGCGGGTCGTTCCACAGGATGTCCAGGGCGAGCAGTCCGAGTTGCTCGGGCACGCTGAGTACGTCCCAGAACCGCCCGGCCTCCATGAGCACGGTCCCCGACCCCTGATCCCACTCCCGCTTGCAGACCCGGGGGTCCGCGGCGGCTGCCGCGAGCCACTCGACACCTTGCATCCACATCACATCCGGCATGACCAACTCCAGGGCATTCGCTGGCCGTCTGACCAGGCATGGAGCGGCGCACTCGGATGCGGAACCCGCACCTGGGCGCCGACCCGGCGTGTTCATGCTGGTAGATATTTCTATGTGGCGGAAGGGGTGGCGCGGTCTGGCGTTTTCGCCGAAACGTTCTTCTGGGGACGTCCGTTGCTCGGATTTCCGTCAGGTCCGTGAAGTGTCCGTCAACTTCGTGCAGCCAGAATGCCGAGCACGTTGGCCGCGACGACGGCGCCGATGCCCGTCCACTCCGTCCAGTCCAGGTTCTGACCGAGGACGATCCATCCGACCAGACCGGCCAGGACGGGATTGACGCTCATGAAGAGACCGAAGGCCGGGGCCGGGACGCGGCGCAGGGTGAACAGGTCCGCGAGGCAGGGCACCGCGGACGACAGCACGCCTGCGGCCACGGCGCAGCCGACCGCCGTCGGCGTCGGAGGATGCCGGACCGCGACGGCGACGCCGACCGGCAGGAACAGTACGGCGGAGAGCCCGGCGGCGGCAGCGGACCCCGCCACCCCGGGGATGCGGCGGCCGACGGTGCGGTTGAGCAGGATGTACGACGCCCAGCAGCCGGCGGCCAGCAGCCCGAGGCCCATTCCGAGGAAGTCGGCGGAGGGGCGCGGACGCATCAGCGTGACGACACCCGCCGCGGCGATCACCGCACAGCACGCGTCCACGCGGCGGCGGGAGGCGGCCAGCGCGATGCTGAGCGGGCCCAGGAACTCGAGGGTCACCGCCAGTCCCAGTCCGATGCGGTCGATCGCCGTATAGAGGGACAGGTTCATGGTCCCGAACACCAGCGCCAGCAGCACGACCGGCCACCACTGCCCCCAGGTGAACGTCCGCAGCCGGGGGCGGCCCAGTGCCAACAGGACGACCGCGGCGACGTACTGACGCACCGCGACCACACCGACGGGGCCGAGGACGGGGAAGGCCAGGGAGCCGATCGCGGCACCGGTCTGGTTGGACAGGCTACTGCCGACCATGGCGACCACGCCGGCCAGGGGCGTGCCGCCCGGCTTCGGGGCTGTGGGTGCCGGGGGAGTGCGACGCGCGGGTTCTGCCGGGCGTGCGGAGGCTGCGTGCATGTCTCGATGCTGGGAGGCCGGGGCTCTTGCGCAAAATGCATCAGCCGATCCATCTATACGCTTGAGTCATGGATCCTTCACCTGAGGACGCTCCACCCGAGGGCGCTTCCGGCAAGGGCGCTTCCGTCGAGGACGCCTCCGGCACGGGTGCCCCCGTCGACCACGCCTCCGTCATGAATGTGGAGCTGCGGCAGTTGCGCTGTCTCGTCGCGATCGTCGACGAGGGCACCTTCACCGACGCCGCCATCGCGCTCGGGGTCTCGCAGGCCGCCGTGTCCCGCACGCTGGCCTCACTCGAGCGTGCCCTCGGGGTGCGGCTGCTGCGGCGTACCTCGCGGGAGGTGGCCCCGACGGCGACGGGACTGCGTGTGCTGGCGCATGCCCGGCGGGTACTCGGCGAGGTGGCCGACCTGGTCCAGGAGGCCATGTCGGGTCGCGCCTCGCTGCGGATCGGGTACGCCTGGTCCGCGCTCGGCCGTCACACCCTGGCCTTTCAACGAGACTGGGCGCGGGCGCACCCCGAGACGGAGCTGCGGCTCGTGCGTGTCAACTCCGTCACCGCAGGCCTCGCCGAGGGAGCCTGCGACGCTGCCGTGGTGCGCAGACCCCTGGACGACCGGCGGTTCGACTCCGCGATCGTGGGGCTGGAACGGCGGCTGTGCGCCCTGGCCGCCGACGATCCGCTGGCCGGACGCCGCTCGGTGCGACTCGCCGACCTCGGCGGGCGCGTCCTGCTGATCGACCGCAGGACCGGCACTACGACGACGGAGCTGTTCCCGCCCGACTCCCGCCCGGCGACCAGGGAGACCCACGATGTGGACGAGTGGCTCACCGCGATCTCCACGGGCCGCTGTGTGGGCATGACGGCCGAGTCCACCGCGCACCAGTACCCGCGCCCCGGCGTCGTCTACCGGCCGGTGCGCGACGCCGAGCCCATCGCGGTGCGGCTCGCCTGGTGGCGGGACGACCCGCACCCCGCCGCCCCCGCCGCCATTGAACTCCTGACGGAGCTCTATCGCCGAGCCGCGTAGCCGGCGCCGGGGCGCAGCGGGTGCGCCGTGCTGCCCGCCGGTGTCACGCCGAGTCGCGCGCGATGATCCGCCCGGGCTCGGGGCTGAGCCCGGGCGGGATCGAGGCCGAGCACGGCGCGGGCGTCGAGGCGGCCGTGAACTTCGGCGACGATGCGGACGGTGGTGAGTGCGGGTGTGCCGAGGGCGCCGTATTCGGTGTCGTCGAAGCCGATCACGGCCAGGTCGTCTGGTGCGGCAAGTCCCAGGTCGTGCAGGGCGGTCAGGGTGCGCGGGGCGATGTCGTCGTCGAAGGCCGCGACCGCCGTCACGGTCCCGTGCGCGGCGAGGAAGGTCTTGACGGCGCCGGCGCCGGCCGTCCTCGGACGGGGCGCGACGAAGGAGGGCGGCGTTCGCGGTGAACCCCGCCCGCCAGTCGCCCGCAGCCCCGGGCTCGTGGCCGCTCAGACAGGCCTCGGCGAACCGGAGCACGGCGCGCAGGAGCCCTCGCGCAGTGCTCGCTCGCGAGACGCCGCTCGCCGCGGCGACGTCGCTCAGCGTCACACGCCGTGCGCCGACCGTCATCACGCCCCCGATCGGTTCTGTCGCGGCGGTACCGGAACCGTGGACGACCGCCAGTGTGGTCGTACGGCCGCACGCCGAACGGTCCCGGGTCGCTGACGCGACGCGGGACCGTTCGGAGAAGATCAGCCGTCTTTGGCGAGATGACAGGCCGTCAATCTTCAGATGTCAGTTACGACCGCTGGGGTCAGTGTCCGCCACCGCCACCACCGCCGTGGCCGCCCCCGCCGCCACCGCCGCCGTGGCCGCCGCCACCGCCGCCGTGTCCGCCACCGCCGCCGCCATGGCCGCCGCCACCGCCGCCGTGGTCTCCACCGCCGCCGCCGTGGTCTCCGCCACCGCCGCCGTGGTCTCCGCCACCGCCGCCATAGCCTCCGCCGCCGTGGTCTCCGCCACCGCCGCCGTAGCCTCCGCCGCCTCCGTGGCCTCCGTCGTCGTTCCAGTTGCTGTAGGAGTAACCGGAGTCCGAGTGTGAGCTGGTCGCGCTGGCGATGCCTGCTGTGCCGAACGCCAGGGCCAGAGCGGCGAACAGGCTGGCGACCAGCCGGAACGTCCTTGAAGTGATGATCCGCATGGTGCTTTCCCTTCCCGGGAGCGTAGACAGGACCTGGCCCTGCACGGCCGCGGTGACGTCGGCACCACTGAGGCACTGAGACGTTCGCGATGAGGGTCCGGTACATCGGCGTTGAAAGTGACGGGAATTGCCGTCCGCCGACTCACGCGCTGATCGCGCGGCATCGGGCCCACCTGGGCTGCTGAGTGCAGCGAACCCCGCGGCGGGGCGCCCGTCCGTCAGTCAACCGATGACCGGGTTGTCGTCGGTCGGGATGTAGTCGGTCGGGATGCTGAGATTGTTTGTCTTCTCACCAGGCAAAACGTCTGTTTTCTGTTCAACCCGTATCCAACCTACGCATACCGGCACAATGAAGTCAAGCGCAGCAGGTGGGCCTCGGGGGCACGGGAAGTGGGCCGTGGTGCCGCAGGCAACTCCCTTTACTTCTTTTTGGCGTTGGGCGACTGACGCCCGCCCAGATCGGGGCTGGTCAGGGCGGTCCCGGCCGCCGTCTTCGGCCCGCACGGCGCACGATGCACGCCCGGCCCGCCCCACCCAAGGAAGCGGATCCGACGTCGAGTTGGCATTCCCCGCGGCGGATCCTCGACGGTCCTGTCCTTGGGTCGCCCGTGCGCTCGGTGTCCGCGGAGTGAGCGTCGCGCCCTTGCCCCGCCCGGGAGATGGGGCACTGGCATCGCCGTGTGCGGAGATCGACACCTGCCCGGCCGGGCGACTGTCACCGCCGAGTGGCCGTGGGACTCTTGGGGCTGGTCGGCGCCCTGTGACGGCGGGTGACCTGACCGCCGGCAGAGCATGTCGGCAACATAGAGAACAAAATTGTTGACAATCTTGTTGGACTGGATTTAGGTTCGACAGGCACTCACTCAGGGAGGGCGCGATGCCGAAGGAAGCCCGTCCAGGCACCGGCGAGCAGGCCAAGCAGCACGCACTGGTGCACCTGCGGCAGGCGATCCTGCACGGCGACATGGCACCGGCCCAGCGGCTGGTGGAGAACGAACTCGCCGAGCAGTTCGGTGTCACGCGGGCCAGCGTCCGGGCGGCGCTGATCGAGCTGGAGTCGGAGGGACTGGTCGAGCGGATCCGCAACCGCGGCTCGCGGGTGCGGGTGGTGACGGTCGAGGAAGCGGTGGCCATCACCGAGTGCCGCATGGTCCTCGAGGGCCTCTGCGCGGCCAAGGCGGCCGTCGAGGCGAGCGAGGACCAGCTGGACCAGCTGACCGACCTGGGCACGGCGATGGCCAAGGCGGTCGCGGGCGGTGAGCCACTGGTCTACTCCCGGCTCAACCACGAACTGCACGACCGGATCAGGGAGTTCTCCGGCCAGCAGGTCGCCGTGGGGCTGCTGGAGCGGCTCAACGGGCAGCTGGTGCGCCACCGTTTCCAGCTCGCGCTGAGACCGGGGCGCCCCCAGCAGTCACTGAGTGAGCACCTGGCCATGATCGAGTCGATCAGGGCCCGGGACCCGCAGGCGGCCGAAGCGGCCGTCCGTACCCACCTCGCGGGAGTCATCGACGCGCTGCGCCAATGACGTCGCGGTGGTGGGGCATCCGGCCTGTCCACCAAGGAGATGTGAGCAATGACGTACGGCAAGGCGCCCACCACCCCACGCTCGACACTTGTCATCACCGCGCATGCCGGGGACTTCGTCTGGCGGGCCGGGGGAGCCATCGCCCTGGCCGCCTCCCGTGGAGAGAAGGTGACCATCGCGTGCCTCACCTACGGGGAGCGCGGTGAGTCGGCCAAAGCCTGGCGCGAGGGCAAGTCGCTGGAGGAGATCAAGGAGATCCGCCGTGCCGAGGCCGAGGCGGCGGCCTCGACCCTGGGCGCCCGGGTGCGCTTCCTCGACGCCGGCGACTACCCCCTGCTCGTCACTCAGGAGCTGACCGACCAGCTCGTACGCATCTACCGCGACACCCAGCCCGACGTGGTCCTGACCCACCCCCTGGACGATCCCTACAACGGCGACCACCCGGCGGCCGCCCGCATGGCCCTGGACGCCCGCGTCCTCGCCCAGGCCATCGGCTACCCCTCCGAGGGCGAGATCATCGGAGCCCCGCCGGTGTTCTTCTTCGAGCCGCACCAGCCGGAGATGTGCGGCTTCCAGCCCGAGGTCCTCCTTGACATCACCCCGGTCTGGGAGACCAAGCGCAAGGCCATGGAGTGCCTCGCCGCCCAGCAGCACCTGTGGGACTACTACACCGACCTGGGCAAGCGGCGCGGCGTACAGCTCAAGCGCAACGCGGGCCCCAACCTCGGCCTGCCCCACGCCACCTACGGCGAGGCCTACATGCGTCCCTACCCGCAGGTCACGGAGGAGCTGGCATGAGCGGTCTGATCGTCACCGACCCGCCGCGCGCCCACGCCGAGGACGTCGAGACGCTCGGCGGCTACGGCGTGGCCACCGTCCACGAGAGCCTGGGCCGAACCGGCAGTCTCGGTCCCGGGTTCCGGCCCATCCAGCAGGACGTGCGCATCGCGGGCACCGCGGTCACCGCCCTGTGCTGGCCCGGCGACAACCTCATGATCCACGCTGCGGTCGAGCAGTGCCGCGAGGGCGACATCCTCGTCGTGACCACCACCTCGCCCTCCACCGACGGCATGTTCGGCGACCTCTTCGCCACCGCGCTCCAGTACCGCGGGGTGCGCGGCCTGATCATCGACGCCGGGGTGCGCGACACCGCCGACCTGCGTGCCATGGGCTTCCCCGTCTGGTCGACGGCTGTCTGCGCCCAGGGCACGGTCAAGGCCACGGCCGGCTCGGTGAACACACCCGTCGTGCTCGGCGGCCAGGTCGTCCGCCCCGGTGACGTCATCGTCGCCGACGACGACGGCGTGGTCTGCGTACCCCGCGAGCAGGCCGGCAGGGCCGTCAAGGCGGCCGAGGCGCGCACCGCCAAGGAGGACGCCTCCCGGGCCGCCTTCGCCGAGGGCCAGTTGGGCCTGGACCGCTACGGCCTGCGCGAGACCCTCGTGCGGCTCGGCGTGCGGTACCAGGCCTACGACGAGTACACGCGCAACGGTTCCCCGTCATGAGCACCGGTGAGGAGCTGCGCTGCATGCTGATGCGCGGCGGGACCTCGAAGGGCGCCTACTTCCTTGCCGAGGACCTGCCGGCCGGCGCCGGCGCGCGCGACGACCTGCTGCTGCGGGTCATGGGCAGTCCCGACCCCCGGCAGATCGACGGACTCGGCGGAGCGCACCCGCTCACCAGCAAGGTCGCGGTGGTCTCCCGCTCCCAGAGCCCCGACGCGGAGGTCGACTACCTCTTCCTCCAGGTGGGAGTCGACCGGGCCGAGGTCTCCGACCGGCAGAACTGCGGCAACCTCCTTGCGGGGGTCGGCCCGTTCGCGGTCGAACGCGGTCTGGTCGCCGCCCGGGACGGGCACACCTCGGTACGGATCCGGATGGTCAACAGCGGTGACCACGCCACCGCCACCTTCCCCACGCCGGACTGGCGCGTCTCCTACGCGGGGCCGGCCGAGATCTCGGGCGTGCCAGGCACCGCCGCACCCGTGGTGATCGAGTTCGAGCGGGGCAGCAACCCCCTGCTGCCCACCGGGCATGCCCGGGACATCGTCGCGGACACGCCGGTGACCTGCGTGGACAACGGCATGCCGACCGTGCTGATCGCCGCCTCCTCCCTGCAGGTCACCGGCTACGAGAGGCCGCGGGACCTGGAGGAGGACCTGACCCTGCACGACCGGCTCCAGCGGATCCGTCTGGAGGCGGGCCTGCTGATGGGCCTGGGTGACGTCAGCGAGACGACCGTGCCCAAGCTCAGCCTGCTGGCACCGCCCACGAACGGCGGCGCGGTCATGACCCGCACCTTCATCCCGGTCCGCTGTCACACCGCCATCGGCGTCCTGGGCGCCGCCAGTGTCGCCGCCGGGCTGCGCGTCCACGGCGGCGTCGGCCAGGACGTCGCCCGTCTGCCCGAGAACGGCGGACGGCTGCGCATCGAGCATCCCACCGGATTCCTCGACATCGAGAGCGAGATCGACGACGGCACCCCGGGGGCCGCCCCCGTGGCCCGCCGTACCGCCGTCGTCCGCACCGCACGCAAGATCTTCGACGGTACGGTCTTCCCCCGGCCGGCCGGAGCCGCACTTCACCCTTAAGGAGGCCTGTATGGCCCCGCCCCTCGGCGACATCGCCCACCTCGGGCACGTCGAACTGCTCACCCCGGACCTGGACGGGAGTCTGCGGTTCTTCACCGACTACCTCGGTCTGACGGTCAACGGCCGCAGCGGCGACTCGGTCTATCTGCGGACCTGGGACGACTACGAGCACCACAGCCTCGTCCTCACCGCGCACCAGACCTCCGGTCTGCGCCGCACGGCCCTGCGCGCCTCCAGCGAGGAGGCCCTGCAGCGGAGGGTCAAGGAACTGGAGGCCGCCGGTCACCAGGGCCGCTGGACCGAGGACGAGCCGGGCCTCGGCCCGCTGTACGTCACCGCCGACCCCGACGGCCACGAAGTGGCCCTGTACTGGGAGTCCGAGTGGTACCAGGCCCCGGACGAGCTGAAGCCGGGGCTGAAGAACCAGCCCCAGGCCAAGCCCGGCCACGGTGTGGGCGTACGCCGCCTGGACCATGTGAACTACCTGGCCGCCGACGTCGCCGCCAACGCCGACTTCCACCAGCACCTCCTGGGCGCCCGGCCGACCGAGCAGATCCAGCTCGACGGCGGCCGGATCGCCGCGAAGTGGCTGACGTTCACGAACAAGTCGTACGACGTCGTCTACACCGAGGACTGGACGGGCTCGCGCGGGCGGCTGCACCACATCGCGTTCGCGACCGACACCCGCGAGGACATCCTGCGCGCCGCCGACCTCGCCCTCGACACCGGTGTGTTCATCGAGACGGGCCCGCACAAGCACGCCATCCAGCAGACGTTCTTCCTCTACGTCTACGAGCCGGGCGGCAACCGCATCGAGCTGTGCAACCCGCTCACCCGTCTCGTACTGGCCCCCGACTGGCCCCTGATCACGTGGACCCAGGCAGAGCGGGCCAAGGGACAGGCATGGGGTCTGAAGACCATCGAGTCCTTCCACACCCATGGCACGCCGCCGCTGGACCCGGCCGCGGACCACTGAGAACAAGTCAGCGAAACAGGCAGGGCGGCACACGGCTGTGTGCCGCCCATGGCCGTTTCACCTGCTGATTCTCTCCTGCTGTAGCCTCTCGGAACCGCCGGCTGGATTGTTCCTGAGATTGTTGACAAAAGCGTTGACACTTGGTGAACCGGAACCCTAGCGTCATGCGCACCATCGGGTCAGGCCGCTCGAGCCGCACCGACCCGCCTCACTCATCCCCTCCAGGGACACTTCTCCCGGACGAGAGGAAACAATGATGTCTCCCTCCCCAGACCTGCGCGCCCGCGGGACCGGACTGGCCACGCTGGTGGTCGGCCTGTGCTGGCTGGTCGTGCTCTTCGACGGCCTCGACATGTTCGTCTACGGCTCCGTGCTGCCCAACATGCTCGCCGAGCACGCCCTGGGGCTCCAGCCGTCCCAGGCCGGCGACCTGGGCAGTTACGCCACCTTCGGCATGCTGATCGGCGCGCTGTCCGCGGGTACGGTCACCGACTGGATCGGCCGCAAGAAGGTGATCATCACCTGCACCGCGGTCTTCTCGCTCGCGTCCGCCCTCTGCGCCGTCGCCCCCAGCCTCGGTGTCTTCGGACTCGGCCGGTTCATCGCGGGTCTCGGACTCGGCGGTCTGCTCCCCACCACGATCACGATGGTCGCCGAGTACGCCCCGCGTGGCCGCCGCGCTCTGATAGTCGGCACGCTGATGACCGCCCACCAGGCCGGCGGCATCCTCGCGGGCTTCGTCGGCCTGTGGACCACCGGCGCCGGCCAGTGGCGCGTCGCCTACTGGATCTGCGTGGTCCCGCTGCTCATCGGCGTTCCGCTGATCGCCAAGTACCTCCCCGAGTCGCTGAACTTCCTGATCGCCAAGGGACGCACACGGGAGGCCCGCGAGCTCGCCGAGCGCTACGACGTCGAACTGCCCGCGCCCGCGGCGGAGCGCCCCGTGGCCGGGGACCGCTGGAGCGCCGTGATCGCCCTGTTCCGCGGCGGCCTGTGGCGCACCACGCTGCTGTTCTGGCTGGCCTCGTTCTGCGGCCTGCTGCTCGTCTACGGCGTCAGCAACTGGCTGCCCACCATGATGCGCGGCGCGGGCTACGAGCTCGGCTCCTCGCTGTCCTTCGTCATCGTCATCAACCTCGGCGGCATCGCCGGCATGCTGATCGCCGGCCGCTTCTCCGACCACTTCGGCGGTGCGCGCGTCGCCACCGTCTGGTTCGCGGCCACCGCCCTCGGCGTCTATCTGCTCGGCATCCACATGGCGTTGCCGCTCACCTACGTCGTGGTCTTCCTGACCGGCCTGTTCCTCTTCAGTGCCCAGGCCATGATCTACGCGACGGTCGCCGGCCGCTCCAGCGACGACAACCGCGCCACCGCCGTGGGCTGGGTCTCCGGCATCGGCCGCTTCGGCGCCGTGTTCGGACCGTGGCTCGGCGGCCAACTCGTCGCGGCCAAGTCCGAGAACTGGGGCTTCACGGCGTTCGCCATCGCCGCCGTGCTCGCCACGGTCTTCGTCGCCCTCACCGGCCTGCGCGGCCCCCAGCAGACCCCGCAGCGCGACGCCGCCCAGCAGCTGACCACCACCGGCTGACCGCGACGACATGCCTGAGGCCGGGACCTGGCGGGGCCCGGCCTCAGGCATGTCCGGATCGGATACGAACAGCGGCACCCATGGCCCTGTTCAGCCCATCTGGTCCTGTGCGGAGAGGTGTTCCACCGTCACCCCGGTCTCGGTGAACGTACGCGTGACCGTGCCCGACGTGTACACCCACAGGATGCGCAGCGGGCGGTCGCCGATGTTGCGGAACAGATGGGGGACGGGCGACGGCACGTACGTGGTGTCGAACTGCTCCAGCTTCGTCACCTCACCGTCCACCACCACCTCCGCCTCGCCCTCGAGGATCGTCACGTGCTCGTCGCAGTTGTGCGAGTGCAACGGAGCCCCGGAGCCGACCGGATAGACACTCATGCCGCTGGTGACGCGGTTCTCCCCGGCTGCCGAGGGCGTGGTGATCAGCGGCGTCGTCACGACGGCACCACCACGGTCGAGCAGCGGCACGGACGCGACTTTGATGATCGTGGTCATCCGGAGTTCCTCTCCCATCAACGCTGTTGCGTCGATCGACGTTAGGTCGCGTCCCCATGAATGGGTGCCCTCCGGCGTGCAGTTTTACCTTGCATTCCGGGAGGGGTGAGCTTCCCGAACTCGGCTGTACCTTCGGCTGGCATCGCACGGCTTCCCCGTACGTGCCGGAAACACGCCGGAAAGAGAAGGCAGGTATCGGCCCCATGAGGCTCCCCGTTCTCACCGATGAGGAAATGAATCCCCGCCAGCAGGAACTGGCCGCCCGCATCGCCGGCCGTCGCGGCGCCGTCCGTGGCCCCTTCCGCGTCTGGCTGCACAGCCCGGAGATGTGCGAACGCGCCGAATCCCTCGGCGCCTTCGCCCGCTTCGACTGCGACCTCCCCAGGCATCTGCGCGAGCTGACACTGCTGATGGCCGCCCGGAACTGGGACGCGCAGTACTCCTGGAACGCGCATGTGAACCAGGCGATCGAGGCCGGCGTTCCGGAGGCCGCCGTCAAGGCCGTCGCCGAGAAGCGCGAGGCGGTCTTCGACGACGAGGCGGACCAGGCCTTCTACCGGTTCTGCCGCGAGGTCCTCGAGAACCACTTCGTGTCCGACGAGACCTTCGCCCGCGCACTCCAGCACTTCGGCCCCAGGGGCCTGGTCGACACCATCGGCGCGCTCGGCAACTTCACCATGCTCGGCATGTGCCTGAACACCTTCCAGGTGGACCTCCAGGCCGATCGTGAGCCCCCCTTCCCCGACATCCGCGGCTACGAGCGTGTCGTCCCCGACGGGGACGGACCGCGGCCGTGACGGCCCTGTCGGCCGTGGTGCGCGTACGGGGCGTCACCAAGAGCTTCGGCGGGGCGGCCGCGCTCAAGGGTGTGGACCTCGATCTGTACCCCGGCGAAGTGCACGCGCTGATGGGCATGAACGGAGCCGGCAAGTCGACACTGGTGCAGATCCTCTCCGGGGCGCACCAGCCCGACGGCGGCACCATCCAGGTCAACGGGGCCACGTACTGCGGACTGACCGTGCGCAGGGCCCGACGGCTCGGCATCGCGTCGGTTCCCCAGCGCCGCGAACTGGCGATGGGCCTGACCGTGGCCGAGAACGTCATGCTGGGCGACCTGCCCACCCGGCGGGGCACGGTCCACTGGAAAGCCGTCGACTCCGAGGCGAGGAAGGCGCTGTCCGGCCTCGGCATCGACATCGACGTGGAGCGCACCGCGCGTTCGCTCACCGTCGCCGAACAGACCATGGTCGAGGTGGCGCGGGAGGTCCGCCGCGGCGGCCGGATCCTGATCCTCGACGAGCCGACCGCCTGCCTGAGCGCGGAGGCGGCGCACCAGATCAGGGACCTGGTGCGCACCCTGCGCGACGAGGGCGTCGCCGTCGTCTACATCTCGCACTACATCGACGAGGTCATGGCCGTCGCCGACCGCCTCACGGTCCTGCGGGACGGCGAGGTCGTACGCAGCACGCCGGCCGGCGACCTCGACCCGGCGGGGCTCGTGCGCAGCATGGTCGGCCGGGACGTGGTCTCCCGGCGCGTCGAACGTCCCGCCCCCAAGGACGACATCGGCCTCGCGGTGCGTGGTCTGAGCGACGGCCGGACCATCCGGGACTTCACCGTCGAGGTGCGCAAGGGCGAGATCGTCGCGGTGCTGGGACCGGCCGGGGACGCGCAGTCACACCTCTTCGACCTGCTGTCCGGCCGCCGCCGCCCCGACCTCGGCACCGTGCACGTCGACGGCGCCCCCGTGCCCCTCGGCAGGGTCCGTGCCTCGCTCGCCAGCGGCCTGCGTTGCGTCTCCGGAGACCGCAGGGCGCTGGGCCTGGTCCCCGAACTCTCCCTGGACGAGAACCTGATGCTGGCCGACGACCGCTTCGCACGCCGCCGCGTCCACCGGCGCGGCGCGCTCACCCGCCGCGCGGCCCCGCTGCGCAGGAGCTACGGAGTGGTCTCCCTCGTGGGGAACCCGCCGGTGAGCGCGCTGTCCGGAGGCAATCAGCAGAAGGTGCTGCTGGCCAAATGGCTGCAGACCGAGCCGGTCGCCTGCTTCCTGGAAGACCCCACCAACGGCGTGGACATCGCGGCCATGGCCGACATCCACACCCTCGTCGACGACCTCGCCTCACGGGGCACGGCCGTACTGCTCGCCTCCTCCTCCGCCGAGGAGGTCATGCGGCTGGCCGACCGCGTCGTGGTCGTCAGCGCCGGCCGCGCGGTCGCCGAACACGACATCACCGCCATCACCCACGACGAACTCGTCGCCACCGCTCTCGGAGGTCAACCGCAGTGAGCGTCAAGACACTTGCCGACGCGCCGGGCGTCAGCGACCCGCCCGAGGAGCCCCGGCCCCGGTCCACCTTCGGCGCCCTGCGCCGTGCGCCGCACACCGGTCTTCTCGCGGTCCTGATCGTCGTGGTGGTCGCCACCGCGCTGCGGACCGACTCCTTCGCCACCACCACGAACCTGATCAACGTGCTCCGTCAGGTGAGCGTCACCGCGGTGATCGCCGCCGGCCTCACCCTGCTGATGACCGCGGGCGGCATGGACTTCTCCATGGGCAGCAACGTCTCCGTCACCACCGCCGTCGGCGCGCAGTTGCTCTCCCACGGCCACTCCACCGCGTTCACCGTGATCGCCTCGGTGCTGCTGGCCACGGTCATCGGGCTGGTGAACGGACTGGTGGTGACGTTCACCAACGTGGCCCCGTTCGTCGCGACCCTGGCGACGGCCACCCTGCTCGACGGCGTCGCGCTCCTGGTGCAGGGCGGCCTCAGCGTCTCCATCGGCACCAGGATGTTCTCCCTGGGCAACGACAAGGTCCTCGGGGTGCCGTACCTGCTGATCGTGGCGGTCCTCGTGCTGCTGGCGACCGCCCTGGTCATGCGGTTCACCGTGTTCGGGCGGGACGCCTTCGCCATCGGGGGCAACGAGCACGTCGCCCGGCTCAGCGGCATCGACGTCACCGCTCGCAAGCTCACGTTGTACGCCGTCACCGGCGCCCTCTCGGGTCTCGCGGGCGTGATGCTGCTGTCCCGGCTGGGTGCCAGCAGCCCCGGCACCGGCGGCCTCACCCTCCAACTCACCGCCGTTGCCGCCGTGGTGATCGGCGGCACCTCGCTCGCCGGCGGCCACGGAACCGTCGTGGGCACGGCGCTCGGCGTTCTGCTGCTCGGCGTGGTGGCCAACGCCCTCAACCTCGTGCAGGTCTCCAGCTACTTCCAGCAGGTCTCCGTGGGCGGCGTACTCCTCGTCGCGGCCATCGCCAACGAGCTCCACAAGGCCCGCTCCGCGCGGCACTGACCCCCTCGTCTTCTCTCCACCGCCCGTCATGAAAGGCGTACGACCATGAGACTCTCCGCCCGCTCCCGCCGAGCGATGCTCGCCGCCGTCGCCGGTACCACCCTGGTGCTGAGCGGCTGCGGCAAGGACACCGGCAGTGGGTCCGGCTCCGTGTCCCTCGGGTTCGTCAACGGCGCCGACACCGAATTCCACACCTGTTTGCAAAAAGCCCTGGAACAGACGGCGAAGTCGGAAGGGGCGAAGGTCTACACGGCCAACTCCCACCAGAATTCCGGCACCGAACTGTCCAATATCGAGGACATGATCTCCCGCAATGTCAGCGCGCTCATCGTGCAGACCGTCAACGTCGACGCGCTCAAGGGCGACATAGCCAAGGCCAAGGCCTCGAACATTCCGATCTACCTGACGTCCGTCGCCACCAGCGACGTGAACGACATCCTCGGCGCGGCGGTCGTCGACCTGGGCAAGGTCGGGGCCCTGGACGCCGGCTGGGTCGCCGAGGACGCGGGCGGCAAGGACGTACAGGTCGGTGTCATCGCGGGTGCGCCCGGGGCCGCCTCCGATCTGCTGGTGGGCGGTTTCACCAAGGCGCTGCCCGGCAACGCCAAGGTGGTCGCGAACCAGCCAGGCATGTTCAACGCGGCCAAGGCGCAGGACGTCGCCGAGAACATGATCCAGGCCCACCCGGACCTCGCCTACGCCTTCGTCGCCAACGAGGAGATGGGCCTCGCGGCACGCAAGGCGTTCGACGCGGCCGGCGCCAAGAACGTCAAGATCGTGACCGCCAACGGCACCGACGAGGGCCTGGCCGCCGTCAAGGACGGCCGCTTCTCCGCCACCGTGGCCAACTCGGCGATGACGATCGGTCAGACCGCGGCCAAGAACGCGATCGGGCTTCTGGACAACAAGAAGGTTGACAAGATTGCCAACATTCCTCTTCTCTTGGTCACCAAGGACAACCTGAGCAAGGCACCCCAGTACTGCCCCAAGTAACCGAACCCGCACCGCGAAGCGGCGTCTGTCGCGAAGGCGTCCTGAGCCGCCGTCCACCGCGTCGCCGGAATGTCCGACACAGCCGCCATGAGGTCATTCCGGCGCGGTACGCCCGCACACCCGTACGACCGGCACCGCCGCCGGGGCCCACCCCTGGCAGTCGTGGGCCTCCGGAGGAAACATGGATCGCTTGCTCCTCATGCACAGCTTCGTCACCGTCGCGCAATCCGGCAGTTTCAGCGGAGCCGCCAAGAAGCTGGGCTCCTCGGGCTCGCTGGTGTCACGGCACGTCGCCGAGCTGGAGCGGCAGGTGGGGGTCCGCCTGGTCAACCGCACGGCCCGTTCGGTGAGCCTCACCGAACCCGGCCGGCGCTACGCGGAGTTCGCCGCGCGCATCCTGGAGGAGATCGAGGCCGAGGACGCAGGCATCGCCCAGCTCCACGACCGCGCCGAAGGGACGCTCAGCATCATCTGTCCCAAATGGATAGGCAGCCTGGACCTCGGGGACGCCATCGCCGCCTTTTCCGCCGCACACCCCAAAATCCAGGTGCGATTCGAACTCGGCGGCATGTCCGACCGGACCTACGATTTCCTGGACGGCGGATTCGACGTGGCATTCCACACCCGAGACCTCCGGGACTCCAGCGTCCGCCTCAAGAAGATCGCCTCGCTCCCGTTCGTGCTGTGCGCCGCCAAGGAATACCTGAACCGGAACGGGCCACTGACCGAGCCGAACGGCCTCGCGCATCACGACTGCCTCGTGCACGTCAACGACCCGGTCTGGCGCATCGGCCACGGACACGCGTCGACCCTGCACAAGATCCGCAACATCGCCTTCTCGTCCAACTCCTACATCGCCCTGCAGAAAGCGGCCGTGCACGGGCGCGGTCTCGCCCTGCTCCCGCAGCGACCGGCCTACGACGACCTGGTCTCCGGCGCTCTGCAGGTCCTGCTGCCCGAACTCGCGGTGCCCGACCGGCCGCTGTACGCGATCTACGGCCCGGGGCAGGACACCCCGCGCAAGATCAGCGTCTTCCTCGACTTTCTGACGGACTGGTTCTCGCGGAATCCCATTCCGGTGATCCGGCCGTAACCGCAAGAAACGATTGCACAGTCCGTCGGCCCCGAGCGTTGAGACGCCGCCACCCGAAATCTACGCTCACCGGGCGACCCGTGAAACGAGGAGACCATGGGAATCCAGAGAATCGAATCGGTCACCTACGGCATCGGCGACCTCGACGAATGCGTTCGTTTCTTCGACGACTTCGGACTGTTCCTGGTGGAACGGACCGACGAGTACGCGGTGTTCGAGACGCTCACCGGGCAGACCCTCCACCTCGACACCGGCCCCGGACCGCTGCTGCCGCCGCCGGTGGAAGCCGGTCCCACTCTGCGCGAGGTGGTGTGGGGTGTCGACACGGCGAAGGAGCTGAAGCGGCTCGTCGCGGCCGTCGGCCGGGACCGGACGGTCCGGGAGGACGCGGCCGGAGTGTTCCACACCGTGGACGAGACCGGTTTCGGAGTCGGTCTGACCCTGGCCCGGCCCAAGCCCGCGCCCCTCACCCCCCGGCCCGCCAACGCCCTGGGCAGCGTCGGCCGCTGGAACACCGCCCTGGAGCCGATCACCCGCGTCCACCCCCTGCGGATGTGCCATGTGGCCCTCAACATCCTCAAGGAGGGCCGCGAGGAGGCCGTCGCGTTCTACGAGGAACTGCTCGGCTTCCGGCCCACCGACGTGGTGAAACCCATGGGCGTCTTCATGCAGGCCCCGGGCGACCAGGACCAGCACACCATCCTGCTGTGCCACCGCCCCGACAAGGCCGGCGTCAACCACATCGCCTACGAGGTCCCCGGCTTCGACGACGTCGTCGAGGGCGGCAATTACATGATCGACCACGGCTGGCGCGAGGCCCGCAGACTCGGCCGCCACACCGTCGGTTCGAACGTCTTCCGGTTCGTGCACGCACCCTGCGGCGGGCGGGTCGAGTACGCCGCCGACATGGACCGCGTCGACGACCGCTACGAGACCCGGGTCCACGAGACCACCCCGCCCCACCACATCTGGGCTCTGCGCACCAACCGCGACCAGCAGGACGCCCCCGCCTCCTGACCCTCCGCCGCCTTCGGCGGGGAAACCGGCGCCTTCGGCCGGGGAAACCCCATTCGCCTCGCTCGCCAGCCTGAGAGGGCACCCACTCATGACCTCCGACCACGGCTACCCCGCCGTCCGCATGTACATAGCGGGCGAGTGGTGCCAGGGCGGCACCGGACGGACCGCCCCGATCGTGAACCCCGCCACCGAGGAGGCGATCGGAGAGGTACCGCTCGCCACCACCGACGACCTGGACCGCGCCCTGGCCGGCGCCGCCGAGGGCTTCAGGGCCTGGCGCGACACACCCGTCGCACGGCGCACCGCCCTCCTGCACGCCGCCGCCGACCTGCTCACCGAGCGCAGCGCCGAAGTCGGCCGGATCATGACCCTGGAGCAGGGCAAGCCCCTCGCCGAGGCCACCGGGGAGGCCCGCCGTGTCGCGGACACCCTGCGCTGGCACGCCGACGACGCCCGCCGCGCCTACGGCCGCATCATCCCCTCCGCCCCCGGCACCCTGCTCTCCGTACGACGTGAACCCATCGGCCCCGTGGCCGCGTTCGTCCCCTGGAACTTCCCGGCGGGCGGCCCGATGCGGAAGATCTCCTCGGCGCTCTGCGCGGGCTGCTCCATCATCATCAAGGCCTCGGAGGAGACGCCCGCCACCGCCGCCGCCCTCGTCGGCTGCTTCGTGGACGCGGGCCTGCCGGCCGGTGCACTCAACCTCGTCTTCGGCGAACCCGCCGAGGTCTCCGCGCACCTCATCGCCTCCCCGGTCACCCGTCTGATCGCCTTCACCGGCTCGGTCCCCGTGGGCAAGCTGCTCGCCGCCGCGGCCGGCGAGGTCATGAAGCCCTCCCTCATGGAGTTGGGCGGCCACGCCCCGGTGATCGTGTGCGCGGACGCCGACCCGGCGAGGGCCGCGCGCCGCGCCGCCCAGGCGAAGTTCGCCAACGCCGGACAGGTGTGCACCTCGCCGAGCCGGTTCCTGGTTCACGAGCGTCTCGTCGAGGACTTCACCGCGGAGTTCGTGAAGGCCGCCGAAGCGGTCGTCGTCGGCGACGGCCTGGCCGAGGGCACCACCATGGGGCCGCTCGCCAACGAGCGCCGGCTCCAGGCCGTTCAGCGTCTGACCGCCGATGCCGTCAGCCGGGGAGCGACCGTCCGCACCGGCGGCGAACGGCTCGACCGCGCCGGGTACTTCTTCGCGCCGACCGTCCTGACCGACGTACCGGCGGACGCGGACCTCCTCCACGAGGAACCGTTCGGCCCCCTCGCGCCGATCGTCCCCTTCGGTGACCTCGACGAGGCGCTCACGACCGCGAACGCGCTGCCGTACGGCCTTGCCGCCTACGGCTTCACCGAGTCCGCCGCCACCGCCGAGCACCTGGTGCGTGAACTGGAGGCCGGCATCCTCTCCGTCAACCACTGCGGCGGCTCCGTCAGCGAGGCCCCCTCCGGCGGCGTCAAGGAGAGTGGCTACGGCAGGGAGGGCGGGCCCGAGGCTCTCGACGCCTACCTGATCACCAAGCGCGTCTCCCATCTGCTGGCGGGCTGAGCGTCATGCGATACACCCGTGTCTCGGTCGGCGGACGGGCGGTGTGGGGCCAGGTGGGGGAGGAGGACGTCGAGCTGCTGTCCGAGTCACCCCTCGACGCCACGCGGCGGCAGCCGCACATCGAACGCGGCCCGACGGTCATCGGCACGGTGCCGCGGGCCGGCGCGACCTGGCTGCCCGTCGTCGTCCCGCCCGTGTTCTACGCGGTCGGCATGAACTACCCGCGACACATCGAGCACGCCCGCGCCGAGGTCCCCACCCGTCCCGAGGTGGGCTACCGCGCCAACAACGCGCTCACCGGGCACGGTTCGCCCATCGTCAAGCCGGCCGGTGTCGAGGGCCGGTTCGAGGCAGAGCCCGAACTCGTCGCGGTCATCGGCCGAACACTGCGGCACGCCACGTACCAGGAGGCTCAGGAAGGTGTCTTCGGGTGGACCATCGGCAACGACGTCAGCGCCCGCACCTGGCAGCACCAGGACCGCACGTTCTGGCGCAGCAAGAACAGCGACACGTTCAAGCCCATGGGCCCCTGGATCGAGACCGACGTCGACGCCCTGGCACAGACCACCACGCTCCGCGTCAACGGGGAGGTCCGGGCGTCGTTCGCGACCGGCGACATGGTCTTCGACCCCTTCGACTTCATCGTCGAGATGACCCGGCACGTCACCCTGCGGCCGGGTGACGTGCTGTGGATGGGCGCCGAGTCCACCTGCCAACTGGAGCCAGGGGACACCGTGGACATCGAGATCAGCGGCATCGGTGTCCTGTCCAACCCCGTACACAGCGAAGGGAATCCGTCATGAGCACCGCACCCCGTTACATCCACCACGTCAACTTCCCCACCACCGACCCCGACCGCACCGCCGACTGGTACACGAAGGTCTTCGGGATGAAGCGGATCATGCCCAAGTCCAACACCCGCGTGGTGCTGATGACCCGCGGCACCTTCGATCTGCACTTCACCCCGGTCGAGGAGATGGAGCGCATGGCGCCCTATCACTTCGCCGTCGAGGTCGACGACTGGGACGAGTTCCTCACCCACCTGAAGGAGCTCGGCATCCGGCACACCCGCCCGGTCGAGCGGCCGGAGAACCAGTCCAAGTTCTGCTACATCCACGATCCCGACCACACCATGATCGAGCTGGTCTTCCACGGCAAGCGTCCCAACTGACCGCGTCCGGCTAGGAGTTCACTGACATGCCCATCGCCGACTCCGACGGCACCTCCATCTACTACGAGCGCCACGGCAGCGGTCCGGCGATCCTGTTCGTGCATGGCAGCGGTGGCCACCACGCCGCCTGGTGGCAGCAAGTGGCCGCGCTGCGCGAGGAGTTCACGGTCGTCACCATGGATCTGCGCGGCTTCGGCAAGTCCGACGCCCCGGCCCGTCCGCACTCCTCGAAGCCCGGGTTCGACGGACAGGATTTCCCCGGCGACGTCGTCGCCGTACTCGACGAGGAGGACCTGGCCGACGTCATGCTCGTCGGCCAGTCGATCGGCTCCGTCGCCGCCCTGCGTGCCGCCCTCCTGCGTCCCGAGCGCGTCTCCTCGGTAGCCCTCGGCCACTCCCTGGGCGGCATCAGCCACCCCGAGCTGAAGGAACTCGCCGCCGCCGACCGGGCCGAGGCCGTCAAGCTCCCCGTCATCGACCGCCTGCTCACCCGGCGGTTCCAGCAGGAGCGACCCGACCTCACCTTCCTCTTCCAGCAGATGGGCACCTTCAACGTCGCCAAGATGGCCGACCTGCGCAACCTCGACACCAACGGCCCCTCGCTGGAGGAGATCCAGAACTCGGGCGTCAAGGTCGCCTTCCTGGCCGCGGAGAAGGACGCGGTACTCAGCGTGAAGACCGTGACCCGCGCCCACGAACTGCTGCCCGGCTCACATCTGGAGATCGTCCCGGACGCCCCGCACTCCATGTACTGGGAGGCGCCCGAGCAGTACAACGTGGCCGTCGCCCAGCTGCGCCGCACCCTCACCGCACAGAAGGAAGCCGCATGAGCAGCCTCACCCTCGATGCCGCCGAAGAGATCGTCGACGCCGCCCTGAAGCGAGCCCGGTCGCTCGGGAAGGCGGTGAGTGTCGCCGTGGTGGACGCGGGAGGCTTCGTCGTCAGCGTCCGCCGCTCGGACGGTGCGCGCCCGCTCACCCCGGACATCGCCCGCGCCAAGGCGTACACCGCCGCCGTGATGCAGCGGCCCGGCAAGATGCTGAAGAAGTGGCAGGAGAGCCAGCCGGTGTTCTTCTCGCAGCTCTCCCAGCTGCCCGGCGCCGCCCAGCCGATCATGGCCACCGAGGGCAGCGTCACCATCAAGAGGGACGGCGAGATCATCGGCGGCCTCGGCATCGCCGGCGGCACCGCGGACGAGGACCAGCAGGTCGCCGACGACGTCCTCGAATCCCTCGGCTACGAAATGGAGTTCGCCGCCTGGGGCGTCGCGGGCAACCCGGCTCCGAACGCCGAGAAGACCGAGAAGCCCGAGAAGACCGAGAAGACGGAAAAGGAGGCCTGAGCCATGGCGGACACGTTCAACTACCGCATCGACCACCACGGCAGCCTGGTCCGCCCCGGCACTCTCCTGACCGCGCGGGCCGAGGGCGACCCCGAGATCGTGCTGAAGGCGGAACTCGAGGCGGTCGAGGAGGCGGTGGCCCTCCAGCGGAAGCTGCGTACCACGGTCGTCACCGACGGGGACTTCCCCCGGGAGGACTTCCGCAGCGCGGTCTTCGACGCCGTCTCCGGCTTCCGTCGCACGGACTCGGAAACCCACGGCGGACTGCCGCGCTGGGTGGCGGAAACGCTGCCCAAGGCGAACGGTCCGCTGCTCGCCGACTGGGCCGGGCGGCTCACCGGGCTGACGGTGATCGCCCCCAAGGCCTCGCTGCCCTCCCCGGCCTATCTGGCCGCCACCACCTTCGCACCCGAACTCGCCGCATCGGGCGGGCCCTCCTCGGCCCGCGAACTCGGAGAGGCCCTCGCGGAGATCATCCAGGCGGAGATCGCGCTGCTGGTCTCCCGGGGCGTCCGGCTCGTCCAGCTCAACAACCCGCTCCTGATCGGCCACGTCGCCGCCGACCCGGCCGCCCCCGGCGCGCTGTCCTTCGAGGACGCGCTGGCCGTCGACGCCCTGGCGGTACGACTGGAAGAGCGCCCGGTGGGAGTCAGGATCGGCGTCTGCCCCGGCTGGGAGGCACCCGCCGGGGTGGACCGGGCCCGCGCCGAGCGCCTGTACGGCGGGATCCCGGCCGACCGCTGGATCCTGCCGTACGACAAGGGCACCGACGCCGAACTCGACCTGGTCAAGGCCCTGCCGGAGGACCGCGACGCGTGCCTGGGCGTGGTGGACGCGGCCGTGTCCGCACTCGAGGACATCGACACGGTGATGGCCCGCATCGACGCCGCCGCCGAGGTCAAGGACCTCGAGGACATGGCCGTATCGCCGTCCCGCGGCTTCGCCGACACGGCGACCCGTCCGCTGCTGAGCGCCGAGAACCAGCGCCGCAAGCTGGTACTGGTGGAGACCGTCGCCCGCTACTGCTGGGGCAACGAGTTCTGACCCGCGGCCCAGGGGCCGGGAAGCGCGCCCGCGCTTCCCGGCAGACCTTCGGAGAACCTCGGCGTCAGAGAACCTCGGCGTCAGAGAACCTCGGCGAAGGTCACCGTGCGCTCGGTCAGCAGCGGCCACACCGTCTCCACGATCAGCTCGGTGAAGTGGTCGGCGACCTTGTGCGCGTCGAAGCCGGCGCGGTCGGCGTACTGCTCGTACAGCACGAAACCGCCCGGCCGGTCCACCTCGGCGTGCACCTCGTACGCCAGGTTCGCCGGCTCGGCGCGGGTGTGCTCGCGCACCTTCAACAGCGCGGCGCGCACGGTGTCCTCGTCGGCGGGCTCGCAGCGGTAGTGGGCGACTACTGCGTAGGCCATGTCTGTTTCTCCTTAGCGCGATTCCGGCTCCCGGCGGCGTCGTACACACCGCCCGGCCTGCAGATTCCAGCACGGATCAGTCGCCCGCCGACCCGCGCGCGGCGCAAGCAATGACTGCCTGCGCGGGTCTGGCGGCACCGCCCCGACATGGTGTGTTGTCGCATCCGGCCCCCTGCGGCCGCTCCCTGTGCAGACCGCGGATCCCGCACCGCGGCGGACGAAGGAAGTGATCTCCATGCGAACCCTGGAAACCCTCTTGGGCGGAGAGTGGGTGGCGACCGGTGAGTGGATCGACGTCCACGACCCCTCCGATCTGCGGACCCCCGTCGCCCGCGTCCCCGCGCTGAGCGCCGCCGACGTCACCCGCGCCTACGACCACGCCGAGCGGGGCTTCGCCGTCTGGAAACGCACCAGCCCCTTCGAGCGCGCCCGGATCATGGCCGAAGCCGCCCGGCTGCTGCGCGGGCGCCGCGCGGAGATCGCCGAGGACCTGGCGACCGAGATGGGCAAGACGCGGGCCGAGGCGACCGGTGAGACGATCAAGGCCGCGGACTTCCTGGAGTACTACGCGGGTCTCGCCCGGCAGGGGTACGGCACCCTCGTGCACGACGTCCGCCCGGACACCCGTACCCACCACCAGCGCGAGCCGCTCGGCATCGTCCTCGCGATCACCCCGTGGAACGACCCGTTGATCACCCCGGCCCGCAAGCTGGCGCCGTGCCTCGCGGCGGGCAACGCGGCCCTCCTCAAACCGGCCACCGACACCCCCCAGGCGGCTCTGCACTTCGCCCGCGCCCTCCACGACGCGGGACTGCCCGCCGGTGTCCTCAACGTGGTCACGGGGCGCGGCGCGGAGATCTCCGAGGCGCTGATCTCCGACCCGCGCCTGGCCGCGCTCACCTTCACCGGCAGCAACGAGGTCGGCGAGGCCCTGCGCGCCCAGCTCGCGAACAGCAACATCCGCTTCCAGGGCGAACTCGGCGGCAAGAACGCCACCGTCGTGCTCGCCGACGCCGACCTCACCGCCGCCGCGAAAGCTGTCGCCGCCGCGGCCTTCGCCCAGGCCGGGCAGCGCTGCACCGCCACCAGCCGGGTGATCGTCGAGCGGCCCGTGTACGAGGAGTTCACCGCGCTGCTGCTCGCCGAGGCGACCGCGCTGCGCGTCGGTCCTGGCCTCGCCGCGGGCACCACGATGGGCCCGCTGGTGAGCGCCCGTCAGCGCGACGGCGTCCTGTCCGACATCGAGCGCGCGGTCAAGCAGGGCGCGACGGTCCTCGTCGGCGGCGACCAGCCGCGGGACGAGGCACTGAGCCACGGCTGCTACGTCAATCCCACCGTGCTGGGAGACATGACCCCGGAGCTGGACATCTGGCGCGAGGAAGTGTTCGGGCCCGTCGTCGCCCTGCTCCCGGTGGACTCCTTCGAGGAGGCGGTCGAGGCCGTCAACGACTCCGTCTTCGGCCTCGCCGCCGCCGTGTTCACCCAGAACCTCGGCGCCGCGTACCGGTTCGCCGACGAGGCCGAGTGCGGCCAGATCGCGGTGAACACCACCACCTCGGGCTGGGATGTCCACCACCCCTTCGGCGGCTTCCGCGACTCCGGGTCGCCGTTCAAGGAGCAGGGCGAGGAGGCCCTGCGCTTCTACACCCGGGTCAAGACGGTCGCCGTCCACTTCGGTGCCTGACGCGTTTCGAGAACAGGCCTCAACGAGGAAAGGAGGATGCCGATGGCTGACGAGACGATCGGCATCGTCGGCGCCGGCATCGTGGGCCTGGCCACGGGGCGTGAGATCGCCCTGCGCCGCCCAGGCACCCGGGTCGTGGTGCTGGAGAAGGAGCGGGCGGTCGCCGTCCACCAGACCGGGCACAACTCGGGCGTCGTGCACGCCGGCATCTACTACGCGCCGGGCAGCCTCAAGGCGGACCTGTGCGTGCGGGGCGTGTCCGTCCTGCGCGAGTACTGCCAGGACCGGGGCCTGCCGTACGCGGAGATCGGCAAGCTCGTCATGGCGGTGCGCGAGGACGAGCTGGGCCGGATGGAGAACCTCTACGAACGGGCCAGGAACAACCACGTGCCCGAACTGAGGAAGGTCTCCAAGCAGGAGATCAGGGAGCTGGAGCCCCACGCCGGGGGCATCGCGGCCCTGCATTCCCCGCGCACCGCGATCACCGACTACCCGGCGATCGCCCGGGAGTTCGCCAAGGACATCGAGGCCTCGGGCGGCGAGATACGCCTCGGATTCCCGGTCACCTCGATCACCGACGTGCCCGGCGGCATCGAGGTGGCCTGTGGGCAGGAGCATGTCCGCGTCGACCGGCTGATCCTCTGCGCGGGCCTCCACTCGGACTCCGTCGCCCGGCTCGCCCAGGACAAGAAGGAGCCGAGGATCGTCCCGTTCCGGGGCGAGTACATGCTGCTCAAGCCCGAGCGGACGGACCTGGTGCGCGGGCTGATCTACCCGGTCCCGGACCCGCGTTACCCCTTCCTCGGCGTGCACTTCACCCCCCGCGTCGACGGCTCGGTCGAGGTCGGCCCGAACGCCGTCCTGGCCCTGGCCAGGGAGGGTTACACGCTCGGCAGGATCTCACCGAAGGACCTCGCGGGACTCGCGGCCTACCCCGGCTCCTGGAGGATGGCCGCCCAGCACTGGAGGACCGGCATCAGGGAGTACCGCGGCTCGCTGTCCAGAGCCGCGTTCATGAAGGACGCCGAGCTGTACGTTCCCGGCGTCGGCGTCTCGGACGTGGTCCGCGGCGGAGCCGGCGTACGCGCCCAGGCCCTGGACCCGGACGGCATGCTCGTGGACGACTTCCGCATCCACCGGGTGGGCCGGATCACCGCCGTCCGCAACGCGCCCTCCCCGGCCGCCACGGCCTCCATGGCGATCGCCGAGCACATCGTGGACGCCGTGCTCGGGGGCGCCGGCGCAATCTGAAAATGCCCTGCGTACGGGCGACTTTCGCGCAAGTTGTGCTTGCGCCCCGGGGACTCGGCAAGGCCCCACCACCCGCCTAGCGTTCCTTCCACACCACCCCGCCACCCCCTTCCCTTCGAGGGAAGCACTTCCCCTTCGAAAGAATTCGAGAGAAAGAGCCGAGGACATGTTCGTTGTCGACACGCAGATCCACATCTGGAAGGAAGAGACCCCGGAGCGCCCCTGGGTCCCGGGCGCGCGTGAGCGCATCCGCCTCAACGGCCACCGCGAGGACCCCTTCTCCTACGAGGAGGCCCTCGAGCTGATGGACGAGGCCGGCGTCAACCGGGCGCTGATCCTGCCCCCGTCGTGGGAGGGCAACCGCATCGACTACGCGCTCGAGGCCTGCGAAGCGCACCCCGACCGCTTCGGCATCATGGCCCGCGTCCCGCAGGACGACCCGGTCGAGGGCACCGCCCTGCTGAAGGAGTTCGCGCGGAACCCGTACATCAAGGGCACCCGGCTCACCTTCCACCGCCCCCAGGACCGCAACTGGATGATCGACGGGACCAACGACTGGTACTGGCCGATCGCCGAGGAACTCTCCATCCCCACCATGGTCCACGCCCCGATCTGGAAGCGTGAACTCGGCCAGATCGCCGCCAAGCACCCCGGGCTGAAGATCATCATCGACCACATGGGCATCATGGCCCGCTGCGTGGACGACGCGATCGGCTACTGGGTCCAGGAGACCGCGGACCTCGCCGAGCACCCCAACATCTACGTGAAGGTCTCCGCGCTGCCGGGCTACTCGACGCAGCCCTTCCCGAACAAGAACATCGAGAAGTACGTGCGCGAGATGGTGGACAGGATGGGCCCGCAGCGCTGCTTCTACGGCACCGACATCACCCGGCTGCTCGGCCACGGCATCACCTACACCGACACCATCGAACAGTTCGCCAAGCACTGGGACTTCACCCCCGAGGAGCTCGAGTGGATCATGGGCCGGGGTATCTCCGAGGTCCTGAACTGGCCGATCGAGGGCTGAGGAAGCACACGAGATGACGGACACCCGGAACACGCCGGACGCCGCCGGAGGTGACGGCGGCGATGCCTTCGTGGCCGCCTTCAACGCCGTCGGCGCCGACTACCTCTTCTGCTCCTCGGGGTCCGAATGGGCCCCGGTGTGGGAGTCCCTCGCCCGCCGACACCGTGACGGGCTGCCGTGCCCGCGCTACCTCGACCTGACCCACGAGACCGTCGCCGTCGGCATGGCCACCGGCTACGGACTGATCGAGCGCCGGCCGCAGGGCGTACTGCTGCACGCGGCGCCCGGACTGCTGCAGGGCTCCATGGCCGTCCACGGCGCGCTCCTCGCCGGCGTCCCGATGGTGGTCGCCTCCTCGGAGTCGACCACGTACGGCGACGGCCCCGGTCAGGACCCGGGCGGCCAGTGGTATCGCAACCTGTCTTTCGTGGGCGGCCCGCACGGCGTCGCCCAGCCCTTCACCAAGTGGGCCAACGAGGCGGCGAGCGTCCACACCCTGCCCACGATGATCACGCGGGCGGCGGAGCTGTCCTGGCGGGCCCCGGCGGGCCCGGCCTACCTCAACATCCCCCTGGAGATCCTGCTGGAGGAGTGGGACGGCCGCGAGGCCGTGCCCGTCGCCCCGCCGGGCTCCACGCACAGCTCACCCGAAGAGGTCGACCTCGTCGCCCAACTGATCCGCGAGGCCGACAGCCCCGTGATCGTCACCGAGACGGCGGGCCGTGAGGCGGGCGGCTTCGAGGCACTCCTCGCCTTCGCCGAAGCGTGGAACATCCCGGTCGTCGAGCCCGACTCGGCCGTGTGCGGCAACTTCCCGCGCACCCACCCGCTGCACGCCGGCAGCGACATCGGCCCATGGATGGACGAGGCCGACCTCATCCTCCTCGTCAACTGCCGCGCGCCCTTCTACCCGCCCTCGCGCCGCCCGTCGAAGGCGCGGATCGTCGTCATCGACGAGGTGCCGCAGCGCCCGCACGTCGTCCACCAAGTCCTCTTCGCCGAGCGGTACCTGGAGGGCAACGTCGCCCACACCCTGCGCCAGCTCACCAAGCGGGCGAAGGACGCCCACGCTGACGAGACAGCCGTGGCCGCCGCCACCGCGCGGCGCTGCGCGCAGGAGGAGCGGCACGCCGACGAACAGGCCTCGATCGCCGCGGTCGAGGCCAAGGCGGCAGGGGCCGAGGGCATCGACCCGGTGCTCGTGGCCGCGACCCTGCGCGGGCTGCTCGACGGGCGGGACGCGATCGTCGTCGACGAGACGATCACCCACAGCCGCGTCGTGAAACGCCATGTGCAGACCTCGGACCCCGACTCGTACTTCTATGTGCAGGGCGGACTCGGTCAGGGCATCGCGGTGGCCCTCGGCGTCAAACTCGCCGCCAGGGAAAGGCCCGTGGTCCTCACCATCGGCGACGGGGCCTTCGCGTACAACCCCGTCATCCCGTCGTACGACGCCGCCAAGGCGTACGACCTGCCACTGCTCATCGTGGTGTTCAACAACCGCGTCTACAAGTCGATGAACCTCAACCACCGCAGGTTCTACCCCGAGGGCGCGGCCGCCGAGACCGGCGAGTGGCTCGGCACCGACCTGCACCGGTTGCCCCGACTCGCGCAGTTCGCCGAGCCGTTCGGCATGCACACCGAGACCGTCGACGCGCCGCACGCGCTCGCCCCCGCCCTGGAGCGCGCGCTCAAGGCCGTGGCGGAGGGCACCACCGCCGTCGTCGACGTTCTCGTCACCCGCTGACCCAGGAGGCCCCCGCCACCATGACCGGCACCCCAACGCCCAATGCGGGCAAGGTACTTGTCCCCGCCGACGACCTGCGCGCCTTCGCCGCCGCCCTCCTGGAGAAGGGCGGACTCGGCCCCGAGCACGCCCGCACCACCGCCGACGTGTTCGTCTGGGCCGCGCTGCGCGGCGTCGACTCCCACGGCACCGCGCGGGTCCCCGCCTATCTGGAGCTGCTCGCCAAGGGGGTGGCCAACGCCCGGCCCGAGATGACGTTCGAGTCCGGTACGTCGGCGGTCGCCGTCCTCGACGCCGATCGCGCGCCCGGCCCGGTGGCCCTCACCGCGGCCGCCGAGGAGGCGGTGACCCGGGCCCGGGCGGGGGGTGTCGCGGCCGTGGGGGTACGCCGGACCGTCCACACCGGCGCCATCGGCTACTACGTGTCGAAGATCGCCGAACAGGGCCTGGTCGGCATCGCCTTCGTCGCCGGGATGCCCAACATGGGCTACACCGGGGTCAAGGGCGCGGCCGTGGCCACCAGCCCGCTCGCCATCGCCGTACCCGCCGCGAGCCACGCGCCGCTCCTGCTGGACATGGCCACCGCCACGATCGCCCTGGGGAAGATCCGCCAGGCCAGGGCGAGCGGCACCCCATTGCCGGAGGGGGCCGCCGCCACCGCGGACGGCACCCCCACCACCGACCCGGAGAAGGCGGTCATGCCGCTGCCGCTGGGCGGCGCCAAGGGGTCCGGCATGTCGCTGGCGTTCGAACTGCTCACCAGTGTGCTCGTCGGAGCGCCGATCTTCGCCGCCTTCCACTCGGACGATCCCCAGGGCCGGGGGCACCGCCAGAACGCCCTGATCATCGCCATCGACCCGGCGGCCTTCGGCGACGCGGACGCCTTCACCGCGGCTGTCGACGCCACTCTGGGCACGCTCAAGGGTCTGGCCGCGGCGGACGGCGCCGAGGGGGTGTTCTACCCCGGTGAGCGCAGTGCCGCCGTGAGTGTGCGGCGCGCCGAGAAGGGGGTACCCGTTGCGGCGAAGGTGTGGCGTGAACTGACGGAGAGCGCGGGCAAGTTGGGCATCACGCCACCCGAGGCCCGCTCGCAGGGCTGACAGGCGCCTCCATGGAGAGGGGGATGGAGGAGCGGGTGGCCGGGGCGTCCGACGTGCGGCGGGCGCCTCGTCCGTCCCGGGCCCGCCCGCTCGACTGCCCCCCGCCCGCCTTGCCCATCCCGGCGTGCGGCGCTGCTCAACCGGCCTCGCGGGCCTCGGGGTTGAGGGCCCGGCGCACATGACGGGCGATCACGGCGTAGGTCTCCAGGGCCTTCTTGTCGTCCTTGCCGTCGTACCCGTGATCGACCCCGAGCACGTCGTGGTGCTCGACGAGGGCGCCCGCCCGCTGAAGACGCTCGGCGTAGCGCACGGCTTCCGCCTTGAGAAGGTCGAACTCCGCCGTGACGACCAGAGCCGGGGCGATGCCCTTGAGGTCGGCGGTGTCGGCCGCGCCCGCGGGGGACACCAGCCGGTCGGCGCGCTCGCGCGGGTCCGGGACGTACGAGCTGTCGAAGATCTCGCCCATCCAGGGGCGCAGCACAGGCTTGGCGATGGCGGCGCGCTTGTCCCGGGCGCTCGTCGCGAGGTCCAACGGCGGGTAGTGCAGGACCTGCAGGGCGATACCGGGCCCGCCCTCCTCGAGTGCCTGGCGCGCGACGGCCGCGGCGAGACCGCCTCCGGCGCTCTGTCCGCCCACGGAGAGGCGGCTGCCGTCCCAGCCGTGCTCGCCCCCGTGCGCGGCGATCCACCGGACGACCTCGAAGGCCTGCAGGGGCGGGGCGGGGAAAGGGTGCTGCGGGGCCACGACGTAGTCGACGTTGACCACGGCCACCCCCGCCTCGGCGGCGAGGAAGCGGCAGAGCGGATCGTCGATCTCCGTCAGCGGCATCACGTACCCGCCACCGTGGAAGTTGACGTGAACCGGCGGTGGCGGACCCTCGGACGTCGGCAGGTACACCACGACCCGGGCCGGAGCGACCGAGGTCGGGACCGTCAACTCGCTCACGGAGCGCGGGAACTCGGGAAAGCGGCCGTGCGAGGCGGCCGCCGAACCGCGGCCGCTCGGGCGCCGGTCGGCCGCCACGGCGAGACGCTGTATCGACTTGGCGGCGAAGGAGGCCACTCCGGGCCGGGCAAGGAGAGACATACGGTTCCGATCGTCGAGCCATGTCATCGATCGACAGGATTCCTGGCAATTGGTGGGGCGATGCTAGCACGGGCACCCAAGCCTTCTCGGTCCTCTCATGATGTCTCTCGTGCGCGCGGGGCCCAAGCCGGACGCCGACGTGACGTGGCACCCGCCGCGCCGCACGTCCATGGGCTTCCCCGCGAGCCCCGATGATGGACCGGACGAGTCCTAGGCGGTCCCGCCGTTGTTCCACAGTTGCTGGGGCTCGTCGCTGTTGCAGGTGGCCACCATCACCTGCTTGCCGCCCCCGTACGCCGGGGAGGCGATCTCCAGGCAGTGCCCGGTCTCGGTGTTCTTCAGGGTCTGGCCCGCCGCGGTGGAGCTTCCGAAACGCCACACCACATGGCCGGTGCCTCCGACGCCGCCGCAGGCTTCCAGCCCGGCCGCGTAGTTGTTGTTGAAGGGCGCCGACAGGCAGTTTCCACTCGCGCGGTTGACCAGCTCGAAGGTGCCGCCGCCGGAGGAGCGCAACGTCCATGCGTAGGCATCGCTGGAATCGCACGTCCCGAAGTCGGGGTAGACGGAACCGTCGCCGGACGCGCACTGGTTGGTGGAGACGTTCCGCAGGCGCGACACGGACCCCGGGGAGAGCTTGGTTGCCCCGGACTCCGCGGCGGGCGGCGCCCCGGCCTCGGGCGTGGCCGCCGCACCGGTCCGCTCCGGCTGGGCCACGGCTGCCGCGGAGCCGGACGCGCGCACGATCGGTGCCGAAAGGGAGGCGGTGGCGGACGGGGAGCCGGTGGCGGACCGTGGCCCGGGAGGCGACGGTGTCGGGGAGAACCACGGTGCCGGGGACGACTGCTCCGGGCCCGACGGAGATGAGTCCGGCGCGAGAGTGATGGCCGTGATCGTCCCGCCCGCCACGACGACGGGCACGACCAGCATCCGCAAGCGGCGTGCACGCTGCTTGCGGATGTACGTGACATGGTCGGCGTGGCCGACCGCCACCGCTCCATGGGAGGCGGTGACGTAGGGGGCCCGGCTGTCACCGGCGGCGCCGAAGCCCGCCATGTGCAGCAGTGTTCCGAGGAACGCGCCGCGGCTACGGCGCTGTGGACTGGAGGAGCCGGGGGCGGTCAGTCCTGGACCGGCCCCGGCTTCGGAGGGTCCACACGCACACCTCCGTTGACCACGCCGGCGACAACCGATCCGTTTGTGGCCTTCATGATGACGTCGCCGGTGGCCGCGAACCCACCGGTACCGGCCGAGGCACCGGAGCCGGAAGCGTGCTGCCGGACATGCTCGACCAGGGAACGCAGCGCCCTGACGGCCTCGTCCCTTTCGGATTCCGGCAGATCCTGGAGCAGGTCCGTGAAACGCGTTTCCCAGGACCGGGACTGCGCGCCACGTACCCGTTCCAGCGCTCCCCGCGCGTCTTCGCCGGATGCCCTTGCGAGATCCGCGGCGGTCTGGTCAAGGCGCTGCAACACCACCTCTTCCCGTTGCCCGTCCCGCCCCAGGAGCCGGGCCACTGTTGTTCGGGTCCCTGACCAGGCGTCGGTGCCGGCCGCCGTCACGACCGCCGTTCCCCCCGAAGCGGCAAGCCCGACCAAGATTTCCGGCAACATCCAGATCCCCTATGAACAGTTGAGTGACGGACCTTCAGCCACGCAATTCAACACGCCTCGTCGGGTGCAGGGGCGACGAATGAGACAACGGGGTGACCGACCGGGATAGGGATTCGGAACTCGCCGGACCGGCCACGTTCGCCGACGTGCACCACGCTCGCGCGCCGGCGACCGTTGACAAAGCGGAACGTCGCTCCGTATCTTAATCGGAACGACGCTCCGTTTCATCCGGAGCCGATGCCGGGCGCCCCTGACGGGGCCTGACCGCCTCACTCGCCGTCAGCCGAAGGGGACCGGCAGCAGAGGTCATTGAAGGGAAATACGCATCATGAGTGAATCGACGTACCCGGCCCACACCTTCGGTCCGCCCACTCCAGTGCTCTCGGTCAGTCCCGTAGTGCTCCCGGCCCCCGGCCGGGCCGTGGACCTGGAGGTGCGCGTCTCCGCGCCCGTGACCGGGAGCGACCTTCCGCTCATCCTCCTCTCGCACGGCCAGGGTTACTCGAACCACCTCTCCTCGCTGAACGGCTACGCCCCCCTCGCCAACTTCTGGGCGGCGCACGGCTTCGTCGTGATCCAGCCCACCCACCTGAGCTCGAGCACGCTGAGCCTGGATCCCGGTACCCCCGGGGGGCCGCTGCACTGGCGATCGCGGGCCGAGGACATGACGCGCATCCTCGACCGACTCGACGTGATCGAGGCCGCCGTACCGCAGCTACTCGGGCGCCTGGACCACGACAAGGTCGCCGTGGCCGGGCACTCGATGGGCGGGCACACGGCGAGCCTGCTGCTCGGCGCCCGGCTCATCGATCCGGACGACGGAACGGAAGTGGACCTGGCGGAGCCCCGGATCAAGGCGGGTGTACTGCTTGCCGCGCCCGGCAGGGGCGGCGATGCCGTCACCGAGTTCGTGGCCGAGAACTATTCGTTCTTCTCGACCATGGACTTCTCCAAGATGGCGACGCCCACGCTCGTGGTCGCCGGCGACAAGGACGCCTCCACCCACCTGACGGTTCGGGGCCCCGACTGGCACGCCGATCCGTACTTCCTCTCCCCGGGCCCCAAGTCCCTGCTCACCCTGTTCGACGCGGAGCACGGGCTCGGCGGGGTTTCCGGATACGACGTCGCCGAGACCACGGACGAGAACCCGGAGCGAGTGTCCGTGGTTCAGCGGCTCACCTGGGCCTACCTCCGCACCGAGCTCCACCCCGGGGATTCCGCTTGGCAGACGGCGCGTGACGCGCTGACGGCCGACCCCGACCCGCTCGGACGAGTCGAATCCAAGTAAGTCGAATCCAAGTAATCCAAGTAAAGGGTGCAAGGCGGTCCCGGGCGGCCACCAACGGTCAGCAGTACGGGGGCTGGTTGGTGAGGGAAGCCGCTACTCGCATCCACACTCCGAACAGCCGGTAAAGGCTGGGCAGAGTGCCCTGTGCCTGGACGGTCCGCGTGTCCGTCGAGGTGACCCCTGGAATTCCCAGGAGGGTGGCGGCCACTGAAGCCGACTGCCACCGTACGGTGAGCGTGGACGGGCCCGATGGCACCACCGTGGCCGGTCGTCGCGCGGACAGACTGGCGGCGACCGCCTCCTCGATCGCGGTACGCGCTTCCTCGGCGGGTCGCAGATCCGCCGCGAATCTGTCCCGCGCACTCTTCACGGCCACGGTGGTGACAGAGGCGTCCCATGCGGTCATCTCCGCGCAGGCGCAGTCGTCACCGGTGAGGACCGCCACCGGAACGCCGATGGCCACCGCGGTGGCGTGGGCCAGGCCGATCTCGCCCACCGGCCGGCCGTCCAGCCACATGTCTTCGATCTCGTGGCCCATGAAGCTGTGGCTCAGCACTCCGAGTGTGCCGGCCTTCGAGTGATAGCCGACGCAGAGCATGGCATCGTGCTCGGGCGCGAGACCTTCGAGCATGAGCATGTGCTTGGGCTTGCCGCGGATGAGGCGGGCCGCCGGGTGCAGGGCCTCCGGAAGGAGGTTGCGCATCGGTCCGTGAGCATCGTTGACAGTGATGTCGGTGGCGCCGGCCGCGAGGGCACCCCGGATCGCGGCGTTGACGTCCTCCGCCATCATCAGCCGTCCGCGCTCGTAGTCCCGGCCGCCGGGCTGCACATCGTCGGCGTCGACGAGCCCTGTGACGCCCTCCATGTCCACGCTGATGTAGATCCGCACTGCGCACACTCCTCAAGCTTGATCGCTGAGGAGACGACTGCCACTCCTCCTGCGGTTCCGGCGGGCTGCGACTGCCGTACGGCCACGGGTTCGAGCCGGGTCCGCGGAGTGACCTGCCTCACATGCTGTCACAGCGATCGATCCCGCGGTGTCTTGAGGCCGAACCCCCGGAATCGAAGGAGACACCATGACGGAGAACACCGATGTGGTCGTGATCGGCGGCGGATACGCCGGGGTCATGGCGGCCAATCGCCTGACACAGCGCGACGACGTGACCGTGACTCTGATCAACCCGCGCCCGACCTTCGTCGAGCGGATCCGCCTGCACCAACTGGTGGGCGGGTCCGACGACGCGGTCGTCGACTACCGCAAGGTCCTGAGCGAGCGCGTCCGGCTGGTGGTCGACACCGTGACCCGGATCGACGCGGCCGAGCGCGGCGTGACGTCGGCCACCGGCGGCACGGTCGGCTACGACTATCTGGTCTACGCGGTGGGCAGTGGCAGCGCCGACCCGCAGGTGCCCGGGGCGGCCGAGTTCGCCTACCCGATCGCCGGCCTGGAGGAGGCCCAGCGGCTGCGACCGGTCGTCGAGGCCGCGCCCGCAACGGCCGCGGTGACCGTTGTCGGAGCCGGTGCGACCGGCATCGAGACCGCCGCCGAACTCGCGGAGGAGGGCCGCACCGTGACCCTGGTCTGCGGCGGGGTGCTCGGCCCCTCCCTGCACCCTCGGAGTCGGCGCTCGGTCGCCAAGCGGCTGGCCGGACTCGGTGTGACCGTGCTCGAAGGACCCGACGCGAAGGTGACGGCGGTGACTCGTGATGCCGTACGGCTCAGTGGCGGCCGCGAGTTGCCGAGCGAGGTGACCATCTGGACCGCCGGATTCGGTGTGCCGGACCTGGCCGCGCGCAGCGGACTGAGCACCGACGCGTTGGGCCGCCTGCTCACGGACGAGACCTTGACGAGCGTGGACGACGTGCGCATCGTCGCGGCCGGGGACTCGGCGGCACCGTCGGACCTGCCGTTCCGGATGAGCTGCCAGGCCGCGGTTCAGCTGGGCCCGCAGGCCGCCGAGACAGTGCTCAGCCGACTCGCGGGCGAGCAGCCCGCGCCCATCGACGTCGGGTTCGTCAGTCAGTGCATCAGTCTGGGCCGTCGCGCCGGCGTCTTTCAGCTCACCGGCAGGGATGACACCGCGAAGGGGTTCTACCTCGGCGGCTGCCCGGGCGCGAAGATCAAGGAGCTCATCTGCAAGGGCATCCCCTGGCAACTGGCGTACGAGGCACGCAAGCCCGGTGCACGCACCTGGTGGGCCAAGGACGCCAAGCGCCGGCAACTGCTGGGGACCGAGCGCGGCGAGGCGCCGGCCACCGCTGAACGGGCTGCCTAGCCAGGCACTCATGGCGGCCCGGCCGAGCGTCAGCGGTTCTGGTCCGCAGGTCGTGCGGCGACGCCCGTTGTCGCGGGCGTCCCCCCCCGGGCCCAGGGCGCCTGATCACTACTCAACAAACCCACGGGTATGGACAGTTACTCATGAGAAGGATCTGGCTGTGGATGCACGCTTGAAGGACTTCGGCGACCGGCGTCGGCCGCGAAGGAGAGGAATCGAGATATGAGCGACCACGTCACCGACACGGCGACCGAGACGTTCGTCGCCCACCGCAACCTGCTCTTCACCGTGGCCTACGAGATGCTCGGATCGGCCGCCGACGCCGAAGACGTTCTCCAGGAAACCTGGCTGCGGTGGGTCAAGGTCGACCTGGGGCAGGTACGCGACCCGCGTGCCTACCTGGTCCGGATCACGACCCGGCAGTCGCTCAACCGGCTGCGCTCGATGAGTCGCCGCAAGGAGGTGTACGTCGGCCCCTGGCTGCCCGAGCCGCTGCTCACCGCGCCGGACGTGGCCGAGGACGTCGAACTCGCCGAGAGTGTGTCGATGGCGATGATGCTCGTGCTCGAGACGCTGTCGCCGACCGAGCGCGCGGTCTTCGTACTGCGCGAGGTCTTCGACGTCAGCTACGACGAGATCGCGGCCGCCGTCGACAAGACCCCCGCGGCCGTCCGTCAGATCGCACATCGCGCACGTCGGCACGTCGATGCCCGCCGCCCCCGCGAGGTGGTCCCCTCGGGCAAGATCCGGGCGGCCCTGGAGTCGTTCCAGCGCGCGTTCGAATCCAGGGACCTGCAGGGCCTCATGGACGTGCTCGCCCCCGAGGTCGTTCTGGTGAGCGACGGCGGCGGCGTCAAGCAGGCCGCGCTGCGGCCGATCAGCGGTGCCGCGAAGGTGATCCGCTTCATCGTCGGCGGGACCGGCAAGGCCGAAGGCACGCTCACCAGTGACCCCACCGTGGTCAATGGCAACCCGGCACTCGTCCTACGCCTGGACGGCGAGGTCGACGGCATCATGGCGATCCGTGTCGAGGACGCCCGCATCACCGGCCTCTACTACGTCCGCAACCCGGAGAAGCTGACCCGCGTCGCATCCGAGACCCCGCTCACCCTGCGATGAAGACCATGAAGACGATGAAGACGATGCCGACCGGTGGCGGAACAGCCCCCGGGTATCAAGTGCCGCGTCCGACGCGGCGATCCGGACCACGGAACCGCGCACCCGACGCGGCGACGCACACGCTGGTGCGGTTACGGGTGCGCGTCCGGCGCGGGGTGTGCCGTGCGGGACCCGGCCGACGCTCTCGGCCCCCGCGAACTCCAGGGCCGTCCCACCGCGCCCGGTGCTGTCCTTGACGGACCCGACCATCCGCGCCCGATATGCGTGTTCAGCCCCGTGCGCCTCCAGCAACGGACACCAGGTCGGGACGTGAAGGTGCTTGCCGTGGAGCGACGGGAAAGGGCGTGCGGTGACTCACGCGGCGATGACGGCGGCACCCACGCGGCCGCCGTCGACGTCCACCACCGATCCGTGGACGAAGGAGGCCTCGTCACCGGCGAGCCAGACGGCGGCGCGCGCGATGGCGTCCGGGCTGCCGACTTCGCCGGCCGGTGTCCCCTTCATCATGATCTCGCCGGGGTGCGGTTCGTTCCCTTCGGTGGTGTGGGGGAGGATCACGCCCGGCGAGATGGCGTTCACCCGCACTCCCCGCGGTCCGAACTCCGCGGCCCATGCCCGGGTGAGGGTCTCCATGGCCCCTTTGGTGGAGCTGTAGAGCGCGCCGACCGGAATACCCAGGCGCGCGACCCATGACCCGAGGTTGATGATGCTGCCCCCTCCGGCCTCCGCCATGGCCGGTGCGACGGCGGCGGTCAGGAAGAACGGTGCCTTGACGTTCACCGCGTAGACCCGGTCGAAGGTCTCCTCGTCCGTGGCGGTGGTGACGGAGCCCGGGTAGATGCCGGCGTTGTTGACCAGGATGTCGATGTGCCCGCCGAGGGACCTGCGTGCCCGCTCGGCCAGGTCCCGCGAGGCCTCGGCGCTGCCGTCGAGGTCCGCCACGAGGAAGTCGGCGCGCCCGCCGGCGGCGCGGATGCCTTCGACGACCTGGGCCGCCCGCTCCCGATCGCGCCCCGACACGATGACATGGGCCCCCTCGGCGGCGAACGCCTCGGCGATCGCCCGCCCGATATTGCTCGTCGACCCCGTGACGAGCGCGGTCTTGTCGTGCAGTCGTTCACCCATGATGTGGTCCCTCGTCCCGCTCTCAGCGGCCGGGCAGGCCGACCGGCTCCGTACGGCGGTCCACCAGTGGGCTGAACCGCGTGACCCACTGTGCATCGGCAAAAATGGACCAGCAAGTCCAGTCCGGGCGCCTGCGAGGACGTAAAATGGACTCTCCGGTCCAGGGATGGAGGAGCACGCCATGTCGCACGCGCCGACCACGAAAGGCCGGGCCACGCGGGCCCGCATCATCGAGGGTGCCGCCGAGGTGCTGCGCGAAAGGGGTGTCGCCTTCACCACGCTCGACGACATCCGCGCCCGGACCGCCACGAGCAAGAGCCAGCTCTTTCACTACTTCCCCGAAGGCAAGGACGAGCTCCTGCTGGCGGTGGCGCAGTTCGAGGCGGACCGCGTCCTGGAGGACCAGCAGCCGTATCTGGGATGCCTGGACTCCTGGGAGTCCTGGTACCAGTGGCGGGACGCGGTCGTGGAGCGCTATGAACGCCAGGGTGATCAGTGCCCGTTGGGGTCCCTGTTCCTCCAGGTCGGGCGATCCCGGCCGGGCGCACGGGCCATCGTGGCCGAGCTGATGCGTCAGTGGCAGGAGCAACTCGCCCGGGGCATGCGCGCGCTCCGGGCGCGTGGCCTGGTGTCGCCCACCCTCGACGTCGACACGACGGCCGCCGCACTGCTGGCCGGAGTCCAGGGAGGTGTCTCAGTGATGATGTCCACGGGCGACTCGACCCACCTGAAGGCCGCGCTCGACACCGGTATCGAGTACCTGCGCGTGACGGCCGACCGGACCGGCCCACGCTGACCGCGGCGCTCCCCGTACCCGCGATCGGTGATCACGCGGGCGTGCCACGTGATCGCCGGGCGCCCGCTCCACGTGGACCCTCGTCAGGACGTTCCGCGTGGGACGACCAGGCCGCAGTCGTACGCCAGGATCACGGCCTGGACGCGGTCGCGCAGCTGGTACTTCTCCAGGATGTGGGCGACGTGGGTCTTGACCGTGGTCTCGCCCACGCCGAGTTCGAGCGCGATCTCCGCGTTGGACAGACCACGGGTGAGGGCGCGCAGCACGTCGAGTTCGCGCCCGGTCAGGGCGTCGAGCTCCGTCGGCACGGTCGGCGTCGCGGGCGCGGCGAGGTGGGCGAAGCGGTCCAGTAACCGGTGGGTGACGCGCGGAGAGAGCACGGCCTCACCGCCGGCCACCGTACGGATGGCGCCCACCAGGGAGTCGGCGGGACCGTCCTTGACCAGGAAACCGCTGGCCCCGGCGCGCAGGGCGTCCACGACGTGCGCGTCCAGGTCGAAGGTGGTGAGGATGACGATCCGGCTGGGTGAACCCGCCCCCACGATCCGGCGGGTGGCCTCTACACCGTCCATGTGCGGCATCCGGATGTCCATCAGGACGACGTCCGGGGTGAGGGCCTCGGCGCTCTCGACGGCGGCCACGCCGTCCGACGCCTCGCCGACGACGACGATGTCCGGTTCGGCCTCGAGGATGAGCCGGAATCCCGTCCGGATCATGGGCTGGTCATCGACCAGCAGGACGCGGATGGCTTGCATGCGGGGAGTGCCCTTCGTGCTGGGGGTCGGGTTCGGGGGAGGGGAGCGGGACGACCGCGTGGACGCAGTATCCGCCGCCCGGGCGGTTGCCGGTGTGCAGGGAGCCGCCCACGGCGCCGATCCGTTCCCGCATACCGACCAGACCGTGACCGGAACCCCTTGCCGGCATGGGCGGTCGCGCCGTCTCGCCGCCCTGCCGCGGCCCGTCGTCGCAGAGCCGCAGGGTGAGCCGGTGCCGCTCCGGCTCCCAGGAGACGGTCAGCGCGGTGTGCGTGTGACCGGCGTGCTTCAGGGTGTTGGTGAGGGCTTCCTGTACGACGCGGTAGACGGCGAGTTGTGAACCCGCCGGGAGCTCGGCGGGGGTTCCCCTGGTGTCGAACTCGACCTGGAGACCGGCGGCGCGCACCGACTCCACGAGCGCCGGCAGGGCGTCGATGGTGGGCTGGGGCGGTTCCTTGTTCGGGTCGCTCTCCGCCTCTTCGTCGGTCCGCAGCACGTCAAGGAGCCTGCGCAGCTCGGTGACGGTGGCCCGTCCCGTCTCCTCGATGGTGCCGTGCAGTTCGTGGGCCTTGGCGCTGTCGCGGTCCTGGACCCGGTCGGCGGCGATGGTCTGCACCACCATGAGGCTGACGTTGTGGGCGACGATGTCGTGCAACTCGCGGGCGATCCGGGCCCGTTCCTCCATCACGGCGGCGCGCGCGTTGGCGACCTGTTCGCGTTCGATCGCCGCGGCCCGTTCCAGCGCCTGGTTCCGGATGGCGGCGCGCGCCCTGGAGAGCCGGCCCAGCGCCCACGCGGCGACCAGCAGAACCGTCTCGATCAGCAGGGTGGTGACACGGTACCCGGCCGGCGCGAGCAGCGACTCGGTGACGGCCGCGGCCGGGATGAGCACCGCCACGACCAGGGTCGCCGTACGGGGGGTGGACCGTACGGCGGTGAGGAACACGCCCGTGGCCACGCCCACGTAGGTCGGTCCGATGGAGGTGCCCTCGGGCCCGGAGAGCTGCGGGATGTACTGCAGGCCCTGGAGCGCGGCGGCCGCCGCCGACATCACCAGCAGCGCGGGCAGCGGAGAGTGGCGGTGGACGGCGAGCGGCAGCGCGGACATCAGCACGAGCACCAGGAACCAGGCGTCCGGCGAACGCAGTTCGGGCCCGCCGGGCGGGATCGCCAGCGGTGTGGCCGCGCATCCGGCGATGAGCAGCAGGGCCAGACCCGCGTCGGTGACGGCCGGGGGCACACGGCGCCCGGCGAACGAGTCCATCAGGTCCATGCGCCCCACGTTAGACGTCTCACCCGGTGCCCTGATCTGCCCTGGGGGTGAGAGCGCGTGGCCGGTCTCCTCCGCGGCGGCATCCTCCGCAAGGAGGAGGCGCCCCGCGCGACCGGCGGCGCGAGGAGACCCTGTCCTCCTCCCTATGGCGGAGGGCATCGGGGATCTCGCCCGACCGGCGGAGACCACGGTTCCACGGTGCGGCCGAGGCCGCGGCCCGTTGCCGCCGCTGGACTGGGAGCACCTCTCACGGAACGCCGTGCGAGAGGCCGGAACTTCAGTAACCGGAACTTGAGAAGCCGGAACTTGAGAAGCCGCAATTCGAGCAGTCGGAATGTGAGAAGTCGAGGAGTCACAGTGCGGTCTTGGGGCCAACAACCGGACGGGCCGGCCGACGGCCGGTACGCGGTGCAGCTGACGGACGTGACCAAGCGGTACGGCGACGGCCCCTCGGCCGTCCTGGCGCTCGACAAGGTCGGCGCGGGCATCGCACCCGGCACGTTCACGGCCGTGATGGGCCCTTCCGGATCAGGCAAGAGCACCTTCCTGCACTGCGCGGCGGGCCTCGACCGGCCCACCTTGGGCGTGGTCCGGCTGGGCGCACAGGACCTGTCGGCACTGAAGGAGCGACGGCTCACGGAGCTGCGGCGCACCCACATCGGCTTCGTGTTCCAGGCGTTCAACCTGCTGCCCTCGCTGACCGTCGAGCAGAACATCACGCTGCCCCTGCGGCTGGCCGGACGGCAGGTCGACGAGGGCTGGTTCGACCACATCGTGAAGGCCGTCGACCTCGGCGACCGGCTCGCGCGCTTCCCCGCCCAGCTGTCCGGCGGCCAGCAGCAGCGGGTGGCGATCGCACGCGCCCTGGTCACCCGGCCCGAGGTGATCTTCGCCGACGAGCCGACCGGGGCGCTCGACCCGGAGACCGCACGGGACATCCTGGGGCTGCTGCGGCAGGCGGTCACCGATCTGCATCAGACGGTGGTCATGGTCACCCACGATCCGGTGGCCGCCGCACACACCGACCAGGCTCTCTTCCTGAGCGCGGGGCACCTCGTCGACGCCTTGGCCGAGCCGAGCGCCGACCGCGTCGCGGACGTCATGGCCGGCCTGCGGAGGGCCGCCTGATGCTGAGTCTCGCCCTGCTGACGCTCAGGGCCCGCAAGGGCGGTTTCGTCGGCACCTTCGTCGCCCTGCTGCTGGGCGCCGCCGTCCTGAGCGCGTGCGGGATCCTGCTGGAGTCGGGCATACGGGCCGGATCCTCCGCCGAGCGGTACGCGGCGGCCGACGTCGTCGTCGCGGGCCGCCAGGAGGTCGAACTGACCTTCAAGGACCTCGACGGATCGACCGTGAACGAGTCCCAGCCGCTGCCCGAACGCGTACCGCTGCGGACCTCGTCGGCCGACCGGATCACCGGCGTGGACGGAGTGAAGGCAGTGATCGCGGACGTGGGCGCCCCGGTGCGGCTGGTGACCGGTGCCGGTCAGCCGGTGCCGGGACACCACGGCACGGGGGTGGAGGCACACAACTGGTCGAGCCTGGGCCTCGGCGACTTCCGGCTGACCATCGGTCACGCGCCCCGCGCCGCCGGAGAGATCGTCCTGGACACCGCACTCGCCGCGCAGACGCACGTCCGACCCGGCGACGACATCCGCCTGATGAGCACCTCGGTGCCCCGTACCTTCCAGGTCGCCGGACTGGTCGCCCTGAAGGACGGCGGCGCCCCCCGCCGATCCGTGGTGTTCCTGGCCGACGCGACCCTGCGCCAGTCGGTTCCCGAAGCCTCCGTCCAGGCCTTCGGCGTCCTCGCAGCGCCCGGCGCGTCACCGCACCGACTCGCCGACGCCATCCGGTCCGTGCTCCACGACGACACCCTCGCCGTGCACACCGGGGAGGGGCGCGGACGGGCCGAGTTCCTCGACGTCACCGTCAGCGGCTCCAACCTCGTCGTCCTTGCGGCCGCGATCGGCGGCAACGTCCTGCTCGTCGCCGTCTTCGTCCTGTACGCCACCACGTCTCTGTCGATCCGGCACCGCCGCCGGGAGATCGCCCTGCTGCGCGCGATCGGCACCACTCCCGGCCAGATCCGGCGCATGGTCGCCGCCGAGGCCGCCGCCACCGGCCTGCTCGCCGGAGTGGTCGGCTGCCCGGCGGGTCTGCTCCTCGTGTACTGGCTGCGCGACCGGTTCGCCGGACACGGCATCGTGCCGTCGGACTTCGGGCTCGCCCTCAGTCCCCTGCCCTTCCTCGCGGCGGTGCTCGTCACCGTCCTGACCGCGCTGGTCGCGGTGTTGTCCGCCGCGCATCGCGCGACCCGGATCCGGCCCACCGAGGCGCTCGGCGAGGCCGCCGTGGAGACCCCGGGGCTCGGCCGCGGACGCCGGATCACGGGCGGCGTGCTGCTCGTGCTGTGCGCGGGGATCTTCGTCACCGGACTGGCGCAGGACGCCGACTTCTTCACCCTCGTCGGGCTCGCCAACGCCCTTGTCCTCATCCTCGTCGTCGCGGTCGCCGTCCTCGGCCCGCTGGTCTCCCGTACCGCCGTACGCCTGCTCGCCCCGCTGCTGAACCGGACCGGTGTCACCGGCTACCTCGCGGCGGCCAACACCCGGGCCAACGTGGCCCGGCTGGCCGGCGCGATCACCCCGCTCGTGCTCGCCGTCTCCTTCTCGTCGACCGTCGTCTTCGCGCAGACCACCGGGCTCAGGGAGTCGGCCGACCAGCTGCGGGCCGGGCTCGTCGCCGACCACGTCCTCACCGCGCCGTCCGGAGTGTCACCCGAACTCGCCGAGAAGGTGAGGGACATGAAGCAGGTGGCGTCGGCCACCGGACTGGTCAGGTCCAAGGTCGTCGCCCTCGGCAAGATGCTGGGCGCCCAGGAGTCCGTCTCGCTCAGCGCGCAGGGCGTGGATCCCCGGGCGCTCGGCAGCGCCCTCGATCTGCGGCCGCGGGAAGGGAACATGAAGGCCCTGTCGCGGAACACCGTGGCGATCAGCACCACCACGGCCTCCTGGCTCGGACTCGGCGTCGGGGACACCGCCCGGCTCCACCTCGGCGACGGCACCCCGCTGCGGGCCGAGGTCGTCGCCGTGTACGAACGCGGCTTCGGATTCACCGACGTGACCATGGACCACGACCTGCTGCTCGCCCACACCACCGGCAAGGTCGACGAGTCCGTCCTCGTACGCTCCGCCCCCTCGGCACCCGACCTGACCCAGGCCCTGTCGCACCTGGCCGCGGCCTACCCCGGCACGGTGCTCCGGGACGGCCTCGCCGTCGACGACCAGCTCGCGGAGCAACGGGCGAACGCCTGGGTCAACTACCTCGTCGTCGGCGTGATCATCGCCTACACGGCGATCACCGTCGTCAACACGCTGGCGATGAGCACGGCCGCACGCCGACGCGAGTTCGCCCTGCTGCGGCTGTCCGGCACGGCCCGCGGGCAGGTCGTGGGCATGATGCGGCGGGAGAGCGTCATCGTCATCGCGGCCGGGGTGGGCATCGGGACCCTGCTCTCCGCGTTCCCGCTCGTCCTCGTGTCGATGGCGGTGAGCGGCACCCCGATCCCGGCCGTAACCGGCCTCGGCTACCTGGCGATCGCCGGCGCGACGGCGGCCCTCGCGGCCGCGGGCACGATGCTGCCGACGCGGATGCTGCTGAGGATCCGGCCGGTCGAGGCGATCGGTGCGAAGGAATGACCTCGGCGTGAGCGGGCCCGGGGTGCCTCACAGGCATCCCGGGCCTCACTCGTGCCAGACCTCGATACGGGCCTCGCCGGGCCCCGGCGGTGGTCAGTCCCTCAGGCGGTCTATCTGGCGGATCTTGTTGGTGGCGTCCAGGGCGGCGACCTTGTAGGACTCGGCCAGCGTGGGGTAGTTGAACACGGCGTCGACGAGGTAGTCGACCGTGCCGCCGCACCCCATCACGGACTGCCCGATGTGGATCAGCTCGGTGGCCCCGGTGCCGAAGCAGTGCACGCCGAGCAGCTTGCGGTCGTCCGGGGAGACCAGGAGCTTGAGCATGCCGTGCGAGTCACCGATGATCTGGCCTCGGGCCAGCTCGCGGTAACGGGAGATGCCGACCTCGAAGGGCACGCACTCCTCGGTGAGCTGGTCCTCGGTCCGCCCGATGAAGCTGATCTCCGGGATGGTGTAGATGCCGATCGGCTGGAGGTCGTGCATCGGGTGCACCGGCTCGCCGAAGGCGTGGTACGCGGCCGTACGGCCCTGCTCCATCGAGGTCGCCGCCAGCGCCGGGAAGCCGATGACGTCGCCCACCGCGTAGATGTGCGGCACCTCGGTGCGGTAGTTCTCGTCGACCTTGATACGGCCGCGCGGGTCGGCGGACAACCCGGCCTTGTCCAGGTCGAGTTCGTCGGTGAGACCCTGTCGGCCCGCGGAGTACATCACGGTGTCCGCGGGGATCTTCTTGCCGCTCTCCAGGACGGTGAGAGTGCCCCGGGGATGATGCTCGACCGAGGCGACCGTCTCCCCGAAGCGGAAGGTGACGGCCAGGTCCCGCAGGTGGTACTTGAGCGACTCGATCACCTCGACGTCGCAGAAGTCGAGCATCGAAGCCCGCTTCTCGACCACCGTGATCTTGCTGCCGAGGGCCGCGAACATGGAGGCGTACTCCATGCCGATCACCCCGGCCCCCACGATGACCATGGAGCGCGGCACCCGCTCCAGGTTGAGAACGTTGTCCGAGTCCATGATCGTGCGTCCGTCGAACGCGACGCTCGCGGGCCGTGCCGGCCGGGTGCCGGTGGCGATCACGATGTGCTCGGCGGTCAGCAGCTTCTCGTTGCCGTTCGCCTCGACCAGGGCGACCGTGTGGTCGTCCACGAAACGGCCGGTGCCGGCGAACAGGGAGACGTGGTTGCGGGACAGCTGGCTGCGGATGACGTCGACCTCGCGGCTGACCACGTGCTGGGTGCGCGCGGTCAGGTCGGCGACGGTGATGTCCTCCTTGAGGCGGTAACTCTGGCCGTACATATCGCGTTGGGTGAGGCCGGTGAGATAGAGGACCGCCTCGCGCAAGGTCTTGGAGGGGATGGTCCCGGTGTGGATGGAGACCCCTCCGACCATGTCGGGGCGGTCGAGGACGGCGACCCGGCGGCCGAGCTTGGCCGCGGCGATGGCGGCCTTCTGACCACCCGGGCCGGATCCGATGACAAGCATGTCGAAGTCGCGCACCCTCCGGAGTCTGTCAGGCCGAAGTCCTCACCCGGAAGGGTGAATGGACAACAGTCGTTCCCACGACGGAAATGAGGGTGGCTCAACGCACCAGACACGGACGCTTGCCGTCGAACTCCCAGCCGGGGACGAGGTAGCGCATCCCGACGGCGTCGTCACGCGCCCCCAATGCCTTCTCCTGGTAGAGCTCGTGGGCCGCGAGCAGCCGCTCCCTGTCGAGCCGGACACCGAGACCGGGCGCGTCGGGCACGGCGATCTCCCCGCCGACGATGCGCGGCGGTTCGACGGTGAGGCGCTCCAGACCCTCCTGCCAGATCCAGTGCGTGTCGAGGGCGTTGTACGCGCCCGGAGCCGCGGCCCCGCAGTGCGTCACCATCGCCAGTGAGATGTCGAAGTGGTTGTTCGAGTGACAACCCCAGGTCAGCCCCATCGCGTTGCACAGCTGCGCCACGCGCACCGAGCCCTGCATGGTCCAGAAGTGCGGGTCGGCCAGCGGGATGGACACCGACTGCAGCGCCAGGGCATGGGTCAACTGCCGCCAGTCGGTGGCGATCATGTTGGTCGCGGTCGGCAGGCCCGTCGCGCGGCGGAACTCGGCCAGGATCTCCCGACCGGAGTAGCCGCCCTCGGCTCCGCAGGGGTCCTCGGCGTAGGCGAGCGTGCCCACCAGGGGCGTACACAGCTCGATCGCCTCGCGCAGCGACCACGCGCCGTTCGGGTCCAGGGTGATCCGCGCCTCGGGGAAGCGGTCCTTGAGCGCCCGTACGGCCTTGACCTCCTCCGCGCCCGCGAGGACACCGCCCTTCAGCTTGAAGTCCCGGAAGCCGTACAGGTCGTGGGTCGCCTCGGCCTGCCGGACGATCGCCTCGGGCGACAGGGCCTCCTCGTGCCGGATCCGGTACCAGTCCTCGGCCGCGTCCGGCTCGCGGACGTACTCCAGTTCCGTGCGGCCGGGGTCACCGACGTAGAACAGATAGCCGAGGACCCGTACGGAGTCGCGCTGCTGTCCGTCGCCCAGGAGCGCCGCGACGGGTACGTCGAGATGCTGCCCCAGCAGGTCGAGCAGCGCCGACTCGACCGCGGTGACGGCGTGGACGGTGGTCCGCAGGTCGAAGGTCTGGGCGCCGCGCCCACCGGCGTCGCGGTCGGCGAAACGGTCACCGATCTCGCGCAGGACGCGCTTGTAGTCACCGACCTTCGCCCCGACGACCAGGGACTCGGCATCCCGCAGCGTCCGCGTGATCTTCTCCCCGCCGGGGACCTCACCGAGACCCGTACGCCCCTCGGAGTCCGTCAGGACGACGACATTGCGGGTGAAGTAGGGGCCGTGCGCGCCGGAGAGGTTCAGTTCCATGGAGTCCCGGCCGGCGACCGGGTAGACGGAGAAGGCGGTGACGGTCGGCTGGCTCTTGCTCATGCGTCTCAAAGTCCTTGGGTACGGAGGTGATGGGGGGCTGCGGTCAGAGGCTGAGGACGTCGAGGGCCCACTCGACCGCCAGGACACCGCCCAGACCGAGGACGGCCAGCACGGTGGTGTACGTGGTGCGGACCTTGATCGCCTCGACGACCGAGAGGTCGAAGTACTCCTTGAACAGCCAGAATCCGGGGTCGTTGACGTGGGAGAAGGCGATCGAACCGCAGCAGACGGCGAGCACCATCATCTCGGGGTGTACCCCGCCGCCCGCCAGGAGCGGCAACACCACGCCGGAGGCCGTGACGACGGCGACCGTCGCCGAGCCCAGTGCCACCCGGAGGATGACCGCGATGAGCCACGCGAGGACGATCGGCGAGATGGACCAGCCGTGTGTCTGGTCCTTGATGTAGTCGGATATCCCGCCCTCGACGAGGACGTTCTTGAAGGCGCCGCCGGCACCGATCACCAGCAGGATCATGGCCATCGCCTGGGCGGCGGAGTTGCAGGAGGCGCTGACCTCCGCGAGGCTCCGGCCGATGCGCGGGCCGAACGCCCAGACCGCCAGCAGCAGGGTCAGCAACAGTGCGATCGGCGCGGATCCGATGAAGGCGACGAAGTGCAGGAACGGGCTCGAACCGGACGTGGCCATGTCGGTCACGGCGGCACCGGCGATCAGCACCACCGGGAACAGGGCCACGCCCAGTGACCAGCCGAGCCCGGGCATCTCCTCGTCCTCGAAGACCCGCTCGCTGACCAGGCCCGGGGGGATCGAGGGATTCATCGCCCTGATGAACGGCAGCCGTGGCCACACCAGGGCGATCAGCGCGCCGACCGGGACGGCGATGAACAGGCCGTAGAACAGCGTCAGACCGACGGACGCGTGGAAGGTCGCGGCCACCGCGGTGGGACCGGGGTGGGGCGGCAGAAAGCTGTGCATGGTCGACAGGGCGATCGACATCGGCAGCCCGACCCACAGCAGCTTCGCGCCGGTCACCCGTACCAGGGTGAACGCGATGGGCACGATGATGATGAACGCCACCTCGTAGAACATCGTCACGCCGATGAGCATCGACGTCACCACCATGGCCACCTGGACGCCGCGCGGGCCGAAGGCGTTGAGGAGCTTGCCGGCGATGCGCTGGGCGGCGCCCGAATCCCCCATGACACGGCCGACCATCGCGCCCAGCCCGATGGTGAGCATCGTGTCGCCGACCTGGCCGCCGATGCCTTCCGAGAGGACGTCCGGGATCTTCTCCAGCGGAATCCCACGGACCAGACCGACGCCGACCGCCACCAGCAGCAGGGCGGCGAAGCCGTTCAGTTTGAGTTTGGTCATGAGCAGCAGCAGGACCAGCACGCTGATCCCGACTACGAGGAGCGGCACGTCTCAGTTCCCCTTTGAACTGGTTGGACCGGGTGACGGGTGACGGATGACAGAGGGCAGATGACGGATTACGGATGACAGGTGACAGGTGACAGGTGACAGGTGACAGGTGACAGGTGACAGGTGACAGGTAACGGATGACAGATGACGTCATCTGTCATCTGTCAGTCAGATCGCCGTACCGCTCCGACCACCCTCAGACCGTCGTCGAGCACCTTCGCCAGCGCGTCGACCTCCTCCGGACCCGGATCCGTGAGCGGCGCCCTCACCGGCCCGACCGGCAGGCCGCGCAGCCGGGCGGCGGCCTTGACCAGCGACACCGCATAGCCGGGGACCCGGTCGCGCAGTTCGACGAGCGGGACGTAGAAGTCGCGCAGGAGCTTGGTCACTCCGGCGTCGTCGCCGTCCCGCAGGGCGGCGAAGAAGGCGTTCGCGATCTCGGGCGCGAAGGCGTGGACCGCCGAGGAGTAGGCGGGGACGCCCACGGTGGCGTAGGCGCGGGCCTGGATCTCGGCGGTGGAGGCGCCGTTGAAGAAGAGGAAGCCGTCGGGCGCCGCGAGTGTGAGGCGCTGGAGGCGGTCGAGGTCGCTGTGCCCGTCCTTGAGGCCGATGACCGTGGGGATCTCCGCGATCCGGCGCAGACTGTCGGCGGTGAAGGCGACCTGACCGCGCTGGTAGGCGATGAGTGGCAGAGAGGTGCCGGAGGCGATCCGCCGGAGCTGTTCCACCAGCCCGTCCTGCGGGGCGGCGACCAGGTAGTGGGGGAGTACCAGCGCGGCGTCCGCGCCCGCCTCCTCCGCGATCCGGGCGAAACGCAGCGCCTGCGCCCAGCCGTAGCCGATGCCCGCGACGACCGGCAGCCGTCCGTCGGCGATCTCGACCGTGGCCCCGACGATCGCCCGGTACTCGTCCTCGTCCAGCGAGAAGAACTCTCCGGTACCGCAGGCGGGGAACACCGCGCCCGGCGCGCTGTCCAACTGGGCGGTCAGATAAGCCCGGTACGCCTCCAGATCCAGACTGCCGTCCTCCCGGAAGCTCGTGAGCGGGAAGGACAGCACCCCGCCCACCGTGCCGTCCCGCAGTCGCTTGGCCACGCCCTCGGCCGCCGCACTGAACCGTGTCATGAACTCTGTCCTCATATGCAGATGACGTCTATGTATGAAGATGGAGGCTAGATTCGTGAACGCGTGGGGTCAATGGGTGCGGCAGGCCGGATTTACGATGGGGCCCATGCCGGAGAGCAGTGGTGTGCGAGAAGTGAAGTCGGCGGCCCGCACGGTCGCGCTGCTGGAACTGCTCGCCGGGCGGGGCGACCGGCCGGCCCGGCTGGACGAACTCGCCGCGCAACTCGGGGTGCCGCGCAGCAGCATGTACCAGTTGCTGCAGACCCTCGTCGACCGCGGCTGGGTGCGCGCCGACACCACCGGTTCGTTGTACGGCATCGGGATCCGTGCCCTGCTCACGGGCACCAGCTATCTCGACAGCGACCGGCACGTACGGGTGGTCCGCCCCTACCTCGACGAAGCCTCGGAGGCGCTCGGGGAGACCATTCACCTGGCGCGCCTCGACGGCGCTGACGTCGTCTATCTCGCGACCCGCGAGTCCCACGAGTACGCGCGCACCCTCAGCCGGGTCGGCCGCCGGGTCCCGGCCCACGCCGGTGCCCTCGGCAAGGCCCTGCTCGCCGAGCGTCCGGACAGCGAGCTGTCACTTCCGGCGCAGCCGTGGACCGCTCTCACGGAGAACACGCACACCGCGTCGGCCTCCCTGCTCGCGGACCTCGCGGAGGTACGGGAGCGCGGCTACTCCATCGACCGCGAGGAGACGGTGTCCGGCATCGCGGGCTTCGGCTTCGCCCTGCGCTACGACACGCCGGCCGTCGACGCGATCAGCTGCTCGGTTCCGGTGGCCCGGCTCACCGGCGAGCACGAGGCCCGTATCGTCGCCGTCATGCGGGAGACGCGGATGAAGATCGAGTCCCTGCTGTCGCCCGCCTCGGGTGCTCCCGACTGGCGTTGACCGGTTCGGTGGCGACGGTTTCGGTGGAACGGCCTGTCCGGCACCGGCCGCCGTTGTTACCGTCAATCATGGACACGACCTTGTACGGCCCCGGGGCCTGGGAGGGGCCGACGCGCCGCTACGGTCCCATGCGACGGGTCGCGGTCGTTTCCGACGTCCACGCGAACGTGCCGGCGCTGACCGCGGTCCTGGCGGAGATCGAGGGAGTCGGCGTCGATCTGGTGGTCTCGTGCGGAGACCTGACCTGGGGTGCCGAACCCGACCGTACGGTGCAGCTGATGGCCGGGCTGCCGCGGGCCCTGTTCGTCCGGGGCAACGGGGAGCGCGCCGTCGTGGACATTCACCGCGGGGTCCGTCGGCCGAGCACCGAACGTGAGGCGTGGGTGCCGCGGCAGCACTCCGACGCGAGTGTCGCGTTCGTCGCCGGGATCCCCTTCAGCGTCGTCGTGGACGTCGTCGGACTGGGACCCGTGCGGTTCTGCCACGGATCGCCGCGCGGTGACACGGAGTTGGTCACACCCGCCACGCCTGCCGAGCGTTTCGCGGAACTGGCCGCGGACGTCGAGGAGGCGGTGATCGTCACCGGGCACACGCACCTCCAGTTCGACCGCACCGTCGCCGGACGGCGCAGCGTCAACCCGGGCAGCGTGGGGCTCCCTTTCCACGAGGGCCCGCCGGGCACCGCCTTCTGGGCCCTGCTCGGCCCGGACGTCGAGCTGCGGCAGACCTCGTACGACGTCGACGCGGCCCGTGCCGCCGGGCCCCGGACGGGCGACCCCGCCGCCGAACGCATCACAGCCCTGCTGAACGCCCCGCCCACGCCGGCCGAGATCACCTCGGACGCGGAGGCGCGGGTCTTCTCCGACTAGTGGCGGGGCGCCGGACGGCGGGCGACGCGTGTGGGGTTCACCCTGCCGGGGCCGGGCCCGCGTTCGCGCGGCCCGGTTCAGCGACGGGCGGTCAGGGTCTCCTCCACCCACTGCTTCAGCGCCGGCGCGGGCGCCGCTCCCGTCTTGCGTGCGATCACCTCTCCCTTGTCGAGCAGCAGCAGCGTCGGCACGGCCTGTACCTGGAACCGCTGGGCGAGCCGCGGGTTCTGGTCGATGTCGACCTTGACCAGCTTGACCCGCCCGGCGAGTTCGTGGGCGACACGCTCCAGCGCGGGGGTGACCATCCGGCAGGGCCCGCACCAGGTGGCCCACAGGTCGACGACGACGTACGGCTTCGCCTGTTCGGCGACCTCGGCGAAGTCCGCGTCGCCGGCGTCGGCGATCCACGCGAGCGGGGACGCGCAGTTCCCGCAGCGCGGCGTGCCCTCGGCCGCCGCCGGCACCCGGTTCTTGCGGCCGCAGTGGTCGCAGACGACCGTCGTGCTCGTGCCCGTACTCGTGGTCACCGCGCTCACGCGGCTTTCCGCACGTCCGGTGCGGTCTGTCCGCCGTAGGTGACGACGAGTTCGCCGTTCTGGGCGTCGACGCGGATCGTCGTACCGTCCTGCACGTCACCGCGGATCAGCGCCCGGCCGACCATTGTTTCGACCTCGTGCGAGATGTACCGGCGCAGCGGCCGGGCTCCGTACACGGGGTCGAAGCCCTGCTCGGCGATGAGTTCGCGGGCGGAGTCGGTGAGCTCGACGGCGATCTGCCGTTCGGCCAGCCGTCGGCGCAGGTCGTTGAACTGCAGCTCCACGATCCGCTTGATCTGGGTCATGCCCAGCGGCTTGAACAGCACGATGTCATCGACGCGGTTGAGGAACTCGGGCCGGAAGTGGCTCCGCAGGTCGCCCATCACCAGCGTCCGCGCGTCGGGCTTGATCTCGCCGTCGGCGGTCACCCCGTCCAGCAGGTGGGCCGAGCCGATGTTGGAGGTCATGATGATCACGGTGTTGCGGAAGTCGACGGTGCGGCCCTGGGAGTCGGTGACGCGGCCGTCGTCGAGCACCTGAAGCAGGATGTTGAAGACGTCGGGGTGGGCCTTCTCGATCTCGTCGAACAGGACCACGGAGTACGGCTTGCGGCGCACCGCCTCGGTGAGCTGGCCGCCCTCCTCGTAGCCGACGTATCCGGGAGGCGCTCCCACCAGCCTGCTGACGGTGTGCCGTTCCTGGTACTCGCTCATGTCCAGGCGGACGATGCTCTCCTCCGAGTCGAAGAGCGCCGCGGCGAGCGCCTTGGCCAGCTCGGTCTTCCCGACGCCGGTCGGGCCGAGGAAGATGAACGAGCCGATCGGCCGACGCGGGTCCCGGATCCCGGAGCGGGCCCGGATGATCGCGTCGGTGACCAGCTTGACCGCCTCGTCCTGGCCGATCACCCGTTCGGTGAGGATCTCGTCGAGGCGCAGCAGCTTCTCGCGCTCGCCCTCCTGGAGGCGGGTGACGGGGATGCCGGTCCAGGCGGCGACGATCTCCGCGATCTCGTCCTCGGTGACGACCTCACGCAGCAGCCGGTTCTCGCCCTGTTTGGCGGCGAGCGCCTCCTCCTCCGCCGTGAGGCGGCGTTCGAGTTCGGTGAGCCTGCCGTAGCGCAGTTCGGCGGCCCGGTTGAGGTCGTAGCTGCGTTCGGCCTCCTCGGCCTCCTGCCGGACGTGCTCCAGTTCCTGGCGCAGCTCCTGCACCCGGCGGATGGCCTGGCGTTCGGCCTCCCACTGGGCGTGCATGGCGTCGGCCTCGGCGCGCAGGTCGGCCAGTTCGCGGCGCAGCTCGTCGAGTCGCTTCTGGCTGGCGGCGTCGGTCTCCTTGGCGAGCGCCGCGTCCTCGATCTCCAGACGGGTCACGCGGCGGGTGATCTCGTCCAGTTCGGCGGGCATGGAGTCGATCTCGGTACGCAGCCGCGCGCACGCCTCGTCGACCAGGTCGATGGCCTTGTCCGGCAGGAACCGGTCGGAGATGTAGCGGTGGCTGAGGGTCGCCGCCGCGACCAGCGCGGTGTCCTGGATCTTCACACCGTGGAAGACCTCCAGACGCTCGCGCAGTCCGCGCAGGATGGAGATGGTGTCCTCGACGCTCGGCTCGTCCACCTGCACCTGCTGGAAGCGGCGTTCGAGGGCCGCGTCGGACTCGACGTACTTGCGGTACTCGTCGAGGGTGGTGGCGCCGATCATGTGCAGCTCGCCGCGCGCGAGCATCGGCTTGAGCATGTTCCCGGCGTCCATCGCGCCCTCGGCACCGCCGCCCGCGCCGACGACCGTGTGCAGTTCGTCGATGAAGAGCAGGATGCGCCCCTCGCCCGCCTTGACCTCGCTCAGTACGGCCTGCAGTCGTTCCTCGAACTCGCCGCGGTATTTGGCGCCCGCCACCAGCGAACTCATGTCGAGCGAGAAGATCGTCCGGTCGCGCAGCCCGTCGGGTACGTCGCCCCGCACGATGCGCTGGGCGAGCCCCTCCACGATGGCGGTCTTGCCGACACCCGGGTCACCGATGAGGACGGGGTTGTTCTTCGTCTTGCGGCTCAGGATCTGGATGACCCGGCGGATCTCCGCGTCCCGGCCGATCACCGGGTCCATCCTGCCGCTGCGTGCCTCGGCGACCAGATCACGGCCGTACTTCTCCAGGGCCTCGTACGCCGCTTCGGGCGTCGCCGAGGTGACGCGCTGGTTGCCGCGGATCCTGGTGAGCGCGGACAGGAACCCGTCCTTGCTGACGCCGTGCTCCTTGAGCAGCCGGCCGGATGCCGTGCGGGACCCCTCGTCGACGAGTGCCAGCACCAGGTGCTCGACGGACACGTACTCGTCCTTGAGCCGCTTGGCCTCCTGCTCGGCCAAGTCCAGTACTTTCGCCAGCCGTTGGGTGACGTACACCTGCCCGGGGGTGGCACCGGGGCCCGTCACCTTCGGCCTGCGGGCCAACTCCTCGTTCAGCGCGGTGCGCAGGGCCCGGGTGTCGGCGCCCGACTGGTCGATCAGCCGCGGTATGAGGCCGTCGGGCTGGTCGAGCAGGGCGAGGAGCAGATGCTCGCCGTCGACCTCGGTCTGGTTCAGCCGGCCGGCGAGGGTCTGCGCTTCCTGGAGCGCCTCCTGGGACTTCTGGGTGAGCCGGTTCATATCCACGATTCATCACTCCTGGAGCCGGCGTTGCTGCGCCTCAGAGCGTCCTCCAACTCACTGATCCGGTCGAGCAGATCGAGCACCAGACCCAGGGAGGCGTAGTTGAGGGGGAGCGCGGCCCGTAGTCGTTGGATGCGGGCGAGGGTGGCGGGAGCGGACGGCTCGAACCACAGTCGCCCGGTGGCGTCCCGGGTGGCGTCGACGAGACCGAGGGTGACGAACCGGCGTACGAGTTCCGGATGGAGACCGGAACGGGTGGCGACGGCGTCGAGACCGAGCCGATGGGCCGGTCCGAGCGGGGCGGCGCGGACCACGATGTTCAGGACCGGCCGGGGTACCGGGGTGGCGGTACGGCGGTGCGCACCGCCGGGACGGGGGGCTGCGGTCATCGGGGCCTCCTCGGGTCGAAGGCGGACGCGGCGGCCAGTTCCTCGAAGAGCTCGCGCTCACGGGCGGTCGGCTCGGGCGGCACCATGATGCGGACCTCCGCGTACAGGTTGCCGTCCTCGCCCCGCGGGTTGGGCATGCCCTCGCCGCGCAACCGCAGCCGGCGGCCGCTGGAGGAGCCCGCGGGGACGGTGACCTTGGCCGTGCCGCCGGGGGTGGACACCGGCACGGTCGCGCCGAGTGCCGCCTCCCACGGTGTCACCGGGAGGACCACGTGGATGTCGCGGCCCTCCAGCCGGAACCGCCCGTCGGGCTTGATCCGCACGCGCAGATACAGGTCGCCCGGCGGGGCGTCGGGGCTGCCCCTGCCCCCTTCTCCGGCCAGTCGGATACGCTGCCCGTCCACCACCCCGCGCGGGATGGTGACGTCGTAGGTGCGCTGCCCGGTGGGGCCGCCCAGGGTGATGCCGCGCTTGCCGCCCCGGTACGCCTCCTCGACGCTGAGCTGGATCTCGGCCTCCTGGTCGGCGCCCGGCACGGGACCCCAGCTGCCGCCCGCGCCCCCGCCGCGTCCGAAGATCCCGCCGAACAGGTCCTCGAAGTCGACGCCGGAGCCGTCGAAGTCGGCACCGTCCGCCGTACGGAAGCGCACCCCACGTCCGCCGCCGCCTCCGGCCCCTCCGACGCCCGCGCTCCAGCCGCCCCGGGCACCCGCTCCCGCGGCCACCCGCTCGTCGTAGTCCTCCGGGATCTGCCGGAAGTTCTCACCGAAGCGGTCGTAGCGCTGCCTGGTCTTGGGGTCGGACAGCACGCTGTACGCGTCGTTGATCTCCTTGAAGCGCTCCTCGGCTCCCGGGTCCTTGTTGATGTCGGGGTGGTGTTGGCGCGCCAGCTTGCGGAAGGCCTGCTGGATCTCCTCCGCGCTCGCGGTGCGCGGCACCCCGAGCACGTCGTAGTAGTCCCGTGCCATGGGGCGTCACTCCTGCCGCTTGCTGACCACGACGAAGGCGGGGCGCAACTGCTTCCCGTCCGCCCCGTAGCCCGGGCTCACCACCTGGGCCACGGTGTTCGGCTCGGCGTCGGGGGTGTCGACGACTCCGACGACCTCGTGCCGGGTCGGGTCGAAGGGCACCCCGGTCTCCTCGTAGCGGGGATACCCGAGGCCGCGCAGCACCTCGACCGCCTGGTCGCGTACGGCTTCGACGCCCTTCAGCACGGCGGAGGGGTCGGAGTCGGAGTGGGCCAGCGCCCGTTCCAGGTTGTCGAGGACGGGCAGCCAGGCCGCGGAGGTGCGGGCGCGCTCCTCGGCCCGCACGCGTTCGAGTTCCTTCGCGTGACGCTTACGGAGGTTGTCCAGGTCGGCGAGCGCGCGGCGCCAGCGGTCGCGCATCTCGTCGAGGGCGGCGGTCTGTTCGTCCGCCTCCGGCACCGGCGAGGACGACGGGGTCTCGCCCGGCTGTTCCGGGGGCGTCATCGGCTCCTGCTCGGTGGCCATGACCGCTCCTCAGCTCTTGTCGAATTCCGCGTCGATCACGTCGTCGCCGGCTGCTGCCGAGGCGCTCGCGGTGTCCTCCGTCCCGGTTCCGGTGCCGGCCTGGGCCTGTGCGGCCGCGCCCGCCTGGTACTGGGCGAGCGACGCCAGCACCTGCTGGAGCTCGGAGGTCAGCGGCCTGGCCTTGTCCGGGGACGCCTCCTGCTGGACCGCCTCACGGGCATCGGCGACGAGCATGTCCGCCCGGGCCCGCTCGTGCGAGGGCACCGTCTCGCCCAGCTCGTTCAGCCGGCGCTCCACCTGGTAGGCCACGGCGTCCAGTTCGTTGCGGGCGTCCACGGCGTCGCGCAGCGCCTGGTCCTCGCCGCGGTGCTGCTCGGCCTCCTGGACCATCCGCTCGACCTCGCCCTTGTCGAGGTTGGAGCCCTCGCTGATGGTGATGGTCTGTTCCTTGCCGGTGTCCTTGTCCCGTGCGGTGACGTTCAGGATCCCGTTGGCGTCGATGTCGAAGATGACCTCGACCTGCGGCTCGCCGCGCGGGGCGGGGCGGATGTCCTTCAGCTGGAAGCGGCCGAGGACGCGGTTGTCGGCGGCCATCTCGCGCTCACCCTGCAGGACGACGACGTCCACGGCCTCCTGGTTGTCCTCCGCGGTGGAGAAGGTCTCCGAGCGGCGGACCGGGATCGTGGTGTTCCGGTCGATGATCTTCGTCATCACCCCGCCGCGGGTCTCCACGCCCAGCGACAGCGGCGTCACGTCGAGCAGCAGGACGTCCTTGACCTCTCCCTTGAGTACGCCTGCCTGGATCGCCGCGCCCAGCGCCACGACCTCGTCGGGGTTGACGCTCATGTTCGGGTCCTTGCCGCCGGTGAGCCGGCGGACCAGGTTCTGCACGGCCGGGATGCGTGTCGAGCCGCCTACGAGGATGACCTCGTCGATGTCGTTCGCGCTGGCCTTGGCGTCGGCCATCGCCTGCTTGACCGGTTCCATGGTCCGCTCGACCAGGTCGGCGGTGATCTTCTCGAACGTGGACCGCATGATCGTCTCGGTCAGGTGCTTGGGGCCGGCGGCGTCCGCGGTGATGAACGGCAGGCTGACCTGCGTCTGCGTGACCGAACTCAGCTCCGTCTTGGCCTTCTCCGCGGCTTCGAACAGCCGTTGCAGCGCCTGTGGGTCCTTGCGCAGGTCGATCCCGTTCTCCTTCTGGAAGCCGTCCGCGAGCAGGTCGACGAGTCGACGGTCGAAGTCGTCGCCGCCGAGGTGGCTGTCGCCCGCCGTCGAGCGCACTTCCACGACCCCGTCACCGACGTCCAGGATGCTCACGTCGAAGGTGCCGCCACCGAGGTCGAAGACGAGCACCGTCTCGTGCTGCTTCTTCTCCATGCCGTACGCCAGCGCCGCCGCCGTCGGCTCGTTGATGATCCGCAGTACTTCGAGCCCCGCGATGCGCCCCGCGTCCTTGGTCGCCTGGCGCTGGGCGTCGTTGAAGTACGCGGGCACGGTGATGACGGCCTCGGTGACCTTCTCGCCCAGCTGCTTGCCGGCGTCGTCGGCGAGTTTGCGCAGCACCAGCGCGCTGATCTCCTCCGGCGCGTACAGCTTGTCGCGCACCTTGAAGCGCGCGACTCCGCCCTCGCCCTCGACGACGTCGTACGCCACCGCCTTGGCCTCGTCGGATATCTCGTCGAAGTGCCGGCCGATGAACCGCTTGGCCGAGTAGATGGTGCCCTTGGGGTTGAGGATCGCCTGGCGCCTGGCGAGCTGACCCACCAGCCGTTCGCCGCTGTCGGTGAAGGCGACGATGGAGGGCGTGGTGCGCGAGCCCTCGGCATTGGGTATGACGGTCGCTTCACCGCCCTCCCATACGGCGATCACCGAGTTGGTGGTGCCCAGGTCGATTCCGACTGCCTTGGCCATGAGGAACTCCTTCGCCTGCCACCCCCGGCGTCCGCCCGTCTCCGGTTGTGGCGGTTGTCTTCAGGTGAGGTCGCGTGTCCGCGGGCGTCAGCGGGCGGACACGGGTCGTGGGTTCCGTCCTTGCCAGGGTGTTACGGGACGAGGGACGACGCCTGCTCCCGACGGGGCGAAATTCGGCCCCTCCTCTCCCCCTGGGAGTGCAGGAGGCCACGCGGCACGCGCCACCCCCAGGGGTGTTCGATGCAAGAAGCGGCGAAAGGTGGCGAAAGCTAGTATTACGGCATGTCTGGCACGGCCGACGACGCGACCGGTGCGGCGCACCGCAGCATCGCACCACGCGGCCTCGGCAGCCGGGCGCCGACCACCGCCCTGACCGGCTGGGGACGCAAGCAGTCGGCGAGCCTGTACGACGTGTTCGTACTGGCCGTGACCATGCTCGACGGCCGTCCGGCGGACGAGATCCTCCAGTTGGCCATGGACGAGGTGCCACGCCTCCTCGACTGCCGGCCCGAGGGCTGCTACATGCTCAGGGACGGCCGCTTCGAGCTCGAGGCCACGCCGAGCACACGGGCCCTTGACGGCCGGGCACCGCGCGATCCGACCCACCCGGTCGAACAGCTGACCGCGCTGAAGGGGAAGGACGGCGCCGTCCACTTCCGGGAGGGCGGCTGGGGCTGGGCCGTGGGCCTGCGCAGCTCCGGCGGGCTGCTCGGCTACCTGCTGGTCAGCGCCGGGAATCCGCCTCCCGACGAGGACCGGTTCCTCGTCTACGCCCTTGCTCATTCGACCGGCGCCGCGCTCTACAACGCCGAAGCCCGCCGCCGCGACCGCGAGTACGCCCGACAGCTGTTCCGGGCGATCGAGGAGCGGGACGCGGTCAACGAACGACTCACCGCGCTGGTGGCGGAGCTGGAGGAGCAGCGCACCGTGCACGACGTCCTCGCCCGGACCTCCCTCACCGACGAGGGGGAGCACGGCATCGCCGCCGCCGTGTACGAGTTGACCGGCCTCGCCGCCCGTGTCGAGGACCGCTTCGGAAACCTCCTCGCCCGCGCGGGCCCGGTCCCGCCCGAGGCCGACACCAAGCCCGATCCGCTCCAGCGCGAGCAACTCATGCACGACGCGATGCGCGAGCTCGGTCCGATCCGTCACGAGGGACGTCTCATCGGACTGGCCCGCCACCACGGTGAGCCCCTCGGCAGCATCGAACTGATCGACCCCGACGGCACGGCGGGCGCGGCCGAAATGTTTGCCCTCGAACACGCGTGCACGGCACTGTCCCTGGAACTGGCCCACCGCCGCAGCCTGGCGGAGGCCGAACTGCGCCTGCGCCGGGAACTTGTGGACGACCTGCTCACCGGCGCCGACGCCGGCGGCGCCTATGCCAGGGCCGAGGCCGTCGGTCACGACCTGCGTGGACCGCACCACGTCACGGTCGCACAGTGGCGGGGAACGGCCGCCGACGACCGCTTCCTGGGAGCGGTGGGACGGGCCGCGCAGGGACGGGGCCTGCGGTCGCTGCTGGCCCGACGAGGGGACATGGCGGTGCTCGTGGTCCGCGGCGAGCCGCGCGACTCGGGTCTGTACAAGGCCCTCGCCGACGAAGTGGGCTCCCCGCACGGCGCGGTGGGCATCGGCAGCCTGTGCGAGGCGGTGGCGGACATCCCGCGCTCCTTCGACCAGGCCGTCCGCGCGCTGGCCGTACGCCGCCAGTCCCACCCCGCGGACGGCACCACGACCTGCGAGGAACTCGGCCTCTACCGCATCCTGGCCCGGGACAAGGACGCGGGGGACGTCACCGACTTCGTCCGCGAATGGCTCGGCGCGCTCCTCGACTACGACGACGCCCACGGCACCGACCTGGTGCACACCCTCACCCGGTACTTCGACCACGGCGGCAACTACGACGAGACGGCGCAGGCCCTCGCCGTGCACCGCAGCACGCTCCGCTACCGTTTGCAGCGCATCAGGGAGGTCAGCGGCCGTCGGCTCGACGAGGTGGACAGCCGTTTCAACCTCCAGGTCGCCACCCGGATCTGGAAGGTCAGCGGCCCCGCCTTCTGACCGCCCGGCTCGCCCCGCTCACCCGCGCATCACTCGAACCGGGAGGGGCCGCCCGTCACTCGAACCGGGAGGGATCGCCCGTCACTCGAACCGGGAGGGATCGCCCGCTCCTCGTCGTACGATCTCGGGCTCGCCCTGCGAGAAGTCGATGACGGTCGTCGGCTCGACGCCGCAGTCGCCGGAGTCGAGGACAGCGTCCACCACGTGGTCGAGTTCCTCCTTGATCTCCCAGCCCTGGGTCAGCGGCTTCTCCTCGTCCGGGAGGAGCAGGGTGCTCGACAGCAGGGGCTCGCCGAGCTCGGCGAGGAGCGCCCGGGCGACGACATGGTCGGGAATCCGGACGCCGACCGTCTTCTTCTTCGGGTGCAGCAGCCTGCGCGGTGCCTCCTTCGTCGCCGGGAGGATGAAGGTGTAACTACCCGGAGTCGAGGCCTTGATCGCGCGGAACACCGCGTTGTCCAGGCGTACGAAGTGGGCCAGCTGTGCGAAGTCCTGGCACATCAGGGTGAAGTGGTGCCGGTCGTCCAGCCGGCGGATCGAACGGATCCGGTCGAGTCCGTCCCGGTTGCCGAGCTGAGCTCCGAGGGCGAAGCAGGAGTCGGTCGGATAGGCGACGAGCCCTCCGCCGCGGATGATGTCCGCCACCTGGCTGAGAGTGCGCTGCTGGGGGTTCTCGGGGTGCACGTCGAAGTACTTGGCCATGCGCCGAGCTTAGATCGGCGACGTCGAGGACCTGATGATTCGCCCCACGGCCGCTCGTTCAGCCAGTGGGACACCGGCACCGCTCCCGGCTCGGTGCTGGCGGCAGGGCGTGAGATCTCGCGCCCCAGGTACCAACCAGGTACCATCCGAGTATGCCATCACTGAACGTGACCTTCACGGAAGAGGAGCTGGAGGGAGTGCGCGCGGCCGCCGCGGCCGACGGCAAGAGCCTCAAGCAGTATCTGCACGACCTCGGTGTCCGGGAGATGCAGCGCAGGCAGTTCGTCGCGGGCGCCACCGCCTGGGCCGACCGGCTGCGCGGCGAGTTCGACGACGCGTTCCCCGACGAGGTGCCGCCCGCCGAGCGCCGGGACGGATCCGCGGCCGCCTGATGCACTTGACCATCGATGTCGCCTGGCTGCTCGACGTCCAGGAGGCCGCCCTCGCCCGCGAGGACATGTCCGTGTCGGACTACTCCGCGCTCGTCGCGGCCGTCGCCCGGCACAAGACCAAGCTGCCCACGCTCGCCGCGGCCGACCCTGACGCGGCCTGGCGCGCCGCCGCGCTGATGCACACCATCGTGCGCCTGGAGCCGCTGCCGCACCGCAACAGCTTGTTCGCCGCGTTCGTCGCCGCCCAGTACATGGACCAGTCGGGCGAGGGCATCGACCCGCCGTACGGAGCCCTGTCGGACCTTGTCCGCAAGATCCGCGACACCCGCGTCGGCGTCCCCGCCGTCGCCGACCAGTTGCGCTCCTGGAAGGTCTGAGGACGTCGGTCCACCGGATCCACCGCTGCACCCCGGAGTCGTCATCGCAGGCAGGCGCGAGAATGCGCGCCCCGATATCGAGACCCATACTTCTTGAACGGCCGGAATGTCCCTTCAAGTACAGGACGACTCGATCGGAAAGAATCATGCGAGCAACTCTGATTTACGGTGCCGGTGACGTGCGGGTGGAGGAGGTTCCCGACCCGAAGATCCAGCGGCCCACGGACGCGGTCGTACGCGTGGTGCGGTCGTGCATCTGCGGCAGCGACCTGTGGCCGTACGGGTCGCGTCCGCCCACCGAGCAGGGCGACCGCATCGGCCACGAGTTCCTGGGTGTCGTCGAGGACGTCGGCGCGGAGGTGTCCGGACTGAAGACCGGAGACCTGGTGGTGGCCCCCTTCGTCTATTCGGACAACACCTGCGACTTCTGCCGCGAGGGCCTGCAGACCTCGTGCCGGCACGGGGGTTTCTGGGCCACGGACGGGGTGGACGGCGGCCAGGGAGAGGCGGTGCGGGTACCGCATGCCCAGGGCACGCTGGTGAAGCTGCCCGTCGGCGAGGACTCCGCCCTGCTGCCGTCGCTGCTGACCCTGTCGGACGTGTTCTGCACCGGCCACCACTGCGCGGTGACGGCGGGCGTCACTCCCCGGACGACCGTGACCGTGGTCGGAGACGGAGCGGTCGGGCTGTCGGCGGTGCTGTCCGCCAAACGGCTCGGCGCCGAGCGGATCATCCTGATGGGGCGGCACAAGGTCCGCACCGACCTCGGCCGCGACTTCGGCGCCACCGACATCGTCGCCGAACGCGGTGAGGAAGGTGTCGCGCGTGTGCGCGAGCTGACCGGCGGCGACGGTACGCACACGGTGCTGGAGTGCGTCGGTACGCTGCCCGCCTTCGAGATGGCACTGGGCGTGGTGCGCGCGGGCGGCACGATCAGCCGGGTGGGCGCTCCGCAGTACGACCAGGCGCCGCTGGGCTTCGACGTGTTCATGAACAACATCACCGTCACCGGCGGAGTGGCTCCGGCCCGCGCCTACATCGAGGAACTGCTCCCCGACGTCCTCGAGGGGAAGATCGAACCCGGGCGCGTCTTCGACCGCACGGTGAGCGTCGACGAAGTACCCGACGGCTATCGCGCGATGGCGGCCCGGGAAGCACTGAAGGTGCTCGTCCAGCCCTGATCACGGCGCCGACCGCCCGGCCCGATCCCAAGTCCCGTGCCGGCGCTGGCGGCGGCCGGCCTCGGCTTCTTCGTGACCACCCTCGACGCGCTGGTCGTCAACGTCGCGCCGCCCTCGATCCAGGACGACCTCGGCGGTGGCGTCACGGGCCTGCAGCGGGTCATGGACGGCTACACGCTGATGTTCGCCGCGCTGCCGCTGTTCACGAGGATCGCGCGCTCACCTCGCCGCGGTCGTGGCCACGGGCGGACGGCTGTGCTGCTGGACAACGTCCCGGCCGAGCGGGCGGGCACCGCGAGCGGCGTGCTCAACACCTTCCGGCAGCTGGGCGGCGCCCTGGCCGTGGCGGTCTACGGCGCCCTGATCACCACCGACTTCCTGCACGGCATGCGCGTAGGCCTCACGATCTCGACCGTCCTGCTGCTCGTGGTGGCCGCGGCCGCTCTCACGCTGAAGCGTCCGGCAGAAGTGACCACACCCAGTGACCACACCCATGAAGGAGGCCAGGCCATGACCACGTCCCACGGCCCGGGCGCCGACTGGTTCCGCGGCACCCGGGCCCGCCGCGAGCGCCGCTTCGAGGCCGACGGCGTCGAGAAGGACGTCACCCTGACGGACGCCGACGGCGAGATCGACAGCGAGGTCGACGCCGCCTACCGCACCAAGTACGTCCGCTGCTCCGCGAACACCATCGCCCGCATCAGTAGCCCCGTGGCGGGCTCCGCGACGATGCGGCTGGTGCCACGCGGCGGAGCGGACGCCCAGTCAGACTTCGGCAGCCGTCCGGCTGCCGACGACCCCATCACCTTCACCCCCCACTGGAGAACCGGTGCTTACCGTCCCCGCATACGCCGCCACGTCGGCGACCGAACCGCTCGCGCCGACCACCGTCGAGCGCCGTGACGTCGGTCCGCACGACGTCCTCATCGACATCAAGTACTGCGGCATCTGCCACTCCGACATCCACAACGTCCGCAGCGAGTGGGGCCCGGCGACCTACCCCCTGGTCCCCGGCCACGAGATCGCCGGCATCGTCACCCAGGTCGGTTCCGAGGTCACCCGGCACGCCGTGGGTGACCGGGTCGGCGTCGGCTGCATGGTCAACTCCTGTCGCGAGTGCGTGCCCTGCCTGCGGGGCGAGGAGCAGTACTGCCTCAAGGGCAGCACCCTCACCTACGGCTCGATCGACGCCGACGGCACCCTGACCCAGGGCGGCTACTCCACCCACGTCGTGGTCGACGACGACTTCGTCGTCACCGTCCCCGAGGGCCTCGGCCTCGACGAGGCCGCCCCGCTGCTGTGCGCGGGCATCACCACGTACTCCCCGCTGCGCCGCTGGGGTGCGGGCCCCGGCAAGAAGGTCGCCGTCGTCGGCCTCGGCGGACTCGGCCACATGGCCGTCAAGATCGCACACGCGATGGGCGCCGAGGTCACCGTCCTGTCGCAGTCGCTGAAGAAGATGGACGACGGCCTGCGGCTGGGCGCCGACCACTACTACGCCACCAGCGACCCGGCCACCTTCGAGCAGCTCGCCGGCACCTTCGACGTCATCCTCAACACGGTCAGCGCCAAGCTCGACCTCGACACCTTCCTCGGCCTGCTCGCCGTGGGCGGCACGATGGTCAACGTCGGCGCTCCCGCGGAGCCGCTGTCGCTGAACGTGTTCTCGCTGATCATGCAGGGCCGCGTGTACGCGGGCTCGCTGATCGGCGGCATCCGCGAGACGCAGGAGATGCTCGACTTCTGCGCCGAGCACCGCATCGGCGCCGAGATCGAGATCATCCCCGCCGAGAAGATCAACGAGGCGTACGAGCGTGTCCTGGCCTCGGACGTGCGCTACCGCTTCGTGATCGACACCGCGACCCTGGCCTGACCCCGCCGCGGCACCGTCCGCCCGAGACCACCCCGTACGAGGCGCGCCCCCGAACGCTCGTACGGGGTGCCTGCCGCCCGTGCCGAGGCCACCCGAGGGGCACGTGAAGAAAGGGGCGGCTAGCCGGCCGCGGGCCGCCCGGCGCGCGGGCTGCTCTCCCGCCTCCCCGGCCGTGTCGAGCAGGAGCATCGCGTCGTACTCCGGGGTGCCGGGCGGGGCGTGCCACGCGACCAGGCGGTGGCCGTCGGTGCCCTTCAGCGTCATGGACCGGTAGCCGAAGGTGACGTCGCCGAGCCGCCGGGATCCCCGGACCCGCCGGGCGCGCAGGAAGCGCCCAGTGCCGTACCGCCGTTGCCCCCTGTGCCGCCGCTGTGCCGCTCACGTGCCATGTGATCCAGCGTGGCAGTCCCGTGACCTGGGCGGCAGCCGCGTGGGGGCCCTGCCACACCCGTGAACACACCCAGGCGTGGCAGGAACCCGATGGGTGGGCCGCCCGCCCCACGGAAGTGACCCGCGCGGCCCGAGTCCCTGTCAGGCGGTGGTTTCGGGGCGGTCGGGCTGCGACCAGTGGGTGTGGAAGGAGCCCTCACGGTCGGTGCGCCGGTAGGTGTGGGCGCCGAAGTAGTCGCGCTGCCCCTGGAGGAGGGCGGCGGGCAGGCGGTCGGCGCGCAGGGTGTCGTAGTGCGACAGCGCGGCGGAGAACGCGGGGACGGGGATGCCACGCCGGGCGGCGGAGGCGACGATCTCCCGCCAGGGCACCTGGGCGTCGCTGATCTCCTGGGCGAAACCGTCCTCGGCGAGCAGGCTGACGAGGTCGGGGTCGGTGGCGTAGGCGGCGCGGATACGGTCGAGGAAGGAGGCGCGGATGATGCAGCCGCCGCGCCAGATCCGGGCGACCGAGCCGAGGTCGATCTTCCAGCCGTACTCGGCGGCGGCGTCCAGGATCATCTTCCAGCCCTGGTCGTAGGCGATGACCTTCGAGGCGTACAGGGCGTGTTCGACCTGGGCGGTGAAGCGTGCGGCCTCGGTGCGACTGAGCGGGGGAGTCGTGCCGCCGGGCAGCCCTCGGTAGGCGGCGCGCAGGTCGCTCTGGCCGGAGGCGGCGCGGGCGAAGGTGGCCTGGGCGATGGCGGTGACCGGGGAGGCCAGGTCGAGGGCGGTCTGCACGGTCCAGCGACCAGTGCCCTTCTGCCCGGCGGCGTCGTCGACGATGTCGACGAACGCGCCACCGGTGTGCGGGTCGGTGTGGGCGAGGACCTCGGCGGTGATCTCGACCAGATAGGAGCCGAGGCGGCCCTCGTTCCAGGTGCGGAAGACGTCGGCGATCTCGGCGGGGCTGTACCCGGCGACCTGGCGCAGCAGGTCGTAGGCCTCGGCGATGAGCTGCATGTCGGCGTATTCGATGCCGTTGTGGACCATCTTGACGAAGTGTCCGGCGCCGTCGGTGCCGATGTGGGTGGCGCAGGGTTCGCCGTCGACCTTGGCGCTGATGCTCTCGAACATCGGGCCGAGGACGGCGTACGACTCCGCCGAGCCGCCGGGCATGATGCTCGGCCCGTTGAGGGCGCCCTCCTCGCCGCCGGAGATGCCCGCGCCGACGAAGTGCAGGCCGCGTTCGCGCAGCGCGGCCTCGCGGCGGCGGGTGTCGGCGAAGTGGGCGTTGCCGCCGTCGATGATCATGTCGCCGTTCTCGAGGAGCGGGGCGAACTCGTCGATGACGGCGTCGGTGGCCGCGCCCGCCTGCACCATGATCATGAGGCGGCGGGGGCGGGCGAGCGCGGCCACGAACTCCTCGGCCGTCTCGGCCGGGACGAAGGAGCCCTCGTGGCCGAACTCGTCCACCAGCGCGCGGGTGCGGCCGGCGGAGCGGTTGTGGACGGCGACGGTGTAACCGTTCCGGGCGAAGTTACGGGCCAGGTTGCGGCCCATCACTCCGAGGCCGGTGACGCCGATGGAAGCGGATGCGTTCATGAGGCTGCCTGTTCTTCGAATGTCGGCCATGTCAGGGGCGGGGCGACCCCATGACCATGGGTACGGGCCGACGGCCCGGTCTTCTCGATGTCGCGGCGGCCAATCTTGATCAGGTTCCCGGAGGACGTCGTCGCGACGCGCTCCACTCGGCCGCGACGCGCACGGCGTCCAGATCCCGCGGGCGGTCAACTCCTCGACGTGTCGGCGACGGCGTCGGCGACGAGGCTCGCAGCGTGTTCACCATCGGCGGGGCGATCGTCATCGGTCCTGCGCCGCCCGGTACGGGAGCGAGTCGGCCGGCGACGCCGTCCACCTCGCTCGCGCGGACGTCGCGGTGAGCCCGGGGCCGGTCCTGTGGATGCCGACGTCGATGACCGTCGCCCCCGGCTCGATGTGCTCGGGGCCGACGAGCCCAGGCACCCCGGTGGCGACCACGACGGCGTGGGCGCCCTCGATGGTGACGCCCTCCACGGACGACTACTCGCGAAGTTACATCCGGGGCCTCGACGACGAACTCGCCGCGCACGACCATGTGCTCCTCGTCCGGCACGGCCATTGCGCGCCGCACTCGACGCAGCAGGTCCTCGACACGATCACTCCGCGTGCCGTGCTCCGGTTCGCCGAGGCCTATCTGGGCGGCCACGAGCCCGACGCCGAGGACTGGAAGAGCGGCTTCGCCGGGCATGCGGCCCTGCAGATCCGCTACCTCGCCGAGCGCGGCCACACGGACCTCGCCATGGCGCTGCCGGACAGCGACTCGCCGCTGACCGAGGTGCGCATGCGCTTCGTCCGTGAGACGGCGGACGTGCTGGGACTGCCGGCGATCACTCCCTTCGTGGTGCCGAGGCCAAGAACGGCCGGTACCGCGGCCGTTGAGGCGTTTCGCGCGGCGCACGAGTCGGTGACGGCCGTCGCGGCCTTCGACGACGACGTCGCCCTGCGCACCCTGACCGCCCTGCGACCTCGGTCTCACCGTGCCCGACGACATCGCCGTGATCGGCTTCGACGACACCGAGTACGGCGCCCTGATCACCCCCGCACTCACCACCGTCCACATCGACGCCGAAGCCCACGGACGACAGGCCGCGCGCACCGCCCTCGGCCTCGACACGGGCGGCATCACCCGGTCCCCGGGACGGGTGCTCGTCCGCGACTCGGCCTGACCCGGCCTGCCCCGGAGGGCCGGACCTCCGTGACGTGGGAGAGCTCGGCGTCGGTGAGTCGGCGCCCCCTCCGGTCGGCGCCGGCTCACCACCTGCGGCAGCGCTCGGAGGTTTCGGACCATGGCTACGGGTAATGCGGAGGATATGGTGCAAATCGGCTACACGATGATGACCGAGCAGGCCGGCCCCCGCGACCTTGTAGAACACGTGGTCGAGGCGGAGCGGGCCGGTTTCGACTTCTCCGTCACGTCCGATCACTACTTCCCCTGGCTGGAGTCGCAGGGGCACGCCCCGTACGCGTGGAGCGTGCTCGGCGCCGCCGCCCAGGCGACGGCGCGGATACCGCTCATGACGTACGTGACCTGCCCGACGACCCGCTATCACCCTGCCGTCGTCGCGCAGAAGGCGGCGACCCTGCAACTGCTCTCGGAGGGACGGTTCCGGCTCGGGCTCGGCTCGGGCGAGAACCTCAACGAGCATGTGGTGGGCGGTGGTTGGCCCTCCCCGCAGATCCGTCTTGAGATGCTCGAAGAGGCCGTGGAGATCATCCGCGAGCTCTTCGGGGGCGGCGACGTGCACCACCGGGGCACACACTTCGAGGTGGCGAACGCCCGGCTGTGGGACCTGCCGGACGAACCGCCCCCGATCGGGGTGGCCGTATCCGGCAAGCGGTCCTGTTCCCTGGCCGGCCGGCTCGCGGACCTCGTCATCGCCACCGAGCCCGAGCCGGAACTCATCGAGGCCTTCGACCGAAGTGGCGGCCGGGGCAAACCGCGCGTCGGGCAGCTGCCCGTCTGCTATGACCCGGACCGGGAGGCCGCGGTGGCCCGCGCGCACGGACAGTTCCGCTGGGCCCTCGGCGGCTGGCCCGTCAACGCCGAACTGCCGGGTCCCTCGGGCTTCGACGGCGCCACCCGGTACGTCACCCCGGAGGACACCGCGGGAGCCATCCCGTGCGGCGACGACGTCGACACCTTCATGGAGGCGGTCCGGCTCTACGTGGAGGCGGGCTTCACCGAGGTCGCCCTGGTGCAGGTGGGCGGCGACCAGCAACTCCCGTTCATCGCCTGGGCCGAGAAGACGCTGCTGCCCGCCCTGCGCGAACTCTGACGACAACGCGACCCGCACACGGTTCGGCTCCGCTCCGCCGGTGCCGGGCCCGACCAGGAGACGTGAGAGGACACCATGAACAGCACGGCGCACCACCCCGACACCGCGCACAACACCTCGTCATCCCCCGACCCGGCAGATCGGCCGACCTCTTCCCCCGAGCTGGTGCAGGTCGTCCTGGACGCCTGCTCCGTCGCGGACGCGGACACCGTGTTGCGCGTCCTGGGTACACGCTTCGCCGAGGAGAGCGGTGACGACATGCCACGGCACGACAGCACCGCGCGGTCCGACACCTGGACCGGAGCCTTCCTCGTCGGCCGGGACGCGCGTGACGCCACGCTCCCGTCCGACCTCTCCCTGAACGGTTCCGTCACCGTGGAGCTCCAAGGCGGTCCCGTGGCGGTCGACCGGCTGCGGCAGACCCTCACGTCCGCCTTCGGCGTCCAGGTGTCCGGGTCCGCCTCCGGCGACCAGGAGATCGACCTACGGCTCCGGCTGACGCACGCGTAGGCCCACCCGGGGAACGAGCCGCCCCTCGGACCCTCAGATCTCGTCCTCCATCCGGATCACGTCCCTGAGGTTCTCGTGCGCCTCTCCCGGTTCACCTTCCTGCGCTTCGAGCAGAGCGGCGGCGATGGCGTCCAGCTTGCGCTGAATCGCTCGCTCGGCCCGTAGTTCCGAATTCTTGAGCAGTGCGAGGAGCAGCAGCGTCACCGCCGTCATGGAGTCCCCGGCGAGCAGGAGCCACTCCGTCGCGATTCCGGCGATGTGCACGGCGACAGTGAAGGAAACCAGCACGACACAGAAGACGAAGAAGGCCGGTGAACTGGTCACCGTCGACACCGACTCCGCGAATCGTTCGAACCTGCCGCGTCCGGCGCCGCCGCGGTCGGCGGGATGCTGAAGAGTCATGGTCCTGCGCGCCCTCCGTTGCGGGGTTCCGGCCCGACCCGGGTTCCGGCGTTCCGGCCCGACCCGGGCGGAGCTTGCGGCGCGTCGCGAACCTTCCTCGGTGGCGTGGTCGCGCACGCCACCGGGATGAAGGGGCCGTCACCGGCATCGATCCCGGGGCACTGACCCCGCAGGGCGCCGACCACCGCGACGGACCCGGCGGGCCGGAACACGATTCGTCACCGAGAGCGGACCGAGCGGCACCGCCACATCCGCCGAGGGGCGACGCCGAGGACCGCGCCCCGAGGCGCTGAAGACCCTGCGCGGGGCGTCGACGACCGTAGCCGGGACGCCCGGGCCCTGGTCCTCAGTGCTTGGTCCGCTGGCGGATCTGGCCCGCGGCCCTTTCGGTCATCTCCTGGGCCTTGCCGCGCAGCTGTTCGCCGCGGCCCGCCCTCTGCATGGACTTGTCGCCCAGGGCCTTGCCGAGGGTCTCCCTCATCTTGCCCCTGAGCTGCTTCGTTCTGGCATTGCCCTTCATCATCACAGTCGCTTTCCTCGAGGCCGCCGACGAGTGGGATGCGGCGACATGCCTTTCTTCACCGTGTGGCCAGGAGGTGGACACCGCAAACCGGCATACGCGATTTCACCGTTCGGGTCACGAACACGGACCCGGGCGTCCCCCTCCTGACGCCCCGGATCCCACGGACCGACGCGTCCGTTCCGTACGACGGTCTGGCGGGATCCGGCGCACCTCTTGCACGGCCCGGCTGTTGCTGATGTCATATTCAGTCGCAGGTCGGTGACTTTGGCTGATTACGTTTTCGGGTGATCCGAAAGTTTCGGCTACCTTGTGGCTGCACAGATGTTGATGCCTAAACAAGGTCTGCGTCGATGCCCTTCCCCGGTCTCGGTCGTGTCGATTCATTCCGCATGCCCGTTTCCCGACTCGCCCTCGTTCCGAGCGGAGTTCGTGTGACCCGACATCGCGTCATGGCATGGACGAGCAGTGCTCTCTCCACCGGTCCTGGTGGCGAGGTCTCCACCGGTTCCGGTGGCGAGGCGGTCCGCACCACCCCGTAGGTGCCGTCGGTGTCGAACGGACCGCCGCCGGGGCGTCACGCCGTGGACGGCGGGTGGCTCTCCGGCTCGATGAATGTCGTCCATCTGCCCGCCTGAGGGTCCTTCGAGCCCGCCGGGCGTTCCCCATCACAGCTGAGTGAAAGCCCCCCATACTCCGTGACCATTCAACTGTACGAGGGCCGACCGGCCGGTCGGCATGCCGCCGTACCGCCCGGCAGCCTGCTCCGCCGGGTCTACGCACCGCGGGCCTTCGACGCACTCGCCTTCTCCATGTCGACGTACGCCATGCCGCTCCTGGTACTGGCCACGACCGAATCCGCCTCGCTGACCGGACTGGCCTTCGCGCTGGAATGGATACCGCGGGTGGCGGCCTTCGGCCTCGCCGGTGACCTGGTGGACCGGCGCGGGGCCGCCATCGTGTTCTTCCTCGCCTCCTCGGCGCGCGGGGTCCTCGTGGCCGGCGGGAGTATCGCGCTGATGATGCTGGAACGGGGGACGGCGCAGACTCTCGTCGTGATGGCGCTCGCCGCCGCGACGGGCACCCTGACGCAGTTCAGCTTCATCGCCAACGAAGCCGTGGGCGCGATCGTGAGCCGCCGTGCGGACACCCAGGCACACAAGGTTCAGGCCGTCCTGATCGGCATCGACCAGACGGCGACGCTCACCGGACCCGCGCTCGGCGGCGTCCTGCTGCTGGCGGGGCCGACCCACATGCTCGCCGTTCTGAGCGTGCTGTCGTGCCTGGCGGCGGCCCTCGCCCTGCAGACCCCGCCGACCCCCCTTCGCGGTTCCCAGCCCGGCACCACACAGCGGGGAGCGGGCCTCAAGACGGGCTGGCGGACGCTGCGTTCGCTGCCCGCGCTCGGCTGGCTGGTGGGTGGCCTGACCGTCTCCAACCTCGCGCTCGGACTGCTCCAGTCCGCCAGCCCGATCATCGTCGTCGAACGCTTCGGTCTGTCCCCGGCGGCCGTCGGCACCCTCTGGTCGGCAGCCGCGGCCTCCACGCTCCTGACGGTCACCGTCTGCCGCTTCGCGCTCAACCGGCTGGGCCTGTGGGGAGTCGGCGTGGTGTGCTCCACCGTCGCGTCGGCGGCCTGTCTCGCCCTGGCCCACGCGCCCACGTACACCGCGTACGTCGTCCTCATGGCGCTGTTCATGGCGGGCGACGGCGGCCTGACCGTCGTCCTGCGCACACTGCGCTCCCTGCTCATCCCGGCCGCGGTCTTCGGCAGCACCCTCTCCCTGACCATCCTGCTTCTGCTGCTGCCCTTCCCGCTCGCGGGCATCATCGTCGCCCTCACCTCGCCGTGGGCCCTCGACTACGTCATCGCGGTGTGCGCCGCGCTGCAGGCCGTCGCCCTCGGTCTCGCCTTCCTGCGGCTGCGCACCGACCCGGTCCTGCGCACTCCGGGCAAACCAGCGCAGGTCACGGCTTGAACCACGGCCTGAACCAACGGGCGCCCCGCAGCGGCCCGTTCGTGTGGTCTGGGGTAGGGTCTGGCACCGGTTCGCAGCCGCTGAAGTGCTACGAACCGGTGGCGGGGAGCGTCGAAGGGCTGCGAACAGTGGAATCCCACATGGGGGACGGCGGAACCACGGACGTGGACGACACGCGGTTGGAGGCGATGACCGCGCAGCCGCTGCTGACCCGGGACTACGAGACGCGCCCCGCGCTCGTCTACGAGCGGCTGAGGCAGCGGCACGGACCGGTCGCTCCGGTCGATCTGCTGGGCGTACCGGCGTGGTTGGTGCTGGGGTACCGCGAGTCGCTTCAGGTCCTCCAGGACGACGACGCGTGGCCCAAGGGGCTGGAGAACTGGCGGGCCCGGTCGGAGGGCAGGGTTCCCGCCGACTGGCCGCTCGGACCCTCCCTGGAGGTGAACCACGTGCTGATCCAGGGCGGTCCCGGCTACCAGCCGCTGCGGACGGCGTGGGACGCGGCGCTCAAGCCCTTCCAGGATCCGCGCCATCCGCAGACCAAGCGGCTGAAAGCGGCCGTCACCGCCCATGCCGACGAACTGATCACCCTGTTGGGACAGGGCGGTGGCACGGGCGTGGCCGACCTGTCGGCGCAGTTCGCGCGACCGCTGCCGCTGATGGTGGCCAGTCATCTGCTCGGCTTCCCCGGCTCACAGGGCGACGACGCGCTGATGGACATGTGGCGGGTCCTCGACGCGGGGCCGGACGCGGAACCCGCCCTGGAACGCCTGCTGGAGACCCTGGTGGAGCTGGCGGAGGCCAAGCGGACGCGGCCGGGCGACGACTTCCCCTCCTACCTGCTGGCCGCCCACCCCGACCTCTCCCTCGACGCGCTCGCCCGCGAGCTGTTCATGCTGCTCGGCATGACGTCCGACCACGTCGGCATCCTGATCTCGAACACCGTGGTCGAGGTCATCGCGGGGGAGGGCAGCGCACGGGCGAGTCTGTCCGCCGGGATGGTCCGGGAGAGCATGAACCGGGTCGTCATGCGCAAACCGCCGCTGGTGAACTTCGTACCGAGGTTCGCGGCCAAGGACACTCCCCTCGGCAACTACACGATCCGCGAGGGCGATCCGGTCTGGGTGTCCTCCGCCGCCGCGCACGCCGATCCCGTCTTCGCCGACCACGCGGTGGCCAACACGGCCGTCAGCACCCGGGCGCACCTCGCGTGGGGCGCGGGCCGACGCCAGTGCCCGGCACGCGAACTGGCGTCGACGGTCGCGGCGGTGGGGGTGAGCCGCTTGTTCGAGCGCTTCTCCCACCTGGAACTCGCGCTCCCGGTGGACCAACTGCCCTGGCGGTCCTCCCCGTTCATGCGCGGCCTGCGATCGCTGCCGGTGCGGTACGAACTCGCCTCGCCGGTCGCCCCGTTGGCGCCGGAAGGGCCGGAGCGCGCCGCGGGCCCGGAGTCCGAAACCCCCGCTGACCCCGATACCCCCGACACCCCCGACGCGTCCGGGACGGCGGCGGCGGACCAGGCCGTCCAGCGCCGCTCGTCGCTCTGGCGCTACCTGACGGGCCTGATCCGGACGGGCCGTTGAGCCTCCGCCGCCCGCACCGCCCGCACCGCCCGCACCGCCCGCACCACCCCGCCGGGGTGCCGCGGACTCCCGCGCGCGGACGGGCGAGGAGTGGCAAGCGGCGGAGGACGATGCTGGGAGAACCCGTCGCCGGCCCGTCTCGACGCCGTGATCAACGGCCTGGGGCAGCCCTGGTTCACCGTGCTGCACGGAACTCCCTGGTGCGCGCCACGCCCTTGGTGAAGCGTTCCGGACAGGGCCCCGCCGGGGGAAGCGCCGAGGTGTCCGCGACGACCTGGGCGAGCTGACCACCCGTGAATTCGAGATCGCCGAGCTGGTGGCGGAGGAACTGAGCAACCAGGCCGTCGCGGCGCGGCTGCACCTCAGCCGCCGTACGGTCGAGACGCATCCGTCCGCCGTCCACCGCAGGAGCGGGACACCGTCCCGTTCGGCCCTGGACCTCGTCATGACACGCGCCGCATGCGGCACGGCGGGCTGAACGGGCGGGGTCACAGCGGCAGTTCGAGCACGAGCGGGCGATGGTCGGAGATCCCCGTCGCGGGGGTGCGCACTCCGCTCGCCGCTGCCACGTCGACGCCGCTCGCGAGCACATGGTCGAACTGCACGATCGGACGGTGCGCGGGATAGGTCGGGATGCGGGCCAGATCCCGCCAACCGCGGGGCGACGGTGGAGTGCGGGCCTTGCGGGGCGCGTTCAGTACGACCCCGGGCACGGCGCCGACCAGGTTGAAGTCGCCCAGCAGCACATGGGGTGAGGGCATGTCGGCGATCCACTCGCGGACGGCGAGCAGCTGTCCGATGTTCCATCCCGGTACGAACGACAGGTGCACCGCCACCGCCGTGAACGGACCACCCGGCCCCTCCAGTACGGCGGCCAGCGCGGCCCGTGGCTGGTCCCGTACCAAGGTGAGCCCGGGCCGCCCGGCCATCCGCAGGGGCATACAGAGGGGCGCCGGGGCCAACCGCCGGGCCCGCCAGTCCCGTACCGGAAACCGGGAGAGCAACGCGATCCCGTGCGAGGGGACATCCGTGGCCGAGCCGACGTCCTGCGGGCCGTACACCCGCAGTCCCGGTTCGGCCGGGTCGCGGATCCACCCACGATCCGCTGTGCAACGGGCGTGGATCGCGCTCGCGTAGCGCCAGTGCTTCAGCCCCGCCGCGTCGGCGGCGACCGACGCCTGGTCGGCTCCGCCCGATCGCTCCTGGAGGCGGTCCAGTTCCTGCAACGCCAGGACATCGGCGTCCAGGGACCGGACGGCTCGGGCGAGCGGTCCTTCGGCCGGGTTCGCGGCAGGGGAGAGGGGCTCTCCGTCCGGCAGCGGCCGGCCGTGCAGCACATTGAACGTCGCGAGCCGCACCGGCCGACGGCGCGTTCCCTGATCCCGCTGACTTCGCTGATTCTGCTGATTCATCGTCAGGCCAGTGTCCCGGTATCGGTCCGGTCCGCGGTAACCGGCGTGAGCAGCTTTCCATATCCGTGAACCCACGCCACCCACGCCACCCGGACCGTCCGGCACCGGCCGAAAAGCGCCCTGAGCCGGGGCGAACATCCAGCAAGCAATAGCCAATTTCAGCCTTTGCTTTGTCATCGCCATGACAAAACTGTGCATGCGATGCCAGTCTGCTCTTGAACGTTCACCGTTCCTTCACACCCCCCACCTGTCGCGCGCCGCTGAGTTCCGACACACCCCTCGTGGGTCACCTCGTGCAGCGCCCTTCCCTGTCCAGCGCGTTGCCAGCCGGCCACACCCTGCCGGCCCGCTCTCTCGGCCTCGACCACGGGCCGATCGTCGCCAGAAGGAGAAGTCCTTGCTCCCGCCCCACCGCACCTCGCACCGACGCAGATACACCGCGGCGTTGGCGCTCACCGCCGCCGGCACGCTGCTCGCCGCCGGTTTCCACACCGGCGTCGCGTCCGCGGCTCCCCGCGACCGCGGTCACGCGAAGATCGTCGCCACCCCCCGGGCCGCCGCGGCCCCGGCGAAACTCTCTCCCGCCGCGCACGCCGCGCTGCTCAAGAGCGCCACGGCCGCGGTCGGCGACACCGCGAAGATCCTCGACCTCGGCTCCAAGGAGAAGCTGATCGTCAAGGACGTCTCGAAGGACGCCGACGGCACCACACACACCCGCTACGAGCGCACCTACGCCGGACTGCCGGTCCTCGGCGGCGACCTCGTCGTACACGTCAGGAACGGTCTGTCCACCGTGTCCGAGGCGAGCAAGGCCGACCTCAAGGTGCCGACCACCACCGCCCGCGTCACGTCCGCCACCGCCGCCCACAAGGCGCTCGCGGTCGCGAAGAAGGCCGACGCCACGCGTCCCGCGGTCGACGGCGCTCCCCGGCTCGTCGTCTGGGCCGCCGGCGCCGAGCCGGTGCTGGCCTGGGAGTCGGTGGTCGGCGGTACCCAGGACGACGGCACTCCGAGCGAACTCCATGTCATCACCGACGCCGGCTCGGGCAAGACCCTGTTCGACTTCCAGGCGGTGCGCACGGGCACGGGCACGGGCCAGTACAGCGGATCGGTTCCGCTCAGCACGACACCGTCCGGCTCCACGTACCAGCTGGTGGACGGCGACCGCGCGGGTCACCGCACCTACGACCTGAACCAGGGCACCTCGGGCACCGGCACCCTCTTCACGGATGACAACGATGTCTGGGGAGACGGCACCCAGAGCGACCGGCAGACGGCCGGCGTGGACGTCGCCTTCGGAGCCGCGGCCACCTGGGACTACTACAAGGACGTCTTCGGCCGCAACGGCATCCGCAACGACGGCGTGGCCGCCTACAGCCGGGCGCACTACGGCAACGGCTACGTCAACGCCTTCTGGTCCGACAGTTGCTTCTGCATGACGTACGGGGACGGTGCGAGCAACACGCACCCGCTGACCGCCCTGGACGTCGCCGCGCACGAGATGAGCCACGGCGTGACCGCCGCCACCGCGGGCCTCACCTACTCGGGTGAGTCCGGTGGCCTCAACGAGGCGACCTCGGACATCTTCGCCGCCGCGGTGGAGTTCCACGCCAACCTGTCCGCCGACGTCCCCGACTACCTGGTCGGCGAGAAGATCGACATCAACGGCAACGGCACCCCGCTGCGGTACATGGACAAGCCCTCCAAGGACGGGGCGTCCCGCGACAACTGGGACTCCTCGCTGGGCGGCCTCGACGTCCACTACTCCTCCGGACCGGCCAACCACTTCTTCTACCTGCTCTCCGAGGGCAGCGGTGCCAAGACCGTCAACGGGGTCTCGTACGACAGCCCGACCTACGACGGCGTACCCGTGACCGGTATCGGCATCGAGAACGCCCAGCGGATCTGGTACCGGGCCCTGACCACCTACATGACCTCCAGCACCAACTACGCCGGAGCCCGCACCGCGACCCTCCAGGCCGCCGCCGACCTCTTCGGCGCGTACAGCGACACCTACCTCGCCGTCGCCGCCGCCTGGGCCGGGATCCATGTCGGCGACCGGATCGCGCTGGGTGTCAACGTGGCGCCGATCGACGACCAGACCAGTGGCGTCGGCCAGCAGGTCTCCCTCCAGGCCAGCGCCTACACCACCAACTCCGGCGCGAGCCTGACCTATGCGGCCACCGGCCTGCCGGACGGCCTGACGATCAGCGACACCGGCCTGATCTCGGGAGTTCCCACCACCACCGGGACCAGCCCCGTGACCGTCACGGTCACCGACAGTACGGGAGCGTCCGTCTCGGTGGGCTTCACCTGGCGGGTGGCGAACATCTACGCCAACAGCACGCGCGTGGACATCCCCGACGCCGGAGCCGCGGTCGAGTCTCCCATCACCGTCACCGGCCGGACCGGCAACGCCTCGGCCACCACCCAGGTCTACGTCAAGATCATCCACACCTACCGTGGTGACCTGACGGTCTCCCTGGTGGGCCCCGACGGCACCGTGTACTCGCTCCTGAACCACAGCGGCGGCAGCGCCGACAACGTCGACCAGACCTTCACGGTCGACGCCTCCGCGCAACCCGTCAACGGCACCTGGAAACTGAGGGTCCAGGACACCGCCTCGATCGACGTCGGCTACATCCAGCAGTGGCAGCTCACCCCCTGACCTGTCCGCCCGCCGACCTCGCCCGTCCGGCCCGCCCCGCGCGGTCCGGGCGGGCGAACCGTCCTCACCCCCGCTCGCCCCGGGCGCTGGGTGTGAGGACCAGCATCGTGACGTCGTCACGGACGGCGGTGCAGAACCGGAGGAGGTCCTCCCAGAGGCGGTCGGTGAGGTCGGCCGACCTCACCTGGGCCAACGTGGTCAGGCGCTCGGCCAGGGGATAGAAGGCGCCCGTCGCGTCCCGGGCCTCGGACACTCCGTCGGAGCCGAGGAACAGCCGGTCGCCGCGCTCCAGCGGGACGGTGCAGATCTGCGGCGGAGAGATGTCGAAGAACCCGAGACCGAGGGGGGCTCCTGGTTCGAGAACGAGCTCGACGGCCTTGCCGTCGCGCAGCAGAAACGGATGCGGGTGTCCGCAGGACGTCACACGCACCTCGTCCGCGTCGGCCGAGAACTCCAGCAGCAGAGCGGTCGCGAACAGTTCGGCGTGTGCGGTTCGGGCCGAGTCCACGACGAGCCGGCGATCGAGGCGGGCCGCGGCCGACTTCAGGTCGCCCTGGTCGAGCACGGTCTCCCGGAACGCCCCGAGGAGGGAGGCGACGGTCGAGACGGCCGACAGCCCGTGCCCCTGCACATCGCCCATCACCGCCCGCACACCGTACGGGCCGGCGCGCACGTCGAAGAAGTCGCCACCCACCAGTGTCTCGCGCTGCGCTGCCCGGTAGAACGTCGTGCAGCGCACCGGGCCGACGCGTTCGGGAAGCGGCGGCAGCACGGCGAGCTGGGCGGCCTCCGCGACGGTGCGCACCGTGACCAGATGGGCGTCGCGCCGACTGCGCACCAGGGAGATGGCGACGCTCAGGATCGCGACGAACGTGATGGTCAGCAGGTCGGTGTTGCCCGGATGGTTGAGCTGGAGCGGCGGTACGTACAGGAACACGATGACGACGGCGCCGAAGACGGCCGTCGCCACTGGTCCGTAGGAGAGCACGGCCAGCGACGGGATGGCGCCCAGCAGGAAGCCGATGTCCAAGGGGTAGCGACTCAGGAGTTCGGCGGTGCAGACCGCCACCAGCAGGGCGGGCGGCAGCACCCGCACCCAGCGCGGTGGTGGTGCTCCGCGCAGCCAGCCTTGGCTCTCCCGGCCGCTGTGCCGGTGGTCGGCCGTGCCCATAGCACTCCTCCCTACCCCACCACGCTCCTCCTTCCGGCGGTCGGGCGCATCACGTCGGGCGCATCACGGTGGGCCGGGCGGGCCGCCGGACGCCGAGGATTTCCTTCTAACGCGCGGAGTCACGCGCGGAGAATTCCCGTGTTGGTTGAAAATCGCAATTCTCTGGGAATTCTCTTCGGGAAAAAGAGTGTCGGCGCGCGCTGAACGGACACCCGGTGTTCTCAAGCGCACCGTGACATAGCTGGAGGATTTCTTCATGTACGAGAATCTGTGGGCCTACACTCCGACCAGCGGCCACACGCCCGACTCGGATCTGACCGGGTACCGGGTGGAAGCGACCGATGGGCACATCGGGAAGGTCGACAAGCACTCCGACGAGGTCGGTTCCCAGTACATCGTGGTCGACACCGGCATCTGGATCTTCGGCAAGGAGGTCCTGCTGCCCGCCGGGACGATCACCACCATCACCCACGAGGACAAGACCGTCCACGTCGCCCGGACGAAGGACGAAATCAAGTCGGCACCGGAGTTCGACAAGGAGAAGCACCTCGGCGACCCGCATTACCGCGATCAGCTCGGCGGACACTACGGGTCCGGACACTGAATCCGCCCCGTCCGCCGGTGCTGCCCCCTTTCGGGGGCGGTGCCGGCGTTTCCGCACCGGGCATCACCGCGACGACGGAGCCGCGGATCGAAGGAGGGTTCCCACGGTCGCCATCCGTGGTGGGCCGGATGTGCTGCTGGTCGGAGCCGGCCTCGCCCGTGCCCGCGACCTGACCCGGGCGGGACTCGGCGTCCGCGGTGTGCTCGGCGGTGGGTCGGCCTCGGCCTGGAACTCGCCGCGGCCGGCAACACCGAAGTCGTCCGGGGCAGGCAGCGCACCCTCAACTCGCGTGACCCGGACGGTGCCGGTGGCGACCCTTCCGTGCGGCGGCCCGCGACGGACGACCAGTGGGCGATGGGACACTTCTCCACAGGCGGAGTCGGGACACGGGGAGAGCTGTGATGCGGGGCCGAACGCGGACAAGGACCTCTGGCGCACCGGCGCGTGGACCGGTCGGGGCCGGCACCGCCCTGGTGCCGGTCCGTCACTCGGAGGCGGTGCGCGCGGCCGTGCTCGTCCTGCACGGGGGCCGGGCCGACAGCCTGGCCCCCTCACGGCCCTGGAACGTGGCGGCGCTGCGGATGAGGCCCGTGGTCCGGGCCGTCGCCGCGGCCGTGCCGGACGACGCGGTCTTCCTCGGACAGGTGCGCTACCGCCTCCAGGGCTGGAACGGTTCACGGGCCGACCCCGTCGGTGACGTCCAGCGGGCACTCGCGGAGCTCGCCCGCCTCGTCGGCGAGGTGCCGGTGATTCTCGTGGGTCATTCGATGGGCGGCCGGGCAGCTCTGCGCGTCGCGGCGGCGACACAGGTGGGGGGAGTGGTGGCGCTGGCGCCCTGGTGTCCTGAGGGCGAACCGGTGGCCCACCTCCAGGACAAGAAGGTGATCGCGCTCCACGGTGACCGCGACCGCGTCACCGATCCGTCGGAGTCGATCGCGTTCGTCCGCCGGGCCAGGGAGGCCGGCTCCCGCGCGGGTGTGCTGCTGGTCAAGGGCGGTGACCACGCCATGCTCCGACGGTACGGAACCTGGCACGGCGCCACGGGGGCGGCCGTCGCCGAACTGCTGCGGCCCACGGAGCCGCCCGGTGGACTGCTCGCCCGGGCGCTCTCGGAGGCCGACTCCGGCCTGCTCTGACCGGACCTGCCCGGAATCCGCACATCGGGACCGGACCGGGACCCGCGACGCCGGGACCCGTCGGAGTTGTCGACGCCCGGACCTGTCGGAGTCGTCAACTCCGGTACCGGGCGAGGCGCGAGGAGCGAAATTCCGGTGCGCCGACCGACGCGCGCTCCCTACACTCACCCCACAACGCGCGCTCACCGCACCTGCGGAACATCACGGCGCGCGTCCTGACGAGTGAGGGGAGCCGGGCCGTGCGTCACCGCACCGCTGTCGTCGTTCCCCCTTCGCGCTACGAGGTGATCCTCGTGTCTTCGGATTCCCGGTGCCGGCTGCGCGGCCGACACCGGTGGTCCGTGACGAACATCTGACCTCTCTCCGCCCGTCGCCGGGCAGATCGGCTCCGTACGCCCCCATGGGGATGCGCCGTGGCCAGAGGTCCCCGTACGGCCCGTGGCACGACCGCGGGCCGCTTCGTCCGGGAAATCGCGCCGCCCCATCCGGATCATTCCGAAAGGCCATGGGCCGTGCGTACCGACCTGCACCGTTACCTCGACACCCCGCTCGCCGCCGTCCGCAACCTGGGCATCCTCGCCCACGTCGACGCCGGGAAGACCACCCTCACCGAGCGGATCCTGTACCTCACCGGGACCACCCACAAGCGGGGTGAGGTCCATGACGGCACCACCGTCACCGACTTCGACCCCCAGGAACGCGATCGTGGCATCACCATCTTCGCCGCGGCCGTGAGCTGTGCCTGGGACGCGCACCGGATCAACCTGATCGACACCCCGGGCCACGTCGACTTCTCCGACGAGGTGGCGCGCTCCCTGCGGGTGCTCGACGGCGCCGTGGCGGTCTTCGACGCCGTCGCGGGAGTCGAACCGCAGAGCGAGGCGGTGTGGCGCCAGGCGGACCGGTACGGCGTGCCGAGGATCGCCTTCGTCAACAAGCTCGACCGTGCCGGTGCCGACCTCGACACCGCGGTCGAGTCGATCAGGGAGCGGCTGCATCCGGCCCCGCTGGTCGTCCAGTTGCCGATCGGATCGGAGGCCGGGTTCACCGGTGTGGTGGATCTGCCGCGCATGCGGTCACTGGTCTGGTCCGAAGGCCGCGAAACGGTCGAGGAAGGCCCGGTGCCCGAGGCACTGAGGGACGCCGCGGAAGGCCGCCGCCGACAACTGGAGGAAGCGGTGGCGGAACTCCACCCCGGCGCGCTCGAGGAGTTCTGCGCGGAAGGGACGCTCTCCGCGCGGACCCTGACCGCCGCGCTGCGCGACCTGACCCGTTCCGGCGACGGCGTGGTGGTGCTGTGCGGCTCGGCCTACCGCAATCGCGGGATCGAGCCACTGCTCGATGCCGTGGTGGCCTATCTGCCGTCGCCGCTCGACGTGCCCGCGGTACGCGGCACCCGGGACGGTGGGGAACAGGAGCGGTTCGCCGACCCGGCGGCGCCGTTCGCGGCACTGGTGTTCAAGGTGAACGGGACCGCCACGGGGCGGCTGACGTACCTGCGTGTCTATTCGGGCACGATCGGGAAGGGAGAGACGGTGTGGGACTCGGGCACGGGGCGCACCGAGCGCGTCGGCCGGATCCTGCGGGTGCAGGCCGACCGCCACGCCCCACTGGAGCGGGCGGTGGCGGGCGACATCGTCGCGGTGGTCGGGCTGAAGTCGGCCCGCGCCGGGTCGACCCTGTGCGCCCCCGGGGCTCCGTTGGTTCTCGAACCGCCGACCGTCGCCGATCCGGTCGTCTCGGTGGCCGTCGAGGCCGTCGGCAGCGCTGAGGCGGAGCTGTTGGTGTCCGCGTTGACGCGCCTGGCCGAGGAGGATCCCTCGCTGGTCGTGCGCACCGACCCGGAGACCGGCCAGCTGGTCCTGTCGGGCATGGGCGAACTGCATCTGGAGGTGGCGGTGGAGAAGATCCGGCTCGCCCACGGACTGGACGTCCGGGTCGGCCGGCCGAGGGTGGCCTACCGGGAGACGGTCGTCCGGGGAGTGTCGGGGCTGGTCCACCGGCACGTCAAACAGGACGGCGGCGCCGGTGAGTTCGCCCATGTCGTGCTCGACGTGGAGCCGCTGGAGGACGTCCCGGACGAGGGCGGTGAGGGCGCGACGCGCTTCGAGTTCCGCTCGACCGTCGTCGGCGGACGGGTGCCACAGGAGTACGTCCGGGCGCTGGAGGCCGGGTGCCGTGACGCGCTGGCCGACGGGCCGCTCGGCGGGCACCTGGTCACCGGGGTGCGTGTCGTCCTCACCGATGGAGCGACCCATCCGAAGGACTCTTCGGAGCGGGCGTTCCGGACGGCCGGCCGGTTCGCGCTGCGGGAGGCACTGCGCGCCTGCGCGATGGTTCTCCTGGAACCGGTGGCGGACGTCACGGTCACCGTGCCGGACGACGCCGTGGGCGGGGTCCTCGGTGACCTGGCGGCGCGACGCGGGCAGGTCTCGGGCTCCGTCGCGCGGGCGGGCGTCGTGGTGATCACCGCGACCGTGCCGCTGGTCGAGCTGTTCGGCTATGCGACCCGGCTGCGCAGCCGGACCCGGGGCCGGGGAGTCTTCACCGCCCGGCCCGCCGGGTACGCCCCGACACCGAGCACGGCGTCGACCGGGACTGCGGCCCGGTGACGCACAGGACGGTCCCGCCCGACTTCGGGCGGGACCGTCCCGCGGCGCCCCGGTCGAACACTGTCCTGTTCGAAGACTGTCCTGGTCGAACGCTGCCCGGGGCGGCTGCGTCGGACGACCGCGGCGCGTCAGGCGACCGCGGGGTCGAGCAGCCCGGTGCGAAGACGCTTGATGATGCGCGTGATCAGACGCGAGACGTGCATCTGCGAGATGCCGAGTTCCTCGCCGATCTGGGCCTGCGTGCGCTCCTCGACGAAACGCATGTGGATGATCCGGCGCTGACGTTCGTCCAGTTCGGCGATCAGCGGGGCCAGGGACTGGAAGTCCTCGACGAGTTCGAGCGAGGGATCGTCCTCGCCGATGAAGTCCGCGAGCACGGTGTCCCCGTCCGCGCCGTCGTCGGCCGTGAGCGCGGCGTCGAGAGACGAGGAGTTGTAGCCGTTGGAGGCCTTGCGCGCCTCGATGACCTCTTCCTCGGAGAGAGACATCAGCGCGGCCAGCTCACGCGTGGTCGGGGTGCGGCCGAGGCGGGTGCGCAGTTCCTCCGTCGCCTTGGCGAGTTCGATCCGCGCCTCCTGAAGACGGCGGGGCACGTGGACGGCCCAGCTGGTGTCGCGGAAGAAACGCTTGATCTCGCCGACGATGTACGGAACGGCGAAGGAGGTGAACTCGACCTCGCGGGTCAGCTCGAATCGGTCGATCGCCTTGATGAGCCCGATCGTGCCGACCTGGACGATGTCCTCCATCTCGTCCTGGTTGCGGCTGCGGAAGCGGGCCGCCGCGTACCGCACGAGGGAGAGGTTCATCTCTATGAGCGTGTTGCGGGCGTACTGGTAGTCGTGCGTGCCTTCCTCCAGCACGGCCAGCCGGTCGAAGAACTGACGCGACAACGCGCGCGCGTCCTTCGGGCTGATCTTCAGCGGCTCGTCGATCAGGGGGAGTACCTCCTCCTGCGCCGTCCCTGCCTGCTGTGCCGTGTTGGTTGCCTTCGCTGCCGTCACGGCTGCCATGCGGTCCACCCCAGTTCGTTCGAAGGAATTGAAGACAGGGCTCGTCTGCCCCGTCTCAAGCCAGTCATGCCACCCAAACTTTGAAACCCGCGGAACGCCTCTGTTGCGCGGCCCGCCGGACGTGGCGCCAGTAATACTTCTCGCCGAAGCCCTCTCCCGGATGCACACCGACGGCAACCGCCGCCGCCTACAGTGGGATCCGAGGTGAGCCAGTGGGAATGGAGCAAGGAGAAGACGGAGCGCGGTCGCCCCTCGTCCGAGACCGGGCGGAGCCGTTCGCGCACCCGGCGCTCCTGTACCGCTCCGAGCAGGAGTACGCGCAAGGCACGCTGCCGTTCGTGTCCGAGGGCCTCGCCACCGGCCTGCCCGTGGCGGTGGCGGCACCTCCGTCTCGACTTGAGCTGCTCAAGGCGGAACTCGGTCCGGCCGCCCACGAGGTCCGCTGGATCGACATGACACGGGCCGGCCGCAACCCCGGCCGGATCATCCCGGCCGTCCTGCGATCCTTCGCCGACGCCCACCCCGGACGCCCTGTGCGCATCATCGGAGAGCCGATCTGGTACAGCCGGACGCCGCTCGAGTACCCGGCCTGCGTCCAGCACGAAGCCCTCATCAACGCGGCGTTCCACGGACGCGAGGCGACCATCCTCTGCCCCTACGACGCCCGAACCCTCTCCGACGACGTGATCGCCGACGCGCACGCCACGCACCCCGTGGTGATCAGCGACGGGCGGCAGGCCGTCAGCCACGCCTACGATCCCGAACGCGTCCTCGCGCGCTACAACGAGACCTTGCCGTATCCGCCGGGAGCGGCCACGGTCCGCTTCACCGCCGGACTGCTGCCTGCCGTACGCGACATCGCGCTGCGCGAGGCACGGGAGCGGGGGATGGCGCCGCCCCGGCTGCAGGATCTGAACCTCGTGGTCGCGGAGTTGACGACCAACAGTGTGGTGCACGGAGGCGGTTCGGGGACGCTGCGGATCTGGGCCGAGAGCGAGCAGATCGTCTGCGAGGTGCGTGACGAGGGACACCTGACCGACCCCCTGGCCGGCCGCCGCCCGGTGCGCCCTGACCAACTCGGCGGACGGGGCCTGCTCCTCGTCCACTTCCTGTCCGACCTCGTACGCGTCCACACCGCCGCGTCCGGAACGACCGTGCGCAGCTATCTCGCCCGAAGATGACCGCGGCCGCTTGGCCCGGGGCCGGCCGTGCCCCTGGCTACGCGCCGCACTCGCTCCACTCTCCGTACTCGCTCTACTCGCCGCGGTGCCGCCAGTACCAGACCAGCACCGCGACGAGCCCGCAGAGATAGACCAGGGGCAGGACCAGGCCCGGGACACGGGCCGCGTTCACGCAGCGGCTCCGACGGGAGAACAGGCCGATACGGCCGGGGTGTGTGCCATTGCTGTCTGCTTTCGATGAGCCGCGGGCCGATGGGGGCGTGTGCGGCGACAGCAGCAGACTGATCAGCACGCGCGGCCCGGGTGGTGGGCTCCATGATGACGTGTCGGCAGGATTCCTGGGGGCACTCGGACTCCACCACCACTTCGGAAGAGGAGAGTTCATGCTCGGAATCGTTGCGGCGATCGTGCTGTTCATCGCGTTCTTGATCAATGCCGCGGACCTCTCGACGAACGACGTCTTCACGTCGACCAACGTCATGCTCATAGGGCTGACCCTGCTCGCCCTGCACGTCTCCGGCGTCGGCGGCGGCTGGGCGACCCGCGGCCGCAGGCGCTGACATCTCGGGTGGACGGTTCAGGAGGAACAGCATGACGATCGACACAATCTGGTCGTACGCACCGGGGTTCGGCAGCCCCGAGGCGCTGGACCTCACCGGCTACACCGTCGAGGCGAGCGACGGGACGATGGGGCACGTCGACCGACAGGCCGGCGATTGCGGTATGCGTCACCTGATCGTCGACACCGGTGTGTGGGTGTTCGGAAAGAGTGTTCTGGTACCTGTGGGTGTCGTTGCCGACATCGACACCCAGGCGCGGAAGGTGACAATGGCCCGGACCCGGGAGGAGATGACCTCGGCACCGGTCTTCCGGACCGACCGCGAGACCCTGGACCCCGCATACCTGGACCGGGTCGGCAGCTACTACCGAAGCCTGCCGCCCGGACAGCTCGCCTGATGTCGTCGTCCCCGAGCGGACGACATCGCAGCCCAAGGAGCCCGTGTGACCTACGAGGTCGGCGCGTTGCGCGCCCAGATCCCCGCCCTGCGGACCGGTATCGCGTATTTCGACGGTCCGGGCGGCACCCAGACGCCGGCGCCGGTCGGCGCGGCGATCGCCGACGCGCTCACCCGCCCGCTGTCGAACCGGGGGAGCGTCACGGTGGGAGAGGCGAACGCGGAGGCGCTCGTCGGGGAGTTCCGGCAGACCATGGCCGACCTGTTGGGCGGGGAACCCTCGGGAGTCGTCTTCGGCCGCAGCGCCACCCAACTCACGTACGACTTCTCCCGGGCGCTGGCCAAGGACTGGGCCCCCGGCGACGAGATCGTGGTGAGCCGTCTCGACCACGACGCCAACATCCGCCCCTGGGTCCAGGCCGCGGAGCGGACCGGCGCCCGGGTGCGATGGGCCGACTTCGATCCGGTCACCGGCGAACTCCCGCCCTCGGCCGTGGGCGAACTGCTCACCGAACGCACTCGGCTGGTCGCCGTCACCGCCGCCTCCAACCTGATCGGCACGCTCCCCGACGTCGCGGAGATCGCCCGCCTGGTCCACCGCACGAACGCCCTGCTCTACGTCGACGGCGTGCACTACACGGCGCACGCGTTCGTGGACCTCGCACGGCTCGGCGCCGACTTCTTCGTCTGCTCGCCGTACAAGTTCCTCGGCCCGCACCACGGCGTGCTCGCCGCCGCTCCGGCCCTGCTGGAGACACTGCGTCCCGACAAACTGCTGCCCTCCTCCGACGCGGTCCCGGAGCGTTTCGAGCTCGGGACGCTGCCCTACGAGCTCCTCGCCGGCACCCGCGCCGCCGTCGACCTGCTCGCCGGTCTCGGGACCGGTCCCGCGGACGACCGGCGCGCCCGGCTGCGGTCCGCGTTCGCGTCGATCGAGCGGCACGAGCGAGCGCTGCGGGACCGGATGGAGAACGGCATTGCCGCACTCGCGGGCGTCACGGTCCGCTCCCGGGCGGCCGACCGCACCCCCACCCTGCTCCTGACCTTCGACGACCGCGACACGGACGACGCCTACCGCTTCCTGGCGGCGCGGAGCGTGCACGCGCCCGCGGGAACGTTCTACGCGCTGGAGGCATCGCGCCACCTGGGCCTGGGCGACACCGGGGGCCTGCGCCTCGGACTGTCGCCCTACAACGACGAGGACGACGTGGAACGGCTGCTGGAGGCCCTGGCGGCATTCCTGAAGTCGTGACCCCCTAGGCGGCGGGTCCCCGGGACGCCGTGTTCGCGGGGGTCGACACCCGTACTCCGAGAGGGCGGGCGAGGCCGATCACGCCTTCGTCCAGGCGCTGCAGATGCCGCAGGACCCGGTCGGTCACGCGGTCGTGCCGGGGAAGGCCCGGCCGGTCCGTCTCCAGCATGGACGCGAGGCTGGGCCCGGTCTCGGCCACGCCTTCGGTGTCGTCGTCCTCGACGCGAGCGACCAGGACGTCGATGTTGTGCGCGATGCGCCGGCCGGCCCCCTTGAGCCGGGGATCGGCCGCGACGGTCTTGCTGTACGGCAGCAGATCGGCCGTCGCCGCCAGGGAACGCGCGTGGTACGCGCACGTCTCCAGGAGCGCCACGAGATAGCGCACGGTCTCCCGGCGGGCCCGCAGCGGGGTGATCGGATGGGTCAACGGCTGCGTGGAGGACCGTAGATCGTCCAGAGCCGTGTCGAGATCCCGCGCCTTGTCCAGCAGCTCGATCGCCGGGCCGCCGCTCAGCTGGTCGACCGCCGCACCGGTGACCTCCCCGAGCCGCTTCAGAACCGTGGCCAGCAGCTCGTCGGTACGGCGGTCCGTGTTCACCGGCAGCACCAGGGCGGCCGCGATGACACCGCAGGTGGCGCCGAGCGCCGTCTCCTCGATACGAAGGACGAGCACCCCGGTGCTGTAGGTGTGGAGCAGCGTGTACAGCAGGCCCAGCATCGCCGTGACGAAGAAGGACATCAGGGCGTACGACAGCGGCGCGGTGAAGAACATCGCGAAGATGAACAGCAGCACCAGGGCGAACGCGGTCCAGGTGTGGGAGCCGACCAGACTCGCCAGCAGGGCACCGGCGACGACGCCGAGGACGGTGCCGAGCAGCCGCCGGTACCCCTTGACCAGGATCTCTCCGGTGGACGCCGTGTTCAGGAAGACCACCCAGCAGGTCAGCACGGCCCAGTACCAGCGCTGACTGGAGAGAAACTCCCCACCGATGATGGCCAGGGCCGAACCCACCGACACCTGGACCGCGGTACGGGTCGTCGGCCGCTTCCACCCCGTGCGGTCGTGCGTGTCCTCCTCGTCCTCCTCGGCCCTGGCGATGGCGACGTCCTCGGCGTCCAACTCCTCACGGGAACGGGCCGTCGACGGTGTGTCGTCGGACTCGTCCTGGGGCCCGTCGAGGGCGAGCCGCAGTCCCAGGACGGAACGCCCCGTCTCCCCGATCCCGCGGAAGACGTCCTGGACGGCCGCCGAGGCCCGCGGCAGGTTCTCCTCGTCGCGGTAACCGAGCAGCCGGTTGCGCACCTGGGCCACCCCGGTGCCGCGGTCCTCGGCGACCGGGCGTAGGACGAGCAGGCGCAGCGCTTCGAGATCACGGCGCAGGGTGGCGGTGGTGCCGTCCTGCGCCGTGAGCCGGTCGCTCGCCGCGGGCACGGGCGCGTGCGGCAGATGCAGGGTGAGCGTGTCGGGGCGTTCCGCGCTGCGGGCGGTGAGGATGAGCACCCCGAGCCGTTCGGCGGCGATCTCGGCGTCGGCGATACGCCGCTGCACGAGCGCGGCGGTGGCGCTGTCGCTGGTCCCCTCCGCCAGCCGTCCCTGGATCATCATCGCGCTCTCGTGGAGTCGGGCGGTGTGCCGCCTGACCTCCTCCAGTGCCTTCTCCACCCGGTCCGGGCCGGCGTCCAGCAACTCGATCTGGGCGGAGACCAGTTGTGCCAGACGGGCCCGGAAGGCCGCGCGCAACCGACGCAGCACACGCTCGGGCGTCTCCGGCACGACGACGAAACGCACCAGCGCGCTGCACACGAACGCGACGACCAGGGTCCCGCACAGCCCCGGCAGACCGGAGACGCCGGCCCCGACGAACAGCGACACGAAGTAGACCTGGAACCCGATGAGACCCAGCGCCGTTCCGCGATCACCGAAGCGGCGGCTGTACACGGCGGCGAAGATCAGTGCCAGGAAGAAGAGGTCGCCCGCGACCACGTGGGTGCTGAGCAGTGCCCCCAGCGACATCGCGGCGAGTGCCACGACCAGCCCGAGCGCGAGCGTGACCGCCTGTTTGCGCTGCTGCTTCTCCTTGATGGCGAAGGTCGCGGCCATGGCCGAGATGGAACCGGCCACCAGCTGAGTCTTACCGGCGCCGAGCAGCGCCAGTACGGCGAGCGTGAGCGCGATGGCCCCCGCCGTCCGCAGCCCGGCCATGAGCCGCAGCAGTCCGGGGTCCGATGCCGCGAATCGGTCCCAGATCCTCGTCCGGCCCGGCCGTGTCGCTGTCCTCACGCTGTTGTTCTGCCTCGCTCTCCGCCATGATCAGCGGTTCCAGCATGGCACGTGTCGACGCCCGCGCGTCCTTCCCGGCGTCCGCGGCGACCCCGGGCTCAGTCGGCCTCGCTCAGCGCGGGCGTCAACTGCGCCCAGGGATTGGGCGGTACTCCCGTCACGGGACCGCAGACCGCCGCGCCGCGTTCGCGCGCGGTGCGCACGGCGAGCGGTACGAGCGCCTCGGGCACACCGTAGACGAGATGGCAGAACCGATCGGGCGGGTGCCGGGCGGTCCACGCCGGTCTGCTGAACGCCGACACATAGGTCGTCCAGTGCCCCTCGAAGGTCACCGTCAGGTCGGCGACGCGCGCGTACCCCGGCGCCGGGTGCACCCCGGGGTTGAGCACGACGGTCGTGGCGCCCAGCCGGCGTACGGCCCGCACCAGCCTTCGGCAGGCGGGCAGTTCGGCCGGGTCCGAGGTCACCCGGTCCAGGAAACAGCCGTCGGCCCCGTACCACTCGCTGTGCCGTACGACGTCCTTGGCGACCTCGGCCGTGGAACGCGCGCCGTAGTCGGTGTCCACGTAGCCGAGCAGGCGGGCGCCGGCCGCCCGCAGAGCTCCGGCCGCCGCCGTGAACGCCGGGTCGGGGCCCGGGCCCGGACCGTTCGCGGGATTGATCACCACCGCGTACGTACGGGCCGCGGCCGTGATCAGCCGGTGCCAGGCGCCCGGGTCCTCGGCCGGGTGGACGTACAGCGGAATGAGCAGGCTCACGGCGCCCGGCCGCCTTCCGGCCGGACGGACGTCGCCGCCCAGAGCCCGGCCAGCGACTCCTCCAGGGCGTACGACGGCCGCCAGTCCAGGCTGTCACCGGCGGCGGCGATGTCGGAACACTGCCACGACACCGCCCCCGAGCGCGCCGAGCCGTCGCCGCCGTCCTCCTCGATCCGCCCCAGGAACCCGGCGGTGCGGGCCAGTGTCCGTACGAGCTCGCGCACCGGGACGGCACGTCCGCCCCCGATGTTGAGGACGTGCGGCAGGGGCCCGGGCGACGTGGCCGCGAGCACCGCCGCCCGCGCCACATCTCGTACGTCCACGAAGTCGCGGTATGCCGACAGGTCACCGAGTCGGATCACCGCGTCCGGGTCCGGGCCGGCCGCGCGCAGCAGCCCGGCGATCCGGCCGGGCAGCCCGGTGGGCGGGGCGCCGGGCCCCACCGGGTTGCCCACGCGCAGGACCACCCCGTCGAGACCGGAGGCGGTCACGGCGAGCGTCCCGGCGAGTTTGGTGGCGCCGTAGGGGGTGACGGGACGGGTGGCCGACGCCTCGGTCACCCGGGTGTCAGGGGTGCCGGGGCCGTACTCGGCGGCCGAGCCCAGATGGACGAGGCGCGCCGAGGGCGCCGCCTCCCGCAGCGCCGCGCACAGGACGGCGGGGCCACGGGAGTTGACCTCCGCGAGGGTCACGGCGTCCCCGCCGGTCGAGCCCGCGCAGTTGATCACGGCATCGGGCGCCGCCGACGCCAGGGTCTTCGCCAGCCCGTCCGTACGGGCGGTGGCCAGGTCGATGTCCAGCTCCGCGCCGGACGAGCGACCGCCACCGAACACCCGGACGCCCGGCAGGGCGCGCAGGTGCTCGACGACGTGACCGCCCAGATAGCCGGTGAAGCCGAGGACGAGAATGCGCATGCGGTGGTCAGGCTCCCTTCAGCAGCATCGACTTGCGGGTGGTGAACTCGGCGTTGGCCCGGTCGTAGTCGTCGGGGCGGCCGATGTCGAGCCAGTACCCGTCGAAGTCGTAGGCGTGCGGGGGGTTGTGTGCTGTGAGCAGATCGAGCACCAACTCGTCGAAGCCCAGCGGCAGCCCGGGCGTGTAGTCGTCGAGGGTCGACCTGGACAGCCCGTAGACGCCCATGGAGACGCGGTAGTCCATGCTCGGTTTCTCGGTGAACGCGACGACCTTGCTCTGGTCGGTGGTCAGCACGCCGAAGTCTATGTGCACCTTGCGCGCGTAGGTCGCGATCGTCAGCGGGGCGGCCGAGTCCCGGTGCCGCTTCAGGACGTCGGCGTAGTCGAGGTCGGTCAGGACGTCTCCGTTCATCACGAGGAACGACTCGGGCAGCCGCTCGCGCATGGTGAGCAGCGGCCCCATGGTGCCCAAGGGGCTCTCCTCGGTGGCGTAGTCGACGGCCATGCCCCACTGGGAGCCGTCGCCGACGTAGGCGCGGATGATCTCGCCGAGGTGGCCGATGGCGAGCGTGCAGTGGGTGAAGCCCGCGGTGGCGAGCTGGCGCAGCACGATCTCCAGGATGGCGTGCTGGTCGCCGATGGGCACGAGCGGCTTGGGCAGCGCGGTGGTGTAGGGCCGCAGCCGGACGCCCTTGCCTCCCGCCAGGATCACTGCGTGCATAGGGGCTCCTCCTTCGTGGACGTGCCGGACGGGGTCAGATGTTGTAGACGCCGGTCTTGTACCGGGCGAGGTTGGCCGGGTCGCGGAAGAACTCCACGGTGTGCGCGAGCCCCTGCTCCAGGTCGTGGCCGGGACTCCAGCCGGTCGCCCCGCCGAGCCGGGTCGCGTCCGCGACCAGCCGCATGACCTCGGAGTTCGCGGGCCGGATGCGCTGTGCGTCCTCACATACGTCGATGGCCGTGTCCATCACCTTGCCGATCAGCGTGACCAGGTCACCGACGGAGATCTCGCTCCCGGTTCCGGCGTTGAAGGTGCGGCCGACCACCCGCTCGGCGGGCGCGGTGCCCACCGCGAGGAACGCCTGTGCGGTGTCCTTGACGTAGGTGAAGTCGCGGGTGGGCCTCAGATCGCCGAGGGTGATGGTGTGCGCGCCGGCCGCCACCTGCCCGATGACGCTCGGGATCACCGCGCGCATCGACTGGCGCGGCCCGAAGGTGTTGAACGGGCGCAGGGTCACCACCGGGGTGTCGAAGCTCGCGTGGTAGCTGTCGGCGAGCCGGTCCCCGCCCGCCTTCGAAGCGGCGTACGGGGACTGGGTGTTGATCGGGTGGTCCTCGGTGATCGGCACGGTCTGCGCCGTGCCGTAGGTCTCGCTCGTGGAGGTGTGCACCAGCCGGGGTGTGCCGAGGGCGCGCACCGCCTCCAGCACGTTGAGCGTTCCGGTGACATTGGTGTCCACGTAGCTGTGCGGTGCCTGGTACGAGTACGGGATCGCGATGAGGGCGGCCAAGTGGTAGGCGCAGTCGGCGCCTTCGAGGAGGCCCCGGACCGAGCCGGGGTCCCGGACGTCGCCGAGGACGATCTCCACCTGGTCGAGGACGTCGGTGGGCAGGGTCTCCAGCCAGCCGTAGGAGGCGAAGGAGTTGTACTGCGCCATGGCCCTCACGCGGTGTCCGGAGGCGACCAGCGCCTCGGTGAGGTGTGAGCCGATGAAACCCTCGGCTCCGGTGACGGCGGCGAGCGGTGCGGAGGTCAACGCGTGGTCCTTCCGGTCGGTTGCGCGTGTGATGTCCGTGCGTCGGGCGCGGCCCGGGGGCCGTTGTCGTGCGGTGGTGGTCCGGAGGTCAGGCATGCGGCGCGGGCCGCCCGAGCAGCCGTAGCGCGCACGCCGCGAGACACAGCGCGGCGGCGCCGCAGCACAGCGACAGCACCTCCGTGCCCGGTGGGAGATGGAACAGGGTGATCGCCGCGGCCCCGCCCGCGGCAGCGAGGCACACCCCGGCGGGCGTCCAGGCCACCCCGAACGCCTGGAGCAGCAGCGCGGTCCACAGGGTCGCCGCGAGCAGCAGCAGCGGGGTCGGCTCGGCATCGGTGAGCAGGGCCGCGGGCAGCAACGGCAGCAGGTAGGCGAACAGGCAGAGGGCGAGCACGCCGGCCGAACGCAGCAGGAACCCGGCCGGGGTGGCCGTCGCCCGCAGCGCCGCCACCGACAGGCCCCGGTAGCGGTACAGCAGCCACTCGGCCGGCCCCATGCTCACGGTCAGCACGATCACGGCGTACGGCTCCTGGCGGCCCTCCAGCAGCACCAGCGCCCCGGCGGCCAGACCGAACAGGCCGTACGGCAGCGACCGCAGCAGCCGGGGTCGGGTGCCGCCCGGGACGGGTACGGCCGCGAGGGTGCTCCGCAGGGCCCAGCCGGCCGCGGCGACCGTACCGAGCAGCGCCAACAGGGGCAGTCCGGCCCGCAGCGCGGTGCCCGGCTCCCACCACGGCAGCACCGCCGCGCCGGCGATCAACGGGGTGAGCGCGGCCAGCAGCAGCCGTTCCCGGCCCAGCACCAGCAGCACGCCGGCCGCCGCGAGGTACGCCGACTGCGCGGCCGCGACCAGGGCCGCCGGACCGGGTCCGGCGACCAACGCCCCGGCGGCCGTGGCCACCACGGCGCCCAGGGGCGCGCCCTTGAGGAGCGTGCGGCCGGCCTCCCGCCGCCCCGTGGTCATCCGCAGATAGGCCCGGTGCCCCAGCGCCTGGCCCCAGGCCCAGGAGACCAGCCCGGCCACGATGAGGACATGGGTGTGCCGATCGGCCTGCCACAGTCGCCCCGTGAGCAGGTAGGCCAGTCCCGGCAGCGCGAACAGCGCCCCGCGTAACGCGCACCGCACATGGTCAGGGCGCCATGGGTCGGCCGGCTTCGCGGGCTCGGGGAAGGTGCGCGGCACCCGTTCGAACAGGGTGGCGGCGAGCGAGAAGAGATGGGGGTGCCCGTAGCGCTCCTGGATGACCTCGGCGGTCAGTCCCTCCGACTCCAGCAGCGCCGCCACCTCGTACGGATGGACGGCGGGCCCGATGCGGTCGGCCAGCTCCGCGGCGAGCCGGTCGACCGCGTCCCGGTCCGGGCCGTGGTCCGGCAGGCGCAGGGCGAGCGTGCGGTCGTCGGCGAGCCGGAGGGCCAGCGTGTCCTGCTGCGGCCCGCCGGGTTGGAGCTCCATCGGCCCGCTCATCCGGCCAGGCTCCCCGACTGCGCGCCCGCCGCAGCGAGTTCCGCGTCGGCCGTGGCACGGTCGGCCGTCCACGGCTCGCGTGGTGTGATCCGGCCGAGCGCCGACAGCTCCAGGTAGATCGAGCGGAAGGTGTCGACGGTCTGGCGCAGGGTGAACTGCTCGATCACCCGCAGCCGCGCCGCCTCGCCCATCGCACGGCGGCGGTCGGGATCACCCAGCAGCTCCAGCGCCGCCGCGGCCATCGCGGCGGGATCGCGCGGCGGTACGACGAGACCCGTGTCGCCGACGGCCTCCCGTACCCCGCCCACGTCCGTGGAGACGGTCGCCCGTCCGCAGGACATGGCCTCGATCAGGGTGAAGGGGAAGCCCTCGCTGATGCTGGAGAGCATCACGACGTTGCCTGCGGCGTAGGCGTCCTTGATGTCGTCGACGCGACCCTCGAACGTGACCGCGTCCGCGTGGCCGAGTTCGGCGGCCAGCGCCTCGCACCGCTCCCGGTATGCCTCGCCGCCCCGCGGTGTGCCGCCGAACAACCGCAGCCGCAGCGTGGGGAGTTGGGCCTGGGCGAGGGCGAAGGCGCGGATGAGGGTCTCCAGGTCCTTGATCGGGTCGACGCGGCCGGCCCAGCTGAGGGTGGGCTCGGTCGGCTCGGGGCCGGCCGGCGGGAACGCGGCGGGGTCCACGCCGTTGTAGACGGTGCGGATCGACGCGGGGTCGGCGCCGCCCTGTTCCTCCCACAGCCGGTTGTAGCGGTTGCCCGGCGTGATCAGGGCGGCCCGCCGGTAGGTCTCCTCGGCCAGCAGCCGGAAGAAGCCCAGCACGACGGCCTTCACCGGCCAGCGGTAGGGGGCGGTGCGGTAGCCGAGATAGCGCTCGCGCAGATAGACGCCGTGTTCGGTCAGCAGCAGGGGTACGCCGTGCCGCTCCAGCGCGGCCAGGCCCGGCAGTGCGGCGACACCGCCGCTGACCGCGTGGGCCACTCCGTCCTCCGGCAGCGGTGCGGCCAGCGGTCGCAGCGCGTGTTCCAGCAGGGCGGTGGCGGTGAGCGCGTCGTGCAGGGTCGGCCGTGCCTCGCGCACGGCCAGTCCGGGCCGGTTCCAGACAGCGGTCAGGATGCCGATCGCCCGGTCCCCGCGCAGGAAGGGACTCAGCATGCCGTCCGCCGCGGCCCGCGCCATCTCGTACAGGGCGCTGCCGAACCTGTCCTCCGCGCAGGGATCGAGCAGGGCGGTGAGGAACTGCTCGTACGCGGTGGCGAGTTGATTGCGCCGACGCCCGCGGGGTGGCCGGCCTTCGGGTGCGGGCCCCCACATGGGGACCGCGACGACGCGCGAGACGTGCGGGGGGATGTCCCACACGATCGGTTCGCGTCCCGTACCGGTCACGGCGACGACGTCGAAGTCCATGTCGGGCATGCCGCCGACGAGCTGGTCGCACCAGACGCTGACGCCGCCGTGACTGTGCGGATAGGTACCTTCGGTGAGCAGTGTGACGCGCGTTGATTTGGGGCGTCGCGCGCCGTGGGGAACGTGCATCGATGTGCTCCACGGCCGAGTTGTGGGGTGGTCGTGCTGGTCCCGGCCACCGGTGGTGCGGCCCGGACCGGCTGTCGGTGCGCCGTTCAGTTGTCCGGGGTGTAGGGCACTTGCCGGGTCGCACCGGCCGGTACCCGGGTGCGCGGAGCGGTCCGGGTCGCCGCCGCCTTCCGCGACACGTCGACGGTCGCGCACAGCGACGGGGTGGTCGACGGCAGGGCGAACGCGAGCGGTGCGCCCGTCGACGCGGTCCAACCGGACACCTCACCGGCGTACGCGGAACCGAAGCCGGTGCTGCCGTCGGTGGTGCCCGTGGGCATGGTGGCCGTCACCGCGACGCCGCCGGGAGCCTGGACGGTCACCGTGTCGCCGATGCGGTAGGCGGTGACCTGACCGGCGGAGACCGCGGTCTTCCAGGCGGCGCGCCGCTGCAACTCGGTGCCGATGTCCTTCATCCGCAGGTTCACCACCGGGGTGTTGTCCGCGAACAGGGCGTCGTACCCGTCCAGCACACCGTCGAGGACCGGGTACGCGATGCGGTCCTCGGCCAGGTTCGACTGGTGGATGAAATGCGGCTTGGGGTCGTTGGAGAGAACGTGTCCGAGGTCGATCCTCGTCTCCAGCGGCACGATGTAGTCGGCGTAGCCCGTGCTGGTGTCCAGCGGCGCCGGCAGGCAGGTGGAGGTGTCGGGGTGGTCCTCGCAGATGCCGCTGCCGCCCTGGGCGCGGCTGGTGTAGATCCAGTTGTACTCGTCGACCTGCTCGGCCGCGCGGCCCGCGTTGTAGAAGACGTTCATCGGGTAGCGGGGGACGGTCGTGGCGGGACCGACCTGACGCTGGTCGGGCTCGCGGGAGTTGTCCGAGCCGAGCCAGGCCACGCCGTTGTCGGTGAGCGCGGGCGCCAGGTTGGGATTGTCGTCGGGCTGCTGCGGCAGCACCTTGAGCCCCGAGTGCTCTCCGGTGATCAACTCGCTGGTGTCCAGGGGCAGTCCGGCCGCCTGCCCCCAGGCGCGGTTGGTGGCGATCTCGTCGGAGATGGCGTTGCGGCTGACCCACTTGGTGCTGCCGTCGGCGTTGGTGGCGCACTTCCAGGGCACCACGGTGGTGTCCTGCTCGCAGCCGAGGAAGGCGTGCGTGTAGGTGTGGTTGATCCAGCGGAACTTGTCGCGGTCGGCGATCAGTTTGTCGGCCAGCAGGTCGACCCCGTTGTTGTCCGTACGCTGGTCCACGCTGCCGGCGCCGTTGAAGGCCAGGTCGAGGGTGAAGTTCCGGCTGCTCTCCCAGGCGGCGGCCTGGTCGACGTCCGCCGGGGTCATGCGGATCGGGTTGGTCACGCCCTCGCCCTGAGGGCAGTCGATGTCGCCGGGCGTGCAGTTGAGCTGGGTGTCCCAGCGGTCGTCGGCGGCGAAGACGTCGTCGACGTGCACGGCGAAGTAGTTGCGCGAGGCGCCGAGGTGCACGCCCCCGGTCATCCACTCCACGATGCCGCGGGCCAGCAGCCGGAACTGCTGCTGGTACTGGTTGTAGACGAACGTGACGACGAGCTCGCGCCGCCCGTCGTGCCGGTACTCGCCCACCAGGGAACCCCGCGTCGACTGCCCCGGTATCGGCGCGTCGACGTACGGGGTGAAGTCGGCCCCGGCGGCGGGCGTCGACAGATAGGCGTAACTCTCGCCCACCGTGGGGGAGTTGTCCTCGAACGGCACGGTGCCGTCCAGATAGCCGAAGGGCCCCGCCTTGCCGGCCGCCGTGACCTGGGCCCGCACGCCGTCGACGCTGCCTGAGTAGCCGCCGCTGACGGGGTACTGGAGCCCGGCCTCCGGACGCGCGTAGGTGTACGCGTCCACCTGGGGGATCGCGTACGTCTGCTCGTACGCGGCCAGCGCCGCCATCTCGGCGGAGCCCGCCGGGAACGGGTTGTCGTTGGGCAGGACGACGGCCTGGAACTTGGCGCGCGGACGACCGTCCACCGTGTCCGCCAGGAAGCCGGCGTCGATCACGGACCTTCCGGACTGCTGGAGGTCGACCTCGGTGTAGGGCGTGCCCGCGGCGTCCAGTTCGGCGGCGATGGCATCGGTCGAGGGGCCGCCGTCGCTCACGACCAGTACCCGCAGATCGATCCGGGGTGCGGTGTCCTCGGCGTGGGCCGTGCCGGCCGGCAGGCCGAGCGAGGCGATAAGCGCGCCCACTATGAGCACGGTTCTGCGTATGGTCCGCCTGGTCCGCTGCATGCGGCGAAGTCCCCTCCCCGGGCAGGGGTGGGTACAGCTCCTTCGGAGCGGACGCACCCCCTTGCGCGACGCCGTCGCCCCCCTCAGGTGCCGGTCGCCGACGCATCCGTCGCGTCACATAGTGGTGTCTGTGTGTAGCTTTCGTGGTCATGTTGCGAAACGTGACGGAAAAGCGCAGGCGTCTAATCGGTCATCAAGGTGTCCGGAACGCCGGTCCGTCGGTCGCCGCGGACTGTGGGGCGAGACTGCCCCATGGGCCCCGCGGACTGGTCGTGACCTGAGCCGGAGCGAATGCGGAGCGAGGGAGTCCGCCGCGTTGGGGCATGACCGGTCCAGGCAATGTGAACATCGTGTGTCCGGGCCGGAATTGATTCATCCGGACCCCGGAACGCCGGTGGCGGCCGACCCGCGCTCAGCGCGAACCGTCCGCCACCGGGGGCCTGTCGACCCCGTGGATGCCCCGTACCGGGGCCCGATCCGACGTGGTCACCGGCCTGCCGTCAGGAGCAGAGCACGCGGGTCTCGGGCGTGTAGACCGGACCGCCGTTGGAGTTGGCGCTGTCGCTGAACTCGGCGTAGAAGTACGAGTAGAAGCCGATGTTGCCGTTGCAGCCGGAGTCGGCGGCGATCTGCAGTGTCAGTGTGACGGTCCGGCTCTGACCGGGCGGGATGGTCGCGCCGTAGTTGGCGCCGAGGTTGGCGGGCCCGGTACCGGAACAGGGGGTGCTGCCGGCCGCCGTGGCCAGGCTGCAACCGCTGAAGCTGTACTTCAGGTCGGGGCGCTGTGTGGTCAGCCACGTGGGGTCGATCGTCTGGTAGATGAACCAGACGTCGTAGGTCCTGTTGTTGGTGATCGTCATCGACAGGTTCACCGTGCCGCCCGGGTGGGTGGTGGCGCTGTCGGTCGTGAACGTCAGGTCGGCCGGAGCCGGGTCGGCCGCGCTCGCGCTGGGGGCCAGACCGAACACGGCGAGGACAAGGGCGAAGACGGCGGCGAGACCGAGGCGTCTCATCAGAGTGGATCGCATGGCCCGGGAGGCTAGGCAAACCGCGAGCGCACCGTCTGCCCCAACCGGCCCGCCGGAAGGGGCGGTCGGCCGGAAGTGTACGTCTCGTGAAGGTGATGTGACCGGCCCATCACACCGCGCGATCACCCGCATCCGCCCATGACACCGAAGGTGTGGCCGGCCGGTCCGGGCGACCTTTCGCCACCGTGCGGTTTCACAGGGTGACGGAGCGCTATTGGCCAGTACCGTCCGGGCCGGGGAGCGCGGAACCGTTCCTCCCGCTCGTGAGGCGGAGACGTTCTCGGCCAACCCGTGAATTTCCGGCCCGGGGGCTGACCACGTCGAGCGTACGGCGGCCATGGCGCAGCAGAGCGTCACCGGCCGGCGTGGGAGAGATGTCTGCCCAAGCGGCGGACTCCGCGCTGGCGCGGGAGCATGGGGGTGACGTGTGCTCCTCGGTCGGTGCCCGTGGGAGAAAGCGGGAGAGGAGCGGGAGGAGCGGGAGAGGAGGAGGGGCGAGCCGGTGGCGTTGGTGTTCTCCGTCGTCTTCGCGGTGCTGGCCGCGGTCAGCAACGCGACCGCCACTGTCCTCCAGCGCCGCGCGGCACAGGACGTGCCGCTGTCCAAGGGCCTGCACGCCAGGCTGCTCATCGAGCTGCTGCACCGGCCGGTGTGGCTGGGCGGGATGGCCGCGGTCATGGCGGCGGCGTGCTTCCAGGCGCTGGCGCTGGTCAACGGAGCGCTGTCCGTCGTACAGCCGATCTTCGTCCTGGAACTGCCGTTCGCGCTGCTCATCGGCGGTCTGGTGCTACGGCGTCGGGTGACCCGGCGCGGGTGGATCGCCGTGGTGTGCATCGCCGTCGGGCTGGGTACCGGGCTGGCCGCGGCCGCCCCCTCGGTCGGGATCGACCGGCCCACCACCGGCGGGTGGATGCTGGCCATCGTGTGCTGCGTCGGCGTCATCGTGGCTGCCGTCGGTGTCGCGCTGCGGCGCCCCGCAGGACGCGCACGCGCGGCCTGCTTCGGCGCCGCGGCGGCCATCGGCTACGCACTCACCGCGGCCCTGATCAAGGACGCCACGCACGCCTGGGAGACGGGCGGCGTCACCGGGTTCTTCCTGGCCTGGCAGACCTACGCCTTCGCCGCCACCGGAGTGTGCGCGCTGTTCCTCCTGCAGAACGCCGTGCAGTCCGGCCCCCTCGTCGCTTCCCAGCCCGCGCTGACCCTCGGTGACGCCCTGGTCAGCCTCGTCCTGGGCGTCACCTTGTACGCGGAGCGGGTACGCACCGGCTGGTGGCTGATCCCCGAGACCGTCGGGGCCGCCCTGATCCTGTACGGAGCGATCCAGCTGGCCCGGATCCCGCTCACCCAGGTGCTCATCACGCAGCCGGCCGCGCCGGACCGCACCAGGGCATGAACCGGGGGAATCGACGGCCCGGCGGGGTTCAGGCCTGGAACTCGGTGAGATCGATGGCGTGAACACGCAGCGGATAGCCGTACACCGGGTGCGTCGTCTCGCGCTCCGGCGTCATACCGAGCTTGCGGATGACGTTCTCGGAGGCGTCGTCCCCCGCTCGGGTGATGCTGATGACACGGTCGAGGCCACGGTCCTGGAGTGCGAACTCCAACGTGGCCTGGGCGGCTTCGGAGGCGTACCCCTGACCCCAGAACGGTGAGCCGAGCCGCCAGCTGATGGCGACGGCGGGCAGTACCTCCGGCAGGAACTCGGGCACGGACAGGCCCACGAAGCCGGCCAGCTCGCCGGAGGCCAGCAGTTCGACGGCGAAGAGGCCGAATCCCTCCTCGTCCCATTCCTCCTCCCACTGTTCGATGGCCTCTGCCGTGTGGTCCAGGTCGCGGACGGAGCCGTCGTCGATCCAGTGCATGACCCGGGAGTCGGCATTGATGTCGGCCATCGGCACGAGGTCGTCGTCGGACCAGCGGCGAAGGAGGAGGCGGGGCGTGTGGATCTCGGTCATGGTGCCCATCCTGCCCGACGGGCGGCCTCGGGCCGACGGCGGCAGCGCCAACACCGTGCTGTCGGTGTTCGGCAGGGCCCTCAACGACCGGTGGGACGGGACAAGAGGTCGGTGACCAGTTCGTGGACCGCTTCCCGGGCTGTGGCGTGCAGTGCGCCGACGCTCGTGCGACGCAGGTCGTCGAGGACCTGTGCGTGGTCGGGGTCGGAACCGGCGTCGTACTCGGTACTCTCCGTGAGTACGTCGTACCCGTCGCGGACGGCGACGCGCAGGCGCGTTCCTCCGGCGCCGGCGGTGTGCAGAGCGGCGGCGACGACGAGCGGTGGCGGACCGCCCGCTTCGCCGGGCAGCTTGCGGTAGGAGCTGGTGATCGGATCGCGCCAGCGCAGGCCGAGCATCAGGTGGCCCTTGGCCAGTACCTCGGTCAGGTCGGTCTCGTAGACGCTGTCCGGATCCAGGACCACCGCGCGCGCCTCCAGTACGAGTGCGGCGGGCAGCAGACAGCGCAGGGTGCTCCCGACGATGTTGCCGCCGACGGTGGCCGTGCGGCGCACGGCTCCGGTCCCCACGGTGGCGGCCGCCCGGCGTAGGGCTTCGGGCACACGGTCGTCGATCCGGTTCAGTATCACGGCCCCGCCCAGCGTCTCGCGGCCGATCGTGTTGGCTTCCGGCAGGTCGCGCAGCGACATGGCCTGCTCGGGGAAGCCGTCCCGCTGCCAGGTGGCCCATATCAGGGTCGCCCCGCCTATGGGCACCGCCCCCTCGGCCATGCACTCCTGTGCTTCGGAAACGGACGTGGGCAGACGCAAGAGCACGGCAGCCGACCTGCTTTCTGGAAAATGAGCCGCTGAGTACGCACTGGAGTACGCACTGCCTCAGCCATATGACCGTCGACATGGCGCATTTTCCCCCGGCACACGGGGGCGCGTACAGGGCTCACCGCATCATCCGCTGCGCCTCGCCCGCGGTTCAGCCGCGCTCGCCGCCGAACACCCCCAGGATGCGCTCGGCGGCCAGCGTGGCCGTCAACTCCCCGTCCCGCACCTGCTGTTCGAGGCCCGGGGCGAGGGCGCGTACGGCCGCGTCGGCGTGCAGGCGGCCGAGGAGTTCGTCGCGGACCATCGTCCACGTCCAGTCCACCTGCTGGTCGCGGCGCTTGGCGGCGAGGCGGCCGGTGGATTCGAGGAGCGTGCGGTGCTGTTGGAGGCGCTCCCAGACCGAGTCCAGACCGGTCGACTCACGGGCACTGCAACTCAGGACCGGCGGGGTCCAGGCAGCGTCGGCGGGATGCATCAGCCGCAGCGCGCCCGCCAACTCCCGTGCCGCGCCCCGGGCGTCGCGCTCGTGCGGGCCGTCCGCCTTGTTGACGGCGATGACGTCCGCCAGTTCCAGGACGCCCTTCTTGATGCCCTGCAACTGGTCCCCGGTGCGGGCGAGGGTCAGGAGCAGGAAGGTGTCGACCATGTTCGCGACGGCGGTCTCGGACTGGCCGACGCCGACCGTCTCGACGAGGACGACGTCGTAACCGGCCGCCTCCATCACCACGATCGACTCCCGGGTCGCCTTCGCGACCCCGCCGAGCGTGCCGGCGGTGGGGGAGGGGCGCACGAACGCCGCAGGGTCGACGGCCAGACGTTCCATCCGCGTCTTGTCGCCCAGGATCGAACCGCCGGTCCGACTCGACGACGGATCGACGGCGAGCACCGCGACCCGGTACCCGAGCGAGGTGAGCAGCGTGCCGAACGCGTCGATGAACGTCGACTTGCCCACACCGGGTACGCCGCTGATGCCGATCCGCCGCGCCTTCCCGCTGTGCGGCAGCAGCTCGGTCAGCAACTCCTGCGCCAGGGCGCGGTGCTGGGGCTTCGTCGACTCCACGAGCGTGATGGCGCGTGCCACCAGCGCCCGCTTTCCTTCGAGTACGCCCTTCACATAGGTGTCGAGTTCGATCGCCATGGGGGTCAGAGGTCGTGGCCGAGGTCGGCGGACAGCCGCTGCACCAGGTCGTACGCCGCGTCCGGGATCACCGTCCCGGGCGGGAAGACGGCCGCCGCGCCCATCTCCAGGAGCGTGGGCACGTCCTGCGGCGGGATCACCCCGCCGACCACGACCATGATGTCCTCCCGGCCCTCCTCGGCGAGCGACTCCCGGAGCGCCGGTACGAGCGTGAGGTGCCCGGCGGCCAGCGAGGACACCCCGACGATGTGCACGTCCGCCTCGACGGCCTGGCGCGCCACCTCGCCCGGGGTCTGGAACAGCGGGCCGACGTCGACGTCGAAGCCGAGGTCGGCGAAGGCGGTCGCGATCACCTTCTGGCCGCGGTCGTGCCCGTCCTGGCCCATCTTGGCGACCAGGATGCGGGGCCGACGGCCCTCGGCCTCCTCGAAGGAGGACACCAGGGTGCGGGTGCGTTCGACGGACGGCGACTCGCCGGCTTCGGTGCGGTACACACCCGAGATCGTACGGATCTGGCTCGCGTGCCGCCCGTACACCTTCTCCAGGGCGTCGGAGATCTCGCCGACCGTGGCCTTCGCACGGGCCGCGTTCACCGCCAGCTCCAGGAGATTGCCAGTGCCTCCGGCAGCCCGGGTCAGGGCGTGCAGGGCGTCCTGGCAGGCCTGTTCGTCGCGCTCCGCGCGCAGCCGCCGCAGCTTCTCGATCTGCTGGGTGCGTACGGAGGAGTTGTCGACCTTGAGGACGTCGATCTGCTCGTCGGTCTCCACCCGGTACTTGTTCACGCCGATGACCGGCTGGCGTCCGGAGTCGATCCGGGCCTGGGTGCGGGCCGCGGCCTCCTCGATGCGCAGCTTGGGGATGCCCGCGTCGATGGCCTTGGCCATGCCGCCCGCCGCCTCGACCTCCTCGATGTGCTGCCAGGCCCGGCGGGCGAGGTCGTACGTCAGCTTCTCGACGTACGCGCTGCCGCCCCACGGGTCGATCGCCCGCGTCGTGCCCGACTCCTGCTGGATCAGCAGCTGGGTGTTGCGGGCGATGCGCGCCGAGAAGTCGGTGGGCAGGGCGAGCGCCTCGTCGAGGGCGTTGGTGTGCAGCGACTGGGTGTGCCCCTGCGTCGCCGCCATCGCCTCCACACATGTACGCGTGACGTTGTTGAACACGTCCTGCGCGGTCAGCGACCAGCCGGAGGTCTGCGAATGGGTGCGCAGAGAAAGGGACTTGGCGTTCTGCGGGTCGAACTGCTTGACCAGCTTGGCCCACAGCAGCCGCGCCGCCCGCATCTTGGCGATCTCCATGAAGAAGTTCATGCCGATCGCCCAGAAGAAGGAGAGCCGGGGCGCGAACGCGTCCACGTCCATCCCCGCCTCCCGCCCCGCCCGGATGTACTCCACCCCGTCGGCCAGCGTGTACGCCAGCTCCAGGTCGGCCGTCGCGCCCGCCTCCTGGATGTGGTAGCCGGAGATGGAGATGGAGTTGTAGCGCGGCATCCGCTGCGAGGTGAAGGCGAAGATGTCGGAGATGATCCGCATCGACGGCTTCGGCGGATAGATGTAGGTGTTGCGGACCATGAACTCCTTGAGGATGTCGTTCTGGATGGTCCCGGCCAACTTCTCGGGCGGCACGCCCTGTTCCTCGGCGGCCACGATGTAGAGCGCGAGTACGGGCAGTACCGCACCGTTCATCGTCATCGACACGGTCATCTTGTCCAGCGGGATGCCGTCGAAGAGCTGGCGCATGTCATAGATCGAGTCGATCGCCACGCCCGCCATGCCGACGTCACCGGTCACGCGCGGGTGGTCGCTGTCGTAGCCGCGGTGGGTGGGCAGGTCGAAGGCGACGGACAGGCCCTTCTGACCGGCCGCGAGGTTGCGCCGGTAGAAGGCGTTGGACTCCTCGGCCGTGGAGAAGCCCGCGTACTGACGGATCGTCCAGGGCTGGTTGACGTACATCGTCGGGTACGGGCCGCGCAGATACGGGGCGATGCCCGGGTAGGTGCCGAGGAAGTCCAGGCCGTCCAGATCCTGCCCGGTGTACAGCGGCTCGACCGCGATGCCCTCCGGGGTCTCCCACAGGAGATCGGCCCCGCCCGTGGCCTTCTTGACGGCGCTTCGCCACTCGTCGCCCCCGCTGTCCGCCTTCGGGACCCCCAGCTCGATCCCGGAGAAGTCGGGGATTCCCATCGCTGCCATCAGGACACTCCCATACGGTCGAGGGTGGCGGAGAGCACGGCGACGGCGTCGCACCCCGCGAAGACATAGGCGTCGACATCCGGGTACTGCCCGGGACGGCCCGCGAGGAACACATGCCCGGCGCCCGTTGCCTTCAGTGCCCCGGCGACCTCCGCGGCCCGCTCCTCGTACAGCGTGTCGCTGGAGCACAGACAGACCTCGGTGGCACCGCTGTCCTCGAAGGCGCCCTCGGTGACGGGCTCGATGCCACCCGCCTGGAACAGGTTCGAGGCGAAGGTGAGGCGTGCGGTGTGCGCGGCGGCCGGACCGAGGGCGGCCAGGAAGATCCGCGGCCGGGAACCGGTCGCCGCCAGGTGGGCGTCGGAGCGGGACCGCAGCGCCTCGAACGCCTCGTCGCGCCGCACCCGCGGCAGCCCGCCGGACGGTGGTACGGGGGCGGGAGCGCGTTCCACGAGGCGTTCGGCGAGGTTCGGGAACTCGCTGACTCCGGTGACGGGCTCGCGCCGCTTGGCGAGCTTCGCGCTGCGCGCCTCCCAGGTGCTGGCGAGGTCCTGGCCGAGCCGCCCGGAGCGCAGGGCCGCAGCCTGGCCACCCTCCCGCTCGATCCACTGGAAGAACTCCCAGCCCGCGTGGGCGAGTTCGTCCGTGAGCCGCTCCACGTACCAGGAGCCGCCCGCCGGATCGATCACCCGGGACAGATGTGACTCCTCGACCAGGATCGTCGAGGTGTTGCGGGCGATCCGCCGGGCGAACGCGTCCGGCAGACCCAGGGCGTGGTCGAAGGGCAGCACGGTGACGGCGTCGGCGCCGCCCACCCCGGCGGCCAGTGTCGCGACCGTCGTGCGCAGCATGTTCACCCACGGATCGCGGCGGGACATCATCACCGGCGAGGTCACCGCGTGCTGCACCTGCCCGACCGGAGCCCCGCAGACCTCGGTCACCCGCGCCCAGAGCCGGCGCGCGGCCCGCAACTTGGCGATGGTCAGGAACTGGTCGGCGGTGGCCGCGTACCGGAACTCCAACTGGGCGGCGGCCTGTTGCACGCTCAGGCCCGCCTCGGTCAGCTCCCGCAGATAGGCGACGCCGGTCGCCAGCGAACTGCCCAGCTCCTGCGCCGCCGAGCCGCCGGCCTCGTGGTACGGCAGCGCGTCCACGGTCAGCGCCCGCAGCCCCGGATACTCCTCGGCACACAGCCCCGCGAGGGCGGCGACGGGCGCGAAGTCGAACCCGCCGTCTCCCGTACGGGCCTCGTGGCCCAGCGGGTCGGCTCCCAGGTTGCCGCGCGCCGCCTCCTTGGCGACCCCGCGCTCCTGGTAGAGCCGTAGCAACTCGCGTGCGGCGGGCTCGACTTCACGTCCCGCGTCGAGGACGACGGGCGCCAGGTCGAGATAGACGCCGTCGAGGACCCGGCCGAGCGAGGACACCGGGATGCCGCCCGCACCGGCGACCAGCCAGAGCGAGGTGACGCCGTTCTCCAGGTCAGCGAGGACCGCCGCGCCGTCGGCGGCCGTGTGCTGCTGCCGTACGTCCCAGCCGCCGAGGGTGTTGCCCTCGGGGCGCCCGCCCCGTACGAAGGGAGCGAAACCGGGCAGGCCGGGATCGGGCGCGGAGTCGTCCGCGGTGTACAGGGGCCGGGCGCGAAGCCCGTCCTCCAGCGTCGTGGACAGGGCGTCTTCCGCTGCCGCGCCCGAGACTTCCTTGCCCGACTTGCGCAGGACGCCTTCAACCAGGCGTTGCCACTGCTCATGGGTCGCGTCAGGGAACTCGGCGGCCAGCGAGAGCCCGTCGTCAGGCAGGACCGTCATGCTCGGATGCTAGGCCAGATACGCAGGTGAGCAGCAGAGGACGCGGCTGTGACCTTGACCTCCCAGGGGTGGTCTTGATCAACAGGCGGGTTCGTACTACGGCAGCACAGGGATACCCGCGAGCCACTCCTGCGACCGCCGGGCCCCCGGTGCCGGAAGCTCCGGGGCGGGATCCGCGGAGCGTACGGCGACGACACCAGCCGCAGACGCACGAACTCCCCGACGACGCCGGGTGGGCGCGGCAGGTTCCTCAGCGGTCGGGGAGTGTTCCCAGAAACCGTATGTGGGGGTGGTCGCCGGGGCCTTCGCCCGTTCTGGTGACGGTGGCGCGTACGCCGTAGACGTCGGCGATCAGGGCCTCGGTGAGCGTCTCCGCCGGGGTGCCGCAGGCGACGACCCGGCCCTGCCCGAGGACGACGATCCGGTCGCAGTACATGGCCGCGAGGTTGAGGTCGTGCAGGGCGACGACGCTGGTGACGCGGAGTTCCGCGATCAGGGCCAGCAGGTCGAGCTGGTGCTGGATGTCGAGGTGGTTGGTGGGCTCGTCGAGGAGGAGTTCGCGTGGTTCCTGCGCGAGCGCGCGGGCGATCTGGACCCGTTGGCGTTCGCCGCCCGAGAGCGTGTGCCAGGAGCGGTCGGCCTTGTCGGTCAGGTCCGTACGCTCCAGCGCGGTGCGAACGGCCCTCTCGTCGGCCGGAGTCGGGGGCGACCAGGCGCGTCGGTGGGGGATGCGGCCGAGCCGTACGACGTCGAGCACGGTCAGGTCGAGCTGGGTGTCGACCTGCTGTTCGACGACGGCGACGCGTCGGGCGACGGCCCGGCGGCCGAGGTCGCCGAGCGGGTGCCCGTCGAGGGTCACGACGCCGGAGGCGGGAGCGAGGACACCGGCGAGCAGCCGCAGCAGGGTGGACTTGCCGGAGCCGTTGGGGCCCAGCAGACCGGTGAAGGATCCAGGAAGGGGCGTCAGGTCGACGCCGTCCAGGATCAGTCGGCCGGCGGCGGTGCGGGAGACACGGTGGGCGCCGAGCGTCATCGGTTCACCCTTCGGGTGCGGTACAGGATCAGCACGAAGCCGGGCACGCCGATCAGCGAGGTGACCACACCCACGGGCACCTCCTGCGGGTCGAGTGCGGTACGGGCGACGGTGTCGGCCCAGACCAGGAAGACCGCCCCGGCGAGCGCGGTCACCGGCAGCAGCCGGGCGTGTCCGGGGCCGCCGAGGGCGCGTGCGGCGTGCGGCAGGACGAGGCCCACGAAGCCGATCGCGCCGGCCACGCTGACGAGCGCGGCGGTCAGCAGCGCCGTGACGCACAGGAGCACCAGCCGGGTACGGGCCACGGAGACGCCGAGGGAGGCCGCGGCTTGTGGCCCGAACGCGAAGGCGTCGAGTGTGCGCGCGCGTCCGAGGCAGACCAGCAGGGCGATCGCGAGGACGGCCGCGCACAGCTGGACGTCGGTCCAGTCCGCCCCGCCGAGCGAGCCCAGCAGCCAGAACAGGACACCGCGGGTGGTCTCGGCGTCGGCCGCCGTCGTCACGACGAAGGAGGTGAGCGCGGAGAACAGCTGCATGGCGGCGACCCCGGCGAGCACCACCCGGTCGGTCGTACCGCCGAGGGTGTGGCTGAGCAGCAGCACCAGGGCGAAGGAGCACAGCGCGCCCACGAAGGCGCCCCCGGAGACGGACAGCACTCCACCGCCGGCGCCCAGCACGACGACCACGACGGCCCCCGTCGAGGCCCCGGAGGAGACGCCGAGGACGAAGGGGTCGGCGAGCGGGTTGCGCAGCAGGGACTGCATGACCGCCCCGCACACCGCGAGCCCGGCGCCGCAGACCGCGGCGAGCAGAGTGCGGGGCAGCCGCAGGTTCCACACGATGCCGTCGCGGATGGGGGTCAGCTCCGAGGTCCGGCCACCGAGGTGGGAGGCCACCGCGGACCAGACCTCCCCGACGCCTATGTCCGCGGGGCCGATGGTGATGGCCACCGCCACGGACGCGACGAGCACGGCGAGCCCGGCCGCCGCACGCACCACGGCGGAGGTCATGGCGGTGGTGGTCACCGGGCGAGCCCGTACCCGCGCAGCGCCGCGGCCACCTTCTCGACACCTTCGACCGTGCGGATGGCCGGATTCATCGCCTGCCCGCTGAGCAGCACGTACCGCTTGTTCTTCACGGCGTCCATGCTCTTGGTGGCCGGATTGGTCTCCAAAAACTCGATCTTCTTCGCGGCGGTCTCGGCGGTCTGCGACCTGCGGGTGAGGTCACCGATCACCAGGACGTCGGGATCGCGGTCGGCGACCGTCTCCCAGTTGATCTGGGGCCATTCCTGCTTCGTGTCGGCGAAGACGTTCTTCGCGCCGAGGGCGTTGGTGATGATGCCGGGGGCGCCGCAGCAGCCCGCCATGTACGGGGCTTCCTGGTTGGCGAACCAGTAGAGGACCGTGGTGTCGGACGCGTCGATCCCGGCAGTGGCCTTCGCCACCCGTGCCTTCAGGTCGGCGACGAGTGTGGCGCCGCGCTCCTCGACGCCGAAGACCTCGGCCAGGTCGCGTACTTCGCCGTAGACCGCCTCCATGGTCAGCGGCTCGGTGCGTACTCCGTCGCCGTCACCGCTGTTGTCCTTGCCCTCGCAGTCGGCGGGCGAGAGGTATGTGGGCACGCCCAGTTCCTCGAACTTCTCGCGCGGAGCCACACCGCCCTTGGCCAGGGTGGAGGCGAAGGAGGCGGCGACGAAGTCGGGTTCGGCGTCGAGGACCTTCTCGAAGGACGGGGCGTCGTCCGCGAGCCGTGGCACCCTCCCGTTGGCCTTCTCCAGGCCCTTCATGACCGGGTCGGTCCAGGTGGCGGTGCCCACCATGCGGTCGGCCAGGCCGAGGGACAGCATGATCTCGGTGGTGCCCTGGTTCAGGGACACGGCCCGCTTCGGCGCGGAGGCGATCGTGACCTTCCGGCCGCAGTTTTCGAGCGACACCGCACCGCTGGATTTCGGGGACTTGCCCCCGTCGGCGGACGAGCCGCCGCCACAAGCGGTCAGCAACAGGGCTCCGGAAAGGAGCAGGGCACAGCGGCGGGCTGGGCGCGCGACGGGCACGGGACATCCTCTGGCGTCGAGGGCCCAGGCGCGGGGCCCGTTCGTACGGTCCGCCAGCAGGTCTTCGGACTCGGGATCGGCCGGACGAGGCGCCTTCCCGGACTCCGGTCACATGTGACCGCCGTCCAGTGGCTTCGTGTTGCCCCGCCCGTCACCCTTACCGCTGCGCGTCAGTTCCGGATTCGCACCGGATTCCCTTGACTGGCCTCGGCAAATTATCACGCCCCCGTCAGCCGCGACTTCAGCGCGACGGTTAGCCTTGGCTGTGATCCAATTCCCCGTGCCCGGCCAAGGCTTGCGATGAGCGCCGTCGGTTCCTTCCCGCTCGGTGCCGCGACCACGCTCGCCGAACTCGCCGCGGATCCGCATCCGCGACTGGCGCGGCTCCGTGCCCACGAGCCCGTTTCCTGGCTGCCCGAGCTGGACGGCTGGCTGGTGACCCGGCGCGATCTCGCGCTGAACGTGATGCGGGACCCCGCGACCTTCACCGTCGACGACCCCCGGTTCTCCACCGCACAGGTCGTCGGCCCGAGCATGCTGTCCCTGGACGGTGACGAGCACGCCCGCCACCGGGAGCCCTTCACCGCTCCTTTCCGCCCCAGGGAAGTACGCGACGGCTTCGCCTCGTTCATCGAGCGGGAGACCGACCGGCTCATCACCGCGCTGGAACCGGCGGGCGCCGTCGAACTGCGACGCGCCTTCGCCGGCCCGCTCGCCGTCGCCGTCGTGACCGAGGCACTCGGGCTGGTCGGCACCACGGCGGACACGGTGCTCTCCTGGTACGACTCCATCGTGCGGTCGGTCTCGGACATCACCGCAGGACACGAGGCGGCACCCGCGGGCGCCGAGGCGTACGCGCGGCTGCGGGCCGCCGTCGAAGCCACCGTCGCCGACCCGGGCGCGGCTTCCCTCCTCGGCTCCGCCGCCGAGCGGCTGGAGCTGCCAGAAGTGGCCTCCAACGCCGCGGTGCTGATGTTCGGCGGGATAGAGACCACCGAGGCGATGATCACCAACGCGCTGCTGCACCTGCTGCGACACCCCGGCCAACTCGCCCTCGTCCGGGCCGACGACGGCCTGCTGGACGGTGCGATCGAGGAATCGCTGCGCCTGGAACCCGGAGCGGCGGTCGTGGACCGGTACGCCACCCGTGACACGGTCCTCGGCCCGGCCACGATCCGCCGGGGTGAACTGGTCACCGTCTCCCTGGCCGGCGCCAACCGCGACCCGGCCGTCTTCCCCGATCCCGATCGGTTCGACGTCCGCCGCGAGAACGCGCGTCTCCAGCTGGCCTTCGCGCACGGCCCGCACTACTGCCTCGCCGCGCACCTCGCCCGACTGGAGACCCGTATCGCCCTTCAGCGCCTGCTCGAACGCCTCCCCACCCTGCGCCTGGACCCAGCCCGTCCGGCCACCGCGCACGGGCTGGTCTTCCGCAAGCCGCCCACCCTGCATGTCCTGTGGGACAGCCCCGCCTGATCAGCGTGACACCGGGGTGCGGCGCAGGGATCTCAGGAAGGGCCGCAGGAGCCATCGCCGGGCGGGTACCTCCACGTACTCGTACAGGAGCCAGGCGAATGCCAGGGACACCGCGAAGGCGGTGATCGCGCCGATCGGCGACGGTTTGAACAGGTGCTGCCCCGCGCGCAGCACGAGCAGGTGGACCATGTAGAAGGCGAAGGAGAGTTCACCCAGCCGGACGAGGGCCGGATGCCTCCACAGGCTGGGCAGGCCGCGTACGTCGGCGAGGGCGGCCGCGGGGATCAGACAGGTGAAACCGACCAAGGTGCAGGCGACGCAGGCGTACGATCCGCCGACCTGGGAGACCAGGAAGTAGCCGATGATCGTCAGGGCCACCGACGCCTCCAGGCCGGGGCCGCGCCAGCGGCCGAGGAGCACCAGGCGGGCGACGGCGACTCCGAGGACGAACTCCGGCAGCCGGGCGGCGGGGAAGGAGTACAGGGTGCGGCCGACGCCCAGGTGCAGGTCCGCCCGGGTCAGGATGACCACGGTCAGGACGCTCGCGCCGGCGAGCGCGGTCGCGGTGAGGGCCCCGGCGTGCCGCAGCAGCAGGGCGAACGCGGGGAAGGTCGCGTAGAAGAACGCCTCGCACGCGAGCGACCAGCTGACGGGGTCGAGTGTCTGCCACCACGGGTGCCACCAGGAGTGGACGAGAAGCAGATTCGCCGCGCTGCCGGCCGGCTTGCCCATGCCCATGACGAACACCGCGATACAGGCCGTGACCAGGTGGACGGGGTAGAGGCGGGCGAAGCGGCGGCGCCAGAAGGCCGTGGGGCGGTCGTCGGACCGGGCGGACCAGCCGAGGACGAAGCCGGAGAGCAGGAAGAAGAAGGAGACCCCGGTGGAGCCCGCCCCGAAGCCCCAGTCGGCGAAGTGACGGGCCTGCCCGTTGAAGTAGCCCAGATTGCGGGTGTGCAGGCAGAAGACGAGAAGGGCCGCCACCCAGCGCAGACCGGTGAGGGAGGGCAGCGGACCCGGATGGGTCACCTCGCGGTGGTGAGTCTTCGATCGGACCGGCGATTCGGATTGCTCCGGCTCGGCGAAGGAAGACTTGCTCACGATGGGACCGCCTGTGTTGGTCAAGGAGAGGTGCTCGCTGGGGGACTGGGGTGTTGAACTGGGCATGTTTGGGGTGGTTGTCGTCGACGCGTGTTCCCCGAGGAGCCGGTAAGTATGCGTGTCGAATGGCCGTTCGATCTGGTGTTGGGCGTGGGCCGCCGTGCTGCCGTGTCAAGGTGTGAACGCCTGGTCGGACGCTGGGTCACCCTCCATCTGGCGGTGGACGGGACACCTTCGGGCAACGGGATGGCCGATGGACTGTGACACGCACGGGGACCCGCGCCGCGCATCGAAGTTATTTGACCGTTTCGCGGTATTCGTGCAGGTGTACGGCGATGCTCCCGCGTCTGCGGTGGGCGGCAGGCGCGGGAGCGTTCGGCCGGGCACTCAGCGCGAGGTGAGTTTCCACAGATGGTCGGCGGTGCCGTTGTCGTCCCACTGGAGGACCTGGGCGCCGGATGAGGTGCTCATGTCGGTGACGCCGAGCAGGAGGCCGCTGTTGTAGTTGGCGATCTTGTAGTAGCCGTTGTCGGCGGGGATCGGTTGCCAGAGGTGGTCGGCGGTGCCGTTGTCGCCCCAGATCAGGGCCGTACCTCCGGCGGCGGTGCTCATGCCGTTGACGCCGAGCAGCAGACCACTGGCCTGGTTCACGATCTTGTAGAGGCCCGCACCCGCCGACACGAGCGTCCAGTTCTGGTCGGTGCCGGTGGTCGAGGTGGCCTGGACGACGGCGGTGCCCTGTGCGGTGCCCGCGCTCTGTGTGTCCAGCGCGAGCCCGCTGTTCTTGTTGGTGATCTGATAGCGCCCGGCGAGCGAGGCGGACGTCCCGCTGGGCGTGACGACCAGGTGGTAGCCGTCTGACGCGTTCATCGCGACGGGGACGGTGATGGAGCCGTTGCTGACCGGACAGTCGCTCTCGGAGATGGTGTACGGGGCGGAGACGGCCGTGGTGCGGCCCTTGGACGGGGTGTACTCCAGCTTGACGTGGACCGTGCCGCCGAAGGCGGACAGGGAGCCGAGTCCGTTGACGGTGACGGCCGTCGAACCGGTGCCTCCGCCGAAGACCACGCTGATCTGCCGGCCGTCGCCGGTGAGCGAGGCGGCGCCGTCGATGCCGGTCTGCGCCGGGGGAGTGGTGGTGAGCATGGTCCCGGACATGTCGCCGTACCACTTGTAGAGCCAGTAGGAGCCGTTGGGCGATCCGCCGGTGTCGGTGAGGGTGTCGCCCAGGGTTCCGTAGTGGTTCCAGAAGGCGAGTTCCGCGTCGTGGACGCCCGCCCGCTCGAACTTGGCGACGTAGGCGACGAGGGCGCCGGGTATCCCCATCTCGCTGGGTGTCGCGTACTCCTCGATGGAGATCGGCCGCGGGCTGATGCCGAGGCCGCTCTCCAGGGAGCGGTAGGCGGAGACGTGCGCGGCGATGTCCTTGCTGCCCTGGAGCTCGTGCCAGGCGATGACGTCCGGGACGGTGCCACTGGCCTTGGCGTCGGTGAGGAACTGGCTCATCCAGCTCTGGTTCCACGCCGAGTGGCTGGGGCCCTGGATAGGAGTGGCGGCGTCCTTGGCGCGTACCTCCTTGTAGGTGCGTGCCCAACCCGCGTCGAAGGCACCGGCGTTGGCGGTGTCCCAGGTCCAGTCGGGCTCGTTCCACAGCTCGTACGCGCTGATGTTCCCGGCGCCGGAGGACTTGACCGAGGCGACCTGGGTGTCGACGGCGGACAACCAGTCGTTCCAGCTCACCCACTTGTAGGGGAAGTCGGGGTACCAGTCGGGCATCCGGATGACGACCTTCGCACCGGCCCTCGCGGCCTTGGGGGCGACGACCAGGGAGTCTCCGGCGGGGCTTGGCTCACCGTTGGGCAGCTGATGGCCGCCGGGTGCCATCTGGACGAAGGTGTTCGGCTTCAGCGGCTGGACGAGGCTGTCGGCCGGGGTGCTCGCGTCCGCGAGGCCGTAGAGGCTGCCCGTGGCGACATGGGTGACGGACCGCAGGGTCTGGGCGGCGTTCACGACCAGGGTCGTGGACGCGGTGGGGGCCGCCTGGGCAGGCGTGCCGGTGAGGGCGGTCGCGGCGGCGGCCAGGGCCGTCGCCAGGACGGCGGCGGCCGTGCGGTCGAACGGCCTTCTGGGCGTGCGTGGTCGAGATCTGGCAACAGGCATGGGTGGCGGCTCTCCTGACGGATGAGGAGGTGGATGGGCGGCTGACGTCCCGGTTGAGGAGGTGGATGGGCGGCTGACGTCCCGGTCAGTCCTTGACCGCGCCCGCGGTGACCCCGGCGGCCACGTACCGCTGCGCGAGGACGAGCAGGACGGCGGCGGGTACGGACGCGACGACGGCGGTGGCCATGATCGCGTTCCATTCCTGGTTGTTGTTGCCGATGTAGCGGTAGATGCCGAGGGTGATCGGGCGAAGGTCGCCGCCGCCGTCGAGGGTGTTGGCGAAGACGAAGTCGGACCAGGCCCACAGGAAGCTGAACAGCGAGACGGTGACCACGGCGTTGCGGCTCACCGGTAGGACGACGGACCAGAAGGTGCGCCAGCTACCCGCCCCGTCGATGCGCGCGGCGGCGGTGAGCTCGTCGGGGATGCCCGACATGAACGCCGTGAAGATCATGACGCCGAAGGGCACGGCGATGGTGGAGTCCGCGATGATCAGGCCCCACCAGGAGTTCAGCAGACCGAGGTTGAGGAAGACCCCGTAGAACCCCATCGCCATGACGATGCCGGGGATCATCTGGGCGACGAGGAGGGCGAGGCCCAAGATGCCGCCGCCGCGGGGGCGGAGTTTCGCCAGTGAGTAGCCGGCCGGTGCGGCGAGGACGAGGGTGGCGGCGACCGTGCCGAGGCCGATCAGCAGACTGGTGCCGAGGTAGGGCATCTGGTCGTGCAGCACGGCCCGGTAGCCCTCGAACGTGGGGTGCAGCGGGAACAGGTCGGGCGGGGACTTGCGCATGTCCTGCTGCGGGGTGAGGGACACGTTCAGCATCCAGTACACCGGGAACAGCATGATCCCGGTCAGCAGGAGTCCGACGGCGGTGTGACGGCGGGAACTCGCGGGGGACTTCACGCTTCCTGCCTCCTCTGGACGCGGATGTACAGCAGGCCGAAGACGAGGGCGATGAGGATGAGGATGTTGCCGACGGCGGCGCCGGGGCCGAAGTGCGGGAGCAGGGTGCCGAACGCGAGCTGGTACGACCAGGTCGCCAGCGTCGACGAGGAGTCGCCGGGACCCCCCTTGGTCATGATCCAGATCAGGTCGAACACCTTGAGCGTGTAGACCAGTCCGAGCAGCAGCGTGATCGCGGAGACCGGCCGCAGCAGGGGAAAGGTGATGCGCCGGAACTGCTGCCGGCCGCTCGCGCCGTCCAGCGAGGCGGCCTCGTACAGCTCCCCGGGGATGTTCTGCAGACCGCTGTAGAGGATGACGAGGTTGAAGGGGATGCCGATCCAGACGTTGGCGATGACGACCGAGGCGAGCGCCCAGTGCGGCGAGGTCAGCCAGTCGACGGGCGGGACGCCGACGAGGTGGAGGGCGTAATTGACCACGCCCGACTCGCTGTTCAGCATCCAGGACCAGGTCGACGCCGACACGATCAGCGGCAGCAGCCACGGGATGAGGAACAGCGCCCGCAGGGTGGTGGAGAGACGGAAATGCCGGTTGAAGAAGACCGCGAGCGCCAGCCCGGCCGCGTACTGGAGCGCGATCGACACGAAGGTGAACACCATCGTGTTGCGCAGCGCGGGCCCGAAGGTCGGGTCGTTCAGGACCTGGGAGAAGTTGTCCCAGCCCGAGAACGGCGCGTCGCCCGCCACGAACGAGCGGACCGTGTAGTCACGCAGACTCAGGTCGAGGTTGCGGTAGAGCGGATAGAGATAGAAGGCGGCGAGGTAGGCCACGAGCGGGGCGAGGAAGCCCAGCGCGGTCAGCCGGTCCCTGCCGCGCCGACGTCGTGGCGGCACGTCACACCGGTCGGCGCCGCCCGCCGCTCCGGACACGGCCGGGGACCGGTGGGGACGGCGGTCGACTCGGGCGATGGTCATGCGAACTCCTGGATGCGGGTGGCGATGTCCGGGACGCGGCCTGCGGTGCCGCGCTGTCAGCCCTCGTTCTGGCCGGCCGCGTCAGCCCTTGCTCTTGCCGGCGGCCGTCTGCGCGGCGTCGAGAGCTGCCTCGGGGCTCTTGCCACCGGACAGGGCCGCCTGTACGGCCGTCCACATCGGCTGCGAGATGGTGGGGTACTTCGTGCCGAGACCACCGCTGGTACGGCCACGCGCGGCGGCCACGGCCTCCACCCACGGCTTGAGCTTCGGGTTCGCCTCGACCTGCTGGGCCTGGACCGCCGCGGTGGGCGCGACGTACGTCAGGGCGGTGTCGCTGGCCAGCAGGCTCTCCGAGCTGGTCAGACAGGTGACGATCTTCTTGCTGACGTCGTAGCGCGCGGTGTCCTGCTGCACGGGTACGGTGACGAACTCGCCGCCGGTCGGCACCGGCGCCGAACCGCCGTTCCGCCCGGGGATGCTGACGACCCCGTACGGGAATCCGGCCTTCTCGGCGTTGGCGAGCTGCCAGGTGCCGTTCTCGCCGAAGGCGTAGTCGCCGGTGGCGAACTCCTGCCAGCTGGTGGTCTGGGTGTTGTTCAGGACGTCCTTGGGCGCGAGCCCCTCGTCGACCCACTGCTTCCACAGCGACAGCGCGGCCGCGCTCTTCGGCGAGTCGAGGTGGGTGAGGTCGCCGCCCGCGCCCCAGAACCACGGCAGGAACTGGAAGCTGCCCTCCTCCGTGCCGATCGCCGAGAAGGTGATGCCCTTCTTCCCGGCCGACTTGACCTTCTTCAGGGCGGCCGTGAGCGACGCCCAGTCCTTGATGGAGGCCGGGTCGACGTGGGCGGCGGTCAGGATCTTCTTGTTGTAGTAGAGGGCGAGCGTGTTCGCGCCGATCGGTACACCGTAGGAGGCGCCGTCGATGGTGCCCGCGCCGATGATGTTCTTCTGGATCGCGGACGTGTCCAGACCGAGGTCGTTCGTCTTGTTGAGGATCCCCGCCTCGACCAGTGTGGAGACGACCGGGTTGTCCACGAGCATCACGTCGGGCGCGTTGCCCTGCTGGGCGGCCAGCAGCGCCTTGTTGCCCAGGTCGGTGGTGTCGTAGCCGGTGCGCTTGATCTTGACGCCCGCCGAGGTACCGCACTGGGCGACGCGTTTGCCCCAGTTCGAGGAGGCGTCGAACTGCGGGTACGGGTCCCAGAAGGTGTACGTCGCCGACTTGCCGGTGGAGTCGGAGGAACCCGAACCGCCGCCCCCGCAGGCCGTGACGGAGGCGAGGGTGCCGACGGCGACACAGGCGGCGAGGAGAGTTCTGCGGGTGTTTCGCATTGCGGTGACCTCGTTGTCATGAGTGGTCGTGCGGGGTGACGGGGTGACGGGGTGACGGGGTGACGCGGTGACGCGGTGACGCGGTGACGGCGTGACGGGTGTGCGCGGATGCAGGGAGGAGGGAGAGGGCCGTGGAGGTCGGCCGGCGTCAGGAGGTGGGCAGCCAGACGCGCATGCTGCCGTCCTGCCGGTTGGCCCAGGCGTAGTAGGGGATCGCGGTGAGCTCGACGGACTCGCCCGAGGGTGCGACGGCCGGGCCCGCGTCGGCGGACCGGTAGGGCCACCAGCCGGTGTCCGGGACCGCGCGGCGACGGCCCGTGGCGACGACGGTGGTGACACCGCCGAGCAGATCGGGCCGCTGCCGCACGGCGAGCGGCCGCGCGGTGTCGATGACGACGTCGTCCAGACCGCCCCCGGGATGGTCCACCTGCTCCAGGCAGTACACGAGCGGGCCCCGCTCGATGGCCACACAGCCGCGGACCGCGTCGACCCGCGGGTCGGCCGCGGTGAGGCGGGGCTCCAGGCCGAGTTCGACGACCACCTGGTCGCCCGGCGCCCAGGTGCGCTCCAGGCGCAGCCAGCCGTCGGTGACGGGGGCGTCGGTCTGGTCGTACGTCCGGTCGCCGCATCGCACGCGGTACTCGTGGCACCACTGCGGGATGCGCAGGGACAGCGTCCAGGGCCGCTCCCACGGAGTCTCCTCGATGGTCAGGGACACCGCGCCGTGCCAGGGGTAGTCGGTCTCGGCGGACACGGTGACGGGCGTGCCGTCGAGGTCACCGCGGTAGCGGCCGGTGACGTACTGATGGATCTGCAGGCCCTGCCCCTCGGCGTCGGTCGAGGACAGGTAGTGCTGGAGTCCGGCCAGCAGCCGCATCACGTTCGGGGGGCAGCAGGCGCAGCGGAACCAGCGGGTACGGCGGGCCGACTGGTCGCCACCGGGGTCCGTGTGACCGTCACGGACCTGGAGCGGATTGACGTACAGCCAGCTTTCGCCGTCCAGCGAGACACCGGCGAGGAATCCGTTGTAGAGGGTGCGCTCGATCAGGTCGCTGTAGCGGGCCTCGCCGGTGAGCAGAGCCATGCGCCAGCTCCACTGGATCGAGGCGATGGCGGCGCAGGTCTCGCAGTAGGCGCGTTCGTTGGGCAGCTCGAACGGGTCACCGAAGTCCTCCTCGTCGTGGTGCGCCCCGAGACCACCGGTCAGATGGGTCTTGGCCGTGGTCATCGCCCGCCACAACCGCTCGGCGGCGGAGCGCAGTTCGGCGTCGCCCGTCTCGGTGGCCACGTCCGTCGCACCGGCCAGCAGATACAACTGGCGCACGGCGTGCCCCTCGACGGTGACCGCCTCGCGCAACGGCACGCGGTCCTGGCAGTACGCCTCGCCGCCGAGCAGGCCGTGGCCGTATCGGTCGACGAAGTAGCCGGCGAGATCCAGATAGCGTCGCTCGCCGGTCTCCCGGTACAGCTCGACCAGGGCGGTCTCCACCTCCGGATGGCCGTCGACGCCGTCGATCGGCCTGCCGCTGCCGGGAAGGCCGAAGACGGAGTCGAGGTGGTCGGCGAACCGTCGTGCCACGACGAGGAGTTCGTCGCGACCGGTCGCACGGTGATGGGCCACCGCCGCCTGGATCAGATGGCCCGCGCAGTACAACTCGTGTCCCCAGCGCAGGTCCTGGTAGCGCTCACCGTTCTTGCGGACCTGGAACCAGGTGTTGAGGTAGCCGTCGGACTGCTGGGCGTCGGCGACCAGGGCGATGATCCGCTCGACTTCGGCGGCGAGTTCACGCGGGCCGGGGCTGTTCTCCTCGCCGTCGGCCGGCGGCCCGCTGCGGGCGAGCTGCCAGGAGGCGGCTTCCAGCCACTTGTAGACGTCGGTGTCGACGAAGGGGTATCCGCCCTGGAACTCGCCCTGGGCCGTGCCGGCCGCCAGGCGCAGGTTGTGCAGGTTTCCCGCGGACTCCAGGAGAGCGGGGCCCTGCGGGATCGAGGTGTGCGCGTTGACCTCGCGGCGGGCGTGCCAGAAGCCGGTACGCACCTCCGCGGCTGCGGGGCGCAGCGCGGCGGGGGCGTCCGGGCCGAGCCGGACCGGGCCCACGGGGGCAGCGCCCTGTTCGGTGGAAGCCGAGACGTCGGTGGGGGAGGGCAGGGCGGAGTCTGTGCGGGGCATGGTTCTCCGAGAGAGGGGTGGAGGCGGGAGGGGCCGGGCTGCGGGGCAGGGCGCGACGGCCCCCGTGCTCAAGAGGCGGGAGGTTCTCGGAACTCGTTTGAGCAACCGTTTTTCCTGCCGAGAAGTAGAGGGCAGCGGGGTAGTCGGGTCAAGAGTCGCGGCAAGAGATTTTCCTGTTGCCCAGTGGCTGGCACTCACCCCCGGGAGGCTGCGACGATGGTCGGGTCATTGCCGCCCAGGAAAAGGTTTGCTCGTGACCGTTGCTCCAGGTTCCCGCTCCGCCGGCCCGGCGAAGCTCGCCGACGTCGCCGCCCTCGCGGGCGTCAGTGTGGGTACGGCGTCGAAGGCGCTGAACGGCGGCGGGCGGATGCGTCCCGAAACCCGTCAGCGGGTCCTTGACGCCGTCGACGCACTCGGGTTCCGGCCCAACCAGCACGCGCAGAGCCTGCACACCGGGCGGAGCTGGACCGTCGGGCTGATGACGACCGACGGCATCGGCCGCTTCAGCACTCCCGTACTGCTCGGCGCCGAGGACGCGCTCGGAGCCGGCAAGATCTCCGTCCTGCTGTGCGACACCCGCGGCGACGCGATCCGGGAACAGCACCACCTGCGCAACCTGATGGACCGCCGGGTGGACGGCATCATCGTCACCGGCCGCCGTACGGACCCCCGTCCGCCCCTGGACGGCATCGAGGCCGTCCCCATCGTCTACGCGCTCTCACCGTCGACCGACCCGGCCGACACCTCCGTGGTCTCCGACGACCGGGGCGGGGCCGTGCTGGCCGTCGAGCACCTGCTGGCCGCGGGCCGCACGCGCATCGCTCACATCACCGGCCCGGAACACCACGCGGCCGCCCGCGACCGGGCCCGGCACGCGGTCGAGCATCTGGGGCGGGCCTCCCTCGGACTCTCGACGGGACGGGTGCACCACGGGGAGTGGAGCGAGGCGTGGGGGCGCCGCGCCGCCGACGCGGTCCTGCGTACGGCACCGGACACGGACGGCTTCTTCTGCGGCAACGACCAGATCGCCCGGGGCGTGGCGGACGCGCTGCGCGAGCGGGGCGTCGACGTGCCCGGTGACATCGCGGTCGTCGGCTACGACAACTGGGACACCATGGCCCTGGCCAGCAGGCCGCCCCTCACGACGATCGACATGGACCTCACCGAGATCGGCCGGATCGCCGCCCTGCGACTCCTCGAGGCCATCGACGCCGACCCGGCACCGGGGGTGCACACCGTCCCGTGCCGACTGATCGTCCGCGAGTCCAGCTGAAGCGATCCGAATTCCAGGCGATCCGAATTCCAGGGTGTTGGGGGGACGGTGGAGGAACCGGAGTTCAGCGTCGTGCTGACCGGGATCGGCGGCCGGAGGATGGACGTCGTCCAGGCGGTTCGGTCGATCACCGGTCTGAGCGCGTGGCGGAGCGCGCGGCTGCTGGAATCCATCCCGGTCGTGGTCGTCGAGGACACATGGTTCGGGGCGGCCGTGGACGCTGTGGGACGTCTGACGGCGGTCGGCGCCGACGCGAGCCTGCTGTGCGGGTGGTGCGAGCGCGCGACAGTCCCCGGGACGGGGCCGGTGGACTCGGGACCGTGCGCGTCCCCCTTTTGGTCTTCGGCGGACTGCCCGGCCGGCCGTCCCAGGCGCTGACCGGGCCCGAAACGCGGGCTGGTGTTGATTCAGGTGTCCAGGAGTCGGGCCGCGCGAGGCAGGCACACCCGTGGGCTCGCCGCGTCGGCGGTATCTCCCAGGGGCCGCGGCGCGGGTGAGACCCCCCCGGCGGGGGAGAGCCGCGGGCGAGGTGTTCGCTCTTCGCCACCGAGCGGGGTACCCCCCCACGAGACGGCCGCCGCCGGCGTCGCCGCTGCTCTCGGCGGCGACGCCGCACATCTCCGCCGCCATCCCGTTCCCGTGACCCGATCCCGCAGTCGGCCGGGCGCAGCCGTCAGTCGCTTGCGTCGGATCAGTGACTGCTGCCCTGATCGCCACCCTCGGCGTGACCGAGCGGTCTCCCGAACGTCGCGTTCCAGCGTCCGGCACGACCGCTGAACTCGGTGACGGTCAGCGGCGGTACGTCGATCCGCCAGAACGCCGACTCCGGTGCCCCGAGTGCCCGAACGGCCGCGGCTCGTACGATTTCCGGCTCCACCACGGCGACGGTCCGGCCGGAGAACCGCGCGACCTCGTCCAGCCAGGCCGCGACCCGCTCGCACAACTGGTGCACCGACTCCCCACCGTGCGGTGCGGCGGTCGGGTCAGCCAGCCAGAGGGCGACGGCTTCCGGAGCGTCGGCGCTGACGTCGGCCAGCGTACGGCCGCGCCAACCACCCACGTCGAGCCCGGCCGGCGCGCTCTCGACAGTGCCGTCGAACCCCAACGCCGACGCGGTCTCCCGGCATCGCGCAGTGGGGGATACGAGTACCCGCTGTGCTGCCGGAAGGGAGCCCGCGGCCGATCGCGCACGCGCGGCGCCGGTGGCGTCCAGCGGGCATCCGTCGTCGAAGCGCGCCTCCCGCAGCGCCGCACTGATCGCGGGGGAGATCATCATCACGCGGCTCGTCATTCGCCCACCCTCATGTCCGACTTCCCGGTCCGCCCGGGCCGGTGGGACTCCGGACCACCGGGTGTGTCGTGGAGCGCGGCGAGGTGCTCCAGCAGCAGGCCTTCGCGGGTGGACCACGGGCATACCTCGACCGCCTTCGCCTCGCAGGCCTCCATGAGGGCCTCGGCGACCAGGGCTCCGGCCAGGGACTGCTCGGCGCGGTGCCGGGAGATGCCGGGGAGCTTGGCGCGGCGCGCCGGATTCGCGGCGGCCAGTACCGGGACGGAGGCATGCAACTGGGACAGGGCCAGCTTCCGTTGCGAGCGGTGTGCCTTGCCTCGGGCGGCGGCGAGCCGGGCGAGCTGCTCGAAGGTCTTGGAGCAGGCCAGCACGCGGGTACCCGGTTCCGCCCGCGGCAGATCGGGGACGGCTTCCAGCTTTCGACGCAGATACCGACGGATCTCGGTGAGCCCCTGTTTGGACGGGGCGATGCCGCCGGGCAGCCAGTCGCGGGTGATTCTGCGGGCGCCCAGGGGCAGGGAGTGGACGCTGTGCGGCTGGTCTCCGGTACCCGAGGCGATCTCCACGGTGCCGCCGCCGACGTCCAGGATCAGCAGCCGGCCGGCCGACGGGCCGACCCACTGGCGGGCGGCCACGTAGGCGAGCCGCGCCTCCTCTTCGCCGTCCAGCACGCTCAGGTGGGTGCCGGTTCTGCGCGCCACGCGCCTGATGACGTCGTCGCGGTTGGGTGCGTCCCGGATGACGGAGGTGGCGAACGCGAACATGTCGGTGCCGCGTAGTCGGGGGTCGGAGGCGATCGCCTGGGCGACGGCGCGCTCGACGCTCTCCACCCCGGCGTCGTCGAGTCGGCCCTTGCGGTCGAGCGTCTCGTGCAGTCGCAGCCGCACCTTGTGGGAGAACACCGGTTCCATCACATGGCCCGGCCGCGATCGCACCACCGTGAGCAGAGCGCTGTGGCACCCGACGTCGAGTACACCGGCCTGCCGCATCCCATCGCCTCCCCTGGTCTCGTTTCCCCCATGTCGGAACGGATCGACTGCGTCTCCCCGTCGTCCGACGGCCCCGTCACCGACGCGCCGGGACTTCCGGTCCACTGTGTGCACGTTCCCTCACCAACCGTGAACCCTACGTCCCGCTCGAATGAGACGGAGCCACGATCCACGCGAAGCCGGAGGGGAGGACCGACGGCCTCACGTCTCCTGCCGGGCGTCGATCTCGCTGATCAGGTTCTCGACACGGGCCTTGATCTCGTCCCGGATGGGGCGCACGGACTCCACACCCTTGCCTGCCGGGTCCTCCAGGGCCCAGTCGAGGTACCTCTTGCCGGGGAAGACCGGGCAGGCGTCGCCGCAGCCCATGGTGATCACGTAGTCGGACGCCCGGACGGCCTCGGTGGTGAGGAGCTTCGGCTGCCGGCCCGCGATGTCGACGCCGACCTCGCGCATGGCCTCGACCGCGGCCGGGTTGACCTGCTCGCCCGGCATCGAGCCCGCCGAGCGGACCTCGATCCGGTCGCCCGCGAGATGCGAAAGGAAGCCGGCCGCCATCTGTGAACGCCCGGCGTTGTGCACACAGACGAACAGCACGGAGGCGAGCGGAGTGGCAGACATCGGTACTTCTTTCGCGGTCAACGGGTCGTGCGGGGGTGAGTGTCGGCCCGGAGTGCGCGAACCCTGATCGGTGTCGGCCGGAACTCGTATCAGCCTCGGGTGATGTGACAGTATCAGTCCATGCTGACGTCAGCCGATGCTGATCTGATGCGGGTCCTGGCCGACCCGCTCAGGCTCCGGATCGTGACCCTCCTCGCGCGGGAGACGCTCTGCACCACGCACCTGATCGCGGAGACGGGTGCCAAGCAGACCAACCTCTCCAACCACCTGAAGGTGCTGCGCGAGTCCGGAATCGTGGAGACGGAGCCGTGCGGCCGGTTCGTCTACTACCGGCTCAGACCCGATGCCCTCGCCGCCCTCGCCGGTCGATTCGCCGACTTCGCCGAAACCGCGCGCACCACCGCCGAGAACAACACCAAGCGGTCCTGCCCCTGACCTGCCGTCAGTGTCTTTCCCCCGGTTCTCTTCCCCGGTTGCGGGGCGCTGAACGGACATGGGGTCAGGCCGCCCGGGACGCGCCGGCCAGCGCCTGGGAGTCGACGGCGTCCTCGCCGTACAGGTCCTGCACCCAGTTGGTCTGGTAGATGGTCTCCAGGTATCGCTCACCCAGATCCGGGGCGATGGCCACCGCGGTCAACTCCCGCCCCTCGTGCCGGGCCAGCCACTCCATCGCGCCGCTGACCACCGTGCCGGTGGACCCGCCGAACAGAAACCCGCGCCCGGCCAGCCGGTGACAGGCCCGGATGGTGTCGGTCTCCGCCACGCGCACGACATCGTCCACATAGGACTCGTCCAGCATCGGCGGCCGTCTGCTGGCGCCCAGGCCGGGAATCATCCGCCGACCGGCGTCGCCCCCGAACGTCACGGAGCCCACGCTGTCCACGGCCACGATGCGCACCGGGCGGTGCCATGCGCGGAAGTAGCGCGCGCAGCCCATCAGGGTCCCGGTGGTGCCGGCCCCGACGAACAGGACGTCCAGGTCCGGGAACTGCCGGGCGATGGCCGGTGCGGTCTTGCGGTAGTGGGCCATGCCGTTATTGGGGTTGGTGTACTGGTTGAGCCACACATAGCGGTCCTCGGAGGCGCACAGCGCGCGGACGTGGTCGATGCGCGCGCCGAGGAAGCCGCTGACGGGGTCGGGTTCGGTGATGACGTGGACCTGGCCTCCCAGGGCCTCCATCATCAGCCGGGTCGCCAGATTGCAGCGGGCGTCGGTCACGCACAGGAACTGGTAGCCCTTGGCGGCAGCGATCATGCTCAGGGCCACGCCCAGGTTGCCCGAGGACGACTCGACCAGAACCGAGTCCGGCGTCAGCAGGCCGTCGCGTTCGGCGGCCTCGACCATTTCGGTGGCGGCCTTGAGTTTGATCGAACCGGCGAAATTGAAGCCCTCGCACTTGAGGAACAGCGGGTGCCCGAAGATTCCCTCAAGGTCGACGAAGAGATCGTCCTCGTTGAAGTCCTGGGGGACGGATATGACGGGCATGGTCGTCTCCTTCACTGCGGGGGTGGGATTGTCTTCCGGTCTTCCTGCCGCTGATCCGTCCGGGTGCGGCCCGGAGAGGAATTCGGAGCGGCGAGTCGCGAGTCGCCGGAACGACTCCAGTACGCCCGAATCCGGACGCCCTGTCATGCCACCGAAATTCGGGACTTGACACGCGCTCTCTTCGTGAAAGAACGGCTGTGACCTGGCCTGTCGGGGCCGTTCAGCGCAATTCCCGGGCGATTTTCCCGCGGAGCGAGCGGGTCCCTGTGAGGCGTGGTCGTAAGCCTGCGCGACGCGCACGGAAAGCAGCGGATCGCGGGGCGGTGACAGGCAAAATGGCCGGGCTATCAAGACCCATGTGCTTCGTCAAGCCCCGAAATGCAGGGGCAGGACACGAAGCCCCCGGCCGGGCCTACTGGAGAGGCGCGGACATCGCGAATCCGTCCGTACCGACCGACGCTGAATGACACGTCATCGAGGAGCTCACGTGCTAGAGAAATCCGTGGAGGTCTTGACGGCCGAACCGGCCGCCATCCCACCCCTCCAGGACGGCGGGGACGCCGGTTCGGCGACCGACACCGAAAGGCTTCTGGCCGACGTGCTGGCCGGCGTCGTGCGCGTCGAGCAGGTGCCGGTCGACAGCCACTTCTTCAACGACCTGGGTGCCGATTCCCTGGTGATGGCCCAGTTCTGCGCTCGGGTCAGGAAGCGGGGGGACATGCCGGCGGTGTCGATGAAGGACATCTACCGTCACCCCACCATCCGGAGCCTGGCCACCGCGCTCGTCGACGCCGTTCCCACCCCCGCGCCCACCGCCGCCCCCGTTCCGTCCCCGTCCGCGGAGGCGCCGTCACCGGTGCGGACACCGACCGACGTACGGGCATCGGCCGAGGGGACGGCGCGGGCCGAGGCACGGGCGGCGGCTCGTACACGCCGCTACATCGTCTGTGGAGTGCTGCAGTTCCTGATCTTCCTGGGCTATTCCTGCCTTGTCGCCCTGGCCGCCGAGGAAGGTCATCAGTGGATCTCCGCGGGATCGGGCCTGTTCGACCTCTACCTGCGGTCTGTCCTGCTCGGCGGCGCGGGCTTCCTCGGCCTGTGCGCCTTCCCGATCGTGGTGAAGTGGACGCTCGTCGGCCGCTGGCGGTCCGGGGAGTTCCCCCTGTGGGGCATGGCCTACCTGCGTTTCTGGGTCGTCAAGACGCTGATCCGCACCAGCCCCGTGCGTCTGTTCGCCGGTTCACCGCTCTACGTGCTCTACCTCAGGGCGCTCGGGGCACGGATCGGCAAGGGCGTCACGATCCTCTCCCACACCATCCCGGTCTGCACCGACCTGCTCACCGTCGGTGAGGGCACGATCATCCGCAAGGACGTGCTGCTGTCCTGCTACCGCGCCCACTCCGGCGTGATCCAGACCGGCCCGGTCACCCTCGGCAGCGACGTGCTCGTCAGCGAGCACACGGTCCTCGACATCGAGACCTCGATGGGCGACGGCGCCCAGCTGGGCCACGCCTCCTCCCTGCACACCGGCCAGGTGGTGCCCGCCGGCGAACGCCGACACGGTTCCCCCGCGCAGCCGACCGAGGTGGACTACCGGAGGGTCGCCCCCGCCGACTGCCCCACCGCCAAAAGGACCGCGTACGGCGTCGTACAGCTGCTGAGCCTGCTGACGGTGTACCTGCCGCTGGCGCTGGGCGGCGTGACCGCCCTGCTCACGGGTCTCCCGCAGCTTCAGACGCTCCTGAACCCGCAGCCGATGACCAGCCCGGCGTTCTACGTCGATGCCCTCATCGCCTCCGTGGTCCTCCTCTTCGGATCCCTGCTCGCCGGCCTCCTCGTCGTGGTCACCGTGCCGCGTCTTCTGAGCCGGGCCGTCGAACCCGGCAAGGTCTATCCGCTGTACGGCTTCCACTACGGCATTCAGCGGGCGATCGCCGTGATGACCAACAGGAAGTCCCTCACCACGCTCTTCGGCGACAGTTCCGGCATCGTCCACTATCTGCGCTACCTCGGATACGACCTGTCCCGCGTCCAGCAGACCGGGTCGAACTTCGGCACCGAAGTGCAGCACGAGAATCCGTACCTGAGCTCGGTCGGCACCGGCACCATGATCGCCGACGGACTGTCCATCATGAACGCCGACTTCTCCAGCACGTCCTTCCGCGTGTCCCGCACGTCGATCGGACCGCACAACTTCCTCGGAAACCGCATCGCCTACCCCGCGCACGGCAGGACCGGAGACAACTGCCTGCTCGCGACGAAGGTCATGGTCCCCATCGACGGACCCGTGCGCGAAGGCGTGGGCCTGCTGGGCTCACCCAGCTTCGAGATCCCGCGCACGGTGATGCGCGACAACCGGTTCAACCACCTCGAGACCGGCGACGAACTGCGTCGCCGCCTGTCCGCAAAGAACAGGCACAATGCGGCGACCGCCGGCCTGTACCTGCTCGCCCGGCTGATCCACTTGTTCGTGATCACCCTCATCACCATGGTCGCGGTCGACCTCTACCCCTCGTTCGGCGCACCGGCGATCGCACTGGCCAGTGTCCTCACCCTCATGTACACCGTCGTCCACTTCGCGCTCGTCGAGCGGGCCTCCACCGGATTCAAGCCCCAGAAGCCGCTGTACTGCTCGATCTACGAACCCTCCTTCTGGCGCCACGAACGCTTCTGGAAGATGGCCTCGGTCCACTACATCCAGGCCTTCGACGGCACCCCGTTCAAGAACGTGATCTGGCGGCTGCTGGGGGCCCGGATCGGCAAGCGGGTCTTCGACGACGGCTGCTTCTTCCCGGAGCGCACCCTCGTCACCATCGGCGACGACAGCACGCTGAACGCGGGGACCGTGGTCCAGTGCCACTCGCAGGAGGACGGCGCCTTCAAGTCCGACCGCAGCGCCCTCGGCAACGGCTGCACCCTCGGGGTCGGCTCCTTCGTCCACTACGGCGTGACGATCGCGGACGGCGCCGCGCTGGCCCCCGACTCCTTCCTGATGAAGGGCGAGGAAATCCCCTCGCACGCCCAGTGGGGAGGCAACCCTGCCCGGGAGATGCCGGACCACAAGACCCAGGTCGAGGCCGGTAAGGAACCCCACGCCACCCAGGCCGCCCCGGCTCGCGGTCTCTGACACCGCGCACCGCCGACAAGCAGAGGAAAGATCCGATGACAACACATGTGAGTCCCAGTCGGACCGGCCGCGAATACTGGCGCGGCGTACTGACAGCCGGCGGCTTCACCCCCGCCCCACGATGGACCCTTCAGCCGGTGCCCGGCGTGGGGGAGTACGAGACACAGGTCCCCGACGACACCGTGACCGGGCTGCGCCGACTGTCGGCGGAGCTGGCGCTACCTCTGCCCTCGCTCCTGCTGACCGCGCACGCCAAGGTGCTCGCGGCCCTGTCCGGAGAGCGGGAGATCACCACCGGATACGTCGCCCGGGGCGGCAGCCCGCTGCTGTGCCGGCTCACCACCGCACCCGTCTCCTGGCGCGAGCTGCTGCACCACACCCACCAGGTCGCCACCGGACTGGCGGCACACCAGGACGTCCCGGCCGAGGACATCGAGGCTCTGAAGAGCGAACTGGGCCTGACCGGGCCGCTGTTCGAGACCGTCCTCGACCTCACCGAGGCCGACTTCGATCTCACCGAGACCGACTTCAACCCTACCGAGACCGTCCTCGGTCCCGTCGCGATCGACGGAGCCCTCACCGAGGACACCGCACTGCGGGTGGGGGTCCGTCACCACGACGGGCGGCTCGTACTGTGGCTGCGCTACCGCACCGACGCGCTCGACGCGGACGGCGCCGCCCGTATCGCCGGCTACCACCTGACCGCGCTCGCGCTGATCACCGCCGACCCCGATGCCGAGCACACACACCAGAGCCTGCTGTCCGCCGAGGAGTTGCGGTTCCAGCTCGACCGACTGGCCGGACCGGACCGGGAACTGCCCGATGCGCGGATGCACGAGCTGTTCGAGGACCGGGTGCGGACGCATCCGGACGCCGTCGCCGCCGTGCACGCCGACCGGCAGTGGACGTACGCGGAGCTCAACGCCCGGGCCAACCGGCTCGCCCGCGCCCTGGTAGCCCGCGGGCTCGCCCGCGAAGACGTCGTCGCGGTGGTGACCGAACGCAATCTGGACTGGCTGGCCGCCGTCATCGCGGTCTTCAAGGCCGGAGGCGCCTACCTCCCCATCGAGCCGCACTTCCCGGCCGCACGCATCGCCGCCACCCTCTCCCGCGCCGCATGCACGCTGGTGCTGACCGAACCCGGCAGCACCACCACCCTCGACCGGGCCCTCGAATCCCTTCCCGGAACCGAGCGGCTCCTCGTCGACACGGCCTACGCGGAAGACCACCCCGAAGGTGATCTCGGCATCCCGGTCACGCCCGACCAGCTCGCCTACATCTACTTCACCTCCGGCTCCACCGGTGAGCCCAAGGGCGCGATGTGCGAGCACGCGGGCATGCTCAACCACCTCTACGCCAAGATCGACGACCTCCAGGTCGGCGAGGGACACGTGGTCGCCCAGACCGCGCCCCAGTGCTTCGACATCTCCCTGTGGCAGTTGGTCTGCGCACTGCTGGTCGGCGGGCGGACCCTGCTGGTCGCACAGGACGTCATCCTCGACGTACCCCGCTTCCTCGACACCCTCACCGACGGCGAGGCCACCGTCCTCCAGGTCGTGCCCTCCTACCTCGAAGCCGTCCTGACGGAGCTCGAACAACGCCCCCGCCCGCTGCCCGACCTGCGGTACGTGTCGGTCACCGGCGAGGCACTGAAGAAGGAACTCGCCGAGCGCTGGTTCGCCGTCCAGCCCGGAATCAAGCTGGTCAACGCCTACGGGCTCACCGAGACCTCGGACGACACCAACCACGAGGTCATGGACCGGGCGCCGGAGCGCATCCTGCTCGGCCGCGCGGTCAACAACGTACGCGTCTACGTCGTCGACGAGCACCTCACCCCGGTGCCGCTCGGCGCCCCGGGCGTGATCGCGTTCTCCGGCGTCTGCGTCGGCCGCGGCTACGTCAACGACCCCGAACTCACCCGGGCCTCCTACCTGGTCGATCCGCACCGCGCAGGCACACGGCTCTACCTCGGCGGCGACCACGGCCGCTGGCACCCTTCGGGAAAGCTGGAGTTCCTCGGCCGCCGCGACGCCCAGGTCAAGATCCGCGGCTTCCGGATCGAGATCGGCGAGATCGAGAACACCCTGCTCCATCTCCCCGGTGTCCGCGACGGCGCGGTGGTGACGGTCGAACGCGCCGACCGGAGCAAGCACCTGGTCGCCTTCTACTCCGGCCCGAAGCCCCTGGACACCGGGACCCTCACCGACCGGCTCGCCGAGTCACTGCCCGAGTACATGGTCCCGTCGGCCTTCCACTGGCGCGAAAGCCTGCCGCTGACCGCCAACAGCAAGATCGACAAGAAGGCCCTGGCGGCACTCGCCGAAGAACCCGCCACCACCGACGACGAGCACCAGCCACCGGCCACACCGACCGAGCAGCGCCTGGCGGCCGCCTGGGCGAAGGTCCTCGGCGTCCCGCAGGACCGGATCGGACGCCGCGACCACTTCTTCGACCGCGGCGGCAGCTCCCTTTCGGCGGTGAAGCTCGCCATCGCCCTGGACCGCGCGGTGTCCCTCAAGGACGTCACCGCACACCCGGTCCTCACCGACCTCGCCGCTCTGGTCGACCACGGACCCCAACGCCACGCGACCCGCCACTGACCTCCGTCCGACCGACATCGAAAGGAACAGCACCATGCCGTACGCGCCCCCGGCGCCCCTCATCGAGGCGAACCTGCACCCCGGGCGTGTACTCCTCCTCGGCGTGCCGCCGAACCAGCCGATGTGCATCCCGCACGAACTGAGCTACACCCTCGGGCCCCCGGCCCATCCGCGAGTACCTCATCGACGTCTACGGCGCCGAAGGACTGCCCTTCAACACCCGTTTCGGAGGGCGCCGGGCCGCATGGCCGCCGACCGGTGAGGTGAGCGCCGTATGACCACCGACCACCGTCCGTTCCACCGCACTGGAGCCCGTCATGTCCCAGCCGCACCTCGTGCCGACCTTCGCAGTGATCTCCGGCGCCCAGGTCCAGCACGCCCTTCAGGACCGGGAGAAGCAGATCGTGGACCTGGTCGAGGCCACGTATCACCTGCACGCCGCCGGAGAGTCGGTCAACCCCCCGTCCTACTTCCTGCGCTTCCCCGACCGACCCACCGCCCGGATCATCGCGCTGCCCGCCTCGATCGGCGGACCGGCGCCCGTGGACGGCATCAAATGGATCTCCAGCTTTCCCGACAACGTCCAAGCCGGCATCCCCAGGGCCTCCGCGGTCCTGATCCTCAACGACCATGACACGGGCTACCCCTTCGCCTGCCTGGAAAGCTCCATCATCAGCGCCACCAGAACCGCCGCGTCGGCGGCGCTGGCCGCCGACCACCTCACCCGCAGCCGGCTGCGCCCCACCCGCATCGGGTTCATCGGCACGGGCCTGATCGCCCGCTACATCCACACCTTCCTGACCGCCCTGGGATGGTCCTTCGAGGAGACCGGCGTTCACGACCTGTCCGTCGACAGCGCCGCCGGTTTCCGCGATCACGTCCGACAGAGCGACGCCGCGGGACAGGTCACCGTGCACGAGAGTGCCGAGGCAGTCATCCGCTCCAGCGACCTCGTCGTCTTCGCCACCATCGCGGGCGAGCCGCACATCGGCGACCCGGCCTGGTTCGACCACAACCCCCTGGTCCTGCATGTGTCCCTGCGGGACCTCGCACCCGAGATCATCCTCGCCTCGGCGAACATCGTCGACGACGTCGACCACTGCCTCAAGGCCGACACGTCCCCCCATCTGGCCGAGCAGCTCACCGGCAACCGCGACTTCCTGCACGGAACACTCGCCGACGTCATGACCGGCCGAGTGACACCACCCACCGACCGGCCCCTGGTGTTCTCACCCTTCGGACTCGGTGTGCTCGATCTCGCCGTCGGCACATACGTCTACAAGGAGACAGCCCGTTCCGGGCACCTTCACGTCATCGAGGACTTCTTCCACGACCTGAGCCGACACGGCTGACCGGCGGAGCTCGTTTCACATGGAGCGAGGCACGCGTTCCCGCCCACGAGAGGTGTGCTCTCAGGGAGCGACGAGATCGGCCCACCGAGTGATTCCGCCGGAGTGGACACGTATGCCGTGCCGAGTCGCCAGCGCGTGGACGATCTCCTGGCCCCGGCCGTGCTCGTCCGGATCTATTCCGGGGGGCGACTGTCCGGCAGGAAGCGCGGATCCCGCGTCGGTGACCTCGACGCGCAGCGTGCTGAGCCCCTCGGCCCGCACCCAGGACAGCCGCAGCTCCGCCGGGGGCAGGGCGTGGACGATCGCGTTGGTGAGCAGCTCCGAGACCACCAGGAGACAGTCCTCGGCGATCTCGCAGGACACGTTCCAGTCGGCGAGGACCGCCTTCACGCGCCGGCGTACGGCCGAGACGACCTCGGCGACGTGGGGGAGCGGACCGACGTGTTCGACCGCCTCCCGAAGCATCGTATTGAGCTGTGCCGCCATGTCTTCTCCTCCGGTGAGCGCTGTCGGCAGGTCGCCGAGCCTCAGCGCGCGTTGCCGGGCCTGAGTGAACGGTAGGAAGCGAAGTGGGGACGGTCAATGAACGGCGGTCGCCATTACCGAACGCTCACCTTCACCTGGTGGTGCGGCGGTGGCCTGCACGTACAGCGAACCCTCCGTGGCGGTACTAGGCTCGCCTCATGGCCGGCCCAGTCCAGTCGATCGAACGGGCGGCGGCGATCTTGCGTCTGCTCGCTGGTGGGCCCCGTCGACTCGGGCTCGGCGAGGTGGCGGCCTCGCTCGGGCTGGCGAAGGGCACGGCGCACGGCATTCTCCGCACCCTCCAGCACGTGGATTTCGTGGAGCAGGACGCGTCGACCGGAAAGTACCAGCTCGGCGCGGCGCTGCTGCACCTCGGCACCAGCTACCTCGACATCAACGAGCTGCGGTCGCGCTCCATCAACTGGGCCGATGCCCTGGCCGCCCGTAGTGGGGAAGCGGTCCGCCTGGGCACCCCCTTCGAGGGCCAGGTCCTCGTGATCCACCACGTGTTCCGGCCGGACGACACCCTCCAGACCCTGGACGTGGGTTCGCTGCTGCCTCTGCACGCCTCCTCGCTGGGCAAGGTGCTGCTGGCGTACGGGACCGCGTCCCTCGAGTCGGCTTCGGAAGCCGGGCTGGAGGCCTACACCCGGCACACCCTGGTCGTACCGGAGAAAATCACCCGGGCGCTCGCCCAGGTCCGGGAAGTCGGCTGGGCCGCGGAGATCCAGGAAATGAGCATGGGAGAAGCCGCTATCGCCTCGCCGATCCGGGGGCACGGCGGCCTCGTCGTGGGTGCCGTCGGTCTCTCCGGCCCGGTCGAGAGGATCTGCGACAGCCACGGCCGTCCCCGGCCGAACCTGATCACCCTGCTCCGCGAGGCCGCACGGGCGATCTCCAGAGATCTGGGAGCAGCACGCTAGGAGAACCCCGGCTCCTCGACACATCGGAAGGCAGACCGGATCATGGTTGAACGGTATGTGATGTCCATCGATCAGGGCACCAACTCCACCCGATGCATTCTGTTCGACCACCACGGGCGGCTGGTGTCGGTCGTCCAGCGGGAGCATCAGCAGCACTTCCCCAAGCCCGGCTGGGTCGAGCACGACGCCGTCGAGATCTGGCGCAATCTGCGGCGCATCATGCCCGAGGCGCTTTCCGACGCCGGTGTCGGCGCGGGTGAGGTCGCCGCCATCGGTATCGCCAATCAGCGCGAGACGACGGTGCTGTGGGACCGGCGGACGGGTGCGCCGCTGGGCAGGGCGATCGTCTGGCAGGACACGCGTACGGCGCCGCTCGTCGAGGACCTGAGAAACCGGCCCGGGGACGAGTTCTTTCTCGAGCGTTGCGGTCTGCCCCCCTCGACCTACTTCTCGGCACCGCGGATCCGCTGGCTGTTCGACCATGTGAACGGACTGGATCAACGCGCCAAGGACGGCGAGGTGCTGTTCGGCACGATGGAGACCTGGCTGATCTGGAACCTCACCGGGGGCGCGGAAGGTGGCCTGCACATCACCGACGCCACCAATGCCAGTCGCACCATGCTGATGAACATCCGGGCCCTCACCTGGGACGAGGAGCTGCTGGAGTTCTTCGGGGTTCCCCGCCCCATGCTGCCCGAGATCCGGTCCTCGGCCGAGGGCTACGGGGATGCCCGCTCGGTCCTCCCGGGGGTCCGCATCACGGCGGCCCTCGGTGATCAGCAGGCCGCCCTGTTCGGCCAGACCTGCTTCACACCGGGTGAGGCGAAGTGCACGTACGGAACGGGCAGCTTTCTGCTGCTCAACACCGGTACCGATCTCGTGCGCTCCCGGCACGGACTCCTCACGACCGTCGCCTACAAGATCGGGGACCAGCCCCCGGTCTATGCCCTGGAGGGATCGATAGCCGTCACCGGCTCGCTGGTCCAGTGGTTCCGTGACCGTCTGGGACTGATCAACAGCGCGCCGGAGATCGAGACGCTCGCGCGGACGGTCGAGGACAACGGCGGTTGCTACATCGTCCCCGCGTTCTCGGGTCTCTTCGCACCCCACTGGCGCAGCGACGCACGCGGTGTCATCGTCGGTCTCACGTCCTACATCACCAAGGGACACCTGGCCCGAGCCGTCCTGGAGGCCACCGGCTGGCAGACGCGCGAAGTCGTCGACGCCATGAACGCCGACTTCTCGGTCCCGCTGAAGGAACTCAAGGTGGACGGCGGCATGACAGCGGACAACCTGCTCATGCAGTTCGTGGCCGATGTGCTCGATGTGCCCGTGGTGCGGCCCATGGTCGCCGAGACGGTCTCCCTCGGCGCGGCCTACGCCGCGGGGCTCGCCGCCGGCTACTGGCCGGACCTGGAAGTGCTGCGCCGCAACTGGCACCGGGCCGCCCAGTGGCTGCCGGACATGGACCCCGCGCGGCGGGACCTGGAATACGGCAACTGGCAGCGCGCCGTCGAGCGGTCGCTGGGGTGGATCAGACCGCCGAGGCCCAGGTGATTCCCGGGTGACGTCGGCCGCGCGCCGGAGTGCCCGTCGGTGGGTGGCCGGGAACGGCGCAACACCGCGCCGCCCGTACCCGCGGCGTGCGGGTACGGGCGGCGCGGTGTGTGCGGCCCGGGGTTGTTATACGGAGCTGCGCCGGATGCGGCGCAGGAGCACCAGGCCCGCGATCACGAGAACCCCTCCGGCCGCGGCCGGCCAGAGGTTCGTGCCGGTCTCGGCCAGATCGCCGGTGACCGCCTGAGGTTCGGTCTGCGACTGCGACTGTGACTGCGAACCTGCCTGCGGCGTGTCCTGCGCTGTCGCCTGCGTGGACGGGGCGCCCGCGCCCGCGGCCGGCGTCTGCGCGCGGTGGGTCGCTTCGCTGCCGTGGTTCTCGTGCGCGCCGCCCTGCGGTGCGGCGGCCGTGTCGCTCGCCGCGGCCGAGGGTGACGTGGCCGCCTTGGGCACGACGACAGTGTGGCCGCTGCCGCTGCCGCTGCCGGTGGTCTGGCCGCCGCGCGTCGGTTCGGTGGTGCCGGGCGTATTGGCCGGAGGCTGCGCGGTCTGCGTGTCCGTGGGGGTCGCGGAGGCCGTCGCGTCGTTGCCGCCGGACGAGGCGTCAGGACTCGGGGACGGCTCGTCCTGCGACGGCTCACCCGTACCGGCACCGCCGTTACCAGCACCGCCGTTACCAGCACCGCCGTTACCGGCGCCGCCGTCACCAGCACCGCCATTGCCACCGTCACCGCCGCCGGCCCCTCCGCCGGCACCGTCGCCGCACTGCCGCCCGGCGTTGATGCAGTCCACCATCTCCCGCATGAGGGACGCGTCGAAGACGTTGATGAAGTCGTCGTGGTCGGTGATCGCCTTGTGCACCTGCTCCGGGAACCCGTCCACGGCGTACGGGTTCTTCACCTGGCCGTTCTCGAGGGTCGGCGTCGGAACGTCGTAGATCAGGCGCATCGTCAGCTGCGGGATCGCCTTGAAGCCGCCCGCGCAGTTGCCGTTGGCGTCGGCGAAGGCGACGTGCGTGCGGTGGTTGGCGCTGTCGATGTTCTGACCGTCCCAGCAGCTCTGGAAGGCGAACGACCGCACCACGCTGCTGCCCTGGGGACAGATCGGGTACTTGTCCGTCAGCTGCACCTTGTCCTCGAAGCCGGTGCAGCTCCAGTGGGCGTTGGCGTTCGCGGGGCCGTTGGTGAACGCCTTCGCGTCGCCCGTGATGATGCGCAGGAACGTCGGCATCTCGACGACCTTGCTCTGCGGGTTGCCGACGAACTCGATCTGCGCCTGCTTGGCCTGCAGGACCTTCCCGACGTTGCCCTCCAGGCCGCCGCCGTTCTTGTCGGCGTCGAACTCCTGCGTACCGTCCTGCACTCGGAGCACCGGCCAGTAGTACGTGGACTTGTCGCCCTGGTTCTGGCACGTGGTCTCGGCGTTGGCGAGATCGTCGTTCGTGGCGAACGCGTCGTTCGACTGGTTGCCGACGTAGTCGTGCAGGTGATGGGCGCCGTTGGTGACACCGGGGGCGACGATCACGTTGTCGGTGTTGAACTTCTTGTTGGCGTTCACACCGCACGCACTGGTGAACGTGCCGGTCGAGGCGTTGCCGCCGTTGCCCGGCTTCTGCGGCACGTTCGGCTGGAGCGTCGTGATGTCGACGAAGTCCGCTGCGACGGGGCCGCTGGCGGCGCTCGCGCCGCCGCCCTGCTGGCCGCCGCCCTGTTGCCCGCCCTGCTGGCCGCCGTTGTTGTTCTGCTGCTGGCCGTTGCCGTTCTGGCCATCGCCGTTGTTCTGGGTCTGGTCCGCGGGGACCGCGGTGCAGGTGGCCAGATCGTCGAGCGAGTTCGGGGCCTCGGCGCCCGCGTTCTTGAAGTCGGTCTTGATGCGGTCGATGACCGCGCCCCGCTTCTCCTTCAGCGGACCGAGGATCGCGTTCTGGACGAAGTCCGCGTCCTGCGCCTTGGCCTGCTGCTCCGAGGTCATTCGTGCGTACGCCTCGGAGACCTGCTGGTCGAGAAGGGCGATTTCCTTGTCGACCTCCGCCCTCGCCTGCTGTGGCACCTCGGCGAGCTTGCTGCCCACGTCCGGACAGTCGATCGTGGCGGCACCCGGTGCCCAGGTCTGGTTGCTCGATTTCGCCTGACCGGGCGCACCGGCCGAGCCGCTCTCGGTCGCTGAAGCGTAGACATTGACCGCTACCAGCCCTCCTCCGCCCAGTATCAGCGCGGCTGCGGCAAAAGTTGCACGCTGTGCACCCATGGGGCGTCTGCGCGTGTTGCGTCTCACGTGTGTACTCCTACGTCCCGTGGCAGGCCAGGCATGGAAATCCCCCGTCCCATACGCAGGCGGGCCCGGTAGCGTTCAAACGCCGCACGAATTCACAGCAGCCTCGTAGCTCGCGGCCAAACCTGCCACGCCGATCCCGGGCCAGCACCCGTCAAGCCCGCCCGTGTGCCTTCTGCGAGCGGCGCGACAGCGAGTCGATGACCACCGCGGCGAAGAGCACCCCGCCCGTGATGACGAACTGGACGGCAGCGGGGGTGTCCGTGAGCGCCATGCCCGAGGCGATCGACTGGATGATCAGCATGCCGAGCGCGGCGGACCAGGTCGTGCCGCGTCCTCCGAACAGGCTGGTGCCCCCGATGACGGCTGCCGCGATGGCATTGAGCAACAGGACGCCCGAGCCCGAACTCTGGCTCACCGAGGTGATGCGCGAGGCCAGGAACAGACCGCCGATCGCGGCCATGGTGCCCGAGATCGCGAGCACCGCGGTCTGCACCCCCGTGACACTGAGGCTGGCGCGGCGGGCTGCCTCGACGCTGCCGCCGAGTGCGTAGATCTGCCGCCCGTAGTGCGTGCGGCGCAGCACGATGTCCAGGCCGGCCACCACGGCGAGGAAGATCAGCAGGGCGAGTGGCAGGCCCTGGAAACGGTTGAGCAGATACGCGCCGGTGAACGCGATCACCGCGAGTACTCCGGTGCGTGTCACGATTCCCCGCAGCGAGCGATACGGCATGCCGACGGCTTTGCGGCGCCGCCTGTCCTGGTAGCACACGAGGAAGACCATGGCCGCGGCGATCGCCGCCAGGCCGTAGGCGACGGCGTCGTTGGTGAAGTAGTAGCTGGTCAGCCTGGCGACGAGCCCGTGTTCGTCGAGGTTGACGGTGCCGCTGGCCCCGAGGATGTACAGCATGAAGCCGTTCCAGGTGAGCAGGCCCGCGAGCGTGACGACGAACGCCGGCACCCGGGTCTTCGCGAAGGAGAAGCCCTGGATGGTTCCCGCCGCGGTACCCGTGAGCACCCCGATGAGGGCGGCAAGCCATTCGGGCACGCCGTTGTTCACGTTGAGAACGGCGAAGACGGCCGCCGCGAGACCGCTGATCGAGCCGACCGACAGGTCGAGTTCACCGATCAGCAGGACGAAGACGATGCCGACCGCGATGAGCCCGGTGCCCGCGACGTCCACGCTGAGATTGGACAGGTTGCGGGGCGAGAGGAAGCTCTGGTTCAGGGACTGGAAGGTGATCCAGACGGCGGCGAGGACGAGGACGACGGGCAGTGAGCCCAGTTCGCCGGCGCTCAGCTTGCGCCGGGCGACGGCGACCTGGCGATCGACGCCACGGGCGACGGCACGGGCGAAGACCTGCCCGCGGCTGGGCTGCGGGGCCTCGGTGTCGGGTTCGGTGGGTTCGGTGGGGTGGGCCCGAGCGTTGTCCGCCGTCCTGCGCATCCCTTTCACCACCTCGACTCGTGGGAGGCCATGCGGTGGGGCACGTTCTCCGTGGCGCCGGTGACGGAGGAGATGATCTGTTCCTGAGATGCGGTGTTCACGTCGAAGAAGCCGTTGTTGCGACCGAGCCGCAGCACGGCGGCACGGTCCGCGAGAGCTTTGACGTCGCCCATGTTGTGACTGATGAGCAGTACGCCCAGGCCGCGGTCGCGCAGCTGGTCGACGAGGTCCAGGACTTCGCGCGTCTGCTCGAATCCCAGAGCCGCGGTCGGTTCGTCCAGGAGGAGAACCCGCGGGTCGCACAGGAGCGAGCGGGCGATGGCGACTGTCTGCCGCTGGCCACTGGAGAGTGAGACGGTGGGGACCCGTAGATCGGGGACACCTTTGGTCAGGCGTTCCAGCAGGTGCCTGGTACGGCGTTCCATCTCCACCTCGTCGAGGAATCCGAACCTGCGGATCTCGCGCCCGAGGAAGAGGTTGCCGACGACATCGAGGTTCCCGCACAGCGCGAGGTCCTGGTAGACGGTGGCGATACCGAGGTCCCGGGCGTCGTGGGGGCGTTTGATGGGGACCGCCCGGCCTTCCCACTCGATGGTGCCCTTGTCCGCGGGGGCGACGCCGGAGATGACATTGACGAGAGTGGACTTGCCGGCCCCGTTGTCCCCCAGAAGAGCGACGACCTGGCCGGCGTAAATCTCCAGTTCGATGTCCGTGAGGACCTCGACGACGCCATAGCGCTTGCACACGCCACGCAGCGCCAGCAAGGGGGGAGTCGGCACGGTGACCATCTCCTTCCCGGGGCCCGGACCTGCTCGGAACCTGCCTGTCAGGTGAGCCCCGCCTTGCCGCATGCGGCCTCGAGTTGGGGGGTGCAGATCTGCCGGATCGTGTAGACGCCGTCCTTCACCAGGGTGTTCTTGATGTTGCCGACGGTCACGGGCACGGGGGTGAGCATGGTGGCGGGAACCGTCCTCCCGTCGCGGATCCTCACCTTGCCCGTGGCGACCCGGTCGAGGTTTTCGTGGCGGGCCGCGGCCACGGCCATGGCGGCGGCCGCGGAGGCCTCGGGTCCGAAGGGTTTGTAGACGGTCATGTACTGATCGCCGGCGACGATGCGCCGCAGGGCTCCCAGTTCGGCGTCCTGCCCGGTGACGGGAGGCAGCGGGGCGACCTTGTTCGCCTTGAGGGCGGAGATGCTGCCGGCGGCGAGGCCGTCGTTGGCGGCGTAGACCCCGTGGATGGTGGAGGCGCCGAGGGCGGAGATGGCGCCGGACATGTCGAGGTTCGCGGTCTCCGGCCGCCACTGGAGGATGTCGTACGCCTTGCCGATCTTCACTCTGCCGTTGAGCACGGACAGCGCGCCCTTCTTGAACGCGGCCGCGTTGGGATCGCTGGGATCGCCGTTCAGCATGACGATCTCGCCGCTGCGCGCCTTGGCGCCCATCGCCTTCAGCAGTGCCCTGCCCTGGAGCCTGCCGACCTCCTCGCCGTCGAAGGAGGCATAACCGGAGATCGGGCCCTCGGAGAGACGGTCGTAGGCGATGACCGGGATACCTGCCGCATGGGCCTTCTTGACCGCGACGCCGAGCGATCTGGAGTCGACGGCCACGAGCACGATGGCATCGACCCCTCTGGTGATCATCGAGTCCATCTGTTCCTGCTGGGTGGCCACATCGCCCTTGGCGTTGACATGCTCGACCGTGCAGTCGTGGCACAGCTCCGTGATCTTCTTCGTGAGCAGTGGCGTGTCCTGTGTCTCCCAACGGGACGTGGCGGCGTCCGGCAGCAGCAGGCCGATCCTCAGGTTGTCGCCACCGCCGGAGCTGCTCCCGGCGTCGTGCCCGCAGGCCGTGAGAGCGACGGCCGTCGAGATCGCGGTCATGACGACGGCCGCGCCCCGGATGCAGGCCTTCATGCGAGAGACCTCCCTGTCCTTCACCTCGCGCGGCGAGGGCCCGGTGGCAGGACGACCACGTCGTAAGTGTGACACCGGCTGAGGAATATGTCCTATTGATACCCATATACGATTCTGGTGTGTGGGTGCCTGATTTTCATCCGTCGGCACCTGACGCATCGACGGGAGGTAGGTCGCCGACATGCCTCATGAAGGCCGTGCCCGGACCGGGGTCTCGGACCCACGGGCATGCGAGGCCGACGCCGTCGGCACCGGTTCACCGCCTCCGGTGCCGGAGGCGGTCACGAGCGAGCGGGCCCTGACGTTCGTGGGAGCGGCGCTGACAGCGGTCTATCTGCCCGGTGCCGGGCATCAGGAGCTTCGCCTGGTGGAAACGGCCGGATGCGCCCGTGGCGAGTACGGGCTGCCGGAGCGTTTGCCACTGTCCGGTGACTCACCCGCGGCGCACACCTTTCGCACCGGCCGGCCACTGTGGCTGACTCCCGCGGCACTCGCCTCCTACTCCACGGGCGGGCCCACGCCCCCGCGGCCGGAGGCGTCGCTCGCCGCGCTGCCACTCGGGACGGACGGCCGGCGGCTGGGCTGCCTCGTCGTCGTGGGGGATTCGACGGACGGCTTCGAGACCGAACAACGGCGCTTCCTGGAGCCGTACGCCGACGCCGTCGGCGCCGTGCTCCGGACGGGAACCGGCCGGCCCGCTCCGCCTCCGCTGCTGAGTCCGGCCCTGCGGAGTCTGTGCGTCGGCTCCTTCGTCATCACGCCGGACACCGGCCTGATCGAGGCGGACGAGTCGCTGCTCGAACTGGCCGGCATCACGCCCGATGACTTCGACGGCAAGGCGGACACCCTGCTCGCGCATGCCCTCCCGGAGGACATGCACGCGCTGATGTCGGTCCTGGAGCCCTCCACCCAGACGGTCGGCCGGCGGGAACTGGAGTTCCGTGTCCGCCGCCCGACGGGTGAGATGCGCTGGCTGAGCCTGAGCTGCCAGGTGGTGGCGGGCCTCGACGGCCGGCCGGAGCAGGTAGTGGGTGTGGTGACGGCGACCTCGGTCCTGCGGCAGAGCGCCGACGACGTGTCCAGGATCCAGTGGCTGACTGCCGCACTCGACGATGCCGTAACGGTCCGTGACGTCAGCCGGGTGGTGGTCAACGCGCTGGGTGAGCCGCTGGGCGCCGACCGGGTGGCGCTCGCCGAGTTGCAGGACGACCGGCTCGCGGTCACCGTGCTCGATCCGCCCGAGCCCGCCGCCTGGCCGCAGTGGTGGCGTGCCGAGTGGCGTTCGGAGTGGCCCGACGCACCGGTCAGCGCCCTGCCCACCCTGCAGATGGCTCTGCGGGACGGACGCATGGATCTGTGGTCCGCCGGCGCGGCCCTCGAGCCCGGACTCGCGGGCATCGGCGCCGGAGGTCTGGCCGTCCTGCCGCTCCCCGCCAAGGGCTGGGTCGCCGGCGTGTGCCTGGTCGGCTGGGACCAGCCGCACGAGTTCGTCCCCGAGGAGCGGTTCCTGCTGACCGCCACCGCGGCGCTGGTGGGACAGGCCCTCAAACGTGCCCGCGCGCACGACGCCGAACAAGAGCTCGCGACGATGCTCCAGCGCAGTCTCCTGCCCCGGCGCCTGCCCGAGCTGCCCGGCGGGACGGCCGTCGCCCGCTATCTGCCCGCGAAGCGGGGGTTGCAGGTGGGCGGTGACTGGTACGACGTCATAGCCCTCTCCGAGGATCGGGTGGCGCTGGTCATCGGCGACGTGCAGGGACACAGCGCCGGAGCCGCGACGATCATGGGCCAGATGCGCACCGCGATCAGGGCGTACGCCGTGGAGGGCCATCCGCCCGACGTGGTCGTCTCGCACGCCAACCGGCTCCTCGTCGGTATGGAGACCGATCTGTTCGCCACCTGCTGCTACGCCGAGTTGGACATGGAGGAGGGCAACGCCCTGTTCGTACGGGCCGGGCACCTCGCACCGCTGCTGCGCCATCCCGACGGCAGGACCGAGGAGGTACAGGTCGAGGGCGGACTCCCGCTGGGCATCCTCGCGGACGCGGAATTCCCCATGACCACCTGCGCGCTGGCCCCCGGCACGGTGATCGTCATGGTCACCGACGGCCTGGTCGAGGCCGTCGACCTGCCCCTGGACGAGGGCATGGACCGGACCCGCACCGCGCTCGCCGCGGCTGATCCGGCGGATCCGGGGGAAATGGCCGACGAACTGCTCGGCGAACTCGACCCTCGTGAGGACGACGTGGCGCTGTTGCTGCTGCGCTACGACGGCATGAAGACCCGACCCATACGGGCCGGCTGGGCGGTGTGGCGGCTGCCCGACGCCGTCATGCACGCACGCCGTTTCACCGCACGCGCACTGCGCCGGTGGAAGGTCGAAGAAGTGACCGACGCGGCGTTGCTGGTCGTGTCGGAACTGGTCACCAACGGCCTCATGCACACTCAGGGCCCGGTCCGCGTCGACCTGATGCTCCGCGGAGACCGGGTGCGGGTCAGCGTGAGCGACTGCTCGCCGCGTGCCCCGGCCAAGCCGGTGATCGTGGACTGGGACGAGACCGGCGGCCGAGGTCTGCTGCTCGTCGAAGCGATGTCGGAGTCCTTCGGCTCCGTGCCGGTGGCCGGCGGCAAGCAGGTGTGGAGCGAGCTCGTCGTGCCGCACTGCGAGCAGGCTCGCGCGGGTGCGGGGCCCCGGACGGAGCGAGGGGGTCCGCCATGAGGACCCGTACATGGCACGTCGTCGCGGTGCTCGTCGCGGGATTCATGACGACGTCCCTGGCCGCCGCCTGCGAGGAAATGGAAGAGGAGAGGGACAAGGACGGCTTCACCGTCGGCCTGCTGCTCCCGAGCCGAACCGTGCCTCGCTGGGAGCGGTCCGACAAGCCGCTGATCGAGAAGCGGCTGAAGCAACTGTGCCCCCGCTGCACCTTGGAGTACGCCAACGCCCAGAACGACGCGATGAGGCAGCGGCAACAGATGAGCTCCATGATCACCAAAGGGGTCAGGGTCCTCATCCTCGACGCCACCGACACCAGGGCGCTGCGCTCCTCGATCCAGGAGGCGCACGAGGCGGGCGTCCCGGTCGTCGCGTACGACCGGCTCGCCGAAGGCCCGATCTCGGGCTACGTCAGTTTCGACGGCGCGCAGGTCGGCAGGCTCCAGGGCGAGGCGCTCCTGAAGGCCATGGGCGACAAGGCCAACGGCGGAAACGTCGTCATGATGAACGGCGATCCGACCAGCCCCAACGCTGAATGGTTCCGCAGCGGCGCCCTGTCCGTCGTCTCCGGCAAGGTGAGGATCGGAAGGGCGTACGACACCCAGGGCTGGAGCATGGACAGCGCCCACGCCAACATGTCCGCCGCGATGGCGGCCCTGGGCCCGGACCGGATCGACGGCGTCCTGGCGGCCAACGACACCATCGCCTCGGGCGTCATCTCCGCTCTCAAGAGCGCCCGGGTAAAGGACCTTCCTCCCGTCACCGGCCAGGACGCCGACCTCGACGCCGTGCAGCGCATCGTCAGGGGCGAGCAGTACATGACGGTCTACAAACCCTTCAAGGCGGAGGCCGACGCGGCTGCCGCCATGGCCGTCGCCCTGGGACGCGGAGAGGACCCCCGCGAGATCGCCACGACGACGACCGACAGCCCCACCACCAGGAACATCCCCTCCGTCCTGCTCACGCCGAGCGCGGTGACGGTGGACAAGATCAAACCGACGCTCCTCAAGGACGGCATGTACAGCGTCGACGAGATCTGCACCGCGGAGCTCCGGGCCGCCTGTGAAAAGGCCGGACTCACCCGCTGAAAGGCCGGACTCACCCCCCGCTGAGAGGAAGAGTGACGGGTACTCAGCGCACGGGAAAGCCGAAGGAGTACCCCTGCTGCTTCAGCCAGGGCAGGACCTCACGCAGGGCGGCCACGGTCTGGGAGCGGTCCCCGCCGGCGTCGTGGAAGAGGATGGTCGGGCCGTTGGAGATCTCGCTCTTGACGGTCGCGACGATGGCGCCCGTGCCGGGGTGTTCGAAGTCCTTGGAGTCGACGTTCCAGCCGAGCGGTCGCATGCCGTGGGAGGCGGCGAGCTGGCGGCTGTAGGGGGTGAAGGCACCGCCCGGGGCGCGGTAGTACTGCGGCCGGACGCCTCCGGAGGCCTGGGTGATCATGCGTTCGGCGTCCAGGATCTGCTGGGACTGGTAGGCCTGGGACTTCTTGTCCATGGTGGTGTCGTGCGAGACGGTGTGGTCGCACAGCCGGTGCCCGGCGGCCACCACCGCCTTGACCAGGTCCGGGTGGGCCTGGGCCTGGGTGCCCACCATGCAGAAGGTGGCCTTCACGCCGTTGTCCCGCAGCACCTGGAGGACCTCCGGCGTCCACGTGGGGTCCGGTCCGTCGTCAATGGTGATGTTGACACCGCGGGCCCCGCGGTCCGAGGCATGGGCGATGTCCACCGACACAGGCTTCCCGCCCGGAGCCTTGGACCCGGCGTTCGGCGCGCTGGAGTGCGCCGAGCTGCCCGCCGGCGTGTGCTGCCCCTCGACGGGGTTGGCCTGCGCGGTCCACATCGAGGTGGCGGCAGCCGCCGCCGTCACCCCGACCGCCGCCGCGAGAACCCGCCCGTGCCAACCCCGTCCCCCATGCCGCGACATGTCCGCCCCACTCCTCGTCGTCCTTGTGGATCTCGTGCACCCGTGAGGACGGCGATGGACCGCCGGGGGATGCGTCCGTTACCGATCACGGACAATTCCGCGGGGATTCGGAGACAGAGCGGCGACACCACGCAGGAAAAGTCCTCCGAACGAGCGGCGTTGAGCCCGGTGTTGGTGACGGGGACCCCCGCCTCCGGTATGCGGCCCGGGCTACGGCTGACCTGGTCCGACAGGGCTCGCTGCTGACCGACTGTCAGCGTGGGCGCCGCCGGCCGCGGTCCGGGTGTGCTCGCGGTGAGGGTGACGCGGCCCGTGGTGAGATCCTCGACGTCCGAAACGAGCCGCAACGCGGCCGGAGCGCCCTCCGTCCCGAGCGTCGTTCGGCCGATCTCCTCGCCGTCGCGACCGGCGACCGCAGTCAACTCGCCGGGGGCGTACGGCACGTGAACGTGGCCATGGCACGCTCGGGACTCGCGGCGCCGCCCGGGACCTCGGCACCGTTGAGCACCAGCCGCACACTGTCGCCCGGCGTGCAGACATGAACCGTCATCGGGCGACCGGGCTCGACGTCCCAGGTTCAGCTCGCCAACTCGTCGAAGTAGCCCCATCGGAGGGCCACTTGCTCGGTCCCCGGCAGCGTCGGGCGCTCCACCAACATCTCCACGGGGCTCACGCCGGACACGGCCGCCCGCCAGTGGGCGATCGTCGGAGCGGGGGGCATGCTGGCAGGATGGGGGTCATGTCGAGGGAACCGCTGCTGGTCAGAGCCCGTGGGCTGTGGGAGGGCCTGGCCCGGGTGCCGGTGTCGTTCGCGCCGACGGGCGGTGTGAACGTGGTCGTCTCCCCGGAGTCCGGGATGTGCCCGGTCGGCTGGGTCGGAGTGGTCGCCCTGGGCGGATCGGCGATCGTGACCGTGCCGAGCGACAGCGCCGCCGTGATCGTTCGCGACGCGGTGGCGGGTCTGCCGGTCGAAGACGTCGTGGATGGCGTTGCGCTCCGGGAGGTGCTGCCCGTGGCTCGGGTGCTGGGGCCGGCAGCGCTGTCGTACCTGTCTCCGGAGGCCTTCCGTCCGGTGGAAGCCGGTGCGTCGCCGGTGGAGCAAGTGCCGGCCAGTCACCCGGAACTGCGGCTTCTGGAGCGGGCGGCAGGCCGTGCGGACGCCGGTGAGGCCGCACTGGACGAGATCACGTCGCCCGTGTTCGTGGTCCGAGAGCACGGGCAGGTGGTTGCCGCTGCCGGATACCGGGCCTGGCCGAGTCGGACCGCGCACATCGGCGTGTTGACGGCGCCAAAGGCGCGAGGACGCGGCCTGGCGCGGGTGACGGGCTCGGCGGCGGTCGCGCATGCCCTCGCTGCCGGGCTCCTGCCGCAATGGCGCGCGCGGCCTCCCGCCTCCAGGCGTGTCGCCGCCGTACTGGGTTTCGAGGAGCTGGGCTCCCAACTCAGCGTGGAGATCGCCGGCTGAGATCGTCCGGAAGCGGTCGACGGCCGTTCTCGGGCCGCCCGTACCGGCGTCGCACGGTCGGCCTGGGCGACGACCCGCGCCTACGAGGGCGCGTTGTTCCGGCGCTGTTCCGCCGGTGCCGGGCCGGCCGCGGCGGGCGGTCGGCTCTGCGGCGGGTTGTCCTGGACGGGACGCGGCCCGCCGCGCAGGGCCGAGGCGAGGGCGGAGACCAGGGCCATGCCCGCGGCGACGCTGAAGACGATGGTCAGTCCGTGGTGGAACGGGCCGGAGACCAGTTGCGGGAAGAAGGTGTGGCCGGTCAGGGTGGCGTGCTGGGCCGCGGTGAGGTGAGTGAGGGTTCCGCCGGATCCGAGCAGGTGCTCGATGGGGTTGTTGCCGAGGAACGTGGCGAACAACGTGCTCACCGGGGGCAGCGACGCGGCATGCTCGGCGGTCCCGGCCGGTACGCCGTGCGCCTGGAGTCCGCCGCTGAGCGCCGCGGGCAGGGACGAGGCCAGTCCGGAGACCATCAGGGAGAAGAACACACCGATGGACAGGGCGGTGCCCGAGTTCTGGAACGTGGAGCGCATCCCCGAGGCGACGCCCCGGTACTCGGCCGGCACGCTGCCCATGATCGAGGACGTGTTCGGCGCGGAGAACATGCCCTGGCCCAGCCCGTTGAGCAGGAGCAACGCCGCGAAGAGCCCGTAGTCGAAGTCGATGGGCAGCGCGAGCAGCCCGAGGAAGGAGACCGCGACGACGACGAGGCCGGTCGTGGAGAACATCCGGGCGCCGAACCGGTCCGACAGGTACCCCGACACAGGACCCGCGATCAGGAAGCCGAGCGTCAGCGGCAGCATGAAGATGCCCGCCCACAGCGGGGTGTCCTCGAACGCGTAGCCGTGCAGGGGCAGCCAGATGCCCTGCAGCCAGATGATGAGCATGAACTGCAGCCCGCCGCGTGCGATCGCGGTCAGCAGCGCCGCCAGATTGCCCGCGGCGAACGCCCGTATCTTGAACAGCGACAGGGTGAACATGGGGTCGGCGACGTGCGACTCGACGTAGCAGAAGAGCAAGAGCAGTACGACGCCGCCGATCAGGCCGCTGAGGACCCACGGATTTCCCCAGCCGGTGGCGTCGGAGCCGTAGGGCTGGATGCCGTAGGTGATGCCGGCCAGCAGGATTCCGGCGCCCGCGGCGAAGGTGATGTTGCCCAGCCAGTCGATGCGGCCGGGGCGCCCCGCCGAGGTCTCGCGCAGGCTCAGGTACGACCAGATGGTGCCGGTGATGCTGATCGGCACGCTCACCCAGAACACCGCCCGCCAGTCGACGGCGGCGAGGAGGCCGCCGGCGAGGAGGCCGAGGAACTGGCCGGCGAGCGCGGTGATCTGGTTGATGCCGAGGGCCATGCCGCGCTGCCGGGTGGGGAAGGCGTCGGTGAGTATCGCGGCCGAGTTGGCGGTGAGCATGGAGCCGCCGAAGGCCTGCACGATGCGCCAGAGAATCAGCCACATCGCGCCGGCGCCGGCCCGGAAGGGGTCGAGCGACAGCGCGACGGAGGCACAGGCGAAGATCAGGAAACCGAGGTTGTAGATCTTGACCCGGCCGTACATGTCGCCGAGTCGACCGAGGACGACGACGAGTACGGCCGACACCAGGAGATAGCCCAGGATCATCCAGAGCAGATAGCCGATGTTGCCGGGCGCGAGCGGGTCGAGCCCGATCCCGCGGAAGATCGCGGGCAGCGAGATGATCACGATGGAGGCGTCCATCGTGGCGATCAGTACACCGAGCGTGGTGTTGGACAGGGCGACCCACTTGTAGCCGGGGCCCGCGGGGGTGTCCTTCCGGCGTGTCCAGCGCGAGGTGTGCGAGGTGCGCGCGGTCACAGCCGTTCCGCCAGTCGGTCGAGGAGGGGCAGGGCCGACGCGAGTGTCCCGCGCTCCTCCGGGGTGAACTCGTCGAGGACGGCCGAGAGCCGGTGTACGGACTCGGAGCGCCGCTCCGCCAGCATGGCCCGTCCCTCCTCGGTGATCGCCACGATGATTCGTCGCCCGTCCGCCGCGTCGGGGCCACGACCGACGAGCCCGCGCTGTTCGAGTACGGCGAGCGTGCCGGCCATCGCCTGTGGCCGTACGCGTTCCAGGTCGGCGAGGGATCCCGGTGAGCCGGGGCCGTCGGCGGCGAGTCGCGCGAGCACCGAAACGCCGGAGAGCGACACGTCCCCCACGGCGTGGGCCTGGCGCAGTCGCCGGGTCATGCGGCCCACGGCGAGACGAAGGTCGGAGGCGAGCCGGACGGTGTCGCTCGGTCCGTGGGCGTGATCGGTACCTGTTTCTCTATCCACCTGCACAAGTAATAACAATAGGTTTATCAGTCTGGACTGGCCAATCAAATGTTAGTAATGATCGAACGGGTGATCCCCGACGACGGCAGGTGATCCCGACGACGGCAGTCCACTTCCCGTGTGTCCGCGCTGTCGCGGCGCACCCTCTGTCGCGACCGAACGATTGAACGTACTCTGACAAGTCATAGAACTTCGGGCGTGATTGACTGGGGGAGCCGTCATGTCCTGGGACAACAACGGCCCGCGCGCCGGATTCGTCGTACCGCCGATGCCGAGCGCGCCGCCGCCCGCTCCTGCTGACGGGCTGCGAGCGGCCGCGGTGGCACTGCTGAACCTGTGCGGACTGGGCCTGGGCTATGCGCTGGTGCGCCGTTGGGGACTCGTGGCGCTGTGCTGGGTCGCGACCGCGCTGCTGCTCTTGGTGGCCCTCCCCGCGGACCCGGACGGCGTCCCGGGCGGAGCCGTCGTCGCCTACCTGGTCTTCCTCGGTCTCGCAGCCGTTCATGGTGCGGTCGTGGGTCTGCGGACCCGTCTGGTGTGGCCGCCGCGCGCCTTGCTCGCGATCGGGCTCGGGGTCGTCCTTCTGGCCGTGCCGACCGGAGGCGTCGTCCTGTACGACGGTGCGCGTGACGAGGCCACCGAGGCGATGCTCATGGACCGGTTGGAGCGGGCGGACAAGCTCGTCCAGACCGCCGGCAAGCAGCCCTTCGCGACGGCGGAGGCCGACTACCGCCGGGCACTGGGGGTCTATCGAGGCCTGCGCGGCGACCATCCCGGCTCACGCGCGGCCGCCCGGGTCCCCGACCGGCTCAAGACGTACTACGCCACAGTCGGTGCGCCCTTCGACCAGAAGAACTACTGCGACGCCATAGCGCCCTTGAAGTACCTGCGCACCGTTCCGAGGACCATGGGCAAGCGGGAACTCGGAGCACTGTCCACGTGGCCCGACGATCGGCTGGCGACCTCGCTCTACGAGTGCGCGTCGCAGTCGCTGAGCGGTGGCGAGGCGGACTGGACCGCGCACTTCAGCGATCTCCTGACGACGTTCCCGCGGTCCGCGTCGGCCGCGAAGGTGGAACCGACGGTCAAGACGGCGGTCGACAAAGCCGTGAAACAGGTGGCCGGCGGCGATCCCTGCACGGCCGTCCAGCACCTCAACAGCCTGGGCACCCAGGTCCGTGCGCTGCCGGGAGAGGAGGCGGGTGTGGCCGCGGACCTCCGCGAGGACGCCGACCGTGCCGACAGGACCGCGGACTCGGGTACGTACTCCTGCGGAGTGGACCAGTACAGGGACGGGCGCTTCGACGAGGCAGTCACCACGATGAACGACTTCGTCAAGAACAATCCGCACCACACGAACCGAGCCCGCGCCCAGAAGATCGCCATCGCGGCGGAAATCGCCCAGACGGTGCCGGCCGCGGGCAAGCGGCTGCCCACGACGGCGTCCGGGGGCAGTATCTCCGTCACCGTCAAGAACGACAGCCCCGACGACATCACCGTGATGTACACGGGGCCGGTGACGGGAAGCTTCCCTCTCGATGCCTGCGGGAGTTGCAGGTCCTACTCCCTCACCAGCACGCTGGTGCGAGGCTTCACACCGTGCAACGACAGCGGGAAGAACTATCCGCAACGGACCATCCGACTGCCCGCGGGCACCACGTACTTCGTGCACAAGGCCCGGAGCGGAACCGGGAAGTCCCCGGCCTCGGACACGGCCAAGCTGAGGTCCGGCTACATCTACACCGAGTGCGCCTACACGACGAGCTTCGGCTACTGAGGCCCCGGCGTGCGGGACGGTCCGCGGTGCGCGTCGCCCTCTGGCGGGCGATGCACGTGCGGGTCGACTCGCCGCCCCACGCGATCGAGGACGAGATCGGGCTGCGACGGGCGGCACCTGACCCGCTTCATCGAGGACCTGGTGGCCGAGCAGGTCGGCCACGGCGTCGCCCGGTACATCGTGCTGGGCGCCGGTCCGGACACCTTCGCCCAGCGCAGGCCCGAGACCGCCGCCCGTCTGACGTGAGGTTCGAGCCGGATCTCTACCGCGGTACGGCCGGATACTACGACCGGTTCCGGCTTCCCTACCCCGACGCGATGATCGCCGATCTCGTACGCCGGGCAGCCCTCTCGGGGCGTGGGCGCTTGCTCGACCTGGCATGCGGCACCGGCCAACTCGCCTTCCCGCTGCGCGGCTCGTTCGCGGACGTGTGGTGCGTGGACGCCGAACCCGGCATGACCGAAGTGGTCCGCGCCAAGGCGATCGCCCTCGGCGCGGCCCACATTCGTACGATCACCGTCGGCGCCGAGGATCTGCCCGCCGGGCCGGACAGCTTCGAGTCGATCGTCATCGGCAATGCCTTCCACCGGCTGCGCCGCGCTCCGGTCGCCGCACTCGCCCACACCTGGCTCAGGCCCGGTGGCTGCCTCGCGCTGTGCTGGTCGACCTCCCCCTGGGCGGGCTCCCAGGACTGGCAGCGGGCGCTCGCCGGCGTGCTGCGAACATGGCAGAACGCCCTCGGCGCGGCCGCACGCGTTCCGCCCGGCTGGGACCAGCCGAGACAGCGGGACCCTGACCACGACGTGTTGTCCCGTGCCGGGTTCGAGCCCGCCGGACGCCACGAGTTCTCGGTCGAGCACCACTGGACGATCCGTGAACTCGCCGGGCACATCCGGTCGACGTCGTTCCTGCCGCCGCCGGTGCTCGCGGACCACGCCGCCGCCTTCGACGCCGACCTCACCGCCGAACTCGGCCGCCACACGGCCGACGACCGCCTCACCGAGACAGTCGGCTGCGCCTACGAACTGGCCCGCAAGCCGGCACGGGCGTGAAAGCCGGCGGGCGACGGTGGTGGGCGACGGTGGTGGGTTGGGGGGTGCTTCAGGATGGCATCGGCTCGTCGAGGAGGGTGCGGGCGAGACGGCGCAGCTCGTCGTCGTCCTTCCACGTGACGCGACGCGGAGAGGTGGCACAGAGCTCCAGCAGGGGCCGCAGCTCCGGCGGGGTGATCGTGAGGGCACCGGCTGTCCGCATGCCGGCAAGGACGCACAGGGCATCACGGCGCTCGTACCAGGCGGTGTCGTTCGAGGCGTACGTGGTGGTGGGCGCGGCCCGAGCGAGCAGGAAGGGGAGCACGGGCCGCGGGTTGCCGGTGATGCGCCAGTAGGCGTCGGCGGCCTGCGAGCGGCCGTGTTCCCGTGGGTCGTGCAGTATCGCGGCGACCTCCGGGGCGAGTGGCGCCCCGAGCGGGCCCAGCCGTCCGACGGCAGGGAGGATGCCCGGCGGGGACTGCGTGCGCAGCAGGTCGCGCAGGGTCTCGACGGCCGGTTCGGCATCCCCGGTGATCAGGGCCCTGGAAACGGCGGCCTCCGCGTGGACGTCGTGCCGCGCCGTGGGGGCCACGGTGGCCAGCAGTTCGGCGGTCTCGGCGTCCGTGCCGGACGGGCCGAGTTCCCCCAGCAGACGGGCGGCCGCGACAGTGGGGTGTTCGCGCAGGGCCTGCTTGAGCTGAGGGAGGTGCGCGGCGGCCAGGTCGGGCCCGAGGGCGTCGAGCAGCTCCGCACTGCCGCGCGCGATCAGCTCGGGGAGCACCGGGCGCAGGCGGGGCAGGGCCTCGTCACGATGGTGGGTCAGGAACGTGGCGAGGACCGGTCCGCTGAGGTTGCCTGGCTGTTCGAGCAGTCGCAGGTCGCCACAGCCCGCCAGCGCCAGGCGCGCGCACTCGACCACTTCGGCGCGGGCCAGGGCCCGTTGGGCTGCCCGGATCGTCCGCTCCCGCCCCGTCGAGCGGGGTCGGACGATGTCCGGGCCGTCGGTGACCGTGGCAGCGACGCTGTGCGGGACACCGGCACCGTCGTCGTCAGCGCCTTCGACGTCGACCCACAGGAGCCCGTGCCCCTTCCCGCGGCTCGACTGGCGGCCGGCGACGCCGGGAGCGTACGGGGAGCCGGCCGCGTAGCCCTGCTCGTCAGCCGCGGCCTCGGCGAGCAGCAGGTCGCGGACATGGCTGCCGGGGTCCCCGGCCCGGGGCATCAGGCCTGCGATCGCGCGCACGATCGAGGAGCGCTCGGCGCCGTCCCTGTGCAGGGGCAGCGCCTCGGCCAGCGCGGCCACGCACGGTGCCTCACGGTCACGCCACCGCTGATCGACTTGTCCGACCAGGAGGGAGCCCCATCGGTGGGTGTCACCGGCCGCGATCCATGCGCGCGCGATGCTCAGCGCGCCCTCCGGGTCCTCGGTCAGGAGCTCGTTCTCGCGGTCCCGGGGCGCACCGGGATACGGGAAGGGCCGCGGGCGGGCGGTGAAACGGTGTGAGCCCGGGACAGCGGCGCCGTCAGCCGCGACGACCGCCACCAGGGCCGCGGGATACGGAGGTTCGGTCCGCTCCAGGCCGGACAGCGCGGCAGCCAGGCGGACTTGCCGATCGCGGTCGTCAATGGCCGCTGCCTCGCGCTCCCGTACGGTCGCCGGATCGGGATCGAGCAGGGCGAGGGCGGTGAGGGCGTCGGCCCGCGTCGAGGCAGACGGATCACTCTCGTAAAGGTCCGCGAGCGTGCGGACCACGGCGGGGTCGGCCGGACGCGTCCCGACGCACGCCAGCCGGATCGCGGCCTGCCGCACGAAGGGATCGGAGTCGGTCAAACACCCCATCAGCAGCGGGAGTTCGGCAAGGACCGCCGCGCGAACCCGTCCGCCGAGGGACTCCGGCGCGGGCACCCCCCACTCATCGAGCTCGGCGAGCCCGGTCAGCACCTCCAGGAGGGCTTCTCGATGCCAGGACACGTGCAGCGCCAGATGGGCCAGGAACGGCACCGCTTCCAGCGTCGCCGGATACAACGACCCCTGGTGGTTGAGGTTGTTGATCAGCTCCTCACCGACGTTCTCGCCGCGCTCCGTCTCCGGGGACTCTTCCGCGTACAGGACGCGGATCATCTCCGGAACGTCGCCGGCCGGCCCATAGGCATGCTCAAGGGCCGCCCACTCCACCTCGTTCAGTTCCTCGGGCGCACGCACGCCCGCACCCTACCGACCCCGGCGGCGACCTCGGCGGCGACCTGGGGGACGGCATCGTCGACGGACGGGGCAGCGGACGCAGTAGAGTGGTCGAACGGGCGCGCGGGGCGCCTCCGGGTCCGCGGGAAGGGCAGAGCCCACCTGGTGTACACGAGCACATCATGATGGCCTACCGTCCTTCGGCCGGTTCGGCGGACCACCGGTTCACCGAAGGAGGCTCCGTGCCGACCACACCGCAGACCGTGCCCCTGCCCGAACGCGCCAGTCTGGAACAGCTCAAGAAGCGGGCGAAGGACTTGCAGCGGGCCGTGCGCTCCCAGCAGCCCACCGCCTTGGCGCTCGTCGCGCGACACGCGCCTGAGAGTCGGGATCCGCTGGTCGAATTCAACCTCGACACAGCGCAGTTGGTGATCGCCCGCCTTCACGGTTTCCCGAGCTGGCCGCGCCTGCGGCAGCACCTCGCCGCGCGTCCCGGGTCGCCCGGTGACCGACCACGCTCCGCCACTCGTAGGGTGGAGGACTTCTACCGTCTGAGGACCGGGTGGGCCTCCGCGGCGGACGTGCGCCGCTGCGCCGCGGCCGCGACCCGTGCGCATCCCGATCCGGCCGACTGGCAGCCGTTGCTCACCGCGCGGCGCAACGGCATCAGGGTGATCGCGTTCGGCTCGCCGGACGGAGTGGTGTTCGCGGAACTCACCCCGAAGCGGGTCACGTTGTCCCAGCCCGCCGTCGGCGTGTCGGCCGGCGTGGGAGCGTTGGTGACGTTCCACACCGAGTGCGGCACCATCGCGGGCGTTGTCGCCCCCGAGGTCGGCAGCCTGGTCGTGGAACGGCCCGCGGACCGGCGCCCGCTGGGGTGGACGGTGGTCGCCGACGGTGTGTTCGTGGCTCCCAACGCGTTCCTCGTCGACTCCACCGGCCTCGTTCTGCGGACCAACGGCAGCCCGAAGGGCGAGCTCGTGCCCGTCGTGGCACTGCCGGCGCGCGCGAGCGCCGTCGTGGACCGGCCCGCACCGGCCGTCGAGGACCCCGCGCCCGCCACCGAGGAGCTGACCGCGGTTCTCGCGGCGGCCGACGCGCCTCCGATCGTCGATCCGGAGCAGTGGCGACCCGGTGCTCAGGCGGATCTCACACCGCACGAACGAGTCCGGCTCGGCCGCTACGGCAAGCTGCTCGTCTGGCACACCACCGGTGACCGGGCGAGTACCGAGGACCCGTTCGTGTTCGACTTCACTCCTCAAGAGGGCCCGGTTCGGGACTTCACCGTGGTCGGCAAGAACATCGCGGCCACCCGGATGTACTACGACTTCGCGGACGGCGCCAGCGGCACCATCGCCGTTGTGGGCCTGGTGGAAGACGCCCACATCGCCTCGGTCGTCCTGCGCCGCGACGGCATGCCCGACCTGGCGGCACGGATCGCCGGAGGGACGTTCCTCATCGCCGGGCCGGACCTCACCGACCTGCCGCAGCGCGGCCTCGTCACGGCCGTCCTGGTCGCCCGGGACCACTCCGGAAACGTACGCGAAGAGCTTCCCTACCAGCAGCAGGACTGACACGACCGCACGGGAAGGACGTCGACGAGTACGCGCAGGTGCGAGGCGTGGACGTCGTAGAGGGGGGCGTGACGGAGCACTGGGCCGGCGTGCCATTACTCCTCCCACGCCCCTTTTGCCTTCTATGCCCGTTCGCCTAGCGTGGTGGCGCACGACCACCGCCGGGTCCGGACCGTCGACGCGGGGGCGGTCGGCGTGAACTGGGGGGTGGGGACGATCAACAACGGAATGGCACGTCCATGGGGGCGGCGCTCTCGGGCGCGCGGGGTTCTGGGATTCGTCGCGGCCGTCTGCGCGGTGCTCATGCTGAGCACCGCGCCGGCACAGGCCGCGCAGCACCAGGACGCCAACGAGTACGCGATATGGAACTTCAACGGCGCCAACGGGTTCTGGAACATCGACCAGCGGGTCCGGATCACACAGAAGGCGAACCACTCGTACTGGGCCATGATGTGGGACTTCACGGCCACACCGGGCAACGGCGGGTACATGGGCCTGCAGACGGACGGGACGCGCTTCAATCACACGACAGGTGAGACGGCGATCTTCTCGCTCTGGAACGCCAACGCCGGCAGGGGGAGCTGCGGGCCGTTCGACGGCGAGGGAACGGGGCTCAGCTGTCGGCTCGCCTATCCCATCGACCGGCAGACCGACTACCGGCTCCGGGTGTGGCGCCTGAACGCGGACGCGGGAGGGCAGTGGTGGGGCGCGTGGATCCGGAACATGAGGACGGGCGTCGACACCGCCATCGGAAGTCTCCGGGTGCCGCGCAACCAGACCCTGCTCGGCGTCCCCTCCAACTTCAGCGAGTACTTCGGCACTGCCGTCCACTGCGACAGGGTGCCCCAGTCGGTCGCCTACTTCACCCAGCCCGCGGCGAACGCACAGGGCAACGGCACCTACCGGTACGGCTCCACGTACCAACGGTCGACCCGCGGCCGTTGCACGGGCGGAAACGTGCAGCTGGTCGACCTGGGGCGGACGAAGGCCGCCAAGGTGACGCTCGGCGGTCGGTGACATGTTGCCCTTGTGACCGGCCACAGGCCGGCCGGGGCTGTCTCCCCACCGTGTGACCAGGTGAGCTGAGGCAGTCGATGGCCCCGCGCCCGTCGGTGGGCGCGGGGCCGTGCGGTGGAGTGGAGCTACAGGGCGGCCGCGGCGCCCTGCAGGTTCTTGGCCGCCAGGGCCAGTCCCTCGGTCTGGGAGTAGGCGGCGTCCTCGTGTTCGATGTTCACCGCCATGTCGGGGTCGATCTCGGCGAGGGCGCGCAGGAACTCCGTCCAGTAGGGCACGTCGTGTCCGACGCCGACCGCCACGAACTTCCACGCGGGGTTCTCCGGCCAGGCGTTGCACCAGAAGCCGTAGCCGGTGGGGACCTTGTCGGGCGCGTCCGCGGGCACGCGGGTGAACGAGGTGTCCAGCACACCACGGATGTCGGCGCCGGGGCAGAGCGTCGCGTCCTTGGCCGCGGCGTGGAACACCAGCGGGCCCAGCCACTTGATACAGGCGACGACGTCCATGCCCTGCCACATCAGGTGCGAGGGGTCCATCTCCGCGCCCACGTTCGTCGCGCCGGTCTCGTCGACGAGCCGCTTCAGGGTGACCGGGGAGAACACCAGGTTGTGCGGGTGCATCTCGATGGCCACCCGGACGTCGTTCTCCCGGGCCAGCGTGTCGATCTCCTTCCAGAACTCGACGGCCACGCTCCACTGGTAGTCCAGGACGTCCAGGTAGACGCCGTCCCAGGGGTTGACGACCCAGGACGGGTACTTGGCGTCGGGGTCGGAGCCCGGTGTGCCGGACATGGTCACCACGTGCCTCACACCGAGCAGGCCGGCGAGGCGGACGGTGCGACGCAGGTCGTCGGCGTGCTTCGGGCCGACGCCGGGGAGCGGGTTGAGCGGGTTGCCGTTGCAGTTGAGGCCGGTCAGCTCCATCCCGCGGTCGGCGAAGGTCGCCAGGTACTCCTCGCGCGCGGTGGCCGAGGACAGCAGCAGGTCGACCGGGCAGTGCGGGGACGGAACGAAGCCGCCGGTGTTGACCTCCACGGAGGTCAGGCCGTTCTCCTTGAGGATGTCGAGGGCCTCGGTGAGGGGCCGGTCGTGCAGACAGGCGGTGTAGGCGCCGAGCTTGAGGGCCATGTGTGCTCCTTGGACGCGGGTGGGGGTCAGGCGGTCAGGCGGCGGGCGGAACCGTGACGGCGGCGCCACCGGCCAGGGAGGATTCGACGACGGCCCGGATGATCTCCATGGTCCGCAGCGCGTCGGCGAATGTGGCGCAGGCCGGCAGTGGCTCGGCGACGCCCGCGACCTGGTCGAGGAAGGCCCGGGCCTGGTAGGTGAAGTTGTCGGCGTTGCTGGCGCCCACACCAGGCGCCTCCATCGGGACCCCGCCCGCGAAGTACGGCAGTTGCGGGCCGACGATGATCTGGCGCGCGCCTCGGGTACGCGCCTCGGGCTGGGCGTCGTCGAAGAGGTACTCGGCGGGCCGGTGCTGGTCGAACGCGGCCCGGCCACCGACGCCCAGGACGTCGAAGGACAGCCCGTTGGGCAGGCCGAAGCCGGTGCGTGTCACCGAGAAGGTGCCGACGAGACCGGACTCGAAGCGGGCGGTGAAGGACGCGGTGTCCTCGTTCTCGACCTCACCGAACTCGTCGGAGACGGGAACCGCGTGGTGCCCCACGACCGCGCCCAGCGGCAGGGGCCGCTTGGGGATCTGCGTCGACAGCGAGGCCCCGGAGACCGAGGCGATGGGCCCCGCGACGTACTCGGCGGCGTCGATGACGTGCGAGCCGATGTCCCCGAGCGCACCGGAACCGAGGCCGCCCTTGAACCGCCAGCTCAGCGGCCCGTTCGGATCGGTCGCGTAGTCGCACCAGTAGCGGCCGCTGAACAGGGTCGGGTCACCCAGCTCGCCACGCCGGACGTGCTCGCGGATCGCGGCGACGGCGGGGGAGCGGCGGAAGGTGTACCCGACGGCGGTCACGACATCGGCGGAGCGCTCCAACTCGGCCATGGCGCGGGCGTCTTCCAACGACCCGGCGAGCGGCTTCTCGCACAGCACGTGCTTGCCCGCGGCGACCAGTGCCTCGGCGATCGGTCGGTGCAGCGCGTTGCCGACGACGATGCTGACGGCGTCGATCGTCGGGTCCTCGACGACGGCCTCCCAGCTCGGGAGTGCCTTCTCGAAGCCGTAGCGGCGGGCGGCGTCCTCGCCGAGTTCGACGTTGGCGTCGGCGATCGCGGCCAGCCGGACCGGCGGCAGCCCGGCGCCGAAGACCGTGTTGACGTTGCGGTAGCCGGCGGCGTGGCTGCGACCTGCCATGCCGGCGCCGATCACCGCGACGGAGAGGGGTTTGGCGGACGTGGTCATGGGGGTGCCTCTCTAAGGAAGGTTCACAAGGAAGGAATGTCAGCCCGCACCCGGGACGTCCGTGCCGGGGCGGTCGTGGTCCGTCAGGACCAGCTGGCCAGGTAGTCGTCGATCTTCTTCCTCATGAAGACGGAGGACTCCTTGGCGCGCTCTTCCCAGGCGAAGACACAGGCCGTGAGCGTGCCGTCGAAGCCGTTCGCGCGCAGCTCGCGGAAGAGTTCGTCGAAGTCGACCTCGCCCTGGCCGATGTCGAGGTGCTGGTGGATCCGGGCCGACGTGCCGGGCGGGTTGAGGATGTAGCGGTTGCCGGAGGACGCGGTGTGGTCCAGGGCGTCGGCGAGGTGAACGTGGGTGAGCAGGTCACCGGCGTACTCGATGATGCCGGGAGCGTCGTTGCCGATGTGGAAGGTGTGCGGGGCGCAGTACAGGAAGCTGACGTTCGGGTGGTTGATGCCGCGGATCAGGTTGATCGCGTCGTGGCCGTTCTCGATGAAGTCGTCGGGGTGCGGCTCCAGGGTGAGGCGGATGCCCTCCTGCTCCAGGAGCGGCAGCAGTTCGTCCATCGACTTCCAGAACTGGGCCTCGCTGCGGTCCGGATCCTCGGGCCGGCCGTTGAGCTCGGAGATCATGCTGTCCACGCCGAGATCGGCGGTGATCCGGATGGCGCGCTTCCAGTAGCGGACGGCGGCCTGCCGGGCATCCTCGTCCGGTCCCGACCAGCGGAACAGGGGCAGGACGGAGGAGACGCCGACGCCCGCCGAGTCCAGCGCCTTGCGGAACCTCTGTACGGTCGCGTCGTCGACGCGCGGGTGCCGGAAGAAGGGGATGAAGTCCTCCCGGGGGGAGAGTTCGATCCATTCGTAACCCAACTCAGCGACCACAGCGGGCAGTTCGAGGAGCGGAACGTTGCGGATCATGTAGGGGTCGAGGGCGATCTTCACGAGAGTGTGCCTTCCGGTCACGGGGAGACGGTGGAGCGTTGGGGCAGGACGTGCTCGGTCCAGCGGCGGTGCCCGGAGGTGGGTGGACCGCCTTGTGGACCGGGATGCCGTCACGTCATGTCCGCCCTGCGCGTGGGGCCTTTACGTGCCCGAACGAGATCTCGTTCTTGGCGCCCGGGGGAGGACACGCGTCAGAGGGTGCTGCGCGGTCCGCCCGTCGGTCTCCTTGGGGCCGGGGGCCGGCGGTGTGGTCACCGCCGGCTCGGCCTGCTGGGTCACGGTCCTCACCGGGTGCCCTTCGCGGCGAAGGTCGCGACGGTGTCGACGTTGGACTTGTCGACGAAGGCCGGGCCCGTCAGGATCGGCTGCTCGCCGCCGCCGCTGTAGTTGCCGTTCGTCTTGTAGAGCCACAGCGAGTCGACGGCCAAGTAGCCCTGGAGGTAGGGCTGCTGGTCGACCGCGAACTGGATGCTGCCCTTCTCGATGGCCGAGATGAGGTCCTTGTTGAGGTCGAAGGTCGCGACCTTCGCCTTGCTGCCGGCCTCGGACGTCGCCTGCGCGGCCGTCAGCGCGAACGGGGCGCCGAGTGTGACGACCTCGTCGATGGACTTGTCCTGCGCGAGCTTGGCGGTGATCGTCGACTTCACGGACGGCATGTCGGTGCCGTTGACGTAGAGGTTGTCGGTCTTGCCGCTGAAGGTCTTCTTCACACCGGCGCAGCGCTGTTCCAGGTTGACGTCCCCCTGGGCCTGCACGACGCACAGGGCGTGCTTGGCGCCGGTGTCGTTGAGCTTGGTGCCGAGCGCCTGCCCGGAGACGGACTCGTCCTGGCCGAAGAACGACAGCAGACCCTGCTTCTTCCATTCGGACAGGCCGGCGTTGAAGCCGACGACCGGGATGCCGGCCGCCTCGGCCTTGGCGACCACGGCCTTCATGGCGTCGGGCTTGGCGAGGGTGACCGCGATGCCGTCGACCTTCTGGTCGATCGCGTTCTGCACGAGGTTGGCCTGGTCGGCGGCGGTCTCGTCGTTGGAGTAGATGAGCTTGACGTTGTCCTTGGCGGCCGCGGCCTCGGCGCCCTTGCGGATGGTGTCCCAGAAGGTGTCGCCCGAGGGTGCGTGGGTGACCATGGCGATCGTCATGCGGGGGGTGTCGGCCTTGCCGGCCGACACCGCGGCCCCGCTCTCCGCGGCCTTTTTCCCGCCGGAGCTGCTGGAACAGCCGGCGAGGGTGAGAGCGGCCGCGGCGGCCACCGCCACGGCGGGGGCGAATCTGCGGAAACGGGGAGAACGGGGAAGGGATGTGTGGCTCATGGCGCGTGCACCTCGCTGTGCAAGTGAGAGGGAGTGACGGGCAGTGGGCTGTGGGCTCGCGGCTGCTGGATGGGGCCGGGGAGGTCGGGGCCGCGTCGGTCGGGGCGCGGTGCGCGGGGGAGACCTGGCTGTATCGGGTGCGGCGGGCCTCAGAAGCGGGTGGGGTGCCCGGAGCTGTTGGCGGCCGGAGACAGGCCCTCGACCCGGTGGGGTCAGTGGCCTTGGGTGCGATGACCGTCTCGGGGTCGAGACGGCGGTGTGGCTTGGGGAACTGACTTCGTTGGAACGTCAGGACAATTTAAAGCGCTTTAAGTTCTGGTACTATCGGCTCGTTTCGTGAACGTGTCAAGGGTGTTGCCCGAGGAGATGCCGGGAGGTGCGAGTGGACGACGACGCTTCCGCGAGTCGCAGGGACGGCGCGAGCAAACGCCCCCGGCTGGAGGACGTGGCCGCCCGCGTGGGCGTGTCCACCGCGTCCGTCTCCCTGGTGCTGCGGGGTGTGCCGGGCCCCAGCGAGCGCACCCGGCAACGCGTCCTGAAAGCCGCCGCCGAGCTCGGTTACCAGGTGGACCGCACCGCAAGTCTGCTGGCCAGCAGGCGCACCCGGCTGCTCGGCGTCATGGTCGACATCCACAGCCCCTTCCACGCGGATCTGGTCGAGCATCTCCACACGGCCGCCGAGGAGGTCGGCTACGACCTCGTCCTCAGCACCCAGACCCGTACCCGCGACGAACACACCGCCGTCGAGACGCTGCTGGCCTTCCGCAGCGAGGCTCTGATCCTGCTCGGCCCGACCGCCTCCGGGGACGCACTCGCCGCGCTGGACCGCAAGGCTCCCGTCATCGCCGTCGGCCGCCGGATCGCCGACGCCGACCTCGATGTCGTCCGCTCGGCCGACGACGACGGGGTCGGCCAGGTGGTCGACCACCTGGTGGAGCTCGGCCACCGCGCGATCACGTATGTCGACGGCGGCAAGGGTGTCATCGCCACCGACCGTCGCCGCGGCTACCGCGCCGCCATGCGTCGGCACGGCCTGGAGGCGCACATCGGGGTCCTGCGCGGTGACAACACCGAGGCGGCCGGCGAACGTGCCGCCCGCCAGCTGCTCGACGGCGCCGAACTCCCCACCGCCATCGTCGCGTTCAACGACCAGTCCGCCATCGGCGTCCTGGCGGCTCTGTCCCGTGCCGGGGTCGCCGTCCCGGGCGAGGTGTCCGTGGTCGGCTACGACGACGACGCCCTCTCCCGCCTGAGCTGTTTCAATCTGACCACGGTCAGCCAGAGCGCCCGTGAACAGGCCCGGCATGCGGTGGTCGCCGCCGTCGAGCGCCTGGACCAGGGCCGCACCGAGCCCCGCGAGGTCGTACTGACCCCACGGCTCGTCCTGCGTGGCACCACCGCGGAGCGCGTCTGACAGGCGTTTCGGGGTCGCGGCGGTTGTGGTGCGGGTCGGCGTCAGGCGGCCGGGCGCACCAGGCCCGACTCGTAGGCGAAGGCCACCGCCTGCACGCGGGCGCGGGCGCCGATCTTGGCGAGGATGTGGCTGACGTGTGACTTGACGGTGGTCGGCGCGATGGACAGCCGCGCGGCGATCTCGGCGTTGGACCAGCCGGAGGCGACGGCGGTGAGGACGTCGCGTTCCCGCTCGGTGAGCATGTCGAGCCCTGTTTCCTGCTCGGTGGTGCGGGCCGGGCGCTCCTGGCGGACGGCGTCGATGAGCGCGCGGGTGACGCTGGGAGTGGTGACGGCGTCTCCGGCGGCCACGATACGGACGGCCGCGGTCAGTTCGTCGGGGGTGGCGTCCTGGGGGAGGAAGCCCCCAGCTCCGGCGCGCAGTGCCGCATAGGCGTACCCCTCGTGGCTGCTGGGGGTCAGGACCAGTACGCGCGGGGGGCGCCCGCCGGCTCTGACGGTCTCGGGGGCCGGAAGCGGGGTGAGGGGCCGGGTGATGCGGCGGATGGCCTCGACGCCGTTCGGATCGGCTGCGTGGTTGCCCATCACGACGACGTCGGGACCGAGCGTGGCACTCAAGCGGACCGCCTCGGCGCCACTCGTCGCCTCGCCGACGACGGTCAGGTCGGGTTCGGCCGCCAGAAGCATGCGCAGACCGAGACGGTGCAGGGACTGGCTGTGCACGACGAGTACGGAGGTCATGACGGGCGCCCTTCGTGAGGGTGGGGGCGACCGCCGACGTGGGTCGGGTGCCCGCCACCGCACTCCCCGTGAACGAAACGGTTTCGTTCACTTCGGTGTCATCAGCGTAGCTCCGGTGCTATCGAAACGGCATCGTTTCCTTTGTGGTCTCGGTCACTTCTCGACCCGCGGGGCGCTCAACGGTCTATGGAGTGGCCTTGCATGACCATGCGGAATGTTGCATAATCTTGCCATGTCCAAGGTCCTGACTTCCCTCCCCACCGGCGAGCGCGTCGGCATCGCCTTCTCCGGCGGGCTCGACACTTCGGTCGCCGTCGCCTGGATGCGCGACAAGGGCGCCGTCCCGTGCACGTACACCGCCGACATCGGTCAGTACGACGAGCCCGACATCGCGTCCGTGCCCGGCCGTGCCACCGCGTACGGCGCCGAGATCACCCGGCTCGTCGACTGCCGTGCCGCGCTGGTCGAGGAAGGGCTTGCCGCGCTCGCCTGCGGCGCGTTCCACATCAGGTCGGGCGGGCGCCCGTACTTCAACACCACGCCGCTGGGGCGTGCCGTCACCGGCACGCTGCTGGTGCGGGCCATGCTCGAGGACGGGGTGCAGATCTGGGGCGACGGCTCCACGTTCAAGGGCAATGACATCGAGCGGTTCTACCGGTACGGGCTGCTCGCCAACCCGCACCTGCGGATCTACAAGCCCTGGCTGGACGCGGACTTCGTCACGGAGCTCGGCGGCCGCAAGGAGATGTCGGAGTGGCTGCTCGCGCACGGGCTGCCGTACCGGGACTCGACGGAGAAGGCGTACTCCACGGACGCCAACATCTGGGGCGCCACGCACGAGGCCAAGACCCTGGAGCACCTCGACACCGGTATCGAGACGGTCGACCCGATCATGGGCGTGAGGTTCTGGGACCCGTCGGTGGAGATCGCCACCGAGGACGTGACGATCGGCTTCGACCAGGGCCGTCCGGTCACCATCAACGGCAAGGAGTTCGGCTCGCCGGTCGACCTCGTCATGGAGGCCAACGCGATCGGCGGCCGGCACGGCCTCGGCATGTCCGACCAGATCGAGAACCGGATCATCGAGGCCAAGAGCCGTGGCATCTACGAGGCGCCCGGCATGGCGCTGCTGCACATCGCCTACGAGCGCCTGGTCAACGCGATCCACAACGAGGACACCGTGGCCGCGTACCACAACCAGGGCCGCCAGCTCGGCCGTCTGCTCTACGAGGGCCGCTGGCTCGACCCGCAGGCGCTGATGGTGCGCGAGTCGCTGCAGCGCTGGGTCGGCGCGGCGATCACCGGCGAGGTGACCGTGCGGCTGCGCCGCGGCGAGGACTACTCGGTCCTCGACACCCGGGGCCCCGCGCTCAGCTACCACCCGGACAAGCTCTCCATGGAGCGGACCGAGGACTCGGCGTTCGGCCCGGTGGACCGCATCGGCCAGCTCACCATGCGGAACCTGGACATCGCCGACTCCCGTGCCCGTCTCGAGCAGTACGCGGGCCTGGGCCTGGTCGGCAGCGACCACGCGACGCCGATCGGCGCCGCGCAGGCGGCCTCGACCGGTCTGATCGGCGCCATGGACGAGGGCGGCGCCGAGGTGATCGCCTCGCGGGGCGAGGCCGCGGACGAGGAGACGATGCTGGACCGCGCCGCGATGGAGTCCGGCACGGACTGACGCAGGTCACCGGTCGTACACACCCGGGCGGCGGGCCCCGGCGGATTCTGTTCCGCCGGGGCCCGCCGTCGTCCGTTGCGCGAGGGGGAGGGATGCGCCGCCTTGGCTCCCGTCGCCGAACAGCGACCTCACGCGCGGGAAGTGCCGAACAGCGACCTCACGCATGGGAAGTGCCGAACAGCGACCTCACACAGGGGGAGTGGCGGCGCCAGGCTCACCGACGCACCGTCCGCCGACGTTCCCTGTCCGCCGGGGAACTCCCAGCGCATCTGGCAGGGCATCACATCGCGACAGCCGGCGAGCGCCAGTGGCCGGAGGCTGCGGTCCGCAGGGCTACGGGTGCAATATCACCTTCGTGTAGCCCTCGATCCGCTTGTCGAACTTGTCGTAGCCCGACGGTGCCTGATCCAGGGGCAGTTCGTGGGAGACGACGAAACTGGGCTTCGCCCTGCCCTCGATGATCATGTCGCGCAGGTACCGGTTGTAGCGCTTCACGTTGCACTGTCCCGTACCCATCCGCAGGCCCTTCTCGAAGAGCTTGCCGATCGAGACGAGGAGCATGCCCTGCTTGGCCTGTTCGTCCGGGCCGCCGGGGTCGGAGGGTACATAGAGGCCGGGCACCCCGAGCGCTCCGGTGGCTCGCACCGTGCCGACGAGCGAGTTCAGGACGGTCGCCGGTTCCTCGCGGTCCGTGCCGTGCCCTGTCGCCTGATAGCCGACGGCGTCAATGCCCTTGTCCGTGCCGATGCCCTCCGTCTGGTCCTTGATCTGCTCGATCGGGTTGCCCTCGGAGAAGTTGATCGGAACCGCGCCTATCTCCTCGGCCTTCTGCAGCCGTTCGGGGACCCGGTCCACGACGAAGACCTTCTTCGCGCCGCGCATCAGAGCCGAGTAGGCGGCCATGAGTCCGACCGGGCCTCCGCCGTACACCGCGACGCTCTCGCCCGGGCGGACCTGGGCGAGCTCACAACCGTGGTATCCGGTGGGGAAAATGTCGGCGAGCAATATGAAATCGCTCTCGTGCTCGTTTCCCGGCGGCAGCTTCAGGCAGTTGAAGTCGGCGAAGGGTACGCGCAGATATTCGGCCTGGCCACCCTTCCAGGGTCCCATGGCGACGTATCCGTACGCGCCGCCCGCGAAACCGGGATTGACGGTCAGACAGTAACCGGTGAATCCCTCGACGCAGTTCATGCAGAACCCGCAGGCGACGTTGAAGGGCATGACCACACGGTCGCCCTCCTTGAGCGAGGTGATGCCCTGGCCGAGTTCTTCGATGATTCCCATGTTCTCGTGGCCGAAGACGATGCCGGGCTCGGCGGCGGTACGTCCCTCGTACATATGCAGATCGGATCCGCATATCGCGGTGGAAGTGACCCGTACGATCACATCGTTCGGGTGCTGGATGCTGGGCTTTTCAACCTCTTCGACCGCAACGCTGAACGGCCCTTTGTAAACGACGGCCTTCACGGCTGCCACCTCCGCTCGGTGACGCATGTATGAGATGTCCACGCCCCCGCCCGCATTCTCCGCGTGACCCATCTCTCATGATTCTCCGTCCTGCGCGATCGGACAAGCCGGTAACGTCGATGTGAATAACTGCCCGGTGCCGTGCAGAGAAATACAGTGGAGAGGGAGGCCGAAAGATGTCAGCACAGCGACTGGGAACGCTGCTTGTCCCCGTGCCGGGATTGTCCGGCACCACCTATCCGCCGGGAACGACCGTGACGGTCCGCGGCCGAGGCGCTACGGTCGACGCCTTCGTCAACGGCGACTGGCTTCCCCTGTCGTGGTGGGAGTTCTCCGACGGCCTGCGCGAGGACATCGCCGACCGCTGACCTTCCGCGCCGATGCCGTCGTGGGCATCGGCGATGACGATGGTCCTGGGTGCGGTCGTGGCGTTCCTCTGGAGTTCAAAGCCCCCGGCAGTGAGCCTCTGTGCCTGCCGGGGGCTTCGTGTGCCCGCCCACCCGTCATGGATCGGTGGTGCGGGCGTCCGTGTCGGAGTTCCTCTAGCGGTGGGCCGTGGCGGGCCGGCCGCCCTGGCCGGTGTTCCTGTCCCGTCCCGTGCGGAGCCGCTGGGCGGCGAGCGCGAGGGCGCTGAAGGCGATGACGGCCGCGCTGTAGACGACCGAGGTCTCGTGCAGGCCGACGTTCGTGGCGGCGATCCCTGCGACCACGGCCGGGATGCTGAAGGCCAGGTAGGAGATGACGAACGCGACCGCGAACAGTTCGCCCCGCTCGGCCGGCTCGGCGATTCGGGCGAGTGTGCCGAAGCTGGCGAGAGCCGAGCCGCCGAAGCCGACTCCGGCGATGGCGGTGCCGGACGCGGCCATGGTGAGCGAGTGCGCCTCCACACCGCCCAGGCCGACGGCCGTGCCGAGCAGCAGCAAGGTGGCCGCAAGGGCGAGCGTGCGCTCGGTGGGCCAGCCGCGCAACGCGAACGCCGTGATCGAGGCGGGCACGCAGAGCAGGGTGACCACGAGGCCGCCGACGACATGGCTGGACAGGCCGAACAGGTTGGCGGCCACTGACGGACCGAGTGAGAGATACAGTCCGCCCAGTGCCCAGCTCGCCAACAGGATCGGCACGAGTGCCATCAGGTCCGCACGCAGTCGCGGGGCGACGCCGAGGCGCGGCTGAAGCGACCGTACGACGCCGGGTCGGCGCTGTGCCGTCTCGGGTATGAGGGCGACGAGCAGACCGGCGAGGACCAGAGACGCGAGCAGCAGCACGTAGACCAGCCGGGTCGGGTGCGGCCCGTACTCCGCGAGGACACCACAGCCCAGTGCACCGAGGCCCAGCCCGAACGGCGGGGCCGCACCGCTGATGACGCCGGCGCGGTGCGGCGCGTGGGGCGGGTTGAGATCGACCAGGGTCGCGCCGAGTGTGGTCATGGCCGCGCCGGTGGCGATGCCCTGGACGAAGCGGGCCGTCAGAAGGATCGAGACGTCGTCGGCGACGATGAACAGTGCCATCGCCACCGCTTCGAGGGCGATGGCCGAGGCCAGCACCGGTCGGCGGCCGATGTGATCGGACAGTGCGCCGAGGACCAGGAGTGCCCCGATCATTCCGACGACGTACACCGCGAAGACGGTGGTGAGCGTGGTCGCCGAGAAGCTCCACTGGTGCTGGTAGATGACGTAGAGCGGCGAGGGCGCGCTCGACGCGGCCATGAAGAGGACGAAGACGGCCGCGATGGAGGCGAAGGCCACCGGTCGGCTCAGCCCCCGCCGCACACGGCCGGACGGTGGGCCTCCTGGGGCTGAGGCCGACGGGATCTTCTTGTGGGACGTGGGTGCGTCAGGCATGCGCTCTCTCTCCGAATGCAGCGATCACTGCGTTAGCAGTCCTCCCCTAACGCAGCGATCAGTGCGATAATTTCCGCATGACCGAAGCAACAGTCCAGCCCCGTCCCGGCGGCCGCTCCGCGCGGGTGCGCGCGGCCGTTCACCGCGCGGTCGGGGAGCTGCTCGCCGAAGAGCCGGCCGAGGTGCTGACCATTCCCGCCATCGCGGCGCGCGCCGGCGTGCACGCGACCACGGTGTACCGGCGGTGGGGTTCGTTGGCACAGCTCCTGGCCGACGTCGCCACCAGTCGGTTCAGTGGCGATGTCGTGGTGCCGGACACCGGGTCTCTGGTGGGTGACCTGGAGCGGTGGACGGGCGATGTCGCCACCGACCTCGCCGACCCCGACGTCCTCGCCCTGATGCGGGCGACGATCGGCTCGGGGCCGGAGGGCGGCTGCGCCTGCACCGCCGACCGACACGCTCAGCTCGGCGCGATCATCGAGCGGGAACGAGCTCGAGGAGGCAAGGTGCCGAGCGTGGAGCGGGCCGTCGACGGACTGCTCGGTCCGCTGTACTACCGCGCGATCTTCAGCGGGGAGCCCGCGTCCGGCGAGTGGGCGCGGGGTCTGGTCGCGCCGTTGCTCGCGGCGGTCTAGTGCTGTGACCGGACAGGTCACCCGGGGTGGAAGGGCGGTGGCCGCAGCCGATCGTGCGGGGCGGGGGCGCAAGCTCCGTGTGCGTCCGCCGCGCCATGACACCCGGCGAAGCTGCGGTCATCGCGCGGAAGGCGGCGCCCGTCGCGTCACACGTCGTACGCCGAGAAATCGACGACCGCTGGCGAGTCCTCGCCGTACCGCACGACTATGTCTACCGCCATCGCGCCGCCTTCGGCTTCAGGGCGCAGATCGATGTGAGCGCAGACGTCCACCGGTGTCCCGGAGCAGTCCTCCGACGTGAGACGGATGTCGGGATAGGCCTCCTTCAGCCATGCGTCCAGGCCGGTTCGGGTGATCGAAAATCGCGCGTGAGCGGCGGCCGTCACCCTGCAAGACGGACAGGACGCACAAACGTTCCCCGCGGTTCTCGGTCCGTTGTTCCGGGCGCCCATGGCAAGGTCATGGCTCTCGGTGCTCGTGGGCCGCCGATTCCAGCGCCGTGATCTCCGCCTCGGCCAGGCGGGCCTCGGCGTCGACGTCGATCGACCGGGTGAGCAGCCAGTAGAGCACCGCGGAGACGGGCAGCCCGATGAACAGGGCGATGTCCGCACCGCCGAGCGCGTGGGCGGCGGGTCCGACGTAGAGCGTGCCGACGGAGAAGAACGGCACCATGACGGCGAAGCCGACCAGGTAGGAGATGATGCCGTGCCAGCCCCAGCGGCCGTAGATGCCGTGCGGGTTGAAGATCTCGGCGACCGCGTAGTGGCCGCGGCGCACCACGTAGTAGTCCATGAGGTTGACGGCGGTCCACGGGATGAACAGGTAGAGCACCACCAGCAGGAAGTTGTTGAAGTTCTCGAGGAAGTGGGCGGTGGAGGCCAGTGCCCCCACCACGGACAGCACCGCGGTGAGGCCGATCGTCACGAGCCGTACGGCGACGGTGGGCCGCACTCTCTTGAACGAGTCGATCGCGCTGATGAGCGTGAGGGACCCGCCGTACATGTTCAGGGCGGTCACCGAGATCAGGCCCAGGGCGGAGAACAGCAGGACGATCGCGCCGAAGCCGCTGAAGACCTTGTCGCCCGCCGCGTTGATCGAGCGCACGGTCTCGAAGTCCTTGCCCGCCCACGCGGCGAGCAGAGCCCCCAGACACATCAGCCAGATGCCGCCGAGCGCCGACCCGAAGTATGTCCAGTAGAAGGTCTTGCGGACGGTCACGTCCGGCGGGAGGTAGCGGGAGTAGTCCGAGACGTAGATGGCCCAGCTGATCTGGTATCCGGCGACCACGCCGAACTGCGCGAGGAACGGGGTCCACTGGAAGCCGTCGAGGTCGAAGGAGCCCGGGGGATAGTGCAGGGTGAGGAGGATGCCCACGGTGAAGATCCCGAAGACGACCAGGAAGGTGTAGGTGAGGACCCGCTCGGCGCGGTGGATGACGTCGTAGCCCACCAGCGCGATGACGAACCCGATGAGGGTGACCACGACGACCCACAGCTTGACGCCGCCGTGCAAGGTGGTGTGCAGGGCCTCACCGGCCAGGATCGTGTTGAAGATGTTGAACCCCGCGTACTGCACATAGGCGAACAGCCATACGAGCAGGGCCCCGACGTAGCCGAACTGCGGCCGTGACTGGATCATCTGCGGCAGCCCCAGCTGCGGGCCCTGCGCGGAGTGGAAGGCCATGAAGAACGTGCCGAGGATGGTGCCCGCGGCGATCGCGATCAGCGACCAGATGAGGTTGCCGCCCTCGGTGATGCTGATCAGCCCCACCGCCAGGGTGGCGATCTGTGCGTTGGACATGAACCACAGAGGCCCCAGGTGCCAGAGCTTTCCGTGCCGCTCGTCCAGGGGGACGTAGTCGATGGAGCGGATTTCCAGACCCGATACCCGTGGCTGCGACGACGTCGTCACGAGTGCCTCCTTTGAGCGGGTTCATCATGTGATGAGAAGATTAACCGCCTATGATCACGTTCTTCCTCTTGTCGTACCGGCCGAGGAGGGCCGTACCGGTCAGTATGTCCGACCGGTACGCAGTGCAACCCCCGGTGCGTCACGCCACTGAAAGGATGAAATCGGCTCTTCGGCGCCTCGGGGGCCAGCGACGACGTACTCCTGGAAAGGCCCGGGGAGTTCGGCGACGCGATGGGCGACAGCGTCGCCGTCTCGGGCAACGCGAGTGGGGCCGGCGGTGACGACGTCATCGACCTCGGCGAGGGCGGCGGCACGATGGCGACCGGGGACCACTCCGCTTCCGGGAGCACCGCGGTCGGCTCCGGCAACGACCGGATCGCGGGAGGAAGCGTGGGGGAGTTCCTCATCGTCGGCGACAGTTCCCTGGGGGACGCCACCGGGGCGACCGCCGGGCGCGATGTGATCTACGGGCGCGGTGGCAACGACCTCAGGACCAGAGGTCTCCATAGGCCGCGGGTCGGGGATTACGCGCGGCCGGGGAGTTTGCTCGCGAGCACGTCGACGTACTCGATGACGGGCGGTTCACGGAGCAGCTCGGGTCCCTTCTCCGCGAGTGCCTTGCCCACGCCGCCGACCAGATGGGCCCGGCGGTCGGCGTCGTCGGGGAACGCGTCGAAGATGGCGAAGGTGGACTCGTCCAGCTGCACGGCGAACCACGCCACCGTGGCGGGCTCGTCCTCGACGACGGCCCGAGCGCCGGTCAGAAACTCCGCGAGGTCCCTCTCCCTGCCGGGTTTGGCCTGGACCCGGACCCACAAGCCGACGTTGACCATGCCAGCCGCCTCCCAGCACGCAGCTTGTGGTCGTTTTGTCACTGCCTCAACCCTGCCACGCCCGAGGGGCATGTCAACCGGGGCCACTTCTCGCGGGCTCGGCCCGCGGCGCCGCACCCCCCTTCGAGGTGAAGCCGTGTCCGTGCCGGTCCGCAGGACCGGGCCCCGGTTGACGATCTGGCTGCTGACACCGTCGGACACGGCTGCCCCGCTCTTGCCCCCGCGTCTTGCCCCCGTGCCGTTCCGGCCGCAGAGTTCAGTCCGCCGCGCGCCGAGCGGAATGATCGAACGCCAGCGAGTGCTGCTCGGGCTCGGGCCTGCCGTCGCGCCGGGCCTCGTGCTGGTCGAGGAGGGTCAGCAGGCCCTCTACGCTCAACCCGGCCTCGGCCGGGTGCCGCAGGATGGTCCCCGGTTCGATGTGGTAGACGTTGGAGCGGCCCTGGCGGGTGTGGGTGAGATAGCCGTCCTGCTCCAGATCGGAAATGATCTTCTGGACGGCGCGCTCGGTGAGTCGGCACCGGGCGGCGATGTCACGGATACGGGTTCCCTGGTCCCTGGAGATCGCGGCCAGCACTCGGGCGTGGTTGGTCAGAAAGGTCCAACCGGTATGTCCCTGCGGTACTTCACCCATGTCTTGAGGATACGGCTCGGCATTCGCGCATTCAAAAGGGTGAAAGAAAGTTCCTGTATCTCTTGACGTGTGAGGATCCGAAGGCCGACGCTTGGAGTAGTGAGATAGGCGGATGCCCCAGGAGCGACTGCCATGCACGAACGTCCACTCTCCGTCCAGGTCGGGAGCGCAGGCTTCGGCCCGTTCCTGAAGGTCGAGGCACGTCCGGCCGGTGAGCGGACGGCCGGCGCGTTCTCCGGTGACATCGACACCGAGCACCGACTCCAGCGCTCCCTGCGCGAAGCCCCCGTGCGGTCGATCGGTGGACCGCCGACGGCCGTGACAGGCATCCCGGCGAGAACGACTCAGCGCACAAGGAGGATGGGTTGAGCGACGACGCCGAGCAGGACCTGCGCACCGAAGTCGTCCAGCTCAAACGGGCCATGCGGACCCGGCCGGTCATCGATCTGGCCCGGGGAGTCCTGATGGCCTCGTTCGGCCTGAGCGCCGCCGACGCCTGGAATGTCTTGGTCGAGGTGTCCCAGCACACCAACACCAAGGTCCACCATGTCGCCGAAGACCTGGTCGGCGCCGTCAACGGAGATCCGCTTCCCGACCCGCTCCGGCAGCACGTGTCCGCGGCGGTCGCCGAAGTCCTCGGTCCCCATGCCCCCAACCATCCGCGTACCGAGTGGACCTCTCTCGTCGACCGGACGTCACAGGCGGGCGGCGACAACGACACGCCGCCGATGTCCGACCGACATCGCGATCTGTCGTCGGACCCACTCTGACCCCTGGTCCTTGGCCCCGTCACACACGCTTGCGGCCGACGCCCGCGTACACCCAGTACTCCGACGGGTTCTCCGGGATGTGGTCGTCCGGGGCCGGGCGCCACAGGGGTACGTAGACCAGGTCGGGCTGCACCAGGTCGAAGCCCTCGAAGAGGTCCCGGATCTCGCCGCGGGAGCGGGCGGTGACCGGGGATGTGGCCTTGGACCGGTACAGCCGCCCCACCGCGGCGGCCGTGTCCGGGCGATCCTGGTTCGTCGCATGCGTGAGCGCCAGCCAGCTCCCCTCCGGCAGGGCGTCCCGGAACGCGGCCACGATGCCGGCGGGGTTCTCCTCGGGCGTGATGAAGTGCAGGATCGTGATCATCAGCACCGCGATGGGCTGCTCGAAGTCGATCAGCTTCCGTACCTGCGGGGACGACAGGATGTCGGCCGGCCGGCGGATGTCGGCGTCGACGATGTCCGCGCCGGGATTGTCGGCGAGCAGTGCGGTGCTGTGGGCCACGGCCACCGGGTCGCTGTCCACGTAGACCACCCGGGCGTCCGGGCTGGCCGCCTGTGCCACCTCGTGCACGTTGCCCTGTGTCGGGATGCCCGATCCGAGGTCGATGAACTGCCGTACCCCGGCCTCGACCAGAAAACGCACGGCACGGCCGAGAAAGGCGCGATTGGCCCGCGCCAGCGTGCGCACCTGGGGGTCGATCGCCGTGAAGGCCGCCAACGCCTCCCGGTCTATGGGGAAATTGTGCTGTCCGCCGAGCATCGCGTCGTACATCCGGGCAACGCTCGCCTTGTCGGGATCGATCCCCTGTGGGAGACCGTCGTTGTCGGCCAACTCAACTCCCTGTCATGTCCGTGATCTTGACGCTCCATCATATAGTTGCCGACCATGTGTGGCGGGTCGATGCCCAGGCCACGCTGCCGGAGCCGCGCCCCACCGGAAAGGCACAACCCTGCGGAACGAAGCGCACTGTCCCATGGACGACGAACCCGCCATCGCGCGTTCACCCCGTCGGCCGGCCTTTTCCCCCGCGGCCGACGCCATCGGCTCGGAACTCGACCTGCGCCTGACCGGCAGCCATGTCGTCGACGCGCTGACGCCCGGGTTCTGCGACGCGGCCTCCGTCTACCTGCTGGAGCGCTGGCTGCTGGAGGAGAACGCGTACGCCTGCGCGGAACCACCGCAGATCGAGGCCCGCCGACTGGCGCTGCGCATCGGAACGGACGCGCCCGAGGACTGGGAGGGGCTGCTGCCGGTCGGCGAGGTCATCGTCTTTCCGCGCGGTACGCCCTACACACGGGCCATCGCCACCCTCGAGGCGCAACTGCTCGACACGGTCGACGCCCATACGTCCGCGCGGCTCAGCACCTCCGGTGGCGGTGACTCCCGCATGGACGTCCTCCTGCGCACGGCTTCCTTCCTCGTCGTCCCGCTGCATCTGCGCGGTACCGCCGTCGGATTCATCGCCTGCACGCGCGGCCCGGACCAGACGCCCTTCCTGCCCGCCGACGCCGAGGCCGTGGAGTCGCTGGCGGCGCGCGCCTGCGTGGCCCTGGACAACGCGCGCCGATACGAACGCGAGCGTCGTACGGCACTGGCCATCCGTCGAAGCCTGTTCCCCGCCACCGGGCAGGTGTTCGAGGGGTGCCGTATCGCCCACGGCTACCTCCCCGCGGGGCACGACAACATCATCGGAGGTGACTGGTTCGACGTGCTGCCCCGGCCGGGAGGCCGCGTCAGTCTCATCGTCGGGGACGCCATGGGGCACGGTCCGGAATCGGCCGTCGCCATGATCCAGCTGCGCACCGCCGTCCGTACCCTGGCGGGACTGGACATCACCCCGGCCGAGCTGATGCACCGTCTCGACGCGCTCGCCTGTGACACACCGGGAGCTTCCTTCGCCACGTGCATGTACGCCGAGTGGGACGCGGGGCGTCGCATCTGCACCTTCGTCGGAGCCGGCCACCCGCCCCCGCTGATCCGCGATTCGGGCGGACGGACCGGGCCGGTCACTCTCACCAGCCCGGGCCTGCCCCTCGGACTCGGCATGGGGACGTACGAACCCACCGTCCTGCACGTGCCCGACCCGGTGCTGCTCCTGCTCTACAGCGACGGCCTGGTCGAGTCCCGCCACACCGACATCGACCAGGGCATCGCCCGTCTCGCCGGCCTTCTCGACACGGACGGAGACGACCCCGGCCGCGTCACCGGCCCGGACACCCTGGACTCCCTGTGCCGGCGGCTGCTGCACGGCACGTCGGCCACCAACGACGGAGCGGACGACCGCACGCTCCTGCTCACCGAACTCGTACCCGCGAAGATCCCACCCCCGCCGCAGGAGCCGGAGAGCTCCCCCGATCGCCTGGCGCGACCGCGTTAATCGCCTGCCGCGACCGCGTTAGGAGTTGCCCTGCGGTGGTACACGGAGGAGACGAGGGGGGCTCATTGCGGGAGGTTGCAATGCTTGTCCTCGGCATCATTCTGCTCGTCGTCGGTTTCGTCACGGGCCTCAGTATTCTTTGGACGATCGGCGTGATCCTTGTGATCATCGGACTCGTCCTGTGGATCCTCGGGGCTGCCGGACACGCTGTCGGTGGTCGCCGCCACTACTGGTGACTGGGGCCGCGGGCAGCCCCCTGTGCGCGCCGGGTCGTGAAACGGTGGTCGCCGGAGCCGACCTGGTACACCACGTAGCCGTCCTCGGTCCGCAGAAACGTCGCGGGGGTGTGGGTCACCACGTCCGGGTCTTCCCCGGGGACCCACACCTCCGCGGTCGTGTTGGGAGGCACGGCGCACGTCAGGGCGAAGCCGCCGGATCGTTGCCGCCACCCTGTGGAGACCGGGCCGTAGACGGAGGCGAACGTGGCGCGGGCGGTGGTCACGTCGCCGCCCGGGCGGGGGCGTATGACGATCTCGCGGTAGCCGGGCCGGCCCGCCGAGATACCGGCGATGTTGGTGTACATCCACTCGCCCACCGAACCGTACGCGTAGTGGTTGAAGGAGTTCATGGCCGGGGTCTGGAAGCTGCCGTCGGGCTGGATGGAGTCCCAGCGTTCCCACATCGTGGTGGAGCCCTTGTCGATCTGGTAGCCCCAGCTGGGGAAGGAGCGTTGCCCAAGCAGCCGGTGGGCGACGTCGGTGTGGCCGGTGTCGGTGAGGACGGGCAGCAGCCGTGGCGTACCGAGGAAGCCCGTCGAAAGGTGCCAGTCCTTGGCCTCGATGAGCGCGACGAGGCGGTCGGCCGATGCCTTGCGCAGCGCGTCCGGCAGGAGGTTCATCGACAGGGCGAGGACATAGGCCGTCTGCGTGTCACCCTTCACCTTGCCGGCGGCGGTGACGTACGCGTTCTGGAAAACGGTGCGGACTCGCTCGAAGAGGTCGAGGTAGGGGGCGGGGTCCTTGCCGAGCTCCTCGGCCGTGCGGGCCGCGAGGTCGGCGCTGTGCGCGAAGTACGCGGTGGCGATGACGTCCTTCGGAGTCTCGTCGGAGACGTTCAGCCAGTCGCCGTACCCGCCGGCCGGCCGCAGCAGGTGGTCGCTGTTCTTCTCCAGGTACTTCAGCCAGGCCTGGATGGAGGGCCAGGCGTCTTCCAGGACCTGCCGGTCTCCGTACGCCTGGTACAGGGACCAGGGGACCGTGACGCCCGCGTCGCCCCATCCGGCGACACCGTTGCCGACCGTGCCGACCATGGGTGCCACATCCGTGAAGGCGCCCTCCGGGGTCTGTGCGTCGCGCAGGTCCACGAGCCACTTGGTGAGGAAGCGGGCCGATTCCATCGTGTACGCCGCCGTGGGCGCGAAGACGTTGATGTCGCCCGTCCATCCCAGGCGCTCGTCGCGCGCGGGTGTGTCCGTCGGGACGGACAGGAAGTTGCCGCGCTGCCCCCAAGTGATGTTGCTGTGCAGCTTGTTGAGCATCGGGACGTCGGTCTCGAAGTCGAGGGTGAAGGGCGCGGAGGTGTGCATGACGCGGCCCGTCACGGCCGTCGCCGGGGGAGTGCCGGGGAACCCGGTCACCTCGACGTAGCGGAATCCGTGGAAGGTGAAGCGCGGCTCGTACGTCTCCTCGCCGCCGCCCTTGAGGGTGTACGTGTCCGTGGCGGCGGCGGTGCGCAGATTCGCGGTGTAGAGGGTGCCGTCCGGGTTGAGCACCTCGGCGTGCCTCAGACGTACGGTCGTTCCCGCCTCGCCCGCGACGCGCAGCCGTACCGATCCGACCATGTTCTGGCCGAGGTCGAAGACGAAGACGCCCGGCTCCGGTTCGGTCACCGTCCTTGCCGTGAGTTCCCCGGCCACCCGGACCGGGCGGTCCACCTGCGCGACGATCAGGTCGGGAGCGGCGTCGCCCGCGGCGCGGACGCCGAGCCAGGCACGGTCGTCGAAGCCGGGTGAGGTCCACCCCGAGGTCTCCTTGCGCGCGTCGTACGTCTCGCCGCCCAGCAGGTCGGCGGAGACGATCGGTCCGGACGCGGCCCGCCAGTCCGTGCCCGAGACGATGCGCTCACTCGTCCCGTCGGCGTACTCGACCTCCAACTGCGCTAGCAGCGCGGGGTGTTCGCCGTACTGATGGGGTCCGAACATACCGACGTCGCCCGCGTACCAGCCCGGAGCCACGTACGCGCCGACGGCGTTGGCGCCGGGCCGCAGGAGCGTGGTGACGTCGTACGTCTGGTACTGGACGCGTTCGCGGTAGTCCGTCCAGCCGGGAGCGAGCTGATCGCGGCCCACACGGCGGCCGTTGAGATGGGCTTCGTACAGGCCGAGAGCCGTGGCGTACAGGCGGGCGCGGGCCACCTTCTTGCCCGGCAGCCTGAACTCGTGGCGCAGCTGGTCGGCCGCGTACGACGCAGGGACGACCCGCCCCCAGGGCCCGGCTCCCCAGGCGGCGGCCTCCTTCGCCGCCGGCCAGCCGCTGTCGTCGAAGTCCGCCTCGCGCCAGCCGGCGGAGGGCTCCTTGTCCGTCGACCTCCAGGAGTCGTCGGTGACGATCCGCTGTTCGCCGGATGCCGTGTGCAGGACGAGGACGGCGACCAGACCGGCGGGTCCCTCGGTCGCGTTGGTCGCCGAGACCGCGAGGACGTTCTTCCCGGAACGCAGCTGAGCGAGGACGTCGATGACGGCCGGTCGGCGCCAGCCCTCGTTGTCCGTCGCCAGGTCGGTACGGGCCACCTCGGTGCCGTTCACGGAAACGGCGTACACGTTGTCGGCGGTGATGGCCAGGGTCGCCGCCGTGACGCCGTCCGGGAGATCGAGGGCGTGACGGAACCAACGGGTGCCCGCGGGCGCGCTGTTGGCCGGTTCGCCCTCGGGGAACCAGATCCACGCGCTGCCCTCCAGGGATGGTGCGTCGGTGAGAGCCGGAGGAGCCGAGACCCACTCCGCCGACCACTGCGCGGCGTCCATGAGGCCCGTCTCCCACCATGCCGCCGCGCTCCAGGGGGAGGCGTCGCCCTTGGCGTCCCAGACGCGTACGGACCAGAAGTAGCGTGTCCGCGGCTTCAGTCGGGGTCCCGCGTACGGGACGAGTACGGACTCACCGGAGGTGACCTTCCCGCTGTCCCAGACATCAGGGTGCGAGAGGTCCGACGCGCTGGAGGCGACACGGATCTGATAGGCGCTCTGGCGCGCGCCCGGTTCGTCCGAGGCCATCGGCCAGCTGAGCCGCGGGTGTTGCGCGTCGAGGCCCAGGGGGTGCTGGACGTACTCGACGGTGGGCGTGGTGATGCGCAGGGCGCCGCGTGGCGCACCCGTTCGGGCTGGTGCGGACGCCGCCCCGGCCACTGCTGATCCGGTGTCGGCGACGGCCGCGGCCGTCGTGGCCGCCGAAGCCGCCAGGAAGTTCCTCCTGCTGATCACTCGGGCCCCTCACGTAGAAACGATGAATCGATTCACGGCGGTGAACGTAGGGGCGTGCGGGATGGAGGTCAATGAGTGTGCGGGATTTTCTTGCTGAGCTGCCGGGTGCAGACGTGCTTTCGGTAGAGCCCGACGTGTCCGGGGCGAGGGCGATTGAACGGTTTCAATCGCCCCGTGTGCTCAGGACGAACTGACGAGGCGGTCCAAGGAGTCGGCGAGGACGGGGGTGAGGGCCGCGGCGTAAGCCTCGGAGAGGTGGCTCTCGTCGCGGTAGACGGCGGTGTCGGCGACGACGACGGGGCAGATGCCCGTGCGGATCGCGCAGACCCAGGGCCGGGGGTCGATGAGCGTGGCGCCGGTCGCGGTGGCGGCGTTGCGGACGGCGGACTGGCGGGTCGCATCGTGGATCGCGTCCGGCAAGTGGTTGGCGCAGGCGTGCAGTTGCAGGGAGTTGTCGGCGGCGCAGTCGACCGGGTCGCCCTTGGGCCACGGGGTGTCGAGCAGGGCGGCCACCCGGGCCCCGGAGGTGCCGAGGTCCCGGAAGGTGTCCGCGAAGCCGGTGGTCCACTGCCGCAGGGTGTCGTCGGCGGGCTCGGCGGGGTCGCCCGCGTCCGAGGAGGAGACGACCACCAGGGCGGGGTGAAGGGCGTTGATCCTCGCCACGGCGTCGGAACGCCAGGTGTCGCAGGCCGTGTACGGCTTGTGGCGGTTGATGATGGTCACGCCGGCGACCTTGCAGGAGGCCTTCGTCAGTGAGACCAGCTTCCATCCGCGAGCGGTCGCGAGGCCCTGCAGAGCCGGGAACCACTGGGCCGCGTGGGAGTCGCCGAACAGCACGACGGTCCGGGAGGACGCGCGGTCGCCGTAGACGCACGGCGGATTCCGCGTGCTGTCGTAGTCGACGTGGCAGCCGTCCCGGTAGACCGCGGACCGGGAGGACTTCACCTTCGGCAGGGCCGGAGTGAGGTTGTTCGGCAGGCTGCCGGAGGACGCGGCCAGGAGCTCGGCCAGCCGCGCCTGCGGGTCCGGCGCGTCGGCCAGCTCCCGCGCCAGTACCGGCGCGGGGCCGCCGACTTCGATCGTGGGCGGGACCGCCGCCGCCGTCAGCGCCAGCACCGTCGCCCCCGCCGACAGCCCGACGCCGAGCACCAGCGCCCGGTTCGGCCGCCCCCGGAACGCCCGGTGGAAGCGGACCGGGTTCTCGACGAGGCGCAGCGTCAGCCAGGCCAGGCCCAGGGCGACCGCGCACAGCCCGAGCGCGAGCGGCACCCCGGCGGTGCCGTCCGTGAGGCCCAGCGCCACCGGGCCTACGACCAGCAGCGGCCAGTGCCACAGGTACCAGCCGTACGAGAGCCCGCCCAGCCACACCATCGGCCGTCGCCCGAGCAGCCACCCCGCGCCGTGCGAGGCGGGCGCGCAGCCGCCGGCCAGGACGAGCGCGGCGCCGAGGACCGGCAGGAGGGCGTGGTAGCCCGGGAAGGGCGTCTGGTCGTCGTACCAGACCGCCGCCAGCGCGACGCAGGCCAGGCCGAGCCAGGACAGCGGGGCCGCGAGGGCGGCGGGCAGCCGTTCCAGCCGGGCCGTGGCCAGCGCAACCAGCGCGCCGGCGCCGAGCTCCCAGCCCCGGGTGGGGGAGCCGAAGTACGCCCAGGGCGCCGAGGAGTTCGTCACCAGGACACTGACCACGAACGACCCCAGGCACAGCGCCCCGAGCACCAGCGCGATCAGTCGGCGCCGGCCGCGGGCGGCCCGCCAGCTGAGCAGCAGGAGCAGCGGCCACACCAGGTAGAACTGCTCCTCCACGGCGAGCGACCAGAAGTGCTGGAAAGGCGAAGGCGGACTGTTCTGGGCGAGATAGTCCGTACCGGCCGCCGCCAGCCGGAAATTGACCGCGTACAGCGCGCTGCCGAGGGCGTCGCCCGCGTACTCGGCGAGCCGCGCCTTCGACAGGAACAGCCATGACCCGGCCAGCGTGACCGCGATGACCAGGGACGACGCAGGCAGCAGCCGCAGCGCACGGCGGGCGTAGAAGGTGCGGACCGACAAGCGACCGGTGGTGGCGAGTTCACGCAACAGCAGCGACGTGATGAGGAAGCCGGAGATCACGAAGAAGACGTCGACCCCGACGTATCCGCCGCTGACCTGAGACACCCCGGCGTGGGAGAGCACCACGAGCGTGACGGCCACCGCGCGCAGCCCCTGGATGTCCCACCTCAACGAGTGGCCTCGGGGTGGTGCGGTTCCGCCGCCCGCTGGGATGGTACGGACCTCGGCGGGCGTGGTGCTCGGCATCAGGCGCAACTCCTTGGGGGACTGACATGGATTGATGCCGTACTGTCCGGCCGCCGCCCGGAGTTCGGGTGAACAACGCCTCAACTTCAGGAGAATCCCCGGCGTGACGAGAATCCCCTGCGCGCCTGTGCGAAACCCGCTGGTCGGAGGGTTGACCCCGTCATGCGGATGCCAGTCGGTCGAATGGGGGAGGGCAGGTAATCCGTTCGAGCGTCGCGGTCCGCCACCGGTCCGTGGCGATGGTGGCGGCGGGGCGGCTCCCGCACGATCTCCCGGGGGATTCCTGGAATGTCGTGCTCGAGTGAGGGACGTCTTGTCGACCGATTCCGCGACGGCGGCCGACCATGCCGCCGTTCGTGCAATTCCGCTGGGTGAGGCGCTGGACGTTGCGCCGCTGTCCCGGTTCCATGTCCGTTTCTGGCTGCTGGCGGGACTGGGCATCCTGCTGGACGGCTTCGACTTCTTCATCATCGGGGTGGCCAATCCGCTGGTCGCCAAGGACTTCGCGGTCGGCTCCGCGCTGCAGGGACTGGTCTCGGCTGCCGCGATCGTCGGTGCGATGTTCGGCGCCGCGCTGCTGGGGCCGTTGGGGGACCGGATCGGCCGTAGCCGGATCTTCCGGCTGGACCTGTGGATGTTCGTCGTCTTCTCGGTGCTGTGCACCCTCGCCTGGGACGCCTGGTCGCTGGCGGCGTTCAGATTCGCTCTGGGGCTGGCGGTCGGTCTCGACTATCCCATCGCCGCCGGCTACCTCGCCGAGATCCTGCCGTCCAAGAACCGCGGGCGGTGGTTGGTGGGCGCGTTCAGTCTGCAGGCGGCCGGGATCCTGCTCGGCGCGGTGGTCGGCGTCGTGGTCCTCAACGTACGGCCGGAGGTCGACGCCTGGCGGATCATGCTGGGGTTCGGTGTGCTGCCCGCCCTTCTGATCATCTGGCTGCGGCGCGGGGTGCCGGAGAGTCCGCGCTGGCTGGCCCAGAACGGACGCGAGGAGGAAGCCTGCGAGATCGGTCGGGTACTCACCGGTGTGCCCGTGAAGGTGACCGGTGCCGACCGGGAACGCCAGGAGAGTCCCCCGGAGGGGTTCCGTGCCTTCCTCCAGCCGCAACTGTTCTCCCGGCGGTGGAGGCGGCGCACGATCTTCACCGCGGTGCCCTGGTTCCTGATGGACATCGCCACCTACGGCGTGGGCATCTTCACCCCCACCCTGCTGGCCTCGTTCGCACTGGCCGGTGCCAACAGCACGTTCATCGCCGATGACATCGCCTCCACCAAGGGCACCGCCCTGCTGGACGTCTTCCTGGTCATCGGCTTCTGGCTGGCCATCGTGCTGGTCGACCGGGTGGGCCGGGTACCGCTGCAACTGACCGGATTCGGCGTCATGACCCTCGCGCTGTGCATCCTGGCCGGGAGCGCCCAACTGCCGGGCGGACCGCAGGCCCACCTCTCCATGGTCGTGGTCGGGTTCGCCCTGTTCAACACCTTCATGAACCTGGGCCCCAACTCCACCACCTTCACGCTGCCCGCCGAGGTGTTCCCCTCCGAGATGCGAGCCGCCGGCCACGGCTTCGCCACCGGGTGCGGCAAGTTGGGCGCGGCCCTGGGCACCTTCCTGTTCCCGGTGCTCCTGGCGCGGCTCGGCGAGAGCCTGTTGCTCTACGGCGTGGCGGTCACCAGCGCGCTCGGCTTCCTGGTGACCTACCTCTTCCGTATCGAACCGCGCGGACGGTCGTTGCAGGAGCTTTCGGGACTCGATGCCGCCGCGCTGGCGCCCCGTATCGCCCCTCCGTGACCCGCCGGCGTCACCGGTCGCGCCCAGGCTTGCGAAGCGGACTGGCGGTCCGTATGCTCCGATGCATACGGACTGTCGGTCCGTTTTCATTCGGGTGTCCCGCCGTGGGGACCGTCATCACTGGATACGCGCTTCTCGTGACGAGTGGCCGTACCCCACGGGCTGGGATCGCCGAGTCTTCGAGCAGAACGGAAACCTTGATCATGGCAATGCCGATGACGGCCGCGGAGCTGTACCGCCACGGTCTGCGACTGCTGCTGGAGAAGGACATCCCCGGCTGGGTGGACCTGTGGGACGAGGCCGGCGTCCTCGAGTTCCCCTTCGCGCCCCAGGGCTGGCCGGAGCGGCTGGAGGGGCGGCAGGCCATCGCGGACTACATGCGCCACTACCCCGACCACGTGGACGTCCACGACTTCCCCGACGTGACGATCCACCAGACCACCGTCCCCGAGACGATCGTGGTGGAGATGCGCGGAGTCGGCCGCCTGGTCGAGACCGAGGGCCCCTTCGACATGACCTACATCGCCGTGGTCACGGTCAGGGACGGACGCATCACCTCCTACCGCGACTACTGGAACCCCCTCGCCGTTCAGCAGCCCGGCGCCGCCTTCGTAGGAGCCGACCGATGAACGCCGCCGGCGCCACCTTGGTCATCGGGGCCACCGGCACCACCGGCAGCCGCGTCGCCGCCGGGCTGATCGCCGAGGGCCACCGCGTCAAGGCGGCCGGCCGAAGCGCCACCCCGGTGGAGGGCGCGGAGGCTGTCCGCTTCGACTGGAACGAGCCCGCGACCTTCGGTGAGGCCCTCGACGGCGTCGACGGCGTCTACCTCGTCCCGCCGATCGGCTCCTCGGACCCGGCCTCGGTCATGCTGCCCTTCCTCCGCCGGGCCCGATCGGCCGAGGTGCACCGCGCGGTGCTGCTCAGCTCATCGGCGATCCCCGCGGGCGGTCCTGCGGTGGGACAGATCCACCAGGCCCTGCCCGGCCTGTTCGAGCAGTGGGCGGTGCTGCGGCCGTCCTGGTTCATGCAGAACTTCACCGGCTTCACCCCCCACGCGCGCAGCATCCGTGAGGACGGCGCCATCCTGACGGCCACGGGAGGCGGCCGCGTCGGGTTCGTCGACGCGGAGGACATCGCCGCCGTCGCCGTACGCGCCCTGACCGACGAGCAGGCCCCCGACGCCGACCTGATCCTGACCGGGCCGCAGGCGCTGAGCTACGACGACGTCGCCGCGGTCATCACCGAGGTCACCGGCCGACCCGTCGTGCACCGGCATCTGACGTTCGAGCAGCTGCGCGACCGCTGGGCGGCGGAGATACCGCTGGAGTTCGCCACCATGCTGGCCGGCATGGACCGTGCCATCGCCGACGGCGCGGAGGACCGTACCTCGGACACCGTCCAGCGTCTCACCGGCCACCCTCCGGGCACGTTCCGCACCTTCGCCGAACGGGAGTTGTCATGAAACAGCCGATGTTCCACGACGATCCACCCTTCTGGTTCGAGACCCTTCGCAATCTCGGTCTCGCCGCCTAGGGCGGCTCGGACGTCGGCGAAGTCATCGCCACCGCCTCCCGCGTCACTCCCGGCGACTACGACAGCCGGCACGACGCCTGGCTCTCCATCGCCGAACGTCTGGAGGCCGAGGCGCGCGGCAGCCACCCCGTCAGCGCACGCGACGGACTGCTGCGTGGCTCCGGCTGCTACCGGGCGGCCGAGTTCTTCCCCCATGGCTACCCGGGCGGGCCTTCCGGCCGGACTGGGAGAACGTGGTCGGTCCCGTCCTGGACTTCCTCACCCAGGACCCGGGTGCCGATCCGGCCCGTACCGCGCTGCTCGGCGTCAGTCTCGGCGGCCACCTCGCGCCCCGCGCGGCCGCCTACGAGCCGCGCCTGGCAGCCGTCGTCGCCCTCGACGCTGTCTTCGACGCCGTCTCCGCCCTGACCGCGCACCTTCCGCTGCCGCACGAGGAAGCCGTCCGGCGCGCGGCAGCCGAGCACGACGAGGACATGGACCGCCTGATCGCCGATGCCCGGGCGCAGAGCCCGATGGCTTCTACTCCACCGCCGCGGAATCCGATCCGCGCAAGCTGTACCGGCACCTCACCGCGCCGAAGACGCTTCTCAGCTTCACCGAGAAGGAAGGCGGCGACCCTCACTGTCACCCGGGCGCCCTCCGCCTGGCGGTAGCGCGCGTCTTCGACTGGCTCGACGACACGATCTGACCCGTTGCGCGTCACGCGGAACCCTCGGCTGCCGCCCCTGTGCGCGGGAGGTGCGGCCGGGCGCGAGCCGCCACTCACGCGAACCCACCGCATATCATTCCCGGGGGCCGGGACAGGCCGAAGACCAAGGAGGCCCCGTGGCCCAGCGCACAGAACGCGCGGACGCCCTGCGCAACCGAGAAGCCGTCCTGGCTGCCGCCGACGCCCTCTTCGCGGCCAGCGGCAGCCCCCACAGTGTGTCGATGGACGACATCGCCGCGGCCGCGGGTGTGGGCAAGGGCACCCTCTTCCGCCGCTTCGGCGACCGCGCCGGCCTGATCGGCGCTGTGATCGCCTCCCGCCTCGACCCCCTGCAGCAAGCCGTGCGGGAAGCGCAGGACGCAGCCGGATCCTCACCGCGGCAGCTGGTGCTGGACCTCCTCGACGCCTCACTCCGCTTCAAGATCGAGAACCGGAACCTGATGACGGCCGCGGAGGACGCCGGTCTGAGCAGCCCCTACCAGGCCGAGCACTACGGCTGGTGGCACGAAATCCTGCGTGCCGCACTGGAACGGGTGCCCGGTGTCCACAACGCGGATTTCACCGCCCACGCCCTGCTGGCAGCCATCCGCGCAGACCTCGTGGCGCACCTGATCGACGATCAGAAGATGACGCCCGAAGGACTGCGCTCCTCGCTCGCGGCCTACATCGACAACGTCCTCGGCGGCAGTTCCGGTCCGCCCGGCACACGCAAGGACGCGTGAGCGACTGCTCCCGGGCTGACATGCGGTGAGGCCGGGCGGGCGTCGGTCCGGGCTTGGCGCGGTCTTGTATCAGTGACGCGGCGGCGGCCACCAAGGACATCGCGATGGCCAAGGCGAAGACCACGACCAGGCCGTGGTGGAAGGGGCCGGATATCAGGTGCGGGAAGAACTCCCGTCCGGTCACGGTACGGGCGTCGGCCGGCGACAGCTGCGCGAGCAGGTGGGGGCCGAGCAGTTGTTTGACGGGGTTGTAGCCGAGGAAGGCGGCGAAGAGCGTGCCGACCGGGGGCAGGGCGGCGGCCGCGTGTGCGGGGCCGGGCGGCACGCCCTGGGAGGTCAGCCCGGATGTGAGGGTGTGCGGCAGGGATCCGGCGAGCCCGGCGATCATGAGGGAGAAGAAGACACCTATGGACAGCACCATCCCGGCGTTCTGGAAGGTGGCCCGCATGCCGGAGGCCGCCCCACGGGCCTCGGGCGGCACGTTCGACATGATGATGGAGGTGTTCGGCGCCGCGAACAGACCGCCGCCCAGTCCGTTGAGGAAGACGAGCAAGGCGAAGAGCGGATAGCCGAAGTCCGTCGGCAGCACCAGTAGCCCGGCGAACGAGGCCGCCATCACGATGAACCCGGAGACGGCGAACGGCCGCGCCCCGAACCGGTCCGACAGATACCCGGCGACCGGCCCGGCGATCAGGAACCCGATGGTCAGCGGGACGAGGTAGATACCCGCCCACAGCGGGGTGTTGGCGTAGTCGTACCCGTGCAGCGGCAGCCAGATCCCCTGCAGCCAGATGATCAGCATGAACTGGAGGCCGCCGCGGGCGATGGAGCCGAGCAGCGTGGCCGCGTTGCCGCCCGCGAAGGCGGCGTTGCGGAAGAGCCGCAGCGGGAACATCGGGTCGTCCGACCGGGTTTCGACCAGCCAGAAGACGGCGAGCACGGCGACCCCGCCGGTCAGCCCGGCGAGCACCCAGGGATTCGTCCAGCCCATGGTGTGTCCGCCGTACGGCTGAATCCCGTAGGTGATCGCGGCGAGCAGGGCCGTCAGCCCGACGGCGAAGGTGACGTTGCCCCACCAGTCGATGCGGGCGGGCCTGCGTATGCCGGCTTCGTGCAGGGAGCGGTAGGCCCAGACCGTGCCGGCGAGCCCGATGGGCACGTTGACCCAGAAGACCGACCGCCAGTCCCACTCCGCCAGCAGCCCGCCGAGCACCAGCCCGACGAACGAGCCCGCGATACCGGCGACCATGTTGACGCCGAGCGCCATGCCGCGTTGCCGGGCCGGGAAGGCGTCGGTGATGATCGCGGCGGAGTTGGCCATGAGCATCGCGCCGCCGATTGCCTGGACCACCCGCCAGCCGATCAGCCAGAGGGCACCGGGGCCACCGTGGAGCGGGTCCAGGGAGAGCACCACCGAGGTGACGGTGAAGATCAGGAAGCCTGCGTTGTAGATCCGTACGCGGCCCCAGATGTCGCCGAGGCGGCCGAGGGTGACCACCAGCACAGCCATGATGAGCATGTAACCCATCAGCATCCACAGGAGATAGCTGACGTTGCCGGGCTGGAGCGGTTCCAGATGGATGCCGTTGAAGATGGCGGGCAGCGAGATCAGCACGATCGAGGCGTTGACCGTCGCGATGAGCGTGCCGAGGGTGGTGTTGGACAGTGCCACCCACTTGTAGCGCGGATGGTCCACCGCGATGTGGCGGGTGTGTCTCGGCGGGGGCTGCCGGACTCGGCCCACGTCGTCCCGGGCGAGCGTCAAGTGCCGCCCCTTCTTCGGCATGGACTGCTTCACGGCTCACCTCGGCTCGTCATGACGAAGCCGCCATGTGACATCCGCGCCCGGAGGGTCGGTGCCGTGCACCTGGATATGTCCGCGTGGCGATGACCAGGCCGTCGAAGTCGATCCGCTCGCCGCCGGCCAGTACGACCTGTCGGTCGGTCATGTCCAGGGCCACGGCGGTGTGGGTGAGCATCAGGGTGAGGCCTGGCGCTGCCGGCGCGTTCCGGTCGCGCAGGAAGACGCGTTCCGGTGGCCAGGCGCCGGAGAGAACCTGCTTGGACAGTGGCGGCCGGTCGTACGGGATGTGGGGCTCGTCCCCGATGAGGGTCAGCGCGCCGTCGTAGCCCCGGTGGCGCAGGAATTCGGCCGCGGACAGTCCGGCGGCCGAGGCCCCGACGATGGCAATGCTGGGGAGCGTCATGACGGTGCCATCACGCCGGAGGGCTGGTCCGCTCACGGCGGGGCCGCACGCTGGCGATGAACATCGGAATGCCTCCTCTGGTTTTCCCCAAGGGCGGCTGGTCGGGCCGCCCCTTCTGGGTCCGGCAGCGGCGGGAAACGGGCCCGGGTCAGGATTCCGTGACGGTGATGGCCCACGACGGGCAGCTCGCGGCGGCCTCGCGGGCGGCCTCGCGCAGCTCGGGCGGTGGAACATCGGTGCGCAGAATGACGATGCCGTCTTCTTCGCGCTGGTCGAACACCTCCGGCACGGCGAGCACGCACATCCCTGACGCGATGCATTTGTCCTGGTCGACGCTGATGCGCATGACGACCTCCTGGGTGCGGTCCGGTGATTCGGTGGGCCGGTCGTTCGAAGAGGGCCTCACCAGGTCACGGGGAGTTTGTAGACGCCGTAGACCAGTCCGTCGCTCTTGAACGGCAGCTGATCGAGGTCCACGGCGAGGCGCAGGGTGGGGATGCGCCGGTAGAGGGTGGCGTAGACGACCTGGAGTTCCACTCTGGCCAGTGGCTGTCCGAGGCACTGGTGCACTCCGAAGCCGAAGGCGAGGTGTTGGCGGGTCCCGCGGTCGATGTCCAGCCGATCGGGATCGGGGAAGACCGACGTGTCCCGGTTGGCCGCGTCGTTGGCCAGGATCACGCCGTCACCGGCGCGGATGACCACGTCCCCGAAGTCGATGTCGGCCAGTGCCACCCGGCGCCGTCCGGTGTGGACGATGGACAGGTAGCGCAGCAGCTCTTCGACCGCGCTGGCGATCAGGCCGGGGTCGCCGGTTTCGCGGAGCGCCGCAAGCTGGTCGGGGTGCTGCAGCAGCGCCAGCGTGCCCAGCGCGATCATGTTCGCGGTTGTTTCATGCCCGGCTGTCAGCAACAGCGTGCCCATGGCCGCCGCGACGCGCGTGGAGATCTCGCCGGTGGCCACCTGCTCGACGGCCAGCTTGGAGAGCAGGTCGTCGCCGGGGTGCGCGAGCTTCTCGGTGACCAGTGATTCCAGATAGTGCACCAGCTTGTCGATGGCTTCTCCGGCCGCCTTCGGTGATGTGTCGCGCTTGACCAGGATCCGGCTGTTGCTCTGGAAGAAGCCGTGGTCGGCATAGGGCACGCCGAGCAGTTCACAGATCACACGTGAGGGCACCGGGAGGGCGAACTCCTCGACGAGGTCCACCGGCTTGGGTGCTGTCAGCATCGCGTCGATCAACTCGTCCACGATCCGCTGGATCGCCGGCCGCAGGGCCTCGACCCGTTTGATGGCGAACCGGGCGGTCACCATGCGGCGCAGCCGGGCGTGGTCGGGGTCGTCCATGTTGATGAAGGTCGGCGCCCGCTTCCTGCGTTCGAGCGCGCCGGCGCTGACGTGCGGGTAGCCGGGGTGCGTGTTGTCGGAGCTGATGCAGGGGTCGGACAGCAGAGCACGCTCGTCGTCGTAGCGGGTCACCAGCCATGGAGTGCTGCCGTCCCAGAGCCGGACCCGGCTGATCCGGCCTTCGGTCTGCAGCGCTCGCAGAGCCGGAGGTGGGTCGAAGGGGCAGCCGGACGCCCGGGCCATCGGGTACTCGGGTATCCCGGCCGGGGCGGTGGCCGTGGGCGAGGGGGCCGCTGGGTGGGTCATGGGTGACACCTCCTCGGGTTGCTCGCCGAACGAGTGTTCAGTAAGTTGCCAAACACATGTTAGTCGATTCCGGCAATACGGGCAAAAGGCTCTTTTCCTGCTCTTTGAAACGCTTGCGGTGCCCGGACTCCCGGCCCGCCGGAGACCTCAACTGCCGTCGAACACCAGCGACAGCAGTTCGTCCACGAGTTCCAATACCAGGGCCTCGGCGTCCTTGCGTGGGTGGCGGGTGTGCGACAGCGCCACGGTCCCGTGCGCGCCGACGAGCAGCATGATGGCCGCCCGCTCGGTCGGCAGTCGCAATCGCGCCCCCGCCTGTTCGCAGGCGGTCAGGGAGGCGGTCAGTTCGCCGATCACCCTCCAGAGCGGAGCTCGGCCTCCCTTGGCGAAACGCACCCCGAACATCACGCGGTAGTGGCCCGGGTTGGCCATCGTGTAGCGACAGAACGCGTGCAACTGTGCCCGTAGCCGACCAAGCGGATCGGTTGTCGCCACGGCGTCCTGAGCCTGGCGCATGAGGTCGATCAGCTGGTCGTACTCGTGGTCGAGCACCGCGTCGATCAGCTCGGATTTGTCATGGAAATGCCCATAGATGCTGGCCGGTGCGATGCCGACCTCCCGGGCGACACCTCGCAGCGTGAAGCCGTCCTCGGTGCCGAGCTCGCCGAGTAGCCGACTGGCGCCCTCCAGGATCTCGGCGCGCAGCCGCTCGCCGCGCCCCCAGGGATTGCGCGCCCTCCCGCGACCGGCACCGGCGGGGGACTTCGCGACCTTGCCGGCATCTTCCCCGGCCATGAGGGCACCCTCTCTCGACTTCCCCACAGTCACCCATATTGCATCAAATCGTGGTGAAGCGTGGTGAGTGGGCGGCCGGGGCCGGGCCCTGTGACTTGCTCGTGTCCAGCGTGCAGAACACGAGGCGACTCGCGGGGGTTCAACCAATGGGCCGCTCAGCGTCTTGAACATCGTCCGGAGCCACGGCTGAACGCCGCGATCCCGGGCGCCGGGGCAGGCCGGGATCGGAGGCCTGAGCGGGAGCGGCCGGTCCGCTCGGTGCTGCCAGGACGGTGATCAGGGCGAGCCGCAGGATGAGCGGCAGGCCGCCGAGGACGACGTCGTCGGAAGTCGGGCGCGACAGGCTGGAGTTGGCGGCCTCCGCATGGAGTGGGGTCAGCGGGGGAGAGCGGGTGGTGAGCGGGGCCCGTCGCGAGGGGGAGCAGGCCATCGAGATTGCCGCTATATCCCGGATCGATGGATTGCTTTCTTCGTCGGAGAACTGGCGGCAGACGTGGGCGTCAACAAGCCCGTCCAGCCGCGCCCGGCGACAGACCGCCGCCACCCTGCGAACCGTGTCATTTCGGCGAGCGCTCCTGCGCTCGTCGCCGTGCGAGGCGCGACGTCAGTTCGCGGCCTCGGTCAAAAGGGCGCGCGCCTTGCGTTCGACCAGGACCGGAACGAAATCGCGCACGGGCCGCTCACTGAAGGCGGCGTGTGCCGTGGCTACAGCCGCTTCGACCTGCTCGGGCGTGCACGTCTCGTCGTAGGCACTCGTGAGACGTTCGACGACTCCGCGGATGGCGTCTTCCTCGCGCGTCTCGACAGCCATGACGTCCCCTGCCCGAAAGATGTGCTCCTCAGCTTCCGCTGGAATCGTCACGCGGAAGCGCCATGTCCTGGTGATCATTGCACTTGGCCGGCGGCGTATCGCGGGAAACCGGCCACGTCTGATGGGCCTGAAGAGCGACGCTCACCAGGGCCGGCAGCAGGTCCATGTCTGTCTCGACTTCGCGGCGTATCGTCACCCAACGCGAGCCGGGCACCGAACGGATCGCGGTTGCGCCCCTGAGGTGGTCTTCGAAACGCTTGATGGCACGGGCGGTGAGGTGCAGGTCAACGTCCTGGTCCGTAGGGAAGTGGACGATCTCGTCCTGGACCGAGCGCAGCGCCCGCCCCGTGCCACAGCTTGACGGTGTCTCGGCGAGGTCCGGCCAACTCGCCAGTTGCGCCATGGCACGCAAGGCCACCGTCATGTACCCGTTACGCCCAGCTCGCCACGAAGTCACCATGACTTGGGGAAGCCGTAACCGAGGCGTACTGCCCGAATGTCCGGATACCGGATCGCAGGCAGACGGGCTTCTGCGGCGCCGTCGGCCCCCGGAGTCCGCCGTGGGTGACGTGTCGTCACTGGTGCGGCATGTTGCGGCGGGTTGTGACGGCGTAGGTCAGAGCCCGCTTTCGAGGTCGATGAGGACGGCCGTAGCCGGTGAGTGTGCGCCCTCTTCGAGGAAGACGAGCCGGGAGTCGCGGATCGCGTCCTTGTAGGCCTCGGCGACGTTCGAGCGGACCACCACGTCGCGCCGACCCCACAGGATCGATGTCCGCTTCTGGATCCCGCCGGCACGGGCGTTGAGGTAGTAGACCCGGCCGGTACGGATCGCGCGGACCATGGCGTTGGTGTGCCCGCCGTCCCCGCCCTCGCAGTGGACGATGGATCAGTCGGGGAACATCTCCGGTCTCACGCCCCGAGCCACGAGGCGGTCAGAGCCAGTACGGCCGAGCCGTCGGCGTCGGCCAGCTTGACCGCGGTGAAGCCGGCCGCGGACTCGGAGCTCTGGTAGCGGAACCGGGGCTCGGCCGCGGTCAGCGCGCCCACGACGGTCTCCGCGCACTCCCGGGCCGACTGCGCCGCGGAGAACGCCTGCTGGGTGCGGGCCAGATAGCCGTTGATCACCGGCTGGTAGTCCCCGGCTCCGGCGACCAGGGCCTCGACATCCCGGTCGGCCCGCACGTTCGCGACGAACTCGGTGGCCACCGCGCCGGGCTCGATCACGCTCACCGCGACACCGAGCTTGCCGACGACCGGGGCGAGACTCTCCATCCAGCCCTCGACCGCGAACTTGGCCGCGCAGTAAGCCTCGTTGAACGGCTGGCCGACCACACCTCCGACGCTGGTGACCGTGATCAGGCGCCCTTGGGCAGCGCGCAGGTGTGGCAGCGCGGCCTTGGTGACCTGGACGACTCCGAAGAAGTTGACCTCCATGACGTCGCGGACGTCGTCGACACTCTCCAGCTCGATGGTGCCGAGGTGTCCGGCCCCGGCGTTGTTGATCAGCGCGTCCAGCCGTCCGTGGTCGGCGATCACACCGTCGACGCAGGCCCTGACCGAGTCCGGATCCGTCACGTCGAGCTGTCGGACGTCGGCGTCGGGCAGCCGCTCGAGCAGCGCTGCGGCCTTGTCGGTGTTACGCATGGTCGCGACGACCTCGTAGCCCGCCTTTGCGGCGAGTACGGCGGTTTCCAGACCGATGCCGGTCGACGTGCCGGTGACGAGGGCGATCTTCATGACGAACCTCCATGGTTGCGTGTACACACACATACTAGGGTTGTGTGTGCGTGCACGCAAATTGGTAGACTCGCCTGGTGACGGACATCAAGCTCAAGCAGGCGGAACTGCCTGTCGAGGACCAGGCGTACTACCGCCTCGTAGGGGTGAGCACTGCCCTCACCTCACGCGCGAGCGCCCGACTGGAGGAGGACTTCCGCCTGCCGGCCTCCTGGTTCGAGGTACTGCTCTGGCTCTACCACCAGGACGGACCGCTGTCGGCCACCGATCTCGGCTCCTGTGCGTTGATCAGCCGCAGCCAGGTCTCCCGGGTGATCGACGCTCTCCAGGCCCGCGAACTGGTCACCCGCGCCCCCTCGGCCACCGACGCCAGGTCCGTCGAGGTGACCATCACACCGCGGGGCCGCGACCTCTTCGAGCGTGCCGACGTCGCCCGCCGCGAAACCCTGTCTCCTGTCCTGGCGGACAGGCTGGACCCGGCCGAACTCGAAGAACTGGCCCGCATTCTCCTCAAGCTCAAGGGCTGACGGCGGTATCGGCCGACGCCGCCCCGGTGCGTGTCTGAGGGCGCACCGGGACCGGACCGCCGGACAACGCCGGTTGAAACCGAAACGCCGGTTCAAACCGAGCGGTCAACGCCGACCAGCGCCGGGGCGAGCCGCTCCAGCTGGTCCACGCCCTCCGAGAAGTCGGTGCCGACCTGCGACAGCAGCGTCACGTGATCCGCGCCGGCGGCCAGGTGCTCGCGCACCTTGGCCGCGATCGCGGCCGGATCGCCGTGGCTGATGATCGCGTCCACCAGCCGGTCACTCACCTCGGCGATCTCCTGGTCCGAGTAGCCCAGCCGGGCCAGGCCGGCGGCGTACGACGGCTGGCCGAGGCCGGCCGACACCCGCTCCCGCGCGATCGCCCGCGCCCGGTCGCGGTCGCTGTCGGGGACCACGCCGTCTCGTGACCGCGTTCCGCCGATACGCCGAAGCCCACCTCACCCCTTCCGGCCCGGGGAGCCCTGAGGGTGGCCCTCCCGCGTGATCCGCGGAATGACTCCGTGGCGCGGCTGGAGAATGGCTGACGGCTGGTGAATGGCTACTGGCGAACGGTCAGAGGATGAGCACGATCGCGGCGCCTATCCCGCCCAGGAACAGAGCGCAGGCCGCTTCGGCCCAGCCTCCCTTGCCCCACGGGAAAAGACGGTCGACGGCCAGTTTTCCCGGACCGATGGCCGCGACGGCGAGTGCGGTGACAGTGATACACACGCTGTACTCCACACCGCCTTGGGTGTCCCACAGTCCATGCGCCCCGCTCACGGTCGCCATGGCATTGATCATCACGCCGATCACGGCAGCCGCCGCCAGCGGTGTGAACAGCCCCAGAGCGAAGCCGATGCCGCCCAGGAATTCGGAGCCGCCGCCTATGGCGGCGTAGACCTTTCCGGGACGGTATCCCAGCGCGGCGAATTCTTTTCCCGTAGTGGTGAGGCCTTCGCCACCGAATATGCCGAAGAGCTTCTGGGCACCGTGTGCTGCCATGAGCAAGCCGAACGTAAGCCTGATGAGAAGCAGACCGCAGTCACCGGCGGAGACCGCTGCCCGCGCGGGGGCGTCGACTGTCGGAGCGGTGGGAGAACGCAGTCGCTGCGTTATGTAATTCACGGAGTGCTCTTCTCTGCAACGCGCTCCGGGACGGTACCGGCTGACCATCCAGGAACTCGCAGAGCTGGTGGTCCGGTCGCCATGGCGCGTTGAAGACCTTCAAGAACTTCAGGACGCCATGCATGGAGGGCCATAACGCTCCCGCACGCGGCCGGAAGGGAAGTTCTCGCGTCGGATCGCGTCAGGCCACCGGTCGTTCTCTCGTGCAGCGACACGGCCGCACTCTCCCATCCTTACTCCATTCCCTTCCTCGTGGTCGAGCGTTCGACGGGGAAGGCGTGTGAGCACTACAGGCGGAATACGAATCGCGACTCACGGTCCGCTGGGAGCCTGGGCGATGTCCACCACGACCTTGCCTGCCGCGGTGCCCTGTTCGACCGCCGCGTATGCGTCGGCGACGGAGTCGAGGGTGAAGGCGCGTGGGTCGAGCCGTGGCTTGAGGGAGCCCGCGTCGGCGAGGGTGGTGGCCTCGCGCATGATCTCGCCGTGGTGCGCGCGGTGGCTGCCGGTGAGCATGGGCAGGAGGGTGAACACGCCGGAGTAGGTGGCGCCCCGGAAGGAGAGGGGAGCGAGGGCGTGGGTGCCCCAGCCGAGTGCGCTGACGACGTGGCCTGTGTATGTGCGCACGGCGGTGAAGGAGGCGTCGAGTACGGGACCGCCGACGGTGTCGAAGACGATGTCGAAGCCCTCGCCGCCGGTGTGTTCGCCGACGTACTCCGCCACGGACATCGCGGTGCGGTCGATGGGCGTGGCGCCGAGGCGCGCGACCGTCTCGGCGTGGGCGGGGGATGTGGTGGCGTAGACGTCGGCACCGTGGGCGCGGGCGATCTGGATGGCCACGTGTCCGATGCCACCGGCTCCGCCGTGGATGAGGACCTTGTGTCCGGGACGGACTCGGGCGCGGTCGATCAGGCCCTCCCACGCGGTGATGAAGACCAGTGGCAGTGCGGCGGCTTCGCGCAGGGTCAGGGCGGCGGGTTTGACGGCCAGCAACCGGGCGTCGACCGCCGCGTACTGGGCGAGGGAGCCTTGGAGGTCGCCGACCCCGCCGGTGAGTCCGTAGACCTCGTCGCCGACTTCGAATCCGGTGACGTCGCTACCGACTTGCTCGACCACACCGGCGAGGTCGAGACCGAGTACGGCGGGCAGGACGGTCCGGGCGTGTGCGGCCTTCCCCGCCCGGATCTTGAGGTCGAGCGGGTTCACTCCGCTGGCCACGATCCTCACCAGGACCTCGCCCGGGTCGGGGGCGGGCCGGGGGAGGTCTTTGAGTACCAGGGGTGCCCCGAACTGTTCGAGGATCGCTGCGCGCATGGCCCTGCCTTCCTTGCTGGAAGTCGTTCGTGAGTACGGAGTCGGAGGCGTGGGGCGTCTCGCGGTCATGGGTGTGCCTGGTGGCCTGTTACGGGAGGTCGTCGGCCGTGTCGCGACGGGTGTGCTCGTCGAGGAGGCGCCGGGCCGCGGATCTGGCCTGATCCACCACCGTGCGGTCCTGGAGCAGCCGTCCGGACGCGAGGGCGCCGTCTATGAGGAGGCCGAGGTGGTGGGCGAGGGAGTCGGGGTCGGTGGCGCCCGCCTCGGTGCTGAGCTGTGTCAGCCAGGTGTGACGGCGTTCGGTGTGCTGCACGGTGATGGCCCGGGCCTCGGAGTCGAGCGCGGTCTCGACGGCGGCACTGACGAAAGGGCAGCCGAAGAAGCCGTGCCGGTCGAAGGCATCCGTCAGCGCGTCGAAGAGCCCGGTGATCCGGGCCGCCGCGTCGTCGCCCGCCCGCTCGGCGGCCGCCTCGAGTTGGGCGCGCCAGGATATGTCGGTTCTGCGCAGGTAGGCCGCGACCAGCTCGTCCTTGGTGCGGAAGTGGACGTAGAGCGTGGATTTAGCCACCCCTGAGGCGGCGATCACCTGGTCCACGCCGACGCCCCGCAGGCCGTTCGCGTAGAACAGGTCGGCCGCCGTGTCCAGGATCTTCTCGACCGTGTTCGTCCTTCTCGTGCGCGTCGCCATGTGCGGGCACCTCCTTAATCGAACAGACTAGTCCGTTCGATTAAGGGGGCAAAGCCGGCCGCCGAGATCGACACTCATGCGCGCCGAGCGTTTCGGACCGCCGTTCCACCGTCCCGCCGTGCGCCTACGGCCCCGGGCCGGGCCTGACCGCCCTGTGCCCCGCTTAATATCCACTTCGACCGATATGATGCGTTTTGTGATCATGTCCGGATGGCTGCGGCGCCGTCGTTCCCTCGGCGGTGGCTGGTGGGAAGCTGCCCCGCTGTCACCGGTAGTCCTCACCGTCCTCATCACCTGCCTGGCGTTCTCCACACCGCGGGAGATCGCCGTCAGCCGACTTCTGCCCGCCGCCCCCGCCCTCGCCGCCGCGATGTGGCCCGTACTCCCCACGATCCTGCTGGGCACGTTCTGCCTACTGGTCATGATCAGCCTCAGCTTCGTCTACACCGACCTGGGGACGCAGTACACGGCGGCTGCGATCGTCGCGGTCACCCTGGCGGCCGCCTACGCGAGCCATGTCCGACTTCAGCGGGAGGAGGCGCTCTTCCACATCCGCCTCGTCGCCGACGCGGCCCAGAAGGTACTGCTGCGCCCTCTGCCACGCCGCATGGACGACGTCGAGATCGAGTCGTTGTATCTGGCGGCCCAACAACAGGCCAGGATCGGTGGCGACTTCTACGAAGCCGTCGCCACGCCGTACGGGGTCCGGCTGCTCATCGGCGACGTACGCGGCAAGGGCCTGTCCGCGGTGGGGGCGGCCTCGGCAGTGATCAGCTGCTTCAGGGAGGCCGCGTACGACGAACCCGACCTGAGAGGCGTCATCCATCGTCTGGAGATCAGCATAATCCGCCACAGCGCCGCGTTTCCGGCGCAGGATCTGCCGGAGCGCTTCGCCACCGCTCTCATCGCCGAGATCCCGCACGGCGGCGGACACGTCAGACTTCTCAACTGTGGGCACCCTCCGCCGTTGCTCGCGCATCGCGGGAAGATCCGCGTCCTGGATCCCACCGCTCCCTCGCCGCCTCTGCACCTCGCGGCGCTCATCGGAGACCACTACTGCGTCGACACCGTCACCTTCACCCAGGGCGACCAGCTACTGCTCTACACCGACGGCGTATCGGAGACCCGGGACCGCACCGGCGAGTTCTTCCCGCTCCCGGACTGGATGCGGCGGCAGGGCCCGAGGCCGCCCCGTGACCTGCTCGACCGGCTGCACCAGGACCTGCTGCGCTTCAGCGGCGGCAGGCTCAACGACGACATCGCGGCCCTCGCGGTGAGGTGCCCGAGCCCCCAGGCACCGGAGCCGGAGTACCCGGTGTAGGTGGCCGGATGCCGCGGTCGGATCCGCGGTGCGGCGCGGGCAGTAGCGCGACGAAGTCGGCCAAGGCTCGTTGATCACCGCATGAAGAACGTCATCATGCGGCGGCAGTTGCACGTCCTGGCCACGGTTGCCGCCCTGACGCTGGGAGTCGCGGGCGCGGGAAGCGCACAGGCGGCCCCGGCGGCTCGGGGATGTCCCACTGCGGAGATCTTGGCCACCGACAACACCGCGATCATCGCGGATCCGGCCGACTCACGGATCGACACCCGACTGACGCGCTTCGGCCACGAGGTGCGCGAGATCATCCACGCCAACGGTGCCAGGCCCGGCTCCTCGACCCTCCTGGACGGCGTCTTCTGGTCCGGCGACCTGAAGAAAGCCACCTACGAGCGTTCCCGCGAGTTCGACGTCGACCAGGTCGGCCGCGACGGGCTCCACCACATCGCGGCCGTCGTCGCCGAGCAGTACCACCAGGAATCGGTGCTCACGTTCCGCTGCCTGCCGCGCACCTCGCCGGACACCGACGCGGTCGAGATCCAGGCCCCCGGCGTCAGCCGGACCCGTCTGCACGACGCGCTGCTCACGGACGCGGAGGCCCGCGACCGGCTCGGCGGCGGCTCGGTCACCCTGGACGGGCGGCTCATCCTCATCGCCCCGCTCGCCGACCTGCCGGTGGCCCAGAGGTTCACGGCCGAACTCGGCGTCGACTGGAACAGAGCCGAGGTGCGCTACGGGGACGAGGAGTTCGTGAGCTGAAACCGTGTCCCCGCCCGGCTGAACGTCACGCGCGCCGGGGGCCGACCGGCAGACGCGTGACAGCCACGAAGGTCGCGAAGGCGGCCAGGCTCCCACACGCGAGACCGGGCCAGTCGGCCCAGTCGGGATCGGCGGGAGCGGACACCACGGCTCTGATGAGCCGGTCCGTGGACCATCCTGCCGACAGAGCGGCGACGAAGGCCGGCCAGCGATGGCGTACCCCCTTGATCACGTCGTCGAGGAGGGCTTGCATGATGCCGACGAACATCACGACCACCACCACGTCCCCCCAGCCGAGGGCGGCGGCACCGGCCCCCGCCGCGACCACGAAGACCCAGACCCACGCCAGGGGCCGGACCGGGGCGGCATCGCGAGAGGCCCCCGGCGGCAGCCAGAAGAACCGCCGCACGCTCTTCGTGAAACCGTGCCTGTGCTCTCCGTCGTCAGATGTCACATCGCCCCCCCGACCGGTGAGGTGGACCGATCCGGCCGACCACGCCGAAGCGGCTCGCCCCGTGGATTCATTCGGCTCGCGTCAGCTGGACGCACGGCAGGGAGCGAAGGTTGCGGCGTAAGCAACGGGAAGGGGCGGTACCCGTCGGCCCTCCGTCGCGCACTCGGTGCGCGGGCCACGGATACCGCCCCCAGGGACGCGGCTACAGCCGTGTCCGATGGGTCGCGTGCTCCCACAGTCGCGACCCTCCTGCAGCCGTGTCAGCCATCACGGGGTGCAGGCGGCTTGGACGGCAACGCCGGTCGGCTCGAGGGTGGAACACCTCACGAGGCCATCAGCTCCCGCACTCGCGGGGCCACCTCGGTGCCGAAGAGCTCGATGGTGGTCATGAGCGTCTCGTGCGGCAGACCGTTCATCCCGTACTTGAGGTCGAAGCGGCTCGCGTCGAGCTCCCGGAGGGTGGTGGCGATCTTCTGTGCCACGGTCTCCGGTGATCCGACGAACAGCCCGCCGCCGGGACCGACATCGCTCATGAAGTGCTCGAATGTCGGGACGCGGAATCCTCGCTGCCGGGCCACCATGCGCATGGTCTTCTCGTAGTACGGCCAGAACTCCTCCACCGCCTGCTTGTCGGTCGCGGCCACATGCCCCGGACTGTGCACGCCGACCGGCACATCGGGCCGGTCGAACTTCGCCAGCGCCTGGCGGAAGAGCTGCGAGAAGGGGGCGAACCGCGCCGTCGGACCGCTGATGATCGCGAGCATCAGCGGGAATCCGTAGCGTGCGGCACGGACGACGGACTGAGGATTGCCGCCGACGCCGATCCAGGTGGGGATCGCTCCGGACTCGCTGTGCGGGTAGACGGGCTGGTTCGCCAGCGCCGGGCGGGTGCTGCCGGACCAGGAGACGGGCTTCTCCTTGCGCAGTTCGGCGAAGAGGCCGACCTTCTCCTCGAAGAGGGTGTCGTAGTCGCCGAGGTCGTAGCCGAACAGCGGGAAGGACTCCGTGCTCGAGCCCCGGCCGAGAATCACCTCGGCACGGCCGTCGGACACGGCGTCGAGGGTCGCGTACCGCTGGTAGACCCGAACGGGATCGTCCGAGCTGATGACGGTGACACCGGATCCCAGACGTATGCGCGAAGTACGCGACGCGATCGCCCCGAGCACCACGTCCGCCGCCGAGAGCGGCATCCAGTCGACGTGGTGCTCACCGATGGCGAAGTGGTCGAGCCCGACCTCGTCGGCGAGGACACCCTCCGCCACCAGGTTGCGGATCGTCTCGCCGTGCGAGAGCGGTCGGCCCCGGGCGTCGTCGGTCACGTCGCCGAACGTGTCCAGCCCAAGCGTGATCGGGTGCCCAGCCGTGGGGGAAGCGGCACGTTCTGACATCGGCGGATTTCTCTTTTCCCGTGACGGTCGAAAGGTGGCTCAGGCCCCGCACCCCGCACCGGTGTCGGACGCCGGTGCGGGGCACGGGTGGGCGGCGCCCCGTGATGTGTCGCGTCAGCCGACGCGCAGCGGAGCGAGGGCGTTGCTCCACGCCACGACCTGGTCGAGGGTGGCGGTGACGGCGTCACGGTGGCTGTCGGCGGGCTTGAAGACGCTGAAGTTCTCGAAGTCGGTGAACAGGGAGAGCGCCACCTGGGAGCGGACGTCCGCCATCTGCAGTTCACCGGCGATCAGACGCAGGTGCTCGACGGCGCGGACGCCGCCGGTGGAGCCGTAACTGACGAAGCCGACGGCCTTGTTGGCCCACTCGGCCGCCAGGAAGTCGATGGCGTTCTTCAGTGCGCCGGGCACCGAGTGGTTGTACTCGGGGGTCACGATGACGAAGCCGTCGAACGAGGCGATCTTCGCGGCCCACTGCTGCGTGTGCGGCTGGCTGTACTGGCCCATCGCCGGCGGATAGGCCTCATCCAGCAGCGGCAGCTTGTAGTCCACCAGGTCGACGAGCTCGTACTGCGCGTCGGTGCGGTGCGTGGCCAGCTCGTGCACCCAGTGGGCGACGGCCTCGCCGTTGCGTCCGGGGCGCGTGCTGCCGAGGATGATGCCGATCCTTGTCATGTTTTGCACCTTCGCTTGTCTGTGTGCTTGTCGAGTCAAGTAAATGTATGAGTGCTTGCCGTGTCAAGGAGATAGGGTGTGAGGCATGCCCTACGACGAACAGCCCCTGCGCCCCTTGGACCAGACCGAGGAATCGCTCGTGCGCGCCCTGGCCCACGTCATGATGGCGCTGCCGCGACTGGTGGACGCGGACATGGTCGGCGACGGAGGGCTGCCCCTTTCCGAGTACACCCCGCTCATGTTCCTGTCCGAGGCGCCCCACCGCCGGATGCGGATGAGTGAGCTCGCCACCGCCTGCAACCTCTCGCTCAGCGGCATGACCCGTGTCGTCAACCGCCTCGAAAAGCAGGGCTTCGTCCAACGAGCCAAGTGCCAGGAAGACCTGCGCGGTTGGAACGCCGTCCTCACCGACGAGGGCCTCGCCCGTCTCCAGGAGGCCTGGCCCGCCCACCTGACCAGCATCCGGCGGCACGTCCTCGACAACCTCGCCGGCCACGACCTCGCCGCGCTCACCGCCGCACTCGAACGCGTGGCGACGACACCCTGACCGGTGGCGGTCGCCTCAGCGCTCCAGGACCAGGGCCAGGCCCTGCCCGACACCGATACAGAGCGCGGCCAGGCCCGTGCCCGAGCCCGCTTCCGCGAGCTGATGGGCGACCGCTCCGGTGATACGAGCGCCGGAGGCGCCGAGGGGATGCCCGATGGCGACGGCGCCGCCCTTCGGGTTCAGGATGCCGGAGTCGAGTTCCGGCAGGGCGGCGAGACAGCCCAGCGACTGGGCGGCGTACGCCTCGTTGAGCTCGACGGTGTGCAGGGCGTCGAAGGAGCGGCCCGCCTTCGTCAGGGCCTTGCGCATGGCGTCGACCGGGCCGAGACCGAAGTACCGCGGGTCGATGCCCGTCACGGCACTGGCCCGGATCCTGGCCAGCGGTTCACGGCCCGTCTCGGCCAGCCCGTCCTCGTCGACCAGCAGCAGGGCCGCCGCGCCGTCGTTGAGAGGCGAGGCGTTGCCGGCCGTGACCGTGCCGCCCGCACGGAAGACCGGCTTGAGGCGGGCCAGCGCTTCGAGTGAGGTGTTGTCCCGGATCCCCTCGTCGCGGGGCAGGTCCACACCCTCGACGGGGACCACCTCGGCGTCGTACGCACCGTCCTTCCACGCCCGGGCGGCCTTCTCGTGGCTGGCGAGCGCGAAGGCGTCCTGGGTCTCGCGGGTGATGCCGTACTTGTCGGCGATCAGCTCGGCGCTCTCGCCGAGCGGGATGGTCCACGCTTCGGGCATCCGCGGGTTGACCATCCGCCAGCCGAGGGTGGTGGAGTACAGCTCCTGGTTGCCGACCGGGAAGGCCCGCTCCGGTTTGGGCAGGACCCATGGGGCGCGGCTCATGGACTCCACTCCGCCGGCCACGGCGACGGAGGCGTCGCCGAGCGCCACCGCGCGGGCGGCCTGGATGACCGCCTCCATCCCCGAGCCGCACAACCGGTTGACGGTGGTTCCGGGGACCGTCACGGGAAGACCGGCCAGCAGCACGGCCATACGGGCGACGTCCCGGTTGTCCTCCCCGGCGCCGTTGGCGTTTCCGAAGAACACGTCACCGATGAGGGACGGGTCCAGGGCGGGACTGCGGCGGAGCAGTTCCCGTACGACTCCGGCGGCGAGGTCGTCGGGGCGCACAGCGGACAGGGCGCCGCCGTAACGGCCGATCGGGGTGCGGACGGCGTCGACGACGTAGACGTCCCGCAGGCGCTCGTTCATCAGGACTCCTTGCGGTGGGGGGAGTTGGGGAGGGGAGTGCTGAAGCGGGGTCAGTCGACGGGGTCCGGCACGCGCACGGGCGCGGCGGTACGGCTGACGATCTCGTCCGTGCTGACGCCGGGAGCGCTCTCCACGAGGACGAGTCCGTCCTCGGTGACGTCCAGCACGCCGAGGTCGGTGATGACGCGGTCGACGCAGGCCACGCCGGTGAGGGGCAGGGTGCACACCTCGACGAGCTTCGGACTGCCGTCCTTGGCGCAGTGTTCCATCACGACGACGACTCGGCGGGCGCCGTGGATGAGGTCCATCGCACCGCCCATGCCCTTCACCATCTTGCCCGGGATCATCCAGTTGGCGAGGTCTCCGGTGGCGGAGACCTGCATGGCTCCCAGGATGGCGGTGTCGATGTGACCGCCCCGGATCATTCCGAAGGACAACGCGGAGTCGAAGAAGCTCGCACCCGGCAGCACGGTGACCGTCTCCTTGCCCGCGTTGATCAGGTCGGGGTCCACGTCCTCCTCGGCCGGGTACGGCCCGACGCCGAGGACGCCGTTCTCCGACTGGAGCACCACGTGCACTCCTTCGGCCACGTGCTCGGGCACCAGCGTGGGCAGTCCGATGCCGAGGTTGACGTAGTCGCCGTCCTGGATCTCCGCCGCCGCGCGTGCGGCCATCTCGTCCCTGGTCCATGCCATCAGTGCCGCACCGTCCCTCGTGCCGACGGCGCGGAGACAGTGCGCCGTTCGATGTGTTTGTCCGCGGCCTGCTCCGGCGTCAGTTCCACCACACGCTGGACGAACACACCGGGGAGATGGATCTCGTCCGGGTCGAGCTCGCCGGGCTCGGCCAACTGCTCGACCTCGGCGATCGTGACGCGGCCGGCCATCGCGGCGAGCGGGTTGAAGTTACGGGCCGAGCGGTGGAAGACGAGATTGCCGTGGCGGTCGCCCCTGGCGGCCCGCACCAGTGCGAAGTCGGTGGTGATGCCGTGCTCGAGCACATGACGCCGGCCGTCGAACTCGCGCACCTCCTTGGGCGGTGAGGTGACGGCCACGGTGCCGTCGGGGGCGTAACGCCAGGGCAGGCCGCCCTCGGCGACCTGGGTACCGACACCGGCGGGCGTGAAGAAGGCGGGGATGCCGCATCCGCCGGCGCGCAGGCGCTCGGCGAGCGTGCCCTGCGGCGTCAGTTCGACCAGCAGTTCACCGGAGAGGTACTGGCGCGCGAACTCCTTGTTGTCGCCGACGTACGAGCCGGTGACGCGGGCTATGCGACCGGCGGCGAGCAGGATGCCCAGGCCGCCGCCGTCCACGCCGCAGTTGTTGGAGACCACGCTCAGCCCGGTCACACCGGTCGCGTACAGCGCGCGGATCAGCACGTCGGGGACGCCGCTGAGGCCGAAGCCGCCCACGGCCAGGGACGCTCCGTCCATGACGTCTGCCAGTGCCTCCTCGGCCGTGGCAACCACCTTGTCCATGTGCACTGCGCTCCGTTCCGGTCCGGCAGACTCGCCCCGAGCGGTGTCTGCCTCTGTTCGGGTTTCCGTGTGGGGGTGTGAGTGTGTGGCTGTACGCGGGTGTCGCGTCGTGGTCGTCAGCGGTGCAGTACGGTCCTCAGGGCTTCGAGCAGCTCGCCGTATGCCGCGGAGTCGGCGTCCGGCGCCGAAGAGGCCCGCCAGGCGATGTGCCCGTCCGGGCGGACGAGCAGGCACCCGTCCTCGGCCACTTCCGATGTCCGGCGCCACTCGCCGTAGGCGTCGCGGCTGTCCTCGGCGCCGATGCGGACGCACTTCAGGGGAATCCCCAGGACCTCGGCGCAGTCGGCCGCGGCCGACTCCCACACGCCACCGGACAGGCCGGTGATCAGTGTGAGGGTTCCCTTGCCGACGAGGTCCAGTGTGGACAGGCGGTGGCCGTACCCGTCGACGAGCCAGGCGTGCGGGAGTTTCGCGCCGGGGCGGGTCGTCGGCTGGTGGAAGAGCTCCGGATCCCGGGTCCATTCCTCGGTGGTGCCGGTGTCCTGGACGACCGCGGAGGAGTCGTAGCGCTGGTTCATCTCGACGCCATGGGCGTTGAACTCGTAGTTCTTCAGCTGAATGGCCTCTTCCAGCGCCTGCCGTCGCTTGGTGCCCTCGGCCGTCCCGCTGCGGCACGCGGCGAGACCGTCGACGATGTCCTCCTCCTCGCTGTACTCGTCGAGTCCCAGTGCCTGGAAGATCGGGCCGAACTGGTCGCGGCTGAGGTTGGCGCGATCGACGATCTGCCGGCCGACCGGTGCCCGCTCCGCGGTGTACGTGTCGAGGAGCCCTGGTCCTGCCTGACCGCGGATGACCATTGCCAGCTTCCAGGCGAGGTTGTACGAGTCCTGGATCGAGGTGTTGGAACCGAGGCCGTTGGACGGCGGGTGCCGGTGCACCGCGTCCCCGGCGCAGAAGACCCGCCCGGCCGAATACGTCGTGGCATAGCTGTGGTTGACCGTCCACAGCGAGCTCGACGTGATCTCGACGGGAATGTCGCGGTCGCCGATGAGGTCGTGGACGATGTCACGGGCGGTCGCCTCGTCCATGTGGGGCGGGGGCTGGTCGATGTCGTATCCCCACACCAGCAGCCATTCGTTCCACGGCCGCACCATGCGCACCAGCCCCATGCCGATGCCGCCCATGTGGGCGCCGGGCCGCATCACCCAGTACAGAACGCTCGGGCGGTGGGCCACGTGCCGGGACAGGTCGGCCTTGAAGACGATGTTCATGCTGCCGGCCTTGCCGCTCTGCCCGGCGATCGGCAGTCCGATCTGTTCCGCCACGCTGCTGCGGCCGCCGTCCGCACCGATCAGGTAGCGGGCTCGCACGGTGAACTCGTCTCCGCGCACCCGGTCCCGGAGCCGGGCGGTGACGCCGTCGGCGTCCTGTTCCAGGCTGAGGAACTCGGTGTCGAAACGGATCTTGGCTCCCCGCGCGGCGGCGTTCTTCACCAGGATCGGTTCCAGAAAGGTCTGCGGAAGGTCGATCATCTGCGCGGGGCTTGCGGCGCCGTACTCGGTCGCCGCGTGCGGGCCGGTGCCCCAGCTGCGGATCCGGCCGATCTCCTCGCCGGCCAGGGCGGTGCACAGAACGGTGTCGCCCATGAGTTCGGCGGGGCTCCCGGCCGCGGCGGCTTCGCCGTCCACGCCGAGGTCGCGCAGTACCTCCATGGTGCGCTGGTTGGTGATGTGCGCGCGGGGGGTGTCGGCCAGCCAGCCGTACTTGGTGACGAGCAGGGTGCGAATGCCGTACGTGGCCAGGAGCAGGGCCGCGGATCCACCGGCGGGGCCACTGCCGACCACGAGGACGTCGGTGTCGTAGGTGTGGGTCGAGTCCATGAGACTGCTCCAGGTCAGTGTGCGGGGCCGTCGGCCAGGCGGGCGATGCGGAAGGTGAACTGCAGGCTGCGCCACTCCCCGTCGACGGCACGGCCGTCCGGGGTCGGCCCTACCTGGGGTGCGAAATCCACGATCAGGCCCTCCTTGACGCCGAACACGGTGTCGGAGTCGATGTAGTGGCCGCCCTTCACGAACAACTGGGTGACCAGGCGCTGGTGGCCGGCGGCGGAGATCATGAAGTGCAGGTGGGGCGCACGGTAGGGATGACGTTCGACGGCCTGGAGCAGCTGTCCCACCGGTCCGTCGTCCGGGATCGGGTACTCGGCCGGCAGGGTCGTCCAGAAGCGCAGGCGTCCCTGTTCGTCGGTGCGCAGGCGGCCCCGCAGCACCGGTCCGTCGAACTCGGGCAACTGGACGTCGTAGAAACCGTCCTTGTTGGCCTGCCAGACGTCCGTGACGGCATCCGGTACGGGCCGTCCGTCCGTGTCGGTGATGAGGATGTCGGCCCACAGGGGGATGCCGGCCACCCCCTGTGAGATGTCGCCGCCCTGTGCGGTTTCCGGCGGGCCGTCCGTGTAGAAGGGGCCGAGGACCGCTGACGGTGTGGTCTGCGGGGTGCGTGAATGGGTGAGCAGGTCGACGATGCTGGAGACCCCGAGTGTGTCGGACAGCAGCACGAACTCCTGGCGGGTGCTGGTGGAGATCTGTCCGGTGCGGGTCAGGAAGTCGATGGCCTGCTCCCACTCGGATTCGGTGACGTCATTGCTCGTCACGAAGTGGTGCAGGTGCCGTACGAGGTCGCTGAGCAGCTGCCTGCCCCGCGGATCGGGTGCGTCGGCGAAGCTCTCCACGACCTGGGCGGTCAGGCGCTCCACGTCCGAAGCCACTCCGTGCGCCGCGGGGGCCGACAGCCCAGGGGTTCGCGGAGCAGGAGCCGGCGCCGCGGGAACCGTCGGCCGGCGGCCCTGCCAGGCATCGCCCAACAGGCTCTCGATTCCCCCGGCCGTCAGCTCACGGGGGTTGGGGTACGGCGTGGCGACCGCCAGCCGCGCGGCCTGCGGCAGATCCGCCTCCGCCATGCCCAGTTCACGCAGCGAGGTGGGGCCCCCGAGCGAGGTGATCAGGTCGAACATCCCGCTCGGAGCGTCCGGCACGCCGAGTGCGCCGGCGATGCGGGTCATGGCGTACCGAGCGGCCGGGGCGTTGTAGGCCATCGCGTGCGGCAGGATCACGGTGTGTGTCGCGGCGTGCGCCAGGTCGAACGCGCCCCCCAGCGTGTGGCACAGCTTGTGATGCAGGCCCATACCGACGGAGCCGAGGCAGGTACCGGCCAGCCACGCGGCACGCAGGAGGTCGGCGCGGGCCTCGGTGTCGGACGGCTCGGCCACGAGAGCCGGCAGGGCGCGGGCGCTCAGCGCGATCGCGTCGAGCGCCATGGCGTCGATGACGGGGTTCGCCTGTGGCGCGTACAGGGCTTCCACGGCGTGTGCCATGGCGTTGACCGCGCTGGTGACCGACAGGCCCACCGGCAGGCCGAGGGTGAACTCGACGTCGTAGACGACGGTCTCGGGCAGGATCGCGGGGGAGGCCACCGTGTTCTTGCGTCCGTCCTGTGTCTCGCCGAGGACGGGGGTGACTTCGGAACCCGCGTAGGTGGTGGGAAGGATCAGTTGCGGCAGATCGGTGCGGAGCGCGAGTGCCTTGGCCAGCCCCGTGGTGGAACCGCCGCCGACGGCCACCAGGCAGTCGGCGGAGTGTTCCCGAAGGACGTCGAGGGCCCGTTCGGTCACGTCGACCGGAGTGTGCATGGTGGCGCCGTCGAACTCCGCCACGATGACGTCACCGAGGACATCACGGACTCGGGCGGCGGCCTTGGCCACCGACGGAGTGGACAGGAGGAGGACTCGAAAACAGCCGAGTCGCTCGACCTCCTCACGGACCTGGCCGACCGTTCCGGTGCCGAAGACGATCCGCGAGGGATGGGAGGTGTACACGAAATTCCTCATGGGGGTCCGCCTTCGCGTGTGCCGTGGGTCCCTGAATTTCTGACTCTGAGTGTGGGGACGGCGGGCGCTTTGACTCCTGCACGTTTCGAGCGTGTTTCTGCAGGATCGGCGCGGTGCTCTTGCCCGGGCGGGGCGAGAGGTGGGGGCGCGAGGTGGATGCGGTGCCTGTGCTGCGCCGCAGGAAAGGGGCGGGGCGGGCCGCGGAACGCGTCGTCAGCCCGCGCGCCGGACCGCGGCGGGGGTCGTGCCGAGCTTGGCGCGCATCACGCGCGTCAGGTGTTCCTGATGGGAGAAGCCGCAGTGGACGGCCACGTCGGGGATGGGCAGGACCGTGGTGCGCAGCATCCGGCGTGCGTGGTCCAGCCGCAGCTGCAACAGGAACTGGTGCGGAGATTTTCCGGTGCTGGTCCTGAACTGCCGACTGAACTGGCTCGCGCTGAGCCCGGTGGCCGCGGCCAGATCGGAGACGCGCAGCGGGTCGGAGATGTGCTGCTCCATCAACTCCCGTGCGGACACGAGCTGTTGAGTGGTCAGTCCCGACATCGCGCCGGCCGGAGCGGCGGGCCGACCGGCCGTGTGCGCGTGGGCGAGCTGGGCGGCGAGCATGCCGACGAGGTGATCGACGTAGGTGCGCGCGGAGGGCTCCCACTGCCGCACGACGCCGTCCAGAGCCAGCATGACCTGCTCGATCAGGGGATCCGAGCTGCCCAGTTCCTCGGCGAGTTCCACCGCCTCACGGCCGCCGTGCGCTTCCTGGAGGGCCGAGTCGCTGAGATAGAGGTGGACGGTGTCGAGGCCACCCTGGAGTTCTACATCCAGCGCGCGACCTGCCGGGTGGACGAAGAGCCCTCCTGCCGGAATCCGCTGGGCCCGCACCGACCGGCCGGACCGGCGTCGGACGGTCACCGGGCCACTGAGGTGAAGGATCAGCAGATGAGTCGGCGCACCGTCGAAGGTCGAGCGGTACGGCGTTTCCCGCTGGGTGGACAGATACGCGTGCTCCCAGCCCAGACCCGAGCTCGTCCGTTCCGGGGCGACCCAGGCCTGGCGCAGGATGCCACCGGTGTCGAGGAGCCCCAGCTCAGACATAGTTCCATCCCCGATCTCGGCGGTGGTGCCCATGCGAGCCTCCCATACGGTCGGCGATCCGGTCCATATTGTTGAGTGCTAAATCATTGGCGGATATTCCCGTCGGAGAGGGGGCGGGTCGGTCGGCGGGACGCAGGTGAACGGTCGGGTCGGTCGGGCGGGCCGGGTCCGGAACCCAACCCACTACCGGCGTGGGCGGCCGGACCGGGGCCCACCGATGGCGGCCTCGCCGATGGTGACCCCGCCGGAGGTGCGGCGGCTCGGGACGACACGGTCGTCGGGCGGTTGCGTGAACGTTGTCCGTGTCATCCCGGTGGAGCCTGGCCTGCCAGGGCGCCGAGGAGGCTCAGCGGCTCAGTGGCTCGGTCCCGGGTTGCCCTGCGGGCGGCCGGCCGCCTCGACGGCTTTCGCCGTGACGTCGGTCGCGGCGCGCGTGGCCCTTCCGGTCACCCGCCAGGCGACCATGCGCAGCGCTGTGGCCGGAGTGGGCGGGAAGACGCCGAGCTGGCCCAGCATGGTCACGTCGTCGCGCACCGCTTCGTGTCCGACCACTTTGCCGTCGCGGAGTTCGAGCACGTGGATCTGCTCGAAGTCGATGTCACGACCGGTGGGGGGTATGGCCTGGTCGAGAGCGCCGTCACGGAAGCGGACGAAGGGGCCTGTGTGGCGGCCCTGCATACGAAGCCGTACCCAGACCTGCTCGTCGTTGTGGGCGATGCCGAGGACGGGGAAGGCCAGGTCGCTGAAGGCGAAGCGCATCCACGCGCCGGAGGCGAGGACTCCCGCCGGTCCGGGGAGTGCGCAGGCCGTGGGTGACACGGCTGCCTCGCGGTTGTGGAAGTCCTCGTGCACCACCTCGGCGGCCAGTGCCGGATCGCCTGTCTCGAGGACCCGGAAGAGTCCGTGGGCCAGGTCCGTGGCATCCATGCCCATTGCGTTGATCCCTTTCGGCGGGTGTGCGATCTGAGGGGTGACGGCGACCGGTCCGAGGGGACAGGTGGCGCGGTCGTAGCCGGTGCCGAGCGTGAGGCCGGTCGGCGAGATATTGAGGTTATAGCACGCCTAATGAATTCACCCTTAGGATGACACCATGCCGTCCAAGCGCCGCTACGTCTCCCCGCTGCGCGAGCAGGCCGCCGCACGGACGCGGGCACTGATCCTCGGTCAGGCCACGGAACTGTTCGCCGAACACGGCTACGGTCGTGTGACCGTCGCCGACATCGCTTCGGCGGCCGGCGTCGCCTCGAAGACCGTCTTCGCGAGCGTCGGGAGCAAGAGCGACATCCTGAACCGGATCGTCGACCAGGGCGTGATCGCCTCTGGCTACGAGCAGGCCATGGAGGACCTGCTCGCCCTGCGGACGCCGGAGTCGGTCCTGAAAGCCCTGGCCCACGGCACGCGGATGGGCAACGAGGGGCAGTTCGCCGTGCATGAAGCGATCCACAAGGCGCTGCCCGTGCATGAGAACGGCGAGGCGCTGTGGGAGCGCGCGACCGCGGCGTACCGGGACGCACTCCGCGCGGCCGCCCACCATCTGCACCACCTGACTCCGCCGCCCTCCCATTCGGTGAAGGAGACGGCAGACCTGCTCTGGTACTGGTTCGGTCCTACCGGCTGGCGAACGCTCGTGGTGGAGAACGGCTGGTCATGGGAGCGCGCCGAGGAAGTCCTCTACCGCACTTCGGTCGCCACCCTTCGCTGACACCGTTCGCCGAAAGCCGCCTGTGCGACGGCGCTGGTCCGGACGCTGCTCGACAGTTCCATACGCGCTCAGGACTCATTCCGGCGGCTTCCCGGCGGGGTATTGCTCGGGCCGATCGCGTCGCTCGTGCCCTACGGATGGGTTCGTCGAGGTGCGATCAGCGGCAGACTTTGGAAAGGTCCCGGCCGTGAGCCGGGGCGATCCGGCGGTCCGGAAGGGAGACCGAGATGGCACGAGTTCTCTACACGGCGGAGGCAACCGTGACCGGCGGCCGTGTGAGCGGCCACGGGCGCACACAGGACGGAGTCCTGGACGTCCAGCTCCGTGTGCCGAAGGAGATGGGCGGCGACGGGGGTGGCACGAACCCCGAACAGCTCTTCGCGGTGGGCTATGCGGCCTGCTTCGAGGGCGCACTCGGCGTGGTGGGCCGTCGCGAAAGGGTCGAAACCGGCGACGCTTCGATCGACAGCCGTGTCAGCCTCCTGCCCACCGAGGACCGTGGCTTCGCACTGGCCGTGGAGCTTCGCGTGACCCTGCCACAGATCTCGGATCCCGAGCGGGCGGCGCAGATCGTCGCCGCAGCACATCAGGTGTGTCCCTACTCGAACGCCACCCGGGGCAACATCGACGTCACCTTGACCGCCAACGGTCACGAGGTCGACTCGGGCGTCGGCGACTGAGTCGGCGCCGCCTGGACCTGGCTCACTCCCGGCGGGGGAGCGGCTCCTCCTGGGTCGGGCCACCACAGCGATAGGTGGGCGCGGTACGGCGACAGGTGGGCACGGTCGCCGCGGGTGGTCCGTCTCAGTCCGGGACGGCGGCCTCGACCAGGGCCGCGGCCACGGTGCGGGCCGCTGTGTCGGCGCTGGGGTCGCGGTCCAGCCAGGCACTGATCCCGGCGCCGTCGTAGAGCAGGATCAGTTGGTGCGCGAGTGACTTCGCGTCCGTGGCGCCTGCCTGCTGGGCGAGGTCGAAGAACAGCTCGTGCAACCAGGTGCGGTAGTCCTGGGCGGTCTGTTCGACGACACCGCCGGGCGGCGCGTCGGCACTCGCGCTGATGAACGCGCAGCCGCGGAACCCAGGCTCGGTGAACGACAGACCCTGCACCTCGAACGCGCCGACCAGGCGCTCTTTCGGGGTGTCGTAGCGGGCTTCGAGTTCGCGTGCCATGCGCTCGGCGGTCGCCGTGTGCCGTGCCTGGAGATAGGCGCGGACCAGTCCGTCCTTGCTCCCGAAGGCGCTGTACAGCGTTGCCTTGGCGACTCCGGCGTGCTCGATGACGCGGTCGATCCCGACCGACTGGACTCCTTCGGCGTAGAACAGCTCGTTGGCGGCGGCGAGCAGCCGCGCCCGTGCGGCCACGCTGCGTTCCCGGGGGGACAGGACCTTCTCAGACATGGGTGAAACATTAGCAGACAGATCTGTCTGTCTTCAATTGTTCGCCCATTTCCCGCCGATCCCCACCTGTCTCCCTTGACTCATCCAGACAGGTCTGTCTAGGTTGGAATTGTTGCCAGACAGACCGGTCTGGATGACATCTTTGGAAGGCGCATCCCATGTCTGTGGAGCGCGAGGACAACCTCGACCTGCAACCCATTACCGCCCTGGTCACCGGGGCCACGTCCGGCATCGGCCGGGCGATCGCCAAGCGGCTCGCCGCCGACGGGATGTCAGTCGTCGTGACCGGCCGCAACGCCCGGCGCGGCGCCGAGACCGTCAACGAGATCACCGCGGCCGGCGGCCACGCCCGGTTCGTCGAGGCGGATCTCGAGGATTCGGCCGGCATCGACCGGCTCGCCGCCGAGGCCGGTGAGATCGACGTCCTGGTCAACAACGCCGGGCACGCGGTCTGGGCACCGACCGAGGAGATGAAGGTCTCCGACTACGACGCGATGTTCGCCGGCAACGTCCGCGCGGCGTTCTTCCTTGTGGCGGCATTCGCCCCCGCGATGGCGGCGAGGGGATCGGGTAACGTGATCAATATAGGCAGCATGGCGGGCAGTCTCGGCCTGGCCACCGGTGCCGCGTACGGCGCGACCAAGGCCGCGCTGGCATCCTTGACGCAAGGCTGGACGGCTGAGTACAGCGGCCGCGGCGTCCGCTTCAACACCGTTGCCCCCGGTCCCGTGTACACCCGGCCCGAGGCCCGCGACCTGTTCGACGCCCTCGGCGAGACCACCGCGATGAAACGCGCGGCCGAGCCCGCCGAGGTCGCCGAGGTCGTCGCCTTCCTCGTCTCGCCGAAGGCCGGCTATGTCACCGGCGCGACCATCGCCGTCGACGGCGGCCGCACCGCCATCTGAACCCGCCCGCTCCTTATGCGGGGACCGGGCATCAGAGCTGATACGACGCACACATGAAAGGTCACCGCCATGAACAGGCTGGACGGCAAGGTCGCCGTCGTCACCGGCGGCAGCAGCGGTATCGGATTTGCGACCGCGCAACAGTTCGTGGAGGAAGGTGCCTTCGTGTTCATCACCGGACGGCGCCGGCCCGAACTGGACAAGGCGAAGGACGAGATCGGCAGGAACGTCACGACCGTCCAGGGTGACGTCAGCGTCTCCGCCGACCTCGACCGGCTCTTCCGGACCGTCGCGGAGGACAAGGGGAAGATCGACGTCGTCGTCGCCAATTCGGGTCTGGTCGATCCGCAGGTGTTCGGCCGGATCACCGAAGCGAGCTTCGACCGCACCTTCAACGTCAATGCCCGTGGCACCCTCTTCACCGCCCAGAAGGCCTTGCCCTTGATGAACGACGGCGGTTCGGTCATCCTCGTCGGCTCGATCGCGGGCCGCATAGGCGTCGAGGGGTACACCACCTACAGCGCCACCAAAGCCGCCCTGCGTTCCTACGCCCGCACCTGGACCAAGGAGCTCAAGGGCCGCGGCATCCGGGTCAACGTCCTCAGTCCCGGCCCGATCGACACCCCGATCATGGACAGCCAGGCGGACTCCAAGGAAGGCGTCGAGGCGATCAAGGAGGCCTTCGCATCCGTCATCCCGCTCGGACGCATGGGACGTCCCGAGGAAGTCGCCGCGGCCGCCGTCTTCCTCGCGTCCGACGAGAGCAGCTTCTGCGCAGGCATGGAACTGACCGTCGACGGCGGCATGGCACAAGTCTGAGGCGGGAGCCCGTCGAGCGGGGGCTCTCGACCCCGTCGCGTCGCGGCAGGTCAAGCGCCCCCCGACAGGCCGGCCCGGAGGGCGTCGAGCAACTGGTCCAAGTTCCCCAGCTGTTCGGCGCCCATCGGTCCGAAGACCTCCCGCAACACCTGTTCCCCCGCCGCGGTCCCCGCGGCGAGAGCCTTGGCGCCCTCCGGGGCGAGGCGCACCAGCCTGGAGCGCCCGTCATGAGGATCCGCGGTCCGCTCGACCAGTCCCTCCCGCTCCAGCGCCTCGACGGACTGGGTGACCGACCGCGGGGCCTGGCCGAGCTCCTGCGCCAGTACCGACTGACGTACGGCGCCCCGACGGCCGAGCACCTGCAAGACCTTCGTACGGGCAGTTGATGCGATACCTCGACATCAACTCGAGGGGGAGAACCGCATGGATCTGCGGCCCGTCATCGTCATGACCGGCGCGACGAACGGCATGGGCCGGCTCGCCGCTCTGGACCTGGCCCGCCGCGGTGCCCGCCTCGGTGTCGTCGCACGCGGCCGACCGAAGGCCGTGCCTTCTCCCAGCGGGTCACTTCGGAGGGATACGCCGAGATGACCGCCGTGAACTACCTCGCGCCGTGGGTGCTCACCGACATCCTGCGGGGCAGGCTCACGGCGTCCGCGCCCGCCCGGATCGTCACGGTCGCCTCCCGGGCCTCGCTGCGGGCCGACACCATCGACCCGTTGCGGGACCTGACCGACACCGCGGACTTCACGCGCCTCGGGTCCAGCCCGCGGTACGGCCGGTCCAAGCTGATGGACATCATGTTCACCCAGGAACTCGGCCGCCGGCTCCAGGGCACGGGCGTCGCGGTCACCTGCTGCTGTCCCGGCTTCAACGCCACCGGCCTGGGGCGCGAGCTCCCCCTCGCCGGTGCCCTGGAAAGGGTCCTCACCGCGCTGAGTATCGGCGACCCCCAGCACGGGGCCGACATCATCGTGAAGCTCGCGACCGACCCCGAGTTGGCCGACAGTACCGGTGGCTACTTCGCCGCCAGGACCGCAAAGCCCCTGCAGTGCCCCGAGATCGGGCGAGGCGAAGCGATTCAGCGTGCGCTGTGGGAGGCCACGGCAGAGCTGGTCAACGACGTCCACGACGCCCGGCGGCCGCGCAACGCCTGAACGACACGGCCCGCCCCGCCCGACGGAAGTGCTCCAGCCGTCGCATGGCCATGCCCAGAAGATGTAGACACTGGCGACATTGTTGTCGTTGACATCATTGTTTCCAGTGACTACATTCAGGGTCGCAGATCCTGCGGAAACCCCGAGGGCTGTTCGTCGAGGCGGTAGGTCGACGGTGAACCTTCCGTCTCATCGCAGCCTCGGCCCACCCTGCTATCAGTACGGAGACCTCTCATGCCTCTGCCGCGCCTCGGGCGGTTGCTTCGCCCCGCCGCCTTCGGTGGCATCCCCACCGGTGCACGACTGGAGCGTATGCAGGCATCTCCTCAGTACGCCGACGGCAGCTTCCGCAATCCGACGGTCACCCTGACCATGGCTTCCGGCTCCGCGCTCGACTTGGCCCGGACGAACGTTCACCGGGCCGATCGCGTCCGGCGCAGGCCGGCCACGGCGATCCCCCTGCACCGACCGGCCCTCACGGGACCCGACGCGGCGCCGGATTCCGGTCTGCGACTGACCTGGACGGGGCACTCCACCGTTCTCACCGAGATCGACGGAGCAAGGGTGCTGTTCGACCCGGTATGGGGCGAGCGTTGTTCACCGGTGGGCTTCGCGGGACCCCGACGACTCCACCCGGTCCCGCTGCCCCTTGAGGACCTCGGCCCCGTGGACGTGGTGGTGATCTCCCACGACCACTACGACCATCTGGACATGCCCACCATTCGCGCGCTCGTCGGCACGGGCGCCCGGTTCGCGGCCCCGTTGGGTGTGGGGGCGCATCTGGAGCGCTGGGGAGTCGCACCCGAACGGATCACGGAACTGGACTGGCACGAGTCGACACAGGTCGCAGGTCTGACACTGACTGCCGCACCCGCCCGGCACTTCTGCGGACGAGCCCTGCACCGCCGCACGCTCTGGGCGTCCTGGGTGGTGACCGGGCCCAGGCACCGGGTCTTCCACAGTGGGGATACGGGCTACTTTCCCGGCTTCGCCGAAATCGGGGCGGTACACGGTCCGTTCGACGCGGTGATGATGCAGATCGGCGCCTACAGCGACTTCTGGCCGGACATCCACATGACACCGGAGGAGGGTCTCCGCGCCCACCTCGACCTGGGCGGAGGCGAGCCGCACGGAGTGCTGCTGCCGATCCACTGGGGCACCTTCAACCTGGCCCCGCATCCGTGGGAGGAGCCCGCCGAGCGCACGTACGCGGCCGCTGCTGAAGCGGGTGCTCGGGTTGCCCTGCCCATACCGGGCCAACCCTTCGAACCGGGCGGCGAGTTGCCGCAAGCCCCGTGGTGGCGCACGGTGGCAGCGCCTGCGTCCGACGCGGCCTCAACCGTCTCCAAGGCCCGTCACCCGGCGGGCGCCCGCCCCGCTCCGGCCCAGCAGCAGCCGTAACTCCGACGCACAACAGGGCCGCGAGCGGTGTCTCGCGGCCCTGTGTCGACCTGGGTCGCGTGGGTGCTTGCGCGGAGAGTTCCGCGCGCTGTCGTGGACGGTCGCCGTGGTGGAGTCTCATGTTTTTGCGGGGGTGGGGTCGGGTTCGTTTGATGGTTGTGGTGCTCGGGTGGGTTGGCTATCGGTGGTGGGGG
>NZ_KQ948462.1:0-168782 GCF_001514115.1 Streptomyces olivochromogenes
TCATATTAAAAGAGCTGGTCCCCGAACTTCGGTTCGGGGACCAGCTCTTTTTTGTTGTCCGACACTTTGCGTTCACTTTGCGCGACAAGCATCCGCGGCATGGGTACTGCTGCAATGCTCAGGGCCGCGGGCGTCGGAGTCGGCGACGAGGTCATCGTGCCGGCGTTCGGGAACATCGAGGTCGCGGAGGCCGTGACCCAGGTCGGTGCGTCGGCCGTCTTCGCCGACATACACCCGGTGACGTACTGCCTTGACGCCGGCGCTGTCGAGGCGGCCGTGACCCCGCGGTCGACCGCTGTCGTCGTCGTACACCGCTTCGGTCGGTCGGCCGACATGGTGCGCCTGCGGGACGTCGGGCAGCGACACGGGCTCCTGGTGCTGGAACTGGGCGAGTCCGAGGCGCCGTACGACGAGATCGCGCAGCGCAGGGAGCGGGCCGCCTATCTCGACGGGCGGCTGAGCGGAGTGCGTACGCCGGACGGCGGTGACGGGCACACGTACCAGCAGTACGTCGTGCGCGTGCCCGGCAATGGCCGGCCGGACCGGGACGCCTTCGCACGGGCCGTACGGGCCAAGGGGGTTGAGTGCCGGGTGCCGGTGAAGACGCCTGTGCACCGGCTGCCCGGGTTCCGTCGGGACGTGCACCTCCCGGAGACGGAGCGGGCCGCCGACGAGACCCTCGCGCTGCCCGTGGACGCGTCGTTGACGAAGCGGGAGATGCAGCGGATCGTCTCCGCGTGCAATGCGCTCGGGGGATTGCTGCAGCCCGCCTTCTGATCCGACGGGACTGGTTGGGAGCACGCTCGTGTTCGGGGTATGATCTATTTCGTTGCCGCGAGGGAAACCTCGAAAAGGCGACTGGCCCCCCTAGCTCAGTCGGCAGAGCGTCTCCATGGTAAGGAGAAGGTCAACGGTTCGATTCCGTTGGGGGGCTCCAGAAGAAGAGGCCTCCACCCTTACGGGTGGGGGCCTTTCTCATGCCCTGGAGTGAACTGGAGGCGACTGCGGGGAGCTGTGCTCCCCGGAGCCGAGTCCGGTCTCAGTCCCGCTGAAGGCCTGGCACCCGCATCGCCAGAATCGCCATGTCGTCGGACGGGGCGTCGGAGGCGAAGCGCTCGACCGCGCGCATGATGCGGGCGGCCACCGCGCCCGCCGTGAGGCCCGTACACGTGGTGAGGACGTCCGTGAGGCCGTCGTCGCCCAACATGCGGGTGCCCTCACGACGTTCGGTGACGCCGTCCGTCACACACAGCAGCACGTCGCCCGGGTCGAGGGTGATGGTCTGCTCGTACAGCTCCAGGTCCTCCATGACACCGAGGAGGGGCTGCGGTTCGGCGGCCGCCTCCACGGTGCCGTCCTGGCGCAGACGGAGCGGGAGCGGGTGGCCCGCGCAGACCACCTTCAGCATGGCGCTGCCGTCCTCCTGGGGCCACAACTCGCCGTACAGCAGGGTCAGGAAGCGGCTGCGGGCGCCCTCGTCCAGGATCGCGGAGTTCAGGCGCTCCAGGACCGCCGGGCCACCGAAGCCCTCGCGGGCCAGGAGGCGCAGGGCGTGCCGGGCGAGGCCCGTGACCGCCGCCGCCTCCGGGCCCGTACCGCAGACATCGCCGATGGCGAAGCCGTAGACGCCGTCACGGATCGGGAAGAGGTCGTAGAAGTCGCCGCCGACCTCGTTGCCCTCGCCGGCCGCGCGGTAGATGACCTCGACCTCGACGCCGTCGATGTGCGGGAGGTCGGGCGGCAGGAGGCTGCGCTGGAGGGACTGGCTGATGGCCGTGCGCTCCGAGTACAGGCGGGCGTTGTCGAGGGCCAGGGCGGCCCTGCGGGACAGGTCCTCGGCCAGTTCCAGGATTTCCTGGCGGAAGTGTTCGTCGGACGGCTTGCCGAGTGTCAGCATGCCGATGACGCGGTTGCGGGCGACCAGGGGCAGGACGACGGTCTCGCCGCCGACCGCCGCGGCCGTCGCCAGGGTCGTACCGATGCCGGAGGTGACCGAGGCGGGCGCGCCCAGGCCCAGGCTGCGCATGGACGTACGCAGGGCCGCCTGGTGGGCCGCCTCGCCCGGGGCCGCCCAGACGCGGGCGCCTGGGGTGGGGACCGGGTCCGGCGGGGCGATCTTCGAGAGCAGGGCCTTGAGACCGTCGATGCGTTCCTCGTCCTCGTGCAGGACGTACGAGAGGTACGGGTCCGAGGCCTGGTCAGCGATCGTGTAGACCGCGCACCAGGTGGCGAGGGTCGGGACCGTCATCTGGGCCATGAGGGCGAGGGTCTGGTCGCGGTCCAGGGTGCCGGCGAGGAGGTCGGAGGCCTCGACGAGGAAGCTCAGCGAGCCGCGGCGCAGGCGTTCCAGCTCGCCCAGGCGGGCCGATTCCACCGCGAGCGCGATGCGGTCGGCGGCGAACTGGAGGCGCAGCGCCTCCTCGTTGGAGTAGCGGGCGGGTCCCTCGGCCGCGACACCGAGGGAGCCGGTGAGGCGGCCCTCGACCTTCAGCGGGACCGTGACGACCGAGCGCATGCCGGTGCCGGCCAGCAGCGGTACGGCGCCGGGGACGACCGTCAGGTCCTCGTGGACGGCGGGCATTCGGGCCGAGCCGTAGCGGCCGGGGCCCGCCTCTACGGGGACGCGCGCGAAGCGCTGGCGGGCGGAGGGCAGGCCCGTCGAGGCCCGTACCTCCAACTCCGTCTCGTCGTCGGTCGCAAGGAGCAGGAAGGCGGAGTCTCCGTCGAGCATGTCGCGGGCGCGCTCCACCGTGCGCTGGAGGAGGCCGTCGAGGTCGTCCGGGGCGGGGGAGCCGATGAAGACCTCGAAGGGGTCCGTGGCCTGGCCCTCGGAGCTGGTCGTCGTGTCGGTGGCCGACGCCCGCAGCGGGGTCTGCAGGACGGCGCGTTCGTGGTCGCGTACGAGGAGGCAGACCGTGGAGGGTTCGCCGCCGGTGTCGCGGACGCGGAGGTGGGAGGCGTAGACCGGGGTCACGCGGCCGCTCGCGCCCCGGAGCCCGTAGGTGCCCTCCCAGCGCGAGAGTTGGAGGGCCTCGACGATGCCGGTGCTGGTGCCCGGGGTGTGCGGCCAGGCCGCGAGGTCGGTGAGGGGCTTGCCGATGACCTGCTCGGCGGCGTACCCGAAGAGGTCCTCCGCGTCCTCGTTCCAGGCCGAGATGGCGCCGACGCGGTCGATCTGGATCACCGCGACGCGGACGCGGCCGTCGGCGAGCGGAAGGAGGTCGGCGGGGAGGGCGGGGCCCGCGGTGCGGGTGCCGACCGGGCGATCGGGGAGGTCGAGATGGAACCAGACCTGCTTGTGCGTGGGGGAGTAGTCGACGCCCCAGCGGCCGGCCAGGGCGGCGCACAACTGGAGTCCGCGTCCGCCCTCGCGGTCGGGGCTGCCCATGTTCACAGCCGTCGCCTGGAGTGGAATCTCACGTTCCGGGTAGCGGTCCGCCACCTCGATGCGTACGCCTTCGTCGCTGCGCAGACACAGGACGTCCGCGGAGGTGCCCGCATGCACGACAGCGTTGGTGACGAGTTCGCTGGTCAGGACCACCGCGTCGTCGACGATGTCGGCGAAGCCCCAGCCCTGGAGGGTGTCACGGACGAAGGATCTGGCGGTCGCGACCGATCGCCCGACGGGATCGAAACTGGCGGCCGCGCGCGCGGTGATCACAGCACTCCTTGTCCGGTTGTCGGCGTGCGGGATTCCGTGGCCGACCCGCTCCTGCTGGGGCAGTGCCTGGTTCCCCGTCGGCCGAGGATCCTGGGGCTGTCCCCCAGGATGCAGTCCGGTGGTCATGGTGCGGTGCCCCTCCGATGCCTGCCCGCTCGTTCTTCTGCCACCGCCCAGGCCGGACAAACCGGTGTGGCTGGACAGCCGCATGCCAGGTTACTTACCTTCGCCGTCCATGCGGATGCCGGTCACCAGTGTTTCCGTCGGGAGAGGGGCAGAGTTTCCGTTCGGACAGGTGCCTGTGTTTCCGTCCTGACGAGGCTGTGCCCGCCTCCGGGCGGTGTGCGGACGATGTGCGAAGCTGCCGAACTGTTATGGCCTGGTTCAGCCGGGGTGAAACACTGGGCAAGCTCCAGTGAGAAGGTCGGACAGGCCGAGTGCCTGCCGGTTCGCCGAGCAAGTAGTACCTGAGCACGAGCAGTAGTACCCGAGCAAGCAGTACCCGAGTACGCCGAGCAGTAATGGTCGACCCTTGCGGGAGGGACACAGTGGAGTCTGGCGCAGCGACGCGGGGCGGTAAGACGCGCGCGGAAGACGGACAGTCCCTGAACAACCGGCGCACACCACGCAATGGCACCACCGAGGTGGATACGGCTGCCCTGAACAGGCTGCTGACGGCGCTGGTGTCGATGCGGGACGGCAATTTCCGCAAGCGCCTCACGGTCTCCGGTGACGGCGTGATGTCGGAGATCGCGGCTGTCTTCAACGAGGTGGCGGACCGGAATCTGCATCTGACGGGTGAGCTGTCGCGGGTGCGGCGGGTGGTCGGGCGTGAGGGAAAGCTCACGGAGCGGCTGGAGTCGGGCGCCTGTGAGGGGTCCTGGGGTGCCGCGATCGACGCGTCGAACGCGCTCGTCGACGACCTCGTACGGCCGGTCTCCGAGGTCGGCCGGGTGCTGTCCGCGGTGGCGGAGGGCGATCTGTCGCCGCGTATGGAGCTGCGCGCGCAGGCGGCGGACGGCAACGGGCATCCGCTGCGCGGGGAGTTCCTGAAGGTCGGACGGACGGTCAACAACCTGGTCGACCAGCTGTCGACGTTCACCGACGAGGTCACGCGGGTGGCCAGTGAGGTGGGCACCGAGGGCAAGCTGGGCGGGCAGGCCCGGGTGCGCGGAATGTCCGGTTCGTGGAAGGACCTCACGGATTCGGTCAACACCATGGCGTACCGGCTGACGGCTCAGGTACGTGACATCGCTCTCGTGACGACGGCGGTCGCGAAGGGCGACTTGTCCCGGAAGGTCACGGTTCATGTGGCCGGCGAGATGCTGGAGCTGAAGAACACCGTCAACACGATGGTGGACCAGCTGTCGTCGTTCTCCTCCGAGGTGACGCGCGTCGCCCGCGAGGTGGGCACCGAGGGCGAGCTCGGCGGCCAGGCGCAGGTGCCCGGTGTGGCCGGTGTGTGGAAGGACCTCACCGATTCGGTGAACCTGATGGCCGGCAACCTCACGGCCCAGGTGCGCGGGATCGCGCAGGTGACGACGGCGGTCGCGAGCGGTGACCTGTCGCAGAAGGTGACCGTTTCCGCGCGCGGCGAGGTCGCGCAGCTCGCCGAGACGATCAACCAGATGACCGAGACGCTGCGGACGTTCGCGGACGAGGTCACGCGTGTGGCCAACGAGGTCGGTGGCGAGGGGCGGCTCGGCGGTCAGGCGAACGTGCCGGGCGCGGCGGGGACGTGGAAGGACCTGACGGACTCCGTCAACACGGTCTTCCGCAACCTCACGACCCAGGTGCGGGACATCGCCGCGGTGACGACGGCGGTGGCCAACGGTGACCTGTCGCAGAAGGTCACCGTCGACGTGGCCGGCGAGATGCTGGAGCTGAAGAACACCGTCAACACGATGGTCGACCAGCTGTCGTCGTTCGGTGTCGAGGTCACGCGCGTGGCGCGCGAGGTCGGTGTCGAGGGTGAACTGGGCGGCCAGGCGCAGGTGCCGGGCGTGGCCGGTACGTGGAAGGACCTCACCGACTCCGTCAACACGGCGTTCCGGAACCTGACGGGTCAGGTCCGCAACATCGCGCAGGTGACGACGGCGGTCGCGAACGGTGACCTGTCTCAGAAGGTGACGGTCGACGTCTCCGGAGAGATGCTCCAGCTGAAGAACACCGTCAACACGATGGTCGACCAGCTGTCCTCGTTCGCCGACCAGGTGACGCGGATGGCCCGGGACGTGGGCACGGAGGGCCGCCTCGGCGGTCAGGCCCGCGTGGACGGCGTGTCCGGTACGTGGAAGGAACTCACCGACTCCGTCAACTTCATGGCGGGGAATCTGACCTCGCAGGTACGGCAGATCGCCCAGGTCACCACGGCGGTGGCGCGGGGTGACCTGTCGCAGAAGATCGACGTGGACGCGCGCGGCGAGATCCTGGAGCTGAAGAACACCATCAACACGATGGTGGACCAGCTCTCCGCCTTCGCGGACCAGGTGACGCGGGTGGCCCGTGAGGTGGGTACGGAGGGCCGCCTGGGCGGTCAGGCGCAGGTGCCCGGCGTCGCCGGTGTGTGGCGCGACCTGACGGACTCCGTGAACGGCATGGCGGGCAACCTCACCGCTCAGGTGCGCAACATCGCGCAGGTCGCGACCGCGGTGGCCCGGGGTGACCTGTCGCAGAAGATCGACGTGGACGCGCGCGGCGAGATCCTGGAGCTGAAGAACACCCTCAACACGATGGTGGACCAGCTCTCGAACTTCGCCGAGCAGGTGACGCGGGTGGCCCGCGAGGTGGGCACGGAGGGCATGCTCGGCGGGCAGGCCGAGGTGCAGGGCGTCTCCGGTACCTGGAAGGACCTCACGCAGTCCGTGAACTTCATGGCGAACAACCTGACCATCCAGGTCCGTAACATCGCCGAGGTCACGACGGCGGTCGCCATGGGCGACCTGTCGAAGAAGATCACCGTCGACGCCAAGGGCGAGATCCTCGAACTCGTCACCACCGTGAACACGATGGTGGACCAGCTGTCGTCCTTCGCCGAGCAGGTGACCCGGGTGGCCCGCGAGGTGGGCACCGAGGGCATTCTGGGCGGTCAGGCGCACGCGTCGGGCGTCACGGGCATCTGGAAGGACCTCACCGACAACGTCAACCTGATGGCCAACAACCTGACCGTTCAGGTGCGCAACATCTCCCAGGTCGCCGCGGCCGTCGCCAACGGCGATCTGACCCGTACGGTGACGATCGAGGCGCGCGGCGAGGTCGCGCAGCTCGCCGACACCTTCAACACCATGGTGAAGACGCTGAGTTCGTTCGCCGACCAGGTCACCAAGGTGGCCCGCGAGGTGGGTACGGACGGCATCCTCGGCGGGCAGGCGCACGTCCCGGGTGTCGCCGGTACGTGGAAGGACCTCACCGAGTCCGTGAACGGGATGGCGTCCAACCTGACCGGCCAGGTGCGCAACATCGCCATGGTGACGACGGCCATCGCCAAGGGCGACCTCACCAAGAAGATCGACATCGATGCGCGCGGCGAGATCCTGGAGCTGAAGACCACCATCAACACGATGGTCGACCAGTTGTCGTCCTTCGCCGAGGAGGTCACCCGAGTCGCCCGCGAGGTGGGTACCGAGGGGCAACTGGGCGGCCAGGCACGCGTGCGTGACGTCGACGGGACCTGGCGCGACCTCACCGAGTCGGTGAACGAGATGGCCGGGAACCTGACCCGGCAGGTGCGTGCCATCGCGCGCGTGGCGACCGCGGTGACCCGCGGCGACCTGAACCTGAAGATCGACGTGGACGCCTCGGGCGAGATCCAGGAACTTCAGGACTACATCAACAAGATGATCGCCAACCTGCGCGACACCACCATCGCCAACAAGGAGCAGGACTGGCTCAAGGGCAACCTCGCCCGTATCTCCGCGCTGATGCAGGGGCGCCGCGACCTCGACGACGTGGCCTCGCTGATCATGAGTGAGCTGACGCCGGTGGTCTCGGCGCAGCACGGTGCGTTCTTCCTCTCCATGCCGCTGGTCGACGGCAAGGAGGCGGGCAACGACGAGGACGCGTACGAGCTGCGCATGCTCGGCTCGTACGGCTACTCGATGGGCTCCATGCCGACGTCGTTCCGGCCCGGTGAGGCGCTGATCGGGACGGCCGCCCAGGAGAAGCGCACGATCCTGGTGGAGAACGCGCCGAGCGGCTACCTGAAGATCTCGTCCGGGCTGGGCGAGGCGCCCCCGGCGCAGGTGATCGTGCTTCCGGTGCTCTTCGAGGGGACCGTCCTGGGTGTGATCGAGCTGGCGTCCTTCACGCCGTTCACGCAGATCCAGAAGGACTTCCTGAACCAGATCGCCGAGATGATCGCGACGAGCGTCAACACGATCTCCGTCAACACCAAGACGGAGGTGCTGCTGAAGCAGTCGCAGGAGCTGACCGAGCAACTCCAGGAGCGGTCGGCCGAGTTGGAGAGCCGCCAGAAGGCACTCCAGGAGTCCAACGCCCAGCTGGAGGAGAAGGCGGAACAGCTCGCCCAGCAGAACCGCGACATCGAGGTCAAGAACACCGAGATCGAGGAGGCGCGGCAGGTCCTGGAGGAGCGTGCCGAGCAGCTCGCGGTCTCCATGCGCTACAAGAGCGAGTTCCTGGCGAACATGTCGCACGAGCTGCGGACGCCGCTCAACTCCCTTCTGATCCTCGCGAAGTTGCTCGCCGACAACGCCGAGTCGAACCTGACGCCCAAGCAGGTCGAGTTCGCGGAAACGATCCATGGAGCGGGTTCCGACCTGCTTCAGCTGATCAACGACATCCTCGATCTGTCGAAGGTCGAGGCGGGCAAGATGGACGTGTCGCCGACTCGCATCGCGCTGGTCCAACTCGTCGACTACGTAGAGGCCACTTTCCGTCCGCTGACCGCGGAGAAGGGCCTCGACTTCTCCGTCCGGGTGTCGCCGGAACTGCCGGCCACGCTGCACACCGACGAGCAGCGCCTCCTTCAGGTGCTGCGCAACCTGCTCTCCAACGCGGTGAAGTTCACCGACTCCGGAGCGGTCGAATTGGTGATCCGGCCCGCCGGCGCGGATGTCCCGGTGGCGATCCGGGAGCAGCTCCTGGAGGCGGGTTCGCTGCGGGACGCGGACGACGGTCTGATCGCGTTCTCGGTGACCGACACCGGCATCGGGATCGCCGCCAGCAAGATGCGGGTGATTTTCGAGGCCTTCAAGCAGGCGGACGGCACGACGAGCAGGAAGTACGGCGGTACGGGTCTGGGGCTGTCCATCTCGCGGGAGATCGCGCGTCTGCTGGGCGGTGAGATCCACGCCCAGAGCGAGCCGGGACGCGGTTCGACGTTCACGCTGTATTTGCCGCTGCACCCGAGCGAACTGCCCCCGCAGGGCTACGGGCAGCTCGCGCCCGCCCTGGAAGCTGTTGAGTTGCTCGCCTCGGAGGCGGAGCTGTCCGGGGTCGGCATCGAGACGCCGGCCGAGGTGAAGTCGTACCAGGAGACGCAGAACGGGCCCGCCGCGCTCTTCAGGCGGCGCCGCAGGGCGCTGCCCGCGACCGAGCAGCGCCCGGGGCTGCCGGGGCCGAACGGGGTCGCGGGTGCCGCTCAGGAGCAGTGGGCGGCCGGAGGACAGCAGGAGGTGGCGCCGCAGCCGCGCCGAGGCATCCGGTTCGAGGGCGAGAAGGTGCTGATCGTCGACGACGACATCCGCAACGTGTTCGCGCTCACCAGCGTCCTGGAGCAGCACGGCCTGTCGGTGCTGTACGCCGAGAACGGCCGTGAGGGCATCGAGGTGCTGGAGCAGCACGACGACGTGACGGTCGTCCTGATGGACATCATGATGCCCGAGATGGACGGCTACGCCACGACGACGGCGATTCGCCGGATGCCGCAGTTCGCCGGGCTGCCGATCATCGCGCTCACGGCGAAGGCGATGAAGGGCGACCGGGAGAAGGCCATCGAGTCCGGCGCGTCCGACTACGTCACCAAGCCGGTCGATCCCGACCATCTGCTCTCCGTGATGGAGCAGTGGATGCGCGAGGAGTGAGCGGGATGGGTGTCGCCGGGTGGTGTCGGCGGCCGGGAAGCCGGGCTGTGCGCGCCGAGTCGGCGGCGCGGGGCGCCCGACGTCGTATAACTGACGGTGGCCGAAGCCGTGTAGAAGTGCGGGATTCGGGGAACCTTCTGGTCTCCCGCTACGTTTCTGCTACGTGCACAGTGACATCGCGGTGACAGGGTGTGGCGACAGGCGGGGTGCGGCTACCATGACCGGCACAAGGACGGGCGACGCAAGGGAGTCGTCCTCTGGGGCGGCGCCCGGTGCACTGCCGGGGCGAGGAGGGCGGGCCATGGTGCAGAAGGCCAAGATCCTTCTGGTCGATGACCGGCCGGAGAATCTGCTGGCGCTGGAGGCGATCCTCTCCGCGCTCGATCAGACACTGGTACGGGCATCGTCCGGAGAGGAAGCGCTCAAAGCGCTGCTGACCGACGACTTCGCGGTCATTCTGCTGGACGTCCAGATGCCTGGAATGGACGGTTTCGAAACCGCGGCGCACATCAAGCGGCGAGAGCGGACCCGGGACATCCCGATCATCTTTCTCACGGCGATCAACCACGGCCCGCACCACACCTTCCGGGGGTACGCGGCGGGTGCGGTGGACTACATCTCCAAGCCGTTCGACCCATGGGTGCTGCGTGCGAAGGTCTCGGTCTTCGTCGAGCTCTACATGAAGAACTGCCAACTGCGCGAGCAGGCCGCGCTGCTGCGGCTGCAGCTGGAGGGCGGCGGCAAGACGGCTCTCGGCTCGGCCAAGGAGCCGGCCGGTCTCCTCGCCGAACTCTCCGCGCGGCTCGCGGCCGTTGAGGAGCAGGCCGAGGCGCTGTCCAAACAGCTCGACGACGACTCGGCGGACGCGGCGGCGGTGGCGACCGCGGCCCATCTCGAACGCAAACTCACGGGACTGCGCCGGGCGCTGGACGCGTTGGAGCCGGGCACGGGAAGCGGCGCACCGTCGGTGCCGTCGCAGAACTGACCTCCGAGGAGGCCGTCGTTCGCGGTGAGCGCGCGTCAGTTCTGGTCCCTGGTGCGGGCGACACGAACGGGTGAAGCAGTAGGCACACGTGTCCGCTGTCGTCTCCACCGGTAACCTCACACTCATGGCCTCACGTCAGTCCGCAGCCAAGAAGCCGCCCGCGAAGAAGGCGGCCGCTCCGACGAAGGCTCCGGCGAAGAAGGCCCCCGCGAAAAAGGCAGCCGCCAAGAAGGCGCCCGCCAAGAAGGTCGCGGCGAAGAAGGCCCCACCCGCGTCGGCGCCCAACCCCACCGCGGGCGTGTACAAGCTCGTACGCGCCGTGTGGCTGGGCCTCGCGCACGCCGTCGGTGCGATGTTCCGCGGCATAGGACGGGGCGCGAAGGGGCTCGACCCGGCGCATCGCAAGGACGGGCTCGCGCTGCTGCTGATCGGGATCGCGCTGATCGTCGCGGCGGGCACGTGGTCCAACCTGCACGGTCCCGTCGGCGACCTCGTCGAGATGCTGGTGACGGGTGCCTTCGGCCGCCTCGACCTGCTGGTGCCGATACTGCTCGCGGTCATCGCCGCCCGCTTCATCCTGCATCCCGAGAAGCCGGAGGCCAACGGGCGCATCGTGATCGGCCTGTCCGCGCTCGTCATCGGCGTGCTCGGCCAGGTCCACATCGCCTGCGGGGCGCCCGCGCGCAGCGAAGGCATGCAGGCGATAAGGGACGCGGGCGGGCTCATCGGCTGGGGGGCGTCGACGCCGCTGACGTACATGATGGGCGACGTCCTCGCGGTGCCGCTGCTCGTGCTGCTCACGATCTTCGGCCTGCTGGTCGTCACGGCGACCCCCGTCAACGCGATCCCGCAGCGGCTGAGGCTGCTCGGGCAGAGGCTGGGCGTCGTCCAGGCCGACCCCGAAGAGGACGCCTTCGGCGAGGACGACGAGCGCTACGACGAGCAGTGGCGTGAGGCGCTTCCCGCCCGCTCCCGGCGGCGTTCACGCGCCCCTGAGGGATACGACGCGGAGAGCGCCGAGGAGGAGGCGCTCACCAAGCGCCGCGGCCGTCCCCGACGGCCCGGTGCGCAGCAGCCCGACATGAACCGGCCCATGGACGCGGTGGACGTCGCCGCGGCCGCCGCCGCCGCGCTCGACGGCGCCGTGCTGCACGGGATGCCGCCCTCCCCGCTGGTCGCCGATCTGACGCAGGGCGTCACGGCGGAGCGTGACGGCTACGAGGAGACGACCCCGGTGCCGGCCGCGCGCGCCCGGCTCGTCCCGGGCGCCAAGCGGCCCAAGCAGGAGGCCCTGGCCGTCGAGTCCGTCGTGCCCGACCTCACCAAGTCCGCTCCCGACGCGCCCCGTGACCTGCCCCCGCGCGCGGAGCAGCTCCAACTGTCCGGCGACATCACCTACTCCCTGCCGTCGCTCGACCTCCTGGAGCGCGGCGGGCCCGGCAAGACGCGCAGCGCCGCCAATGACGCCGTGGTCGCCTCGCTCCAGAACGTCTTCATGGAGTTCAAGGTCGACGCCGCCGTCACCGGCTTCACGCGTGGTCCGACGGTCACGCGCTACGAGGTCGAGCTCGGCCCCGCCGTGAAGGTCGAGCGGATCACGGCGCTCACCAAGAACATCGCGTACGCCGTCGCGAGCCCCGACGTGCGGATCATCAGTCCGATCCCCGGCAAGTCGGCGGTCGGCATCGAGATTCCCAACACCGACCGCGAGATGGTCAACCTCGGTGACGTGCTGCGCCTCGCGGACGCGGCCGAGGACGACCACCCGATGCTGGTCGCGCTCGGCAAGGACGTCGAGGGCGGCTATGTGATGGCCAACCTGGCGAAGATGCCGCACATGCTCGTCGCCGGAGCCACCGGTTCCGGTAAATCCTCGTGCATTAACTGCCTGATTACGTCCGTCATGGTCCGGGCGACCCCCGAGGACGTCCGGATGGTCCTCGTCGACCCCAAGCGGGTCGAGCTGACCGCGTACGAGGGCATCCCGCACCTGATCACGCCGATCATCACCAACCCGAAGCGGGCCGCCGAGGCGCTGCAGTGGGTCGTACGGGAGATGGATCTGCGCTACGACGACCTCGCGGCGTTCGGCTACCGGCACATCGACGACTTCAACGAGGCCATCAGGAACGGCAAGGTGAAGCTGCCCGAGGGCAGCGAGCGCGAGCTGACGCCGTACCCGTATCTGCTGGTGATCGTCGACGAGCTCGCCGACCTGATGATGGTCGCCCCGCGCGACGTCGAGGACGCGATCGTGCGCATCACGCAGCTCGCGCGTGCGGCCGGCATCCACCTGGTGCTCGCCACCCAGCGGCCGTCCGTGGACGTCGTCACCGGTCTGATCAAGGCGAACGTGCCGTCCCGGCTCGCCTTCGCCACGTCGTCGCTGGCGGACTCGCGCGTCATCCTCGACCAGCCGGGTGCCGAGAAGCTGATCGGCAAGGGCGACGGGCTCTTCCTGCCGATGGGGGCCAACAAGCCCACCCGTATGCAGGGTGCCTTCGTCACCGAGGACGAGGTCGCGGCCATCGTGCAGCACTGCAAGGACCAGATGGCGCCGGTCTTCCGGGACGACGTCACCGTGGGCACCAAGCAGAAGAAGGAGATCGACGAGGACATCGGCGACGACCTCGACCTGCTGTGCGCCGCCGCCGAACTGGTCGTCACCTCGCAGTTCGGGTCCACCTCGATGCTCCAGCGCAAGCTGCGGGTCGGCTTCGCCAAGGCCGGGCGGCTGATGGACCTCATGGAGTCCCGCGGCATCGTCGGGCCCAGCGAGGGCTCCAAGGCGCGCGACGTTCTTGTGAAGGCGGACGAGCTGGATGGAGTGCTCGCCGTGATTCGTGGGGAAGCTGAAGCGTAGAGCTTTTGGCGGAGGAAAACAGGACAGGTCGGTCACCGTACGGGTGAGATCTCGGCGGCGCGGTCATGGCGCGGACGGTTCGCTCCGTGACATGTGGATATTCGAACGTGACTCACCCGTAAGGGAAAGACGGGCAACCGTTTCCCTTCGTCGTACGTCAAGTTGAGCGAGGGGACAGGTCCCTGTCCCAACATCAGGATGACCGGCCATTCTGATGGCGTACAAAGTCCCACCGCCCGGTTGCCCCACCCTTTCTCACCCCCCCTAAACTGAACCTCCAGCACAGGTGGCTACACGCTCGAAAGGCGCCCCCGTGTCCATCGGCAACTTCCCTGACGGCAACTCCCCCGAAGACGAGCGCCCGTTCGAAGAGCATCGCGAAGAAGGCCTCTCGGTCGGTCGTGCCCTGCGGCAGGCCCGCATCGAGGCAGGACTGACCGTTGACGACGTCAGCAACGCCACCCGGGTCCGTATCGCCATCGTGCACGCGATCGAACAGGACGACTTCGCCCCCTGCGGCGGAGACGTGTACGCGCGCGGCCACATCCGGACGCTGGCCCGGGCCGTGCACACCGACCCGGCCCCGCTGCTCGCCCGCTACGACGCCGAACACGGCGGGCGACCCGCGCCCACCCCCGCCGCCCCGATGTTCGAGGCGGAACGTATCCGTCCCGAGCGCCGCGGGCCGAACTGGACCGCCGCCATGGTCGCGGCGATCGTCGCCGTGATCGGCTTCGTCGGGTTCACCGTGGTCAAGGGCAGCGGTGGGAGCGACGCGAAGTCGTCGGTCGCCGAGGGCTCCACACCGACCGCCAGTACGTCCACCACCTCGGCCAGCCCCAAGATCAGCAAGCCCGCCGACCCGAAGCCCGACCCCACCGACAGCGCCATCGCGGCGGCCCCGCAGGACAAGGTGACCGTCCAGGTGAGCGCCCCCGACGGGCGCAGCTGGATCTCCGCCAAGGACCACAACGGCCGGCTGCTCTTCGACGGTCTGCTCAAGCAGGGTGAGTCCAAGACCTTCCAGGACAAGACGAAGATCGACCTCGTCCTCGGCGACGCGGGCGCCATCAAGCTGTACGTGAACGGCAAGAAGATCGACGACCAGTTCCAGCCCGGCCAGGTCGAGCGACTGACGTACACGAAGGGCGACCCCGTCGTCGGATGACTTCGGACGGCCGTGAGGATCGCACCACGGGCTCACGAAGAGGGCGCACAAAGGGCTCACCGCACAGGCGGGTACGGGGTTGGCCAAGATCGGCCAACCCCGTCGACGTGGGCTGTCAGTGAGACAAAGTAGTCTTGAGCCCATGCCTGAACGCCGTACCGTCGCACTCGTCACCCTTGGCTGCGCCCGTAACGAGGTGGACTCGGAGGAGCTCGCAGGCCGCTTGGAGGCGGACGGCTGGCAACTCGTGGAGGACGCCGAAGAAGCGGACGTCGCCGTCGTCAACACCTGTGGCTTCGTCGAAGCCGCCAAGAAGGACTCCGTCGACGCCCTGCTGGAAGCCAATGACCTCAAGGGGCATGGCAGAACCCAGGCCGTCGTGGCGGTGGGCTGCATGGCCGAGCGGTACGGCAAGGAGCTCGCCGAGGCCCTCCCCGAGGCCGACGGCGTGCTCGGCTTCGATGACTACGCGGACATCTCGGACCGCCTCCAGACCATCCTGAACGGCGGCATCCACGCCTCCCACACCCCCCGTGACCGGCGCAAGCTGCTGCCGATCAGCCCCGCCGAGCGGCAGAGCGCGGGCGAGGAGGTGGCCCTTCCCGGCCATGGCGCCCCCTCGGACCTCCCGGAGGGCGTCGCCCCGGTCTCCGGCCCGCGTGCGCCCCTGCGCCGCCGTCTGGACGGCTCCCCGGTGGCCTCGGTGAAGCTCGCCTCCGGCTGCGACCGGCGCTGCTCGTTCTGCGCCATCCCGTCCTTCCGCGGCTCCTTCATCTCGCGCCGCCCCAGCGACGTGCTGAACGAGACCCGCTGGCTGGCCGAGCAGGGCGTCAAGGAGGTCATGCTGGTCTCCGAGAACAACACCTCGTACGGCAAGGACCTGGGCGACATCCGTCTCCTGGAGACGATGCTGCCGGAGCTCGCCGAGATCGACGGCATCGAGCGCGTGCGCGTGAGCTACCTCCAGCCCGCCGAGATGCGCCCCGGGCTCATCGACGTGCTGACCTCCACGCCGAACATCGCGCCCTACTTCGACCTGTCCTTCCAGCACTCCGCGCCCGACGTGCTGCGCGCGATGCGGCGCTTCGGCGACACGGACCGCTTCCTGGAGCTGCTCGACACCATCCGCTCCAAGGCCCCGCAGGCCGGCGTGCGGTCCAACTTCATCGTGGGCTTCCCCGGCGAGACCGAGGCCGACCTCGCGGAGCTGGAGCGCTTCCTCACGGGTGCACGCCTCGACGCCATCGGCGTCTTCGGGTACTCCGACGAGGACGGCACGGAGGCGGCGACGTACGAGAACAAGCTCGACCAGGACGTGGTCGACGAGCGCCTCGCGCGCGTGTCCCGGCTCGCCGAGGAGCTGGTCGCGCAGCGCGCCGAGGAGCGCGTCGGTGAGACCGTCCACGTGCTCGTCGAGTCGGTCGGCTCCGTCGACGGCGAGGAGTGGGGCGCGGTCGGCCGTGCCGCCCACCAGGCGCCCGAGACCGACGGTCAGGTGCAGTTCACGAGCGGCGAAGGTCTGACGGTGGGCCGTATCGTCGAGGCCAAGGTGGTCGGTACGGAAGGTGTCGACCTGGTGGCCGAGCCGCTCCTGGGCTCGCTCCCGTGTACTGAGGAGGCGGCCAGATGACCGGAGCCCCGGCGTCCGCGGCGGGCGGCTCCTCCGGCGCGAACGGCGCGGCGGGCGCTCCCGGCGTTCCCGGGGGCTCCAAGCCGGCGCGGGGCGGGAAGCTGGGCGCTGTGGCCGTCAATCAGGCCAGCCTCTGGAACATCGCGAACATCCTGACCATGATCCGGCTCGTCCTGGTGCCGGGCTTCGTGGCGCTGATGCTGGCCGACGGCGGGTACGACCCCGCGTGGCGTGCCTGGGCGTGGGCGGCCTTCGCCGTCGCCATGATCACCGACATCTTCGACGGGCACCTGGCGCGCACGTACGACCTGGTCACCGACTTCGGGAAGATCGCCGACCCCATCGCCGACAAGGCGATCATGGGCGCGGCGCTGGTCTGCCTGTCCTACCTCGGTGATCTGCCGTGGTGGGTGACGGGAGTGATCCTCGGGCGCGAGCTCGGGATCACCCTGATGCGCTTCCTGGTGATCCGCTACGGGGTCATTCCGGCCAGTCGCGGCGGCAAGCTGAAGACCCTCGCACAGGGCACCGCGGTCGGGATGTACGTGCTGGCGCTGACGGGGCCGCTGGCCACCCTGAGATTCTGGGTGATGGCCGTGGCGGTCGTCCTGACCGTGGTCACCGGGCTCGACTACGTGAGACAGGCCATTGTGCTGCGCAGGAGCGGGATCGCCGAGCGGCAGGCGGCGGCCGAGGAGGCGGAGCGGTGAGTTCTACGGCCGCCGAAGTGCTGCGACTACTCACGGTGAGGGGCGAGACGCTCGCCGTCGCCGAGTCGCTGACCGGTGGTCTGGTGGCGGCGGAGATCACCGCAACGCCCGGGGCCTCCCAGGCCTTCCGCGGCTCCGTGACGGCGTACGCCACCGAACTCAAGCACCAACTGCTGGGTGTCGACGTCACTCTGTTGGCCGAGCGTGGTGCGGTGGATCCGCAGGTCGCGGCCCAGATGGCGGCCGGTGTGCGCAAGGCGCTCGGCGCGGACTGGGGGATCGCGACCACCGGTGTCGCGGGACCCGAACCCCAGGACGGGCAGCCGGTGGGGACGGTTTTCGTGGCCGTCGACGGGCCGTCCCGAGCATCTTTTCATGCTGCCGGCGGCGGGAAAGTGGTACCGCTGCGGTTGAACGGCGACCGGGCGGAAATCCGTATGGAGAGTGTACGGAGCGTACTCGCACTGCTCCTGAAGGAGCTGGCGGGCGAACAGACCGGGAATGAGCGGGCACAGGATACGGAACAGAACGGGGGGTTTTGATGTTTGCAGCCCTGAGTGAACACGACATCGCTCCCCGCACGGCCGCGGCGCAAGGCGGTACGGTGGGGCGTGAAGGATGCGGCTACGCGGTCCGAGGAGGGAGCCACCGATGATTCTGCTCCGTCGCCTGCTTGGTGACGTGCTGCGTCGGCAGCGCCAGCGCCAGGGCCGTACTCTGCGCGAAGTCTCCTCGTCCGCCCGAGTTTCACTCGGCTATCTCTCCGAGGTGGAGCGGGGGCAGAAGGAGGCATCCTCCGAGCTGCTCTCCGCCATCTGCGACGCGCTGGACGTACGGATGTCCGAGCTCATGCGGGAAGTGAGCGACGAGCTCGCTCTCGCCGAGCTGGCCCAGTCTGCAGCGGCCACCGAGCCGGTGCCCACACCGGTGCGCCGTCCGATGCTGAATTCCGTATCGGTCACCGGCGTACCACCGGAACGGGTCACCATCAAGGCGCCAGCCGAGGCGGTCGACGTCGTCGCCGCCTGACGCTCACGAGTTCGCGCTCATGAGCTGAGCACGCTTGTGAAAGCCCCGGCCGGGGCTGCTCCAGGGGAAACCTGGAGCGGTTTCGGTCGGGGCTTTCGCTGTCTCCGGGACTACGCGCTCCAGGTGACCTGAATTGTGCGTATATGCCATGGTTGATGAGGTCGTGATGGATGAGGCCGCTGTTGATGAGGCCGAGTGGATCGGAGAATCCCGATGTACGTCGTGAAGAGCCCGTTGTCCGACGCGGATCTTAAGACCGTGTCCGGCGCCCTCCAGGGAGCGCTGGTCGACCTGGTGGATCTCTCCTTGGTGGCGAAGCAGGTCCACTGGAACGTGGTCGGACCGCGCTTCCGCTCCATCCACCTCCAGCTCGACGAGGTCGTGGACACCGCACGGCTGCACTCCGACACGGTGGCGGAGCGCGCCTCGACGCTCGGAGTCCCGCCCGACGGACGGGCCGCGACCGTGGCCACCACCAGCGGCATCGGTGTGACGCCCGAGGGCTGGATCAAGGACACCGACGCCGTGGGGGAGCTCGTGGACGCGCTGAGCGCGGTGATCAGCCGGATGCGGGTGCGGGTGGACGCGACAGGCGAAGCCGATCCGGTGAGCCAGGACATCTTCATCCAGATCACCGCCGACCTCGAGAAGCATCACTGGATGTTCCAGGCGGAGAACGGGTGACGCCCGGAGGTGGGCGGCTCACGGTGGTGACCACCGGGCGCCCCGTGGCGGCCGCGGGGCGCCATGGCCGGCTTCGGATGTGCCGCGGGTGCGCCTCTGTGCCGTTGGTGCGCCCTGCCGGTGGGTGAGAGCGCGGGTCTAGCTTCGGGCTGGAGGTGGACACCATGGCAGGGCGGATAGCGCGCAGGGGGGCTGCGCTGGGGTTCGGTGCGCTGTGGTGGTGGGGCGTCCTCCGGCTCGCGCTGGCGCCCGATGCCGGGGCGCTGGAAGGGGCGGTCGCGGCCGGGGGATGGGGGTTGAGCCTGCTGCCGGTGCACTGTGTGCCGAAGGCGGGGGCCGTGCGCGCCGGCGCCGGGGCGCACGGGCGACGGCAGGGGTGGCTACGGCGTGGGGCGCGTGGGGGGCGCGAGCCGGGGGCTTCGTAGGGGCGGGGCGCTCGGCGGAGGGTGGTGGGGGACGGGTACGGCGCGCTTGGGGGCGCGTGGTAGGGCTCGGCGCGGGAGGGGGCTGGGCTCAGAGGGGGCGGATGCGGCAGGGCGAATGCGGTAGGGCGAATGTGGCAGGGCGGATGCCGGGGTGCGGTGAGTGCGGTGCGTGTGGTGCTGCGGGGGTTGCTGGGGCTACCAAGGCATCGCTACGCCGCCGTTCGGGCGCAGGATCTGCCCCGTCGTGAACGTCGAGGCGTCGGAGGCCAGATGCAGTACGGCGTGGGCGATGTCCTCGGGTTCACCGACCCGGCCGAGCGGCGACAGCCGGGCCATGGCCGCTTCGGTGCGCGCCTGGGCGTCCCCGTGGCGGTCGGTCATCGGCGTACGTGTCCAGCCGGGCGCGACCGCGTTGACGCGGATGCCGTGCGGGCCGATCTCGGTCGCCAGGGTCTTCGTCAGCTGCACGACGGCCGCCTTCGACGCGCCGTAGCAGAGCAGGCCGGGGCCGCCGGTGTCGATGGCGCCGGACGCCATCGTGATGATGCTCCCGCGGACGCTCTTCGCGATCATGAGGCGGGCCGCCTCCTGACAGGCGTACAGCACGCCCTTGAAGTTGACGCCCAGCACACGGTCCAGGTCCTCGTCCCGGGTCTCCAGGACCGGGCTGCTGTGCATGATCCCGGCGACCGCCGCCATGACGTCGAGCCGTTCGCAGGACGCGACGGCCTGTCGGAGCTGCGCACGGTCGCTGACGTCGAGCGGATGTGTGTGGGCCGTACCGCCCTGGGCCTTGATGAGGGTCGCCGTCTCGTGCAGGCCCTGCGGGTCCCGGTCCGCGCAGTGGACGGTGGCCCCCGCCTCCGCCAGCAGGACGGCTGACGCGCGGCCGATCCCGCTGGCGGCGCCGGTGACGAATGCGGTGCGTCCGGTGAGGTCGTACGCCTTGACGGGCATGAAAGGACGGTACGAGGGTTTCTGACGGGTCGTCAATTAGTCGTACGGCAAGGAGTTGTACGGCGGAGGTTGTACGGCGAGGAGTTCTACAGGAGGGGCCGGCGCTCGGAGGGCGGGATACGGCCCGGGGCCGGAGTCGGGCCCGTCTGGCATGTCGGGCACCAGTACGTGGGGCGTTCTCGGGAGCCGTCGCCCTGGTCGGCCCGGCGGATCGAGGTTCCACAGCGCAGACAGGGGCGGGGTGCGCGGCCGTACACGAAGAGGTTCTGGTCGCGGCGGCCGGTGGTGACGCGGGTCGGGCGGTCGCGGTTGGTCTCCAGGAGCTTCTTGGCCAGGGCCGGGAGCTGGGTGGCGCGGTCGGCGGGAAGCTCACCGATGGGCAGCCAGGGGGTGACCCGGAGGAGGAAGCACAGTTCGCTCTTGTAGACATTGCCGATCCCGGCGAGGTTGCGCTGGTCGAGGAGGGCCTCGCCGAGGGGGCGGGCAGGGTCTTGGAGGAGGTTCTCCAAGGCGCTGTCGGGGTTCCAGTCCGGGCCGAGGAGGTCGGGGCCGAGGTGGCCGACGGCGCGGTCCTCGTCCGCGGTGCGGAGCAGCTCCAGGACGGGGAGCCGGTAGCCGACGGCCGTGCGGTCCGCGGTGCCGAGGATCGCCCGGATCTGGTGGGCGGGGCCGCCGCTCCAGCGCAGGCCGTTCGCGTACACCTTCCAGGAGCCGTCCATCCGCAGATGCGAGTGCAGGGTCAGGCCGCCCTCGATCCGGGCGAGGAGATGCTTGCCGCGCGGGGTGACGTCCAGGACGGTGCGGCCGGTGAGGTCGGCGGTGGCGTACTTGGGCACCCGCAGGTCGGAGCGGGTCAGCACCTTGCCCGCGAGGGCGGTGTGCAGCCGCCTCGCGGCTTGCCAGACGGTGTCTCCTTCGGGCATGGGTTCCAGGGTGGCACGAGTGGGGGTGGGGTGCGGCGGGGTGGGGTGGGATGCGGGTACGTGGGGTGCGTGTGGGCGAGGTGGTCAGGCGCGCAGGCGAAGGCCGCGGGGGGTCGCGATGAAGCCGACGCCTTCCAGGAGGGTGCCGAACGGGGATGTCAGGGAGGAGGAGCCGTTCACGCGCTCCACCGTGACCGTGCCGAGGGAGCCCGCGCGGGCGGCCGCGGCGAGGGCTTCGGCGGCGGCACGCAGACGGGCGTCCTCCATGACCGAGCCGTCCGGGTCCGAGGGCCAGGCCAGCAGGGTCTTGCCGCCGCGCTCCATGTACAGCGTCAGCTCGCCGTCGACGAGCACCACCAGGGAGCCCGCCTTGCGGCCCGGCTTGTGCCCGGCGCCGGTGGGGGGCTCGGGCCAGGAAAGGGCCGCGCCGTACGCGTTCGCGGGGTCGGCGGCGGCCAGGACCACGGCCTGGGAGGTGGCCCGGGACGAGGAACGGGCGCGGAACCGATTGGGAGAGAGCGCGGGGTCGCTGGCGAAGCCGTGGCCGTCGGCGAAGGCGGAGCCCTCGGTCTCGGGGAAACCGAGGGGGCTCGTCGCGTCGAGGTCGAGGTCGAGGTCGTCGGGGAAGGCGTGGGTGTGCGCGGGGTCGTCGTGGCCGTCGGGGAAACCGTTGGGGTGCGCGGGGTCGCGGCTGTCGGGGAAGCCGTTGGTGTGGGGGCGGCCGGGGGCGTCCGGGAAACCGGTCGGGCCCGGGAAGGTGGCCCCCGGGAAGCTGTCCCGAGGGTCCTGCGCGGTCGGCGATTCGCCCCGGTCCCGTGCGTTCGCCGCCGCGCGCAGGCGGTCCACCGCTCCGTCCATGGCGAACTGGGCGGCACCCAGGCCTTCCACCACGTAACCCCGGCGGGCCTGGCCGCTGTCCTCGAACGCGGACAGGATGCGGTACACGGCGGAGAAGCCGCCCTGGACCCCTTCCGCGGCGACGGCGCCCCGGGTCACCACGCCGTGCCGGTCGAGCAGTGTGCGGGCCAGGGCGTGGGCGCGCACGGTGGCGTCGGGCTCACGGGCGGGCAGCAGCGACCAGCGGCCGGCCACCGTCGGCGGGCCCGTACGGGACTGGGGGCGGGCGGCGCCGGTCAGGGAGCCGTAGCGACCGCGCGGGACCGTGCGCTTGGCGCGGTGCGCCGTGGACCCGGCGGTGCGACCCGAACCCAGGAGCGCGCGCATCGGTGCGAGCGTGTCGTTCGTGAGTCGACCGGACCAGGCCAGGTCCCAGACCGTGTCGGCGAGTTGGGGATCGGTGGCGTCGGGGTGGGTGGTGGCGCGCACCTGGTCGGCGATCTGGCGGAAGAACAGGCCATAACCCCCGGAGAGGGCGTCCAGTACCGACTGGTGCAGGGCGGTCAGCTCCAGGGGGTGCGGGTCCGGGAGGAGCAGCGGGGCCGCGTCCGCGAGATAGAGCGAGACCCAGCCGTCCTTGCCCGGCAGCGCCCCGGCCCCGGCCCAGATCACCTCTCCGGCGGCCGTGAGTTCGTCGAGCAGCGCGGGGGCGTAACCGGAGACGCGGGAGGGCAGCACCAGCTTCTCCAGGGCGGAGGCGGGCACCGAGGCGCCCTGCAACTGCTCGATGGCGCGCACCAGTCCGTCGATGCCGCGCAGCCCGTGCCCGCTGTCGACGTGCTGCCACTGCGGCAGGAACTGCGCGAGCGCGGCGGGCGGCACCGGCTCCAACTCGTGGCGCAGGGCCGCGAGCGAACGGCGCCGCAGTCTGCGCAGCACAGTCGCGTCACACCACTCTTGGCCGATGCCCGCCGGATGGAACTCCCCTTGGACGACGCGGCCGTTCGCCCCGAGGCGCTGCAGTGCTCCGTCCGTGACGGCCGTGCCGAGACCGAAGCGGGCGGCGGCGGTGGTGGAGGTGAACGGGCCGTGGGTGCGTGCGTAGCGCGCGAGGAGGTCGCCGAGCGGGTCCTTGACCGGCTCCGTGAAGGCCTCGGGGACGCCGACGGGCAGCGCCGTGCCCAAAGCGTCCCGCAGGCGGCCGGCGTCCTCGATGGCCGCCCAGTGGTCGGCGCCGGCGATACGGACCTTGATGGCGCGGCGGGCGGCGGCCAGCTCCTTGGCCCAGTGCGGTTCGGCGCCGCGCTCGGCCAGGTCGGCATCCGTGAGCGGGCCCAGCAGGCGCAGCAGGTCGGCGACGCCTTCGGCGTCCTTGACGCGGCGGTCCTCGGTGAGCCACTGGAGCTCCCGCTCCAGCTCGGCCAGGACCTCGGCGTCGAGCAGCTCGCGCAGTTCGGCCTGGCCCAGGAGCTCGGCCAGCAGGCGGGAGTCCAGGGACAGGGCGGCGGCGCGCCGCTCGGCGAGCGGGGAGTCGCCCTCGTACAGGAACTGGGCGACGTATCCGAACAGGAGGGAGCGGGCGAAGGGGGAGGGCTCGGGCGTGGTGACCTCGACGAGCCGCACCTTGCGGGACTCGATGTCGCCCATCAGCTCGGTGAGCCCGGGAACGTCGAAGACGTCCTGGAGGCATTCGCGTACCGCCTCCAGGACGATCGGGAACGATCCGAACTCGCTGGCCACCTGGAGCAGTTGGGCGGCGCGCTGCCGCTGCTGCCACAGCGGGGTGCGCTTTCCCGGGCTGCGGCGCGGCAGCAGCAGCGCGCGGGCCGCGCACTCGCGGAACCGGGCCGCGAACAGCGCCGAGCCGCCCACCTGGTCGGTGACGATCTGGTCGACCTCGCCCTTGTCGAAGGCGACGTCCGCCGCGCCGACGGGCGCCTGCTCCGTGTCGTACTCCGTGCCCAGCTTCATGGGCTCCTGGTCGAGCAGGTCCAGGCCCATCACGTCGGCGTCGGGCAGGCGCAGCACGATGCCGTCGTCGGCGTGCATGACCTGGGCGTCCATGCCGTAGCGCTCGGCGAGCCGGGCGCCCAGCGCGAGGGCCCAGGGGGCGTGCACCTGGGCGCCGAAGGGCGAATGCACGACCACCCGCCAGTCGCCCAGCTCGTCACGGAACCGCTCGACGACGATCGTGCGGTCGTCCGGGACGTGCCCGCACGCCTCGCGCTGTTCGGTGAGGTACGACAGCACGTTGTCGGCGGCCCAGGCGTCCAGTCCCGCGGCCAGCAGCCGCAGGCGGGCGTCGTCCTTGGGGAGCGAGCCCACCTCGCGGAGGAACGCGCCGACCGCCCGGCCGAGCTCGAGAGGGCGGCCGAGCTGGTCGCCCTTCCAGAAGGGGAGCCGGCCCGGGACACCGGGGGCGGGGGAGACCAGGACGCGGTCGCGGGTGATGTCCTCGATGCGCCAGGAACTCGTGCCGAGCGTGAAGACGTCCCCGACGCGGGACTCGTAGACCATCTCCTCGTCGAGCTCACCGACCCGGCCGCCGCCCTTCTTGGGGTCGGATCCCACGAGGAAGACCCCGAACAACCCGCGGTCGGGGATGGTCCCGCCGGAGGTGACGGCGAGGCGCTGAGCGCCGGGGCGGCCCGTGATCGTACCCGCGACGCGGTCCCACACCACGCGCGGCCTGAGCTCCGCGAAGGCGTCGGACGGATAGCGGCCCGCGAGCATGTCGAGCACGGCCGTGAACGCCGACTCGGGCAGCGAGGCGAAGGGCGCCGCCCGGCGGACCGTGGCGAGCAGGTCGTCGACCTGCCAGGTGTCGAGCGCAGTCATGGCGACGAGCTGCTGCGCCAGCACGTCCAAAGGATTGGCGGGGACCCGCAGGGACTCGATGGAGCCGGTGCGCATCCGCTCGGTGACCACCGCCGCCTGGACCAGGTCGCCGCGGTACTTGGGGAAGACGACGCCGGTGGACACCGCGCCCACCTGGTGGCCCGCGCGGCCCACGCGCTGGAGGCCGGAGGCCACGGAGGGCGGTGACTCGACCTGGACGACGAGGTCGACCGCGCCCATGTCGATGCCGAGTTCGAGGCTGGAGGTGGCGACCACGGCGGGCAGGCGCCCCGCCTTCAGGTCCTCCTCGACCAGGGCACGCTGCTCCTTGGAGACCGAGCCGTGGTGGGCCCGCGCGATGACGGGCGGCGCCCCCTGGGCCGCGCCGGAGCCCCCCATCAGCTGGGCCGGGGCGTGTGCCTCCGCCAGGGGTTCGCCCGTCGCCCGCTCGTACGCGATCTCGTTCAGCCGGTTGCACAGGCGCTCCGCCAGGCGACGGGAGTTGGCGAACACGATCGTGGAGCGGTGGGACTGGACGAGGTCGGCGATCCGCTCCTCTACATGAGGCCAGATGGAGGGCTTCTCCGCGCCCTCGCTGCCGTCGGCGACCGGGGAGCCGCCCAGCTCGCCCAGGTCCTCGACCGGGACGACCACGGAGAGGTCGAATTCCTTGCCCGACGGCGGTTGGACGATCTCCACCTTGCGGCGGGGCGAGAGATAGCGCGCCACCTCGTCCACCGGACGCACCGTCGCGGAGAGTCCGATGCGGCGCGCCGGCCTGGGCAGCAGCTCGTCGAGGCGTTCCAGGGTGAGCGCGAGATGGGCGCCGCGCTTGGTGCCCGCGACCGCGTGCACCTCGTCCAGGATCACCGTCTCGATACCGGTCAGCGCGTCGCGCGTCGCCGACGTCAGCATCAGGAACAGCGACTCGGGGGTCGTGATCAGGATGTCCGGCGGGCGGGTGGCCAGCGCGCGGCGCTCGGCGGCGGGGGTGTCGCCGGAGCGGATGCCGACCTTCACCTCGGGCTCGGGCAGTCCGAGGCGCACCGACTCCTGCCGGATGCCGGTCAGCGGGCTGCGCAGATTCCGCTCCACGTCCACCGCGAGGGCCTTGAGCGGTGACACGTACAGCACCCGGCAGCGCTTCCTGGGGTCGGCCGGGGGCGGGGTCGAGGCCAGCTGGTCGAGCGCGGCGAGGAACGCGGCCAGGGTCTTGCCGGAGCCGGTCGGGGCGACCACCAGCACGTCCGAGCCCTCGCCGATGGCCTTCCACGCGCCGGCCTGGGCCGCGGTGGGCGCGGAGAAGGCCCCCGTGAACCAGGCGCGGGTCGCGGGTGAGAAGCCGTCCAGGGCTCGGTGTGCGGAGCTGACCATGCGTCCATCCTGCACCCGGCCACTGACAATCGCTCTGACCTGCGGAAATGGAGGCGGTGGGGCGTTTACGGCTCGGTGGGGCGGGGCCGCGCCGGGGGTATCCGTCCTCGGTCAGGCGCGGAATCGGTCGATCACCGACTTGGCGGCGTTGACGCGCCGGCCGCTGCGGGCGGACACACCCCCGACCCGTCCCCTTCCGCGAGTGCGCGGCCGCGGGCGGGTGGGGTGCCTCCCGCGGCCCCTCGGCGAGGGCGTGGCGGAGAATGGAGGCGTGGCAGGTTCAGGGCAGGAACGGGCGCGGCACTGGCGGTACGCGGAGTTGCCGGGTGTCGATCTGTTGCGGGCGCGGTTCGTCGAGAAGATCTTTGTGCGGCACACCCACGAGAACTTCGTGATCGCCGCCATCTCCGACGGTGTCGAGGTCTTCCACCACGGCGGCGCCGACCAGTACGCGGGTCCTGGCGCGCTCGCGCTGGTCAACCCCGATACCCCGCACACGGGCAGGGCGGGTGTTCCCGAGGGCTGGCGGTACGGGGCGGTGTACCCCTCGCCCGAGCTGGTGGCGGAGATCGCCGCGGAGACCACCACGATTCGTGGAACCCCCGGATTCGTTCGTCCGGTGCTCGACGATCCGTACGCGGCGGGTCTGGTTCACGAAGTGCTTCGGGCCGCGGAGGAGGGCAACGCTCTCGCGGCCGACACCCTGCTACGGGTCGCGGTGACCCGGCTGCTGCGCCTGAACGGCGGACCGCTGCCGCAGCGGGGTGTGCACACCGCGGGCACCCGTGTCGCCGCACGCGCGCGTGCCGTGCTGGAGGAGCGGATGGCCGAACCTCCGACCCTGGAACGGCTCGCCGCCGATCTCGGCACCAGCCCGTTCGCCCTGCTGCGCGCGTTCCGCGAGAGCTACGGCATGCCGCCCCACACCTGGCTGACCGACGCCCGGGTGCGCCGGGCGCGCCACCTCCTGGACGCCGGTTCCGCGCCCGCCGAGGCGGCCGTCGCCGTCGGTTTCACCGACCAGCCCCATCTCAACCGTCACTTCACCCGGATCGTGGGCGTGCCTCCGGGCGCCTACCAGCGCGAGCGCAAGAACGTACAAGACGCCGACGGGCGGCCGTACCTATCGTCCGGGGTGTGGCAGAACAGACAGCTCTCGCAGACATACGCAGTGAAGAAGGCGGCGGAAAACCCGACGCGGCCGTCGTCCGGGACGCCCTGGGAGTCGGGGTCGCCGTCGGACTGTCCGGTTTCGCCTTCGGAGTGACCTCGGCAGGCAGCGGGCTCACCGTGCTGCAGACCTGCGCGCTCAGCCTCCTGGTGTTCACCGGCGCCTCGCAGTTCGCGCTCGTGGGCGCCATCGCAGGCGGCGGCAACCCGCTCACGGCCGCCGCGGGCGCGTTCTTCCTCGGGGTGCGCAACGCGTTCTACGGACTGCGGCTGTCACAACTGCTGGCCCTCCCGCGCGCGGTACGCCCGTTCGCCGCGCAGTGGGTCATCGACGAGACCACGGCCGTCGCGCTCGCCCAGCCCACCCGCCGCAGTGTCCGGATCGGCTTCACCGTGACCGGGCTCACCCTGTACGTGCTGTGGAACCTCACCACGCTGCTGGGCGCCGTCGGGGCCGAGGCCATCGGGGACACCGACGCGTGGGGGCTGGACGCCGCCGGGCCCGCCGTCTTCCTCGCGCTGCTCGCGCCGATGCTGAAGACCGCCACGGAGCGCGCGGTCGCCGGCGCCGCGGTCCTTCTGGGGCTCGGTCTGCTGCCCGTGCTGCCCGCCGGAGTCCCCGTCCTGGTGGCGGCGCTGGCCGCTCCCGCCGCCCTCTACATAGAGGGGCGACGCGCTCCGAAGCCCGCCGGCCGCATGAAGGCCGACAACGACGCACCAAGGGAAGACCGTTGAACATCTGGATCGCGATCGGGGCGACCGCCGTCGGCTGCTACGCCGTCAAGCTCATCGGCCTGCTGGTCCCCGTCGGCGTCCTGGAGCGGCCGCTCGTCAAGCGCCTTGCCGCCCTGCTGCCCGTCGCCCTGCTGGCCGCGCTCACGGCTCAGCAGACCTTCGCCGACGGGCGCGTCCTGGTCGTGGACGCGAAGGTCGCAGGACTCGCCGCGGCCGCTGTCGCCCTGCTCCTGCGCGCCCCCTTCCTGCTCGTGGTCGGCGCGGCCGTGGTCGTGACGGCGGGAGTGCGGGCGCTGACAGGCTGACGCCCGGTTCGTGGACGGCCCGCACACGTGTGTGCGGGCCGGGAACCGCCGGGGCCGCTCAACCGATGGGCCGTCCGTACGCCCGTAGGGTGCGCAGGGCCTCGATCGTCACCATGGGGCGGCACTCCAGGGCGGTACCCGGCGCCCACTGGCGCCAGCGGATCGGCCAGCCGCCGTCCTCACGCTGCTCGCCCGCCAGGAAGTCGAGCGAGCGCGCCATCTCCTCGTCGGTGAACCATGCGCGCGCGAGTGACCCCGGGGTCTTCGCGTAGTCGTGCGGGAAGTGGTGCTCGTCCGGCGCGTATCCGGGCGCCACCGCGAACGCCTCCAGGTGCGCCGGGTCCAGTGCCGCGAGCCGGTGCTCGCGCACCAGGCGGCCCAGCCGGTCGGCGGCGGCCTCCGCGCGCGGGCGGTCGGGGGCGGAGTCCAGGAAGGCCACGGCCGCCTCGATCTCGTACGGGTGGGACTTGTCCAGGGACTCGACCGCCCGCCAGCAGAAGTCGGTGGCCCGGAACAGCCAGGCGTGCCAGACCTCGTTGCGGTGCAGCAGGCCCACCACGGGTCCGGTGGCGAGGAGTTCACTCGGCGGGTCGTCGACGACGGGCACGAAAGGAGCGTGCGGGTAGCCACGCTGACTGGGATGGATCGCCGGCAGTGCGCCGTCCGCCGTCGACACCGAGGTCAAGTAGCGGCACACGCGCTCCACGCGCTGTCCGCCGCACCGCCCGATCGAGTCGAGGACGCGCAGCGCGTGCCCGGTGTGCAGCGGCTGGCTGACCGGGCCGCGGAGGTCGGGTTCGAGCGCGTGACCGTATCCCTCGTCGTCGTTGCGGTAGGCGGCCAGCGCGGTCTCCACCGCGTCGGCGGCGCCGACGTCGCTGTTCAGGAAGTGGTACGCGAAACGGCGCTGCTCCAGCACGCGCGCGGTGAGCCAGATGAAGTGCTCGGCGCGCGAGAGCGGGGTGTGCGCCGGGGGCGTCGGGGGGAGTGGGGATGCTCCTGATTCGGCCATGTCTCAGACCGTAGGACGGAAAGCGGTCTCGGCAAGGGGTCCCGGCCCGGGCCCACTCTCAGGGGCGGGATACTGGGGTCATGCGGTTGACGGTCTTCTGGCAGCGGATGGCGGATCACTTCGGTGAGGCGTACGCCGACACCTTCGCGCGCGATCATGTGATGACGGAGCTCGGCGGACGGACCGTGCACGAGGCGCTGAACGCCGGCTGGGAGGCCAAGGACGTGTGGCGCGTGGTGTGCGCGACCATGAACGTTCCGTACGAAAACCGCTGACGGACCCCGAAGATCCGGGGGCGGGCACAGATTGTCGGTGGAGTGGGCGAGACTTGCCCCGTGGCCCCGACAGACGAGACCGCGCAGGTCGACGAGCAGACATCCCCCTTCGGCACGACGCCGCCCACTCCGCCCCCGGGCGGGGACGCCTCCGGGCAGGGTGCGCGCATGCCGCGCTGGCTGCCGCGCGCGATGGTGCTCGCGCTCACCCTCGTCGCCCTGTTCCAACTGGGCAGTTGGGCGTTCCACCAGCTCATCGGGCTGTTGATCAACATTCTGATCGCGTTCTTCCTGGCGCTCGCCATCGAGCCCGCGGTGAGCTGGATGGCCTCGTACGGTATGCGCCGGGGGCTGGCCACCTTCCTCGTCTTCTTCGGTCTGCTGATCGCGACGGCCGGATTCATCACACTGCTCGGCTCGATGCTCGCGGGTCAGATCATCAAGATGATCGAGGGCTTCCCCGAGTACCTGGACTCGGTGATCAACTGGATCAACTCGAGCTTTCACACCCATGTGAGACGGGTGGACGTCCAGGACAGCCTGGTGCACTCCGACTGGCTGCGGAAGTACGTGCAGAACAGCGCGACCGGCGTCCTGGACGTGTCCGCGCAGGTGCTGGGCGGCCTCTTCAAGCTGCTGACGATCACGCTGTTCTCGTTCTACTTCGCGGCCGACGGGCCCCGGCTGCGGCGCGCGTTGTGCTCCGTGCTGCCGCCCGCGCGACAGGCCGAGGTGCTGCGCGCGTGGGAGATAGCCGTCGACAAGACCGGCGGCTATCTGTACTCGCGCGGTCTGATGGCGCTGATCTCGGGCATCGCGCACTACATCCTGCTGCAGGCCCTGGGCGTGCCCTACGCGCCCGTGCTCGCGGTCTGGGTGGGTCTGGTCTCGCAGTTCATCCCCACCATCGGCACGTATCTCGCCGGCGCCCTGCCGATGCTGATCGCCTTCACCATCGACCCCTGGTACGCGCTGTGGGTGCTGATCTTCGTCGTGGTCTACCAGCAGTTCGAGAACTACGTACTGCAGCCCAAGCTGACCGCCAAGACCGTGGACATCCACCCCGCGGTCGCCTTCGGCTCGGTCATCGCGGGCACCGCCCTCCTCGGGGCGGTGGGCGCCCTGATCGCCATCCCCGCGGTCGCCACCCTCCAGGCCTTCCTGGGGGCTTATGTGAAGCGGTACGACGTCACGGACGATCCCCGGGTGCACGGCCACCGGACCAGGAGGTCGCCCTCCTTCCGCGCCCGGGTGCGAGGGCTGCTCGGCCGATGAGGCCTACGAGGTTCACCAGGGTTCACCAGGTGAGGGCCGCCCATGTTCCGGTGGCCAGGACCGCCGCCGCGTAGCAGCCGACCGCCGTGTGGACGACCCGCTGCCGTGTCCGGTCGCTCCATGGCGTGTGCGACAGCAGCCAGGCCAGCGCGGGCAGGACCAGCACGGCGTGCAGGCTCACTCCGTGCAGCGGCTTGAGCGGGGCCGTCGAGTGGTACGCCGCCTCCTGGTGACCCGTGCGGGTGAGGACGACCCCGCGCGCGATCATCGCGGCGCCCGACGCCAGCGCGACGAGCAGGACCGCGAACCCGGAGCGCAGCGCGAGCGGCATCCCCAGGGGGCCCGCGGGCCGGTTCCGGAAGGAGGCCACCGCGAACACGGTGAGCAGCACCACGAGAACCCCGCCGCCCACCGCGAGCGTCATCGACACCGCTGTGTCGAAGCCGGTCTCCATGTTGAGGTGCGAGGGCACCCGGCGCCACGCCTGAAGGGTGATCCCGCCCACCTCCACGACACAGTCGGCGGCGAACACGACGAGCAGCGCCGAGCGCAGACGCGTTCCGACCCGCAGATACGACGTGACCCACGTGATCGCGATCAGCGTCAGCCCGAAGGAGAGCCCGAATGTGACGGGCTTGCGCCAGGAGACGGGCCCGTCCCAGGGGCCGCCGTCCACGGCGAAGACGACCAGATGCGCCAGCCCGGAGAGCACCAGCACGGCGCCGGTCACATGGCAGAGCCGCTCGGCGGGACGCACTCCGCGCCACGCCTCCCGCCACACGGGGCGCACCGGAGACGGTCGTGCCGGTGGGGCGACGGCGGTGGTCACGGCGGGAGCGGGGGTGCCGCTGCGGCTCTCCATGAGGTCCAAGCTTCGGCGGCCGGGGCCCTGAGGTCGTCGTACGGCCGAAGACTCCGGTGGTACGCCCCGTGGAGTAGGCGGGGATCCCGGCCGTTGTCGGTCCGCGAACGTAGGCTCGGAGGTGCCGCGTGGTGCGCTTGACACCAAAATCGAACATCCATTCTTATGGAATCTCCGGCGGGGCTCTCGGCGGGGATTTCGGCAGGGTTTTCACAGAGATGTACCCGAGTTATCCACAGGCTGGACGGGCGTCGGGGCGCATTGTCAGTGGCAGGCGTTAGCGTCTTTGACGTGAAGCGATCGACTCAAGCAAATCGGGTGGAACCCATGGCAGGTACGGACCGCGAGAAGGCGCTCGACGCCGCGCTCGCACAGATTGAACGGCAATTCGGCAAGGGCGCGGTGATGCGCCTGGGCGAGCGGCCGAACGAGCCCATCGAGGTCATCCCCACCGGGTCGACCGCGCTCGACGTGGCCCTCGGTGTCGGCGGCCTGCCGCGCGGCCGAGTGGTGGAGGTGTACGGCCCGGAGTCCTCCGGTAAGACGACGCTGACGCTGCACGCGGTGGCGAACGCGCAGAAGGCCGGCGGCCAGGTGGCCTTCGTGGACGCCGAGCACGCCCTCGACCCCGAGTACGCGAAGAAGCTCGGTGTCGACATCGACAACCTGATCCTGTCCCAGCCTGACAACGGCGAGCAGGCGCTGGAAATCGTGGACATGCTCGTCCGCTCCGGCGCGCTCGACCTGATCGTCATCGACTCCGTCGCCGCCCTGGTGCCGCGCGCGGAGATCGAGGGCGAGATGGGCGACTCGCACGTGGGTCTGCAGGCCCGTCTGATGAGCCAGGCCCTGCGGAAGATCACCAGCGCGCTCAACCAGTCGAAGACCACCGCGATCTTCATCAACCAGCTGCGCGAGAAGATCGGCGTGATGTTCGGCTCCCCGGAGACCACGACGGGTGGCCGGGCGCTGAAGTTCTACGCCTCGGTGCGACTCGACATCCGCCGCATCGAGACGCTGAAGGACGGCACCGACGCGGTCGGCAACCGCACCCGCGTCAAGGTCGTCAAGAACAAGGTCGCGCCGCCCTTCAAGCAGGCCGAGTTCGACATCCTCTACGGGCACGGCATCAGCCGCGAGGGCGGCCTGATCGACATGGGTGTGGAGCACGGCTTCGTCCGCAAGGCCGGCGCCTGGTACACGTACGAGGGCGACCAGCTCGGCCAGGGCAAGGAGAACGCGCGCAACTTCCTGAAGGACAACCCCGACCTCGCCAACGAGATCGAGAAGAAGATCCTGGAGAAGCTGGGCGTCGGTGTGAGGCCGACGGAGCCCACCGCCGAGCCGGGCGCGGACGCGGCGGTCTCGACCGCCGCGGACGAGGCCGCGAAGACGGTGCCCGCCCCGGCGGCCAAGACCACCAAGTCCAAGGCCGCGGCGGCCAAGAGCTAGTCCATGACGCGACGAACCGACTGGGCCGAGTACGCCTACCCCGTCCCCTCGCGGGGGCAGGGGCACGGGGGGAACGGCGACTCGGCCGGAGACGGTGAAAGGGCGCACGCCGGGGACGGGCCGTACGGGGACGAGATGTACGGCGGCTCCTCCGCGTATTCCGGTGACACGTATGGCCCCGAGGGGTTCCACGGCGGGGATCCGTACGGCGGTGATCGTCCGGCGGGCGACGGCGAAGGCGACGGTCTGACGGACGGTCACGGTCCTCCGGGCGGTGGATCGCGCCGTGGCGGTGGGCGGCGCGGTGACGGGGGGCGCGGCGACGGGGTGCCGCGAGGTGGACGAGGGCGTCGGAGGCGTGGCGGTTTCGGTGAGCCGTCCGACGACCCACAGGACGGAGGCACTCCTTCCTCGTCGAGGGCCGAGAAGGGGGAGCCCCCAGGGGACCCGGCTGAGCGGGCGCGGGCGATCTGTCTGCGCCTGCTCACCGGGACCCCGCGCACGCGGAAACAGCTCGCGGACGCGTTGCGCAAGCGTGAGATCCCCGACGATGTGGCGGACGAGGTGCTGTCACGGTTCGAGGAGGTCGGGCTGATCAACGACGGTGCCTTCGCGGACGCCTGGGTGGAGTCCCGGCACCACGGCCGGGGTCTGGCCCGGCGGGCGCTCGCGCGGGAGCTGCGGACCAAGGGCGTGGACTCGACGCTGATCGACGAGGCCGTCGGGCAGCTCGACTCGGAGCAGGAGGAGGCGACGGCGCGTGAGCTCGTCGCGCGCAAGCTTCGCTCCACGCGCGGCCTCGACCGCGACAAGCGGCTGCGACGCCTTGCGGGCATGCTCGCCCGCAAGGGCTACTCCGAGGGGATGGCGCTGCGCGTGGTTCGCCAGGCGCTGGAGGAAGAGGGGGAGGACACGGAGGGCTTGGGGGACGAGGGGTTCTGAGCCTTGGGGGCGGGAGCGAGGGGCGGGGGCGGGCCTGGTAGCCGGGTTCTGAACTCGGTGTATGCCGGTGGGCGGCCTGACGGTTGGGCTCAGAGGAGACACCGGGACTGATCGCGGTGGGCGCGCGGGGTGCGGATCGCGTTCAGGGGGCGACGGGTGTCCGGGCGCGACGGGTCTCCGGGGACGACGGGTCTCCGGGGATGAAGGGTCACCGGGGCCGAGGGAGTGCGGTCCGAGGGGCTACCCGCCCCGGCCCCGGCCTGGAACCTGGCCCCTGCCCCTCCCCTTCGCCAGTCTTCCCACCTCCGCTCGGCCCAGGAATGTCCAACTCCCCTTCGTGAGGGTGGGGTTAACCCCCGGAGGGTGACGCCGGGTTGCCGCAATGCACAGGTGCCTGTGCACAGAGGACTGTGTACGCATGGCACAGGAACCCGGCGCGGAACCCTTGGTGAGGCGGGGCGAGGAGACTTCGCGTGGCCCCACCGAGCTCTCCGACCTCGCCACGCTCAAGGCCCTCGCGCAGCCCCGTCGGCAGCGCATGCTTCAGCACCTCACCGTGCACGGCCCCGCCACCTCGGCGACGCTGGCCCGGGCGCTCGGGCTCAACACCGGAGCCACCAGCTACCACCTGCGTGAGCTCGCTCGGTACGGCTTCGTGGAGGAAGTGGACCGACCGGCGGAGGCGGGCGGCCACGGCAGGGAGCGCTGGTGGCGGGCCGTTCCCGGTGACCGCCGCTTCCCGCCGCGCAGTCGGCAGAGCCCCGAGATGCGGCTCGTCATGGACGAGTTGAACCACCACGCGTACGCCGCCGACCTCGAACTCTTCGAGCAGATGCAAATGCAGGTGCAGAGGCAGCTACGGACGCGGGGCGTGGACGGGGAGGTGGGCGAAGCCGATCCCTGGGTCGACGCCTTCCCCTACTCGCGCGGCAGCATCCGGCTGACGCTTCCCGAGCTCCGCGCGTTCTTCGAGGAGTACATCGCGCTCCTCAACCGCTACAAGCGCCCCGAGGCCGACACCCCGCCCGGCGCCCGCACCGTGCTCACCCGGTTCCTCGCCTTCCCGGCCCCCGACGCCGCCCCCGACGCCGTGCCCGAGAACCGCACGGCACCCCACGACAGACCAGGGAGCGACCCTTCATGATGCTGCGTTACGCCCTGCAGACCGTCCGAGCCCGCAAGGGTGGCTTCCTCGGTGCCTTCTTCGCCTTGATGTGCGCGGCCGCTCTCATCACCGCCTGCGGCACCCTCCTGGAGACGGGCCTGCGCGGCACGATCGCCACCGAACGGTATGCCGCCACGCCCGTCGTGGTCTCCGCCGACCAGAACGTCCACCAGACCACCGTCAAACACAAGAAGGGCAAGACCAAGGTCAAACACAAGGCCAAGCCGATCGCCGAACGGGCCTGGCTCCCGGACGACCTCGCCACCGAGCTTCGGAAGGTGCCCGGCGTACGTGAGGTCATCCCCGAACTGACCTTCCTGGCCGAGCCCTTGGCACCCGGCGGGGCCGTCGACAAGGACCGGCCCGCCTACGGGCACGCCTGGGACTCCGCCGCGCTGACTCCGTACACCCTCACCACAGGCACCGCCCCCAAGGCCGACGGTGATCTCGTCATCGACCGCCGTTTCGCCGAGCGCGCCCACCTCGAGCCCGGCGACCGGCTCACCGTCCAGTCGACGCAGAGCCCGCGGACCTACCGGGTCACCGGAATAGCCGCCCCCGCCCAGGAGGTGCGGCACCAGACCGCCCTCTTCTTCTCCACCGCCGAGGCCCGCCGCCTCGCCGCCCACCCCGGACGGGTCACCGCCTTCGGGGTGCTTCCCGCCAAGGGCACGGACGCGGCCGTGCTGAAGCGATCGGTCAGCACGGCGCTGCATGGCACCAAGGCGCCGCACGGTACGACCGTGCAGGTCAGCTCCGGTGACGGCAGGGGGCCCGTGGAGTTCCTGGACGCGGCCGCCGCGCGTACGAAGCTGGTCAGCATGGGCGGTGCGATGGGCGGCACCTCACTGCTCGTGGCCGTCCTCGTGGTGGTCGGGACCTTCGCGCTCTCCGTGCAGCAGCGCCATCGCGAACTCGCCCTGCTGCGCGCCATCGCCGCCACGCCGGGCCAGATCCGGGCGCTCCTCGGCCGTGAGGCACTGATCGTCGGGGCCGCCGCGGGTACCACCGGCGCGCTCGCGGGGCTGCCGCTGGGCAGTTGGCTGCACGGCCGGTTCATGGCCATGGGCGCCGTGCCGGCCACGCTTCAGCACACCGTCAGCGTCTTCCCGCCGCTCGCCGCGCTCGCCGCGACACTGCTCGGTGCGTGGGCCGCCGCCCGTATCTCCTCGCGTCGGATCGCCCGGATCCGCCCGGCCGAGGCGCTCGCCGAAGCCAGGGCCGAGCGCACCCGCCCGGCGTGGGGACGGATCCTCGTGGGTGTCGCCCTGCTCGCCGGCGGTGCCGTCCTCGTCGCCGTGCTCAGTGTTCTGCGCACGGAACCCGCCTCGACTCCCGTGACCTTCCTGGCCGTCGTGGTCCTCGCCTCCTCCGTCGCGCTGCTCGGTCCGCTGCTGGTCAGGGCGGCCGTGGCCATACTCGGAGGTCCGCTCGCGCTGACCGGACCCAGCAGTCGGCTGGCGCGTGCCAACCTCCGTGGCCATGCCGCCCGGATGGCCTCCGTCGTCACTCCTCTGACCCTCCTCATCGGCATGACCTGCACCGTTCTCTTCGTCCAGCCGACCCTGGGCAACGCGGCCCGCGCCCAGGCCCGCGAGGGCATCCGCGCCGACTGGGTGGTGGCCGCCCAGGGCCCGGGCGTACCGGCCGAGGCCGCACAGCGGTTGCGTACGCAGCACGACACCGTCACCGAAGTGGTCCGCACCACCGTCCGTGTGGGAGTCGACAAGTACGCGGCGCAGGGCGTCACACCCGGGGGCCTCACCCGCACCTGGGACCCGGACGTCACCGCCGGCTCTCTGAAGAAGCTCACCGAGGACACCGTCGCCGTCAGCGAACTCGCCGCCGACCAGCTCCACCTGAAGCCCGGCAGTTCCCTGAAACTCACGCTGGGCGACGGAACACCCGTAACGCCGACCGTGGTGGCCGTCTACGCCGAGGGCCTCGGCTTCGGCGACCTCACCTTCGCCCATGACCTGGTCGCCCGCCATGTGGACAACCCGCTCGCGACCTCCGTCCTCGTCAGCACCGCCCGTACACAGACACAACTCGCGACTACCCTCCGTGAGTTCCCGGGGATCCACGTCCTCGCCCCGGCCGCCGCCGACTCGATCCAGGCCGCACGGCAGCAGGCGAACGCCGAGGTCAACTACCTCGCCATGGGACTCGTCCTGGCTTTCACCGCCATCGCCGTCGTCAACACGCTGGCCATGTCGGTCTCGGAGCGCGTTCGCGAGTTCGCGCTGCTGCGCCTCGCTGGGGCGACCCGGCGCCAGGTGCTGGGGATGCTGCGCACGGAGGCGCTCTCGGTCCTGCTGCTCGCCACCGCGCTCGGCAGCGGAATCGCGCTCGCCGTCCTCACCGCGTTCAGCGTCGGCATGACGGGCGAGGCGGCCCCGGCGGTCACACCCCTGGTGTACGTCGCCGTGGTCGCGCTCGCCGGGCTGCTCGCGCTCGTCGCCACCGCGCTGCCGGGCCGGGTGGCGTTGCGGGTGCGCCCGGTCACGGTGGCCACGGCCAAGGAGTAAAGGGCGGTACGCAAAGGAGTAAGCGGCGGTACGCAATGGTGGGCGCCCTTTACATCAGAGGGCGCCCACCAAATACGCACCGCACTCAACTACGCACCGCACTCAAGTGCGCGCCGCGACCAAGTACGCGCCGCCGCACGGTGATCGTGAGCCCGGAGCTAGGCCGTCACCGGGAGACCGGCCGCCTTCCACGCCTGGAAGCCGCCGACCAGGTCGGTCGCCCGGTGCAGTCCGAGCTGGTGGAGGGAGACGGCGGCGAGGCTGGACGCGTACCCCTCGTTGCAGACCACCACGACCCGCAGATCATGGCTCGTGGCCTCCGGGGCGCGGTGGCTGCCCTGGGGGTCGAGCCGCCACTCCAGTTCGTTGCGCTCGACGACGAGGGCGCCGGGAATCAGTCCGTCGCGCTCGCGCAGGGCGGCGTACCGGATGTCGACGAGGAGGGCTTCGCCGGCCTGTGCGGCGGAGTGGGCCTCCTCGGCCTCCACCCGGTCGAGTCCCTCGCGGACCCGTTCCAGCAAGGTGTCGATGCCCACCGGGCGGGTTGCGCTCACTGCCAGTCCTCCGGACGCTCGACGTGCTCCAGGCGCAGCACCTGCCCCGTGCGGCTGTAGCGGCGGATCCGGGGCAGGGGCGGGTAGTACGCGTGGACGGAGATCGCGTGCTCCTCGGTGGACTCGTTGAGCACCTCGTGCACATGGTGGCGGCCGAAGGAGCGGCCCTCGCCGGCCGGCAGCCGACGTTCGCGGTCGACGTCCTCGGAGAGTTCGAGGGTCTTCCAGCCGTCGGTGGGCAGGCGGGCGGCGAGCGAGTACTCCTTGAGCTCGCCCGCGGCGGCGACGAAGGCGCCGACCGAGTCGGCGTGGTCGTGCCAGCCGGTCCCGGTGCCGGGGGGCCAGCCGATGAGCCAGGCCTCGCTGCCGCCGGGGCCCTCCAGCCGCACCCAGGTGCGGCCCTCGGGGTCGAGGGGGAGGGAAGCGATCAGTTCGGCGTCGGTGGCGGTGCGGCGCACGAAGTCGAACAGGTCGGCCTGGGTGGGGGCCTGGACCGGTGCGGAGGCGGAAGGCGCGGTGGAGGGGGTGGACACAGACACGGGTACCGTCCTGGGCGTTCGCGTGGGTGCGCGCGGCAGCCGACAGGGAGGGGCGGCGCGCGGGGAGAGAAGAGCTGCGAATTCAGCAGGACGGGCGACACACGCAGCCCGCATAGCGGACGAGGTCCATATGGACCCTCCGCCACAGGCGCACACAGGTGTCGGTCACGATCCGGAGTACACCATGGCGGTCCGGGCCGGTCAACTCACTGTCACTATGTGGACCATCCGGTGACCGAGGGTGCCGCGATGGCCGTGGCTCCGCCCCTCCGGACGGGTTCGGCGACCTGAGCATGGTGGTCCGGGGGCTGGCCGGACCACCAGGGTCGTCAGGTCGTACTCGCCGCGGTCTCCGCTTCCGCTTCCGCTTCCGCTTCCGCCGTGGCGGGGCCGCCCAGAGTCGTCTCGGCCGCCGCGTACAGGTCGGCCGGGCGCACCCCGCTCAGCGCGGTGACCAGGTGGCCGTCGGGGCGCACCAGGAGCACGGTGTGTGCCGCCGCGCCGGGATAGCTCTCGGCGACCAGCAGCTCGGCGCGGTGCGGCAGCGCGGTCACGGCGGCCGCGAGCCGGGGCATGATTCCGGCCGTCACCCAGTGCTTGCGCGCCCACACGCCCGTACCCGGAGCGATCAGCACGACGAGCAGCACCCCGCGACCGAGCCGCTCCCGCAGCTGCACGAACGAGCCGTCCTCCGCGGTCACGCGTACGTCGACGACCGGCGCACCGGGTGCCGTGTCCACCGGGGTCTCCGACTCGGTGTGCGCGGGCGCGAGCGGCGAGTCGGCGTACACCCCCGGCGCACCCAGCGGGCCGCGTCCCAGGTGGCCGTCCGTGAGCAGCGCGTCGTGGCCACGGGCCGACCCGGGGACGTACGAGCGCAGGCCTCCGCCGCTGCGCAGCAGTGGCAGCGCCTGGTCGGCGGCGCGCAGTCGGGCGGCGACGACAGCCCGCCGCTCCGCCTGGTAGCTGTCGAGCAGTGCCTCGAGCGGGCCGTGGTGCCAGGCGAGCGCCAGCTTCCAGGCGAGGTTGTCGGCGTCCCGCAGGCCCTCGTCCAGGCCCTGGGTGCCGAGCACGCCGAGCAGGTGCGCGGCGTCCCCGGCGAGGAAGACCCGGCCGGCCCGCCAGCGGCGGGCGAGACGGTGGTGGACGGTGTGGACTCCGGTGTCGAGCAGCTCGTACGGGGGTGTGGAGCCCGCGTTCCAGCCCGCGAGGGTCTCGCGGATGCGCGCCACCAGCAGATCGGGCGTGACCAGGTCCTTGCCGGGCGGCAGCAGCCAGTCCAGCCGCCACACGTCGTCGGCGAGGGGGCGCGCGGTCACCTCTCCGCTGGAGGGGCCCGACGTCCGCCACGGCGGCATCCGGTGCAGCAACGCCTGGCCGGGCCAGGGAAGTTCCGTACGCAGCGCCGCCACGGCGTATCGTTCGACGGCTGTACGTCCGGGGAAGCGGATGTCCTGGAGCTTGCGCACGGTCGAGCGCGGTCCGTCGCAGCCGACCAGGTAACTGCCGCGCCACCATGTGCCGTTGGGACCGCGGGTGTGCGCCGTGACGCCCGAGGACTCCTGCTCGATCGAGTCGAGGCGGCTGCCCACGGCGACCTTGATCAGCCGCTCGTGGATGATGGCCTCGCGCAGGGCGCCGGTCAGCGCGTGCTGGGCGAGGTGCAGCGGGGCGGGCACGTCGGCGCCCTCGGAGTCCTGCGCGTCCGTGGTCGGTCCGAGCCCGGCGCTTTTCAGGCTCTGCGCGCTCCCCTTCGGGTCCCGAGCGCTCCCCCTGGAGCGCTGAGCGCTACTCCCCGAGCCGTGCGTGCCGCCCCCAAAGGCTTGCGCGCCGCCTACTGCGCCGTGCGCGCCGCTCCCCGCGCCGAGCGCCGCGCCTCCGGAGCCGTGCGCATCGGCTTCGAAGTCCGGCAAGTCCATGGCGGACGCCCGGGCAGCGAAGTCGATCTCGCGCATCACCTGCTTGCGCCGCATCGACCGCCATCCGGCCCAATGGAAACCGGCATCGGTGAGAGGCAGGCCCGTCAGGCGCTCGACGAGCGCGGCCGTGTCCTCGCGCAGCACCACCGTCCGCGCGAGCCGTTGTTCGTCCTTGCCCGGCCCCTCGTCGAGGACCACGGAGGGGACCTCCTGGCGGGCCAGCGCAAGGGCCAGCGTGAGGCCCACGGGCCCCGCGCCGACGATGATCACCGGGTCCACGGCGCGCGGCCCCCTGCCCGGAGCGGTGTCCTGAGGAACGGTCGGGAACAGGCAGTTGGAACGGGGTGCACGATCACAGAACGTATGCAACCCATTGCCGGTGCTTGCGTCAAGTGACGGGGGCAGTGGCGATCACGCCACTGCCCCCGTTGACACCGACGAAGGGTGAGGATCCGTCAGATGGAGATGCCGACGCCCGTGCCGGTCGACTCCGTGCCCCCGACCGCGGCCGGCGCCAGCACCACGCCCGTCGACTTCTTGCCGCGCCGCAGCCGTCCCTCGAGCCAGCTCGCGAAGCTCGTGAGGCTGAAGTTGAGCGCGATGTAGATCAGGGCCACGACGGTGAAGCTGGCGATGGTGTTCGCGCCGTAGTACGCGCTCATCGGGCTGACGGAGGCGAGCAGCTCGGGGAAGGTGAGGACCGCGCCGCCGAGCGCGGTGTCCTTCACGATCACGACGAGCTGGCTGACGATCGCCGGCAGCATCGCGGTGACCGCCTGCGGCAGCAGGATGAACCGCATGACCTGGTTCTTGCGCAGACCGACGGCCATGGCCGCCTCGGACTGCCCCTTGGGCAGCGACAGGATGCCCGCGCGGACGATCTCCGCGAGGACCGAGGAGTTGTAGAGCACCAGTCCCGTGATGACGGCGTAGAGCGGACGGTCGTCCGAGCTGGTGTTCGTGTACGCGGAGTACGCGGCGTCGGCGAAGATCATGAGGACCAGCACCGGGATGGCGCGGAAGAACTCCACGATCGCGGCCGCCGGGATGCGTATCCAGGCGTGGTCGGAGAGCCGGGCTATGCCGAAGAAGGCGCCGAGCGGCAGGGCGATGACCATGGCGAGGGCCGCGGCCTTCAGGGTGTTCTGCAGCCCCGGCCAGAGGTACGTGCTCCAGGCCTCGCTGTGGACGAAGGGCTTCCACTTCTCCCAGGCGAGCTGGTCCTTGTCGTTGAGGCTGGTGATCACCCACCACAACAGGGCCGCGAAGGCGACCAGGAACAGCGCCGAGTAGAGGATGTTGCGCCGCTTGGCGCGGGGGCCCTGGGTGTCGTACAGGACGGACGTCATCGCTTCACCGCCACCTTCTTGCCCACCCAGCCGAGGAGGAGGCCGGTCGGCAGCGTCAGACACATGAACCCGAAGGCGAAGACGGCCGAGATCGCGATGAGTTGGGCCTCGTTCTCGATCATGGACTTCATCAGGGTGGCCGCTTCGGCGACACCGATCGCGGCCGCCACCGTGGTGTTCTTCGTCAGGGCGATCAGCACGTTCGTCAGCGGACCGACGACCGAACGGAACGCCTGGGGAAGCACGACCAGGGTCAGGACCTGGGTGAAGTTCAGACCGATGGCGCGGGCCGCCTCCGCCTGACCGACGGGCACGGTGTTGATGCCGGAGCGCAGCGCCTCGCAGACGAAGGCCGAGGTGTAGGCGATCAGACCGAGCACGGCCAGCCGGAAGTTGACCGTGTCGACCTGGTCCGAGCCGAGACTCACCCGCAGGGTCTGGTCGAGGCCCAGCGAGGTGAACAGGATGATCACGGTCAGCGGGATGTTCCGCACTATGTTCACGTAGGCGGTGCCGAAACCGCGCATGAGAGGCACCGGACCGACCCGCATGCCGGCCAGCATGGTTCCCCATATCAGGGAGCCGACGGCTGAGAGGACGGTGAGCTTCACCGTCATCCAGAACGCTCCCAGCAGGTCGTAACCTTGAAGAAAGTCGAACACGATTTCCCGCGCTTCCGCGTGTGGTGATGCCCGGGTGCGCCGCCCCCGAGGGCGGCGCACCGGCGGGCCCGACATCAGCTGACGATGTTGCCGATCTTCGGAGCGGGCTCGTTCTTGTACTGCGCCGGACCGAAGTTCTTGTCCACGGCCTTCTGCCAGGAACCGTCGGACACCATCGCCTCGAGAGCCGTGTTGATCTTGGCCTTGAGGTCGCTGCCCTTCTTGACGCCGATGCCGTAGTTCTCGTTGGTCATCTTGAGGCCGCCGAGCTTGAACTTGCCCTTGAAGGCGGCCTGCGAGGCGTAGCCGGCGAGGATCGAGTCGTCCGTCGTCAGGGCGTCGATCGCCTTGCTCTGCAGACCCGTCAGGCAGGCCGAGTACGTCGGGTACTGCTGGAGCTGGGCCTTGGGCGCCAGCTTGTCGTGCACGTTCTGCGCCGAGGTCGAACCGGTCACGGAACAAAGCTTCTTGCTGTTGAGGTCCGACGGCGACTTGATGGCGGTGTCGTCGGACCGGATCAGCACGTCCTGGTGGGCGAGCAGGTAGGGACCGGCGAAGTCGACCTTCTTCTCGCGCTCCGGGGTGATCGAGTAGGAGGCGGCGATGAAGTCGACGTCACCGCGCGAGAGCGCGTTCTCGCGGTCGGCGCTCTTCGTCTCCTTCCACTGGATCTGGTCGGCCTTGTAGCCGAGCTTCCCGGCGACGTACGTGGCGACGTCGACGTCGAAGCCCGAGTAACCCTGCGGCGTCTTCTGGCCGATGCCCGGCTGGTCGAACTTGATACCGATGGTGATCTTCTTGCCGCCGCCGGAGGAGTCGCTGTCCTTCTTGTCGTCCGAACCGCACGCCGTGGCGGTCACGGCGAGTGCGAGCACGACGGCCGAGGCGGCCGTGACCTTGCGGAGCTTCATGGTGAACATCCTTTGGGTGGGGAGGAGATGCAGGTCTTCAGGCATGGGCTTCAGGTGTGGGCTTCAGTGATGAACGCAAGCGATGAACGTCAGCGAGGTCAGCGATGAACGTCAGCGATGAACGTCGGTTCAGGAACGAACCTCAGTGATGAAGAAGCGCAGGCCGTCAGTGGTGAAGGATCTTCGACAGGAAGTCCTTGGCTCGGTCGCTGCGGGGATTGCTGAAGAACTGGTCGGGCACCGCCTCTTCGACGATGCGACCGTCAGCCATGAAGACCACCCGGTTGGCAGCCGAACGAGCGAAGCCCATCTCATGAGTGACGACGATCATCGTCATGCCGTCGCTCGCGAGCTGCTGCATGACCTCCAGGACCTCGTTGATCATCTCGGGGTCGAGCGCCGAGGTCGGCTCGTCGAAGAGCATGACCTTGGGGTCCATCGCCAGCGCCCGCGCGATCGCGACCCGCTGCTGCTGACCGCCCGACAACTGCGCGGGGTACTTGTCCGCCTGGGTGCCCACGCCCACCCGGTCGAGCAGTCCGCGGGCCTTCTCCTCGGCCGCCTTCTTGTCGGCCTTGCGGACCTTGATCTGACCCAGCATCACGTTCTCGAGCACCGTCTTGTGCGCGAAGAGGTTGAAGGACTGGAAGACCATGCCCACGTCGGCCCGCAGCCGGGCCAGTGCCTTGCCCTCGTCGGGCAGCGGCTTGCCGTCGATGGTGATGTCGCCCGAATCGATCGTCTCCAGGCGGTTGATGGTGCGGCACAGGGTGGACTTCCCGGACCCGGAGGGCCCGATGACCACGACGACCTCGCCACGCGCGATCGTCAGGTCGATGTCCTGGAGCACGTGCAACGCGCCGAAGTGCTTGTTGACGCTCTTCAGGACGACCAGGTCCTCGGTCGCGGCCACGGCATCCTTGGCCACCGATACTTCGGTCATCGCTCTGGGGCTCCGTCCTCCTCGGTTTCGGTGGACAGTAGTGACCCCGTGCGACCAGCGTCATTACATCTGAGGGGAACTTGAGCATCACGATCCGGTAGCAATCGGACACGTGTCGTAGTAGCTGTTGCGCGGCCGCGTCCCGGCCGCGTACCGGCTGGGTAACGGAAGCCCTCCGCGACCCGAACCCTCTTGACGCGGTCCTGATCCATCGGCGTGACTTCCTTGGTGCACACGCGTGTGCGCCGCGATCCAACAGGATCGGACCGTACGACCGATGAACCGGAGGGGGCCGGAATGAGACTGCTGCTCGTCGAGGACGACAACCACGTCGCGGCGGCCCTGTCCGCGGTGCTGGCGCGACACGGCTTCGACGTCACGCACGCCCGCAGCGGCGAGGAGGCCCTGCAGGCACTGGTTCCGGAGAGCGACGGCTTCGGTGTGGTCCTGCTCGACCTGGGCCTGCCCGACCAGGACGGCTACGAGGTCTGCGGCAAGATCCGCAAACGCACCAGCACTCCGGTGATCATGGTCACCGCCCGCTCCGATGTACGGTCCCGGATCCACGGCCTCAACCTCGGAGCCGACGACTACGTGGTGAAGCCCTACGACACCGGGGAACTGCTCGCCCGTATCCACGCCGTCAGCCGGCGCAGCGTCCCCGACGACGCCGCCGGCTCCGGGGACACCGCGCTGCGGCTCGGGCCGGTCCGCATCGAACTGCCCACACGCCAGGTCAGCGTCGACGGTTCGGTGGTCCAACTGACCCGCAAGGAGTTCGACCTGCTCGCGCTGCTCGCCCAGCGGCCCGGGGTGGTCTTCCGCCGGGAGCAGATCATCAGCGAGGTGTGGCGCACCAGCTGGGAGGGGACCGGGCGCACCCTGGAGGTGCATGTCGCGTCCCTGCGTTCCAAGCTGCGCATGCCGGCGCTGATCGAGACCGTGCGCGGCGTGGGGTACCGGCTCGTCGCTCCCACGGCGTAGCGTGCACCGGTGCGCACCCGCCTCCTTCCGCTGCTCATCGTCCTGATGGCAGCCGTGCTGCTCGCGCTCGGCATCCCGCTCGCCGTGAGTGTCGCGGCCGCCGAGCAACAGCGTGTGGTCGTCGACCGCATCGACGACACGGCACGCTTCGCCGCCCTCGCTCAGTTCGTCACCGAGCAGCCGGCCGGCGGCTCCCGAGTGGGCACGACGGACGAGCGCGGGGAGACCCTGCGCAAGGAACTCGTCGCGTACTACGAGGTGTACGGCATCCGTGTCGGCGTCTTCTACCGCGACCTCGCGCCAATGGCCAACGCGCCCGAGAACTGGTACATGGTCGCGAAGGGCGAGGGGCGCGAGGCCTTCAACGAGGCGCTCCTGGGCCGCCGCAGCCACGACCCGGAGCAGGTCTGGCCGTGGCAGCGCGACCGGCTCGTCGTCGCGTCCCCGGTCATCCGGGACGGTGACGTCATCGCGGTCGTGGTCACCGACTCGCCCACCGGACAGATGCGTTCGAAGATCCTGCACGGCTGGGTGATCATCGGCGCGGGCGAGGTCGCCGCGATGCTCCTCGCCCTCGGCGCGGCGCTGCGGCTGACCGGCTGGGTGCTCAAGCCCGTACGCGTCCTCGACGCCACCACCCACGACATCGCGACCGGGCGGCTGAAGTCGCGGGTCGCGGTCGCGGGCGGGCCGCCGGAACTCAGGCGCCTGGCCCGGTCGTTCAACGAGATGGCGGACAACGTCGAAGACGTCCTGGAGCAGCAGCGCGCCTTCGTCGCCGACGCCTCGCACCAGTTGCGCAACCCGCTCTCGGCGCTGCTGCTGCGCATCGAACTGCTCGCGCTCGAACTGCCGGAGGACAATGAGGAGATCGCGTCGGTCCGCACCGAGGGCAAGCGCCTCGCCGAGGTCCTGGACGACCTGCTCGACCTGGCGCTCGCCGAGCACGCCGAGGCGGACCTGCGGCTGACCGACATCGGTGAGCTGGCGGCCGAGCGCGTCGCGTCCTGGTCACCACTGGCCGACAGCAGGGGAGTACGCCTGACGGGCACCTGCCCGGCCACCACCGCCTGGGCCGACCCGGTCACCCTGTCCAGCGCTCTGGACGCGGTGATCGACAACGCGCTGAAGTTCACGCCCGAGGGCGAGGACGTCGAGGTGGCGGTCGCGTCGAACGGCGAGGTCTCGACGGTGGTCGTCACCGACCGCGGTCCGGGCCTCAGCGACGAGGAACTGGCCCGCATCGGCGACCGCTTCTGGCGCAGCGCGGGGCACCAGAACATCAAGGGCTCGGGCCTCGGCCTGTCCATCTCGCGGGTGCTGCTCTCGGCGGGCGGCGGCTCCATCGCGTACGCCCGTCACGAGCCGCACGGCCTCAAGGTGACGGTGACGGTGCCGAGGTCGCGGCCCGAGTCGTGAGCGGGGCGGCCATGGCCGGGAGTTGCGGCCGGGGGGTTGCCGCAGGGGTGCGGCCGGGAGGCGGCCCGCGTTACGGCTTGACCGAGCGGTAGTAGCGCCGAGCGCCCTCGTGCAGGGGCAGCGGGTCCGTGTAGATGGCCGTGCGCAGGTCCACCAGCTGGGCCGCGTGCACCTGACGGCCGATGCCGTCGCGACTGTTGATCACCGTACGAGTGAGCTCCTCGGTGAGCCGGGCGTCCGAGTCCTCCCGGGTGATCAGGAAATTCGCCACCGCCAGCGTCTGCACGGACGAGCCCTGCTGGGCCTCGGGGTAGGCGTCGGCGGGCATCACTGCGGACCGGTAGTAGCGGGCCGCGCCGCCCTGTTCGTGCAGCTTCGCGACGAGGTCGCCGGCGATCGGCACCAGCCTGACGGCGAAGCGCTTCGAGAGCTGCTGCACCGCGCTCGTCGGCAGGCCGCCCGACCAGAAGAAGGCGTCGATCTTGTGGTGTACGAGCAGGTCCGGCATGGTGCCGATGCCGTCCGGAAACGGCTTGATGTCCTTCGCGGAGTCGAGCCCGGCCGCCTGTAGAACATGCTCCGCTATCAGCCGTACCCCGGAACCGTCCGGCCCCACGGCGACCCTCTTGCCCCGCAGGTCCGCCACCGACTGCACGGACGAGGAGCGCGGGACGACCAGGTGCACATAGTCGTCGTACAGCCGGGCGCAGCCGCGGAGTTGGCCTGATCCCGGCTTGTTCTCCAGGATGTACGTCTCCACCGCGTCGGCCGCCGCGATGGTGAAGTCGGCCTGGCCCGTGGCCACCCGGCGGACGTTCTCCTGCGAGCCGTCGCTGTTCTTCAGCCGGACGTCCAGGCGCGGCATATCCTTGGCGAGCGCGGTCTGCAGGAGCGTGCCGTACTTCTGGTACACCCCGGTCGGGGTACCCGTGCTGAACGTGATCCTGCCGCCCGGCGACTCCTCGCCCAGCGGCAGCAACCACCACAACAGCAGCCCGAACACCACGAGCGCGGCGGCCGAGCCGAACAGCGCGCGGCGCCGGTCGATACGGGGGAGTGGCAGGAACATGCGCGCGATCCTGCCAGCCGGGGGGCCGTCCTGACCAGGGCGGGGCCGAGAGGGGCCGGTGACCAGGGCGGGGCCGAGAGGGGCCGGTGACCAGGGCGGGGCCGAGAGGGGCCGGAAGGAAGGCGGAAGGGAGGCGGGAGAGGCGCGGCAGCGGGTCGGCGGGGGCGGGGAATCGGGCTCGGAATGGTCAGCGGGGCCCGGAGTCGGGCTGGGTATGGTCGGCGGATGCAGACCTCGTCCGACTCCCCAGTCACTTCTTCCGCGTCTCCCGATCTCTCCCCCGTGTCTCCATCCCCCGCTTCCCTGGTCCGTGAGTTCCATCTCGCCTTCGGACTCGACGCGCGCAGCACGCCGACGGAGGTGTCCCCGGCGCTCGCCGCCCATCGTGGTGAACTGCTCGCCGAGGAAGCCGCCGAAGTCGCCGAGGTCTCGGTCTCGGGCCCGCTGGACCGGCTGGCGCACGAGCTGGCCGACGTCGTGTACGTGGCGTACGGCACCGCGCTCGTCCACGGCATCGACCTCGACGCGGTGATCGCCGAGGTCCACCGCTCCAACCTGACGAAGCTGGGCCCCGACGGCCGCGTCGCCCGCCGGGCCGACGGCAAGGTCCTCAAGGGGGAGCACTACCGGGCGCCGGACGTGTCGGAGGTGCTGCGGGGGCAGGGGTGGAGGGGCGCGGACGCGTAGGCCCCTCTGCTCGGTCGGCCTGGCTCAGTCCCCGACGGCGGTCTGCTGCCGTGCCTCACCCTCAGCCTCGGGCTGTTCCGGTTCCCTCCCCTCGGGCTGTCCCGCGGGACCCCGGCGCTCGGGGAGACCGAACCGGGCCGTGAGCCGTTCGGCCAGCGGCTGGGTGTAGCGGGCGGTGAGCGGGCCGAGTACGACCAGGATCAGCACGTACGCCGTGGCCAACGGGCCGAGTGAGGGTTCGATGCCGGCCGTGACCGCCAGCCCGGCGATGACGATGGAGAACTCGCCTCGCGCGACCAGCGCGCCGCCCGCTCGCCACCGGCCACCCACGGAGATACCGGCCCGGCGCGCCGCCCAGTACCCGGTGGCGATCTTCGTCAGAGCCGTGACGAAGGCCAGCGCGAGCGCGGGCAACAACACCGGCGGAATGCTCGCCGGGTCGGTGTGCAGCCCGAAGAAGACGAAGAAGATCGCCGCGAAGAGATCCCGCAACGGGCTGAGCAGCGTGTGCGCGCCCTCCGCGACCTCCCCGGACAGGGCGATGCCGACCAGGAACGCCCCGACGGCGGCGGAGACCTGGAGCTGCTGTGCGATGCCCGCGACGAGGATCGTCAGGCCCAGCACGACGAGCAGCAGCTTCTCGGGGTCGTCGCTGGAGACGAAGCGGGAGATGACACGGCCGTAGCGGACGGCCACGAACAGGACGAGTCCGGCGGCTCCCAGGGCGATCGCGAGCGTCACACTGCCCGCGGCCAGCCCGACCCCGGCCACCAGCGCGGTGACGATGGGCAGGTAGACCGCCATCGCCAGGTCCTCCAGGACGAGGATGCTGAGGATCACCGGTGTCTCCCGGTTGCCCACCCGCCCCAGGTCGCCCAGCACCTTGGCGATGACACCGGACGAGGAGATCCAGGTGACGCCCGCCAGGACCACGGCGGCCACCGGCCCCCAGCCGAGCAGCAGCGCGGCGGCCGCGCCGGGCAGGGCGTTGAGGGTGCAGTCGACCAGGCCCGAGGGGTAGTGGGCCTTGAGGTTGGAGACCAGATCGCTGGCCGTGTACTCCAGGCCGAGCATCAGCAGGAGCAGGATGACGCCGATCTCGGCGCCGGTGGCGACGAACTCCTCGCTCGCGCCGAGCGGGAGCAGCCCGCCCTCGCCGAAGGCGAGACCGGCCAGCAGATACAGCGGGATGGGGGAGAACCGCAGCCGGGCGGCGGCCCGCCCCAGCAGCCCGAGACACAGGATGATGGCGCCGAACTCGATCAGCAGAACAGCAGAGTGCACGCGCTCACTCCCGTCCGAGTATCGCCGCGGCGCCGTCGACGCCCTCGCGGGTGCCGACGACGATCAGGGTGTCCCCGCCCGCCAGCCGGAAGTCCGGGGTCGGCGAGGGGATGGCCTCGGCGCGGCGCAGCACCGCCACCACCGACGCGCCGGTCTCGGTCCGCATCCGGGTCTCGCCCAGCACCCGGCCGTTCCAGTGGGAGGTCGCGGCGATCTCGATGCGCTCGGCGATCAGCCCGAGGTCGGTGGTGTAGAGCAGGCTCGGGCTGTGGTGGGAGGGCTTCAGCGCGTCGATCAGCGAGGCGGCCTCGCCGCTCGTCAGCCGCAGTGACTGGGCGCAGGAGTCGGGGTCGTCGGCGCGGTACACGCTCACGGTGCGGGCGCCGTCGCGGTGCGCCACCACCGACAGGTGGCGCTGTTCGCGCGTCATGAGGTCGTACTGGACCCCGATGCCCGGCAGTGGCGTCGCCCGAAGGCGTGGCGTGAACATGATCTCCCCTTGTCCATCGAGTCGGTTGGCTCATCGCGGCGTGTCGCTCGACGCGTCGTGCCGTTCGTCGAGTCGTTCGTCGAGTCGCGGTCTTGCGTTCCCGTGCAAAACGGTCATGCTGCCATCCCCCGTACGGTGGCGACATGGGTGCTGGCACGGATGGACACGACCGCTCGACGGGCGCGAAGCTGACCGGGACAGCGGCGTCGCCGCAGCTCGGAAGGGCCGGAGGGACAGGAAGGGACGGACAGAGGAACGTGTCGCTGTTCCGGCGGATCTTCCTGCTCAATGCCGCGGGCCTGACCGTGGCCACCGCGCTGCTGCTGGGCCCGGTCACCGTGTCGACGCCGATACTGCCGGGCGAGGTGCTGGTCGTCGTCGCGGGACTCGCGGCGCTGCTCGTCGTCAACGCGCTCGTGCTGCGGATAGGACTGGCCCCGCTGCAACGGCTCGGCCGGGCCATGGCCACCGCCGACCTGCTGCATCCCGGGGCCCGGGCGCCCGTCACAGGCCCCGCGGAGGTCGCCGGGCTGATCACCACGTACAACACCATGCTCGACCGGCTGGAGACGGAGCGCGCCACCAGCTCGGCCCGCGCGCTCTCCGCGCAGGAGGGCGAGCGCCGGCGTATCTCCCAGGAGCTCCACGACGAGGTGGGCCAGACCCTGACCGCCGTGCTGCTGCAGCTCAAGCGGGTCGCCGACCAGGTGCCCGGGGAGCTGCGGGAGGAGGTGCGGCAGGCGCAGGAGGCGACCCGCGGCAGCCTGGACGAGATCCGGCGTATCGCCCGCCGGCTGCGCCCCGGTGTCCTGGAGGAACTCGGTCTGCACAGCGCGCTGCGGTCGCTGGCGGCCGAGTTCACCACGCACGGCCTGTCCGTACGCCACGACCTCGACGGAGATCTGCCGCCGCTGACCGAGGAGACGGAACTCGTGGTCTACCGGGTGGCTCAGGAAGGGCTCACCAACACGGCCCGGCACGCGGGCGCCGATCGCGCCGAACTGCGGTTGCGGCGGGTCGTCGGCGTGGACGGCGGCGACGGTGGCGACGGCGTCGAGCTCCTCGTCCGGGACAACGGCAAGGGCCCTGGCCGGCTGCGGGAAGGGGCGGGGATCAGCGGTATGCGGGAGCGGGCCCTGCTGATCGGCGCCACGCTCTCGGTCGGGGCCGGGCCGGGGGCGGGGACCGACGTACGGCTGCGCATCTCGACGACGACAGACGCAACGACGACCGGTGCATCGACGACAGGCGCATCGACGACAGGCGCATCGACGACCGGTGCATCGACGACAGGCGCATCGAAGACCGGTGCATCGACGACAGGCGCATCGAAGACCGGTGCCCCGCCGCAGCTCCGCGCCGCGACCGCTTTCGAGGGAGACCGATGACGTCCGTGCCGCCCATGCCGTCCGGGCCCGACGGGCAGCCCGGCGGGGGCCGGCCCACCCGGGTTCTGCTCGCCGACGACCACACGCTCGTGCGCCGTGGCGTACGGCTCATCCTGGACGGCGAACCGGACCTGAGCGTCGTGGCCGAGGCCGGGGACGGCGCCGAAGCGGTCGCGCGGGCCCGCGACACGGACGTGGACCTCGCCGTCCTCGACATCGCGATGCCCCGGATGACCGGGCTCCAGGCGGCCCGCGAACTCTCCCGCCGCCTTCCCGACCTGCGCATCCTCATCCTGACGATGTACGACAACGAGCAGTACTTCTTCGAGGCGCTCAAGGCGGGGGCCTGCGGCTACGTACTGAAGTCGGTCGCCGACCGCGACCTGGTCGAGGCGTGCAGGGCGGCGATGCGCGACGAGCCGTTCATCTATCCCGGCGCCGAGACCGCGCTCGTACGCACCTATCTGGAGCGGATGCGGCGCGGCGAGGCACTGCCCGTGCGGACCGTCACCGACCGCGAGGAGGAGGTGCTCAAGCTGGTCGCCGAGGGCCATACGACGAAGGAGATCGCCGAACTGCTCTACATCAGCGCCAAGACCGTGGAGAGCCACCGGGCGAACCTGCTGCAGAAGCTCGGCCTGCGCGACCGCCTCGAACTCACCCGGTACGCGATCCGGGCCGGGCTCATCGAACCGTGACCGGGCCGGGCTCATCGAAGCGTGGCCTGGGCCGGACTCATCGAGCCGTCGTCCCGCCCGGACAGGGAAAGGGCCGACCCGTGCACGGGTCGGCCCTCTCTTGGCGGTGCCGCCGGATCACTTCACCGTCACGACGACGGTGGGCGAGACGATCTTGTCCGCCATGACCCGAAGCTGCTCCTTGCCCTTGTTGTTGAACTTGGTGACCAGGGAGTAGCTGCTGCCGTTCTTGAGCACGGTGCTGGACTTCAGAGGAGTCCACTTACCGTTGTGCATGTGCAGCAGCACCACCTTGGTGCCGACCTTCACTCCCTTGGCGCGTCCGGTGAACGTCACCGACTGGCCGGGCTTCACCTGGACCTTGCTCACCCTGGCAGTGATCGAACCGTTGGCCATGGGCGAGCCGGACTTGGTCGGCTTCGCGGTGCTGGTCCCGGTCGGCTTCGCGCTGCCGGTCATGATCGGCTTCGGACGCGGTGAGGCCGCGCTCGGGGACGCGGCGAAGGCGCCCGCCGTCCCGGCCGACAGCAGAGCGACGGAGAGCGCGCCGGCGCCGATCGCCTTGGCACAGCGGCTGCGGAGTGTGGAATTCACGTGTGACTCCTGACGTGACGGGTCCCCCCACAAACGGACCACGCCCATATGGGCGAAATGTTCGCTTTTGAGGTTATCCACGTCAGGGCCGAGCCTGCGACCGGACGAGTGTTCCATCCTTGTGCGAAAAGCATCAAAAAAACCCTCACTATCGGACAAAAACCCTGGTCGGCGGGATTTGCGGAGGGTTACCAACTTCTTACCCAGCGTCCATCGCGTCGTCGTGGTCCGCGGAGGTCAGGAGGTCTGGGAGCGAGGGCGCATGTCCGCGCCGTACACCGTGCGGTAGTCCGGGACGACGATCCGGCTGGCCGGGGACTCCCGGTGCACCTGGGCGAGGAAGCCGTCCAGGTCCATCGACGGGTCGCGGCGCGGTGGCTCGCTCAGGGGCTCCTCGAAGTTGTCCCAGTGGACGGGCACGACGACGTCGGGGTTGCCCAGGGCGCGCAGCAGCCGGGGCACGTAGTGGTGGGTGGCGGTGCTGGAGGGCACGGCGACCATGGCGAGATCGGGGCGGAGTCCCTGGACCGCCCGTTCGGAGAAGTCGCTGGCCCCCATGAGGAACGCCGAGGGCCCACCGCTGCCGACCGCCACCTGGAAGGCGAGCGTGTCGCCCTCCGGCAGCTCCGCGATGGTCCTCGGAGGCGCCGCGGGCGGGGTGTCGAGCGTGCCGGGGGCGAAGTAGGCGTACTTCTTGTTGCGGCTGTGCAGGCCGGCCGCGACCTCGACGATGATGCCGCCGAAGTCCAGCACCTCGCCCCCCTTCACCACGGAGATCTGACCCGGGTCGACACCGAACGCGACCAGCAGGTGGAAGGTGGTCTCCGTGCCGACGACGCGGGCGCCGGTGGACTTGGCGATGTACGGCACGTCGGCGAGGTGGTCCCAGTGGGAGTGGCTGACCAGGACGAGTTCGGGGGCTCCGATGTGTTCCCGAACCACCTCGGGGTCGGTGCTCAGCTCCGTGTCCGCGCGGAAGGCGCCGTCGAACAGGCCGGTCTTGAACCGGGTGAGGTACGGGTCGAAGAGCACGGTCCGGCCGTCGACGTCGATGCGCCAGCCGGAGGTGCCCAGCCAACGTAAGGACGGCGACGCCGCGGCCGACGCCGATATTGACGTCGTTGCGGTGGCAGTGGCAGTGGTGGCGCCGGCAGTGGTGGCGGCGGGAAGGAGTGGGCCGGCCGCGCCGATCGCGGCACCTCGCAGCAGGCTGCGTCGGCCGAGCATCGGGTCTCTCTGTGTGTCTGCGGAGTCGCTCATGGCGTCAGCAGATCAGGGATCGACCTCCCGCGTCCAAGATCGAGACGGTGTCCTCGTGATACGTGAGGGCATATGAGACCTGGTCAGACGCCCTCGCTCCGCAGGAAGTCGACGGCGATTGCGGCCGCGACGCCGATCGCGGCGTCCACCGTCGGCCGGGTGGCGGTCAGCTCATGGGTACGGGCGAAGACGGACACCGCGTAGCACCCGCCGTCGGGATACCGGACGACTCCCGCCTCCATGTGCAGCCCCGGCAGGGTCCCGGTCTTGGCCGCGATCGTCACGTCGTCCGGGAACCCCGACACCAGTCGGTGCCGAAATGCCTGACGACTCATCAAGTCGCGTACGTGGGAGCAGGCTTCCGGAGCACCCGCTTCGTCGCGCCAGATCAGACGCAGCAGTTCGCTGGTCTCGCGGGGCGTACTCGCGTTGGTGCGCAGGGGATCCAGTACGGCCAGCCGTCTCTTGCGGTCGTCCGGCAGGGCGGGGTACCGGACGGCGAACTCCCGCTCGTCGCCCGCCCCGACCTCCGAGAGCATCGAATCGAGCACGTCACGCGGGCCACCCACGATCCTCGTCCGGTCGAGCCCGAGCTCCTTGGCGAGCAGCCGTACGGTGTCCAGCCCGACCCGGTCCAGCAGCAGATCCGCAGCCGCGTTGTCACTGACCGACATCGCGAAGAAGGCCAGATCGCGCAGCGACAGCTCGACGTCGTCCGCGCAGCCCGCCGTGCCCCAGCCGCCGAGCCGGTCGGCCGCCGTCACCCGTACCCGCTCCCGGGGGTCGAGCTGTCCGGCCGCCGCCTGCCGGGCGAACTCCAGGACCAGCAGCACTTTGAAGATCGAGGCGATCACGACGGGCTCGTCCGCGCCGACGGCCACCTCGCGCGCCTCACTCGGTGACCACTTGCGCGCCTCACCCGGTGACCACTCGCGCGCCTCACCCGGTGACCAGGTGCCGACGGGGACCGCGTGCAGGAGACCCTCGGCGCCCGCTCTCGCGAAAACCTCGCGGATCCGCTCCTCGACCACTCGTTCGCCCGCCCCCTCGCGTAAGGTCCCTCACCGTGGATGTCTTGCGCCACCTGCGTCTTTTCGTCACCGTAGCCGAGGAGCTGCACTTCAGCCGGGCCGCCGACCGGCTGGGCATGGCCCAGCCGCCGCTCAGCCAGGCCGTACGGAGGCTGGAGAAGGAGCTCGGTGCCGAGCTGTTCGACCGGGCGCACCGCCGGATCCGGCTGACCGCCGCCGGGACGGTGCTCCTGGACGAGGCCCGTGAACTCCTCGCCCGTGAGGAGCGGTTGCGGGTACTGGCCCGGCGTGCCGGGGACGGCGCCCTGGGGACCCTGCGCGCGGGGGTGCCGCCCGACACCACGGCCGCCGTGCTGTCCGCGCTGCTCGCCGCCTGCGCGGAACGCTCTCCGGGGCTGTCCGTCGACCTGCGGGAGGTCACCACGGAGGAGCAGGTACGGCTGCTGGCCTCCGGCGGACTCGACGTCGGGCTCGTCCATCAGCCCGTGGACGCCACCGAACTGCGGCTCGGTCCCGAGGTCCCGATGGATCTCGGAGTCGTCCTGCCCCGCACCTCACCGCTGGCCGGGCTGTCCGAAGTGGCGCTCGGCGAACTGGCCGGCCACGATCTCGTGCTCTTTCCGCGGACCCACGCCCCCGGTTGGTACGACCGGATTCTCGACGTCTGCCGCGGCGCGGGCTTCGTGCCCGGCCGGCTGCGGCACGCGTCGAACTCCGAGTTCCTGCTGGCCCTGGTGACGGCGGGGCACGGAATCGCCTTCGACCAGGGGCCGGTGGCCCGCAAGGAGCCCCGCGTCGCCTGGCGCCCCCTGGCGGGCCGTCCCCTCACCCAGCGGCTGAGCGGCGCGTGGCCCGCCGGCCGCGCCGTCCACCCGGCCGCGCGCCCCTTCGCGGAACTCGCGGCCGACGTACTGACCCGCGACCGCACCGCGACCCCGAGCCGAGACGACCGGGCGCACCCCACGGCACCGGGGAGTGCGGACGGGGCCCGCCCGGTGGACGGACCGGCCCGCCCGTGGTCGGTCGTGTACGGCGAGGGCTTCGGCCAGTAGGCGTGGGTCGAGCGGTGGGTGTGGGTCGAGGGGTGGGTGTGGGGCGCCCGCTGGGCGTGGGTCGATGTCACGCCCGTGATCACGCACGCCCGGTCGCCGGTTCGCCGCGGATGACCTCCCAAGGGGTCGACCGCGGCGAACCGGCGCCTCATCAGCCGTCGATGCGGTGCTGGGTCCAGAACGAGGTCAGGTCCGTGGTCGTGGCGGCCTGGGCGGCCGCCTTGAACTCGGCCGTGGTCGAGACGCCGTACCAGTGCGAAGTGGCGTAGTCCTTCAGCAACTTCGCCATGGCGGTGTCACCGAGGACGCGCCGCAGATCGTGCAGGGCGCACTTGCCGTAGCCGTAGACGACGGTGGAGTAACGGGACGAGTGGGCGTCCCAGTAGGCCATCGAGTTGGTGATCTTCTCCGCCGTCGAGGCCCAGGAGACGCTGTTCCAACAGTTCGTGCCGGTACTGCCCAGCGCCAGGTCGGTGGCGTAGTCGGTGAACGCCTCGTCCAGCCACGGGCTGTTGTACTCGTCGTCGCCGACGATCCCGTAGAACCACTGGTGGCCGATCTCATGGGTGAGCGCCGTGGTGGAGACCAGGTCGAGGACGAACCCCGGGTACTCCATGCCGCCGAACCAGAAGTTGTTGTCGATCACGGCGTCCAACTCGCCGTACGGGTAGGCGCCGAAGCGGCCCGCGTGGGCGTCCACCGCGGTCTTCGCCGTGGTGAGCATGGATTGTGCGCTGGACGAACTGATCCCCGAGACCGAGTAGATGTTGATCGGGGTGCCCGCCGTCGACGTACCCGAGATCTTGGTGAACGGGCCCGCCGCCCACGCGAAGTCACGGACCTTGGAGGCGGTGGCCGTGGTGACCGTGCGTCCGCTGGAGCCGGGGGTGTCCACCGAGGCGCCCGTGGCCGGGACCAGCAGGGTGGTCGGGTGGTCGAGGGTCACCTTGAAGTCGGCGGCCAGGGAGTAGAACGACTCGCCGTTGTTGGTGTACGGGTCCAGGTGCCAGCCCGATCCGTCCTTGACGGCGAGAACCGGCAGCGCGTTGCCGATCATGCTGAACGCGCCGTCGTAGCCGAAGCGGTCGGCGCCGCTGGGGACGGTGATCCCCAGGTCGAAGCCGATCGTGGTCGACTGGCCCTGCGCCAGCGGGGTCGGGAGCGCGATCTGCAGGGCGGTGCAGCCGACCGACAGGGCGCCCGCGGTGCCCCCGGTGACGTTGCTGACCGCGATCGGCATCGCGGAGCAGGTGCCGTGGTAGTTGTCCCACAGCCTCAGGTACACCTCGCTGAGCGCGGTCGAGGACGCGTTGGTGAAGGTCGCGCTCTCGTGGCCGGTCCAGACCGTGCCGCTCGTGTTGCTGCTCAGGCTGACGGTGTACGAGGGGGCGGCCGGCGTGCGTGTGGAGTCCGCCGGCGGGGTCGTGCCGCCGGAGGTGTTGAGGGCGATGTCGTCGAGGACGAAGCTCGTCTGGAGGCTGGAGTCCTCGGTCCCGGTGAAGGCGAGGCTCACGGTCTGGCCCGCGAACGCCGACACGTCGAACGACTTCTGTACGTAGCCGGTGGCCTTGTTGAGGTTCGAGTACGTCGCCAGTGTCGTACTGCCGATCTTCGCCGTCAGCTTGTCGTACGCGGTCGACGAGGTCGTCTCGGTGGTGTCGATGTGCAGCCAGAAGGTGAGCGTGGCGCTGCTGCACCCGGACGGGATCGTGACGCTCTGCGAGAGGGTGTCGGTGTGCGTACTGCCGACACCGTTCAGCCAGGCGAAGCTGGTGCCGCCGTGGGCGCTCTGACCGGAACGGCTGGTGATCACGGTCGACGACGACTGGGTCCAGGGCGAAGTCCCGCTCTCGAAACCACCGTTGGTGACCACCTGGGCCGGAGTGCAGTCGGCGGCCAGTGGTGCCGTGGGCGGCGCGGCTGCCGCCGGGGTGACGGGGAGCAGGGCGGCGGCCAACGCGGCGATGCCCAGTGCGCTCGCGGCGAGGGCCTTGTGGGGGGTCGGTCTCACACGAAACTCCTTTGAGGCGGCCGGGATTCCGGCCTGCTCGGTGGCCGCCCTGACGGCCTGGGTGCGCCGGGGGCAGCCGGGGGCTGCACGCATCGCTTGCGCGAGCGCTGGGGTGAGATTTCCGTTGCGTCTCCCTGTGGTCAGGGCGACGGCTGCGGGAAGCCTGGCAGATTTGACCGGGGCATGCCATCAGTGACGGGTAAAAGTGTTCGCTGACCTGAAGTGTTCGGGCTCCGCCCGCGGCCGTGGTCGGTACGAGTCGGTCGAACTCGGTGATCAGTGCCGGGTGCCGGGTGCTGAGTGATCAGTGATCAGTGATCCGGGAGCGCGACGTGCGGGCCGAGTTGCCGCGTGCATGCGTCCCGGGCCGGGGCGGACAGCAGGTCGCCCGCTCCGGCGAACAGCCGGTACAGGGCCGGGCCGTACCGCTCGGCCAGTTCCGCGTTGTGGGCCAGTACGTCGAGCTCGTTGGCGGCGGTGATCTCCAAGAACGCTCGCACGTCGTCGTCCGAGGGGATGTGCTCGCGGCCGGTGAAGCGATCACGGAAGACCACGGGCCGATCGCGTCCGATCCGGGGAAGGACGGCGCCGCGGTCGCAACTCGCGTACAGGTACACCAGCGCCTCGGCCCGGTCGCCGATCAGCTCCGCCAGGGTCGCCCGCTCGGTGACCGGCAGCAGGTACGGGTCGAAGCCGTCGGTCCCGTACGCGGCATGGCACAGCCCCGCCGCCTGGACCGCGGGGTCGCCGCCCCAGGCGGCCAGGAGCCGCCGGACACGGCCGAGGTGCTCCAGCAGCGTGCCGCCCGGATGCGGCATCTCGGCGGTTCCCCGCGCACGCAGGAAGGCTTCGGCACGCGACCACCGGGACGCGTCACCGTCGCCGGTCTCTTCGGGAACTTGGCGTACTTCGGGTACTTCGGTCACTTCAGCCCCTCTCGGGATGGGGATTCAACGTCTCGGCAGGCCACTGAGAGACTCCCACCGTGGAGACGAGTGCGGGGGCGGAGCGGACAAGGCCGGGGCGGGCGCTGCCCGGGAACGGGCCGGACCTAGGGGTGGGTCGAGGGCCGGGTCGAGGGCCGGCCCGTTCCATGGAATGGGCGCTGGAATGGGCGCTGCGCTCCGCGGAGCAGGCGGATGTCGAGGTGATCGCCGAGCTGCGGGCGACGGTGATGCGCCCGGACCTGGAGCGGTTGGGACGGTTCGACGAGCGCCGGGTCCGCCGGCGGCTGCGGGAGTCCTTCTCCCCGGGGCACACATCGGTCGTCATCGCCGACGGCGACTTCGCGGGCTGCGTCACGCTGAGGCCGGCCGAGGACGGGCTGTGGCTGGAGCACTTCTATCTCGTCCCGGACTTCCAGGGCCGGGGGCTCGGTTCGGCGGTCCTGCGCACCCTGCTGGACCGCACCGACGCCGACGGCCTGCCCGTCCGCCTGAATGTCCTGCAGGGCAGCGCCGCCCGGCGACTGTACGAGCGCCACGGGTTCACCGTGGAGGTTCAGGACCCGATCGACGTCTTCATGGTGCGACGACCGGGTCCGGGCGTCCTCGCCCCGTGAGGGGAGAGGCCAGGAGGGGAGAGGCTCATTCGGGGAGAGGCCCGTGCGGGATGAAGAGGTCTGTTCCTAGGCCGCGTTGCGCCAGACCTTCACGTCCAAGGTGGCGGACGTCGTCCCGGACGAACCCCGATACGTCACGAGCCCCACGTGCCCCGTCCCGCTGACCACGCACATCTGCTGGCCGACGGTGAGGTCCTTGACCCAGATGTAGCTCTTGTAGCCGGTCGCCGCCTTGCACGCGTCCAGGCTTCCCTGCCGTCCCACGGGCAGCAGGGCGAGGGAGCTGCCGGAGTCGGTGCCGGGGGCGAGGACCGCCCCCGAGGAGTAGACGGCGTACGTCAGATCCTCGTCGGAGGTCCCGGTGTCCGCCTTGGACCGCACCGGAGTGTCCGCGAGATACAGGTCGTGGCTCGCGGTCATCCGGATCCCGGAGTAGGTCACCGCGACGGGGGCCGTCGGGGCCGCGGGCTTGCTGGACGCGGCGGTGGGGGGAGCCGAGGTGGCGGCTCGCGTGGGCGTCGGGGGCCCCGAAGGGCTGGGCGGCAGAGCGGACTTGGCCGTCTTGGGCTTCTTCGAGGCGTGGGGGGACGGGGAGCCGGACGGCGACGGCGACGCCTCGGCGGGCGTGGCCGACCGCGACGCGGCCACGTCCTGTGCCCGGCTGTCGTTCTTGTCGCCGTCCCCCGGGACGAGCAGCAGCGCGGCGGCCGCCCCACCGGCGACGAGTACGACCGCGGCTGCCGCCAATACCCAGCCCCGGGCCTTGCGGCTCCTGCCGCCCGTGCCCACCGAGGAGGTCTGTGCGGCGTCCGGCTCCTGCGGCCGCGACCAGGGATGCGGAGCGTACGGACCCGGCGCGGCCCCCGAGCCCATCACGAAGGGTCCGGGCAGCGAGGCATGGGACGGCGAGGTGGGGGAGTAGGCCATCGGAGGCCCGAAGGTGCCGGGACCGGCAGGACCGGCGGGACCGGCGGGACCGGCAGGACCGGCGTGCCCAAAGGCGCCGGACCCACCGGGCCCGAAAGCCCCCGACGCACCGGAAGCCCCGTAAGCCCCGGAAGCGTGAGCGTCCGGAACAGCCTCCGCCCGGGCCCGATCGGCACCTTCGGCCCGAGCCGCGATACCCGCCGCCAGTTCGCCCGACAGCCACGCCCCGGACGCGGACCGCGCTACGGCACCGAGATCCGCCTGGATCGTCTGGACGGAGCGTATGACCTCCTCGACGGAAGGCCGCTCGGCGGCGAGCTTGCGCAGACACCGTGCCGCCAGCTCCCGTATCCCCACCGGCACGCGGCTGAGATCGGGCTCCTCGTGCACCACCCGGTAGAGCACCGCGTGCGGATCCCCGTCCCCGAAGGCGGCGTGGCCCGTCGCCGCGAACACCGCGGTCTGTCCCAGCGCGAACACGTCGGCCGACGGCATGGCATCCCCGCCGAGCACCTGCTCCGGCGCCATGTAGGCGACGGTTCCGAGGGCCGTGCCGCTCATCGTCACCGACGTGGCGTCCGCGGCCCGCGCGACACCGAAGTCGATGACCCGCGGGCCGTCGGCGGCGAGCAGGACGTTCGACGGCTTGAGGTCCCGGTGCACGATGCCCTCGCGGTGCACCGCCTGCAGGGCCTCCGCGACACCGGCGATCAGCCGCAGCACGGTGTCGACGGGCAGCGGCCCGTGATCGCGTACCGCGTCGGCGAGGGAAGGCCCCGGCACGTAGGCGGTCGCGCACCACGGCATCGATCCCCCGGTGTCGCTGTCGACGACCGGAGCCGTGTAGAGCCCGTGCACCCGGCTCGCGGCGGCCACCTCGGCCTGGAACCGCTTCCGGAACTCGGCGTTCTCGGCCAGCTCCGGCCGGATCACCTTGACCGCGACGGCCCGCCCGCCCGGCGTGTGCGAGAGATAGACCCGCCCCATGCCTCCGGACCCGAGCCGTGCCACCAGTCGGTAGCCACCGACGACCCGAGGATCGCCGTCCTCCAGAGGCTGGAAACTCTCCGCATCGGCCCCACCGTCGCTCAACACGCCCCACTCCACCCCGAGATCCGTTCTGTGGTGCCCCATTGCATCACGGGCCCCCTCGGCCCGGTGGCGACGGCTGCCGACCTCGTGGTCGGGCCCGGCCCGCTCCTCGAAACCCTCGGGCAGGGGCTCTCCCGGAACCGCCTACCCTTGGAGGCATGACCAGCAGCAGCGACCGGAGTCAGGCAGTGGACGTTCAGGAACCCAAGACCTATGAGGTGCGCACCTACGGGTGCCAGATGAACGTCCACGACTCCGAACGGCTCTCCGGGCTCCTCGAAGGCGCCGGTTACGTGCGCGCGCCCGAAGGGTCCGACGGTGACGCGGACGTCGTCGTCTTCAACACCTGCGCCGTCCGGGAGAACGCCGACAACAGGCTGTACGGCAACCTCGGCCGCCTCGCGCCGATGAAGACGAAGCGCCCCGGGATGCAGATCGCCGTCGGCGGCTGCCTGGCCCAGAAGGACCGCGACACCATCGTGAAGAAGGCGCCCTGGGTGGACGTCGTCTTCGGTACGCACAACATCGGCAAGCTGCCGGTCCTCCTGGAGCGCGCCCGCGTGCAGGAAGAGGCGCAGGTCGAGATCGCCGAGTCGCTGGAGGCGTTCCCTTCCACGCTGCCGACCCGCCGCGAGAGCGCGTACGCGGCCTGGGTCTCCATCTCCGTGGGCTGCAACAACACCTGCACCTTCTGCATCGTCCCGGCGCTGCGCGGCAAGGAGAAGGACCGCAGGACGGGCGACATCCTCGCGGAGATCGAGGCACTGGTCGGCGAGGGCGTCTCCGAGATCACACTGCTCGGGCAGAACGTCAACGCGTACGGCAGCGACATCGGCGACCGCGAGGCGTTCAGCAAGCTGCTGCGGGCCTGCGGGCAGATCGAGGGCCTGGAGCGGGTCCGGTTCACCTCCCCGCACCCCCGTGACTTCACCGACGACGTCATCGCCGCCATGGCCGAGACTCCGAACGTGATGCCGCAGCTGCACATGCCGCTGCAGTCCGGTTCGGACCCGGTCCTGAAGGCGATGCGCCGGTCCTACCGACAGGACCGCTACCTCGGGATCATCGAGAAGGTGCGCGCCGCCATTCCGCACGCCGCCATCACGACCGACATCATCGTGGGCTTCCCCGGCGAGACCGAGGAGGACTTCGAGCAGACCATGCACGTGGCGCGGGAGGCCCGCTTCTCGGCGGCGTTCACGTTCCAGTACTCCAAGCGCCCCGGCACCCCGGCCGCCACCATGGAGGACCAGGTCCCCAAGGAGGTCGTCCAGGCGCGCTACGAGCGTCTCGTCGCCCTCCAGGAGCAGATTTCCTGGGACGAGAACAAGAAGCAGGTCGGCCGCACCCTGGAGCTGATGGTCGCCGAGGGCGAGGGCCGCAAGGACGGCGCCACCCACCGCCTCTCCGGCCGTGCCCCCGACAACCGCCTGGTCCACTTCACCAAGCCCGACCAGGAAGTACGCCCCGGTGACGTGGTCACCGTCGAGGTCACCTACGCCGCCCCGCACCACCTGCTCGCCGAGGGCGCCGTCCTGGACGTGCGCCGCACGCGCGCGGGGGACGCCTGGGAGAAGCGCAACGCGGCCGAGGCGCCGAAGCCCGCCGGTGTGATGCTGGGGCTGCCGAAGATCGGCGCCCCGGAGCCGCTGCCGGTCGCCACCGGCAGCGGGTGCGGCTGCGACTGACCCTGGGACGGGGGGCTCCTGGAGCGACCGCGCGGGGTTACGCTGCCGATCATGCTTGTAGCCGCCGCAGTCTGCCCCTGTCCGCCGCTGCTCGTCCCCGAGGTCGCCGCCGGAGCGGCACCGGAACTGGCCGCCGCGCGCGCGGCCTGCACGGACGCGCTGGGGGTGCTGGCCGCCTCGCGCCCCGACCTGCTGGTCGTCGTCGGGCCCGCCGAACAGAGCGGGCGCGGGTCGTACCCGCAGGGGGCGCCGGGCTCGTTCCGTGGGTTCGGTGTGGACCTCGACGTGCGCCTCGGGGGAGGGGCGTCGCTTGTCGCGGCGCCGGAGCGCCCGCTTCCGCCCTCGCTCGCCGTCGCCGCCTGGCTGCTGGAGCGCACGGGCTGGTCCGACGCCCCTGTCGAAGGCCTTGGGGTGGGAGAACCTCTCGAGGCCGAGCGCTGCGTCTGGGCCGGGGCGGGGATCGTCGCGCGGGCCGACCGGGTGGCCCTGCTGGTGATGGGCGACGCCAGCGCGTGCCGGACGCTCAAGGCACCCGGCTATCTCGACGAACGCGCGGCGGGCTTCGACGCGGAGGTCGCGCGGGCGCTGGGCGCGGCGGACGTGGCGGCCCTGAAGGCGCTGGACGCCGAGCTGGCGTACGAACTGAAGGTCTCCGGGCGGGCCCCCTGGCAGGTCCTCGCGGGCGCGGCCGAGGGTGCGGACCTGGGCGGCGCCCTGCTGTACGAGGACGCGCCGTACGGGGTGGGGTACATGGTGGCGGCCTGGTCCTAGGGGGCGCGAGGTCTTAGGGGTTCCGCGGTCCTAGGAAGGTCCTTCTGCGGTCCTAGGGGGCCTAGCGGTTCCAGCCCGGTCCCAGGGCTCCGCCCGAGAAGGCCGTCGGCCGACAGAGCCGAGCCTCGATACGGCCGAACGGCCGACTGGACACGGTGGCCCGGACACGGCAGCGCGGACATGGCGGCCCGGACACGGCGGACGGCCGGGAGCCCGGTGCGCTCCGCGGCCGTCCGCCGATGTGTGCCGATATATACCGATATATGCCCGTCAGGGCGCCGGAGGCGGTGGGGGCATGTCCGGCGGCGGCGTGGCGCCGTCGGTTTCCTTGTGCGCGAGTCGGTCCATGGCGCCCTTGGCCTTGCCGGTGCCCGTCTGGATCTTGTCGCTGTACTTGCCCTTGGTCTTTTCGTCGACCACCTTCGCGGCCTTGTCGAGACCGTGTGTGACCTTGTCCCCGTGCTGCTGCGCGAGGTCTGAGACCTTGTCCTTGGCGGGTGCCAGTTTGGCTTTCAAATTGTCCAGGAGACTCATGGTCCACCTTCCCTCGCGGGACAGTTACGTGCGGGCGCTTTCGCCGGCCTCGTTGTCCGCGGCCTTTTCGGCGGTCTGCTGCTGGGGGATCTCGACGTCATCCTTGGCGGTGGCCTCCGCGGGCTCGGTCGCCGCGGCCCCGCCTTCGCTCCCGGAGCCTCCCGGGCTCTCGGAGCCTTCGGACTTCTCGGTCGAACCCTTCGCCTCCTCCGTCACCTTCGCCTCGGTATCGGCCGTTTGTGTGTCGGCCTGCACCGCGGCGGTTGACGCCTCCTCCGCAGCCTTCGACCTTCCAAGAAGTCGTGCAAAAACGCCCATATCCACTCCATACGTTACTCGTGAGGGCGAAATTCCGCGTCACCCGGTGCGTCCCATTGCGTCGCACGGGTCACCGGCTCTCGAAAACCGGCGGCTGGAACCTCGCAACAGGCAACGACCCCGGGCCCGTGTCGTCACGTAGCTCGTTCGAGAAGAGGCCCCGAGGTTTGCGAGACTGGGGCGGTGAGTAGCGCACCCCCCGCCCCCCGGGTCATCGCCGTCGTAGGACCGACCGCCGCAGGAAAGTCCGATCTGGGCGTATACCTCGCCCAACGGCTCGGCGGCGAGGTCGTCAACTCCGACTCCATGCAGTTGTACCGAGGGATGGACATCGGTACCGCCAAGCTGACGCCGCAGGAGCGCGGCGGGATCCCGCACCACCTCCTGGACATCTGGGACGTGACCGTCACGGCCAGCGTCGCCGAGTACCAGCGGCTCGCCCGCGCCCGCATCGACGCGCTGCTCGCCGACGGCCGCTGGCCGATCCTGGTGGGCGGCTCCGGGCTGTACGTCCGTGGGGCCGTCGACAATCTGGAGTTCCCCGGCACCGACCCCGAGGTGCGGGCCCGGCTGGAGGAGGAGCTCGCGCTGCGTGGCTCCGGAGCGCTGCACGTGCGTCTGGCCACGGCCGATCCGGAGGCCGCGCAAGCGATCCTGCCCAGCAACGGCCGCCGTATCGTCCGGGCCCTCGAGGTCATCGAGATCACCGGAAAGCCCTTCACCGCCAACCTCCCCGGCCACGACTCCGTCTACGACACCCTGCAGATCGGCGTCGACGTCACGCGCCCCGAGCTCGACGACCGCATCGCGCGCCGCGTCGACCGCATGTGGGAGGCGGGGCTCGTCGACGAGGTGCGTGCGCTGGAGGCGCACGGACTGCGTGAGGGGCGTACGGCATCGCGTGCGCTCGGGTACCAGCAAGTGCTCGCGGCGCTCGCCGGGGAGTGCACCGACGCCGAGGCGCGCGCGGAGACCGTACGCGCCACCAAACGCTTCGCGCGGCGTCAGGACTCCTGGTTCCGGCGCGATCCCCGGGTGCACTGGCTGAGCGGCGCTGCGGCGGATCTCACAGAACTCCCGCAGCTCGCCCTGGCGTTGGTCGAACGACCGGTCACAGCCTGATCACGTCATGGCATCGGGACGCTCCGGCCGCCGTCCGGGCCTTCGGCGCCGTGCCATCATCGAGCTTCGATCGACCAAGTGGAGTCCGAGTTGGGAGGGCGCGTGGCGATGGAGGCCGGCCCTCGCGACACCGCACAGGACGCGGAGCACGACACCGCGCAGGAGCAGCAGAAACCGCAGGAGCAGCAGAAACCGCAGGAACGGCTGGAACCGCTGGAACGTCAGGATTTCGTCGCAGATCGACCGGGCCCTGACGGGGACCTGCTGGGCGGCGACGGTGAGCGGCTCGGTGTCGACGGTGTTCCGCTGAGTTCCGACGGGCCCGACGAGTCTTCCGGCGGTGTGAGCGCCGACGGGCCGACGCCGGACGAGATGGTGCCGGCCGAGGTCGAGGTCGAGCTGCGCCCGCAGCGTCGACTGCGGATCTGGCAGCTCGCGCCGATCGTGATCCTGGCCGCGACGGGCTCCCTGATGTTCGCCTTCCCGCTCGCCTTCGAGTTCGGTGACGGCGGTGCGGTGGTCGCCATGCTCGGCCTGCTGATCTGCTCGTGCGCCGCGGGCTGGGGCATGATGGCCGCCCGCCGGGTCGGCTACGTCTGGCCGGGTCTGCCGCCGCGGGGCACCGGCCGCCGTCTGGACTGGCGTGTCGTGCTCGCGTACGTCGTGGTGGTCGCGGCCGTGGCGGTACTCGCCGTCGGGCGCGTCGCCCGCCTCCGCTGAGGGCCGCCGTCAGCTGGGCCCCTGCCCGCACCGGGGTGTCGGACCGACCCCGTAGGATCGAGGAATGAGCACGCGGATCGCCTTCCTCAAGGGTCACGGGACCGAGAACGACTTCGTGATCGTCCCGGACCCGGAGAACGCCATCGACCTGCCCCCGACCGCCGTGGCCGCCCTGTGCGACCGCCGCGCGGGCATCGGTGGCGACGGTCTGCTGCATGTCGTCCGGTCCGCCGCCCACCCCGAGGCCGAGGAGATGGCGGCCGAAGCGGAGTGGTTCATGGACTACCGCAACGGCGACGGCTCGGTCGCGGAGATGTGCGGCAACGGAGTGCGGGTGTTCGCGCGCTACCTCCAGCGTGCCGGACACGTGGCAGAGGGAGACATCGCGGTCGCCACGCGCGGGGGCGTGAAGAGCGTGCACCTCGCGAAGGACGGCTCCGTCACCGTCGGCATGGGCAAGGCGGTCCTCCCCGAAGGGGACGTCACCGTGAGCGTCGGCGAGCGCAGCTGGCCCGCGCGCAACGTCAACATGGGCAACCCGCACGCCGTCGCCTTCGTGGACGACCTCGCACACGCCGGCAACCTGTTCACGCCGCCGCCGTTCGCTCCGGCCGCGGCCTACCCGGACGGGGTGAACGTCGAATTCGTGGTCGACCGGGGGCCGCGGCACGTCGCCGTGCGCGTCCACGAGCGCGGCTCCGGGGAGACCCGTTCGTGCGGCACGGGCGCGTGCGCCGTGGCCGTCGCGGCGGCCCGCCGCGACGGAGCCGACCCGGCCGTGACGGGGACTCCGTCGACGTACACCGTCGACGTGCCCGGCGGCCGCCTGGTGATCACCGAGGGCCCGGACGGCGAGATCGAGATGACCGGCCCCGCGGTGATCGTCGCCGAGGGCGAGTTCGACGCGGAGTGGCTGGACACCGTCCCGTTCTGAACGGACGTCCCGGGCGATGTCGTAACCCCGGTTCCTTCCAAAACCTCGCGTCCGTAAACCCCCTGAACCTTCGCTCGAATGGGTGATCCGTTTCACGCTCGGCGAGAGGCGGTCAGCCGGGCGTGGTGGGCTCGGTAGCATCAAGCACCGGCCCGGACGGGGGAATCGAGACCAACCCCTGAGCCGCGTACGCCATGGGGCACCCCGTCCGCCGGTCTACGCAGCCGGAGGTGCCCCATGAGTGCGGAGGCGACGAACCCCGCGACGCCAGCCCCTGCAACGCCCTCCCCCGAGCTCTCGGCCTCTCCCCCACGCTCGACTTCGCTCGAGCGGGGGGACCCCCATGAGCAGGGGGTACCCCCATCGCACCGCAGGAAGAGCCGCCCTCGGATCGATCTGCGCCGCCTCGGCCGCGCCGCGCTGCTCGGCACGACGTCCCGCGACCGGCTGCCCGACGCGATCGGTCACGTGGCCGAGGCACATCGCGCGCACCACCCCGACGCGAACATGGAACCGCTGCGCCGGGCCTACGTACTGGCGGAGTCCTCGCACCGCGGCCAGATGCGCAAGAGCGGTGAGCCGTACATCACCCACCCGCTCGCCGTGACCCTGATCCTCGCCGAACTCGGCGCGGAGACCACGACGTTGACCGCATCCCTGCTCCACGACACCGTCGAGGACACGGAAGTGACGCTCGATCAGGTGCGCGAGGAGTTCGGCGACGAGGTCTGCTATCTCGTCGACGGCGTCACCAAGCTGGAAAAGGTGGACTACGGCGCGGCCGCCGAGCCCGAGACGTTCCGCAAGATGCTCGTCGCCACCGGCAACGACGTCCGCGTGATGTCGATCAAACTCGCCGACCGGCTGCACAACATGCGCACGCTCGGCGTCATGCGCCCCGAGAAACAGGCACGCATCGCCAAGGTCACCAGGGACGTGCTGATCCCGCTCGCCGAACGGCTCGGCGTCCAGGCGCTCAAGACCGAGCTGGAGGACCTCGTCTTCGCGATCCTGCACCCCGAGGAGTACGAGCACACCAGGGAACTGATCGTCGACAACGCCTCGCGCGCGAGCGACCCGCTCGCCGAGATCGCCGAGGAGGTGCGCACGGTCCTGCGCGAGGCCGGGATCCCGGCCGAAGTCCTCATCAGGCCCCGGCACTTCGTCTCCGTGCATCGCGTGTCACGCAAACGCGGGCCCATGCGCGGCGCCGACTTCGGACGACTCCTGGTGCTCGTGAACGAGGACGCCGACTGCTACGGGGTCCTCGGCGAACTGCACACCTGTCTCACCCCGGTCGTCTCGGAGTTCAAGGACTTCATCGCGGTCCCCAAGTTCAACCTGTACCAGTCGCTGCACACGGCCGTCGCGAGCGGCGACGGCGAGATCGCCGAAGTCCTCATCCGCACCCACCAGATGCACAAGGTCGCCGAGGCCGGAGTCATCGCACTCGGCAATCCCTACGCTCCTCCTTCGGAGGAGCAGTCGGACGAGCAGTCCGAGGGCCGGCCGGGCGTCGGTGGACGCCCGGTGGACGGCGAGAGGGTGGACCCCACGCGCCCTGGCTGGCTCTCCCGGCTCCTCGACTGGCAGGAGGGCGCCCCGGACCCGGACACGTTCTGGTCCACGCTGCGCGAAGACCTCGCCCAGGACCGCGAGATCACCGTCTTCCGCGCCGACGGTGGCTCGTTGGGCCTTCCGGAGGGCGCCAGTTGTGTGGACGCCGCGTACGCGCAGTACGGCGAGGACGCGCACGCCTGCATCGGCGCCCGCGTCAACGGCCGCCTGGCGACGCTCAGTACGGTCCTGAAGGACGGCGACACCGTGCAGCTCCTCATGGGCCAGGACCCCGCCTCGGAGCCCTCCAGAGAGTGGCTGGAGCACGCGCACACGCCCGCCGCGCGGATCGCCATCCAGCGCTGGCTGGCCGCACACCCCTCACCCGTTGCCACGGAGGACCCGGTCGCCCGGGAAGCCCCGGACACCCCCGAGACCCCGGCCGCGGCCCTCAGGCCGTCCGCCGAGACACCCGCGGCCCGCCCCACGGACGCGTCCGCCGCCCGCCCCACCGACGCCCCAGCCGCCCGCCCCGCCGCCGCGAACGCCGTCGTCGACCAGCCCGGCGCCTCCGTACGCCTCGCGGGCTGCTGTACGCCCGTACCGCCCGACGAGGTGACCGGCTTCGCCGTACGCGGGGGAGTGGTGACCGTCCACCGCGTGGAGTGCGCCGGAGTGGCGCGCATGAAGAACTCGGGGCGCGCGGAGGTGGAAGTGCGCTGGGGCGACACCACCGAGTGCCGGGTCACGCTGGTCGCCGAGTCCTTCGGACGCCCGCATCTGCTCGCCGACCTCACCGAAGCCATCGCCCTGGAGGGCGTCGCGATCGTCTCGGCGACCGTCGAACCCCCCAGCCAGCAGCGCGTACGCCACACGTACACGCTGCAACTCCCGGACGCGGCCCACCTTCCCAGGCTGATGCGCGCGATGCGGAACGTGCCGGGCGTGTACGACGTGAGCCGGGCGCAGCACGCGGCGGCTGCCACGCAGTAGCACCCGATCGGGTGGGCCCGGCGCGAGTCGTCGCCGCGGGGCGGGTGCGCGCTGGTAGCCGTGGTCCATGCTGCTCACCCCCCGCACCAGGAACCGTCGTATCCAGGGGGCGCTCCTCGCCTCCGCCGTCTCGGTCTGTCTCGTCGCCGCGAGCGCCCCGTCCCCGGCCACGCCCCTCGGCATCGGTGACCGCCTCTTCCCGCACCTGGGCAACCCCGGGTACGACGTCAAGTCGTACGACCTCTCCTTCACCTACCCCGGTGTCAACGACAAACCGCTGACGGCCGTCACCACGATCGACGCCGTGACGTCCGAGCGGCTCGAGCGCGTCAATCTGGACTACACGCACGGCACGGTGGAATCGGTCGTGGTCAACGGCGCGCCGGCGACGTTCAAGAGCGCCGGGGAGGACCTGGTGGTGACGCCCGGGGAACCGGTGCCCGCGGGCGGCTGGATGCGGATCACCGTGCGGCACTCGAGCGATCCGGTGACCACCGGGAACGGGGACGGCGGCTGGGTGCGGACGAAGGACGGCCTCGCCATGGCCAACCAGGCCGACGCCGGGCACATGGTCTTCCCGTGCAACGACCACCCCTCGGACAAGGCGATGTTCACCATCCACGTCACCGCGCCCGACGGGTACACCGCCGTGGCCAACGGCCTGCCCACCGGGGTCGACCGGGCCGGGAAGTCCACCACGTGGACGTACCGCACCGCGCACCCCATGGCCACGGAACTCACCCAGGTGTCCATCGGCCGCTCCAGCGTGCTGCACCGCGAGGGTCCGCACGGCCTGCCGGTCCGTGACGTCGTGCCCACCAAGGACCGCGAGCTGCTCGAACCGTGGCTCAAGAAGACGCCCGACCAGATCGCCTGGATGGAGAGCAAGGTCGGCCCGTACCCCTTCGAGACCTACGGGCTGCTGATGGCCCAGGCGCAGACCGGTTTCGAGCTGGAGACACAGACACTCTCTCTCTTCGAGAAAGAGCTCTTCACGCAGCCCGCGCTGCCCAAGTGGTACGTCGAGTCGATCATGGTGCACGAGCTGTCGCACCAGTGGTTCGGCGACAGCGTCAGCCCCCGCGTCTGGTCCGACCTGTGGCTCAACGAGGGCCACGCGACCTGGTACGAGGCCCTGTACGCCGAGGAGAAGGCGGACAAGCCCATGGAGACCCGTATGAAGGCGGCCTACCGCGCCTCCGACTCCTGGCGGGCCGCCGGAGGGCCGCCCGCGGCGCCCAAGGAGCCCGCCCCGGGACAGAAGATCAGCATCTTCCGGCCGAGCGTCTACGACGGGGCCGCGCTCGCCCTGTACGCGCTGCGCCAGGAGATCGGACACCCCACCTTCGAGCGCCTGGAGCGCACCTGGGTCGCCCTTCACCGGGACGGCACGGCCACGACCGCGGACTTCGAGCGGCTCGCGTCCGACCTCGCGAACCGCGACCTGAGCGGGTTCTTCCGCGCCTGGCTCTACGGCACGAAGACACCGCCCATGCCCGGGCACCCGGACTGGAAGAGCGACGCCCCGAAGGCACGCAAGGGCGCCTGAGAACTCGGATGACGAGACGGGACGTGCCGTGCGACCATCATCAGGTCGGCGGCGCGGCCCCGCGAAGGGGTTGGCCCGGCGGAATCCGGGAATCTCCCGGTGGTCCCGGACGTTCTTCCTTGTGACGGGCGGTGTCCCGTCGCCGAACAGGCTTCACCAGTGACGCCATCGATACCACCAGTGACGTATCGGTGTCCCCATCGACGTAAGGATCCAATGACCTCCTCTTCTTCCCCTTCCCAGGACGCGCAGAGCCTCGCGCAGAACTACCCCGAAGGTCTTCGGGCCGATGCCCTGATGGAAGAGGACGTCGCCTGGAGCCACGAGATCGACGGAGAGCGGGACGGCGAACAGTTCGACCGCTCCGAGCGCGCGGCCCTGCGCCGTGTGGCGGGCCTTTCCACCGAGCTCGAGGACGTCACCGAGGTCGAGTACCGACAGCTCCGTCTGGAGCGCGTCGTCCTCGTCGGTGTGTGGACCACGGGAACCATTCAGGACGCGGACAACTCGCTCGCCGAGCTGGCGGCCCTCGCGGAGACCGCGGGCGCGGTCGTGCTCGACGGCGTCGTCCAGCGCCGTGACAAGCCCGACGCGGCCACGTACATCGGATCCGGCAAGGCCAACGAGCTGCGGGACATCGTCCTGGAGACCGGCGCCGACACCGTGATCTGCGACGGTGAGCTGAGCCCCGGCCAGCTGATCCACCTCGAGGACGTCGTCAAGGTCAAGGTCATCGACCGTACGGCCCTGATCCTCGACATCTTCGCCCAGCACGCCAAGTCCCGAGAGGGCAAGGCGCAGGTCGCGCTCGCGCAGATGCAGTACATGCTGCCGAGGCTGCGCGGCTGGGGTCAGTCGCTGTCCCGTCAGATGGGCGGCGGCAAGGGCGGCGGCCTCGCCACCCGTGGTCCCGGTGAGACCAAGATCGAGACGGACCGGCGTCGTATCCGCGAGAAGATGGCGAAGATGCGCCGGGAGATCGCGGACATGAAGACCGGCCGTGAGATCAAGCGCCAGGAGCGCCGCAGGAACAAGGTGCCGTCGGTCGCCATCGCCGGCTACACCAACGCGGGCAAGTCCTCCCTGCTCAACCGCCTCACCGGCGCGGGCGTCCTGGTCCAGAACGAGCTGTTCGCCACCCTGGACCCGACCGTGCGCCGTGCCGAGACGCCCAGCGGGCGGATCTACACCCTCGCGGACACCGTCGGCTTCGTACGGCACCTGCCGCACCACCTCGTCGAGGCGTTCCGCTCCACGATGGAGGAGGTCGGCGACTCCGACCTGATCCTGCACGTGGTGGACGGCTCGCACCCGGCGCCGGAGGAGCAGCTGGCCGCCGTGCGCGAGGTCATCCGCGATGTCGGCGCGACCAACGTGCCCGAGATCGTGGTGATCAACAAGGCGGACGCGGCCGACCCGCTGGTCCTCCAGCGGCTGATGCGGATCGAGAAGCGTTCCATCGCTGTCTCGGCCCGCACCGGGATGAACATCGACCAGCTGCTCGCGCTCATCGACAACGAGCTGCCCCGCCCCTCGGTCGAGATCGAGGCGCTCGTGCCGTACACGCACGGCAGGCTGGTCGCGCGCGCCCACTCCGAGGGCGAGGTGATCTCCGAGGAGCACACCCCGGAGGGCACCCTGCTCAAGGTGCGGGTGCACGAGGAACTGGCGGCCGACCTCGCGCCGTACGTTCCGGCGCCCGTCGCGCTCTAGTCGCCCGCTTCCGCAGGGACGACGTACGAAGGCCCGCACCCTCTCGCAGGGTGCGGGCCTTCGCCGTGGCCGGGTGAGCGCGGCGCCTACCGTCCGCCGTACCGCTTGCTCATGTTCTCGTAGAGCGCCTGCGCGCCCTTGCCGAGCTGCGGCCCCGCGAGCCAGGTGCTGTCGGCCGGGCCGATCGAGGTGTTCGAGACCAACTCGGTCTTGCCGCCGACGACCCGGAACCAGCCGCCGCCGGAGGAACCGCCGGTCATCGTGCAGCCGATGCGGTACATCGTGGGCAGGCTCGGGCTCAGCGACAGCCGGCCCGGCCGGTCGACGCACTTGAACATCTTCAGACCGTTGTACGGCGGCGCGGCCGGGTAGCCCCAGGCGCCCATCGTGCCGACGTCCCCGGCGGAGGGCGCCGAGAAGTCCACGTCCAGCGCGTTGCCGACCGTCTCCTCCAGGGACTTCGAGCCCTGCGCCGGCTTCACGTGCAGGAGCGCGTAGTCGTAGGGGGCGCCCGCGCCGCCCGTCTCGTCGCCGCCCGCGATCCACTCGTTCGAGATGGAGGCCCAGTCGGCCCACCACTCGCCGTACGGGGCGATCTGCGCGGCGGAGGCGTTCCTCAGCTCGGACCCGGACCTGCCCTGGTCGTTGTACGCGGGCACGAAGGCGATGTTGCGGTACCAGCCGCCCTTGCCGCCGGCGTGCACACAGTGGCCCGCCGTCCACACCAGGTTGGACCTGCCCGGGTGGTTGACGTCCTTGACGACGGTCCCGGAGCAGACCATCGAGCCTTGGGGGGAGTCGAAGAAGACCTTCCCGACCGGGGCCGCGTGGTCGTGGTACGGGGTCTTCTCCGCCGTGGCCCCGACCGGCGCCGGATCCGGGTCGCTGACGCCCTGGTCGGCCGCCGCGTCCTTCGCCGAGATCGTCTTGTCCGGGTCTTTGGCGGACTTCATGCGCTCGGGCTTCCACAGCCCCGCGATCACCGGATTGACGAAGTCCTTGGCCTCACTGAGCCACTTGTCCTTGTCCCAGTTCTTCCAGGCGCCGTTCTTCCACTGGTCGACGTCGATGCCATGCTCTTCGAGCTTGCTCTTGACGGCGTCCGGGATCCTGATCTTGTCGTCGCCGTTCTGCGACGAGGAGGCGCTGGACCCGCTCGCCTTGTCGTCGCCCGAGTTGCAGGCGGTGGCGGTGAGCGCCAGGGCGGCGGCGAGGCCGGTGGCGGTGAGAACGCGGCGTCGGCCGCGCCCACGTACGGAACGCATGCTGGTGTAACCCCCGTTGAAGTGCTGACACCTCACTATGCCCGGGCAATCGGGGGCGAACGGCGGTGGAGTGGTGAAGGTTTCTGTGCGCCACCCCACCGCCGCCCGTGCGGCCCGTGTGCGATCCCTGTCAGGCCCGTCGGGTCACCGGCCCGCGCATCGTCGTGTCACGGGCCCGTCGTGTCACGGGCCCGTTGTCCCACCGACCCCTTGTCTCACTGGCTCGCGAACTTCTTGCTCACCGAGTCGTACACGCCCTTGGCGACCGGACCCAGGTGCGGACCCGCCAGCCAGCCCGCGCTGACCGGGCCGATCGAGGTGTTGGACACCAGGGCGGGCTTGCCGTCCGACCCGGTCGCCACCCAGCCGCCGCCGGACGAACCACCGGTCATGGTGCACCCGATGCGGTACATCGTCGGGTCCGCCTTGGCGATGGACAGACGGCCGGGCCTGTCGGTGCACTGGTACAGCTTCTGCCCGTCGAACGGCGCCGCCGCCGGGTAACCGGTCGCCGTGATGCTCGCGACCTTGGGTACGGCCGGAGCGTTGAAGTTCACCGGGAGCGCCGAACCGACCGTCTCCTCCAGGGACTTGCCGTTGCTGCCCTTCTCCGGCGTCACATGCAGGACCGCGTAGTCGTACGACGCGCCCTGACCGCCGGTGGAGCCGCCCTGGGCGATCCACTGGTCCGAGGTCTGCGCCCAGTCGCTCCACCAGACACCGTACGGAGCGACCTCCGTCCGCGCGGCGTTCTGCAGCTGGGCGGACGTCCTGCCGGCGTTGTTGTACGAGGGCACGAAGGCGATGTTGCGGTACCAGCCGCCCTTCTTGCCGGCGTGCACACAGTGGCCCGCGGTCCACACGAGGTTCGACTTGCCCGGGTGCGCCGGGTCCTCGACCACGGTCGCCGAGCAGACCATCGTGCCTTCGGGGGAGTCGAAGAACACCTTGCCCGCTTCGGGCACGCTGTCGTGGTACGCGGCGCTCACGGCCTTCGCCGCTACGGGCGCCGGAGTGGCGTCGGTGACACCCTGGTCACCGGAGAGGTCGTTCTCGTCGACGCCCTTGTTCTTGTCCGGGTCGTCGGCGCCGCGCATCCGGTCCGGGTCCCACAGCCCCTTGATGATGGGGTTGACGAAGTCGTTGGCCTCGCGCAGCCAGTCGTCCTTGTTCCAGTTCTTCCAGGCGCCGTTCTTCCACTTGTCGATGTCGATCCCGTGCTCTTTGAGCTTGTTCTTGATGTCGTCCGGGATCTTGATCTTGCCGTCGTCGCTCTGGGACGCCGACGCGCCGGCCTGGCCGCTCGCGTTGTTGTCGCCCGAGCCGCAGCCGGTGGCGGTCAGCGCCAGCGCCGCCGTCAGGCCGACGGCGGCCAGGACGGGGGAGGTTCTGCGGCGCGCGCTCCTCCCTCGACGAGCGGCGAAGGGTGGGCGTATGGATCGCATGGTGTAACTCCCCCTGGACGTAAGAGAACCTGTCAGGATCCGCCGATCCGGAGTCCCTGGGTACGGGACACAGGTGCATCGTTCGGTGTCTCTGAACGGCACCACACACTATGCGCTCGCTGTGGGGGACATCCCACGGAACGGCAACGGTTCCGTCACGGCAAGGATCTTCGACTCACCCGCTTCCCCGAGCCGGTCGCGTCGTTGGTACGTACGGGGGACCTGCCACCTGCGCTCAGACCCCCTGCCAACTCGCCTCTGGACAGCGGGAGGACCTGAAGTCGTGGCCGTGACCGAGTCTGCGGTGGTACCGGTGGGGCGCGAGCCCGAGGAGACACGGGAGGGCGTGTCCGGGGCGGGGCGAGAGGGGCCGGACGGTGTGCCCGGGGTGGCCGAGAGGGTGCGAGAGACGGGGCCCGGAGTATCCGAGGGGGTGCGAGAGACGGGGCCCGGAGTGTCCGAGGGGGCGCGCGCGGCGCACGAGGGGATTCTGCGGCGTCAGTCGGCGCGCGAGTCGGCGGCCCGCACCTACGCGCGCGCCCTGCCGATCGTCCCCGTGCGGGCGCGGGGACTGACCATCGAGGGCGCGGACGGGCGCCGTTACCTCGACTGCCTCTCCGGCGCGGGCACCCTGGCCCTGGGCCACAACCACCCGGTGGTCCTGGAAGCGATCAGAAAAGTCCTCGACTCCGGGGCCCCACTACACGTCCTCGACCTGGCCACACCCGTCAAGGACGCCTTCACCACCGAGCTGTTCCGCACGCTGCCCCCGGAGTTCGCCGCCCGCGCGCGGGTGCAGTTCTGCGGACCCGCCGGGACGGACGCCGTCGAGGCCGCGTTCAAACTGGTGCGCGCGGCGACCGGGCGCGCCGGAATGCTCGCGTTCACCGGTGCCTATCACGGGATGACCGCGGGGGCGCTCGAAGCATCCGGGGGCGCGACCGAGGTACGGGTCGCGCGCCTGCCCTACCCCCAGGACTACCGATGCCCGTTCGGCATCGGCGGCGAGCGAGGTGCCGAACTCGCCGCGCGCTGGACCGAGTCCCTGCTCGACGACACCAAGTCCGGCGTGCCACGCCCCGCCGGGATGATCCTCGAACCCGTCCAGGGCGAGGGCGGGGTGATTCCCGCGCCCGACGACTGGATGCGCCGGATGCGCGAGATCACCGCGGCGCGCTCCATTCCCCTCATCGCGGACGAGGTCCAGACCGGCGTCGGGCGCACCGGAGCCTTCTGGGCCGTGGAACACAGCGGGATCACCCCGGACGTGATGGTCCTGTCCAAGGCCATCGGAGGCAGTCTGCCGCTGGCCGTCGTCGTCTACCGCGACGACCTCGACGTGTGGCAACCGGGCGCCCACGCGGGCACGTTCCGCGGCAACCAGCTGGCCATGGCCGCGGGCACGGCGACCCTCGCCTACGTCCGCGAGAACGGACTGGCCGAGCGCGCGGCGACCCTGGGCTCCCGCATGCTCACTCAACTACGCCGACTCGCCGAGGAGTTCCCGTGCATCGGTGACGTACGGGGACGCGGGCTGATGATCGGCGTCGAGCTGGTGGATCCCGAGTCGGCCCCGGACACCACCACCGACGGTCCCCGGCCCGCCGCCCCCGAACTCGCCGCCGCCGTGCAGCGCGAGTGCCTGCGCCGTGGTCTGATCGTGGAGCTGGGCGGGCGCCGCGCCAGCGTGGTGCGGCTCCTGCCGCCCTTGACGATCAGCGACGAACAGGCGACCGCGGTGCTCGATCGACTGGCGGACGCGGTGGCGACGGTGGCGACGGCGGCGCGAGCGGGACTGGGCGGGCCGGCCGGGCACGGTCGGGGCTCCGCCTCCGGTGAACACGCCGGATAGGACCCGCAACCGCCGCGGGCGGCCCGTACAGCGGTCCCCGCGACGGGCCCCCGCGCCCGGGCGGGACGCAGACCTCACTCGGACCACCTCACTCGGACCACCCCCTCGCCCCCGGCCCGGACCACCGTCCGCCCACTCGGACCGACCAGGAACGCCCCACCCCCCACGCCCCACCCCCACGCCCCTCGCGCACGCCAGTACCGCCCCGGTTCGTCGTCGCACGAGCCTGAACGACCCCGAGGAACTCTCTTGAACGCCACCCCCGAACCCGACGGCCGTCCCGACACCCACGAGCGAGCGGCCTGTGGCACGCAGACCCCGCCGTCCTTGGGAGCCGACGCGGTCCCCCGGCAGAAGGGAGGGGCCCGAGAGGTCGAGCGGCTGCGCGGCGCCACCGCCGACCTGCTGGAGCACCCCGTCGCCCACACCGCGGCCCAGGCGGCGGCGGTCGAGAACCTGTTGCGCTGCTGGGTACGGGAGAACAACCTGCCCGCCCCCGCCGACGGCACCCTCCACATCCCCCTTCCGGCCAGCGGCACCTCCCTCCTGACGCCGGTCCACCACTGGTCCCCGACCGGCTGGCACCGCTTCGGCCTCCCGCACCTCGCCGACGCTCCCGAGGGAGCACCGCCCGCCGACGCCGTCACCGTGGCGGCGCTGCTCGCGCGGCAGGCGGCGACGGGCGACGGGACGACGAGCACGGCCGAGGCGGCGTCGACGCCCGTTTCCGAAACAGGCCCCGCCGGGGACGGTGCCGACCTGGTCGGCCGTGTCGCCGACTCGGTACGGCGGACCGTCGTGTTCATCAACGACCGCAGGGAACGGCCCGCCGACACCCCCGACTTCTTCCTCGCCACCGAACAAGCACTGGTGCTGGGGCACCCGTGGCACCCCACCCCGAAAAGCCGGGAAGGGCTCTCCGAGGCCGAAGCGCGGCTGTACTCACCCGAGTTGCGCGGCTCCTTCCCGCTGCACTGGATGGCGGTCGCCCCCGCGGTCCTGGCGGCCGACTCGGCGTGGACGGAGCGCGGCCGGCCCGTCCCCGCGCAGCAGCTCACCGCGCGGCTGGCCGGAGCCGGGCTCCCTCTGCCCGACGGGTACGCCGCCCTGCCGCTGCACCCCTGGCAGCTGGCCGACGTCCGGCACCGGCCCGAGACCGCGGCCCTGCTCGACGCCGGACTGCTCCGGGACCTCGGCCCGCACGGCTCCGCCTGGCACCCGACCTCCTCCGTCCGCACCCTCTACCGCTCCGGCGCCCCCGCGATGCTCAAGCTGTCACTGGGCCTGCGCATCACCAACTCCCGCCGTGAGAACCTCCGCAAGGAGCTCCACCGCGGAGTGGAGGTCCACCGTCTGCTGCGCAGCGGCCTGTCCAAGCAGTGGCAGTCCGCCCATCCGGGCTTCGACATCGTCCGCGACCCGGCCTGGCTCGCCGTCAACGCTCCGGACGGCACCCCCCTGGCCGGGCTCGACGTGATGATCCGCCACAACCCGTTCGGGCCGACCGACGACGCCGGCTGTGTCGCGGGGCTCGTCTCTCCCCGGCCCCACGCCCGACCCGGCGCACGCAGCGGATCCGAGGACCGGCCCGTGATGCGGTCCCGGCTCGCCGAGATCGTCACCCGCCTCGCCGGACGCACCAGCAGGCCCCGTGGCGCCGTCGCCGCCGAGTGGTTCCTGCGCTACCTCGAACACGTCGTACGCCCCGTGCTGTGGCTCGACAGCGAGGCGGGGATCGCGCTGGAAGCACACCAGCAGAACACCCTGCTCCTGCTGGACCCCGAGGGCTGGCCCACGGGCGGCCGCTACCGCGACAACCAGGGCTACTACTTCCGTGCGTCCCGGCGCGCAGAGCTGGACGCCCGGCTGCCCGGCATCGGCGAACACAGCGACACCTTCGTCTCCGACGAGGTCACCGACGAACGCTTCGCCTACTACCTGGCGATCAACAACGTGCTCGGCCTCATCGGCGCGTTCGGCTCCCAGCACCTCGCCGACGAACAACTGCTGCTCGCCGCCTTCCGCCGCTTCCTCACCGACGTGGCCTGCGGCCCGGCCCGACTGCGTACGCCCCTGCCCGCGCACCTCCTCGACTCGCCCGTCCTGCGCTGCAAGGCCAACTTGCTGACCCGGCTGCAAGGCCTCGACGAACTCGTCGGCCCGGTCGACACCCAGTCCGTCTACGTCACCCTCGCCAACCCGCTCCATTCCTGACGAAGCCGCCCTCGCCGACCCCTGCCGTTCCTGACGAAGTCGTCCTCGCCAATCCCCTGCCAGCCCTGAGGAACATGTCCCACCCCGTCTCCTGAGAGGAGCGTCGCCGTGCCTCCCACCGATGCGAGCACCGACGCCGGTACCGTCCCCGTCACCGACCCTGGCCCCGGGCCGAGCACGGACAACGAGGACACCCTCGACCTGCGCCTGCCCGACGAGCTCCTCGCGCTCCTCGGCTGCGAGGTCGAGGCGGCCGGGGGAGACGGCCTGCTCGACCACATCGGTGGCTGGGGCCCGATCGCCACTCCCGTGGGCGCCTTCCAGCTGGTCCCCGTCCGCGTGGAGCGTGATCTCCCGCTCGTCTCCCGCTGGATGAACGACCCCGCCGTCGCGGAGTTCTGGGAGCTGGCAGGACCCGAGTCGGTCGCGGAAGAACATCTGTGCCGCCAGCTCGACGGCGACGGCCGCAGTGTGCCCTGCCTCGGTGTGCTGGACGGCACCCCGATGAGCTACTGGGAGATCTACCGCGCGGACCTCGACCTCCTGGCCCGCCACTATCCCGCCCGCCCGCACGACACCGGCCTTCACCTCCTCGTCGGCGGTGTCGCCAACCGCGGACGAGGCCTTGGCTCCGCCCTGCTCCGAGCCGTCGCCGACCTCGTACTGGACAAGCGCCCGGCCTGCGCCCGCGTCGTCGCGGAACCCGACCTCCGTAACACCCCCTCCGTCTCCGCCTTCCTGAGCGCGGGCTTCCGGTTCTCCGCCGAGGTCGACCTGCCCGGCAAACGGGCAGCCCTCATGGTCCGGGACCGGAGCCTGCGCGATCTGTTGTAGCGCCCTGCCCGCACCGCACCGCTCGTTCCGATCCGGTTCCCTGTCAAGGAGTCCCCGTGCCGCATCCATCCGCCACCCCGGCCTCCGGAGAGCTGCCCGCCTTGTACGACCCGCCCGAGCTGCGCAAAGACCGATGGGACCAGGTCGGCCGCCGGCTGCTCGCGAAAATGATCGGCGAGTTCGCCCACGAGGAGATCGTCAGACCGGAACCGGAACCGCAACCGGAATCCGATCTCGATCCGGGGTCGGAGCCGGGGTCGGAGCCGGGTTCGGGGCCGGAGCCCGGTTCGGAGGCTCGGCGGGGCGCCGAGGGAAAAGTGGCCCCCCTCCGCGGTGAGCACAACCCGGCGACCGGCCTCGATCCCTCCGCCGGAGCGGCCTCCTCGCGACCCTCCCCACGCCCCACCTCCACCCACCACGACACCCCGCACCACGACACCCCGCACCACGACACCCCGCACGAGAACACCGGGCACACCGACACCCTCCGCCCCTACGCCCTCCGCCTCGACGCCGGCGGCAGCCTCTCCTTCCGCGCCCGCCGTGCCTCGTACGACAGCTGGCGCGTCGACCCCGCCTCGCTCACCCTCACCGAGGAGGGGGCGGAGCCGTGCCCCTTCACCGACCCGCTCGGCTTCCTCACCCGGGCCCGCGGCACGATGGAGATCGACGGCGCGACGCTCGGCCACGTGGTCCGTGAACTGAGCACGACGCTCGCCGCGGACGCCCGCCTCCACCGCGACGCCCGTACGGCGGCCGAACTGGCCGACCTCGGCTACGCCGAACTGGAGGGCCACCAGACCGGCCACCCCTGGATCGTGCTGAACAAGGGCCGCCTCGGCTTCTCCGCGTCGGACGCCGCCGACTGGGCGCCGGAGGCCCGCAGAGCGACGCCGATTCCCTGGATCGCGGTGCACACCACGCTCGCCACCTACCGAGGCGTCCCGAGCCTCCACTCCGCCGAACAGCTCTACGCGCGCGAACTCGCCCCCGCCACGCGGGAGTCCTTCGAAGGGGTACTACGCGCGCGTGGGCTCACTCCGGAGTCGTACCTCTATCTGCCCGTGCACCCCTGGCAGTGGGACGACGTCGTGCTGCCGCTCTTCGCGCCCTCCGTGGCCGCGGGAGCGATCGTGCCGCTGCCCTCCGACGGGGACCTGCGGCTCCCGCAGCAGTCGATCCGTACGTTCCTGAACGTCTCACGCCCGGACCGGCACACGGTGAAACTGCCGCTGTCCGTGCTCAACACCCTGGTCTGGCGCGGCCTGCCGACGGAACGCACGCTCGCGGCGCCCGCCGTCACCGCCTGGATGCACGCCCTGAGAGACGCCGACCCTTTTCTGCGGGACACCTGCGGGGTGATCCTGCTCGGCGAGGTCGCCTCGGTGACGGTGAACCACCCCGTGTACGACGCCCTCCCCGAAGTGCCCTATCAGTACAAGGAGTTGCTCGGCGCGATCTGGCGCGAACCGGTCTCCCGCCATCTGGCGCCCGGTGAACGCGCGCGCACCCTGGCCGCGCTCCTGCACACCGACCCGGACGGCCGCGCCTTCACCGCGGAGCTCGTCGCCCGCTCGGGTCTCGCCCCCAACGTCTGGCTGCGCCGCCTCTTCGCCGCGCTCCTGCCGCCGCTGCTGCACTTCCTCTATCGGTACGGCACGGTGTTCAGCCCCCATGGAGAGAACGCGATCGTCGTCTTCGACGACCGAGACGTCCCCGTCCGCCTCGCGGTGAAGGACTTCGTGGACGACGTGAACGTGAGCGCGGACCCCCTGCCCGAGCACGCGACCATGCCGGACGACGTACGGAACGTACTGCTGACCGAGCCGCCGGCGTTCCTGACCCAGTTCATCCACTCCGGGCTCTTCGTGGGGGTCTTCCGCTATCTCGCACCGCTCTGCGAGGAACAACTGGGCGTTCCAGAGGCCGAGTTCTGGGCGCTCGTCCGGGCGGAGATCGTCCGCCACCAGGCGCGCTTTCCCGAGCTCAAGGAGCGCTACGAGATGTTCGACCTGCTCACTCCGCGTATCGAGCGCCTGTGCCTCAACCGCAACCGACTGCACCTCGACGGCTACCGCGACCGTCCCGAGCGCCCGCACGCCGCGGTGCACGGCACGGTCCCGAACCCCCTCCACCGGCCTTGATCATCCGCGCCGTACTCGTTCTCGTCCTGATCGCGTCCGCGGGCCGGGCCTTGATCGCCCGATTGTCAGTGGCGCCCCGTAGGCTGGCAAGGCTATGACAGAGCCCTCACTCCCCGAACTCCTGCACGCTGCCGTCACTGCCGTCGGCGGCACGGAGCGCCCTGGCCAGGTGACCATGGCCGAAGCCGTCGCGGGTGCCATCGACGACAGCTCCCACCTGCTGGTCCAGGCGGGCACCGGCACCGGAAAGTCGCTCGGCTATCTCGTGCCCGCGCTCGCCCACGGGGAGCGGGTCGTCGTGGCGACCGCCACCCTGGCGCTCCAGCGGCAGCTCGTGGAGCGCGATCTTCCGCGGACCGTCGACGCGCTGCATCCGCTGCTGCGCCGCCGCCCGGAGTTCGCGATGCTCAAGGGCCGGTCGAACTACCTGTGTCTGCACCGGCTGCACGAGGGCGTGCCGCAGGACGAGGAGGACGGCCTCTTCGACCAGTTCGAGGCGGCCGCGCCCACCAGCAAGCTGGGCCAGGACCTGCTGCGACTGCGGGACTGGTCGGACGAGACCGAGACCGGCGACCGAGACGACCTCACGCCCGGCGTCTCCGACCGCGCATGGGCTCAGGTGTCCGTTTCGTCCCGTGAGTGCCTGGGCGCCACCAAATGCGCCTACGGAGCGGAGTGCTTCGCCGAGATGGCCCGCGAGCGTGCCAAGCTCGCCGAGGTCGTCGTCACCAATCACGCGCTGCTCGCGATCGACGCCATCGAGGGCGCGCCTGTCCTCCCGCAGCACGAGGTGCTGATCGTCGACGAGGCCCATGAGCTGGTCTCCCGGGTCACCGGTGTCGCGACCGGCGAGCTCACGCCCGGGCAGGTCAACCGTGCGGTGCGCCGCGCCGCGAAGCTCGTCAACGAGAAGGCGGCCGATCAGCTCCAGACCGCCGCCGAGGGCTTCGAGCGGCTGATGGAGCTCGCGCTTCCGGGCCGCCTGGAGGAGATCCCGGAGGATCTCGGATACGCGCTGATGGCACTGCGCGACGCCGCTCGTACGGTGATCTCGGCGATCGGCTCCACCCGCGACAAGTCCGTCCAGGACGAGGACTCCGTCCGCAAGCAGGCGCTCGCCTCGGTGGAGTCGGTGCACGACGTGGCGGAGCGGATCACCAACGGCTCCGAGTGGGACGTCGTCTGGTACGAGCGTCACGACCGCTTCGGCGCCTCGCTCCGCGTCGCCCCCATGTCCGTCTCCGGCCTCCTCAGGGAGAAGCTCTTCGCGGACCGTTCCGTTGTCCTGACGTCCGCCACCCTGAAGCTCGGCGGTGACTTCAACGGGGTGGGGGCGTCGCTGGGACTCGCCCCGGAGGGCATCGAGGGCGACGACCTCCCGCAGTGGAAGGGCGTCGACGTCGGCTCGCCGTTCGACTACCCCAAGCAGGGCATTCTGTACGTGGCCAAGCACCTGTCCCGCCCCGCGCGCGACGGCGACCGTGCGGACATGCTGGACGAGCTCACCGAGCTGATCCAGGCAGCCGGGGGTCGCACGCTGGGGTTGTTCTCCTCGATGCGGGCCGCCCAGCTCGCGGCGGAGGAGCTGCGCTCGCGCATCCCCGAGTACCCCATCCTGCTGCAGGGCGAGGAGACGCTCGGCGAGCTGATCAAGAACTTCGCGGCCGATCCCGAGACCTGCCTCTTCGGCACGCTCTCGCTCTGGCAGGGCGTCGACGTCCCCGGGGCCAGCTGCCAGCTCGTCGTCATGGACAAGATCCCCTTCCCGCGCCCCGACGACCCCCTGATGAGCGCCCGCCAGAAGGCCGTCGAGGAGAACGGCGGCAACGGCTTCATGGCCGTCGCCGCGACTCACGCGGCGCTGCTGATGGCCCAGGGCGCCGGCCGCCTCGTTCGGGCCACGGGTGACCGGGGTGTGGTGGCGGTACTGGACCAGCGCCTCGCGACGGCGCGCTACGGCAGCTATCTCAAGGCGTCCCTCCCCGACTTCTGGTACACCACGGACCGCAACCAGGTACGCAGGTCGCTCACCGCGATCGACGCGGCGGCCTGGAAGTCCGAGGAGACGGTGGAGGCGGGGGAGACGGAGGGAGCGGGGGAGACGGGGGAGGCGTAGGTCTTCCCCGCGCCAGGCCGACGGAACCCGCGCACTCGGCCCGAAGAGGGCCTGCCCGGCTGCCCCTACGGGCGGAGTTGCTCCGCCTCGGATGCCCCGTCGACCAAACAACACCACCCACACGGCCACACCCGGACCTCGCGCACCGCCCGTCCTGCGGGCACCCCCAGGTCCCGCGCGTGCCCTCAGGCTCGGGATCTCCGTCCCGGACCCACCACTGATCCCCCCCGCCACCCGAGCATCCCGCGCGGCGCTTGCGTATGCCGCCCGATGGACGCGCATGTCGCTCAGGCCTGGGTATGCCGCCCGGTGCACGCGTATGTCGCTCAGGCCTGCACATGTCGCGTGGTGCACGCGTATGTCGCTCAGGGCCTGCGTATGTCGTCCGGCGTCTAGGCGTATCGCTCGGCGTCCGCGCATGTCGTTCGACGCCGCGCATGTCGCTGGGCGCCCGGCATGGTCGTCAGACGCCGCGCATGTCGTCCGACGCCTAGGTGTATCGCTCGGCGCCCGGGCACGTCGCCCGACGCCGCGCATGTCGTCCGACGTCTGCGCATATCGCTCGGCGTCCGCGCACGTCGTCCGGCACCCGGCATGTCGCCCGACGCGCGCGTGTGTTGCCCGGGGACTGCGCATATCGCTCGGTGCCCGCGTGTTCCCCTCAATACCTATGGGCGATCCCTCTGCCCCCATGAGCAGACGCCCCTCAGGGGCGCGTCTCGTCGGGACGGGCGGGGCATCTCTGGACGTCGCGCACGCCGCCAACCCCCCGCCTGACCCCCGGAGGGCAACGCACAGGGCCCCGGAACCGGCGCAGGTGGTCCCGGGGCCCGGTCAAGGGCGGGGCGGGGTGTCCCGCCCGGCGTGTGCTGTCACACGCGCCGCAGCACCGCCACCACCTTGCCCAGGATGGTCGCCTCGTCGCCGGGGATCGGCTGGTACGCGGCGTTGTGCGGGAGGAGCCACACATGGCCGTCCTCACGCTTGAACCGCTTCACCGTGGCCTCGCCGTCCAGCATCGCGGCCACGATGTCGCCGTTCTCCGCGACCGGCTGGCGCCGGACCGTCACCCAGTCCCCGTCGCAGATGGCGGCCTCGATCATCGAGTCACCGACGACCTTCAGGACGAACAGCTCGCCGTCACCGACCAGCTGCCGGGGGAGGGGGAAGACGTCCTCCACCGACTCCTCGGCCAGGATCGGGCCACCGGCGGCGATACGGCCGACGAGCGGGACGTACGACGCGGCCGGCTTGCCCGCCGTGTCCGTGGGCTGTGCCGAGGACTGGTCGGAGCCCCGGACCTCGTACGCTCGCGGCCGGTGCGGATCGCGGCGCAGGAAGCCCTTGCGCTCCAGTGCCATCAGCTGGTGGGCGACCGACGAGGTGCTGGAAAGGCCGACCGCCTGTCCGATCTCCCGCATCGACGGCGGGTAGCCGCGCCGCTGCACGGAGTCCCGGATGACCTCGATCACCCGGCGCTGCCTGTCGGTGAGTCCCGAGCTGTCGGCGCGGATGCCTGGAGGTCGCCCTGGCAGGGAGCGCTTGGGCCCCTCATGATTCGTGGCTTCGTTCATCGCATGCACCGGCTCGAGTCGGCCCTGGGAGCGGTCCTGGGCAGTGATGGTGGCACTGTCTGCGGTGGTGGTCACGTCGGCCCCTCTCGATGGTCTCCCTGCTGGACAACGGTAGTAGCTTTCGAAAGGTTGCGCCAAACACACGTTCGAGTGAAAAAACGCGGATTGCCTGCCGTGATCAAGTGTCTGGGTGTATAGCCAACGTTGCATCCGGCGGACAAAAGGGCTCATTGCTGTACTCTTCACCGCCGGGGCGATGACCGTGCCGACAGATGTGGGCCGCGGCCCAGTCTGCCATCCGGCACCCCGTAAGTCGGGTACCGGCCCCCTTCCGCGCGCTGACCACGGTATCTCCGTGTGTCCTGGATCGGTATGGCCGTGCGGCACATGCCATTACGTGCGCGACACGCGTGTCCTGGGTGAATTTAGGGGTCGATCCCCACATCTAGTGGTTGGATTGCTGCAGCAGCCCAGAAGTTGTGGTCCCCCGGGTCTTCGACCCTCCGACCATCGCCTATGCTTGGGGCTGCTTCGAGGGGCCCGAGAGGTCTCGCGAGGTCTATGAGTCGTGCTGTGAAGGAGGGTTGGAGCCATGCACTGCCCCTTCTGCAGGCACCCCGACAGCCGTGTCGTCGACAGTCGTACGACCGATGACGGCACGTCGATCCGCAGGCGCCGCCAGTGCCCCGACTGCTCCCGTCGTTTCACGACGGTGGAGACGTGCTCGCTGATGGTGGTCAAGCGGTCCGGCGTGACTGAACCCTTCAGTCGTACCAAGGTCATCAACGGTGTGCGCAAGGCGTGCCAGGGGCGGCCGGTCACCGAGGACGCGCTCGCCCAGCTCGGCCAGCGGGTCGAGGAGGCGGTGCGGGCCACCGGGAGCGCCGAGCTGACCACCCACGACGTGGGTCTGGCCATACTCGGCCCGTTGCAGGAACTCGACCTCGTCGCCTATCTGCGCTTCGCGTCCGTGTACCGGGCGTTCGACTCGCTCGAGGACTTCGAGGCCGCCATCGTGGAACTCAGGGAAGAGACGAAGCAGCGCCCCGCCGCGGACGAGGATGACGCGGGCGTGGCGGATGCGGGCGTGGCTGCCGCGGACGCGGAGCGCCCGGAAAGCGACCGCGGGTCCGGAGGGACCGTCCAGGTCCCCGTGCCCGCCAACGCCGCCGACTGACGGAAGGGCCGACTCGGATCGGCCCCCCATCGGTGGCGACCAAAGACCTGTTGCGGGCGGCCGCGTAGTGGCGCGCGCAGCACCAGACACACACCTTGCCATGGGAAGAACGTGGCACTTCAGGGCGTTTTAGCCCGATACAGGGAGGCGGCATGACAGAGACGGCGAGCGGTCCGGCACGAGGTTCCCGCGCCAAGGGCACCAAGGCCAGCAAGGGACTGCGCATCGAGCGCATCCACACCACCCCCGGCGTGCACCCGTACGACGAGGTGGAATGGGAGCGCCGTGACGTCGTCATGACCAACTGGCGCGACGGCTCGATCAACTTCGAGCAGCGTGGCGTCGAGTTCCCCGGCTTCTGGTCGGTGAACGCGGTCAACATCGTCACCAGCAAGTACTTCCGTGGTGCCGTGGGCACCCCGCAGCGCGAGGTGAGCCTCAGGCAGCTCATCGACCGCATCGTGAAGACGTACCGGAAGGCCGGCGAGGACTACAAGTACTTCGCCTCGCCCGCCGACGCCGAGATCTTCGAGCACGAGCTGGCGTACGCCCTCCTGCACCAGATCTTCAGCTTCAACAGCCCGGTCTGGTTCAACGTCGGGACGCCTCAGCCCCAGCAGGTCTCGGCCTGCTTCATCCTGTCCGTCGACGACTCCATGGAGTCGATCCTCGACTGGTACAAGGAAGAGGGCATGATCTTCAAGGGCGGCTCCGGCGCCGGCCTGAACCTCTCCCGTATCCGCTCCTCCAAGGAGCTCCTCTCCTCGGGCGGCAACGCCTCGGGTCCCGTCTCCTTCATGCGCGGTGCCGACGCCTCCGCAGGAACGATCAAGTCGGGTGGCGCCACGCGCCGCGCGGCCAAGATGGTCATCCTCGACGTCGACCACCCCGACATCGAGGACTTCATCGAGACCAAGGTCAAGGAGGAGGAGAAGATCCGCGCCCTCCGTGACGCGGGCTTCGACATGGACCTGGGCGGCGACGACATCACGTCCGTCCAGTACCAGAACGCCAACAACTCGGTCCGTGTGAACGACACGTTCATGAAGGCGGTCGAGGAGGGCGGCAAGTTCGGTCTCACCTCCCGTATGACCGGCGAGGTCATCGAGGAGGTCGACGCCAAGACGCTCTTCCGCAAGATGGCCGAGGCCGCCTGGGCCTGCGCCGACCCGGGCATCCAGTACGACGACACGATCAACCACTGGCACACGTGCCCGGAGTCCGGCCGTATCAACGGCTCGAACCCGTGCAGCGAGTACATGCACCTGGACAACACGTCCTGCAACCTCGCCTCGCTGAACCTGATGAAGTTCCTCAAGGACGACGGCAAGGGCCACCAGTCCTTCGAGGTCGAGCGCTTCGCCAAGGTCGTCGAGCTGGTCATCACCGCGATGGACATCTCGATCTGCTTCGCGGACTTCCCGACCCAGAAGATCGGCGAGAACACCCGGGCCTTCCGTCAGCTGGGCATCGGCTACGCCAACCTGGGCGCCCTCCTGATGGCGACCGGTCACGCGTACGACTCCGACGGCGGTCGCGCCCTCGCCGGTGCCATCACCTCGCTGATGACCGGCACCTCGTACCGGCGTTCCGCCGAGCTCGCCGCGGTCGTCGGCCCGTATGACGGCTACGCCCGCAACGCGCAGCCGCACCAGCGCGTCATGAAGCAGCACTCCGACGCCAACGGCGTGGCCGTCCGTGTGGACGACCTGGACACGCCGATCTGGGCCGCCGCCACGGAGGCCTGGCAGGACGTGCTGCACCTCGGTGAGAAGAACGGCTTCCGCAACGCGCAGGCCTCGGTCATCGCCCCGACCGGCACCATCGGTCTCGCGATGTCCTGCGACACCACCGGCCTCGAGCCCGACCTCGCGCTGGTCAAGTTCAAGAAGCTGGTCGGCGGCGGCTCGATGCAGATCGTCAACGGCACCGTTCCGCAGGCCCTGCGCCGCCTGGGCTACCAGGAGGAGCAGATCGAGGCGATCGTCGCCCACATCGCCGAGAACGGCAATGTCGTCGACGCCCCGAGCCTCAAGCACGAGCACTACGAGGTCTTCGACTGCGCCATGGGCGAGCGCTCCATCTCCGCGATGGGCCACGTCCGCATGATGGCCGCGATCCAGCCCTGGATCTCCGGCGCGCTCTCCAAGACGGTCAACCTGCCGGAGACGGCGACCGTCGAGGACGTCGAAGAGGTCTACTTCGAGGCGTGGAAGATGGGCGTCAAGGCGCTCGCGATCTACCGCGACAACTGCAAGGTCGGCCAGCCCCTCTCCGCCAAGACCAAGGAGAAGGAGAAGACCGAGGTCACGGCGAAGGCCGAGGAGACCATCCGCACCGCGGTCGAGAAGGTCGTCGAGTACCGCCCGGTCCGCAAGCGCCTCCCCAAGGGCCGTCCCGGCATCACCACCTCCTTCACGGTGGGCGGCGCCGAGGGCTACATGACCGCCAACTCCTACCCGGACGACGGTCTCGGCGAGGTCTTCCTGAAGATGTCGAAGCAGGGCTCCACCCTCGCGGGCATGATGGACGCCTTCTCGATCGCGGTCTCCGTGGGTCTGCAGTACGGCGTGCCCCTCGAGACGTACGTCTCGAAGTTCACGAACATGCGCTTCGAGCCGGCCGGCATGACGGACGACCCGGACGTGCGGATGGCGCAGTCGATCGTCGACTACATCTTCCGTCGCCTGGCGCTGGACTTCCTGCCCTTCGAGACGCGCTCCGCGCTCGGCATCCACTCCGCCGAGGAGCGTCAGCGTCACCTGGAGACCGGTTCGTACGAGCCGTCCGACGACGAGATGGACGTCGAGGGTCTGGCCCAGTCCGCGCCCCGCGCGCAGGAGCTGAAGGCCGTCGTCACCCCGAAGGCCAAGGTCGAGGTCGAGGTGGCGAAGCCCGCCCCGAAGCAGGCCCACACCAGTGCCGAACTGGTGGAGATGCAGCTGGGCATCCAGGCGGACGCCCCCCTGTGCTTCTCCTGCGGTACGAAGATGCAGCGGGCCGGTTCCTGCTACATCTGCGAGGGCTGCGGCTCGACCAGCGGTTGCAGCTGACCGAAGCCCTGAAACCCTGAAGGGCGGCACGACCACCGGTCGTGCCGCCCTTCGGCGTTTTCTCGCTGCTACGGAGAAAACTGTTTCAGGCGTCTCCGACGGAGAGGGCTGTTTCAGGCGTCGTGGCGTGTGCCCATGACGCGCGGGAACTCGGCCGGGTCGGTGTCGTAGCCGTGGATCCCCGGATGGAAGGTCCACTCTCCGGAGACGTCGCGTACGAACTCGCCGACGGTCGCGGCCGTGGCCCCCAGGACGCCGCCGAAGTTGTCCTCCGCCAGCACGGTGTAGCCCTCCCGCATGCGCAGGCCCGGGTTGAGGACGCCCACGAACGACTTGTGGCCGGAACGCTGCTGGATGAGTACGCCGACCACCACACGCGTGTAGCCGCTGTTGAGGCGGTCGAGTTCCAGCGTCATGACCTCGTCCCAGCCGAAGCCCTTGCCGTCCTTGCTGTCCCGGTTGAGGTAGATGGTGCCGTCCGGGGAGCGGCTGTCGAAGTGCACCACATAGGCGGGACTTCCGTACGGATCGGCGGCCACGTACGTCGCCGCGATGATGTCGAGGTCGGTCGCGGGCTCGCCGACGGGACTCGGGTCCCACTTCACCGCGAGCTCGACCTTGCGGATGCCCTTGTTGAGACCGGTCATCGGATCTCCCCCTCCCCGTTCCCCATCTTCTTGGGCCCCCAACTGCTCTGTTGTCAAGGCCGGTTGTCCATCGTGCCACGCGCGCTGGGGCGCTCGCGCGGGTGCACTCCGCCGGAGCGTGACCGGCGCCACGCTCCGTGGCCTTACGATGGCGCGGTGCTGGTCAAGTGGATTCGCTGCACCGTGGTGGACCGCCGCGGTTTCGAGCGGGGGCAGCGAAAGTGGGCGGGGCTGCTGGGTGAGCCGGGATTCCGGGGGCAGGGCGGGGGCTGGAGCCGAGGGCGGCCCGGGGTGGCGCACATCTTCGCCTTCTGGGAGAGCCGTGCCTTCTACGACTCCTTCATGGCCCGTTCGCACGACCGGCTCGCGGCTGCCCAGTCCGGGACCTTCAAGGACTCGCAGGCCAAACTCTTCGATCACCGGTTCGATGTGAAGACCGGCTTCGAGCCGCGCTTCACCGACTCCGACGTGCTGCGGGTGGCCCACTGCCGCATCCACGAGGAACGGGCCGAACACTTCGCGTTGATGCAGGAGAAGGTCTGGAATCCCGCGATGGCGGGCTCGCCCGGCATGGTGAGGGGCCTGTTCGGCGAGGCGCCGGGCCATGAGTTCCTGATCCTCTCCATGTGGCAGTCGGCCGCCGAACACGGTAAATACCGGACCGAGCGGGTGGAACGGCTCGCGCTGCGCGCCCAGACGGAGGCCGATGTCGCGGCCCTGACCGGCGACATAGTGGCGCTGGAGCCCTCGTGGACGGTCTGACCGGAGTGCCGTCCGCGGGTGTGATCTGCGCGGAGAACATGTGACCTACGCCGTATAGAGCCCGTACGAGTGCTCGATCGGCCGTCAGCCGTTTTAGGGTCTTGGCATGGTTCGACCACGGCGTATCGTCCTTGTCCGGCACGGCGAGTCAGCGGGCAACGCCGATGACACCGTTTATGAACGCGAGCCCGACCACGCTCTGGCGCTCACCGAGAAGGGGTGGCAGCAGGCGGAGGAGACGGGGAAACGGTTGCGCGAGGTCTTCGGGCGGGAGCGCGTAAGCGTGTACGTGTCGCCGTACCGCCGTACGCACGAGACGCTCCGCGCCTTCCACCTCGACCCCGAGCTCATACGGGTGCGCGAGGAACCGCGGCTGCGCGAGCAGGACTGGGGCAACTGGCAGGACCGCGACGACGTACGCCTCCAGAAGGCCTACCGGGACGCGTACGGGCACTTCTTCTACCGCTTCGCGCAGGGCGAGTCCGGCGCCGACGTCTACGACCGGGTCGGCGGCTTCCTGGAGAGCCTCTACCGGAGCTTCGAGGCCCCCGACCACCCGTCGAACGTGCTCCTGGTGACCCACGGTCTTGCCATGCGGCTGTTCTGCATGCGCTGGTTCCACTGGACGGTCGCGGAGTTCGAATCGCTGTCGAATCCGGGGAACGCCGAGATGCGGATGCTCGTCCTCGGCGACGACGGGAAGTACACGCTTGACCGTCCGTTCGAACGCTGGTGTGTACCCGAGTCGTACGGGGACCCCGGGATAGAGTGGCAGGGCGATGACCTCTGATTCCTCTCCCGGCGGACGCCTGGACCGCGCCCTGGCCAGCCTGCGTGGACTCGCGGTGGGGGACGCGCTGGGCTCGCGGTTCTTCGTGCCCGTGAACTACCCGCTGCTCAGGCGGCGCGAGCTGCCGTCCGGCCCCTGGCAGTGGACGGACGACACCGAAATGGCCTCCTCTGTAGTGGCCGTTCTGGCCCGGCACCGCCGCATCGACCAGGACGCGCTGGCCGGCTCCTTCGCCGAGCACCACGATGTCGACCGGGGCTACGGCCCCGCGGTCAACCGGCTGCTGGGGCAGATCCGGGACGGGGGCGACTGGCGGGCGCTGGCGTCCGCCCTCTTCAAGGGACAGGGCTCGTGGGGCAACGGCGCCGCGATGCGGATCGCCCCCCTGGGGGCCTGGTACGCGGACGACCCGGAGCAGGCGGTCCACCAGGCGGAGATCTCGGCGTACACCACCCACCAGCACCGCGAGGCCGTCGTGGGCGCCATGGCCGTCGCCGCGGCCGCCGCCCTGGCGGCCGACCCGGCGAGCCCGCCGAGTGCCGAGGCACTGCTCGACGGCGTCGTCGCGCTGGTCCCGCGCAGCGCCGTGGGAGCCGGTCTGCGGCGCGCTCGCGACATGCTCGACTACGGGGACACGGCGACGGTCGCCGCCGTACTGGGCTGCGGGCGGCGTACGACGGCGCACGACACGGTGCCGTTCGCGCTCTGGTCCGCGGCCCGGGCCCTGGGGAACTACGAAGAGGGCTTCTGGTCGACCGCCCAGGTGGGCGGCGACATGGACACGACCTGCGCCATCGTCGGTGGTGTGATCGCCGCGGGCAAGGCGGGGGCGCCGCCGGGGGAGTGGGTGGAGCGGACGGAGAGCCTGCCGGGTTGGGTGCGGGCGGAGGCTTAGGCCGCGGGGACGGTTCGGTGACGTCGGGGAGAGTCCCCCGCGGAACGCGACGCCCCGGCAGGGGTCGGTGGGTCTCGCGTCTTGTCGGCTTCGGAGGGCTGCGTCGGCCCCCGCATGGCTCGTGCGGCACGGCTACCGCTACCGCTATGGCTGCGGCTCGGTGTGCCCGGAGATTCGTGGGGTAGCGCGTCGCACGAGGTTGGGCGTCGCACGGGGTTGGCCGTCGGCCCCGTACAGCAGTGGCCTGCTGGGCCGCCGGTGATGCGGTACCCCGGTCTGATGGTCCTTCCTTGGCGTCGGCCCGCGCGCTGCACGGCCCGCCCTTGGTGCCGCGTCGCGACCCATGGGGCACTCCCCGGCGCTGTGGTGCCGCTCGCGGGGCCGCGCATGCTGCCGTACCGCTGACTGCGAGGCCCGGACCCTGTGCCGCACCTCCGGCAGGGGCTGCCCTCGGTGCCGTAAGACCTCGAAGGCCGCCCCCGGTGCCGTATGGCTGCTTGCAAGGCCAGGACCCGGGGTGGCGTTCCGCTGCGGATGGCCGGTCCGTGGTCCTCGCCGTCCGTATGCCGGACCGGGGACCGGCCTCCGCAGCCCCGCCAAGTTCCGGCGGGCCCCGCCTCAGCCCGCGGCGGCCCCCGCCGTGCCCGAGAGGGCCTCCAGGTCGCTCTTGCGGACCCGGATCACCAGTGCGGCGGTGGCCAGGGCCAGTACCGCCATCGCGACCGCCGGGACGAAGGCGGTCGAGATGCCCTGGGCGAGCACGTCGTGGCCCCACGGGGCCGGCAGCTGGTGGGTCTTGGCGAACTCCGCCTTCTGCTCGGGCGAGCCGTTCGCCAGGAACTTCGGCAGCTGCTTCTCCGCCTCGTCCCGGCTGGCCGAGCCGAAGACCGTGGTCAGGATGGACAGACCGAGCGAACCGCCCACCTGCTGGGTGACGTTGAGGAGTCCGGACGCGGCACCGGCCTCGTGCTGGGCGACGCCGGAGACCGCGGTCAGGGTCAGTGTCACGAAGTTCAGGCCCATACCGAACGCGAAGAGCAGCATCGGGCCGAGCACCCCGCCGACGTACGTGCTGTCCGGGCTCATGAAGGTCAGCCAGCCGAGCCCGAGCGCGACGAGGGCGGAGCCGACGACCATGAACGGCTTGGGCCCGAGGACCGGCAGGAACCGCTGCGACAGCCCCGCTCCGATGCCGATCGCCGCCGTCACGGGCAGGAACGCGAGACCGGCCTGGATCGGGCTGTAACCCAGCACGTTCTGTACGAACAGGACGATGAAGAAGAACATTCCGAACATCGCCGCGGCCAGACTGAGCATGATCACGTACGTGCCGGAGCGGTTGCGGTCGCCGAACATCTTCAGCGGGGTGATCGGCTCCTTCGCCCGGGTCTCGATGAACGCGAAGCCCAGCAACAGGACCAGCGCCGTGGCGAACGACCCGATCGTGAGGCTGTCGCGCCAGCCCTCCTCCGCGGCACGGATGAACCCGTAGACCAGGGAGGCCATACCGGCCGTCGAGGTGAGCGCGCCCGCGACGTCGAAGCGCCCCGGATGGCGCTCGGACTCGTTGATGTACATCGGGGCGAGCACGGTGATCAGCACACCGATGGGCACGTTGACGAAGAGCACCCAGCGCCAGTCGAGCCACTCGGTGAGCATGCCGCCCGCAAGCAGCCCGATGGCGCCGCCGCCCGCGGAGACCGCGGCGAAGACGGCGAAGGCCCGGTTCCGTTCCGGGCCCTCGGGGAAGGTGGTGGTGATGAGTGCCAGCGCGGTGGGCGACGCTATCGCGCCACCTACGCCCTGGAGGGCCCGCGCGGCCAGCAACTGCCAGGGCTCCTGGGCGAGTCCACCGAGCAGTGAGGCGAGCGTGAACAGCATGATGCCGGTCATGAAGACCCGGCGCCGACCGAGGATGTCACCCGCGCGGCCGCCGAGAAGGAGCAGGCCACCGAAGGTGAGGGTGTACGCGCTGATCACCCAGGTCAGGTCGGTCGTGCTGAATTTGAGCGCGCCTTGAATGTGCGGGAGGGCGATGTTCACAATCGTCGAGTCGAGTACCACCATGAGTTGGCAGGCCGCGATGACGGCGAGTGCGATGCCGGGGTGTCCCTCCCGGCGGGCCGCTCCTGGCTTAGGGTCCTTGATCAACTGAGAGGTTTGAGAGGTTGTCACTATGGTTCCCCCACAAGTGCGTTAGTGAACGCTCGCGTTCACTGTTGCGGCAACGGTAGTGAGTCCCCGACAGTGAACGCAAGCGTTCACTGAAGTCGCTGCCCCGTGTCGTCACTTGGCGCTCGCCCTCCCCGAACTCCCCGCTCCCCCATGCACAACGGAGACACTCAGATGGTTACTTCGCGTTGGACGGCCGCTCCCGCTCAGGCGGCCTCCCTGCGCCGACGCGGTGCCGTGCTCGAACGCGCGATCCTCGACGCCGCGCTCGAGCAGCTCAGTACGGTCGGCTGGAACGGCCTCACGATGGAGGGCGTCGCCGCCCGGGCCCAGACCGGCAAGGCCGCGGTCTACCGCCGCTGGCCGTCCAAGGAGGACCTCGTCGCGGACGCGCTGAAGGCCGGACTGCCGAGCCTGACGGAGGCCCCCGACCTCGGAAGCGTCCGGGACGACCTGCTGGAACTGTGCCGGCAGGTGCGTGAGGCGATGTACTCGCAGCCTGGATTCGCGCTGCGCTCAGTTCTTCACGAATGCGATGTGGCGCAGGCGGAACGCTTTCAGAGTCTGATCGTCGGAGGGGTCATCGAGCCGACCAAGCATCTGCTGCGAGAGATCGTTCACCGTGGAATCGAGCGGGAAGAGGTGCGACCGGACGCCGCGAACTCCTACGTCTTCGACGTCATTCCGGCGATGATGATGTATCGCTCGAAGGTGTGCGCGAGCGAATGGAGTGAGCGGGATCTGGAGGAGATGATCGACCAGCTGATGGTCCCGCTGCTGCGACGGGCGGGGGCTGATCCGCGGGCGGCCGGGGCCTGAATCCGTTGACCGTCGGGCCCTGATCCGTTGACGGTCGGGGCCTGAGTCCGTTGACGGTCGGGTCGCTGGTCCGTTGACCGTCGGGTCGTTGGTCCGTGGGTGGTCGGGCGGCTGGTTCGGGGGTGGTCAGGTGTCTGAGGTGTGGATCATCGGGTGACTGGTTCGTGCTGGTGGCGGGGCTGTGGTCGCTCAGGGAAACCTGGGTGTCGCGAGGGGCTCGGGGCGGCGTAGGCTGAGGGCGCCATGCCGTACGAACCACCGACTCACACCGTCGAGCGCTCCCTCCGCGCCACGACCGGAGCGAAGATCATTGCCGGTGTCGACGAGGTGGGCCGTGGTGCGTGGGCCGGCCCGGTCACCGTCTGCGCCGCCGTCACGGGACTACGCCGTCCACCCGAGGGTCTCACCGACTCCAAACTCCTCACCGTCAAGCGCCGTACCGTGATGGCCGCGGAGTTGGAGAAATGGGTGACGTCGTACGCCCTGGGGCATGCCTCTCCCGAGGAGATCGACGACCTGGGGATGACGGCCGCGCTGCGCCTGGCCGCGGTGCGGGCCCTGGAGGCCTTGCCCGTCCGCCCGGACGCGGTCATCCTCGATGGGAAGCACGACTATCTCGGGTCGCCGTGGCGGGTTCGCACGGTGATCAAGGGTGACCAGTCCTGCGTGGCCGTCGCGGCGGCCTCGGTGATCGCCAAGGTTCAGCGCGACAAAATGATGGCCGAACTGGGTGTCGACCATGCAGACTTCGGTTTTGCGGCCAACGCCGGGTATCCGTCTCCGGTGCACAAGGCCGCACTGGAGGAACGGGGCCCCACTCCGTACCACCGGCTGTCATGGGCGTATCTTGATGCGCTGCCCCAGTGGCGGCACCTCAAGAAGGTCCGCAGCTGGGCGGACGGAAGCGGTCCGGAGATCGAAGGTCAGCTCGGCTTCGATTTCTGACGGTTCCGCTCGCACTCATGTGCCACCCGCCGACGCGAGTCGCACCGGCGTTTGATAAAAATCAGCTCATGCCTCTCATTCCCGAGGAGCCTCAGATTCACGAGAGTGCCCAGGGTCCCCGCGCGACTCCGGCCAGTGGCCGCACCGCGCCGACCCCCCGTCCCGTACCCGGTCCCCGTCCCGCGGCTCCGCCGCGTCCCGGACGTCCGGGACCTGTTCGGCCGATGCCGGCCCAACGCACCCCGCGTGAGCCTGTCGTGGCCACGCCGGGGTCATCCGTTCCGGCGGCCGCGCCCGCTGCCGCCACCCCACAGATCCAGCTGATCCCGGCCTCGGCCGAGGGCGCGCTGGACGCCGCCGAAGAAGCGGTCGACCTCCTGTTGGAGTCGGGCCGAGCCCCCGGTGAGGTGCTGGTGATCACCACCGGCGAACCGCATCCGTGGGCCGCGCACGAACTCTCCTTCGGTGAAGCCGCCTACTGGGCGCAGCACGACTCGGGCGACGACGTCTTCTACGCCGACGCCTCCGTCGCGGGCCGGGCCGCGTCCCGTCCCGTGGTCGTGGTCGCCGTCAACGGCGGCCCCGACGCTGCCGCCGCCACCGCCCTGCCCCTGGCTCTCGGCCGGGCCGGCGCCCTGTTGATCGTCTGCGGCGACCCGCAGCAGATCAACTCGGTGCTGGGCGCCGGGGTCTGAACGAATCCCGGACACCGTCCGGGATTCGCTCGGGCGAGGCTCGGGGCGACGTCCAGGGCGTGATGGTGGTGCCACTACGGCACCACCTGTACGGCGATCCTTTTGGCGTGCCTGGAGCTTGTGTGCCCGCAGGCCTGCGCGTATGTAGTGCGTCGAGTAGCACGTACTTCGTGTGCCTGTAGGCCGGGTGTTTGCAGTACGTGTGCCTGTAGGCCGGGTGCTTGCAGTACGTGTGCCTGTAGGCCGGGTGCTTGCAGTACGTGTGCCTGCAGTACGTGTGCCTACAGTCCGTGTGCTTGCGGTATGTCTGCCTGTGGTTGATGTGCCTGTGGTTCGTGGCCCGTAGTGAGTGCTTGCTCGCCGAGGCCATGGTGGCGGCGGTGCGCGTCTCTGCCCGGCGGGGTGTCTCCTCGGCGCACACCGGCGTCGACGGCCTGGTGGACGTCCGCATGTTCCAGAGGGGCATGTACGCCGCTGGAGCGGGCGCAAGCGCTACGGCACTGCCCCGGCCCCTGCCCGGTCTCGCGGGGCCACCGTGGCACGGGCGGACGCGCCCGGGCCACGGGCACGAGTGCCCCTCAGGGGCCTGCGAGGCGGGTCGGCACCTGGGCGGCGCCGACGCCTCACGGTCGCGGGCGACTCAGCGGGCCGCCGCCCGGCGCAGCACTTCCGACGCGGCGCCCCCGGTGCGCGGGAGCGGCGGCGGTGCCTCGGTCAGGGCGAAGGACTCCGGTGGGGAATCCGCACTCGGACGGCGTCCGCCACGGCCCTCGCCGAGTACCTGCCAGCCGTCGTGCGTCAGCGTGATGTAGGCCCCGCAGCGCAGCCCGTGGAGGGTGCAGGCGTCCCGCAGCCCCCACATCCACGCCCCGTCCTCCTCGGTCCAACGTGCGTCGCCCTCACGGCAGTAGAGCAGCACCGCCGTGCGCACCGGGGTGCGGCGCCGCAGGTCGTGCGGGATCACCCGGCGCAGCTGCGCCAACAGGGAGTTGCGGAACATCCAGCCGTCGGCCGGCGCCGACCGCCGGGTGAACGAGGCGCTCGCCCGCAGCCGCTCGTCCGCGTCGAGAACGGCCACGATGGCGGTCGTGGGTCTCGGCCGGTGCCGTGCATGCAATCCGCTGACGACCTCCCGGGGATTGCGCAGCAGCGGAATCCCCGCAGCGGCCCATTCGGCGGGTTCGAGCATACGGGTCAGTGGGTTGGCGGAAGCGGCGGACAGATCGGCAGACGTCGACATGGATGCCGCCGAGGACGGAGCGAATCCGAAGGTCACGGTCCTCCCTTCGGCTACGCGCCCACACAGCGGGCGGGGTCGGACTTGGGGGAGCGCACGCCGCAGCAGAGCCCTACCGGATCACGGGTGAGCCGTGCGGGGAGCGGACCTCAATTCTTCCTGTCGAACTTGGTTGCGGCAACGAGCAATTGGGGCCACCGACCGTTTTCCGACTATACGTCGCGTATATCCCTGCCCGCTGTTGTTGTTTGCGACACATGGGTCATGCCTGTACGGCCAGGACCAGCGGCAACACGCCCTGCGCCCCGGATCGTCGCAGCATGCGCGCGGCGACCGCGAGTGTCCAGCCCGTCTCGGTGGCGTCGTCCACGAGCAGCACGGGACCGGCTGCTTGCTTGAGGGCGGCTGCCAGCGCGGGCGGCACGGCCAGCGCTCCGTCGAGTGCCTTGAGCCGCTGGGCGCTGTTGCTCCGGGAGACCTGTGAGTCGGCCTCGCCGACGTACTCCACGGACCCCAGCAGCGGCAGTCGGCCGACCTCGGCGATCCGCGCGCCCAGCGACTGGATCAACTGTGGGCGCCTGCGGGAGGCCATGGTGACGACGCCGACCGGGCGCGGCTGCGCGTCGGGCTGCCCGGAGGCCCAGCCGCCGGGCCCCTTCGCCCAGTCGGTCAGGACGCCGACCACGGCCTTCGCCACATCGTCCGGCACAGGTCCGTCTGGTGCCTGGGGTGTGAGCATCGGCCGCAGCCGGTTGCCCCAGCCGATGTCCGAGAGGCGCCCCAAGGCGCGCCCCGGTGCGGCCTGTTCGCCCGCCGGGATGCGTCCCTTCAGGTCGACGCCGATGGCCGGAAGGCCCGTAGGCCACATCTTGCGGGGGTCGACGTCGACACCGGCGCGGCCCAGCTCGCCGTTGGCCGCGTCGAGCGCGGTGGGGGACACGGACGCCTCGAACCGGGCTCCCGCACAGGAGTCACAGCGCCCGCACGGCTTCGCCAGCTCGTCGTCGAGCTGGCGCCGCAGAAACTCCATCCGGCAGCCGGTGGTCGACACGTAGTCGCGCATCGCCTGCTGCTCGGCGGCCCGCTGCTTGGCGACCCAGGCGTAGCGCTCGGTGTCGTACGTCCAGGGCACGCCCGTGGAGATCCAGCCGCCCCGGACGCGCCGCACCGCGCCGTCCACGTCGAGCACTTTGAGCATGGTCTCCAGACGGGACCTGCGCAGCTCCACCAGGGGTTCGAGGGCGGGCAGCGAGAGCGGCCTCTCGGCGCGGGCCAGGACGTCCAGGGTGCGGCGCACCTGCTCCTCCGGAGGGAAGGCGATCGACGCGAAGTACTCCCAGATCGCCTGGTCCTCCTTGCCCGGCAGGAGAAGCACCTCGGCATGCTTCACCCCGCGGCCCGCGCGCCCCACCTGCTGGTAGTACGCGATGGGGGAGGAGGGGGAGCCCAGGTGCACCACGAATCCGAGGTCGGGCTTGTCGAAGCCCATGCCCAGGGCGGATGTGGCGACCAGGGCCTTGACGCGGTTGGCGAGGAGGTCCTCCTCGGCCTGCTGGCGGTCCGCGTTCTCCGTCTTTCCGGTGTACGAGGTGACGGTGTGCCCGCTCTGGCGCAGGAACGCGGTGACCTCCTCGGCGGCGGCCACGGTGAGTGTGTAGATGATGCCCGAGCCCGGCAGGTCGCTCAGGTGCTCGGCGAGCCAGGCCATCCGGTGGGCGGCGTCCGGGAGCCGCAGCACACCGAGGCTCAGGCTCTCCCGGTCCAGCGGCCCGCGCAGGACGAGTGCGTCGGTGCTGGCGCCGGTGCCCAGCTGCTCGGCCACGTCGGCCGTCACGCGCGCGTTGGCGGTCGCGGTGGTGGCCAGGACGGGGACGCCCGGAGGGAGATCGGCGAGCATCGTGCGCAGCCTTCGGTAGTCCGGCCGGAAGTCGTGCCCCCAGTCGGAGATGCAGTGCGCCTCGTCGACCACGAGCAGGCCGGTCGCCGCGGCCAGCTTGGGCAGCACCTGATCGCGGAAGTCGGGATTGTTGAGCCGCTCAGGGCTCACCAGGAGCACGTCGACCTCGCTCGCGGCCACCTCGGCCTGGATCGTCTCCCACTCCTCCGTGTTCGACGAGTTGATGCTCCGAGCGTGGATACCGGCCCGGGCGGCCGCCTCCACCTGGTTGCGCATGAGGGCGAGGAGCGGCGAGACGATGACCGTGGGCCCGGCGCCCCGCTCGCGCAGCAGTGCGGTGGCGACGAAGTACACGGCGGACTTGCCCCAGCCCGTGCGCTGCACGACGAGGGCTCTGCGCTTGTCGGCCACCAGGGCCTCGATGGCGCGCCACTGGTCCTCACGCAGCCGGGCCTCGCCCGCCGAGGCGCCGACAAGGCGGGCGAGTACGGCATCGGCCGCGGCCCGCAGGTCGGCGTTGGGCAGGTCCGTGTCGGTCGGGGGGCGTGGGTCGTCGTTGCTCATGGCCCCATGCAACCCGATGGGTCGGACATCGCGCGAACGAGGCCGCCGGGTTGTGGACAAGTCATGTCGTGGTCATGGCCGGGGTTATCCACAGGGCAAAGCGGAATTTCAAGATCCGCGGGATGGTCACGGCATGACGAATCACAACGAAGCAGCCGGCACGTCCGGTGACAGTGACATCAGCGGGCGCGGTCGGCACGCGGGAGACAGCGCGGGCCACGCGCCGAGCGGGCACAGCGGACGGGGCGCGCACGATGGGCACGACCTGCCCGGGCAACACCAGGTGACCCTGCGCACACCGGCCGAACTGGCCGATGCCCTGCCCTACCTGCTCGGCTACCGGCCCGAGGACAGCATCGTGCTGGTAGCCCTGCACGACGGAGAGAGGCGCGGCCGCTTCGGCGGGCGGGCACGGCTCGGCATCCCCGCCCACGCGGACGACTGGCCGTCCGTCGCCGATCAGCTGGCGCAAGGACTGGTGAAGGGAAGCGAGCGCAGAGGAGCACGGCCCGAAAGCATGGTCGCCTACCTCTGCCAGGAGCCGGGGACCGGAGAGTCGGGACGGGACGTCATGGAACGTCTGCGGCCGCTCGCGCAGTTTCTGCGCACGGCCTGCGGTCGCCTCGACGTCCCCGTCATCGAGGCCCTGTGCATCTCCGACGGCCGCTTCTGGTCGTACTGCTGCCCCGGCCAGGGGTGCTGTTCGTCCGAGGGGCATCCGATGGGACTGCCCGGCACCTCCGTCCTTGCCGCCGCCGCGACCTACGCCGGCCTCCAAGTACGCGGGTCGCTGAGGGAATTCACCGCTCGGTTCATTCCGTGGGAAGGCGCGGCCGCACCGGAGCAGCAGACCGCGCTCGACACGGCGAGCATGGCCCTGGTGCCCAGGATCCTCGACGGCGACGGCCGTGCGGAGGTGGCCGAGGAGACCCTCGGACTGGCCCGGCGGATCATGAAGCGGTTCGCCGACGCCCCGCCTGTGTCCGGCACACGCCTGGCGGACCTCCGCGACGACGGCCTCCTGCAGCACGACGAGGCCGCCACCCTGATCCTCGGACTCCAGGACCGCACAACCCGCGACCGCGCCGCCGAGTGGATGGAGGGCGACGAGGCGGGCCAGGCCCTGCGCCTCTGGCGGGCGCTGGCCCGCCGCTGCGTCGGCCCCTACGGCGAGCACGCGGCGGCACCCCTCACCCTCGCCGGGTGGGTCGCCTGGTCGACCGGTGACGAACTGGAGGCTCGTGAGGCCCTGGCCATGGCACTGGGCGCCGATCCCGACTACCTCTTCGCCCGTCTCCTGCACCAGGCGTGCAACGAGGGCCTCGACCCGGAGTCGATCCGCCGCTGCCTGCGCGCGGAGCGCACCGGCCGGACAGGGGCGGAAGCGGAACAGCCATCGGGTCCCGATCGCCCGACGCCGCGCGATGTCGCCGAGCCGCCGGGCACCTCGAACCGACGCCGGCGCAGGGCACGCACGGCAGGGATCGGGACACCGCGCGGAAGCGGGCGTCCCTCCGGGGCGGGCAGCCTCCGTCGGCGTCGGCCCACCGATGAGGCCGCGCCCGGCGGGGAGGGACCTGGGCGCGTGCCTGAGGCGGCGAGCGAAAGGGCACGTGGCCGCCGCAAGGGAGGTCGGCGGGTTGTGGGGGAGGAGACGTGAGCGTGGGGAGCGGGGCGGATCGACGATTATCGGGTCGGGTGACACATGAGGTGCCGCGGGCACCGGATGTCACTCCACTCGACGCGGCGGAACGCCCCCACCCGCGCGGCACGGGCGGACGGAGCGCGCCCGCGATCTCCAAGCCCGAACCCTCGGCTCCCACCGCACCCGTACCAGCCGTCCGAGGTACGCCCCACCGACCATCCCACCGCCATCCGGTCTGCTTGCCCGGCCCAGGGCGTGACCCCGGACGGGGCCGTTCCGTTCACCTGTGTGGCGGTACCCGTGGCCGGGCCGCGCCGCCGAACGCCCTCGCCCCTCCGGAGCCCCCCACCCGGCGCCGAGCGCGCCCCAGGCGCACTGACCGAGGAAGCCACATGCCCCTGCCCATTCCACCCTCCGATCCCGACGGCGCCCTCCCGCCGGTGCGCGGGCCCGCTCAGCCCTTCCCGCGTCGCGCCGGTTCGCAGGCCCCGTTCGCAGGAGTCGAAAGCGCTTTGAGCCCCTTCGCGGGGCCGGGCGGTTCGGCGGCTCGTCACACCCCGCTTCCCGGGCCGCGCCGGACCACGGACCTGCCACCCGTGCACAACGCCCTGATCTGCGTCGCCCTGCCTGGACTGGCGATCTCCACGGACCAGGGACAGCTGACCGGCCGCGGGCTGGAGGGGTTCTACCGCGCCGGCCGCCGGACGCTGTCCCGCTGCCAGGTGCGAGTGGCAGGGCGCGAACCACTCGCCGTACAGGCCCGGATGATCGCCGCCGACCGAGCCCGCTTCGTCGGGACGGTGCGCGCCTCCGCCGACGGCGGCCCGGATCCCGACGTGGTCGTGGAACGGACGCGCGACGCGGACGGCACGGAACGGATCACGCTGCGCAGCGCCTCCCCCCGCGTCCTGCGCGTGCCCGTCGAGGTCGCCCTCGCTACCGATCTCGCGGAGCTCGGCTCCGTCGCCTCGGGCCGAGCCGGGCCCGAACTACCCGCCAGCGTCCACGACTCGGGCCTGCGATGGTCCTGTGCCACCGGTAGCTCGATCGTCACCGCCGACCCACCGCCCGCCGATGCCCTGGCCTCCGCGGGACTGCTCCGCTGGGAGCTCGAACTGCCACCCGGTGGCACCCGGAGCGTGGAGTTGAGGGTGCGACCGGGCGGTGCGGGGCCGGCCAGAGCCGTCGGCCGCGGCGCCACGAGCCCCCTCTCCGCCGCCCGGGCCACCGGCGACGATCCCAGAGTCCAGGCGCTCATGGACACCTGCGTTGAGGACCTCCAGGCGCTACTGCTGCGCGATGCCTCCCACCCGTCGGACACACACCTCGCGGCGGGGGCGCCGTGGCGATGCGGCCTGGCGCCGGCCGAAGCACTGGTCGCGGCCCGGATGACACTGCCACTCGGTACCCGGCTCGCCGCGGGCACGCTGCGAACCCTCGCCCGCACCCAAATCGCGGGCCCCGGAGCGCAGTCCGGCCTGATCCCCGGGCCGCGCCGGGACGCCGGCCCGCATCTGCCTCCGGGCTGCACGGCCACCGAGGCGACCCTGCTGTTCCCCGTACTGCTCGCGGAGGCCCGGCGCTGGGGACTTCCGGAGCAGGAGACCGAGGAACTGCTGCCCGCGGCCGAGCGGTGCCTTGCATGGCTGCGGGCCACCGTCGGTGACGGCACCTATCTGCCCGACCCGCACCCCGGCGGCCCGTTCCGCTGCGAGACGCAGGCGCACGCCCACCGCGCGGCACTGCTGGGCGCCGATCTGCTCGACGCGTACGGCCGGCCGGGTGGCGAGGGACTGGTGCAGTGGGCCCAGGAACTGCGGACCGCGTTCCGCGGGGACTTCTGGGCCGAGGACCGGGGAGGCGGCAGACCGGCGGCCGCCCGGGCCCCGGACGGGCGCCTCGTACCCCACCTCGGCGCGAGCACCGCCCACCTCCTCGACACAGGGCTGCTCGGCTCCGGCGTGTTCGCCCCCGGCCTCCTCGACAAGGTGCAGACCGAGCAGCTCGCACGGCTGCTCGGCGGCCCGGCCATGGACTCCGGCTGGGGTCTGCGCAGCCTGGGTGCCAAGGAAGCGGCGTACAACCCCTTCGGACACCGCGGCGGCGCCGTGCGCGTCCAGGAGACCGCGACCGCCGTCACCGGTCTGGTCACCGCCGGCTACGAGAAGGAGGCGAGCACCCTGCTCCGGGGGCTGCTGGCCGCCGCCGAGACCTTCGGAAACAGGCTGCCCGAGATGTACGCGGGAGAGCAGCGCACGGAAGGCGGCGCCCCGCTCCCGCACCCCGCTGCCTGTCGGCCTGCGGCCACGGCGGCGGCCGCCGGGGTGCTGCTCCTCACCTCCCTCGCGGGTATCCGCCCCGACGCCCCGGCCCGGACGGTGACGCTGCGCCCCGTCAGTAGCGCGCCGCTGGGCGAGATCGGACTGACGGGACTGCGGATCGCGGGCGCCGCGTTCTCCGTGCGTGTCAGCAGACTCGGTCTCGCGATGGTGGAGGAGGCGGCCGACGGACTGCAGTTGGGAGTGTGACCTCGCGCGACGCGTCCTCGGACGGTGACCGGCAGCGGCCGGTGGGACCCGTACAGGACGGAAGTGGATCATCAGTGGAAGCGACTGACGAAGGGCGTGTTTATCGTCAGGCAGACGACTATGATCGCGGCATGCCCTACGACCCGTCGGCCTTTCCGCCCTTTGCCGTGACCGTGGACCTGGTCGTGCTGACCGTGCGTCGCCATGCCCTGTGTGCGCTGGCGGTACGGAGGGGGGAACAGCCTTTCCAGGGACGATGGGCACTCCCGGGCGGCTTCGTACGGCCCGACGAGGACCTGGGACAGGCGGCCGCGCGCGAGCTGGTCGAGGAGACGGGGCTGCGCGCCCACGACCCGTCGGCCCCGGCACAGGACAACGGCGCACACCTGGAACAGCTGGCGACCTACGGCGACCCCAAGCGCGACCCGCGGATGAGGGTGGTCAGCGTCGCCCATCTCGCGCTGGCCCCCGATCTGCCCGCGCCCAGGGCCGGAGGCGACGCCAACAGCGCGCGCTGGGCGCCCGTGGAGGAGTTGCTGCAACAGGGCGGTTATGGCCGCGACGGAGAGCAGGCGGCACCCCTCGCCTTCGACCACGCCCAGATCCTCTCGGACGGGGTGGAACGCGCCCGGTCCAAGATCGAGTACTCGTCGCTGGCCACCGCCTTCTGCCCGTCCGAGTTCACCGTCGGAGAACTGCGCCGTGTGTACGAGGCTGTGTGGGGGGTGGCACTCGACCCGCGCAACTTCCACCGCAAGGTGACGGGCACTCCGGGATTCCTCGTGCCCACGGGCGGCACGACCACGCGCCAGGGCGGCCGACCCGCGCAGCTGTTCCGCGCCGGCGGCGCCACGTTGCTCAATCCGCCGATGTTGCGCCCCGAAGTCTGACGAGGGCGGATCGACTCACGGGGCGCGTCGCGCCGAAAGACGTGGAGAGAGCTGCCTCGGATAAGCCGCAAGGTGCCCGAAAAACCGCAAATGTCACGCTATCTTGCTGTGAGTGATCCAGGCCATCGGATTGACCAGCAACCCCCGCAAGGAGCTTCCCCCCGCCGTCGACGACGTGTCCTTCGAGGCGCACCCGGGTCGTGTCACAGCGCTCCTCGGAGCCCTGGGCGCGGGCAAGACGACGACGTTGAGGCTCATGCTCGAACTCCAGCGGGGCCGTGGAATCACCTACTACAGAGGCCGTCCACTGCACCGGATCGCCCATCCCTCGCGTGAAGTCGGTGTGCTCCTGAGCGAGGTGGCGGGCCATCCCGCGCGTACGGTCCGCGGACAGCTCGGCATGGTGTGCGCGGCCGTCGGTGTCCCGATTCGGCGTGTCGACGAAGTGATCGAAGTCGTCGGGCTCGTGAGCCTGCGCGACGAACGCCTGGGCACCCTGTCGCGCGGTATGGATCGCCGTCTGGGCCTGGCCTGTGCGCTGCTGTCCGATCCGCACACCCTCGTCCTCGACGATCCCGCCGGCGGCCTCTCTGTCACCGAAGGTCGTTGGCTGCACGGGATTCTGCGGGCTCACGCGGCCCACGGAGGCACCGTTCTGTTCAGCACGGACGACGCCAAGGAGGCCGCTCGGACGGCCGACCGGGTCATCACGCTGGAGGGAGGCCGGCTCGTCGCCGACCAGGAGGCCGCGGACTTCGCCCGCACTCGGCTCCGCCCCCGGGTCGCCGTCCGCAGTCCGCACGCCGCCCGCCTCGGAGCCCTGCTCACCAAGGAGGCCCGCGCCGCGCAGCGTTCCGTCGAGGTCGTGCGCGAGGACGGCAACCGGCTCTCGGTGTACGGCAGCACCTGCGCCGACATCGGCGAGACCGCCTTCCGGCACGGCATCCTCGTACACCAACTCGCCGACGAGACGGGCGACATGGGGCCACGTGCCACGCTTCATGCCGAGGGCCTCGCCTCCGCGACCGTAGTCACCTCTGCCCTCCTGGCCCCTGCCTCCGCGACCTCCACCCCCACAGACGATGCCCCCACGGAAGACATCCCCGCGACCGACGAACCCGCCACCGTCGTAGCCGCGGCCGGTGCGCACACGCCCGACGAGCCGGGGCCGACGGCCGAGTCGCGGACCCGTCCGGCCGCTTCGCCGGGCGTGCGGGACCTGCCCCAGCTCCCGCCCCCCATCGCCGTACGCCAGGCCCCGAGCCCGCTGCGCCCGCTGCGCTACGAACTGCGGCGCGCCACCGGAGTGGGCACCGGTTACCTCACCGCGATCACCGTGCTGGTCACCTCCGCCCTGCTGTCCGTACTCCTGGCCAGAATCGGTCACACACCCCAGCCGCGGCTCCTGGCCGCCTGGCCGCGGGAATGCCCCCTGCCGCCCGCGGCGCTCGGTGCGGGACTGCTCGGGGCGCTCGCCTTCGGCGAGGAGTTCCGCCACCCCGCCCTGGCCGCGGACCGCGGCACCGTCCCCCGCCGCCTGGGACTGCTCGCCGCCAAACTCCTCGTCGCCTCGGTCACCGCGCTGGCGCTGGCCGTCCTCACGGTGGGCTGCGACCTCGAAATGCTCTATCTCGTCTACGGACGAGAGCTCGTCGGAGTTCCCGCGGACTGGCTTTCGCTGAGCGCGAGTTGGATCGGCCTCACGGTGGGCTGCGCCTGGGCGGGAGTGCTGGCGGCGGGCATCTTCCGGTCCACCACCGCCGGGCTCGCGGCGGTGCTCGCCGTCCCGGTCGTGGTCGTACCACTCGTACAAAAGACCTTGGCGGGACCGTCCGTGCGGAAGGCGGCCGGGTTTTCCGAGCGACTGCGCGAGCTCCTGCTGATGCAATGGCCGTTCGGGGGAGCGCGCTATATCGCGGCCGGGGCGCGCCTTGTCGTCCAACCCGTGGGCGGTGCCCTGATGTTGTCGCTGACCGCTCTGCTCTGCGCGTATCTGCTCACGACCCTGCGAAGCAGGGTGCGATGACGACCGTCATTACCCTTCCGTTTCCGCCGTGCGCACAACTCCCCGGAGAACGCCCATTTCTTTCCGATAAGGCGTCAATTGCGACGCGGTGAGCGATCACCCTTTCGTGTGCTTTTCACCAAAGACCTCAAGGGAGTTGGAGACAGCGCCGACAAATGATCCGTGAGTACCCTTGCGCACACCATGATGACCGCCGCCCGCTCCTCAGACTCCGGCCTGGCCGGCCCGGGCGGACTCGACCGATACCCCTACGCCGAGGGCCCCGGTGCCGAACGCGTCGGCGCCTCCGCGTGGGAGGGCGCGGACCCGGAACTGGGCCGCGTCGGCCGGCGCGCCGCAGGCAGCCGCGGACGCGGACTGCACGGCCAACTCGTCCAGCAGCTGGGTCAGATGATCGTCTCCGGTGACCTGGGCGCGGACCGCCCGCTCGTCCCCGAGGAGATCGGACAGCGGTTCGAGGTCTCCCGTACCGTCGTCCGTGAGTCGCTCCGCGTCCTGGAGGCGAAGGGGCTGGTCAGCGCCCGCCCCAACGTCGGCACGCGCGTGCGCCCCGTCAGTGACTGGAACCTTCTCGACCCGGACATCATCGAATGGCGGGCCTTCGGGCCGCAGCGCGACGACCAGCGGCGCGAGCTGAGCGAGCTGCGCTGGACGATCGAGCCGCTCGCCGCGCGTCTGGCCGCCGGGCACGGCCGTGAGGAGGTCCAGCAGCGTCTCGGAGACATGGTCGAGATCATGGGCCACGCCATGGCGCAGGGTGACTCGCTCACCTTCTCGCGGGCCGACGCGGAGTTCCATTCGCTGCTCATCCAGGTATCGGGCAATCGCATGCTGGAGCACCTTTCCGGGATCGTCTCGGCCGCGCTCCAGGTCTCCGGCGGCCCCGTCACCGGCTGTGACCGACCGAACGAGACCTCCTTGACGCACCACGGCCGGATCGTCGACGCCTTGGCCGAGGCCGACGGCGCGGCGGCCGAGGCGGCCATGCGGCAGTTGCTCGCCGTTCACCCCGAGGTGGAGCGCGTGGTGCCCGCGCCGCGCGAGCACTGATCGCGCCCCGAGGGCGGCGTGGTCGGGGGGCGTGTGCCCTCTCGTGGCATCGCTTGGTCGGCGGAGCATCCCCCGCCGGACCCCGTCGGATCCTTCCGGGATCCGGCGGGATCCGGCGATGTGATGAAGGTGATCAAGCCATCGGTTGAGGTGATGAACCCATCGGTTTGAGGTGATGAGTCCATCGGCTGACCTCCTCTGACCGCATCTGGCCGCTTTTGCGCACTTACGGGGTGTGACTCGGGCCACGCAGATTGGGCGTAACGCTCTTCGGAACTGCGCGATGACCTAAGAGGTGACAGCCGAGGAGGGAATACGGACGCCGTTTACGGCGCTGTGCATCTTCCCGGCTCCCGCCCGCGCCGTCGACCCATCCCCAAGTCGGCGGTCGTCGGCTCCTGTCCGCAGTGGACGGGGCCGGAAGCCGTTTTCCAACGTTCCGAGAGGTTGTTCGTGTCGGCCAGCACATCCCGTACGCTCCCGCCGGAGATCGCCGAGTCCGTCTCTGTCATGGCGCTCATTGAGCGGGGAAAGGCTGAGGGGCAGATCGCCGGCGATGACGTGCGTCGGGCCTTCGAAGCTGACCAGATTCCGGCCACTCAGTGGAAGAACGTACTGCGCAGCCTCAACCAGATCCTCGAGGAAGAGGGTGTGACGCTGATGGTCAGTGCCGCGGAGCCCAAGCGCACCCGAAAGAGCGTCGCAGCGAAGAGTCCGGCCAAGCGCACCGCCACCAAGACGGTCGCGGCGAAGACGGTGACCACGAAGAAGGCCACCGCCACCACCGCCCCGGCGGCGCCCATGGCCGGTGATCCGGCTGAGGACGCGTCCGCCAAGAATGTCGCCGCCAAGAAGACGGTCGCCAAGAAGGCCGTCGCGAAGAAGACGGTCGCCAAGAAGGCCGTCGCAAAGAAGACCACCGCCAAGAAGGACGACGTCGAGCTGATCGACGACGAGGCGGTCGAGGAGACCCCGGGCAAGCCCGGTGCCGAGGAGCCCGCCGAGGACGGCGCCCAGGGCTTCGTCCTGTCCGACGAGGACGAGGACGACGCGCCCGCGCAGCAGGTCGCCGCGGCCGGCGCCACCGCCGACCCGGTCAAGGACTACCTCAAGCAGATCGGCAAGGTCCCCCTGCTCAACGCCGAGCAGGAGGTCGAGCTCGCCAAGCGCATCGAGGCCGGTCTGTTCGCCGAGGACAAGCTGGCCAACGCCGACAAGCTCGCCCCGAAGCTCAAGCGCGAGCTGGAGATCATCGCCGAGGACGGCCGCCGGGCCAAGAACCACCTCCTGGAGGCCAACCTCCGTCTGGTGGTCTCCCTGGCCAAGCGCTACACCGGCCGCGGCATGCTCTTCCTGGACCTCATCCAGGAGGGCAACCTCGGTCTGATCCGCGCGGTCGAGAAGTTCGACTACACCAAGGGCTACAAGTTCTCCACGTACGCCACCTGGTGGATCCGTCAGGCGATCACCCGCGCGATGGCCGACCAGGCCCGCACCATCCGTATCCCGGTGCACATGGTCGAGGTCATCAACAAGCTCGCGCGCGTGCAGCGCCAGATGCTCCAGGACCTGGGCCGCGAGCCCACCCCGGAGGAGCTGGCGAAGGAACTCGACATGACCCCTGAGAAGGTCATCGAGGTCCAGAAGTACGGCCGCGAGCCCATCTCGCTGCACACGCCGCTGGGCGAGGACGGCGACAGCGAGTTCGGTGACCTCATCGAGGACTCCGAGGCCGTCGTCCCGGCCGACGCGGTCAGCTTCACGCTCCTCCAGGAGCAGCTGCACTCTGTCCTCGACACCCTGTCCGAGCGCGAGGCGGGCGTCGTCTCCATGCGTTTCGGTCTCACCGACGGTCAGCCGAAGACCCTCGACGAGATCGGCAAGGTGTACGGCGTCACGCGTGAGCGGATCCGTCAGATCGAGTCCAAGACGATGTCGAAGCTGCGCCACCCGTCGCGTTCGCAGGTGCTGCGCGACTACCTCGACTAGGTCTCGACCGTACTGTCGCCGAGGGCCCGACTCCCGATGGGGAGCCGGGCCCTCGGCGCATGCATGGAGTGCGCGCCGCCGTCCGCTGGATCACTCTGGGTTTTCCATGACCATCCCAGAGTGAGGAACGCGCATGCGCCGTCCTTTCGCCCCAGTACTGGCCCTTGCGGCCGCCGCGGCCCTCATACCGCTGGCGGCCCCCGCCCCGGCCGCGACCGACGACGTCATCATCGGGGGCCATCCGGTCGACATCGCTCAGAGTCCGTGGACGGTGGCACTGTCCAGCCGTGACCGGTTCGGGGGTACGCGGGCCGGGCAGTTCTGCGGCGGCGTGGTGATCGGCCCGACGCTCGTGCTGACCGCGGCCCACTGCGTGAGCCCGCTCGTGCTGGGGGCGCCATCGGAGCAGATGCACGACTTGAAGATCATCGCGGACCGTACCGACCTGCTGTCCGGCAAGGGCAAGGAGATCCCGGTGCGCGACACCTGGGTCAATCCGCAGTACGACGCCGTCACGAACGCCGGGGACTTCGCCGTGATCACCCTCGCCTCCCCGCTGCCCCAGAGCTCGGTCATCCGTATGGCCTCCTCGGGGGATCCCGCGTACGCACCCGGCACGGCCGCCGCGGTCTACGGCTGGGGCGATACGACAGGCACCGGCAATTACGCGCTCAGTCTGCGGTCCGCGAGCGTGAAAGTACTGTCCGACTCCGTCTGTGAGCGGGCGTACCCGGGGAGTGAAGACGGAACCTATCAAGCCACTTCCATGGTGTGCGCCGGTGAGGTCGCGGGTGGGCACGATGCCTGTCAGGGGGACAGCGGTGGCCCGCTTGTGGCCCAGGGACGGCTGATCGGCCTTGTGTCGTGGGGCAGCGGCTGTGGGCAGGCGGGAAGCCCCGGGGTCTACACGCGGGTCTCGGACGCCGTCAAGGCGCTCGGCACGAGCCGCTGAGGCCGTACGGGCGGCAGCGATACGGAACGCAGCGGTGTACGGAACGCTGCGGTACGGAACGCTGCGGTACGTAACGCAGCGGATCGCGGATCGCGGATCTCGGAACTCGGGGTGCCGGGGGAAGTGAACCAGGTGGCGTGTGAAGGTGCGCGACACGGGTGCGAACCGGTGACGCGTTGAAGTGCGTGAGTCCGGTGCGCGTCACGTCTCCACGGGGCCGTGACGCTCCGGACGGTGGTGCACTGCACCGCCGGGAAGCGGTACGCATACGGGCGGCCACCCCAAGTAGCAGGGGTGACCGCCCGTACACCGGCCTATTGCCAGAGCTGGCTCGTCGTCGTTGACGCGAAGTGTCAGTGCTCTTCGTCGTTGGACGTTGCCGGGACCGACGTCAGTCGCTCCGTCTCGTCCTGTATCTCAGCGGCGATCTTCTTGAGTTCCGGCTCAAACTTGCGCCCGTGGTGGGCGCAGAAGAGCAGTTCACCGCCGCTGAGGAGGACGACGCGCAGATATGCCTGGGCGCCGCAACGGTCGCAGCGGTCAGCGGCCGTCAGCGGGCTCGCGGGGGTCAGAACAGTAGTCACGTCGCCTCTTCTCTAGCTCGACGAGCTGTCGTACCAGGGTCAACATCCAACCAGGCCGAAAACGTTCCCGCTCGTGGCTTTTCCTCGAAAAATTCTTCCGGGGCGGCTGTCTGCTGCCGGGTGGCGGCGAATGAGCCGTAGTACGTGTCTTTGTGTCTTACGGGTTCGCGCTGTCTGTCAGGGTCAGTCCTCCCCGGCTGGCTTGCCGGTTGTTCATGAGGACGTGCCCGGAGCCTAAATGGTTCATGCCTCGAAGGGAACGTGATATGTACTTCACTCCATCGAGGGATCGAACACTCATACGAGCCTGGACTAGTCTGAGTTCATGCGAGGGTGGCGTTACAACGGCTCTACCAGGCCTCGGTACCCTCTCAGCGGAGACCGAAGCCGACCCCTTACCCAAAAGGGTCCCATCTGAAATTCAGCGAGGAGCGAACCGCGTGACCGCCGACACGTCCGTGCCGTCCACAGCGTTGCTGACCGGAGCAGACCGGGACGGTTCCAACTACACCGCGCGGCACCTGCTCGTCCTCGAGGGGCTCGAGGCCGTACGCAAGCGCCCCGGCATGTACATCGGCTCGACCGACAGCCGCGGTCTGATGCACTGCCTGTGGGAGATCATCGACAACTCCGTCGACGAGGCCCTCGGGGGCTACTGTGACCACATCGAGGTGATCCTGCACGACGACGCCTCGGTGGAGGTGCGGGACAACGGCCGCGGCATCCCGGTCGACGTGGAGCCCAAGACCGGCATGTCGGGCGTCGAGGTCGTGATGACCAAGCTGCACGCGGGCGGCAAGTTCGGAGGTGGCTCGTACGCGGCCTCCGGCGGTCTGCACGGCGTGGGCGCCTCCGTGGTGAACGCGCTCTCCGCCCGTCTGGACGTCGAGGTGGACCGTAGTGGCCACACCCATGCGGTGAGCTTCCGTCGCGGCACCCCGGGAGTGTTCAAGGCGGACGGTCCCGAAGCCGCCTTCGACGCGACCAGCGGGCTGCGCAAGCTGAAGCGGATCCCCAAGACCCGCACCGGCACGCGCGTGCGCTACTGGGCCGACCGCCAGATCTTCCTCAAGGACGCCAAGCTCTCCCTGGAGAACCTGCACCAGCGTGCCCGCCAGACCGCGTTCCTGGTGCCCGGCCTGACCATCGTCGTCCGCGACGAATACGGGCTTGGCGAGGGCGGCAGCAAGGGCGAGGAGTCCTTCCGCTTCGACGGCGGCATCAGCGAGTTCTGCGAGTACCTGGCCACCGACAAGCCCGTCTGTGACGTCCTCCGCTTCTCCGGGCAGGGCACCTTCAAGGAGACGGTCCCGGTCCTTGACGACCACGGGCAGATGACGCCCACCGAGGTCACCCGTGAGCTCGGCGTCGATGTGGCCCTTCGCTGGGGCACCGGCTACGACACGAACCTCAAGTCGTTCGTGAACATCATCGCCACGCCCAAGGGCGGCACCCACGTCGCCGGCTTCGAGCAGGCCGTCGCCAAGACGATGAACGAAGTGCTGCGGGCCAAGAAGCTGCTGCGGGTCGCCGAGGACGACATCGTCAAGGACGACGCACTGGAGGGCCTGACCGCCGTCGTCACCGTGCGCCTCGCGGAGCCGCAGTTCGAGGGGCAGACCAAGGAGGTCCTCGGTACCTCGGCGGCCCGCCGGATCGTGACGAACGTGGTCTCCAACGAGCTCAAGGCCTTCCTGACCACCACGAAGCGGGACGCGGCCGCGCAGGCCCGGGTCGTGATGGAGAAGGCCGTGGCTGCCGCGCGTACGCGGATCGCGGCCCGCCAGCACAAGGACGCGCAGCGCCGGAAGACGGCCCTCGAGTCCTCCTCGCTGCCCGCCAAGCTCGCGGACTGCCGCAGCGACGACGTCGAGCGCAGCGAGCTGTTCATCGTCGAGGGAGACTCCGCGCTCGGCACCGCCAAGCTGGCCAGGAACTCCGAGTTCCAGGCGCTGCTGCCGATTCGCGGCAAGATCCTCAACGTCCAGAAGGCGTCCGTCACGGACATGCTCAAGAACGCCGAGTGCGGCGCGATCATCCAGGTCATAGGGGCCGGGTCCGGGCGGACGTTCGACATCGACGCGGCGCGGTACGGGAAGATCATCCTGCTCGTCGACGCCGACGTCGACGGTGCGCACATCCGGATTCTGCTGCTGACGCTGTTCCAGCGGTACATGCGGCCGATGGTCGAGGCGGGGCGGGTGTTCGCGGCGGTGCCGCCGCTGCACCGCATCGAGCTGAGCCAGCCCAAGAAGGGCCAGGACAAGTACATCTACACGTACTCGGACCGTGAGCTGCGCGAGACGCTGCTGGAGCTGCAGCGCAAGAACGTGCGCTACAAGGACTCGATCCAGCGTTACAAGGGTCTTGGCGAGATGGACGCCGATCAGCTGGCGGAGACGACGATGGACCCGCGTCACCGGACGCTGCGGCGGATCAACATTTCCGACCTGGAGGCGTCCGAGCAGGTGTTTGACCTGCTGATGGGGAACGATGTCGCTCCCCGTAAGGAGTTCATCTCCAGCTCTGCGGCGACGCTGGATCGGTCGCGTATCGACGCGTAGGCGCTGCGCTTGCGGGGCGTCGGTGCCGGGTGCCAGGTGCCGGGCGCTGGGCGCCGCCTGGTGCCGGTGGTGGTCGGGGCTGTGGTGGTGCGTCGAGCCCGTCGCCGCCGGATCAGACGTGGGCCGGGCATGGGAGCCGCTGCTCGATCCGGGCGTAAGCGACAGGCTTGCGACGCACCGCCACGGCCCCTTGCGTAGGAGGGCCGGCTGCGGGTGGGTGGGTGGTGGGGGCCGTGTGTGCTGTTCCTCGCGTGGCTGGGGACGTCGGTCCGCATTTTCATGCTTGTCCGGCGTATGAGGACGAGGCCGTTCAGGTCGACAGGGGGTCTGGGGGGCGCGGCCCCCTGGGGTGGGTCGGGTAGGGGCGGCGGGGGCGAGAAGCGCGGGTGGTGGGTGCGGGCCGTGGGGGCTCCACCCGTGGGTGGAGGGATGGGGTGGGTGTGGATCCACCCGCGATCCACCCCGGCTCCGATCTGCTGAGCTGCCGATTTCCGTAGCGTCGAAGGCGTCGACAGCGCTCGCTGTCGGAACCCGCTCTTCCCCGTCCACGGAGGTCGTGATGTCCGGGCTCGTCAATGCCTTGGTGATCCTCGCCGTTGTTGTGGTGGTCATCGCGCGCCAGTTCCGTACACGCAGGATCAGCACGGACAGGCGCTGGTGGATCGTGCCCGTCGTCCTGGCCGTGATCGCTCTGCGGGAGCCGGGCCTGATCGACAACCACCATCGGACCGAGGCGATTCTGCTGCTGGGGGCGGAGCTGTTCATCGGGCTGGCCATCGGAGCCGCGTGGGGGTGGACGACACGGATATGGGCGGAGCCGGACGGCTCCGTGTGGAGCAAGAGCACCAAGGCCAGCGGGGCCGTCTGGGGCGTGGGCATAGCCCTGCGGCTGGGGCTGTTCGGCATCGGCACCCTGCTGGGCGTCCATCAGGACAGCTCCGCCCTGCTGCTCGCCCTCGCGGCCACTCTGCTGGTCCGCTCCGGGATCCTGGCCTGGCGGTCTCAGTCTCTGCACCCGGTCGTCGCGCAGGCGACGGCGTACGGTGACGACGTGCCCCAGGGCTCGTGGAAGGAGCGCGTGTGACGGAGAACGCCTTGAAGCGCTGGCCCTCCCGCGAGGCGCTGTCCCGAGCCGGAATGGTCAAGTCCAGGCGCGCGCTCGCCTGGGCCGCGCGCCTCTTCGCCCTCGGCCTGCTCCTGTGGACGACCTTCACGAGCGGCCATCTTGGCGCCTGGAAGATCGCGGCGGGCGCTTTGGGGGTCCTCGTCTGCGGGCTGGCGGCGTGGGCCTTCTGGCGGACCACGCTCCAGCACCGTCTGCTGCCGTCTCTGGCGCTGCTCGCCCTGCTGCTCGCGATCGCGACGGTGGGAGTGGGCACAGGCTTCCGGGTGCCGGCCATCGTCCTGTGGTGCGGGTGCGCCATCAGCGCCATCGAGAGGCTGCCGCTAGTGGCGGCACTGCCTGCCACCTCCGTGGCACTGAGCGCGTTCGCGGCGGTCAACAACGACGTCTGGCTGACCACGGCGGCCACCGCCGGGGGGCTCGCCCTGGCCGGGTACGTGCTGCGCCTCGACGCGGAGGCCCGCGGCAGTGCCCAGCGCTTGCTCGCTCAGGAGCGGGCGGCTCGTGTGGCCGAGGCGGAGTCCGCGGCGCTCGCGGAGCGGGCCAGGATCGCGCGGGAGATCCACGACGTCCTGGCACACAGTCTCTCGGCGCAGATGGTGCATCTGGAGGCGGCCCGGCTGCTGATCGAGCGGGGCGGCGACCGGGAGCAGATCCTCGAGCGGGTCGTGGCGGCACGTGGGATGGCCCGTGAGGGGCTCGCCGAGACCCGGCAGGCGCTCTCCGCCCTGCGGGGGGAGATGTCCCCGGTGGAGGACTTCCTGAGCGAGCTGGTCGCCACGGCGGACGGCGCCGACATCACCGTCGCGGGTGAACGGCAGCCGCTGCCCGCCGAGGCCTCGCAGGCGGTGCGCAGGGTGGCGCAGGAAGCCCTGACGAACGTCCGCAAGCATGCGCCGGGCGCCAAGGTCCACATGCGGCTCGAGTACGGCGAGCACGAAGTGACGCTCGGTGTACGGGACTCGGGAGGGCCGCCGGGCGAACTCAGCGGTGCGGGGGCCGGGTACGGTCTGCTGGGCATGCGGGAGCGTGCTGAGCTGCTGGGCGGCTCGTTGGAGGCCGGGCCGGACGAGGAGGGGTTCGTGGTGACGCTGAGGGTGCCCGTATGACGGAGGAGGAGACCAGGAAGCCGGCTCGGGTCGTGGTGGCGGACGACCAGACCGTGGTGCGCGAAGGCATTGTGATGCTGCTGGGCCTGCTGCCGGGGATCGAGGTCGTGGGTGCGGCCGGGGACGGTCACGAGGCCGTGGCGCTCGTGGCCGAGCTCGCCCCGGACGTCGTGCTGATGGACCTGCGCATGCCGCGCTGCGACGGCGTCGAGGCGACCCGGCGCATTCGCGCTGAGTATCCGGGGACACAGGTCGTCGTGCTCACCACGTACGCGGACGACGAGTCGCTGTTTCCCGCGCTCAGAGCGGGAGCCCGTGGCTATCTCACGAAGGACGCGGGCGGCGACGAGATCGTGCGCGCGGTGGAAAGCGTGCTGTCCGGGGACGCGGGACTCTCGCCGAGCATCCAACGGCGACTGCTGGAGCGGCTGTCGGAGCCGGCGCCCTCGGTCGATGCGCCCGTGGAGCCGCCCGATGGGCTCACCACACGGGAGACCGAGGTGTTGCTGCTGATCGCCGAGGGCCTCACCAATCAGGAGATCGCCCGCAGGCTGCATGTCTCCCCCGCCACCGTGAAGACCCACATCAACAACCTCTTCGCCAAGACGGGCCTCAAGGATCGTGCTCAGGCGGTGCGCTACGCCTTTGGGAAAGGTCTCGTACGGCCACCGACGAGATGAGTCACCTGATGGGGTGAAGAGCGCGGAGAGAAGAGTCCGGGATCTTCCCGATCTGTCCATCCTTGGGCACGCGGCAGAAAAAGGGTCGCGGACAAGGAGAGTTCGGTGGAGAAGCACGACGGTCGCGATACCGGAGAGGTCCGGTTCGATGACCCCTGGTACGACGCGCTCGCCTCAGGCTGGGGTGAGTTGGACGGCACGGGCGCGCCCGCTCCCGCCGTGCCGTCCGCGCGCCCGGAGCACGAAGGTCGCGCGGGCGGGACGGCCGACGTCTATCTGGAGGTGCAGCGCAGCGCGGCCTTCCAGGAGGTGCGCAGCCGGTACCGGAGGTTCGTGGTGCCGGGCGTCGCAGTGTTCTTCACCTGGTACGTGGGCTATGTGGTGACCGCGACGACGGCGCCCGGGTTCATGGCCCGGCCCGTCGCCGGCGCGGTGAACGTGGCGATGGTGGCGGGGCTCGGGCAGTTCCTCAGCACGTTTCTGTTCACGTGGGCGTACGCGCGGCATGCGCGGCTGCGCAGGGACCGGGCGGCGCTGGATCTGCGCTGGGACACCCAGGAGCTGACCCGGAGCGTCAGAGGTGGTGAGCGGTGACCGGCAACCATCAGACACTGGCGTTGCTGCTGTTCAGCGCGTTCGTGGCGGTGACGCTGGGGATCACGACGTGGGTGAGTCGAAACCGGCACGGGTCGGCCGAGGAGTTCTATGTCGGCGGGCGGTTGTTCTCGCCGATGGAGAATGGTTTTGCCATTTCGGGCGACTACATGTCGGCGGCGTCGTTCCTGGGGGTCACGGGGCTCATCGCGCTCTACGGCTACGACGGGCTGCTGTACGTCGTCGGGTTTCTCGTCGCTTGGCTGGTCGTCCTGTTCCTGGTCGCCGAACTGGTGCGCAACTGCGGGCGGTTCACGCTCGCCGACGTCGTCGCGGCCCGGATGAACGAACGGCCGGTGCGGATCGCGGCGGGAACCTCCTCGGTGACCGTGTCCGTTCTGTATCTGGTGGCGCAGATGGTGGGCGCGGGCAGCCTGGTCGCGCTGCTGCTGGGAGGTTCGAGCGAGGCGGCGCGGAACTGGACGGTGATCGGCGTCGGCGCGCTCATGGTGATCTATGTGTCGCTGGGAGGGATGCGGGCCACCACGTGGATCCAGATCGTCAAGGCGGTCCTGTTGCTGAGCGGTTCCATCGTCTTGACCGTGCTCGTCCTGGTGCGGTTCCACGGGGACGTGAACGAGTTGCTGCGTTCGGCGGCGGAGCGCAGCGGCCATGGTGACGCGTTTCTCGCACCCGGGTTGAAGTACGGCGGGGACTGGACGGCGCGCTTCGACTTCATCAGCCTGGGGCTCGCGCTGGTGCTCGGAACGGCTGGGCTGCCGCACATCCTGTCGCGCTTCTACACCGTGCCCACGGCACGGGCCGCGCGGCGCTCGGTGGTCTGGTCGATCGGGCTCATAGGGGGCTTCTACCTGATGACGATCGTGCTGGGCTTCGGCGCGGCGGCGATCGTCGGCCCGGAGACGGTGCGGGGAGCGAACGCGGCGGGCAACACGGCGGTTCCGCTGCTCGCGCTTGATCTGGGCGGCGGCGCGAACTCTGCCGGAGGAACGGTTCTTTTTGCCGTCGTCGCGGCCATTGCCTTCGCTACGATCCTCGCGGTCGTCGCCGGGATCACTTTGGCGTCCTCGGCATCCGTGGCCCACGACCTCTATGCCTCGATGCGCCGCCGGCATGCGAAGCCCCGTAGCGAGGTCGCCGTGGCGCGTACGGCGGCGGTGGGTATCGGGGTGGTCGCGATCGCGCTCGGGCTGCTGGCCCGCGACCTGAACGTGGCCTTCCTGGTGGGCCTTGCCTTCGCGGTCGCCGCGTCCGCGAACCTGCCGGTGCTGTTGTACTCGCTGTTCTGGCGGAGTTTCACGACCCGCGGCGCCGTGTGGGCCGTATACGGCGGCCTGGTGCCCGCTCTGCTGCTCGTCCTGCTGTCGCCGGTGGTGTCGGGGAGTCCCGATTCGCTCTTCCCGAGCGTGGACTTCCAGTACTTCCCGTTGCAGAACCCGGGCCTGGTGTCGATTCCGCTCGGCTTCCTGGCGGGCTGGCTGGGCACGGTGACGTCCGCGGAGCCGCCGGACGAGGCCAAGCATGCCGAGACCGAGGTGCGGTCGCTGACGGGTGCCGGCGCGGTCTGAGGCGGCCTCGGGTGAGTGTCCGGGGGCGCCCCCAGCAGCGGGGGCGCCCCCCAGTGACGTACGGCCCAAGGACGTACGTCGTGCGCCGGGTGGGTGTCATGGACTCGGCGTACGGCGTACGGCGTGGGGCTAGGGCGCCACCCAGGCGTACCGGTGTTCAGGGCGGCCCGTGTCGCCGTACTTGAGCGAGAGGCGCAGCCGTCCCGCCTGTTCGAGGTGGCGCAGATAGCGCTGAGCGGTGGAGCGGCTGAGCCCGGTCTCGGCCGCGACCTCGTGGGCCGACAGTGGCTGGTTCGCGCGGTGAAGGACGCCGCAGATCAGGTCCGTGGTGGGTTCCGAGTGGCCGCTGGGCAGCCCCGGCGACGACGGGACGGGCGTGGTGCGCAGGGCGCTGAAGATCCGGTCGACCTGCTCCTGACCCGCCACGCCGCGCCCGCCGACCCGGTCGACGGTGCGCCGCAGGGCCGCGTACGAGTCGAGGCGGGTGCGCAGCGCGGCGAAGGTGAACGGTTTGACCAGATAGTGCAGGGCGCCCACGCGCATCGCGGCCTGCACGGTCGTCACATCGCTGGCGGCGGTGATCATGATGACGTCGGTGCCGTGGCCGCGTTCGCGCATGCGGTGCACCAGTTCGAGGCCCGTCTGGTCGGGCAGATAGTGGTCGAGCAGCACCAGGTCGACGGGCGCGCGCTCCACGGCGGCCAGGGCCTGGGCAGCGCTGTGCGCGCGGGCGGCCACCCGGAATCCGGGAACCTTCCCCACGTACTTCGCGTTGATCTCAGCGACGCGGAAGTCGTCGTCCACGACCAGGACGTCAATCATCGGGCCTCTTTCTCTCAAGGCCTGGCGAGCGTTAAGCCCGTGTTTCGGCTCCGCTGTTGTAGCGCGAGCAAAACGAGCACAACAGACTCTTGCAAGCATAAGAAGGCCTTGCGCCCAGAAGACTGATGCTGTGGCCCGCGCCACATCTACGGTCCCGGCCCATGAGCGCAGACACCAGCCCCGCCATTGAGCTGCGGGGCGCGAGCAAGATCTTCAAGACCCCGTCAGGGGGTCTGCACACGGCGGTCAGGGAGCTCGATCTGACCATCGGCCGTGGCGAGTTCGTGGCTGTCGTCGGCCCCACCGGCTGCGGGAAGTCCACCACCCTGACCCTGGTGAGCGGTCTGGAGGAGCCCACCGAGGGCGAGGTCCTGGTGGCCGGTGAGCCGGTCGCGGGCGTCGGCGACAAGGTCGGCTTCGTCTTCCAGCAGGACGCCACCTTCCCCTGGCGGACGGTCCTGTCCAATGTCATGGCGGGCCCGCGTTTTCGCGGTGTCCCGAAGACGGAAGCCAAGCAGCGGGCCCGCGAATGGCTGGCCAGGGTCGGGCTGTCGGCCTTCGAGGACCGTTATCCCCACCAGCTCTCCGGCGGTCAGCGCAAGCGCGTCGCCCTCGCCGCGACCTTTGTCAACGACCCCGAGATCCTGCTGATGGACGAGCCGTTCTCGGCGCTCGACGTGCAGACCAGGGCCCTGATGTCGGACGAACTGCTGGAGCTGTGGGAGGGCACGGGCGCCTCGGTCGTCTTCGTCACCCACGACCTGGAGGAGTCCATCGCGCTCGCCGACAAGGTCGTCGTGATGACCGCGGGCCCCGCCACCGTGAAGCAGGTCTTCGACATCGATCTGCCGAGGCCGCGCAAGGTCGAATCGGTGCGCCTGGAGCCGCGGTTCATCGAGATCTACCGTGAGATCTGGGAGTCCCTCGGTGAAGAGGTCCGCATCACCCGAGAGAGGGGCGCCGCGAATGTCGCCTGACGTCATGCCCGAGACCGTCGTCGCGGCGACCGCCACCGAGCCCGCCAAGCAGGGACGCGCCCACACCCGTGCCCGTGCCGCCCGCAGACGCAGGATGATCGTCGCCGCCGCGCGTGCGGTGCTCCTGGTCGCCGTGCTCGGCCTGTGGGAGGTGTTCGCGCGCGCCAAGATCATCGACCCGTTCAACTTCTCCATGCCGTCGAAGATCTGGGACCAGGTCTACACCTGGGTGACCCATGGGACGGCGCTCGGCTCACTCGGCGAGCAGGTCTGGTACACGCTCCAAGAGGCACTGCTCGGCTGGGTCATCGGAGTCGTGGCCGGCGTGGTCTTCGGTATCGCGCTGGGACGCATCGCTTTCCTCGCCGATGTCCTTGGTCCATACATCAAGGTGCTCAACTCCATACCCAGGATCGTCCTCGCGCCGATCTTCGTGATCTGGTTCGGGCTCGGACCGGCCTCCAAGGTCGCCTCGGCCGTGGTCCTGGTCTTCTTCCCCGTCTTCTTCAACGCGTTCCAGGGTGCCCGCGAGGTCGACCGCAACCTCGTCGCCAACGCCCGGATCCTGGGGGCGAGCGACCGTCGGGTGACGCTTCAGGTCGTCATCCCCTCCGCCACCTCGTGGATCTTCACCAGCCTCCACGTCAGCTTCGGCTTCGCCCTCATCGGTGCGATCGTCGGCGAGTACATCGGCGCCACCAAGGGCATCGGCCTGCTCGTCGCCCAGTCCCAGGGCACCTTCAACGCGGCTGGTGTGTACGCCGCGATGGTCATCCTCGCCGTCGTCGCCCTGCTGGCCGAAGGGCTGCTCACCTTCGCCGAGCGCCGCATCTTCCGCTGGAAGCCGTCGGACTCCGAGAGCTGATCGGCGGACAACACCCGCCCCGGGCGCCCGATTTCCTCTCAGGGCCCTCCAAGGTGCCCGACTTCCTCTCAACGCTTTCCAGGGGTGCCCCCTTTCCGCTCAACGCTCCCCAGGGCCCCCTTTTCCCGCACTGCCCTCTCACAAGGACGTGACCCATCATGCGCAAGACCGCCAGATACTCCGCGCTGGCAGCCGCCGGTCTGCTCGCCCTCTCCTCGCTCACCGCCTGCGCCAACGACGCGGCCTCCACCACCGCCGACTCCGGCAGCAACGGGGGCGGCGGCAAGGGGGAGCACGTCAAGATCATGGTCGGTGGCCTGGACAAGGTCATCTACATGCCGGCGATGCTCACACAGCGGCTCGGCTACTTCAACGACGAGGGTTTGAATGTCGAACTCCTGAGTGAGCCGGCCGGTGTGCAGGCGGAGACCGCACTCGTGTCCGGACAGGTCCAGGGAGCCGTCGGCTTCTACGACCACACGCTCGACCTGCAGACCAAGGGCAAGGCCGTGGAGTCCGTCGTGCAGTTCTCGCACGCGCCCGGCGAGGTGGAGATCGTCTCCAACAAGCGAGCGGACGACATCACCTCGCCCAAGGACTTCAAGGGCAAGAAGCTCGGCGTCACCGGGCTCGGTTCCTCGACCGACTTCCTCACCAAGTACCTCGCGGTCAAGAACGGTGTGAAGGTCAGCGAGTTCGCGCCGGTCGCCGTCGGCGCGGGTCCGACCTTCGTCTCGGCACTCCAGAAGGGGGCCATCGACGGCGGCATGACGACGGACCCGACCGTCGCCACGGTCCTGCAGAAGGGCCTCGGCAAGGTGCTCATCGACATGCGTACGCCGAGTGGATCGCAGGAGGCGCTCGGCGGACCGTATCCCTCGTCCAGCCTCTACATGCAGACGGACTGGGTGAACGGCCACAAGGAGACGGTCCAGAAGCTGGCCAACGCCTTCGTGAAGACCCTCAAGTGGATGTCCACGCACAGCGCCTCCGAGATCGCCGCCAAGATGCCCGCCGACTACTCCCAGGGCAACAAGACGCTCTACGCGACCGCCATCCAGAGCACGCTGCCGATGTTCACCAAGGACGGCGTGATGCCCGCGGACGGCCCTGAGACCGTCGAGAAGGTGCTCAAGGCGTTCAACCCCAACATCAAGAACGCCAAGGTGGACCTGAGCAAGACGTACACCACGGAGTTCGTGAAGAAGGCCGTCACTGGCTGAGGAAGAAGGCCACCAACCAAGGCCACCACTGGCGGAGAAGTGACGGCCACCAAGGCCACCACTGGCGGAGAAATGAAGGCCGCCTCCGGCCCAGAGCGGGGCGCGGCCTCTTCCCCCGCCCCCTGGCCGCGCCTTCGGGATCTCCCCCTCATCGGCCGTGCCCTCAGGCGCGGGTCGCCCAGACGTAGCGATGCTCCGGGCGGCCCGCGTCGCCGTACTTGAGGGTCAGCCTGGCCCGCCCCGTGCGCTCCAGGAGCTTCAGATAGCGCTGGGCGGTCTGCCGGCTCAGTCCGGTCTCCTCGGCGATCTCCTGGGCCGACAGCGGCCCCTCGGCGGTCACCAGGGCCCGCCGGACGAGCTCCGCGGTCGTGGGGGAGTGCCCCTTGGGCAGGTCCGGCTCCGCACTCGCCGACAGGGCGCCGAAAATCCGGTCCACCTGGGCCTGTTCGGCCTCGCCGCCGCCGTCGAGCGTGCGGCGCAGACCCGCGTACGCCTCGAGCTTGGTGCGCAGGCCCGCGAAGGCGAACGGTTTGACCAGGTACTGCAGAGCGCCCTGCCGCATGGCCGCCTGGACGGTCGAGATGTCGCGGGCCGCGGTCACCATGATGACGTCGGTCTGGTGGCCGCGCCGCCGCATCTCCTGGACGACCGCGAGGCCCGTCTCGTCGGGCAGGTAGTGGTCCATCAGGACCAGGTCCAGGTGGGGCAGCGTCTCTATCCCGTGCAGCGCCTCGGCGGCGCTGTGCGCCTCGCCGGCGACACGGAAGCCGGGCACCTTGCCGACGTACGCGGCGTTGACCCGCGCGACCCGCGTGTCGTCGTCCACGACCAGGACCTCGATCATCGCGACTCCTCCTCGGCGGTCGTGGCGGCGGTGGCGCCGGTGGTGTTCTGGGAGAACGTGTCCGGCTGTCGTACGAGTTCCGGTGCGGGCCCGCGGCCGGGTTCGCCCTCCGGGCCCGGCATGAGACCTTCCGCCGGCACGCGGCCTTCTGCCGACACGAGGCCTTCCGCCGGCAACAGGTTCTCCGCCGGCCCGAGACCGGCCTCCGTGAGTGCCTCCGGCAGTACGACCGTGAACTCCGCGCCCCCTCCGTCGGCCTCCGCCGCCTCCGCGCTGCCTCCTTGCCGCTCGGCGAGCCGGCGCACCAGAGAGAGCCCGAGTCCGCGTTTGCCGTGCGCGGGTGGCTTCTTGGTGGACCACCCGTCCGTGAAGATCAGCTCCCGCCGCTCCGCCGGAACTCCGGGCCCGGTGTCCCGTACGCGCAGCACGGCGGTGCGTCCCTCGGCGCGCAATTCGACCTCCACACGCGCGTGTGGGGTGCCCGCGACGGCGTCGAGTGCGTTGTCGACCAGATTGCCCACGACGGTGACCAGCCCCCGTGGGTCGACCAGCCGGTCGGGCAGCAGGGTCCCGTCCGCGACCCAGAGAGCCACCCCGCGCTCGGCCGCCACCGTGGCCTTGCCGACCAGCAGGGCGGCCAGCAGTGGATCGTGGATCTTCTCGGTGACCTGCTCCGCGGTGACCCTGTGGTCGCCGACCACCTCGCCGACGAACTCCACGGCGTCGTCGTACATCTCCAGCTCCAGCAGCCCCAGGACCGTGTGCATCCGGTTGGCGTGCTCGTGGTCCTGCGCGCGCAGGGCGTCGATCAGACCGTGGGTCGAGTCGAGTTCACGGCCCAGTTGCTCCAGTTCCGTGCGGTCGCGCAGGGTGGCCACCGCGCCGCCGTCGTCGGTCGGCATGCGGTTGGCGACCAGGACGCGCTGACCGCGCACCGTCAGCAGATCCGTGCCGGTGACCCGTCCGGCCAGCACATCGGTCGTGCGGCCAGGCCCGAGCACGTCGTCGAGTGGCTGCCCGATGGCCTCCGCGTCGAGCCCGAGCAGGCGCAGCGCCTCGTCGTTGAGGAGCCGTACGCGGCCGACACGGTCCAGGGCGATGACGCCCTCCCGGATGCCGTGCAGCATCGCCTCGCGCTCCGCGAGCAACGCCGAGATGTCGGAGAAGGCCAGGTCACGGGTCTGCCGCTGGACCCGTCGGGAGAGCAGGTACGCGGCGAACGCGCCGACGGCCAGGGCCCCGCCCGCGTACGCGAGGAGTCCCGGGATCGAGTGGATCAGCCGGGCGCGCACACTGTCGTACTCGATGCCCACCGAGACCGCGCCGATGATGTGCCCGTCGGCGTCGCGCAGCGGTACCTTGCCGCGGGCCGAGCGCCCCAGTGTGCCGCTGTCGATCTCCATGACGTCGTCGCCGGCCAGGGCCTTCTCGGGGGAGGTCGAGACGACCCTGCCGATCTGCGAGGTGTCCTTGTGCGACCAGCGCACCCAGTGCGTGTTCATCACCACGACGTACTCGGCCTTGCTGGCCTTGCGGATCCGTTCCGCGGCGACCTGCACAGGGCCGTTCACGGACGGCAGGGTCGTCTGCAGGTCTCTGGCGATCTGTGGCTGGGCCGCCGTGGTCTGCGCGATCGCGAGCGCCCGGTGCATGGCCTCGTCGTCGAGCTGGGCGCTGAGCGGGGCGAGGAACAGCCCCGTCGCGAGTACGGCGACCCCGGCGGCTATCGCCACCTGCATCAGCAGCACCTGAGAGAACGCCCGCCGCGGCAGACCGAGGCGCAGTCGTCGTGCGGGGGGAGTGGGGCTCATACCCATGACGGTACGGGGGAGCGCGCGCCGGGCCGAAGGGAGTGTGGCATGGATCTCTTGAGTGGCGTGTGGGGAAGCTGTGGTCGGCGGGTGCGGGCCGGCCTGCTCAGGAGTCCTGGTCAGCAGGCTACGGGGATCGAGGCCCGGGGCATCTCCCGTACGGCCACCACGTCCATCCGGGCCGGGGAACCCAGCGCCGAGCCGCAGCTCTCCGGGCGGGGCGGCAGTGAGGCGCCCTGCGCGACGATGACGCTCCACAGGCGCCCGTCGGTGTGGGCGACGGTCACCTCCCAGCGTGGTGCCGCGCCGTCCGTGCGGACGACGCCGAGGGCTTCCGCGGCGTGCTCTCCACAAGCCCTGCGCACGGCCAGCTCCGCCGCCTGCCCGGGTCGCTCCCACGCCGAGTTGCCACGGCAGCCCTCTGTGACGACGCGGCCCTCTCGTACGCCCTGGAGGATCTCCTTGACCGCGTGGGCCTCGGCCCGCCCATAGGCGTATCCGTACGGCAGGACGAGCAGGGTGGGCGAGAAGCGGTGACCGCCGAGGTGGGTGACCTCCCACGCGCCCGCGACGCCCGAGGCGGCGAGTTCCGCCGCGAGGGGGCGGCCCAGGAGCGCGCAGCAGCGGTCGCGCTTGCCGTTGGTGCAGACGAGCGCGAGCGGGTCGCCCGTGTGGCGCCGACCCTGGAGAGCCGCGTCGAAGGTGCGCGGGTCTCCCGTGCCGAGCGCGGTGAAGTCCAGGTCGAGCAACCGCTCAGGAGCGCACGTCGTGGCGCTGTGCAGCCACACGTTGCCCGGGGTGGTGTGAGCCGCGTACACCTGGCGCTCGGCGGACGTACCGCAGTCGGCGTGCCGCCCAGGGCGGCGGATGAGCGCGATCCGCACCCCGGTGTCCTGGGCCGCGGCTTCGAGCGCGCGGCCGAGCGCCGGGTCCAGGTGGCTCGACGTGAGCGCCTTGGCACCCCAGGGGCCCGGCTGTTCGAGGAGCAGCCATGTCCTCGCGGTCGCCGCGGTCCCCGCGAGGGGCTCGTCGAGGTCCCGGGACGCGGTCGTGCACGTACTCACAGAGGTGAGCCTAACCTGACTTCGCCCAGGGCGACTTCCGACCGCGAGTACGGGGGCGCACTTTGGGCGCATTCGGGGCGCTGCGGGGCGCTCAGGGGCTCACTAGGGGAGTGGCTGCGGCGGCCGCGCTCCTACGTAGTGGCCGCTCGGGCGCATGCGCAGCGGACGTTCCCCGTACTCCTCCAGGGTGTGGGCGATCCATCCCGCTGTTCGGGCGACGGCGAAAACCGTCTCCCCGGCGGAGGCGGACATGCCGGAGGAGACCGTGAGGACGGCCAGTGCCAGGTCGACATTGGCGTGCAGGGGAGTGTGCCGGGCGGTGGTGGTCACGATGTCCTGGGCCGCCGCCAGGGCGGGCGCCGCGCCGGGGACCTCCTCCAGGAGGGCGAACAGGGCACGCGCGCGTGGGTCCTCGCCGGGGTAGAGCCGGTGGCCGAGCCCGGGGACGCGGCGCCCGGCGCGCAGCTCGTCGGCGACCACGGGGGCCGCGGTGCCCTGGTCGAGGACGTCGAGGAGCAGCCGGTGGGCGAGGCCGCTGGCCGCGCCGTGCAGGGGGCCTTCGAGCACGCCGAGGCCCGCCGAGACGGCGGCGTACGGGTGCGCCCGTGCCGAGGCGGCGACCCGCACCGCGAGCGTCGAGGCGGCCAGGTCGTGGTCGACGAGCAGGCCGAGTGCCGTGTCCAGCACGCGCAGTGACGCCTCGTCGGGAGTCCGGCCGGTGAGGCGTCCCCACAGCCGGCGGGCCAGCGGCCCTTCGTCGCGGTGGTCATGACGCAGGGGCGGGAGGGCGGCGACGAGGGTGGGGATGAGGGTGCGCGCGGTGCCGAGGACGGCGCTCTCGGAGAGGTCGAAGCGCAGTGGATCGGCGGCCGAGGCGGCGATCGCGGCGACCCGGAGCCGGTCAGTGGGGCCGCTGTGCTCGGGCAGCGCATCCACGGCGCGGCGGGCGGCGGTGACGGACGCCTCCGGGGCGGTGAACGTGACGCCGGGGCGCAGCTCTCCGGTCCACAGCCATTCGGCGATCTCTTCGTAGGAGTGACGCGCGGCCAGTTCGGTCGCGTCGACGCCTCGGTAGTAGTACCGGTCCTTGTCGATGAGAGTGATGCGGGTACGGACGGACAGATCGCCGCCGGTGCTCGAACTCCCGCTGGAATCACGTCTGTTGCGCCGGGCGAGCGCCTCCACCTCCTTGGCGTCGAAGGTGCTGCCGCGCCCTCCGGGGTCGCGTCGGCTGCCGAGCTGGCCGCGGCTCACATACGCGTACACGGTCTCGGGCTTCACGCCGAGCAGCTCGGCGGTCTCCCTGGTGCTGAGCCGCCGGCCTTCGTGGCCTCCGCGTCCTTCAGGCCCTCCAGGTCCTTCGTGTCCTTCATGCGTCGACCCTGCCGGTTCGTGATCCCTCATGGACGCCACCGTATCTGTGTATCGGCATATTGATTGAATCAATATTGACACCGATCCAGTCAAGCGTGGACAGTTGAATCAAGTTCAGGGAGGAAAGCATGCCGAACAACCGGGCCGCGACCGCACCGTCCATCACCCCTGTCGACGTACCGAGAGGACTCTCGGGCGTCGTCGTCACCGACACCGCACTGGGTGACGTCAGGGGGCGGGAGGGCTTTTACCACTACCGCCAGTACTCGGCCGTCGAGCTCGCGCAGACCCGCGGGTTCGAGGACGTCTGGCATCTGCTGGTCCACGGTGAACTGCCGGACGCGGCGCGCGGTGCCGCCTTCGCCGCGCGGACGGCGGCACTGCGTGGGCTGCCGGACGAGGTGCGCGCGGCGCTGCCGGCGATCGCCGCGGCGACCGGACCGTCCGGACCGCTCGCGGGACTGCGGACCGCGTTGTCGCTGCTCGGCGCGTCGTTGGGGTTCCGGCCTGTGTACGACATCGACGTCGACCGGCGTCGCGCGGACACGCTGGCGGCGTGCGCGGCCGTGCCGACGCTGCTCACCGCGCTGTATCGGCTCGGTCGGGGGCTGGAGCCGGTGGAACCGCGTGACGACCTGCCGTATGCAGCGAACTACCTCTACATGCTGACAGGGTCGGAGCCGGACCCGGCGCGGGCCCGGGCGGTCGAGCAGTACTTGATATCAACCATTGATCACGGATTCAATGCGTCAACCTTCACCGCGCGGGTGATCGCGTCGACGGGGGCGGACGTGGCCGCGTGCCTGGTGGGCGCGGTCGGGGCGCTGTCGGGCCCGCTGCACGGTGGTGCGCCGAGCCGGGCCCTGGACACCCTCGACGCGATCGGTACTTCCGACCGCATCGACTCCTGGATCCGGGAACGAGTCCTCGCGGGCGATCGCATCATGGGCTTCGGGCACGCGGTGTATCGCACCGAGGACCCGCGCTCCCGCATGCTCCGCGGTATCGCCCAGCAGTTCGGCGGTTCTCTGGTCGCTTTCGCCGTCGAGGTCGAACACCGGGTGGAGGCGATCCTGGCGGAGCTGAAGCCCGGCCGTGAACTCCACACCAACGTGGAGTTCTACGCGGGCGTGGTCATGGAACTGTGCGGCCTCCCGCGGGAGATGTTCACCCCCACCTTCGCCGCGGCCCGCGTCGTCGGCTGGAGCGCCAACATCCTGGAACAGGCGGAGGACCCGAAGATCATCCGTCCGGCGGCGCGGTATGTGGGACCGGTTCCGCCGGTGGCGGTGCCGGTGGCCGGCTGAGGTGATCCAGTGTCGTGACACGTGAAGGGCCCGGCATCACGTCGATGCCGGGCCTGGACGTCGTGGCCCAAGGGGTACCGGGCGGAACTCCGACCTTCAGTTGCCCGTGATCGGTTCCTGGAGCCGTGCCTGGATCGGTTCCCGGATCGGATCCTGGTTCAGTTCCTGGCGGCGGTGACGTCAAGCATCAGGGATGTCCTTCTTCGCGCGGAGCAGGGTCTCGCGCGTGATGATGACGATCCGCTCATAGTCGGCTCGTGCGGCGTCGGGCGGAAGCTCGGGGTCGAGTTCCTTGGTGGCCTCGCGCCCAATGACAGCGAAGCTGCCGTCGCTGAGCTCGAAGATGTCGGGGCACGACTGGCCAGTGGCGCTGCCGCGCTCGCGTGGTGTAGCCCCGACACGTCGCACGATTTTCACGGAGTGGTACCAACCTTATGGCTCGGACTGATGGGTGTCTCCGAGCCGCGGGTCCTCGGAGCGTGACTGACTCCGAGCGGAGATGTTCGTCGGAGGCAAGGGTGTCTCCGAGCGCAGGGGTGTTCGTCGGAGTGGCCGGAAATCTGGCCAGGCGACAACATAGCGGCTTCTGTTGCCCATGGTGCGCAAAGCAACAACAAGCAGTCGAGTGAAGTTCGGCATCTTCCCTTGACGGAAAGTGGCATTGGGGTGATACGTGCGCATCGGGGTCACTGGCGGCGCACTCCCAGCGCGCTGGGAGTGCGGGCCGCGCCGCCTCCGGATGCGTGGTGACCTGCGGCCTTATGGCTGACGACGGACCACCCTCTCCACGGTGCTGCATATGCGGGCCAGCACGCGGTATGCATCGCCCCGCTGGGCGGCATTGGGGCTGAGGCAGGCGACCAGTACGGCTATCAGGACGGGAAGCAGGATGGCAGCGACGACTGCCACGGCGTATGTCGTGATCTCCACGGAGTGGTACCGACCTTATGGCTCGGAGTGAATGGGTGTCTCCGAGCTGTGGGCTCCTCGGAGCGTGACTGACTCCGAGCGGAGAAGTTCGTCGGAGGCAAGGTGTCTCCGAGCGCAGGGTGTTCGTCGGAGTGCCCGTAGGCCGGGCAGGCGACAATTTAGCGCTTCGTGTTGCCCATGGTGCGCAAGGTGACAATGGGCGGCGGGGTGCACGTTGGCATCTTCCTTTGGCGGCACGCGAGGGCCGTGTGCAGGGCGCACCAGGGGTCACGGCGTCTCTTCGTCCGGCTCTCCCACGACCCACCATTCGTCGGTGTCGGAATCAGTCTGATCCTGGATCAGGCTGTCCATCATCCGGCCCAGTTCGGCCTCCTTGGAGGAGTCGGGCAGGCTCTTGCGGTGGTGCTCGGTCGCCACCCAGTACGCCCGGAAGATCTGGTTCTGGCACATGATGCGGAAGTGGCCGTGGAGTTCCGCACGCGTCAGAGCCCCGATCCGGTGGAAGTACAGGGCGTTGATGTAGAGCGCGTTGGCGAAGAGGTACTGCCGCTGCTCCTCGGAGCTGATCTCCGTCTCGTACGTGTTCAGGACCGCGGCGAGGGCGGGATCGTCCATGGCCTTGCACAACAGATCGAAATGGAGCCGGTGCTGCTCGGTGAGCACGGCGCGCCTGCGCTGCCGTGAGCTGCGTTCCGCGACGGCGCTGGCTGCGAGGGCGAGCTTGGCCCAGGCATCTGAGCCAAGCCTCCGTATCGCGGAATTCTGTGTGGCCATGTCAACCCCCGAATCAGGCGACCGTTCCGCCGGTCGTCGGTTGTGGGGCGACAGGGAGCGGACCGGCGAGCGGTGGGCGGCGCGCTTGCCGTCTCCCAGTTTTGCCGAGCGGCTCTGATCGGCGGGGAGGCGGAGAGGAGGCGCACGGAGGGAAGTGCGGGTCGCGATTCCCGGCGCCATGCCCAACGTGTGCCCCGCGAGCGCCGCTAACAATCGTTCACTTCGCGGGGATTCCTCCCACTCGTATCCTTGGTCGGCAGCCATTCCCCGTACGAGCGCCGGTCTACGAGCCGTCCTCGTTCAAGAGCCGGTTCATGAGCCGGAGCACGCGTCGGTGTGAAAGAGGTCGCCCGTTGAGCCAGCCCAGCCCGCAGCAGGTCCCGATCGATCAGATCTCAGGTCAAGTCCTGATCGACCAGACCTCAGGCCAGGTCCCGATCGACCAGACCTCAGGTCAGGTCCCCATGGACCAGACCGCCGGTGACCAGGTCCACGGCGACGGAACTTCCGCCCGGCAGATCCCGGTCGTCGTCCTCGCCGGCTTCCTCGGCTCAGGCAAGACCACCCTGCTCAACCACCTCCTGCACCGCAGCGGAGGCAGCCGCATCGGCGCCGTCGTCAACGATTTCGGGGCGATCGAGATCGATGCGATGGCTGTGGCCGGGGCGCTGGGTGACTCCACCGTCTCGCTGGGGAACGGATGCCTGTGCTGCGCCGTCGACGCCAGTGAGCTCGACGAGTATCTCGGGCGGCTGACCAGGCCCTCGGCCCGTATCGACGTCATCGTCATCGAGGCGAGTGGCCTCGCCGAGCCCCAGGAGCTCGTGCGGATGGTGCTGGCCAGCGAGCATCCGCGGATCGTCTACGGCGGGCTCGTCGAGGTGGTCGACGCGGCCGAGTTCGACGGTACGCGCGAGAAGCACCCCGAGATCGACCGGCATCTCGCCCTCGCCGACCTCGTCGTCGTCAACAAGATCGACCGAGCCGAGGACGGCGAGCGCGTGCTGCGCACCGTACGCGGGCTTGTCGACCGGGCCGCGGTCGTGCCCGCCACCTACGGGCGCGTCGATCCCGAGTTCCTCTTCGACTGCAGGCCGAGCGAGGAGCGCATCGGGCAGCTGTCCTTCGACGACCTCCACCGGCACGACGAGAGCGGTCCCCAGGGGCACCACGACCACCTGCACTCGGCCTACGAATCCCTCTCCTTCAGCTCCGATGTGCCGCTCGGCCCCCGGGAGTTGATGAACTTCCTCGACAGCAGGCCCGAGGGGCTCTACCGCATCAAGGGCTACGTCGATTTCGGCGTCCAGGACAGGGACAACCGGTACGCCGTGCATGCCGTCGGGCGGTTTCTGCGCTTCTACCCGGAGCCCTGGGCTTCTGCCGAGCCGCGCCTCACCCAGCTCGTGCTGATCGGCTCAGGCATCGACACCGCGGCTCTGACCAAGGAGTTGGAGGCGTGCGAAGAGGACGCCCCACACGCCGACGAACACAGCATGTGGGGCGTCCTCCGCTACGTACAGGACCGCCATGTGCAGGACGGCCATGTACAGGACAGCCACGTACAGGACGAGGAGCCCGACGGTCCCGAAGAGACCGGCTGAGCTACACCGGGCCCGCCACCACCGACACCGTCTTCGCCAGCGACACTCCCGAGCCGTCACGGCGCGGGTCGATCTCCGGCAGCTCGGCCGGTGTGCCGTTCTTCTGCGCGGCCCGGGCCGGAACCGCGCCCGCCCAGGCCAGCGAGAGGCAGTCCTCGCCCTTCAGGAACCGCTGGCAGCGCACGCCGCCCGTGGCGCGGCCCTTGCGCGGGTACTGGTCGAAGGGCGTCAGCTTGGCCGTGGTCTGGACGGAGTCGTCCAGCGTGCCCCGCGAGCCCGCCACCGTGAAGACCACCGCGTCCACCGCCGGGTCGACCGCGGTGAAGGAGATCACCTTCGCGCCCTCGGTGAGCTTGATGCCCGTCATGCCGCCCGCCGCCCGGCCCTGCGGGCGGACCTGCGAGGCCTGGTAGCGCAGCAGCTGGGCGTCGTCGGTGATGAAGACCAGGTCCTCCTCACCGGTGCGCAGTTCGACCGCGCCGACGATCCGGTCGCCGTCCTTGAGGGTGATGACCTCCAACTCCTCCTTGTTCGAGGGGTAGTCGGGGACCACACGCTTCACGACGCCCTGCTCGGTGCCGATCGCCAGACCGGGTGAGGACTCGTCGAGCGTCGTCAGACAGACCACCGTCTCGTCCGGCTCCAGGGAGGACAGGAACTCCGCGATCGGCGCGCCTCCGGAGAGGTTGGGCGCCGACGCCGTCTCCGGCAGCTGCGGCAGGTCGATCACGTTCAGCCGGAGCAGGCGGCCCGAGGACGTGACCGCCCCGATCTCGCCGCGGGCCGTCGCCGGCACCGCGGAGACGATCAGGTCGTGCTTGGTGCGCTTGGCGTCCTCGGCCTCCCCGAAGGGGTCGCCGTTGGCCGTACGGGCCAGCAGGCCCGTCGAGGACAGCAGCACCCGGCACGGGTCGTCGGCCACCTGGAGCGAGACCGTCGCGGCGGGGGCGCCCGCGGACTCCAGAAGCACCGTGCGCCGGTCGGTGCCGAACTTCTTGGCGACCGCGGCCAGTTCTCCGGAGACCAGCTTGCGCAGCTCGGCGTCCGAGTCGAGGATCCCGGTCAGCTCGTCGATCTCGCCGTTGAGCCGGTCGCGCTCCGACTCCAGCTCGATGCGGTCGAACCTGGTCAGGCGGCGCAGCGGCGTGTCCAGGATGTACTGCGTCTGGATCTCGGAGAGGGAGAAGTGCTCGATCAGGCGCTCCTTCGCCTGCGCCGAGTTGTCGCTGGAGCGGATGAGGCGGATGACCTCGTCGATGTCCAGGAGGGCGACGAGAAGGCCCTCGACCAGGTGGAGACGGTCGCGCTTCTTGCCGCGGCGGAACTCACTGCGGCGGCGCACGACGGTGAAGCGGTGGTCGAGATAGACCTCGAGGAGCTCCTTGAGGCCCAGGGTGAGCGGCTGACCGTCCACCAGCGCCACGTTGTTGATGCCGAAGGACTCCTCCATCGGCGTCAGCTTGTAGAGCTGCTCCAGGACCGCTTCCGGCACGAAGCCGTTCTTGATCTCGATGACCAGGCGCAGTCCGTGCGAGCGGTCGGTGAGGTCCTTGACGTCGGCGATGCCCTGGAGCTTCTTGGAGTTGACCAGGTCCTTGATCTTGCTGATCACCTTCTCCGGGCCGACGGTGAAGGGCAGTTCGGTGACGACGAGGCCCTTGCGGCGCGCCGTGACGTCCTCCACCGACACCGTGGCACGGATCTTGAAGGTGCCGCGGCCCGACTCGTAGGCGTCCCGGATCCCGGTCAGGCCGACGATACGGCCGCCCGTGGGCAGGTCGGGGCCCGGCACGTACTTCATCAGCGTGTCCAGGTCGGCGCCCGGATAGCGGATCAGGTGGCGGGCGGCCGCGATGACCTCGCCGAGGTTGTGCGGCGGCATGTTCGTCGCCATACCGACGGCGATCCCGGACGAGCCGTTGACCAGCAGGTTCGGGTACGCCGCCGGGAGGACGTCGGGCTCCTGCTCCTGGCCGTCGTAGTTCGGCGTGAAATCGACCGTGTCCTCGTCGATGGACTCGGTCATCAGTGACGTGGCGTCGGCCATCCGGCACTCGGTGTAACGCATGGCGGCCGGCGGGTCGTCATTGCCGAGCGAACCGAAGTTGCCATGGCCGTCGACCAGCGGCAGGCGCATGGAGAACGGCTGGGCCAGGCGCACCAGCGCGTCGTAGATCGACGCGTCGCCGTGCGGGTGGAGCTTACCCATGACCTCGCCGACGACGCGGGCGCACTTCACATAGCCGCGGTCGGGGCGCAGCCCCATCTCGTTCATCTGGTACACGATGCGGCGGTGCACGGGCTTGAGGCCGTCACGGGCGTCCGGCAGGGCTCGCGAATAGATGACCGAGTACGCGTATTCGAGGAAGGAGCCCTGCATCTCGTCCACGACGTCGATGTCGAGGATCTTCTCCTCGTACGAGTCGTCGGGCGGCGGGGTCTTCGTGCTGCGGCGGGCCATCGCTGCTGCGGCTCCTTCACAGTCTCTGCCGGGGCATGAACGGGTTCTGACGCGCACCATTGTGGACCGCCGCACTGACAACGCCGACCGCGACCCGTCCATAGGGGCTCCGCGGAGCCCGGTTCCGCTCGCTCACGGTGAACGGAAGTCCGGCCTCCCACCTCAGGAATTCTCGCTCTCGGCGTACGAGGTGCGGGAACTTCGCCACCTGTCGGCGCGCTTGCATACAGTGGCAGGACCGGCAGGAATTCTGCAGTTTCCGCGATCGAAGGGACGTACATGCCCATGGGTCACACGGCCACAGCTGAGGCAGGCTCCGGCGGCCTGACAGCGACCGAGCACCGCCTGGCCAACGGCCTGCGCGTGGTGCTCTCCGAGGACCATCTGACCCCGGTCGCGGCGGTGTGCCTCTGGTACGACGTCGGCTCACGGCACGAGGTCAAGGGCCGTACCGGCCTTGCTCACCTTTTCGAGCACCTGATGTTCCAGGGCTCCGGCCAGGTGAAGGGCAACGGCCACTTCGAACTGGTGCAGGGCGCGGGCGGCTCCCTCAACGGAACGACCAGTTTCGAGCGCACGAACTACTTCGAGACGATGCCCGCCCACCAGCTGGAGCTCGCCCTCTGGCTGGAGGCCGACCGCATGGGCTCGCTGCTGGCCGCGCTCGACGACGAGTCCATGGAGAACCAGCGGGACGTCGTCAAGAACGAGCGCCGCCAGCGTTACGACAACGTGCCCTACGGCACCGCCTTCGAGAAGCTGACCGCGCTCGCCTACCCCGAGGGCCACCCGTACCACCACACCCCGATCGGGTCGATGGCGGACCTGGACGCGGCGACCCTGGAGGACGCCCGCGCCTTCTTCCGCACCTACTACGCGCCGAACAACGCGGTGATCTCCGTGGTCGGGGACATCGACCCACGGCAGACGCTCGCGTGGATCGAGAAGTACTTCGGCTCCATCCCCGGGCACGACGGCAAGCCCGCCCCGCGCGACGGCTCGCTGCCCGAGGTCATCGGCGAGCAGCTGCGCGAGGTCGTCGAGGAGGAGGTCCCGGCGCGCGCCCTGATGGCCGCCTACCGGCTCCCGGAGGACGGCACGCGCGCGGCCGACGCGGCCGACGTGGCGCTCACCATCCTCGGCGGCGGCGAGTCGTCCCGGCTCTACAACCGGCTCGTACGCCGCGACCGCACCGCCGTCGCGGCAGGGTTCGGCGTGCTGCGGCTCGCCGGAGCGCCCTCCCTGGGCTGGCTGGACGTGAAGACGTCCGGTGACGTCGAGGTCCCGGTGATCGAGTCCGCCGTCGACGCGGAGCTCGCCCGGTTCGCCGAGGAGGGCCCCACGGACGAGGAGATGGAGCGCGCCCAGGCCCAGTTGGAGCGCGAGTGGCTGGACCGGCTCGGCACGGTCGCGGGCCGCGCCGACGAACTGTGCCGGTACGCCGTCCTGTTCGGCGACCCGCAGCTCGCCCTGACGGCCGTACAGCGCGTCCTGGACATCACGGCCGAGGAGGTCCAGGAGGTCGCAAAGTCCCGCCTGCGCCCCGACAACCGCGCGGTGCTCGTGTACGAGCCGGTCGCTGCCGGCACCACCGAAGAGGACGAGGAGGCGGCGAAGTGACCGAGCTCGCCACCATGGACTTCCATCCGCAGCCCCAGGCGGGTCAGCCCAAGCCCTGGGCCTTCCCGGCGCCCGAGCGCGGCACGCTGGACAACGGCCTGACCGTGTTGCGCTGCCACCGCCCCGGCCAGCAGGTCGTCGCCGTCGAGGTGCTGCTCGCCGCGCCGCTCGAGGCCGAGCCCGTGGGCCTCGACGGCGTCGCCACGATCATGGCGCGCGCCTTCTCCGAGGGCACCGACAAGCTCTCCGCCGAGGAGTTCGCCGCCGAGCTGGAGCGCTGCGGCGCCACCCTCGACGCGCACGCCGACCACCCCGGCGTGCGGCTGTCGCTCGAAGTGCCCGTCTCGCGCCTGCCCAAGGCGCTCGGGCTGCTCGCCGACGCCCTGAGGGCACCGGCGTTCGCGGACAGCGAGGTCGAGCGGCTGGTGCGCAACCGGCTCGACGAGATCCCGCACGAGACGGCCAACCCGGCCCGGCGTGCCGCCAAGGAGCTCTCCAAGGAGCTGTTCCCGGCGACCTCGCGCATGTCGCGCCCGCGCCAGGGCACCGAGGAGACCGTCCAGAAGATCGACTCGGCGGCCGTACGCGCCTTCTTCGACAAGCACGTACGTCCCGCCACGTCCGTCGCCGTGATCGTCGGCGACCTGACCGGCGTCGACCTCGACGCGCTGCTCGCCGAGACGCTCGGCGACTGGACCGGTTCGTCCGCCGAGCCGCGACCCGTGCCGCCGGTGGCCGCCGACGACACCGGCCGTGTGATCATCGTGGACCGCCCCGGCGCGGTCCAGACGCAGCTGCTCATCGGCCGCGTCGGCGCCGACCGGCACGACCGTGTGTGGCCCGCCCAGGTGCTCGGCACGTACTGCCTCGGCGGCACCCTCACCTCGCGCCTGGACCGCGTCCTGCGCGAGGAGAAGGGCTACACCTACGGTGTGCGGGCGTTCGGTCAGGTCCTGCGCGCCGCGCCGGACGGAACCGGTATCGCGATGCTCGCCATCAGCGGCTCCGTGGACACCCCGAACACCGGCCCGGCGCTCGACGACCTCTGGAAGGTGCTGCGCACCCTCGCCGCAGAGGGCCTGACGGACGCCGAGCGCGACATCGCCGTACAGAACCTGGTGGGGGTGGCGCCCCTCAAGTTCGAGACCGCGGCGGCCGTCGCGGGCACGCTCGCGGACCAGGTCGAGCAGTACCTGCCGGACGACTACCAGGCGACGCTGTACCAGCAGCTCGCCGCGACCGGCACCGTGGAGGCCACCGCGGCCGCCGTGAGCGCCTTCCCGGTGGACCGTCTGGTGACCGTCCTCGTCGGCGACGCCGCGCAGATCCAGGAGCCCGTCAAGGCCCTCGGAATCGGTGAAGTGACCGTCGTTTCGGCGGAGTAGAGGTTCAACGGAGCGTGACTCCGTAGGGCCCGGGTGACTGATCAGTCGCCCGGGCCCCTTTTTGATCGGATTTCCGCTCGGGTTTTCGCTCGGGCTTCATCCCCAAGATGTCCGTATTGGTAGGGAGGTTGCCCGTCTGCCCTGTGGCATGCACTACAAAAGCCGTGATCCGTTTGTTGATTGAAAGACGCCCGTCTAGCGTCGGTGCGGCTGTTCGTCAGGCAGTGCGCCGCGCCCGCGGCACCGGACAGTCATCGCCGAGTCCCCGTACGGCGCGAGCCAGGGGAGCCGGGGACCCACACGTAGTCCCTGGGGTGAATCGGACGCCCTCCCTGGAGGGGGTCCGTAGGAGACCTTCCTGCTCCGAACCCGTCAGCTAACCCGGTAGGCGAGAGGGAAGGAAAGGACCAGCCCCTACATGGCGTTCACCTGTGGCCCCGGGAAACACCGCCGTCCGAGCCGCGTGAAGCGCTCCACCACGAACGCCGTCGGCGTCGCCGCGCTCACCACCACCGGTGTCATCGGAACCCTGGCCGCCCCGGCACTCGCCGCGGACGCCTCCGTCGAGCAGACCGGGCTGACCCAGGCCGTCACCCTCGGCGACAACGTCGCCGCCCAGATCGACGCGCAGGCCGCCGCCCAGCAGCGCGCCGCCGACGAGGCCGCCGCGCGCAAGAAGGCCGAAGAGGCCGCGCGCAAGAGGGCCGCCGAGGAGGCGAAGAAGGAGCGCGAGGCCAAGGAGCGTGCCGCCCGCGCCGCCGAGCGCAAGCGCCTCAACACCTTCGTCCTGCCGATCACCGGCTCGTACATCTCCACCGGCTACAAGACCGGCGGCAGCCTCTGGTCCTCCGGCAGCCACACCGGCGTCGACTTCCACGCCGCCTCCGGGACCTCGGTCCACGCGGTCGGCTCCGGCACGGTCGTCACGGCCGGCTGGGGCGGCGCGTACGGCAACCAGATCGTCCTGAAGATGCACGACGGCACCTACACGATGTACGGCCACCTGTCGTCCATCGGTGTCTCCGTGGGGCAGACGGTCACCCCGGGCCAGCAGATCGGCCTCTCCGGCTCCACCGGGAACACCACCGGGCCGCACCTCCACTTCGAGGCCCGCACGACGGCGGAGTACGGCTCCGACATGGACCCGGTCGCCTACCTCCGCTCACACGGCGTGAACGTCTGACACTCGCACATCCCTAACGTCTGACGACCCGCGTCAACACTTCCGAAGCCCCGGCTCCCCTCAGCCGGGGCTTCGTCGTTTCGAACGACTGTCTGTCCAAAAAATATCCATGGATTCCGGCCCGCCATCGGAAATTCCGGCTCTCTGCAATAGAGTCACTGAACAAGCGTCAATCGACCGCGTTTCGCGGGGATTAAGGCGGAGGTCCGGTCATGCGCATTCCCGCGCACTCGGTATGCACGGCGATCCGTGACGACATCGTCGCGGGTGTCTACGAGCGCGGCAGCCGGCTCACCGAGGAACTGCTCGCGCGGCGCTACGGCGTCTCGCGGGTCCCCGTGCGCGAGGCCCTGCGCACGCTGGAGGCCGAGGGCTTCGTCGTCACCCGTCGGCACGCGGGCGCGTGCGTCGCGGAGCCCACCGAGCAGGAGGCCGCGGACCTGCTCGAGATGCGCATGCTCCTGGAGCCGCTGGGCGCCGCGAGGGCCGCGCAGCGGCGTACCGAGGCCCACCTCAAGGTGCTTCGAGGCCTGGTCAGACTGGGTCAGGAGCGGGCCAGGAGGGGGAACAGCGAGGATCTGCGCTCGCTCGGCGGCTGGTTCCACGAGACCCTGGCGCAGGCCTCCGGGAGCCCCGCGCTGACCTCCACGCTGGCCCAGTTGCGGCACAAGATCGCCTGGATGTACGCGGTCGAGGCGCCGGCCAATCCGGCGGAGTCCTGGGCGGAGCACGGCGGGATCGTGGACGCGGTGGCGCGCGGCGACAGCGAGCGGGCGCGGGCGGTCATGGCGCTGCACACCGAGCGCGCGACGGTCGCGCACCGGCTGCGCTTTCCCGGCGGGGGAGATCGTCCGGAGCGTGTGAGGACTTCGCAACATCCCGTAAACATGACGGGCGTGCGTCATTAACACCGGCACCGTATACAAAGAGAGGTAATTCGCGGGGGATTATTTCTGCTGCCCGTAATTGGGAAAAGCGAAGGGCCCGCCCGATGTTTTCAGGCGAGCCCTTTGAATGCGTGCGGGGTGGGGTCTTTTGGTGCGAAGACCACTCCCGCCATCAATTGAGGAACCCCGCTCGAGGGCTCTTTCTCAGACGGTCTCGGGGAGCTCCTCGAGACCCTCCGCCACCAGCTTCGCCAGCCGGTCGAGCGCGGCGTCCGCGCCCTCGGCGTCCGAGGCGAGGACGATCTCCTCGCCGCCCTGGGCGCCCAGGCCGAGGACCGCCAGCATGGAGGCCGCGTTGACGGGGTTGCCCTCCGCCTTGGCGATCGTCACGGGGATACCGGAGGCCGTGGCCGCCCGGACGAAGATGGAGGCGGGACGGGCGTGGAGGCCCTCGGCCCAGCCGACGTTGACGCGGCGCTCAGCCATGTGATGCTGCCCTTCAGGTGTTCAGGGTTGTCTAGACCAGTGTTCCACAACGTGAAGCGAGTCCGGGCAGGGTGTTGTTCCCGTCCCGAACTCCGCGTCGGATCCCGGCCTGGAACCGACTTCGGTGCCCCTAGCCTGCCTCGCGCCGTTGTCGGACGCGAGCCGTACTCTGGGGCCCATGCAGACCTCGTCGGACCGGCACGAGTACCCCTCCCACTGGGAGGCCGACGTGGTGCTGCGCGACGGCGGCACCGCCCGCATCAGGCCCATCACCGTCGACGACGCCGAGCGGCTGGTGAGCTTCTACGAGCAGGTCTCGGACGAGTCGAAGTACTACCGCTTCTTCGCGCCCTACCCGCGCCTGTCCGCCAAGGATGTCCACCGCTTCACGCACCACGACTTTGTGGACAGGGTGGGACTCGCGGCCACGATCGGCGGCGAGTTCATCGCCACCGTACGCTATGACCGTATTAATGCCGATGGTCGGCCCGCCTCGGCACCCGCCGACGAGGCCGAGGTCGCCTTCCTCGTGCAGGACGCCCACCAGGGCCGCGGCGTCGCCTCGGCCCTCCTGGAGCACATCGCGGCCGTCGCCAGAGAGCGGGACATCCGCCGTTTCGCCGCCGAGGTACTGCCCGCCAACAGCAAGATGATCAAGGTGTTCACGGACGCCGGGTACCAGCAGAAGCGGCACTTCGAGGACGGCGTCGTACGCCTGGAGTTCGACCTCGAACCCACCGACCGCTCGCTCGCCGTGCAGCGCGCGCGGGAGCAGCGCGCCGAGGCGCGGTCCGTGCAGCGACTGCTCGCACCCGGCTCGGTCGCCGTCATCGGAGCGGGCCGCACCCCCGGCGGGGTGGGACGCAGCGTCCTCGACAACCTGCGCGAGGCCGGGTTCACCGGGCGGCTGTACGCCGTGAACAAGGCACTCCAGGAGAAGGACCTCGACGGCGTCCCGGCCCACCGCTCCGTCCGCGACATCGCCGAGCCCGTCGACCTCGCGGTCGTCGCCGTGCCCGCGCCGTACGTCCCCGAAGTCGTCGCCGAGTGCGGCGAGCACGGGGTGCAGGGCCTCGTGGTCGTCTCCGCCGGGTACGCCGAGAGCGGCCCCGCCGGACGCGAGCGCCAGCGCGCACTCGTCCGCCAGGCCCGTACGTACGGGATGCGCATCATCGGACCGAACGCCTTCGGGGTCATCAACACCTCCCCCGAGGTGCGCCTCAACGCCTCGCTCGCGCCCGAGATGCCGCGCCCCGGGCGGATAGGCCTGTTCGCCCAGTCCGGCGCGATCGGGATCGCGCTGCTCTCCCGGCTGCACCGGCGCGGCGGCGGCGTCACCGGCGTGACCGGAGTGTCCACCTTCGTCTCCTCCGGGAACCGGGCGGACGTGTCCGGCAACGACGTACTCCAGTACTGGTACGACGACCCGGACACCGACGTCGCCCTGATGTACCTCGAATCCATCGGCAACCCGCGCAAGTTCACCCGGCTCGCCCGGCGGACGGCGGCGGCCAAGCCGCTGGTCGTGGTCCAGGGCGCGCGGCACGCCGCCGCTCCCCAGGGGCATGCCGTACGGGCCACCCGGCTGCCGCACGCCACCGTGTCCGCGCTGCTGCGGCAGGCCGGGGTGATCCGGGTCGACACGATCACCGAGCTGGTCGACGCGGGGCTTCTGCTGGCCCGCCAGCCGCTCCCCGCGGGACCGCGGGTGGCCATCCTCGGCAACTCGGAGTCCCTGGGGCTGCTGACGTTCGACGCGTGCCTCGCCGAAGGACTGCGACCGCTTCCTCCGCTGGATCTGACCACGGCGGCTTCGTCGGAGGACTTCCACAGGGCGCTGACGAAAGCCCTCGCCGATGACAGGTGCGACGCCGTGGTGGTGACCGCCATTCCGGCGGTGGGGGAGACGTCGGCCCAGGACGCGGCCCTGGCGGAGGCCCTGCGATCGGCCTCGGCCTCGGCCCCGGCGAAGCCGGTGCTCGTGGTGCACGTCGAGCTCGGCGGGCTCGCGGAGGCCCTGTCGGCGGCGGCCAGCACCGCACCACAGGCGGCGTCCACGGCACCCGGCGCGGGTCAGGCACCCCGTCCCATCGAACGCCCGGCCACCACGGTCAGCGGCCCCTCGGAGGCGAGCCCCCGGCTCATCCCCGCCTACCCCGCCGCCGAGCGCGCCGTCCGCGCCCTCGGCGAGGCCGTGAAGTACGCCCAGTGGCGGCGCGAGGTGGCCGACCCCGGCAAGGTCCCCGAGTACGAGGACATCGACGAGAAGGGCGCCGCCGAGCAGGTCGACGAGCTGCTCTCCCGGGGCTCGGGACTGACGCTCGCCCCCGAGGACGCCTGCGTGCTGCTCGGGCGGTACGGCATCGACGTACACCGGGCACTGCCCGCGCCGACACCCGACGAGGCCGCGGCGGCCGCGCGCACCCTCGGTTACCCCGTGGCCCTCAAGACCACCGCACCGCACCTGAGGCACCGCGCCGACCTGGGCGGCGTACGCCTGGATCTGACGGACGAGGCGCAACTGAGGAGGGCGTACGCGGAGTTGACCGAGCTCTTCGGAACGCCGGAGGTGCTGCGCCCGGTCGTGCAGGGCATGGCGCCGCGCGGGGTCGACACGGTCGTACGGGCCGTCATCGACCCGGCGGCCGGAGCGGTGCTCTCGTTCGGCCTGGCCGGAGCCGCGTCGGAGCTGCTCGGGGACACGGCACACCGACTGGTTCCGGTCACCGACCGGGACGCGAGCTCGCTGGTCCGGTCGATCCGGACGGCGCCGCTCCTGTTCGGCTGGCGTGGCTCGGCGCCGGTCGACACCGTGGCCCTCGAAGAGCTGATGCTGCGCGTCTCGCGGCTGGTCGACGACCACCCGGAGGTCGTCGCCGTCTCCCTGGAGCCGGTGGTGGTCGCTCCGCGCGGCCTGAGCGTGCTCGGCGCCACCGTGCGGCTGGCCCGCGCCCCCGTCCGCGACGACCTGGGCCCCCGCACGCTTCCCGTCGTCTGAGCCGTACCGGACCCGCCGTCTCAGCTGTATCGGACCCGCCGTCCGAGCCGTACCGGCGTCCGCCGCCGTCGGCGATTCGTTCTGATCCGTCCACGACAGACACCCGCGAGCGGTGCCTCGCAGTCAGTGGGCCACCGTAGGATGGACGTCATGGCCAAGACCAGTACGACGACCCAGGGGCTGCGAGCGGCGATCGAGCGCAGCGGCTACTACCCGGCCCTCGTGGCCGAGGCGGTGGAGGCCGCGATCGGCGGCGACACCATCCGGTCGTACCTGGTCCACCAGGAGACGACGTTCGACGCCAACGAGGTGCGCCGGCATGTGACCGTGCTCGTCCTCACCGGCAACCGCTTCATCGTGAGCCACACCGACGAGCAGAACGCGGACACGACCTCACCGACGCCGTACGCCACGACCTCGACCGAGTCCGTGAAACTCGGCCGGATCTCGTCGGTCGTCGTCAGCCGGGTCGTCGCCAATCCCGAGTCGTACACGCCGGGCACGCTGCCCCGCGAGGTCGTCCTGACCATCGGCTGGGGCGCGGTCTCCCGTATCGACCTGGAGCCCGCTGCCTGCGGCGACCCCAACTGCGAGGCGGACCACGGCTACACGGGCAACTCGACGGCGGACGACCTGAGCCTGCGCGTCAGCGAGGCCGGGGACGGCCCGGAGACGGTGCGCCAGGCCCTCGCCTTCGCGCAGTCCCTCTCCGAGGCGACCGCGGACGTCACCCGCTGATGGCGCTGCCCACCTGGGACCACCCGGAACCGCTGGCCATCGATTCCGCGCCCGTCCCCGAGTACGGCGCGGGCTCGCTCGCCGATCTGCTGCCCACGCTCGCCGCCGGCATGGGCGTCCCTGGCATGACCACCGCCATACCGGAACTGACCGAGGCCGACCGGAACTGCGTCTTTCTGATCGACGGTCTCGGCTGGGAGCAACTGAAGGCGCACCCGGACGAGGCCCCCTTCATGAGCTCCCTCCTCGGCAGCTCGCGCGGCGGCACCGGCCGGCCGATCACCGCCGGCTACCCGGCGACCACCGCGAGCTCCCTCGCCTCCGTCGGCACGGGCCTGCCACCCGGCGCGCACGGCCTGCCCGGCTACACCGTGCGCAACCCGAGGACCGGCGAGCTGATGAACCAGCTGCGCTGGAGTCCCTGGACGGAACCCCGCGTCTGGCAGCCGTACCCCACCGTCTTCCAGCTCGCGGACGCGGCGGGTGTGCACACGGCCCAGGTCTCGTCCCCGACCTTCCAGAACACCCCGCTCACGAAGATCGCCCTGAGCGGCGGAACGTTCCACGGGCGGCTGTCCGGCGAGGACCGCATGGACCTCGCGGCCGAACAACTGGCCGCCGGCGACCGCTCGTTGGTGTACACCTACTACGCCGAGGTGGACGGCAAGGGCCACCGCTTCGGCGTCGACTCGGACCCCTGGCGCGGTCAGCTGATGTACGTCGACCGCCTGGTCCAGCGCCTCGCGGAGCAACTGCCGCCGCGCGCGGCGCTGTACATCACCGCCGACCACGGCATGATCGACATCCCCTTCGACGAGCAGCACCGCATCGACTTCGACGAGGACTGGGAGCTGCGCGCGGGAGTCGCCCTGCTGGGCGGCGAGGCCCGGGCCCGGCATGTGTACGCCGTCCCGGGTGCCGAGGCGGACGTCCTGACCTGCTGGCGCGAGGTGCTCGGCGAGCAGTTCTGGGTGGCTTCACGCGACGAGGCGATCGCGGCGGGCTGGTTCGGGCCACAGGTCGACGAACGCGTCTACGCCCGGATCGGCGACGTCGTGGCGGCGGCCTGCGACGACGTCCTGATCGTCGCGACCGAGCGGGAGCCGAAGGAGTCGGCGATGGTCGGCAACCACGGTTCGATGGCGCCGGTGGAGCAGCACGTTCCGCTCCTGGAAGTACGTACCTGACCCCTCCCCGCCCGACTCTCCTGCGCCCGCCCCCATTCTTGCCGAAAGGTGCTCAACCCCCCATGCCCGAGCTGGTGTTCTTCTCCGGAACGATGGACTGCGGGAAGTCGACGCTGGCTCTCCAGATCGAGCACAACCGCTCGGCCCGGGGCCTGCAGGGCATGATCTTCACGCGTGACGACCGCGCGGGGGAGGGCAAGCTCTCCTCCCGCCTCGGCCTGGTCACGGACGCCGTGGAGGTCGCGGACGACCAGGACCTGTACGGGTACCTCGTCGACCACCTCTCCCAGGGCGGCCGGGCGGACTACGTGATCGCGGACGAGGCGCAGTTCCTGGCCCCCCGCCAGATCGACCAACTGGCCCGGGTGGTCGACGACCTGGGGGTCGACGTCTTCGCGTTCGGAATCACCACCGACTTCCGCTCCAAGCTCTTCCCCGGCTCCCAGCGCCTCGTGGAGCTCGCCGACCGGGTCGAGGTCCTCCAGGTCGAGGCCCTGTGCTGGTGCGGCGCCCGTGCCACCCACAACGCCCGCACGATAGGCGGCGAAATGGTCGTCGAGGGCGCCCAGGTGGTCGTCGGCGACGTCAATCAGGCGGAGGACATCGGCTACGAGGTCCTGTGCCGGCGACACCACCGGCGCCGGATGACGGCGGCGACGGCTCGCGCGGGCGCCCTCTCGCCCGACGTACTGCCGATCGCCTCCGCCTGACCCTCAGCGCGCCGCGTGCGTCATCGCTCGGTGCGGATCACCGAGAACACCGCGCCCTCCGGGTCCGCCACCGTGGCCACCCGTCCGTAGGGCGAGTCGTGGGCCGCCTTGAGGAGGTGTCCGCCGAGGTCGGTGGCCTGGGCGACGGCCTCGTCCACGTCCGCGACCTCGAAGTACGTCAGCCAGTGCGGGCCGCGGTCACGGGGCAGGCCGTGGCCGACGCCGTGCATGCCTGCCACCGGGCGGCCGTCGATGTGCAGGGTCATGTAGTCGAAGTCGGCCGAGACGACCGGCTCCGGCTCGTGTCCGAAGACCCCCTGGTAGAACTTGACGACGCTCTCGGTGTCACGGGTCACCAACTCGATCCAGGCGGGCGTGCCGTGCACCCCGTGGAGCGCCGTTCCCAGATGGGCCGCCGCCTGCCAGACTCCGAAGACGGCGCCCGTGGGGTCCGAGGCGATCAGCAGCCGCCCGGCCTCCCCGGCGTCCAGGGGACCCACACCCACGGTGCCGCCGCAGTGCCGTACCGACTCGGCGGTGTGGTTCACGTCATCCGAGGCGAAGTACGGCGTCCAGGCGATCGGCAGATGCCGGTCGGGTGGCATCTGTCCGATTCCCGCCACCTCGTGACCGTCGAGCAGGGCCCGCGCATACGGGCCGAGCTGCCGTGGGCCCGGCTGGAACTCCCAGCCGAACAGCTCTCCGTAGAACTCCTGGGTCGTGGCCATCCCGTGCACCATCAGGCTCACCCAGCAGGGCACGCCGGGTGCGTGTCGAGCGTTCGTGGTGCCGTTCGGGCCGGCCGACTCCCGTGCCTCCGTCATCGTCACTCTCTTCTCGGCCCCTCGCGGTGGCCGTTCACCTTCCGCCTACCAACACGCGTACCGCAATCGCGCGCGTGCACGCCCCGTGCAGATGCTCGCACCACCCGTCACCCTGCGCGCCCCGGCGGCGTCATCGTGTAGTGGTCCACTGCCGGAGAATGCCCGATGAGCCGTTTCCCATCCGTTTCCGCGCGATTGCCGGGGAGTGTCCATCGGCTGTACAGCATGTGCCCGATCCGGTACGCCCGGTGATCGGACCTGTCCGGCCGAGCAGAGTAGCCGGACCTGGACGCCGGGGCCACCCCGTACGCAAGGATGGTGGCCATGAACGCCATCATCTCCGCATCCGAACTCGCGAGCGACCTGGTGGGACCGAACCCGCCGGTCGTGCTCGACATCCGCTGGCAGCTCTCCACGGCGACGGCCGCCGGGGCCGCCCCCTTCGACGGCCGGGCCGCCTACGCGGCAGGGCACATCCCCGGCGCGGTCTTCGTCGACCTGGATGCCGAACTGGCCGGGGAGCCGGGCGAGGGCGGCCGCCATCCACTGCCCGACCTGGAGGCCTTCGGCGAGGCGATGCGGGCCGCAGGAGTGTCCGCGGACCGGGACGTCGTCGTGTACGACGGTGGCGTGGGGTGGGCCGCCGCGCGGGCCTGGTGGCTGCTGGGCTGGACGGGGCATCCGTCGGTGCGCGTGCTTGACGGCGGGCTGGCCGTCTGGAGCGGGCCGGTGTCCTCGGAGGTCCCCGAGCCCGCCCCGGGAACCTTCGAGCCGGTCGCGGGCGCCCGGCCGCTGCTGGACGCGGACGGGGCCGCCGCGCTCGCCCGTACGGGGCTGCTGCTCGACGCCCGGGCCGGTGAGCGCTATCGGGGCGAGGTCGAGCCGATCGACCCCGTGGGCGGGCACATCCCGGGCGCGGTCTCGGCGCCGACCACGGAGAACGTCACGGAGACCGGCGAGTTCCGGCCATCGGACGAGCTCGCGGAGCGCTTCAAGTCCCTCGGCGTGACCGGCACTTCGGAGGTCGGCGTCTACTGCGGTTCGGGCGTGTCCGCCGCCCATGAGGTACTGGCGCTCGCCGTCGCGGGCGTGCCGGCCGCGCTGTACGTGGGGTCCTGGTCGGAGTGGTCGCGGGACGGCGGCCGTCCGGTCGCGGTGGGTCCCGACCCCCAGTAACGGCAAGTCGTGATGGGTCCCGACCCCCAGTAACGGCGAGTCGCTATGGGCCCCGACCGCCAGTAACGGTAAGTCTCGATGGGCCCTGACCTCCAGTAACGGCAAAGGGGCCCGCTCCAGCGTGGCGCGGGCCCCGATGTCGTACAACTGACTAGTCCTGCTTCTTTCGTCGCGTCCCGAAGACGATCTCGTCCCAGCTCGGGACCGCCGCTCTGCGGCCCGGTCGGACGCCGTCGGCCTCGGCCTGGCGGTCGGTCGCGCCGACGAGACGGTCGCGGTGGCTGCCGACCGAGCGGGGCATGAGCACGTCCGCGTAGGCGGACCCGGCACCGGCCGAGGCCGCGGGGGCCGGGGGCTCCTCCGCCTCGGGCTCGGTGGGTGGCTCCTCCGTCGCCGGGAGCTCCGCGCCGGCGGGCCGCTCGGGCACCACCATGTCGCCCCGGAAACTGGGCACCGCTTCCAGGAGGCTGGTGAGCGAGTCGCGCTCGCTCGCGCTCTCCTCGATCGGCTCGGGGGAAGGCCCGGGCAGGCTCGGGCGCTCCATCTGCCGGTCCAGGGCACGGTCCAGCGGGCGGTCGCGCGGCAGCCGTGCGATGCGCGGGACGAACGGGAAGCTCGGTTCGGGCGCCGCGAGGTCGTCGGACTCGCCGATCAGCGAGCGCGCCTCGTCGTCGACGGCCTGGACGAGCCGCCGGGGCGGGTCGTACGTCCAGCTCGCCGAGTGCGGCTCGCCCGCGACCCGGTAGACCAACAGCACTTCCCACGTGCCGTCGTCACGACGCCACGAGTCCCACTGGACGGTGTCCTTCTCGGCGCCCCGGATCAGCAGTCGTTCCTGGACGGCCTCACCGAGCTGGGGTCCAGCGTTCTCACCGGGGCGGCGGACAGGAGTCTTCCGGGCCCGCTCGGCCATGAAGGCACGCTCGGCGAGCACGGGGCCCTCGAAGCGACGCACCCGGTCGACGGGAATTCCCGCGAGCTGGGCGACTTCCTCCGCGGAGGCGCCGGCACGTATCCGCGCCTGGATGTCTCGGGGGCGGAGATGGCTCTCCACCTCGATCTCGATCTGGCCGAGGCGGGGACGGTCGCCGCGAACAGCGGCGCGCAAACGCTCGTCAATCGGAAGCGTGTACTCCGTGCTGTCCGCAGCCTTCAGCACCAGCCGTGTGCCGTCGTTAGAGACGGCCACGACACGCAGTTCGGGCATGGGGACCTCCCGGGTGGTGCCTGCCGACGTCACGTGCGTCGCTGCTTCCGCTAGTCGAGTGTGGCCTGCCCGGGTGCAGCCTGCCACAACCTTGCCGAGTTGCCCGGCGTGTCGGGCACGGGCCCGGGGTCGCCGTTATGGCACGGTTACCTATTCGCAACGCTAAGTGACGAACTCCATCACCCTGTGCAACGAGCCCCCTCCCGGCGGTCCTGTCAGGCCCCGGACACCCTGGCGGGAGTCCGGACCCAGGGCTCGCAACAGTACTCCATTCGGGCCATGTGCGTGGATCGGCACGCCGCCCAACTTCTAGTGGGGGGTGCTAGTTGGCCGTCCACTGTGCCGTATTGGTGACCTTGAAACGTGTCGTACTTCACGTAATCGCCAGAAACGGAACTAAACGTTTCGCCCATCCGTCCCTTTCTCGTGCAAGCGGTCGAGAAGTACGGGAAAGGCAGGCAAGGTCCGGGGATGCGTGAGAAGTCGGATGTGGGCGAGGAGCCGGGGGCGAAGGAGGGGACGCCGAGGAGGAAGCGGGTGGACCTGAGCCTTCCGCAAGTGGCGGGCAGCGCCGTGGCCGCGGTGGTGGCGGCCAAACTCGCCTCCTACTTCGGGGTGTACGGGACGATCCTGGGCGCCGGAGTGGTCAGCGCGATCGCCACCTGTGGAGGCACCGTCTTCCAGCACTTCTTCAAGCGCACCGGCGAACAGCTCCGCGATGTCACGGTCCAGGCGAAGCCGAGGCCCGAGCAGGCGCCGGTACCGGGGGCGTTCACCGAGGGCACCGTGTATCGCGCCCGGGTCAAGAGCTGGAAGCGGCCGGTGATCGCGGCGGCGCTCGTCTTCGGCGTCACGATGGCGGGGATCACGACGTACGAGCTGGTGTCGGGGCAGAGCTTCAGCGGCGACGGAACGAGCACCACCGTCGGTGACGCCCTCAAGGGCAGCGGCTCCGGCTCCCACTCGAGGCCCGGTACGACACCTTCGAGCCCTTCGGGCGGGTCCTCTTCGAGGGAGCCGTCGGCCACCGACAGCACTCCCGGCACCCAAGACGGCTTCGGCGCCGGCGCCACTCAGGGTGACGGCGATGCCACATCCCCTACGCCGACGCCGAGTTCCAGTGCCGATTCGCAGGCGCCGGCCAACACCCCGGCGCCCACAGACGGTTCGCCTACGAGCCCAGCACCCGACGCAAGTAGTCGTTCTCAAAGCGGCGATCCGGGTCAAGACGGTCCCGCAGCGCCGTGAACTCGCCGAAGCGCGGATACACCTTCGAGAAGTACTCCGCGTCGCGGGTGTGCACCTTGCCCCAGTGCGGGCGGCCCTCGTGCGCCGTGAAGATCCGCTCGGCCGCGGTGAAGTACGCCTGGTAGGGCGTACCCCTGAACATGTGGACGGCGATGTAGGCGCTCTCCCGCCCGGACGCCGTGGAGAGCGCGATGTCGTCCGCGGGGGCCGTGCGCACCTCGACGGGGAAACTGACCCGCAGGGACGAGCGGTCGACCATCGTCTTCAGCTCGCGCAGCGTCTCGACGAGCGCCTCGCGCGGAACGGCGTACTCCATCTCCACGAAGCGCACCCGGCGCGGAGAAGTGAAGACCTTGTAGGGAATGTCGGTGTAGGTCCGCGCGGACAGCGCGCGGCTGGAGATCTTCGCGATCGTCGGGATGGTGGCGGGCGCGGCGCGGCCGACCAGATTGGCCACCTGGAAGACCCCGTTGGAGAGGAACTCGTCCTCGATCCAGCCGCCGATCTGCCCGATCGGCTTCTCGGGGCCGGCGCTGCGGTTGTTGCGCTTGGTGTTGCAGTTGCCGGTGTGCGGGAACCAGTAGAACTCGAAGTGCTCGTTCTCGGTGAAGAGTTCGTCGAAGTCGGCGGTGACCTTGTCGAAGGTCATCGGCTCCTCGCGAGCCGTGAGCAGAAAAATGGGCTCTACGGAGAAGGTGATTGCGGTGACGATCCCCAGGGCGCCGATGCCCACCCGGGCCGCCGCGAAGACATCGGGATTCTCCTCCTCGGAGCAGGTGAGGAGCGAACCGTCCGCGGTGACCAGCTCAAGTCCCTTGATCTGCGCGGCGATCGAGGCCGAGTCGCGGCCCGTGCCGTGCGTTCCGGTGCTGGTCGCACCCGAGACCGTCTGCTCCATGATGTCGCCCATGTTCGTGAGCGACAGCCCCTCGCGCGCGAGAGCCACATTGAGCCGCTTGAGCGGGGTGCCCGCCTCAACGGTGACGGTCCCGGCCGCGCGGTCGATGTTGCGGATGCCGGTCAACAGTTGAGGGCGGATCAACACGCCGTCGGTCGCGGCGGCAGCGGTGAAGGAGTGCCCGGTGCCGACGGCCTTGACCCTCAGACCCTCGTCGGCCGCCTTGCGTACGGCCGCGGAGAGCTCCTCGACCGAAGCGGGGGTGACCTCCCGTACGGGACGGGCGGTGACGTTCCCCGCCCAGTTACGCCACGTGCCGCTCTTCCCGCTCACTGTGGTGCTCATGGGTCCCCTCCCGCTGCGGAACCGGCCTGCTCAGCCGGCGATACCCGAGGAATCCGACCGCGACCGCGACGGCTCCGGACACCGCCGGAACCCCGTACCCGGCCTTCGCACCGGCGGCGTCGATCACCCAGCCGGCCACGGAGGAGCCGAGCGCGACCCCGACCGCGAGTCCGGTGCTCACCCAGGTCATGCCCTCGGTCAGTTTCGCGCGTGGTACGTGCTGTTCGATGAGGGACATCGCCGTGATCATCGTGGGAGCGATGGACAGGCCCGCAACGAACAGCGCCACGGCCAGAAACGGCAAGTTTCCGACCAGTAGCAGGGGGATCATACTCACGGCCATGGCGCATATGCCCAGCAGCCACCGACGTTCGGGCGCCCCGTTGAAGTGCAGCAGTCCGAACACGGCCCCCGCCGCGCAGGAACCGGCCGCATAGAGGGCCAGAACCACGCTCGCGGCGCCCTTGTGGCCCTGCTCCTCCGCGAAGGCCACGGTGACCACGTCCACGGCCCCGAAGATCGCTCCGGTCGCCACGAACGTTGCGACCAGGACCTGGAGTCCGGCCGCGCGCAGCGCCGAACCGCCGGTGTGGTGCTCACGCGGGTGCGGCACGGGCTCGGTCGCGCGCTGGGAGGTCAGCCAGAAGACGCCCACCGCCAGGAAGCAGGCGGCGAGCAGCGGCCCGGCCTCCGGGAACCACACCGTGGACAGGCCGATGGAGAAGATCGGCCCGAAGATGAAGCAGATCTCGTCCACCACGGACTCGAAGGAGTACGCGGTGTGCAACTGCGGGGTGCCCCCGTAGAGGGCCGCCCAGCGGGACCGGATCATCGCGCCGATGCTCGGGACACAGCCGATCCCGGCCGCGCAGAGGAACAGCACCCAGTCCGGCCACTCGAAGCGCGCGGCCAGCAGCAGCCCGACGGCCGCCGCGAGCGCGAACAGGGTGACGGGGCGCAGCACCCGCCGCTGGCCGTGCCGGTCCACCATCCGGGAGACCTGCGGGCCCATCACCGCGGCGGCGAGCGCCATGGTCGCCGACAGCGCGCCCGCGAGCCCGTACCGTCCGGTGAGCTGGGAGATCATCGTCACCACGCCGATGCCCATCATGGACAGGGGCATCCGGCCGAGGAAGCCCGCGGCGGAGAAGCCCTTGGAGCCGGGGGCGGCGAACAGGGCGCGGTACGGGCTGGGCACGAGGGGTCTCCGGTGGGCTCGGCCCGGCCGCGCGGTCACCGCGTGCGGTCGGACTCCGGTAAGGCGTGTAGATGGCCGATACAGCTTACGGGTTAGGGGACCCTAACGCACCCTCTCGGGTACTCCCCGATTCCGCTCGTCATGTGGCTGTTGTCCGGCTGGCAGCGACGGATGGCAGGATCGGACGCATGCCAGATGTGCTCGATGCCACCCCCTACGACGCCCTGCTCCTGCTCTCGTTCGGCGGCCCCGAAGGCCCGGACGACGTGGTTCCGTTCCTGGAGAACGTGACGCGGGGGAGAGGCATCCCCAAGGAACGGCTGAAGGAAGTGGGGCAGCACTACTTCCTGTTCGGCGGGGTCAGCCCGATCAACGACCAGAACCGTGCCCTGCTCGACGCCCTCCGCAAGGACTTCGCGGACCACGGCCTGGACCTGCCCGTGTACTGGGGCAACCGCAACTGGGCGCCGTACCTCACCGACACCCTGCGCGAGATGGTCGCCGACGGCCGCCGCCGCGTCCTCGTCCTCGCCACCAGCGCGTACGCCTCGTACTCGGGCTGCAGGCAGTACCGCGAGGACCTCGCCGGAGCCCTGGCGGCCCTGGAGGCCGAGGGACTGGAGCCGCCGAAGATCGACAAGCTGCGGCACTACTTCAACCACCCCGGCTTCGTGGAGCCCATGATCGAGGGCGTCCTGAAGTCCCTCGCCGAGCTCCCCGAGGACGTACGGGCGGGCGCGCACCTCGCCTTCACCACGCACTCCATCCCCACCGCCGCCGCCGACACCTCCGGCCCGGCCGAGGACCACGGCGACGGCGGCGCCTACGTCAAACAGCACCTGGACGTGGCGAAGCTGATCGCCGACGCCGTGCGCGAGGAGACCGGGATCGAGCACCCCTGGCAGCTCGTGTACCAGTCGCGCTCCGGAGCCCCGCACATCCCGTGGCTCGAGCCGGACATCTGCGACCACCTGGAGGAGCTGCACGGGGCCGGGGTCCCGGCCGTCGTGATGGCCCCCATCGGGTTCGTCTCGGACCACATGGAGGTGCTGTACGACCTCGACACGGAGGCGACGGCCAAGGCGGAGGAACTGGGGCTGCCCGTGCGCCGCTCGGCCACCGTGGGCGCCGACCCCCGCTTCGCCGCGGCGATCCGCGACCTCGTCCTGGAGCGCGCCGCGACGGAGAACGGGCTGCAGGTGACACCCTGCGCCCTGGGCGCGCTCGGCGCGAGCCACGGCCTGTGCCCCGTGGGCTGCTGCCCGGCCCGCGCCCCCAAGCCCGCCGCCGCGGGCGCCGACAGCCCGTACGCCTGAGGAGCCCCTTGATCGAGCCCCTGCACACCGAACTGCTCCAGCTCGCCCACGACGCCGCCCGCCGCGCCGGTGAGCTGCTGCGGGACGGCCGCCCGGCGGACCTCACGGTCGCCGCCACCAAGTCCAGCCCGATCGACGTCGTCACCGAGATGGACATCGCCGCCGAGAAGCTGATCACCGACCTGATCGCCCAGCACCGCCCCCACGACGGCTTCCTCGGCGAGGAGGGCGCCTCCAGCGAGGGCACCAGCGGTATCCGCTGGGTCGTCGACCCGCTCGACGGCACGGTGAACTACCTCTACGGGCTGCCGACCTGGGCGGTGTCCATCGCGGCCGAACAGAACGGCGAGACCGTCGTCGGAGTCGTCGCGGCACCGATGCGTGGCGAGACCTACAGCGCCGTGCGCGGCAGGGGCGCCCGGGCCACCGGGGCCTGGGTCGGCGAGCGCCGGCTGACCTGCCGACCGTCGCCGCCCCTGGACCAGGCACTGGTCTCGACCGGCTTCAACTACGTGACCGAGGTCAAGGTCCACCAGGCCGAGGTCGCCCACCGGCTGATCCCCCTGCTGCGCGACATCCGGCGCAGCGGTTCGGCGGCCGTCGACCTGTGCGACGTCGCCGCGGGCCGCCTCGACGGCTACTACGAGCGCGGCCTGCACCCCTGGGACCTCGCGGCGGGCGACCTGATCGCCCGTGAGGCGGGTGCCCTGACCGGTGGACGCCCCGGAGAGCGCCCCGGGGGCGATCTGGCGGTCGCGGCCTCCCCGGGCGTCTTCGAGCCCCTCCAGCGGCTTCTGGAGGAGTTCGGCGCCTGGCACGACTGAGGACACCCACCGTTCCCGTTACGTACGGCACCCGCTGTTCCCGGTGCGTACAGCGGTTACGGAATTCGGTACGCACAACAACGGAGCGGGGCCCCGGCACTGGATCGATGCCGGGGCCCCGCTCTCGTGCGAACTGCTCAGACGCGTGACGCGCCGACCTCCACACCGTGCTCGGCGGCAAGGCGGCGCAGGTCCTCGAGCTCGGCCTGCTCGACCTCCGCGAGGAAGTCGTCGCCTGTTTCGCGAGCCCGCGTCAGGTCGGACTCGGTTGCCCTTATGCGCTGCAGAAGTCCTGCGGTGAATGCGTCCATGCTGCGCCCCCTCGTCCTGGGTCGTGGGTCGGTGGCACGGGGGTGTGCCGTTGGGAAGGGGCGATCACGTCTCCAGAGGGTGCCCAGCGCTGCCCGGGCTGGGCGGCGACGGTGCCGGACACCCACGCCCGCTCTGCGGAAGCGGTTGGACGTACCACAAGGTGGCTTGCCACATGCAGAGCGTGATCGCGGGGTGTAAAGCCGTCCTCCCCCCGCTCCCTTCCGTAGAAACCTCAACCCGACGAGAAAATCTCGCATTCCCGGGCCCCGAGACCGTCGTACCGGTCGCCTCTCACCCGTCTTACAGCCGGTTTATGGCCGAAAAGGGCAGGATGGAGGCCTTACCCACGACAGACCCCCCTGCCCACGTGTGCCGAAGCGGCGCTACGCGGGTGGACAGAGGAAGGACAAGCGACGTGCGCGTACTCGTCGTCGAGGACGAGCAGCTGCTCGCCGATGCGGTGGCCACCGGACTGCGCCGGGAGGCCATGGCCGTCGACGTCGTGTACGACGGTGCGGCCGCCCTGGAGCGCATCGGCGTCAACGACTACGACGTGGTCGTCCTCGACCGCGACCTCCCGCTCGTGCACGGCGACGACGTCTGCCGCAAGATCGTCGAGCTCGGTATGCCCACGCGCGTGCTGATGCTCACCGCCTCCGGCGACGTCAGCGACCGTGTCGAGGGCCTGGAGATCGGCGCCGACGACTACCTCCCCAAGCCGTTCGCGTTCAGCGAGCTGACGGCACGCGTGCGTGCTCTCGGACGTCGTACGAGCGTGCCGCTGCCGCCCGTCCTGGAGCGCGCCGGGATCAAGCTCGACCCCAACCGGCGCGAGGTCTTCCGCGACGGCAAGGAGGTCCAGCTCGCGCCCAAGGAGTTCGCCGTCCTGGAGGTGCTGCTGCGCAGCGAGGGCGCCGTCGTCTCCGCCGAGCAGCTCCTGGAGAAGGCCTGGGACGAGAACACGGACCCCTTCACCAACGTCGTCCGCGTCACCGTCATGACCCTGCGCCGCAAGCTCGGGGAACCCCCGGTCATCGTCACCGTGCCCGGCTCCGGCTACCGGATCTGATCCGCGGTGGCCACGACTCCCGCGCCCCCCACGGCGCCTCCGAAGCCCACCTGGGACCCCAGAAGGGCGGAGCCTCCGTTCCCCTGGCTGCGCCCGACCATCCGCATACGGCTCACGCTGCTGTACGGCGGCATGTTCCTGATCGCCGGCATCATGCTGCTGTCGATCATCTATCTGCTCGCGGCGCAGGCCCTGAACACGGGCGCCGAGCCGCTCTTCAGGATCGCCGGCGGCACCGACATCAAGGTCACCAGCGACAACTGCCCCGCGGTCAACTCGGGCCTGTCGCTCGACGCCTTCAACACCGCGATCAGCCACTGCATCGATGTCCAGCGCCAGACCGCACTGGACAACCTGCTCAGCCGCTCCCTGCTCGCCCTGCTCGGCCTCGCGATCATCGCCTTCGCCTTCGGCTACGCGATGGCGGGCCGCGTCCTGTCGCCGCTCGGCCGGATCACCCGCACCGCGCGCGCGGTGGCGGGCTCGGACCTGTCCCGGCGGATCGAGCTGGACGGCCCCGACGACGAGCTGAAGGAACTGGCGGACACCTTCGACGACATGCTGGAGCGGCTGCAGCGGGCGTTCACCGCCCAGCAGCGGTTCGTCGGCAACGCCTCGCACGAACTGCGCACCCCGCTCGCGATCAACCGCACGCTCCTCGAAGTGCACCTGTCCGACCCCGGAGCCCCGGTGGAGCTCCAGCAGCTCGGCAAGACGCTGCTCGCCACCAACGAGCGCAGCGAGCAGCTCGTCGAGGGCCTGCTGCTGCTCGCCCGCAGCGACAACCAGATCGTCGAGCGCAAGCCCGTGGACCTCGCCGAGGTCGCCACACAGGCCGTCGACCAGGTGCACGCCGAGGCCGCGGCCAAGGGTGTGGCGATCCGCGGGGAGCGCGCCGCGGCGGTCGTCCAGGGCAATGGCGTCCTGCTGGAGCGGATCGCCCTGAACCTCGTCCAGAACGCGGTGCGCTACAACGTGCCGGACGACGGCTGGGTCGAAGTCACGACGCAGGTCCAGCACGGCCAGGCGGTACTGGTGGTCACGAACACGGGTCCGGTGGTTCCCGCGTACGAGATCGACAATCTTTTTGAGCCTTTCCGGCGGCTGCGTACGGAGCGCACGGGCAGCGACAAGGGTGTGGGCCTCGGCCTTTCCATCGCCCGGTCGGTGGCCCGCGCGCACGGGGGCCATATCGCGGCAGAGCCACGCGAGGGGGGTGGGCTCGTGATGCGCGTCACCCTGCCGATCTGAGAACATGTCGCGGACACGCGGCGATGTTCGCTTTGCGCGGAATTTTCTGGTCGCCCATCCGGGAGACTCGTGTGTGATCGATCACAAGGGCGAATTTCCGGCCATCCACTCTCCGTGGTCACGCAGGCTGTCGTAAAGCCGGGAAAATCCGGGTTTTCGGGGGTCTAGATCACGGGAAGTACACGGTGGGACGCCTTTGAAGTGGGCCCTTCGGACCGTGTACGGTCCGCATCGCCATCCAAGCCGATCACTCATGAGGAGTCCGGTTGGGTGTCGATTGAGTAACAGACCTTGATGTGAGGCAAAATCTCCGCCTCAGGTCGGGCACAAGTCCGGCCTCTCACGCGTTACGTGCGCTGAGACACCGCAGACACCCAGAGGGGGAGAGCGACATGGCAACGGATTACGACACCCCACGCAAGACCGACGACGACGTCGACTCGGACAGCCTTGAAGAACTGAAGGCTCGCCGGAACGACAAGTCGACGTCGTCGGTCGATGTAGACGAGTTCGAGGCCGCAGAAGGCCTGGAGCTGCCCGGAGCCGACCTCTCGAACGAGGAGCTGGCCGTCCGGGTGCTGCCCAAGCAGCAGGACGAGTTCACTTGCATGAGCTGCTTCCTGGTGCACCACCGCAGCCAGCTGGCCCGCGAGAAGAACGGTCAGCCGATCTGCCGCGACTGCGACTGAGGCAGGGTCGGCCGTGACTGGCTCGACCCCACCTTGGAAGCGCCGCTTCCCTTCACGGGCAGCGGACGAAGGGCCCTCAGACGGCCCTGAAGGCGTGCGTGACGACGAGCGGGGCTCTTCCCGACCAGGATCAGCCTCGCTCGAGCGGGCGCCCGCCACAGCGCCGACAGGCGCCTTCGAGCGGGCCGGCGAGGTGAAGCCGGCCGACGATCCGGAACCGTCCGACGGTTCGGTTCCGGCGGACGTCGCCGTTCCCGCTACCGGCCGCCGTGCGGCCGGCCTTCGGGACGGGGTCAGAAAGGGCGTCCAGAAGGGCGGCAGCAGGGCCAAGGCGGGCCTGGCCCACCTCGCCGACCGGATCATCGACATCGCGCCGCGCGTGCCCGTACGGGATCTCGCGACCCTCCGCAGGCAGTTCCCGGGACTTACCCCCGAACAGCTCGCGGACAAGCTCGTCGCGGGTGCGGCCAACGCGACGTCCACGGTGGGCGCCGGGATCGGTGCCGCCGCGATGCTGCCGGTGCCGCCCGCGATGCCGACCGAGCTGGCCGCGGAGATCACCGGCGTCGCCGCGATCGAGCTGAAGATGATCGCCGAGCTCCACGAGGTCTACGGCCTGCGGCCGCCGGGCAACCTCAAACAGCGCAGTACCGGGTATCTGAACTCCTGGTCCTCCGAGCGCGGGATCGACGTGACCAAGCCGTCGACGATCAATGCCGCGTTGGGCGGCCACATGAAGCGTGAGCTGCGTCAGCAGATCATGAAACGCATGGTCCGGGATCTGCCGAACCTGATGCCGTTCATGGTGGGCGCGGCGGTGGGTGCGGTCATGAACCGCCGGGACACCAAACGCCTGGCGGCGCGTATCCGCAAGGACCTGCGCAAGTCCCAGGTGCCGTGGGACGCGCTTGCGGAGCTGCCGCCCCTGGAGAAGCCGGCGGATCCCCTGCGGATCGGGGAGATCCCCAAGGAACTGGGGCACTGAGCCCCGCCCGCACCGGCCGCCCGTCGATTTGGGACGAGCGGCGGGGCAGGGGTCACCGGTTCGTGGGAGTCACCGGCTCGTGGTGGGTCGGGAGCACGGGATGTGGAGGCGCACTGCCCCTGGAGCGGTGTGCGCCGGTGCGTAACCGCTGAACGGATGCGTAACCGCTGCACAGGCGCGTAACCGCTGTGCGAAGGCGCACCGTCGCGCGCCGTGGTGGTTCGGGGCGCGACTTCCTCTTCGCAGGGGGCTACGCCGTGGCCCGAGCCGCCTCGAGCGCCGCGATCAGCCGCTCCGGCTCCCTCGTCGACAGGTACAGGTACGGCGTGGGGTCGGCCGGGTCGGTGACCTGGACGCGGAGGGCCGTGGGGATGTACGCCCGTAGGAGCATGAAGGCGCGCGGATCCGCCTTGTACGTGCGCCAGGCGCGCGCCTCCTCCTGGTCCATGATCTCCGCGTCGCCCAGGGCCGCGACCGGGATCTTCGCCTCGCCCGCGATCAGGGAGTCACCGACGACCCGGATGCGGATCGACCCGTACGCGCTCGCCACGACCGCCGAGACCGCGGTGCCGCCGACCAGCGCGCCCAGCAGCGGCAGCGTGCCGAAGGGGAGGAAGACCAGGGCCATCGCTATCCCGATCAGGAAGCAGATCGCCCACCAGCTGCGGGGGGCGGTGAGGCGTTCTTCGTACGGGGAGGCGGAGAGCTGCATGAAGCCAAGCTTGGCACGGTGCGAAGACTTGGTGGACGCGCGGGTAAGGTCTGCGGCTGTGAGTCGTACTTCCGCAGCTCTGAAGCCTCCCGCCGACGCCGTCGCGCCGGTGCGGCACCCCGACGCGCCCGCCCCCGGCGAGCTCCTGGGCGCCCACTACGAACAGTGTTTCGGGTGTGGCGGGGAGCAGTCGCACGGACTGCACCTGGAGGCCCGCGCGGGGGTGGGCGTCACCGTCACGGCGGAGTTCACGGTACGGCCCGCCCACCAGGGCGCCCCGGGGCTCGCCCACGGCGGAGTGCTCGCCACCGCCCTCGACGAGACGCTCGGCTCGCTGAACTGGCTGCTGCGCACCATCGCGGTCACCGGCCGCCTGGAGACCGACTTCGTCCTGCCCGTCCCCGTGGACACGGTGCTGTACCTGGAGGCCGAGGTCACGGCGGTGGCCGGCCGCAAGATCTACTCGACCGCCACCGGGCGGATCGGTGGCCCCGACGGGCCCGTCGCCGTTCGCGCGGACGCCCTCTTCGTCGAGGTCAAGGTCGACCACTTCATCGACAACGGCCGCCCGGAGGAGATCCGGGCCGCCATGAACGAACCGGACCAGATCCGCCGTGTCCGTGCCTTCGAGGTGAACCCGTGACCCGCGAGCCCCGCCAAGAACTCGCTGTACTGATCCGCCGCGTCGACCCGGACGTACCGCTTCCCGAGTACGCGCAGCCCGGTGACGCGGGAGCCGATCTGCGTACCACCGAGAGCCGTGAACTGAAGCCGGGCGAGCGCGCCGTACTGCCCACGGGTGTGTCCATCGCGCTGCCTGAGGGGTACGCGGCCTTCGTGCACCCGCGTTCCGGGCTTGCCGCCCGCTGCGGTGTCGCCCTCGTGAATGCCCCGGGGACGGTTGATGCCGGGTACCGTGGGGAGATCAAGGTGATCGTGGTGAATCTCGACCCGCGCGAGTCGGTGCGGTTCGAGCGCTTCGACCGGATTGCTCAACTCGTCGTCCAGCAGGTCGAGAAGGTCCGCTTCCAGGAGGTCGCGGAACTTCCCGACTCGGCGCGGGCCGCAGGGGGCTTCGGGTCCACTGGTGGTCATGCCGCCGTGGGCGGCACAACGGGTGGGAATCGATACGCTTCGGTCGTATCCGACCGGGAAGGACAGTGACGTGTTCGGACGTCGCAAGAAGGGCAGTGCCGCCGAGGACGCGGCGGGCGAGGCCGAGCAGGTCGTCGACAGTGTCGACACTGAGGCGGACGAGGCGGAGCGGGAGCGCGTGAGGCTCGAGCCGGAGCCGCGGCCCGACGGACCCTGGGACGACTCGGAGGTGCGGGACCCCGCCGAGGGTCGCGTGGACCTGGGTGGTCTCTTCGTGCCCGGAGTCGACGGCATGGAGCTGCGGGTCGAGGTCGCGGGCGACGCGATCGTCGCGGCCACCGTCGTCCTCAAGGACAGCGCCATCCAGCTGCAGGCCTTCGCCGCCCCCAAGCGTGAGGGCATCTGGGGCGAGGTGCGCGAGGAGATCGCCACCGGCATCACCCAGCAGGGCGGTGTCATCGACGAGGTCGAGGGCCCGCTGGGCTGGGAGCTGCGGGCGCAGGTGCCGGTGCAGCTGCCGGACGGCACGGGTGGTTTCCAGGTCGTGCGGTTCGTCGGCGTGGACGGGCCCCGCTGGTTCCTGCGTGGAGTGATCTCCGGGCAGGGCGCCGTGCAGCCGCAGGCCGCGGGCCTGCTGGAGCAGATCTTCCGGGACACGGTCGTCGTACGCGGTGAGGGTCCGATGGCCCCGCGCGACCCGATCGTCCTGAAGCTGCCGAACGACGCGCAGATGGTGCCCGAGGGGGTCCAGCAGGAGGAGCAGAGCGGTTCCCGCTTCTCCGGAGGCATGGGACAACTGCAGCGCGGACCGGAGATCACCGAGGTCCGTTAGCCGCCGCTCGCCGGAGGCTCCGCGAGTAGAACAACCGTACGGATTCAAAGGGTCGCACCCCTCGACGGGGTGCGGCCCTTTCTCGTGCGCGATCCCTTGACGGCCAGTTGGTCTGTACCTATGGTCTCGGCCCAGCGTCTGTGTTCATGCAGGCGCTCATCGTTCACATACGAGAACGGATGGCCCCCCACCATGCGCCGTACCGCACTCCTCGCCACCGTCGCCGCCCTCGTCGCGGGCGCCCTCGTCTGGCCCGCCGCCCGACAGGCCGACGCCGCCCCCGTCACCTTCGCGCACCCCGGAGTCACGGTCTCCAAGAGCCAGCTGGACTTCGCCCGCACCAAGGTCAACGCCGGGGCCCAGCCCTGGAAGGCCGCGTACGACCAGATGATGGCGAGCAAGTACGCCGACCTGAACCGCGTCCCGAAGCCCCGCGCGACCGTGGAGTGCGGCTCCTACTCCAACCCCAACTACGGCTGCACGGACGAGCGCGAGGACGCGATAGCCGCGTACACCGACGCCCTCGCCTGGTACATCACCCGCGACGACCGGTACGCGCAGAAGTCGATCGCCCTGATGGACGCCTGGTCGGCCGTGATCAAGGAGCACACCAACAGCAACGCGCCCCTGCAGACCGGCTGGGCCGGCTCCTCCTGGCCCAAGGCCGCCGAGCTCATCAAGTACACCTACACCGGCACCTGGGCCAACTCCGGCCGCTTCGCGACCATGCTGCGCACCGTCTACCTCCCCGAGATCATCAACGGCTCCAACTCCAACGGGAACTGGGAACTGTCGATGATGGAGGCCGCCGTCGGCATCTCCGTCTTCCTCGAGGACCGGACGTCGTACGACAAGGCCATGGCGAAGTTCCGGACCCGTACGGCCGCGTACATCTACCTCTCCTCCGACGGCGCGCTGCCCAAGACCGTGCCGAGCCAGAACCTCGACACCACCGCGAAGATCGTCAACTACTGGCAGGGGCAGTCCACCTTCGTCACCGGGCTCACTCAGGAGACCTGCCGCGACTTCACGCACACCGGGTACGGCATCTCGGCCATCTCGCACATCGCCGAGACCAGCCGGATCCAGGGCGAGGACCTGTACGGCACCGACGTCGGCGAGCGGCTGCGGCAGGCGCTCGGATTCCAGTCGAAGTACCAGCTGGGCGAGGCGGTGCCGAGCTGGCTGTGCGGCGGTTCCCTCACTCTCGGGCTGGGTCCGGTGACCGAGACCGGCTACAACGCCCTGCACAACCGCCTGGGCATCGCCATGACCAACACCCAGAAGCTGACCGAGCAGAACCGGCCGTCCGGCAGCAACAACCTCTTCGTCGCCTGGGAGACTCTCACCGACGGGGACAACCCCAACTGACGCCCTCTCCGGCCGGGCGCCCCGGTGCCGTCACCGGGGCGCCCGAACGGCGGGGGAGGCAATCGCCCGGCTGACCGGGGAGGGACATGAGCCAGGTCGAGGTCGCCACGAAGACCATGGTGCGCGTTGAGAACGTGTATCGCTGGTACGGCGGTGGAGCCGCCGTCGTACCCGCCCTGCGCGGAGTCTCCTTCGACGTGCCACGCGGCGAACTCGTCGCCCTCACCGGCCGTCCAGGGTCCGGCAGGACCACACTCCTCAACCTGGTCGGCGGGCTCGACGAACCGGACGCGGGGCGGATCACCGTCGACGGGCTCGCACTGGAGGGGCTCGGGGAGGACGGCCTGTTGGAACTGCGCCGGGACCGGATCGGCTTCGTCTTCCAGCCCCTCGGGCTCATCCCGCTGCTCACCGTCGCCGAGAACGTCGGTGTACCGCTGCGGCTGCGCGGGGTCGCGGAGCACGCGCGCGAGGAGCGGATCGCGCGACTGCTCTCCCGCGTCGGGCTCACCGACCACGCGGCGCGCCGACCCGGGGAGCTCACCGGCGGGCAGCAACAGCGCGTGGCGATCGCGCGCGCCCTCGCGGGCGACCCCGTGCTTCTCGTCGCCGACGAGTTCGCGGCCGGACTCGACGAGGGGACCGGCCGTGCCCTGATGGAGCTGCTGCACACGCTCGTCCGCTGCGAACAGGTGACGGCCCTGGTCGCCCCCTCCCGGGCGATCCCGCTCGACCCGGCCGATCGGGTCCTGGAGCTGTGCGAGGGAGGGATCGTCGAGCACTGAGCCGGGTGCCGGGCCGAGCAGGGCCCGGACCAGCACATCAGGGTTGTGCCGACCAGCGCATCCGGTTGTGCCGACCGATGCATCAGGGTTGCGTCAAAGACGGCCGTCGGCCGACTCCCCGCCCCATTTGTCGAGATTGTTGGCCGTAAGGTCGACGCTGCGTATACAGCGGTGACAGGAAGACAATGGGGCCATGGGACGCGGCAAGCTTCGGATCTACCTCGGTGCGGCACCGGGCGTCGGCAAGACGTACGCGATGCTCTCCGAGGCGCACCGCCGTGTGGAGCGGGGCACCGACTGCGTCGTCGCCTTCGTGGAGCACCACAACCGACCACGCACCGAGGTGATGCTGCACGGCCTGGAGCAGGTTCCGCGCAAGCAGCTCGACTACCGCGGCTCCGTCTTCACCGAGATGGACGTGGACGCCGTACTGCTGCGCGCCCCGGCCGTCGCCCTGGTGGATGAACTCGCGCACACCAATGTCCCCGGCTCCCGCAACGCCAAGCGCTGGCAGGACGTCGAGGAACTCCTCGCCGCCGGGATCGACGTCGTCTCCACGGTCAACATCCAGCACCTGGAGTCACTGGGCGACGTCGTGGAGTCCATCACGGGCGTACGGCAGCGCGAGACCGTCCCGGACGAGGTCGTACGGCGGGCGGACCAGATCGAGCTGGTCGACATGTCGCCGCAGGCGCTGCGTCGCCGTATGGCGCACGGCAACATCTACAAGTCCGACAAGGTCGACGCGGCGCTGTCCAACTACTTCCGCCCCGGCAACCTCACCGCGCTGCGCGAGCTCGCCC
>NZ_KQ948462.1:169427-228133 GCF_001514115.1 Streptomyces olivochromogenes
TGGCGGTCCAGCGCACGCTGGTGGAGGACCTGGGCGGCACCTTCCACCACGTCGTCGGGGACGACATACCGGTCGCGCTGCTCGACTTCGCGCGCGGGGTGAACGCCACCCAGATCGTCCTCGGCTCCTCGCGCCGCAAGACCTGGCAGTACGTCTTCGGGCCCGGCGTCGGCGCCACCGTCGCCCGGGAGTCGGGCCCCGACCTCGACGTCCACATCGTCACCCACGACGAGGTCGCCAAGGGGCGCGGACTGCCGGTCGCCCGGGGCGCGCGGCTCGGCCGCTCCCGGGTCGTCTGGGGCTGGCTGGTCGGAGTGGGCGGCCCGGTGGTGCTGGCAGTCCTGCTGAACACCATCGACCTCGGCCTCGCCAACGACATGCTGCTGTTCCTGACCGTGACGGTCGCGGCGGCGCTGCTCGGCGGGCTCTTCCCGGCCCTCGCCTCGGCGGCCTTCGGCTCGCTGCTGCTGAACTACTACTACACGCCGCCGCTGCACCGGCTGACGATCGCCGACCCGAAGAACATCGTCGCCATCGCGATCTTCGTCGGGGTCGCCGTCTCCGTGGCCTCCGTCGTGGACCTCGCCGCCCGCCGCACGCACCAGGCGGCCCGGCTGCGCGCCGAGTCGGAGATCCTCTCCTTCCTCGCGGGCAGCGTGCTGCGCGGCGAGACCAGCCTGGAGGCCCTGCTGGAACGGGTCCGGGAGACCTTCGGCATGGAGTCGGTCGCCCTGCTGGAGCGGGCCGGCGACGTCGACCCGTGGACGTGCGCGGGCAGCGTGGGCCCCCAGTCGCCGAAGCGGCCCGAGGACGCGGACGTGGACATGCCGGTCGGCGACCACATGGCCCTCGCGCTCTCCGGACGCGTCCTGCCCGCCTCCGACCGCCGGGTGCTCGCCGCCTTCGCCGCCCAGGCCGCGGTCGTCCTGGACCGCCAGCGCCTCCAGCACGAGGCCGACCAGGCCAAGGAGCTGGCCGAGGGCAACCGCATCCGCACCGCCCTGCTGGCCGCCGTGAGCCACGACCTGCGGACCCCGCTGGCCGCGATCAAGGCCGCCGTGTCCTCGCTGCGCTCCGACGACGTGGCCTGGTCCGAGGAGGACCAGGCGGAACTCCTGGAGGCGATCGAGGAGGGCGCCGACCGGCTCGACCACCTCGTGGGCAACCTGCTCGACATGTCCCGCCTGCAGACCGGCACGGTCACCCCGCTGATCCGCGAGATCGACCTCGACGAGGTGGTCCCGATGGCGCTCGGCGGCGTACCCGAGGGCAGTGCCGATCTGGACATCCCCGAGACGCTGCCCATGGTCGCCGTCGACCCCGGTCTGCTGGAGCGCGCGGTCGCCAACCTCGTCGAGAACGCCGTCAAGTACAGCCCCGCCGACGAACCGGTCCTGGTGTCCGCGAGCGCCATGGCGAACCGGGTGGAGGTACGGGTGGTGGACCGCGGCCCCGGCGTCCCGGACGAGGCCAAGGACCGCATATTCGCGCCCTTCCAGCGCTACGGGGACGCTCCCCGCGGCGCGGGCGTCGGCCTCGGCCTCGCGGTCGCCCGCGGCTTCGCCGAGGCGATGGGCGGCACACTGAACGCCGAGGACACCCCTGGCGGCGGACTCACCATGGTGCTCACGGTCCGGGCGGTCGACAGGCTGCCCGACCTGGCCACGGCAACAGCAGAAAGGCAGGCTTCATGACCAGGGTGCTCGTGGTCGACGACGAGCCGCAGATCGTACGTGCCCTCGTGATCAACCTGAAGGCACGGCACTACGAGGTCGACGCGGCCGCCGACGGCGCCGGCGCGCTCCAGCTCGCCGCCGCCCGCCATCCCGACGTCGTCGTTCTCGACCTCGGGCTGCCCGACATGGACGGCGTAGAGGTGATCAAGGGGCTGCGCGGCTGGACCCGGGTGCCGATCCTGGTGCTCTCGGCCCGGCACTCCTCGGACGAGAAGGTCGAGGCGCTCGACGCGGGCGCCGACGACTACGTCACCAAGCCCTTCGGCATGGACGAACTGCTGGCCCGGCTGCGCGCCGCCGTGCGCCGCGCGGAGCCGACCGGGGGCGGCGAGGACGACGTCGTCGTCGACACCGAGGACTTCACGGTCGACCTGGCCGCCAAGAAGGTCAACAGGGAGGGACGGGACGTACGGCTCACCCCCACGGAGTGGCACCTGCTGGAGGTGCTGGTGCGCAACACCGGCCGCCTGGTCAGCCAGAAGCAGCTGCTCCAGGAGGTGTGGGGACCGTCGTACGGCACCGAGACGAACTACCTGCGGGTCTACATGGCACAGCTGCGCCGCAAGCTGGAGGTGGACCCCTCGCATCCTCGGCACTTCATCACGGAGCCGGGGATGGGATACCGGTTCGAGAAGTAGTCCCTGCGGGAATGGGGTACAGGGCAAGTAGGGATGCAGGAAGGGCACAGGTGCGCGAAAGAGCACTGGTGGGCGCACACGTTCATCCGACGTCAGTGCTCCCCGGTACGCTTTCGGTATGAGTGCTGTTCCTCGTTCCGAAAAGCCGGCGGGCCGGTTCCGGCGCATGATCGACCGGCTGTCCTCGTCCCAGGAGGACCTGGAGTCCGAGGAGCTGCGCGAGGACTCCGAGACCACGGGCTGTACGCGGATCGGTGACTGCCACGACCGACAGATCGTCACGGTTACTGGTACCTTGCGCACGGTCACTCTGCGCCCACGGGCCGGAGTCCCGGCCCTGGAGGCCGAGCTGTTCGACGGTTCGGCCGCCCTGGACGTGGTCTGGCTCGGCAGACGCTCCATCGTGGGCATAGAACCGGGACGCAAGTTGATCGCCTCGGGCCGGATCTCGATGAGCCGGGGCCGTAGGGTGCTGTTCAATCCGAAGTACGAACTCAGACCCCTTGGACGGGAGTAGCCGGTGACGTCGCTCGACAAGCCGACCGAAGACGCCCAGGACGCCCAGCAGGATGCGCGGGCGGTGACCGAGGCCGCACTCTTCGAGGCGTTCGGCGGCGTGCGGGGCATGGTCGAGACGGTGGTGCCCGGCCTGCTCTTCGTCACCATCTTCACGATCAACAAGAACCTGCACTGGTCGGCGATCGCCGCCCTCGGGGTGTCCCTGCTGCTGGTCGTCGTCCGCCTCGCGATGCGCGACACCGTCAAGCACGCCTTCAGCGGCGTCTTCGGCGTCGCCTTCGGCGTGGTCTTCGCGATGATGACCGGCAACGCCAAGGACTTCTATCTGCCGGGCATGCTCTACACGCTCGGCCTGGCCATCGCCTACATCGTCACGACCCTCGCGGGCGTGCCACTGATCGGTCTGATCCTCGGCCCGGTCTTCAAGGAGAACCTCTCCTGGCGCACCCGCAACCCCGGCCGCAAGAAGGCGTACGCGAAGGCCAGTTGGGCCTGGGGCCTGATCCTGCTCGCCAAGTGCGCGATCCTCTTCCCGCTTTACTGGTGGGCCAACACTGCGCAACTGGGCTGGATCCTGATCGCGCTGAAGATCCCGCCCTTCCTCCTCGCCGTCTGGCTCACCTGGGTGTTCCTGGCCAAGGCCCCCGCCCCCATCGACGTGTTCGCCGAGATGGAGGCGGAGGAGCAGGCCGAGAAGGAGCGCAAGGCCGCCCTCGGGACCGAGTCCGGCGACGAGGCCACGGCCGGCCGTCACCGCCGCGACGCGTAGCGGTTGCCCGTACGACGTAGTTCCCCGCGCCACGTAGTTCCCTGTACGACATAGTTCCCTGTACGACGTAGGGGGCGCCCGGAGATCTCCGGGCGCCCCCTACGTCGTATCGGAGCTGTCGGGGCCGACTAGCTCGTCGCGTCGTCGCGGCGGACCGAGAGCAGGTCCTCGAGCTGTTCCTCGCGGGCCTGGGCGGCGACGAAGAGAAGTTCGTCGCCCGCCTCCAGGGAGTCCTCCTGGGAGGGCGTGAGGACGCGGGTGCCGCGGATGATCGTGACCAGGGAGGTGTCCTCGGGCCACTCCACGTCGCCGACCTGCGTGCCGGCCAGGGCCGACTCCGGCGGGAGGGTCAGCTCGACCAGGTTCGCGTCGCCGTGGCTGAAGCGCAGCAGCCGGACCAGGTCGCCGACGCTCACGGCCTCCTCGACCAGGGCCGACATCAGACGCGGGGTGGAGACCGCCACGTCCACGCCCCAGGCCTCGTTGAACAGCCACTCGTTCTTCGGGTTGTTCACACGGGCGACGACGCGCGGGACGCCGTACTCGGTCTTCGCGAGCAGTGAGACGACCAGGTTGACCTTGTCGTCACCGGTGGCCGCGATGACCACGTTGCAGCGCTGCAGCGCCGCCTCGTCCAGCGAGGTGATCTCGCAGGCGTCGGCGAGCAGCCACTCCGCCTGCGGGACGCGCTCGACCGAGATGGCGGTCGGCGCCTTGTCGATCAGCAGAATCTCGTGCCCGTTCTCCAGGAGCTCGCCCGCGATGGAGCGACCGACGGCACCGGCACCGGCAATGGCGACCCTCATCAGTGACCGCTCTCCTCTTCGGGGCCCTCGGCGAACGACGCCTCGACCTTCTCGACGTCGTCCGTGCGCATCATCACGTGCACCAGGTCGCCCTCCTGCAGCACCGTCTGAGAGGTGGGCAGGATCGCCTCGCCCAGCCGCGTGAGGAAGGCCACACGCACCCCGGTCTCGTCCTGGAGACGGCTGATCTTGTGGCCGACCCAGGCGGCGGAGGCGTGCACCTCGGCGAGCTGCACCCCGCCGGTGGGGTCGCGCCACAGCGGCTCGGCACCCGAGGGGAGCAGCCGCCGCAGCATCTGGTCGGCCGTCCAACGGACGGTGGCGACGGTCGGGATGCCCAGGCGCTGGTAGACCTCGGCGCGGCGCGGGTCGTAGATGCGCGCCGCGACGTTCTCGATGCCGAACATCTCGCGGGCCACCCGGGCGGCGATGATGTTCGAGTTGTCACCGCTGGAGACGGCGGCGAAGGCGCCGGCCTCCTCGATGCCCGCTTCACGCAGGGTGTCCTGGTCGAAGCCGACTCCGGTGACACGACGGCCACCGAAGCCGGAGCCCAGTCGTCGGAAGGCCGTGGGGTCCTGATCGATCACAGCGACCGTGTGCCCCTGTTGCTCCAGGGTCTGGGCCAGAGCGGAACCCACTCTTCCGCAGCCCATGATGACGATGTGCACGACCGTCCTTCCGAATGTAAATGGTTACGGCTCAGGCTAAACAGGGTCTCAGACCGCCGCCCAAGCTACACACGCGCGGTCGATCAGGGGCACCCTTGTGCACGTTCGCCTGTGCGTTCACGGGGATCAACGGGGATCAGTGGCGATTGAAGCTGCGCACGCTGAGAAGAGTCAGGATTCCGAGGCCGACAAGTCCTGCGGTGGCGCCGATGAGCTCAGCGGTCACGTGCATGGAACCTCCATAGTGGGATAAACGGGGCTTTGTCATATAGGCATGCGGACGCGCGAGGCTGCGGAATCCGCAACGGGGCCCCTCTCCGTTTTCACTCGGAGAGCAGATGTCGAGCGGCGGGTGGGCGACCCCCCGTTCGAACGCTTACGATCCTCTGCGTGTCCAAACTGACCGACGTGCCCAAACGGATCTTGATCGGGCGCGCACTGCGCAGTGACCGGCTCGGGGAAACCCTCCTGCCGAAGCGCATCGCACTCCCCGTCTTCGCATCCGACCCGCTCTCCTCCGTGGCCTACGCACCCGGGGAAGTGCTTCTGGTCCTCTCCATCGCGGGCGTGTCGGCCTACCACTTCAGCCCCTGGATCGCGCTCGCGGTCGTCGTGCTGATGTTCACCGTGGTCGCTTCCTACCGGCAGAACGTCCACGCCTACCCCAGCGGCGGCGGCGACTACGAGGTGGCCAACACCAACCTCGGCCCCAGGGCCGGCCTCACCGTCGCCAGCGCGCTGCTCGTCGACTACGTCCTCACCGTCGCCGTGTCGATCTCGTCCGGCATCGAGAACCTCGGCTCCGCCATCCCCTTCGTGGTCGAGCACAAGGTGCTGTGCGCCGTCGTCGTCATCGTGCTGCTCACGCTGATGAACCTGCGCGGAGTCAAGGAGTCCGGAAAGCTCTTCGCGATTCCGACGTACGTCTTCGTCGCGGGCGTCTTCATCATGATCGCGTGGGGTGCCTTCCGCGGGCTCGTCCTGAACGACACCATGCGCGCGCCGACCTCCGACTACCACATCAAGGCCGAGCACCAGGGACTCGCGGGCTTCGCGCTCGTCTTCCTGCTGCTGCGTGCCTTCTCCTCCGGCTGTGCGGCGCTCACCGGCGTCGAGGCGATCTCCAACGGCGTCCCGGCCTTCCGCAAGCCCAAGTCGAAGAACGCCGCGAGCACTCTCGCGGCGATGGGCCTGCTCGCCGTCACCATGTTCTGCGGCATCATCGCCCTGGCCATGTCGACCAAGGTCCGGATGGCCGAGAACCCGGCCACCGACCTGATCCACAACGGCGTCCCGATCGGCTCCGGCTACGTCCAGAACCCGGTGATCTCGCAGGTCGCCGAGGCGGTCTTCGGCAAGGGCAGCTTCCTGTTCATCGTGCTCGCCGCCGCCACCGCGCTGGTGCTGTTCCTCGCGGCCAACACCGCGTACAACGGCTTCCCGCTGCTCGGCTCGATCCTCGCCCAGGACCGCTATCTGCCGCGCCAGCTGCACACCCGCGGCGACCGCCTCGCCTTCTCGAACGGCATCGTCCTGCTCGCGGGCGCCGCCACACTCCTGGTCGTCATCTACGGCGCCGACTCGACCCGGCTGATCCAGCTCTACATCGTCGGCGTCTTCGTCTCCTTCACGCTCAGCCAGACCGGCATGGTCCGGCACTGGAACCGCCACCTGCGCACCGAGAAGGACCCGGCCAAGCGCAGCCACATGATCCGCTCCCGCGCGATCAACGCCTTCGGCGCCTTCTTCACCGGCCTGGTGCTGGTCGTCGTCCTCGTCACCAAGTTCACGCACGGCGCCTGGGTCGCCCTGCTCGGCATGGTGATCTTCTACGCGACGATGAGCGCGATCCGTAAGCACTACGACCGCGTCGCCGAGGAGATCGCCGCCCCGGAGGGCCCCTCCGACGACAGCGTCCGCCCCTCCCGCGTCCACTCGGTGGTCCTGATCTCCAAGATCCACCGCCCGACCCTGCGTGCCCTCGCCTACGCCAAGCTGATGCGCTCCGACACCCTCGAGGCGCTCAGCGTCAACGTCGACCCGGCCGAGACCAAGGCCCTGCGCGAGGAGTGGGAGCGGCGCGGCATCGACGTACCGCTGAAGGTCCTCGACTCGCCGTACCGCGAGATCACCCGGCCCGTCATCGAGTACGTGAAGGGCCTGCGCCGGGAGTCCCCGCGCGACGCGGTCTCGGTCATCATCCCCGAGTACGTGGTCGGCCACTGGTACGAGCATCTGCTGCACAACCAGAGCGCGCTGCGGCTCAAGGGCCGGCTGCTGTTCACGCCCGGTGTGATGGTCACCTCCGTGCCCTACCAGCTGGAGTCCTCGGAGGTCGCGAGGAACCGGGCCCGCAAGCGGCAGGAGTGGAACGCGCCGGGTGCGGTGCGCCGGGGTCCGGCGGAGGAGCGCCCGAAGGAGTCCTCGAACACCAAGGGCTGACGGTCCTGCGACCGCAGGGGCTTACGGCCCTGTGACCGCAGGGGCCGACGGCTTTGTGGTGAGCGGCCGGGCAACGTCCACGTAGACTGGTGGGCTGTTGTCCGGCCGTTCGCGGTTCCGCGACCCCTTCCTCATCCCCTTTCGCATCTGGAGTCACCCCGCCATGCAGGCAGAACCGAAGAAATCGCTGGTGGGGGAGGAGTACGAGGTCGAGATCGGCCCCGTGGCCCATGGCGGGCACTGCATCGCCCGTACGGCCGAGGGCCAGGTGCTCTTCGTCCGGCACACCCTGCCCGGCGAGCGCGTCGTCGCGCGAGTCACGGAGGGCGAGGAGGGCGCGCGCTACCTGCGCGCGGACGCGGTGACGATCCTCTCGGCGTCCAAGGACCGCGTCGAAGCCCCCTGCCCCTACGCCGGCCCCGGCCGCTGTGGCGGCTGCGACTGGCAGCACGCCAAGCCGGGCGCGCAGCGCCGCCTCAAGGGGGAGGTCATCGCCGAGCAGCTGCAACGGCTCGCTGGCCTCACGCCCGAGGAGGCGGGCTGGGACGGCACGGTGATGCCCGCCGAGGGCGACAAACTGCCCCCCGGCGAGGTTCCGGCCTGGCGCACGCGCCTCCAGTACGCCGTGGACGCGGACGGCAACGCCGGACTGCGCCGCCACCGCTCGCACGAGGTCGAGCCGATCGAGCACTGCATGATCGCGGCACCGGGCGTGAGCGAACTCGGCATCGAGGAGCGCGACTGGTCCGGCATGGCCTCGGTCGACGCGATCGCCGCGACCGGCTCCCAGGACCGCATGGTCATCCTGGAGCCCCGCCCCGGCGCCCGCCTGCCCCTCGTGGAACTCGACAAGCCCGTCTCCGTGATGCGCGTCGAGGAGCACGACGGCGGCATCCACCGCGTCCACGGCCGCGCGTTCGTGCGCGAGCGGGCCGACGGCCGTACGTACCGCGTCGGCAGCGGCGGCTTCTGGCAGGTCCACCCGATGGCGGCCGACACCCTGGTCAAGGCCGTCATGCAGGGCCTGATGCCGCGCAAGGGCGAGATGGCGCTCGACCTGTACTGCGGCGTCGGCCTCTTCGCGGGCGCCCTCGCGGACCGCCTCGGCGACAAGGGCGCGGTCCTCGGCATCGAGTCCGGCAAGCGCGCCGTCGAGGACGCCCGGCACAACCTCACCGCCTTCGACCGGGTCCGCATCGAACAGGGCAAGGTCGAGTCGGTCCTCCCGCGCACCGGCATCACCGAGGTCGACCTCATCGTCCTCGACCCGCCTCGCGCCGGCGCCGGCAAGAAGACGGTCGAGCACCTCTCCTCCCTGGGCGCCCGCCGCATCGCGTACGTCGCCTGCGACCCGGCGGCGCTCGCCCGCGACCTCGGGTACTTCCGCGACGGCGGGTACAAGGTGCGGACGCTGCGGGCGTTCGATCTCTTCCCGATGACGCATCACGTGGAGTGCGTTGCCATCCTTGAACCTGCAGCAAAGGGCCTCTGACCTGCAGCTCTGCTGCTCTTACGGTTCCTTTGAGGTGCGGCGGATCGGGACGACCTGTTTTCCGGTGCGCAGGCGCGTGACGCCGGCCTCCGGAGGCCGGCGTGAGGTTGTTCTGACGCTCGTTGGACGCTCGCGGCGGTTCCGCTGGTGCTGCTGATGTGGGTGTAGAGGTCGATTTTGCCGTCGTTGCCGTCGTTGCCGTCGTTGCCGTCGTTGCCGTCGTTGCCGACGGGGACGGCGACCGCGGTGACCGTGCTGGGGATGGTGGTGGGCACGCCGCTGACGGGTGTGGTGACGGTGTCGCCTGCGATCTTCAGGTGGGTGACGGAATCGGATGCGACCGTGTTGCGATCGCCGCGCAGCAGCCCCGCGCGTGTCCGAGTACGTCGCCCCCGGCCGCGCCGAGGTCGGTTTCGCGGCCTTTTGGTCGAGGGAACACGCGCCTGCCTATTCCGGTCCTCACGGCTTGAGCCGTTCGGCAGTCGGTGCCCGGAAACAGCGCGCACCGCACGGACCGCCGCCTCGAAGTGCCACTCCCGGAAACGGACCGGCGATAGGCGGTAACGTGACTGGGTGGAGATGTTCCATTTGCGATATTTCGTGGCGGTTGCCGAGGAGCTGAACTTCTCCGCGGCGGCCCGCCGACTGCACATGGCCACCTCGCCACTGAGTCAGCGGATCAGGGACCTCGAGCGGGAGCTCGACCAGCGGCTGTTCGAGCGCGACACGCATCGCGTCTCGCTCACGCCCGTGGGTGAGGCGCTGCTGCCGATCGCCCGGAACGTACTGGATGAGATCAACTCCATTCCGTGGCGGCTGCGCGAGGTGGCCCGGACCGAGCGCAGCACCATGTTCGTGGGCATCCCTCCCGGGGTGCACCCCGCACTCAGGTCGCTCGTCGACACGCTCGCCGAGCGCGTCAGCGAGACGTGCGAGCTCCTGCGCTGGCCCGGCAGCTCCAAGGCCCTGGTCGTCGGTGTGCACGAGGGCAGACTCCCGTTCGCGCTGGTCCATCTGCCGATCAGCGACCCGGCGCTGGAACAGCTGCCCGTCCTGTCGGAGCGGCTGGGAGCGGTGGTGCCGGCCGATCGGTTCGCCGGGCGGGACTCCGTTGCCCTGACCGAGCTGGCCGACCTTCGTTTCGTCGTCCCGCCCAAGGAAGTCGGCCTCGCCTATTTCGATCAGCTCGACCGAGAAATGGCTGAGCGGGGTATCAAAAAACGCATCACCTTGACCGACACCGGGTACGACGGAGTCGCTGAAATTGTTTCCAGCGGAATTGCTTTCTATTTTACGATGCTCGATCCGAAAAGCCCCATGCACGGCTATGCGAAGGCGAATACCAAGGTTCTGCCGTTCACGGATTTCAAGCCGCGACTGGAGACCGTTCTGATCTGGCGCCGCGACCGGGCTCGCGACGGTGACCTCGATGAACTCGTCGAAGCAGCCCGCGAGGTCTTCGGTGCCCCGCTTCACCTCTGAACCGAGTGGCCTGCACGCGTTAGGCACCGTTTCCGCGCTCGTCGCCCAGGATCGACCCTCGAACGTCGGGGATCTGCGCCGCCTTTCGCGGTTGAGGCGATCTCCGCCAGACCGTCCGAATCACGCCCCAGTGGCCACCCATATCGGTGTGACCGCTGCGGTCACACCGATATTAGCAACTCGATAATTCCGTGATCCGTTATTCGCGGCTAGCGTTCCTTCTCGTAGCCAACCAAGGCACGAAAGGACGCGAAAATGGCGGACGCAGAGACCTCCGGGCCGCTCGCCGGCGTGCGGGTCATCGACCTCGCGACCGTGGTGATGGGTCCGTACGCCGCCCGAATCCTCGGAGATCTGGGCGCCGATGTCATCAAGATCGAATCCCCCACGGACTCCCTCCGGGTGGGTGAGTACCGCAACACCCCGGGCATGACCCCGCTGCACCTCAACGTCAACCGCAACAAGCGCAGCGTGAGCCTCGATCTGAAGGACGACAGCGAGCACGCCCAGGCCCTGAAGCTCATCCACACCGCCGATGTGCTGATCACCAACATGCGACCCCGTGCGCTCGCCCGACTGGGCCTGACCTACGAAGACCTCGCCGCCGCCAACCCCGGCCTCGTCTACGCGCAGGCAGCGGGCTTCCGCAGCAACTCGGACCGGGCCGACATCGCCGCCTACGACGAGACCGTGCAGGCCGCCTCCGGGCTGGTGGACATCGCCAACCGCACGCTGGGCACGCCGCTCTACCTGCCGACCATTCTCGCCGACAAGGTCTGCGGCCTGACCATCGCCTACACCGTGCTTGCCGCCCTGGTGCACCGGAACAGGACCGGCCACGGTCAGCGGATCGAGATCCCGATGACCGACACGATGATCGCCTTCAACCTGGTCGAGCATCTCGCCGGGCACACGTTCGAGCCGGCGTCCGGCCCCACTGGCTATCTGCGGTCGTTGGCGGAGCACCACACACCGCGACGCACCAAGGACGGCGTGGCCGCCCTGATCCCGTCCAACCCGCAGAACTACCGCGACCTCTTCGCTGCCGCCGGCCGTCCCGACCTGGTCGCGGACCCACGGGTCAACGGCACCGTCGTCGACCCGCTCGACGCCGACGACCTGTCCGTCCTGGTCGACGAGTGCGCCCCGGCCCGGACGACGGCCGAGTGGGCCGAGACATGCGCGAAGCACAGCATCGCGATGGGACCGGTGCTGGAGCTGGACCACGCGCACGAGGATCCCTACGTCCGCGAGGGCCACCTGATCGAGACCGTCGTGCACCGGACCGAGGGTCCGGTCCGCACCAGCGGGATCCCGGTGAGGTTCTCCGCCACCCCCGCCTCGATCCGCCGCCTGGCTCCCGTGCCGGGCCAGGACACCGCGGAGGTCCTCGCCGAGCTGGCAGCAACCTGCTGAATCCGCTGAGTCCTAACGAAGCATCAGGAGAAACACAGTCATGAGCACCAAGGAAGTGCGTGTCCAGCAGGTGGGCTCTACTTTGCTGATCACGATCGACCGCCCCCAGGCACGTAACGCGGTGAACGCCGCGGCCGCGGCGGGACTCGCCGCGGCACTGGACCAACTGGAGGCCGACCCCGCGCTGCGGGCCGGCGTCCTGACCGGAGCGAAGGGCACCTTCAGTGCCGGTATGGACCTCAAGGCCGCCCTGATCGGCGAGTCGCCGACGATCCCGGGCCGCGGGTTCGGCGGCCTGACCGAAGCCGAACTGACGAAGCCGCTGATCGCCGCCGTCGAGGGCTGGGCCATGGGGGGCGGTTTCGAACTGGCCCTGGCCTGCGACCTGATCGTCGCCGCCGAGGACGCGCGGTTCGGCCTGCCGGAGGTCAAGCGCGGTCTGAGCGCCGGCGGTGGTGGCGTGATCCGTCTGCCCAAGCGCATCCCGTACCACCTGGCGATGGAGTTTCTGTTGACCGGTGAGCCGGTGAGCGGTGGCCGTGCCGGAGAGCTGGGCCTGGCGAACCGGGTCACCCCGCCGGGCGAGGCAGTGGCCGTCGCCCTCGCGTTCGCCGAGAAGCTCGCTGCCAACGCCCCGCTCGCGCTGGCCACGGTGAAGAGCGTGGTGAAGGCCGCCGAAGGCGTGCCGGAGTCGGACGCGTTCGACGTACAGCGCAAGGCGATGGGGACGCTGATGGCCTCGGCCGACGCACGCGAGGGCATGACCGCCTTCGCCGAGCGCCGTGCCCCGCAGTGGACGGGGAAGTGACATGAGGATAGAAGACGTGCGCCGTCAGGCCACCACCCCGCTGACCCGCCCGGCGTTTCCTCGCTCCACCGCCAGGTTCACCGACCGCGAGTACCTCAATATCGTCTACCGCACCGACCCCGAGGCGCTGCGGGCCGTCGTTCCCGAGCCGCTGCGGATCGAGGAGCCCCTGGTCCGGTTCGAGATCATGAAGATGAACGACGTCACCGGGTTCGGCCCCTACACCGAGGGCGGCCAGGCGATCCAGGTCAGCTTCGACGGCGAGCAGGGCGAGTACCTGCACGCGATGTACCTCGACAACTTCCCGGCGACCGCGGCCGGACGCGAGGTGAGCGCCTACCCGAAGGTTCTCGGCACACCGAAGCTGTACGTCGACAACGACGTGCTGGTCGGCACCCTCGACTACGGCACGCTGCGGGTCGCCACCGCGACCATGGGCTACAAGCACCACGCATTCGACACGTACGACGCCGAAGAGCAGATCACGGTGCCGACCTTCATGCTCAAGGCCATCCCCGGCTACGACGGCACCCCGCGCGTCCTGGAGCTGGTCCGCACCGAGATCACCGACGTGGTCGTCAAGGCCGCCTACACCGGCCCGGCCAGGCTGCAGCTGTTCGAGCACGTCCTCGCCCCGCTGGCCGACCTGCCCGTCCTGGAGATCGTCTCCGCCAGCCACATCCTCACCGACCTGACACTCGCCCCGGTCAAGCCGGTCTTCGACTACCTCGAGGGAGACGCGCGATGACGCACCCGTTCCGTACCGTCGCGGTGATCGGCGCGGGCACCATCGGACTTTCCTGGACGGCACTGTTCGCCGCACACGGTCTGACCGTCCGTGTCAGCGATCCCCGCCCCGACCTGCCGGAGGCGGTCGCCGAGGCGCTCGCCGCGTTCGGTCCGCACCTGGCCACCCAGGGCCTGGACACCGAAGGCCTCGCCGACCGCGTCCACCTCGCGGCCGACGTCACCGAAGCCGTCCGGGACGCGGACATCGTCCAGGAGAACGGGCCCGAGCGCATCGAGTTCAAGAAGGAGCTGTTCGCCCAGCTGGTCCGGGAGACCCCCGGACACGCACTGCTGCTGAGCTCGTCGTCGGCGATCCCGGCGACCGCTTTCACGACGCATCTCGAGGGCGCCGACCGTGTCCTCATCGGACACCCCTTCAACCCGCCCCACCTGCTGCCGCTCGTCGAGGTCGTACCCGGCGAACGCACCGGCGAGGAGGCCGTGCAGGCGGCCGTCGACTTCTACACCGCCGTCGGCCGCACCCCCGTCGTCGAACGCCGGGAGATGCCCGGCTTCGTGGGCAACCGCCTCCAGAGCGCGCTCAACCGCGAGGCCGTCCACCTCGTCCAGCAGGGCGTGGTCACCCCCGAGGACCTGGACACCGTCGTGACCCACTCGCTCGGCATCCGCTGGGCGACGGTCGGTCCGTTCCTCGGCGGGCACCTGGGCGGCGGGCCCGGCGGCTACCGCCACATCACCGAGCACATCGGCAAGTCCATGCAGCAGATGACCCTCGGTGAGCCCTCGCAGGACCCCGAGGACCAGGAGCGAGTCATCCAAGCCGTGGAGAAGGCATACGCCTCCACGCCGTACACCGACCTCGCCGAAGCCCGCGACCGCCGGCAACTCGCCGTCCTGTCCGCCCTGGAAGACATCCGCCAGAACGAGAACCAGCACCAGCACAAGAACCGGAACGAGAAGGAGAACTGAGATGACCACCGCCGCCGCCCCCGTTGCTCAGCTGGACGACCAGCTCACCGCCGACTTCTACCTGTACGAGTCGCTGCTGCCGGACGAGGAGCGCAAGATACTGCTCAAGGCCCGCACGTTCATGCGTGAGGAGGTCAAACCGCTGGTCAACGACGCCTGGAGCAAGGCCGAGTTGCCTCAGGAACTGATCGAGAAGTTCCGCGGCAGCGGACTGGTCGCCCTGGCCTACGAGGGCTACGGCGAGCACCAGCCGGCCGTCAGCCACCTGCTCAGCGGGACGCTCGCCATGGAGCTGGGCCGCGTCGACGCCTCGTGCGCCACCTTCTTCGGTGTCCACAACGGGCTGGGCTTCTACTCCATCTACTACGGCGGCGACAAGGAGCAGCGCGACAGGTTCCTGCCCGCCATGGCCACGATGGAGAAGATCGGCGCGTTCGCCCTGACCGAACCTGACGGTGGCTCCGATGTTTCCGGCGGCATGCGCACCACCGCAAGGCGTGAGGGCGACACCTGGGTCCTCAACGGCGCCAAGAAGTGGATCGGCAACGCCACCTTCGCCGACTACGTGGTGGTCTTCGCGCGGGACGCAGCGGACAACAAGGTCAAGGCCTTCGTCGTCGAGAAGGGCACCCCCGGCTTCGAGCCGGTGAAGATCGAGGGCAAGATCGCGCTGCGGATCGTGCAGAACGCCGAGATCACCCTGACCGACGTCCGCGTGCCGGAGGCGAACCGGCTGCAGAACATGAAGGGCTTCCGGGATGTCGCCGAGGTCCTGCGCCAGACGCGCAGCGGGGTGGCCTGGCAGGCCCTGGGTGTCATGATCGGCGCCTACGAACTCGCACTGGACTACGCCAAGGAGCGCAACGCCTTCGGCCGTCCGATCGCCAAGTTCCAGCTGGTGCAGGACCTGCTGGTGAAGGGCCTGGGCAACATCACCTCTTCCTGGGGAATGCTGGTGCAGCTCGCCCGGCTGCAGGACCAGGGCATCTTCCGCGATGAACACTCCGCGCTGGCCAAGGAGTTCGTCGCGGCCCGCATGCGGGAGGTCGTCGCCTGGAGCCGCGAGATCTTCGGCGGCAACGGCATCCTCCTCGACTACGACATCGCCCGATTCTTCTCCGACGCCGAGGCCCTCTACTCCTACGAGGGCACCCACCAGATGCAGACGCTCATCGTCGGCAAGTCCATCACCGGCCACAGCGCCTTCGTGGGGTGACGCATATGACCACCGAATCCGTCTTCACCGGCCTGAAGGTCCTCGACGCCTCGACCTTCATCGCGGCGCCCGCCGCGGCAACCATGCTCTCCGACTTCGGAGCGGACGTCATCAAGATCGAGCCGCCGGGAGCGGGCGACCCCCAGCGGAGGCTGAGCTTCGTGCCGCCCAGCCCCCGGGCCGAGGCCAACTACGGCTGGCACCTCGCCAACCGCAACAAGCGCGGCATGGTGCTCGATCTGAAGTCCCCGGCCACCACCGAGGTCCTCAAGCGGCTCGTCCAGTGGGCCGACGTGGTCATCACCAACTTCCCGCACGGCACACGCGAGAAGCTGCACCTCGGCTACGAGGAGGTCTCGGGCTGGAACCCGCGGGTCGTCTACGCAGACCTCACCGGCTTCGGTGATGCCGGCCCCGACGCCCGGCAGCCGGGCTTCGACCTGACCGCCTTCTGGTCACGCAGCGGGCTGCTGGCCTCCACCCGGGACGCGGGAGCCCCGCCGACGGTGCCGGTCTGGGGCAGCGGCGACTACACGACGGCGGTCGCCATCTACGCGGCGATCGTCACCGCCCTGTACCACCGCGAGCGGACGGGACAAGGGGCCAATGTCGGGACGTCGCTGCTCGCCGCGGGTGTCTGGGCCACGGGGACATTGGTGGCCGGCGCCCTCGCCGGCGGCACGCCGTTCGAGCTGCACGACCGCAATGCGCCGGTGAACGCGCTGACCAACCCCTACCGGACCGCGGACGACCGGTGGATCATGCTGGCGACCTCAGCCGTGCACTGGCCGGCACTGGCGCGGGCCATCGGACGCCCCGAGCTGATCGAGGATCCCCGTTTCATGGACGTCGAGAGCGCCGCGAAGAACGCCGCCGCGCTCAGCGAGCTGCTCGACGTGGAGTTCGGCTCCCGGCCCTTTGCCGACTGGGAGGACGCCCTGGCCCGGGAGCGCGTCACCTACAGCCTCATCCAGACACCGGAAGAGGCCGCGCGGGACCCGCAGCTGCGCGCGAACGACATCGTCGTGCCTCTGGAAGGGGTCAGCGGGCTGGAGTACACCGTCAGCAACCCGGTCAGCCTCCGAGGGGTGCCGAAGGTCCCGGCCAAGCGGGCCCCGGAGCTGGGTGAGCACAACGACGAGATCCTCGCCGAGCTGGGATTCGCTCCCGCCGACATCGCTCTGCTGTGCGCCAAGGGAGCGATCCCGGGCAGGCCGGAAGCGGAAGCCGCGTGACGAGCACGGCGCCCGAAGCGGTCAGTGTCACGCGCCACGCGCCCCCAGCGCCGCGATGGCCCGCCGACGAACCCCGGCACCGCCCGGTAACCGCCCATGGCCCCTCGGCCGGGCGGCGCACGAGACCCCGCTGACCAACAAGGCCGGCAGGAAGAGCCAACGGCACCTCCCCGCACGATGAGGCGGCGAGGTGCCGTTGCCGTGCTCACGCCGAGCGGAAGGGCTCGCGGCACCAAGTGCGAGCACGTGGACGGGCGGTGCCCTGTTGCTCAGCTCCACTGATGCACCAGTGGAACGATCGCTAAGGTTCTGTGCACTGGACGGATGGGTTCCGGGGTCCGTACGTTCGGCTGCAGACTGCCTCCGCCGTGGGCACCGAAGCCTCGCACCCCCATGACTGCGCTCCGAAAGCCGCGACGGCCGCGGCGGCACCTGCCCTGCCTGTGCCTCTCCTCGCTTACCTCCCCCCGCGAGCATCCGTGCAGACGCCTTCCCCAACTGATCGCCGGCCTCGCCCTCTACGGATTCAGCCTCTCGGTCATGGTCCGGGCCTCGCTGGGCGCCAACCCCTGGAGCGTCCTCGATGAGGGGCTCAAGAGAGCCGGGACCAGTCGGTTGATGAGGGTGGTGACCTCGGCTTCCAGATCCCGGACGATCGTGGTGAGCTCTCGGCAGCGGGCCAGTAGTTGCCCGGCCAGGCGTGCGGCGAGGCCGTTTCGGCCGTCGAGGAAGGCTGCCACGGTGAGTACCATCGCGCTGACCTGGGACTTCGACAGCTGGGTCGCGCCGAGGGGGCAACCCTCAGTTGCGGTGGTTGACGCGTTCGTGGCCGGCCTGCCCGTATTCGGCACCGCAGACGGCGTCGGCCTCGGCGGACATCAGCGCAGCGCATCGGTGCACGTCTTGACCATCGCGCGGAGCAGATCGGGACTCGCCGCGGCGAGGTTGACCTCGGCGAGGGCGTGCAGGGGCACACTGCTGTCTGGAGCGGTCATCGTGCTGATCTCCTTCGGGCTTCGACACCTCGAAGATCAGCCGGTGGCCGTTCGTCCATGGGGTCCACACCCTGACGCCGGAGCAAACCCCCGGATCAGGTCGGAGTCCGGGCTGAGGGTGTTGCAGCCCGTCGGCGAAGCCGACCTCTCCCCATACCGCCGAACGAGAGCTGCCGTGCACCCCGGCACAACCAAGCAGGTGACCGAGGGCATGGGTTTGACTGCTGCGGTCATACCGGTGGAAGCGATTCGGTAATTCCGTCCCGCGCGGGAAGCGGGCAGGGTGGAGCCATCGAGTCCGACTTCGCCGTGGGGTCGGAACTACCCCCGGGAGCAGCGCATGCCTACCCTCCACCGTCAGGAAAACGTCTTCGTACTCGATCTCGGAGACGGCGAGAATCGCTTCCACCCCGACTGGCTCACCGCCGTCGACACCGCTCTGGACGAGGTTGACAAGGCAGAAGGGCCACGGGCCCTGGTGACCGCCGCGACGGGCAAGTTCTACTCCAACGGCCTGGACCTGGAGTGGCTGAGCGCCCACCCCGACCAGCACGAGAGCTACACCACCTCTGTCCACAAGCTCTTCGCCCGCGTGCTGTCTCTGCCGGTGATCACCGTGGCCGCCCTGCAGGGGCACACCTTCGCCGCCGGTGCGATGCTCTCCCTCGCGCACGACTTCCGTGTCATGCGCGCGGACCGCGGCTTCTGGTGTCTGCCCGAGGCCGACATCAAGATCCCCTTCACTCCCGGCATGTGCGCCCTGATCCGGTCCCGCCTGGCGCCGCAGACCGCGCACGAGGCCATGGTCACTGCTCGCCGCTACGGCGGGTCGGATGCCGCCGCCGTGGGCATCGTCGACCAGGCGGTCGCCGAGGATGCCGTGCGCTCCACGGCCATGGCGATCGCCGAGGCACAGCTGAGCAAGGCCGGCGACACTCTCGGCACCATCAAGGCACGCATGTACGCCTCGGTCCTGGCCACCCTGCCCCGCACGGACAGCCTGGCTGACTGACCCAGGACTCTCACGAAGACCACCCCAGCGGCGCCCCACCCCCATGCGCTACGTCAATACCGGGCCCGTTGACCCCAGATACGCCAGCGCAGGCTGCGGCCACTACGGCTCATGCGGCCTGACTTACTACAACACCAGCTGGGCACAGCGCACAGCGCACAGCGACAATGGCAACGGCACGACCACACGGTCCAAGGGCCTCGGCGAGACGATCGCTCTGACCCGGCAGCAACCGGCGAAACAATGCAGGGTCCCGGAGCCACCTACGGCCTGGGAGGATCTCGGCGAGCATTCGGTATGTCGCGTGCAGGTCAAAACATTGACCGTTCCTCAAATGCGCCAGAGGCCCCGCCGGGTACCTGGACGCGCGGGATCAGTGAGGCTCCACCCAACGACAGTGCCGTGCTGGACCAGGAGCGCCACATCGGGCGCGATACCGACGCGGGCCTCCAATGGCTCGTCGAGGACGTCGAGATCGCGCGGGCCGGTCAGCACGGCATCACCGGGGGTGCGGCACAGCACCGCGCACATCTTCAGCCAGAAGTCCCGGACCTCGTCGGCGTGAAGCCCACCCGGGCGTACCGCGGGTGTGTCGGGAAGGCGGGCGGAGTGCTCCACCGAAGCGGATTCTCCCGGCAGTTGGAATTCGGCTCCGACCAGGGTCTTGCGCAAGGGTCCTGGCCCGGACCGTCGTTGTCAGTGGTGACCACTAGTTTGGAGTCACTGGAAGACGGCCGATGCGGCCGACCGGGCCTTTGGGGAGGGGTGTGCTGTGTCCGCTGCGCAGGCACGACAGTCGGGGAACACGACGTATCTGGAGCTGTCCCAGGAGAGCGGCGGTGCCCACAAGTTCTACGAGGTGACCGTCGAGGGGACCACCGTCTCCGTGCGGTACGGACGGATCGGTGTGGACGGGCAGCGTCAGACCTCCGCGTTTCCGACCGTCGAGAAGGCGAACGTGGCGGCGGCGAAGAAGATAGCGGAGAAGGTGCGCAAGGGGTACGCGCCCGCCGTCCAGGGGCAGCGCGCGGCCCGGCCCGTGACGCATCGTCAGGTGACGTCCGCCCCGTCCACGGCGCGGGCGACGGCCCCGGTGCTGTGGCGGTTCCGTACGGGCGCCTCGGCGTTCGGCATCCATGTCGACGAGGACCGTTGCTGGGTGGGCAACCAGCACGGCAGCGTCTACAACCTGAGCCACGACGGTGAGGTGTTGGCTCACTACTCCCTGCCGGACGGTGTGAAGTGCCTGGTGGCGGACGACTTCTGGATCTACGCGGGCTGTGACGACGGCCGGGTGTACGACCTCTCCTCGAAGGTGCCGTTCGCGGCCTACGAGATAGCGGCCGAGGTGGACATCTTCTGGCTGGACATTCACGCGGGCGTGCTGAACGTCTCCGACCGCAACGGCGGGCTGACGGTCATCGACCACGAGGACGAGCTCCAGTGGTCGCGCAACTCGTCCGGGGACAACGCGTGGATGGTGCGGGCCGACGACCACGCCGTGTACCACGGGCACAGCCGCGGTGTGACGGCGTACGCGGCGGACGGCACCAGCCAGCTCTGGCACACCGCGACCAACGGCAACGTGCTCTTCGGATGGCAGGAGGAGAACGCCGTCTACGCCGGGACGGGGCGGCGGGTCGTCCAGCGGCTCGCCAAGTCCGACGGGCGGATCGAGGCCTCCTACGCGTGCGACGCCGCGGTGTACTCGTGCGCCACGTCCCCCGGCGGGCGGTACGTCTTCGCGGGCGACTCCGCTTCCTCCGTCTACTGCTTCACCGCCGACGGCACCCGGCTGTGGAAGCTCGGCACGGGCGGCGGTTCGGCGCTGTCCATGCAGTACCACGACGAAAGGCTGTACATCGTCTCCACGGACGGCTCGCTCGCCTGCATCGACGCGAGCGAGGCCGCGATCAACGCCGCCCAGTCGGGCACCGTCCCGGTCGCCGCGGACATCAAACTGGCGGCCGCCCTGCCGACGTACGCACCGCTGACCACCGCCGCCTCCGTCGCCACGGTCAGCGCCGTCCCCGCGCCGGGGAGCGGGGTCGTCGTGGAGTGCACTCAGGAAGGGGGCCGAGTGCGCGTGCACGTGGTCTCCGAGGGCTATGAGCCGAGTTGGAACGTGCAGTTCCCGCGTGCGATACGCCAGCCCGGCGCCCGCTATGTGGTGGACGCGCTGCACTCCTCGGTGGGTGGCTTCTACCGGGTGCGCGGAGAGATCAGGCGTCTGGTGTGACAGACGGCCGCGTGTTGTGCGACCCGGTGCCGATGGCACGAGCGTGAGGACGAGGCCGAGGCCGAGGCCGAGGAATGGGCCATGGCGAAAGAGCGAGTGACCGTGTGCGTCCCCCCGGTGTGCCCCGGGGGGACGTCCTCCGGGCCGTCGGTGCGGCCATGGCGCCGTACGACTACAACCGCGACGCCGGACCTGGTGTGCCGGACGTCGAGACCTGGTGGGACTACTGGCGGATCGACGGCCGGGGCGGCGAGTTCCCGGTCGTCCCGGGGCACGAGGCGGACCCGCGCCTCATCCGGGGGTCCGAAACCATTTCCGGAGAGCCGCGCAGCGTTCCGCCCTCGCTGTGCGACGGCGGACCGCGCGTTGCTGGACCTCCAATGCCCCCGCGCGCAGGCAGCCGCCAAGGCGCGCCGGGCTTTCGAGGCCTGGCAGGCGTTTGCCTCCGGGTACCCGCAAGCGCGCGCCATGAGCGACTTCCGGGCCCGGCACTTCGCCGACCCCGAGGGTTATCCGCAGACACAGGTGCTGGAGGACTTCCGCACGCAGCCTGTCATCGCGGCGCTCCTGGACAACCCGGAACTGGAGGACCTCGTGGGCGAAGACCCGGTCGCCCGTTTCGCCGACGACTTCAACGAGTACCTCGACGCACTTCCGGCCGACGCGTACGTCGTCCGTGTGCTGTACCACGGGTGAGTGAACTGGTGCGGTGCGTAGGGCAGTTGTCGCCGTATTCGTAGGAGGCCCCGCAGTGTGACCTGGGCCTTGCGGGCCGGTCGCTGGGCGGGAGCGCGGGCCAGGGTGCGGGACTTGATCGCCAGGCTCTACTGGCCGCGGCCGACCGAGCAGGAGGACGGCCGGCCACCGCTCGACCCGCCCGCCGGAGGGCGGCCCTCCGGCGTGCGGGGGCGGTCAGACGCGGGCCGGTTCCTGTGCGGCCGGGTCGTCGTGTGCCGGGGGCGTCGGGGCGATCGTCGACTGCTGGGTGAGCGCCTCGCCCTCGACGTCGACTTTGGGCAGGATGCGGTCCAGCCAGCGGGGCATCCACCAGGCGGCTTCGCCGAGCAGGGCCAGGACTGCGGGTACGAAGGCCATGCGGACGATGAATGCGTCGAACATGACGGCGATGGCGAGGCCGAAGCCGATCATCTTGATCATGGATTCGCCGGCGCCGATGAAGCCGGAGAACACGGCCATCATGATCAGCGCGGCGGCGACCACGACGCGGGCGCTGTGGCGGAAGCCGCTCTGGACGGCCTGGCTGGGGCTGTTGCCGTGGACGTAGGCCTCGCGCATCCGGGCGACGAGGAACACCTCGTAGTCCATTGCGAGGCCGAAGACGATGCCTACCAGGAAGATCGGCATCATGCTCATGATCGGGCCGGTGGTCTCGACGCCGAGGAGTGAGGCCAGCCAGCCCCACTGGAAGACGGCGACGACGGAGCCGAGCGCGGCGAGTACCGACAGGAGGAAGCCGACGGCCGCTTTGATGGGGACCAGGATCGAGCGGAAGACCACCATCAGGAGCAGGATGGCCAGGCCGACGACCACGATGAGGTAGGGGATGAGGGCGTTCTGGGTCTTTTCCGCCATGTCGATGTTCAGGGCGGTGGTGCCGGTGACCTCGAACTCGGCGTGGGTGGAGGCTTCGGTGGCGGGGCGTTCGTTGCGGATGGTCTTGACGAGGTCCTGGGTTTTCTTGTCGGTGGGCGCGGTGGTGGGGACGGCGGAGAAGACCGCGGTGTCGCCCGTGGTGTTGAAGCGGGCGGGGGAGACGGAGACGATGCCGTCGGTGGCCTTGATCTTCTTCTCGATGGTGGTGACCGCGGTCTTGGGGTTCGTGGCGTTCTTGGCGTCCACGACGATGGTCAGGGGGCCGTTGAAGCCGGGGCCGAAGCCTTTGGCGAGGTCGTCGTAGGCACGGCGCTCGGTGGTGGAGGTGGGTTTGGCCTCGTCTCCGGGCATGCCCAGCTGGAGGTCCATTACCGGTACGGCGAGGGCGCCCAGGCCGGCGACCGACAGCAGGAGTACCGGGAGGGGGCGGCGCAGGACGAGGCGTGCCCAGCGGCTGCCGCCGTTGTTCTCGCCGCCTTCCTTGATCCGTCCGCGTTTGCGGGCCGTGCGGGAGAGTACGGCGTTGGGCCAGAAGCCGAGGAGGGCGGGGACCAGGGTCAGCGCGATGACGACGCCGACCATGACGGCTCCGGCGGCGGCGAGGCCCATCTTGGTGAGCATGGGGATGCCGACGACGGACAGGCCGGCGAGGGCGATGACGACGGTGAGGCCGGCGAAGACGACGGCGGATCCGGCGGTTCCGGTGGCGAGGCCCGTGGCTTCCTGCGGGGTGTGGCCCTTGGCGCGTTCCTCGCGGTAGCGGGAGACGATGAAGACGGCGTAGTCGATGCCGCAGGCGAGGCCGAGCATGGTGGCGAGGGTGCCGGTGGTGGAGGACAGGCCGAGCGTGCTGGACAGGGCCATGATCGCGGCCATCGAGACGCCCACGCCGAGGATCGCGGTGAGCAGCGGCAGCCCGGCGGCGGTCAGTGAACCGAAGGTGATGATCAGGACGAGCGCGGCGATGGCGATACCGATCGCCTCGGCCGAGCCGCCCGCGGCGGGCTGGGTCGCCAGCGCCGTGCCGCCGACCTCGACGGTCAGGCCGGACTTCTTGGCCTGCGCTATCGCGTCCTTCAGAGAGTTCTTGCTGGCGTCGGTGAGGTCGTCGGCCTTCACCTTGTAGGTGACGGTCGCGTACGCCGTCGTGGCGTCCTTGCTGATCGCCTTCGCCTGGAAGGGGCTGACCGCGCTGGCGACCTGCGAGCCGTCGGCCGCCTCGTCCACCAGTTTGTCGATGGTCTTCTTGTTCCCGGCGGCGGTGATCTTCTGGCCGTCGGGGGCCACGAAGACGATCCGGGCGTTCGCCCCGTCGGCCTTCGCCCCGGGGAAGCGCTGCTCCATGAGGTCGAACGCCTTCTGGGACTCGATCCCCGGCATGGAGTTGTTCGGATCAGGAGCGGCGGGAGCCTTGGCCGCACCGAAGCCGACAGCGGCCAGGACGGCCACCCATATGAGGGCGACGTACCAGCGCCGCCGGAAGGCCGTACGGCCCAGTCGATAAAGGAAGGTAGCCACGGGCTGAGGTCTCCACTCGTCCGATCTCGGGAACCCCATCAGGTTCCCCGTGGCAGACCCCTCCCGTCGTCGTGCACGTGCCGACATTTGCGACTACTGAGAACGCAGTACGCCGCTTCCGGATCATCCTCCTGACGTCTACCGCCGGCCGCGGAGAACCGCGACCGGCGGCGTACGTCAGGGGGCCCTAGCGGGTGCTTGCCGGGGCCTTCAGGTGCAGATCCGTGCTGGACAGCGTCATCGGCGTGGCCGAGACGGCCCGCAGCCGGATGCGTACTCCGGCGCCGGGGAGGGTGAACCTGCCGGAGGGCGGCAGGAGCTCGTAGCTGGCCGAGGCGTGCCGGCCGAGGGTGGCGGGGCCGGACTTGATGGACCAGTAGCGGCCCATGCCCTGGCCCGTGGTCAGGGTGAAGTGCGGGGTGAGGGCCGTGTCGCCGAGGTTGGTGACGCGGACGGTGAGCGCGGTCACGGTCTTGGCGGTGGTGGTCCGGCTCTCGCCGACCAGCCGCATCCTCAGGGGCGGCGATCCCGTCACCGCCAGGGTCGACGCGACCAGGGCGGGGACGATCAGCAGCACGCCGGTGGCGATGCGCGCCCGCTGCCGGTGCGGGCCGCGCAGGAAGGCGGGCCGGGGCTGCCACGCCGTGGTGAAGGCCGACGGCGGCGCGGTCACGGCGGCGGCCAGCCAGAGCGGCGTCATCATCAGGTAGTAGCCGTCCTGCGAACGCGTCGCCAGGAAGAACGCGCACCACGGCAGGACCACCGCGGCCGGTCCCAGCCGCCGCATGAACAACACGAAGAGCCCGAGCAGCCCGGCGGCCAGCAGCATGCTCGCGTGCGAGTACCAGGACAGCCGGTCGCTGCCGTCGGTGAAGTACAGCGAGATGCCGACCAGGCCCTGACCGTGCAGGTTCGCCTGCTGGGTGAGCGGGAGCGCGATCCCGGAGAACCAGCTGCGTGGCTCGCTCACGATGAAGTACGCGTTGATCAGCAGCCAGGTCAGGGCGGCCACCCCTACGATCCGGCCCACGGCGGACGCCGCCGCGCGCGCTCCGAGGTCACCGCGGCGCAGGGCGTAGACCCCGGCCAGCAGGAACGGCGTGAGGAACCACGGCAGCTGCTGCGAGGCGCAGGCCGCGCCCAGGCACGCCGCCCGCGCCCAGTCGCTCCGTCCGCCGTAGCCCATCCGCGGCCAGCCCACCACCACCGGGATGAGGAAGGCACACGCGACGATCGCCGGATAGCCGAGCCGGGCGTACGCGGTCAGCAGGCCGAGACCGAGGCAGACCAGCGTGGCCGCGGACCGCCACTGCGTCGGCAGCATCCGCCACATCACGATCGTGCCCACGATCAGGGCGCCGGTGGCGGTGAGGACCGCGGGGGCGGCCCCGTGTCCGACCCACAGCAGCGGCGCGCTGAGCAGCAGGGGCAGCGGCGGATAGCCGTACGTGTAGTCGTAGCCGCCGGTCATCGTCGGGGTGAGGGCGACCCCGTGCTGCCCGAAGAGCCAGGGCCACGGCTGGTCGTAGACCTGGTGCCCGGCGACGAACTCACGGGCGGCCTGTGCGGTGAGGACCGACTCGTCACCGCCGCCGTGGTACATGGCGAACCCGCACATCGCGAGCGTCACGGCCGTCACGAGGATCACGAGGTCGAGGCGGGCCAGCGAGCGGGCCCGGCGCACGGTCAGCGTCAGGACGCCCGTCACCAGGATCGAGGCGTAGCAGACCGAGATCACCGCCGCGACGGCGAGCCGGTGGCTCGCCGCCGCCGTCCACATCGGGCGCGTGCCGATGAAGAGGCTGATGTCGGCGAGCAGGGTCAGGACGCGGTGCCACTGCGCGGGCGTCTCGTCGGGCGACGCCTTCGTGAGGGCCTTCTGGCCGGTGGTCGACGGCCTCATTTCTGCCAAGTACACGGGATTGGACGGTAATTCCCGCAGATGAAGGCCGTGATGCCGGACGTGAAGAGTCCGGTATGAGGGTGGTAAGAAGAGCGTTTACGGCCGATGTGGGTGCGTGTCGTGCGGGAGCATCTCATATAAGGGCGTCTCATGCTTTGGCGGGACATACTGGGGTGTCTCAGGCGTTGGAGAGGGACACCTCGGTGGACTTGATGAGTGCGACGACCGTCGATCCGACCGCAAGGCCTAGCTCCGTCACCGCGTCCTTGGTGATCGCGGAGGTCAGCTCGCCGCCCGGGACCTCGACCTTGACGCGGGCCATGGCCCCGCCCGTGGAGACCTCCGTCACCGTGCCGGGGAACTGGTTGCGGATGCTCACCCCGTCGACCGGCCCGGTGGCCAGGGACACCTCCGTCGACTTGACCAGGGCGCGGACCGTGGAGCCCGTGGTGAGACCCAGATCCTCGACCGCCTCCGCGGTGATGGCCGCGGTGAGGTCCTGACCGCCGTCGAGGCGGACCTTGACCGTCGCCATCACCTCGCCCGGGGTGACGGAGGTGACGGTTCCGGGGAGCTGGTTGCGGATGCTCAGGCTCATGGGGGTACGCCTCAATGTGCGGTGCGGTGGGACAGCGAACGAGGGATGCCGGCACGCTACGAATGGTCGGGTTCGCCAATTATGTGCAACTCGCGGCTCTCGGTGGGCTCACCACACCCCGTGTCTCCCGTGTCTCAGTACACGTCCCGTACGTACCGCTTCTCCGCCGCCAGCTGTTTGACGTACGCGGTGGCCTCCGTTCCGCCCAGACCGCCGTGCGTGACGGCTATGTCCCGCAGCGCCCGGTCGACGTCCTTGGCCATCCGCGAGGCGTCTCCGCACACATAGAAGCGGGCGCCGTCCTGGAGCCAGTGCCACAGCTCGGGCCCGTGCTCACGCATCCGGTCCTGCACGTAGACCTTGGCGCGCTGGTCGCGCGAGAACGCCGTGTCGAGCCGGGTGAGCGTGCCGTCGTCGAGCAGTCCGGTCAGCTCGTCCTCGTAGTAGAAGTCGGTGGCGCGGTGCTGCTCGCCGAAGAACAGCCAGTTCGGCGCCCGATGGCCGAGCGCCCGGCGCTCCTCGAGGAATCCGACGAACGGCGCGACTCCGGTACCGGGCCCCACCATCACCATGGGTGTCGTCGCGTCCGCCGGGGGCCTGAAGTGCGGCGACCGCTGCACGAAGACCGGGACCTCCGCCTCCGGTTCGGCATCGGCGAGGAAGGGCGAACAGACCCCGCCCCTCGCTCGGCCGCCCGGATTCTCGTACCGCACCACGGAGACGGTCAGCGAGACGAGGTACGGGTCGACGAGCGGACTCGACGAGATCGAGTACAGCCGGGGCTGCAACCGCTTGAACACCTCGGCCCACTCCGCCGCCGACGCGTGCACCGGATGCTCGGCCACGACGTCCACGGACTGCCGCCCCCACGACCAGCGGGCCAGCTCTCCCTTGTTGTCCGGACGCAGCAGCTTCCTCAACTCGCGGCCGTCACGCGTCCGTTCACCGACGAAGCGCAGCAGATCCGGGGTGATCCGCGTGATGTCGAAATGCCGAAGCAGGGCCTCGCCGAAGGTGACCTCACCCACACCCGTCACATCGACGGACGTTGAGCTGTCGACGCCAATCGTCTCCAGCCATTCGGTAACCAGACCCGGCGAGTTGACGGGCCGCACGCCGAGCGCGTCCCCCGCCTCGTACGGCAGCGGGCTCTCGCTGTCCCGGGTGTCGAAGGTGAATCGGCGCACTTCCTTGCCGGCGCCGGGCAGGCTGAGCAGCCGGTTGCCGGTGAGACGGGCGGTGGCGGCTGGCGGCGCGGGCTTGGCGGGCCTGGCGGGGTTGGCGGTCCGGGGCGACTCGGACGCCCTGGATGTTTCGGGTGCATCGGGTGTCCTGGGTGTCTCGGTCCGTCCGCCGAGCGCGGTGAGGATCAGCTCCAGCCAGGCGTCCGCGTTCGGCTCGTAGTCCGGTTCGCAGTCCGTACGGGGAGCCAGGCGTACGGCGCCCAACTCGTCCAGGCGCGCGTCCAGCCGACGCCCGTGCCCGCAGAAGTCGTCGTACGAGGAGTCGCCGAAGGCGAGCACGGCATAGCGCACGCCGTCCAGCCGCGGAGCCTCCTGCCCGGACAGGGTGTCCCACAGGCCGGACCCGTTGTCGGGCGCGTCACCGTCCCCGAAGGTGCTGGTGATGAAGAGCAGGTCGGCGCTGCGGGCGAGCGCGCCGACGTCCGCCTCGTCCATCCCGACCAGTCGCGCCCGGTGCCCGGTGGCGGTGAGCCGCTCGGCGGTGGCCGTCGCGAACTCCTCCGCGTTCCCGGTCTGCGAGGCCCACAGCACCGCCACCTCACGGCGCGCGGACTCCGGCGCGGGAGCCGCCGGGGGCGCGGAGCGCGAGTACATCCCGGCGAGCACGCCGTTCACCCAGAGGGCGTGCTCGGGGTCGAAGGGGGCGTCCGGGGGGAGGACGGGCACGCCCGGGAGCCCGGAGGAGAGCCCGGCGAGAAAGCCGCTGAGGTACTGCCGCTCGACGGAGGAGAGCACGGGCGGGGGAGCGGGCTCCAGACCGAAGCCTTCGGGCGCCGTCGCGACTCGGGTGGGCATCTTCGGCCCGTCTGGGATCTGCGACCCGTCGGGCGCCTTCGATCCGTCGGGTGTCTCCGGCCCGTCGGGCGTCCCCGGAAGCGCCCTTCGGGCGGCAACGCGCGCCAGCGACACCGCGCACACCTTGAACTCCGGCTGGAACGACACCGGATCCACCGCGTCACTGGTCACCGCGTTGATGCTCAGGTACTCCCCGAACAGGTCGTTCCAGTGAAACGGCGCGAACACGCACCCCACCCGCACCCGGTCCGTCACCACCGCGGGCAACACCGCCCGCCCCCGCCGGGAGGCGACCTCCACCGAGTCCCCCTCCACGATCCCGAGCGCGGCCGCGTCCTGAGGATGCAGCTCCACGAACGGCCCGGGGTTGAGCTTGTTGAGCTTGGCCACCTTCCCCGTCTTGGTCAGCGTGTGCCACTGGTGCTGCAGACGTCCGGTGTTGAGCACGAACGGAAAGTCGTCGTCGGGCATCTCGGCGGGCGGCAGATGGGGCCGCGCGTAGAAGACGGCCCGCCCGCTCGCGGTGGGAAACGACAGCTCACCGTCGCCCGCCGGCTCCACATACCGGATCGGATTCCGCGCGGGCCCGTCCTCCCGCGCCACGGGCCACTGCACGGGCCCGCCCCGCAGCCGCTCGTAGGAGGCACCCCGCAGATCCCACCCGGTCTTCGGGTTCCACGCCCCCTTGATCTCCTCGAAGATCTGCTCGGCACTGTCGTACGAGAACTCCTTCTCGTACCCCATGGCGCGGGCGACGGCCGCGATGATCCGCCAGTCCGCCCGCGCCTCCCCGGGCGGGTCGACGACGGCCCGTGCCAGGGTCAGCGTCCGCTCGCTGTTGACCAGGACGCCCTCGGCCTCCGTCCACAGCGCGCCGGGGAGCACGACATCGGCGTACGCGTTGGTCTCGGTCTCGGCGAAGACGTCCTGGGTGACGACGAACTCGGCGGCTTCGAGCCCTTCGATGACGGTCCGGCGGTTGGCGACCGAGGCGACGGGGTTGGTGCAGATGATCCAGCAGGCCTTGATGTCCCCCTCGGCCATCTTCCGGAACATCTCGACGGTGCCCTGCCCCACCCCGTCCTTGCGGATGCTCCCGACCGGCAGCCCCCACAACTCCTCTACGAAGGCACGCTCCTCGTCCACCAGCACCGACCGCTGCCCGGGCAGCCCGGGCCCCATGTACCCCATCTCGCGCCCGCCCATGGCGTTGGGCTGCCCGGTGAGGGAGAACGGTCCGCTGCCGGGCCGGCAGATGGCGCCGGTGGCGAGATGCAGATTGACGAGCGCGTTGGTGTTCCAGGTGCCGTGCGTGGACTGGTTGAGCCCCATGGTCCAGCAGCTCGTCCACTCCCCGGCCTCACCGATCAGCCGCGCCGCCGCCCGGATGTCGTCCTCCGGGATGCCGGTGATCTCGGCGACGGCCGCGGGCGGACTGTCCGCGAGGAACGCGGGCATCGCCTCCCAGCCCTCGGTGTGCCGGGCGATGAAGCCCGGGTCCGTGTAGCCGCCTTCGTGCAGCAGGTGCAGCAGTCCGTTGAGCAGCGCGAGGTCGGTCCCCGGCCTGATCTGCAGAAACAGATCGGCCTTCGCCGCCGTCGCGGTGCGCCGCGGATCGACGACGATCAGCTTGGCCCCGGCCTTCACACGCTCCATGAGCCGCAGGAAGAGGATCGGATGACAGTCGGCCATGTTGGACCCGATGACGAGGAACACGTCCGCGCGGTCGAGATCGTCGTACGACCCCGGCGGTCCGTCGGCGCCGAGCGACAGCTTGTAGCCGGTGCCCGCGCTCGCCATGCACAGCCGTGAGTTCGACTCGATCTGGTTCGTCCCGACGAAGCCCTTGGCCAGCTTGTTGGCGAGGTACTGCGCTTCGAGGGTCATCTGCCCGGAGACGTAGAAGGCGACGGCGTCCGGGCCGTGCTCGTCGATGATCGCGCGCAGACGCCGGGCGGTCTCGGCGAGGGCCACGTCGACGGGGGCGGGACGTGGCTCCTCGCCGCGGTCCTCGCGCACGAGCGCCGTGGTCAGCCGGCCGGGCGCGGCGAGCATGTCGGCCGTGGTCGCGCCCTTGGTGCACAGCCGACCGGAGTTGGCGGGGTGGTGCTTGTCCCCGGACGCCTTCAGGACCGTACGCCGTCCGTCCGGTCCCCGGCCGATGTCGAGGACCATGCCGCAGCCCACACCGCAGTACGAGCAGACGGTCCGGACCTGCTCCGGGCGGGGGGTCGTGGTCATGCCGACGACAGTACGAATTGCCCGTTACGCGGATGTCACATGGTCTGATCTTGGGGGGTTACGCCCGCTGCACAACCGGCCGACGGGCGATGTGAGGGTGTCGCGGACCGTGTCGCTGTTGGGCCGAACGGGTGACCATGCGTAAGAATTGGCCGGTGCAGACAATGAGTGCGAGCCAGGACGGGGTGGGCCAGTGAACAGCCACGACGTCACCGACGAGCAGTGGGAAGGGCTCGCCCAGGTCGTTCCGCTGCGGGGCCGGGACGCCTGGCCCTCGGCGGTGAATCACCGGTCGATACCCGAGGCCGTGACCGAGGCGCGGCGCCGCTTCGTGGTCCTGCGGGTCAATGTGTTCGCGGACGCCCGCGACGTCGCGGAGACGCTGATGTCGGGCATCCCCGTCCTGCTCGACCTGACCAGCGCGGAGACCGAGGTCGCCAAGCGGGTGCTGGACTTCAGCACGGGGGTGGTCTTCGGTCTGGCGAGCGGCATGCACCGGGTCGACCGCAACGTGTTCCTGCTGACACCGCGCGGGACCGAGGTGCGAGGGCTGATGGAAGGGGCGGGGGTTCCTGGGATCTGATCAAGGGAGGGCTGGGCTTCCCGGGATCTGATCAGGGGAGGGCGGGGGTTCCCGGGATCTGACCAGGGGCGTCCAGGACCGGGCGCCGCGCGCGGGCGCGCGCCGGTCCCCCGATCGTGGGAAGGCCGCCGGGCTGTAACGGTTCGCCTGCGGTTCGCCCGGCGAGGGGCCCTTACCGTCCACATATGACCGTGTCATCTCTGGCGGCCCCCGCCCAGGCCGAGGCGCGCCCCGACCGGCCCGGCGCCACCGAACTCAGGCTCGCCGCCTTCGCCGCGCACCGGCGCGCCCGGTTCCCGCTCGGCCCTCTCACTCTCTTCACCGGCCCCAGCGGCAGCGGCAAGACCGGTGCCCTGCGGGCGTACGAGGCACTGGCGCGGCTCGGCGGCGGCGCCGCGCTCGGCGAAGTGTTCCCCGACCCGGTCTCCTGCGTCCCCGAACGCGCCCGGCCCGACGCCCAGCGACGGCGCGGCTTCCGCATCGGCTGCACGGTCGACGGCCCCGAAGGACCCGTACGGCTCGATGTCGCCGTACAGGCCGAGCCCGAACTGCGCATCGTCGGCGAGCGGTTGACCGCGGGCGGCCTGACCCTCCTGGAGACCGCGCTACGGGACCCCGGCCGCCGTGTCGTCCAGGCGGCCTGGCACACGGCGGGCTCGTCGGCGGTCACCCGGGGCCCGCTCCCCGACGACCGCCTCGGCACCGCGCTGCTGCCACTGCGCGTCGCCGGCCGGACGGACGGTGAACGGCGGGTCCTGGCCGCGGCCGAGCAGATGGTGGTCGCCCTGCGGTCCGTGTACGCCTGCGACCCGAGCCCCCGACGGATGCGCGCCGCCGCTCCGCTCGGCGCGGGGCGGTTGCTCCGGGGCTGCGACAACCTCGCCGAGGTGCTGTGGCGTACCCGGTCGGAGTGCGGCCACCGCTACGCGCACCTGGTCACGGCGGTACGGGCCGGCTGCGCGGGCCCCGTCACGGACGTCCTGGCCGAGCCGCTCGGCGACGGCACGGTCCGCGCGCTCCTCGATCGCGGGGACGGTGTCCGTACGCACCTGGGGCTGCTCGGGGACGGCGAGCTGAGGTATCTGGCGCTGGCCCTGGTGCTGCTCACCGGGCCCGGCGTGCTGGAGGTCGACCCGGCGGGGGAGGTCCCGGCCGCGTTGCAGACGCTGACGGTGCTGGCCGACGGCCTCGACCGGGGGCTGGACGTGCGGCAGGCCGGGGAGTTGGTGCGACTGGCGGCGCGGATGTGCGAGCGGGGGCACATCCGGCTGGTGGGTGCGGTGGGCGATGGCGTCCGGGTGTGCGAGGTGCCGGGGACCACGGTGGTAGACCTGACGCCGTGAGTGAAAGTGAACTGGATGTGGCGAAGTTGCAGCGCAGGCTGGCCGAGTTCGCGGCCGCGCGGAACTGGCAGCAGTACCACACGCCGAAGAACCTGGTCGCCGCGCTCAGCGTGGAGGCGTCCGAACTGGTCGAGATCTTCCAGTGGCTGACGCCCGAGGAGTCGGCGCGGGTCATGGACGACGCGGACACCGCGCACCGCGTCACGGACGAGGTGGCGGACGTGCTGGCGTATCTGCTCCAGCTGTGCGAGGTGCTCGGCATCGACGCGTTGGCGGCGCTCGACGCGAAGATCGACCGGAACGAGCGGAGGTTTCCGGTGGGGGAGGGGGCGTAGGGGGCCCGGCGGTGTGGGGTGCTGCGGCGCGGGGGGCGCTGTGGCGCGGGGGACGGGGACGGGCGGGCCCCGTGGCGGGGTGCGCGCTGTTGTCGTGGAAGAGCCGCGGTGGGGTGTGCGGTGCTTCGCGGAGGTGCCGTGGTGAGGGTGTCGGGGAAGCGGTGGGTCCGATTGTCACTCTCCGGAGTCGTTGAGTTGTCCACATTCGACTTCCTGTCCACAGATTTCGGTCTTCCTCTGGCTTTTCGTCTCGCGGGCTCTCACTCTGGGTAGTGGACAGGGGAGTTCGGGCGGACGTGCGACGAGCGCGTCGGGACAGACGGGGGCAGTGCATGGACGCGGTGCGGCTCATCGGGGCGAGCAGGCGTGCCCTCGCGGGGAGCGGGGACACGGTCGAGGTGGTGGCGGAGGCGTGGCAGGCGCAGGCCCTGGCCCAGGCCATAGGGAGTCGTTTCGCCGTCTCGGGGCCGCCGGAACTGCGGGGCGAGGCGCTTGGACTGACGGAGCTGGCGGGCCGGGGCTGCGGTGTGCTGGACGCGCCGCCCCGCGACATGGCCGACCTGCGCGCCGCTCAGCTCACCGAGTTGGGTGATGCGCGAGAGTCCCTGCTGTGTCTCGGGGGTCTCCTCGGCGAGGTCGGTATCGCCCTCGTCGGTATCGCCTGCGCGGCGGACGATCAGGGGAGGTACTGGCAGTGCATGGAGGCGATCGACGCGGCGGACGAGTCCCGGGACCGGGTCCTGGAGATGCTGAGACGGTTGGCCGCGCGGGATCAGGGGGTGGTGGAGCGGGGGTCGGCGACCGGGTAGACGGGGGCCTTCGCTCGCCCCCGCCGCCCCTACCCGTCCCATCCTTCTGGGGCTCCGCCCCAGACCCCGAGGGGTGGTGTTTCGGCTGCGGGCCGGTGGGGGCTGGTCGCGCAGTTCCCCGCGCCCCTTGAGGGGCGCTGTGCGCATCTTGGGCAGGGGCGGCGGGCCCGAGGAAGGCGACCTCAGCCGAGCTGCGGCATGACCTCCGCGGCGATCAACTCCAGGTGGTCCAGGTCATCGAGGTCCAGCATCTGCATGTACATCCGCTGCGACCCGACGGCCTGATACTGGGCGATCCTCTCGACGACCTCCGCCGCGGAGCCCGCGAGCCCGTTCGCCTTGAGTTCGTCGACGTCCCGCCCGATGGCGTCCGCGCGCCGCTTCACCTCGCTGTCGTTCTTACCGACACAGGCGACGAGCGCGTTCGAGTACACGAGGTCGTCGCCCTTGCGCCCGGCCCGCTCGGCCGCCGCCCGCACCCGCTGGAACTGCTGCTCCGTGTCCGCGAGGGAGGCGAAGGGGATGTTGAACTCGTCGGCGTACCGCGCCGTCAGCTCGGGCGTCCGCTTGGCACCGTGGCCGCCGATCAGGACCGGCACCTTCGGCTGCGCGGGCTTGGGAAGCGCGGGGGAGTCCTTGAGCTGGTAGTACTTCCCCTCGTAGTTGAACCGCTCACCGACGGGCGTCTCCCACAGGCCCGTGACGATGGCGAGTTGTTCCTCCAGCCGTCCGAACTTCTCCTTGGGGAACGGAATCCCGTACGCCTCGTGCTCGGCCTCGTACCAGCCGGATCCCAGACCGAGTTCCACTCGCCCGCCCGACATCTGGTCGACCTGCGCGACCTGGATGGCGAGGACGCCGGGGAGGCGGAAAGTACCGGCCGTCATGAGCGTGCCGAGGCGGATCCGGCTCGTCTCACGGGCGAGACCGGCCAGGGTGATCCAGGCGTCGGTGGGCCCGGGAAGCCCGTCGACGGATCCCATGTGCAGGTAGTGGTCAGAACGGAAGAAGGCTCCGTAGTTGAGGTCTTCGGCGGCCTTGGCGACGCGGAGCAGCGTCTCGTAGGTCGCTCCCTGCTGCGGTTCTGTGAAGACTCGAAGATCCATGCATCCATCATGCACCGGTCACATCAGCCGCCCCACCAGGAACCGCTGTCACGGAGCTCGGTGGGAAAATTCTCGGGTCCCCCAGGGGCGTTCGCTATACGTTGGGGCGGGCGCGCCGACGACAGGCCGGGAGCAGTGATCCCCCGGCGCGCTCTCCCCCCGCTGTGGTTCACCGGCGCTCGGCGCTGGTGAGGTATTCACAGCTCAGAAGACGTTTCGAGGCAGATTCCAGTGTTCCTGACGATCAGTACCACCGGTACCCCAGAGCGCCCCGCCACCGATCTCGGCTTCCTGCTGCACAAGCATCCCGACAAGGCGCAGGCGTTCTCGACCTCCTACGGCACGGCGCACGTCCTCTACCCCGAGGCGTCCGTCGAGCGGTGCACGGCCGCACTGTTGCTGGAGGTCGACGCGGTGGCGCTGGTCCGGCGCGGCAAGGGCAAGGGCCGCGGCGGCGCACCCGACGCCGCGCTCGCGCAGTACGTCAACGACCGCCCGTACGCCGCCTCGTCCCTGCTCGCCGTGGCGCTGAGCGCGGTGTTCTCCAGCGCGATGAAGGGCCAGTGCGCCGCGAAGCCGGACCTGCCGGCGCGGCCGCTGCCGCTCCGGATCGAGGTGCCCGCGCTTCCCGCCAGGGGCGGCGCCGACCTCGTACGCAAGCTGTTCGAGCCGCTCGGGTGGACGGTGGCGGTCGAGGCCGTGGCGCTGGACGTCGAGTTCCCCGAGTGGGGCGACTCCCGCTACGTACGCCTGGAACTGGAGGCGTCGGGTCTGACCGTCGCCGAAGCCCTGCGCCACCTCTACGTCCTGCTGCCGGTGCTCGACGACGCCAAGCACTACTGGGTGTCGTCCGACGAGGTCGACAAGCTGCTGCGGGCGGGCGAGGGCTGGCTGCCGGACCACCCCGAGCAGAGGCTGATCGCCGACCGGTACCTCTCGCGGCGCTGGTCGCTGATGCGGGAGGCGATGGAGCGGCTGGAGCTCGTACGGCTCGCCGAGGCCGACGACACCGAGGTCGAGGAGATCGACAACGCGGTCGACGAGGAGGCGGACACGGAGGAGAAGCCGATCCCGCTCGCTGTCCAGCGCCGGGACGCGATCCTCGCCGCGCTGCAGGCGTCGGGCGCGGCCCGCGTGCTCGACCTCGGCTGCGGTCAGGGGCAGCTGGTGCAGGCGCTGCTCAAGGACGTGCGGTTCACCGAGATCGTCGGTGTCGATGTGTCGATACGGGCGCTCGCCATCGCCTCGCGGCGGCTCAAGCTGGACCGGATGGGCGAGCGGCAGGCCGCGCGCGTGCGGCTCTTCCAGGGCTCGCTCGCCTACACCGACAACCGCCTCAAGGGGTACGACGCCGCCGTGCTCAGCGAGGTCGTCGAGCACCTCGACCTGCCGCGGCTGCCCGCCCTGGAATACGCCGTCTTCGGCTCGGCCCGCCCCCGTACGGTCCTGGTGACGACGCCGAACGTCGAGTACAACGTCCGCTGGGAGACCCTCCCGGCCGGACACTCCCGCCATGGCGACCACCGGTTCGAGTGGAACCGGGAGGAGTTCCGGACCTGGGCCCGCCAGGTGGCCGGGCGGCACGGATACGAGGTGGAGTTCACGCCCGTCGGCCCCGACGACCCGGAGGTCGGTCCGCCGACCCAGATGGCCGTCTTCACCCTCGCCACCACCGGCACCCCGACCACCACGGGCACCCCGACCACCACCCCGACCACCACGAAGGAGGAGAAGGCCGCATGACCGGCAACGACACCACCCAGGGGCGCACCCTGCCCGTCACCGACCTCTCCCTCGTCGTCCTGATCGGCGCGTCCGGCTCCGGCAAGTCCACCTTCGCTCGCCGGCACTTCAAGCCGACCGAGGTCATCTCCAGTGACTTCTGCCGCGGCCTGGTCGCCGACGACGAGAACGACCAGAGCGCCAGCGGCGACGCCTTCGACGTCCTCCACTACATCGCGGGCAAGCGGCTCGCGGCCGGCCGGCGCACCGTCGTGGACGCCACGAACGTCCAGCAGGAGAGCCGCCGCCAGCTGATCGAACTCGCCAAGAAGCACGACGTGCTGCCCATCGCGATCGTGCTCGACGTGCCGGAGGAGGTGTGCGCCGAGCGCAACGCCTCCCGCACCGACCGCGCCGACATGCCGCGCCGCGTCATCCAGCGCCACATCCGTGAACTACGCCGTTCGCTGCGGCACTTGGAGCGCGAGGGCTTCCGCAAGGTGCACGTCCTGCGGGGCGTGGCGGAGATCGAGAGCGCCGAGGTGCGGACGGAGAAGCGGTTCAACGACCTGACCCACCTCACCGGCCCCTTCGACATCATCGGTGACATCCACGGCTGCGCCTCGGAGCTGGAGACCCTGCTCGGCAAGCTCGGTTACGTCGACGGCGCGCACCCTCAGGGCCGTACGGCCGTCTTCGTCGGCGACCTCGTCGACCGCGGCCCGGACACGCCCGGAGTTCTGCGCCGCGTGATGTCCATGGTCGCGGCCGGCGACGCGCTGTGCGTGCCGGGCAACCACGAGAACAAGCTCGGCCGCTATCTCAAGGGCCGCAAGGTCCAGCACTCCCACGGACTGGCCGAGACCATCGAGCAGCTGGACGGCGAGAGTGAGGAATTCAGCGCGCGGGTGCGGGAGTTCGTCGACGGGCTGGTCAGTCACTACGTCCTGGACGGCGGGCGGCTCGTCGTCTGCCACGCCGGACTGCCCGAGAAGTACCACGGCCGTACGTCGGGCCGGGTGCGCTCGCACGCGCTGTACGGCGACACGACCGGGGAGACGGACGAGTTCGGCCTGCCGGTGCGCTATCCGTGGGCGGAGGACTACCGGGGCCGGGCGGCCGTCGTCTACGGTCACACCCCGGTCCCCACGGCCACCTGGCTGAACAACACCATCTGCCTCGACACCGGTGCCGTGTTCGGCGGCAAGCTCACCGCGCTGCGCTGGCCGGAGCGCGAGCTCGTCGACGTACCGGCCGAACGGGTCTGGTACGAGCCGACGAAGCCGCTGGCCTCCGAGGCTCCCGGCGGACACGAGGGGCGGCCGCTCGACCTCGCCGACGTGCACGGGCGGCGGGTCGTCGAGACGCGGTACGCCGGGCGGGTGTCGGTACGGGAGGAGAACGCGGCGGCGGCCCTCGAGGTCATGAGCCGGTTCGCGGTCGACCCGCGCCTGCTGCCCTACCTCCCGCCGACGATGGCGCCCACGGCGACCTCCCAGGTGGAGGGCTACCTCGAACACCCCGCCGAGGCCTTCGCCCAGTACAAGGAGGACGGCGTCGCCCGCGTCGTGTGCGAGGAGAAGCACATGGGGTCGCGGGCGGTGGCGCTGGTCTGCCGGGACGCGGGGGTGGCGCGGGAGCGGTTCGGCGTCGCGGAGGGGCCCACGGGGGCGCTGTACACCCGTACCGGCCGGCCCTTCTTCGACGACTCCGCCGTCACCGAGGAGATCCTCGGGCGAGTGCGGGAAGCGGTGACGGCGGCCGGTCTGTGGGAGGAACTGCGTACGGACTGGCTGCTGCTCGACGCCGAGCTGATGCCGTGGTCGCTCAAGGCGTCCGGGTTGCTGCGCAGTCAGTACGCGGCGGTCGGCGCCGCGGCCGGGGCGGCGTTCCCGGGGGCGCTGGCCGCGCTCGAAGGGGCCGCGGAGCGTGGGGTCGACGTCCGGGAACTGCTCGGCAAGCAGCGGGAGCGGGCCGCCGACGCGGCGGCGTTCACCGAGGCGTACCGGCGGTACTGCTGGCCGACGGACGGGCTGGAGGGGGTGCGGCTCGCTCCCTTCCAGATCCTCGCCGTCCAGGGCCGCGCTCTCGCCGCGGTGCCACACGACGAGCAGCTCGCGCTCATCGACCGGCTGGTCGAGCACGACGGGAGTGGGCTGCTGCAGACGACTCGGCGGTTGTTCGTGGACACCGGGGACGCGGAGTCCGTGCGGGCCGGGGTGGACTGGTGGCTGGAGATGACCGGGCGTGGGGGTGAGGGCATGGTCGTCAAGCCGGTCGGGGCGGTGGTGCGGAGCGGGCAGGGGCGTCTTGTCCAGCCCGGCATCAAGTGCCGGGGCCGTGAGTATCTGCGGATCATCTACGGTCCTGAGTACACGCGTCCTGAGAACCTCGACCGGCTGCGGGGGCGGTTCCTGAACCACAAGCGGACGCTCGCGCTTCGGGAGTACGCGCTGGGGTTGGAGGCGTTGGACCGGCTGGCGGAGGGGGAGCCGTTGTGGCGGGTGCATGAGGCGGTGTTCGGGGTGCTGGCGCTGGAGTCGGAACCAGTGGACCCACGTCTGTAGCGTTCTTCGCCCCCGCCGCCCTTACCCGTCCCATCCCCTGGGGCTCCGCCCCAGACCCCGGGGTGGTTCTTCGGCTGCGGGTCGGTGGGGGCTGGGCGCGCAGTTTCCCGCGCCCCTGAGAGCCCCAGCCCGTCCGGCGTTTGTCAGCCCACCAGGCGCAGTCTCACCCCCGCCACCCCCACCCGTACGGTCTGCCCCCACACCAGCTCCACCGCGTCGCCCTCCATGCCGTCGCCGAACGCGATGAGGCGGTCGGACTCGACGGTGAGGGAGAGGCGGGCGGAGGCGGTGAGGGAGCCGGCGACGAGGGACGTGCCGGTGGCCGGTGACGGCCAGGCCTCGCGGACGAACCAGAGGAGACGTTCCTCCGCGGGCCCGGGCAGCGGCAGCTCACCGCCCCGCTCCTGCCACACCGAGCGGAGCCACCCGCTGGCGCCCGTCCCGGTACCCACCAGGACCCCGGAGGAGGCCTGGGGCTCGACGGCACCCCCGTACTCGTCGAGCCCCAGCCGATAGCGGGCCGTCTGGTGGCTCGCGGTTCCGAGATAGATCTCGTTGAGTGCGACCAGCCGCTGCGTGTCGTCCGCGACCGCCTCGACCATGGTCAGCTCGTCGGCCCGGCCCCCGCGCGCCGAGGCGAGCAGCGCACTCGCGTCGCGCGGCCGGTGCCGCACGAGCACCCCCGGGTTCCGTCCGGGGTCGGTGTCGATCCCCACCACCGGCTGTCCGGTCAGGTACTTGGCCACGTTCGCCACCAGCCCGTCCTGCCCGACCACGACCACCACGTCCTCCGGAGCGAAGAGGAAGCGGTCCAGGTCGCCGCGCTCGACGCGCGCTTGACGCCAGGTCAGCGGCACCGCCGAGACCACCTCCGCCAGTGCCTCCCGCGCCCGCCGGTGCCGCTCGGCCACCTCCTCGATGTCCCGCCCACGGGAGGAGAGGAAGAACGCGGCCTGCCCGTGCGTACCGTGCCGGGCCACCAACTCCTCGTACTCCGTGGTGCGATGGACGAGGACGACCCGGGGCGCGAGACTCACTGCGCCGGCCCTCCGGTGGCGCCGTTGCCCAGCCGTGCGAGCAGGCCCGTCAGGACGTCCGGTGACACCGTGACACTGTCGATGCGCGGCAGGTTCTCCGCGAGCTGTGTGCCCGTCAGGGCGTGCAGCGTGGCGACGTCCACGTCCCCGTGGACCCGCAGCCAGGCGGCCTGCGCCGCGGCTCGCGCCTCGCCGACCTCGCGCGCGGCCGTGGCCTCGGCCTTGGCGAGCTGTACCACCCGGCTGCCCTCCGCCTCCGCGAGCCGCACGGTCCGCGCCGCCTCCGCCCCGGCCCGTACCGCGTCCGCCGCCGCGTGCTCCTCCGCCTCGCGCCGCGCGTTGGTGCCGCGCTGGTCGACCAACTGCTCCTCGCGCCGGGCGAGTTCGATCTGGCTGGCGAGCTCGTTCTCGGCGATCGCCCGCTCCCGCTCGACGGCGACGGCCCGGCGTTCGTAGGTCGCCTTGTCCGCCTCCTGCTGGATCTGCTCGCGGGCGGGAGTGCGCAGCGCCCGCTCCACCTCGGGTTCCGGGCGCAGCGCGACGACCCGTACGGCCACCACCTCGATCCCCGTCGCGGGCAGCCGGGGTTCGGCGGCGAGCCCGCCCGCGATCCGCTCCCGTACCGACGCGACGCCGTCCACCAGGGCCGCCGCCAGCGATGTACGGGCCAGTACGTCCAGCGCGTGCTGCTGGGCCGTCTCGGTCAGCAGCGAGCCCAGCTGTTCGAGGGGCGCGCCGCGCCAGGAGCCGGTGTCGGGGTCGATGGAGAAGTCGAGCCGCTCGGCCGCGACCCCGGGATCGACGATCCGGTAGGTGACGGTCGCCTGCACAGCGACGTCCTGGAAGTCGGATGTGCGGGCGTGGAAGGTCATCGCCAGCTCGCGGTCGTCGACCGGGACTTCGGAGAGCGTGGCGGTCAGTGAGCGGTACCAGAAGCTGAGTCCGGGGCCGTCGTGCACGAGTCGGCCCGACCGGTGGTGCCGGACATGGGCGGTGGGCGCCCCGCGCAGATGGCGCCAGCCGAGACGCCGGGTGATGTCGGCCATGGGTACCCCCTCGCCGCCGGGCGACCCCGGCGACCCGCTGTGATGCGCTTTTGTCGTCGCAATGACGATAACGAGGGGGTGCCCTTATCGTCAAGGGGACGAAATCAACTCGCCCGACTCCCGTCGATCCGTGGGTGAACAGGCGTCCGGATGGTCAGGATGGAGGCATGGGATTCCACGTCGACTCCGAGGCCGGGCGGCTGCGCCGCGTCATCCTGCACAGACCCGACCTCGAGCTCAAGAGGCTCACCCCCAGCAACAAGGACGCCCTGCTCTTCGACGACGTGCTGTGGGTGCGCCGGGCCCGGGCGGAGCACGACGGGTTCGCGGACGTGTTGCGCGACCGCGGGGTCACCGTCCATCTCTTCGGCGACCTGCTCACCGAGGCCCTGGGGATCCCGGTGGCCAGATCGCTCGTCCTGGACCGGGTCTTCGACGAGAAGGAGTACGGGCCGCTCGCCACCGACCACCTCCGGGCGGCCTTCGAGACCCTGCCCGCCCCGGAACTGGCGGCCGCGCTGGTCGGCGGGATGACCAAACGGGAGTTCCTGGACGCGCACCCGGAGCCGATCTCCGTGCGCTTCCATGCCATGGACCTCGACGACTTCCTCCTCGGCCCGCTCCCCAATCACCTCTTCACCCGGGACACCTCCGCCTGGATCTACGACGGGGTCTCCATCAACGCCATGCGCTGGCCCGCGCGGCAGCGGGAGACCGTGCACTTCGAGGCGATCTACCGGCACCATCCGCTCTTCCGTGACGAGGGCTTCCATCTCTGGTCGGAGGGGCAGGCGGACTACCCGTCCACGATCGAGGGCGGTGACGTGCTCGTCATCGGCAACGGCGCTGTGCTCATCGGCATGAGTGAGCGGACGACGCCGCAGGCCGTCGAGATGCTCGCGCACAAACTGTTCGCCGCGGGGTCGGCCCGTACGATCGTGGCGCTCGACATGCCCAAGCGGCGGGCCCTCATGCACCTCGACACCGTGATGACGATGGTCGACGGCGACACCTTCACCCAGTACGCGGGGCTCGGCATGCTCCGCTCGTACACCATCGAACCGGGCTCGGGGGACAAGGAGCTGAAGGTCACCGACCATCCGCCGGAGCACATGCACCGGGCGATCGCGGCGGCGCTGGGGTTGAGCGAGATCCGGGTGCTGACCGCGACGCAGGACGTGCACGCGGCGGAGCGGGAGCAGTGGGACGACGGGTGCAATGTCCTCGCGGTGGAGCCTGGGGTCGTCGTCGCTTATGAGCGCAACGTGACCACTAACACGCATCTGCGGAAGCAGGGGATTGAGGTGATCGAGATTCCGGGGAGTGAGCTGGGGCGGGGGCGGGGTGGGCCTCGGTGTATGAGCTGTCCGGTGGAGAGGGACGGGGTGGGGGATTGATGCGGGGTGCGGGTTGTGTGTGGCTGGGCGCGCAGTTCCCCGCGCCCCTGAAGGGGCGCTGTCCCCGAGGTTCACGAAGAGGTTCCGTATAGAAATGTGGAGCATCGTATAGACTTCCAATCGCCCCTTTGTTCGTCCCCGTTCTCGCATCCCTGGAGCGCCCCCATGGCGACAGTCCCGACCGCCCTCGCCGGACGCCACTTCCTCAAGGAGCTGGACTTCACCGAGGAGGAGTTCCGCGGTCTGATCGAGCTGGCCGCCGAGCTCAAGGCGGCCAAGAAGGCCGGGGCCGAGACGCAGTACCTGCGGGGCAGGAACATCGCGCTGATCTTCGAGAAGACCTCGACCCGTACGCGCTGCGCCTTCGAGGTCGCCGCCGCGGACCAGGGCGCGTCGACGACGTATCTGGACCCGTCCGGTTCACAGATAGGCCACAAGGAGTCCGTGAAGGACACCGCGCGTGTGCTCGGCCGGATGTTCGACGCGATCGAGTACCGGGGTGACAGCCAGGCCTCCGTCGAGGAACTGGCCGTGTACGCCGGAGTGCCCGTCTACAACGGTCTGACCGACGACTGGCACCCCACCCAGATGCTCGCCGACGTGCTCACCATGACCGAGCACTGCGACAAGCCGCTCGGCGAGATCGCCCTCGCCTACCTGGGTGACGCCCGTTTCAACATGGGCAACTCCTACCTGGTCACCGGCGCGCTCCTCGGCATGGACGTCCGGATCGTCGCCCCGGAGGCCTACTGGCCCGCCGAGGAGATCGTCGCCGAGGCCCGCAAGCTCGCCGAGAGCAACGGCGGGCGCGTCACCCTCACCGAGCACCTCGGCGAGGGCGTCCACGGCGCCGACTTCGTCGCCACCGACGTCTGGGTCTCGATGGGCGAGCCCAAGGAGGTGTGGGGCGAGCGCATCGCCGCGCTGTCCCCGTACGCCGTGACCATGGACGTGCTGCGCGCCACCGGCAACCCGGACGTGAAGTTCCTGCACTGCCTGCCGGCCTTCCACGACCTGGGCACCAAGGTCGGCCGCGAGATCCACGAGACCCACGGCCTCGACTCGCTGGAGGTCACCGACGAGGTGTTCGAGTCGGCGCACTCGGTCGTCTTCGACGAGGCCGAGAACCGGCTGCACACCATCAAGGCGATCATGGTCGCCACCCTGGGCCGAGCGGGAATCCCCGAGGTCCTGGCCTGACGGAGGTCCCCGCAGGCCTTATCCTGACCGGCGGTCCGGATCCACCCCTTCCGCGACCGCCGTGCGACCGACCCCGTCGCACCCCGCACCACCGGAAATGAGCACCACCCGCATGTCCGCTCCACGCGTCAAGTCCCCCCAGCTGCTGATGGCCGAATCAGGCGCCGACCGCGAAGGCCATGGCCTCAAGCGGACCATGGGTCTCTTCCAGCTCATCTGCTTCGGCGTCGGCGCGATCGTCGGCACCGGAATCTTCGTCGGACTCTCCGACTCGGTCGCACAGGCCGGACCCGCCGTGGTCGTGTCATTCATCCTCGCGGCGATCACCTGCGTCTTCACCGCGTTCTCCTTCGCCGAGCTCGGCGGCGCGATCCCGGTCTCCGGATCCTCGTACTCCTTCGCCTACGCGGGACTGGGCGAGGGCACGGCCTTCCTCGTCGGCTGGTGTCTGATCCTGGAGTACGGCGTCTCCGTGTCGGCCGTGGCGGTCGGCTGGAGCCAGTACGTCAACGAGCTGCTGCACAGCCTCACGGGCGTGCAACTGCCCGCCGCGCTCTCGGCGGGCCCGTCAGACGGCGGGATCGTCAACCTCCCCGCGGTCATCGTGATCGCGCTGGCCTCGGTCCTGCTGATCCGCGGGGTGCGCGAGAGCGCCCGGGCGACCGCGGCCATGGCCGTGCTGAAGCTCGTCGTGCTCGTCGCCTTCTGTGCGATCGGGTTCAGCGCCTTCAAGCACGGCAACCTCACGCCGTTCTCCCCGGCCGGGCTCGGCGGCATCGGCGCGGGCACCACGGCGGCCTTCTTCTCGTACATCGGCTTCGACGCGATCACCACGGCCGGCGAGGAGGCCAAGGACCCCCGCCGCAACATCCCGATCGCCATCCTGGTCTGCATCGGTCTGGTCACCCTGCTGTACTGCGCGGTGGCCCTCGCGGCGATCGGCGCCGTCGGCGGCGACGCGGTCGCCGGGCGGCCCGCCGCGCTGTCGTACGTCGTCAACGTGGTCACCGGCTCCACGGTCGGCGCAGGGGTCGTCGCGTTCGGAGCGGTCGTCGCCATCGCCTCGGTCGTGCTCGCGGTGATGTACGGACAGACCCGCATCCTCATGTCCATGTCCCGCGACGGGCTCGTGCCGCGGGTCTTCGAGAAGATCTCGCCGAAGACCTCGACACCGGTCGCGGGAACCCTGATCGTCGCCGTCGTCTTCGCCGTCCCGGCGGCCTTCGCCCCGCTCGACGCCGTCGTCAACCTGACGACGATCGGCACGCTCGCCACCATGGCCGCCGTCAATGTCGCGGTGATCGCGCTGCGGCGCCGGCAACCGGGTCTCGCCAGGACGTTCCGGGTGCCGCTCTACCCCGTGGTGCCGCTGCTCGGCATCGGCTTCTGTCTGTACCTGATGTACGAGACGGGCTGGACGACCTGGATCCAGTTCGTGTGCTTCCTGGCGGCCGGCTTCCTCGTGTACGTGCTCTACGGGCGCCGCAACTCCCGGCTGGCGGCGGACGCGGCCGTTACCGGAGCCGTTCCCGGCGCAGGGGTCACGCCGGACGCCGCTGAGCGGGCACCACAGGCAGTCTGAACCAGACCGCCTTGCCGGAGCCGGTGGGGCGGTGGCCGCAGGAGGAGCTCAGGGTGCGGATCAGGAGAAGGCCGCGCCCGTGCTCCTGCCAGGGGTCGGGCTCACCGGGCGGCTCCGGGACCGTGAGGTTGCCGGGCGGCTCCGGGTCCGGGTCGTGCACCTCGACCTGACAGCCGGTCGGCATCAGCTCCACGACCAGCTCTATGGGACCCTCCCCCGCGGTGTGCTCCACGGCGTTGGCGACCAGCTCCGCGGTGAGCAGTTCCGCGGTGTCGCTGTCGGCCGCGTGCTTCAGCTCGGCCAGCGCGGTGCGGACCAGGGCGCGGGCGACCGGCACGGCCGCGGCGGTGTGCGGCAGCGCGATGCGCCAGGAGGCGGGGGCGGGGGTGTCGTGCAAGGCGGGTCCGTTCATGGAGCAGGCTGTCCTGCTTTCAACTTGAGGAATGGTACGGCGCGGCCTGACGCAGGCGTCGGGCGGGCGCTTTCCAGGACATTCGGTGGGCGCCCTCCCAGGACGTTCGGCTCGGCATGAGGCCCCGTACCCAGCTCAACGCCCGGTCTCCCGCGAGGTGCTTCCGCCGTTACGGGGCTATCGAGAAGCCGTGACTCGGTGACGGGAAACGGTCACTTCGCGACTCAGTTATTGCGCGCTCGTGACGACAGTCACAGACTGGTGATAACTTCGTGGAGTAACGACGACCGCTGTCCGGCGCCCCGTGGCGCGGACCGCCGCCCCCGCCCGAGGAGGCCGCCCGTCATGAGTCCCTTCACCGGCTCCGCCGCCCGCACCTCCGACTGGCAGCACCTGAGGTGCGCGGTCGCCGACGGGGTCGCCACGGTCACCCTGGCCCGCCCCGAGAAACTCAACGCCCTCACCTTCGGCGCCTACGCCGACCTGCGCGATCTGCTCGCCGAGCTCTCCCGTGAGCGGTCGGTGCGGGCGCTGGTGCTGGCGGGGGAGGGGCGCGGCTTCTGCTCCGGCGGCGACGTCGACGAGATCATCGGCGCGACCCTGTCCATGGACACCGCCCAGCTCCTCGACTTCAACCGGATGACCGGGCAGGTCGTGCGGGCCGTGCGGGAGTGCCCGTTCCCGGTGATCGCGGCGGTGCACGGGGTCGCGGCGGGCGCCGGAGCCGTCCTCGCCCTGGCCGCCGACTTCCGGGTGGCCGACCCGAGCGCCCGGTTCGCCTTCCTCTTCACCCGTGTCGGACTGTCCGGCGGCGACATGGGCGCCGCCTATCTGCTGCCCCGGGTCGTCGGGCTCGGTCACGCGACCCGGCTGCTGATGCTCGGCGAACCGGTGCGCGCGCCCGAGGCCGAGCGGATCGGCCTGATCAGCGAGCTGGCCGACGAGGGCAGCGCGGACGAGGCCGCCCAGCGGCTGGCCCGCCGCCTGGCCGAGGGTCCGGCTCTCGCGTACGCCCAGACCAAGGCCCTGCTCACCGCCGAACTGGACATGCCCCTCGCCGCCTCCGTCGAGCTCGACGCCTCGACCCAGGCTCTTCTGATGACCGGCGAGGACTATGCCGAGTTCCATGCGGCGTTCACGGAGAAGCGCGCGCCGAAGTGGCGGGGGCGATAGCCGTGGCGCCGCGGACGGGCGCGTCTGTGCGTGTCGCCGTCATCGGCGGCGGTCCCGGCGGGCTGTACGCCGCCGCGCTCCTCAAGCGTCTCGACCCGGGCCGCGAGGTCACCGTCTGGGAGCGTAACGCCCCCGACGACACCTTCGGCTTCGGTGTCGTGCTCTCCGACGAGACGCTCGGCGGGATCGAGCACGCCGACCCGGTCGTGTACGCGGCGCTCCAGGACGAGTTCGTGCGCTGGGACGACATCGACATCGTGCACCGGGGCGTGCGCAGCACCTCCGGAGGCCACGGCTTCGCGGCGCTCGGCCGGCGCCGACTCCTGGAGATCCTGCACGAACGCTGCCGCTCGCTCGGCGTCGAGCTGCGCTTCCGGACCGAGGCCCCGCCGGCCGCCGAACTGATGACGGCGTACGACCTGGTCGTCGCCGCCGACGGGGTGCACAGCCCGACCCGGGCGGCGTACGCGGAGGTGTTCGGACCGTCGGTCGAGGAGCACCGGTGCCGTTACATCTGGCTCGCCGCCGACTTCGCCTTCGACTCCTTCCGCTTCGAGATCGCCGAGACCGAGCACGGCGTGATGCAGCTGCACGGCTACCCGTACTCCCGCCCGTCGCCCGACCACCACCCCTCAACGGGGCCCTCCGGGCCACAGAACCAATTCGGCGCCTCCACCGTCATCGTCGAGATGCGCGAAGAGGTGTGGCGGGCGGCCGGTTTCGCGGACCTCGACGAACAGGAGTCCGTCGAGCTCTGCGGCAAGATCTTCACGGACGCGCTCGGCGGGCGGCAGCTGCGGTCCAACAAGTCGACGTGGACCACCTTCCGTACGGTGGTCAACGACCGCTGGTCCCACGGCAACCTGGTCCTCCTCGGCGACGCCGCGCACACCGCCCACTTCTCCATCGGCTCCGGCACCAAGCTCGCCGTCGAGGACGCGCTCGCGCTGGCCGCCTGCCTGGAGGAGCGGCCCACCCTCGACGAGGCACTCGTCGCGTACGAGGAGGAGCGGCGCCCTGTCGTCGCGTCCACCCAGCGGGCGGCGCGGGCCAGCCTGGAGTGGTTCGAGAACCTGGGGCTCTATCTCCACCAGCCGGCCCGGCAGTTCGCCTTCAACCTCCTCACGCGCAGCCGCCGTGTCACGCACGACAACCTGCGGCTGCGGGACCCGCACTTCACGGCGGCGGTCGAGCGCGAGTTCGGCTGCCCGCCCGGCACACCGCCGATGTTCACCCCGTTCCGGCTGCGCGGTCTGACCCTGCGCAACCGGGTCGTGGTCTCACCGATGGACATGTACTCGGCCGTGGACGGCGTCCCCGGCGACTTCCACCTCGTCCACCTGGGCGCACGGGCGCTCGGCGGCGCGGGCCTGGTCATGACCGAGATGGTGTGCGTGAGCGCCGAGGGCCGCATCACACCCGGCTGCGCGGGCCTCTACTCACACCGGCAGGCCGATTCCTGGCGGCGGATCATCCGCTTCGTGCACGCCCAGTCGCCCGGCACCGCGATCGGCGTCCAGCTCGGACACTCCGGCCGCAAGGGCTCCACGAAGCTGATGTGGGAGGGCATGGACGAGCCGCTGGAGGAGGGCAACTGGCCGCTCGTGGCCGCCTCCCCGATCCCGTACGGACCGCGCAGCCAGACCCCCCGGCAGCTGTGCCGCGCCCAACTCACCGACATCCGCGAGCAGTTCGCGGCCGCCGCCTGGCGTGCCGCCCGCTGTGGCTTCGACCTTCTCGAACTGCACTGCGCCCACGGCTACCTGCTGTCCGGCTTCCTCTCACCGCTCACCAACCGGCGCACCGACGTCTACGGCGGCTCGCTGGAACGCAGACTGCGCTTCCCGCTGGAGGTCTTCGACGCCGTGCGGGCCGTGTGGCCGGAGGAGCGGCCCATGACCGTCCGAATCTCCGCCACGGACTGGGCCGAGGGCGGCAACACCGGGGACGAGGGCGTGGCGATCGCCCGGGCCTTCGCGGCGCACGGCGCCGACGCGGTCGACGTGTCGACCGGGCAGGTGGTCGCCGACGAACAGCCCGAGTACGGCCGTTCGTACCAGACCCCGTTCGCCGACCGGATCCGCCACGAGACCGGGCTCCCCGTGATCGCCGTCGGCGCGATCTCCTCCTGGGACGACGTCAACTCCCTGATCCTGGCCGGGCGTACGGACCTGTGCGCACTCGCCCGGCCGCATCTCTACGACCCGCACTGGACGCTGCACGCGGCGGCCGAGCAGGGGTACGAGGGTCCGGGCGTCGCCTGGCCGGGGCCCTACCGCGCGGGCAGCCGCCGCCCGCAGACCGGACGCGTCGACGCCCCCAAGCCCCGTCTCTCGCTGGGTACTTGAGGGCGCCGAAAGAGCGGTCCTAACCGGCGAGGTCGGCCATGCCCGCCGTCAGTGTCGAGCCGTCCGCCGGGTCGACGAGGAGGAACGCGCCGGTGCGCAGGGTGATGCGCCCGTTCCCGGACGTTCTGCGTGAGGGCGGGCGCGTCGGGCCCGGCGGTGATCATGTCGCCGCGTGAGACATCGCGCTGGTCGGCCAGGCGCAGGGTCAGCGACTGCGGCGCGTAGGACGGCCTCGGACTCCAGGGCGTCCAGGTGCGACGGCGTGGAGGGCTGTTCGACCGTCGCGGAGGTCATTCGAGCCCCTTCGCCGCGAGCACCGCGTGCACCGAGTCCGCGGACTCCTCCGGGGTCCGCAGATGCGTCTCCAGCGTGAGCGCCGGGTCCAGCGGCGGCAGAAGCCGAGACCCGCGGCGAGGAACCGGCGGACCTCGTCGCCGTCGAGGACCTCCACCTGGTGACCCTCCGCCCTCAGACGGGTCCCGAGTATCCGGGCGATGGTTGTCCTGCCCGCGCTCGGCAGGCCCGTGAGCCAGACGGTGGCTCCCTGAGCCCTCACACATCAGCGGGTTCGGTGAAGCTCGCTCCCGTGTCCCGCAGCCGCTCGTGCAGCGCCCGGAACACGGCGGCCGAGCGGGCGCCCGGCCAGTCCTCGGGCAGCAGCGCGGCGGGCAGCCCCGGGTCGGCGTACGGGAGGTGGCGCCAGGTGTCCAGGGCGAGCAGATAGTCGCGGTACGCCTCCTCGGGCGGGGTGTCCGTGCGCCGCCCCCAGTCGCGCAGCACGGTCGCGTGCTGGTCGAGGAAGGCCTCGTGCTGCTTGGCGATCGCCGCCAGGTCCCACCAGCGCGCGACCGCGTCCGCCGTCGCCGCGAAGCCCAGGTGCTCCCCGCGGAACAGCTCCACGTAAGGGTCGAGCCGCAGCCGCGCCAGGGTGTGCCGGGTCTCCTCGTAGAGCCGCGCGGGGGCGAGCCAGACGCCGGGGGCCGCCGTCCCGAAGCCGAGACCGGCGAGGCGTGAGCGCAGTACGTGCCGCTTCTGCCGCTCGGACTCCGGCACGGAGAAGACGGCGAGCACCCAGCCCTCGTCCTCGGGGGGCGCTTTCGCGTACACCCGCCGGTCGCCGTCCTCCAGCAGTTGGCGGGCGTCGGGCGACAGCGCGTACCCCGCGCCGCCCGCCGCCGTACGCGCCGGATCGAGCAGTCCGCGGCGCTTGAGCCGGGACACCGACGAGCGTACGGAGGGCGCGTCGACGCCGACCGCGGCGAGGAGCCGGATCAACTCGGCCACCGGCACGGGGCCGGGCATGAAACGGCCGTACGCGCCGTAGAACGTGACGATGAGGGACCGGGGGGCGTGCTGCTCTGACACGTTGATCACTCTAGTGCGCGAAGATCACTTGGGACCGCCGCCGGTGGACAACTCACCCTCCGGCGCGGGCGGCGACGGGGTCTGCCCGCTCGCCGGCGGAGCGTCCGCGCGCAGCCGGAAGCGTTGCAGCTTTCCGGTCGCCGTGCGCGGCAGCGAGTCCAGGAAGACGAACTCGCGAGGGCACTTGTACGGCGCCAGCTCGGACTTGAGGAAGGCGCGCAGCGCCTCGGCGTCCTTGCGTGCCCCCTCTCTGAGGACCGCGTACGCCACCACCACCTGGCCGCGTGCCTCGTCGGGCCGCCCCACGACCGCCGTCTCGACCACGTCCGGGTGGCGCAGCAGGGCGTCCTCGACCTCGGGCCCCGCGATGTTGTACCCCGCCGAGACGATCATGTCGTCGGCGCGGGCGACATAGCGGAAGTAGCCGTCGGGGTCGCGCACATAGGTGTCGCCGGTGATGTTCCAGCCGCCGCGCACGTACTCCCGCTGCCGTGGGTCGGAGAGATAGCGGCAGCCCACCGGGCCGCGCACCGCGAGCAGTCCGGGCTCGCCGTCCGGCACCGGCGTCCCCTCGGCGTCGACCACGCGCGCCTGCCAGCCCGGTACGGGGACGCCCGTCGTCCCGGGGCGGATGTGCTCGTCGGCCGCCGAGATGAAGATGTGCAGCAGCTCGGTGGCGCCGATGCCGTTGATGATGCGCAGTCCGGTGCGGTTGTGCCAGGCCCGCCAGGTCGCGGCGGGCAGGTTCTCGCCCGCGGACACACAGCGCCGCAGCGAGGTCGTGTCGTGCTCGTCCAGCTCCGCCAGCATCGCCCGGTAGGCGGTCGGTGCGGTGAACAGCACCGAGACGCGGTGCTCGGTGATCGCGGGCAACAGCTGCTTGGGGCCCGCCTGTTCGAGCAGCAGGGAGCAGGCGCCGGCGCGCATCGGGAAGACGACCAGGCCGCCGAGCCCGAACGTGAAGCCCAGTGGGGGACTGCCGGTGAAGACGTCGTCCTCGTGCGGCCGCAGCACGTGCTTCGAGAAGGTGTCCGCTATGGCCAGCACATCGCGGTGGAAGTGCACACAGCCCTTGGGGCGGCCGGTGGTGCCGGAGGTGAACGCGATCAGCGCGACGTCGTCGGCGGCCGTGTCGACCGCCGTGAACGGCTCGTCCGGGGCGCCCGTGATGCGCAGCAGCAGGTCGTCGGGCGCGTCCCCGCCGTATGTCGTGATCCGCAGCCCCGGGATCTCCGCCTTCGCCAGGTCGTCGACCGACCGTACGTCGCACAGCGCGTGGGTGACGTGGGCGATGGCGCACATGGTGGTCAGCTCGTGCGGGCGCTGCTGGGCGAGCACCGTGACGGCGACCGCGCCCGCCTTCAGGACCGCCAGCCAGCACGCGGCGAGCCAGGGTGTGGTGGGCCCGCGCAGCAGCACACGGTTGCCGGGCACGACGCCCAGTTCGGTGGTCAGGACGTGGGCGATCCGGTCCACCCGGGCGAGCAGGTGCCCGTACGTCCACAGGTCGCCGGACGGTGTGCGGAAGGCGGGGCGCTGCGGTGGCTTGCCGCCGAGGAGTTCGGCGGCGCAGTTCAGCCGTTCGGGGTAGCGCAGCTCGGGCAGGTCGAAGGGGAGTTCGGGCCACTGCTCGGGGGGTGGGAGGTGGTCGCGGGCGAAGGTGTCGACGTGGGCCGAGGTCGTCGGCTCCAGGGTGTCGCCGTCCATGGAGGTTCGCCCCCTTGTCGTGGTGGGCTCGCAGCGCTCAGCTCGTGACTCTCGGTGCCCAGCTCTCGGTGCTCTGGGCTCGCGTCTCGCACAAGGAGCGTATCGTGTTGGTGACGACAGTCAACGTCCCGCGATAGCCTGGGGTCCCGCAGTCCGACGGCGGAGAGGGAACCGGCAATGACCGCATTCTCGCTCGATCCGGCACAGACCGCCTGGTGTGCCGAGCTGCGCGCGCTGGCCGAGGAGCGGTTGCGCCCGCTGGCGGAGAAGGGCGAGCCGGGTCACGTCAACCGTGCCCTTGTCGCCGAGTTGGGCCGGCTCGGGCTGCTCGCCCGCCTGTTCACCTCGGGCGCACTCGATCTGTGCCTGATGCGGGAGTCCTTGGCGCACGGTTGCACCGAGGCCGAGACGGCGCTCGCCCTGCAGGGGCTCGGCGCGCATCCGGTGCACGCGTACGGCACCCGGGCGCAGCGCGAGCACTGGCTGCCCCGGGTCGCGGACGGCAGTGCGGTGGCCGCGTTCGCGCTCAGCGAGCCGGGCGCGGGTTCGGACGCGGCGGCGCTGGCGCTCCGCGCGGACCGGGACGCCGCACGGGCGCCCACTTCCGCACCGGCGCCCGGCGAAGCGGCGCCCGTGGCCCGCGGGGCCTCATCCGCGGCCTCTGGAACGGCGCCCGGAGCCGTGCCTGCGGCCTCTGGAGTCGCGCCTGCGGCCCCCGGAGCCTTGCCCGCGGACCCCGTGCCGTCCGTCGTCGAGGCGCAGGGGCCGCCCGTCGCCGAACGTGACGGCTGGGGGCGTTGGCGGCTCAGTGGGGAGAAGTGCTGGATCTCCAACGCGCCCGAGGCCGACTTCTACACCGTCTTCGCGCGGACCACACCGGGCGCCGGAGCCCGGGGCGTCACCGCCTTCCTGGTGCCCGCCGACCGGCCGGGCCTCACCGGCACCCCGCTCGACATGCTCTCCCCGCACCCCATCGGCGCCCTCGCCTTCGACGCCGTACCGGTGACGGCGGACGACGTGCTCGGCGAACCCGACCGCGGTTTCCGGGTCGCGATGCACACCCTCAACCTCTTCCGCCCGAGCGTGGGCGCCTTCGCGGTCGGCATGGCGGAGGCGGCCCTCGCGGCGACGCTCACGCACACGGCCGGGCGTGAGGCGTTCGGCGGCAGGCTGAAGGACCTGCAGACGGTGGCTCACCAGGTCGCCGAGATGGCACTGCGTACGGAGGCGGCCCGCCTGATGGTCTACGCGGCGGCGGCGGCGTACGACGAAGGGGCCCCGGACGTGCCCCGGCGCGCGGCGATGGCGAAGCTGCTGGCGACCGAGACGGCCCAGTACGTGGTCGACGCGGCGGTCCAACTGCACGGCGCCCGTGCCCTGCGCCGCGGCCATCTCCTCGAACACCTCTACCGGGAGGTCCGCGCGCCCCGTATCTACGAAGGGGCCAGCGAGGTCCAGCGGGCGGTCATCGCCAAGGAGCTGTACGCGTCGGTGGAGGCCCCGTGAGTGTCGTGAGCCTGGAGGTTCCGTGAGCACCGAGCGCGTCAACCCGCCCGAACTCTCCCCGCCCACCGGCTTCTCGCACGCCGTCGTCGCCACCGGCACCCGCGTGGTCTTCCTGGCGGGCCAGACCGCGCTGGACACGGACGGGAAGGTGGTCGGCGGGACCCTCCCGGAGCAGTTCGAGAAGGCGCTGACCAATCTGCTGACGGCGTTGCGGGCCGCCGGCGGCACCCCGGCCGACCTCGCGCGGGTCACGGTCTACGCCACCGATGTCGCGGACTATCGTGCGCGGGCCCCCGAACTCGGCCGCGTCTGGCGGCGGTTGGCGGGCCGGGACTATCCCGCGATGGCCGTCGTCGGCGCCGCCCGCCTCTGGGACGAACAGGCCCTGGTCGAACTCGACGGTTTCGCGGTGCTGCCGTAGCACCCCGCCCTCGGCACTCCCGGCGCTCCCGGTATTTCCGGAGGGACTAGGCGGCGACGGCCAGCCGCTCGGCGAACACCCGGTGCGGAGCGACCACGCTGCCGTCGGGGAGCAGTTCACCGCTGTCGTCGAAGACGATCGCGCCGTTGCACAGCAGGTTCCAGCCCTGCTCGGGGTGGGCCGACACGATGTGCGGAGCCTTGGAGTCCGCGGACGGGCACAGAGTTTGGTGGGAACACATGACGCACCTCCACGTCGGATGCGATGAGTGTCGACGGCGCTGTCGCCGCCTCGCATAGGTAAGACCATGCTCCCGTGGCGAACTCATCGGAACCGCCGGGCGAGAAGCGTGACAACACGCGGACAACTCTCGAACGTTCCCATGACGCACGGACTCGACCCGCGACGGACCGGACCCGCCATGGACGGGACCCGCCTGGGCCGGACTCGCCGAACACCGGACTCGCCACCAAAGGGGTGAGGGTCACCGCCTCGGGCCTGTGTCCCCGGTACCTGTGGAGCCCCCCACGTTCCAGGAGGTACCTCATGCCCCTGCGCCAGGTCTTCGGCGCGGCCACCGGCGCCGTGCTTCTGCTGCTGTTCGCCCCGTCCGCCGTCGCCGTGTCCGTGGGCGCCCTGTCGGCCCCGTCCGAGACGGTCACCGTCGACCCGACCGGTCACCTCGCCGCCGACGGAACCGTCACCCTCTCCGGCACCTACCGCTGTCTCAGCGGCACGGGGCCGGTGCTCGTCTCCTCGTCGGTGTCGCAGGGCGACCCCCGGATCCGCTACGGCATCGGCGGCAGCGCGGCGGTCTGCGACGGCGCGGAACACCGCTGGACCAACTCGGAGAAGCGCACACCCGGCACCCTCGCACCGGGCGCCGCCCATGTCGAGGCCACCCTGATGGAACTGAGCCCCGCCCTGGGCGGTCTGCCGCTGCCGCTGTTCCACGCGGTGCAGCAGCAGGACATCACCCTCGTGGAGGGCTGAGCGGGCACACGGGCGGGACGGGGCGGCACCCGGCGGGCTCGCCGCAGAACGACGCGAAGTCGTCCCCCGGCGAGCTCCACCACCTTTTGGTCGTCCTAGATGTCCCGGAACGTCTCGATCTGCGCTCCGATCGAGTTGAGCCGCTCGGCCAGGTCCTCGTAGCCGCGGTTGATGACGTACACATTGCGCAGCACGGACGTGCCGTCGGCCGCCATCATCGCCAGCAGCACCACCACGGCCGGGCGCAGCGCCGGCGGGCACATCATCTCGGCGGCGCGCCAGCGGGTCGGGCCCTCGACCAGCACGCGGTGCGGGTCGAGGAGCTGCAGCCGGCCGCCGAGCCGGTTGAGGTCGGTCAGGTAGATGGCCCGGTTGTCGTAGACCCAGTCGTGGATGAGGGTCTTGCCCTGTGCGGAGGCCGCGATGGCCGCGAAGAAGGGCACGTTGTCGATGTTCAGGCCCGGGAACGGCATCGGGTGGATCTTGTCGATCGGCGCCTCCAGCTTGGAGGGCCGTACGGTGAGGTCCACCAGCCGCGTACGGCCGTTGTCGGCGAAGTACTCCGGTGTGCGGTCGTGGTCGAGGCCCATCTCCTCCAGCACGGCGAGCTCGATCTCCAGGAACTCGATCGGCACCCGGCGCACCGTCAGCTCCGACTCGGTGACCACCGCGGCGGCGAGCAGGCTCATCGCCTCGACCGGGTCCTCGGAGGGCGAGTAGTCCACGTCCACGTCGATGTTCGGCACGCCGTGGACGGTGAGCGTGGTCGTACCGACGCCCTCCACCCGTACGCCGAGTGCCTCCAGGAAGAAGCACAGGTCCTGGACCATGTAGTTGGAGGAGGCGTTGCGGATGACGGTCACGCCGTCGTGGCGGGCGGCGGCGAGCAGCGCGTTCTCGGTGACGGTGTCCCCGCGCTCGGTCAGCACGATGGGCCGGCCGGGGGAGACGGCCCGGTCGACCTGGGCGTGGTAGAGCCCCTCGGTGGCGGCGATGTCGAGCCCGAACCGCCGCAGCGCGATCATGTGCGGCTCGATGGTCCTGGTGCCGAGGTCGCAACCGCCCGCGTACGGCAGCCTGAAGGTGTCCATACGGTGCAGCAGCGGGCCGAGGAACATGATGATCGACCGCGTCCTGCGGGCGGCCTCGGCGTCGATCGCCTCCATGTCCAGCTCGCTCGGGGGCACGATCTCGAGGTCGACCCCGTCGTTGATCCAGCGGGTGCGGACGCCGATCGAACCGAGCACCTCCAGAAGGCGGTAGACCTCTTCGATCCGGGCCACCCGGCGCAGCACCGTGCGCCCCTTGTTCAGGAGCGTCGCGCACAGCAGCGCGACGCACGCGTTCTTGCTGGTCTTGACATCGATCGAGCCGGACAGACGACGTCCGCCGACCACACGCAGATGCATCGGACCCGCGTAGCCCAGAGAGACGATCTCGCTGTCCAGGGCTTCACCGATTCGAGCGATCATCTCAAGGCTGATGTTTTGGTTGCCGCGCTCGATGCGATTGACGGCGCTCTGACTTGTGCCGAGTGCCTCGGCGAGCTGCGACTGTGTCCAGCCCCGGTGTTGCCGGGCGTCACGGATGAGCTTGCCGATGCGTACGAGGTAGTCGTCTGCCATGGCGCGACCGTATATCTGATGTGAGATAAAGAGAAACGGAGCGCACCCGTCCGAGTAGTGGGCTACAGCACACCGCACCCACAGGGGAGTTCGGGTGCGGCGCCGTCGTGGCCCGGCGACTTCGCTCAGCGCTCCCGCCGACGCGTCGTGCGCCGCCAGCCGAAGGGGCCCGGCAGGTCCATCGACGTGGTGCGGCGTCCGTTGCTGCTGCGGGTGTGGTGCGGCCCGTGCCGGCCGCCCGTGGTGATCGACCACGAGCGCCGGTTGATGTTCAGCCGTACCCCGGGAAGGATGCGGAAGCTCTTGCGGAACGTGAGAGGCATGGTTGGTCCCCCTTGGGGCAGTTCACGGCATTCCTGTCGTTTCGCGGCGCCGATGGTGGCGCGTCCCGTTCCCAGTACCCCGAAGCGGGCGATGGTTGCCTGTGAACTCCCGGCGGGTTCAGCCTCGTTCGGCCGCCCCGTGCTCCACGAGTGTCTGGGTGCCGATGACCCCGAGGAGGGCGACCTGTTCGGCGTCCCGCGTTCCCGGCTCGGCCGTGTAGACCATGATGCGCAGGTCGCTGCCCGCGACGCTGAGTACGTCGCAGTCGAGCGTCAGGGGACCCAGCTGCGGATGGTCGATGGTCTTGCGTGAGGCCTCGTGGTGGCCCACCGCCTCGGACTCCCACAGCTCGGCGAACCGGTCGCTGTTCGCGCGCAGCTCCTCGACCAGGCGCCGCAGCCGCTGGTCCGCCGGATACCGGCGCGCGGTCGCGCGCAGGTCGGCGACGACGGTGGTCTCGAACTCGCGTCGGGCCTCGGGGGTGTGGCGGACGTGGGTGCCCGGGCCCACGAGGTTGCGCCACACCGCGTTGCGCTCGTTGCCGCGCCACCCGGACGGGTCACCCATCAGGGCCGCGTACAGCGGGTTGGCCAGCAGCAGGTTCCAGGCCGCGTCGAAGACCGCGACAGGCGTTCCGGTCAGCCGGTCCAGCATCCGGTGCACGCCGGGGGTGATGTGGGCGGGCACGGTGCCGCGTCCCGGCGGGACCAGTCCGGCGAGATGGAAGAGGTGTTCGCGCTCGGTGCCGGACAGTCGCAGCGCCCGGCCGAGCGCCTCGACGATCTGCTCCGAGGGGTTGCTCGCCCGGCCCTGTTCGAGACGGGTCACATAGTCGACCGAGATCCCGGCCAGCAGGGCCAGCTCCTCGCGGCGCAGTCCGGCCGCGCGCCGGTGCCCACCGACGGGGAGCCCGGCCGCCTCGGGGGAGACCCGGTCCCGCCAGCGCCGGACCGTCCGCCCGAACTCCGTACTCGCCATCCCTCCACTGTGCACGGGT
>NZ_KQ948462.1:228355-313223 GCF_001514115.1 Streptomyces olivochromogenes
CCGCCCGCCCCGCCCCGAGTACCGGGTTCCTCGCCCCGAGCGGGGTGTTCCCCGCCCCGGGCGCCGTCGATACGGTGTCGCCGTGCCCGCGTATCCGCCGATGCCGTCACGCCTCGAGACCGCCCGGCTGACGCTGCGGCCGTGGTCCGGCTCCGATGCCGAGGGTCACAGCGCGCTCGTCGCGGAACGGGGCGACGGGCCGCTCCCGGTCGGACGGAGCCGCGAGATCATCGCGACCCTGCTCGCCGCGGCGGCGTCGACCGGCATCGCCCTGCTGCCCGTCGACCGCCGCGACACGGGCGCCTTCATCGGCTACTGCGGGCTCCTCGTCGGCCGGGCCTGCCTCGACGAGCCCGAGATCGCGTACGAGTTGTTCCGGAGCGCGCACGGGTACGGCTATGCGACCGAGGCGGCCTCCGCGGTGCTCGCCGCCGCGAGCACGACCGGGCGCGGGCGGGTCTGGGCGACCGTGCGCACCTGGAACGCTCCGTCGTTCCGTGTCCTCGAAAAGCTCGGGTTCGAGCGCGACCACGTCTCGGCCGACGACCGCGGCGAGCTGGTGTGGCTCACGCGCGCGCTGCCCCGGGCGCGCCGGAGTGACTGACGGCAGGTCGACAGCATGCCGGGCATGACCCGGGGGCGCCCATGTACTAGAGTTATCTCGACATCGAGATATCTGCCGAGGTGCACCGCAGTCGCACATTGTCGTCAGGTCTGACGGTAAGGCTTACCTAACTTAGCCTTACCTTAGCGGATCGGCCAAGACGTCGTGGCGGCAGGATGCGGTGGGAACGCGCACATCAATGAAGGAGACTGTCGTGTCGGCGAACAGCTTCGACGCCCGCAGCACGCTGCAGGTGGGCGACGAGTCGTACGAGATCTTCCGGCTGGACAAGGTGGAAGGCTCGGCTCGCCTTCCGTACAGCCTGAAGGTGCTGCTGGAGAACCTGCTCCGCACCGAGGACGGCGCGAACATCACCGCCGACCACATCCGGTCCATCGGAAACTGGGACTCCCAGGCGCAGCCCAGCCAGGAGATCCAGTTCACGCCCGCCCGCGTGATCATGCAGGACTTCACCGGCGTGCCCTGTGTCGTCGACCTCGCCACCATGCGTGAGGCCGTCAAGGAACTCGGCGGCGACCCGGCGAAGATCAACCCGCTGGCCCCGGCCGAGCTGGTCATCGACCACTCCGTCATCGCCGACAAGTTCGGCACCAACGACGCGTTCGCGCAGAACGTCGAGCTGGAGTACGGCCGCAACAAGGAGCGCTACCAGTTCCTGCGCTGGGGCCAGACCGCCTTCGACGAGTTCAAGGTCGTCCCGCCGGGCACCGGCATCGTCCACCAGGTGAACATCGAGCACCTGGCGCGCACGGTCATGGTCCGTAACGGCCAGGCGTACCCCGACACGCTCGTCGGCACCGACTCGCACACCACCATGGTCAACGGCCTCGGTGTGCTCGGCTGGGGCGTCGGCGGCATCGAGGCCGAGGCCGCGATGCTCGGCCAGCCGGTCTCCATGCTCATCCCGCGCGTCGTCGGCTTCAAGCTGACCGGTGAGCTCACCCCCGGCACCACCGCCACCGACCTCGTGCTCACGATCACCGAGATGCTGCGCAAGCACGGCGTCGTCGGCAAGTTCGTCGAGTTCTACGGCGAGGGCGTCGCCGCCACCTCGCTGGCCAACCGCGCCACCATCGGCAACATGTCGCCGGAGTTCGGCTCGACCGCCGCGATCTTCCCGATCGACGCAGAAACGATCAAGTACCTCAAGCTGACCGGCCGCAGCGAGCAGCAGCTCGCGCTCGTCGAGGCGTACGCCAAGCAGCAGGGCCTCTGGCTCGACCCGGCCGCCGAGCCCGACTTCTCCGAGAAGCTGGAGCTGGACCTCTCGACGGTCGTCCCGTCGATCGCCGGCCCGAAGCGCCCGCAGGACCGGATCATCCTGGCCAACGCCGCGCAGCAGTTCGCGCAGGACGTGCGCAACTACGTCGACGAGGACGACGAGGCGGGCAAGGAGTCCTTCCCGGCCTCCGACTCCCCGGCCTCCACCAACGGCGTACCGACCCGTCCGACCACGGTCACCGCCCCCGACGGCTCGACCTACGAGATCGACCACGGCGCGGTGACGGTCGCGGCCATCACCTCCTGCACCAACACCTCGAACCCGTACGTCATGGTCGCCGCCGCGCTCGTCGCGAAGAAGGCCGTGGAGAAGGGCCTGACCCGCAAGCCGTGGGTCAAGACCACCCTCGCCCCGGGCTCCAAGGTCGTCACCGACTACTTCGACAAGGCGGGGCTCACCCCCTACCTCGACAAGGTCGGCTTCAACCTCGTCGGTTACGGCTGCACCACCTGCATCGGCAACTCCGGCCCGCTGCCGGAGGAGGTCTCCAAGGCCGTCAACGAGCACGACCTCGCCGTCACCTCGGTCCTCTCCGGCAACCGGAACTTCGAGGGCCGCATCAACCCCGACGTCAAGATGAACTACCTGGCCTCCCCGCCGCTGGTCGTCGCGTACGCGCTCGCGGGCTCCATGAAGGTGGACGTCACCAAGGACGCGCTCGGCATCGACCAGGACGGCAAGCCGGTCTACCTGGCCGACATCTGGCCCTCCGAGGCCGAGGTCAACGACGTCGTGGCGAACGCCATCGGCGAGGACATGTTCAACAAGTCCTACAAGGACGTCTTCGCGGGCGACGCCCAGTGGCAGGCGCTGCCGATCCCGACCGGCAACACCTTCGAGTGGGACCCGCAGTCCACCTACGTCCGCAAGCCCCCGTACTTCGAGGGCATGGCGCACGAGCCGTCCCCGGTCACCGACATCGCCGGTGCCCGTGTGCTCGCCAAGCTGGGCGACTCGGTCACCACCGACCACATCTCCCCGGCCGGCGCCATCAAGGCCGACACCCCGGCCGGCAAGTACCTCACCGAGCACGGTGTGGAGCGTCGTGACTTCAACTCCTACGGCTCGCGCCGAGGCAACCACGAGGTCATGATCCGCGGTACGTTCGCCAACATCCGCCTGCGCAACCAGATCGCGCCGGGCACGGAGGGCGGCTACACCCGCGACTTCACCGTCGAGGGCGCGCCCGTCGCGTTCATCTACGACGCCTCGCGCAACTACATCGAGCAGGGCACCCCGCTGGTCATCCTGGCCGGCAAGGAGTACGGCTCCGGCTCGTCCCGCGACTGGGCCGCCAAGGGCACCGCGCTCCTCGGCGTCAAGGCCGTCATCGCCGAGTCGTACGAGCGCATCCACCGCTCGAACCTCATCGGCATGGGCGTCCTGCCGCTCCAGTTCCCGGAGGGCGCCACCGCCGAGACCCTCGGCCTCACCGGCGAGGAGACCTTCTCCTTCACCGGCGTCGAGGAGCTCAACAACGGCACCACCCCGCGCACGGTGAAGGTCACCACCGACACCGGCGTCGAGTTCGACGCGGTCGTCCGCATCGACACCCCCGGCGAGGCGGACTACTACCGCAACGGCGGCATCATGCAGTACGTGCTGCGCAACCTGATCCGCAAGTAGGCGATCCGGTAAGGCGGCCGGGCCGCACTCCTCTTCGCAGGGGTGCGGCCCTTCGCATGCGACGGCACGTCCGCGCGCCTACACCCAGCCGCGCTGAGCCGCCCGCATCCCCAGCTGGAAACGGCTCGCCGCGCCCAGCCGCTCCTGCAGATCGCTCACCCGGCGGCGCAGTGTCCGCAGGCTCACCCCCAGGTGACGGGCGACCGCCTCGTCCTTCATCCCGGCGGCCAGCAGCCGCGTCAACGTCCGCTCTCCCTCGGTGAGTTCCCCGTCGGCGACCGGCCGGCCGAGCGGCGTCGCCTGCTGCCAGGCCAGCTCGAAGAGCCGCTGCAAGGCGTCGGTCACCGCCGAGTGCCGGACGAGCGCCGCGCAGTAGCCGCCCGCGTCCGCGGCGGTGAGCGGCAGCATCGCGGTATGCCCGTCGACCACCAGCAGCTTCACCGGCACGGCGGGCAACACCCGTGCCTGTTCGCCGAGTTCGACCATCCGTAACGCGTGCCACAGGACGTCCGGATCCTCCAGCGCGGTGGCCGCGTAGACCGCGCGGTAGGACACGCCGCGGCTCAGCAGATCGGCCTGCAGGTCCAACTGCGGGGTGCGCGGGGCGAGATAGGGCGGGGAGTCGAAGAGACACACCTCGTGTTCGGCGCGGGCGTACAGCTCCTCCAGCCGCGCGGCGTTGGCGCCCTCGCCGTCCACCACCTCGACCAGCCGGGCGGGCCGTTCGCGCAGCAGCCCCGCGTCGTACGCCGTGGACATCTCCTGCGCGGTGGCGGCCAGCAGCTCGGACTCGGTCTCGCGGCGCCGGATCAGGGCACGGATCGCCACCCGTGGGTCGACGGCCCGCAGTCCGCCGACCGAGTCCGGCGGCTGCAGCAGACCCAGGGCCAGCAGCCGTTCGCAGGCGTCCCGGACCTGGGACCGGGAGCCGCCGGTCAGCAGAGCCCAGCCCGCCGTACTCGCGTCGGGCTGGTGCAGGACCGCCCGGTAGAGGCGTTCGTCGAAGGCGGAAACCCCCACCGCGGCCCAGGGGCTCGCGACAGGGGTCCGTCCGAGTGCCGGTTCATAAGCCGTGTTCGCCATGGCCCGGCACGGTAGAGGATCTTTGTTAAGCCTGTTGCACCGCTGTGAGCAGTGGTCCTGTTTCAGGCCTACTTCAGGCCATACGCCCGCAGCACGGTCTGGTCGACCTGGTTTCCGGCGGCGTCGGAGGCCAGCACCCGCAGCGACACGAACTCCGCTCCCTTCGGGTGCCTGATCTGCGCCCGGCCGTGGCGGACCTTCACCTCCTTCCAGGACGCGCCGTCGTCGTAGGACACCCAGGCCTTGAGCGAACCGGCCTTGACGCTCCCCGCCTGGTCCCGGAGGGAGAGCCCGAGCTTCGTCTTCTTCTTGGCCTCGGCGCGGTTGAGCAGATCGAGCCCGTGCAGGTCGTAGTCGACGGAGAGCACCGGCAGCGCCGTCTGCGTGGTCGTGTGCGCCGAGGCGAAGGACCACTCGGTGTGCGTGCTGGTCGAGTACCGCGCCCAGTCGGCCCTGCGCTGGGCGTCGAGTACGAAGCGGTACGAGGTCTGCGCCGCCGGGACGGTGAGGACGCCGTACCCGCCGATGAGCGAGTCGCCGACCAGTTGTCCGTCCGCGTACAGCTTGCCCTTCGCGGTGTCCTGCGTGCCGTCCGCGTATCCGTAGTGGCCGATCGTGGAATCACCGAACTCGGGCACGGACATGGTGAGTTGGTCACCGGTGCGCTGCGAGGGGCCGTACTCCTCGCTGCTCGCCGGGCGGACGACCTGGCGCAGCCAGTCCTCGGTGGGTTCCGTGCCCGCCCTGTCGAAGGTCCGCAGCGGACTCCACTGGCCCTTGCTCGCCCGCCAGTCGGGGTAGACGACATGCCAGGTTCGGGTGTCGGGGTCGACGTTGTAGTACTCGGTGCGCGAGGTACCGAGTTGCATGTACTCGCCGCTGTCGGCGGAGAAGAGCTGATAGGGGCGGAACGTGTAAGCGGTGTCGTAGCCCATCTCGCCGGCCGCGCCCCCGTAGTAGCGGGCCGTCCGCTTCACGGTGTTGGAGCTGTCGACGCGGTACGTCTGGTTCGCGGAGACGGCGCCCTTCTGCGCGAACAACACGTTGTAGACGTACGGACTGACCGGCGTTCCGCCCAGCTTCAGTGTGACCTTCTTGCCGGTCCGCAGCAGGCTGGTGAGCTTGGCGCCCTCCTCGCCGGTGGCGATCATGAGGGGCACGGTGGTCGCGTGGTCCACGGCTTCGAGCCAGAAGCCGGGTGTCTTGCGGTAGGTGATGAGATAACCGGCCCCGGCCGCGGTCGCGTTGGCCAGGGCGGCATCCGACCGCTCGGTCGCGCCGAGCCCGACCACCGCCACCTTGCCCTGGACGTCGAGCCCCGCGAAGTCGGCCGCCGTGCCGCCGCCCGCGTCGACCGCCCGCACGGTGTGGCTACCGCTGATCCTCGTCGGGAAGTCGTTGTACGTCTGCGAGTAGTACATCGACAGCGGAAGCTTCTCCGGGCCGAGGACGCTCGCCGTCAACTCCTTCGCGTACAGGCGGAACTTGGAGTAGAACTCGAAGCTGCCCCGAGTGACCGGCTTGGTCGGCGCCACGTAGATGTGCTTGGTCCACCAGCCCTGGCCGTAGGACATCCCGAAGGAGCTGCCCGGCCCTTCGCGGTGCCAGGAGGTGGTGAAGCCCTTGGACTCGGAGTCCTCCTTCGTCTTCGGCTTGATCTCCACGGCCTTGCGGGCGTCGAGGGTGATCGTGGTGTCCCCGTCGACCTTGATCTCGGGATCGCCGACGACCGAGGTGCCGACGGCCACGCCGCCCCCGTCGCGGTCGTAGATCCAGGTGCCGATGGAGTACGTGCCGGCCGGGACCCGCCAGGTGTTGGCGCCGGTCATGAATCCGTACTGGTTGGAGATCGCGCCGTTCAGCTCCTGCATGGTGTACAGCGCGGACCCGGTGATCGGCGCTCCGTCGCGGCCGATCAGGTTCACCTTCAGCTCGAACGCCTTCGGAGCCTTCTCGAAGCCGACCCCCGTGGTGACCAGGGCGCCGTCGCCGCTCGCCGTGACGTGACCCGAGTACCGGCCCTGGTCCTCCTTCGCGGGGTCGACGGAGACCGGGACGGTGGCGGTGCCGCGCGCGGGCACGGTCACCGAACCGGCGCCGGGCGCGGCCTCGGCCAGGGTCGAGGCGAGCTTCAACTCCACCGCCTTGTCGGTGGTGTTGGTGTAGGTGATGTCCTTGCTGTCGATGCCGGTGGCGTCGTCGTCGTACGTGCCGAAGCTCAGCGTCGAGGTCCCGAAGACGCCCTGCTCGACCGCCCGGACCGCGTCCACCCGGCCGTCGCCCTGCTGGTAGACGTCGGCGTCCGACTGGGTCTTGGCGGTGCTCGCCAGATCCGCCTTGATCTGCTCGCCCGTCCAGTCCGGATGCGCTTGTGCCACCAGCGCCGCGGCGCCCGCAACGTGCGGGGTCGCCATCGACGTACCGCTCGCGGTCGTGTAGTAGTCGTCGACCGGCGTGCCCATGGAGGTGCCGGAGGCGCGGGCCGCGGTGATGTTCACTCCCGGAGCGGTGATCTCCGGCTTGACCGCGGAGTCACCGAGGCGCGGGCCACGGCTGGAGAAGGACGCCAGGTGGTCCGACTTGTCGACCGCGCCGACCGTGAGCGCCAAGTCCGCGATGCCCGGCGTGCCGACGGTCTCGTCGGAGGGGCCCGCGTTGCCCGCCGCGATGACGAACAGGGTTCCGGTGGACGCCGAGAGCCGGTCCACCGTCTCGCTCAGCGGATCCGAGGGACCGGACGCCGTACCGCCCAGGGACATGGAGACGATCTTCGCGCCGGAGTGGGCGGCCCACTCCATGCCCGCGATGATCCACGACTCCTGGCCGTGTCCGGTGTCGTCGAGGACCTTGCCCACCGCCAGTTCCGCGCCCGGCGCCACGCCCTTGTACCGGCCGCCGGAGGCCGCGCCCGAGCCGACGAGGGTGGAGGCCACGTGCGTTCCATGGCCGAATCCGTCCTGTATCCCTTCGTCGGGTACGAAGCTCTCGGACTCCGCGATCCTGCCCGCGAGGTCCGGGTGTCCGGTGTCCACGCCGGTGTCCAGGACGGCGATCTTGACGCCCTTGCCGTCGAAACCGGCCTTCCACACGTCGGGGGCGCCGATCTGCGGGACGCTGACGTCGAGGGACGCCGAGACCTTGGCGTCCAGCCACAGCTTGTCGAGGCCGTCGCCGAGCTGCCGGGCGGCCTTCGCGGTGGGGGAGGTGCCGGGGGCCGGGGCGATGTCCGCCCAGAACGTGGTCGACGCGGTCGACTTCCGCGCGTTCAGCGCGGCGCCGCCGATACCGGGCAGGGCGCGCGTCCGGCGCGCGCCCTCGGGGGTCTCGGCGCCCTTCTCGTAGGTGGCGATCAGTGGGATGGCGCCGGTCTTCTCGTCGGCGTACCCCTGCTCGAGGAGTTGGCTGACGTTGAAGAGGGCCGGGTCGAGGCGGCCCGCCTGGACGAGCGGGATCGCATCGTCGGGTGTGACGCTGACCTCGCCGTTCTGCTCGGTGGTCACGAAGTTGACGCCTTCGCGGCCCTTGCCGTGCCGGACGTCGACGGCGTACTTCCCGTCCGCGCCGCCGGTGAGGGAGACCGTGTCTCCGGTGATGAGGGTGACGGTCCGGGTACTGCCCTGCGCCGCGCCCGATGAGGGGTTCGACGAGGGGGTCGGGGCCGCTGCCGAGGGCGCGACCGCACCCGCGAGCAGAGCGGCGGCGCCTGCCATGGCCCAGAGGGCGTGGAGTCTTCGCATCTGTGGGCTTTCCTCCCCTTGAGAGACCTGGTGAGGTCTGGACCAGCGTGCGGGCCGAGCACGAAGGGGCTCAAGGGATTCCTGTGGCCGGGGCGTGCCAATGCCCCCTTCGGTCACGGGGGTTGAGGACCGCCGGTTCCTCCCGCTAGGCCCTTCGCACGGCTGCGGCAAAGTCGGAACACAGGGTTCTCCCAGCGAACCGGGACAGGATCGTCATATGTCTGGCACCCGAAGCGAACGTCTCCACGCCACACGCGCCTCCGGCGACCCCGTCCACGGCGAGCGCGCCGGCGAGCGCATCCTCGGCGACGCCGCCCGCGTGCGCGGCGAGCGAGACGGGGGCGAGCGCCTTCGCGGCGGACGTGACGGGGGCGAGCGCCTTCGCGGCGGACGTGACGGCGGCGAGCGCCTCCGGGGCGGACGTGATGGTGGCGAGTTCGTCCGCGGGGACCGTGCGCGCGGCGAGCGTGACGGGGGCGAGCGCCTCCGTGTCGGACGTGACGGCGGTGAGTACGTCCGCGACCGCGTACGCGGCGAGCGTGACGGCGGCGAGTTCGTCCGCGGGGACCGCGTGCGCGGCGAGCGTGACGGTGGCGAGCGCCCCCGTGCCGGACGTGACCGTGGCGAGCCAGTCCGTGGCGCCCGCGTGCGCGGCGAAGGTGACGGGGGCGAGCGCCTTCGCGGCGGACGTGATGGTGGCGAGCGCCTCTGTGTCGGACGTGACGGCGGTGAGTTCGTCCACGGGGACCGCGTACGCGGAGACCGCCTCCGTGGCGAGCGGCCCCGTGGCGAGCGGCCCCGTGGGGACCGGCTCCGCGTGCTGATCGTCGACGACGAACCCGCACTCACCGAACTGCTGTCCGTGGCCGTCACCGAGGCCGGCTGGCGGCCCTACCCGGTCGCCGACGGGCACAGCGCCCTGCGCGCCGCCCGCGGCTGCGCCCCGCACGCGGTCGTGCTCGACGGGATGCTGCCCGACCTCGACGGAATCCAGGTGCTGCGCAGGCTGCGGTACGAGAATCCGAGACTGCCCGTCCTCATGCTGACCGCACGCGACGCGCTGGAGCACCGCATCGACGGCCTGTCCTCGGGCGCCGACGACTACGTGACCAAGCCCTTCTCCCTGGAGGAGGTCGTCCTGCGGCTGCGCGGACTGCTGCGCGGGGCCGGCGCCGAACCGCTCCGGGCCGACGACTCCGTCCTGGTACTCGGTGATCTCGTCCTGAGCGAGGAGACCCGCGAAGTGCGCCGCGACGGTACGCCGATCCAGCTCACCGCCAAGGAGTTCGACCTGCTCGGCCTGCTGCTCGGCCGCCCGCGCCAGGTGCTGAGCAAGGCCCAGATCCTCGACCACGTGTGGAGCAGCTCCTTCGACGGCGGCGGCAACCTGGTCGAGGTCTACATCTCCAGCTTGCGCCGGAAGATCGACAAGGGGCGGGCGCCGATGATCCACACCGTGCGCGGGGTGGGGTACGCGATCCGCCCGGTGGAGGACGGGAGATGAACCTCCGAAGCACCAGGCTCCCCGGACGCACCCGGCTTCCCGGACGCACCCGACCCACGGCGCGGGCCGGACGTTCGCTGCGCGCACGGCTGTTGCTCTTCATCAGCGCCACCCTCGTCGCCGTCTGCGCCGCGATGGCCCTCACCACCGTCTTCGCCCAACGCTCCTACCTGCTCGGCAACCTGGACCAGCGCGTCACCGACGCCGCCGAGCGCAGCCAGGGCGGCCTCCAGCGCCGCAGCGGCGACGACACGGACCTGGGGTTCCTCAACGAACGGGGACAGGCCGTCGGCACGCTCGCCGCCCGGTTCGACGAGGACGGGGGCATCCTCGCCGCCGAGGTCGTCACCCACGATGGCGGGCAGCAGACCCTCACCTCCGTCCAGCGCGCCGCCCTCGACGGCATCACCACCGACGGCTCCCTGCACACCCGTACCGTCCCGGGCCTCGGCAGCTACCGTGTCACCGCCCTCGGCGGCGACGGCGTCCCCGTGCTCACCGGGCTCCCCATGGGCGACGTACAGGACATGATCGGCCGGCTGGTCGCGGTCGAGGGCGTGGTGGCCGCCGTCGGCCTCACCGCCGCGGGCTGCGTCTGCGCGGTCGTCATACGGCGCCAACTGCGCCCCCTCGGACGGGTCGCCGCCACCGCCGTCGAGGTCTCCCGCTCCCCGCTGGGCCACGGCGAGGTCACCGCCCTGACCCGCGTCCCCGAACGCGACACCGACCCCGGCAGCGAGGCCGGCCAGGTCGGTGCCGCCCTCAACCGCATGATCGACCACGTGGAGTCCTCGCTCGCCGAACGCCGGCGCGGCGAGGAGGAGATGCGCCGCAGCGAGGAACGCATGCGCCGCTTCCTCGCCGACGCCAGCCACGAACTCCGTACACCTCTCGCCTCCATCGCCGGATACGCGGAACTGATGAACCGCGGCACCGAGCGGATCGAACCGACCCTGGCCTGGCGCCGGGTCTCCGCCGAGTCGGCCCGGATGACGGGCCTCGTCGAGGACCTGCTGCTGCTCGCCCGGCTGGACGAGGGCCGGCCGCTGCACGCGGCAGAGGTGGACCTCGCCGCACTGGTCGCCGAGGCGGTGTGGGACGCGCGGGCCGCCGGGGACACCCACAACTGGCAACTGGCGCTGCTGCTAGACACCCCGGCCCTGGTCGTCGGCGACGAGGCGCGCCTGCACCAGGTGGTGGCCAACCTGTTGGCCAACGCCCGTGTGCACACACCCGCCGGCACGACCGTGATCGCCTCGGTGGAGGCCACGGAAGCGGCCTGCGTGATCCGCGTCCGTGACGACGGTCCCGGCATCCCGCAGCACCTGCTCCCGTCGGTCTTCGAACGCTTCACACGCGGCGATGTCTCGCGCGCCCGCGGCGGCCTCACGGAGGGCGGCTCCGGCCTCGGACTCGCCATCGTCGAGGCGGTCACCGCCGCCCACGGCGGTCGCATCCGCGTGGAGAGCGCTCCGGGCCGTACGGAGTTCACACTCGAACTGCCCCCGGCCGACGGCATCAGGACCCCGGACCCGGCGCCCACTCCGGCGTCCGCGTCGGCCTGAAGCCCGACCACCCTTGGTGCCGTCCCTCGGCGACCTTGTGTCGCCTGTGTCGCCTGTGTCGCCTGTGCGGCCTGTGCGTGAGCCATGAAGGTCAACGAAATTGTTGACACTTCCTTCGGTGGCGACATACGTTCGCAAGCGCTGGACCAGGCATCAGGCCAAGGTGTGCGCCAAGTGCGGGTGACGGAACAACGGCCCGCCCCGGCGCCCGGAAGGGAGCGGTTCGTTGCCGTCGACCAGGCCCTCCCTCCGTCGCACTTCAGGTTCGCCTCGGGCTGCTCCCCGGGAGTCGTGTGCGCCCAGCGGGGCGGCGGCGCGACCCAGAAGCGCGTCCACTGCATCATCCGCACGCCCAACGGCAATTCGGCAACGACTACGGGAAGGAGCTTCTTCGACAGCACCATCTGACGTCACCCCACCATCGGTGACGTGACCGACTCAGGTGGTTTCTCAGTCATAGGAAAATCAGTACCTGAGTGGTTTCTCCGTCATGGCGAGGGCCGCACCCGTTGTCAGGGGGTGCGGCCCTCGTGCGTGAAGCGCTTACACGTGAAGCGTTTACAGAGGTGCTTGTGCGCGCTAACGTCCGAATGAGGTGGGAGCGCTCCCATGTGGCGGACCGGAACCCGCCGGGAGTTGCTCCCGCCTCACCTCACTTTCCCGAGACACCGAGCGAAGGGTCTGTTCGGCATGTCTGGAACTGTCATGAACGTGACAAGGTCCCGATTATCGCGGCCCACCCGCCGCCGCTCCCTCCTCCTCGCCCTCCTCACCGTCGTCCCTGCCCTCGGCCTGGTCGTCACGACCGGCGGAAAGGCGGCGGCGCACGGCACTCCCATGAAACCCGGCAGCCGTACCTTCCTGTGCTGGCAGGACGGGCTGACCGACACCGGTGAGATCAAGCCCGTGAACCCGGCCTGCAAGGCGGCCCAGCAGGTGAGCGGCACCACGCCGTTCTACAACTGGTTCTCGGTGCTCCGCTCGGACGGCGCGGGCCGCACCCGCGGCTTCGTCCCCGACGGGGAGCTGTGCAGCGGCGGCAACCCCAACTTCGCCGGCTTCAACCTGCCCCGGAGCGACTGGCCGCTCACCCATCTCACCTCCGGTGCCACGGTCGACTTCTCCTACAACGCCTGGGCCGCGCACCCGGGTTGGTTCTACGTCTATGTCACCAAGGACGGTTTCGACCCGACCAAGGCGCTCACCTGGAGCGACATGGAGGACCAGCCGTTCCTGACCGTCGACCACCCGCCGCTCAACGGCAGCCCGGGCACGGTCGAGGCCAACTACTCGTGGACCGGACAGCTCCCCGCGAACAAGTCGGGCCGCCACATCATCTACGTGGTCTGGCAGCGCTCGGACAGCGCGGAGACCTTCTACTCCTGCTCGGACGTCGTCTTCGACGGCGGCAACGGCGAGGTGACGGGCATTCACGACCCCGGCAACCCCACCGAACCCCCGCCCGGCGTCTGCTCCGAGACCCGTCGGACGACCAACAGCTGGACCGGCGGTTACCAGTCGGAGGTGACCGTCACCAACACCGGAGACGTGCCGATGCTCGGCTGGATGGTCGACTGGACCCTGCCGGGCGGCCAGTCGGTCGTCAGCCTCTGGAACGGCGACGCGACCTACAGCGGCCAGGACGTGATGGTGCACAACGCCGACTGGAACGGTGCGCTGGATCCCGGGAAGAGCGCGACCTTCGGGTACGTCGTCTCGGGCTCCGGCGGTGATCCCGCGACCGTGCTTCCCTGCCAGGTCGGTTGACCGGGCTCTGGGCGGACCGGGTGGGTGGTGTGGAACTCACCCGGTCCGCGAGCCCGGGCGGGCGAGGGGGGTTGCTGCCCGGGTTGGGGGTCCCCTGCTCGAGCGAAACCGAGAGCTTGGGGGAGCGTGGCTTGTGACGACCGAGGCGTGCGACAACGTTGTCTGATGGTCTGTACATGACTCTACCGCCTCAACCGACAACGATGTCAAGCGAGTTGAGGGATCACTGGGGGGCGCGTTGCGCCATAGGGGTGTGCGCCGAGCGTGCCTGCGGGGCCGCACGCGGTCTTCCGTGGTACCCGTGGCGCACGTTACTGTCCCTGCGGCTTGTGCGACCTGTGGTGCGCGACCCGTCCGAAGGAGGAGGGGCCGCGTCATGCGTTTCCGTCCGTCATCCGTCCTGCTCGCCGTCGCCCTGGCGGCCGCCGGGATCACCCCCGCCGTCACCCCCGCGGCGGCTGCCGCCGCATCACCGGACCTCGTCCGGGACCCCACCACCTACGTCGACCCGCTCATCGGCACCAAGAACGGCGGCAACGTCTTCCCCGGCGCCGTCGTCCCCTTCGGCATGCTCTCCTGGAGCCCAGAGAACACCCGCGGCGACGCCACCCGTACGGCCGCGCCGGGCGGTTACCAGTACGACGCCACCCGCATCAGGGGTTTCAGCCTCACCCACATGTCCGGCACGGGCTGCGCGGGCGGTAGCGGTGACAGCCCCTTCTTCCCGTACGCCGGTGAGGTCACGTCCTCCCCGGCGAGCGACACCAAGGACGCGGTGTACGCGGCCGACTTCGCGCACACCGACGAGACCGCCGAGCCCGGCCACTACAAGGTCGGCCTCGCCTCCGGTGTCACCGCCGACCTCACGGCGACCGCGCGCACCGGCTCGGGCCGTTTCACCTTCCCCGCCGACAAGCCCGCCTCGCTGCTGGTCCGCAGTGCCAACTCCGAGATCGGCTCGACCGATTCGACTCTGAAGATCGACCCGGCGACCCGTACGGTCTCCGGGTCCGTCACCTCCGGGAACTTCTGCGGCTACCTCGACCCCGAGGGCCAACGCGCCTACTACACGCTCTACTTCACCGCGCGCTTCGACCGTGACTTCAAGTCGACCGGCACCTGGCAGGACGACAAGCTGAGCCCGGGTTCCACGGAGGCGAGCGGCGGTACCGGCGGCTTCGCGAGCGGCGGCCGTCCCGTCGCGGGCAAGGGCGCGGGCGGCTATGTGGAGTTCGAGCCCGGCGCCGACCCCGTGAACGTCAAGGTCGGCATCTCGTACGTCAGCCAGGCGGGTGCCGCCGCCAACCTCGCGGCCGAGAACCCGCCGTCCCGCTCCTTCGCCTCGGTCCAGGACGCCGCCCACCGGGCCTGGCGCGACCAGCTCGGCGCGATCAGGGTCGGCGGCGGCAGCGACAGCGACCGCACCACCTTCTACACCGCGCTCTACCACGCCCTTCTGCACCCGAACGTCATCAGTGACGCCGACCGCAGATACCGGGGACCCGACGACAAGGTCCATGTCGTCGGCCGCGGCCACCGGGCCCAGTACGGCACCTTCTCCGGCTGGGACGTCTACCGCTCCCAGGTCCAGCTGCTGACCCTGCTCAGCCCGGACACCGGCTCCGACATCGCGCAGTCGCTGCTCGAACTCGCCCGGCAGAACGGCGGCGTCTGGGACCGCTGGCTGCACGGCGCGAGCGGCACCCACGTCATGAACGGCGACCCGTCCCCGACCGCGCTCGCCGGCATCCGGGCCTTCGGCGGCACCGACTTCGACCTGCGCGGCGCGCTGGACTCGCTGGTCAAGGCCGCGACGGTACCGACCGAGGGCGACCTCTCCTCCTCGGGCAAGCCGGTCCTGTCCGTCGGGCAGCGGCCGTCGCTCGACAAGTACCTCGAGCAGCACTACATGCCGTCCGTGTCCAACGCCTGGGGCGGCGCCGCCGAGACCCTCGAGATGTCCGGCGCGGACTTCGCGCTCTCCCAGCTCGCCACGGCGGCGGGCAAGAAGCAGACGGCCGCCGACTTCGCCCAGCGCTCCCAGTGGTGGCAGAACAACTTCAACCTCGCCGCGGACTCGACCGGCGGCTATATCGCCAACCGCAAGGCGGACGGCAGCTGGGTCACCGGCTTCACCCCGGCGACCGGCAACGGATTCGTGGAGGGTACGGCCGCCCAGTACACCTGGATGGTGCAGCACAACCCGGCCGGGCTCTTCGCCGCGATGGGCGGCCGGGACAAGGCACTCGACCGCCTCGACACCTTCTTCCACAACGCCGACGGCAGCTGGGCCTTCTCGGGCAGCGGTGGCGACAAGTCGGAGCTGGACAACGAGCCCTCGATCAACGTGCCCTACCTGTACGCCTACGCGGGCGCGCCCTACAAGACGCAGGAGACCGTCCGCGCCGCGATGACGGGGTTGTGGTCGACCCAGCCGGGCGGCATCCCAGGGAACGACGACCTGGGGGAGATGTCGTCCTGGTACGTCTTCTCCGCGCTCGGCATGTATCCGCAGGTCCCCTCCCGCGCCGAACTCGTCCTGGCGTCACCGCTGTTCACTCGGGTGGAGATCAACCGGCCCGGGGGCAACGACATCGAGATCCGTGCGAACGGCGCAGTCGCCGACGCCCCGTACGTGCAGTCGCTGAAGGTCGACGGCCGTACCAGCGAACGCCCTTGGCTCCCCGCCTCCTTCGTCCGCGACGGCGGCACGCTCGACTACACGCTCTCCGGTACCCCGAACCGCACCTGGGGCAGTGACCCGGCGGCCGCCCCGCCGTCCTTCCGCGAGGGCGAGCAGCCGTACCAGATCGGTGTGGGCCCGACCACGGCGACGCTCGCACCCGGCGGCAGCACGAAGCTCGACATCCGTGCCCTCGCGCTGAGCGGCGGCGCCGGCCCCGAGGTCCGCTTCAAGGTGGACACCCCGGCCGGCGTGACCGCGACCCCCGCCGAGGGCACCGTGACCGACGGCGCCCAGGAGATCACCCTGTCCGCCGGTGACACCGCCCAGCAGGGCTTCTACGACGTCAAGGTCACCGTGACATCGGCCGCCACCTCCTACGAGCAGCCGGTGGCCCTGACCGTCGCGGCGCCCGGCTCCCTCCTGGCCGCCTACAACAACACCGGTGTCTCCGACGACACCGGCGACCACGACGAGGCCGACTACGACGGCGGCGGCTGGAGCTACTCCCGTCAGGCCCTCGCCGCCGCCGGCCTGACCCCCGGCACGCAGGGCACCGTGGACGGCCTCACCTACACCTGGCCCGGCTCTCCCACCGGCCGTCCCGACAACGCCTCGGCGACCGCCCAGACCATCGAACTGGCCCACCCGGCCGACCGGTTGTCCTTCATCGGCAGCGCGGTCAACGGCAACCAGCAGACCCACGCGACCGTCACCTACACCGACGGCAGCACGGACTCCGTCGACCTCTCCTTCACCGACTGGACCGTCGGCGGCGGAGGCGGCACCGTCCAGTACGGCAACGAGACCGTCGCCAGGGCCGCGTACCGCAATGTCGCGGGCGCCGACAAGGACCCGGTGGCCACGTACGTCTTCGCCACCAAGCCCTTCCAGGCCCCGTCCGGCAAGACCGTCAGGAGCGTGAAGCTGCCGGACAACGCGGATCTGCACGTGTTCACCCTCGCGGTGAGCTGAGACCTCGACCGCACAACAGGGCGGGCGCGGAGAGTGATCTCCGCGCCCGCCCCGCCCGTGTGAGGGTGTCAGCCCAGCAGTTCCACCTCCGCGAGCGTCGCCTCGCTGTCGAGGACCAGGCGGTAGTGCGCGTACGAGCCCGGATGCGCGACCGAGAACACCCGGGTCTGCTTGTCCCAGGTGAAGGACTCACCGGAGCGCTTGTCGAGGTCGGTCCACGTGGTGCCGTCGGAGGAGCCCTGCAGGACCCAGCCCGCCGGGGCCTTGGTGTGATCCGCGGACGAGGTCAGGGTGTACTGGACCCCCTTGGCCGCGGCGGACGTCGGCAGGTCGACCGAGGTGACCGTGGCGTCCGTCGCCGACGTGTTGTCGAAGAGCGCGCCGTCACCCTTGAGGACGTCCGCGCGGGGCGTGGGCACCTTGTCGTCCTCGGTGATCGACACGGGCGCCGCGTCCTTGCCCGTGCCCCACGACGACGGCTTGGAGCCCATGTCGAACTCCAGCACGCCGCCACGGGAGATGAGCGAGTGGGGGAGCGAAGTCGACGTCCAGCGCTTGCCGTTGAACTTCACGCCCTGCACGTACACGTTCTTCGCGCTGTTCTTCGGAGCCTTGACGACCAGGTCCTTGCCGTTCTCCAGGTGCACGGTCGCCTTGGTGAACAGCGGGGAGCCGATGGCGTATTCGCCGCTGCCCATCACCAGCGGGTAGAAGCCGAGCGAGGAGAAGAGGTACCAGGCGGACTGCTCGCCGTTGTCCTCGTCGCCGTGGTAGCCCTGCCCGATCTCACTGCCGGTGTAGAGGCGGGAGAGGACCTCGCGGATGTTCTTCTGGGTCTTCCAGGGCTGACCCGCCGCGTCGTACATGTAGTTCACGTGGTGGGCCACCTGGTTGGAGTGCCCGTACATGCCCAGCCGTACGTCACGCGCCTCGGTCATCTCGTGGATGACCCCGCCGTAGGAGCCCACGAAGTCCGGCGAGGCCGTCTCGGGGGTGGCGAAGTACGTGTCGAGCTTCTGGGCCAGCCCGCTCCGGCCGCCGTACAGGTTGGCGAGGCCCCGTGAGTCCTGCGGCGCGGTGAAGGCGTACCCCCAGCCGTTCGTCTCGGTGTAGTCGTAGCCCCACACTCGCGGGTCGTACTTCGATGAGTCCAGGCGCCAGTTGCCCTGCGCGTCGCGGCCCTGGAAGAACCCGGCCTTCGAGTCGAAGAGGTTCACATAGTCCTGGGCCCGGTTGAGGAAGTACGCGGACTCCTCCTTGTAGCGCTTCTTGCCGGTCTTCTTGTAGAGGGCCTGGCCCATCTCGGCGATGCCGTAGTCGTTGACGTATCCCTCCATCGCCCACGAGAGGCCCTCGCCGGTGGCGGTGCTGGTGTAGCCGAGGAAGGGGGACGTCGACATGCCCTTGCGGCCCACGCCGGAGGCCGGCGGGACGACGGTCGCGTTCTTCAGGGCGGCGTCGTAGGCCGCCTCCGCGTCGAAGTTCACGCCCTTGACGTAGGCGTCCGCGAACGCCACGTCCGAGGAGGTGCCGGTCATCAGGTCCGCGTACCCGGGGGAGGACCAGCGCGAGGTCCAGCCGCCGTCCTTGTACTGCTGCACGAACCCGTCGACCATCTCACCCGCCTGAGAGGGCGTCAGGAAGGAGTACGCCGGCCAGGTCGTCCGATAGGTGTCCCAGAAGCCGTTGTTGACGTACACCTTGCCGTCGACGATCTTCGCCCCGGTGTGGGTGGGGGTGTCAGGACCGGGCATCGCGGAGAACGGCGAGGCGTACTGGTACTTCGAACCGACCTTCTCGAAGCCGGAGTTGGGGTACAGGTACAGCCGGTACATGCTGGAGTACAGCGTGGTCAGCTGGTCCGGCGTCGCGCCCTCGACCTCGACCTTGCCGAACAGCTTGTCCCACGTCTTGCGCGCCCGCTCCTTGACCGTCCCGAACGACGTGCCGTCGGGGATCTCCTGGCGCAGGTTGTCCTTGGCCTGGTCGATGCTGATGAGGGAGGTCGCCAGGCGCAGGGTGACCGTGTGGTCGGCGCCGGGCTTGAACTTCAGGTACCCCTTGACGCCGGACGAGCCGCCGTCCGTCACCGGCGCGTCGAACACCCCGTAGACGAAGAGCCGGGTCGCACCCGTCGACAGCCCGGACTTGACGTCCGAGTACCCGGTGACGATCCCGTTGTCCTTGTCCAGCGTGAGGCCCGCCTGCTCGGTCACGTTGTCGAAGAGCACGCTCGCGTCCTCACCCGGATAGGTGAAGCGCAGGGCCGCGGCATGGTCGGTGGGCGCCATCTCCGCCTTGAGACCGTTCTCGAAGGTCACCCCGTAGTAGTACGGGCGCGCGGTCTCGTTCTCGTGCCGGAAGGCGAGCGCGCGGGCGGTGCGGCCGGTGTCCGGGGTGCCCGCGGCGGCCGAGGGCATCACCTGGAAGGTCTGCCGGTCACCCATCCAGGGGCTCGGCTCGTGGCTCGCGCTGAACGCCTCGATGGTCGGCAGGTTGTCCGCGTTGTTCGCGCGCGCGTAGTCGTACAGCCAGCTCAGCGAGCCCGCGTTGGTCACCGGCGTCCAGAAGTTGAAGCCGTGGGGGACGGCCGTCGCCGGGAAGTTGTTGCCGCGCGAGAAGCCGCCGCTGGAGTTGGTGCCGCGGGTCGTCAGCGCGTAGTCGGCCAGATGCGCCTTGGGCTTCTCGGGGGCCACGGTCTTCAGCGCCACGTCGTCCAGCCAGCCGCGGAACTTCGCCGGGCCCTTGGGGGAGTCGTACGCGAGGAGTATCCGGTCGACGGTCTTCCCGGCCGCGACCGAACCGATCCGCGAGGCGACGTTGTTCCACTGGTTGACGTACAGCACCTTGGCCGCGCCCTGTCCCTGCGGCGTCAGCGCGAACCCGTGCTGGTCGACCGCGTTCAGGTCACTCAGATAGGTGCCGTCCGTGAACGCCAGGTCCACCGACACGTTCGTGGCGTCGTAGTCCCGGTCGCCGTCCGCCATCGAGGGGAAGATCCGGTACGACAGCTCGCTGTCGCGCCCGACACCCACGTTCACGTCGAAGACCTTGTTGTACGAGTACGCCCGGCCGTCCGCCTTGTGCGTACCGGCGTAGCGCAGGGCCCGCTTGCCCGTGAAGCCCGCGCCGGCCTTCGCGGTGGGGGAGCCGCTCGGGCCCCGGTCCACCAGCGAGAGCATGTCCTTGGGCGTCGGGTCGTCGCTCTGCCCCGTGGAGAACTGGACGTCGGCGAGCTGGAGGATGTCGCCGCCGTTGTTCTTGGTGACGTCGAGCCGGAAGTGCTGGTACTCGACGGGGCTCGCGATGTCGTACGACTTCGTCTGGAACCGCTCGCCGAAGGACTCGCCGGAACGGGTGTCGAGGCTCTTCCAGTCCTTGCCGTCCGTGGAGCCCTGGAGGGTCCAGTCCTGGGGGTCGCGCTCGTCGTGGTCGTTGGCCGACGTCAGCGCGTACGTGACCACCTTGACCGGGGCGTCGAAGTCGAACTCCGCCCAGCCGGTCGGCTCGAAGGTCAGCCACTTGGTGCTCGACTCGTCGTCGACGAGGTTCTCCTTCACCTCGCCCCCGCCGGTGTTCTCGCCGCTCGCGCTGACGTCCGTGACGTGGTCGGTGACATTGCCGGGGATGCCGCTGCTGTAGCCGCCGTCGACACCCGACGCGCGCTTTGCGCCGTCTGCTCCGGTGTCCACCGTGTTGAGCCAGGTCGGTGCCGGATCGCCTGATTCGAACGAGGAGGCGAACTCGCGATCGGCGGACGCCGTTTGGGCCGGAAGGGCAATCGCGGTGCCCTGCGAGGCCACCAGCAGAGAAAGCGCTACCACCCCCATTATCGTTGAGGAACCCCATCTGGGCCGAACCGAAGAACTCCGTCTGTACCGAGCTCTGTGCTGCATGCGCGAGCACCCTCCCTTTTTTCCTGGCTCGTTCGCCTCCGGGGAGCTGTAGCCGATGTCAAGAGCCCGACCGTGCTCAACCCTTCGGGCCTGCGCGCGCTCGCGCTCTCGACATCGGCGCGCCCCTTCGGCTCACTCGCGCGGCCCTGGACAACGTTGTCAGATTTGCTACGCAAGGACCAGTAGGGAGTCAAGTTGTCAGTGGTGTCAAGGGTGTTGGATGTGGCGCCCGAGATGAATATCGTGCGACGAGCTGCGCATTACTCCCATGGTGGGAGATTGGTGCCCTGTCGATCTTCCCCCGGGGAAGTCGCGGACGCCCCATATTTCCGCGAGGTCTCAACTCGGAAAAGACCCGCGGGTAAACCGGCTTTCGATCTTGCTCCGCTGGCGGGAAGTGGACTATACCTGTCGGCACCCGCCCAGCCGTTCGACGGCCGCGGGCAGGCACGTCCCGGGGGGAATCGGGCGTCGGCGGCCAGTGTGACGGGCAGGGATCGCCGCGTTGACCGACTGAATCCCTCACGCACGACCCCAGCTTGACCTAACCGCGGTGCCGGGGAGGATCCGGTTCACCGCCTGAGTCCTGGAGAAGGCGAGGACTTGAGCATGGGATCCACTTCCGCCGAGAACAGCAACACCGAGGGTGTCGGACGCCGTGACCTGATCAAGCGGTCCGCGGCCCTCGGTCTGATCTCCGTACCGACGATGAGCTTCTTGTCCGCTTGTGCGAGCAGTGACAGCGGTTCCGGTGACAAGGCCAAGGCCGGCAAGAAGACCACGAAGAACCCGCTGGGCGTCAACGAGACGGCCCCGCTCGCCGTCGTCATCTTCGACGGCGGATTCGGTACGAAGTACGCGACCGACGCCAACGCCCAGTACAAGACGGCCTACCCGAAGGCCAAGGTCAACTTCCATGCGACCCAGAAGATCCAGTCCGAACTGCAGCCCAAGTTCAACGGCGGCACCCCGCCGGACCTGATCGACAACTCCGGTGCCCAGCAGATGGACATGGGCGTGCTCGTCGGCAAGAAGCAACTCACCGACCTGACCCCGCTCCTCGACGCGCCGTCCATCGACGACCCGTCGAAGAAGGTCCGCGACACGCTGCGCCCCGGCATCGTCGAGATGGGCCAGTTCGACGGCGCGCCGGTCTGGATCATGTACTACGCGTACACCGTCTACGGCGTCTGGTACTCGCAGACCGCCCTCGACAAGCTCGACGCGACGTACCCCGAGACCTGGGACGCGATGCTCGCGCTGTGCGAGAAGGCGAAGAAGAAGGGCATCGCCGGCTGGACGTACGCGGGCAAGTACCCGTACTACCTGCCGTTCTCGCTCTACCCCTTCATCGCCAAGATCGGCGGCCGGGAGGTTCTCGACAAGATCGACAACCTGGAGCCCAACGCCTGGAAGGACCCGGCCGTCAAGTCGGCGTTCGAGGCGTACTACGAGCTCTACAAGAAGGGTTACATCCTCCAGGGCACCCCGGGCATCGACCACATCCAGTCGCAGACCGCCTGGGCCAAGGGCAAGGCGCTCTTCATCCCGAACGGCTCCTGGGTGGAGAACGAGTCCGCGAACGTCATCCCGAAGGACTTCAACCTGGCCGTCAGCGGCCCGACCGGTCTGGACAGCTCCGACAAGATGCCGTTCGGCACCATCTGGGCCTCCGGCGGCGAGCCCTTCATCGTGCCGGCCAAGGCGAACAACCCCGAGGGAGGCATGGAGCAGCTGCGCATCATGCTCAGCGAGGCCTCGTCGAAGAACTTCACCAGCCAGGTGAAGTCGCTGACCGCCTACAACGGCGGTACCGACGGCATCACGCTGACCCCGGGCCTCAAGTCCGGTGTCGCTGCCCTGGACAAGGCCGGGACCAACGTGGTCAACCCGCGGCTCCAGGACTGGTACGTGAAGCTTCAGAAGGAGCAGATCGGTGTCGCCGGTCTCGGCGAGATGATGGCAGGACGGCTGACCCCGGCCGAGGCCATCAAGAAGATCCAGGGCTACGCGGACGCGGCGGCCAAGGACCAGTCCATCAAGCACTACAAGCACCAGTAGCGGCGCGTGTCCACGCGTCGCCGGCGGTGGCATCCGCGATTCGATCGGGGTCGGTAACCATGCAACACGGCAAGTACCGGTTCATTGTGGGGTTCTTGGTGGCCCCCTTGGCGTTGTACGCGATCTTCGTGATCTGGCCCTTCGTCCAGGCCATCTACTACTCGTTCACGGACTGGACCGGTCTGAGCCCCGACTTCAAGATGGTCGGTTTCGCCAACTACACCAGAATGCTGCACGACGACATCTTCTGGAAGTCGTTGCAGCACAGTCTGCTGTTCGCGTTGCTGCTGCCGCTGGTGACGCTGGGCCTCGCGCTCTTCTTCGCCTTCATGCTCAATGTCGGTGGGCGGCGCCGAAAAGGCGCCGCCATCACCGGAGTGCGCGGTTCGGGTTTCTACAAAATCGCCTACTTCTTCCCGCAGGTGCTGTCGATCGCGATCGTCTCCCTGCTTTTCCAATTCGCCTACAACCCCAACGACGGTGTGATCAACGGGACGTTGAAGGCCATCGGCCTCGGCAGTGTCCAGCCGGACTGGCTGGGCGACCCGAACCTCGCCCTGTGGTGTGTGATGGCGGTGCTGCTGTGGAGCACGGTCGGGTTCTTCGTCGTGCTGTTCTCGGCGGGCATGGCGTCGATTCCGAAGGACTTCTACGAGGCCGCGCTGCTCGACGGCGCGAGCCGCGCCACCACCTTCTTCAAGATCACCCTTCCGCTGCTCTGGGACACCGTGCAGTCGGGATGGGTGTACATGGGGATCCTGGCGCTCGGCGCCGAGGCGTTCGCCGCCGTGCAGATCATGACCGTGGGTCCCGGCGGCCCCGACTACTCGACCACGGTCCTTCCGCTGTACGTGTACCAATCGGCGTTCCGTGACGCGAACGCCGCCTACGCCACCACGATCGGTGTCGCGCTGCTCATCGTCACGCTGCTGTTCGCGGCGATCGTGATGCGACTGGGCCGGCGCGAGCGGTTGGAGTTCTGACATGAAGACCACTGACACCCCGCCGCCCGTGGAACCGGTCGAGGACCGTACTCAGGTGGTGAAGGAGAAGGTGCCGCCGGAGAAGGCGAAGAGCAGTGAGGGCGGCATCCTCAACGCCTTCTCGCACGGCATTCTCATCATCTGGGCGATCATGGTCGTACTGCCGCTGCTGTGGGCGGTGATGACGTCTTTCAAGGACGACGACTCCATTTTCAGCTCGCCCTGGTCACTGCCGGACAAACTGCACTTCGACAACTGGTCGCGCGCGTGGTCGCAGGCCCACATGAGCGACTACTTCGGCAACACGCTCATCGTGGTGGGATTCTCACTGGTCGGTACGCTCGTGCTCGGCTCGATGGCGGCATACGTCCTCGCCCGATTCGAGTTCCCGGGCAACCGTTTCATTTACTTCCTCTTCGTCGGAGGAATGAGTTTCCCGATCATGCTGGCCCTGGTGCCGTTGTTCTACGTCCTGAACAACATGAGTCTGCTGAACACGCTGCCGGGTCTGATCCTCGTCTACATCGCCTACTCGCTGCCGTTCACGGTCTTCTTCCTGACCTCGTTCTTCAGGACACTGCCGACCTCGATCGCCGAGGCGGCGTTCGTCGACGGTGCCTCGCACACCAGGACCTTCTTCCAGATCATGCTGCCGATGGCCAAGCCGGGTCTGGTCAGCGTCGGGATCTTCAACTTCCTGGGCCAGTGGAACCAGTACATGCTCCCCACCGTGCTGAACACCGACCCCGACAAGAAGGTCCTCTCCCAGGGCCTCGTCGAGCTGGCGACCAGCCAGGGCTACAAGGGCGACTGGTCGGGCCTCTTCGCGGGCCTGGTGATGGCCATGCTCCCGGTGCTGGCCGCGTACATCATCTTCCAGCGACAGGTGGTCCAGGGGCTGACGGCGGGGGCTCTCAAGTAGGCCGAGCGAGATAACGGCCGCCGAATCCGTCGAACACCGAAAATTCCTCGGAGTACGTAATCCCTTCCGAATGCACGGAGGGGATTACGCGTATTCGGTCCCGCGCATTGGGTCCCGCCTATCCAGTCCCGCGCATTCAGTCCCGCACATTCGGTTCCACGTATTCGATCCCGCCTACTCGCTCCCGCGCATTCGGTTCCACGCATTCGATCCCGCCGGCTCGGTCACGTCCTCCAGATCCCCTCCGCCGGATCCCGCCCACTGGGTCCCGCATTCCCCGGTCCCCCGGAAACGGCTCCACCCGCCCGGAGGGGTTCCGCGGGAGCCCACGCCCGGCGGGGCAGCGCCGTGGTCTTGATCTGGTACGGCGGAGGCTGCGACAACTTGTAATCAGTCCGGGTGTGACCTGGGCCATAGAAGGATCTACGGCCCAGTCTGTCCCGCACACGTGTGCTCATCCGCGCCGGATGCAGCTCAACCTCTTGACGGGAGGTAACCCAAACAGCTCAGCTTAGAGTTCACTAGTTGGACATAGGCGGGGCCTCATCGTGGCGGCCTCGTACGCGGGAGGTCGTCGTGGAGACTCCGGGGTCGCAGTCATCGCTGCACCGAGCCAATCTGGAGCGCGTCGTACGTGCGGTGCGCCTTGCCGGTTCGCTCACGCAAGCGGAGATCGCGAGGACGACGGGCCTCTCCGCCGCGACCGTTTCCAATATCGTCCGGGAGCTCAAGGACGGCGGAACGGTCGAGGTCACCCCCACCTCGGCGGGTGGCCGCAGGGCCCGCAGCGTGTCCCTGAGCGGTGACGCCGGCATCGTCATCGGCGTCGACTTCGGCCATACGCATCTGCGCGTCGCGGTCGGGAACCTCGCCCACCAGGTGCTGGCCGAGGAATCCGAGCCGCTGGACGTGGACGCGAGCGCCGCACAGGGCTTCGACCGGGCGGAAGAGCTGGTCAGCCGCCTGATCGCGGCGACCGGGGTGGACCGGTCCAAGATCGCGGGCGTGGGACTCGGCGTGCCCGGTCCCATCGACGTGGAGTCGGGGACCCTGGGGTCCACCGCGATCCTGCCGGGCTGGACCGGCGCGAAGCCCGCCGAGGAGCTGCGGGGGCGGCTCGGCGTGCCCGTGTACGTGGACAACGACGCCAACCTGGGCGCGCTCGGCGAGCTGGTCTGGGGCAGTGGGCGCGGGGTCAAGGACCTGGCGTACATCAAGGTCGCGAGCGGTGTCGGCGCCGGGCTGGTGATCGACGGCAAGATCTACCGCGGGCCTGGCGGCACTGCGGGCGAAATCGGGCATATTACTCTTGATGAATCCGGCCCCGTCTGTCGCTGTGGCAATCGGGGTTGCCTGGAGACCTTCGCGGCGGCGCGCTATGTGCTGCCGCTACTGCAGTCCAGCCATGGCACGGACCTGACCATGGAAGGCGTCGTCAGGCTGGCCCGGGAGGGCGATCCGGGTTGTCGTCGGGTGATCGCCGATGTCGGCCGTCACATCGGGAGCGGAGTTGCGAATCTCTGCAACCTCCTCAACCCGAGTCGGGTGGTCCTCGGCGGCGACCTCGCCGAGGCCGGTGAGCTCGTTCTCGGGCCCATCAGGGAGTCGGTAGGCCGGTACGCGATCCCCAGCGCCGCACGTCAACTCTCGGTGCTCCCAGGGGCACTTGGAGGCCGTGCGGAGGTGCTCGGGGCCCTTGCTCTCGCGCTCAGCGAGATGGGCGATTCGACCCTTTTGGACGGATCACTGTCCGCGGGTGCCCCTGCCTTCACTTAGAGAACGCATGGCACCGTTGCCATCTCGTTAAGTATTTACTTCTTGACGTCGCACGCGTGGCCGAGTTGACTTCCAGCCACCTCGGCCGCAACGACGCGGCCTCGTCAGGGAGGTTTCAAGAGTGAACACGCGTATGCGTCGTGCCGCGTTTGCCGTTGCCGCTGGTGCGATGGCCGTTTCGCTGGCTGCTTGTGGCAGTGCCAAGGAGTCCGGCGACAAGAGCGACAGCTCGAGCTCCGCCAAGAAGGGCGACGCGATCAAGGTCGGTCTGCTCCTTCCCGAGAACCAGACCGCGCGTTACGAGAAGTTCGACAGGCCCTTGATCGAGAAGAAGGTCAAGGAACTGACGAACGGCAAGGGCACGCTCCAGTACGCCAACGCCAAGCAGGACGCCACCACGCAGGCGCAGCAGGTCGAGACGATGATCACCGACAAGGTGGACGTCCTGATCGTCGACGCTGTGGACTCCGCGGCCATCAAGAACTCGGTCCAGAAGGCCAAGGACGCCGGCATCCCCGTCGTCGCCTACGACCGTCTCGCGCAGGGTCCGATCAGCGGCTACACGTCGTTCGACAACACGACCGTGGGCAAGACGCAGGGTGAGGCGCTCCTCGCCGCGCTCGGCTCCAAGGCCAAGTCCGGCAAGATCGTGATGATGAACGGGTCGTCCACCGACCCGAACGCCGCCCAGTTCAAGGCCGGTGCCCACTCCGTCCTCGACGGCAAGGTGAACATCGGCAAGGAGTACGACACCAAGGACTGGAAGCCGGAGAACGCCAACGCCAACATGGAGGGCGCCATCTCCGCCCTCGGCAAGAAGAACGTCGTCGGCGTCTACTCCGCCAACGACGGCATGGCCGGCGGTATCATCACGGCCCTGAAGGCCGCGGGCATCTCCGTCCCGGTCACCGGCCAGGACGCCGAGCTCGCGGGTGTGCAGCGCATCATCGCCGGTGAGCAGTTCATGAGCGTCTACAAGCCGTACGCCCCCGAGGCCGACGCCGCCGCCGAGATGGCTGTCGCGCTCGCCCAGGGCAAGTCGCTCGACACCGTCGCCAAGGACAAGGTCGACAGCCCGACCGACAAGGCGATCCCGTCGGTCATCGTCGCGGTCGTCTCGCTGACCAAGGCCAACATCAACGACACCGTCATCAAGGACGGCGTCTACACGGTCAGCGACATCTGCACGAGCGCCTACAAGGCCAAGTGCGACGCGCTCGGCATCAAGTAGTCCGAGCAACTGAAGTAGCCGCCGCAAGTCTCTATCCACGTACGGGAATTCGTTCTTGAATTTCCGTACGGGACTTGCGTCATAGAAGCCCCTCCGGCGCCCCGCATCCATCAGCCCCGCAAAGCTAGGGCGGGGCGCCGGACGGAACACCCCCTCCACAAACTTCTGCACAACCTCCCGCCGGGTCAGGCGGCGAAGGAGATGGTTCACGTGTCCGCTACGCCTGTCCTGGCGTTGCGCGGGGTCTCCAAGCGATTCGGTGCCGTCCAGGCGCTCACCGATGTAGAGCTTGAGGTCCACGCCGGTGAAGTGGTCGCCCTGGTGGGCGACAACGGCGCCGGAAAGTCCACGCTGGTGAAGACGATCGCCGGCGTGCACCCCATCGATGAGGGCGCCATCGAGTGGGACGGCAAGGCCGTCCACATCAACAAGCCGCAAGACGCCCAGGGCCTCGGTATCGCGACCGTGTACCAGGACCTGGCGCTGTGCGACAACATCGACGTCGTCGGCAACCTCTACCTGGGCCGGGAGCTGAAGAAGCGCGGCATCCTGGACGAGGTCGAGATGGAGCGCCGCTCCCGCGAGCTGCTGGACACGCTGTCCATCCGTATCCCCAGCGTCCGCATCCCGATCGCCTCGCTCTCCGGCGGTCAGCGCCAGACCGTGGCGATCGCCCGTTCGATGCTGGGCGAGCCCAAGCTCGTCATCCTCGACGAGCCCACCGCGGCCCTCGGTGTCGAGCAGACCGCCCAGGTGCTCGACCTGGTCGAGCGGCTGCGTGAACGCGGTCACGCGGTCATCCTCATCAGCCACAACATGGCGGATGTGAAGGCCGTGGCCGACAAGGTCGCCGTCCTGCGCCTCGGGCGCAACAACGGCATCTTCGAGGTCAAGTCGACCTCGCAGGAAGAGATCATCTCCGCCATCACGGGCGCCACGGAGAACGCCGTGACCCGTCGTGCGGCGCGCAGCAATGGGGAGGCTCAGAAGTGAGCATCGACAAGACCTCTGAGACCCCCGAGGACCACGTCGTGGAGAACCCCGAGGCGGCCGCCGCGGCGGTCACCGCGGTCGACCCCCGGCTCCTCGTGCGCGAGCAGGGCCTCGCGGGCTACGCCTCCGAGTTCAAGCGCAAGATGAAGGCCGGTGACCTGGGCTCCATCCCGGTCGTCCTCGGCCTGGTCATCATCTGGATCATCTTCCAGAGCCTGAACTCCAACTTCCTCACCGCGGGCAACCTGTCCGACATCTCCGTCGCCATGGTCGGCACGGGCATGATCGCCGTCGGTATCGTCTTCGTGCTGCTGCTCGGTGAGATCGACCTGTCGGTCGGTTCGGTCTCCGGTGTCGCGGGCGCCGCGTTCGCGGTGCTGAACGTCACACACGGCATGAACGAGTATCTGGCCTTCGTGCTGGCCATCCTCACGGGCACGGTCGCGGGCGCGATCCACGGCTTCGTGTTCGCGCGCATCGGTGTGCCGGCCTTCGCCGTCACCCTGGCGGGTCTGCTGTTCTGGAACGGCTTCATGCTCCAGATCCTGGGCAGCAACGGCACCATCAACCTGGACAGCAACGGCCTCGTCGCCAAGCTGACCAGCTACTACTTCACCGATGTCGCCGCCGCCTACGTGCTCGCCATCGGCGTCACCGCCGTGTTCTTCCTCAGCTCCTTCTACGGCAACAAGCGCCGCGAGGCCGCGGGTGTGCCGTCCCGGCCGCTGAGCGAGACCATCCTGCGCACCGCGCTGCTGGCGATCGTCGCCTTCGCCGTGGCGATCACCTACAACCAGTACAAGGGCCTTCCGCTCGCCGTGGTGATCTTCATCGCGGTGCTGCTGATCACGGACTTCGTGCTGCGCCGGACCGCGTACGGCCGGAAGATCTTCGCGCTCGGTGGCAGCGTCGAGGCCTCCCGGCGTGCCGGTATCAACGTGGAGATGGTGCGGATCTCGGTCTTCGCGATCTCCGGTACGTTCGCCGCCATCGGTGGTCTGTTCATCGCCTCGAAGATCGCCTCCGCCAACCAGGGCGCGGGCGCGGGTGACCTCCTGATGAACGCGATCGCCGCGGCGGTCATCGGTGGCACCAGCCTCTTCGGTGGTCGCGGTCGTACGTGGAACGCGCTGCTGGGTGTGCTGGTGATCGTGTCCATCCAGTACGGTCTGGCGCTGCAGGGCATCGCGTCGCCGATCCAGTACATGATCACCGGTGGTGTGCTTCTCGCCACGGTCGTCATCGACGCCGTCACCCGCAAGACGCAGAAGACGGCCGGTCGCGCCTAGCGGTCGTCGGGGCACTGCCCCACGCCCTTTGAACCTGTGCCCGGTGCCAATGGCGGTGCCGGGCACAGTCATGTCCTGGCGGAACATTAGACTCGACAGGCCCGGCAAAGCTCGAACAGCTCTACTGCAAGGAGGCACGGGTGCCGCTGCTGACCCGCATCAGGGGACCGCGCGATCTGGACCGGCTCAGCCTGGAGCAGCTGGACCAGCTGGCCGGCGAGATCAGGACCTTTCTCGTCGACGCGGTCTCCAAGACAGGCGGCCACCTCGGCCCCAATCTCGGTGTCGTGGAGCTCACCATCGCCCTGCACCGCGTCTTCGAGTCGCCGAAGGACAGGGTGCTGTGGGACACCGGTCACCAGTCCTACGTCCACAAGCTGCTCACCGGCCGTCAGGACTTCTCGAAGCTGAAGATGAAGGGCGGCCTGTCCGGCTATCCCTCGCAGGCCGAGTCCGAGCACGACGTGATCGAGAACTCGCACGCCTCCACGGTCCTCGGCTGGGCCGACGGTCTGGCGAAGGCCAACGAGGTGCTCGACAGGGACGACCACGTGGTCGCCGTCATCGGTGACGGCGCTCTCACCGGCGGCATGGCCTGGGAGGCGCTCAACAACATCGCGGACGCCAAGGACCGCCACCTGGTCATCGTCGTCAACGACAACGAGCGTTCGTACGCCCCCACGATCGGCGGCCTCGCGAACCACCTGGCGACCCTGCGCACCACGGACGGCTACGAGCGCTTCCTCGCCCGGGGGAAGGACCTCCTGGAGCGCACGCCGGTCGTCGGCAAGCCGCTCTACGAGACCCTGCACGGCGCGAAGAAGGGGCTCAAGGACTTCATCGCCCCGCAGGGCATGTTCGAGGACCTGGGCCTGAAGTACGTCGGCCCGATCGACGGCCACGACATCGAGGCCCTGGAGTCGGCGCTGGCCCGCGCCAAGCGCTTCGGCGGCCCGGTCATCGTGCACTGCCTCACCGAGAAGGGCCGCGGCTACCAGCCCGCCCTGCAGGACGAGGCGGACCGCTTCCACGCCGTCGGCAAGATCCACCCCGACACGGGCCTGCCGATCGCCTCCTCCGGCGCCGACTGGACCTCCGTCTTCGGCGAGGAGATGGTCAGGCTCGGCCAGGAGCGCAAGGACGTGGTCGCCATCACGGCCGCGATGCTCCAGCCGGTCGGCCTCGACAAGTTCGCCAAGGCCTTCCCCAAACGGGTGTACGACGTCGGCATCGCGGAGCAGCACGGCGCCGTGTCCGCGGCGGGCCTGGCGACCGGCGGACTGCACCCCGTCTTCGCCGTCTACGCGACCTTCCTCAACCGCGCCTTCGACCAGGTCCTGATGGACGTGGCCCTGCACAAGTGCGGCGTGACGTTCGTGCTGGACCGCGCGGGCGTCACCGGTACCGACGGCGCCTCGCACAACGGCATGTGGGACATGTCGATCCTTCAGGTCGTGCCGGGTCTCAGGCTCGCCGCGCCGCGTGACGCCGACCAGGTCCGCGCCCAGCTGCGCGAGGCCGTCGACGTGACCGACGCGCCGACCGTGGTCCGCTTCTCCAAGGGCGCGGTCGGTCCGGCGGTGCCCGCGGTGGGCCGGATCGGCGGCATGGACGTGCTGCGCGAGCCGGGCACCGACGCGCCCGACGTACTCCTCGTCTCCGTCGGCGCCCTCGCGCCGATGTGCCTGGAGATCGCCGGCCTCCTCGACCAGCAGGGCATCTCCACGACCGTCGTCGACCCGCGCTGGGTCAAGCCGGTCGACGAGGCCATGGCCCCGCTCGCCGAGCAGCACCGCGTCGTCGTCACCGTCGAGGACAACTCCCGCGTCGGCGGCGTCGGCTCGACGATCGCGCAGGCCCTGCGCGACGCGGGCGTCGACGTCCCGCTGCGCGACTTCGGCATCCCGCCGCGCTTCCTCGACCACGCCTCGCGCGCCGAGGTCATGGCGGAGATCGGCCTGACCGCACCGGACATCGCCCGGCAGGTCACCGGTCTCGTCTCCAAGCTCGACGGCCGCTTCCCGGGTGCCGCCGCGCAGGCGGTGGACTCGGTGGAGCCCGCCCGCGACTGACGTACCACCTTCGAACGCAGGTCCATTGGGCCGGTTTCGCCACCCCGCACGGGTGGCGAAACCGGCCCATTTGCGTGAATCCGACCGCACCGGGGCATGCGCGGTACACGCCCCCTCGATCATGTCGAGGACATCAAGCGTGGAGGTAGGCCCGTGAGCAGCACCCTCTTCAGGACTAAGAAGGTCGAACAGTCGATCTTGGACACTGAGGAGCCGGAGCACGCACTCAAGAAGTCGCTGTCGGCTCTGGATCTCACCGTCTTCGGCGTCGGTGTCATCATCGGAACCGGCATCTTCGTCCTCACCGGCAAGGTCGCCAAGGAGAACGCGGGCCCCGCGGTCTCGCTGGCGTTCGTCGTCGCGGGTGTCGTCTGCGCCCTGGCGGCGCTGTGCTATGCGGAGTTCGCCTCCACGGTCCCGGTGGCGGGGTCCGCGTACACCTTCGCGTACGCCTCGCTCGGTGAGCTGCCCGCCTGGATCATCGGCTGGGACCTGGTGCTGGAGTTCGCGCTCGGTACGGCGGTGGTGGCCGTCGGCTGGTCGGGGTACGTGCGCTCGCTCCTGGACAACGCGGGCTGGCATCTGCCGGGCTATCTCAGCGGGCGTGAGGGGTCCTCCGGGTTCGGCTTCGACATCCTCGCCGCCGCGCTGGTGCTGGTGCTCACGGCGATCCTGGTCATCGGCGTGAAGCTCTCGGCCCGCGTCACCACGGTCGTGGTCGCCATCAAGGTCACCGTCGTGATGATCGTGATCATCGCGGGCGCCTTCTTCATCGTGGGCGACAACTACACGCCCTTCATCCCCAAGGTGCAGGCCCAGGAGGCGGGCAGCAGTCTCAATGCCCCGCTCGTCCAGCTCATGTTCGGCTACACACCCACCAACTTCGGTGTGATGGGCATCTTCACCGCCGCCTCCGTCGTCTTCTTCGCCTTCATCGGCTTCGACGTGGTGGCGACGGCCGCCGAGGAGACCAAGAACCCGCAGCGGGACATGCCGCGCGGCATCATGGGCTCGCTCTTCATCTGCACCGCTCTCTACGTGGCCGTGTCGATCGTCGTCACCGGCATGCAGAGGTACGACCGGCTGTCCATCGACGCCCCGCTCGCCGACGCCTTCAAGGCGACCGGGCACCCCTGGTACGCCGGCGTCATCAGCTTCGGCGCCGCCGTCGGTCTGACCACGGTCTGCATGATCCTGCTGCTCGGCCAGACCCGGGTCTTCTTCGCGATGAGCCGCGACGGACTGCTGCCGCGGTTCTTCTCCCGGGTCCACCCCAGGTTCCGCACCCCGCACCGGCCGACCATCCTGCTCGGTGTGATCATCGCGATCGTGGCGGGCTTCACCAGCCTCAGCGAACTGGCCGAACTGGTCAACATCGGTACGCTCTTCGCCTTCGTGGTCGTCGCGATCGGCGTCGTCATCCTCCGCCACACCCGCCCCGACCTGCATCGCTCCTTCCGCACCCCGCTGGTCCCGCTGGTCCCGATCGTCTCCGTCCTCGCCTCGGTCTGGCTGATGCTCAACCTGCCGGCCGAGACCTGGCTGCGGTTCGCGGTCTGGATGGTGATCGGCTTCGGCGTCTACTTCCTGTACGGCCGCTCGCACAGCCGTCTCGGGCGGCACGGGGAGACGACCGAGGCCGGGGTGCACCCGCCGCGCCCCAAGACACAGTGATCGGACCTTATTGATGCTCCGGCCCCGTATGTCCCGTTTCGGTGGAGACCGCGGGGCCGGATAGCGTGCACCGTATGCTCGCCGGGCTCCTGGAAACACCACGCTCCGCAGCCGCGTCACGGATGTCGGGCCCCGGCTACTGGAGACGGCTGCTGCCCGTCCTCGGGGTGCTGGTCTGTCTCACCCGGGCCCCCTCCTTCGTACGGCCGCTGTGGAACCCCGACGAGGGCTATCTCGCCGTACAGGCGCGGATACTGGCGGGCGGGGGAGAGCTGTACGAGACCGTCGTGGACCGCAAGCCTCCGCTCGTGCCGTGGCTGTACGAGGCGGCGTTCGCGGTGTTCGGCTCCGGTTCGCTCACGTCCGTGCGCGTCCTCGCGATCGTGGCCCAGCTGTCGACCGCCGTGCTGCTGGCCTCGCTGGCCCGGCGTCGCTGGGGCGATCAGGCCGGGCGCACGGCCGGGGTGCTGTACGTGCTGGTCTCGATCGGGCTCAACCCCGAAGACGCGCAGGCGGCGACCTTCGAGGTGTTCATACTGCCCTGCACGACGGCCGCGATGTGGTGCGCCGACCGGTGCCGCTGGGGCGCCGCGGGGGTCGCCGTGGCCTGCTCCTTCCTGACCAAGCAGACCGGCGGGGTGGTGCTCGTGCCGGTGCTCTGGATGCTGTGGCGGCAGGAGACGGCACCTCGAAGAGGCCTGCTGCGGCTCGGAGTTGGCGTGGTCTGCCCGGTCCTCGGCGCGGCGCTGCTCACCACCCCGGCGGGATTCCTGTTCTGGACGGTCACCGGTTCGGGTGCCTACGTCTCCTTCACGGGCTCCGAACTCCACGTCCTGTCACGCGGGTTGACCAACACGGGGATCCTCGCGGCGGCCTGCGCGGGCCTGATCCCGCCGATCCTGCGGGCGCTGCGCGTGGCCCGCACCGGCGCGGCCGAACTCTGGCTGTGGCTCGGCTCGTCGGCGGTGGCGGTCCTGGTCGGCTTCCACTTCTTCGGCCACTACTACCTTCAACTCATCCCGTCCCTGGCCCTGTTGGCGACGGCCGCGCTCCAGATCCTGCCCCGCGAACGCCTGGTGACCGCCGTCCTCGCCTCGGGCTGCTGCTGCGCGCTGTTTCTGGCCTGGGGCCTGCTCGCGCCACGGCCCGAACTCGGGCACGCCCAGCGCCTCGCCGCCGCCCTGGACCACCGTACGGATCCCGGGGACCGCGTCCTCGTGTGGGGCATACACCCGGAGACGTACTGGCTGGCGAACCGGACCCCCGCCAGCCGCTATCTGACCGCCGGGCTCCTCACCAACTACAGCGGGGGCCGCGACGGTCCCCAGGTCGGCGAGAAGTACGCCGTCGAGGGCGCCTGGCCGGTGTTCCGCGCGGAACTGACGGCCCACCCACCGGCCCTCGTCGTCGACGACTCCCGGGGCAAGCCGTACGCCCCCGACCGGGTCGGCTCGCTGCGCCGGCTGCTGGCCGCGGGGTGGGAGGAGGCGGGCACGGTGGACGGGGCGGTGCTGTACACCCGCACGGGGCCGCCGGACTGACCCGGGGCCGCGCCGCACACCCGGGCTCGCCCCACCCGCTCGCCCGCCGACCTGCCCCGGCCCACCGGTCGCGCGCCGGCTCAGGAGGGCCCCCGTACCGTCCGGGGTCCCGCCACCTCCGCGCCCGACTCGGTCACCCTGCGCCGCAGTTCACGGTCCGCCGTGATGACCAGGACGGGGCGGTCACCGGCCTCGGTCACCACCTCCACGATGCGGTCGTCGCCGCTGCCGGGTGCCTCCACGACCCGTACACCGGGGACGGACTCCACACCCTTGGCCGCGCCCTCCACCACGAGGACCAGCTCCACCGGACCCTCGTGCCCGGGCAGCCCGTCCCGGACGAGCCGGTCCCGCAGCCGCTCCGCGGCACCCCGGCGGTCGCGCCACCAGCCGTCGGGGACGGAGCCGACGACGTTGGCGGCGTCGATGATCACGAGCAGAGGCTGGTCGGTCATCCGACCAGCGTCCCATGAACGGCTGTACGGACATCGGCTTGAACAGCCGTTTGAACGGCCGTCACACAAGCTTGAGGAAACGTTCATCCTATGATGGGGCGCGCTAGGCCTCCCGCGTGCCCGCACGCGGAGGCGGCAGGGGAGCCGCGCCGAGTGTCATGGGAAAGGGCAGGTCACGTCATGCGGACCAGATCCGGGCGCGCCGCCGTCCGGGGCAGAGCGAAGGCCGACGCCGACGCACCCGGGGGAGCCGGGCGGCACGTGGCGGACACCGTCGTCGGCGGCCCCTGGCTGGTCCTGGGCAAGGACGGCAGGCTCAGCGCTTACGCTCACGGCCGTGCGGGGCTGCTGCGCTGGACCGAGGCCCGGCGGGGCGGCTCGCGGTGGACGGGCCCGGACGTCTTCCCGGCGGCCGATCTGACGTGGGTGTCCGTGGCCCAGGGAGCCGATGGCTATGTCCACTTCCTCGGCCGGCGCGAGGTCCGCAAGGGGGAGGGTCCGCCCGCCGTCGAGATCGTCCACGCCATCCAGTACCAGACCGACCGCCCCGTCGCCGAGTGGCGCTCGCTCGGCAATCCGCACAAGGACCGGGACAAGGCGGCGCGGCTCGGCGTCCCGTCCGGGGCGGTGGGCCCGGACGGCACGGTGCACGTCTTCGTGCGCAACGCCGGGGGCGGTGTGATGCTGCGCAGGGAGCTGCCGGGCGGCAAATGGGGCCCCTGGACCGACCTCAAGGGCAGCCGCGTGCAGGATCCGGTGGCCGCGGTGGTCCATCCCTCCGGTCGCGTGGAGGCGATGGCCGGGGGTGACGGCTGTGTCATGCGCTGGGTCCAGGAGGAGCCCGGCGGGGACTTCCGGCAGGCCCCGAACATCCCGCTCGCGGTGGCTCCCGGCAGCGCCGTCGCACTGGCGACCGGGCCCGACCGGGCGACGTACTACTGGACCGACCCGGCCACCGGCGGGATCGTCGCGCACCGGCCGGGGAGTTGGGTGATCCCGCTGGGCGGCGCGCCGGCCGGGGAACCCGTGGTGGCGCTCCGCGCGGTTCTCGACGGCTACGACTGCACGGTGCTGGCCCATCGCGACCTCGACGGTCAGATCATGCTCGCCGCCTGCGGCACGGAGAACGAGCAGGCCGGGCTGTGGTGGTCACCCACCGGCGAGCGCTGCGTGGGCGCACCGGCGGCGGCCCTCGACGCGTACGGGCGTGTCGTGCTCGGGATGATCGGCGCGGACGGTGCGTTGTGCGTCGCGCGGCAGAACGGTGACGGGGGTCTGGTGATGGCCCCGTCCATCCGCGTCTGACAGCGGAGACCGACGGAACGGTCCTGGCGGAACGGTCCTGGCGGAACGGTCCCGGCGGAACGGTCCCGGCGGAATGGGTCCGACGGAACCGAAGCGACGAAACGGCGTGCGTCGGCTTCCGCCTGTCGCCTCCACGCGTCCGTCCGGCCCTCGCCCACGGCACAGTGGGCTCATGAACGCAGATGACAGGGACCTTCTGGCCCGGTCCCGTGTGGTGACCAGGCTGCCCGCCGAGGAACGGCCCGGCGGGCAGTTGTACCGGTGCGGAGGCGCGGAGTTCGCCCTGTTCCGGTCGGCGGGGACCTCGCCCGGCACCTTCACGCAGATGGGGTGGGACGTCGACGACATCGAGGGCGCGTGGTTCCGCGACAGCGAGGGGAACCTGCCCAGCCTTCAGCAGTCGGTCTTCTGAGCGGGTCCCCCACGGCGTCCTTCAGGACGTGGTGCCGCCCGTCGCGGGTGACTTCTTGGCCGACTCGGGGACCGTCTCGTCCTCGCGCAGGGCCTTCCAGAGTCGGCCGGCCTGCGGCTGCGCGGCGACGACCCGGTTGGGGTCCTGGGTGTCGTACCGGACGGGCAGCATGATCGTTTCCATGCTGCCGGGGTCGATGGCCTTGAGGCTGCCCCCGTACTTGGCGAGCTTGGTGAGGGAGCCCAGGCCGGAGTCGGTGGTCAGCGCCTTGGTGGCGGAGCTGGCGATGTCGTACAGCTTCGCCGGGCTGCCCAGTACGTCCTGGCGCTTGACCTCAGCGAGCACGGCGAGCATGAACTTCTGCTGGAGACCGATGCGGCCGAGGTCGCTGCCGTCGCCGTAGCCGTAACGGGTGCGGACGAGCCTGAGGGAGTCGGTCCCGTCGAGGTGGTGGGAGCCCGCGGTCAGGTCGAGGCCGGTCTTGGAGTCCTTGATCGCCTCGTCGAGCTTGATCGTCACTCCGCCGAGGGCGTCCACGAGGTCCTTGAACCCGGCGAAGTCGATCTCCATGTAGTGGTCCATGCGGATGCCCGAGATCGACTCGACGGTCTTCACCACGCAGGTCGGACCGCCCAGTGAGTAGACGGAGTTGAACATCACGCGCTTCGCCGCGGGCAGTTGTCTGCCGGAAGCGGTGGTGCAGGCGGGGCGGCTGACGAGCGTGTCGCGGGGGATGCTCACCGCGGTCGCGCGCGTGCGCCCCTCGGGTATGTGCACCACCAGCGCGGTGTCGGAGCGCGCGCCGCTCACGTTCCCGGTGTTGAGGGCGGCGTTGGCGCCGGACCGGGAGTCCGAGCCGAGCACCAGCAGATTCTGGCCACTGGTCGGCACCTTCTCGGGGCGGTCGTCCCCGAGAACCTTGTCGATGTCGACGTCGGAGAGGTTCGAGTCGAGGCTCTCGTACATCCACCAGACCGTTCCGCCCGCCCCGAGCAGGACGACGGCCAGGCCCAGGGCGATCCAGCGCCACACCCGGCGGCGCCGCGGCGGCTTGCCGTCGCGCTTCGACGGCGCGCGCCTGGATCTACGGGGGCCCGACTCCGTCTCCGTCAGGGCGTGCGTCATTCCGCGGTGTCCTCTCGCTGCCGGCTCGCTGCCGAAAATCGAACGGGGGAGGGCACGAGTGGGGGGAGAGGCCGAGCCCGAGGCGGCTCACGTGCCGCGATGTGGCAGAACTATAGACCGACTTTCGAACAAACTCGGCGGCGGCCGGTTCATGAGGGCGTTACCGGAGGTTCACCCCAGCTGTGGACAGCTGTGTGTTTTCTGTCATTTGTAATCACTGTTGACAGTTGATGATTCACCTAGTGATGATGTGCCAGACCTGTGAAGGTTAAATCTTTGGTGTGAATGAACCGTCGATGTTGACGGTGTGGACGCGGTCGCGGATTCGAGCCGGGGGGCACGAGGGCAGGCGACCGTAAGTGTGCTCGCCGTCGGTTTCCGGCCAGGCGAGGAATGAGGAGGGTGGCTGTGCCGCTGCATGCGTCTGCCCATGAGGGGCAGCGGGTGTGACGACCGTTTCCGACCCCGCCGTCCATCGGGCGGTGGGTGACTCCGGCGGTGCCTCGGGGGCTCGCACCGGTGCCGCCGAGCAGGCCTCTGCCCGGCCGGGGCACTCCGCGCCCGACCCCGAACGGGGCGACGTCTACGTCGAGTCCGGCCTGACCCCGCTCTCCGCCCGCGAGGCGAACCGCAGCGCCCTCACCGCACTGCTCGCCACGGTCGGCGTCGGGTACTTCGCGGTGCGCGGCACCTCGGACCACGGCACCGTCGTCGCCGTCGCCGAGGAGGACCGCGAGCGGGTGCTCGGTGTGCTGTTCCGGGGTCTGAGCCAGTACCCGGGACACCTGAGCGTCACCGATCCCGACCGGCCCCGCCAGGCCGGCCCGGTCTCCTCGCGCGACCCGAAGGCCTGGCGTGAGGTCGCCACCGCGCGCGTCCTCCAGGTCAGCTGGTCGCGCACCGATCCCGGCCGCCATCTGCTGCTCGGCCACGAGTACGGCTGTGCGATCGAGTTCTGGCAGCGTCAGGGCACCCACCTCGTGGCGCCCCGCGCCAACCGCGTCACCTGGGCCGTCGCCGCCGACGGCGTGAACGTCCTGGGCGCCGCCCGGCTGTTCAGCCGGTTCGTGTCGGACTGGACCGAGCGCCGCCTCGCGCCCGCGCTCGCCACCCGGCCCGAGTTCCTGGTGAACTGCGCCGACGACATCGCCTTCCCCGTCGACGCCGTCTACACCTGGGTGGACGGCAACGATCCCGCCTGGAAGCAGCGCAAGGCGCAGGCGAAGGGTGAGGTCTACCACGCCGAGTCGGCGAGCGACGCGCGTTTCATCAGCCGTGACGAGCTGCGCTACTCGGTGCGCTCGCTGCACCTGTTCGCGCCCTGGATCCGCAACGTGTACATCGTCACCGACGACCAGGTCCCGGACTGGCTGCGCGAGGACCTGCCGGGTCTGCGCATCGCCTCCCATTGCGAGATCTTCCGCAACCCCGCGGACCTGCCGACCTTCAACTCGCACTCGATCGAGAGCCAGCTCCACCACATCGAGGGGCTCGCCGAGCACTTCCTGTACTTCAACGACGACATGTTCATGGGCCGCCCGGTGGCGCCGCACTCCTTCTTCACCCCGAGCGGCACCGCGCGCTACTTCCCCTCCCGCAACCGCATCCCGCAGGGGCCGGTCGTCGCGACCGACACCCCGGTCGACGCGGCGTGCAAGAACAACCGCGCGCTATTGAAGAAACGTTTTGGCAGAGTGATCACCCAGCCCATGGAACACATCCCGTACGCCCTGCGCCGCAGCGCGATGGACGAGGCCGAACGGGACTTCCCCGAGGCCTGGGCGCGGACCTCCGCGAGCCGCTTCCGGGCCATGACGGACCTCTCACCGACCTCGTCCTTCGCGCTCTACTACGCGGCGCTCACCGGACGGGGCCAGCCGGGCTCCATGCCCTTCACCTATCTGCAACTGGCCGTGCCCGACCTGGCCGACCGGCTGCAACGGCTGCTGGACGGCAGGGACCAGGACACCTTCTGTCTCAACGACGCCTTCTCCACACCCGAGGACATCGAGGCCCAGCAGGAACTGCTGGACGGATTCCTCAACGCCTACTTCCCCACCCCCAGTCCCCACGAGATCGGCCCGCACGAGGCGGGCCCCGACCCACTCGACCCAGACCCCTCCGGTCCCCACGAGCGATGAAACGGAGTTCATGACGTGTCCGACCCGACGTCGATGAGCTCCGCGGCCCACGTCTACAAGCGACTCGTTCCCCAGCCGCTGCGCTCCGCCGCGGCCGGCACCGTCCCCCTGCGGGTCCGCCGCAAGGTCAAGCGCGGGCTCGCCCGGACCCTCGGCCGCCGCGAGGCACGGCTGCACCGCCGCGCCCTGCGCCGGGTGCGCAAGGCGGAGTTCGGGCACTCCGAGCGCCGGATCACCGCCCCCGACGGGCGGGTGGGCCACATCCACACCGGCCTGACGATCGACCTCGCCCGCCGTCTCGACCACGACCTGGTCACCTTCGCGCTGGACGCCGCCGACATCCCGTGGTTCGCGGTGCCCGCGCTCGACGACCGCCGGATCTGCCTGGCCGTGGAGCAGCGGGACAAGGGCGCCGTACGCCGTGCCCTGCGCGCGCTGATGGAGGAGCACACCGGATACGTCGTGTCGGTGTCCCCCGCGAAGAGCGACACCGAGACCGTCCCGGCCAGCCATCTGAAGGCCTGGAAGCACTTCGGCAAAGCCAAGGTGATCCGCCTGACCTGGCTGCGCACCGAGCCCACCGAGAACCTGTGGGTCGGTGAGGACCAGGGCATCGAGATCGAGTTCTGGACCGTCAACACCGACCTGCCCCAGGAACGGCTGGTCGGACCGCGCCCCAACCGGGTCCAGCGCACCGTCCCGAGCGACGCGCTCGGCATCGAGATCGGACTCGACCGGCTCTCCGGGTACTGCGACATCGACGGCGACATGGACCCGACGATCACGCTCGAGAACTTCGACATCCCCCGGCTGGAAGAGATCACCTTCCCCGTCGACGCCGTCCTCCTGTGGCAGGACGCCACCCCCTGGGGCGAGGAACTGCTGCGCGCCGCACTGCGCTCGCTGCACCAGTACGCGCCCTGGGTCGACGTCGTCCACGTGCTCGCCGAGGCGCCGGTGCCGGGCTGGCTGCGCGCCGACGACCGGCTCGACATCGTCCGCGCGGCGCCGGGCGCCGAACGGGCCCTGCACCAACTGCCCGACCTCGCCGACCACTTCCTGCTGCTGCGCCCCGGTGCCCTGATCGGCCGCCCGGTCCGCCCCTTCGACTACTTCAGCCCGCACGGCGCGACCCGCCCCCGGCGCGGCCCCTGGAACGCCGAGGAGTCCTTCGCCCCGTGGACCCGCGCCGCCTACACGGCCACCGGCCGCGTCACCGCGCACGGCTACACCGCGGGCCCCCAGCCCTACCGCCGCGACACCCTCGCCCGGCTCGCGGCGGCCGGCACCACCCCGCCCGAACCCGCCGACGGACAGCGGCTGCCAGCCGTACCCGGCACCCACCCCATGGACGGGCTCGTCCACCACTTCGGGTACGTCGAAGGTCTCGCCGACCCCTCCGGCGAGGCGTCCGTGCTGCTGCACGCCGCCCTGCCCGGGATCGAGAACCGTCTGGAGCGACTCCTCGTCCGCCGGGACACCCAGCAGATCCACCTCTTCGGCCTGGGCTCCGAAGAGGCACACCGCCGGGGCGGCACCGACGCCGTCCACGACTTCCTCCGCCGCTACTTCCCCGTCGCCTCCGCCTTCGAGCACGGGGAACCCGAAGACCCGGACACGCATTCGTGAGCACTGGCAATCCCGAGGCATCCGCCGCGGTCGGGGTGTACCGCACTCTGGTCCCCACCGGCCTCAGACGCCGGATCGCACGGCGCGTGCCGATGCGGCTGCGCATGGCCCTCAAGCAGCTGCTGCGCCGTCTGCAGTCCCTCACCCTGGGGGCCAGGTTCTTCCGCGGCCTGCGGGCCCGCCGCCGCTGGCCGCACCTGTTCGGCGAGGGCGAGCGGCTCGCGGTGCTCCCCGGACGGGGCGCGCAGATCGCCCTCGTACGCCCCACGGTGTCGCCGCTCGGGTTGCGCGAGGCCAACCTCGAACTGGTGGCGACCCTGCTGGAGGAGGCGGGCGTCGACTACTTCGCGATCCGCGGCAACTCCGACTTCCGCTCCAGCCTGGCCGTCGCCGAGGCCGACCGCGACCGGGTCCGGGGAGCCCTGGACCGCTCCGCGCGCACCGGACCCGTCTACGTGAGCGCCTGCCACGGCGACAAGGCGACGGGCCGTACGGCGCTGTGCGGCTCCCGGCGCGGCCGGCACGTCACCCACGCCTCGCGGGTGCTGCGCGTCGGCATGGTGTGGAGCGACCCGAAGGGTTCCCTCGTCCTCGGCCTGGAGTACGGCTGCGACATCGAGTTCTGGCAGCCGAGCGAAGGGCGTCTGATGGCCCCCCGCCCCAACCGGGTCACCGAGGACGTCGCCCCCGACGAGCCCCGGGTCACCATCCCGGTCAGCCGGCTCACCGGCTTCGCCGCCCTGCACACCCGCCGCACCCGCTCGGTGCGCACCATCCGGCCCTGCGCCGACGCGCTCCCCGAGGACGTGCGCTTCCCGATCGACGTCGTCTACACCTGGGTGGACGGCAACGACCCCGCCTGGCAGCAGCGGCGCGCCGCGTTCGGACACGGCGGCTATCACACCGAGTCCGCGAACGCGGCCCGCTACATCAGCCGCGACGAACTGCGCTACTCGCTGCGCGCGCTGGAGCAGAACGCCCCCTGGGTGCGCCATGTCTACGTGGTGACGGACCGTCAGCGCCCGGCCTGGCTCAACGACCGCCACCCGCGCGTCACCGTCGTCGACCACTCCGAGATCTTCGACGACCCCAGCGCGCTGCCCACCTTCAACTCGCACGCCATCGAGAGCCGGCTGCATCACATCAAGGGCCTGTCCGAGCACTTCCTCTACTTCAACGACGACATGTTCCTGGGCTGCCCCGTCACCCCCCAGGACTTCTTCCTCTCCAACGGCATGACCCGTACGTTCTTCTCGCCGTCCCAGGTGCCCCGCTGGGACCTCACCCAGGGCGACCGCCCCGTCGACGCCGCGGGCAAGAACAACCGGCGCCTCATCCTGGACAACTTCGGCTCGGCCATCGTCCAGAAGCTGCGGCACGCGCCCTACGCCCTGCGACGCAGCGTCCTTCAGGAGATCGAGCGCGAGTTCGCCGGCGCCCACCGGCAGACCTCGCTCAGCCGCTTCCGCAGCGCCACCGACATCTCCATCCCGTCCTCGCTCTACCACTACTACGCCTACTTCACCGGCCGGGCGGTGCCCTCGACCATCGGCTTCGCCTACCTCGACCTGGCGAAACCCGAGATCCAGCGGCGCCTGGGCATCCTGCTGGCCCGCCGCGACCGGCAGGCGTTCTGCATCAACGACACCCTCTCCGACGGCCAGGACACCGAACGCCAGACAGCCATGCTCAGACGATTCCTCGACGCGTACTACCCCGTGCCCAGCCCCTTCGAGCGGAAGGAACCCGAGATCCGGTGAAGATCTCTTTCCTCATCAACAACATCTACGGCATCGGGGGCACCAACCGCACGGTCATCAACCTCGCCGAGGCGCTCGCCGTCCGCCACGACGTGGAGATCGTCTCCGTCTTCCGGCGTTCGACCACCACCAAGTTCGAGATCTCGCCGCGGATCACCGTGCGCGCCCTCGTCGACCTGCGCCCCGGCTCCACCGACCGCGGCGCCGCCGGCAGCGACGAACCGAGCGAAGTGGTGCCGCGCCAGGAGGAGTTCTACGCGCAGTACAGCAGGTTCACCGACGGGCGCATCATCCGCGACCTGCAGAAGACGGACGCCGACGTCGTCGTCGGCACCCGCCCCAGCCTCAACCTCTTCGTCGCGGCCCACACCCGCGACGGCGCGCTGCGCGTGGCCCAGGAGCACATGACCCACCTGGCCATCCCGCCCGCCGTACGCGCCGAGATGTCGCGCGTCTACCCGCGCCTGGACGCCGTCACCACCGTCACGGAGGCCGACGCCCGGTCGTTCCTGGAGAACACCCCCATCCCCGGCATCCCCGTGGTGGGCATCCCCAACAGCGTCCCGCAGCCCGCCGTACCGCCCTCCGACTGCGCGCACAAGGTCGTCGTCAGCGCCGGCCGCATGCACCACATCAAGCGCTACGACCTCCTCATCCGCGCCTTCGGCATGCTCGCCGAGGAGTTCCCCGACTGGCAGCTGCGCATCTACGGCGACGGCGGTGAGGCGGGCACACTGCGCACCCTGGTACGGGAACTGGGCCTCGCCGGCCGCGCCCTGCTGATGGGCGGCTTCTCACCGATCGAGTCCGAGTGGGCCAAGGGGTCGATCGCGGCGGTCACCTCCAGCGCCGAATCCTTCGGCATGACCCTCGTCGAGGCCATGCGCTGCGGCCTGCCCGTCGTCTCCACCGACTGCCCGGTGGGCCCCCGGGAGATCCTCCGCGACGGCGAGGACGGCTTCCTCGTCCCGAACGGCGACGCGGAGGCGATCGCCCAGGGCCTGCGCCGCCTCATGGCCGACGAGACACTCCGCCGCGACATGGGCGCCGCCGCACTGCGCAACGCCGCCCGCTACGACCCCGCCGCCGTCGCCGCCCGCTACGTCGACCTCTTCGAGGACGCCGCCCGCCGCCGCGCCGCCGCCGTCCGCGGCTACCGCGCACCGGCGGGCCCCAAGGAGGCCGCCACCGCCCAGGTCACCGTGCCCCCGGTCTCCCTCGGCGCGGCCACCGTGGACGTCACCGCGGACGACGCGGGCTGGCTGCGGTTCGCCGCCGACGGCCCCGGCGAGGGGCGGCAGCGCTGGCAGTTCGTGCTGCGCCACAAACCCTCCGACGACGACCGCCGCCCCGACCTGCCGCTGCGCACCGTCCGCAGAACCCTCGACAACGGCGGCACCCGCTACACGGCCGCCCTCACCCCGTCCGCCCTCGACGAACTCGGCGACGGACGCTGGCAGGTGACCATGCGCAGCCCGAAGTCGCCCGCCGTGCACATGAAGGCCGGCCTGCGCGACACCCGGGCGCTCATCGACGCCCGCGCCCGCCTCATGGCCCGCCCGACGATCCGCTCCGTCGGCTGGAACCTCCCCTACGCCCAACCCAACGGCCGGCTGATGCTGCGCACCGTGCTGCGCCAGGAACACGCCGAGTGCACCTCGGTCGAGGTGACCGACACCGGCATCAGCCTTGCGGGCGTCCTGTGCGGGGAGCGCCGGGTCGAGCCGGGCGCCCTCTTCGTGGTCAGCCGCCGGGGCCGCTACGAGAGGAACCTCACCGTTCCCGTCGAGATCCTGGGCCGTCAGGGGTTCCGTGCCGAGGTCCCCGTCCGGCGGATCGTGGACCTGCGCCTCGCGCGCTGGGAGGACTGGGACTGGTGGCTCCAGCCGAACCCCGCCGACCGCCGCAAGGTCCGCGTCTGCCACCTCCTCGAGGACTTCCCCGACGTCAAGGGCGCCTACGCCTATCCGTCCGTCCCGCTCGCGGGCGACGAGCCCTCCCCGTACGCCGTCGTCCACCCGGCACGCCCGGTGTGGGTACGGCCCTACTGCTCCGCCTCCGGAGCCATGGCCATGAATGTGGTGGACCGATGAACCAGACGACTCGCTCCCTCCTGCACATCGTCGCCCACCAGGACGACGACCTGTACTTCATGAACCCCGACCTCGTCAGATCCCTGCAGGACGGCGACCTCGTCACCACGGTCGTCCTCACCGCCGGCGAGGGCGACGGGATCAACGCCGACACCAACGACCCCGAACGCGCCGCACTGCCACCTGACTTCACCGGCTACAGCACCGAGCGCGGCTGCGGACTGCGCTCCGCGTACGCCCGGATGGCGACCGGCGACCGCGACAGCCGCTGGCGGCGCGAACCCGTGGACCTCGTCCCCGGGTTCGCCGCCGAGCGGTTCACGCTCGCCGACCGGGACGGCGTGTGCCTGTACTTCCTCCAGCTCCACCAGGGCGCGCCCACCGACCGCGGCCGCACCCGGATCCACGAGCTGTGGGAGGGCGCCCTGCGCACCCAGGCCACGCTGCCGGTGCGTGGCTGCACGGTCGGCGAGGTGCAGCACGTCACCCGGGAACAGGTCGTCGGCGCGCTGACCGCGCTGCTGGCCCACGTCCGCCCCACCGTCGTACGGACCATGGACCCCGACCCCGAGCACGACGGCGGCAAGGAGGAGTACGTCTGCTCCGACCACGTCGACCACACCGCCACCGCGCACTTCGCGCTCGCCGCCCTCACCCGGCACCGCGAGGCGGGCCACACCCCGGTCGTCGAGCACTACCGCGCCTACGCCAACCGCTTCTGGGGCTACAACCTCGACTCGGCGGCGGTCTCGGAGAAGGCCGAGTACCTCGCCACCTACGCGGGCCTCGACGCCCCGCAGGCCTGCCCGCACGGCACCTGCGAGCGGTGCGGCGACCGGCAGCTGGGGCCGAACCCCTTCCGCAGCACACACATGAGAAGCGCCGCCTACCGCTACTCGCCCACGACCGACTGGCTGCGCCTTGGCCCCGACGGCCGGCTGAACGCCTTCGGGGTGCTCGCCGGACGGCTCGCCTTCTGGACGGAGACCGCCCCCGCGAGCGGCGAGTGGAAGGGCCCCTTCGTCCTCGGTGACGGCTGGCTCGCCCCCACCCTCGCCGTCACCGGAGTACCCGGCGGCCCCGCCGAACTCGTCGGCCTGCGCCGCCAGTCGGTGGTCGGCAGCGGGGTCACCGTCGATGTCGTCCACACCGTGCAGGACCCCGACGGCAACGGCTTCAGCGGCTGGCGGACCCTGGAGAACCCGGACTGGTCCCACGGCGACGGCCGCCGCCAGCGCGAGGTGGGCGTGCCGTCGGCCGCCGTCGACGGCATGGGCCGACTCCACGTGTTCGTGCGCGACTTCGCCCAGGGCATCAGCCTGCGCCGCCGCGACACCACGGGCGCCTGGGCCCCCTGGGAGAACCTCGGCGGCTCCTTCGTCCAGGACGCGGGCACGGCCCTGACCACCGAGAACGGCACGGTGGAGCTGTACGTCCCCGGCAAGAACACCGTATGGCGCTGGTACCAGCCCGAACCCGGCGGCCCCTTCACCCTCGACGACACCCTCAAGACCGGCCGCCCCGCGACCGGTGGCATCACCGCCGTCGACTCGGGTGCGGGCCGCACCTGCCTCTACTACCGGGAGGCCGGCACCCAGCAGGTCATGGCCTACCGGCAACACGCCGACGGCCGCTGGCCCGGATCCGGCGCAGGGCTCGGCGGCCACGGCGGTACGGGAGCCGTGGCCGCGCTGTGGGCACCCGAACGCGGCGCCCGGGAGGCGTTCCTGGCCCACCGGGGCAGCCGTGGCCGCCCCGTCGTGTCGCTGCCCGACCGCGACAAGGACGTCTCCGGCAGCCACTGGCGCGAGTCCGGCGACATGTTCACCCACGCCCCCGCGATGGCACGCGACGCCGCGGGCGCCGTCGTTGTGGCGGTCATCGGCACCGACGGGCTCCTGCACGTCCGCCGCCAGCTGTCACCGGCCGCGGGCAGCCCCCTGGGCCCCTGGCGATGACGAGTGGGCCCCGGATTAAAGTGATCCGGTGAACGGCGAATGGCTCAGACGCGGTCGCGACGGCAGGCTCAGTGTGTACCTGCTGTCGGGCACCGCCGTCCACTGCCGGGCGGAGCGCGGCCCCGGCGGCCCCTGGGACCCACCGCGCACCATCGGCGGCGAGCAGCGCCTGCACCCCGTCCTCGCCGTCGGCCAGGGCGCCGACGGCTACGCCCATCTCGTCTCCTGGCGCCCCACCGTGCCCGGCGAGTCCGGGCTCGTCCACACCACGCACTTCCGGCCGCGGCTCGCCGCGCTCGACTGGCACTCGATCGGGCACCCCAACAAGACGGGTGACCGCACCGGTACGCCGGCCGTCGCGGTCGACGGGCAGGGGCGCGCCCACGTCTTCGTGCGCAACAAGGGCGGCGGGGTCAGCATGGTCGCCCAGAAGGAGAAGGGCGGCTGGGATCCCTGGCGCGACCTCAAGGGCAGTGACGTACGGGAGGATCTGGCGGCCGTGACGGGGGAGTCAGGGCTGGTCGAGCTGTACGCGGCCGTGTCGGACGGGATCGCCCACTGGCGCCAGGAGGAGCCGGGCAAGCACCCGGTGCTCCAGGAGTCCCTGGAGACATCCGTACGTCCCGGAACCCTCCGCGCCCTCGCCACCTCCGCCTCCTCCACCACCCTCTTCTTCACCGACGAGGCGGGTGACGTGTGCGCGTGGCGCCCGGGCACCAAGTCGGTCGCCGTGCTCGCGTCGGCCGGTCCCGGCCCCGTCTCGGCGATCCGCTGTGAACTCGACGGCCACGACTGCACGTTGCTCGCGCAGCGGTCGGCGAGTGGTCGGATCGTCTTCGCCGCGTATCCCACCGAGCAGGAGGCGGCGGGGGCGTGGTGGACCGAGTCGGGTCCCTCGCTGCCCGTCGGGGCCGAGGTGTCTCTTGCCGAGGACGAGGACGGGCGTGTGGTGGCGGCGACCGTGGCCCCTGGCAGCGAGGAACTCCTCCTCACCCGACGCAAGGACGAACCGGGCTTGGCCCTGGAGGCGTGGCACCCGGTGTGACAACCGGGGGTGTGTTCTTCGGCTGCGGCTGGGCGGGGCTGCGCCCCGATTCCCCGCCCGGCCGTTTTCGTTCGGCTGCGGGACGGTGGGGGCTGGTCGCGCAGTTCCCCGCGCCCCTGGGCGGGGCTGCGCCCCGATTCCCCGGCCGGCCGTTTTCGTTTGGCTGCGGGACGGTGGGGGCTTGTCGCGCAGTTCCCCGCGCCCCTTTAGGGCGCTGGCGCGCATCTTCAGCCTGTCCGGCGTTTGAGGACGAGCCCTTCAGGCGATCGGGGTCGAAGGGGCGGAGCCCCTGGGGGATGGGACGGGTAGGGGCGGCGGGGGCGAGGGAAACGGCGGGTGCCCTGTACGCCGCGTCGGCATACAGGGCACCCTGAGACAGAGCGGAGCGGCTACGCGGGGACGGAGGCCACCCCGACCTCGAGGAACCGCTTGCCGGTCACTCGCTCGGAGACGCCCTCACGGTCCAGGTACGGAGTGATCCCGCCCAGGTGGAAGGGCCAGCCGGCACCGGTGATCAGGCAGAGGTCGATGTCCTGGGCCTCGGCGACGACACCCTCGTCGAGCATCAGACCGATCTCCTGGGCGACCGCGTCCAGGACACGGGCACGCACCTGCTCCTCGGTGAGGACCACGTCGCCCTGCTTCAGGAGCGCGGCGACCTCGGGGTCCAGCTCCGGCTTCCCGGAGTCGTACACGTAGAAGCCGCGCTTGCCCGCCTTGACGACGGCCGCGAGGTTCGGGGAGACCGTGAAGCGGTCGGGGAAGGCCCGGTTGAGGGTCTCCGAGACGTGCAGACCGATCGCGGGGCCGACCAGTTCGAGCAGGACCAGCGGAGACATCGGCAGACCCAGCGGCTCCACCGCCTTCTCCGCGACCTCGACCGGCGTGCCCTCGTCGATGACGTTCTGGATCTCGCCCATGAAGCGGGTGAGGATGCGGTTGACGACGAACGCCGGGGCGTCCTTCACCAGCACCGCGGTCTTCTTCAGCTTCTTGGCGACGGCGAACGCCGTGGCCAGCGAGGCGTCGTCCGTCTGCTCGCCCCGCACGATCTCCAGCAGCGGCAGGATCGCGACCGGGTTGAAGAAGTGGAAGCCCACGACCCGCTCGGGGTTCTTGAGCTTCGACGCCATCTCCGTCACCGAGAGGGAGGAGGTGTTGGTGGCGAGGATCGCGTGCGCCGGGGCGACCGCCTCGACCTCCGCGAACACCTGCTGCTTGACGCCGATCTCCTCGAAGACGGCCTCGATGATGAAGTCGGCGTCGGAGAAGCCCTCGGCCTTGTCCAGGACACCGGTCACCAGCGCCTTGAGGCGGTTGGCCTTGTCCTGGTTGATGCGGGACTTCGCCAGCAGCTTGTCGATCTCGGCGTGGACGTAGCCCACACCCTTGTCGACGCGCTCCTGGTCGATGTCCGTGAGGACGACCGGTACTTCGAGGCGGCGCAGGAAGAGCAGGGCGAGCTGCGAGGCCATCAGGCCCGCGCCCACGACGCCCACCTTGGTGACCGGACGGGCCAGGCTCTTGTCCGGCGCGCCCGCGGGGCGCTTGCCACGCTTCTGGACCAGGTTGAAGGCGTAGATGCCGGAACGCAGTTCGCCGCCCATGATCAGGTCGGCGAGGGCGATGTCCTCGGCGTCGTAGCCCTTCTGCAGGTCGCCGTCCTTGGCCGCCTCGATGATGTCGAGGGCGCGGTACGCGGCCGGAGCCGCCCCGTGCACCTTGCCGTCGGCGATGAACCGGCCCTTGGCGACGGCCTGGTCCCAGGCGTCGCCGCGGTCGATCTCGGGACGCTCGACCGCGATGTCGCCCTTGAGGACGGACGCGGTCCAGATCAGCGACTGCTCCAGGAAGTCGGCGCCTTCGAAGAGGGCGTCGGCGATGCCGAGGTCGAAGACCTGCTTGCCCTTGAGCTGCTTGTTCTGGTTGAGCGAGTTCTCGATGATGACCGAGACGGCCTTGTCGGCGCCGATCAGGTTCGGGAGCAGCGTGCAGCCGCCCCAGCCCGGGACCAGACCGAGGAAGACCTCGGGCAGGGAGAAGGCCGCGATGGCCTTCGACACCGTGCGGTACTGGCAGTGCAGACCGACCTCGACGCCGCCGCCCATCGCCGCGCCGTTGTAGTACGCGAAGGTCGGGACGGCCAGCGCCGCGAGGCGCTTGAAGACCTCGTGGCCGCCCTTGCCGATGGCGAGCGCGTCGTCGTGGTTCTTGAGGAGCTCGACGCCCTTCAGGTCCGCGCCGACCGCGAAGATGAACGGCTTGCCGGTGACGCCGATACCGACGATCTCGCCGGCCGCGGCCTCCTTCTCGACCTGGTCGATCGCGGCGCTGAGGTTCGCCAGCGAGGCCGGGCCGAAGGTGGTCGGCTTGGTGTGGTCGAAGCCGTTGTCAAGGGTGATGAGCGCGAAGCGCCCGGCACCGAACGGCAGGTCGAGGTGGCGTACGTGCGCGGACGTCACGACCTCGTCGGGGAACAGCTCGGCCGCACCCTTCAGGAGTTCAGCGGTGCTCACTTGTTGCCTCCGGCGTCCTTGTGGTGCGGGTTCTCCCAGATCACCGTGGCGCCCATGCCGAAGCCGACGCACATGGTGGTGAGGCCGTAACGGACCTCCGGCTGCTCCTCGAACTGGCGGGCCAGCTGCGTCATCAGACGTACGCCGGAGGAGGCGAGGGGGTGGCCGTAGGCGATCGCGCCGCCGTACTGGTTGACGCGCGCGTCGTCGTCGGCGATGCCGTAGTGCTCCAGGAAGGCGAGCACCTGGACGGCGAAGGCCTCGTTGATCTCGAAGAGGTTGATGTCCTCGATCGACAGGCCGGCCTGGGCGAGAGCCTTCTCGGTGGCCGGGATCGGGCCGTAGCCCATGACCTCCGGCTCGACGCCCGCGAAGGCGTACGAGACCAGGCGCATCTTGACCGGCAGGCCGTTCTCGCGGGCGAAGTCCTCGGAGGCGAGGATCGACGCGGTCGCACCGTCGTTCAGACCGGCGGCGTTACCGGCGGTGACCCGGCCGTGGACGCGGAACGGGGTCTTCAGGCCGGCCAGGTTCTCCAGCGTGGTGCCCGGGCGCATCGGCTCGTCGGCGGTGACCAGGCCCCAGCCGGTCTCACCGGCCTGCGCGTTGGTGTTGCGCACCGAGATCGGCACCAGGTCCTGCTGGATCTTGCCGTTGGCGTACGCCTTGGCGGCCTTCTCCTGCGAGCGCACGGCGTACTCGTCGGCGCGCTGCTTGGTGATCGTGGGGTAGCGGTCGTGCAGGTTCTCGGCGGTCATGCCCATGAACAGGGCGGACTCGTCGACCAGCTTCTCGCTGACGAACCGCGGGTTCGGGTCCACGCCCTCGCCCATCGGGTGGCGGCCCATGTGCTCGACACCACCGGCGATGACGGCGTCGTACGCACCGAAGGCGATGGAGCCCGCGGTCGTGGTGACGGCGGTCAGCGCGCCCGCGCACATACGGTCGATGGAGTAGCCGGGAACCGACTGCGGCAGCCCGGCGAGGATGCCCGCGGTCCGCCCCAGGGTCAGACCCTGGTCACCGATCTGCGTGGTCGCGGCGATGGCGACCTCGTCGATCTTCTTCGGGTCGAGGCCCGGGTTGCGGCGCAGCAGCTCCCGGATGGCCTTCACGACGAGGTCGTCGGCGCGGGTCTCGTGGTAGATGCCCTTCGGGCCCGCCTTGCCGAACGGGGTGCGGACGCCGTCGACGAAGACGACGTCCCTGACGGTACGAGGCACGATGGCTCTCCTCCAGATGCGGGATGGCACTGCTGCGCGTCGCACGCGACTGAGCGCGCGCTCACCCCGTCATGCTACTTGCGAGTAACCACCCTGCCCACCCCCGACGGCGGGAGCGGTGAACGTCACACGAAAGCCGTCCGAGGATCTTGGCGTGATCTCGACGTCGATCTTTCGCTTCAAGGGCCCCGAAAGGGGCGCGGGGACCTGCGCGAGCAACCCAGAACAACCCGCAGTCGCCGTACGACAGAACCACGTACGGCGACTAGGCACTAGGCCCCCTTCACCGCCAGTGCCTCCACCAATACCGGTGTGACCAACTCCACCTGCCAGGCCCGAGCCCCGTACCCGGCGAGCGCGGCCGAAACGGACTCGGCGTCGGCACCGGCCGGCGGCTCCCAGCACACCCGCCGCACCGTGTCCGGAGTGATCAGGTTCTCCTGCGGCATGTTGAGCTGCTCGGCCAGCGCCGACACGGCGGCCCGCGCCGCGGAGAGCCGGGCGGCGGCGGCCGGGTCCTTGTCGGCCCAGGCGCGCGGCGGCGGAGGCCCGGTGACGGGCTGCCCCGGCTGCGGCAGCTCGGCGTCCGGCACTGCCTTCGCGCGGTCCACGGCGGCCTGCCACTGCTCCAGCTGGCGCCGCCCCATCCGGTGCCCGAACCCGTTCAGCGCGGCAAGCGCGTGCACGTTGGCCGGAAGGGAGAGCGCGGCCTCCACGATGGCCCCGTCCCCCAGGACCTTGCCCGGCGAGATGTCCCGGCGCTGGGCGATCCGGTCGCGGGTCTCCCACAGCTCCTGCACGACCGCCATCTGCCGACGGCGGCGCACCTTGTGCATCCCGGACGTACGGCGCCAGGGGTCCTTGCGCGGCGGCGCGGGCTCGGCCTGCGCGATCGCGTCGAACTCCTGTCGGGCCCAGTCCAGCTTGCCCTGCCGGTCGAGCTCCTTCTCCAGGGCGTCGCGCAGGTCGACGAGCAGTTCCACGTCGAGCGCGGCGTAGCGCAGCCACGGCTCCGGGAGCGGGCGCGTGGACCAGTCGACCGCGGAGTGCCCCTTCTCCAGTACGAAGCCGAGCACGCTCTCGACCATCGCGCCCAGGCCCACTCGGGGGAACCCGGCCAGGCGTCCGGCCAGCTCGGTGTCGAAGAGCCGCGTCGGCACCATGCCTATCTCCCGCAGACACGGCAGGTCCTGGGTGGCGGCGTGCAGCACCCACTCGACGCCGGAGATGGCCTCGCCGAGCCCGGAGAGGTCGGGACAGGCGACGGGGTCGATCAGTGCGGTGCCGGCGCCCTCACGGCGCAGCTGCACCAGATAGGCGCGCTGGCCGTATCGGTACCCGGACGCGCGTTCGGCGTCCACGGCCACGGGGCCGGAGCCGGCGGCGAAGGCCGCGATCACCTCGGCGAGCGAGGTCTCGTCGGCGACGACGGGCGGAATGCCCTCTCGGGGCTCAAGCAAAGGGATCGGCGCCGATTCGACGTCGTCCGGAGGGCCGCCTCCGGTGGTTCGCAGTGAGCTGTCTTCTGCGGTCTCTTGGGCGTCGGTCACCTGTCAAGGGTATCTGTGTATGGACTGCGCCCGCCGACGGAACGTTCCGTCGACGGGCGCAGGAGGGTCGTAAACCAGTCAGGTCGGTGAAAGTTCCGGTCCGGTGGGGGGTATACCCCGTTTCAGTGGATGATCCCCGTCCGCAGGGCGACCGCCACCATCCCGGCACGGTCGCCCGTGCCGAGCTTGCGGGCGATGCGGGCGAGGTGGCTCTTGACGGTCAGCGCGGACAGGCCCATGGAGACGCCGATGGCCTTGTTCGACTGGCCCTCGGCGACGAGCCGGAGCACCTCGACCTCTCGGCCGGAGAGCTCGCGGTAGCCGCCCGGGTGGCTCGGGGCACCCGGGGGGCGGCGGTGCATACGGGCGGCGGCCGAGCCGATGGGCGCGACACCGGGTCGGGTGGGGAGCCCGACGTTCGTGCGGGTGCCGGTGACGACATAGCCCTTGACGCCGCCCGCGAGGGCGTTGCGCACGGCGCCGATGTCGTCGGCGGCGGAGAGGGCGAGGCCGTTGGGCCAGCCCGCGGCTCGGGTCTCGGACAGCAGGGTGAGCCCGCTGCCGTCGGGCAGGTGGACGTCGGCGACACAGATGTCGCGCGGGTTGCCGATTCGGGGACGGGCCTCCGCGACGGACGACGCCTCGATGACGTCGCGCACTCCGAGCGCCCAGAGGTGGCGGGTGACGGTGGATCGGACCCGTGGGTCGGCCACGACCACCATGGCGGTCGGCTTGTTCGGGCGGTAGGCGACCAGGCTTGCGGGCTGCTCGAGGAGAACGGACACCAGGCCTCCTGGGGGTGCGGGACGGGGACCGGCTGTGGGGATGAAGCCGGGGCGAACCGTGCTTTCAAGGTCACAGACGTCTTCGGCATCAAACCCGTCCGCCTTTAGAGAATGATCACGATTTGGTGAGTAACAATCCGTGCAATTCGGACACGCGATCGATCATCCGAAGATCGAACCGAGTCGTTCCGTGTCGCGACACGGCTGAAAGTGGCCGTATCGACAAAACCTCGGCAAGGAACTCGGCAAAGGGCGCGGCGTTCCGCGAGGTCGAAAAGGGCGCCCGTTCGACATGACACGGGCGCCCCGGAAGACGGAGAGACGAAAGAAGGGCGTTCAGCGGGACTGCGGCCCCCGGCGCTGCGGGAGGGTCACCACCGAGCCGTCGCCCGGCCCCGCCGGGGGCAGGCCCGCGATCTGGCAGAGCAGATCGCACCAGGCGGCGAGGTGCGCGGCCGTGTCCGGTACGCCGCCCAAGCCCTCGCGAGGCGTCCAGGAGGCCCGGATCTCGATCTGGGACGCGGCGGGGCGCTCGGACAGCCCCCCGAAGTAGTGCGAGCTCGCCCGGGTGACGGTGCCGCTCGGTTCGCCGTACGACAGACCGCGGGCCTGCAACGCGCCGGTCAGCCACGACCAGGAGACGTCGGGGAGCAGCGGGTCGGCCGCCATCTCCGGTTCCAGCTCCGCGCGGACCAGCGTCACCAGCCGGAAGGTGCCCTGCCAGGCGTCGTGCCCCGCCGGGTCGTGCAACAGGATGAGCCGGCCGTCCGCCAGGTCCTCGTCGTCGGCGACGACCGCGGCCTCCAGCGCGTACGCGTAGGGGGCCAGGCGCTGTGGCGGGCGCGTCGGGTCGATCTCGATCTCGGGCCGCAGCCGCGCGGCCCTCAGTGCGTCGACGGCAGCCCGGAAGGGCGGCGGAGCCGTCTCCCTCGCATCCCGGTCCCCCTCCTTGGCATCGTCCATTTCGCCAGCGCCGTCCGACAGTCGTCCCTGAGCCGCAGCCATGCGGGGAAGATTAAGGGGAACGGAGCCCGCGCGCAGGGAGAGACACCCGTGCGCCGGACCACTGTCCGGATCGTGCCGCGCGAAAGCGCAGGCGGGAGCGGACCGCTCCGGGCGCCGGAGCCCGGCACTTGCGGGTCGGTGGGGCGTGCGAGACTTTCCGTCGTGAGTGCCAATGACCGCCCCGCCACGGGCCAGCCGCCGACAGCCACGTACGAGTCCGCCTTCCTGAAGGCATGCAGGCGCGAGCCCGTGCCGCACACGCCGGTGTGGTTCATGCGGCAGGCCGGTCGCTCACTGCCCGAGTACCTCAAGGTGCGCGAGGGCATCCCCATGCTGGAGTCCTGCATGCGGCCCGAGCTGGTCGCCGAGATCACCCTCCAGCCGGTGCGCCGGCACAACGTGGACGCGGCGATCTACTTCAGCGACATCGTCGTCCCGCTGAAGGCTATCGGCATCGACCTCGACATCAAGCCGGGCGTCGGCCCGGTCGTCGCGAACCCGATCCGCACCCGCGCCGACCTGGCCCAGCTCCGTGATCTGACCCCCGAGGACGTCTGGTACGTCACCGAGGCGATCGGGCTCCTGACGGCCGAGCTCGGCGAGACCCCGCTCATCGGTTTCGCGGGCGCGCCTTTCACCCTCGCGAGTTACCTCGTGGAGGGCGGTCCGTCCAAGAACCACGAGCACACCAAGGCGCTCATGTACGGCGACCCGCAGCTGTGGGCCGACCTGCTCGACCGTCTCGCCGAGATCACCTCCGCCTTCCTGAAGGTACAGATCGAGGCGGGCGCGAGCGCCGTCCAGCTCTTCGACTCCTGGGTCGGCGCCCTGGCGCCCGCCGACTACCGGCGCTCGGTGATGCCCGCGTCCGCCAAGGTCTTCGAGTCCGTGGCCGGGTACGGCGTGCCGCGCATCCACTTCGGCGTCGGCACCGGCGAACTGCTCGGCCTCATGGGCGAGGCGGGCGCGGACGTCGTCGGCGTCGACTGGCGCGTCCCGCTCGACGAGGCCGCGCGCCGTGTCGGCCCCGGCAAGGCGCTCCAGGGCAACCTCGACCCCGCCGTCCTCTTCTCCACCACCGAGGCCGTGGAAGCCAAGACCCGCGAGGTGCTGGACGCCGCCGCCGGTCTGGAGGGCCATGTCTTCAACCTCGGCCACGGCGTCATGCCGAGCATCGACCCGGACGCGCTGACCCGCCTCGTGGAGTACGTCCACCAGCAGACCGCGCGCTGACCTCCTACGGGGGACGACACACGCCTCGACGCCGCCCGCCTCACCAGCTGTGCCGCGCCTGTCTGCCGAACAGCAGGCTGCGCGGTTCCGGCGGTGGCGGGGTGCCCGGGCGCAGCGGCCAGGCCAGCAGCATCCCCACGAGGAAGCCGACCACGTGGGCCTCGTACGCCACGGTTCCGGCGGTGGAGACGCCGCCGCCGGACGAGTACACCGCCTGCAACGCGAACCAGAAGCCCAGCACCAGCCACGCGGGCAGTCGCAGCGGCAGGAAGACCAGGAACGGGACGAGCACCCAGACCCGAGCCCTCGGATAGAGCACCAGATAGGCGCCGAGGACTCCGGCGATCGCTCCGGAGGCGCCGATCAGCGGGTCGCTCGAGTCGGCGTTGAGGTACGCGAAGCCGTACGCGGCCGCGTAACCGCACGCCACGTAGAACACCGTGAACCGCACATGTCCGAGGCGGTCCTCGATGTTGTTGCCGAAGATCAGCAGGAAGAGCATGTTGCCGAGCAGGTGCAGCCAGCTGCCGTGCAGGAACATCGCGGTGAGGACCGAGAGCGGCGGCGACTTGTCGTACGTCGGCGGCCCCACCAGGCACCCGGGGCCCCCGGCCCCGACGCCGACGTCGCCGGTCGGGACCAGGCGGGGCAGTTGGTGGTGGACCAACTCCTGTGGCACCGCGGCGTAGTGCTCCAGGAACGCGTGCAGATGGCACAGCTGGGAGAGCCCGCTGTCACCCGCCACCGATCCCGCGAGGCCGGGCGTGTAGAGGAACACCAGAACATTGGCGGCGATCAGCGCATACGTCACATAGGGCGTGCGGCGCACCGGGTTCACGTCATGGACGGGGATGACCACGAGGAACTAGTGCCCGGGATACGCCGGGTGAATCCGTGAACGTCCCCGCCCCCGCGTCCGTATGTCTCCTCAACCGCCCGCGCCGCGACGAAGACGCGACACGAGAGACGTGAGGACACAGGCGATGAACGACCGAGTTACTCCTCCGATGCATGCCCTGCCCGACGGCGAGGCGGAAATCGCCCTGGTGCTGCACCTCCCCTGGGAGGACGTCGCCGCGCTCGGCCAGGAGGCCGGACGGCTCGCGGCGCGGATGCAGCGGCCGGTGACCCTCGACGAGGCCGTCAGCCACCGACTGCGCTCCGCGCGATCGGCCGCCCACGCCAAGCCGCCGGTGGCTCAGCCGGCGGCCGTGACCTCCTCGGCGTCGGTGTCCTCGTTGCCGGCACGGCCGCCGGCCGAGCAGGCGCGGCAGGCGATAGACCGCATCAATGGGAACTCGGGGCACGAGTCCGCGTAGGAGCGCAGCGGTCGGTCGTGTGTTGGCTGCGGATCCGTTGTGGCTGGTCGCGCCCACGCGGCGGAGCCGCATATGTCACAGCCCCGCGCCCCTACGGGGCGCTTCGCCGTACCGCCGTCACCGCCTTGCGTGCCGCCACCAGGATGGGGTCCCACACCGGTGAGAACGGGGGCGCGTAGCCCAGGTCCAGGTATGTCATCTGTTCCACCGTCATGCCCGCGGTCAGCGCCACCGCGGCGATGTCGACCCGCTTCGCCGCGCCTTCCCCGCCGACGATCTGCACGCCGAGCAGCCGCCCCGTGCGGCGCTCGGCGAGCATCTTCACCGTCATGAGGTCCGCGTCCGGGTAGTAGCCCGCGCGGCTGGTCGACTCGATGGTGACGGCCTCGAACCGCAGGCCCGCCCGGTGCGCGTCCTTCTCGCGCAGCCCGGTGCGGGCGATCTCCAGATCGCAGACCTTGCTCACGGCCGTGCCGACGACACCGGGGAAGGTCGCGTACCCGCCGCCCACGTTGGAGCCGATGACCTGGCCGTGCTTGTTGGCGTGCGTGCCCAGCGCGATGTGCCGTTCGCGTCCCGAGATCAGCTCGAGCACCTCGACGCAGTCGCCGCCGGCCCAGATGTTCTCGTGTCCGCGCACCCGCATCGCCAGGTCGGTGAGCAGCCCGCCGTGGTCGCCGAGGGGGAGTCCCGCGGCCCGTGCGAGCGTGGTCTCGGGGCGTACGCCGATGCCGAGCACGACCACGTCCGCCGGGTACTCCGTGTCCTCGGTGGCCACCGCGCGGACCCGGCCCGCGTCCCCGGTGAGGAGCTTGGTGATCTCGGCGTCGTTGACCATGGTGACGCCGAGGTTCTCCATGGCCGTGTGCACCAGGCGGCCCATGTCGGGGTCGAGGGTGGACATCGGCTCCTTGCCGCGGTTGACGACCGTCACCTCGTACCCGCGGTTGATGAGCGCCTCGGCCATCTCCACGCCGATGTAGCCCGCGCCGACGACCACCGCGCGACGGCCCTCGGTCGTCGCCAGCGTGTCCAGGAGGGCCTGACCGTCGTCCAGGGTCTGCACGCCGTGCACGCCCGGAGCGTCGACGCCCGGCAGGTCGGGGCGGATCGGACGGGCGCCGGTCGCGATCACGAGTTTGTCGTACGAGGTCCACTCCTCGGCCCCGGTCTCGAGGTCGAGCGAGCGGACGCGGGCCCCGGCGACATCGATCTCCGTGACCTCGGTGCGCATCCGCAGGTCGATCGCGCGCTCCCGGTGCTCCGCCGGGCTTCGGGCGATCAGCCGGTTCCGCTCGGGGACGTCGCCGCCCACCCAGTACGGGATGCCGCAGGCCGAGTAGGAGCTGAAGTGACCGCGTTCGAACGCCACGATCTCCAGCTCGTCGGGCCCGCGCATCCGGCGTGCCTGTGACGCGGCGGACATGCCCGCCGCGTCACCTCCGATCACGACCAGTCGCTCCGTACGGCTCATGCTCATGCGAACACGCTACGGGGACCGGGCATTTCAGTCCTCGTCGCCACCCTCTTCGCGCACCGGCGGCGCCACCGGCAGCGAACCCGCGCTCGCGGGAGCCGCTTGGGTCCCGGGCCGGCGCGGCCGCCCCGTGCGGGCGAGCCGCAGCCACAGCGCCAGGAGGAGCCCGGCGCTCAGCAGGAACGGGAGCACTACGCCGAACACCACGGCGATCCAGCGCAGCATCGTGACGAACGCGTCCCAGCCGCCCGTCAGCGCGTCCACGAAGCCCGGCGTGTCGGACTTCTTCGCGGCTTCCTTCGGCGGGGTCTCGGAGAGGGAGAGCGTGATGGTGGCCAGGCTGGTGCGGTCCTTCAGGGACGCCTGCTGGGCGAGCAGGGCGTCGAGGTCCGACTCACGGGTGCTCAACTCGCCTTCCAGGGCGACCACATCGCTGAGCTTGGTGGCCCGGTCCATCAGCTCGCGGACCCGGGCCACGCTGACGCGCTGCGACTTGACGCGGCTCTCCACGTCGACGACCTGATCGGTGACGTCCTCCGCCTTCGCCGTCCGCTCGACGACCTTCCCGGTGCCCTCCAGGGAGGAGAGCACCGCGTCGTAGTGGTCGGTGGGCACACGCAGTACGGCTCGGGTGCGCTCGCGGCCCCCGCCGTCCCGGGTGGTCGTCTCGTTGCCGACGTAGCCGCCCGCGTCGACGGCCGCGGTGCGGGCGGAGTCCAGCGCCTTGGGCACATCCTTGACCTGAAGGGTCAGCGAGGCGGTGCGGATGATGTGGCTGCCGGCCGGCACGGACGTGCCGGTGGCCTTGGACGGGTTGGTGGACTTCGCGCCGCCCGCGCCCGAGGCGACGCTGCCCGCCGCGTCCGAGCGGGCGTTCTCGGCGCCCGGCGTGGCCGCCTTGTCGGCGCTGGAGGCGGAGTCACCGCCGGCGGCGCCGCAGCCCGTCACCGCGAGCGCGGCGGCGAGGACCATCCCGGCGAGAACCGGGCCGGTTCGTGCGGAACGTCGTTTGTTCATGTGGGCGTACCCCCCGTGGCTGGCGACTGCTGACCTTCCTTCGACGCCGGGGCCGGGTGCGACGTTTGTCGGATCCGATCGCGATGCGGTCACGGTCGGGACTCGCGCAGGACACCGCCACACGGGACGGCGGATCCGGGTCCCGGCGGTCCTGTCAGCGGGGTCTGAGAAGGTGGAGTCATGCGCGCACAGGACAGTCGTACGGGTACGGGACAGGTCGTCGTCATCGGGGGCGGCATCGCCGGTCTGGCCGCCGCCCACCGCCTGCTGGACCGCGGCGCGCGGGTGACCGTCCTGGAGGCGTCGGACCGCGTCGGCGGCAAGCTGCTGCCCGGCGAGATCGCGGGAGCGCGGGTCGACCTCGGCGCCGAGTCGATGCTCGCCCGCCGCCCGGAAGCCGTCGCGCTCGCCCGCGAGGTGGGCCTCGCCGACCGCCTCCAGCCGCCCGCCACCGCGACCGCCTCCCTGTGGACGCGCGGCGCGCTGCGCCCCATGCCCAAGGGCCACGTCATGGGCGTGCCCGGCACGGCCGCCGCCCTCTCTGGAGTCCTCTCCGACGAGGGCCTGGCCCGCATCGAGCGCGACGCCGAGCTGCCCCGCACGGAAGTCGGCGACGACGTGGCGGTGGGGGAGTACGTGGCGGCACGCCTCGGCCGCGAGGTCGTCGACCGCCTGGTCGAGCCCCTCCTGGGCGGTGTCTACGCGGGCGACGCGTACCGCATCTCGATGCGGATGGCCGTCCCCCAGCTGTTCGCCGCCGTCCGCACCCACGCCTCCCTGACCGAGGCGGTCCGCGAGATCCAGGCGAAGGCGGCCGCGGCCCAGCAGACCGGGCCGGTGTTCATGGGCATCGAGGGCGGAGTGGGCCAACTCCCGCTCGCCGTCGCGCGGTCGGTGCGCGCGCGGGGCGGCGAGATCCTCACCGGCGCCCCGGTGACGGAGCTGCGCCGCGCCGAGGACGGCGGCTGGCGGGTCGTGGCCGGGGGACGCGTCCTGCACGCGGACGGAGTCGTCGTCGCGGTGCCCGCGGGCGCGGCCGCCGCCCTGCTGAGGGCCGAGGCGCCCGCGGCGGCCACCGAGCTGGCCGGTGTCGAGTACGCCTCCATGGCGCTGGTGACGCTCGCCTACCGGCGCGCGGACATCACCCTCCCCGAAGGGAGCGGCTTCCTGGTGCCGCCGGTGGACGGCCACACCATCAAGGCATCCACCTTCGCCTCCCGGAAGTGGGGCTGGATCGCCGAGGAGAACCCCGACCTGCTCGTCCTGCGCACCTCCGTCGGGCGGTACGGCGAGACGGAGGTGCTGGGCCGCGACGACGCCGACCTCGTGGACGTCTCCCGGCACGACCTGCGCGAGGCCACCGGCCTGGCCGCCGAGCCCGTGGCGACCCGGGTGACCCGGTGGGACGACGGCCTGCCGCAGTACCCGGTCGGGCACCACACGCGTGTGGCCCGCGTCCGCGAGCACGTGGCCAAGCTCCCGGGGCTCGCCGTCTGCGGCGCGGCGTACGACGGGGTCGGCATCCCCGCGTGCGTCGCGAGCGCGTACGCCGCCGTGGACCAGCTCGGCGGCGACCGCGCCGGACTGGACGCGCTCAGGGCGAACCCGGTGCAGAGCCTGCACGGCGGAGCGGGAGAATAGCCTCATGAGTGACGACGCCCCCACCACCGAGTCCGGCAGGGTCCCGAACAAGGGCAAGCTGGCCAAGGACCTCAACGAGGTCATCCGCTACACCCTGTGGTCCGTGTTCAAGCTGAAGGACGTGCTGCCCGAGGACCGCGCCGGCTTCGCCGACGAGGTCCAGGAGCTCTTCGACCAGCTCGCCGCGAAGGACGTCACCGTCCGCGGCACGTACGACGTGTCGGGGCTGCGCGCCGACGCCGACCTGATGATCTGGTGGCACGCCGAGACCAGCGACCAGCTCCAGGAGGCGTACAACCTCTTCCGCCGCACCAAGCTGGGCCGCGCCCTGGAGCCGGTCTGGTCGAACATGGCACTGCACCGCCCCGCCGAGTTCAACCGCTCGCACATCCCGGCGTTCCTCGCCGACGAGACGCCGCGCAACTATGTGAGCGTCTACCCCTTCGTGCGTTCCTACGACTGGTACCTGCTGCCTGACGAGGACCGCCGCCGCATGCTCGCCGACCACGGCAAGATGGCCCGCGGTTACCCGGACGTGCGCGCCAACACGGTCGCCTCGTTCTCCCTCGGCGACTACGAGTGGATGCTCGCGTTCGAGGCCGACGAGCTGTACCGCATCGTCGACCTCATGCGCCACCTGCGCGCCTCCGAGGCCCGCATGCACGTCCGCGAGGAGGTCCCGTTCTACACGGGCCGCCGTAAGTCCGTGGCCGAGCTGGTCGCCGGGCTCGCCTGATCAGGGAGCCTGACGGGTCGTCTTCGCGTCCTCACGGGCCTGTGCGTCGTGCCGGGTGGTCTTGTCACCGCCCGGCGCCGCCGGCTCCGGCTCCGCGTGCGGGGCGCACGCCGCGCGCCGCTCCGGGAGGCGGCCCTCCAGGAGGTACGCCTCCAGGTAGCCGTTGACGCACTGGTTGGGCCCGCCCGCGATCCCGTGCGTCCCGGCGCCGTTCTCGGTCACCAGGACCGAGCCCGACAGCCGCCGCTGGAGCTCCACCGCCCCCTCGTAGGGCGTCGCCGCGTCCCGCTCGGCCGCCAGGATCAGGACCGGCGCCAGCGCCCCGGGCAGCGTCCGGACATCGAGGGGCTTCTGCCGCGGCACCGGCCAGTACGCGCACGGCAGGTTCATCCACACGTTGTCCCAGGTCTCGAACGGCGCCACGCGCGCGAGCCGCGTGTTGTCCCGGTCCCAGGTACGCCAGTCCGTCGGCCAGGACGCGTCGTTGCACTCCACGGCCGTGTACACCGCGTTGCCGTTCTCCGCCTCGGCCGACGCCTCCGGATGCGGCCCGGCCTGCTGGATCAGCGGCTTCGGGTCGCCCTTCAGATAGGCGGACAGCGCCAGGGCGCGCTTTGGCCAGTAGTCGTCGAAGTACCCCGCCTCCAGGAACGCGCCCTGCAACTGACGCGGCCCCACCTTGCCGCCCGCGGGCGCCGTGGCGAGCCGTGCCCGCGCCTTCTCGTAGTTGCGCAGCACCGCTTGGGGCGTGGTGCCGAGCGCGTACTCCTTGTCGTGCTTGGCGATCCACGCGCGGAAGTCCGTCCAACGGGCCTCGAACGCGGCCGACTGGTCGAGGTTGTTCCGGTACCAGATCTGCCGGGGGTCGGGGTTGACCGCCGAGTCGAACACCATCCGGCGTACGTGCGAGGGGAAGAGCGTCGCGTACAGGGCGCCGAAGTACGTGCCGTACGAGGCCCCCATGAACGTCAGTTTCCGCTCGCCCAGCGCGGCGCGCAGCACATCGAGGTCGCGGGCGTTGTTGAGCGAGGTGTAGTGCCGGATGCCCTGCCCGGAGCGCTTGAGGCAGCCGCGGGCGTACGCCCGCGCCTCCGCGATGCGCTCCTTCTTGTACGTCTCCGAGGGGTTCGTCGGCGACTGTGCGGGCCCCTTCAGGAAGTGCTTCGGGTCCTCGCAGGACAGCGGGGCCGAGCGGTCCACGCCGCGCGGGGAGTAGCCCACGAGGTCGTACGCGGCCGCGATGCGTTTCCACTCGGGGAGGATGCCGATCATCGGGAAGTACATGCCGGACGCGCCCGGGCCGCCCGGGTTGTAGACGAGGGAGCCCTGACGCGGCACCTTGTGCTTGGAGTTGCGCAGGTCCTTGCCGGTGGCGCCGGAGCGGCTGACGGTCAGTTTGATCTTCTTGCCGTCAGGGTGCGCGTAGTCCAGCGGCACGGTGACCGTGCCGCAGCGCATCTCGACCGGGAAGTGGTCCGCCTTGGGGCACGCGCCCCAGTGGACGCCGGCCGTCGCGGCGCGGGTGACGGCGACCACGGTGCCGCGCGCCTCGAGGGCGGCCGCGGGGTCCGGCCACGCCGCCGCACCGCCCGCGGGGGCGGCGACGAGGCCGCTCAGAAGCAAGGACCCGGTGGTTCCGTACAGGACGGCAGCTCTCATCGCGTATCCCCTTCGGCGCACGGCAGCGACAAAAGGGATGTTTGGTTCGTCAGTTGATGAAGTAAAGCACCTGGTGCCGGTGTCGGCCCCAATGACCCCTATGCGCCCCCTCGGGCGCCGTCAGCGCTGCCGCTCGGGGCTTCGGTCGCGGTGCGCGAAGGCCGCGCGCAGCTCCGGCTCGCCGACCGCGCGTACGCCGCGTACGGCGACCGAGGTGAGGTACGTACGGTCGTCGCCGGTGGCGTCGGGGTGCCGGGCGAGGGTGCCGAGCAGCCGCTGTCCGGCCGGGGAGGCCCAGCGCGTGTACGGGTGGACCTCGATGCGGGCGATGGCGAGACAGCTCACGGTGAGGATGAGCGGCAGCGAGAACCACACGGCGATCGGCACGTCGTTCTCGCTCGCCCGGGACTGGGAGGGCATCAGCACGGCGACGGCGCCGAGCGCGAGGACGGCCGCGGCGGCGGCCTGGACCTGGCGGATGGCGCTCGCGACGGTGGTGCGGGCGCCGTCGGGCACGGCGAGGCCCGCGGCGACGAGACGGTCGGCGAGGCGGCGTACGGAGTCCGCGGCGGCCGTGCTCGCCCGTACGGGCGCTATCCGGGACTGCCCCTGCGGACCTATCGCCCCTATCACCGAGCGCTCCATCTCGTCGCGACCGCGCGGGTCCACGACGGTCGCCCAGCCCGTGTGCGCGAGCAGCAGCCGCCGCTGACGGGCCATCGACACCAGGGTCAGATCGGCGACCCGGGCGGGGCCGCCGGACAGGAACGCCGCCTCGTACAGCGTGAGGTGGTGTCCGCGCGCCGCGTCGGCGTCGACCGCCGCCGCGCGCACGGCGGCCAGGCACAGCCGAGTGCAGGAGATACCGGCCGCGGCCCAGGCCAGGAGCAGGAGAAGGACCCAGAACATGGCGTGTTTCTACGCGAGGAGTCCAGGTCGGCGCCACGGTATGCCCGCGATATGGACGGAGCGTTGTGGCTCTGTGACGTTTCGGTGCCCGCCGACGCGCTCCCCAAGGGGCGGCGCGCGGCTAGCCCTTGGGGCGGGACGCGGCCGGGGGCAGTGGATAGGTTCCGGCCGGGGTGACGGGGACGGGGCTGTCCGGGGACTCGGTGGGACCCGGCGGGGCCGGGGATGCCGTCAGCGGGGGCGGGCTCGCGGTCGCGGCGTCCTGGGCGAGGGCGTCGAAGTCCACGTACCCGGTGGCTTCGAGGACCTTGATGTGGTCGAGCACCGTGGTGTTCGCGTCGTCGGCGAGGTCCCGTACGAGGGAGTTGCGGGTGTTCGCGCGGACTTGAGCGACGACGGAGAAGACCTTGCCGTGCGCCCTGCGCAGGATGTTCGCGAACTTCTGGTCGTAGTCCGTGCCGTGCGCGGCGTCGAGCGTGGCCAGCCAGCCGCGCTGCTGGGCGTTGGGCTGGTTCGGGAGTTCGAGTCCGAGCCGCGCGGCGACGTTCCGGACGCGCGCGTCGAGGAACGTGTGGCCCTCGACGAGGTGCGCGCCCGCCGTCTTCACGGCCTGGGTGGTGCCGCGCTCCTCGGCCTGCTGGCCGGCGGGCAGCTCCCACAGCCCGGCGAGCCGGACCTTGGTGACGAACTCCCGGTCCAGTGCGGACAGCGGACCGAACTGCGTCGACACGGACTGGGCGTTCAGGGTGTCCAGGCCGGTCCCGGCGCGGTCCGCGTACGACCAGATCGGAAAGATCAGGGCGGCGACGGTCGCGCTGAGGGCCGCGATGATGAGTCCTGTCCCACTGACCAATCCGGTGCGGTTGATGGATCGCATGGTGCCTCCTGTTGCGGCACCGCACGCTAGTGCGCTACGGGTGCGGGTTGGCATATTACTTCGGGCACTACGCCAACTGCCGTACGAGGAGAAAGGGTTGCCGGGTGGGAGGAAGGCGCCGAATGAGGTAGTTCGACCGGAGTCCATACCATCAGGAAACCCAGGAAACCAGACACGGAATCCGGCCGGGAGGGGCCCGGTGTTAACCCCGGCACACTCTGCCGGGGCGAGGCACTACGGCGCGCGTAGCAGTGCGCGTCGGGTCCTGCGGCGCGGGCGGGGTCAGCGGCGCAGCAGTACCCGGCGGGTCGCGCGGGCCAGCCGGGCCGCGGGCCGCTGCGACGGCGGGGTCGGGCCGGACCGCTCCAGCCACCATGCACGCAGCCGCCGCCGCGTCTCCGCGTCCTCGGGGTGCCCCGCGAGCAGCATGTACTCGGCGAAGTCCAACGCGTCGCGCCGGTACCCACCGCTCATCGGATGCCCTTGCGCGTACGCGAGGAACGCCGGCCGGTACGCGTCTTCGAGGATCTCCGGCAGCTCCGCCGCCACCTTCGCGACGACGTCCGCCCGCTTGGCCGCGAGTGCCCGCGCCTGCACACCCAGCCGCCCCCGGTCGAACCCCTCGGGCACGGGGGTACCCGCGACGAGCGCGGACAACAGCGCGGCCTGCCCGAGCGCAAGCCGCTGCCGCGTACCCACGGCCACGTCGGCCGCGCGGCTCCCGGCTGCCCCGGAGGCGCCGCTCGCAGGAGCGGCGGCCTCACCCGAGTGCGGGCCTGCCGGGGTTTCGGACGGCGTCACGACCCGTGCCCGTGCCTTCGTCAGGGTGACTCTGATCGCCCCGAGCTCCCTCTCCAGTTCGCCCGGGTCCGGGAAGTTCTCGTCGCGTTCCAGGAGGACCCCCGGTGGGGTCACGCGGGAGGCGAGGTCGGCCAGGATGTCGAGGACCTGACGGGGGACGGGGTGGGCGTGGCTGTCGTGCCAGACGCCGTCCCGCTCGAAGCCGCCGGCGACGTGGACGTAGGCGATGGCCTCGACGGGGAGTTCGTCGAGGGCCTTCGAAGGATCCTCGGCCCGGTTGACGTGGTTCGTATGGAGGTTGGCCACGTCGATGAGGAGGCGTACGCCGGTGCGCTCCACCAGGTCGTACAGGAACTGCCCCTCGGTCATCTCCTCCCCGGGCCAGGAGATCAGCGCGGCGATGTTCTCGACCGCGAGCGGGACGGGAAGGGCCTCCTGCGCGATACGGACGTTCTCGCACAGCACGTCGAGGGCGTCCCGGGTGCGGGGGACCGGCAGCAGGTGTCCGACCTCCAGCGAGGGCGACGCGGTGAGCGCGCCCCCGGCCCGTACGAACGCGATGTGCTCCGTGACGAGCGGCGAGCCCAGCGCCTCGGCCCGCTCCGCGAGGGCGGCGAGGCGGGACTCCTCGGGCCGGTCCGCGCCGCCGAGGCCGAGCGAGACCCCGTGCGGCACCACCGTGACGCCCCGCTCGCGCAGCCGCAGCAGCGACTCGGGAAGATGCCCGGGGCACAGGTTCTCCGCCACGGCCTCGACCCAGTCGATGCCGGGCATGCGCTCCACGGCCTCGGCGATCTCCGGCCGCCACCCGATTCCCGTCCCCAACCACCTCGGCTGTGTCATGTCGCCTCCTCCGTCACCGCTCGAACCCCGGCTGCTGCAACCCCGGCCGCTGTCTCCTCACGACGGAGCCGTGTTCCGGCGTGACGGAGTCATGGCCCCGGGAAGCGGGGCCGAACCCATCACGCCGGACGTTCAGAGCAACATTTGAGGTTCCGCCGGCACCCCGAGGCGCCGGCGGCCGCACCGGCTACCGCAGCACGTTGTCCGGATCCGAGGGCTCCGGCCGGGAGGTGTTGACCTGCCCCGGCGGCGCGGGCGACGGACTCGACGTGGCGACGACGCCGTCGGCCGGCTGCACCGGCGGCGCGGAGGGCGCCGTGATGCCCGCGACCGGCGCCGGGGGACCGGTCGGGCTCGCGGTCGACAGGGCCGCCGTGTCGTTGGCGATCGCGTCGAAGTCGACGCTCCCGGTCTTCTCCAGGATGGTGATGTGGTCCAGCACGGTCTGGTTGGCGTCGGAGGCCAGCTGCCGGACCAGCGTGTTGCGGGTGGAGTTACGGACCGCGCCGATCGCCGGGAAGATCTTGCCGTGCGCGGCCCGCAGCAGGTTCACGAACTTCCGTTCGTATTCCGCGCCCGTCGCCGCGGTCATCTCCTGCAGCCAGCCCTGCTGCTGCGCGTTGGGCTGGTTCGGCAGCTCGACATTGAGCTGGGCCGCGATGACCCGTACCCGCTTGTCGAGGTCGGTGTGGCCGACGATCAGGTGGTCGCCCACCTCCTTGATCGCCTTGTTGGGGGCCCGCTCGAGCGCCTGCTGTCCCGCCGGCAGTTCCCAGAGTCCGGCCAGCCGCACGCGCACGATCAGGTCGCGGTCGGAGGCGGACAGGGGCCCCCACTGTGTGTTCACCGTCCCCGCCGCCAGATTCGCCTGCCCCGTGCCGGCGCGGTCGGCGTACGACCACACAGGGAACACGAGCGCGCCGACAGTGGCGGCGAGCGCCGCGATGACGAAGGCGGAACCATTGATACGCCGCAAAATGAGCCTCCCGGGGGAAACCAACTGGTCGTTGGAAACCTGTACTTGGCCAGCGACGTGAGATACGTGCGGGACGCCGGGAATGTTCAAGCACGACTAAAGCGAACCTTCGGTTCAGGTCAAATCGGCTGTGAATCCGCGCCATCACCCGACAGCGGCCACTTCTCCGGTGTACGTCCGAGCAGCCGCAGTGCCTCGTCCAGCGGATCCGCGCCCATGGGCACGTCGACCGGCGGCGCGAACGCGAACCCCGGCCCGCGACCGGCCGGATCCGTCGGTACGAGGCGGGCGACGGCCAGGGCCGCCCCGCGGACGTGGTCCGGCAGTTCGAGTCCGACGCCGAGCGTGGCGGCGACGTCCCACGCGTGCACCACGTAGTCGACGAAGTGGAAGCCGAGGGCCATCCCGCCGGGGAACGCGCCCCCCGCCCTGATCTCCGGCAGTACGAACTCCCCCTCCGTCACGCCCGGTTCGGCGAACGCGGCCAGCACCGCCGTCGCCGCTCCCCGGTAGGTCCGCTCCGGGTCGCTCATGTCCTGCGGCTCCCGCCAGTGCGCCGTCTCGTGCCCCGCTCCCCGGGCGGCGGCCGCGAACCCGTGGTGCTGTGCGGCCATGTGCGCCACCAGCCGCCGCAGCGTCCACCCCGCACACGGTGTGTCCCGCTCCCAGTCCGTGCCCCGCGCCAGCCCGACGAGCCGCAGCGACTCGTACACGGCGATCCGGTCGAGCTCGACGATGTCCACTCCGGTCGATGTCATACGGCCGAGCATAAAACTGAGCGAACGATCGTGCTACTTGTTTTCGGCCGTGATGGTTCCCTCGTCAAGGCTCGGCGGGTCGGGAGGGCTCGGCGGCTCAGGAGGGCTCTGGCGCGAGGGACGGGTCGGTCGCCGCGGCGCGCAGCCGGGAAAGGATGGCGACGCGGGCCCTGCGATAGACGTCCGTCTCGTCGCGCAGCACCGACACCGCGTTCGCCGTCTCCATCAACGCGATGAGCTCGAAGGCGAGTTGCGCGGCATCCGTGTCGGAGCGCAGCTCACCCAGGTCGCGGGCCTCGGTGATGGTGTGCTCCACATGGGCCGCCCAGTCCCGCTGGGCCTGCGCGACGGCGTCGTGCACGGGCCCCGACCGGGCGTCGAACTCGGCGATGACCTCGTAGAAGAAGCAGCCGCCCGGGAAGACCCGGCCCTGGGAGTAGTCCAGCCAGAGTTCGCACAGCCGCCAGATCCGGGCGACACCGGCGGGGGTCTCGGACGCGGGCCGGATCACCTGCTCGACGTAGATGCGCGCCGCTTCCCGCACGGTGGCCAGCTGCAGTTCCTGCTTGGAGCCGAAGAGCGAGAAGACCCCGCTCTTGCTGAGCTGGAGCTCGGTGGCGAGACGGCCCACGGACAGTGCTTCCAGTCCTTCGACCGAGGCGATGTCGACCGTGCGGCGGAGCACCAACTGCCGCGTGCGGTTGCCGCGTTCGACCCTGCCGTCCAGCCGGGTCCCGGCCATCGCGCCTCCTCGGGTCCGTAGGTCACTCAGGGTCGGTCGGGATCGGTCAGGAGCGCAGCGCCGGATGGTCGGCCACCACGGTGCACGACCCCGGCGCGATCTCCGTGAACCCGGCGTCGCGCACCAACGGCAGCCCGGAGGTGGTGAGTCCACTCCAGCGGGCCGGGTCGGCGGTGCGGACGGCGAGGGGGAAGCCGGCGTCGCGCCAGGCCGCCCGCTCCTCGTCCGACAGTTCCCACCAGGCCAGCTGCGCGCCGTGCCCGGCCTGCGCCATCGTCTTGCCGGCCGACATGTCGAGATCGGGGTTGAGCCACAGCATGGGCGCCGTCGGGTCCGCGTCCACCGGCGGCTCCGGGTCGTCGAGGTCGGTGCCGGAGACCTGGAGCTTGACCAGGTCCTTCGGCCAGCCGTCCAGGGGGACCGGCGGGAAGACGCGCACCTCGGCGGACTTCCCGGTCACCGTGATGCCTGGCAGAGCCTCGGCCCGCCGCCACTCGGCGCCACGCGCCCGTCGTACGACCTTGCGGATCCGGGCGTCCTGCCAGTCCCGCACAGCCTGCGCCCACTCGCCGTCCCCGAGGGCCCGCTCATCGCTGAGGATCGTCAGCACGGCGCGGGCCGCGGTCTCCAGCGCGTCCGTGCGTGCCGGGGGAGCGGCCTTCTCGATGCGCACGACCAGCGGCAGCACGAACTGCGGGGCCTCGTCGCGCGCGGTGCGCTCGGATCGGAAGGGGCTGTCCTCGGCCGAGCCGGGTACGTCGGGTCGGCCGGGTGCGTCGGCTACGGTCGGGTCGCTGCTCACGCCCTCCAGTGTGCCAGGCGGAAGATCGGTTCTTCGGCGGGCGGTCACACCACCGCCACCGTCACCCGGAACAGGCGGTCCGCTGTGCCTCCTGCCACTCGCAGACGGGGCACAGCGTGATCCCCTTGTACGACTCCGGGTACTCGGTCGGCTTCCGGCACAGCACGCACTCGGCGAACGGCGGCCCGGCGTCGGTCGGGTCCGGTGCCGGGGTGGGGGCCGCCGGGGTGGCGCAGTAGTCCTCGCTCATGGTCCCAGCGTAGGCCGGGACCGGAGCACGCCTACGTGGTGCCGTGCCGCTCGCCCTGCGTCGCCGAGCCGATCATCTCGGAGACCTTCACGAAGCGGAAACCCTTCTTCCGCAGCTCGGGGACGATCGTCCGCAGGGCCTGTTCGGTCACCGGAGCCGCGCTGCGCGTGCAGTGCATGACGACGACGGATCCGGGCTTCACACCCTCCAGCACCTGCCGGGCCACGGCGTCGGCGTCGGTCGCGAAGGCGTCCCCGCTGACGACGTCCCACTGCACGGCGGTCACGCCTACGGCGCTCAGCGTGCGCAGGGCCTGCTGGTCGTAGCACCCGCCGGGGAACCGGAAGTAGGGCATCGCGTGCGGCACGCCCGCCTTCTTGAAGGCGGTGTAGGCCTCCTCCACCTCGGCCCGCATCCGCTCCTGGGGCACGATGGGCAGGCCGTAGCAGTTGTCGGTGAAGGCGTAGTGACTGTACGAGTGGTTGGCGACCTCGAACAGCGGGTCCTGCCCGATGTCTTTGGCCTCCTTGGGGTACTCGTCGGCCCATCGTCCGGTCATGAACAGGGTCGCCGGTACCTTGAACGCGCGCAGCGTGGCGATCAGTTCGGGGTTGTCGAAGTGCTCCCCGGCCGCGGCGCGTGTCCCCTCGTTGGCGGTCATGTCCGCGTCGAAGGTCAGCGAGACGATCTTGTCCTTCGTGCGCGGACCGTTGGTGAAGACGGGGGTGATACCGCTGGAGCCGGGGGCGAGTGTGGGGGGTCGCGGGGGCTGGGCGTTCGCGCTGCCCGAGGCCGACGCGGGGTGCCCTGGGCGGGCGGCGTGCGGGGTTCCTGGGGTCCCGCAGGCGGCGAGCGCGACCCCGAGTGCGCCGAGGGCGCAGGTCGCGACGAATCGTCGTACTGGAATGATCACCCGATGAAGATATGTGGGTAATACCGACTATTCCCCCATTTTTCGCACGAGCCCGGCGACGGGGGCACGGAAGTCACCCGGCTGGACCCGGCGGAACGCACGCCGCCTCTCACGTCGTCTCGTACGTCGGTCTCATCCGTCGGTCTCGTACGACGGTCTCGTATGTCGGTCTCGTACGTCGGTTCCCTTTTCCCGTGTCCGCGTGCAGGATCGAACCCCGCCGCCTGGGCGGGTCCGTGCAGGTCAGCTGTCCTCCAGTAGCCGCTGCCTGGCCTGCGCCACGTCGAAGTCGGCCTTCGGGTACTGCGGGTCCAGTGCCTCGAGGTGTTCCAGGAGCAGGGTGCTGATCGCCCAGTTCCGGTACCACTTGCGGTCGGCGGGGACGAGGAACCAGGGGGCCTCCGGTGTGGAGCAGCGCTCCAGGGCGATCTCGTACGCCTTCTGGTACGCGGGCCACAGCTCACGGTCGTCGATGTCGTCGGGGCTGAACTTCCAGTGCTTGTCGGGGTTGTCGAGCCGGCGGAGGAGCCGGCGGTGCTGCTGGTCGTAGGAGATGTGGAGGAAGCACTTCACCACGGTGACGCCGTCGTCGGCGAGGGACTTCTCGAAGCGGTTGATCTCGCCGTATCGGTGGGCGATCTCCTTGCGGGGAGCCAGTTCGCGGACGCGGGCGATCAGCACGTCCTCGTAGTGCGAGCGGTCGAAGATGCCGATCTCGCCGGGTTCGGGCAGGGCCCGTCTGATCCGCCAGAGGAAGGAGTGCCCGCGCTCCTCGGCGGTCGGCGCCTTGAAGCCCCGGATGCGGCAGCCCGCGGGGTTGAAATGCCCGATGACGTGCTTGACCGTGCCGCCCTTGCCGCTGGTGTCCATGCCCTGAAGGACCAGCAGGACCCGGCGGCGGTCACCCGCCGTGCTCGCGGCCCACAGGCGTTCTTGCAGGTCGGCGAGGCGATCGGCCATCTGGGGGATGGCGGCCAGCCCGGCGGCCTTGTCGCGGGGACCGGCGGGCGTGGCCCTGGCGCCGTACGAGGAGAGGTCGACGTCCTTGCCGCTGGGAACACGCAGCAGTCGGCGCAGCGGGGCCGGGGTTCCGCTCGTGCCCTGTTCGCCGTCCTTCGTGCCCCTGCCGTCCTTCGTACCCTTGCCGTCCTTCTTGGCCACCGCGTACCCCTTCCGGCCGTGTCCCTCGATGGTGCGACGGGAGCCGGGTACCCGCGAGTCGTGCTCAGGCCTCTTCGAGGGTGACCAGGACGGCCGGTCGCGGACGGCTGTCGGGGTCGATGTTCACGATGAGGCGCAGCCCGTACGGGGTCGTCACGGTCGCCGCGAGCCGCCCGCTCGTGGTCTGCCAGTCCGAGAAGCCGTCCTCCAGGACCCCGCAGGTCGCGCCGAGCGCCTCCGGACCGCCCCAGGTGTCGAAGTCGGTCGGTTTCGGCAGACGGTTGGCGACCAGCCACCTTTGGATGTCGACGGACGTGGTGCGGAACTCCATCCTCAGGACCGTCCTGCCGGTCGTGCCCCTCGGGGTCCCGGCCCGCGGGCGGAGACGGGCGGTGTCGTAGCGCAGGTCCGTCGCGTGCTCGGGCAGTGCCAGCGCGGCCGCGTCGGCCTGCTCCGCCAGCGGCACGGTGCTGTCGGAGCAGGCCCGCGCGTCCGTCCGCGGGAACACCGGGCGGAGTTCCGCGTACAGCGCCCCGCCCCCGGCCAGCGCGAAGACCGCTCCCAGCACGGCCACCGACCGCCACCGCTGTCTCAACCACCCCTGGCGCACCGGAAGTTTGTCCACGGCGCGGAAATCTAGCCGATCAGCTCGGTGCTGCGGGCGCGGACGAGACGGGTGATGCGGTCCAGCGCCTCGGTGGCGGGCCCCGGGTCGAGGCGGCGGCCGTCGCGCAGGCGCAGGGCGATCTCGTCGGCCGCGGTCTCCCGGGGGCCGATCACCGCCTGGTACGGGACCAGACGGGCGGCGCGGATCCGGGCGCCCAGGGTGCCCTGGTCAGGGGTGATGAGCCGGGCTCGGAGGCCCCGGTCCAGGCAGCGGCGTACGAGATCGGCCGCCTGTTCGACCTCGGCCCGCGCGTCGGAGACGGGCAGGGCCACCAGCTGGGTCGGGGCGAGCCAGGGCGGGAAGGCGCCGCCGTGCGCCTCGATGAGGTGGGCGACGGCCCGCTCCAGGCTGCCGATGACACTGCGGTGGACCATGACCGGCCGGTGCTTCGCCCCATCGGCGCCGATGTAGTGCAGGTCGAAGCGTTCGGGCTGGTGGAAGTCGACCTGGACGGTGGAGAGGGTGGACTCCCGGCCCGCCGGATCGGCGATCTGGACGTCGATCTTGGGGCCGTAGAACGCGGCCTCGCCCTCGACCGCCTCGTACGCCACCCCGGAGCGGTCGAGGACCTCGCGCAACAGTGCCGCCGAGCGCCGCCACAGCTCGGGGTCGGCGACGTACTTGCCGCCGGGGCCCGGCAGGGAGAGCCGGTGGCGGGCCGCGCGGATGCCCATCGCCTCGTATGCCCGGTGGATCAACTGCAGTGCCGCCGAGGCCTCTTCGGCGACCTGCTCCAGGGTGCAGAAGAGGTGCGCGTCGTTGAGCTGGATGGCGCGTACGCGGGTGAGGCCGCCGAGGACACCGGACGGCTCGGAACGGTACATCCCGCCCAACTCGGCCATGCGGAGCGGGAGTTCGCGGTAACTGTGGGAGCGGGAGCGGTAGATGAGCGCGTGGTGGGGACACAGGCTCGGGCGCAGCACCACCTGCTCGCCGCCGAGTTCCATCGGCGGGAACATGTCCTCGCTGTAGTGCGACCAGTGCCCGGAGATCTCGTACAGCTCCCGCTTGCCCAGCACCGGTGAGTACACGTGCTGGTAGCCCGCGCGCCGCTCGGCGTCGCGGACGTACTCCTCCAGGGCGTGGCGCACGGCCGCGCCGTCGGGCAGCCAGTAGGGCAGGCCCGCGCCCATCAGGGGATCGGTGTCGAACAGGTCCAGTTCACGGCCGAGTCGGCGGTGGTCGGGGAGGGTGGTCATGGTGGTCTCCTCGCTTCTCGAGGGGCGAGTGACCACACGGCGAAGCCCCGGGGCACTCGCCCCGGGGCTTCGGACTCGTCAGCAGTCAGCGCGCCGGGACACTCTCCGGCGTCGTCGTCTTCACGGCGGCACGCTTCATGGGAGGCACGCTAGCAGGGAGTCGGCGGGCGGTCGCGGCAATTGTCGGGGGTGATCATTCGGGGCCGGGGAGAGGGCTTGCGTCGGGGTTGTCGAGCGGGAACTCGTCGTCCTCCGGCTCCTCGCGCCTGAACTTGTCGCCCTTGGGTTCATCGAGCACGAACTCGTCGTCCTTGTGCTCGTCGGGCCGCGGACGCGTCGGTATCTGCTCCACCGTCGGCGCCCCCGGCTGGACCTGCGCCCGTTCCAGGAACCGCAGCAGTTCCACCGGGAAGGGGAGCACGAGGGTGGAGTTCTTCTCGGCGGCGACCGCCACCACGGTCTGCAGCAGCCGCAGTTGGAGCGCGGCGGGCTGTTCGGACATCACCCCGGCGGCCTCCGCCAGCTTCTTCGAGGCCTGGAGCTCGGCGTCCGCGTTGATGATGCGGGCGCGCCGTTCCCGGTCGGCCTCGGCCTGCCGGGCCATCGACCGTTTCATCGTCTCCGGCAGCGACACGTCCTTGATCTCGACCCGGTCGATCTGCACACCCCAGCCCATGGCCGGACTGTCGATCATCAGCTCCAGGCCCTGGTTGAGCTTCTCCCGGTTGGAGAGCAGATCGTCCAGGTCGCTCTTGCCGATGATCGAGCGCAGCGAGGTCTGCGCCATCTGCGAGACGGCGAAGCGGTAGTCCTCGACCTGGATGACGGCGTCGGCCGCGTCGACCACCTTGAAGTAGATGACCGCGTCGACCCGGACCGTGACGTTGTCCCGCGTGATGCCGTCCTGCGCGGGGACGGGCATCGTCACGATCTGCATGTTGACCTTACGCAGCCGGTCCACACCGGGGATGATCATGGTGAACCCGGGCGGCCTGATGCCACCCCGGAGCCGCCCGAGCCGGAGCACCACGCCCCGCTCGTACTGCTTGACGACCCGGGCCGCCGCGACGACGTACACCACCCCCGCCGTACCGACCACCGCGGCCGTGGCCAAGAGCTCTTCGAGCATGACGACCCCCTTTCGAGCCGCCGCATACCACCACTGATCCCACGATATGCCCAACGACGGGCTCGCGGTCGAGGTTCCCCCCGACCGCGAGCCCGGGGGTCAGCCGGTGGTCACCTTCACCGGTTCCGTCCCCGCCGCACTGTGCCGCGCCGACCAGTTCTCCAGCGCGGTCCGGCAGGCGTGATCGAGGTGGTGCAGGCCGGAGAGGTCCAGCTCGACCGGGCGGTCCTGGGGCAGTGCCTCAAGGCTGTCGAGGATCTTCGGCAGCCTCAGGAAGGTCGCGTTGCCCGACAGATACGCCTGGACGGGACCCGCACCCTTGTCTATGACCTCCAGGCGGACGTGCGAGGCCTCCCACGCCGTCTTGGCGATCGCCAGGGCGAGCCCGATGAGCACCCCCTCGAACATGCTGACGGCGACGATCGACACCGCCGTGACGACGAGGATCAGCGCCTCGCCCCGGTGCTCGCGCCACAGCGAGACGACCTCGCGCAGCGGGACCAGCTTCCAGCCCGCGTGCACCAGGATGCCGGCGAGGGCGGGCAGCGGGATGACGCCGAGCGCGGCGGGCAGCAGCGCCGCGAACAGCAGCAGCCAGACGCCGTGCAGCACGCGGGACGCCTTCGTCCGCGCGCCCGCCTGGACGTTCGCAGCGCTGCGCACGATCACCGCGGTCATCGGCAGCGCGCCGAGCAGTCCGCAGAGCGTGTTGCCCGTGCCCTGCGCCATCAGTTCCCTGTCGTACTCGGTCCGGGGGCCGTTGTGCATCCGGTCCACGGCCGCCGCGCTGAACAGCGACTCGGCGGAGGCGATCAGCGTGAAGGCGAGCACCGTGCCGAGCACGCCCACGCTCGCGAGCTCTCCGAAGGCCTCCAGGCTCGGCAGCCGGATCGAGCCGACCAGCCCCCGCACCTCGACTTTGGCCACCGGCAGTCCGAACCCCGAGGCCACCAGTGTGGCCAGCACGACCGCGCCGAGCGCCCCCGGCACCGTACGCACCCGGCGCGGCAGCCGTTGCCACAGGACGAGCACGGCGATCGTGCCCGCCCCGAGTCCGACCGAGGTCAGCGCCTCGGTGCTGCGGGCCGCGTCGACGACGGCCTCCGGCAGTCCGGCGAGCTTGTCGAGTCCGGAGGCGGGGGCCTTGAGCCCGGCCATCGAGTAGAGCTGGCCCGCGATCAGCACGAGGCCGATCCCGGCGAGCATGCCCTCGACGACGGCCAGCGAGATGGCCCGGAAGTAGCGCCCCAGCTTCAGGGCGCCCATGAGGAGTTGGAGCACACCCGTGGCGAGCACGACGACTCCGAGGACGGCGAGGCCGTACTCGCGTACGGCCTCGAAGACCAGCACGGTCAGTCCGGCCGCCGGCCCCGACACCTGAAGGCTGCTGCCGCGCATCAGGCCGGTGACGAGACCACCCACGATGCCGGTGACCAGGCCGAGTTCCGCCGGGACACCGGAGGCCACGGCGACGCCCACGCACAGCGGCAGGGCGACCAGGAACACCACGATCGAGGCGGCGAAGTCCTGCCGCAGGTGGGGGAGTCTGTCCATGAGGCTCGAAGTGTTCATCGCGCGGCTCACAGGGCCTCGAAGGTGTCGGTGTGCGCACGGTGTTCGCGCACGGCTCCGGTGTGGACCTCGTAGTACCAGCCGTGCAGACGCAGCCGGCCCCTCGTCAGGGCCCTTTCCACACAGGGGTATCCGCGGAGCCTGAGCAGTTGCGCGAGGACGTGGTTCTGCACCGCGTCGGCGACGGTGGGGTCGTCGCCCGACGCGTCGGACGGGCGCTGCGCCTGCGCGAGCCAGTCGCGCACGGCGGGTACGGCCGTCAGGTCCTCGCCGCGCACCAGCGCGCCGACGGCGCCGCAGTGCGAATGGCCGCAGACCACGATCTCGGACACGCCGAGCACGTCCACCGCGTACTCGACGGTGGCCGCCTCGGAGGTCGGCCGGCCGGGGACGTAGGGCGGGACGATGTTGCCCGCGGTGCGCAGCTCGAAGAGCTCGCCCGGGCGGGCGCCGGTGATCAGGGCCGGAACGACCCGGGAGTCGGAGCAGGTGATGAACAGGACCTGCGGGGACTGGCCGTCGGCGAGCGAGGCGAACTCCTCGGGCCGCCGGCCGAAGGAGCGGGCATGGTCGATGAGGGGCTGCATGTCAGTTCCTCCTGGCGCGCCCTGAGGGCGCGTCGGCTTACAAGACGGAGCGTGGGGGGACACGCTCCGCTCAGCAGCGGAAGACCTGAAGTGCGGCGCGGGAGCGGGCGGTCGAGGATCTCGACGTGCGCGGGTGCGCCGCTGCGGGCGCGAGCGGCGCGTACGAGGCCGCGGGGTCACTCGCGAGCAGGGCGCGCGGGGGTGTGTCGGGGACGAGATCCTCGTCGCGGGTCCGCTGACGGGCGCCCAGAGGGGGTGCCACCTTGTGCGGATGCTCCGCTTCGGCGCAGGAGACGACTTCGCCCCTGTGCGCGGACGCGAACGCCTCGGTGGGGGCGAAGAGCTGGAGGCTGATCAGGACGGCGGCGAGTACCACGTACAGGGGTCGGGCCGTCGTGCCTCGTAACATGCGCCCCCTCCCGGCGTCTCGTCCTCCATGTCAATACATAGGTTAACGCGGCAAGTTGTTTGCAGGGTTAACTCGACGTTTCACAGTGAAGTGGGCCGAAAACGCTGTGGAGGGGCCGAAAAACTACGCCTCGACGAGCCCCTTGGCGTCGCGGGCCAGCGCGGTGAGCCGGGAGATCGCACGGAAGTACTTCTTGCGGTAGCCGCCGTTCAGCATCTCCTCGCTGAAGAGCTGGTCGAAGGGCATCCCGGAGGCGAGGACGGGCACCTCGCGGTCGTACAGCCGGTCGGCGAGCACCACGAGCCGTAGCGCCGTCGACTGGTCGGGCACCGGCTGGACGTCGGTGAGGCAGACGGCCTTCAGGTCGTCGGTCAGGGCGCCGTAGCGGCTGGGGTGCACGCGCGCGAGGTGGTCGAGCAGATGCGGGAAGTCGTCGAGGGAGGCCCCGGCCGTGGCGTACGCGGCCTTCGTGACCTGCTCGTCGGTGAACGGCGCCGGGGCCTCGGGCAGCCCGCGGTGGCGGTAGTCCTCGCCGTCGATGCGCAGCGGCCGGAAGTGCGCGGACAGCCCCTGGATCTCGCGCAGGAAGTCGGCGGCCGCGAACCGGCCCTCGCCGAGCTTGCCGGGCAGGGTGTTCGAGGTGGCCGCGAGCGCGACCCCCGCGTCGACCAGCTTGCCGAGCAGGGTGGAGACGAGGACGGTGTCGCCCGGGTCGTCGAGTTCGAACTCGTCGATGCACAGGAGGCGGTGCCCGGAGAGCGTCTGCACGGTCTTCTGGAAGCCGAGCGCGCCGACCAGGTTCGTCAGCTCCACGAAGGTGCCGAAGGCCTTGAGCGCGGGCTCGGCCGGGGTGGCGTGCCACAGGGAGGCGAGCAGATGGGTCTTGCCGACGCCGTAGCCGCCGTCCAGGTAGACGCCCCGGGGGCCGGCCGGGGTCTTCGGTGCCTTGGCCTTGCCGAAGCCGAAGAAGCCCCGCTTGCCGCCGCCGACCGCGTGCGCCCCGCCGAGACCGGCCGCGAAGCCGGCGAGGACCTGTACGGCCTCGGTCTGGCTCGGCTGGTTCGGGTCCGGAATGTACGTTTCGAAGCGCACGGAGTCGAAGCGCGGCGGCGGCACCATCTCGGCGACCAGCCGGTCCGCGGGGACGTGCGGCTCGCGGGCGCACAGGGACGTGGGGGCTGCTTCGGGTATCGGTTCGATCCCGGAAGCGGCGGTGGAGGACGACACGGTTCCCCACTCTAAGCGCCGTGCCACACTGCACGACATGCGACGCCTGTTCCCTGTGACCTACGAAACAGCAGCCCAGGCCACCGCCGGGGCCCCCGACGCCCCTCGTGCGGCTGTGGCGGATGTGACGGATGCGACGGACCGTGAGTGGGAACTGCTGGAGCTGGCGGAGGCGTACGCCTACCCCGAGCCCCGCTCCGCCGGTGTCCGGGAGCCCTGGCTGCGGGCCAACATGGTCTCCACGCTCGACGGCGCCGCCCAGCACGACGGGAAGTCCCAGGGCATCTCCAGCGCCGCCGACATGCGGATCTTCGGGGTGCTGCGGGCTCTCGCGGACGTCGTGGTCGTCGGCGCGGAAACGGTACGCCAGGAGGGTTACCGTCCGGCACGCGCGCGTGCGGAGTTCGCGGGGTCCCGGGAGGCGGCCGGACAGGGCCCGGCGCCCGTGATCGCCGTCGTCACCGCGAGCCTCGACCTGGACTTCTCGCTGCCCCTGTTCACCTCTCCCCTGGTGCCCACCCTCGTCCTGACGGGCGCCGCGGCGGCCCCCGACCGGGTGGCGGCGGCCGAGAAGGCGGGCGCCGAGGTGGTGATCGCAGGGGACGGGACGGGCGTGGACCCGGTACGGGCCGTACGTGCCCTCGCCGAGCGCGGCATGACCCGGCTGCTGACGGAGGGCGGCCCGCGGCTGTTGGGCCAGATGGTCGCGGCGGGTGTCCTCGACGAACTGTGCCTGACCCTTTCCCCGACGCTCACCGCGGGAGACGCGCAGCGGATCGCCGGGGGGCCCGCGATGGCGGTCCCCCAGCGGTTCGAACTGGCGTCCCTCCTGGAGGAGGCCGGATTCCTCTTCGCCCGATACCGTCGCCCCTGACCGGCGGGCCCTGGCGTCGGTCAGGGAAAGGTAGCGGAGTAGATCGTTCCGATTATCTTCCGCTGGGCACACTAAAAATCGCAGTCCCCGTGCGATCACGGGGCAGGATGGTTTCCGCAGGGGGCCAGGGAGGCCCACGGAGGAGAAGGGCGCCTGTCGTGTTCACAAGCGTATTGATGATCGAGAAGGCCCTGACGTCCGCCGACGTGGAGTTCGTCACCACCTTGCACGGTGACGAGGTGGTCGCCTTCCATGTGCTGCTCCAGCCGCGGGGCGACCAGGCGGACCGGCTGCTGCGGGCCATCGACGACGTCGCGCTCGGGGAGCTGGACGAGGCGGCCCACGAGCGTGAGACGCCGGAGGGCGCGGACGCGGCCGGTCAGGGGCAGCAGGCCCTCGACGTGTCGCTGGTGGCGCTGCGCTCGGCCGGCAGCGTGGCCGAGGGGCGGCTCATCGAGAACCACCCGCTCGACGCGCTCAAGGAGCTGGTCGACGAGATCGACGCGGACGAGGTCATCGTGCTGACCGACCCGCACTACGTGGAGGAGTTCTTCCACCGCGACTGGGCCTCGCGGGCCCGCCACAAGGTTGGTGTGCCGGTGCTGAAGCTGTTCTCGCACAGCAAGGTGTAGGGCTCCCGCCGGGCGTGGGCGTGGACGTCGTGGGGGCCGCCGGGATCGGTCGGATGCGGCCCGCACGTGGCTGGTCGCGCCCACGCGGCGCAGCCGCGCATGTCACGGCCTCGCGCCCCTGGGAGGTTGCGGGGGGCCGCACGGAATAGGCTGGGGCGGGCTCCTGTCTGCGGGAGCGCGCTCACCGTCGTACCGGATCTTGGGAGATACACGCATGGCACCCGGCCTTCCTACCGCCATGGACCGACCGCACTTCATCGGCATCGGCGGCGCCGGGATGTCGGGCATCGCCAAGATCCTGGCGCAGCGCGGGGCGAAGGTGGCGGGCAGCGACGCGAAGGAGTCCGCCACCGCCGAGGCCCTGCGGGCGCTGGGCGCGACCGTGCACATCGGCCACGCGGCGGACCACCTGGCCTCCGACGCCACCTGTGTGGTGGTGTCCTCGGCGATCCGCGCGGACAACCCGGAGCTGGCCCGCGCGGCCGAGCTCGGCATCCCGGTGGTCCACCGCTCGGACGCCCTCGCCCGGCTGATGGACGGCCTGCGTCCGATCGCGGTCGCGGGCACGCACGGCAAGACCACGACCACGTCGATGCTCGCCGTCTCCCTCTCCGCGCTGGGACTGAACCCCTCGTACGCGATCGGCGGCGACCTGGACGCCCCCGGCTCGAACGCCCTGCACGGCGACGGCGAGATCTTCGTCGCCGAGGCCGACGAATCGGACCGCAGTTTCCACAAGTACGCCCCCGAGGTCGCGATCGTCCTCAACGTCGAGCTCGACCACCACGCCAACTACGCCTCCATCGACGAGATCTACGAGTCCTTCGAGACCTTCGCGGCCAAGATCGTGCCGGGCGGCACGCTGGTGATCTCCGCGGACCACGAGGGCGCGCGGGAACTGACCCGGCGCCTGCCGGCGGACGTACGGGTGGTGACGTACGGCGACGCGCCGGACGCGGACGTACGGGTCCTGTCCGTGATCCCCCAGGGCCTGAAGAGCGAGGTGACGGTGCTCCTCGACGGCACGGAGCTGACCTTCGCCGTCTCCGTCCCCGGCCGCCACTACGCGCACAACGCGGTGGCCGCGCTGGCGGCGGGCGCGGCGCTGGGCATCCCGGCCGCGGAGCTGGCCCCCGCGATCGCCTCCTACACGGGTGTGAAGCGGCGTCTGCAGCTCAAGGGCGAGGAGGCGGGCGTCCAGGTCGTCGACTCGTACGCGCACCACCCGACCGAGATGACGGCCGACCTGGAGGCCATGCGCGCGGGTGCCGAGGGCCGCATCCTGGTGGTCTTCCAGCCCCACCTGTTCTCCCGCACCCAGGAGCTGGCCAAGGAGATGGGCGAGTCCCTGGCGCTGGCCGACGCCTCGATCGTGCTGGACATCTACCCGGCCCGCGAGGACCCGATCCCGGGCGTCACCAGCGAGCTGATCATCGAGGCGGCGCGGGCGGCGGGCGCGGACGTGACACCGGTCCACGACAAGGCGCAGGTGCCCTCGGTCGTCGCGGGAATGGCGAAGCCCGGTGATCTCGTTCTCACCATGGGCGCGGGAGACGTGACGGACCTCGGTCCCGAGATCCTGACCCGCCTGTCGAAGTAGCCGTGACGTTTGTGAGGGGTTGAGCTTCATGTCGTACGACATCGAAAAGCCGGACGAGCAGTGGCGCGCGGAGCTGACCCCGGCCGAGTACACCGTCCTGCGGAAGGCGGGCACCGAGCCCGCCTTCACGGGCGAGTACACCGACACCAAGGCCAAGGGTGTCTACTCCTGTCGGGCCTGCGGCGCCGAACTCTTCACCTCGAACGAGAAGTTCGAGTCCCACTGCGGCTGGCCGTCCTTCTTCGACCCGAAGGACTCCGACGCGGTCGAGCTGATCGCGGACCGCTCGCACGGGATGGTCCGCACGGAGGTGCGGTGCGCTCGCTGCGGATCGCACCTCGGCCATGTGTTCGAGGGTGAGGGTTATCCGACTCCGACCGACCAGCGGTACTGCATCAACAGCATCTCGCTGCGGTTGGCTCCGGACGAGGACTGAGGTCGCGTCAGACGCGGCCGTCGAGGCAGGGGAGCGCAAGGGGTGCGCATCGGGATGCGGGGATCCAGTCCTGTGACCCACGCGCTGTACCGCTTGCGCACCTCGCTCGGTCGGTGCTCCCTCGCACCTTTGAGC
>NZ_KQ948463.1 GCF_001514115.1 Streptomyces olivochromogenes
GCGGAATGAATGGAACGGACGGGTAGAGGAAACCGCCTCTCTGGCCGAATTCGAGCGCCGTTGACACCTCCCATACGGAGGCTCGTACGCCTTTGACGGAACTCTTACGGCCGACTCGTCCAGCTGCGGGAACCAATCCCCCGTCCGTCCGCATCGTCGACGGCCCACACCAGCGAGGTGTGGGCCGTCAAGGTGAGGTGTCACGAGATGCGGAACCGCAGTCGGCAGATCACCGCGTCCGTGTCACGGCGCACCGCGTGGGCGACCACAGCGCCCCGCTGGTTCTGGAGCAGCCGCTGCCACAGCCGGTCCGGCTCGACCTCGGGGATCAGCACGGTGACCCGGGTGCCGGGCTCGTAGACCGCTATACGACACACGTACGACGCTATGGGGCGGCCGAGTGCCCTGCGCTCGGAGGCAAGCCGAACGAGTGGGAACCCAGGGTTCCACTCCTCCCAAGCGCTCTCCAGGGCCGCGACCTGGGCGCGGTCCTCGGTGTCGGGGTGGCACACCGTGACGGCGCGCACCTCGTCGCCGAGGGAGGCGGCGGCGTTCAGTGCCTCCACGGTCAGCCGGGACAGGTGGGACACCGGAACGATCACCAGCGAACGCGCGCGGTGCGGCGGCTCGGGAATCCGCCCCAAGCCCAGTCGCTCACCGATCCGCCCATACGCCCGGTGCACCGTCTCGAAGGCGGCCACCAGCAACGGCACGGCGATCACTATCAGCCAAGCACCGTCCGCGAACTTGGCCGCCGTCACCACCATCGCCGAGACACCCGTGAGCACCGCACCGACACCATTCAGCGCCGCCCTGCCCCGCCACCCCCTCCCCCGCTCACCGCGCCAGTGCCGGACCATCCCCACCTGCGCGATGGTGAAGCCGATGAAGACACCGATCGCGAACAGCGGCACCAGGGTGTTGGTGTCGCCGCCGGAGAAGACGAGCAGCGCCGCCGAGACCAGGGCCAGCGCGAGCACACCGTGGCGGTGGACCTGCCGGTCGGCCTTCAGGGCGAAGACGTGCGGGAGGTAGTTGTCGCGGGCGAGCAGCTTCAGCAGCACGGGCAGGCCACCGAAGGAGGTGTTCGCGGACAGCGCCAGCAGAATCATCGTGGCGAACTGGATGACGTAGAAAGCCCAGTTGTGCCCGAGCGAAGCATCCGCAAGCTGAGCCAGGACCGTGACACCTTCGACCGGCTGGAGGTGGAAACGCGAGATGAGAACCGACAAGCCGATCAGCATCACCCCCAGGACAGCCCCCAGCGCCACCTCCGCCCGCTGCGCCCGCCGCACCCGCGGCACACGGAACGACGGCACGGCATTGGCCAGCGCCTCCACACCCGTGAGCGCACTGCACCCCGAAGCGAAAGCCTTCAGCAACAGCAGCGCACCGACCGTCGTCGCATTGCCCGCAAGAACCGAGGCATGCCCAGCAGCAGCCGCAGTGCTGACAGGCGCGGACCGGAACAGACCCACCGCGATCAGCACCAGAACCGACACCACGAAAACCGCCGTCGGCACGATGAACACCCGCGCCGACTCCACAATGCCCCGCAGATTCACCCCCGTGATCAGCACCAGCACGGCCAGACACAGCCACAACCGCTCCCCGTACAGCTCAGGAAACGCCGACGTCAGCGCCGCCACCCCCGCCGTGACAGCCACCGCCACATTCAGCACGTAATCCAGCACCAGCGACGCCGCCGCCACCAGGCTCGTACGCGCACCCAGATGCGCCCTGGCCACCGCATACGACCCGCCACCATCGGGAAACGCCGCGATCACCTGCCGGTACGAAGCCACCAGCACCGCCAGCAACCCCGCGATGCCCAACGTCACCGGCAACGTGAAACCGAGCCCCTGCGCACCCGCCGCCGCCAGCACCAGAACAATCGCCTCCGGCCCGTACGCCACCGACGCCATCGCATCCAGCGACAGAGCAGCCAGACCCGTCAAGGCGGTCAAACGATGACGCTCACCGGTATCCGGCAGCTCCTCGTCGGCGGGGGCTGCGCCGGGCGCGGCGGTAAGGACAGACATGGAAAACGGGCTCCTTCACGAACTGCACGAAAAGACCCGCGCACGCGGGGAGGCGATGCGCGGGTGCGCCCAGGTTCTGTCCACGTCCCGCCGACTCCGACCCTTCCTTGCGCCTTCTTCGCGCCGAAACCCCCGACCTTGACGCGGCCTTGACGGCTGCGTGCACCACACGACTCCCGTCGGGGCGAATCCCTTCCCGACGGCATGCGCTACGACCGGGCGTCAAGGACGAGCAGGGACGAGCAGGAACGCGGCGAGCCCGACGAAGCCCGCGATCAGCCGCAGCACCCGGCGGGCCGCGGCCTCCCCGGTGGCCGGCTCGGGCACGTGGTGACGGGTGACCTCCTCGAACATCAGTCGGCCGTGTGTGAACTGCCGGTAACAGGCGGTGCGGGTGTCCGGCAGCGGCTGTGTGCCGTCCTCGCCCCGGCGTTTCGGCACTGTCCTCGCCCGGCGTTTCGGCACTGTCCTCGCTCGCCGGGTCGTCCTCGTGCGCGCCGGAGAGCACGGCAAGCGTGGCCAGACGGGGACCAAGTCACGTACGGAGATGGAGAGTTGACGTCACATCAGTCAAGAACGGATGCGCGGACGCACCCGGTTCCTGGTGGGCGAGGGTTCGGCGTCAACGTTCCGTATGCGGTGCCCCAGGACTTGGCGCTCATACGCTGCCTCTTACGCTCCGCGCACCACCGGGGTGCTCCGTCCGCTCGCCGAAGGGCAGGGACAACACCATGGTCAGGCCCCCGCCGGGAGTGTCCTCCGGCGTGAGGGTGCCGTCCATCGCCTCCGTCAGGCCCCGCGAGAGTGCCAGGCCCAGGCCGAGGCCCGTGGTGTTGTCGGTGTCACCCAGACGCTGGAAGGGCTCGAAGATGCGGTCACGGTCATTGGGGGGCAGGCCGGGGCCCCGGTCGACGACCCGCACCTCGACGCGGCCCGCGTGGGCACTGGCGGTCAGCAGCACCTTGCGCCCGGCCGGACTGTGCCGGGCGGCGTTGGCGACGAGGTTCGCGATCACGCGTTCCAGGAGTGGGGGATCGGCCAGCACGGCCGGAACCCCCTCCAGGTCCGCCACCTCGACTTCGGGGGTGTCGGCCAGCGCCGCCGGGAGGACCTCTTCCAATGCCGTGGCCCGCAGGTTCAGCGTGAGCACGCCCGCCTGAAGGCGGCTGAGGTCCAGGAGGTTCTCGACCAGGCGGTTGAGCTTGGCCATGGACTCGTCCGCGGTCGCCAGGAGTTCCTCCCGGTCCTCGTCGGAGAAGTCGACGTCCCGGCTGCGCAGCGAGGAGACGGCGGCCCAGCCCGCCGCGAGAGGCGTGCGCAGATCGTGGCCGACCGCCCGCAGCAGCGCCGTACGCATCCGGTCGGCCGCCCTGACCGGTTCGACCTCGGCGGCGGCCTCCGCGAGCCTGGTCCGTTCGACCGCCGAGCCCACATGCGCGGCGAAGGCGGCAAGGACACGCCGCTCGGAGGAGGGCAGGGCGCGCCCGCGCAGGACGAGGAAGGCGCCGGGCCCCGCGGGCACGACCGTCGCGCCGTTGTCTCCGGGCGGCTCGTCCACCAGTTCCGCCGAGTCCATACCGAACGTCTCGCGCGTGCGTTCCACCAGCGCCGGGATCGTCGCACCACCGCGCACGATGGTGCCGGCGAGCGAGGACATGGTCTCCGCCTCCGCGGTGGCCCGCGCCGAGCGCCGCGACAGGCGCAGCGAGCGGTCCACGACAGCAGCCACTATGGCGGCCACCACCGCGAAGACCGCCAGCGCCAGCAGCGCGTTCGGGTCGTCCAGCGTGAACTGGCCGACGGGCGGGATGAACCAGTAGTTGAGCAGCAGGGACGCCGTCACCGAGGCGATCACCGCCGAGACCACCCCGCCTATGCAGGCCACACCCACCACGGTGAGCAGGAACAGCAGCGCCTCGCTGGTGAGGTTGAGCCGGTCCCGGGCCCAGTCGAGATCGAGCAGGAAGGTGAGCGCCACAGGCAGCAGCAGTCCGGCCACCGGGCCCGCGATCCTTCGTACTCGCGAGAGGGTACGGCGGCGGGAGGGCAGCAGCGTGCCGCGCCCGGCGCGTTCGTGCGTGACCGTGTGGATGTCGATGTCGCCGGAGAGTTCGACGACCGTCTCGCCGGTGCCACGTCCCGTGAGGAAACGTTCGATGCGGCCGCGGCGGCTGGTGCCGAGGACGAGCTGGGTGGCGTTCTCGGCGCGCGCGAAGTCGACCAGGGCGGTGGGCACGTCGTCGCCGACGACCGAGTGATAGCTCCCGCCCAGGTCCTCGACCAGCCGTCGCTGCCGGGCGAGCGAGGCGTGCGAGGTGCCGGCGGCGAGACCGTCGCTGCGGGTCACATGCACGGCGAGCAGATCACCGCCCGCCGACCGGTCGGCGATCCGGGCGGCCCGCCGGACGAGGGTGTCTCCCTCCGGCCCGCCGGTGAGGGCGACCACGACCCGCTCCCGGATCTCCCACACCCCGCCGATGCCATGCTCCGAGCGGTACGACTGGAGCGCCTCGTCCACCCGGTCGGCCACCCACAGCAGGGCGAGCTGGCGCAGTGCGGTCAGGTTGCCGGGGCGGAAGTAGTTGGCGAGGGCGGCGTCGACCTTCTGGGGCGCGTAGATGTTGCCGTGCGCCATCCGGCGGCGCAGCCCCTCCGGCGGAATGTCCACGAGTTCGATCTGCTGTGCCCGTCGTACGACCTCGTCGGGCACCGTCTCGCGCTGCGGCACTCGCGTGATCTTCTCGACGACGTCGTTGAGGGACTCCAGATGCTGGATGTTCAGCGCCGTGACGACGTCTATCCCGGCGGCGAGCAGCTGCTCGATGTCCTGCCAGCGCTTGGCGTTGCGACCGCCTCCTGGCACGTTGCTGTGGGCGATCTCGTCCACCAACGCGACCTGCGGCCGGCGCGCGAGGACCGCGGCGAGGTCCATCTCCTCGAACTCCCCGCCGCGATAGGCGCAGGGCGCCCGCGGTACGACCTCCAGGCCGTCGAGCATCGCCTCCGTGCCAGGACGCCCGTGGCACTCCACGAACCCCACCACCACATCCGCGCCGCGCGCCGCCCTGCGGCGCGCCTCGTCGAGCATGCGGTAGGTCTTGCCGACCCCCGGCGCCGCCCCCAGATAGACCTTCAACCGTCCGGGCCGTACGTCACCCGCACCGGGCCGTACGTCACCCGCACCAGGCAGTACGTCACCCGCACCGGGCAGTACGTCACCCCCGCCAGTCCGTACGTCACTCATGTCGGTCCGTACGTCACTCATCGCAGCCGACGTGCTCCGCTCACTGGAGATCAATTCCCCGGAGGGAAGGGTTACTTCCCCCTACCGAAGCGCTTGTGCGAGTCGTTCTGCGCGCTCATTGACGCATCCTTGGCGCTGGTCACATGGACGTTGACACTGCTTTGACGGGCCCTGGCCCGATAGGGTGAAAGCGGTGTGCCGGGAAGTCTGGTCGGCAGGGAGCCACAAGGTCTCCTTCTCATGGCCAAAGGGATGGCATGCGCAGCGTAGGAACGGTCCTGGCTCTCGTGGTCCTCGCCACCGTGGTGGCCACCTTCGCGCGCCGTTGGCGGATCCCCGCGCCCTCCCTGCTCGTCGTCGCGGGCCTCGCCGTCGCACTGTTGCCGGGGACCCCGGAGATCCAGATCAGCCCCGAGATCATCGGACTCGTCGTACTGCCACCGCTCCTGTACGCGAGTGCCGAGGAACTGCCCTGGCGCGAGTTGCGCGCCGTGTGGAAGCCGGTCGGGGTGCTGTCGATAGGCCTGGTCCTCGCCTCGGCGGCCGCGGTCGGGGCGGTCGCCTCCCTGGTCACCCCGCTGTCGTGGCAGATGGCGCTCGTGCTGGGCGCTGTGCTCGCGAGCACCGACCCGGTGGCGGTCACCGCGCTCGGCAGACGGCTCGCGCTGCCGCCCAAGGTCCAGGTCCTGGTCCAGGCCGAGAGCCTCTTCAACGACGCGACCTCGCTCGTCCTCTTCCGGGTCGCGGTGAGCGTCGCCGTGGCATCGGCAGCGGTCGGCTGGGGTGCGGCGGCGGGTGAGTTCGCGCTGCTGGCGGGTGGCGGCATGCTCATCGGCGGGGCAGTGGCGGGCGTGGTGACGCTGATCCGGCGGCGCACCGAGGACCCGGTCCTGGAGACGGTGATCGCCCTCGTCACGCCGTACGCGGCCTACGTCCTGGCCGAGGCGGCGCACGCGTCGGGTGTCACCTCGGTGGTGGTGGCCGGGGTCGTCCTCGGCGGCCGGGGCGACCGCCTCACCAACGCCCGCATACGCCTCCAACTGCACGCCGTCTACGGCACGGTGGTCTTCCTGCTGGAGAGCGTGGTGTTCTCGCTCATCGGGCTGGCGCTGCCGGCCCAGGTGCGGGCCCTGTCCGACGGCAGCCGGGCCTGGCCGCTGTACGCGCTCGCCGTCGCCGCCACGCTGATCGCCATGCGCATGCTGTGGCTGGCGCCGCTGTCCGCGGTGGTGCAGCGCAAGGGCGGTATCCAGCGCATGAACTGGCGGGTGCCGGTCGTACTGACCTGGGCGGGCACCCGCGGCGTGGTCCCCCTGGCCGCCGCCCTGTCCATCCCGGTCACCACGAAGGCCGGGGCCACGCTCACGGAGCGCCCGCTGGTCCTCGTCCTGACCACGTCGGTCGTGGTCGCCACACTCGTCGTGCAGGGCTTCACGCTGGCATCTGTCGTACGGCGCTCGGGCATCGCGCTGGAACCCGACCACACCGAACGCGAGGAGGCTCAGGCCCGCTGCAGCCTGGCCAACGCGGGCCTGAGCCGCCTGGACGAGATATCCGAACTCGAAGCCGTCCCCGACATCGTCCTCGACCGGCTCCGCCGCGGCCTGACGGCCCGCCTCGACGACGCGAGCGATCGCCTCGGGCAGCCCGACGGCGACGGCACCCCGACGGAGTCCGCCGACCTCACCTATCGCCAGCTACGACGCGACCTGATCACGGTCGAGGAGGCCGAGCTCCAGCGTCTGTACGACCAGCACCGCATCAGCGACACGACCCGCCGCCGCCTGCAACGCTCGCTGGACCTGGAGGAGGCACGACTCGCGGACGCTTACGGGCTGCCCCGCGACTGATTTTGAGCGTCCCTGACCAGGTGTCCCTGACTGGGGGGCGGCCCGTGGGTGATTCACGGTCAGCGGAACTCGGCGAGCCGCGGCCGTAGCCCGAGGGCGGTGAGCGCGGCCGCCGAGATCAGGGCTCCCAGGGCGCCGGGCAGCAGGTCCGCCACTGCCGAGCGGCCGGCCCGGACCGAGGCGGTGTAGTGCCGGCGGTTGATGTCCGTCACCTGGTCCAGCGCCGTCATCCAGGCCCCGAAGTGGGCGTTGGACGTGCCCGGTTCCCAGCCCATGCAGAACGCGACGGCCTCGCGTTCCTTCCCCTGCGCGAACAGGGCGCGGATCTTGCGGTCGTCGCGCTGGTACACGGCGTACGCCTCGACCGTCTTCTCCGCCGCGGCCCGCTCGCCGACGAAGGTGATGTTGTCGAGTTCTCGCCGGAACTCGCCGGTGAAGCGCAGGTCGTCGTGGTCGGAGCCGTATGCCTGCCACGTCGTGGCGAGCCCGTCGTCGTACGTGGTGAGCGTCGCGCCCTTGAGCCCGTACAGCTCCTGCGACTTGGCGAGGAAGGCCTGCGCGTACTGGTCCCGGCGCTCGGGGTCGAGGAGATAGCGGCTCTCGTCGGCGTTCGCGTCGTAGGCGATCGCGCGGGCTCGGGAGAGCGCGACGACGGAGTCGAAGGCGTCACGCCGTGCCCCGCGCAGGTGCTCGGCGGTGGCCGACAGCGCCTGGATGCCGAGGAGGACGGCGAGCACCGCGCAGACCGTGGCGGCCAGGACGCCGGGGTTGAGGATCCGGTGGAAGCGGCGGCCCAGGTACCACTGGAGGACGCCGAGTAGGACGAGGAGCAGTACGCCGAGGACGACGGCGACGACGAGCTGGGTCGCCAGGGTGGAACGGGTTTGTGCGTACCGCGTGTTGAACGCCCTGTTGTTGGAGTCCACCAGCTTCCGTGCGTCTGGCAGGAGGTGGTTCCGCAGCAGGTCGGTGGCCTTGCGGTAGTCCCCGAGTGCGGCCGGTTCACCGCCGGTGCGGCCGTCGTTCTCCAGGGCGCGGCCGATCAGCTCCTAGTACTCGGCGAAGTCGTCGGTCAGGGACTCCACGGTGTGCTCGTCGGCGGCGTCGCCCTGGGCGGCGACGGCGAGCGTGCGCAGGTCGTGGCCGATCGCGCGGCGCGCGTCCCCGTAGAAGCCGACCGCCTTCTCGTACGGCGTCGCCAGGCGCCCCCTGCCCCCGTCGCCGCCGGCCAGCAGAAGGTTGGCGGCCTGCGCGTCCATGTCGTTCAGGGCGAGGTCGAGGTCGGCGGCGCTGGTGGTGCGGGGCGCGTCACGGCCCGCGACGGTGTCCCAGGTGCTGGTCGCGGCGAGCCCTGCCAGGGCAAGCAACAGGGCCAGGGCGACGGCGAGCGAGACCGTGGCCACGCGCAGGAGACGCAGCCGCGCGGGCAGGGAGACCCAGTAGCGGCGGCGCAGAGCGGCCCACGCGGCCACGGCCTCGCGGCGGAGGCGACGCCCCGGGGCCACCCGGCCGCGGCCCCCCTCCGGGCCGCGGGCCGGGTCCACCCCCGGGCCGGGCGACCGGTCTGTGCTGTGACTGTGCGCTGGTCCCGGCCCCCGCCTCAGGACTGCGCGTGGTGACGGCCATGGCGGTCCCCCCTGTTCGAGCGAAGCCGAGAACTTGGGGGAGGTCACGGCCCTCCAACGTCACGCCACGGACGGTCGCCCGTGTCCCCCCGCGGCGCTCAGTCTGGAACCGGTTTCGGCCACCGACGTCGTGCGTTGATGATCTCCTGACGCCTTCTCAGGTGACCTTGACGGGGCCTTGATGTCACGCTCCGACCGGCCGTAAGAGAGGCGCAAATTCCCTGCTCGGCCGTGCGGTTCGAAGGTGCGGCCGGGCTAGATTTCCCCTCGGCCGCCGGAGAGGCCTCGGACGTCGGTGACATGACGGCTTCACCCCGGAAGCACCCTCGGTCGCCTTCCTCACCCGAAGGCATCCGAATGGCCTCCCGGCGGTCGAGCACGCGGCGGCGTTCTCGTCGTCATCGCGCCGCCGACGCCCGTGCGCAGCTCTGCGGTGCCGTGACCCCGGCACCGCAGAGCCCGGCGGCCACCACACGCTCTGTCAGCCCGACCGGTCGCCGGCGTGCCTTGTGCGCGTGGGCCCGGCTCCCCACCGAGGCACGAAGGTCCCCATGTTCTCCGCCGCTCCCCAGCAAGCCCCGCCGTCCCACCCTCGGCGCACCCCCCGGCCCGGATCGGACGGAGGGGCGAAACGCCGGGCACCGGGCGGGCTGTTCGAGCCGACGCAGCTCGTTCAGTCGTTCCCCGAGGCGCTGCGCAAACTGCACCCGCGGGTCCTGGTCAAAAACCCCGTGCTGTTCGTCGTCTCCGTCGGGGCCGTCCTCACCACCCTTTCCGCGGTCCTCCACCCCGACGTCTTCACCTGGGTGATCAGCGCCTGGCTGTGGCTGACGGTGATCTTCGCCAACCTCGCGGAGGCCGTCGCCGAAGGCCGCGGCAAAGCACAGGCCGAGTCGCTGCGCAGAGCCCGTACGGACACCGTCGCGCTACGCCTGCGCCACTGGAACTACGGCATCGACCTGCGGCACGCCGAGACGGAGGCCGTGGCCGCCACCGACCTCAAACCGCTCGACGTCGTCCTGGTCGAGGCGGGCGAGCTGATACCGGCCGACGGCGATGTCGTCGACGGCGTCGCGGCCGTCGACGAATCCGCCGTCACAGGGGAATCCGCACCCGTCATCCGCGAATCGGGCGGCGACCGCAGCGGCGTCACCGGCGGCACGACCGTCCTCTCCGACCGCATCGTCGTCCGCGTCAGCGCCCGCCCGGGCCACTCCTTCCTCGACCGGATGATCGCTCTGGTCGAGGGGGCCTCGCGCCAGAAGACCCCGAACGAGATCGCGCTGAACATCCTGCTCGCCGCGCTCACGATCATCTTCGTCCTGGTCGTCGTCACCCTCCAGCCGATGGCCGAGTACGCCGACGCCGCCCAGTCCACCACCGTCCTCGTCGCCCTCCTCGTCACCCTCATCCCCACGACGATCGGCGCCCTGCTGTCCGCGATCGGCATCGCGGGCATGGACCGCCTCGTCCAGCGCAACGTCCTCGCCATGTCCGGCCGCGCGGTCGAGGCCGCCGGCGACGTGGGCACCCTCCTCCTCGACAAGACCGGCACCATCACCCTCGGCAACCGTAAGGCCACCGCGTTCGTGCCGCTGCCCGGCATCACGGAAGAACAACTCGCCGGCGCCGCCCAGCTGTCGTCCCTGGCCGACGAGACACCGGAGGGCCGCTCCGTCGTCGTACTGGCGAAGGAGCGGTACGGGCTGCGGGCGCCCGCCGAGGGCGAGCTGAGCCATGCCCGGTGGGTGAAGTTCACTGCCCAGACCCGGATGAGCGGCGTCGATCTGCGCTGGGACAACGGTGCGGTGTGCGCGATCCGCAAGGGCGCCGCCCAGGAGGTCATCGAGTGGGTTCAGATGTACGGCGGCCACGTCCCGCCCGAGGCACGGTCGTTGACGGTCTCCGTGGCCGGATCGGGCGGTACTCCGCTCCTGGTGGCCGTGCACGACTGGGACGGGCCGCGGGTACTGGGCCTGATTCATCTGAAGGACGTCGTCAAGGACGGCATCCGCGAGCGCTTCGCCGAGCTGCGCCGGATGGGCATCCGCACGGTGATGATCACCGGCGACAACCCGCTCACCGCCCGTGCCATCGCCGAAGAGGCAGGTGTGGACGACTACTTGGCCGAGGCGACCCCCGAGGACAAGCTCGCGCTGATCAAACGGGAGCAGGAGGGCGGCAAGCTCGTCGCCATGACCGGGGACGGCACGAACGACGCGCCGGCGCTGGCGCAGGCCGATGTCGGCGTGGCCATGAACACCGGCACCGCGGCCGCCAAGGAGGCCGGGAACATGGTCGACCTGGACTCCAACCCGACGAAGCTCATCGAGATCGTCGAGATCGGGAAACAACTGCTGATCACGCGGGGCGCGCTGACGACGTTCTCCATCACGAACGACGTGGCGAAGTACTTCGCGATCATCCCGGCGATGTTCGCGGGGGCCTACCCGGGGCTGAAGTCGCTCAACATCATGGGCCTGCACAGCCCCACCTCCGCGATCACCTCGGCGATCATCTTCAACGCGCTCATCATCGTCGCGCTGATTCCGCTCGCGCTGCGGGGCGTGCGCTACACGCCGTCGTCGGCGCACGACCTGCTGCGGCGCAACCTCATGCTGTACGGCCTCGGCGGGCTCGTCCTGCCCTTCGTCGGCATCAAGCTGATCGACCTGGTGATCTCCGGGGTGCCCGGGCTGGGATGAGGAGGCTCCTGGCGGCCGGGCGGAGCCCGTCAGGGAAACGTCCTTGCACGTCAGGGGCACGTATGGGAAGGGGAGTTGCGCTTGTCGGGAGCGTGCGGGGCGGCTTCCATGGAACCTGTGAACAGCGCATGGCTTCTCTTCGACCGGCCGCCGAGTCCCGGCGCGACCCGTCGTGCGCCTCGCTGCCCGGAAACGCCCGCGTCCGCTCCGCGCTGACGCCGACGCGTCGTCCGTAGCCCTCGGGGCGCCGTGATCCGTTGCGGCGCCCCGTCCTTCGTATCCGCACCTGTCCGGCGTCCCGCGTTGGGGCCGCCGACGTGCCCGCAACCCCGGATGGACCATGTCTGACCAAGACCTCTCCCCTCTTCCCGGCCGCACCGCCCTCGTCACGGGAGCCACCACCGGCATCGGCCTGGAGACCGCCCGGCAGCTCGCCGAACGCGGTGCCACCGTGCTGCTGCACGGCCGCACCGCCGAGGAGGCACGCGCCGCCGCCGACCGACTGATCGCCATGGCAGGCATCGACGCCGCCCGACTCCGCCCGGTGGCAGCCGACTTCACACACCTCGACGAGGTCGAGTCCCTGGCGAACCAGGTCGTCGCCCAGCACCCGCACCTCGACGTGCTCGTCAACAACGCGGGCATCGCGGCGCCCGAGCGGCACACCGTCACCGCGGACGGCAACGAGATCGCCTTCCAGGTCAACTTCCTCGCCCACTACCTCCTGACCTGCCTGCTGGAACCCGCCCTCACCAGTGACCCCGGCGGCCGGGTCGTCAACGTCTCGTCGTCCCTGCACCGCACCGCGAACATCCAGTGGAGCGACCCCCACCGCGCCCGCCGCTACTCCCGGCTCGCCGCCTACGCCCAGTCGCAGCTCGCGCTCACCGTCTTCGCCGCCGACCCGCGCGTCACCGCGGTCTCCGTCCACCCCGGCGTCTGCGACACGGCGCTGATGCCGCTGTACGCCCACGAAGGCGTCACGCCCGCCGAAGGCGCCACGCACGTGGCCCGGCTCTGCGACCCGGCCGTCGAGATCGTCAACGGCGCCTACTACGACCGCGCCGAGCGCGTCACACCGGCCCCGGCCGCCACCGAGGACCGCACGATCAGGCGCCTCAACAGGCTCGCCGACCTGCTCGTCGGCCGCACCGCTTGAACTTCCCTTTCATACACCGGAGTTGACGCACATGTCCAAGCGCACCCGCAAGAAGAAGGCCCGCCGCAAGAACAAGGCGAACCACGGCCGCAAGGCCGGTCAGCGCTGAGCCCCAGGGGCGACCCCAGCACCCACCGGGGTCGCCCCGTACGCAGTGAAAGGCAGTCCCGTGATCCAGCTCCTCCCTCACCAGATCCCGGCCCTCTCCCGGTGGTTCCCCGCCGCGGCGCCCGGCCCCGCCGCCCTCGCCGAGCACGCCCTGGCCACCGGGACCGGGCAATGGTGGGCCGACCGGGCGGTACACCCGCGGGCCGTCGCCGTGCGCTGCGCCGACCACGCCCTGCTGCGTGGTGACCCGGACGCCCTCGCCGCCGGCGATCTCACGCCGCTGGCCGACTGCTGGATCGACGCACCCGACCGCTTCCTCCCCGCCCTCGGCACGACCTTCGGCCAGGTCACGCCGTGGGAGCGCATGGTGTACGTACAGCGCATGCCGCCCTCCTCGACACCCCGTCTCCCGTGGGGCGTGACGGTGCGACGGCTGGCACCCGAGCACGCCCCGGCCCTCGCCGGACTCGGCACCGACGCGGCCTGGATCCACGGCACGTGGGGCGGACCGACCGCGCTCGCGGCCTCCGGCCTCGGTTGGGCCGCCCTGTACAAGGACCGCATCCTCGCCGTCGCCTGCGCCTATCTCCTGAGCAGCACACACGAGGACGTCGCCTGCCTCACGGTCCCCGAGCACCGACGCGAACACCTCGCCCTGGCCTGCGTCACCGCCCTGTGCACGGACATCGCGGCCCGCGGCCACACCGCGAGCTGGTCCTGCTCCCGCGACAACCGCCCCAGCCGCCTGCTCGCCTGGACCGCCGGGTTCCGACTGGAGCGCGAGTACGTGCACTACGTGACCGGAAGCCCCGCGCGGCACGACCACCTCACCGCATAGCCGTTGGGGGCCTCACAGTTGGATGGGCAGGTGGCGGGGTCCGCGGAGCATGGCGTTCTGCCGGTAGGGGGGCGGGTCCTGGAGCAGGCGTGCCGTGTCGAGGTGGGGGATCAGTGCGCCGAGCGCGGCCTCGGCCTCGATACGGGCGACTGGCGCGCCGAAGCACAGGTGGATACCGCTGCCGAAGCCGACGTGCTGGTTGTCCGGGCGGGTGGGGTCGAACCGATCGGGTTCGCTGAACCGCAGGGGGTCGCGGCTGCCCGAGGCCAGCGCCAGGATGACGGACGTGCCGCCGGGGATCGTGGTGCCGGCGACGTCGATGTCGACGAGGGGAACCCGCTCGCGCATGTGGACCGGCGGCTCGTAGCGCAGCAGTTCCTCAACTGCTCGCGGCAGCAGGCCGGGGTCTTCGCGCAGACGGTGCAGCTGGTCGGGCTGGCGCAACAGGGTGAGGACGCCGTTGGTGACCAGATTGACCGTGGTCTCGTGTCCGGCGATGAACAGCAGGATGGTGTTGATCGCCAGGTCTTCCGTGCTGAGCCGTACGGCCGCGTCCGGTTCGTTGACGAGGTCGGAGAGCATGTCGCCGGTGGGGCGACCGCGGCGCTGTTCGCCGAGTTGGACCAGGTACTGGCCCATCTCCTGCCGCGCCTGGTCGGCCGCCTGCTCCCGGTCGGCGGTGTCACTTTCGGGTCCGATGTCGGCGGCCGCGACGAGGATGTCGGTCCAGCCCTGGAAGAGCTGCTCATCCTTGTGCGGGATGCCGAGCAGGCGGCAGATCACGGTCACGGGCAGTGGGTAGGCGAAGTCGTCGACGACGTCGATCTGCCTGCCCTCCTGGAACACTTCCGCCAGTTCCTTGGTCAGCTGGACGATCTCGCCGCGCATGGAGTCGACCCGGCCCGGACTGTGCGGCGGCCCGAACGGCCGCATGGCCGAGTTGCGCAGCCGGTGGTGCTCGGGGTCGTCGAGCCGCAGGAACGGCGGTTGTCGTGTCACGTTGTACGGAGCGGGAGTGGTGCGCGAGCGCGGATCGGCACTCATCCTGGGGTCGTGCAGCAGCGCGACGATCTCGTGGTAGGTGCCGATCAGGTAGCTGCCGTCCGCCTGCCGCACCGCGGGACCGGCCTCGCGGAGTTCGGCGTACAGCGGGTAGGGGTCGGGGCGGTTGGCGTAGTCGGTGATCCGGGCCAGCAGGGTGTCGGAGGCCATCGTGGCTCCTTGCGGTGGGCGGGACGTGGGTCAGCGCGTCGGCTGCACCACCGTCAGTCGTCGATCGGGCAGGTAACCGGTGAGCGCCACGGTGGGGCCGTGCGACAGCCCGCTCGGGTCGGGCACGTCGGACGGAATCGTGACGTCGGCCGCGATCGCACGGTCGGCCGCGCCGGGCGGGGGCGGGAACGGAGCGGCCGTCTCGATCAGGTGCTTGTAGTAGTCGAGCGACTTGGCCATGTCGACGGTGACCGCGGCGGTGACCCGTCCCTGGTAGCCGTAGACCACCGCAAGGCGGCGCGCCTCCAGAGAGCCCTGGGCGATGACCACGTGGTCGGAGTAGGTGGGCACGCCCACCGACTTGATGTTGAGCCCGAACTGGGTCGACCAGAACGTCGGGACGGCGAGGTGCGGACGCCGCAGAGGCCCCGGACTGACCATGTTGTGGGCCGCCACCTCGGCCTGTTCGACCGCGTTGCCCCAGTGCTCCAGGGAGAGCATCTGGTACCCGAACAGCGGGTGCGGGAACCGGGAGACGTCACCGGCCACGAAGACGTCGTCGGTGACTATCCCGTACATGTTGAAGGCCCGGCACCCGGCGTCGCAGGCGATCCCGCGCGGACCCGCCGCCAGCCCGGACTCCGCCAGCCACTCGACGTTGCGGACCGCGCCCAACGCCACCACGCACACATCCGCGTCGACGCGACTGCCGTCGGACAGGTCCGCGCCGGTGAACCGGCCGTTCCCGTCCCCGCGCAGAGCGGTGACCGTCACCCCGGTGCGCAGGTCCACGCCGTGGTTGCGCTGCATGGCCGCCGCGAGTTTCGCCAGTGTGCCGCCGAGCGCGCCCACCAGGGGTGCGGGGCCGCGTTCCGCGACCGTGACCTCGATACCCCGCTCCCGGCAGGCGGAGGCGATCTCCGAGCCGGTGAAACCGGCACCGATCACCAGCACCCGCTCCGGCCCGGCGTCCAGTCGCTCGGCCAGCCTCCCGGCCTCGTCACTGGTGCGCAGGGTGAACACGCCGTCCAGGGATCCCTCGTCCCGGTTGGGCCAGGGGCGCGCCCGGGTCCCGGTGGCGATCAGCAGCCGGTCGTACGGCAGCGACTCGCCGTCGGCCAGCATCACCCGCTTCTCCAAGGGGTCCACGCCGGTGGCGGCCACTCCCAGTCGCCAGTCGGCGTCCGGGTCCCGGCGCATCGGCAGCGCCGTGGTGTCCGCCGGCGCCTTGCCGAGCAGCACCTGCTTGGACAGCGGTGGCCGGTCGTACGGCGCACGGGGCTCGTCCCCCACCATGGTCAGTGAGCCGGTGAAGCCCTGCTCGCGCAGCGTCTCCGCGGCCCTCAACCCGGCCAGTGACGCGCCGACGATCACGATGCGGCCGTCGCTCAGATCACCGGGCACCGGCGCTCACCCCTTCGCCGAGGAGGATGGCCTGGACCGGGCACGCCGCCGCGGCCTGGCGCACGCGCTCGACCTGGTCTTCCGGGACGGCCGTGGCGTACAGCAACCCCTCCTCGCCGTGCAGCTCGAACACCTCCGGCGCGAGGAACACGCACTGCGCATAGCCCTGGCAGCGCGTGAGATCCACAACGGTCTGCATCCTCACCACCTCCTCCGTGGCCTCACCCCCTCATCCAGCATGGGGGGAGATCCGGAAGCCCGCATGGCCACCGCTCGCCGTCGTCGCGCGCCGCCGCGGCTCGCGCCCTACCCGAGCAGTTCGAGCGAGAGGTGCGGGGACAGGGCGCGCAGGAAGTCGGGCGCGTCGAAGATCTCACCGGCGGAGGCGACACCGACCGTGCGGGTCCGGCCGGTGAGGATGCGGTGGACCGCCTCCACCGCGAGCGGCGCGCTGACGGCGTAGATGTCCCGGCCGCGCGCCACGGCGCGGCGTTCGGTGGCACCGGAGCGTACGACGGCGTCGACGACGAAGGTCTGGTCGGACCGCCCGTCCTCGTCGGCCGCGATCGGTGCCGGTGTGTCCGCGGCAAAGAGGTCTCCGGCCGCCTCGGTCGTCATGTGGGTGCGCACCTCGGGGATGGAGAGGTGGCTGGGGATGGTGACCACGTCGGCCATCGTGAACTCCGCGATGACCTCCCTGGTGCCCATCGGATGGGGGAAGGGCCACTTCAGGAGTGTCAGCCTGTCGTCGTGGTACTCCAACCGCCCGTCCGTGTGGCGGACACGCCGCCCGCCTCGCCGCTCCTGGGAGACCGTGCCCGCAGCGCGTGTCCCGGGAGTGGGGTGCCAACTGCTCAGCCCGTACGCGATGTTCGCCTCGTCGGCCGCCGCCCAGTCCCCCATCGCGGCGGTGGCCAGCAGGTCGCCGAGACCGCCGTAGAAGGCCATCGCGGGGACGATCACCGCTCCCGCCGCGCGGGCGCGGTCCGCGAAGTCCGTGAACGTGTCGAGGTTGGCCTCGATCTCCGCCGCCACATCGACGTACGGGATCCCGGCGCGCAGTGCCGCCTCGATCACGGGAGCCGCGGTCACGGCGAAGGGCCCGGCGCAGTTGATCACGGCGTCCGCGCCGTGAAGGGCGCGGTCGAGCGAGGCAGGGTCGTCGACCGACGCCGGCCGGACCTCGAGTCCGGGGGCGGATGCCGCCATCGCCCGCAGCTTGCCGGTGTCGCGGCCGGAGAGCACCGGCACGAATCCGCGCTCCCGCAGATGTGCCACCACAAAGCGTCCGGTGTGTCCGTACGCGCCGAACACCGTCACCGTCTGTCCCGATCCCATGGGTTCTCCCCCGTGCTCGAAATGATCCGCTGAGAACATCCTGGCGAGGACGGGCGCCCCACCGTGAGTGTCCGGAACGACGTGGCCCGTACAATTCCGGACATGGTTACCGTCGCGCTGGCTGTCACCGAGGGGATGCTGCACTTCGAACTGTCCATGGCGTACGAGGTGTTCGGCGCCGCTCCGGTCGACGTGGCCGTCCCCTGGTACGACGTCGAGGTCTGCGGGTCGCGGGCCGTACTGCTCGGCCGGTTCCGGCTGGAGCCCGACCACGGGCTCGACCGGCTCCGGCGTGCCGACACCGTGATCGTCCCCGGCTGGGCGGACGCCGACGAGGACCCGCCGGCCGATCTCGTCGGCGCGGTACGTGCGGCCCACGAGGCGGGGGCGCGCGTGGCCTCTCTGTGCACGGGCGCGTTCGTGCTGGCCGCCGCCGGACTGCTGGACGGGAGGCGCGCGACCACCCATTGGGCGCACACCGGGGCCCTGGCCGCCCGCTATCCGCGGGTGGAGGTCGATCCGGACGTGCTCTACGTGGACAACGGCAGCGTGCTCACCTCCGCGGGCAAGGCCGCCGCGATGGACCTGTGCCTGCACCTCGTCCGTCTCGACCACGGCTCGTCCGTCGCCAACGCCGTCGCCCGCCGCCTGGTCGTGCCGCCGCACCGAGCCGGCGGCCAGGCCCAGTTCGTCGCCGCGCCGGTGCCCACCCGGGACGACCACCCGCTCGCCGCGCTGCTCCCCTGGGTGATCGAACGCCTCGACCGTCCACTCACCGTGGAGGACCTGGCGCGTCAGGCCCGGATGAGTTCGCGCCATCTGGGCCGCCACTTCAGGGCGGTGACCGGCACCACTCCGCTGCAATGGCTGCTGACACAACGGATCCGCCGCGCCCAGGAGTTGCTGGAGACGACCGACGACGTCGTCGACGCCATCGCGACAGCCACCGGTATGGGCACCGCCACGACGCTGCGGCGACACTTCAACCGGACGGTCGGCGTGCCTCCGGACACCTACCGCCGGACTTTCCGCTCACGGCCCCGCACCGACGCGAACGACGGGCGGGAAACCCCACACTGACGGTGTGCCGGCCGGACACGGCCGCCAAGGGGCGGTCCCTGTCGGCGGACGGACGGCCTGCCCCGCCGACGGGTGCACGTCGGCAGGGCACGGCCGGCCTACTCGGCCCGGGATCCCGCGGAGCGGTTGCGCAGGACCGCGAACACGGCCGCGGCCAGACCCAGTACACCCACGACCAACCCGCCGATGCCGAGCCCGCGAGCCGTCGCGTCGCTGCTCGACGCGGTCGGCTTGGCGCTGCCGGAGGTTTTCGAGGGCGCCGCCGAGGCGGTCGGGGCGCCGCTGTCCCCGTCCTGCGCGCTCTTGGCCGTGAGCTTGAGGACCGGCGCCGGGTTCTCCGGCTCCTGGCCGGCGGACGCCTCCTCGATCCAGCGAACGGTCTTGCCGTCGGAGTACGTCTGCAGTGTCTTGAAGGTCAACTGGTCGGTGTCGTCGGGCAGCTGGCCGAAGGCGACGTCGAAGTCCTGGTACTGCCCGGCCCCGATCCTGCCGCCGGTCCAGGTGATCTCGGAGACGGCGTCGGTGATGGTGCCGTCGTCGGTCTTGACGGGCGTCTTGAGCTTCGTGTCCGTCACCTTGGCGGTCCAGCCGTCCTGCGGGGTGACGAGCACGCCGAGTACGGGGTGGTCGGTGGGCAGGAAGACCTGGACCTTGGTGGTACCGGCCGTGTTCTCCTCGTTGGGGACGCGGAAGGTGAGGACACCGTCGGTGGCGCCCTTGGCGTAGCTCTCGGGATGGACGGTGACGTGCGCGGAGGCGACGCCCGCGGCGGTCAGGACCCCGGTGGCGGCGAGAGCGGTGACGAGGCCGGCGCGGCGCAGGGTGGTGCGTGTCGTGGACATGAGCGAGTGGATCTCCGTACTGGGGAGGGATGTCGAGGGTCGGACGGCGTACGACATCCCTGGCGGCGGCCCGCGCCGGTGTACGGCGTAGCGCAGCCTCAACCGCCGCGGTGACCACGCCCCGTGGACAGCCCGGCGCGCCTGTTCCGGCGTACTCGATACGCCCCGGAAGCCTGCTGCCACCTGCCACCAGGCCGCCAGCCCCGGTACGAACACGACCGCCCGCCGCAGCAGCGACCACAGCGCGGCCTCGCCGCGCCGCAGCCACCAGGTCAGCACAAGGGCCGCCATGACATGGACGGCGGTGGCGTGCGGCGTCAGCGCGTGGGAGTGGGGATGCGTAGGGGACATGCGCATCCCGTGCATGACCATCACGGCGTGTGGCCGACCGGCGTCGAACGCCAGGTGCAGCGCTCCCTGGGCCGCAAGCGTCCCACCGCCGATACCGACCAGCGAGCGCTCCCGCCCGCCCAGCAGACAGCCGACGACGAAGACCGGCAGAGCGCCGACGACCTGCACCCACACGGGTGGGGCCGTGCCCATGGCCAGCACATGGCCCCCGGCGGCGAGCAGCACACACAGCACGGCGAACACGGCCGCGCGCAGACTCCGCACCGCCGGGGACACGTTCACGTCACCCGGTGCCGCCATGCAGCGGGAGGATCTCTCCCCTTCACCGCGCATCCGCACCACCGCCACGTCCTACCTGGTCAGACCTGCTCCCCTTTACGGGTCGGACGCGGACACCGTTCAGTTCCCGGGCGATCAGATCGCGTCCTGGAGCCGTCCGTGAGGTCCAGGCGGCCTGTGACGCGCGGTAACACACTCTGTGACGTAGGGTCAATCCCTGGGGTGGAGTCCCCTGGGGGGAATCCCTGGGGGATTCTTTGAGGAGGGGGCGAATTGGGGCTGGAGCCGGTGCGGTTCTCGGTTCTGGGGCCCGTCCGTGCCTGGCGGGCGGGAACGGAGCTGGACCTGGGGCGTCCTCAGGAGAGGGCGCTGCTGGCGCTGCTGCTGGTGCGGGCCGATCAACCGGTCGGCATGGCCGAGATCGTGGGCGCGCTGTGGGGGCACCGCCCGCCGCACAGCGCCGTCAACGTGGTGCACCGTCTCGTCGGTGCGCTGCGCCGGCTGCTGGAGCCCGGACTGCCCGCACGGGCCACGGGCCACTGGCTGGTACGGGACGCGGGCGGCTACCGGCTGCTCACCGACAGCGGCTCCCTGGACCTCCTGCGCTTCCGTGAACTGCGGGACCAGGCCCGGCAGGCCGCCGCGGAGGGGGTGCCCGCCCGTAGCGCGGAGCTGTTCGCCGAGGCGCTGTCCCTGTGGCAGGGGCCGGTCGCCGCCGGGATCGGCCCAGAGGTACGGGCGCACGCGGCGTTCGGCCTGCTCAGCCGCGAGTACGTCACCGCCGTACAGGAGGCGGCCGACGCGGCGCTGCTCGCCGGTCTCCCCGGCACGGTCCTGCCCGCATTGCAAAGGGCCGCCGCCGAGCATCCGTTGGACGAACCACTGCTGTCACGGCTGGTGCTCGCGCTGGCCGCCGACGCTCGTCGCGCCGAGGCGCTGAGCACCTACCGGGAGGCCGGTGCCCGGCTCGCCGGTGAGCTGGGCATCGACCCGGGTGCGGAGCTGCGTGAAGCCCACCGGACGGTGCTGCTGAACGACCCCGCCACGGCGGCTGCGGACGTATCCCGGACGGACGCGGCCGAGACGGGCGCGGTCGCCTCCGAGGCCGATGGAACGGGCCCGGGTTCCGCCGGCCCGCGGACACCTCCGGTGCCGGCCCCCGCCCAACTCCCCCACGACCTGCCGACGTTCACCGGACGGGAATCCGAACTGGAGGAGGCACTCGGGCCGCTCACCGGTGGGAGGGCGCCCGCGGAGACGGTGGTGATCAGCGCCATCGGCGGCATGGCCGGAATCGGGAAGACCACGCTCGCCGTGCACTGGGCCCATCAGGTCGCCGACCAATTCCCCGACGGGCAGCTCTACGTCAATCTGCGGGGGTTCGACCCGTCGGGCGCCGTCATGAACCCGGGCGAGGCGGTGCGCGGGTTCCTGGACACGCTGGGCGTGCCGCCCGAGCGCGTCCCGCACGGTGTGGACGCCCAAGCCGCGCTCTACCGCAGCCTGTTGGCCGGGCGTCGCTTCCTCGTCCTGCTGGACAACGCCCGCGACACCGACCAGGTGAGACCGCTGCTCCCCGGCACCCCCGGGTGTCTCACCGTCGTCACCAGCCGCGACCAGCTGTCCGGACTGGTGGCCGCGCACGGAGCCCGCTCACTGACCCTGCGCCCCTTCGACGCCGACCAGACCCGCGCCTTCCTCGCCCGGCGGCTGGGCGCCGCGCGCATCGACGCCGAGCCCCGCGCCGTGGCCGAGATCACCGCTCTGTGCGCCGGGCTGCCGCTCGCCCTGGCCTGCGTCGCCGCCCGCGCCGCCACCCACCCCGACTTCACGCTGTCGGCGATCGCCGCCGAACTGCGCGAGGCGCACGGCAGCCTGGAGGCCTTCGCCCGCCCCGACACCTCGGCGGACGTCGGCGCGGTCTTCTCCTGGTCCCTGGCCGCCGTCTCCGCCGCGGCCGCCCGGCTCTTCCGGCTGCTCGCCCTGCATCCCGGCCCCGACCTCTCCGTACCGGCCGCGGCCGCCCTCGCCGGACGTCCGGTGCGCGCAACCCGGCGGCTGCTGAGCGAACTGACCGGCGTCCACCTCCTCGACGAACACGCTCCCGGCCGGTACGCCTTCCACGACCTGCTGCGCGCCCACGCCACCGAACTCGTCCACACCCAGGACTCCGAGGAGGACCGCGGCGCGGCCGTCCGGCGGCTGTTCGAACACTGTCTGCACACCGCCCGCGCGGCCGGTCTGCTGCTCGCCCCGCACGACGACCCGATGCCGCTGGAGCCGCCCGCTCTCCAGAGCGTCCCCGAGCCGCTCGCCGACGACACCGCCGCGCTGGCCTGGCTCACGGCCGCATACGCGGGGCTGCTCGCCGTCGTCGACGCGGCCGTCGGCTCCGGTCACGACCGGCTCGCCTGTCTGCTCGCCTGGTCCCTCGAGCCCTTCTTCGACCGGCGCGGAGCCTGGCACGACTGGGTGGTCGTCGAGCAGACCGCGCTCGATGCCGCGGAGCGGCTCGGGGACCCGGCGATGAAGGCCCGCGGACTGCGGGCGCTGGCCCGCGCGGAGGGCAGGCTGGGCCTGCACGACCGCTCGCGCCCGCGACTCGAACGCGCTCTGGAGCTCTTCACCGGGCTGGGAGACGCGGTCGGACGGGCCGACACCCACCGAAGTCTGGGCTGGGAGAGCGAGCAGCGGGGCGACCTGCCCGGTGCCCTGCGCCACAACCAGCTGGCCCTGGAGCTGTTCCGGAGCGCCGGCCTGCGAGCCGCACAGGCCAGCGTCCTCAACTCCGTGGGCTGGTACCACGCCCTGCTCGGCGAGCACCGGCAGGCGCTGAGCCACTGCTTCGAGGCCCTGACCATGCTTCAGGACCTGGGGGACCGCTACGGCCAGGCGGGCACCTGGGACAGCATCGCCTACGCCTACCAGCACCTGGGCCGCCATCCGCACGCCCTGCTCGGCTACCGCAACGCGCTCTCCCTCTACCGGCAGCTGGGGGTGCCGTATCCGGAGGCCGAGACCCTCACCCGCCTCGGCGACACCCACCTCGCGATGGGCAACCACGGGAGCGCCCGCGACTCCTGGCGAGCGGCGCTCGTCCTGCTCACCGAACTCGGTCACCCCGACGCCGAACAGGTCCGCGCCCGACTGCGTGAACGCGCCGAGCGACGTGGCTCCGCCTGAACGCGCGCGAACGCCCGGACCGCGCGGACGCCCGCGATCCACAAGGGCGAGCATGGACGTCGAGAATTTCCTCAGTCAGGGCCCTGGGCCCGACATCTCACCTCGGGAGTCCTCATGATCGATTCGGTGATGCCGCGCGACACCGCACCGGTCCGTCGTCTCTTCCGGCTGCCGGACACGACCGACGACGCGTTCCTGCACCTGGGCCTGCACGTCCAGGGCTCGGTCTCGGTGACCAGGGGCGGCACCCAGGTGTTCCTGGCCCCCGGCGACCTGGTGTTCCACGATCCGGCCCGGCGTGACCACCTGCGGTTCAGCGGCCCTTGCCGGCTGACGGTCTTCCGGGTGCCCCGCGGCCACCTGGGGGTGTCGCCCTCGGACCTGCACCGGGTCATGGGCCGGCGCGTGCGGGGCGACGAGGGCGTCGGCGCGCTGGTGTCCCACTTCCTCTCGGCGCTCGCCGCCGAGACGGACTTCCGCAGGTCGAGGACGGGCCACCGGCTCGCCCGCTCCGCCGTCGACCTCGTCGCCGTGCTCGTCACGCAGCTCCTCGGCGAGGAAACCCCCGACGCGTCGGACGTCGGATCCGAGACGGTGTCCAGGATCCAGGCCTTCATCGAAGCGCATCTGACGGATCCGGATCTGTCACCGGAGTCGATCGCGCTCGCCCACCACATCTCCGTCCGCTACCTGCACAAGCTCTTCCAGCAGGAGGGCACCACGGTGGGCCAGTGGATACGGCGGCGCAGGCTGGACGCGTGCCGGCGCGAGCTGGGCCGGAGCGCGAACCGCGGGCCGAGCGTGGCCGCCGTGGCGCAGCGCTGGGGGTTCAGCAGCCCCTCGCACTTCAGCCGCACCTTCCGGGACGCCTACGGCATGTCTCCCAGCGCATGGCAGAGTTCGACGAGGTGATGCGGTTCGAGGTGATGCGGTTCGAGGTGCTGGGCCCGTTGCGGGTCCGGCGGGCCGAGCGGGAACTCGATCTGGGGTTCCCGCAGCAACGCGCCCTCCTGGGGCTGCTCATGGTGCGGGCCGGGCGGCCGGTGCAGGTGAGCGAGATCGTGGATGTGCTGTGGGCGAGCCGTCCACCGGCCAGCGCCCCGAACGTGGTGCGCCGGTACGTCGGTGCGCTGCGGCGGCTGCTCGAACCGGGGCTGCCGCCCCGGGCGCCAGGCCGTCGTCTGTCACGCCGCACCGGTGCCTACCTCCTGGACGCGGAGCCGGACGAGATCGATCTGCTGAGGTTCCGCGAGCTCACCCTGCGGGGCAGGCGGGCGGTCGCCACCGGTCGGCCCGAGGTGGCGGTACGGCAGTTCGTCGGGGCCCTCGGCGAGTGGCGCGGGCCGGTGGCGATGGGGCTCCCCGCATCGGCGCGCGAGCACGCCCTGTTCCGCGCCGTGGAACACGAACTCGTGCTCACCACACGGATGGCGGCCGACGCGGCCCTGCTGTGCGGCGCGGCGGGCCTCGTGCTGCCGAGCCTGCGCCGGGCCATCGAACTGGAGCCCCTGGACGAGTCCCTGCACGCCCGGCTCGTGATGGCGCTGGCGGCCTGCGGACTTCAGGCCGAGGCGCTGACGGCGTACGAGGAGGTACGGCGCCGGCTGGCCGCGGAGTTGCGGGTCGCCCCGGGCGCCGAGCTGAGCGAGGCCCACACCCGGGTCCTGCGTCAGGAGGTGCGCGCGTCCGCGCCCCCGGCGCACCGACCGGTCAGGACAGCGCTGTCCGCACCGGTGAAACTCCTCGCCCGGCCCGCCCAGTTGCCGCCCGGCCTGACGGTCTTCGCCGGTCGGAGCGAGGAACTCGGGGAGCTGACCGCCCTCGCCGGGGCGGCGGCGTCCTCCGGGGCGCCCGGGACGATCCTGGTCAGCGGAATGGCGGGCGTCGGGAAGACCGCGTCGGTCGTGCACTGGGCCCATGAGGTCGCACACCGGTTCCCGGACGGTCAGCTCTACGTCGAGCTGCGCGGCCACGACGCGGCCGCCAGGCCCGCGCCGGAACCCGTGGAGGCGCTGCGTGGGTTGGTGGGGGCACTCGGAGCACCGCCCCGGCACCTCCCGGACGACCTGGCCGCGCTCACGGACCTCTACCGCGAGCTGCTCACGGACCGCCGGGTCCTCGTCGTGCTCGACGACGCTGCCGACACCGAGCACGTACGTCCGCTGCTGCCCACCGCCCCGGGCTGTCTGGCCGTGGTCACCAGCCGTGACCGGCTGCCCGGTCTGATCGCCTCCGGGGCCCGGCCGCTGCGTCTGGAACCACCGTCCGCCGCCGACGCCCGCGCCGCACTGGCCCTGCGCGTCGGCCACCGGCGGGCGGCCGCCGAACCCGAGGCGACCGAGGAGATCATCGACCGCTGCGGCCGCCTGCCGCTGGCCCTGGCCATCGTGGCCGCGCGCGCCGTCAGCCGCCCCGGCTTCCCGCTGGCCGCCCTCGCCGCCGAACTCCGCGCCGCGCACGGGAGCCTCGACGCCTTCGCGGGCGTCGGCGGGACGGCCGACGCCCGTGCCGCGTTCGCCGCGTCCCACCGGTCGCTGCCGCCCGCCGACGCCCGGCTCTTCCGCCTCGTGGCGCTGCACCCCGGCCCCGGCATCGCGGCGGACACCGCCGCGGGCCTCGCCGGTCTGTCGCCCGACGAGGCCCGGCCGATCCTCGGCCGTCTCGCCGACGCCCATCTCGTGTGCGAGGACGCGCCGGGCCGCTACACCGTGCACACCCTGCTGCGCGCGTTCGCCGCCGAGCTCGCGGAGGCCGCCGAGGCCGCCGCGACGGAGTCCCTGTCACTCCCGCGTCACTCTTTTTGAACTCGCCCCGACCTACGCTCCGAGCGGAGTGGACGACCGTCCCACGAGGCGTCGTCGCTCCTCTCGACAGTTCGGCAGGGCTCGGAGGCAACGGCGGATGACGTCCAGTTTCAGCACCATTCGGATCGACCTCGGTGAGACGGACGAGACGGGTGAGACCGGTAGGTGCCGCATGCCCATGGGCCTCGACATCGTCGTCTCGGGCGAGGCGCCCGCGGAGCTGCCCGGGGCGGGCCGGCCCTACCCGGCCCGGCGGGCACACCGGTTGGTCGCCCGGGACAGCGGCGAGTACCTCTTCGTAGGCATACGGGGCGGGAGCGGCGCGCTCGGTCCGCGGCAGCCCGAGGACGTCTTCCTCGGGCCGGGAGACATCTGCTTCTACGACGCGCACGGTCCGGCGACGCTCGACTTCCCCGAGCGTTTCCGCATGAAGGTGTTCCTCGTGCCGTACGAGTCGCTCGGCCTCGACGCGGCCGATGTGGCCCGGCTCGCGGGGACACCGGTACCCCGTGTGTCCCGGCTGGGCAGCCTGTTGTCACCGTTCCTGTCCGAACTCGCCGACACGGCCTCCTCGTCCCTGCCGCCGGTCGGCGAGCTGCTCGCCTGGAACGCCGTGAACGTGCTGGCCACCCTCGCCACCGAGCGGCTGGGCCGGGACGCCATCGCGACGCCCGACGCCCGGACACCGCTGAGGACCCGGATCCTGGAGTTCATCGACCTGCACCTGACCGACGAGGACCTCTCCCCCGAGACGATCGCCGGGGCCCATCACATCTCCGCGCGCTATCTGCACCGGCTCTTCCAGGACGAGGGCACCACGGTCGGCCGGTGGATCCAGCGGCGCCGGCTCGAGGAGTGCCGCCGGGACCTGATGATCCGGGCCCGGGGCGGTCGGACCATCGCGGCGGTGGCCAACCGCTGGGGGTTCATGAGCGCCACCCACTTCAGCCGGGTCTTCCGGGCCGCGTACGGCATGTCGCCCAGCGAATGGCGGGACACCGTCGGCCGCGCCACGCCCACCGGCCACCGCTGAGACGGTCGACGCGTTGGGCGCTGTGAGTTCAACGGCCGTGCGCTGACGGACCATTCACGCCCGCACCGCGCCTCTAGCGTGGCTGCGAGGCCGGAGCATCGCCCGGCCTCGCACCCAGGAACGACGCTTCAGGAGATTCCCATGTCCGACGCCGTAGAGCCGGTCAAGCCTGTACTGGAACCGGCCGCCGCCGCTTTCGCGGAAGCCACCGCCAATCCGCCGTACCTGTTCGACCTCGCCCCTGCGGAGGGTCGCAAGGCCGTCGACGAGGTGCAGTCCGGTGAGATCGAGATGCCGGACATCGACGAGGAGTGGGTCACCGTCCCGGGCGGTCCCACGGGCAGCGTCCGGGCCCGGATCGTCAAGCCCGCCGGCGTCACCGGCACCCTCCCGGTGATCCTCTACATCCACGGCGCGGGCTGGGTGTTCGGCAACGCCCACACCCACGACCGCCTGGTCCGCGAACTGGCCGTCGGCGCCGAGGCCGCGGTGGTCTTCCCCGAGTACGACCTCTCGCCCGAGGCCCGCTACCCGGTCGCCATCGAGCAGAACTACACGGTCGCCCAGTGGGTCGTGCGGCAGGGCGCGTCCAAGGGCCTGGACGGCAGCCGCCTCGCGGTGGCCGGCGACTCCGTCGGCGGCAACATGACCGCCGCGCTGACCCTGATGGCCAAGGAGCGCGGCGATGTCCCGCTGCTCCAGCAGGTCCTGTTCTACCCGGTCACCGACGCGAACTTCGACACCGGCTCCTACCACCAGTTCGCCACCGGCTACTTCCTGCGCCGCGACGGCATGCAGTGGTTCTGGGACCAGTACACGACCGACGAGGCCGACCGCGCCCAGATCACCGCCTCGCCGCTGCGCGCCACCACCGAGCAGCTCACCGGCCTGCCCCCGGCCCTGGTCATCACCGGCGAGGCCGACGTCCTGCGCGACGAGGGCGAGGCCTACGCGAACAAGCTGCGTACGGCCGGCGTGCCCGTCACCGCCGTCCGCTTCCAGGGCATCATCCACGACTTCGTGATGCTCAACGCCCTGCGCGGCACCCACGCCGCCGAGGCCGCGCTGACGATGGCCACCCGCACCCTGCACACCGCGCTGCACGCGGGCTGACCGGGTCCACAAGACCGACAAGGAGAACACTCATGTCCGGGAACACCACCCCCACCGCCCTGCTCGTGCACGGCGCCTTCGCCGACGCCGCCAGCTGGTCCGGCGTCATCGCGGAACTGCAGAACCACGGCATTCCCGTCGTCGCGCCGCCGAACCCGCTGCGCTCCCTCGCCTCCGACGCCGCGTACATCGCCTCGGTGGCCGCGCAGATCGACGGCCCCGTCGTACTGGTCGGGCACTCCTACGGCGGCGCGGTCATCACCGTCGCGGGCACCGCGGACAACGTGGTCGGCCTGGTCTTCGTCGCGGCGTACGTCCTCGAGGAAGGCGAGAGCCTGGGCGAGTTGCAGGGGCGCTTCCCCGACTCGCCGCTGGGCAGCAGCCTGAAGCAGGCCACGTATCCCGTCGAGGGCGGTGCCCCGGCCGTCGAGGTCACCATCGTCCCCGAGGCGTTCCCGTCCGTCTTCGCCGCGGACGTCCCCGCCGACGTCACCAGGGTGCTGGCGGTCGCCCAGCGTCCGCTCGCCGCCGGGGCGTTCACGGAGACGGCCACCGCCGCCGCGTGGAAGACCAAGCCGTCCTGGGCGCTGGTCGCCGCCGCGGACCAGGCGATCAACCCCGAGGTCGAGCGCTTCGGCGCGAAGCGTGCGGGAGCGACGATCCTGGAGGTCGAGGGCGCCTCGCACGCCGTCGCGGTGTCCCGGCCGAAGCTGGTCGCCGACCTGATCCGCGACGCGCTCCGCGCGACCGGCTGAGAGACCGGCCGAGCGAGCCGACGGCGGCCGTGTGGACGTACTCCCCCGTGGTCACGGGAGCGCGGGCGGGAGGGGGAGCCGGATCGTGAACGTCGTCGAACCGGGGCGGCTGGTCACTTCGATGGTGCCGCCGTGTGCCCGGACCAGTGAGCGGGCGACCGCGAGGCCCAGTCCGCTGCCGCCGCGGTCGCGGCTGCGGGCCTTGTCGACGCGGTAGAACCGGTCGAAGACCCGTTCCTGGTCGGCGGCCGGGATCCCGGGCCCGGAGTCGCAGACCCGCACGACCGCCGTGCCGGACGAGCCGACGCGCACCGCCTGCCCCGCCCCCGTGGCCGACACCTCCAGGCGCACCTTCGTCCCCGCCGGGGTGTGCATGGCGGCGTTGGTGAGCAGGTTGTCGAGGACCTGCCGGATACGCAGGGGGTCCAGGCGCAGGCGCACCGGGTCGGGGCCGGCCGTCACGGACAGCACGTGTTCCCCTCGCCCGGCGCGGAAGGCGTCCGCGGCCTCCCGCGCCAGTTCCGTCAGGTCCGCGTCCTCCAGCCGCAGCGGTGTCTCCACCTCGGCGGCGTCCAGGCGGGCGAGGAGGAGCAGGTCGTCGAGGAGTACGCCCATCCTGGCGGCCTCGGCACGCAGCCGGGCCAGGTGCTTCTCGCGTTCCTCGGGCTCGTTGGCGGCGGCGTACTGGAAGAGATCCGCATAGCCGCGTACCGACATCAGGGGCGTACGCAGCTCGTGCGAGGCGTCCGCGACGAACCGGCGCAGTCGCTGCTCGGCCTCGGTGCGGACGGCGAGCGCGTCGTCGATGTGCTCCAGCATGGTGTTGAACGCGGTGCGCAGTTCCTCGACCTCGGGTCCACCGCGCCCGCCCCCGGCCCGCACCTCCAGCCCCGCCGAGCCGGTGAGGTTGTGCGAGGTGATGCCGCGGGCGGTGTGGGCCATGTCGCTGAAGGGCTTCAGCCCGCGCCGCAGTACCGTCCGGCCGATCACGACGAGCCCGAGCAGGGCGAGCGCGAAGGTGACGACCTGGACCGTGATCAGCTGCCGCATCGTGGCCTGCATGTCCTGCATGGGCGCCGCGGTGACGAGGACGACCCCGGGTTCGACCTCGCAGGCACGCAGCTTGTACGTGCCCTCCCCCGCGATGTGCGCGGTGCGCAGCAGGTGCGCGTCACCTCCGTCCGGCAAGGCCTGGGCGACGGCGGTGAGCTCGGCGGTGTCGGCGGGGACGTCGGCGGGCTTGCGCAGGACCGCCGTACGGCCCTGGACGTCGTACACGGCGGTGAACCAGCCGTAGTAGGGCCGCCGCTGGACGATGCCGTGCGCCTGGGCGTCCTTGGACTGGGTGACCTGGACGACCTTCATCTGCTCGCCGAGCTGACGTTCCAGGTAGTCCTTCATGTACGTCGTCAGGGCCGTGCCGACGACGGCGAACACGACGAGGGACAGCACGCCGATGCCGAGGGCCAGCCGGGTGCCCAGGCGTGTCCGGCGGTAGGCGCCCCGCAGACGGCGCAGCGCGCCGCCGGTCCCGGAGCCGCTCACTCGGCGACCTGCCGCACCACGTAGCCGACGCCGCGCACGGTGTGGATGAGCGACTCTCCGCCGTCGGACTCGCCGTTGCCGTCGAGCTTGCGGCGCAGCCGGCTGACGACGAGTTCCACCACGTTGGAGCGGCCACCGAAGCCGTACTCCCACACGTGGTCGAGGATCTGGGCCTTGGTGAGGACGGTCGGCGACTTGCGCATGAGGTAGCGCAGGACCTCGTACTCGGTCGGGGTGAGGGTGAGCAGCCGGTCGGCGCGCCGCACCTCGCGGGTGTCCTCGTCCATCGTCAGGTCGGCGACCTGGAGCACGGAGCGCTGGAAGCCGGGGCCCGCGGCGCGCCGCAGGACGGTCCGCAGTCGCGCCATGAGCTCTTCCACGGCGAACGGCTTGACGAGGTAGTCGTCGCCGCCTCGGGTGAGGCCCGCGACCCGGTCCGCGACGCCGTCGCGGGCGGTGAGGAAGACGACGGGCACCATCGTCCCGGACCGGCGCAGCCGGTCGAGGACGCCGAACCCGTCGAGGCCGGGCAGCATCAGGTCGAGCACCACGATGTCGGGGTGGAACTCGGCGGCCCGGCGCAGCGCGTCCTCTCCGGAGTACGCGGTCATCGCCTCCCAGCCCTCGTAGCGGGCGACCGTCGCGACGAGGTCGGCGATGGGAGGGTCGTCGTCCACGACCAGGAGGCGCACTTTTTCCACCCGCTCATAGTGCGTGACGTGGCCGCCGACGCCATAGCCGCCGGCGTCTCTGATCCACATCGATAAACACTTGAAAGTTGAGCGACAGGAAAACGACAGCTCTCACCGGGCAGGCTCGGTGTCCCCACACCCGAACGAGGAGCTGCTCTCCGTGACCACTGTCGAACGTGTCCAGCCGCCCCCGACGGCGATACGCCCGAAGGTGGTGGCCCGCACCGGGCTGTACGCCCTGCTGGCCGCGAACGCGGCCGTCGTGACCGTGTTCTTCCTCCAGGCCGGGCCCGGCTCGGACACCCTGATCATGCTCGGCCGGCTGGCGGGCCTGTACGGGGCGCTCCTGATGGCCTTCCAGCTGCTGCTGGTCGCCCGCCTGCCGTGGCTCGACCACCGGATCGGCATGGACCGGCTGACCTCCTGGCACCGCTGGGTCGGCTTCGGCCTGCTGTGGACGCTGCTGTCGCACGCGCTGTTCATCACCCTCGGCTACGCGGGTGCGGCGTCGGCGTCCTTCTGGGACGAGCTGGTGGAGCTGGCCACGACGACCGAGGGCGTGCTGCGGGCGATCGTCGCGCTGGCCCTGATCCTCGTGATCGGCGGGGTGTCGGCGCGCTTCGCGCGGCGCCGGCTGGCCTATGAGACCTGGCACTTCATCCACCTCTACACGTATGTCGCGGTGGTGCTGGCCTTCACGCACCAGGTCGCGGTGGGCACCACCTTCACCACCTCGTCCGCGGCGACCGCCTACTGGTGGGGCCTGTGGGGCGTGGCGCTCGGTTCGGTGTTCCTGGGCCGGGTGGTTCTTCCGGTGTGGCGGAACCTGCGCCACCAGCTGCGGGTCTCGGCCGTCGTCCCGGAGTCCGACAACGTCGTCTCGATCTACGTCACCGGGCGCGACCTCGACCTGCTGCCCGCACGGGCGGGACAGTTCTTCCTGTGGCGGTTCTTGACCAAGGACCGCTGGTGGCAGGCGAACCCGTTCTCCCTGTCGGCCGCCCCGGACGGCAACCGGCTGCGGCTGACCGCGAAGACGGCCGGCGAGGGCACCGCGGCCCTGCGGCACCTGAAGGTGGGCACGCGAGTCTTCGCCGAGGGCCCCTACGGCGCCTTCACCACCCTGCACCGCACCCGCTCGGAGACCCTGCTCGTCGCGGGCGGCGTGGGCATCACCCCGATCCGGGCCCTGCTGGAGGACCTGCACGACCATGTCGTGCTCATCTACCGGGTGGCCACGGACCGGGACGCGGTGCTCCTCGACGAGCTGCGGGAGCTCGCGCATGCCAAGGGCGCCGAGCTGCACGTGGTGACCGGACCGGCCACACCGGACAAGCTGGCGCCGCGCGAGCTCGCGCGGCTCGTGCCGGACGTCGCCGAACGGGACGTCTTCGTGTGCGGGCCGCCCGCCATGACGAGCGCGGTGCTGCGCACCCTGCGCGACCTGGGCGTGCCGGGGCCGCAGATCCACTTCGAGCGTTTCAGCCTGGCGGGATGAGAGGGACACCGTGAAACGAGCACTGCCTGTACTGGCCCTGTCCATCGCCGGTCTGATCCCGCTGTGGCGCTACGCCCCGTCGAGCGGTACGACGACGACCACCGAGGTCGCCGCGCCCGCCTCGACTCCGTCTTCATCTTCTTCGTCCTCTTCTTCGTCCTCCTCATCTTCTTCGTCGCCTTCCTCGTCCGCCTCGTCCTCGGCCTCCCGAGTCGTCCAGGGCTCGACCGTCAACACCTCCAAGGGCGCCGTGCAGGTGGAGGTGACCTTCGAGGGCGACAAGATCAGTTCGGTGCGGATGCTCCAGCAGCCGAACCATCCGCAGACCACGGCGGCCGTGCCGAAGCTGATCCAGGAGACGCTCCAGGCGCAGAGCGCCGACATCGACGCGGTGTCCGGCGCCACCATCACCAGCGACGGATACGTCACGTCGCTGCAGGCCGCACTCGACGCGAAGGGATAGCGGGATGCGGCGCGTCGAACAGGTCATGGGGTTCCCGGTCTCGCTGCGGATCGACGACGAGAGCGCGTCCGAGCAGACCGCGGACCCCGTGTTCGCGTGGCTGCGCGAGGTCGACGCCCGCTTCAGCCCGTTCCGTGCGGACAGCGAGGTGTCCCGGCTCGACCGGGGTGAGCTCACCCCCCACGAGCTCAGCCCGGACCTGACCGAGGTCCTCGGCCTGTGCGAGGAGTACCGGGTCGCGACCGGCGGCGCGTTCGACGTGCGGCTGCCCGGCCGCGGCCTGGATCCCTGCGCGATGGTGAAGGGCTGGTCGGTGCAGCGGGCCGCGAACCTCCTCAGCGGTCGGGGGACTTCCCGGTTCTGTCTGAACGCCGGTGGTGACGTGGTGGCGGCGGGCGGTCCCTGGCGGGTGGGCGTACGCCATCCCGAGCGGGCCGACCGGCTGTGCACGGTGCTGGAGATCACCGACGGCGCGGTGGCGACCTCCGCGCGCTACGAACGCGGGGACCACATCCTCGACGGGCGCACCGGCCGCCCGGCCACCGGGCTGCTCAGCATCACCGTCGTGGCGCCGTCACTGACCGCGGCGGACGCGACGGCGACGGCGGCGTTCGCGATGGGCGCGGAGGGCGTCGAGTGGGCCGCGTCGCGCGAGGGGTGCGAGGTGTTCGCGGTCGACGCCGAACGCAGGGTCCTGCGTACGGCGGGGCTTCCCGTGGCCGGATAGCTTTCGATCGAAGCTCGGCCTCCGGTGTCTCGTTCGAGTCGTACAGCGGCGCCGGCCGCTACCTCCGGCACTACGACTACCTGCTCCACACACAGCCCGGCCGACACGACGCTCGCCAGGGCGGACGCGACGTTCTACGCCGAGTGACCCACCCCGGCACCTTCGGATCCAGCCACAGCCCGGCCGCTCCCGCGGCCGGGCTGTGCTGTTGAAATGAGCCAACTTACCGGCGAGTACGAATCGTGGCCATTCACCCTCAAGTACCGAAATCCCACCCTTCCACCTCACGTGAATTTTGATTATGAAGAGGGGAACTAATAAAAGTTTCAATTTACAGCGGGGGAAACAGTTCGTTTCCGCAAGATCGAAGTGGACCCCGCGTTCGACACTGCGTCAGCAGGCGTTGCCGCAGGCCGAATCGGGGTCGCGGAGCCGACCGACCAGCGGTCACCGTCCCCGCCAACTCCCCCGGACAAGGCCTCTGTTGCCAGCTCGCACCTGGCTCGGCGGCGGCTGTGTCGACCGTGTTACGTCCGGTAATGGCGGCCTCCTTGAGAGTTTGACTTTCACGGGGATGCGCAATAAGCATGAGCGTGCTTCACATCGGCTGACGGCTTGTTGTGAAGCGCAAGCGCTCTCCGCTCTCCCCCCACCAATCCTCACCCTCGTGCGATTTGGAGCGTTCGCGTGCCTGTGTCGAAGTTCGATACTTCCGGCCTGTTTGCCGTAGAGGACATCGTCATCGCCCTGAACCCGTTCGCCGTCCCCTCGGCACGGGTCACGGCGGCCGCCGTACGGGCGGGCGGTCTCGGGGTGCTCGACCTCACCGCGGGCGGGCGCCGGGCGGCGGCGGAACTCGCGCTGACCGAGGAATGGTCGGCCGCCGGTTTCGGCGTACGGCTCCGCGACAACGATGCCTTTCCCGCGCGGGATCTCCCCGCCTGCGTCCACACCGTCCTGCTGACCACCGACGCCTCCTGCACGCCCGCGGACTTCCCCAGCCACCGCGTACTCGTCGAGGTGACCGGCCGCGCCCAGGCGTTACGCGCCGCCGCGGCCGGGGCACACGGGCTGATCGCCCGGGGCCACGAGGCGGGCGGTCCCGTGGGCGAACTGAGCACCTTCGTGCTGCTCCAACAGCTCCTCGACGAAGACGAGTTGGACCTTCCGGTCTGGGCCTGCGGCGGCGCGGGCCGGCACACCGCGGCGGCCGTCGTCGCGGGCGGCGGCGCCGGTGTCGTCCTGGACACCCAGCTCGCCCTGCTCGCCGAGGCCGAGGCCGAACTGCCCGCCGGGACCTCCGCGTTGCTCGCCGGGCTCGACGGCTCCGAGACCACCGTGGAGGACGGCCGCCGAGTCGTACGGCGCCGGGGTGCCCCAGAGGGCACACCGGCCCCCGAGATCGGTCAGGACGGCTTCCTCGCCGCCCGTTTCCAGGAGCGCTGGGGCACCGTCCACGCGGCGGTGCGGGGCGTACGGGACGCCGTCCTCGACGCCTTGAAGAGCGCGGGCCCCGGTCCCGACTCGTTGAAGAGCGCGGGCCCCGCTCCCGACTCGGCGAGGAACGCGGGTGCCTCGCTCGGCCCCGACGGCTCGGTCAGCCGCCCCTTCGGAAGCGAACTGCCGGTCGCCCAGGGGCCGATGACCCGGGTGAGCGACCAGGCCGCGTTCGCCGCCGAGGTGAGCGGCCACGGCGGGCTGCCCTTCATCGCGCTCGCGCTGTCCGGCGCCGACCAGACCCGCGCCGTACTGGAACAGACCAGGGACGCGCTCGGCGACGCGCCCTGGGGCGTCGGCGTCCTCGGCTTCGCCGCCGAGGAGATCAAGGCGGCCCAACTGGAGGTCGTACGGGAGATCCGCCCGTCCCACGCGATCATCGCAGGCGGCCGTCCCGCGCAGGCCGCCGCGCTGGAGGAGGTGGGCATCTCCACCTTCCTGCACGTGCCGTCGCCGGGGCTGCTGAAGCAGTTCCTGGAAGCGGGCGCGCGCAAGTTCGTCTTCGAGGGCGCCGAGTGCGGCGGCCATGTCGGGCCGCGGGCCAGCTTCCCGTTGTGGGAGGCACAGCTCGGCGTGCTCGACGACTTCCTGGCGGGCGCGAAGAACGGCACCGCCACCGAACTCCAACTGTTCTTCGCGGGCGGAGTGCACGACGAGCGCTCCGCCGCCATGGTCACCGCGCTCGCCGCGCCGCTGAGCGCGCGAGGTGCCGCCGTGGGCGTGCTGATGGGCACGGCGTACCTGTTCACCGAGGAGGCCGTGAGCGCGGGCGCGGTGCTGCCCCTGTTCCAGCGGCAGGTGATCGACGCCGAGCGCACCGACCTCCTGGAGACCGCGCCCGGGCACGCCACCCGCTGTGTCCACAGCGCGTTCACCGACGAGTTCGCCGCGGTCAAGAAGGACCTGGCCGCCCGCGGGACACCCGGCCGCGAGGCCTGGGAGCAGCTGGAGCGGCTCAACGTGGGGCGGCTGCGGCTGGCCAGCAAGGGCATCGAGCGGGTCGACGGCGGGCTGAGCGCGGTCGGCGAGGACAGACAGCTCGCCGAGGGCATGTTCATGGCCGGCGAGGTCGCCGTGCTGCGCTCCGCCGTCACCACCGTCGCCGAGCTGCACGCCTCGGTCACCACCGGGGCGGCCGGCTTCCTGGCGGCACGGCGGGAGGCCCTCGGCATCGGGGAACCCGTCGCCGAACCCTCCCCCGAGCCGCTGGACATCGCGATCGTCGGCATGGCCTGCATGTTCCCCGGGGCCCCCGACCTCGCCACCTTCTGGGCGAACGTGCTGGCGGGCGAGGACGCCGTCACCGAGGTGCCCGCGACCCGCTGGGACGCCGAGCTCTACCACGACCCGCGGGGCGCCGGGGAGAAGACCCCGTCGCGCTGGGGCGGCTTCCTGCCCGAGATCCCCTTCGAGCCGCTGCGGTACGGCATTCCGCCCGCCTCGCTGCCCGCCATCGAGCCGGTGCAGCTGCTCGCCCTGGAGGCGGCGCGCCGCGCCCTGGAGGACTCCGGCTACGGCAGCCGGTCCTTCGACCGGGCCCGCGCGTCGGTCGTGTTCGGCGCGGAGGCGGGCAGCGACCTCTCCAACGCGATGACCCTGCGCTCCGTCCTGCCCGCCTACCTGGGCAGCCTGCCGCCCGCGCTGGACGAACGGCTGCCGAGGCTCACCGAGGACTCCTTCCCCGGCATCCTCGCCAACGTCATCGCGGGCCGGATCGCCAACCGCCTAGACCTCGGCGGCGCCAACTACACCGTGGACGCCGCCTGCGCCTCCTCCCTCACCGCCGTCGACGTGGCGTGCAAGGAGCTGGCGAGCGGGACGAGCGACCTGGTGCTGTGCGGCGGCGCCGACCTGCACAACGGCATCAACGACTACCTGCTCTTCGCCTCCGCGCACGCCCTCTCGCCCTCGGGCCGCTCCGCGCCCTTCGACAGCGCGGCCGACGGCATCGCGCTCGGCGAGGGCGTCGGCTGTGTCGTCCTCAAGCGGCTCACGGACGCCGAGCGGGACGGCGACCGGGTGTACGCGGTGATCAAGGGCGTCGGCAGCGCCAGCGACGGCCGGGCGCTCGGCCTGACCGCGCCCCGGCCCGAGGGCCAGTACAACGCGCTGACCCGGGCCTACCGCAACGCGGGCATCTCGCCCGCCGAGGTCGGGCTCGTCGAGGCGCACGGCACCGGCACCGTCGTCGGCGACCGCACCGAACTCGGCTCCCTCACCCGGGTGTTCGAGGAGGCCGGGGCTCCGCCCGGCGCGTGCGCGCTCGGCTCGGTCAAGTCGCAGATCGGGCACACCAAGTGCGCGGCCGGACTCGCCGGACTGATCAAGACCTCGCTCGCCCTGCACACCGGTGTGAAGCCGCCGACCCTGCACCTCACCGAGCCGAACCCGGCCTGGGACGCGCAGAGCAGCCCGTTCTCCTTCCACACCGAGGCCCGCCCCTGGTCCGCCGCCCCGGCCGAACGGGTGGCCGGGGTCAGCGCCTTCGGATTCGGCGGCACCAACTTCCACGTCGTCCTGCGGGCCTACGAGGGCGGGCCGCCGCCGGTCACCTCGGCCCAGCACTGGCCCGCCGAGCTCTTCACGTTCCGGGGCGCGGACCGGGCGACGGCGGTACGGGCCGCCTCCGACCTCCTCGCCCTCGTCGAGGCGGATCCCGGGCCGTACGAGCCGTGGCGGCTGCGGGACTTCGCGCTCGCCGCGTCCCGGCGCGCCGAGGCCGCCACCACCAGAGGCACCCGGAACGCCGGAGGCACGGCAAGCACCGCAGACACAGCAGGCACCGCAAGCACCCGTGGCGCCCGGACCTGGATCGCCCTCGTCGCCGGGTCGACCGAGGAGCTGACGGCACTGCTGCGCCGCGCGGTCGCCGGTGAACACGCGCCGAAGGAAGGCCTGTTCGCTGCCGACGAGGACGAGACGGGTGACGTGGCACTGCTCTTCCCCGGGCAGGGCAGCCAGCGCCCCGGGATGTTCGCCGAACTCTTCGTCGCCTTCCCCGAACTCCAGCGCCACCTGCGGCTCGACGAGACGACGGCCCGTGTCCTCTTCCCGCCCGCTGCCTTCGACGAGACGGGCCGCAAGGAGCAGCAGGAGCGCATCACCGACACCACCGTCGCGCAGCCCGCGCTCGGCCTGACCGGGCTCGCCGCGTTCCAGCTCCTGACCAGGGCGGGAGTGCGCCCGGCGATGGCCGCGGGCCACAGCTACGGAGAACTGGCCGCGCTGGCCGCGGCGGGCGCCCTCACCCCCGACGCGCTGCTGCGCACCAGCCGTGAACGCGCCGCCGCCATCCTGCGCGCCACCGGCGAGGGCGACCCCGGCACCATGGCCGCCGTCGCCGCGGGCGAACCGGAGGTCACGGCGGCCCTCACCGCCGCGGGCCTGGCCGGTTCGGTGGTGACGGCGAACCGCAACTCGCCCCGTCAGACGGTCATTTCGGGTCCCACCGAGGACGTCCTCACCGCCGTGGAACGACTGCGCGCCCAGGGGCTCGGCGCCAAGCGCATCCCGGTCGCCTGCGCGTTCCACAGCCCGCTGGTCGCGGCGGCCGGCGAGACCTTCGCCGAGGTGCTCGCCGAAGTCCCGTTCGCGCCCACCGACTTCCCGGTCTGGTCGAACCGTACGGCCACCCGTTACCCACGGGATCCCGAGGAGATCCGGTCCGAACTCGCCGCGCAGATCGGCTCCCCGGTCCGGTTCGCCGACCAGGTCGAGGCGATGTACGAGGCCGGGGCCCGGGTCTTCGTCGAGGCCGGACCCGGCTCGGTGCTGACCCGGCTGGTGGGTGCGGTCCTCGGCGACCGGCCGCACCGCACGGTCGCCCTGGAGGAGGGCCGACGTGCCGGTCTCGCCGGGTTCCTCGCCGCGCTCGCCCACCTGGCCGTCGCCGGTGCGGACATCAGGACCGCGTGGCTCTTCCAGGGCCGGGACGCGGTCCCCGCCGACGCCCGCGCCCCGCGTCCCAGGCGCGCCGCGTGGACGGTCGACGGCCATCTGATCCGTACGGCGGACGGCGTGATCCCCGCCGCCGCACTCCACCCCGCCGAGCGCGTCCCGGAGGCCCTCGTGACCCACAGCAGCCCCGTCGGACCAGTGGCGGCGGCCACCGGATCCGAGGCCCTGATCAGCGAGTTCCTGCGCACGAGCCGGGAGATGATCGCGGCGCAGCGGGATGTGATGCTGGGGTACCTGGGAGCGGATCCGGGTGTACGTCCCGCGACCCCCGCCCCGATCACGTACACCGACGCTCCCGTCACGGTGACCGCGCTGCCCGCCGCCGCACCGGTCGCGGTGGCCGTACCGGCAGGTGGCTCGGTGCTGTCGGTCGTGCTCGAGGTGATCGGCGAGCGCACCGGCTACCCCGTCGACATGATCGAACCCGACCTCGACCTCGAAGCCGACCTCAGCGTCGACTCCATCAAGAGAGCCGAGATAGCCGGCGAACTCGCCACCCGCCTCGGCCTCACCACCACCGGCGACACCGACGTCGAGGAACTGACCAAGGCCCGTACCGCCGCCGCGATCACCGCGCTGGTCGAGCGGGTGACCGGCCCGGGAGCCGCCCCGGCGCCCGTTTCCGCCCCCGCCGCAGGGACCGCCCCGACCGCCGAATCCGTCCTCGCCGTCGTCCTCGACGTGATCGGCGAACGTACCGGCTACCCCGTCGACATGATCGAACCCGACCTCGACCTCGAAGCCGACCTCAGCGTCGACTCCATCAAGAGAGCCGAGATAGCCGGCGAACTCGCCACCCGCCTCGGCCTCACCACCACCGGCGACACCGACGTCGAAGAGCTGACCAAGGCCCGTACCGCCGCGAGCATCGCCGCGCTGGTGGCGGGCGCCCGGGGTGAGGCGGCCGAACCCGCGGGCCCGCAAGCCGGTCCGGCCGCCCCCGAACCCGTCGTCGTGGCGCCCCAGCGTCTCGTGATGCGGGAGTTCGACCTCGCCCCCGCCGATCCGGTGCCCTCCAGTGACCTGCTGATCGGCCGCAGTTTCCTGCTGCTCGGTTCCGGACCGGTCGCCGAGGCGCTGACCGCCCGCCTGACCGTGCACGGTGCCCATGCGGTGACCGCCGAAGAACCCCCGGCCGAGGGAGAGTTCGACGGGATCGTGCACGTCGTCGCGCCGGACGCCCCGCCCGCCCTGCCGGACGTCTTCCCCGCCTATCAGCGGCTGCTGGCGGGCAACCCGCGGTGGGTGCTGGCCGCGGGCGCCTCCCCCGGGCTGCGCGGCTTCTTCCGCTCCCTCGCACGGGAGTACCCCGACACGGTCGCCCGGGTCGTCGAGCACGCGCCCGGCACCGCGCCCGAGGACATCGCCGCGGAGCTGGTCGCCGAGCTCACCGCACCGGGCCACGAGCCGGTCGTCCTGCGCTCCCCCGGCACGAGGCGCGGACTGCGCATGGCCGAGGAGGGGCTCGGTCTGCTCGGCAGCACGGGCGCGGGGCCGGCCGGGGACGGTGCCGCCGAGGCCGCCGCGCTCGGCCTGAACGCCGACTCGGTCGTCCTGCTGGTGGGCGGCGCCCGGGGGATCACCGCCCGGTTCGCCGCGACCCTGGCCGCCGCGAGCCGCTGCCGGATCGAACTGTTCGGCCGCACCGCCCTGCCCGAAGGCGCGGAGGATCCCGCCCTCGCCGCCGCGGGCACCGCCGGTGAACTGCGGAGCGCGCTCATCGCGGGCGGGCTGCGCGTCCCCGCCGAGATCGAGCGGGCGATCGGCCGGATCCAGGCCGAACGCGAGGTGCGCGCCACCCTGCGCACCCTCGCCGCCCTCGGCTCCGAGGTCCGCTACCGCGCCGTGGACGCGCTGGACGGCGACGCCGTGCGCCGGGCGGTGAAGGAGATCCACGCCGAGCACGGGGGAATCGACGGCGTCGTATACGCGGCGGGCGTGATCGAGGACAAGCTGATCGCCGAGAAGAGCCCCCGGTCCTACGACCGGGTGTTCCGTACGAAGGTCGACGGGGCACGCGAACTGCTGGCCGCGCTGAGCGAGTTGCCGGACGGGGAAGGCCCCCGGTTCGCCGTGCTGTTCGGCAGCATCGCCGCGACCCTCGGCAACCGCGGCCAGTCCGACTACGCCGCCGCCAACGACGCCCTGGAGACCCTCGGCGCCCGCTGGGCGGACTCCGCCACCGGCCGCCGCGGACTGACCGTCCACTGGGGTCCATGGGCGCCGACCGGCGACGGCAACCACGGCATGGTCACCCCCGAGCTGATGCGGCACTACGCGGGCCGCGGCATCCAGCTCATCGACCCCGACGAGGGCACCATGAGCCTGCTGCGCGAGCTGGCCTGGGGACCCGAGGGCGACACCGCCGTCGTCTACACGGCGTCGGGCTGGTGACCGAGGTGACCGGCCCCCGCGCCGAACCCATCGCCATCGTCGGCATGTCGGTGCTGTTCCCGGGCGCCCCCGACCTCGCCACGTACTGGCACAACCTGGTCTCCGGTGTCGACGCCATCACCGAGGTGCCGCCCGGCCGCTGGGACGCCGAGGAGTACTACGCGCCCGGCGCCGAGCCCCGCGCCGACCGGGTCTACTGCCGGCGCGGCGGCTTCGTGGACGAGCTGGCCGAGGTGGACGTGACCGAGTTCGGGATCATGCCGGCCGCGGTCCCGGCCACCGAGCCCGACCAGCTGATCGCGCTGCGGGTGGCCGCGGCGGCCCTCGCCGACGCGGGCGGAGCCGACCGACTGCCCGCCGACCGGCACCGGGTCGGTGTGGTGCTCGGCCGGGGCGGCTATCTCACCCCCGGCCTGGTCCGGCTCGACCAGCGGGTGCGGACCGCGAGCCAGCTCGTGCGCACCCTGGGCGAGCTGCTGCCGGACCTCGGCGCCGACCGGCTGGAGGCGGTGCGACAGGCGTTCACCGACCGGCTCGGGCCCGAGGCGCCGGAGTCCTCGATCGGTCTCGTGCCCAACCTCGCCGCGTCCCGGCTGGCGGGCCGGCTCGACCTGCGTGGGCCCGCCTACACCGTGGACGCCGCCTGCGCCTCCTCGCTCATCGCCGTCGACCACGCCGTGCGCGAACTCGGCAGCGGGCGCTGTGACGTGATGCTGGCGGGCGGGGTGCACCACTGCCACGACATCACCTTCTGGAGCGTGTTCAGCCAACTCGGCGCGCTCTCCCCCAGTGAGCGCATCCGGCCGTTCGACCGGGGCGCGGACGGCGTGCTGATCGGCGAGGGCACCGGTGTCGTCGTCCTCAAGCGGCTCGCCGACGCCGAGCGGGACGGCGACCGGATCTACGCCGCGATCACCGGCACCGGCGTCGCTTCCGACGGACGTACGACCAGTCTGATGGCGCCGGACTCCGGCGGCCAGGTCCGCGCGGTCCGCCAGGCATGGGAGGCCGCCGGGCTCGACCCGTCCGCCCCCGGCTCGATCGGCCTTCTGGAGGCACACGGCACCGCCACCCCGGCGGGCGACGGCGCCGAACTCACCACGCTCGCCGAGGTGTTCGGACCACCGCCGACGGACATCCCGGGGGACGCGCCGGACGTGCCGGACGCCGTCATCGGCTCGGTGAAGTCGATGATCGGCCACACCATGCCCGCGGCGGGCGTCGCCGGGCTGATCAAGGCCGCACTCGCCGTCCACCACCAGGTGCTCCCGCCGACCCTGCACTGCGACGACCCGCATCCGGCGCTCGCCCGGACCCGGTTCACGCCCATCGGTGCCGCCCTGCCCTGGCGGACCGACGACCGGCAGCCGGTGCGCCGGGCCGCCGTCAACGCCTTCGGGTTCGGCGGCATCAACGCGCACGTCGTGCTCGAAGAGGTCGCGGTCGCGCGGCGGCCGGCCGAGGTGTACGAGCCGGAGCCGGTACTGCGGCTGACCGCGCCGACACCCGAGGCGATGGCCGCGCTCCTCGACCGCTCCGACTCCGCGATCATCAGCGCCGGTCTCGACGAACGCGTCCCCACCGCCGATCCGGTGCGGCTCGCCGTCGTCGGGCCGACGGCCAAGCGGCTGGCGCTGGCCCGCAAGGCGGTCGCCAAGAGGAGGGGGTGGCGCGGTCGGGGCGACGTGTGGTTCGTGCCGCGCCCCCTGCTGGGCCCCGGCGGCGGCAGGCTCGCGTTCGTCTTCCCCGGCCTCGAGGCCGAGTTCGCGCCCAACTCCGAGGACATCGCACGGCACTTCGGGCTGCCCTGGTCGCGCGCCGTCACCGACGCCACCGTGGGGGACGTGGGCCGGCAGGGCACCGGCGTCTTCGAGCTCGGCCGGCTCCTCGACACCGCGCTGCGCCGCCTCGGCGTCGTCCCGGACGCGCTCGCCGGGCACAGCCTCGGCGAGTGGACCGCGATGGCCGCCGCCGGAATCCACCCCCCGGAGGAGGTCGACGCCTTCCTCGCCGACTTCGACCCCGACGCGCTGAGCGTCCCCGGACTGGCCTTCGCCGCGATCGGCGCCCCCGCCGAGGTGGTACTGACCGAGCTGGCCGGCCGCGGGGACGTGGTCCTCTCCCACGACAACGCGCCCAACCAGTCGATGATCTGCGGCCCCGAGCCCGCCGTCGCCGCACTGGTCGGGGTGTTCAGGGCCCGGGCGGTGATCTCGCAGATCCTGCCGTTCCGCTCCGGCTTCCACACCCCGATGCTGGAGCCCTACCTCGATCCGATCAGGAAGGCCGCCGAGGCCTACACCCTGCATCCGGCCGCGCTGCCCCTGTGGTCCGCGACGACCGTCGCCCCCTACCCGGACGAACCGGCCGCGATCCGCGAGCTGTTCATCCGCCACCTGCTGGAGCCGGTCCGCTTCCGGCCCCTGGTGGAGACGATGTACGCGGCGGGCTTCCGGGCGTTCGTCCAGCTCGGCGCGGGGCAGCTCGGCTCGCTCATCGACGACACCCTGCACGGCCGCGACCACCTCGTGGTCCCCGCCCACTCCCCGCACCGCCCGGGCCTGCCCCAACTCCACCGTGTGGCAAGCGCGTTGTGGGCGGACGGGGCCGCGCCGGACCTCGTCCCGCTGCTGGGCAGGACCTCGGCCTCGACCGTCGCACCGGCCCGTACGGTACGCCGTCCGAGCCGTCCCGTACGGCTGGACCTGGGCGGCGCGAACGTCTCGCTGGACCCGGAGACCCGCGAGCGGCTGAGCGCCGCGCTGGCCCGGCCGCGGCACACCACGCCCCAGGACGCCGCGGCCCTGGCGGAACAGGGCCCGCTGGGCGCGGAGTTGTCGGCACTGCTGCGGGACGCGACGGCGCTCGCCTCGGACGTGGTGACGGCGGGGCGACGCGGACGCGGATCCCCGCCCCGCCCCCGTACGGGCGGCACGCCCCCGAAAAACGGCACCGGCCTTCGTACGGCCGAGCCCGCCACCCCCGAACCCCAGCCCCAGCCCCTCGAAGCGACCCTCCACGTCTCCGTCGACACCATGCCGTACCTCCTGGACCACTGCTTCTTCCGGCAGCCCGCCCAGGCCGATCCCGCCGACCGCTGGCCCGTGGTCCCGGGCACCACCGTGATCGCCCACCTCATGGAGTTCGCCGAGCGGGCCGCGCCCGGCCGGCGCGCGGTGGCCGTCCACGACGTACGGCTGCACCAGTGGATCACCGCCACTCCGGCCGTCGACATCCCCGTACGGATCGTCCCCGAGGGCCCGGACAGAGTCACCGCCTCACTCGGCCCGTACGCCCGGGCCGTGGTCGAACTCGCCCAGGATCGGCCCCGGTTCACGCCTCCGGAGCCCTGGACCTTTCCCGCCGCGCGGGAGGAGAAGCCCGAGCTGACCGCGGCGGAGCTGTACTCGCGCCGCTGGATGTTCCACGGCCCGCGCTTCCAGGGCCTGGCCGAGCTGACCGCGGTCGGCGACCGGCACGTACGCGGGGTGCTCGTCACCCCGCCCGCGCCGGGCGCCCTGCTGGACAACGTGGGGCAGCTCCTCGGCTACTGGATCATGGCCCGGCAGCCGGTGCGGACGACGGTGTTTCCGGTCGGCATGAAGGAGATCCGCTTCCACGGCCCGCACCCCGCTCCCGGCGAGCGCCTGGAGTGCCTGATCCGGATCACCTCCGTGACCGACGCCACCCTCGAGGCGGACATGCAGCTGGTCCATCGAGGGCGGGTGTGGGCGGAGTTCAGCGGCTGGCAGGACCGCCGGTTCGACAGCAATCCGCGCATCCGCGAGGTGGACCGGGAGCCCGAGCGGTACACGCTGTCCCGGATGCAGCCCGGCGGCTGGGCGCTGGTCCACGAGGAGTGGCCCGATCTGGCCACCCGCGAGCTGATCATGCGCAACATCCTGGCGGGCGAGGAACGCGAACGGTACGCGGCACACGCCCCGCGCGGCCGGCGGCAGTGGCTGCTCGGCCGGATCGCCGCCAAGGACGCCGTACGGAACGTGATGTGGGACGCCGGGGCGGGCCCCCTCTACCCGGCCGAGGTCAGGGTCGGCAACGATCCGGCCGGCCGCCCCTTCGTGACCGGCGGCTACGGCAGGACCCTGCCCGAACTGCACGTCTCCATCGCCCACCGCGGCGAGACGGCCGTGGCGATGGCCAGGAGGGAGGGGCCCTGCGGCATCGACATCGAGGAAGTCACCGACCGCCCCGAGGGCACCCTCGCCGTGGCCCTCACCACCGCCGAACGCGAGCTGCTCACGTCACTCGTCCACCGGCCGGGGGCAGCCCCCGAACGGCTCTGGTTCACCCGTTTCTGGGCCGCCAAGGAGGCCGTCGCGAAGGCGCGCGGCACCGGACTGGGCGGCGAGCCGAAGCGGTTCGAGATCACCTCGGTCGACGACGACCGGCTGACCGTCCGTACCGCGGGCGAGGAGTACCGCGTGCGGCACTGTGCGCTGACCACCCCCCGGCCGTCCGCGGGGCCCGGCAAGGAGTACGTCGTGGCCTGGACGGCAGTCAACGATCAGGAGAACGAAGATGACCACTGAACTCGACCGTCCCGTGGGCCAGTCGGACAGCGGACGGACCTCGGCGCCCGACGCGGCGACCGCGCTCGCCGACATCTCGGCCATCCTGCGCACCGTGCTGGAGGAGTACGGGCTCGACGACTCCGAGATCACCCTCGACACGTCCTTCCACGACGACCTGGAGCTGGAGAGCATCGACCTCGTCACCCTCTCCGCCCAGCTGCGCGAGTTCTACGGCGAGCGCGTCAACTTCGCCGCGTTCATAGCCGACCGCGGGCTTGAGGAGATCATCGCGCTCACCGTCGGCGATCTCGTCGGCTACGTCGTGGACTCACTGGCCGTCGCGGAGGTGGGCTGACATGGCGACGATGCGGGTGAACGGCATCGACGTACACGTCCAGCGGCTGGGCCACGACAGCGGCTCCGCGCGCCCCGTCGTGGTCCTCATCCACGGTCTGCTCATCGACAGCCTCGCCAGCTACTACTTCAGCCTCGCGCCGCGGCTCGCCGAGGAGGGCCTGGACGTCGTCATGTACGACCTGCGCGGGCACGGCAAGACCTCCCGGCCGCCGACCGGCTACCGGATGGAGGACTTCGTCGACGACCTCGACGGACTGCTGGACGCGCTGGTGATCGACCGTCCGGTGCACCTCGTCGGCAACTCCTTCGGCGGCGCCGTCGCGTACGCCATGGCCGCCGCCCGCCCCGAGCGGGTCGCGAGCGTCATCGCCATCGAGGCGGAACCGCCGGCCCGGGCGTGGGCACGGAACATGTACGAGGGCCTGGTCGGCGAACAGGGCGGACTGGTGGTCCAGCAGGTCACCCAGTGGCTGCGGGAGAACCCGGGCGAGCGCAACGCCCGGCCGTTCCGGGCGGCGGGCCGGGTGCTCGACGAGACCGCGCTCGCCCAGGAGATCCCGCTCAGCGCCCTCCTCGACGAGGACCTGTCCGCGATCCGCTGCCCGGTCTTCGCCATCTTCGGCGGCGCGTCCAAGCTGTCGGCGCAGACCGGGATGCTGGAGGCCTCGCTCCCCCACTGCCGTACGGTCGTCCTGCCCGACCTCGGCCACTCGGTGCTGGTGGAGGCCACCGCACAGACGTACGCCCTCGTACGCGACTGGCTGTTGCTCGGCCAGGAGGCGCACGCGCTGGGGGAGGCCCGCTAGATGGGCCGGTTCCTGTTCGTGGTGCCGCCGCTGGTCGGGCACGTCAACCCGGCCGTGGGTACCGCGGCGGCACTCGCCGGGCGCGGGCACGAGGTCGCGTGGGCGGGCCACCCGGAACTCGTCCGCGCTCTCGTCGGGTCCGACGCCGTCGTCTTCCCCTGTGCCCTCCCCGAGGACGGGCTCTCCCGGCCCGCCGACCTGAAGGGGCCGGCCGCGTTCCAGTTCCTCTGGGAGGGCTTCCTCGTCCCGCTGGCGGACGCGATGGCGCCCGGGGTACGGGCGGCGATCGAGGCGTACGACCCCGATGTCGTCGTCTGCGACCAGCAGGCGGTGGCGGGTGCGCTGGTCGCCGAGTCCCTCGGGCGCGTCTGGGTGACCTCGGCCACCACCTCCGCCGAACTCGTCGACCCGCTGGCCGGTATGCCGAAGGTCGCGGCGTGGCTGGACGGGCTGCTGGCCCGGTTGCGGAACCGGATCTGCGACGGGGCCGGCTCGGCGGACCCCCGCTTCTCCCCGCACGGCGTCCTGGCGTACACCACCCGCGCGCTGCTCGGCCCTGCCGAACTGCCCGACCGGGTCTGGCTGGTGGGCCCGTCCGTCGCCGCCCGCCCCGCGAGCGGCGACGACTTCCCCTGGGACTGGCTGGACGCGTCGACTCTGCCCACCGTCCTGGTCAGCCTCGGCACGGCCAACAACGACGCCGGGGCCCGTTTCCTGAACGCGGCCGCGCAGGCGCTCGGCGGGCTGGCGGGCCGAGTGCGGGCGGTGCTCGTCGATCCCGGCGGCCTCGTCGGGGGCCCGGTCCCCGACAACGTCCTCGTGCGCGCCCACGTTCCCCAACTCGCCCTTCTCCCACGGCTCGACGCGGTCGTCTGCCACGCCGGGCACAACACCGTGTGCGAGGCGCTGTGGCACGGTGTCCCGCTCGTCGTGGCGCCGATCCGCGACGATCAGCCGATCGTCGCCGGGCAGGTCGTGGACGCGGGCGCCGGGGTACGGCTGCGGTTCGGTCGCGCCGACGCGGCCAGGATCCGCGCGGCGGTCGAGACGGTCCTCGACCCGGCCGGGGGCCACCGGAAGGCGGCCGAGGCCGTCGGGGAGTCCTTCCGCGCCGCGGGCGGCAGCGCCTCCGCCGCCGCCCGCCTCGCGGCACTGCCGGCCGGGTCGGCCGTGACGCGCGCACGAGGCGGCGCGTGAACGACAACGGCACGAGCAAGCACCGGCCGCCGACCGACGGCCGTCGTCCCGACCCTGCCCAGGGCACCGCCCACGTCCAGGATCGCGGCCCGACGGCGCCCAAGACGCCGGGTCCGGGCCCGTGGGAACGCCACCTGGCACCGAGCGCGGACACGCCCTCCGCCGAACGGGCGGACGTGCCCAGCCCGGAACGGCGACCCGGCACCTTGACCGACGCCACACCAAAATCCGAAGGGGCCGCGCCGCCCCCGCCCACCGGCTCGCTCGTCGCCCTCGTCGGCTACGCCCGGCCCCACTGGCGTGTGCTGCTGCTCTCCCTCGTACTCACTCTGCTGGCCAGCGTGTCGGGGCTGGTGCAGCCGAAGTTCGCACAGGCGATCCTGGACCGGCTGGACGACGGCGGCAGCGTGGTCACTCCGGTCGCGCTGCTCGCCGCGTTCCTGGTCGCGGGCGCCCTGCTCACCGGTCTCAACGCCTGGCTCCAGCAACGGACTTCGGAGCGGGTGGTGCGGGAGGTGCGGCGCGGTCTGGTGCACCGGCTGATCCGACTGCGGGTCGCCGAGCTGGACCGGCGGGCCCCCGGGGACCTGATCGCCCGCGTCACCTCCGACAGCACCCTGCTCAAGAGCGCCGCCACCGAGGGCCTGATCATGACGGTCAACGGCGTCCTGACCTTCGCCGGGGCGCTGTTCATGATGGCGACGCTCGACGCGCGTCTGCTCGGCGTCACGCTGCTCGTGCTGACGATGGTCGGTGTCGTGATCACCGTCATCCTGCCCCGGATCAAGGCGGCCGTGGCCCGCTCCCAGGCATCGGTCGGAGCGGTCGGCGCCGTCCTCGACCGCACCCTCGGCGCGGCCCGCACGGTCAAGGCCAACGGCGCAGAGGGCCGCGAGACGCGCACCGCCGAGGACGCGGTCGACGAGGCGTACGCCGCCGGGCTGGTCGGCGCCCGCTACAGCGCCCTCGTCACCATGGTCGGCGGCGCCGCCATCCAGACCGCGTTCCTGGTGGTGCTCGGCGTGGGCGGCACCTTCGTCGCCCACCACTCGATGTCGGTCTCCGAACTGATCGCCTTCCTCCTGTACGTCTTCTTCCTGGCGAGCCCGGTGTCCCAGCTGGTCGGCGGCGCGGCCCAACTCCAGCAGGGGCTGGGCGCGGTGGGCAGGATCCAGGAGGCGGGCGCGCTGCCGGTCGAGGACGACATCGACGCGACCGAGCCCGCGCACACCCCCGCCCACGCCGCGCCACCGGCCGTCGAACTGACCGGGGTCGAGTTCACCTACCCCGGCCGCGCCCCGGCCCTGCGCGGCGTGAGCTTCACCGTCCCCGGCGGCACCCGCACCGCGCTGGTCGGTCTGTCGGGCGCGGGCAAGACCACCCTCTTCTCGCTCCTCCAGCGCTTCTACGAGCCGACCGCGGGCACGATCAGGATCGGCGACCAGGACATCGCGGCCCTGCCCCGCGCCGAGGTCCGGCGCCGGATCGCGTACGTCGAGCAGGACTCCCCCGTGATGGCGGGCACCCTCCGCGAGAACCTCCTGTACGCGGCGCCCTCGGCCACCCGGGAGCAGCTGGCCGAGGCCCTGGCCGTCACCCGCCTCGACGGTCTCCTCGCCCGCCTTCCCCAGGGCCTGGACACGCCCGTGGGCCCGCGCGGCGTCACCCTGTCCGGCGGCGAACGCCAGCGCCTCGCGATCGCCCGCGCCCTGCTGCGCCGCCCCCAGGTGCTTCTGCTCGACGAGGCGACGGCCCAGCTCGACGCCCGCAACGAACAGGCCCTCGGTGAACTCGTCGCCCGCACCGCGGGCCGCTGCACGGTCCTGCTGATCGCCCACCGGCTGTCCACGGTCACCGACGCCGACCAGATCGTGGTCCTCGAACACGGCGACGTCCGCGCCGTGGGCACCCACCACTCCCTGGTCGACGACGACGACCTCTACCGCGAACTGGCCGCCACCCAACTCCTGGCCGCCGAACCGGCGGAGCACCGGGTCAGCGCAGCGTCAACCGGTACGTCAGCGGTGAACGCCCCGTGATCAGTACCCGCACCCCGTCCGGAGTCAGGGAGCCGCTCAGCCACGCGTAGCGCTCCCCCGGGTCCACCACCGCCGGCTGCCGGCCGCCCTTGCCGTTGCCGGGGCCGAAGGTGATGTGGTCGGTGCCGACGGTGTAGGTGGCCTCGCCGGAGACGAGTTGGAAGGTGTCCGGGGAGCCGGGGACGGGTTCGAGGCCGTCCCCGGTCAGGGTGCCGCCGGGGCGGAAGCAGAGTTCGAGGGCGAGTGGGCTCGCGCAGCCCTCGCCGGAGAGGTCGAAGGAGATGTCCCAGGCTCCGCCGCCGACCTCACGGACCAGGACTTCGGTGCGGAGTGTGCGGTACTCCTTCGGGCGGTGCGGGAAGTCCATCGCGGACCAGAAGCGGCTGTCGTCGGTGAGGGGGTAGGCGCCGTCGGGGCGGCGGTGCCCGGGGGGCAGTGGGTGGTGGAAGGCGCCGCGGACCTCGGCGTGCAGCCGCCAGCCGTCGTCCGTGCGCTCCAGTCCCTCCGCCCGGAAGTGGCCGAGGGCGAAGAACCGCGGGGCCAGCCGGAGCGAGTCGAGGATCGCCGCGCCCTTGCGCATCTTGAAGAAGGTCGGGTTGGTGGACAGGCCGGACGAGATGGCGTGCAGTTCCGGGAAGTCGGTCCCGCCGAAGACGCTCGCCGTGTGCGTGCCGCGACGGACCCGGACGAGGCGGCAGCTGTCGTCGTGGTGCTCGAAGTCGTCGGGCAGGGCGGCCACTTCGGGCAGAGGGGCGGCCAGCTCCGGCCGGTCCAGGACCTGGGCGAGACGCTCGCCGATCGACGTCTCGCCGAAGGTCTGGTCGGTGCCGCGCTCCTGGAGCAGCGCGGCCACCGCCGCGAACCGTCCGTCTCCGTCGCGCAGCGCCATCTCCCGGTACTGGAGCCAGAACTCGGGCAGGTGGACGACCCTCGTCTGGTCCTGGCGGCGCGAATGGACCGTCTCCACCTCGCCGTTGGGCTCGATGACGTACAGGTTGGCGGCCAGGTTGTCGCGTACGTTCGCGTAGAGGTCCGTACGTCCGTAGTGGCGGGCCAGTACGAGCAGCGCCGGATTGGTCACCGCGGCCGAGTAGTTGGGGCTGCGTTCGCTGTACTCGCCGCCGGGCAGCTGGTCGATGCCCTCGGCGAGCCAGGCCTCGATGCGCTCGGGGTAGGCGGGGTCGGGCCAGCGGGCGTGGATGCGGGCGAGGGCCGCGCAGACCAGCCAGCGGTGGTTGGCGGTGTGGACGCCACCGGTGGCGAGGGAGGGGCCCGCCAGCCGCAGGATCCGCTCGATCGTCGCCCGCAGTCCGGTGGTCGCCTCGTGGGCGTCCTCCTCCAGCAGGTGGTGGATCAGGTTGAGGTCGACGACCGAGAAGGCGGTGTCCGCCGGGTTGCCGTCCGCCCCGTGCTCCCACAGCCCGTTGTCGTACTGCTCCTCGGCGAGCGCGTCGGCGAGTTCGGCGGCGGGGCCCAGGAGCGCGGCGCAGTGGTGGTACGCCGAGCCCTCGTGCACGTACACCGAGACGAGGGTGCGCAGCGCACGGGTGGCCGCGCGGGCCTCGCCGCCGTCACGGAGTTCGACGAGATCGGCGGCGTACCCGTCGAGGACGGCCTTGGCGCTGGTCTCGGCGGTCGCCGTGAGCAACTCGACGAACGCGGTGTCGAGGGGGACACCGGTGTCGGCGAGCGCGGCGAGGAAGGTCTTGCGGGCTGTCACTGGGGCTCCTGAGAGGGATCGCGCTGTTCTTCCACGTCGCTGTGGTCGAGGGTGGTGTCTTTTAGGTCTGTGCGGTCTCGTACGTCCGTGCGGTCTCGTACGTCGATCGCGGTGAGCGCCATCGCCAGTGACCCTCCCTTTCAGAAAGCGCTTGCACCAGGAGCGACCCTAGGTAATGCGCGGATGTCACTACAAGACCCGTACACCGATGAAGGTGCCGACGGGCGAGGGAGGCCACGGCGGCGGGGATGTCCGCGAACCGGTCGTTCGAGAGCGGGCTGCCGGTGCGGGCGCGGGCGCCGCCGGACGTCTGAGCAGGGGGTTCTTCGGAATCCGAATCCCACAGGGACCCCTATGCATGCGGTGTATACACCAGATGTACAGTCTTCGCATGCCTTCGCTGACCAAGAAGATGAAAAGACCGGGGACCTGGTTGCGTTCGACGGCCGCCTTTCTGGCGGCCGTTTCGCTTGCTCTGCCGCTGACGGGGTGCACGACCCTCCACACCACCGCGCCGGCCGCCGCCCGCACGCAGGCCGCCGCCGGCGCCCCGGCGAAGTTCGGGACCGTGGACTGCCGCCAGGCCAAGTGCATCGCGCTCACCTTCGACGCCGGGCCGAGCGAGAACTCGGCCAAGCTCCTCGACATCCTCAAGGAGAAGAAGGTCCCGGCGACCTTCTTCCTGCTCGGCAAGCGGCACATCGAGAAGTACCCGGAGCTCGTCAAGCGGATGGCCGCCGAGGGACACGAGGTCGCCAGCCACACCTGGGACCACAAGATCCTGACGGAGATCAAGCCCGCGGAGATACGCGAGGAGCTGGAGAAGCCCGACGACGCGATAGAGAAGCTCACCGGGAAGCGGCCGACGCTCATGCGCCCGCCGCAGGGGCGGACCGACGACACCGTGCACAAGATCAGCCGCGAACTCGGCCTCTCGGAGGTCCTGTGGAGCGTGACCGCCAAGGACTACGAGACGTTCGACCCCAAGGTCATACAGCAGCGCGTCCTGAAGCAGTCGAGCCGGGACGGGATCATCCTGCTGCACGACCTCTACCCGGGCACCGTGCCCGCGGTGCCCGGGATCATCGACGCGCTCAAGGAGCGGGGGTACGTGTTCGTGACCGTGCCGCAGCTGCTGGCGCCGGGGAAGGCGAAGCCCGGTACCGTCTACCGCCCCTGACGGCCGCGCGTCAGCCCAGCCGCACCGGCAGTACCCGGTAGCCGTGGCCGATGAAGGACTCGGCGAGGCGGGCCGGGCCGTGGGTGTCGTCGAGGCTCAGGTCGGGGAAGCGGGCGAAGAGCGCGGGGAGCGCGAGGGACGCCTCCAGGCGGGCCAGTGGGGCGCCGATGCAGTAGTGGACGCCGTGGCCGAAGGCGAGGTGCTCCTTGTCCGCACGGCCGAGGTCGAAGCGGCCCGCGCTCTCGCCGTGCCGCAGCGGGTCGCGGCCGGCCGCCGCGTACGTCGCCAGGATCGCGTCGCCCCGCGCGATCAGTGTGCCGTCGGGGAGCTTGATGTCCTCGACGGCGTACCGCAGCGGGAGGTTGGCGATGGAGGGGGCCCAGCGGAGGGTCTCCTCGATCACCTCGCTCCAGGGGATCTCGCCGCCGCGCACCCGGAGCAGCTGCTCGCGGTGGGTCAGCAGGGCGTGGACCGCGTTGCCGATCAGGTTGACCGTGGTCTCGTGGCCCGCGCCGATGACGAGGAGGAGGGTGTCGATCAGTTCGCTCTCGGCGAGCTGCGAACCCTCCTCGTCCCGGGCCGCGATCAGGGCGGTCGTCAGGTCGTCGCCCGGCCGCTCACGCTTGGCGGCGACCAGTCCGGCGAGCAGTTCGTGGATCTCCCGGTAGGTGGCCATGGCCTGTTCGGGGGTGATGGTGGTGTCCATGTTGGCCTCGATGAGGCGCGCGGTGTCGGCGCGCCGGTCCTCGGGCAGGCCGAACAGCTCGCAGATCACCTGCATCGGGAGCGGGTGCGCGTAGGCGGACCTGAGGTCGACCCGCCCGTCGGGGGCCTCGGCCATCCGGTCGAGCAGCGTGGCGGCGAGTTCCTCGATGCGGGGCTTGAGCGCGTCCGTACGGCGTTTGGTGAACGCGGGCGAGACGAGTTTGCGCAGCCTGCGGTGGTCGGCGCCGTACGCGGTGAACATGTTGGTCACGCCGACCCAGAGGGTGATCCAGCTCTCGCGGTACTCGCCGCCGATCCAGGCGGGCCAGTGCTGGTTGGGGTCCTTGGAGACCCGGTCGTCGGCCAGGAGCCGCTTGAGGATCTCGTACTGGGTGGGCGCCCAGGCCCGTATCCCGCCCGGCAGTTCGATGAGGGCCGCGGCGCCGCGCTCGCGCAGCAGATCCGCCTCGCCGTGGAGGTCGGCGCCCGCGGGGTCGATGACGTGGGGCTGGTCCGGCACGTGGACTCCTGTTCTCTGGACCTTCTCCGGACCTTCTCTGGACCGGTTGGTCACGGGGGGTGGAGTGCAAACGGGGAGTACTCCCCGGATAGCCTGGTGGGTGGCGGACGATGTGTCAACAGCGCGAGGGCTGGCGGGAGTTGCGTGCGACCGGGGCGAAATCGACGGGCGGGTAGCTGGGCGGCGCGGTTAGCATCGCGTGCCGTCGGCCTCGTGCGGTCGGCTTGGTGCCGTCGGCTTCGTGCCGTGGGGCGGGGCTTTGGTGAGGGAAGCGGGGGCGTATGGGCGGGGAGTCGCTGACGGCGGCGGTGCGGAGTGGGGACGTGAAGGCGGTGACGGCGCTGTTGGATGCCGGCGGGGAGTCGCTGACGGTGGCGGTCCGGAGTGGGGACGTGAAGGCGGTGAAGGCGCTGTTGGATGCCGGCGGCGATCCCGACGTCGTCGACGACCGGGGCACGCCCGCGCTCTGCCTGGCGGTGGACGGCTTCGACCTGGCCACGGTCGAGGTCCTGATGCGCTCCGCCCGGCTGGACCGGGTCGTGGACGGCCAGACCCCGCTGCTGCGGGCGGTCGACCGTGGCGCCTCCGACATCGTGACCGCGCTCATCAACCACGGGGCGCAGATGCGGCACAGAGACCGTGAAGGACGTGACGCCCTCGCGCTGGCCCGGTCCTGGCACGAGACGGGCGCCGTGGCCGAGCTGCGCCGCAGGTGCGGTTCGGCGGGAACGGTGCGGTGCGAGACGGTTCGTGACGAGAACGGGGTGAGCGTCGAGGAGCTGACGCTGGCCGGTCTGACGGTCCGTACCGGGCACAGCGCGATCCTGACGGCGCTGGAGCCCCGGTACGGGATCAGGACCTCGTTCACCGAGCTGCTGTCGAGGGCGCTGGCCGAACCGGACGTCGACCACGAGATCTGGTGGGTGACGACGAATGTCCTCCAGGAGCGCCGCGATCGCGCCACGTGGGACATGGCCGCCGCCCTGCGGGACCGGCCGGACCCGCAAGAGCGGTACTTCGGTGCGGAAGTGCTCCGGCTGTTCAACCTCTTCGACTACAGCGACGAGGCACCGTTCGACGCCCCGCTGGTCGATCTCTTCCTGCCGTGGGCCGCGCGCGAACCGGATCCGCGCGTGCTGCGGCCCCTGACCGCGGGACTGTCCGGCGCCCTGGATCCCCGTGCCGAGCGACCCCTGCACGACCTCGCCCGGCATGCCGACAGCGGGGTTCGGGAGTGGGCGGTCTTCGGTCTGCAGTACGGAGTCGACGCCGGGCGTCGTGACGCCCTCGCCACGGTCCTCGCGTGCACCCGGGACGAGGTGGCCGAGGTCCGCCGGGGAGCCTGCGCCGCACTGGTCTCCGCGCCCGCGGGTTCCGAGGTCTCGAACGCCCTCGCGGCGTGTCTCACCGACGAGACGGAGGACGTACGGGTCACCGCGGCCGTGCAGTTGGCCCTGCGCGACGATCCGCGCGGCGACGAGATCCTGGCCGCTCTCGACGCCAGTGACGATGAAGGGCCGTACTTCTGGCAGCTCTACGACGTGGGGCGGCACCGCCGGAAAACGGACGCGACCGCGCCACGCTGACCCGTGAGGTCGTGAGGTCGTGAGGTCGTGAGGTCGTGAGGTCGTGGGTGGGTCGGGGCCGTGCCGGTACGTCGAGCCCGTCGCCGCCGGATCAGACGTGGGCCGGGCAAGGGAGCCGTTGCTCGATCCGGACGTAAGCGACGGGCTTGCGACGCACCGGCACGGCCCCTTCCGTGCGTCGCCGGGTGGATCCGTGGCACCACATTTCCCTTCTAGAACATCTACTTCAGGGTTTTCGATGCCAACTCCAGTGATCCCCGCCGGTCGGTTGGTGCTGCGGATCAGACTGGTCGCCCAACGACGAGGGAGGGGGCCGCATGGGCGTCAAGAAGATTCTGACGATCAAGCTGGAGATCGAAGTCAACGAGAAGGTGACCCGGCACAGCCGCGTGAGCGACACGTACGGCGAGGTGGTCATTGCCGCCATGGAGGCCGCTCGTGCCCACATGCCGACGGACAGCATCGAGCAGATCACCACTCAGGCACGCTGGGAGTACCGGCACTGGGACCCGAAGCCGATCACCTACGCCAATGGTGAGGTCCCGGAGGTGGAAGACCTCACGGACGACGAGATCGAGTGGCTGGACGAGGAGTGAGACGTGGAGGAGCCCCGACCATCCGAGGACAGCCGGGGCTTCTCTCACCTCGGGAGGCTGGGGGAGCCTCTACGGGCTTGACCTCGCGAGGGAGCTGGGAGACCTCTGCTCGTCCCGCCACTCGACGACGAGGGCGTCCAGGGTCTGGCGGAAGGCGGTGTGCGTCCCGGCGGCGTTGGCGGCCTCGATCACCTCACCGAGGAACTCGTACGCCTGCTCGTCCAGCAGGTCGCTCAGCCACGGGAACACGATGCTCTTCATGCCCTCAGCCACCCGATCTGCTCCGGGCGCGGCACGTTGACACTCAGCTTCTCGTCACTGGGGGCGTCCCACTCGGCGCCTCCCCCGGCAAGCGGCCGGAGCACGTACGTACCGCCCTGGACGTCGGTGATGATCCCGTTCCTCTGGGCGTCGTGGTCGTGCACCTGGTCGCCGATCCACGGCTTGCCGTCCCTCACAGCGCTCCCTCGTACCGGATCTCGGCCCAGACCGTCTTGCCCCAGCGGTGGAGGTCGGTGCCCCAGCGGTCCGAGAGGGCTTCCACCAGGACGAGGCCACGGCCCCGGATCTGGTCGCCGTTGGAGTCCGTCCGCATGAGGGGGATGTCCCGGGAGCGGTCGACCACGGCGAGCCGGACCCAGTTCTCCTTGCGCAGGACGATGATCCGGATCGCGGGGAGGCGGGCGTGGTCGACGGCGTTGGAGACTAACTCGGTGATCAGGTTCAGGGCGTCGTCGACCATGTCTTCCTGCCCCCAGGCGGTGAGCGCGGTACGGACCAGGCTGCGAGCAACGCCCGCGCTCTCCGGTACGCGTTCGAGAGTCTGCGAGTAACCGGGGTGCCCCGTGGGGCGTGGCGTTGCCGTCACAGTCATCAGGACCTCAGGGGGTGCGGGTGTGAGTGGCCTTACCTGAGTGAACGGCTCCTGGCTGCTGAGGGGCAGGAAAAATCGGTCGGCTGTGCATTGAGCTGGACCGGAAATTTCTGTGCGTTCCTGCTTACGGACAGAGACTCACTGCCTACCGTGGGTATGTGGACGGCAATGAGCGCCTCATCAGCGCGATGGACGAGCGGGGTATGACCCAGGTCGAGTTAGTGGACGCGATCAACGCCCGCTTGATCTGTGCCGGACACGAGGGGACGGTCAGCGACCGGACCATCCGCAACTGGCGGACCGGAAAAACTAGGTGGCCTCACCCCAGTCAACGGCAGGCGCTGGAGGCAGTATTCGGATGCACGGCCGAGGGGCTGGGGTTCAGCCCTCCGGCCCGAAGACGATGTCCCGCCAGCGAACCGGAGCCCCCTGTGGACCGCAGGAACTTCCTTACCGCCACCGCCGGCACGACGGCCTCCGTGGTCGTCCCCTTCGTCGGTGCCCCTCCCCAGGTCGGCACCTCCGACGTCATCCGGCTCCGTAGCGGGCTGGACGCCCTGATGGCGCTGGACCGCAACAGAGGAGGCCACGAGGGCCTGGAGAGGGCCGCGTTGGCCGGGGCGGCCGAGGCCCTGGAGAAGCAGAAGCTCGGCGCCACCCAGCGCATCCGCCAGAGGCTCTTCTCGGTGTCCGCCGACTACACCGCCACGGCCGCCTGGAGCGCGATCGACGCCCGGCAGATGGATCGTGCCTCCCAGCTCCTGGGCCGGGCCCTGTACCTGGCCGGGATGGCCAAGGATCCCGTCGCCGAGATGCGGGTCTGGAACTCGTATGCGATGCTCGCCCACCACCGGGACGAATACGCCGAAGCCGTCGATGCCGCCTACGCGGCCCAGGGGACAGCCATCGCCCGGCGCGAGCCCCTGTACAGCTCCCTGGCCCACGCCCGTACGGCCATCGGCCACTCGAACCTGGGCAACCGTCAAGCCGCCCTGCGCTCCCTGGGACACGCCCAGGAGGCCCTGGGCAAGGCAGAGACGGCCGAGCCCAGGCCGTCGTGGATCGCCTTCTACGGGCTGTCTGAGCTGATGGCCATCACTGCCATCGTCCGGGACCGGATCGGGGACTCCGCCGAGGCGGAGGCCGCCTCCCACAAGGCTCTCGGGGCGATCCCGAAGGCGTTCCGCAGGAACCGGGCTCTGGCCACCGCGCGGCTCGCCCTGGCCCAGCTCCACCAGCGCGACGTCGACCAGGCGTGCACCACGGCCTCCACGGTCTTCAAGCTGATGGCCGGCCACCCGATCCCTGGACGGATTCGGTCTCTGCTCGGTGACTACTACCGGGACTTGATCACTCTTGCACCAGACGCCACGATCGCCCGAGAGTGGGGCGACCGTTACCGATCCGAATGGAGCCGACTGTGAGCGCCGCTGGGCTGGAAATCCGCCGCTTCGGGCATGACGACCTGCCGCAGATCCGGCAGACGATCATCGATCTGCACGCCGCAGCGGCGGGCCCCGACCGGGACGACGACTTCAAGAAGAAGTTCCCCTGGTTCGTGGACCACTGGGGCGGTAACGCCGACTTCGCCTGTGTGCTCGCGTACGACGGTGACGAGACGGTGGGCTTCGCCTACGGCGCTCCTGCGGTCCCTGGCCGTGAGTGGTGGCGCGAGCACCTCGACCAGGCGCCGGAGAAGGCGGTGACCTTCTCGTACTCCGAACTGGCCGTCAGCCCGAACTGGCGGAAGAAGGGCGTGGCGGACCTGCTCTCCCGGGCTCTTCTGGAGGAACGGGACGAGGACCTCGCCGTCCTCCTGGTGGACGTCGAACACCCGCGGGTGCAGGCCCTGTACGAGGACTGGGGCTTCCGCAAGGTCGGGGAGCGCCAGCCCTTCCCGGACTCCCCGGTGTACGCCGTCATGCTCGCGGAGCTGCCGTTGAGGTAGGGCCCTCATGTGGGTGGCCCTCGTCCTCCAGCGCTGTCCGTGCCGCCTTGGTGAAGGCGTCCAGCGGACGTTCGAGTTTGTGCTTGTGGTTGAACGGGTGGCCACGAAGAGCCCCGTGCGCCAGTCCGTTTCTGAAGTCCCTTACCTCGTCGGCGAACTCCCCGGCGGCTCTCACTACGGACTCTGGCCCGGCGATGGCGACGTGCGATCGGCGCATGCGGATGTTTGCCTGAAGGGCTTCGAATGTGGAGAGGAAATCCTGCTGGCCCCGCCCGTACAACGAGTCGATTAGCTCTTGGCCAGCGGCGACGAAGTCCGCGTACGCCTGTGAGCGCGGTCCGCGCCTCTCGGTGAGACTCTCGAAGCGCCGTTGCCGAGCAGCTTCCGACTCCTGGAACTGAAGCTGAAGACGAGCTGTTCGGAGACCGAACAAGCCTGTCCCGACAGCCGTGAGCCCCGTCAGACCTCCACCGATGGCCGCACCCAGGACGGCCGCAACTCCTGCATCCACGGCGAGATTCTCACTCTTCAAGCCGATCAATGCGGGGGGAATGCAGAAGAGCCCCCCCGCCGGATCCTAGGGGGCGCTTCGTGGTACTGGTCGGGAGGGCCGAAGGTCGTCGATACATGGGATGGGCACATTTTTGCCACATGTTGGCCCCGCGCTCTCCACATCAAGGGTTTGACCTGCCACGATGGCGCCTCCAGCAGCACCATCGTGAGAAGAGAACGCCACGTGATCGAGGTCCAGGGCAAGGGCGGACAGATTCAGTTCGACGGCCAGTACGTGACTATCACCCGCAAGGGGCTCCTGGCCCGAGCCATCGTCGGTAAGGGCGAGAAGCGCCTTCACATCAGCCAGATCGCCAGCGTCCAGTGGAAGCCTGCCGGAGCCATCGTCGAGGGCTTCATCCAGTTCGGACTTCCCGGCGGCGTGGAAAGACGGTCCAAGGCCGGAACCCAGACCCAGAGCGCCAGGGGCGACGAGAACTCAGTGCTGTTCACGAAGAAGCAGATGCCAGCGTTCGAGGAACTCCGCAAGGCCCTGGATGTCGCTATAGCCCAGCAGCACGCACCGCAGCAGCCCACCGGAGCACAGTCTCCGTCCCTCGCCGACGAGTTGGCCAAACTCGGGCAGTTGATGCAGCAGGGCATTCTCACCCAAGCCGAGTTCGAGCAGCAGAAGGCGCGCCTCCTCGGCGGCCAGTAGCACCCCAGAACACAGAAAAGCGCCCCTCACCTCCCGAAGGAGATGAGGGGCGCTTTGTGTGTCCTGCCAGAGACACAAGGGGGTCGATCGTACTGGTGTGATCAGCCCTTGAGGACCTTCAACTCGGCCCAACTCGCTGGGCCCGGAGGCCAGGTAGCGGCCGAGCCGGTGAAGCCCAGATTGCGCTGGAACGCCTCGTACGAGGCGACGTCGCCGGAGCCGATGGTGTCCTTGTTCGAGGTGCTCTGGTATCGGCTGCCCTCCGCCACGAGGCGGTCGTGCATGCGGGCCACGACCGGGCACTTACGGCCCATGGAGAACCAGGGGCCCGGGAGGGGTTCGTACTGCTTGGCCGGCTGGGTGCCCTCGGGGCGGGGAGCGCCCTTCTTCACCCAAGCGTAGAGCGGACCGCCGGGGCACTCGGTGGCGTACCCGTCATGGCGGCCGAGCTTCTCGAAGGCCTCGCGCCAGTTGTCCTTCTCGCGGGTCAGGGCGTGCATGGCCCACTTGGGGACGATGACGCCGATGATCAGCAGGACCACCATCAGGCCGATGAAGCAGTGCTGGACGAAGCTGCCGATCATCTTGCCGATGTCGGGCCCTGCGCCCGCCTCTTCGGCTGCGGCCAGGGACCTGAGCAGCTCAGATATCAAGAGGACCTCCTTGCGGGGGTGTGCGCAGGAAGGTCCGACGCGGTTCTGGACATGCGAAAGCCCCGGCCGGGGAACCGGGGCTTCGAGTGGGCCTAGTCAGCCCGTGCGGGTCTCACCGAGGCGGACGGCTGAGCGCCTCGCGTAGGCCTCGGCCAGGGGTGGTATCGAGACCAACTTCCTGCCGACGCTGGCCAGCTCGCCGCAGGCGGCCATCTCCTCACGGCCCTGCAAGTTCAGACCGCACAGGTGGCAGATGAATCCCTCTGGGACGAAGTTAGGGCGGGGGACCATTCTGTCGGTCGGCACAAGGGTCATCATGGCGGTTGCGGTGCAGGCGGGGCATTTTACCTGGGACATAACGAGCAGGACGTCGTCCCCATTCAGCACGGTCATGTCGCCGACCCAGAACCGTCCGTTCTCTGCCGGAGGGACGCCGAGGACTCCATCTTTTGCTCCATCAGGTAGGCCCTTGAACCTGTCGTCGAAGAGGTGCCTCGCTTGCTTGATCTTGATCTCCACTTCGCGCTGAATCTCGTCGCGCTCCTTGTCGACCGCCACATTCACCGCGCTGGTCCAGCGGCCCCAGAACGCGTCCATGGGCTGTCCAATGTGCTTCAAGAGCGTCTCGACGTTCTCGGCGAGCGTGGGGAGCAGGGCCTTCGCCTCATCGCCGACAGTCGTGTGCGCTGTGCCGTTACGAAGGGCGATCAACTGATCGAGTTGTTCATCCTGCGGGAGCACCTTCATGCGCCGGAGCCGCGCAATGGCTTCCGAGGCGCCGACGGTACGAACCTTCTTGGCGTCCAGATCCACGTCACCGCAGAGGTACAGCAGCATGTCCGAGTTGCCGTTGCGCATTTCGACCAGGTAGGCCGGGTTCTTCGAGACGAGGACCGCTTTGGCGAGCTTCTCGAAGGCGACACCCCCGTGAAGGGCGAACTCGTCGTACTCGCCACGCGCGTGGTCGTCCATGGCCTTCTGGGCGGCAGTTCTGGCCGCTGCAAGGAAGCTCTCGAACGAGAGCGAATCGTCCATGGACGGACGGTAGCGGCGCCTGTACTACAAACGCGACGGGTTATGTGCGGTTCGTAAGCGTTGCCGGACGCGCCCACTGAATCGGCAGAGTGGTTGGGCGGGCGATGGCCGCCATGTGGTCTGCTGGCAACTGCCTCGGCGGTGGCCACGTCAGCGCAGCGCCGACAGGCCACAGTGGATGGAACATGGGATGAGGATCGAAGGGCGCAAGGATCTGATCGTCATCGAGGGACCCGGCCCGGACCAGCTGGATCAAAAACCAGCCGATCCTCAGCGTCGAGACATACGTCGGGTTGGCGGTAGGGGTTGGCCAGCTGTACTGAGGGCAAATAAATTCGATCGTGGCTGAACCCTCATCGCCTTTCCAGGGCTCCATGGCACCGATTCTGGCGATCATGAAGCGGCTGGGCTCACGATCGCGATAGAAGGCGGCGCAGTCCTTCAGCGGCAGCATCTCCAACCTGGGATGCTTGTTCTGGCCCGCGAACATGAACATGGTCTTGAGGGACCAAGAGGCCAGCGCTTTCTGGTCATCTGGGGTCAGTTCGGCGTCTCGTCCGTTGATCAAGTCGGGCAGGAACGAACGCACCTCGTCTTCGAGTCTGTTCATCCATCCGTTGTTGCAGGACGCACAAACGATCTTGACTGTGGAGTTAACCGCCGATGCGACGTGTTGATCCCGGGTTGATTCTGTCTCTCGGACGTGGAGGGCCCGAGAGCCGCCTGGCGGCAACACAGACTTGAGCCACTTGGGAAGTGTGTGCTCCTTCGTCAGCGGAGTGGCGCCACAGAAGACACAGGTACGAGCCATGCCGGGACGGTAACCGCCCCTGTGGTACAGGGTGATGGAATTCAAAAAGACTCGGCCCCAGGGCGAACCACACCCAGGAGCTCCCGGGGCCGGGGGCTTGTGTCAGTCCTCGTGGGGGTGCGCGTGGCGTTCACCGCGCTGTGGGTGTGGACCGTCCACCGGAAATAGTTGGTAAAGGTGCTGGTCCCGATCAGGAACTCCAGACGGTCCAGGTGCGTGACGTCGTCGACCTTCAGGATGAGCCGGATCAGCTTGCCCGTGAGATTCATGGCGGACCCGGCGAGCTTGCGGACCTCCCTCTGCGGAACTTCCTCCCGCGGATGGCCTGTTGCGTTGCGGCCCGACAAAGCCGCTGCGGCAAGGGACCGAAGAGCCATCAGAGGATCCGTCGAGGGCAGGCGCTTAGCCCTCAGGCAGCAGGGATCGGTACACGCTTGACCTTCGCCCGGGTGGCCATCTCGGCCCTCGCGACGTCGAGATGGCGGAAGAGCGGTCAGGAGCTGACGGTCGTCAGGCGCTGCTTACGGTCAAGATCACAGTTGTGGCATGAGTGTAGACCCCATGAAGATTTTGGGGATAGCTTGCGCTGCCCGACTCTTCGCGCACGGTGTCGTTGCCGGTCAGGGCTCTGAGGGGGTTGCCGTGAATCGGGTTCGGTACCGGTGGCGGGATGAGTACGAGGGTGATCCGGAGTACCAGCGCATCCTGGCGGCGGTGGAACGACCCTGGTGGAAGCGGCCGGTGACCATCATCGGAGGCGTGGTCGCTGTCACCGTCGCTTCGTTCCTCCTGGGTGGCGCGCTCATGGGCTCTGGGGGTAGCTCGGGCACATCTTCGCCGGACCCCTGGGTGCAAGGGCAGGGCGACGGCCAGTCGCAGAACAACCAGCAGCAGAACAATCAGCCTGTTGGGATGTCCGCCGCGCAGAAGTTTCAGCTTCTGAACCAGTTCTGCAATCAACAGGCTGGCGGCCCAACCAACGTGGACGAAGCCGCGCTCTTGGAGTGCAACAACAGCTACTACGTGACGGATCAGGGCCAGGTCCTGCCGAAGTAGCCCAGGGCCCCAGGGGCAGGCAGCAGGGACCAGCACGCGCACTTGGCCTTGGTTCGGGTGGCCATCTCGGCCCTAGCGACGTCGAGATGGCAGAAGAGCTTCTGGCCTCGGTGATCGAGGTACTCGACTTCAGATGTTTTCGGCGGACCCACGAATAGACCGTCACGGTGCTGACGCCCGTCAGCTTGGCGGCCTTGCGGGCGGTCAGCCAGAGTTCGCCCTTCACTGAAGCCCTCCCGAACATGCGAAAGGCCCCGGTCCGCCAGTGGCGTCGGGGCCTGCATGAGGACGTACGCGTCCTGCTGATCGCGATCAGGCGGTGCACTAGACAAAGTGCAAGCACCTGTTCTGACGGGCGTCATGACGCGGCTTCGGCCTCGTCAGCCGACGGCTGCGCAGGATGCGGGATGCGGGATGCGGGATGCGGGATGCCGAGGTACTCCCGGATCTTCCGGGCTTCCTCCTTGCCCTCTTCATCCAGTTCGCCACGCTCCGCTTCGAGGTTGAGCGAGTCCAGCTCCTTCCGTGCTCGCTCGCGGTTATCGGCACTGTCCACAGGGAGCTGAAGCTCGACGCCGCTTCCGCTCCGGAAGGCCCGGACGGCAGCAAGGCGATCAAGAAGATCCTGTCTGGTGCTGTCAACATCGCCGCGGGTGTCGCCGAGCTGCGTAACCAGGGGTTCGGCAGCAGTCACGGACAGGCGAGTGTGCCGTCAGGACTCGGGGTCCGCCATGCACGACTGACAGTCAACGCTGCTGTGACGTGGTGTGAGCTGATTCTCGACACTCTGGGCGACCCTGCTGCCCCGTGGCGCAAGGGCAAGGCGTGATCACTTGCGGAGGAGTTGATCAAGATCGCGATGAACGCCACAGAATCCCCGGGTTGAGCTGATCACCCCAACTGCCTGACACTGTCAGTCCGCCAGGGACGAGGGGCATCGTGGGCGACGCGCAGTACCACCAGCAGAACCTCCACCAGCTCTATGACGACATGGCGCACGATGATCTGGCAGGGGAGGGGATCTTCGCCTCCGGCGGATCCAGCACCCGGAGATGGCCCTATGCCGAAGAGGGGCCAGCGAACCGGGACAAGATCTGGAATCACACGGAGCGCAAGGAAGCCCAGGAGCGGGCCCACGAGTTGCTCTTGAGGAGCTTGACCGAGGAGCAGGCGGACGCGCTGTTGATCTGTTCTATGGACAAGGACGTTCTGGATGACCTGATCGGGGCCCTCTGGAAGCAGTACCAGCGCGGCGTCATTGATGGAGCCCCCAAGATCGTGGGCACGTAGGTCACTTCCAGAAGATCCTGACAGTGCAGGTGGAGGCAGCGCCGTGGCGAAGATCGGACTCAAGGAAGCCATCCAGGCCGCATACGACGAGTTGTACGCAGCGATCACGGAGATCCCTGTCCGTCACGGTCTGAACTTCGAGTACCAGGCGATCGACATGGAGTTCACGGTCGAGATGGCGGAGTCCAAGGAGAGGTCCGGAGGCGTGAAGGTCTGGGTGGTAGAAGGGGCGGCCAAGGGCGCGACCGAGGAGCGGACGACCCACACGATTCGTCTATCCATCGCCCCGCGAGGCCCCGGGTGGGAAGGGTCCGACTTCGCGGATATCGTAGTTACCGACGAGATCACTTCCAGAGGATCTCGACCCGGTCCGGGTTCCACACGTCGAGGAGCCGGATCGCAGGGTGAACCAGGATCTCTCTGATCAGGCGCCGGTACACGGACTGCTTCCGGGCCACGGAGCAGTCCTTCCACTCCTTGCGGAGCTGGGCCGAACTGATCTCGGATAGGTTGGCCTTGACGCTGTACTCCGCCATCTCCCGACGGATGTCCGCCATCCGCATGTTGAGCTTGTCGATCACGTTCTGAATCTCCCGAGCCGGATGGTCGCCGTCCAGGAGTTCGTCCTCCAGCTCCTTCTTCCGCTTCTCGTCGCGGACGAGCTTGGCCTCCAGAGCCGGCCGGGGTCGTTGACGTCCTCCTCGTCCGCCACCTCGACCTCCTCCAGCCGCTTGAACAGCGGCTTCTCCACGAGGGGTTCGAGGTCAGGGATCTGGATCGTCCGGCCGCCACAGCCGCCCCCGTCCTTCTTGCACGTATAGATGGCCATGTCCTTGTCCCCGCGCTGGCCCGTGCTCACCTTGTGGTGCTGCGTCCTCTCCTTCTTGCAGGAGCAGGGCTGGCCCACGACGTGCGGGACCTGCCAGGTGCACCGGAGCAGGCCCGAGTGCGGGTACTTCAGGGCCGTGGCGTCGAGCTCCCCGAACTCCGCCTTGCACTCCTCGGACCGCTCGCCCAGCAGGGCCCGGAGGGCGTCGCTCTTCTCCGACGAGATGATCGCGGGCCAGACGGCCTTCCCCTTGATGACGCCCTTGTGCTCCTTGCGGCCCGAGATCCGGGCGGACATGAGCATGGCCCGCGTCCCCTGATACGAGAAGTCGCCCCCGGTGGTGGTCTTCACGCCGTTGTCGATGGCGTCCATGACCGGGCTGTACAGCTTCTCGCCCTCCAGGGCCCGGTCCGCCCAGCGCCCGATCCACTTCGCCTCCCACTCGTTGACGGTCTCGTGGGTGATCTTTCGGCGCGGGCCCTCACCGTCGAAGTGCCGGTCATGACCGAAGGCCCGGTGGCCGGAGTTGTCGATCTTTCCGGCGGCCACCAGCTCCTCGGCCTTGCGGAGGATGCGCTCCTGCTTGTGTTCCACCTCGTACTTCGCGATGGCCCCGAGCATCCGGGCGACCAAGCGGCCCGTGGGGGTGCTCAGATCGAGATCGCCCGCATTGACGGTCGCGATCTCGGTCTTGTGGTCCTCCACGATGATGATCAGATCTTCCAGCTCTGCGGGCCGGCGGTACATGCGGTCCGGGTGCCAGGTCACGATGGCGTCGATGTTGCCGGACTTCACGTCCTCCAGCATTCGCAGGTATTCCTTGCGCTTCTTCCGCCGGTCAGCGGCGGTCGTGTCGTCGTCCTTATAGAGGTCGACGAACTTCCAGCCGAGCTTGGCGATCTCCTGTTCGCAGTCCTCCCGCCGGCGCTTCGTACCAAGCCCGCCTCCCTCACGGTCATCTGAGATGCGGACGTAGATCCCGACGCGGCGGCCCCCTTCATGCCGTCAAGGTTGGGCGAGTAGATGCCCTCCAAGGAAGGTGCGACACGGCCGCTCAGGCCGCCTACGATCCGTTCGTGGTCCTCTTCCAGCTGGAACGCGTGTCCCCTTCTTCCGTCGAAGAGAGCTGGCGTCGGCTCACCGACTGGCCCCGGCATGCGGCCGTCGTCCCGCTGACCCGGGTCACCGTGCGCACCCCGCCGCCGACCGGCGAGGGCACGGTGTTCGTCGCGCGGTCGGGGGTGGGTCCGTTGGTCTTCGACGATCCGATGGAGGTCGTCATCTGGCGGCCACCCCAGGACGGGGGCGCGGGAAGGTGCCGGCTGGTCAAGCGCGGCACGTTCGTCACGGGGTGGGCCGAGATCGAGGTCCGTCCGGTGGCGGGCGGGGGCTCGCGGGTGCTCTGGCGGGAGGACCTGGACGTACGGTGGCTGCCGCGGTTCTTCGACCGGCCCCTGGGGTGGGCGGGGCGGTGGATGTTCGGGCGAGCGGTGGGAGGGCTGCTGCGGCCGGAATCCTGACGCTCCGTGCGCGCGGCGGGTCGCGCACCTATGTGTGAAACGGGAGAATTGTAGTCTTTACATCATGAATACACGGCTGGCTCTGCTCAGCGCGGTGGACCCTGGTGTCACGGAGAGTGAGATCTTCCGGCTGGCGCTCCAGCACGCGGTGGGGGAGCTGGGTGCCCTGGGGGGAATGATCCATCTGCGGGGCCCCATGTCCGCGCTGCGCCTGGTGTCGACGACCGGCCTTCCCGCGGTCCTCACCCGGCCCTGGGAGATCATCGACCAGGAAGGCCCGCTGGCCCCGGCCCGGGCCCTGCACCAGGGCCGGGGTGTGTGGATCGCGCCGGGATCCGGCGAACAGCCCGGATCCGGTGCGGTCTCATGGCCCGGGACCGGGCTGGCGGCCGTGCCGGTGTTCAGCGGTGACCGCGGTATCGGCGCGCTCACCGTGGTGATGGGCGGCCAGGGGGAGCCGACCGTCGAGCAGTGGGGTTTCCTCCAGGCCGTGATCGCCTGGACCGAGGAGCGCATGCAGCAGGCACCGCCGCCCGCTCGGCCGCCCCGGGAGGAACTGAGCGGTGACCGGCTGCGGCAGGCTCTGGAGGAGGTCCGGGTCGGCTCGTGGGACTGGAACGTCGAGACCGGCCAGCTGGTCTGGGACGAGGCCGCCCTTGAGCTCTACGGCACCAGGCCGACCGAGTTCACCGGCAGGATCGAGAACTGGATGAGGATCGTCCACCCCGACGACCTGGCGCCGACCCTGGGGGCGGCGCAAAAGGCGCTCCGGGACCGTACCGTGTTCGAGGCCGAGTACCGGGTGCGCCGCCTGGACGGCACCTACGGATGGACCCAGGCCCGCGCCCGGGCGACCTACAACGCTCAGGGCGAGCCCGTACGGATGATCGGCGTCGGATGGGAGAGCAACGAGTCCCGCTCCGCCCGCGACGCGCTCAGCCGCGCTCTTCGCCACATGAGCGACGGCTTCCTCGCCGTGGACGACCGGTGGCGGATCACCTTCCTGAACCTGGCGGCCGAGCGCATGCTGGGCTCCTCCGAGGAGGAGCTGTTCGGCCGCGTCCTTTGGGAGCTTCCCTCCGTCCGGCAGGTCCCCGATCTGGAGAAGCGCTGCCGGGAGGCCGCCGCCGCGCAGCAGCCCGCCGGCTTCGACATGGACACTCCGGACACCGGGCGCCGCCTCCACCTGCGGCTGGTCCCGGGACCCGACGGCCTCACCCTCTACTTCACCGACGTGACCGAGATCCGGCGGCACGAGGACGAACGGTCCGCCGCCGAGCAGGCCGCCGCCGAGCGCGCCGCCCGGATCGCCGAGCTGACCGCGTCCCTCGCCAAGGCGACGACCTCCCGGGACGTGGTGGACGCCGTCGCACGGCGCGTGCTGCCGCCGTTCGGCGCCACCGGCCTCGTGGTGCAGGCCATCGAGGACGACCGGGCGTACAACGTCGGGGCCGTCGGCTATTCGCCCGCCTTCCTCGACACGATCGACGGCCGTGCGCGGGTGGCCCGCGACCCGGTCTGGGACCCGATCCTGAGCGGCGAGCCGCTGTTCCTCTCCTCGCGCGCCGAGTACGTGGCCCGCTACCCCGAACTCGCCGCCCGGCCGCCCCAGGCGGGCAAACAGGCCTGGGCGTTCATGCCGCTGACCGCGTCCGGGCACACGTTCGGGGTGTGCGTGGTCTCCTTCGACCGGCCGCGCCGTCTCAGCGACGAGGAGCGCACCCTGCTGACCACGATCAGCGCCCTCGTCGCACAGGCCCTGGAACGGGCCCGGCTCTACGACGCCGAGCACACCCGTTCCCAGGAACTCCAGCGCAGTCTGCTCCCCAGCGGCCTGCCCGAACTGCCCGCGTGCACCGCTGCCGCCCGCTATCTCCCCGCCGGACAGGGCATGGACGTCGGCGGCGACTGGTACGACATCATCCCTCTCTCCGGCGGTCGGGTCGCCCTGGTCGTCGGTGACGTGATGGGCCACGGGCTGCCCGAGGCGGCCACCATGGGGCGGCTGCGCACGGCGGTGCACACCCTGGCCGACCTCGAACTTCCCCCCGACGAGATCATGAGCCACCTCAACGACATCGTCGGCGGCATGGCGGAGGAGTCCTACGCCACCTGCCTGTACGCGCTCTACGACTCCACCACCCAGATCTGCTCCGTCGCCCGCGCCGGACACCCCCCGCCCGCCGTGGTCCACCCCGACGGCAGTGTGCACTTCCCCGGCCCCGCCCCCGATCCGCCGCTCGGCGCGGCGGAGCCGCCCTTCGAGACCTTCGAGATGGCGGTGCCGGACGGGAGTCTGCTCGTCCTCTACACCGACGGCCTGGTCGAGTCGGCCACCCGCGAGATCGACGACGGCATGGCCGAACTCGCCCGGCTGCTGCGGGCCGCGCACGAGGGCCCCGGTGACGTGGCCGCCGACCTGGAGCGCCTCTGCGACACCGTCACCGCGGGACTGCTCCCCGCCGAGCACTCCACCGCCGACGACGCGGCCCTCCTCATCGCCCGCCTCCACGCACTGACCGCCGACAACATGGCTTCCTGGCTGCTCCCCGAGGACCCGCGAGCGGCCGGGCAGGCCCGCCGCCACATCCGCGAGCAGCTCCACACCTGGGATCTGGACGACCTGACGCCGACGACGGAACTCCTCGCCAGCGAGCTGGTCGGCAACGTCGTGCGCCATGCGAAGGGCCCCGTGCGGCTGCGCCTCCTGCACGGCCCCGAGCTGGTCTGCGAGGTCTTCGACGGGAGTCTGACCATGCCGCGCATCCGCCGGGCGTCGGAGACCGACGAAGGCGGACGCGGACTCCAACTCGTCACCGCGCTCTCCCGGCGCTGGGGCACCCGCTACACGGCGACCGGAAAGTGCATCTGGACCGAGCAGCCACTGTTCGGCCCGGAGAGCCCGACCGGCCTGCCCACCGACGTCCTGGACCTCCCGTTCCTGGACACCGAGGAGTTCGCCCGCGACCTCGACGCGCTCACCTCCGGGGACCAGGAACTGCCGGGCCCGGCCCCCCAGTAGCCGACCGGCGGCCGCATCACCCCCGCACTCCCCCGACACCGAACCGGCTCAGGCCACCGACCCGATCCGCCGCGCCGGGACCGACGTCGCGTCGTGGTGGATCGGCGTGTGTGCCCCCGTGAGCGACACCCCGCTCCCCCCGCGCCGGTTGGCCACGATCTCCGAGGCGATGGACAGGGCCGTCTCCTCCGGAGTGCGGGCGCCCAGGTCGAGGCCGATGGGGGACCTGAGGCGCGCCAACTCCAGCTCGGTGACGCCGACTTCGCGCAGACGGTCGTTGCGGTCCAGGTGCGTGCGCCGGGAGCCCATCGCGCCGACGTACGCGACCGGAAGCCGCAGCGCGAGGCGCAGCAGCGGTACGTCGAACTTGGCGTCGTGGGTGAGGACGCACAGGACGGTCCGGGCGTCCACCTCCGTGCGCTCCAGGTACCTGTGGGGCCACTCGACGACGATCTCGTCGGCGTCGGGGAAGCGGGTGGCGGTCGCGAAGACCGGGCGGGCGTCGCACACCGTGACGCGGTAGCCGAGGAACTTGCCCATGCGGACCAGCGCCGACGCGAAGTCGATCGCGCCGAACACGATCATGCGCGGGGGCGGCACGGACGACTCGACGAGAACCGTGAGCGGCGCTCCGCAACGAGAGCCCTGCTCTCCGATCTCCAGGGTGCCGGTGCGGCCCGCGTCCAGGAAGGCGCCCGCCTCGCCGACCACCGTGCGGTCCAGCTCGGGATGGGCGCCGAAGCCGCCCTCGTACGAGCCGTCGGGACGGACGAGCAGCGCCCGGCCCCGCAGTTCGGCGGGACCGCCGACGATCCGCGCGACCGCGGCTGCCTCCCCCCTCGCGGCGGCGGCCAGCGCGGAGCCGAGCACCGGCCGGGCGGGGTCGCCCGCCCGGACCGGCGTGACGAGGATGTCGATGATGCCGCCGCAGGTCAGACCGACGGCGAAGGCGTCCTCGTCGCTGTATCCGAAGCGGTCAAGGACACTCTCGCCGTCCTCGAGCGCCTGCCGGCACAGTTCGTAGACCGCGCCCTCCACGCACCCGCCGGAGACCGAGCCGATCGCCGTGCCGTCGGAGTCGACGGCGAGTGCGGCGCCGGGCCGGCGGGGCGCGCTGCCGCTGACGGCCACCACGGTGGCCACGGCGAAGTCGCGTCCCTGCTCGACCCACCGGTGCAGCTCTTCGGCGATGTCCAGCATGTCTCGGTCTCCTTAACAGGGGTGCGTGGAGGGTCGTCGGCCGGAAGGGGCGTGTCAGTGCACGCCCATCCAGCTCTCGATCGGGTTCAGGGCGAAGAAGACGAGGAAGATCGCCGCCAGGCCCCACATGAACGCCCCGATCTCCCGGGCCTTGCCCTGGGCGATCTTGATGGCGACGTACGACAGCACTCCGGCCGCGACGCCCGCGGTGATGGAGTACGTGAACGGCATGACGACGACGGTCAGGAAGACCGGGATCGCGGTGGCGCGGTCGGCCCAGTCCACATGGCGGGCGTTCATCATCATCATGGCGCCGATGACGACCAGTGCCGCCGCCGCGACCTCGCCGGGGACGATCGCCGTCAGCGGGGTGAAGAAGAGGCAGGCCGCGAAGAACAGGCCCGTGACGACGGAGGACAGGCCCGTACGGGCGCCCTCGCCGACCCCGGTCGCGGACTCGACGAAGACCGTCTGGCCCGACGCGCCCGCGACCCCGCCGACCGCCCCGCCCGCGCCGTCGATGAACAGCGCCTTGGACAGGCCCGGCATCCGGCCCTGCGCGTCGGCGAGCCCCGCCTCCGTGCCGACGCCGATGATGGTGGCCATCGCGTCGAAGAACCCGGCGAGGACGAGCGTGAAGACGATCATGCCGACCGTCATCACTCCGACGTCGCCCCAGCCGCCGAACTCGACCTTGCCGAAGAGCGAGAAGTCCGGCATCGAGACGGCGCTGCCGTGCAGTTCGGGGGCGCCGCTCGCCCACTGCTTGGGGGCGATGACGCCGAGGGCGTTGAGGACCACCGCGAGTACGGTGCCGCCGACGATGCCGATCAGGATCGCGCCGGGGATGCCGCGCGCCTGGAGCATGAAGATGGCGAGCAGCGTGGCGGCGAAGAGCAGGACCGGCCAGCCGGCGAGTTCACCGGCCGGGCCGAGGGTGACCGGGGTGGACTTCCCCTGGTGCACGAAACCGGCCTTGTAGAAGCCGATCAGCGCGACGAACAGGCCGATGCCCATGGTGATGGCATGCTTCAGCGCCAGCGGGATCGCGTTCATGATCATCTCGCGCAGGCCGGTGACGACCAGGAGCATGATGACCACTCCGTAGATCACACACATGCCCATGGCCTGCGGCCAGGTCATCTGCGGGGCGACCTGCGAGGAGAGCACTCCTGAGACGGAGAGTCCGGCGGCGAGGGCCAGGGGCACCTTGCCGAAGAAGCCCATCAGGAGGGTGCTGAAAGCCGCCGCGAACGCGGTCGCGGTGATCAGCGCGTTCTGGCCGAGTGTGTGACCCGCCGCGTCCTTGCCGGACAGGATCAGGGGGTTGAGCAGGAGGATGTACGCCATCGCCATGAAGGTGGTGACGCCGCCGCGCACCTCACGCGCGACCGTGGATCCCCGCTGGGATATGTGGAAGTAACGGTCGAGCCAGGACCGCCCGGCCGGGACGCGGGTACCCGCACCCGCGTCGTCGGCGACGGTCCTGGGCTCCACTGACTGCTGGGTCATGGTGCCATCTCCCAAGGTTCACAGGGGCACCCGCGTCAGCAACCACGGTGGTTGCTGCGGGATTTGGGATGTGCACGACCCGGGGGACGGCCCGAGACGAACAGAGGGTGTTACTTGCCGGTCAGGTGCTCGGGGCGTACCGGCGTCCTGTTGAGCTCCAGACCCGTCGCGTTCCGGATCGCCGCGAGGACGGCCGGGGTGGACGACAGGGTCGGGGCCTCGCCGATGCCACGGAGCCCGTACGGGGCGTGGTCGTCGGCGAGTTCGAGCACGTCGACCGGGATGGTCGGCGTGTCGAGAATCGTGGGGATCAGATAGTCCGTGAAGGAGGGGTTCTTCACCTTCGCGGTCTTGGGGTCGACGATGATCTCCTCCATGACCGCGATGCCCAGACCCTGGGTGGTGCCACCCTGGATCTGGCCGAGGACGGACAGCGGGTTGAGGGCCTTGCCGACGTCCTGGGCGCAGGCCAGCTCGATGACCTTGACCAGCCCGAGTTCGGTGTCGACCTCGACGACCGCGCGGTGCGCGGCGAACGTGTACTGGACGTGGCCGAAGCCCTGTCCGGTGCGGAGGTCGAAGGCCTCGGTCGGGCGGTGCCGCCACTCGGCCTCGATCTCGACGGACTCGTCGCCGAGCACGTCCACCAGGTCGGCCAGGACCTCGCCGCCGTCGGTGACGACCTTGCCGCCCTCCAGGAGCAGCTCCGCGGTCGCCCAAGCGGGGTGGTACGTACCGAACTTGCGGCGGCCCAGCTCCAGGACCTTCTCGCGGACGAGCTCGCAGGAGTTCTTGACGGCGCCACCGGTGACGTACGTCTGCCGGGACGCGGACGTCGAACCGGCGCTGCCCACCTGGGTGTCGGCCGGCTGGATGGTCACCTGGGCGACGCCCAGCTCGGTGCGGGCGATCTGCGCGTGGACGGTGACACCGCCCTGGCCGACCTCGGCCATCGCGGTGTGCACGGTCGCGACCGGCTCGCCGCCGACGACCTCCATGCGGACCTTGGCCGTCGAGTAGTCGTCGAAGCCTTCGGAGAAGCCGACGTTCTTGATGCCGACCGCGTAGCCGACACCGCGTACGACGCCCTCGCCGTGCGTGGTGTTGGAGAGGCCGCCCGGCAGCTGCCGTACGTCGGCGGCCTCGCCGGCGGTGAGCCACTGCTGCTCCGGCGGCATGGGCATCGCCTTGACGCGGCGCAGGAGTTCGGCGACCGGGGCCGGCGAGTCGACGACCTGCCCGGTCGGCATGACGGTCCCCTGCTCCATCGCGTTGAGCTGACGGAAGGCCACCCGGTCCATGCCCACCTTGTCGGCGAGCTTGTCCATCTGGGCCTCGTAGGCGAAGCAGGCCTGGACCGCGCCGAAGCCGCGCATGGCGCCGCAGGGCGGGTTGTTGGTGTAGAGGGCGATGGCCTCGATGTCGACGTCGTCGACGACGTACGGGCCCGCGCCCAGCGAGGAGGCGTTGCCGACGACCGCGGGGGAGGCGGAGGCGTAGGCGCCGCCGTCCAGGACGATCCGGGCCTTCAGGTGGGTGAGCTTGCCGTCCTTGGTCGCCCCGTGCTCGTAGTAGAGCTTCGCGGGGTGGCGGTGGACGTGCCCGAAGAAGGACTCGAAACGGTTGTAGACGATCTTGACGGGCTTGCCGGTGCGCAGGGCGAGCAGGCAGGCGTGGATCTGCATCGACAGGTCCTCGCGTCCGCCGAACGCGCCGCCGACGCCCGAGAGCGTCATCCGGACCTTGTCCTCGGGCAGGCCGAGGACGGGTGCGATCTGGCGCAGGTCGGAGTGCAGCCACTGGGTGGCGATGTAGAGGTCGACGCCACCGTCCTCGGCGGGCACGGCGAGACCGGACTCGGGGCCCAGGAACGCCTGGTCCTGCATGCCGAAGGTGTACTCGCCCTTGACGACGAAGTCGGCCTTCTTGGCGGCCTCTTCGACGTTGCCGCGGACGATCGGCTGGCGGTGCACGATGTTCGGGTGCGGGACGTGGCCGATGTGATGGTCGTCGCGGCCCTCGTGGATCAGGATCGCGTCCGGCGCGGTCGCGGACGCCTCGTCCGTGATGACCGGCAGCTCGCGGTACTCCACCTTGATCTTGGCGGCGGCGCGGCGGGCGGTCTCCGGGTGGTCGGCGGCGACGATCGCGACCGGCTCACCGTGGTGGCGGACCTTGCCGTGCGCGAGGACCGGGGTGTCCTGGATCTCCAGGCCGTAGTTCTTCACCTCGGTCGGCAGGTCGTCGTACGTCATGACGGCGTAGACGCCGGGCGTCGCGAGGGCCTCGCCGGTGTCGATGGAGACGATCTCGGCGTGGGCGACCGTGGAGCGCAGGATCTGGCCCCAGAGCATGTCCTCGTGCCACATGTCGGACGAGTACGCGAACTCGCCGGTGACCTTGAGGATGCCGTCCGGGCGGAGCGTCGACTCGCCGATGCCGCCCCTGGTCCTGGAGCCCTGCGTGAGGTTGGTGGGTGTACCCGTGGTTCCCATGGTCAGACCGCCTCGGACTGCCGGGCGGCCGCGAGGCGGACCGCGTCCATGATCTTCTCGTAGCCGGTGCACCGGCACAGGTTGCCGGAGAGCGCCTCGCGGATGTCCGCGTCGGTCGGCGTGGGGTTGCGCTCCAGCATCTCGTCGGCGGCGACCAGCAGACCCGGGGTGCAGAAGCCGCACTGGACGGCGCCGGCGTCGATGAACGCCTGCTGGATGGGCGAGAGTTCTCCGCCCTCGCCGGTGTGGGAGTCCTGGGGCTTCGACTCCCAGCGCCTGGCCTCGTCCAGCGAGGTGCCGCAGGAGCCGGTCGCGCAACCGCCGTGCTCCGCGCGCTGCTTGGCGAACTCCGCGAGGCCCTCGACCGTGACGACCTCGCGGCCCTCGACCTGGCCGGCCGCGACCAGACACGAACACACCGGCACACCGTCGAGGCGGACCGTGCAGGAACCGCACTCGCCCTGCTCGCAGGCGTTCTTGGAGCCGGGCAGGCCCAGGCGCTCGCGCAGCACGTACAGCAGGGACTCGCCCTCCCACACGTCGTCGGCTTCCTGCGGACGGCCGTTGACCGTGAAATTGACGCGCATTACGCGACTCCCTCCGTGTGAGCGGCGGTGCCGCGGTACGACTCCCAGGTCCAGGTCAGGGTGCGGCGGGCCATGATGCCGACCGCGTGGCGGCGGTAGCTCGCGGTGCCCCGGACGTCGTCGATCGGGTTGCAGGCGGCGGAGCAGAGGTCCGCGAACTGCTTGGCGACCGACGGGGTGATGATCTTGCCGTTGTCCCAGAAGCCGCCCTCGTCGAGCGCGGCGTTCAGGAACTCCTCGGCGGCCTTGGCGCGGACCGGCGTGGGCGCGGCGGAGCCGATGCCGGTGCGGACCGTCCGCGTCTCGGGGTGCAGGGCCAGGCCGAAGGCGCAGACCGCGATCACCATGGCGTTGCGGGTGCCGACCTTGGAGTACTGCTGGGGGCCGTCGGCCTTCTTGATGTGGACGGCGCGGATCAGCTCGTCGGGCGCGAGCGCGTTGCGCTTCACGCCGGTGTAGAACGCGTCGATCGGGATCAGCCGCGTGCCCCGTACGGACTCGGCCTCGACCTCGGCGCCGGCCGCGAGGAGGGCGGGGTGGGCGTCGCCGGCCGGGGAGGCGGTGCCGAGGTTGCCGCCGACACCGCCGCGGTTGCGGATCTGGGGAGAGGCCACGGTGTGGGAGGCCAGGGCCAGGCCGGGAAGCTCGCCGCGGAGGTTCTCCATGATCCGGGTGTACGGGACGGAGGCGCCCAGGCGCACGCTCTCCTCGCCGACCTCCCACTCGCTCAGCTCGCCGACGCGGTTCAGGTCGAGGAGGTACTCGGGCCGGCGGTGATCGAAGTTGATCTCGACCATCACATCGGTGCCACCCGCAATCGGCACAGCGGTGGGGTGCTCGGCCTTCGCGGCGAGCGCCTCCTCCCAGCTGGCGGGGCGAAGGAAGTCCATGAGTGGCTCTCTTCTTCGTATCGTGGGTCGTTCTGATCAAGCCAGATCGTGTGCGGCGGCCCGGGCTCGTTCATGAGTTGTTCACGTGGAGTGAGGTCAGTACACCGCGCTGTCGTCCACCGGGGTCAGTCACCGAAACCATGAAGGAGTTGGCTGGCCAGGGCGGTCATCTTGTAGATTCGTATGAACGGAGGTCATCAGTAACCTCCTCGTTTTCCTAATGGAAACGACAGGAAACATCCAGCACACGCTGGGACCAGGGAGTACGGCTCGCGGATCCGCTCGCCCATTGCTCACCTTCAGATCCATCGTAGATTTCGAGACAAGAACGGCGGCGACGAGAATGCGGCTGCGCGCACTGCTGGACACCGACGCGCTGGGCCTGCGGCTGCTCGGCGGCGAGGACGAGCTGGACCGCACCGTACGCGGTGTGATGACCACGGACCTCAAGGACCCCAGCCGCTACCTCTCCGGCGGCGAACTGGTCCTCACCGGCCTGGCCTGGCGGCACGGCGCCGCGGACTCCGAGCCCTTCGTACGGATCCTGGCGGCCGCCGGGGTCGCGGCCCTCGCCGCCGGTGAGGCGGAGCTCGGCGACGTCCCGGAGGACCTCGTCCTGGCCTGCGTGCGGCACCGGCTGCCGCTGTTCGCCGTGCACGAGTCGGTGGCGTTCGCGACGATCACCGAGCATGTCGTACGACAGGTCTCGGGCGAGCGCGCCGGGGACCTCGCGGCCGTGGTGGACCGGCACCGGCGGATGATGACGTCCGGCCCGGCGGGCGGCGGCCCCGACGTGGTCCTCGACCTGCTCGGCACCGACCTGGACCTGCGGGCCTGGGTGCTCTCCCCCACCGGCCGCCCCATCGCCGGTTCGAAGCTCGCCGGGGCCGCGCTGCCCGCCGACGTGTCCGCGAAGCTGGCCGCGGAACACCTCGCGGCGGCGCGCACCGGGCGACGCGGACCACACCGGGCGCTCGTGGGCACGACGACCTACTCCCTCTTCCCGATCCGCTCCTCCGGGCGCTCCGCGGCCGCCTCCCGCGATGTGCGCGAGACCGTGCTCTCCGACTGGCTGCTCGCGGTCGAGGCGGACGCCGGGGACTGGCCCGCGGAGCGGCTCGACCTGCTCCAGGGCGTCACCCAGCTGATCGCGGTCGAGCGGGACCGGCGGGACGCGGCGCGCACGGTACGGCGCCGGCTCGCGCAGGAGGTCCTCGAACTGGTGCAGACGGGGGCTGCCCCCGCGGAGATCGCGGCCCGGCTGCGCGTCGCCGCGCCGGTGCTGCTGCCCGGGCTCGGCGCCGCACCGCACTGGCAGGTGGTGGTGGCCCGCGTCGAGTGGGAAGAAGTGGGGGGCGGGCCCGCAGGGCCCTCGGTCGAGGGTGGTGGCGGGAGACGGGCGGGCGGGATCGAGGGCGGGCCGGTCACCCAGTCGCTCCTGGAGGAGATCCTCGTCGACCCGCTGACCAGCGGCCCCGAGCACTCCGACCGGATCGCCGTCGCCCATACGGGTGAGGAGGCGATCGCGCTCGTACCTCTCCCGGCGGTCTCCGCGGAACACGACGGCTCCGAGTCGGGCATCCTCGCGGACACCCTCCTGGAGGCCGTACGCGACCCGCTGTCGGCCGGCCTGAACGACGACGGGCGGCTCACGCTCGGCGTCAGCGCCGCCGTGCACTCGGCCGAGGGGCTGCGCGGCGCCCTGGAGGAGGCCCGGCACGCGCGCCGGGTCGCCGCCGCCCGCCCCGGCCGGGTCTGCGCGGCCGGACACCAGGAGCTGGCCTCGCACGTCCTCCTGCTGCCCTTCGTGCCGGACGACGTACGCCGCGCCTTCACCGCGCGCCTGCTCGACCCGCTCCGGGACTACGACCGCCGCCACCGCGCCGAACTCATCCCCACCCTGGAGGCGTTCCTCGACTGCGACGGCTCCTGGACGCGCTGCGCCACGCGGCTCCACCTGCACGTCAACACACTGCGCTACCGGGTGGGCCGCATCGAGCAGTTGACGGGCCGGGACCTCTCCCGCCTCGAGGACAAGCTCGACTTCTTCCTCGCGTTGCGCATGAGCTGAGGTCACGGGTCCGTGCGGCGCGTGTCAGCAAGTGCCGCACCAGTCCCACGACTTTGTGAAATCCTTCACCCACCCCCTTGGCCGGGTACCGCGATCCGTGCTGAGATGCCACCACTCAACAGCTCAATGGCGTGCTCGGGGAGGGCAACGTGGCGCATACCGCCATGTCTGGTTCCGGAACGAACGCAGGGGACGATCCACTCCAGACCGCGGTATGGCGGCTGCGCTCGCGCGCCTGCTGGGTCGACGCGGCCGCACTGCTCCAGCCCGGGACGGCGGGTCCCGCACTGCAGAGAGCCTCGCTCCTCGTCGAGCGGTGCCTGTACACCGAGCAGGGCTGGGCCGAGGCGGAGGACGCGCTGCGGACGGCGGAGGCGGTGGCCCAGAGCGACGACGAACGCGGGGCGGCGGCCTGTGAGCGCGGCCAGCTCGCGTACGCGGCCACACTGCTCGGGGTGCGCGACCGGGCGGACGAGGCGCGGGCCGCGCTCGGGCGGGCCGCCGCGCTGATCGCCCCGGGGGCGCCGGGGCGGGCGCTGCTGGACTTCCGGCGCGGGCTGCTCGCCGAGAACCTCGCGCAGTCGCCGCAGGCCGCGCGGGCCGCGTACCGGCGTGCCCACGCGGGCGCTGTCGCCCAGGGCGACCCGCTCCTGCTCTCCTTCACCTGGCGGCACCTCGCCGGACTCGCCCTGCGGGAAGGGGAGTTGGCGGAGGCCCGGCACGGGTTCGGTGAATCCCTGCGGATTCGGGAGGAGTTGGGGTACTTGGTGGGCACGGCTCCGGCATTGGCCTCGCTCGCGGATGCCGAGACCGAGCCGGAGGCGACTCGATTGCGGGCGGAGGCGGGACGGTTGTTCCGGTTGCTCGGGGGTGTGCCGACGTGGCTGGCGCGGCAATTGACCCCGCCCGCCGCGACCGCTTGAGGTTGTGCGGAGGGAGCGGGTGAATCGTGGCTGGTCGCGCCCGCGCGGCGGAGCCGCATGTGTCACGGCCCCGCGTTCGCCGGACCGGGTCAGCTGCTCTGGACGTGCGCCAAGAGGTTGCGGGCGAAGTTCCCCACCGCGGTGCGCAGTTCGGGGTCGTGGGCGACGTAGACCACGACCCCGACGATGATGATCAGGACCAGGAGGCCGCGCAGGCCGCCGCCCCGGGCGCCGGTGTGCGGCACGGGGCGGTGCGTGTGGGGTGCGCCGGTGTGACGGGCGTGGGCCCGGGCCATGTCGTGCGCCGCACGGTGGTGGCGTACGTGGTTCTGGTGGATCTGCTGGGCCTGCTGCGCTTGCTGCATCGCCTGCCAGGACGGGTCGGGCATCGTCTTCTCCCCCGGTGTGCTGCTGGTACCGGGGGACACGCGTGCGGGGCCGTCCGGGTTCCCGGCGACGCGTCCTGTTGCCCGGCGTCCACGGAGCCGTGACGTCCGTCAGGGGAAGGGCACGTACCGGACCTAGCTGTCGGCGAAGTGCTCTCGTACGAGGGACTGGACGGCCGGGAGGTCCTGGGCGGTCAGGGCGTCCAAAAGGGCGAGGTGCTCGGCGGCGTCGGCCATGAGGTCCGCGCGGCCGCGCGGGACGGGGCCGCCCACGAGGGGCCACTGGGCGCGGCGGTGCAGGTCGTCGGCGATCTGCACGAGCTGGTCGTTGCCGGCGAGGGCGAGGATCGCGTGGTGGAAGGCGCGGTCGCACTCGGCGTAGGTGGCACGGCACCCCGCGGACGCGGCGCGCGCCGCCGCCTCGGCGAGCGGGCGCAGTTCGGCCCAGCGCGCGGCGGGCACCGTGCGGGCGAGGCGCAGCACCACCGGGACTTCGAGGAGGGCGCGGATCTCGGCGAGTTCGGCCAGCTCGCGCGTCCCGCGCCGGACGACCCGGAAACCCCGGTTCGGTACGACCTCGACGGCGCCTTCGAGGGCGAGCTGCTGCATCGCCTCGCGTACGGGTGTGGCGGACACCCCGAAGCGTTCGCCGAGCACGGGCGCCGAGTACACCTGGCCGGGGGCGAGCTCGCCCGCGACGAGGGCGCTGCGCAGGGCGTCGAGGATCTGCCCGCGGACCGAGGCCCGCTGGACCACGGGGCGCGCGGTCTCCACGGGGCGGCCCGTCTCCACAGGGCGCGCCGTCTCCACGCGGGGGTGCGGGATGGGCGGCTCGCTGTGGGTGTGCTCGCCACGGGCCCCGGAGGCGGACCGGGACTCGTCGGAGGCGACGCCCCGCTCCCGCTCGACGTCCGCCGCCCGCGCCTGTGCGGGCACCCGGACGGACGCCGTACGGATGTCCGGGGCCGCCGACCCGGTGGAACCGCGCGCGCCCAGCGAACCGGCCTGCTCCACGGGGTCCTCCTCCGGGCTTGGTGGTACTTGGGGGTCATTGCGGCGGTTGTTACCCGTCCGTCAAGCACCATAGGCGCACATGGCCCCAGTTCAAACATCCGATATTGAGGGTAAGGTAAGCCTAACCTTTCAACGATCGTGAAGCGGGGTACCCGTATGTCCGCTCCCGCCCTGGCCACAGGCGCCCCGGGCCTCGCCGACGGCCACCCCGCCCGCTCCGCCGTCACGGACGCGTACACCCGGCTGACCGAGGTCTTCCCGGAGCTGAGCGTGCGGGAACTGGGACACGGGGAAGCGGCCCCGCAGGGCGACGGCTGGGTCGGCGCCGCCGGGCTCGCGGCGGGCGGGGCGGACCTCGACACCTTCCTCGCCTGGGACGAGGCGCAGGTCATCAGGGACTACGGGCAGCGGGCGCGCCCGGACGTGGTGGCGAGCTTCGGGCTGCACCGGTACGCCTGGCCGGCCTGTCTGCTGATCACCGTCCCGTGGTTCCTGCTGCGCCGGGTGCCCCGCCTCCCTGTGGAGCGCGTCACATTCCAGCGCACACTCGGCCGGATGGCGGTGCGGGTCGAGGAATTCGCCTGCCTGCCGGGCGACCCGGCGGCCCGGCTGCCCGGTGCCCGGGTCGTCCCGGACGAGGAGGCACTGCGGGCCGAGGTGCGGGCGGCGGCGGCCGAACACCTGGAGCCGGTCCTCGGCGGCTTCGGCCCGCGCATGCGACGCCGCGGCCGGGCCCTGTGGGGCATGGCGACCGACGAGGTCGTCGAGGGCCTCTGGTACGTCGCCGAACTGCTCGGCGAGGAGCGGCGCGCGCGACGCGAGCTCGAGCTGCTGCTGCCGGGGGCGACCCGGCCGTACGTCGGTTCCGCCGCGTTCCGGGAGCTGAGCGGCCCGAACGGGGAGTCCCTGCCCACCCGCGACCGGGCGAGCTGCTGCTTCTTCTACACCCTGAATCCCGAGGACACCTGCGTCAACTGCCCGCGCACCTGCGACACGGACCGCATCGCCAAGTTGACGGCCACCGCGACGGATTGAGCGCCGGCACCGCCGTACGGACGGGCCTCCCGGGTGCTCTAAGATCAACTCCGATAGAGACTCCCGACGGGTGCCCGACAGATGACAGGCACTTCACAACTTCCTCACTTGTCGCAGGAACTTTCCGTAGAACCATCCGTACGGGTAATCTTATTCGCACTCAGCTCCCGTCCCTCGCGCGGCAGTTCGAGCAGAATGTCGCCCTGCGCATCCCCTTGCACTCTCTTGGCGGCCTCTTGCCCCGAAACCCCCTGAGGGTCGACGGGCGTGGGCCAATATGGCGGGCGTTACGCCCTATCCCAATGCAAGGGACCCCAGATGAGATTGACCGACATATCGCTGAACTGGCTGCTTCCGGGCGCCGTTTTGCTCCTGGGACTGCTGGCGGCGGTGGCGGTGCTCGCGCGCAGCAAGCGGTCCGGGGAGAACACGAGCAGCAGCAACGACGACTCGTGGGAGCGCAGCGAGGAGCGTCGCAGGCGTAAGGAAGCCGTCTACGGTACGGCCTCCTATGTGCTGCTCTTCTGCTGTGCCGCGGTCGCCGCGGCGCTCTCCTTCCACGGCCTCGTCGGCTTCGGCCAGCAGAACCTCGGACTCACCGACGGCTGGGAGTACCTCGTCCCGTTCGGTCTGGACGGCGCGGCCATGTTCTGCTCCGTCCTCGCCGTGCGCGAGGCCAGCCACGGTGACGCGGCGCTCGGCTCCCGGATACTCGTGTGGACCTTCGCCGGTGCCGCCGCCTGGTTCAACTGGGTGCACGCTCCGCGGGGTGTGGACCACTCGGGCGCTCCCCAGTTCTTCGCGGGCATGTCCCTGTCGGCCGCCGTGCTGTTCGACCGGGCGCTGAAGCAGACCCGCCGTGCCGCGCTGCGTGAGCAGGGCCTGGTTCCGCGTCCGCTGCCGCAGATCCGTATCGTCCGCTGGCTGCGCGCGCCCCGTGAGACGTACAGCGCCTGGTCGCTGATGCTCCTGGAGAACGTCCGCACGCTGGACGAGGCGGTCGAGGAGGTCCGCGAGGACAAGCGCCAGAAGGAGCAGAACCGCCTGCGTCGGCGGAACGAGGAGCGGGTCGAGCGGGCGCACCTCAAGGCGCTCAGCCGCGGTCACCGGGGCCTGCCCGGCCGTGGTGGCGGCGGCGGTGGCCGGCAGCAGCTGGAGACGACCGTGGAGCGTGCTCCCGCGCAGGCCACCGCGGAGCCTGCCATAGCGCCGGAGCTGCCCGTACGCTCACGGCCCTCCCTTCAGCCCGTCCGCAAGAGTGGTGACCCGATCACCGTCGATCTCACCGCGGAGGACGACACCATGGCCCTGCCGCGACTCGACTCCCTGGAGCGCAAGCTCAAGGACCTGGAGCAGCAGTTCGGCTGAGACACCGGGGTGGTCCGGCCGTTGAACGGCCGGACCCCGGACAGGAATCACGGCGGCGCGGTGACTACACCGCGCCGCCGTCCAGTTCGAACCAGACCGACTTGCCCACGCCGTGGGGGCGTACCCCCCAGGCGTCCGCGAGGGACTGGACCAGGACGAGGCCTCTGCCGTGCGTACCGTCGTCGGCGATCGGTACCCGCAGTCTGGGCCTGCGTCCCACGAAGTCCCGTACCTCCACGTGGAGTCCGCGGGGTCCGACGGTGGCCGTCAGGACCGCGTCGTGGTCGGTGTGGATGAGGGCGTTGGTGACGAGTTCGCTGGTCAGCAACTCGGCTATCTCGGACTTCTCCGGCTTCCCCCAGTGCCGTAAGAGTTCCCTCAGCGCTCTGCGGGCCTCTGGCACCGCCCGCAGATCGGCCCTGGCCAGCCGCCGCCTGAGCTGCGCGGCGGCCGGGTCCCTCGTGCCGTCGGTCGCTTCTTCCTCCACTGCCTGTGCCGAGGAGGCCCCGATGGCCACGGGACCGCCCCCTCGTACCTGCCTCTTCATGACCCCCGCCTGCATGCCGATGTCGGGTTCCCCTCCTGATCGAACATGTTCACGGGAATCCATGCCCCATCGGGGACGCGGCAGTCATGTCGAATGGTCAACCACCAGCCAATCCCGAGCGGAAGCACGGCGTCGCGCCGAGGCGGTGGCTCGTGGGGCGCCTCAGCCCGTACGTCGGGGCTCTGCGGGGCCGGCCCGCGCGACGGCGATCCGCCCCGTGGAAAGCCCTGCTTGCCCTGCTCAACGCCTGTTGAGGCGCACGGCTGGGCCCCGGCGCACGGAGGCGGCGCGCCCGGCGGGACCGCACCACCCGGCGCCTCCCCTCCCGGGCGACGTGTTGACCGCGGGCGCTCGGTCCATCTACCGACACTCGGCTGCGGGTATGGCCGTACTCGACGGGGAGTCGGCACCGCGGTCCCCCACCCGCCGCGACGGCCGGGCCAGGAGACGGTCGGCGGTCAGGGACGCGGCACGTTGCGCAGGTTGGAGCGGGCCATCTGCACCATCCGGCCGACGCCCCCGTCCAGGACCATCTTCGACGCCGACAGGGCGAACCCGGTCACCATCTCCGCGCTGATCTTCGGAGGGATGGACAGGGCGTTGGGGTCGGTGACGATGTCGACGAGGGCGGGGCCCTTGTGCTTGAAGGCGGCCTTCAGGGCGCCGGTGAGGTCCTTGGGCTTCTCGACACGCACGCCGTACGCCCCGCACGCGCGCGCGACGGCCCCGAAGTCGGGATTCTTGTTCGTGGTCCCGTACGAGGGCAGCCCGGCGACCAGCATCTCCAACTCGACCATGCTCAGTGCGGAGTTGTTGAAGAGGACGACCTTCACGGGCAGGTCGTACTGGACGAGGGTGAGGAAGTCGCCCATCAGCATGGCGAACCCGCCGTCTCCGGACATCGAGACGATCTGGCGGCCCCGGTCGGTGAACTGGGCCCCGATCGCCATCGGCAGCGCGTTCGCCATCGAACCGTGCGAGAACGAACCGATGACCCGGCGGCGGCCGTTGGGCGAGATGTAGCGGGCCGCCCACACGTTGCACATCCCGGTGTCGACCGTGAACACCGCGTCCTCGTCGGCGAGTTCGTCGAGGACGGAGGCCACGTACTCGGGGTGGATCGGCACGTGCTTCTCGACCTTGCGCGTGTACGCCTTGACGACACCCTCGAGCGCGTCCGCGTGCTTCTTCAGCATCTTGTCGAGGAAACGGCGGTTTCCCTTGGGCTTCACCCGGGGCGTCAGACAGCGCAGGGTCTCCTTCACATCGCCCCACACCGCCAGATCCAGCTTGGAGCGGCGGCCCAGGCGCTCGGGCCGGACGTCGACCTGGGCGATCTTGACGTCGTCCGGGAGGAAGGCGTTGTACGGGAAGTCGGTGCCGAGCAGGATCAGCAGGTCGCACTCGTGGGTGGCCTCGTAGGCGGCGCCGTAGCCGAGCAGACCGCTCATACCGACGTCGTACGGGTTGTCGTACTGGATCCACTCCTTGCCCCGCAGCGCGTGTCCGACCGGGGACTTGATCTTCTCCGCGAACTCCATGACCTCGGCGTGCGCGCCCGCCGTGCCGCTGCCGCAGAAGAGCGTGATCCTGTCGGCCTCGTCGATCATCGCGACGAGCTTGTCGATCTCGGTGTCTCCGGGGCGGACAGTGGGCCGGGAGGTGACGAGGGCGGTTTCCAGGGTCTTGTCCGGGGCGGGCTCGGAGGCGATGTCGCCGGGGAGGGAGACGACGCTGACGCCCGACTGGCCCACCGCGTGCTGGATGGCGGTCTGCAGCAGCCTCGGCATCTGCTTCGGGTTGGAGATCATCTCGTTGTAGTGACTGCACTCGCGGAAGAGCTGGTCCGGATGGGTCTCCTGGAAGTAGCCGAGGCCGATCTCGCTGGAGGGGATGTGCGAGGCGAGGGCGAGAACCGGGGCCATGGAGCGGTGGGCGTCGTACAGGCCGTTGATGAGGTGCAGGTTGCCGGGGCCGCAGGAGCCGGCGCAGGCGGCGAGCTTGCCGGTGATCTGGGCCTCGGCGCCCGCGGCGAAGGCAGCCGTCTCCTCGTGCCGGACGTGGATCCAGTCGATCGCCGCGTTGCGCCGGATCGCGTCCACCACCGGGTTGAGGCTGTCGCCGACGACGCCGTACAGGCGCTTGACGCCCGCGCGGACGAGGATGTCGACGAACTGCTCGGCGACGTTCTGCTTGGCCATGCTGCACGCACCCCTTTGTGATCCATGGATCCCGCGGGTCCCTTGGTTCGACCTTTGGGTCCATGAATTCACACGGCGCGCCCTTACGCCTCCCAAACGGCCGCGACGGTCCGGTCGTCGGCGTATCCCTTGACCCGTACCTGGGTGTCGGCGAGGAACGCGGCGAGGCCGGGCGGCTCGCCCGCCGACCACCGCGCCGTCAGGTGCTCGCAGAACTGCGGTTCGCCGCGCAGGGGCTCCGCGAGGCCGCCGGTGCACAGCAGCAGCGTGTCACCCGGTCGGGCGACGGAGGCGCGGAAACGGAAGGGTTCGCGGGGCGGTTCGGTGGGGGTACCTCCCTGGTCGAGCGCAGCCGAGAGCTTGGGGGACGGTTCGTACGGGCTCGGGGGCGTGGTGATGCCCAGGTCCATGGTGAGCCGGTCGCCCTCGGGGGTCTCGTGCGGCAGCGATCCGAAGCCGACCACGGCCTCGCCGGTGGTCTCGGCGACCCGCGGCTCGATGTCCTGCCACTCGCCGTCCCGCAGCCGGAACAGACCGCCGGCGCCGACTCCGAAGAAGACGCGTGTACGGCACTCGGGGTCCCCGGTGAGCAGCAGGCAGCGCAGTCCGGCGGTGTACTCCTCGGGTTCTATGCCCTGTTCGGCGGCGCTCGCGCGCAGCTTGCCGAGAGTGCGGTCGGTGAGCCGGTGCAGGCCCGACTTCAGGTCGCCGCGACGGGCCGCCCTTATGTCCTCGGCCAGCCGTGCGTGACTGCGGCCCACGGCACGCCCGATCCAGTGGCACGCCTCGGCCGCCGCCCGGTGCGCGCCGGGGGTCGCCCGGGCGCCGGTCGCCATCGCCACCAGCACCAGCGCGTGCTCGCCCGCTCCGAAGCGGGCGGTGAGCAGGGAGTCGCGGCGGGGCTCGCCCCTGAAGCGCGCGGAGTCGCCGCGCACGGAGGCCGCGCGCAGGGTGCTCGCCCCGTAGCGCGCTCCGTCCAGGACGGTGTCGGCGACCAGGTCGTCGAGGTCGTCCGGATCGGCGGGCGGGAGGGAGGTGGGCTCGGCGTCGTAGGTGGGCGGGCCCGAGCCGAGGTAGTCGACGGGGGGTGGCTGGTGGGGGACGGTGAGGACCGGCTCGGGGAGGGCCTCCACGGGGGCGGCCGCGCCGGGCGGGGCGGGATCCGGCGGCGCGGTGGGGCGCGGCGGCACCGCCGCGCCGGGCGATTCCTCGGACGTACGGTCACGGAGCGACTCGGGGTGGAACCCCGGCGGCGTCGGTCCCGGCGGGAAGATCGCGAGGGTCGGCGGTTCGGCGGGCGGGGGTTCCCAGGGAGGCAGGGGCTCTTCGCCACCCCCCGCGGAGCGCGGATCCACACCACTGCGAGAGAGGCCGGTGGCCTCGCTGCTCCACCAAGGAACGGGCTCCGCATCCACCGACGAGGAGCCGGGATCCTCCCCGCTCGCCGAGGGCCCCGGGTACCCGCTGCTCCACGAAAGGCCCGGGTCCCCGTCACCCCACGCAGAACCCGGGTCCCCGTCACCCCGGGATAAGCCGGAGCCCTCCCCGCTCCCCGGGAGACCAAGGTCCTCCTCGCCCCGAGAAGAAGCCGAGTCTCCGCCACTCCGCGAGGAGGCGCGGCCCCCGCCGCTCCACAAGGGTCCGGAATCCTCCCCGCTCCCCGAGCGGCCGGAGTTCACCCCGCTCCCCGAGGGGCCGGAGTTCACCCCGCTGCCCGAAGGGACGGCGTCCTCGGGCTCCGAGGGGCCTGGGGCCGCGTCCGCGCTCGTCGAGGGGGCCGGGTTCTCGGCCGGCCGTGTCGGGGCGAGGAAGCGGTCCGGTGGGTCGGACCGGGGCTCGCGGTCCCAGCGGGCGAGGCGCCGGCCCAGTGCCTCGCCGCGCGGGGTGGCGCCGCCGCCCCGTTGCTCGGGGACGACGGGAGGCCCGTGCGGCTCGGGTGGCGCGGTCCCCGGTCCCACCGTCCCCGCGGCCGACGCGAAGCGGTCGTCGAGGGAATCGGCCGCGGGCGCGGGCCCCGTGTCCCCGGTGGCGTCGTACAGCTGCCCCCACCAGTCGTCCTCGTGACCGGTAGGCCTCTCCCCCTGCTGACTCATGCCCCTAATTGTCCACCGCGAGAGCCGGATGAAAATGGGGCATCCGGAAAAACCGGCCACGGGACTGGTAGTCGAACGGCATATCGGGTGACGTGTCGAACGGCCGTATGGGCGTGGAGGGTTGATGAAAGGTCGGACGCCGCGTCGAAGTGGACGCCACGTCGAAGCCGCCGGACGATCCCACCCCCCACGGGAGAACCGCCCGGCGGCGCCCTGAGTGTGACCTGCTTCCCTGAGGTTCCCCTGTGACGCGCGCTGCCGCGCTCCCCAAGGCGCCACTCCCAAGATCACTCCGCCCGCGTCCACGCAGGCCGGTCTGACCCAAGCCGGGCATTACGGGCGGCTGTTGCTGCCGCGGTGCCGTGAGCTTGGCAGAGTTACGGGTGCTGCGGCGATGATGTGCCGAGGCGGGTTTGCGCCGTGGCCGATTTCCGCCAGGTCACGGCCGGAACGGGATTTGGGGAGGGCATCGCCGCATGCTGGGAGCGATAGGTCTGGACGAGACGCACGAGTCGGCGTACCGGGCACTGGTGTCCGTGGGCGCCGCCGACGTGCCCGACCTCGCGCGGCGGCTCACGCTCGGCGAGCACGACACCGAGCGCGCCCTGCGCCGACTGGAGCGGCACGGTCTCGCGGCCCAGTCCTCGGGCCGCCCCGGACGCTGGGTCGCGGCGCCGCCCGGCGTCGCCCTCGGCGCACTGCTCACCCAGCAGCGGCACGAGCTGGAGAAGGCGGAACTGGCGGCCGCACTACTCGCCGAGGAGTACCGCGCCCAGGCCACCGAACCCGCCGTGCACGACCTGGTGGAGGTGGTGATCGGAGCGGCGGCGGTCACCCAGCGGTTCCTCCAGCTCCAGCTCGGCGCGGCCACGGAGGTGTGCGCGCTGGTCACCGGGAACCCGATGGTGGTCTCCGGGATGGACAACGACGCGGAGGAACAGGCCGCGGGACGGGGCGTCGGCTACCGCGTGGTGCTCGAACGCGCCGTCCTCGACCAGCCCACCGGCCTCACCGAGCTGTCCGCCGCGCTCAGCCGCGACGAGCAGGTACGGGTCGTGGACAAGGTGCCGACCAAGCTGGTGATCGCCGACCGGACGCTCGCGATGGTGCCCCTCACCTCGCACACCGCGGAGCCCGCCGCCCTCGTCGTGCACGCCAGCGGGCTCCTGGAACTGCTGTCGGGCCTGTTCGAGTCGGTGTGGCGGGACGCGCTGCCGCTGCGCCTCGGCAGCCGGGGTGTCATGGAGCAGGAGCCGGACGGCCCCGACGTCACCGACCTGGAGATCCTCTCCCTGCTGCTGGCCGGGCTGACCGACGCGAGCGTCGCCAAACAGCTCGACCTGGGCCTGAGGACCGTACAGCGCCGGGTGAAGCGGCTGATGGAGCTGGCGGGCGTCACGACCCGGCTCCAGCTGGGCTGGCACGCCTACGAGAGGGGCTGGGTGGCCCGCGACTGACCTGCGCTTTCGCGCTCGCTCAGTCACCCTGGGCAGATGGGAGCGTGGGAACTCCTGCTGGTCGGCGTGGTGATCGTGCTCGGCCTGTGCGGAGTGCTGGTGCCCGGCGTGCCGGGGTCGTGGCTGGTCTGGGCCGCGGTCCTGTGGTGGGCCCTGACCGACCCACGGGCCCTCACCTGGGGCGTGCTGGTGGGCGCAACCGTGGTCCTGGTGCTGGCCCAGGCGATCCGCTGGGGGCTGCCGCCCCGACGGCTCCGGGAGGCCGGCGCCACTCCCCGCATGGGCGTGTACGCCGGGGTCGGGGCGCTGCTCGGTTTCATTCTGCTGCCGGTGGTCGGCGCGGTCCCTGGCTTCCTCGGCGGGATCTATCTCCACGAGCGGACGCGGCTGGGCGGGCACGGACCGGCGAAGGCGGCGGTGGGGACGGTCATGCGGTCGGGCGGCTGGAACGTCCTGACGGAGCTGTTCGCCTGCCTGCTGGTCACGGCCGCGTGGCTGGCCACGGTGATCTGCGGCTGACCAGCGCTGCCGGCGGAGCCAACACTTCGGACGAAGCCAGCGGAGCCAACGGAGCCAACACATCGGATCTCTCCCTTCATATTGACGGGCTCCAGCCACTTCTCTACGTTGCATCGCGGGATAGCTCCGATGAATCGACGAATCACCCGAAGTGCAGTCGCTAGAGCCGCCTGGAGGCACCCGCATGCCCAGCCCGTCCAGACGTACCGTCCTCGCCACCGGATCCGCCCTCGGCGGCACCCTGCTCGCCGGAGGCCTGCCCGCCCAGGCCCGGGCGGCCGAGCACGCGGACACCTCCGACCCCTGGCGCAGCGTCCTCGACGACGCCGATCTGGTCTGGCAGCGGATGCCGAAGACCTGGTACGAGGGCCCGTACCTCGGCAACGGCTTCCTCGGCTCCGGGATCTACGCCGAACCGGGCGCGGAGACCGGTTCCTTCTCGGCCGTGCGCTTCAACGTCCAGCACTCGCAGGTGCAGGACCACCGCCCCGAGTTCGGCTCCCTCTTCGGCCTCGCCCGGCTGCCCATCGGCTGGTTCACGCTGGAACCGGTCGGCGCGATCACGGGCCTGGACTGGCGGCTCGGCCTGCGCGACGCCGAACTGACCGGCACGCTCACCACGGACAAGGGCACGCTCACGCTCCGCGCGCTGGTGCACAACTCCCGCTCGGTCCTCGCCGTCGAGGTGACCCCCAGCGAGGGCGAGCGCGACTTCCGCTGGGTCTTCCACCCGGCGGACGCGATCAGCCCGCGCGCCGCCTTCAAGCCCCTCCCGGACGGCTACCAGGGCAACCCACCCGCCGAGGTCGCCACACACGACGGCGTCTCCACCGCCGTACAGCCCCTGCTCTCGGGTGGACAGCATGTGACCGCGTGGCGGGAGCGGACGCGGGGCAGAACACGATGCCTGTACGCGCATGTCGCGCACTCGTATCCCAAGTCCACGGCGCTGGGCCGGGCGCTCGCCACCGTGCGCGGGGCTTCGGCGCTGCCGTACGACCTGCTGGCCGGAACCCATCGCGCCTGGTGGCACGCCTACTACCGGAAGAGCTTCCTCTCCCTCCCCGACGCGCGCATCCAGCGCTTCTACTGGATCCAGCTCTACAAGACGGCGTCGGCGGCCCGGCGGGACGCGCCCGTCATGGCGACCAGCGGCCCCTGGCTGGAGTCCACACCCTGGCCCAACACCTGGTGGAACCTCAACGTCCAGCTGGAGTACTGGCTGATCCACGGCTCGAACCATCTCGAACTCGACGCAGTGACCCGGGCGTTAAGCGAGTTCCGGGGCAACCTCTCGAAGGAGGTGTCGGACCGGTACCGCGCCGACTCGCTCGGCATCCCGCGCACGACGGACCCGCAGCTCGTCAACGGCGCGGCGGGGACCCTCACCGGCTACGGCGTCGGCATCCCCGGCCAGGACCCGCCCACTCCCGAGGTCGGCAACCTCACCTGGGCCCTGCACAACGTCTGGCTCAGCTACCGCCACACCATGGACGAGTCGATCCTGCGGGACGTCCTCTTCCCCCTGCTGCGCAAGGCGATCAACTACTACCTGCACTTCCTGGAGCCGGGCACGGACGGGAAGTTGCACCTGCCCGCCACCTTCTCCCCCGAGTACGGCGGCAACTCGCGCGACTGCAACTACGACCTGATGCTGCTGACCTGGGGCTGCCGCACCCTGCTGGAGTCGGCCGAACTCCTCGGCATCGAAGACGAGTTGGCGCCGCGCTGGCGCGAGGTACTGACCAGGCGGGTGCCGTACCCGACCGACGCGAACGGCTTCATGATCGGCGCGGACATCCCCTTCGCGAAGTCGCACCGGCACTACTCGCATCTGCTCGCGGTGTACCCGCTGTACGAGCTGACCGGCCGCACCCCCGACGAACTGGCCCTGATCGAGAAGTCGTTGGCGCACTGGGTGGGCTTCGAGGGCGCCCTCCAGGGCTACACCTTCACGGGCGCCGCCTCGATGTCCGCGCTGCTCGGCAAGGGCGAGGACGCTCTCAAGTACCTCGGTCAGCTCATGACCCGCTTCATCCAGCCCAACACCATGTACAAGGAGTCGGGCCCGGTCATCGAGACCCCGCTGTCGGCCGCCCAGTCCCTGCACGACATGGTCTGCCAGTCCTGGGGCGGCGTCGTCCGGGTCTTCCCCGCCCTGCCCGCCGACTGGGCGGACCTGACGGTCCACGACTTCCGCACCCAGGGCGCCTTTCTGCTCAGCGCGGTACGGAAGGGCGGCGTGACCCGCTGGGTCCGGCTGGTCAGCGAGGCGGGCGCGCCCTGCGTCGTACGGCACGGCATCGCGGGCGCGATCGACGTGCGGGACGGGCGAGGACGGCCGCTGCGGTACGAGACGGTGGGCGACGGGACGATCCAGGTCACCCTGCGCCGCGGCGACTCTGCGCTCATCACCGCCAAGGGCGACCGCCCGGACCTCACCGTCACGCCGGTACGGCCGAACGCGGACGCTCCCCGGTGGGGGCTGCCCGCCTAGAGAAGGAGCGTGTCCAGGTCGATGTTGTCGGCCAGCGCCTGCATTCCCGTGTCGTTGAAGTGGAGATGGTCGCCGGGGTCGTAGGCGGGAAGGATGCGGTGCGGGTCGGCCGGGTCACGGACGACGGCGTCGAAGTCCACGACTGCGTCGAAGAGATCGGCGTTGCGGATGAAGGCGTTGACCGTCAGCCGCACCGCCTCGCGGGACTCCGTATAGGCGCTGTACCCGCCGTACGGGGTGATCGTGGCACCGACGACCCGGATCCCGCGGGCGTGCGCGCGCTCCACGATCCGGCGGTATGCGTCCTCGATGGCGAGGGGATCCTTCTGCTCGGGCGTGCCCTTGATGTCGTTGATGCCCTCCAGCACGATCACCGCGCGCACCCCGGCGCGGGAGAGCGCGTCGGCGTCGAGGCGGGTCAGGGCGCTCGGGCCGCCGCTCCCCAGCAGGAGGCGGTTTCCGGAGATCCCCGCGTTGAGGACACCGAGCCGGCGGTGCGCGGGGAGCGCGCGGAGACGGGCGGCGAGCAGGTCGGGCCAGCGGCGGTTGGCGCTGGACGTCGAGCCGGTGCCGTCGGTGAGGGAGTCCCCGAGCGCGACCACGCTGCCCGCGGCGGGAGCGCCGAGTACGTCGACGCCGGTCACGTAGTACCAGTTGTCGAGGGTGACGGTGTACGCGGTGCCGGGCTCGTCGGCGGTCCGGTCCCCTTCGCGGGCCAGGAAGTTGGCCTGGAATGCGGAGCGGTGGTAGGTCGCCGGGCCGGAGTCGGCGGGGGTGTGGACCGAGATCAGGAGGTTGGCGTCGGCGGGGATCGGGAGGTCGACGGGGTCGCTGACCATGTCCTGCCCCACGGGGACCGTCACGGATCGGCGGCCGGCGAACGTGGCGACGCGCAGCGACCCCGGCGCGGCGTTCGGGCTCATGGGCCTGCCCCACTCCTGCAACGCGACCGTGACGGCGTCGAGTTGGAGGGGCGCGGTGCCGAGCCGGTTGGAGACGCGGACGCGGGCGGCGCTGCCGCCGACGCTGGTGTGCACGACGTTGCGGATCGAGGCGCCCGGCAGGGCGGGGGCGGTTCCGGAAGGGGCGCTCTCCCAGGTGCCGGTCCAGCGGGCCTGGTCGTTGTCGTGGCCGTGACCGTGGCCGGTGAGGGGGGTGGACCCCGCATCGGCGCTCGCGGCCGGCGGGACGAGCGCCAGGACGGTCACCAGGGCGGTGAAGAGATGGCGAGCCTTGATCACGCGGGTCATGCGGTATCGCTTCCCTGCCCCTGGGGGCGGTCAACGAAAGGTCACACCGTTGGCCGTGCCCACTCACCCGCACCACTGATTCGTAGGACCTATCGTTCGATCGTCCCGAACAGAGCGACGTCCGAACCGCTTTGGGGCGGGAGACCTAGGACCAGGACCCGATGCGGTCCGCGCACGGGCGTGTTTGGCTGCGTCCATGACCGAATTCAGCGAGAAGGAACGCGCCTACCTCACCACACAGCGGCTGGGCCGGCTGGCCACCGTCGACGCCCACGGGCAGCCGCAGGCGAACCCCGTCGGTTTCTTCCCGCAGGACGACGGGACGATCCTGATCGGCGGTTACGCGATGGGCACCACGAAGAAGTGGCGCAACCTGCGCGAGAACCCGAAGGTGGCGCTCGTCGTCGACGACATCGTCAGCCACCAGCCGTGGAAGGTGCGCGGCATCGACATCCGGGGGGAGGCCGAACTCCTCACCGGCCCCCACGACTTGGGGCCGCACTTCAGCGAGGAGCTGATCCGTATCCGTCCCCGGCGTATCCACAGCTGGGGTCTGGAGGACTGACCGTAGCCCCGGCGGCGCTTGGTAGGGTCACCGACCATGACCGCCACGGAACCCACCGTCCTGGCCACGTCGGGTGGTCACCGCGTCGGCGGCCGCACCTGGCTGACCTTCGACGCGCTCGTCCACCACGCCGTCGAACTGTCGGGCGTGCACGGGCGCCGACCCCGGGTCATGTACGTCGGTACCGCGATCGGCGACGCCGAGCACTTCGCCGCCCGGATGAGCGAGGCGGCTCGCGTGGCGGGCTTCGACCTGACGCCGCTGCGCCTCTTCCCCATGCCCAACTTCGATGACATCGAGGCGGCGGTGCTGGAGCAGGACGTGGTGTGGGTGATGGGCGGTTCGGTGGCGAACCTGCTCGCCGTATGGCGCGTGCACGGACTGGACGCGATCCTGCGTCGCGCGTGGCAGGCCGGGGTCGTCCTCAGCGGGGTGAGCGCCGGATCGATCTGCTGGTTCCAGGGCGGCACCACCGACTCCTTCGGCCCCGAGCTGCGCCCGCTCACCGACGGTCTCGGCTTCCTGCCGTACGGCAACGGCGTCCACTACGACACCGACCCCGGCCGCCGCCCCCTGGTCCACCGGCTCGTCGCCGAGGGCACGCTGCCGCTCAGCCACTGCACCGACGACGGCGTGGGCCTGGTCTACCGCGGCACCGAACTCGTCGAGACCGTCAGCGAGACACCGGGCAAGGGGGCGTACGTCGTCCGGCGGGAGGGGGACCGGGCGGTCGAGGAGCGTCTGGAACCGCGCCTGCTCCCGGCGCCGCGACACTGACCTTCCCGACGGCGGTCCGGGAGCTTCACTCCAACTCCCCGGCCGCCCTGAGGTGTTGAACGGCGTACGAGCGCCACGGGCGCCACGCGTCCGGCACATCCACCCCCGGCGGCACCACGTCGGGGTCGCCGAGCGCGCGCGTACGGATTTCGGCGGCGGTACGGCCGTCCAGCCCCGGCAACGCCAGCAGCGCCTCCTGCGCCTCGTCGCGCTCCGCGCCCGCGTCCAGCCGCAGGGTGCCGTCGGCGAGGGCGGTGGTGAGCGCGCCGAGGGGGCCGTCCGGCTCGGCCTCCGCGAGGACGGCCGGCTCCGGGAACACATGGGTGAGCGTGCCGCTCGGGGCGTCCAGCGCCTTCCCGTACCGCCGCACCAGCCGCTCGGCCTCCGCCCGCCCCACCAGTGCGCGCACGGCGAGCTCGTCCGGATCGGCGGCACCCGGCGAGCGCAGGCCGGGGCGCGCGGCGACCAGCGGGGCCAGCCGGGGATCGGCGCCCAGCCGCTCGTCGACGGCGTACGGGTCGGCGTCGAGGTCGAACAGCCGGCGCAGGCGTTGGACGGCGGTGGTGAGGTCGCGCAGGTCGGTGAGGTGGAGCCGGGCGTCGAGCCAGCCGCGCGAGCGTTCGTCCACCGCGACGATTCCGGTGCCGTACGGGAGGCGGAGGGTGCGGCGGTACGTACGACGGCCGGGGGTGCCGTCGATGTCCTCCACCCCCGGGACCGCCTCGCGGGCGAGCAGGTCGAAGACGGCGGTGGACTGGTACGGGCCCCGGTGGGCGAGACGCAGCGGGATCCCGGCGGTGGGGGTGACGGTGCGCCGGGCTCCGGTCCCGCCCCGTGGTGCGACGGCCGCGCGCAGTTCGCTCGGCGTCGAGGCGTACACCGCGCGGATCGTGTCGTTGAACTGCCGGACGCTGGCGAAACCGGCCGCGAACGCGATCTCCGTGATCGGCAGGCCGGTGGTCTGGAGCAGGACACGGGCGGTGTGGGCGCGCTGGGCGCGGGCGAGGGCGACGGGGCCCGCGCCGACCTCCGCGGTGAGCTGCCGCTGCACCTGGCGGGCGCTGTACCCGAGCCGGACGGCGAGCCCTCCGACCCCCTCCCGGTCGACCACGCCGTCCCCGATGAGTCGCATGGCGCGGCCTACGACGTCGGCCCGCACGTTCCACTCCGCGGAGCCGGGGACGGCGTCCGGGCGGCATCTGCGGCAGGCTCGGAAGCCGGAGCTCTGCGCCGCGGCGGCCGTCGTGTAGTACCGCACGTTCTGCCGCTTCGGCGTCACCGCCGGGCAGCTGGGCCGGCAGTAGATCCCGGTCGTCTCCACCGCGAAGAAGAACTCCCCGTCAAACCGGGCGTCCCTGCTCCGCACCGCCTCGTACCTGGTCTCCGCGTCCATCACACCCACCAGTCTGCGCCGCCGCCCACCCCCTCGACCGGCGGCTTTCAGACACAGCCCTCAACCCAACCCCTGCTCCCGCCCCCGCCGCCCCTACCCAACCCATCCCCAGGGGCTCCGCCCCTCCAACCCCACCGGGGCCCAGGCCCCCGCCCCCCCACGGGACCAAGCCCCCGAACCCCCGCGGGGCTCCGCCCCCTGCACCCCCATGGGGCTCCGCCCCAGACCCCCGCATCGGCCTGAACGGCCTCGTCCTCAAACGCCGGACGGGCTGAAGATGTGCGCAGCGCCCCCTCAGGGGCGCGGGGAACTGCGCGACCAACCCCCACCGACCCGCAGCCAAACGAACCGGACAGGCGGGGGATGCGGGGCGAAGCCCCCGCCTTGGGGGCGCGGGGAACTGCGCGACCAACCCCCACCGACCCGCAGCCAAACGAACCGGGCGGGCGGGGGATGCGGGGCGAAGCCCCCGCCTCAGGGGCGCGGGGAACTGCGCGATCGGCCCCCACCGGCCGTCAGCCAAAGAACTTCGGGCGAAGGGGGACGGGGGGCGTAGCCCCACCCCCAGGGGCGCGGGGAACTGCGCGATCGGCCCCCTCCCGCCCGCAGTCGAAGAACACACGCAGGGGGCCTGGGGCGCAGCCCCGGAACGCCGTTCCGTGTGGGCTCAGTGCCAACGACCCCGTTTGGCGTCCATCGCCGCCCTCCCCTCCGCCCCCTTCCGCTTCCAGTCCCGCCGAATCTCCGCCCGCACCCGCGCATCCGTCTTCGCGACGATCCGCTGGTTCTCCCGCAGCAGCTTGCGATAACTGGCGAGGCGGCGTTCGGGAAGGACCCCGGAGTCGAGGGCGGCGAGCACCGCGCAGCCGGGCTCCGCTTCGTGCGCGCAGTCGTGGAAGCGACAGTCGGCGGCGAGTTCCTCGATCTCGGAGAAGACCTGGCCGACGCCGGTCTCGGCGTCCCAGAGGCCGACCCCGCGCAGTCCGGGCGTGTCGATGAGGACACCCCCGCCGGGGAGGGCGAGAAGGTTGCGGGTCGTCGTGGTGTGGCGGCCCTTGCCGTCCACGTCACGCGCGGCCCGTACGTCCATCACGTCCTCGCCGATCAGCACGTTGGCAAGGGTCGACTTGCCGGCGCCGGACTGTCCGAGGAGGACGGACGTACCGCCCGACAGCACCGCCGCGAGTACGTCCAGCCCCTCCCCGGCGCTGGAGCTGACCGGCAGCACCGGGACCCCGGGCGCCGTCTTCTCGACGTCCTGGACGAGGTGTCCGAGCGTCGCCGCGTCGGGCACGAGGTCGGCCTTGGTGAGGACGACCAGGGGCTGCGCACCGGACTCCCAGGAGAGTGCCGACTTATGCAGCAGTGCCTCACCACTGGAGCAGGACATCGCGAGCGCGAGGAACCGCTCGATGCGCCCGAGGTCCAGTTCAAGCGCGAGCGACACACAGATGACGACGTAATCGATGTTGGTGGCCAGCACCTGGCCCTCGGAACGCTTGGACGAGGTCGAGCGTACGAAGGCGGTGCGGCGAGGCAACAGCGTCCGCACATACCGCGGATCGTCACCTTCGGGGTCGACGGCGACCCAGTCACCCGTACACACGACCTTCATCGGGTCACGGGGCACAACGAACTCGGTATCGGCACGGATGACGCCTGCCGGAGTGACGACATCGCACAGACCACGGTCGACCCGTACGACACGGCCGGGCAGCAGACCCTGCTCCGCGTACGGGGCGAACTCGGCCTCCCAGTCCGTATCCCAGCCGTACAGGGCGAGAGGATGCGAAGCAGGGAGCTGAAAGGAGGAGAAAGACAAGGGGTGACCCTTCACAAGGGTGGCCCCGGCACCGCGCTCACTGGCGCGGGAAGAGAGAGGTCAGCCGGAGACCACGGGGGTGGACTTGATGAACTTCCGGATGCGGGCAGCGCCCATCTCAACGACAGCCATCGGTCACACCTCCCGAACAAGTCAAATCACCCGCGGCAACCCGAGGTCGCCGCTCGAACGGTTCCGACTCTAGAGGTACGCGGACCACGACGCCATCGATTTACGGCGCACCCGACAGCCGTCCCGGGCCGGGCTGGCCGGTGGTCCGCGGCAGTGCCTGTTCGGCCCAGATCACCTTGCCCTGGGGGGTGTACCGGGTGCCCCAGCGCTCGGCCATCTGCGACACCAGGAACAGGCCCCGGCCTCCCTCGTCCATGGTCGCCGCGTACCGCAGATGCGGCGAGGTGCTGCTGCTGTCGGCCACCTCGCAGATGAGCGTACGGTCGTAGATCAGCCGTACGTGGATCGGCTCGGAGCCGTAGCGGATGGCGTTGGTGATGAGCTCGCTCAGGATGAGTTCCATGCTGAAGCCGAGCTCGGACAGGCCCCACTCGTCGAGCTTCTGGGACACGGTCTCGCGCATCCCGGCGACGGCCGCCGGGTCGAGCGGCACGTCCCAGTCGGCGATCCGGTCGGGCGGCAGCCCCTGGGTGCGGGCGATGAGCAGGGCGACGTCGTCCTTGGGGCGGCCTGGCAGCAGTTCGTCCAGCACGGCCTGGCAGCTCTCCTCCGGCGACCGGTCGGGGTGCCCCGCCAGTGCCTCGCGGAGCAGTTCCATGCCCACGTCCAGGTCGCGCCTGCGGTCCTCGATGAGGCCGTCGGTGTACAGCACGAGCTGGGCGCCCTCCTCGATGTCCAGTTCGGCGGTCTGGAACGGCAGGCCGCCCAGGCCGAGGGGAGGCCCCGTCGGCACGTCCACGAAGGTGACGGTTCCGTCGGGGTGGACCAGCGCGGGCGCCAGGTGCCCCGCACGTGCCATGACACAGCAGCGCGTCACGGGGTCGTAGATCGCGTACAGGCAGGTGGCGCCCACGACGCCCGCGGCGGCGTCCGTGTCCCGCTCGTCCTGGTCGATCCGGCCGACCAGGTCGTCCAGATGGCTCAGCAGCTCGTCGGGGGGCAGGTCGAGGGTGGAGAAGTTGTGCACCGCGGTCCGCAGCCGTCCCATCGTGGCGGCGGCGTGCAGCCCGTGGCCGACCACGTCGCCGACGGCCAGCGCCACCCGGCTCCCCGGCAGGGGAATCACGTCGAACCAGTCCCCGCTCACGCCCGACTGGGCGGGCAGGTAGCGGTAGCCGACGTCGAGGGCGCTCTGCTCGGGCAGGGCCCGCGGCAGCAGGCTGCGCTGGAGGGTGACCGCCAGCGCGTGCTCGCGGGTGTAGCGGCGGGCGTTGTCGATGCTGACCGCGGCACGGGCCACCAGTTCCTCCGCCAGCGACAGCTCCTCCTCGTCGAAGGGCTCGTGCTGCTTGGCGCGCCAGAAGTTGGCCACGCCCAGCACGACACCGCCGGCCTGGATCGGGGCGGCGATGAGGGAGTGGATGCCGTAGTCGATGATCTCCTTGGTGCGCTCCGGGTCCTGCGCGTGCCAGCCCGTGGCGGTCGACAGGTCCGTCACCAGTTCGGAGCGGCCGCTGCCGTAGCCGCGCGCCTGGGGCGTGGAGGGCACGAAGTCGATCAGTCGGCCCCTTTCGTAGAGCGGATGGTCGTTCCGCAGGCCGCACACGGCGATGCGTCGCAGGTCCGTGGCCGTGGGGGCCGGCTCCTCGCCGTGCAGCACGGCGTCGGCCAGGTCGACGGTGACGAAGTCGGCGAAGCGGGGGACGGCGACCCGTGCCAGCTCGTCGGCGGTACACCGCACGTCCAGGGTGGTGCCGACGCCGAGTCCGGCGTCGTACAGCAGCTTGAGCCGCTCCCGCGCGACCTCTGCCCTGCCGGTGACCGCCTGGAGCTCGGTGGAGTCGCGCAGCGTCACCACCGTTCCCTCGACGCCTCCGTCACGCCCCGTGGGCCGCTGGTTGACCGCGAGCAGCCGCTCCCCGGCGAAGTGCACCTCGTCGGTGGCCTCGCGCCCGGAGACGAGCAGCTCCACCATCTCGGGTTCGAGGTTCGACAGCTGCGACACGAGTCGTCCCTCGGCGTCGGGGGGCAGCTCCAGCAGCCGTCTGGCCTCGTCGTTCGCCAGCAGCAGCCGCCCGTCGCCGGCGACGATGAGCACTCCTTCGCGTACGGAGTGCAGCACCGTGTCGTGGTGGTCGTACATGCGGGTCATCTCGTCCGGGGCCAGGCTGTGGGTCTGCCGTCGCAGCCGCCTGACCACCAGTGACGTCACCCCGGTGGACACCACGAGTGCCCCGGCCCCGGCGCCCAGGATGATCGGTAGTTGCCGGTTCACCTCGCTGGTCACGTTCTTGACCTTCAGACCGGCCGACACCAGGCCCACCACCTTGTCCGCGGTGTTCTTGATGGGGACGGTGGCCTGTACCTCGTGGCCGAGCGGGCCGTGGACGCTCTCCGTGTAGACCTTCCCCGCCAGCGACGGCCCGATGGTGCCCACGAACCGCTTTCCGATCAAGCCCGGTATGGGGTGGGTGTAGCGGATGCCCTTGGTGTTCATGACCACGATGAAGTCGACCCCGGCGGCCTTGCGGGCCGCCTCGGTGGCCGGCTGGAGGATCTTGCTCGGGTCGGGGGTCCGCAGTGCCGCCACGACCCCGGGAGCGTGCGCGAAGGTCTCCGCCGTGGCCACGGAGCGGCGCTTGGCCTCGGCGGTGGTGTCCCGCTCCGACTGCAGGGCAAGGGCGAACACGCCACAGGCCACGAGCAGCACGATCAGGGCCACCTGAAGTACGAACACCTGCCCGGCTACGCTTCGCGGGCTCCTGCTGACCAGTGGCCTGAGTGAAAAGCGTCGAGAACCGGCGAAACGATTCGCCATGTGACCTTTCTAGCACTGGTGATCCCGAGCGGCCATGGCCCACCCTCGCGGTGACGCGCGGGTGGGCCTGCGCTCACAAAGCGATCAGGACGATGGTGAGGAGCACGGCGATCACCGCGAAGCCGACTCCCATCACACAACCCGGGTTGTTCGTCAGGTCGGAGAGCCGGGACGTGAGCGTGGGGGGTCTCGGCGGGGTGGAGGAGGGTTCCGGGGCCGTCGTGGGGGCCGGGACGATGTAGGGCGACTGGGAGGCGGGGGGCGGCTGCGGGGCGGAGGGCGACTGGGAGACGGAGGGCTGCTGGGGGACGGAGGGCGACTGGGGGACGGAGGGGGCTCGCTCGCCCCGGCTGAGCACGTCGCGCAGGATCTGCTGCCACAGGACCGGCGGCAGGTCGGGGACCTGGCCGTTCGGCGGGGCGATGATGCTCTGGCGGAGCCAGTTGCCCCCGGTGGGGTGGCTGTCCCGGGTCATACGGTGGAGCAGCTCACGCAGATCGCGCAGATAACGTTCTTCCCGGGCCAGCGGGGCGACGGCCCAGGTGAAGAGGTCGGCGGCCCGGCTGACCATGGCCGTCCTGGAAACGGGTTCCGGTCCCTGTCCGTACGGCGTGAAGTACAGGCCGTTGTGGAGCACCTCCGCGCACAGGTCGTGCCGCATCTGCGGTCGGCGCTCCTGGACACGGCGGTCGTTCCCCAGCTCGTCGAGCAGGAGTTCCACGGACTCCGGTGGCAGGTCGGCGGAGCGCAGCTCGCCCAGGAGCAACTCGTCGGGCAGGGTGTGCAGACGCGCCGCCAGGAGGCCGCGTTGCCTGTGGTTCGCGCGCCGATGGTCACGGAGGTCCTCGTGGAGCCCGTACTCCTCGTGGGCGGGAGTCCGGACCGGCGCCTGGCCCGGCGTCCGCAGCGGCCGCGGAGGGGCCATGGGGGGAGAGTCCTCGGGTGCCGGGGCCGCGTAGGTGTCCGGATACGGGTCGGCGTACGAGTCCGGATACGGATCGGGATACGAGTCCGGATGCCGGTCGGTATACGAGTCCGGATGCGGGTCCGAGTACGCATCCGGGTGTGGGTCGAGGTACGGGTCGGGGTACGCGTCCGGCTTCGGGGGCCGCGGCGGGGGCGTCGTCTCGGCCCGCTCCTTGTCCTCGTTCCCGTCCCCCTTCCCATCCCCATCCCCGTGCCCGTTCCCGTGCCCGTTCCCGTTCCCGTCCCCGATCGGGCCCGGTTCCGGAGAGTGGGGCGCCTGCGCGTCGGTGCGCGGGCCGGTTCGGCGGTCGGTGCTGAGGATCTCGTTCAGCAGGACGCGCCGCCGCGCCCACTCCAGCCCCGCGCCGTCGGCGAGCTCATCGACCAGCTGGGGCACCCCGGCGGCCGCGTCGGGGTGCGCGAGGTGGTGGTCGAGAAGGTGGTCCACCAGTCGGGCGGCCGCCTTGTGCTCGAACCGGGGGGTGACCCGACGGCCCGTGACCCGGGCCAGCGGACCGGCCCCGCCCGCGTCCGGCTCCCAGCGCGGGACGCACATCAGACGCAGCTGATGGGTGTCCACCGTGTCGTGGGTGGCGAACGTCCACTCCTGCCCCAGCCAGCGCCCGAAGAGCAGGAACAGCCCCAGATACGCCACCGGCACGGCATCCTGGTCCGGCCAGCCGGGCTGCCCCTTCTCCTCCGCGAGCAGCGACACCCGCTGCGCCGGATCGCGCAGCCACTCCGCGGCGACCAGGATCAGCGCGTGCTTGACCGCCGGCAGCAGTTCCAGCATGGCCGGGAGCCGCTTGCGTGCCACCGCGTCGAGCTGGGCGCACTCGATCACGCGCAGGCGTCCGGAGGCCTTCTCGGCGGACTCCCGGCTGCCCCAGCCGCCGTAGGAGAGGCCGAGGCACTGGCGGGTCTTCAGGGTTGCGGGGTCACCGATCAGGACATGGCTGATCGTGCTGGGCCGGCCGCCGCGGTCGGTGGTGGGCCAGCGCTGGACGAGCATGACGTCGCCGTCCTGGGACACGGTGCGTACGACGCTCTGCCGTGCGGCGGCCGCACCGGACACCCACAGCAGCGGACCCAGTTCCCGGCCCAGTTCCTCGGCGCGTTCGGCCGGGCAGGAGTGGGCGACGGCCTTCATGCCGGTGCCCTGGCGGCCCTGGTTGCCGTCCCACCGGAAGACGACCTGGTGCACCGAGCCCCCGGCGCCGCCACCGCCCGGCCCCTGCGCGCCGGCCTGGTCCCCGTGGGCGGCCGGACTCCTGCGATCCCGGAAGTCGCTCACTCGATCCTGGAAGTCGCTCACTTCGCCTCACCTCGCGCGGATCCCACAGCTCCCACCGCTCCCCCGGTTCCTCCGGCCCTCCCCGACGGCACCGCCTCGAACGCGGGCGCCTCTCCCACGGCGAACGCCTCCGCGCCGCCCGGCACTTCGACCATCCCGTGCAGCGCCAGCAGCGCGAGCAGCGGCTCCAGCACCCGTCGGGGCCCCGCCCCCGCCGGATAGCGGCCCTGGTCCTCCTGGCCGCCGGTGGCCGACGCGACATGCAGGGTGCACCGGCGGATCGCGTCGAAGGGACGCAGCCAGGCCGCACCGGCGTGCTGCCGCAGCAGCCCGTACACGTCCCGGCTCTCCTCACGCGTCCGTTCGGGGTCGAGGGAGGTGGCCGGTGCCCGGCCGAGCCACCGGTCGACGGGCGGCTGGAACCGCAGGAGGTCCGCCTTGCCGAGCACCATCGCGGCGGCCACGTCCAGATACGGTCCGTTCTTCGGCAGCCGGTCGAGGACGGTGCCGAAGGCGAGGTCACCGTCCCGGTTCACCTCGACACCCCAGCGTTCCCTGGCGTGGTCCAGGTGTGGCAGCGGAAGGGCCAGCGCCGGGTCGACGACGAAGATCAGGGCGTCGATCCCGAGCAGGAAGCGCAGCGCGGCGTCGGTCCGTACGAGGTCCTCGCCGCCGAGGTCGAAGAAGGCGACCGGACGTACCTGCCCGTGGACGTCGGTGATGAGGAGGGACTCCACGAAACGCGCGAAGCCGTCCAGGCCCAGGGCGCCGGTGTGGTCGAGGACCTTGCCGTTGCGCAGCGGCTGCACCCGTTCGCGTACGAACCGCGCGTGCTGCTCAGGGTTGACGGACTGCCACTTCAGGCCGAACGGCTCCAGGCCGCCGTCGGTGATCTCCGCGATCATCTGGGTCAGCAGATGGCTCTTGCCGGTGGACGACTGGCCGACCATCGCGACGGTCAGCGGGCGGCCGTAGGTGAGGTAGGGCACCGGGATGAAGTGCTCGGGGAAGTCCCGGTCCGCGGTGCACTTCTGGACGGCACCGCGCATGACGTCCTGGCGGCGCAGGGCGTTGCCGATCGTCGAGACGTCCAGCGGCTTGTACTGCATCCTGCTGTCGGTGACGAAGAGCTGGGCGAGGTCGAGCTGGATGTTCTCCAGGCAGTACGGGCACAGCACCTGGCCGTCGCTGCTGCGCCCGGCCGGTGTCCCGGGCCCCTGGTGGGTGACGGGTGCCTGCCGTTTGAGGAGCAGCGCCTGCTCGAACGCCTCCCGGTGCGCGCGGGTCTCGTCGGCGGGCACGGTGAGCGTGACGCGCCGGGCGGCCCCCGGCGCCAGCAGGTCGAGCAGTTGGGCGGGGGTCGGCCGGTCGGCCGCCAGCGGGGCGAAGGCGCCCCGCAACGTCTCGGCGAGCACCCGGTGTTCGCCGAGGTCGGTGGGTGCCCGGTCACCGGGGCCTGGCCGGCCGGTCACCAGCTGGTAGAGCACCTGGGCGGCGCTCCACACCGCGTCCCGGGGGTCGACGAGCCCCTCGCCCCTGCGCTGTTCGGGCGAGCAGTAGGGCGCCCGGCCCCACCGGGTCCTCGGCCGTCCGGTACGGGCCGCCCCCTCCAGTCCCCAGAGCTGGACCGAGGCGCCGTCCCAGAGCACGGTGGCGGGTGAGATGCCCCGCAGCACCAGTTCCTGGCTGTCCAGCAGGCACAGGGCGAGCATCAGGTCGCGGGTGAGGACCCGTTGGTCGGTCGCGGACATCACATGGGTACGCGCGAGGGCGGCGCCGCGTGGCGCGGCGTACAGCAGGAACGGCTCGGCCGCGTCCAGTTCGTAGCCGACGATCCTCGGGAAGAGCGCCGTGTACTCCGTGTCGTCGAGCGCCCGGTGCAGGTGCAGGGCGGTGCCCGCCTCCGCGTCGAGCAGGGCGCGCGCGGCCGGGTTCGCCGCGTCGGCGGCGTTCAGGCGGACCTGGACACACTGCTGCCCCTCGTCGTCGAGCAGTCCGTTGCGGATCAGCTGGGGCAGCAGCGGATCGCGGCGGGACTCGGGGCCGAAGCGGACGGGGGCGACCCGGCGCCGGCCCGAGGGGACGGTGAACGCGAGCGTCTTCCAGCGCGGACCGTCCGGCTCCGTCAGGCGGGGGTGCGAGGTGCTGGTCACCAGCGGTTGCCGTCCTCTCGGTCGTACGGGTGCGCCGGGCCGGGATGCGGGGTGCGGGTCACCAGCTGTCGCCGTCCTCACGGTCGTACGCGTTCTCGCGGCCGTACGCGTCCTCGCTGTCGTACGGGTGGAGGCCGTCCGCCGGGGAGTTCTGGCGGGAGCGGACGGTGTCCACCACGCCCATCCGCAGCGGGGTGAGCCGGACCAGGCCGGCGTAGCGTCCCGACGAGGTCCACAGCGTCTGCTCCGGCGGTACGCAGCCGGTGGTCCGCCAGGTCTTCTCGACCTCGTCGCGCACGGCCTCCGGCGCGAACCTGATCCACACCGCGGCCGCCGGGTCCCGGCTGAGCAGCGTTCCCTGCTCGGGTGAGGAGAGTTGGACCACGGCCTGCCGGTCCGCCTCCATGCCGACCAGGTCGGCCACCCGGCGCGGGTCGGTGCCCAGCAGGTTCGCCGAGCCTGCCCGGGTGCGGTGGTCGGCGGCGAACGGGGGTGGGGCCAGTACTCCGTTGTGCTGGAGGTGGCGGCGGGCCGTCGAGAGCAGGTCGCGGACCCGTTCCTCGGTGCGCCGGACGGCGAGGGCACCGGCCTGGCCGCGCTCGACGGCACCCCAGTAGGGCTCCATCGCCACCATGGCGGCGTCCGTCAGATCACCGGCCAGGACGGCGACGAGCTCCGGTCCGCCCTCGCCGTTCTCACGGTCCAGCCAGCGCGGAACCCCCGCGGTGCGGTCCGCCCACGGGTCGGCGGGCCCCGCGGACTCGCCCTGCCCGCCGGGCTCGCCGGGCTCGCTCCAGGAAGCCCCGTCCTGCCAGGCGTACGCGCTCGCCCAGTCGCTGTCCCCGTCGTCGGGCACCGCGAACGCGTCCGTCTCCAGGACCGAGGTACTGGCCAGCCAGTCGTCCGCGTCGAGCGGCTCGGGACCGAGCGCGCCGGTGACCGTGGGCCGCTCGGGCTCGGGCACCGCCTCGGCGGCCGCGGCGGCGGCCGTCGCCCGCAGCATGCCGGCGACGGACCGGGCGGCGTCGGCGCAGTGCAGGCGCTCCTCGACGGCCCAGTGTTCACGGACCGCCTCGGCCAGCAGCGCGTCGAGCCCGGCCAGGGCCTTGCGCAGCGCGGCGGTGGCGTGGAAGGCCGCCCAGGAGTCGATCGCGGCGCGCCACAGCCGGCGTGCCGTCTCCACCGCGACACCGAGGCCCACCAGGAGACCGACGGCGCTCAGCCAGAGCGGGGGCCCGACCGCGTACGCCACCGCCACACCGGCCGCGGCGCCACCGAGTGCCGCGGCCCGGGGACCCCAGCCCCAGCGGGCCGGGCGTCCCGCGCCCCGCAGCCTGGACGCGCCGAGCAGCGCCACCGCGACGAACACCAGCGGGACGGCGATCGCCAGCACCGCCAGGGGCCCCCGCCACAGGGCCCCGAGCAGCCCCGCCACGGCCGCCGCGGGCAGCGCGCCGCGCCCCGTGGCCACGGGGCCGTTGCCCACGGCGGGCCGCCGGGACACCGCTTCGGTGGAGTGCTCGGCGAGTTTGCGCACCAGTGCCGAACCCGGTACGGGCTCCACCCGCCCGGCCAGTCCGGTGAAGCGCTGGGCCACGGACCGCAGGGCGAGCCCCTGTCCCAGCAGCTTTCCGGCGAACTCCCGCAGGCCCTCGCCGATCCGCTCCCCCATGCCCTCGGCCGAGGGCACCCGCAGGCCGAGGGCCCCGAGCCGGGCCGCCGTCTCGGCGGCGGACGGCGCCGTACCGGAGCCGCCGCCGCGCAGGGCCGTGCCGACGAGGTCCCGGTACTCGCCGAGCGCCTGGTGCGCCTGGTCGAGGTCCGTCTCGAACGCCTGCCTGCGGGAGGCCCACAACAGCCCGGGCAGGGAGCGCAGTCCGGCCAGCGCGTCCTCGGCGTAGTCGAGGGCCCCTGCGCAGGCGGCGTAGGTGCTGTCCGCCACGCCGCCCGGCTCCCGGTGCCGTTGGTCGCGGCCGCCCCGGCCCGCCACCAGGCTCCGCAGCGGCTCCGGCAGATCGGCGCCGGAGGAGGCGGTCACCAGCAGGTCGGGGGCGAGTTCGGTGTCCTCGCCCGCGAACCTGAGGAGCGCGTCGCGCCAGGCCCGGTCGCGCACCTCCAGCGGCAGGTCCTGCTCCAGCAGCCGCACGCCGGGCGCGGCGACGGCGTCGGGCAGCGCCCCGAGGCCGTCGAGGACCTTCAGGTAGACGTCCGGGACCGACAGCACGTCCACCAGGACGGCGAGCGCCTCCGGGGCGTCGGGCTCGGGCTGTTCCAGGGCCGTGCGCGCGGAGCGCAGATCGCCCGCCCACAGCAGGGCGGTGCCCGAGGCCCGCAGCACCGCGGGCCGTACCAGGCGCCGGTCGGGCTGGAAGGCCTCGTCCTCGCCCGCGTACGAACCGGGTGCGCTGCCCACCAGCAGGACCAGGATCCTGACCTCGCCCACGGCCCGGTAGGCGGTGAGCAGTTCGTACTGCCGCTGGTGGTCGGTCAGCCCGGCCGGGGTGTCGACCACCAGGAACAGCGGGTCGTCGGGTTCGGGCAGCCCGGCCCTGCCCAACTGCCGGGCGACTCCGGCCCGCAGGGCCTTGGCCGTGTCGAGTTCCGCCGCGCCGCTGCGCAGGTCCAGCTGGATGACGGTGCCGAGGTCTTCGGACGTCTTCACTCCGGGTCACCGTCCCAGGGGTTGCGGCGGGGGCGTTCGCGCTCGCCGTCGTCGCCGTACGGGCCGGGGTCACCGGGTTCGTCCCAGGGCACGGACGGCCGGTCGGCGCCGCCGGAGCGCCCGTTGACGCGGTCGCCCCGATCACCGCGATCACTCCGATCAACGCGGTCACTCCGATCACCGCGGTCGGCGTCGTACCCGTCGTCGTAGTCGTCCACGGACGCGCGGCGAGAGCGTTCCTCCGTGCCGCTCGGGTACTTGTCGAAGGAGGCGCGCGGTGCGGTGCCCCAGTCGTCGTCATCGGGCACGGCACGCCCGGGTTCGGGGAACTCCTTGCGGACGCGCGGCGCGGGAGTTCCGCCGCGTACGTGCTCCAGCAGCGTGCGCAGCGTCGGCTGGACGGCGCGCTGGTCCCCGAACTCGGTGTCCAGCGCGGCCGGCAGTGTCTTCGCCCAGAACTCCCACAGCGGGCGCACCCATCCCTCGACCCGCTCGCCGCCGCGCTCCCGTCGCTCGGCCAGCAGCTCCAGCTGACGCGGGGCGGTCTTCTCGACGAGTTCGACGAAGAGCGGATGCGGTTCGCTCACGCTCCTGGCCAGACCCAGCGGCTGAGCCCCCATCAGTTGACTGCAGTACTCCTCCACGGTCCGTTCGTCGTCGAGGACGGTCCAGCGTTCGTAACTGCGCAGCAGCTCCGCCCAGCTCGACACCCCGCCGGGGAAGTCCCCCAGCCGCAGCCGGACGCCGGGCACATGGGCGCCCTTCTCGGGGAACAGCCGCAGCCTCAGCCGTTCCGGCGACGACGGGTCGCCGTCCACCACGTCGACCTGGCCGTTCCACATGCAGCACAGCAGCCGGTGCAGGATGACGCGGCGGTCCTCCTCGCTGCTGACCATCCAGCTGTCCCGGTAGCCGAGCCGCTGCCGCCAGCGCAGCACGTCCTGGGCCTGCTCGGAGTCCTTCGCCCTGGCCCACTGACGCAGCACCTTGCGGGCCTCGGGGACCTGGGTGAGGCTCATCTCGCTGCGGAAGAGGACCACGGTGACGGAGTCGCTCTCCACTCCCCGGTACTCCACGGAGTTCTTGGCGTCGGACGGCAGCCGCAGCGCCTTGCCGAGGTACTCCTGCACCTCCTCCACGGCCTGCACGCGCGGGTGGGTGACCAGGACCCGCAGCGGTCCGGTGCCCTCCGGGGTGAAGCCCACCGGCAGCAGCCCGGTCAGCTTGCGGCCGAACAGGTCGAGCGCCTCCTTGCTGACCTGGTCGGCGGCGTCCGCGTCGCCCGCCGCGGCGGCCAGCAGGGTGCCCATGGCCGGCAGCAGCGGGCGTTCCTCCAGGTGTTCGCCGCTCTCCGCGAACAGCCGGGTGATGCGGCCCTCCAGCTGTGCCTTGACGACCGCGACCGCGTTGTCCGGATTGCGGCGGCTGAGGGTGTGGACCTCGCGCCAGATGTCCCCGTCGATCATCCTGAGCAGGAGCGCGGCCTCGTCGTCGTTCTCGCGCATTCCCTCCCGGCGGATCAGCCGGGTGACCACGTCCTCGTAGAAGTGGTTGAGGGTGCGCTGCGGCGGCAGCAGATACGAGATCCCGGTGCGGTCCTCGTACAGTTCGAGGCCCTTCTGCGCGGAGATCTTGCGTTCCTGGTCGGAGTGTTTGCGGAAGGCGTTGACCAGGCGTCCGAGGTCGGCCCCGGCGGTGGCCGCCGGGGGCTGCCACTGCTGCTGCTGTTCCCGCCAGGCCTCGTGCCACACGGTCCGGCTGCGCCACTGGTACCAGAGGTCCTGCTCCTGGAGCGCCGCCTGTACGTCGTCGTCGCCCCAACGGGCCGGTGACATACCGGCCAGCCGCCCCTTGATCCTGGGCGTCTTGGGCGGCTGATCGGTCACGCCCGGCGGGCGCTGGGGGGCGCGGGAGCGGCTGTCGAGCATGCCGAGGAAGCCGATCCGGGCGATCGCCTCGTCGCTGCCGGGGACGCCTCTGACGATGCGTTCGGCGAGGAAGGGGTCCACGGTCTGGAGGAGTTTGTCGATGGCGGGGCGCGGGGCGAAACGGTCGGCCATCGAGGCGGCCTGGCGGTCGGCGAGGGACTGGAGGTCGGACAGCAGGCGCTGCATGTCCGCGACCCGTTCGCCGAGCGCCTGCTCGATGGCCTTGCCGCCGCGCGGCAGCGGATCGGGTTCCGGGACGGCCAACTGGGCTCGTTCCCACAGCTCTTCGAGGTGGGAGTCGGCGAACAGCTGCCGGATCAGCGGCACCGCGTTGTCGCGCAGCGCGGTACGGGGCCGCTCCACGAGGTCGGTGACCGCCTCCCGCAGCAGTCGGCCGGCCACCAGGTCGGCCAGTTGGTCCATGGGGGCGGTCATGGACGCCACCAGGCTGGTGGAGACGCCCTGCCGGCCGATGCCGGTGGGGGACACGGCGCTGCGGTGCACACCCCGGTTGATGAAGCTGGCGGCGAAGGTCTGGAAGTCGTCGTCGGTCGCCGTCGCCCGGCCCCTGGGGCGGCTGTCGCCCAGTTCGGTGCCGATCAGCGACATCACCAGGGAGACGATGGAGCGGCGCAGGTCGTCCTGGCGGATGCCGGCGGTCGGGCTGAACAGGAAGGCGGTGGGCAGGATGCCGCTGCGCAGCCGGATCGGTGTGGTGCCCGGGTAGCGGATGCCGAGCCCGGAGTCGAGGTCGAGGTCCAGGTCGCCGATCTCCGTTCCCTCGCTCGGCGCGTTCTGCGCGTCGACCAGCCGGAACAGGTCGACCAGCGCGCGGGCCGCGTTGAGTTCCGCCTCCCGTCCGCCGCCGCCCGCCGAGGAGAACGAGGACGGCATGACGACCAGCGGGTAGATCTTCACCCCGTCGAAGCGGCGCAGCTGGAAGGCGTGGTTGATGAGGTGCAGATAGTCCAGGAAGATCCCGGCGCCGGTGCCTCCGGCCACCGAGAACGCGACGAACACGTCGCAGCCGTTGACCTTGCCGCCGCCCAGCTCGGCCAGTTCACCTGCCGACTTGGCGATCGCGTCGATCGCCTGGAGCAGCGGCTCCAGGACCGGGGCGAGGCTGTGCCGGAGCGTGGCGAACAGGGCGGCCCGTCCGACGGTGGGCAGTTGGCCCGCGCCGTTGTGCAGCGGGGTGACCTTCGGTTCGTCGACGCGCGGCGGCAGCCAGTCGGCGACCTCGTCGCGCAGGCTCGCCCGGAGCATCTTGGTCAGTTCGGGTGACGCGTCGAAGTTCGGCAGCAGGTTGTGGGTGGCCCGTGAGGTACGGGAGTACGCGGCCCGCAGCGAGGGGTCCACGTTGAACTGGGGCAGCCGCTGGAGGTCGGACTCGCTGTAGTCCGCGTAGACGAACTGGAGGCAGTCGGGCAACTGGTAGGGGGCGTGTCCGCTGAGGTGGCTGAGCGCGACGCCGTCCGGCCCGCACAGCTCGGCGCGCAGTTTGCGTTCCAGTTCGGCGCCGACCAGGCCACCGGTGCCGCCCAGGCCGACGAAGAGCATCGGCTGGAAGATCTTCATGGGTTTCCTCCCCGCTTGCGGCCGTCGCGGCGGCCGGTTCGTGCTCGGTACGTCCGTGGAGTGCGCGCGGCACGGCGGCCGGACCGCGGTGCGGTGCGCGGGGGCGGCCCGGTGACGCGTCGGGCCGCCCGTGGCGTCACAGGTACGACCCGTACGAGCTCCCGCTCTCGCCGGTACCGGTCGCGGAGGTGGTGGAGCCCGCGGTCGTCCGCGCGGAGGGCCGCGGTCGGCGGACCTTCGAGGCGCGGGTGTCCTCACCGAGGGCCAGGCTCAGCGTGTCGGTCAACTGAACCTGGCCGCGGGCGGGCAGCGGGGTCCGGCCGCCGCCGCGCTTGCGCAGGACCGCTCCGCCCTCGGGGCTGCGCTGGACGGCGTACGGGCCGTGGGCGCGCCGTTCGATGCGCGGGCTGCGGTGGGGTTCGACGACGGCGAACTCGTACCACTGCTTGTGTCCGTGTCCGGCGAGGTGCTCCCCGAGGACGTTGCCCTCCGCGGAGACCAGCCGCAGCACCAGGCCGAACGGGTCCCTGCGGGTGCGGCGCTGGCGCAGCCAGGCGAGGACCGCCGCGGTGGCCAGCGCGATCAGTGCGGCGGCGGACACGAACGCCCACCAGAACTTCGCCCAGATGCCCGGCTCGGGTGTCACCCGGACCGAGAGCGGGGTGCGCACCAGTGTCCGGTCGTGGTCGGTGGTGTCGACCACGGTCACGGTGCCGCCGAGTCGCAGCCCGCCGTCGCCGAGGCGGTCGCCGAAGACGTCGCGGGGGGCGACCTCGACCGTGACCTTCCGGGTGCCGGACTCGCCGGGCTTCACCTGGATCTCGGCCGGGGTGACCGTGAGCAGCCCGGACTTGAGGTCGGCGACGGACAGCCGCAGGGTGTGCGGGGTGTCGCTGGTGTTGTGGACGGCCAGCGTGCCGGTGACTTTGGAGCCGGGGTGGGTGTTCGCGGTGGGCAGTTCGAGCGCGGTGGTGACGGGCAGTGCGCCGGGTGCGATCTGGCCGCCCTCGCTGCGGGTGTCGGCGCTCAGCCCCGAGGCCGTCAGCGTGCCGCTCACCTTCAGTGCCCCGTCGGCGCTCTTGGGGATCCCGACGGAACCGGTGAAGGAGCCGTCGCTCGCCTTGGAGTCGGGCCCCTGGCCGTCGTCGGTGAGGCGCAGCGCCAGCGGCTCGAAGCCGTCGCCGGTCAGTTCACTGCGGACGCGCAGCCCCTCGTAGTCGCGCGCGTCCTTGATCTCGTAACCCTCGCGGGTCTGCAGGCGCATGGTCACCGTGACCTTCTCGCCGGCCTGCGGGGACGGCGGGTCCATGGTGATGGCGCCGCGCAACTCGCCCTGCCACAGCACGCTGACGGCGACGGGCACCGAGCGGTGGCCCTCCGGCGCCTCGGCCTTCACGCGCCAGGTGCCGGGCACCGGATCGACGATCTTCAGCGCCTCCACGGTGCCGCTGCCGCCCGCCAGCTCGAATCCCGACTTGCGGTACGTCCCCGTGGTGGGGACCTGGTGGCCGTTGGGGTCGAGGTAGGTGATCTTCACCTGGGGGTCGCCCTTGTCGACGACGATGCTGCCCACGGTCGCCAGCGGGGAGATGCCGATCTCCAGGGTGGCGGGCGGCCGCTTGCTGGGGCCCTGTTCGTGGCGCAGGCAGTGGGCGGCGGCGAAGATCTTCTCCAGCATGGGGCCGACGTCCTTGGCCCCGGAGACCTTGCCCGCACTCGGGCGGGCGGAGGGCAGTTCGACGCAGCCCTTCTGGTATCCACCGGCGGCGATCCGGTCGAGCTGCGCCTTGTCCGGGTCGGGTCCGAAGCCGAGCGGCCAGATCTGTACGTGCTGGGCGGCGGCGTTCTCGAGTTCCTGCGTCAGCTGCTGTTCGCCCTCGTCCTTGCGGTGCGCGGGGTCGCCGTACTTGGGGCTGTCCTGGACGTCCAGCTTTCCGTCGGTGAGGAGGAACAGCACGCGGGGCTGGGAGGGGTCGGTGCCGGTGGTGAGGTCGTGGACTCCCTGGCGTATCGCGCTCGGGAAGTCGGTGCCGGTGCCCTCGTTCTTCGTGCGGCCGCGCAGCTTGCCGACGCAGGTGCCGATCGTCTCGCGGCCCGCCGCGTCCAGCGTGGTGCGCGGGCAGACGGGGTCCACCGCGCGCTGGGCGCCGGACTCGGCGGCGGCGAAACCGAAGACGGTGGCGTGGGAGGACGAGGAGACGTCGCCGAGCGCGATGCGTGCGGCGGCGGCCTTCTCGGCCTTCATGTCCTCGGGCGCGAGGCTGGCGGACTCGTCCACGGCGATGGAGTAGTTGACCGCCGGGAAGGCGGGTTCGGAATCCGCCGCCGGCACCGGATCATGACCGGCGGGTGCCAGCAGGGACACGAGCACCGCCATACCGCCGAGCGCGCCGACCGCGGCGCGGCGCACCCGGCCCCTTCCTGTCTGCCGTCTTCCCGTGATGCTTTCCACGGCCGTCCCCCTGGTTCCTTGGTTCGTCTCTGTGTCGTGTACGTGCTGTGCCGCGTGTCAGCGGGCGGTCAGGCTCCAGGCCAGCGCCAGCGCCGTGGAAGGGGCGAGCGAGCCCACTCCCCAGCGGATGGCCCGGTACTTGGCGGACAGGATCGAGCTGACGTCCACGGCCTGGACGAGCAGCCATCCGGCGGTGTCGCGTCCGGCCTCGGTGACGTCGGCGGACAGCCCCGCGAGGTCGCGGGGGGCCAGCAGGTCGCCGAAGTACGTCACCCCGTCCCGGCCGCGGACCGTGCGGGTGCGCGGCATGAGCGCCCCGACCAGCGCGGTCACCGCGACCACCCAGAGCACGCTCGCGAGGATCAGCGTCACGTCGGCGAGCCCGCGCCAGTCGGGCGGGCCGTGCCGCCCGATCAGGAACGCGGGCAGCGCCAGCGTTCCCGAGAGCAGTACGGCCGCTTTCGCGTCGGCCCGGCCGAGGTCCTCCCTGACCGTGCTCAGCAGCCGTTCGGCGATGCGCTCCCCCCGGTCGGACCCGTGCGGACCCCCGTCCGGCACGGGCCCGACCGGGTCGCAGGAGGTGCGCGCCGGGCCGTCGCCGGTCACCGGTCCTCCTCCGCCCAGGACCATCCGTCGTCCCGGGAGCGTGTGCGGCGGCGCGGCGGTTCGGGTTCGGCGTCCTGGGGGTCGCCCGAGTAGGGCTCTCTCGCGCGTGGTCCCCGGTCCGCCCGGGAGGGCGGTTCGTCCGCCACCCAGTCCGGCGTGAACGGCTCGTCGGCGGCCGGCGCCAGCTGCGGTGTCTCGCGGCGGGCGGGCAGCGAGCCGATGGGCCCCTGGAGGGGGTGGCGACCCTGGTTGAGGAGGTTGAGGGCCTGTGTCTCCATGTCGTTGGACTGGATCTGGCCGCTGGCGACCATGGCGAAGAGCCGGTCGACACGTTCCTTCTCGTCCTGCCGCCCCTCCTGGCGGATCTTCTCCAGGAAGTCCTTGGCCGCCTCGGGCTCGGCCGCCAGCATGTAGCTGAGCTGTTCCAGCTCACCGCCCTGCAGCATCTTGCGGAACGCGGCCTGATGCACCCGGGTCACCTCGGCCGAGGCGTGCGCGTCCCGGATGCCGTCCATGTGCTCGATCGTCCGGTCGTCCACCCGCAGGCGGACGTACAGCCTTACCCGCAGGCCGAGTTCGGTGCCCAGCTCGGCCCAGCGACTGCCGGCGCACTCCAGGGTGATGGCACGGTCGGCCTGTTCGGCCTGGGTCACCCGGTAGGCCGAGGACACCTCGCGCAGCCGCTCCAGCACCGGGGCGGTGAGCCGCTGGGCGACGTCGGTGACGACCTCGGTGGCGGCCAGATGGGGATCGGTCACCGTCCAGTGGATGTCCACCTCGGCCTTGAAGAAGGTCGTCCCACCCGCGGCGGGCAACTCCATCTGAAGCGTCGTCACATAGGTGCCCAGCGCGATCTCGCAGACGGTGTACGGCCGGGCCAGCGCCCGCTTGTCGACGTGCCGGACACCGGAGACGGTGACCACGCTGTAGCCGCCGTTGCGGTAGAACAGCACCGAGGCCTTCTGGGCGCTCACCTGCGGGAACCCGCCCGTCGGCGCGTACTCCCGCAGGAAGGGACCCACCGGCCCCGCGGCCGCCTTCCGCGCCCTCAGCCGCTCCCTCGCCTTCGCCCTCGCGTCCTGGTCCTCAGCCATGGCTGTCCTCCTCGCCCGTCCTCTCCCGCGTCGGGACGGCGAGCCACCACAGGGCACGCGCAGAAGCGTCGGGGAGCGGATTCTCCGGATCGTTCATCATTCGGCGCAGCAGCCAGTCCAGCCGCCGCCGGTCGTTCTCCTCGGTCGCCAGCGCGGGCAGCAGCGCCGCCAGCCCCGGCCGGGTCCCCTCGGTGCCGTCCCCGCGCACCGCCGAACGCAGCAGGGACTCCAGCGCGTCCAGGGCCACATCCTTCGAGCGCGCCGTGTTCAGCGCGCTCCACATCAAGTCGGCCATGGGGAGCACGAGTTCGGGGCGGGGGACGGCGAGGGCGAGCGGCAGTGGCCAGTCGGCGCGGTCGGCCAGCGGGGAGTCGGGCTCGTCGGACAGCACCTCGTCCACCGAGGTCACGGCGAGCCGGACGGTGGTCACCAGACCGAGGTCCTGGTACTCCGCGCGCTTGTGGTGGGTCCAGTCGGCCATCCGTCGCAGCACCTTGGCACCGTCCGGGAGTGCCAGCAGCCGTACGGCGTTGAACGAGGCGACCGCCAGCTGCTCCCCGTCGTCGCGGACCCCGATGCGGGCCAGGGCGTCCAGGGCGTCCTCCGTCGTGTCCGCGGCGTTCCCGTATCCCAGTGCCATCGCCGCGGTCCAGCGCAGCGACTTCGTCCCGTACCTGCTCCAGTCGTCGACCAGCTTGCGTACCGCCTTGCGGTGCGAGGCGTGACCGGCCGCCTGGTCGAGCGTGGTGGCCGCGAAGATCCTCCGGCGGGGCGTGGCCGCCTCGGCGAGCGGCCGGATCAGCTCCGCGTATCCGTGGTCGAAGTCCCGTGCGCACAGCTCCCCGGCGGCCACCGCTGCGCGCATCCACACCTGGGGGCGTGGATCGTCCGCGAGCAGCCGCAGCCAGCGCACGATCGGTGCCCGGACGGGGAAGTGCCGGTCCCAGATCTCGGTCAGCACCGCGGAGGGCAGGGCGGATCCCCGGTACCAGATCAGCCGGGCCGGAACCTCGGTCCCGGCCACCTCGAGCCGGCCGTCGGTCAGTTCGGCTCGGGAGAGAGCGAGATCGGCTTCCGGGTCGTCGCAGAACAGCGGGCGGGCCGGGGTGTGGTCCGGATCGCACTGCACGGACAGTTCCCAGGTCAGCAGGTGGGCGGCGGCGGCCACGGCGCTGTGCGAGGCGCCGCCCAGTACGGCGAGCGCGATACGGAACGCCACCGGGTGGAACAGGGCCGCCGTACCCGGCCGTCCCGCGCCGCCCTCCGGCTCGGTGGGAGGTGCCGTCAGCGCCCGGTCCACTCCGGCGAACCACTCCTGGGCCTGGTCGGCGGCGAGGCTGCGGCAACCGGCCAGCAGCTCGTCCCGGGAGACCTCCCCCAGTTGGTGTGCGGCCAGCAGCGAGGCGAGCAACTCGGCCTCGGCGGGGCGCAGGTCCTTCAGTCCGACCGCGTCCGTGACGTCCTGGCGGACCGCCAGTTCCTCCGCCCCGGCGAGCAGGTCCGCCAGCCGGACCTCACCGTCCGGGGCGGCGGCGACATGCTCCTCCAGCCGTTCCCGTAACCGGGTGGTGAGCAGTTCCTGGGTGGGTGCGGGAGGGCAGAGCCTGCCGTACCGCCCGGCCAGCAGCGGGTTGGCCGCCGACCCGACCGTGACGACGACCACCGCGTACGACGCGCACCGGGCCAGGGCCGCGGCGAGCCCGTCGAGGTCCATCTCGTCCGGGGGCAGCGCACCGGGCCCGGTGAGGGAGAGCTCCAGCAGGTACCCGGTGCCGCGCCGCGCCTCCTCGCCCTCGCCGGCCAGGGAGCCCGCCAACTTCCGCACCCCACCGTCCGGATCGACCCGGCGCACCCGGGATCCGGCCCCGGGCTCCGTGCCCGTGGCGTCCGCCGCGAGGCCGGTGACCTCGTCGAGGAGCGAGAGCGCGGTGCTGGTGCGTCCGGTGCCGGGGGCGGCGCCGAGCACCAGCAGCCGACGGGCGCCGAGGGCGTTGCGCAGCTGTACGTATCCCTGCGGTTCCACATGGACGCGGCGGAGCCTGCGCAGTTCCTCGTCGGGCACGGGTCCGCTGCGCATCCCCGCGCCGGAGTGGCGGGCGTCCATCCGCAGGTGGATGTCGCCGATGTGGGCGCTCTGGAAGTACGAGCGGTCGAAGCTGTTGAGGTCCCGGCCGGTGTCGAACAGCATCCGGGTGGCGCGGCGGGCCCGCGAGGCGGCGGCGAGGTCGGTGGTCCCGTCCTCGCCCTGCTCCTCGGCGAGCGGGTCGCGGGTGTGCTCCTTGAACCGCCCCGCGGCGCGCTCGCGTTCCTCCTCCTGCTTCTTCCCCTGGTCCTTCTTGGCGTCGCCCTCTTCCGGGGCGTCGTTGCCTGCGGCTCCCTCGTCGCCTTCGGCCTTGCCCTCGTCGGCACGGGGCGGGTCGTTCCTGGCCTTCCCGTCGGCCTCGGGCGCACGGCCGTCGGCCCCCTTGCGGGGTGCGGGCTCGGCGCCGCCGCCCGCTTGCTGATCGTCGGTCACTGCGATCAGCCCTTCCGTCGGCCGGCGTCGCCGGTGGTCCGCCCGATGTGCACGGGCTGCTGGTAGACGTTGTCGCTGTGCTGCGACATGTCGCCGTGGACGGTGTAGCGGGCACCAGGGCCGTCGGCCGGGTCGTCACACTTGACGTCCTGGACTTCCTGGACGTCATCGGCGCGACCGGCGGTCGTGTCCGCGTTGGGCGGCGGGTCAGCGGCCGGTGCGGCAGGCGGTACGGGTGCGGCGGGGATCTGCGGAGCGGGTCGGCCTGGAAGGTGGAACCAGGCGGTGACCTCGCCCTCCTTGAGCTCCAGGCGGGCGGAGGAGTAGTGCGCGGGCTCGATGAACTTGCCGCCGCCGCTGACCACGTCCTCGTAGAGCGACTGGGAGGTCACCAGCACGAGGTCGGCCCGCTCGGCGTCCAGCAGTCGCCGGGCGAGCGGCGAGTCGGCCAGCCGGCAGGCGAGGTCGACCGCGCGCCCGCTGATGCCCCGGCCGTCGTGCCGGACAGGCCCGACGTGCATGCCCACCCGAAGCCCGAGGGGGACACGCAGGCCGCGGTTCTCGTCCCGCAGATTCTCGTGCACCTCGACCATCCACAGGCCGAGCAGCCGGGTCACCGCGATCCGGCCGACCACCGACAGCAGCACACCGTCGCCGCGGTCCTCCATGTGTACGGCGTCGCGCGCCACCTTGGCGTGGGTGAAGGCCGCCTCCAGCACCCGGTAGATCCGCTCGCGCATGCGCTGCTTGTCGACGTCGTCGTACTCCCCGGAACGCCGGGCGTCGACGCTGATCACCAACTCGTAGCGTGCTTCGGTGAGATCCATCGCGTCGTGGTCCACCCCGTGCCCCCTTGCTCTCTCCACTTGCCGTCCCCCTCAGCGTCGGGCCCGGGGACGAGGGCCGTCTGTAGCCGTTTACACACGACGAGGCGTGGGTTACGACAAGGCGTGGGTCTACTCCTGATGACCGTCCGCGAGGAGTGCGAGCAGTTCGGGGTCGAGAATCTCCACCATCCGGTTGCCGGTACGCACGACGTGCTGGGTGCGCAGCAGCTTCAGTGCCTTGGCGACGGCTTCCCGGGTGGCTCCGATGGTGGCGGCCAGTTCGTCCTGGGCCAGTTGGACGACGGTGCCCGTGTGCGTGGCGCCGCCCGGTACGGCCGGGTGGTAGGGGCCGGAGGGCTCGGCTCTCGACAGTTCGGTGAGCCGGCTGGCCAGCCGTTGCAGCACGGTGAGCGAGGCGAGCGCGGACCGCTCCTGGTCGGCGCTGCGCAGCCGGAAGGTGAGCTGGCGTATCACCAGACCACTGACGCGGGGGTGCAGCGCGAGGAACCGGCGGAACGCGTCCCCGGAGATGACCTGGGTCTCGGTCGGACCCAGCGCGCGCACGGTGGCGCTGCGGGGATGCGGGTCCAGGGCGGCCATCTCGCCGAGCAGTTCACCGGGACCCCGCAGACCGAGTATCAGCCGCGTGGCACCCCGGTCCGTCGCCACGGAAACGGTCACCCAGCCCCGAATGATGATCAGGACGTGACTGGACCGGTCGCCCTCCGTCAGAAGATGGGCATCGGCCGCGTAGTGCTTCCGGCTGCCGAGAGCCATCACGCTCTCGCGCTCCTGAGGGGTCAGAGCGCGTGCGAAAGCCAGCTCATTGCCGAGCAGCCCCATGGCCACGCCCCCCGCCGCAATCGTGCCGCCTGACTTTTCAGAGGCGTTGATGGTGGCAGAGCGAAGCATTGAGACGAGTGAATTACGCCAGATCGGCCGTACTGGTCGGTAAGTGGCGAAGTGCCAGGTGGGTCGCCCGGGCGTGCCGTCCCCTCATGACACCCCACCAGCGGTGACCGCGGCCGGACCGTCCGCCTCCGCTCCCGCCCCACCGACGACCTTGAGGTCAGGACCGGCGCCGAACGGCCGGCCCCCTCGATACGGGGAACCGGCCAGGGCGGCGGACTTGGCGAAAAATCAGGTTTCCGCCGCCGCAGGGGTGGTGGGGAGGTGGTGACGGGGTGAGGGGACGGTGTCCGGTTCTTCGCGCGTCACACCGGCTCTTCGCGCGTCACACCGGTCGGCCGGATGCTCAGCCGACGGCCTGGCAACTGGCCGTGTTGAGGGTGAAGTCGCGCGCGGCCGAGTTGGCCCCGGTCCAGGAACCGACGAAGCCGAAGGTGAAGGTGCCGTTCGCGGTGACGGTCTTGTTGTAGTCGGCGGCGGTGGCCGTGACGTGGGAGTCGTCCTGGGTGAAGGTACCGTCCCACATCTGGCCCACGTGCTGGCCGTCCTTGAAGGTCCAGCCGAGGCTCCAGGTGGCGAGGGCCTTGGTGGAGGTGACGGTGACGGTGGCCTGGAAGCCGTCCGGCCACTCGCTCACGATCTCGTACTTCACCCGGCAGTCCGGCGCGGCGCTCTTCGGCGAACTCGTCACCCCGCCCTGCTTCCCGGCGGGCGACGAGGACTCGCCCTGGGCCTCCTGATCGGAGTTGCCCGCCGGACGCGAGGTCGAGTCCGCCACCGCGGGCGAGCCCGCCGTCGCCGTCCCCGATCCCGAACCCGAACCCGAACCCGACTTCGTCTTCGAGCCCGAGGGGAGGGAGGGGCCCGGGTCCGCAAGGGACTGCCCGTCCGTCGCCTCGCCCTGCGCGGCGTTCGCGTCGCCGCCCTTCGAGCCGCCGAAGGGCATCAGCGAGACCGTGAGCGCGAGTGCGGACACGAGGACGGCCGTGACCAGGATCCCGGTCCGGCCGATCCGGGGCCGGACCGGCTTGCCCTCGTCCAGCCCCGTGTCCACCGCCGCGTCCGTGCGTCCGCCGATCATGCCGGCCTCGGCGGCCCGGCGCCGCCGTTCGAGATACGCGAGGCCGCCCCAGCCGATCACACCGCTGGAGAGCGCCGCGGGCAGCCCGCCGCCGTGCAGCCGCAGACAGGCGGCGGCCTCCGCGCACTCGACGCAGCGCGCCAGGTGCCGGGAGAGGTCCTCGGGCGTCTCGGCGCTGGGTGAGCGGGTGACCGCGTCGAGGAGCCGCGCGTAGCTGCGGCAGTAGGCGTCCATCGGCGTGTCGAGGTGGTTGCGGTGGCAGCGGTCCCGGAACAGCACCCGCACCTGGGCGAGTTCGGTGGCCGCGGCCGCCGGATCGAGACCGAGCCGCCGGGCCACCGCGGACATGGGCAGCGACTCGACTTCGGCCAGCCACAGCAGAACGGCGTCCGGCTCCTGCATGTCCCGGAGGCCGCGCAGCGCGAGCGGGCGGTGCAGCGGCGGTCCGACGTAGCGGGCGGCCTTGTCGGAGTGGAGCCACAGGCGCAGGTCGGGGTCGAGCCGATGGCCGAGCCCGTTCGTCTCCCAGGCGGCGGCCACGGTACGGACGGAGGCCAGCAGCAGCGGAATGCGGGGCAGCCTGAGCGCCCGGCGTCCGGTACCGGTACTCTTCGATGCCGCGGTGGCGGCGCGCAGTTCGTCGATGCCGTGTGTGAACGCCTCGGTCGCCAGCTGCGTGGCCGAGGCCGAACCGGACGTGCACAGATCGGCGTACGACAGGACCGCGTCCCAACACTCCGAGAGCAGCGCGGCCTCGGCGGCGTTCTGGGGGGTCGGCAGGTCAGGCATGGGGGGCTCCTGCATCAACTGCTTCCAGGTGCAACGTCTAGAAACGTCTGAACAACGTGATCGTCAACTCACCCTCTGTACAGGGGAGTTGAGGCCGTCTCAACGACGGGGCCCGAGCCTTTCACGCTTTCCACACAACTGACAAGCGAGGTATTCAATTAGCGTGGCAAGCGGTTGCGGCGCCGTGCGTCCGAACGCGCGCAGCCTCCCTCCCGCCCTATGGAAAGGGATACGGAAGGGAGGCCGATACGTCTCGATCGCCGTCGACTTTTGAGAGGTTCTACGGAACCTTCGGTCCGGCCGCTTCCGTCACCGCGGGTTCCCGCGCCGGGAGGCTGTCCATGAAGGAGCTCACCGAGAAGACCGCCTGGCCGGGTCCGGGCGGGCCGTATCCGGGCGGCGAGGACAGCCCGAAGTCCTCCATGGTCGACCGGTAGGCCTCCAGCAGCCGGATGTGGTACTCCAGCGGCGCGCCCTGGGGGTTGGCCTTGCCGAGCGGGGTCGTGGGCTCCGGGCACCAGGTGGTGAAGCGGGGCGTGATGCCGTGCGACATGAAGAAGCGCAGCCCCTCGGTGGTGGAGGCGATGGCCTCGTCGACGGTCGTGAAGCCGAACGGCTCCGCCATCTCCACGCCGGCCACGAAGTTGGGGATCACGTTGCGCGCGCCGAAGACCTCCGCGGAGTCGAGGATGCGCTTGTGCCACTCGTCGCGGCCGACATAACGCTCCTTGCCCGGGCAGTACAGCTCGAACAACCGCCGGTCCCACACCTCGTAGTTGGGGTGGTAGATCTGCACGCCGTAGTCCTTGAACCGCTGCACGTCGTCGCGCGGCAGCGCCTGTGCGACGACCTTGCCGATCCAACGCCCCGGGAAGCGCTCCTCGATGGCCTTGGCGTAGTGGCCGTAGAAGTCGGCCTCGTCGCGCCCCTGCAGCTTCGAGGTGATCGCGCCGCCGGTGAGGGTGTACGCGGTGGAGGCCTTCGCCGTGTCGTACCGGTCGATGATCTCCAGGGCTTCGAGGACCTCCTCGACGTCCTTCACCCCGGTGTACGGGCGCCCCGCCGCCTTGTGCTGGCGCCAGTTGTGGTTGATGTCGCAGTACTGGCACTCCTCCTTGGCGCCGAAGTACTGGCAGACCCGGAAGACGGTGAGGTAGATCAGATAGCCCCACTGGATGGTGGGGGCGACCTCCATCACGGACTTCCCGTTGGAGAGCGTGTGCCGGTAGTACTCGGGCATCGGGGGCACGCCGACGTCGGCGATCCGCTTCCCGTCGAGGTAGAGCCCGAGCACCCCTTCGTCGTCCGCGGCGACGCGATAGGGCGAGGCGGGATTGACCCGCACGGACACCACGGTCCGCCGCAGGTCGTACGGCCCACCCGTGAGGATGATCTCCTCGGGCGGGCGGCGCAGGGCGGCCTCGCCGAGTTCGGGCAGGGTGCCGTGGTCGAAGGAGAAGATGAAGTACGACTTCGGCTTGACGTCACCGTCCTCGTTGTCGGAGAGCGCCGACTCGTCGAAGGCCACACCTCCGCGGAGCAGGTCCTCCTTGAAGACGGCCTCCCGCGGTACGTGCGGGAACCGCTCCATCAGATCCTCGACCAACGCGGTGCGGCTGCCGACCATCCCGTTCTCCTCGCTCCCGACCCGTTCCCGACTCGTTCAAGTCCCCGTGCTCGACTCCTCACGGTATGCCCCTGCCTGTACGTCAGCCGTGCCGGGTCCCCTCGCGGCGCGCGATACGCACGTCCGACGGCAGCGCCGGGCCGGGTTCGGCCGCACCCCAGGCGACCGCGAGCGGCACGGCCCCGACCCAGACTCCGAGGGCCCCGCCGGAAACGCCCGTACGGATCTCCACCCCCCGAAGCCCCCTCCGAGAGACAGCACAAGCAGCGCCGTCGCGCCGAGTCCCCCACGGGCGCCCCGAAACGGGCCCCGAGCACAGACCCAGGTGCTGGCGCGCCCCAGAGCCCCAAAAGCCACTCCGGGACACAGCCCCGAGCGTGTACCCAACGGGCAACCCCCGAACACGGGCCGACGCACAAGCCCGGGAACAGGCCCGGGGCACAGCCCTGGGTGCGGGGCGGGGGGCACAGCCCCGGGTGGGGGCCGGGGGCACAGCCCCGGGCAGGGGACCAGAGGCACACGCCCAGGTAGGGGACCAGGGACACAGCCCCGGGCAGGGAACCGGAGGTACAGCCCCAAGGGCGAGCCCAGGGCGCAGCCCCAAGTGGAGGTCTCAGGGGCACAGGCCCAGGCAGGTGGCCGGGGGCACAGCCCCGAGAGCGGCTCCGGGGCGCATCCCCAAGCGGGGCTCCCAGGGTCAAGTCCCGAGCGCGGGCCCGGGGCGCAGCCCCAAGCGGGGATCCCGGAGACGAGCCCCGAGCGCGGGACCGGGGACGCAACCCCGAGCAGGGATCCCGGAGACGAGCCCCGAGCGCGGGACCGGGGACGCAGCCCCAGGTGGGGGTCCCAGGGGCGCAGCCCCGGATGGGGGTCCCAGGGGCGCAGCCCCGGATGGGGGTCCCAGGGGCGCAGCCCCGGATGGGGGGCCGGGGGCGCAGCCCCCGGGGATGGGATGGGTAGGGGCGGCGGGGGCGAGGAAAGTCCGGGGCCGCGTCACGCCTCCCGTTCCAGCACCCCCACATCCACCCCGAACTCCACCCCCTCCCCCGCAACAACCCGCTCCGCCTCCGAGAGAACCGTCAGACCCAGGCGGGTGAGTTCGTTGCCCTGGGAGCCGGCGAGATGGGGGGTGATGAAGGCGTTGGGGAGGTCGTAGAGAGGGGAGTCGGCCGGCAGTGGCTCGGGGTCGGTGACATCGAGGATCGCACTCACCCGCCCGGCCCGCAGCGCGTCGATCAGCGCGTCGTGGTCGACAAGCGAACCCCGCGCGGTGTTGATGAGGACCGACCCGTCCGGCATCAGACCGAGTTCGCGGCGGCCGATCAGATGCCGGGTCTCAGGGGTCTGGGGGGCGTGCACGGTGACGATGTCGCTGGTGGCCAGCAGGTCGTCGAGCGGGAGGAGAGGAACCCCCAGCCCGGCCGCCCCGCCCTCGTCGACATACGGGTCGGTGAGGCTCACCCTCAGATCGAAGGGGCGCAGCAGTTCGATCACACGGCGGCCGATACGGGACGCTCCGATGACGCCCACGCGGCGCCCGTAGTTGCCGATGCCGGGAACGAGGGCCCACCCGGGCAGTGAGCGCCGCGCGCGCATCCGGTCGCGGTGGGCGAAGACGTCCTTGCCGGCGAGAAGGATCATCGCGAGGGTGTATTCGGCGACGGGGCGCGCGTTGGCGACGGCGGCCGAGGACACCAGAAGTCCGCGATCCCAGACCGCCGGTGTGGTGACGCCCTTCACCGAGCCCGCGGAGTGCAGCACGGCACGCAGTTTCGGCGCCGCGTCCAGCGTGGCCGCGTCCAGCCGCGGGCAGCCCCAGCCGGTGATCAGGATCTCGGTCCCGGCGAGCGCCTCACGGACGCGAGGCTGTGAGAAGTCCTCGGCCACCAGCGCGGGTTCGATGTCCACGACCTCACGCAGTCGGGCCATGACCTCGGACGGAAAGATCTGCGGCACGTTCTCGGCGGACATGGCGAACATCGCCACGGGACGCTCGGGCAAGGAGTCAACCCTCCGGCTCGGTGACTACGGGACAGCGCGACACAGCGACACAGCGACACGGCAACACGGCAAACACGGCCACACAGCAAGCGCTCTCTACCGCCTTTACCGTAACCGCGGCCCGCCACGCGCGACAGGGGACGGGGCCGGAACACCGGACCGACCAACCCCCGAGGTAGTTTCCAGCAGTGGCCACCGCACGGCCGCGCACGGCAACTCCCCGGGGAGGAACGACAGGGATGACAGAAACCCTGACCAACTGGGCCGGCAACATCACGTACACCACCAAGGAACTGCACCGCCCGCACACGCACGACGCCCTCGCGGCGCTCGTCGCGGAGAGCGCACGCGTCCGAGTACTCGGCAGCGGGCACTCGTTCAACACGATCGCCGAGCCCGGCGACGACGGCGTACTGCTCTCGCTCACCGCGCTGCCCCCGACCGTGGACGTCGACTCGACCGCCCGTGCGGTACGGGTCGCGGGCGGCGTCCGGTACGCCGAACTGGCCCGCCGGGTGCACGAGCACGGGTTCGCCCTGCACAACATGGCCTCTCTCCCGCACATCTCCGTGGCGGGCTCGGTGGCGACCGGCACCCACGGCTCGGGCGTCACCAACGGCTCCCTCGCCTCCGCCGTGCGCGAGGTCGAGATCGTCACGGCGGACGGCTCGACCGTCACGATCGGCCGCGACGACACACGCTTCGACGGCGCCGTGACCTCCCTCGGCGCACTCGGTGTCGTCACCGCCCTCACCCTCGACCTGGAACCGGACTTCGAGGTGAGCCAGCACGTCTTCACCGAACTTCCCCTCGCCGGGCTCGACTTCGAGACAGTGGCGGCGACCGCGTACAGCGTGAGTCTCTTCACCGACTGGGGGCGTCCGGGCTTCCGGCAGGTGTGGCTCAAGCGCCGCACCGACCAGCCGCTGCCCGACTTCCCCTGGGCCGCGCCCGCCACCGAGGCGATGCACCCCGTGCCGGGCATGCCCGCGGAGAACTGCACCCAGCAGTTCGGGGTGCCCGGACCGTGGCACGAGCGGCTGCCGCACTTCCGGGCGGAGTTCACCCCGAGCAGCGGGGCCGAGCTGCAGTCCGAGTACCTGCTGCCGCGCCCGCACGCCCTCGCGGCACTGCACGCCGTCGACGCGATCCGCGAGCACATCGCGCCGCTGCTCCAGATCTGCGAGGTGCGCACCGTGGCCGCCGACCGGCAGTGGCTGAGCCCCGCCTACGGCCGGGACACCGTGGCCCTGCACTTCACCTGGGTCGAGGACACGGCGGCCGTCCTGCCGGTGGTGCGCCGGGTCGAGGAGGCGTTGGAGCCGTTCGACCCCCGGCCGCACTGGGGCAAGGTGTTCACCACGCCCGGGGAGGTGCTGCGCGGGCGCTACCCGCGGCTGGACGACTTCAGGGCCCTGGCCGAAACCATGGACCCGGCGGGCAAGTTCACCAACACTTTCGTGCGGGACTTTGTTCACCCCCTTTCCTAACCCCTTGTCGAACCTCCTCGCCAGGCCATAGCCTTGCGCCGCGCCGGGCCCTAGCCCCGCTGTGCGGTACGGAGGACCGAGGTGGCAAAGCAGGTGAAGCGGACGTCGCGCGACATCCGCACCGCGAACCGCTACGAGGTGCTGCGTCAGATCATCGCCGCGTCCCCCACCTCACGACAGGAGTTGGCGGCGGCGACCGGGCTGAGCCTGGCCACGGTCGCCACGCTCGTCGGTGAACTGCTCGACCTCGGAATGCTGACCGAGGTCGGGTTCGAGGACTCCGCGGGGGGCCGCCCCCGGGGACTCGTGGCCGTCAACGCGTCGGGGGGCGCGTTGATCGGCGTCGACATCGCGGAGACGTACGTCCGTGTGGAGCTGTTCGACCTCGCGCTGAACGTGCTCGCCCGCGCGACCGAGGACATGCGCCCCGGCGAGAGCCGCCCGGAGCAGGTCGTCGGGCATGTCGCCGCGGCCGTCGGCTCGGTGGTCGCGCAGGCCGGGGTCGAGGGCGCGCGCGTCCTGGGCGTCGGGGTCAGCGTGCCGGGCCAGGTGGACCGCGACACCGGCATCTCCGAGTACGCGCCGAACTGGGACTGGCACGACGTGCCGCTGCTCGATCTGCTGGCCGAGCACATCGCCTACCCCCTCCACCTCGACAACCCGCTGCGCGCCTGCGCGGTCGCCGAGCTGTGGTTCGGCGCGGCCCGTGGTCGCGGGGACGCCGTCGTCGTCAATCTGGGCACGGGGGTCGGTGCCGGGCTCGCGCTCGGCGGCGGGCTGCACCGCGGGGTGAGCAACAGCGCGGGCGAGTGGGGTCATACGACGCTGGTCCTCGACGGGCGGCCGTGTCACTGCGGCAACCACGGCTGCGTGGAGACGTACGTCGGGGCGCCCGGAATCATGCGGAACCTGCGGGAGTCGAGCCCGCGGAGCCCGCTGCTGCATCCCGACGACCAGACCGCCACCATCGACGCCCTGTCCCGTGGGGTCGCCGCCGGCGACCCGGTGGCGCTCCAGGTCGTCCGGGACACCGCCCGCTATCTCGGCGCGAGCATCGCGGACCTGATCAACCTCCTCAACCCCGAAGTCGTCGTGCTCAGCAGCTGGGTGGCCGCCGCGCTCGGCGAGCCGCTGCTGCGCGAGGTGCGCGAGGCCGTCGCCCGGCACGCGCTGCGGCGGCCGCTGGCCGCCACCGAGATCGTCCTCTCCCCCATCCCCACCGACCCGGTCTGCCTGGGCGCCGCGACCTTCGCCCTGGAGGGCGCCCTGAACCCGGTGGGCCACAAGCCCGCCGGCGGCAGGTCCGTCCCGCGCCGCACCGCCCTCTAGACCACACCGCCCTCCAGAGGGGCGTGGGCCGCCGGACTGACGGTCCGCCAACTCGCCCTGCCGACACCCCTGTTCGATCCACCGAACCGCAGACAACACTTCGAACAGACTTCGTCCAACCCCTTGCCGAAGCCTTAACAGAAGGTTAGCGTCCCGCACCGCACAGCGATTTCGAGCCGCAGCCGTACAAGAGACAAGGACGTCACCATGTCGGCAATGAGCAGCAACTGGGACCGTCGATCCGTCCTGCGAGCCGCCGCGGGGCTGGCCGCGCTGGGGCCGCTGGCCGCGTGCGGAAGCAACAACGGGCGTTCCGGGGGCGGGAGTTCGGGCAAGTCCATCAAGCAGTACTTCCACGCGTACGGGGAGGCCGGCGTCGAGGACGCCCTCAAGCGGTACGCGAAGGGCTACGACAAGGCCGCGGTGAACACGCAGTGGATCACCAGCGCGGACTACGAGAGCAAACTCTTCTCCGCGCTGCTGACCGACAACGCCCCCGACGTGTTCGAGTTCCACCCGCAGATCCAGCTCATCAAGAGCGGTCAGGTGGCGGACCTGAGCGACATCATCGATCCGGTCAAGTCCGACTTCAACCCGGCCGACATCGCCTCGCACACGGTGGACGGGAAGATATACGGCGTCCGGATGATCGACGACCCGCAGTTCTTCTTCTACCGCAAGTCCGTGCTGGAGAAGGCGAAGATCCAGCCGCCGACCACCCTCGACGAGCTGATCGAGGCCGCGGCGAAGCTCACCACCGGCAAGGTCAAGGGCCTGTTCATCGGCAACGACCTGCACGCCGTCATCAACCCGCTGATCTGGTCGTCCGGCGCCGACACCCTCGACGCGAAGAACCAGATCGCGTACCACACGGAGGGCGTCAAGGAGGGCATCAAGAAGATGCGCCAGCTGTTCACCAGCGGCCACCTTCTCCTCGACGCCCCGACCGACTACTGGGACCCCTCCGCCATCGTGCAGGGCCTGACCCCCATCCAGTTCTGCGGTATGTGGGCCATGCCGGTCATGCAGAAGGCACTCGGCGACGACCTCGGGATCTTCCCCTTCCCGAAGGTCACGGACAGCGGCAAGCAGTCCGTGACCAACGGCGGCTGGTCGATGTTCGTCAACGCCAAGGGCAAGAACGCCGACCTGGCCAAGGAGTACGTGAAGTGGCTGTGGATCGAGCAGAAGAAGTACCAGGAGGACTTCGCGCTCTCGTACGGCTTCCACATCCCGCCGCGCACCTCGATCGCCGCGACCGCCACGAAGCTCAAGACGGGCCTGCCCGCCGAGGGCGTCAAGCTCTTCAACGACTTCGGGCACTTCGACAACATCGGCTGGACCCAGGCCATGATCACCGCGCTGGAGGACGTGTTCGCCAACTGCGTCCGCAAGAACGGTGACCCGGAGGCCGCGCTCGACCAGGCCGACACCACCGTCAACCGCGAGCTCAAGAAGCTCTTCGGATAGCCGGCGGAGACCGACGGACGGGTTTCGACATGTCGACCACCACCACGCGCGGTGTCGCGCGCCCCGCCTCGGCCAAGGCCTCACCGGCCAGGCCGCGGCGGGGGCTGCGGGGCAGCAGCACCTTCAACTTCTGGCTCTTCACGAGCCCCTTCCTCATCGGCCTGACGGTCTTCGTCTATGTGCCGATCGGCTGGAGCCTCTGGCTGAGCTTCTTCGAGGCACGCTTCACGGTGACGCCGAGCAAGTTCGTCGGTTTCGACAACTACTGGCAGATGCTGCAGGACAGCAAGTTCACCGGTTCGCTCGTCACCTTCACCGTGTTCGCCGCCTTCATCGTGCCCGCCACCTGGGCGCTGTCGCTGGGTCTCGCCCTGCTGGTGAACCGGCTGCGTTTCATGAAGGCGTTCTTCCGGTCCGTCTTCTTCCTGCCGACCGCGTGCAGTTATGTCGCCGCCGCGCTGGTCTGGAAGATGTCGATGTTCAGCGGGGTCCGCTTCGGCCTGATGAACACGATCCTCGGCTGGTTCGGCGTCGAGAACATCGCCTGGCTCGCCAACCCCGATCCGCCCTGGTACTGGCTGGTCATCGTGACGCTGCGGCTGTGGCTGCAGGCCGGTTTCTACATGATCCTGTTCCTCGCGGCGCTGCAGAACATCCCGCCCGAGCTGTACGAGGCCGCCGCCATCGACGGTGCCAAGCCCGGCTGGCAGACCTTCCGCCACATCACCCTGCCGCAGCTGCGGGCCACCTCGACCGCGGTGATCCTGCTGCTGGTCATCGCCGCCTACCAGGCCTTCGACGAGTTCTTCAACCTGCTGGCGAAGACGACCTGGGGCCGGCCGCCCCTCGTCGAGCTGTACTACACCGCGCTCGGCGAGAGCCAGGACTACGGCGAGGGCAGCGCGGGCGCGGTGATCCTCACCCTGCTGATCCTCATCGTGACACTCGTGCAGGGCAAGTTCCTGGGCTTCGGAAGGGGTGACGACAAGTGACCGCCACCGTGCCTCCGGTCGCTCCGGTCGACAGGCCGCGCCGCGTCAAGCGCGGCAGCGTCATCGGCAACACCGGCCTGTACGTCTCCATCGGCGTCGCCGCCCTGCTCTTCCTCGTCCCCTTCTATCTGATCGTCCGCAACGCGCTGTCGACGGACCCCGAAATCACCGGCGAGAACTGGAAGTTCTTCCCCGCGAACCCCCAATGGGGCAACTTCACCGAGCTGTTCCACGACACGACGGTCGACTTCGGCCGTTCCCTGTTCAACTCCGCGGTCGTGGCCGTCCTGATCACGGTGGGCACCCTGCTGGTCTGCTCGCTCGCCGGCTACGGCCTGGCCCGTATCCCGTACAAGCACGCCAACAAGATCTTCTACATGGTCCTGGGGACCCTGATGGTGCCGCCCGCCGTCACCTTCGTGCCGAGCTTCGTGCTGGTCTCCTCGCTGGGCTGGGTGGACAGTTACCGGGGTCTCGTCATTCCGGTGCTCTTCAGTGGTTTCGCCTGCTTCCTCTTCCGGCAGTACTTCCTGGGGTTCCCCAGGGAGTTGGAGGAGGCGGCGCGCGTGGACGGGCTCGGCTACTGGGGCGCGTACTGGCGCATCGTCGTACCGAACTCGCTGAACTTCTTCGCCGCGATCGCGACCATCACCTTCATCAGCGGCTGGAACGCCTTCCTGTGGCCGCTGGTCATCGGCCAGGACCCGAGCGCCTGGACGGTGCAGATCGCGCTCTCCTCGTACATGACCAACCAGGTCGTCAACTTCCATCTGATCTTCATGGCGACCGCCATCTCCATCCTGCCCCTGGTGTTCGTGTTCCTCTTCCTCCAGCGCTGGCTGGTGCAGGGGGTCGCGCAGACGGGCATCAAGGGCTGATCGACAAGCCAGACGGGCACCAAGGGACGATCTAGGAGACCGATGTCTTTCCGCACGACTTCCGCCATTGACTACGTCGAGGACGTCTCACCGGGCAGCGGGTCGCTCCCGCCACGCGCCCGGTACGCGTCCTCGGACGCGCGGTCCTTGTCACTGAACGGCAGTTGGCGCTTCCGTCTGTCCCCCACCGCCGACGCCGAGGACGACTCGTTCGCGGCGGAGGGGTTCGATGCCGGGGACTGGGCCGAGGTGTCCGTCCCCGGCCACTGGGTCCTCCAGGGGCACGGCTCACCGATCTACACCAACCACCTCTACCCGTTCCCGGTCGACCCGCCGCGCGTGCCGACCGGGAACCCGACCGGCGATCATCGGCACACCTTCGACCTGCCGTCCCACTGGCCCTCGGACGGCGGGGCGGTGCTGCGCTTCGCCGGGGTCGAGTCCTGTGCCCGGGTCTGGCTGAACGGCACCGACATCGGGGAGTTCAAGGGGTCACGGCTGCCGCACGAGTTCGCGGTCGGCCATCTGCTCAAGCCGGGCGGCAACGTGCTGGCGGTCCGTGTCCACCAGTGGTCGGCGGGCTCGTACCTGGAGGACCAGGACCAGTGGTGGCTGCCGGGCATCTTCCGGGACGTCACGCTCCTGCACCGCCCGGCGGGCGGCGTCCTCGACTTCTTCGTGCACGCCTCGTACGACCACGTCGAAGGCCTCGGGACCCTGCGCGTCGACTCCGACGTCGACGGCCGGGTCACCCTGCCCGGCCTCGACATCGATGTCGCGACCGGCGAGTCGGTCACCGTCCCGGTGCGGCCGTGGACGGCCGAGACACCCCAGCTGTACGACGGTGTGCTCGCGACCGAGGGCGAGCGCGTCGCGCTGCGCGTCGGCTTCCGCACGGTCGCCCTGGAGGACGGCCTGCTCAAGGTCAACGGCACGCCCCTCCTCTTCAAGGGCGTCAACCGGCACGAATGGCACCCGGAGCGGGGCCGCGCCCTGGACCTGGAGACGATGCGCGAGGACGTGCTGCTGATGAAGCGGCACAACATCAACGCGGTGCGCACCTCGCACTATCCGCCGCACCCCGCCTTCCTCGACCTGTGCGACGAGTACGGCCTGTGGGTCGTCGACGAGTGCGACCTCGAGACGCACGGCTTCACCGAGCAGGACTGGCGCGACAACCCCGTCGACGACGACCGCTGGACCCCGGCCCTGCTCGACCGGGCGGCCCGCATGGTCGAGCGCGACAAGAACCACCCCTCCGTCGTCGTCTGGTCCCTCGGCAACGAGGCCGGCACCGGACGCGGGCTGACCGCCATGGCCGAGTGGATCCGCGGCCGCGACGACTCACGCCTCATCCACTACGAGGGTGACATCGACTGCCGTGACACGGACGTCTACTCGCGGATGTACGCCGACCACGCCGAGGTCGAGACGATAGGCCGCGGCCTTGACGGCGGCACCCACAAGCGCCGGGGACTCCCGTTCATCCTCTGCGAGTACGGGCACGCCATGGGCAACGGTCCCGGCGGCATCGCGGACTACCAGCACCTGTTCGAGTCGTACGACCGCATCCAGGGCGGCTTCATCTGGGAGTGGATCGACCACGGCATCAGGGACGAGCGGTACGGGTTCGCGTACGGCGGCGACTTCGGCGAGGAGCTGCACGACGGGAACTTCGTCTGCGACGGGCTGCTCTTCCCGGACCGGACCCCGTCCCCGGGGCTGATCGAATACAAGAAGGTGATCGAGCCGGTCCGGATCGTCGGCGACGGGGCCGACGGGACCGTGCGGGTCACCAACGGCTACGACTTCGCGGATCTCTCCGCGCTGGCCTTCCAGTGGTCCTACCAGGTCGACGGGGAGACCGTCGAGGCGGGCGTCCTGTCGGTGCCGGAGCTCGCCCCGGGCGAATCGGCGGACGTGAAGCTGCCGGATCCGCCGACCGGTCCACGGGGTGGGGAGACCCAGTGGACGGTACGGGCGACGCTCGCGGCCGACACCGCCTGGGGGCCGAAGGACCACCTGGTGGCCTGGGCGCAGTTCCCGCTCTCGGCGCGGCCCCTGACCGCCGTGGCGCAGAGCGACGGTCCGGTCCTCGGCGAGGGGCAGATCACCCTGGGCCCGGCGGCCTTCGACGCCCGTACGGGTGCGCTGCGGTCGATCGGCGGGGTCGATGTCAGGGGGCTGCGTCTGGACGTGTGGCGTGCGCCGACCGACAACGACAACGGGGCGGCCTGGCAGCCGGATCAGCGCTTCGGCCCGCTCTGGCGGGAGCTGGGCCTGCACCGGATGCAACACCGGCTGGACTCGGTTGAGTTGGGCGACGACGCCCTGACCGTACGGACCCGGGTGGCGCCCGCCGCCCGCGAGGTGGCCCTGCGCACGGTCTACCGGTGGACGTCCGACGGGACGCGTCTGCGGCTGACCGTGTCCGTGGCGCCCGAGGGCGACTGGAGGCTGCCGCTGCCCCGGCTCGGGATCCGGCTGGGGCTCGCGGGCTCGGTGCACGGGGCGAGGTGGTTCGGCGGCGGCCCAGGCGAGGCCTACCCGGACACCAAGTCGGCTTCCATGGTGGGGCGCTGGGAGTCGACCATCGACGGGCTCCAGACGCCGTACGTCCGTCCGCAGGAGAACGGCGCCCGGGCCGACGTCCGCTGGGTGGAGATCGGCGGGCTGCGGGTCGAGGGCGAGCCGGAGTTCTGGTTCACCGCGCGCCGCTGGACGTCGGAGCAGCTCGACGCGGCCGAGCATCCGACCGATCTGTTGGCCGGCGACACGGTCTGGGTCAATCTCGACCACGGGCAACAGGGCATCGGCTCGCAGTCCTGCGGTCCGGGCGCGCTTGAGCAGTACCAACTGCGGCCCGCGCCCGCCGAATTCACGTTCCACTTCTCGGAGATCCATGGCTGACACCCTCACGAGGACCGCGGCCGGTCGGCTCTTCAGCCGACCGGCCGCGGTCGCGTCGTGTATCGGATTCGTCCTCATCGGCATGCTGCAAGCGCTCTACGGCCCGGCCGTCCCGGGCCTGCGCGCGCAGTACGGCCTCTCCCCCTCGGCGGCGGGCCTCGGCCTGAGCCTGCACTTCACCGGTGGCGTCGCGGGCGTCCTCGCCTTCAACGCAATCCATTCCAGGATCTCCAACAGGGCGCTCCTGTCGGCCAGTTACGCGCTGATGGCGGCGGGCGGCGCGGGCTTCGCGCTCGCTGCGAACTGGCCGCTGGCGCTCGCCGCCGCCTTCCTCGGCGGCCTCGGCTTCGGCGGCATCGACTACGGCCTCAACCAGCTGTTCGCGGTCGGCTTCGGCGACCGTTCGACGGCCATGCTGAACGTCCTCAACGCACACTTCGGCATCGGTGCGGTCCTCGGCCCGGCGCTGGTCGCGTGGCTGGGGCCCGACGACTACCCGTACGCCTTCGGTACGTGCGCGGTGCTCGCGGGGGCGCTGATCCTGTGCACGGGAGGGGTCCGCAGCGAGGCGCCGCCCCTCTCCCCGGCCGAGCGGCCCGCCGCTTCCGGTGGTCTGCTCTCCCGCGTCCTGGTGGGCTTCCTGCTCCTCTACATCCTGAACGTCGGCGTCGAGGCGGGCGTCGGCGGCTGGGAACCCACCCATCTGGAGACCGTCGGCTACAGCGCGACGGTCGCCGCCTCCGCCACCTCCGTCTACTGGCTGATGATGACCGCGGGCCGCTTCCTCGTCGTCCCGGTCACCCTGCGGTACGCGCCCGAGCGCATCCTCGCGGTCTGCGCGGCCGGGATGACCGCGTGCCTGCTGCTGGCGCTGATCCCCGGAGCGGCGCCGGTGGCGTACGCCGGTGTGGGCCTGTTCATCGCGCCCGTCTTCCCGACCGGCCTGCCGTGGCTCAACAGGGCCCTCCCCCAGGCGAAGAGGGCCGGGGCCTGGGTGATCGCGGCGTCGATGATCGGCGGGGTGGCGGCTCCTGCGCTGCTCGGCGTGGGCATCGAGGCGTCGGGGATCCACGCCGTCCCCTGGCTGCTGACCGCCCTGTCCGCGGCCTCGCTCGTGGCCACCCTGTGGCTGATCGCACTGACCCGGAAGGCGTCCGTATGAGCGGCAGCATCCAGGTCCGGGGGTTGTCCCGGACCTTTCACACCACCGTGCGCCGTCCGGGCTTCGCGGGCGCGCTCAAGTCCCTCGTCAAGCCCGAGCGGGTCGCGAAGGAGGCCGTCTGCGACGTCACCTTCGAGGTGGCGCCCGGCGAACTGCTCGCGCTGCTCGGCCCGAACGGCGCCGGCAAGTCCACCACCATCAAGATGCTCACCGGCATCCTCACCCCGACCTCCGGCGAGGCGCGCGTCGCGGGCGTCGTCCCGTACCGGGAGCGCGAGCGCAACGCGCGCAACATCGGGGCGGTTTTCGGGCAGCGCACCCAGCTGTGGTGGGACCTGCCGGTGCGTGAGTCCTTCGCGATCCTGCGGGACATCTACGGGGTGCCGGAGCGTGAACACCGCGTCCGGCTCGGCGAGTTCGACGAGCTGCTCGCCCTCTCCTCCTTCTGGGACACCCGCGTACGCCATCTCTCCCTCGGCCAGCGGGTGCGCTGCGACCTCGCCGCCGCGCTGCTGCACGACCCGCCCGTGGTGTTCCTCGACGAGCCCACCATCGGCATGGACGTGGTGGTCAAGGAACAGGTGCGCGGCTTCCTCAAGCACCAGGTGGAGGAGCGCGGCCGGACCGTGCTGCTGACCACGCACGACATGACGGAGGTCGAGCGGCTCGCCGAGCGGGTCGTGCTCATCAACCATGGGCGGCTCGTCCTCGACGGCACCCTGGACGAGATCAGGCGTAGGTTCGGCTCGACCTGGCAGGTGCGGGCCACGCTCGCCGATCCACAGGCGGCGATCGCCCCGCCGCCGGGCATCGCACTGCTGCGCCGCGAGGGTCCCCAGGTGGTGTTCGGACCGGACGGGCCCGGCGCCCCGACGGTCCACCAGGCGCTCAAGCAGGTCGTCGAGCGGTACGAGGTGACCGACCTCGCGATCGACGAGGCGGACCTGGAGGACGTGATGCGGGCGGCGTACGTCCAGGCGGAGGCCGCGTGAGCGCGACCGTCCCCGGCGGCTGGCGGGCCGCCCGGGTCACCCCGCTCGGCGAGCTGCACACCCCGCCCCGGATGACCGCCGCGCTGCTGCGCCTCGTCGTGCAGGTGGTGCTGGTGGCCTCGCTGTGGCGCGGCCTGTACGCGACGACCGGCACCACCGCGGGCCTCACCCGCGACCAGGCCGTCACCTACGCCGTGCTCGCCGTACTGGCCACCCGGATCAGGGCGTTGGACCAGTACTCGGGCCGGGACACCGTCCAGCAGCACATGCACTTCGGCACCATCGTGTACTGGTATCTGCGCCCGCTGCCCCCGCAGCGCTACTACGCGTTGCGGGCGCTCGGCGAGCAACTCTACGGATTCGTCTGGGCGTTGACCGGATACGCGGTGTGTCTGGCCGTCGGGTTCGTCCAGCCGCCCGGGTCGGCCGTCGCGGCGGCGGTGTTCGGGCTGAGTGTGCTGCTCGGCCAGTGGGTCCTGTACTACGTGATGCTGGTCATCGACCAGCTGTGCTTCTGGACGCTCCGCAACGGCGCCGCGATCCTCATCCTGGTCTTCGCACAGAACCTGCTGTCCGGGGTGTACGCGCCGCTGTGGTTCTTCCCCGACTGGTTCATCACGCTCAGCCGCTTCCTCCCTTTCCAGGCGACGCTGAGTGTGCCGCTGTCGCTGTACGTCGGCCGGATCCCGGTGTCGCAGGCGGGCCCTCAACTCGCCCTGCAGGCCGCGTGGGTGGTGGCCCTCGCCCTGTTCACCCGGCTGCTGTGGCGTCGCGCCGCCCAGCGCGTGATCTCGCAGGGAGGCTGAGCATGACGGACGGACTGGACATGCCGCGCAGGCCGAACACGACAGACAGGCTCGGCACATCACTGAAATCCCTGCGGATCGTGTGGCGCATCACGCGTCTCAACTTCCGCGCGCAGCTGGAGTACCGCTCCGAGTTCCTGCTGATGATCGCCATCGGCGCGATCTGGCAGGTGTCGGTGATCGTGTTCGCTACGGTGCTGCTCACCCGGTTCACCGGGATGGGCGGCTGGGCGAGCCAGGACGTGCTGCTGATCGCGGCGACGCGGATGCTGGCGCACGGTCTGTTCGTGCTCTTCCTGGGTCGGGTGCACGGACTGGCCCGGCACATCCAGGAGGGCGTGATCGACACGTATCTGGTCCGCCCGATGCCGGTCCACCGGCAACTCCAGCTCTCCGTCTTCCCCACGAACGCGATCGGCGACCTGACGGTGGCGACCGGGCTGATGGTGGGCGCGCTGACCCGCAGCCAGCTGGACTGGAACGCGGCCCGGATCTCGTACCTCGTCGTCTGTGTGCTGGGCGGGATGCTCCTGGAGGCGGCCCTGTTCACGGCGGTGGCCTGCGCCTCGCTGCGCTTCCCGGCCGCCGACTACTGGGGGCGCTGGCTGGAGGAACTGCTCGGCACGTTCGGCAGCTATCCGCTCAACGTGCTGCCGCGCGCGGTCGGCGGTTTCCTCACCTTCGGGCTGCCGCTGGCCTTCGTCGCCTACTTCCCGGCCGCCGTACTGACCGGACACGGCGGCGACTCGGGGGTGCCGTACTGGCTGGCGGCGGCCTCACCGCTGGTGGGGCTGCTCGCCTATCTGGGCGCGCGACTGCTGTGGCGCTGGAGCCTCGGCCACTACTCCGGGGTCAACGGCTGACGACCGGTGCGCCGGCCCCGTCCGTACGGGGCCGGCGCACCGGGGTGAGCAGGGCCAGTACGGCGACGAGCACGCAGCAGGTGCCCGCGACCACGCCCACCACCGCCGTGCCGTGGCGCCCCGCGGCCCAGGTGAGGACGGCCGCGCCGGCCGGGGCCGCCGAGTAGTGCAATGTCCAGAACGCCGAGGTGACCCGCCCGAGCAGATGCTCCGGAGTCACCTCCTGCCGCAGCGACATGGAGCACGTGCCCGCCACGCTCCCGAAGCCCAGGAAGACCGCGGTCAGGGCGGCGACGGCCGGCACGCTGCGGGCCCAGCCCAGACCCGCCAGCGCGCATCCGCACACCGCCACCGAACCGATCCAGGTCGGGCCGAAGCCCAGGCGTCGGCGCACCCGGGCGACCATGAGCGCCCCGGCGATCGTGCCGAGCGCGCCGACCGCGAACACGGTGCCGACCGCGGCGTCGTCGCGGCCGAGATCGTGCTTGAGGTGGTAGATCAACAGGTCGTTCAGTCCGAGTGTCAGGAAACTGAAGAAGGACAGCAGGACGGTCAGCACGCGCAGCACCGGATGCCGGACCAGGAAGGACACCCCGGCGAGCAGATCCGTCCACAGCCGCCGGACCGCTCCCGCTCCGGCCACGGGTCCCGGTGCGGGGCGTGTGGTGCCCTTGAACCGTACGAAGCCGACGCAGACGGCCGACACACCGAAGCTCGCCGCGTCCACGCCGACGGCGGCGGCCGGCCCGAACCACGCCGCCACCAGCCCCGCGCACACCGGACCGGCCACCCCGGCCGCCGCCGCGGTCGCGTTCAGCCTGCCGTTGGCCTCCGTGATCCGCTCGACGCCGACGAGGTTGCGGACGACGGTGACGTAGGCGACGGAGAACAGCATGCCGACGGCCTCGCACAGCGGCAGGACCACGTAGAGCAGCCAGATCCGCGGTCCGAAGACCCAGACCAGCGGAATCACCGCGTACAGCGCCATGCGGACCAGATCGCAGGTCACCAGCAGTTTCCTGCGGTCCACCCGGTCGACGACGACCCCGGCGAAGACCCCGGCCACGACCGAGGCCGCCCCGCCGACGGCCGTCAACAGGCCCATCTGCGCGACGGATCCGGTCGCGTGCAGCACGAGCAGCGGCAACGCGATCAGGGCGAAGGAGTCCCCGAGGACCGAAAGGGTCTGCGCGACCCAGAAGACACCGAAGTCACGGTCCCGCCGGAGCGGTTGCGGGGGCTCCTCGCCAACAGCGGCTTCCGCGGCCCGCTCCGAAGGCCTGGACTCTCTCCCGCGCCGCGCCCTGTACGTCACCGTGTCGGCCCCCGTCACCCGATCCACTCGGCGACCAGCCTAGACGGGACTGGATCTGCACAGCGAATGCGCAACTGCGGCACGGGTGCGTTCCGTTGGTACGGAATTGTCTTGTTCGGAGCTGCCGTGGCAATAGCTGTCGGCTTCCTGTGCGGGGCTACATGTAGAGAAGCCGCCCTCAATTCGTGTGCATGCGTGCATGGATGAGTAGCCGAACGTTTCAACTGCCGTGCCGGGAACAGCGACCGACTGGATGCCGGGCACTCTCCGTGATTTGATCCTTCGCGCCGACGGGATCGCGCCAAGACGTCCGGAAACGGATGGCGCGCGCCTGCGGTCGCGGCCCATCGGCTATCCCCAGCTTGGCCGCTCCCCCCTTGTGGAACATCCATACGAAGGGCAGATTCTTCATGAACTCCGCTCCCCAGGTTCAGACCCTTGAAATCTCTGACGCCGAGCTCGACACCGTCTCCGGCGGCCTGAGCCCGCAGGTCGGCATCGCCGCCGGCCCCACGGCGATCAGTAGCTCGGACCTCGTGGGTCAGTTCGGCGCAGTCAAGGACGAGGTCCTGGACACCGCCGGCCAGTACCACCAGGTCGGCGTGACCGTCTCCTTCTGATCGTCCGATCGCGGGACTTCCTCATCTCGGGATCGCTGACTCCGGCAGCCTGACCGCCGATCGGCGTCCACAGCGACAAGCCCCCTACCCGCGGATCTTCGCTGGTAGGGGGCTTGATCGTTAGGGGTTGCTTCTTCTTTCCCTGGGTCTTGTCAGGGATCTTGGTGACCTGGGTTTTTGCAGGTCAGGGCGGCACTGATCAGCTTCGATCGCACATCTGCAGGTCGAGCCGCCAGGTGGTGTCTTCACCGAGCCCGACGACCACGGCCTCGGACGCTCTCGGGGCGGACTAGCGCCACCGCGCGGTCGCCACGAGATGCGACAAGCTCGCCGTCCGCTACGAGACAACCGTGCTGGTCCCAGCCATCAACGAGTGACTGTGACCAGCACTTTCGAAACGCACCCTAGGTGCCGTTCGTCGTGCCGAAGGTCACCCGGTAGTAGCAGGCTCCCTTGCAGGGCATCGTCGCCCCGTCGTCGAAGGCGTAGGAGTAGGCGTAGGACTCGGCGCGCTTGAAGACCTGGGTGTAGTCGACCGGCCACTTGGACGGCACGCAGTTGTCGCGGCCCGCCCAGGCGCCGCGGCAGCAGTACGTGTCGCCGCCGAACGCCGCGCACGGCGGTTTGCAGCCGATCTCCCGGCCGCCCGCGAGGGCCTGCATCGCCTTGGGGCAGTTGACCTCCGAGGTACAGACGCCCTTGTAGCAGCCCGCGGAGCTGACCGGGTCGGTGGTCGTGGTGTGGGAGATGTTGATCCACATGGGCAGGTTGGAGCCGTCGACCATGCTGACGTCGTAGAAGTCCATGCCGGCGTACGCGTCGAAGGTGAACTCGCCGAGGGTGGTGGGCGGGTTGCCGCCGCTGCAGACGCTGGTGCAGTCGCCGGTCGCGCAGTAGCCCGCGGCCGTCCCGGTGCATCCGGTACGGCCCCAGATACGGCCGCCCCAGTTGTTCGCCACGGTCAGCGAGAGGCTCTGGCCGGGGGCGAGCTTGCGGCCCGCCGGGTAGACAGAGGTGTTGGTGACGATGGCCCAGACCGTCTTCTGGGTCTTGTTGACGACGGTGATCAGGCGTTTGCCCGCGGGTGCGGTGGCGGGCTGCTGGGTCTGGACCGGCTTGTCCGTCGCGGTGGTCGTCGGCTTCGGGGTGTTCTTCGGCGACGCCTTGGGCTTGGCCGAGGCGGAGGGCGAGGCGCTGTGGCTCGGCGAGGGCGACGGGGAGGGCGCCGAGGTGGTCGGTGTGCCGGACGGGAGGGCCGCAGCCGTCTGACGGTCCACCGTGCCCGCGGCGCCGATTCCGGACGACGGTGTCCACATGCCGTAGGTGATCAGTACGGTGACGGCCGTCGCGAGGGCGGCCGTGCCGGCGTACCACCAGCGGCGTCGCGGTGGTCTCGCGCCATGTCTCCTGCGTCCTCGTGCCATCCTTGTGCCTTCCTCGGGCTGTGCCAGATGTGTGCCTGCCTTTCGGTGACCTGGTCGACGAGGGCCGTACAACATAAATTGCGGAGCCGAACAGGTTTCGACGTCGGCCCGCCGGTTTTTCTGTTGTCCTCGTGTGCGTCGGGGGGTCTCCGTTCCGACAGCCCGACCCTGCACGGAGGAACAGACCCATATGCCCAAGATCCACCGGAGTGGACCCGGCCCAGGCGTGGTGACGGCCGCCCGCGCGGGTGACAGACCGGCCCTGGAGCACCTGGTGACCCAGTGCCTGCCGCTGGTCTACAACATCGTCGGCCGGGCCCTGAACGGTCACGCCGATGTCGACGACGTCGTACAGGAGACGCTGTTGCGCATGGTGCGGGGGCTGCCGAAGCTGCGGGATCCGTCGGCGTTCCGGTCATGGCTGGTCGCGATCACGATCCGGCAGGTACGGAACCGGGAGCAGTCGCGGGCCGCGGACCGGGACCGCAGGGCGCATCTGGACGACGCGGAGGCGATCACCGATCCCGCCCTGGACTTCGCCGGGCTGACCATCCTGCGGCTGGGTCTGACCGAGCAGCGCCGTGAGGTCGCCGAGGCGACGCGCTGGCTCGACCCGGACGACCAGGAGCTGCTGTCCCTGTGGTGGCTGGAGGAGACCGGCGAGCTGGAGCGCGCCGAGCTCGCCGGTGCGCTGGGGCTGTCCGGTCGGCATGCCGCGGTGCGGGTGCAGCGGATGAAGAAGCAGATGGAGGTCTCGCGGTGTGTGGTGCGGGGACTGGGGGCCGACCCGCGCTGTGCGGAGCTGGACGAGATCGCCTTGCCGTGGGACGGCACGCCGAGTCCCTTGTGGCGTAAGCGGTTCGGCCGTCACGTACGTGGCTGTGGGGTGTGCGAGGGCCTGGAGCGGGGGCTGCTGCCGATGGACCGGCTGCTGAGCGGCCTTCCGCTGGTGGCAGTGCCGGCCAGTCTCGATCCGGCGCGGGTGCTCGCCATGGCCGCCGGGGGTTCCGGTACGGCCACCGGGGGGCCCGGCTCGGCGACCGGGGGTTCCGGCTCGGGCGGTGCTCGTCGCCGACGGCACGGGCGTACCGGCAGGCGGGTGGTGAGCAAGCATGTGGTCGTGGGTGGCTCGGCGGCGGTCGCGGTCGTCGTGGCGGCCGCGCTGGTCGCCGCCCGGCTGACGGCCGGCCCGGCCACCCCGGTCGCGGAGACGGCCGCGCCGCCGACGCCGGTGGCGATCACGTCCGCCGGCCCGAGTCCCAGTCCCAGCCCGAGCCGTACGCAGTCGCCTTCCCCTTCGGCGTCCCCGAAGCGGACGGTGAAGCCGAGTCCCTCGAAGCACACGGCGGCCCCCGTGCAGGTCGCCTCCGGTGCCAAGAAGGGCGTCGGCGTGTGGACGTTCGGCGGGGTGAGCCAGGCGCTCGCCGCGAGCGGGGCGAGCTGGTACTACACCTGGAACACGCAGCACCAGGGCGTGACGACCCCGGGGTCGGCCTCCTTCGTGCCGATGATCTGGGGGGCCTCGTCCGTGACCGACGCGTCGCTGGCGCAGGCGCGCGCGGAGGGGCCGTACCTTCTGGGGTTCAACGAGCCCGACATGGCGCAGCAGTCGAACATGACCGTCGAGCAGGCGCTGGGGCTGTGGCCCAGGCTGATGGCGGCGGCCAAGGTGCTGGGCAGCCCTGCGGTGGCGTACGGCGCGGACACGGCCGGCGGCTGGCTGGACCGGTTCATGTCCGGGGCGAAGGCGAAGGGGTACCGGGTCGACTTCATCACGCTGCACTGGTACGGCGGCGACTTCCGCACCCCGCAGGCCGTGCAGCAGCTGACGTCGTACCTGTCCTCGGTCTACGAGCGGTACCACAAGCCGATCTGGCTCACCGAGTACGCGCTGATCGACTTCTCCCAGGGGACCCGTTTCCCGTCCGCGCAGCAGGAGGCGGACTTCGTCACCGCGTCCACCAAGGCGCTGGACGCGCTGCCGTACGTTCAGCGCTATGCGTGGTTCGGGCTGGGCGCGGACCCGGCGAAGCCGAGCAGTGGGCTCTTCACGAACGGTACGACGGCCACGGCGGCGGGCCGGGCCTTCCAGTCCGCGCGCTGAGCGGAGGGGGCTAGGGCCGGTGCGGTGGTCACCGGCCCCAGCCCCCTCCGGGTCATGGGCTGACGCCCCAGGTGACGCGGTAGCCGCACTCTCCGGAGCAGGTGAACACGCTGGTCGCGTCGTCGTTGACGTAGGAGTAGGCGTTGGGGTCGGCCGTCTTGAACACCGCGGCGGAGTTGACGGGCCACGAGGACGGCACGCACTGGGGGCGAGCGGCGTAGGCGCCGGTGCAGCAGGTCTGGTCCGTGTTGAACACCAGGCAGGCGCTCAGGCACGCGACGATGTGGCCGTCCCGGATGCGCTGCAGTTTCTTCGGGCAGGTCGCGTTGGTGTCCTTGACGCACCCTGCCGCGGTGCAGCCGTTGGCGTCGATCTTGTCGGTGGAGGTGCCGCCGTAACTGTTGATCCACATTGGCAGGTTGTAGCCCTCGACCTGGCTGACGTCGTAGAAGTCCATGCCGTTCCAGGCGTTGAGGTTGAACTCGGCGAGGGTGGAGGGGAATTCGCCCCAGGTCGAGCCGCACTGGAAGTGGCCGCAGCCGCCACTCAGGCAGTTGCCGTTGCCGGCGGCGTCGAAGGAGCAGCCGGTGCGGGCCCAGAGGCGGACGTCCCAGTGGTCGGGGATGGCGAAGCTCAGGCTGGCGCCGGGGCGCAGCACCCAGCCCGTCGCTTCGACGGGGTGTTCGGGGTCGGCGGCGATGGCGGGCCAGACGGTCTGGTTGAGGCGGTTGATGAGGGTGATGGTGCGTTTGCCGGGGGTTCTGGCGGCGGTCGTCGGCTGCTTTGCCGTGCGGGAGGGGGAGGCGGTGGCGGAGGGCGATGTGCGGGGCGTGGAGTGCGGGCTCGCCGAGCGGGACGGTGACGTCTTCGGCGAGGAGCTGCTGAGCGGGGTGGCGGTGGCCGTCGTACGGGGCGTGGCCGAGGGGTCGGCGGCGAGGGCGCGGTGTGCCGATGCGGGGCCCGACTGCATACGGGCCAGCACCACGCCGGTCACCAGGGCGAGGCACGTGAAGAGTACGGCGGCGGTGGCGGCCAGGCCGGAGAACCGGCGGCGCCGGCGGCGGCGATGCATGTCACAAGACTCCTGTCCGTTCCCACGGGCGTGGGGCTTCCATAGGGGAGACCGGAGTGGTTCGTGCGGGATAACGGAAACGGGTGTGGCTGGCGGAGCTGCAGCCGGCGGAGCTTTGCCGTGCCGCTTGAGGGCGTGCCGCCTTGAAGGGCCGTGCTGCTGGAGTACGGGACCGGTTGCTGTGGTTGCTGTACTTCGCTGCTGTACCGCCGCCTCAGGGCCTCATCCTCATCGGGTCGATCATGCCGGACCTCCGTCGTCGGCCAACCGGCTTCGCACCTCGGCTGATTGTGCGCTGAGGTTCAGCGTCGAACGCCCCTGTTCGCGCGTGTTGGTGTCAGCCACTGGTGTCAGCCGCCGCACGCGGCCCTGACAAGCATTGCCGTCACTCAGCGGATGGCCCGGAGCCGGCCCGACGCCTCGCCTGTACAACCAGGACCAGCGCCGCCGTGACCACCAGCACAACATTCAACGAGTCAGCAACCATGACAACGGCGAAGGGTGCGCCGACCATGTGCGGCACCTTGGCGACGAGCATGCCAAGACCCATGAGCAGGGGAAACCATATCGAGTAGAAGCGCACGCCCTGGCGGGGGCTCGCTCCTTTGCGAATCTTCGCCTGCTCCCACCAGCGGTAGCCGAAACCGAGAAGAACCAGCAAGCAGCCCATCACGACGACGGACCAGTCCATGAACCTGAGCATCGATACCCCTCGTCGGCACGGATCTGCCCTACGTGTCGGTTGTGTGTGCTGTCCATCGGTGCCTAGGGGGCGCGCGGAGATGCGATGGGCCTGCGCCATGGGAAGGGCAGCCGGCCACGCAAGATCACTGCGGCGCGTTCCCGCAGCGCAGAGAGCCTGTCAGGCCAGTCATACGACGGGAATGAACCGCTCAGGTTCTTAGCGCGATCTTTGCCCTCCTTGCAGACGTTGCGGAGTGTCCTGTCCGACCGCCCTCGATCGTCCTCGTCGGGTCAGTGGTCCGCGCAGCACGGGGTCGGGTCCGGGACCTCGAACGGGACCAGTGTCCCGCCCGCGGCCGGCATCGCGGCCAGGACCAGTCGTCCTTCGCGCCACTCCGGTCGTACGTGATCGCGGGTGACGATCCGCTGGTCCGGGTCGGGGCCGTCGGGCGCCCCGAGGACGACGATCCGCTCGACCGCGGAGACGGCCAGCAGCCGGGCGACGGTCACCGTTCCGGTGAGGGCGTCGGCCCCGGCGTACCGCACGGCACGTCCCCCGGTGCGCGCGAGGTGCTCCGCGGCGGCGTGCGCGGCACCGGCGGCCAGCTCGTCCGGACCGTGCCGCTCGGCGCCCAGAGCGGCGCCGAACTCCCGTTCCCTGAGCTCCCGCCAGGCCGCGCGGGCCACCCGCTCCGAGGGCGTGGAGAAGGACAGCGCGGTGTGCCGCCGTCCCTCCCGCACATGGTGCGTGCAGCCCACCACCCCGTCGTTCAGGCCGAGTTCGGCGGCGAGGTCGAGGAGGAGATGGTCGGCCGCCCGCAGGGTTCCGGACAGGCCCGTGTCGACCCCGACGACGTACCGTTCGGTCACGACGGCAGGATCCACACCGGGTTGGAGTAGAACCACAGGTCCTTCCACGGGTCCGCGTCGCCGACGACGTCCACGGCCGGGCCCGCCGGGTCGACCGCCGCGCCCATCAGACCGGTGGCGGAACGGTTGCCGTCGGTGCCGCGCAGCCGGACGTACACCGGGCGGTCGACCGCGCCGAGGGAGTACGACAGACGCACCACGCCCGTGGACTTGTTCACCTCGTACGACCGGACGACCTTCGCGGTCGGCGCGGTGAAGGTGTCCTTGTCCGCGACGGTGCCCGTGACATCGCCCTGGATGACGTCCACGCGGGCCAACTTCGGTACGAAACCAGCCCAGTTGGGCCCGTCGGCGAGTGCGATGTCGACCGTCAGCGTGACCTTCTGCCCCTTCTTGACGTGCAGCGCGCCGCCGAGGGTCGCCCAGCGGCTGCCGCCCGCCACCCGCGCGTCGAGGCCGCTGATGAGCTGCCCGTGGTCGACCCACACACGCCCGGCGCGGATGCCGTCCATGACGGCGGCGTACGAGAAGCCGTCGGCACCGACGTGGGTACGGCTGTACTGGCCGGGCCAGTAGTCGCCCTGGGTGACGTCGATCTTGCCGCCGTAGACCGGGTCGGTGTGCCTGCCGTTGGCGGTGAAGTCACTGTCCGGGCCGCCGCGGACGGCGGTGTCCGTGTACACCTGGTGGGAGTCGGAGTTGGCGGTGATCCACCAGGGCTTGCCCTCGGCGAGGAGGCTGTCCCACAGACCGCCGACCGTGGCGGTCATCCAGTCGAAGCCGCCCCAGGTGCGGTAGCTCTCCAGCGGGTAGCCGGCGAAGGAGTCGGCGCTCGGGTTGTTGTCGTAGATGCCCCGGGCGCGCCCCATGCCCAGCGGCGTGGCGATGCCCGCCGCCTGGTGGCCCGGCGCGCCCTCGAAGCCGACGGCGATCTGACGGCCCGAGCCGGTCGCGTCGCGCCAGCCGCGGATCTCGTGCGGCGAGTCGACACCGCGCCGCGCCGGGTGGTTGGCGAGCATCAGCGCGTCCTTGACCTTGCGCCGCCGCACCTGCTCCGCGAGGAAGTTGAGGCCCGCGACGGCGAGCGCCTCGTTGGCGGGCGAGGACCCGCTGGTACCCGTCACGCTGCCGTCGTAGGACGTCTCGAACGCCTTGAGGACGCTGACCTCGTTGTTGCCGGGGTGCACGAACACGGTGCCGTGCTCGGCGCCGGGTATGTTCCACTCCAGCCCCTGGAAGACGAGCGTGTCCTCGTACTTCTCCCGGGCCTCCTTGATGTCCGGGTTGACCTTGTCGACACCGATCTTGGCGTGCGTCTCGCTGCCGTGGTCGGTGATGACCATCCAGTCCAGACCGTGCCGGGCGCCCTGCCGGACCTGGTCGCCGACGCGGTACTTGCCGTCGCTGCTGTACTGGGTGTGGATGTGGTGGTCACCGGACAGCCAGAGGAACCCGTTCCGTCTGCGACCGCTCGTGGCGCTGGAGGCGTACGCCGGTGCCGCCGCCCCCTGTGCGAGGACGCCACCGGCGGCCAGCCCCGCGCCGAGCAGACCCGCACGGCGCAGCAGCGAGCGGCGCGACTGCTGCTCGGGGGTCAGGGCCTCGTCGGGCACGGAGGCGTCGAACGCGGCGGGAAGCGACTCACTCTCCTGGCCGTGACCGTGGTCGTGACCGTGACTGTGGTCGTGCTGGTGACCGTGGTGGTGATGCCCGTGCCCCATGCCTGCCTCCTGAGTCGTGCGCCGCGAGTGCGACAGCGCGCCACGAGGAGATTCGGTGCGGAACGTGAACACCGGACGGCGGGCGCGTGATCGGAGGGCGATGGGGGCGAGTCGACTCACCACTTCCCCCTCAACTACCCACCCAGGCCCACCAGTAGCTCCGCCCACACCACCTTGTGGGCCATCCCGATCCGGGGCTCCACACCCCACCGCTCGGCCAGCGCCGCGACGAGCACCAGCCCGCGGCCGCCTTCGTCGTCCGGCTCCCGCAGCACCGGCAGCCGCTCGGTCCGCCCGTCGGCGACCTCCACGCGTACGACGGCGTCGCGCAGCACCAGCCGTACTCGGAAGCTGCGCCCGCGCACGCTCCCGTGCCGTACGGCGTTCGCGGCCAGCTCGGCCACGACAAGGCTCACGTCCTCGTTCGCCTCACTGTCGTACGCGAATCCCCACGCGTCCATCCGGTTCGCGACCAGCCGCCGAGCCAGCCGGGCGCCTCGCGGCGTGGAGCTGAAGAGCTGCGTGAACGTACGTACGGTGACCGGTTCTTGGGCCCGGATGTCTCCTTGCATGGCCCAACGGTCCCGGGTGTCTCGGGCGTCGACCAGCGACGCCACTCGTACGCCGGGATCTGTAGGAGTTCACGCTGTGGACAGTAGGGGTAACCGTCCGTGACCATACCTGGCATGACCAACAGCACCACGAACGAGCCCGAACCGTCGGACAGTCTGAAGACGTTCGGCCTGGTCCACAAGGCCTGCCGCAAGCGGGCGGGGCTGACGCAGGAGGAGTTCGCTCCCCTCGTGGGGTACCAGCCGTCCACGGTGGCGTCGATCGAACAGGGGAGACGACTGCCGCCACGGGCCTATGTGGAGCGGGCGGAGGAGGTGTTGGATGCGTTCGGTGTACTGAGGGCGGCGGCGAAGTATGCGACACGGCAGCCGGGGTTGGCGTCCTGGTTCCGCGAGTGGGCGGAGCTGGAGGAGCAGGCGATCAGTCTCTATACGTACGAATGCCGCCTGGTGCCGGGCCTGTTACAGACGGACGGGTACGCGCGGGCGGTGATGTGGAACGTGCCTCAGCGGCCGACCGACGAGCAGGTAGAGCAGCGTGTGGCCGCGCGCTTCGCGCGACAGGAACTGCTCGGTACGAGCCGCGAGCGGCCCACGGCGTTCAACTTCATCATCGAGCAGGCGGTGTTGGAGCGGCACACGGGCAGCGAGGAGGTCACGCGGGTCCTGATCGACCACCTGCTGGAGGTGACCGAGCGGCACTGGAACGTCGAGATCCAGTTGATGCCGCTCCGGCAGCCGGTGCACGCGGGTCTTGACGGCCCCATGCACCTGCTGGAGACCCCGGAGAACGAGTGGCTTGCCTACGCCGAAGGCCAGAAGACCGGGCACCTGATCAGTGACCGTAAAGCGATCAGCGTGCTCCAGCAGCGGTATGCCAAGATGCGCTCACAGGCTCTCACCCCAGAAGACACAGCGAGCCTGCTCCGGGAGATGCGAGGAGCGCTATGAGCACCACTGAACTGGCCTGGTTCAAGAGCACGTACAGCGGCAGCGAGGGTGACGACTGCGTCGAAGTAGCCCTCTCCTGGCACAAGTCGACGTACAGCAGTGGAAGTGAAGGCGACTGCGTCGAAGTAGCCACCTGCCCCACCACCATCCACATCCGCGACTCCAAGCACACCCCCGGCCCTCAACTCGCCCTCTCCCCCGCCCCCTGGACCGCGTTCGTGGAGTTCGCCGCACGCGAGGGCGTGGACCGGTCCCGCTGAATCCACAGCACGGCGCCCGCCAGCAACGCCGTGCCCCAGCAACTTCTGATCTGCGACGGCTTCGGCACCCCGCCTTAGTACTCCACTCGCGGCTCTCCATTACCTCTGGTCAGAGGCCTTGTTTGGAGTGTAGTTGGCTGACGCCCTGTCAGGGCGGTGGCCGCGGCAATGACTCGGTGGCTTCGGCGACAGTAGGACCAGTGGGGCCGGTGTGAGGGTGGCTGGAGCCGGGTCGTCGAGGAACGGGCAAGATCCAGGAGCCGATGGGCTGCACCAGCGTCAACCCGCCCGCGCGACTCGTCCGGTCGGGCGGGCCGCCTCTCGTCCCGGATTGGTCCGATTGATCGGATCCGCCGGTGGGTCGCGCCGGGACGTTCCGGGCGGCGGCAGAGCCGAGGTTATGAATGCGTCACCTGACCATCCATGAGCATCAACCTCAGGAGCCACACGATGCGCCCCATCAGAGCGGCCTGTCTCGGCACGGCCACTGCGCTGGTTACCCTCCTCGCCTGCGCCCCTGTCGCGGCCGCCGCCGCGACGGACACCGATTCCGCCCACGCCAAGGGCGGAGGCCGGGTCATCACACTCATCGGCCGGCTCGCGCAGCAGACGCGCTTCCCCGTCAACCCCGGCGGCGCCCCCGCCCAGGGCGATCGGACCGTCTTCCGCTCGATCCTCTTCGACCAGCACGGCAACCAGGTCGGCGGCACCTGCACCACCACCCGGGTCGACAACAGCGGAGCGGAGGAGTGCGTCGTGACCTACAACCTCCCGGGTGGCCAGATCTCCGTGCAGGGGATGGTCTTCGGCATTCTCAACCCGGGCCCTCCCCCTTCGTTCGACAACGGGATCACCGGCGGCACCGGGGAATTCGACCGGGCTCGTGGCTCGGTCCACGCCGACACGATCGCTCCGGGCACGAGGCGGTTCACGATCGACCTCGACCGCTGACTGCCCCTGCCCCGCCCGGCGAGAAGGCTGGCCCGTCCACGATGCAGGTCAGCAGCACTCTCCACCTATTTGATCAGGGGCCGGACAAGGCTCCTCGTGCAAGCCCGAGGCTAATTTCCTGTCCCTGCTTACTGACTAGTTTCTGAACAGTTGACCATAATCAGCCACTTGAGTAAGCACGCCTGACCGGCGCAATACGTCCCAGAGCGCCACCTGGTTCGCGGTGATCACGGGCAGACCACGATCCTCCTCCAGCGCCTCGATCACACCGATCGAGCGGAATCCGTTCCCAGCGATGAAAATGCCTTCCGCATCGGAAGGTACGTTCCTGCGTACCCACTCGTAAATCTCAACAGGAGATGCGATCGAACCCAGGTTCGGATGCGGAACTTCCTGAGGGGGATGCAGATGGCTGACATGAACCACATTGAATCCGTGTTCGCGGAAATAGTCCACCCCTTTCTGATCCAGCTCGTCGCTGAAAAACGGCGCGTGAACCAAGGCGATCCGCTCCGCTCCCAACGCGCGAAAAGCAGCTACCGCCGAGGTCGCGGGCATGCGGACCGGAATTCCGTTAGAACGTTTCTCGAGACGAGCCACGAGGTTTTGTTCTCCGGACTTTCCGACGAGATAGCTGCCAGCTGTGAAGGCGAAAACGATTGCCTGGAGCGGCAAGCGGGACAGTTGCGCCGTCGCGTTGTCAGGGCCGGGAGCATCGGCGTATGTTTTGAGTTCACTGAAAGGTACGCGCGCGGCGTGGATGGAAACGCCTTCGGGTGCCATTGTCGAGAACTCGGACTCGATCACGGTATTATCGTCGTGCGTCAGCACCCCGATCCGCGCACGCCATCCCAACCCGTCGGGCTTCCAAGTGCTTACATCTGTGCGCATGCGCACAGCCCTTCCCTTTGAAAACTCGCTTGGCATTCAAGGTGACATCCGCGCCGAACAAGTCGCGCAAATGCGATTCTCGCCTTCTGAACTTAGCACCCGGGTCAGGGCTTCGCGAATGGAACCTAGTGCCGCATCAACCAACGTTCGCCCTGTAGTGCCGCGCTATTTGAAGGACGTGGCCGACATTGGTCATCCGTCACGCTGTCCTCGTGGCTGAGCGTGTGCGGGTGCGGGTGCGTGAGATCCGTGATGCACAACTTCAACGCCGACGGCTTCGAGGCGCTCTACCCCAAGTACCGGGGCGGGCGCCCGAAGACCTTCACCCTCCTGGAACGGCGGGAGATCAAGAAGATCGCAAGGACCCCGGCCGCGAACCTCGACCGCGCCGCCGGGCCACCTACGCCCGCCCGCACGGCGTGCGCCACCTCTTCGCGGCCTACGACCTGGGCAAAGACCAGCTCTACGGCCACATCAAGAAGACCAGGAACCGTAGCAAGTTCCTGGCATTCTGCCGCTACCTGCGCTCGCTGCACCCGGCGGACGTACGCATCGCGATCGTCTGTGACAACTACTCGCCGCACTTGACGACCAAGCCCTGCCGGCGGGTCGGCGCGTGGGCGGCTGCCCATAACGCCGAGATCGTCCACACCCCGACCAACAGCTCCTGGCTGAACAGGATCGAGGCCCAGGGCAGTATGATCCGCCGACACATCATCTGGCGGAACAAGAACGCCGCCGACAAGCGCCTCACCGCCCTCGTCCATAGCGCGAACGCCGCCTGACCCGCGCCGCCGGCGTTTGTCTTGGGCCGTCAGGTCAGGGGCGGTGACGCACTCATCGCTGCCGTCAGGAACGTGATCGCCCATCGCCGGGCCGCCTCGCCCGCTACCGGGGACACGCAGCCAGGGGAGGGCTGCTGGTGGACCTGGAGGCGCTCGACGGCCGTCACGGCAAAGATCCCCCGCATCCGGAACCACAGCTCCTCCGGGGAAAGGCCGGGCAGTACGCGCGCGAAGGCTGCGAAGTAGCGCTCACGGACCGAGTCCTCGGCCGGGCCGGTCCAGCTGCGTGCCTCCTCGGCCGGGTCGCTGAGGATCGTCACGATCAGCCGGGACGTCCGGGCGCCGCCCTCGTCGCCGGCCGGCATCTCGTCGAACAGCGGCCCCGCGAATGCCTCCACCAGTTCGCTGACCGGTGGGTCGGGGGTCCGGGCGAGCAGTTTGTCGAGCCCGGCGCACTGGGCAGCGGTGATGGGCTCGACCACGCGGCGGACGACTGCCGCCATCAGCTCCGCCTTCGAGCCGAAGTGGTAGCCGACGGCGGCCAGGTTCGCTCCGGCGAGTTTGGTGATCGCGCGGACCGAGGTGCCGCGGTATCCATGCTCGGCGAAGAGGCGCTCGGCCGCGTCGAGGATCTGGGTGCGGGTGTCTGGGGTCGCCACACGAGGGACTCTACATATGTTTGAATGAAACGAACGTATGAATCAAACGAACGTATGAAAGAGGACTGTCATGAAGCTGCTCGTGTACGGCGCCGGGGTTTGCGGCAGCCTGTTCGCCGCCCGCATGCATGAGGCCGGCCACGACGTCTCGCTCCTCGCCCGGGGCGAGCGCCTGGCCGCCCTGGGCCGGCACGGAGTACAGCTCGCCGAGGAAGACGGCCCTGTCAGGCGGGTGCCGGTACCGGTGGTCGAGCACCCGGACGGCGGGTACGACCTGATCACCGTCTTCGTCCGCACCCACCAGGTGGATGCAGTGCTGGAATCACTCGCCGGTGTCCAAGGTGACGTGCTGTTCCTGCTCAACTGGGCAGCCGGCCCGGAGACGCTGGGTGCGGTGATCGGCCACGCGCGGGTGCTGCTCGGCTTCCCCACGACTGGCGGCACGATGGACGGCGACGTGGTCCGCTACCGCAAGAGCAATTTCATCACCCGCCGGGTCGCGATGCCGATCGGCGAGCCCGACGGCCGTACCACCCCGCGACTGGAACGGATCGTGGAGACGTTCCGTACCGCCGGGATCAACGCCAAGGCCGAGCCGCAGATGGATGCCTGGCTCAGGACGCACGCCGCCTTCGAGGTCCCGCTCGGGCAGGCGGTACACGCGGCGGGCGGCCCGATAGTGCTGGCCGACGACCCGGACGCGGTCCGCGGCATGCTCCACCTCATGCGGCAGAACCTCGCCGCGATGGAGACGCCGCCGGTACCTCGCGCGTTCGCCGCGTTGCGGGCTCTGCCGCAAGGACTCCTCGTGGCCGTGCTCCGGCGCTTCCTGAAAAGCCCGACGGCCGTACACAGCGGACTCAACGACCCCTCGCCTGCCGCGGCGGCCGAACTCACGCGGCTGGCCGAACAGATCCGTGCCCACGCGGGAGCCCGCTAGGCAACCCAGGACGGCGAAAGCGTCACCACGCACACCACCACGTCCTTCAAATAGCGCGGCATTACAGGGCGAACGTTGGTTGATGCGGCACTAGCCTCGATTCGTCAGCGGTGATCGCTGAGGCCGCGGGCCTTGTCGCAGCGCACCCGGTCCTCCACGCCGGCATGTGAGCGATGCAGAACATCAAGCGACTGTGCATGCTGCGACCCCGAAATTCCCCACACATGAAGGACGTTGGTGGCGGTGATCGAGTAACGCCGGCGCAGGAACATGGCAAGAGATTCGGTGGTGTTCCGCGCACCACGCCGCCAGCAGGTGACGCCGTAGTTCTTCTTGAACGTGGCCCGGGTGCCCTGTTTCTTGGATGCCGAGGTGATGATGGTGGCATCGAGGTCGCCACCTGCCCCACCACCATCCACATCCGCGACTCCAAGCACACCCCCGGCCCTCAACTCGCCCTCTCCCCCGCCCCCTGGACCGCGTTCGTGGAGTTCGCCGCGCGCGAGGGCGTGGACCGGTCCCGCTGAATCCACAGCACGGCGCCCGCCAGCAACGCGGTGCCGCCCAGTAGCCACGGCAGCGGCCCCGCCGGAAGCACCCCGACGACCAGACCACTGAGCGCCGCCACGAGTTGGAGGGCCAGGGACTGGACGGACAACGCCGTGGCGCGCCCGGCGCTGGGGACACGGCGGTGCAGGAGCTCGTTCCCGCTGGGCGCCCCCGCACCGATGCCGAGGTAGACGAGGGCGTAACCGCCGGCGGTGAGGACCGTGGCGCACGGTGCCGTGGACACCGCCGTGGCGCCGAGCAGAAGCAGCCCGCTCGCCCCGGCGCCGAGGCTCACCAGGACCGCGCGCTCACCGCTGCCCGCGAGCCTGGCCGTGAGCGGAGCGAGGTGGCTGCCGACGCCCGAACTGACGAAGCCGACGCAGGCGATGACGGCGTAGAGGACGGCGCCGGACTCCGAGGCGCCGGTGAGGGCGGCGGCGCGGCCGGGGGTGAGGAGTTCGAGCGCGGCCAGGGCGCAGCCGGTGGCCCCGGCGCTGAGGAACACGCGCCGGACGAGGGCGTCCCGTGCGCCCAGCCGCAGTCCGCCCACGACGGTGGCCGGGATGCCCTGGAGGACGTCGCGGAGGGTGGTCTTCGCGCGGGGCGGCTCACGCAGGGCGGCCAGGACGTACAGCACGAAGACGACCTCCACCACCGCGCCGAGGAGCAGCGGAACGGAGAGGGGCAGTACGAGCCCGGAGGTCGCCGCGTCCAGTCGGGCCCCGAGGTCGGGGCCGAGTCCGAGGAGCCAGGGCAGGGCGCCGCCGAGGAGCGTGCCGGTGGCGAGCGCGGCGGAGGTCGCGGAGCCGCCGCGGGCGAGTCCCGTACGGAGTTCGGCGTCGGGGCCGACATGGGCGTGGACGGTGTCGACGTACCAGGCTTCGGCGGGGCCGCTGGACAGGGCGCGGGCCGTGCCCATCAGGACCATGCCGAGGGTGAGGACCCAGGCGGTGGTGCCCAGCGCCTGAAGGGTCAGGGCGGTCAGGTTGAGCAGTCCGGCGGCGGCCAGGACGGCGCGGCGGCCCAGTACGTCGGAGAGTCCTCCGGTGGGCAGTTCCAGCGCGGCGGCGGTGAGGGAGTGGGCGGCGAAGAAGCCCGCGATCGCGGCCATGGTCATGCCCCGCTCGGTGAAGAGCAGGATGAGGGGAGCGATGGTCAGCCCCGCGGGCAGCCAGAAGAGGGCGCAGGCCGTGACGTAACGGCGGCGGGCGGTGTGTAAGTCCGGCGACGTGGTCATGACCCGGAACCACCCTCGGTCCCCGACCCTGCCGAACCCGGCTCCTCTCCACCCGGCTCCTCTCCTCCCGGATCCACGTCCGGCTCGCGCGGCGCCACCGGCAGCCCCGCGGCGACGAACACGACCCGCTCGGCCCGCGGATCCTCCGCGTCACGCGCGGTCAGTTCCTCCAGCTTGTGGTCGATCGACTCCCAGAGTTCGGAGAGCGACTCGGGAGTCAGACGGGGCATCAGGTCGGTGATCCCGGACGGTTCGACCCACTCCTGGCCCAACCGCCCTTCGGCGACGTCCGCCTCGTACCGTACGAGCGACGCCTCCAGGTGCGCGATCTGGCGCCTGCGCGACAGGCTCACGAAGTCGCGGCTGGCCGGAGAGTCCTCCATGGCCTTGTTGCTCCAGGAGGTCACGGAGTGCACCGCCTGCCAGCGGCGCTCCCGCCCGTCCCGGTGCGCGGCCTCGGCGACGAACGCGTACTTCGCCAGAACCCGCAGGTGATAGCTGGTGGAGGCGGACGACTCCCCCGTCCTGACCGCGAGTTCACTCGCGGTGGCCGGGCCGTCCTGCCGCAACATCCCGAGCAGCCGGATACGCAGAGGGTGGGTGAGGGCCTTCAGGGCCCCGGCGTCCCGCTCGGGATCGAGTACGCGTTTGTGCTCGTCGCTGACCATGACCGGAGGGTAGAACGCCCCGGACACTTTCCAAAAGTATTTTTGCAGAATTTATTTGGCAATCATGGCGATCAGGTGTTGGCGCCGCGTGCCGCCACCCGCCAGCGGTCCAGTTCCACGCCCTGGCGGGCGATCACCAGCTCGTCCGCGAGGTTCACCGGCTGGCAGACGTGGTTGGGGACGACGGCGAGTACCGAACCGAGGCGGGGGGCGGGTACGCCCTCCGGGAGGTGGACCACCGCGTGATGCTCCCAGAGGGCGGTGATCGTGGCCTCGGGGTACTGCGGGAGGTAGCCGTGGCCGGTCACCCACGCGGAGCGGTCCGCGCCGAGGACCTTGCTGCCCGCGTCGAGGACGAAACGGTCCGGGGCGGGGACACTGATGACCGTCGAGGCGGCGGCGAGGGCCAGGTCGTCGACACCGCAGCAGCCCATGGCCAGTTGCTGGGCGTCGTTGAAGACGTAGACCCCGGGACGGAGTTCGTCGACCGGGCCGGGGCGCCAGCGACCCGTCGTCGGAGTCGAGCCGCCGCTCAACACCCGGGGTTCCAGGCCCAGTTCGCGCAGAGCCTCCGCCGCCTCGAACAGGGCCCGCTCCTCGTCGCGGGCCGCCCGCTCCCGGGCCTCGGGGTCATGGCCGTATCCGTGTCCGGGGAAGGTGAACGCGCCGAGCACGCTCAGCCCGGCGTCCGACGCGGCGCGGGCCACCCGGCCCGCGTCCGCGGCCGGCACCCCGGTCCGTGCCGTCCCGCAGTCCACCTCGACCAGCACCTCCACCGCGCGGTCGCTCCCCCGCACCGCGTCCCCCAGCCGCCGCGCCGCCTCCACCGAGTCGACCCCGACCCGCAGCGCGACCACGTCGGCCAGTCGGCGCAGGCGCCGCGCCCTGCTCTCGTCCGGCCAGAGCGGATAGGCGATGAACAGGTCGTCCACTCCCGTCGCCGCGAACGCCTCCGCCTCGCTCAGGGTCGCCACCGACAGCCCGCGCGCACCCGCCCGGAGCTGCCGCCCCGCGATCTCCGCGCACTTGTGGCTCTTGGCGTGCGGCCGGAGAGCGAAGCCGCCGGCCCTGGCGGCCTCGGCCATGCGGGCGATGTTCCGGTCCAGTACGTCGGCGTCCACGACCAGCGCGGGCGTGACAAGCCCTTCGGGCAGTTGCTCAAGCATCACTACGTCCTCCCCAGTTCCCCACTTCGCTACAGCCTCCCACTCCCCACATGCCTGTGTATATTAGGCCCCAACCTAGGACCCCTAGGTAATCGCCAAGGCAATCCAGACACACCAGTGCCCAGAGGTGGTCCCCATGGCCCGTGCCGGACTGACGGCCGACCGCGTCGTCGAGGCCGCGGCCGACCTCGCCGACGAGGTCGGGTTCGAGAACGTCACCCTGTCCGCGTTGGCGCGCCGGTTCGGGGTGAAGGACGCGAGCCTGTACTCGCACGTCAAGAACCTGCAGGATCTGCGGACGCGGGTCGCCCTGCTGGCCGCGGGCGAGATGATCGACGGGATCGCCACGGCGGTCGCGGGGCGGGCCGGCAAGGACGCCCTCGTGGCCTTCGCGGGCGCCTACCGGACGTACGCGCTCGCGCACCCCGGCCGCTACGCCGCCACGCACACCCCGGTCGACCCCGCCGTCGGCGCCGCGTCCGACGCGTTCCGGCGTACCGCCGAGATCACCTACGGCATGCTCCACGCGTACGGCCTGTCCGAGCCGGACCTCACCGATGCCGTACGGCTGCTGCGCAGCACCTTCCACGGTTTCTGCGCTCTGGAGGCGATCGGTGGCTTTCACGCCGCCAGGGACGTGCAGACCTCGTGGGAGCGGGCCCTCGACGGCCTGCACACGGCCCTGGAGCAGTGGCCACGGAGCGAGCGGAAGGAAGAGGATCATGCTTGACAGGCACCACGACGGGCATCACGACGGGCACTACGACGTGCGGGGCAGCGGGCCCCTGCTGCTGGTCATTCCCGGCGGGGCCGGTCATCCCATGGGGCTGGAGGGCGCCGTCGCGCGCCTTTCCGAGCGGTTCACCGTGGTGACGTACGACCCGCTCGGGCTGTCCCGCGGCCCGCTCGACGGGCCGGTCGGGGACCAGCGGGTGGAGGCGTGGAGCGACCGCGCCCACCAGCTGCTCGACTCCCTCCTCTCGGACGGCGAGTCCGCCTGCGTCTTCGGGAGCAGCTCCGGTGGGATCGTCGCCCTCGACCTGCTGGCCCGGTACCCGGAGCGGCTGCGGCGCGTGGTCGCGCACGAGCCGCCGAGCATCGGCGTGCTGCCGGACTCGGCCCGGCAGCACGCGATGATCATGGAGGTGTACGAGATCCACCGTTCGGAGGGGGTGGTGGCGGCGATGGCTCGACTCAGCGCCGGCCTGGAGGGCCGGAGTTGGGAGTCCCATCCACGCCCCGTGTCGGCTGCCGCCGACGGCGGCGCGAGTACGCGGAGCGGGCAGAACGTGCCGGACTCCCGAGAGACGCAGAACACGCCAATGGACATCTTCCTCGGCCACGTCCTGCGCCCCTTCACCTCCCACGCCCTGGACCTGGCCGCCCTGAAGGGGCTGTCCTCCCGGCTCACGCTCGGTGCCGGAAGCGACTCCCGGGGCCAACTCCCCTTCCGCACCGCTGCCTTGCTCGCCGAACTCAGCGGCAGCGACTTCGTCGAGTTCCCCGGGGGTCACCTCGGCGTCCTCCAGCACCCGGTCGCCTTCGCGGACCGGCTGGCCGAGGCGCTCTGAGTCGCCCGGCAGAGGGAGGGATCAACCAGGCGCCGCGTAGAGCTGCACTGTGTACTTTCCGCTGACGGCAGTACCGGCGTCCGTGTACGAGCAGTTGACGATGTTGCCCTTGTGGCCCCCGCTGCCCATCCAGCCGTCAACGACCGCCTTGGCGTCGGGCTTTCCCCAGGACATGTTCTCCCCTGACGGCCCCGCGTTGTAGCCGGCCTCCTTGATGCGCGTCTGGGGCGTGGAGCCGTCGGAGCCCGTGTGGGTTGTCAGGTTGTTCTTCGCGGCGTCGTCCGCGAAGACCTTCGCGGCGTGGGTCAGCTGCGCGTTCTCGTGGAGGGCGGGGCAGCCGGCCTTTTCGCGTTCGGCGTTGACCAGTTGCAGGACCTCGCCGGGCGAGGTCTGCAGGGCGCGTGGCGCGGCGGCGGGGACGGTGACCGTCGCCGCGGCGCCCGCGGCGGCCGCTCCGGTCAGCACCAGCAGTGGGGCCGCACACGCGGCAACGCAGACACGACGTATTCGATTGCTCTTGGTTCGCACGGGATTCCCTTTCGTCAGGGGCGGTCGGCAGCTCCCCGACATCGCGTGCGACGCGACGCGAGGAACGTGACGGCACCCTCCCCGCCCTTGGCCGTCACCAGCCCGCGGCCTCTTTCGCCGCTCGGGTGAGGGGCATGACAACGCCTCCTCGTACAACATCCACATTAAGCCCCACCACGCGGGCTCACGACTCGGGCGCTCCCCCGGCGACACCGCGCAACCAACTTGCCTTCTCCGCACGTGAATTGAGAAACCGCGCCCTCACGTATGTGTGACGGACGCGGGGGCGGCGGGGGGCCATGTCGGTATCTGTGGGTCAGACGTCATGATCGCCATGGCGAGGCAGACACCGCCGGTGCCAACCTGGAGATGGCAGCGCCGACCGGACGGCGACACGCACCCAGGAAAGGCGGACAAGATGGGAATCGATCGTGCTGGGGCGGCGAACGTGGACGTGCCTGCGACGAAGCCGGCCCGAGAGGCGACAGAGCTGATCCGTGACACCACGAGTGAGCTCATCTACCACCACTCGCGCCGGGTGTACTTCTTCGGCAGTCTGCAGGGACGCAACCGCGGCCTGAGTTTCGACCCGGAGCTCCTCTACATCGCCGCCATGTTCCACGACGTGGGCCTGGGCGACACCTTCCGTGACAGCGGCCGCCGCTTCGAAGTGGACGGCGCCGACGAAGCGAGGCGGTTCCTGCGGGCGCACGGGATTCCGGAGGACAGTGTCCGCCGCGTGTGGACGGCGATCGCCCTGCACACCACTCCCGGGATACCGGAGTTCATGGAGCCGGAGGTGGCCCTGGTCACCGCCGGAGTGGAGTACGACGTACTGGGCATCGGATACGACGCGATCCCGGAGGCGGACCGGGCCGAGATCGTGGCCCTGCACCCCCGCCCCGACTTCAAGCACGGGATCCTGCAGGCGTTCCACGACGGTATCCGCCGCAAGCCGGAGACGACGTTCGGCAACGTGAAGGCCGACGTTCTGGAGCACTTCGAACCGGACTTCCAGCGCGGTGACTTCGTCCGTACGATCCTCGAGTCACCGTGGAAGGAGTAGTCCCGCCGGTGTCCGGCCACAGTCTCACGGTCGCCGTCGTCGCCTTCGACGCGGTCCAGCTCCTGGATGGCACCGGTCCGGTCGAGGTCTTCACGACCGCCAACGGCTCGTTTTCCTCGCTTCCTCGCCGGACCGGCCGGCCGAGGCACTCGCTCCCGCGACGGCGGCCGGGTAGGCCCCCGCTACATGGGAATCCCGAAGAGCTGGACCGCGTAATCGCCGGACGTGCCGACGCCGGTCTCCGTGAAGCTGCAGTTCAGCATGGTGCGCTTGTGCGCGGCGCTGCCGAGCCAGCCGTCGACGTGAGCCTTCGACGAGTGGTAGCCGGGTCCGGAGACGTTCTCGCCCCAGCTTCGCCAGTTGTAGCCGACGCGCTCGAGCCGGGTCTCCTCATTGGATCCGTCGGACCCCGTGTGACCGGTCAGATGGTGCGCGGCCATGTCGTTCGCATGGGTCTGGGCGGCCTGGGTGAGTTTCGCGTTCTCCTTCAGTGCCGGGCAACCCGCGTCGGCACGCTCCTTGTTGACCAGGGACAGGATCTCGCTCGCGGAACTCTGTTCCGAGACGCCGGGACGAGTGAATGGCGCGGTGCCTGTCGGCGTCGTCGCCGCGACGGCACCGGCTCCGGCCGCTCCGGTGAGCACCAGCAGAGGGGCCGCACACGCGGCAACGCAGACACGGCGTATTCGATTGCTCTTGGTTCGCACGGGATTCCCTTTCGTCAGGGGCGGTCGGCAGCTCCCCGACATCGCGTGCGACGCGACGCGAGGAACGTGACGGCACCCTCCCCGCCCTTGGCCGTCACCAGCCCGCGGCCTCTTTCGCCGCTCGGGTGAGGGGCATGACAACGCCTCCTCGTACAACATCCACACTAAGCCCCACCACGCGGGCCCACGACTGGGGCCGGCATGCCGGAGGCGTCGGTATCCGCGCAGGTCAAGAGGCTGAAGCAGGCCTAGGAGGTGCCGCGGCGGTCCTTCCCCGTGGAACCCTGCGCACTGAGTGCCTGCACCTCGTCGTACGTCGGCGCGGTGCCCCGCGGTGGGCGGCCTGAGCGGATGTCCGCCATCGCGTCCAGCGCCGCGCCCAGGGCCCGCCGGTAGAGGTACGAGCCCAGGCTGATCCTGCGTACGCCGAGGTCGGCGAGGTGGGAGACGGGCGGGCCCGCGGGCGAGTAGAGGATGTTCAGCGGTACGTCGAGGGTCTTGAGCAGGGCGGTGACGCGGGCCGGGTCGGTCAGTCCGGGGACGAACACGCCGTCGGCTCCCGCCTGTTGGTAGGCGTCGAGACGGCGGACGGTCTCCCGCTCGTCCGTACCGTCGCCGAGCCAGTGGGTGTCGGTGCGGGCGTTGACGAAGAGGTCCGGTACGGCCGCCTTGACCGCCGCGATCTTCGCCGCGTGCAGGTCGGCGGAACCGAGGCCGTCCTCCAGATTGATGCCGACGGCTCCGGCGGCGGCCAACTCGCGTGCCAATCCCGCGACTTCGGCCGGGTCCTGGCTGTATCCGTCCTCGGCATCGACGGACAGCAGATAGGGGGCGCCCCCGAGCTGCCGGGCGAGTCGCACGGTCAGGTCCCGGGTCGCCGCGACCCCGTCCGGCAGTCCGGCCGCCGCGGCGACACCGAGACTCGTCGTACCGATCGCCGCGAAGCCCTGATCGGCAAGGAGCGCGGCCGAGGCGTGGTCCCAGGCGTTGGGCAGCAGGAGGGGCGCGTCGGCGTGGTGGAGCGCGGCGAAGGGAGTCATGTCGACCTTCCGGTGCGGGGAGTCATGTCGACCTTCCGGTACGGGAGCGGCGGGCGATCACGTCAGCTTGCCGACAGCATCGGCGTAGTACGTCGATCCCTCGAGGTGTTCGGCCAGTTGACGGAAGCTCCACCCCTCTCCCGGGGAGTCGTCGAGCTGGTCCTCGGTCAGCGTGTCGAGCCGGTTCGCCCAGATACGGGCGAGGCGGGTGAGCCGGCTGCGCGCCTCGTCCAGGTCCTCGCGGGTGAAGGGCGCGAGGTCCGCCCGCGTCGTGCTCGCCGACGCGTGCCAGTGGTCGGACAGTGGCTCCTCGCCCACGAGCCGGGCCTCCAGCTCGGCCAAGTGGTCGAGGAGATGGTCGGCGACACGGCGGATCGCCTTGTGCGGGGTGTAGACACGGTCGTCGACGTGGGTGGGCCTGCCGTCCCAGGCGGTCCAGGTCGCCGCCAGATCGAGGACGTGGTCCACCATGGCGACGACGCCTTCGGCCGGTTTCCGGGGTGAGGAGTTGTCCATACCGGGAACGCTAGACGCGCGATCCTTCGGCGCCCGCCGAACCGTGTCCGGCGTCGCACCCCGAGAAGCGCGGCAACCTTTCTCCCCGCGGTGGCGACCACCCGGCATGACCAACGCAAGACCCACCACATCGCACCGCCGCCGCCACCTGGCCCGTAAGCCCCTGGCGGCCGGGCTCGGGGCCGTCGGTGTCCTGGCCGGTGCCTGGTACGCGACCGCCACGCCGACGACGACCACCACGGCCGCCGCCCCGCGACTCGCGGCCGTCACGAACACCACGGTGAACCTGGCCGCCAAGTTCCCGTACCTGTCCGCGGGGTACAACAACGCCCGCGAGTGGACGCGCACCGCGACCGCCGTCGCCCCGAACGGCACCCTCCGCGTGGCCTGGCCCGCGTCCGACGGTGTCCACGTCACCCCGCTGACGGCGGCCGGCAAGCGCTCCGGCGCGGACACGGTCGTCAAGGGCGCCAAGGAGGTCGGCGGCCTGGTCGCGCACAACGACGGCTTCGCGCTGCTGACCCGCGTCTCCGACACCAACAAGTGGAAGGAGACGGCGGCGGCCCTCATCCGCTACAAGAACGGCACGCAGGCCTTCCGTACGAAGCTCACGGGGACCGCCTCGCACGACACGGCTCCGCTGCTGGACGGCCAACTCACCTGGAACGGCACCAAGTACGGCACGTACTTCGTCGTGCACGGCGCGGGCGGCTTCGCGGACGGCCACTTCGGCGACAAGCTGAGCTACGTGAGCGCGAAGGGCGCGAAGCTCACGGGCGGCTGGAGCTGGGGGTGCAGCCACAACGAGGGCATCGCGCTGCACGCGGAGACGACCGGCGCGTTCACGTCCCTGTGCTTCGACGACTGGCGCTCGGGTCTGTTCGTCTCGACGGGCATCGGCGCCCCCGACAACGCGCCCGCCGTTCAGCGCGAGCAGTGCTGGGCGGGCTACTGCGGCGGCACGTTCGCGGGCCGCACCGGCGACCTGGTGAAGTCCTCGACGGGCCGGTACGCCACCGCCTTCGCCTCCCGGGGCGCCGCCTCCGCGGCCAAGAACCCGCAGGACGCGAGCGGGCGCGGCTGGACGGTGAAGCCGAAGACGCCGACCCACCAGGTGGCCGTCGCCTTCCTCAAGAACCGCAACACCCCGGCGGGCAAGCCGGACCGCCTCACCAGCGCCGCGGGCACCGAGAACGTCAACGTCCACATAGCCCCCTACGGCAAGGACCGGCTTCTCGTCTCCTGGGAGTCCCTGAAGAACGCCAAGTGCTCGGCCGGCACCTGCACGGGCACCTTCACCGGCACCCACCTGCGCCTGATCGACTGGAACGGCGCCCTCAAGACGCCGGACAAGGTCGTCCAGGCGCGTATCTCCGGTGATATCGCGACCCTCAAGGACGGCTCCCTGACCTGGGCGTACGCCCCCGTCACCCCGTCCTACGCGAGCGCCCTCACCGGGGCTTCACCGACCACGACGACGCTGAAGGTCGCCCGTCTGAAGCCCTGAACCGGAAGCACGTCGAGGGGCCCGAGGGCCAGCTCACGCGGACGTCGTACTCCCCCTGCCCCTGCGCCCCCTCCACCTTCACGGACACCGACTCCGTGAGGGGCAGGGGGTCCGGCTCGCCGGTGAGCCGGGCGAGGGCGACGAAGAGGGTGGCGCCGGGTCCCGTGACACCGGCGGAGTCCAACAGGTTGTGTGCGGGCAGGAGTTCGGCGTGGACGCCGTCGTCTTCCGGCCATCCCGTGACGCGTACCGGCGTCCCCGGGTCCGCTCCCACCACCAGGTGGGCCCGCACCTCCACCGCTCCCCGCGCGACGACCAGGTTCACGACCCGCGCTCCCCCACCCGCCGTGTGCCGGGAGGCCACCCAGCCGTCCCCGGCGCCCAGCGGCTCGATGTCCGTCCGGCTCGGATCGTCACCGACGATCACACTGTTGTCGTACGACGTCGAGGGCGCGGTCGCGGTCGAGTACGCGAGCCGCGTGTAGTAGGGGTCGTAGCGGACGTCCTCGCTGCCGTGGTTGTGGAGGCGGACCAGGCCGTCCGAAGTCGTGCTCTGGAGCAGCCAGTTGGGGGGTCCGACGGGGGTGACGGCGTCGGCGCGGTCCGTCGGGCCGGGCTCCTCCCGCGCCGTCCACACCTCGTGGTCCGTCGGGAGGAGCAGGCCGACGAAGGCCTTGCTCGCCCAGTACGGGGAGGCCGGGCCCGAGTAGCCCTGCAGCACCGTCTCGTCGGGGCCGTGCCAGCCGAGGGTGAGCAGGCCCCGCTCGTCGACCGCGCCCCGGTCGAGGAAGTGGCGCAGGGCGCCGGACGCCAGGCGCCGGGTCTCGCCCGGCGACAGCGGCGTACGGCCGGTGAGGGCGCCGAGCCACAGCGGGGCGGTCGTCGCGAAGCGATAGGTGAGGGAGCGGCCCTGGCGCATCGGAGCGCCGTCGCCGCCGAACAGCCGGGCATAGTCGGCGAGATGGCGGGAGAGCCGGCCGCCGTACAGGTCGAGGAGCCGGGTGTCGTCCGCGAGATGGGCGTGCAGCACCGGGTACAGGTGCATCGCCCAGCCGTTGTAGTAGTCGAAGGCACGGCCGGGGCCGTCGGTGTACCAACCGTCGCCGACGTACCACTCCTCGATCCGCTCCAGCCCCCGGTCGATCGCGGCCCGCGACGCCTCGGGCTCGTGACCGACCTCCGCCAGGAAGCCGCCGACCGTCACCGGGAACAACTCCCAGTTGCAGGGCCAGGGTTCGGCCGTCAGCGCGTCGCCGAGCCAGGCCGCGGCCCGCTGCCGCACACCGTCGTCCAGGCGGTCCCACAGCAGTGGCCGGGTGAGCCGCAGCGCGAGGGCGATCGACGCGGCCTCGACGAGGGGCTGACTGCGGTCCGCCACGCGCGGCCAGACGCCGGCCGTACCGGCGGCTAGTCCCTCGGCGTACCGCTCCAGGACCTTCTCGTCGCGGCGGAAGGCGGCCAGGAGCAGGGTGCGGGCGTAGCCCTCCAGGCCGTCGGAGAGTCGGCCCGACCAGCTCGTGTGCTCACCGGGGAGGTGGTAGAGGGCGCCGTTCTCGGTCGCGTACGGGGCGACCGCGGCGAGCAGGGAGTCGGCCGCCGCCTCCCAGTGGGCGCGGGTGTAGCCGGTGTACGGGCTGAGGGTGCGGTCCTCGTCGGGCATCAGTGGCGCTCCGTGGTTCGGCGGCTCGGTCGGGTGGTACCTGGGGCGCCCCGGTTCCGGACGGGACGCCCCAGGAGTTCATCCCACCCTCACCTGGCGCTCGGGCACCAGATGCTGGGCGAGGAGTTCGTCGCGGACGAGGCCCGCGTAGACCGTGGCGCCGTGCACGGAGGTGTGGGTGTTGTCCCGCTTCTCGTTGTAGAGGTAGATCGCCTTGGAGCCCTCGACGCCCAGCGACTCGACCAGGGCCTTGGTCTTGGCCGTCAGGTCGATGAGGGGCACGTCCTCGGCGGCGGCGACCGAGCGGATGACGGCCGGGTGGTTCACACCGAGGCCGTTGACCAGCAGCGCGGTGTCGTTGTCCAGGGTGCCGTCCGCGTTGAACCAGCGGCGGACGACGGGGGTGACCAGGACCGGGTCGCCGCCCCGCGCGCGGACCCCGGCGACCAGGGTCTCCAGGTTCGCGCGGTACGTCGGCTCGTCGGTCGTCTTGTCGTTGTGCGCGAGCTGGATGAGGACCAGGTCGCGCTGCCGGATGAGCGGCTGGACGGTCGGGAAGAGCGCGGGGTTCTCGAGGTAGGTGACCGTGCTCTCCCCGGAGTCCGCGTAGTTGGCGACCGAGACGCCCTTGCGGAGGTACTGGGGCAGCTGCTGGCCCCAGCCGGTGTAGGGGTCGCCTGGCTGGTCGCAGACCGTGGAGTCGCCGACCAGGAAGATCTGGCGGGTGCGGGGGACGGCCGGGGTCACCCGGATGTCGGCCAGCGCGGGCGCGGAGCCGCCGAGGGCCAGGTCCAGGCCGGGGGTGCCGTCGGGGCCGGTCGGCTCGCCCTCGGGGGTGCGGACGTTCACCGTGAAGCTGCGGGTCACGGGCTTCCCGGCCGCCGTGGCGGTCTCGGGCAGCAGCGCGCGGCGCGTCTCACCGCTGACGCTCGTGCTCGCCGCCGCCTCCCCGCCGAGCCGTACGCGCACGTCGTACGTGCCCGGCGCGACGTCGAAGTGGCAGGCGGTCGCGGTGCAGTTGTCCAGGCCGAGGGCGCGGGGCCCTCCGTGCGCCTGCGCGGGTGTGACCGACAGCGCGGTGGCAGCGGCCACCGCGGCCACCCCGGCAGCGTTGAAACGTCTCATTGCGGCTCCTCCAACAGGACGACAAGACCTGGCGGCAGGACCGTACCTCTACCCGCAAGCGCTTTCTAGTGCTCGGCGCGTTTTCACATGATTGCCAACTCCCAGGCGGCGAAAGCCCTTTCGCGAAATCGATTCAACTGTCAGTCTTCCGGACACCCGCACACCCCCACCTCCGAAGGAGGCACCCCCATGTCCGGATCCACCGGCAGATCCCTCGGACGCCGCACCTTCGTCCTCGGTACGACCGCGGCGGCCGTGAGCGCGACGGCCCTCACCCCGACGGCCGCCGCCGCTAGCTTCGGCTACACGGACGACGGCTCGAACTACGTCGTCGACACCGGCGCGAACCTGGTCTTCAAGGTCAGCAAGACCAACGGCGACCTGACCTCGCTCGTCTACCGCGGCACCGAGTACCAAGGCTACGGCGGCAAGAACTCGCACGTCGAGTCCGGCCTCGGCACCTCCACCGTGACCATCGCGCAGTCCGGTTCGACGATCCTCGTCTCCGTCGCGTACGGCACGCTCAAGCACTACTACGCGGCCCGCAGCGGCGAGAACAACGTCTATCTGTGGACCAACAAGGCCGACACCTCGGTCAGCGCCACCCGATACATCGTGCGCGTCAAGGCGGGCCTCTTCCTCAACGACGAGCCGGACTCCTACACGTACGCGCCCACCACCATCGAGTCCGCGGACGTCTTCGCGAAGTCCGACGGCCAGACCCGCTCCAAGCACTACTCGAAGCTCCGGGTCATCGACTACAGCTACATCGGCTGGACCACCGGAAGCGTCGGCCTGTGGATCGTGCGCAGCAACCACGAGAAGGCCTCCGGCGGCCCGTTCTACCGCTCCCTGCTGCGGCACCAGAGCGCGGACGGCGGCGGACTGTACGAGATCCTGTACTACGGCGAGAACCAGACGGAGTCGGAGCGCTTCGGCCTCCAGGGTCCCTACGTCATCGCCTTCACGGACGGCGGCGCGCCCTCCTCCTCGCTGTACGCGGGGAACCTCACCACCTCCTGGGCGGACTCGCTCGGCATCTTTGGGTACACGGCCGCGAGCGGCCGGGGCCGGGTCGCGGGCGTAGGTATCTCGGGGCGCGACACGGCGTACGCGTACACGGTCGGGCTCGCCAACTCGGCCGCGCAGTACTGGGGTTCGGCGCGGGCCTCGGACGGCTACTTCTCGATCACGGGTGTGCTGCCGGGGTCGTACACCCTCACGGTCTTCAAGGGCGAACTCGCCGTGTACACGTCGTCGGTGACGGTCACGGCGGGCGGGACCACGACGCTGAACAGCATCGCGATCCCCTCCTCCAACGACCCGTCCAACGCGAGCGCGATCTGGCGGATCGGCACGTGGGACGGCACGCCGGGCGGGTTCAAGAACGCGGACCTGATGACGTACGCGCATCCGTCGGACGTCCGGGCCGCGTCCTGGACCGGCAACGTGGTCGTCGGCAGCGGCACCGAGACCTCGGCGTTCCCCTGCTATCTGTGGAAGGACGTCAACAGCGGCATCATCGTGTACTTCAAACTGACCGCCGCCCAGGCCGCCGCCGCGCACACCCTGCGCATCGGCGTGACCACGGCCTACGCGAACGGCCGCCCGCAGATCGTGGTCAACGACACCTGGACCTCGGCCGTCCCCTCGCCGCCCACCCAGCCGAGCACCCGGTCGCTGACCGTGGGCTCCTACCGGGGCAACAACTACACGTTCACCTACAGCGTTCCCGCGTCCGCCTGGCTGACGGACACCAGTGCGTACAACACGCTGAAGATCTACGTGGCGAGCGGCTCGGGGTCGACGTCCTTCCTCAGCGCAGGCACCTCCATCGACGCCGTCGACCTACTGACCTGACGTCATGTCCCGCGCGTCCACTGCTGGTTGGTTCCACCGTTGCAGGTATAGGTGATGATCGCGGCGGAGTTGGCGGTGGACGCGCCGGACACGTCCAGGCACTCACCGCTCGCCCGGGCCTTGACCAGCACATAGCTGCCGGACGTGGTCAGACTCCACTGCTGGGCGGTGGCGCCGGTGCAGTTCTCCTGGGTGACACTGGCGGAGTTCTCCTGGAGGCACAGGGAACTGCCCCGGCCCATGAGTTCGTAGTAGCCGGTGCCCAGGTCCTTGAACCACCACTTCTGGTTGGTGCCGCTGTTGCAGGTGTACTGGCTGATCGCGACGCCCTGCCACAGCGACTGGCTGGGGACGTCCGCGCACTTGGCGCTGGACCGGCCGACGAGGGTGTTGTACGTGGCGCTCGTCCCCGCGATCGTGCCGGCGGTGGTGTCGACCGAGACCTCCGGGTACCAGGACATGGACATCGAGGTGGAGGTCGGGAAGGTCAACGGCAGCCAGACGTAACGCGAGTCGTTGACGGTCCCGCCGAAGGAGTTGCCCCAGCGGTCGCCCATGTACAGGTACGAGGTGCCCGAAGTCCCCTGGACCGGAAGGACGTACGCGGTCTGCGAGTTGTACGTCGTCGAGTCGCCGACGTCGGTCATCGCGGTCCAGGGGCCGGCGAGGCCGGTCGCGGTGGCGTACTGCTGCTGGTTGGCGTTCCAGCCCGTGGCTGCCGAGGTCAGCATGAAGTAGACGCCGCCCCGCTTGAACAGCGCCGGTGCCTCGCGGTGGCCGCCCACCCACGGGTTGGCGACCAGGCTGTCGATACCCGTGTAGTCGGGGTTGAGCTTGTAGATCTGCAGGTCGTAGTTCTCGCGGGCCGCCGACACCATGTAGCCGGTGCCGTCCGTGTCGACGAAGGTCGTGATGTCACGGGACATGTACTGGCCGAGCGGCTGGAAGCTGCTCTGGTAGGTGTAGTTCCCGTCGACCGTGTCCGAGACGGCGACGGCGGCGCGCGCCTCGCTGTAGTCGACGCCGTTCTCCTTGTGCATCCACATCACGAACTTGCCGGTGGACGCGTTGTAGATGACCTTCGGCCGCTCGATGTAGGCGGTGCCCAGCTCGGAGGCGCTGGACTGGGTCAGCACATGATTGCGGAACTCCCAGTTCTTCAGGTCGGTGGAGCGGTAGGCGTCCACGTACTTGAAGGTGTTGTCGGCGTTGCGGTCCTCGCCGAACCAGTAGTAGTAGCTGCCAACCTTGATCACCCCGCCGCCGTGCGCGTGCACGGCGTTGCCCGAAGTGTCGCTGAACTGCGTGCCGTTGGTGATGGTCTGGGCCGCCGCCTGGGCCGGTCCGGCGGTCGCCAGTGCCGCGGCGAGGGCACAGCACAGGGCGACAAGGATTGCGTACACACGTCTCATCTGACGCCTCTCGGAGGGGGTTCGAGATTTCGTACGGCATCTGTCATTACGAACGCCGAAAAGGTAAGGGTGTGTTACGGGAAGGTCAACGGGTCGCGCGTGACAAAGATGGATGCGAGATTTCTGTTATCGCCGCCGTCCGCGTACGTCTCCGATGACGTGCGCAGCCATACCCACAAGACAGCAGCCGCCGTTGGCGCCCTCGCGACCGTCGCCTTCCTGGTCACCGCGCCTCCCTCTTTCGGCTCCGTTCGCGCGACGGCCTCGGCCGTCGGCGGCCGTGACGCCACCGCCGACGTCCTCGCGGACCGGGACGTCACGCTCACCGGCGACACGGTGGTCACCGTGCCGTCCGGCACGACGACGTACGACGGGGTGTTCCGCGGCCGGGGCACCCTCACCGTACGCGGCGGCGGCACGCTGATCCTCACCAAAGACAGCGACTTCACGCTCCCGGCGGCCCGGCAGCGGCAGAAGGTGACCACCCAGGGAGGCAACCACCCGTATACCACCGTGAGCAACCCGGACCCGCCCGCGATCACCGTCGAGCGGGGCGCCACCCTCCAGTACGGCACCGGCGGCGGCACCGGTCTGATCGGCCATTTCCCCTACAACACGCCCGGCTACCAGCTGAACCAGCTCAACGTGCGCGTCGACGGCACCCTGCGCCTCTCCCTCACCCGCACCTTCAACATCGGCACCATCAGCGGCTCGGGCCTGGTCACCCAGCCGCGCGACATGTGGGGCACCCTCGACCTGGCGGGCACCCACCCCTTCTCCGGAGTGATCGACAACGGCACCGGCATGGCGGTGGGCCGCCCCGAGTACCCGGTGGCGCTCCCGAACGCCCGCGCCATCCTCAACCAGGGCTCCTGGATCATCGACACCCCGCTTCACCAGACGATCACCCTGCGCCAGAACTTCTACCAGCGCGCGTACGGCAGTGACGTCAACGTCCACTCGCGGCCCGGCAGCAAGGTCGTGCTCACCGGCCAGTACGGCTACAGCGACCAGGGCGGCGACACCGACCCGTCGTTGAGCGACCCGGACATCAACTGGCGCCCCATTGCTCATCAGTTGAACAAGCGCGGCACCAACATCGAGGGTGCGGACGTCCAGTGGGGCGACGGGACCACCCACAAGATCTTCATGCCGGGGACGAAGGACACCGTCTACATCAACCTGCACATGGCGAGCGGCGTCCGGTCCCGGCTGACCTTCGCCTACGACGGTCCCGTCACCCTGGGCGCGCCCATCGGCGGCGGCCGGTACCACGACACACTCGCCGCGCCCGGCGCCGGGGACGTCGTGATCAAGGGGACGCCCGGCAACGACGTCACCTTCGCGGCGGAGCAGCACTACGACGGGTCGACGACCATCGAGAAGGGCGCCGTGCTGCGGCTGGGCTCGGGCGCGCGGGGCGGTGACGGCTCGCTGATGACCGGCACCGAGCGCAGACGGATCGTCGACGACGGCACGCTGATCGTGCGGAACGCCGCAACTCCCCTGTCACTGTCCCGAATTGACGGCACCGGCGGACTCACCCAGTCGGGCGCCGCGACGACGACCCTGACGGGCGGCGAGGTGTCGTACACGGGCCCGACGACGATCACCAAGGGCACGCTCGCCCTCGCCTCCGGCGCCACGCTCGCGCACAGCAAGGCGATCCGGCTCACCTCGGCCGGTGCACGCCTGGACGTGCGGACGACGGGACTTCGGGTGTCCACGTCCCTCAGCGGCAAGGGCACGGTACGGGGCGCGGTCGTCAACGACGGCGAGGTCGCCGGCGCCCTCACGGTAACCGGCGACTACACGCAGGGCGCGAAGGGCACGCTGGTCCTGCGCGACAAGCCCCTGAAGGTGACGGGTGCGGTCCGGCTGGCCGGGGACCTCGATCTGCCGGCCGCCGCGACCGGCCCCGCCCGCGAGATCAGGGTGCTCGACCACACCGGCCGCGCCAGGACGACCGGCGCCTTCTCCGGCCTGCGCGAGGGCGCCTCGGTCGAGCTCGCCGACACCACGTACCGGATCAGCTATCGCGGGGGCGACGGCAACGACGTCACCCTGAAGACCGTACCGAAGCACCGGACCTCGGCCCCGTCCCCCTCCGCGTCCGGCGCTCCGTCCGTGCGGAACTCCACCGCCGTCGGCGAGAGCGAGAACACGAGCTCGTGGTGGCCGCTGCTGCTCGCACCGCTGCTGGCCGCGCTCGCCGTGCCGGTGGTCCGGCGGGGCCGGTCACGGCGACGCGGCGGACGGCGGCACGCCTCCCGGTGAGTCATGGGGGGACGAGTGGGTCATGGGCGGGCGACGGTCACCCCGCGTTCCGCGAGCGCCGTCATGACGGGGTCGGGATCTCCTTGGTACTCGCGATACCACATGCGGTAGGGCATGGTGACGTGCTTCAGGGACGGCAGGTCGAGCAGGGGGCGGCAGTCCTCCAGGTCGCGGCAGTGGCCCAGGTTGATCTTCGTGAGTTCGGACAGTCCCGTCAGCGCGCCGAGGTCCCGCAGCTCGGACAGGCCCCGGACGTCGAGTTCGCGGAGGCTCGTGTGGCCGGCCAGGCGGGACACGTCCTTCCATTCCAGGCCGGACAGGCAGAGCGTCTCGATTCCCCCGGCGGGTATGCCCTGCGCCAGGGGGCAGCTGATCAGACTCAGACTCCGCAGGCCGGGGCACTCCTCCAGGGCACGCAGCGAGTCCAGGACGGGGTTGCGGGAGAAGACCACCTCGCGCAGCGGGGAGCCCGCCAGGCCGTCGCCGTCCGTGAGCAGGGGGCAGTCCAGGACGGTCAGCTTGCTCAGCGCGGGCAGGCCGCCGAGACCGTCGAGGTCGGTCAGGGACGGACAGTCCTGGACCCAGAGGGTGCTCAGCGCCGTCAGGCCGGAGAGTTCTCCGAAGGTGCGCAGGTTGCGGCAACGGATGACCGACAGGTCAGCCAGTCGGTCGTGGCCCACGAGGCCGAGTGGGGACAGATCGCGGAGCTGGTCCAGCCCGGTCATGGAGAGCCTTTCCAGCAACGGAAGGGCACCGAGCGCGGAGAAGTCCCGCAGGGACGGGCAGTCGAGGACGCCGACCGATTTCAGGAGGCGCAGTGACGCGACGTCCCGCAGGGAGGTGAGCCGTTCACTCCCCCGGACATACAGGCGGGTGAGGTTCGTCAGTGTCGACAGTCCGCTCAGGTCGGCCAGTTCGGGGCACCCGTGGATGCCGACCTTGGTCAAGCGGGGATGGACCCCGAATCCGTCGACGCTCTTCAGGCGGGGACATTCGTCGAGGGTCAGCTCGGTGAGGTCGGACAGCGCGTCGATGCCCCGCAGGTCGCGGAGTTGGCCGCAGCTGCGCAGGTCGAGGTGGGTGACGGCGGGCACGTCGCGCAGGCGGCTCAGGTCGCGGATGCCGGTCCAGCCGAGGTCGAGGTGGGTGAGCCGGCGCAGCCCGGACAGCTGACCGGCGTCCTTGAAGGCCCGGCAGCCGCGCAGCGTCAGGGTCTCCAGGGCGGGGAAGGCCGCTCCGAAGCCGGGTGTGGCACGCACCTTGGTCATGCTCAGGTCCAGCTCGCGCAGCCTGCCCAGGGCCAGCAGCGGGGTCGTGTCCGCGACGGCCCGGCAGCGGTGCAGATTGAGCCGGGTCAGCTCGGCGAGGCCGCCGAGGGGGGTGAGGTCCTCGATGCCCGCGCACCCGTTGAGATCGAGATCCCTCAGCTCGCCGAGTGCGCCGACCTCGGTGAGGTCCGTGATCTCCTTGAGGCGGTCGAGGTGGAGGCCGCGGAGCATGGTGAGGTGCCGCAGCCCCCGGAGCGAGGCGGTGCGCCGCAGCCGCAGCTCGGTGCGGCCCTCGCGGCGGAAGGCCGGGGCGAGCAGGGCCTCGCAGAAGCCGTCGGGGTCGGCGGCCGTCGGCCACAGCCGTAACAGCAGCTCCGAGGGGTAGTCGGCGATCCGGGCGAAGCGGACGGCCAGGTCGAGCGCCTCCCCGTCGTCGGCGAGCGTGACGAGTTCCCGGACGGCCTTGCGGGCCTGGGCCGGTTTGGCGCTCTCCAAGAGGGCGCGCAGCGAGTCGAGTCGGGGTGCGGCGCCGTCGCCGTGGTCCGAAGTCATGAACGGGACTGTAGGGGCAGGGTCCGACAACGCCCCCGCCCCCTTCGTCAACGGCCGGTCGGTGCCGGTGGGAAGCCCAGGAGCGGGGCGAGTTCACGCGCCTCGGCCGCCCAGCCGGCGAGGAAGACGAAGGCCGACCCCCGCTCCCGGTAACGCCGTTCGGCGGCCACCTCCCTCTTGCCGCCGTAGTCGAGCTGCCGCGCCTCGCCGGCGCGGGCGAGCATCAGGGGCGCGAGCCAGTCGTACTTCACCGCCGAGGCGCACATGCCCAGGCGTACGAGGCGTTCGTCGCCGCGCCAGCCGCTCTCGCGCAGCCCGTGCACATGGGCCCCGTACGCGGCCGCCGCCAGCTCGGGCAGTCGGGCCGCGGGCAGGAACAGGTCCCAGACGGTGTCGGGGATGTAGTTGCCGAGATCCTCGCCGAGCGCGCCGTCCCCGGCGAACGCCCAGTCGATGAGCGCGCTGTCCGGTCCGTGGGACACGACGCTGGCGGGCCACTGGTCGAGGTGGCTGAAGACGCGCGGCAGGGACTCCATGATCCCGAGGAACCACTCCCGGTCCTGCCTCAGCCGTACCATCGCCTCCCGCACCCCGGCCGGGAAGTGGTCGCGCACCAGCGGATGCCGCCACGCCGCGTCGTCGTCCAGCAGTTCCTGGCCGACGGTCCGCGCGGAGATGTAGTCACGGAGGAAGCGACGGGAGAGCCAGGGCCGGTCCCAGCCGGGGGCGGCGCCGTGGGTGCCGTGGATGCCGTCGGCGCCGTGGGTGTCATCCGCGCCGTGGGTGCCGTGCGCGCTGTCGGCGCCCTGTGTGAGCGCCGCTCCGTGCGCGGCGCCCAGGCGCCGCGCGTGCTCGGCGTGGCGGGCGATCGACCACGTTCTGCCGGACTCCCCCGGCACGTCCTCCAGCCACAGCGCGACGTCGCCGTCCGGGCGGTCGACGGAGGCGAGCAGCCGGGGGGCGGTGATGCCCCACGGCTGCCAGCTCCGGGCGAGCCCGGACTCGTACACATGGGCCTCGCGGCGCCAGAAGTTCCAGTGCCTGGGGTCGTCGGACGCGTCCCAGGAGCCGCCGGTGCCCTTGCCCCGGGTGAGCACCTTCAGGACGACGGAACGATCACCGGCCGTGACACGCCACACACCGCCGGTGACGCCGTTCTTGAGGTTGTGGACGAGTGGTTCGAAAACGGCCCGATCCGCCGGGGTCCCGAGGATCTCCCGCACTTCGACGCGGAGGATCTCACCACCTTCGGCGTCGAGTTGATCGACTTCACGCATGCCCCCAGGCTAGGGCCGGTTCTCCTCACCAGGTGGACATAACGGGTCGCGGCCGTCCCCATCGACTAGCGTCGTGACATGACCAGCGACACCCCCCGCAGCGCTTCCTCCCCCTCCCTTTCCCCGTCCCCCTCCCTCGCCGACGCCCTCGCCTCCGGAACGGTCGTCCTGGACGGCGGCATGTCCAACCAGCTGGAGTCGGCCGGGCACGACCTGAGCGACGAGCTGTGGTCGGCGCGGCTGCTCGCCGAGCGGCCCGAGGCGATCACCGAGGCACACCTCGCGTACTTCGAGGCGGGCGCGGACGTGGCGATCACCTCCAGCTACCAGGCCACCTTCGAGGGCTTCGCGAAGCGCGGCATCCCGCACGGACGGGCGGCCGAACTCCTCGGCCTCAGCGTGGAGCTGGCGCGGGAGGCGGCCCGCCGCGCGCACGCGAAGGGTGCGACCCGGCCGCTGTGGGTGGCCGCGTCGGTCGGCCCGTACGGGGCGATGCGCGCGGACGGCTCGGAGTACCGGGGGCGGTACGGGCTGAGCGTCGCCGAGCTGGAGCGGTTCCACCGCCCGCGCCTGGAGGTGCTGGCCGCCGCCGCGCCCGACGTACTGGCCCTGGAGACCGTGCCCGACGCCGACGAGGCCGAGGCACTGCTGCGGGCGGTACGCGGGCTCGGCGTACCGGCGTGGCTGTCGTACACCGTCGCCGGGGACCGTACGCGGGCCGGGCAGCCCCTGGAGGAAGCCTTCGCCCCGGCCGCCGACGCGGACGAGATCATCGCGGTCGGCGTGAACTGCTGCGCCCCCGAGGACGTGGACGGCGCGGTGGAGACGGCGGCGCGGGTGACCGGGAAGCCGGTGGTGGTGTATCCGAACAGCGGCGAGATGTGGGACGCCGAGGCGCGGGCCTGGAACGGGCTGTCGACCTTCACGGCCGAACAGGTGACCGGCTGGCGGCGGGGCGGGGCACGGCTGATCGGGGGGTGCTGCCGGGTGGGCCCGGGAGCGATCGCGGGGATCACCCGGGCGCTGACGCCGGTGCCGTGAGCGAGCGCCGACACCTGTGCGGTGATCGGGCACTGACGCCGGTGCGGTGACCGGGCGCTGACGTCCGTGCGGTGATCGGGTGCCGACGTCCGTGCAGTAACTCCCGCGAAGCACGCGCTCAACGAGGGCTTCACGGGCGGGTGATGGAGTCCCCGTACTCGTCAGCCGATCATGGAGGCCCTCTTGAGCGAGCCCACCACCGAGCAACTGGACGCCTACGTACGGACCCGCCTCGCGCTCGCGGGGTTCGACCTCTCCCTGCTGCCCGAGGTGTTCGACGCGGCGACGGGGGTGCCCACACGGGACCAGGTACTGGCCAACCTGCGGTCGTTCGTGGCCTCCACCCCCGGCGCGATATCCGGCTGGGCACCGCCCGCCGAGGGCCCCGCGTACGCGCAGCAGGCCTCGCCGCCCCTCATCTACCCCTCCATCACGGAGGCCTGGACGGGGAAGGCGGACGCCCGATGAGCAGAGCCCTCAACCGCCGGGTGTTCCTGGCGAGTTCGACGGCCGTGGCGAGCGGGGTCGCCCTGCGGACGGCCACCGCGGCGCGGGCCTCCACGACTCCCCGTGTCCCCGACATCCACGTACGCGAGGCGGCCCTGGACGACCCCACCGAGGCCACACTCACCGAGGCCGTCGTGCTGATGCGGCGCGGGAAGCTGACCTCGACGACCCTCACCGAGGCGTACCTCGACCGGATCGAGCGGTACGACGGGACGTATCAGGCGTACGCGGAGGTGACCGCGGACGCTGCGCTCGCGACGGCGCGCAAGGCGGACCGGGGGCAGGGAGCCCGGGGCGTACTGCGCGGGATCCCGCTCTGCATCAAGGACAACTACTTCACCCGGGGCGTGCCGACGCGCTGCAACTCCTCCCTCTTCGAGGACTTCGTGCCGGACGAGGACGCGACAGCCGTGGCCCGGCTGAAGGCGGCCGGCGGGATCGTGCTCGGCAAGGGGCAGATGGGGCCGCTGGCCACCACCCGGGCGACGAAGCCGAACGGGACGGTGACCACGGTCAACGCCTGGACGCCCGGGGACCCGGGCGTCGACCCGGGCGGCTCCTCGACCGGACCGGCCTGTTCGGTCGCCGGACGCATGGCGGCGTCCTCGATCGGCACCCAGACCGGCGGCTCCATCGTGCTGCCCTCCAACCAGCAGAACCTGACCGGTCTGAAGCCGACCATGGGCCGGGTGTCCATCCACGGCGTCATCCCGCTGTCCTTCACCCGCGACCACTCGGGGCCGCTCGCCCGCGACGCCATGGACGCGGCGCTCATGCTCCAGGTCATGGCCGGTCCCGACGCGAAGGACCCGCGCACGCTGGGACTTCCGGCCGTGCCCGATCTCGTACGGGCCGCCACGCCCGTTCTCTCGCGCGGCGGGGCGGTCCGGACGCGCCGGGCCACCCGGATCGGGGTGCCGTCGGACTTCCTGGCCGCGCAGAAGGAGTTGCGCACCGCCCTCCTGAACCAGCTGGACGCGATTGCCGGCGTCACCCTCGTCGACATCGCCTATCCCGCCGACTGGACCCTGCTGACCGGCGCCTTCAACGCGGCCCGGCTCGCCGAGCGCACCGAGCCGTTCCGGCACTGGCTGCGTGAGGACCCGGCCAAGTTCGGTGTCTCGCTGCTCAGTTGGCTCCAGGGGCTGATGCTCTCGGGCGACGAGTGGATCACCGCCCAGCGTGCCAAGAACCATCTGCTGCGAGAGGTCCTGGACGGGCTCATGAACCGCTGCGACGTGCTCCTGCAGACCGGGCCCGTCCCCTTCGACATCCTCGGGCTGCCCGAGATCGCCTTCCCCATCGGCTTCGACGCGGGCGGGGTGCCGGTGGGCGCGATCCTCGGCGGGCAGCCCTACGAGGAGGACCGGCTGCTGGAGGTCGCCGCCGCGTATCAGGCGGTCACCGACTGGCACACGCGCCGACCCGCCGACCCGGTCCCGGCCGCCGCGCGTCTCAGGGCCGCGATCGCCCGCCCCCGGCTCTCGGCGGAAGAGGTGGCCACGAGCTCGGCCTGACGGCCATGACCCGGCGGGGCCGGCGCGGGCGCGGCGAGGGGGCGGACTCCGGGGAGCTGAGCGGGGCACCGGGCCGCCCCGACTCGGCTTCCCACAGCGCCAGTTCACGGTCGCGCGGTCCGAGTACGGTGTGCGGTGCGCCCGCGCCGAAGATCCGGACCGGGTGCGAGGCGTCCCAGGGCTGCCAGCCCGGGTCGCCCTCGACCGCGAACCGCACCCACGCCGCGTGCATCGCGTCGGCCAGTTCCTGCGGGGCCCCCGGGCCCGCGAGCTGCGCCGCCTGGGGCACCTCCACGGTGTCGAAGACGAAGCCGAGCTCCAGGGCGTGGCAGGCGCCGAGGCCCGGCACGTTGGAGGGCCAGGCGAACTCGTAGACATACGCGGGTGTCCGCGATGGACGGGCATCGGCGAGCCGGTGCAGCGGCACCCGCAGCAGATGGTCGGTGACCATCTGCCCGACGAGGTCCGCGGTGCCCGCCCGCGGATGGATCGCGCGATAGCCGCGGGGCACCTCGTGGCCGCAGCGGCAGCGGGCCATGGCACCGGCCAGGGCGACGGGACCCAGCCGGTCGACACGCTCCAGCAGACCTCCCGGGGCCAGCCACAGCCGGTACTCCTCGCTGGTCCAGCCCAGCAGCAGTTCGACGCCGGGCGCGCCGCCCGCGCCGCCCGCGAGGAGTGCCTCCATGGGGTCGCGCGGGACGAGGTCGCCGTCGACGACGATCCCGAAGGCGGGCCCGCCGAGGACCGGGCTGCTGAGCCTGGCCACGTCGGCCTGGGCGCGCAGCAGCAGGGCGCGGTCCACGGCGGCGAACGCCCGCGCCGTCGCCGGGACCTTCAGCCGGGTGGCCATCCTGCGCACCATGCGCCGCACCTTGTCGCGCTCGCTCGCCTCAGGCGGTCCGCTCTGCAGGACGGCCCGCCGGAACAGCCCCTGGGCGCGCGGGCTTGCCAGCAGCGCCCCGATGCTGATGGCCCCGGCCGACTCACCGAACACGGTCACCCGGTCCGGGTCGCCGCCGAACCGCGCGATCGACTCCCGCACCCACTCCAGCGCGGCGAGCTGGTCGCGCAGCCCGGCGTTGGGCGGCGCGTCCGGGAAGAGCCCGTAACCCTCCACACCCAGCCGGTAGTTGATCGAGACGAGGACGACACCGTCGCGTGCGAAGCCGTGGCCGTCGTAGACGGGCACGGCCGACGAGCCGCGGGTCAGGGCGCCGCCGTGGATCCACACCATGACGGGCAGCCGGGCCCCGGGGCCGGGCTCCGGTGTCCAGACGTTCAGGTTGAGGCAGTCCTCGCCGGGCACCACGGGGTCGGCGAGGAGCCGCGCGAACGCCTCGGAGTACGGGGGCTTGGGCGGCGTCGGCCCGAACTCCCCCGCGTCCCGCACACCGTCCCAGGGCTCGGGCGGGACGGGTGGCCGGAAGCGGCGGGCGCCGAACGGCGGGGCCGCGTAGGGGATGCCGCGGAAGACGGCGACCCCGTCCTCGTACCGGCCGCGCACCGCTCCGTAGGGAGTGGTGACCACCGGGTCGTGCGTCCGTGAAACCGAGTCCACCGCGTCCACCGCCATCCGCCCACCAGCTCCTCACCCGGCACGTCGTGTCCTTCCACAGCAGAGCATCACACCGCCTGCGCCCATTCCCCGGCAGGCCACGGGTGATCAGGCGAGGCCCGACCAGCCCAGGACGGTCTGGACGAGGAGGACCGTGGACATGGCGGCCACGCCGACGACCACGGTGGTGGCGGCGACGCGGTGGCGCGGGCTGTTGGCCGCGGGGCCGAGCAGGGAGCGGCGGTTGGTGAGGACCAGCAGGTAGACGAGGACGACGGGGCTGATCAGGCCCTGGAGGACCTGGGTGCCGATCAGCAGCTGGATGACGTTGACGGGAGTGAGGGCGACGACGGCGCCGAGGGCGATCTGGGCGGTGAACAGGCCGAGGAACAGCGGGGCGTCGCGGAAGCTGCGGGAGACCGATCGTTCCACGCCCGCGGCCTCGCCGACGGCGTAGCTCGCGGACAGCGGGACCACGGCTCCGGCGAGGGCGGAGGCGCCGATCAGGCCGAGGGCGAAGAGCAGTTCGGCGCTCTGTCCCGCGACCGGTTCGAGGGCCTTGGCGGCCTCGGCGGCGGAGGTGAGCGGCCCGGCGCCGCCGATGGCCGAGGCGGTGGCGATGATGATGGTCAGGCTGATGACGCAGGCGAAGACCGCGCCGAGGACCGCGTCGGCCCGGATCAGGGGGTAGTCCTCGGGCTTGGCGCCGCGGTCGACGACGCCGGCAGCGGCGTAGAACTGCATGTAGGGGCTGACGGTGGTGCCGATCAGCGCGACCGCGAGCAGGATGAAGGCCTTGCCGCCCTCCATGTGGGGGATGACCAGGTGGGAGCCGACCTGGCCCCAGTGCGGGTGGCCGAGGATCATGGCGACGGGGTAGGTGAAGAAGGCCAGCGACATGATCAGGAAGATGCGTTCGGCCCAGCGGTAGGAGCCGAACAGGACGAGCGACCACAGCAGGATCGCGGCCGGGGGGATGACGGCCCACTTGGGGACGCCGAGGAGTTCGAACGCGGCGCCGATGCCCGCGAACTCGCTCACGACCAGGCCGGTGTTGGCCAGCAGCAGACAGCACACGGCGAGCGCGGTGAGGCGGAGGCTGAACTGTTCGCGGATCAGCGCGCCGAGGCCCTTGCCGGTGTACGCGCCGAGCCGTACCGCCATCTCCTGGACCATGACCAGGGCGACGGTCACCAGCACCATGAAGAACAGCGTGCCGTAGGCGAACTGGGAGCCCGCGGAGGCGTACGTGGCGATGCCCGCGGCGTCGTTGCCCGCGTTCGCGGCGACCAGACCGGGGCCCGCGACCGTGGCGACGACGGCCAGGCGTCGCAGGCCCTTGCGGCGGACAGGGGACCCGGCGACCGCCTCGACGGAGGCGGCGGCAGCGGCATCGACGGAGGCGGCGGCGGCGGCGGCACCGACGGGGACGGGGGCGGCGGCGTCGAGTTCGCGGGTCACTGCAGGAACCTCCGGAAGTGCAGCCGGCCGCGCTCGGGCAGCACGGCGTCGAGGATGTCGTCGGCCAGGATCCGGCCGAGCGGGCGCTCGGCGTCGTCCACGACGAGGAGCGAGGAGGCGCGGGCGGCGACGAGCTGGTCGGCGGCCTCGGCCAGGCGGGTGTCGGGGCGTACGACGGCGGGCGGCCCGAACTGGGCCAGCCAGACCACCAGATCGGCCACGGAGGCGGTGTCGTCGGCCACCGCCACGTCGAACAGGGAGATGTCACCGATCAGGCGGCCGTCGTCGTCGAGCACCGCGACCGCGTCGATCTCGGTGCGGTGCTCGGCCTCGGCGGCCAGATCCGCCCGCACCTGGGCGACGGTCCGGTCCTTCGTCGTGGTGACCAGCACGGTCGTCATCGCGCCGCCCGCGGTGCCCTCGCGGTGGGTCAGCAGTCCCCGCAGTTCGGCCGCCTCGGCGGTGGGCATGCGCGTGAGCAGGGTCTCGCGTTCGTCGGGGGTGAGGTCGCGCAGGGCGTCGGCGGCCTCGTCCGGTTCCATCTCGTCCACCAGCCGGGCGGCGTGCTCGGGGCGGGCCTCGCGCAGCAGGTTCTCCAGCTCGGCCGGTTCCATCTCCTCCAGGGCGTCGGCGGCCTGCTCCGGCTCCAGCCAGCCCAGCAGTTGCTGGCGCTCGCTGCGGCCGAGGTCCTCGAGGATGTCGGCGAGGTCGGCCGGGCGCAGGCGGTGCAGCGCGGAGCGGGAGGCGCGCAGCCGTACCTCGGCGGGGCCGTCGGTGGCCTGCTCGGCGAACGGCGCCACGGACTGCCAGTCCAGCACCCGTTCCGGGGTCGGCCGGGCCTGCCAGCGGCGCGGGCCCAGCCGCCGCAGCAGGGTCGGCAGGGAGACGTCCACACCGACCAGCACCACCTTGTCGACGAGCGGTGCGAGGTACAGGTCGGCGGCCCGGGTGACCTGCACGCCGTCCACGTCGACGAGTTGGTGGTCCAGTACGTCCCGGGCGAGCAGCACCTCACCGGGGCGGCGGGCGAAGTCGCGCAGGTCCACGCGCGCGGACCGCAGCCTTACATGACCGGCGTGCACCTTCTCCAGCGCGTCCGCGGGCAGGAACGCCCGCCGTCGGCCGATGCGGATGATCAGGCCGGTGACCGGCGGGTACGGCTCGGGTCCGTAGAGCCGGGCGACCACGTCCACGACGCGGCCGACCTCCTCGCCGGCCTGGTGGGTGACCGGGGCGCCGATCAGCCCGGCCAGGGAGACGAGGGAGGCGCGGACCGCCCTGGAGGCGGTGGCGCGGCGCTCCAGATGGACCCTGCGGTCGCGCAGGCGGGCCGTGGTGGACATGCGCCGAGTGTTGGCGGCCAAGGTGAACACCCCCTGGCCCCGGCATGGCGGGGCGGCAGGGCGGCACGGGACGGTACTCCCCCGGTGACCGGCATCGGACCGCACGCACAGACCACGACGTCCCGTTCGGCACAGGCCGGGCGGGTACGGCGGAGTGCCGCGTCAGCCGGACGGGGCGGGGAGGGGCTGTCCCGGGCCGCGGAAGGACGGCGAGAAAAGCGAGGACAACGCGGGCAGGGGCCGACTGTGGCCCGGACTACTGTCCATCACGCCTCCTCCCGGTCCTCACGCGTGCGGACGCCTCACCGAACGAGGTATCCGGTCAAGCCGCGGCAAGACTACGTCTCCCCCACCCCGGTCACCGGCTTCATGACCAGCCCTTGACCGCTTCCCTGTCGGGCTCCTACCTGCGGGGGATGTCGTACCGGGCACGAATTGGTTGCGGCCCGGGCTCCCGGCGGTGGCCGGTGGCGGCACTGCGGCAGCATGACGGCCCATGAGCAGAGACCGCTACGTCGACTTCCTGCGCGCGTGGGCGATCAGCCTGGTGGTGCTCGGCCACTGGCTGATCACCGCCCTCGTCCGGGAGCCCGGCGGGGAGATCCGCGCGCCGGAGCTGCTGGCGACCGTGCCCTGGACCCAGTGGCTGACGCTGGGGTTCCAGATCATGCCGCTGTTCTTCCTCGCCGGGGGCCATGCGGCGGGCGGCAGTTGGGCGCGGGCCCGGGCGGCGGGCGGTACGGCCGCCGGATGGGTCGGAGCGCGGGCGCTGCGGCTGCTGCTTCCGGCCGCCGTGTACAGCGGACTTGTGCTGTCCGCCGTAGGGATCTGCTCGGCGGTCGGCGTGGACCCGAACACCCTTGAACTGGTGGGCTGGGCGATGGCGATGCAGTTCTGGTTCCTTCCGGTGTATCTGCTCCTCAGCGCTCTGACCCCGCCGCTGCACGCGGCGCACCGGCGCTGGGGGCTCCTCGTCCCGGTGGCGATGGGCGCGGTCGCCCTCGTGGCCGACACCCTGGTGGTGACGGTGCACACGCCGTACGTCGGACTGCTCGACTACGTGCTCGTCTGGGGCGTGGCCTACCAACTGGGTTTCTGCTGGCGGGACGGCCTGCTGACGGAGCGCCGGCCGCTCCCGGCGGCGCTGGCGGCGGGCGGCGGGCTGGCCTTCACCGCGCTGATCACCCTCGGGCCGTTCCCGGTCAGTCTGATCCTGGTGACCGGGCAGACCCCGAGCAACACCGATCCGCCGTCGGCGGCAATGCTGGCGTGGGCGGTGGCCCAGGTCGGCCTGTGCCTGCTGGCCGCGCCCGCGGTACGACGGCTGCTGGACCGCGAGCGGGTGTGGCGGGCGGTGCGCCCCGTGGGCGGCGCCAGCATGACGCTGTATCTGTGGCACATGCTGCCGGTGCTGATCGTCGCCGCCGCGTTCTATCTGACCGGCCTCGCGCCCGAACCCACCCTCGGGTCCGCGGCCTGGTGGGGACTCCGGTTGCCGTGGCTCCTCGTGCTCGGCGTCGTCCTGACCGGTGTCGTGCGGGCGCTGCGTCCCCTGGAGCGCGGGCTGAGCCTCCTCTACGAACGGACGCGCCCGGACGCCGACTTCTCCCGCTCCTCCGGCTCCTCCCTCTCCTGGCTGCCCTGGCTCGGTCTGGCGGCGAGCGTCACCGCCCTGACCCGCTTCGCCACCCGGGGCTTCGCCCCCGACGGCCGGTTCCCCGTCCTGCCCTCGCTGGGCCTGCTGTTGGGCACGACGCTGCTGACCGCACGTCGCCGGACGACAACCGACCGGGACACCGGGGAGCCCAAGGAGGCTCTGAGAGAGGCCGCCTGACGCGACGTCGGGACCCGTCGGCGGGTCGGGCGGCAGACTGCGGCAGATCGGGCGGTCGGGCGGTCGGCAGATTTCAGGACTTTCCCCGTGTCGCCCATGGCTTCGTGGAAGGCTGATCGGTCCGGTCAGAGCCGTCCGAGGAGCTCTCTTTGGTGCACATCGCGAAGGAAGACGCCGAGATCATCCGACGGGGCTGCGGTCCCGGGGTCGTCGAGGAACTCATCGACTGGGCGCGGGAGGAGGGGCTGACGGCACTGTATGTGCGGCGCCCCCTGTGGAGTGTGCCCGGCAGAAGCTACACGGGCGCCTCGCTCCTCGCGGTGGAATGCGCGCCTCCGGCCCGGATGCTCATCGTCAAGGTCCTCCCCGCCGGCGCGTCCGCCCGCGAACCCGGGGCGCTGAGCGCGGCGCTGGACGCGGCCCCGGACTTCGCCCGGCGTCACCTGGTGGGACAGCCGTTCCCCGCCCGGGGCCTTCCGGACGGTCGGACCCTCATGTTCCAGGAAGCGGCGGGCGACAGCCTGCGGAACAGCACGCCGTTGGGTTCGCTCGACGGCGAGGAGGCCGACCACGTGCTCGCGGAGGTCGTGCGCGGGTTGCTGACCGAGTGGAACGGTCCCACCGAGGAGCGGGCACAGGCCGCCGTCCCCGAGCCGGTGACCGCCTCGGAGTTCCTGCGCGCCGAACTGGGCGACGCCTGGGAGGGCGGCGGTTCGGTCCGGGCCTGGGGTCGCGGCCTGGGCATCCTGGAACACTCGCCGCCCTGGGTCTACAGCGACGGACTGCGCCTGCCCAACCCCTACCTGATGGTGACCGGCGGCTCCACCGCGCTGCCCGATCCCTCCGTACGCGTGCTGCGCGGCCGCGCCCACGGCGATCTGCACCTGGACAACATCATCGTGTCCCGCCGGGAGAAGGAGATCCGCGCGGGCGAGTACCGCCTGATCGATCTGTGCACCTTCCGCGAACGGGCCTCGCTCGGCCGCGATCTCGCGACGCTGCTGCTGTCCGCCCTGGTCCCCCACATCCGGCACCCCCTGCCGCCGGACCAGCGCCACGCCCTTCTCCGGTTCGTGGTCGACCCGGCCGCCACGCATCGCGCCGAGATCGTGCCGAAGGCGGCGGCGCGGGTGGCCGCCGTCCGGGACACGGCGCTGCGGATCATGCGCGAGCGGCGCTGGAGCGACTCCTGGGAACTTCAGTTCCTGCTCTCGCTCCAGGCCCAGGCGCTGCTGTTCACCTCGTACACCGACCTCGGCGACACCGGTCGTACGTGGTGCGCGCGGCTCGCTGCGCACGCGGCCGGAGAACTGCTGGGGCGTACCGCCGTGGACGGGACGGCGGATCGGCCGCATGTGCGGGCCGCCAGGGATTCGTTCGAGATGCCCGGACTGACCGGGCCGCGCGCGCCGGCGGCCCCCGCCTTCGTACCGGACCAGGCGCCCCGCCGGAAGCTGTGGAGTGCGGAGTCGGGGGTGCGGGACAAGGAGGCCGTGGTCGGGTTCGGACCGGACCACACGGTCGTGGTCGTGGACGGGCGCGGAGGCGTCGGGCGGTGGACCGTCTCGGGTGAGGAACTGCCCGGCGTCGGGGGCCGGTCACCGGAGCTGCGGCTCGGGCACCAGGCCCTGGTGGCCTCCCTGACCCACAGCGTCGTCGCGGCCCGTCCGGAGGCACTGGACATCGCACACTTCCCCCGGGACGGCGGCGTGCGGCGCGCGGACCCGGTCCGCCTCGGTACCGATCACTTCCTGGTGACCAGCGGCGGCGACATCCTGGCGACGCACGACAAGAGGCGGCTGACGGTACGGAGGTTCGACGACGGGACGCCGATCGAGTCCGTCGTGTGCCCGCCGGCCCTGGCGGCGAGCGCTGTCAGCACCGACGGTTCCGTGATCGCCATGGCGAGTTCGAGGAGGGTCCACATTCACCGGAGGGGCGGCGAGCCACTGGTGAAGGAGACCGAGAACAGCCTGCCGTACGCCAGGAACCGGCTCCTGCGCGCGGCGCTGCCCGACCCCGGGTGCTGGCTGGCGGTCTCCCCGTCCGGCGGCCACGTGGGGTGCGTGACCTTCGCGGAGGTCGTGGTGTGGAGCGTCGACGACGACAAGGAGGTCTACCGCAGACCGCTGGGAGACCGGGAGAGCCTCGAAGGACTCGGTGCGGCACAGATGCGTCTGGTGTGTACGGACACGGGCACCCTGCTCTGGCTCAAGCGCGGCCGGCTCGTGTGCCCCACCGTCGGACCGGCCGGGACCCAGCTTCAACAGTCCGGCTACTACAACGACTTCGCCGCCACCCGTGACGGACGGCGGATCGCGACGCTCGACACCACGGGCCGGCTGGACGTGTGGGAGACCTGACGGCGACCGGGGCACGGAGACGTGCGGGAAAGGCCTCCGAAGGGGGCACCGGGGCGTGCGGGAACACCTTCCGAAGGGGGCGCGCGGTGGCACACATCCTCTCCAGCACGCGCCCCTTGTGAAACGCACTCCGATTGCCGGAGCGGAAGTGCCGAGCGTGCCCACACGCCGCCTTTCGGCTGACTAGCGTGACCGTCACATTTTGTGTCCGGGCGGGCCGACTTGGCCTGCCCGGACGCATGTCACCAGCACGCGAACCGGGACGCGACCGGTCCCGGCCGGTCCGTCGGTCCGTCAGTCCGCCGGTCCGCCGCTCCGCCGCTCCACAGAGGGACAACTGTGAATCTCGACAAGCAACAACGGGACGCCCCCGAGCCGCCGCCCGCTCCACGCCGTCAGCGGGGTATTCCGCGGTGGGTCGAACTGCTCGTCCTCGCCGCGACGGCCGTGGGCGGCTTCTTCGGCGGTCAGGTGGTCGTGATCAACAAGGATTCCGGCGGCGACGCGAAGCCGTCGGCCCAGGCCACCGTGACCGCGACCGTGACAGCCACCTCGACCGTCACGGCGAGCCCCTCCGAGACCACTCTCGCCGAGGGCGAGACACCCACCGACGACCCGAGCGCCCCCTCCGGGAGCCCCGCCCCGGGCCGACGGACCTTCCTCGCGGACCTGGGCGTGGTGGACGGCGGGGGCTCGGTGAACGCCTCCCCCGCCACGCTGCTCGGCCGGAGTTACCCGAAGGCCGTCCGGCTCAACTGTGACGAGGCCGGAAAGAGCGCCGTGTACAACGTCAGCGGCTACAAGACCCTCCAGGCCTCGGTGGGCATCGCCTCCGATTCGTACAACGCCATCGGGTCGGTCGGCTCCGTCTCCGTGACCAGCGCCTCCGGGAACCCGATCGGCCGCCCCGTGGAGACCCGTTCCAGCTCCGTCACGAAGCTCTCGGTCGACATCTCCGGGCAGGACCAGGTGAAGATCACCTGTGTCATGACGAAGACCGGCTCGGAGGGCATGTCCTACTTCACCACGGCACTGGGAGACGCCGTCCTGATCGCCTGACCGCGCCCGCTCGCACGGTCGGCACGACCCGGCGCACGTTCGGTATTTCGAGAGTTTCAGCCCGCGAGGAGTCCCCTGGACTTCCGTCAATCCTTTCCCCTTCACGTCGTATTGAGGCGGGCTTAGTGTAGAAAGCGTTTGCTACGCGGTCGCGGTGCGGTCGCGCGAGCAGTGCTGTTCGAAACTTTCGACGGGCCCTCGGGCGGGCCGGGGAGGCGGGCTCTCATGGTGCGTACGGGAAGCGTGGCCGGGCCGACGCTGGCGGTCGTCGCCCGTGCGGCGGGGGTCTCGGTGCCGACGGCGTCGAAGGTGGTCAACGGCCGGGAGGACGTCGCACCGGAGACCCGCCGCCGGGTCACCGAGGCGCTCGACCGGCTCGGCTACGTCCGCAGACCCCGCTTCGAGGCGGCAAAGCCGCCGGGGCTGGTCGACCTCGTGGTGCACTCGCTGGAGAGCTCCGCGTCGGGCGCGGTGCTGCACGGGGTGGAGGGCGCGGCGCACGACGCGGGCCTGGAGGTGGTCGTCTCGGCCGGCCTGCCCCGGACCGGGGGCGGGCGCCCGGAGCGCGACTGGCTGGACAAGCTCACCACGCGGGGCTCGGCGGGCGTGCTGTTCAACCTGGCCGAGCTCACCTCGTCCCAGTACGCCTGGCTGGAGCAGCACCGCATCCCGTTCGTGATGATCGACCCGGTGCTCGAACCGCCGCCCGGTGTGGTGTCGGTGGGTGCGGCCAACTGGCAGGGCGGGGTGCTGGCGACGGAACATCTCCTCTCCCTCGGCCACGAACGCATCGGCGTCATCGGTGGCTTCCGCCGCAGGATGTGGGGCGGCGCCCGGGTCGCGGGTCACCGCTCGGCCCTCGCCTCGGCCGGGATCGGGCACCGCCCCGAGTACGTCCGTTACGGCGGCTTCAGCGAGACCGGCGCCCACCGCCGCATGCGGGAACTCCTCGACCTCCCCGAGCCGCCCACCGCCGTCTTCGTCTGCTCCGACCGGATGGCTCTCGGCGCCTACCAGGCCTTGTCCGAGCGGGAGTTGCGCGTCCCGGACGACTTCAGCGTGGTCGGCTTCGACGACCTTCCCGAGTCGCGCTGGGCCACCCCGGCCCTCACCACCGTGCGCCAGCCGCTCTCCGAGATGGCCGCGACGGCACTGCGCCTGCTCGTGCGAATGATGGCGGGCGAGCAACCCGAGGGCACACGTACGGAGTTGTCGACGCGTCTGGTGGTACGGGCGAGTACGGGGCCGGTACCGAGCGGTCGGAGGGCGGCCGAATCCCTCAGAGGGCGGCCGCCCAGGTGATGCCGCCGAGCAGATGCGCACGGAAGTCGGGGTCCTCGTACGCCTCCGGGGCGTGCCCGAGCGCGGTGTAGAAGACCCGTCCCGCGCCTTGTTCCCTGCACCACACGAGGGGATGGTCCCGGCCCATGCCTCCGCCCTCGTACGAGGATTCGTCGGCGGAGGCGAGAACGCGGACCGCGTCGCGCGGGTTGGCGCGGAAGTCGTACCACTCGTCGGTGAACTCCCAGACGGTGGGCAGGTGTTGGGTCGCGGGATGTCCGCGGTCCTCGACGACGGCCTTGCCCGGCTGGTACTCCGGGTGCCGGTCGAAGCGCGCGCCGAGGAGTTCGCCGTAGTACGGCCAGTCGTACTCGGTGCAGGCGGCGGCGTGCACTCCGACGAACCCGCCGCCGCCCTCGACGTACGCCGCGAGCCGGGTCCGTCCGGGCGGGGTCAGCACGTCCCCGCTGGTGGAGAGGAAGACGACCGTCGCGTACGGGTCGAGGGGCGTCTCGAACGCGGCCGGGTCCTCGGTGGCGTCGACGTCGAAGCCGTGGGCCGCGCCCAGGGAGCGTACGGCGGCGACGGCAGCCGGGATGGAGTCGTGCCGGTAGTCGGCGGTGCGGGTGTAGACGAGAACACGGGTGGTCATGGGCGCGAGCCTAGGGCCGGGGATCGTCTTCGGCGTCGTTGTCGGGTGCCCCGTCCCCCCGTCGACGGCACGTCACCCGGTCCACGGGCGCCGTGGCTGTTCACGCCGGTGGCAGGACGGCTGCGAGTTCGGCGTCGCTCGGGCGGTGGGCGGCGTGGAGGGCGGAGCGCAGGACGGCCCGCGTCACCTTCGTCGCGTCACCGCTCACTTTCAGCACATGGCCCTTCTCGACGAGCGCGTACTCGTGCCGGCCCCCACCGGCGCGGTACCACGCGTCGCCGTCCCGCTCACACACCGTCCGCTCGCCCGCCATGCCGCCGACCGGCTGCTTCGGGCAGGACCGCGCCGTCATCGTGCCCCGTTCCACGGACAGTTGGATCTGGGCGTTGGTCTCCTTCGCCCAGTACACGCCGGAGAAGCCGTCGTCGCCGTACACGCCGACCGACTGCTGGGCGAGGGTGAAGCCGGGAGCCTTCGTGACGTACACGAGCTCCGGTGCGATCCCCAACGCACTCACACGCGCGTCGAGTTCGGCCCGGCTCGGCACGGCGACCGACGCCGACGCCGACGCCGACGAGTCCACCCCGGTCCCGGCCCCCGCCTTCTGCGTCCCACACCCTGTCAGCAGTACGGGAATCAGCAGCGCCACCGGGAGCAACAGCACGCGCACAGGTCGGATCATGGCGCCCATCCTGCCGCACTGGTGTTCCACAGGTGTGCGGCAGTGCGGATACACGTCAGTGCACGGCTGCACGTCAGTGCACGGCGATGAAGACGCCCACCGCGAGGAAGGCCGCTGCCGCGCACGCCATGACGACCACCGGTCCCGTCGTGTGCCGCCACATCCGCACCCTGGCCCGCTGCGGGTTGTGCGGCGGATAGATCACGGGCACGGTCAGCCCGGTGGCGAGCCCCATTCCGGATCCGCGCATCCGGGGCTTGAACTCCACTCGGTGACCCCGGTGGTCCAGGAACTCGATGACCGGCACCCATTCCGGCCCGTCCTCACTGCTGACGCGGACGTTGTCGACCACGACGCCGTGGGTGTGGTGCCCGTGACGGCGCAACCGGCGCATCTGGACGCCTTCCGAGAGCGCGCAGCCGAGGAGGAACACGCCGGCTCCCCCGCACATGACGGCCCCGAGTGTGCCCGACATGCCTTCGCCTTCCCTCCACACCGGTAACCCGTACTTGATCTGTCCCGGCCACAGGAGACGCGCTCTTTCGTGAGTTCGGTTCCCGTCCCTCCGCCCGCGGAGGGACTCTGTCCGATTCGTTCAAGACCCGTTTCCCGCGCCCTGCCTACGGTGTCCCCATGACTCCACGATTCGCCGTGATCGGCCTGGTCGCCTCCGACATGGCCGCCACGCTCGCCTTCTACCGCCGCCTCGGGCTCGTCTTCCCCGAGGGCGCCGAGGACCAGCCGCACGTCGAGGCCGAACTGCCCGGCGGGTCCCGGCTGGCGATCGACACCGAGGAGACGATCCGTTCGTTCCACGCGGGGTGGCGGCCGCCTGCCGACGGGGGCGGCCGGACGTCGCTCGCCTTCGGCTGCAACGCCCCGGCGGAGGTCGACTCCGTCTACGAGGACCTGGTCGGCGCCGGGTACCACGGCGAGCTCAAGCCGTGGGACGCCTTCTGGGGGATGCGGTACGCGGTCGTGCACGACCCGGACGGCAATGGTGTCGACCTGTTCGCGCCGCTACCCGCGCCCGAGTAGTTCTCCCAGCGGCATGCCCGCCAACTCCCTTACGTCCCGGGCCAGATGGGCCTGGTCGGCGAAGCCGGAGCGGGCCGCCGTCTCCGCGAAGGGGACCCCGGCGCGGGCGAGGGCGAGCGCCCGTTGCAGGCGCAGGACGCGGGCGAGGGTCTTGGGGCCGTAGCCGAAGGCGGTCAGTGAGCGGCGGTGCAACTGGCGTGCGCTCAGGCCGAGTCGGTCGGCCGTCGCCGCGATCGACCGGCCCGCGTCCAGGGCCGTCACGACCTCCCGCAGCAGCGGGTCGGGGGGACCGGTGGCGGCCGCCCGGTCCAGTGCCACCTGTTCCAGCGCGGTCACCGGGTCGGCGGCCGCGGCGACCCGCGCGGTGCGGCGCCGTACCTCCGAGGCCGGCCACAGGTCCGCCAAGTCGACGCGCAGGTCGCGGAGTTCGTGGGCGGGTACGCCGAGGAACGTCGGCCCCGTGCCGGGGTGGAAGCGGACGCCCGCCCAGTGTCCGGCCGCGCCCTCGGGAACGTACGCCCGGGTGTCGGGCCCGGCGACGAGCAGTCGCCCCTCGTGCCAGAGCAGGTCCATACAGCCGTCGGGAAGCACGGCCCCCACCGTGGAACCGGACGTTCCACGGGACCACACGACGGCGCCCGCCAACCGGGAAGGCCGCTCCACGTACATGTACGTCAGGCTACGCCGCCCGCGTCCGGTGCTCCTGCGGGCTGACCCCGTACACCCGTTTGAAGGCGCTGGACAGGGCGAAGGCGCTGCCGTAGCCGACGTGGCGGGCGATCGCCTCGAGGGTGTCGTCCGTTTCGCGCAGCCGGTCGGCGGCCAGGGCGAGGCGCCAGCCGGTGAGGTAGGTCATCGGGGGCTCGCCCACGAGTTCGCTGAAGCGGCGGGCCAGTGCGGCCCGGGACACCCCGGCCTTCGCGGCGAGCGTCGCCACGGTCCAGGGGTGTGCCGGGTCGTCCTGGACGAACCGCAGCACCCGGCCGACGACGGGGTCCGCGAGCGCCCGGTACCAGGCGGGGGCGGCCCCCTCCGGACGGGAGAACCAGGCGCGCAGCGCGGCGATCATGAGGAGATCGAGGAGCCGGTCCAGGACCACCTCCTGGCCGGGCTCGTCTCGGACGATCTCCTCGGTGAGGAGCGCGGTGAGCGGGCAGTCCCACACGTCCTGGGTCAGGGAGAGCAGCGGCGGCAGGGCGTCGAGCAGCCTGCCGTTGATCTCGCCCCGCATCATGTACGTCCCGATCAGCAGCACCGTGGAGCCTTCGAGCCGGTCGCCCCAGGTGCGGACGTCCAGGTCCCACCGGCCCTTCAGGGACCGCCCGTCGGGGTAGGTGCACTCGCCGCCCGGCAGGATCACCGCCTGCGGCGGGGTGCCCGGGTCGTCCGCGCAGGTGTACGGGTCAGGGCCGCGGGCGATCGCGAGGTCACCGGCCCGCAGGAACAGGCGCTCCCCCGCGTCCGGTACGACCCAGGCCTCGCCGCGCACCACGAGCATGATCGTGAGGGGGGCGCGGTCCTCGACGCGTACGCACCAGGGCGGGTCGAAGCACGCACGGATCATGAAGGCACCGCGTGCCCGGGGGCCCTCCAGCAGACCGGCGAGTGCGTCCATGGCGTCAGCGTAGACGTCTGAGGGGAAGGGACGTAGACGTCCGCTTATGGGAACAAGCCCCTCGGAGATGGGAGCCCTGCGCGGGCGGCGATTCACTGTCGGTATGACGCAGAACAGGGCACGCGAAGAGCACGTACGGGACATGACGGTGCTGGTGACGGGCGCCACGGGGCGTACCGGGCGGCGGGTGGCCGAGGCCGCGCGGGCGGCTGGGCTGAGGGTGCGGGCAGCGTCCCGTGGGGCGGGGTTCGACTGGACGGACCGCTCGACGTGGGCGGACACCCTGCGGGGTGCCGACGCGGCGTATCTCGTCCACCCCACGGACGTCGGCTCGCCCGACGCGGCCGAGATGGTCGGGGGTCTGGCGCGGGAGGCGGTCGGGCTGGGGGTGCGGCGGCTGGTGCTGCTGTCCTCGCGGGGTGAGGAGCGGGCGCGGCCGGCCGAGGAGGCGCTGAGGGCGTCGGGCGCGGACTGGACGGTCGTACGGGCCGCGTGGTTCGCGCAGAACTTCAGCGAGGGACCGTTGGTGGAGGGGCTGCTCCGCGGGGAACTGGTGTTTCCCGCCGGTGAGGTGCGGGAGCCGTTCATCGATGTGCGGGACATCGCGGACGTCGTGGTGGCCGTGCTCACGGGGGGCGACCGGTATGTCGGGCAGGAGCTCGCCGTCTCGGGGCCCCGGCTGCTGAGTTTTCGGGAGGCGGTGGGGGAGATCGCGGCGGCGACGGGGAGTGCGTTGACGTATCTCCCGGTGACGGCGCGCCAGTACGGCGATCAGCTGGCCGGGTTCGGGGTGCCGGCGCAGGAGGTCGAGTTCCTCGTCGAGCTCTTCGAGAGCCTGCTCGACGGGCGTAACTCCTACCTGTCGGAGGGTGTGCGGGAGGTTCTGGGGCGGGAGCCGTGCGATTTCACTGCGTTCGCTCGGGAGGCGGCGGGGGCGGGTGTCTGGAAGGGGTAGGTTCGGGCGGAAATGCGGGGTGCGTTCTTCGGGTGCGGGTGGTGGGGGCTGGGCGCGCAGTTCCCCGCGCCCCTCGGGCGGGGGCTTCGCCCCGCATCCTGCGCCCCTCGGGCTGGGGCTTCGCCCCGCATCCCGTGCTACTCGTCCGCGCTGTGCTCGTCGTTGCTCTTGCGGGGGTGGTGGGGGCTCTTGACGTGGGTGCGGAGGCGGGAGGTCACGTCCTCCGGGGGGAGGAAGCGGGACCAGCGTTCCGGGAACTCGGAGGGCATGTCCGGGTCGTCGGGGTCGGGGTCGGCGGCGCGGTGGGCGGCGGCGCGGGCGACGTACTCGGCGGCCTGCTCCTGACGCAGGCGCTCGTTCGCGGCGCGGGCCGCGGCCGTGGCGGCGGCCGGCCAGACCCGGTCGATGGCCGCGTTGACGGCGGCGCCGACGAGGACGGCGAACGCGGACACACCGATCCACAGGAGAACGGCCACGGGGGCGGCGAGTGAGCCGTAGATCGTCGGGCCCTCGACCGTGCTGGTCAGGTAGATGCGGAGCAGGAAGCTCCCGAAGACCCACATGGCGAGGGCGACCAGGGCGCCGGGCACGTCCTCCACCCAGGGTGAGCGGACGGGCACCGACACGTGGTACAGCGTGGTCAGGAAGACGACCGAGAGCACGATGACGACAGGCCAGTACAGGACCTGCACGAGCGTCGCCGACCACGGCACGATCTGCACCACCGCGTCCGGACCCGCGACCATCAGCGGCAGCGCGATCGAGCCGATCAGCAGCGCCACGATGAACAGCAGGAACGACATCACGCGGGTCGCCACGATCCCCCGGGTGCCGTCGAGGCCGTACATCACGGTGATGGTGTCGACGAAGACGTTCACCGCGCGCGAGCCCGACCACAGGGCGAAGAGGAAGCCGAGGGAGATGATGTCGGGCCGGCCGCCCTTCATCACGTCGTGAAGGATCGGTTCGGCGATCTGGTGGACGCCCTTGTCCGTGAGGACGGTGCGGGAAGCCTCCAGGATGTTGGACTCCAGGCTGGCGATCGAGTGCGCGCCGGTCCAGTCGTCCACGTAGCCGAGCAGTCCGATCATGCTCAGCAGCAGGGGCGGCACGGACAGGAGTGTGAAGAAGGCGGCCTCGGCCGCCAGCCCGAGGATCCGGTACTCCATGCAGGAGTTGACGGTGTCCTTGAGCAGCAGCCAGGCGGTCCTGCGCTTCGACACGTTCCTGTACAGCGCGCGAGCGCGGTGAAAGCGGCCCACGGGAGACCGTTCAGGTGTTTCTTTTGCCTGGTGCACCTCCTTACCGTATCCGTATGGCAGCCAGCACCCACACCGTGACCAACCAGGCTCCGCCCCTGGTCGGATATGACGTCTTTGCCGCCGACCGGGCCCTCGTGGAGGCGGTCGAGCGGCACCTGGATCCAGGACTTCTCGACGAGGCACACGAGGAGCTGTCGCTGCTCGGGCGTACGACGGGCTCCGCGCAGGTGCAGGAGTGGGGGGTGCTGGCCAACGAGAATCCGCCGAAGCTGCGCACCCACGACCGCTACGGCAACCGCGTCGACGAGGTCGATTTCCATCCCGCCTGGCACCGACTGCTCGGCAAGGGGGTCTCGGCGGGGCTGACGGCGGCCTGGAGCCGTCCCGGCGGTCACCTCAGGCGCGCGGCCGGCTTCGTCGTGTGGTCGCAGGCCGAGGCGGGCCACGGCTGCCCGCTGTCGATGACCCACGCGGCGGTGCCCGCCCTGCGCACCGACCCGGCGCTCGCCGCCCTCTGGGAACCACTGCTCACGTCCACCGTCTACGACCAGGGGCTGCGGCCCGCCTCCCAGAAGGCCGGTGTGCTCTTCGGGATGGGCATGACGGAGAAGCAGGGCGGCAGTGACGTACGGGCGAACAGGACCGAGGCGCGGCCGCTCGCCGAGGACGGGACGTATGAGCTCACAGGGCACAAATGGTTCTGTTCGGCGCCGATGTCGGACGGGTTCCTGGTGCTGGCGCAGGCGCCGGGCGGGCTCACCTGTTTTCTGGTGCCGAGGGTGCTGGAGGACGGGACCCGCAACGTGTTCCGCATCCAGCGGCTCAAGGACAAGCTCGGCAACAAGTCGAACGCGTCGAGCGAGGTCGAGTTCGACGGGACCTGGGCGCGCCGGGTCGGGGACGAGGGGCGCGGGGTGCGCACCATCATCGAGATGGTCGCGGTGACCCGGCTGGACTGTGTGCTCGGCGCCGCCGCCGTCATGCGGCAGTCCGTGGCGCAGGCCGTGCACCACTGCACCTACCGGGAGGCCTTCGGCGGCAAGCTGATCGACAAGCCGCTGATGCGCAACGTGCTGGCGGACCTGGCGCTGGAGTCGGAGGCGGCGACGACGCTGGCGATGCGTCTGGCGGCGGCGTACGACGACGGCGGCGAGGACGAGCGGGCCTTCCTGCGGCTCGCGGTGCCGGCCGCCAAGTACTGGGTGACCAAGCGCTGCACCCCGGTGGCGGTGGAGGCACTGGAGTGCCTGGGCGGCAACGGGTACGTCGAGGAGTCCGGCATGCCGAGGCTGCTGCGCGAGTCGCCGCTCAACTCCATCTGGGAGGGAGCGGGCAATGTGCAGGCCCTCGACCTGCTGCGCGCGATCCAGCGGGAGCCGCAGGCGCTGAACGCGTTCCTGCAGGAGGTGGGCCGGGCCCGCGGCGCCGACCACCGGCTCGACGGCGCGATCAAGAACCTGCTGGGCGAACTCGCCGACCTGGACGGTATCGAAGGCCGCGGGCGCAGGCTCGCGGAGCGGGTCGCGCTGGTGCTGCAGGGGTCGCTGCTCGTGCAGTACGCGCCCCCGGAGGTCGCCGACGCGTTCTGCGCCTCACGGCTGGGCGGCGACTGGGGCTCGGCCTTCGGCACCCTGCCGCACAGTCTCGATCTGGCCACGGTGGTGGAACGGGCCCGACCGGTTTCGTGAACTGATTCCTGCGCTGTTTCCCGAGCGGGTCTCCGCACCGGGCGCGGGGGTGGTGCTGCGCCGACACGGCACCACCCCCGCTCTCAGGCCCCGTTGTGAGGAGCGCGAACGCCGCACGGGCGGCGTTGCTCAAGTCTCCGACCCCGTACGGCTGTTCGCCAGGGTTGCAGGGGGTTGCAACTTTTCCGGCCTCTGTGGCCGGACTGTGTCCCTCCGTCGGCGCCGAGCGGCACTATGAGAACAGCAGTCAGTACGGGCCCGGGTGGCCGTGGCCGAAAAGGGCCGGGCAGTGGCGGGCCACAGGTGCCCCCGAACCCGTCGGTCCGTCGGCCGGTCGGTCCGTCGGCCCGTCCGTCCGGGGAGGATGGGGAGGATTCCGTGGCGCACTCACCGATCGACGTGACGCGGCTCGCCGCCCTGGATGCCGCCCAGGCGGCCCGTGTCCTGCGCGAGGTCCGCGACGCCACGCTCTCCGGACAGCCCGCCCGCCTCGCGCCACGCCCGGTGATCGAGCAGTCCTGGGAGCGCATGCTGCGCAGCGGAGTCGACCCCGACCACGACTTCCGGGCCGGGCTGCTGGTCCGTGACGAGGTCGAGCGGCGGCGCCAGACCTCACAGCTGCGGCATGTCCTGCCGGTGCTGCGCGAGGGACTGCTCGCGGTCGCGGACGTCGCGCACCACATCATGGTGGTCGCGGACGAGGAGGGCCGGGTGCTGTGGCGGGAGGGCAGCGCGTCCGTGCTGCGCAAGGCCGACGGGTTCGGCTTCGAACTCGGGGCGGACTGGCGCGAGGGCGTGGTCGGTACGAACGGCGTGGGCACCCCGCTGGTCGCCCGGCGCCCCGTCCAGGTCTTCTCCGCCGAGCACTTCGTGCGCACCCACCACTCGTGGACCTGCACCGGCGCCCCGATCACCGACCCCCGCGACGGCAGTCTGATCGGCGTCGTGGACGTGAGCGGGCCGCTGGACACCCTGCACCCGGCGACGCTCGCCCTGGTCGGCGCGGTGGCCAAACTCGCCGAGGCGCGCCTGCGCGAGCTGCACCTGACCTCGCTGGAGGGGCTGCGCGCGGTGGCGGCGCCGGTGCTCGCCCGGCTCGGCGGACGCGCCCTCGCCGTGGACCAGGACGGCTGGACGGCCGCGGTCACCGGGATGCCGTACACCGGACGGCTCGCGCTGCCCAAGGCGCTGGCTCCCGGGCGGAGTTGGCTGCCGACGCTCGGACTGTGCGTGGTGGAGCCGCTGCCCGGCGGTTGGCTGCTGCGGACCGCCGACGAGCCGGGGCCCCGGCGGGCCGCGCGGATCGTCCTGGACCTGGCGCACCCGCGGCGCTCCTCGGTGACCGTCTCGTCCGAAGCGGGCTCCTGGTGCCACGAACTGAGCCCCCGGCATGCCGAGTTGCTGTACCTGCTGGCCGTCCGACCCACCGGGCGCAGCGCCTCCGGGCTTGCCGACGACCTGTTCGACGACCCCGGTCGTACGGTGACGGTGCGGGCCGAGATGTCGCGCGTACGGCGGTATCTCGGGGCTTTTCTGGAACACCGGCCGTATCGTTTCTGCGAGGCCGCGGAGGTCGAGTTGGTGCTCCCGGAGGACCCCCGGGACCTGCTCCCCCACTCGACGGCGCCGGCGGTGCGCCGGGCGCGGAAACCCGGGCCCCCTTGTACCGCACCGGGGCCCGGCGCGTCACCCGACCGGCCGAATATGCCCCCTGCGAGAGGCAAGGAGCGTATTTCGGGACCGTCTTCCGGGGTCCTTGACCAGGCACGTGGCTCTCTGACGTAGCATCCCTCCACAGGCCACCCCACCCGTCTCTCCGTCAACGTTCTGATCATGAGGGGCAGTTGGCCTTCCTCGGGAGGACGCATGATGCACCGCGGCAGGCACCGTCGTAGGCGAAGGGGACAGGCGCTGCGCGCCACACTGGCCGGAACCGCCCTCGCGCTCACCGCGGCCGCCACGCTGATCAGCACCTCCCAGGCCACGGGCAGCAACAGTCCGGGCGCGCTGACCCCGCTCACCTCGGCCGCCGAGACCAGCAGGCTCCAGCTGCACGAGAACCTGGTGGCCGGGGACACTCTCAGCACGCTCAGCCGGAACATGGGCGGGAACGTCGGGGTCTCCGGCGTGCTGGCGAGCGCCGACCACACGATGCGCGACGAGGCCGACTGTTCCGGGACCGAGCGGGCCGCGCTGCCGCTCGAACCGGTCGCCACCCGTGCGTACTGCTGGGCCCCGGACGACGCGCGGACCCAGCAGTGGGCGCCCGCCTCCGTCACCACCTCCGGTGACGCCGACCAGGACGGCCGGTGGGGCGACCGGCGGGTCATCCTGGCGGGCTGGAACCACGACGACCGGGCCGCGGGCGCCTCCGCCACCGACCGGGGTCTGGCCCGGGTCGCCTTCATCGACGCGAGCGACCCGGCGGCGCTCAGGTACCGCTGGGTGCTGCTGGTCGCGCCGCGCGACGGCGGCAGGGACTTCGGCGCGGTCCGCTCCCGGCTGGGCGGCATGGTCTGGTACCAGGGCAAGCTGATCGTCACCGCGCAGAACGGCGCGGGGCAGGACGACTCCCTGCTCGTCTTCGACCTGCACCACCTCCTGAAGGCGGGCGTGGACAGCGGGGCGATCGGCAAGGTGCGCGGCGGCTACTCCGCGCACGGCTACCAGTACGTGCTGCCGGCCGTCGGCTCGTACAGCCCGGCGGGCGGCACGTGCGGCTCGGGCGAGGCCCGGGCGAACCCCTGTTTCGGTTCCCTGTCGCTGGACCGCACCTCGACGCCGGACAGCCTGGTCGCCACCGAGGCGGCGCCGGCCGACGGCACGGAGCGGACCCGGATCTGGCGGTACTCGTACAGCACCGTCGCCGACCGGGCGGGGTTGCTCGGCAGCGACTCCCTGGGGCGGGTCGACGCGCGCGAGGCCTACACGACCAAGGCCTCCGGGCTCTCGGGTGTCCTCTCCCATACGCCGGCCGGGGCGCGCAGGGCCGACTGGTACGTCGGCCACGCGCCCGCCAGCGGTGGCCGGCACGGCACGCTGTGGCGGCAGAGCGGTCATGCCGCCGAGGCGGTCCAGTGCACCGGTGACCAGTCCTACGCCTGTTGGGGCCAGCACACCGCCTCCCTGTCCTACTGGCAGGAGACCGGCGAACTGTGGACCCTCACCGGCGCCGCCCCGGACACGACACCGGAGCGCGTCCTGTACGCGGTCCCCTTGACCAAGGTGGACAAGTCCCTGGGCTAGGAGAGAACTGGGAGGGACCCGGGGGGGGTTCTCCGCCCCCGCCGCCCCTACCCGTCCCATCCCGACTTGGGGGCTCCGCCCCCAAACCCCCGATCGGCCTGAACGGCCTCGTCCTCAAACGCCGGACGGGCTGAAGATGCGCGCAGCGCCCCTTCAGGCGCGCGGGGAACCGCGCGACCAACCCCCACCGGCCCGCAGCCAAACGAATCGGCCGGACGGGGGATCCGGGGCGCAGCCCCGGCCTCAGGGGCGCGGGGAACTGCGCGACCAGCCCCTACCGGCCCGCAGCCGAAGAACACACGCGGGGGGTCTGGGGGCGGAGCCCTCAGGGATGGGACGGGTAGGGGCGGCGGGGGCGAAATCCTCGGTCCCGCTTTGGAGCGCAGCGCAACCCCGTGGTTCCCTGGCCCCCATGAGCAACGTCACTGTGACCACCTGGTCCCTGGAGCAGACCGCGTCGAGCGACCTGCTCCCCGCGATCACCCCCGACGGCGACGTCCGGATCGTGCGCTCCGAAGTCCCCTCCCCCGAGTTCAACCGCTTCCTGTACGCCTCCGTGGGCGGAGACGTCCGCTGGACCGACCGCCTGAGCTGGACGTACGCACAGTGGCAGGAGATCCTGGACCGCCCCGGCGTGGAGACCTGGGTCGCCTACGACCGGGGAACCCCCGCGGGCTATGTCGAGCTGGACCCGCAGGACGACGGCGTCGTCGAGGTCATGTACTTCGGACTGATACCCGCCTTCCGGGGCCGCCGGATCGGCGGGCACCTGCTCTCGTACGGGGTGGCGCGAGCCTGGGACCTGGCGGAGCGCTGGCCGGGACGGCCCGAGACGAAGCGTGTCTGGCTGCATACATGCAGCAAGGACGGGGAGCACGCGATGGACAACTACCTGCGCCGCGGCTTCAAGCTCTTCGACACCAAGGTGGAGGAGGAGCCGGAGGTCGCCACGCCCGGGCCCTGGCCGGGCGCGCGAGCGGTCTGACCTGCCCCGGACCGACCCTCGGCCTGCCATCAGGCGGTCACCGGGCCGCCGGATCGTCCATTCCTGCCCAGCCGTGTGACCGACAACACCTTTGTCTCGCCATTCGGGACAAGGGTGTCCACATGATGGATGACGGTGGACTGGCCCGAGATCCCCGTGACACGCTTCCGTCATGTCTGGAACTGGAATTGCCTTGGTGAGTCGGCGGCACGTCGACCTCGGCCGCATGTCCAGCGCCATCTGTCCGGCGAGCTGACAGCCCCGGCCCAGCCGACATTCTCCCTTTTGCCTCCCTCTGCGCAATGACGCGCGCGTACTTTCCGTATGCGCCCATATGCGCAGTTGAGAGCCGCTCTCCTTCCTGTCCCGCAGTCCCGAAGGACGTATCAACCATGGCCGCCACCCCGCAGAATCCCGCCGCCGCGCCCCGCCGCAAGGTGAGTCGTCACCGCGGCGAGGGTCAGTGGGCCGTGGGTCACTTCACCCCGCTCAACGGAAACGAACAGTTCAAGAAGGACGACGACGGTCTCAATGTGCGGACACGCATTGAGACGATCTACTCGAAGCGCGGCTTCGACTCGATCGACCCCAACGACCTTCGTGGACGTATGCGCTGGTGGGGGCTGTACACCCAGCGCAAGCCCGGGATCGACGGCGGCAAGACCGCGATCCTGGAGCCGGAGGAGCTGGACGACAAGTACTTCATGCTGCGCGTCCGCATCGACGGCGGCCGGCTGACCACCGAACAACTGCGCGTCATCGGCGAGATCTCGCAGGAGTTCGCGCGCGGCACCGCCGACCTCACCGACCGCCAGAACGTGCAGTACCACTGGATCCGTATCGAGGACGTCCCCGAGATCTGGAACCGGCTCGAAGCCGTCGGGCTGTCCACCACCGAGGCCTGCGGTGACACGCCCCGCGTCATCCTCGGCTCGCCCGTCGCCGGCATCGCCGAGGACGAGATCATCGACGGCACCCCGGCCATCGACGAGATCCACCGCCGGATCATCGGCAACAAGGACTTCTCGAACCTGCCCCGCAAGTTCAAGTCCGCGATCTCCGGCTCGCCGCTGCTCGACGTGGCGCACGAGATCAACGACATCGCCTTCGTCGGCGTGAACCACCCGGAGCACGGCCCCGGCTTCGACCTCTGGGTAGGCGGTGGCCTCTCCACCAACCCGAAGATCGGCCAGCGCCTCGGCGCCTGGGTCCCGCTGGACGAGGTCCCGGACGTCTACGAGGGCGTCATCTCGATCTTCCGCGACTACGGCTACCGGCGGCTGCGCACCCGCGCCCGTCTGAAGTTCCTGGTCGCCGACTGGGGCGTGGAGAAGTTCCGCCAGATCCTGGAGGACGAGTACCTCGAGCGGAAGCTCGTCGACGGCCCGGCCCCCGAGCAGCCGGTCGCCCGCTGGCGCGACCACGTCGGTGTGCACCGCCAGCAGGACGGCCGCTTCTACGTCGGCTTCGCGCCGCGCGTCGGCCGCGTGGACGGCACCACCCTCACGAAGATCGCCGAGCTGGCCGCGGCGCACGGCTCGGGCCGGCTGCGCACCACCGTCGAGCAGAAGATGGTCGTGCTCGACGTGACGCAGGACCAGGTCGACTCGCTGGTGGAGGGCCTCGAAGCCCTTGACCTGACCGTCAGGCCCTCCACCTTCCGACGCGGCACGATGGCCTGCACCGGCATCGAGTACTGCAAGCTCGCGATCGTCGAGACCAAGGCGCGCGGTGCTTCCCTGATCGACGAACTCGAGCGCCGCATCCCCGAGTTCGAAGAGCCCATCACCATCAACATCAACGGCTGCCCGAACGCCTGCGCCCGTATCCAGGTCGCGGACATCGGTCTCAAGGGCCAGCTGGTCCTGAACGACCAGGGTGAGCAGGTCGAGGGCTTCCAGGTGCACCTGGGCGGCGCGCTCGGCCTGGAGGCCGGCTTCGGCCGCAAGGTCCGTGGCCTGAAGGTCACCTCGGACGAACTGCCCGACTACATCGAGCGGGTCCTCAAGCGCTTCCAGGCGGAGCGCGAGGACGACGAGCGCTTCGCCACCTGGGCCGCCCGTGCGAGCGAGGAGTCGCTGTCGTGAGCGAGCGAGCGGCTCCCTTCTACTGCCCCTACTGCGGCGACGAAGACCTCCGTCCGAGCGAGCAGGGCCACGGGGCGTGGGAATGCGCGGCGTGCAACCGGGCCTTCCAGTTGAAGTTCCTCGGGCTGCTCGCCCGTGGGGTTCAGCGCAACGAAGGTGGAGGGGACGAGACATGACGACCATTCAGAAAGATCGGGAAGGTCAGGAAGGCCGTACGGCCGAGGACCTGAAGCGCCTCGCCGAGCAGGCGGGGCGCGACCTCGAGGACGCCTCGGCCCTGGAGATCCTCCAGTGGGCCGTCGAGACCTTCGGCAAGACGTTCTGCGTGACCTCCTCCATGGAGGACGCGGTCGTCGCCCACCTGGCCTCCCGCGCCCAGCCAGGGGTCGACGTCGTCTTCCTCGACACCGGCTACCACTTCCCCGAGACCATCGGCACCCGGGACGCGGTCGAGGCCGTGATGGACGTCAACGTCATCACCCTCACCCCGCGTCGGACCGTCGCCGAGCAGGACGCCGAGTACGGACCCAAGCTGCACGACCGCGACCCCGACCTGTGCTGCGCCCTGCGCAAGGTCAAGCCCCTGGAAGAGGGCCTGACCAGGTACGACGCCTGGGCGACCGGACTGCGCCGCGACGAGTCCCCGACCCGGGCCAACACCCCGGTCGTCGGCTGGGACGAGAAGCGGCAGAAGGTCAAGATCTCGCCGATCGCCCGCTGGACGCAGGACGACGTGGACGCGTACGTCGCCGAGCACGGCGTCCTCACCAACCCGCTGCTGATGGACGGCTACGCCTCCGTCGGCTGCGCGCCCTGCACCCGTCGTGTGCTGGAGGGCGAGGACGCCCGCGCCGGACGCTGGGCCGGACGGTCCAAGACCGAGTGCGGGCTGCACGGATGACCACGACCACCCAGATCTCCCAGGAGCAGCAAGTGACGACCGGAGCCACCATCTGGCTCACGGGTCTGCCGAGCGCCGGCAAGACCACCATCGCGTACGAGCTGGCCGGCCGGCTGCGCGACGAGGGCCACCGCGTCGAGGTGCTCGACGGCGACGAGATCCGCGAGTTCCTCTCGTCGGGCCTCGGCTTCTCACGCGCGGACCGCGACACGAACGTGCGGCGGATCGGTTTCCTCGCCGAGCTGCTCTCCCGCAACGGCGTCAAGGCGCTCGTCCCGGTGATCGCGCCGTACGCCGACAGCCGCGAGGCGGTCCGGGAGCGTCACCAGAGCGGCGGTACCCCGTACCTGGAGGTGCACGTGGCGACGCCGGTCGAGGTCTGCTCCGTACGCGATGTGAAGGGGCTGTACGCCAAGCAGGCCGCGGGAGAGATCTCGGGGCTGACCGGCGTCGACGACCCGTACGAGGAGCCCGCGTCGCCCGATCTGCGCATCGAGTCGCACACCCAGTCCGTGCAGGAGTCCGCGGCCGCGCTCCATGCGCTGCTCACCGAAAGGGGTCTCGCATGACGACCGTCGCCAGTGTCTCCGAGGAGACGGACAGCAGCCCGTACGCGCTCTCGCACCTGGACGCCCTGGAGTCCGAGGCCGTCCACATCTTCCGTGAGGTCGCGGGCGAGTTCGAACGGCCGGTGATCCTCTTCTCCGGCGGCAAGGACTCCATCGTCATGCTGCACCTCGCCCTGAAGGCCTTCGCCCCCGCCGCGATCCCCTTCACCCTGCTGCACGTCGACACCGGACACAACTTCCCCGAAGTCCTCGCCTACCGCGACCGGACCGTCGAAGAGCACGGACTGCGGCTGCACATCGCCTCCGTACAGGACTACATCGACCGCGGAGTCCTGCGCGAACGCCCCGACGGCACCCGCAACCCCCTGCAGACCGTGCCCCTCACCGAGAAGATCCAGTCCGAACGCTTCGACGCCGTCTTCGGCGGCGGACGCCGCGACGAGGAAAAGGCCCGCGCGAAAGAACGCGTGTTCTCGCTGCGCGACGAGTTCTCCCAGTGGGACCCCCGACGCCAGCGCCCCGAACTGTGGCAGCTCTACAACGGCCGCCACGCACCCGGCGAACACGTCCGCGTCTTCCCCCTCTCCAACTGGACCGAGCTGGACGTCTGGCAGTACATCGCCCGCGAAGGCATCGAACTGCCCGAGATCTACTTCGCGCACGAGCGCGAGGTCTTCCAGCGGTCGAACATGTGGCTGACCGCCGGTGAGTGGGGCGGCCCGAAGGACGGCGAGACGGTCGAGAAGCGGCTCGTCCGCTACCGGACCGTCGGCGACATGTCCTGCACGGGCGCCGTCGACTCCGAAGCGACCACGCTGGACGCCGTGATCACCGAGATCGCCGCCTCCCGGCTCACCGAGCGGGGCGCCACCCGCGCCGACGACAAGATGTCCGAGGCCGCGATGGAAGACCGCAAGCGCGAGGGGTACTTCTAGACATGACCAGCACCACCGAACCCACCGAGCCGCTGTCGGTCGAGCAGTTGTCGGCGACCACGCTCCTGCGCTTCGCGACCGCCGGTTCCGTCGACGACGGCAAGTCCACGCTGGTCGGACGACTGCTGCACGACTCCAAGTCGGTCCTGACGGACCAGCTGGAGGCTGTGGAGCGCGTCTCGGCGAGCCGTGGCCAGGACGCCCCCGACCTCGCCCTCCTCACCGACGGCCTGCGCGCCGAACGCGAGCAGGGCATCACCATCGACGTCGCCTACCGCTACTTCGCGACGGCGCGCCGCCGGTTCATCCTCGCCGATACCCCCGGGCATGTGCAGTACACCCGGAACATGGTCACCGGCGCCTCGACCGCCGACCTGGCCGTCGTCCTCGTCGACGCCCGCAACGGCGTCATCGAGCAGACCCGCCGGCACGCGGCCGTCGCCGCGCTGCTGCGTGTCCCGCACGTGGTCCTCGCCGTCAACAAGATGGACCTCGTCGAGTACAAGGAGTCCGTCTTCGCGGCGATCGCCGAGGAGTTCACGGCGTACGCCTCCGAGCTGGGCGTTCCCGAGATCACCGCGATCCCGATCTCGGCGCTCGCCGGTGACAACGTGGTGGACGCCTCCGCGAACATGGACTGGTACGGCGGCCCGACGGTCCTGGAACACCTGGAGACGGTCCCGGTCAGCCACGACCTGGGGCACTGCCACGCCCGTCTGCCCGTGCAGTACGTGATCCGCCCGCAGACCGCCGAGCACCCCGACTACCGGGGGTACGCCGGCCAGATCGCCGCCGGTAGCTTCCGGGTCGGCGAGAGCGTGACCGTGCTGCCCTCCGGGCGCACCACGAAGGTCGCCGGGATCGATCTGCTGGGCAAGCCGGTCGACGTGGCGTGGACCCCGCAGTCGGTGACCCTCCTGCTGGAGGACGACATCGACGTCTCGCGCGGCGACCTGATCGTGCCGAGCAAGGACGCGCCCCCGACCACGCAGGACGTCGAGGCGACCATCTGCCACGTGGCCGACCAGCCGCTCACCGTCGGCCACCGGGTGCTGCTCAAGCACGGCACCCGCACGGTGAAGGCGATCGTCAAGGACATCCCGTCCCGCCTGACGCTCGACGACCTGTCGCTGCACCCGCACCCGGGTCAGCTGGTCGCCAACGACATAGGCCGCGTCAAGATCCGTGCCGCCGAACCGCTTCCGCTCGACTCGTACGCCGACTCCCGGCGCACCGGCGCGTTCATCCTCATCGACCCGGCGGACGGCACCACGCTGACCGCGGGCATGGTCGGCGAGTCGTTCGCCGCGCCGCAGCCGGTCAAGGACGAGGGCGACGACGACGGGTGGGACTTCTGACATGACGTCCACCGACTTCTACTCCACGTTCGCCAAGGAGGGCGGCCGCGTCGGCAGCGGCGCCCTCGGCAGCGGGCAGGGCGGAGTGGCGCGATGTGCGGAATGACGTACGCGCACTGCCTGCGCGCCCTGTCCCCCCACCCGACGTCCCGGATGCGACGACGAAGACCTGCCGACCTCCCGGCCACGACCTGAAAACGTGACCGCCGGGCCAACGAGAGGAACACCTCCCGTGCCTGCCATCCGCTCGAACCTTGTACGCCGTGGCATAGCCGCCGCCGTCGCACTCCCCCTGCTCGCGCTCGCCGCGTGCAGCTACGGCTCCGACTCCAAGGACTCCTCGTCCTCGAAGGAGAAGGTCGCCGCCGGTTCCTCGAAGATCGACGGTGTCGACACCGTGAAGATCGGCTACTTCGGCAACCTCACGCACGCGACCGCGCTGGTCGGCCGCCAGGAAGGCCTCTTCCAGAAGGCGCTGGGCGGCACGAAGGCGGAGTACTCCATCTTCAACGCGGGCCCCTCCGAGATCGAGGCCCTGAACTCGGGCTCGATCGACATCGGTTGGATCGGCCCCTCGCCGGCGATCAACGGCTTCACCAAGTCCCAGGGCAAGAGCCTGCGCATCATCGGCGGCTCGGCGTCCGGTGGCGTGAAGCTCGTGGTGAACCCGAAGAAGATCAAGTCCCTGAAGGACGTCAAGGGCAAGAAGATCGCGACCCCGCAGCTCGGCAACACCCAGGACGTGGCGTTCCTCAACTGGATCGCGGACCAGGGCTGGAAGGTCGACGCGCAGAGCGGCAAGGGCGACGTCTCGGTCGTCCGTACGGACAACAAGATCACCCCGGACGCCTACAAGTCCGGCTCCATCGACGGCGCCTGGGTGCCGGAGCCGACCGCGTCCAAGCTGGTGGCCGAGGGCGGCAAGGTCCTGCTCGACGAGGCCTCGCTGTGGCCCGACAAGAAGTTCGTGATCACGAACATCATCGTGTCGCAGAAGTTCCTCAAGGAGCACCCGAAGGTCGTCGAGGCCGTGCTGAAGGGCTCGGTCGACACCAACAAGTGGATCAACGCCAACCCCGACCAGGCGAAGGCCGCGGCCAACGCCCAGCTGAAGGTCGACTCCGGCAAGGAGCTCCCGGCGAACGTGCTCGACCCGGCCTGGAAGTCCATCCAGATCACCAATGACCCGCTGGCCTCCACCCTCAGCACCGAGGCGGATCACGCGGTCAAGGCGGGCCTGCTGGAGAAGCCGGACCTGAACGGGATCTACGACCTCACGCTCCTGAACAAGGTCCTGGGGGCCGCGGGCGAGAGCACGGTCGCCGACGCCGGTCTCGGCGTCAAGTAAGGACCCACACCGATGAGTTCCCAGGAGGTGACGACCATGGCCACGACCCTCGCCAAGGCCGCCGACGGCGCCGAAGTGGTGGAGCACGCCGCCCGGATCGAGCATGTCTCGAAGTCCTTCGCCGGACCGGCGGGGCCCCAGCTCGTCCTCGACGACATCACCCTCGATGTCGCGCCGGGCGAGTTCGTCACCCTCCTGGGGGCCTCGGGGTGTGGAAAGTCGACGCTGCTCAACCTGGTCGCGGGCCTCGACGCCCCGACCGCGGGCAACATCACGACCAACGGGCGTCCGGCCCTGATGTTCCAGGAGCACGCCCTCTTCCCGTGGCTGACCGCGGGCAAGAACATCGAGCTCGCCCTTCGGCTGCGCGGCGTCGCGAAGTCCGAGCGCCGCGACCGTGCGGAGGAGCTGCTCGAACTCGTCCGGCTGAAGGGCGCGTACGGGAAGCGGGTGCACGAGCTGTCCGGCGGTATGCGCCAGCGCGTCGCGCTGGCCCGCGCGCTCGCCCAGGACAGCCAGATCCTGCTGATGGACGAGCCGTTCGCGGCGCTGGACGCCATCACACGGGACGTCCTGCACGACGAACTGACCCGGATCTGGCGCGAGACCCAGCTGTCCGTCCTCTTCGTCACCCACAACGTGCGTGAGGCGGTGCGGCTGGCCGAGCGGGTCGTCCTGCTGTCCTCGCGCCCCGGCCGGGTGGCCCACGAGTGGCGGGTCGACATCCCGCAGCCGCGTCGCATCGAGGACGCGGCCGTGGCGGAGCTGTCCGTCGAGATCACCGAACAACTGCGTGGGGAGATCCGCCGCCATGGCCAGCACTGAGACGAAGGCCGACGCGGCCGACCAGCCCGTCAAGGACAGCACCGGCGGCGACATGGCGGGCCTGGAAGCGGGCCTCGACGCCCTGGAGACGACCGCGCATTCGGGCCGGCCGGGCTTCCGTCAGACCTTCGTCGAGAAGATACTGCCGCCGCTCGTCGCCATCGCCCTGGTGCTGGTGGTGTGGCAGGCGCTGATCTCGTTCAAGGTCGTCACCGACCCGAGCAAGCTGCCCTCCCCCTCCGACGTCTGGGGCGAGGTCAAGAACGCCTGGCTCGAGGGCACGCTGCTCGGCTACATCTGGACGAGTGTCTCGCGCGGTCTGGTCGGGTTCCTGTTCGCCCTGGTGATCGGTACCCCGCTGGGTCTGCTGGTGGCCCGGGTGAAGTTCGTCCGCGCCGCGATCGGTCCGATCCTCTCCGGGCTCCAGTCGCTGCCCTCCGTGGCCTGGGTGCCGCCGGCCGTCATCTGGCTGGGCCTGAACAACTCGATGATGTTCGCGGTGATCCTGCTCGGTGCCGTCCCCTCCATCGCCAACGGCCTGGTGTCGGGCGTGGACCAGGTGCCGCCGCTGTTCCTGCGGGCGGGCCGCACGATGGGCGCGACGGGCCTGCGCGGGACCTGGCACATCGTGATGCCGGCCGCGCTGCCCGGCTATCTCGCCGGTCTGAAGCAGGGCTGGGCGTTCTCCTGGCGCTCCCTGATGGCGGCGGAGATCATCGCCTCCTCCCCCGACCTGGGCATCGGCCTCGGTCAGCTGCTGGAGAACGGCCGCACCGCCAGTTCCATGTCGATGGTCTTCCTCGCCATCTTCCTCATCCTGTTCGTCGGTATCGCCATCGACCTGCTGATCTTCAGCCCGCTGGAGCGGTGGGTGCTGCGCAGCCGCGGTCTCCTGGTGAAGAGCTGAGCCCGTCATGACGAGTCGTCCGGTCCTCCTGGTCATCGCCCACGGCAGCCGCGATCCGCGTCATGCCGCGACGGTGCACGCCCTCGTACGGCGTGTGCGGGCCCGGCGTCCGGGCCTGCGCGTGGAGACCGGCTTCCTCGACTTCAACATCCCCTCGGTGCCGGCGGTGCTGGAGTCCCTGGCGGCGGAGGGCGTACGCGATGTGGTCGCCCTCCCTCTCCTGCTCACCCGTGCCTTCCACGCGAAGGCGGACATCCCTGCGGTCCTGCGGGAGGCCCCGGCGCGGCTGCGCATCCGCCAGGCAGAGGTGCTCGGCCCTTCCCCGCTGCTGACGGCGGCGCTCGAACGCCGGCTGTACGAGGCGGGGCTGACCCCCGCCGACAAGTCCTCGACGGGGGTCGTACTGGCCTCCGCGGGGTCCACCGACCCGGAGGCGATCGCGGTGATCGCAGAAATCGCGCGGGAGTGGCGGCACACCGGTTGGTGCGCCGTGCGGCCCGCGTTCGCCTCCGCATCCCTTCCGCGCACCGAGGACGCGGTGCGCGAACTGCGCGCCCTCGGCTGCGCACGTGTCGCCGTCGCCCCCTACGTCCTCGCGCCCGGCTTCCTCCCGGACCGCATCGCCCGGGGCGCCGCCGAGGCGGACGTACTGGCCGACGTGCTGGGCCCGGCGCCGGAGGTGGCGCGGGTCCTGCTGGAGCGCTACGACGAGGTACGCGTCCCGGTGCTGACGGCACTCGGCGCCTGAACTCTCACGCCTTGGTGGTGGCCGTCACGGTGGCCGCCGGTCCCGTGCCCGCCGCCGTCACCGTCGCGATCGTGACGGTGTACGAGGTGGCAGGGTTGAGGCCTCCGATCACCCGGAACATGCCCTTCGCGGAGGGCTGGCCGACCAGCACGTCCCGGCCCGTGACGTCGATCGGGGCGCGGCCGTCGGAGACTGTGACGCGGTAGCCGACGACCCTGGCGTCGCCGGTCGCCGTCGGCGGGGTCCAGGCCACGGTGGCCGCGGTGGACGCCGTACGCAGCTTGGGGCCGGTCGGTGCGCCCGGCAGCGCGGTCACGGTGGTCGGGGTCAGCGGGAGCGAGGCGAGCGACGGGGCGCTGGTGCCGTGGGCGTTGCTCGCGGTGACGGTGACCGTGAGGGGGCCGGCCGACGCGGGCAGTCCACCGATCCGTACGACCGCCGTGCGCTTGAACTCTGCCGCGCCGACGGCCTGTTCGCCCATCTGGCGTCCGGACGCGTCGTACGCCCGCGCCGTGTAGCCGGTCACCGGTGAACCGCCGTCCACGAAGCTCGGGTTGAAGGTGACGTACAAGGCGTCGGCGCCCGCCGTGCTCGTACCGACGCGCGAGGGTGCCTCCGGGGTGGAGACGGCGCCGACGCGGCGGTTCAGCAGTCCGCGATGGGCGGGTTCGAGTCCCGCGTTGCCGATGATCTGCGACGGTACGTCGGACGGGGCCGTCATGATCTTGTTGCCGGTCGTCACCAGGCCCTTGTTGTCGCCGTCGGCGGTTCCCTCCTCCCACCAGTTGTCCTTGACGAGGGTCGGGTCGTTGTTGCCGAGGGTGTCGCGGTAGTCGGTGTGGCGGGAGGCGACGTTGGCGTAGGAGGCGTTGTAGAGGACGTTGCCCTCGACCGTCTCGTAGGTGCAGCCGTTGTCGGTGTAGACGTTCTTGCCCAGGCCCCACTGGTCGTGGATGACGTTGCCGGTGACCTTCTCGCCGTCGGCCAGGGAGGTGCCCGTCAGTCCCTGGGTGTAGATGCCGCCGCCGTCGTCGAGCATCTGCATGTAGTCGAAGATCAGGTTGTCGCGGACCGTGTTGTCGTGGCTGGGGTTGGGGGTCGCCGGGTCGCCGATCTTGTCGGGCCAGCCGCCCCAGCCGAGGGAGACGGCGCTGTAGCCGACGTGGTCGATCTGGTTGTGGGCGATCGTGGTGCTCTGGGTCCAGCCGTTGAGGATCGCCACGCCGCCGTGGAACTCGCGGGGCAGGCCGTAGAGGTGATTGTCCGTCACCTGGACTCCGGAGGCGGGGGTCTGTCCGTCCACTCCGCCGATCTCCAGTCCGTTGCCGGAGATGTCGGTGAAGACGCTGCCGCTGACCGTGGAGTCCTTCGAGCCGATGCCCAGGTCGAGGCCGGAGGCGCCGAGATGGGCGAAGACGTCGTCGCCGAACGCGATGCGCTGCCCGTGGGCGAAGGAGACGTTGCCCGGCATCTTCGTCCAGGACGCGAAGGGGCAGGTGCCGCCCTCGACGTACTGGCACAGGCCCTGGGTCGCCCAGCCCTTCTCGCCGGTGATGGTGTAGCCCGCCTGGATCTCGGAGAAGCCCTCGGGCCCCGAGGGGGTGAGCCAGGTGGCGTAGCTGAACTGCAGGCCGCGGAAGGCGAGGTCGTGGACGGGCGCGGCGGCGGTGCCCCGTCCGTCGATCAGCTTCTCGGCCTGTGCCGCCTCGACGTCGGCGCGCGCGAGGTTCTCGCCCTTGCGGGGCAGGTAGTAGACCCGGTGCGCGGTGCGGTCGAGGTACCACTCGCCGGGCTGGTCCAGGAGTTCGTAGGCGTTCTCGATGTACGTCGCCCTGCCGCCGTTGGTGAGGTGGCCGGGCCCGACCATGCTGACCGTGCGGCCGGGGATGTCCGGGAACTCGACACGCTTGTTGGAGTTGTCCCAGCACGGCTGGACCATCGTGATCGTGGTGCCCTCGGCGGCGGCGACGCGGCAGCGCGGCTCGGTCCACTGGCCCAGGCCGTTGCGCTCGACGTTCCACAGGGACTCGCCGCTGGTGTAGACGAACTCGGCGTCGGAGGGGTGCTTCCAGTGCGCGAGGGTGTCGGAGGACGCCGTGTATCCGGTGGCGGTCTGGGTGAGGGTCACCGGCACGGCCCCGCGGGCGCGCTGGGCGCGCACCCCGTCGACGTACAACTGCCGGGTGTCGGTGAGCCCTTGGGGAGCGGGCGCGGACCACAGGCCCGGACTCCCGGTGACCGGGCGCCAGCCCTGGACCTGCCGGCCACCGCTGACGACGGTGTTCCCGGTGCCCTGCCAGATCACCTGGTGGCCGCCGGTGCCCGAGTCCCGGGCGTCGAGGGTGAGGGGTGCGGTCCGTCGGTAGGTACCCGAGGCGAGGTGGACCGTCAGGTCGCCCTTCATCCCCGTGACGCGCTCGCGGACGAGGTCGCGGGCGCGTTCCAGGGTGCGTACGGGGTGGCGGGCGGTGCCGTTCGCATGGTCGTTCCCGCTCGGGGAGACGTAGAGGTCGGAGGTCGCGGGCTGGGCGGAGGACACGGCGCCCGGGATTCCGAGGGCCAGGACCGTGGAGATCAGGGTGACTAGGGCGGCTCTTCGGCGCATGGGCATGTTCCCCTCCCGTGGGATCAGCCTGTACCAACGCCGAGAAAGGTAGGATCTATGACGCGTCACCGTCAATGAATGCGACAGGAACGGCGTAACTCCCTTCTGCCGGACACCTATTCATCCGAGCGGCGTTCATGTCCCAGACTGCTGTTCAGCCGATGGACGTCGGGCCTGCCGCGGATCCCGGCCGCTGTGCGCCAGGGCCCGGTCGAACAGGGGTGCGTCGTCGGGAACCGGCACCGGGTCGGCGAAGCCGTCGTACCGGCGGTAGAGGTCGGCGTGCGTGTCGACGACGTCCAGAACGAACCGGGCCGCGCCGTCCGAGATCCGCAGCTCCTGGCCGGTGGCCGTCGCGACGTCCCAGCCGTGCACCGCCATCTCCTTGACGATCATCGAGGCGATGTCGGCGGCGGGCATCTTCGCCGTCCCGAGCTCGACCTCGCCCTCCCACACCGCGGGGTCGTCCCAGGCGGCCACGGCACGGTCGAGCTGCTCGGCGTACGCCCGCGCCCAGCCGGGATCCGCCGTGAAGTCGCGGCCGGTCAGCTCCTCGGAGAGCTGCTTGCGCAGCGCACGGTGCTCCAGGCCGTGCGAGGTGTAGAGGACCCAGTGGTTCACCAGGGTGCGCAGGTCCCAGTCCGGGCAGTGCGTGGGACCTGGCTCCGCCAGCTGCGCCGCCGTGACACCGCCGGCCACCCGGGCGGCCTCGGCGGCGCATTCCACCATGTACGGGTGCACGTTCTTGTACGGATTGCTCATGCGCTCCACGCTAGGGACGCGGCGCGCGCTCCTCTTGAACAAACGCGACAGCCTCGTCGGCCAGGCGTACGAGCTCCGCGACCGGCAGCGACCCCGCCGCCCTGCGCTCGCGCGCGAAGGTGTTCGCGAGCCGCTGGAGCAGCTCGTTGAGCGGGGTCGGCACACCGTGCAGCCGGCCGAGGAGGACGATCTCGCCGTTGAGGTAGTCGGCCTCGATGGTGCCGGTGCCGCGGTCGAGGGACTGCCAGGAGGAGCCGCCGCCGCGTTCGGAGCCGTCGAAGGGCTCGAACCTGATCTTGTTGCCGCGGGCCTTCTTCTGCTCCTCCTCGCCGGTGTACGCGATGTCGGCGGCCGCCAGCACCGCCTCGCCCTCCGCGCGCACCCGCGCGAAGAGCGCCAGGCCCTCCTCGCTGGTCAGGACGCCGCTGACCGCCTCGATCGCGTTGGCGAGATTGCCGAGCAGCTTGGCGTACTGCCAGCGCGCCACGTCCGGCACGACCGGTGCCTCGAAGTGGGCCTTCTCCAGGTCGGCGGCGATGCGGCGGGCCGTCTCGTCCGTGCCGTGCGGATGACGGCCCAGGTGCAGGATTCCGGTGAGCGGGGCGCCCGCCGCCGACACCGCACCCGGCTCGACGAGGGTCGCGGGCAGCCAGACGCAGACGCCGTACACCCGGCGGAAGCGGCGCAGCGCGATCCGGGGGCTCTCCACCCCGTTCTGCGCGCAGACCAGCGGCAGCCGTTCGGCGGCCGTGCCACCGCCCGCCACGGGGGCCGGGCCCCACGCCTCCAGGGCCGCCTCGCTGTCCTGCGTCTTCACCGCCAGGACCAGTACGTCGTCGGGGCGCAGCTCTCCGAGCGCCGCGGGCCCGTCGACCGTGGGCAGCCGGTGCGTACGTGTCCCCTCCGAGGTCATGAGCCGCAGCCCGTGTGTGCGCAGCGCCTCGTAGTGCGCTCCCCGCGCGACCAGTGCCACCTCGTGGCCCGCCTCGGCCAGCCGGCCGCCGATGGCCCCGCCGACCGCTCCCGCTCCGATGATGATGTAGCGCATGGGGACGAGCCTCGCACAGTCGTGTGTACCCTCCATTAAATGGTTTCGGAAAGCTTCCCCCTCGGCGGTCGGTCGCCGGTGCGGCGGCTCGGCTACGGCACCGCCCAGTTGACCGGTCCCGGCTACTGGGGGTCGCGCGGGGACGCCCGGGACGCGGTGGCCGTGCTGCGGCGGGCCGTCGGACGCGGGGTCACCCTCGTCGACACCGCGGACAACTACGGTCCCTCGATCGCCGAGAAGCTGGTCGCCGAGGCCCTGTACCCGTACGCCGAGGGCCTGTTGATCGCGACCAAGGGCGGCGTCGTGCGCACCGGCGACCGTGCCTGGCACGTCGACGGGCGGCCCGGGCGGTTGCGGGCGATGTGCGAGGCGAGTCTGCGGCGGCTGCGGCTGGAGGCGATCGACCTGTATCAGTTGCACCGGCTCGACCCGGCCGTGCCGATGGCCGAACAGCTGGGCGCGCTCGACGAGTTGCGCGCGGAGGGCAAGATCCGGCACATCGGTCTCGACTCCGTCACCGCCGAACAGCTGGAAGAGGCGCTGGAGTTGACGGACATCGCCTCGGTCCAGAACCGCTTCAACCTGCTCGACCGCGCATCGGAGCCGCTGCTGAAGCTGTGCGAGGCGCGCGGCATCGCCTTCCTGCCCTGGTTCCCGCTGGGCAACGGCTCCCTCACCGCCGACCCCGAGTGCGCCCGGATCGCCGCCGCGCACGGGGCGACACCGGGGCAGATCGCCCTGGCCTGGCTGCTGCACCGCTCCCCGGTGCTGTGCCCGACCCCGGGCACGGGATCCCTCGCCCATCTGGAGGAGAACCTCGACGCGGGCGCGGTGCGGCTCACCGCCGAGGACATGGCGGCGCTGGGTTGACCCTGCCCCTGGGGCAAGGACGAGGATCCCGGGCATGGACCAGTACCTGAAACAGACGCCGTACAGCGATCCGGGCGACGCCCTGGACCTCGGCGGACTGCCCCGTGACCCGGGGCAACTCGCCCATGTCGTCAGAGATCTGATCATCCATCGGGGCGAGGGCCCGCGCTTCGACTACGCCATCCCCGAGGAACGGGTGCACGAGGACGCGGAGTCGCGTTACGCGACGGAGGTGCTGCGGATCCTCGCGGAGCGCGGGGACGCGCCGCTCACCGAACGGCGGGCGCCCGCGGAGCGGTTCGTGGGCACGTGCCGGGACTTCGCGCTGCTGCACTGCTCCCTGCTGCGGGCCACGGGGACGGCCGCCCGGCTCCGCTGTGGCTTCGCCCGGTACTTCGACGCGTACTACGCCGACCACTGGGTCACCGAGTACCGCCTGCCGGACGGCAGTTGGCGGCTGGCCGACCCGCAGGTCCACCACGAGTACGACGTCGGCTTCGACCCGATGGACGTGCCGCGCGACCAGTTCCTGGTGGCCACGGACGCCTGGCGGACGTGCCGCGAGGGAGGAGCCGACCCCCGGAGGTTCGGCGTGTTCGACCTCAACGGGATCGAGGGCCTGTCGTATCACGGCCTGTGGTTCGTCCGCGCCGACGTCCTGCGCGACCTGGCCGCCCTCAACGGCGTCGAGCTACTGCCCTGGGACGCCTGGGGCCCGGAGATCCTCGACGACGCCGCGCTCGACGCGGACGAGCTCGCCCTGATCGACTCCGTCGCCGCCGCCGGCAGCGAGGAGGAGCTCCGGCGCCTGTACCGGGACCCGAGGCTGACGGTCCCGGACGAGATCGTCTCGTACACCACCTATGGCGGCGTACGAAAGGTCACTCTGGGTCGGACCTGAACGGTGTGCCCTGGTGGAAGTACAGGCGCCAGCCGTCCTCCGTCCGCCGCCACAGCGAACTCCGGTGCACCCGGCGGCCGTTGTCCTCCTCCGTGTCGAAGGTGAGGTGGACCAGGTCGGGTGCGAGCTGGACGCCCTTCATCCGTGAGGCGGTGAGGGGCCGCGACCCGGGCGCGGCGTTGCCGGTCAGTTCGGCGAGGACGGAGGCGCGGTCCCACAGCCGCCCGGAGCTGCCGAACTCGTAGAAGTCGGGGTGGAGCAGTGCTCCGAGCCGCTCCGGGGAGCGGCGGACCTCCGCGTCGAGCAGCCTCAGTTCGCCCATGATGGCGGCCTCCACGGCGGGGTTGTGCTCAGACACCGGTCAGCTCCTCGAGTTTGACGACCGTGTTCCAGTTGCGGGTGGTGGCGGTGATGCCCTTGAGGAGCCGCGGCCTCGACAGGGCCTCGGCGAGCTTGGAGCGTCCCAGGCCGTCGGGTGCGTACAGATAGAGCGCCCGGTCGCCGAGGCGGAACTCCTCCGGCAGGAACACCGCCGGGTCGACCGAGGCGAAGCGCTCGGGGTCGACAGCGTCCGAGAAGTAGGTGACGTGCAGCTGCTTGGCCTCCAGTTCGGCGGCCGGGAACGGGCACGCCTCCCGTACGGCCCTCAGATAGGCGTGGTCACGGACCAGTACGCCGACGCCGAAGCCGAAGTGCTTCTCTATTGCCTCGGCCAACTCGGCCGCCAGGGAGTCCTCGTCACCGCGGTCGGCGGAGAAGACGGCGTTGCCGCTCTGGAGATACGTCTGTACGTCGCCGTGGCCGAGTTCCCCGAGCAGTGTGCGGAGCTCGGCCATCGGCACCTTTTTGTTGCCGCCCACGTTGATCCCGCGCAGCAGTGCCGCATACGTCGTCGTCATCCGCACACCATAGGACGGTCGTCGGGCCCAGGTGGATCAACACCCGCACCCCGGTCCCGATCGGCGGCCGCACCCTGATCCGGATCCCCGAGAGGCCCGGATAGGTGTAGGGGGCCTCTGTCCTCCCCAGTGCGGAGGCGACGGGGTCCGCGGGGAGGAGCCGGGGGTCCCGGGGTTCATCGGGCAGTACGAGGAGACGTTCTTATACGGCCCCTACCTTCATAAGCAGAGGTGACGGCAGGGGGCTGTCACCGTGCACAAGGGGGCTGGCCCGTCATGGGGAACGGAGACATACGGGTGCGGGGCATCGCCGCGCGGGCAGGCGGCTGGAGCGCCCGGCACCGATGGGCCGCCGTGGGTATCTGGGTGCTGTTCGTCGTCCTGGCGATGGGGCTCGGCTCGGCGGCGGGCCGCGTCGACGTCAAGGAGAGCGATCAGCTCAAGGGCGAGACCCACACCGCCGCGAAGATCATCGAGGACTCGGGGATCAAGGCCCCGGCCGGTGAGAGCGTCCTGATCCAGGGGAAGGACGCGAGCGTCAAGGCGACGGACGCCGACTTCCGCGCCGCCGTCACCGCCGTCGTCAAGGCCGTCGAGGGGACCGGCAAGGTCACGGACGTGACCTCCCCGTACGACACCAAGACGATCTCCCGGGACGGGCGCAGCGCGCTCGTGCAGTTCGACATGCGGGGCGACGCGGAGACCGCGGGCGACCGCGTCGAGCCGGTGCTGAACGCCGTCAAGGACGTCCAGAAGGACCATGCGGGGCTGCGGATCGAGGAGATCGGCGGCGCCAGCATGCAGAAGACCTTCTCCGACGCGTTCGGCGACGACTTCAAGAAGGCCGAGTACTCCGCGGTGCCGGTGGCCCTCGGTATTCTGCTGATCGCCTTCGGCGCCCTGGTGGCGGCGCTGCTCCCGGTGGCGCTCGCGGTCACCGCGATCATGGCGACGATGGGCCTGATGGGCATCGTCAGCCACCTCCAGCCGATGAGCGACACCGCCAACTCCGTGATGCTCCTGGTGGGTCTGGCCGTCGGCGTCGACTACTGCCTGTTCTATCTGCGCCGTGAGCGCGAGGAGCGCGAGGCCGGCCGGGACGCCGGTGCCGCGCTGCGGATCGCCGCCGCCACCAGTGGCCGCGCCATCGTCGTCTCCGGTGTCACGGTGTGCGTGGCGATGGCCGGCATGCTCTTCACCGGGCTCGCCGAGTTCGAGGCGATGGGGCTGGCCTCGCTGATGGTCGTGGCGGTCGCCATGGTCGGCTCGGTCACCGTGCTGCCCGCGCTGCTCTCGCTGCTCGGCGAGCGGGTCGAGAAGGGCCGCCTGCCGTTCCTGCACCCGGACAAGCGGCGCGCCAGGGGCAAGCGCGTCCGGTCCGCCGAGGAGGGCAGCCGGTTCTGGAGCGCGGTACTGCGGGTCGTGCTCGCCAAGCCCGCCGTCTCGCTGGTCGTCGCGGCCGGTGCGCTGCTGGCCATCGCCGCTCCCGCCCTCGGCATGAAGACGCAACAGCTGACGCTGGACAAGGAGTTCGGCAACTCGCTGCCGATCGTGGGGACGTACAACCGGGTCAACGACGCCTTCCCGGGCGGCTCCGAGCCGGCCGAGGTGGTCGTCAAGGCGCACGACATCGACGCCGCCGACGTGAAGGCCGCGCTCGCCGACTTCCGTACACAGGCCATCAGTTCGGGCGCCTCGCTCGGCCCGGTCGACATCAAGGTGCACGAGGCGCAGAACGTCGCCTTCGTGTACGTGCCCCTCGTGGGCGGCTCCGACCAGGACAAGGCGGAGAAGAGCCTTCAGCTGCTGCGCGACAAGGTGCGGCCCGACACGCTCGGCAAGGTCGACGGCGTCCAGGCGCCGATCACCGGACAGGTCGCCGGATCGCACGACTTCAGTGACCAGTTGCTGGGCTCGGTGGCCCCGGTCTTCGCGTTCGTGGTCGTCTTCGCCTTCCTGCTGATGCTGCTCTCGTTCCGCTCGCTGACGATCGCGATCACCTCGATCGTGCTCAACCTCCTGTCGGTCGCGGCGGCCTACGGCATCCTGGTCGCCGTCTTCCAGCACGGCTGGGGCGCCTCGCTGGTGGGCGCGGAGGGTGTGGGCGCCATCATCACCTGGCTGCCGCTGTTCCTCTTCGTGATCCTGTTCGGGCTCTCGATGGACTACCACGTGTTCGTGGTCTCGCGGATCCGTGAGGCGCGGCTGCGGGGCCGGGACACCAAGGACGCGATCCGGCACGGGGTGGTCACCACGGCCGGTGTCGTCACCAGTGCCGCCGTCATCATGGTCGCCGTCTTCGCGATCTTCGGGACGCTGTCCATGCAGTCCATGAAGCAGATGGGTGTGGGCCTGGCGGCCGCGGTGCTCATCGACGCGACGATCATCCGCGGGGTGCTGCTGCCGGCCGTGATGGCGCTGCTCGGCGAGCGCAACTGGTATCTGCCGAAGTGGCTGAACCGGCTGCCGGACTTCACCCACGACGAGTCGCCGGAGGCCGTGCTCCCGCCGGCCCGGGAGGGCGAGCGGGCCGGGGTGTGACCCCGTGACCGCCTAGGCATCAGGGCCTGTTGGTTCCTCAGGGGACCAACAGGCCCTTTGTCCATGCGCCCCTCTCGCCTACGCGCCCGCCGACAGCTCGGCCTCGATGAGGTCGGCCGCCCGCCCGGTGCCGCCCTCTCCCGCCAGGCGCTCCTGGATCTCCCGCAGGCGACGCGCCACCGCAGGGTCCTCGACCAGGGCGAGGACCGCCTCCCGCAGGGTCTCGGCCGTGACCTCCGCCATCGGCAGGTGGCGGGCCACGCCCAGCGCCTGGAGCAGGTCGGCGTTGCCGAACTGGTCGACGGCCTGCGGTACGGCGACCATCGGGGTGCCGGTGGCCAGCCCCTCCTGGCTGCCGCCCGCACCGGCGTGTGTGATGAACGCGTCGGCCTGGCGGAGGATCGCGAGCTGCGGCACCCACGGGTGGACCTCCACGTTGCCGGGCACCTCTCCCAGCTCCGCGGGGTCGACGAAGCGGCCGATCTGCAGCACGACGTGCCAGCCCGGCAGCCCGCCGAAGGCCTCGACGCACGTGCGGTAGAAGGCGGGCTGCTTGGTGAAGGTGGAACCCAGCGACACGAGCAGCACCTTCTCGGCGTCCGCGGGCCGCCGCCAGTCCCCCTGCGCGGCGCGGTCGCCCTGACAGGCGCCGACGAAGGTGTACCGCTTCTCGTCGACGCGGTCGGCGTTCGGCTGGAGGGCCTCGGGGATGAGGACGAGGCACCGGTCGGGGCGGCCCATGAAGTCCTCGACGCTCAGGTCCATGCCGTTCTCCGCGATCCAGCGCGCGAAGGTGTCGTAGAACGCCTTTCCGCGCGGGGTCCGCTTGAGCGGCTCGAACAGCGGCTTGCCGACCTCCTCGTCGTACCCCTCCCAGGCGACGAGGTTCGGTGAGAGCTGCACGATCGGGACGCCCCAGCGGTGGGCGAGCACCCGGGCCGGGTACGCGGTGATGTCGTACAGCACGAGGTCCGGTTCGTCACCCTCGTAGGCCGCCGCGAGTTGCGGCTCGGCCTGCAGGGCGTCCGTCAGGAACGGCTCGATGTTGTCGATCAGCTCGGTCCCCCATGCCTCCGGGTCGTCGTCCGTGGGCAGGGTCGAGTGCCACAGCCTCGGCTCGGCCCCCGTCTCGGCGACCTTCTCGGCGAAGGCGGGCGGAATCGCGTACGTCACACGGTGATCGCGCGCCACGAGCTCGCGGATCACCTCGATGCTCGGGTTCACGTGCCCGTGGGCGGCGATGGAGAACATGGCGATGTGGGCGGGGCGAGTGGTCATGCGAGGACCCTAGGCAAGACGAGACGTCTCGTCCAACCTGTTTTCGCTCGTGCCGACGGCCACCCGCCACCTCGGGACCAGCCCTGACCACTCACCTCTGGTAGCGGGCCAGCACCAGGTTCCCGTCCCTCACCAGCCGCTTTCTCAGCTCGGCGAGCCCGATCGCCCCGCTGTAGTACTCCTGGAACGCGGGGGTCGCCACCTTGTCCTTCCACTCGGGATAGCCGCGCACGGACTGGGCGGGGGCCGGGCGGAGGTGGGAGGCGAGGGCGGCGCCGGTCGCCCAGCCGTCCTTGGCGGTGTGCAGGGCGGGGTCCTTGAGTGCCTCGGTCCCGGTCGGCAGCATCCAGTCGCCGAGGGCGAGGCGGACCATGTTCTCGGGCCGGAGCAGGAAGTCGATGAACGCGGCGGCCTCCTTCTTGTGCGGGCTGTCGGCGGCGATGGACAGGGTCTGCGGGCTGACGCCCTGGGTGAGCCCGTCCGCGCCGGCCGGGGCGGGCAGCACCTGCCAGTCGAAGCCCTTCGGCGCCTGCTGCACGATCTGCTGGCGGTAGGAGAACCCGAGTGGCACCATCGCGTACTTCCCGCCGAAGAAGCCGGGCAGTGTGTCGGAGCCGCCCATGCCGAGCGTGGCACCGGAGGCGCTGGCGTCGGTGTTCACCTCGTCGTGCACGGTCCTCGGCACCACCGCGTCGGCCGTGTCGAAGCGGACGGTCACCTTGCCGTCGGCACCCCGGTGAAACAGCTGACCGCCGGTGGAGAGGGAGAGGTTGAGCGTCGCCGAGACGGGTTCCCTGAGCGGCCAGGCGACGCCGTACCTGCCCTTGCCGCTCAGCCGCTTAGCGACCGCACGGAACTCGCCCCAGGTCCAAGGCCGTTCGGGCGTCGGAATGCGGACGCCCGACGCCCTCAGCCATCCCGCGTTGGCGATCAGGACGCGTGGCTCCTGGAGGAAGGGCACGCCGTAGACGCCGCCCCCGAAGGTCGCGGTGTCCCAACTGTGCTGCGGGATGTCGGACTTGAGCCGCTCGGGCAGCAGGGTGCGCAGATCGGCGAGATAACCGCCGTAGGCGAAGTCCGCCAGGTCGTCCGAGGCGTCGTGGATGATGTCCGGCGCCTCACCGCCCTCGAAGGAGGTGAGCAGCTGGTCGTGGACGCTGTCCCAACTGCCCTGGACGTACTCGACCTTGACGTCCGGATGGGTGGCGTTCCACTCCTTCACCAGCGCCTTGTTCGCGGCGACGGACTCCGCCTGCCAGGCCAGGGACTGGAAGCGCAGGGTGATCCGGCCGCCCTGCGATCCGCTGCCGCCACCGGAGCAGGCCGTGCCCAGCAGGAGCAGCAGCCCCATGACCAGCGCGACGCGACCCCTCGCGCGCACCGGCTTCAGACGTATCGACCTCCCGCGCATCGACCTCCCGCGCTTCGGCTTCTCGCGCATCCGCTCCCCGCGCATCAGCTCTTCACCGCCCCGGCGAGCATGCCGCCCGTGATCCGCTTCTGGATGATCGCGAAGACGACCAGGGACGGCAGGGTCGCGAGGGTCGCCGCCGCGGCGAGCGGGCCGAGGTCCGCGACCCCCTCCGCCCCGATGAAGTGCGTGAGGACGACCGGGAGGGTCTGCTTCTCGGGGGTCTTGAGCAGCACGAGCGCGAAGAAGAACTCGTTCCACGCGCTGATGAACGCGAACAGCGCCGTCGCCACGATGCCGGGCGCGAGCAGCGGAGCGGTGACGGAGAGGAGCGTCCGCGTCCTTCCCGCGCCGTCGACCGCCGCGGCCTCCTCCAACTCGGCGGGCACGGCCCGTACGTACCCCACCAGCATCCACAGCGCGAACGGCAGCGCCCACACCACGTACACCATGATCAACCCGAGTAGTGAGTCGATCAGCCGCAGGTTCTTCAGGACCAGGAACAGCGGGATGATCACGAGCACGAACGGGAACGCCTGGCTGACCACGACCCATCCCGTGGCGGCCTTCGCGAGCGGGGTGCGGTGGCGCGCCATGACGTAGGCCATGGGGGTCGCGATCAGTACGGCGACGACCGCCGCGCCGAGGGCCGCGAGCAGGGAGTTGAGCGCGGCGTGCAGCAGCGGCTGCTCGCCGAAGGCCTGGCGGAAGTTGGCGAGGGTGGGGCTCCGGGGGATCCAGGTGGGGTGGAGACTGGCCAGCTCCCGGGCCGGTTTGAACGCGGTGGAGATCAGCCAGAGGAAGGGGAAGGCCAGGAAGACGAGATAGGCGAGCAGGGCGAGGTACTGGCCCGCGCGGGCCCCTTTGCGGGTCTTCACGCGTCCTCGTCTCCCTTCAGCCGGCCTGCCAGCCGGATCGCGAGCAGCACCGAGATCACCGCGACCATCACGCAGCCCATGGCCGCCGCGTAGCCGAACTGCCCGTAGCGGAAGGCCTCTTCGTAGGCGAAGAGCATGGGGAGCCGGGTCCGGCCGCCGGGTCCGCCGTTGGTCAGCACATAGACCAGGGCGAAGGAATTGAAGTTCCAGATAAAATTCAGCGCCGTGATGGCGAGGGCGATCGGTCTCAGGGCGGGCCAGGTGACGGTCAGAAAGCGGCGCCAGGCGCCCGCGCCGTCCATCGCGGCCGCCTCGTGGAGTTCGCGCGGCGTGTTCTGCAGCCCTGCGAGCAGCGCGACCGTGGTCTGCGGCATGCCCGCCCAGACGCCGACGACGATCACCGCGGGCAGGGCGGTGCCGAGACCGCTCAGCCAGTCGTGGCCCTCGCCGAGGCCGAGGTCGCGCAGGGTCTCGTTGAGGATGCCCGCGTCGGGGTTGTAGACGAGCCGCCACATGATGCCGACGACGACCTCGGGCATGGCCCAGGGAATGATCGCGAGGGCGCGGGCGAGCGGGCGCAGGCGGAGGTCCTGGTCGAGAAGAAGCGCGAGGCCCAGGGCGAGGAGGAACTGCGGCACGGTCACCCCGACCGCCCACAGCAGTCCGATCCGGAACGAGTCCCAGAACAGGGTGTCGTGCAGCAGGTCCTGGAAGTTGAGCGCCCCGATCCACTGTGTGGGCGCGGTCCGGCCCGACTGCGCGTCGGTGAACGCCAGCGCGATCCCGTAGAGCAGCGGTCCGACGCTGAGCACCAGGATCGGGATCAGTGCGGGCAGCACCAGGAACCAGGCCCCGTGGTCGACGGGGCGCCGCCTCCCGCCCGTATCGGGCATGCGCGTCGCCGGCCGCCTGGTCGCGCTCGCCAATGTCATGGAATCGGCTCCTTTGCGCGACTCATGGCGGTCTGGCCGTCCCGGCGGCCCCCGTCATGGTCCTGACGGAGGCGGAGGTCGTCAAGACTCCTCGCACGCGGTCCGACCTGTGCGAATGCGACACTGGCCGACGGATGGCGGGAACGTGACGCCTTACCCGAAGGTCGTACACGAGGGTCGTGCACGGGCTGTGCGCGAGGACACGGAGGCGAAGGATGGACGAGGCACGGGCGCGGGACGTCCTGGCCGCGGCTGAGGTGCTGCCCGGGCCGGCGTGGGACGCGACGCTCCTCGCTCTGGGCGAGAACGCGGTGTTCGCCGCCGGTGACCTGGTGGTCAAGGTGGGGCGCGATGCCGAACTCCTCGACCGCGCCCGGCGGGAACTGGACATCGCCGCGTGGCTCGCCGAGGCGGGCGTTCCCGCGGTGCGGGCGGCCGAGACCGAGGCTGTGCTGGTGGACGGCCACCCGGTGACGGTGTGGCACCGGCTGCCCGATCCCGTACGCCCCGCCGAGCCACGGGATTTGGCCGAACTGCTACGGGTGGTGCACGCACTGCCCTCCCCCTCCTTCCCCCTGCCGCCGCGCGAGCTGCTGGGCGGGGTGGAGCGCTGGCTGCGGCTCGCGGGCGAGGCGATCGACCCCGCGGACGCGGCATATCTGCGGGCGCGGCGCGACGGCTTCGCGGACGCCGCGGCCGCGCTCACCCCGCATCTCGCGCCCGGCCCGATCCATGGCGACGCGTTGCCCCGCAATGTGCACGTGGGCCCCGACGGCCCGGTCCTGGTCGACCTGGAGACCTTCTCCGCCGATCTGCGCGAGCACGACCTGGTGGTCATGGCGCTCTCCCGCGACCGCTACGGGCTGCCCGCCGAGGCCTACGACTCCTTCACCGAGGTCTACGGCTGGGATGTGCGCGCATGGGAGGGCTGCTCCGTGCTCCGGGGCGCCCGCGAGACCGCCAGCTGCGCCTGGGTGGCCCAGCACGCGCCGAGCAACCCGAAGGCCCTGGCCGAGTTCGAACGACGGGTGGCGTCGCTGCGGGACGGGGACGAGACCGTGCGCTGGTACCCCTTCTGACCTAGACCTTCTGGTCCGCCAGGTCCCGCATCGGCCATGTCCCGTCGACCACCGCGTCCGTCTCCCCCTTGCGGCGCAGGAAGCTCTGGAAGTCGGCCGCCCACTCGGCGTACCACTCGATCTGGCGGCGGTGCAGCTCCGCCGGGCCGAGGGCCGCGACCTTCGGGTGGCGGTCGGCTATCGCACGGGCGAGCCGGGCCGCGGCGAGGGCGTCGGCCGAGGCGTCGTGGGCGGAGTCCAGCGACACGCCGTACTCCGTGCAGACCGCTTCGAGGTTGCGCTTGCCCCGGCGGTAGCGGTCGACGGAGCGGTCGATCGTGTACGGGTCGACGACCGGTGCGGGGTCGCTCCCGCCGAGCCGCTCACGCAACGACGGCAGCCCGTACCTGCGCAGTTCGGCGGAGAGCAGGGTCAGGTCGAAGGCCGCGTTGTACGCCACGACCGGGACGCCGCTCTTCCAGTACCCGGTGAGGACGCCGGCGATCGCGTCGGCGACCTGGTCGGCGGGCCTGCCCTCCGCTGCCGCCCGCTCGTTCGAAATCCCGTGCACCGCCACCGCGTCCGCCGGAATCTCCACGCCCGGATCGGCCAGCCACTCACGGCGCCCTATCGGCTCTCCGTCCTTGACCTCGATCACGGCACCCGTGACGATGCGCGCCTCGCGCGGATCGGTCCCGGTCGTCTCCAGGTCGAAGCCGATCAGCAGCTCCCGGTGCCAGCCCATGGGCGGCCCCCCTTCTTCGTGGTGCTTTCCCCCAGTGGTCTCCACGATCGCACGAGCCACTGACAGTCCGAGGACCGCGTTCCGCTTCCCGCGCCGAACAACACGTCACGGCCCCGGTCGGGGCGACACTTCAGGACACCGGACGCGAATCCGCCCAGGCCACCTCGAACTCCTCGCGATATGTCGGGAAGAGGCCCTCTTCGCCGATCTCGTCCGGTTTGACCACCCGGCCTCCACCGCGCAGCACCAGCACCGGCGCCTCCATGCCGCGGGCCCGGCGCAGATACGACTGCACGATCGCGATGCCGTCGGAGCCGTCCCCGTCGACGAGGTACGCCGTGAAACGCGGCGTCTCGTCGTACACCTGGATCTCGAACGCGCCGGGGTCGCGCAGCCGGGCCCGCACCCGCCGCATGTGCAGGATGTTCATCTCCACGGCCCGGCTCAACTCGCCGCGCTTGATGCCTAGTTCGCGCTCGCGCCGCTTGACCGCGCTGGACGCCGGGTTGAGGAAGAGCAGTCGCACCCGGCAGCCCGTCTCGGCGAGGCGCACGAGCCGCCGCCCGGAGAAGTTCTGCACGAGCAGGTTCAGGCCGATACCGATGGCGTCGAGTCGGCGGGCGCCGCCGAAGAGGTCCTCGGCGGGGAACTGGCGCAGCAGCCGGACCCGGTCGGAGTGCACGCCGACCACGTCCGCGTACCGGTCGCCGACCAGCTCCTCGACGGCGTCGACGGGCAGCCGGCGCGCGGAGGGCACGTCGCTGCCGGCGCCGAGGATCTCCAGGAGCTTGGCCGCGGCGCGCTCGGCCTGCCCCAGGACGGCCTCGGACAGGGCCCGGTTGCGGGAGACCACGTTCCGGGTGACTTCCAGTTCGTCCAGCGCGAGTTCGACGTCACGGCGCTCGTCGAAGTAGGGCTCGAAGCACGGCCAGTGCTGCACCATGAGCTCACGCAGCTGCGGCAGGGTGAGGAAGCTGAGCACGTTGTCGTCGGCCGGGTCGAGCAGGTAGCCCTTGCGGCGGCTGACTTCGCGTACGGCGACCGCGCGCTGCACCCACTCCTGCCCGGCGGGTCCGGCGGCGGCGACCACCCAGTCGTCGCCGTGGACGGGTTCGTAGATGGGACGCAGAACAGCGGCCACGACCGCGCGCAGCCGCTGTTCGACCAGGTTCAGCCAGATGTAGGCACGGCCGGCTCGCTGGGCGCGCGTACGCACCTCACGCCAGGCGTCGGCGCCCCAGTCCAGTTCCGGTCCAATGGATCCCATCTCCATCGGCCGCGCCAGGGACACCGCGCCGGGTGGGACATCTGTGGAGTTCCCCTCGTGACCCTCGTCACCAGGAGGCAACTCCAGCCCTCCCGAGCCCACCCGCGCACCGCCTTCCGCTCCCCCGAGCTCTTCCGTGGGTCAGCCCCACTCAACGATCAAGGAAGGGTACTCCGGGAGCGGCGGGCGGTGCAGCCCGATGGACAGGTCGTTTCTCAACTACCGTTTTCCACATGCCCGTTCTGGTTGGCGAGCTCCGGCGGAGTGAGCGGATTCATAGCGGTGACGTCACGCGGAGCGAGGGAAAAGCCCTGCCAGTGGACCGGCATGGGCTGCTGGTCCTCGTCGCGCGCTATGTGGTGGAAGCCCACGTTGACCCACACGATGGGGTGGGTGAGCGTCTGCCCGTTGACGTACTTGTCGACGGACTTGCCCGCTCCGGCGCCGCAGTTGAGCAGGTTGTTGGTGGCGAACTGCTCGCACTGCTTGTACTCGGTGAAGTACACGTCGTGCTTGGTGAAGGGGCGGCCGAGGTACTTGGTGGTGGCGCCCGGGACGATCTCGTAACTGCGGGCGTGGTTGTCCTTGTTCTTTCCGGTGTCGCTGACGACGCGCCACCAGCGCATGTTCTGGGCGTCGCCCGCGAGTTCCTTGGTGACCTTGGTGCGGGTGGTCTTGTTGGTCGGGCCCTCGTTGCCGTTGCGGGGCGGGCTGACGACGGAGTCGTACTGCTCGACCTTGTTCTTGGAGGAGCCGTCGAGCCCGAAGTCCAGCCGCCAGAAGACGTTGTGGCTGTGGCTGGTGGCGTAGGCCTTGGCACCCGTGCCGATGGGCCAGCCGCGGCCGTCACCCGCGTCGTAGTCGCCGGGCGAGAGGCTGCCGGTGGCACCGATGTTCATGTTGATGGTGCCGTCGTCCTGGAAGCGCCACTCGCTGATGTACTCGTACCAGCCGACCTTGTTGACGGTGTAGATCAGCAGGTCCTTGCCCTGGGTCTGGAAGACCTTGTTGCCCGTGTCGGCCTCCATGCGGTAGGCGTGGCCGCGCGAACGGGTGGTGGTGCACAGGCCGTTGACGTTCGGGTGCTGCGGGTCCCAGGCGTTGGGGATCTTCACGGTCTTGATGGTGCCGCCGGGACACTCGCCGGGCGCCATCTTCATCAGGCCCTGGCCGAAGCCGGCGCCCGTGAGGTCGTCGTACTCGGCCTTGCCGTCGTCGTAGGGGACGTGGATCTGGCCGAGCTTGGCACTGGTGAGGACCTTGATCGGCTGGGCCTCGCCCTTGGGCTGGTACGAGATGTTCTCCAGGACGAGCCCGGCCTCGCTCTCGTAGTGCCAGCACATGCGCCAGGTGGTGCCGGTGGAGAGCTTCTGCTCGATCTTGTACGCCGTGCTGCAGGCGGGGGCCGCCGCGGGCGCGGCCTTGGACTGGGCGACGGCCGGACCCGCGGCCGTCGTCGCGCCGACGGCGAGTGCGGCCACCGAGAGACCGACCGCCGTCCGGCTGCGGGCACGACTGATTCTGTTCACGCGCATGACGAAGAGACTCCTTGCGAAAGCATGCGAAAGAAGGAGGTGGGTTGGAAAAGTGAACGGAGGCGGCTCAGCCGCCGGGAGCGCGTCGGTCGCGGCTCAGCCGAGCTTGCCGACCTTGCGAGCGCTCAGATCGATCACCAGTTGACGGGCATCTATCCAGGACCCGTTCCTGACCTTCGGGAACAGCCTCACGCAGCGGTGCTCGCCGCACTTCGCGAGGAGGACGGGCTGGGCGCCCGAGGTCGCCCGGTAGACCATGCTGTTCAGCGTCAGCTGGTCGGGCGAGGTGAGTTCCTTGCCGGTGGCGTCCTTGTAGTCGGCCCGCAGGCCCGCGCCGAGCGGGTCGGCGATCAGCAGTTTCGCGGCCTCGACCATCTCGTCGCGGCTGATGGGCGGCTGGACACCGTGCTGGGTGTCCGTCCGCTCGACCTTCCCGCTGCCGAGGTCGACCGTTTTGGTGACGAGCGTGTCGTCCTTGTAGTCGTAGAACGTGACGTCCGCGCGGCGCGGCGCGTTCGGGTCGTCGAGTTCGCTCTCCTCCGGGTCGGCGAGGTCGACACCGATGCGCTGCGGGCCGCGTTGCCCCTCCACATTCTTGCCGGAGGTGAACAACTGCCGGTTCAGCGCGATCTGTTCGACCCGCTTGGTCTCGTCGTCGGTCAGCGGGTCACGGCCGGTGCCCTTGTCGCCCTCGGCCGGGGCCCGCTCGACGACACCGGGCTCGACGGCCGTCTGCCCCTGTCCCTGCCCTGCCTGCTGTGCGGCCTGGCTGCCGCCGCGAAGGCCGCCCGAGCTCTCATCGGCCCCCGCCGAGCCCGGAAGGGTGATCCCGACCATCACGGCCGTCCCGGCCACCGCGACGGCCGCACCCGCCACCACTTTTCCCAGATGGCGGTGCACTATCTTGCGCACATTTCCCCCTACTCCCTCTGTTTCTCCAGGAGTGATCTGAGCCCCACTGGTTCGGCATACGACGTATGCCTGGTCAGCGGGTAAGAGGGACATAAGTCATAGGAGGTTCCCTCAGTTTCGGGGAGACTCGACTCCGAGTTGCCCCCAGGGGCGCGGCACTACTGGAAGAGTCATATCCATGCAGGTCTGGCCTGGAGAGGCATATCCACTCGGTGCCACGTACGACGGCGCCGGTACCAATTTCGCGGTCTTCTCGGAGGCCGCCGACCGGATCGAGCTGTGTCTGCTGCAGGACGACGGCTCGGAGACGGCGGTGGAACTGCGCGAGAGCGACGCGTTCGTACGGCACGCCTATCTGCCGGGGGTCATGCCCGGGCAGCGGTACGGGTTCCGGGTGCACGGACGGTACGCGCCCGAGCGCGGACAGCGCGTCAACTCCGCGAAGCTGCTGCTGGATCCGTACGCGCGTGCGATCAGCGGCTCGGTCAAGTGGGGCGAGGAGGTGTACGGCTATCCGTTCGGGGCGCCCGACAAGCGCAACGACCTGGACTCGGCGCCGCACACCATGACCTCGGTCGTGGTCAACCCGTACTTCGACTGGGGCGACGACCGGCGCCCGCGCACCGAATACCACCACACGGTGATCTACGAGGCCCATGTGAAGGGCCTGACGATGCAGCATCCGGCGCTGCCCGAGGAACTGCGCGGCACCTATGCGGCGCTCGCCCACCCGGCGATCATCGAACACCTGACGGAGCTGGGTGTCACGGCGCTGGAGCTGATGCCCGTACACCAGTTCGTGAACGACCACCGGCTGGTGGAAATGGGCCTCAACAACTACTGGGGCTACAACACGATCGGCTTCTTCGCCCCGCACAACACCTACGCGTCCTGGGGCGACCGCGGCCAGCAGGTCCTGGAATTCAAGTCGGCGGTCCGGGCGCTGCACGAGGCCGGGATCGAGGTCATCCTGGACGTGGTCTACAACCACACCGCCGAAGGCAACCATCTGGGCCCGACGCTGTCCTTCAGGGGCCTCGACAACGCCTCGTACTACCGCCTCGCGGACGACCCCCGCTACTACATGGACACCACGGGGACCGGCAACTCGCTCCTCATGCGCTCCCCGCACGTGCTCCAGCTGATCATGGACTCGCTGCGCTACTGGGTCACCGAGATGCACGTCGACGGCTTCCGCTTCGACCTCGCGGCCACACTGGCCCGCCAGTTCCACGAGGTGGACCGGCTGTCGTCGTTCTTCGACCTGGTCCAGCAGGATCCGGTGGTCTCCCAGGTGAAGCTGATCGCCGAGCCCTGGGACGTCGGCGAGGGCGGCTACCAGGTGGGCAACTTCCCACCGCTGTGGACCGAGTGGAACGGCAAGTACCGCGACACCGTACGGGACCTGTGGCGCGGCGAGCCGCGCACGCTCGCGGAGTTCGCCTCCCGGCTGACCGGCTCCTCCGACCTCTACCAGGACGACGGCCGCCGCCCGCTCGCCTCCATCAACTTCGTCACCTGCCACGACGGGTTCACGCTCAACGACCTCGTCTCCTACAACAACAAGCACAACCAGGACAACGGCGAGGACAACCGCGACGGCGAGAGCCACAACCGGTCCTGGAACTGCGGCGCCGAGGGCGACACCGACGACACGGCCGTACTCGCGCTGCGGGCCCGTCAGAAGCGCAACTTCATCGCGACGCTGATGCTCTCCCAGGGCGTGCCGATGCTCAGCCACGGCGACGAGTTCGCGCGCACCCAGAACGGCAACAACAACGCCTACTGCCAGGACAGCGAGCTGGCCTGGGTGCCGTGGCCCGAGGACGACGGCGAGCTGCTGGACTTCACACGCTCGATGGTGTGGTTGCGCCGCGACCACCCGGTCTTCCGGCGGCGCCGGTTCTTCCACGGCCGACCCGTCCAGGGCACCCACGACGAGCTGTCCGACATCGCGTGGTTCACCCCGGCGGGCACCGAGATGACCCAGCGCGACTGGGGGTCCACGCAGGCGCAGGCACTGTCGGTCTTCCTCAACGGCAACGCGATCTCCGAGCCGGGCCCGCGCGGTGAGCACATCGCCGACGACTCCTTCCTGCTCATGTTCAACGCCTCGCCCAAGCCCCTGGAGTTCGTGGTTCCGGTCAACCACGGGCGACAGTGGCAGGTGGTCGTCGACACGGCCCTCCCGGACGGGGTGGCGGCGGGCACGGGCGCGAAGGTCCAGGCCGGCGACCGGCTGACCCTGCTCGACCGGAGCCTGACCGTGCTGCAACGGCCCGCGTAGCCGGTCATTCGGACGTACGTCGATGACACGAAAGAGGGCGAGGCGGGTACGTAGGTTTCCATGACACCTGAGCGTCCCGAACGGGAGATCCCGGCCCCGGTGGTACCCGCTGCGCCCACCGCCACCTACCGGCTGCAGCTGCAGCCGGAGTTCCCCTTCGGGGCCGCCGAGGCCGCGGTGCCGTACCTGGCCTCGCTCGGCGTCTCCCATCTGCACCTGTCCCCCGTACTGGAGTCGGTCCCCGGCTCGACGCACGGCTACGACGTGGTGGACCACACGCGTGTACGGGGGGAACTGGGCGGCGAGGACGGGCTGCGCTCCCTCGCCCGCACGGCACGGGAACACGGGCTCGGCCTGGTCGTGGACATCGTGCCGAACCACATGGCGATGGCACCCCGCCACAACCACGCCCTGTGGGAGGTGCTGCGCGAGGGCCCCGGGTCGCCGTACGCGCGCTGGTTCGACATCGACTGGGACGCCGGGGGCGGCCGACTGCTGCTGCCGGTGCTCGGGGGGCGGCTCGGCGCGGAAATCGACCACCTGAAGGTGGACGGCGACGTACTGCGCTACTACGACCACGTGTTTCCGCTGCGCGAGGGCACCACGGGAATGCCGCTGCCGGAGCTCCTCGACGCGCAGTGGTACCGCCCGGCCTGGTGGCGACTGGCCCGCACCGACCTCAACTACCGCCGCTTCTTCAGCATTTCGGAGCTCATCGGAGTGCGCGTCGAGGACCCGGAGGTGTTCACGGCGACCCACGCGAAGATCCTGGAGCTGCTGGACGAGGGTGTGCTCGAGGGACTGCGCATCGACCATCCGGACGGCCTGGCGGACCCGGACGCCTATCTGCGCCGCCTCCACGCGGCGACCGGCGGACGCTGGACCGTGGTCGAGAAGATCCTCGCGGACGGCGAGCCACTGCCCGCCGCCTGGCCCGTCGCGGGCACCACGGGCTACGACGCCCTGCGGCACGTCGACGGCCTCTTCACGGACCCGGCGGGCGCGGGGGAACTCCTCGGACAGTACCGGCGGTTCGCGGCCCCCCAGGCCGATCGGGGCGGCCACTGGGAGGCGACGGTGCGCCGGGCGGCGTACAAGGTGATCACCCACGAGCTGGCCACGGAGTCCGACCGCCTCACGCGCGTGGCGAGCCGGCTGTGCGCCGCCTCCCCCGACCCGGAACCGCGCGACCACGCCCCGTGGGCCCTGCGCACCGCGCTGCGGGAGCTCCTGGTGCGCGTCGAGGTGTACCGGCCGTATCCGTCCACGGACGCCTCCCTGGTCGTGACGGAGGAGGCCGCCGAGGAGGCCCGGGCGGTCTTCACCGTGCCGGAGGAGGCGCACGCCGTGGACGTCGTGCGGGACCTGCTGCTCGGGCGGCCCGGTGACGGGCCCGAGCACGCGGAGTTCCGGGCCCGGTTCGCGCAGACCTCGTCCGCGCTGCGGGCGAAGTCCGTGGAGGACACCGCGTTCTACCGCTATGTGCCCCTGCTGTCGGCCAACGAGGTGGGCGGCAACCCGGGCGCTCCGGCCGTGTCCCCGGAGGACTTCCACGCCTACTGCGCGCGCGTGCAGCGCGACTGGCCCGCCACCGGCACCGCCCTGTCCACCCACGACACCAAACGCAGCGCCGACGTCCGCGCCGCCCTCTCGGTGCTCACCCAGTGCCCCGAACGGTGGGCGGACGTGCTGGCCGAGGTGACCCGCGAGGGGACGACGGGCGTGCCCGACCCCCAGCTGGCGTGGGCCGCGTGGCAGACGGTGTTCGGGCTGGGTCCGGCCGACGCGGAACGCGTCCAGGGGGCACTGCTCAAGCACGTCCGGGAAGCAGGGCTGCACACCTCCTGGACCGAGCAGAACCCCGCGTACGAGGACTCGGTGGCGTCCTTCGTCGCGGCGGGCCCCTGCGGGCCGCCCGGGCGGCGCGTGGCGGACTTGCGGGCCTCGCTCGCCCCGCACGTCCGGGCGAACGTCCTGGGGGCCGCTCTGGTCCAGCTGACGATGCCCGGGGTGCCCGACGTCTACCAGGGCACCGAGGGCGAGTACCTGGCGCTGGTGGACCCGGACAACCGGGAGCCGTTCGCGCCCCTGGAGCAGGCTTCGGCGAAGGCCGCGCTCACCACGGCGGCGCTGCGGCTGCGCGCGCGGCGCCCCGAGGTCTTCGGCGACGCGGCGACGTATGTGCCGCTGGCGGCGCAGGGGCCGGGCGCCGCGCACTGCACGGCGTTCGTCCGCTCCGGGGAGGTGATTTCCGCCGTCACCCGGCTTTCGCTGCGCCTGGCGGAGGCGGGCGGCTGGCGCGACACCCGGCTCGCGCTCCCGGAGGGGCGGTGGACGGACGTACTCGCCCCGGAGCGGGAGTTCACGGGGCACACGCGTGTGGCGGAGCTTTTCGAGCCGTTGCCGGTGGTCCTTCTGGAGCGGGTCGGCCCAGACGGACCAGCAGGCTCCGGGGAGAGCGGCTGAGCAGGCCGTCCGCGACGGGATGGAAGCCCGGGGACCTGCGCAGCTCCGGGAGGGCGGCGAACAGGGCGTGCAGGCCGTGTTCCGCGGTGAGCCGGGCGAGCAGCGCGCCCGGGCAGAAGTGGCGTCCGGAGCCGTACGCGAGCTGCCCGGGGTCGGGCCGGAAGACGTCGTAGCGGTCCGGGTCGGCGAACCGGGCCGGGTCGCGGCCCGCGGCGCCCAGCAGACACGCCACGGTGGCGCCCACGGGTACCGCGCCGACCGGCTCGACGGCCCGGCGCAGCACGATGTGCAGCGGGGGATCGCGGCGCAGCGACTCGGCCCAGGCCCCGGCCGTCAGCTCGGGGCGGGCGCGGACCAGCGCCAGCTGGCCGGGGTGGTCGAGGAGGTTGGCGAGGAACGACGCCAGCGCGTGCGCGGTCGCCTCGCCGCCCGCGCCGAGGAGCGTCCCGGCGATCCCCGCCACGGCCTCGTCGGACAGCGGGCGCCCGTCCGCTCGCGCCGTGCACAGCGCGGAGAGCAGATCGTCGCCCGGGTGGGCGCGCCGACGGGCGATGTACGGGAGCAGGAAGGCGTCGAGCTCGGGGTGGTGGCCGCCGAGGTGGTCGAGGCCCGTGCGGCACCAGGCGTGCACGCGCGCGGTGTCCTCGTACGGCAGCCCGAGCGCCGCGACGGCCGCCGCGGTGGGCAGCCAGTGGCAGAACTCGGCGACGAGGTCGGCCTCCTGGCGGTCGGCGAGGCGGCGGGCGAGGACGTACGCGGTCCGTTCGACGCCCGCGGTCAGCGCGGTCAGGGCGTGTCCGCGGAACGCCGGTGAGACCAGCGCCCGGTGCGCGCTGTGCGTGCCGCCCTCCAGGTGGGCCAGGGTGCGTCCGGGCGGCGCGGCGACGAGCCGGGGGTCGGCGAGGGCGGCGCGTACATCGGCGTACCGGCTGACCAGCCACGCGCCGAACGGCCGGTCGTACACCAGCGGGAACCTCTGACGCAGGGTGCGGTACAGGGGGTACGGGTCGCGTTCGATGCCGGGGGTGAGCAGGCTCGGGGGGTCGGGCAGCCGTCGTACGACGGGCGGTCGTGTCGAGGTCGCGAGCGGCGTGACCGGAGGGACGGGCGTGTCCGGAACGGTGGGCGCGATCGGAGCGCCTTCGACGGGAAGGCCATGAGGACACAACACCGCGGGCCTCCCACCTCGGGTCTGCGCGCCGGGGAGCGGCACGTGGTTGTTCCCAGCGGACCACCGCGGCCCCCGGACCGCAGTCCCCGTACGCCCGTACGGGTGATGCCGAGGCTCGCCCCTGGGACCGGCTCGCGACCGCGCACGCTCCCCGGGCTCGCCCCGGAGGGTCGGTGTGTTGCGTGGACGACGACGCGCCGGCCGCGCCGGGACTCCCGAGGTCGGCCCCGGCCCTCGGACCTGCACGAGCCGCGCCGCGTACGTCCCTTCTGGCGCTGCCCGCCCGTCCTGGCGGAGATCAATGCCACCAGGCACCGCGGGGCGCCGCCCCGCCTTCTCCTTGACAGTTCCCCCAGACCGTGGAGTACTGCGGAAAGCGACGCAGGGCGGACAAGTCGGGGGTGAGTCTCCTGCCGGAGTTGCGTTACCCCAGTGTGACCGAAATCGTCTCGTCCGCTCGGACGTTGGCGGCTCACCGTCCCGGGCTGTGCGCCCTCAGACAGATCGGCGTCTCGCGCGGGGGCAGGCCTCTCCATCTGCTGTCCGTCGGTCACGCCGAGCGCGCGGTCCTCGTCGTGGCGGGCGCCCACGCGAACGAGCCGACCGGCGGCTCGACGCTCCAGGCCCTGGCCGAACGTGTACTGCACGAGCGGGAGTTGCGGGCCGACACCTCCTGGCACTTCCTCCTCTGCGCGGACCCGGACGGCGCGAGCCTCCATGTGACACCCGCGCCGCGCACCCTGTTCGACTATCACCTCGGGTTCTTCCGTCCAGCCGGCCCCGAGCAGCCCGAGTGGTCGCCCTCCGTCCTGCCGCCCGACCGGCTGCCCCCGGAGACCCGCGCCCTCACCCGGGTCATCGACGAGCTGCGGCCCTACCTCCAGGTGACCCTGCACGGCACCGATCTCGGCGGCAGCTGGGTGCAGCTGACCAAGGACATCCCGGGCCTCGCCGAACCCTTCGCCAAGTCCGCGGCGGAACTGCACATCCCCGTGGAGACGGGCGCCTCCGACGCCGCCGGCTGGCCCGCTTCCGGACCCGGGGTACATGTGATGCCGGCGCCGGGCTCGGACGCGGCGTACCCGAGCATGCCCGACGACGCCCGGCACAGCACCTGGTACCACACCCACCGGTACGGCGGTCTGACCGCGGTCGTCGAAGTGCCGATGTGGGCCAGCGACCTCGTGGACGACCCGGCGCCGCATCCCGCTCCGGATGCGGCGATGCGACGCCTGGCACACCGGCTGCTGCGCGACGCGCTCCAGGTGCAGACGGTGCTCACGGAGGTCCTGCCGAGGCTCCCCGGCCCCGACGGGCCCCTCCTGCGTGCCGCGAAGTGGGCGCTGGAGCTGGTGCCGGGCCTCGCCCACGACTGGGTGCGGACGCCGCCTCCCGATCCGACGATGGCGTACGTCGGCAGTGTCGACGCGTTCGGGCGCCGGCTCCCTTTGCGGGCCGCCGCGATGCTGCTGCGGGTCCTCCAGGAGGCCGACGACCGGGCGGCGCCGCGCCTCGAGCGCCTGGTCGCCGCATGGAGCGACGCCTTCGCCGAACGCTTCCGGGCTCGCTGGGTTCCCCTGGAGCACCAGGTCGAGCACCAGTCCCGCACCGTGGTGGCGGCGGCGCGGCATGCGCGGGACGGCGCGGCTTGACCTCTGACAGATGACAGATCACGGATGACGGATCACATCTGACAGATCGCGTCTGACAGATCGCGTCTGACAGATCGCGTCTGACAGATCGCATCTGACGGATGACAGATTTCAGATGACGGATATCGGATGACAGATTTCGTCATCTGTCATCCCGACATCACCTCAGCCCGACAACGCAAACACCGCCCCCGTCTCAGCCCCCATCACACACGAGTTGGAGAACGTGTGCGAGTACGTCACCTGCCGCCCCTCCCACTCCCCGCGCGCGGAGGCGGTGACCGGTGCGTAGATCATCGAGCAGATGGTGTCGGGCCTGGGCGGGATCCGGGAGATGTCTCCCCCGGCGGTGGCGAGTTCGGCGCAGGCCTCGGCCGCGTGGGCGTGGCCCTGGGGCGGGTCGCAGAGCAGGAGCGTGCCGCGGATGCTGCTGGAGTGGACGTCGCCGGTGGTGAGGGTGAGGTAGAGCCAGTTGCCGGGGAACGTCTGGTGGGACGTCGCCTGGGCCGGGGTCGCGCCCAGGGTGAGCAGGGCGACGGTCGCGAGGAGAGCGTTGCGTGCCGCGTGGATGTTTCTCGTCATTCCCGGTGCATCGGCAGCGCGGCCTGCGAACCCCACTCCGTCTCACCCGAATGGGAGCGCACGGGCGCGTACCGCCCGGCGAGTTCGAACGCGGCGATCACCACGCGCGCCTGGTACTCGACCTGGCGGGCGACCGGGATCCAGCGCGCCCCGCAGCCCTCGCGGTAGTCGGCGCACCATGCGTCGATCAGCCGGTCGAGCTCCGGCAGCGCCCCGCTCGGGTCGCGCCCGGAGCCGGTCACGAGCTGGTGCAGGAGCCCGGCCGTGCGCAGGGCGACCCGGCGTCCGGCGAGGCGCAGGGCGGTCAGGCGGGCCGTGTCGAGCGGCGGCAGGCGGCGCGCCCCGGCGTCGTGCATGTCGGGGTCCCAGGAGTCGGCGAGGCCGGGGCCGACGAGTAAATAGTCGTCGACGGGTGCGAGGAGGCAGGCAGCGTCCGGGGAGGTGTCGAGGCTGGGGCGGATCCGCCCGAGGATGCCCTCCAGGAGCCGTGTGTCGTGGCGCAGCGTGTGGCTGACGGAGCGCAGTACGGCGTCGGCGTCGGCGGGCCGGGTGGCGTCCTCCACGGCCGCCACGCCCCACATGGGGGCCTCGACGACGGCGGTGACGGTGCCGTAGCGGTGCGGATGGAACCAGGTGGACTCGACGGCGGCCTCGGTGATGGCGGCGGCCAGGTCGCCGGGGTGCGGCGGGGGGATGCGGTAGACGGCGGGGCCGAGCCTCGGCCAGTACAGGGTGTCGTAGGGCGCGAGTTCGCGCGGGATGCCGAGGCGGGCCGCGGTGTGGGCGACGCGCTGGGCGAGTCCGGGCAGTTCGCGGGTCAGTTCGACGAAGGCGCCGCCGACGTCGACGCCGTGCAGGGAGCACTGGAAGACCGGCCGCAGTTCGTCCTGGAGGTCGAGGAGGGCGCGGGTCTCCGGGAGGGTGGCGCCTGCCGCGCCCTCGGGCAGCCACTCGGGCTGTTCGAGGAAGCCGGGGCGAAAGAAGTTCCGGAAGTAGTTGCCGAGGGTGTACGGGCCGGACAGCCAGGCCTCGTTGCGGCGGGCGCCGTCGGGGTCGAGACAGAGAAGCAGGTTCCAGGTGGCGTCGGCGCCCTCGCGGAGCCGGGGGTCGGCGAGCGCCCGTTCGGCCAGGCGCAGGGCCGTGGCACCGCCCACGGGTTCGTTGGCGTGGGGTCCGGCGACGACGAGGGCCTGGCGGCTGCCGTGTCCGACGGACAGCAGCCACAGCGGGGTACCCGCCCGTGACGTGCCCACGCGGCGCAGTCGGGCGTCGCGCGGCCGGCGGGCGACGAGCGCGGCCGCACGGGCGCCCAGCTCGTCCACGGTCGGGTAGCGGAGGAGTGGCGGCAGGGCGCACCTCCACAAATGTGGTGCCGTCGATTCACCTGATGTACATGGTGTACGCACAGTCAGTCACGGCTGTGGAGGTACGTCAACACCGTCGAACGTAAGGGAATTTAAGGAAACCGCTGAGTGAAACCGAGGCCAAGGCTCATGCGGGTGCGGGAAGGCTCATGCGGGTGCGGGTCGGTCGCTCAGGAGGACGAGAGGCGGAAGGACATGCGTCCGAAGCTGATCTGGTCGCCCTCTTTGACGACGGCGGCACTGATCACCCGCCGTCCGTTGACGGTCGTCCCGTTGGTCGAGCCGAGGTCGCGCAGCACCCACAGGCCGCCCTGGCGGCTCAGTTCGGCGTGGACGCGGGAGACCGTCTCATGGTTGAGCCGCAGTCCGCTCGCGGGGTCGCGGCCGATCCGCAGGGGGTAGTTGTTGCCCGGGTGGGGCAGCAGCAGCTTGGGGAGCCGCTCGGCCTGCCAGGCCCTGCGCAGCCGTACGGTGAAGCCGGAGACCGCCTCGACGGTGCCGAACACCAGTTTCGACCAGCGTCCCTCGGTGGGCAGGTCGGCGATGAGCACGGCGAGTTCGTCGGAGCGGCGGGCGGCGAGCGCCAGTTCCATCCGGCGGACGAACGTGTCGTGCGAGAGGCGCCCGAGGGCGACGCCGTCACTGAGCGCCTTCAGCGCCCGGTCGCGCTCCGCGTCGGACAGCCGCGCGGGGTACGTGTGGAACTCGAAAGACGACGTCACGGAGGTGATTGTCGGTCAGTAGGAGCGGGGTGTCCAGAAGACCCGGAAACGGCCACTGCCGCCGACAGGTGGGTTCCACGCGTCCATCACGTGGCAAACACGCGGCAAAAGGGTGGAATCGAAAGCGAATTGATCTCGTGTGAAGCACCATGGACGTGCTACGTCACGACATGCTGCGTCACTGACGTCGCGCTCTGTCACGAAGAGCGGGCAACGGACAACAGGCAACGAGCAACGGACAACGGAGAGCGGACAAGGGGGAACCGTCTGTGCGGTTCGAGGTGTGGGCACCGGAGGCCGACCGGATGACGCTCCACTGCGCGGGCGCCACGCGCGCGCTGGAGCGCGATCCGGAGCGCGCCGGATGGTGGGCGGGCGACGCGGACGCGCAGGACGGCACGCGGTACGGGTTCGCGGTGGACGACGGCCCCGTGCTGCCCGATCCTCGTTCGCGGCGGCAGCCGGACGGCCCGGACGGCCTGAGCGCGGTGGTCGACCAGGCCCGGTACGCGTGGCGCACGGAGTGGGCGGGGCGCCCGCTGCCGGGCGCGGTCCTCTACGAGCTGCACGTGGGGACGTACACCCCCGAAGGAACGCTCGACGCGGCCGCCGGACGGCTCGAGCACCTCGCGGAACTGGGTGTCACCCATGTCGAGTTGATGCCGCTGTGTCCGTTCCCCGGGCGGCACGGCTGGGGGTACGAGGGGGTCTCCCTGTGGGCCGTGCACGAGCCGTACGGGGGCCCGGAGGCGCTGAAGCGTTTTGTCGACCGGGCGCACGAACTCGGCCTCGGTGTGGTCCTCGACGTCGTGCACAACCACCTCGGCCCGTCCGGCAACCACCTCCCCGCGTTCGGGCCGTACTTCACGGACACCCATCAGACGCCCTGGGGCTCCGCGGTGAACCTGGACGCGCCGGGTTCGGACGAGGTGCGCGCGTATCTCGTCGACAGTGCCCTGGCCTGGCTGCGGGACTTCCGGCTGGACGGGCTGCGCCTGGACGCGGTCCACGCGTTGCGGGACACGCGCGCGGTGCACTTCCTGGAGGAGCTGTCGACGGCCGTGGACGCCCTCGCCGACGACCTGGGCCGGCCGCTGTTCCTGATCGCGGAGTCGGATCTGAACGACCCGCGGCTCGTCACCGCGCGCGCGGAGGGCGGTCTTGGACTGCACGCGCAGTGGAACGACGACTTCCACCACGCGCTGCACACCGCGCTGACCGGTGAGGGGCAGGCCTACTACGCGGACTTCGCGCGGTCCCCGTTCTCGGCGCTCGCGAAGACGCTGACGTCCGGCTTCTTCCACGACGATACGTACTCGAGCTTCCGCGGCCGCCGTCACGGCCGTCCCCTGGAGCGTACGCGCGTGTCGGCGCACCGGCTGCTCGGCTACTCCCAGACCCACGACCAGATCGGCAACCGTGCGCAGGGGGACCGGCTGTCGGCGTCCCTCTCCCCCGGGCTGCTGGCCTGCGCGGCCGCGCTGACGCTCACCGGGCCCTTCACCCCGATGCTGTTCATGGGCGAGGAGTGGGCGGCGGGCACCCCGTGGCAGTTCTTCACCGACCACACCGATCCCGAGCTCGCTCAGGCCGTACGGCGGGGCAGGCGGCGGGAGTTCGCGGCCCACGGCTGGGCCGAGGAGGACGTCCCCGACCCGCAGGACCCGGCGACCCGCGACCGCTCCTGCCTGGACTGGTCGGAACCTGAAAAGGCACTCCACGCGCGTGTGCTGGCCTGGTACCGCGACCTGATCGCCCTGCGCGGACGTCAGCCCGACCTCGCGGACCCCGATCTCGCCGCCGTCAAGGTCGTCTACGACGACCAGGCCCGCTGGCTGGCCCTGCGGCGCGGGGACGTGCGGGTGGCGGTGAACCTCGGCAAGGAGGCCGCCGAGATCCCGCTGGGGCTGCGCCACGCGCGCGTGCTGGCCGCGTGGGAACCGGTCGAGGCACCGGACGCGGACGGGTTGTTGAGCGTGCCGGGCGAGTCGTGCGTGGTGCTGACGCAGGCGTGAGCGCCTGCCGGCTTCGCGCGGCCGGGCTCAGCCGTCGCCCGGCAGTTCCGTGAGCCGTTCGAGGAGGATCGGCTCCCAGGCGCGACCCAGTTGGGTCCGCAGCAGCGGGAGCGGTCCTTCGCCGCGGCCCCGCAGGCGCTCGGCGAGGCGGATCACCGTGTCGCAGCGGGACAGCCACAGGCCGCGCAGACAGGGGCGGGCCCCGTAGTCGGCGAGGGTGGCGGCGCGTACGGCGGCCGGGGCGCCGACGGCGATCGCGAGCCCGGCGATGTCCTCGGCGGGGTCCCCGAGGACCGCGTCGGCCCAGCCGAGGACGCCGCGCACCCGCCCGTCGGCGCTCACCACCAGGTGTTCGCCCTTGAGGTCGTGGTGGACGAGGACGGCGGCCGCGGTCTGCGCGGCCAGCTGGCCGGCGGCGGGCTGGGTGAGCTGGGCGAGGCGTCCGGGGTCGAACTCGTCGGCGGCGGCGAGCCCCTCGGCGGCCCGCTCCGCGGCCGTCCGCAGCTCCTCCAGGGAGCGGGGCGCGGCCCGTGGCACCCCGAGCGCCTCGGCCTGCCGTACGGGCACCTCGCGCAGCCCCGTGAGCAGTCCCGCGAGGTCCGCCTCCCCGACCGCGGAGACGTCCTGTGCCTCGCCGGAGCGACCGGGAAGCCGGGTGTCCAGGGTGTAGGTCAGGCCGCCCGGCCAGTCGCCGTGCGCGACGCTGGTCGGCACCGCGACCCCGACGAGCGGGCGGACGAGTTCGCGCAGCCGCAGCTCGCGGCGCCGGCGCACGGCGGTCTCGCGGTCCGGGGCGAGCCGCAGCACATGACGGGTGCCGACCCACCAGGTGGAGTGCTCACCGCCCTCGGTGACGGGCCGGACGTCGGGGCCCGCGGCCGCCGCCCCACTGTCGGCGAGCAGCGAACGGACCAGTCGGCGGACGGTGTCCGCGGTCGGTGTCGGTGCCTGGGTCATGGTCGCGCCGTTGCCGTCGGGGGCCTTGGACTGCCGGGAGGCCCTGGGGAGTACTCCTGGTGGCCGGTCAGTCGACGATCGCCATCTCGCGGGACGTGGTGTTGAGGCGCCATCCGCCCTCCTCGGTCACCGTCACGATGTCCTCGATGCGCACCCCGAAGCGGCCGGGCAGATAGATGCCGGGCTCCACGGAGAAGCACATCCCGGGCACGAGGGGCAGTTCCTCGCCCTCGATCATGTACGGCGGCTCGTGGGTGGTGACGCCGATGCCGTGCCCGGTGCGGTGGATGAAGTACTCGCCGTATCCCGCCTCGGTGATGACGGCGCGGGCCGCCCGGTCGACGTCCTGGCAGGCGGCCCCCGGCCGGACCGCCGCGACGCCCGCCTCCTGGGCGGCGCGCACGACGTCGTGCACCCGGCGCTCCTCGAGGTCCGGCTCGCCGACGTGGACCGTGCGGGAGGTGTCGGAGCCGTAGCCGTGCTTGAGACCGCCGAAGTCGAGGACGACCATGTCGCCGCGCTCGATGACGCGCTCGCCCGCCTCGTGGTGCGGGTTGGCGCCGTTCGGGCCCGAGGCGACGATGGTGAAGTCGACCTGGGAGTGCCCGAAATGCCGCAGCAGCTCGGCGAGGTCGGCGGCGACGTCGGCCTCCCCGCGCCCCGCGAAGGGCACCTTACGGATCTCCTCGTACGCGGCGTCCGCGGCCGCCCCGGCCTCCGCCAACCGCGCCACCTCCGCCGCGTCCTTGACCGCCCGCAGCATCGGCAGGGCTTCGGTGAGGGCGACGTACCGCGTGTCCGGCAGTCGCCGCTGGAGGCCTAGCAGATGCAGGGCCCAGGAGTTGTCGCTGACGCCGAAGCGGCCCTCGCTCCCGACCAGGGACGCGGCCGCCGCGTACGGGTCCTTGCCGTCGGTCCAGTCGCGCAGGGTCAGCATGGGGGCCGCCGCTGCCGCGTCCGGGGCCTCCAGGGTCGGCACGACCAGCACGGGGTCCTGCCCGGCCCTGAGCACCAGCAGGGTGAGGCGTTCGGTCTCCACGGGCCGGTAGCCGGTCAGCCACACCAGATCGGGTCCGGGAGCGATCAGGACGCCGTCGAGTCCCGCGTCCGCGGCCGCCTCGGCCGCGCGCCGCATACGGGCCCCGTAGTCACCAGCGGTGAAGGGCGCGGGATCACCGGCGGTGAAGGGCGCGGGCGTGCCGGTCATCCATGCCTCCGTCTGTCCGGAGTTTCCCCAGGGGCTACGGGCAGCATCCTGCCCGTTCGCCGATGCGGACGCGAGCCGGTTGCGGCCATGGCGTCGGTCCCGGGAGCTCAACTAACGGTTGAGCATTGCCAGTCCATTAGCACTAATGGTTGTATGCGGATATTCCATTAGCTTCCAGAGGGGGCCCAGGCCATGCTCGTACTGGCACACATCAGCGATCTGCATCTCGACGGCAGCCGGCGCGCTTCGGAGCGGGCCGAGCGGGTGCGGGACCGGCTGTGGGAACTGCCGGGGCGGGTCGACGCCCTGCTGGTGACCGGCGACATCGCGGACCACGGCACGGAGGCGGAGTACGAGGAGGCGGCGCGTCTGCTCGGGCTGCGCGACGGGGAGCCCCCCTTCCCCGTACTCACCTGCCCGGGCAACCACGACAGCCGCGCGCCCTACCGCAAGGCCCTGCTCGGGCAGCCCGTGTCCGAGGGGCCGGTCAACAGCGTCCACCTCTTCGACGACGCCGCCGTCCTGATGTGCGACTCCAGCATCCCGGGCCAGGACGAAGGAGAGCTGGACGAGGAGACGTACGCCTGGATCGAGACGACGCTCGACGAACTGGACGGCGCCGTTCCGGCGTTGCTCGCCTTCCACCATCCGCCGGTGGCGCTGCACCATCCGCTCCCGGACGCCTACCAGCTGCGCCGGCCTGCTTCCCTGGCCGCGCTGTTGGAGCGCAGGCCCGAGGTCGCCGGGCTGATCACCGGGCACGCGCACACGCCCGCCGCGACCGCCTTCGCCGGGCGGCCGCTCGTCGTCGGTCCCGGGGTGACCTGGACGCTGCGGCTGCCCTGGGAGGGCGAGGGGGCCGCCGACCGGGACGCGCCCCCTGGGTTCGCCTTTCATGTACTGGCCGACGACGGGCGGCTGACCAGCCACTTCAGGACCGTCTGACCGACTCGCCGGCGTCAGGTCACGATGCCCGGGACCGCGGACAGTTGCTGGTGGTTGCCGTTCGCGTGGCGCACGTCGAGCGTGACCGTCGTCCCGGGGTCCGCGGCCGAGACCGCCCGCGCGAGGTCGGCGGCCGAGCCGAGCCGTGTCCCGGCGAAGGCGATCAGGGTGTCACCGCGCACCAGACCCGCGGTGTAGCCGGGGCCGGGGATGTGCACACCGACGACGAGCGCGCCCCCGCCGTCGGGGCCGTCGACGGCCTCGACGCCGAGCGTGGCCTTCCCGGGCGCGGGCTCCGGTGCCGTCGCAGGTGCCGGACTCCCGCCGCCGGACGTCGACTTGATGCCACCGGCCTGCGGCGCGCCGGAGGTCTGCCCGGGCCGGGACGCCCGGCCGGACGGTCCCTGCGCCGCACCCGCCTGCTTCTGGAAGTCCGCCAGCCTGCTCATACCGATCACCGTGGCGCCGACGGTCCCGATCCCGACGCCCGACAGGACCAGTACGGTCGAGACGAGGAGACCGAAGAGCAGGGACATCAGCCGCCTGCCACGTCGTCGCGCGGCGTGCGGGCGCTTGCTGGTGCCGGTCGGACTCCCGTCACCGCCCGGATCCTGACCGGGCATCGGCTTGGGACGCAGTGCGGCCTGTTCCATGGATCGCCTCCGGCAGATGCTCTACGGACCCGCCCCCGGCTGTTGCTCTACCCTGCGCTCCGGCGCACGACGATTCACGAACGAGTGAGACTGTCAAGCACGTTCGAGAAGCTTGTCCACCAGGGCCGCGGCGGCTCCGCGCGGCGACCCGCTGTGCACCAGTTCCGTCCGGTGCACCAGGCGCGGCGCCACGAGCGGGACGGCCACCGCCCCGGGGACGCCGGTGGCCGCAGCCCGTGGCAGCAGCGTGAGGCCGTGCCCGGCGGCGGCCAGGGCGGCGAGGGTGCGCACGTCGGTGCCTTCGTAACGCAGGGCCGGGCAAAAGCCCCCGCTGCCGTTCGCCCGGCGGAGGTGGGCCAGGGGCAGTCCCGCGTCGGGGGCGTCCAGCCAGCGGGCGTCGACGAGATCGGCGAGGCGCAGCCCGTCGCGCCGGGCGAGCGGATGGGTCTCGGGCAGCAGTACGCAGACGGGTTCCTCGCCGACGCCGTACGTGGTCAGCGGGGCCACGTCGGGGTGCCGCAAGGGGTCGTTGGGCGCCGTCAGTCCGTCCACCAGGCCCAGCTCCGCACCGCCCCGCGCGACGGCGGCGGGGATCTCCTCGCGGGCCAGTACCCGCAGGGTCACCCCGGCGGCGGGCAGCGCCGCGAGCGTGCGGGAACCGAGCGCCGTCGGTGTCGCCGCGAGCGTCAGTCCGTGCTCGGGCGCACCCACCATCCGTACGACGTCCGCGCGGGCCGCGTCCAGGCGCAGCAGCAGCGGCGCGGCGTGTTCGAGGAGCCGTTCGCCCGCCGCCGTCGGTGCCACGGGGCGCCGGGTCAGCAGGGGCGCGCCGAGGTCCTGCTCCAGCGCGGCGATGTGCTGGGACACCGCGGACTGGGTGTAGCCGAGTTCCCGCGCGGCCTCCGAGAAGGAGGCGACGCGGGCCACGGTCACGTATGTGCGCAGGAGATGCGGATCCATGCGCTCCAGGATCCCGTACGGAACCTGTGCCTCATCAGCCCCCCATCAGTGTTGCTTATCGAAGGTGCAGTAATCATCGTTGGACGTGAACGAGCGGGCCCGCCGAGGATGAGGACATGACGAACATCGCGGCGCAGACCGCTCGCCTCGCCCTCGTGGGCGACCGCTCCCCGAACGTCCTCGCCCACACCCGCGTCCCCCTCCTCCTGGACGCCCTGGCCACCCGCGACCGCCTCGTCCTCGACGCCTACTGGGTGCCGTCCGAGGACGCCGAGGACCCGGCCGCGGTGCGCGGCTTCGACGCGGTGTGGGTGCTGCCCGGCAGCCCGTACCGCAGCGAGGCGGGGACCCTCACCGCGATCCGCACCGCACGCGAGGAGGGCATCCCGTTCCTGGGCACATGCGGCGGATTCCAGCACGCGCTGCTGGAGTTCGCGCGCGACGTCTGCGGACTCACCCGTGTCGCGCACGCCGAGCAGGACCCCGACGCCGATGACCTCCTCATCGAGCCGCTCGCCTGTTCCCTCCTGGGCCACGAGGCCGCCGTCACCATCGAACCGGGTTCGCTCGCCCAGTCCGTGATGGGCGCCGAGCGGACGGTCGAGCGCTATTTCTGCGCGTACGGCCCCACCCGCCACCTCGACACCCTGCGCGCCCACGGCCTGCGCTTCAGCGGCCACGACGAGGACGGGAACGTACGGATCGTCGAACTCCCGGGCCACCCCTTCTTCCTGGGCACCCTCTTCCAGCCGGAGCAGTACGGGGACGGCTCACGCCCGCACCCGATCGTGCGGGCGCTGGCACGAGCCGCCGTGGCACACGCGGCCGCCGGGGGACTCGACGAACTCCGGGAACCCGGCGCGGTCGGCGGGGCCGACGAGGTCGGCGAGGTCGGCGGACGGCGTCAGCCGGTGTGACGGAGCCGTTGTCAGTGCCGGCTGTTACGTTCGGCGGCATGAGCGATCACGCCCTGCGGCTGCTCCGGGAGCAGCCTCACCTGGCCGAACTGGCCGCGTTCCCCTTCAACTTCGACCTGGCCCGGGCCGACCACGGCGAGGCCGTCCGGCTCGCCTCGGGCGGTCCGCTGGAGGCGGTGGCGGGGGACGACACGGGCGGTACGTATTTCGTGTGCGGTGACGGCTCCGTGCTGTACGCGGACTCGGAGGGCTCCGCCGGAATCATCGGCGACAGCGTCGACGAGGCGCTGGAGGTGCTGGTCGGGCTGCCCGGCTGGCACGACTACCTGGGGCTCGCGCCGGACGACGGCGAGGAGAAGATCCGCGCGGCGGTCGCCGAGACGGAGGAGGAGATCCGGGAGTACCACGGGATCGACGACGAGCGGACCGAACTGCGGGCCGGTCTCGGCCTGCCCGAGCGCTCGCCCGTCGAGCTCATCGGCCTGCTGCACGCGGCCCTGCTGCGCACCGAGCCCGACTTCCTGCTCCTGAACGCGGAGGAGGGCGGCGCGCACGCCCTCCTCGACCGCCACCCCCGTCCCCCGCTGTGGGAGGCGGTCCTCGCGCGGGGCCGCACCGACCTCACGCTGCTGCGCGAGGGCTCGGCATGGGACGAGGTGGCCGGGGACCGGGCGCGCCGGGCGCTCGCGCTGCGCGCCGCCCAGTTCGACCGGCGCGAGGGCGATCTGCCGCTGCTGCGCCATCTGCTGAGGCACGAGGCCGAGGCGTCGATGACCGACGAACTGCGGCTCGCCGCCGTCCTGGTGGGCCTGCACGGCTGTGCGGAGGATCTGCCGCTGCTGTACGAGGTCCGTGAGACGGACTTCGACACCTGGTGCGGACTCGGCGGGATGCCCGAGCCGGGCGCTGATCCGGCCGAGCTGGGGAGGTGGGCGCGCGACCTGGACGACTCGCTCTTCGGTACCGACCCCGCCGACGAGCCGCTGTTCACCTGGACCGGCCTCGCCCACGAACAGGGTCTGGTCGAGCTCGCCCGCGCCGCGCTGATCCGGCGGTTGGACGACATCGACTTCCGGGCGTACTGCGACGCGCGGGACGGCAAGGCCATGGAGCGCCGCGATGCCTCCCAACTAAGCTCGCTCGTGCACGAGTTCGAGAAGTTGGGTGACACCTTTCAGGCGCTGCGCGCGCAGCGGCTGTACGTGCCCCTGCAGACCAGGGCATGGGACCGCGTCTCGGCCCTCCTCAGGCTCGCCCGGCTGGAGCGGGAGGAGGGCCGGTTCGGCGCGGCGATACGCACGTTGACCTCGCTGCGGGAGACCCTCGCCGAGCCGGCGAGCGGCGCCGACGACGGCGACGGCGACGGCGACGGCGACAAATCGCTGGGGCACTGGCAGCGCACCAACCTGGGCGCGTACATCGTCGAGGAGCACTACGCGCTCGCCCGGACCGCGGCCACCGACACTGCGCTCGCCGACGAGGTCCGGGCCCTCACCGTGGCCGCCGGGGAGCTCATGGGGAGACTCTCCGGGACGGCCAGGGCGAACGTGGAGCAGCACCTCGCCGAGACGACCGACACCCACACGGACATCCACACGGACACCGGTGCGGACGCCGATGCGGACCCCGGTGCCGGCGTCAGTGCGGAGCCGACGCCGCCTCAGCCTTCGGCAGGCTGAACTCCGCGGCGGCCCCCACCCCCTTCGGCAGGGTGAACGACGGGGTGGCGCCTGCCGTCGTCGAGGGAGTGAGGTCCGGCGGGGATTCCGTCTCCGCCATGTCCCGGGGACTGAGCACCGGCACCTGCACCGGCACCGGCACGGCCCCGGCCCCCGTCCCGGCGAACGGCACCGTCGGGGCCCGGTCCGGCAGGAAGCCGTGGGCGCGGCGGGCCAGGTCCTCGGCGCCGTAACGGTGGCAGTCCTGGTGCCACTTCAGGATTCCGGACAGCCAGTTCTCGAGTTGCACCACATAGCCGTCCATGATGCCGCGCACCTCCGGCGAGAGCTTGAAGTCCTCGTACAGAACGGGCAGTTCATGGGCGGCGACGTGCTGGAACTGCTGCATGCGCTGGGTCATCAGGTCGTGGATGATGCCGAGGCCGGTCGGGTAGTCGCAGCCGAAGAAGTTCTGCACGACGAGGATGGCGTTGTGGACCTCGCCCTCGTACTCGATCTCCTTCTGGTACGAGAAGACGTCGTTGATCAGCATCGCGTAGTCGATGGCGGCGTTCTCCAACGACCGGACGGGACCGCTGCGGTACACCTCGGGCGGGACCTTGGGACCGTGGCCCAGGCGGCAGAGGTTCAGGGTGAGGTCGGAGCCGAAGGTGGCGCGGCGCATCTCCAGGTAGTCGACGGGGTCGGGGATGCGGTGCTGGAGCTGGTTCGACAGCTCCCACACCCAGCTCTCCGTCATCTTGTCCACGTCACCGCGCAGCTTGCGCCGCTCGTCCGGCGTCATCGTCGCGGTCGTGCGCTCCCACAGGTCGAGGAGGCCGTGCTCCATGGCATTGGCCGGGACCGGGGTCGGCTCGCCGTCGATGGGCATGCAGGCCGAGAGGCGTTCGGTGGTCGCCTTGGCCGCCGCCAGGTCGCGGCGATGTCCGAAGACCAGCGGGTAGTAGTCGTCTCCGTACGTCCCCCAGGCCAGCCACTGCGAGGCGAGGTCGAGGGCCTCCTCGGTCGCGTCCGGGTGGATGCCCGCGGCGCACAGCGGAAGGTCGTACGCGTCGAGCTTGTCCTCGTCCCAGACGCCCTCCTGGAGCATGCCCTTCTCGTACATCCAGCCGGTGAGGCGGTCGCGGGCGCCGTCCAGGTGGGGGCTGAGGGTGAGCTCGAAGGGCATGTAGAAGTCGGGGAGCAGGGACGGGCCGACCTTCTGGTACGGGACGTGGGTGTACCTGCGCAGCCGCTGCGCCCCGGCCGCGGAGAGCAGGGCGCCGATGTCGACGGCCGAGGTGCCGAACCCGGCGCTGCCGAGCGTCCGACTGCCCTCCACCGCCCCCTCGTTCATATAGCGGCTGGAGCGCAGGTGCCACTCGTGGCCGCCCGACTGCCAGTCCTGGAGCCCCTGGGTGTACGCGGCGACGGCGGCGACCTGGTCCGGGGTGAGCCCCTTCTCCGCGGCGAGTGCGGGCACTTCGGTGAGGGCCGTGTGCTCGAACTGGTGCAGGCGTGAGGTGAGGATGTCGTTGACGGTCTCGGCGGCCTCCTGGGTGGTGCAGCCGAAGAAGGTCTCCAGGACGAGGATGCCGTTGCTGAGCTCGCCCTCCTCCTCGACCTCGCGCTGGTAGGAGAACAGGTCGTTGCGCAGATGGACCCCGTCGGAGAACGTCTCCATCAGCACGCGCAGCGGGCGCGCCCCCGCGACGGAGGCGGGGACCTCGGCCGTCGCGTACTCCACGAGTCCCGCCGACCAGGGGGCGCCGCCCACCTTGCGGCGCATCTCGATGTACTCGACGGGGTTGGCGATCCGTCCCTCGTTGATGTTGGAGAGCTCCCACATCGACTCGTTGAGCAGGTGCTCCGTGGACACCGCGAACCGCCCCCGCCAGTCCACCGACATCGCGGGCACCGTGCGCGCCCAGAGGTCGGCGAGCCCCGCCTCGACCGGATTCTCCGGCTCCGGTACGGGGGTCGAGAGGTCCAGCGGCATGAAGAGGGGCAGCCGGTCCAGGTAGGCCTTGCCGCCGTCGCGGTCCTGGGTGCGTTTGAAGGTCTCCAGGAAGTGGTCGTCGAAGAAGAAGACCCACACGTACCAGTCGGTGATGAGCGAGAGTGCCGGGCCGTCGCAGTCGGGGTGGGTGTACGCACAGAGCAGCCCGTAGTCGTGCGCGTCGAGGTCGGACTGCTCCCAGATGCCGGAGCCCTCCAACATGCCCATCCCACGGGCCCATTCGACCGTGTGGGCGCGTGCCTCGTCGAGGTGCGGGTTCAGCCGCGCGGGATACGGCATGTAGAAGTGCGGGAGTTCGAACGGCTGCGTCATGGCCGGGCCCTACCCAGGGCCCTCCGGGGGCATCCGCCGGGCGGGACATGATCACACCATCGCGTGAATTTACCCCTTTTCGAGGCAAGTGAACTGCACGGCTGGTGGCCGCTCGGCTCTCAGGCCCGCACCTGGATCAGGGCGTGTGTTCCGCTCGTGCGCCAGTGTCCGCCCTCGGCCGCATCGAGGGCGGCCTCCGTGCGGGCGTCCAGGCCCACGATCACATCGGACTTGAGGGTGCGCAGGGCGGCGACCGGGCCGGGGAAGTACGCGGTGGGCTCGGCGAAGGGGGTGGTGGCGGGGTAGCGCCGGTCGCCGACCAGGCGGCGGTAGTTCAGATCGCCCTTCACGATGGTCACGTCGGCCTCGGCGAACTCACGGCGCAGGTCGTCGGGCATGTCGGCGTACGGCAGCGGGGCACAGGAGAAGGGGTGGGCCCGGACGGTGAGGCGGCCGTCGGCCATGGCCGCCCACAGCCGGTGGCCGGACTCGGCCGCCGCCCCCTTCGCTCCGGTGAGGTGGCGCAGGGCGTCGACCACGTCGGCGGTCGTGGCGTCCGAGACGTAGTACGGGTACGGCTTCACGTGCAGGAGCGCCCGCCCGACGCGGCGGTGGTGGAGCAGGTGGTCGATCAGGAGGAGATCGGGGATGAGTTCCCGGCCGGAGTTGTCCGCGACCAGGCAGAGGGTGCCGCCCGCGAACAGGGACCGCAGCGACTCGCTGTCGTCGGCGACCAGTTGGGCGTCGACGTCCGATTCCCCGTCCGCGGCGGCGAGACGGAAGCCGAGGTCCGCGCGATTGCCCCACAGCGAGCCGTGCAGCAGCGCCTCCTCCCGCTCCTCGACCGGCCGCTCGGCCAGCGGGTCGAGCGCGGCGAGTTCCTCGTCCGCCTCCGGGGCGCCGAGTTCCGCGAGCTTGAAGGGGCGGAAGGGGTCGATGCCCTTCCAGGGACCGGGGGTGAAGTAGCCGACGGCTTCCAGGAGTTGGCGATAGAAGTAGCTCTCGGACCAGAGGAAGGGCACCTCGAACCAGGAGCGGCCGGCGTACTCCTGGCCGTCCCACCGCTCCCACTGCTCACGGTCCGCCGCCCGCTCGCCGAGCGGTTCGATGACGCCCTCGGTGGCGTTCTTCAGCAGGGCGTCGAGCGCGCGGTGCTGCTCGGGGCCGTAGGGGAAGGCGTCCCGGACCTTCCGGACGAGGGCCGGATGCCGCTTTGCCAGCACGCTCCAGGGGAACGAGCCCGGCTCGTCGCTGAGGATCACGGGCACGTCGGCGGGTTCAGACATGGGGCTCACGGTACCGGCCGAGCCGAAAGGGGCGGCCCACGCCGCGCGTGGGCCGCCCCTCCCCCCGTGGGCCGCGCTCAGAGGGTCAGTTTCCAGCTGTTGAGCTTGCCGGTGTCCGAGGCGGCCACGTCCTGGACGCGGAGTTTCCATGTGCCGTTCGCGGTCTCACCGGACGCGTCGACCGTGTAGGTGGTGTTGACGTTGTCCGCGGAGTCCGAGGTGCTGGAGGACTTCAGGCGGTACGTCGAGCCGTCCGGGGCGACCAGGTCGATCACCAGGTCACCGCGGTAGGTGTGGGTGATGTCGACACCGACCTGGAGGGCGGAGGGCGCGTTTCCGGTGCGGCCACTGACGGCGATCGAGGACTCGACGGCCGACCCGTTGTCCGGGATCGAGAGGGCGGTGGTGTTGGAGAAGGTCGTGCCCCCGGTCGAGCCGCCGCCGCTCGCCACGGCCTGCACGGTCTTCGTCGCGTCCGCGAGGCCCGCGCCGCAGCCGCCGGAGCAGGTGCCGGGCAGGGCACGGGCGTTGTTCTTGATGGCCGTCTCGATCTGGGCCGGGGTGAGCGAGGAGTTCGCCGACTTCATCAGGGCGACCAGGCCCACGATGTGCGGGGTGGCCATGCTCGTGCCCTGGTAGTACGCGTACGACTCCGAGGAGGGGGTCTTCGTACCGGAGTTCAGCGTGGAGTAGATGCCGTTGGCGGTGGCGGTGCTCATGTCGCCGCCGGGAGCCGAGATGTCGACGATCGAGCCGTAGTTGGAGTAGGAGGCCCGGGAGCCGCTGCGGCCGGTCGCGGCGACGGTGACGACGTTGTTGCAACTCGCCGGGGAGTAGTTCGCGGCGTTGTCGTTGTCGTTGCCCGCCGCGACGACGACCGTGGTGCCCCGGTTCACCGCGGCGGTGATGGCGCTCTGGGTGGCCGAGGTGCAGGCGCCGCTGCCGCCGAGGCTCATGTTGATGACCTTGGCGACGTTGGCATTGGCCGGGACGCCGGAGACGGAGCCGCCCGAGGCCCAGGTGATGGCGTCGATGATGTCGGAGTCGTAGCCGCCGCACTTGCCGAGGACGCGCAGCGGGGAGATCTTCGCGCCGTAGGCGATACCCGCGATGCCCTTGTTGTTGCCCGTGACCGCGGCGATGGTGCCCGCCACGTGCGTGCCGTGCCAGGAGGAGTCACTCGCCGGGATGCCGGAACCGCACTCGTTCGCCGCGTAGTAGTCGCCCGGGTCGGCCGGGTTGCTGTCGCGCCCGTCGCCGTCCACGGAGACCGCCGTGTCGGAGATGAAGTCGTAGCCGGCGACGATGTTCGCGGCGACGTCGGTGTGCGCCACGTAACCGGTGTCGATGACGGCGACCGTCACCCCGCTGCCGGTGGAGGTGGACCAGGCACCGGGGACGTTCATGCCCGCCTTGGCCTCGTACAGGTCCCACTGCTTGGTGTACTCGGTGTCGTTCGGGTCGGCCTGGGGCGTGTTCAGACGGTCCGGTACGGCGTACGCGACCTGCGGGTCGGCGCGGTACTGCGCGATGACGTCGGCGACGTCCTTCGTGCCGAGTCTGTCGCCGAGGCCGACGAGGGCCGCGCCGGTGCCGAGGCGGCGGGTGAAGTCGAGGTTCTCGCCCGCCTCCTTGCCCTTGGTCTCGGCGTCGGCGGAGGCGGCGGAGTTGGAGGTGGCCTCGGCGGCGCCGGACTTGTAGCCGACGATGAGGCGCTCGGCGGGAGCGGCGACGGCCTGCGCGACGGCCTGCGCCGCCGGGGTGACCACCGCCTGGTCGGTGGCGGTCGCGGTGGACGGCTGGGCGGCGGCGACCGTGGTGGTCATTCCGGCCAGCAGGGCCGCGGAGACCGCGGCGACGGATATCAGCTTCCGTCGGACTTCTCGTGAGGGGGCGGGACGCAAGGGCTTGCCTTTCGTGGCCGGCTCCGGGCGGCGCAGGGCACGGCGGAGCAGCGGTCGAATCACTTCGTCGTCGAAGCGGCGGGGGGTGCAGTCCAGAAGCGGCGCGGGGGCCGGCCGTACGTCGCGAGCGACCTGTCAGGGGTTGCCTGTGGGTCGGCTGTGCCCGAACGATAGGCAAAGCCCAGGTAATACGGATACAGGGGAAACCCTCGATCTGGCTGGTAACCGCCCCTCAAGGGCTCCCAGTTGGCCGGGAGTGCCCGGTTTCACGTGGCTCGCGCGTCTGAACGCACGGCCCTGTGCCCGCGTACTTCACGGTGCGGCCACGCCTGCGCGCGATGTCGTACGGCCGCACCCGCCGCCCCCACCCCGCGAGGAGACCCACCGGATGACCGCACACCGCACCGCCACCGCGGCCGCTGTCGCCGTGGCGGCCCCGCTGCTTCTCCTGACGTGGGCCGTCGGTCCTGCCCAGGCGCACGGCGCGCCGACGGATCCGGTCAGCCGGGTGGTGGCCTGTTCGCCGGAGGGCGGCAGCAACACCGGTACGGCGGCCTGCAAGGCGGCGATCGCGGCGAACGGCGCGCCCTTCACCGCCTGGGACAACCTCCGGGTCGCCGGTGTGGGCGGCAGGGACCGTCAGGTGATCCCGGACGGGCAGCTGTGCAGCGGGGGTCTGCCCGCCTACAAGGGACTGAACCTGGCCCGCGCCGACTGGCCCTCCACGCGGATGACACCGGGCGCGACCTTCACGCTCTCCTACAGTTCGACGATTCCGCACACGGGGACCTTCAAGCTGTATCTGTCCAAGCCCGGGTACGACCCGACCAAGCCCCTCAAGTGGTCCGATCTGCCGGCGAAACCGTTCGCCACCGCGACCGATCCGGCGCTGGTGAACGGCGCCTACCGGATCAAGGCCACGCTGCCCTCCGACCGGACCGGCCGGCAGATGCTGTACACGATCTGGCAGAACACGAGCACGAGCGACACGTACTACTCGTGCTCGGACGTGGTCTTCCCGGCCGCGAGCGGCGGCGGGGCCGCCGCGCCGACGACCTCGTCCCCCGCGCGTACGACACCCACGGCGAACCGGACGGCTCAGCCGAGCCAGGAGCCGACCGCGACCACGGCCACCCCCACCGACCGGTCACCGTCGCCCGCCCCGGAGACCACCGCGGCGACGACGGAGGTGACCGCGCCCGACCATCTCGCGCCGGCCGCGGACAGCTCGACCGGCGGCAGCAACACGCTCCCCCTCGTCGCCGGGGCGGGGGGAGCGGTCGCGTTCCTGCTCACCGCGGGTGTCGCCATCACGCTGCGACGCCGTCGGTGACCGGTCGTCCGGGTCGGGTCAGTTGACGGTGACCGCCGGGCTGCCCGACTGGGTGGTGTCGGAGACGGGCGCGTACTTCGCGGTGAAGTAGCCGCTGCTGAAGCACAGCGACGAGCCCGAGGACTTCGCGAACGCCTGGGTGGTGAAGGTGATGCTGTTGTCGGTGTTGCTCGCCGTGCCGGTCAGGCTGGGCGCCTGGTAGACGCAGTTGATGCTGCCCAGCAGGGTGCGCAGCACGACGGTGGTCTGGATGGTGGAGCCGGCGGCCGGGGTCACGGTGACCGTGCCGTCGGAGGCGACCGTGGTGGTGTACGGGAGGTTGTTGACCGTGACGCTGGTGACGCCGAGCACGCCGATGACGTTGCTGGTGCAACTGCCGAAGGTGTGGGCGCTGAGCGACTCGGTGGCCGTGCCGGGGGCCGTCGGGTTGTCGGTGACGGAGGCGGTGAAGGTCGACGCGGCACAGGAGACACCGCTCGTGCCGGTCGCGCTGGAGTAGAGCGTGGCGGCGGTGCCGCTCGCCAGTGAGGCGGTGAGGACGTCACCGGTGGCGACGGCGGCTCCGCCGGCGGTGAGCACGGGGGTGTCGTCCGCGGAGGCGGGGGCGATCGCGGAGACCGAGAGCGCGGCGGCGGTACCGAGGAGGGCGAGCAGGGATCGAGTGCGCATGGGGGTGCCTCTTTCTCAGACGGGGGTGCGGGTGGGTACGAGACCGTCGCGGACATGCCGTCACGGCGGACCGCTGCCGGTCCGTGACGCCTTCTCCTTACGTCACGGACCGGCAGCGGAAGCCGGGCGACCGGACACGGCTCAGGGGGGAAAGTGCCGTGCCGGTGCCGCGGGGGGAGGTGGTTTCGGCGTTGGAGCGCACCGCACGTTCAGACATGCCACGGCCGCCCCGCGAGGAGCGGGGGGTCCAGGAGGTGGCGTACGTGCCGCGCATCGGATCCGGCGCCACGGATCCGAGGGAAACCATGCAGAGTTCTAGACCTGATGAATGGTCAACGTCAAGGCGTAGTAGGCAAGTTGAGGGTCCACGCGCTCCGAGTGGGAGGCGTTCGGGGACCCGGCCACGAGGTCGTCGCGGGACCGCGTACGAGGTCAGCGTGGCCGGGTCTCCACAGGTGGCACACAATCAACATCCCTTTGCCACAAGTCTCTTGACCCACGAATGTAACCCCCGGTAACTTCCACGTCGGCTACTGCTGCGTAACGAGAAAGCCCTTGCGACCGCCGGGAGTTGTGAGGAGGCGTGCGCGACAGTCGCTGTCCGCGCCAGGACAACGTGCCCGTTGAAGCCCCACCTGCATGACTATGTCCAGGGAGCAGAACATGGCCTCGTCCTCGGACGCCACGGCGTCCACCGATTCGACCCCCGAGAACGAAAGCGGTTCCGGCAGACGTGGGCGGGTCCGCCTGCGCCGCGCCGCGGTGATGGCGGTGCCTGCCACCGCGGTCGCCGCGGGACTGATGATCCTCACCGCCCAGGGCGCGCTGGGGGTGCAGTTCGCCATCTCGGGCATGCCGTTCACCGTCACGGCCACCGAACTCAACGGCACCGGCTTCGAGCAGTTCGGCAACCTCGACAACATGGCCGACGGCAGCCCGAACGCCGGCGACACCGGCGGCCAGGTCCTCGTCATCACCTCCGCGATCAAGAACGCGACGCTCACCAAGCTGTGCCAGAGCGTCGACCTGGGCGGTACGAACCTCGTCATCACCGCGGGCGGCGGCACGGACAAGGTTCAGGCGACCAATCTGACGACCGACTCGACCGAGCTGTCGGGCGACGCGGCCTTCAACAACATCGAGATCGGCAACGACGCGAGCACGCTCGACAAGGCCGGGGTCCAGGGGAACAAGGGCGTCTTCAGCCAGCAGGCCGACACCGTCCACATCGGGAACCTGCGGCAGACCAACTACGCCACCACCGCGGCGGTGTTCAAGCTCCCCGGTCTCAAGCTCCGCTTCAGCGACTCGGGCTGCTGATGTCGGACGTCCGGGATCTGCGGTCCGGCTTCCGGCAGTGGCGTGCGGACCGCCCCTTCTGGGGCGGCCTGCTGCTCACCCTGGGCGGGGCGGAGATCCTCCTCACCGAGAAGGCGTCCCTGAAGGTCGTCATGCACATCGGGATGCAGGGCATGGCGGGCTATCTGCTGCCGACGGTCATGATCCTGTGCGGTCTGCTGATCCTCTTCAACCCGACGCAGCGGCTCTTCTACTCCCTGCTCGGCATCCTCCTCTCCCTCGGCACCTGGCTCACCTCCAACCTGGGCGGCTTCTTCATCGGCCTCCTCCTCGGAGCGACCGGCAGTTGCCTGGCCTTCGGCTGGCTTCCCCACCAGGAGCCGCGCAAGCGACGTCTGCTGCGCAGGCGCCGCCGGCAGCGGATGGCGACCGAGGCGTAGGGAAAGCGAAACGGAAGGGGCCCGCCCCGGCCGGGCTCAGGGCAATGGGCGGCCGGGGCGGGAGCCGTGACGGTACGGCTCCAGGAGGCGGACCGTCCTCCAACTTGCTTGTACGCGCAGGGAAGTTGCCCTCGCACGCAGCGGATACCGGACGGTCGCATCGGTGAACGGCACCCTCGCGTAACGTGACGCGCCGTACCGACGTCCGAGCGCCAGGGAGGCTTCCGATGGGAACCCCGAGTCCCTTGACGGGCAACCCGAGCCCCTTGGTGGTGGACGCGACGGGCCGTGACATCCACGCGGAGGCCGCTCGCATCCGCGCGCGCGGACCGGCGACCCGTGTCGCCCTGCCCGGTGGCGTCGAGGCCTGGGCGGTCAGCAGCCCCGAGCTGCTCAAACGGCTGCTCCTGGACCCGCGGGTGTCCAAGGACCCGCGCCGGCACTGGCCCGCCTGGATCAACGGGGAGATCTCCCCCGAGTGGCCGCTGTTCACCTGGGTCGCGGTGCAGAACATGTTCACCGCGTACGGCGGCGACCACAGGCGGCTGCGGACCCTCGTCTCCACGGCGTTCACGGCCCGCCGTACGGCCGCGCTGCAGCCCAGGATCGAGGAGATCACCTCCGGCCTCCTCGACCGCATCGCCGAGGCCGGTGAGCACGGCGAAGTCGTCGATCTGCGCGAGGAGTTCTGCTATCCGATCCCCATCCGGGTGATCAGCGAGCTCTTCGGACTGCCCGAGGACAAGCGGGCGGACCTCAGGGACCTGGTGGACAGCATCTTCCACACCTCCGCGCAGCCCGAGGAGGTGACGGGCAACTACGCCAGGCTGTACGCCGTACTGGGTGAACTGGTCGCCGAGAAGCGGAAGTCACCCGGCGACGACCTGACCTCCGGCCTCATCGCGTCCCGCGACGAGGGGGACGGCCGGCTGAGCGAGCAGGAGCTGCTCGACACGCTGGTCCTGATGGTCAGCGCCGGTCACGAGACCACGGTCAACCTCATCGACAACGCCGTGCACGCCCTGCTCACCCACCCCGAGCAGCTCGCACACCTCCGCGCCGGGCGCGCCACCTGGGACGACCTGATCGAGGAGACCCTGCGGGTCGAGGCGCCCGTCGCGAGCCTGCCGCTGCGCTACGCCGTGGAGGACCTCGACCTCGCCGAACTGGGCGGCTCGGACGGCACGGTGATCGGCCGGGGCGAGGCGATCCTCGCCGCGTACGCCGCCGCCGGACGCGATCCCGAGCGCTACGGCAAGGACGCCGACCTTTTCGACGTCACCCGGGCGGACAAGGAGCACCTCGCCTTCGGACACGGTGTACACCGCTGCCTCGGCGCCCCACTGGGCCGCCTGGAGGCCCGCATCGCCCTCCCCGCCCTCTTCGACCGCTTCCCCGACCTCCGGCTCGCCGCACCGGCATCGGATCTGGAGCCGGTGGACTCCTTCATCTCCAACGGCCACCGCACCCTGCCCGCCCGGATCCGCTAGACGCCGGCGCTCACTCGCCGCGCCACCAGGACAGGAGTCGGGTCCAGCCGCTTCGCGGGCGGTCGGGCTCCGGGGCGGGGGGCTCGGTCACGAGAGCCGGGAGGGGGCTCGCGTACGACTGGCGCTCGCCTTCGTGCCGTTGGACCGTCGCGGTGGGCGGGAAGCGTACGGGCAGCGCCGCCAGCGCACGGTGGAACGGGCCGGGCCGCCAGGACAACTCCCCCACCGGCAAACCCAGTTCGACATCGGGGAGGCGGTCGAGGAGCTTCTCCACCGCGGCCGTCGCGATCAGCCGGGCCGGGCTCTGCGCCGGGCAGTTGTGGGGTCCCGCGCTCCACGCCAAGTGGGCCCGGTTGCCTGCTCGCTGATCGGCCGTCAGGGCGGGATCGGTGTTGGCCGCGGCGAGACTGACGACCAGCGGATCGCCCGCGCGCAGCACCGCCCCCTCGTACACGACGTCGTGCAGCGGATAGTGCACGGCGTAGTTGGCGATCGGCGGATCGGTCCACAGCACCTCGTCGAGGGCGTCCTCCACCGGAAGGCTGCCGCCGGACAGATCGCCCGCGAACCGTTCGTCGGACAGCAGCAGCCGCAGGCTGTTCGCGATCAGGTTCTGCTGGGGCTCGGTGCCGGCGCCCATCAGCACCACGAGGGTGTGGATCATCTCCTCGTCGGTGAGGCCCGCGGGGTGCGCCATCAGCCAGGACGTCATGTCCTGACCGGGGTTGCCCCGCTTCAGCGCGACCAGGTCGAGCAGGGTGCTGGTCAGCAGTTCGTCGGCCTTCTCCGCGTCCACCCCGTCGAAGATCCCGGACATGCCCTCGACCAGCCGGACCCCGTACTCGGCCGGGCAGCCGAAGAGGTGGTTGAAGACCAGCAGCGGCAGGACCTGCGCGTACTCGCCGAGCAGATCCGCGGTGCCGAGCGGCGCGAAGCGGTCGATGAGGGTGTCGGCGCTGCGCTCCACATAGCCGCGCAGGGTGTTCGGATCGACGAGCGCGAGGCTGTCGGTGATCGCGCCGCGCAGCCTCTCGTGCTGCTCGCCGTCGGTGAACAGCGCGTTGGGCCGGTACATCATCATCGGCACGACCGGGCTGTCCGGCGGGACGGTCCCGTCGGCGAGGTCGCGCCAGCGGCGGGGGTCCTTGGAGAAGGTCTCCGGACTGCGCAGGACGTGCAGGGCGGCGTCGTAGGAGGTGACGAGGGTGGCTCTGACGCCGGGTGCGAGCTCGACGGGCGCGGTCGGTCCTGCCGTACGCAGCCGCCGGTAGACGGCGGCGGGGTCGGCCGCGAACCCGGGCCCGTACAGGGGCTCGTGCGCCGGGCAGCCGGGCGGTGGTGGTTCGGAGGTCACACGGGCTCCAGTTCGCCGCTGCGGGTCATCAGGTACTCGACGAGGGCGATCAGCGCCTCGGTGGACGAGACCCGGTCGCGGGCGTCGCAGCGCACGAGCGGGGTCGAGGGCAGCAGGTCGAGGGCCTCGCGCACCTCGTCCAGGTCGTGCGCCGCGGAGGCGTCGTCGAAGTCGTTGAGGGCGACGGCGTACGGCAGCCCCAGCTCCTCCAGTACGCCCATGACGTCGAAGGACTCGGACAGCCGCCGGGTGTCGGCCAGCACCAGCGCGCCGAGCGCCCCGCTGGTCATGTCCTTCCAGAGTTCGGTGAAGCGGTGCTGCCCTGGCGTGCCGAAGAGGTAGAGCACCAGGGCGTCGCTGAGGGTGAGGCGGCCGAAGTCGAGGGCGACGGTGGTGGTCGTCTTCTCCCTCGAACCGGCGAGGTCATCGACGCGTGCGCCCGCCTCGGTCATCACCTCCTCGGTACGCAGCGGCCGGATCTCGGAGAGCGCGCCGACGAACGTGGTCTTGCCGACCGCGAAGTGGCCCACGATCAGGAGTTTGACCGCGGTGCGCACACCCGGGCCGAGATGGACGTCGTCAGAGGCGGGCGCGGAGCCCATCCAGTACCTCCTGGAGGATGCGGGCGTCGGTGAGACGGGCGGCCGGTACCGGCGCCCGGGTGACGAGGTGACCGCTGTCCATCAGGTCGGCGATCAGTACTTTGGTGACGCTGACCGGGAGTTCCAGATGACCGGCCACCTCGGCGACCGACAGCGCTCCGGGCCGGCACAGCTCCATCAGCCGGCGCTTCTCCGGGTTCAGCCCCGTCAGCGGCAGGTCGTCGGCGGCGATCAGCAGGGTGACGAGGTCGAGGGTGTTGCGGGAGGGGTGGGCGCGGCCGTCCGTGACGACGTACGACCGCACCAGCCTCCCGCCCGGCCGGCGCCCGGGTGTCATGCCGGGCTGCCGGTGTCCTGCCGGGCCGGGCTGGTCAGCTCCTTGCCGAGCCGGTCGACCAACTTGTGCATGCGGTAGGTGACCGCCTCCATGTCCACGTTCTCGCCGGTGGACACCGCGAGGTGGGCGCCCTGCCCGGCGGCGACGAGGAAGACGTACCCGTGCGCGAACTCGATCAGGGTCTGCCGCCACGGCGCGGTCGCGCTTCCGCAGAACTCCGCGGTGCTGCGGCTGATCGACTGCACCCCGGACAGGCCCGCGGCCAGCCGCTCGGCGTCGTCGCGGCCGATGTCCGCGGAGTGGGCCCGGAGCATGCCGTCGGCGGACAGCAGGATGGCGTGCCGCGCCTCCGGCACCTTCAGGACCTCGTCGAGCATCCACCCCAGCTCGTTGGTCATGGGCGCGATCATCCCTGTGTGTTCCCTTCGGATTCGTGGGGGGCTTCGATGTCGTGGGGGGTTCCGGCCGCGGTGGGTGAGGAGGGCGCGGTGTCCCGCTCGGCCCGCGCGGAGCGGGTGCCGCGCGCGAACGCGCCCATGCGCCGGGCGTTCTCCTCCGCGGAGCGGCCCGCGCTCTCCTCGGCCGGTGCGGCCGGGGCGGCTGGTGCGCCCGTTGCCGCCGGGGGCTGTTCGGCGGCGGGCGGGGACACGGGTGCGCGGCGGCGCCGCTTGGGCAGTCCGCCGGCGGTCGTCGCCTGCGCGGGCCCGCTCGTCCGGGCCGTACGACGGGGCGTGCGCGCCGGTTCCCTCGGCGGCGGGGGTTCCTGGACCGGGTCGGCGTGGGTGAGCAGCGCGGCCGGTACGAAGACCACGGCGCGCACGCCGCCGTACGGGGAGCGGGTGTCCACGGAGACGTTGAACCCGTAGCGGGTGGCGAGGACGCCGATGACGGCGAAGCCGAACTGGGGCGGGTCGTCGAGGCGGGTGACGTCCACCGCGCGGCGGCCGGTCAGCAGCGCGGCGGCGTGCTCGGACCCGCGGCTGTCCATGCCGACGCCCGCGTCGTCGATGACCACGACGGCGCCGTTGTGCACCGCCTGGACGCTGACCTCGACCGTGGTGTTGGGCTGCGAGTGGCGCGCGGCGTTGTCCAGGAGTTCGGCGACGGCGAGGACGACCGGTTCGACGGCCCGGCTCTCGACGGCGATGTCGGCCTGTCCGTTGATGCGGATGCGCCGGTAGTCGCGGATACGGGAGGTCGCGCCGCGGACCACCTCGATGAGCGGTGAGGCGGCCCGCTGGCGTCCGGGCCAGGAACCGCACAGTACGGCGATGGCCTGCGCGCGACGGCCGAACTGGGCGTTGGTGTGGTCGATCTCGAGCAGGTCGCGCAGCACGTCGGGGTGGTCGTGGCGGTCCTGCATCTCCGAGATGGACACCTGCTGCTCGTTGGCGAGGGCCTGGATCGAGCGCATCGACGCTTTGAGGGCGGCCTTCGCGGACTGGTCGGCGCGGGTCTGTGCGTGCCGCACGGCGTCGGAGAACCGCTCCAGGAGGCCGTCGAGGCACTTCGCGAAGTCGGTGTCGGCCAGCCGCGCGTCGAGGAGGCCGACGGCGGGGAGGGCCGGTGCGGTAAGGGACGCCCCGGCCGCGGGGAGCGGCTGACCTGGCGAGGGAAGGGACTGACCTGACGCGGAGAGGGAGTGACCCGTCGTGGAGGCAGGCTGGTGCGGGGCGCTTTCGAGCGCGGGCAGACGGACCGCGACCAGGTGGCGCAGCTCCTCGTCCCGGGCCCGCAGCGCGTCCGCGAGCTCGGCGCTCCGGCCGCGCTGCCGTCCCGTGATCCCGCGCTGGCGCACCAGCAGCACGATGACGGCGAGCAGCCCGACGGCCAGGCACCAGAACGCCGCCTCCGGTATCCGTTCGGTCATGAAGTCCTCAATGGCATATGCAAGTTGACGGGTCGCACGACCGTAGCCGTCTGCCGGAACAAGCGCTTGCCGTCGCGCGCAAGGAAGTTGCCGTGGGGCGCACGGACTGTATGCATTAGGCTGACGTGGAGTAACTACCGCTCGCTGCACGGGAGTTGAGGGTGTCATTGCCCGCGGAAAGCTACATCGTGGAAACACGGACGACCGCGGAGGTGGATCCGCGCGAGCGGGCCGACTTCTGGAGCGAGCACATCGGGTCCCACCAGGCCAGAATGAACTACCGGTACGCGCGCACCGACGACTTCCATGGCGCGACGGTCCGCCAGCGCACCGAGCGCTACCAGCTCGTCAAGTTCTGGTCGGACGAGGTCGCGTACAGCAGGACCGCCCGCCAGGTCCGTCAGGACCCCGACGAGGACTACCGATTACTGCTGCCGCTCAGCGGGGAGATCGTGCTGCGGCAGGACGGCCAGGAGGCCCGGCTGACACCGGGCACCGGCACCCTCGTCAGCTTCGGGGCACCCTTCGAGTGCCTCCAGGACGCCTCGACGCACGCGTTCGTCCTCACCATCCCCGCGCGCGAGATGGACGGCCCGCTGAACCGCAGGTCGCCGCTGGCTACCGGGCTCGATCTGAGCAGGGGGCTCGGCCGGGTGGTGAGCTCCATGATCAGCGACCTGCACGCGGAGCGGGACCACCTCACCGACGCGCACTTCAACGCCGTCTCCGACCGCGTCGTCGAGCTGCTGTGCATGCTCACCCTCGGCGACGACCGCCCCGACGGGGCGGGCCAACTCACCGACGTGGAGACGATGGTCCGCCGCCACGTCCGTGAACACGCCGCCGACCCGGGTCTCACCGGTACGTCCATGGCGCACGCGCTCGGCTGGTCCCTGCGTCAGATCCAGCTGGCCCTGCAGCGCGCCGGCACCACTCCGCGCGACCTCATCCGCGAGGAGCGGCTGCGGCTGGTTCGTGAGCGCCTCCAGTGCGGCGACTGCGAGCACCTGACCATCACCGATCTGGCCTTCGCCTCGGGGTTCTCCTCGGCGAGTGCGCTGAGTACGGCGTTTCGGCAGCGGTACGGGGTGAGTCCTCGGGAGATGCGGTCCGGGGGGCGGCGGCCGTAACGCCGCGGCTCGGCCGGCACCCCGGATCCGCGCCCCTGAAAGCGGGACGCCCGCCCCGCCGGGGTCGCACACCGCCCCCCCCGATCGGACATCACCAGGGTCGCCGGGGTCGCCGACGGGCAGGCGGCCGCGGCGCCGGAGGACCCCCTGCGGCTGCCGAGCTCCCCTTCCCGGACCGGATTCCGGCCCGCTCCCGGGTTGATGTGACTGCCGGATCACACCATCCTTGTACATATGGTGAAAATCCCGGGCGATGCGGGGCGGGCAACCACGGCCGGTGACGCCATGGTGGTGGTCGACGCGCACGGAGTCGTGACCGGCTGGAGCGAGGGCGCGCAGCTGCTGACCGGGCACGCCGCGGCGGAGGTCACCGGCCGACCTGTGTCGGACCTGCTGGACGGGGACCCGCACGAGGCCTGGCGGGCGCTGCGGGCGAACGGCGGCCACGGTGTGGTGCCCGTACGGCGCCAGGACGGGCGGCGGACCGAGCTGGCCCTGCGGGCGTACCCGCTCCAGGGCCTGGAGGGGGCGCCTGCCGGATACGTGATCACCGCGGTGCCGGACGGGCGGGGCCGCGACCTGGGAGAGCTGGCGTTCAAGCAGGCGTCGGTGTCGATGTCGGTCTTCGACACCGAACAGCGCTATCTGCGGATGAACGACACCGCCTGCCGGATCATGGGCGTCCAGGAGGCCGAGGTTCTGTACCGCTACTTCCCGGACACCGTCGAGAACGCGGAGCACAGCCGCAGCTTCTTCAACCATCTGCGCCGGGTGGTCGAGACCGGCCGCCCCGTCCACTACGAGAGCTGGACCAGGGCCCCCTCCGGACTGCATATGCACGCCTGGAACATCGAGATGTGGCCGCTGCGGGCCCCCTCCGGACAGTTGCTCGGCGTCTCGCTGGCCGGCTACGACAGCACCGAGCAGTACCGGGCCCGGCAGCGGCTCGCCCTGCTGAGCAAGTCCGCCGCCGCCATCGGTACGACGCTGGACGTGATCCACACCGCCCGTGAGCTGGCCCAGCTGGCGGTGCCCGAGCTGGCCGACTTCGTGAGCGTGGACCTGCTGGACTCGGTGGTCGAGGGCGAGGAGCCCACCGGCGGTCCGGTGGAAGCCGATGTGGAGCTGCGCCGGGTCGCGCACCACTCCCGTACCGCCGGGGTGCAGGAAGCGGCGATCGACCTGGGCGCGGCCGACGTCTACCCGTCCTCCTCCCCACCGGTCCGCGCCCTGGTCACCGGGCACGCGGTGCTCACCAGGACCGGCGACCCGGACGTCGACGGATGGCTCAGCCGGCACGGCGCCCGGGCCGCCAGGCCGCACCAGCCGGACCGCCGGGACTTCTCACTGATGGCGGTACCGCTGGTGGCGCGCGGTACGACGCTGGGGGTGGCGGTCTTCGTGAGGCTGCTCACCGCCGAGAGTCCGGACCCCTTCGACCAGGACGACGTGTCGCTGGCCCAGGAGCTGGCCAGCCGCACGGCCGTGTGCGTGGACAACGCCCGCCGGTACGCCAAGGAGCGCACGACCGCCCTGGCCCTTCAGCGCAGTCTGCTGCCCCAGGCGATGGCGGGACAGGCGGCGGTCGAGTTCGCCTCCCGCTACCTTCCGGCGCTGTCGCGGGCGGGCGTCGGCGGCGACTGGTTCGATGTGATCCCGCTGTCCGGGACCCGGGTGGCGCTCGTCGTCGGCGATGTCGTCGGGCACGGCATCCACGCCTCCGTCACGATGGGCCGGCTCCGTACGGCGGTATGGACGCTGGCCGACGTCGACCTGCCCCCGGAGGAGCTGCTCACCCATCTCGACGACCTGGTCGGACATCTGGCGGCCGACGAGAGCCCGACGGGCGCGGAGATCGGCGCCACGTGTCTGTACGCGGTGTACGACCCGGTCTCCGGGCACTGCGCCGTCGCCACGGCCGGGCATCCGCCGCCCGCCGTGCTGTTCCCGGACGGCACCGTGAAGGTCGTCGAGGTGAGCGCGGGACCGATGCTCGGCGTGGGCGGGCTCCCCTTCGAGGCCACCGAGCTGCACCTGCCGGAAGGCACCGTCCTCGCTCTCTACACCGACGGTCTCTTCGAGGCCCGTCACCTCGACGCGGACGCGGGCACGGCGGTGCTGTGCAACGCGCTGACGGTCCCCGCCGGAAATCTGGACGAGGCCTGCGACAACGTGCTCCAGGTGCTGCTGCCGCAGCATCCCAAGGACGACGTGGCCCTGCTGCTGGCCCGCACCCGCACCCTGGACAGCGACGAGGTGGCGGTGTGGGACCTGCCCGCCGATCCGGCGGAGGTCGCCACCGCCCGGCAGTACGCGACCGAGCAGCTGGCCCGCTGGGGGCTCGACGAGGTCGCGTTCGTCACCGAACTCGTCGTCAGCGAACTGGTCACCAACGCCATCCGCTACGGCGGAGCGCCCATCCAGCTCCGGCTCATCCGCGACCGCACCCTCATCTGCGAGGTCTCCGACGCCAGCAGCACCTCGCCCCATCTGCGCCGGGCCCGCACCTTCGACGAAGGCGGCCGCGGGCTGCTCCTCGTCGCCCAGCTCACCGACCGCTGGGGCACTCGCACCACCGGCACCGGAAAGACGATCTGGGCCGAACAGGCACTGCCGTTCGAGTGATCGCGCCTCAAGGCCTGTCCGGCGCTACTGGAAGTCGCAGCCGGGGTTGGGCGCGTCCTGCGAGAACGGCGAGCCGTGGGGCAGGACGTACAGCACGTCCAGGACGACGGGGACCGAGCCCTCGTTGCGGCCGATGTGCACATGGGCGGGACCCGGGGGCTCGGTGATCGTACGGCCGGCCGGGTAGGTGCCGTCCTGCGCGCAGGTGGCGTCGAAGTGGCTCAGGGTGCCCTGCTTCACGAGGCCGTACAGGGGACCGTCGTGGTAGTGCCAGCCGGTGCTCTGGCCGGGCGGGATGGTGATCTCCCGGAGCGTGTAGTCCGTGTTCCCCACGGTGGTCCGGTAGAGCACCGTCGCGGTGACACCGGGGCCGGACGGAGTCGCGTACGCGGTCCCGGCGACCAGCGACATGGCCGACAGGCCGACGACCGCGGCGCCGGTCACTCCCGTACGCAAGCCGGCACGGACAGCGGAAACCCCACGCGTCATCTCGTTCTCCCCCGTGTGAACGCAGGCAGCCCACCAACGACGGGCCCGCGCACCATCATTGAACATCCGTGCCCTGTGCGGAAGGTGCGATACCACCCAACTCACCCATCACGCGTCCAACTAGTGACGATGCGGCGACGAGACCCCCGCGCCGGTCACCTCCGGCATATGCCCGCTCACTTGACGGCCGAGTGTGACACACGATTGGCTCCGGCCCAACGAAAGTACGACAGTCGGTGCACAACATCCCGACATCGCACCGATCTCACTCTCATCGACCCGCCGCTGGGCCGCACAGCGAGGTGCCGCACCCATGAACATGTCCCCCACACCTCACCACTTCCCCGGATCCCCGCACCGCGCCGCCCTCGTCGCCGCCGTCACCGCGGCCTGTCTGCTCGCCGCCGGCTGCTCCGGCTCCGGCGGCACGAACGACACCTCGGCGGGCAAGGCGGGCACCGGCCGGATCAAGATCGCCCTGATCACCCACGGCGCCCGCGGAGACGCGTTCTGGGAGCTGGTGCGCAAGGGCGCACAGGCGGCGGCCGCCAAGGACGGCATCGACCTGACGTACGCGAGCGACTCCGAGGCCGCCGCCCAGGCGAGCCTGGTGCGGGACGCGATCCGAGACCGGGTCGACGGCATCGCGCTGACGCTGGCCAAGCCGGAGGCGATGCAGAGCGCGGTCAGCGCGGCCAAGGCGGCGGGGATACCCGTGGTCGGTCTCAACTCCGGGATCGACGCCTGGAAGTCCGAGGGACTGCTGGAGTACTTCGGCCAGGACGAGAGCGTCGCGGGCCGGGCCACCGGCGACAAACTGGACGAGCTCAAGGCCAAGCACGCCCTGTGTGTCATCCACGAACAGGGCAACATCGCCCTGGAGGCCCGCTGCGCCGGGGTGAAGAAGACGTTCGGCGGCGAGACCGACATGCTCTATGTGAACGGCACCGACATGGACGCCGTGGGCGCCGCCGTCACGGCCAGACTGCGCCAGGACCCGAGCGTCGACGAAGTCGTCACGCTGGGCGCGCAGTTCGCGCTCGCCGCGGTGAAGTCGGTGAAGGCGGCGGGCAGCAAGGCCCAGGTCGCCAGCTTCGACCTCAACAGCGGTCTGGTGAAGTCCGTACAGAGCGGCGACGTGCAGTTCGCGGTGGATCAACAGCCCTATCTCCAGGGATATCTGGCCGTGGACTCGCTCTGGCTCTACCACTCCAACGGAAACTTCAGCGGCGGCGGAACCGCTCCCGTGCTCACCGGACCCGCGTTCGTCACGAAGGAGAACGTGTCCTCGGTCGCGAAGTTCGCGGCGAACGGAACCCGCTGAACCGCCGCCCCCTATACACGCGTCACCAAGGTTTTCCGTCCCTCACGGTGCGTACGGTCACTTGTACGGATAGCATCCTGCGCACCCCCTCATCGCTGATCGCTCTAGGACGACGATGTCTCCACGGACCGGTGCCCGGCGCCGTCTCGGCTCCATACGTCTCTCCCTGATCCTGCTGGCGCTGGTCCCCAGCGTCACGCTCGCCACCATGTGGGGTGTGACGACGACGCAGATCTTCTCGGAGGGGCTGCGACTGCGCGAACAGACGGGGCTGAGCCGGTCGACGGGTGCCATGGGCACCGAGGCGACACTCGCGCTGCAGCAGGAGCGCAGCCTGTCGGCCGCCTGGATGGCCTCGCCGCACGGTTCCCGGGCCGCCCTGGACCGGCAGCGCGGGCGCACGGACGTCGCGGTCGCGAAACTGGTCCGCCGGTCCGAGGACTTCAAGAACGCGCCCGCACGGATCGGCGACCGGATGTACTCGGTCATCGCCTCGGTGGGAAGCCTGGAGTACTACCGGGGGCAGGTGGACCACCCCACCGACATCACCGCCCAGCAGGCCCTGGACCAGTACACCTCGATCATCGGCGACCAGATCCACGCCTTCCAGGAACTGTCCCAGGTCGACGACGGCGACCTCACCTCGCAGGCGGGGCCGCTGATCACGGTGGGGAACGCGGCGGAGCTGGTCGCCCAGGAGGACGCCCAGCTCGCGCTGGCGTGGCCCTCGGGCAAGCTCGACCAGCAGTCGTGGCAGGAGTTCGCCCGGCGGGTCGACGTGCGCCGCTGGGTCTTCCAGAGCCAGGTCCTCAACTCGTTGCACGGCACCGTGAAGGACCAGGTCGAACGGGTCCTCCAGAGCCAGGACTGGAAGACCCTGGAGACCGTCGAGGACCAGATCATCGCGGCCCGGACGGTCCACGGCCGGGTGGCCACGACGGTCGACCTGCCCGACGCGCACGCCCGTTGGAACACCGCGCTCGGCAGGATCTCCGACCAGTACACGAACCTGATCCAGCAGCAGACCACGCAACTGCTCGACCGCAGCGCCGACAAGGCGCACAGCCTGCTGATCAAGGCGGCCGCGCTGAGCGCCGGCGGACTCGTCGCCCTGCTGGTGTGCGTGGTGATGTCCTGGCGCATCACCCGCTCCCTCTCCCGGCGGCTGCGCGGTCTCAGGATGGCCACGCTCAGCCTCGCCGAGGAACGGCTGCCCGACGTGGTCGCCCGGCTGAACCGGGGCGAGAAGGTCGACGTGGAGTCCGCCACCCCGCCCCTGGACTACGGCGAGGACGAACTCGGCCAGGTGGCCAAGGCGTTCAACACCGCCCAGCGCACGGCGGTCTACACCGCGGTGGAACTCGCCGACACCCGACGCGGCTTCCAGAAGGTGATCCTCGGCATCGCCCGGCAGAGCCAGAACCTGGTCAACCTTCAGCTCAGCAAGCTCGACGCGCTGGAACGCGAGCACCAGGACCCGGGGATCCTCAAGGGCCTGTACGAACTCGACTCCACCGCGAGCCAGCTCCGCCGCTACGAGGAGAACCTCGTCATCATCAGCGGCGAACAGCCCCGGCGCAGCTGGACCGAACCGGTCGCGCTGATCGACATCCTGCGCAGCGCCGTCGGTGAGGTCGCCCAGTACCAACGGGTGGACGTGCACACCGACGACGAGGTGTACCTGAGCCCGCCCGCGGTGGCCGACGTCATCCATCTGCTGGCCGAGCTCATCGACAACGCGACCGCCTACTCCCCCGCGCCCAGCCCGGTGGGGGTGCGGGCGGCGATGGTGGCCAAGGGGCTGGCCGTCGAGATCGAGGACCGGGGCCTGGGCCTGTCCGAGGAGGACTACGCCGCGTTCAACGCCCAGTTGGCGGTGGCCCCGCAGTTCGACGTGGTGGCACTCGCCGACGACCTGCGGCTCGGCATGTTCGTGATCGCGCGGCTCGCCACCCGGCACGGCATCGCCGTCACCCTGCGCTCCTCGCCGTACGGCGGGACCACCGCGATCGTGCTGATCCCGCACGAGATCGTGGTCCGCGAGGGCCCCGACTCCCCCGCCGAGGACGGGGAGGTCGCGGTACCGGCGGGGGTCGTGGCGGCGCAGGGCTCCGCCGACGACGCGGTCCCGGAGCGCCGGCCCCATGAACGTGCGGAGGAGACACCCCCCTCCGCCCGGACCCGTACGAGCGACTCCGCCGCGCCCCGCTCCGGCCCCGCTCAGGGCGCCACCCGCCGCGACGGGCTTGCTCCGCTGCCGCGCCGGGTGCCGCAGACCAGCCTGGCCACGGAGCTGCGGGAGGAGGCGGCGCCCGCCGAGGCCGACGACAAGGACGCCACCGACCTCGCCGACTTCTCCGCGGAACGCGCCGCCTCCTCCCTCGCGGGCTTCCAGCGCGGGACGCTCCGGGCCCGCGACGACGAGGAGATGTCGTACGACCACGGGGGCGAGGAACCGTCCTACGACCACGGGGAGGACCCGGCCCCGACCCAGCCCGCAGACCGCTCGTGGACTCCGCCCGCCGACCGCTCGTGAAGGACAGAGAAATGACACGCCCCAGCACCGCCACACACAGCCAGCTCGACCAGCTGCTCACCGGACTGGTGGAACGGGTCGCCGATGTGAACCACGCCGTCGTGCTCTCCGAGGACGGACTGGTCGTCAGCAAGTCCACGGCGTTCGTCCGCGACGACGCCGAACGGCTGGCGGCGACCGCGTCCGGCCTGATGAGCCTCAGCAAGGGCGTCAGCATGGACTTCCGCGGCGGTCCGGTGCGCCAGGCGCTGATCGAGATGCGCGACAGCTATCTGATCCTCACCGCCGCGGGCCCCGGCGCCCATCTCGCCGTGCTCACCAACCAGGGCGCGGACGTCGGCGTGGTGGCGTACCAGATGAACATGCTGGTGAAGAAGATCGGCGAGCACCTCAGGGCAGCACCTCGTGCGGGCGTCGCCGCCGCGGCCGACAACGGCGAGTGAGGTGAGCGAAGGCGACGCGGCCGGCCGGCTGGTCCGGCCGTTCACGCTGACCGGAGGCCGCACCCGGCCGAGCCGCGCCGACTTCACCCTCATCACGTCGGTGACCACGGTGGATCCGCCGCCCGAGGGCGCCACCCGGCCGCAGCCCGAGCACGCCCGGATCCTGCGGCTGTGCGCGAAGCCCATCGTGGTGGCGGAACTCGCCGCCGAACTCGACCTGCCGGTGAGCGTGGTCGTGATCCTGCTCTGCGATCTGCTGGAGGCGGGCCGGATCACCGTCCAGGCTCCGCGTCTCGTCTCCCGTACCCCGGACCTGGACCTGCTGCAGAAAGTGAGGGACGGCCTTGGCCGGCTCTGACCCCGCCGTGCGCGGGACTTCGGCACCCGACGCACCCCCCGCTCCCGACGCGGTCAAGATCCTGATCGCCGGAGGGTTCGGCGTCGGCAAGACGACCATGGTCGGGGCGGTCAGCGAGATCGTCCCGCTGCGCACCGAGGAACCCCTCACCTCCGCCGGTCTGAACGTCGACGACCTCGACGGCATCGAGGAGAAACGGGCCACCACCGTGGCCCTGGACTTCGGGCGGATCACCCTCAGCCCCGAACTGGTCCTGTACCTCTTCGGCACCCCGGGCCAGCAGCGGTTCTGGTTCATGTGGAACGACCTCGCGATCGGCGCCCTGGGCGCCGTGGTCCTCATCGACGTCCGCAGGCCGGAGTCCAGCTTCGCCGCCATCGACTTCTTCGAGCGGCGCGGCATCCCCTTCGTCGTCGGCGTCAACGGCTTCCACGGGCAGCACCCGTACACCCCCGAGGAGATCCGCGACGCCCTGGCCCTGCCGAAACGGACCCCCGTGCTGCTCTGCGACGCCCGTGAGCGCGGGTCGTGCCGGGACGTACTGATCACTCTGATCGACGAGTTGATCGCTTCGTCCAGCCACAACTGACCCATGGAGAGGGGCTGTTCACCGGTCCTCCTGTGACCCGCCGGGGCCCGGCTGTGCGGAAGCTGTGAGTTCCCTGATTCTCATCCTTCCCTCAGCGCGGGCTCAGCGACGGCCCAGATCCGGCCCGGATCGTCGGGGCCATGAACGAAACGAACGCGGGAGGCGTCCGGCAGCGGTCGGTCGAGATCGTGGTGCCGGTCCACAACGAGGCACACGTCCTCGGCGACAGCATCGGCCGCCTCCACGCCTACCTCGAAGCCTCTTTCCCGTTCCTGTTCCGGATCACCGTCGCGGACAACGCGAGCACGGACGCCACGTGGCAGGCGGCGACCGGGCTGACGGCCTATCTTCCGCACGTCCACGCCGTCCACCTGGAGGCCAAGGGCCGGGGCCGCGCGCTGAAGTACGTGTGGAGCCGGTCCGAGGCGGATGTCGTCGCGTACATGGACGTCGACCTGTCGACCGGACTCGACGGCTTCCTCCCGCTGGTCGCGCCCCTGCTGTCCGGTCACAGTGACCTGGCCATCGGCAGCCGGCTGCATCGCCAGGCGGCGGTGGTCCGCGGACCGAAGCGCGAGTTCATCTCCCGCTCCTACAACCTGCTCCTGAAGCTGGGGCTCGCGGCCCGCTTCTCGGACGCGCAGTGCGGCTTCAAGGCGGTACGCACCGAGGTCTTCCGGGCGCTCGCCCCGCACATCGAGGACAACACCTGGTTCTTCGACACCGAGTTGCTCGTACTGGCCGAGCGCAACCGGCTGCGTATCCACGAGGTGCCGGTGGACTGGGTCGACGACCCCGACAGCCGGGTCGACATCGTCGCCACCGCCGTCGACGACCTCTTGGGCATGGGCCGGATGCAACGCCGGATCCTGACCGGCCGCACCCGCGTCGCACTACCGCCCCGGGCCGGTACGGGGCACGTGACGGCCGCCACCCACGGGGCCGCCTCCGTGGAGCCCGGCCCCGGTGGGGGCGGAGCTCGCGCGGGCGCCGAGCGTACGTCGCCCCCCGCGGGAGCCGCCGCCCCGCCCGCCCGGGCGAGAGCGGCGTGAGTGGGCCGCGCGGCCGCGGCGTACGAGAGCTGCCGCGCCTGCCCGTCGCCGCGGTGGGCAGCGCCCTCGTCGGCCTCACGCTCCTGATCACCACGGTCGGCGCCGACCCCGGCGCCACCGCACCCGCTTCGCCCTGATGCGGCTCCGGGCCTTCCGCCCGCGTCGCACCCCTCTCCCCGCTTGGAGCCCGCGTCATGACGACTCTCGCCCCACCACCCACGTCCTCACCGAGCAGCGGGCACCGGGCGGCACCGCCCGCCGACGGCGGCTTCGTCGCCCGGGGCCGAAGGCTCTTCACCGGCCCCGCCGAGGACCCCCGCTGGACGCGCCCCGCGCTGTGGGCGATCCTGCTCGCGGCGACGGCCCTGTACGCCTGGAACATCACCTCCATCAGCGGCAACAGCTTCTACAACGCGGCCGTCTACAGCGGCACCAAGAGCTGGAAGGCGTTCTTCTTCGGCGCGCTGGACTCCGGCAGCTTCATCACGGTCGACAAACCGCCGTTCGCCCTGTGGGTGATGGGGCTGTCCGCCCGCGCCTTCGGCTTCGGCACCTGGCAGTTGGCGCTGCCGATGGTCGCGGTGGGCACCGGCTCCGTGGCCCTGCTCCACCGCATGGTCAAGCGCGACTTCGGCCCGGTGGCGGCGACCGTCGCCGCGCTGGCACTGGCGCTGACCCCGATCACGGTCGCCATCAACCGGGACACCAACCCGGACCCGATCCTGGTCTTCCTGATGCTGCTCGGCGCGGCGGGTCTCTTCAAGGCCGTCCGCACCGGCCGACTGATGCCGCTCGTCTGGTCCGCCGTCGCGATCGGCTTCGCGTTCAACACCAAGATGATGCAGGCGTACGTCGTCCTGCCGGCCTTCTTCCTGGTCCACCTGTGGGCCGCGCGCGGCTCCCTGGGCCGCCGGATCCGCCACCTCGCCGTCGCCACCGTGGCCCTGGTCGTCTCCAGCGCCTGGTGGATGGTGGTCGTCGACCTGATCCCCGCCTCCTCCCGCCCCTACATCGGCGGTTCGACCGACAACACGGTCTGGGACCTGGTCATCGGCTACAACGGCTTCGGCCGTATCTTCGGCGCCGGTTCCTCGGTCGGCTCGGCGGGCAACGGTGCGAGCTTCGGCGGCAGCGCGGGCGTCCACCGGCTGTTCAACGAGATCATGGGCGGCCAGATCTCCTGGCTCATCCCCTTCGCGACCATCGCCCTGATCGCGGGTCTGATCCTGCGCGGCCGGGCCCCGCGCACCGACGCCAGGCGTGCGGCGCTCATGCTCTGGGGCGGCTGGTTCGTCCTGCACTACCTGACGTTCGCCCTCGCGGAGGGCACCTTCCACCCGTACTACGTCACCGCCATGGCCCCCGGCATCGCGGCCCTGGCCGGTGCGGGCGGCGTGACCCTGTACCGGGCGTTCCGTGAGGGCTCGGCGGCGAAGTGGGGGTGGGTACTCCCGGCCGCCGTCGCGGCCAGTGCGGCCTGGGCGATCGTCCTGCTCCAGCGGGTCTCGGGCTCCGGCACGCTGTACACCGTCGCGGAGATCGTCGTCGGCGCCGCGGGCACGGTCGCGGTGCTCGGCCTGCTCGCCGGACGCTTCGCGCGACGCGACCGGCTCATCGGCTTCGCCGCGCTGGCCGCGGTCGTCGCCCTGCTGGCCGGCCCCGCCGCGTACTCGGTCTCGGCGGCCACCTCCGCCACGAACGGCACCAACCCCACGGCCGGCCCCAGCACCGGTGGCGGCATGGGTGGCATGGGCGGGGGTCCGGGCGGCGCGAGCGGTTCGGGTCGTACGAGTGGTACCGGCGGCCGGTCCATGGGCGAGCCCCCGTCGGGCGGCGGCTCCGCGCCTTCGGGCTCCGGCACCCGGCCGAGCGGTCAGATGGGCGGAGGCGGCACGCAGGTGTCGTCCGCGATGATCACGTACCTGAAGAAGCATCAGGACGGGGCCACCTGGCTGCTGGCCGTGGCCACCGACCAGACCGCGTCCTCGATCATCCTGGAGTCCGGGCAGCCCGTCATCTCCATGGGCGGCTGGTCCGGCAGTGACAACGCCATGACCCTCGCCAAGCTCAAGAGCCTGGTGAAGTCCGGCAAGCTGCACTACATCATCGTCAGCAGCGACGGCGGACAGGGCACGAACTCCGAGATCGCCACCTGGGTCAAGGCACACGGCACGGCCGTCAAGTCCTCGGCGTACAGCTCCGATTCGTCCTCGCCCACCTCTTCTTCCACATCCACCACGTCCGCCGCGTCGAGCACCGGCGGCCTGTACCGCCTGGACGCCTCCGACGCCGGCTGATCCAGCCACCCACCCCGGCAGGGGCGGACCACCGGACATCCCCCACCGGCGGCCCGCCCCTCCTTTCCGTTCCGTTCCGTTCTTCTCCGTCGCTCAGTCCCGGGCGAGGGTGGCCCGGGGTCTCGAAGAACCAGCGCTGCGTCTCCTTCCGACTCAGCCCCTCGGGCCGCGCCGCGAGGTAGGGCCGCGCGTAGACCGGGGTGCCCGGCCCTCCGCGACGGCCGACGCGACCGAGGCTGGCGGTGTGGTCGGGCGACGAACTGGCCGCGATCTCGAAGGACATGCGGGCGGCTCTGGTCCGGAGCGTCGAGGACGCCGTGGCGAACGGCGCCGTGCTCGTGGACGTCGACTGGCCCGCCCTCACTCCCCGCCTCGTCGAGGCGCACGTCACGGTGATGGCGTACGAGGCCGCGCGGACGCCGGCCGAGGAGAGCACCCACCCGGACCGGCTGAGCGCACCGCTGAACGAACTCCTGGCGCACGGCCGCTCCCTCACCATCGGGGACTACGAGCACGCGCGGTCCGTCGCGCGGCGGGAGCGCTCCGCGGTACTGGCGCTGCTCCGCGACGTGGACGCAAGACCTGTTCTCCCTCGGCCACGTCGTCGAACGGGCCGCGCGGGCGAACGGCTGACGGGCGGCGACCGCCGATGGGATCCGATGGGATCCGATCAGAACGGCTCAGTCCTCGGCGACCGCCGCGAAGGACACCTCCGCCGTGCCGACGGTGCCCCCGCGCCGCCCGGGTGCGCTCTCCCACGTCCAGTAGAGGTTGGTGTGCGCGATCACCTGCTCCGGCGGCGGCGCTCCGTACGCGCTGAGGTCCTCCGTCGTGTGTGCGTCACCGACCAGCATCACGTCGTACCCGCGTACGAAGGCCCCGTGCAGGGTGGCACGGATGCACATGTCGGTCTGGGCGCCCGTGACGACGAGCCGGCCCACCCCGCGCTCGGCGAGCAGCGCCTCGAGGTCGGTGTCCTCGAAGGAGTCGCCGTAGTTCTTGTGGACGAGGGGCTCGGCATCGCGGCGGACCAGTTCCGGCACGTACTGCCAGCTCTCGCTGTCGCGCTTGAGCTGGTCGTCCGAGTGCTGCACCCACACCACCGGCACATCCTCCGCGCGGGCCTTGCCGACCAGGGTGTCGATGTTGGCGACCACCTCGTCGCGCCGGTGGGCGCCCGCCACCACCCCGTTCTGGACGTCGATGACGAGCAGCGCGGTGTTCGGCCGATCGGGCAGAGTCGTCATGAGGGGCCTCCGTTGTCTCGTCCGTCTCGTCCATCTCGTCCGTCTCACTCGGCAGGTGCGTTCCGAGTGCGCCCCCTCTTTCTACCTTTCGACGGCGGGAGCGCCAACCGCCCTGCCCCACAGGACGACGAGCCCGGCCGTGTCGCCCAGCCGCTGGTGCCCCTTCCCCTCCCGGACACCGCGCCGTCACACCGGGCGGGAACGTTCCCACTGTCCCCCTCCGCTCAAGCCTCTTCTTGTGTCCGTCCGCCGCTACCGCGGGCGTGACGTGGAAGGACGATGTGCGCCGTGTCCCCGCTCCCGCTCGACGATCTCCCCGTAGCGCGCCCCGCCCCCGTCCGGTCCCCCGCCGCCGCACGCCTGACCCGTCTCACCCGTCTGACGCTGACCCTGCTGCCGCTCCTGGCGATCGGGACGTGGGCGGCGGTCGACTGGCGGGCGGTGAGCGAGGGCGCCGCCCGGCTGGCCGCCGCCGATCCCCGGTGGCTGCTGGCCGGGGTCTTCTTCACCTGCCTGGGCTGGGTGGCCGCCGCGTGCGTCCGGCAAGGCGCCCTGCCCGAACGGCTGCCGCCCGGGCCGCTGCTCGCCTCGCAGTTCGCCGCGGGCGCCGCCAACCACATCCTTCCGGCGAGCATCGGCGCCCATGCCGTCACCCTGCGCTTCCTCCAGCGCCGCGGCATACCCCTGGCCCGAGCCACCGCCTCGCTCGCCCTGTACTCGCTGGTCAAGCCGCTGGCGAAGACGGTGGTACTCGTCGTCTTCCTCGTGGCCTTCCCGGACGCGCTACGGCTCGGCGACCTCACCCCGGACACCTGGACGTTGTTCATGGCCGCCGGGGCCGCGTTGCTCGGTCTCGCCACCGCCGCCCTGTTCCTGACGGTCGTACGCCCGCTGCGCCGCCCGGCGCTCGGCTTCGTACGCACCGCCCTGACCGAGGCGCGGACCCTGCACACCCGGCCCAGCCGCGTCCTCGCCCTGTGGGGCGGGTCGGCCGTCACCCCGGTGCTCCAGGGGAGCGTGATCGCCTCGGTCGGGTTCTCGCTCGGACTGCCGCTGTCCTGGGCCCAGGTGGTCCTCGCGCTGCTGCTCGCCAGTACCGCCGTCGGCGCGGTGCCCGCCCCGGGCGGCATCGGCCCGGTCGACGCGGCCATGGTCTTCACCATGGCCGCGTACGGCGCCCCCGTGTCCCTGGCCACGGCAACCGTCATCGGCTACCGCGTCCTGACCGTCTGGATACCCCTGCTCCCGGGCGCCCTCGTCCTCTCGGCCCTCGTCCATCGCGAGGTGCTGTGAACCTCGGTCCACGCGACCAGGTGCGGCCGCGGTGGGCGGCCGGCACATGAGGAAGAGGCGCGGCGAACTCCTCATACAGCTCGAACGGTTGAGGCGCCCCCACCCACTCGGGCGGCGCCTCCACCCGCTGTCGGCAGGCCGCTCAGGCCCGGGCCGGCTCTCGGTCCTTCCCGGGCGAGGGATCCTGTTGAGCGGCAAGCTGCTTGCGCAGACGGTCGCCCTCGACGTCCACGTTCGGCAGCACGCGGTCGAGCCACTTCGGGAGCCACCACGCCCGGTTGCCGAGCAGGGCCAGTACCGCGGGGACGAGTGTCATGCGGACCACGAACGCGTCGAAGAAGACGGCGATGGCGAGACCGAAGCCGATCATCTTCACCATCTGCTCGCTGGAGCCGATGAAGCCGGAGAACACCGCGATCATGATGACGGCCGCGGCCGTGACCACCCTGGCCCCGTGCCGGAACCCGGTGACGATGGCGTCCGCCGGCTGCTCGCCGTGGACGTACGCCTCCCGCATTCGGGTCACGAGGAAGACCTCGTAGTCCATCGCGAGGCCGAACACCACACCCACCATGAAGATCGGCATCATCGACATGATCGGTCCGGTCTGTTCCACCCCGAAGAGCGAGCCGAGCCAGCCCCACTGGTAGACCGCGACGACCGCGCCGAGGGCGGCGACCACCGAGAGCAGGAAGCCGAACGCGGCCTTCAGCGGAACGAGGACCGAGCGGAAGACCACCATCAGGAGCAGGAAGGCGAGGCCCACCACCAGCGCCAGATACGGGATCAGCGCGTCGTTCAGCTTCTGCGAGACGTCGATGTTCATCGCCGTGGCGCCGGTTACCAAAACCTCGGCACCGGTGTCCGCCTTGATGGCCGCGCTCGCGTCGCGGATGGCGTGGACCAGCTCCTCGGTCTCGGCCGAACTCGGCTTGGACTTCGGGATGACGGTGATGGTCGCGGTGTCGCCCGACTTGTTGAAGGCGGCCTGGGTCACCACCGCGACGCCGTGCAGCGCGTGCATCTCCTTCTCGACCCGGGCGACGGCTCCCTTGGCGTTCTGGGACTTCCTGGCGTCCACGACCGTCACCAGCGGACCGTTGAAGCCGGGGCCGAAGGCGTCGGAGAGGGTGTCGTACGCCTTGCGCTGCGTGGTGTGGGGCGGCTGCCAGCCGCCGTCCGGCATGCCCATCTTCAGCGAGGCCACCGGCACCGCGGCCGCGCCGAGGACCACCACGCCCGCGAGCAGCATCCACACCGGGCGGCGCAGGACGAACTGCGCCCAGCGCGTGCCCCGGTTGGGCTTCTCCGCGGTCACCACATGGTTTTCGAGGGCCTTGCGGGCCTTGCGGCCGTGGACGCGCTTGCCCGCGTAGCCGAGCAGCGCGGGGATGAGGGTGAGCGCGATGAGGACCGCGATGGCGACCGTGCCGGCGGCCGCGATACCCATCTTGGTCAGCATCGGGATGTTGACGACGGAGAGACCGACCAGGGCGATGACCACCGTGAGTCCGGCGAAGACGACCGCGGAGCCGGCCGTGCCCACGGCCCGCCCGGCGGCTTCCTCGCGCCCGTGTCCTTCGGCCAGTTCGGCGCGGTAGCGGGAGACGATGAACAGCGCGTAGTCGATGCCGACCGCGAGGCCGATCATCATCGCGAGGGTCGACGTCGTGGTGCCCAGGTCGAGCGCGCTGGCGAGCGCCGTGATGGACGAGACGCCGATACCGACGCCGATGATCGCGGTCAGCAGCGGCAGCCCGGCCGCGAGCAGCGAACCGAAGGTGATGACGAGAACGATCGCGGCGACGAGGACACCGATGATCTCGGACGGACCGGTCTCGGGCGGGGCCTGGAGGGCGTCACCGCCGATCTCCACGACGAGTCCCTTGTGTCCCGGCTCGGCCTGGACGCCCTTCAGGGAGTCGCGGGTCGCGTCGGTCAACTCCATCGAGGTGACCTTGTATTTGACCGAGGAGTACGCGGTCGTGCCGTCCTTGCTCACCCCCTTGGCCGTGAACGGGTCGGTGGCCGAGGCCAGTTGGTCCGAGCTGGACTTGAGGCCCGCGATGGTCCTGGTGACCGCGGCCTTGTTGGCGGCGTCGGTGATCTTCTCGCCGTCCGGCGCCTTGAAGACGACCCGGGCGGTGGCGCCGTCGGCGCTGGAGCCCGGGAAGCGCTGGTCGAGGAGGTCGAACGCCTTCTGTGCCTCGGTCCCGGGGACCGAGAAGGAGCTGGAGGCGGCGGTGGGCGCGGACGCGGCACCGAACCCGGCGAGCGCGAGGAGCGCCACCCAGATCAGTGCGACGAAGTGCCGCCGTCGTAAGGCGAACTTGCCGAGTTTGTAGAGGAACGTGGCCACGAGTCGTACTCCCGGTCGGGTCGTTGGATCTGCGGGCAGGTGGGGGTGAAAGGGAGGTGCGCGGGAGCCGGGCTCCGAGAGCGCGAAGGCAGGCTCCGGGGGGGACCGTGCTCCCAGAGAGCGGGCAGGCTCCGAGGGAGAGGGGGTCATGATCCGAGCGCGGGGAGGACCGAGGCGTCGATGTACGCGGCGAGGAAGTCCGGGGTGGGGGGCCGGTCCTCGATCAGGCTCCGCGCCATGAAGGCGCCGACCAGCATGTGCGGCACATAGGCCAGCGCTGGATGGTCCGCACGCACCTCACCCCGGTCGACGGCGCGCCGCAGCATCGTTTCGACGGCACGCAGTTCCGGTTCGATCAGCAGGTCCTTGAAGGCGCGCCGTAGATCGGGATTGGCGCGTACCGCCATGGCGAGCCCCTGCATCAGTGCGGAGTCACGCTCCATGCCGCAGTCGTCCCCGCGCGACACCAGCTCATGAAGGTCGCCGCGCAAGGTCCCGGTGTCGATCTCTTCGAGGTCTCCCGGCTTCGCGTGCCGCAGGGCCTGGCACACGAGCTGCGCCTTGTTGCCGTACTGGCGGTAGAGGGTTGCCTTGCTGGACCGGGTGCGGGCGGCGACGGTGTCCATCGTCAGGGTGTCGTAGCCGACTTCGCGGAGCAGTTCCAGCACGGTCCCGCAGAACTCCGCCTCCCGCTCGGGCGTGCGGCGCCGGGTGCGGCGCGCTGCCGTCTCCATGACGAACCTCCCTTCGGTACGAAACCGTTTCGTACCGAAGGGACGGTACAGGAGCCTCGCCGAAAACGAAACCGTTTCGTACTCAGCTGCCCGCCCGGTGCCGTCACGGCGCTCTCGCACCCCGAGCCGGAGCCGCGCGCGGCGAAGTGACAGGCCGTCGATCGACAGGCCTTCGGAGGAAATCCTGCCGACCCATACCGACACCTGTCTCCTGCTCTTTGGTCGAGCCCAAAGGTGCTCTCCCGATGAGCGTTCCGGCTCCGTCGCCCGCACCGCAGTGTTCAGGGCAGGCCACAGCAGGTGGACACGGTCAAGCTCCGAAGGAGGGATTCGATGCTCGACAAGGGGGCGGTGGCGCGGCCTGCCGTCGACAGCAGGGAATTCAGGCAGGCCATGGGCCGCTTCCCCACGGGCGTCGCGGTGGTGGCGTCCGGGGCGGGCCGGAGCACCGAGGCTCTGACCGTCAACTCGGTGACGTCCGTGTCGCTCGCCCCGCTGCTGATGTCGGTCTGCCTGCGGCCCGAAGGGCGGGTGTCCCGGCGGATCGCCCAGCGGCGGGAGTTCACCCTGAGTTTCCTCGCCGCGGATCAGCGGCAGGTGTCGGCGCTCTTCGCCTCCCGCGACCGTCCGGTCGGCATACAGGCGCAGCGACAGCTCGGCGATCTCGTGGGGCCGCGCGGCTCGGTGCTGGTCCAGGGATCCCTGGCGTCGATGGAGTGCGTGGTGGAGACGTTCAGCGCGGGCGGGGACCACCTGATCGTCCTCGGCCGGGTCGAAGCACTGCACCTGGGAGACGCGGACCGGGAGCCGCTGGTGTTCCACCGCGGCGACTACACCCGGCTCGCCTCGTACGCCGACGCGCGGGGCTGAGCGAACCAGGTTGACCGAGCAACGACTCCAGGCCGCCCAGGTGGCCGGAAAGGTGCAGGACATGGCACATGCCGCCGCCGGACCCAGAGCCGGCATCACCGCCGGAATCAGGGAGATCGGCATCAGCGTCCCCGAGCGCGTGGTGACGAACCAGGAACTGGAGCAGACCCTCGACACCACCGACGAGTGGATTCGCGCCAACATCGGTGTGGAGACCCGGCGTTACTCGGACCCCGACGACTGGACCTCGGACCTGGGAGCCCGCGCGCTGCTGGACGCGTGCGAGCGGGCCGGCGTCTCCCCTGCCTCCGTGGACCTGGTGATCTGCGGGACGTACACCCCCGACCGCATGCTGCCGAGCACCGCCGTCACCATCATGGGCAAGGCGGGCATCAGCGGGACCCCCGGCTTCGACGTGAACAGCGGCGGCTGCCCCGGCTCGGTGTACGCGCTGGAGGTCGGCGCCAACTTCATCGCCTCGGGCGCCTACCGCAGGGTGGCCGTGGTCCTCGCCGACGTCAGTACGAAGATCTTCGACCCGCAGGACCGCACCGTCGCCGTCATCTTCGGTGACGCGGCCGCCTGCTATCTGCTGGAGCCAGTGGTCTCGGGTGCCGACGGACTGGGCTCGGCGCGCCTGGGCAGCGAGCCGTCCGGCCAGTCCACCGGCTATGTGACGCGTGAGCCCCGGTTCGCCGAGAACGGCGAGCGGCGGCAGTCCGGCTTCGGGGACAACTTCACCGTCATGGTGGGCCGCGGGATCCGCGACTTCGTGCTCGGCAGCGTCCCGGGACTCATCGAGAAGACGGTGGCCGACGCGGGCCTCGGCCTCGACGACATCGACTTCTTCGCATTGCACCAGGCCAACCGGCACATGGTGCACACGATCCTGGACACGCTGGGCCAGCCTCGGGACAAGACGCTGACCAACATCCAGCACATCGGAAACACCTCCGGGGCCTCGGTCCCGCTGGTCCTGCGCGACGCCGTCGACGCGGGAAAGATCGGGCCCGACGACCGGGTCGTGCTGGCCGCCTTCGGCGCCGGCCTCAACTACGGGGCACTGGTGACGCGTTGGTGCGGCCCCGAGGACTTCGCCTGACCCGGCGCCATCGCGCGCCGACCGGCCACCGGGCGTCAGTCGGCCACCGTGCGCGGACCGGCACCACCGACCGGTGGTTTCACCGGCCACCGTTCTCCACCACTACGCACAAGTACCCAGCAAGGGAGTCTGCATGGGAAGCGTGACAGGAAGCATCAGTATCTCGGTGCCGTTCGCCGACGTGTTCGCGGTCGTCTCCGATCCGGAGCGGCTGCCCGACTGGTGCACCGACTTCGCGCGCGCGTCGCGCAAGGACGGCGACCACTGGACCGTGGACACGCCGTTCGGCCCGGTCGAGGTGCGCTCCTCGGCCGACCGCGGGACGGGAGTCGTCGACTTCCGCGTGGTGTCCGAGCACGGTGATCACCGCGCCTTCACCCGGCTCATCGCCGTGTCCGACAACGAGAGCGAGTTCGTCTTCACTCGGCTGTTCGGCGCCGGGGAGGGCGAGGCCGAGGCGCCCCAGCTGCTCGCCGTCATCGAGGGCCGCCTCAAGGCCCTCTCCTCCCTCTTCTGATCGCCAACATCTCTGCGCTGCCGCATACCTGCATCTCTGCATTCCTGCATCTCTGCATCTCTGCATTCCTGGAAGGGAAAGTCCGTGAAGTTTGCCTGGATCGATCTGCGTTCGGTGAATGCTGAGCACCAGGAGGCCGTCGTCGACGCCGCCGTCCATGCGCGTCTCGAAGGTGTCCTCGACGACAAACTGGAGGTGCTCGCCGCTCTGCCACCGACCGTCCTCAAGGTCCTGCTGCCGGCCGCCGACGCGCCGCTTCCGCCCGAGGCCGCGGACATCGCCGACATCATCCTGACCCCCATCTCCAAGGTCGAGGAGCTGGACAAGCTCAAGCTGACCGTGGACGGCGGCACGTCCGTCGGCGCCTACGTCGACGTCGTCGACGACCCGACCTTGCGGCTGGCCTGCGCCGCGGCCATCGCGCTCCCGAACACGCTCGTCAAGTTCCGCGACCCCACCAAGATCCCGCTGGAGATCGTCATCGCCGCGGCCGACAAGTCTCCGGGCCGCCTGATCTGCGAGGCCGGCGATCTCGAAGAGGCCGGGATCATCGTCGACGTGCTGGAGAAGGGCTCCGACGGCCTGCTGTACGGGGCGAAGGACTCCAACGAGGTGTTCGGCCTGGTCGAGCTGCTCGGCGCCAAGACCCCGGACCTGGACCTGACCACCCTCACGGTCCAGTCCATCGAGCACAACGGTCTCGGCGACCGGGTGTGCGTCGACACCTGCACCCACTTCGGCAAGGACGAGGGCATCCTCATCGGCTCGTACGCCTCGGGCTTCATTCTCGGCGTGAGCGAGACCCACCCGCTGCCCTACATGCCGACGCGCCCCTTCCGGGTCAACGCCGGTGCCCTGCACTCGTACGTCCTCGGCGAGGACAACCGCACCAACTACCTGAGCGAGCTGAAGGCCGGCAGCACGATCCTCGGCGTCACCGCGGACGGCAAGACGCGCCGGATCGTGGTCGGGCGGGTGAAGCTGGAGTCGCGTCCGCTGCTCACGATCCACGCGCTCTCGCCTGAGGGCGTCGAGGTCAGCCTGACCGTCCAGGACGACTGGCACGTCCGCGTCCTCGGCCCGGGTGCCGCGGTACTCAACGTCACCGAGCTCAAGGCCGGGGACCAGCTTCTCGGCTACATCGCCACCGACAAGCGGCACGTGGGGTGGCCGGTCGCCGAGTTCTGCATCGAGAAGTAGGCGGCGGGCAGCACAGCCGCACCTCAGCGCGCCCGAACAGGCCCGCCCCGGAGAGCCTCCCCCTTTGGCTCTCCGGGGCGGGCCGCTCACCGAGTGGGGAGTGCCGAATGGCCGACACCGCACCATTGACGAACGAGACCGGCCCTGGGCCGTCGCCACAGTTGACGAAAGAGACCGGTCCGAGGCCGTCGCCACGGTTGACGCGGGACACCGGCCCGGCGCTGTCGCCCGGAGCCCGGCTCACACCCTTCACGGTCACCGTGGAGCGGGGCAGGCTGAGGTTCTTCGGGAGCGTCATCGGGCTGGAGGACACCGAGTTCACCAGTCTGGAACGCGCCCGGGAGGCCGGACACCACGATCTGCCCGTGCCGCCCACCTTCCTCTTCGGGCTCGAACTGGAACACCAGGCGCACGCCCAGGGGCCGGACGGACCACCGGTGGACCCGAGCCGGGTCCTGCACACCGAGCAGTCCTTCAACTACCACGAGACGGCACACGCCGGCGACGAGCTGGTCTTTTCTCCCGTGATCACCGACGTGTACCGGCGGCGCGCCGGAACCATGGAGTTCGTGGTCCGCGACACGGCGGTCACCCGCCCCGACGGGACCGCCGTCGCCGATCTGCACCAGGTGATCATGGTGCGTCACCCGGAGGGCGAGCGATGACCGCACCGACGTCGACGTCCCTGGTGGGTACGGAACTTCCCGACCTGCACCCGGACGAGGTGACCCGGGCGACGCTCGCCCTGTTCGCCGGCGCGTCCGGCGACCACAACCCGATCCACATCGACACCGACGCGGCCCGGGCCGCCGGCTTCGACGACGTGCTGGCCCACGGCATGCTCTCGATGGCCTTCCTCGGCAGGCTGGTGACCTCCTGGGTCCCGCTCGGCGCCGTCCGCTCCCTCAAGGCGCGCTTCTCCGCGATGACTCCGGTGCACGCGCGGCCGCACTGCACCGGACGCGTCACCGCGGTCGAGCAGGGCGCCGACGGCGAGCTCCTGGCACGGATCGCGCTGGCCGTCCGGCTCGCGGACGGCACGCTCACGGTGCGCGGCGAGGCCGTGGTGGCGGCGGACTCCCTGCCGACGACTTGAACCAGACGTACGAGAGGACATCAACCATGGCACGTTCCGTGCTGGTCACCGGAGGAAACCGGGGCATCGGGCTGGCGGTCGCCCGTGCCTTCCTGGAGAACGGCGACAAGGTGGCGGTGACCCACCGCGGCAGCGCACCGCCCGAGGGCATCTTCGGTGTGCGGTGCGATGTGACCGACACCCAGCAGGTGGAGGCCGCGTTCAAGGAAGTCGAGGACGCGCACGGGCCCGTCGAGGTCCTGGTGTCCAACGCCGGGATCACTCATGACACGTTGCTGCTGCGGATGACCGAGGAACGGTTCACCTCGGTGCTGGACACCAACCTGACCGGCGCCTACCGGGTTTCCCGGCGCGCCGCACGCAGCATGCTCAAGGGGCGTTGGGGCCGGGTGATCCTGATGTCCTCGGTGGCCGGCACGACCGGCACAGTGGGTCAGGTCAACTACGCGGCCAGCAAGTCCGGGATGATCGGCATGGCACGCTCCATGGCGCGTGAGCTCGGCTCGCGGGGCATCACCGTGAACGTGGTGGCGCCGGGCCTGGTGCTCACCGACATGGCCGAGCAACTGCCCGAGGAGCGCCGTGAGCAGATCCGCGGCCAGATCCCGCTGGGCCGGCACGGCGCCGTCGACGAGGTGGCCTCCGCGGTGACCTGGCTGGCCTCCGACGGGGCAAGCTACGTCACGGGGGCGGTGCTGCCGGTCGACGGCGGCCTGGGCATGGGCCACTGATCCACGGCCCGTACGTGAGGGACGTACCGGCTTGCGTACGTCCTGTCTCACGGACGTACGCGAACGACTGGGGCGCGCCGCGAACGCGCGGCGCGCCCCAGTCCGTCGGGCCCTTCGTTCCGCGCACGGCCGTTGTGCCGCGCTGGACCGCCGAACGTACGGCTACGGAATCGCCAGGACGATCTTGCCGAAGAGGTCGCCCCGTTCCATGCGCTCGAAGGCGTGGCGGATGTCGCGCATCGGGAACACCGAGTCGACCACGGGCCGCACGCCCTTGGCCACGCAGAAGTCGAGGAGAGCGGCGAGCTCCTTCTTGCTGCCCATCGTCGAGCCGATGACCCTCAGCTCCCGGTAGAAGATGTGCTGGAGCTCGCCCAGCGGGGGGTTGGGGCCACTGGTGGCGCCGGAGATGACCAGCCGGCCGCCGTCCTTGAGCGCGCGGACCGAGTGCGACCAGGTGGCCTCGCCCACGGTCTCCAGGACCGCGTCGACCCGCTGCGGCAGCCGGGCCCCCACCTCGAACGCGGCCTCGGCGCCCAGCGCCACGGCCCGCTTGCGCTTGACGTCGTCGCGGCTGGTGACGAAGACGCGGAAGCCGGCCGCGGAGCCGAGGACCACCGCCGCGGTGGCCACTCCGCCGCCGGCGCCCTGCACGAGAACGGTGTCGCCGGGGCTGAGGTCCGCGTTGGTGAACAGCATCCGGTACGCGGTCAGCCACGCGCCCGGCAGACAGGCCGCCTCGGCGAAGCTGAGCTCGGCGGGCTTGGGCAGCAGGTTCCAGCGCGGCACGGCGATGCGCTCCGCGAACGTGCCGGGGTATCTCTCCGACAGCATCGAGCGCGGCTCGTCGGTTCCGACGCCGTGGCCGCTCTCGCCGATGACGGAGTGAATGACGACCTCGTTGCCCTCGGCGTCCAACCCGGCGCCGTCACAGCCGAGAATCAGCGGCAGGTCCTGCTCGCCGAGGCCCACGCCCCGCAGCGACCACAGGTCATGGTGGTTGAGCGAGGCGGCCCGCAGCTGGACGGTCGTCCATCCGTGGGGCACCGATGGTTCCGGCAGCTCGCCCAACTCAAGTCCGTTCAGGGGCTGTTGCGGATCGATACGGGCGGCGTAGGCAGCGATCATGGCCCGAGGCTAATCCTCTGGAGCGGTCGACCGGCTGCCCGGCGGGAGTCCCCCTTCGGCCGCGACGAAAGGGCACCGCCAACGGGCCTTACCGCGGGCCGGTCCGGACGCGAGGCTGGCACGGCAGTACGGGGCAGGGCACACACCCCGTGCAGGAATCGGACGAGTGGGATCCGGCGTCGCAGGACGGGACCCGCTCCAGGGCGGCGCCGGACGAATCCGGGCCCACCACGAAACCACTCGTCCGCCCCGCACTGGCTGCTGGTGGTGGCGGTCCACGGAGGCCGTCCACGGAGGTCATCCACGACGACGGCCCTCGGCGGCCGTCACCACCAGCCGCGAAGTCACCCATCCAGTCGCCGCGTTGGCGGCGACCGCCAGGAGGAGAGTCCCGACCTATGACGAAGGCTGCCAGCACGATTCCGTACGGCGTGGGCATCCGGGCCATCGGAGGGTACGTGCCGAGCCAGGTGGTGACCAACGCAGACCTTGAGGAGCGCCTGGACACCACCGACGCCTGGATCAGCGAGCACATCGGCGTCAACACCCGGCACTGGTCCGCCCCCGAGGAGCGCACGTCCGACCTGGGCGCCGCCGCGCTGCTCGACGCCTGCGAGCGGGCCGGGGTCAGCCCCGACTCGATCGACCTGGTCATCTGCGGCACGTTCACGCCCGACCACATGCTGCCGGCGGCTGCTGTGGCCATCGCACGCAAGCTGGGACTGACCGGCGTTCCCGGGTTCGACGTGAACAGCGGGGGCTGCCCCGGCGGCACGTTCGCCCTCGACGTCGGTGCCAAGTACCTGCTGTCGGGCCAGTACCGCAGGATCGCGGTGGTCCTCGCCGACACCACGACCAAGACCCTCGACCCGGAGGACCGCACGGTCGGCGTGATCTTCGGTGACGCCGCCGCCTGCTACCTGCTCGAACCGTGTGCCCCGGGCACGGGCATGACGCCCGCCCTGCTGCGCAGCGACCCGAGCGCGTACGAGACCGCGTTCATCAAGCGGGAGCAGCGCACCTGGTCCAAGGACGGCAGCGACAAGCTGTCCGGCTTCGGCAGCAACTTCATGCACATGCACGGCCGTTCGGTGCGCAACTTCGCGCTGGACAACATGCCGAACTTCGTTCTCGAACTGCTCGAACACCACGAGATGACGGTCGAGGACATCGATCTGATCATCTTCCACCAAGCCAACTACCATCTGATCCACCTCCTCATGGAGAAGATCGGGCTGCCGCCGGAGCGCACCCTCACCAACGTCGAGCGCCTGGGCAACACCTCCGGCGCGGGGGTGCCGCTGGTGCTCCGCGAGGCCGTCGACACCGGCCGCGTCCGGGCGGGAGACACCGTCGTACTGGCCTCCTTCGGAGCCGGGATGAGCCATGGCGGCACGGTCATCAAGTGGACCGACGACGACGACTTCCTGGTGTCGGCGCAGTAGATGGACATCGAGGGAAAGGTCGCGCTCATCGCCGGCGGCACCTCCGGCCTCGGCTTCGCCGTGGCCGAGCGGCTGCTGGCGGCGGGTGCGGATGTTCTGGTCATGGGGCGCGACGCGGAGCGCGGGCACAAGGCCCTGGTGGAGCTCGGCGAGGGGGCGTCCTTCGCGGTCGGCGACATCACGGATCCGGACGACGTGGCCGCCGCGGTGGCCATGGCGGAGCGCCGGGGCGGCCCGCACATCGTCGTCAACTGCGCCGGGGCGACCGGGGCCGGACGCGTCGTGGGCAGCAAGGGCCCGCTGCCTCTCGCGGAGTTCCAGCGCCTCGTCCAGGTGAATCTGATCGGTACCTTCGACCTGGTCCGCACCTCCGCGGCGGCGATGCTCCGCCGCGCGCGGGGCGCCGACGACGGCGAGGGCGAGCCCGAGGAGCGCGGTGTCATCGTCTGCACCTCCTCCATCGCGGCGTACGACGGGCAGCAGGGCCAGGCGGCCTATGCGGCATCCAAGGCGGGTGTCGTCGGCATGACCCTGCCGCTCGCCCGCGACCTGGCCGGACACGCGGTGCGCGTGGTGACCGTGGCGCCTGGTCTGTTCGACACCCCGATGTTCGCCGGGCTGCCCGACCGGGTGCGCGGCGCGCTGGTGGGCGGCACCCCGTTCCCGCGACGGCTCGGCCGCCCCGAGGAGTTCGCGGCCCTGGTCCGGCACATCGTGGAGAACCCCATGATCAACGGCGAGGTGGTCCGGCTCGACGGGGCCTCACGCCTCGCGACTACCTGAGGAACGGACGGAAATGGCGGAGAGCACACAGTTCAGGTCCTGGCTCGAATCCCGTGTGACCGGGTCGGGCGACGACGACGTCTGGGCCGTCGGGGAGACCGTGGTCACCCGGCACCAGCTGAGGGAACGCGTCGAGTACGAGCGTGCGGCGCTCCAGGCGCGCAGCATCACCGAGGGCAGCGCGGTGGCCGTGCAGATGATGCCGAGCTTCTCCATGCTGTCGACCCTGTTCGCCCTCTGGTCGCTCGGCGCCCAGGTGCAGCTGCTCGACCCGCGGCTGACCAGGACGGAGACCAACCGGCTCATCGAACTGTGCGAGCCCCAGTTCCATGTCACATCAGGCGATCTCGGCGGTGTCTTCAGCTCGTTCCGCGACGAGACGCCCGTCGAAGGGATCCGGCTGAAGTCGGGGCGGCCCGCCAAGTCGGCGCATCCGCTGGTGCAGTTCAGCTCCGGGTCGACGGGCCTGCCGAAGGTGATCGGCCGCACGGACGCGTCGCTGTACGAGGAGATCGGACGCTTCGCGCGGCTGTCCGAGATGCCGCGCGCCGGTGAACGGGTGCTGCTGCTCAGCTCGATCATGCACTCCTTCGGTCTGATCGGTGGTGTCCTGCACGGCCTCGACGTCAGCGCGCCGCTGCACTTCAGCAGTCGGCCGCAGGCCCGGGAGCTGGTGCGCATGCTGGCCGAGCGGGAGATCGCGGCGGTCTTCGGCGTACCGCTCCACTTCAGCCTGCTCAGCCGAGTGCCTCAGGTCCCTGAACTCCCCGCGCTGCGGCTGGCGGTCAGCGGCGGCGAGCTGCTCGACGCGAAGGTGTACGACGAGTTCAAGACCGGCTACGGCATCACCGTCGGCCAGGCGTACGGCATGACGGAGACCGGAATCATCGCCACCGACCTGGGAGGCCGCTACGGACCGCCGGCCGTGGGCGAGGTCGTGCCGGGCCTGCGGACGAAGGTCCGCGAGGGCACCCTGCGCGTCCAACTGCCGGAGTGCCCCTATCTGTACGCAGACCGGGCGGACCGCTACGAGGACGGCTGGCTCGACACCAAGGACCGATGCTCGGTCCGGCCCGGCAGCGAGGCGCTGGAGATCACCGGACGCTCGGACTCACTCGTCGCGGTGGGTGGTCTGAAGGTCGATCTGACGGAGGTGGAGCAGATCCTCACCGAACACCCGCTGATCGAGGAGGCCGTGGTGGTGTTCGGCGATTCGATCGAGGCCCATGTGGTCACGAGTGGCGAGCTGTCCCGCGGTGACCTGCTCGGCTGGTGCCGTGAGCGGCTCGCCTCGTACAAGTTGCCGCGTGCCTTCCACTACGTCGCCCGGCTGCCGCGCACCTCGAACGGAAAGGTCGTCCGCAACCGTGAGCTACTCCACACGGCACAGGGCCGACTTACGAAATCCGCAGCTCAGTGAGGCGGCGATAGTAGGCGGAATTGTTACTTCCATGCCAAAAGATCTTTGAGTAACCCCCTGAACGCTCTAAGTTGAGTTTGCTGTAAGCAATCCGCTGCTCAGGCGGGCGTCACACAAGGGGGGACCCGGTCATGCGATCGGAAGAAGGCGAACACGACCACGTACACGAAGGGGGCGGCACCGGGGCGCTGGAAGAGCTGGCCCAGCAGGCCGAGACGGCGATCGTCCGGCTGCGGCAGTCCCTCGCGACGCTGCCTCAGCCGGGCTTAGCGGTCGGCGGGGGGCAGACGCTGCCCGACGAGGAGGTGCTGGGTTTCGTGGCCCAGGTGGCCGGCACCGCCTCCGGGCCATGGCTGGAGATGCGGTCGGGGGCGGGCCTGCGGCCCGAGGTACTCAAGGATCTGCCCGCCTTGGGCCCCGAACTGTTCGAGCGTGGCGTGGAGTTGCACATGCTCTGCCAGCACGTGACGCGCTTCGACCCCGAACTGCGGGAGGAACTGGGGCTCGTGGAGGAGCAGGGCGGCCTGGTCAGGACCATGGAGACGCTGCCGGGCTGGTTCCTCGTCCTGAGTGACTCGCTCGCCCTGGTCCCCGCGGCCGAGCGGGAGGGCGTCTCGGTGGTGACCGATCCGGCCATGGTCGGCGTTCTGCAGTCCGTCTTCACCGACTACTGGCTCAGGGCCCGCCCGTTCTCGCAGGGCGGCTGGCGCGGGGCGCGCCTGGAGGACGTGTCGCAGGAGGTCAACGCCGTCATCATCCGGATGCTGTGCACGGGCGCGAAGGACGAGCTCGTCGCCAAACGCCTCGGCATGTCCGTACGCACTCTGCGCCGCCGCATCGCCCACATGCTGGACGGACTGGGGGCCGCGAGCCGTTTCCAGGCGGGTTTCGAGGTCGGCCGCTCGCTGGGCGACGAAGCCATCTGCGACGCGGAACGGCCCCTGGAGGATCGTTTCGGCGCATCGGCCTGACGCCGGGACCCGGAAACTCCGGCCCGTAAAATAGTTGCCGCTTATACCAAATTCGCCGGGACGCGCGCATCACCCTCGCGCCAGACACGTCAGGTTGTTGTCAGTCAGGATCCTGAGGTTCTCAAAAGTGGATCGAGCTGCGTCGTTCGATCACTATGGACTTCGGAGCGTCCCGGTCCCGGCCGATGAAGTCCAGGCGTCCTACCACGAGAATCCGTGGCTCCGCGGAAAAAGAGCCACGGATTCTCGTGTGTAGCGCTCCACCGTTTCGCTCCGATTCGATGAAGTGCTTACAGGGGGTTGGCATGTCGGACTTGGTGATGCTCAAGGAATCCACCGCCGTTGGTGCACGTTCGGCCGGCAGAGGCGTACTCGTGGCCCTGTCCAGCGAGGTCATACGCTGGGGAATCTGCAACATGCTCGAACGGCTCGATCCGCCGCGCCATATCGAGCCGCACGACGATGTCGCGTCCGCCTCGGACATCCTGCGCAGCGGCCTGTACTCCCTGGTGATCGTCGACGCCACCGACGGCGAGGACGTCCTGCTTCAGCTGACAGAGAACGCGGGACGGCTCGGAGTCAAGGTTCTCGTGCTGCTCGCCCGCGTCGACGCGAGCGCGGTGGAGCGGATCGCGGCCCTGCCGGCCGACGGGTTCCTCGTGCAGTCCGATCTCACGCTGGAGTGCATGAACGAGACGCTTGAGCGACTGGACCGGGGTGACCTGCCGATTCCGGCGACCATGGTGCGCCAGCTCATGGCGCGGGCCCGCAGCGGCGGCGCCCGCGCCTTCCAGGCACAGGTGCGGCTGACCCCGCGTGAGCACGACGTCCTGCACCTGATGGGCGAGGGGCTGAGCAACAAACAGATAGCCAGGCGGTTCGGCATATCGGTGCACGGTGTGAAGCGGCATGTCACCAATGTGCTGGCCAAGCTCAACTGCCCCAACCGCACGCAGGCCGTGTCGATCGCGCTCAAGCAGGGCCTGCTCGCCAGTGGATGACGAGTCCGACGCTCCGGTCGTCCACCTGAGCAGGCTGGACGCAGCCGAGCGAGCCACCGGCCCGGAGCCCGACTGGGCGCTCCTCAGCCCGGACGAGCGGGCCCGGGCCGACCGGATGCCGCCCTCCGCGCGGCGCGTGTGGATCCGCTCCCGCGCGCTGCTGCGGACGACGGTGGCGCACCATCTGGGTTGCTCCACCCGCGAGGTGCGACCGGCCCGCGACCCGCTGGGCAGGCCGTTCCTGCCCGACGCGCCGCATCTGCACATCAGCCTGGCGCACACGACCGACTGCTGTGCGGTGGCGGTCAGTACGGCGGGTCCGGTGGGCGTGGACGTCGAGTGGGTCAGACCGGTGAGCCTGCCCGACGGACTGGCCCGGCGCATCCTCGGGCCCGCAGAGCTCGAGGAGTGGGACCGGGTCGCCACCCCGGACCGCACCCGGTGGCTGCTGCGCCGCTGGACCTGGAAGGAAGCACTGCTCAAGGCCGAGGGAATCGGGCTCGCGGGCGGCCCGCGTTCCTTCCGGGTGCGGCGGACGGCGGACGGACTGCGGGTCAGCGGCGGCCGGCACCGGCCGGAGTGCTGGTGGCTGGAGGAGGTCCCGGCGGGCCCGCGGCACGTCGCCGCGGTCGCCCGCGACCGGCGGGGCCGCACCCCGCGCCGATGACGACGGCGGACTCCCCGTACGCCGAGATGTGAACGTCCCCGAACGCACGGAGCGCTGTTTCGCCATGCCTCATTTCAGCCGGGCAGGCGGAACAAACAAGTCCCACACAATGTCCCCGAGTGTCTGAAAGGAATTCTCCGATGGCGAGAGACGTGAAAGGACGGGTCGTGCGACCCGTACGCGCGGTGCTGATAACACGCCGCCGTGACGACGGAATTCAGGCGTCCCCCGTCTCCGGCCTGGCGATCGGAGATGACTGCTTTCTCGTCACCTCCAGCCAGGTGACCGCCAAGACACAGAATATCCGGCGCGATCCCCGGGTGGCGATCTGCGTGGTGTCCGAGAGCTGGTACGGCCCCTGGCAGACGATCGAGGGAAACGCGGAGATCCGGAGCCTTCCCGACGCGTTCGACGACCTCAAGGAGTTCCACCGCGTGCGGGACGGCGGCCCGCTGGGTGTGGGACCGGACTTCGACAGGAAGCTCCGCGCGACCTGGGAGGCCGAGGCCAAGGTGCTCATCGCGGTGCACGCCGAGCGCGTCGCCCGCGCGCCCTCGATCGACGAGCTCGCCTCCGCCCTCGCCTCTCGGCAGATCCGCTAGCCCCCGAACCGTTGCTCCCGCGGCACCCTTCCCCACTCTCGATATAGAACATTCGTTCGAAAACCTGTCCCCCGAAATCCCGCTCGCCCCTTGGGAGAAGAGATGAAACGCATCGCACCACTCGCCCTCGGCATGTTCGCCATCGGACTCGACGCCTTCATCCTGTCCGGGCTGCTGCCGGGCATGGCCGACTCCTTCGACGTGTCCCTCGCCGCAGTCGCCCAGGTCGTCACCGGCTTCACCTTCGCGTTCGCGATCAGCGCCCCCCTGCTCGCCGTGGCCACGGCGAAGGTCGGCCGCAAGAAGCTCGCGCTCTACGCCCTCGCCATCTTCGCGATCGCCAACGCGGCCAGCGCCCTCGCCCCCTCGCTGTGGGTGATGGTGCTCGTCCGCGTCCTGGCCGGCGCCGTCGGCGGCGTCTACTCACCGGCCGCCGTGGGCACGGCCGTTCAACTCGTGCCGCCGGCCCAGCAGGGCCGCGCGCTCGGCACCATCATGAGCGGCCTGTCCGTGTCGACGATCCTCGGTGTGCCGGTGGGTGTGCTCGTCGGCACGCAGGTCGGCTGGCGCGCGGCCCTGTGGGTCGTGGTCGGCGTCATCATCGTCGCGATCATCACCATCGCCGCGCTCGTCCCGTCCGTCGGCGCCGCGCCCACACCCGGCCTCAAGGACCGGTTCGCCGTCCTGACCGACGGCCGGGTGCTGGGACGGATGTTCGTGATGTTCCTGTACGGCGTCGCGCAGATGGGCCTCGTCTACACCTTCCTGCCCTCGATCCTCAAGGACAGCGCCGGTGTCTCCACCAAGAGCCTGCCGGTCTACCTGCTGATCGCGGGGGTGACCTCGTTCGTCGGCAACGCCCTGGCCGGCGCCCGCCTCGACAAGGGCACGTCGCCCAAGTTCATGCTGGGCACGGCGCTCGCGGCAGTGGCGGTCATCATCGCCGTCTTCCCCTACGGCGCGTTCAACGCCGTCGCCGCCGGAGTCGTCATCCTCTTCTACGGGTTCGCCGTGGCCCACGTCCAACTGCCGCTCCAGTACCAGCTGATGCGCATCGTGCCGCAGCACACCAGCATCGTGGTCTCGCTGCTCAACTCTGCCCTGTACCTGGGTACCGCGGTCGGTGCCGCGATCGGCGGCGCCGTCCTCGCGGGCGCCTCGACGACGGCGCTGACGTGGATCGGCGCCGCCGTGGTGACCGTCGCTCTGCTGATCAGCCTCGCCATCAAGCAGGGCGAGGCCCCGCAGGCCGTGCCGGGCACGGCACCCGCGAACGACGCCCAGCCGCAGGGCGCCGCCTCCTGACCCACCCCGCACCACGCATCACCGCCGGCCTCCACGGCCGCACTCATTCGGGGCACACTCCCCCGGTGCCCCCCCCCGGGCCCGTCGCGTCCATCACGCGGCGGGCCCGGACGCGTGTGCGCTTCCAGGGGCTGACGGACCGGGGTGGGTGCGAAGGCGACGGTGGACTGCCTGTACGGCTACCTCCGATGGCCTGTTCCGGCGCCCCGCAGGAGCTGTCCTTTCGAGGATTCTGCGCAGGCCGGGGCGCCGAAAGAATCTCCTCAGTGTTTCCGCCACTTGGGGGTAGATCGAATATGGTTGCGTTGACCACGGGACTGGACGTCAGGCTCTCCCGGCTCTCTCGACATCGCGCCGGCCACTTCCTGTTCGTGCCCATGGACCACTCCGTGGCCGACGGCCCCATCACCACCGCCGCCCGGTTCAACCACCTGGTGAGCACGGTCGTGGACAACGGAGCCGACGCGATCGTGGTGCACAAAGGCCGCGCCCGTGCGGTGGACCCCCAACTGCTGCGCAGCTGCGGGCTGATCGTCCACCTCAGCGCGAGCACCCCGCACGCGCCCGACGGCGACGCGAAGATCCTCGTCGGCGACGTCGCGGACGCCGTCAGGGCGGGCGCCGACGCGGTGAGCGTGCATGTGAACATCGGCGCCGACACGGAGGCCGCGCAACTGGCCGACCTGGGCACCGTCGCCCGTGCCTGCCAGGAGTGGAACCTGCCCCTGCTGGCCATGGTCTACCCGCGCGGTCCCCGCATCGCCGACCCGCACGTCCCCGCCCTGCTCTCGCACGTCGTCAACATCGCCGCCGACCTCGGCGCGACCATGGTGAAGACGACGTGGGCGGTACCCGCCGAGGGCATGGCGGAGGTCACCGAGAGCTGCCCCATCCCGGTCCTCGTCGCCGGCGGCCCGAGCGACAGCGGCAGCCTCGCCGACTACGCGGCCACCGCCCTGGATGCCGGCTGCCGCGGCCTCGCCGTGGGTCGCCGCGTCTTCGAGAGCGCCGACCCGGGCGCCGCCGTCCGCGAGGTCGCGGCCGTCGTACACGGTCACCGGCCGGGCCTCGCCACCGCGTCCGTACTGCCGTCGCTCGCCACCGTGCAGCACCGGGCGAGCGTCCCAGCGCAGATCTGAGCACCCCCCGTCGACCGTCAACCCCACGACCCGCAAGGGAGCCGAACCATGCAGGAAGAGACCCGGGACTTCGTCCTCGCCGTCATCCGCGACGTCATCAACCTCCCCGTCCCCGAAGGCGCCGACGCGGACACCCCGCTCGGCCCCGAAGGCCTCGAACTCGAATCCCTCGCCATGATCGAGCTGCTGCTCCAGCTGGAGGGCGAGTACGACGTCGAACTGCCGGAGGAGGACGTGGACCCCAAGACGGTCCGCACCCTCGGCCAGCTGGTCCAGGTGGTGGTCGACCGGCGTACGGCGGTGGCGGGAGCCGGGCGTTGATCACGCGCGGTGACATAGAACGTCTTCTCATCGACAGCGGGATCACACCCGAACCCGGCCCCGAGGGCCCCGACGAGTTCGTCGTCGACTCACTCACTCTCGTCTGGATGCTGCACCTGCTGGAGGAGCGGCACGGCATCCCGTGGGAGCCCGAGGAGGAGGAACTCGTCGGCTTCACCTCGACGAGCGGCGCCCAGGCCGTGCTGGCCCGGCGCTTTCCCGGCCAGGTGGAACAGGGAGAGGTAACCCATGGCAGCTGAAGTGGCCATCACCGGCTACGGAGTCTTCACCTCGTACGGATTCGGCACGCAGGCTCTGCGCGACGGTCTCTTCGCGGGCCACACCGGCTTCACTCCGGTCACCCGGTTCGACTCGACGCCGTACCACGCGGACCGCGCGGCGACGTACGAGGGAGAAGGACCCGAGATCCCGGGCCTCCCGTTGAAGCCGGGCGTCACGCCCGGGCAGGGAGAGGTCCTGCGGGCATGTGCGCTGGCGGCACTCGCGATGGCCCGGCACAACGGCGCGGACGCGCCGGTGCTGCTGGGCACCGCGGGCGACCACTCCGGCAACCGGGGCTTCTGGGAGGACATCGCCACCGGCCGAGCCCCGGCCGACCCGCGGGTACTGGACAGCCTGCCCTCGCGGCTCGCCGAGCGGCTGGGCGAGGAACTGGGCCTGGGCCGCCGGCGGCTGGCGTTCGTGAACGCCTGTGTCGCGTCGACCAACGCCATCGCGCACGGCGCCGACCTCATCAGCCGGGGCAGCGCGGACGTGGTCGTGGCGGGCGGCTCGTACCTCGTCACCGAGGACGTCTTCGCCAAGTTCGACTCGGGCAAGGCACTGAGCAGAGAGGGTGTCGTACGCCCCTTCGCCAAGGGGCGCATGGGACTGCTGCAGGGCGACGGCGTGGCCGTGCTGGTCCTGGAGTCGGTGCGGCACGCCCAGGAGCGGGGCGCCGACATCCTCGGGAAGGTGGCCGGCTGGGGCATGGCCGCCGACGCCCACCACGTCATCCAGCCGCATCCCCGCGGCGAGGGCATGGCCGCCGCGGCGACCGCAGCCATCCGCAAGGCCGGCATCGCCCCCGAACAGATCGGCTACGTCAACGCCCACGGCACCGGTACGCCACTCAACGACGTGGCCGAGACCGCCGCGCTGCATCGCGTCTTCGGCGAGCACGCGCCCCGCGTCCCGGTCAGCTCCACCAAGAGCGGTACCGGTCACATGCTGGAGGCCACCGGAGCGGTCGAAGCCGTCATCACCCTGCTCGCCCTGCGCGAGGGGCTGCTGCCGCCCACGCTCGGCTACCAGGAACCCGATCCGGACTGCGACTTGGACTACGTACCGAACACGGCCCGGCCCGCCGACATCACGCACGCCCTGTCGCTCAACGCGGCCTTCGGAGGGGTGAACGCCGCGCTGGTGCTGGAGCGCGCAGGAGAGGACGCAGCATGACCGCACGTACGAACACCCCCGCCGCGGCGGACTTCGTCCGCCCCCGCGCGGTCGCCGGCGCCGCGTGTCTGGCGCCGTGGGGCGAGCGGGCCGAGGGCGTACCGGGAGGCGCCGCGGAGGAACTCCCCAAGGTCGTCGGCTTCGTGCTGTCCCGGTTCAGCCCGATCGTCAACGCAGCCGTCGTCGAGTGCCTCGGCGACCCGACGTCCGAGGACAACCTGGTCGGCCAGGCCGGCCCGCGCACCGCGATGGTGCTCGCCACCATGTACGGGGACACCGTCACCGGCGACACGGCGACGGCGCGGATGGTCGACGGGAAAGTGCACAGCCCGCTGCTGTTCTTCCAGTCGGTGACCACGTCGATCCTCGGCCATCTCACCAAGAAGTACGGCATCACCGGCCCGTTGACGTCGCTGTCCCATCTGACCGACCCGGGCGGCCAGGCCCTGCTGCTCGCCGACTCGCTGCTGGAATCGGACGCCGCGGACCAGGTCGTGATCGTGGGCGTCGAGACGGCCGCCAACGAGCGGGCCGCATCGGTACAGCAACGGCTGACGGAGAATCAGGAGCAGGTGGGCGCGCTGCCCGTCTCGGACGCCGCTGCCGTCGTACTGCTGCGCAAGGCCGGTCAGGGCAGCGAGCGGTTGCCACTGCTCGCCTCGGCCGTCACGGAGCCCGACGGCGCCGCAGCCCCTGAGTACGGCTGGCTCAGCGGTCTGGTGGCCGCAGGCCGCGTGCAGGCGGGTGTCGCCGCATGAGCGCGCCCGTGGATTCCCGTCCCGGGAAGCGGACCGGCGACGAGCAGCGCACCGAACAGCCCGAGCCGCAGACCGCCGAACAGGCCGAGCAGGAGGCCGTCTTCGAGGCGCCCTTCAACATGGAGACGCTGACCCGGCCCGATCTGCTGACCACCAGCCTCGGCATCGTCGTCGAGGACTGGAACCCGCAGCGGATCGTGGGCAGCCTCCCGCTGGACCGCAACCGCCAGTACTACGGCTTCCTGCACGGAGGGGCCAGCGCCGCCCTCGTCGAGACGCTCGGCTCGCTGGCCGCCGTCCTGGAGGCCGGTGTCGGCGGCATGGTCCTGGGCCAGGAGCTGTCCGTGACCCACCATCGGGCCGCCCGCGGCTCCGGTTCGGTCATCGGCATCTGCACCCCCCTGTTCGTGGGCACGTCGGTGGCGACGTACGAGGTCACGGTGCACGACCAGCGCGAGCGGCGCATCGCCACCGGGCGCATCACCTGTCAGCTGCGGCGCCGCAGCGTCCGCAGTCCCGAACCCGAGAAGAAGGTGTAGAGCCCATGGCTGATGAGTCGGCTACCGCTGTCCGTACGACGGCAGACGCCTGCGTGGTGGGAGCCGGGCCGGTGGGCCTGCTCGCCGCACTGGCCCTGGGCCGGCAGGGCTGGCAGGTCACCCTTCTGGAACGCCGGCCCGAGCCGGCGCCCGGCGGCCCGCCACCGGGCGCCCCGGCCGTGGTGAACATCGTCCAGCCCGTCACCCTGCACCTGCTCAACCAGCTCGGTCTGCTCGACCGGCTCACCGAGGGCGCCGGCATCATCCCGGGCGCCGAGATCTACTTCGGCGGTCACCTCGCCGCGCGCTACCGCTACGCCGAACTCGACGGCAGCCCCGTACCGCACGCGCTGTCCATCCGCTCCTTCGACCTGGTGCGGCTGCTGCTCGCCGAGGTCGCCGAGCTGTCGAACGTGACGGTGGTGTGGGAGGCCGACACGCAGGCGCTGACCCGCGGCCGGGACGGTGCCGGCAGCACGCTCACCGTCGTCACCCCCGAGCAGCGGCTGGTCGTCGACGCACGGTTCGTGCTCGCCGCCGACGGACGCTCCTCCACGATCCGCGAGCTGGCGGGCATCCCGGCCGAGGTGGTGCCCTCCACCGGCTCGTACCTGGACGTCGTCGTACCGAGCCCGCCCGACTGGGACGGCGTGGCCCGCGCGCACTTCGGAGCGCACGGCTATCTGCTGGAGACCCGCCGCGCCGAGGAGGGCCTCGTCCTGGTGTGGATCACCGACTCGGTGACCGCGGCGCAGGTGACCGAGGGGCCGATCGAGCTCCTCGTCGAGACGCTGTCAGGGGTCGTGCCCCGGCTCGGCGACTGGATCGCCGAGCACATCAAGGACTGGGACCAGGTCCGCCGCGTACAGCACCACTTCGTGCGCACCAAGACCTGGAACCTGGACAACGTCGTGCTGGTCGGTGACAGCGCGCACGGCATGCACGCCTTCGGCGGGCAGGGCCTCAACACCTCGCTCCAGGATGCCGCCTGCCTGGCCGAGATGGTCGACAGCGCGCTGCGCGGCGACACCTCCGCGGGCATCGAGCGGTACGAGGCCCTGCGGCGCCCCTTCATCGAGGCCTTCCAGTCGCTCCAGGTGAGCAACACGCAGGAGCCGCCCGCCGGTGCGGCCGCCGAGGAGGAGCGGGCCCCCGAGTTCGAGGTGCTCGCCCTCGGCCAGCCCGCGATCCGTCCCCTGATCGCCGACGCCGCGGCCTTCCTGGCCGAGGACAACGGCCAGCACAGGAGGTAGTCACCGTGTTCCGTCTGGATTCCTATGCCCAGCGCATCGGCTACGCGGGCCCGTTCACCCCGACCCTGGACGTTCTGCGCGACATCTGCCGCGCGCACGCGCTGAGCGTGCCGTTCGAGTCGCTGGACGCCCTGGAGAGCAGGCTGGTCCTGGAGGACGACCTGCTCTTCGCCAAGGTCGTCGCCGACCGGCGCGGCGGCGCCTGCTTCGAGAACCACACCCTCTTCCACCGGGTGTTGCGCGAGATCGGCTTCGACGTCTCCTTCCTCGGCGCGTACATGTGGCGCCCGCACCACGGCGAGTACTCCAGGGTCTTCGCGCACATGCTGCTCAAGGTCCGCCTGAAGGAGGCGGACTGGCTGGTGGACGTCAGCTTCTCGCACGACACGTTCATCGAGCCGGTTCCGCACACCTACGGGGAGTTCGAGCAGCGCGGCTGGGACTTCCGTATCGCGGCCGCACCGGGTGTCGAGGGCGGCGAGGGTGTGGAGGGCGACTGCGACGTGGTCGAGCGGCGCGGGGCGGACGGCCAGTGGGTGCCGCTGTACAAGTTCGGCGGTGAGCCGCGCCGGGTGGGGGAGTTCCAGGAGTGCCTGGACTACCTGTCGGGACCTGACTCCCGCTCGCAGATCATGAACACCCTGATCTGCGCGCGGACGCTGCCCGAGGGCAAGCTCACCGTCATCAACGACCTGCTGATCACCGCCAGGCCGGGAGAGGAGTCGGTGCGCAGGCTGCGCAACGTCGAGGAGGCGTCGGCCTTCCTCGATCTGATCTTCGAGGGCCACGCCCCGCTGTCCGCGCGCGCCCGGCGGATCTGGCGCGAGCGCTTCGCCCAGGACGGCGATCGCGCGGCCGCCGAGCCACCGCGACCGGCCGCGGCCGCCGAGAAACCGGCCGCGCCGAACGCGCCGGCCGTAGCGGCCTCCGACTGGTGAACCCTCGCCTGCTACCGACCCCCTACCCGGGCGGCGGAGCAGCACAAGCACCCGCGTACCAAAGCGCCTGTCGCACCGAAGCACCCGGAAGGAACGACATGACAGCCGAAGCCGCACAGCCCCTCCGGTTCGGGGCTTTCCTCTCCCCGTTGCACCCGCTCGGAGAGGATCCGACCCTCACCATGTGGCGGGACCTCGATCTGATCGGATGGCTCGACCAGCTCGACTTCGAGGAGTTCTGGATCGGCGAGCACCACTCGGCCGGCTGGGGTGTCATTCCATCACCGGAGCTGTTCATCGCCGCCGCGGCCGAGCGCACCCGGCACATCAAGCTCGGCACCGGCGTGATCAGCCTGCCCTACCACCACCCGTACATGGTGGCCTCGCGTGCCGTGCAGCTCGACCACCAGACCCGTGGCCGCTTCATCCTGGGCGTGGGAGCCGGTTCGCTCCCCTCCGACATGCATCAGCTCGGCATCGCGCCGGCCGACACCCGGCAGCGCACCGCCGAGGCCCTCGGCACGGTGCTGCACCTGCTGCGTTCCGAGGAGCCGCTCACCGTGGACCACGGTTGGTACCGGCTCAACGACGCACGGTTGCAGCTGCGGCCCTGGTCGCGGGACGGCGTGCAGGTCGCGCTGTCCAGCGCGACCTCACCGTTCAGCATGAGGCTGGCCGGGCAGCACGGCATCACTCCGCTCTCCTTCGGTGCGCCCCGGCCCGGCAGCGGACCGAGCGACCTGAAGGAGCAGTGGCTCCACCTGGAGGAGGCCGCCGAGGCGCACGGGCGCACCCCGGACCGCTCCGCATGGCGCGTCACCCTGCCGCTGCACATCGCGGAGACCCGTGAGGAGGCCTTCGGCCAGGTCCTCGACGGGTGGCTTCGCTACCGCAACGAATACTGGGCCGAAACCCTCGGCCTGCCGGTCGCGCTCTCCCCGGCCGACGCCCGGAAGGCGCTGGAGTCGACCGTCGAGAACATGGGCGCGATCATCGGCTCCGTGGACGACGCCATCGCCACGATCCAGCGGATCCAGGAGGTCACCGGAGGATTCGGCCGACTCCTGGTCAACGTGCAGGACTGGGCGTCCCACGAGCAGACGAAGCGCAGTTTCGAGCTCCTCGCCCGCTATGTGGCTCCCCGGTTCACCGGGGCGCTGCGCGGCCTCGAAGCGTCCCAGCGGTGGACTGCCGAGCGCAGCCAGGCCTTCCTCGGCGCGGCCTTCGCCGCACAGCAGAAGGCCGTCCAGGACAGCGGAACCGTGCGGGCGGGTGGCTGACGGTGACCGTTGCGGCCGAGTCGGACTTCGTCCAGTTGCTCACTCCTGAGGGCGAGCGGACCGAGCACCCGCAGTACGGGCTCGACCTCGCGCCGCAGGAGTTGCGCGGTCTGTACCGGGACATGGTGCTGACCCGCCGCTTCGATGCCGAGGCCACCTCCCTGCAGCGCCAGGGCGAACTCGGTCTGTGGCCCTCCTCGTTCGGCCAGGAGGCCGCCCAGATCGGGTCTGGCCGGGCCGTCCAGGAGGGCGACCACGTCTTCCCCAGCTACCGTGAGCACGGCGTCGCCTGGTGCCGCGGGGTCGACCCGACCAACCTGCTCGGCATGTTCCGGGGTGTGAACAACGGCGGCTGGGACCCGGACGCCGACAACTTCCACCTCTACACCCTCGTCATCGGCTCGCAGGCCCTGCACGCCACGGGCTACGCGATGGGTGTCGCCAAGGACGGCGCGGACTCGGCCGTGATCGCGTACTTCGGGGACGGCGCCTCCAGCCAGGGCGACGTGATGGAGTCCTTCAACTTCGCGGCGGTCTACGACGCCCCGGTGGTGTTCTTCTGCCAGAACAACCAGTGGGCGATCTCGATGCCGACCGAGAAGCAGACCCGCGTCCCGCTCTACCAGCGCGCGCTGGGCTTCGGCTTCCCGGGCGTCCGGGTCGACGGCAACGACGTCCTGGCCTGCCTGGCGGTCACCAAGTCGGCGCTGGAGCGGGCCCGCCGCGGCGAGGGCCCCACCCTCGTGGAGGCGTACACCTACCGCATGGGCGCGCACACCACCTCCGACGACCCGACGCGCTACCGCATGTCCACGGAGGTGGAGAGCTGGCGGCGGCGCGACCCGGTCCAGCGCCTCGCCACTTACCTCACCGCCGAGGGCTGGGCCGACCGGGCCTATCTGGACTCGGTGGAGGAGGAGAGCGAACTCCTCGGGCGCCGCGTCCGAGAGGCCGTCCGCGTCATGCCCACTCCCGACCCGAACCTG
>NZ_KQ948464.1:0-296381 GCF_001514115.1 Streptomyces olivochromogenes
GTTCTTGCGTTTCCAACCTTACCAGATCCGTTTTCCGTTCCGTTTCCGGTTGGAATTCATTTCCGGTGGCCGTTGGAGGGCCTTTGCCTATTCGATTGCCTTCCGGCTCTCTTTCGGCGAGTCCGACTTTATCAGAAGCTTTTGAGCGGCCTTACCGGCCACTCAGTCCTGAATAATCGGGAGGTGCTTCTCGGGAATCGCATTCACAAGAAGCTCGCAGATCCTAACTGCCACCGTCTGGACTTGTCCAGCTCTAGGCAACTGTTCGAATCTACCTCCCCACCGGCTCCGTGTCAATGGTTCCTGTGAGGCGAAGAGGAGACTAGCAGGTCAACGGAGGTGAACGCACATCAGGCGGCCGTCGGAAGAGTCGCGCTGCGCTCGGACTCGTCGACGTCACCGGTGTCGCCGGCCCGCACCGCGCGACCGCCCAGGACGTAGACGTACGCGAGGAAGGCCAGTTCAGCGGCGATTCCTATGCCGATACGGGCCCAGGTGGGGAGACCGGACGGGGTGACGAAGCCTTCGATGGCGCCCGAGACGAAGAGGATCAGCGCCAGGCCGATCGCCATGCCGAGAGCGGCGCGGCCCTCTTCGGCGAGTGCCGTACGGCGCGAGCGAGGGCCCGGGTCTATCAGGGTCCATCCCAGTCGCAGACCGGTGCCCGCGGCCACGAAGACGGCGGTCAGTTCCAGGAGGCCGTGCGGAAGGATCAGGCCCAGGAAGGTGTCGAGGCGGCCCGCCGACGACATCAGGCCTATGCCCACGCCGAGGTTGAGCATGTTCTGGAAGAGGATCCAGAGAACCGGTAGCCCCAGGAAGATGCCCAGGACCAGGCACATCGCGGCGGCCTGGGCGTTGTTCGTCCAGACCTGGGCCGCGAAGGACGCGGCCGGGTGGCTCGAGTAGTAGGTCTCGTACTCGCCGCCGGGGCGTGTGAGCTGGCGCAGCTGGCTGGGGGCCGCGATCGAGGACTGGACCTCGGGGTGCGTGCCTATCCACCACCCCAGGACGACGCCGACCAGGGTCGACAGGAGCGCCGTGGGGACCCACCAGTGGCGCGAGCGGTATACCGCCGCCGGGAAACCCTGCGTGAGGAAGCGGGTGACATCGCGCCAGGAGGCGCGGCGGTTGCCTGTCACGGCACCACGCGCGCGTGCCACCAGTTGGCTCAGACGACCGGTGAGCTGCGGATCCGGCGCGCTGGACTGGATCAGGGAGAGGTGCGTGGCCGTACGTTGATACAAGGCGACGAGTTCGTCGGCCTCGGCTCCGGTGAGCCGGCGTTGGCGGCGCAGCAGGACGTCGAGACGGTCCCACTCGGCGCGGTGGGCGGACACGAAGACGTCGACGTCCATCGGTTCTGCTGCTCCTCGTCCTCTCGTACTGCGTGTCAGCTTGTCGTACTGCGGCGCGATGCGCCCTCAGCTTGGCAGACTGACCGTTCTCAGGGCAGGTCAGGGGAAGGACGGCAAGTGTGAGTGAGCTAGTGACGGGCGAGGCGGTGGCGCTGGAGCTGCGCCCCGCGAAACTGCCGAGCCGGGCGCTGGCCGTGCTGCTCGATCTGGCCGTGTCCATGACCGCCTATCTGATCGTCACCATCGGCCTGCTGGCCGCGACGGCGGCCTTGGACGACGCGGCGCGGATCGCGGTGTCGATCGCGAGCTTCGTTCTGCTGCTGGTGGGCGGCCCGATCGCGGTGGAGACACTCAGTCACGGCCGCTCGCTGGGGAAGCTGGCCTTCGGGCTGCGGGTGGTGCGGGACGACGGGGGGCCGATCCGGTTCCGGCACGCCTTGGTGCGTGGTGCGATCGGTGTGGTCGAGATTCTGATGACGTTCGGGATCATCGCGTGCATCGCCTCGCTCGTGTCGGCTCGGGGGCGGCGGCTCGGTGACGTGTTCGCGGGGACCCTCGTCGTGCGGGAACGGATTCCCGTCGGACATACGGCCTTCGTGCCTCCGCCGCCGCCCTGGCTTGCGGGGCGGTTCTCCGGACTCGATCTGTCGGCCGTGCCGGACGGCCTGTGGCTGGCCATTCGTCAGTATCTGACGCGGATGCGGCAGCTGGACCCTCAGGTCGGCGGGGCGATGGCGGAGCGGCTCGCGTCCGATCTGGCCGCCCGTACGGGGGCTCCGGCGCCGCAGGGAGTGCCGGCGGCCGCCTATCTGGCGGCCGTGGTGCAGGAACGGCAGGCGCGGGACGCCCGGCGGGCCTTCGGCGGCGGGAGCGCTCCGGCGGTGCCCGGCCACCCGGGCGGGTTCGTCGCCGGGATGCCCGGCACGGGCGGCGGCCCTGTCCTGGGGCAGCCAGGCGCTCACTCCTATCCGCAGGCCTATCCGCAGGCGGGTGTCTCCTCGCCCGCTTCGGCGCGGGACCCCTATCCCACGGCGTCCCCGGCCTCGGAGGGCCCGGCAGCGTCGGTGCAGCAGGCGCCGCCTGCGGCACCGCGGGACGAGCCGGTCGAACGCCCGTCGACCGGGTTCGCGCCGCCCGCCTGAACCCGCTCCGAACCGTGTCCCGGCGTCGTCAGGCGAAGACCGACGGCGGGGATTCGAGGTGCTCGAGCTCCACGCCGGGCGCCGCCAGGACCACGTCTCCCGCGAGGTGTACGGCGTGCTGCTCCCCCGTGTCCAGGGCTGTGACCTGGTATTCGTCCACGGTCAGGGGGCCGTTGTCAGTGGCGTGTGTTTCTCTCGAGATCAAGGCCCAGGACTGGTCGACGGTGCGCGGGGCGAGGACCGGGTCGGTGAAGGCGACGAGGCGTACGCGGGTGGCGGAGGCATCGGGGGTGAGGCGCAGCAGACGGGCGGTGGCGACGAGGAAGGCGGGGGATGTGCCGGTGAAGGCGTGGGCTCGGACATTGCCTTCGGTGGCCTCGGTGCCGGTGGGGTCGGTGCGGACCCAGGTCACGCCGTCGAGGGCGGCGCCACGGACCTGCCAGCTCGCGGCGTGCAGTTCGAGACGGATGGGGCGGCCGAGCTCGTCGAGGGCGAGGTCGACCGAGCCGGCATGGTCGCCGGAGGGGGTGGTCAGTTGCGAGACGTAGCGCCAGCCGGAGGGGCCGGGCGCGCAGTGGAAGTGTTCTTCGGCGAGGGGGGTGTGATCGTGCGGATCATGGAGCGAATAACGACCGCGGGGCATGGGCGTTCAGGTCCTCATCGGGGACAGGCCCCCGCCACGGGGGCGAGGGCCTGCTGACATCCGTACGCCGAGCGGTGGTACCGCTGCTCGGCGGGGTGCTCAGTAGCGGTAGTGGTCCGACTTGTACGGGCCCTCGACCTCTACGCCGATGTACGCGGCCTGCTCCGGGCGGAGCGTGGTGAGCTTGACGCCGAGGGCGTCGAGGTGGAGGCGGGCGACCTTCTCGTCGAGGTGCTTGGGCAGCACGTAGACGTCGGTCGGGTACTCGTCGGGCTTGGTGAACAGCTCGATCTGGGCCAGGGTCTGGTCCGCGAACGAGTTGGACATCACGAACGAGGGGTGGCCGGTGGCGTTGCCCAGGTTCAGCAGGCGGCCCTCGGACAGGACGATGATCACCTTGCCGTCGGGGAACTTCCAGGTGTGAACCTGCGGCTTGACCTCGTCCTTGACGATGCCCGGGATCTTCGCGAGGCCGGCCATGTCGATCTCGTTGTCGAAGTGACCGATATTGCCGACGATCGCCTGGTGCTTCATCTTGGCCATGTCCGAGGCCATGATGATGTCCTTGTTGCCGGTCGTGGTGACGAAGATGTCGCCCTTGTCGACGACCTCGTCCAGGGTCGTGACCTGGTAACCGTCCATCGCCGCCTGCAGGGCGCAGATCGGGTCGATCTCGGTGATGATCACCCGGGCGCCCTGGCCGCGCAGGGACTCAGCGCAGCCCTTGCCCACGTCGCCGTAGCCGAGGACGACCGCGGTCTTGCCGCCGATGAGGACGTCGGTGGCGCGGTTGATGCCGTCGATCAGAGAGTGGCGGCAGCCGTACTTGTTGTCGAACTTCGACTTGGTGACGGCGTCGTTCACGTTGATCGCCGGGAACAGGAGGGTGCCGTCGCGGTGCATCTCGTAGAGACGGTGGACACCGGTCGTGGTCTCCTCGGTCACGCCGCGGATCTCCGAGGCGAGCTGAGTCCACTTCTGCGAGCCGTCGGTGATGGTGCGGTGCAGGAGTTCGAGGACGAAGCGGTGCTCCTCGGACTCGGCGGTGTCGACGGACGGGACCTTGCCGTCCTTCTCGTACTCGACGCCCTTGTGGACGAGGAGAGTGGCGTCACCGCCGTCGTCCAGGATCATGTTCGGGCCGCCGGTGGGGGTGTTCGGCCAGGTCAGAGCCTGCTCCGTGCACCACCAGTACTCCTCCAGGGTCTCGCCCTTCCAGGCGAAGACCGGGACGCCCTGCGGGTTGTCGGGCGTGCCGTTCGGGCCGACCGCGATGGCGGCGGCGGCGTGGTCCTGGGTGGAGAAGATGTTGCAGGAGGCCCAGCGGACCTCGGCGCCGAGGGCGACGAGGGTCTCGATGAGGACGGCGGTCTGCACCGTCATGTGCAGGGAGCCGGTGACGCGGGCGCCCGCGAGGGGCTGCGTGGCGGCGTACTCCTTGCGGATCGACATCAGGCCGGGCATCTCGTGCTCGGCGAGGGTGATCTCCTTGCGGCCGAACTCGGCCAGGGAGAGGTCGGCGACCTTGAAGTCCTGTCGGTTGTCGACAGTCGTCATGACGAGCTGCTCCTCGGGGTCTGGATTGGGGCGAGGTGGATACGGCTGTCTGCGCGGCGCGGGGCATACACATGCCCGAGCAGGGCACGGACGTGCCCCGCAGCAGGGCACAGGAGTGCCTGGTGCGCGCAGCGCAGTCCGTCGGAGGCCCTCTCTCCCTCGGCCGGTCCGCGGTGGGACCGCCCGACCGCCATCAGCAGCGACGTCTGGCTCAGCCACCAAGCTACACCGGTCGCCCCGGGCCGCCCCAGTCCGGCTCCGGCCAACGGTCGTTGTGGCCGAGGTGTGCGGCTGGTCTTCGGGCGGGTGAGTGCCGGGGGCGGTGCCGGGTGGGTCAGTGCTCGGACGGCGTCTGGGCGGGGCCCCCGGGGGTCGCTTCGGGGTTCGGGCCCTTTGCGGCCTGCGCCTCGCTGTAGATGTCCGGTTCCAGGTAGATCACGCGGGCGATCGGGACGGCGGCGCGGATGCGGGACTCGGCGGCGTTGATCGCGGTGGCGACCTCGGTGGCCGTGTCGTCGTGCTGGACGGCGATCTTCGCGGCGACGAGGAGCTCCTCCGGGCCGAGGTGGAGCGTGCGCATGTGGATGATGCCGGTGACCGTGTGGCCGTCGACGATCGAGGCCTCGATCTTCTTGACCTCTTCGACGCCCGCGGCCTCGCCCAGCAGGAGGGACTTGGTCTCGGCGGCGAGGACCAGCGCGATCAGGATGAGCAGGATACCGATGCAGAGTGTGCCGATGCCGTCCCAGACGCCGTCGCCCGTGAGCAGGGCGAGGCCGACACCGCCGAGGGCGAGGACCAGACCGATGAGCGCGCCGAAGTCCTCCAGGAGGACGACCGGCAGCTCGGGGGCCTTGGCGCGGCGGATGAACTGCGACCAGGAGTGCGTGCCCCGCAGTTCGTTGGACTCCTTGATGGCCGTACGGAAGGAGAAGCCCTCGGCGATGATCGCGAACACCAGGACGCCCACCGGCCAGTACCAGTGCTCGATCTCGTGCGGGTGCTTGATCTTCTCGTAGCCCTCGTAGACGGCGAACATGCCGCCGACCGAGAAGAGGACGATCGAGACGAGGAAGGCGTAGATGTAGCGCTCGCGGCCGTAGCCGAAGGGGTGCTGGGGGGTCGCCTCGCGCTGGGCCTTCTTGCCACCGATCAGGAGCAGGGCCTGGTTGCCGGAGTCGGCGAGCGAGTGGACGCCCTCGGCGAGCATCGAGGACGAGCCGCTGAAGGCGAACGCCACGAACTTCGATGCCGCGATCGCGAGATTGGCGCCGAGTGCCGCCACGATCGCCCTGGTGCCGCCTGAAGCGCTCATGTGCTCCTGCTGTCCCTTCGTACGCCGTCCGGGCCCCGTTCGTACGCTCGTACGCCGGTCCGGGCTTTGCCCGCCCTTTGCGGTGGGCCATTGTTGCAGCCCGGTCCGACGGCGGTACGTCTGGCCGCCACAGTCGCCTCGTCAGGCCACCACTGTCGCACGGAAGATCGTGCCGGACCCGGACACCTCCGCCTTTTCTCCCGCCGGTACGAAGACCGACTCGCCGGGGGCGAGGGTGTTGCCGTCGGCGTGTACGGAACCCGACGTGCAGAGCAGGATCTGCGGGGTGTCGCGGGTGAGGTCGTGCGGGGCGGCGCCCTCCGCGAGGGCGTACCGGGAGAGACGGAACTCGTCGATGGGGGTCGCGTAGACCTCCTCGCCGTCGGGGGACGCCTCCGGGCGCAGGACGCCGGGGTCGCTCGCCTCGAAGCGGACGACGCGCAGGAGTTCGGGGACGTCGACGTGCTTGGGGGTCAGGCCGCAGCGCAGGACGTTGTCGCTGTTGGCCATGATTTCGACGCCGAGACCGTTCAGGTAGGCGTGCGGGACGCCGGCGCCGAGGAACAGGGCCTCGCCGGGCTGGAGCTGGACGTAGTTGAGGAGCATCGCGGCGATCACGCCGGGGTCGCCCGGGTAGTGGTGGGCGAGGTCGGCGTAGGGGGCGTAGGCGCCGCCGAGACGGGCGCAGGCGGCCGCGGCCTCGGTGACCGTGCGGGCCATGTCGTCGGGGTCCGCGCTCAGCACCGCCGTCAGGACCTCGCGCAGCGCCGCGTCCTCCGGGTGGGCGTGCAGGAGGTCGACGTACGGCTTGAGGGAGTCGACGTCCAGGCCGGCGAGCAGTTCGGCGGTCTCGTCGGGGCTGCGGAAGCCGCACAGGCCGTCGAACTCGGTGAGGGCGCAGATCAGTTCGGGCTTGTGGTTGGCGTCCTTGTAGTTGCGGTGCGAGGCGGATATCGGGACGCCGCGGAGCTCCTCGTCCTCGTAGCCCTCCTTCGCCTGTTCGAGGTTGGGGTGCACCTGGAGGGAGAGGGGCGCGCCCGCGGCGAGGATCTTGAGCAGGAACGGCAGGCGGGGGCCGAACTTGGCGACGGCCGCGCGGCCGAGTTCCTTCTCGGGGTCCTCGCCGATGACCTCGTCGAGGGGACCGCGCGCCGTGCGGGAGGGCGCGCCCGGGTGGGCGCCCATCCACATCTCCGCCTGCGGTTCACCGGTCGGCTCGACGCCGAGCAGCCGCGGGATGGCGGTGGTCGAGCCCCAGGCGTAGGGGCGGACGGTGTTTTCGAGGCGGTCCATGTGTGTCGTTCTCTCCGTACGTGCGCTGCGCTGGTCAAGAGTCCCGGGGCGGCCTCGGCCGACCCGGGATGCCTGGCTACAAGATCAGGCCCCTGAAGCGAGCGCCAGGTAAACGGCGGCGAAATCCGTGACGGCGATCAGTTCCGCGAGGGTCTCCAGTTCGGCGCCCTCCTCCGGCTCGAGCTCGCTGAGAGCGGTGTCGTGGCTGAGGGCGAGCTCGCGGGCGGCCGGGGCGGCGGTGAGGCCGCCGGCCGGGCGGTCACGCAGGAGCACCACGCGCGCGTGGAGGACCTGCTGTTCCTCGACTCGGTCGCGGAAGAAGTCGTCGGGGTCGGCGCCGGCGGCGAGTGCGCCCGAGAGCAGCACGCTGTGGGCGGCGAGCGCCTCGGGGAGTTCCGCGGTGAGGGCGGGGCGGCCGGCCAGTTCCGCGAGCGCGGCGGTGAAGCGGCGGCCCGCGGGGCCGGCGGAGGTGCCCTCCGTCCAGATCACCGGGAGTGCTTCGGCGAGCTCGGCGGCGAGCGTCTTGGCCGGGTTGCTGTAGGGCGCGATGGCCGGGCCGCAGCGTTCGGCGACGCGGTCCAGGCGGTCGGCGACCTTCTCCAGCGCCTCGGGCGGGGCGGAGACCAGGCCGGTGCGGTCCAGCAGCACGAGCAACGGGGTGAGCAGGGCCCACAGGACGCCGGGGGCGGAGGCCGCGAGGGGTTCGGTCGGCTCGTACGGGGCGGTCGCCATCGGTACGAACAGGCCGTGCGTGCCCTGCACCTCCTCGACGATCGGGGTGCCGGCGGGGGCCACCGCTACGACGGAGCAGCCGCGCCGGTATGCCTGCTCGACGAGGAGTTCGAGGCCTGGTTCGCTGCCGTCGGGGGTGGCGATCAGCAGGAGGTCCACCGGGCCTGCCCAGCCGGGCAGTTCCCAGCGGAGGGCGCCGGACGCGGGGGCGACGCCGGTGGGGGTGAGCCGGATGATGGGGCAGCTGGCTCCGGCGAGGGTGCCGAGCAGTTCGGCGACGCCGGTGGCGGCCAGGCCGGGGCCGGCGATCAGGACGGCGCGTGGGCGGCCGTCCGGCTTCAGTTCCGCGATTCCGGCTTCCGCGGCGTGCCGGACTGCGGTACGCACACGGGCGCCGGCCTCCGCGGCGCCCCGGAGCAGCTCGCGACGGTCGGCGCGGGCGAGCGCCTCTGGGTCGTCGAGCAGCGATTCGTCGAGCATGGGTCGGCAGCCTCCCGATCGCCGGTGTGTTGCCTCTGTCGCCTGATTCGCCTGTGTGGTGGGTGTCGCCGGTGGGGGTGTTTACCCGGGGCGGCGGGCCTCGTCGACGAGGAGTACGGGGATGCCGTCCCGGACGGGGTAGGCGAGGCCGCAGTCCTGGCCCGTGCAGAGCAACTCGCTCTCCTGCTCCTTGAGCGGGGCGTGGCAGGCCGGGCAGGCGAGGATCTCCAGGAGGCCGGCTTCGAGCGGCATGGGGTGTCCTTTCGAACGGGGTGGATGCGGCCTGGTCAGCGTACCGCTGTGGGGGGTGGGGTGCCGGGGTGTGTGGACGTGGTGATTTCGCCCCCGCCGCCCCTACCCTCCCCCAAGCTCTCGGCTTCGCTCGAGCAGGGGGGACCCCCATCATCCCCAGGGGCTCCGCCCCTTCAACCCCGCCAGGGGCTCCGCCCCCGGACCCCCGCATCGCCCGAAGGGCTCGTCCTCAAACGCCGGACGGGCTGAGTGATGCGGGCCCGGGATGGGTGGGTGGACCGGGGGTGGATGGGGCATCGGCCCCGACCTCGTCCTCGAACGCCGGACAGGCTGAGGGGGTGGGCCCGGGATGGGTGGGGTCTGGTTTTCGGACCCGGCCCCCGCTCCGGCCCCGGCCTCGCAACGCCGTGCGGACCGAGGCTTTCAGGGGCGCGGGGAACTGCGCGGCCAGCCCCCGCCCACCCGCAGCCGAACAACCGCCGGGCGGAACCGGCACCCCCAGGAGGGGGTCAGCCCCTGATGATTTCCAGGATCTCGTCTCGTACCTTCGCCATCGTCGGCTCGTCCTTCGCCTCGGCGTTCAGGCGGAGGAGGGGCTCGGTGTTGGAGGGGCGGACGTTGAACCACGAGTCGCCCAGGGTGACGGTCAGACCGTCGAGCTCGTCGATGGTGACGCCCTCGCGGCCCTCGTACGCGGCCTTGATCGCGGCGAGGCGGGCCGCCTGGTCGTCGACCGTGGAGTTGATCTCCCCGGAGCCGACGTAGCGGTCGTACTCGGCGACGAGCTGGGAGAGCGGGCCGTCCTGGCCGCCGAGGGCGGCGAGAACGTGCAGGGCGGCCAGCATGCCCGTGTCCGCGTTCCAGAAGTCGCGGAAGTAGTAGTGCGCGGAGTGCTCGCCGCCGAAGATCGCGCCGGAGCGGGCCATCTCGGCCTTGATGAAGGAGTGGCCGACGCGGGTGCGGACCGGGGTGCCGCCGTGCTCGCGGACGACCTCGGGCACCGACCAGGAGGTGATGAGGTTGTGGATGACCGTGCCGCCGCCGTGCTTGCCGAGTTCGCGGGCGGCGACCAGGGCGGTGATCGCGGACGGGGAGACCGGGTCGCCGTTCTCGTCGACGACGAAGCAGCGGTCCGCGTCGCCGTCGAACGCGATGCCGATGTCGGCGCTCTCCTCGCGCACGCGCTGCTGGAGGTCCACGATGTTCGCCGGGTCCAGCGGGTTCGCCTCGTGGTTCGGGAACGTGCCGTCCAGTTCGAAGTACATGGGTACGAGGTCGAGGGGGAGGCCCGCGAAGACGGTCGGCACCGTGTGCCCGCCCATGCCGTTGCCCGCGTCGACCACGACCTTCAGGGGGCGGATGTCGGTCAGGTCGACGAGCGAGCGGAGGTACGCCGAGTAGTCCTCCAACGTGTCACGCTGCGTGATCGTTCCCGGTGTCGCGTCGGAGGCCGGGAGGCCCGAGTCGAGCCAGGACTCGACGAGTTCGCGGATCTCGGCCAGGCCGGTGTCCTGGCCGACCGGGGCGGCGCCCGCGCGGCACATCTTGATGCCGTTGTACTGGGCGGGGTTGTGCGAGGCCGTGAACATGGCGCCCGGCAGGTCGAACGCACCGGACGCGTAGTACAGCTGGTCGGTGGAGCACAGGCCGATTTCGGTCACGTCGACACCGCGTGCCGCCGCCCCGCGTGCGAAGGCGCGCGACAGGCCGGGCGACGAGGGCCGCATGTCGTGACCGATCACGATGGCGTCCGCTCCGGTCACCTGGACGAAGGCCGCCCCGAACAGCTCGGCCATCGACTCGTCCCACTGGTCCGGGACCACCCCACGTACGTCGTACGCCTTCACGAGCTGCGACAGATCAGCAGTCACGGCCAACCTTCCAGAAGTCCACTTCGGTCGCCCCAAACTACCCGTACCGGCTGACAGCCCGCCGTGAAGGGGCCGATCGGACGCTCGCCCGTCATCTGGGAGCCCCAACCGTCACCCGGGGGTAACGCACGGGGTCGGATCCGGCCGTCAGGGCAGCATCCAGTCGAGGACCGGTGAGCTCTGGCCCAGCACGATCAGACACATGATCAACAGCAATCCGGCGCTCCACGGAAGCACTTTGCGCAGCAGGTCGCCCTCACGGCCCGCGAGCCCGACCGCCGCGCACGCGATGGTCAGGTTCTGCGGCGAGATCATCTTGCCGAGCACTCCGCCCGAACTGTTGGCGGCGGCGAGCAGTTCGGGAGACAGCCCCGACTCATGGGCCGCGCTGACCTGGAGGGCACCGAAAAGGGCGTTCGCCGAGGTGTCGGAGCCGGACACCGCCACGCCGAACCAGCCCAGAACGGGTGACAAGAAGGCGAGCCCCGCTCCGGCCGCCGCCACGAAGTGCCCGATCGTGGCCGCCTGTCCGGAGAGGTTCATGACGTAGGCGAGGGCCAGCACGGACGTCACGGTCAGGATCGCGAATCTCAACTCACGCACCGTCGCCGCCCATTCCTCGACCGCCACGCGCGCGTGCACCCCGAGTACGACGGCCGTGCACAGTCCGGCGAGCAGGACGAGGGTGCCGCCGGTCGACACGAGCGGGAGCGTGAGGACATTGCCCCCGACCGGCTTGCCCTCCGGGGTGACGACGTCCAGGAAGGGCCAGTCGTACGTACGGGTCGCATGCGCCAGCCAGTCCTTGACCGCCGGGATCTGCGCGATCGAGAAGATGACGACGATCAGCGCGTACGGGGCGTACGCGCGCACGACCTCGGGGCGCGGGTCCTCCTGGTCCAGGTCCTCGCTGCGTACGCCGGTCAGGACCGCCGCTCGTACGGGCTCGGCGGCGGGCCTGCGCGCGTGCGGTACGGCGACCAGGGCGGCGGCGCCCGCCAAGGACGCGCCGATGTCGGCGAGTTGCGCGGAGACGTAGTTCGAGGCGGCGAACTGGGCGGCGGCGAAGGCGACTCCGCACACCAGGGCGGGCACCCAGGTCTCCCGCAGCCCGCGCCGGCCGTCGACCAGTCCGACGAGCACAAGGGGCACGACGAGGGCCAGCAGCGGGGTCTGACGGCCCACTACGGAGGCGACGGAATCCAGTGGCAGGCCGGTGACTTGGGCGAGTGTGACGACCGGTGTGCCCATCGCTCCGAAGGCGACCGGCGCGGTGTTGGCGACGAGCGCCACCACGGCCGCGCGCACCGGGTCGAAGCCGAGCGCGACCAGCATCACCGAGCAGATCGCGACGGGCGCGCCGAAGCCCGCGAGGGCTTCCAGGAGCGCGCCGAAGCAGAAGGCGACGACGAGTGCCTGGATGCGCGGGTCGTCGGACAGTCGCCCGAAGGAGCGGCGCAGGACGTCGAAGTGCCGGGTGCGGACGGTCATCCGGTACACCCACAGGGCGTTGACGACGATCCACAGGATGGGGAAGAGGCCGAAAACGGCCCCCTGGGCGGCGCTGGAGAGCGTCTGGCCGACCGGCATGCCGTAAGCGAGCCAGGCGACCAGTGAGGCGGACAGGAGGCCGACGAGCCCGGCCCGGTGCGCCTTCATGCGGACGCCGCCGAGCAGGACGAGGACGATCACGAGGGGCAGGGTCGCCACGAGGGCGGAGAGGCCGAGCGAGTCGGCCACGGGTTCCAGTTCCTGGACGTACACGGGCGCCTCCCCGGATTCCGCCGCACGGGAGATTCCGCGATGCGGAAAGCGTTTTCTCACGGGTGAGGAAATCGTCGTGTCCGCGACAAGCCCTCGTCAATGGGCGTGCACGACTCGGTGAAGCCTGGGGAGGAGGCTCGGGGGGCGACCCTGGATACGGAAGGGGCGGACGCTCAGTTGTCCGGCGAGCGCAGCACCCGTAGGTGGCCGCGGCGCGCGACCTCCATCGGGTCCGCCGAGCGGGCACCGCCACCGGCCTCGGCGGCGCGCTGCTGCGGCCTGGCCGCCTCGCGCACCGCGTTGGCGAGCGCTTCCAGATCGTCACCGCTGGGGCGGGAGGGAGCGGAGGCGTCGGCGAGCCGGACGACCTCCCAGCCGCGCGGCGCGGTGAGGCGCTCGGAGTGCTCGGCGCACAGGTCGTAGCAGTGGGGTTCGGCGTAGGTGGCGAGCGGGCCGAGGACCGCGGTCGAGTCGGCGTAGACGTACGTCAGCGTCGCGACGGCGGGGCGGCCGCAAGCGGTTCGCGAACAGCGACGTACAGGGCTCACGACGTTGGACGGTACCGCACTCTTGAGCGGGCCGCGACGACTCTCCCCCAGGTCACCCCACCGTGTCGTGCTGTGAGTCCGCCCACACAAGCCTTCGGACCACCCGTCCTGACCTGGGGCGACAGCCCGCGGCGAGATGCCGAACAGACCTGAATCCGGTCACCACTTGGTGCAAACCACGTCAATTGCCATGTGAGTGACGGTCCTGGAGGCATACGGAATCGAGCCCAAGCTTGGCTGGAATGGTCATCCTGCGACATCCGGAACGTGCGCCGGGCTTCTTGCCCCGGGCCGCGGGCCGCCGCGTGGGGGTCGGGCACGCGGACCTCGTGGGGACTACTCTTCGTCAGTGATGGACACCCCCGTACCGCCCACCGCCGCCGCACCCGGGCCCCGCCGTCGTGATCGCCACGGAAGGGGCATGCGCGGCCCCGTCGCGCCGCCCCAGGTGCCGCTCGCCGCGAGCCGCGCCGAGGTCTTCGCGGACCTGGTGCAGGACTCCGTGGAGCGGCTGGAGCGGCGCTGGCCCCAACTCGCCGACATCGACTTCATGGTCCTCGAAGTGCCCCGCCTCGACGGCTCCGGCGAGAGCTGGAGCGACGAGGCGGTGCCCCTGGGGGGCACGATCCCTGCGCACGAGGGCCATCCCGCGCGCGTGGTCGTCTACCGTCGCCCGGTCGAGATCCGCACCAAGGGCCGCGACGAGCGCGCGGCGCTGGTGCACGAGGTCGTCGTGGAGCAGGTCGCGGAGCTGCTGGGGCTGACACCGGAGACGGTGGACCCGCGCTACGGCGAGGACTGAGGCCCGCCCGAGCAGTACCGGGAGCACGGTCGCGGCGCCACCGGGTCCCCCTCGATGACCCGGTGGATCACCCGTACGGGATCACTTCTTCAGCAGCACCGACAGATCCTGGTCCGCCTCCGGCACCGCCACCGTCCCGCGGTCGTCCGGGAGGGCCTGGATCGTGAACCCGGGGACGCCCTCCTGGGTGGAGGCGAGGGTCCGGGAGGCGTAGACGGGGCCTCCGGAGACGGGCTCGACCGTCAGGGCGTACGTCCCCTTGAGACCGGCCGGGACCGGTGCGTCGACGTCCTGGGTCGTACCGCCCTTGATCGTGTACGTCTTCGTCACCGCCGTACCGCCTTCGCTGCCGGCGGACGCGGTGACCTTGACCTGGGCGCTCTGGCCGGGGGCGGACAGGGCGAGCGTGGTGCCCTTGGAGCTGTTGTCGGTGACCGTCGCGCGCGCGCCGACCGGGCTGGTGGCCGGGATGAACGCCATCTCCTGCTTGCTGCCCTTGCCGCGCACCACCTGCAGGGCCGCGACGACCGGCGCCGAGGTTCCGGTGGAGGTGAGCACCAGGGAGCCCGCCTCGCCGCGTGTGACGTCACCGAGGTCGGCCGCCGCGGTCATGCCGGCCTTGACGTGCAGCGTCTCGTTCCCGGCCGGTGTGATCAGGCCCGAGGGCGAGGCGAGGCGGACCTTCAGGTCGGCGTCCTGGTCGCCGGGCGCGAAGGCGACCAGCCGCACGGCCGTGGCGTCCTTGGGGATGCCCGGCATGACGAGGCTGTCCGCCGGGTCGGTGGAGGCGGCCAGCCAGTCACCGCCGATCTTGTCGTCCAGGGCCTGGACGGCGGCGCCGACCCGGCCGCTGCGGACGGTCACGTGGACGGTGAGGTCGGCCTGCTGCCCGCTCGCGAGCGTGCTCAGCAGGATCGGCTCGCTGGCGTGCGGCTGGACCGTGATGCCCTCGCCCACCGTGGACTTGAGGGTGCCGTCCTTGCCGTACAGCTCGACGTCGACGACGGCCGCCGAGTCGTCGGGGTTGGTCAGGTGCACATAGTCGGTGCGGCCGGTGGCGGTACTGACGCCCGGGAACCAGAACTCGGTGTCCGGAGCGGTGCAGTTGGTGCCGAGCAGACCGCGGCCGGTGCCCGCGGCGACCGCGGTGGTCTCCTGGACGGTCCAGCCGGGCGCGAACTTGCCCTCGGCGGTGCCGACGAGGGCGGGCGGCTCGGCTCCGGAGCCGTCACCGGTGGCCGGCTTGCCGGGCTCCGCCGGCTTCAGGGCGGGCTTCGCGGTCTTCTTGCCGGTCTTCTTGCCGCCCGCGGAGTCCGCCGACTCCACGGCCGCGGCCTGCAGTTCGGCCTTGCCGCTGTCGGCGGCGCCCTGGGTGACGGGCGTGTACGACGTGTACGCCGTCTCCGCGATCTCGGAGGTGCTGGGCTGCGGGCAGAGCAGGCTGGTGCGCTCCACGGGCTGCTGGGTGGCCGCCTTGGCGGTGTTGTCGCCGGAGGCGGCCGGCGCGTTGAGCGAGGCGAATCCGGTGACGGCGGCGAGCGCGGTCGCGCCGGCGATCAGGGACAGGGTGGTGCGGTTCACTGCTGGCTCCCGTCGGGGCGCTCACTGTCGGTGCCGTGCGGCGGCTGCGGGGGCGTGTTCGGGTCGTAGGCGGCGTCGTAGCCCTGGCCGGTCCCGTCGTAGCCCTGGTACGTCTGCATCGGGTCGTACGGTGCCGTGCCCCCGTAGGCGTACGGGTCGTACTGGGCCGCCTGGTAGGGGTCCGCCTGGTACGGCTGCTGCTCGTAGGTGCCCGCCGGGTACTGCTGCCGGCCCTGGTACTGCTCGCCGCCGTAGGTGTCGTACTCGGCCCCCGCGTAGGTCGATGAGTCCCACTCGTCGTACGCCTGCTGCTGCGGGACCGACGCGGGCGTCCGCTCGGCCTCCTCCTCCGCAGGAGGAACGGCGCCCTCTTCCTGGACGGCCTGGTCGGACTGCTCCGCTTCGGCCTCGGCCTCGGCCTGGGCGCGCAGGCGGCGGGCGCGGCGGCCCTCGCCCGTGACGTCCTGGGCGGGGACGACCGGCTCGTCGGGGAGGTCGTCGTCGACGTCACGGCGCCGCCCGGGCAGGGCGAGGACCACCAGGACGACGGCGAGCGCGCCCTGGGCCCACAGCCAGCCGGTGTGGCTCATCGGGGCGTCGAAGGTGACGTCCAGCCTGCCGCCGCTCGCGGGCAGTTCGAAGCCCTGCGCCCAGCCGTCGACGGTGGTGCGGGTGAGCGGCTTTCCGTCCAGGGTCGCCGTCCAGCCCGCGTCGGCCGTGTCGGCGAGGCGCAGCACGCGGCCCTCTCCCCCGGAGGGGATGGTGGTGTGCACTTCGACGGGCCCGGCGGCGATGGACAGGGCCTCGCCGGACTTGGGGACGATCGAGGCGCGCGAGACCTGGCTGTCCAGGCGCCACAGAGCGCTGCCGTCCTGCTGGCTGAGCCGGGTCAGACCCGGGGTGGCGTCCAGGACACGGCTCATGTCGCGGGGCGCGCCCTTGCGGACCAGGACGTAGCGCACGGCGAAGCCGCCGAGCTGGTCGGCCTGGTCGGCGCCGGAGCCCGCGACGAGGTTGGCGACGACCTTGTCGAGCTTCTTGTTCTCGCCGTCCTCGGCCGCGAGTTCGCCGTCGCCCATGCGGGCGCCGGAGCCGCGGACCAGGGTGTAGCCGACGCGGGCGCCGGAGTCGCTGTCGAGGACGAGGGTGCGGGCCTGGTCGCGGGTGCCGCTCTCCTCGGCGACGAACGCGGGCACCTGCACCGGGTCGCGGCGCTCCACGGGGCCGTCGGCGCCGCCGAGGACCCATCCGGCGGCCAGCAGCAGCGGGCCTGCGGCCGAGGCGAACGCGATGAGCGCGGCGACCGGCTGGCGCCAGCCGAAGCTCTGCTCGGCCACCCGCGCGCGTGCCCCGTCGGCGCCGATGGTGGCGGCGGCGAGCAGTGCGAGGCCGTAGACGAGGGTGGCGGGTCCCGCCCAGGCCGACTTGTTGGACAGCACGGCGAAGACGAGCGCCACCAGGGCGACGACCCAGGCGGCCCACACCGCTCGCTGCCGCTCGCTGCGCATCAGGGCGGCCAGTGCCGCCAGCACGATGCCGATGAGCATCAGCCCGCTGACCGTGCCGGGACCGCCGGGGCTGGCGCCGAGCAGGTCGAGCGCGGAGGCCGCGCTCGCGCCGTAGGGCATCCCGGCTTCCTTGAAGAAGCCGAACGGGAGCAGCGTCAGCGACCAGGGGGCGAGGACCAGCAGCGGGGTGCCGAGCTGGGCCAGGAAACGCGGCCCGTAGGCGGTGATTTCCCTTCGGCGCACTACGAGGAGGGCGATTCCGAGGACCAGCGCGATGGGCCACACGATCGGCGTGAACGCGGTGGTGAACGTCAGCAGGAGGGCGTACGCCCAGGTGGCGCGCCAGCTGCCGCGCGCGCCGGAGGAGTGCGTCAGCCCGCTGGCGGCGATGCCCGCGCGCGCGATGAGCGGCAGCAGGATCGCGAGGACGGCGGTGCCGATGCGGCCGCCGGCGAGGGCGCCGGCGGCGGCGGGCAGGAAGGCGTACGCCACGGACGCCCAGGCGCGCAGCAGGCGCGACTCGACGAGGGGGCGCGAGGCGAAGTACGCGGCGAAGCCGGCCAGCGGGACGGAGGCCACCAGGAGCACGGTGACCGCGAGCCCGGTGGAGCCGAGGAGCAGGGAGGACAGCAGGGCGAGGAGCGCGAGGTACGGCGGCGCGGTCTCCGTGCCGCCTGCGCCCACCGGGTGCCAGCCGTCGGCGTAGCGCGACCAGAGCTCGGAGGCGTCGGCGGGCGCGGGCAGCAGCGCGCCGCCCGCGAGCGACCCGCTGCCGAGCAGGCCGCGGCAGGCCAGGAGGGAGACGAACAGCAGCACCAGGAAGAGCATCGGGCCGGGGTTGCGGGCGATGCGCTTGAGCCGGGCGAACTGCTCGATCTGCAGGAAGTCGGCGTCGTCGCCGCCGGGTCCGGACTCGACGGCGCCGCCGTGCCGTCCGGCGCCGGTGGTGGCGTCGGGGTCGTCGCTGCCCATGAAGTTGCCCGCGACCTGCTCGACCGTGGCCCGGACGGTTGCGCCGGGCGGCGGGAACAGCGGGCGCAGTTCGCCCTTGTCGACCTGGGGGCGACCGCGTCTGCGGCGGCCCGCGAGGATCCGCTCGGGGCGCAGCAGGATTCCCAGCAGGCCGCGGATCTCGTCGACGGCCTGTCCGGGGACCTTGCCCACGAGGTAGGCGACGGTGCGCAGCAGGGTGCCGAGGACGAGCCGGATCAGGATCCAGGGGAGCTGTGCCGTACGAGCGTTGACGAGGAGGGTGTAGACGGCACCCGCCTTGTCGACCTTGTGCGGGGAGGCGGCGGTGCGGCCCACGCAGTCGACGGTGCGGCGCTCGCGGGAGGCGGCCTCGGCGTGCCGGACGACCGCTTCGGGGGCGACCAGGACGCGGTGTCCGGCGGCCTGGGCGCGCCAGCACAGGTCGACGTCGTCACGCATCAGGGGTAGTCGGCGGTCGAAGCCGCCGAGTTCCTCGTAGACGTCGCGGCGGATCAGCATGCCGGCGGTGGACACGGCGAGCACGGGGTGGACGTGGTCGTGCTGGCCCTGGTCCTGCTCGCGGCGGTCCAGGCCCGTCCAGCGGCGGCCGGAGTTGGCGATGGTGACGCCGACCTCCAGGAGCGCTCGCCGGTCGTACCAGCCACGCAGCTTGGGGCCGACCACGGCGACGTCCCTGCCGAACTCCTGCTCGTTCTCCACGACCCGGAGCATCTGGGCCAGGGCGTCGGGCTCGGGGGCGCTGTCGTCGTGCAGCAGCCAGAGCCACTGCTCGGGCTCGCCGTGCGGGAGATCCGGCATGTCGTAGGCGTCGTCGCGCCAGGTCCGGGTGACCGGGTCCCAGCCGCTGGGGCGCTTCAGGTAGGGCAGGTCGTCCGGGGTGAGCACGCCGGCGCCGCGGGTGGCCTCCTCGACGGCCTGGCCGAAGCCGGTGCGCCGGGCGAGGTGCAGCACGCGGTCGGCGCCGAGTGCGTCGGTCAGCAGCTGGGCGGAGTCGTCCGCGCTGCCGGTGTCGGCCGCCACGGCGTTCTGCACCGGGCGCTCCTGGCCGAGCAGCCCGGCGAGCGCTTCGGGCAGCCAGCGGGCGCCGTCGTGGGAGACGAGGACCGCGGTCACCACGTGGCGCGGAAACTCAGGTGTGGCGGCGTCGTGTGGGACTGCCGAATGGCTGTGCACGGACATCGAGGTACGGGCCCCGGTTCGATGGACTGCGGTGGACGTCTGTGTCCGGCGAGGACAGCGGGACGTCTCGGACGAGGGCCCACACTAACGGCTGGGCAACACAGCGGCCCGCCGCCTGTGGATAACCCACCTGCGACGGGCCGTTCTTACCTGCCGGTATCGGTACGAGGGGTGCGCGCCGTGCGGTCAGACGGCGGCCTTCTTCAGCCTTCGGCGCTCGCGCTCGGACAGACCGCCCCAGATGCCGAACCGCTCGTCGTTGGCGAGCGCGTACTCCAGGCACTCGGAGCGGACCTCACAGGCGAGACAGACCTTCTTGGCCTCGCGGGTGGAGCCGCCCTTCTCGGGGAAGAAGGACTCGGGGTCGGTCTGGGCGCACAGCGCGCGCTCCTGCCAGCCGAGTTCCTCGTCCGCGTCGTCGACCAGCAGTTGCTGCACCAGCTCGGTCATGTGCGCCCCTCGTCTGTCTTTCGCGTCCCCGTGATGCTGCCGTTACCGATTTCGGCTGAACGACACGAGTGAAATTACAAGTGTGCCGATCCGGGCCAGTCAAGCCGAGATCTGCTATTGGGCCCCTTATTCACTCTGCGGAACCAAGGCTATGCGGAAAGTGTTCAAATCGGCATAAACCCTGACAGCCTCAAAGGGCCCGCCCGGACTTCCGACCCGCCACTGGGAAGGACGCCCAGAAGTTCGATCTCGTTCCGACGCGGACTCCGAAGCGAACCTGATCACATTTGGATCACGGGATCGCATCGAGGTTTGTGCGCCCGGTTGTGCGCCATGTGTCCGGGGTGGCCCCAGAGCAAACCTTTCGCCACACAGATGAACCGGATGAGGTGAAACATTTCCCACATAGCGGACATGAAGTTGACAGTCGAGGTGTGAACCGATGTCCTTATGGGCATGCTCGCGAACTTGGCGCTCACCTCGACCCGCACCGCCGGGTCCCACGGTGCTGCCCGCGCTCGCTGTAGCTGTTGTTGCTGTCCCAGCTGTTGAGCCGTACCGCGCTCCGGCTGCCTCGCCGCCACTGAGGCGAATCCCCGCCCCGCTTCCGGGACGATCGCCCGTACCAGGGCACCCTCCCCGTCCGCGACCCGGACGGAAACGGCCCCGCGACACCCCAGCTCTCCGCCGAGGAACCACCGCACCCATGAACAGCGACAGCGACCTCCAGATCGCCGGCGACATCCTCGAAGTACCGCACCTGCTCCAGCCGCCGCGCGAGCACCCCTCAACCGTGTCCGAGTTCGTCGGCCTGGCCCGCTCCATCGCCGCCGACCGCTCCCAGTGGGAGCACCTCGTCCAGTACGACGCGACCTCCCGCTGGTACCACCGGCTGCGCACCGGCCCCGGCTACGAGGTGTGGCTGCTGTCCTGGGTGCCCGGACAGGGCAGCGGACTCCACGACCACGGGCGCTCCTCCGGCGTACTCACCGTCCTGGAGGGCGCGTTGACCGAGCGCACGGAGCGCGACACCCGCGCGTTGGGGGCAGGATCCCAGCGGGTGTTCGCGCCGGGGTACATCCACGAGGTCGTGAACGACTCCCTGGAACCGGCCGTGAGCCTGCACGTTTACTACCCGGGTCTTACCGAGATGCCGATGCATTCGGCCCAGTGCGCCCCCGCCGTCGTCACGGCCTGAGGGCGCCCGCGGTCTCGTAACCGCCTCACGCGTTGTCGTACCCGCCTGCCAGACTGAACCCCATGCGCATTGTGGTTCTGGCAGGCGGTATCGGTGGTGCCCGGTTCCTGCGTGGTCTCCAGCGGGCCGTGCCGGACGCGGACATCACGGTCATCGGCAACACCGGCGACGACATCCATCTCTTCGGCCTGAAGGTCTGCCCGGACCTCGACACGGTGATGTACACGCTCGGCGGCGGCATCAACGAGGAACAGGGCTGGGGCCGGACCGACGAGACCTTCCACCTCAAGGAGGAGCTCGCGGCCTACGGGGTCGGGCCCGAGTGGTTCGGGCTCGGCGACCGCGACTTCGCGACGCACATCGTGCGGACGCAGATGCTGAGCGCGGGCTATCCGCTCAGCGCGGTCACGGAAGCCCTGTGCGACCGCTGGAAACCGGGCGTCCGGCTGATTCCCATGTCCGACGACCGCGTGGAGACCCATGTCGCCGTCGAGATCGACGGGCAGCGCAAGGTGATCCACTTCCAGGAGTACTGGGTGCGGCTGCGGGCATCCGTGCCGGCCGAGGCCGTGGTGCCGGTCGGCGCCGAGCAGGCCAAGCCCGCACCGGGTGTCCTGGAAGCCCTCGCGGAGGCGGACGTCATCCTCTTCCCGCCGTCCAACCCGGTCGTGTCCATCGGCACGATCCTCGCCGTGCCCGGCATCCGGGAGGCCATCGCCGACGCGGGCGTGCCCGTCGTGGGCCTCTCCCCCATCATCAGCGACGCGCCGGTGCGGGGCATGGCCGACAAGGTGCTGGCGGCGGTCGGCGTCGAGTCCACGGCCACGGCGGTCGCCGAGCACTACGGCTCGGGGCTCCTCGACGGCTGGCTCGTCGACACGGTGGACGCGTCCGCGGTGGAGCGGGTCGAGGCGGCCGGGATCCGGTGCCGGGCCGTGCCGCTGATGATGTCCGACCTGGACACCGCGGCGCAGATGGCACGCGAGGCGCTGACGCTGGCGGAGGAGGTGCGGGAGTCATGAGCGGACGACTCTCTCCGGCTTCGCCGGAACAAGCTCCTGCTTCTCCGGAACAAGGTCCTGAAGACGTTCCCGAACACGGTCCCGGGCAAGGGCGCGCGGGCGACCGGGAGGCGGACGCCTCCGTCGCCCCTCCCGGTTACCGGGTCTGGGCACTGCCCGGGCTCCCCGAGGTCCGACAGGGTGACGACCTCGGCAAGTTGATCGCCGTCGCCGAGCCCGGGCTGGTCGACGGGGACGTTCTCCTCGTCACCTCGAAGATCGTCTCCAAGGCCGAGGGGCGCCTGGTCGAGGCCGCCGACCGGGAGGCCGCCATCGACGCCGAGACCGTACGGGTCGTGGCGCGCCGCGGGGCCCTGCGGATCGTCGAGAACCGGCAGGGGCTCGTGATGGCCGCCGCCGGGGTCGACGCCTCCAACACCCCGGCCGGCACCGTCCTGTTGCTGCCCGAGGACCCCGACGCGTCCGCGCGGGCCATCCGGGACGAGCTGCGCGACACCCTCGGGGTCGACATCGGCGTCGTGATCACCGACACGTTCGGGCGGCCTTGGCGCACCGGGCTCACCGATGTCGCCATCGGCGCCGCGGGCGTACGGGTGCTGGACGACCTGCGCGGCGGCACCGACGCGCACGGCAATCCGCTGAGCGCCACCGTCGTCGCCACCGCCGACGAGCTCGCCGCCGCCGGTGACCTGGTCAAGGGCAAGGCCTCCGGGCTGCCCGTCGCCGTCGTGCGCGGGCTGCCCCACGTGGTGGCCGAGGACGACGGGGAGGGGACGCGGGCGATGGTGCGGGGCGCGCGCGACGACATGTTCCGGCTCGGCACGTCGGAGGCCGTACGGGAGGCCGTGACCCAGCGGCGTACCGTACGGGCCTTCACCGACGAGCCGGTGGATCCGGGCGCCGTGCGGCGGGCCGTGGCCGCGGCGGTCACCGCTCCCGCGCCGCATCACACCACTCCCTGGCGGTTCGTGCTCCTGGAGTCCGAGGAGTCGCGCACGCTGCTGCTCGACGCCATGCGGGACGCGTGGATCGCGGATCTGCGGCGGGACGGGAAGAGCGAGGAGTCGATCGCCAAGCGGGTGCGGCGCGGTGATGTGCTGCGCAACGCTCCGTACCTCGTGGTGCCGTGTCTCGTCATGGACGGGTCGCACACGTACGGCGATCCGCGGCGGGACGGGGCCGAGCGGGAGATGTTCGTGGTCGCCGTCGGCGCGGGGGTGCAGAACTTCCTCGTCGCGCTCGCCGGGGAGCGGCTCGGGTCCGCGTGGGTGTCGTCGACGATGTTCTGCCGGGATGTCGTACGGGACGTGCTGGAGCTGCCGGAGGGGTGGGATCCGATGGGGGCCGTGGCGGTCGGACACGCGGCGGAGGAGCCGCGGGCTCGGCCCGAGCGGGATGCCGGGGCGTTCGTCGAGGTGCGGTGAGAGTGGTGTGCGTCGAGAGTCGGGTGTTCGGGGAGGGTGAACGCCTACTCTCGTAGGGCACCCCGAGCTTCCTAGGACCTTTTCGTGGCTGGACGTTTCGCTCCTCGGCCGACGCGTACGACGGTGCGCGGCGGGCATGTCGCCGTGCCCGCGGATGCCTCCGGCGGGGTGCCTCGACAGGCGGTCACACCTGGGCGTACACGCACCTGGACGCCGCCCTGGCCGGTCGATCTCGGGCTCGTGCTCGGGCCGCTGCGCCGTGGACCCGGCGATCCGACCTTCCGTGCGACGCCGGACGGGGCCGTGTGGCGGACCAGCCGGACGCCCGCCGGGGCCGGGACGCTGCGGGTCTCGGCGCGGGACGGGGTGGTGCGGGGCGAGGCGTGGGGGCCGGGGAGCGAATGGCTGCTCGAACAGCTCCCCGAGATGCTCGGCGCGGCCGACGATCCCGACGCCTTCGAGCCTCGTCATCGGCTGGTCGCCGTCACGCGGCATCGGCGGCCGGGGTTGCGGCTGACGCGTACCGGGCTGGTGCTGGAGTCGCTCATTCCGTCCGTTCTGGAGCAGAAGGTCACGGCGGACGAGGCGTATCGGGCGTGGCGGTTGCTCGTACGGAAGTTCGGGGAGCCTGCGCCGGGGCCCGCGCCGGAGCGGATGGCCGTCATGCCGGCGCCGCGGACGTGGGCGCTGATTCCCTCCTGGGAGTGGCATCGGGCCGGGGTCGACAACAAGCGGGCGTCGACGATTCTGCGGGCCGTTCGGGTGGCGGGGCGGCTCGAGGAGGCGGTGGGGATGGAGCCGGGGGCTGCGCAGGCTCGGCTGGAGTTGGTGTCCGGGATCGGGCCGTGGACCTCGGCGGAGACCGTGCAGCGGAGTCATGGTGCGGCGGATTCGGTGACCGTGGGGGATCTTCATCTGCCGGGGATCGTGGGGTATGCGCTGGCGGGGGATCGGGATGCGGACGACTCCGTGATGCTTGCGCTGCTGGAGCCGTATGCCGGGCAGCGGCATCGGGCGGCTCGGTTGATTCTGTTGTCGGGGCGGGCGCCTGCGCGGCGGGTTCCGCGGATGCCGCGGGGGGACATCGGGCGGCTGTAGTCGTCCCGGGTGCGGGCCGGAAGTCTCTCGCCCCCGCCGCCCCTACCCGTCCCATCCCCAGGGGCTCCGCCCCCAGACCCCCGCCAGGGGCGCTGCGCCCCCTGGACCCCCGCACGGCCTGAACGGCCTCGTCCTCAAACGCCGGACGGGCTGAAGATGCGGGCCGGGGCAAGAGAGCCACGACCTCCCGCCCCGCCCCGGAACGCCGGTCGGCCCAAGGCTTCTAGGGGCGCGGGGAACTGCGCGACCAGCCCCCACGCACCCGCAGCCGAACACACCCACTCGCAGCCGGTCTGGGCGGTCTACTGGTCCGACGAGAAGCGGAGCGCCCCCGCTGGGATCTTGGCGTCACACCAGACTCTTACGCCCTCGCGGAGTTCGTTGTCGGGGCCGACCACCGCGCCGTCGCCGATGACCGCCCCGGAGAGGACGGTGCGTTCGCCGATGTGGGCGCGGGCGCCGATGAGGGAGTCGGTGATGACGGCGCCGGGTTCGACGACCGCGCCGGACAGGATCGTGCTGCCCGTGATGCGGGCGCCCTCGCCGATGTGTGCGCCGTCGCCGACGACCGTGCCGCCGGTCAGCTTGGCGTCGGGGGCGACCCTGGCCGTGGGCAGGACGAGACGGTCCCCGCAGCGGCCCGGGACCGCCGGGGAGGGCGCGCGGCCCAGGACGAGGTCCGCGGAGCCGCGTACGAAGGCCTGGGGGGTGCCCAGGTCGAGCCAGTAGGTCGAGTCGACCATGCCCTGGAGGTGGGCTCCGGTGGCCAGGAGGTCGGGGAAGGTCTCGCGTTCCACCGAGACCGGGCGGCCGGCGGGGATCGTGTCGATGACCGAGCGGCGGAAGACGTACGCCCCGGCGTTGATCTGGTCGGTGACGATTTCCTCGGGGGTCTGGGGCTTCTCCAGGAAGGCGGTCACGCGGCCTGTGGCGTCCGTGGGGACCAGACCGTACGCCCGCGGGTCCTCGACGCGGGTGAGGTGGAGGCAGACGTCCGCGCCGGTCGTCTCGTGGGTCGCCACCAGGGCCCTGATGTCCAGGCCCGTCAGGATGTCGCCGTTGAAGATCAGGACCGGCTCGTCGGGGCCGGAGTGCAGGCGCGCGGCCACGTTGCGGATCGCGCCGCCCGTCCCGAGGGGCTCCTCCTCGGTGACGTACTCGATGTGGAGGCCCAGCGCGGAACCGTCGCCGAAGTACGGCTCGAAGACCTCGGCCAGGTAGGAGGTCGCCAGGACGATGTGCTCGACGCCCGCCGCTCTCGCCCGCGCCAGCTGGTGGGTGAGGAACGGGACCCCGGCCGCCGGAACCATCGGCTTGGGGGTGTTCACCGTGAGCGGGCGCAGTCGGGTGCCTTTGCCCCCGACCAGGAGGATCGCTTCTGTCACCTGTCGTCTCTGCTTCCTGCCGGGACCGGCCGAAGGGTGGTTCGGCCGGCCAGTGTATGCAGTCCGTAGTAAGGGGCCGTCGACGGCAGTGGCGTTTCCTCGATGGCTCCGCGCAGACCTCAGCGGCCCTGGTAGCGGGCCGCGGCCGTTCTGGCCGAGCCGAGTTTGCCGTACAGAAGCCTCCCCGGGCACTCCGTGGCGAACCCGTCCCGATGGCCGGAGATCACGTTCAGTCGTACGTTCTTACCTTTTCGGTAGAGATTGCCACCGCCGGACTTCAGGTATGTCTTGCCGCGCGGATCGGCTCCGGAGAGACCGAGCTTCCATGCCGTGAGCCGCGCGATGGCGGTCACCGCGGCGGCGGCCGGCTTGGTGTTGCCGAAGCTGCCGAGGACCGCGATCCCCATGCTGTCGCTGTTGAAACCGCGGGTATGGGCGCCCATGACGGGCTTCGCCACACCCCCGGCGCGGCCTTCGTAGATGTTTCCGCACTTGTCGACGAGGAAGTTGTAGCCGATGTCGCGCCAGCCGCTGCTCACCACGTGGTAGCGATAGATACTGCGGATGACCGAAGGGGCCTGGGAGCAGCGGTAGTTGTTGCCCGAGGCCGTGTGGTGCACGAAGGCGGCCTTCACCTTTTTGGTGTACACGAAACCGCGCTCGCGCAGGCTCTCGTTCGCGCCCCAGCCGCGCCGGGTGACGATGCGCGGGCGTTCACCGATGTACGGCTTCACGAGCGGGGCGCCCTCGCGGAGGGCCGGGGCCTCGCGCTCGGTCTCGGCCCTGGACAGTGCCGGGATCTCCGAGGCGCCGAACGGGGCGAGGTCGGCGTTGCTTGCGAAGGTGGCGTACGTCTCGGCGCTCTCCGCGCCCGCGCTCCCGTCGCCCGCCGGCGCGCCCCGGGGCGCGGGTTCCGCGCCGGGGTCGACGAGTTCGAGGTGCATGCCTCTGGGGAGCGGCGACTCGCCGGCTGCCGTGGCTCTTTCGTCCACCTGCGCCTGGACGCGGACCTCGACCCCGTCCGAGTCGCCCACCCACAGGGGCGCCGTGGAGCCGCGCACCCGGCCCGAGTCGCCCTCGGCGGTGTCCGGGTCGGCCGCGTGCTCGTGGTTGTGGGTCTCGATGTCCTGCCAGCCGGACCAGCGGTCGACTCCGGCGGCGCGGGTACGGACCTGGACTCGGCCGTGCAGTTCGGTGTCGGGGTCGTCCCAGACGACCCCGACCAGTGAGAACGTCCGTACGCTCCGCCTGGTGAGGCCCTGTTCGGGCGCGTCGGGTCCGAGCGAGCGGTCGCCCGAGAGCGGGACCAGGGGGAGGGACTGGGTGCTGCCCGACACGGCGGGCTCGCTCCTCGCCGCCTGGGGTCGGGCCTGTGCCGGTGCGGACAGGGCCAGCGGAAGGGTGAGTGCGGCCGCGCAGGTGACGCCGACCGAGGAAGCAAGGATTCCATGCATGCCCCCGATCGTGGACATAGCCATAGATATCTGTCCATTGCGGATTTGACGGACCGTCGGGTCGCGCTCGGCCGAACCGGTGGCGCGGACGCCGCGTCCCGCCGGACACCCCCGCGTACGCTTGCGCGCGTGAACGCCACCGACCGCACCCCTGCCGACCTGCTGCGATCCGCGCTCGCCGCGGACCCCGCGCGCCCCCTGGTGACCTTCTACGACGACGCCACGGGCGAACGTGTCGAATTGTCCGTCGCGACCTTCGCCAATTGGGTGGCCAAGACCGCCAACCTCCTCCAGGGCGAGTTGTCCGCCGAGCCCGGCGACCGGGTGGCGCTGCTGCTGCCCGCGCACTGGCAGACGGCGGTGTGGCTGCTCGCGTGTTCCTCGGTGGGGGTCGTCGCGGATGTCGGGGGCGATCCCGGCGCCGCCGACCTCGTCGTCGCGGGGCCCGACACGCTCGAGGCCGGGCTCGCCTGCTCCGGCGAACGCGTCGCCCTCTCGCTCGCGCCGCTGGGACGCCGCTTCCCGACACCGCCCGCCGGGTACGCCGACTACGCCGTCGAGGTGCCGAGCCAGGGCGACCGCTTCCAGCCGTACGCGCCGGTGGACCCGGAGGAGGCCGCGCTGATCGTCGCCGGGGCCGAGCACACGGGGGCCGAGGTCGTCGAGCGGGCCCGGGCGGAGGCGGCCTCGCTGGATCTGACGGGGCCCGGGTCGCGGATCCTGTCCGCGCTGCCGTACGACACCTGGGAGGGGCTGAGCGCGGGGTTGTACGCGCCGCTCGCCGCCGGGGGGTCCGTGGTGCTCTGTCGTCATCTGGAGCGACTGGGCGAGGACGCGTTGGCCAAGCGGATCGAGAGTGAGCGGGTGACTTCGACGGTTCGGTAGTCGCCGGTCGCCTGTCGGGGCCAGCCCGTGGGGGGGGGCCGGTCGCCTGTCGGGGCCGGCCCGTGGGGGGCCGGTCACGCACGCTGTCCCGCCGCGGATCCGTACCTGCCGGGCCCCGCGCCCCTGACGGATCCCGTCACCCGTTCGGCCCCTTATCTGCCGCCGTCGCGGGGCCTCCGAGCCATGGTCGTAGGAGCACCGCACGCCCGCACGCCATGAGGGGTGGACTCCGACGTGACCGACAGGACAGGGCCGGGAGCGGGGGCTTCGCCCACCGGTGCCGGGCTCGCACGACGACGACGGCGACGCTGGGTGCAGTACTCGGCGCTCGGTGTCGCCGTCGTGGTCCTCGGTGCCGTCGGCGTCGGCCTGGTCGCGTACGAGAAGCTGAGCCGGAACATCACGGCCGACGAGGAAGCCGCCGCCGAGCTCGCCCGCTACGAGAAGGAGCGGCCCACCGCGCTGGTGCGCGACGCGCAGAACATCCTGCTGATCGGGTCGGACTCACGGTCGGGCGACGGGAACGAGAAGTACGGCCGGGACTCCGGGACCGAGCGCTCCGACACCACGATCCTGCTGCACCTGTCCGCGAACCGGCAAAGCGCCACCGCCGTCTCCCTGCCCCGCGACCTGATGGTGGACGTGCCGAGCTGCCGGCGTCCGGACGGCACCCGTACCCGGCCCATGTTCGCGATGTTCAACTCCGCCTTCGAGGTGGGCGGTTCGGCGTGCACGATCCGGACCGTCGAGAAGCTCACGAACATCCGTATCAACCACCACGTGGTCGTCGACTTCCACGGGTTCAAGGACATGGTCGACGCCGTGGACGGCGTGGAGGTGTGTCTGAAGGAGCCCATCGACGACAAGGCGGCCAAGCTGAAGCTGCCCGCGGGCAAGGTCGTCCTCGACGGCGAACAGGCCCTCGGCTACGTCCGCGCCCGCAAGAGCATCGGCGACGGCAGCGACACCGACCGGATGGAACGACAGCAGCGGTTCCTCGGCGCGCTCGTCAACAAGGTGCAGAGCAACGACGTCCTGCTCAATCCGGCACGGCTCTATCCCATGCTCGACGCGGCCACTTCGTCGCTCACCACGGACCCGGATCTGGCGAGCCTGCGCGGGCTGTACGACCTGGTCCGCGGCATGCGCAATATCCCTACAGAACGTGTCCAATTCCTGACGGTGCCGCGAACGTCGTACGTCTACAACGCCAATCGCGACCAGCTCGTGAAACCCGCGGCCGACAAACTCTTCGCCCTGCTGCGCGCGGACGCTCAGGTGGCGGTCGCGAAGGACCTTCCGACCGACCCGCCGACCGACCCGCTGAGCGGCCTTCCGACGGACCCGCCGAGCGGCCTTGCGACGAGTCTTCCGACGGACCATCCGACGGATTCCCCTGCGAAACGCAAGAACTCGTACGAGGGTGGTGGCGAAGGTACGTACGACTCGGCATTCGACTACGAAGCGGAGTCGCACGGCAACGGGAAGTCGAAGGGAAAGCGGCCCGACGCTCCCACATCCGCGCCGACTTTTCGCGGTAACACGGCGGCCGAGGACGCCTGCGGGTAAAGCGTGCGCCAAGGCGGGAACTGCGGAGCTGAGAAGTCTCTGAGAAATAGGGCGGATTGCCCAGTTGTAGGAAGGTGGAATTTGTCACCACCGTCGCTTGACCCTGAACCGGCCGGATAGTGTGAGCGATCCGGTGCACCCGGCCACGAGGTCCGTCCTGGGGGTCGCGCACTGCTGACCGAGACCCGAGCGTCCTTTGAGGGGGAAGGGCGCCGCGTGGCCCCGACGGAGGATTCAGACAACCGTGGACGCGCAAGGCCGTGGGCGGGCGGACGACATCGACCCCGCAGACCAGTGGGTACTCAACCCGAACACCGGTGAATACGAACTGCGACTGACCCCTTCCGCTCCGCAGTCGGGAGTCCCTAGACCGCGTCGGGGCAGCCCTTCGAACGCGGGACCGGGAGCGGGGACGGGGACACGTGCGCGCCGGGCGCCGGAACGAGAGAGTCCGGCGAAGCCGGGCCCCGACGTGCCCGGGCCGCGGCGGCGCCGCGGCGCGCCGGCCGAGCCACCGCCGGGCCGTCGCAAGGGCCGGACGCAGCCGAAGAAGTCGAAGGCGAAGAAGATACTGCTGTGGACCGGCGGCTCGATGGCCTTCGTGCTGGTCGCCGTCTCCGCCGCGGGGTATCTCTACCTCAGGCACCTTGAGGGCAACGTCAGCACGACGGACGTCGGCAGCGCGGGCAAGAAGGGCTTCAGCAAGGACGAGGCCTTCAACATCCTGATCATCGGCACCGACAAACGCACGGGCGCGGGCAACGAGGGGTACGGCGACGCGGGCAGCGTCGGGCACGCCGACACCAACATCCTGCTGCACGTCTCCAAGGACCGTACGAACGCGACCGCGTTGAGCATTCCGCGTGACCTGATCGTCGATGTCCCGGACTGTCCTACGAAGCAGCCCGACGGCACCACCAAGGTCGTCCCGGGTACGCAGAACGTCCGCTTCAACACCAGCCTGGGCCAGGACGGCCGGGACCCGGGCTGCACCATGCGTACGGTCAAGGCGGTCACCGGCATCCCGGTGGACCACTTCATGATGGCCGACTTCAACGCGGTCAAGACGCTGACGAGCGCGGTCGACGGTGTCGAGGTGTGTGTGGCGCACGCCGTCAACGACAAGGAGTCGCACCTCAAGCTGCCCGCGGGCAAGTCCAAGGTCGAGGGCGAGCAGGCTCTCGCGTTCGTACGGACCCGGCACAGCTTCGGCAACCAGGGCGACCTCGACCGCATCAAGGTGCAGCAGCAGTTCCTGGGCTCCCTGATGCGCAAGATGGCCTCCAGCGACACCCTCACCAACCCGGCCAAGCTGATCAGCCTGGCCGAGGCCGCCACCAAGGCGCTCACCGTGGACACCGGGATAGGAAAGGTCAGCACCCTCAAGGACGTGGCCCTGGAGCTGAAGAAGGTGCCCACGAAGAACATCACCTTCACCACGGTGCCGGTGCTCGACAACCCCGCCGAGAAGGTCAAGGCGACCGTCATCGTCAACCAGTCGCAGGCCCCCGCGGTCTTCGACGCGATCAAGAACGACGTCTCCTTCACCGCCGTGAAGCAGAAGGAGAAGAAGGAGAAGGCCGAGGTCGCCGCCCGCCTCAAGGGCACCCGTTCCTCCGCCGCCGACATCCGCGTCGACATCTACAACGGCGGCGCCCCCGGCGGCAGCGCACAGGAGACTCTTAACTGGCTGCAGAATACTGAGGGCGTGCTCAAGTCCAGCCAGCTCGGTAACGCCGACGCAACACTGAGCAAGACGACCCTGGAGTACGCTCCCGACCAGGCCGATCAGGCGCGCAAACTGGCGGACCTCATGGGGCTGTCCGCTTCGGCGTTGAAGCCTGGCAAGAGCGAGAAGAACTCACAGGGTCTGCCCGCGATCGTGCTGACCCTGGGCAAGGACTTCAAGGGCGCAGGGGTGTCGTTGACCACTCCGACCAAGGCGCCCGAGGTCGACAAGTCCACGGCGGACAAGACAGTGTGCGCCAGTTGATGACCTAACGGGTCTGTCAGACGTCTAACAGGGCGCGGGGGCGTCCGGGCCGGACGCAAGGGGTGTCCGGCCAGACGTACGCGTCCGATCGGACGCGGGACGGACCCGTTTGTCAGGCGCAGGGTGGGGAGGGGCAGGGAGATGGCGCGAAGCGGTGTGCGTGGGGAGGGGGCTCGACCACGTGTCCGACAGGCCGACGATCTGGGCTGGGACGACAGCCTGTACGACGAGAACGGCGATCCCACCGACGGAGGCGGAGCTTCCGGCGGCAGAGTCGGCGATGCCACCAGCAAAGGCAGTGGCTCCACCAGCAAAGGCAGTGGCTCCACCGGTAAAGGCAGCGGCTCCATCAGTGGAGGCAGCGGCTCGAGCGGCAAGGGCGGCGATTCGGCCGACGCCGACGGCCGAGGCGCCGGGCGCGACGGGCGGCCGGTCGACAAGGACGGCGACGACGCGTCGGCCGAACCGCGGGGCCAGGGCCGGCACGGCGGTGGCGGCGGTCGTCGGCGCGGGGGCGGCGACGGCGGGCACCCACGACGCAGACGCCGCATACTGCGCTGGTCGGCGTCGGTCCTGGCGCTTCTGATACTTGGCACCGCGGGCGCCGGTTACCTCTACTACCAGCACCTGAGCGCCAACATCAAGAAGGACGACCTGAACCTCGGCGACGAGAAGGACCGGGCGGCCAAGAGCAAGGCGAACGCGGCCGGGCAGACCCCCCTGAACATCCTTCTGATCGGCTCGGACGCCCGGGACACCAAGGAGAACCAGTCCCTCGGCGGCGCCAAGGAGACCTTCGGCGGTACCCCGCTCGCGGACGTCCAGATGCTGCTGCACCTCTCCGCCGACCGCAGCAACATGTCGGTGATCAGCATGCCGCGCGACACCCTGCTGAAGATGCCCAAGTGCACGGACCCGGACACCAAGAAGGTCTACCCGGCGACCGTCGGGCTGGTGATGACCAACACCTCGCTCGGGCGCGGCGGTCCGGGCTGCACGGTGGCCACCTGGGAGAAGCTCACCAAGATCCACATCGATCACTTCATAAAGATCGACTTCTCGGGTGTGGTGTCGATGGCGGACGCGATCGGCGGCGTCCCGGTCTGTGTGGACGCCAACATCTACTCCAAGGACAGCCAGGGCCACGGCTCCGGGCTGAAGCTGAAGAAGGGCACGACCTCCGTCAAGGGCACACAGGCCCTGGCGTGGCTGCGGACGCGGTACGGCTTCGAGGACAACACGGACATCGGCCGGACCAAGGCCCAGCACCAGTACATGAACTCGATGGTCCGCCAGCTGCGCGAGAACGCCACGATCAGCAACCCCGGCAAGCTGCGCAGCCTCGCGGAGACCGCCACCAATGCGCTGACCGTCGACAAGGGCCTGGGCAGCCCGCTGAAGCTCTACGACCTCGGCAACGAGCTCAAGAAGGTCGAGCCGAAGCGCATCACGATGACCACGATGCCCTGGCAGTGGGCCGTGTCGGACAGCAACCGCGTGGAGCCCAAGCCGGTCGAGGCCGAGCAGTTGTTCCGTCTCGTCCGTGAGGACATCGCGCTCGACGGCAAGGACAAGAAGAAGACGGCGACCGCGGTGAAGGCCTCCACGGACCCGGCCGCCGCGGACGACCAGATCGGTGTGATCGTGCAGAACGGCACCCGCACGGCCGCGCTGGGCCCGGTCGGCGGACGCGCGCGCACGGTGTCCCAGCTGCTCGTCGGCAAGGGCTTCACCAAGGCCGAGGCGGACACCTCGACGGCGACCGCCGAGGAGACGACGGTGATCCGCTACCCGAGCGCCGATCTGCAGGGCGACGCCCAGGCGGTCGCCAAGGCGCTGGGGGTCCCGCTGAGCGCGGTGAAGAAGTCGACGGACGTCTCGGGCGTCACGCTCGTGGTCGGCGCCGACTGGCGCGAGGGCACGACGTACAAGGCGAAGGCGCAGGACAACACGACGCCGGAGTCCGCGGACGTGCTCAACGGCGCCAAGACCGACGCCTGTATGCACGTCAACAAGGACTACACCTGGTCGTAGGAAACCGCACCTGGCCGTAGGCCGGTCGGCAGAAAGCGGTTGGGCCCCTCTCGATGTCGAGAGGGGCCCAACCGTTCATGGATGAGGCTCAGTTGGCGGGCTCCGTGGAGCCGAGTACCGCCGGGCGGCGGGAGGCGATGACCTTCTTCGCCAGCGCCTTCGGGCTGGTGAGGAAGCCGAAGCCCCACGACATGTGCATGGTCGCGAGGGCGACGGGGATCTGCAGGCGTGCCTTCAGGGGCAGCCCCTTGCCCGCGGGCAGCGAGCCGGCGACTATCGCCGCGAGATAGCCGCCGGGGATCACGAAGCCCCAGGGCGTCAGCGCCACGCCCACCACGACACCCGCCGCGATCGCGCACACGGCGGTCGGCGGGGCGAGGTAGCGCAGGTTGATGGAGCCCTCGTGGTAGCGGGCGACGACATGGCGCCAGCGTCCGTAGTCCTTGTACTGCTTGGCGAGCGCCTTGACCGAGGGCCGGGGCCGGTAGGACACCCGCAGCTCGGGCGAGAACCAGATGAGGCCGCCCGCCTCCCGGATCCGGAAGTTCAGCTCCCAGTCCTGGGCGCGGATGAACTCCTCGTTGTAGCCGCCCTGCCGCTCCAGGGCCTCGCGCCGGAAGACACCGAGGTACACGGTCTCGGCGGGACTCGCCTCGCCCCCCGTGTGGAAGGCGGCGTTCCCGACCCCGATCTTCGAGGTCATCGCGGCGGCGACCGCGTGCTCCCAGTCGTTCTCGCCCTCGGCGTGCATGATGCCGCCGACGTTCTGCGCGCCGGTCTCCTCCAGGAGCCGCACGGCGGTCGCGATGTAGTTCGGGGAGAGCATGCCGTGCCCGTCGACGCGCACGACGACGGGATGCCGGGACGCCTTGATCGCCGCGTTCAGCGCGGCCGGGGTGCGCCCGGTGGGGTTCGGGACGGTGTGGACGCGTGGGTCTTCGCGTACGAGCTCGGCGGCGATCTCGTCCGTACGGTCCGAGGACGGACCGATGGCGATCACCACCTCCATCTCGCCGTCGTACTCCTGCGCCAGGATCGCTTGGACGGCCCCGCGCAGATGCCGCTCCTCGTTGAGGACGGGCATGATCACAGAAACGGCGGGGGGCCGCACGTCAGACTTCTCGCTCATCGGACGTCACGTTACCGCGAATGGGGGACACGGGCGCGCGCCGCCCGGTCCACGGGCCGGGCAGCAGATCGTATGGGCCTACGGTGCTCACGGATCCCCACGTTCACCCCCGCGGAGGTGTCCCCCTTGCCCACGCCGCCCCGCTCCCCCGCACGCCCGCAGCCCCGCCCCCAGAACCGCCCGCAGCCGCCCCGCTCCCGGCGGCCTCCGGAGCGGTCCACCGTACGGCCCCCCGTACGGAGGAAGAAGCCGCGCTGGGCCATGCGGGTGGTCACCACGATCTCGGTGGTGGTCCTCGCCTCGGCGGGCATCGGACACGCGGTGGTCACCAGCCTGGGCGAGAACATCGCCCGGGTCGACCCCTTCAAGGACATGAAGAACCGCCCCGCAGGGGGCCACGGCATGAACGTGCTGCTGGTCGGCACCGACGGCCGCGACAAGATCACGGAGGAGGAGCGGCGGAAGTACCGTCTGGGCGGTGCCCCCTGCCACTGCACCGACACGATGATGATCGTGCACATCGCCGCCGACCGGGAGCGGGCCAGCGTCGTGAGCCTGCCGCGCGACTCGTACGCCGAGGTGCCCGCGCACACCGACCAGACCACCGGCGCCGAGCACGGCCCCCACCCGATCAAGCTCAACGCGGCGTACGCGGAGGGGGGCCCGCAGCTGACCGTGCGCACCGTCGAGAACATGACCCATGTGAAGATCGACCACTACTTGGAGGTCGATTTCACCAGCTTCATGCGGACGGTGGACGTGCTCGGCGGCGTGAGCATCTGCACCGCAAAGCCCCTCAAGGACTCGTACACCGGACTCGACCTGAGCGCCGGCACGCACACGCTGAGCGGCGGGCAGGCACTCCAGTACGTACGGTCCCGGCATGTCGACGGCGCCTCCGACATCGGCCGGATGCAGCGCCAGCAGCGGTTCCTGGCGGCGCTGATCGAGCGGGCCACGTCGTCGGGGGTGCTGCTGAACCCGATGAGGTTCCGTGACGTCACCCGGGCCGTGCTCGGTTCGGTCCGCGCGGACCAGGGGTTCGGCACGGACGAGCTGCTGGACCTCGGCCGGGCGATGCGGAACTTCTCCCCCTCCTCCTCCGAGTTCACGACCGTGCCGATCGGGCAGATGGCCTACGTCGTCAAGGGCATCGGTTCCACACTGAAGTGGGACGACAACAAGGCCGGCGCGCTCTTCCAGTCACTGCGCGACGACAAGCAGCTCTCTCCCCCGCACAAGGCCGCGCGCGCCAAGACCGTGCGCGTCGAGGTGGCCCCGCAGCAGATCCAGGTCCAGGTGGAGAACGGGACGCCCACGGACGGCCTCGGCAAACGCATGGACGGCGCCCTGGCCGCCACCGGGTTCCGCACGACGGGCCGGCCCGTCAACGCCCAGGACCGCGGCGCCCGGCACAGCGTCATCGTCTACGACCCGCGCTGGGACCGCTCCGCGAAGTCCCTCGCCGCCGCGCTCCCGGGCAGCGAGCTGCGCGAGGTCAAGGGGCAGGGGCCGCTGCTGAAGGTGATCGCCGGGGCGGACTTCAAGGAGGTCACACGGGTCCGGGTGCAGGATCCCTACCAGGGGGAGACCCGGGTGGTGACGGGGGATCAGGTGGTGTGCACGTAGGTGACGCGCGCGTCCACGGAGCACGCGAAGGGCCCCGCCGTACCGTCCGGCGGGGCCCTTCGTGGTGGTGCGGGTCAGTTGCTCGACACCGTCACCGTCTGGTCGTTCTTCAGCTCGTCCACCAGCGTCTTGACCTTGGCCTTGTCCCAGACCAGGTTGCCGCCCGTGGAGCCGGAGATCGGCATGTTCATGGACTTGCCGTCGCCGCCGGTCACGCCCTTCATCGCCCAGAACATGCTGCCGAGGTCCCACAGGCTCATGTCCTTGTCGACGGTGAGGCTGTCGAGGCCGGAGCCCATGGTCGGGTAGAGCTTGAAGGGGTTCAGGATGGTCCCGGGGGTCGCGACCTGGTGGGCCAGGGCGGACAGGAACTTCTGCTGGTTCTTGGTGCGCTGGAGGTCCGAGGCCGCGAAGGCGTGGCGGGTACGGACGAAGGCGAGGGCCTGCTCACCGTTGAGGGTCTGCTTGCCCGCCTTGAAGTCGGCGCCGGAGTACTTGTCCTTGAAGCCCTGGTCGAGGGTCATCTCCACACCGCCGACCGAGTCGACGATGTTCGCGAACCCGGCGAAACCGATCTCCACGTAGTGGTCGATGTGCAGGCCGGTGTTGTACTCGATGGTGCGGACCAGCAGCGTCGGCCCGTCCTCCGCGTACGCCGCGTTCAGCTTCACCTGGCGGCCCGTGCCGGGGAACGTCTTGCCGGACGCGGATCCCTGGTACGTCGGGATCGTCACGTTCGAGTCGCGGGGGAGGGAGATCAGGGTGTCGCCGTTGTCCCCGACGTGCAGGATCATCATCGAGTCCGTGCGCTTGCCCTCGGCGGACCCGGTGTGCAGCTTCTTCTTCTCCTCGGCCGACATGCCGGCGCGGCTGTCGGAGCCGACGATCAGGTAGTTGGTGCCCTTGCCCGTGTCGGGCCGGTCGATGACCTTCGAGAGATCCACGTCACGGTGGAGCTTGGAGTCGGCCCAGAAGTAGGTGCCCACGGAGACCACGACCAGCAGCGTGACCAGCGTGATGGCTATCCACTTGATCCGCCGGCGCCAGTTCGGCGCCGGGCGCGGACCACGGCCGCCCTGACCGCCGGGACCCTGCGGACCACCGGGAGCGCCCGGCGAACCGTAGACCTGCCCGGTGTTGTAACCGGAGTCGTACCCGTTGTCATACCCCTGGCCGTCGTCGTACGTCGGCTGCTGGGGCACCCCGCCGTACGGCGGGGCGGACGGGCGCGGACCGGGCGTTCCCGGGCCACGCTGAACCTGCCGCATGACGCGGGCGCCCTCAGGCTGAGCGCCTGCGCTGCCGCGTCCGTAACGGTCGCTGCGGTTGCTGTCGGACCACCCGTCGGGCCAATCGTTCATGCGGACCAGTGTGCAGGTCCGCACGGTGTGCCTAACAAGAGACCGGGGAGATCTGGGTCACGCCTGTTGCAGAGCTGATGCAAAGCGACCTTCGCACGCCCCCGCATAGGGTGGACGGCATGACAGACCTGGCGCCCAACCCGGAATCCGATATACCGGGCAAGCCGACCTTCGCGTCCCGGACCACCCTCAGCCACATCATGACCCACAACGACACCAACCTTCTGGGCACGGTGCACGGCGGAGTGATCATGAAGCTCGTGGACGACGCGGCGGGCGCGGTGGCCGGGCGGCACTCCGGCGGGCCCGCCGTCACCGCCTCCATGGACGAGATGGTCTTCCTGGAGCCGGTCCGCGTCGGTGACCTCGTCCATGTGAAGGCCCAGGTGAACTGGACGGGGCGGACGTCCATGGAGGTCGGCGTGCGCGTGCTGGCCGAGCGCTGGAACGAGTCGACGCCGCCCCAGCAGGTCGGTTCGGCCTATCTCGTGTTCGCCGCGGTCGACGCCGACGGCAAGCCGCGGCGCGTGCCGCCCGTCCTCCCGGAGACCGAGCGCGACGAGCGGCGCTACCAGGAGGCCCAGATCCGGCGCACCCACCGGCTGGCACGCCGTCGGGCGATCATGGAACTGCGGGAGAAGCGGGCGGCGGAGGGGCTGGACTAGTCGGGATGCGAGGGGCTGGACAGGCAGGGGCGCAAGGGCCTGGGCAAGTGGGGACGCGAGGGCCTGGGCAAGTGGGGGTTCGGCGATGCCGGACGTCCGAGGACCGGGCCGGGAAGTCGCCCTGGCCGGTGGCCCTGGCCGCGGGTGGCTCCCGGGCGGATGCCAGGGTGACTTCATGACCCTCTCCCCCGCCACCCCGTCCGCCCCGTCCGCTTCCGGCGGGCGCCCCTTCGACGCGGTGCTCTGTGACGTCGACAACGTGATCCGCGTCTACGAACCGGCCCATCTGTACGCGCTGGAGCGCGCCGCCGGGCTGGCCGAGGGCACCACCATGAAGGTGGCCTTCGCGCCGGAGACGGTGCTTCCGCTGGTGCTGGGCCGGATCACACCGGACGAGTGGGCGGGGTCGATCCTGCGGGGCCTGACGGGACTGGTGGCCTACGAGACGGCGGTGGAGCTGAGCACGGCGCTCATACGCTCGCCGTTCCACGCCGACGAGACGGTGGTGGCGCTGCTGCGCCGGGCCCGTACCCACATGCCCCTGGTCCTCGTCACCAACACCTCGGTCCAGCTGGAGGAGGACCTGGAGTCCCTGGGTCTGACGGACCTCGCCGACCACGTGGTCAGCAGCGCGCGGGTGGGCATCGCCAAGCCCGACCGGCGCATCTACGACATCGCCGTCGAGCGGGCCGGCGTCCCGGCCGAGCGCTGCCTGTTCGTGGACGACACCCTGGAGAACGTGGAGGCTGCCACCGCACTCGGTATGCGGACCGTCCACTACCGCACGCCGCAGGATCTGCGGAACGCGCTGAACGGCCTGTGAGGTCCACCGCACCGGGCACTGTCGGAGCCGGCTGGTATCCATGACGGCATGAACAACGATCAGGCCACCACGGCGGAACTCGCGGCGCTGCGGGCGGCGTTCGACCTGGACGACGGCGGGGAGTCGGCGCTCGGCTGGACGGCGGTGCACGCCTTCGAGGCGGAGCAGGGCATCGTGCTGCCCGAGCCGTACCGGACGTTCGTCGCCGAGCTGACCGACGGGTCGTACTCCGGGCCGCCGGAGTACGGGCTGGTGTCCCTGGCCGAGCTGCCCGAGGACTGGGGCGACGACGGGCAGGGGCGCGACCTGAGCCGGCCGTTCCCGCTCACGGAGGCGTGGCTGTGGGAGGACGACCCGAGGCCGGCCGAGGAGATCGATCCGGTCGTCGAGCGGGTCTTCGACCACGGGTCCGTCGTGCTGGGCACCGACGGGTGCGGAATGAACTGGCATCTCGTCGTCACGGGCCCGCACCGGGGGCACATCTGGCACATCACCGGGGAGGGCGCCGTGCCCTTCGGCGCCGAGTTCGGGTCCACGACCTCCGCACCGGGGTTCGCGGGGTGGGTCGGGCACTGGGCCGCGCAGAAGGAGTGGTTCGACGCGGAGTAGGGGCGCGGAGTAGGGGCGCGGAACCGGCACGCGCGTGGGCCGGTCGGGAACAAGAACGAGGGGCACCCCGCCGGGGTGCCCCTCAAGTCCCTGGTGCGGGGGTGGGTTACGGAAGGTTGCGCGCCATCACTATGCGCTGGACCTGGTTCGTGCCCTCGTAGATCTGGGTGATCTTGGCGTCGCGCATCATGCGCTCGACCGGGTAGTCGCGGGTGTAGCCGTAGCCGCCGAGGAGCTGGACGGCGTCCGTGGTGACCTCCATCGCCACGTCCGAGGCGAAGCACTTGGCCGCCGCGCCCTGGAAGGTGAGGTCCTTGTCGCCGCGCTCGGACTTGGCCGCCGCCGCGTACGTCAGCTGCCGGGCCGCCTCGATCTTCATGGCCATGTCGGCGAGCATGAACTGGATGCCCTGGAAGTCGGCGATCGCCTTGCCGAACTGCTTGCGCTCCTGGACATAGCCCTTGGCGTAGTCGAGGGCGCCCTGCGCGATGCCGAGCGCCTGCGCGGCGATCGTGATGCGGGTGTGGTCCAGGGTCTTCATGGCCGTGGCGAAGCCGGTGCCCTCCTCGCCGATCATGCGGTCGGCGGGGATGCGGACGTTGTCGAGGTAGACCTCGCGCGTCGGGGAACCCTTGATGCCGAGCTTCTTCTCGGGGGCACCGAAGGAGACGCCCTCGTCCGACTTCTCGACGACGAAGGCCGAGATGCCCTTCGAGCGCTTGGTGGGGTCGGTGACCGCCATCACCGTGTAGTACTCGGACTCGCCCGCGTTGGTGATCCAGCGCTTCACGCCGTTGAGCACATAGTCGTCGCCGTCACGGACGGCCCTCGTCTTCATGCCCGCGGCGTCCGAGCCCGCGTCCGGCTCCGAGAGGCAGTACGAGAACATCCCGTCGCCCTTGGCGAGCGGGGTCAGGTACTTCTGCTTCAGGGCCTCGGAACCGGAGAGGATCACCGGGAGCGAGCCCAGCTTGTTCACGGCCGGGATCAGGGAGGAGCTGGCACAGACACGCGCCACCTCCTCGATCACGATCACCGTGGCGAGCGCGTCGGCGCCCGCGCCGCCGTAGGACTCCGGCACGTGCACGGCGTGCAGATCGGAGGAGACCAGGGCGTCCAGGGCCTCCTGCGGGAAACGGGCTTCCTCGTCCACCACGGCCGCGTACGGCGCGATCTTCGCCTCGGCCAGCGAGCGGATCGCGTCACGGAGCATGTCGTGCTCCTCGGACGGGCGGTACAGGTCGAAATCAGCCGATCCGGCCAAGGTCTCTCACGCTCCAAGGACGCTAATTACCGTTAAGTAACCCAAATTTTAGGGGTCCGCCCACGGGAGGGATACGTGAGCTTGGCGACAGGGGGGAACCTGCCCGATGAGGGGCCCGAACATGCCCCGACTATGCTCGGGCAGCGCACCGAGCCCATTCATCCCAGGAGCACCCATGGCCCTCAAGATCACCGTGATCGGCACCGGCTATCTCGGCGCCACCCACGCCGCGGCCATGGCCGAGCTCGGGTTCGAGGTACTGGGGCTCGATGTCGTCCCCGAGAAGATCGAGATGCTGCAGCGGGGCGAGGTCCCGATGTACGAGCCGGGGCTCGAGGAGCTGCTGCGCAAGCATGTGGCGGGCATCGAGGGATCCACCGGCCGGCTGCGCTTCACCATGGACTGGGCCGAGGTCGGGGAGTTCGGCGACGTCCACTTCGTCTGCGTGAACACGCCGCAGAAGCACGGGGAGTACGCGTGCGACATGTCGTACGTCGACGCCGCCTTCGAGACGCTCGCCCCGCACCTGAAAGGCCCCGCCCTCGTCGTCGGCAAGTCCACCGTGCCGGTGGGCTCCGCGGAGCGGCTGGCGCGCACGCTCGCCGAGCTCTCCCCCGCCGGCGAGGACGCCGAGCTCGCCTGGAACCCGGAGTTCCTGCGCGAGGGCTTCGCCGTCCAGGACACGCTGCACCCCGACCGTCTCGTGGCCGGCGTGCGCAGCGAGCGGGCCGAGAAGATCCTGCGCGAGGTGTACGCGACGCCCGTCTCCGAGGGCTCGCCCTTCGTCGTCACCGACTTCCCGACCGCCGAGCTGGTGAAGACCTCCGCGAACTCCTTCCTCGCGACCAAGATCTCCTTCATCAACGCCATGGCCGAGGTCTGCGAGGCCGCAGGCGGCGATGTCGCCCTGCTGGCAGAGGCCATCGGGCACGACGAGCGGATCGGGAAGAAGTTCCTGCGGGCGGGGATCGGATTCGGCGGCGGCTGTCTGCCGAAGGACATCCGCGCCTTCATGGCCCGGGCCGGTGAGCTCGGCGCGGACCAGGCGCTGACCTTCCTGCGCGAGATCGACTCCATCAACATGCGCCGTCGCGGCCAGATGGTGGAGATGGCCCGGGAGGCGCTGGGCGGCGGATCCTTCCTCGGCAAGCGGGTCGCCGTGCTCGGCGCGACCTTCAAGCCAGACTCGGACGACGTCCGGGACTCGCCCGCACTGAACGTCGCCGGGCAGATCCACCTCCAGGGCGGCCAGGTCACCGTCTACGACCCGAAGGGCATGGCGAACGCCAAGCGGCTCTTCCCGACGCTCGGGTACGCCGACTCCGCGGTCGGGGCCGTGCGCGGCGCCGATGTCGTCCTGCACCTGACCGAGTGGCGGGAGTTCCGCGAGCTGGACCCGGCGGTGCTGGGCGAGGCCGCATCGGCCCGGGTGCTCCTGGACGGCCGCAACGCGCTCGACCCCGAGGTGTGGCGCCGGGCCGGATGGACGTACCGGGCGATGGGCCGCCCGACCGCCTAGGGCCGGACAGTCTCTGGTGGACCTGGTGGACCTGGTGGACCTGGTGTCCCTCGTGGCTCTGGCGGGGCTTCTCGGGTGACCCGGTAGTGCTTCGCAGGTGACGGCGGTCCGGCCGAGGCTCAGTCGGCCGGACCGCCGTCGTCACCCATTCTCCACGCTCCCGGCGACCGGTGCGGCCGGTTGTCCCACTTCGCGCGTACGGGCGGGCTATTTCGCGCGGTAGCGGCGCATCTTCGCGCGCGCCCCGCAGACCGACATCGAGCACCAACGGCCGCGGCCCGCCGGGGAGCGGTCGTAGTACGCCCAGTGGCAGGTCGGTGCCTCACAGGCCTTCAGCCGCAGCCAGGTGCCCTCGACGAGCGCGTCCGCGAGGGCTGCCGCGACGCGCGACGCGAGTGCGGCGCCCGCGGGGACGAGCCGTGCCGCGCCGTCGTGCTCGTCGACCGTGACGTGCAGCGGGGCCCGGGCCAGCAGCTCGCCGAGGGGGGTCACCGCGTGGTGCGCCGGGTGGCCCGCGTGCGCCAGGCAGGCCGCGCGCAACGACTCGCGCAGCTCGCGGGCCGCCTCCGCCTCACCCTCCGCGAGACCGAAGGGCGCCCGGCCCTCGGCGGTGTCCAGCGAGTCCGCGCCCGACTCGATGTCCAGGGTGTTCACCAGCGACTGGATCAGAGCCAGACCGCCGGGTGCGGGCGCACGGTCATTCATGGTTGCGACGTTACCTCCTATGCGGGAGCATGCGGTAACCGTTACCTCTTGAGGACGTCTGGAGGTAACTCGTCGGTGTCGTTGGTAACCCATCGGAGGAAGTCATGGCTCTCGCCAAGCTGGGTGTCGTCGTCCTGGACTGTTCCGACCCGCGCGCACTCGCCGGGTTCTACGCGCAGGTGCTCGGCGGCAGCGTGGAGGAGGAACCCGGGGACAGCTCGTGGGTGGACCTGAAGGTGCCGGGCGGTCAGGCGCTCGCCTTCCAGCAGGCGTCCGGTTTCGTCCCGCCGCGGTGGCCCGCGCCGGACGGCTCGCAGCAGTTCCACCTGGACCTGGTGGTGGAGGATCTGGACGCGGCCGAGAAGGAGGTGCTGGCGCTGGGCGCGAAGCCGCTGGACAGCGAGGACCGCTCGCGCACCTGGCGGGTGTACGCCGACCCGGCGGGGCACCCCTTCTGCCTCTGCGCCTGCTGAGGACGAGCGGGAGAAGCGGGCGCGGGCGAGGCCGACGCCAAGGTCGAGGTCAAGGGGGCCTACGTACGTCGGTCAGGCGTCCCCGGCCGCGTCGATCACCTCGTCCAGCGTCTCCCGGGAGCGGACCAGGTCGGCGATCGTCCGGTCGATGCGGTCGCGTTCCGCGGTGAGATCGGCGACCAGCCGCGGGGTGGCGATCGCGGAGGGCCCGCCGTCCTGGTCGCGCATGCACGGCAGCAGTTGCCGGATCTTCGTACTGTGCAGCCCGGCCGCGTACAGCTCCTGGATCCGTACCACCCGGTCGACGGCCGCCTCCGGGTACGCGCGGTGTCCGCCGGGCGTGCGCTCGGACGCCAGCAGCCCCTGGGTCTCGTAGTAGCGCAGCGACCGCTCGCTCACGCCCGTGCGCCGGGCCAGTTCACCGATCCGCATTCCGCCTCCGCCGTCCGGGACTTGAATCTGACATCAGTGTCAGGTTCTAGCTTACGGTCATGACACGGACGACGGACTTCCTGGCCCCGGCCCGGCTCGGCCGGCTCGGGCTCCCCCACCACCTCGTGATGGCCCCGCTCACCCGCAACCGCGCGGAGGCGGACGGCACCCCGGGTCCCCTCATGGTCACCCACTACACCCAGCGCGCCACGGCCGGTCTGCTCATCGGTGAGGCGTCGACACCGAACGCGGTCGGCCAGACGTACCCGAACATCACCGCGATCCACACCGACCGGCACGAGGCCGGGTGGCGGCGGGTCACCGAGGCGGTGCGGGCGGCGGGCGGACACATGTTCCTGCAGCTCCAGCACGGTGGGCGGGTCAGCCATCCGGCGACCACCGGCCTGACCCCGGTCGCGCCCTCCCCCGTGCCGCTGCCGGAGACGATCTTCACTCCGCGGGGGCACCGGCCCGCCGTCGTGCCCCGGGAGATGACCCGCGACGACATCCGCGCCACCGCGGCCGACTTCGCCGCGGCCGCCCGCCGCGCCGTCGCGGCGGGTTTCGAGGGCGTCGAGGTGCACTCGGCCAACGGGCATCTACTGCACCAGTTCCTCGCCGGCAACACCAACCGCAGGACGGACGGGTACGGCGGCCCGGCCGGGCGGCGGGTGCGGTTCACGGCGGAGGTCACCGAGGCGGTGGCCGACGCGATCGGCGCCGACCGGGTGGGCCTGCGGATCTCCCCCGGCAGCACCGTCAACGGCGTGCGGGAGGACGACACCGAAGCCCTCTACCCCGCGCTCCTGGCCCGGCTGAAGGACCTGGACCTCGCCTATCTGCACCTCGTGCACGCCGACCCGGACACGACGGTGTACCGGCGGATCCGCGCGGACTGGCCCGGCGTCCTGATCGGCAACCCGGTCCTGACCGACCTCACCACCGAGGCCGTGACCCGGGCCGCCCGGGACATGCTGGCGGCCGGCGCCGACCTGGTCGCCCTCGGCCGTCCGTTCCTGGCCAACCCGGACCTGGTGCGACGGCTGCGCCTGGGCGCCCCGCTCAACCCGGTCCGGGACCGGTACCTGATGTACGTGGGCGGGGCTGACGGCTACACCGACTACCCCGCCCTGGACGCTCAGGCCCCGTCGCCGTCGAGGGACTCGATCGTCGCGACGGACGGACCGCGGGTGGCCTGAAGACCGCGCGCCACGTCTTCCGCCGCGCCCAGCACCCGTACCGCGTTCTGCCAGGTCAGCTTGGCGAGGTCGGTCTTCGACCAGCCGCGGTCCAGCAGTTCGGCGATCAGGTTCGGGTAGCCGGAGACGTCGTCGAGGCCGTCCGGGGTGAACGCCGTGCCGTCGTAGTCGCCGCCGATGCCGAGGTGGTCGACGCCGGCGGCCTCGCGCATGTGGTCGAGGTGGTCCGCCACCGTCGACACCGTGGCAATGGGGCGCGGGTGGGACTCCTCGAAGGCGCGGTGGATCTTCATGCCGTCGGGGGTGGTGTCGAGGTGGTGGAAGCCGTTCGCGCGCATGTTCTCGTCGGCCGCGGCCGTCCAGTCGACCGCCGCCTGGAGGACGAACTTCGGCACGAACGTCACCATCGCCACTCCCCCGTTGGCGGGCAGCCGCTCCAGGACGTCGTCCGGGATGTTGCGCGGGTGGTCGCACACCGCGCGCGAGGAGGAGTGGGAGAAGATCACCGGCGCGGAGCTCGTGTCGAGCGCGTCCCGCATGGTCGTCGCCGCGACGTGCGAGAGGTCGACCAGCATGCCCTCGCGGTTCATCTCCCGCACGACCTCACGGCCGAAGGCCGACAGACCGCCGACGGTGGGCACGTCGGTCGCCGAGTCCGCCCACGCGATGTTGTGGTTGTGGGTGAGGGTCATGTAGCGCACGCCCAGCGCGTACAACCCCCGCAGCACGGCAAGGGAGTTGTCGATGGAGTGGCCGCCCTCCGCGCCCATCAGGGAGGCGATACGGCCCTCCGTGCGCGCCGCCTCCATGTCGGCGGCGGTCAGCGCGGCCCGCAGGTCGGAGGGGTGACGGTCGATCAACCGCCGTACGCAGTCGATCTGTTCGAGCGTCGCGGTGACCGCGCCCGGCAGGTCCGAGCGGACGTACACCGACCAGAACTGCGCGCCGACGCCGCCCGCGCGCAGCCGGGCCAGGTCGGTGTGCAGGTGGGCGCTCTGGTCCGCGGCGATGTCGCGGGCACCGAGGTCGTAGCGGACCTGTTCGCGCAGCGCCCAGGGGAGGTCGTTGTGGCCGTCGACGACGGGGAAGTCGGCGAGGAGGGCGCGGGCCTCGTCGAGGCGTGCCGTGGACGTGACGGACGACGTGGGGGAGGCCATGGGCGTCACTTCCCGGAGCCGAAGCCGAAGCCGCCGCCCGCGCCCTCGACCTTGGCGCGCAACCGCTTGCCCTTCTCGGTGGCCTGGTCGTTCAGCTCCTGCTGGAACTCCCGCATGCGGGTGAGGAGTTCCTCGTCGTGCGCGGCGAGCATCCGGGCGGCCAGCAGGCCCGCGTTGCGCGCGCCGCCGACGGAGACGGTCGCGACCGGGACGCCGGCCGGCATCTGCACGATCGACAGCAGCGAGTCCATGCCGTCGAGGTACTTCAGCGGGACCGGCACGCCGATGACGGGCAGCGGGGTCACGGACGCGAGCATGCCGGGCAGGTGGGCCGCCCCGCCCGCGCCCGCGATGATCGCCTTGAGCCCGCGCTCCGCGGCCTGCTCGCCGTACGCGATCATCTCGTGCGGCATGCGGTGCGCGGAGACGACATCCACCTCGTAGGGGATCTCGAACTCGTCCAGCGCCTGCGCGGCCGCTTCCATGACGGGCCAGTCGGAGTCCGACCCCATGACAATGCCTACGACGGGGCTCATTCGGTGATCGTGCCTCTCAGGTAACCGGCTGCGTGGCGGGCGCGCTCGAGAACGTCGTCCAGGTCCTCGCCGTAGGTGTTGACGTGGCCGACCTTGCGGCCGGGCTTCACGTCCTTGCCGTACATGTGGATCTTCAGCTGAGGGTCGCGGGCCATGCAGTGCAGGTACGCGTAGTACATGTCCGGGTAGTCGCCGCCCAGGACGTTGACCATGACCGTCCACTTGGCGCGCGGGCGCGGGTCGCCCAGGGGGAGGTCCAGGACCGCGCGGACGTGGTTGGCGAACTGGGAGGTGATCGCGCCGTCCTGGGTCCAGTGGCCCGAGTTGTGCGGGCGCATGGCCAGCTCGTTGACCAGGATGCGGCCGTCGGGGGTCTCGAAGAGCTCGACGGCCAGGTGACCGACGACACCGAGTTCCTTGGCGATGCGCAGCGCGAGCTCCTCGGCCTGGAGGGCCAGCTCGTCCGGTATGCCGGGCGCGGGGGCGATCACCGTGTCGCAGACGCCGTTGACCTGCTGGGACTCGACCACCGGGTACGCGACCGCCTGACCGTGCGGGGAGCGGACGACGTTCGCCGCGAGTTCCCGTACGAAGTCGACCTTCTCCTCGGCGAGGACGGGCACGCCGGCCCGGAAGGGCTCGGCCGCGTCCTCGATCGACCGGACGAACCAGACGCCCTTGCCGTCGTAGCCGCCGCGGACCGTCTTGAGGATGATCGGGAAACCGTCACCCCCTGCCCCTTCGGCGAGGCCCTCCGCCGCGAACGCGGCCACGTCCTCGACGTCGGTCACGATCCGGTGCCGTGGGCACGGCACACCGATCTCGTCGAGCTTCGCGCGCATCACGCCCTTGTCCTGGGCGTGCACGAGCGCGTCCGGGCCGGGGCGGACGGGGATGCCGTCCGCCTCCAGGGCACGCAGATGCTCGGTGGGTACGTGTTCGTGATCGAAGGTGATCACATCGCAGCCCCGCGCGAACTCACGCAGCGTGTCGAGGTCGCGGTAGTCGCCGATGACGACATCGCCGACGACCTGCGCCGCGGAATCCTGAGGGGTGTCACTGAGGAGCTTGAACTTGATGCCGAGCGGGATGCCCGCCTCGTGTGTCATACGAGCGAGCTGGCCCCCGCCGACCATGCCGACTACCGGGAACGTCACGCTGCAAGGGTATCGGTCGCGCCATGGGGGCCGGTTTCCGCGCCCGCGGTCCGGCAGTGATTCCGGCGTGATCACGGCGTGGCCCCGGCGTGGCCCCGGCTGTGATCCCGGCCGCGGCCCGGGTTTTCCCTCGCTGTGACCCGCTCTTTCCGGTCCCGTGAGGCCCTCCACAGGCACGAGGGCGGCCCGCTGGTTAGAGTGGCTGGGTTGAATTTTTCGACCGATGTCCGACCTACGGGGGCTGGCGACACCATGGGCAGTGCTTCTTCGGGGCTTCATGTACGGCCCCGCAGCGGGGTTCGCCGCCGGTTCGACCAGTTGTCCCGGGAGATCGCGAAGTTCGGGGCGGTCGGCGGAGCGGGGCTTCTCGTCAACCTGGTGACCTTCAACCTGGTGCGCAGCGCGACCGGGCTGCAGGTCGTGCGGGCGAGCGTCATCGCCACGATCGTCGCAATCGTCTTCAACTACATCGGGTTCCGCTACTTCACGTACCGGGACCGCGACCGGGGCGGCCGCACCAAGGAGATGGGCCTCTTCGTGCTGTTCAGCGCGGTGGGGCTGGTCATCGAGAACGGTGTGCTGTACGTGGCGACGTACGGGTTCGGCTGGGACAGCCCGCTGCAGAGCAACATCTTCAAGTTCCTCGGCATCGGCATCGCGACGCTGTTCCGGTTCTGGTCGTACCGCACGTGGGTGTTCCGCACGGCCCCGGACGAGGCGCGTGAGGTCCTGGAGAGCGCGGAGGCGATCCTCGACGAGGAGCCGGAGCCTCGGCGGTCCCGGGCACGGGCGCGGGCGAACTGAGCCCCCGGGGGCTGCCCGACAGGGCTACCTGACCGTTCGTTCCTCGTCGTCCTCCACCCGTGGTGGTCTCTTCAGCGGGGTGCGGGAGAGGAACAGGCCGAACACCGGCGGCTGTGCCTGGAGCATCTCCAGACGTCCCCCGTCCGCCTCCGCGAGGTCGCGGGCGACCGCGAGGCCGATGCCCGTGGAGTTGCGGCCGCTGATCGTGCGCTCGAAGATGCGGGCGCCCAGGTCGGTGGGGACACCGGGGCCCTCGTCCGTGACCTCCACGACGGCCTGGTTGCCCGTGACACGGGTGCGCAGGGCGACCGTGCCGCCCCCGTGCATGAGCGAGTTCTCGATGAGCGCGGCCAGTACCTGGGCGACCGCGCCCGGGGTGCCGACGGCCTGCAGATGCCGCTTGCCCGAGCTGACGACGGCGCGGCCCGCGCTGCGGTAGGCCGGGCGCCACTCCTCCAGCTGCTGCTTGATTACCTCGTCGAGGTCGAAGGTGACGGCGGAGCCGGTACGGGGGTCACGGGCGTTGGTAAGCAGCCGCTCCACCACGTCCGTGAGGCGCTCGACCTGGGTCAGGGCAATCGTCGCCTCCTCCTTCACGTTGTCCGGGTCATCCGTGAGGGTGATTTCCTCCAGGCGCATGGAGAGGGCCGTCAGCGGCGTACGGAGCTGGTGGGAGGCGTCCGCGGCGAGGCGGCGCTCGGCGGTGAGCATCCGTGCGATCCGCTCCGCGCTGCCGTCGAGGACGTCGGCGACACGGTCCAGCTCCGGGACGCCGTAGCGCTTGTGGCGCGGGCGGGGGTCGCCCGAACCGAGCCGCTCCGCGGTCTCCGCGAGGTCGGTGAGCGGGGAGGCGAGGCGGTTGGCCTGCCGTACGGCCAGCAGGACGGCGGCGACGATCGCGAGCAGCGCGACCGCGGCGATGATCAGGAGGGTGCGGCCGACCTCGCGCGTCACGGCCGAGCGGGGCTCCTGGACGGTGACCGTCTCGCCCTCCTCGCCCTTGGCCGTGGAGTGGATGACGTCACCGCTGGGCTGGAGGCCGAGCTCGACGGGGGCCTGGCCGGGGATGCGGATCACGGCGTACCGGTCTTCCGCGATCTGGTTCTTGAGGATCTCCGCGTTGATGTGCTCGTCGCCGAGGATGCGGCTGTCGACGATGCTGGCCAGGCGCAGGGCCTCGGAGTCCACGCGTTCCTGGGCGCTGTTGCTGATCGTGCGGGTCTCGACGATCACGAGGGACACGCCGAAGACGCCGATCACGACGAGCACGACGGCGAGCGTGGACTGGATGAGACGGCGACGCACGGGGTCCTCCGGGCGGGTGGCTGTACGTGGACCAGTGTGCCTTGACGCTGCGCCGAGCTGGGACAGGGGAGGCGCTCGGGTAGCCCGGGGTTCTCTTTCGCTGCGGGCCGGTGGGGGCTGGGCGCGCAGTTCCCCGCGCCCCTGGGGCGGGGCTTCGCCCCGCATCCCCGGCCCGCCCGGAGCCGCCCCCTGTCCCCCCGCACCCGCCCCCGCGCGGCCTCAGCTCTTTTCGAAGCGGAAGCCGACTCCTCGTACCGTCGCGATGTAGCGGGGGTTCGCCGCGTCGTCGCCGAGCTTCTTGCGGAGCCAGGAGATGTGCATGTCGAGGGTCTTGGTGGACGACCACCACGTGGTGTCCCAGACCTCGCGCATCAGCTGGTCGCGCGTGACGACCCGGCCGGCGTCACGGACGAGGACCCGCAGCAGGTCGAACTCCTTCGCCGTGAGCTGGAGTTCCTCGTCGCCCATCCAGGCCCGGTGCGACTCGACGTCGATGCGCACCCCGTGGGTGGCGGGCGGCTGCTGCGGCTCCGCGGCGCCGCGCCGCAGGAGGGCCCGGACACGGGCGAGCAGTTCGGCGAGGCGGAAGGGCTTGGTGACGTAGTCGTCGGCGCCCGCGTCGAGACCGACGACGGTGTCCACCTCGTCGGCGCGCGCGGTCAGGATGAGGATGGGGACGGTGTGGCCTTCGGCACGGAGGCGGCGGGCCACTTCGAGGCCGTCCATACCGGGCAGGCCCAGGTCCAGGACGACCAGGTCGACGCCGCCCTGCATTCCGGCGTCGAGCGCGGTGGGTCCGTCCTCGCGCACTTCGACCTCGTAACCCTCCCGGCGCAGGGCGCGGGCCAAAGGCTCCGAGATGGACGCGTCGTCCTCGGCGAGCAGTACACGGGTCATGGGGTGATGGTAGTCCGCCGCGGACAGCGCCTGTGGTGTGATCGCCAACCGTAATTCTTACCTGGGGCTGTACGGTTTCTTGCCTGCGGCTGTGGGAATCGATCTTGTCCGGCACCTTCGAATAGGTGTCCGTGGTTCCATTATTACCTGTGATCCATGTCTCAAGTCCTTCCATATGCCACATTGACATGTCGTATGGTGACCAGACGCCTGTAGCACCAGTAGGGGACCTTTGGCGCGTACTTGCCGCTGAAGGTCTCTTTCATGTGCGGGCTGGTGTTCGCCAGCCTTGAAAGGAATGACCTGTGGCCGGGCCCGAGCGCATCAACGCGTGACGGGCGTGGATCCCGGTGGTCGCCGTCCGCCGCTTCGCAATCCGGAGCGGACTCCCCGTGGGCGTGGGGAAGGACGGTCGAGCCCCGCCGGTGCCGGCCGCCCCCCACCGGGCGCGTAACGCTCAAGCAGCGCGTCCCGACCAGCAAGGAACGACCATGGCGTCCAGCCTGACGAAGGACTCGGTGACTCCGGGCACCCCCGGTTCCGAGAGGACCTTCTTCGGCCACCCCCGCGGACTGGCCACTCTCTTCATGACCGAGATGTGGGAGCGATTCTCCTACTACGGCATGAAGGCTCTGCTCCCGCTGTACCTGGTGGCACCGGGCGGCCTGCACCTGAGCGCGGCCACCGCGACCGCGATCTACTCGGTGTACCTGTCGCTGGTGTACCTGCTCGCCCTGCCGGGTGGCTGGTTCGCCGACCGTGTCCTCGGCCCCCGCAAGACGGTCGCCGTCGCGGGCGTCATCATCATGCTGGGCCACCTCACGCTGGCCCTGCCGTCGTCCGGCACGTTCTACGGCGGCCTCGGGCTCGTCGCGATCGGTTCCGGTCTGCTGAAGGCCAACATCTCCACGATGGTCGGTCACCTCTACGACGGTCCGGACGACCCGCGCCGTGACGGTGGCTTCACGCTCTTCTACATCGGCATCAACGTCGGCGCCTTCGCCGCTCCGCTGGTCATCGGCACCGTCGGCGAGAACGTCAACTGGCACCTGGGCTTCGCGCTCGCCGCGCTCGGCATGGCGCTGGGTCTGGCCCAGTACCTGCTCGGCGGCCGTCACCTGAACCCGCGCTCGCACGAGGTCCCCACGCCGCTGTCGGCCGAGGAGAAGGCCGCGACGCTGCGCAAGTCCGCGCTGTGGGCGGCCGTCGCGGTGGTCTTCTACTGCATCGTCGGCTTCTCGGGTCACTACACCCTGAACTGGCTGCTGGTCCCGATCACCATCGCCGGTCTGATCATCCCGGTCATGGTCATCGCCCGGATCAAGCGGGACAAGGACCTCGACCGCGCCGAGCAGTCGAAGATGTCCGCGTACATCTGGTTCTTCGTCGCCGCGGCCGTCTTCTGGATGATCTACGACCAGGGCGGCTCGACCATGTCGATCTTCGCCGACTCCTCCGCCGAGAACACGATCTTCGGCTGGGAGTTCCCGGTCTCCTGGTACCAGTCCGTCAACCCGGTCATGATCATGGCGCTCGCCCCGGTCTTCGCCTGGGCGTGGCTGGCGCTGAACAAGCGCGGCAAGGAGCCGAGCACGGCCACCAAGTTCGCGTCGGGTCTGATCCTGATCGGTGCCTCGTTCTTCCTGTTCCTGGCTCCGCTGACGATCGCCGAGGGCGGTCACAAGGCGGCCGCGATGTGGCTGGTCGCGATCTACTTCGTGCAGACCGTCGGCGAGCTGACGCTCTCCCCGGTCGGCCTCTCCGTCACCACGAAGATGGCTCCCGCGAAGTACGCCTCCCAGATGATGGGCGTCTGGTTCCTGGCCGTCACCGCCGGTGACGCCACGACGGGTCTCCTGTCCATCGCCAACGTCGACCTCAACAAGACGGGCATCGTCGCCCTGGAGGCCACGCTCGCCGTGATCGCCGGTGTCGCGGTGTGGATGTACCGCAAGAAGGTCAAGGAACTGATGGGCGACGTGCACTGACGCACGCCTGAACCTGGCGTTCCCCCGAAGGGTCGCCGCACCGATGGGTGCGGCGGCCCTTCGGGTTTTCCGGCGACCTTCGGTATTCACTGCCCTGAGCTTCAGGCGGCGGGCAGCTCGTCACGTCGTACGGCCGTGACGAAGGACGCCCAGGCCGCCGCCGGGAGTATCAGGGCGGGGCCGTTGGGGTTCTTGGAGTCGCGGACGGGGACGAGGGGGGTGGGGGTGGGGAGGTTGTCGACGACTTCGAGGCACTGGCCGCCGTCCGGGTTGCTGTAGCTGCTCTTGCGCCACGTGGCAGCGGCCAGAAGGTCGTCGGAGACCTCTACGCACTCGCCGCCGTCCGGGTTGCTGTAGCTGCTCTTGCGCCATGTCACGGCTGTCAGGTCGACGGATCGCATGGTGCTTCCTCCAGCATCTGCCCGATGAACTTCCGCGACTCGGCCGGGGACAGCGCCATGTCGCGCATCGAATCGTACGCACGTTGCAGACGCTCAACCTCCCTGTTTTCTTCGACCAGTTCACCACGGTACGCGGTCTCGGTGTAGGCCACCGTTTGCCCGTTGAGCAGCCTCATGAACATCACAGCGGTACCGACCAGACCGTGTAGCCCGGCGGCCAGCGGCAGCACTTGAAGCGTGATGTTCGGGCGCTCAGCCACCTCCGCCAGGTGTTCGAGCTGTTCCCCCCACGCCTTGGCGTCCCGCAACGGCGTGCGCAGCACAGCCTCGGACAGGATGGTGCGGAACGGCGGCGCATCCTCGCCCACCAGCAACGCACGGCGGCCGACCTGTGCCTCCACCTGCTGGGCCAACTCCTCGCCCTTGGTGCCGCCCGCCGCAAGCACTTCCCGCGCGTACCCATCCGCCTGAAGCAGGCCCGGCAGGATGCTCACGGCGAAGTGCCACAGGCTCAGCGCCTCCGCCTCCAGCAGCATGTACCTGCGGTACTGCTCCTTGAACTGCGTCGGATCGCCCACCGCCAGCTCCCACAACGCCAACAGCAACCCCGGCGTGGCGTAATGCCGGTCCAGCGCCTGGGCCACCTCGGGGCTCCCCAGGGTGTGCCCGGTCTCCAGCTTCCCGAGCGTCGACCAGTCCCAGCCCAGTTGCTCCGCGAGCTGCCGCAGGCTGGCGCCGCTCCGCTCGCGTAACTCCCTCACCTCCTCGGCGAATCGCCTGCGCGGCTCCTGGCTGCGGCTCGTCACCGTCCGTCTCTGCGGCATCCCGCCCTCCCCTTCCGGGCTGTGGAATTTGTGGAATTTGGGGTGCCCGGTGTGGAACTAGCGCCCTTCCACGACGTTTTCGCCCTGCTCACACGGCATGCTCGTACTGCCTGAACACGCACCGTAATCCACCCGGTGCGCTCCGCACAGGCATGTCCGCGACCACGCAACCAAGGAGTGAGCCACATGACCACGACCCTCCCCCGACTCCCCCGCCGCACCCGCACCCGTACCCACAGCGCCACCTCCTCCCCCTGGACCCCGCCCGGCGGCTGGGCGCGCCCGACCCCCGCGGCGCTGCGCGCGATCGAGGCGGCGCTCGCGCAGTGGTCGGCGTGATGGCGCGTACGGCGGTGGCGGCGCCGACACCCCCGTTCGGCGGCGGCTGCGACGTCTGCGCGGCGCTGCTGACACAACGGACGGCCGCGAAGGAGGCGGGCCGGACGGGCGAGGTCGCCGAATGCGACCTGGAGTTGCGGGCGCACGGCAGACACGCAGAGGGGCGTACGCCATGACCGGGCCGACGTACGACGTGAGCCGCTCCCCCGTTCCCGTCGACGGGTGCGAGGCCTGCCGGGAGCTCACCGCACGGCGACACGCGGCACGGGCGGTGTTCGACCACAGCGCGGTGAGCGACGCGAACGTACGCATGCGGGCGCATCTGCGGCAGGAGCACGGCGGGTGAGGAGGAGACGGCGGACCCCGCTCGACGACGCGTTCATGAGCGGGGTCCTCACACTGTTCAGCATGGCCGTGCTGCTCGTGGTCCTCTTCGTGGGGGTACGGGGCTAAGCGCGTGCCTCCGGCGGGAAGCCGGTCCAGCGCAGGTCCTCGGACAGGTGGGACATGTCGTTGTAGAAGAGGACCGAGGCCGCGCGGCCCGGTGTGTAGCGGATGACGGACAGGGCGGCGTTGCAGTGGTTGAGGCCCAGCCAGCGCCAGGGCGGGGCGTCCAGCGCGGCGCGTATCAGCCAGCCGACGAGGAAGTTGTGGGTGACGACCAGCTCGTGCCGGTCCTCGGTGCCGTCCACCGGCCCGGTGAACCGCTCTTCGGCCTCGCGGGCCAGCGCCGCCCCCTCCTCACGCTCCTGAGCCGTGAACTGCTCGAGGAACGCCAACAGCCGCTCCGCCGCGTCCGCGGGCAGTTCCTCCTTGCCGGGCACGTACGGCACGTAGTCCCCGGCCGCCTCGACCTGCCGTACCGGCACGTCCTTCAAGCGGTCGCCGATCAGCCGGGCCGTCTGCGCCGCGCGCGGCAGCGGCCCGTGGTGGACCGCCGTCAAGGGAACGTCCCGGAGCCGGTCGCCCAGGAGTTGGGCCTGGCGGCGGCCGTTCTCGGTCAGCTCGCTCTCGTCGGCCGTCGCCTCACCGTGGCGGGCGAGGTACAGATAGCGGGTGGCCTTCGCGGTCATGTGCCGTTTCCCCTTGTTGTGGGTCCTGGAGCCGGAGCCAGTCGAGGACTTCGGCGGCGTGCTGGTCGGTTGGGAAGACGGGGTAGAAGACGTGCTCGATCGCGCCCCGGTTCACGATCATGGTCAGTCGGCGGTACAGCGTGCGCCCGTCAGCGGTGAAGGTGGGCAGGTCCAGGGCTTCGCGCAGCGCGAATTCGGTGTCCGAGAGGATCGCGAAGGGCAGGTGCAGCCGGTCCGCCAACTCCCGCTGGTACTCCGGTGACTGCGACGACAGCCCGTACACCCGTGCCGCCCCGGCCGCGCGGAGGTCCTCGTGGTGATCACGGAAGGCGCACGCCTCGGCGGTGCATCCGCGGGCGCCCGGGATGGTGTCCCAGCCGTCCGGGAGGTCGGTACCCGGCCGACCGGACAGCGGATAGACGTACAGCACGGTCCGGCCGGGCCCCAGTGCTCCGAGACCGACCGCCCGACCGTCCGTGGCGGGCAGGACGAGGTCGGGCAGCCGCCCACCCGGCAGATGCGCGGCGCCGCCGTCGTCGGGTGGCCGGGGCAGGCCGGGGGGCAGCCAGGCCGGGTCGGCGGGCACCGGCACGGGGGACGGGGCGCTCACTTCCGGGGAAACCGAAATCCCCGCACGGGCGTTTCCCTCCGGGGAATCCGGAATCGATCTGCGGGCGCTCGCCTCCAGATGTGCCGCCAGCGTGTCCCTGCGCTCCGTCAGCTGCCTGATCCTTTCGGACAGGTCCCTGATCGAGCGCCGGTAGGTCGCCAACGACGCCGGGCACTCGTCCCCCACGTCATGACCGCTGGCCAGGCACTCCACGAAGGGCCGGGTGTCCTCCACCGACAGGCCGAGCCCGGTCAGGGTCCGGATCTCCTCGACCTGCCGCACGGCCATCGGCGCGTAGTCCCGGTACCCGTTGGGCAGCCGGCGGGGCACCACGAGCCCCGCCGCCTCGTAATAACGCAACGCCCGGACCGTCACCCCGGCCCTGCGCGCCAACTCACCAACCCGCATGCCCCGACGCTAAACCCGCACCCCGGGGTCCAGGTCAAGCGGACCCCGGGGTGCGGACGGTGCGAGGGGCGTCAGCGCACGCGGCGGTGCGGCAGGAAGACGAAGACCGCTCCGCCGAGCAGGATCGCCGTGCCGGCCACGAAGCCGAGTGCCCGAAGCCCGCCGTGGTCGTTCGCGCCGGTCTCGGCCAGGCCTCCGCCGGAAGAAGACGAGGACGAGGACGACCCGGAGGACGACCCCGAGGACGACCCCGAGCCCGACGTCGTCGCGCCGGAGACGCCGCCCGCCTGCTTCTGAACATCAAGTTCCAGTGAGACAGCGGTCTTTGTCGCCTTGCAGGGAATCGTGATCGGGTCGGCTCCGGCACTCAGCGTCACGACGATCGTCAGATCACCTGGGCTGAGCGTGGCCTTGCCGTCCGCTCCGGGCTTGTACGTGCCCGTCATATCGCCGAGCGAGACCGGGTCGCCCGTGTTGAGGGCGTCCTTGTTGGCAGGGCCCTCGACCTTGAGCGAGCCGCTGTCGTCGCCGCCGACCGTGATCACCATGGAGGGCTTCAGCGCGCCCGCGGGCAGCGGGGCGGGGCTGTTCATCACGCCCTTGGCGGTCTTCACCGTGAGGTCGTAACTCCCGCCGTTCTTCTTGGCGTTGATCGTCGCCGAAGAGTCGATCTTGGCGGGGCCGGGCGAGGTGCAGGCGAAGGACGTGGCCACGGTCTTGCCGGCGAAGTCGGTCTGACCGTCGTCGCCGCCGGAGGTCGAACCACCGGAGGTCGAACCACCGGACGTAGTGCCACCGGACGTCGTGCCACCGCCGGTCGTGGATCCACCCGAAGTCGTACCACCGGTGTCACCACCCGTCGCCGTGCCTCCGGAGGTGGTCGTCCCGCCGGAGGTCGAGCCGCCCGAGGTCGTCGAACCGCCCTCGGCGGCCGTCACCTTGATGGTGGCAGCGGCCGGCACCGCCTCCTGTGGCGTGCACTTGGTGTCCGTCGAGTAGGCGGTGATGGTGTACGCGTCCGGGGTCAGCGTGACATCACCCGCCGTCGTCAGCTTGACCTTGCCCGTCATGTCGGACAGCACCATGTCACCGCCCTTGGGAATCTCCGGGTTCTCCTGCGGCCCCTCCATCGCGATGTCCGCGCTCTGCGCACCGGACGCCTTGAGAGTTCCCGTCGGCTTGACCGAGTCCTTCGGCAGGACGATGAGGTCCGGATTCTTGGACGCCGCCTGGACGAACTTCCACACGACCTCGATCTCGTCGCCCACCTTCGCCGTCGCCGGTGCGGTGATCTCCACCTTGGTGGTGCCCTCGACGGGGCCCAGGCCGGAGGCCGCGGGCGGTATGCACTCCGTCTTGTACGACACCTCGGCGGCCTGCGCCGGGACCGCGGCCACTCCCAACAGGATGCCCGCGCCGCCGAGCATCAGCGCGAGCCCGGCCGCGCTCGTTCTGTGACCTCCGGATACAACTCTCCGTCGCCTGTTCACGTGTTCCCCTTCGTCGTCGGACCGGTGTCGTGCGGTGCGGAGAGCTGACCGTTCGCCGCGGTCCCCGGAACGTTGTCCGGCGTGAACCACGGCAGGGTCGGGTTCGTAGCGGTGCCGGGTGGCACGGGTGTGGCCGCGGACGCGCTCGCTCCGGGCACACCGGACGGGCTCGCCTTGGCCATGCGGAACGGGGCCGGCCTCGGCACACGGGAGGCGAGTTCGGGCAGGCGCAGGCTCCGATGACGCCCCGCCCGCCCCGCCGACCTGCGCGGGCGCACCCGGTCCACCACGGCCATCCCGACCCGGAAGACCGCGGCCGGCACCACCACGGCGAGCAGGATCCAGAAGAGGGTCACCCCCCAGGGGCGGCCCACCCCCCAGGGCTGCTCGGCGAGGACCTTGCCGCCGTACCGCAGCGAGACCGTGTAGTCGCCGTGCGCCCCGGCCGCGAGCTCGACCGGCAGCTTGATCTGCGCCTTCTTGCCGGGTGCGATCGTGCCGCGCCAGTCCTGTTCCTCCCACTGCGGCGCGAACACGCCGTGGGAGGTGCCGATCTGGAACACGGGGTCCTTGACGGCCGCGGTGCCGATGTTGCCGACGGTGAAGACGAGCCCGCGCGAGGCCGGCGCGCCGAACCAGGTCAGCAGCCCGCTCGACCCGTCGAGGCGGGTGTCGGTGAGCACCGAGAGCCGCCCCCCGCCCACCTCCTTCGGCAGTGGTTCGACCGAGTGCCCGGCGACCATGAAGATCGCGTCGACCTCCGCCTTCTCCCCCGTGACCGTGGCGACGTGCACCACGCACGGGCACGGTTCGGGCGGCTCGGTGACCGGCAGTTCCTTGCTGAAGTGGCCCTGCGCGTCGGTGGTGACGGCCCGCCCGTCGGCGTTGGCGCAGGAGTTGGTGCCGTCGATCAGCCCCCGGGACGGCACGGCCTGCCCGCAGATCAGCATCATCAGCAGGGCCTTCGGCCGCCATCCGTTGCCGGTCACGGTGATCGAACCGCCCGTCCCCGCCTCGGACCTGGACAGACTCACGCCGGGTTTCCCGGCCGCGGACGCCGGGGACACCGGTCCCGCCAGCGGTGCCAGGACGAGCGCGAGCGCCGCCACCAGCGCCGACATCCGCGCCCTGCCGCTCAGGACACCGCTCAGGACTCCGCTCACGACACCGCTCACGACACCGCTCCCGTCCACTCGACTTCCGTACGCGGCCGTTCACTCGTCCCGCCGTCCGTCGTACGGCGCCTGTGACGTCGTACGCCCCACCAGGCGCCCAGTGCCGCGAGCACCACTCCTGCGGTGGCCGCGAGCGCGCCCCACGGCACGAACCGCACCGACGCGGACGCCGTGGCGCGTGCCCCGCCCGCCGCCGTCACCGTCAGTCGTACGTCGACCGCGTCCAGCGCCGGGGGGTCGCGCCAGGGCTCGGTGAGCGTGACGCGGCGGCCGGGCAGGAGGTCGAGGGGCAGGGTGCGCGGGGCGCGGTCCAGGGCCCGGCCGAGGACGCCGTCGGCGCGTACCGCGAGTTTCGGGGTGAGCACGGTGTTGCCTCGGTTGACCAGCTCGTACGAGATGCGCCCGCCGTGCACGGCGACGTGCTCGACGGTGAGCGCCGACACCGCGGGACCGCCGACCCGCAGCTGGACCCGGACCGCCGAGGACCGGCCGCCGGCGCCCGCCACGATCGCGCCGGGGTGGTCGCCGGGCGTCGCGCCCGCCGGGACGCTCACGGTGAACGGCACGTCGGCCCGGGTGTGCGCGGGCACCCGCAGCGAGAGCGTGCGCACCGGGACCCGGCGGCCGCCGCGGTCTCCGGCGAACGCGATCCACGCGCCCGTGTCCGTGGACTTCCCGGCGGCGCGCACGGTGAGGTCGCCGTCCGCGGTGTTGTCGGCGTCCGCGCCTCGCAGCCGCACGGTCACGGGCCGCGCGCCCGGGTTGAGCACGGACACGGAGTCCTGCAGCACCGTGCCGGGCGCGCCCTCCGCGTAGACGTACGGCCGCCCGCCCGGCGCGCTCGCCGACGGCGCGAGGGACCAGCCGTCGTCGGCCGCGGCCACCGGGGCGGCGGCGGCCGACAGCAGCACGGCGACGGCACAGCGGAGGACGGGGGCGTACGGCATCGGCGGCTCCTGCTGGTCGTACGGTCGTACCGTCGTACGGGGGCGCGGCGCCCTCAGCGGCGGGTCGTCTGATGCCTGCGGGTCAGCCACAGCGTGCCCGCCGCGCCCGCGAGCAGCACCGTGCCGCCGAGCGTGCCGAGGGCGATCGCCGAGTCGGCGGGGCCGGTCTGCGGGAGCTGGCCGCCGGAGTCGGTGCCGGTCGAGCCCGTCGAACCGCCCGAGCTGCTGGATCCGCTGGATCCGCCGCTTCCGGAACCGCCGCCCGCCGCCGTGACGTCGAGGGTCAGCGACGGCCCGGGGTTGTTCGTGGGGGTGCAGGTGGTCGTCGTGCCGAGCGCCTTGATCGTGAGCACGCCCGCGGTGAAGGTGACCTTGCCGGTCTTCTCCGGCGTGTACGTACCCGACAAGTCACTGATTTTGATGGGGGTGTTGGCGGGGATCGCGGCCGCGTTGGCGGGGCCGCTCACGGCCACCGTGCCGCTGTCCGCGCCGCCCACCTTGATCACGGCGCTCGGGCTCATCGCGCCCTTGCCGAGCTCCACCGGGCTGGAGGAGACGCCCTTCTGCCAGGACATGGTGAGCTTGTAGCCGCTGCCGCTCTTGACGCTCTTGATGTCGATGGGCGAGACGGCGCTCTTGTCGCCGATCGGCGTCTTGCACTGGTAGTTGACGTTCACCACGCTGGCCTCGGCGACGGGGGCGGCCATCAGCACCGCCGAGCCGGCCAGGGCCGCGGCGAACGCGAGCGCGGCGGTTCGTTTCTGGTACGTCCGGTACGACACCTCGGGGCCTCATTCCTGACGGAACATCAGATCGGCCGTCAAGGTACGCCCGGTGCCTTGTGGAGGGAAGACAAAGTGCGCGCCGGATCCGAGGAGATCCGGCGCGCGTTCGGCAACGTACGAAGAAGGGTTCGAACCGCGGGTAACCCGAGGTGGGAGTCGCACCCGGGATCGGGTGGGGCTACGCGGGCGCCCCGAGTTCCGCCCACACCGTCTTGCCCGTGACCCCTGGAGTGCGCACGACCCCCCAGTCCAGACACAGCCGCTGCACGATGAACATGCCGTGGCCGCCGGGGCGGCCGGCGCGGTGCGGGGTGCGCGGGGCGGGCTGGCCCGCGCCGCGGTCGGAGACCTCGACGCGCAGCACCTTGTTGTCGCAGGAGATCCGCAGCTCGTCCGGGCCCTCGGCATGCAGGCAGGCGTTGGTGACGAGTTCGGAGACGACCAGCAGGACGTCCTCGGCGGCGGCCCGCCGGTCGGCGCTCGCGGCGGGCAGCCAGCCCCACGCGTGCAGCGCCTGGCGCGCGAAGTCGCGGGCCAGCGGCACGACGCCGCTCTCGCCGTCGAAGCTCAGTCTGCGGGCCTGACGCCCCCCGGACGGGACGGCCAGGCCGCCGCCCCCAGGCGCCCCGGAAGCGCCGCCGTCGCCCGACTCCGGGCCGCGGTCGCCCGGCGAGTAAGGCCGGGTGGTGCTCATCAGCGCTTCACCTCACCGATTCACCAGTTTCACGATTCAAGACTCAGCACTCAGCATGTGGTACGCGCCGCGGGTGCTTCCGCACTCAGGGCGTCCGGACGAATATCTACGACGATCACCTACGACGTTCCCACCGATTGTTGCCGACATAGTCAGGTTGTCTCCTGCCCGACCGATCCGTCGGAACACCCCCTTTGTGCGACGGGGATCGTGTGACGCGGGCGATGCCGCGATCGCAGGGGGCACTGCGGAGCATGCCGAGGCGGGGCCCCGACCGCCCCGGCTAGTCGGCCAGGGCCGCATCGAGCGTCTCGTGGACGGTGAAGACGGCCTCGGCCCCGGTGATCTCGAAGACCCGGGCCACCACCGGCAGCATCCCCGCCAGGTGGACTCCGCCCCCCGCGGCCTCGGCCTTCAGCCGGGCACCGAGCAGCACATTCAGCCCGGTGGAATCGCAGAACTCCAGTCGCGAGCAGTCCACGACCAGTCGCGAGCGACCCTTGTCAAGGCAGTCCTCGAGTGGCTCACGCAACAATTCAGCCGTGTGGTGATCCAACTCACCCGCGGGGGTCACGACGGCGCTTGAGCCCTCTTCCCGCACCTCGACTAGAAGCCGGCCCGACTGTGCGCTGCCGACCGTCTGGCGGTCCATGCCGTCTCTCTCCCGAGCGTCGCGACTGCTGATGTACGCACTCGAACACTACGCCTTCCTTACGATCCCCGACACCCGAACAACCCCCTGAAAATGGACATTTCACCGCGCAACGCACTTGCGGGCGACGCGCGAAAGCGGGTAGGGCTAGTACTGACACCTATTCGACACGGCCGGCTTTGGAGGCGCCCGCACACCGCAGTGCACGCATTGGCTTCGGCGGCCATATGCCGAGAACGATGGAGGACACCATGTCACCCCGGCTCGACGCATCGCAGACCCAGACGGCGACGTCGACACCTTCTCTGGAACGCCCGGAGCGTCTCGACGAAACCGGAACCAGCGGACTCGACGGACTGGACGGACTTCCCGAGATCCCCCCGTACGACGAGGTGGGACCGGTGGACGCACGGGCCCTGTCCAAGACCCTCTTCGAGCGGCTGGAGTCCCTCGAAGAAGGCACCCACGACTACTCGTACGTGCGCAACACGCTGGTCGAGCTCAACCTCGCGCTGGTCAAGTTCGCCGCCTCCCGCTTCCGCTCCCGCAGCGAGCCGATGGAGGACATCATCCAGGTCGGCACGATCGGCCTGATCAAGGCGATCGACCGCTTCGAACTGAGCCGCGGCGTCGAGTTCCCCACGTTCGCGATGCCGACCATCATCGGCGAGATCAAGCGCTTCTTCCGCGACACCTCCTGGTCCGTGCGCGTACCGCGCCGACTGCAGGAACTCCGTCTCGACCTGGCCAAGGCGGGCGACGAGCTCGCCCAGCAGCTCGACCGGGCGCCCACGGTGGGCGAGTTGGCGGAGCGCCTGGGCATCACCAACGACGAGGTCGTCGAGGGCATGGCCGCCTCGAACGCCTACACCGCCAGTTCGCTGGACGCCCAGCCCGAGGAGGACGACTCCGAAGGCGCGCTCGCGGACCGCATCGGCTACGAGGACCACGGCCTCGAGGGCATCGAGTACGTGGAGTCCCTCAAGCCCCTGATCGCCGAACTCCCCTCGCGCGACCGGCAGATCCTCTCGCTGCGCTTCGTCGCCAACATGACCCAGTCCGAGATCGGTGACGAGCTCGGGATCTCGCAGATGCATGTGTCGCGGCTGCTGTCGCGGACGCTGGTGCGACTGCGGAAGGGACTGACGGTCGAGGACTGACGGTCGAGGATTGACCGTCGAGGAGTGACCGTCGAGGAGTGACGCTCCCCGCCCCCTCCGGCACCTCTTCTCAGCTGAGAGCGGTCCGGCGCCGAAAGCGCCGGACCGCTTTTTTTCTTGGTCTCCGTCCTCCCTCTTTTCTCAAAGGCCCACCCCCGTCACTATGAGCACTCCAAACTGGCTGGTATGTCAGGACGGGGGCGAGTGACCGTACGGGGTACGAGGAGGCCGGCACATGGCTCAGGACGACGCGGGCGCGTCCGACACGCGGCTCACCGAACTGCTGAGCGCCGACACCCCCAGCGCGTATCCGGCCCTCCAGGAGCTCCGCGAGCGGCACCGCCCGTCCGTCCTCGCCTACGCCCGCCTGTGCACCCGCAGCGAGTCGGCCGCGCGGCAGCTCGCGGCGCAGGCGTTCACCCTGGCGGCCCAGGAGACGGCGCGCGGATCGAACCCGAGCGCCCCCTGGCGCCACCGGCTCCTGCTGCTGGCGGGGCAGGTGGCCGCCTCGTGGGCGAGGGACGAACGGGCCGCCGGCCTCGACCCCGGTCTGCTCCTCGTGCTGAGCGCGGCCGGCCCCGGCGGGCCCGTGCCGCCCATGCTCGCCCCGTTCCAGTCCCTCCCGTCCCGCACCCAGGGCCTGCTCTGGTACGGGGTCGTGGAAGAGGAACCCGCCGACCGGGCGGCCGTCCTGCTCGGCCTCACCCGTGAGGACGTGACGTACGGCGCACAGCCCGCGCTGCACGCCCTGGGCCAGGCCTGTCTGAAGTCCCGGCTCGCCGCCTCCGACGACCCACGCTGCGGGGACTTCCGACGGTTGATCGAGGAATCGCTACGGCCGGACAACCCCCGGTCCAGCCCCGATCTGCACGCCCACATGGCGCACTGCGCGCACTGCACGACGGCGTACGAGGAGCTGTCCGCCCTGCGCGACCATCCGCGCACCGCCCTGGCCGAGGGACTGCTGCCCTGGGCGGGCACGGCGTACGTCATGAGCGAGGCGGGCGAACCCCGGCCCGGCGTTCCCGCCTCGTCGGGGCCCTGGCCGCCGTCCCGCCGTTTCGTCCTCACCTCGGCGGCGGCCCTCGGCGTCGCCCTGGTGCCGCTGATGTTCGTCGTGCTGTCGTCGGGCGGCTCACCGTCCCAGAACACGGCGGGCTCGGTCACCACCCCGTCGAGCGTGCCGCAGGTGACGGTGACGGCGACCGTCTCGGCGACCCCCTCACCCCCGGCCCCGCTGCCCTCCGCGACCAGCGAGTCCCCTTCCCCGACTTCCCCGACGCGGAGCCCCTCCCCCTCGAGATCGGCCAGTGCGGCGCCGTCCCCCACGCCCACCCCGACCTACCCGCCGGGCAGCAGCTACGCCCAGGTCGTGAACCTCGCCTCGGGCCTGTGCCTGGACATCCGCGACGGCGATCTGACGCAGGGCACGGATGTCGTCACGGCCCCCTGCACCTCGGCCCGCACCCAGCGGTGGCGGGTCGACTCCGGGCGCGGCGTCCTGCAGTCGTACGCCGACTCCGACCTCTGTCTGGACAGCCGCGGCTCCGTCGACAACGGCGTCGGGATCTGGGACTGCGGCTCGATCGACGGCAGCCACGGCCAGAACCTGAGGTTCACCGTGGACGACGACGGCGTGATCCGCCCGTCCATCGCCGTCGAGACCGCGGTCACACCGAGCGGCGGGGACGGCCTGTCCCTGCTGCCGCTCGACGGGGGCACGAGTCAGCGGTGGCGGGCGGGGGCCTCGTGACCCCGGCGTCCTGATGCCGGCGCCGTGACCCCGGCGTCCTGATGCCGGCGCCGTGACCCCGGCCTAGCCGCCTCGGACTCGTGACCCCGGCCTCAGACCTCGCGTGCGCCGCGCCGCCAGACGCCGGTGACCAGCGGTACGCCCGGCCGGTAGGCGAGGTGGACGTGGCTGGGCGCGTCCAGGAGGGCGAGGTCGGCGCGGGCGCCGACGGTGAGGCGGCCGATGTCCGTGCGGCGCAGGGCCGCCGCGCCGCCCGCCGTGGCCGACCAGACCGCCTCGTCCGGGGTCATCCCCATGTCCCGTACCGCCAGCGCGATGCAGAACGGGACGGAGGAGGTGAAGGACGAGCCCGGGTTGCAGTCGGTGGAGAGGGCGACGGTCACGCCCGCGTCCAGGAGGCGGCGGGCGTCCGGCCACTCGGCGCGGGTGGAGAACTCGGCGCCGGGGAGCAGGGTCGCGACCGTACGGCCGTTCGCCAGGGCCTCGACGTCCGCGTCCGTGAGGTGGGTGCAGTGGTCGGCGCTCGCCGCGTCGAGTTCGACGGCGAGCTGGACACCGGGGCCGTACGAGAGCTGGTTGGCGTGGACGCGCGGGTGCAGGCCCTTCGCCGTGCCTGCCGTGAGGATCGCGCGGGCCTGGTCGCCGTCGAAGGCGCCCTTCTCGCAGAAGACGTCGATCCAACGGGCGTACGGGGCACAGGCGTCGAGCATCTCGCCGGTCACCAGGGCCACGTACGCGGCCGGGTCGTCGGCGTAGTCCGGGGAGACGATGTGCGCGCCGAGGTAGGTGACCTCGTCGGTGTGCGCCGCCGCGATGCGCAGCGCCCGGGCCTCGTCCTCGACGGTGAGGCCGTAGCCCGACTTGGTCTCGAAGGTGGTGGTGCCCTGGCGCAGGGCCTCGTGGAGGTAGTGCGTGAGGTTGCGCTCCAGGTCCTCGTCGCTGGCGGCGCGGGTGGCGGCGACGGTGGTGCGGATGCCGCCCGCCGTGTAGCCGCGGCCCGACATGCGGGCGTTGAACTCCTGGGTGCGGTCGCCCGCGAAGACGAGGTGCGAGTGGGAGTCCACGAAGCCCGGGATCACGGCCCGGCCACCGGCGTCGACCCGGTTGTCAGTGGCGGGTGCTTTTCTTGAGTCACCGGTCCACGCGATGCGGTCGCCTTCGATGACGACGGCCGCGTCCTGGATCAGACCGAGGGGGGACCCGTCACCGAGGGAGGGATCGTTGGTGACCAGGCTGGCGATGTTGGTGATGACGGTGGTCGTGCCGGTGGTGCTGCTCATGGCGTCCTCGTGGGGGCGGGGTTCGGCGGTCGTCTCTAGGCGCGCAGGGCTTCGACTGCCCGCGCGAGGGCCTGCGGCACATCGGGAACAAGAGCGTGCGCCCCGTCGCGTACGACATGCCGGCCGCCCACGACGGTGTGCCGTACGTCGGCCGCCGTCGCCGCGAATACGGCCGTCTCGGCGCCCAGGCGCGGCACCGGTCCCGCAGTTCTGACCGAGTCGAGGGCGACCGTCGTGAAGTCGGCGAGCGCGCCCGCTTCGAGGATGCCCGCGTCCTGCCAGCCGAGGGCCGCGTGGCCGTCGGCGGAGGCGGCGCGCAGCAGGGCGGCCGCCGTCCAGTGACCTCGGGTGCGGGTGCGCAGGCGCTCGTTCAGCTCCATCGCGCGGGCCTCTTCGAGGAGGTCGATGACGGCGTGGCTGTCGGAGCCGAGGGAGAGGGGCGAGCCGGCTCGCTGGAGAGCGACGGCGGGGCCGATGCCGTCCGCCAGGTCCCGTTCCGTCGTCGGGCACATGCACGTGCCCGTCCGGGAGTCGCCCAGCAGCGCGATGTCCTCGTCCGTGAGGTGCGTGTTGTGGACGCCGGTCGTGCGGGAGCCGAGCACGCCGTGGTCGGCGAGGAGCCGCGTCGGGGTGCACCCGTGGGCGGCCAGGCAGGCGTCGTTCTCCGCCGTCTGCTCCGACAGATGCACGTGCAGCGGGGCCCGCCGCTCCTCGGCCCAGCGCGCGACCGTCGCCAGCTGTCCGGCGGGCACGGCCCGTACGGAGTGGATGGCCGCACCGATCCGTGCGTGATCACGGTCCTTGAGAAGTGAAGAGCGTTCCGCCCAGGCCTCCGCGCTGCCGTCGGAGAAGCGGAGCTGGTGGCGGTTGGGCGGCTGTCCGAAGCCGGCGGACACATAGGCCGTGTCGAGGAGGGTGATCCGGATGCCGGCCTCGCCCGCGGCCGCGATGAGCGCCTCGCCCATCGCGTTCGGGTCGGCGTACGGGGTGCCGCCGGGGGTGTGGTGCACGTAGTGGAACTCGCCGACGGCCGTGACGCCCGCGAGCGCCATCTCCGCGTACACGGTGCGGGCGAGCGCGTGGTACGTGTCCGGAGTCAGCCGGTCCGCGAAGGAGTACATGATCTCGCGCCAGGTCCAGAAGGTGCCGGAGCCGACCTGGACGGTGCCGCGCAGGGCGCGGTGGAAGGCGTGCGAGTGGGCGTTGGCGAGGCCGGGGAGGGTGAGTCCGCGGAGGATCTCGGCGCCGGGGGGCGGGGTGGCGGTGTTCTCGCGGACGGCGGTGATCCGCCCGTCGCTCACGTCCAGGGCCACGCCCGGCTCGACGTGAGTGTCGAGCCAGGCGTGTTCAAGCCAGTACGTCTGCGTCACCTGCAGGCCAGCCCTTCGAGTACGTCGGCGAGTGCGGTCACCCCGGCCACGCAGTCGTCCTCGGCGGCGTACTCGGCCGGGGAGTGCGAGACACCCGTGGGGTTGCGTACGAACAGCATGGCGGTCGGGACGGTCCCGGAGAGGATTCCGGCGTCGTGTCCGGCGCCCGTGCCCAGGACGGGAACCGTGAGTCCCGCGGCGCTTTCCCCGTCCTTGCCCAGGATGCGGGCGAGCTCGTCGCGCAGGGCGTGCTCGAACTCGACGACGGGGGTGAACGACTCGCGGACGACGTCGAGTTCGACGCCCTGGGCCTCCGCGTACTCGCGGGCCGCCTTCTCGACGCCGGTGACGACCGTGTCGAGGGTCGCCTGGTCAGCGGCGCGGGAGTCGAGCCAGCCGCGCACGAGGGAGGGGATGGCGTTCACGCCGTTCGGCTCGACGGAGATCTTGCCGAAGGTGGCGACGGCACCGGCGAGCTGGGCCTCCCGGCGGGCGGCGAGCACGGTCTCCGCGTACGACAGCATCGGGTCGCGGCGGTCGACGAGCCGGGTGGTGCCCGCGTGGTTGGCCTCGCCCCGGAAGTCGAAGCGCCAGCGGCCGTGCGGCCAGATGGCACTGGCGATGCCGACCTGGTCGCCGCTGAGGTCGAGGGCGCGGCCCTGCTCGACGTGCAGTTCGACGAAGGCACCGATGCGGGCGAGGCGCTCGGGGTCGGGACCGATGGTGTCGGGGTCGTGTCCGGCGCGCTCCATGGCCTGCGGGAGCGTGATGCCGTCGCCGTCGGTCAGCCGGTGCGCCTGCTCGACGGTGAGCTGTCCGGCGGCCAGCCGGGAGCCGACACAGGCGAGCCCGAACCGGGCACCCTCCTCGTCACCGAAGTTGACGATGGCGAGGGGACGGGTGAACTCCGCCTGCCGGGCGCGCAGTTCGTCCAGGGCGGCGAAGGAGGACACCACGCCGAGGGGCCCGTCGAAGGCCCCGCCGTCGGGCACGGAGTCCAGGTGGGAGCCGGTGACGACGGCGTCGCCCTCGGCGGGGTCGCCGAGCCAGGCCCACTGGTTGCCGTTGCGGTCCAGCTCGTAGCGCAGCCCGCGGGACTCGGCCTGGGTCCGGAACCAGGCCCGGCAGTCGGCGTCGGCCCCGGTCCAGGCGAAGCGGCGGTAGCCGCCGGAGGCGGAGCTGCGGCCGATCGGCAGCAGCTCCGCCCACATGCTGTGGAAGGTCACGCGGCGCCGCCCTCGTCGCCTTCGCGCATCGGGATGCGCACGCCGCGCTCCTGGGCGACGGACTCGGCGATGTCGTACCCGGCGTCGACGTGACGGATGACGCCCATGCCGGGGTCGTTGGTGAGCACGCGGCGGATCTTCTCGCCGGCCAGCTTGGTGCCGTCGGCGACGGACACCTGGCCGGCGTGGATGGAGCGGCCCATGCCGACGCCGCCGCCGTGGTGGATGGAGACCCAGGAGGCGCCGGAGGCGACGTTCACCATGGCGTTGAGCAGCGGCCAGTCGGCGATCGCGTCGGAGCCGTCGAGCATGGCCTCGGTCTCGCGGTACGGGGAGGCGACGGAGCCGCAGTCGAGGTGGTCGCGGCCGATGGCCAGCGGGGCCGCCAGCTCGCCGCTCGCCACCATGTCGTTGAACCGCTCGCCGGCCTTGTCCCGCTCGCCGTAGCCGAGCCAGCAGATACGGGCGGGCAGGCCCTGGAAGTGGACGCGCTCACCGGCCAGCTTGATCCAGCGGTGCAGGGACTCGTTCTCCGGGAAGAGGTCGAGGATCGCCTTGTCCGTCTTGTGGATGTCGGAGGCCTCGCCGGACAGGGCCGCCCAGCGGAAGGGGCCCTTGCCCTCGGAGAAGAGGGGGCGGATGTAGGCGGGGACGAAGCCGGGGAAGGCGAACGCGCGGTCGTACCCGGCGAGCTGGGCCTCGCCGCGGATCGAGTTGCCGTAGTCGAAGACCTCGGCGCCGGCGTCCATGAAGCCGACCATCGCCTCGACGTGCTTGGCCATGGACTCACGGGCGCGGGTGGTGAAGCCCGCCGGGTCCTTGGCGGCCGCGTCGGCCATGTCGTCGAAGTCGATGCCGATGGGGAGGTAGGCCAGCGGGTCGTGGGCCGAGGTCTGGTCGGTCACGATGTCGATGGGGGCGCTCTCGGCGAGCATGCGGGGCAGCAGCTCGGCGGCGTTGCCGAGCAGACCGATGGAGAGCGGCTTGCGCTGGTCGCGGGCCTCGACGGCGAGCTGGAGGGCGTGCTCCAGGGAGTCGGCCTTCACGTCCAGGTAGCGGTGCTCGATGCGGCGCTCGATGGCGCGCGGGTCGACGTCGATACAGATCGCGACGCCGTCGTTCATCGTCACGGCGAGCGGCTGGGCGCCGCCCATGCCGCCGAGGCCCGCGGTCAGGGTGATGGTGCCCGCGAGCGTGCCGTTGAACTTCTTGGCGGCGACGGCGGCGAAGGTCTCGTAGGTGCCCTGGAGGATGCCCTGGGTGCCGATGTAGATCCAGGAGCCGGCGGTCATCTGGCCGTACATGGTGAGGCCGAGGGCCTCCAGACGGCGGAACTCCTCCCAGTTCGCCCAGTCGCCGACCAGGTTGGAGTTGGCGATGAGGACGCGCGGGGCCCACTCGTGGGTCTGCATCACGCCGACGGGGCGGCCGGACTGGACGAGCATCGTCTCGTCCTGCTTGAGGGTGCGCAGCGTGCGGACCATGGCGTCGAAGGAACGCCAGTCGCGGGCGGCCTTGCCGGTGCCGCCGTAGACGACGAGCTTGTCGGGGTGCTCGGCGACCTCGGGGTCGAGGTTGTTCTGCAGCATCCGCAGGGCGGCTTCCTGCTGCCATCCCAGGGCACTCAGTTCCGTACCGCGCGGCGCTCGGACGGGGCGGGGTCCTGACATGGTCTGCCTCCTAGCGGACTGTTGCAGTAGATATTCACATCCTGGCTTCTTGAATAGAGCTAGTCAATAGATGAGCGGGCCAGCAGGGGCGTGGCGCGGATGTTTGGCTGGGATGTATGGGCACAGACAGGGACGCGACGGAGGATTCAGTGAGCGATGGGGCAGCAGGGACCAGGGCGTCTTCGACGGGGACGCCTTCGACCGGGATGTCTTCGGCGGCGGCGCCTTCGGGTGGGGCTTCGGCGGGTGGGGCGCCTTCGGTGGGCGGGGGCGAGTCCGGCTCCGATCGCGTGGCGCGGCGCGACGATGCCGTCCGGGCCGCCGTGGCTCATGGACTGCTGGGGCCCGAGGCCCCCATCATCGCCCTCCTCGACGTTCCCGGCATCAAGGCCTCGGCGGCGGAGCTGCGGGCCGCCTTCGACGCGGTGACGGCGCCGGGCACGCCCGTGCTGCACGCCTTCGCGGTGAAGGCGACCCCGCTGGTGCCCGTACTGCGGCTGCTGCACGAGCACGGCATCGGCGCGGAGGTCGCGAGCCCCGGCGAGCTCGCCCTCGCACGGGCGGCCGGAGTGCCACCCTCCGAGACCGTGCTCGACTCACCCGCCAAGACGATCACCGAGCTGCGCGAGGCACTGGCGCTGGGCATCGCCGTCAACGCGGACAATCCGCAGGAGCTGGACCGCCTCAACGGCCTGGTGGGGGACCTGCCCCATGGGCCGAACGGCGGTCCCGCGGGATCCCCGCACCCCCGCTCCCCCATCGGAATCCGAGTGAACCCGCAGGTCGGCGGGGGTTCCATCGAGGCGTTGTCCACGGCGACGGCGACCTCGAAGTTCGGGGTCGCGCTGCGCGACGAGGGTGCTCGGGAGTGGATCGTCCAGGCGTACGCCGACCGTCCGTGGCTGACCCGGCTGCACGCGCACACCGGATCGCAGGGCATCCCGCTCTCGCTGATGGCGCGGGGGATCGCGGAGACGTACGCACTCGCCGAGGAGATCAACCGGCGTGTCGGGCGGCAGCAGATCGACACGCTCGACATCGGCGGCGGACTGCCGGTCAACTTCGGCTCCGACGTCACGACCCCGACGTACGCGCAGTACGCACGGCTGCTCGCCGAGGCGGTGCCGGGGCTCTTCGACGGGCGGTACGGGCTGGTCACCGAGTTCGGGCGGTCGCTGCTGGCCAAGCACGGGACCGTGGTCGCGCGGGTCGAGTACGCGAAGTCCGCCGGGGGCCGGCCGGTCGCGGTGACGCACGCCGGGGTGCAGATCGCGACCCGCACGGTGTACGCGCCCGGGTCCTGGCCGCTGCGGATCGCCGCGTACGACACGGAGGGGCGCCCCAAGGCGGGGCCGGACGTCGTCCAGGACATCGCGGGGCCCGCCTGTTTCGCGGGCGACCTGCTCGCCGAGGGGCGCGCGCTCCCGCTGCTCGAACAGGGCGACTACGCGGCGGCGTTGGACACGGGCGCGTACTACTTCGCCCACCATTACGCGTACAACTCCCTGGCCCGGCCCGGCGTTTACGGCTTCGCGTCGGTCGAGGGCGGCAACGCCAACGGCAACGGGGGTACGGACGTGCGGTTCGCGGTCGTACGTGAGCAGCAGGGCGTCGAGGAGATCGTCGCGGAGTCGGGCGGCGCACGGCCGACGGCACTTACGGCGCTGTAGCCCCAGCACCCGGCGCCTGGCACCCGACGCCCGACACCTGGCACCTGGCACCTGGCACCCCGAAATAGAACACGGCGTGCGTGGCCCCGGCGCGCACCCCTGCGGACCTGCGAGCGCCCCCTGGCACGCCTTCGCAACGCCCTGACCGGCATCCGAACAGCCTCGAGAGGACTGAAAATATGGTCAGTTGACCCACCTTAGTCACCGCGCGCATGTTCCACAGGAAAATGCCAGATCCCTCACCCGTCGCGCACACGTTGCGTAACTTCGGCGTCACTCGGCCGAACCCTTTGGCGGGAGGGGATACGTGGTGCCCGGAATCGACGAGTGCCTACTGGAAGCCATGCGACTGCCCGGTGCCCGGGGCGCCGCGGTGGTCGACTGGACCAGCGGGCTGGCCCTGGGCACGGTCGGGGACGCCCCGGGCGGTGACCACGAGACGACCGCGGCGGAGGCGGCCGAGCTCGCCCGGCTCGCCGCGGAGCACAAGGCGTTCGCCCCGTCCGACGGGTCCGACTGGTCCGAGCAGGAGACCCCGGTCGAGGACCTGATCGTCAGCAACCGTGACAGCTACCACCTGCTGCGGTTCGTCAGGACCACGTTCGACAGCAGTGTGTTCCTGCATCTGTGGCTGGACCGGGCGGACGGCAATCTCGCGCTGGCCCGGATCCGGCTCGGCGAGATGGCCGGACGGCTGGTACTGGGATGACGACGGTCAGAACACCGCCGGCACCCGAACTCGCCGTGCACAAGGACAGCGGCCAAGACCACGACCGCAACAACAACGACAACAACGACAACAACAACGACAACAACAACGACAGGGCGACGGTCCCCGCCGGCCTCTCGCCCATGCTCAGCCGACTCGCCGCCGAGCGGGCCACCGGCGTGCTGGTGCGCGAGCGCGGGGTGCTCTATCTCTGTGACGGAGAGGTCGTGCACGCCGAGAGCCCCGCCACCCCCTCGCTCGACGTACTGCTCACCGCGCGCGGAGTGCTGGCGGCCGAGTCCTGGCGGGAGGCGGTGGCCGAGGCCGGGGCGCGGCGGCGGGTCGGGCGGTTCCTGGTCGAGCGCGGGCGGATCGCCGAGGGCGCGCTGGAGCTGTGCCATCTCGGGGCGCTGTACGACGCGGCGTACTTCGTGCTGGGGCCGAGCAGCACTCCGGCCCGGTTCCGGTACGGGGCCGCGCACTGGCTCGGCCCCGTGCGTCCCGTGCCCGTGGCCGCGGTGGAGCGTGAGACGCTGCGCCGCCGCCAGCTGCTGCACCGGGTCTGGCCCGACCCGGCGACCGACACCGCCCCGTTGGCACGCGCCCGGCGCGCCGCCGAACCGTCGGTCCCCCTGCGCCAGTGGGCCGTCCTCGGCCGGGTGGACGGTCTGCGGACGGCGTCGGACATCTCGCTCGCCCTGGGGCGGCCCGCGTTCCACACCCTCGTCGACGTCCGCCGGCTGGCCGCGGCCGGGCTCGTCACGGCGGCGAACGCGCCGGAGCGTGCGCCGTTGCCCAAGGTGCTCACCCAGTCTTCCGCCGATCCCGACGTCGCGTTGTTGCGCCGGCTCCGAGACGCGCTGGAGGCCCTGTGATCCGCGCGCTGCGACAGCGTGCCGAGAGGAGACTGCTGATGGCGGCGGAACCCGAAGTCCTCGACGAGCTGCACCGGTTGAGGGCCCGTGTGCCCCAGCTGACCGGTGCGCTGGCGGCCAGCGTCGACGGACTCGTACTCGCCCACGACACACCCGGAGTGGAGCCCGAGGGCGTGGCCGCGCTCACCGCGGCCGCGCTGGGGGTGGCCGTGCGGATGGCGGACGCCACCGGGCAGGGCGAGTTCCGCGAGCTGCTGGTGCGCGGCGTCGACGGCTATGTGGCGACGTACGCGGCGGGCGGCTCCGCCGTGCTGACGCTGCTGGCCCAGGACCGGGTCAACGTCGGCCGGTTGCATCTGGAGGGGCGCCGTTCCGGTACCCGGATCGGCGAGCTCGTGGAGGCCGCGACGGCGCGCGGCGAACCGGTCACCCCGGCGCGGGCTCCCACGCGGCCCGCCTCCATGCCGACGCGTACCCGTACGGCGCGCGGCACTCCCCGAACGCCCCCGACCCCCACCCCCAACACCCCTACCGCATCGGAAAGCTGACCGAGAAGTCGGACCGAAGGTCGGGCCGAAGTCGGGCCGAAAAGTCGGACCGACAAGCCGAAAGGAAGAACCACACCATGACCAACACCGAAACCGCGCTGAAGGAAGCACTCGCCTCCATCGAAGGCGCGACCGGAGCCGCCCTCGTCGACTACACCAGCGGAATGGCGCTGGGCACGATCGGCGGCAGCAAGGGCTTCGACCTCACCGTGGCGGCGGCGGGCAACACCGACGTGGTCCGCGCCAAGATCCGCACCATGGAGCACCTCGGGCTGAAGGGCGAGATCGAGGACATCCTGATCACGCTGTCCGACCAGTACCACCTGATCCGGCTGATCAAGGGGCGTGGCGGCAACGGGCTCTTCCTGTACCTGGTGCTCGACGCCAAACGGTCCAACCTGGCGATGGCCCGGCACCAGTTGAAGAGGATCGAGGCGGACCTCGAGGTGTAGCGACCTCCCTGTCGCCGCCTCGGGTCAGCGGCGTCGCGCTCCGCCGGGCGCGGCGTCGCCGGCCGCCACTCCGGTGGCCCGGCAGGCCTTGACCGGCTTTCCGGCGGGAGCCCCGGCGCGTCGGCCGAGCCAGTCGACGCGCACCCAGATCAGCGCCTCCTCGGCGCGTTCCCGGCGCCCGAGCCAGCCGGCCTTGAGCCACAGCCCGACGCCCGCACCGGCGAGCAGCATGCCGCCCGCGGCGGGCACCGCGAAGGAGCTGCCGAGCGCGGCCACGAAGGCGAGCAGCAGCCACCGACGATGGCCCCGGCGCCAGTTGCGTACCGTCACGGCCCGGTCCTGGAGCACGTCCTGCTTGCTCGCGCGTGCGGCCGAGCGGACGAGTGCGGCGTACCGCTTCCTGCGGGTGTACGCCACCACGACGGCCGCGAGGATGAACAGCGCGGCCCCGGCCATGACCCCGATCCGGCGTCCGGTCAGCCCCGGCAACAGCACCCCGATACCCGCCGCGAACACACCGAACCACCACAGTGGTGCCGCCCCGGCTCTCACCACGACGGCCACCCGAGCCAGCCCCTGCCCTCCGCGCGCCACGTTCTCCGCCTCCCGTGCTTGCCTCTTCAGCGTCTTTGGGCGGGCACGCTAACGAGCGAAGGTGAGACGAGTCTGAGAAGCGGGGCCGCTCCACCGAACCGTGACTACTCCACGAACAGGCCCCTGGCCGCCGCCCGCGCGTCGAACTCCTCCAGCCGCGTCTGGGCGTCCGGGATGTCGTCGCACATCGCCTCCAGCAGGACGCGCCCGAGGAGCATCGGGGAGCAGGCCGTGTCGAAAGCGAGCCCGGTGCCGACGGCGGCGGGCAGGAGGAGGTCCGAGACCTTGGCGACCGGCGCGAACGCGGAGTCCGCGACCGTCACCACCGTCAGCCCGGCCTCCTTGGCATAGGCGAGCGAGTCCACGACCTCGCGCGGGTGGCGGGGCAGCGCGAAGCAGAGCAGGGCGGTGGCTCCGGCGTGGACGGCCGCGTCGATGCGGTCGTGCAGCATGGTGCCGCCCTCGTGCAGCAGCCGTACGTCCGGGTGGACCTTGGCGGCGAAGTACGCGAAGCCGTACGCCTGGGAGGCGGCGGCGCGCAGTCCGAGCACCGGGAGCGGACGGGAGGCGGCGAGCAGCCGCCCCGCGCGCTGCACCGGGCGCGGGTCGGCGAGCACCTCGGCGAGGTGCCTCAGGTTCTCGATCTCGGCCTCGACGGCCTGCTGGTACTCGTTGTACGAGCCCGGGGCCGCCGTCTGTTCGGTGGGTGCGACCTCGCGCAGGTGCTTGCGCAGCGCCGGATAGCCGTCGAAGCCGAGCGCGACCGCGAAGCGGGTGACGGAGGGCTGGCTGACCCCGGCGAGTTCGGCGAGTTCGACGCTGGAGAGGAACGGCACGTCGGCGGCGCTGCGCACCATGCTGTGCGCGATGCGCCGTTGGGTGGGCGTCAGCCGGTGCCCCTCGAAGAGCGCCTGCAGGCGCCCGGCGGGACTGTCCATCACGCTCTCGTCGGCTTTGACGTCGGCTTTCACATCGGCCTTCATGCCGGCCTTCACATCGGCCCTCACGCCGGCTTTCGCCTCCGCGCTCACGTCCGTGCTCCTGTCCACGCTCATGACTCGCTCCCCCTCCAGATGTCCGTGAACCGGTCGAGCAGCGCGGCCGCCGCCGTCACGTCGTCCGTCAGCGGCCGGTCGGTCTGGTCCAGGCCGAGCACGGACTCGGCCAGTTCCATCGCCCGTCCGACCGGCAGCTCCGGGTCGGGCCGCAGATCGCGCTGGCGCAGCGCCCGTACGGCGGAGACCAGTTCGCAGCCCACGACGAGACGGTAGGCACCGCACGCCCGCAGTGTCTGCCGTGCGGCGAGCGAGGCGAAGCTCGCCTGTTCCTCGACGCCCCGGGAGAGTACAGCGTGGCCGAGCGAGGCGGGCGCGGAGAAGGCACGCAGGTCGCCGAGGGCGGCGGCTGCGGCGTACTCCAGGATCATCACGCCGGAGGACGCGGGCTCGTGGTCGGCGAGGAAGGGGCGCAGGCGGGTGTAGGCGGGTTCGTTGAGGGTGGAGAGCCGGGAGGTCGACAGCCGCGCCACCTGTGTGACGGCGAGCCTGAAATGGTCGAGGGCTAGGGCGAGTTGGGCCTGGTAGAAGCCGCCGTGGTGGTACGCGGCCATGTCCTCGGGCGAGATGAGGGGGTTCTCGGCGGCGGCGTTGATCTCGACGACCAGGACGCCTTCGAGGGCGTCCGCGGCGTCCTGCGCGGGCCCGTGGATCTGCGGGACGCACCGGAAGCCGTACGGGTCCTGGATCCGCCCGAGCGGCGGGGTGGGCCGGTCCGCCGCTCCGATCAACTCCCGCATCCGGCGCGCGACTTCGGCCGAGCCCTTGTGCGGGCGCGCGGCGTGCACGGGCGCCGCGTACGCCTCGTGCGATCCGTCGACGGCCAGCAGGGACAGCGCGGCGACGACCTGGGTGGCCTCGATCAGTCCCCGCAGCTCGTCCAGGGCGAGCGCGGACTGCCCGAGGGTGAGGGCGTTGCTGCTGATGAGGGCGAGGGCGTCGTTGTTGTCGAGGGGCTGGGGTTCGGGGGGCAGGCCCTGCCCGACGGACGACACCTCCTCCCCGAAGGACGTCACCCTCTCCCCGAGACCGAGCGGCGACGGCCCCTGGGTCTGGCCCGACGGAGCCTGCCCTCGGGCCTGGACCGACGGAGCCTGCCCCTGGGCCTGGACCGACGGAGCCTGCGCCTGGGGCGGCGCACCCTGCTCCGGCCCCCGCCAGGGATGCTCCCCCACCAGCGCAAGGCCCACCTGGGCCAGCGCCGCGATGTCCCCCGTACCCACCGACCCGAACTCGTTCACGACCGGGTACGCGCCGGTCTCCAGGGCCTCGCACAGAGCCGTGACGACGGTGGGCCGCAGGCCCGCTCCGCCCGCCAGGAGCTGGTTGGCGCGGACGGCGAGCATGGCCCGGACCTGGCGGGCGGGCAGCTCCTCGCCGATGGCACCGGCGTGGCTGCGCAGCAGGCGCAGCCCGTGCTCGGCGGCGGCCTCGGTCGGCACGTCCTCGTTCCGGTTGGCGCCGACGCCGGTCGAGCGTCCGTAGACGCGACCGGTGGCGGCGATCTGCCGGGCGGCGTCCCAGGACTGCTCGACGCGCTTCATCGCCTCGGTGCCGGGAACGGGCCGGGCGGCCCCGTCGGCGAGCCGCACGATGTCGGTGACACCGGTGCTGCACCCGTCGAGCACCACGAGACCGGCGGTGAGGCCGGCCACCACCGCACTCGACGTGTCCGCATTCCGAGACGACATAGAGCAAAAACTCCCCTCAATCCAGACATTGGATCTTGCCTGGTGGCCATAAGTAACCAGCGATTAACACCGGACCGTTGACAACCTATTCAGGTACAGAGAACTCTGCATGACGATATGCAGACCGGGCAAGGGACACCTCATGATCCAGTTCGACACGGTCCACAAGCGCTTCCCGAACGGCACCACCGCAGTCCACGACCTCTCTCTGGAGATGCCGGAAGGCGGCGTGACCGTCCTCGTCGGATCCTCCGGTTGCGGTAAGACCACCACCCTCCGGATGATCAACCGGATGGTCGATCCGACCTCCGGCACCATCCGCGTCGGCGGCAAGGACGTCCTCGAACAGGACGCGGCCGAACTGCGCCGCTCCATCGGGTACGTCATCCAGCAGGCCGGCCTCTTCCCGCACCGCACCGTGCTCGACAACATCGCCACCGTGCCGCTGCTGCTGGGCTGGGGCCGCAAGAAGGCCAGGGCGCGGGCGGCCGAGCTCCTGGAGACCGTCGGCCTCGCCGCCGACGCCGGCAAGCGCTACCCGCACCAGCTCTCCGGCGGCCAGCAGCAGCGCGTCGGCGTGGCCCGCGCGCTCGCCGCCGACCCGCCCGTCCTGCTCATGGACGAGCCCTTCGGCGCGGTCGACCCGGTCGTGCGCACCCAGCTCCAGGACGAACTGCTCCGCCTCCAGAAGGAGCTCAGCAAGACCATCGTCTTCGTCACCCACGACATCGACGAGGCCGTCCGGCTCGGCGACCAGATCGCGATCTTCCGCACCGGCGGCCATCTGGTGCAGTGCGCGACCCCGGCCGACCTGCTCGCCCGCCCCGCGGACGACTTCGTCGCCGACTTCCTCGGCGCCGAGCGGGGCCTGAAGCTCCTCTCGCTCCAGCACCTCGCCGACGTACCGCAGGGCCCGGCCCCCGAGGGCGGCGCCTGGACCCTCGTCCTCGACGAGGCCCGCAAGCCGCGGCACTGGCGCGCGACGGCGGACGACGCCGAACTCCCCGTACGGCCGCTCAAGGACACCGACTCCCTGCTGGCGGCGCTCAACGAGTCCATCGCCTCGCCCAACGGACTGGTGGCACGTGTAGACGCCGAGGGCGTGCTCACCGGCGTCACCTCCCGCGACGACATCCACGAGCACGCGAGCAAGACGCACGGGCACGGCACCCACGGCACCGCGAGCGTGGCGATATGACCGTCGACTGGTCCTGGATAGGCGACCACACCCACGACCTCACCTCCCTCGCCCTCTCCCACCTCCAGGCCGCGCTGCTGGCCGTCTTCTTCGGGCTGCTGATCTCCCTCCCGCTGGCCGTCGTGGCCCACCGGGTGCGCGCCCTGCGCGGCGTGTTCCTCGGCCTCTCGAACGTCCTCTTCACGATCCCGTCGATCGCGATCTTCGTCCTCCTGCTCCCGGTGAGCGGCCTGACCCGCACCACCACGGTCATCGGCCTGACGGTCTACACCCTGGTCGTCCTGCTCCGGAACACGGTCGAGGGCCTCGACTCGGTCCCCGTGAAGACCAAGGAGGCCGCCAAGGCGATGGGCACCCGCCCGCTGCGGACCCTGCTCACCGTCGAACTCCCGCTCGCCCTCCCCGTGATCATGGCGGGCGTGCGGATCGCGACGGTCATGTCGATCTCCCTGGTCTCCGTCGCGACCTACATCGGCGACGGCGGACTCGGCCAGCTCTTCACGGACGGCTTCCAGCGCAACTTCCCGACGCCGGTGATCGTCGGCGTGGTCCTGACCCTGCTGCTCGCGCTGGTCGCGGACGCGCTGCTGGTCGCGGTCCAGTACGTACTCACTCCGTGGACGAGGCGGCGAGCCTGACATGTACGAACTCTTCAAGAACCTCGCCAAGTGGCTGGTCAGCGGCGACCAGTGGGCCGGCACCGACGGCATCGCGCACCGGATCGCCGAGCACCTGGAGTACTCGCTCCTCGCCACCCTCATCGCGGCCGCGATCGCGCTCCCGCTCGGCCTGCTGATCGGTCACACCGGCAAGGGCGCCTTCCTCGCCATCAACCTGTCCTCCTTCGGCCGGGCGCTGCCGACCGTGGGCCTGGTCGTCCTGGTCTTCCTGGTCAGCGGCCTGTCGCTGTGGTCGGTGTACGTGGCCCTGGTCGTCCTCGCGGTACCGGCCATCGTCACCAACACCTACGCCGGCATGAGCGCCGTCGACCCGGAGGTGAAGGACGCGGCGCGGGGCCAGGGCATGCGCGGCCACCAGGTCCTGTTCCAGGTCGAGATCCCGCTCGCCCTTCCCCTGATCATGACGGGCCTGCGCCTCTCCCTCATCCAGGTGGTGTCCACCGCCACGATCGCCGCGTACGTCAGCTTCGGCGGCCTCGGCCGGTACGTCTTCGACGGCCTGGCGCAGCGCGATCTCGTCCAGGTCCTCGGCGGGGCGGCGCTGGTCGCGATCGTCGCCGTCGTGCTCGACCTCGCGCTGGCCGGACTCCAGCGCTACCTGTTCCTCCCCCACTCTCGACTGCGCTCGAGCGGGCGGGACCCCCATCGCCGTACCGCCGCCCACTGAGGAGCCGAAGAACCATGAACCGTAGGACTCTGCTCGGCGGCCTCTTCGCCGCGGCCTCCGTCCCCGCCCTGGCCGCCTGCAGCAGCGGCATCACCTCGCTGGACAGTTCCGGCGGCGGCAGCGGCGGCGGCTCCGGATCCAGCGCCGGCGGCCTGACCATCGGCACCGCCAACTTCAGCGAGAACCAGATCCTCGGCTACCTGTACGCGGGTGTCCTGGGCGCCGCGGGCATCAAGACGAAGGTCCGCCCCAACCTCGGCTCACGCGAGATCGTCGTGCCCGCGCTGGAGGGCGGCGACATCGACCTCCTCCCCGAATACCAGGGCAGCCTGCTCCTGTACCTGGACGACAAGGCCACGGACACCGAGGCCGGGGCGATGCAGAACACGCTGACGACCGTGCTCCCCGGCGGCCTGGAAGTCCTCCCCTACGCGGCGGCCGAGGACCGCGACAGCTTCGCCGTCACCAAGGAGACGGCGGCCAAGTACGGTCTGACCTCCCTCGCCGACCTGCGCAAGGCCAACGGCAAACTGGTCCTGGGTGCCGCCGCCGAGATGAAGAAGCGGGTCGTCGGTGTCGTGGGCCTCAAGGACCGCTACGGGGTGGAGTTCAAGGAGTTCAAGTCCCTCGACTCCTCGGGCCCGTTGGTCAAGGGCGCGCTGAAGAAGGGCGACATCGACGTCGCCAACGTCTTCACCACGGACGTGGACGTCATCGAGAACGGCTGGGTCGTCCTCACCGACCCCCTCAACCTGATCCCCTCCCAGCACATCGTCCCCCTCATCGCCTCCCGCAAGGCCGACGCGAAGGTCCGCAAGGCCCTGGCCACCCTCGGCAACGTCCTCACCTCCGAGGAGCTGACCAAGCTCAACCGCCTGGTGGACAAGGAGAAGAAGGACCCGGACGCGGTCGCCAACACCTGGCTGAAGAGCAAGAAACTGGCGTGATCCCCTCCTTCGGGGCTGCGCCCCGGACCCACTGGGTGGTTCGTCGGCTGCCGCCCGGCGGGGGCTGGTCGCGCAGTTCCCCGCGCCCCTAAAGACCCCGGGCCGACCAGCCTTCCAGAGCGAGGCCGGGAGCTGGGGCTGCGCCCCAGACCCACTGGGTGGTTCTTCGGCTGCCGCCCGGCGGGGGCTGGTCGCGCAGTTCCCCGCGCCCCTGAAAACCCCGGGCCGACCGGCGTTCCGGAGCGAGGCCGGGAGCTGGGGCTGCGCCCCGGACCCAGTGGGTGGTTCTTCGGCTGCCGCCCGGCGGGGGCTGGTCGCGCAGTTCCCCGCGCCCCTGAAAACCCCGGGCCGACCGGCGTTCCGGAGCGAGGCCGGGAGCTGGGGCTGCGCCCCGGACCCAGTGGGTGTGTTCGGCTGCGGGTGCGTGGGGGCTGGTCGCGCAGTTCCCCGCGCCCCTAGAAGCCTTGGGCCGACCGGCGTTCCGGGGCGGGGCGGGAGGTCGTGGCTCTCTTGCGCCGGCCCGCATCTTCAGCCCGTCCGGCGTTTGAGGACGAGGCCGTTCAGGCCGTGCGGGGGTCCAGGGGGCGCAGCGCCCCTGGCGGGGGTCTGGGGGCGGAGCCCCCAGGTAGGGATGGGACGGGTAGGGGCGGCGGGGGCGAGAACCCTGTGGGGCTATACCCGAACCGCTGAGCCCCGTTCGCTCATCCTCGGCGCGCACAGGATCCGCTTCTTCCGGACCCGCTTCCCCTCGATCGCCGCGACCGTCAGGCGTGCCGCCTCCGCGGCGATCTCCGGGAGACCCCAGTCCACCGTGGTCAGCGGCGGGGTGAGGACCCGCGACACGGGGTGGTCGTCGAAGCCGACCACCGAGACGTCCCGGCCGACGGACAGCGAGGCCTCGGCGGCGGCGGCGTACACCCCGTACGCCAGCGAGTCGGAGAAGCAGAAGACGGCGGTCGCGGGCCGGGGCCCGTCCAGAAGGCGTCGGGCGACGACCGTGGCCTCGCCCAACTCCTGCGGGCACGGAACCAGTTCGGCACGCAGCCCGAGCCGTTCGGCGGCCTCGCGGACGTACACGTCGGCGGGCCGGTCGGGCGTACTCGGCCGGGTCGGGGTCAGCACGGTCACCCGACGATGGCCGAGCCCGTACAGATATTCCAGGACGGAGTCGATGCCGGCCCGGTTGTCGAAGATGACCTGCCCGGCGGTACGGGCCGCGCTGAGCGAGTCCCCGACGGCCACCACCGGCAACGCGTCGGCGATCGCCGCCCACCCCTCGGCCGAGGGATTCACCGGCGACACCAGCAACGCGTCGACACGCTGGTCGCGCAGCTGCTTGGCGAGCTTCAGCTCACGGTCGGGGTCACCGCCCGCGTCGAGGATCAGCGCGTAACGGTCGCCGGCCAGCAGCTCCCGGCCGATGGCGGCCATCAGCTGCTGCTGCCAGAGGTCCTGGAGGTCGCCCGCGAGGACACCGACCATGCTGGTGCGCCCGCTGGCGAGGGCGCGGGCGATGGGGTCGGCCTCGTAGCCGAGCTCGGCGGCGGCCTTGCGCACCCGCTCCTCCGTCTCCTTCGAGACGTGCTTGCCACGCAGGGCGTAGGAGACGGCGGCGGTGGAGAGACCAGTGGCCTCGGCCACCTCCCGGAGGGTGGTGCGCTTATTGGGCCTGGCCATGCCGGGAAGCCTACCGGGACACGTCCACATCGTGGGCATGCGACGCCCTCCACCCCAGGGACGCATGGTTGACAGAAAGGCTTGTTAACCGTTTAAGTTAACCGCATAAGTGAAGCGGTTAACCAAGCTCAGACCAGTCAGCCCACCCCATCCCTCCCCGAAGACCGAGGACCCGAGGACCGCCGCGTGCCCACCGACGTCCACCAGCACATCTGGCCGCCCGCCTTCGTCGAGCTGCTGCGCGCCCGCACCGCACCGCCGTACCTCGACGGCTGGACCCTGCACCTGACGGGCGAGCCGCCGTACGAGGTCGACCCGGCCGACCACGACGTCGCGGCCCGCACCGCACTCGCCCACGCCGACGGCCTGGACCTGGCCCTGGTCTCCCTCTCCAGCCCGCTCGGCATCGAACACCTGCCGCCCGCCGAGGCCGCCCCGCTGCTCGCCGCCTTCCACGACGGCGCCCTCGCGCTCCCGGCCCCCTTCGGCGTCTGGGCCTCGCCCTGCCTGTCGGAACCGGACACAGCCCCGGACGCGGTCGAGCGCGAACTCCGCCGGGGCTGCGCAGGCCTCCAACTCCCCGCCACCGCCCTGCTGGACGCGGCCGGCTGGGACTTCTGCGCACCCCTCCTCGACGTCCTCACCCGCCACGACAGGCCGCTGTTCGTCCACCCGGGCACGGCCCCGCCCACTCCCGACACCCCGCCCTGGTGGCCCGCGCTGGTCCCGTACGTCCACCAGATGCACGCGTCCTGGTTCGCCTTCCGTGCCTTCGGCCGCGCCCGTCACCCCCGTCTGCGCGTCTGCTTCGCCGCCCTCGCGGGGCTCGCCCCGCTGCACGGCGAACGGTTCGCGGCGCGCGGCGGCGGGCGCGGCGAGGTCGACTTCGACGCCTTCTACGAGACCTCGTCGTACGGGACGCGTGCCGTGGACGCGCTCGTGCGGGCCGTCGGCATCGACGTGGTCGTCAGCGGCAGCGACCGCCCCTACGCCTCCCCCACCGTCCCCGACCTCGGCGCGGCCGCCGCCGTCCACGCCCTGCGCACCGTCAACCCCGCCCGCCTCCTGAAGGGAGCCACCCCATGACGTACGAGGCCCTGCCGGACCGCACGCTCGACAAGCGCGAGCTCCAGGCCCTCGTCGACGACCTCGCCATCCGCCCCGAACTCTGGCGCGAACAGGTCGCGTTCTCCGACGAGGAGCGGCACTACGCGTCGCTGTACCGCGACGAGTACGTCGACGTCTGGCTGCTGTGCTGGACCCGGCGCAACGACACCGGCTGGCACGACCACGACATCTCCTCCGGCGCGGTCGGGGTCGTGCAGGGCGCGTTGACCGAGGCCAACCCGCGCATCGGCGGCAGCCATCTGTCCGTCACCGTCGGCGCGGGCGAGTCCTTCTGCTTCGGCCCCGAGCACATCCACCGTCTGACCGGCGCCACCGACGACGCGGTGTCGATCCACGCGTACTCGCCTCCGCTGTGGCGCCTGGGCCAGTACGACATCACCGAGGACGGTCTGATGCGCCGGATCTCCGTCTCGTACGCGGACGAGCTGCGGCCCCTGGACCTTCCCGTGGACAGCTCCGCCGCCTGATCAAGGGGCGGTATCGCGGCAGCGATGATCCGACGACGATTCGACCAAGGATCACTAAATCGACACTCAGGGTGAGTGCGCGTGTGCGTACGGTGATTGAGCGTTTACAGGCACAACTCCTGAGGGAGCGTCATGCCCCCGAACCGCAGGGCCTTTCTGGCGGCGACCACCGCCTCCGTACTCACCACCACCGCGTCGACTCCGGCCGTCGCCGCGCCCCGCTCCCGGCCGGCGACCGCCCGCGCGGCGCTCGACGAACTCCTCGCGGGCAACCGGCGGTACGCCGCCGGGCGGCCCCGCCATCCGCACGAGGAGCGCGCCCGGCGGCATGTCCTCGCCGCCGGGCAGCACCCGTTCGCGGTCGTCGTCGGCTGCATCGACTCCCGCGTCCCGCCCGAGCTGGTCTTCGACCAGGGGATCGGGGACCTGCTCTGCATAAGGACCGCCGGGCAGGTGCTCGACGAGGCGGTCCTCGCATCCGTCCAGTACGGGGTGGAGGAGCTGGGCGTTCCCCTCGTGCTGGTGCTGGGGCACGAGCGTTGCGGGGCCGTCGCGGCGACGCTCGAACACCTCCGTACGGGGGCACCCGTGCCCGGCCATCTCGCCCTTCTGGTGGACGAGATCACGCCCGCGGCGCTCCGCACCCGGGCGGTGCCCGGGGACTGGGCCGACCACACCGTGCGGGCGCACGCGGCCTGGGTCCGGGACGCGATCCGGGCGGACCCGGCCTTCACCGCGGCGCACGTGGCCGCCGCACGCTTCGACCTCGACTCGAGCCTGGTCACTCTCCTCCCCTAGGGTCCGTCCGGCGGATGTCGGCCTCACGGCGGTCGAGGCGACCGGCGCGCTCGGGGTACCGGCCCGGGCTGCGCCCCTGGGGGGTGCAGCCCAGCCCCAACCGGGGGGCTATCCCCAGTGCGACGGGGGCCGTCGCTCCCTAACGTGAACACCATGACCGGTAGGGAAGCGGGCGGCGACGCCGAACTGAAGAAGGAACTCGACGCCACCCTGCACGCGCGCAGGGAGTTGGGCGAGGAGTACGAGTCCGCGCTCGTCGACTCGTTCCTGGAGAAGGTCGAACAGCGTGTCGACGGCGCGGTGGACCGCCGGGTGCGGCGGCAGCTGGCCGAGCAGCAGATGGTGGTGGCCCGCGGTTCGCGCTCCCCGCAGGGGGCGACCGACTCGTGGGGGGAGCGCTTCGGTTTCGGGATCGTGTCGCTGGTCCTGGCGGTCCCGCTGTCCGCGATCGGCGGCGGCGTGGCGCAGCTGTCCGGCCTGTTGGTCGCCTGGGTCGGCATCGTGGGCGTCAACGTGGTCCAGGCCGCGCGCGTCACCCCGAACTTCTTCGGCCGCCGCGGGGGCAAGTCGGACTCCGACTGGGAGGACTAGGCGAGCGAGGAGCGTCGGTACGTCGCGGCGTACACACGGGAAGGGCCCGGCACCTGACTGGTGCCGGGCCCTTCTCACGTGTTGCGCGGAGACCGCCGCACCCCCGTTACCGGGGGGCGGGACGACGGCGGTCCCCGCGAGGGACGCGTGCCGGGTCAGGGCCGGGCTTGCGCGTCCGTGGCGTCCATGGAGGTCCGGGAGCCGCTCCGGAGGTCCTTGGCGCCGTTTTGGCGTCGGCCGGGGCGGGGAGCCGCTCCCGCCCTGCCGACACCCACTAATGTGCCGGACCCGTGTTAAGCGGGTGCTGCGCGGACGTGACGCGCTCGTACCACTTCCGCGAAGTTCCCTGCCGAAAGGCAGGAAGATCCCCCTCAGGAGGGGAACTTCAGGAAATATCCTCCTGCCACCTGCGGAAATCGCCCCGACCGGCGCCTTCTTGCCCGCGGGCGGCCCGTCGGCACCTACTGCTTGGCGCCGCCCTTGGCGAGGAAGGACAGCAGGTCCTGGCGGCTGACGACACCGGTGGGCTTGCCCTCGACGAGCACGATCGCCGCGTCGGCGCTGCCGAGCACGGACATCAGGTCGCCGACCGGTTCGCCGGAGCCGACCTGCGGCAGCGGCGCCGACATGTGCTTCTCCAGCGGGTCCTGCAACGAGGCGCGCTGGGTGAACAGGGCGTCGAGCAGCTCCCGTTCCACGACGGACCCGACGACCTCGGCGGCCATCACGTCCGGGTGACCGGCGCCCGGCTTGACGATCGGCATCTGCGAGACGCCGTACTCGCGCAGCACCTCGATGGCCTCGCCGACCGTCTCGTCCGGGTGCATGTGGACGAGGGAGGGGATGGCGCCGGACACCTTGTCGTTGAGCACGTCCGCGACGCGCGCGCTCGGGCCGGAGTCCTCCAGGAACCCGTAGTCGGCCATCCACTCGTCGTTGAAGATCTTGCTGAGGTAACCGCGCCCGCTGTCGGGAAGGAGCACGACCACGACGTCGTCGGGTCCGAGCCGCTCGGCCACCCGCAGCGCGGCGACCACGGCCATCCCGCAGGAGCCGCCGACGAGCAGCCCCTCCTCCTTCGCGAGCCGGCGCGTCATCTGGAAGGAGTCCTTGTCGGACACGGCCACGATCTCGTCCGCGACCGTACGGTCGTACGCCGTCGGCCAGAAGTCCTCACCGACGCCCTCGACGAGGTACGGCCGCCCGGACCCGCCGGAGTACACGGACCCCTCCGGGTCGGCGCCGACGACCTTGACCTTGCCGTCGCTCGCGTCCTTCAGATAGCGCCCGGTCCCGGAGATCGTGCCGCCGGTGCCGACGCCCGCCACGAAATGGGTGATCCTCCCCTCCGTCTGCTCCCACAGCTCGGGGCCGGTGGAGTGATAGTGCGAGAGGGGGTTGTTCGGGTTGGAGTACTGGTCGGGCTTCCAGGCGCCGGGCGTCTCACGGACCAGCCGGTCGGAGACGTTGTAGTACGAGTCCGGGTGCTCCGGGTCGACGGCCGTGGGGCAGACGACGACCTCGGCGCCGTACGCCCGCAGCACGTTGATCTTGTCAGTGCTCACCTTGTCGGGGCAGACGAAGATGCACTTGTAGCCCTTCTGCTGGGCCACGATGGCCAGCCCGACCCCGGTGTTTCCGCTGGTGGGCTCGACGATCGTGCCGCCGGGCTTGAGGGCGCCGCTCTCCTCCGCGGCCTCGATCATGCGCAGGGCGATGCGGTCCTTCACGGACCCGCCGGGGTTGAAGTACTCAACCTTCGCCAGGACGGTCGCCTGGATACCTGCGGTCACGTTGTTGAGCCTCACCAGCGGGGTGTTGCCGACGAGGCTGATCATCGAGTCGTGGAATTGCACCGTTGTCTCCGGAGCTGCGTTTTAACAGGAATGGTCCCGTCAGCCTAAGGCCCTGGGTGACGGTTCACTCGCCGTTGAGATTGGCCGACCCGCTCCACGGGGCAAGCAGTGTTTGTACGGCTACGAGGAGGTGGCGGCGACGTATGTCGAGCTTGTCGAGGGCGAGGGTGGCACGGCGGATCGCGGCGGGCGCGGCGTACGGCGGCGGCGGGATCGGGCTGGTGGGTGCCGCGGCGGTCGGGGTGGTGCTGGCGGAGGTACAGCTGGCGAAGCGCCATGTGGGCAACGGGCACGCGCACGCGCCCCGCGCGGACGGTCTCTACGGGTACGCGTACGCCGTGCAGGACGGGCCGCCGCTGCGGCTGACCATGCTGGGTGACTCGACGGCGGCCGGGCAGGGCGTGCACCGGGCCCGCCAGACGCCCGGCGCGCTGCTGGCGTCCGGGCTCGCGGCGGTCGCCGAACGCCCCGTGGAGATGTGGAACGTCGCGCTGCCCGGCGCCCAGTCCGACGACCTCGACCGGCAGGTCGCGGTCGCCCTCGCGGACACCTCGCGGGTGCCGGACGTCTGCGTGATCATGATCGGCGCCAACGATGTCACCCACCGGATGCCGCCGACGCGGTCGGTCCGCCATCTGTCGGCCGCGGTGCGACGGCTGCGTACGGCGGGGGCGGAGGTGGTCGTCGGGACCTGCCCCGACCTGGGCACGGTGGAGCAGGTCCAGCAGCCGCTGCGCTGGCTGGCCCGCCGCGCCTCGCGCCAGCTCGCCGCCGCGCAGACCATCGGCACGGTCGAGCAGGGCGGCCGTACCGTCTCGCTGGGCGACCTGCTGGGACCCGAGTTCGAGGCGAATCCGCGCGAGCTGTTCGGCCCCGACAACTACCACCCCTCGGCGGAGGGGTACGCGACGGCGGCGATGGCCGTGCTGCCCACCGTCTGCGCGGCGCTGGGCCTCTGGCCGGCCGAGGAGGAACGCCCGGACGTCTCGCGTCGCGAGGGCTTCCTGCCGGTCGCACGGGCCGCGGCGGAGGCGGCGTCCGAGCCGGGCACGGAGGTCACGGCCGCCATGCCCACGGGGCCGCGGGGTCCTTGGGCCCTTCTCAAGCGCCGTCGGCGGCGGCGCGTCCCCGCCACGGATCCGGCTCCCGCGCCGACGCCGTCCGCGTGAGACGCCCGCTGCGGGCGCGGGGCTGTGTTCGCCCGCTGCGGGCGCCGGGTGCGTTCGCTCGCTGCGGGCGCGTGGGTGTGGTCGCTCGCTGCGGGCGCGTGGGTGTGGTCGCTCGCTGCGGGCGCGTGGGGGGCTGGGCGCGCAGTTCCCCGCGCCCCTGGGCCGGGGCTGCGCCCCGAATCCCCGGCGCCCGGCTTTCCTCGGCTGCCGGACGGTGGGGGCTGGGCGCGCAGTTCCCCGCGCCCCTGGGCCGGGGCTGCGCCCCGGTTCGCCGCGGACCTGGGGCGGGGCTGTGCCCCGGATTGCCGCGGCCCTGGGGCGGGGCTGTGCCCCGGATTGCCGCGCCGCTGGGTCGGGGCTGTGTCCCGGATTGCCGCGCTGCTGGATGTCTCCAGCAATCGAGGTGAGGAAAGCAAGCGCTTAGAAATGCGGTCCTAGTCACACCGTCGGAGCGGTGACCCGGGCGGTACGGGCGGGTAACTTCCCAAGCAGCCCTGCCTGTCCACCCCATAGCGCCCATGGAGCCGTGATGCCCGAAGCCGTGATCGTCTCGACCGCCCGTTCCCCCATCGGCCGCGCTTTCAAGGGCTCCCTCAAGGACCTCCGCCCGGACGACCTCACCGCCACGATCATTCAGGCCGCCCTCGCCAAGGTCCCCGAGCTGGACCCCAAGGACATCGACGACCTGATGCTCGGCTGCGGCCTCCCCGGCGGCGAGCAGGGCAACAACCTCGGCCGCATCGTCGCCGTGCAGATGGGCATGGACCACCTCCCGGGCTGCACCATCACCCGTTACTGTTCCTCGTCCCTCCAGACGAGCCGCATGGCCCTGCACGCCATCAAGGCCGGCGAGGGCGACGTCTTCATCTCGGCCGGCGTCGAGCTGGTCTCCCGCTTCACCAAGGGCAACTCCGACTCCCTCCCCGACACGCGCAACCCCTTCTTCGCGGAGGCCGAGGCCCGCACCGAGGCCGTGGCCCAGTCCGAGGGCTCGACCTGGCACGACCCGCGCGAGGACGGCCTCGTCCCGGACGCCTACATCGCGATGGGCCAGACCGCCGAGAACCTCGCCCGCATCAAGGGCGTCACCCGCCAGGACATGGACGAGTTCGGCGTCCGCTCCCAGAACCTCGCCGAGGAAGCCATCAAGAACGGCTTCTGGGAGCGGGAGATCACCCCGGTCACCACCCCCGACGGCACGGTCGTCAGCAAGGACGACGGCCCGCGCGCGGGCGTGACACTGGAGGGCGTCCAGGGCCTCAAGCCCGTCTTCCGCCCCGACGGCATGGTCACGGCCGGCAACTGCTGCCCCCTCAACGACGGCGCCGCCGCCCTCGTGATCATGTCCGACACGAAGGCCCGCGAGCTCGGCCTCACCCCGCTCGCCCGCATCGTCTCGACCGGCGTCACCGGCCTCTCCCCCGAGATCATGGGCCTCGGCCCGGTGGAGGCCAGCAAGCAGGCCCTCCAGCGCGCCGGCCTGACCGTCGACGACATCGACCTCTTCGAGATCAACGAGGCCTTCGCCGCCCAGGTGATCCCCTCCTACCGCGACCTGAACATCCCGCTGGACAAGCTGAACGTGAACGGCGGCGCCATCGCCGTCGGCCACCCCTTCGGCATGACCGGCGCCCGCATCACCGGCACGCTCATCAACTCCCTCCAGTTCCACGACAAGCAGTTCGGCCTGGAGACGATGTGCGTGGGCGGCGGCCAGGGCATGGCGATGGTCATCGAGCGCCTCAGCTAGTTCCGTTGGTTCCGTACGGGTGACCAACGCTGAGCCCAGCGTGACCGAATCGGCCCAGAGCCCAGTAACCACCGGGACTCTGGGCCGATTTGTGATCCAATCCCCCCCAAGATGTGACCTATCTCCCCCTGGAGAGCGATTTACGCAGGTCAGAGCCGCTGCACGACTAAACCCCGGGGCCAAAGTCCTGTCCTATTCGTGACGTTACGCACTGACAGCAGGATGGTTTGCCCTTCAAGCTGATGTAGGAAGTCGGGGGGTCGACTTTGAACCGGGAGTACGTCAGTGAGCGCCATGCCAATTGCTTTGCTGCTCACCACCGCCGCGACCGCGGCCGTGGGCGTCGCCGTTCTGCGCACCCTGCAGGGTCTGCGCCGGCAGGTAGCGGCCCTGCACAACGAGCTGGCCGAGAGCCGCGCCACGGCCCTCACGCACGGCCTCGTACCGGCGGCGCGCTCGGCCGCGGACACGGACGACATACGCGCTGCCGTCGCCGAGGCGCTCGCCGAGGAGCGGGAGCGGGAGCTCGCCGAGGCACGGGCGTTCTGGGCCGCCCAGGAGGCGCGTGACGCCTCGGACGCGCCCTCGCTGCTCGGTCTGCCCGACAGCGAACTGTTCATGCCCCGCGAGTCGGACTTCTTGAGCCTGGAGCCCCTGGAGCCGGTCTCCGAGGCGGCCCTCGACGCCGACGAGTACGCGGGTGACTCGCCCGAACTGGCCGCGGCCCGCCGCCGTCACCCCTCGCACCCGGACTTCGTCCCGGTCCAGTCACCCGTCGTGAACGACCACGAGCGCACGGTCTCCTGCCTGGAGGAGCTCGCCGAGTCCCGCACGGAGCTGGCGGACGTCCGTCCCGGCCCGCTCGGCACCCTCGACGTCTACGTCTTCGCCGACGGTACGACCCTGTGCATGACCCCCGGCCACCGCGAGACCGCGGAACGGCTGGCCGCGGCTCTGCGGGCCGGTGAGACCCCGGTCCTCCTCGGCGGCTCCGGCATCTCCGGCGCCTACGCCCTGACCTTCGCCTGCGGCGAGGAGAGCGTCTACATCCTGGCGGACAGGGTCATAGCGTCCCTGTAAGTCCCTGCAGTAAGTGGCTGCAGTAAGTGCCTGCAGTAAGTGCCCGCGGCAAGTCGCTGCACCGGCGTCACACCCCGGCTCTCTTCTGCGCCTCCTCCACCAGCATCAACGCCTCCGCGAGCTCCCCCTCGTCCCTCAGGACGACCGCCAAATCATGCGCCGCGACGGTGATTTGATCGGCGACGGCGAACATCCCCGCGTCCGGCATCTCCAAGGGCTCAGCCGCGGGGTCCTCCACACGCTGCGCCCACCGTGCCAACTCCCTGGCCAGCCCCAGCGCCTCCGCGGCGGCCCCCCGTTGCAGCCGGCTCTGCGGCGCGGCCCGCAACCGGTCGGCGAAGTGGTCCACGGCTCGGGTCAGCGGCGTCGTATCAAGCACGCCGCGAGACTACGCGCCGCGACGGGACTGTTGCCAACAACCGAACCCTCAGGCACCGTGGCGTGAAGGACCGGCTTACACCCCATTGCGTCCGGAGGCGCCGATGTCCCAAGTGTTCTCCCAGGAGACCCACCGCAATCTGCTCGCCCGCATTCCCCACTGCACCGGTCGTGAAGTGTCCGACTGGCTGCGCACCGTCGACGAAGGCCCCGCCCTCTTCCGCTTCGAGGAGAAGGTCAGCTGGCTCCGCGCCGAGCACAATCTCGCGTACGGCCATGCCAAGGCGATCATTCATGAGTACGACTTGAGGAGGGCCGCGCGCAAACTGCTCTGAGCGCGCACCACCACCAGGACCAGGCATCCCCATGGCAAAGGGCCCGCGAACCGTCGGTTCGCGGGCCCTTCAGGTCGGTCACCGGCCCGTTCGGCCGGCGGGGTCGGCTAGTCGTCGCCGCTGAAGATGGCGACCAGCCGCAGCATCTCGACGTAGATCCACACGAGGGTCATGGTCAGGCCGAACGCGGCCAGCCAGGCCTCCTCCTTCGGCGCGCCGTACGCGATGCCGTCCTCGATCTGCTTGAAGTCGAGGGTCAGGAAGAACGCGCCGATCAGGATCGCCAGGATGCCGACGATCGCGCCCAGCGGGCCCATGCTGCGCAGTCCGCCGTCATTGGCCACGCCGAAGACGACGAGCAGCAGGTTGACCGCCGTGACGACCACGAAGGCGATCGCGATGGTCATACCGATGCGCGCGTACCGCGCGGTCACCCGGACCCAGCCCGCCTTGTAGACGAGGAGGGTCGCTCCGGATACCGCCATGGTGCCGAGCACGGCCTGGAAGGGCGCGCCGCTCCACCGGCTGTTGTACATCTCGCTGATGACCCCGAGGAAGACGCCCTCGAAGGCGGCGTAACCGAGGATCAGCGCGGGCGAGGCCGTGCGCTTGAAGGACTGCACCATCGCGAGGACGAACGCGACGAGCGCGGCGCCGATGGCGAGCCCGTAGCTGGTGCTGGACACCGGAAGCAGCGCCCAGGCGAGGATCGCGCCCACGGTGACGGTGCCGAGCGTCATGGCCGAGCGCATGACGACGTCGTCCATCGTCATCCGGCCGGTGGAGACCGGGGCCTGCGGCGGTGCGCCGTGCTGCAGGTCCTGCTGGGCGTAAGGGTTCTGCGCGTAGGGGTTGCCACCCTGGGCGTACGGGTTGGCCTGCGTGCCGACAGCGGGTCCCCCGGCCTGCGGCGCCGCGTTGAATCCCGCGTAGCCGTTGTCGCGGCTGAACCCCCGTCGCGAGAAGACCGGGTTGCTGCTCCTCATTTCACTCCTCCATGGCCACCGTGCGTGGCCTTGGCTCAAGGGTAATGGGTAGGCAAAGGATCGACCCTACTGCTTGGGGAGGATCTTTCCCTCACGCTGCCAAGGTACGCGTGTGTTTCCCGGCACGCGCGTACTGGTACCAAGCCGTGACAGGCCCCTTACGCCCTGCCTGGCGGGGTCTCGGGACTCCGCGGTGATCAGTCCAGAGGAAACCCGGTGTAACCCTCCGCCAGGTCCGTCCCGGCCGCCCGTGAGGTGGCGATCCGGCGCAGCCTGGCCAGCTGGACGCGGTCCTCGAAGGGGGTCGCGTCCGGGGCGCGGTGCAGCAGGGTGGTCATGTCGTACGAGAACCGTTCGGCCTGCCAGACGCGGCGCAGACAGGTCTCGGAGTACGCGTCGAGACGTTCCGCCGATCCGGTCTCCTCCAGGTGGACCAACGCGCGGGCGAACGTCACCACGTCACCGACGGCGAGGTTGAGTCCCTTGGCGCCGGTCGGCGGAACGATGTGGGCGGCGTCCCCGGCGAGGAAGAGCCGCCCGTACCGCATGGGCTCGTGGACGTGACTGCGCATCGGGGTGACGGACTTGGAGGTGATGGCCCCGCGCTCGAGACTCCACCCGTCGGCGGTCTCCAAGCGCCGCTCCAGCTCGTCCCAGATCTCCTCGTCCGCCCATGAACCGGCGTCCATGCCCTCGGGCACCTGGAGGTAGAGCCGGGAGACGTTGGGCGAGCGCATGCTGAGCAGGGCGAAGCCGCGGTCGTGGCGGGCGTAGACCAGTTCGTCGTGGGAGGGCGGCACGTCGGCGAGGATCCCGAGCCAGCCGAAGGGGTACGTCCGTTCGAATACACGGGAGTGCTCGGCGGGTATCGCCCGCCGGGCCACCCCCCAGAACCCGTCGCAGCCGACGACGTAATCGCACTCCAGCACGTCCTCACGCCCCTCACGCCCCTCACGCCGGAAGCGGACCCGCGGCCGCTCGCTCTCCGCCCCCTCCACCGCCAGCGCCTCGGCCTCGAAGAGCAGCGGGCCGCCCTCCTCGATCTGGAGCGCGATGAGGTCCTTGCAGACCTCCGTCTGGGCGTACACCATCACGGAGCTGCCGCCGGTCAGGGCGGGGAAGTCGACCCGGTGCCGCTCCCGCGCGAACCGCAGCTCGATCCCGTCGTGCCGCAGCCCCTCCCGGTCCATCCGCCCGCCGGCCCCGGCGGCCCGCAGCACGTCCACCGTCCCCTGCTCCAGGATCCCGGCACGCTGGCGCTGCTCGACGTACGCCCGGTCGCGGCTCTCCAGCACGACGGAGTCGATCCCCGCGTTGTGCAGCAACCGCGCGAGCAGCAGGCCGGCCGGCCCGGCTCCGATGATTCCGACGGTGGTACGCATCCGGCACGCCCCTTCGCGTTCCGCTCAGCCCGCAGCCCGGCTTGTTCGCCTGACGGCTCGTTCGTCTGACGGCCTGTTCGTCTGACGGCTCGTTCGCCCGACGAGCTTGTTCGCCTGGTGAAAATTACTTCACCATTTCCTGACGGGAGTCTGCGACGGCACGCGCTTGCTGTCAACGGTTCACGATGAAGTCGCCGAAGACGCCCCTGAGGGACGCAAAAGGACAGAAGGGTCGGAGGTGCCCGGAACCGGACTTGAACCGGTACGCCCGCGAGGGGCAGCGAGGTTTAAGCTCGCCGTGTCTGCATTCCACCATCCGGGCAGGCCATGGGCTCCGCATTGAGGTTCCGAGCCTATCGGGGCGCGTCCCTCGAACAGCGGACGAGCGAACCGATGTTGTCTTATTTTATTGACGTCTGAGGGTGCATCAGCCCCCGGTACGGGCCATCCGCACTTGCCAATAGCCTTTCGGGCGGCACAGACCCGCGTATACGGAATGACGGAATTTCACCGTCCGAACGGACGCACCCGCAGGAGTCGTACCCGCACGGCGCTCGGGAAGCACTCAGGGAGCACTCAGGGCGCGCCCTCATCCCCAGGTATGACAAGACCGTGCGCGGTCCGACCCGAGGCTGCCCCCGGAACCGGAACAGCGGCTGACTCCAAGGCGCCGAACGGCCGCGAGGATGGGACACGTCCCCAGAATCGCCGTCGTCCCGACAGGAGCACCCTCCCGTGACCAGCACGCCCCTCGCCGACCGGGCCACCACCGTGGCCGCCCGCGCCACGGAACTGTCGAAGGTCTACGGACAGGGCGAGACCCAGGTGGTCGCCCTCGACCGGGTCTCCGTCGACTTCCGGCAGGCCGAGTTCACCGCGATCATGGGCCCCTCGGGGTCCGGCAAGTCCACGCTGATGCACTGCGTGGCGGGCCTCGACACCTTCTCCTCCGGCTCCGTGCGCATCGGGGAGACCGAGCTCGGCTCCCTCAAGGACAAGCAACTCACCAAGCTCCGCCGGGACAAGATCGGCTTCATCTTCCAGGCGTTCAACCTGCTGCCGACGCTGACGGCCCTGGAGAACATCACCCTCCCGATGGACATCGCGGGCCGCAAGCCCGACCGCGAGTGGCTGGACAAGGTCATCACGATGATCGGTCTCTCCGACCGCCTCAGCCACCGGCCCTCCCAGCTCTCCGGCGGCCAGCAGCAGCGCGTCGCCGTAGCCCGCGCGCTCGCCTCCCGGCCCGACATCATCTTCGGCGACGAGCCGACCGGAAACCTCGACTCGCGCTCGGGTGCGGAGGTACTGGGCTTCCTGCGCAACTCGGTACGGGAGTTGGGGCAGACCGTGGTGATGGTGACCCACGACCCGGTGGCGGCGGCGTACGCGGACCGGGTGGTCTTCCTCGCGGACGGACGGATCGTGGACGAGGTGTACGGGCCGACGGCGGACTCCGTCCTGGACCGCATGAAGCAGTTCGACGCCAAGGGCCGCACCAGCTGACCGAGGGGTGACTCGCCCCTGACCGGGGCGCGGGGAACCGCGTGCCCAGCCCCCGCTCGCCCGCAGCCGACGGGCTCACCGCAGACACAGCCACACCCTCCGCCTGCCGACCGCCTCACCCTCCTGGACTGAGAAACCCCATGTTCCGAACCGCCTTGCGCAACGTGCTCGCGCACAAGGCCAGGCTCCTGATGACCGTGCTCGCCGTAATGCTCGGCGTGGCGTTCGTATCGGGCACCCTGGTCTTCACCAACACCATCTCCGACGCCTACCAGAAGAGCTCCGCCAAGGGCTTCGACCAGGTCGACGTCGCCATCCAGCCCAAGACCCAGGACGACAAGGGCGACAAGGTCGGCAAGGAGCAGAAGCTCACTCAGGCACTGCTCGAGAAGGCCTCCAAGGTCCCCGGCGCCGGCACCACCATGGGCGTCGTGACCGGCTTCACCGCGATAGCCGACAAGGACGGCAAACTCGTCGGCAGCGGCTTCCAGTCGCAGGGCGGCAACTACTGGGGCACCAAGGACGCCCGCTACCCGCTGACCAGCGGCCACGCGCCCAAGGGCAAGAACGAGGTCGCGATCGACTCGGAGACCGCGAGGCGCGCGGGCTACAAGGTCGGCGACACCGTACGACTGTCCGTCGACGGCCCCGTCCTCGCCCCCACCGTCGCCGGCGTCTTCAGCACCGACGACGGCAACGTCGCGGCCGGCGGCAGCCTCGCCCTCTTCGACACGGCGACCGCGCAGCAGCTCTTCCACCGCGTCGGCGAGTACGACGAGATCGACGTGAAGGCCGCGTCCGGCACCAGCCAGACCGCCCTGCGCGCCGCCCTCGACCAGGTCATCCCGCAGGGCGTCGCCTCCACCACCACCGGCAAGCAGCTCGCCGACGACCAGGCGAGCGCGATCGCCTCCGCGATGAGCGGCATGAAGACGGGCCTGCTGGTGTTCGCGGGCATCGCGCTGTTCGTCGGCACGTTCATCATCGCCAACACCTTCACCATGCTGGTCGCCCAGCGCACCAAGGAACTCGCCCTGCTGCGCGCCGTCGGCGCCTCCCGCCGACAGGTCACCCGCTCCGTGCTCGTCGAGGCCTTCCTCGTCGGCGCGGTCGCCGCGGTGGCGGGTCTGCTCGCGGGCATCGGCATCGGCGCGGGCATGCGCTCGCTGATGGGCTCGCTCGGCGCCACCGTCCCGGACGGCCCGCTGGTGATCTCGCCCGGCACGATCGCCACGGCCCTGCTCGTCGGCATCCTCATCACCATGCTGGCCGCGTGGCTGCCCGGCCGTCGCGCCGCGAGGATCCCGCCGGTCGCCGCGATGAGCAGCGTGCACGCACAGGCGACGACGAAGTCCTTGGTCGTACGGAACACGATCGGCGCCCTGTTCGCCGCGGCCGGCGTCGCCGTCGTCCTGTACGCGACGACCATGAGCGGCTCGGACGGCCAGGCCCCGATGGGTCTCGGCGCTGTCCTCCTCATCATCGGCGTCTTCGTGCTGACCCCGCTGCTCTCCCGCCCTCTGATCGCGGCCGCGGCCCCGGTGCTCCGTGTCTTCGGGGTCTCCGGCAAGCTGGCCCGCCAGAACTCGGTGCGCAACCCCCGCCGTACGGCCGCCACCGCCTCCGCCCTGATGATCGGGCTCACCCTGATCACCGGTATGACGGTGATGGCGGGCAGCCTGCAGAAGTCGATCGACAAGATGGCCAGCTCCGCGATCAAGGCGGACTACGTCGTGTCGATGGCGAACGGCGTCCCCCTCTCCCCGGACGTCGCGAAGACCCTCGCCGGCCTCGACGGTGTCACCGACACCAGCCCCCTGCGCACCTCCCCCTCGCGCATCGACGACACGTCCGAGCTGCTGGCGGGCGTGAACGGTGGGTCCATCGCCAAGCTCACCGACCTCACGCTCGACGAGGGCGCCTTCAAGGTCGGCGGCACGCAGGTCGTCGTGGACGACGACACCGCCAAGTCGCACGGCTGGAAGGCCGGTTCGGACCTCACGGTCTCCTACGAGGACGGCAAGAAGCAGCGCCTCACCGTCGCCGGGATCTACCACGGCAACCTGATGATCAACGGCATCATGGTCGACAACGCGACGCTCGCCCCACACCTGACGGACGTCGCCGACATGCAGGTCATGCTGAAGACGGCCGGCGGCACGTCCGACGCGACCAAGAACAAGCTGGAGAAGGCCCTCGGCAAGAACCCGGCCATCCGGGTCCAGGACAAGAAGGACATCTCCAACGGCATCGCGCAGATGTTCACCCTGATCCTGAACATGCTCTACGGCCTGCTCGCCATGGCGGTCATCGTCGCCGTCCTCGGTGTCATCAACACCCTGGCCATGTCGGTCTTCGAGCGCTCCCAGGAGATCGGGATGCTTCGCGCGATCGGCCTCGACCGCAAGGGCATCAAGCGGATGGTCCGCCTGGAGTCCCTGGTCATCTCGCTCTTCGGCGGCGTGCTCGGCATCGGCCTGGGCGTGTTCTTCGGCTGGGCGGCCGGCGAGCTCGTCGGCAGCAGGATGTCGACGTACGAACTGGTCCTGCCATGGGACCGGATGGCCCTCTTCCTGCTCCTCGCGGGAACGGTCGGCGTGCTGGCCGCGCTGTGGCCGGCCCGCCGGGCGTCCCGCCTGAACATGCTGTCGGCGATCAAGTCGGAGTAGCGGCGCAGGACCTGTCACGAACGTCGGGGCCCCGTTCCGGATCGGAACGGGGCCCCGGTCGTCGGCGGACCACGGTCAGTGGGACGGGTTCCAGGTTCTGGCCCGCAGGGGCATTCCGGAAGCACCGGAGGGCTCGGGGGTCCTGACCGCCAGTACCTGGTTGACGCCGATGCGGTTGCGCTCGAAGGCGACCGCGGAGGCCGCCATGTACAGACGCCAGACACGGGCGCGGCCCGGACCGGTGAGCGCCACGGCCCGCGCCCACTGCGCCTCCAGGTTGGTGACCCAGCGGCGGAGCGTGAGGGCGTAGTGCTCGCGGATCGACTCGACGTCGCGGACCTCGAACCCGGCGCGTTCCAGCTGGGTGACGGTCGTGCCGATGGGCGCGAGCTCGCCGTCGGGGAAGACGTAGGCGTCGATGAACTCGTCGACGTCGTACGCCGATTCGTCCCGCCGGGGCGGCCGTGCGATCTGGTGGTTGAGCAACCGCCCGCCCGGCTTGAGGAGGCGGTACAGCACCTCGGCGTACTCCAGGTAGCGCTCGGCGCCCACGTGTTCGGCCATGCCGATGGAGGAGATCGCGTCGTACGGCCCGTCGGCGACGTCCCGGTAGTCCTGCACCCGGATCTCCACCCGGTCGGTCAGCCCCTCGTCCGCGACCCGCTTACGGGCGTATGCGGCCTGCTCGTGCGAGAGCGTGACCCCGACGACGCTCACGCCGTGCTCGCGGGCGGCGTGGATCGCCATCGAGCCCCAGCCGCAGCCCACGTCGAGGAGTCGCTGGCCCGGCCTCAGATCGAGCTTCTGCGCGATGAGTTCCAGCTTGTCGCGCTGGGCGTCCTCGAGCGTTCCGCCGTCCTCCCAGTAGGCGCACGAGTAGACCATCGAGGGCCCGAGGACGATCTCGTAGAAGTCGTTGCCCACGTCGTAGTGGTGGCTGATGGCGCGCTGGTCGCTGCGCTTGGTGTGGAGGTGGCGGCGGCGCCTGCGCATCTCTTCCTGGGGCGGGCTGGGCGGCAACGGGAGGCCGCCCATCTTCACCAGTCCGCGGACGGCGGCCCGTACCTCCGGATCGCGCAGGGCCTCCGCGAGGCCCCGCGCGTCCTCGCCCCGGTCCCAGACGAGCCCCGACAGCAGATCGAGCGCGGTGTAGAGGTCGCCCTCCACCCCCAGGTCCCCGGCGACCCAGGCCCGGGCGAGCCCCACCTCACCCGGTTTCCACAGCAGCCGGCGCAGGGCGCGCCGGTTGCGGACGACAACGGCGGGGGCGCCTGGAGGGCCCGCTTCCGAGCCGTCCCAGGCGCGGATGCGCATCGGGAGCGGGGCCCCCACCAACTGTTCGACAAGGCTCTTCAGCCGCAGCGCGGCGTCCTGCATGGCGTACACCTCCGAGACAACACTCCCGAACGCTCCAACACCACGTAAACACCAACTGGCCTCGCGCGCAGTCCCCCTTCCGCGTTACAGCTGAGCAAAATACTTGTACCCACCACGTTCTTCCGCCCCCGCCGCCCCTACCCTCCCCCAAGCTCTCGGCTTCGCTCGAGCAGTGAAGATGCGCGCAGCGCCCCTTCAGGGGCGCGGGGAACTGCGCGACCAGCCCCCACCGGTCGTCGGCCAAAAGACGAAGGGCGGACGGGGGATGCGGGGCGAAGCCCCCGCCCCAGGCAGAGAACTCGCCCCCAACGCCAGAGGGACCCCCCGCACCACGGATGGCGGGAGGTCCCTCAGGGACGAACAGGTGACCGGAGGTCAGGAGGCCTTGGCCTTCTCCTCGGTCTTGGCGGCGGCCGGAGCCGCGGCGGCAGCCGGAGCCGGAGCCGGCTTCGCAGCCTCGTAGAACTCCTCACGAGGAGTCTCGATCGCACCGAGCGAGACGACCTCACGCTTGAGGAACATCGCGAGCGTCCAGTCGGCGAAGACGCGGATCTTACGGTTCCACGTCGGCATCGCCAGCCCGTGGTAGCCGCGGTGCATGTACCAGGCCAGGCGACCCTTGACCTTGATCTTCATCTTGCCCATGACGATCATGGCGACGCCCTTGTGCAGGCCGAGACCCGCGACAGCGCCCTTGTTGGCGTGCGAGTACTCCTTCTGCGGGAAGCCCCGCATACCGGAGACCACGTTGTCGCCGAGGACCTTCGCCTGACGGAGCGCGTGCTGCGCGTTCGGCGGGCACCAGGCGTTCTCGACCCCGGCCTTGCGCGCGGCGACGTCCGGCACCTGGGCGTTGTCGCCGGCGGCCCAGATGTAGTCCGTGCCCTGCACCTGGAGGGTGGTCTGGGTGTCCACGTGACCACGCGGGCCGAGCGGCAGACCGAAGCGGGAGAGGACGGGGTTCGGCTTGACGCCGGCCGTCCACACGATGGTGTTGGAGTCGACCTCGAGGCCGTTCTTCAGCACGACGTGGCCGTCGACGCAGGAGTCCATGGAGGTGGAGAGGTAGATCTCCACGCCACGGCCCTCCAGGTGCTCCTTGCCGTACTGGCCGAGCTTGGGGCCGACCTCGGGGAGGATCTTGTCCGCGGCGTCGACGAGGATGAAGCGCATGTCCTCGCGGGACACGTTGGTGTAGTACTTCGACGCGTCGCGGGCCATGTCCTCGACCTCGCCGATGGTCTCCGCACCCGCGAAGCCACCCCCCACGAAGACGAAGGTGAGCGCCTTGCGGCGGATGTCCTCGTCCGTGGTCGAGTCAGCCTTGTCGAGCTGCTCGAGGACGTGGTTGCGCAGGCCGATGGACTCCTCGATGCCCTTCATACCGATGCCCTGTTCGGCGAGGCCGGGGATCGGGAAGGTGCGGGAGACCGCGCCCATCGCGATGACGAGGTAGTCGAAAGGCAGCTCGTACGCCTCGCCCACGAGGGGGGCGATCGTGGCGACCTTGCGGTCCTGGTCGATGGTGGTGACCCGGCCGGTGAGGACCTCCGCCTTGGGCAGGACGCGTCGCAACGGGACGACGACATGCCGAGGGGAGATGCTGCCGGCGGCGGCTTCGGGGAGGAAGGGCTGGTAGGTCATGTACGACCGGGGGTCGACGACCGTGACGGTCGCCTCGCCGTAGCGCATCTTCTTGAGAATGCGCCGAGCTGCGTACAGGCCTACGTACCCACCGCCTACTACGAGGATCCTGGGACGCTCCGTGGTGCTCATGCCATCGAGTATCCACCCGCCCCTGGAGGGTCGCTCGTGCGCCCCTTCACAAGCTTGGGTGAGCCCTCTGCTACACTGCGCCGCTCACGTGACCCAGGTCATGGCGGCGAGGGGGAACCACCGTGTAGTGGCGACCGTTGTCAACACCGCGTGAGCTGCCGCTCCGGGTGTCCGAACCGGTCGAACCACCCCTCCGCTTCACCCGCCGGAAACACTCCCGGAACACTCCGTTGAGCACCCTCCCGAGCCTGGTGAGCCCCCCAGGAGCACTCAAGGGGGCTCGTCGTCCCCCCACAGGGCCGAATTCCTTGTGAAGAACTTCACGAAGTTTTCCGGCGGCGTGTCGCCGAGAGGGTCCGAATGGCCCCCTGGGCGCGCTCATACGTTATCCGACCTGCTCAAGGGAGGCTACCAGCGGGTAGTAAAGGCTCCCCCGCCTCGGAAACCGCACTCGGAAACGCCACCCTCGGCCCCGTCCGGTCAGCCCCTCACGCGATGGACCACGCGATCCCGTCCAGGATGTCGTGTTCGCTCACCACGACCTCCGCCGCACCGATCCGCTCCATGATCGCGAGCAGGACGAGGGCGCCGGCGGCGATGACGTCGACGCGCCCCGGGTGCATGGAAGGGATCGCGGCGCGTTCGGCGTGGGTGGAGGCCAGCAGCCGCTCGGTGATCTCGCGGACCTTCTCGTACGGGATCCGGGAGTGGTGGATGGCGGCCGAGTCGTAGGCGGGGAGGTCCAGCGCGACGGCCGCGACCGTGGTGACCGAACCCGCGAGGCCGACGAGCGTGTGGGCCTCGCGCAACGGGACCGTCCGCTCGGCGAGGTCGAGGGCCGCCTCGATGTCGGCGCGGATGGCCTCGATCTCGGCGGGGGTCGGCGGGTCGCTGACGACCCCGTCGTGCACGAGGTGCCGCTCGGTCATCCGTACGCAGCCGATGTCCACGGAGCGGGCGGCGCGCACGTGGTCGTCACCGACGACCAGTTCGGTGGAGCCGCCGCCGATGTCCACGACCAGGTAGGGCCTGGCGAGGTCGTCCCGGCCCGTCAGTTCCTTGGTCGCGCCGGTGAAGGAGAACTCGGCCTCCTCGTCGCCGGTGATGACCTCGGGCTCGACGCCCAGGATGTCCAGCACGCCGCGTACGAACTCGTCCCGGTTCTCCGCGTCACGGGAGGCGGAGGTCGCCACGAAGCGCAGTCGCTCCGCGCCGTGCCGCTTGATGATCGCCGCGTACTCGCGGCAGGCCGCGAAGGTGCGCTCCAGGGCCTCGGGGGCGAGGCGTCCGGTGCGGTCGACGCCCTGACCGAGCCGGACGATCGTCATCCGGCGGTCCAGATCGACGAGTTCCCCCGTCACCGGGTTCGCGTCGGCGACGAGGAGGCGGATCGAATTCGTACCGCAGTCGATGGCGGCGACCCTGGTCATCGGTTGTTGTCTCCTGCTCGTGAATTCGTTTCGACGACGCGCGACCGGGCCCGTGGCCCGGGGCGAAGCCCCGTCTTGGGGGGCGCGGGGAACCGCGCGCCCAGCCCCCACCCACCCGCAGACAGAACACCACGCACCGGGAGGAGGGAGCGCAGCCCCCTCACTCCCCCTCGGACGGCGGCTCCGCCGCCACCACGCACGCACCCTTGCGCCACCACTCCGGCAGCATCGCGATCGCCTCGTCGCCCAGCGGATTCACCCCGGGCCCCGCGGCCAGCGAGTGCGCCACCAGCACATGCAGACACTTCACCCGGTCCGGCATCCCACCGGCGCTCGGAAAGCCCGCCAGTACCTCGATGGCGTCGCGCCGCGCGATGTAGTCCTCGTGGGCGGCCCGGTACGCGGCGGCCAGCTCGGGGTCGGTCGCCAGCCGGTCCGTCATCTCCTTCATCACCCCGTTGGCCTCCAGCGTGCCGATCGCGGAAGCCGCGCGCGGGCACGTGAGGTAGTACGTCGTCGGGAAGGGCGTACCGTCCGGCAGCCGGGGCGCCGTCTCCACCACGTCCGGCTGGCCGCAGGGACAGCGGTGGGCGATCGCCCGCAGCCCGCGCGGCGGCCGGCCGAGCTGTTGCTTGAAGGCCTCGACGTCCGCGTCGGTCGGCTCGGTGCGCGGGGTGGGCGGCGGGGGCGTTTCCATGCCTGTGCTCAAGTCTCTTTCTTCTTCAATTCACCGGTTCACCGGTCGTCAGGTCACCGGTCGTCAGGTCACCGGCCATCAGGTCACCGGTCGGAGTGGTCCGACTTGTCGACGCCGTCCCAGACGTTGGCGTACCAGGGGCGGGCTGCCACCCCCAGATCCGTACGCGACTGCTTCGCCGCGTCCGGGTCGATCACGATGTATCCGGTCTCGCCCGGCATCACATAGTGCAGCCGTTCCCGGATCTGCTGCTTCGCGTACGCGTCGTCCTGCCAGCGCGCCTTGAGGTCACGCAGCTGTTCGACCCGGGCGCGGGCCTGCTCCTGCTGTCGCTCCAGATCGGCGATCTCGGCGCGCTGGGACACGTACTGCCTTATCGGGTACGCGAGGGCCACGATCAGAGAACAGAGTACGAGAGCCAGCAGCGCGGCGCGGCCGGTCAGGCGTGAGCGGCGGGCCTGGCGCTTGGTCTGCGAGCGGTAGACCCGGGCCGCCGTCTGCTCGCCGAGCAGCTTCAGCCTGGTCGCGGTGGAGAACCGGTCCCGGTCCTTCACGGCCATGTCCCGCCTCCCGTTCACACGCGCGTACGTCCCCGGACACGGTACGGGACCGGGTACGGGGACGTACGTACGACTGGCTAAGGCTTGACCCTCCGCGGGTGTCAGCCCTTGAAGCGCGGGAAGGCGCTGCGGCCCGCGTACACCGCGGCGTCGTCGAGGATCTCCTCGATGCGCAGCAGCTGGTTGTACTTGGCGACGCGGTCCGAGCGGGCCGGGGCACCGGTCTTGATCTGACCGCAGTTCACCGCGACGGCGAGGTCGGCGATGGTGACGTCCTCGGTCTCGCCGGAGCGGTGCGACATCATGCACTTGAAGCCGTTGCGCTGGGCCATCTCGACGGCGTCCAGGGTCTCGGTCAGCGAACCGATCTGGTTGACCTTGACGAGCAGGGCGTTCGCGGAGCCCTCCTCGATGCCGCGGGCCAGGCGCTCCGGGTTGGTGACGAAGAGGTCGTCGCCGACGATCTGGACCTTGTCGCCCAGCTTCTCGGTGATGACGTTCCAGCCGGCCCAGTCGTCCTCGTACAGCGGGTCCTCGATGGAGACGAGCGGGTACGCGGAGACGAGCTCCTCGTAGTACTCGGTCATCTCGGCGGCCGAGCGGGACTTGCCCTCGAACTCGTACTTGCCGTCCTTGTAGAACTCGGACGCGGCGACGTCGAGCGCGAGCGCGATCTGCTCACCGGGGATGTAACCGGCCTGCTTGATGGCCTCGAGGATGAGGTCGAGCGCGGCGCGGTTCGACTCCAGGTTCGGGGCGAAGCCGCCCTCGTCGCCCAGGCCGGTGGACAGGCCCTTGGTCTTCAGCACCTTCTTGAGGGTGTGGTAGACCTCGGCGCCCCAGCGCAGGGCCTCGGAGAAGGACTCCGCGCCGATCGGGGCGATCATGAACTCCTGGATGTCCACGTTGGAGTCGGCGTGCGAGCCGCCGTTCAGGATGTTCATCATCGGAACGGGCAGCAGGTGCGCGTTCGGGCCGCCCAGGTAGCGGAAGAGGGGGAGGTCGGACGCCTCGGAGGCGGCGTGCGCGACGGCGAGCGAGACGCCGAGGATGGCGTTGGCGCCGAGCGAGCCCTTGTTGTCGGTGGCGTCCAGGTCGAACATCGCCTGGTCGATCAGGCGCTGCTCGGTGGCGTCGTAACCGACGAGCTCCGGGCCGATCTGCTCGATGACGGCGAGGACGGCCTTCTCGACACCCTTGCCGCCGTAACGGTTGGGGTCACCGTCACGCAGCTCGATGGCCTCGAAGGCGCCGGTGGACGCGCCGGACGGAACGGCGGCACGACCCGTGCTGCCGTCGTCGAGGCCGACCTCGACCTCGACCGTGGGGTTGCCTCGGGAGTCCAGGATTTCCCGGGCTACGACGACGTCGATGGACGGCACGAGCATCTCCTTCTGGGATGTGACGCGGGTACGCGGAGCCTGTGATGGCTTCGCGACATGAGCCTAACCGCCCCGGGGGGATCGGCCAGCCGGTCGCCCACCCCTTGGGCAGAACTGAACGTACACATTGTTCCAGAACGGAACAAAAACGGGTACGGAAATCTGGGTACGAAATGCTCGCCACGAAGGGCCGGACACGAAAAACCCCGCTCCGGTGCGTACGGGGGAACACGCACCGGAGCGGGGAGCCCGTGGGGACGGGGGTGGCCCTCACCGGGGTCTCCAGTGTGGAGACCCCCTTTATGAGGGACCTGTCATTCAGCTGGGGTGAAGCTGCCGATCATCAGCTGAGGTGCAGCTGCTGACCCGGGTAGATGAAGTCGGCGTCCGCGACGATGTCCTTGTTCAGCTTGAACAGCCGCTGCCAGCCGCCCTTGACCTTCTTCTTCTCGGCGATCGAGCTGAGGCTGTCACCCTTGACGACCTTGTACTCGCCGTCGCCCTTCTTGACCTTCTTGCCGGTCGGGGTGGAGACGGTCTTCTCGGCGGCCGGACGGGACGCCGAACGGGAGGCCGCGGTGTCCGTCGAGCGGGTGGTGGTGCCGGCGCTCGGCGAGCTGTTCGACGAGGAGCCGTTCGAGGAGGACGAGGTCGACGGGGCGCTCGCACCGCCGGTGTACGCGGCGCTCGACAGGCCCGTGCCACAGGTCGGCCAGGCACCCTTGCCCTGCGCGGCGAGGACCTTCTCGCCGATGGTGATCTGCTGGGACTTGGAGGCCTGGTTGGCGGTCGCGGCGTACGCGGTGCCGCCGTACGCGGCCCAGGTGGAGGCCGAGAACTGCAGACCGCCGTAGTAGCCGTTGCCGGTGTTGATGGACCAGTTCCCGCCGGACTCGCACTGGGCGACGGCGTCCCACTGGGAGGAGGTGGCGGCGGAGGCGTTGCCGGCCGCCATCAGCGGAGCGGCGATGGCGACACCGGTGACGCCGGCGAGCGTGGCGACACGAGTGGCCTTGGACGGACGGCGGTGCTTGCCCTTGCTGGAAAACAGCATGGAGAGATCCCCTCACCGACGCCTGCGAGGTGAGCTGTCGGGTTCGGGCGGGTGAGTGCCCGGCCGTGCGCTCTGAGCGCTCGGCTTCACCCCAAGCCGCTCCCGGTCAACTACCGGGCGCGGCGCATACCTTGGGTCCCCCGCTCCTGCCTACGGCGCTGACGCGTCGACTGTTCCCGTACGGCCGTTGGCAGGATTCGGCGTTGACGACCGTCGGGGCCCGCTGTGGCGAGCGGTCATGACCGTAAGCAGTCGATCGGCTGAATTCCAAAGACGATCAGGGCCTTTGAGATCCATCTCTCACTCGCACCAAACCGGACATTACACAGCGAACCATGACGTGAACTGCCCCTACTTTTCGCCCGATTCAGCACCAACTGCAAGGCTCTGACCGGGAAGGATGAGGTTCGGGTCGACGCCGACCGTCTTCTTGTTCGCGTCGTACAGCTCGGCCCATCCGCCTTCGAGGTCAAGGGCGTCCGCGATGGTCCAGAGATTGTCTCCGGCGCGCACGACGTAGGAGCCGTCGACGGCATCGCGGGAGGCGCCGGAGCCGCGTGAGGCATGCCGCCCGGAGGAGTCGTCGCCGCGGCCGTCCACGGCACTGTCGGTGGTGTCCTCGTCCGCGGTGCCGCCGCGGTGGCGCCCCGCACCGGTCGTCGCGTTCTCGGAGGTACCGGAAGAGTCGCCACCCTGGCCGGAGTTGCCCGAGTCGTCGCCCTTCGTCGTGTCCGTGTCGGAGCCGTCCGCCCCCTGGGCATCGTCGCCGGTGTCGGCCTTCGTCGTGTTCCCGGTCCCCTTCGAGGATGAACCGGACGAAGACGAGCCAGACGAAGACGAATCGGACTTCGAGCCGGAAGAGCCGGACGGAGCCGAAGTCCCGGATGAACTGGACGAATCGGATGAATTAGATGAACCAGATGAGTCCGACGTACTGGACGAGTCGTTCGCCACGCCCGTGTCGACCAGGATGTCGCCCGAGTTCTTGCTCAGCCCGGAGAGCGGTCCGCAGGTCGGCCAGGCGGCGAGGCCCCGGTCGTCGAGGAGCTTCTCGGCGATGGCTATCTGCTGCGACCGGCTGGCCTCGTCGGCGCTCGACGCGTAGGCGAGGCCGCCGTACTTCTCCCAGTCCGCCTGGCTGATCTGGAGCCCGCCGTAATACCCGTTGCCGCTGTCGGCACTCCACTGGCCGGCGCTCTCGCACTCGGCGACCCGGTCCCACGTGGTGCCGTCGGCCGCGCTCGCGCTGGTGGCACCGAGCAACGGGATCGCGATGGCGGATCCGGTCACTCCTGCCGCGACGATGAGGGCCGGGGCCTGACGGGGGCGACGATGGCGGCCGTTCCCGGAGAGCATGCGGAAGCCTTTCACGTGACAGCAGGTGACTACGCGACGTGTGAGTCGCGTTGACGAGTGAACGTATCCGCACCCGAACACTTGTCACAAGTCGATGCAGCGTAGATCACGTGAAGATCACAGAGTTGAGTGCGTGTCAGGTTTGAGCGCCCGTAGGTGTATGGTCGCCCGCTATCGCGAGACCGGTACCGGGGGCGTGAACTCCACTGGAAGCGTGCGCAATCCGCGCATAATGAGCCCGCCGCGCCAGCGCAAATCGTCCGAATCCCCCGCGAGTTGAAGGTCGGGGAGACGGGTGAGGAGGGTGGCGAGCGCGGTCTGGCCCTCCAGGCGGGCGAGCGGGGCGCCGAGGCAGTAGTGGATGCCGTGGCCGTAGCCGAGGTGTTGGTTGTCACGGCGGGAGAGGTCCAGCGTGTCCGGCTGTTCGAACCGCGCGGGGTCACGGTCCGCAGCCGCGAGGACCACGAGGACGGGGTCGCCTGGCGCGATGCCTTGACCGCCGATGCACACGGCCTCGGTCGCGAACCGCCACGTGGCCAGTTCTACGGGCCCGTCGTAACGGAGGAGTTCCTCGACGCCGGTCTCGAGGAGTTCGCGTTCGCCGGCGGCCAGGGACCGCTGGAGACGCGCGCGCTGTTCGGGGTGGGTGAGGAGGGCGTACGTGCCGTTGCCGATGAGGTTGACCGTCGTCTCGAACCCGGCGAAGAGCAGGATGAAGGCCATGGCGGCGGCCTCGTTCTCCGTGAGGTGCTCGCCGTGGTCGGACGCGCGGATGAGACCGGAGATGAGGTCCTCACCGGGCGCGGGCGTGTCGGGAAGGCCTTCCCGCTTCTTGTGAATGAGTTCGAGCAGATACCCACGCATCTTCTTGACCGAGCGCGCGACCCCGCCCCGCGGTCCGCCGCCGTGCCGGATCATCATCCCCGCCCAGTCCCGGAAGTCGTCCTGGTCCTCGCGGGGCACGCCCAGCAGGTCGCAGATGGCGTAGATGGGAAGCGGGAACGCGAACTCGTGGATCAGGTCCGCAGAACCCTTCTCCGCGAACTGGTCGATCAGTTGATCGGTGAGCTCCTGCACGCGCGGCGCGAACTCGGCCACCCGTCGCGGCGTGAACGCCTTCGATACCAGCCGCCGCAGCCGGGTGTGGTCCGGCGGGTCGATGTTCAGCAGATGCGTCATCAGCTCGGCCTTGCGCTCCCCCGGAATACCCGTCTTCCCTTTCGCGTGGGCGGGTTCGTCGTGGTGCGCCGGATTCTTGCTGAGCCGCGCGTCGGCGAGCGCCTGCTTGGCGTCCGCGTACCGCGTCACCAGCCAGGCCTCCACCCCACTCGGCAGCCGCGTCCTGTGCACGGGGGCGTGCTCCCGCAGCCAGGCGTACGCGGGGTAGGGATCGCTGGCGAACTCCCAGGTGAAGAGTTCCGGGGCGGGGCTGAACGGCGGCGGCTGATCGGTCACTCCCTGACGGTATCCGGAGGGAGGGGGAACGGGGTGGGGGCGGTGGTGGAGGGCGGCGTGGGAGAGGGGCGCGGGAGGGCGGTGCCCGAGGGCGGTGTGAAAGGGGGGTGTGTGAGGGGGGTCTGGGAGGGCGGTGCGGGAGGATGGTGCAGAACGCGCCCCGTTCATCCCGGGCCATCCCGAAATCGGCAGCTGTTTGACTTCACGCCTCGCCTCCTCCCTAAATTCGCGCCGTGGACCCCGAAATACTCAGATCCAGCTTCGCGGTCGTCGAGAGACGGGCCGAGTTCGCGGTCAAGTACTTCTACTCGCATCTCTTCCGGCACTACCCGGACGTCCGCGGGCTCTTCCCCCTGGACTTCCCGGAGGACATGGAGCGACAGCGGGACCGGTTGTTCGCGGCACTCACGTATGTGATGGAGCGGCTGGAGGATCCGACGCTGCCGGGGTACCTGCGGGAGCTGGGACGGGACCACCGGAAGTACCTGGCCGAGCCGGAGCACTACGCCGCCGTGGGGGCGAGCCTGATCGCCGCGTTCGCCGCCGTCGCGGGGTCGGCGTGGAGCGCGGAGGCCGAGAAGGCCTGGACCGAGGCATACGGGGCGATCACGAACGTCATGCTCCAGGGCGCGTGGGAGGCACAGCACGAGGGTGAACCGCCCTGGTGGGACGCCGAGGTCGTGTCCCGGACCCGGCACGGCGACGACCTCGTCGTACTGACCCTCCGCCCGCACCACCGGCTGCGCTACTCCCCCGGCCAGTACGTCAGCGTCAGCGTCCCCCACCTGCCGGGCATCTGGCGCCCGTACTCGCTCGGCAACGCGCCCCGCGCCGACCACACCGTCGACCTGCACGTCAGCCGCGTCGAGGACGGGGTGCTGTCCACCGCCCTGGTCCGGCAGACCCGGGAGGGCGATGTCCTGCGGCTCGGCGCACCCGGCGGCGCCCTGACCCTGCGGGCGCCGGTGGAACGGCCGCTGACCTTCATCGCGGCCGGCACCGGTTGGGCCCCTGTCAAGGCGCTGCTCCAGCAACTCGACGCCACGCACGAGGCCCGGCTGTTCCTCGTGGCCCGCGACACCTCGTACCTCTACGACCGGTCGGCCGTGGAACGACTCCAGTCCCGGTTACCCCGCCTCGGCGTCACCTTCATCACCCCCGCGCCCGGCCGCCCCAAGGCCCAGGCCACCGAGCGACTGCTGACCGCGCTGGGCAACCGCGCCGGCTGGGCCCGCCACGACGTCTATCTCGCCGGGCCGCCCCCGCTCGTCGAGGAGATCGCCGAGGCCCTCCCCGCCTTCGGCACCCCGCCGGAACAGATCTTCCACGACCTCCTCCCACCCGCCGACCCCAGCCGCCCGCGCCCCCTGGGCCCCGCGGAGTGGCTGCTGGACCGCCCCCACCCCAACTGGCACAACCCGACAAGCCGCGCCCCCAACACGTAGCCCTGTTGCCAGACCTCCCGCCTCCTCCAGTGCCTGATGTCAGCGGGTGGAGAGCCTCCACGCCCTGCGGCCCCTGGCCTCGACCTCCTCAGCCCGTCTCCGTCACCCGGATCGCGTCCCGGTATGCCCGCGCCGCCGCGCGCAGGGCCGCCTCCGGGTCCACTCCCTCGGCCTCCGCGTGGGCGGCGATGGCCAGCAGTTCGTAGCCGACGCCTTCGCCTCGGGGGAGTTCGACCTCAAGTCCCGCCGTGCGCACGCGCGATGCCAGCTTCGCCGCGAGGGCCAGGCCCGGCTGGCCCAGCGGTATCCCCTCCGTCACGGACGTCCGCCGCTTCTCCTCGGCCTTGGTGCGCAGCCAGTGCTCCTTGACCTCCTCGGGGGTCGTGGCCGTCTCGTCGCCGAACACGTGCGGGTGGCGGTGGATCAGCTTGGTGACGATGCCGCCGGCCACGTCGTCGATGGAGAAGGGAGCCTCGGCGTCCTCCTCCGCGATCCTGGCGTGGAAGACGACCTGGAGCAGCACGTCGCCGAGCTCTTCCCTGAGCTCGTCCCTGTCGCCCTCCTCGATCGCCTCGACGAGCTCGTACGCCTCCTCGATCCCGTACTTCGCGAGGCCCTTGTGGGTCTGCTGGGACGACCACGGGCACTCGACGCGGATGCGGTCCATGACCTGGACGAGGTCGAGGAGGCGGGCGCCCGGCAGGTCGTACGAGGCCGGGAGCAGCTCCAGGTCCGGCATCTGTATGCGGCCGGAGCCGGCGAGGCGGGCCAGGCCGTCGGTGAGGCGCGGCTCGCCCTCGCCGGTGGCGACGACGACCACCGTGCGGCCACCGGCGCAGACGGCCACCAGCTCCTGGGCATCGGGGGAAGCCTCGTCGACGCCGATGCCCGCCTCACGCAGATACGGCAGCTGCGGATGTGCGCCGTCCGCGCACAGCACCTGGTCGGCGGTGCGCAGCACCTGCCAGGCGGGCCAGGACAGCAGCCCGGGGGCGACGCGGTGGCTGGTGGTGAGCAGGACGATACGGCCGGGGGCGGGAACCTGGGCGGTGGCGTCGGAGCTGGTTGCGTTCACCCCACGAACGTAACCCACGCCACCGACGCCCCCAGGAGTTATCCACAGGCCGGGAGGCGGCCGAAGTGTTTATCCACAGCTTCACCCCCAGGCCAGGACCCGGCGCTGCCCCACGACCCACTGGCCTACTGGCCTACTGGCCTACTGGCCTACTACGCCGTCTGCTGCGTACCCGTCGACGTGACCTCCCGCAGCCACGGTGTCTTCACATCGACGCGGCTGCTCTTCTGGACGTCCCAGGCGCCGTAGCGCGGGTTCAGGTCGACGTTCAGCTTCTTGGACGCGTCGGACATGGCCTTCCAGAACGTGGCCTTGCCGTCGGTGGTGTTCATGTCGGCACCGAGCGCGGCGGCGAGCTTCTGGGCCTCGATCTCGGTACGGAGGTTGTCGTCGAGACGCTGGGGCGCCACCCCGTACTGCTGCAGCCAGGCCGTCTCCAGCGCCTTCGCACCGCCCGCCTGGCCCTCCAGCGTCGCCCGCATCTGCTGGGTGTCCGCGCGGGTGACGCTCACGCCCGCGTCCTTGGCGGCCCGGTCGAGGACCTGGTCGAGGACCATGGTGTGCAGGGTGGCGCGGGTGAGGCTGCCGGTCTTGGCGATGGCCTGCTCGTACTGGGCCTCGTCCTTGACGGCGGCCCGCTGTGCCGAGCGCACCTCGTTCACCCGGCTCTCCAACTGCGCGACCGTGATCCGCCGGCCACCGACGACGGCCGCGGCGCCTGGGTGCGCCTCGCCACCGCACGCCGTGAGAAGGGGGGCCGCCGCGACGATCGCGGCGGAGAGGACGAACGCGGTGCGACGGCGGCGGTGCAAGGAAACCTCCCGAGGAGATTGTGCGACGGTGCACAAAGTCTTGCGGTGATCGATGGTAGGCAGTGGCCCGGCTCTCGGCCAGCCATTCGACCAACGATTCGCGGAGACTTCAGATACCGGCGCGGCTGCCGTGACGAGCGGGACGGCCACCGTCCGCTCTGACGACCGTTCACATCCCCTCGTACGGCCGATCACATCCGCTCGTACAGCCGCTCACATCCGCCGGTACGACCGACCACATCCACTCATGCGACCGATCAAGTCCGGTCGCACGACCGGTCACGTCGGGACGTATCGCCGATCGCGTCCTGTCGTACCGGCCCCGGCTAACCGCGCGCCTCGACCTCGCGCTCGACGACCCCGGCGATCTCGGCGCGCAGTCCGTCGCCGACGCGCGTCACGGTGATGTTCTTGGCGCTCGTGGAGTCGGCTCCCGCGTCCCCCACCAGCACGAAGTCGACCTTCTGGTACTGCGGGGCGGTCTGCGTGGCCGCCGTGACCTCGGGTTCTCCGGTCGCGACGACCACGTCGCAGGACCGCTGGAGCAGGCCGTTGAGGTAGGGCCGCGCGTTGGCCGCGGACTGCTCACCGGTCACCGGGACGTAGCTCACGCGCGCGTGCGTCTTGAGGGACGCGTCCTGCATGCCCTGCCAGACCTCGGCCGCGTTGGTGCCGGCCGTGATCCCGTCCTTGCCGGTCAGCAGGCAGGCGTCGACGTCCTTGTAGTGGCGGGCCCGGGTGTCGGGCACCTGTCGCTTCGTGTCGGTGCGGGAGAGGAAGTACCCGGTGACCGCGACCGCGACCGCGACGATCACGGCACCCGCCACCATCGCGACCCCCCTGCCGCCCAGTACACGCGGCCACTGGAGTGCCGCCCGCACACCGGCGGCGAGCCTCGACTCCTGCGTGGCGTCGCGCGCCGCCTTCGCGCGCTGCGCCTGCGGCACCTGCCTGACCCGCTTGACCACGTGGTTCCCGTACCTCCGCCTCTTCGCGCTTCCGCGCTTCCATGCATTCGTGCGGCCCGTGCGACCGGTGCGGCTCGTGCGACCGGTGCGGCTCGTGCGGCCGGTCCGGCCGGTGCGCCGCTAGTACCCGGCGCGCCGGGGCCAGACCGTCCAGGCGTGTACCGCCGCGCCGACCATCGACACCAGGATCAGGAGCACGTCGTCCGCGAACTCGAGGCCGTGGGTGGTCTCGGGTGTGAGCGAGAGCTGTATGACCCACGCCACCAGCACCGCGCAGAACCCCCCGAAGACCGCCCAGTCCGCGCGGGTGCCCCGCGGCAGGGCGATCACGAGGGACGGAACAGGGCACAACAGCCCCAGGCTGACGACGGGAAGCGCCGCCAGCCCGGCACGGACGGCGGACGGTCCGACGACCGCCGGCAGCCTTTCGACCCTCATGCCCTGCTCCTCCTCCGGTTGTTCGCCGGTTGATCTCCGGTTGATGTTCTCCGGCGATCTCGGGATGCGTCCGAATGTCAGCCGGTGATGGCGACCGGCGCGTCCCAGGCGTCGCGGTCCACGGTGATCGTGTAACCGCCGATGGTCTCCTTGCTGTTGACCATGTACTGGTGGGCGCGGCTGTGGCCGGTGAACTGGGTGGAGCCCCACGGCCAGTCCGAGGTCGTCGTGTTGGCCTTGTCCCACAGCGCGTACCAGAGGTTGCCCGGCAGGTCCGTCTTGTCGGTCGCGGTCGCGATGGCCTTGGCGCTGGAGCTGGTGAAGCCGTAGAAACCGGTCCGGTACGTCTTGGCGTGCAGCGCCTTGTCGAAGGCGCGTACGTACGTCAGCGTGGCCTTGTTGCACGCCGTGTTCGTGACGTCGTACGACTCCATGTCCAGGTAGATCGGGCTGCCCGCCTTCATGCCCAGCGCGGACGCCTTGGCCACCGCGTCCGCGGCGTCGGTGGCGCCGAGCGAGGCGGCGTTGGTGGCGGTGAGCTTCTCCGGGTTGGAGCCGGTCTGGCAGGACGGCTGCGCGCCGACGTACAGCGGGATGAGCTTCCAGCCCAGGGTGCTGACCGACTTCACCCAGGACGCGGTGAGGTTGGGCTGGCTGCAGCCGCGGTTCTTGCCGCCGATGTAGACGGCGGCCGCTCCGTAGAAGCCGGTGTGCCAGGCCTTCATCGCCGTCAGCGAGGGGGCGGCGCAGGTGTCGAAGGCCCGGCCCGTGAACGTCCGCTGGGCGGGCCAGGTGGTCGCCGCCATCGACGTCTGCGCCGCGATCCCGGCCCCGGCGACCACGGCCGCGCCTGCCGTCGCCCAAGCGATGTAACGGCCCTTCTTAGACATCCGATGGCTGGACATCCCCACCCCATTCATGACGCGCGCACGTCACGGCGCGCGGAACGCACAGGACATGCGGTCATATAGATCGAATCAAGACAGTTCAAGACAGTTGAGCCCCGTCGGCGCCCATCCCGGCTCACCGGTGAGAGAGGGTGACCGGCCCCCGGCGCGCGGGGCGGATCGCACCGTAACCGACGCCACCCCCTTGATCGGGAAACCCCGTATCTCAATCGCCACAAGAATCCCTCAAGCCACGGCAAAACATGGGGAGTCCATGGAACCCCGGGCCGATCGAGCCCCTCTTTTACCGATCTTTGGCACCCCGATGGCTGTGGATGGCCTGTGCACCCATAGAGTCCGCTCGGCTCAACAGCACCACTTCTCAAAGAAGGACTCAGACATCCCGATGCGTCACCCCTCTCGCACGGCCAAGGCCCTGCTCGCCGCAGCCGTGCTCCCGCTCGCCCTGGCGGCCTGCTCCTCCGGACCCACCGTTCAGCCCTCGTCCGCCAAGACGAAGCAGGCCAAGGACCCCAACGCCGGTCTGCTGACCGGCGCGCAGCTCAAGAAGGCGCTCGCGCCCGCGTCCTTCTTCGCCACCGGTTTCGCGGTCGACCCCAGCGGTGCACGGGACTCCGGCACCACGTACACCGCCCCGAGCTCCTCCCCCGCGCCGAAGCCGGACTGCTCCCTGCTGGGCGGCACCAGCTGGATAACGATCACCGGCGACTCGGGGGTGTCCTTCGCCCAGAACGACTACATCAGCAAGAACACTTCCGAGGACATCGCCCAGGAGGTCGACACCTACCGCGGCACGACCTCGACGACCGTGCTGAAGGACCTGGAGAAGATCGCCACCACGTGCGCGACCTTCACCGACTCCGACACTCACACCAAGGTGAAGGTCACCGGCGCCACCACGCCCGGCCTGGGCGACGCCGCCTACACCATCACCCTGACCAACAGCGCCTGGCAGAACGGCACGACCCTGATCGCCGTGCGCGCGGGCACCGACGTCGTCAGCGTCATGTCCACGGACGGGCACGACAACGGCGCCGCCACGGCGAAGAAGCTGGCGACCCGGATCGTGACGTCCCTGAAGGGCGAACACCAGCGCGTGTGACCCGCCAGATGGGAACATGACGCCCCCCGAGAGGATTCTCGGGACCCGAGAAACCTCTCGGGGGGCTCGTAGGGCGCTCGTGGGTGCTCGGGGGATGTGAGAGGCATGGGCATGAGCGTGGACAAGCGCCTGGAAGCCGGCTGGGCCCAGCGGATCGCGTGGTCGGTCCTGGTGGTCGCGTCGTTGGGTCTGCTGGTGTGGGTGCCGTTCCTGTACGCCGCGATCCGCCGCGGCAGGGGCTCGGACTGGGGCGCCTTCTCCGCGTTCCTGCTGTACGAGCTGGTGACGCTGCCGTGGGCGACCGTTCAGTCGGACGCGGGCGATCCCGTCCTCGGCGCGGTCGCCGTCGTCACTCTGGCGATGGCGGTGTGGCTGCTGCTGTTCGCGCTGTTCGACAAGCGCACGCCGAAGTACGCCACGGCGAACGTGGGGCGGACACCCGGACCCATGCCGGGCCCGGCGCCGGGCAACCCGTATATGCGCTGAGGTCACCTCTGAGCTGAGGCCATCTCTGAGCCGAGGTGACCCGGAAACCCTCATCCACGCTCAAGGCACCCGGCGGTTCACCCCCGCCGGGTGCTTCGCACCACCCTGACGGCCGGCCAGGCGAGCAGCGCCCCGACGGCCCAGAGGAAGACGGTGAGGGCGGCCCATTCCCCGGTGCTGGTCTCCGGGTCCGAGGCGCCGAAGACGGTGTACGAGAGGGCCAGCAGGGACCAGAGCCCCGCGAGGACCCCGAAGATGACGAGCAGCGCCGTCTGCCCGCCGGTACGCCGCGCCGATGTCTTCTGCCGAACCGCACCGGCGGATCCTGCGGTCCGCCCCGCCGAAGCGGCGCCCTCCGACTGCCGCTGCTGCCGCTGCTGCCGGGGCGGCAACTGCACCACCGCACTCGGATGCACCGCCGCGTCGATGGTCGCCATGGTGTGCGCGTCGATCCCGTACTCCCCCGGCTCCACCTCCACGGACAGCCCGTCGGTGCCGATGAGCCGGCGCCCGCCGTCGGGCCAGCTGAGCAGGGCGGCGCACGCGCTGTAGAGCACGGTGGCCGCCTCGCCCCCCGCCGTCAGGCTGACCCCCTCGCCCCCGACGACCATGGCCGGCTCGTCCTTGCGTACGGCCTCGAACCGCTTGCCCGTGACGGCGTACGACGACGTGGTCGGGGCCGCCGTGTACCCGGCCCAGTCGGCCCGGTGCCCCGAGGGAGCCTGCAGCAACGCCGTACCGGCGGCCTCCAGCGCCACCGCGTGCACATGCTGCGGTGTCATCGCCCACAGCTCGGCACGCAGTTCTTCGAGCCCGCGCGGCGGACGGTGGGCGAGCAGTTCCTCCGCCGCGCCCGGCAGCCGCCGTACGGCCGCGTCGGGCGCGGTCAGCGTGGCGTCGCTGCGCCCGCGTACGGCCTCCAGGTCGGCCTGCGCGATCCGGCCGACCTGGAGGCCCGCGAGCACGTCGACGAACCCGCCGAGGACCGCGTCCTGCTTGGCGGGCAGGGCGTCCGCGAAGGCGGTGACGGTGGCGAAACCGTCCCGGCGGGAGGTGTAGTCGCTGGCCGCCGTGTAGGAGTAGCCGCCCTCCTGGCGCAGGGACCGGGAGAGTTCGCGTTCCAGGACACCGGCGTAGAGCCGGGCGGCGGTGGTGTCGGTGACGACGGCGTCGAGCAGGACGCCGCCCTTGCCGTCGGAGAAGTAGGCGGGGGCGGTGGGGAGGGCGGAGGTGACGGCGGGCATCGGGCGCCGCTGACCGGCGGGCAGTTTGAGCGAGAGCCCGGCCGGCAGCCGCTCCCCCGCGATCCACAGCACGGCGTTGTCCCGGGTGAACCAGGTCCCGGCCCAATCCCGTACGTCGTCCGGCCGCAACCCCCGTACGCCCCACTCCGGATAGCTGACCAGCCCGTACCCCTGGGCTCCGTACCGCCACAACGGCAGTTGTCCGGGCTCCCGGCGTGCCTCCTCGGTGCGCAGGATCTCCTTCTCGGTCTCCAGCCGCTCCATGGGCAGATCGAGGAGGGAGGTGCACACGCCGTCGAGGTAGGCGACGATCTCGTGCTCGGCGCCCTCCACGTGGAAGTGCGTGAACGCGGCCTTGGTCGCGCCGTTGAAGTGGTAGTCGGCCAGGCCCTGGCGGTGCAGCGCCAGGTGCTCCACCAGGTGGGTGATCCCGGCCCCGGCGAGCGTCTCGTCGGCGACGCCGACGCGGAAGACCAGTCCGGCACGCATGGGCCCGGTGGCGTACGCGAAGAGGGTGGGTATGCCGTCGACCTCGGTGTGATGGATGCCCTGGCTCATCGTCTGCCTCTGCCTGTCTTGTTCGGCATCCGCTCAGCCTCTTCCGAGGGCGGCGGAACGGTGTTTGGCGTACGCGTCCGCGGGCTTGCCGAGGTAACTCCACGGGTACTCGGAGGCCAGGTTGCCCAGGGCACGGAAGTGCGCGGCGGCGCGTGCGGTGTCGCCGATCAGCGAGAAGAGCGCGGCGAAGACGCCCTGGATGGTGACCCACCCGTACGCGGGCCGGTAGTACGGGTGCAGGACGGACCGTTCGGCGGCCTCGACGAGTTCGGCGTGGACGTGGGGCCGGCGCAGATAGTCGGTCCGCTCACTCCCCGTGGAGGGCAGATCGAGCCAGCGCTCCAGGTGCGCCTCCGCCACCAGACCACCGCTGAGCGAGCCTTCGGGCGAGTTGAGCAGGCACTCGCGGGCGAACCCGTGTGCCGCCTCCCAGCTCCCGCTCCACTTGGGACACAGCTGCTGGAGCAGCCGGGCCTGCCCGGTCAAGTGGTGCGGGTGGTACGCGGCCAGCCGGTCGTACCTCCGCCGCGCCTCGTTCTGCCCGAGCTGCAGCCCCATGGCCGTGGTCAGGCGCGCGGCCCAGGCCGCGTCGTGGGACGGGTCGAGGGCGGTGGCCCGGATGAGCAGCCGTTCGGCCTGCCGCAGGTGCTCGTGCAGCTGCCGGAACTGCTCCCGGCTGACGTGCTCGGCGCGCGCGCTGCTCCGGATCTCCCAGCCGATCTCGATCTCGCGGGTCCCGAGCGTGGTGAGGGCCAGTACGTCGTCGGGGGCGGCGGCGACGAGTTCCCGCAGGAAGTGCTCGACGCCGGGCACCTCGGCGACGACCCGGACGAGGAACGCCCGGTCGGTGCCCTGCGGCAGTCCGTCGGCGTACCTCCTGATTCCCGCCCAGTCCCGCGCGGCGGTGGCCTGCCGCAGCCAGCCGACCTCGGGGAAGGCGGAGGCGAGTTCGAAGTCGGGGGGTGGGAGGGACGCGTCGCTCGACATGGAGCGGATGGTAAGTGGCGGGTTGGAGGCGGTTTCCGCCCAGGTGTGGGGAGGTTGTGGGAACACAAGGCCCAAACAGCGCATGCAGGCGTCGACTTGACCCTTCTATGACTGATCTTGGCCGGGTCATTGCTCGAACTTGAGTTCGCCTTGTGGGAGGTGACCTTCCGTCTTTCCGCCGGCTTGGAACAATCCGTGCCGTCTCTGTCACCGCCCCTGTCACCGTCACCGTCACCGCCCCTGTCACCGTCACTTCCACCTCATCTCACCGTCACCAGGAGCCCCACCCGTGGCACTCAACGCCCGTCGCGCCAGACAACTGCTGGAGGTCTCGGCCCCCTTGCTGCTCCAGGGCGAGCAGGTCGAACTCACGAGCCTGGCCGGCATCGGAACGGTCTCGGTGCGCAAGCAGGCCCTCACCGCGGCGGTGGTCGGCGTACTCAGCGCGGGAACGGTGATGGCGACGGTCACCCCGCGCCCGATGTACCTCGTCCTGACGAACCAGCGGATCCTGTTCTTCGACGGCAACCGCGGCGGCAAGCCGGGCAAGTTGCTGATGAACCTCCCGCGCCCGTACGTCACCGCGAGCGCGCCCAAGAAGACCTTCCTCGGCCTCAAGGTGGTCACCCACCTGACCGTCGAGGGCCAGGAGGGCGCCCTCAAGGTCGACTTCCCGGTCCAGACCCGCGCCGACGGCCACCGGTTCGCGACGGCTCTGCCGGTGACGCGCTGACGCACCTCTCCATCGCCGGCTCGCGACATAGACCTGCGGCATAGTCACTCGAACGGCTGAACCGATCCCAAGCCGCCCGATGGAAAGCATCCGCGTCACTACATTCCGTCACATGGTCAGCTCAGCGCATGAGGCGATGCACCAGATCTTCAGGGAGGACCCGGGGCTGTTCGCCCGGGCCCTCCCGAAAGCGGGCATCGCCTTACCCGAACCCACCACGATCCAGCTCCTGGACACTGATCTCACCGAGATCAAATCCATGGCGCGCCGCGTGGACACCCTGATGCCCGTCGACACGGCGGACAGCGGAAGCTACCTGCTCGCCGTGGAGGCGCAAGGCAGACCGGACCCGGACAAGCTCAACAGCTGGACGTACTACCTGGCGTATCTCTACGCCGAGTACAAGCTGCCGCCCCTCCTGCTCGTCGTCTGCCAGGACAAGCCCACGGCGTCCTGGGCCGCGCAGCCCATCCGCATCGGCCTGCCCGCCCACACCAGTATCGCGCTCTTCCCACTGGTCCTGGGCCCCGAAAACCTCCCCACGATCATCGACCCGGACGAGGCGGCCGAAGACCTGGCCCTAGCCGTCTTCTCCGCGCTCGCTCACGCCAACGACCCCGCCCTCCCTGCGATACTGGAGGCGCTGGCGACGGCGCTCGCCACCATCGGAGGCGAGACCGCGCGGGACTGGGCGGAATACACCGAGGTCGGCCTGGGCGACACCCAGAGCCGCGCATTCTGGAGGCACCTGATGACCCTGCGCCCCAGCCGCTTTCCCGGCAGCGGCACCATCATCGAGGAAACCCGGATCAAGGGCCGCGCCGAGGACATCCTCCGCATCCTCGACCTCCGCGCCATCGACATCCCCGAGGCCGCCCGCGAGCGCGTCAACGCCTGCACCGACCTGGAACTGCTGGGCACCTGGTTCGACCGGGCCCTCACGGCCACCAACGCGGAAGAGCTGTTCGCCGCGGAGGCGTAACGAACCCGGAGGTCACAGACGCCGGCGCATGCAGACCCGCGGCCAGCGCTCCAGACCGTGGGCGGCCTCGCGTCGGCGGATGTCCTGGAGCCCGGGACCGAGCGCGCCGTCATCCAGGAACTGGAAACCGCAGCGCACGTAGTAGGGCGCGTTCCAGGGGACGTCGGCGAAGGTGGTCAGGGTCAGAGCGGGTATCCCCTCAGCCCCGGCCCGGTGACCGACATGGTCCAGCAGCGAACGCCCGATGCCGCGCCGCGCGCTGTCCGGGTGCACCGACACCTGCTCGATGTGCAGGTTGTCGTCGACGTGTTCCGCGATGAGGTACGCCACCGGTCTGTCGACCTCGTCGACCGCGACCCAGGCCAGGCCGACGTGCTGATAGTGGGCGAGGTCGGCGAGCGGAAGGGGCTCGTCGTCGGCGATCTCCGGCATGCCGATGTCGGCGAAACACCGCCCGGCGGCGCGCTCGATGTCCTGGAGTAGGGGCAGTTCGTCGATGTGGACTGCTCGGATGCGGCGCATTGACGCATTGTCGCCGAGGGAACCGGTCGAGACCCTTTCCCCGCGGCCCCTCCCCCTCACCCATGGACGCAGTCAGTCATGTCAGTACTCGCCGTTAGTGTCACAGTCCATGAGTGGTGAACGGCATGAGGTGATCGTCCGCAGGGCCGAACAAGCCGACATCGAGGGGCTTGTCGCGTGCGGCAGCGCGCTGTTCGCCGAGGACGCCGGTACCCGCGACCCGGGCGTCGACATCAACTGGCCACGCGAGCACGGACCGCGGCGTTTCTCGTCCGGCCTGGCGGACCCGAACCGACTGCTCCTTGTCGCCGATCGCGGCGACGGCGAAGTGGTCGGCTATCTCACGGGCACGCTGCTGGAGCCGTCCGCAGCGCCGATGCCATCCGTTTCTACGAGCGCAACGGCTTCGCATCCCAGTCGGTGACCCTGGAATCGACTCTGTAGCCGTCTGCGTCGGGTGCCTGCCGGGCGGGGACGGTCGTTCGGCGCGGCCGCCCACCACTGACACCGTCCGCCGAGCCCGCCTCACTTCGGGACCTTGGGCAGCGACACAGATTGGCTGAGGCGGGATGACGAACGGGTCAGATATGGGCCCTGATCTGCCGTACGGGGTGCCCGAGGGCGTCCCCGAGTACGGTCAGTTCTTCGTCACTGAACCAGAGGCGTTCGGGATTCCAGACGGCGATCTCGAAGCGGGCGAAGCCGCACGGCCAGTCGTAGTCCAGCGCGTCCAGCGAGGTCGCGGCACCACAGCAGGGGACCTCGATCGCGAGGGTCCCGAAGCCATCCTCACCGTGGGCTTCGAGAAGGTCACTCCACCACTGGGTGTCGATCGACGCGTCGCACCGCGGACACCCGATCCTCAACAGATTCTGGCCGCAGTCGACAACGGCGGGCGTGTCGTACCAATCGACGTCGATCTCGACGTCCACTCCGTCGGGCAGCCCGGGAGCCAGGTTCGCCACGAGCGCGGCGGTACGGTCGGCCGCCGCCCGTTCGGGCCGCCAGTACGGGTCGGTCGGAATGACCGAGAGGACGTCGTCGCCGCACAGCCGAACCCGGTGTCAGTCCCCGTCGATGAAGTCCCCGGTGATCGCGTGGAACGATCGGAGTGTGACCTGTGACGTGTGTGGACACGAAGTGCGACGGATACAGGTATCGGAACCGCTGACGGAATGGGACCTGCGGGTGAAGGAGCGTTGGTTCTGCCCCTGGTGCTACGCATGGACCGAGCTGGGACACCAGCTGCAGGAGGTCTCCCGGCCGCAGTACCAGCCCGTGGACCTGCGCTGGGAGCGGGCGCAATCACCGGAGCTGCCCGGGGACGTGTCCCACGCCTACGACGAGGCCCATGCTTACGAGGACTTCGGCATGACCTTGTGCGGCATAGGGAGCGACAGCCTGGTCCCCTCTCCATACGGCATGTGGACGCCGGAAGGGCAGGATGTCTGCCAATCCTGCAAGGAGGCTGCGGCCGCCATCGACCAGCGCTGGCCGCTAGAGATGCGCGGCGCCGGGAAACGGATTCATCCGAGGCCTCCCGCCGATTCGGGCCGGCCCCCCTTCTAGGACAACCGCCGCGATGACGTGAGCCGCCTCCGTGAGGCCGCCACCCGCAGCTGAGAGCCTCCTGTCCTCAACCCTGCCCGAAGGGCCAAGCGGCGCGGACCTGGGCGAGTCGCAGACGCTGGGCATCGACCCAGTCGTCGGGCAGGCGCACCGATACGCAAACCGAGGTGAGGGACACCGCGGCGTCCCTCACCACCACCTCGATCGCGTTGAGGACCTCGCCGCGGGAGATGTACGGCCCCTTCGGCGTGATCCGGATCTCCGGGTTTCGACCGTCGTCCATCCAGCGAACCGGCCGGCCCACAGCGAGTAGTTCGAGCGCCTCCGCCCAATCGTCCAGGTCCTCGGGCAACAGGCACACCTCTGTGAGGTGGCCCTTCGCGAACTCGCTGGCCACCACGATGTCGACGTCAAGGCAACCGTCCCACGGAAGCACTCCGGTCGTTGGACCCGCCACCCGCACGACCATGCTGTTCTCTCCATCAGCAAGGCGGATGAGGTCCACCGGACCGCGCTCGGTCATGTCATATCCCCTGGGCCGTGTGCATGTGCCGACTCATCATGCACACCTCCTCGGCAGACCAGTCTCCCGGGAGAGCAAGCGCTGATCATTCTGTTCGGAGTTCTTGGGGGAGACACCTTCGGTCAGGGGCCGCTGAGGGAGTCGGCCAGAGCCTGGGCCTGGTCCGTGGTGATACCAAGGGCGATCGGCACCTGCCGGGGGCTGTACGGCGACGAGCACACGGCGATCGGACTGTCACCTGTCACGATCCACCGGGGGCCGTCGGCCTGGTCGGGCAGCAGGGCGGCGGCCAATTCGTCGGCCGCGTCAGCACGTATCCCGCAGTGGGCCAGTGCCCGCGACACGACGGCAGGTGCCTCACTGGGCATATCGGCGTCACCGAGCATCGGAAGCAGCAGCAGGAGGCGCTGCGAGGCATCGGACAGACCTTCGTCGCCGTCCTGCGTGCTCGCGGCGAGAGTGGTGAGTTCGGCCCACGACAGCCCGGGGCCTGCCTCGTCGGCGCCGCAGTCCCCGAGGAAACCGAGCCGCCCCCAGGCGGGGTGGCGGACAAAGAAGTCGACGTTGTTCATGTCTTCGAAGTTGGCGTACACGGCATGGGCCGTATGCCCACCGTCGAAGGGAACACGGAGAACAGGCCAGGGTTGTTCGGGGTCCCCGAGACGATCCACCATCTCCTCGTAGGCCGACGCCTCCACCCCGTAGCGTTCCGGCTTCTCTCCCGGATCACCCACCATCAGCAGGACATGCGCGAGCCAGAACGCGGGATCGTGCGCGAGATCCTCGCCCGCGACCAGCTCACAGTCGTCCAGGTACTCCGGGATGTGCACGGCACCGGTCATGGCCGGAGGGTACTCGGGACCACATGAGCATGCCGCCCCGCCCGAAGAGGTCGTCGCCGAGCGGGTAGCCACCCCATGCATCTGCGTAATGGCATACGAGGACCAGTCCGCGCCCGCCGTCCGCCTCGGCGGGGACGGGGTGGAGCGGACCGGAATCCTTGTCGAAGGGAGGCGGAATGTGGGGGTCGGCATCCCACACGCGGACGCGAGGGCGAGCGCTTCCCAAGGCCCGGAGACGGAGGGTGGAGGGCCCGGTGGAGTGCCGGTAGGCGTTCGTGACGAGTTCCGAGGTCAGCAGCTCGGCGGTGCCGGTGAACTGGGTCATGCCGTGTCCGGCGAGTACGGCTCTGAGAGTGACACGGGCGATGCGCGGCGCGAGCGGATCGTGCGGCAACTGAAGGGCGTACGCCCAAGATGCGGACGCATCGGACTTCTGCGGGGATACGGTGACCATGAACGCCTCTTGCGGTGAGGGGACTTGGTTCGCTCGATGGGTCCGGCCAGGCGGTGGCATGTCGCATGGGTACAGACGAGCTTGGGTGTCGTGTGTAGCGCGGTGCGCTTCCGGCTTACCGGCGAGACCAGTTGAGCGGCTTGAGGCCCACCGCCCGCCGTCGGCGGCTGGGTACTCGTCCTTCACCACACGTCAACCTGAGGCCGGAAGGGCTCATTTTATCGCCAGCCCTGACGCAGGTTCAGGCAGCCAACCGGGAACGCTCACTTATCGGTCGAAACATCCGCATTCACCTCTGTCTCCCCGCGGACGGCCAGCACACCGCAAGCCGTCAACCACGGCAGGACTGAATCTCAGCTGAGCGCCATCCGGGAGCCCTGCAATCATCGTGGCAAATCCGCCCCAGTAGCGCATCGCCGATACGGCCTCAATGAGCACCATGTTTTCAACTGAGAAATCTCCACCGCAACTAAATGGCACTCTTGGAATAAGTCGGTGACCAACAGGAAGTGCACCATTTTCGACTTGCCATGCGTGGGCAATCGAATATCCCGTAGCGTAGTCGGACTGCGCGAGAACTCGCGAAGCCCACTCCTCGACACTGTTGGCAAAAACGGCCATCTTCGCAGTTTCGGGGTCAAACAAACAGACCGCTTCATCTATAAGAGCGAACTGTCCACCGAAGACATCCTCGGCGAAGAACAGCGCAGGGGGCACCAATTCGCCGTAAGACTCGACCCAGAGTTGTCGGTAATTCCACTCCCCAAGCGAGCGCCCCGACAGCACCGCGTCGCCCGCGGGGAAAACGTGCAAAGCCGATTCAAGTGCATAGAAACCGTTACGCGCGGAAAGCAGTGCACCCAACTGCCGGGCAGTCCCGCCGAATAGAGCGTCGTTCTTCGGCGGGGCGTCCGAGAGAGCATCGCCTGCGATCGCGAGCAACTCGCCGATACCTCTGAATTCCATTTACTAGCCGCCCAAGATGTAGCCGAGACTCTGAATCACGACCTTCACCCTACCGCCATCTGGAATATCGACAAGTTGATTCTTCATGTCTGAACCGGCACCACGGCTATCTCCAGCGCCTATGTGCTTCACATGGGCCCCTTGCCCTTCCCGGAAGATAGCTGGCGGGAATTCGTCCCTATCTTGACCGGGCCGAGTCGGTATCCCTCGAAGGTTATCCGCTCGACGCGCGTCTGCTCCGGCCCGATCAAGAGCCACCATCAGACCCTCGCCGTCCTCTTCAGCAGCATGTATCGCACTGCCAGGATGCCGAATTGCGTCGATTGTCCAAGTAGCGGGTCGAGGTCGTCATCTTGCCCTTGCGTCCAGCAGTATGAGACGGCGTCAGTTGGCGGTGAACCGCTTCGGCGCCTGGGTCGGATTGCCGCCCGAGGGAAGCTTCTGGCCGGGGCACTCGGAGAGCACCTTCTTCATCGCGGCCTTCTCCCCGCCGGTGACCCACAGCCCGTACTTCTTCTTCACGGCCACCTGCGCGGCCACATACGTGCAGCGGTACCCCTTGTTGGGCGGGAGCCAGGTCGCGGTGTCGCCGTCGCCCTTGCTGCGGTTGGTGCTCGCGTCGACGGACAGCAGGTTGAGCGGGTCGTTGGCCAGCGCTATCCGCTTGCTCGCGTCCCAGTACTTGGCGCCCTTCTGCCAGGCGTCCGAGAGTGCGACGAGGTGGTCTATGTCCACCAGGCTGCGGCCACGCTTGTAGGTCACTTCCTTGCCGGAGTACGGGTCCGGGTCGAGCGCCCCGGAGACGACCTTGCAGGTGCCGCCGGTGAACTTCACGTTCTTCAGGTCCCGCTTGAGGACGTCGTCGCGGGTGTCGCACTTGTTGGAGTCCGTGTCGGCCCAGGCCGTGCCGAACCTCGCCCTGCTGTAGCCCGTCTTGGGCGCGCGCCCCTTGACGGTCAGCGAGTCCACGGCGGTGAGCGCGGCGCCGCCGGCCACCGTGCCCTGCGGGCCGGCGGAGCCCGTGGTCTCCTTCTTGCAGCCGCTGACCCCCGCGCCGACGACGAACAGCACCAATGCGGCAGCCGCCGCCCCACCCCTCAGACGCACCACGACGCCCCTCCCCTTTGTTCCCCGGGTCCGCCCTGCACAGGGCGTGTTTCCCTGGTGCCCACGGTAGCGGCGGGCATGCCCGGCCCATACCCTCCTCCAACGGGCAATAGGTGCACGCCGGGCGTATCGTCGGTGGTGACACACCTCCGGAAGGAGCTCCCGCATGGGCATCTTCGACAGATTCAAGGATCAGGCGAAGTCCAAGGGCAAGGACATGTCCGACGCCGGGGAACGGGAGATCAACGAGAAGACGGGCAACAAGTACACGGACCAGGTCGACGACGCCCAGCAGAAGATCGAGGGCTCGATGGGCATGGACCGCGAACCGACCGACCGGCCCGATCAGCCGTAGACCCCGATCAGCCGTAGCCGCGCAGACGCGCGAGGCACGACACACCCACCGATCGACCGTGACACCTAGGCCGTCCGCGAAGCCCAACTCCCGCGGGCGGCTTCAAGTGCGTCACCCGGCGACGCACGCTCTCCCGCCCGCATACCCCCCACACACCCACATCATCACGCCCTCCCGTCACACCTTCCCGATCCCCAACGTGGACTCCGAAGGCAGCAGCCCCGAACCCAGCACCGCGACCCAGAACTCGCCGAGCAGCTCGGTCAGTCGACTCCGGTCGGCCGGGGTGAGGGCGAGCCAGGGGGCGGCGGCCAGTTCGTCCGTGTGGCGTTCGACCGCGGCGCGGAGCTCGCGGCCCGCGGGTGTGGCAGTGCCGGATTCGGTCACGAGGCCGCGCGCGGCGAGGCGTGCACGGGCGGCGCTCCACTCCTGCACGCTCCAGCCGCGGCTCTCGAAGCGCTCGACGGAGGCCGCACCGATCGCCGCGAAGGACACGAGCGCTTCGACGGGGTCGAGCCCGGCGACGAGCAGCGCCGCGAGATGTCCGTCGCCCCGGTGCTCGCGCAGGATCGTCGCCGCATGCCACAACTGGAGGTGCGGGGCCACCGGCCACGCCGACTCCGCGTTGGCCGCGGCCATGGGGCGACCCGCGGTGTTCGCGGCCTCGGCGGCACAGCGCAACAGCCCTGCGGCCTCGGCGAGTTCGGGGCTCGCCGCGCGGTCGCCGAATATCGCGCGGTACGCCCGGTCCATGCCCCGCTCCCGCGCCTTCAGCACATCCGCGGGGCTCGCGGTGTCCCACGCGGAGTCCATGTGCACGGCGACCATCCGCGGGCTGAAGCTGTAGAAGGCGGATGACACGCGCTCGCTCCCGACCGCCCCCAACGGCGCGGCACGGAAGGGGAAGTAGGTCGGCCAGCGGTCCTCCGCCGACCCGGCGTACCCGAGCGCGGCCGACTCCGCGAAGACCTCCGGCGCGTAGTAGAGCACCGCATGCAGGGGCTCCAGCAGGTGCCACAGCCGACGCACCTCGCCGAGCTCGATCCCGACCTCACCCCCGGCCCTCACCCCTACCCCTGCCCCGATCCCGGTCTCCACACCGACAACCCCGTCCCCCTGAACCATCCCGGCCACCTCACCACCGTGCTCCGACATGACGAACCCCCTCGTCCCGTTCCCACCCATGCGACAACTTGACACTGACAAGATTGCCCGAACCCGCCGAACTTGTCAATGCCTAGATTCCGCGTACGCTGATGACCATGGAGACCGCGAAGACCACTCCCGAACGCCCCTATCACCACGGCGATCTGCGTCGCGCGATCCTGAGCGCCGCGCTCGACGTCATCGCCGCCGAAGGCCCGTCCGCGCTGAGTCTGCGCGACCTGGCCCGCCGGGCAGGCGTCTCGCACGCGGCTCCGGCCCACCACTTCAAGGACCGCACCGGCCTGCTCACCGCGATCGCGGCCGAGGGCCACGCGCTGCTGTCGGCCGCGCTCACCGAGGCCACGGACCTACGGGACGCGGGCGTCCACTACGTACGCTTCGCGCGTGAGCATCCCGCGCACTTCCAGGTGATGTTCACGCCGGAGCTGCTGCGCGAGAACGACCTGGAGCTGACCACGGCCCGCGCCCTGACCGCGGACCGCCTGCGCCAGGCCGTCTCCGACCGGGTGCCGGAACCCGGCACCGACCCCCGCCTCGCCGGAGTCGCCGCCTGGTCCCTGGCCCACGGTTTCGCCACGCTGCTCCTCGGCCACAACCTGGACGCCGCGGTCGGCGACCAGGACCCCGAGGAGGTCTTCCGCACCCTGACGGGAATGCTGTTCCAGCCACCGTCGGCGTGAGCCCGGCCTCAACCACCAGCCGCGACGACGCCTACGACCTCTACGACCTCTACGACCCGAGAATCGTCGCCAGGAACTCCCCGGTCCACCCCAGCAACTCCCGCCCGACCAACGGCTTCCCGCCCACCTTCGCCGTCTTCGGTCGGGGCACCAGGAGCTGGTGGGCGGCCGGCTTGATGACCGTGCCCGGGTAGAGCCGCTTGAGGCGGAGTTCCTGGGACTCGCGCAACTCCGCCGGTGCGAAGCGGATGTTGTTGCCCTGAAGCACGACCTCGCCGACGCCGCACGCCCGCGCGAGCATCCGCAGGCCCGCGACGAGCAGCAGGTTCTCCACCGGCTCGGGCAGCTTGCCGTAGCGGTCGGTGAGCTCCTCGCGTACGGCCTTGACGTCCTCCTCCGTGTTGGCGGAGGCGATGGCGCGGTAGGCCTGCAGACGCAGCCGCTCACCCGGCGCGTAGTCGTGCGGAACGTGCGCGTCGACCGGCAGCTCGATCTTGACCTCCAGGGGCGGCTCCTCCTCGACTCCGCCTTCCAGAGAGGCCCGGTAGTCCGCCACCGCCTCGCCGACCATACGGACGTACAGGTCGAAGCCGACGCCCGCGATGTGACCCGACTGCTCACCGCCGAGCAGATTGCCCGCGCCGCGGATCTCCAGGTCCTTCATCGCCACGTACATGCCCGCGCCCATCTCCGTGTGCTGGGCGATGGTCGCGAGCCGCTCGTGCGCGGTCTCCGTCAGGGGCTTCTCCGGCGGGTACAGGAAGTAGGCGTAGCCGCGCTCACGGCCTCGGCCCACCCGGCCGCGCAGCTGGTGCAGCTGCGAGAGGCCGAAGTTGTCGCCGCGCTCCACGATCAGCGTGTTGGCGTTGGAGATGTCGATGCCGGATTCGACGATCGTGGTCGACACGAGCACGTCGAACCGCTTCTCCCAGAAGTCGACGACCACCTGCTCCAGAGCCTGCTCGCCCATCTGCCCGTGCGCCGTCGCGATACGCGCCTCGGGGACGATCTCACGCAGCCGCGCCGCCGCCCGGTCGATCGACTCGACCCGGTTGTGGATGTAGAAGACCTGGCCCTCGCGCAGCAGTTCGCGGCGGACGGCCGCGCCGATCTGCTTCTCCTCGTACGGGCCGACGAAGGTCAGCACCGGGTGCCGCTCCTCCGGCGGGGTGGTGATCGTGGACATCTCCCGGATGCCCGTCACCGCCATTTCGAGCGTACGGGGAATGGGGGTGGCGGACATCGTCAGGACGTCCACGTTGGCGCGCAGCTTCTTCAGCTGCTCCTTGTGCTCGACGCCGAAGCGCTGCTCCTCGTCGACGATGACCAGGCCCAGGTCCTTGAACTTGGTCTCGGCGGAGAACAGCCGGTGGGTGCCGATGACGACGTCCACCGCGCCGTCCCGCAGGCCCTCCAGGACGGCCTTCGCCTCCGTGTCGGTCTGGAAGCGGGACAGGGCGCGGACGTTGACCGGGAACTGCGAGTAGCGCTCGGAGAAGGTCCCGAAGTGCTGCTGCACCAGCAGCGTCGTCGGCACCAGGACCGCGACCTGCTTGCCGTCCTGCACCGCCTTGAAGGCCGCGCGGACCGCGATCTCCGTCTTGCCGTAGCCGACGTCGCCGCAGATCAGGCGGTCCATCGGGACCGTCTTCTCCATGTCCTCCTTGACCTCGGCGATGGTCGTGAGCTGGTCGGGGGTCTCCGCGTACGGGAAGGCGTCCTCGAGCTCGCGCTGCCAAGGGGTGTCGGAACCGAAGGCGTGACCGGGAGCCGCCATGCGCGCGCTGTACAGCTTGATCAGGTCCGCCGCGATCTCCTTGACCGCCTTCTTGGCGCGCGCCTTGGTCTTCGTCCAGTCGGCGCCGCCCAGGCGGTGCAGGGTGGGGGCCTCGCCGCCGACGTACTTGGTGATCTGTTCCAGCTGGTCGGTGGGGATGTAGAGGCGGTCGCCCGGCTGGCCGCGCTTGGCCGGGGCGTACTCCACCACCAGGTACTCGCGTGTCGCGCCCTGGACGGTCCGCTGCACCATCTCGATGTAGCGGCCGACACCGTGCTGCTCGTGCACGATGTAGTCGCCCGCTTCGAGCGTGAGGGGGTCGATGGTCTTGCGGCGGCGGGCCGGCATGCGCGCGCCGTCCTTGCCGGCCGCCTTCTGGCCGGAGAGGTCGGTCTCCGTGAGGACGGCGAGCTTGAGCGCCGGGTCCACGAAGCCGTAGTCGATCGAACCGCACGCGACCTGCACCACGGCGGGCGTCAGCTCGGTCAGTTCCGCGTCGAGGCGGGCCGCGATGCCCTCGCCACCGAGGACCTCGACGGTGCGGGCGGCGGGGCCGTGCGCCTCGGTGACGTACACCGTGCGCCAGCCGTCCGCGAGCCAGCCCTTGGTGTCGGCGAGCGCCCTGGCCGTGTCGCCGCGGTAGGTCTCGGGCGCGTGCATGCCGAGCTTGAGGGTGTCCGCGTCCAGTTCCTCGTCGGCCGCGAACGGCGACACCGACCACCACATCATGTCCAGCTCGCGGGCCCGGTCGCGGACGTCCGCGATGGCCCACAGGGAGGCCGCGCCGACGTCGATGGGGGCCTCGCCGCCCCCGGCCGTCGCCGCCCAGGACGCCTGCAGGAACTCCTGCGAGGTCGCCACCAGGTCCGCGGCCCGCGTCCGCACCCGCTCCGGGTCGCAGACGACGGCCATCGAGCCCTTGGGCAGGACGTCGATCAGCAATTCCATGTCGTCGACGAGGACCGGAGCCAGCGACTCCATTCCCTCCACGGCGATGCCCTCGGCGATCTTGCCGAGCAGTTCGCCCAGCTCGGGGTGCTCCTCGGCGAGCCGGGCCGCCCGCTCCCGTACCTCGTCCGTCAGGAGCAGCTCGCGGCAGGGCGGCGCCCACAGTCCGTGCTCGGCGACCTCGAGGGAGCGCTGGTCGGCGACCTTGAAGTAACGGATCTCCTCGACGTCGTCGCCCCAGAACTCCACCCGCAGGGGGTGCTCCTCGGTGGGCGGGAAGACGTCCAGGATGCCGCCGCGTACGGCGAACTCGCCGCGCTTCTCGACGAGCTCGACCCGGGAGTACGCGGCTGCCGCGAGCGCCTCGACGATCCCGCCCAGGTCTGCGCTCTGGCCCGTCCGCAGCGCGACCGGCTCCAGGTCTCCCAGGCCCTTGACCTGCGGTTGCAGCACCGATCGCACCGGGGCGACGACGACCGACACCGGGCCGGTCTCGGGGTCGTCGGGGCGCGGGTGTGCCAGGCGGCGCAGCACGGCGAGACGGCGGCCGACGGTGTCCGAGCGGGGGGAGAGCCGCTCGTGCGGGAGCGTCTCCCACGACGGGTACTCCGCGACCGTGTCGGCCGGGAGGAGGGACCTGAGCGCCGCGGCCAGGTCCTCGGCCTCGCGTCCCGTCGCCGTCACGGCCAGTACGGGGCGGCCGGCGTCGCGGGCCAGGGCCGCCACCGCGAAGGGGCGGGCGGCGGGCGGGCCGACCAGGTCGATGTGCATCCGGTTGCCGTCGGTGGCGGCCTTCACCGCTTCCGCGAGGGCGGCGTCCTTGACGACGGCGTCGAGCAGACCGTGCAGGCTCATGAAGGGCTTCCATCCCGGAGAGAGGGCAACGCGAACCGCCCGACACGTCTCGACGGGCCGGGGTTGTCCAGCCTACGACGGCGCCGCGCTCCCTGTGAGACGCAAGAGGTGGACGGGCCCCGGCCCCGGTTCGACGGCCCGGCGGGGAACGGGGGCGCAGCCCCGTCTCAGGGGCGCGGGACTGTGTCTGTATGCGGCTCCGCCGCGGGCGCACCCAGCCCCCACCGCCCCGCTGCCAAACAACCCAGTCTCCACCGCCCCGCTGCCAAACAACCCGGCCCCCGCCCACCCCAATGGAAGTGACCCGCACCACACCCCACCCCGACCGTCAACCGCACCCCACGTCCCCGGCGTATACCCCGTGACACGTGATCACGTACCGGGAGCCGCATGAGCTCGAACCCGACCCCCGCCGACACCTCCCCAAGAACAGACAGCGCCCCCATACCCCCGCCGGTCACGGCCGTCCCCGGCCGTGACCGGCGCCCCCGCGACCCCTGGCTCCTGGCGGTCCTGCTCTTCACCGCGTACGCGACCCTGTCGGTCTGCCGCTGGCGGCATCTGGCGACCCGTTCCTGGGACCTCGGCATCTTCGAGCAGGCCGTCCGCGCCTACGCCCACCTGCGCGCGCCCGTCGCCGATCTCAGGGGCCCGGGCAGCAACCTCCTCGGCGACCACTTCAGCCCGGTCACCGCGCTCCTGGCGCCCGCCTACCGTCTCTTCCCCACCCCGGTCACCCTCCTCGTCGCCCAGGCCGCGCTGCTGGCCCTGTCCGCGGTCCCGGTCACCCGTGCCGCGGCCCGGCTCCTCGGCCGCTCCCGGGGACTCGCGCTGGGTCTCGCGTACGGGCTGTCGTGGGGGATCCAGCGCGCCGTCGACTTCGACTTCCACGAGATCTGCTTCGCCGTCCCGCTGATCGCCTTCGCCCTGGAAGCGGTCCTGGAGCGACGGTGGCGCGCGGCCCTGTTGTGGGCGTTCCCGTTGGTCCTCGTCAAGGAGGACCTCGGGCTGACCCTGGCCGCGATCGCCCTGGTCGTGGCCATGCGGGCCCGGAAGCCCGCCCCGCGTACGGCCCTGTGCGCGCTCGGGGTCGCCGTCCTCGGAGTGCTGGCCGCGCTGCTCACCTTCACGGTGGTGATCCCTGCCTTCAACACCGCGGACACCTACACCTACTGGAACAAGGCCGGCGGTGATCCCCTCGACGGCCTGGGCACCAAACTCCGCACCCTCGCCTGGCTGCTGATCCCCACCACCGGTCTGCTGGCCCTGCGCTCCCCGCTCCTGCTGGTCGCCCTGCCGACCCTGGGCTGGCGTTTCCTCTCCTCGGACCCGCACTACTGGGGCACGGACTGGCACTACAGCGCCGTCCTGATGCCGGTCCTCTCCCTCGCCCTCGCCGACGCGCTCTCCCGGTCCCGCTGGAGCCCGCGCCCGTGGCTGCGCTCGTACGCGCTGCATCTGCCCACGGCCGTCGTCGCGGCCGCGCTCGCGCTGACGACCACGCTTCCGTTGTCCGTGCTGGGTGAGCCCGCCGCGTATCGCAAGCCCGCGCGTGTGAGTACCGTCGAACGGCTGCTGGCGCGGGTTCCGGACGGGGCGAGTGTCGAGGCGAACACCGGCCCGAGCAGTCGGCTCGTCGCGCGCTGCCGGGTCTTCTGGACGGGCGGCACCGGTGGCGTCACCCCGGACTTCATCGCCCTCGACGACTCCGACCACTCGATCCAGGACGTCCAGGCGTACGCCGGCCGTCTGCACCCCCACGCCGCGTACGACGTCGTGGGCGCCGCCTACGGCTACGTACTCCTGGAGCGGCGGACCTGAGGCACCGCGTACGGCCGCGGGCCCGGCCCAGGAGGTGATGTCCTCCTGGACCGGGCCCGTCCCCCGTAACCCCCGTATACGGTGGCTTCGCGGCGGCTGCTGCCGCCGGCTAGTCGGTGGCGATGGCGTTCAGTACGTTCATCCGGCCCGCCCGGAACGCCGGGATGAGGGCGGCGAACAGGCCCACGAACGCCGAGCCGATGAAGACCCCGATGATGGTCGGCCAGGGGATCTCCAGGACCTTCAGGCCCTCCAGGGCGAGGAGCTTCTGGGCGGTGGCACCCCAGCCCATGCCCAGGCCGAGGCCGAGGAGCGCGCCGAAGAGGGCGATGACGACCGACTCCAGGCGGATCATGCGGCGCAGCTGGCGGCGGGACATCCCGATGGCGCGCATCAGGCCGATCTCGCGCGTCCGCTCCACCACCGACAGGGCGAGGGTGTTGATCACGCCGAGGACGGCGACGACGATCGCGAGGGCGAGCAGGCCGTAGACCATGTTCAGGAGCTGGCCGATCTGGTCCTTCAGCTCCTGCTTGTAGTCGCTCTGGTCGCGGACCTGGTACTGCGGGTACTGCTCCATGGACTTCTTCAGGGCCGCGTACGCCTGCTTCTCCTGGCCGCTCTTGGCGCTGGCGAACATGATCTGGTCCGGCGGGATCCGGTTGGCCGGGAGGTACTTCCGCATGGTCTGGGTGCTGAGGTACCGCGCGCCCTGATCGATGACCACGTCGTCGTCGGTGATCGCGGCGACCTTGAGCTTCGCCGTGCTGCCGCCCTTGAAGGCGACGGTCAGGGTGTCGCCGAGCTTCACGTGGTGCTTGGTGGCGAACTCCGAGCCGACGGACATGGAGTCCCTGCCGTAGGCGGCGGTCAGTTCACCGGCCGTCGTCTTGCGGTGCAGGTCCTGCGCGTAGGTGGGGTCGGCGGCCGTGACGCCGTCGCTGTCCGAGAAACCGTCGGGGGTCGTGAGCTTGGCCTCGATGTCCCGGTAGTGCGTGACGTGTTCCAGGCCGGGCGTCGTCTCGATGGCCTTCGCCGCCTGCGGGACGATCCGCTGGTTGCCCTGGATGATGAAGTCGGTGCCGACCGACTTGTCGAGTTCGTCGGTCGCGGAGGCGACCATGGACGAGCCGACGACGGACAGGCAGGCGACGAGGGCGAGGCCGATCATCAGGGCCGCGCCGGTGGCTCCGGTGCGGCGCGGGTTGCGCAGCGCGTTGCGCTCCGCCATCCGTCCGACGGGGCCGAAGAAGCGCAGCAGCACCGCGCTGATCACCCGGACGACACCGCCCGCGAGCAGCGGGCCGATGATGACGAACCCGATCAGGGTCAGGACGACTCCCGCGCCCAGCACCAGCGAGCCGTCGGTCGCCTTGTCGGCGTGGGCCGCCGTGAAGAGCGCGAAGGTTCCGGCGCCGGTGAGGACCAGGCCGATGATGCCGCGGACGAGACCGGCCTTGCCGTCCGCCGGTGTACCGGCGTCGCGCAGCGCGGCCATCGGGGAGACCTTGCCGGCCCGGCGGGCGGGCAGATAGGCGGCGAGGACGGTGACCACGACACCGAGCACGAGTCCGATGACCGGGGTCGTCGCCTTGACCGTCAGGTCGCGGGTGGACAGGTCCATGCCCGCCGCCGACATGAGCTTCATCAGGCCGATCGCGAGGCCGACGCCGGCGCCGACGCCGAGGATCGAGCCGAAGACGCCGAGCAGGGTCGCCTCGACCAGGACGGAGCGGTTGACCTGCTTGCGGGACGAGCCGATCGCCCGCATCAGGCCGATCTCGCGGGTGCGCTGGGCGACCAGCATGGAGAAGGTGTTGATGATCAGGAAGATGCCGACCAGGAAGGCGATCCCGGCGAAGCCGAGCATGGCGTACTTGATGACGTTCATGAAGGAGCCGACGCCCGAGCGGTTCTCGTCGGAGTACTCCTTCTGCGTCTGCACCTTGTACGCGCCGGCGCCGATCGAGGAGATGACGTTCTGCTTGAGCGTGTCGTTGGTGACACCGGTGGCGGCGGAGAGGTTGATGTTGGTGAACCGGCCGGTGGTGCCGAGCAGTTCGCGCTGGGCGGTGGCGGTGTCGAAGTAGACGACGGCGGCACCGGGGTTGGTCACCTTGAAGGTGGCGATGCCGACGATCCGGGCCTTGAAGTCACCGGTGACGGCGATGGTGCGCAGTTCGTCACCGAGCTTGAGGTGGTGCTTGTCGGCGGTGTCGGCGTCGACCATCGTCTCGGTCGGCCCACGCGGGGCGTGACCGGAGGTGATCTCCATCGAACGCAGGTCGTTGCGCGTCCAGTTGCCGGCGATCGTCGGGGCCCCGGTGCTCGACCCCATGTTCTTGTTGGCACTGTTGACGACGGTCACGTTCATCGAGCTGACGGCGCCCTCGGCGTACTTGACGCCCTCCGCCTTCTCGGCCCGTTCCAGGACCGAGGCGGGCAGCGAGTCGGGCCTGCCGTTCTGCGGGGTGCTGTCGCTCTTGGCCGTCTTCGGCGAGACGGTCACGTCGGAGGAGGTGGCGGCGAACAGCTTGTCGAACGTCGTGTTCATGGTGTCGGTGAACACCAGCGTGCCGCAGACGAAGGCCACGGACAGCAGCACCGCGACCGCCGACAGCGCCATCCGCCCCTTGTGCGCGAAGAAGTTGCGCATCGAGGTCTTCAGGACGGTCATGACGTACGCCCCCGCGCGTCGAAGTCCTTCATGCGGTCGAGGACCTGGTCGGCCGTCGGCTGGTACATCTCGTCGACGATCCGGCCGTCGGCCAGGTACAGCACGCGGTCCGAGTACGAGGCCGCCACCGGGTCGTGCGTCACGATCACGATGGTCTGGCCGAGCTCGTCCACCGAGCGGCGCAGGAAGCCCAGCACCTCGGCGCCCGCCCGGGAGTCGAGGTTTCCGGTCGGCTCGTCCCCGAAGATGATCTCGGGGCGCGCGGCGAGTGCCCGCGCCACCGCGACGCGCTGCTGCTGGCCGCCGGAGAGCTGGCTGGGCCGGTGCTTGAGCCGGTCGGCGAGCCCGACGGTCTCCACGACCTGGTCGAGCCAGCCCTTGTTCGGCTTGCGGCCCGCGATGTCCATCGGCAGCGTGATGTTCTCTATCGCGTTCAGCGTCGGCAGCAGGTTGAACGCCTGGAAGATGAACCCGATCCGGTCCCGGCGCAGCTGCGTGAGCTTCTTGTCCTTGAGCCCGGTGATCTCGGTCTCGTCGAGGTAGATCTGGCCGGAGGTGACGGTGTCGAGTCCGGCGAGGCAGTGCATCAGCGTGGACTTGCCGGACCCCGAGGGGCCCATGATCGCGGTGAACTGCCCCCGCGCGATGTCCACGTCGACCTGGTCCAGGGCGACGACCCGGGTCTCCCCGGATCCGTACGCCTTGACGACCTGCCGCGCCCGTGCGGCAACGGCCGTACGCCCTCCAGTGCCCCCGTGCCTGGGAATGGTCACAGCCGATGTCACGGTGTATCTCCTATGTCGGTCAGCGGATGAAGTGCTCTTCGCTACGTCGGTAAGTCTGGTGGCGGGGAGTGGTCCGGCGCGCTGGTGCCCAGCGCAGTCTTCTACGGGGGAAAACCCCACCCCCGGGGGTCCGGTCCACCGCCCTCAGCGGCATAAAGCCAGGTTAAGGACGGCCCCGCCCCGTCTCGTCCTCCGCCGGTACGAACGCCCCCCGAGCCCTAGTGGGGAGAGACCCCTAGGGGCAGTCCACCCTTCGGTGGAGTCCCTCTCGGGGTTACCTCCACCCTCGGTCCCAGTCAGCGTCCACCCTCCCGCTACGTGAAGGTCAAGTGAGATGGTGGGGGACGGCGGACAGTTGCAGGGGGAACCGATCCGGGGAGGCGCTCCAGTGGGCCAGGGGGACACCGGAATACGGGCCGCGGCGACGGGACAGCCAGCGGCCTCGCGCAGCCGCAGGGGTGCCGTCGTCGCCGCCCTGATGCTCTCCATGGCGCTGGCCGCGCTCGACTCCACCATCGTCTCCACGGCCGTACCGCAGATCGTCGGCGACCTCGGCGGCTTCTCCGTCTTCTCCTGGCTGTTCTCGGGCTATCTGCTCGCGGTGACGGTCACCCTGCCGGTGTACGGGAAGCTGTCCGACACCTTCGGCCGCAAGCCGGTCCTCGTCGCGGGCGCCGCCGTCTTCCTCCTCGGCTCGCTGCTGTGCGCCACCGCCTGGAACATGGCCGCGCTCATCGCCTTCCGGATCGTGCAGGGCCTGGGCGGCGGCGCGTTGCAGGGCACGGTGCAGACGCTCGCCGCGGACCTCTACCCGCTCAAGGAGCGCCCCAAGATCCAGGCCAAGCTGTCCACGGTGTGGGCGACCTCGGCGATCGCGGGCCCCTCCCTGGGCGGGGTTCTCGCCGCGTACGCCGACTGGCGCTGGATCTTCCTCATCAACCTGCCGATCGGCGCGCTGGCGCTGTGGCTGATCGTCCGCCATCTGCACGAGCCGGTGCGGGAGTCCTCCGGCCGCCGCCCCCGGATCGACTGGGCGGGCGCGCTGGCCGTCTTCGCCTGCGGCGGTGTGCTGCTCACCGCGCTGGTGCAGGGTGGAGTCGCCTGGGACTGGCTGTCGGCCCCGTCGCTCGCCCTGTTCGGTACGGGACTCGCGCTGATCGGTGCCGTGGTCGTGATCGAACGCCGGGCGGCCGAGCCGATCATCCCCGGGTGGGTGTGGCGGCGCCGCACGATCGCGGCCGTCAATCTGGCGCTCGGCGCACTGGGGTTGCTCATGGTCGCCCCCACGGTGTTCCTGCCCACGTACGCGCAGGCGGTCCTGGGCCTCGCGCCCGTCGCCGCCGGATTCGTGCTCTCCGTGTGGACGTTGAGCTGGCCGGTGTCGGCGGCGTTCAGCCAGCACGTCTACGGGCGGATCGGCTTCCGCAACACCGCGATGCTCGGCATCGCCGCCGCGACCCTGATCCTGCTCGCCTTCCCCTTCCTGCCCTATCCCGGCGAGCCCTGGCAGCCGGCTCTGCTGATGCTCCTGCTGGGCGGCGCCCTGGGCCTCTTCCAACTCCCCCTGATCATCGGCGTCCAGTCGACGGTCGGCTGGGAGGAACGCGGCACGACGACGGCGTCGGTCCTCTTCTGCCGCCAGACCGGGCAGACCATCGGAGCGACCCTGTTCGGCGCGATCGCCAACGGGGTGCTGGCCGCGCGGCTCGGCGGCGCCGGGGACCTGGACGCGGTGACGCGGGCGCTGGACTCGGGCGCGCCCGGCGAACATGTGCGCCACGCGGTCGCCGACGCGGTCCACGCCGTCTACCTGGGTGCGGCGGGCGCCGCCGCACTCGCCTTCCTGGTCCTGCTGTTCGTGGCACCGCGGCGCTTTCCGGTCATCAGGAATCCCGGGGACTGAGGAGAGCCGGCCTCCCTGGGTGGCAGGTCCGGAGTGGAACTGTTGGTGAACTCCCGATGTAAAGGCGGGTAACACCCCAGGTCGCCGAAGTAAGCGCATACCGACCGCTCAGTTCGGTGAAAGCCCCACGCATCGCGGCTACCTGCGAGTAGCGTGCGTGCCTCGCCCACCCCCCAACTCCCTGCGGTCCGCACCGGGCCCGAGCCACGCAAGGAGATCACGGGATGCAAGACGCGTTCTCGTCCCCCGAGTACCAGCGGCGGCTCCAGCCGCCGTACGACCCGCTCCACCCACCGCCGCACCCGTCCCCGCACCCGTTCCCCCACCACACGTCGCCCTCGCACCTCACCTATCCCTGGCAACCGCAGCCCCAGCCACCCGAACCCGAGAGAAGGCGGCAACCGCGTCACCGCGCACTCGGCCGGCACAGCGACATCCGCGTCCTGCGCGGTGCCTATCGCCGGCAACGGCGGGTCGCGACGCTCACCGCGCTCGGCTACTTCACCCTCTTCCTCCTCCTGTCGGCGTTCGCGCCGGGTCTGATGGCGAGCGAAGTCTCCGGCGGACTGCCGACCGGACTGCTGCTCGGCCTGCTCCAGGTGCCGGTGACCTGCCTGGCGATCGGGCTGTACGAGTACACCGCGCGCCGGCGCGTCGACCCGATCGCGGACCGGATCCGCCGGCAGACCCAGCTGGACGCGAAGCGGGAGGCGGCCCGATGAGCCAGGTGTCCGAGATGACCGCCCTGACGAGTATGGTCGGGTTCAGCAGTTCCGCGCGGGCCATGTCACTGGTGGCGTTCACGGCCGTCGCCACGATCACGCTGCTGCTGTGCGTGATGACCGGGCCGGACCGCGACGACCTCGACGAGTTCTACACGGGCTACGGCTCCCTGTCGCCGATGCGCAACGGCCTCGCCATCGCCGGGGACTACATCTCCGCCGCGACCGTCCTCGGCACCGGCGGCGTCATCGCCCTCGCCGGGTACGACGGTGTCGTCCTCGCCCTCAGCACCGCCCTGTCGCTGATGCTGCTGATGTTCCTGCTGGCCGAACCGCTGCGCAACGCGGGCCGGTTCACCATGGGCGACGCGCTCGCACGACGGATGCCGGGGCGCGCGGTACGCATCACGGCCTGCGCCGCGACCCTCGTCGCCCTGCTGCCGCTGATGCTGGTCCAGCTCGCGGGCGCGGGCGATCTGCTGGCCTTCATCCTCGGCTTCTCCAGCGACTCCCTCAAGACCGGCTGCATCATCGGCCTCGGCACACTGATGATCAGCTACGCGGCGATCGGCGGCATGAAGGGCACCGCCCTCATCCAGATCCTGAAGATCGTGATGCTGCTCGGCTCCGGCACCGTGGTCTCCGCCCTCATCCTGCAGCGCTTCGGCTGGGACCCCGGGGCCCTGTTCGACACCGCCGCCCGCAACAGCGGCGTCGGAACCGCCTTCCTGCACTCCGGCCTGCAGTTCGCGGGCGGCCCCGACCCCCGTATCGACATGATCAGTTCCGAGCTGACCGTGGTTCTCGGCGGCGCATGCCTGCCGCACATCACCATGCGCATGTACACCGCGAACAGCGCCCGCCAGGTCCGCCGCTCGATGTCCTGGGCGGTGCCCTGCGTGGCCGTCTTCGTCCTGGTCATCACGGTCGTCGGCTTCGGTGCCACGGCGCTGATCGGACGGTCCGTGATCGCGGCCGCCGACCCGCAGGGCAACACGGCGTACCTGCTGGGATCCAGGGCCGCGTTCGGACCGGACGTCTCGACGGCCGAGACCCTCCTCTTCACGACCGTGACGACGGCGATCTTCCTCACGCTCCTCGCCTCGGTCGCCGGGATGATCCTCGCCTGCGCCAACTCCCTCGCCCACGACGTGTTCGCCGGGCGGATCCGGGAGCTGTCCCCGCGCCGCGAGATGACCCTCGCCCGCGTCTCGGCGCTCGCGGTCGGCGCACCGGCGATCCTGCTCGCCACCCTCGTCCAGCACCGCAGCCTGCAACCCCTGGTCACGCTGTCGTTCTGCCTGGGCGCCTCGGCCATAGCGCCCGCGCTGGTCTACGGCCTCTTCTGGCGCCGCTACACCCGCACGGGCCTCCTGTGCACCCTCATCGGCGGAACGCTGACCGTCCTGATCCTCATGACCGGCACCAACCTGGTCTCCGGCTCCCCCACTTCGGCCTTCCCCGAGGCCGACTTCAACTGGTTCCCGTTCACCACCACCGGCCTCGTGTCCATTCCCCTGGGCTTCGCCTACGGGTGGCTGGGGACGGTGATCTCCGGGCGCCGCAAGGCCGAGGAACAGCGCAGACAGTACGAGGCGGTGGAGGGGTGGATCCTGGCGGGGGCGGTACGGAGAACGCCGTGAGGGGCGGCGCTACTCCACCGGTGCCCGCCCGGTCAGCGTCATGAGACTCGTACGCACCTGATCCATCTGCGCCCGTACGTCATCCCACCGCTCACCGTGCTCACGCAGCACCCGCTCCGTCTCCCGAACGATCCGCTCCTCACGAACACGAGCCCCGGCCAACACCTCGGCGGCCCGCGCCGTCGCGTCCTCCTGCCCGTGCCGGGCGAATTCCTCGGCCTCGGCCACAGCACGCTCGGCCTCGGCCACCGCGGCCTCGGCGCGCACCTCCCGCTCCATCTGGTGCGCGTCGAGCGCGGCCGCCCGCTCCGCCTCCGCTCGCTCCACCTCCGCCCAGCGCTCGGCGTGCTCCTTCTCCTGCTCGTCGAGGAGGCCCTCGGCGCGCTGCCGCACCTCGCGCAGCGCCGCCAGCGTCTCCCCCCGACCCTCCTTGACCGCGCGACGGGCGGCGATCCGCATCTCGTCGGCCTCGGCGCGGGCGGCGAGGAGACGGTGCCGGGCGCACTCCTCGGCCTCGCCGCGCAACTCGTCGGCGTACGCCTGCGCCGCCTCACGCATCCGCCGCCCCTCCGCCTCGGCCTCCTCGACAGCCAGCCGGGCCGCGCTCCGCGCGTTCTCGCGCACCGCCGCGGCCTCCTCCTCGCCGAGCTCGCGAATCCGGCAGGCACGCTCGCCGAGCGTCTCGTACATCTGCGGGGCCAGCCGCGCCACGACCTCCCGCAGCCGCCCGACCTCCGCGTCCATCTCCTTGGCCAGGACGGTCAGCCGGGCGGCCCGTTCCCAGGCGGCGTCGCGGACCTGCGAGAGCGCGGCGAAGTACGCGTCGACCTGCTCGGGACGGTAACCGCGCCCCCGTACGGCCACGAAGCCGTGCGGCGACACCGATGCGCTGCTCATCCCCGGACCCCTCTCCACTGTGCGACGTACAACACGATTTGGCGCACATCTTGGTGGATCAGGCGTAAGTGTTCATAACGCGACACTCCGCGCATTCGTAGCGGTCAGCCACGTAAAAAAAGGGTTGGACCCGGTCGTACGACCGGGTCCAACCCTTTTCGGCTCCCTGACGGACGCTCAGCGCCGCATCACAGCAAGCCGTCCCACATCTGCTCCAACAGCACCGACCACCAGCTCTCCGGCGAGCCGAGCGCCGCCGGGTCGAGCGAGGCGAGCTGCGCCTGGAAGTCGACGGTCCAGCGGCCCGCCTGCTCCTGGTTGAGCCCGAACCGCAGCCGCCACATCCGGCCGAGCAGGGCCAGACAGCGCGCGAACTCGGGCAGCCCCGTGTTCACGAACTGCGGCGGCACCGAGGCACCGCCCGGGCCCGCCTCCACCGGCACGGCCACGATGTTCGCGGTGCCGTACTGGACACAGATCGCCTTGCCGAAGTCACTGCCCATGACAAGGTACGAGCCCGCGTCCGCGGCCGGCTGCACCCCACGCTCCTGCGCCAGCTCGGCGAGCGTCGGCACCGGACGGCCGGGCTGCGCCTGCGCCCAGAAGAACGGGCCCATGTCGACCGGCAGTCCGGCCACCACCAGCGTGTGCGCCACGATGTTCGGCACACCCTGCCGCGACACTGCGGCCTGGTCGAACCGGAACAGACCCGGCCCGAACGCCGCCGCCAGCTCCTGCCCGATCGCCTCCGGCGGAACCGGCGGTGCGGGCTGCACCGGCGGAATCGGCGCGCGCACCGGCGCCGGACGCGCGGGACCGTCCGCCACCTGGTGCAACTCGCCCTGGTGCGCGAGGAGCTGGTGCATGCCCTGCTGACGGCTCGCGTGATCCGTGCCGTACGGCGCGATGCTGGTGATCCGCGCCTGCGGCCAGCTCTCCCGGATCATCCGCGCGCAGTACGCGCCCGGCAGCTCGCACGACTCCAACTCCGTGTGCAACTCCAGCACTTGCTGCGGCGGCACGTTCATCGCGCGCAGCTCGTGCAGGATCTGCCACTCCGGGTGCGGGGTCCCCGGCGCGGAGCGCCGGATCAACTGCTGCTCGGAACCGTCCTGCGCGCGGTAGCGCAGTACGGCCTGATACCCCGGCCCGACGGTCGGCTGACCGGCCTGCGGGTAGCCGTACGCCGGAGCCTGCTGCCCCGGCGGCATCGCCTGACCGGGCATCGGCTGACCGGGCATGGGCGGTCCGGGCATCGGCTGTCCCGGCATCGGCTGACCGGGCATGGGTTGTCCCGGCATCGGCTGCGGCGCGCCCGGAGGCATGCCGGGGGCCTGCGGGGGCGGCGGTACGCCGGGACCGGCGACCGGAGGACCGGCCGGAGGGCCGGCCAGCATGGTGGCGGCGTGGTGGACACCGCCCGGGGGCGGGGTGCCCGGAGACTGCGGAGCACCGGGCACACCAGGCGCACCGGGCGTACCCGGAGGCTGAGGCGCGCCGGGTCCGCCCGCGGGCGGACCCGCCAGCATGGTCGCGGCGTGATGGACACCCCCGGGAGGCGTACCGCCCGGAGGCTGAGGCGTACCACCCGGAGGCTGCGGAGCGCCGGGGGCGGCAGGCGCACCAGGAACTCCGGGCCCGTTCGGGCCGAGCTGCGAGACGAGCTGCGTCGGTACGTACCCGCCCGCCGGGGTGCCCGGAGCACCGGGCCCGGACGACGGCGGCGGGGGCGGAGGCGGCGGGGTACTCCCCGGCCGCGCACCCGGTACGCCCGGGGCGCTCGGCGGAGGCGGCGTGCTCACGCCACCGCCCCGCGCGCCCCTCGGCGGCGCCTGCGCCTTGCTGGTCGCGGCGTCGGCGATGTCACCGGCGTTCGGCGGCAGCGGCCGCGGCGGCGCGACGGGAGGCTGCCCCTGCGGGTACCCGTAACCAGGCGCACCGGGCGGGGGCGTGCCCTGCGGACCACCGGGAGGCGGCGGGGGAGGAGGAGGCGTCCCGGGAGCACCACCGGGCCCCTGCGGGTAGCCGTACGCGGCCGGCGGTCCAGAAGGAGGCGTGCCCTGCGGACGACCGGGAGCCGGAACGCCAGGAACCGGCGCACCCGGAGGCGGCGTGCCCGGCAGGCCCGGCGCACCCGGGCCTGCCTGTGGGTAGCCGTACGCCGGCGGGGCCGTGCGGTCGTCGACCGCGGGCGCCTGCGCCGTGCGCGGGAGTTGACTGCCGCCGGACATCAGAGCCGTCTTGGCGTCCGGGGTCACACCGGGCGGCACCCCCGGACCCGCCTTGTCGTCGACGTCGGTCAGCGGCGGCGCGAACACGGTCGCAGGCAGCGGCACGGAACGGTCCTCGCCCCCGTCCCCGGCGGTGTCCGTCCCCGCCCACGGAGTCGCCGAAGCGGGCACGCCCGGCACCCCCACGGCATCCCGCGGACCCGCGTCCCGCTCGTCACCGGCCGCGGCGGCGGGCCACGACGGCGCGTCCGAAGGGGAAGAGGGCGAAGGGGGAGATGAGTGAGAGGGGGGAGAAGGGTGAGAGGGGGGTGCAGGGGGAGATGAGGGCGAAGGCGTCGTCGAACCACCAGCCGCGGAAGCCCCGTTGGCATGGGAACCGTCGTGTGCACCCGCACCGGAACCCGCGTGGGAACCCGCACCGAGGGCGGCCCCGGTACCCGCGCCATGGGCGCCGCCGGCCGTCGCGCCCGCCCGCCGATCCGCAATGCCCAGCTTGTCCGCCGCCTCCTGCAACCACTCCGGAGGACTCAGCAAGAACGACGTCTGGTTCAGATCGACCCGGGCCAAAGGCGCCGGAGCCGCTTCCGGGGCCGCCTGCGGCACCCCGTACTCCTCCTCGTACCGGCGGATCACCTCACCGACCGGCAGCCCGGGCCAGAGCGTCGCCTCCCCGCTGTCCCGCGCGATGACGAGCCGCTGCGCGCCCCCGTCGGAACGCGGACCGTCGACGCGGTCCTCGGCCCACACCACGAACCCGAGTTCGAACTCCCGCACCCGCACCTCACGGTGCTGGTACCCGGGCACCTCGCCGTTGATCCACTCTTCCGCGCGCTCCTGCGCCTGCGCGAAGGTCACCATCGGACGTTCACTCCCCCAGGGAAGAGACGGGAACGGCGCGCGCGAAGCCACCGTCCACCATCAGGTTCGCCACCGTCGCCAACTCCGGCGGATTGCCCGCGAGTCGGGACAGGAACTGGTCGAAGTCGGCGCCGCAGGGCAGCAACAGCCGCTGCACACGCTCGGCCGGCGGCCAGGCGTCCTGGTCGCGGGCATCGTCGTACGCGCAGAACCAGACCGACCCGATCGCGTCACCCTTCACCTTGACGGCGAGCAGGCCGCCCTGCACGAATCCGACGCACAGGTAGTCCTTGGTCAGATGGTCGCGCAGGCACTTGTTGATGTAGACGAGGTCGTTCACGGCGGCCTCCTCGCGCACCGTGAAGAACGGCTGGTCCACCAGCAGACCCAGCTCCGCGTCGAGCGCGGCACCGACCGGCGCGCACCCGCCCGCGGCCTTCAGGAAGGACCGATAGGCACCCGGCAGCCGATAACCGAGATCCTCCTCGACCCCGAGCACCTGCTGCTCGCTCACCGCGACCGACGACTTCGGCAGCCCGAAGTGCGCGGGCCGCGTGTCCTGCAACGGACGCGTCCCCCGCTTGCCGTGATCGACGGCCGCCGTCGCGATACCGCCGTGATGCCGCAACAGCGCCTTGACCTCCACGGGGACGAGCTCCAGGCGCCGCGTGCCCCGCACGTGGTGCCAGGTCCAGCCATGCGGAGTGGCCACGGGCGGAATCGTGTCCCACAGGTCGTGCCCCGTGGTGGCGAGCGCGGCGTTCGCCGACACGTAGTCCGTCAACCGCAGTTCGTCCACGCCGAAACCCTCCGGAGGTTCGGCGATCTCCGCGGCGGCACGCGCGTACGGCGAGAAGTCGGGGTAGCCGTGCGCGTCGACCCGCACACCCCTGGGGTGGCGAGCGGCCCGGACCGGATCCGGGAAATGCACGACCTGCCCGGCGTAGGCCGCGTTCGGCGGCGCGGCTTGCTGCCCGAGCCGACCTGTCGTCATGGCGATTGCCCCCTGCGGCGTTCTCAATAGCTGTTTGGATCGCGGATATCGACAGCCTATGCGGTTGGAAGACACCGGTCACCGGGCCTCCGGTTCCGTGACCTGCCGTCACCCCGCCGTGACGGTATGACGAAGCCCGGGCGTGTCGCGCGCCCCAGCTACCGCACCCGCCACGCCATTTGGCAGTCTGTAGCCGCATCGGGGGATGCACGGGAGGGAAGAACGATCATGAACGCGACACATACGGGCACGTCCGGGGACCCGCGCGTCGGCTGGAGCAGTGCCGAGGCAGCCCACGCACCCACCCTCCTGCACCGCCGCGACGGCATACTTCCCACCGTCGCCGCCGCCCTCTCCGTACGCGGCGCCACCCTCACCGGCACCGCCGCCCGCGGCGACCAGCCGCCCGCCCTTCACCCGCTGGTCCAGGACTTCCTCGACACCCTCACCAGCGCGCAACGCGACCGCTTCACCGGCCGCTGCGCCGAGGCGATCCTCATCTCCCGGCACATCGCCACCGTCGACGCCACCCGCAGCAAACGCGCCATCCGCAAGCCGATGACCAACGGCGAGGCACGCAAGGCCCTCAAACAGGCCAAACTCACCGCACGCCGGATCCGCGAGGACGGCGACCCGCTGCACGGCAGCTTCGCCGCACCCTGCCGCGCCTGCACGGCGCTCAGCGACCACTTCGGCGTCCGCGTCGTCGACCCGACGGCGACGACCGGCGGCTCCTGAACTCCCCCAGCCCCGCACACGTACGTACGACGGCGCCCCCGCCAGCGCGCCGATGACCCGACCCTCGACGAACGAAGGGCAGATGCACGCCGACCGCTCCTCCTCCACACGCTTCTCCGTACCCGTGGACGCCGCGCTGCGCTCCGCCGGGTGGCAACCCGGGCGCTGGGACATAAAGCAGGCCGAGTACTGGGCCGACGCGCTGCGGGGCCACGAGTCGACCGCGGGGCACCGGCACGCCGTGTTCCCCGCGGCCGTGGAGGCATGGGCGGAATTCGGCGGACTGCGCGTGAAGCCCTCCGGACCCGGCCGCCAGCTGGCGCCGACCGCGCTCCACTTCGACCCCCTGCACGGCCTCCACATGGCCCGCACCCTCGGCGACCTCGGCCGCGCCCTGGACACCGAGGTCTGCCCCCTCGGCGAGGAGTCCGACTCCCGCGCCCTGCTCGCCATCGACTCCGAGGGCCGCGTCTACGCACTCGACCACACCGGCGACTGGTACCTGGGCCCCGAGATCGACACCGCCCTCAACACCCTCCTGGCCGGCATCGCCCCGGTCCGCCTGACCGCGGGCTGACGGCCCCCGGGAGGGTTCTTCCGCTGCGGACCGGTGGGGGCTGGTCGCGCAGTTCCCCGCGCCCCTAAAAGCCTCCAGCGCGTCCGGCGTCTGAAAGCAAGGCTCGATCAGCCCGCTGCGGCGGGGGGCGCAGCCCCGCCCCCAGGGGCGCGGGGAACTGCGCGCCAAGCCCCCACCCACCCGCAGCCAACAACCGCGCCCCCCGAAGGGCCTACGCCGGGATCACCGCCGACACCCGGAACCCACCCGAATCCGTCGGCCCGGACACGAACACTCCCCCCAGCGCGGCAACCCGCTCCTTCATACCCACCAGGCCGTTACCACCACTGGGCAGATGCATGGCCGACGCCGACCCCGGCTCCGGCGGACACTCGTTCTCGACCTGCATCGCGATCTCCGCGTCCCGATGAGCGAGCCGAACATACGTCTTCGCCCCCGCCGCATGCTTGTGCACGTTGGTCAGCGCCTCCTGAACCACCCGGTACGCCGTCTGCTCGATCTCCGCCGCGTACCCCCGGGTGTCACCCTCCACCGAGAGATCCACCACCATCCCCGCAGCCGCCGACTGCCCGACCAACTCGTCCAGCTCGGCAAGACTCGGCCCCTCGCCCCCGTCGTCGACCGCCCGCGAGGCCGCCGCCGCGGCCGCCACCCCCACGGCCGCCAACGGCACCGCCCGCACCCGCACGGACGACAACCCGTCCCCCGTACGCAGCACACCCAGCATCTCGCGCAACTCCGTCAACGCCTGCCGCCCCATGTCCCCCACCAGCGCGGCGTTCTTCACGGCCTTCTCGGGATCCTTCCGCGCCACCGCCTGCAGCGCCGCCGCGTGCACCACCATCAACGACACCCGGTGCGCCACCACGTCGTGCATCTCCCGCGCGATCCGCGTCCGCTCCTCGTTGCGCGCCCACTCCGCCCGCTCCTCGGCCCGCTCGGCGAGCAGCTGCAACTCCCGCTCCAACGAGTCCGCCCGCTCCCGCAGGCTCTCCATCAGCCGCCGCCGCGCCCCCACGTACAGCCCGAGCAGGACGGGCGGCGCGGTCATCCCGATCGCGGTCGCGATGGAGACGAACGGAACGAACCAGTCCCCCATCGTCACGTCCCCGCGCACCATGCCCTGGTGCGCCCGCACGAACGTGACGATCAGCATCCCCGCGAAGGACATCCCCGCGAGGGCCCCGATCATCCGGCGCGGCAGCTCGGACGCGGCGAGCGTGTACAGCCCGACGAGTCCCATCAGGAACCCCATCTGGGCGGGCGTGATGGCGATCGACACCAGCACGACCGCGATCGGCCAGCGGCGACGCAACAGCAGCACGGAGCCGGCGACCAGCCCGAACGCCACGCCCACCGCAACCGGCAGGCCCGCGTCGCGTGCGAACGGAATCCCCTCGATCGCGCACTCCACCGCCGACACCGACGCGAGGCTCGCGTCCAACACGGCACTACGCCATCTGACCCACCACCACGGCCCGGTACCGGCCGCGGTGTGCTCTTCCCCCGTCGTGGTCATGCGTCCAGCCTACGTTCGCACCCCGCCCCATTTCCGGTGACTTTCACCTCCTGGCCTACACCACTCTGCGCAATCGAACAGAAGCGAAACCCACCGGTATCCCTCGAACTGCTGATTCCCTCACCGTTCACCCCCGGAAGATCCCATTCCGCCCGGACGGTATGCCCATGGCACATCCACAGAACAAGTACGCGGATTTCGACGGCTTGCGCGAACGAGCGATCACGCTGCGCCGGGCGGGACTCAGCCGTCGCCAGATCCGAGACCGCCTCCACGTCGACAACAACGACATCCTCAACCGCCTCCTGGAGGGCGAGCCGCCTCCGGAGTGGACCAAACGCCCGAACGCGAAGGACGACCTCCGCGACAAGGCCCGCGAGCTACGGCTCCAGGGCTGGACGTACGACCAGATCCAGGTCGAGCTGGGCTGCTCGAAGGGTTCGATCTCGCTGTGGGTACGGGATCTGCCGAAGCCCGAACCGCGCTACACACCGGAGGAACAGCGAGCCCTCATGAACGAGGGGCTCGCGCATCTGCGCGCAGCCCAGGACCGAGAACGCGAAGCAACCAAACAGACGGCAGCCGCGGAGATCGGCCGACTGTCGGACCGGGAGCTGTTCATCGCCGGAGTCGCGCTCTACTGGGCCGAAGGCTCAAAGAGCAAGCCGTACGCCCGTCGCGAGCGCGTGATTTTCGTCAACAGCGACCCAGGAGTGATCCAGACCTACCTGGCCTGGCTCGGCCTTCTCAAGGTCACTGGGGATCGGCTCCGGTACACAGTGCTGATCCACGAATCCGCCGACGTGGATGCCGCACAGCGCTACTGGGCCGACCTGGTCGGCGTCGACGTCTCGGCCTTTCAGAAGCCGACGCTGAAGAAGCACAATCCGAAGACGGTCCGCAAGAACACCGGCAGCAACTACCACGGCTGCCTCGTCATCAGAGTCCTGCAGAGTGCCGAGTTGTACTGTCGTATCGATGGCTGGTGGAAGGGGATTACCACCGACGCCGCGGCGCGGCTCAGGTAAGGTCTGACGCAGCAATCCGCCGTAGTGTAATTGGCAGCACGGCACCCTTTGGAGGTGTTCGGTCTAGGTTCGAGTCCTAGCGGCGGAGCTGCGCAGCTCGGGCCCTGACAGCATTGTCAGGGCCCGCTCTCATGTCCCCCCTGAAACGCCCCGGTATCCTGCGGATGTCCACACCCCAGCCATCCGAAGCCGAAGGGCATATCCGTGAGCGTCAATCCTCCGGCAGCCGTCGTCGTTCTCGCAGCGGGTGAGGGCACCCGTATGAAGTCGGCCACACCCAAGGTCCTGCACGAACTGTGCGGCCGCTCCCTGGTCGGCCATGTGCTCGCGGCCGCGCGCGCGTTGGAGCCCGAGAACCTGGTCGTCGTGGTGGGGCACGCCCGCGAGAAGGTCACCTCGCACCTCGCCGAGATCGACCCCGGCGTACGGACGGCCGTACAGGCCGAACAGAACGGCACCGGCCACGCCGTACGGATGGGCCTGGAGGAGCTGGGCGGCGTCGTCGACGGCACGGTCGTCGTGGTCTGCGGCGACACCCCGCTGCTCAGCGGCGAGACCCTGCGGCAGCTCGCCGCCACCCACACCTCCGACGGCAACGCCGTCACCGTGCTCACCGCCGAGGTCCCCGACGCCACCGGCTACGGCCGCATCGTGCGGGACGGCGCCAGCGGCGCGGTCACCGCGATCGTCGAGCACAAGGACGCGAACGAGTCGCAGCGCGCGATCCGTGAGATCAACTCCGGGGTCTTCGCCTTCGACGGGCAGCTCCTCGCGGACGCGCTCGGGAAGGTGCGGACGGACAACAGTCAGGGTGAGGAGTACCTGACCGACGTCCTCGGGATCCTGCGCGAGGCCGGGCACCGGGTCGGGGCGGCCGTCGCCGGCGACCACCGCGAGATCGCCGGTATCAACAACCGCGTCCAGCTCGCCGAGGCCCGCCGCATCCTCAACGACCGGCTGCTCACCGAGGCCATGCTCGCCGGAGTGACCGTCATCGACCCCGCCTCGACCTGGATCGACGTCACCGTCACCTTCGAGCAGGACGCGATCGTCCACCCGGGCACCCAGCTCCAGGGCGCCACACACCTCGCCGAGGGCGCCGAGGTCGGCCCCAACTCCCGCCTCAAGGACACCACGGTGGGCGCGGGGGCCCGCGTCGACAACACCGTCGCCAACGGCGCCGAGGTCGGGCCGCAGGCGTCCGTGGGCCCGTTCGCGTACCTCCGTCCGGGCACGCGCCTCGGTCTGAAGGCCAAGATCGGCACGTACGTGGAGACGAAGAACGCCACGATCGGCGAGGGCACCAAGATCCCGCACCTGTCCTACGTGGGCGACGCGACGATCGGCGAGTACTCGAACATCGGTGCGGCGAGCGTCTTCGTGAACTACGACGGACAGGAGAAGCACCACACCACCGTGGGCTCCCACTGCCGTACCGGTTCGGACAACATGTTTGTGGCTCCTGTCACGGTCGGGGACGGCGCGTACACCGCGGCGGGCTCCGTGATCACCAAGGACGTACCACCCGGTTCGCTGGCCGTGGCCCGTGGCCAGCAGCGGAATATCGAGGGCTGGGTGGCCCGCAAGCGTCCCGGAAGCGCGGCCGCGAAGGCGGCGGAGGCGGCCTCCCGGGAGCCGGAGGACGAAGCCTGACCGGAATCAGGTGCGTCTGACACGGCGTACCGTGATAAGTGCACACCCGCATAAATGCGTACCCGCACCCCCAGCTGAGAAGGCTTCTCGCGCTCCAGTTGAGAAGCCTGCTCATGCCCCAGCTGAGACACCTCTGAGGAGACAGTGCTGTGACCGGGTTCAAGACGACCGGCGAGAAGAAGATGATGTTCTTCTCCGGCCGCGCCCACCCCGAGCTTGCCGAGGAGGTCGCCCACAAGCTGGGTGTCGGGGTCGTCCCGACGAAGGCCTTCGACTTCGCCAACGGTGAGATCTACGTCCGCTACCAGGAGTCCGCGCGCGGCGCCGACTGCTTCCTGATGCAGAGCCACACGGCTCCCATCAACAAGTGGATCATGGAGCAGTTGATCATGATCGACGCTCTGAAGCGGGCCTCCGCGCGGAGCATCACCGTGATCGTGCCCTTCTACGGTTACGCGCGGCAGGACAAGAAGCACCGTGGACGTGAACCGATCTCGGCGCGTCTGATCGCCGATCTGATGAAGACGGCGGGCGCCGACCGGATCCTCACGGTCGACCTGCACACCGACCAGATCCAGGGCTTCTTCGACGGCCCGGTCGACCACCTCTTCGCGCTGCCGATCCTGGCGGACTACGTGGGGGCGAAGGTCGACAAGTCGAAGCTCACCGTCGTCTCCCCGGACGCCGGCCGGGTGCGCGTCGCCGACCGCTGGTGCGACCGCCTGGACGCCCCGCTGGCGATCGTGCACAAGCGCCGTGACAAGGACGTCGCCAACCAGGTCACCGTCCACGAGGTCGTCGGTGACGTGAAGGGCCGCGTCTGTGTCCTCGTCGACGACATGATCGACACCGGTGGCACGATCTGCGCCGCCGCCGACGCCCTCTTCGCGCACGGCGCGGAGGACGTCATCGTCACGGCCACGCACGGCGTGCTCTCCGGCCCGGCGGCCGACCGTCTGAAGAACTCCAAGGTCAGCGAGTTCATCTTCACGGACACCCTGCCGACCCCGGGCGAGCTGGAGCTCGACAAGATCACGGTCCTGTCGATCGCGCCGACGATCGCCAACGCGGTCCGTGAGGTCTTCGAGGACGGCTCGGTGACGAGCCTGTTCGAGGAGCAGTAGAGATCCTTTTGGGTGTGGCCTCCCTGCCGAGTAGACTACTCAAGTTGCTCGGCGAGGGAGGCCGCACTTTTTTGTGCGGCGGTCCGTTATCGACGCGCTCTTCGTAGCAGGCCGATTGTTTGGCCGGGTGACCACCTTCCCCAGATTTCTACGAGGAGTGCACATGTCCGAGATCAAGCTCGCCGCCGAGACCCGTACCGAGTTCGGCAAGGGCGCCGCCCGCCGCATCCGCCGTGACAGCAAGGTTCCCGCCGTGGTCTACGGTCACGGCACCGAGCCCGTCCACATCACGCTGCCGGGCCACGAGCTGCAGCTCGCCCTGCGTACCCCGAACGTCCTGCTCACCCTGGACATCGAGGGCAAGACCGAGCTCGCGATCCCGAAGGCCGTCCAGCGCGACGCCATCAAGGGCTTCCTCGAGCACGTCGACCTGCTCCTCGTGAAGCGCGGCGAGAAGGTCACCGTCGAGGTCTTCGTCCAGACCGAGGGCGAGCTGGCCCCGGGCTCCTTCCTGCTCGAGCACGTGCTGAACACGCTGACGGTCGAGGCCGAGGCCACGCACATCCCGGAGTCGGTCACCGTCTCCATCGCGGGTCTTGAGGCCGGCGCCTCCATCCTCGCCAAGGACATCCCGCTGCCCAAGGGCACCACGCTGGCGATCGACGAGGACGCGGTCGTCCTGCAGGTCCTGTCCGCCCAGGCCGAGGAGCCGGCCGAGGGCGAGGCCGCGGGCACCGAGGCCGCCGAAGCCTGATCGGCCTGATTCCCCCGGAATCTTCATCTGTGTCAGCCGCCGCTCCCCTCGGGGGCGGCGGCTGCCGCGTATCAAGGACACATGGGAGACACCGACGTGACGACCGATGCGGGCGCCCCCTGGCTGATCGTGGGCCTCGGCAACCCCGGCCCCGAGTACGCCATGAACCGGCACAACGTGGGCTTCATGGTCGCCGACCTGCTGGCGGAGCGGATCGGCGGCAGGTTCAAGCGGGCCGGCAAGGCACAGGCCCAGGTGATCGAGGGGCGTATCGGCCCGCCGGGCCCGGCGAACCGCCGGGTGATCCTGGCCAAGCCGATGTCGTACATGAACCTGTCCGGCGGCCCGGTGACCGCGCTGCGGGACTTCTACAAGGTGCCGACGGCGAACATCGTCGCGATCCATGACGAGCTGGACATCGACTACGGCGTCCTGCGTCTGAAGCTCGGCGGTGGCGACAACGGCCACAACGGGCTGAAGTCGATGACGAAGGCGATGGGCTCCGACTACCACCGGGTGCGGTTCGGCATCGGGCGGCCTCCGGGGCGGATGCAGGTCGCCGACTTCGTCCTGAAGGACTTCTCCTCGGCGGAGCGCAAGGAACTCGACTACTTCGTGGACCGGGCCTCGGACGCCGTGGAGTGCCTCGTCATCGAGGGGCTGGAGCGGGCGCAGGGCACGTACAACTCCTGAGCGGTTCTCCGGGGCGGTCGATGTACGCGTACAACTGCCGACTTGTCGCCCGCCGGAACCGGCCGGGGTTGACCGGGCGCGCAGCCATGGCCAAGGATCGCCGCCATGCCTGCCGTCGCCGCACATCGAGGCTCCCGTCGGAGCGCACATCCGGCGCTGCGGTTCGGGCGGCTCGCGGCGATGGGTACGGTCGCGGCGCTGATCCTGATCGCGGGCGTCTGGGGTTCCTGGGGCACGGCCCAGCACGTGATGCTGAGCAAGGGCCGGGAGCAGGGGACGATGACCGTGAGCGAGTGCTCCGGCGATGTCTGTACGGGGACGTACGCGCCGACCTCGACGGGGTCGCGGGCGCGGGCGCACGTCACCATCGACGAGGCGGTCGCGGTGCGCAAGGGCCGGACGTACACGGTGACCGTGAAGCCCGGGAGCAGTGATGTCGTCCGTAGCGGTCCGGCGGGCGTTCTCTATGCCTGGGTCCCGCTGGGTGGCGCGTTGTTGCTCGCCTCGGTGGTGGTGGCGGGTGGCCTGCGGCTGCGGCGGGCGGCGTGGGTGCTGGCGGGGGTGGGGATCGCGCAGCTGACGGCCACGTTCCTGGTTCTGTGACCTGGTCTTGAAGTGACGGGTGCTTGAAACGAGGGGCTCGTGCAAGAGGGGTGCCCCGCGTTCGTACGAACGCGGGGCACCCCTCTTGCGTGAGTGCCTCGGGCGTCAGCCGGTGTTGCGCAGTCCGGCCGCCACACCGTTGACCGTCAGGAGCAGCGCGCGCGAGAGCAGCGGGTCCGGCTCGGCGCCGGCCGCGGCCTCGTCGCGCTGGCGCTTGAGGAGCGCGACCTGGAGGTAGGAGATCGGGTCCAGGTAGGCGTCGCGGATGGAGAAGGTCTGCTGGAGGACCGGGTTGGTGTCCAGGAGCTCCTTGCCGCCGGTGACGCGCAGTACCTCGCGGACGGTCAGCTCGTGTTCGGCCTCGATGGTGGCGAAGACGTGCTTGAGGTCGTCGGGGACGAGGGTGTCGACGTAGTGGCGGGCGATCCGCAGGTCGGTCTTGGCGAGGGTCATCTCGACGTTGGAGAGGAAGTTCTGGAAGAAGTGCCACTGCTCGTGCATCTCGTCGAGCACGGTGTCCCCTTCTTGCCGCAGGCCCGCCTCGCGCAGGGCCTTGAGGCCGGAGCCGACGCCGAACCAGCCGGGCACGATCTGCCGTGACTGGGTCCAGCCGAAGACCCAGGGGATGGCCCTCAGGCCGTCGAGGCCGGCGCCGCTGTCGGGGCGGCGGGAGGGCCGCGAGCCGAGGTGCAGGTCGGCGAGCTGGTCGACGGGGGTGGCGGCGAAGAAGTACGCCGGGAGGTCCGGGTCCTCGACGAGTCGTCGGTAGGCGTTGTGGGCGGCGTCGGAGACGACGTCCATGGCCGCGTCCCAGCGGGCCAGCGCCTCGTCGGACTGGCGGGGGGCGGTGTGCAGGGCGGAGGCCTGGAGGGTGGCTGCGACGGTGAGTTCCAGGTTCTCGCGGGCGAGCGAGGGCACGAGGTACTTGTCGGAGATGACCTCGCCCTGCTCGGTCACCTTGATCTCGCCCTCCAGCGTGCCCCAGGGCTGCGCGAGGATCGCGTCGTGGGAGGGGCCGCCGCCGCGGCCGACGGTGCCGCCGCGGCCGTGGAAGAGACGCAGGCGTACGCCGTAGCGGTGGGCGACGTCGCGCAGGCGGCGCTGGGCTCGGTGGATCTCCCACTGGCTGGTCGTGATGCCGCCGAACTTCGAGGAGTCGGAGTAGCCGAGCATGACCTCCTGGACGTCCCCGCGCAGCGCCACGAGGCGGCGGTAGGAGGGGTCGGAGAGCATGTCCTCGAGGATCGTGTCGGCGGCCTTCAGCTCGTCCGTCGTCTCCAGGAGCGGGACGATGCCGATCTTGGCCCAGCCGGCGTGCAGGTCGAGCAGGCCGGCCTCTCGCGCGAGTACGGTCGCGGCGAACACGTCGTCGGCGCCCTGGCACATCGAGATGATGTACGACTCGATGACCTCGGGTCCGAAGATCTCCAGGGCCTTCTTGACCGTCCCGAAGACGCCGAGGGTCTTCTCGCCGGCGGCGTCGAGGGGCGCGGGGGTCGGGGCGAGCGGGCGACGGGAGCGGAGTTCCTTGGCGAGGAGCTTGGCGCGGTAGTCGCGGGGCATGTCGACGTAGCGCCAGGATTCCTCGCCGAGGCGGTCGAACAGCTGGCCGAGGGCGTGGTGGTGGGCGTCGGCGTGCTCGCGTACGTCCATGGTGGCGAGCTGGAGGCCGAAGGCGGCCAGGGTGCGGATGGTGCGGTTCATCCGGCCGTCGGCGAAGAGGGCGCCGCGGTGCTCGCGCAGCGAGGTCTGGATGAGGGTGAGGTCGCGCAGGAGTTCGCCGGTGCCGAGGTAGTCGCGGCCCTCCTCGTGCGGGGTGCCCGTGGCGAGGCGGTGCTTGGTGTTCTCCAGCTTCTGCCGGATGCAGGTGGCCTTGAGCCGGTAGGGCTCCTCGGCGTTGAGGCGCTTGTAGCGGGGGCTGATCTCGGGGAGGCGCTCCAGGTCGCGCTGGAGGGATTCGAGGAGCTCCTCGGTGGCGCCGGTGTAGCGGATGGAGTTGGAGAGGAAGCCGCGGAGTTCGTCGATGACGTCCAGGGCGTCGTTGATGCCGTGTTCGTGCTGGAGGATCAGGACGTCCCAGGTGACGGCCGGGGTGACGTTCGGGTTGCCGTCGCGGTCGCCGCCGATCCAGGTGCCGAAGGTGAGCGGCCGGGTGTCGTCCGGGAGCCGTACACCGACGCGCTCCAGCTCCGCGGTGAGATCCTCCAGTACGTCGCCCACCGCGCCGGCGTGCAGTTCGTCCAGGTAGTAGATGGCGTTGCGGGCCTCGTCCGCGGGCTCCGGGCGGACCACGCGCAGTTCGTCCGTCTGCCACACCAGGTCGATGTTCTCGGCCAGCCGGGTGTCGTAGCGGCGGCGGTCTGCCTCGATGACGGGGGTCTCGAGGAGTGCGGCGATACGGCGCAGCTTGTTGAGGACCGAACGGCGGGCGGCTTCCGTCGGGTGGGCGGTGAAGACCGGGCGGACATTCAGGTTCTTGACGGTCTGCTTGAGGTGTTCGGGGTCGGCGTCCTTGAGCCGGTCCGCCGTTCGGGCGAGGAGTCCGCCCTCGGCGGCCCGCTTGGCGCGCAGCTCGCGGCCGCGGTGCACCTGCTCGGTGACATTCGCCAGATGGAAGTACGTGGAGAAGGCGCGGACCAGCTTGGCCGCGGTCTCCAGTTCGGTGCCGCGCAGCAGCTCGGCGGCTGCCTCGCCGTCCTCGCGGGTCAGGCGGCGGACCTTCTCGACCAGTTCCAGGAGCTCGGGGCCCTCCTGACGGACGAGGGTCTCACCGAGCAGGTCACCCAGGCGGCGGATGTCGGCGCGCAGCTCGCTGCTGGTCGTCGTGGTCTGGTCGTCGGCACTGCTCACAGGTGCGGCTCCTTGCAGTGTGGAAGCTCGGCTGAAGAGTGTGGAAGCTCGTCTGAAGCTCGTCAGGGAGGGAACCCGGATGGTGGCCGCGCGGCGGGGTGCCGCTTAGGGACGTGGCATCCGGGAAGAAAACAGAACGGACCGCGCTGTCCGACCGAATCCAAGGATAGGTGTCCATGCGGACGCGCAGGCTGTTGGGCTCTTGCCGCCAGGCTGCGCGCTGCCATACTTACGACGCCGTAAGTTACGGATGCGTAGGGCCTCCCGTCAGCTGGCAGGAGGACCCTGAGATCCCGTAACCGGCCACCTCCCCCGCCCTCGAACCCCACAAGGGGATGCTCATGCCCACGAGTTCCGACGTGATCGACGACGCCCCGCGGTCGCCCGACGACGCCTCGCTCCCCGCCGCCACGCTCGGTGGCGAGCGAAAGGGGTCACTCGAACAGATCACGCTGCTTCTCTTCATCGCTGTTCCGTTCGTAGCCCTCGTGGCAGCGGTGCCGCTGGCCTGGGGCCGGGGGGTGAGCTGGCTGGACATCGGCCTGCTGGTCTTCTTCTACTACCTGGGTTGCCACGGCGTCACGATCGGCTACCACCGCTACTTCACGCACGGCTCCTTCAAGGCGAAGCGCCCGCTGCGGATCGGGCTGGCGATCGCCGGTTCGATGGCGGTCGAGGGCCCTGTGGTCCGCTGGGTCGCCGACCATCGCAAGCACCACAAGTTCTCCGACGCCGAGGGTGACCCTCACTCGCCGTGGCGCTACGGGGAGACGGTGCCGGCCCTGATGAAGGGCCTGTGGTGGGCGCACATCGGCTGGATGTTCGACGAGGAGCGGACGCCGCAGGAGAAGTACGCGCCGGACCTGATCAGGGACCCGGCGATCCGCGCGATCTCGCGCCATTTCATCTACTGGACGATGCTGTCCCTCGCGCTCCCCCCGCTGATCGGCGGTCTGGCGACGATGTCCTGGTGGGGCGCGTTCACCGGCTTCTTCTGGGGCTCTCTCGTGCGGGTGGCGCTGCTGCACCACGTCACCTGGTCGATCAACTCGATCTGTCACGCGGTGGGGAAGCGGCCGTTCAAGTCGCGGGACCGCTCGGGCAATGTGTGGTGGCTGGCCGTGCTGTCCTGCGGTGAGTCCTGGCACAACCTGCACCACGCCGACCCGACGTCGGCGCGGCACGGCGTGCAGCGCGGCCAGGTCGACTCCTCGGCGCGGATCATCCGCTGGTGCGAGCAGCTCGGCTGGGCGTACGACGTGCGCTGGCCGTCACGCTCGCGTATCGATTCGAAGCGCAACACGGACGGGTCAGCCTCCCGGGGCGAGACGGAATCCGCTGAAGCGGCATGATTGACGGCGTGGCGACCGACTCCAGCAGCACCCCGAGCAGCAGTGAAAAGCCGCGGCGTGCGCGCCGCACCCGCATGACCGGTGCGGAGCGTCGTCAGCAGCTGCTGGAGATCGGTCGCACCCTGTTCGCGGCGAAGGGCTTCGAGGGGACGTCGGTGGAGGAGATCGCGGCGAAGGCCGGCGTCTCCAAGCCGGTGGTCTACGAGCATTTCGGCGGCAAGGAGGGGCTGTACGCGGTGGTGGTGGACCGCGAGATGCGCCGTCTGCTGGACATGGTGACCGGCTCTCTCACCGCCGGTCACCCCCGCGAGTTGTGCGAGCAGGCCGCGTTCGCTCTTCTGGACTACATCGAGGAGTACACGGACGGCTTCCGGATCCTGGTCCGTGACTCGCCCATTCCCCAGTCGACGGGTTCCTTCGCGTCGCTGATCTCGGACATCGCCACCCAGGTGGAGGACATCCTGGGCCGGGAGTTCAAGCTGCGTGGCTTCGACCCGAAACTGGCTCCCCTCTACGCCCAGGCCCTGGTCGGCATGGTCGCCCTGACGGGCCAGTGGTGGCTGGACGTCCGCAAGCCCCGTAAGGCGGAGGTGGCGGCCCATCTGGTGAACCTGGCCTGGCACGGACTGGACGGTCTGGAGCCGAAGCCGCGCTTGATCGGTCATCGCAAGTCCTAGGACCCGAGCCGCTCCTGCGAACGGGAGCCGGGTTGTTCCGCGGATCCGTGTGGCTGCAGGAACTCCAGTCGGTTGCCGACGGGGTCCTCGGAGTAGAAGCGGCGGTGGCCGGGGAGGTTGTCGTCCCAGGTGACCTCGGCCTCGTGGGCCCGCAGGCGGGCGGCGAACGCATCGATGCCGGTGACGCGCAGCCCGGGGTGGGCCTTTTTCGCGGGCCGGAAGTCCTTCTCGATTCCCAGGTGCAGTTGCACGGCCCCTGCCCGGAACCAGCAGCCGCCGCGGGCGGCGAGGGCGGGTGGTTTGGGGATCTCGGTCATGCCGAGAGCCTCGACGTAGTACACGCGCAGGAGGTCCTCCGTGCCGGGCGGGGCCGCGAGCTGGACGTGGTCGACGGCGGCGAGCATCCGCTCACGCTTCCTTGTGCGCCACGGCGAACAGGCGGCGGAAGGGCAGCACCGTGCCGTACGGGGCCGTCGGGTAGGCGTCGCGCAGCAGGTCGCGGTATTCGCTGACGAAGGCGTCGCGGGCGTCCGGGTCGTCGGCGAGGGCCGTCAGCACCGGGCGCAGCCCCGTGCCCTTCACCCAGTCCAGTACCGGATCCTCACCGGTCAGGATCTGCTCGTACGTCGTCTGCCAGACGTCCGTCTCGCAGCCGAGGCGGGCGAGCCGGTCCAGGTAGACCAGCGGTTCGTGGACGGAGTCCTCGTGCCGCAGGACGTCTTCGAGGCGGTCCTTCCAGCGGGCGGAGGCGGCGAGCTCGCGCATCAGGGCGTGCAGGGGCGCGTCGATGTTGTCGGGGATCTGGAAGGCGAAGGTGCCGCCGGACGCCAGCGCGGCCACCCAGTCGCGGAAGCGCTCCAGATGCCCGGGCACCCACTGCAGCGCCGCGTTCGACACGATCAGGTCGTACGTCTGCGTAGGCGCCCAGGTCGCCGCGTCCGCGTGGGCGAAGTCGAGGCGTCCGCCGCCGGCGGTGGGGCCCGCGTACGGCTGCGTCCTGGCGAGCATCTCGGGGGAGTTGTCGTACCCGGTGATGTGCGCGGTGGGCCAGCGGTCGGCGAGGAGGGCGGTCACGTTGCCCGGGCCGCAGCCGAGGTCGGCGATGCGGGGCGGGGTGCCGGGGAGGTCGGGGACCCGGGCGAGGAGGTCGATGAACGGGCGGGCGCGGTGGCCGGCGTGACGCAGGTACTGGGCGGGGTCCCAGGTGGGAGTAGTCATGTCTGCTACTTTCCCCCTTCATTTATCTTGATGTCAAGAGACTTGATATCAAGAGACTTCATGTCGACACAACCACTACACTGATCGTCATGGAGGACGAGGTCGATCGGCTGGTCGCAGCATGGCGCCGGGAGCGCCCTGACCTCGACGTGGAACCGCTCGAGGTACTCAGCCGGGTGAGCAGGCTCGCCCGGCACCTGGACCGCGCCCGGCGGCTGGCGTTCTCCGAGCACAGCCTGGAGCCCTGGGAGTTCGACGTGCTGACCGCACTGCGGCGCGCGGGCTCCCCGTACCAGCTCTCCCCCGGCCAGCTGCTCACGCAGACGCTCGTCACCTCCGGCACGATGACCAACCGCATCGACCGGCTGACGAAGAAGGGCCTGGTGGAGCGCCTCCCGGACCCGAGCGACCGCCGGGGCGTACTCGTGCGCCTCACGGACGAGGGACGCGACCGCGCCGACCAGGCGCTCGCCGGTCTCCTCGACCAGGAGCGCGCGATCCTGGCCGAACTCAGCAGGGCGCAGCGCGGTGAACTAGCGTCCCTGCTACGCCAGCTGACCGCCCCGTTCGACAACATCCCCGGCTAGGTCGACGGGTCCGACCCCGGCCCGGCGGGCGAGGGCGACCGCGGCGAGCGTCGAGTGGACGCCCAACTTCCCCAGCACGTTCTGCATATGGGTCCGGACGGTGTGCGGGGAGAGGAACAGCCTCTCCGCGACGGCCTTGCGCCCCAGCCCCGCGACCATGCACCGCAGCACTTCCCGCTCCCGCGGCGTGAGCGACTCGACCAGCCGCTCGCTCTCGGTGCGGTGCTTGCGCGCGGCGGTCAACTCCCGCAGGACGCCGGTGAGCAGGGCGGGCGGCAGATGCGTCTCGTCGCGCAGCACACCCCGTATGACGGTCAGGAGCCGCGACAGGGAACAGTCCTTGGCGACCCACCCCGAGGCGCCGGCCTGCAGTGCGAGGGCGGCGCGGCGCGGATCGTCCTTCTCGGCGAGCACGACGATGCGCACGCTCGGCTGCCCCGAACGGACGCCCGCCACGAGCGAGATGCCGTCGACGAGCCCGTCCTCGTTGCCCTCCTGGACCGGTACGGCAGGACGGGCGCCGGGCAGATTGCCGCCCAGGTCGGCGTCGACGAGCAGCACGTCGAATCTGCGGCCCTCCGCGGACGCCCGCTCCAGGCAGCGCAGCGCGGCCGGGCCGCTGCCGGCGGCGGACACGTCGACGTCGGGCTCGGCGGCCAGGGCGGCGGCGAGCGACTCGGCGAAGATGCGGTGGTCGTCGACGACCAGGACACGGATGCGAACCACTGATACCCCCACTGGTCGGGGGACGGACCGGCGCAGGTACGACACCCGAAGTGATCCCGAGCCCGCTCGAACTCGGAAAACGGAGTGCCGCAGCCGCACGGCCGCCGCCGTGCTGGAACTGCTACCCCCACTTCGGGCGTCGTACCCGACTGTCTCGCCCCCTGATCAGCACCGGCCCCCACCGGCACTGTTCACAGGGTACGACCGGGGGCGGGCAGCGGAAGGCAATTTGCAGAACTGATTGGCCAGCGCGTTTATGGTGAGCCGTATGTTTCGTATGGAGACAGGAGACGACAAAGACCGGCGTGATCTGCTCCGCCGGCGACTGCGCGACACGAACACACAGGCGTCTCCGGTCCTCCGCGCTCTGCGCGGCACCCCTGCCGAACGGGAACTTCCGCTCCACGTCTGGGCCTTGGACGCCGACGGGGCACTCGCGGGCGGCCTCGTCGGTCACACCTGGACGACGTGGCTGCACGTGACGTACCTCTGGGTGGACACGCCCCACCGCGGCTCGGGCCTCGGCGGCCGGCTCCTCGCCGAGGCCGAGCGCCTCGCCCACGAGGAGCGCGGCTGCCGCGACTCCCGCGTGGAGACCTGGGACTTCCAGGCCCCCGAGTTCTACAGGAAACACGGCTACAAGGTGGTCTGCGTGATCCCCGACTATCCGCCGGGAATCACGGAATACACCCTGACCAAACGCTTGCCCTGACCAGGACTGCCTCGTCCTCGAACTCCGTTCACCCCGAAGCTTTTAGGGGCGCGAGGAACTGCGCGCCCAGCCCCCACAGCCCGCAGACAAAGAACGCACCCGAGCGTCAGCTCAAGCGCCGGGCGCCCGCCGAAGGCACCGCCGGAAAGACCCGAGGAGCCGTATAACCGGCGGAGCCGAACGCCTCGGTGACCGCCTTCGTCACCGTGTCCACATCCGCCGACTCCACCAGCACGATCGCCGAGCCGCCGAAGCCGCCGCCCGTCATCCGCGCACCCAGCGCCCCCGCGGCGTTGGCCGTGGCGACCACCAGGTCCAGTTCCTCGCAGGAGATCCGCAGGTCGTCCCGGAGCGAGGCGTGCCCGTCCGTGAGGACCGGACCGATGGCCCGGACATCCCCGGCGTCCAGCAGCGCGATGACCCGCTCCACCCGGTGATCGTCGGAGACGACGTGGCGGACGTATCGGCGTACGCGCTCGTCCGACAGGCGCGCGAGCGCCGCGTCGAGCTCCTCGTACGCGACATCCCGCAGATGCGAGACCCCGAGCTGCCGCGCGCCCTCCTCGCACCCTTCGCGCCGCTCGGCGTACGCCCCGTCGCCCAGCGCGTGCTTCACCCGCGTGTCGACGACCAGCAACTCCAGCCCCTGGGAGGCCAGATCGAAGGGGACCTGCCGGATGGACAGATCGCGGCAGTCGAGGTGCAGGGCGTGCCCCTCGGTGCAGCACGCGGACGCCGTCTGGTCCATGATCCCGCAGGGCACGCCGACGAAGTCGTTCTCGGCGCGCTGGGCGAGCCGGGCCAGTTCGGGCCCGGTGAGGCCGAGTTCGTACAGGTCGTCGAGGGCGAGCGCGGTCACGACCTCCAGAGCGGCGGAGGAGGACAGGCCCGCCCCCGTCGGCACGGTCGAGGCGAGGTGCACGTCCGCGCCCGTCACCGCGTGCCCCGCCTCGCGCAGCGCCCACACCACGCCCGCCGGGTACGCGGCCCAGCTGGTGTTGGTCAGCGGCGCCAGCTCGTCGACATGCAGTTCGACGACCGGGCCCTCGATGTCGGCGGAGTGCAGCCGCAGCACCCCGTCCGTGCGCCGGGACACCGCCGCCACCGCCGTGTGCGGCAGGGCGAGCGGCATCACGAACCCCTCGTTGAAGTCCGTGTACTCGCCGATCAGGTTGACCCGCCCCGGCGCCGCCCAGACGCCTTCCGGTGCGGTCCCGTACAGCTCCTCGAACCCCTCGCGAACGCCCACCGAATTACCTACCGCTCCTTGTTCTGAGCGAACGCCCACGCGTCCGCGACGATCCCCGCGAGATCCGCGCGGGACGGGTTCCAGCCGAGCCGCTCGCGCGCGGTCGCCGCCGAGGCGACGAGCACGGCCGGGTCCCCGGCCCGGCGCGGAGCCACGACCTCGGGGATCGGGTGCCCCGTGACCTGGCGGACGGTCTCGATGACCTCGCGGACGGAGAAGCCGTTGCCGTTGCCGAGGTTGCAGATGAGGTGCTCACCGGCGGTGGCCGCCTCGACGGCCAGCAGGTGCGCCTCCGCCAGGTCCGCCACGTGGATGTAGTCGCGGACACAGGTGCCGTCCGGCGTCGGGTAGTCGTCGCCGAAGACGGAGATCGCCTCCCGCCGCCCCTGCGCGACCTGGAGGACGAGCGGGATGAGGTGCGACTCGGGGTCGTGGCGCTCGCCCTGCGCCCCGTACGCGCCGGCCACGTTGAAGTAGCGCAGCGACACCGCGCCCAGTCCGTGGGCCGCCGCCTCGCCGGTGATCATGTGGTCGACGGCGAGCTTGGAGGCGCCGTAGGGGTTGGTGGGCCTCGTCGGCGCGGACTCGACGATCGGGGTCTGCTCCGGCTCGCCGTACGTGGCGGCCGTGGAGGAGAAGACCAGCTTGCGCACGCCCGCCTCGCGCATCGCCGCGAGCAGCGCCATGGTGCCGCCGACGTTGTTGTCCCAGTACTTCTCGGGCTTCACGACGGACTCGCCGACCTGCGAGAACGCGGCGAAGTGCAGCACGGCGTCGTACGAGGAGTCCAGCCACTTACCGGCGTCGCGGATGTCGCCCTCGATGAAAGCGGCCCCCGCCGGGACACCCTCGCGGAAGCCCGTCGACAGGTTGTCGAGGACCGTCACCTCGTGACCGGCCTCGATCAGATGCTGCGCGACCACGCTGCCGACATAGCCCGCGCCACCCGTGACCAGGTACTTCCCACTCATGAACTCGCTACCTCTCGCAGTCGCTGGGCCGCGGTTTCCGGCGGCACGTCGTTGATGAACACGCTCATGCCGGACTCGGAACCCGCGAGGAACTTCAGCTTGCCGGAAGTGCGGCGAATGGTGAAAAGCTCGAGGTGAAGCGCGAAGTCGTCCCTGCTCACACCCTCGAACTCCGCCAGCGCGCCGAACGGCGCCTGGTGCCAGGCGGCGATGTACGGCGTCGGAGGCTCCCCCTCACCGAAGATCCGGTCGAAGCGCCTCAAGAGTTCCAGATAGACCTGGGGGAACTCTGTGCGCGCCTCCTCGTCGAGCCCGAGCAGGTCGGGCACCCGCCGCTTGGGGTAGAGGTGGACCTCGTAGGGCCAGTGCGCGGCGTACGGCACGAAGGCGACCCACCGCTCGGTCTCCAGGACGATCCGGTCGCCCTCGGCGAGTTCGCGTGCGACGACGTCGTCGAAGAGGTTCTGGCCGCCGGTGGCCTCCTTGTGCGCGGCCACCGAGCGCAGCATCAGGGCCGTACGCGGGGTGGTGAACGGGTAGGCGTAGATCTGCCCGTGCGGGTGGCCGAGGGTGACGCCGATCTCCTCACCGCGGTTCTCGAAACAGAAGACCTGTTCGACGGAGGAGAGGTGGGACAGCTCCGCCGTGCGGTCCGTCCACGCCTCCAGGACGAGGCCCGCCTGCTCCTCGGTGAGGTCGGCGAAGGACGAGTCGTGGTCGGAGGTGAAGCAGACGACCTCGCAGCGCCCGGAGTCGCCGGCGAGCGAGGGGAAACGATTCTCGAAGACGACCACGTCGTACGAGGAGTCCGGGATCTCGCTCAGCCGGTCGCCCTGCGAGGGGCACAGGGGGCACTCGTTCGCCGGGGGGTGGTAGGTGCGCCCCTGGCGGTGCGAGGCGATCGCGACCGAGTCGCCGAGGAGCGGGTCCCGGCGCACCTGGGAGCTGGTGACGGTGGGCTCCAGCGGGCGGCGGTCCACCGCGTCGCGCACCGCGCTGTCGCCCGAGTCGTAGTAGATCAGCTCACGACCGTCAGCAAGCCGGGTCGAGGTCTTCTTCACCGCTGGACTCCTCATCCACACCACACCCAACCATCAAACAGAACCGAACACAACAAACCACAAAGCAACAGGAACGTCAATGCCTGCGGGGGTTTGGGGGGTGTCTGTGAAGCTTGGGCAGCGTCATGGGGCTCATGGGGCATGGATACGGGCATGCATGCCCCCACATACCTCGCCGCAGGGCTCCGGCTCCCCACGAACGGGCTCGACTACACGATCCTCGGCATCTACTTCGTCGTCGTGCTCGGCATCGGTTTCGCCGCCAAGGCCTCGGTCAAAACCAGCCTCGACTTCTTCCTCTCCGGGCGGTCGCTGCCCGCCTGGATCACCGGCCTCGCGTTCATCTCCGCCAACCTCGGCGCGACCGAGATCCTGGGGATGGCCGCGAACAGCGCGCAGTACGGCGTCTACACCGTGCACTGGTACTGGATCGGCGCGATCCCCGCCATGGTGTTCCTGGGCCTGGTGATGATGCCGTTCTACTACGGCTCGAAGGTCCGCTCGGTCCCGGAGTTCCTGCTCCTTCGCTTCGACAAGGCGGCGCACCTGCTGAGTTCGATCCTGTTCGCCTTCGCGGCGATCCTGATCGCGGGCGTCAACCTGTACTCACTGGCGATCGTGGTCGAGGCGCTGCTCGGCTGGCCGCAGTGGGTGGCGATCGTGATCGCGGGCTTCTTCGTCCTGGCGTACATCACGCTCGGCGGCCTGTCCTCGGCGATCTACAACGAGGTGCTGCAGTTCTTCGTGATCCTCGCGGCCCTGATCCCGATCGCCGCGCTCGGTCTGAAGCGGGTCGGCGGCTGGGACGGCCTGACCCACTCGCTCGACAAGACGCACGGCAGTGACTTCACCACCGCCTGGGGCGGTACGGGCATCGGCCATGTGAACCCGCTCGGCGCGAACTGGCTGACCATCGTCCTCGGCCTCGGCTTCGTCCTCTCCTTCGGCTACTGGACGACGAACTTCGCGGAGGTGCAGCGCGCGCTCTCGGCGAAGAACCTGTCGGCGGCCCAGCGCACCCCGCTCATCGCGGCGTTCCCCAAGATCTTCATCGTCTTCCTGGTGATGATCCCGGGCCTGGTGGCGGCCGTCCTGGTGCCCAGGATCGGCACGAGCGGCTCGAACCTCCAGTACAACGACGCGGTCCCGTACCTGATGCAGGAACTGCTGCCGAACGGCGTGCTGGGCATCGCGGTGACGGGGCTCCTGGCGGCCTTCATGGCGGGCATGGCGGCCAACGTCTCGTCGTTCAACACGGTGTTCACGTCGGACATCTGGCGGCGGTACGTCGTGACCGACCGGGAGGACTCCTACTACGTCCGCTTCGGCCGCCTGATCACGGTGATCGGCGTCCTGGCGTCGATCGGCACGGCGTTCCTGGCGTCGTCCTTCTCCAACATCATGGCCTACCTGCAGACCCTCTTCTCCTTCTTCAACGTGCCGATGTTCGTGGCCTTCATCGTCGGCATGTTCTGGAAGCGCGCGTCGGCGAAGTCGGGTTTCTGGGGCCTGTTGGCAGGCACGACGGCGGCGATGGTCAACTACTTCGTCATCTACAAGCAGGGGATCATCGCCATCCCCTCCGACCAGGGAGCCAACTTCGTCTCGGCGATCGCGGGCTTCGTGGCCGGCGCGGTGGTGATGGTCGCGGTCTCCCTCTTCACGGCCCCCAAACCGGCGGAGGACCTCCAGGGCCTGGTCTACGGCACCGTCTCCCCCGGCATGGCCGAGCCCCCGGCCGTGGGCGACGACGCGTGGTACCGCAGGCCGGCACTGCTGGGCTGGGGCGCGCTGATCCTGGCGGCGGCCTGCTACATCCCGTTCTCGTTCTGACGCAGGAGGCCTGAGCAACCATGTCCGACCACTATTCGGACCGTGATGTCCAGCGCGAGGTCACGGAGCTGGAGCAGCAGTCCGCGACCGCGACCCGTCTCTTCGACATCCGCACCATCATCGGCGGCCTGTTCGTCGTCTACGGCGTCATCGTCACCCTCGCGGGCCTGACCGCCTCCGACGCCGAGATCGCCAAGGCCCAAGGCGTCAACATCAACCTCTGGACCGGCCTCGGCATGCTCGCCCTGGGCATCTTCTTCCTGCTGTGGCTGTGGCTGCGCCCGCTGGCTCCGCCCGTGCCGTTGCCCGACGAGGAGTGATCGCTCCAGGTGGTCGCCCGTTCACAGTAGCGAGCACCCCCGTTCGAGCCATCTCCGCCACACGCCTCTGACCTGCGCCTTTCCTTCCGGCGAGGACCTGGGCGGGCATCACGGCCTGGAGTGCATAGGACACGTGGAGTTGCCGGAGGCCGCGCCGCGGGGCCTCCTGGGCTCGGGGATACCTCCCCAACTTCTTCACAAAACACACGAAGAAAGGCGCGGAATGTTCTCTTTCAAGCGCTTCGGGTCCGCTGTCGCCTCGGCCGCGGCCCTGGCCTCCCTGTCCATGGCCATAGCCCCGGCGGCCATCGCCGCCTCGGACCCGCAGCCCGTCGTCCAGGAGTCCAAGGGCCCGAAGCCCCCGACGACGCCGACGGAATGCGTCACTCTGAGTGGTCAGCTCTCCACGCAGCTGCAGGCCGCCGCGACGGCTCTGGCCGCCACACCGACGGCCAACGTCGCCGCGGCCCAGGCGGCAGTGACCGCAGCCCAGATCACGGTCGCACAGCTCCGTGCCGCCGGGTGCCTGCCGGAAGCGCCTCCGACGCCGCCGACCTGTGCGTCCCTCGCTCTCCAGCTGCAGGCGCAACTGAAGGTCCTCGCCGCCGCGCTGGCGACTTTCCCGCAGAACCCGGCCAACATCACCGCGGCGCTCAACGCGGTGATCGCCACCGCCGCGCAGCTCACCACCGTGTGCACGTGACCGGTCGTTCACCGCGCACTGTGCCGGCGACTCACGAACACGCCTGACATCGCGGTCTGAACGTGTGACGTTGAGGCGGAGGCGTCGAGGCGTAGAGGCGTTGGGTTCGGCGGTACTTCACCGTCGAACCCAACGCCTTTCGGCTACGCGGTCGACCCGCCACACCCTCGACCGGGTGACTACGTGGGCCGAGGGTCTTCCGCACTCCCCGGCCCCGCACTCCCCAGCCCCGCCGTGACCGGCCCCGCCCGGTCCAGCAGGCCCGTCCGCGCGGCCAGGGCGGCCGCCTCCAGCCGCGACCCCACCCCCAGCTTCATCAGCACCCGCTGGACATGGGTCCTGGCGGTCGACGGGGCTATCCCCATACCGGCCGCGATGAGCCTCGTGTCCTCCCCGTCCGCGACCCTCACCAGGACCTCCACCTCACGTGGGGTGAGCATCTGCAGGAGCCGCTGGCCCTCGTCGTCCGGTTGGGCCGCGGGGTTCAGCAACTCGCTGAAGGCGCCCTGGAGCAGGGCGGGGGCGACCGCCGCCTCACCCGCCCTCGCCTTCATGATGGCGCGCTCGACTCCCTCTATGCGCTCGTCGTGGCGTACGTAGCCCGACGCGCCCGCGGCGAACGCGGCGGCGATGCCGCGCGGGTTCGGGACCGGCCCCAGAACCAGGACCGCCACCTGCGGACGCTCCCGTTTGATCCTGATCACCGGGTCGAAGATTCCCGGCTCGGCGGGTGTCGCCGTGCCGATCAGGCACACCTCCGGTGCCCTGGTGATCACCAGCTCCGCCGCTCCCGCGGCGGGCGCCGCCGCGGCGAGCACCCGGTGCCCCCGCAGTTTCAACGCCGAGGCCAACGCCTCGGCGAGCAGTCGGTGGTCGTCGACCACCATGAGCCGCACTCCCATCGAGCAACCCCCCAGTCCCCCCAAGCATCCCCACTGGTTCCCCGTGGATTAGGAGCCCCCCGGCTCTCCATCCCCCGGAAGCTACACGCTTGTTCGACGTTGCGCTTCCCCTACTGGTGAGAAGTGCCCCGGAATATCGAAATTCCTCGCATTCGGGAGTGATGAGGGGTAAGCGAACGGCCCCGTCCCTGAGCTGGGACGGGGCCATGGTCAAAAAAGACGGGGCCATGGTCAAAAGAAGTTGACCTAAGAAGTTGACCTACTGCGTGCCGAACGCGATCGCCAGGTACTCCTTCTCGGAGCTGCTGTACGGCTTGTGGGCGTAGATCGCGGACATGTACAGGTGACCCTTGCTGTAAAGGATCTCGGCGTAGTCCGGGAGCATGCTCGTCTCCGCGTCGCGGACCGCCTCGGCCGCCGGGTTCTCCAGGAGCTTGGTCTCCTTGAAGGAGGTGCCGTCGATGCTCACGATCTGACCGCCCTTGTCGTAGGGCGGACTCTTGTACGCGAGGAGGTTGCCGCCGTCCATGCGCAGCGGGGAGATGTCGTAGCCGTCGCCCGCGTCCGCGCGCTGGCCGGTCTGCTTGCCGGTGCCCAGGTCGAAGGCGACGATCTCGTTGATCTGGCCGGACTGGCCGCCGTTGTGCTGCTCGGTCGGGATGTAGAGCCTGTCGTTGCCGACCACCAGCTTCGCGCAACCCTCGATCCTGGTGATGCCGTCGCACTTGGCGGCATACGTCTTGCCCGGCGCGGAGATCCTGGTGCGCAACTGGCCGGTCTTGTTGTCGATGGAGAAGAAGTCCGAGATGCCGCTGCCGTCACCGGCGGAGTCGCCGACGTCGGCGGCCACCACCAGCGGGTCGGTCGACACGACGCTCGCGTACTCGATGCCGGGCGACATCTTGTACTCCGAGATCACCTTCCCGGACGTCGGGTCGATGGTCTGGATGTGCAACTGCCGCGTACTGCCGTACTCACCGCACTTGCGGACCGCGACCAGCTTGTCGCCGCCGCCGTACCCGGCGTCGTAGCAGCTGTCCGTGGGCTTGGGTGCCCACAGCGCCTTGCCGGTGGAGATGTCGAACGCGGCGCCACCGCTGGTGCTGCCCACGGCGACGGTGTTCGCGCTGGTGGTGACGTTGTCGAGGCCGATCTTCTGGTCACCGGACTTGACCGTCTTCGTCCACAGCAGCTTGCCCGCGGCGAGGTCGAGGGCGGAGACCTCGCTGCAGCCGTGGGAAGGCTTCGCCTTGGTCGGCATGGCGGGCTCGTAGACGATCGCCGTCCGGCCGGCGTCGGTGGTGTGGCGGCTGGCCGTGCACACCGGGCCGGGGAGTTTGACCGTCCAGACCTTGGCGCCGGAGTCGGGGTCGTAGCCGTTGATCTCGGCGTCGCCGCTCTTGGCGTACACCTTGTCGGTGAGCCAGGAGCCGACCGTGGACACGCTGGTCTCGGCGGGCACGGCGGGTGCGGGGACCCGGAAGAGGACCTTGGAGGTGGTGTTGGCGGGGACCTTCTCCTTGCCGGTGGAACCGGTGGTCTTGTCGCCGCCCGAGCCGCCCTTGCCTCCGGTGCCGCCGCTCGTACCGGAGGAGTTGTTCTTGCTGTCGTCCTTGCTGGAGCTCGCGTACCAGACCCCGCCGCCGATGATCAGCGCGATGGCCGCGACGGCCGCCACGATGATGACCACCTGGCTGTTCGGCTTCCGCCCGCCGCCCTGGGGAACCTGGGGTTGCATCGGGTAGGTCTGCGGCTGCTGCGGATAGCCGTAGCCGTACGGGGATCCCGGGGGCTGGGCGGGCTGCTGGCCGGGGTAGCCGTAGCCCGGATGGGCCGGGGGCCCCGGCGGGGGCGCCTGCTGCGGGTAGCCGTAACCGGGACCCTGCGGAGGCTGCGGGGCGCCGAACCCACCGGGCGGCGGGTCCTGGGGAGCTCCAAAGCCACCCGGCGGAGGGTCCTGGGGAGCTCCGAAGCCACCCGGCGGCGGGTCCTGCGGCGCACCAAAGCCACCCGGCGGCGGGTCCTGCGGCGCACCGAAACCACCCGGCGGGGGCTGGTTCGGCGGTGGTGGGGGCGGCGGCTGGCTCATGACGTGTCTACCTCGGATGCGGATGCGTTGGGGACGGAGATGCGGGAGACGAAGAAGGTGGCGAACGGGGTGAAAGTGGCGTGAGCGTGCGTCACTTGCCGTAGGCCAGCATCAACTTCTCCTTCGACTGGTCGTTGCCCGTCAGCCGGGTGGTGGAGATGTAGAAGCGCCCGTCCACGTAGTCGACCGCCTTCGAGAAGAAGCCGTTCTCGACCGACGCCGTGCCCTGCGGGTTCTGCAGCAGCTTGGTGGTCTTGTGACTGCTTCCGGTCGTGGGGATCGACACGATCTGCCCACCGGCGTCGTACGACGGCTCGACGTACGCGATCAACCGCGTGCCGTCCATCTTCAGCGGCAGCATCGACTCGGCGGCCGGGGACTTGACGCGCCACTTCTCCTTGCCGGTCGACAGGTCGAAGGCGACGATCTCGTTGGCGCCGCTCTTCGCCTCGGTCGGCAGGTAGAGCGTGTTCGCGTCGGCGGCGGTGCCGAAGCAGCCCGTCAGGTCGCGGTCGAGGATGGCGAAACCGCACTCGGGCCTGAAGGCGTCGCTGCTCTTGAGCTGCGAGCGGACGGCACCGTTGTCCTTGAACGTGGTGACGTTGACCTTCTTCTGGTCCTTGTTGGTCATGTAGATGACGACGGGGTCGACGGAGTACGTGCGCTCGACCGTCCAGCCCTTGGGGATCTTCGTGGTCCACTTGACCTTGCCGGTGGCCGGGTCCAGCTGCTGTACCTCGTCGTGCTCGGTGTCGGTGGCGGCACCGCAGGAGGCGACGGACAGCAGCTTGGCGCCGCCCGCGAACGCGGCCGGGTAGCAGGCCTGGCCGTAGTTCTTCTTGTCCCAGAGCTTCTTGCCGCTGGTGATGTCGTACGCCGTGCCGGACTGCGAGCGACCGACCATCAGCGTCTTGCCGGTGACCGACAGTTCGATGGTGAGCGTGCTGTCGAAGAGCGCCCCGTCGGCGACCTTGCCGCTCCAGCCCTTGGCACCGGTGTCGAGGTCTATCTGCTGGAGCTGGTTGCACTTGGCGCTGTCGCCTGCACCGCTCTTGTACGCCACGACGACCTTGTCGTCGGACGTCTTCTGCGGGGTGACCGCACAGATCGGCTGCGGGAACGTGATCGGGTCCCAAGTGGGCTTGCCGTCCCCGACGTTGTACGCGAACACCTGCGTGTACGCGGCCTTCACCGCCGCCTTGTCGGTGATCCACAGGCCGGGGGCGTCGGCGCCGGAACCGGGCGCGTCGGGCGCCTGCTTGTACCAGAGCACCTTCGCCTCACCGGCCTGGCGGCCCGCGTTGAGGTCCTCGGGGTCCCCGCCACCGTTGCCGCTGCCGTCACCGGGGTTGACCGGATCGGCGGAGGAGGAGGCCTTCCCGCCCTTGCTGTCCTGGGCGACCGGCTTCTTGCCGTCGTCGCCGCCCCCGCCGCTGACGGCCCAGACCGTCCCGCCGACGACGAGCAACGCGGCCACGGCGGCGCCGACGACCATGGCCGGGCGGCCCTTGAAGGGGTTCTTGGAACCACCGGGAGGAGGCGGAGGGGTACCCGGGCCGCCGGGGCCGCCCGGGTACTGCGCCTGGCCCGGATAGCCGTATCCGGACCCGTATGCGGGCTGCTGACCGTACGGGGGTTGCTGACCGTATGCGGGCTGCTGTCCGTACGGGCCGGGCTGCGCGTACGGACCGGGCTGGGCGTACGGCCCCGGCTGCTGCGGCGGCTGTGCGTATGGGCCCGTCGGCTGCTGTGGCGGTTGGGCGTACGGCCCCGGCTGCTGCGGCTGCTGCGGCTGCTGTGCGTACGGGCCGGGCTGGGCGTAGGGCCCGGGCTGCTGCGGATATCCGTAACCGGGCGCCGGCGGAGCGGCGGGCGGAGGGGGCGTGTCCTGGGGCGTGTTGGGGGGTGCGCCGAACCCTCCCTGCGCCGGTGCCGCCGGTGGAACCGGTGGCGTCGGCGGCGTCGGCGGCTGGTCCTGCGGTGCTCCGAAGCCACCCTGCGGCGGCTCACTCGGCGGCTGACTCATCAGCGCGTTCCCCCTAGTTCACTGATGTGGCGCCCCACCGGCGGTGCGGTCGGCGGCGCCGATTTCGCGCCACACCGGTGGTTCTCAGACTGTTCTCAGACGGACCTTTCTATCACTCTGGGGACCCCGAACAAGGGGCCGGTACTCCCCCTGTTCCCAAGGGAGGACCGGCCCGTGATGCCCTCGTTATGCGCCTTCACGCCCCCTTCACGGGACGCACGCGCCACCTGCGGGCGGCTTACGCGTCTTCCGCGAGCTCCAGCCAGCGCAGCTCCAGTTCCTCACGCTCACCGATCAACTGACGCAGTTCGGCGTCGAGTTTGGCGACCTTCTCGAAGTCCGTCGCGTTGTCGGCGATTTGGGTGTGGAGCTTGCTCTCCTTCTCGGAGATCTTGTCGAGCTGACGCTCGATCTTCTGCAGCTCCTTCTTCGCGGCGCGGGCGTCGGCGGCGGAGGCGGCCCTTGCGGACGGCGCGGGCGCGGCGGCGAGCACGGCGGCCGCGGCGACCTCCTCCATGCGCTTGCGCCGCTCCAGGTACTCGTCGATCCCGCGCGGCAGCATCCGCAGGGTGCCGTCGCCGAGGAGCGCGAACACGTTGTCCGTCGTGCGCTCGATGAAGAACCGGTCGTGGGAGATCACGATCATCGAGCCGGGCCAGCCGTCGAGCAGGTCCTCCAGCTGGGTCAGCGTCTCGATGTCGAGGTCGTTGGTGGGCTCGTCGAGGAAGAGGACGTTGGGCTCGTCCATGAGCAGCCGCAGCAGCTGAAGCCGCCGCCGCTCACCACCGCTGAGGTCCCCGACGGGCGTCCACTGCTTCTCCTTGTTGAAGCCGAACGTCTCGCAGAGCTGCCCCGCGGTCAGCTCGCGTCCCGTGCCCAGGTCGACCCGGTCACGGACGGCCTGCACGGCCTGCAGCACGCGCCAGGTCGGATCGAGCTCGGCGACCTCCTGCGACAGATAGGCGAGCTTGACGGTCTTGCCGGTGCTGATCCGCCCGGCGACGGGCTGCGTCTCCCCCTCGCTGCGGGCGGCCTCGGCCATGGCGCGCAGAAGAGAGGTCTTGCCGGCTCCGTTCACACCTACGAGCCCGACCCGGTCGCCGGGCCCGAGCTGCCAGGTGAGGTGCTTGAGCAGGACCTTCGGGCCCGCCTGCACCGTCACATCCTCAAGATCGAAGACCGTCCTGCCCAGTCGCGAGCTGGCGAACTTCATCAGTTCGCTCTTGTCGCGGGGCGGCGGCACGTCCGCGATCAGCTCGTTGGCGGCCTCGACGCGGAAGCGCGGCTTGGAGGTACGGGCGGGGGCACCGCGCCGCAGCCAGGCCAGCTCCTTGCGCACCAGGTTCTGCCGCTTGACCTCCTCGGTGGCGGCGATGCGCTCACGCTCCGCGCGCGCGAAGACGTAGTCGGAGTACCCGCCCTCGTACTCGTACACCGCGCCCTTCTGCACGTCCCACATACGGGTGCAGACCTGGTCGAGGAACCACCGGTCGTGGGTCACGCACACCAGCGCCGACCGCCGCTCCCGCAGGTGCTGGGCGAGCCAGGCGATGCCCTCCACGTCCAGGTGGTTGGTGGGCTCGTCGAGGATGATCAGGTCCTGCTCCTCGATGAGCAGCTTGGCGAGCGCGATACGGCGGCGCTCACCGCCGGAGAGCGGGCCGATCACCGTGTCGAGCCCCTGCGGGAACCCCGGCAGGTCGAGGCCGCCGAACAGTCCCGTCAGGACGTCCCTGATCTTGGCGTTGCCCGCCCACTCGTGGTCGGCGAGGTCCCGGATGACCTCGTGCCGGACGGTGGCGGTGGGATCGAGGGAATCGTGCTGGGTCAGCACCCCCAGATGCAGCCCGCCGGAGTGCGTGACACGGCCGGTGTCGGCCTCCTCCAGCTTGGCGAGCATGCGGATGAGGGTGGTCTTGCCGTCGCCGTTCCGCCCGACCACACCGATCCGGTCGCCCTCGCTGACGCCGAGGGAGACTCCGTCGAGCAGGGCACGGGTGCCGTACACCTTGCTGACGGACTCGACATTGACCAGGTTGACGGCCATTTCTCTCCTGAACAAGGGGGACGATCGACCCTCAAGGGTAGTCCGGCTCCCTCACCTCCCGAGCCACACGGGTGGGTGCTCCGGCTGCGACCGGCCCCCACCGGTCCGCGGACGACGGACCGCCCCGCACCTTCACGCGGGCGCGGCCGCGGTCCGGCCCCGTCCCGCCCGCTCCACCAGCAGCCACCCCACGAGCGTCATCGCCACGGCGACGGGAGCCGTCACCCGGACCGCGATCAGTACCGCCGTACGCCCTTCCAGCAACCCGCCGAACCCGACCATGGAGAGCCCGAGCACCCCGAAGAGGCACAGCGTCACGCCGAGCGCGGCGGCCGGCCGCGCACCCGCGGGTGACACCCCCGACTCCCCCAGGACCACGGCAGAGGGCTGTTCGAACCGCCGGAACACGGTGACGAGCAGGGCCGTCACCGCACCGGCCACCACCACCCGCACCGGCACCTGGGCCCACCACGCCCCCGTCGCGGGCTCCGGCAGCCGTACGCCGAGGGCCAGCAGCGCCCCGTACACACCGAGCATCGCGGTGAGGTGCCACAGGAAGGCGGTCATGGACACGCCGTTGGCGGCGACGACCGCACGCCACACCCGCGGCCGGCGCAGCCACCGCCCCGCGGGACCCCGCAGCGACTCCACCCCGCCGACCAGCCACAGCCCGTGGCACAGCAGCGCGAAGGTGGGCGGCGCCATGTTGGAGATCTTCTCCCCGGGCATCCCCACCATGGACAGCGGATACGGCCCGTACGTCACCAGCAGCGCCGCCCCGGCGAGCCCGGCGCCCGCGAGGAGGTAGGGGCGTCGCAGCCTCCCGTCCGCGCGCAGGAATCCGAGCTGGTGGACGGCGAGCCAGACGAAGGCGAAGTTCAGGAACTCGACGTACGGCACCCCGAACCCGAACCGCAGCACGTCCACGAGACCGGCCGCGGCGACGAGGCCGCCGAACGCGCCCCACCCGTACCGCTCGTGCAGCCGTAGCAGCGGCGGGGTGAAGGCCACCATCGCCAGATAGATCCCTATGAACCACAGCGGCTGGGCGACGAGTCGCAGTGACACGTCCAGCAAGCCGCCCTCCCTGCCCGCGAGTTGCAGAGCGAGCGCGAGCGCTCCCCACACGCCGATGAACACCACGGTCGGCCGCAGCAGCCGCTGCAACCGGGCGCGCAGGAACACGGAGTAAAGAGCCCCTCCTCCGTTCTCCCCGGCCTTGCGTCGCAGTGAGCGGTACGACAGCGCGTGCGAGAAGCCGCCGACGAAGAAGAAGACGGGCATGACCTGGAGGGCCCAGGTGAGCAGTTGGAGGCGGGGCTCCACGGCGAGCAGGTTCCCGACCTCGGCCCGTCCGTCGCCGCGTACCGACACGGCGGCCATCAGCCAGTGCCCGAGCACCACCGTGCCGAGCGAGGCGACCCGCAGCAGGTCGACGTACTTGTCGCGCGAGGCGGGTGTGGCCGCGGCGAGGGCGTGAGCGCTTGATGGCATACGAGTACGGTCGCGCCGTCCGCCGCTACGGCGTCAGCGCGCCCGTACTCAATTCGCCTCTGAGTACCTCGAGCCCGTGACGTGCCGCTGAGTACCGCGGCGCGTACCGGGTGCCGGTGACGTGCCTCCGCGTACCGGGTGCCGGTGACGTGCTCGTGCGGGTCAGACGACCGTCGCGCCGGGGGCGGGGCCGTCGGTGACCCGTACCGTCCGGCAGGTGCCGGAGGCGCGCAGCGCGTCGGCGACCGCCCGCGCGGACTCGGCGTCCGCCGCGAGGAAGGCCGTGGTCGGCCCCGAGCCGGAGACCAGGGCCGCGAGCGCACCGGCGTTCCGTCCGGCGGCGAGCGTGTCGGCGAGGGCCGGGAAGAGGGAGAGCGCGGCGGGCTGGAGGTCGTTGGAGACGGCGCGGGCGAGGGCCCCGGCGTCCCCCTTGGCCAGCGCGTCGAGCAGCTCCTGCGAGGCGACCGGCTCCGGGATCCGCACACCCTCGTTCATCCGGTCGAACTCCCGGAAGACCGCCGGGGTCGACAGCCCGCGCTCGGCGATCGCGAAGACCCAGTGGAAGGTCGCGCCGACCTCCAGCGTCCGCAGCTGCTCACCCCGTCCGACACCCAGCGCCGCCCCGCCCACCAGGCTGAACGGCACGTCACTGCCCAACTCGGCGCAGATGTCGAGGAGTTCCTCGCGGGAGGCGTGCGTCCCCCACAGGGCGTCGCAGGCGAGCAGCGCGCCGGCGCCGTCGGCGCTGCCGCCCGCCATGCCGCCCGCGACGGGGATGTCCTTGGCGATGTGGAGATGGACCCCCGGCTCGACGCCGTACCGGCGGGCGAGTTCGAGGGCCGCGCGGGCCGCCAGGTTCGTGGCGTCGAGGGGGACCTGGTCGGCGTCCGGGCCCTCGCAGGTGATCCGCAGCTCGTCCGCCGGCGTCACGGTGACCTCGTCGTACAGCCCTACGGCGAGGAAGACGTTGGCCAGGTCGTGGAAGCCGTCGGGGCGGGCGGCGCCGACGGCGAGCTGGACGTTGACCTTGGCGGGGACACGTACGGTCACGGCGTCCGTGCCCGTGCCCCTGCCCGTGTGCGTCGTGGGCTCGGTCTTCGACTCCGTCACGGCTGAGCGCTCTCCTTGTTCCCGGCCTTGCTCTCGGCGTTCTCGGCCTTGCCCTCGGCCATGTTCTCGGCCTTGTTCTCGGCGATACGGGCGAACTCCTCCACCGTCAGCGACTCCCCGCGGGCCTGCGGTGAGACCCCGGCGGCGACGAGCGCGACCTCGGCGGCGGCCGCGGAACCGGCCCACCCGGCGAGGGCGGCGCGCAGGGTCTTGCGCCGCTGGGCGAAGGCGGCGTCGACGACCGCGAAGACCTCGCGCTTGGAGGCCGTGGTCCTGATGGGTTCGGCGCGCCTGACGAGCGACACGAGGCCGCTGTCGACGTTCGGCGCGGGCCAGAAGACGTTCCGTCCGATGGAGCCGGCCCGCTTCACGTCGGCGTACCAGTTGGCCTTGACGCTCGGCACGCCGTACACCTTCGAGCCGGGGTCGGCGGCGAGCCGGTCGGCGACCTCGGCCTGCACCATCACCAGCGTGCGCTCGATGGTCGGGAAGGTGGCGAGCATGTGCAGCAGCACGGGGACGGCGACGTTGTACGGGAGGTTCGCGACGAGGGCGGTGGGGGCGGGGCCGGGGAGCTCGTTCACGTGCATGGCGTCGGAGTGCACGAGTGCGAAGCGGTCGGCGCGGGCCGGCATACGGGCGGCGATGGTCGCCGGGAGCGCCCCCGCGAGTACGTCGTCGATCTCCACGGCAACGACCCGGTCGGCCGCCTCCAGCAGCGCGAGGGTCAGCGAGCCGAGGCCGGGGCCGACCTCGACGACCACGTCGTCGGCCCGTACGCCGGCGGTGCGCACGATGCGGCGCACGGTGTTGGCGTCGATCACGAAGTTCTGGCCGCGCTGCTTGGTGGGCCGCACGCCGAGGGCACCCGCGAGCTCGCGGACGTCGGCGGGGCCCAGGAGGGCGTCGGGGGTGGGGCTGTTCACGCCCCAAGACTACGGGGGTACGGGCCGCGCCCCCGAAGGGGCGCGGCCCGAAGGGGCGCGGGGAACTGCGCGCCCGGCCCCCACCGGCCCGCGGCCGAACGAAGCGGGTGGCGGGGGATACGGGGCGCAGCCCCGCCACAGGGGCGCGGGGAACTGCGCGAGCAACCCCCACCGGCCCGCAGCCGGAAAACCGGTCAGCCGTGGAGGTGGGATCCGCAGTGGGGCCACGGGCTCGTGCCCCGGCGGACGTACAGCTTCTTCGCCCGGCGGGTCTGCTCCGCGGCCGGCGCGTCCTGGGGCCGCCCGGACCCCCCGAGCTTGTGCCAGGTGTGGGTGTCGAACTGGTACAGGCCGCCGTAGGTGCCGGAGGGGTCGACGGCGCCGGGGCGACCGCCGGACTCGCACGCCGCGAGCCCGGACCAGTTCAGATGGTCCGCACCCTGCGTGGAATCGGGCCGCGGCTTCGTACCGACCCGCACCACCTGTCCGCGCGGCTCCCGGACCACCTCGTCCCCGACCCTCCGCGGCTTCTGCCTGACCCCGTTGACGGTCCGCAGCAGGTAGGTGACCCGCCGGGTCCCGGGCTCCCCGGCCCGGTCGACGACCTCGGTGCCACGGAACAGCGAGGGGTCGTTCGTCCGTGTCGTCCGGAAGGGGATCGCCTCCTCGCGGACCTCCTGGGTGCCGGTGATCCGCATCACGCTGACCGTCTGTCCGTCCCGGGGGAAGCTCCCTGGCGGGACGGATGTCGTGTCCTCGCCGTGGAGGGTGATCCCGGCCTCCCCGACGGCCTCGCCGACGGTCGCCGCGTTCGTCCGGATCGTCCGTGCCCGCCCGTCCGCCATGATCGTCACCGTCCGCTCGGTGCGGACGTCGAGCGCGAGGCCCTCACGGCCGATGCGCCGGGAGCGCGAGGTCGACAGGTACGCCCCCTCGGCGCGCACCCCGAGCTGCTGGAGCGCCCCGTCCACCGTGTGCGCCGTCGTCCACACCTCGTGCGGCTGTCCGTCGAGGGTGAGCCGCACGGGCCGCCCGTAGTGGACCGCGATCTCGTCACCGCTGGTCAGTTCGGTGCCGGGGGCGGGCGCGACCACGTCGTGCTCGCCGACCCGCACGCCCTCCTCGGCGAGCAGTTCGGTGACGTCGTCGGCGAAGGTGTGCAGCGTGCGCGCCTTCCCGTCGACGCTGAGCTCGATGGCCTTGTCGTTGGCGACGAAGGCGGAGGTGCCGCCGGCGAGGAAGGCGACGACCAGCGCCTGGGGCAGCAGCCGCCGCAGCGGGTCGGGGCGCTCGGCGGTGCGCCGGCGCCGGGCGGCGCGCCGGGCAGCGGCCCGCCCGCCGGACCGGGGCTCCTCCGCCGATTCCCCGAGCGTCTGCGTCTGCACCAACGTCTGCGTCTGCCGGGGCAGTATCGGCTCGGTCGGCGCCTGGGACACCGCCAGTGCCTCGTACGCGGGCCGGTAGGTGTCCACGTAGCCGCCGCGGTCCGGGCTTCCGGCACCGTAGGGCGGCTGTTCACCACTCTCTCGGTCCTCGAACGACGTTCCAGTCAGGCCAAACGTCTCGTACTGCGAGTTGCTCACGACGACACGCTCCAGGAGGGGTCCGGATCGGGCGACCAGAACCTAGCGGAGCGGTCGTCACTCTCCCAAGCAACGCGGCTACGCTGTGTCGCGACACTGCCCCGAGGTGTGACGCCGAAAAATGACCGGCAGCGTTATCCCTCAGTAACCGAAGGCCCGGGCCGTGTTCGCCGAGAGCGCCGTCGCCAGCGTGTCCTCGTCGATGCCCCGCACGGCCGCCATGGCGCGCACCGTGACCGGAATGAGATAAGGCGCGTTAGGCCGTCCGCGGTACGGGGCGGGGGTCAGGAAGGGCGCGTCGGTCTCGACGAGGACGAGCTCCAGGGGGGCCACGGCCAGCGCGTCACGCAGTGGCTGGGCGTTCTTGAAGGTCATGTTTCCGGCGAAGGACATGTAGTACCCGGCCTGGGCGCAGATTTCGGCCATCGCCGCGTCACCGGAGTAGCAGTGGAAGACGGTCCGCTCGGGCGCGCCCTCCTCCTTCAGCACGCGCAGCACGTCGGCGTGCGCGTCCCGGTCGTGGATGACCAGGGCTTTTCCGTGCCGCTTGGCGATCTCTATGTGGGCGCGGAAGGAGCGCTCCTGGGCGGCCTTGCCTTCGGGGCCCGTACGGAAGTAGTCGAGCCCGGTCTCGCCGACGCCCTTGACCTGCGGAAGGGCGGCGAGGCGGTCGATCTCGGCGAGGGCCTCGTCCAGGGCGCCGTCGCCGCCGGGCTGCCGTGCGCCCTGGCGGGACCAGCCGTCGGGGTCGCCGTGCACGATACGGGGCGCCTCGTTGGGGTGCAGGGCGACAGTGGCGTGGACGGCCTCGTACGCGGCGGCGGTCTCGGCCGCCCAGCGGGAGCCCAACAGGTCGCAGCCGACCTGGACGACCGTGGTCACGCCGACCGAGGCGGCCTTGGCGAGGCCTTCCTCGACGCTGCCGGACTGCATGTCGAGGTGAGTGTGCGAGTCGGCGACGGGGACGCGCAGCGGCTCGGGGAGCGGTGGTGCTTCGGTCTTGTCGGAGGGCATGCCCCGATCCTACGAAAGGGGCATGCCGGACCGGACCTCACCCGGGCGAGGTCACCGCGCTCGCGCGATCAGCCCGCCTTGCGGTGGTGGAAGGGGTGCAGCAGGTCGGAGAGGTGCCAGTGATGGGGTTCCCCGGGCACGGCCGGCTGGTCGACGGCCTCGTCGCGGGCCTGCTCGGGGTGGGCCGGCACCGGGCGGTGCGTGTGCTGGTGCATGGAGTTCTGGACGGAGGACACCTGTCCGGCGCGCATGATGCGCACCACGTGTCCGTCGCAGTTCTGGCAGGAGGGCCGACTCAGCGGCGACGGCACGACATGGCCGTCCGCCACGTACATCACGAACTCGCCGCCCTCGGCGTCGCGGTGGTGCTCTATCTCGAACGACTGCTCCCAGCCGTGCCCGCAGCGCATGCATGCGAAGGAATACGACTCGTTGACGACAGCGGTCGCCGCGCTGCGGTTGCCGGTCTGCCCTGCGATCTCACTCATGCCAGCTCCTGCTGTTCCGCTGGACAAGCGCCCCCGGTCGGCGGGGGCGAGGGACGGGTACGTCCCTTCAACCAGTGGACGCTTCTCCGGGCGGGAACGCATCAGGCCTGTCGACTATTGGAGTCGTTTTGGCCTTTCCTTGTCGGAATGCCTCGGAGACACGGCCTGAGCTTTGCTTTCGGTGCGGGCCCTTTGCTCTTCTATGGGGCGCTGTGCGCCGCGTTCTTTGCCGCGACCACCGCATCGAAGACGTCGCGCTTGGGAATTCCGGCCTCGGCCGCGACCGCCGCGATGGCCTCCTTGCGGCGCTCTCCCGCCTCTTCCCGCACCCGCACCCTGCGCACCAGTTCGCCCGCGTCCAGTTCCTCGGCGCCCTTCTCCGGCGCGCCCTCGACCACCACCGTGATCTCCCCGCGTACGCCCTCGGCGGCCCAGGCGGCCAGCTCGCCCAGCGGCCCGCGCTTGACCTCCTCGTACGTCTTGGTCAGCTCGCGGCAGACGGCGGCCCGCCGCCCGTCCCCGAAGACCTCGGCCATCGCGGCGAGGGTGTCGTCGAGGCGGTGCGGGGCCTCGAAGTAGACCATCGTGCGGCGCTCGCCCTCGACCTCCCGCAGCCGGGACAGCCGCTCGCCCGCCTTCCTCGGCAGGAACCCCTCGAAGCAGAACCGGTCGACGGGCAGCCCGGACAGCGCGAGCGCGGTGAGCACGGCGGACGGGCCGGGTACGGCGGTGACCTTGATGTCCTTCTCGACGGCCGCGGCGACCAGCCGGTACCCGGGGTCGGAGACGGACGGCATCCCGGCGTCGGTCACCAGCAGCACGCGCGCGCCGCCGACCAGCGCCTCGACGAGTTCGGGCGTGCGGGCGGCCTCGTTCCCCTCGAAGTACGACACCACGCGCCCGGTGGTCTGCACGCCCAGCGCCTGGGTCAGCCGGCGCAGCCTGCGGGTGTCCTCGGCGGCGACGACGTCCGCGCCCGCCAGCTCCTGGGCGAGCCGGGGCGGGGCGTCGGCCACGTCGCCGATGGGGGTGCCGGCCAAAACAAGGGTTCCTGTCACGGTTCCATCCTCGCAGGGGCATTCGGCGGCAGCCGCATCCACCCATTAGGCCCGTGCACGGGACTCCCACAGACCTGTTCCCTACGATGGCGCGGTGACCAGTACCGCGTCCTCCACGGACACCCGGCAGGGCCAGGCAGCCGAAGAACGGCGGCCGTCGTGGCAGCAGCGGCTGCGCCGCTTCGGATACATCGCGCCGCCAAGAAGCGATGTGCGTGATCGACTCGTGCCGCCGTACGCCGAGCCCAGTCCCCGGATCTGGGCTGCGTTCGGGCTGCGCCACGAGGTCGCGGAACGCATCACGCGCTGGTCGGGCTGGGGCGGCCCGCTGCTCGTGACCCTGATGGCGGGGCTGATGCGGTTCTGGAACCTGGGCAGCCCGAAGGCGGTGATATTCGACGAGACGTACTACGCCAAGGACGCCTGGGCGCTGATCCACCGCGGGTACGAGGTCAACTGGGACAAGAACGCCAATGACCTGATCCTGCAGAACAACGGGCACGTCGGCATCCCCTCCGACGCCGCCTATGTGGTGCATCCCCCGGTCGGCAAGTACGTCATCGGGCTCGGCGAATGGATGTTCGGCTTCAATCCGTTCGGCTGGCGTTTCATGACGGCGCTGCTCGGCACGCTGTCGGTGCTGCTGCTGTGCCGGATCGGGCGCCGGATGTTCCGCTCGACGTTCCTGGGCTGTCTCGCGGGCGCGCTGATGGCGGTGGACGGGCTGCACTTCGTGATGAGCCGCACCTCGCTGCTCGACGGTGTGCTGATGTTCTTCGTGCTGGCGGCCTTCGGCTGTCTGATCGTGGACCGCGACCGCGCGCGTGCCCGGCTGGCGGCCGCCCTGCCCACGGACCCGGACGGTCTCGTACGCCCCGACGCGCACATCGCCGAGTCCACCCGCCTCGGCTGGCGCCCCTGGCGCTGGACGGCCGGTCTGATGCTGGGCCTGGCCCTCGGCACCAAGTGGAGCGGCCTGTACGTCCTCTTCGCGTTCTGCCTGATGGCGGTCCTGTGGGACGTCGCCGCCCGCCGGGTCGCGGGCGCCCGGCACCCGTACATGGCGGCCCTCAAGCACGACACGGGCATCACGTTCCTCGCGACGGTCCCGGTGGCGATCGCCACGTACTTCATCTCCTGGACCGGCTGGATCCTCTCCCCCACCAACGGCAAGGGCGGCTACTTCCGCAACTGGGCCGCGACCGACGGCAAGGGCGGCAGCTGGAGCTTCCTGCCCGACTGGCTGCGCAGCCTGTGGCACTACGAGCACGAGGTGTACGAGTTCCACGTCGGCCTCTCGTCCCCGCACACCTACCAGTCGAACCCGTGGAGCTGGATCGTCCTGGGCCGCCCGGTCTCGTACTTCTACGAGTCCCCGCTGCCCGGCAAGGACGGCTGCCCGGCGGACGCGGGCGACAAGTGCGCCCGCGAGGTCCTGGCCCTGGGCACGCCCCTCCTGTGGTGGGCCGCCTGCTTCGCGATCGTCTACGTCCTGTGGCGATGGGCGTTCCGCCGCGACTGGCGGGCGGGCGCGATCGCCTGCGGCATCGCGGCCGGCTACCTCCCCTGGTTCATGTACCAGGAGCGCACGATCTTCTTCTTCTACGCCATCATCTTCGTCCCGTTCCTGTGCCTGGCGGTCGCCATGATGATCGGCGCGATCCTCGGCCCACCCGGCTCCACGGAACGCCGCCGCGTCATCGGCGCGGCGAGCGCGGGCGTCCTGGTCCTCCTGATCGCCTGGAACTTCATCTACTTCTGGCCCCTGTACACGGGCACCGCGATCCCCATAGACCAGTGGCGGTCACGGATGTGGCTGGACACCTGGGTCTAGCTGGGCGGACACACCAAGAGGGCGCGGCGGTCTGCCGCGCCCTCTTGGTCGTTGTCGGCCGTCAGCGGCTGTCGTTGGCCACCCTCGTACGGCCCGGAGACGGCCCGGCTCGCGGGTGAAGCGGCTGACCACCGCCTCACAAGTTCGATCACCGACCCATACGACGTCCGGCAACGCGCTCGTGGGGCTGCATGAGTTTCCGGGTCGTGGCCGCCCCTGTGCGCTCCGGTCCGTCGTCGTTGATGTCAACCGGTGAGGTCAGGGGCAGCCGCTGCGCTCGCCGCTCTTGTGGTCTGTTCGGTGGAGATCGGCGTGCCGTGCAGGGGCTGACATCCGGCCTGTCGTCACTGTGAGCGATAGCAGACGTGATTGACGCGTAGCTCTGGACCGGGGCTACCGCCCGAGAAGAAGGAGGCCCCATGGCAGCGTTTCGAGGCGCCTGTCTGCGCGGCGCGATCGCTGTGGCCGGCATGGTGGTGAGTTTGGTGGCCACGCCCGCGACGGCCCAGGCCGCGACAACCAACGTGCCCTGTGACCCGACCGCACTGAAGAACGCGATCACTGGCGCCAACTCCGGGGACACGCTGGTGCTGGCCCACAACTGCGTCTACAGCTACACCACGCCGGACAACGCCAACAACGCTTTGCCCGTGATCACCAAGAAACTCACCATCAATGGACGCGACGCCACCATCCAACGAGACCCGACGACGGCAGCCCTGTTCCGCATCTTCGAAATCGACGGACCCGGGAACCTGGCACTCAACGATCTCACCGTCCGCAACGGCAGCGTCCCGGGTACCGCTGGTGGCAACCTCTTCGTCAATCCGGGTGGGACACTCAGCCTCGCCCGTAGCGTCGTGACGAACGGCACCGCCACCGACGGCGGCAACATCTTCGCCAATTCGGGTGGGACCATCGACCTCACCCGTAGCGTCGTGAAGAACGGCACCGCCACCGACGGCGGCGGCTTCTTCATTCTCGCCTCTGCCACCGTGCGGATCCGTCACAGTGCCGTCAGCTACAACACCTCGGCAGCATTCGGCGCCGGCATCTCGAGCAGAGGCGACCTCACCATCGCCGACGGCACCACGATCAGCAATAACGCCACCGGCGGCGTGGGTGGCGGACTCGCCAACAGCGGCCCGGCGACGATCGATGATTCCAAGATCTTCTCGAACAGCGCAGCCAGCACCGGTGGCTTCAGAGGCGGTGGAGGGATCTTCAACCTCAACACCGGCAAGGTGAACCTGCACCACACCCGTGTGGAGCACAACACGGTCACCGCAACGGCGAACGCGCCGGGCGTGGGCGGGGGGATCTCGAACCAGGGAGTGGCCGCCACGGTGACGATTGACGGCGGAAAGATCGGACACAACTCGGCCGAGGGGACCAACGCCCAGGGCGGTGGCGTCTACAACGAGGGCACGCTGATCACCAAGCGGCTGGAGATCGAACACAACACCTCCACCGGCACGGGTGCCCAGGGCGGTGGTCTGACCAACAACGGTGGGACCGCCACGCTCACCAGCAGCCAGGTGGAGCACAACACCAGCAGCGCCCCTCCCGGCGGAATCAACAACAAGTCCGGCACGGTGACCCTGAACGACAGCAAGGTGAAGCACAACAAGCCCACCAACTGCGCTGGCAGCGCAGTCCCGGTGCCTGGCTGCGTGAACTGACCAACCGGGACCCCCGCCGGAGGCATTGCCTTAACCTCGGCTGCACTCTCTCAGCCCAGCCCCGGCCTGGTCTTCGCCCCCTTGTGGGCGCGGGCGGACGACGGCGACGACGCCGCGGCGGAGAGCCGCGCTGTCGTCGCCGTCGTCGTTGTCGGTGGTCGTCGGGCGGTCAGCCCGCCGGGTGGGTGGCGTAGTCGCCGAGGAGGTCGGCGTAGATGTCGACGGAGGTGGAGCCGGCGTTGTACAGGTCGATCTCGCCGTCGGTGCCGACCTTGACCAGCGCGCGGTTGGCCACGGTGTGTTTGGCCGTGAAGTCGACCGAGTGCACGCCGGGGCGGGAGGTGCCGTCGGCGTAGGCGATGAGGTAGCCGGTGCCGGACGGCGCGGGCACCGTGAGGTTGAGGTCCACGGCGCTCACCCCGCTCGCCGGGACCCCGTGCGCACCGATGACCTTGAGCTTCAGCGTGGCGTGGGCACCGAGCCTGGCGATCTTTCCGCTTCCGGCGCCGGTGTGGGTGTTGAGGATCCGCACCGGGGTGACCGGCTGGAACTGCGAACCGCTCGCGATGGGGCCGTACCAGCCGACGAGGTCCGCGATCAGGTTCGCCGACGACCTGCTGGTGTTGCGCAGGACGACCTTGCCGTCCACCAGCGGGAGCACGATCTGGGCGGAGGCGGTCTGCCCGGTGGTCCAGTACGGGCCCGTCACGCTGGAGCCGGAGTTGCCGTGGGTGGAGACGGTGAGGCTGCCGGACGCCTTGGTGGTGGTCGCCCCGACGTTGAGGACCACGGCGCTCGCCCCGGTCGGGACGCCGTGGGTGCCGGCGGCCGTCAGCGTGACCGAGTGGCCGCCGGCGACCGGTCCGGTGACGCCGCCGGTGCCGCCCCGGGTGTCGAGCAGCCGGACGGGCGTGGCCGGGCGATAGGTATCGGCGAACTGGCCGTGCGATTGAAGTCCGACGGTGGCCACGTTGACGGTCACCGCGCCGGAGCTGCCGTTGTAGATGTCGACCGAACCGGTCGGGGTGACCTTGACGGTCGCCTCGTTGCGGGCGCTCCGGCCGGGCTCGAAGTCGATGCTGGAGGTGCCCGGGCGGGTGGTTCCGTGGGTGTAGAGGGTCAGAGAGCCGCTCGCCTTGGCCTCGCTGGTGACGATCTGCAGCTCAGCCGCGTCCACGCCGTCGGAGTCGGCGCGCACGGTGGCCGCCGAGAGCTTCAGGACGCCGTGCGCGGCGATCGTCTTCTCGGTGTCGAACTCCGGGGTCATGGCCACGAAGGCGTCCGCGGCGTGGAAGGTCGCCTTGGCGGTGGTGGTCCGGCCGAGCTGGTCCGTCTGCGTCAGTGTGGCGGTGTACGCGCCGGGGGCGGGGTACTGGTGCGGCACCTCCTGCGCGCCGTTGGCCAGGTTCTGCTGGCTGCCGTCGCCGAACGTCAGGGACCGGTACGCGATCTCCCACACGTCCGCCGGTTCCGGAACGGTGAACCGCGCGTACCCCGCGTTGACCTGCCCGTCGCTCGTGGTGTCCGCAACGCCGGACAGCGACGCGGCGGGCGGTGTGGCCGTAGCCGCCAGGACCGGGACGTACTGCCCTGTCCGGCTCAACCCGTCGGTATCAGTCACCGTGATGCTCGGGGTGTACCTGCCCGGCGTGGTGTAGCTGTGGGTGACCGGGGCGCCCGCAGCGCCGGTGACCGGGGCACCGCCGTCGCCGAAGTCGACCGAGTACGTGAATGCCTCGCCCCACGAACTGGTGGCGCCATCGGTCCTCAGCGAGGTGACCAACGGTGCGAGCCCGCTCGTCGACGACGGCGTGTCGCCGACCCGGAAGTAGATGGTGTCCTGCCGCTCGATGGCGCCCCGGTCGGGGCGGCTGCTCGCGCTGGTGCCGGTGTCGGCGACGAGCGGGTCGTCGACGCGCGAGGCGCCGTTGATGTCGGTGGAGAGCTCGCCGGGCGCGTCCGCGTCGGCCGAGTCGATGAGGGCGGAGTGTTCGTTCGGTGCCGTCAGGGACAGCATGTTGAGTCCGTCGATGTCGTGCGCACCCTGCCCGGTCGCGTCCCGCAGTGCCGCGGTGGTGGGGTAAGGGCTGTCGGCCCAGGAGTACTCGGGGCGCGGCCGGGTGCCGCCGGGTGCACCGTTCGCCGCCACGTTGTAGTCGGCGGTGACCTGGGCCGCCGAGTCGGCCGACACCGTGTAGAGCGGAGCGGTGGGTGCCGGGCACGTGTCGCTCTGCCGCGCCGTCGTGGAGGCGACCACGTTGTTCTCCACCACCCCGGAGCTCCCGCCGTCCAGCGAGATTCCGGTGGCGCAGGGCGCGATGACGGTATTGCTCGTCACGTTCGCGCCGGACGTCCCCGTCACCGCGATCCCGCCGAGCCGCGGGGTGGTCACCACGTTGGTCGTCGCGGTGACCCGCGCCGCTCCTTGCTCCACCCGTACGCCGTAGGCGTATCCGTCGCCGATCCAGTTCCGCGACACGGTCACGTCCGAGGACGCGCCGTCCACAGTCACCGCGGTCCCTGCGCCAGGGGCCCGCACCGCGGGGCGGGGAAACGACAGCCGGTCGAGATCGACGCCTTCGGAGCCCGTCACCGCCACCCCGTCTCCGCCGCGGTACCAGACCCCCAGGTATTCGACCCGTACGTCGTGCACCGCTTTGAGCGTCAGCGCCGGCGCGGAGCCGGTGGACGCGAGCTCCGCCCATGAGCCGCCCGCGCTGACGGGCGCCCCAGTGAACGTGATCGGGGCGTCCTTGGTGCCCGACCTGGTCAAGGTCACCGACTCCGAGTACGTCTGATCGTCCACCGACTCGATCCGAACCGTCTGCCCCGGTTCCACCACGTCCGCCGCCGCCTGCACCGTGCAGAAGGGCGCGCTCTGTGAGCCCGCGCCCGTGTCGCTGCACGCCACGTCGTGGTTCACGTACAGCGTCCCGGCCGAACCCGGGTCCGCCGTCGCCCTGCCGGTACCCGCGCCGCTCATCACCCCCGCCACGATGAGCACGGCCACGGACACCCCGACAGCGGGGCGAGGTCTATGCATGAGGTCTCCACGAAGCGTTCGCGGTGAGGGCGGTGAGCCCCGGGGCGGCGTGCTGGGGTGCTGTGCTGAGGTGCAGCGTTGGGGTGCGGTGCTGAGGTGCAGTGCCGAGTCGTCGACCGACGTCGACCGACCGACCGAGCGCGTGACGAGAATGCCGGTTGAGGGTGAACGGTCCCTGGAGGTCCACCAGTTGGCCGTCGCGGTCGTTCACTCCAGCGCTGACACGCAGCCGTCATCGTGTCAGCCCCCTTCTCAAGAAACGGCCATGATCCACCCTTGCCTTGCCCAAGACCGTTCCGTCCAGGGCGCGTTGGGGCGAATCGTTCATCCCGGTCACAGCGGGCCGGTCCCCGTGACCCGGCTCTCCGGCCACGAGTAGATCGCACCGGTCCGTCCTGGTCATTGACCCGCGTTCACGGATGCGACCGGACGCCCGGTCTAACGATTCGGAGAATCTCCGCCCCATCCACCACTCCTCCCGCATACAGTGCCCTGCAGACCGGCTTTTCTGAACGCGTTCAGAAGTTCGGGGGAGGGGTCCACGGGGAGGGTTTCGCGCAATGCGCAAGGGGGCAAAGGCTGCCGTCATCGGCAGTGTGTTCGCCGTGATGGTGGGGGGTGCCGGATACGGCGCCTTCAATGTGATGTCGGCGCTCGACGGGAGCGGGGGCGGGGGCTCGGGGAGCGGCGGACCCGCGGCCGTGAAGACCGGGCCACCGAGCAGCGCGGAGGTCAAGGAGACCTCGACGAAGTTCTTCGCCGCCTGGGAGCAGGGGGACGCCGCCAAGGCCGCCGCGTACACCAACTTCGCCCAGAAGGCGCAGGAGTTGCTGGCCGGTTACCGCGACGACGCACACCTCACCGGCGTGAAGATCACCCCGGGGGCGGCCACGGGAGCCACCGTGCCGTTCTCCGTCAGGGCGACGGTGTCGTTCGAGGGGAAGTCCAAGCCGTTCGCGTACGACTCCCGGCTGACCGTCGTACGCGGTGAGACCACCGGGAAGGCGCTGGTCGACTGGAAGGCGTCCGTCGTGCATCCCGAGCTGCAGGAGGGGGACACGCTGGTCACGGGCGAGTCGGCGAGCCCGCCCATCGAGGCCGTGGACCGGAACAACGTTGTCCTGACGAAGGAGAAGTACCCCTCGCTGGGCCCGATCCTGGACGCGCTGCGCGAGAAGTACGGCGACACGGCGGGCGGTACGGCCGGAGTCGAGCTGGCGATCCATCACGCGACCGAGGGCGCGGGGGACACCGCTCTGGTGACCCTCGCCAAGGGCAAGGCCGGCAAGCTGCGCACCACCCTCAGCGCGAGCGTGCAGGCCGCGGCGGAGAAGGCGGTCGCCCAGTACGCCGAGTCGTCCGTGGTGGCCGTGCAGCCGAGCAGCGGTGAGGTGCTGGCGGTCGCCAACCACCGTGCGGACGGCTTCAACGCGGCCTTCCAGGGCACCCTGGCCCCCGGCTCCACCATGAAGATCATCACCGCGGCGATGCTCATCGACAACGGCGTGACCACCATGAACGGCCCGGCGCCCTGCACGGAGACCGCGACCTGGCAGAGCCAGACCTTCCACAACCTCACCAACCTCGCGCCGAACGAGAAGGCGAGCCTCGCCAACAGCTTCATGCGGTCCTGCAACACGGCCTTCGTGAAACTGATCGACGAGAAGCCGCTCACGGACGAGTCCCTGACGACCGAGGCACAGACGCGCTTCGGCCTCGGCCAGAACAACTGGAAGACCGGCATCCCCTCCTTCGACGGCAGCGTCCCCGCCTCCAGCGGCCCGGACCGCGCCGCGAACGCGATCGGCCAGGGCCAGGTCCAGATGAGCCCGCTGAACATGGCGTCGGTCACGGCGACGGCGATGACGGGCACCTTCCGGCAGCCGGTCATCGTCTCGCGCAAGCTCGACGACCGGGAACTGGCGACGGCGAAGGGCCTGCCCAGCAGTACGTCCGCGCAGCTGCGCGCGATGATGAACCTCACCGCGACCAGCGGCACCGCCGCCCAGGTGATGGCGGGACTCGGCGGCAACATCGGTGCCAAGACCGGCTCCGCAGAGGTCGACGCCCAGTCCAAGTCGAACAGCTGGTTCACCGGCTATCGGAACGACATCGCGGCCGCCGCGATGACCCAGGGAGGCGGTCACGGGGTGGACGCGGCCGGTCCGATCGTCGCAGCTGTGCTACGAACGGGCGGCTGAAGTCACCCTTGACAGGGCGGGACCCTAGGGTGGGGGCTCTCGTTGAGGAGCATGAGGGTGCCGGGGGACTTGGGGAACAGGCGGAGGATCGAGAACTGTGGGGAACAGAAGGCGCGTCGCCGAGCGGCGAAAGACGAAGCCCGCCGTGGTCGGCGGGCTGATCGCGGTGGTCGTCGGCGGCGGGGCGTTCGGCGCCTACAGCCTGTACGGCGGCGGGGCGTCGGCCGAGGACCGTACGTCGGGGACCGCCGCCCACAAGGCCGTGAAGACCGGTCCGCCGTCGGCGGCCGAGGTCACGGCGCTGTCCACGCGGTTCCTGACCGCCTGGCAGAGCGGTGACGTCGCGAAGGCGGCCGCGGCCACCGACGACTCGGCGGCCGCGACGACCTTGCTGACCGGCTACGGCAAGGACGCCCACATCAGCGGCGTCAAGGTCACGCCGGGCACGGCGTCCGGGTCCTCCGTCCCCTTCTCCGTCAAGGCCACCGTCACGTACAAGGGCAAGAGCAAGCCCCTGGCGTACGACTCGAAGCTGACCGTCGTGCGGCGCGCCAAGGACGGTGCGGCGCTGGTCGGCTGGCAGGCGTCGGTCGTACACCCCGACCTCCAGGACGGCGACCGCCTGGTCACCGGTCCTGCGGGCACTCCCCCGGTCACCGCCCTCGACCGCGACGGCGGCGAGATCACCACGGCCAAGTACCCCTCGCTTGGCACGGTGTTGGACGGGCTGCGCGAGAAGTACGGAAAGATCGCCGGCGGCAAGGCGGGCATCGAACTGCGCGTGGTCCGCAAGGCCGCCACCAAGGGCACCCAGAAAACCCCCGACAAGACCCTGGTGACCCTCAGCGAGGGCACCCCGGGGACCGTGAAGACCACGCTCAGCCCGACCCTCCAGGCCGACGCCGAGCAGCAGGTCGCCAAGAAGGACCGGGCGTCCGTGGTCCTGATGCGCCCCTCGACGGGCGAGATCCTCGCGGTCGCCAACACCAGCCACGGCTTCAACACAGCCTTCCAGGGCTCGCTGGCCCCCGGCTCCACCATGAAGGTCATCACGTCGTCGCTGCTCATCGACAAGGGGCTCGCCTCGGCGGACAAGCAGCACCCGTGCCCGAAGTACGTGACGTACGGCGGCTGGAAGTTCCAGAACGACGACAAGTTCGAGATCAAGGGCGGCACGTTCAAGGCGAGCTTCGCGCGCTCCTGCAACACCGCTTTCATCAGCCAGGCCAAGAAGCTGTCGAACTCCGACCTGACGAACCAGGCGCAGCAGTACTTCGGCCTGTCCATGAACAACTGGGCCATCGGCGTCCCGTCCTTCGACGGCTCGGTCCCGGTCCAGTCGGCGGCCCAGATGGCGGCCTCGCTGATCGGCCAGGGCGGGGTCCGCATGAACCCGCTGAACATGGCCTCGGTCGCCTCCACGGTCAAGACGGGCGCCTTCCACCAGCCGTACCTGGTGTCTCCGGCGGTCGACAACCGCAAGCTGGCGACGGCCTCCCGCACCCTCTCCGCCACCACCCTCGCCCAGCTCCGCGAACTCATGCAGTACACGGCGTCGTCCGGCACCGCCGCCGAGGCGATGTCCGGCCTCGGCCCCGACTACGGCGCGAAGACCGGCTCCGCGGAGGTCGACGGCCAGAAGAAGCCCAACGGCTGGTTCACCGCGTGGAAGGGCGACCTCGCCGCGGCGGGCGTCGTCCAACAGGGCGGCCACGGCGGCGACACGGCGGGCCCGATCGTGGCGGCCCTCCTGAAGGCGGGAAGCTAGCCGGGCGGGCGACTGGGACCTGTCCGGGCGGGGGGCCAAGGCCTGTCCGGGCGGGGGGCCAAGGCCTGTCCGGGTGGGGAGCCAGGCTTGTCCGGGCAGGGAACGGGTCGGCCCAGGGAGCGATGTCGGTCGAGCCGGAACTCGCTCGCGTGCCTCCTACACCGACCGATAGCGTGCCGCCCATGACGACCGACGCCGCCGAAGAGTCCGGAGCCCACCCCCGTTTCGCCGAGGCCCTGAGGGAGCTGAGCCTCGCTGATCTCCTGCCGCGCATCCGCCGCTTCCCGGACGCGACCCGTACCGCCGAGGAGGCCGCCGCCGCGATCGGCTGCGAGTTGAGCCAGATCTGCAAGTCGCTGATCTTCGCCGCGGACGGGGTACCCGTGCTCGTACTCATGGACGGGGCGTCGCTGGTCGATCTGGAGCTCGTGCGGCGGGAGCTCGGGGCCGGGAAGGTGACGCGGGCCAGGGTCGAGCTCGTACGGGAGACGACCGGGTACGCGATCGGCGGGGTGCCGCCCTTCGGCCACCGTACGAGGACGCGCGTGCTCGCGGACCGTTCGCTGCTCGACCACGACGTGGTGTGGGCCGCGGCCGGCACCCCGTACACCGTGTTCCCCATGGACCCCAAGACGCTGGTCGCGCATGCGGGCGGCACGCTGGTGGACGTGCGCGAGCAGCACCTGTGACCCCGCTGGTCACCGCGGCGGTGCTGCTCGCCGCGGTCACCCACGCCTGTTGGAACGCGATCGCGCACCGCATCACCGACAAGCTCGTCGGGTTCACGCTGATCGCGGGCGGCGGGGTGCTGATCGGGGTGGCGCTGATGCCGTTCGTGGCGGTGCCGGCGGCCGGGGCGTGGCCGTATCTGCTCGTGTCGGCCGCGATCCACGTCCTGTACTACGTCCTGCTGATGCGCTCCTTCCGGCTGGGCGACTTCGGGCAGGCGTATCCGATCGCCCGCGGGACGGCCCCGCTGGTCGTCACCGTGCTGGCGGCCGTGTTCGCGCACGAGGTGCCGAACGCGTGGGCGGCGGCGGGGATCGCCGTGTCGTGCACGGGGCTGACGGGGGTCGCGCTGTGGGGGATGCGCGGGCGGCATCCCAACTGGGCCGCCATCGGCGCGGCGTTGGCCACCGGGGTGTCGATCGCCGCGTACACCGTCGTGGACGGACTCGGCGTACGCGCCTCAGGTTCCTCGCTCGGGTACATCGCCTGGCTGATGGCGGTGCAGGGGGTCGTGATCCCGGCGTACGCCGCCTATCGTCTGCGCTCCCGGCTCGTCCCCGTCCTACGGCCCTTCGCCGCCCTGGGGCTGCTCGGCTCGGTGCTGTCCGTGGCGGCGTACGCGCTGGTGCTGTGGGCACAGACGCGCGCGGAGCTGGCCCCCATCTCCGCCCTGCGCGAGTCCTCAGTCAACTGCCGTTCATGCGGCAATAACTTTGCTGGCGAGGGGGGCCGGAGAAGCGACTCCGTACGCCCCGGCCTCGTCCCGCGCCACGAAAGAGCTTTTGTTCCATAAGTTCTATCTGGTCTCGCAACGGAAGCCTGAGCTGTGCCAACGAGGCTGTCAGTAGTGCCCTGTAGCGTCGCGGCATGGTGCGATACGGAGATCCGGGGGCCATTGACTGGATCGAGTCCGGTGGTGGGCCTCTGATCGTCATTCCCGAGGAGTCGCTGTCTGCGTGGAGGGGAGCTGACGGGGAGGACTGGAAGGACTACGACAGGGCGTGTGCTGTCGACGGCCATGTGGGCCTGATTGCCGTGGGGCAGTCGCATGCCCTGGTGCTTGGCTTCGATCCCGCCTCTACGGCGTTTCTGCCGAACCCGGGTGCCTTCGTGCGCTGGATTGCTGCGGACTCGGAAGAGGAACTTCTCGACAGCGTCGAAGGGGCTCTCGCGTCCGTCGTCTGGGAGGAGACGGTGACGTGGGACGTACCGGGCCCCGTGGTGCTGCTGGACTCAGCCTGTCCGGGGGGCGGGGTGCATGAGGACGAACGCTTGCGGGTCGAGATGGCGGCGGGACGTTATCGGGTGCAAGCCGCGGAGGTGACGCCCGCACCGCGCACCACTCTTTGCCTAGTCCAGTTCGTTCCAGTGACATGATGAGCGACGGGACGGTTCAGGTGCCGCGCCAGTTCTGCGTCAACTCGCTGGTGAGCCTTCGGCTTATCAGGTCGATCATTGCCAGCTTGATCACGGCTTCGGAGCGGTGTGGGCGGGTTTCGTAGTCGCGGGCGAGGCGGCGGTGGTGCATGAGCCGGCCGAAGGTCCGCCGTTTCGCTGGCGTCAGTTGGCGACGTTCTCAACCCAGCGTGAGCCAACGGATGCCCAGGCGGCTGATGTCCGATGCTTCCTCCCTGGTGATCGGCTCGCGCCCCGTCGCCGTGCGCAAAAAGCGAAGCTGACCCCATCCCAGCTTCTCCAGTGCCGCTGCCCCGTCCGGTCCGAGCAGAAGACCCTGCACCAAATCTGCGGCATCGGAAGTCAGCCACGGCTCGCGCCCCAGGGCGTCGGCCAGGTCCAGGCCGTGCACGGCGACCTCAACCACGCGCGTCAGCAGGAACTCCGACAGGAGCATCGGATCGCCGTGCCGGGTGCGCACCACACGCCCTTCGGGCTCGGCTTGGCACAGTCGGTCCACCTGTTGCCAAGTGGCGTTGAAGTCGTCGGCGAGTGCGGCACCGCTGAGCTGTTCGGCCGCATGATCTTGGGCCAGAGCAATACGAGCCGCGTTGGTGCCCGGAGCGAAACGGTCGTCGGGCCGGTAATACTCCACTGCCGAGACCTCGGCACAGCTCGGCGCCGGCGCGGCCAGCATGCCCGGCAGCCAGGCAATCACCACCCGGACATGAGCCAGCAATTCGCTCACGTTCCACGGTGCACACCGCGTCGGCAGACCCCACTCGGCCGCGGAAACCCCAGTCATCGCCTGCCCGAGCTGCCCCGTCTCAAGACGAAACGCTTCGACTACCCGCCCCTGATCCATGCCGATCAAGCTACCCAACCGGAACTGGTGCAGCAGCAGATCTCAAACGCGCTCCGTGCCCTCGGTACGGTCGAGGTCGCGTCTGGCGCACGTCTGGGTTGGTCGCTCCTAGGCGTGCGCTGGTTGATCGCGCGCAGCTACGGGAGCTCGATCATCGTCGGCGCGGCGATCGGGGCGGTGTTCTTCAAGGAGCGGTTCGGGGCGCCGCGGATCGCGGCGGCGGGGCTGCTGGTGGTGGGGATCGGTCTGATGCTGCACGCGGGCTGATACCGCGCGCGAGGACGCCGCACACGAGGTGATGGCGACGCCCTACGCGAGGTGGACCGACCGTCAGTGAGCCACCGGGGTCACCGCGGTGTACGTGCGGCGCAGGAAGCGGATCAGAACCTTCGAGTCGAACTGGACCATGCCCGGCAGCCAGGCAATCACCACCCGGACATGAGCCGGCAAGTCGCTCACTTTCCACGGTGCACACCGCGTCGGCAGACCCCACTCGGCCACCGAGACCCCAGCTATCGCCCGCGCGAGCTGCCCCGCCTCAAGACGAAACGCTTCAACTACCCGCCCCTGATCCATGCCGATCAAGCTGCCCAACCAGAATTGGCGCAGCAGCAGATCTCGAACGCGCTCCGTGTCATCGGCACGGTCGAGGTCGCATCTGGCGCGCGTCGGGGTTGGTCACTCCTGGCCTCGGGCTTTCATGTGGGCTGGCATCCGAGAGGTGATCGAAAACGCGAGAAGCGCTCCTGACCTGCAACGATAGGGCTTGTCGAAGGTCCTGTCGGTTGCGAGGAAGGAAGCACTTCCCAGGTGAAGGTGCGACACGATGTCGCGTGTATTGAGTGGGCGCTCTTGTGGAACGTCAGGCATTTCCCCCACCGGAACGGTCCTCCAGTGCCCCCTCGCGGGCCCTTGCCTCGCGTCGGCCGGCGGACCAGAGAGATAGAGGCCGAGCTCGACGCGACGGGTACTTACCGGCAGAGCTCTGAGGAGCTCTGTCTTGGCGCCCGGATCGCCTGGCGCAACAACCCGCAGTGCATCGGCAAGTTCTACTGGAAGGGACTGGAGACCCGGGACTGCCGCGACGTCGGTGCCGACGGCGGTGATGAGAGCGCCCTGTTCGAGGCTCTTGTGGACCATCTCCGGCTCGCCTGGAACGGCGGCAAGGTACGCATGCTCCTGAGCGTTTTCGCCCCGACTAGGCCCGATCGGCCCGGACCCAGGGTCTGGAACGGCCAGCTCATCCGCTACGCCGGATACCGGCAGCACGACGGGTCCGTCGTGGGCGACCCCGAGACGGTGGATCTCACCGAGGCCGTGCTGCGGCTCGGCTGGCGCGGTCGGGGCACCGAGTACGACGTACTGCCCCTGGTCATCCAGTGGCCGGGACGCGAACCCCGATTATTCGACCTGCCGCCAGACGCTGTCCCCGAGGTCCGCATCAGCCACCCCGACTACCCGTGGTTCGAACGACTCGGACTGCGCTGGCACGCCTTTCCTACCATCTCCAACCAGGTGCTTGAACTGGGCGGCCTGCGCTACCCCCTGGCACCGTTGCACTGACCCTCATCACGCTGCCCGCCTGGACCTTCACCGCCGCAGGCTTCTCCTGCTACCTGCTGACGCTCTGCGCCACCCTGCTGATCCTGCTGTGGCGCCGGTCGGGCCCGTCCGGCCTTGGTACGCCCCCGCCCTGAACGTGAGCGGCTCCCCGCACGTCCTCGGACAGGGGCCACCGCTCACCGCCAGGTGCTCCCGGCCGCCAGCAGCCGCGCCGGGCCCTCGACCCGCGCCAGTTGCCAATCACGCGGACGGGCCCGGCCTTGCGGATCCGTATCCCGGATCCGCAACCAGTCCCCACCGCTTCTCAGCTCGGGCCGCAGCTGGGTCCCGACGCGATGCGGCAGGGTGGAGCGGACGATCTCCCACCGGTCGCCGTGTACCCGGCCGATCGACACCTCACAGTCCAACAGCGCGGCCGCCTCAGCGCGGCGACTGCAACCGCCGACCTGATCGACGAGCGGGACCACGGGCGAGGGGAGCGGCACAGGCCGGTCCCGGGCGTAGCCGAACCAGGAGCCCACCCGGACCAGCATCCCCGCACAGCCCTCCAGCCGATCCTCGAGCACGGCGGCTGCCGGACTGCCCTGCTCTATGAGTTCCCAGTGCTCCACATAGTCCTCGTGCAGGCCCGCCTCAACCAACACGCCGTCCGCCCAGTGCAGGGTGCCCGCGTCGGGAAGCAGCGCCGACGGGTGGAGATCGATCCGACGGACCCAGGTGAAGACGTCGCCGTCCTCATGCAAAGTGCCGGCGAACGCCTTCTGCCCGCACAGCGCCAGCAACTGCGGTCGGTCCAAGTCCATCAGCAACGCTCTTCCGACTACATCGTCGAGAGCGGGCGGCTGCCGCAGGTCCCCGAACAGCGAGGGACCTTGGACCCACGTGGTGATGGTGACGCAGTCCGTCGAGCCGTCCGCTTCGCGAGCGAGCGTGCGCTGCCAGACGCCGTGCAGATCCGCGACAGCGGGGTGGGACCTGGACATCAGTACTCCGTGCCTCGGGTCCTGAAGGAGAGGATGGTGGCCGACCGGGATGACCGCTGGGGGATCACGCTACGGCGGGCCACGCGCCGCGGCCAGTAGGCACACCTGGCCCCGCCGTTTCAATTGAGGACAAGCCAGTTGGCGCCCGGGAAAGCGAAAGTGCCTAAACACGGGGCAAGCCAATCAGACGTTCAGTGAGAACGCCCTCTTAGCGTCAACTGATGGCCCTTAGCGCCTTCTTAGCATTCGTCCCGGAACCCGCCGCGCCCCAGGGGCTTCCTCTCATGTGGCAACAAGTCTGACCTTGAGTCCCGTTCCGGACTCAAGGACGAACGGTGGAAGGTTGCGCATGCTCGACACGAAGCGCGGAGCACTCCTGCTCTGCTCCGCAGTCAGCGCCTCGCTGATGATAGGCGGGATGACACCCGCCAACGCCGACTCCGCGGATGGCGTCGGATCCAGCGACAATGTCGGGGAGTTGATCTCCATACCGGCCGGCGAGAGCACTGCGGCCACGTATGAGCGGGTGACGCACCGCGCGGCAGAGATAAACGCGCGCACGACGGCCGACAAGAAGTGCACGGGCGTCTGGAAGCACAGTGTCGCCAACGTCGACTGGGACCGCACCCCCGCCGGCACTGTCCGCTGGAGCTTCAAGCTGACCGCCAGAGCGCGTGCCAACCTGGGCGTGGCCGTGACCGTCACCATGCCCAATGCCTGGGTGAACAATCACGCCATCAACCCTCCCTACGGGCCACACTCCAAGGTGAGCACGTACGACTTTCACGGCAGCATGAACAAGTACAACCGCAAGGGCAGCAACACGAAGTACACGATCAAGACGAAGGACAAGATCACGTTCTTCTGGCTCATCAAGAGCAACAGCAACCCCAGGGCCGGTGCCACGCGATACATCACGTGCGCGGTGCCCCCCAAGGGTTCGAGCTGAGCCAGGAGGCAGACGGGAATACGCGATGGGAAAAGGTAAACGCAAGGGCACGGGCGGCACCGCCCGGAGGTTCTCTGTCCTGAATGGCCAACACGAGCTGACAATCCGTGGCTTCACCGCGACCGCGGAACGGATCGAGCTCGAATACCACATCACGCCGCCCCTGCCTGAGAGATGGCAGGACAATCCGGATGGATCACTCGATGCGGTGGGGCCGCCGATCTTCTTCTCCGTCGAGGGAGTGGACGATCTCGGACGGGAGTACCTGGACGGTGGAGGCGCGTTCGGTACCGACCCGGACGGCAGGTTCACCGAAGGCTCACTCAGCCTGGAGCCCGGCCCCGCGCCCGCCGCTCGGTCCCTGACACTCACCCTGATGCTGACCTGTGGTGACACGCAGAGTACCCACCAGTTGGAGATGCCTCTCTAGGTTCCGGCGCGGAAGGGCTGGTCGCAGCCTCTCGTTGAGGTTGTGACCAGCCCTTCCGTAGATTGCCTGACTGATTCCTATGTCGTCTGTCAAGCCGCGAGAGCGACGGATGGCGTGACCAAAGAAATGCCCCGGTTCCCCACACGGATGGGGCCGAAGAGCGCTACGCGTCTCGCGCGGCTCCTCGGCCCTGCACGGAAGGATTCCTGGAAGATGATTGATTCCAAGGGGCTCATCGGCGGCCTCGTCGGTCCTCGTAGTTGACGAAGAAGCTCACAACAATGAGCAAGCCGAAAATCCCCACGGCGAAGGTGCCGAGGATCGTCCAGATCCCCTTGCCGTCCAACGCAGCGCGCACCCCACCGGCGAGCCCACCAACGGCAAAGCAGATGCCGAAGACGAGCGTCTGTGAACTTTGGGGTCTCAGCCAGTGCCGCAGGTCCGGGCGGCGGCGCCCGCGCGTGGGCGGGCCTGCGGAGTGCGTCATTGGTACCTCACCTTTCCCGGTTCTGCTGGGGCGTTCACATGGGTGTCGCCCGGGGTCCTGGGCTGGTTGGGCGTGTAGTAGAAGTCGATCCCCGTCGCGATCACGGAGACCGGCACGCTGAATATCTTCTCCCCGAACTTGCCGATCGTGTTGATGAACGTGGGGCGATGATGTTTCCCGCGTACGTCGCTCAGGAGCGCGCCCTTGGCGAGGTGCTTGCTGGCCTCGCCGCCGGCCGCGGAGGGGGAGCCGCCGATTGCGCCCTGTATCGCGCCGTTGAGGTCTCCGTGCAGTGCCGCCTCGCCACCACCCATCCAGGAGCGGTAACTGAGGAATTCAGCGATGGGCTTGATGGTGCCGCTGCCCCACTTCGCGGGCGGCGTGTACTCCACCGAATCCGTCTTCGTCTGCTGCGCCTGTCGGACGTCGGTGCTCGCGTCCTTGAGGGAGCCGTAGTACGTGCTGCCGAACTCGCGCTTGTCCTTGGTGAGTTGCCACAGGCCCCAGGAACAGGTCGAGTCCGCTTCCGCTGCTCGGGCGGTGATCGCATCGATGCGCCGTTGCAGGGCGTCGAAGTCGTCCTGGGTCACCACCGACTCGGGATCCCCGTGCGACATGCGCTGGGGCTGGACGCTACGGCTCAGCGTGCCGTCGGCATGGATCGTGATGCCTGCGGGCGGATTCTCGCAGAGAACCTTCAGGTCGTCCCTGGCCGCCTTGATCTTGTCGTGCGCGGAACTCAGCAGGTTCCCGACGCTCTCCGCTTCGGTGACCGCGTCGGTGAACTCGTCCGACACCCGGACGACGAACGGCTTGGTGACGGAGGCGTTCTCGCCCTTCCACTCGGTGCCCTGGGCCAGCCTGCGCATACTCCCGGCCTCTTTGGCGACTTTGTTCAGCAGGACCGCCATGGCGGCCCAGTCGTCTGCCGCCGACTGCAGCGGTGAGAGATTTACGTGGAAAAGTTCTTCGAAGGTCGGCACCGGCTCCCCCTGTTGGTCCCGGCGTCGCCGCCGGCGTCTTCCAGAGGGTTCCCGGTCCGCTTCGGAATCCCTCCGCCCCACACACACTGACCAGACGTCACATGATGGGACCGTCCGCCTTCGGGACTTGGGGCGCGTCGGAGTCCGAGGTGGGCGGCGGCACGTCGAGGTACTCGGAGATCTTGGAGACCTGCATCTGCGCGGCAATGAAGTGGTCGTCCTGCTTCGACGACTTCACCGAGTAGTCGAGATGGTTGGAGATCTGAGCGCAGGCGTCGACCAGCACCTGAAGCTGCCCCTGCCAGCCCTCTTCGGCCTTGGCCAGTGCGGCGCCCATGTCGAACCCGTCGCTCTCCAGGCTCTTCGCTGCGGCCTCGGTGTGTGACTGCGCATGCTTGCCGGCGCTCGACAAGTGCTGATGCAGCAGGAACGCGGCATGCCCGATCTTCCCCATGTCGTCGTACCTGAGGATCAGGTCCGCGCCATCGGGCGACGACCCGCCGGGATCCATGGGCACGCTGTCCAGCCGCATCGCGGACTTCGCCTTCAGGTCCGCCCACTCCTGATCGAACGACATGCTTTCACGCCCCCGATATCGTTGATCAAGCAAAGCTACCCCTGAAGACGCATCCAAAGATTGCTGGCAGCGATAGGAGGGCGTTAAGGGGAGTGCGGCCAGCCTCAGTGAGCTGTACAGCTCGCCACTCCTGCGTTCCTGTCGGTCGACCCCGGTCTGGTCCTCGTCCTTGGTGTGGGAGATCCGGCAGTAGATCGCTGCGGGCTCGCCCGGGGTGACGGCGGTCTTGGCCAACTTGGATCGGCTCATGACAAACGCCGTATGAGCCGGGTATGCCATCGATCATCGTCGGCGGGGCTGCTGGTGGTGGGGATCGGTCTGATGCTGCACGCGGGCTGATGCCGCACACGAGGTGATGGTGACGCCCTACGCGAGGTGGACCGACCGTCAGTGAGCCACCGGGGTCACCGCGGTGTACGTGCGGCGCAGGAAGCGGATCAGGACCTTCGAGTCGAACTGGACCACCGACACCCCTTGCGCGGAGTGGAACTCCACGACCGCCTGCACCCGGCCGCACGGCCACACGCGTACGTCGCCGGACTCGACCGGACCGCGCAGGCCCCGCTCGAGGAGCTCCCGGGGGAAGGCCCACTCGTGGGGGCCGGGCAGCGTCATGTGAACCTGGCGGGGATCAGCATCGGGGTCGTAGCTGAGGGCCACCGGGACGGCCTGGTGTTCGTCCTCGAAGGAGTCTGCGGTGTCGGTGACGATGTGGGCGCGTGCGTACTGTTCGACGGCGGACATGAACCGACTCCTTGCGCTGCGTTACCTGTGTGGAATATATGAATCCGTCACCTCTCCAATGTCGCACATTTCGGAGATTTCGCCCATGGACTCCCATACCCACCGGGTTCCCGGATCGGCTCCCGCCATGCCTCACCCCCTCGCCACTATTCATGGGCACCTCGCTCTTGCAAGCCGTTCGCAACAAGGCACTATCATCGAACGGTGCATGTGCCTGACGGATTCATCAACGCCCCGGTCTCCGCGGTCACCGGAGTGGTCGCCGCCGGCGCCATCGCCGTGAGCCTGCGGGGCGCCCGCCGCGAACTCGACGAGAAGACCGCGCCGCTCGCCGGCCTGGTCGCCGCCTTCATCTTCGCCGTACAGATGCTGAACTTCCCGGTCGCCGCCGGGACCAGCGGACATCTGCTCGGCGGCGCGCTCGCGGCGATTCTCGTCGGCCCCTTCACCGGGGTCCTCTGTGTCTCCGTGGTCCTGCTGATGCAGGGCATCCTCTTCGCCGACGGCGGCCTGACCGCACTCGGCGTGAACATCACCGACATGGCGATCGTCACGACGGTCGTCTCGTACGCCGTCTTCCGGGGCCTGGTGAAGGTCCTGCCGCGCAAGAAGCGCTCCATCACCGTGGCGGCCTTCGTCTCCGCGCTCCTCTCCGTGCCGGCGGCCGCCGTCGCCTTCACCCTCATCTACGCCCTCGGCGGCACCACCGACGTCCCGATCACCAAGGTCGCCACCGCGATGATCGGCGTGCACGTCCTCATCGGCATCGGCGAGGCCACCATCACCGCTCTCACGGTCGGCGCGGTCATCGCCGTACGACCGGACCTCGTGTACGGGGCCCGCGGTCTGCAGCAGCGGCTGAAGCTGCGCGTCGGCGGCGAACTGGTCGACGCACCCGCGCCCGCCGCCGTCCCCGTGGCCGCCCGGACCTCCCGCCGCAGGGTGTGGGCGGTCGGCCTCGTCACCTCCCTCGTCCTCGCGGGCTTCGTCAGCTTCTACGCCTCCGCGAGCCCCGACGGCCTGGAGAAGGTCGCCAAGGACCAGGGCATCGACCAGAACACCAAGAAGCACCACACCGAGGACTCCCCGCTCGCCGGGTACGGCGTCAAGGACATCTCCGACGCCCGGATCTCCGGCGGCCTCGCGGGCGTGATCGGCGTCGGCGTCACCGTCGTCGCGGGCACGGGGATCTTCTGGGCGGTGCGCAGGCGCCGCACCAGCGACGTCTCCCCCTCGCAGGTGGCCTGAGGTGGGCGCGGGTCACGCCCACCGGCTCTACCGGCACGGGCACTCCCCCGTGCACGCCCTGCCCCCGCACACCAAACTCGCCGCGACGTTCGCCTTCGTCGTCGTGGTCGTCTCCACCCCGCGCGAGGCGATGTGGGCCTTCGCGCTGTACGCCGTGCTCCTGGCGACGGTGGCGTACAAGGCCCGGGTGCCGGCCGCCTTCCTGCTCAAGCGGCTGCTGATCGAGATCCCGTTCGTCGCCTTCGCCGTGCTCATGCCGTTCGTGGCGGAGGGCGAGCGGGTGGACGCCCTCGGTCTGTCGCTCAGCGTGAACGGCCTGTGGGGCGCCTGGAACGTCCTCGCCAAGGGCACCCTGGGCGTGGCCGCCTCCGTACTCCTCGCCTCGACGACCGAACTGCGCGAACTGCTGCTGGGGCTCCAGCGGTTGAAGCTGCCCCCGCTCCTCGTACAGATCGCCTCCTTCATGATCCGCTACGGCGATGTCATCACGGACGAGATGCGGCGGATGCGGATCGCGCGGGAGTCGCGGGGCTTCGAGGCCCGGGGTGTACGGCACTGGGGCGTCCTCGCGAAGTCGGCGGGCGCGCTGTTCATCCGCTCCTACGAGCGCGGGGAGCGCGTCCACCTCGCCATGGTGAGCCGGGGGTACGCCGGTTCGATGCCGGTCATCGACGAGGTGACCGCGTCCCGGGCGCAGTGGTCGTACGCCCTCGCCCTCCCGTTCGCCGCCCTTGTCGTCTGCCTGCTGGGATGGACCCTGTGACCCCCTCTCTGGAAGTGGCCGGACTGGCCTTCGCCTACCCCGACGGCCACCAGGCCCTCTTCGGCGTGGACTTCACCATCGGCCGGGGCGAGCGCGTCGCGCTGCTCGGCCCGAACGGCGCCGGCAAGACCACCCTCGTCCTGCATCTCAACGGCATCCTGACCGGCGGCGCCGGAACCGTGACGGTGGCCGGACTCCCGGTCGGCAAGCGGCACATGGCGGAGATCCGGCGCAAGGTCGGCATCGTCTTCCAGGACCCGGACGACCAGTTGTTCATGCCGACCGTGCGCGAGGACGTGGCCTTCGGGCCGGCCGCGGCGGGCCTGAAGGGCGCCGAGCTGGAGGAACGCGTCCGCAGGGCCCTGGAGCGGGTCGGCATGGCGGACTTCGCCGACCGTCCCCCGCACCATCTGTCGTTCGGGCAGCGACGCCGGGTGGCCGTCGCGACCGTCCTCGCCATGGAGCCGGAGATCCTCGTCCTCGACGAGCCGTCCTCCAACCTCGACCCGGCCTCACGCCGCGAACTCGCCGACATCCTGCGGTCGTTGGACGTGACCGTCCTCATGGTCACGCACGACCTGCCGTACGCCCTCGAACTGTGCCCCCGGGCGCTGATCCTGAGCGACGGCGCGATCGCCGCGGACGGGAAGACCGGCGAGCTGCTCTCCGACGACGAGCTGATGCGCACCCACCGCCTGGAGCTGCCCTTCGGTTTCGATCCGCGCTCGACAGCTGTGCGTACTCCGTGACAATGGGCGCGTGACGAAACAAGGGGACCAAGAGGACTTCGGATCGGCCGGGTCGCTGTTCCTCGACGACCAGTTGTGCTTCGCGCTGTACGCGGCCCAGCGCGCGGTGACCGCCGCGTACCGCCCGCTACTGGAGGAGCTCGGCCTCACCTACCCGCAGTACCTCGTCCTGCTGTTCCTCTGGGAGCGCGGCGAGACCACGGTCAAGGAGCTGGCGGGCGCGCTGCGGCTGGACTACGGCACGGTGTCGCCGCTGCTCAAGCGCCTGGAGTCGGCCGGTCTGGTCCGCCGTGAACGCTCGCCGCGTGACGAGCGGTCGGTGCTGGTGGCGGTCACCGGGCGCGGTGAGGCGCTGCGGGAGCGCGCGGCGGGCGTACCGCGGGCGCTGCTGGCGTCGACCGGTCTCGCCGGGGACGAGGTGGCCAGGTTGCGGCAGGAGCTGTGGGGGCTGGCCGAGCGCGCGGAGGGCGCGGCGGAGCGCGGGCGCTGACCTGCCCGGGCAGGGGTTACCGGCGGTTTCTACCCCCTGGCAATCACGCCTGCCGTACCGGCCGGTACCTTGTGCACGATGTACTTGCGCACTTCTGTGTTTTCCGTCCTGGGGGAGGTCCCGCCATGATCGATGGCACCGCTGTCGGCGACACCGCTGTCGACACTCGTCCGACGAAGATCATGTACGTCGCCGAGGCCACCGCGCACGGCGGCCGGGACGGCTATGTCACCAGCCAGGACGGCCAGATCGAGCTGAAGGTCGCGATGCCGCCCGCGCTCGGCGGTGACGGCAACGGCACCAACCCCGAGCAGCTCTTCGCGGCCGGGTACAGCGCCTGCTTCCACAACGCGCTGGTGCTGGTGGGCCGCCGCGCCGGACTGGACCTGACCGGCTCCACCGTCGCCGCGAAGGTCGGCATCGGACCCAACAAGCAGCGCGGCTACGGCCTCGCGGTCGCCCTGAGCATCTCGCTGCCCGTCCTCGACCAGGACGTCGCGACCAAGCTCGTGGACGCGGCCCACGAGGTCTGCCCGTACTCGAACGCGACCCGGAACAACATCGAGGTCACGATCCTGCTCGGCTAGGAATCGAGCCTTCCGCGTGTGTGTTGCACCCACCGTGGAGGGTGACCGCGCGACAGGGAGTACGGACGTGAACGTGAACGGCGAAGTGGCCGAGGGCTTCGAGCCGGTCAGGGAAGCGTTCGTACGCAACTTCGAGACGCTCGGGGAACGGGGTGCCGCGGTCTCCGTGTACCGGCACGGCCGCAAGGTCGTCGACCTGTGGGGCGGCACGCGGGACGTGGACGGTACGGCGGATGCGGCGCCCTGGGAGCACGACACGGCCCACGTCATGCACTCGGCGACGAAGGGTGTCGGGGCCGCCGTACTCCTGATGCTGCACGAGTGCGGCGAGCTGGACCTGGACGCACCGGTCGGGAAGTACTGGCCCGAGTTCAAGGCTCGCGGCAAGGAACACCTCCTGGTCCGGCATGTGCTGTCACACCGGGCGGGCGTGCCCGTGGTCGACGTGCCGCTGACCCCGGCCGAGGCCGCGGACCCGGACCGTACGGCCGAGTCGATCGCGGCGCAGACCCCCCTCTGGGAGCCGGGCACGGACCACGGCTACCACCCCCACACCTTCGGCTGGATGCTCTCCGAACTGGTCCGCCGCGTCACCGGCGGCCGGGGCGTGGGCGAGTTCATCGCGACGGAGATCGCCGCCCCGCTCGGCCTGGACCTCTGGGTCGGGCTGCCGGGGGCCGAGGCCCACCGGGTGGGCCGCGCTGGCCGAGTCGACTCGCCCGAGCCGTCGAGCGCCCTGCGCACCCGCCCGAAGCGGTCGGTGGCCGAGGCCTACAAGGACCCGGACTCGACGACCGTCCGCGCCTTCGCCGCGATCACCCCGCCGCCCGACGACAACGACCCCGCCTATCGCGCCGCGGCCCTCCCCGCCTCCAACGGCATCGCCACGGCCGACGGTCTCGCCCGTTTCTACGCCGCCCTGATCGGCGAGCCGGACGGCGCCCGGCTGCTCACCCCGGCCACGGTCGACCTGGCCCGCGCCGAGGCGTCCGCGGGACCGGACCGCACCCTGGTCATCACCACGCGCTTCGGCCTCGGCTACATGCTCCACGGCACCGCCTCGCCGCTGCTGGGTCCGGCCTCGTTCGGCCACCCCGGCCGCGGCGGCCCACTGGGCTTCGCGGACCCCGAGTCGGGCATCGCCTTCGGCTACATCACGAACGGCTTCCGCAAGACGGTGACGGCGGATCCACGGGCACAGGCGCTGGTACGAGCGGTTCGGGCGGCGCTGTCGTCGTAGCCGACCGGACCGAGGACGTGTCGTAGCCGACCGGGCCGGGGACCTGTCGTAGCCGATCCGGCCGGGGCCGGGCCGTGCCAGGACACCCCCGCGATCCTGGCCCGCCCCTTCCGGTCCGCCCGTCCCTCGCCGCGCGGCGATCACCAGAATGCGCGGCCGACCACCCGCCTGTCGTTGGCGCACAGTCGCCACCTAGTTGGCGCAGGGTCCACGGCCTTCCGGACGTGCCTCACGCTCCTGGGCCACCGCCTGCCTCCGGAGTTCACTCGGCGGGACGCCATGGGCGGCGCGGAAGGCCCGGGTGAACTCGGCGGCGCGGGGGAAGCCCCAGCGGGCGGCGACCGCATGGACCGGCGTCGCGCGCAGTGCCGGGTCGGCGAGGTCGCGGCGGGCGTTCTCCAGCCGCTGATCGCGGATGTAGGAGGCCACGGTGAGGCCCTCGGCCTGGAAGAGGCGGTACAGATGGCTGCGCGAGATGTGGTGCGCGGCGGCGATCCGGGCGGGGGTCAGCTCCTGGTCGCCCAGATTCCGGCGGATGAACGCCTTGATGCGCAGGGCCAGCGTCCGGCCGCGGGTCTCCGGCGGCAGCAGGGCCTCGGCGTCCAGGGCGCCCGCGAAGACGGCCGTGACCAGATCGGCGAGGACCGTTCCCAGCCGGGGTCCGTCCGACGGCTGGTAGGAGCCGGTGTCCGAGGCCAGCTGGACGAGGAACTGCGCCAGGAGCGCGCCGACTCCCTCACGGCCCGAGATCCGGCTGCCGATCACCTGGTCGGCCCGGTTCGCGGGCAGCGCCACCAGCGACCGCGGGATCTCGACTCCCACGAGGCTGACCGGGTCGGCGCCGGTGTGTATCTCGTACGACCGCGAGGAACAGTTCGTGTGGATGTCGTTGACCCGGTACGCGGCCTCCTGTCGGTCCCAGGCGGCCGCTCCCTCTCCCCGCAGGAGGAGGGAGAGGTGGTACACCTCGGGATCGGACTGGCGGATCAGCTTCGGCGTCCGGCGGAAGACCAGATGGTCGAAGGTCGCCGGCCAGACCGTGACGTCCCCCAGCCCGATCATGCGCTGGTGCGCGCGGTAGTCCGCCGCGCGGTCGCTGGCCAGCTGCATGGGCGCGTGCGTACGGCCCATGCGCTGCGTCCACGCCTCGAACCGGTCACCGACCGGCAGGTCCGCGGTTTTGAAGACCGACTCGGGCAACACGATCGGCGGACCTCCTGGTGAGAGAGCCTGGGACCGGATGATTCCACAGCCAGGAGCAAGAAGTGAGGGGCACCCCGCCGCAATGCGGGGTGCCCCTCAGTACATCAGTCGGCTCAGTACATCAGTCGGCCGGCCGGACGGACAGCCGGTCGGGCCTCAGACCCGTACCAGCTCCCGGTCCTCGTCCCGGCCCCCGTCGCCGGGGCCCTGGCTCTTCTCCTCCGCCGTGCGCAGGCCCTCGCCCTCGACGTCCACGTTGGGAAGCGCCCGGTCCAGCCACTTCGGCAGCCACCAGGCCTTCTTCCCGAGCAGGGCCAGCACCGCGGGGACGAGCGCCATACGGACCACGAACGCGTCGAAGAAGACCGCGATCGCGAGGCCGAAGCCGATCATCTTGATCATCGACTCGCTGGAGCCGATGAAGCCGGAGAAGACGGCGATCATGATGACCGCGGCCGCCGTGACGACCCGTGCGCCGTGCCTGAACCCGGTCACGATCGCCTGGTGGGGCTTCTCCCCGTGGACGTACGCCTCGCGCATCCGGGTCACGAGGAACACCTCGTAGTCCATCGCGAGACCGAAGACGACACCCACCATGAAGATCGGCATCATCGACATGATCGGGCCGGTTTCCTCCACGCCCAGGAGGCCGGACAGCCAGCCCCACTGGAAGACGGCGACGACCGCGCCGAGCGCCGCCATCACGCTCAGCAGGAAGCCGAGCGCCGCCTTCAGCGGGACCAGGATCGAGCGGAAGACCACGATCAGGAGGAGGAAGGCGAGGCCGACGACCAGCGCGAGATACGGGATCAGCGCGTCGTTCAGCTTCTGCGAGAAGTCGATGTTCATCGCGGTGGTACCGGTGACCAGCACCTTCGCGTCGGTCTCCGTCGTGATGCTGCCGCCCGCGTCACGGATGGCGTGCACCAGGTCCTCGGTCTTGACGGAGGACGGCTTGGAGTCGGGGATGACCGTGATCGTCGCGGTGTCCCCGGCCTTGTTGAACGCCGCCGGACTGACCGAGACGACGTCCTTCATGTCCTTGACCGTGTCGGTGACCTTGGTGGCCGCGGCCTTGGGGTCGTCGCTGGACTTGCCGTCCACGACGAGCATCAGGGGACCGTTGAAGCCGGGGCCGAAGCCGTCGGACAGCGCGTCGTACGCCCGGCGCTGCGTGGTCGACGTCGGCTGCGAACCGTCGTCGGGCAGACCCAGTTCGAGCGAGGCAGCCGGGAGCGCGGCGGCGCCCAGGCCGATCACGCCGAGCACCAGCACGGCGAGCGGCCGGCGCACGACGAAGCTCGCCCAGCGGGTGCCCATGTTGGGCTTGCCCTCCTTCTTCGCGGCCCGCCCGCCGCCGAGCAGCTTGCTCTTCTTGCCCGCGGGCTGGACCTTGCGGCCGGCGTAGCCCAGCAGGGCCGGAATCAGCGACAGCGCGATCAGTACCGCGATGGCGACCGTGCCCGCCGCCGCGACACCCATCTTCGTCAGCATCGGGATGTTGACGACCGACAGACCGACCAGCGCGATCACGACCGTCAGACCGGCGAAGACCACCGCCGAGCCCGCCGTGCCGACGGCCCGTCCGGCCGCTTCCTCGCGCTCCCGGCCCTCGGCCAGTTCGGCGCGGTAGCGGGAGACGATGAACAGGGCGTAGTCGATGCCGACCGCGAGGCCGATCATCATCGCCAGGGTGGAGGTGGTGGTGCCCAGGTCCAGCGCGTTCGCCAGCGCCGTGATCGTCGAGACGCCGATGCCCACGCCTATCAGGGCGGTCAGCAGCGGCAGCCCGGCCGCGATCAGCGAACCGAAGGTGATGACGAGCACGACCGCGGCAACCGCGATACCGATGACCTCGGTCGACCCGGTCTCGGGCGTGGCCTGGAGCGCGTCACCGCCGACCTCGACGCTCAGCCCGGCGTCCCGCGCCTGCTGCGCGGCCTCCTCCAGGGCGGTCTTCGAGGAGTCCTTCAACTCCATGCCGGACACCTCGTACTTCACCGAGGTGTAGGCGACCGACCCGTCCTTGCTCACCGCGTGGGACTTGAAGGGGTCGGACACGGAGGTGACCTCGGAGCCGTCGCCGAGCGCCTTGACGGTCTTCTCGACGGTCGCCTTGTTGGCCTTGTCGCCCATCTTCTCGCCGGCGGGCGCCTTGAAGACCACACGGGCGGTCGCGCCGTCGGCGCTCATCCCGGGGAAGCGCTGTTCGAGCAGGTCGAAAGCCTTCTGCGCCTCGGTGCCCGGGATCGAGAAAGAGGACGCTCCCGCGGCGGGCGCGGAGGCGGCGCCGACACCCGCCAGCGTCAGCAGGGCCACCCAGATCAGGGCGACGAAATGGCGTCGCCTGAAGGCGAATCGGCCGAGTTTATAGAGGAATGTGGCCACGAGGGCATACTCCCGGTCAGGTCGTTTGCTGGCAGCTGGGCAGGGGAGATCAGCCCGACGACGTGAGCGGTCGCGTCAGGTGCACGTAGGCGTTACTGAAGGTCGGGCAGGCTCAGGCGCCGAGAGCGGGGAGGATCACGGCGTCCATGTACGAGGTGAGGAAGTCCTGGGTGGGTGGCAGTTCGTCGACGATGCCGCGCACCGCGAAGGCGCCGATCATCATGTGCAGCACGTAGTCCTGGGCGGGGTTGTCCGCCCGGATCTCACCTCGATCGACGGCGCGCCGCAGGATCTCGCGGAGCATCTCGGTCTCCGGCTCGATGATCCACTCACGGAAGGCGCGCAGGAGATCGGGGTTCCCGTGCAGTGCCGTGGCCAGACCCCGCATCAGCGCGGAGTTCTGCTCCATGTGGCAGTCGTCCTCACGCCTCACCATGGCGTGGAAGTCGCCCCGCAGGGACCCGGTGTCGATGTCACTGGTGATCGGCTTCTCGTGCCGCAGCGCCTTCACCACGAGCTCGGCCTTGCCGCCCCACTGGCGGTAGAGGGTGGCCTTGCTCGACCGGGTGCGGGCGGCGACGGCGTCCATGGTCAGGGCGTCGTAGCCGACCTCTCGGAGCAGTTCGAGCACGGCCGCGTACAGCTCGGCCTCACGCTCGGGGGTGATCCGACTGCGACGCACCGTTGCGGCTTCAGTCATCCCACTCACCTTCTCTGCTCCGGACGACACGGTTTCGTACACCCATGAAGATACCCCGAGAATCAGCGAAACGAAACCGTTTCGTACGTGTGCTGGGTCACGCACAGCAGAAAGAACACCCACTCACAAGTTGCCGGGCGCCTCCGGGAGGAAAAGCATGGGTAGGTGAGCGACGCGTACGAGAAGACGCACAGCACCCCGTCAGGGGCGCGGGGAACCGCGCGACCAGCCACGGACCACCCACAGACCTCCCACCCTCCACAGACGGACGGCAACGCCGGCTACCTCCGCTTCCCCCATCTCAGCGGCGACCACCTCTGCTTCGCCGCCGAGGACGACCTGTGGATGGCCCCGCTCGACGGGCCCGGCCGCGCCTGGCGGCTCACCGTCGACCGGACCAAGGTCGGCCACCCCCGCTTCTCCCCCGACGGCCGGCTCATCGCGTACACGAGCTGGCGCAGCCTCGTGCCGGAGATCCATCTGGTGCCGGTGGACGGCGGTCCCTCCCGCCGGCTCACCTACTGGGGCAGCGCGGACACCCAGGTCTGCGGCTGGTCGCCGCCCGACAAGGACGGGCACAGCGACATCCTCGCCGTCGCCTCCCACGGCCAGCCCTTCTCGTACTTCACCTGGGCCTACAAGGTCCCCACCGACGGCGACCCCGGCGGCGCGCTCCCCTGGGGCCCGGCCGCCGCCATCCAGGTCGCCGAGCTCGACGGCGAACACAAGACGCTCCTGCTCACCGGCACCCCGCCGCACGAGCCCGCCTCCTGGAAGCGCTACCGGGGCGGCGCCACCGGCCGGCTCTGGCTGCACGGACGGCGACTGCTCGCCGATCTCGACGGCCATCTCGACTCCCCCATGTTCGTCGGCGGCCGTATCGCCTTCCTCTCCGACCACGAGGGCATCGGGAACCTGTACTCGTGCGCGTACGACGGCGGGGACCTGCGCCGCCACACCGACCACGACGCCTTCTACGCCCGGCACGCCTCCAGCGACGGCACCCGGGTCGTCTACCAGTGCGCCGGGGACCTGTGGATCGTCGACGACCTGTCCCCGGACTCGGTCCCGCGCCGCCTCGACGTCCGCCTCGGCGGTCCGCGCGCGGGACGCCGTACGTACCAGGTGCCCGCGGCGCAGCACGTGGACGGCCTCTCGGTCGACGAGACGGGCCGGGCCAGCGCCGTCGTCGTACGCGGCAGCCTGTACTGGCTCACCCACCGCGACGGCCCCGCGCGCACCATCGCGGACACCCCCGGCGTACGCGTCCGGCTCCCCGAGATGCTCGGTTCCGGCGGCCGGATCGCCTACGTCACCGACGCGGACGGCGAGGACGCCGTCGAGATCGCCTTCCTCCCCCGGGCCTCCGGCCAGCGCGCGCCGCGCCGCCTCGCCTCCGGCGAACTGGGGCGCGTGCTGGAGATGGTCTCCGACCCGCAGGGCGAACGCCTCGCGATCGCCTCGAACGACGGACGCCTGCTGATCCTCGACGCGGCGGAGGATTCCGGGGACACGTCCACGTCCACGTCCCGGACGGAGCCCGGGGAAGCCTCCCCGGCGGAGTCCGACAGCACCTCGGAGACGGAGCCCGAGGACACCTCGCGGACGGAGCCGGAGGAAGCCTCCGGGACGGAGTCCGAGGGCACCTCGAAGACGGAGTCGGAGGAATCCTCCCGGACGGAGTCCGAGGGCACCTCGCAGACGGAATCCGAGGGCACCTCGCCGACCGAGACCGAGACCGAGAAAGCCTCCCGGACGGAACCCGAGGACTCCTCACCGACCGAACCCGAGGGAGGGGAGGTCACCGAGCTGATCACCTCGATCAACGGGCCGGTCCGGGACCTCGCCTTCTCCCCGGACGGGGCCTGGCTGACCTGGTCGCACCCGGGGATCGGCCGCTCCCTGCGCCAAATCAAGATCGCGCGCATAAAGGACCGGCTCATCGTCGACGTCACCAACGGCCGCTTCGAGGACGAGAACCCCGTGTTCACCCGCGACGGCCGCTACCTCGCCTTCCTCTCCTGGCGCGGCTTCGACCCGGTGTACGACGTCCACACCGGCGACCTCTCCTTCCCGCTCGGCTGCCGCCCCTACCTCGTCCCCCTGTCCTCCGCCACCCCCTCCCCCTTCGCACTCAACCCCGACGGGCGGCCGGTCGCCGGAGGCCTGGACCCGATCGAGGACGAGAGCGCGGACGGCGCGGTGAGCGTCGAACTGGAGGGCCTGGAGAGCCGGGTGACCCCCTTCCCGGTCACCGCCTCCAAGTACTCGGCGCTGTACCCGGTCGCGGGCGGCGGCCTGGTCTGGCTGCGCTGGCCGATCTCGGGCGCCCTCGGCGAGACCTTCGTCAACCCCGACGACACCTCCGGCCGGCCGACGCTGGAGTTCTTCAACATCAGCAAGGCGAAGAAGTCCGAACTCGTCCAGCACCTGGACTGGTTCGCGGTCAGCGGCGACGGCTCCCGACTGGTCGTCGTGGACGAGGGCGACCTGCGAGCGGTCCCCTCGACCGAGGTCGGTGACTCCGACTCGACGGTCTGGATCGATCTGCGGCGCATCATCCACGAGGTGGACCCGCCCGCCGAGTGGCGCCAGGCCTACGCGGAGGCCGGCCGCCTCACCCGCGCCTACTTCTGGGAACCCCACATGTGCGGCATCGACTGGGACGGTGTACTCGCCCAGTACCGCCCGCTGGTCGAACGGGTCGCCTCCCCCGACGACTTCGCCGACCTCCTGCGCGAGGTCCTCGGCGAACTCGGCACCTCCCACGCGTACGTCGCCGCCGCCCGCCGCAACGAGGGCCCGGCCCACTACCAGCGCTGGCAGGGCCTGCTCGGCGCCAACTTCGTCCGGCGTGACGGCAACTGGACGCTGAAGCGGATCCTCCCCGGCGACTCCTCCGACTCCAAGGCACGCTCACCGCTCGCCGGTACCGGCATCCGCGAGGGCGCTGTCCTCACCCACGTCGACGGCCGCCCGGTCGACCCGGTCACCGGCCCCTATCCCCTCCTCGCGGGCGCGGGCGGTACGACGGTGGAGCTGACGTTCATCCCCGAGGCGGGCGGGGGCCGCTCACGCCGGGTGGCCGTGGTCCCGCTGATCGACGAGCGCCCCCTGCGCTACCAGGACTGGGTGGCCAAACGCCGCGAGGTCGTCCGGGAGTTGAGCGGGGGCCGGTGCGGCTACCTCCACATCCCCGACATGGGCGGCTCGGGCTGGGCCCAGTTCAACCGCGACCTGCGCCTCGAGGTCTCGCGCCCCGCACTGATCGTCGACGTGCGCGGCAACGCGGGCGGCCACATCAGCGAACTCGTCGTGGAGAAGCTCACCCGCACGATCCTCGGCTGGGACCTGACACGCAACGCCCAGCCGGTGTCGTACGCCTCGAACGCCCCGCGCGGCCCGATCGTCGCCCTCGCCGACGAGGCGACCGCCTCCGACGGTGACATGATCACCGCCGCGTTCAAGCTGCTGAAGCTCGGCCCCGTCGTCGGCCAGCGCACCTGGGGCGGAGTCGTCGGCATGACCGGCCGCCACCGCCTCGGCGACGGCACGGTGATCACGGTGCCGATGAACGCGGCCTGGTTCGACGCGTACGGCTGGTCCGTCGAGAACCAGGGCGTCCCCCCGGACCTGGCGGTCCTGCGCACCCCCCTGGACTGGGCGGAGGGCCACCACACCGAAATGGACACCGCCATCCAACTGGCCCTGGACCTCCTGACCACCCACCACGCAGCCTCCCCACCCGACTACTCGAACGCCCCCGACAGATCAAGACCAACACTCCCCCCGAGATCTCAATAGGGGGCGGGGAGGCGCCCCGTCAGGGAGGCGCCCCGTCAGGGGCGCGGGGAACTGCGCGCCCAGCCACATCGAACCCGCACCCGACAACGCACCCCCCCCCCCCGACGCCAACCAAAAGCGTGGGGCGCCCCCAACCAACAGGGGCGCCCCACAACTCGGCCTAAGCCAGCGCAGCGAACCGTCAGACGTCGTAGTCCTGGTCGAGCCGGTCCTTCGCCTCACGCTGCAGGCGCTCGGCCTCCGGGATCGTCCGGTCGTCCCTCTGCGGGGAGCGCTCAGTCGACTGCGGGGAGCGCGCGCCCTGCTGCGAGGTGCGGGCACCAGGCTGCGGAGAGTGCTCGCCGGGACGGGCCTTCTCGTGGCCGATGTCCTGGCCCATCTTCTTCTTGCCCTGCTGCTTCATCTGCTCGGCCTTGTTCTGCATCTGGTCCTTCTTGCCCATGAGGTTTCACTCCCATTTGTGGGTGAGGGGGATCGGGCTCGACCAGACTTACACGCACGGACTACGCACGCATTTCGATCAGTCACTCACGGTGATATGCCCTGCTGGCGCTGCTCGTCGGCCGCCCCGCCGGCACCCACGAGCCCCGTACCCACGCCTTTGAGCCGCGGCTCGAACCGCCGCATCTCCCGTTGTCCGACCGCCCCGATGATCCCGGGGAGGTAGCCCCGGACGCCCTGCATCCCGCGCAGCCACCACTGCGCGTACACATGACTGGACCGCCGCTCGATCCCCGCGACGATACGGTCGACGGCCGGCCCCAGCGGATACGTCTTGTTGGACGGCCACGGCAGCCGCTGCCTCAACTCCCGCATCACCTCGTCCTGATCGGCCCCGCGCACCATGTCGGTGTCGGTCCAGGACAGGTAACCGACCCCGACCCGTACGCCCTTGTGGCCGACCTCGGCACGCAGGCTGTGCGCGTACGCCTCCACGCCCGACTTGGACGCGCAGTACGCCGTCATCATCGGCGCCGGGGTGATGGCCGCGAGCGAGGCGATCTGGAGCAGATACCCGCGGCTCTCCATGAGCACGGGCAGGAACGCCCGTGCGGTGACCGCCGATCCGATGAGGTTGACCTCGATGACCCGCCGCCAGGCGACGGGATCGGACTCGACGAAGGGACCGCCGTTCGCCACACCGGCGTTGGCGACGACGATGTCGACCTTCCCGAACCGTTGCTTCACCTCGGTCGCGACCTGGGCCATCGCCTCGTGGTCGGTGACATCGGCATGCCAGAAGCCGCTTTCGCCGTGCAGCCGGTCCGAGACCTGCTTGAGCGCGTCGGGCTCCAGGCCGACCAGCGCGACCTTGGCGCCGCGCGCGGAGAGCTTGCGGGCGAGGAGTTCGCCGACGCCCCGCGCGGCCCCCGTGACGACCGCGACCTGCCCTTCCAGGCTCACCTTGGTCATGCGCTGCCCTCCTTGATCTCTGCGTAGGTGGAGACGAGTTCACGTATGCGGGCGGTGACCAGTTCCGGCGCCTCCACCGGTGTCATGTGCCCGAGCCCGGTCAGTTCGGTGACGCCGACACAGTTCGGCAGGGTCGCGACCAGGGCGCGCGCGTGCACCACGGGCGTCAGCCGGTCCGCCGTACCCACCACCACGGCCGTCGGTACCGTCAAGGCCCGTACGCCGTGGTCGAGATCGAGCAGGTCGAGCACCTTCGACCAGGCGTACCGCACCCGGCGCGGGCAGGCGTGCACGATCCGCGCGCACGCCTCCACCATGCCCGGTGACGAACCGGCGCCCATGGTCGCGTACTTGAGGATCCGGCGGGCGAGCGGTGTGACGGGCCCGAGCGGCGCGGCCGACCCGAGGATCCTCTTGGTCACCTGGGTGCGCAGCCATCCGGCCGGTATCGGCACCACCCGCGACTCGGCCACCAGCCGCGAACTGCCCGTGCTGCACAGCAGGGCCGCCACCGCGTGCTCCCGGAAACGCGGCCGCGCCGAGGCCGCCATCAGCGTCATCCCGCCCATGGAGTGCCCGACGAGCACGGCCTTCTCGCCGGGCGCGAGGGTGGCCGCGAGCACGGCTTCCAGGTCGTCGGCGAGCGCGTCCGCGGTGTATGTCTCGCTCGCGGGACTGCGGCCGTGTCCGCGCTGGTCGTACGCGATCACCCGGTGGTCGGCGGCGAGGTCCCGTATCTGCGCCGCCCAGAACGCGGTCGAACAGGTCCAGCCGTGCGCGAGGACGACGACGGGCGCGGCCGGGTTGTCCTCGGGTCCGTGCACCTCCACGTGCAACCGGGCGCCGTCGGTGGAGACGGCGGTCAGTTCGCGCGCGGGCGCGGGCGGCGCGTACGCCCCGTGTTCCACATGCGTCAGTCGACTCACGCTCCCGCCTCCACCTTCTTGGCGCCCTTTGCGCCGGAGTTCTTGGTGCGCGACTCGGGTGTGCGCGACCCGGGCGTGTTCGGCGCTGGGGTGCGCAGCACCTCGTACTCTCCCAGGTCCACCCGCCGGGTGGCGCTACGGAACTCGGTCGTCGTACCGGGCCAGATGGTGGTGTTGCGGCCGTTCGCGTCGAGGTACCAGCTGGTGCAGCCGCCGGTGTTCCACACCGTGCGCAGCATCCGCTCCTGGACCTTGTCGTTCCAGCCCTCCACGGCGGCGGGGCGGGCGTCGAGAGCCGCACGTCCGCCCAGGACGTCCAACTGGCGCACGTAGTCGGCCATGTAGTTCAGCTGGGACTCGATCATCAGGATCATGCTGGAGTTCCCGAGCCCGGTGTTCGGACCGATGATCGTCATCCAGTTGGGGAATCCGGCCGCGGTGGCCCCGCGCAGCGACTTCATGCCGTCGCGCCACACCTCCGCGAGCGTCCTGCCCTCCGTTCCGACGACCCGGTCCGCGATCGGCATGTCGGTGACGTGGAAGCCCGTACCGAAGATGATCGCGTCGACCTCGGCCGTGCTGCCGTCGGCGGCGACGAGCGTGGAGCCGTCGATCTTGGCGAGCCCTGAGGCCACGACGTCGACGTTGGCCCGGGTGAGCGCCGGATAGTAGGTGTTGGAGAGCAGGATCCGCTTGCACCCGATCCGGTAGTCGGGGGTCAACTTGGCCCGCAGCGCCGGATCGTGGACGGCCCGCGCCATGTTCCGCCTGGCCAGCCGCTCGACGAGGCCGAGCTCGTCGGGACGCTTCGTGAACGCCTGGACCTGCAGCTCCCTGATCCCCCACAGCAGTCCGCGCCGGGCCTGTGTGGTGAAGGGCAGCTGCTTGTGCAGCCACCGTTCGGCGCCGGTGATGGCCCGGTCGACCCGGGGCATCACCCACGGCGGTGTGCGCTGGAAGAGGGTCAGCCGGGACACGTCGGGCTGGATGGCGGGCACGATCTGGATGGCGGAGGCGCCCGTGCCGATCATGGCGACGCGCTTGCCGCGCAGGTCGAAGTCGTGGTCCCAGCGGGCCGAGTGGAAGACCTTGCCGGGGAAGGAGTCGATCCCCGGTATGTCGGGGATCTTGGGATCGGAGAGCGGCCCAGTCGCGGACACGACGACGTCGGCGGTGAGGAATCCACGGCTGGTCTCGATCCCCCACCGGAGCTTCTCCTGGTCCCACGTCATCATCTTCACCTCGGAGTCGAAGCGCAGATGCGGGCGCAGCCCGAAGACGTCGGTGACGTGCTCCAGATAGGCCCGGATGTGCTCCTGTCCCGAGAAGGTGCGCGGCCAGTCGGGGTGGGGCGCGAACGAGAACGAGTACAGGTGCGAGGGCACATCGCAGGCGCACCCCGGGTAACTGTTGTCCCGCCACGTACCCCCGACGCTTCCGGCTCGTTCCAGGACGACGAAGTCGGTGATCCCTTCGCGGCGCAGCCGCACCGCGGCCCCCAGACCGCCGAACCCGGACCCGATCACCGCGACGCGCACATGCTCGTGCTCGGTCATCCCGACCATCCCACGCCTCCCTAGCCGCCCGACTCTGCCAGTGAACACTGGCGCAATGGGAGACTAGAGCAGCTCCGTACTGATGGGTAGGGTTGCGACCACGAAAGTTACCGACGGTACGACGTAGGGTTTCGCACGTGGCGGAGAAGCGTGAGTACCGGATGGAGGAGCTGGCCAAGGAGGCCGGCATCACCGTGCGCACCCTGCGCTTCTACCGGGAGCGCAAGCTGATACCGCCGCCCCGGCGCGAGGGCCGTATCGCCTGGTACGACCACACACACCTGGCCCGCCTGCGCACGATCTCGGCGCTGCTCGAACGCGGCCACACCCTCAACGGCATCGCGGAGCTGGCCGAGGCCTTCGACCACGGCCGTGACGTCGGTGAACTCCTCGGCCTGGGCGAGCCCACCGAGGAGACCCCCGTCCGCCTCTCCCCCGAGGAACTCGCCGACGTCTTCGCCGGCCAGGCCACCCCGGAGAACCTCGCCGCGGCCCTCGACCTCGGCTATCTCGGCACCGACGGCGGCGAGATCGTCCACATCAGCCGCCGCCTGCTCGACGTCTCGGCGGCCCTGGTCCGCGAGGGCATCCCCCTGGCCGACGTCCTCACCGCCGCCCGCCGCGTCCGCGACCACGCCGACGCCCTCGCCGATCTCTTCGCCGGCATCGTCCTGACGGAGAACCGCACCACCGAGGACCTCAAACGCCTACGCCCCCTGGCGAAGAGCGTGGTGGAGGCGGAGGTGTCGATGGCTCTGGACCGGCGACTGCGGGACTACAACTCATAGGCGACCGTCACCGGCGCCGGCGGGACCACAGCCCACAGGCGACCGTCACCGGCGCCGGCGGGACTACAGCTCGTAGACGACCGTCACCGGCGCATGGTCGGACCAGCGCTCCGCGTGCGTCGCCGCCCGCTCCACGAACCCCTTCACGGCCTTGCCCGCGAGCCCCGGCGTCGAGACGTGGTAGTCGATGCGCCAACCGCTGTCGTTATCGAAGGCCCGCCCCCGGTACGACCACCACGAGTACGGTCCCTCGGCGTCCGGGTGCAGTGCCCGTACGACGTCGACGTACCCGCCGTCTTCCACGTCCAGGACCCGCCCCAGCCACTCGCGCTCCTCGGGCAGGAAGCCGGAGTTCTTCTTGTTGGCACGCCAGTTCTTGAGGTCGGCCTCCTGGTGGGCGATGTTCCAGTCGCCGCAGACGACGACCTCACGCCCGTCGGCGGCGGCGCGCTCGCGCAGCTCCTTCAGGTGGGCGAGGAACTCGTCCATGAACCGGACCTTCTCGTCCTGCCGTTCGGTTCCGACCTCGCCGGAGGGCAGGTAGAGGCTGGCGACGGTGACGCCGGGGAGGTCGGCCTCGACGTAGCGTCCGCTAGAGTCGAACTCCTCGGACCCGAACCCGATCCGCACCCGGTCGGGCTCGCGCCGGGTGTACAGGGAGACTCCCGCGCGCCCCTTGGCCGCCGCGGGGGCGTGCACGACGTGCCACCCCTCCGGCGCCCGCACCTCCTCGGGCAGCTGCCCGGGCTCGGCCCGCACCTCCTGAAGGCACAGCACGTCCGCGGAGGTCTCCGCGAGCCACTCCACGAAGCCCTTCTTCGCGGCGGCCCGGAGCCCGTTCACATTCACCGAGGTAACAGTCAGCACCCAGGCACGATACTTAATCCATTCCACCCGGCGGGCGCATAGATGTACGATACAGCGCATGAGTATCCGTCCGGTCCCCTACGACCACCCCGACGCCGTCAAGCTCAACGACCAGGTGCAGGCCGAATACGCCGAGCGCTACGGCGATGAGGGCGATGTCACACCGCTCGACGCGTCGATGTTCAAGCCGCCGCTCGGCCTGTACCTCCTCGCCTACGACGAGCGGGACCGCCCGATCGCGTCCGGCGGCTGGCGCAGCCAGGACACGAACGACGAGGGATACGCGGACGGCGACGCCGAGCTCAAGCGCATGTACGTGACCCCGGAGGCCCGAGGTCTCGGCCTCGCCCGCCGCATCCTGGCCGCCCTGGAGGACGACGCCCGCGCGGCCGGCCGCACCCGCATGGTCCTGGAGACCGGCGCCAAGCAGCCCGAGGCGGTCGCCCTCTACCTCTCCAGCGGCTACGAGCCCTGTGCCAAGTTCGGCTACTACCGCTTCCACGAACTGAGCCTCTGCTACGCCAAGCCGCTGAGCATTCAGTGAACGAGAGGGTGTGCCCGAACAGGCAAGAACCCCGCCGGATGAATCCGACGGGGTTCTGAATTGCAGTGGACCTGAGGGGATTCGAACCCCTGGCCCCCTCGATGCGAACGAGGTGCGCTACCGGACTGCGCCACAGGCCCTTGCAACGAGTGAAACTCTAGCATCCCCGTCGGGGTGCTTTGAAATCCGTTCCCGGCAGGTCAGCCGGGGCTCCCGAGCGCCTGGTCATTCGTTGGCGGCGCGCGGCCGTTCGCCGTCCTCGTACTGGTCGAACAGCGGAGTGCGACCGCGCTCACGGGCCCGCCGGGCGGACGCGGCGCGCCGGGCGTCACTGCGACCGTCGTCGGCGGCCTCGGCCGTCTCGGCGGCTTCGTGGCCCTCCTCGGCGGCGGGCTCCGCCTCCGGCTCGCTCGGCTCGGCGGCGCTGGAGCGCGCCGAGCTCCACGCGTCCGGCGCCCCCAGATCGACACTCGACGTGGCCCGGGGCGCGACCGGCGCGGTCACGTACGTAGGCAGCGGAACCGGCACCGGATCCCAGCTGTCGCCCCGGCCGGGGCCCCGCTGACGCTCACGCTGCTGGTCGACCCACTCGGCGTGGTCGGTCTGCTCGACGAGGGCGCGGCGGTCGGCCGCGAGCGCGGACAGACCGGGGTCGGTCTCCGGCTCGGGACTGTCGTCGGGCTCGTCGGCGCCGGGGTCGAGGGTGGGCCGCCGGCGCGGCTGCCGCTCCCTGAGCCGCTGCGCCGCGGCCTCGGCCCGGCGCCGGTCCATGGTGTACGTGAAGCGCCGTCGCTCCTGGGCGCGCAGGTACACGATGTACGAGCTCAGCATCACGGCGGGCACGCCGGGCGCCCACAGGAACGCGAGCCCCCCGACGGCCGCCACGATCGCGCCGAGCGTGAAGGCGAGGAAGAGCATCACGGTCGTACGCCGTCGGCGCGCGAGCACCTTCGAGCGCCGGGCGCGCGCCGCGGCCTCCGCCGCGGAGGCCCGCCGCGCGGCCGGAACCCTGGAGGCCCCGGAGTTGGCCGAATCCGATCCTGAATCCGAGCCCGACGCCGATCCCGAGTTCGGCTCGGGTTGGGCCGACTGCTGCGGCACCGCCCGGCCGGCCGCCGAGGAGCCCTGTGGGGCACCCTGCCGGACGGCGGCCTGTGGCGCCCGCTGCGGTTCGGGCTGGGCGGGCGGCGGGAGTTGGGCCTTGGTCTGCTGCCGGACCGGAGGCATGGCGAAGGCCCGGACGTCCACCGAGTCGGTGACGGCGTCCGGATCGGCGCTGGGCTCCCCCTCTTCGGCGGAGCGCGCCCGCAGGTCCTTGGCGTACCGGCGCTCCATTCCCGCCCGTCCGGACAGCAGCCGGATGGCGGTGCTGAAGCGTTCCGTCGGACGGGCTTCGTTCAGCTCGTCCTGCCTACGGAGCCACATCGGCACCAAGTAGGCGGCCCAGGCCCCGACGATGACTGCGTAGATGAGGCCGCTGCTGCTCACGCCTCACACGGTAGAGGGGTTTGCATGAGGCCATCTGCCAATTCGGCCGGTGTGTCGCACGATCCGGCTGATATTTCGAGCTTTTTTTGTGACCGATGCGATCAGCAGGCCGCAGGGAGCGCGAATTTAATGCCCCGAGCCGATCACGCGGCGATCAATTTCGAACATACATTTCATTTACTGAGTGCCGGGCTTGCTCTGGTTCTCCGAACGGGCCTTCATCGATCGTGCCCGCCGCCAACGCCCCAGCAACCCCTCCGGCACCTCTTCCGCGGTGAGCGCGAAGACGAGATGGTCCCGCCAGGCCCCGTCGATGTGCAGATAGCGCGGCCTGAGCCCTTCCTCGCGGAATCCGAGTTTCTCCACCACTCGGCGGCTCGGCCCGTTCTCCGGGCGAATGCAGACTTCGATGCGGTGCAGTCCGACCGTGCGGAAGCAGTGGTCGGTCACCATCGCCACGGCCGTCGGCATCACTCCGCGCCCCGCCACCGACTGGTCCACCCAGTAGCCGATGTGCCCGGAGCACATCGATCCCCAGGTGATCCCGGCGACGGTCAACTGCCCGACCAGACGGCCCTGATACTCGATGACGAAGGGCAGCATCCGGCCCGCGTTGGCCTCGGCGCGCAGATGCCGGACCATTTGGCGGTAGGTCGGCCGGTGCGCTATCGGACCGCTGGGCGTGGGCGGCGGAATGGTCGCCTCCCAGGGCCGCAGCCAGTCCCGGTTGCGCCGGTTCACCTCGCGCCAGGCCCGCTGGTCGCGCACCTTTATCGGCCGAAGGACGACATCGCCGTCCACCAGCTCGACAGGCCAGGATGGGCTGTTCAGCTCGCACCCCCACTGCCGCTGGGTCTGGGGTGGTCGCCGCCACGGATCTGGTCGACGGCGTGGATCAGAAGGGGCTCCAGAACGGCCAGGCCGTCCTTCACCCCGCCGGTGGAACCCGGCAGGTTGACGATCAACGTCCGTCCCGCGACTCCGGCGAGCCCTCGGGACAGCGCCGCCGTGGGCACCTTCTCTCTCCCGAACGCCCTGATGGCCTCGGGAATGCCCGGCACCTCGTGATCGAGTACGCGACGGGTCGCCTCGGGCGTCCGGTCGGTGGGCGAGATCCCCGTACCGCCCGTCGTCACGATCACGTCGTACCCGGCGTCGACGCCCGCGCGCAGTGCCGCCTCCACGGGATCGCCGTCCGGCACCACCCGGGGGCCGTCGACCTCGAAGCCGTAGACCGTGAGCCCCTCGGCGATCAGGGGGCCGCCCTTGTCCTCGTAGACCCCCGCGGCGGCTCTGTTCGAGGCCGTGACCACGAGCGCGCGGTACGACGGTGCCGTCATGTCCGGCTCCAGTCGCCCGACTTGCCGCCCGTCTTCTCTTCCACCCGTACGTCCGTGATGACCGCCCCCTTGTCGACCGCCTTGACCATGTCGATCACGGTGAGGGCCGCCACGCTGACCGCGGTGAGGGCCTCCATCTCGACGCCCGTACGGTCGGTGGTCTTCACGGTGGCGAGGATCTCGACGGCGTCGTCCGCGACCGACAGATCAAGCTTGACACCCGAGACCGACAACGGGTGACAGAGCGGGATCAGATCCGGGGTGCGCTTGGCGCCCATGATGCCCGCGATGCGCGCGGTGGCCAGGGCGTCGCCCTTGGGGACGCCCTCACCGCGCAGCAGTTCGATCACACGGGGCGAGACCAGGACACGGCCGCTGGCGCGGGCGGTGCGCGCGGTCACGTCCTTCCCGGAGACGTCGACCATGCGGGCGGCGCCCGCCTCGTCGATGTGGGTCAGTCGGTCCTGCGTACTCATGTCTGCGCGGCGCTCCCGGTCGGGCCTCTTGTGCGCGACACGGTACCGCCACTCGGGGCACTCAGCCGAGCAGGACCACTTCGACCTCGGTGCCGGGCTCGACCGAGGTGACGTCCTCGGGGACGACGATCAGCGCGTCGGCGTGGGCGAGGGCCGCGACCAGGTGGGATCCGGCGCCGCCGACCGGGGTCACCTTGCCGTCGGCGTACCTCCCGCGCAGGAACTGTCGGCGGCCGTCCGGCGAGGTCAGCGCCTTGCCCGTCTCCAGGGTCGCCCTGGTGGTGGGGCGGTGGATGTCGTCCAGGCCCGACAGGGTGCGGATCGCGGGGCGGACGAACAGCTCGAAGGAGACGTACGACGAGACGGGGTTGCCGGGGAGCGCGAGCAGCGGGGTGTGCTCGGGGCCGATCGTGCCGAAGCCCTGGGGCTTGCCGGGCTGCATGGCGAGCTTGCGGAAGTCGATGCCGCTACCCTCCTCGTCCTCGTCGCCCACCGAGGACAGGGCCTCCTTGACGACGTCGTACGCGCCGACGCTCACGCCGCCCGTGGTGACCAGCAGGTCCGCGCGGATGAGCTGGTCCTCGATGGTGGCGCGGAGTGTCTCGGCGTCGTCGGCGACCGCGCCCACCCGGTAGGCGATGGCCCCGGCGTCGCGGGCGGCGGCGCACAGGGCGAAGCTGTTGGAGTCGTAGATCTGGCCGGTGCCGAGCGGCTCGTCGGGCTGGACGAGTTCGCTGCCGGTGGACAGGACGACCACGCGCGGGCGCGGGCGCACGCGTACGGTGCCGCGGCCGATCGCGGCGAGCAGGCCGATCTGCGGCGGGCCGAGGATCGTGCCGGCTTCGAGAGCGCGGTCCCCCGCCTTCACGTCGCTGCCCTTCGCGCGCACATGCGCGCGTGCCTCGGCCGGGCGGTGGACGCGCACCTGGCCGGAGGCACCGTCGGGGGCCGCGCTGTGGGCGCGCATCCCGGAGACGGGACCCTCCCCCAGGCCGCCGTCGGTCCACTCCACCGGGACGACGGCCTCCGCGCCGGGCGGCAGCGGGGCACCGGTCATGATGCGGACGGCCTCACCGGGGCCCACATGGAGCTGCTCGCCCTGGCCGGCCGCGACGTCGCCGACGACCGTGAGGACCGCCGGGTACTCCTCGCTCGCGCCCGCGACATCGGCGACCCGGACCGCGTACCCGTCCATCGAGCTGTTGTCGAACGGCGGCAGGGAGACCGGCACCGTGACGTCCTCGACCAGGACACAGCCCTGGGCGTCGAGGAGTTGCAGCTCGATGGGTTCGAGAGGGCGCACGGTCGCGAGGATGTCCTCCAGGTGCTCGGTCACCGACCAGAGGTGGTCCTGGCCGATGACACGGGTCGCGGCGCTGCTCAAATTCCTACATCTCCTCGGCTACGTAACTGCGAAGCCAGGTCCGGAAGTCCGGGCCCAGGTCATCACGTTCGCACGCGAGCCTGACAATGGCACGCAGATAGTCGCCGCGGTCGCCGGTGTCATAGCGGCGGCCCTTGAAGACGACGCCGTGCACGGGGCCGCCGACCTTCTCGTCCTGCGCGAGCTGCTGGAGGGCGTCGGTGAGCTGGATCTCGCCGCCGCGGCCCGGCTCGGTCTTGCGGAGTATGTCGAAGATGTGCGGGTCGAGGACGTAGCGCCCGATGATCGCGTAGTTGCTGGGCGCGTCCGCCGGGTCCGGCTTCTCGACCAGGCCGGTCACCTTGACGAGGTCGCCCTCCCCGGTGGCCTCGACGGCCGCGGAGCCGTAGAGGTGGATCTGCTCGGGCTCGACCTCCATGAGCGCGATGACGCTGCCGCCGTGCTGCTCCTGGACCTCGACCATGCGGGCGAGGAGGGGGTCGCGGGGGTCGATCAGGTCGTCGCCGAGGAGCACGGCGAAGGGCTCGTGGCCGACGTGCGGCGCCGCGCACAGGACGGCGTGGCCGAGGCCCTTGGGGTCGCCCTGGCGCACGTAGTGCATGGTGGCCAGGTCGCTGGACTCCTGGACCTTGGCGAGCCGGTCGGCGTCACCCTTCTTCTGAAGGGCGGACTCCAGCTCATAATTGCGGTCGAAGTGGTCCTCGAGGGGGCGCTTGTTGCGGCCGGTGATCATCAGGACGTCGTCGAGACCCGCCGACACGGCCTCTTCGACCACGTACTGGATCGCCGGCTTGTCCACGACCGGCAGCATCTCTTTGGGAGTGGCTTTGGTGGCCGGCAGGAACCGGGTGCCGAGGCCTGCTGCGGGGATGACAGCCTTGCTGATCCTGGGGTGCGACTCAGTCATGCGCGTAACCATATCCGGTGGCTATGAGCGCAATCTGTTGGTCCCGTTAAATAGCTCTCATATGAGCGCATAAGGAACGGTACGGAGTGAGCTGTGAGCCACGTGGGACGTGCGGCAGAGCCTGACAAGCGAATGTTGCGGCGAGGCTTCATCGCGGTGAGAAACAGGTTGACACCCTACGACCTGCGGGAATCCGCCGGGAACCTGGCCCTGCGGGCGCTGGAGCTGCCGGAGCTGGCGCACGCGCGCACGGTGGCGGCGTACGTCTCCGTGGGGAGCGAGCCGGGCACCCTCGCGCTCCTCGACGCGCTCCGCACGCGCGGGGTGCGCGTGCTGCTGCCGGTCCTGATGGCGGACAACGACCTGGACTGGGGCGCGTACGCCGGAGAGGGCTCCCTGGAGCACGTCCGACACGGCGGCAGGATGGCTCTCTTGGAGCCGGCGGGCGAGCGGCTCGGCCCCGAGGCCGTCCAGGAGGCGGACGCCGTGCTGCTGCCCGGACTGGCCGTGGACCGGCGCGGAATGCGTCTGGGGCGCGGCGGCGGCTCGTACGACCGCGTACTGGCCCGCCTGGAGCGCGCGGGGGCCGATCCCGCGCTGGTGGTGCTGCTGTACGACGCGGAGGTCGTCGAGCACGTCCCGGCGGAACCTCACGACCGTCCCGTGCACGCGGTGGTGACGCCTTCGGGCGTGCGTCGCTTCGGCTGACGGGCGCGGGCAGGCGAAAGGGCCCTCCACGCACGCGTGGAGGGCCCTTTCGCCTGTCGCCATCAGTAACTCACGGTCGCCGTCGGTGACTCGTGGTCGCCGTCAATGGCTCACGGCTTGAGCACCAGGGTGTCGCTCGTGCTCTTGTCGACCGCCTTGTCCGAGAAGGACCACGGCAGCAGTTCACCCTTGGCCCACTTGTCCGTCTGGTCGGTGTAGTGGGCGCTGTAGGCGTGCCCGGAGGCGCCGGAGAGGTTGATCCACTTCGACTTGTCGAAGTCGTCGAGGTTGACCACCATCCGCATGGACGGCACCCAGACCACTCCGTAGCCGCCCGCGGCGTTCCAGCCGGTCGCGTTGACCGTCGCCTCGCCGCCGCTGAGCTTCCAGGGGCCGCGGTTGAGCATGTACTGCAGGACGCCGGGACCTTCGGTGCCCAGGGTCTGGTTCTTCAGGAACAGGCGGTGCAGCCGGCCCCAGCTCCAGGTGTCCATGTCCTTGCCGAGCTTGGCGGTCAGCTCCCAGCGGGCGTCCTTCATGGCCCGCGCGAACAGCTCGTCCCGGTTGTCGGCCGCCTTGTCGAGGCGCGTCTTGGGCGCCTTCCACCAGTCGTTGTTCTGATCGTCGATGATCTTGCGGACCACCTCGAACCAGCGGTCGCCGCCGTCCGGCTGCGCCTGGTCCGCCTCACGCTGGCCGCACTCGCGCACGGTCTGGTTCTCGTCCGCGGGACCGGTGGAGTCGACCGGGGCGACGTTCAGGCACTGACCCTTGACCCGCAGCTCCTTGGGCAGCTTGTTGCCGAAGGCGAGCTTGAGGATGTTGCGCCAGGTCGCGTTGAAGTACGCGGCCGCCGCGGAGTCGGCGTCCTGGGTGTAGTCCCAGCCTTCCAGGAGCTTCTGCGCGTCGCGGACGTTCTTGTCGGGGACGTCGATCTTGAGCAGCTTGGGCACGATCAGCTTGGCGATCTCACTGCTGTCGTCGAGCTGCATCTGGCGCATGTCGTCGGTCGAGATCTTGCCGCCGCCCTTGATCTTCGCCTCGATGAGATCGGTGATCCGCTGGCTGCGCGTTCCGTAACCCCAGTCCGTGGTGAGCGTGTAGGGGTACTTGTCCTTGTCGACGACCGCCTGGTTGGCGGTCACGATGTAGCCGCGCTTCGGGTCGTACTCGTAGGGCAGCTCGGACTGCTTGATGTAGCCGGTCCACTGGTACTTGGAGTCCCAGCCGGGCGACGGGAGCGAGCCGTCGTCGCCCTTCGACCGGGTCGGGATCTTGCCGGGCAGCTGGTAGCCGATGTGGTCGTTGGTGTCGGCGTAGATCAGGTTCTGCGAGGGCACATCGAAGGACGCGGCCGCCGTGCGGAACTCGGACCAGTTCGACGCCTTGTCCAGCTGGAAGACGGCGTCCATGGAGTTGCCCGGGTCCAGGGCGGTCCAGCGCAGCGCGATGGCATAGCCGTCGCCGCGGTCGGGTGCCCCGCTGTCGACGGTGGCCTTCTTGCCGACCTTGACCAGTTCGTCGTCGCGGTCGGAGAGCAGCGGCATCCCGTCCTTGGTCTCCCGGACGACGATCGTCTTGTTCGAGCCGCCCGCGACCTTGATCGTTTCCTTGCGGGTCGCGAAGGGCAGCACCTTGCCGTCGTACTCGTAGCCCTCGCCGGTGATCTTCTCCAGGTAGAGGTCGGTGACGTCGACCCCGGAGTTGGTCATGCCCCAGGCGATGTTCTGGTTGTGGCCGATGACCACGCCGGGCATGCCCGCGAAGGTGTAGCCGGAGACGTCGTACTGGCACTTGCTGGAGACGCTCGTGCAGTGCAGGCCCATCTGGTACCAGACCGAGGGCAGCGAGGCCGACAGGTGCGGGTCGTTGGCCAGCAGCGGCTTACCGGTGATCGTGTACTTGCCCGCGACGACCCAGGAGTTCGAGCCGATGCCGTTGCCGTTCACGCCGACGGCGGTGGGCACGTTGTCGAGCACGTTGTAGAGCTTGGAGAGCTGGCTCTGCAGGCCGTCGGGCGCGGTGGTGTTCCCCGCGAGGCCGGTGCCCGACGTGGACTGCGTCCCGCTGCCCGCCGTCGTGCTGCTGCCCTGGACGTACGACCCCGTGACGCTGTCGTACTGGCCTTCCTGGGTGATCGTCTTGTTCCGGCTGTAGGGGTACTCCGGGTACAGGTCGGCGATCTGCTTCGGGCCCAGACGGCTGGTCATCAGGGAGCGGTCGATCTCTTCCTGCATGTTGCCGCGCAGGTCCCAGGCCATCGCCTTCAGCCACGCGACCGAGTCGACCGGGGTCCACTCCTGGGGCTTGTAGTCGTTGGTGAAACCAAGGGCCGCGTACTCCAGGGAGATGTCCTTGCCGTCCTTGCCCTTCAGGTAGGCATTGACTCCCTTGGCGTACGCCTGGAGGTACTTCTTCGTGGAGGCCGACAGTTTCTTGTCGTACTCCTCCTTGGCGACCCGGTCCCAGCCCATCGTGCGCAGGAACTCGTCGTTCTTGACCTGGCTCGAGCCGAACATCTCGGACAGCCGGCCCGAGGTCATGTGACGGCGTACGTCCATCTCGTAGAACCGGTCCTGCGCCTGGACGTAGCCCTGCGCCATGAACAGGTCCTCGTCGGACGAGGCGTAGATCTGCGGGATCCCGTTGCCGTCCCGCTTGACGTCCACGGGGCCCGACAGCCCGTCGAGTGTGAGTGAGCCCTTGGTCTGCGGGAAGGAGGCACGGACGGTACTGACCCCCCAGTAGCCGCCATAGGCAACGCCTCCGAAGAGGGCCAGAACCAGGACAATCAGGAACAGTCGGGCCTTGCGCCCCTTCTTCCTGCCGGACTTGCCCGGCTTCTGGCCGGAAGAGGCGGTGGTGTTCGGGGGCATCGCTGTCCTTGCTGTCCTAACGCGAGCGGCAGGCGGTCCTGGAGTGCTGGAGCAACCATAGGCGCAGGGCCCGACGCGCCTTGACGCGGAGTCGGGTACAGGACGGACGAGCGTTCGATCTCGGCCCCTGGAGTGTCAAGAAAGCGTCAAGAGTTAGGTAAGGTAACGAAGTACTTGGCCTCATGTACCGACTTCGGGTGTTCGGATCGACGTGCTGGGATCCACGCGATCACCTCGATTCCACGCGTTGATCCAGACGCGATCACATCGAATCGACGTGTTCACATCCGCACGTTCGAATCCAGTGCCCGGATTGGCGAGAAGGGAACAGCCGCTGACTGTCCACCACCTCAACCAGCTCCTGCTCGTCTGCTCGCTCGTTCTGCTCGTCGCGGTGGCAGCGGTTCGTATCTCTTCGCGCAGCGGGCTCCCCAGCCTGCTCGTCTACCTCGGCATAGGCATCGCCATGGGCCAGGACGGGGTCGGCAACGTCCACTTCAACAACGCCGAACTGACGCAGGTCATCGGGTACGCGGCCCTGGTCGTGATCCTGGCCGAGGGCGGCCTCGGCACGAAGTGGAAGGAAATCAAGCCGGCCCTGCCGGCGGCCACCTCGCTGGCACTGGTCGGCATCGCGGTGAGCGTCGGAGTGACGGCCACGGCCGCCCACTACCTGATCGGCCTGGAATGGCGGCAGGCTCTCATCATCGGCGCGGTGGTGTCCTCGACGGACGCGGCGGCCGTCTTCTCGGTGCTGCGGAAAGTACCCCTCCCCGCGCGCGTGACGGGCATCCTGGAGGCCGAGTCCGGCTTCAACGACGCCCCGGTGGTCATCCTCGTCGTCGCGTTCAGCACGGCGGGCCCCGTGGAGCACTGGTACGTGCTGCTGGGCGAGATAACCCTGGAGCTGGCCATCGGCGCGGCCATCGGCCTCGCGGTGGGCTGGCTCGGCTCCTGGGGGCTGCGGCACGTAGCGCTGCCCGCCTCCGGCCTCTACCCGATCGCCGTGATGGCGATCGCGGTCACCGCCTACGCCGCCGGCGCGCTCGCGCACGGCAGCGGCTTCCTCGCCGTCTACCTCGCGGCGATGATGCTCGGCAACGCCAAACTGCCGCACTGGCCCGCCACCCGGGGCTTCGCCGAAGGGCTCGGCTGGATCGCCCAGATCGGCATGTTCGTCCTGCTCGGCGTGCTGGTCACCCCGCACGAGATGGGCGACGACATCGTGCCGGCCCTCGTCATCGGCCTGGTGCTCACCATGGTGGCGCGCCCCCTGAGCGTCGTGGTCAGCCTGCTGCCCTTCCGGATCCCGTGGCAGGAGCAGACACTGCTGTCCTGGGCCGGCCTGCGCGGCGCCGTGCCCATCATCCTGGCGACCATCCCGATGGTGAGCGGCATCGCGGAGAGCCGCCGGATCTTCAACATCGTCTTCGTCCTCGTCGTCGCCTACACCCTCATCCAGGGCCCCACGCTGCCCTGGCTGGCCCGCAAGCTGCGGCTGGGCGAGTCCGAGGGCGCCGCCGACCTCGGGATCGAATCGGCACCCCTGGAGCGACTGCGCGGCCATCTGCTGTCCGTCGCGATCCCGGAGGGCTCCCGCATGCACGGCGTGGAGGTGGCCGAGCTGCGCATGCCCTCGGGGGCCGCCGTCACCCTCGTCGTGCGCGACGGAACCTCCTTCGTGCCGCTTCCCACGACCGTCCTGCGACGCGGCGACGAACTGCTCGTCGTGGCCACCGACCCGGTCCGGGACGCGGCCGAGCGACGGCTGCGCGCAGTGGGCCAGGGCGGCAAGCTGGCGGGCTGGCTGGGCCTCGCGGGCAACGGCGCCGGACCACACTCCCGACATTCCGGACAGTAAACAGGACATTAAGGGGCGATGTTCATTCGCAGGCGAACACCGCCATGGTGCTCACTTTCACAGGCACCGCAGCAACTCGCCCCTGTACGATGAAGGCATACCTTGATCGAACCAACTCTGATCGAACCAACTCTGCCTGAAGCAGAGCTGGCGCGACCCGTATGGCGGTCGTGACGCCCCCGCAGTGGGCGGCGCGGCATCTACCGCAGTTCCGCGCAAGAGGACAGCTCTCGGCGCCCCCCGCACGGGCGCGCTACCAGGCGGCAGAGAGGCACGGGCCGTGGCATCCACGGTCACCTCCCGCCCCGGATACGGACAGCTGCTGCGCACCCGCGGCGCCTGGACGTTCCTGCTTCCCGGCTTCGCCGCACGTCAGCCCTTCGCGATGCTGACGCTGTCCCTCGTACTCCTCGTCCAGCACACCACCGGCTCGTACGGGGCCGCCGGCGCCGTCGCCGCCGTCACCGGCGTCTCCATGGCGCTGTTCGCCCCCTTCACCGGCCGTCTCGCCGACCGCCACGGCCAGCGGGCCGTTCTGCTGCCCGGCGTCCTGGTGCACGCCCTGGCAGGCCTCTCCCTGACGGCGCTGGCACTGACGGACGCCCCCTTGTGGGCCCTTTTCCTCGCCGCCGTGCCGACCGGCGCCTCGGTGCCCCAGGTCGGGCCCATGGTGCGCGCCCGCTGGGGTGTGAAGCTCCAGGACTCGCCCCTGATGACCACCGCGGCGGCCTTCGAGTCCGTCACGGACGAGCTGACCTTCGTGTTCGGCCCGCTGCTCGCCACGGCGCTGTGCACCGCCGTGCACCCGGCCGCGGGCCTGTTGACCGAGGCCGGGCTGACCCTGATCGGCGGTCTCCTCTTCGCCGCGCAGAAGAGCACCCAGCCCGCTGTCGCCGCCGCCGGGCACACGCGCGTGGAGCACGGTTCCGCGCTGCGGATCCCCGGAGTGCGCGTGCTGATCGTGACCTTCCTGGGCATCGGCTCCGTCTTCGGCGGTATGCAGGTCTCGCTCGCCGCGTTCAGCGAGTCGATCGGCGAGCCCGGTCTGAACGGCGTCCTCTACGGCGTCTTCGCCGCGGGCAACATGCTTTCCGGCGTCGTCTGCGGCGCCATCGCCTGGAAGGTGGCCCCGCAGCGGCGGCTCGTCATCGGCTACGCCGCCCTGGCGCTCGCCGCGTGCGGGCTGTGGGCCGCGCACTCCGTGGTCGTACTCGCCGCGATCGGCCTCCTGGTCGGCATGTGCATCGCTCCGTCCCTGATCACCGGCTACACCCTGGTCGAGGGCCTGGTCCCGGCGGGCGCCCGCACCGAGGCCTTCACCTGGCTGACCGGCGCCGTCGCGCTCGGCCAGGCGGCGGCCGTCACGGTCGCCGGACAGCTGGAGGACCGCCTGTGGAACGGTGCCGGATTCCTGGTGCCGATGGCCGGTACGGCACTGGCGCTGGCGACCCTGGTGGCCCTGCGCTCACGGCTGGCCACGCCGCCCACCGGACGCACCGTCGCACGTGGCGTCGGTCACCGAGTGCCGGTGACAGTGGACTGATCTCGCGGAATACGTCAGTATGGATCGTCGTTAGCACTCATTGAGTGAGAGTGCCAGGAGGAAGACAAGTGCCGACCTACCAGTACCAGTGCACCGAGTGTGGCGAGGGCCTCGAGGCGGTGCAGAAGTTCACCGACGATGCCCTGACGGAGTGCCCCAACTGCGGTGGACGCCTGAAGAAGGTGTTCTCGGCCGTCGGCATTGTCTTCAAGGGCTCCGGCTTCTACCGCAACGACAGCCGTGGCTCCTCGTCGAGCAGCTCGCCGGCGCCCAAGCCATCGACCACTTCGACTTCGTCCTCGCCGTCGACGACCTCGTCGTCCTCGTCGGACTCGAAGTCGTCGGGCAGCGGCTCGTCGAGCAGCAGCTCGGCCGCGTAGGACTTTCTCGCGGGGACCCTGTCGTCGTACGACGACGGGGTCCTTGGCGTTTCCGAGGGCAGGTTCCCCGGAGTTTCCGGAGGACGGGGTCCTGGGTGTTTCCGGAGGACAGGATCCTGGGCGCTTGCGGAGGACAGGATCCTCGGCGTTTCTGGAGGACAGGGTCCTCGGCCTTTCTGGAGGACAGGACCCTCGGCCTTTCCGGAGGACAAGATCCTCGGCCTTTCCGGGAGACAGGGGCCTCGACGTTTTCGGAGGCAGATCTTCGAATCCCGCTACTGTGATCGTCATGGCGAACGCAGAGATCGGTGTCATCGGCGGCTCGGGCTTCTACTCCTTCCTCGACGATGTGACCGAGATACAAGTCGACACCCCCTACGGGCCGCCGAGCGACTCCCTGTTCCTCGGCGAGATCGCCGGGCGACGGGTCGCCTTCCTTCCCCGCCACGGCCGCGGCCACCATCTGCCGCCGCACCGCATCAACTACCGGGCCAACCTCTGGGCGCTGCGCTCCGTGGGCGCCCGTCAGGTCCTCGGACCGTGCGCGGTGGGCGGACTGCGCCCCCAGTACGGGCCGGGAACGCTGCTCGTGCCGGACCAGCTGGTCGACCGCACGAAGACGCGGACGCAGACGTTCTTCGACGGGCTGCCGCTGCCGGACGGCACCGTGCCGAACGTCGTGCACGTGTCGCTGGCCGACCCCTACTGCCCCGTCGGCCGCAAGGCCGCCCTCGAAGCGGCGCGCGGGCGTGACTGGGAGCCGGTGGACGGCGGCACGCTCGTGGTGATCGAGGGACCGCGGTTCTCCACCCGCGCCGAGTCGCTGTGGCACCAGGCGCAGGGCTGGTCCGTGGTGGGCATGACCGGCCACCCCGAGGCCGCGCTCGCCCGTGAACTCCAGCTCTGCTACACCTCGTTGACCTTGGTCACCGACCTCGACGCGGGCGCGGAGGCCGGCGAGGGCGTCTCGCACGACGAAGTGCTGAAGGTGTTCGCGTCGAACGTGGACCGGCTGCGGGACGTGTTGTACGACGCGGTGGCGGCCCTGCCGCAGAACGGGACGCGGGACTGTCTGTGCACGAAGGCGCTGGGTGGCATGGATCCGGGTTTCGAGCTGCCGTGACGATGGCCGCGACGGGCGCTCGATGGGCGCCGATGGGCGCCGATGGGCGTCGATGGACTTTGACGGGCGCTGACGGGCGTTTTCACGCGGTGGAACTTCCCGTTCGGGTGAGGGAGTTGTCCACAACTCGTCGGTAGTCCACCGGCGCCGACGGGATCCCCCGCGAGGCCTCATCGTGGGATCGCAAGCCGATCTCTCGTCGCAGGTGGTGGCCCCATGGCACAGCACGCTCCTCTTGTACGCCCGCTGGACACGGATCTCGTACGGGCGCCGGGCGCGGATCCCGTACGTCCGCCCGGTGTGGACGCGCCTCCGATCCGCGAGGTGCCGCAGTTCGCCCCCGTGCACGTGCGCGGCGGGCGGTACGGGCTGCGGCGCCTCACCCGTCACAAGCGGCGGGCCGTGGCCGCGGGGCTCGCCGTCACGGCGGCGGCCCTCGTGGCGGCGGGCCCCGGTGACGCCGGGCGGGCGCGGGGCCATCCGACGGCCGCTCCCCCGTCCGCGTCCGCTTCCTCGTCCTTGTCCTCTTCTCCCTCTTCTCCTTCCGCCACCGCGTCCGTGCGGGGGCAGGGGCGGGGCACGGTGGAGACGGTGGCGGCTCCGGTGCGGATCGCGGACGCGGCCACGGTGCGGCTGCTCAGGCCGGGCGACCGGGTCGACGTGATCGCGGCGGACGGTGACGGCGAGGGCCGCGTGGTCGCTGCCGGGGCGCGGGTGGCCGAGGTCCCGGACTTCGCCGCCACCGAGACCGGGGCGCTCGTGGTCCTCTCCGTGCCCCGGGCCACGGCGGCGCGACTGGCGGGTGCGGGCACGACGGCACGGCTGGCGGTGACACTGTGTTGAGCGCCGTGCGCAATGCCGTACCGACGGCCCTCCTGGATATCGAATCGGTGTCAACTCGCTCGATCTTGCTACCGAATTGGACAGGTCCGGCGGGCCCTGCCGTAGGTTGCGGAGCTGTTTGTTCCACAACTTGTGCAGAGGGGCCTCTTGGTGAGCGAGAAGAAGCAACCCGGTGTCTGGGAGGGCTTCAAGGCCTTTCTGATGCGGGGCAACGTCATCGACCTGGCCGTCGCGGTGGTCATCGGCGCGGCCTTCACCAACATCGTCAACTCGGTGGTGAAGGGCATCATCAACCCGCTGGTGGGTGCGATAGGCACGCAGAACCTCGACAGCTACAGCTCCTGCCTCAAAGACCCCTGCACCGGCACTGGGGACACCGCGACGGGCATCCGGATCATGTGGGGCTCCGTGCTGGGCGCCACGCTCAGCTTCGTGATCACCGCGGCCGTCGTCTACTTCCTGATGGTCCTGCCGATGTCGAAGTTCCTGGCCCGGCAGGCGGCCCGGCAGAAGGCGAAGGAGAACACCCAGGAGGTCATCGAGGTGTCCGAGCTGGAGGTGCTCAAGGAAATCCGCGACGCCCTGGTGGCCCAGCGCGGTCCGGGCAACGGCCGGAACTGACGGACAGGACCGGGCTCGGCCTACGGAAGCTCGGAGGCCGGGTGCGGACAGCAGTCTGGCCCCGGAAACTCGCGGCCCCAGCCGCTGACAGTCGGGGTCGGACCGCACGTGGAGGGCGCGTGAGCGCGCTCGGGGGCCGTCTCCGCACGCTCGGGGGCCGACTCCGGACGACCGGGGGCCGACTCCGGACGATAGGAGGCCGGCTTCGAAAGTTCGGAGTCGTCCTTCGTTCTCTCCAGGCCGGGATCCACCACCGCGGGTCCGGCCGCGGCGGCCCCGGGACCGGCGCTCGCCATGGCGGGGTCGGCGGCAGGCGGCGCCGATGTACGGCGGCTCAGAGGTGGTGCGGCGGCTTCTCGTCGAGGAACCGCTTCAGGTCCGCCACGCTGTCACCGTCACCGCCGGACTGCTCGCCCCATCCCCGGTCCGTGTCGTCCGAGGACTGCTGGCTCAGCGGGTCGTCGAAGATCAGCGCGGACTTCGGATCGCGCGGCGCGGACGCGTCACGCGGTTCGGAGGCGGGGGCGGGGCCGGTACTCATGCGTCCCAGAGTACGCCGAGGGGTCCCCGGCCCACCCCGGTGCGGCCGCGTCCCGCGGCCGTCAACCCGAGCGACCTGGACTCTTTTCTGCTGTGCTTGGCCGTATGACGTCCAGCGCCGCTTCCGAACCCACCCCGACGCCCAGGACGGCCCGACTCGGGCCCCTGCGCAGAATGACCGCCCGGAGGAGGGACGAGGCGCACCGCGTCGCGTCGCCGCTGGAGCTCTTCTTCGACCTGTGCTTCGTCGTGGCCATCGCTCAGGCGGGCGGCGAGCTGGTGCACGCCGTGGCGGCGGGACACGCGGGCGAGGGCATCCTCAACTACGCGATGATCTTCTTCGCGATCTGGTGGGCGTGGATGAACTTCACCTGGTTCTCCTCGGCCTACGACAACGACGACGCGCTCTACCGGGTCGTGACGCTGGTGCAGATCGCCGGTGTCCTGGTCCTCGCCGCCGGGGTGTCGCGGGCGTTCGAGAACCATGTGTACCTGGCCGTCTGGCTCGGCTACGTGATCATGCGGTTCGCGTTGATCGCCCAGTGGCTGCGGGTGGCCCGCGGCACGAAGGGCCCCGAGAGAACCATGGCGCTGCGGTACGCAGGCGGTGTGCTGCTGTGCCAGGTCGGCTGGCTGGGACTGGTGGTGCTGCCGGAGTCCGGGCGTCCCTGGGTGTTCCTGGTGATGGCGATCGCCGAGATGTGCGTCCCCGTGTACGCGGAGAAGGACTACGTCACCTCCTGGCATCCGCACCACGTCTCCGAGCGGTTCGGCCTGTTCACCATCATCGTGCTGGGCGAGACGATCGCCGCGTCGACGATGGCCGTGAAGTCGGCGGTGGACGAGCACGACGCGCTGGGCGAGCTGTTGCCGATCGCCGCCGGCGGACTGCTGATCGTCTTCTCCGCCTGGTGGATCTACTTCGTGGTACCCATCCACGGGCGCCTGCGGTCCAGCGCCCACGCGTTCCTGTGGGGATACGGCCACTACCTGATCTTCGCGTCGGCGGCCGCGATCGGCGCGGGCCTGGAGGTCGCGGTCGAGCAGGCGGTCGGCAAGACACCGATCTCGACGCTCGCCGCGTCCGCCGCGGTGACACTGCCGACGGCGCTGTACTTCCTCACGGTGTGGCTGTTGCACGCGCGCCATTTCAAGATGGGCATCACACAGCAACTCGTCCTGCCGACGACGGCGTTGCTGGTGATCCTGTGCACCTTCCTGCACAGCTGGGCGGTGCTCGCGGCGGGCGTCGTGGCGGCGCTGTCGGTGGCGGTCGGGGTCGCCCTGACGGCACGGATGGTCACAACGCAGGGGGTGGGTACCGCGGGGCGGGAAACACTGGAGACATGACAGTTGACGCTCTGACGGATGTCGCGGGGCTGCGCGTGGGACACGCGACGCGTACCGGCGACGGTTGGCTCACCGGCACCACGGTCGTGCTCGCTCCTGCGGGCGGCGCCATCGCGGCCGTGGACGTACGCGGCGGCGGGCCCGGCACCAAGGAGACCGACGCGCTCGACCCGCGCAACCTGGTGCAGAAGGTGGAGGCGGTCGTACTGACCGGCGGCAGCGCGTACGGGCTGGACTCCGCGTCCGGGGTGATGGCCTGGCTGGAGGAGCGGGGCCGCGGGGTGCGGGTGGGCCTCGATCCGGCGCACGTCGTGCCGGTCGTGCCCGCCGCCTGTGTCTTCGACCTGGGCCGCGGCGGCGACTTCCGGGCGAGGCCGGACGCGGCCACGGGCCGGGCCGCGGTCGAGGCTGCCGACGCGAGCGGACCGGGTGCGCCGGTAGCGGAGGGGTGCGTGGGCGCCGGGACGGGGGCGACGGTCGGGCGGATCAAGGGCGGGATCGGGACGGCGAGCGCCGTGCTCGACTCGGGGATCACGGTGGCCGCGCTGGTGGTGGCCAACGCGGCGGGTTCGGCGGTGGATCCGCAGACGGGGGTGCTGTACGGGGAGTTGCTGCTAGGCGGTCGTACGGCCTATCCCTCCGCCGAGGTCCACGAGGCGGCGCGGCAACGGCTCGCCGAGGCCGCCGCGAAGAACGCGCCTCCCCCGCTGAACACCACGCTCGCCGTCGTCGCCACCGACGCCGACCTCACCCGCGCCCAGGCCCACAAGCTCGCCGGTACGGCCCATGACGGCATCGCGCGCGCCGTCCGCCCGGTCCACCTCCTGAACGACGGCGACACGGTCTTCACCCTGGCCACGGGTGCCCGCCCGCTCAGTCCCGACAACCCCCTGGCCCTCAACGAGATCCTCGCGGCGGGCGCGGATCTGGTGACCCGGGCGATCGTCCGCGCGGTGCGAGCGGCCGACCCGGTGGACGGACCTGGCGGGGTGTGGCCGTCGTACGAGGAGCTGTACGGGAGCGCATAGGGCGGGTCCTGGCCCGTGGCTGCGGGTGGCCCGCTGCCCTCGCTGACGCCAAGTCGGGTCAGGGGGAGGGGGAGTTCGTCGTGGGCCCGGTGGGTGATTGTCCCGGTTCTGTCACGCGACGGTGTTGGGCCGGGGACGGGGGGAACCCTTCGCGGCACCGCTCGCTCTCTATCCACGCACTGGAGCGGATCACGCACATCACAAGAAACTGGAGTAGCCCGTGACAACGCCGAACATGACAGCGCGGCGCGCACTGGGGGCCTGTGCCGCCCTGATGGTCGGCGCCCTCACCCTGACCGGCTGCGGCGGCAACGCCAGCGCCGACGCCAAGGGCGGCAAGGACAGCGGCACCTCGGCCAAGACGTCCACGGCGAAGATCGTCATCTCGGCCAAGGACGGTTCGACGGACGCGTCCATCAACGCGACCGGCGTGAAGGTCAGCGACGGCAAGCTGACCGACGTCAAGATGACGGTGTCGGGGTCCGGGACGGCGGTGCCGGGGGCGATCACCGCGGACGGGACCGGCTGGAAGCCGACGGCGCAGCTGGAGCGCGGGACGAAGTACCAGATCTCGGCGACCGCGAAGGACGCGAGCGGACGCACGGCCGCCGCCAACTCCATCTTCACGACGGTCTCCTCCAGCAACAGCTTCATCGGCACGTACACGCCCGACAACGGCACCACGGTCGGCGTCGGAATGCCGGTGTCGTTCAACTTCAACAAGGTGATCAGCAACCAGAAGGCCGTGCAGTCGCACATCACGGTCACGTCCAGCAGCGGGCAGCAGGTGGCCGGGCACTGGTTCGGCTCGCAGCGGCTCGACTTCCGGCCCGAGACGTACTGGAAGGCCGGTTCCAAGGTCACGATGAAGATCGACCTGGACGGCGTCGAGGGCGCGAACGGCGTCTTCGGGGTGCAGAAGAAGACGGTCACCTTCACCGTCGGCCGCTCCCAGGTCTCCACGGTCGACGTCAACACTCAGACCATGACGGTCGTGCGTGACGGCCAGACACTCAAGACGGTGCCGATCTCGGCGGGCAGCCCGGAGCACACCACGTACAACGGCCAGATGGTGATCTCCGAGAAGTTCGTCCAGACGCGGATGAACGGCTCGACGGTGGGCTACGGCGGCGAGTACGACATCCCGGACGTGCCGCACGCGATGCGACTGACGTCCTCGGGGACGTTCATCCACGGCAACTACTGGTACAACCGCGGGAACCCGCCCTTCGGACAGCAGGGCACCAGCCACGGATGTGTCGGTCTCGCCGATGTACAGGGCGCGCAGGGCGACACCAGCGCGAAGTGGTTCTACGACAACTCTCTCGTCGGGGACGTCGTAGTGGTGAAGAACTCGCCCGACAAGACCGTCTCGCCGGACAACGGACTGAACGGCTGGAACATGTCCTGGAGTGCGTGGACCGCGGGAAGTACGGTCTGACCTGGGGCCGTTGACGTCACGGCGGGCCGCGCGGGAACTTGCCGCGCGGCCCGCTCGTTTTCTGTCCGTACGTTTTCTCGGTTCGCAGGATTGATGTCCGACCGAGGGGCTACGGTATGCACCCACAAGGTGACATGCAGCAACGCCGGGAGAAGCCTTGAGCGTTCCGTACGAGACAGCAGCGTACGAACCACCCGAGTCGCCCGAGTCTCCGGAGGAGCACCTCGAGCGACTCCTCGGCCGTGCCCTGAACTCCTTCGAGCTGCCCGACGAGACGATAAGACGGCTCGACTGCGCGCTGGCGCACGACAGTTCGCTGCACTCCGCGCACCACAGCGCGGGGCTGCACCGCGAGACGTACCGGCACACCTGGCTGCTCGCCGACGGCTCGGCGGTCACGCTGTGGGAGCTCGTGCACAACACGGCGCTCGGGAGTGAGCCGCAGCACGAGGTGTATGCCGACGAGGAGGAGCTGCGCGCCGCCACGGCCCGGCTGCCGCTGCCGCCGGACGCGCCGGACTTCGAACTGCCCGTGATGGTCCATCCGTCACCGGTCCCCGAGCCGCGGCACGTCTACCTGACGGACGACTCGGCGGATCACGCGCGGCGGTTGCTGCGGCGGGCGGAGAACGCGGACCGGCCGGGGGCCGACATCACGACGCTGCTGCTGCGCACCGCGTTCGCGCACCAGATCACCCAGGCCTTCGGGCGCCCCTGCCGGGCGGGCCAGGTCGGGCTGTGCTTCTCGCTCTACGAGCACGCGTTCCTGCTCCGCGACGGCCAGGAAATCTCCCTGTGGGAGGTCGAGCACACGGCGACGCCGGACGGCCGGCACATGTGCGAGGTCTATCCGACGGAGCACGCGGCCCGGGCCGCCATGGAACGCCGGGCGGCGCGGCTCGCCTAGAGCCTGGCGTGTCGAGCGGAACACCCCCTGCGTCAGGGGGAGCCCTCGTTCGTCAGGGGAGCCTTCGTCGTCAGAGGAGCCCTCGTCGTCAAGGGAGCCTTCGTCCTCAAGGGAGTCCTCGTTCCTCGGAGGAACCCCCGTTCGTCAGGGGCGACTGTCGCTGAACTGGCGTACCAGGCCCGCGAACGCGGCGCGTTCCTCGGGGGTGAGTTCCACGGTCTCCGCCGCGGGGCCGGACCGGCGTTGACGCGGCAAGGCGCGGAGCACCTGCCCGTGATGGCGCACGGCGGCCTCGGTGCGGGCGCGGCGCAGCAGGCGGGACAGGCCGACGACCCAGATGACGGTCGCGAGGGCGAGGACGGCCACACCCATCAGCTGGAGGATCGACACATGCTCAGGCATGCCCCCAGTAGACACCACGGTCCGGGACTTTGGCCCCGGACCGTGACGTATCTCGCAGATGCCCTAAAAGGGCGAGTAGTTGGCCGTTCAGGCCGCGACCGGCTCCTTGGAGTCGACCTTCGCCGCTATCGCGGTGTCGGCGACCCCCGCACCGGTCCCCTCGGGGGCCTGCTTGCGCATGCCCTTCAGGACGACCACCAGGGCGGTGGTGACACAGACACCGGCCGCGATGGCGATCAGGTAGAGGAACGGGTTGCCGATCAGCGGGACCACGAAGATGCCGCCGTGCGGGGCCCGCAGCGTGGCGCCGAAGGCCATCGACAGGGAGCCGGTGACCGCGCCGCCCACCATGGCGGAGGGGATCACGCGCAGCGGGTCGGCCGCCGCGAAGGGGATCGCGCCTTCCGAGATGAAGGAGGCGCCCAGTACCCAGGCCGCCTTGCCGTTCTCCCGCTCGGTCTCGGTGAAGAGCTTGCCGCGCACCGTCGTGGCGAGCGCCATGGCCAGCGGCGGAACCATGCCCGCCGCCATCACGGCCGCCATGATCTTCATCGCCGAGTCACTGGGGCTCGCGACGGCGATACCGGCGGTGGCGAACGTGTACGCGACCTTGTTGACCGGGCCGCCGAGGTCGAAGCACATCATCAGGCCGAGCAGCGCGCCGAGCAGGACGGCGTTGGTGCCGGTGAGGCCGTTGAGCCAGTCGGTCATGCCCTTCTGCGCGGAGGCGATGGGCTTGCCGATGACCACGAACATCAGGAATCCGACGATCGCCGCGGAGATCAACGGGATCACCACCACCGGCATGATGCCGCGCAACGCCGCCGGGATCTTCACCTTCTGGATCCCGATCACCACACCACCGGCGATGAGACCCGCGGCCAGACCGCCGAGGAAGCCCGCGTTGATGGTGAGGGAGATCGCGCCGCCGACGAAGCCGGGCACGAGACCCGGCCGGTCGGCCATGCCGTAGGCGATGTAGCCGGCCAGGACCGGGACGAGGAAGCCGAAGGAGACGACGCCGATCTGGAAGAACAGCGCGCCCCAGCTGTCCGCCTGCAGCCACATGAAGTGGTCCATGACCGACGGCGCCTTGTTGATCTTGTAGCCGCCGATCGCGAAGCCGAGGGCGATCAGCAGACCGCCCGCGGCGACGAACGGGACCATGTAACTGACGCCGGACATCAGCCACTTGCGGAGCTTGGTGCCGTATCCCTCGGCGGAGTCACCGGAGCGCTCCACCGGCGTGCCGGGCGCGGAGCCCGCGCTGACCTCGCCGCGCGCGGCCTTGCCACGCACCTCGGTGATCAGCTCGGTGGGCTTGTTGATGCCCGCCTTCACGCCGACGTCGACGGTGGGCTTGCCGGCGAACCGGTCCTTGTCCCGTACGGGCACGTCGTGCGCGAAGATCACACCGTCCGCGGCCGCGATGACCGCCGGGTCGAGCCGGGTGAAGCCGGCCGAGCCCTGCGTCTCGACGACGACCTCGACGCCTGCCTCGCGGCCCGCGTTCTCCAGCGACTCGGCCGCCATGTAGGTGTGCGCGATGCCGGTGGGGCAGGAGGTGACGGCGACGATCCGGAACGGACGCTCACCGGAGGCCCCGGTGCCCGCGGTGGTGTCGGTCGTGTCGGTCGTGGTACCCGCGGCGGTGTCGGCGGAGGCCGCCGCCGACACCGCCACGGAGTTCTTGGAGCCGTCGGTGGACTCGGTGCCCTCGGACGCGGTCGAGGCCGCGGCCGCCGGGGACTCGTCCCCGCGGATGAGCGCGGCCGCGGCCGCCGCGTCGTCCACGGCCCGCAGCGCGGACGTGAACTCGGCGTTCATAAGCTGACGGGCCAGCGACGACAGGATCGTCAGATGCGCGTCGTCGGCGCCCGCCGGGGCGGCGATCAGGAAGATCAGGTCGGCGGGGCCGTCCGGCGCGCCGAAGTCGATCCCGTCCGCGCTGCGGCCGAAGCCGAGCGTCGGCTCGGTGACGTGAACGCTCCGGCAGTGCGGGATGCCGATCCCGCCGTCGAGGCCGGTGGGCATCTGGGCCTCGCGGGCGGCCACGTCGGCGAGGAAGCCTTCGAGGTCGGTCACCCGCCCCAGAGTCACCATGCGCTCGGCGAGGGCGCGTGCCGCCGCCTCTTTGGTCTCGGCGGACAGGTCGAGATCGACCAGGTCCGCGGTGATCATCTCGCTCATCGCGGGCTCCTTCGCACGCGTATCGCCCGGGGGAAGTGGGCGGGGGTGGGGACGGGGGTGCCGCGCTCAAGGAGCGCGGGGTACAGGGGAAGAGAGACCGGGACTGAGATGGCGGAGGCGGGGCCGGGGAAACCCCGCCTCATCAGAGCCGGTCCAGGGGGTGGGGCCGCAGGAGTGGCGGTCGTCATGACACGGGGATTCGTCATGACACCGGCTCCGTGAGTACGCGGTCCGCAGGGACCTCCGACGTGACGGTCACGGCGGAGGGGTCGAGGTCGGCCGGGCCCGGCATCACACTGCCGGGCAGCTGTACGGCCGCGGCGCCATGGGCGACGGCGGAGGCGAGGGCCTCCGGGCCGCGGCCACCGGCGATCAGGAATCCGGCGAGGGAGGAGTCACCGGCGCCCACGTTGCTGCGTACGGCATCCACCCGTGCGCTGCCGAACCAGGCGCCCGCGCCGTCCACGAGCAGCTGCCCGTCCGCGCCGAGGCTCGCGAGCACGGCGTCGGCGCCCATCTCACGCAGTTCCTCGGCGGCCTTGACCGCGTCACCGACGGTGACGAGGGGGCGCCCGACGGCTTCGGCGAGCTCCTCGGCGTTGGGCTTCACCACGTCGGGCCGCTCGCGCAGCGCCGCGAGCAGCGCGGGGCCGGAGGTGTCCAGCGCGATCCGGGCGCCGGCCGCGTGGGCGCGGGCGACGAGGTCGGCGTACCAGGAAGGACCGAGTCCGCGCGGCAGGCTGCCGCAGCAGGTGATCCAGTCGGTGTCGCCGGAACGATACTGCTGACGCACCGTCTCCAGGAGCAGCTCCGCCTCGGCGGCGGTGAGTTCGGGGCCGGGGGCGTTGATCTTCGTGAGCGTGCCGTCCGGCTCGGCGACCGAGATGTTCGAGCGGGTGGCCCCGGTGACCGGGACCGGCGCGACCTCGATGCCCTGCGCGTGGAGCAGCTCGGCGACGAGTGCGCCGGGCGCACCGCCCAGCGGCAGTACGGCGATCGTGCGCTGCCCCGCCGCCGCGACCGCACGCGAGACGTTCACGCCCTTGCCGCCCGGGTCCATGCGTTCGCCGGTGGCCCGGATGACCTCGCCGCGGTCGAGCGACGGGACCTCGTACGTACGGTCGAGGGAGGGGTTGGGGGTGACGGTGAGGATCATGCGCGCACTACTTCCGTGCCACCGCGCTCGATGTCGGTGGCGTCTTCGGGGCTCAGCCCGCTGTCGGTGATCAGCAGGTCCACGTCGCTCAGGTCGCCGAAGCGGGCGAAGTGCTCCTGGCCGTGCTTGGAGGAGTCGGCGAGCAGCACCACGCGGCGCGCGGCACGGATGGCCGCGCGCTTCACGGCGGCCTCGGCGAGGTCGGGAGTGGTCAGTCCGTGCTCGGCGGAGAAGCCGTTGGCCGCGACGAACAGGACGTCGGCGCGGATCTCGGCGTACGCGCGCAGCGCCCAGGCGTCCACGGCGGCGCGCGTACGGTGCCGGACGCGCCCTCCGACCAGGTGGAGCTGGATGCCGGGGTGGTCCGCGAGGCGGGCCGCGATCGGCAGGCTGTGCGTGACGACGGTGAGCGTCGCCTCCAGCGGAAGGTCCCCGGCGAGCCGGGCGACCGTGCTGCCCGCGTCGAGGATCATCGTGCCCTGGTCCGGCAGCTCGGCGACCGCGGCCTGTGCGATGCGGTCCTTCTCGTCGGCCGCGGTGGACTCGCGCTCGGCGAGGTCGGGCTCGAAGTCCAGCCGCCCGGCCGGTATGGCACCGCCGTGCACCCGCCGCAGGAGTCCCGCGCGGTCGAGGGTCTTCAGATCGCGGCGGATGGTCTCCGCGGTGACCCGGAACTCCTCGGCCAGCGAGAGCACGTCGACCCGACCGCCGTCACGGGCAAGCCGGAGAATCTCCTGCTGCCGCTCCGGTGCGTACATGTCCGTTCGCCTCCGATTACTGTGCGGCCGATGCCCGAACTTGTGGTTTCGCTCGGAGGCTACGCCCGGATTTCCGGAAAGTAAACAGGTTCGGGTGTCAGGTGGACACAAACGGGCATCGAGGTGGGTCCGCCCACCCAGCTCGTTCCGGCCTCGCAGAAGCCCTGACGCCGTGTCATCGCGTCCGTATCCTGGACGGTGGGACACAACTTCTCGGGGGGTGTTGTGGACAGGGACGGTCTCCGCGCCCGCCCGGACCATGACTGGCAGCAGGCCGTGGTCCAGGCGCTGTGCGATTCCCCGGTCCTGGGTGACCGCAGTGCCCGCGCGATGCTGGCCGAGCTGATCGGCGACCGGCTGGGGCGGCCGGTGGCCCTGCGGGAACAGGCGACCACGCAGCTGCAGCTGCTCGAACTGGTGCGGTTCTGCGTCCGCGAGGAGATCGCGGCGAACCACGGACTGTCCGCGCTGGCCGACGCGGTGTCACTGCTGGAGGGCCGCAGCCGAACGGCCGACGCCGTCAGTGAGCTCGTACGGGAGCGCGTCCCACGGGAGCACGCCCTACGGGAGCAAGTCGTACGGGAGCACGCCCTACGGGAACACGTCGTACGGGCCGCACCACCGCATGCCCCCTCGCACACCGACCGCCCTGTTCCCCTGTTCCTCTCCTGCGCCGGCGCCGACCTCGCATGGGCGTCCTGGATCGCCTGGCATCTGGAGGACGTCGGCGTCGGCGTACGCCTCGACCTCCTCGACGGACCACTGAGCGGTCTGGAACAGAGCGAGCGCGTCCTCGCCGTCCTGTCCCCGGCCTACGTCGGCTCCGCGCCCGTCCAGCAGGCCTGGCAGACCGTGCACCGCCGGAGCCCGGAGGGAATGGCCGAGTTGCTGGTGCCGGTCATGGTGGAGCCGTGCCGGCCCCCATGGCCGCTGTCCACGGTCGCGCACACCGACCTCACGGGCCTCGGCGAGGACGCGGCCCGCACCCGGCTGCTCGACGCCGTCGGCGTCACCCGCACCGTCCCCACCAGGCACGCCGCACCTCCGCGCTTCCCCGACCCGGCGGGCCGACGTTGACGGGACGGGGCGGCGCGGGCCGCCACAACCCGGCGCTGCGGATACGGGAGCGGATCGGCGAGGAGACCCTCGACGCACTGCTCGCGGTCCCCGCGCTCCACGACCGATACGCGCGCGCCCTGCTGACCGATCTGGTGGGCGAGGCGCTGGGACACCGGGTCGACCTGCGGGAACAGTCCACCGTGCCACTACAGCTGCTGGAACTGTTCCGTTTCTGCACCCGCCACCAGGACGGGCTGTCGGCACTCGCGCGGAAACTGCCGATGCTGGAACCGGGCTGCCCGCAGGGACCCGTCGTGCAACGGCTCGCCGACGAGTGGACGGCCGTGGACTCGCTCGACGGCCTGCCGGAGGTCACCGGTTCCTGGCAGTTCCTCGGTGCCACCCTGGGCACGCTGGCCATGTCGTACGCCATGCGGACGGCCCTCGTCCGGACGGCCACCGAGGCCAGGGTCTCCGCACCGCCGCCGCACGCCGACACCTGCTGGCACGACTTCCTGCACATGGCCGGGCAGGGAGCTCCACGGGGCGGGCTGCCACCGTGGATGGTCTACCTCGACCGCACTGCCGACGCGATGGGCCACCCCGTCGCGGTCGAGCTGCTCGCACGCAACCGGCAGTGGGCCCTGAGATGCGACCTGGCCGAGCTGCTCGACCTCGACCGCGCCCGGACTCCGGCGCCACCGCCGGCGGTCAGGCCGGGCCAGGAGTACCTGGCGATCCACATCGCTCCGGACCCGCTGGAGAACGGGCGGTACACGGTCTCGTACTCCCTCATGTCCGACGCCGGCGGCCCGAACTGGCAGCACGGCGACCCGATGCAGCGGGTGCCGACCGACGGGCTGCAGCACGCCGTGACCCGCATCATCAAAACGGTCGAAGGGGGCGGCGGCGACCGGCTGGCCCATGTGTGGCTGGAGTTCGTGCTCCCCTTCGAACTGCTCAACCTGCCCGTCGACTGGTGGCCCCGGGACACCACCGAAGTACCGAACGTGCCGCTCGCGGTGGACTACCCGGTGGTCGTGCGCAGCCTGGACCGGCTGCAGAACCGGGACTGGTACCGGTTCTGGCGTACCCGCTGGCAGCAGCTGGCGCGCGACGAACACCCGTCGAAGTCGGTGTACGTCAACGTCGCGCACCAGAACGGCAACCATCTGCGCGGCCTGGAGGCCCGCCTCGGGGACAACGAGCACTGCGTGGCCCTGGTGCTGAGCGAGCCGCCGCTGCCCGACCACGGCAACGGCCGCCGGGAGCTGCACGCGGCCCTGCGCAGCGGGCTGCCCGTGGTGATCTGGCATCGCGCGGGCCGCTCCACCAAGGAGTTCCGGGGTGTCCTCGACGGGCTCCTCACCGAGGGCCTGTCGCGGTTCCCTGCCAAGGTGGCCGCCTACCGCCGCCGTGCGGCGATCGACGCCGCCGACGACGAGGACGCCACACACATCGGCCGCCACCTCGCGGTCCTGTGGGACGACCCCGACCGCAAACCCGTGCGTCCCGAGCCACCGTGACCACGGACCAGCAGTGCGGATCCATGACCGAGGACCAGCAGTGCGCACCGGCGCCACCGGTCCGGGCATCGCAGCCCAGTCGTCGTACGGAGGGACGCCGTTCATGCCGCCGAACAGCCAGTCGTGGGGACTGTACCGAGGCACGGGGCTGCCCGGTGCGACACAGGAGGAGTGGCCCCAGGCACCGGCCTGGCGCAGCTTCGGCGGCGGCCCCGAGCTCCCCCCGCCACCCGTCGACGACCCGTGCGCCCCCGCGGTGCTGGGCACGATCAGTCAGCCGCTGCCGGCTCCACCGGACGAGGTGGCCCGGGTGAACGTGGCGCTGCACCTGCGCCGCCCCCTGCTCGTCACGGGCGAGCCCGGCACCGGCAAGTCGTCCCTCGCCTACCGCATCAGCGGGGAACTCGGCCTCGGCCCGGTCCTGCGCTGGCCGATCACCTCCCTGAGCACACTCCGGGAAGGCCTGTACGACGGCCCGCACGAGGGCCCGCACGAGGGTCACGACGCGAGCGAGTACGGCGGTGGGATCCGCCTCGGGCCCCTGGGTACCGCCTTCCTCCCGTACCGCAGGCCCCGTGTGCTGCTGATCGACCGGCTGGACCGGGCCGAGATCGGTCTGCCCGAGGACCTGTGCACGGTACTGACGGCCGGAGGATTCTCCCTGCCGGACAGAACGGTGCGCTGCCGAGCCTTCCCCGTGGTGGTCATCACCACCACGGGTGAGCGGGATCTGCCGTCGGATCTCGTACGCCGCTGTGTGACCCTGCGGACCCAGCGGCCCGGCCCGAACCTGCTGCGCGCCATCGCCGCCAACCGGTTCCCGTCGGAGCCCGGACGTCCCGGCCCGGCGCCGGACGCCGTGGACGCCTTCGTCGAACGGGCCGCCGCCACCGAGGGACCGGTGCTGGAACGGTTCCTTGACGCACTCCGCCTGGCCGCCGACGGTGTCCTCCAGGCCGTGGCGGAGGACGGCGACTGGCAGGAGGCCGTCGACACCCTCTGGCAGTGGACCGCCCCGGAGGAGCCATGACGAGGCCCGGCCCGTTTCCCGCGGCGCTCCCGCCGGGGCTCCCGGAGGCCCTGCGGCGCATCGGCACCGCGCTCGGCACCACGGTCGGCCGCGCCGCTGTCCGGGACGTGGCGGTGGTGGCCGACGCGGGGCCGACGATGGGGATCTGGCACCGGACGGTCCACGAGTTCGCCACGACGCTGCATCGGTGCGGGGCCTTCGGCCGGATCACCACGCACAGGCTGCCGTACGGGCACAGTGCCGACCCTGCCACCCTGCCGCGTCACCGTGCGGGCACCCGGCTGACCCTGCTCCTCACCGACGGCGCGGGCCCGCGCTGGCGCACCCACGAGGTGGAGCCGCTGCTGCGCCGCTGGGGCCAGTCCGGACCACTCGCGCTGATCCACCTGCTGCCGCACCCGGTGTGGCACACGACGGGGCTGCGCGGCTGGCAGGTGCTGCTGCGCTCGCCCGCCCCGGGCGCGGCCAACCACCGGATGCGGTGGCGGCCCCGCGGCCTGGGCCCCGATGTCCAGGGCCTGCCGCCGGCCCACCGTCCCGACGTGGCGGTGCCCGTGCTCGAACTCGCCCCCCGCTGGCTGGACGCCTGGTCCGGCCTGCTGGGCGGGGGCCCGCCGTCGTGGCTGCCGATGACGGTGATGTTCCCCCGGGCGCGCGTACCCGCCGCTCCGGCGGCGGAGCCCGACCCCACCCCGGCGGCTCGGGTGGCGCGTTTCCAGTCGTCCGTGCCCCGGAGCGTGTTCACGCTCGCCACCATGCTCTCCGCGATCCCCCTCGGCGCCGGGCTGATCGAGGAGGTGCGGGGCGCGCTCCTGCCCGGCACCTCCCTCACCGACGTCGCGCACCTGCTGGTGCACGGCCTGGTGCGGCCGGCCGACGGCGGGCACACCACCTTCGCGTTCGCCCCCGGGATCCGCGAGGAGCTGCTGGCCACCGGACGGCGTACCGATGTGGTGCGGGTAGTCGAGTTGATCGGGGATCGCCGGGGATCCGGCGGGGAACACTTGTGGCGACTGCCCCGGTTGCTGCGCGGGGCCGCCGTGCACCGACTCCCGCCGGTCGACGCGGAGTCCGGGCCGTGGCTCATGGCGGAGAGCGCTGTGCTCCACGCCCTGTCCGGGCCGTTCCTGAAGCCGGCGAGGGAGGTCGACGAGGCCCTCGCGGCCGCCCCGGCCGATCGGACCCGCCCGCAGCACGCACAGCACCACGGCACCGCCACCACACCCGCAACACCCGCAGCACTCACAGCACTCACAGCACCCAGCGATGCCGTCGTCCGGCTCCCGGGCGACGCCGACCGTCGGACCGATCAGGGGAAGAGGAGGCCGGTGATGCCGCAGCAGGCCCCGGCGAGCACGGTGGGCAACGGACGTACCAGGAGCACGCCCACGATCTGGGGAAACATCCCGCCCAGGAATCCGAACTTCACGGGCCGCGAGGAACTCCTCGACAAGCTGCACCAGCGGCTCCTGCGGGAGAAGGCGACCGCCGTGCTGCCCCACACGCTGCACGGCATGGGCGGCGTCGGCAAGAGCCTGCTGGCCGTCGAGTACCTCTACCGTCGTATGGCGGAGTACGACGTGGTCTGGTGGATCTCCGCGGAGCGCACCGCGCAGATCTCCCTGTCCCTGGTGGAACTGGCACCACGCCTGGGCCTGCCGACCGGGTCCGACGTCTCCTCGACCGTCGCCTCGGTCCTGGAGGCACTGCGCATCGGTGTGCCTCACGCCAACTGGATCCTGGTCTTCGACAACGCCGAAAGCCCGGAATCCGTACGGCAGTTCTTCCCGGCCGGAGGACCGGGCAACATCCTCGTCACCTCGCGCAATCCGCAGTGGGCCTCCGTCGCCCGGCCGCTGGAGGTCGACGTCTTCATGCGGGAGGAGAGCAAACAGCTGCTGCGCATACGCGGTCCGGAGATCAGCGACGCGGAGGCCGACCGGCTCGCGGAGGCACTCGGTGACCTGCCGCTCGCCATCGAGCAGGCCGCCGCCTGGCACGCGGAGACGGGCATGCCCGTGGACGAGTACCTGCGGCTGCTCGACGAGAAGCGCGTGGACCTGCTGCGCGGCACCGCGCCGCTCGGCAACCAGCATCCGGTGATAGCCGCCTGGAACATCTCCCTGGACCGGCTGGAGGCCAAGAGCCCGGCCGCGTACCAGCTGCTTCAGGTGTGCTCCTTCTACGCGCCCGAACCCATCGCGCGGACCATGTTCATGCGGATGCCGCCCAGTCCCATCACCCCCGAGCTGGACGCCGCCCTGGAGGATCCGATCCGGCTCGGCCAGGCCATCCGCGACATCGGACGCTACTCCCTGGCCCGCTTCGACCACCGCACCAACTCCCTCCAGATGCACCGGCTGGTGCAGGCGGCGCTGCAGTTCCGGATGACGGAGGCGGACCGGGCCACCATGCGGCACGGGGCGCACATGCTGCTGGTGGCGAGCGACCCCAACGACCCCAGCAACGCGCTGCGCTGGGATCGGTACGGCGCTCTCTATCCCCACGTGGTGGTCTCCCGCGCGGTGCAGTCCGACGAGACCTGGGTGCGCAGGCTGGTGGTGAACGAGGTCAAGTACCTCCTTCGCTGGGGCGACTACGAGTCCTGCCTGGAACTCGCCCTTTCCGCGTACGAGAACTGGTCCCGCCGACTGGGCGAGGAACACAGCCAGACCCTGCAGATCGCCCGCTGGCTCGGATTCCTCCAGTTCAGCATGGGCCGTTACAAGGAGGCCGCCGAGCTCAACGCGACGACGCTGGAGGCCTATCTCAGGTCGCTGGGCCCCCAGCACCAGGACACCTTCGACGCGCTGGGCAACGTCGCCATAGACCACCGCGTGCGCGGCGCGTTCGCCGAGGCCCTCCAGCTCTCCGACTCCGTGCACCAGCAGTACGTGCAACTCATCGGTCCGGACGACCCGGAGACACTGCGGGCCGCGCACAACCTGGGCGTGAGCCTGCGCCTGGTGGGCCAGTTCAGGCGCGCCTACGAACTGGACAAGCAGACCCGGCACAACCGCATTCAGGCCTTCGGCCAGGATCACATCGACTCCTTGCGCACCTGGCTCGGGATGATCGTCGACCTGCGTGAACTCGGCGACTACGACACGGCGTTGACCTACCACCGCGAGATCACGGAGCAGGCCACCACCCTGCTCGGCGACAGCAATCCGTTCACCCTCTCCTGTGTCCGCCTCCTCGCCGTCGCCCTGCGCAAGGCCGGCGAACACGAGGAGGCGGGAGCCACGGCGGAGCACATCCGCTCCGAGCTCGTGCGCCGGTACGGCGATCAGAACCCCGAATCCATGGCCGCCACGCTCGAGCTGACCATCCACCTGCGGCACCGGGGAAGCCTGGACGAGGCGCTGCGCCTGGGCACCGAGATCTGCCGTCGCTACGAGGACACCTACGGCAGGCACCATCCGCACGCCGTGTCCGCCGCCGTGAATCTCGCGATCACCTACCGGCTGCTGGGCGACGCGGCGGCCGCGCAGTACATGGACGCCGTGGCGCTGGACCGGCTCACGGAGATGCTGGGCGCGACCCACCCCTCGACGCTGGTGTGCCGCACCAATCTCGCCAGTGACCACTACGCACTCGGCGACCCGGCCGTCGCCCTCGACCTCGACACCGAAACGGTGCGCAGGTCCCGGGAAGTCTTCGACGCCGACCACCCCTCCACCCTGGCCTGTGCCGCGAACCTCGCGATGGACCTGCGGGCCGTGGGACGCGTCGAGGAGGCGGAGGCACTGCACGGCGACACCCACAGCCGTCTCCTGCGCACCCTGGGCAGCGGTCACCCGGCGGTCGGCCAGGCTTTTGACCGGGACCACCGAGCGGACTGCGACATCGATCCGATGCCGCTGTGACGGACCCCGTACCGCGATCGTCGAGCCCGGCCACCGGCCCGGCCGGTGCCGACGTCGCTACTCCGCGAGCCAGTGGGCCAGGAGCACCGGATCCGGCGGGGTGGGCAGCGCGCGGCCGACGGCCAGGGCCAGTTCGGGGCGTTCGGTCAGGGCGTTCCCGGCGGCCCGCTCGCCGCACTCGGCCAGCGCCAGGCCGAGCCCGGCCCAGGCCGCGGGCCTGGCATCCGGACCGCTGAGCTCCTCGCCGTACAGCTTGACCGCGGTCGTGGCGTCGCCGTCCACCAGCGCCAGATCGGCGGGGACGACACCCGGCACCTTCCTCGCGGGGTTCTCCGCCGCACGCAGGGCGTCGAACTCCCCGGGGGCGACAAGGCCGAGGCGCGCCAGCAGCGCGAGCGTGTCCAGTCGGCAGGCCCCCGGATCGGCCCGCAGCGCGGGCTCGGGGTGCCGCGTGACGGCGTGCCCGGGCCGCCCCGCGGACCAGGCCTCCGCCAGCTCCTTCGCATGCGCCGCGGGCACCTGGAGATGGTGTGCGCGCCAGGTCGCACGGTGGTGGACCGTCGCGAGGTGCGCGAGGCGCTGTTCGCGTACTCCCACCGGCTCCGCATGCCAGCCGGTGGTCTGTTCGTCCAGGCTGTCGACCAGCGCGTGCCCCAGGGGAGTGAGCGCGGGGTGCTCGCGCAGGGTTCCGAGCACCCCGCGCACGGCGCTGCGCCACAGCGCGTGCTCGAAGCCCGCGAGCCCCTCCGCACCTCGTGTGCGCCAGTAGTGCGCGACCCCGGAGAAGGCATAAGCCCCATGGACCAGCCCGCCGAGAGGGCGCGGATCGTCCCGCCAGGGCGCGTAGAACAGCTCGTCGCACTCCTCGAACAGGGGCGTGAGAAAGATGAGGCCGTTGAGCAGGGTGTGCCGGAACTCATGTACGAGGGCGACGCCGAGCTGAGCCGGGAGGACGTCCTCGTCCTCGTCCGGCTCGGAGAGCAACAGGCACCCGAACGCGTCGCTCGACGAAGCCGCCCGCGCACGCAGCCGCTCGCCCCGCGGCAGCGGAACGACGGAGCGCAACCCCGTGGTCAGGGCCCGGGCGCTGACCACGTGATCGTTCACCAGCACCGGCCACATGCGTGCGAACCAGTGCTGCCAAGAAGCGAACTGCGCGGAGGAGAGCCGTCCCGGCGCCGCCAGCGCCGGCACCGGTGCGTAGGGTCCCAGGTCGTCGAGGGTGACGGTCAGCCGCATGCCCGCGTGCTCCGCGCGCAGCCGCCGCTGCCCCTCCCACCCCGGGACGTCGTTCTCCCTGTCGTCCGGCAACGTCACGGTCACGTCGCCCGCGGCGACCCGGACCGCGCCGTCGTGCCCCCACACCTCGGCGGTGCCCCAGGGATCACCGCCGACCGTCGCCCGGCCGAGGCCCGGCAGGAACACCCGGCCGTCCTGCACCGGCACGCGCGCGCGGAAGTCGGCGCCGGCGCCGATGAACACGGCCGCCGCCAGCTGCCCGAGGAACCCCAGTTCCACGCGCAACGGGGGCTCACCCACGGTCGCCGCCGGATCCGGGCGGGACAGTCTGCGCAGCAGGCTCGCCGACCACACACCGACCTGCGGGTCGAGGAGCACCGTACGGAAGCCCGCCGGGTCCGCCCGCTCGGCGGCTTCGAGCAGTCGCCAGGCCCGACGTACGTCGTCGGCATCCGCTGCCGTCTCATCCGCTGCCGCGTCGCGGATCGCACGCAACAGCAACAGGCGTCGGCTCGACTCCGCGTCGAGCAGGAATCCGACGGCTTCCTCGTCCTCGGTGACGGAGTTCAGCGCGTCCAGGACGGGTTCGGAAAGGTGGTGACGGCGCATCGGCACGACGATTCCTTGTTCACAGGGCCGTGACTGGGGCACTCCGTGGCAGATCGCGACGGGGCCCTAACTGCCGTCGCTGCCCGCGATGGTGGAGAGGGGGCGACCGACCCGAAGCCTCAGGCGCTCGATCGACGGCCGTAGAACGGCGTCATCAAGGGCCGCGACCTCCTCGAGCGACAGCGCCGACAACGTGGGAAGCCAGGATTGCGGCGCCCCGGAGAGCACCGCTTCACGGGAGGTGACGTGTTCCCTCGATGACATGGCGTCACGGTATATCAACGTGTGCTCTCAAGAAACGCTGAACCACTGCACCAGCGCGGTTTGCCCGCCCTCCGGCGGCGGAGGACGGGCACACAACCAGGACGTCAGCACCAGGCAGTCAGCACGAGGGCAGTCAGCACGAGGGCATCGGCACCAGAACGTCAGCCCGTCAACGCCGGCTCACTGTCGGACAGCGGAGCGCCCGCCGCCGGGTTCGCGCTCTCCTGCTCGCCGACCGCGGTGTCCTGCGCCCCCTCGACATGCTGCGCCGGCCGCTTCGGCAGCGCGAACATCAGCAGGAAGATCGCGACCATCACCGCCACGACCCAGCCCAGCGCGTGCTGGAAGCCGTTGACGAAGGCCGGGCCCACCTGGGCCTGGGTCAAATGGTCGCCGATCTGGCCGAAGAAGACCACGGACACCAGGCCGAGTCCGAGCGCGTTGCCCATCTGCTGCACGGTGTTGATGAGGCCGGACGCCGAACCGGAGTGCTCGCGCGGGACCTCCGACAGCACCGCGTCGGTCAGCGGGGCCACGATGAAGCCCATGCCCGCGCCCATGACGACCAGCGGAAGCGCCATCTGCCAGGAGGCGATGGACAGGCCGTACCGCTCGGACTCCCAGATGTAGAGCAGCACCCCGGCCGCCATGATCAGGGCGCCCGCCTGGAGCACCTTGCGCCCGAAGCGCGGGACGAGCAGCTGCACCGACATGCCCGCCGCGGCCGACACCGCGATCGAGAACGGGACCCCGGTCAGACCCGCCCGCAGCGGGCGCCAGCCCAGGCCGACCTGCATGTACAGCGTCCAGACCAGGAAGAAGATGCCGAGGCCGACCCCGAAGACAGTCTGGACGGCGATGCCCGCCGCGAAGCTCTTCACCTTGAACAGCGACAGCTCGACCAGCGGCGAACCGTCCCGCGCCGCCTTCCGCCGCTCGAACGCCACCAGCGCCGCGAAGACGAGGAGGGCGCCGCCCATCGACATGTACCCCCACAGCGGCCAGCCCAGCTCACGCCCTCGCGTCAGCGGGTAGAGCAGCATCAGCAGGCCCAGCGTCACGAGGGCCACGCCGACGAGGTCGAGCTTGAGGGCCTTCGGGGCCTTGGACTCGCTGATGAAACGTCGTCCCAGGATCAGCGCGGCGATGCCCACCGGCAGGTTGATGAGGAAGATCGGCCGCCATTCGAGACCGAAGAGGTTCCACTCGGTGAGCAGCGCGCCGAGCAGCGGGCCGGACACGGCGCCCAGGCCGACGATCGCTCCGAAGAGGCCGAAGACCTTGCCCCGCTCGTGCGCCGGGAAGGTCGCGTGCACGATCGACAGCACCTGCGGCACCATCAGCGCGGCCATCCCGCCCTGAAGAATGCGCGAGGCGACGAGCATCTCCGGGTTCGCGGCGAAGCCGCACAGCGCGGAGGCGATCGTGAAGCCCCCTATGCCGACCAGGAAGAGCCGCTTGCGGCCGTGGATGTCGCCGAGCCGTCCACCGGTGATGAGCCCGGCGGCGAAGGCGAGCGCGTAGCCGGCGGTGATCCACTGGATCTGGCTGAAAGACGCGCCCTCGTCCCGCTGGATCGAGGGAATCGCGATGTTGACGATCGTGACGTCGACCAGGTCCATGAAGGCCGCGGTCATCACGATGGCGAGCGCGAACCAGCGCCGTCGGTCGGCCGCGGCTGCCGGGCCCTGCGGCGGCTCGGCCGGACTGCTGGGAGTGGTCTCGGTGGAGGTCATGGCTTGAAGGTAGACCCCCATTAGGTCAGATCATGTCCTAGATGTGCGGCACTCTGGGAAACATGACGACGGACACCCCGGCCCGGCTCCTCCAGCTGCTCTCCCTCCTCCAGACACCCCGCGAATGGCCCGGCGGCGAGCTCTCCGAGCGGCTGGGCGTGTCCCGGCGTACCGTCCGCCGCGACATCGACCGGCTCCGGGAGCTGGGTTATCCGGTGCAGGCGACGAAGGGGGCCGACGGCGGGTACCGGCTGGTGGCGGGCAAGGCGATGCCGCCGCTCGTGCTCGACGACGAGGAGGCGGTGGCGATCGCGGTGGGGCTGCGGGCCGGCGCCGGGCACGCGGTCGAGGGCGTCGACGAGGCCTCCGTACGGGCCCTCGCCAAACTGGAGCAGGTGCTGCCGTCCCGGCTGCGCCACCGTGTGTCCACGCTCCAGGCCGCGACCACCCCGCTGACCAGCGGGGACGGGGCGAGCATCGCGCCGGAGACGCTGACCGTGATCGCCGCGTCGGTGACCGGGCGGGAACGGCTGCGGTTCGCCTACCGCTCGGGGGACGACACCCCCTCCCAACGCCTGGCCGAGCCCTACCGCCTCGTGTCCACCGGCCGTCGCTGGTACCTCGTCGCCTACGACCTCGACCGCGACGACTGGCGCACCTTCCGCGTCGACCGGATCGCCGAGCCCTTCGCGACCGGCGTCCGTTTCACGCCACGCGAACTGCCGACGGGGAACGCGGCCGAATACCTGCGGCAGTCGATGTACGGGCGCCAGGAGACGTACGACTTCGAGGTGGCCTTCGCCGCGCCCGCCGCGTTCGTCGCGGCCCGTCTGCCCAAGTGGTTCGGCGCGCCCGAGCCGATCGACGAGCGCAACTGTCTGCTGCGTTCCTCCGCCGGGGACTCCGTGGAGTGGCTGGCGGTACGGCTCGCGATGGTCGACTGCGAGTTCACGGTGCGACGGCCGGCCGAACTGGTGGAGTGCGTACGGGAGTGGGGCGGGCGCCTGACCCGGGCGGCGGGCGGCTCGGAAGACGGGTCGGAGGGCGGGACAGGGGGCGGGGCGGGAGACGGGGCGGAGGGCGGTCGCCGGGAAGGGCGCGGCGTCAGAGCCGGGTGAGCCCCGCGCGGGCCCGGCGTCCAGAGGAAGCCACACGGGAGGAAAGTCACGCGGTACCCCAGGGAAAGTCACGCAGCGCTTCCAGATGACGTACCGCGAGCGCGACCGGTCCGGCCGGACCGTCGGCCGGCTCGTCGCCGGCGGCCCAGACCTCCACCGCCGCGCGAACCGCCGCACCGGCCACGGCGGCACCGAGCCGGAACTCCGTCCCGCCGCCCGCCACGGCAGCCCTCGCCTCCAGCACCCGAGCCAGCGTCCGCTCCGCCCCCTGACACGCCTCGCCCCACACCCTCAGCAGCGCCGGGCTCCCCTCGGCCAACCGGAGCAGGGCGCGGACCCAGTCCATGGACTCCGGTCGCACCCCTACGCCCGGGGTGAGGGTCTGGACGACGGCGTGGCGAAGCGCCTCCGGCACGGACAGGTCGGCCGGGGCGTCACGTACGGCCTCGGCCCACTTCTCGACGCCCGCGGAGAAGAGCGGGGCGAGGCACTCTTCCTTGCCGGCGAAGTAGCGGTAGAAGGTGCGTGGCGCGACACCGGCGGCGCGGGCGATGTCCTCGGCTCGGGTGGCGCGCAGACCGTGCCTCATGAAGAGCCCGGCCGCGGCCCGCGCGATCTCCATCCGCGTGGCGGCCTTGCGTCGCTCCGTGAGCGAGAGCCCGGGAACGGCGGCCGCGCGGTCGGTACCGGTCACGAACGGCAGGTTATGCCCCTGTGGCACAATCTGCCATCCGGGTCACCCCGGGGTTCAGGTACGGGGTGGCCCGTCTGCCTGCCCGAAAACCACCGCTCCCCCGGATCGCGGCCCGATCGAACCCCGGCCCGCTCCGAACGAACCCCGCCCCGTCCCCGGACGAGCCCCGGCCGACCCCGCCGAACCCTGCACAAAAAGGAGCCGAGCCCCGGCGCCAGGGGGGGGAAGGCGCCGAAGCTCGGCTCTGGAGAGTCCCGGCGCGGGGGGGGGAGTGCGTCGGGACTCGGTTCTGGGGGGTCTTGGGGCTGCGCCCCGGGACCCTGAACCCTGGGCCCTGAAGTCTTGTGCCCAGAGCCCAGCGAGTTAAGCGGCGTTACATGGCCATGTCCGGTCGACTTATGGCCGACCTCGGGGCCGTCAGATCCGTCAGATCCGTCGAACCCGTACGAACCATACGTGGCACACCAACCACATGAACCACGCAAACCGCACGAACCGCGGACATTCTTAAGCCGCCGCGTCAAAACCGGTGTCGCGGGCCAGCTTCTTCAGCTCCAGCAGCGCGTGCTTCTCGATCTGGCGGATGCGCTCACGGGTGAGCCCGTGCTCCTTGCCGACCTCCGTGAGCGTGCGCTCCCGGCCGTCGTCGATGCCGTACCGCATCTTGATGATCGAGGCCGTGCGCTGGTCGAGGCGGCCGATCAGGTCGTCGAGCTCCTCGCTGCGCAGCAGGGTGAGGACGGACTGCTCGGGCGAGACCGCGGAGGTGTCCTCGAGGAGGTCACCGAACTGGGTGTCACCGTCGTCGTCCACCGACATGTTCAGCGAGACCGGGTCGCGGGCCCAGTCCAGGACATCCGTCACGCGCTCCGGGGTCGAGTCCAGCTCGGCGGCGATCTCCGCGTGCTCGGGCTCGCGCCCGTTCTTGCGGTTGAACTCGCGCTGCACGCGACGGATCCGGCCCAGCTCCTCGACCAGGTGCACGGGGAGGCGGATCGTGCGCGACTGGTCGGCGATGGAGCGGGTGATGGCCTGACGGATCCACCAGGTGGCGTACGTCGAGAACTTGAAGCCCTTGCGGTAGTCGAACTTCTCGACCGCGCGCACCAGGCCCGCGTTGCCCTCCTGGATCAGGTCGAGCAGGGGCAGGCCGCTACGGGGATACCGCCGGGCCACGGCGACGACCAGCCGCAGGTTGGAGCGGATGAAGACGTCCTTGGCCCGCTCCCCCTCGGCGACCAGCGCCTCGAGCTCCTCGCGGGTCGCGTCCGCCTTGGGGGCATCGACCTCGTCGTCGAGGATCTGCCGAGCGAACACACCCGCCTCGATGATCTGGGACAGCTCGACTTCCTTGGCGGCGTCGAGCAGCGGCGTACGCGCGATCTCGTCGAGGTACATGCCGACCAGGTCGCGGTCGGCGATTTCGCCGCCTACGGCGCGAACACTGCGTGCCGCGTCGCTGGTCTCGCCGGTGGCGGACTGACGACGGGCGACGGCACGGGTTGCCATGCGTGCTCCCTTGCGATGGTGGGCTTGCGGGTCCTAGTGGCGGCTCGGACACTCTTCCGAGTGCCCGGCATCCGAAGGAAACAACGACTGGAATCCGGACAGAATTCCCAACCCGCCCTCCTATTTTTCTGATCATGCAGTACCCTGTGCCGCCACAGCGGGAGGTCGGATGTCAACGGAACGTACAGAGGCGCAGGTCAGGCCAGGAGTCGAGGCCGACCTCGACGTTCTCACGGCCATCTACAACCACTACGTTCGCGAGACCCCCATCACATTCGACACTGCCGTCTTCACCTCGGAAGAGCGTCGCCCTTGGCTGCTCTCCCACCCTGAAGACGGCCCGCACCGCCTGATGGTTGCCACGGACACGGACTCACAGGGGGTTCCCGGAAACGCACAGCGAATTCTGGGATACGCCACGTCCAGCGCGTTCCGCCCCAAGCCCGCCTACGCCACCTCAGTCGAGGTCACCATCTACCTCGCCCCGGACGCGGGCGGCCGGGGCGTCGGCACGCTGCTCTACAAGGCCCTCTTCGAGGCGCTCGCCGACGAGGACGTGCACCGCGCCTACGCGGGCATCGCCCAACCCAACGAAGCGTCAGTGAGGCTGCACGAACGCTTCGGGTTCCGCTACGTCGGTACGTACCGGGAGGTGGGCCGGAAGTTCGGCCGGTACTGGGATGTGGCCTGGTACGAGAAGGACCTCCAGCCGACGGACCTCTAGCCGATGGACCTCTGACTGAAGGACCTCTGGATCAGCCGAACTGCACCGACCGCTTGGCCAGCCCCAGCCAGAACCCGTCGATCACCGACCGCTGCTCGTCCAGCTCGCCCGTGGCGTCCGCCGCGCCCATCGTCACGAAGAGCGGGGCGAAGTGCTCGGTGCGGGGGTGGGCGAGCAGGCCGGCCGGGGACTTGTGACCGAAGTCGAGCAGGGCGTCCCAGTCACGGGCGTCCAGGGCCCGGTGGCCCCAGTCGTCGAACTCGACCGACCAGGAGGGGATTCCGCCCTGGCGCAGCGCGGCCAGGTTGTGGGTGAAGAAGCCGGAGCCCACGATCAGGACGCCCTCGTCGCGCAGCGGCGCCAGCTTGCGTCCGATCTCCATCAACTTCACTGGATCGAGGGTCGGCATGGAGATCTGCAGGACAGGGATGTCGGCGTCGGGGAACATCTCGACCAGAGGGACGTAGGCGCCGTGGTCGAGGCCGCGGTCCGGGATGTCCTGGACGGGAACGCCCGGGGCGCGCAGCAGCTTCCGTACGGACTCGGCGAGTTGGGGGGCGCCGGGAGCCGCGTACCGGACCTGGTAGTAGTGCTCGGGGAAGCCCCAGAAGTCGTAGACGAGCGGTACGGTCTGGACCGCGCCGAGGGCCAGCGGGGCCTCCTCCCAGTGGGCGGAGACCATCAGGATCGCCTTGGGGCGGGGCAGTTCGGCGGACCAGGCGGCCAGCTCTCCGGGCCAGATCGGGTCGTCGGCGAGCGGCGGAGCGCCATGACTGAGGTAGAGGGCGGGCATGCGCTCCTGCGGGGCACGCCCCTCGGTGACGGCAGACGTGGCGACAGACATGGCGGCTGCTCCCTCCGGGGGTCCATCGTAAGACCGATGGGGAAGTTATTTGAAGTCTCAAGCTTCCATGCGGAACCATACTCTCGATTTGTTTAATATTCAAGAAGGGGCTCGTACAGTGGAGTACATGACTACGGCATCCGCATCCGCTGAAGAGCCGCGCTGGCTCACCGACGAGGAACAGCGCACCTGGCGTGCGTACATGAACGCCGCCACCCTCCTCGAGGACCATCTCGACCGTCAGCTGCAGCGCGACGCGGGCATGCCGCACGTCTACTACGGTCTGCTCGTCCAGCTCGTCGAGGCGCCGCGCCGAAGGCTGCGGATGACCGAGCTGGCCATGAACGCGAAGATCACCCGCTCGCGTCTCTCGCACGCGATCGCCCGCCTGGAGAAGAACGGGTGGGTGCGCCGCGAGGACTGCCCCTCCGACAAACGGGGCCAGTTCGCCGTCCTCACCGACGCCGGTTACGAGGTGCTGAGCAAGGCCGCGCCGGGCCATGTCGACGCCGTACGGCAGGCCTTCTTCGACCGGCTCACACCCGAACAGCACAAGGCCCTCGGCGAGGCCATGCGGATCATCGCCGAGGGGCTGCAGCCGAAGGACGCGGGCGCGGACCTGCCTTGGCTGCGTTGACGGGGTGATGGGGTTACGGGCTGACGGGCTGACAGGGTTACGGGCTGACGGGCTGACAGGGTTACGGGCTGACGGGTTGACGGGTTGACGGGCTGACCGGGAGTGGACGCGGGTCCGCCCCGGTCCCGATGAACTCGGAACCGGGGCGGACCCTGGGAATCGTACGGGCGAGGCGTCCCCACCCCGCGCCCGCACTCGAAGCACCTGAAGCACCGGAGGTACCAGCGGCGGTACGGGCGGTACGGGTGATCAGTGGGCGATCACCGGCACCTTGACCTCGTCCTCGACGCCGTCGCCCGCGCCGGAGGCCGCGGACATGTCCGGGCGGCCGGTGTTGACGAGGGTCGCGGCGATCGTGGCCGCGACCACCAGGATGCCGACGGCGAACCAGATGGCGTTGGTGTAGCCGTTCACCATGCCCTGCAGCTGGACGAGCTGCTGCTGCGACTTGGAGGCGGCACCACCGATGTGGTCCTTGATGTACGAGGTGGTCGCCGAGGCGGCGATCGTGTTCAGCAGGGCCGTACCGATCGCGCCGCCCACCTGCTGCGAGGTGTTGACCATCGCGGAGGCGACACCGGCGTCCTTCGGCTGCACACCGTACGTGGCCAGGGACATGGCCGGCATGAACGCCGTACCCATACCGAGGCCGAGCAGCAGCTGGGCCGGGAGCAGCAGACCCGCGTAGGAGGAGTTGACCTCCATCTGGGTCAGCAGCAGCATGCCCACGGCGGCCAGGGCGAAGCCCGGTGCCATCAGCAGCCGCGGCGGGACGCGGGTCATCAGACGGGCGCCGATCTGGGTGGAGCCCGTGATCATGCCCGCGATCATCGGCAGGAAGGCGAAGCCGGTCTTGACCGGCGAGTAGCCCTTCACGATCTGCAGGTAGTAGGTCAGGAACAGGAACAGGCCGAACATCGCGATGATCGCGAGGCCGAGCGAGAGGTAGACACCACCGCGGTTGCGCTCGGTGATGACGCGCAGGGGCAGCAGCGGGGCCTTGACCTTGGACTCCGTGAACACGAAGGCCGCGAGCAGCACCGCCGAGGCGACGAACAGACCGATGGTGGTGGAGTCGCTCCAGCCGTTGGACTCGGCACGGGTGAAGCCGTAGACCAGGGAGACCAGGCCCAGGGTGGAGAGGATGACACCGGGGATGTCGAGCGGCGAGCGGTTGCGGCCGCCGGCCGGCTCACGGATGACGAAGTACGCGCCCAGGGCGGCGATGATCGCGAACGGGATGTTCACGAAGAACGTCCAGCGCCAGTTCAGGTACTCGGTGAGGAAGCCGCCGAGGATCAGGCCGACGGCGCCACCGCCACCGGCGATCGCACCGTAGATGCCGAACGCCTTGGCGCGCTCCTTGGCGTCGGTGAACATCACCGCGAGCAGCGAGAGCGCGGCGGGGGCCAGGAGGGCACCGAAGGCGCCCTGCAGGGCGCGGGCGCCGAGCAGCATCGCCTCGCTCTGCGCGGCGCCGCCGATGGCGGAGGCGCCCGCGAAGCCGATCAGACCGGTGACGAAGGTGCGCTTGCGGCCCCACAGGTCGGCGATACGGCCGCCGAAGAGCAGCAGACCGCCGAAGGCGAGGGCGTAGGCCGTGATGACCCACTGACGGTTGCCGTCCGATATCCCCAGGTCCTGCTGGGCGGAGGGCAGCGCGATGTTCACGATGGTCGCGTCGAGGACGACCATCAGCTGGGCGAGCGCGATGAACGCGAGCGCTTTCCAGCGGTTGCTGTGTGCGTCGGCGAGTTCGGCCGCCGACTGTGCCGAGGCTGAGGTGCCTGTTTCAGACATGGGGATACCCACTCCGGTACTTCGCAGTGAAAAAGGTGAGGGAAGGTCACGGGAGCCGGCGGCTCGTCGTCGACGACGGCCGCAAGCCTCCGGAAGCTTGTTGGACTAAGTTCGGACTAACGTCGGACTGAAGACTGGCGCTGTGCGCCGATCTCATCGGTCAGGCTGGTCTGGATGCTGGTCAGGCTGTTCGCAGATCCTCCACGGTGGCCGCCACTCCGGGCAGTACGGAGCGGGCCGGTGCCCGCAGACCGTCCAGGAACAGCTGCAGATGACGGTGCACGAAGCGGTCGATGCCCTGGCACGCGGTGCCGGGCAGCGGCCGGGTGAGCTGACTGACGGCGACCATGAGGTCACCTGACTCGACGTCGGGCCGCAACTGTCCGGCCTCGCGGGCGCGCCTCATCAGCGCGCCGACCAACTCCATGGTCCGCTCGCTTGCGGCGAACAGATCCGGGTGGTGCTGGTCGAAGGCTTCGGAGAGCATGGGGCACAGGGCGCCGATCCGCTCGTCCGCCGCGAAGTGCACGAAGTCGCTCAGCGCCTGGAAGGCGTCGGCGCCCTCGCCGAGAGCCGACTCGATCCACTCCGACGTGCGGTCCATGACCGAGCAGACGACCTCCCGCGCGAGCGCGTCGCGGTCCGGGAAGTTGCGGTACACCGTGGCGTTGCCGACACCGGCGCGGCGGGCGATCTCGTCGAACGGCACGTCGGGGCCGAACTCGACGAACATCTCACGCGCGGCGGCGACGATCCGCTCCCGGTTGCGCAGGGCATCGGCGCGGGGCCGGGGCACGCGACGCTTCACGGGGGTGGCGGTCTCCACGGCGTACTCCTCAGACGTAGGTGTAGGAAGACTGTGGCGCGATCCGGGGAATCCGTCCCCGTTTCGCTCGGACACATGGCTAAACGGGGAAACGGTCCCCGGTTATTTCCCCCATTCCCAGCGATCTGATGTGACCTGCGTCACTAGGGGGTGGGCGGCCCACCGCGGCGCGCGGCCGAACATCCGACGCGGCCCTCAGCTCGGCATCCGCCCCCGCCACGGCTCGGCATCCGCCCCAGCCCTGGCCCGCACATCCGCCCCATCCCACGCCCTCCCCGGCCCACGCCCCCACATCCGCACCGCCCCGCCCCGCCCCACGGCCAAACCTCTGACGCGGCTCCCGTCACCCCTCCCCCGGCAAGAAACCCACGTTCGGGCTCTTCCAGCGCGCGCCCCCGCATCCCCCGTCACAGGGTGATCGCACAGGGTGCAGCCGGTGACCGGGCGGCTGCCGTGAGCGAAGGGCCCCTGCATGAAGCCGATGCAGCCCACCACCCGCCGGATACGCTCGCGCCGCGTGGCCGCCCTCGCCACAGTGACCCTTCTGACGCTGACGGTCAGCACCTCCGCCGGCACCGGTCACCTCCCGGCGGGCTCCACGACGGCGGGCTCCATCGCGCTGGCCCGCTCCACGGCGCTCGGTCCCTGCATGATCAGCGGCGCGATGGGCGTACAGATGGGCGAGGGCATACCGACCCAACCCGGATACGCCCGCTCCACCGGCACCGTCCGAGCCCTCACCCTGATGGTCGACTTCTCCGACGCGCCCGGCCCGGGCAGCGCACTCGACCGGCTCGCCGAGTTCTTCCCGCAGACCCAGAACTGGTTTCGCACCAGTTCCTACGGCCGCCTCGACTACCGCCCCGAGACCCCCATCCACCACTGGCTGCGCATGCCCAAGCCCTTCAAGGCGTACGGCATAGAACGCGGCGCCCCCTTCGACCCCGGCTACCGCGATCTGGTCCAGGACATAGTGGCCACGGCCGACCCCGAGGTGGACTTCCGCTCGTACGACCTCCTGAACGTGCTGGTGACGCCGAACGCCGGGCCCTCCGCCCTGGACACCGTCCTGTCCGTCACCTTCGCCGGAAACACCGAGGCCCCCATAGCCGACGGCGTCCCCGTCTCCAACGCGTCCTTCGTCTACAGCCGCCAGGACGACGGCTCCGGCTCCTACGCCGAGACCGGCTACCGGGTACTCCCCCACGAGAACGGCCACACCTTCGGCCTGCCCGACCTCTACACCCCGGAGGGCGGAGGCGCGGTCGGCCACTGGGACATCATGAGCGAGGACTGGGGAGCCGACAACGACCTCCTCGGCTGGCACAAGTGGAAGCTGGGCTGGCTCGACGAGTCGCAGGTCAGATGCGTCGCGTCGCCCGGGACGACGGAGTACACCCTCACCCCGCTGTCCCGGCCCGGCGGCGAGAAGCTGGTCTTCGTACCCACCGGCACCAAGACGGGGTACGCCTTCGAACTGCGCACCCACGACGGCAACGACTCCGCCGTCTGCCGCCCCGGCATCCTCATCTACAAGGTCGACGCGGGCGTGGACACCGGAAACGGCCCCATCACCGTCTACGACTCCAAGCGCCACAGCGGCGGCTGTACCCGCAGCCCCAACGTCCACGCGGAACTCTCCGACGCCCCCTTCGCCCCGGGCGAGTCCTTCAAGGACCCCAAGACCGGCATCACGATCGCGGTCACGGCGGCGGATCCGAACGGTGACTACCGGGTGTCCGTCACCCGCCGCTGACCGGCCGCTCCCTCTCCCCTCCCCTCTCCTCCCCTCCCCTCCCCTCCCCTCCCCTTCCCCTCACCGGCCGCCCCCGGTCCCTGACCAGCCGCTCCCCGCCCCCCGACCGTTCTCTCCCCCGCCGCTCCCGGCCCTCCGACCTGCTGACCTGGCCGTGCAAGGACTACGGTGTCTGTCCTGAGTCTCTTCGGAGATCCGCGACTGCGTCTCTTCAGAGATCCGCATCGGAGAGCCCATGCAATCGAACGTCGCACCGGCCCCCGGGACCGGCACCAGCAGCGCCGCAGGCGCCGAGGCCGCGGTGCCCGCCGAGGCCGTCACCCCCCTCATCCGCGGTATCGCCGTACTGCGGCGGCTGACCGACGCCGACGGAGTGTCCAGCCTCAGCGGGCTGGAGCGGTCCACCGGGCTCGCACGCTCCACCGTCGACCGGATCACCGCGACCCTGGCGCGCCGGGGGTACGTACGCCTCGACGGCCGCGACGCCGTCCTGGCCCCCCGTCTGATGGAACTCGGCAACGCCTACCTGGCCGCCCTGCGCCTGCCCCGCCTCCTCGACGCGCACGCCGACGCCCTCGCCGACGAGCTCGACGAGTCCGTCTCGCTCGCGGTCGGCGACCAGGACGGCATCCGCTTCATCCACCAGGCGACCCGGCGCCGCGCCATGTCGCTGAGTTTCCGCATCGGCGACCTGCTGCCCGCCGAACGCACCGCGCCCGGCCCGCTGTTCGCCACCGAGTGGGGCGATCGGGAGTGGGCGCGGTGGCGAGAGCGGCGCGCGGCCGACCCGGAGGACCGGGGATTCCCGGCGGTCCCGGCGCGGAGCCGGCCGATCGAGTACGGCGAGGACGACCGAAACGACGAGAAGGACAGGATCGGCACGAGCCGCACGAACAGTAAGAACGGCAAAGACCTCACCGCCGCCAAAGACCTCACCATCGCCAAGGGCCTCACCGGCGAGGACCTCACCGTCGCCGAAAGCCTCGCGGCGGACAGGCCGCAGGAGCCGGGCGCCGGCCGAAGCGCACGTCGGCTTCCCGCCCTCGGCGACGACTTCGAGCAGCGTACGGCCGAGGCGCGGGAGGCCGGCTGGGCGCTGGACGACCAGTTGATCGAACCGGGCCTGGTCGCCCTCTCCATGCCCGTACGGGAGGCGGGCCGCATCGCCTGTGTGGTGAGCGTGGTCAGCCACACCAGCCGGCACACCGCGGCCGATCTGCGCGACACCCTGCTGCCCCGGCTGCGGGAGGCCGTCGCCGCGATGGAACGGGAACTGCGCGAGGCACAGCACGCCGAATCCGTCACGCCCCGCACCACCGCCGCCCCCTCCGGCCTCGCCGTCTGGACCGGCGCCTCCAAGCAGGAACTGGGCCGGGAGTTCATCGAGTCGCTGGCCCGGGGCCTCACCGTCATCACCGCCTTCGGCGAGGGTCGCGCCGAACTGAACCTCACCGAGGTCGCCCAGGCCACCGGACTCGCCCGGGCGACCGCCCGCCGCGCCCTGATCACCCTGGAACACCTCGGATACGTCACCGCGCACGACCGCGTCTTCCGCCTCACCCCCCGCGTGCTGGGCCTCGGCTTCCCTCCCCTGTCACGGACCTCGCTCGCCGAGATCGCCGCCCCGCACCTCACCGAACTCTCCCAGCGGCTGCACGACTCGGTGTCGCTGGCGGTCCTGACCGGCGACGAGATCCAGTACACGGGCCGTGTCTCCACCAGCCGCGTCATGAGCGTCCACATCACCATCGGCACCCGTCTGCCCGCGTACCCCACCGCGCTGGGCCGGGTGATGCTGGCGGACCTGCCCGAGCCCCCGCTCACCGAACTGCTCCCGTTGACCCCCCGCACGATCACGGACCCCGCTCGGCTGAAGGCCGTCCTGGACCGCGTACGGGAAGAGGGATACGCCCTGGTCGACGGGGAGTTGGAGGTGGGGCTGCGCTCGGTCGCGATGCCGGTGCGCGAGCGCGGCGGGCGGGTCGTGGCCGCCGTCAATGTCGCGATGCACAGCAGCCGCCGTACGCCCGAGGAGTGCGTCGCCGAGGTGCTGCCGGAGTTGCGGGCCACGGTGGGACGGATCGAGGAGGACCTGTGGGTGGCGGGACGGTTCCGCCGGGTACCGCGGACGTGACGCGTCGGCGCGTACCCCTTCTGACGACCGCCTGAGCACGGGAACGCCCGTGTCCGGGCCACGGGAACGTGGTCCGGACACGGGCGGGAGCAGGTGTGCCGGTCCCCCTGGGCGTCAGTGGCCGACCTCCACGCCCCCGGCCGAAACGACTTCGGACTCACCCTCACCCGACACCCCTTCCTCCGACACCCTCTCCTCCGACACGACCTCCTCCGACAAAACCTGGGTCGCACCCTGGTCCGAGGCTCCGGCGGGCCGGCCGTCGCGCATCAGGAAGACGGCGAGGACGGCCGCGACCAGGACTCCCGCCCCGCCCGCCAGGAAGCTCGCCGACATCGCGCTGGTGAAGGCGTCGTGGGCGGAGGCCAGCAGGGACTTGTCGCCGGTGCGGGCGGCGACGGCGAGGGCGTCGCCGATCGAGTGGCGGGCGGCGGCCGGGGCAGCGGCGGGCATGTGGCCGGTGAAGGTGCTGGAGAGGACCGCGCCGAGGACGGCGACACCGAGCGCGGCGCCGGCCTGCTGGACGGTGTCATTGAGCGCGGAGCCCACACCGGCGTGCTCGTCCGGGATCGCACCCATCATGGCCGACATCGCCGCGGGCATGGTCAGCCCGCCACCGGCGCCCATGAGGCACATGGCACCGGCGAGGACGCCCCACCCACTCTCCGGGTTCAGCGTGGACAGCAGCCCGAACCCGGAGGCGATGACGAGGAGTCCGAAGACCACCATGGCGCGGTTGCCGGTCTTCGGCAGCAGGGCGGCGCCGACGCTGTTGAAGGCGAGGGTCGCGAGGGCCAGCGGGGTGAAGGCGAGACCGGTCTGGGTGGCGGAGTAGCCGAGGACGAACTGCAGGTACTGGGTCAGCACCAGCATCAGGCCGCCCTGGGCCAGGGTCAGCAGCACGAGGGAGAAGCTGGCGCCGGTGAAGACACGGTTGCGGTAGATCGAGACCGGGATCATCGGCGAGGAGCAGCGGCTCTCCCACACCCCGAACCCGACCAGTGCGAGCACGGCGACGCCGAGCGAGAGCTGCGTGCCCTGCTGACTCAGCCCGCCCTTGGGGAACTCGATGATCGTCCAGATGAGCGCGGTCATGCCGACCATCGACAGCACCATGCCGATCGGATCGGCCTTGCGCCAGGGCCCTTTGGACTCGGGCATGAGGACCAGCGCGGCGATGATCGCGAGACCGGCGATGGGGATGTTGAGGAGGAAGACGACCCCCCACCAGAAGTGGGCCAGCAGCGCGCCGCCGACGACCGGACCGCCGACGAGCCCGACCATGGCGACGGCGCTCCAGGCGGCGATGGCCTTGGGCCGCTCGGCGTCGTCGAAGACGGTGACCAGGATCGACAGCGTGCTGGGCATGATCAGCGCGCCCCCGACGCCCATCAGCACCCGCCCCAGGATCAGTGCCCCGGGCGTGGCGGCCTCCATGGCCACCACCGAGGCCGCCCCGAAGAGCGCGAGCCCGATGACCATCACCTTCCGCCGCCCGAACTTGTCGGAGAGGCTGCCCGCGGTCAGCAGCAGCCCGGCGAAGACCAGCATGTACGAGTCGAGGATCCACTGGAGGTCCTGGGCGCTGGCCTTCAGGTCCTCGGCGATCGTCGGGATCGCCACGGTGAGAACCATGTTGTCGACGACCAGCACCAGGGTGCTGAGGCACAACACGATCAGGATGAGCCAGCGACGCGGATGACGGTCCATCTCACTACCTCTCGAACGACGGGCTGAGCCGCACACACCGTGCGCTCTGTGGAACACCGTACGGCGATGCGCACACTGTACGCAAGAGAGAACACCGTACGAATCCATGGGCACGCGTACGCACCCTGCGCATGCTGTGCGCTACGGTGACCGGACCGGGAGAGAGGAAGCCGAATGTCCCCCCAGGAGCAGGCCGAAACGGGGCCGCAGACGCCCGTCCAGTCGGTGTGGACCCGCCCCCGGGCCGGCCGCGAACAGCCGGCGCTGAGCCGGGACCAGATCGTCGCCGAAGCGCTACGCCTGCTCGACTCCGACGGCATCGACGCCCTGAGCATGCGCAAGCTCGGCACCCGCCTCGGCGCCGGAGCCACCTCGCTCTACCGGCACGTGGCCAACAAGGACGAGCTCATCGAGCTGGCCATCGACGAGATCTACGGCGAAATCGAGATCCCCCGGTCCACCGACCCCGCGACCTGGCGCGCGGACGCGACCGGCTGCGCCCAGAGCCTGCGCGCGACGATGCTGCGCCACCCGTGGATCGCCTCGGTCCTCGGCGAGATGGGCATGTCGTACCTCGGCCCGAACGCGATGCGCCTGGCCGAGTTCCTGCTCGCCCTCTTCACCCGCGCGGGCCTGCCCACCGCCGAGGCCGACCAGGCCGCCTCGACCCTCGTCGCCTACGTCACCGGCATGGCCACCAGCGAGGCCGCCTACCTCAACGTCCTCGCCCGCAGCGGCCACACCGAACAGCAGTACGTGGAAAGCCTCTGGCCCACCGCCGAACAGGCCGCCGAGTCCTACCCCCACCTCCGCGAGGGCTACGCCGAACAACGCGGCAAGGATCCCCGCACCGCCCGCGACGAGAACTTCCAGTACGGCCTCGACCGCGTCCTGGACGGCCTGGAAACCCGAATCATCCACTGACCGAACGCCAGAACCCCCACCCCACCGAATCCGCTACGCTAGTCGCCGGGTCTCCCAGAGATCCCCCCGCCTTCGTAGCTCAGGGGATAGAGCACCGCTCTCCTAAAGCGGGTGTCGCAGGTTCGAATCCTGCCGGGGGCACTAGGCAAAAGGCCCCGGACCGATCATGGTCCGGGGCCTTTGACGGCAGCATTTGACGGCAGTCGCCTCTCAGGCAGCAGGCAGGCGGCGCTTGAGCAGGCGATCCATGTGGCTGATCGCCTCCCGCTGCGTGTCGTGCACGACGTGCGTGTAGACGTCCATCGTGATGCTGATCTGGCTGTGTCCGAGGATCTCCATGATGACCCGCGGGGCGACCCCGGCCGCAGTCAGCAGCGTCGCGCAGCCGTGCCGTGCATCATGCAGCCGAACCACCCGCAGCCCGGCGTCTGCGGCAACCCGAGTGAAGGACCGGTAGACGTTCCGCGGCTCCACCGGCCGGCCGTTCCTCGTCGCGAAGACGTGGCCGTCCTCAGACCAGGCGACGCCGGTACGCGCGAACGCCTCCCGTTGCCGGAGCCGGTGCCACCGCAGCGGGGCGAGGCACAGGGCGGGCATCGGAACCACCCGACTGCGACGGCTCTTGGGGTCGTCGTCATAGAGCGTGCCCCTGCGACGCTGGGTCTGCTGACGCACGTGCAGCACCCGGTTGTCCAAGTCCAGGTCCGACCAGCGCAGGCCCACCAGTTCACCGCGGCGCAGTCCCATGGCGACGGCGAGCACGAACGCGGCGTAGAGCGGGTCGCTTCGTGCCGCCTCCAGGAACGACAGGGTCTCCTCCAGCGTCCACGGGCGAATCTCCCGCTGCTTGACGCGCGGCGGCTCCACCAGCGCGGCGACATTGCGTGTGATCAGTTCCTCTCGGACGGCTGCCGAGAGCGCCGTGCGCAGCACCCGGTGTGCTTCCTTCCCGGTCGCGGCCGTGTGGGCGCCTTGCACTCGAGTGATGAAGCGGCGCACGTCGGCAACGCTCAGAGATTCCAGCCGCTTGGGGCCCAGGATCGGGACCAGGTAGAGCCGCACGTGAGCCTCGTACTTGTCGTACGTGCTGAGCTTGCGGCGCGGCTCGACGTAGTGCTTCAGCCAGTAGGGCAGCCACTCGGAGAGCTTGGCGGAGCGGGTGGGCGTGGGGATGCCTTGGCGGTCGCGTCGGACCAGTTCCTGGCGTTTGGTGTCGCACTCCTCCCAGGTGGCGCCATAGACCGTCTTGCGCTTGCGGGTGCCGTCAGGCTGCGGAACGTACACACGGGCTTCGTACCGGCCATCCTTGCGCTGCCAGATGCTGCCGGCGCCGTTTGGATTCCTCTTGCGTGCCATCAGGCGGCTTCCTCCAACTGGTCATTGATGAAGGCTCGAAGAGCATCGGCAGGCACGCGGCGGCATCGGCCGATCTTGATGCTCTTGAGCTGTCGAGAGCGGATGAGGTCGTAGACCTTGAAACGGCTGAGGCTCAGTGCCTCCATCACTTCGGGAACCGTGAGCGCTTGGTGAGTGGTGGGCAGGGCGGAACTCACTGCGGCCTCCCAAACGGGGCTGTTGGCTTCCTTCTGGGGAATCCGCCACGTCCGCCACGCCGCCACATCGCAGGTCAGAGCCTTGATCGTGTGGCGGATAGCGTTTTTGTGGCGGATAGGTACCGCCACACCCAGGGGATGCGGCGGCACCGGGAGAGCCGGTTTGGTCAGCCGGCGAGGACGGGCTGTGTGGCGGTTTCCGCGGACGTGTGGCGGATAGCTGTGGCGCTATCCGCCACGGATTCACCCCCGCTGACCTGCGGTGTGGCGGACGTGGCGGACGTGGCGGATTCTCCGGGGGGCGGAGGGCAGTACCTCACCCACGCGTCCGCGAGGTCTTCCGCGTAGTAGCCCTTGGGGAAGCCCGACGGGGTGCGGATGCCGCGCGACTTGATCGGCTTGTTCGCGTGAGTGACGTACTGCCCCAACAGCCGTCCCAGAGTGCGGGAGTTGATCGGCTTGTCGTCCAGATCGCCCCACGGTCCGTCGTCCATGCGCAGCAGGCATTCGATGATCGCGGCGGTCGGCATGCGGTCTGCGCCGCAGAACACCTTGTCTCGCAGGTCCGTCAACAGCCTGATGCCGATGGAGGATTCGTCGTTGTCGTGGGCTGCGCTGATCAGTTCCACACAGGCGGCCCGCGCCCGTGCCGGCCAGTCGCCCCCGGCTGCGTCCGCGACGGCGAGCAGGGGCTCCCACACATCGGCGGGACGGTCGGTGACGCCTTCGGGCATCTCGGGCCACGCGTTCGCCACGCGGTCGCGGACGGTGTCGGCCCATTTGGCGAGGCGCTCGCGCAGGGCGTGGCCTTGCTTCTCGTGGGTGCGCTGCCGGTAGGGCTCCACTTTCTCGTTGGGGGCGCGCTTGCGCATGCGGACGATGACCGCGCGCGTGAGAACGGTGTTGGGCAGGGACCCGAGCCCGGCCATGGCGACCGCGCAGTAGGAATCGAAGACCTGCGCGTTCTGGTTGGAGCCTTCGCCGACGCAGCGCAGGGCGCCGCCGATGCGCCGGTATCCGGCGTTCAGGAAGCCGCGCAGGGCCTCATCGGCGCCGGCCCTGGGACCGAAGATCGTGTCCACCTCGTCGAACAGCACGGTGGGCAGTCCTTCGGCCGAGTCGACCAGCCGGTAGAGGGCATTGGCGGATGCGGACACGGTGGCGACCGGTCGGGGGGTGAGCAGTTCCACGATCTCCAGCGCCCGCGACTTCCCCGACCCGGGCTCCGGGGACAGGAACGCGATCCTTGGCGTCGTCTCGAAGCACTCGATCAGATGGGCGTGCGCGTCCCACAGGGCCACGGCGACGTAGGCGGCTTCCCGGGGGAAGACGTTGAAGCGGCGGTGGAAGGCTTCCACCTCATTCAGCAGCGCGGCCCCGTCAATGGTGGCGGTCATGCGGCATACCTCCTGTCGGAGCAGCGGGCCGTGCCCGCGATACGGAGGACAGTGGGAAGAGCTGAAAGGACGCCCTGACGGGCGAACTTCTCTCGGGCGCCCACACCCGTTGCCCCGCAGGCCCGTTCGGCGTCCTGCGGGCCGTCCATGGCGGGGATGGGGCAATCCAGGCGGGGGGAGCGGGGGGCGGTCATACGGCCTCCCGCGGTGTGGCGTTGGCGATCAGCCACTCCATGGCGCTGCGGATCGTGGTGCGGCACTCGGCAGCCGGCAGGCCCGTCGACTCCCCCGCCGCCTGGATTGCCTCCTCGACCGTGGGGCGGGAGATGTGGCCCCAGGCGACGAACCGGGCCACCTTGCAGGTGCTGCGGTACAGCGTGTTATTCCGCCCGTTCGGGCCGCCCTCACTGGCGCCCCGGATGACGACGCATTCCCGCTCCAGCGCAGTGCGGGCGGCTTTGGTGCCGTCCCACACAGGTGTCGGGACGGGCGCGGCCGCCGGTTTAGCCCGCTCGGTGAGAAGAGCGTCGAGCCACCCGGGAAGCGGGGCGACAGGGGCCGCCTCGGCGACTTCGTAGGCGCCCTGCTCGGTGGCGCTGCCGGGGGCCACGATGTAGCCGCCCCAGGCACGGGTGTCGATGTGCGGGGCAAGCCGCTTCACGCTGCACTTCAACCGCATCCCGGCGGGGGCGGTGAAGTACAGGTGGCTGCCCCCGCTGGGAGTCCGCACCTGGTAGGTGAGCGGGAGCGGCTGTCCGGCGCGCTCGCAGAGCGCCTTGAAAGAAGTGGCGCCGTCAGGCGCTCCTTCCTGCTCCTCCGGTTTGGGCACGTCCAGATCGACAACGAGCAGACCAGCCGGGCCGGTGGCGATACCGACGTTGTACGGGCGGTTCGCCCACGCGGTCTGGATCAGGCCCGGGTCGGTGGTCGCCCGCTGCTCCGGGGTGCGGTGCCCGCCGACGCAGCGCCCGGTGCGGGGGCATGCCCGCTCGGGGTGCCCGGCGGGCCGCTTGGTGTTCGGGTGCAGGGGGATGACGGGCCAGCCGCGCTCTGCGGAGAGCAGAGCGGCAGCCAGCAGATGCAGGCTCTCCAGGGCCACGGGCAGGGGCTCGCTCACGCCTGCCGCCATGACCAGCGCGGCGGTAAGCCGCACTCTCGCCGAATGTCGGTGGGTTGCGTCATGCTGGAAGACCTCCACAGGTCTGTTGAAGGGACAGGTGGACAAGGGCGGCCCCGGATTCTTTGGCGAGATGGGGGGCCGCCCTTGGCGTTGCTAGAAGGGGGGCTCTTCGCTGTGCTGCGAGACTCCCGGGATGTCACCGGTCTTGGCCCACGGGTCGTCGCTCGCGGGGCCGTTCTGGGAGGCGCGCTTGGCGTTGATGGTCACGGTGGTGAACCGGATAGAGGCGCCGATGTCGTCGATCTCGACGGCGAGCATGGAGCGCTTCTCGTCCTGCTCGGTGGTCCAGTCGTGCTGCCGCATCCGCCCGCTGGCCACCACGCGGGAGCCCTTCTTGAGGCTGTCGGCGATGCGCTCGGCCAGCGTGCGCCAGGCGGCGCAGCGGTAGAACGCGGTGGTGCCGTCCTTCCACTGGTTGGAGGTGCGGTCGAAGGTGCGCGGGGTGACGGCGATGGTGAACTTCGCGAGCGCGGCGCCGCCCTCGGTGAACTTCAGCTCGGGGTCGCCGGTCAGGTTGCCGACGATGGTGATCGGGGTCTCTCCGAACGACATGCTGTCTCCCAGATGGTCAGTGCTTGCGGGCGAGCTTGAGGGTGATGCCGCCGACGCCGACGGGTCCGGCGGCGCCGGCGATGACGGTGGCGGTGTGGGCGGCGGCATCGAGTAGGAAGCAGAGCGCGGTGACCAGTCCCCAGCCGCCGAGGACCGTGGCCCCGGCGATCGCGAACGGGACCACGATCTGGCGCAGCGTGATGGCGTTCTCGTTCGTCGCCGCGGCGATGATGACGACCGGTTGACCGGTCGCCTGCGCGCGGTTCCAGGCGTCGGCAGGTATGTGCGGGGCGATGATTCCGGGCGGGTCGTTGTGGCCCATGGCGGGCTCCTTCGGGTGTGCCGCGGGCCCGCGCCAACAGGTGGCGCGGGCCCGTGTGGTGGGTGGGTTGCTTGTCGCGTTGCTTGTCGCGTTGCTTGTCCTCTCTCTTGTCGTGTGGCTTGTCGCTTGTCTTGTCTTGTCGCTTGTCTTGTCGCTTGTCGCCTCCCAGGTCACAAGCCGTTTCCGAGCCCTCACGACGCGTTGCACGGCTTCTCTTCGGGCGGGGGCGACAAGCGACAAGGTCAGCTTTCGGGAGGTGTCCCGGGGGCGTTGTCGTGGTGGACGTAGCGGGCCTTGGTGCCTTCCCCGATGCGTACTGCGGTGCCGTCCTTGGACCATTCCTGGAGCCAGCGGACGACCGTTTGGCGGGTGGTGCCGTACTCGTCGGTGAGCGCGCGGGCGATCGCGGACGCTCCGGTGCCCTCGGTCCCGGAGGCGAGGAGCAGGGCGAGCGCGGCCCGCTGCGCCGGGCTGTCCTGCTCCTGCTCGCGGTTGAGCGCGGACAGGTTCAGCCCACCGGGCGCCGGGGGCTCGGCACTCGTCGCGGTCGGCTCGGGTGCGGTGCCGAACTGTGCGTCGATTTCTGCCCGGAAGCGGCGCAGCATCTCGTCCTCGTGCGACGGTGCTTCGGGTGCGCTGCGCAGTGCGGACAGGTTCAGCCCCGACCCGGCCGCCGCGGACGACTCGATGCCGGCGCCGCTGTCGGGGGTGAGGTCGCGCATCCACGCGGTTCGCTCGGCATCCCAGCGCCGCGCGTACGCGGGCCCGGCGCCCTTGGCGGACATGTCGTCCAGCCGCGGGTGCCGCTCGGACGTAGCCGCGGTGATCTCCCGAATCTGGTTCGGGAGGATGCGCCACGCCTTGAACAGCGCGGCCGGCGACTCCGGGGTGCCCATGAACCCGGCGCCCTTGAACGGGGCCTGGTCCACGCGCAGGCCGCGGGATCCGGGGAACATCTTGCCCAGGTCCATGCCCTCGGTCTCCCCGCCGGTGAGGGCGACGCGGACCTTGGCTTCCCGGCGGATCATCAGGTTGCCCAGCACTGCCCCGGTGGCTCCGAGGGCGGTCAGGACGGTGCGCACGCCCATGGCGCGGGCGATGCGGATGACTTCCAGGATCTTTTCCGCGAGTTTGCGCATCGCCCGGTCCGGGCTGGCGAGGATCTCCGCGCCCTCATCGATCACCAGCATGATCTGAGGGATCTTCCGGCTGATGGGCAGTAGATCCGTATTGGCCTTGGCCAGGAGGTCCTGGTAGCCCATCTTGCGCTGCTTGGCGACACGGACCGCGGTCTCCAGCATCGCCATGGCTTCGTCGTAGGTTCCGGCAAGCCAGTCAATGCCCGGCCGCACGGCCTTGCCCTCCGGGGTCTCGATCTCCCTGTTCAGCGCGGGCAGGACCCAGGGCAGGCCAGCACTGCCGGCGTTGAGGTCGATCACCCACGTCAGCACGTCCTCGGCTCGGGCGAACCCGGCCAGGATCGTGTGGACCATGTTCGTCTTGCCCGAACCCGTCGGACCGACGACCAGCGCGCACTGCTCGCGCAGGTAGGCGAGGATGCTCGCCGCGTTCGTCCGGTACCCCCAGGGAATCCCAGTGAGCAGGGACAGAGTGCCGTAGTCGGAGGGGTAGGTGCGCTCTTCCTGAAGGACGTTGACCGTGGTCACGTCGATGATGACGCGGCCCTGGTCGATGCCGGGGGACGCGGTGGCGGTGCAGCCGTGCGGCAGCCTCGCATCGGCGGACAGCTTCGCCGACTCGGCGGCGATCTTGGCGTAGGTGGCGCCGCCCTGGGGGAGCTCGGCATCGATGGAGAACCCGGCCCCGGTCGGCCACTGCTCGACACCCAGCACGCGCACGGTGATCCCGCACACCCGCTGGATGCGCTCCACCCATTCCGCGGCGATCGCCCGGCGCTCCGCGGACAACTCCCGCGCGATCTGCCGCTCGGCTGCAGCGGTGGCCTCTTCCTCCCGGGCCTCCTCGAACAGCGCTGTCGAGCGGGCGGCGGCGCCGATCCCCACGCCGATGGTGGCGAGCGAGCCGAGGGCGGCCCAGGTCAGGGGACCGTGGGTCATGGCCCAGGTGGTCCAGCCGGCCCCGACGAGCCAGGACGCGGCGCGGGTGGCCAGCGTGCGGCCGGCATTGCGGACCCGCAGGCCAACGATGGTGTGGCCGAGGGCGCCGGCCGCGCCGACGGCAAGCGCCCAGCCCGGGGGCATGGCGGTTGCGGCGCCGGTGGTGGCGACGGCGAAGGCTCCGGTGGTGGCGGACAGGGCGCCGGTCACAGGTCCGTGACCAGCCGCCCAGTCCAGCACCGGGCCACTGCCCTGCTGTTTGGCGGTGGCGGTGCTCATCTCAGACGTTCCAACCCTTCTCTGCCTGCGGGCCGTTGCGGGGGTCCTCGTGCCGGGCGATGTCCTGCGCGTGGACCTGCCTGAACAGCGGGCCCATGTCCTCCGCCACGGCCACGGCGCTCATCAGGGCGCCGAAAATGTCGTTGAAGGCGTCCGCGACTTCCTTCTCCAGCGGGAACTCGTTGTCGGAACGCTCGGCGAGGATCTTCATCACGTTCGCCACGCTGGTCAGCGCAGCCGGGAGGCCTTCGACCATGGCGAGGATCTCCATGGCGTCCTCGGGGTCGTAGGAGTTGGCGGCCTGCTCCATCTCGGAAGCGACCTCTTCGAACCGGAAGCCGGACACGTGCTCTCCTTCACTGACAGGCGTGTTCATGCTGGTCGGAACCCGTACGGCAGGTCGCTGAACGCTGTTGGCGATGCCCTCGGTGCCGTCCTGGGTGGCCTCGGCATCCGCCGCTTCCTCCCGCTCGCCCAGCTCCTCACGGATCACGTCGTCCCGGACGTTGCGCTGCTCGCGGGCGGTCTGGCACAGGCGCCGATACAGGCGCCGACCGGGATGGATCAGCCACGGCAACTTCAACTTGCGGCCGATCGGACTCGTCAGGAAGCCCAGCAGGCCCACCGGGAGCGCGAGCAGGGCGGCGAGCAGGCGACGACCGTGGAAGCGGGCCGCAGACCGCCAAAGCGCGCTACGGGCCACCCTCCTCGCGGGTGCCTTGCGGACTACGCCGCGCTGCGCGTCGACCGTGGCGCGAGCCTTGTCATCCCGCCGGGCGCGGTTCTTGGCGATCGCCGCATCCCGCACGGCACGGGCCCTACGCGCCGCGCCACCAAGCATCCGCCCGGCCAGACCGCCCCCGCGCCCGGCACGGCTGGTGAAACCGGCGCCGCCTGCGGTCTTGGCGTTGCGGCGGGCATCGGCGACCGCGCGGCGGGCGGCGGTGGTCTGCGCCCGCTGCCCGGCCCGCGAGCCGGCCGCAGCCTGCTGCGCCGCGCACAGCGCCCGTACCTGGCCGGCCCGACCCGCAGCCTGACCCGCACCACCATGCGCGCGCTTGGCGGACGAGTGACCAGCCTTGCTGAGGGTCTTGCCGCCCGTAGCGGTGCTGCCGTGCCGTGCGGCGGTGCCCGTCCCGCGGCGGTGCTGGCCCGGCACCCGGCCAGACCTGCCCCCGGCGCGGGAGGTGAGCGAACGGCTCCCGCCCCCGGTCCTGCCCGCGCCGCCATGGCGCAGGCCCATGGTGCGGGCGGCGCCGCGGGCAGCAGCGCGCCGTTGCTCGCGGCGTGTGCCGGGCTTGTGGGAGCGGGTGGCGGCGACCGTTCCGAGGACGACGGCCCCGGTGGCGGCCACCATGGCGGCGATCGGACCGCCCGCGAGGGATGCGGCGGCGACCATGCCCACGGTCGTGTTCGCACCCGACAGGGCCAGGGGCACTACCGGCCAGCCACCGGGCGTGTGGTCCACCTCAGCCGCGGCAGGGGTCGGGGCGGGCGGGGTGTCGGGCGGCGGGGGTGGTGCGGTCGGGGCAGCCTCTACGGCTACCGGTTCCGTGCTGAGTTCCGTCATGCTGGAGTGCTCCATCTCGAATGCGGGATCGGGGTGCCGGCGCGGCCCCTTCGGCCTGCAAGCGCGGGGCCGCGCCGGTCTGAGCTAGAACGCGTCCGGCTCCAGCGAGAAGAACAGGACGGTGAAGTCGCCGTGGCCCAGCTCGTCCGCGGCGATGGCCCGGATCTCCTGGTAGGCCTGGGAGCGGGAGAAGTACGCGGGGTCGAAGGTGGCGACCGACGACACGGTCAGCTGCTCGCCGCTGCGGGTCTGGACGGTCAGGACGTAGTGGAAGCCAACGGCCTTACCGGCGACGGTGGTCGGGGTGCTCACAGAGCAACTCCTCGCGAGAGTGTGGATGTTCAGGCGGTGCGCTGTTCCTCGACGGCAATGCACATGCCGCAGATCCCGTACGGGCGGGGGATGCAGTAGCCGACGTCGAGCCGGCAGCGGGGGCAGGTGCGGCGGGCGAGCATCGCCAGCGCGAGCGCGCCCCACTTGCGGGAGGTCATCGGCCTAACGGGCTTGGCCAGGTCGATGCGGTAGAGATAGGCGACCTGGTGGCCGCCGGCCCGCCGGTTGACCCGCATGAGCTGCGCGACGATCGGCTGCCCGCCCGGACGTAAGCCCCGGGCACGGAGCTGACGGCGGGTGGCCAGGCCCTTCGGGGCGAGGCGGTAGGGGTAGGCGGGGATGCCGTAGCGGAGCCCGGTCGGGTCGTAGCAGTCGGCGTAGACCCCCGGCATCAGGCCACCGCTTCAGCGGGCTCTGCCTGCTCGGTGGCCCGCTCCTCGCGCGCTTCCTGCACGCGAGCGGCTACCCAGCCGACCGACCAGCCGGTGTCCTCGGCAAGCTGCCGCACGGTCCGCTCGCCCTCACGGATCGAGGCGATGTAGGAGCGGGCCTCGGTCTCCGGCATCTTCCTGAGCACCAGCTCGCCGCTGTTCAAGCTGACGTTCGGGAGGTGGTAATCCGTGTTCACGGCCTCCCCCTCACCCGCGCCCTGGGCGGCGGGGGCGGGAGGGTCGATGGCCGCGCGCTCACGCCGTGAACGCTCCGCCTGCTCCCGCTGTTCACGCCGCAGCGCGTCGTCCCGCTCCTGTGCCTCGCGCCGGATGCGGTCCTCGTATTCGCGCTGCTCACGACGTACTTCCGCCTCATGGTCGAGGCGTTCACGCTCCATCCGTGCGGTGTGCTCGCGCTCCGCGGCCCGCTCGGAGCTCTCGCGCTCGGCCCGCTCGCGCTCCAGCCGTTCGGCGTGTTCGCGCGCGGCGTGTTCAGCGTGTTCACGGGTCTGCCGCTCGTGTTCACGCTTGGCCTGCTCGCGCTGTTCACGCTCGGCCTGCTCGGTGGCCCGTGAACGCTCGATGCGCTCCAGCGCGGCACTGATCGCGCGCCGGTAGGCCAATCCGGCTTCCGCGGTGACGATCAGCAGCAGGGGCGCGACCGCGTGCACGGCCACCCCGACGAGATCGTTCTTCAGAGCGCTGTCACCGACATTGAGCAACAGGGTCATCAGGCCGGTCATCCAGCGCAGCACGGCCGGCCACGGCCCGGACCTCCCACCCAGCCGCGCCACGACTGCATCGAGGCGGACCACGATGACCACGGCCGCGTCGACCACCAGGGGCAGGATCGGTGCCGTCCATGTCCAATCGGCGGGAGTGACCCGCTCCACCAGGGGCGTGACGGTCAGCACGGAGAACAGCACCGCACCTGCGGTAATGGCCCACGTTCCGGCCGCGAGCGTCTTCTCCGCGGACTGGATCTGGGACGGAGTCAGGGAATCAAGCATCCTCGCCCTCATCCCCGGAGTCCTTGCGCAGGCTGTCGAGGGAATCGCCGTAGGCGATGAGCTTCAGCTCCGCGCCGGCGTACTCACCGGACGCCTGCAACTCCCACGTCCGGCCGTCGCTCTGTTCACGGAACTGCACGTCGTCCGGGGCGATGCCCAGCGCGACCCGCCATGTCTCGAACGGCGACAGGTCGTCGTACAGCGTCAGCTCCAGCCGCTTCGGCCAGATCGTCGAAATCTCCAACGTCGGCGCGGGCAGGTCAGGGAAGTCGACGGCCAGCACGCGCAGCGCCCGCATCGGGACGGTGAGGTCGTCCAGCGTCAGGTTCTCGCTCATGCCGCCACCGCCATGCCCACCGCGTGGCGCCGCACCGGACGGTGCGACGACGTCTGGCGCGGCCGGCGAGCAGCAGCCCGCGCGTCCTTCAGCGGGCTCGTCCGCAGCAACGCCTCCGCGTACGCCGCGGCCTCCCGGTCCGACTCCCGCAACTCCGCGAGCACCTCGCGCGCCACGGCCAGCCGCACTGCCCGCTCCTGCTCGGACTCCACGGCCGGACCGGTGAACAGCTCCAGATCGATACCGAACGCCAACTCCGCGAACTCCGTCGCGGTAACGGCTTCATGACCAGCAACGATGCACTTCATGGGTCGTGTCTCCTTAGTCGGTGGAACGGCCCGAACAGCCCCTCGGAGTTGCCGCTCCGGGGGGCGCGCCGTTGTTTTTGATCTGCTCGGCCGAGCAGCCACGGCCCCCGACGCCCGGCAGAAGGGCGTCAGGGACCGTGAGCGCTCGGGCTCACATCGGCCCATCGACCGCCCGTGTGCAGGCGGCTGGGTCGGCACTCTGTTGAGTTCTTGGCAACGTGGTATCCGGGCCTTGCTCTCCGGATGTTGCTGATGCAGTACCTGTTTTACAGGTACTGCATAGGGCTCCGTCAAGTGCGGCGACGGAACTTCCTTGGCTTCGCGCCGGGACGTCTTGGCGCACCATCAGAATCGGTGCAGGTCAGGGGAGTTGGTGACCCCATGCGTGGACAGCTCACCCCGATCTGGCTACCGTCAAGAGCTCCCTAGAAGTCCCATCGGGAGTGCAGATGTCCAATGAGCGTTTGCGGTCCGCTCTCCTGGCGCGAGGCATGAGCGTCCAGGACTTGGCGGAAGCGATCGAGGTCAACCCGAAGACAGTCGAGCGCTGGATCACTCAGGGGAAAGCGCCGTACCGGCGCCATCAGTACGCGACTGCCTCAGTACTCAAGGTCGACGTGACCACGCTGTGGGAAGACAGCCGCACCGTCGACAGTGCGATGGATCTGAGCAAGGCTGAGATCGTCGCGGTCTACCCGCACCGGCATACGGTGCCCGCGGGACTCTGGCGCGAGATCTACGCGCGGGCGGAGAACCACCTAGATGTGCTCGTCTACTCCGGGTTGTTCCTGTCGGAAGATCCCTTGTTTCACGACCTCTTGAAGGCAAAGGTGGCTGGGACTACGCAGGTGCGAATCTTGCTTGGGGACCCCGGTTGTGAAGCGGTCCGGCAACGCGGCATAGACGAAGGGCACCAGATCATGGACGGGAAGATCCGCAACGCCCTGCTGAACTATCGCCCCCTCTTCGAGAGCCACCCAGACATCGGCTTCCGGCTGCACGATTCGACGCTTTACAACTCGATCTATCGGTCTGATGACGAGATGCTCGTGAACCCGCACGTCTACGGCATCGGCGCCTATCTGGCCCCTGTCCTCCATCTGCGTCGCATGCCGGGCGGCGGCCTGTTCGACACGTACGCGAATAGCATCGAACAGACTTGGGGCGGCGCTCGCCACATCACGGACCGCGACATCACCGGAGCTTGAACATGGGACGCATCGACTACCTGCACGACCCCGACGCTCCGCCGGCCAATTCGGTCGTGCCCTCGGTGGTGGCGTTCGTCCAGAACGACGCGGGGGAGGTGCTGATGATCCAGCGGTCCGACAACGGCCGTTGGGCGCTGCCCGGCGGTGGCCACGATGTGGGGGAGTCCATCAGTGACACCGTCGTGCGCGAGGTCTGGGAAGAGACGGGCATCAAGGCGGAAGTCGTCGGCATGTCCGGGGTCTACACCGACCCTGGGCACGTGATGCGATACGACGATGGCGAGGTCCGCCAGCAGTTCAGCATCTGCTTCCGCGCGCGGCCGGTCGGTGGCGAGGTGCGTACGAGCAACGAGACGACACAGGTCCGCTGGGTCGCCCCCGCGGACCTGTCGACGCTGGATGTGCACCCCACCATGCGGCTCCGGATCGAGCACGCGATGGACCGCACGCGGACGGCTCCCTACATCGGCTGACGCTTGGCGGCAGCGACCTGTTCGAGAACGCGGGCCGTGCTCGCCAGGATCTCGGGTTCGGCGCGGCGGATGAACGTACCGATCAGGCTGTCCGGCCCGTAGCGTCCGGTGATTTCGTTGATCCGGTCCACGGGATTCGTCGGCGTGCCGTCCGGCGTGGTGTTCATGTCGCAGTAGCAGAGAGCGTCATTTAGGTGTGCGCTCTCGCGGGCAAACTCGCCCTCCAACTCCTCGCGCAAGCCTCGCGCCTCTGCCTCCATCCAGGCACAGGAGTGGTGCGCCACCAGGTGCACAACCCGTTCGTCGGCGTCGGCCACGTCCCGGAGGTAGCGGGCGCCATCGAGCGGGTGGAAGCCGGTCTTGGCGAGGTCCGGCGAATAGCCGATGTCGTGAAGCACGGCTGCGGCTTCCAGCAACTCGGCATCTTGGCCCAGGACGGGCGCGATGGTACGCGCGCGCTCGGCGACCCCCAGCGAGTGCTTCCACCGCCGAGGCAGCGGCTCGGCGAGCAGCGATTCAGCGAGCGGATAGGCCCACTCCGTCAGCTCCGACAAGCTAAGAACGCTCCTCTCGAATCGGTACGGCACGGACTGTCCGCACCTTGCCTTGCCCTTCACTCGCCAGCACGCCGGCGGCTTCCAACTTGTCCAGAGCCTTGGTCGCAGTGGGGCGCGAGACTCTGAACTTGGCGGCCAGTACGGACGCGCTTGGGAAGGGTGCCCCCACTTCAAGCTCCTCATCCACGATGATGTCGCAGATCTGCTCTTCCAAGGCTCGCCTGTCGGATCGCTGTCCTTCGCGGATCACTCGCCAGCGTCCTCCAGGCACCGGTTCGGCGACTCCGTCCTTCTGCAGGACGCTGAAGGCACGTAGCGCGACCCCGCGGGAGACGTCGTAGTCGCGCATCAGGTCTGCGGCTGACGGAAACTCCGTCATCTCCGGGTTGTCTGCGATCTGAGCCTTCATCGCGTCCGCGACCTTCAGAAAGGTCCCCCGAGGACTGGCATGCTCCGACACGCGCTCTCCCTTCCTGTCTGCCTCTCGTCAAGCTCAAGCTTCCCACGCGGGTCTCATCCCACGGCAGCGCTGCGAGCTCCCCACGGCGTGCGGGGCGAGGGCGACGACGGCCCGCTCGAAGTCGGAGGTGAGCGACTGATGAGTGACGGCGGCGGCCCGCGGGACCTGGTGGCGGGCCGTGGGTGGATGTCATACCTCTGGTGCCGAAGCGTGGGGCCAACTTCTCGTGAATCAGACTTGCTCGCTGGAGCTGCTTCGCTGCTTCGGCGGGCGGGGCTTCTTCGGCTTCAACTTGCCGCCCTTGGACCTTGGTTCGTTCGGCGTGCCGCCCATTCGCGAACTGGTCTTGAGCACATGGCTGATGATCTGGCGCCGAACTTCGACCGCCTGCTCATCCTTGAGCACTTCAGCAAGACGCTCGGCTGTCAGGTAGTAGCTGTTCAACACCGGTTGATCGAAGTACCGGTTCAATTGTCCGATGGATTCTTTATACATCGCAAGGTACGTCTTGGTGAGATACCCGGATAGCATTGTGCTGAATGCGGCGAGGGCGCCAATGAACCAGCGCACTTGTTCCAGCGGAACGTAGGCCCCGCCGAAAGCGGCACACACAAGCAGAAGAAGCCCCACCCCCATTGCCGTGCGGGATGATTTGAATGACTTGTCGGCTTGCTCGGTCACGATCTTATGGTAGGCGCCGATCTGGCCTTGATTGAGTTCCATCAAGGTATTCAGCTCAGTGGCCTTACGGAGCTTTTCGAGGGCTTGCCGGTGGTACTCCTTCTGAGCTTGCAGCTTTGCATCGAAGCCTTGGTTCTGGTTCTTCATGTACTCCCGTCGAGTCATCAAGTAAAAAACGCCAACAATGATGGCGGCGATGAGAACGGCGGTGATGGTCCACGCAATGGGCGTCAAGTCGATTGGCTCGACCTGCTGTTTTGAATCTTGCCTGTTCGATTTCGCGTCGAATATTGCGAGAGAAATGCTAATTACGGCAAGGCAACCCGCGACCCCTGTAAGGAACATGACGGAGGCCCGTCTTCTCTTTTGACGTCGCTCCGAGGCCACCGCAAGTTCGTCCCATGAGGGAGCGGAAGGGGAAAAGAGGGGTGCCGCCCTGGGCCCCGGTTCTTCTTCGCCGCCGTCGCTACCGGCCACCGTCATGCGCATCTTGCGCCCCCCTCGATCAGGGGCGGCAGCCTAACCGCTGAGGCACCGTCACATCAGCGGAATGAAAGGAAATCATGTGCCACGGCGGTGCAGTCACACATACGCCCAGCTCGCTGCCGGGTTCGGCGTCGGAGTCAATATCGTCCACCGGTACGTGGCTGACGCCATCGAGACCCTCGTGGCCCTCGCACAGGACCTCGCCACGGCCGTCCTCGCCCCTCATCTCGGCGCCTCGGTCGCTTCCTCGGCGACGCGAGTCGCTGAGGAAGCAGAGCTGGGCCCTCTAGTCGCGACCGGGAGCTCTCAGTTCAGGTCATCGACGGCCCGTACAGGCGGCGTGGGGTCGGTTGCGATGGCGGGAGTTCGCCTGATTAACGGTGTGAGTCCCTGGGACGATGTCAGCATGCCGACGCCTGGAACACCTCTCCCCGCTGCACTCATCCCCGACTGCACCAAGCCGGAAGCTCACCGCGCGGCCTACAGGAGCGCCAAGGCCAACGACGCGATCTTTGTATGCATCGCTCGCCAGGGGTCGCGCTGGAAGGTGGAGCTTGACGCCTTTTCCAGCAGTGGGCCCACCATCCCGGAGCAGGCAGTCGCCGTCCTACGGTCTGCGATTGAAGTACTGGTATCTGACGGCACGGTGACGCAGGCCAACATTGCACCTGACTACATCTCTATATGGGCGATCAAGAGCGAGCAGAAGGCGCGGGAAATCGCTGCTGCGTTCCATGCCGCCATGCATGGTCTCCGGCAGCTATACATCGCCGTTCCAGTCCCGCGCAGGAGGGCCTAGCCTCCGAGGCTCACGCCGAGGTGGCCAGTACGGCCGGTGGGGCCAGGGAACTGCGGACCACTAACCGACTTCTGCATCGTGCGCAGTGAGCGTGAGCGGACTGTGGACCCCGCTGTAATTCTGCTGCCGAGTCGAGCCAGGGCGGCTAGAAACGGGTGCCAATGCTCACCCACGATCAGGAGGCGCACCCGGGTTCCGCCTCGTGATGCATCAGGAGCGGGGGCTCGGATAGGCGCCGAGGAGGTTGGGCACGCCGCAGGCGGTGGCGAGGAGGTCGGCATATACGGCGAGGTTGCGGCGGGTGTCGTTCAGGGCGGCGCGGAGTTCATCGGCCTGGGGCCACGCGCGTTCGTGGTCGCGACGGGAGCAGTCGGTGGGGCGGCGACTCTCCCAGTCCTCCAGGGCGGGGTGCCAGGTGGCCAGAAGCGGGCGCACGCCGTAGTTGAGCATGGCCACGGCCAGGTAGCCGAAGTTGTACTGGCCGCTCCGTTTCGGTTCGGCGATCTGCGGCCCGTGGCGGCGCAAGATCTCACGGGTGGTGCCGAAGAGTGAGTACAGACTCGTCAGTGCCTCCCGCAGCAGGCCCTCGTCCTCCCGCAGCGGCACCACGGAGACGCGGGTGATCAGTTCCACGTACAGCTCCCAGGCGGCGCGCCGCTCCGCGTCGTTCGGCTCCCAGCTGCCTGCGATCTCCAGCATCGGCAGCTTCAACCTGACTTCAATGTTCTTCGGCGTCTGGGTCATTGTGCTCCCTCTTCCTGCCAACGGGATCTCGGCGTTCTCCGCCCTGTCCCACGCTATACGCGAGATCATGGCCCGTGCTCCACATAAGAAGCGCCAGGGAATTCGGGGGTCAAAGGTGACCGACACCACGCAACGGTTCTTCGTCAGCTACGCGGGCCCGGACCGAGCCTGGGCGGAGTGGGTCGGCTGGCAGCTCAAGCGGGCCGGACACCAGGTCGAGCTGGACCGGTGGGATTGGCAGACCGGGGACGACTTCGTCCAGAAGATGAATCTCGCTCTCCACGGGGCCGACGCGGTGGTGGCCCTGTTCTCCAAGGAGTACTTCGCCGCTGAGCGATGGACCCGGGACGAGTGGTCGGCCACCGTGGCCACACGGGGACGGCTCGTTCCGGTAGCGATCGAAGCCCTGGCTGACGATGACATCCCCGCCCTCCTGAGGAATAGGTTGTACCAGGGCCTCCACGGGCTGGACGAGCCCGCCGCCGCTGCCGCCCTGCTCGAAGCCGTCCATGGACCGGTTTCCCCTCCTGGTCCGGTTGCCTTCCCCGGCGCCGCATCGCCCGATTCGGATACGGAACCCGACCCACAACGTCCCAGGATGCCTAGTAGCGTCGGTCTGCCCGAGGTGTGGAGCGTCCGCCGCCGCAACCCCGACTTCTCCGGCCGCGAGGCTGAAATGGTCCAGCTTCGTACCGGGTTGCTCAGCGGACACCAGGCCGTGGTCCAGGCGCTTCACGGCATGGGCGGCATCGGAAAGACCCAGATTGCCTTGGAGTACGCCCACCGATTCTCCAGCCAGTACGACCTCGTGTGGTGGGTCGATGCCGAACAGGCCGACCAGTTGCCCGTCCGCTACACCGAACTTGCCGACCGCATAGGCATCGCCAAATCCGACGCCGGCTCCGAGGCCAACGCCCATGCTCTTCTGCAACATCTGCGGACACGGCACCGCTGGCTTCTCATTCTCGACAACGCTGACCAGCCCGATCAGATCGAGCCCTGGCTCCCCGAGGGTCCCGGCCACGTTGTGATCACCTCGCGTAACCCCGACTGGCACGGGATCGCTCACCAGAGCGACCTAAACGTGTTCACTCGCACCGACTCCCAGGCCTACCTCCAGAGTCGTATCCCGGGAATCACCACAGGGCAGGCCGATCTCCTGGCGCGGGACCTCGGCGACCTTCCCCTCGCCCTCGCCCAAGCCGCGGGAGTCCTGCGCGGCGGCATGTCCCTGGACCGTTACCGTCAGCTTCTGACCACCAACACCGCACGCATCCTGCAGGAGAGCGACGTCCGCGACTACCCCGCGCCGCTAGCCGCGACGGTCAACATCGCCACCACCCGCCTCATGGACGACGGCCACTCCGATGCCACCGCCCTGCTCCGCCTAAGCGCCTTCCTCGGCCCCGACCCCATCTCCACTGCATGGCTGGAAACAGCTCGCCCCCGCCTGACCACCATTCCCGGCGACCCAGACGACCCGATGTGGCTGCGCAACGCCCTCCAGCACCTCGGCCGCTTCGGACTGGCCCGCACCGACTTCGACACCTTCCAAATCCACCGCCTCACCCAGGCCATCCTTCGCACCCAGCCCAGTCCTGACCAGGCCGCAGCGATCTGCGACGACGTCACCACTGTCCTTGCGGCAGTCAACCCTGGCGACCCGCAATCTCCGGCCGACTGGCCGACGTGGGCCTCCCTCACCGCCCACCTCACCACGCCTCACGTCACCACCGCGGTCGCCAGCCAACCCGGGTTGCGCGCCACGCTCTTGGAAGCTGCTCACTTCCTCATCCGCAGCGGTCTGCCACGCGCCGCCTACGGCCTCGCCACGGCACTGCATCAGGCATGGAGCACTGATCTGGGGCCAGATCACCCCGACACCCTCACCTGTGCGCAGTATCTGGGGCACGCGAGCGTCGACCTCGGCGACTACGCCAAAGCCCGCTCCATCATTGAGGACACCTACATCCGTCGCCGCCGTGTTCTGGGTGAGGACCATCCCGACACCCTGCACTCCGCCAACGATGCAAGCACCACCTTGGCTTACTTGGGGGGGCACGCGGAGGCCCGCCGCATGCACGAGGA
>NZ_KQ948464.1:297007-303550 GCF_001514115.1 Streptomyces olivochromogenes
TTGGGAGAGTATGCGGAGGCCCGCCGCATGGGCGAGGACGCTCTCGCCCGCCGCCGCCGTGTTTTGGGTGAGGACCATCCCGACACCCTCAGCTCGATCAACAGCGTCGCTGCCATCCTGCACTCTCTCCGCCTATACCCGGAGGCTGTCGAACTCCTAAAAGATGTACGCGCCCGCTGCCTACGCGTCCATGGCGCGAAGCATCCTGAAACCGCGCAGGTCACGAGGAATCTCGCCGCTTCGCTGAGCGCAATGGGAAAGACGCATGAGGCTCAACAGTTGACGGGCCGGAAGACGAACAGGGGCAAGCGCCGCTTCGGCCGCAAGCGACGGTAACGTCGCATAGTCAGTGTCTGACTGCGTGACAACGTAGACACAGCGGCGGACAACCACACGCGCCGGCGGCCCATCGCGGCAGGTGAGAGGCACAGCGGCCCCAAGGTCGGGCGTCTACCCAGGTTGCTTCGGGGCGAAGTGGTCGTGACGGCAGACTCTGACGGCAACGTCAGCAGACTGGATCGGCCTTGGGCGCCTCCCCGGGTACTCACCAAGCTCTGTCGAGTGCTCGGCACCCAGGCAAGAAGTTCAGTTGATCGAACTCCTAAAGCGGGTGTCGCAGGTTCGAATCCTGCCGGGGGCACAAGGGCAAAGGCCCCGGACCGATCATGGTCCGGGGCCTTTGACATCCACAGCTGACATCAACGAGCACGGTCACTGACGACCGGGACGCCTCCTGAGCAGCCGATCCATGTGACTCATGGCCTCGCGCTGCGTGTCCTGCACAACGTGCGTGTAGACGTCCATGGTGATGCTGATCTGGCTGTGCCCGAGGATCTCCATCACGACGCGGGGCGCGACTCCGGCCGCTGTGAGGAGGGTGGCGGTGCCGTGCCGGGCGTCGTGCAGCCGGACGACTCGGATGCCGGCGGAGTCGGCGATGCGGGTGAAGGAGCGGTAGACGTTCCGCGGCTCGACCTGGCGGCCGGTTCGGGTGGTGAAGACGTAGCCGGATGCCTGCCACTTCTCCCCCGCCTTGGCGCGTGCGGCGGACTGCCGCATCCGGTGCCAGCGCAGCGGGGCGATACAGAGCGCGGGCAGCGGAACGGCTCGGCGGCGGCGGCTCTTGGGGTCGTCGTCGTACAGGACACCCCGACGGCGCTGAGTCTGCTGGCGGACGTAGAGGACCCGGTTTTCGAGGTCGAGATCAGACCAGCGAAGGCCGATGATCTCGCCCCGACGGAGCCCCATGGCAATGGCGAGCACGAAGGCCGCGTAGAGCGGATCTCTGCGAGAGGCGGCGAGGAAGTCGAGCGTCTCGTCCAGCGTCCAGGGCTTCAACTCCCTGTTGTCCGTGCGGGGCGGCTCGACCAGCTTGGCGACGTTGCGCGTGATCAGTTCCTCGCGGCAGGCGGAGGACAGAGCGGAACGGAGGACTCGGTGGGACTCCTTGGCCGTTGCCGCGGTGGTCTCCTTCTCCAGGCGGACGAGGAAGCGGCGTACGTCGGCGACGCCGAGGGATTCGAGCCGCTTCGCGCCGAGGATCGGCACCAGGTAGAGCCGGACGTGCGACTCGTACTTGTCGTACGTGCTGAGCTTCCGCCGAGGCTTGATCACGTTGTCCAGCCAGTACGGGAGCCACTCGGAGAGCTTGGCCGACCGTGTGGGAACGGGCACGCCCTGGTCGACCTTGGCGAGGAGCTCCCGCCTCTTGGTGTCGCACTCGGCCCAGGTCTTGCCGTAGGCGAACTTGCGGGCCCGGTGCCGTCCGGCTGGAGCACGTAGACCGCGCACTGAAACCGGCCGTCCTTGCGCTTGGTGATCGTTCCCGCGCCGTTGGGATTGCGCTTGCGCTGACCGGCCATCAGGCAGCCGCCTCCAGTTCGTGAGAGATGTAGTCACTGAGGGCCCGCGCCGGTATGCGGCGGCATCGGCCGATGGTGATCGAGGGGAGCCGACGGGAGCGGATCAGGTCGTAGACCGTCGACCGGCCGAGCTTGAGCCGAGCCATGACGTCAGCCACGGTCAACAGCTCTTCGTCGTCACGATCAACCAAGGCGGCACACGCATCACTTGGACAGCCCGACCAGCGCTCTTCCTACCCCTGGCACACCGGCGAAGCCTTGAACTTCCAGCCTGCGCATACGACTTCAAGCCCCACACCGAGTACTGAGTTACAACTTTCTCTACTGGTTCAAGTGCCCGCGCGAGGCGCGGGCTGGCCCCTGGGCCCGGCCCCCACACGCCTACGGCGCAGGGGCCGGACCCTGGGGCCGCAGCGAGCTACGGCCCACGAGGCGAGACCTGGACGGCAAGCCGCGGTCAGAACAATGCCTCCGGCGGGGATTGGCCGGCACCGGGATGGAGGGGGCGCCGCCGCCGACCGCGGGCCGTCGTGGCGGATGCTGGGGGCTCCCATCCCGCACACCATCGACCCAGGCAGAGCCGAGCAGACGTGGCCCCTGGCGTCGCCTGCCCCACGGTGTGTGGGTCGACGGCGTACGGGATGAGAGCTGGGGTGAGTGGTGGGTGAGGCAGGGGGTCAGGCCGGTCGGAAGACCTGGACCTCGTGCCGGGCGAGCGGCACCTGTAGTTCCCACCTAGGGTTGAACAAAGAGGATCAAACGAAGTGGATCTCCGCTTCAAGTAGCGGCATAGCGCCGAGGAGGCACTCATGGCCGGAAAAGCCAGCATCGTGCTGGCCCACGGCTTGTGGGCCGATGGATCGTGCTTCGCAAAGCTCATCCCCGCACTCCAGGCCGAGGGTCGCGAGGTCTTCGCGTCGCAGCATGGGCTTGATTCGCTCGCAGGCGACGTCGACTGCGTAACCCGCGCGATCAACCACGTGCCTGGCCCGGTCGTGCTCGTGGGCCACTCCTACGGCGGCACGCTGATCACCAAGGCGGGCGTGCACGACCGGGTGGGCGCGCTGGTGTACATCTGCGCGCTTGCCCCGGACGACGACGAGACCTCGCAGCAGCACCTGGCCGCGTTTCCCAGCTCGCCGGTTTTCGAGCACCTTGAGGTTGCCGACAACCGCATCTACCTCAAGGAGTCGGGCATCGGCGACTTCTGCGGCGACCTGCCGCTGGAGGAACAAAAACTCGTGCTGGCGACCGCTAACCCGCCGATCGCGGACCTCTTCGACCAGCAGGTACCCGGCAATGCCTGGCGAGCGAAGCCGAGCTGGTACATCGTGGGCACCCAGGACCGCACGGTGAACCCGGACCGGGAGCGCGCTTCCGCCGAACGGATGAAGGCCACGACCGTCAGTCTCGACAGCAGCCACGTCCCGATGCTCTCTCAGCCCAACGCTGTCCTCGAGGTCATCCGCAACGCTGCGAAGACCCTGGAGTAGGGCCGAGGACCGCGGGGCACGCCGCCTTTGGGCATCCGTGCGCGTCGCCGCCGGCCGTAAAGAGGTCTCGACAGAACTCGGTGCGGTACAGCAGCGAAGTACAGCAACCCCGTCGGCCAGCACCAACCGTCCATGCTTCTCACGGCCCGCCCAGCCAGCCCGACAGACCTCGGTGACCTTCGTGCCCATAGCATCGAGCGTCGCACAGGTCGGCCGGCGACTTGACTCGACCAGTCAGGCTTCGCCGACCGCGTGGTCTCCTGGCAGCAGGGACCCACGGAGGACGTCAGCGAGTGTGCTGAACACACGCACGTCACCGCCTCAGGTCAGCCCCCACCCGATTTCGCAATCTCCGTTACTTGTCCGCTCGGTAGAGCTTGATGTCCTTGTTGACGAACAAGTGGACGTAGCCGCACCGCCAGCAGATCAGGCCCGTGGCGTTCTCGCCGGCCAACTTTCCGAGCATGAACTCCATGCCGGCGCTGTTGAGCAGGACACGCCGCTCTCGGAACAAATCCCCTTGGCAGACCTGGCAGTTGAGCCAGACTTCCCCCAGTGCTGCACGTACCGGCTTCGCCATCCCGTGAATTCCCCCGTTCTTGCCGAGTGGTCGGAACCGAGACTACGGGGCAGTGCGAGCCGTCCACAGCCCGCGTGAGCGCGCAATAGGGCCGTCTGCACGGGTCTCGCCATCTGGCGGCCAAGAGTGCGGCAGAGAGGCACACGCGTGCCCTCCGCGTGCCCGGTCGAACAGCAACCAGCGGGGAGCAGCGGGGATCCTCGGCGAGTCCCCCGAGAACCCGCAGCTCAGCGTCTCGCCAGCTCAGCCCGCATCCGGTTACGCGATCTTCCAAGCTGGTGCTCTGGGGCACCGTCAAGCCGCTGGCCAAAGCCGTTACGCCCGTGCAGCCCGTGCAGCCCGTGCAGTAGCCTTCCCGCGGAGGGGTGCCATGTCTGCGTGGATCATGTTGGGCTCCGGCTGCTTTGTCGTAGTCCTGGGCGTGTTGACCTTGACCGGCAGCCGGGGAATCGCAGCGTATGCGCGATCGCCTAGGGCTGGTTGGGGTCGGATAGCGATGGGTGGCGGCTTCGTCCTGGACGGCGGAGCTAAACTTCTCGGCTTCTCTTCCGGAGCTGGGATGGTTGTTTCCTCCATTGCCCTGGGGCTCGTCGTGCTCGGTGCGGCGCTTCACATCCGGACTGGAGTGTTCGCCAGGGCTCGTCATGCTGGCGACGGAGATTAAGCGGCGCCCTTACTCCCTGGCCAGGACGACCGTCAAGTGAGCCACTGATGTCTGACACCAGCGGCTGACACCAACAGCCGTGAACACGGTCGGATTTCGGCGTACTCCAGCGGCCGGCGTCGAGCCGCTTTCCCGGCGAAGTGCAGGGTCCGGAAGACGCCATGATCGACCTGATAAGGATGCGGTCAGACCTGAGACCCGTGCCGTCAGGGCGCTGTCGCCAACCGATGGCCGACGCGCCCTTGGCTTGCCAGAGTCGCACCTCCGTACCTTCGACGCAGAGTAGTTCCTCTAGGGTGCGATCATGCCTAGATTCGCCGACTTTGACGCATCGTCCCTTCGCCGCACCAGCTCAGTTGAGGGTGGGTTTCCCTGGAGGGGGCAGACCGTCACTTTGCTTCGAGTCGACGCGAAAGGCGTCGTCACGCAAGCAACCAGGGTCACGGAAAAGCGAACGATGCTGGCGCAGGCCGGCACAAAGGATCTGATACTGGCGGCATGGCCTGGCCAGTGGTCCCAGGACGTCTTCATGGTGGACGATCTCAAGGCTGCCCGGGAAGCGCTGGGCTGACGCTGCCGGGCCGTCCCTGGGCCGTGCGGGGGTGCTCAACGACGACCAACGCTGACAACCGTCGACAGCCAAGTCGCAGGTCGCAGCGTTGGTCGCTTACACGGCCGCAGGTCAGAGACCCGGCCCTTCACTTCTTCGGTTTCTGATTCGAGTGACTGCGGCACAATCTTGGTCCATGGCCAAGTCCCCTGATCTAGCGGCTCTCTATCCCGACATTGCGGCCGAAGGTAGCCTCGCCGCAGCGCTCCAGACCGTTGCGGCCAGGGATGGCATCTCCGTCCCGTTCCAGGTCTCAGAGTCTGACCCACTGCTCTATGCCGCCGTGGCGAGCACCGTTCCACACCGGACGGTCTTGGGCATCTCGGGGTGGGTGGTCGAACGGCGGTGGTCGATCCGCGGCTGCGAGGCGTTCCAAGGATTGGCACTCGTCGATGGATGGACGGAGGACCTGACCCAGGTCGTCCGTGCTGCGCAAGCCTGGCACGAAGGGGCGGAGCTGGCCGACATCCAGCGAGCGGCGCCGTTCGTGCATCTCACCGGCCGCTACGAAGTGGAAGTGGCAGAACACGATTCGGCGCAACTGACCGAGTCCGAGTGGCAGCATCTGCGCACGGAAGCGCGCGAGCTGGACTGGCCCGAGTACTACGCGCTCATCGAGGCGGCGTATGCCGAGCCAGCGCTGCGGTGTCTCTACCCGTTCACCAGCCACTGGACGCTGCGATTTTCTACCAATACCCGCCCTGACCTCACCGTCGTCCCGATGTGCCTGGACGCTCATCGGGAGAAGCCCTACACCGTTAGCGCCAGCTACATGGGTGAGGTCCTCGCCGAGACGACGACTGCGGAGGAGGCAGTGGCGGCGGCTGTCCGCCATCTGCCCCAAGCGGCCGACTGACGTGCCCGGCAGACCTCGGTGACCGTCGCGCCCATAGTTCGCATCGAGAAGGTCACCAGCGCAGGTCCCCGTGCCACTCTCGTGCCAGAACGGGCGGGGAATCAGGGGGAGTCAGGGTGCGCAGGGGGACACGCCGCCGGATCTGCCCAAGGCGGTGAACCCGCAGGTCAGGCCTGTGACCACCCCACCTCGCTCCTAAAGCGGGCGTTGTTGCAGGGGCGGCGATCGCCAGCCCAAGGCCGATCCGCCGGCCGGAAGTAGGGTGAACCTTCACAGGGGGTGCAATGAGGTCTCTCGCGATCACGTGGACTCTGTGGAGTCACGGCTGGGCTTTCGTCAAGGTGGCTGACGATCAAGGCGAGGCGGAGATCATCGCTTCGTACGTCACCGACGGGCCTGAGCAGTTCCTGTACGCGGTTGCCAGGCTCGTGCTGGGTGACGGAGAGACGCTCGCTGAGCTGGAGGGGGAGCCTCAGAA
>NZ_KQ948465.1:0-547 GCF_001514115.1 Streptomyces olivochromogenes
TGCCGACGAGGAACTCCACGGTCCCGGCGCCGACGTAGCCGGCTTCCTTGAGGATCGCCTTGGAGGAGGAGTACAGCTCCGCCACCTGGGCGTCCGACAGGAACGGCGCCGGCGCCTCTTCCACCAGCTTCTGGTGGCGGCGCTGGAGGGAGCAGTCGCGCGTGGAGACGACGACGACGTTGCCGTGGGTGTCGGCCAGGCACTGGGTCTCGACGTGGCGGGGCTTGTCGAGGTAGCGCTCGACGAAGCACTCGCCGCGGCCGAACGCGGCGACCGCCTCGCGGACGGCGGAGTCGTAGAGCTCGGGGACCTCTTCGAGGGTGCGGGCGACCTTCAGGCCGCGTCCGCCGCCGCCGAAGGCGGCCTTGATCGCGATCGGCAGCCCGTGCTCCTTGGCGAAGGCGACGACCTCGTCGGCGCCGTTCACCGGGTCGGGGGTGCCCGCGACGAGGGGGGCTCCGGCGCGCTGGGCGATGTGGCGGGCGGCGACCTTGTCGCCGAGGTCGCGGATGGCCTGCGGGGGCGGGCCGATCCAGGTCAGGCCGGC
>NZ_KQ948465.1:1042-80903 GCF_001514115.1 Streptomyces olivochromogenes
GTCCAGGACGGCCTGGGCGAACTCGGCGTTCTCCGACAGGAAGCCGTAGCCCGGGTGGATGGCGTCCGCGCCGGAGTCCTTGGCGGCCTGGAGGACCTTGGCGATGTCCAGGTAGCTGGTGGCGGGGGTGTCACCGCCCAAAGCGAACGCCTCGTCCGCCGCCCGGACATGCAGAGCATCCCGGTCCGGTTCCGCATACACGGCAACGCTCGCGATCCCGGCATCCCGGCACGCCCGGGCCACGCGGACAGCGATTTCGCCACGGTTGGCGATGAGCACCTTGCGCACGATGAACCTCCCCAGACTCCGCTCGGAGCCACAAGACTGTTCGAGTGCGCACTTCCCCTTCAATACGGTCCGTTGCAGAACTGGGTCAGAATCCGCAGACCCGGGGCAGCACTTACCGGAAGAGGAAAGAGGAAGGTCAGACCTCCGTCAAATAGCCGGACCCGGCGGACGGATCCGCCGGGTCCGGAAAGAAAAGGAATGCGCCATTCCGAAGAGATTTTCGAGGGACGTACGAGGGGCGTTCGGAGGCGTTCCGGGACGACGTTCGGAGGCGTTCCGGAGCGGCGTTCGGGAGGGGTTCAGGAGGGGCGTTCGGGAGGCGTTCGGGAGGCGTTCGGGGGGCGTTCGGGGGGCGCTTCACGCCATCCCGCAGGGTTTCGCGGGCCGGTCGATCACTTGACCGTTCGGCCGGGCGAGCTCCCGGGCTCGTCCCCGGTCAACCGTCCCGCAGGGCCTTGCGGTACCAGGGCGCCGCGAGGGGGAAATCGGCGTCGAAACCGGCGCCGGGTGCGCGACGCAGGTCGGACCAGAGCGGGGTGCTGTCGAAGACGTGGTCGGTGGTGAACATGTCGAGTGCGGACGGAGGTACACCGTTCTCGGCCAGGACCGCCCGGGCTCGGTCGACGGTCAGTTCCCGGTCCGGCCGGTCGGCCCCCGTGCACTCGGCGACCGCGCGCAGAAGGGTGTCGACGGGGAGGGGCTCCGGGTGGGTGGCGTGGTAGACGGAAGCGGTCAGGTCGGCGGCAGGGGCGAGCGCGGTGGCCACCAGCAGCGCGGCCAGTTCGGGTGCGGCGATCACGGAGCTCCGGGCGGGCCAGCCCTCCACCGTGCCGGGCAGCACGCGCAGCATCCGGGTCAGGCCGGGCACCACCCATCTGTCGCCCTCCCCGTACACCAGGTGCGGGCGCAGGACGACACCGCCGGCCGCGAGAACGGTGTCCTCGGCCGCGGCCCGGGTGCGGGACGTGGGCGAGCCCGGGTTGCGGCGCAGTTCTTCGGGCCGGTCGCCGCGGAAGGTGCCACGGCCGTAGACGGACGCGGTGCTCAGCTGGACGATGCGCGCAACCCCCGCGCGGCGCGCCTCCTCGATGAGCGCCGCCGTGCCACGGGCGTTGACGGCCTCGTTGACCTCGACGCCGCCGCCGATCTGCGAGGCGCAGTGGATCAGGACGTCGACGCCGTCGCACACCCCGCGCAAGGACGCGGGGTCGGTCAGATCGGCCCGTACGACGCGAGCACCGTCATGGCCCGCAGGACCCTCCTGGGTCGGGGAACCGGAGCCGAGCAGGGGACTGCGATGGGACATGAGCCTCAAGTCGGCCCGGTACCGGGCCGCTTCACGGGTGACGTGTCCGCCGACGAAGCCGGCGGCGCCGGTGATCAGGATGGTGGGCACGGGTCTGTCTCCTCGGGATGGGGACGTTCTCCCAGGCGTACGGATGATGCGCGGGCTCAGCGGCCGCGCGGGCTCAGCGGTCGCGCGGGCTCAGCGGTCGCGCGGGCTCAAGACGAGCTCGGCGGTGAAGACGGTCTCAGCGTGCTGCGTACCGCGCACCCGCACCAGTACGCCGCCCTCCGTACCGTGCGGTTCGGCCTGCGGCTCGATCCAGCAGGGCGCGTCGAACTCGGCGTAGCGCGCGAAGTTGCTCTTGAGACCCACCAGGAGGGCGTCCGGCATCCCGGTCGACACGAGGGCGGCCTGCCGGGCGGCCTCCAGCAGGACCATGCCTGGTATGTGATCGACGGGGTGGTCGAAGAAAGTGGGGTGGGCGGTGTCGACGCGCAGTTCCCAGCGGTCGCCGGTGCCGGAGTCCGATCCGGGCTCGGCGAGCAGCACGTGCCGGTCGTCGGAGTGGCCCACCACGGCCGGGTCGATCGCGGTCGGCACGACGCGGTCGCTGGTGGTGGGCCGGCCGGCGCGCAGCCTGCGGTGGACGGCGGGACTGGTACAGCTGAACGCGGCGCCGGCGGTGGCCAGCGCCCTTCCGTCGCGCAGCACGGTGACGTCGTAGCGCATACCGCCGAGCACCCGGCCCCTGCGGACGATGTCGCGGCAGACCGTGCGCAGTTCGACCTCCGTGGGGACGGCGTCCGCGACGAGCAGTTCGGGGGAGGTGCTGAAGAACATGTCCCACATCAGGAACTGGTGCCCGAAGGGGACGCCGAACTCCGCATGCGCGAGCAGGGAACCGATCTGGCGGACGGACTCGATCAGGAGCATCGGGTCCTGGTAGCCGCCGGACTGGGTGAAGAAGGAGTGGCTGCGCGGCCATTGGGCGCTGACCGCGAATTCGTCCGGGTCGGGTCCGGCTGGTTCGGCGGCGGCCTCCCAGCCGGTCAGCAACACCTCCGAGACGGCGGCGCGATGGACGTACTCGCGCGGAACCGTCGTGGTCAGCCGCGGCGTCAGAGTTCGCGCGGCGGTCTGGACGGAGGCCTGGACCGAGGCCTGGGCGGAGACCTGGGCAGAGGTCTGGGCGGAGGTCTGAACGGCGGGTTGAACAGCGTGTCGAGCAGCGGGTCGTGAGGCGGTTCGTGAGGCGCTGGTGCCCACCGTCGCGACGTCGTCTTCGACGGACACACGGGTGGAGGTGGTGTACGACATGTACGGCACTCCTGTCTGTTTCCGAGCAGGGGGCAGCAATCCGTACCGTCGGCAGCCACCCCCCGTGGCCGACGTTCTCTCGCTCACACAAGATACAGACATGTCTGTTCGGTTTTTCAAGTAAAGCTTTAGCATCCTTCGAGCGATGAGCCGCCGCTACAGGCCGGTACAGCACGATTGCGCCATCGGGGACGGCCGATCTCTCAAACCGTGCAGACCTGCATGGTTAGAGCCAAGGACACGCGCAGGACAAGGGGGTCCACCCCGACCGCAACCTGCCGGAAACATGACCTTGAAGCGCTGGACATCTCCACATACATGCAGGTCAACGTGGGTAGATTGGAAAAGGTACGGACCGACGCGCGGGGGATTTCGAACGCGTTGACAATCAGACAAGTCTGTTTGCTATCGTCCTCATTGTGAGAGTTCAGCAGTCCGTTCCGTGATGACGAGACTGTGCCTCAGGAGGAGCAGATGAATCGGCAAGCCGTGGATCTACTCGACGCCCGATCGCAGCGCAATCTTCCGCACCGCCCCACGATTCCCCAGCCCGGGCGGGCCGTTGCCCCACAGACGGCCGCCGACCACCCCGGCCCGCCGGCCGGCGCACTGCGCGTCCTGGTCGTAGAAAACGATGTCAGGGCCGCCGACTCCCTCGTCCAGGGCCTGCTGCGGCAGGGGTACGCCGCGCAGAGCGTGGCCACCGGCACCAAGGCGCTCCAGGCGCACCGCGAAGCCGATCTCCTACTGCTCGACCTGGACCTGCCCGACCTGGACGGGCTCGAGGTGTGCCGGGGCATCCGGGCGGTCTGCGACACCCCGGTCATCGCCGTCACCGCCCGCGGCTCCGAGCTCGACAGGGTGCTCGGACTGCAGGCCGGCTCGGACGACTACCTGGTCAAGCCGTACGGCTTCCGCGAGTTACTGGCCCGGATGGAGGCGGTGATGCGCCGGGTGCGTCAACAGCCCGCCGCCGCCCAGGTCATCACCCACGGGCCGCTGCGCATCGACGTCGGCACCCGGGTGGCCGCGCTGAACGGGAAGCCGGTGGACCTGACCCGCAAGGAGTTCGACCTGCTGCATCTGCTGGCCTCACAGCCCGGCACCGTCATGCCGCGACGCCAGCTCATGGCGCAGGTCTGGGACGACACCTGGTCCCACCGCGGGCGCACCATCGACACCCACGTCAGCAGCCTGCGCGGCAAGCTCGGTTCGAGCAGTTGGATCATCACCGTACGCGGTGTCGGTTTTCGGCTCGGCCACCCCTGAACGGCACCCGCAGGCCGTACGAAGACCACACAAAGGCCCCTTGAGGGCCGCTCGAAGTCCGCTCGAGGTCCACTGGAGAAGCACTCGATGAACGGCCGAGGACCGACCGAAAATCGAGCCAAACCGGAAGCAAATACTCCCGCCTACTGGCGGCGTGCCGCCTTGCCGATACAATACAGACCAGTCGGTAAAATTCCAGTGGGCGAGAGCAAGGACCTGGTATGGCCACACAAGAGCGCGGGACGAGGTCGAGGCACTCGATCCTGGAGTCCGCGGCCCGCGTGTTCGACGAGCGGGGCTACGACGCGGCGAGCACCAACGACATCCTGGCCCGGACGGGCCTCACTCGAGGCGCGCTTTACCACCACTTCCCCTCCAAGGAAGCGATCGCCGTGGCCCTCGTGACCGCGCACAGCGAGGCGCTGGTGGTGCCGGACCAGGCGGTGAAGCTCCAGGCCGTCATCGACCTCACCCTGGAGTTCGCCCAGCGTCTCCAGCGCGATCCGGTGCTACGGGCCAGCGTGCGGCTCGCCGTCGAGCAGACGTCGTTCTCGCGGCCGCCGCAGACGGCGTACGAGCAGTCCGGCGCCGCCATACTCGCCCTGCTGCGGCAGGCCGAGGAGCAGGGCGAGATCCTGCCGGGCGTGGACATCCAGGAAGCCACGTCGACCATCGTCGGGGCCTTCACCGGCCTGCAGTTGATGTCCCAGGTCTACAGCAACCGTGAGGATCTGCCGGAGCGCATCGGCGCGTTCTGGCGCTTCATGCTGCCCGGCCTGGCCACGCCCGGCATGCTCGGCCGCCTCCGCACCATCCCGCCACCGGCCCGCGAGACGGCCTGACCCCCGCCCGACACCCCACAGCCAAGTCCCACAGCCAAATCCCAGAACCAAGCCCCACGCCCTGCCCACACCCCCTGCACCGCGTCCTGCACCGCCTGCCGAACAGCACACGGCGCCCCGAACGCGAACTCCCGGGCGGGGCCGCCTCATCCGTGACGGACCCGAGCCCGGCACCTCACCCCGGGCCAAGCCCCCCACCACGGGTCCCCTTCGCATGCGACGGGTCCCCTTCGCATGCCGTCCCGTTCACGGGCACCGCCCCGCAACCAGCCTCTGGACACCGAGGGCTCCACCCACACCCCGGCTCCAGACCCCTTCCGCCTGCCTTGCGCCTCCCTTCCGCCTCCCTTCCGCCTCCCTTACGCCTCCCGGACGGGGCCGGTGTCCCCGGGGTCCTGGGCCGCGTACCCAAGCCCTGCCGAGTTCCGCCCGTCGGCGCTCAGGCCAACTCCGCCCAGGACGCGGGACCTTGAGAAGACCGCAGAGGGCCACCCTCACGCCCGCTTCAGAGCTCAGCCCCCCTCGGACCCGCTCCCCACCCGTCGTTCCTCTCCCACCAGCCCCTCCCCGGCCAACGAGAACAACGGGCGCAACAACACCCACAACCGCTTGGACGTCTTGGGGTCCCACCACTCCGCGTCCGTGTGTCCGAGCGACTCCAGCCCCGCGGCCACCACCACCGCCAGCTCGGCCAGATCCTCCGGCGCCGGCACGACGTCCCGGTGCGCGTCGACCACCCGCCTGCGCACCAACGCCAGTACGTCGTCACGCAACCGAGGCGGCCCCGCCGACCCGTCCACCGCCAGCTGTATGCCGGCCCGGACCAGTTCCTCCGTGCGCAACGCCTCGCACAGGGCGACCAGGAGGCGCTCCGGGGCATCCTCCGCGGGCCCCTCGAAGGCCTCGTCCATCAGCGCGACGACCCGCTCGTGCGCCTGCTCGTACACCGCGGCCGTCAACTCCGCGGTGGAGGAGAAGTGGTGATAGAGAGCCCCCCGGCTCACCCCGGCCCGGCGGCAGATGTTGACCAGTCCCGCATCGGAGAGCCGGCCGTTCGCTATCAGTTCCGCCGCGGCACGGACGAGAGCCTGACGGGTCTGTTCGGACCGGGTCTGCATCAGGCTGCACCTGCCTATTCCTGCTCTTGGCATGAAGGAGCGCGCGGGTGCCCCGAAGGCGCCAGCAACAACCGGAATCATACAACCATGCCTGTTTTAGTCGAGGGCCCTGTGAACCCGGACCTCCATCCAATCCCCATAAATCCTGCAGCTCTTGCCCATGGACGGACCCTTGACGACCGGGCGAACCCGTGATCACACCCCATCCGGAACGCCCGTCCACTCTTGACAATCAGACAAGTCTGTTTGTTACGTTGGCGATGGCCACGTTGCCCCGGCACCCAAGCGTCACCCGAGCGTCGAGGAGTCCGATGAGCAGCACGACCGCCCCCACCGGCCCGATCCCCTCTGTCACCGCGGCCATCCCCCTGGTCGGCAGTGGATTCGGCGAAGCCCTGCACGAGGGCCTGGTCCGCGCGGCGGCCCGGATGTCGTCCCGCCCGGGCCACTCCCCCCTCATGTCGTCCGCCACCACCCTGGGGTCCTGGGAGACCGGCGCCGTCCTGGACCGCTTCACCGCCCGCCTCCCCACCGCACTCGCCCCCGCCGAGGCGGAAGTGCCCGCCCTGCGCACCGCGCTGACGGAGTTCGCCCGCACCGCCCTGGCCCGCGCCGCGGACACCACCCCCGCTCCCACCCCCGCCCCCATCGCCCCGCCCGCCGCCTCCCCGCACCAGGTGGCCGCCGCGGTCGCCCTGCTCCTCGAGTGCGCCCTGCTGCACGTCCTGGAGAACGGCATCGCGCACCACGAGAGCGCGCTGCCCCGCGCGGTCGCGGTCGTCCGACGCCTCGGCGAGGTCGTCCGGGAGGCAGGGGAGGGCATGTGGTCCGGCGACGACGGCCGCGGCGAACGCCGCCGGCTGGCCCGGCAGCTGCACGACGAACTGGGCGGCGCCCTGTCCCTCGCCCGTCTCAGCCTCGACGCCGCCGCGACCTGCGCCCCCGTCAGGACCGCCTCACCCAGCCCCGGCGTCCCCAGCGCCGTCGCGGCCCACCTCGCCACCGCCCGAAGGGCACTGGCCGCGGCGGCCAGGGAGAACCAGGCGCTCATCGACGGCGTGCGCCACCGCGCCGGCCTACCGCCCCTGCGCGAGGCCCTGGAGGCCTTCCTCGCGGGCCCCCGTCCCCGCGACGCCCGCCGTATCCAGGCCTCCGTGGAGGTCATCGGTGACGAGTGGACCCTCTCCGAGCGGCACCGGGAGGAGACCTTCCTCGCCCTGCGCGAGGCCCTGCGCGACCGCCTGGCCCGCTCGGGCGCACGCCGCGTGGACACCGTCGTACGCATCACCAGGCGCTGGCTGTACGCGAAGGTGACCGACGACGGCCGCGGCCCCACGGCAGGTTCCGCCGATTCCGCGCGGGCCCTGCGCTCCCTCACCGACCGCGTCGAGGACCTCGGCGGCCGGACCGCCATCACCCCGGGCACCCCCACCGGCACCCTGCTGGAGATCCATCTCCCCCTGCGCAGACACCCCTGAGCCCCACCCGAGGAAAACTGAGAGACAGAACACACTCCGACCAGCGCCCCGACCAACCCCACCCCGGCCCGCCCCCCGGGACCCGTACCGGAGACATGGAAAAGGGCCCATCGTCTTCACGATGAGCCCTTTTCGCTGGTGCGCGAGGGGGGAGTTGAACCCCCACGCCCTTGCGGGCACTGGAACCTGAATCCAGCGCGTCTGCCTATTCCGCCACCCGCGCATTGGGTGTGTCTTTGGTCTCTCACCGAGTGGTGTGAGCGCCTGTCGACATGCAGAAGATTAGCACGCTGTCCGGGGTGGAATCACATCCCTTTCCACGGCCACGGGCCTCGCCGGCACCGCACGTCTCAGGCCTAACCGGTTCACGTATCAACCTCGTACCGGTCCAGGCCATCTCGCCAGGAGCAGGACAGGGTGCACAGTCAGGTGCGGGACACTGGTCTCGGGTCGCCTCTACGATCCTTGGCAGGAGTAGTGCCGGGAAGTGTTCGAAGAGGAGCCCCGGAGGGAACTCCGGGAAGGGACTTCGGAAGGCGTCGACACCCGTCGACAGGGCCGACAGGGGGAACCAGCCGATTTCCCGACGCGTGGATACGATCAGTAAGCAGTACCAGCAGGACCAGGACGACTACGGCAGGCCGTACGACACGGCGGGCCGTACGCAGTACGACGTGGACAGCAGGCAGAACCAGGACGGTTACGAAGGAGGAGGTGCCCCATGGGAGTCCTGAAGAAGTTCGAGCAGCGTCTCGAAGGTCTGGTCAACGGCACCTTCGCCAAGGTGTTCAAGTCCGAGGTCCAGCCCGTGGAGATCGCCGGAGCACTTCAGCGCGAGTGCGACAACAACGCCACGATCTGGAACCGCGACCGGACCGTCGTACCCAACGACTTCATCGTGGAGCTGAGCACGCCGGACTTCGAGCGCCTCAGCCCCTACTCCGGCCAGCTCGGCGACGAGCTCGCCGGGATGGTGCGCGACTACGCCAAGCAGCAGCGCTACACCTTCATGGGCCCCATCAAGGTCCACCTGGAGAAGGCGGACGACCTCGACACCGGTCTCTACCGGGTGCGCAGCCGTACGCTCGCCTCCTCCACCGACCAGCAGGCCCCCGAGCGCACCCCGGCGGGCCCGCCCCCCGGCCGTCCCGGTGGCTACGGCTATCCGGCGGCAGCCCCGGGCGCGGGTCCCACGGGGGCTCCCCCGATGCCGTCCGCGCCGCCGCCCGGCATGCGCCCCGGCCCATCGCCGATGGGCTCCCGGCCCGGCGCGGCTCCGGGCCCGGTGGCAGGCGGCCGCATGCGGCACTGGATCGAGGTCAATGGCGCCCGCCATCAGATCTCCGGCCCGACGCTGGTTCTGGGCCGCAGCACCGAAGCCGACGTGCGGATCGACGACCCCGGCGTATCCCGCCGACACTGTGAGATCCGGACCGGAACGCCCTCGACGATCCAGGATCTCGGGTCCACCAACGGCATCGTGGTGGACGGGCAGCACACCACCCGCGCTACGCTCCGCGACGGCTCGCGGATCGTCGTGGGCAGCACCACCATCATTTACCGGCAAGCCGAAGGGTGAAGCGGGGGCAATGTCAGAGCTGACCCTCACGGTCATGCGGCTGGGTTTCCTGGCCGTACTGTGGCTGTTCGTGATCGTGGCCGTGCAGGTCATCCGCAGCGACCTGTTCGGAACGCGCGTCACACAGCGCGGCTCGCGCAGGGACGCCTCAAGGCCGCAGCAGGCCGCGCGCCAAACCACACCACCTCCGCAGCGCCAGCAGCAGGCGGCGCCGCCGAGCGGCGGCGGCGGTGGTGGCCGACAGCGCCGCGGCGCCCCCACCAAGCTGGTCGTCTCCGAGGGCACTCTCACGGGCACGACCGTCGCGCTGCAGGGGCAGACCATCACCCTGGGCCGCGCGCACGACAGCACCATCGTGCTGGACGACGACTACGCGTCCAGCCGCCATGCCAGGATCTACCCGGACCGGGACGGCCAGTGGATCGTCGAGGACCTCGGCTCCACCAATGGCACGTATCTCGACCGGAGCCGACTGACGACTCCCACGCCCGTTCCGCTGGGCGCGCCGATCCGCATCGGCAAGACCGTCATCGAGCTGCGGAAGTAGTACGACAATGAGCGAGCGGAGCGAGCACGCAGCAGCGGTCCACACGACGGACCCCGGCGCGCTCCCGACCGGAGGGTGGGCACCGTGCGGATGTACCCGGAGCCGACGGGCGAGGTGCGCATGAGTCTGTCACTGCGCTTCGCCGCCGGATCGCACAAAGGCATGATCCGCGAGGGCAACGAGGACTCCGGTTACGCCGGTCCCCGCCTGCTCGCGATCGCCGACGGTATGGGCGGCCAGGCCGCCGGTGAGGTCGCCTCCTCCGAGGTGATCTCCACCATCGTCGCGCTCGACGACGACGTCCCGGGCTCCGACATCCTCACCTCGCTGGGCACCGCCGTACAGCGTGCCAACGACCAGCTGAGGATGATGGTCGAGGAGGATCCCCAACTGGAGGGCATGGGGACCACCCTCACCGCGCTCCTGTGGACCGGTCAGCGCCTCGGCCTCGTGCACGTCGGCGACTCACGCGCGTACCTCCTGCGTGACGGCGTCCTCACGCAGATCACCCAGGACCACACGTGGGTGCAGCGCCTCGTCGACGAGGGTCGCATCACCGAAGAAGAAGCCACCACCCACCCGCAGCGCTCCCTCCTGATGCGCGCGCTGGGCAGCGGCGACCACGTCGAGCCGGACCTCTCCATCCGCGAAGTCCGCGCCGGCGACCGCTACTTGATCTGCTCCGACGGCCTGTCCGGCGTCGTCTCCCATCAGACGATGGAGGACACGCTCGCCAGCTACCAGGGCCCGCAGGAGACCGTCCAGAACCTCATCGAGCTCGCGCTGCGCGGCGGCGGCCCCGACAACATCACCGTCATCGTCGCCGACGTCCTCGACATCGACTCCGGCGACACCCTCGCCGCCCAGCTCTCCGACACCCCGGTGGTGGTCGGCGCGGTCGCCGAGAACCAGCACCAGCACCAGCTGCACGACGACGGCGCCATGCAGACCCCCGCGGGCCGCGCCTCCAGCCTCGGCCGTCCGGTGCCCGGACAGGGCGGTGGCGGCGAGTTCGGCCCGCCCGGCAGCGGCGACACCACCGGTTACGTCTCCACGGGCGGCTACGGCGACTACTCCGACGAGGACTTCGTCAAGCCGAGCGCCGGACGCAAGTGGCTGAAGAGATCCCTCTACACCGCGCTGGCGCTCGCCGTCATCGGCGGCGGTCTGTACGGCGGCTACCGGTGGACGCAGACGCAGTACTACGTCGGCACCCAGGACCAGCACGTCGCGCTGTACCGCGGGATCAGCCAGGACCTGGCCTGGGTCTCGCTCTCGAAGGTGGAGAAGGATCACCCCGAGATCGAACTCAAGTACCTGCCGCCGTACCAGCAGAAGCAGGTCACGGCGACGATCGCGGAGGGCGGCCTCCAGAACGCCCAGAAGAAGATCAGCGAGCTCGCCACACAGGCCTCCGCGTGCAAGAAGGACGCCGAGCGCCGCGCCGTCGACAGCCAGAACAGCGCGAAGACCGGCACGGGCCAGGCAGGTGGAACCACGGGAACCACAACCACCTCTCTGACGTCCAAGGCCACGTCCAGCCCGTCCGCGACGCCGAACCCATCGAGCTCGGCACCGTCTTCGAAACCGTCCACCTCCGCCGCACCCACTCCCACACCCGGCCCCAGCCTCTCCGACGAGGAGCAGAAGCTGGTCTCGCTGTGCGGTAAGCAGTAAGAAGCCGTGAGGGGCCCTGTCACACCATGAGCAGTAGTACGAACACGCCGACGCACCACACATCGACCATCGGTTCGATCGGCACACCGAGCCGCCGAAACACCGAGTTGGCGCTGCTGGTGTTCGCCGTCCTCATCCCGGTCTTCGCGTACGCCAACGTGGGCCTCGCCATCGATGGGACGGTGCCGGCCGGCCTGCTGAGCTACGGCCTCGGCCTCGGCCTGATCGCGGGCGTCGGCCATCTCGGCGTCCGCAAGTTCGCGCCGTACGCCGACCCGCTGCTGCTGCCGCTGGCGACGCTGCTCAACGGCCTCGGGCTGGTGATGATCTGGCGTCTCGACCAGTCGAAGCTGCTCCAGTCGCTGCCCAACTTCGCGCAGGCAGCGCCCCGCCAGCTGATGTACACCGCGCTGGGCATCGGTCTGTTCGTCGCCGTGCTGATCTTCCTGAAGGACCACCGCGTCCTGCAGCGCTACACCTACATCTCCATGTTCGCGGCCTTGGTCCTGCTCCTGCTGCCGCTGGTCCCGGGCCTCGGCGCCAACATCTACGGCGCCAAGATCTGGATCTCGATCCCCGGTCTTGGCACCCTCCAGCCCGGCGAGTTCGCGAAGATCATCCTCGCGGTCTTCTTCGCCGGCTACCTCATGGTGAAGCGCGACGCGCTGGCCCTCGCCAGCCGCCGCTTCATGGGCCTCTACCTGCCGCGCGGGCGCGACCTCGGCCCGATCCTGGTCGTCTGGTTCGTCTCCATCCTGATCCTGGTCTTCGAGACCGACCTCGGTACCTCGCTGCTGTTCTTCGGCATGTTCGTGATCATGCTGTACGTCGCCACGGAGCGGACCAGCTGGATCGTCTTCGGTCTGCTGATGTCGGCGGCCGGCGCCGTGGGCGTGGCGAGCTTCGAACCGCACATCCAGACGCGTGTCCAGGCCTGGCTCAACCCGCTGCACGAGTACAAGCTCAGCCAGGCCGGAACCCACGACGGCATCCTCCACTCCGAGCAGGCCATGCAGGCCCTGTGGGCCTTCGGCTCCGGCGGCACGCTCGGCACCGGATGGGGACAGGGCCACTCCGAGCTCATCCGGTTCGCCGCCAACTCCGACTTCATCCTCGCCAGCTTCGGCGAGGAACTGGGCCTGGCGGGGATCATGGCGATCCTGGTCATCTACGGCCTGATCGCGGAGCGCGGCATCCGTACGGCGCTCGCGGCCCGCGACCCGTTCGGCAAGCTCCTCGCCGTCGGTCTCTCCGGCGGCTTCGCGCTCCAGGTCTTCGTCGTCGCGGGCGGCGTCATGGGCCTGATCCCGCTCACCGGTATGACGATGCCGTTCGTGGCCTACGGAGGCTCCTCCGTGATCGCCAACTGGGCGCTCATGGGCATCCTCATCAGAATCAGCGACACCGCCCGCCGCCCGGCCCCCGCACCCGCACCCAGCCCCGACGCCGAGATGACCCAGGTGGTCCGCCCGTGAACAAGCCCCTGCGCCGGATCGCGATCTTCTGCGGGCTCCTCGTCCTCGCCCTGCTCCTCCGCGACAACTACATCCAGTACGTCCAGGCCGACAGCCTGCGGACCGACACGCTCAACCGCCGCGTCGCCATCGAGCGGTACGCCACCCCGCGCGGCGACATCATCGTCGACGGCAACCCGATCACCGGGGCCATCAAGTCGACCAAGAACGGCATCAACGACTTCGAGTACAAGCGCACCTACAAGGACGGCGCGATGTGGGCGCCCGTCACCGGGTACGCCTCCCAGGCCTTCGGCGCCACCCAGCTGGAGAGCATCGACGACGGCATCCTCACCGGCAACGACGACCGGCTCTTCTTCCGCAACACCCTCGACATGATCACGGGTAAGAAGAAGCAGGGCGGCAATGTCGTCACCACCCTCAACGCCGCCGCGCAGAAGGCCGCCTACCAGGGCCTGCTGAGCCGGGGCAAGGGCGCCGTCGCGGCGATCGACCCCAAGACCGGCGCGATCCTGGCGCTGGCCTCGACCCCGTCGTACGACCCCTCGACCTTCGCCGGGAACTCGACGAGCGTCGACGGCAAGGCCTGGACGAAGCTGCAGAAGAAGAACAACCCCGACGACCCGACGCTCAACCGGGCGCTGCGCGAGACCTACCCGCCGGGCTCCACCTTCAAGGTGGTCACGGCGGCGGCGGCGCTGGAGAACGGTCTGTACAAGTCGGCGGACGAGAACACCAACTCGCCGCTGCCGTACACCCTGCCGGACACCAAGACCGAGCTGAAGAACGAGGGCAGCATCCCCTGCAAGGACGCGAGCATGCGCATCGCGCTCCGCTACTCCTGCAACACCGTCTTCGGCAAGATCGGCGCCGACCTCGGCAAGGACAAGATGCTGTCGGAGGCCGAGAAGTTCGGCTTCAACGCCGAGCAGTTCACGCCGGTCCGCTCGAACGCCTCCGTCTTCCCCAAGTCGATGGACAGGCCGCAGACGGCGCTCAGCTCCATCGGCCAGTTCGAGACGGCCGCGACTCCGCTGCAGATGGCCATGGTCGCCTCGGCGGTCGCCAACGACGGCACGCTGATGAAGCCGTACATGGTCGACAAGCTGCAGGCCCCGAGCCTGGACGTCATCTCGCAGACCGAACCGCAGAAGATGAGCCAGCCGCTCTCCCAGTCGAACGCCCAGATCCTGCAGTCGATGATGGAGACGGTCGTCAAGGAGGGCACGGGTACCAAGGCGCAGATCCCCGGCGTCACCGTGGGCGGCAAGACCGGTACCGCCCAGCACGGTGTCGCGAACAGCGAGAAGCCGTACGCGTGGTTCATCTCGTACGCCAAGCTCCCCGACGGCAGCTCGCCGGTCGCCGTGGCCGTGGTGGTCGAGGACGGCAGCGCCAACCGTGACGACATCACGGGCGGTGGTCTCGCCGCCCCCATCGCGAGGAGCGTGATGAAGGCAGTCATCGACAGCAAGAAGTGACCCCTGTCACGTCCCCTTCACATCGGTGCACGTTGCGATACCGGTCCTGTATCGGGTGACGGGCTTGGCCAGGTCACAGAAGCCGAGCCGGGTACGGTATGCCCGGACGGCACACCGCCGGACCACACATGCGTGCGGTCGGGACCGACGGAGAGGGCTGGTAGGTAGCTATGGAAGAGCCGCGTCGCCTCGGCGGCCGGTACGAGCTGGGCCAGGTGCTCGGCCGTGGTGGCATGGCGGAGGTACATCTCGCCCATGACACCCGGCTCGGCCGCACCGTGGCGGTGAAGACGCTGCGAGCCGACCTCGCACGCGATCCGTCGTTCCAGGCCCGGTTCCGCCGGGAGGCCCAGTCGGCCGCCTCGCTCAACCATCCCGCGATCGTCGCCGTGTACGACACGGGTGAGGACTACATCGAGGGCATCTCCATCCCGTACATCGTGATGGAGTACGTCGACGGGTCCACGCTGCGCGAGCTGCTGCACTCGGGCCGCAGACTGCTCCCCGAGCGGTCCATGGAGATGACCATCGGCATCCTCCAGGCCCTCGAGTACTCACACCGCGCCGGAATCGTCCACCGCGACATCAAGCCGGCCAACGTCATGCTGACGCGCAACGGCCAGGTCAAGGTCATGGACTTCGGTATCGCCCGCGCCATGGGTGACTCCGGCATGACCATGACGCAGACCGCCGCGGTCATCGGCACCGCCCAGTACCTCTCCCCGGAGCAGGCGAAGGGCGAGCAGGTCGACGCGCGCTCGGACCTCTACTCGACCGGCTGCCTCCTCTACGAGCTGCTGACCGTGCGTCCGCCGTTCGTGGGCGACTCCCCGGTCGCGGTGGCGTACCAGCACGTACGCGAGGAGCCGCAGCCGCCGTCGGTCTTCGACCCCGAGATCACGCCCGAGATGGACGCGATCGTCCTGAAGGCACTGGTCAAGGACCCGGACTACCGCTATCAGTCCGCCGACGAGATGCGCCAGGACATCGAGGCCTGCCTCGACGGCCAGCCCGTCGCCGCCACGGCCGCCATGGGCTCCGTGGGCTACGGCGGCTACCCGGACGACCAGGCCACCACGGCGCTGCGCTCCACGGACGCCCAGGCCACGTCCATGCTGCCCCCGATGAACGGGGACGACGGCGGCTACGGCTACAACAACTACGACGACCGCCCGGCCCGCCGCCGCCAGCAGAAGAAGTCGAACACCTCGACGATCTTGCTGGTCGTGGCGGGTGTGCTGGTCCTGGTCGGCGCGATCCTGATCGGGAAGTGGATGTTCGGGGGCGGCGGGGTGAGCAACAACAGCGTCACCGTGCCCAACCTCGTCAGCCAGTCGCAGAGGGAAGCCACCCAGCTGGCCACCAACGCCGAGCTGAAGGTTTCGATCACCAAGAAACCCTGCGAGAACGAGAAGACTGGCAACGTCTGCGACCAGGACCCCAAGGCGGGCGTGAAGGCCACCAAGGGCGACACGATCAACCTGGTGGTGTCCACAGGAGCGCCCAAGGTCGTGGTGCCCAGCGTCCTCGGCAAGAGCCTGGACGAGGCCAAGACGATCCTCCAGGGCGACGGCTACCAGTTCGACGTCAAGACGAAGGCCCAGGAATCCACGGAGACCCCGGACACCGTCCTGGATCAGTCTCTGAAGCTCGGCAAGGAGGTGGAGAAGGGATCGACGATCACCCTCACCATCGCCAAGGCCGCAGAGAAGGCCACGGTCCCGGACGTCACCGGCAAGTCGTGTGACGAGGCCAAAGCGCTGATGACGCAGAACAACCTGGTCGGCAACTGCAGCCAGATCGACGTGACCGACCCGAACCAGGCCGACAAGGTCGTCTCGACCGTTCCGGCGATCGGCAGCTCGGCTGACAAGAACTCCACCGTGAACATCCAGATCGGCAAGGCGCAGGCCCAGACCTTCCAGATGCCGCAGGTGACCCAGATGACCCTTGCCCAGGCCAAGCAGGTCCTGGCGCAGAACAATCTCCAGCTCGGCAACGTCGCAGGGTCACAGGACGACAACGCCATTGTGCTCACCAGCGATCCGCAGCAGGGCTCGCAGGTGACGGCGGGCCAGAAGGTCAACCTCATCGCGGCCGATTCCGGGCAGAACGGCGGCAACAACAACGGCGGCGGCAACGGCTTCGTCGGTGGTCTCACCTGAGGCTGACGTAGCGGTTGAACCAGGCGTCAAAGAACTGTGCCCCGCCCGGGCTCCCCGGGCGGGGCACAGTTCTTCCACGTCCTCGGCAGAACCCTCGTCCCCATGTGCAACGCCCTCATCGAGGCTCCGGGGCGCGCCTCAAGGCGCTGCGACAGGCAACGCGAAACGGCAAGGCCCGAAGCCGCAAGAGCAAGTCGCGGCTTCGGGCCTTCGCCATGCGAGGTGACCGAGTCGCTGCCGGTCACTCAGTCATCTCAGCCCAGTTCCTTCGGCGGCGTGCGCGCGCTGTCCACCTTCTGCACGCGCTCCAGCTCGCCCCACACGATGTAGCGGTACTCCGACGTGTAGACCGGCGTGCAGGTCGTCAGAGTGATGAAGTGGCCCGGCTTCGTCTTGCCCGACTGCTTCGGGAGCGACTGGAGGACCTTGACGTTGTACTTCGAGGTCTCCGGGAGGATCGAGAAGACCTTGTAGACGTACCAGTCGTCCTTGGTCTCGAAGACGACCGGGTCGCCCTTCTTGATCTTGTCGATGTTGTGGAACTTGGCGCCGTGGCCGTCGCGGTGGGCGGCGAGCGTGAAGTTGCCCGTCTTGTCGGTCATCGGCAGCGTCGCCTTGACGGGGTCGATGTAGTAGCCGGCGACGCCGTCGTTGAGGACCTTCGTGGAGGTGCCCTTCTCGACCAGCACCTCGCCGTTCTTCATCGACGGGACGTGCAGGAAGCCGATGCCGTCCTTGGTGTCCAGCGCACCCGGGCCGCCCTTGTCCTGAGCCCAGTTGTCGCGGACCTTGTCGCCCTGCTTGTCGGCCTTGCGGTCCGCGACGACGTTCGTCCACCACAGCGAGTAGACGACGAACAGGCCGAGCACCAGGCCCGCGGTGATGAGGAGTTCACCCAGGATGCTGACCGCCATCGCGATCCGGCTCGCTCCACGACGCTTCGGAGCAGCCGTTTCGGCGTCGGCGTCGGCCTCGGCGCGCTCGTCGTGGTCGGTCCTCGCTGCCACTGTGCATCTGCCCCGTCTGGTCTGTCTCAGGTTGTCTCACGTGCTGGTGCCCGACGGGGCTCCTACCCGAGGAGCGCGTCCGGCTTGCCCTTGCTGCGCGGGCGTTCCTCGACCATCTTGCCCCACACGATCATGCGGTACTTGCTGGTGAATTCCGGCGTGCAGGTGGTCAGTGTGATGTAGCGGCCCGGCGCCGTGAAACCGGACCCCTGGGGGACCGGGTCCAGCACCTTCGTGTTCGACGGGGGCGTCGACGCCAGGATCGACGTCATCTTGTAGACGAAGTAGTCGTCCTGGGTCTCGACCACGATGGAGTCGCCGGGCTTGAGCCGGTTGATGTACCGGAACGGTTCTCCGTGCGTGTTGCGGTGCCCCGCGAGACCGAAGTTGCCGGTCTTGGCGTCCGGCATCGCCGTCTTCAGGGCTCCCTCGCCGTAGTGACCCACCATTCCGCGGTCAAGGACCTTCGTCTTGCTGGTGCCCTCGGCGATCGGAGCGACCACGTCCAGCTTCGGGATGTGCAGGATGGCGAAACCCTGCCCCGGCTCGAACGTCCCCGGACTCCGCTTGCCGCTCGCCCAGTCCTCCTGGAGGTGGTGCGCGGCACTGCCCGCCTGCTGGTGCGCCCGCACGTTCGACCACCACAACTGGTAGGTCACGAACAGCAGCATCAGGACGCCGGTGGTGATGAACACCTCGCCGATCAACCGGCTGACGAGGACGGCCGCACCGGGTTTCCGCGCGCGCGCCGCCCGCCGGGCCTGAACACGGCTCAGCGGCGCCTCAGCGGCCTTCTCCGCCGACTCCACCGACTCCTGGGCATCCTGGGACTCCTGAGGCTCCTGAGCCCCTCCGTGGCGCCCGTGGCGCCGCGCCGCCTTGCGCCGCGCCGCACGACCCCCGGGAGCGGGTATCCCCTCGTTCGTGGCCCGACCCGCCAACTGCTCGGCCCTGCGCCGCGCCTCGGAGACCTCCGAGGCCCGCAGCGCCACGGTCTCGTCGTCCCGCTTCGGAGCCGCGCCGACCGGTTCGGCGTACCCGGGCATGGGTCTGGTGAGCGGTTCGCCGTAGGCGGGAGCAGGACCCTGCGCACCCCCCGGCGACCCCTGCCAGTTCCGCGCGTACCCCTCGGGGCCGTCCACGGCGTACTGGTGCTGTCCCTGCCCGGACCACTCCTGCCCGAGCCCGCCCTCCGACACGGCGGCGGGCGGTACGTCGGCCGACGGCGGGGCGGCGTGCCGCCCGCCGGGCCGCGCGGCGGCCCTGGAGCCCGGCAGCGGATCGGTGAGCGGATCCGCGAGCTGCTCGACCGCGGCCTCGAACGCGCCGGGTCCCCCGTACGGCTGCTGCCCGTACGAGGACCCGTCGTCTCCAGTGCCGCCGTAGGCGGCGCCGGACTCGCGCTCGGGGCGCAGGGCGGTCACGCCGTGGCCCTGCCCACCACCGGGGCGAGCCCCACCGACCTCGCCACGGCACCCTGGTCGCCGCACTCCACCAGCCAGTTGGCGAGCATCCGGTGACCGTGCTCGGTCAGCACCGACTCGGGATGGAACTGCACACCCTCGACCGGGAGTTCACGGTGGCGCAGCCCCATGATGATCCCGTCGTGGGTACGGGCCGTGACCTCCAGCTCGGCCGGCACGGTCTCCGGCTCGGCGGCCAGCGAGTGATAGCGGGTCGCGGTGAAGGGGGACGGCAGTCCGGCGAAGACACCTCTGCCCTCGTGCTCCACCAACGACGTCTTGCCGTGCAGCAGCTCGGGCGCCCGGTCCACGACACCGCCGTACGCCACCTGCATCGACTGCATGCCGAGGCAGACGCCGAAGACGGGGACACCCGTGTCCGCACAGTGCCGGACCATGTCGACGCAGACGCCGGCCTGCTCGGGAGCGCCGGGGCCGGGTGACAGCAGTACGCCGTCGAATCCGTCCTGGGCGTGCGCGGTCGAGACCTCGTCGTTGCGCAGCACCTCGCACTCGGCGCCGAGCTGGTACAGGTACTGGACCAGGTTGAAGACGAAGCTGTCGTAGTTGTCGACGACGAGAATCCGCGCGCTCACTGGTTGTTCACCGTCACATCGTTGAAGGGGAGCAGCGGTTCGGCCCACGGAAAGACGTACTGGAAGAGTACGTAGACCACCGCGAGGACGAGCACGAGTGAGATCAGCGCCTTCACCCATGCGTTACCCGGCAAATGCCGCCAGATGAAGCCGTACATGCTGTCCCTTCCGTCGCATCACGGCACCAGAGCCACGCCCTACACCATCGGACCCACGCCGTACGGGACCAGACTAACGGCGTAGCGCCTGAGGTTTCCCGGCCTCCACGGGCTGCGTGGAATCCAGGTGAGCCCAGACGATCAGCCGATGGCTGTGTCCCCACTCCGGATCGCACGTGGTCAGCGTGAGATAGCGGCCCGGAGCCGTGTACCCGGACTTACGTGGCACAGGATCGATCACCTCAACGTCCGTGGGCACTGTTTTGTAAGGGCCTTTGTCGATCCGATACGTGAACCAGGTCGTCCCGTCGGTCAGCACCACCGCGTCCCCCCTGCGCAGCTGGGGAAAGTCCTTGAACGGGTCGCCGTACGTGCGCCGGTGCCCCGCGACGGCGAAGTTCCCCTCCTGCCCGAGCTGGGCCGTCCCCCGGTAATGCCCGAGCCCCTTCTGCAGGACGCTCGTGCCGGTGCCTTCGAGTACGGGCTTGTTCCACGTGAAACCAAGGCGGGGGATGTACATCACCGCGAAGGGCTTGCCGTAGGCGTAGGGGCCCGGGGCCTTCGGGCTCTCGGTCGTTCTCGCCGTCGGCGTCTTCGGGTTCCCGGTCGCCGGGGTGGTGGTCGGAGGGGCCTTCGACTGCTGCGCGACCGATCCCTTCGACCACTGCTTCTGGAGCTGGTCGATCTGGTGGTTCATCTCGCTGTCGGCCTTCACGCCCGTCCAGAACAGGACGTAGACCACGAAGAGCACGATGAGCGTGCCGATGGTGATGCACAGTTCGCTCACTGTCCGGACGAGCACTCGCACCGACACGGGACCCCCAGCGGCAGCTGCTTAAGCCACTACTCCACAGGTTTTGCGTAGTGGAGATCCACTGTGCCCGAGTAGCCGGGAAGAGTCACCGTCCCGTTCTCCTCGACTTTCCAGCCGAGCCCGTAGACGTTGACGTACACCATGTAGTTCTGGATCGCCGGAGAGTCGGCGAGGGCCTTCTGGAGCTTCTGAGGGTCACCGATCGCGGTGATCTTGTACGGGGGCGAGTAGACCCGGCCCTGGAGGATCAGGGTGTTGCCGACACAGCGCACGGCGCTGGTGGAGATCAGCCGCTGGTCCATCACCTTGATGCCCTGGGCGCCGCCCAGCCACAGGGCGTTCACCACGGCCTGCAGGTCCTGCTGGTGGATGACCAGGTAATCGGGCTGCGGCTCGGGGTAGCCGGGCAGCTTGGCCGTGGCGTTCGGCGGCGCGTCGTTGAGGGTGACCGTGACGGCCTTGCCCTTGAGCTTCTGGGTGCCGGTGTTCTTCTCCAGCGCGGCGAGCTTGGCGGTGTCGGCCTTGCTGCCGCCGTTCTCCCGCCCGGCGAGCGTGTCGACCTCGTCACGCAGGACGCCGTTGGACTCGTCCAGCGACGCGTTCTTGTGGCTGCGCTCCTGAATGAGGTCGGAGAGCTTCAGCAACGACGCGTCCGTGCGGATATTGGTGCCCTTGGCCGTGTTGAAGCTGGTGAAGAAAATCAGCCCGGCGAGCGCGAAGACGGCGACGGTGAGTACACGTACGGGCCGGAAACGGCGCGTAACGGCAGGACTCGAACCCGTCCCGGGGGAGTCGGCAGAATTGCTCAACGTACCCTTATCTCCTTCGGCGCCGCGGAAGCACTACGCTAACGGACGCCCGGGGGAGCGCTCAGTGTCCCCTTGTACGCTGCCCCGGAGCCCGCCCCAGTTCCCTGCGCGGCCACGCAGCGCATCGACAGGAGAGACCCTCGTGCCGAAGTCACGTATCCGCAAGAAGGCCGACTACACGCCGCCCCCGGCGAAGCAGGCGACCAACATCAAGCTGACCAGCCGCGGCTGGGTCGCACCCGTCATGCTGGCCATGTTCCTCATCGGCCTCGCCTGGATCGTCATCTTCTACGTGACGGACGGCTCGCTGCCCATCGACGCCCTCGGCAACTGGAACATCGTGGTCGGCTTCGGCTTCATCGCGGCGGGATTCGGCGTCTCCACGCAGTGGAAGTAGCTCTGCCCAGGGTTATCCACTGAGTTATCCACAAGAGTTTTCCACAGGTGGAAAACTAAGACGATCTGTGGATAACTCATCCGGGGTTGACGCCGGTGTGACTGACCTATCGGGATCCGCAAACCTGTTCGCCCCCTGTCCGACCTGCGAAAACTCGGGTCAGTGACAGGGGGCACAGCTGTTCCCACACAGCGTGCACAAGATCCGCCACGGTCTGTGGACAACACCGCTCCCCAGGGCTTCTCAAGTGAGCCGAGCGGTACCTCAGGTGAGCTGAGCCGTCCTGACCAGCGTCGCGACGACCACCGCGGCCAGGACCACGGCGCACACCCCGTACTGGATCAGGGTCCGCCGCTCGCGCGGGGCGTGGACCATGGCGTAACCGACGACGACACCGCCGACGAGTCCGCCGATGTGGGCCTGCCAGGCGATGTTGCTCCACCCGAAGGTGAAGATCAGGTTGATCACCAGCAGGGCGATCACGGGGCGCATGTCGTAGTTGAGCCGGCGCATCAGGACAGCGGTCGCGCCGAAGAGGCCGAAGATCGCGCCGGAGGCGCCCAGCGAGGGCTGGTTCGGCGCGGCGACGAGATAGGTGAGCGCGCTACCCGCGAGACCCGAGACGAAGTAGAGGGCGAGATAGCGGGCACGGCCGAGGGCCGCTTCCAGGGGGCCGCCGATCCACCACAGGCTGAGCATGTTGAACAGGATGTGGATATAGCTGCCGTGCAGGAACATCGCCGTCAGCATGCGGTACCACTGGCCCTCCGCGACGCCCTCGACCGAGCCGAGCAGCGGGACGTACGCGCGGCCGATGAGGTCGAAGCGGTCGGTGAAGCGGTCGCCGAGGGACAGCTGGACCAGGAAGACGGCGAGGTTGAGCCCGATCAGGATCTTGGTGAGGAGCCGGGGGTCCGCGGTGACGGTGCCGCCCGCGAGGGTGCGGGGCTGCGAGGCCGACGGCGCGTGGCCCGTACCGGAGCCGGCGCGGACGCACTCGGGGCACTGGAAGCCCACGGAGGCGCTGATCATGCACTCGGGGCAGATGGGGCGCTCACAGCGGGTGCAGCGCACGCCGGTTTCGCGATCCGGATGCCGGTAGCAGGTGGGCAGGGCCTGGGCGTCCTGATGCCCCTGGTCCTGCGGGCCCTGCGGGTTGCCTGGCGCCTGGTCCATGGGGTCCCCTCAATCCGGTCGTACGCAATGCACCGCCCCGCCCATCCTTACGGATGAGCGGGGCGTTTGGTTCCCTGCGGGAGCCCTCGGGACCTTCGGGTCCTTGGGTCTCAGCCTTCGTCCCGGCCTTCGCGGGGTTCAGCCCTCGCGAGGTTCAGCCCTCGCGGGGCGGGGCTCAGCCCTTGCGGGTCTCGACGACGACCGACTCGATGACGACGTCGTTGACCGGGCGGTCGGTGCGTGGGTTGGTCGGGGTGCTCACGATGGCGTCCACGACCTTCTGGCTGGCCGCGCTGGTGACCTCGCCGAAAATGGTGTGCTTGCGGGTCAGCCAGGCCGTCGGGGAGACGGTGATGAAGAACTGCGAGCCGTTGGTACCGGGGCCGGCGTTGGCCATGGCCAGCAGGTACGGCTTGTCGAAGGCGAGCTCCGGGTGGAATTCGTCCTCGAACTGGTAACCGGGGCCGCCGGTGCCGTTGCCCAGCGGGTCACCGCCCTGGATCATGAATCCGCTGATCACCCGGTGGAAGACCGTGCCGTCGTAGAGCTTGTCGGTGGACTTCTCACCCGTCTCCGGGTTGATCCACTCACGCTCGCCCGTGGCAAGCTCGACGAAGTTCCGGACCGTCTTGGGCGCGTGGTTCGGCAGAAGCCGGACTTCGATGTCGCCTTGGTTGGTCTTCAGGGTGGCGTAAAGCTGCTCAGCCACGATCTGCCTTCCGTTGCCTTCTTTTGACCCCCCGATCCTCGCACGGACCGGGCCGCGCGTCGCTCGACCACCACCTCCGAGCGAATATCCGGGTTCGCCCTTGCGGAAATCCCGTCGAGTCCTTGCGTGCGCGGGACGCGAAGCGACGATCCGTGGCATTGTCGGCGACAAGCTCCTGTTGCCCCGTATGCCCTATCTCGCATGCCTCGCGGCCCCTCGGGGGGCATGATCTCGAACAGGGCGGAAAGGTGAACCGTGCCCCCTTTGGGGTACTCGAACGCCCCCGTACGCCACCGAGGAGGAGGAAAACCCGTGACCCGCATTGACAGCGTGCGCGCCGCGACCGGCTCGGCGAAGGACAGCGTGCTGCACGCCGCGGAAGTGGTGGCGCCTTACGCCGACACGGCCAAGGACCGGGCCTCGTACTACGCGAACGAGGCACTCGTACGGCTCGCGCCCAAGGTGTCGCTGGCCGCAGAACAGGCCCGCGTCCAATACGGCGCCCATCTCGCGCCGCGCCTTGAACAGGCCCGTACGCATGTGCCGCCGAAGGTCGACCAGGCCGCCGTCCGTACCCGGCAGGCGGCCGTGCAGGCCGCCGAGTACACCAGGCCGAGGATCGAGCAGGCGGTGGCCGCGGCCCAGCCTGTGCGTGAGGAGGCCGCGTCACGTGGTGTGGCGGCGATCGCCGCGCTGCGCGGACAGGTCTCGCCCCAGGAGATCCAGAAACTGGTCCGCAAGCACGAGCGGCGCGCGAAGGCCGGCCGCGTCGCCAAGGGGCTGCTCGTTCTGGGGATTCTCGCGGGCGGCGCCTTCGCCGCCTGGAAGTGGTGGGACAAGCAGGCCAACCCCGACTGGCTGGTGGAGCCGCCCGCCGCGACGGAGGTGCCCGAGGCGGGCCGTCTGTCCTCGGTCGACGGCACCGGCCTGTCCGACCTGGACCCCGAGGTCCAGGCCAAGCAGGCCGAGGAGGAGACGGACCGCGACGACCGCCTCTGACCCGGACCAGGGAAACGAGCCCTGAGCAAGGGCAACAACATCGCCGTGGGGCAGGAGACTTGAGGGTCTCCTGCCCCACGGCGATGTTTCACGTGGAACCGGCGAAACCGCATGAACCGGCGGAACCGGCGGAACCGGCTGAGTGGAACCGAACGACGGACCCGTGGGCGCGGCACGGAAACCAGCCGATTTACGTCTTCCGCCACGATGACGTTTGCAACGACCGATGCTCACAACATCCACACAGACCCTCTTCACCCTGCGCATTGCCATGATTACGCATATCTGCTTATAGCAGCTCACGCGAGGCTCCGACGGTGACGCAGACGGCCCCCGCGCCCTATCGATCACCAGCGGGGCGCCGCCCACGCCCGCACGCAAGCCGATCGTTTGCGCAAACAACTGCAACGACTGCGAAGCCTGCCGCGTGACTCAGGTCACCGGAAAACAAGAACCGGCCAGCCGCCCTGAAGGGCGTCTGACCGGTCCGGGATGTGGAGCCTAGGGGAGTCGAACCCCTGACATCTGCCATGCAAAGACAGCGCTCTACCAACTGAGCTAAGGCCCCGGAAGACAGGCGTCCGGCCGGTGCAATCGGGTACCGGAGGGCGCCGCAGACCAGAGTACCGGGTCACCCCCGGGATCTCGCAAAAAGATTAGGGGTCCCCGTGGACGACCACTCTCCGTAAGATGCTCGACGTGGTTCGCGACAGCGAACCACCGTATTTGGGGAAGCGATGGGGAGACGCAATGGACGCCGCACAGCAGGAAGCAACCGCAAGAGCCCAAGAGCTGCAGCGGAACTGGTACGGAGAGCCGTTGGGGGCGCTCTTCCGTAGGCTCATCGAGGATCTGGGCCTCAACCAGGCGCGTCTTGCCGGGGTGCTGGGACTTTCCGCGCCCATGCTGTCGCAGCTGATGAGCGGTCAACGTGCCAAGATCGGCAATCCGGCGGTGGTCCAGCGCGTGCAGTTGCTGCAGGACCTGGCGGGGCAGGTCGCGGACGGCAGCGTCAGCGCCGCCGAGGCGACCGAGCGCATGGACGAGATCAAAAAGTCGCAAGGGGGCTCGGTGCTCAGCAACACCACGCAGTCGACGAGCAGTTCAGGTGCGCCCACGGTGAAGCGGGTGGTCCGCGAGATCCAGTCGCTGCTGCGCTCCGTGGCAGCCGCGGGAGACATCATCGACGCGGCCGACACCCTCGCCCCGACCCACCCGGAACTGGCAGAGTTCCTCCGGGTGTACGGCGCCGGCCGCACCTCCGACGCGGTCGCGCACTACCAGTCGCACCAGAGCTGAGCCGACGGCCCGGCCGCCGCACACCCGGCGCCGGGGGCTCGGGACGCCGTCCGGCTCCGCACCTCGGGCCGCCGGGCGTCTCAACGGGGGGCCTGCGCCGGACCGACCGCCGAAGGGGAGCGACGCACGACCATGGGTGAGGTCTTCGCCGGACGCTACGAACTGGTCGACCCGATCGGCCACGGGGGAGTCGGTGCGGTCTGGCGCGCCTGGGACCAGCGGCGGCGCCGTTATGTGGCCGCCAAGGTGCTCCAGCAGAGCGACGCGCACGCGCTGCTGCGCTTCGTGCGGGAGCAGGCGCTACGGATCGATCACCCCCATGTGCTCGCGCCCGCCAGCTGGGCCGCCGACGACGACAAGGTCCTGTTCACCATGGACCTGGTGGCCGGGGGCTCCCTGGTCCACCTGATCAACGACTACGGCCCGCTGCCGCCCCCGTTCGTCTGCACCCTGCTCGACCAGCTCCTGTCGGGAGTCGCCGCGGTACACGCGGAGGGCGTCGTGCACCGTGACATCAAGCCCGCCAACATCCTCCTCGAAGCGACCGGTACGGCCCGTCCACGGCTGCGCCTGTCCGACTTCGGCATCGCGATGCGACTGGGTGAACCACGGCTGACCGAGACCAACTACGTGGTCGGAACGCCCGGTTACTTCGCTCCCGAGCAGATGATGGGCGCCGAGCCGGACTTCCCCGCCGATCTGTTCGCCGTCGGTCTGGTCGCCCTCTACCTGCTCGAAGGGGCCAGACCCGATGCCAAGGCCCTGATCGAGTACTTCGCGGAGAACGGCACACCGGCCGCTCCCCAGAGCATCCCCGAGCCGCTGTGGCAGGTCGTGGCCACGCTGCTGCAGCCGGACCCGCGGGCACGGTTCCGCACCGCGACCGGGGCACGCAAGGCGCTGGCCTCCGCCGCCGAGCTGCTGCCCGAGCCCGGCCCCGACGACGAGCTGGTCGAGGTCTTCGACCAACTCGGTCCGCTTCCCCCGGGGTTCGGCCCAGCAGGACCACTCAGGGCGACCACGCCACGCGCCGCGGAGAACGCGCCTTCGTGGTCCGGCTCTGCCTCCGACACCGGCTCCGGGACCGGGACCGGCTCTGAGTCCGCGACCGGCTCCAGCACCACTCCTGGCACGACTCATGGCACAACTTCTGGCAACGCCTCCGGCACCGGTTCCGGCCCCCACGACTCGGGGCCGTGGCGTCACGATCCCGGGGCGCTGTCCCGGGAGCCCGTCTCCGGGGCCGCGTGGGCGGATCGTTCCTCCGGGGGCGTATGGCCTGCGTCCGACTCCGGGGGCGTACGACACGAGGCCGCCTCCGGCGCCGTACGACACGAGCCCGCGCCCAGCGCCGTACCACCGCACCCTGCCCCAGGCGCCGCACCACCGCAGCCTGCCCCAGGCGCCGCACCACCGCACCCCGTCCCGGGCGCCGCACCACCACCGCACCCTGCCCCGGACTCCGCACCCCCGCACCCCGCCCCCGACGCCACACCCCCGCAGCCGTCCACGATGTCGGACACCGGCAGCTTCCACCTGCCGCCACCGCTGCCACGACCCCGGTCCTTGTGGCAGCACGATCAGCCCCCCACTCCCCCCACCTCGGTCGTGCTGCCGGTGCCGGCGCCCACCCATGCCCTGCCGTTCGACCACACGCCCGTGCAGCCGCCCTCCCCCCTGTGGCCCCCGGATCCGAGCGCCGCGACGCGTCAGCACGCGCAGCCCCGCCCCGGACCGCCCGCGAAGGTGGCCGTCCCGGTGCTGCTTCTCGCGCTGGCCTGTTTCGCGGTGGGCTTCTGGGCGCTGACCCAGATCTGAGCTCCGGCGCCCCTACGCCCCGTCCCCCTTGACGGGCCTACCAGCCGCGCGGCGTCGCCCGCCGTCGTGCGGCCACCGTCCACACCCCGAGCGCCAGCACCAGGACGGTCCCCGTGCCGATACCGCCCACGGCGACCAGCTTCATGGTGGAGGCGTCGTCGCTCCCGCCGCTTCCGGCAGGCGCCATCCCACCCGTGGCCGGCACGGAGTCACCGGTCGCGGAGTCGAACACGTCCTGCGGTACGGCCCGCCCCGCGTACGCCGGGCCGGTCTGCGCGGCGCCGTCCACCCGTACGCGCAGGGTCAGTCCGAACGGCCCGTCGCCGAACTTGTCGGCGACCTGCGCCGCGAGGTGTACGACGAGGTAGTACGAACCGGCGAACCGCATGCCGCTGATCCGGTTGTTGAAGGCGTAGCGGTTGTCGTACTCGACGGGCGGCAGCGGATCCAGAGCGGCCGACCGCTGGCTGCCGTCGTATCCCGCGCCCACGTCGGTGACGAGTCCGCGCACGGGGTTGTAGAGGGACATGACGAGAGCCGTGCCCATGGATCCCTCACCGCCGCTCGAACTGCCGAGTTCGGCGGTGGCGTGGAACTGCTGTCCCCAGTCGACCGGCACCTTGTAGAAGAGCGTCTGCCCGGGGCTGATCCCGTCCTTCCAGACTCCCTGTCCGAGGGCGCCGGCCGTGGTGAACCCCGCACCGCCCCGGCGTGGCCGCGCATCCCCCTGCAGGGCCTCGGGCGAGGCGGAGTTCCAGGTCTCGGGGGCACTGGTCGAATCCGCCTTCTCCAAGCGGGGTTCCGACACATAGCTCAGTTCGAGGTCCCAGGCGTCGGGGGAGGAGGGCGGGGAGGCCGAGGAGACGGGTGTCGCGACGCGCTCGACGACCACGTAGTACGTTCCGGCCGTCTGGCAGGCGTACTTGCCGGGGCCGATCTCGCGCGACGCCCAGGCGGCGATGGGGTGGGGGCTCTGGGAGGCGCCGAAGTGGGCGGTCGTGGAGGAGGAGCAGCTGCTGCTGTTGCTGTCCTGTACGGAGACCTTGACGCCGTCGGAGTAGGCGACCTCGGCGCCGGGCCTGGGGACGGCGGTGGCGGCGATGTACGCGTTGGAGGTGGCGTCGAGCTCCAGGCGGTAGTAGAGCTTGCCGTCCTTGCCGAGCGAACTGCGGTACGTCCCGCCGGGCTCCAGCCGTACGGCGTCCGTGGTGCCCGTGGCGCCCTGGACCGTCGTGGCGCCCTGGGCGAAGGCGTACGGCTTGGGTGTACCGGACTCGACTGCCGCGGCGGGCCGTCCGGGCAGGGCCGCCGTCGCGCACAGGACCGTTGCCACGATCGCGAGCGGCCGACCGCCGTGCCACCATGCCGTGCGCCGCCCCATCACGCGCCACCCCTCGTTGTCGCCCCGGACCGTGGCCCATCCTGCCCCGCCGGTCACGGAGCCACCCCCGCTATCCGCACAAGCGGCCGAAACGACCCGCCCAAAGGCCGACATATTCGCTTACGCAATCAATCCGTTCGCTGAAGCGAATTCAGAGTGGGTCGGGGCAATACAAAACCCCGACCGCTAGGGCGGTCGGGGTCTGATCTGAGACTGGTGTCGATTCTCACGAACCCGTGGGCACGGAGTCAGTCGCCTCCGTCCACAGATCCTGCTCGGCGCGATCCGCCTGGATCTGGCGGTACACGAGGAGCCCGCCGATGGCGGCCAGTGCGACCAGGAGAAGCTTCTTCACCGCGCGACCTCGTCTTTCGTTGACGTAGGGGACCTCTGGCGCCCGACTATACACACCGACCGATATCGATCGGTGACCTGCATCGGCCCCCAACTGCCGCCCGGCGGAGAGCAGTAGGAACGGATCCGGCCGCTCCGGCCACGGTCGTATCGCAGGGTGATCACACCTCGCACACGGTGACTTTCAGTACCCTCTCGCACCTTTCAGGCACTTTTCCGACCTCTTGCGTCCATCCGAGTGGTGTTGATCTGAACATCGACGCGCCACGGGCGTCGGTCCACCACTTCGCGGCCCGCATACACATCATGAGGAAAGTACGCAAATCGCCTGACCCGAAAGTGAGGGGCCATGACCCAGAACAAGGTCATGAAGCTGTGGACCGCCATCGTCACCGCCTTCGTCGCGCTGTGCACGGCGCTCGGTTTCATCACGACCACCGCGGCCGCGGCCGTACCGCAGGCCGAAGCGACGCGCAACAGCACGATCTCCGCGACAGTACCGACGATCTCTCCCTGGGCCGGTCCATACAGCCGGGCCCTGCCCCCCACGATGAAGCAACGCATCCGCGCCGAGGCCCACGGCTCCTCACCGAGCTGCCGGCACCGCCCGCCGACCGAGGCCACCGAGGCCGACCCGGCCGACCTCGCCTCGCTCTGCGCCCCTGAGGCCCACACCGAGCCCGAGACCCTCCTGCAGCGCTGACCGGCACGGCTCCGCCCCATCCCCCCAGTCCCCCTCCCCCGACGTAGCGGCGAACTTGCGTACACCGCAACCAGAGATCCGAAGGCCCGGCACCTCGAAAGAGCTGCCGGGCCTTCGCCATGTCCGGGCACCTCGCCGTGTCCTGGCAGCTCGCCGTGTCCGGCACACCGGCGCCGCTCGACAATCGTCAGGATCGCCTCCCGGCCTCAGATCTGGGCCCCTCCGGTAGCGTCCCGTGTCGCCCTCACGGGACCACCAGCTCACGGGATCACCAGGTCAGGAGACAGTGCCTGGCTCCAGCGATCTCGAACCGCGGGCCGTCGCGGCCGGCGAACCCGGCCCAGCGGCCGGCGTTCTCCGCCCTGTTCGCGCTGATCGGGGCCGGGCTGATCACGTTCGGGCTCTACCAGGCAGGCCACGGCGTGGGCCTGCTGGGCGAGCCCTGCACGCTCACGGTCGCGTCCTGCGCACGGGTCGGTCAGCCGAAGCCCGAGATCCGGTGCACCGGCGCCTTCCGGTCGGACGACGGCCGCTCCACGGACCCCGCGGCACGCTTCACCGTGAACCTGTCCTTGGCCTCGGGGCAGACCACCCGCCTGGACCGGGTCGACGCCGGCTCCTACGTACGGATCAGCCCGGCCCGCACCGAGAAGTACGCGGCGTTGACGCTGTTCGGCATGGCGCTGTTCGTCTTTGCGGGGGCCGGGGATCATTCTGCTGCTGGGCGCGGCGCTCTGCGCAATCACCGCTTTCCTGAGCCCGCACTGATGTCAGCTGTAGATGACGTCACCCGTGGATGACGTCTGCTGCAGATGCCAAAGACCCCCGGGTGGATCACCCGGGGGTCTTTTGGCTGGTGGGGCTAACAGGATTTGAACCTGTGGCCTCATCCTTATCAGGGATGCGCTCTAACCAACTGAGCTATAGCCCCGCCGCGCTTTGCGGTGTGTGTCCCGCGCGCTGACCTCTGAAGATTAGCGCACGACGCGGCCAGTCCCAAAATCGGTATCCCAGGCCTCCTGGCCGGGCCCGACGAGCTGCTGTTACTCGTCCTCGGCGAGGGTCAGTTCAATACCGCCGACGAAGCCCGCGGAGAGGTTGTAGATGAACGAGCCGAGCGTCGCGAGCGCCGTGGCGAGCACGACGTCGATGACCGCGATGATCGACGTGAACATCAGGACGTGCGGCAGGGAGAGGAACGACTGCAGGTCGAAGCCGTTCGACTCGTTCGAACCCGTCGCCTCGGAAATCGTGCCGCCGACCGTCGAGAAGACGCCCATCGCGTCCAGGACCATCCACAGCACCGCCGCCGCCACGATCGTGCAGATGCCGAGCGCGATGGAGAGCAGGAAACTGACCTTCATCACCGACCAGGGGTCGGTCTTGGCCACCCGCAGCCGCGCCTTGCGCGTACGGGGCGCGGTGCGCGCTCCGGTCCGCGGCAGACGTACGGCGCCGGACGGCGTCTGAGCCGGGTACGCCTGCGGCGGGTGGTACGGCTGCGCGGGCTGCTGCGGCTGCCGTTCCCCCGGCAGCGCGGAGCCGGCCTCGGGTGCGGCCCCGACAGGGGCCGCCGAAGCGGTCGAACCGGCCGAAGGAGCCCCCGGTGGGGGCGCCGAACCGGGCGCGGCCTTGGTCTTTGCCGGACCGGCCGCCGCCGGGCCCGCTCCGGCCGCGTACTGCTGGGCCTGCGGGCCTCGGGTGTCCGTCACAGTTCCCCCCTGGGATCCATGAGAGTCATGGGAGTCAGTCGTCTCCGCGGCGGAGCCACGGCCGCCGTCCGTATCCGTACCGGTCGATCCGGCGCCCGTGGCTCCGCTCACGATGACTCACTCCTCGCGCTACTCGGGCGAGGACTGCTCGCCCTCGTCCGTACCGACGGCCTCGACGCCCTCGGCGGTCTCGTCCTCGGCGATCTCGCCGTCGACTTCCTCCGCCTCGCGACCGGCCTCGGCGTTACGAGCGATGCCGACCACGGCATCGCGCTTGCCCAGGTTGATCAGTTGGACACCCATGGTGTCACGGCCCGTCTCCCTGACCTCGTTGACTCGCGTGCGAATCACACCGCCGGACAAGGTGATGGCGAGGATCTCGTCCGTCTCCTCGACCACCAGCGCGCCGACGAGGGACCCGCGGTCCTCGACGATCTTGGCAGCCTTGATACCGAGGCCACCACGACCCTGAACGCGGTACTCGTCAACGGCGGTCCGCTTCGCGTACCCGCCGTCCGTAGCAGTGAACACGAACGTACCGGGTCGAACAACATTCATCGAGAGCAGCTCGTCGCCCTCGCGGAAACTCATCCCCTTGACGCCCGAGGTCGCACGGCCCATGGGCCGCAGGGCGTCGTCCGTCGCCGTGAACCTGATCGACTGTGCCTTCTTGCTGATCAGCAGCAGATCGTCCTCGGCCGATACGAGTTCGGCTCCGATCAGTTCGTCGTCGGAACCGTCCTCCGTCTCGCGCAGATTGATCGCGATGACACCGCCGGAGCGCGGGGAATCGTAATCCTTCAGAGGCGTCTTCTTCACGAGGCCGCCCTTGGTGGCCAGCACCAGATAAGGCACCGCCTCGTAGTCACGGATCGCGAGGATCTCGGCGATCGCCTCGTCCGGCTGGAAGGCCAGCAGGTTCGCGACGTGCTGTCCACGCGCGTCACGCCCGGCGTCCGGGAGCTCGTACGCCTTCGCGCGGTAGACGCGGCCCTTGTTGGTGAAGAACAGCAGCCAGTGGTGCGTGGTCGACACGAAGAAGTGGTCGACGATGTCGTCCTGCTTCAGCTTCGCGCCGCGTACGCCCTTGCCGCCCCGCTTCTGCGAGCGGTAGTCCTCGGTCTTGGTCCGCTTGATGTAGCCGCCACGCGTGATGGTGACGACGATGTCCTCTTCGGCGATCAGGTCCTCGATGGACATGTCACCGTCGAAGGGCACCAGCTTGGAGCGACGGTCCTCGCCGAACTTGTCGACGATCGCCGCGAGTTCCTCGCTGATGATCGAGCGCTGGCGCTCCGGCGAGGCGAGAATCGCGTTGTACTCGGTGATCTTCGCCTGGAGCTCGTCGTGCTCCTGGATGATCTTCTGGCGCTCCAGGGCGGCCAGTCGGCGCAGCTGCATCTCGAGGATGGCGTTGGCCTGGATCTCGTCGATCTCCAGGAGGCCCATCAGGCCCTCGCGCGCGATCTCGACGGTGTCACTGCGCCGGATCAGCGCGATGACCTCGTCGATGGCGTCCAGGGCCTTCAGGAGGCCACGCAGGATGTGCGCGCGCTCCTCGGCCTTGCGCAGCCTGAAGCGCGTACGACGGACGATGACCTCGATCTGGTGCGTCACCCAGTGGCGGATGAACGCGTCGAGCGAGAGCGTGCGCGGAACGCCGTCCACCAGCGCCAGCATGTTGGCGCCGAAGTTCGACTGCAGATCCGTGTGCTTGTAGAGGTTGTTCAGGACGACCTTGGCGACCGCGTCGCGCTTCAGGACGATGACCAGCCGCTGGCCCGTACGGGAGGAGGTCTCGTCGCGGACGTCCGCGATGCCGCCGACCTTGCCGTCCTTCACCAGGTCGGCGATCTTCTGCGCGAGGTTGTCGGGGTTGGTCTGGTAGGGGAGCTCGGTGACCACCAGGCACTGGCGGTTCTGGATCTCCTCGACCTCGACGACCGCGCGCATCGTGATGGAGCCACGGCCCGTGCGGTACGCCTCCTCGATGCCCTTTCGGCCCACTACAAGGGCGCCGGTCGGGAAATCGGGGCCCTTGATGCGCTCGATCAGGGCGTCGAGCAGCTCCTCATGGCTGGCCTCGGGGTTCTCGAGGTACCACTGGGCGCCGGACGCGACCTCACGGAGGTTGTGCGGCGGGATGTTGGTGGCCATGCCGACCGCGATGCCCGCCGAACCGTTGATCAGCAGGTTCGGGAACCGGGCCGGCAGAACCGTCGGTTCCTGGTTGCGGCCGTCGTAGTTGTCCGTGAAGTCGACGGTCTCCTCGTCGATGTCACGGACCATCTCCATGGACAGCGGCGCCATCTTGCACTCGGTGTAGCGCATGGCGGCCGCGGGGTCGTTGCCCGGAGAGCCGAAGTTGCCGTTGGAGTCCACCAGCGGCATCCGCATCGACCACGGCTGCGCGAGGCGGACCAGCGCGTCGTAGATCGAGGAGTCACCGTGCGGGTGGTAGGTGCCCATGACGTCGCCGACGACGCGGGCGCACTTGTAGAAGCCCTTCTCGGGCCGGTAGCCGCCGTCGTACATGGCGTACAGGACGCGGCGGTGGACGGGCTTGAGGCCGTCCCGGACGTCGGGCAGCGCGCGCGACACGATGACGGACATCGCGTAGTCGAGATACGAGCGCTGCATCTCCGTCTCGAGCCCGACGGGCTCGACGCGCAGGGTGATCTCGCCGCCTTCTTCAGGCGTGCTGGGAGTGTTCTCGTCGGCCATTGCTGGTGAAGATCCTTTCTGCTGCGGTCAGCTGAGACCGACTCAGATGTCGAGGAAGCGGACGTCCTTGGCATTGCGCTGGATGAACGCGCGGCGGGCCTCGACGTCCTCGCCCATGAGGACCGAGAACAGGTCGTCGGCCTGGGCGGCGTCGTCGAGCGTGACCTGGCCGAGGACCCGGTGCTCCTGGTCCATGGTCGTGATCCGCAGCTCCTCGGCGTTCATCTCGCCGAGGCCCTTGAAGCGCTGGACCGAGTCGTCGCGGATGCGCTTGCCGGCCTGCTTGCCCAGCTCGATCAGCGCGTCGCGCTCACGGTCCGAGTACGCGTACTCGAAGTCGTCCCGGCCCCACTTGATCTTGTACAGCGGGGGACGCGACAGGAACACGTGCCCGGCCTCGACCAGCGGCCGCATGAAGCGGAACAGGAAGGTCAGCAGCAGGGTGTTGATGTGCTGGCCGTCGACGTCGGCGTCCGCCATCAGGATGATCTTGTGATAGCGGAGCTTCTCGATGTCGAAGTCCTCGTGGACCCCGGTGCCGAAGGCCGAGATCAGCGCCTGGATCTCCTGGTTCTGCAGGATCTTGTCGATCCGCGCCTTCTCGACGTTGAGGATCTTGCCTCGGATCGGAAGGATCGCCTGGTACTGCGGGTTGCGCCCAGACTTGGCCGAACCACCGGCGGAGTCACCCTCGACGATGAAGATCTCGCACTTGGTGGGGTCGTTCGACTGGCAGTCGGACAGCTTGCCCGGCAGGGACGCCGTCTCCAGGAGGCCCTTGCGGCGGGTGAGGTCGCGGGCCTTGCGGGCCGCCACGCGCGCGGTGGCCGCCTGGATCGACTTGCGGACGATGTCCGCGGCCTCGTTCGGGTTGCGGTCCAGCCAGTCGTTGAGGTGCTCGTAGACGGCCTTCTGGACGAAGGTCTTCGCCTCCGTGTTGCCCAGCTTGGTCTTCGTCTGGCCCTCGAACTGCGGCTCGCTCAGCTTGACCGAGATGATCGCGGTCAGACCCTCGCGGATGTCGTCACCGGTGAGGTTGTCGTCCTTCTCGCGCAGCAGCTTCTTGTCGCGCGCGTACTTGTTGATCAGCGAGGTCAGCGCCGCACGGAAGCCCTCCTCGTGCGTACCGCCCTCGTGGGTGTGGATGATGTTGGCGAAGGAGTACACGCCCTCGCTGTAGCCGCTGTTCCACTGCATCGCGACCTCGAGGGACAGGCTCTTGTCCTTGTCCTCGGCCTCGAGATCGATGACGGTGGGGTGCACCACGTCTCCCTTGCGGGAGTTGAGGTACTTCACGAAGTCGACGATGCCGCCTTCGTAGTGGTACGTGACGGTCTTGACCTCGGCCTTCTCGTCCGCACCCGCCTCGTCCGCACCGGCCGTGGCCTTCGCAGACTCGCGCTCATCAGTGAGTTTGATCGTCAAACCCTTGTTGAGGAACGCCATCTCCTGGAAACGCCTCGAGAGCGTCTCGAAGGAGTACTCGGTCGTCTCGAAGATGTCGCCGTCGGCCCAGAACGTGACCGAGGTGCCGGTCTCGTCGGTGGCCTCGTGCTCGACGAGAGGGGCGGTCGGGACGCCCATCTTGTAGTCCTGCGTCCAGCGCCGTCCGTCGGTCTTGACCTCGACGGAGACCTTGCTCGACAGGGCGTTCACGACGGAGACGCCGACGCCGTGCAGACCACCGGAGACCGCGTAGCCGCCGCCGCCGAACTTACCGCCCGCGTGCAGGACCGTCAGCACGACCTCGAGGGCCGGCTTCCCTTCGGAGGGAACGATGCCCACGGGGATGCCGCGGCCGTTGTCCACGACACGCACGCCGCCGTCGGCGAGGATCGTGATGTCGATCGTGTCCGCGTGGCCGGCCAGCGCCTCGTCGACGGAGTTGTCGACGACCTCGTACACGAGGTGGTGCAGTCCGCGCTCGCCGGTCGAGCCGATGTACATACCGGGTCGCTTGCGAACCGCGTCCAGACCCTCGAGGACGGTGATGGCGCTGGCGTCGTACGAGGCTGTGACCTCGCCGTTCGAGGTCGTGGCCTCGGCGTTGTCGCCGGCGTCGGTGGACGGGGTGTTCTCGTTGGGGTTGCCGGAATCGGCCACGAAGCGCCCTTTCTGGCACAGCACAAGCCAAGCTCGTCGGCGGGTTGCCGGAGCGGCTGCGGCACGTTGCGTTGGTAAGCCTTGATCAGCGTTGCTCAGCTTTTCCCGGACGGTCCCCGCAAGCGGGGCGGGATTAGCTTCCAGTCTACCGGTAGCGCCGACAGTGATGGGGGTTTGCCGGTACCTGAGTCCGCATGTGCCGCCCTGAACCGGTCTCTCCCGACTCCCCATATGTGGACCCGGGCTCAAAGAGGCTTACAGCGGCACTCAGCGCTTCCGGGTGTCAACCCTTGGCTACCGCGGAGTCAGGTCGGTGTTCGCAACCGCGTGCACTCCCGCGCAGGGGCCCCTCGATGTGGCCTCTGTCACCCGTAGGTGTCGCCGGGACCCGTGCTTCCGGGGGCGCGCAAGGGGCCGAAACGGCGCGCGGGACCGTTGGGGCCCTGCACCTTGATCAGCCGCACCGTGCCGTGCCCGAGGTCCTGGTTCAGCCGCGCGACCACCTGCGGGGCGAGCAGCCGCAACTGGGTGGCCCAGGCCGTCGAGTCGCACTGCACGGTCAGCACCCGCTCGTCCTCGTCGTACTTCTGCGGGACGCAGTGCTTGGCCAGGTCCTCGCCGACGATCTGCGGCCAGCGGCCCATCACACCGCCCACCGCGGCCGGCGTCTCCCAGCCGCGCTCGGTGAGCAGCCGGTTGATCGCGGCGCCGAGCGCCATCGGATCACGCCCGTCGGCGCGCGCGCCGGAGCGCAGGCCGCCGCGCCGCGCCTGCTTCTTCTGCTGCGCCGCGTCCCCCCGCGCCCGTGCCTGCTCCTTCGCGGCGCGCAACGCCACGCGCGCGAGGTCGACGCCGGAGTGCTCGGGGGTCTTCTTGGAGGCCGCTTCCGGGCCCTTCTCCGGAGCTCCCTCGGAGGCGGCCGATCCGCCGGGTGTGTTCTCCGTCATACCCGCTCCACCGTGCCCTCGGAGACGGCGTAACGCGTCCCCGTCAGTACGCCCGGTACGTCGTCGTCGACCGCGGCCGTCACGAGGACCTGCTCGCCGGGAGCGACGAGCTCGGCGAGGCGCTCTCTTCTGCGGCTGTCCAGCTCGGCGAAGACGTCGTCGAGGACCAGCACCGGTTCATTGCCCTCGGCCCTCAGGAGGTCGTACGAGGCCAGGCGCAGCGCCAGCGCGAACGACCAGGACTCGCCGTGGGAGGCGTATCCCTTGGCGGGCAGCTGGCCGAGTTTGAGGACCACATCGTCCCGATGGGGTCCTACGAGGGTCACGCCCCGCTCGATCTCCTGCTTGCGGACCTCGGCGAGCGCCGCCATCACCTGCTCGTACAGGTCCTCGCGGGTGTGCGCCTCGCCGGGCGCGGACGACTTGTACTCCAGGGCGACGGGTCCGCCGCCGGGGGCCAGCTGCTCGTACGCCTTGTCGGCCAGCGGCTGGATCGCGGCGACCAGGTCGAGCCGCTGGGCCAGCAGCTCGGCGCCCACGCGCGCGAGGTGCTGGTCCCACACGTCGAGCGTGGAGAGGTCCATGGTGCGGCCGCCGTGACGGCGGGCCAACGCGGCCGACTTCAGGAGGGTGTTGCGCTGCTTGAGGACCCGCTCGTAGTCGGAGCGGACGCCCGCCATCCGCGGGGAGCGGGCGGTGATCAGCTCGTCCAGGAAGCGGCGCCGCTCACCGGGGTCGCCCTTGATCAGCGCGAGATCCTCGGGCGCGAACAGCACGGTGCGCACGATGCCGAGCACATCACGGGGTCTGACCTGCGAGGACCTGTTGATGCGGGCGCGGTTGGCCCTGCCGGGGTTCAGTTCCAGCTCGACGAGTTGCTGGCGCTCGCCCTGGCGGACATTGGCCCGGATGATCGCCCGGTCGGCGCCCATGCGCACCAGCGGCGCGTCGGAGGAGACGCGGTGGCTGCCGAGGGTCGCGAGATAGCCGACCGCCTCGACCAGATTCGTCTTGCCCTGTCCGTTGGGGCCCACGAACGCGGTGACGCCCGGGTCGAGCGGGACCTCGACCCGGGCGTACGAGCGGAAGTCGGCCAGCGACAGATGCGTGACGTGCATGGTCGTTCGCCGACCTCCCCCAGGGTTGTGGATCCACCGCCGCACGGCCTGTGGATCTGTGGATTACTTCGTCTCGACCGCGTGGCCGCCGAACTGGTTGCGCAGCGCCGCGACCATCTTCATCTGCGGCGAGTCCTCCTGCCGCGAGGCGAACCGCGCGAACAGCGACGCGGTGATCGCGGGCAGCGGCACCGCGTGGTCGATGGCGGCTTCCACCGTCCAACGGCCCTCGCCGGAGTCCTGTGCGTAACCGCGCAGCTTCTCCAGGTGCTCGTCCTCGTCCAGGGCGTTCACCGCCAGGTCCAGCAGCCAGGAACGGATGACCGTGCCCTCCTGCCAGGAGCGGAAGACCTCCCGCACGTCGGTGACGGAGTGGACCTTCTCCAGGAGCTCCCAGCCCTCGGCGTAGGCCTGCATCATGGCGTACTCGATGCCGTTGTGGACCATCTTGGAGAAGTGCCCCGCACCGACCTTGCCGGCGTGCACCGCGCCGAAGTCGCCCTCCGGCTTGAGTGCCTCGAAGATCGGCTGCACCTTGGCGATGTTCTCGGCGTCGCCGCCGTACATCAGCGCATAGCCGTTCTCCAGGCCCCAGACGCCGCCGGAGACGCCGCAGTCGACGAAACCTATGCCCTTGGCGGCCAGTTCCTCCGCGTGCTTCTCGTCGTCCGTCCAGCGGGAGTTGCCGCCGTCCACGACGACGTCCCCGGGCTCCAGGAGCTCGCCGAGCTGGTCGACGGTGGACTGCGTGGCGGCACCGGCCGGGACCATCACCCACACCACGCGCGGACCCTTGAGCTTGCCCACAAGCTCTTCCAGGCTGTGGACATCGGCGAGGTCCGGGTTGCGGTCGTATCCGATGACGGTGTGACCTGCGCGGCGGATCCGCTCGCGCATGTTGCCGCCCATCTTGCCGAGGCCGACGAGACCGAGCTCCATCAGGTTGTTCCTTAGGTTTGCGACGTGGCGTGAGGGCACTTTCGTACCTGTGTCTGAGCCTAAACCCGGACGCTCACGCACACCTGTGGGCATAGCCGCTCAGGCGTTCGCCCCACCTGTGGATGCGCCCGCCGGACCGGTCGGACGGACCGTCCGGCGGGCTCACCTCACTCAGCCGCTCAGGCGCACCGGCATGATCAGGTACTTGTAGGCCTCGTCCGCCTCGGCGTCCACCGCGGGCTTGCCGCTCAGCAGCGCGGGCTTCGTGGACGTCGTGAAGGAGAGCTGCGCCACCGGCGAGTCGATGGCGCTCAGGCCGTCGAGCAGGAACGTCGGGTTGAAGGCGATCGAGACGTCGTCGCCCTCCAACTGCGCGTCGACCCTTTCCACAGCCTGTGCGTCGTCGCTGGAGCCTGCCTCCAGGATCAGCACGCCCTGCTCGAAGCTCAGACGCACCGGGGTGTTGCGCTCGGCGACCAGGGCCACACGCTTGACGGCCTCCACGAAGGGGGCGGTCTCGATCACCGCGATGGAGTTGAACTCCGTCGGGAACAGCGAGCGGTACTTCGGCAGGTCGCCCTCCAGCAGGCGGGTCGTCGTACGCCGGCCCGCCCCCTCGAAGCCGATGAGGCCTTCGCCGGCGCCCGAGCCGGACAGCGCCAGGATCACGCTGTCGCCGCTCGTGAGGGCCTTGGCGGTGTCCAGGAGCGTCTTGGCGGGCACCAGGGCCACCGCGGACGCATCGGGGTTCTCCGGCTTCCACAGGAACTCGCGGACCGCGAAGCGGTAGCGGTCGGTGGAGGCCAGCGTGACCGTGTCGCCCTCGATCTCGATGCGCACACCGGTGAGCACGGGCAGCGTGTCGTCACGGCCCGCCGCGATGGCCACCTGGGCGGCCGCCGAGGCGAAGACCTCACCGGGGACGGTGCCGGTCGCCGACGGCATCTGCGGCAGCGCGGGGTACTCCTCCACAGGCAGGGTGTGGAGTGTGAATCGCGAGGAGCCGCAGACCACGGTCGCCCGTACACCGTCTGTGGAAATCTCCACCGGCCGGTTGGGGAGGGCGCGGCAGATGTCCGCGAGCAGGCGGCCAGAGACGAGGACCGTGCCCTCCTCGTCGACCTCCGCGTCCACGGAGACGCGTGCCGAGACCTCGTAGTCGAAGCTGGAGAGGCTCAGGGAGCCCTCCTCGGCCTTCAGAAGGAGGCCGGCGAGCACAGGCGCCGGCGGACGGGCCGGGAGGCTGCGTGCCGCCCAGGCCACTGCCTCCGCGAGTACGTCGCGTTCCACCCGGATCTTCACCGTTGCCGCCTCCGTCTGTTGCCGGCGCTCTCGCCCTGCTGGCCTTCGTCGTCTGACTCGGTGTCGTTCAGCCCTGTGGCGGGCAGGACACCGGGGACCAGTCTGACGCACCGCACTGACAGTCGGTGCCCCTCGGGGTCAAGTCGTGCCGAGCGGCACTTGAGCCTCCGAGAGCGAGTTGTGCACAGCCCCGTCTTCGAAACGATTCCCAGCCTCTATCTAGTTGGTCTTAGTAGTAGGGCCTGTGGAAACCGTGGATAACCCTGTTTTCGCAGGTCAGACGGGATTTTTTGTCCACCGACCCTGTGGGCGAAGGCGGTGGACAACCGGGGGTCTCTGTGGACGACGAAAAGTTCTGCACACTCGATGCACAGCCTCGGGCCACTTCTCCCCAGATCCGTCCCCAGCTTTACCCACGTTCCCCACAGGCCAATCCGGCACCTTGGTGTGACGCCTTTCACTCGACACGGTGATCGGGCGCGTCACGTTGCCGAACAGTGGACAGGGGTGTGGAGAAGCTGGGGATGGCTGGGGACAACCGGCTCCAGCCTGTGGGTCGCCGGTGGACAACTTCGTGCACACCCTGTGGATCTTTTCTTCGTCCACAGTCTGTGGAGAATGTTCGTCCACGAATCCACAGGGGGCTGACCTGGTCTGATGGTCTTTCAACAGCGGCCCCTGTGGACACGATCGGGACAACTTCGCGGTCCCCAGGGTGTGGACGCCAGAAAGTCACCGAATCTGTGGAGAGTGGCCGTAACCCGGCTCGTATTCGAACAGATGATGTCGTTCCGGTAGCGGTGAAACGAGAGCCGACGGCCTCGGAACAAGCCCCAGAAGCGCTCGGAGCCCCCTTGGGACCGGGTCTCAGACCCCTCGTGGGCCCCTCGGAGCGAGGTCCAGAACCTTCCGGAGTGCTCTCGGAGGGGGTGCCCGAGGCTCTGGGAGCGGCTGCCTGAGTCCCTCTCGGCGCGCATGCGAGCACCGCATGCGCGTGCCGCGGGCCGGAACAGGGGGCCAGAACAGTGGGCCGGAGCCGCGGGCCGGAACAGGGGGCCGGAACAGCGAAAGGCGCCCTCGGGACCGTGTCCCGGGGCGCCCTCGGCGGCGTACCGCCGCGCCGGTCAGCCGTTCTTGATGCGGTTGGTGAGCTCGGTGACCTGGTTGTAGATGGAGCGGCGCTCGGCCATCAGCGCGCGGATCTTGCGGTCGGCGTGCATGACGGTCGTGTGGTCGCGGCCGCCGAACTGCGCGCCGATCTTCGGCAGCGAGAGATCGGTGAGCTCGCGGCACAGGTACATGGCGATCTGCCGCGCGGTCACCAGGACGCGACTGCGTGAGGACCCGCACAGGTCGTCCACCGTGAGGCCGAAGTAGTCCGCGGTGGCCGCCATGATCGCGGTCGCGGTGATCTCCGGGGCGGAGTCCTCGCCGCCCGGGATCAGGTCCTTCAGGACGATCTCCGTCAGCCCGAGATCCACCGGCTGCCGGTTGAGCGACGCGAACGCCGTCACCCGGATCAGCGCGCCCTCCAGCTCACGGATGTTGCGCGAGATCCGGGACGCGATGAACTCGAGCACCTCCGGCGGAGCGTTGAGCTGCTCCTGCACCGCCTTCTTGCGAAGGATGGCGATACGGGTCTCCAGCTCGGGCGGCTGGACATCGGTGATCAGACCCCACTCGAAACGGTTCCGCAGCCGGTCCTCCAGGGTCACCAGCTGCTTGGGCGGCCGGTCGCTGGAGAGAACGATCTGCTTGTTCGCGTTGTGGAGCGTGTTGAAGGTGTGGAAGAACTCCTCCTGCGTCGACTCCTTGTCCGCGAGGAACTGGATGTCGTCGACAAGAAGGATGTCCATCTCGCGGTACCGCTTGCGGAAGCTGTCGCCCTTGCCGTCGCGGATGGAGTTGATGAACTCGTTGGTGAACTCCTCGGAGCTCACGTACCGCACCCGCGTGCCCGGGTAGAGGCTGCGCGCGTAGTGCCCGATCGCGTGCAGCAGGTGCGTCTTGCCGAGACCCGACTCCCCATAGATGAAGAGGGGGTTGTACGCCTTCGCGGGCGCCTCGGCGACGGCGACCGCGGCCGCGTGCGCGAAGCGGTTCGAGGCGCCGATGACGAACGTGTCGAAGAGGTACTTCGGGTTGAGGCGCGCGGTGGGCTCGCCCGGACCGGACGCCGGCGCGGGTTTCGCGCCCAGCGGGCCGGGAGCGCCGCTGGAGGACGGCAGCGAGGGGCCGCCGCGGTGCGGCGGCGCACCGCCCGAGGACGGCTCCTGGAGGTCGCGGCGGTCGGGGCGCTCGTACTCGGAGCGCGGCTGGTCGTAGTCCTGGCGCTGCTGCTCGTAGGGCGGGCGCTCCATCGACTGCGGCCGGTAGTCCTGCGAGGGCGAGGCGTACGGGTCGCGGTCGGGGAAGCCCAGGCGCTGCTGCTGCCAGCCGTAGTCGTCCTGGGTGTGCCGCGGCCAGGCGCCGGGCTCGGGGCGCTGGTAGTCCGGGTAGGCGGGGCGGGCGGTCGGCAGGTGATCCGCGCGGGACGAGGGCAACTGGTCGGAGCGGCCGGGCGGCAGCTGGTCGCCGGGGGCGCCCGGGAGCTGGTCGGAGCGACCGCCTCGGTGGTCACCCCGGTGGTCGTCGGCGCGGTGGCGGCCGTACCCCTCGTACCCGTCGCGGCGCTGAGCGTCATAGGGGTTGCGCTCGTCACGGCCCGGGGAGTCGTAGCCGCCCCGGTCTTCGCGGCCCTGGGAGTCGTAGGCGTGGCGCTCGTCACGGCCCTGGCCGCCGTAGCTGTTGCGGTCCTCGCCGCCCTGGCCGCCGTAGGGGTTCCGCTCGTCGCCGCCCTGACTGTCGTACGTGTCACGGCCCTGGCCCGAGCCGGAGGGGAGCTCGGGTTCGTCGTACCGGGTCTGGGGGGCGGGTGGCGTCGGAGGCTGGGGTTCCCCGGCCGAGTCGTCGACGGTGATCGCGATACGGATCGGGCGGCCGCACTCGCGGCTCAGCGTGTCACTGACGATCGGTGCGAGACGTCCTTCGAGGACGCCCTTCGCGAATTCGTTCGGAACCGCGAGCAGCGCGGTGTCCGCGACCAGTGCCAGCGGCTGGCAGCGCTTGATCCAGTGCTCGTCCTTCGCCTCCACACCCTGACCGCGGCCCTCACCGAGGAGCTGTTCCAGTACTCGTGGCCACACTGCGGCAAGATCGGCAGGTACGTCAGCCACAGGGCACGCTCTCTCACGGGTCCCACGAACGTGTGGTTCTGGGAACAGGTTGGGAAGTCAGTCGGGTGGGGCGGTGGGAACAAATCCGCTGGGGCGGTGGGAAGGGAACGAATCGGAGTTCAGCCACGGTAGTCAGGGCGACCGCTGCGGTTCAAGTTGTTGTCCCCAGCCTGTGGATAGTGTCTCCTGCCGGGAGCCGGTTTGACCGGATGGCGTAGCCGCGCGTACCGTGACCAGGTCGAGTTGTCGATGGCTGCTGCCGCCTGCCTCCGATGGGCACAGGTCACGTCAAGTGATCGGGAAGCGGTGCACTCGGGCGTAATTACGAGCTACCTCGTGGGCGCACGGTGACAGCCAAGGCGGCACCCCGCCACCACCGATTCTTTCTGGAGCCCCCGAGTGAGCAAGCGCACCTTCCAGCCGAACAACCGTCGTCGCGCCAAGACCCACGGCTTCCGCCTGCGGATGCGCACCCGTGCCGGCCGCGCGATTCTCGCGAACCGCCGTGGCAAGGGTCGCGCCAGCCTGTCCGCCTGATAACAACAGGTCATGATGTCGTGCTGCCTACCGAGCATCGGCTGAGGCGGCGCGAGGACTTCGCGACCGCGGTACGCCGAGGACGCCGGGCCGGACGCCCGCTCCTCGTCGTCCATCTACGTAGCGGTGCAACGGACCCGCACGCGCCTGGGGAGAGCGCTCCCCCGACGCGTGCGGGTTTCGTCGTGAGCAAGGCCGTGGGTGGAGCGGTTGTCCGCAACAAGGTGAAGCGCAGACTTCGCCATTTGATGCGTGACCGAGTCGCCCAGTTGCCCCCCGGTAGCCTGGTAGTCGTACGAGCGCTGCCCGGTGCGGGCGACGCCGACCATGAACAGCTGGCCCGAGACCTGGATGCCGCCCTTCAGCGGCTGCTGGGAGGGGGCGCGCGATGAAGTACCCGCTGCTGGCTCTTATCAAGCTGTACCAGTGGACGATCAGCCCGCTGCTCGGGCCTGTGTGCAAGTACTACCCGTCGTGCTCCCACTACGGCTACCAAGCCATCGACCGGCACGGTGCGATCAAGGGAACGGCACTCACCGCCTGGCGCATCCTCCGGTGCAATCCGTGGTCGCTGGGTGGCGTGGACCATGTTCCGCCGCGCAAGCGTCCGCGGTGGCACGAAATGCTGCGTAACGCCTGGCGTGCACGCAAGGGCGGGAACTCCGCCGCCGAACCGGCCATTGAGGGTCATGGAATGTCCGACCATCCCTCGAGCCCGGCCGCCGAGACCCCGTCCCATGCTCAAGGAGCCTGATTAGTGGACACGATTGCCAGTCTTTTCAGCTTCATCACGACACCCGTTTCCTGGGTCATCGTCCAGTTCCACTCTGTGTACGGGAAGATCTTCGGTCCCGATACGGGCTGGGCCTGGGGCCTGTCCATCGTGTCCCTGGTGATCCTGATCCGTATCTGCCTCATTCCGCTCTTCGTGAAGCAGATCAAGTCGACTCGGGCGATGCAGACGCTGCAGCCCGAGATGAAGAAGATCCAGGAGCGCTACAAGAACGACAAGCAGCGCCAGTCCGAAGAGATGATGAAGCTGTACAAGGAGACGGGTACCAACCCGCTCTCCTCGTGCCTTCCCATCCTGGCGCAGTCGCCGTTCTTCTTCGCCCTGTACCACGTGCTCAACGGCATCGCGACCGGCAAGACGATCGGTGTGATCAACCAGAGCCTGCTGGAGAGTGCGCAGAAGGCGCACATCTTCGGCGCACCGCTCGCGGCGAAGTTCACCGACAGCGCCGACAAGGTCACCCAGCTCGGTGCCACGCTGACCGATGTCCGGGTCGTCACCGCGATCATGATCGTGCTGATGTCGAGCTCGCAGTTCTACACCCAGCGCCAGCTGATGACGAAGAACGTCGACACTACGGTGAAGACGCCCTTCATGCAGCAGCAGAAGATGCTGATGTACGTCTTCCCGGTCATGTTCGCCGTCTTCGGCATCAACTTCCCGGTCGGCGTCCTCGTCTACTGGCTGACCACCAACGTGTGGACCATGGGCCAGCAGATGTACGTCATCCGCAACAACCCGACCCCGGGTTCCAAGGCTCAGGCCGCGTACCTCGAGCGCCTGCAGAAGCACGTCACGCACCACGAGAAGACGCGCAGCCGTGGCGAGAAGGCCATCGTCAAGGCGATCGTCACCAAGGGCCGCGACCGCAACGAGTTCGAGCGCAAGTTCATCAACAGCCTGACGAAGGTGGGCCTGGTGGCCCAGGCTGACGGCACTGTGGTGAAGGGTCAGGCCGAGACGGTTGTCGAGGCCGAGGACGGCACCACGACCACCACCGGCGGCGCTCCCAAGCGTCAGCAGCCGAAGCGCCAGTCCAAGTCCCAGCGTCAGTCGGGCGCGGCGGCCGGTGGGGCGAAGGCTGCGGGTGAGCCCGAGCCGAAGACCTCGCTGACCAAGTCCGACGAGCCGCAGGACGCCAAGCCCGCCGCAAAGCCGGCAGGTGGCGGCAACACGCCGGGCACCGGTACCCGCAGCAAAGCCCAGTCCGGACAGCGCAAGGGTCCGCAGCGACCCAAGTCCCCGTCCAAGAAGTAAGAAGGAGTCCATCCCGTGACGGAAGGCACCACCTCCGCCGCCGCTGAGGGCGACACCCTGACCCGCCTTGAGCAGGAAGGCGAGATCGCGGCGGACTACCTCGAGGGTCTGCTGGACATCGCCGATCTCGACGGCGACATCGACATGGACGTCGAGGCCGACCGCGCCGCTGTCTCGATCATCAGCGACGCCGGCAGCCGTGACCTGCAGAAGCTGGTCGGTCGCGATGGCGAGGTGCTTGAGGCCCTCCAGGAGCTCACGCGCCTGGCCGTTCACCGGGAGACCGGGGACCGCAGCCGGCTCATGCTGGACATCGCGGGCTACCGCGCCAAGAAGCGCGAGGAGCTCTCCGAGCTGGGCGCCAAGGCCGCGGCCGAGGTGAAGAGCTCCGGCGAGCCGGTGAAGATGAAGCCGATGACGCCCTTCGAGCGCAAGGTCGTCCACGACGCGGTCAAGGCCGCCGGTCTGCGCAGTGAGTCCGAGGGCGAGGAGCCGCAGCGCTTCGTCGTCGTGCTTCCCGCCTGATCGGTACGAAGGTTCCTCGGCCCCGTCTGTTGAGCAGGCGGGGCCGAACTTTGTCAGCCTGATAGTCCCTCGTAGTTCCTGGTAATCCCTGATAGCCCTGGTGGTCAGCGCTCAGCGCGCTTATGCGGTACGGAAGGACGGTCCCCGTGACGGAGGCAGCGGAGCTTCCCCCTGCGCCCGAGCAGGCGCGCGAGGTATTCGGCGATCGCTTCGCAGACGCGGTCCGGTACGCGGAGCTGTTGGCCGAGGCGGGAGTGCAGCGGGGACTGATCGGCCCCCGCGAGGTGCCCCGGCTGTGGGAGCGGCACCTGCTGAACTGCGCGGTGCTCTCCGAGGTCGTGCCCGAAGGTGTGACCGTGTGCGACGTCGGCTCCGGCGCGGGACTGCCCGGCATTCCGCTGGCCCTGGTCCGGGAAGACATCAAGATCACTCTGCTGGAACCGCTGCTGCGGCGGACCAACTTCCTCACCGAGGTCGTCGAGCTCCTCGGCCTCGACCATGTCACCGTCGTGCGCGGCCGCGCCGAGGAGGTCATGGGAACGCTGCCGGCGGTCCACGTGGTGACGGCCCGGGCTGTTGCCCCACTGGACCGGCTGGCGACGTGGGGCATCCCCCTTCTCCGTCCGTACGGCGAGATGCTGGCTCTCAAGGGCGACACCGCTGAGGAGGAGCTGAAGAGCGCCGCGACGGCCCTCAGCAAGCTCGGCGCCGTGGAGACGTCCATCCTGCACGTCGGCGAGGGCATTGTGGACCCGCTGTCGACCGTGGTGCGGGTCGAGGTCGGGGAGAGCCCGGGTGGCGTGCGCTTCGCCGCGAAGAGGGCGAAGGCGGCCCGGACGGGGCGGACGCGCCGTCGCCGCTGATCCCGAGCGCGAAATGGATCGTGGACTCCCGGTTCCGCAGGGCGGAGCCGGGAGTTCTTTGTCACTCTGGCTGATCCGTCCTGACGACCCGGCTGATCCGTCCTGACGGCGAGCCGTACTCCACACAAGCTGCCAAACCTACGCATCTCGGAGTGTCGCGCCGCGAAGGCCCTGGCCGCTAGGCATCGTGTTTCACGTGAAACGTCGCTCACTGCTGCACGGCATCATCAGTCGCGGCCGCGCCGCGGCCGAACCCCGCGACCGGAAGCCTCTCGGTTCACTCGCGGAGGGTGCGGAGTTGTCCACAGAGGTGGATTTCTCCACAGAAGAACGGGCCTCGCTGGTTCACGACCCCGAAGGCATGGGAGGCTCTGTTCATTGCGAGCCTGAAGTCGAGGAGAGTGAATCCTTGCGGTCCGACGCCAACATCGCGGGACCGATGACCGATCCGGTCCCCGGTCCCCGTACCGAGTCGATGGGGGAGGATGTTTCACGTGAAACACCGCCCCCAATGGACGACACTCCTATTGGTCGTGCTGCCCAACTGGCGGTAGAGGCGCTGGGTCGCGCCGGGGAGGGCCTGCCACGGCCCGAACAGACCCGCGTCATGGTGGTCGCCAACCAGAAGGGTGGGGTGGGCAAGACCACGACCACGGTCAACCTTGCTGCCTCGCTTGCCCTGCATGGCGGCCGTGTCCTGGTGATCGACCTCGACCCTCAGGGCAACGCCTCCACGGCGCTCGGCATCGATCATCACGCCGAGGTGCCTTCCATCTACGACGTGCTGATCGACAGCAAGCCGCTCTCCGAAGTCGTCCAGCCGGTCCCTGATGTCGAGGGCCTCTTCTGCGCGCCTGCCACGATCGATCTCGCCGGTGCGGAGATCGAGCTGGTGTCCCTGGTGGCACGGGAGAGCCGGCTGGAGCGAGCGATCCAGGCGTACGAGCAGCCGCTGGACTACATCCTCATCGACTGCCCACCGTCGCTCGGCCTCCTCACGGTCAACGCGCTGGTCGCCGGTGCGGAGGTCCTCATTCCTATCCAGTGCGAGTACTACGCGCTGGAAGGCCTGGGTCAGCTCCTTCGTAACGTCGACCTGGTGCGGGGGCATCTCAACCCCGACCTCCATGTCTCGACGATCCTGCTCACCATGTACGACGGCCGGACGCGCCTCGCGTCCCAGGTCGCGGACGAGGTGCGCAGCCACTTCGGTGACGAGGTGCTGCGGACGAGCATTCCTCGCTCGGTCCGTATCTCCGAGGCCCCGAGCTACGGCCAGACGGTGCTGACCTACGATCCAGGGTCGAGCGGCGCCCTCTCGTATCTTGAGGCCGCACGAGAAATCGCCCTCCGCGGAGTCGGAGTGGCGTACGACGCGCAGAACGCCCATGTGGGCGTACAGAACAGTCAGAACATGGTGGAGGGGATCCAGTGAGTGAGCGACGACGAGGGCTGGGGCGGGGCCTCGGCGCACTGATCCCCGCGGCTCCGACAGAGAAGACGGTTCCCTCGCCGACAGGCGGAGCCTCCGCCTCGTCGGCGGCTGGACCCGTGCTCACGGCAGAGCGCGGGGTCGGAGCGGCGAAGGTGACCACACTGCCGCCTGTTTCACATGAAACAGAGGAGTCGCTGGCGATCGGGAGCCAGGAGGTGCCCTCCGCACCGGTCGGTGCTCACTTCGCTGAACTGCCCCTCGACTACATCACCCCCAACCCGCGTCAGCCTCGTGAGGTGTTCGACGAGGACGCTCTTGCCGAGCTGGTGACCTCCATCAAGGAGGTCGGGCTTCTCCAGCCGGTCGTCGTGCGTCAGGTGGGGCCGGCGCGCTACGAGCTCATCATGGGTGAGCGGCGCTTCCGTGCCTGCCGCGAGGCGGGGCTTGAGGCCATTCCTGCGATCGTGCGGGCCACGGAGGACGAGAAGCTTCTCCTGGACGCACTGCTGGAGAACCTGCACCGTGCCCAGCTGAACCCGCTGGAAGAGGCCGCCGCCTACGACCAGTTGCTGCAGGACTTCAACTGCACGCACGACCAGCTGGCGGACCGTATCGGCCGCTCGCGCCCGCAGGTCTCCAACACCCTGCGGCTGCTGAAGCTCTCGCCGGCGGTTCAGCGTCGTGTCGCCGCCGGGGTGCTCTCCGCGGGCCACGCCCGCGCCCTGCTCTCCGTCGCGGACTCGGAGGAGCAGGACCGGCTGGCCCACCGCATCGTGGCCGAGGGACTGTCGGTGCGGGCCGTCGAGGAGATCGTCACCCTCATGGGATCGCGCCCCCAGACCGCTCCGCGTTCCAAGGGACCGCGAGCCGGCACCCGGCTCTCCCCGGCACTGAGTGACCTTGCCACCCGCCTCTCGGACCGCTTCGAGACCCGCGTGAAGGTCGACCTGGGGCAGAAGAAGGGAAAGATCACGGTCGAGTTCGCCTCGATGGACGACCTCGAGCGGATCCTCAGCTCCCTCGCCCCCGGTGAGGGAGGCGTTCTCCAGAGGAGCCTCCTGGACGACGACTCCGAGGACACGGAGGCCTGAGCCGCCCGGCGACGGGGTGGTTCCCGTCGGTCGACCACAAGAGCGGGCCGTGTCCGGTGTGTACCGGAACACGGCCTGCTCTTTGCTTTCAGGCGGTATCGATGCAATCGCATCGTGGATACGATGCGATCGGGTATGGCGCATCCACCTGGCGACACCTTCATCGGGGAGGCGGGGGCCATGCAAACCGTGAGCCGTACCGGACTGGTGACCGCGGGCCTGGGACTGGGGGCGGTCGGTGGGTTCATCGGCAGTCTGCTCAGGGAGCGAAGCGCTCTGACAGCCGCTCGCGACGCCGCGGGCGAAGGAAGCGAGGAACATCCTTCATGGGGCGCCGGCTCGTACCGCTCACGCTGGACAACCTTCCGGACCTTCCCAAGCGCTGTCGCGCGTGTGTCTTCTGGGAACTGGATCCCGTCAGTGGGGAAGCCGCGGTAAAGGCGGGAAGGCCCGAACTCGAGAAGGAGGCGTGGATCTCCGCCGTCCTGCTGGAGTGGGGATCCTGCGGCCGGGTCGTCTACGTGGACGACGTGCCGGTGGGCTTCGTGCTGTACGCACCGCCCGCCTACGTACCCCGCTCCACGGCGTTCCCCACGAGCCCGGTCTCACCTGACGCAGTCCAACTGATGACCGCCTTCATCATGCCGGGCTATCAGGGACAGGGACTCGGCCGGGTGATGGTCCAGACAGTCGCCAAGGATCTGCTGCGCCGAGGCTTCAAGGCGATCGAGGCTTTTGGGGACGCACGGTGGAAGGAACCGGCCTGCGTGCTCCCCGCCGACCATCTCCTCGCGGTCGGCTTCAAGACGGTGCGCCCCCACCCCAGGTACCCCCGTCTGAGGCTGGAACTGCGGACGACGCTCTCCTGGAAGGAAGATGTGGAGCTGGCTCTGGACCGCCTCCTGGGAGCGGTACAGAAGGAGCCGGCGCTTCGTCCTCTGTAGCCGTGGTGCCGCCCGCCGACGCAAACTCTTCCGTCATGCGAATGGGCCAGCCCTTCCGGGCTGGCCCATTCGTGTTTCACGTGAAACATCGCCGCCGTTGCAGGACGGCGCTTCCGGTCAGACGGTCTTCTCGGCGCCCTCGGTGATGAAGTCCTCCAGGTCGCGGACGATCGCGGCCTTCGGCTTCGCACCCACGATGGTCTTGGCGACCTCGCCACCCTGGTAGACGTTCAGGGTCGGGATGGACATGACGCCGTACTTGGCGGCCGTACCCGGGTTCTCATCGATGTTGAGCTTGACGACCTCGATCTGGTCGCCGTACTCCGCGGCGATCGCCTCGAGGGACGGCGCGATCTGGCGGCACGGACCGCACCAGGCGGCCCAGAAGTCCACCAGGACGGGCTTGTCGCTCTTGAGGACGTCCTGCTCGAAGGAATCGTCGGTCACATTCTTCAGGGTGCCGGCCACGGCGGGCTCCTTAACTGGTTGGTGCGGTGGGGCGGACGGGGGTCAGACGGTGGCAGCCGCGGCGGTCTCGCTGTCCGCGAGGGCAGCGAGGTAGCGCTCGGCGTCGAGGGCGGCGGAGCAGCCGGTGCCGGCCGCGGTGATCGCCTGGCGGTACGTGTGGTCGACGACATCGCCGGCGCCGAAGACACCGGTCAGGTTCGTCCGGGTCGAAGGCGCCTCGACCTTGAGGTAGCCCTCCTCGTCCAGGTCGAGCTGGCCCTTGAAGAGCTCGGTGCGCGGGTCGTGGCCGATCGCGATGAACAGGCCGGTCACCGCCAGGTCGGAGATCTCACCGGTCTTGAGGTTGCGCAGCTTCAGGCCGGCAAGCTTGGGGTCGCCCTCGATCGTGGCGATCTCGCTGTCCCAGACGAAGTTGATCTTCGGGTCGGCGAAGGCACGCTCCTGCATCGCCTTGGAGGCGCGCAGGGTGTCTCGGCGGTGCACGATCGTCACGGACTTGGCGAAGCGGGAGAGGAAGGTGGCCTCCTCCATCGCGGTGTCGCCACCGCCGATCACGGCGATGTCATGGTCCTTGAAGAAGAAGCCGTCACAGGTCGCGCACCATGAGACCCCGCGTCCGGAGAGCGCGTCCTCGTTGGGCAGACCGAGCTTGCGGTGCTGCGAGCCCGTCGTGACGATGACGGCCTTGGCGCGGTGCACGGTGCCCGCGGTGTCCGTCACGGTCTTGATCTCGCCCGTCAGGTCGACGGCGACGATGTCGTCCGGGATCAGCTCGGCACCGAAGCGCTCGGCCTGGGCGCGCATGTTGTCCATGAGCTCGGGGCCCATGATGCCGTCCTGGAAACCGGGGAAGTTCTCCACCTCGGTCGTGTTCATCAGCGCACCACCGGCGGTGACGGCGCCTTCGAAGACCAGCGGCTTCAGCGACGCGCGCGCGGTGTAAAGCGCTGCCGTGTAGCCGGCAGGCCCGGATCCGATGATGATCACGTTACGGACGTCGCTCACGGCTTGATTCCTCGTCTCTGGAGACTGCTGCGTTCTACCGGTGGGAGCCTCTCTCAGAACTCTCACCCCACCCAACGGATCCTAAGGGGCTTGCATTCCCTCTGTGTCCGGGCACACGGAGACGAGACACCGCACAGGGATGCCATGGGGTTACTGGGGAGGCGGCCGGTCGACGACGAGGCGCTCAGGAGCGGGCGTACGAGTGTGTCAGCAGGAGCTTGCCAGGGGACGCCGAAGCCTGCTTTACGCACGCGGCTTCGACGATGTACGCCGTGACCTTCGTGCTGTCGGAGGCGTCGGGCACTACGACGAGATACACCGTCGTCCCCTTGTACGTGCCCTGCTGCGCCGCGAGGATCGTCGCGGCGCTTCCGGTCCCCTTCTGAATACAGTCGGGGATCTGCACCGTGGGTGTGATCAAGGTGTCGACCCCGGCGGATCCGTTGCCCGCTTCGTTGGACTGGACCCCCCAAGGATGCTTCGGGCTGGCGGAGGGGGTGCTCGCGCTCTTGTTCTTCGCGAGCAGATCCGCGACCTGAGTCTTCAGCTTCCCCTCGGAAAAAGTGTCCTTCGCTCCCTGCTGTGTCACCGTCTGTGGACCCTTGCCGGAGCCGTCGCCCAGCGACTGCACGAGGATCGCACCCAGCCCGAGAGCGGCGGCCGTGAACACCGTGCCGAGGACGACCACCCTGCGGCGCCCACGGCGGCCCCGCCGTGAGCGACCGGGGCCGGTGGCGGCGTGGGGACGTCCCGAGGGACGGTCAGTGAGGGAAGCAGGGCCCGGTTCGCCCGACGTGTGTGAAACCCCGGCGAGCGATGTTTCACGTGAAACACCCGCGCTGTCGTCCTCGACCGCTTCGCGGTCGGGCGCCGTGGCACTGAGCAGAGCCTCCGCGGCAAGGGCGGCATCGATACGGCCGGCCACATCATCGGGCATGCGCGTGGGGCCCGGCAGAGTGCCGAGCAGCCCCCGGATCTCCTCCAGGGAGTCGTACACGTCGGCGCAGAGCACGCACTCGTCGAGGTGTCGCCGTACGTCCGCGGTGCGGGAAGGCGGGAGCAGACCCTCGGAGAGGTCGGAGATCTCCGCGACATCCGGGTGCCCGGCCGTATCCGTCGTGGATGTCACGCTCGCCCACCTCCGCCCTTCACAGCAGCTGAATCGCTTGGTCCTGCATCGCGTGGACCTGCATCGTGCGGTCCCGCTGCCGGTGGGACGGATGTCCCCTGCGTCCGGTTCCTTCCGCCGCCCGACTTGTTGCTTCCCTCGCCGCTTCCGTTCTCCACACGGAGATGGGTGAGCAGTGGCAGCAGTCTGGCTCTGCCCCGTGCGCAACGGCTCTTCACCGTGCCGACGGGCACATCGAGGACGCGGGCCGCCTCTGCCACGGGGTAGCCCTGCATGTCCACGAGGACGAGAGCGGCGCGCTGGTCGGCCGGGAGCGTACTCAGTGCCGTCAGCAGCTCGCGGTGCAGATCGTTGCGCTCGGCCGGGGCGGAGGCGGACTCGTGTGGTTCGAGGAGCTGTTCCAGGCGTTCGGTGTCATCGACGGGAGACGTCTTCCTGGATGCGGCTTTGCGGGCGCGGTCCAGGCAGGCGTTCACCGTGATGCGGTGCAGCCAGGTCGTGACGGCCGACTGGCCGCGGAAGGTGTGAGCGGCCCGGTAGGCGGAGACCAGTGCGTCCTGGACGGCGTCAGCGGCCTCCTCGCGGTCTCCCAGCGTCCTGAGGGCGACTGCCCAGAGCCGGTCGCGATGGCGCCGCACGATCTCGCCGAAGGCCTCGTGGTCGCCCGCTACGTGACGGGCGAGGAGGTCCTGATCGCTTGCGTCGCCGTATCCGGTCTCATCGGCCATCGGACCCCCTCCCCTTCGTCGACGAACGTCAGCCGGTGAACTTCACGTCCGTGATGGCTTGCTTGTAGCCGGCGCCGCTGTACTGATCACCGGACGCGTAGGGCATCGCCGTGATCCAGAGCAGCACGTACTGGGTCTTCACCTTCTTGCTGACCGTGATCTTCGCGCTGGTGCCGCTCGTCGTGATGGTCCCGATCTTCGTCATCGAATCCACCGGCGTCGCGGAACTCATCGAGTCCGTCCCGTAGAGGGTGATCGTCGTGTGATCACCGGGGTACCGGAGCCCTATCGAAGCCGCCGTGACGGTCTGCTGCGAACCGAGGTCGTAGACGATGCCGACGCCGGGCTTGAAGGCCGGCTTCATCTGCGGACCGTCGACGAAGCTCTTGCTCCGCCAGTACGTCGAGCTGTCGCCGTCGTACGTCTTGTCGACGTCCCCGGGCGCCTGGGCGTCACCCTTCGCGACGTACTCCTGCGCACCCTTGATGGCGATCGGCTTGACCGGCTTGGTCTCGTCGGTGCCCTTGCCGTTGCCGTCCGTCGTCTTGGTCTTCTGTGTGTCGTCGGACTTCCTGTGGTCCATCAGGGCATCCGCGAGCTGCCAGCTGCCGAGGCCCAGGGCGGCGATCAGGAGGGCCGACACGGCCCACTTGAGGGCCTTGCCGGTGCGGCTCTGCAGCGGGGGCGGCGGGGCGGATACGGGCTGCGTGGCGCCCATGTGGGGCGCGGGGCGGCCGTAGCCCTGCTGGTACGAGGTGCGCTGGTACTCCGGCGGGGCCGTGAACGTGGGCTCCGGCGGGCGGATGCGGGGCATCTCGGCGATCGCCTTCACCAGTTCCTCCGGCGTGGTGCACGGAGTCTCGTGGCGGGAGGCGGTCGCGCCGTCGTTGGCGAGCGCACGCATGGCGAGCTCCGACAGGCCGCGGTGGACACCGGCGCGTACCTGGTCGGGGGCGATCAGGCCGACGCCCTTGGGCAGCCCGGACAGACCGTAGGCGTCGTTGTCGTAGGGCCAGCGCTGGGTGAGCGCGGCGTACAGGAGCGCCCCGATCGCCTCCGTGTCGGTGCGCTGCGGGGTGTCCGAGCTGATGCCGCGCAGCGCGGCGTTCACGGCGAGCCCACGGATGCGCCACTGGCCGCTGGAGGTGCGCAGCACGGCACTGGGCGTCAGCCGCAGATGGGCGAGGCCCTCACGATGCGCGGCGGCCATGGCCTGGGAGACCTGGCTGACCATCTGGTAGGCCTCGTGCACCTCCAGCGGGCCCGAGGCCAGCAGCGCGGTCAGCTCCGTGGCGTCCGGCAGCCACTCGTGCACCACATAGACGAGGTCGTTCTCCTCGACCGCGTCCAGGACCTGGACGAACCGGGGATCACCCAGCAGGGCCGAGGAACGGGCCGCCGCCAGTACGGAGCGGGCCCGTGGATGGTCGGCGGGCAGCAGATGCACACCGACGGCGCGGCGGAGTTTCTCGTCCACGGCACGCCAACTGCTGAAACCGTCCAGACGGGTGACACACTCCTCGAGGCGATAACGCCTGGCGAGCTTGTGACCGCTGTGCAGTTCGGGCGGTGAGGCCTTTCCGGGACTCTCGGTCCCGCCGCTCCCCTGTGCCTCTTCGCTGTCCGTCTCCCGCTCCCGGTTCTGGGCCACCCCGTCGGACGTGGACTGGTCCGCCTTGGCGGTCAGCGGCTCATCGCCGCTGTTGTCTGCCACGTCGACGGCAGCCGTGCTCCGTTCCGCCACCGTCGTTCCCGCCTCCCCATTCGTTGCGCGCTGTCCGACGCAGAAACCAATTGTGCCCACAGTCCGGCGCTATGCACGACACACGGCGACGGACGATGGTTGTGCGCGTACCCCCGCCTCAGCGCCCCAGGCGCCCGCGGACCATTCCGACCATTGAGTTGAGTTCTTCGATGCGCATCTTCCGCGCGGCGACGTAGAAGACGCCGAGCAGGGCGATGCCGCCCGCGAGGAGGGCTGCCAGGGAGCCCCCGACGCCCTGTCCGAGGGTGTGGCCGATGCCGTAGCAGGCCGCTCCGCTCAGCAGGGCCGCGGGCACCGAGGCGATGCCGAGACGGGCGTACGTCCGCAGGACGCGGTTGCCGTCCAGGTCACCGCCGAGCCGCTTGCGCAGCCTGCTCCAGGCGACACCGACGCCGATCGCGTAGGCGAGACCGTAGGAGGCGGCCATGCCGACCACTGCCCAGCGGGCCGGAAGCACGAAGTAGCAGGCGGCGGAGGCCACGGCGTTGACGGCGGCGACGATGACCGTGTTGTAGAAGGGGGTGCGTGTGTCCTCGTACGCGTAGAAGGCACGCAGGACGACGTACTGCACGGAGTACGGGATCAGGCCGAGGCCGAAGGCCATGAGCATGAAGCCCATGTTGGTGGCTTCGCTGGTGCCCGAGGAACCGAAGATCAGGGTGCACATCGGGATGCCGAGCGCGACGAAGCCGAAGGCGATCGGCACGATGGCCACAGCAGTCGTGCGCAGTCCCTGAGAGATGTCGTCACGGACGGCTCCGCTGTCTCCCTCATGGGCCGAACGGGCGATGCGCGGAAGCAGCGCCGCCATCAACGAGACCGTGATGATGGCCTGCGGCAGGCCCCACACGAGCTGGGCGTTGGCGTAGGCGGAGAAACCGACACCCTTGACCTTGCTGTCATTGGTGGCGGCGGTGGCCAGCTGGGTGACGACGAGGGCGCCGGCCTGGTTGGCGAGGACGAAGAGCACGGTCCACTTGGCGAGCATCGCGGCCTTGCCGAGGCCGTGGCCCTTCCAGTCGAAGCGCAGCCGCATCCGGAATCCGGTCTCGCGCAGATACGGAATCATCGCGAGGGCCTGCACGACGAGGCCGAGGAGGACGCCGATGCCGAGGAGCCGCTGCCCGTCCGGCGGGATGTTGGTGACCTCCATGCCGGAGTTCGCCGCGGTGCCGTACACCCAGATGAACATGCCGAGCGTCACGATGATGACGATGTTGTTCAGGACCGGGGTCCACATCATCGCGCCGAATTTCCCGCGGGCGTTGAGGATCTGGCCCATCACCACGTGGATGCCCATGAAGAAGATCGTGGGCAGGAAGTAGCGGGTGAAGGTGACGGCGACCTCATTGGCCGCGGGGTTGTCCGCGACCGACGTCGACAGCATCCGGACGAGCAGCGGGGCGGCGAAGACCGCGAGTGCGGTGAGTACGCCGAGCGCCACCATGACGAGGGTCAGCAGCCGGTTGGCGAAGGCCTCGCCGCCGTCCTCGTCGTCCTTCATGGCGCGTACCAGCTGCGGCACGAAGACCGAGTTGAGGCCACCGCCCACGGTGAGGATGTAGATCATCGTCGGCAGCTGGTACGCGACCTGGAAGGAGTCGCCCAGGAAGCCGATACCCAGGGCCGAGACGATCAGCGCGGAGCGGATGAAGCCGGTGAGGCGCGACACCAGCGTGCCCGCCGCCATCACCGCGCTCGACTTCAGCAGGCCCGACGCGCGTCCGCCGGGCTTCTTCGCGGCGGGCGCCGGTTCGGGCGCGGGGGCTTGCGGGGCGGCCGGAGCCGGTTCATGGGCCGGCGACGGTACGCCGGGCGGGGCGACGGACGTACGGGTGCCTGCCTGACCCTGGTCGCGGAAGAGGTGGGCGAAGGCGTCGGGCTCGTGCTGCTGCTCGCCGGCCTGGGTCACCAGGTCGTCCACGCCGACGAACTGGGTCGTGCGGGCGTCCTCGCCGTAGGGCAGGTGCCGCGTCGGGCCCGCGGGCTCCGGCGGGGGCGTCTGGGCCCACACACGGGGGTCGGGGGTGTACTGCGAGGTGGGCGGCTGGGCGTAGAGCGGCTGCTGCGGGTAGTAGGAGCCAGGGGGCGGCGGGGGGTGCGCCGCACGGTCGTAGAGCGCCTCGGTCACCGGATCCTGGGCGGCGAGGTCCTGCGCCCGGTACGGATCCTGGGTGTAGGCGTCCTGGAAGTACATGTCCTGGTACTGCCCCTGCGGCTGCTGCGCGGGGTCGGCCGGTGGCCCCTCCGGGTACCCCTCGGGGTACCCCTCGGGGTAGCCGGTGTTGGCCATGCCCTGGTCCGGGTAGCCCGAGCCGCCCGCGGCCTGGTCCGGGTGGCCCTCGGGGTAGCCCGAGTTGCCCGCGCCCTGGCCGCGGTCACCGTCGTACGGCGCGTTCATGGTTACCCCACCTCATCGTCCCCGGGCCCACCGGCCACGACATCGCTCAACGGTCCACTCTCTCACCCGTGCCGGACGGGTCGGTGCTTTCCGGTGCGGTGTCCGGTGTCGGGTCACTCGGGTGCTCCGGGTCGTCTGCCCCGGACTCCGTCGTGGACTCCCCGTCGGGACCGTCCTCGGAGCGCTCGGTGTCCTCAGTAGTGTCTACGGTGCCCCCGGCGTCCGTGTTCACGCCGTTCAGGGCCTCCGTCCCGCCCTCGGTGTCGCCCTCGGTGTCGGGGGTGTTCTCCTGCTCCTCCTCGGCCTGGCGGGCTGCCGCGCGCTTGCGCTGGGTGTACATCCGGAATCCGGCGAGCACGAGCAGCAGGACGCCACCGCCGATCACCAGCATCACCGTGGGAGTGATCTCGGTGACCTTCACTTCGAACTTGACGGGGGGACCGTACGCCTGGCCGTCGTCCGTGAACAACTGCGCGACGACCGTCACCGGACCGTTGGCCTTGGCGGAGGTGGTGAACTTCACCGACTGGCTGTGCTCGCCCGCGACCTGGATCGGCCGCTCGTCGAAGGCGTCGTTGCCGATCTTGAGGCGAGTGGGCTGCTGTGAGGTGAGACGCAGCACCAGGTGGTGGACGCCCTGCACGAGGTTGTTCTGCACCGTCACGGGGATCGTGGCACTGCGGCCCGAGAGCTTCGCGTCGGACTTGTCGATCAGCCTGACGAGACCGGTGAGGTCGTCGAGGTACGACTCGACGCCGTCGCGGAAGGTCCCCGCCTGGTCGGCACGGCCGCGCCAGGACGTGGACATCCCTCGGTCTATGGCCCGACCGAAGGGAGTGACCACGCGGGACTTGTCGGTGAGGATGACCTTGAAGTTGTCGAGCGTGCTCTGTGTGCGCTGGATCTGCTCGAAGGCCGACCGCGGCAGCTCCTGCTTGCGCAGCGAGGAGGGGTACGAGGACGCCGAGGGCACCTTCGTCGTGGCGCTCGGGTCCGGCTTGGCCTTGGCGGCCGCGGAGAGGTTCTGGGAGTCGGACCAGTTCCCGTCCTGGAGGGCCCTCACCGCCGTCGACATGGTCTGGGCCTGGCTCACGGAGGGCATGCGCTGCGGGGCGACCACGATGCTCCGCTGCTTGCTCGGCTCCTGCAGATCGACCATCAGGCTCTGGGCCAGGAATTCCTGCACGGCGAGCGTCGAGTTGTCGGCCTTCGCCATGTCGCCATCGAACGCGGTCGACAGCCTGGAGTCCGCGACCACCGCCGTCGTGCCGCCGCCGATGGGGCGGGCGGCGGTGGGCGTGTAGGTGAGCCCGCCGGTCTCGCGCAGGCTGTCGCTGCGGGCGATCACCTTGTCGGCGCCGGCGGAGGTGGCGACCTTGACGATCGACGGATCGACCGCGCCCTCGGCGGGCCAGGCGAAGTCCGTGTCCGGCTTCACATGGAGGATCGTCTGCACCGTGCTGGAGGCCACGGTCGTGGCGTCCTTGAGGTGGCTGAGGGAGCCCGTGACGTCCTTGCCGTTGTGCGCCAGCGACGCGAGGTCGGGGTCGGCGAAGGGGAGAGCGACGACTTCCTTTTCCTTGTCCGCGACGGTCTTCTCGAGCTTGTCGAGCCACGCCTTGGCGACGGCCTGGTTCTTGCCTGCCGTCGTGGTGTCGCCGTTCTTGATCTGGTAGCTGCGCGTCATGGCGTCGACGGAGGCCAGCAGGTCCGGATCGAGGACCCAGGTGACGTCGAGGTCGCCGCCCAGGGACAGGAGCTGGTCCAGGCGGCCGCCTGGGGAGATCTCCTTGGCCAGGTCGTCGTTCTGGAAGACAGGCGTCTGCTGCGCGTCCGAGCCGGTCTCCGCCCGCAGGTGGACCGTCGAGATCAGCGGCCAGAGATACGTCGTCTTCGTCTTCGTGTCGGCGCCGGCGGGCTGCCAGGGGAGGAACGTCCGCTTGATGCCGAGCACCTGGTCCCACGGCTGTGCGGCGGTCTGGCCGGTGAGGGAGACGCCGAGCTGGTACACCCCGTCGGAGTCGAGGTTGAGGTCCTTGACGGGCACCGAGATGCTGAAGTGCTGTGAGACGCCCGCGGCGAGCTTGGAGAACTTCTCGACGTACTTGCCGCCGACCTCCAGGGGGTCTGGCCCCAGCTGGAACCCGGTGCGCTTCTCCGCGTCGTCGATGGCGACCCGGCCCTGGAGGGTCGGGCCCACCCGCAGGCCCACGTGCGCGCCCGTGACCGTCTGCTTGCCCTTGTTGGTGACCGAACCGGAGACGGTGATCGTGTCGCCCTCCGTGGGCGCGCTGGGGGTCAGCGAGTCGAGGGAGATGTCCACCGTGCCAGATCCGGTGGCGTCGGCCACAGCGGCCGTCTGAGCGGCGTGTGCGGCCGGGGAAGAGGGCAGCTGGAGCACGCCGGCCAGCAGGGGCGCACCGGCCAGCAGTGTGCCGGTGCGCCGCAGCCACCGGCGGGCAGGTGAGGGACTCATCCCCTGGAAGTCTGCCGCCTCGGCCACGCGCTCGCCCGTCCCTCGTCATTGTCAGTGGTCGTCGGAATGTGCGTCCACGCATGGTAACGATGCGCGCTGAGGGTAAGTGCCGCGGACCGCTCCACAAGATCAGTAGACAGGGCCGAGTGTCCTGTATGCGTAAGTATTGATCCCCCCATGAGAAGGGGATCGCTGTGCACGTTTTATGGAGGCGCCCGCGAGTGCCTCGGCCACGTACCCTTTTCTGTTGTGCCGAACGCCAACGAAGACAACCCCAGTGCCCTGAGCCAGGTGCAGCGCCGCGCGGTGAGTGAACTGTTGCGGGTGTCCCCTGTCGCCGACGACCTCGCCCGCCGTTTCCAGGAGGCGGGGTTCTCACTCGCCCTGGTCGGTGGCTCGGTCCGGGACGCCCTCCTTGGCCGGCTCGGCAACGATCTGGACTTCACGACCGACGCCCGCCCCGATGACGTACTGAAGATCGTGCGGCCCTGGGCGGACGCCGTCTGGGAGGTCGGGATCGCCTTCGGCACCGTCGGCGCGCAGAAGGACGCCCGCGTGGACGACGTCCAGCAGTCCTTCCAGATCGAGATCACGACGTACCGCTCCGAGGCGTACGACCGGACCTCGCGCAAGCCCGAGGTGTCCTACGGCGACTCGATCGAGGAAGACCTCGTGCGCCGTGACTTCACCGTGAACGCGATGGCCGTGGCGCTGCCGGAGAAGGAGTTCATCGATCCGCACGGCGGTCTGGACGACCTGTCCGCGCGGGTCCTGCGCACTCCGGGTACGCCCGAGGAGTCCTTCTCCGACGATCCGCTGCGGATGATGCGGGCCGCGCGGTTCGCCGCGCAGCTCGACTTCGAGGTGGCCCCCGACGTCGTCGCCGCGATGACGGACATGGCGGAGCGCATCGAGATCGTCTCGGCGGAGCGGGTGCGGGACGAGCTGAACAAGCTGATCCTCTCCGCTCACCCGCGCAAGGGTCTGACGCTGCTCGTGGACACCGGCCTCGCCGACCATGTGCTGCCGGAGCTTCCCGCGCTGCGGCTGGAGCGTGATGAGCACCACCGGCACAAGGACGTCTACGACCACACGCTGATCGTCCTGGAACAGGCCATGGCGCTCGAGGAAAATGGTCCGGACCTGACGCTCCGGATCGCCGCGCTGCTGCACGACATCGGCAAGCCGAGGACGCGGCGCTTCGAGAACGACGGACGGGTCTCCTTCCACCACCACGAGGTGGTGGGCGCGAAGATGACCAAGAAGCGGATGACGGCGCTCAAGTACTCCAACGACCTCGTGAAGGACGTCTCGCGTCTGGTCGAACTTCATCTGCGCTTTCACGGATACGGCACCGGCGAGTGGACGGACTCCGCGGTCCGTCGCTACGTACGTGACGCGGGTCCGCTCCTCGACCGCCTCCACAAGCTGACCCGCTCCGACTGCACTACGCGCAACAAGCGCAAGGCGACGGCGCTCTCGCAGGCGTATGACGGCCTGGAGAAGCGCATCGCCGAGCTCCAGGAGCAGGAGGAGCTGGACGCGATCCGTCCCGACCTCGACGGCAACCAGATCATGGAGATCCTGGGCATCGGTCCTGGACCGGCCATCGGCCAGGCGTACAAGTTCATGCTGGAGCTGAGGCTGGAGAACGGGCCGATGGAGCACGACGCTGCGGTGACGGCACTCAAGGAGTGGTGGGCCGAGCAGGGCTGAGGCTCACCGAACGGGCCGCGCGGGGTCATGTTTCACGTGAAACATGACCCCAGGGTCTGTGCCGGGAACGACAAGGGGCGGTGTTTCACGTGAAACACCGCCCCTTGTCACGTTCAGATCCGCTGGGTTACTTGTTGGCCCCGAGGCACAGCGTGAAGGATTCGCCGGTTTCCTTCCACGTCAGCGTCGCCGTCGTGCCCGTGACGTTCTGGCACGTCAGTGAGGGAAGCGAGGCGCCGTCCGCCTTCTTCAGGACCTTGTGCGTGGCCTTGGAGTCGGTGCAGTCGACCTGGATGACGTCCGGGTCGTTGGCGGTCCCCTTGTTGTACAGGCAGTCGCCCACGGCCAGCTTCTTGGCGTCCTCGCTGTCGTTATTGAGCACCAAACCGCCCACGACGACGCTGAGTCCCGCGACGGCAAGGACTATGCGCAGGTACCACCTGACGCCGCGCTTCGGGCGCTGCGGTGCGACCGGAGCGTAGGGAATCGGTCCCTGCTGCGGGAAGCCCGGCTGGGCGGGCTGCTGGGGATACCCCTGCGGCGGCGGTCCGTACGGAGCCTGGCCCTGGGGCGGCTGTCCGTAGGGCTGCTGGCCCTGGGCGAACGGGTTCTGGCCCTGGGGCGGCGGAGTGGTCACTTAGGGGTCCCCCTAGAACGTAAGCGCGTGGCGTGAATAAGACGCACGTAAGTTATCGGGACCGACTGACAACTCAGTAGCCCAGAGAGGCTCTGTGGCCCTGATGTGACACTTACTGCATCTCAAAGCGGGCCATAGCAACAGCAATTGCCGCGTAGACCACGGCCAGTGTGACGACGAGGGGAGCTGAGCGGCCGTCAGGAGGCAGCATCAGGGCGGCTACTGCGGCCGCGCCGACGAAGGCGACGTTGAACAGGACGTCGTAAACGGAGAAGATCCGGCCGCGGTAGCCGTCGTCGACCGAGGACTGCACGATCGTGTCGGTGGCGATCTTCGCGCCCTGTGTGGTCAGGCCGAGAACGAAGGCGGCGGCCAGCATGGGCGCCGCCTCGAAAGGGAGGCCGAGCGCCGGTTCCAGGACCGCCGCCGCGGCCGCGCACGCGACGATCCAGCCGCCGGGGCCCAGTCGTCCCACCGCCCAGGGCGTCACCACGGCCGCGACGAAGAAGCCCGCCCCTGAGATGCCCACCGCCAGGCCCAGCAGGGCGAGCCCGTCGTCGGAGCCGGACGACCAGGCGTACCGGCACAGCATCAGCACCATGACGGTCAGGGCGCCGTAGCAGAAGCGCATCAGGGTCATCGACAGGAGCGCCCAGGCCGCCTCCCGTCGCGCGGGCTCGGCGAGATGGCGCACACCGGCCGCGAGACCGCGCGCGGTTCCGGTGAGCGCCGTGCGCAGGCTCGGCTGCACCAACTCCTGATCGGGGCCGAGCAGTTCCGGTGCGATGCGCAGCGAGGCGAGCGCGGCGCACAGATAGAGGGTCGCGCCGAGGAGGACGACCGCCGCGTCCGAGTCCGAGGCGACCAGTCGTACGACGAACGCGAGACCGCCGCCCGCGGTCGCGGCGAGTGTTCCGGCGGTGGGCGACAGGGCGTTGGCCATGACCAGCCGGTGGGAGTCGACGACACGGGGCAGGGCGGCCGAGAGGCCCGCGAGGACGAACCGGTTGACCGCGGTGACGCACAGCGCGGAGGCGTAGAAGAGCCAGTCGGGGACATGGCTCAGCATCAGCACGGCCGTCACGCAGGCCAGCGCGGTCCGCAGCAGATTGCCGTACAGGAGGACCTGGCGGCGCCGCCAGCGGTCCAGCAGGACGCCGGCGAAGGGGCCGACCAGGGAGTACGGCAGGAGCAGTACCGCCATCGCGGAGGCGATCGAGGCCGCTGAGGTCTGCTTCTCCGGTGAGAAGACGACGTACGTGGCGAGCGCGACCTGGTAGACGCCGTCGGCGCCCTGGGACAGCAACCGGACACCGAGCAGGCGTCTGAAGCCTTGGAAGCGCAGGAGGACGCGCAGGTCACGCACGACAGCCATGGGGCACAGCCTCACATACGAGGAGGGTCCCCGGGTCAAAGACCCAGGGACCCTCGACGGGCAGGAGCGAAAAGCCCCTCGGCGCTCCGCGCCGTGTCTCGACGGCGCTCGGAGGCCTGTCTTGCTAGCGCTCGACCTCGCCCTTGATGAACTTCTCGACGTTGGCGAAGGCCTCGTCGTCGAAGTACTGGACCGGCGGGGACTTCATGAAGTACGAGGACGCCGACAGGATCGGACCGCCGATGCCGCGGTCCTTGGCGATCTTCGCGGCGCGCAGGGCGTCGATGATGACACCCGCGGAGTTCGGGGAGTCCCAGACCTCGAGCTTGTACTCCAGGTTCAGCGGGACGTCACCGAAGGCGCGGCCCTCGAGACGGACATACGCCCACTTGCGGTCGTCGAGCCAGGCCACGTAGTCCGAGGGACCGATGTGGACGTTCTTCTCGCCCATGTCGCGGTCGGGGATCTGCGAGGTGACGGCCTGCGTCTTCGAGATCTTCTTCGACTCGAGGCGGTCGCGCTCCAGCATGTTCTTGAAGTCCATGTTGCCGCCGACGTTGAGCTGCATGGTGCGCTCAAGACGGACACCGCGGTCCTCGAACAGCTTCGCCATCACACGGTGCGTGATGGTGGCGCCGACCTGCGACTTGATGTCGTCGCCGACGATCGGGACGCCCGCCTCGGTGAACTTGTCCGCCCACTCCTTGGTGCCGGCGATGAAGACCGGGAGGGCGTTGACGAAGGCGACCTTGGCGTCGATGGCGCACTGGGCGTAGAACTTCGCCGCGTCCTCGGAACCGACGGGCAGGTAGCAGACGAGGACGTCGACCTGCTTGTCCTTGAGGATCTGGACGATGTCGACCGGCGCCTCGGCGGACTCCTCGATGGTCATGCGGTAGTACTTGCCGAGACCGTCGAGGGTGTGGCCGCGCTGGACCGTGACGCCCTTGTTCGGGACGTCGCAGATCTTGATGGTGTTGTTCTCGCTGGCACCGATGGCGTCGGAGAGGTCGAGGCCGACCTTCTTCGCGTCGACGTCGAAGGCGGCGACGAACTCGACGTCACCGACGTGGTAGTCGCCGAACTGGACGTGCATCAGACCCGGGACCTTGGACGCCGGGTCGGCGTCCTTGTAGTACTCGACGCCCTGCACCAGCGAGGCGGCGCAGTTGCCCACGCCGACGATGGCTACGCGAACCGAACCCATTCCGGTTGCTCCCTGTGTGTACGAGGTGAAGCCCCGACTGGACCTCACGTGGTGGTGTCGTCGGACGGATCCGGCCGGGACTGGTCCCGGTGCCGGGGCAGGCCGCCCGTCTCTCCAGATGTGCTGTTCTGCTGAGCGGAGCCTTCGAAGGCGCCTGGAGAGCTGCCTTCGGGGACACCTCGTGAGGTGCCTTCGGAGGCGGAGTCCTTGACGTCCCGTCCTGCTCGCTCGCTCTCGATGAGCTCGTTCAGCCAGCGCACTTCGCGCTCCACGGACTCCATTCCGTGGCGCTGGAGCTCAAGGGTGTAGTCGTCGAGGCGCTCCCTGGTGCGTGCCAGCGAGGCACGCATCTTCTCCAGTCGCTCCTCGAGCCGACTGCGGCGGCCCTCCAGTACGCGCATGCGCACGTCGCGTGACGTCTGCCCGAAGAACGCGAAACGAGCGGCGAAGTGCTCGTCCTCGTACGCGTCGGGCCCCGTCTGCGAGAGCAGCTCCTCGAAGTGCTCTTTACCTTCAGCCGTCAACCGATAGACGATCTTGGCGCGACGCCCAGCAAGCGGAACGGCGAGGGCGTCCTCGGTGGTGCTCCCCGATTCCTCGATCAACCAGCCGCTCGCGACCAGCGTCTTGAGGCAGGGGTAGAGCGTCCCGTAGCTGAACGCACGGAACACACCCAGTGACGTATTGAGTCGTTTGCGCAGCTCATAGCCGTGCATCGGGGACTCGCGAAGCAGGCCGAGGACGGCGAACTCGAGGATCCCGGAACGCCGGCTCATATCGCCTCCTCACTGCCGCGGTGTCCTCGGCACGTTCTTTATGCCGAGCTGATGTATCGACTCGATACATCAGCACGATAGATCGGCCGTCCGTCTGCGACAAGGGGGGCCATGGTGAACGGCGTCACATCACCGATTCATACGAAGCAAGTTGCCTGATTTGGGGTGAACTTCAGGATTAGGGGGGTTTTGACGGTGCGTAGTCTGTGCGCCATGCAAAACCACCGGGAACCGAGTGACGCCTGAGGGCGTCCTCGTCCCTGGTGCAGTACGGGTGAATGCGCAAACGACCGCATCCGTACTTCGGGGGGACCGGAAACCAGCTGCCGTTTCCAGGCGCGCACGGGTGCGCCTGCCCGAGGAGTAATCGTTCGATGAGCGAGCACCGTCGCAAACCGTCGCAGCCACAGGGCGGCGGACGTGCCGCGGCCCGACGCGGCCAGACCGGCCCGTCCTCCGGCCGCCGTGCGGCACCGCGAGGCGCCACCGGGTCCCCTGCCGACTCCTACGAGTCGGGAGGTGAGGAGGAGCGCCCCTACACCGGCCGCGCCGAGGCCCGGCGCGCAGCCCAGAGAAGCAGCAGTGGCGGCCGCCGCAGAGGCGCCGACGCCACAGGGCCCGGCGGCCGCCGGGGCGGTCCTGACGGACCCGGGCGCGCGCGGGCCTCTGGGCCTGTAAAGAAGCGTTTCATCGACTACCCGCGCGCGGGTAAGTCGGGGGCTGGGCGCTGGATGCCCTCCTGGAAGCTGGTGACGGGTACGTTCCTCACCTTCTGCGGGGGGCTGCTGGTCGCGGCAGGCATCGGGTACGCCATGGTGGGCGTCCCGAACCCGAACGACACCGCCCTGGCCCAGAACAACGTCTTCTACTGGTCCGACAACACTCAGATGGCAGCCACCGGCGGCCAGACGAACCGGCAGATCGTGGGGCCGGAGGCGATCCCGAAGGCCATGAAGAACGCGGTGGTTTCGGCCGAGAACGCGTCCTTCTACAAGGACCGGGGTGTCGATCCGAAGGGCATTGCGCGCGCCTTCGTCAACATGGCCCGGGGTGGCGAGACACAGGGTGGCTCGACCATCACTCAGCAGTACGTGAAGAACACGTACCTGAACCAGGACCAGACCATCACGCGCAAGTTCAAAGAGCTCTTCATCTCCATCAAGGTGAACTCGAAGCTGAGCAAGGACCAGATCCTCGCGGGCTACCTGAACACCGCGTACTACGGGCGCAACGCCTACGGGATCCAGGCGGCGGCCCAGGCCTACTTCGGTGTGGACGCCGACAAGCTCAGCACCGAGCAGTGCGTCTTCCTCGCGTCCGTTCTCAAGGGCCCGAACCTGTACAACCCCGACGGGGGTGTGGGGGCGCTGGCCGATCCCGACTCCAACACCAAGCGGGTCAAGGAACGGTGGAAGTGGATCCTCGACCGTGAGGTCACGGTCGGGAACATGACCCAGGCCGAGCGGACCAAGATCAAGACATTCCCCACGCTCAAGAAGGTGAACTCGACCCTGTCCGGCCAGACCGGTTACCTCGTCGACATCGCCAAGGAGTACGTGGCGAAGAAGGCCGGCATCACGCCGGAGCAGTTGGAGAAGGGCGGCTACCGGATCTACACGACCTTCGACAAGAAGAAGGTCACTGAGCTGGAGAAGGCCGTCAAGGCGACGAAGAAGAGCTTCCTCGACACCAAGGCGCGGCCCAAGACCGACAAGGACGTGCAGTTCGGCGCGGCGTCGGTCGATCCGAAGACTGGCGCCATCGTGGCGCTCTACGGGGGCGACGGCTTCGACAAGGGCCACTACTCCAACAACGCCAATACGACGGGTGTGCCGGTCGGATCGACCTGGAAGCCGATCGTGCTGGCCACCGCGATGCAGTACGGAACGTACAAGACCACCCCACAGGCCCTCTCGCCGATGGCCCGCTACAACGGCGACGACTTGCTGGTGATCAAGGACCAGAACGGCGACCCGATCATGGGTAACGACGGGAAGCCGTTCCGGCAGAAGAACGAGGGCACCAAGGCCTGGGGGATGGTGACGCTCAAGAAGGCCATGGAGCAGTCCATCAACTCCCCGTTCGCGCAGCTGGGCGTCGACGTCGGCCTTTCCAAGACCCGGAAGGTCGCGGAGTCCATGGGCATCCTGCCGGACTCCTTCGACCAGGGAAACCTGAACAACGTCTCCTTCTCCCTCGGTACGTCGACCCCGAGCGCCATTCGTATGGCCGACGCGTACGGCACCTTCGCCGCGTCGGGCTCGCACTACGAGCCGTACTCGGTCACCAAGGTGCTCAAGGACAGCAAGCCGCTCTCCCAGTTCAAGCCGCCCGCCGAGAAGACCGCGATGTCCGAGAACGTGGCGAACAACGTCACCGACGTCCTGCAGAACGTGGTCCAGAACGGAACCGGCAAGAAGGTCGCCGACATGGGCTTCCCCGTGGCCGGCAAGACGGGTACGACCGACAAGAACAAGTCGGCGTGGTTCGTCGGCTACACCAGGGAGCTGTCCACGGCCGTCACCCTGTTCAGGTCCGACCCGAAGACGAGCAAGCTGGAATCGATGAACGGCACCGGTGGTGTGGCGTCCGTCCACGGTGGTGACATCCCGGCCCAGGTCTGGAAGGACTACATGGCCGTGGCCCTGAAGAACTCCAAGCACGAGGACTTCCCGAAGGCCGAACCGCTCGGCGAGATCCTCAACGCCAGCCCCAGCCCGAGCCCGACCCCGTCGACCACCCCGTCGCCGTCGGCCAGCCCGACGCCGAGCAACTCGCCCAGCCCGTCCATCAGCAGCTCTCCCACGGCCTCGCCGACCGACACCTGCGGCAACTTCAGCTGGAACTGTGGGAACAACGGTGGGACGGACGCGGGGAGCAGCGGCGGTCCGACCGGAAGCACGTCACCCACGCCGACGGCGACCAATACCAACGGGAACACCAGAGGTAATGGCAACGGCGGCATCTTCGCCGGACAGAACGGCGGATAGATAGACGCGTAACCCGAGGAACAGGGGCCGTCAGCTGTGGCTGACGGCCCCTGTTCTGTGCGTCCGGCTCGGATGTTTGGGCGTGCGCGGGTCGATTGATCGGGCGTGAGACGGTCGAACGGTTCGGCGTGTGCGGGTCGACAAGCGGAGCCGAGCCCTGCTCACCGGGCGGCACCGCGTGCGCCGGACCGCCTGAGCTTCACCGCCCCTGCGGCCATTCTCAGACGCGTACGGCAGGATGTGCGCCATGCCCAGTGCAGAGACGACGCGAACGAGCGTGCGCGAGCCGGAGCCGGTGCGGCCGACCAAGGACGACGAGGTCGCCGCGGCCGGAAGTGAGCTGATCGGCGGCCCCATCGGACGGAGAGCGCTGCTGGGGGCGTCCTGGTGGACCCCGGTGCGGGTGATCGCGCTCGTCGCGATCGGCATGTTCGCCCTCGGTATGGTGCAGAAACTGCCCTGCTACGACAGCGGCTGGTTCTTCGGGGCCAGCACGCAGTACACGCACGCGTGCTACTCGGACATCCCGCACCTCTACCAGGGACGCGGTTTCGCCGACGGCCTCGTGCCGTACTTCGACAAGCTCCCCGGCGACATGGACTACCTCGAGTACCCGGTCCTGACCGGTCTGTTCATGGAGGTCGCGGCCTGGCTCACGCCGGGCGGCGGCAGCATCCAGCACCAGGAGCAGATCTACTGGATGGTCAACGCCGGGATGCTCATGGTGTGCGCGGCGGTCATCGCCGTATGCACCGCGCGCACCCACCGCCTGCGCCCCTGGGACGGCCTCCTGGTCGCCCTCGCGCCCGCCTTCGCGCTCACGGCCACCATCAACTGGGACCTCCTCGCGGTGGCCCTGCTGGCCGCCGCGATGCTCATGTGGTCGCGTGGGCGCTCCCTTGCCTTCGGTGTCCTGCTCGGGCTCGCCACGGCCGCCAAGTTCTACCCGTTCCTGCTCATGGGACCGCTGCTCGTGCTGTGCTGGCGGGCGGGCAAGTGGCGGGAGTTCGGGAACGCGCTCATGGGCGCGGTCGGAGCCTGGCTCGTGGTGAACCTTCCCGTGATGTACCTCGCGCCGGAAGGCTGGGCGAAGTTCTACAGCTTCAGCCAGACCAGGGGGATCGACTTCGGTTCGGTCTTCTTGTTCATCTCCACCTGGTGGAAGATCCCGATCAGCTACCAGACGGCGAACGCGTGGGCGCTGGTCCTGATGGTGCTCGTCTGCGTGGCCATGGCGGCGCTCGCGCTCACCGCCCCGCGCCGCCCCCGCTTCGCCCAGCTGGCCTTCCTGATCGTCGCGGCCTTCATCCTCACCAACAAGGTCTACTCGCCCCAGTACGTGCTGTGGCTGATCCCCCTGGCCGCGCTGGCCCGGCCGAAGTGGCGGGACTTCCTGATCTGGCAGGCGTGCGAGGTCGCGTACTTCCTGGGGATCTGGATGTACCTCGCGTACACGACCAGCGGGGAGGCCCACAAGGGCCTCTCCTCCCACGGGTACCAGTTCGCGATCGCCGCCCACCTTCTGGGCACGCTGTACCTGTGCGCCGTGGTCGTACGCGACATCCTCATGCCGGAGCGGGACGTCGTGCGCAGGGCGGGCGAGGACGATCCCTCGGGAGGCGTCCTGGACGGCGCGGAGGACGTCTTCGTGCTCGGCGCGGCGGCCCATCCACCGCGGCACGCGGCGCACTTCGACGGGCCTCAGGTGGAATGGGGCGGCAACGGCGGTGGGCCCGCTCCGGAGGACAGTTCGCTCTGAGCGAACAGGGCTCGGCCCGGCTCCGACGGGCAACGCGAAAGGCCGTACACGGTATGTGTGTACGGCCTTTCCGCTGTTTTCGCAGGGGCAGAGGCAGGTGTCCGTGTCCCCGGATCAGCGCTCCACGATGCGGTCGAACTGCGTGGTGGTGTGCCGCAGATGGGCCACCAGCTCGTCGCCGACCCGCGGCTCCGTGGCGTCCGACGGCACGAAGAGGATCGACACCTGCATGTGCGGCGGCTCGGCGAACCAGCGCTGCTTGCCGGCCCAGACGAACGGAGAAAGGTTCCGGTTGACCGTCGCCAGGCCGGCCCGGGCGACGCCCTTGGCGCGCGGCATGACGCCGTGCAGAGCCTTCGGGGCCTCCAGGCCCACTCCGTGCGACGTTCCGCCCGCCACGACCACCAGCCAGCCGTCGGAGGCCGTCTTCTGCTGCCGGTAGCCGAAGCGGTCGCCCTTGGAGACACGGGTGACGTCCAGGACGGCTCCGCGGTACTCGGTCGCGTCGTGGTCCCCCAGCCACAGCCGGGTGCCGATACGGGCGCGGAAGCGGGTCTGCGGGAACTGCTGCTGGAGCCGCGCGAGCTCATCGGCCTTGAGGTGGCTGACGAACATCGTGTGCAGCGGCAGCCGGGCCGCGCGCAGACGGTCCATCCAGCCGATGACCTCCTCGACGGCGTCCGAGCCGTCGGTGCGGTCCAGCGGCAGGTGGATGGCGAAGCCCTCCAGCCGGACGTTCTCTATGGCGGAGTGCAGATGCGGCAGATCCTGCTCGCTGACACCGTGCCGCTTCATCGAGGACATCACCTCGATGACGACACGGGCGCCCACGAGGCCGTACACGCCGTCGATGGACGACACCGAGCGGATGACACGGTCGGGCAGCGGTACGGGCTCCTCGCCCCGCCTGAACGGCGTCAGGACCAGCAGATCGCCGCCGAACCAGTCCTTGATCCGGGCGGCCTCGTACGTGGTGCCGACGGCCAGGATGTCCGAGCCGAGGCGGGTGGCCTCGTCGGCGAGCCGCTCGTGGCCGAAGCCGTAGCCGTTGCCCTTGCAGACGGGGACGAGCCCCGGAAACTGCTCGGACACCTGCTTGTGGTGTGCCCGCCAGCGCGCGGTGTCGACGTAGAGCGTGAGCGCCATGGCCGGTCCCGGAACCTTTCTCGTGGCTGCGGTGAATCAGAGGTAGGGAAATTGTGGCGGATCCGCCGGACCGACGGGGCCACGCCGGGCCGGATGGGCGGCTCGGTATGCGCTCCGGGCCGGCTCAGCGGCGCGACGCGCACGGCTCAGCGGCGTGACATGTAGATGTCGAGCGCCTTGTGGAGCAGCTTGTTGAGCGGGAAGTCCCACTCGCCGAGGTACTCGGCGGCCTGCCCGCCCGTGCCCACCTTGAACTGGATCAGACCGAAGAGGTGGTCCGTCTCGTCCAGCGAGTCGGAGATGCCGCGCAGGTCGTAGACGGTCGCACCCAGGGCGTACGAGTCGCGCAGCATCCGCCACTGCATCGCGTTCGAGGGCCGGAACTCACGCCCGATGTTGTCCGACGCGCCGTACGAGTACCAGACGTGCCCACCGACGACCAGCATCGTGGCCGCGGACAGGTTCACGCCGCCGCGCCGGGCGAAGTAGAGCCGCATCCGGTTGGGGTCCTCGGTGTTGAGGGCCGACCACATGCGCTGGAAGTACGACAGCGGGCGCGGCCGGAAGTGGTCGCGGATCGCCGTGATCTCGTACAGCCGCTGCCACTCCTCGAGGTCGTGGTAGCCGCCCTGGACGACCTCGACGCCCTCCTTCTCGGCCTTCTTGATGTTGCGCCGCCACAGCTGGTTGAAGTTCTTGTGGACCTCTTCCAGCGAGCGGTTGGCCAGCGGCACCTGGAAGACGTAGCGGGGCTGTACGTCGCCGAAGCCGGCGCCGCCGTCCTCACCCTGCTGCCAGCCCATGCGGCGCAGCTTGTCGGCGACCTCGAAGGCGCGCGGTTCGATGAAGTCCGCCTCGATGTCGCGCAGGCGCTTCACGTCCGGGTTCTGGATGCCGCCCTTGATGGACGTGGCCTCCCAGCGCCGGATGATCACCGGCGGGCCCATCTTCACGGAGAAGGCGCCCTGCTGCTTGAGGTGCGCGAGCATCGGCTGCAGCCACTCGTCGAGGTTCGGCGCGTACCAGTTGATGACCGGGCCCTCGGGGAGGTAGGCGAGGTAGCGCTTGATCTTGGGCAGCTGGCGGTACAGCACCAGCCCGGCACCCACCATCTCGCCGGTCCGCTCGTCGAACCAGCCCAGGCTCTCGGAGCGCCACTCCGCCTTGACATCGGCCCATGCCGGAACCTGCATGTGGCTAGCCGCGGGCAGGCTCTGGATGTAGGCCAGATGCTGCTCTCGGCTGATGGTCCTCAGGGTCAGGCTCATTCGGGGCGCTCCTCGGGCTGGTGTGTCCCCATGGGTACAGGGGCTCCGGCTCTCGCGCCGAAGCCTACTGCGCCCTGGGAGCGCCCCGACTGGGCCGTACTGAACCTGCGTCCCGACCGAAGCGTGGTCAGGACGTTCTGAGGTGATGTGTCCGGCTGTATCGGCAGGCGGTGGTGTCTCCGGCCGCCCGGACGAGGTTATGTCCGGCTGCCCGGCCCGCGAAACGGTCCGGCTGCCCGGCCCGCGAAACGGTCCGGCTGCCCGGCCCGCGGAACGGGTCCGGGTTCCTCAGCCGATGATGCCGCCGAAGAGGCCGCCGTGCGCCATGCCGAGGAAGAAGCCGACGGCCGAGGCACCGAGACCCAGGATCAGGCCGAAGCGTTCCCGGGTCGTCTCCGAGATGAACTGCCCGGAGGCGCCGGTGATGATCCCGATCAGGCCTGCCCACGAGCTGACGAGGTGCAGGCTGTTGAAGGCTGCCGTGATGAGAGCGGTGACTCCGAGGACCAGAGTCACCGCGAGCAGCGTGTCTTGGAGTGGGTGGGGCTTGTGGTCCGTCGCGAACAGAGAGCCGGCAACGGTGGGTCGCGTCTGTGCCATAGGGCACCTCCTGCGGAAGGCGGCGCATCGTAGCGCCATACACACCCGATGTGTACAGATTGACGGTGACCCCGGCCGGATTTCAACCGGAAGCGGGTGTGCAGGTACTCTGTACCCTCTGCACCGGTGTCTGCCCAGGCCATGTCCAGGTCACGGCAAGGATTCCCCTTCGGTTTACCGATCACTCGGTACATCGACGGAGTCCTCTTGTCAGTGGCGTTGTCAGTGGCCGCGGATACCGTTGCGAACGCATCACAACCCTCCTGCCACGGAACCGCCGTGGCCGTTGAGTCCAAAGGAGGTGGGTTCCACATGCGTCACTACGAGGTGATGGTCATCCTCGACCCCGATCTCGAGGAGCGCGCTGTCTCCCCGCTGATCGAGAACTTCCTCTCCGTCGTCCGTGAGGGCAACGGAAAGGTCGAGAAGGTCGACACCTGGGGCCGTCGTCGTCTCGCGTACGAGATCAAGAAGAAGCCCGAGGGCATCTACTCGGTCATCGACCTGCAGGCCGAGCCTGCGGTCGTCAAGGAGCTCGACCGCCAGATGAACCTGAACGAGTCGGTCCTCCGGACCAAGGTCCTCCGTCCCGAGACCCACTGAGCTCTGCAGCTCAGCTGATCTCGGGCATCGAGTAGCAGCACTAGCAGCCAGCAGCAAACCCGCCGAGAGGTTCCCCCATGGCAGGCGAGACCGTCATCACGGTCGTCGGCAATCTTGTCGACGACCCCGAGCTGCGCTTCACCCCTTCCGGTGCGGCGGTCGCGAAGTTCCGTGTCGCGTCCACCCCCCGCACCTTCGACCGTCAGACCAATGAGTGGAAGGACGGCGAGAGCCTGTTCCTGACCTGCTCGGTCTGGCGTCAGGCGGCGGAGAACGTCGCCGAGTCGCTCCAGCGAGGCATGCGCGTCATCGTGCAGGGCCGGCTGAAGCAGCGGTCCTACGAGGACCGTGAGGGCGTCAAGCGCACGGTCTACGAGCTGGACGTCGAGGAAGTCGGCGCCAGCCTGAAGAACGCCACGGCCAAGGTCACCAAGACCACCGGTCGAGGTGGCCAGGGTGGTTACGGCGGCGGCGGTGGCGGCGGCCAGCAGGGCGGCGGCTGGGGCGGAGGCTCCGGCGGCGGCCAGCAGGGCGGCGGCGGAGCTCCGGCGGAAGACCCCTGGGCGACCAGCGCTCCTGCCAGTGGCAACCAGGGCGGCGGCGGTGGCGGCTGGGGTGGAAACTCCGGCGGCTCCGGCGGCTCTGGCGGCGGCTACTCGGACGAGCCCCCCTTCTAGGCCCCCGGGCCGAGGGTGGGCCGTACCCCCACTTCTTGATCACACAGGAGATACACCATGGCGAAGCCGCCTGTGCGCAAGCCGAAGAAGAAGGTCTGCGCTTTCTGCAAGGACAAGGTCACGTACGTGGACTACAAGGACACGAACATGCTGCGGAAGTTCATTTCCGACCGCGGCAAGATCCGTGCCCGCCGCGTGACCGGCAACTGCACGCAGCACCAGCGTGACGTCGCCACGGCCGTGAAGAACAGCCGTGAGATGGCGCTGCTGCCCTACACCTCCACCGCGCGATAAGGGAAGGGTGACCGACTAATGAAGATCATCCTCACCCACGAGGTCTCCGGCCTCGGTGCCGCGGGCGACGTCGTCGACGTCAAGGACGGTTACGCTCGCAACTACCTGATCCCGCGGAACTTTGCGATCCGCTGGACCAAGGGTGGCGAGAAGGACGTCGAGCAGATCCGTCGTGCTCGCAAGATCCACGAGATCGCGACCATCGAGCAGGCCAACGAGATCAAGGCCCGCCTCGAAGGCGTGAAGGTCCGTCTGGCCGTCCGCTCCGGCGACGCCGGTCGTCTCTTCGGTTCCGTCACCCCGGCCGACATCGCTTCGGCGATCAAGGCTTCCGGTGGCCCCGAGGTCGACAAGCGCCGTATCGAGCTGGGCTCGCCGATCAAGACCCTGGGCGCCCACGAGACGTCCGTGCGTCTGCACCCCGAGGTTGCCGCCAAGGTCAACATCGAGGTCGTCGCGGCCTGACCGCTGCGCTCGGCATAGCTGAGAGAAGGGCCGTACCCACTGGGGTACGGCCCTTCTTCGTTTGGCGGGGGCGAGCTGCTCTGCGTTTCACGTGAAACGGGGGTTTCACGTGAAACGGGTCTGAGGGTGACGGCGAGGGTGACAGCTAGGGCGAGGGTGAGAACGACGGCCTGGGTGAGGGTGAGGGTGAGGGCGAGAGCGACGGCCTGGGCGAGGGTCAGGGCCGGGTCGGGTTGGCCGGCCGCACCGGCCGTTTCACGTGAAACGGCCAGTGCGCTGGTTCAGCGCGTCGCGCCCGTGACGATCCAGCGTCCCGAGTGGGAGCGCAGCCACAGGGTCAGCATCCTCACCGACATCATCAGCGTCATCGCTCCCCAGAGCGCGGTGAGCCCGCCTCCGAGCGTGGGCACCAGCAGCGCGACGGGAGTGAAGAGCGCCAGGGTGAGCACCATGGCCCACGCCAGGTAGGGACCGTCTCCCGCGCCCATCAGGACTCCGTCCAGGACGAAGACGACCCCGCTGATCGGTTGTGAGACGGCCACCAGAACCAGGGCGGGAAGCGCCGTGTTCTGGACGGCCGAGTCGCTGGTGAACAGGGGAAGGAAGATCGGGCGGGCGGCGATCACCAGCAGGCCGAGGACGACACCGGAAGCGATGCCCCACTGGACCATGCGGCGGCAGGCCTCGCGAGCACCCTGAGCGTCGTTCGCACCGAGATAGCGTCCGATGATGGCCTGTCCGGCGATGGCGATCGCGTCGAGTGCGAAGGCGAGCAGACTCCACAGGGACAGGATGATCTGGTGTGCGGCCATGTCGGCGTCCCCGAGCCGTGCGGCGACAGCCGTGGCGATCATGAGGATCGTCCTCAGCGACAGCGTGCGCACGAGCAGGGGTGCACCGGCCTGAGCGCAGGCCCGTATCCCGGCGGCGTCCGGTCGCAGCGAGGCCCCGTGCTTCCGGGCTCCGCGGACGACGACGAACAGATACACCGCGGCCATACCGAACTGGGCGATGACGGTGCCCCAGGCGGAGCCGGCGATACCCAGTCCGGCGCCGTAGACGAGGCCCGCGTTGAGCGCGGCGTTGGCGACGAAGCCCCCGACGGCGACATAGAGGGGGGTCTTCGTGTCCTGCAGTCCGCGCAGGACACCGGTGGACGCGAGCGCGATGAGCATCGCGGGGATACCGAGCGAGGAGATGCGCAGATAGGTCGTCGCGTACGGGGCCGCGGTGTGCGAGGCGCCGAAGAGTTCCACGAGGGCGGGTGCCGTGGGCAGGACCGAGGCTATGACGACCACGCCGAGCAGCAGCGCGAGCCAGATGCCGTCCATGCCCTGGCGTATCGCGGCCCGCAGATCACCGGCGCCGACCCGTCGGGCGACGGCGGCGGTGGTGGCGTACGCGAGGAAGACGAAAACGCTGACGGCGGTCGTGAGGAGGGCGGAGGCGACACCGAGGCCGGCCAGTTGCGCGGTGCCGAGGTGTCCGACGATGGCGCTGTCGGCCATCACGAAAAGAGGCTCGGCGACGAGTGCGCCGAAGGCCGGAACGGCCAGCGCGACGATCTCTCGGTCGTGCCGGCGTCGGGCGGCCTCGGGTGCCGGGGGAGCCTGTGTCATGGGCACCAATCTAATCTTCCACAGGTAAGAGATGCAAAGTGATAGTGCCCATTACCTGTGCTCCCGTCGGGCGTGTCGCCGTGTACCGTTTGCAGCGATCTTGGTTCTACCGGGAAAGTTTTTCTTCTGCACAGCCGGTGGATGGTAAACGACCAGGTCAGGGCGGTTTCTTCCGAGTGGTTGAGGGCTTGTTCACAGGCCTGTCCACCGGGTCGTGCACAGGTTTTGTGGAGTTCTCCACAGCATCCGGGCCGTCGTCCACATGGCCTGTGGATAACCAGATTGGCTGAAGGTGCCCGCGGGCCTAACGTGGTGCGTCGCCCGCTCTCTTTTCTGTCCTCGGAAACCTCGCAAAACCGACACGTCAGAACCGGAGTTGGGCCTCTTATTTGTCAGTGCCGTGCCGTAGAAATGAAGGCACGGTTAGGTCCGCTCGGCGGACGGGAGGAGGTGGCTCGGTGAGTATTTCCGAGCCCTTGGACGACCCGTGGGCCGACAGCGGTCCCAGTGATCGTCTGCCCGCTTCCCGCCGAGGCCGCGAAGGTGGCCGGGGCCGCGACGAACAGCACGACCGCGACCGGGACAACGGGCCGTGGGAAGGCGGAGGTTCGTCCTTCGAGCGCGTACCGCCCCAGGACCTCGACGCCGAGCAGTCCGTTCTCGGTGGCATGCTCCTGTCCAAGGACGCCATCGCCGACGTCGTCGAGGTCATCAAGGGCCACGACTTCTACCGGCCCGCGCACGAGACCATCTACACCGCGATCCTCGATCTGTACGCGAAGGGCGAGCCGGCCGACCCGATCACGGTCGCAGCCGAGCTCACCAAGCGGGGTGAGATCACCAAGGTCGGTGGCGCCTCGTATCTGCACACCCTCGTCCAGACGGTCCCCACGGCGGCGAACGCCGAGTACTACGCGGAGATCGTCCATGAGCGCGCGGTCCTCCGCCGCCTGGTCGAGGCCGGCACGCGCATCACACAGATGGGATACGCGGCCGACGGCGACGTGGACGAGATCGTCAACACCGCCCAGGCCGAGATCTACGC
>NZ_KQ948465.1:81561-303545 GCF_001514115.1 Streptomyces olivochromogenes
GGTCACCGAGCAGCGCACCACCGAGGACTACCTGCCGCTGGGCGACATCATGGAGGGCGCGCTCGACGAGATCGAGGCGATCGGTTCACGGTCGGGGGAGATGACCGGTGTGCCGACCGGCTTCACCGACCTCGACTCGCTCACGAACGGTCTGCACCCGGGCCAGATGATCATCATCGCGGCTCGTCCCGCCATGGGTAAGTCGACGCTGGCGCTGGACTTCGCGCGGGCCTGTTCGATCAAGCACAACATGCCCAGCGTGATCTTCTCGCTCGAAATGGGGCGCAACGAGATCGCGATGCGCCTGCTGTCAGCCGAAGCCCGCGTGGCCCTGCACCACATGCGATCCGGCACCATGACCGACGAGGACTGGACACGGCTCGCGCGCCGGATGCCCGACGTCTCGGCCGCACCGCTCTACATCGACGACTCCCCGAACCTGTCCATGATGGAGATCCGCGCCAAGTGCCGGCGCCTCAAGCAGCGCGCCGATCTGAAGCTCGTCGTCATCGACTATCTGCAACTGATGCAGTCGGGCGGCAAGCGGTCCGAGAGCCGACAGCAGGAGGTCTCCGACATGTCGCGAAACCTGAAGCTGCTGGCCAAGGAGCTGGAGCTGCCGGTGATCGCGCTGTCGCAGCTCAACCGTGGTCCCGAACAGCGCACCGACAAGAAGCCCATGGTCTCCGACCTGCGTGAATCCGGATCGATCGAGCAGGACGCGGACATGGTGATCCTGCTGCACCGCGAGGATGCCTACGAGAAGGAGTCACCGCGCGCGGGCGAGGCGGACATCATCGTCGGCAAGCACCGTAACGGCCCGACGGCCACGATCACCGTGGCCTTCCAGGGCCACTACTCGCGCTTCGTGGATATGGCACAGACCTGATCCACTCCCTCTGGGCGCGGTACGGAAGACATGCGCCCGGTCTTCGGGGAAATGCACTCGACGTGCAGTGCCGGGCCGGGTGGACTGAGGGCATGACGACACCCCAGGAAAAGCTCCTTCCCGGCACGCGCCGGGCTCTGTTGCACCGCATCGCCGCCGCTCAGGCCGAGGGGCGGGCACCGTCGCTGGTCGCGGCGGTCGTCCGGGGCGGGGAGCCGGTGTGGCACGGGTCGCGCACCTCGGTGGACGGGCACGGACCGGACGAGAACGTGCAGTACCGGATCGGTTCGATCACCAAGACCTTCACGGCCGTGCTGGTGCTGCGGCTGCGCGACGAGGGACTGCTCGACCTGGGCGACCCGCTGGAGAAGCATCTTCCAGGCACCGGCGCGGGGGAGGCCACCATCGCCCAACTCCTCGCGCACACCGCCGGGCTGGCGGCCGAGACGCCCGGCCCCTGGTGGGAACGCACACCCGGTTCACTGCGCCCCGAGCTCTCCGACGTGCTCGGTGAGCAGCCCTTCCTGCATCCGGCCGGGCGGCTGCATCACTACTCGAACCCCGGCTACACCCTGCTGGGCGCACTGATCGAGAAACTGCGGGGAGTCCCCTGGGAAGAGGCCCTGCGGCGCGAGGTGCTCGACCCGCTGGGCCTGGACCGCACGAGTGGGCAGCCGCAGGCACCCCATGCGGGTGGTTGGGCCGTGCATCCGTGGGCGGACGTCATGATGCCGGAGCCCGCCGAGGACCTCGGCCGGATGGCTCCGGCCGGGCAACTGTGGTCCACCACGGGGGACTTGGCGCGCTTCGCCGTCTTCCTGGCCACGGGGCACGCGGCGGTGCTCAGCGCGGAGTCCCTGCGGGAGATGCGTACGCCCGCGGCCCCCTTGGAAGCCGACCAGCTCGCCTCGGGAGACTCTTACGGGCTGGGACTGCAGGTGCTGCATCGGTCGGGCCGGATCCTGGTGGGTCACTCGGGGTCTCTGCCCGGCTTCCTTGCGGCGCTCGTGATCGGTGTGGAGGACGATGTGGCGGCGGTGGTGCTGTCCAACTGCACCTCCGGCCCGCGGGCGCTGACCGTGGCGACCGATCTCGTACGGATCGTCGCCGAGGCCGAGCCGCGCATTCCCGAGCCATGGCGTCCGGCCGCCGAAGTCGATCAGTCCGTCCTGGACTTGGCCGGCCCCTGGTACTGGGGCACCCAGGCGTGCGCCCTTCGGCTGAGGGCCGACGGCATGGTCGAGCTGGGCCCGCTGGCAGGGGGTGGCCGCGGGTCGCGCTTCCGGGCGAACGGTGACGGGACCTGGACGGGACTCGACGGCTACTACACGGGGGAGCCGCTACGGGCCGTACGGCGCCCGGACGGGTCCCTGAGCCACCTCGACCTCGGTTCGTTCGTCTTCACGCGTCAGCCGTACGACGAGGGTGCTCCTGTGCCGGGTGGAGTGGACCCCGAGGGCTGGCGAGGGATTCGGTAGCCGCTGTCATACGGGGGTCTGTTTCACGTGAAACAGACCCCCGGCGTACGCAGGTGGGCTCAGAGCGCCAGCTTGAAGCCCACGTGTGAGGCCGTGAAGCCGAGCCGCTCGTAGAAGCGGTGGGCGTCAGTGCGGGTGGCGTCGGAGGTCAGCTCGACCAACTGGCACCCCTGGCGCCGGGATTCCTCGATCGCCCACTCGATGAACCGCGTACCGAGACCACTGCCCCGCTCGTCGGAGTGGACGCGCACGCCCTCGATGAGGGAGCGGGTCGCCCCCTTGCGGGACAGCCCGGGAAGGACCGTGAGCTGCAGGGTGCCGACGACGTGTCCCTCGCGCACCGCGACCACCAGGTGCTGATTCGGGTCGGCGCTCAGCCGCTCGAGCGCGGCCAGGTAGGGGGTCAGGTCGTCGGGGGACTCCCGCTGGGCGCCGAGCGGGTCATCGGCGAGCATCGCGACGATGGCGGGGACATCGTCCGAAGCGGCCGGTCGAATCTCAAGATCTCCCATGGCCACAGCGTATCCAGGCACCTGTACGGGCTGTGTGGGTGCCCGGGAGGGGGCAGGAGGGCGTCCCCTGCCTAGGCGGACACGCTCGCCGACTCCACTACGCGGACCAGTGGGGCCAGTTCCGGGGACTTGGCCGCTTCGTCGAGCGCCTCGCGCAGGGCGGTGTCATTGGTGGGCCGTGCCTCTTCGAGGAGCTTGAGGCCGGCCTCGCTGACATTCGTGTAGATGCCGCGGCGGTCGGTCGGGCACAGATAGCGGGCAAGCAGACCACGGTCCTCGAGCCGGGTGACGAGCCGTGTGGTGGCGCTCTGACTGAGCACGACCGCGTCCGCGACCTGCTTCATCTGCAAGTGACCACCCTCGCCGTCGTGCTGTCGGCTGAGCACGTCGAGCAGGGAGTACTCCCTCACGCTGAGGTCGTGCTTGGCCTGCAGGGCGCGCTCGATGTGGGCCTCGATCCTCCCGTGCAGCAGGGAGAGGGCGCACCACCCCTGAGCAAGGGCGGTGAGCGCGGGGTCCGTGGCTGTCATGGCGTGTTCCTCCGTCCCGGAGCAGCTGACACCAGGGTAGAGCACGAGCGCAATAGTCCGCTCTTGCACTTAGCCCGCGTGTGCAACTATTGTGAACGCACGCAAAGCGCTCCTGCAATCGTTTGGGAAGGTGTCCCCACCATGCCTCTCGCGCTTCTGGCCCTCGCGATCGGGGCCTTCGGAATCGGAACCACCGAGTTCGTGATCATGGGTGTGCTGCCTGAGGTCGCCGGTGACTTCGGTGTCTCCATCCCCACGGCCGGACTGCTGGTGACCGGCTATGCCCTCGGCGTGGTGATCGGCGCCCCGATCATGACCGCGCTCGGCACGAAGGTGTCCCGCAAGCGGATGCTGATGCTGCTGATGGGGTTGTTCGTCGTCGGCAACCTGCTCTCCGCCGTCGCCCCGGCCTTCGGGCTGATGCTGGCGGGCCGAGTCGTCGCCTCTCTCGCCCACGGCGCGTTCTTCGGCATCGGATCGGTCGTCGCCGCCGAGCTTGTCGCGCCGGAGAAGAAGGCCGGTGCGATCGCCATGATGTTCAGCGGTCTCACCATCGCCAACGTGGTCGGTGTCCCCCTCGGTACGTTGATCGGGCAGTCCGCGGGCTGGCGGGTCACCTTCGCCGGAGTCGCCGCGCTCGGAGTGATCGGTCTGCTCGGTATCGCCAAGCTGGTCCCCGAGATGCCGAAGCCCGAGGGCGTACATCTCCGCCACGAACTCGCCGCCTTCAAGAACGTCCAGGTCCTGCTGGCCATGGCGATGACCGTGCTCGGCTTCGGAGGTGTCTTCGCGGCCATCACTTACATCGCGCCGATGATGACCCACGTCGGCGGCTTCGCCGACACCTCCGTCACCTGGCTGCTGGTCCTCTTCGGCCTCGGCATGGTCGCCGGAAACCTCATCGGAGGCAGGTTCGCCGACCGCGCCCTGATGCCGATGCTGTACGTGTCCCTGGGCGGCCTCGCCATCGTGCTCGCCCTGTTCACGGTGACCGTGCACAACAAGATCCTGGCGGCCCTCACGATCGCGCTGATCGGCGCCCTCGGGTTCGCGACCGTGCCGCCACTGCAGAAGCGCGTCCTCGACCAGGCGCACGGTGCCCCCACCCTGGCCTCGGCCGTGAACATCGGTGCCTTCAACCTCGGCAACGCCCTTTCGGCCTGGCTCGGTGGCCTCGTCATCGCAGCCGGCCTCGGATACACCGCCCCCAACTGGGTCGGCGCGGCGCTCGCCGCGGGAGCTCTGGTCCTTGCCGTCGTCTCGGCAGCCCTGGAGCGCCGAGCCGATGCCGCCGGCACCGTCGCCGCCTCAAGCGCGTCCCTCGAGCAGCGGACCGCCGTCCACCACTGAGCCACCGAGTAGCAGCCGGCCCCTCACGGCTGAGCCCACCCCCCTGATCGGCCACGCCCGAACAGCACCTCAAGGAGAAAGTCCCTCATGACCACCACCACCGTCGCCGTTGCTCCGCTGACCATCCAGGACGCCGAGGTTCTCGTCTCTGCGGCCCGCCGTGCCGCCGAGGCCGCCGGAGTCACGGTCAGCGTCACCGTTCTCGACGCGGGCGGCCATCTGCTCGCCTTCCGGCGCGACGACCGCGCCGTGCTGATTTCCGGCGAGACCAGCACGCGCAAGGCCTACACGGCCCTCCAGCTGGACTCCGCCACCAGGGAACTGGTCGATGCGGTCCAGCCCGGCGGCCTCTTCCACACCCTGCCCACCGCGCTCGACCGTCCGCTCCTGTTCATCGCGGGCGGTGTTCCGGTCCGTCGCGACGGTCGTCTGATCGGGGCGATCGGGGTCGGTGGCGGAGCGCCCGACCAGGACCACGACTTCGCCGTCGCGGCGGTGGAGACGCTCGTCTGACCGCACCCCCGTAGACAAGCGCCGGTCCCCCACAGACGACGGGGACCGGCGCTTGTCTACGCGGTGAGCGATTCTCCGGGCGGTGGATGCGACTGCACCCCGGCGGCTCTCAGCCCGCTGCCACCGTGAGCGGAGCGAAGCGTCGCGTCCAGTCCCCGGGCAACTCCGAGATCCCGTACGTCATCACCGCGTTGAAGCTCGTGGACTCCAGGCCGTGGTCCTTCGCCCAGGACAGCAGATCTTCGTGCCGTACGTCGATGTCCGTGCGCAGAGGGCGGTCGGTGTGGGCGGCGAGCGAGGCGATGAGTGCCTTCGCCGTTTCGGTGTCACGGGCGATCAGTGGACCCACCACATGGGTGGCCATGTTGGGCCAGGCCGCCGCGTAGCCGATGATCCGGCCGTTCTCCACGGCGACACGCAACTGGTCGGAGAAGGCGGGCAGTCGCGTGATCACATGGGTGCGGTCGGAGCCGAAGACCTCCGCGTCGAGCCGAAGAATCGTGGCGAGATCCTCGGCGGTGGCCGGGCGCGTGGCCACCTTCGGGTTCGGCCCGCCAGGGACGAAGTGTCCACGGACCGACTCGGCGCGGCCCGTGACCTTGAAGCCCAGCTCCTCGTAGAGCGGTCGGCCAAGAGGAGTCGCGTGCAGGGTCAGCGGGGTGGTGCCCATCTCTGCCACGACATGCCGCATCAGGCGTCGGCCGACACCCTGGCGGGCATGCCGCTCGGCGACCAGCACCATTCCGATCGCTCCCAGTTCAAGCCTCTCCGGCGTTCCGTACGCGGTCACGACGCAGGCGGTGACGAGACCGCCGTCGGGGTCGTCGATGCCGTAGCCCGTCCCGGCGGTGAGGAGCAGACCCCACTTGTGTTCCTCACGGGGCCACCCCCGGTTCTCTGACAAATCGGCGCAGGCGGTGAGATCGCGAGGCGTCAGTCGGCGGATGGGCAAAGCGGCGGGGGAAGATGTCGACACGCAGGTCAGGCTGTCTGACATACACCCCTGACGTCCACCTGTTTGCCCAGGGACCTATGCGCTTTTGGTCATGTCATGCCCTAGGTGCGGGCATGGAGGAAGCGTCAGGTGCGGGCATGGAGGAAGCGTCGCCTCCCACAGCGCACGGACAGATGTTTCACGTGAAACAGCGAAGCGTGCCTGGGCCGCTAGCCTCGGCTTCCATGCCACGACTTCATCTCTTCGACCTTGACGGAACGTTGATGTACGGGAGTTCCGCGCCCCAGGAGATCTCACGGCAGATCGGTCTGGAGGCCGAGACTGTTGCGCTTGACCAAGCGATCTCGGCAGGACGGATCGGTCCGCCGGAGTACGCCGCACAGGTGCACGCCTTGTGGGCGGATCTCAGGGAGGAACATGTGGCGGCGGCCTTCGAGGGCGCGCCGTGGCTGTCCGGCATCGAGGACGTCTGGGCGGAGATCAGAGGCAATGGCGACTACTGCGCCGTCATCTCCCTCTCGCCCTCGTTCTTCGTCGAGCGACTGACGGCGTGGGGTGCGCACGCGGCATACGGTTCTCGCTTTCCCGCTCTGCCGTTCAGCGAGCCCGTTGATCTCGCGGGCATTCTCAGCGCTGCGGCGAAGGTGCAGATCGCGGACCGGCTCTGTGAAGAGTTCGGGGTGACGTGGGCCGATTGTGTCGCCTATGGCGACTCGCTGTCCGACAAGGACCTGTTCGAGACGGTGCCGGTCTCCGTCGCGGTCAATGCGGATCGGCATCTGGCAGGCCTCGCCACGCACTCCTACGTGGGGCGGGACCTGTGGGATGCCTATGAATTGGTCCGACGCGCCTTGTAATTAAGGCAGTTGAGAGTGGGGCGCCGCCCCTTCGGGCGGAAGGCGGGGGGTACTTGTTTGTGGGGCGGCTGCCGGTATGGTCGACTCCGGTTCGCGTCCATCGTGATGTACGCACGTCTCGCGGGGCACGAACGCAGGCCAATGCAGCGTAACGGGACGGAGAGATCGAAGACCCGTATTTTCCGTTATGCGGCCGGGTGTTGACTCGGAGTGGGATGCTGCTGTGAGAGTAGTGCGGCCAATGTCACATTCTCGCCTTACTTGTCCGTACAGAGTGGGAATCCGGGTTGAATGTGGCCGCATTGGCCGGTGGGGACTGAACGGGGCAGGAAAGCAAGTCGTCTACGGGGGAAAGTAGGCATCTTCCGACCGCGGAAGTGCGCAGACCGACCGAAAGATGTTCGAGGCGAGGCACACCATGGACGCTCCGACCACCACGTCGGCCGACAACGGCACTTCCGGAGGCAATGGCGGGGGCGGCTGGTTCACGCCGCGCAAGGAACCACTGCCGTCCGATGGGGAGAGAGAGCCCGCCGACGGCCGCCGTCTGGCAGCGATGCGCCCGGTCGGCCGACCCGCCGCGGGTCGGGGGACGACACAGCAGGAACGAATATCCTCCGCCGTGGAGGCAGAGCCGACTTCCCAGCAGGCCGCACCCACTGAGGTCCCACGCCCAGAGCCGGAGCCCGCCCACACATCCGCTCGGCCGTTGTCAGGTCCGGCCGGGCCCGACCACGGGCCTGCGCAGTCCGATGCCGGCCCGGAGCAGTCCGTGTTCGGACGGGAGTGGACGGATCCCGGGCGTGAGCAGTCCGGCCCTGGCCCGCAGCCGCGTGTACCCGCCCAGGGGCAGCGCCTTGCCGAGCCTCGCGTCCCGGTCCAGGAGCAGGGGTTCCGCGAGCCTCCTGTGCCCTTCGACGGGCCGCGGTTGTCTGAACCTCCCGCTCCCTTTGACAGGCCGCGGTCGCCCGAGCCTCCCGTATCCCTTCAGGCGCCCCCGCTGCCCGAGCCGGGACCCTCCGGCCCGGAGCCGCGGATGCCCGCCCAGAGGTCCGCCCCCACTCCGCAGCCGTCTCCGGACGCCGTGCTCATCCGCCGGACCATGACCGAGGTCGGCCCCGTCGCCGACAAGGTCACTTCTTACTTCTACGCACTCCTCTTCGTGCGCCACCCGGATCTGCGGTCGCTGTTCCCCGCGGCGATGGACACCCAGCGAGACCGACTGCTCAAGGCGCTGCTGACCGCCGCCGAACACATCGACAACACCCCGGTTCTCGTCGATTACCTGCAGAACCTCGGCCGTGGCCACCGTAAGTACGGCACCCGGCCCGAGCACTACCCGGCCGTCGGTGAGTGCCTCATCGGCTCGCTCAGCCGGTTCGCCTCGGCGATCTGGGACGCCGAGACCGAGGCGGCCTGGGTGCGCGCGTACACGACGATCTCCCAGGTGATGATCGACGCGGCGGCCGTGGACGAGTTGCGCGCCCCCGCCTGGTGGTACGCCGAAGTCGTCGCGCACGACCTCAGGACGCCGGACATCGCCGTCATCACGGTCCGCCCCGACCAGCCGTACCCCTTCCTCGCCGGGCAGTACACAAGCCTGGAGACGCCGTGGTGGCCGCGTATCTGGCGGCACTACTCCTTCGCCTCGGCGCCCCGGTCCGACGGACTGCTGTCGTTCCATGTGAAGGCGGTGCCGGCGGGCTGGGTCTCCAACGCGCTGGTACACCGTGCCCGTCCCGGTGACATCATCCGGCTCGGGCCGCCGGCCGGATCGATGACCGTCGACCACACCACCGACAGCGGACTGCTCTGCCTCGGCGGCGGCACCGGCATCGCGCCCATCAAGGCGCTGGTCGAGGACGTAGCCGAGCATGGGGAGCGGCGGCCGGTCGAGGTCTTCTACGGTGCCCGCACCGATCACGACCTGTACGACATCGACACGATGCTGCGGCTGCAGCAGAGCCACCCCTGGCTTGCCGTGCGCCCGGTCGTCGACCAGCGGGCGCATCTCCATCTGCCCGACGCCGTACGCGAGTACGGCCCGTGGAACGAGTACGACGCCTATCTCTCGGGGCCACCCGGCATGATCCGCAGCGGGGTGGACGCTCTGAGGGAAGCGGGCATCCCGTCGGACCGCATACGCCACGACTCGGTCGAGGAACTCGTCGCGGCCGGGGACTGACCGGGCCCATCCGGCAGGCGGGGCCACGACCCCGGCCCGAAGAGCCTCAGCCCAGGTCCGGTGCGTGCATCGCCCGCACGCCTTCGATGTTCCCGTCGAGATAGTGCCGCAGGGACAGCGGTACGAGGTGGACGGAGGCGATGCCGACCCGGGTGAACGGCACCCGCACGATCTCGTACTCGCCGCAGGGCTCGTCCACCTCGGGGCCGTGCCGCTGGGACGGATCCATGGACTCCAGTCGGCAGACGAAGAAGTGCTGCACCTTCACGCCGGTGGCGCCGCCGTCATCACCGATGTGCTCGACGGTGTCGACGAAGCAGGGCACCACATCGGTGATCTTGGCGCCGAGTTCCTCGTGCACCTCGCGATGGAGTGCGTCGACGACAGTCGTGTCTTCCGGTTCGACCCCGCCACCCGGTGTCAGCCAGTAGGGATCGACGCCGGGTTTGGTGCGCTTGATCAAGATCAGGTCGTTGCCATCGAGCAGGACGGCGCGGGCGGTGCGCTTGACCACGGGTCGGACGGTCATGGGAGAAATGTGGCCCGGCTGGTTCCACGTGAAACATCGCGGAGCCCCGAGGCACTCAGGAAGGGCCCAGAAAGCCCCCTGGGAGGCTCAGGGAGCCCTCCGGGAGGCCTAGGGAGTCACGGGAGGCCCGCGGGGGCATCAGGACCAGTCGGCCGCGGCGTGGAGCAGCCGGTCGTGCGCCCGTGCGATGTGCGGCATGGCCAGCGTGCCGGTGCGGACCACCAGGAAGTACGTACGCAGCGGAGGCACCGCCGGGTCGAGAAGCGCGACCACCTCACCTCGTTCCAGGGCTCCGGCGCACAGATACCGGGGCAGCACCGCGAGGCCCGCGCCCGTGGCGGCGCAGGCGAGCACGGCGCGCAGATCGGGGACGACGACGGTGCCCGATGTGGCCGGGTGGGAGTCGAAGACGGATGCCCAGTAGCGGGCGACGAGCGGCAGCGACTCGTGCACTTCGACCACGGGGAAGTTCTCCAGGGCCGGCGAGCCCTTTCGGCGGAGCTTTCCGGCACCTACACGGGCGGCCCAGCGCGGGGCGGCGACCAGCACGTGCTCCTCGTCGCAGAGCGGAGTCGCGGTGAGCAGGGTGCCCCGGGGACGGGCCGTGGTGATGGCCAGATCATGATGTCCGGCGGCGAGCCCTTCCAGTGTCTCCTCGGCGTTGCCGAAGGAGGCACGCAGCGCGAAACCCTGGCCGTCCTCGCCCGTCAGCTCCGTGAGCGCGGGCAGCGCCCGCTCGGCGGTGAACTCCGGTGGCCCGGCCAGATGCAGGGTGCGCAGTGACGAGTCCTCGTCGAGTCCGGTCTCGGCGATCTCTATCAGGGCGTCGAGATGCGGCGCGGCCTTGTGGGCGAGCTCGTCACCGATCGTCGTGGGGGTCACCCCACGGGCCTGACGAAGAAAGAGCGGCCGCCCCAGCTGGCGCTCCAACGTGCGGATCTGTGAGGTGACGGCAGGCTGAGAGAGACCGAGCAGCGCGGCGGCGCGAGTGAAGGAACCGGCCCGATGCACGGTCACAAATGTGCGCAGCAGGGCCAAATCCATGGTGCCCCTCCCCTCCCAGCACCCCCGACCGAGCCCCAACTATAAATAAGTCGATAGGTCTCTGTCGCTACTGTGATTGGACACTGACACAGAGTCAACTAGCCTTGTTCGCGCGGTTCTTCGCGCACAGAACCGGGACGGTCCGAGCCACGAGGGGGGAGGCTCGGACCGTCCGTCGTGCGTAGCGAGGTACCAAGCGGACAGCCTGGATGTATGCCGCAGGATACTCACCGGTCGTTCAGGGAGGGGTCACTCCGCGGATTCGTCGAGCGCGCGCAGTACGTCCGCTACCAGGTCCTCGGGGTCCTCGGCGCCGGCCGAGAAACGGATGAAGCCCTCCGGCACCGCGTCGCCGCCCCATCGGCCGCGCCGCTCGGCGGTGGACCGCACCCCGCCGAAACTCGTCGCGTCGTCCACCAGACGCAGCGAGTCGAGGAAACGGTCGGCACGCGCGCGCGTGGGCAGCGTGAAGGACACCACGCATCCGAAGCGCCGCATCTGCTGCGAGGCGATCTTGTGCGAGGGGTCGTCGGGCAGTCCCGGATAACGCAGCCCGGTCACCTCGGGCCGGCCGTGCAGCGCCTCGGCGATCACCAGGGCGTTGCCGTTCTGCCGGTCGGCACGCAGCTGGAGGGTGGCGAGGGAGCGATGGGCCAGCCAGGCCTCCATGGGGCCGGGAATCGCTCCGACGATCTTCCGCCAGCGCCGCACGGGCGCCATCAGGTCGGCGTCGAGCGCGGTGACGTATCCGAGGAGGATGTCGCCGTGCCCGGTGAGCATCTTGGTGCCGCTGGCGACCGAGAAGTCGGCACCCAGCTCCAGCGGGCGCTGCCCGAGCGGGGTCGCCAGCGTGTTGTCGACCGCGACGAGCGTGCCCTGCGCGTGGGCCGCCGCGACAAGCCGTCGTACGTCGCAGACGTCGAGCCCCGGGTTCGACGGGGTCTCGATCCACAGCAGCTTCGCGCCGTCGAGCACCTCGAGCTGGGCGTCGCCGCCGGTCGGGGCGGTGCGTACCTCGATGCCGTACGCGGTGAGCTGCTCGCGCACCAGTGGCAGCACCTGATAGCCGTCGACGGGCAGGACCACCACGTCTCCGGCCTTCAGCTGGGAGAAGAGCACCGCCGAGACGGCGGCCATCCCGGAGGGGAAGGCGAGCGTCGTGACACCGTCCTGCCCGGGCGCCTCCAACTCGCCGATGGCGCGCTCCAGGAGCGTCCAGGTCGGGTTCTCGTCACGACCGTAGGTGTACGGGCCGGTCGGATCGCCCGGCAGATGGAAGTGCGCGGCGAAGACCGGGCCCGGAAGCGTCGGCTCGTATTTGACGGGGTCGGGCAGCCCCGCCCGTACCGCTCGTGTGCCGTCGCCGCTTCCCGTGACGAAATCCCCTGACGTCATGCTGCCCGTCCCTCCAGTTCTTGCTGTACAGCGGCGAGCAGTCCGGGGCTCGCCGCCTCCACCATCTCAAGACATTCCTCGAAGCCGTCCATGGGTCCGTAATACGGATCCGGAACGTCCAGGTAGTCGCCCGCGTCGGGGTCGTACGACCGCAGCAGCCGGACCTTCGCCGCGTCCTCGGGAGTGGGCGCGAGCTGACGCAGGGCTGTGAGGTGGCCGGAGTCGAGGGCGATCACGAGGTCGAGGCGGGAGAACCACGAGGCGTGGAACTGGCGGGCCGCATGGCCGCTCTCGTAGCCGGCCGCCTCCAGGACGGCGACGGTGCGCGAGTCCGCACCGTCGCCCTCGTGCCAGCCGCCCGTGCCCGCGCTGTCGACCTCTACCAGGCCGTCGAGTCCGGCTTCTTCTATGCGGGCACGGAAGGCGGACTCGGCCATCGGCGAGCGGCAGATGTTGCCGGTACAGACGAAACAGACGCGATAGGACATCGGACGCTCTCAGTCCTCGCCGTCGGGCAGCACGACATTGAGCGCCCAGGACACGACCGAGATGATCAGGCCGCCCACTACGGCGGTCCAGAAGCCCTCCACATGGAAACTGAGGTCGAGCTTGCCGGCCAGCCACGAGGTGAGGAGCAGCATCAGGGCGTTGACCACGAGGGTGATCAGGCCGAGCGTCAGAATGAAGAGCGGGAAGGTCAGCACCTTCACCACCGGCTTGACCAGGAAGTTCACCAGACCGAAGACCAGGGCGACCACCAGCAGCGTGCCGACCTTCTTGCCGGTGCTGGTCCCTGTCAGGGTGATCTTGTCGAGCAGCCACACCGCGACGGCCAGGGCCCCCGCGTTGGCGATCGTCTTGACTACGAAATTCTTCATGTGTCTGATCGTGGCAGAAGAGATCGACTGGCGAGCAAGGCTGTGGACACAGCTTTCGGAGCACGGGAGTGGACGAGGGCGATGAAGGCATTCCGGCTGGACGAACTGGAGGCGGAACGGGCCGCCAACGACGGCGCCTACCTACAGTTTCTGCGCGAACGGAACATGTCGGTCGGCCTGTATGCGCTCGACGCGGGCGAGCCCGACCCGCAGAAGCCGCACCAGCAGGACGAGGTGTACTTCGTCGTGAGCGGCCGCGCTTCGATCACGGTCGGCCTGGAGACCACCCAGGTCGCACGCGGCAGCGTCGTCTACGTACCCGCGGGGGTCGCCCACAAGTTCCACCACGTCACCGAGGACCTGCGCGTTCTGGTGGTGTTCTCTCCGCCCGAGAGCTGACGGGGGCCTCAGGGTTCCCTAGGGGAACGGTCAGGGGAGGACAAGGGGTGCGGGGCCCCCGTCGGCCCCTTCGCGGCCCTAGCATCGAATGCAGGACATCACAGAACCCGGAATCAGAGTCCCGGACTTGGGGCCACGGGCGTAGAGAGGCTAAGGACAAGGGCGATGCGAGAGATCTTCGGCGGGATGCCGTGGTGGGTGAAGTGGATCGCGGTGCCGGTCATCGCTCTGGTCGTGTTCGGCACGGTGATAGTCAGCGTGCTCAGTGTGTTGATCGGCCTGCTTTTCAAGGTCCTGATCTTCGTCGCCCTCGTCGGCGGATTGATCTACGTAGTACGGAAGTTCATGTCGAGTTCGTCGTCGCGCAGCGGCTGGTGAGACACAACCGGGTGAGTAACGGGTAACGGGCAGGTCAGGAAAGGGAACTCAAGGTTCCCTCGGCCGAGGGAAGTTTTCCGGCGAGGCCGTCTGCGTGCGGTGATGGGCGGTTACAGTCCGGAATTCCACGCGGGGCCGACCCCCGCGGGCAGCGCACAGCCCCCTCCCGTGTCCCCCCGCACGGGCGGTTCCCCTCGCGCTTCGGGAGTGCCCCTTGGCCACGGTTGACACCGCACCCGCACAATCACCCGCCCCACCCCTCCAGCGGTCCAGCGCTTCCGCGGGGACATGTCTCCCGCCCACCCAACCGCGCACCTCGCCCGCCGAGGCGCGTACCCCCCTGCCGGAGGCACGCACTCCTCCCCTGGAAGCCGTCTCGCCGGAGCCGCATCCCACGACCCTGATCGGCTCCGTGCAGCGGGCGATGCGCCTGCTGGAGGCCGTTGCCGCGCGCGAGCACGGGGCGCCCGCGAAGCAGCTCGCCAGGGAGGCCGGGCTCGCGCTGCCGACGGCCTACCACCTGCTGCGGACCCTGGTCCACGAGGGCTATCTCTGCCGTGACAAGGGGCTGTTCTTCCTCGGTGAGGCCGCCGAGCGGTTGGGCAGCAGCGGAGCGCAGCAGAAACGTCGCAGCACGGTGAGCGAGACGCTCGCCCAGTGGCGCGATTCGGTCGGTGCGCCCGTGTACTACGCGGTCTACCGTGACGGCGAGATCGAGGTCATGTGCGTCGCCGACACCCCAGGGAATCCGGCCGTGGAGGAGTGGGCGGACTTCCGGGAGACCGGACACGCCCATGCGATCGGCCAGTGTCTGCTGTCCCAGCTCGACGAGAAGGCCCGTCGGGATCATCTCGACCGCTACCCCGTGCAGTCGATCACTCCCTATACGGTGCGTGACAACGTCAGTCTGCTGCGGCGGCTGGAGCGGACGGGACGGATGGAGCCCGTCGTCGAGCGCCAGGAGTACGCGCTGGGCACGGTCTGCGCGGCCCTTCCCATCACGGTCGGCACAACTGCCGCCGCAATGGCCATTTCTCTCCCTCTTCACCAGGCCGATCGACTGCTGCCTGCGGCACGACAATTGCAAGGTGAGATCGGCAGACTACTGGGGACACTCTCGATCTCTATCAGCATCTGAAAACTCACTCCTTGTGATCTCTTGTGTACGTTGAGCAATATTTCAGCAGAGTCAGGGGGATGATTCCTGGCCAGTCGACGGCAAACGACGGGGTAGGCGATGCGCGAGTCGGTCCAGGCAGAGGTCATGATGAGCTTCCTCGTTTCGGAGGAGCTCTCTTTCCGCATTCCGGTGGAGCTGCGATACGAGACCTGTGATCCCTATGCCGTGCGGCTGACCTTCCACTTGCCCGGCGACGCGCCCGTGACCTGGGCGTTCGGGCGGGAGTTGCTGATCGACGGCGTGGGACGGCCGTGCGGTGACGGGGATGTGCACATCGCGCCCGCCGACCCGGAGGCGTTCGGTGAGGTGCTGATCCGGCTCCAGGTGGGTGGCGATCACGCGCTGTTCCGGTCCGGGGCGGCGCCGCTCGTCGCCTTCCTCGACCGCACGGACAAGCTGGTGCCGCTGGGGCAGGAGCGTTCCCTCGCGGACTTCGACGCCCATCTCGACGAGGCGCTGGACCGCATCCTGGCGGAGGAGCAGAGCGCGGGCTGAAGCCCCAGCACCCTCCAAGCGGAGTAACGCTTCCTCACCGGTGACGCGGGCGCGGGGGAGGCTTCAGTGCTTGCGGCGACGGCCCTTCCCGCCGCGTGCCGGCGCCCTGCTCTCGACAGGCTCCGTGGCGGCGGCCGGGACTGCCGGACGGTCCGCGGAGACCACCAGGGCGGCCAGCAGCGTGGTCACCGGCACCGAGGCGACCAGGCCGATCGAGCCGACCAGGGTGCGCACGATCTCTTCGGCGACCAGTTCGCTGTTGGCGACGGTGCCCACACTGCTCTGCGCGATCGAGAAGAGCAGCAGCAGGGGAAGCGCGGCACCCGCGTACGCCAGGACGAGTGTGTTGACGACCGATGCGATGTGGTCACGGCCGATCCGGATGCCCGCACGGTACAGATCGCGCCAGCCCATCGTCGGGCTGGCCTCGTGCAGCTCCCAGACCGCCGAGGTCTGCGTCACCGTCACATCGTCGAGCACACCGAGCGAGCCGATGATGACGCCCGCGAGCAGCAGACCGCTCATGTCGATGGACGGATACAGGCCGTGGATCAGACCGGTGTTGTCGTCCGTGTTGCCGGTCAGCGCCGCCCAGCCGATGAACTCCGAGCCGAGGATGCCGATCAGCACCAGGGAGAGCAGGGTGCCGAGCACCGCCACCGACGTACGGGCCGAGAGGCCGTGGCACATGTAGAGCGCGATCAGCATGATGGCGCTCGCCCCGACCACGGCCACGACCAGCGGATTCGAGCCCTGCAGGATCGCGGGCAGGATGAAGAAGGTCAGGATCACGAAGCTGATGGCCAGTGCGACCAGTGCCATGACCCCGCGCATCCGGCCCACCACCACGACGGCCAGCGCGAAGATCCCGGCGAGCAGCGCCATCGGGAACTTCCGGTTCACATCGGTGACCGAGTACTGCAGGTCCCTGGGCGCGGAGGGCTCGTACGCGGCCACGACCTTCTCGCCCTCGTGCAACTGCCGTGACTGGTCAGGCTGGATGATCTCCGTGAACGTACGGCCCTTGTCCTTGCCGGTGTCGATCCGGATCGTCGCCTTTTTGCAGTCGCCCGTCGCCTCTTGTTGCGCGGAGGAGCCCTCGGCGGTGGATGTGTCGCCGGTCGGAGTCTCCCCCGACGCGTTCACGGACTTGCAGCTGACCTTGTCGACCTTGGTGACCGTGGCCTGCTGGGTCTGCCGGTCGAAGCCGACGCCGGTGCGTTCATGGGAAGGGGCGCCACCGGGCCAGAGCACCGCGAGACCCACAACGACCGCGGCGGCGAAGGGGATCAGGATGGCCGCGATGACCTTGCGCAGATGCTTGGAGACGGGCGTGGCGGGCCCATGGCTGTGACTGTGCGAGTGCCCGGACCCGTGCCCGTTCCCAGGACCGTGTCCGTCCCCAGGGCCGTGCCCATTCCCCGGTCCAGGTCCATTCCCAGGCCCGTCCCCCGACCCAGACCCATGTCCGCCACCGGGGCCGTGCCCGTGTCCCTCACCCGGTCCGTGCCCATGCCCGACTCCTGGACCGGGGCCGGGGCCACCGCCCGGCCCGTGTCCGCGGCCGTCTCCGGAGCCGGGTCCATAGCCGTCTCCGGGACCGCGTCGGCGCGGCGGCTCGGACGGCGGGAACGGGGGCTGCTGCGTTGTGGTCACCGACCGATCATCGCAAGAACGGCGAGGGCCCTCTGTTCACCGCGCCAGATATGACGCTAGCGTGGAGTCACCTTTGCACACGCGGGAGCTCGGAGCACCGGGCTGAGAGGGCGCTGACCTCCGTCTTAGCGATGTTTCACGTGGAACGAGTGATGTTCCACAAGGAACGTCGGCAGACGGAATCCGCTGCGTCGACCGCCGAACCTGTTACCGGGTAATGCCGGCGTAGGGAGTAGGTCTCATGACCAACAAGGACGTACGCACGCCTGCCTCCAGCCAGATGGGCGGGGTGCCTGCCGCGCCCGAGGGCGAACAGCAGCGGGAGGCCGGGAAGTCCATCGGCTGGCACAAGGGATACGTCGGGGGTTCGCGCCCCGATCTGCGGGTGCCGGTCCGTCAAGTGCACCTCACCAACGGGCAGTCCGTCACGCTGTACGACACCTCCGGCCCGTACACCGATCCGATCGTCGACACCGACGTACGCAGGGGCCTCGCGCCGCTGCGCGAGAACTGGATCATCGCCCGCGGTGACACCGAGGAGTATGCGGGCCGTCCCGTCCGTCCCGAGGACGACGGAATCAAGCACACCTCGCCGCGCGGGGGTCTGCGCAACCTCGACGCGGTCTTCCCGGGGCGGCCGCGCCAGCCGCGTCGAGGTCGTCCCGGAGAGGCGGTCACGCAGCTCGCGTACGCCCGGCGGGGCGAGATCACGCCCGAGATGGAGTTCGTGGCGGTCCGCGAGAACGTCGACCCCGAGGTCGTACGCGAGGAGATCGCCGCCGGTCGCGCGGTGCTGCCCGCGAACGTCAATCACCCGGAGATCGAGCCGATGATCATCGGCAAGCGGTTCCTGGTGAAGGTCAACGCCAACATCGGCAACTCCGCCGTCACCTCCTCCATCGAGGAGGAGGTCGAGAAGATGACCTGGGCGACGCGCTGGGGCGCGGACACGGTCATGGACCTGTCCACCGGTCGCAATATCCACACCACGCGGGAATGGGTCCTGCGCAACTCCCCCGTCCCCATCGGCACGGTGCCGCTCTACCAGGCTCTGGAGAAGGTGGACGGCCGCGCCGAGGAGCTGACCTGGGAGATCTACAAGGACACGGTCATCGAGCAGGCCGAGCAGGGTGTGGACTACATGACGGTCCACGCGGGCGTGCGGCTGCCGTACGTGCCGCTCACCGCGAACCGCAAGACCGGCATCGTCTCGCGCGGCGGCTCGATCATGGCGGCCTGGTGCCTCGCGCACCACAAGGAATCGTTCCTCTACGAGAACTTCGAGGAACTCTGCGAGATCCTCGCGGCGTACGACGTCACGTACTCGCTCGGCGACGGGCTGCGGCCCGGGTCGATCGCGGACGCCAACGACGCGGCTCAGTTCGCGGAGTTGAGGACGCTCGGGGAACTCAACACGATCGCGAAGCGTTTTCATGTACAGACGATGATCGAGGGCCCGGGACACGTCCCGATGCACAAGATCAAGGAGAACATCGACCTTCAGCAGGAGATCTGTGATGAAGCTCCGTTCTATACGCTCGGCCCGCTGACGACGGACGTCGCGCCGGCGTACGACCACATCACCTCCGGCATCGGTGCCGCGATGATCGCCTGGTGGGGCACGGCCATGCTCTGCTACGTCACGCCCAAGGAGCACTTGGGCCTGCCCAATCGTGACGACGTCAAGACCGGCGTCATCACCTACAAGATCGCCGCCCACGCAGCCGACCTCGCCAAGGGGCACCCAGGTGCGCAGGAATGGGACGACGCACTGTCCGACGCCCGCTTCGAGTTCCGGTGGGAGGACCAGTTCAACCTCGCCCTCGACCCGGACACGGCACGGGAGTTCCACGACGAGACCCTGCCCGCCGAACCCGCCAAGACGGCGCACTTCTGCTCCATGTGCGGCCCGAAGTTCTGCTCGATGAAGATCAGCCAGAGCATCACGGAGCAGTTCGGCGGTACGGCGGCCGCGGGGGCGTCGGCTGAAGAGGTCGCCGAGGGGATGCTGCAGAAGTCCAGGGAGTTCGCCGCCGCGGGCAACCGGGTCTATCTGCCACTCGCGGACTGAGGCGCTCGCGGACTGAGCCGCACGCACGCGCAGTCGTGCCCGGGGCCGTTCGCGGCGTACATCAGGCGCAACGAACGGCTCCCGGGCCGGGTTCTCTCGGCAGACTGGGCCCATGACATCGACATCCATGAGCAAGGGCGCCAACCTTCCCGTCGCCGCCGGGGCGGTGCGGGCCGTGCTCGGCTGGAGAGGAGGGGCCGGTGCGCCGGACGCGGATGCCTCGGCGCTGCTGCTCGGCCCGGGCGGACGCGTGCGGGACGACGGGGACTTCGTCTTCTACAACCAGCCGCAGCACGCCTCCGGCGCCGTACGGCATCTCGGGAAGCAGCGGGACGGTGCTGCCACGACGGACACCGTCGAGGTGGACCTGCGTGCCCTGGAACCGGAGATCGAGCGGGTCGTCCTGTGCGCCTCGGCCGATGGCGGCACCTTCGGCGGGCTGTCCGGACTGACGCTGCGGATGCTCGATGCCGGGACCCAGCAGGAGATCGCGCGCTTCGAGATGGAGGCCACGACGGAGACGGCATTCATCGGGGGCGAGCTGTATCTGCGGGGAGGTCAGTGGAAGTTCCGGGCGGTCGGGCAGGGGTACGCGTCCGGGCTGGCCGGTCTCGCCACCGACTTCGGTATCAGCGTGGAGTCCGACGGGGCCGGTACGTCCGGGCCGGAGCCGTCGGTTTCGCCCAGGGGCACAGCGGCGGTCTCGCCCGCGCTCCCGCCGACGGGCTCGCGGACGGCCGCTCCCACCGCTGCGGGCGCCCCGCCGGCACCCCCGGCACCCCCGGCACCCCCGGCACCCCCGGCTTCCTCCCCGCGTCTCAGCAAGGGCGAGGAACGGTTGCCGGTGGACATGCGCAAGCGGCTCTCGTTGCGTAAGGAGCAGGTGGCGGTCAGCCTGCGGAAGCACGGTGCGGAGGGGGTCACGGCGCGCGTCGTGTTGATCCTCGACGCCTCCGGCTCCATGTCGTTCCTGTACTCGAAGGGTGTCGTGGCCGACGTGGTGGAGCGGATGGCCGCGGTGGCGGCGCAACTGGATGACGACGGGGTGATGCAGGCGTGGACGTTCGCCTCCCATGCCGCCCGGCTGCCGGACCTCAGTCTGGGCGAGCTGCCCGAGTGGCTGGAGCTCCATGTCCGGGTCGGTGAGCTGAGCCTGTTCCGGCGGAGCAACAAACCGCGGAAGGGCCTGCTGCCGGGGCAGGTGGACATGCGGTCGGTCGGCATCCAGAACGAGGAGCAGAAGGCGATCGCCGAGGTGCGCACGTATGTACGAGAGCACCCGGCTGTCGATCCCACGCTGGTGTTGTTCTTCTCCGACGGCGGTGTCTATCGGAACAAGGCGATCGAGCAGGAGCTGAGGGACGCGGTGGAGGAGCCGATCTTCTGGCAGTTCGTGGGCCTGGGACGGTCGAACTACGGCGTACTGGAGCGGTTCGACACGCTGCCCGGTCGGCGCGTCGACAACGTGGGGTTCTTCGCGGTGGACGACATCAGCGTCGTACCGGACCCGGAGTTGTACGACCGGCTGCTATCCCAGTTCCCGGCCTGGATGACGGCGGCCCGGGGGCTCGGCATCATCTGACGGGGCGCGCCGGCACCGTACGAGTGGGACGAGTGAGGCGGGCGCCGGTGAAGGGGCGGGCAGCGGCAAAAGGGCCCGCGCCGTATCGACGCAGGCCCCTCGTTCCCGTCACCCCGGTGTCGGCCCGCCGGGTGTCACTCCGGCTGGTGCTCGGGCCCCCCGAAGTCCGGGCTGGTGAAGTCCGGGCTGGTGAAGCTCGGGCGCGGACCCGCGGCGGGTCCGCCGTCGGGGCTGCTGAACCCCGGCCGGTTGTAGCCGAGGTGCGGCATGCGGCCGGTGGTCGGTGTCGGTGACGGACGGGTCAGTGCCGCCGTGCCCGGATCGGCGAGGGCCTCCCGGAGGAACGGCATGATGCCGCGCTCCAGCAGGGCCTCGCGCCAGGCTTCCCTGGCCCGGGCCACCTCCGCGTTGAGCTCGCCGGGTGCTCCGGCCTGGAGCGAGGACGAGCCGTTGCGCAGAGCGGTGAGCAGCAGCCCGACCGCGGCGACCAGGATGGCGGCCGCCGTGACCGCGCCGAAGACCCACCCGGTGGTCAGCAGGGTCTGGGCGAACGCCAGCTCGGGAGTGAGGACCTTCAGGATGAATCCCACGAGCAGGAAGATCACCGCGGCTGTTCCGGCGAGGACGGGGGCGAGCACCGCGACGACGGCGATCGCGCCGGCTCCGGCGGTCTCGGTGACCTCGCCCATGGTGGCGGCGAGCCCCATCGCGGTCGCGCCGGGCTCCGCGGAGCCCGCTCCTTCGCTCACGGTTGGGGTGGACGGCGCCGGGCGGCGCAGTTCCTCGCGGACCTTCACGTAGTGCGCGTACTCGGTCGCCGCGGCCGCCGTGATGAGTGCGGTGGCGTTGAGCGCCATGGTGCGCAGCTGTTCGGCGTTGAGCCGCTGGCCGACAGCGGCGAGTTCCGGGCGGTGTGGGGCGGAGCGCAGCGCCTCATCGAGGATCCGCTCGTATTCCTGGCGGTCCTCGCTCAGCAGGTGCTGCGGAACGCTGTTCATGTGCATCCCCCGATGCTCCGTAGGGCTGGTGGCTCGCACGCTGACGAGCCGTCGGGCAGAAACGGAGGGGAGCCTGCTACGGATAAGCCGATGGTAGAGCGGTGACGGCACGCCGTGACAGGGGGTTTCCAGAAATTGCCCCCTGGCCAGCGCCGTCCTTCGTGAGGGACGTCTGCCCGAAGAACCCTCAGCTATCCAGGGGCAGTTGCTGGACCAGCAGTTTTCCGGCCATGGTCACTCCGCCGTCCATCGCGATGGCCAGTCCGTCGGCGTAAAGATGTGGTCCCTCGACCACGGGGCCAGCGGTGTCCTCGCCGTCCTCCGAGCCGACCTCGCCCAGGAGGTACGGGATGGGGCTGTGGCCATGGACGACGCGGGTGCCGCCGTAGGTGTCCAGCAGGGACAGCGCCGCCTCGGCGCCGCCGTCGTCGCGGAAGGCGAAGCGTCTGGTGAACTTCCGGAAGAGGTCCCAGCACTCGTCCGCGTCGTTGCGTGTGAGGGTTTCGCGGATGGTGTCGTTGACCGCTTCGATCGAGTCGCCGTAGTCGAGGTAGGCGGTGGTGTCGGAGTGCACGAGGAGGTGCCCGTCGACCTGCTCCATGGCGTCCAGGCGGGCCATCCACTGCAGGTGGTGGTCCTGGAGGCGGTCCATGTCGGTCTTCTGGCCGCCGTTGAGCAGCCACGCGGCCTGGAAGGTGGCGGTGCCCGCGCCGGAGTTGACGGGGGTGTCGCCGAACCGCTTGGCGCCGAGCAGCAGCAGCTCGTGGTTGCCCATGAGCGCCTTGCAGTAGCCGCCGACCGCGGCCGCCTCGGCGGACAGCCGCATCACGAGGTCGATCACGCCGATGCCGTCGGGGCCGCGGTCGGTGAAGTCGCCGAGGAACCACAGGCGCGCGGTCCCGGCGGACCAGTTGCCCGCGGCGTCGAGGAGGCCCTGCTCCTGGAGCGCGGCGACCAGCTGGTCGAGGTAGCCGTGCACGTCGCCCACCACGTACAGCGGACCCGGCCCGTCGGCGGGCTGGGGGGCCGCCACTGCGGCGGGGTCCACGACGACCTGCACGGTGTCGCCCCGGTTGATGACGGGCAGGTCCCGCCGGGTGGGCGTGTAGCCCTCGGGCTCCTCGCCGACTCCGGCCGTCTCGCCGGGAGCTGCGCTCGGCGGGTACGGACCGGTCTCGTGGATGTACGCGGGCACCCGGAAGTCGCGCAACGTCTCCGTCCGCACCGCCTCGGGTCCCTGACCGGCCCCCTGAGTCATCGACCCCTCCACCACCATCGCGCCGCATCTGCACCGGATCGGACTGCCTGGTCGCAGCGGCCCGCGGTGTCGTGGGCCCATCATAGGAATGCGGATCGCGCCATGTGATGACCCAGGGGTGGTGAATCGGAGCAGGAGCCCTGTTCGCCACGGTTTTCGCCCGAATTGGGCGGGGCTTTCCCTGGTGGATGCCCCGCCGCCGACATGACGGACGTCAACCTCAGCGTACGCCGGGCCACTCCTCCCCGGGTGACCCGGACTACCCCTTCTCGGGTGACCGGGGCGGGCTGACCGTCGTACGGGGTGGACGCCGCTCGGAGGAGGTCCGCACGATCAGCTCCGTCGGTATGACCTGTTCGACGGGTTGGTCGGTTTCCGCACCCTCGATGGCGTCGATGAGGAGCTGGACGACGGCGGTGCCGATGCGGCGTGGTTTGAGCGAGAGGGTGGTGATGGGCGGCTCGGTGCTGGCGTAGACGGTGGACTCGCTGCAGCAGACCAGCAGCAGGTCGTCCGGGACGCGCAGTCCGTAGCGCCGGGCCGCGGCCAGCAGATCGGTGCCGTTGGGGTCGAAGAGGCCGTAGACCGCGTCGGGGCGGTCGGGCCGGGCCAGCAGCCGGTCCGCGGCGACGGCGCCCGCACAGGGGTCGTGGGCCGGGTAGGCCTCGTACACCGGATCCTGTCCTACCCGCTCGCACCAGTGCAGATACGCGGTGGTGGACAGGTGGGTATAGGTGTCGGTGGAGGTGCCGGTGAGGAGGCCGATGCGGCGGGCGCCGGCGTCGGCGAGGTGGTCGAGGATGTCCAGGACGGCGGCTTCGTGGTCGTTGTCGACCCAGGCGGTGACGGGCAGCGTGCCGGCGGGGCGGCCGTCGGAGACGACGGGTAAGCCCTGACGGACGAGTTCGCTGACCACGGGGTCCTGGTCGGAGGGGTCGATGACGACGGTTCCGTCGAGGGCGACGTTGGACCAGACGTCGTGGCGTGAGGTGGCGGGGAGGATGACCAGGGCGTAGCCGCGGGCGAGTGCGGCGGAGGTGGCGGCTCTGGCCATCTCGGCGAAGTAGGCGAATTCGGTGAAGGTGAAAGGTTCATCCCCGTAGGTGGTCACGGTCAGGCCGATGAGGCCGGACTTGCCGGTACGGAGGGTGCGGGCGGCGGCCGACGGGCGATAGCCCAGCCGGTCGGCGACTTCACGGACGTGGCGTCGGGTGGCGTCCGGGAGCCGGCCCTTGCCGTTGAGGGCGTCGGAGACGGTTGTGATGGAGACGCCTGCGGCCGCGGCGACGTCTCTGATTCCCGCCCGGCCTGGTCGACCGCCTCGGCGGGTAGTCTCCGCCCGGCTCACCTGGTGCTTCCCTGCTGCTGTCATGGCAGGCCGATAGTAGGGCTCATGCGGTGGGGTAGTGCGGACGCATATGCACGCGTTGACAGGCACGTTTCTGCATGATCAACAAGGCCCTACTCCCTTTGAAACCAAGTCAGTTAAACGATCCAATGGCAGTACGTGACGCGTCGGCGCGCATGGGCCTGCCAAGTGGGTCATGTTTCGAAGAGGTCTCAACTCACCTGCACGGGTGATGCGCGCTACGGCGTGAGCCACCAGCGCACAGCCTTGAAGACAACGCGCCCCCCGATTCATACGCCTTCGTACGAGGATGACCGCGGAGTCCGCACGGCGACGGTTGCCGGGGAGTATGACGATGATCACCAAGGCGTACGCGGCGGGGCGTCGGCCCGGGCCAGGGACGTCGCGTGGTTGTCCCCGGCCCATTCGCAGCGGCGCCGAATCCTCATAAGGTGAGAAGCATTGGTAGCCGGTGGTGGTCATGAGCCAGCGGTGGTCGCGAGGAGGACTGCGGTGAGCGAGACGAGCCCCAAGCTGCGTGCCGAGCTGGAGGGTATCCCCACCTACAAGCCGGGCAAGCCCGCCGCGGCCGGCGCGGTGGCGTACAAGCTGTCCTCCAACGAGAACCCCTACCCGCCGCTGCCCGGGGTGATGGAGAGCGTGACCGCCGCGGCCGGTACGTTCAACCGCTACCCGGACATGGCGTGCACCGGACTGATGAGCGAGCTGTCGGACCGCTTCGGGGTCCCCCTCTCGCACCTGGCGACCGGCACCGGTTCGGTCGGGGTGGCCCAGCAGCTGCTGCAGGCGACCAGTGGACCGGGCGACGAGGTGATCTACGCCTGGCGGTCCTTCGAGGCGTACCCGATCATCACGCAGATCAGCGGGGCGACCTCGGTAAGGGTGCCGCTGACCTCGGACGAGGTGCACGACCTGGACGCCATGGCTGACGCGATCACCGACAGAACGCGGCTGATTTTCGTCTGCAACCCGAACAACCCGACCGGCACCGTGGTGCGCCGGGCCGAGCTGGAGCGATTCCTCGACCGGGTACCTGGCGATGTCCTGGTGGTCCTGGACGAGGCGTACCGCGAGTTCATCCGGGACGTCGAGGTGCCGGACGGCGTTTCGATCTACCGCGACCGTCCCAACGTCTGTGTGCTGCGCACCTTCTCCAAGGCGTACGGGCTCGCGGGTCTGAGGGTCGGTTTCGCGATCGCGCACGAGCCGGTGGCCGCGGCGCTGCGCAAGACGGCGGTGCCCTTCGGGGTGAGCCAGCTCGCGCAGGACGCGGCGGTCGCCTCGTTGCGCGCCGAGGACGAGCTGCTCGGCCGGGTCGGCGCCCTGGTGTGTGAGCGCAACCGCGTGGTCGAGACGTTGCGCGGTCAGGGCTGGACGGTGCCCGAGACGCAGGCCAACTTCGTGTGGCTCAGGCTGGGGGAGCGCACGCTCGAATTCGCCGCCCACTGCGAGCAGGCCGGGGTCGTCGTGCGGCCCTTCGCCGGGGAAGGGGTGCGCGTGACGATCGGCGAGACCGAGGCGAACGACATCTTCCTCAAGGCGACCGAGGGGTTCCGCAAGGAGCTCTGACGTCACATCCCCACTGACAACCCCGCTGTTCCGGTGCCTCGCGGCGCCGTAACAGCGGGGTTGTCTTCGTCGGTCCGCAGGACGCCGTGGTCCGGTCCGGAGGACACCTTGGTGTGTTCGAGACCTTCCGAGGGGTTGACGCAAAGGGGGACCCCCCTTCGAGGGTCGAATGCGGGTGCGTCATAATTGCTTGTGAATGTGAACGCGTTCACAAGCGTGTCCCGGTTGTCCCGTGATGTATGTAGCAAAAGGGGCAAACTGCCGCTGTAACCACGGCGGCGTAAGGAGACTGACGACGTGGAACTGGCTTTGGCACCGGAGACTCTGGCTCGGTGGCAGTTCGGCATCACCACCGTCTACCACTTCCTCTTCGTCCCTCTGACGATCTCGCTCGCCGCTCTCACGGCGATTCTGGAGACCGCCTGGGTGCGGACGGGCAAGGAGCACTACCTCAGGGCGACCAAGTTCTGGGGAAAGCTGTTCCTGATCAACATCGCCATGGGTGTCGTGACCGGCATTGTGCAGGAGTTCCAGTTCGGCATGAACTGGTCCGACTACTCGCGCTTCGTCGGTGACGTGTTCGGTGCCCCGCTTGCCTTCGAGGCCCTGATCGCCTTCTTCTTCGAGTCCACCTTCATCGGGCTGTGGATCTTCGGCTGGGACAAGCTGCCGAAGAAGGTGCACCTCGCCTGTATCTGGGTGGTCTCCATCGGCACGATCCTGTCGGCGTACTTCATCATGGCGGCCAACTCCTTCATGCAGCATCCGGTCGGCTACCGGCTGGTGAAGAAGGCGGACGGCACGATGCGCGCCGAGCTGACCGACTTCCCCAAGGTGCTCTTCCAGGAGACGGCGCTCGTCAACTTCTGGCATGTGATCAGCGCGTCCATCCTGGTCGGCGGCGCCTTCATGACCGGGATCGCCGTCTTCCACCTGCGCAAGAAGCGGCACGTCCGCACCATGCGGATGTCGCTGCGGCTCGGCCTGGTCACCGCGCTGGTCGGAACGCTCCTCACCGTCGTCAGCGCCGACACCCTCGGCAAGGTGATGTACGAGCAGCAGCCGATGAAGATGTCGGCCGCCGAAGCCCTGTGGGACTCGCAGCAGCCCGCGCCCTTCTCGCTCTTCGCGTACGGCGATGTGGCCAAGGGCCACAACACCGTCGCCATCGAGATCCCGGGGATACTTTCCTTCCTCGCCAAGAACGACTTCAACGCCAAGATCCCCGGCATCAACGACATCAACAAGTCCGAACAGGAGAAGTTCGGGCCCGGTGACTACCGGCCCAACATCCCCACCGCCTACTGGGCGTACCGCTGGATGATCGGCTTCGGCGGGGTCTCGATGGCCCTGTGCACCGCCGGCCTCTGGCTGACCAGGCGGAAGTTCTGGCTGGCGCCGGAACACCGCACCGGGGACGAGGACGTCCCGAAGCTCATGCTCACCAAGAACATGGAGCTGACGCCGAAGCTCGGCATCTGGTGGTGGCGGCTGTCCCAGTGGACGTTGATCTTCCCGCTCATCGGCATCTCCTGGGGCTGGATCTTCACCGAGACGGGGCGTCAGCCCTGGGTGGTGTACGGCCTGTTGAGGACCAGGGACGCGGTCTCGCCCGGGGTTTCCCAGGCGGAGGTGCTGACCTCGCTGATCGTGTTCACCCTCATCTACGCGATCCTCGCCGTCATCGAGGTGAAGCTGATGCTCAAGTACGTGAAGCAGGGTCCGCCGGAGCTCACCGAGGCCGACCTCAACCCGCCCACCAAGATCGGCGGCGACCCCCATGACGCCGACAAGCCGATGGCCTTCTCCTACTAGGCCCAGGGAGCTGCTGAGTCATGGAACTCCACGACGTCTGGTTCGTCATCATCGCGGTCCTGTGGACCGGCTACTTCTTCCTGGAGGGTTTCGACTTCGGGGTCGGCGTCCTCACCAAGCTGCTGGCCCGCGACCGCACCGAGAAGCGGGTCCTCATCAACACCATCGGACCCGTCTGGGACGGCAACGAGGTGTGGCTGCTCTCGGCGGGCGGCGCGACCTTCGCCGCCTTCCCGGAGTGGTACGCCACGCTCTTCTCCGGCTTCTATCTGCCGCTGCTGCTCATCCTGGTCTGCCTGATCGTGCGCGGAGTCGCCTTCGAGTACCGGGTGAAGCGGCCTGAGGAGAACTGGCAGCGCAACTGGGAGGCAGCGATCTTCTGGACCTCGCTCGTCCCCGCGTTCATGTGGGGCGTGGCCTTCGGCAACATCGTGCACGGAGTGAAGATCGACAAGAACTTCGAGTACGTGGGCAACTTCGGTGACCTGCTCAACCCGTACGCGCTCCTGGGCGGTCTGGTCACCCTGACGCTGTTCACCTTCCACGGGACCGTGTTCGTGGGGCTCAAGACCGTCGGGGACATCCGGGAGCGGGCGCGCAAGCTTTCGCTCGGGGTCGGGCTGGTGGCGGCCGTGGTGGCACTCGTCTTCCTGATCTGGACCCAGGCCGACAACGGCGACGCGAAGTCCCTGGCAGCGTTGATCGTGGCCGTGGCCGCCCTCGTCGCCGCGATCGCGGTGGCCCAGACGGGGCGCGAGGGCTGGGCGTTCGCGCTGTCGGGGCTCACCATCGTGGCGGCCGTCGCGATGCTCTTCCTGACGCTCTTCCCGAACGTCATGCCGTCCTCCCTCAACCCGGACTGGAGCCTGACGGTCAGCAACGCCTCGTCGTCTCCCTACACCCTGAGGATCATGACCTGGTGCGCGGGAATCGCCACACCGATGGTCCTGCTCTACCAGTCGTGGACGTACTGGGTGTTCCGCAAGAGGATCGGTACGCATCACATCGCCGCGGATGTTGCGCACTGAGTCTGGCCTCATGGGCTGAATCCGACCTCATGGACCAAGTCCGACCCAAGGGCATGTTTCACGTGAAACATGCCGGATGAGCCGAGGGTGTGTTTCACGTGAAACCGATCGATCCACGTCTGCTGCGGTACGCCCGCGCCACCCGCTTCTTCCTCATGGCGGTCGTGGGGCTGGGCGCGGCCGGGGCGGCTCTGGTCATTGCCCAAGCGATGCTCATCGCCGAAGTGGTCGTCGGCGCTTTCCAGCACGGTCACTCGGCTTCCGAACTCCGGACGCCCCTGGTCCTGCTGGTCGCGGTCGCCATCGGGCGAGCGGTTGTCTCCTGGCTCACCGAACTTGCCGCGCACCGGGCGAGCGCGGCAGTCAAGTCGGAGTTGCGGGGGCGGTTGCTGGAGCGGGCGGCCGCGCTCGGCCCCGGGTGGCTGAGCGGGCAGCGGACCGGGTCGCTGGTCGCCCTCGCCACACGGGGAGTGGACGCGCTCGACGACTACTTCTCGCGCTACCTCCCCCAGTTGGGACTCGCGTTCGTGGTGCCCGTGGCCGTGCTCGCGCGGATCGTCACCGAGGACTGGGTGTCGGCGGCGATCATCGTCGTCACCCTGCCGCTCATCCCCGTCTTCATGGCGCTGATCGGCTGGGCCACCCGGGCCCAGATGGACCGTCAGTGGCGACTGCTGTCCCGGCTCTCGGGGCACTTCCTGGATGTGGTCGCCGGTCTGCCCACACTCAAGGTCTTCGGGCGGGCCAAGGCGCAGGCCGAGTCGATCCGGCGGATCACCGGTGAGTACCGCCAGGCGACCATGCGGACGCTGCGGATCGCCTTCCTGTCGTCCTTCGCGCTGGAACTGCTCGCCACGATCTCGGTCGCCCTGGTCGCGGTGACCATCGGGATGCGGCTCGTCCACGGCGACATGGATCTGTACGTCGGGCTCGTCATCCTCGTCCTCGCTCCCGAGGCGTATCTGCCGCTGAGGCAGGTGGGGGCGCAGTACCACGCCGCCGCAGAGGGGCTCGCGGCGGCGGAGGAGATCTTCTCGGTGCTGGAGACCCCGGTGCCGGCCACCGGTTCGCTCGTCGCGCCGGAGGGGGAGATCGGCTTCGAGGGAGTGACGGTCCGGTATCCGGGGCGCTCCGGGGACGCGGTCTCCGATGCCTCCTTCGTCGTCGGACCCGGTGAGACGGTGGCCCTCGTCGGCCCGAGCGGTGTGGGCAAGTCCACGCTGCTGAACGTGCTGCTGGGGTTCGTGGAGCCCGTCGCGGGGCGGGTGCGGATCGGAGGAGTCGATCTCACCGAGGCCGATGTGGAGGAATGGCGGTCCCGGGTGGCGTGGGTGCCCCAGCGGCCGCACCTCTACGCCGGCTCGATCGCCGAGAACGTACGGCTCGCCCGGCCGGACGCCGACGACGCGGCGGTGCGGCGGGCGCTGGCCGACGCGGGGGCGCTGGAGTTCGTGGACGCCCTGCCCGACGGGGTCGGGACGGTCCTCGGCGAGGACGGCAGCGGACTCTCCGCCGGGCAGCGTCAACGTCTCGCACTGGCCCGGGCGTTTCTCGCGGACCGGCCCGTGCTGCTGCTCGACGAGCCGACGGCTTCGCTGGACGGGGCGACGGAGGCGGAGGTCGTGGCGGCGGTGCGCAGGCTCGCCGTCGGCCGGACGGTACTGCTGGTGGTGCACCGACCCGCGCTGCTGGAGGTGGCCGACCGGGTGGTGCGACTCGAGGCCGTGGCGTCGGTCGTCGCGACCGGTTCCGTCCCCGGCGAGGGCGCGAAGGGGCTCAGGCCGGTCGAGCCGGAGGGCGTGCCCGCGGCCGCTACCGAAGAGGCCCACGCGGCCCTTCCGGGACGCCGAGGCGTGCTCGCCCGGGTCCGCGCGACGGCCGGCCCCCGGAGCGGTCGTTTCGCGCTCGCCCTTCTCCTCGGGAGCCTCGCCCTCGGAAGTGCCGTCGGGCTGATGGCCACCTCCGGGTGGCTGATCTCGCGGGCGTCGCAGCAGCCGCCGGTGATGTATCTGATGCTGGCCGTGACCGCCACGCGGGCGTTCGGGATCGGCCGGGCCGTCTTCCGGTACGCGGAGCGGCTCGTGTCGCACGACGCGGTGCTGCGGATGCTGGCCGACACCCGGGTCGCCGTCTACCGACGCCTTGAGCGCCTGGCCCCCGCCGGACTGCGCTCGGCCCGGCGGGGCGACCTGCTGTCGCGGCTCGTGGCCGACGTGGACGCCCTGCAGGACTACTGGCTGCGGTGGCTGTTGCCGGCCGGGGCGGCGCTCCTCGTGTCCGCCGCCTCCGTCGGCTTCACCGCCTGGCTGCTCCCCGAGGCCGGGGCCGCCCTCGCCGCCGGGTTGCTGGCGGCCGGTGTCGGTGTCCCGCTTCTGACCGGCGCCGTGGCGCGCCGCGCCGAGCACCGGCTGTCCCCCGCTCGCGGCGTCCTGGCGACCAGGGTGGCCGACCTCCTCACCGGGACGGCCGAGTTGACGGTCGCGGGCGCGCTGCCCACCCGTACGGCCGAGGCGCGACGGGCCGACACCGTGCTGACCCGCATCGCTTCCCGGGCCGCCACCGCGACCGCGCTCGGCGACGGGCTCACCGCGCTGGCGACCGGACTGACCGTCGCGGCGACCGCCCTCGTGGGCGCCCAGGCGGTCGCCGGCGGGCGACTGGGCGGCGTGGCGATGGCCGTGGTCGTCCTCACCCCGCTGGCGGCGTTCGAGGCCGTCCTGGGGCTGCCGCTCGCCGTCCAGTACCGGCAGCGGGTGCGCAGGAGCGCGGAGCGTGTGTACGAGGTGCTGGACGCCCCCGATCCCGTACGCGAACCGGAGCTTCCGCAGCCGGCGCCCGCGTCACCGTTCCCGTTGGGCGTACAGGGGCTCAGGGCGCGCCATGTCGGACAGGACCGGGACGCGCTCGCCGGCCTCGACCTGACCCTCGAACAGGGCCGCAGGGTCGCCGTCGTGGGCCCCTCCGGCTCCGGCAAGACCACACTCGCACAGGTGCTGCTGCGGTTCCTGGACGCGGAGGCGGGGACCTACACGCTGGGCGGCGCGGACGCGTACGGGATGGACGGGGACGACGTGCGCCGACTGGTCGGGCTCTGCGCTCAGGACGCGCACCTCTTCGACAGCACGGTGCGCGAGAACCTCCTGCTGGCCCGGAAGAACGCCACCGAGGCCGAGCTGCGCGACGCGCTCGCGCGGGCCCGGCTCCTGGAGTGGGCGGACGGACTGCCCGCCGGACTCGACACACTGATCGGCGAGCACGGGGCGCGGCTGTCCGGTGGTCAGCGCCAGCGGCTGGCGCTCGCTCGTGCGCTGCTGGCCGACTTCCCCGTGCTCGTCCTCGACGAGCCCGCGGAACACCTCGACCTGCCGACGGCCGACGCGCTCACCGCGGACCTGCTGGCCGCGACCGAGGGCCGTACGACGCTGCTGATCACCCATCGGCTGGCCGGTCTCGCGGCGGTGGACGAGGTGATCGTGCTGGCGGCGGGACGGGTGGCGCAGCGGGGTGCGTACGCGGAGCTGTCGGTGGTGGAGGGGCCTTTGCGGGAGATGCTGGAGCGGGAGGCGGCGGGGGATCTGCTGGTCGGGGCGGCGGCGCGCTAGCGACTCCCCGGGCAACGGTCCGACTTTCCGGCCCAAACGGTCCGACTTTCCGGTCCAAAGGGGACTAACTACTCTCGAGGCATGTCAGTGGTTCCCGCCTCCCCCCGTCCGGACGGCGGCCCGGACGTGCCGCGGCTGCTGGAGGCGGTGCGGTCGATCGGGTCGGGGCTGGAGCTGCATTCGACGCTGGACCGGATCTGCGAGAAGGCGGCCGAGCTGGCGGACGCGCGCTACGCCGCCATCGGGGTCGTGGCGGCAGACGGTGAGGGACTCGCGGACTTCGTCTTCCACGGCGTCGACGAGGAGACCGCCCGGCGGATCGGGCGGCTGCCCGACGGACACAAGGGGCTGCTCGGAGCGCTCATCCACGACCCGGCGCCGGTACGGCTCGCGCGGCTGGACGAGGACGTGCGCGCCTGCGGGTTCCCCGAGCACCATCCGGCGATGCGCAGCTTCCTGGGGGTCCCGATCCGGGTGCAGGGGGAGATCTTCGGGAATCTGTACCTGGCCGAGAAACGCGGCGACGGCCCGTTCACCGACGACGACCTCAAGATGGTCCGCGTGCTGGCCGCGGAGGCGGGTATCGCGATCGGCAACGCCCGGCTGTACGAGGCCGCCCAGCAGCGCGAACGGTGGATCGACGGCTCGGTGGCCGTGACCCGGGCACTCCTGTCGGCCGACGACGCCGAGGACGCGCTCCAGGTCGTCGCGGAACAGGCCCGCAGGCTCTCCGGATCGGTGGCCGGGATCGTGCTGCTGCCCGCCGCGGAGGGCGGTCTGGAGATCAGCGCGGTCGCCAAGGACCGCCCGTCGAAGGTGCTGGGAGCCGTCGTCCCGCCGGAGAGCGAACTGGTCGCCGAACTCCTCGGCGGAGAGCCCGTGTTCCTCGACGACGCGGCCACCGACCCGCGCATGGTCACCGACTTCGCCCGCGAGTACGGGCCGACGATGATGCTTCCCCTGCAGAGCGACGGCCGTCTCCTGGGGGCCCTCGTCACTCCCCGGGAACGGGGCGGGCGTCCTTTCACCGAGACCGAGCGCACCCTCGCCGGGCACTTCGCCTCGCAGGCCGCGCTCGCGCTGATGATGGCCGAGGCACAGCGCGACCGGGAGCGGCTCGCGGTCTACGAGGACCGTGACCGGATCGCCCGTGACCTGCACGACCTCGTCATCCAGCGGCTGTTCGCCACCGGCATGATGTTGGAGAGCGCCCAGCGGAACTCGGCCGTGCCCGAGGTGCGGCAGGGCGTCGAAAAGGCGGTCGACGAACTCGACGTCACCATTCAGGAGATCCGCACCGCCGTCTTCGCGCTCCAACAGGGACCTGCCGAAGTGCCGTCCGGGCTGTGCGCCCGGGTGCTGCGGGAGATCAACATGGCCGCCGTGCCGCTCGGCTTCAAGCCCACGCACCGCTTTGTCGGGCCCGTCGACACGGCGGTCGGTGAACTCACGGGCAAGAACCTCATCGCGGCCCTGCGCGAGGCGCTCTCCAACGCCTTCCGGCATGCCGGGGCCTCCCGCATCGACGTCGTCGTCGACGCGACGGTCGTCCTGCCGGACGGTCGGCAGGGTGTCCGGCTGACCGTCGAGGACAACGGCGTCGGCATCCCCGAGGGCGGCCGGCGCAGCGGCCTGCGCAATCTCGGGCGGCGCGCCGAGTCACTGGGCGGCGACAGCTGGTACGGACCGGGACCCGGAGCCGACGGCGCCGGTACGACGGTGGTGTGGCAAGCGCCGCACGTTCCGCAGGCGGAGCCGCTTTAGAACCCTGGGCACGGGACCGGTTCGAACGCGGGCGCGGAACCGGGTTGGAACCCCGTGGTGCGGAACCGGTTCGGAACCCCGGGCCGTTGTGGAACCGCCGGTCCTGCCCGGCCGCTCCTACATGCCCAGCCGCTCCTACAACCGCTCGGCGAGGATCTTCTCGATGACGACCGCCACGCCGTCCTCGTTGTTGGCGACCGTGCGACCGGAGGCCGCGGCGATCACGGCGGGGTGCGCGTTGCCCATCGCGTACGACGTGCCCGCCCAGGTCAGCATCTCGACGTCGTTCGGCATGTCTCCGAAGGCGACGACCTCCTCGGGGGAGATACCGCGCTCGGCGCAGCACAGTTCGAGCGTGCTGGCCTTGGAGACGCCGGGGCCGCTGATCTCCAGCAGGGCGCTGGGGCTGGAGCGGGTGATGGTGGCGCGGTCGCCGACGGCGCGACGGGCCACGGTGAGGAAGGCGTCGGGGTCGAGCTCGTGGTGGAAGGCGAGGATCTTGAGCACCGGTTCGCCAGCGCCGGGGGCGTCCGGGGCCAGGAGCTGCTCGGCGGGCGCGAGGGTGTCGGGGGTCTCCATGTGCAGCTTGGGGTACGCGGGCTCCTGGTAGAAGCCGTACGTCTGCTCGACGGCGAACACCGTGCCCGGCGCGGCCTCCCGCAGCAGGCGTACGGCGTCGAGCGCGTTCTCCCGCGCCAGCTCCCGGACCTTGACGAACCGGTGGGCGCCGGGGCCGCCGTGCAGGTCGACCACGGCGGCGCCGTTGCCGCAGATCGCCAGGCCGTGGCCATGGACGTGATCGCTGACGACGTCCATCCAGCGGGCCGGGCGGCCGGTCACGAAGAAGACCTCGATGCCGGCCTCCTCGGCGGCGGCGAGGGCGGCGACCGTGCGCTCGGACACGGACTTGTCGTCGCGCAGGAGGGTGCCGTCGAGGTCCGTGGCGATCAGGCGCGGCGGAAGGGCGGCTGCCGGGGTCTCTGGCTGTCGGGTCGCTGAGGTCACCGGGCCATTCTCGCGCATATGCCCGCACGGCCGTGCGGGAGCCCGCACATGTGAGTGGTTACCGCTCTCACCAGCACCGTTACACCCCGTTGCCGCCATCCGCGGTGGCTCTGGCCGTCAGGCCAGCTGGGCCGGGGCCTCCATGGCGATGCGCTCGAAGACCTTCTCGTCCGCGGCGAAGTCCGAGTCGGGGATGGGCCAGTGGATCACGATGTCGGTGAAGCCCAGCTCCGCGTGCCGGCCCGCGAAGTCGACGAACGCATCGAGGGACTCCAGCGGACGGCCACGGTCCGGGGTGAAGCCGGTGAGCAGGATCTTGTCGAGTTCGGACACGTCACGGCCGACCGTGGCGCAGGCGGCGGCCAGCTTCTCCACCTGTCCGTGAATGGCCTGAACCGACTGTTCAGGGGTGCCCGTTTCGTACAGCTTGGGGTCGCCGGTCGTCACCCAGGCCTGTCCGTGGCGGGCGGCGAGCTTCATGCCGCGCGGGCCGGTGGCGGCCACCGCGAAGGGCAGTCGGGGCCGCTGGACACAGCCCGGGATGTTGCGCGCCTCTTGGGCCGAGTAGTGGTCGCCGTCGTAGGAGACCGAGTCCTCGGTGAGGAGGCGGTCGAGCAGCGGTACGAACTCGCCGAAGCGGTCGGCGCGCTCGCGCGGGGTCCAGGGCTCCTGGCCGCTCTTCAGAAGCGTCGTGGCGTCGAATCCGTTGCCGCCCGCGCCGATGCCCAGGGTGATCCGGCCGTTCGAGATGTCGTCGAGGGAGATCAGTTCCTTGGCGAGGGTCACCGGGTGCCGGAAGTTCGGCGAGGTCACGAGCGTGCCCAGGCGGAGCCGGTCGGTGGCGGCGGCCGCGGCGGTGAGCGTGGGCACGGCACCGAACCAGGGGCCGTCCCGGAAGGTCCGCCACGACAGGTGGTCGTACGTGAACGCGGTGTGGAAGCCGAGCTGCTCCGCACGCTGCCAGGCCGCACGCCCGCCCTCGTGCCAGCGGAGGTACGGCAGGATCACAGTGCTCAGACGCAGACTCATGCATCGAGCGTAAGCGGAGCCGCGGGATGGTCGTGGCCACCGGGTGATCGCTCCACCGGTGCCCCTCGGCCGGCCGGTCGGCGGACGATCAGTGCGGGCCGGGGAAGCGCAGGTACTTCGGCGGTACGGCCTCGGTGAGCCACACCCCGTTCGCGCTGACCCGGAAGACATGGCCGTCGCGGTGCATGGCGGCGGCGTCCACGCCGAGCACCACGGGCCGGCCGCGGCGGGCGCCGACGCGGGTGGCGGTCTCGCGGTCGGGCGAGAGATGCACGTCGTGCCGGTTCATGGGCCGCAGGCCCTCGGCCCGGATCGCGTCCAGATTGCGGGCCACGGTCCCGTGGTAGAGGTACTCCGGCGGAGTCGCCGGGGGCAGTCCGAGGTCGACCTCGACGGAGTGGCCCTGGCTGGCGCGGATGCGGGTGCCCTCCACGGCGAAGCGCCGCTTGTCGTTCGTGGCCACCACATGGTCGAGCTCCTCGCGGGTGATCCGGAAGCCGTGCTCCGCCGCTGCCGCGATCAGCGTGTCGATCTCGACCCAACCTCCCTCGCCGAGCGTGAGCCCGATCCGCTCGGGCTGATGCCGCAGATGCTTCGAGAGGTACTTCGACACCTTCACGGTGCGTCTTTCGTCCATCGGTTCATTCATCCGGCCAGAGTGCCTGGCGAGAGGCGGATCACGCATTTGATTTTGGTTCGGAGGTTTGATCCACAAGCAAGTCCGGTTATCCACAGGCGAATTGACGACTCTGTGGACAACGCGCTGGAGATTTAGGGTGTTTCGTCAACAGCATTGTGATTGTTGTAATTTGAGGTGAGATGATCCAACGTCCTGGCGTGGACCTCCCGTTCGACGGCCGCCGTGACGAAGGCCGCCACCTGCCCGGAACCAACCAGGGTCTCCACGGCCCGCATTGTGGCGACGGGGAGCTGAACGGAACGCGTCTCGTCCGTAGTGTCTTGGAGCGGTCCCGCCCCAAGACGTTCACGCAGGTACCGGGTCGCGAACAGCCGCATGGCGCGGGCCAGTTCCGCGTCCACCGTCTGCTGCGCGAGCGGTCGCAGACGGCGTACCAGGGAGGCCGCCTCGTCCGCTTCGGCGTCGCTCGGCGGATGCTCACCGAGATAGCGCGCGAAGACGTGCTCGGTCGTGAACTCCAGGAAACGCGCGGCGATGTGCTCGACCTTGCCCCTCAACTCCCGCAGATGGCCAGAGATCGCGGACAGCGGAACGCCCGCCGCGTACAACTCCACCGCCACAGCGAGCTCTTGGGGGCTCGGGACCAGATATACCTCCTCTTCGCCGGGGACGCGCTCCAGCACTCCGAGCTCCACCGCCTCCGCCACCGCCGCGTCGTCCGGACTGCCACCGAACCGCTCGTCCAGCTCGGCCCGCGACATGCGTACGGCCTCCTCGTCGGTCCACGGTCCGTCGACCTCCGCGACCAGCCCGAGGATCCCGCCCAGCCCCCGTCCCGCGTCCCAGGCCTCCAGGAGTTCCTTGATGGAGGCCAAGGTGTAGCCGCGGTCCAGGAGGTCGGCGATCTGCCGCAGCCTGGCCAGATGCGCGTCCGCGTACACGTTGGCGCGACCACGCCGCTCGGGACGGGGGAGCAGCCCGCGGTCCTGGTAGGCGCGGATCGTCCGGACCGTGGCGCCGCTGTGATGCGACAGATCCTCGATGCGGTACGCGACCCGGACCGGCTCGTCGTTCACGCTGCCTTCCTCCCGACCCCCTGGGTACTACGCGACGGCCCTGCGCGGCGAGCCCTCCTGCGAGGGATGGTACGACCGCCGCGGACAGCGGGACATGGCCGTGCCGAGCTCCTTCAGGGTGGGCAACAGGCCCTTGCGTACAGCCCTGTTGCGGGCGGCCACGAACCTCACAGCGGTGGCTCCAACCGTGCGATCGCGCGCAGCGCCCTCGGTGCGAGCCGGGACATCAGGCGGCCGCCGCGCGCCTCTGGGGTGACGGGCACGACCGCCTGGTTGCGGACGACCGCGCGCAGGATCGCGTCGGCCACCTTCTCCGGCGGGTAGTTGCGCAGCCCGTACAACCGCGCCGACTTTTTCTGGCGGCGTTTCTCCTCGCTCGCGTCCACCCCGGCGAAGTGCGCGGTCGAGGTGATGTTCGTGTTCACGAAACCCGGGCAGATCGCCGAGACGCCGATGCCCTTCCCGGCCAACTCCGCGCGCAGGCACTCGCTGAGCATCAGCACGGCCGCCTTCGAGGTGCTGTAGGCGGGCAGCGCCTTCGAGGGCAGGTACGCCGCCGCCGACGCGGTGTTGACGATGTGGCCGCCCTGTCCACGCTCGGCCATCTGCCTGCCGAAGAGCCGGCAGCCGTGAATCACGCCCCACAGGTTGACGTCGAGAACCTTCTTCCAGTCCTCCGGAGTCGTGTCGAAGAAGGATCCGGACAGTCCGATCCCGGCGTTGTTCACCAGCACGTCCACCACGCCGTACTCGCCGGCGACCCTTTCGGCGAGCTTCTCCATGGCCTGCTCGTCGGAGACGTCGACCGTCTCGGCCCACGCTTCGGGGGAACCGATCAGCCGGGACATCTCCGCCGTGCGCGCCGCGCCCTCCGCGTCCCGGTCGACGGCCACCACGCGCGCGCCGGCCTCGGCGAACGCCAGCGCGGTGGCCCGCCCGATGCCGCTGCCCGCCCCGGTGACCAGCACGAGCTGCCCGCCGAACCGGTCGGCGTACCTGCCCGAGGCGATGGTGTCCCGCACCGGCACGCCGTCCTCGTTGGCGTGCACGAAGTCCGTGATCCAGGACGCCAGTTGGTCGGGCCGCGTACGCGGGATCCAGTGCTTGTCCGGGAGGGTGCGCCGCACCAGCTGCGGGGCCCACTCCTCCAGGTCGTCGTAGAGCCGCTCGGAGAGGAAACCGTCCCCCAGGGGCGTGATGAGCTGCACGGGCGCGTGCGCGTAGGCGTCCGGGCGTGGCCTGCTCAGCCGGGCCCGTACGTTGTCGCGGTACAGCCATGCGCCGTGCGCCGCGTCCGTCGGCAGCGAGGGGGTCGGATAGTCGCCCGCGGGCACCTTCTCGACCCGCCGCAGGATCTTCGGCCACTGCCTGCCGAGGGGGCCCCGCCAGGCGAGCTCCGGCAGCACGGGCGTGTGCAGCAGGTACACGTACCAGGACTTGGCGCCCTGGCCGAGGAGCTGACCGACCCTGCGCGGGGTGGGCCGCCGCACACGCCGCTTGATCCAGTGACCGAAGTGGTCGAGGGACGGCCCGGACATGGAGGTGAAGGAGGCGATCCGGCCCTGGGTGCGCGCGACCGTGACGAACTCCCAGGACTGCACCGAACCCCAGTCGTGCCCCACGAGGTGCACGGGGCGGTCGGGGCTCACCGCGTCGACGACGGCCAGGAAGTCGTCCGTCAGCTTCTCCAGGGTGAACCCGCCCCGCAGTGGCCGCGGGGCCGTCGATGCGCCGTGGCCACGGACGTCGTACAGCACCACGTGGAAACGCTCCGCCAGGCGTGCCGCGACCTCGGACCACACCTCCTTGGAGTCCGGATAGCCGTGCACGAGCACCACCGTGGGCCTCGCCCGATCACCCAGTTCGGCGACGCACAGCTCGACCCCACCCGTCCGCACCCGGCGCTCGCGCGCGCCTTCGAGAGTCACGAGAGTCACTTCTCCTTCGTCCAGCGCCGCACGGTACGTGTCCGTAACGTGACACTGGCGAATGTGACAGTTGTTAGAGGCTGCGTCAATAGACCTGCGCGGCACCTGTGGACAACCGGTCCGATGTGGATAAACCCCCGCCGGTTGTTCGACTTCAGGGGGACCCCTACGGGCCCGTACGACTGGAGTCTGACGCGGATCCAGCTCCGTGGGTTGACGACCGCTGTGGCGTACGCCACTACCTTCGACAACGTGACTGTGATCGCGACCGAAAGCCTGAGCAAGCGGTACCCACGGGTGACCGCTCTTGACCGGCTCTCCGTGGACGTCGGACCCGGTGTGACCGGACTCGTCGGAGCCAACGGAGCCGGCAAGTCCACACTGATCAAGATCCTGCTGGGTCTCTCCCCCGCCACCGAGGGCCGCGCCGAAGTGCTCGGACTCGATGTCGCCACCCAAGGCGGCGCCATCCGCGAGCGGGTCGGGTACATGCCCGAGCACGACTGCCTGCCCCCCGACGTCTCGGCCACCGAGTTCGTCGTCCACATGGCGCGCATGTCCGGGCTCCCGCCGGCCGCGGCCCGCGAGCGCACCGCGGACACCCTGCGCCACGTCGGACTGTACGAGGAGCGCTACCGCCCCATCGGTGGCTACTCGACGGGCATGAAGCAGCGCGTCAAGCTCGCGCAGGCCCTCGTCCACGACCCCCAGCTGGTCTTCCTCGACGAGCCGACCAACGGCCTCGACCCGGTCGGCCGCGACGAGATGCTCGGCCTGATCCGCCGTATCCACACCGAGTTCGGGATCTCGGTCCTGGTCACCTCGCACCTGCTGGGCGAGCTGGAGCGCACCTGCGACCACGTCGTGGTCGTCGACGGCGGCAAGCTGCTGCGGTCCAGCTCCACCACGGACTTCACCCAGACCACGACGACCCTCGCCATCGAGGTCACCGACACCGACGAGCACCCGGACGGCACCAGCGCGGTCCGCGAGGCGCTCCACGCGCGCGGGGTAGAGACCCACGACGGCAGCGGGCTGCCGGGCGCCGGTCACATCCTGCTGCTGACCGCCGAGGGCGAGGAGACCTACGACCTCGTCCGCGACGTCGTCGCCGACCTCGGCCTCGGCCTGATCCGGATGGAACAGCGCCGGCACCACATCGCGGAGGTCTTCCGCGAGGAACAGACGGACGGGACGGACGTGCAGGGCGTACGGAAGGAGGCAGTGGGCCATGGCAGTTGAGCAGTCCCTCACCCCCCGCGGTGAGCAGACCCGGATCCACGACATCGGCTACCGCCACTACGACGGCCCGCGCCTGGGCCGCGCCTACGCCCGCCGCTCGCTGTACTCGCAGTCCCTGCGCGGCTCCTACGGCCTGGGCCGCTCGGTCAAGTCCAAGGTGCTGCCGATGCTGCTCTTCGTGGTGATGTGCGTCCCCGCACTCATCATGGTGGCCGTCGCGGTCGCCACCAAGGCGAAGGCCCTGCCGGTCGACTACACGCGCTACGCGGTCATCATGCAGGCCGTGATCGGCCTGTACGTCGCCTCCCAGGGACCGCAGTCCGTCTCGCGCGACCTGCGCTTCAAGACCGTGCCGCTGTACTTCTCACGCCCCATCGAGACCGTCGACTACGTACGCGCCAAGTACGCGGCGCTGGCCTCGGCGCTGTTCGTCCTGACGGCCGCGCCGCTGATCGTGCTCTACGTAGGGGCGCTTCTGGCGAAGCTCGACTTCGCCGACCAGACGAAGGGCTTCGGACAGGGGCTGGTCTCCGTGGCGCTGCTGTCGCTTCTCTTCGCCGGGATCGGCCTGGTCATCTCGTCGGTCACCCCGCGCCGCGGCTTCGGCATCGCGGCCGTCATCGCGGCGCTGACCATCTCCTACGGAGCCGTGTCGACCGTCCAGGCCATCGCCTTCGAACAGTCCAGCTCCTCGGCCGTGCCCTGGCTCGGCCTCTTCTCTCCCATCACGCTCATCGACGGGGTGCAGACGGCCTTCCTCGGCGCCACCTCCGCCTTCCCCGGCGGTGAGGGCCCCTCGTCCGGGCAGGGAGTCGTCTACCTCGTCGTCGTCCTGGGGCTCATCGCGGGCTCCTACGGCCTCCTGATGCGCCGCTACCGAAAGGTCGGGCTGTGACCACGCTCAACATCGACCATGTCTCGCGCTGGTTCGGCAACGTGGTGGCGGTCAACGACATCACGATGACGATCGGCCCCGGCGTCACCGGCCTGCTCGGCCCGAACGGCGCCGGGAAGTCCACCCTCATCAACATGATGGGCGGCTTCCTCGCCCCCTCCACCGGCACCGTCACCCTCGACGGCCGGCAGGTCTGGCGCAACGAACAGATCTACAAGCACATCGGCATCGTCCCGGAGCGCGAGGCGATGTACGACTTCCTCACGGGCCAGGAATTCGTCGTCGCCAACGCCGAGTTGCACGGCCTCGGAGCGAAGGCCGCCCAGCGGGCGCTCGCCACGGTCGAGATGGAGTACGCGCAGGACCGCAAGATCTCGACGTACTCCAAGGGCATGCGGCAGCGCGTGAAGATGGCCTCCGCGCTCGTCCACGACCCGTCCCTGCTGCTGCTCGACGAGCCCTTCAACGGCATGGACCCGCGCCAGCGCATGCAACTCATGGACCTGCTGCGCCGCATGGGCGACGAGGGCCGCACGGTGCTGTTCTCGTCCCACATCCTCGAAGAGGTCGAACAGCTCGCCGCCCACATCGAGGTGATCGTCGCCGGACGGCACGCGGCCAGCGGCGACTTCCGCCGTATCCGCCGCCTGATGACCGACCGCCCGCACCGCTACCTGGTGCGCTCCAGCGACGACCGGGTACTGGCGGCCGCGCTGATCGCCGATCCGTCGACCTCCGGCATCGAAGTGGACCTGGCCGAGGGCGCGTTGCGCATCCAGGCGGTCGACTTCGGCCGGTTCACGGCGCTGCTGCCGCGCGTCGCGCGCGAGCACGGCATCCGGCTGCTCACGGTCTCGCCGTCCGACGAGTCCCTCGAGTCCGTCTTCTCGTATCTCGTCGCGGCGTAGGAGGCCAAGATGTACGACCCCACAGTCGCCCGGCTCACCTATCGAGCCCTGCTCGGCCGCCGCCGGGCCCTCATCCTCTGCGCGCTGCCCGTCCTGCTCATCGTGATCTCCGCGGCCGTACGCAGCTTCGCCGGAGCCGACGACCAGGTGGCATCGGACCTGCTCGGCGGCTTCGCGCTCGCCACGATGGTGCCGATCATCGGCGTCATCGCCGGCACCGGTGCGATCGGCCCCGAGATCGACGACGGCTCGGTGGTGTATCTGCTGGCCAAGCCCGTGAAGCGGCCGACGATCATCTTCACCAAGCTGATCGTCGCGATCGCCGTCACCATGGCGTTCTCCGCCCTGCCGACGTTCATCGCGGGCATGATCCTGAACGGCAACGGCCAGCAGGTCGCCGTCGCCTACACCGTGGCGGCGCTGGTCGCCTCGATCGCGTACGCCGCGCTGTTCCTGTTGCTCGGGACGGTCACCCGGCACGCGGTGGTGTTCGGGCTCGTCTACGCGCTGGTCTGGGAGGCCCTGTTCGGGTCGCTGGTGTCCGGCGCGCGCACGCTCAGCGTCCAGCAGTGGGCGCTCGCCGTGGGCCACAAGGTCACCGGCGGCGACCTCGTCACCTCGGACGTGGGCCTGCCCACCGCGACGGTGCTCCTGGTCGTGGTCACCGTGCTCGCCACCTGGTACGCCGGGCAGCGGCTGCGGTCGCTGACGCTGGCCGGCGAGGAGTGAGCCGGGGGTTCCACGCGTGTGTGCCGGTTGTCGCCAGGTACGCGCGCGTGGCACCCCCTTTTTTTCTTGACAGTGGCTTCACCTCTGTCCCGGCACACTGGGCGGAGGGGACGCGCGGCTAGGAGGAACGGGGATGGCGGAACCGCAAGGTGAGGGACAGAGGGAGACCGAGGACGTCTGGGACGGCCTCGTACTGGACGAGAGCTTCATACGGTCGGCGGAGACGACTGAACCGTCCGCCCGCGCCCGTATGCTCGCCGCCCGCTGGCGCGAGGGGGGACCCGATCCGCAGCCCTGGCGCTCCGACGAGCCGCCCGCGGGGTGGTTCTTCAGCAAGGCACGTCGGCGCAGGTGGCGCCGCCGGTAACCCCCTTTGGGCCGTCGATGCCCCCCTTTGAGGGGCGGCTTTATTCAGTGGCGCCCAAGTCGGCGTACGGGCACAGTAGTTATGTCCACGTCGCCGCATCGAGTCGGCGCCACGTTCTGGGAGAGGAGCGCGACGATGCCCATGAGTAGCAGTCCGTCGAGCTCCCTACAGGGCAGCCCGCGGCAGGCTCAGGAGTAGTTACCCCTCCGTGGAGCCCGCCCGCACGGGGGGCTGCCCGGGGCGGCCGCTTCGAGCGCGCGTACGCCGCGCGGGCCGCCCACCCGGAGGATTGGCCGAGAGGCAAGGCACCGGCTTGCTAAGCCGTGGTCGGGGTCAACCCCGCGCGCGTTCGATCCGCGCATCCTCCGCGAGACGTTGTCACAGGGACTCGGCAGGGGCAGGGCCTGACAGGGCATCCGGCGCCCACAGGCTGTGCCCTCACCCACCAACCCGGCAACCGCTCCAGCGTTAACGCAGCAACCGCTCCAGCACCACCGCGATGCCGTCCTCCTCGTTCGAGGACGTCACCTCGTCCGCGACAGCCTTGAGCTCGTCGTGGGCGTTCGCCATCGCCACGCCGTGGGCCGCCCAGGCGAACATCGGGATGTCGTTGGGCATGTCACCGAAGGCGATCGTGTCCGCGGCCTTCACACCGAGGCGGCGGGCGGCGAGGGACAGCCCCGTGGCCTTGGAGAGGCCGAGGGGGAGGAGTTCCACTATCCCCGCGCCCGCCATGGTGACGCCGACCAGACCGCCCGCGACCTTGGCAGACACCGCGGCCAGTTCGTCGTCGGAGAGCGTGGGGTGCTGCACGTACACCTTGTTCAGAGGGGCCGACCACAGGTCCGTCGCGTCCCTGATCGGGACGACCGGGAGCGAGCCGTCCTGCCTGCGGTAGCCGGGGCCGACCAGCACCTCGCCGTCGAGCCCGTCGCGGCTCGCGGCCAGCAGCAGCGGGCCGACCTCCGCCTCGATCTTGGCGAGCGCGAGCCCCGCCAGCTGCCGGTCCAGCGTCACCGAGGTGAGCAGCCGGTGCTCCCCCGCGTCGTACACCTGCGCGCCCTGGCCGCACACCGCGAGACCCTCGTAGCCGAGGTCGTCGAGGATGTGCCGGGTCCAGGGAACCGCCCGCCCGGTGACGACGATGTGCGCGGCGCCCGCCGCGGTCACCGCGGCGAGGGCCTCACGTGTGCGCTCCGAGACCGTCTCGTCGGAACGCAGCAGCGTGCCGTCGAGATCGGTCGCGACGAGCTTGTAGGGGAACGATCCGGTCGGACCCGTGGACCCGACCGGACCAGTGGATCCGGTCGGCCCGGTCGACCCGGCGGCGGCGGTCACTTGGAGATCGGCTCCAGAACCTCACGGCCGCCCAGGTACGGACGCAGCACCTCGGGCACCCGCACGGAGCCGTCGGCCAGCTGGTGGTTCTCCAGGATCGCCACGATCGTGCGCGGGACGGCGCACAGCGTGCCGTTCAGTGTGGCGAGCGGCTGGACCTTCTTGCCATCACGCATGCGCACGGACAGGCGGCGCGCCTGGAAGCCGTCACAGTTCGAGGCCGAGGTCAGCTCGCGGTACTTGCCCTGGGTCGGGATCCACGCCTCGCAGTCGAACTTGCGGGACGCGGAGGCACCGAGGTCGCCCGAGGCCACGTCGATGACCTGGAAGGGCAGCTCGAGGCCGGTCAGCCACTGCTTCTCCCAGTCCAGGAGCCGCTTGTGCTCGTTCTCCGCGTCCGCGGGGTCGACGTACGAGAACATCTCGACCTTGTCGAACTGGTGCACACGGAAGATGCCGCGGGTGTCCTTGCCGTAGGTGCCGGCCTCGCGGCGGAAGCACGGAGAGAAACCGGCGTAGCGCATCGGGAGCTGGTCGGCGTCGAGGATCTCGTCCATGTGGTACGCCGCGAGCGGGACCTCGGAGGTGCCGACCAGGTAGTAGTCGTCCTTCTCCAAGTGGTACACGTTCTCCGAGGCCTGGCCGAGGAAGCCGGTGCCCTCCATGGCGCGCGGGCGGACCAGGGCCGGGGTCAGCATCGGGGTGAAACCGGCCTCGGTGGCCTGCGCGATCGCCGCGTTGACGAGGGCGAGCTCCAGGAGCGCGCCGACACCCGTCAGGTAGTAGAAGCGCGAGCCGGAGACCTTGGCGCCCCGCTCGACGTCGATGGCGCCGAGCGCCTCGCCGAGCTCCAGGTGGTCCTTGGGCTCGAAGCCCTCGGCACCGAAGTCACGGATCGTGCCGTGCGTCTCCAGGACGACGAAGTCCTCCTCGCCGCCGACAGGGACGTCCGGGTGGACCAGGTTGCCGAGCTGGAGGAGCAGACGCTTGGTCTCCTCGTCCGCCTCGTGCTGTTCGGCGTCGGCGGTCTTGACGGCGGCGGCGAGCTCCCCGGCCTTCTTCAGCAGCTCGGCCTTCTCGTCGCCGGATGCCTTGGGGATCAGCTTTCCGAGCGACTTCTGCTCGGATCGGAGCTCGTCGAAGCGGACGCCGGACGACCTGCGCCGCTCGTCGGCGGAGAGGAGGGAGTCGACGAGGGCGACGTCCTCTCCACGGGCGCGCTGGGAGGCGCGAACACGGTCGGGGTCCTCACGGAGCAGGCGAAGGTCAATCACCCCTCAAGGCTACCGGTGCGCGCTTCCGGCCATCGACTCGATATTCCGCTCCGTCACTTCTGTGACGTTATGAGTGAAATGCCGTATCGGCATTCCTTGATCGCCAATGATCACTCATGAGTGCCGGTCCGCGTCAATAAAAGGGACGGTACTCCCTGAAACGGGGCAGACGGTAATCAGGGGGTTGACTGGATTCCCTTGTGGAGAGCGGTACTTGAGAAGGGGTTGTCCACAGGGATCCACACCCCCGCAGAGTTATCCACAGGCTGTGCGGAAGATCTGTGGACTCCGGAGGTGATCGTTCCGAAAGCCGCATGTGGGACGAAGAATTCCCGGGTCAAACCATCCGTACACCCACGTTCGAGTGGAAATACTTAGCTCCAAAGGATTGATCAAGGGAAAAGAGTGGACGAGGGGTGACGTGCCGGGCTGTGGACGAACTTGGGCCCTGTAGGCCGATTTGTCGACGATGTAGTGCTTCGTTGTCGACTTGTCCCCAGGTCGAGAAGCACACCTGTGGATAACGTCTGTGGATGACGAAAATCGGCAGGTAGGACTGATGAAATGCGGAGAAGGGCAGTGGGAGAGGCCGCGCCGACGAGCCGCCGACGCGGGAACCCGAACGGGCCTGATCCGGCCTGGATCCGGCCTGAAGCCGGCTCTGGTTCTGGCCCTGGATCCGGCCTGGAGCTGGCTCTGACCTGGAACCGGCCTAGAACCGTCCGTCCTGGCAGTGCGCCAGCCAGTCCGACGCCGCCGAGAACGCACTGTCCGACGTCCCGGGCCGCAGCGGCCGTACGTCCTCCAGGGCGACCCCGGCCCGCGGATAGGACCCCAGGAAGCGCACCTGGGGGCTGATGCGCTTGAGGCCCATCAGCGCCTCGCCCACACGGCGGTCGGTGATGTGGCCCTCGGCGTCCACGGAGAAGCAGTAGTTGCCGATGCCCTGGCCGGTCGGCCGTGATTCGATCCGCATCAGGTTGACGCCGCGCACGGCGAACTCCTGGAGCAGTTCGAGCAGCGCACCCGGGTGGTCGTCGCCGAGCCAGATGACCACGGACGTCTTGTCGGCGCCGGTCGGGGCCGCGGGCCGGGCCGGACGGCCGACCAGCACAAAGCGGGTCTCGGCGTTCGCCGCGTCGTGGATCTCGGTGACCAGCGGCTCGAGCCCGTAGGTCGCCGCCGCGAACTCGCCCGCGAAGGCCGCGTCGTACCGGCCCTCCTGGACCAGCCGGGCACCGTCCGCGTTCGAGGCCGCCGACTCCCACACGGTGTTCGGCAGGTGGGCGCCGAGCCAGTTGCGTACCTGCGGCTGGGCGACCGGGTGGCCGGTGACCGTCTTGATGTCCTTCAGGGCCGTACCGGGCCTGACCAGCAGGGCGAAGGCGATCGGCAGGACGACTTCGCGGTAGATCATCAGTGGCTCGCCCTTGGCGAGCTCGTCGAGGGTGGCGGTGACACCGCCCTCGACCGAGTTCTCGATCGGGACGAGCGCGCCCGCGGCCTCGCTCGCGCGTACCGCGTCGAGCGCGGCCGGCACGGACACCATGGGGACCAGCTCCCGTGTCGCGGCTTCCGGGAGGGTGCGGAGGGCGGCCTCGGTGAACGTTCCCTCGGGGCCGAGATAGGTGTAGCGCGTCGCCGACATACCCGTCACCCTAATGGGCCGTGTCCCGCACGGATCACCCTTCCAGCAGCCGCTGCCCCACGTACTCCCCCTCCGCCGCTCCGCCCGGCACCGCGAACAGCCCGCTCGCCTCGTGGCGGATGAAGGTCGACAGGGCGTCGCCGCGGTCGAGCTTGCGCTGCACCGGAACGAAGCCGCGCAGCGGATCCGCCTGCCAGCAGACGAAGAGCAGGCCCGCGTCCGGCACCCCGTCCGTGTCGAAGCCGTCGTGGAAGGAGAACGGGCGGCGCAGCATCGCGGCGCCGCCGTTCTGGTCGGGCCGGGTGATCCGGGCGTGCGCGTTGAGGGGGACGACCAGGTTGCCGTCGGCGTCGGTCTTGTCGAGGTTCATCGCGGTCGTCTCGGTGCCACCGGTCAGCGGCGCCCCGGTGGATTTCTTCCGCCCTACGACGTCCTCCTGGGCCTTGACCGACAGCTTCTCCCAGTCGTCCAGGAGCATCCGGATGCGGCGTACGACGGCGTAGGAGCCGTTCGCCATCCAGGCCGGGTCGCCGGCGGCCGGCACGAAGATACGCCGGTCGAAGTCGGACTCGGACGGCTTCGGATTGCGGGTGCCGTCGATCTGGCCCATCAGGTTGCGGGCCGTCATCGGCTGGGTCGTGGCGCCGGGCGAGCGGTTGAAGCCGTTCATCTGCCAGCGCACCCGGGCCGCGCTGCCCGCGTCCTTCTGGAGCGTGCGCAGGGCATGGAAGGCGACCAGGGCGTCGTCGGCGCCGATCTGCACCCACAGGTCGCCGTTGCTGCGCGCCTTGTCGAGGTGGTCGGAGGAGAAGTCGGGCAGGGGGTCGAGGGCGACCGGGCGCTGCTTCTCCAGACCCGTCCGGGCGAAGAAGCTGTTTCCGAAGCCGAAGGTGACCGTCAGGGACGACGGTCCGGCGTCACGGGCGACGTCCGTGTCGTCCTGCGCGGCGGCCTCGCCCGCCATCAGCCGCTGAGCCGTCGTCGACCAGCGGCGCAGCAGTGCGGCGGCCTCCTTGCGGCCCGCGCCCGCGGCCAGGTCGAATGCGACGAGGTGGCCACGGGCCTGGAGCGCGGTGGTGATGCCGGGCTGATGTTTCCCGTGAAACATCACCGTGTCCGTGCCGAGCGAGGTCAGGGGCGCGGCCTTGTCGGCGGCGGGCGCTGCCGCGTACCCGGCGGCACCTCCGGCCGCGCCCAGGGCGAGACCGGTGGCACCGGCGGTGCCGAGCAGTCGGCGCCGGGAAAAGACCCCGCCAGAAGAGGGCTTCTGGGAAACGGCCTCTCCTGGAGGGTTCTTTTCCGTGGTGGCTTCCGGAGTGGGCTGGTCAGCCATGGTGAGGTTCAGCCGATCTTCGCGTTCTTGGTGACGGTCGTCTGGTCGATGTCGGAGGTGCGCACGGTCACCGCGATCTCCCAGTCGCCCGCCATGGGGATCTGCACCCCGATCGCCGACCAGTGGCCGGTGGCGATGCGGTCGGGGGTCACGGGCAGCGGGCCGATCTTCTTGGCCGCCAGGGTGAAGGCGACCTTCACCTCGGGGACGTCGAAGGCCTTGCCGTTCGGTCGCTCCACGAAGACGTGCATCTCGTTGCCACCGACGCGGGCCGGGTCGAGGGTGACCTCCGCGGTGCCCTTCCCGTCCTGGCCGCCCGTGTCGAACGGGAGCTTCAGGGAGAGCGGCCCGGACCGCTGCGAGGAGGACGAGGTGGCCTGCTGGGCCGCCTCCTCCGTGCGCCCCGGCTCGGTGGACGTCAGCACGGTCGTCACGGCCAGCAGGACGACGGCGACGCCGGCCTCGGCGAGCACCGAGCGGCGCAAGCCGGCCCGGGCCGGGTCGGCGTCGCGGAGGCGCTTTTGACGCGCGGTGGCCACGGCGGTCTGCTGCCGGGCGAGTTGAGCGGCGCGCCGGGAGTCCCCGGATTTCGAGCCCTCAGAGTTCGAGCCCTCAGAGTTCGAGCCCCCAGAGCTGGAGTCCCTGGAATTCGCGGGCACCTTCGTCGGCTGCTTCGTCCGAAGTTCGGCGAGAGCCGTCGCCCCGGCTGTGGTCCCGACTGTGGCCCCGGCCGTCGCCATGGCCTTCGCCTGTGGCGCCTCGGACAGCTGCGCCGTCCACCGCCGCGAGATCCACGCGATGCCGACGAGGACGGCCACCAGGCCGATCTTGATGAGCAGCAGCTGTCCGTACCACGTTCCGGTCAGCGCCGACCAGGAGCCGACCTGGCGCCAGGACTGGTAAATCCCGGTCGCGGCCAGCACGGTCACGCTGCCGAACGCGAGGCGCGAGAAGCGTCGTACGGCCACCGCGTCGATCGGTGTCTCGGCGGGCGCCCGGAACAGCGCCACGAGCAGCGTCGAGAGGCCGCCCAGCCAGACGGCGACCGCCAGCAGATGCAGCACGTCGACGGGCATCGCGAGGCCCGCCTGGATACCGGTGGAGGCGTGCTCGGCCATCGCCCAGCTCGCCGCCAGGCCCGCCGCGACGACGGCGCCGCCGATCGCGAGCCCGAAGGTGAGGTCCCTCTTCTCGGCATCGGCATCGACACCGCCCTTGTCGGACCCGTCGTCCTTGCCGGTCGCGTCTCTCCTGCCGGACGCGTCGCCCTCGTCGGTCGCGTCGGCCTCGTCCCGCCGCGCGTACGCCCCGAAGAGCACCGCGATGAACAGCGCACCCGCGGCGAGCAGCAGCAGCCGCGAGACCAGTGCCGCGCCCGCCTTGGTCTGCAGCACCTGCCCGAGCAGCGTCAGGTCGAAGATGTCGCCGACCTTGCCGGAGCCGACGTAGGAACCGCGCAGGAGCAGCAGCGCGAGGGTGGCGCCGGTCAGCGCGAGCCACCCGGAGACCACGAGCCGTTGCACGGGACGGACCCCGGCGCCGCGCTGCCAGCAGGCCAGTACGAAGGCCGCGCCACCCACCAGAAGGATGAATCCGGCGTACGACACATAACGCCCGAACCCATAGAGCGCGCCGACGACTCCGCCGCCCACGGCCGGGTCGGAGAGCGCGACGGAGGTCTGCGAGGGCGCGCCGACGGAGAAGGTGAAGGCACCCGAGACGGGATGGCTGTCCGCCGACACCACCTGGTAGGTGACGGTGAACGTGCCGTCGGGCAGCCCCGAGTGGAGCTTCACGCCGTAGGTGGTGCCGCCCAGGTCGGTCGCCTTGCCGGTGTCGACGCGCTTGCCCTTGGGGTCGAGCACGCGCACCGAGCCGTCGGACATCGCGACCTTCTCGGAGAACGTCAGCGAGACCTGGGTGGGTGCCCGGCTGACCACCGCTCCCTGCTGGGGGTCGCTGCCGGTCAGCGCGGCGTGCGCGGAGGCGGGCGCCGCGCCGGCCAGGACCGCGCCGATCACGGCGAGGAGCAGCAACAGCAGTGTCCGTACCCGAAAAGCGACCCCTCCAGTGGTGGTGGCAGCCGCACGGGGAGCGATGGCCTGTGTCACGGTGATCCCTCCCTCAGTGCCCGGTCTTGGGGTTGTACGTCGCGGACTTCACCGGCATGGAGACCTTCACCGTGCCCGCCTTGGCGAAGTGCAGCGTCACCGACACCTTCTCGCCCTCCAGAGGCTTGTGGGTGAGCTTTTCGAACATGAGGTGGTTGCCGCCGCTCGCGAAGTCGAGTGACCCGTCGGCGGGCACGGCGAACGACTTCTGCTCCTCCATCGCGCCGCCCTTGGTGGAGTGCAGCGTGACGTCGGGGGCGAGGTCGCTGGTGACGGAGGTCAGGGTGTCGGCGCCGCCGGAGTTGGTGACGGTGAAGAAGCCGGCCGCCATGGTGTCCATGACCGGGGCGGGCATGTAGGCGCCGGTGATCTTCAGTTCGGGCTTGCCCGCGTTGTTCGAGGAGGAGTCGTCGGAGCCGCAGCCCGCCAGCGCCAGCGCCGTGGCCGTCAGCGCCACGCATCCCGCGAGACGCCTCGAAGGGGCTCCGGGTCGGCTCACGGATTCTCTCCCTTGATGAGCTTGGGGAGGTCCTTGGTGTAGTCGTCGACGGTGGCGTCCTCGCCGTAGATCACATAGCCCCCGTCGGTCTTCGGCGAGAACGCGATGACCTGGGTGCCGTGCACGGAGACGAGCTTGCCGTTCTTGTCCTTAGCCGTCGGCTCGATGGAGATGCCCAGGGTGCGGGCGCCCGCCTGGATGGTGGGGAAGTCGCCGGTGAGGCCGACGAAGGTGGGGTCGATTCCCTTGAGCCACTTGCCGAGCGTTGCGGGGGTGTCGCGGGCCGGGTCGGTGGTGACGAACACGACCCTGAGCTTGTCCTGTTCGGTCTTGGGCAACTGCTTCTTGGCGACGGCGAGGTTGCTCATCGTCGTCGGGCAGACGTCGGGGCAGTGGGTGTAGCCGAAGTAGATCAGCGTCGGGACGCCCTTGGTCTCGGCCCGGAAGTCGTACTTCTTGCCGTTCGTGTCGGTGAGGACGAGGTCGGGCTTCTCGAACGCCTTGTCGAGGACCGTGGCGGCCTTGCCCGTGCCGGCCTCGGCGGACACGTCGGCGATCGGCTTGTTGCTGTCGTCGCCGCTGCCGCAGGCGGAAAGGGTCAGTGCGGCGGCGGCGAACAGGGCGGCCGCGGCATACGTCTTCTTGCGCATAGAAAAATGTCCCAGATGTGAGGGCTCCGGTGTGCACCGGGGTCGTACGACCTCTTTGACGAGGGCGTACGACCTACCGGCGCACAAAGGAGGGGTGCGGTGGGCCTCAGGCCTTGGTGCGCCGACGGCCGGCCAGAACGCCGTACGCCACGCCCGCCGCGCCGACGACGATGCCGACGACACCGAGGACCCGCGCGGTGGTGTCACTGCTGTCCGCGGAGGAGGCGGAGGTGGACGCGGCGGGGGCCGCCGTGGAGGTGTCGGAGGCGTCCTTGGCGGTGCCGGAGGACCCGTGGTGGCCGTCCGCGGACGCGTCGGAGAGCGTGAGCACCGGAGCCGGGTTCTCGGGCTCCTCCTGGCCCTCCTGCTGCGGCTCGATCCAGCGCACGACCTCCTTGTTGTCGTACGTCTGGATCGCCTTGAAGACGAGCTCGTCGGTGTCCTCGGGGAGCGCGCCGACGGAGAGCGGGAACTTCTGGAAGAAGCCCGGCTCGATGCCCTTGCCGGTGGCGGTCCAGGTGACCTTGCTGACGGCCTCGGAGATCTTCTCGCCGTGCATCGTGAGCGGCTTGGCCAGCTTGCTCTTGGTGACCTTCACGGACCAGCCGTCGAGGGGCTGCGGCATGACGGAGGCGAGCGGGTGGTCGGTCGGGAAGTTCACCTCGACCTTGCTGGTCGAGGCGTTGTCACGCTCGTTGGGGACCTTGAAGTCAACGACGGCGTAACCGCCCTTGGCGGCCTCGCCCTCCGGCTGCACGCTGACGTGCGCGAAGGCGGGGGCGGAGACGGCGAGGACGGCCGAGGCGGCGACGGCACCGGCGGCGGCGATACGGGAAGCCTTCATGGAAGAGAGCACTCCACTTTCAGTCCGATGAGAAGAGAAGGGGGTGCGCGTGCGAAAGGTGCGACGGGCCCCTGGGGGTGTTTTCGCGTGCACGCGCGCGTGCCGCACGACGGCATCCCCTTCGGATCCTTCGGATCGGTCCGGACGGATCCTTCGGATCGGTCCGGCGGAGCGGCGCGTCGTGTCAGGCGGCGAGGACGAGAGCGGTGGAGCGGGGCGGTCCGCGGCGGACGACGCTGTGCTGGAGCTCGGCGGTACGGAGCTTGGGCGGCGTCAGAAGCGCGGTGCGCCGGGCGCGCGGTGTCGCGTCGGGCGTGCCCGGAAGTCCGGCCCGCAGGGCGCGTACGAGCGCGAGCGCCCCGCGCAGGGACCGTACGAGCGCCCCTTCCGCGACTCCGTGCGCGGACAGCCGCATCAGCCGCAGCAGCGCCAGATCACCGTGGCGGAGCACCCAGCCTGCGGCGACGGCCGCGAGGACGTGGCCGAGCAGCATCGGCAGGGACGGCCACACGGACATCGAGGATCCCGTGGCGGCCGACATCGCGTCCGAGGAGTGGGGCATGGGCATGGACATGGACGGGGTCGTGCCCGTGTCGAGCCGTGCGTCGGCGAGGATCTTCATGGCCTGAGCGGGGCTGATCGCCGCCGCTGTCGTGCCGCACACGAGGCGCGCGGCGCGTTCCACGAGTGAGGTGTCGGCCATCGACATGGAGCCCGAGCCCGCCGTAGCGGTCCCGGCGAGCCCGAAGAGCGTGTGCAGGGCGGTCTGACCGCCCGCGAGCAGCGCCGCGATGCCCGGCAGTGAACGCTCCCGTCCCGCCAGTGCGGCGGCGACGGCGAAGACCGCGAGGAATCCGGCGCCGAGCGTCCACAGCGGGACGGTGGCGCAGGAGGCGAGCCCATGACCGGCCGCGGCCAGCACGACACAGACCGCGGCGAACACCGCGGCCCGCAGAATCCGGAGCTCGTGTCCGGAGCGCGCCCTGCGCTGGTGGGGGGCAGTCATGGCGGGCTCATCATCGCACTCGGCCCACCCGCTTCCTACGGCAGGTCCGCAAGATGACGGTCCGCAAGCCGTGGTCCGGAAGATCACGATCTGGGCCGAACCACCCGCACATACACCGATCGTTGTCGCGTGCGCATCCGCCATATGGGCGGCATCACGTCATGCAGGCGATTGCGCACAGGTGCTTGCGGCAATACGTAACGGTATGTCGAGCCGCGGCCGGGAGGCTGGAGCATGAGCATCTGGTGGTCACTCCATTTGCGGCGTGAGGCTGCGAGCGTTCCGCTCGCCAGACGTCTGCTGCTCGGCACGATGGAGACGGCGGGCGTCGATCCGGACGTCTCGTACGACCTCTCCGTGGCCCTCACCGAGGCCTGCGCCAACGCCGTGGAGCACGGCGGCGACGCCGCTCCCGGTACCGCGTCCGAGGCCTATCGGGTCACCGCCTACCTCGACGGCGAGAAGTGCCGCATCGAAGTCTCCGACTCCGGCCCGGGCTTCGCCCCGGGCCGTGCGCGTCCCGCGCTCCGCCCGGTCCGCGGCGACGCGGAGCACGGCCGGGGGCTCTGCCTGATCCGGGAACTCGCCGATCACGTCCAGATCGGCAACGAGCCGGGGCGGGGCGGCGCGGTGGTCAGCTTCGACAAGATCCTCAAGTGGAAGAAGGACGCGCCGCTGATGGCGGTTTAGCGCCCGGGTGACGGCGGCTTGGCGCCCGGGCAGGGGCGGATCGCCAAGGCAGTCTCCTGGATCGCCAAGGCGGTCTCGTGGATCGCCAAGGCGGTCTCGCCGAGCGGGAGTTCGGCCCTGACCTCGAAGCCGCCTCCGGGCCTGGGCCCGGCCCGGAGGCGGCCGCCCACGGACTGGGCGCGTTCGCGCATGCCGAGGAGACCGAAGCCCCCGCCCGGGAGCGGCGGTGTGGGCGGGGCCGATCGGACGGTGCCTCCGTCGTCGGCGACCGTGAGGGTCAACCGGTCGTGGGAGTAGGTGAGCCGGACCCGGGCGGTTTTGGCGGCTGCGTGTTTGGTGACGTTGGTGAGCGCTTCCTGCACGATCCGGAACGCGGTGAGATCCGCCGCCGGGGTGAGCTGCCGGGGTTCCCCCTCGGTGCTGACGGTGACGTCGAGACCGGCGGACCGGAAGGAGGCGGTCAGGCCGGCCAGGCGGGCGAGTCCCGGAGCGGTCGGCGAGGATGCGCCCTCGGTGCCCTGGGTATCCACGGTGCCTTCAGTCCCTTCAGTGCCTTCGTGTCGCAGCAGGCCGACGGTGGCCTTGAGCTCGCGCAGCGCCGCGGAGGTGGTGGTGGCGAGGCCGGCGAGGATCTTGTGGACCTGGTCGGGCTGGCCGCGCAGAAGGTGGGCGAGGGTGCCGGCCTGGGCGTTGGCCAGGGCGAGGTGCTGGGCGGTGACGTCGTGCAGCTCGCGGGCGATGCGCAGCCGCTCCTCGGCGACCCGGCGCCGGGCTTCCTCCTCGCGGGTGCGCTCTGCGTGCTCGGCGCGAGCCCGGACGGCGTCGAGGTAGGCGCGCCGGAGCCGGACCGCGCTGCCCAGAGCCGTCGGTATCAGCACCCAGGCGGCGGGGCCGACCGTCTTGAGGTCCATCGGGCGGTCGGCGGGCCCGGCGATGAGCTCCGTGGTCATCAGGAGCGCGGCGACACCCAAGGCGTAGCTCCTGCGCAGGGTGTTGTGCTCGGTGCGGAGGGCGAACGAGTAGAGCGCCACCATGAGCGGGCCCAGCGACAGCACCGTGAGCAGCCGGCCCTGCGCGGCCGAGGTCACGGCGGCGGCGGTGGTCAGGGCCAGCGCGGTGCGCGGGTGGTCGCGGTGGAAGAGCAGGGCGGTGCAGGAGACACAGGACAGGAGCGCGGCGGTCCACCACGGGGCGGCCGGGCCGGGGGAGCCGGCGGCGACGTACAGGCTGCCGGGGAAGGAGACGGCGAACAGCAGCAGGGCCGATGCCGTGTCCTGGGCGCGGGGACTGCTTCGTATGTGTCGCTGCCAGTTGGCGATCATCACCGGTTCCTGTCGGGGGTACGGGGCGAGGGCCGCCCGTGCCGAGCATGGGTGGCCCTCGGGCGCGCGGGGGCGGTCAGACGCGGGCCGGTTCCTGTGCGGCCGGGTCGTTCTGCGCCGGGGTGACGGCGGACTGCTGGGCCGAGCGAGCTTCCGGATTCAACGATCCCGTCGGAAGCTCGCCGCCACGAGTGAGTGGTCTCCCGAACCCGTGGTGTAGCGGGCTACACCATCTGTCTGGAGCCTGCTCTCCCGCGCAGCCGCACCAGGCGTGCCTAGCCTGGACGGCATGAGAACGACAGTGCGGGAGGCAGCGCGAGCCACGGTCCAATTGGGACGGGCCGCCGTACTGGCGTTCGGCTCGATCATCTTCATCACGGTGCTGCTGCTCACGGCCGTCGCCACCCTCGTGGTGGTCGGTGCCGGACTGCTGCCCGAGACGGTGCTCCTGGTGCGCCGCTTCGCCGGCGCCAAGCGGCGCCAGGTCGCCGAGTGGACGGGCCGGGAGATCCCCGAGGCGTACCAACGCGTCGAGGGCCCGCTCCGCCGGCGGCTGCGCACGGCGGTCCGTGACCCGGGCACCTTCAACGACCTGCGCTGGATGGTCGCCCACTACGCCTACGGCTTCCTGGGCGTCCTCGCGCTGCCGCTGTGGCCTGTCGGCCTGCTCGTCGACGGTGTACGACAGGGTCTGCTGGGCCGTTCACCGCTGGTCCTGCCGCTGGTCAGCCGTCTCGCGGACCTGGACGCCGCCTGGTCCACCGCCCTGCTCAAGCCCTCACCCAAGGCCCTGCTCGCGGAGCGGGTCGAGGAACTGACCGAGACCCGGGCGGGCGCGGTCGCCGCGCACGAGGCAGAACTGCGTCGCATCGAGCAGGACCTGCAGGAGGGTACGCAGGCGCGGCTGGTGTCGCTCTCCGTGCGGATCGGCGTCGCCAAACGGGCGTACGAACGTGACCCGGACGCCGCCCGCAAACTCCTCGACGACGCCCAGGACCAGGCCGAAGAGGCGCTGACCGAACTGCGTCACGTCGTCCGTGGCATCCACCCGCCGATCCTCACCGACCGTGGTCTCGTCGGGGCGGCGCGGGCGCTCGCGGCGAGCAGCGGGCTCGACGTGACCATGGACGTGGACGGTCTGGAGGACGGGGCGCAGAGCGGGGTCCGGGCCCCCGCGGCCATCGAGGCGGCCGCGTACTTCGTGCTGGCCGAGGCGCTGACGAACGCGGGCAGGCACAGCGCCTCGGAGCGGGCGGCGATCCGGCTCGCCCGTACGCCGACCGGGCTGAGCGTGGTCGTCCGCGACGAGGGCCGTGGCGGCGCCGACGAGGCGGCCGGTTCGGGACTGCTCGGTATGCGACGGCGGGTCGCCGCGCTCGACGGGGCCGTGCGCCTGACCAGCCCTGCCGGGGGCCCGACGGTGATCGAGGTGGACCTGCCGTACGCGTGGTGACGCCCTCAGCGTTGTGGCGACATCTTTGGCTGCACCTTTGGCGACATCTTTGGCGGCACCTTTGGTTTTCGGGCTCCCTGGAGAGGGCGATTTTCCGTCGACTTCAGCTTTCTCAGAATTCTTACCCTCCTCACAGCCCCACCCCATGCCCCTGACGGTTGCCCTTCCTAGCTTTCCGATCATGACGAGAAGCCACAAAGACACTTCGGTCACCCGGCGCCGTGCGCTCGCGGTGACGGGCGGCACGGTCGCCGCGGGCGGGCTCGCGGTCGCGGGCTACCAATCGGCGTTCGCCGACGAGACGACCACCGCCACCGACGCCGAGGCGACCGCCTCGGCGACCTCCACCAGCAGCGGCCAGTGCGTGCTGATGTCCAGCGTCACGGAGGGGCCGTACTACCTCGACGGCGCTCTGGTGCGCAAGGACATCACCGAGGGCAAGGGCGGCGTCCCGCTGACGCTGCGCATCACGGTGCAGGACACCACCGACTCCTGCGGTCCGGTCGCGGGCGCGGCCGTGGAGATCTGGCACTGCGACGCCTGGGGCTACTACTCCGGCTACACCACCGCCAACCCCGGCGGATCCGCCCCCGCCGAGAGCGAGGACGGCTCCACCGCGAACGACCAGACCTACCTGCGCGGCTACCAGGTCGCCAACGCCAACGGGGTCGTGAAGTTCGAGACGATCTTCCCCGGCTGGTACACGCCCCGCACCACGCACATCCACGTCAGGGTGCACACGGGCGGCGAGAAGGCGGACGGCACCTACGAGGGCGGCAAGGTCAACTTCACCGGCCAGTTCTTCTTCGACGACGACATCGCCGCCGAGGTCCAGTCCCTGGAGCCGTACTCCAAGCACACCGGCAGCTACACCAAGCTCGCCGACGACATGGTGTACGACGGCGGCGGCGCCTCCAGCGGGCTGCTCACCCTGAAGCCGGTCCACAAGAAGGACCCGTCCAAGGGCTTCAAGGGGTCCATCATCCTGGGCATCGACCCCGACGCCGAGAGCACCGGCGCGGGCAGCGGTGGCGGAGGTACGCCCCCGAGCGGCGCTCCGACCGGTACGCCGCCGAGCGGTGCCCCGAGCGACGCCCCGAGTGACAGTGCCAGTCCGTCCGCCTCGGCGTCCTCATAGGGTTCGCGCGTGAGCAGCCGCGAGGACGAGACGCTGGCGCGGGCCGCCGTGGCCGCGCTGACAGGGCAACTGGAGCTCACCCCCAAGCCCGGCCTGCCCGATCCGCGTGATCTCGGTGCCCGGGCCACCCGCCGGGACCTGTGTTCCCTGCGCTGGTCGGCCAAGGCGCTGACGCCCGGCCTCGCGGCCATGGTGGCCGCCGCCCGACGCATCGGCGGGCCCACGCCCGAACTCCGCACGGAGCTGGGCGCGATCGGCCGGTCCACCGAGCACTCGGTGACGCTGGCGGGCGGTGGCCACCGCGGGGCGCTGTGGGTCCTGGGCTTCCTGGTCGCGGCGGCGGCCCTGGACCCGGGGGCCAAGGGTTCCGAGGTCGCCGCCACCGCCAAGCGGATCGCGGCGCACCCCGACCGGCGGGCGCCGCGGCGGCCCTCCCGAGGGTCGTCCATGTCGGCGAAGTACGGCGCGGCCGGGGCGCGGGGCGAGGCGCGCGCCGGATTCCCGCACGTACGGAGGGCGTTGGACGCGCTCGCCGCCTCCCGCTCCGCCGGCGCGTCCGAGCCGAACGCCCGGCTCGACGCCCTCCTCACCGTCATGTCCACCCTCCAGGACACCGAGTTGCTGTACACGGCGGGCCCGCACGGGCTGCGGCACGTCCAGGCGGGTGCCCGGGGCGTGCTGGAGGCGGGCGGTACGGCGACGGAGGCCGGCCACGCGGCTCTGGCCGCCTTCGACGACGACCTCCACACGCGCGCGTGGAGCCCCCGTGGCACGGGGGGACTGCTCGCGGGCGCCCTGTTCGTGGACTCGCTTCCGGTGGTGGTCAGTTCGCCGGTACGGGTTGCCGCTTGACCCGGTCCTGCGTCTGATTCCCGTCCCGGTCCCGGTCCGGGTCCTGGGTCCGATTCCCGTCCCGGTCCGGGTTCCGGTTCCGGTCCTGATCCCGGTCCCGGTCCCGGCGGTGGGCTGTCACCTCGCGGGTGGCGGCCCACCGCACCGCCGGGCCCATCCCGTACGACGCCCCCAGCATCAGTCCCCCCAGCAGCAGCCATCCCGGCGTGCCCCAGCCCACCAGCAGCGCGGTCAGGACCAGCGGGCCCGCGGTACGCGCCACCGTGACGCCCGTGCCGAAGAAGCCCTGGTACTCGCCCATGCGGTCGGCCGGGGCGAGGTCGAAGCCCACCTGCCAGGAACCCGCCGACTGCTGCATCTCGGCGACGACCTGGAGCACCGCGCCCGCCACCAGGACCCCCGCCGCGACCCACGGCGAGGCACCGGCCGACAGCGCGAAGACCGCGCAGGACACCAGCATCACGAGCCCGGAACGGCGTATCGCGCGCGTGGCCGAGGCGAGGCCCGTGACACCGCGCGCCATCCGCACCTGGAAGACCATCACCGCACCGGTGTTGAGGACGAACAGCGCGGAGACCAGCCAGGCGGGCGCCTGGGTGCGCTCGGTGATCCACAGCGGGATGCCCAGACTGAGCAGCGGCATCCGCAGCAGCAGCACGGTGTTGAGGAACGTGACGAGCACGTACGGGCGGTTGCGCAGGACACCGGCCCCGTGACCGTGCCGTACGGTCACGCGCGGCACGGACGGCAGCCGCAGCAGCACACCCGCGCAGAGCAGGAAGCTCACCGCGTCCAGCGCGAACACCCCGAGATACGCGTCCCGTGTTCCGGCGTGCAGCGCGAGCCCGCCGAGGCCCGCCCCCACGGCGAGACCGGCGTTGAGCGTCGACTGAAGATGGGCGAGCAGCCCGGTTCGCTCCCCGGCCGGTATCAGCCCGGCGAGCAGCGCCTGCCGGGCCGCTCCGAGCCCCGACTGCGCGGAGGCGTACGCGCAGGCCGCGAGGACGAAGGGCAGGAAGCCGCGGACGACCAGGAAGGACGCCACCGCCGCTCCGGACGCAAGGGCCAGCAGCACCGCCGTGCCACGCGGCCCGCGCCGGTCGGCGAGCCGCCCCAGGGGTACGCCCACCAGGGAGCCGATCGCCCAGGCGACGGTCAGCCCGAGCCCCACGCGCGCGGGGGCCAGCCCCACGACGTGCGTGAAGTACAGCGCGGAGGTCACGTAATAGGCGCCGTCCCCCACGGAGTTGGTCAGCTGGGCGAGGGCCAGGACGCGTTGCGGTCCCGCGGGCGGGACGAGGCGGCTCGACTGCGCGGATGCTGCCGGATTCGTCATGACTTCGACGCTACGGGCCCGGTGGACCCGTCAACAGGCCCAATCCTCACACCTCTTTGCGACCCAATTGACTCCCGCCCGAGACCCCCTGGATCCTGCCCGAGACCCCTTGACTCCCGCCCGACACCCCTTGGTTCCTGCCCGACACCCCCTGGTGCCCGTCCAGCACCCGCCCCAACGCCTCCAGCGCTTCCGGATAGATCCGCTCCCGGGGAGTCCCGTAGCCCACGACCAAGCCCTGAGGCCGCCCCTCACCGCGCTCGTGCCAGTGCTCGCCGAGACGCCCGACCGCGAGCCCCTCCTCCTCCGCGCGCGCCAGCACCTCCGCCTCGTCCGCCACGTCCACCAGTGCGTGCAGCCCGGCCGCGATACCGCGTACGCTCCTGCGCGCCCCCAGCCGGTCGAGCAGCTGGTCCCGGCGTCGCCGGTACCGCAGCCGGCAGGCGCGCACATGACGGTCGTACGCGTGGCTGGTGATCATCTCGGCCAGCGCCAACTGGCCGATGGACTCGGTGTGATGGTCGCTGTGCAGCTTCACGTCGGCCACCGCGTCGACCAGGTGCGGCGGCAACACCATCCAGCCGAGCCGCAGGGCGGGGCCGAGCGTCTTGGACGCCGTACCCAGGTAGGCGACCTGCCCCGGTGCCATGCCCTGGAGGGCGCCGACGGGTTGCCGGTCGTAGCGGAACTCACCGTCGTAGTCGTCCTCGACGATCAGTCCGCCGCGCGCGCGTGCCCAGTCGGTGAGCGCCCGTCGCCGCTCGGGGTGCAGGGTGACCCCGGTCGGGTACTGATGGGCGGGCGTGACGACGACCGCGTCCGCCGGTGAAGAAGCCAACTCCCCCGCACGGGCGCCGCGTTCGTCCACCTTCAGCGGCACCACCGTGCCTCCGGCCCGCCGCACCACATCCCGGTGGAACGGCAGCCCGGGGTCCTCCATCGCGACCACCCCGCCGTCCAGCACGCGCGTCAGAAGGGCGAGCCCCTGCACGTATCCCGAGGTGATCACGATCCGTTCGGGCGGCGCGATCACGCCCCTGGCCCGTCCCAGGTAGCCCGAGAGCGCCGTCCGCAGTTCGATCCGGCCGCGCGGGTCCCCGTAGTCGTACGCCAGGGAGGGCGCCGTCGCGATCGCGCGGCGCAGCGCCCGCAGCCACGCCGCCGCCGGGAACGTACCGACGTCCGGGCTGCCCGGCCGCAGATCGAAACGGGGCGCACGCGCGCGAGGAGCCCCGACGGCCTCCGACACGGCGTCCCCGGGAAGGACCGCGACCTCGGTTCCCGACCCCTGCCGGGCTGTCAGATACCCCTCGGCGACCAGTTGGTCGTAGGCCCCCTTGGCCGTCCCGCGCGAGATGCCGAGTTCGGCCGCGAGCCGCCGGGTCGGGGGCAACCGTGTGCCCGGAGCGAGCCGTCCGTCGCGCACCGCGTCCCGTAGAGCCCGTTCGAGCCCGGTCCTGCGCCCCGCGGCCACGTCCGGCTCCAGATGCAGATCCACCCCGACACCGGACCAGAAGTCGTCGCCCACTAATCCCCCCCCGTGAGTTCCCGCGCCCAAAGGGGCGCGGGGCCGTGACACCATGCGGCTCCGCCGCGTGGGCGCGACCAGCCACGACCTACCCGCAGACGAATGGCCGGGCACATTTCGTACCCGGCCATCAGCCCTACGTCAGCACTAGTCAGCGCTCAGCTCTTCAGCGCCGCCATCCACGCCTCGACCTCGTCGGAGCGACGCGGCAGCCCCGCCGACAGGTTCCGGTTGCCGTCCTCGGTCACCAGGATGTCGTCCTCGATGCGCACGCCGATGCCCCGGTACTCCTCGGGGACGGTCAGGTCGTCCGCCTGGAAGTACAGGCCGGGCTCGACGGTCAGGCACATGCCCGGCTCCAGCGTGCTGTCCACGTACGTCTCGGTCCGCGCGGCGGCGCAGTCGTGGACGTCCATGCCGAGCATGTGGCCGGTGCCGTGCAGGGTCCAGCGGCGCTGCAGGCCCAGCTCCAGGACGCGCTCGACCGGGCCCTCGACCAGACCCCACTCGACGAGCTTCTCGGCCAGCACGCGCTGCGCGGCGTCGTGGAAGTCGCGGTACTTGGCGCCGGGCTGCACGGCCGCGATACCGGCCTCCTGGGCCTCGTACACGGCGTCGTAGATCTTCTTCTGGATCTCGCTGTAGCGGCCGTTGACCGGCAGCGTGCGTGTGACGTCGGCGGTGTAGAGCGTGTGCGTCTCCACGCCCGCGTCGAGCAGCAGCAGGTCTCCGGAGCGCACGGGCCCGTCGTTGCGCACCCAGTGCAGCGTGCAGGCGTGCGGGCCGGCGGCGCAGATCGAGCCGTAGCCGATGTCGTTGCCCTCGACCCGGGCGCGCAGGAAGAAGGTGCCCTCGATGTAGCGCTCGCTGGTCGCCTCGGCCTTGTCCAGGACCTTCACGACGTCCTCGAAGCCGCGTGCCGTCGAGTCGACGGCCTTCTGCAGCTCACCGGCCTCGAAATCGTCCTTGATCAGCCGCGCCTCGGAGAGGAAGACCCGCAGCTCCTCGTCGCGCTCGGCGGTGACCTTGTCGGTCAGGGCCGCCTCGATGCCGGCGTCGTAGCCGCGCACGACCCGGACCGGGCCGGTGGCCTCACGCAGCTTGCCGGCCAGCTCCCGCACGTCGGAGGCGGGGATGCCGTACAGCTGTTCGGCCTCGGTGAGGGAGTGGCGGCGGCCGACCCACAGCTCGCCCTGCCCGGACAGCCAGAACTCGCCGTTCTCGCGGTCGGAGCGCGGCAGCAGGTAGATCGTCGCCTTGTGGCCGCCGTTCACGTCCGCGGAGATGGTGGGCTCCAGGACCAGGACGCCGTCCTCGGTCAGGTTGCCGGTGAGGTACGCGTACTCGACCGAGGCGCGGAAGGGGTACTCCGTGTCGTTCGACCGGGTCTTCAGGTTGCCCGCCGGGATCACCAGGCGCTCGCCCGGGAAACGCGCGGAGAGCGCGGCGCGGCGGGCGGCGGTGTACTCGGCCTGCGCGATCGGCGTGAGGCCGCGCAGCTCGGTGTCGGCCCATCCGGACTTCATGTTCTCGGCGAGCTCGTCGGACACGCCCGGATACAGGCCGTTCTTGCGCTGCTTGATCGGCTCTTCTTCGCCCGCTTCGTCAGCGGCATCGTCGAGCACGGCTTCCGGGGTCTCCGGGTTGAGCGCCTCCGACACGGTCTGCCTCCTAGATACGACTCTGGACCTTCCCCCCAGCTCTCCGCTGTGCTCGAGCAGGGGGACACCCATCATCGTACGGTCGTACAGAAGCGAGCCCAGGGCCGGAAGTCCTGTTACGCGCAGAACTCAGCGCGACGGCCCCAGGACCGCGCTCGAAGTGCGGACCGCACTCGAAGCGTGGACCTCGCTCGAAGCATGGGCCTCACTCGAAGTGCGGACCTCACTCGAAGCGCGCCGCCAGGAGTACGACGTCCTCCGCGCTGTCCGCCTCGTCCAGCCCGTCCGGCAGCACGGACCGCAGAACATGGTCGGCGAGCGCGCCGGGATCCTCACGCAGCGTCCTGGGGACGCTGGCGGCCGCCGCGTGCAGGCGGGCGAAGGCGCGGTCCATGGGGTCGCCGGTGCGGTGCAGCAGGCCGTCGGTGTAGAGCAGCACGGTCTCGCCCGGCTCGGCCGTCAGTTCGACACTGGGCGCCTCCCAGCAGGCGAGCATGCCCAGGGGCGCGGACAGGGAGGTCTCCACGAACTCGGTGCGCCGCGCGCCGATCACCAGCGGCGGGCTGTGTCCGGCCCCGGCGAGCGTGATCTTGCGCAGGGCGGGTTCGCAGTACGCGAAGAGGGCGGTCGCGGAGCGGGCGGGCTCGGTCAGACGCAGCAGCAGCTCGAGGTCGGACAGGACGGCGACGGGGTCCTCGCCCTCCATCACGGCGTACGCCCGCAGCGAGGCCCTCAGCCGGCCCATGGCGGCGACCGCGCTGGGCCCCGCCCCGGTGACGGAGCCGACCGCGAGGCCGAGCGCGGCGTCGGGCAGCGGCAGCGCGTCGTACCAGTCGCCGCCGCCGCGCGGGCCCGTGCGATGCCGGGCGGCGAGCTGGACACCGGGGACCCGGGGCAGCCGCGGCGGAAGCAGCTCCTGGGAGATCGTCTTCATGCACGCGCGTGTGCGGTCCAGTTCCAGCAGCCGTGCCAGGTGTTCGGTCGCGTAGCGGGCGTAGAGGCCGACGAGGTGGCGCTGACGCTCCACCGGTTCGGCGGGTTCGTCGTAGAGCCATACGGCGGCGCCCAGCCGGCCCGCCGCCTTGGTGGACAGGGGCAGTGCGTAGCTCGCGGCATAGCCGAGCCGGGCGGCCACCTCGCGGTGGCGGGGGTCGAGCCCGTCCTCGGAGAGGAGGTCGGGCTGGGAGATCTCGCCCTCGCCGCCGGGCAGTCCGTCCAGGATCCTGCCGTACGACATGGCGCTGCGCGGGACGGTCTCGATGTGGCCGAGGTCGGCGCGGGCGAGGCCCAGGCCGATGGTGGTGTCAGGGCCGAGTCCGTCGCCCGGTTCCATGACGACGAGACCGCGCCGGGCACCCACGAGGGCGGCTCCGGCGCGCAGCAGCTCCTGCAGCGCGTCGTTCAGTGTCGCGGTGCGCACCAGGCGCTCGGTGAGTTCGTGGAGGGTGGTGAGGTCGGACACCCAGCCGGCGAGCCGATCTTGGAGAACGGCTCCGGGGCCGGTGGACGAGGTGGCCGAGGAGGAGCCCGTGACGGAGGTCGTCGGCGCGACAGTGTGTGCGGGCGCGGGAACCGTTGAATCGATTCCGGCCACTTTCGGAACGTGAGGGGCGTTCATGGCGTCCGGCTTTCCGACCGGTGCGTATTGCTCAATAGCATCGCAAACCCCCATGTCGTTCTGCGCCGCTAGCAGTGTCTCCACATGTACACGCACTCGTGAGGGGATGTCCAGCATTGTCCTGCTGGGATTCCTGGTGTCCATGAGACCCTCGGTAACCCTTGCGGGAAACCAAAGTTGGCTTAAAACTGACTCGGGTAACGGGTTATTGAGGTCGACTGGCCTCGTTCGACGGAGCGTCACAGCGGTCGTGATGGGTACGTACTCGGTGAAGGCCAGGGGTGGTTGGGATCCGCCCGGAACCTGGCGACGGACCCGGGCGTCTTAACCACCGACGACCGTGCCCCATCCTCCCGTGGCGGAGGCGGCAAGAAACAGCGGGACGGCAAAACGCCAGGCGCCGCCACCCCACGCCATGCCCATGCTTTAGACAGACGCAGTATGGACGCGGACGCAGCCAATGCTCGGCCCAGATGGGTTCCCCTTGCCGTGCGCAGGGGTGTGATGCGCCAGCAGGTACGCACAGTGAAGTGATCGACACATGACGTGATGTGATCCACGGTGTTGCCAGGCGTGCAACGGAAAGGAACGAGCGCTCATGCGCGAGATCCTCGGAAGGCGACGCAGGCTCCTGTCCAGGCGAAACGACGGCAGGCCTGAGATGCTCAGCGCGGCCCTGACCTTCGCGACCGATTGGCAGTGGCCCGTGCTCCCGGGTGTGGCACCGGACCCGCAGGGGCGTGCCCGCTGCGGGTGCCCGGACCCGGAGTGCACGGTGCCCGGTGCTCACCCCTTCGACCCCGGCCTCCTCGCGGCCACCACCGACGAGCGCATGGTGCGCTGGTGGTGGACCAACCGGCCGTCCGCACCCATCGTGCTGGCCACCGGAGGCAGGGCCCCCTGCGCGGTGAGCCTGCCCGCCCTCGCGGCGGCCCGCGCGCTCGACGCGCTCGACCGCACGGGCATGCGCCTCGGCCCGGTCGTCGCGGCGCCCACGCGCTGGGCGATCCTCGTCGCGCCCTACTCCATGGAGCAGCTCGGCGAGCTCCTCTACGCCAAGGACTTCGTGCCGGGGTCCCTGCGCTTCCACGGCGAGGGCGGCTACATCGCGCTGCCCCCGTCCGAGACCGGCCAGGGCCAGATCCGCTGGGAGCGCGCACCACTGCCCGGCTCGGCCGCGCCCTGGGTGCCCGATGTGGAGGCCGTGGTGGACGCGGTGGTGGAGGCGCTCACTCGTACGGGTGTGAGCGCGCCCGAGTTGTAGGGTGCCCGGCGCGCGGTGAGCCGCGCGCCCACCCGCGCTCGTTATGTTCCGCACTATGCAGCGTCATTCCGGGGGACACAGAGCCCCATCGTCTCCACGTTCCGGGCCGGACCTCCAGAGGGTCCGCCTGGTGGCGCTGGCGGGCCTCGTGGTGTTCACGGTCGCCCTGCCACTGACCGTGGCCTCCGCGGGACCCGTCGGTGACGGGAGCTCCGAGGCCGTACGCGCGTCCCGGAGGGTCGACGACAAGGGAACGGTGGCCCCCGCCGCGCCCCGTTCCGCTTCCGCGACCCCTCTCGCTTCCGCGCCCGTGCCACGGCTTCTGGGCCTCGGCCGGGCCACCGCCGCCCGTTGCGGGCCCGAGCTCTCCTCCTCCGACGGCATCGAGGCTCAGACCTGTGTCATGACGCAGGGGGAGGACACCTGGGCGCGCACCTACTACCGCAACGCGACCGGTGACGAGCTGAACTCCGCCCTGAGCCTCATGGGCCCCGGTGGCCGCACCGTGGAGATGAACTGCGTGGTGGGTGCCGAGGACGACCCGGGGGTGTGCGAGACGCCCAGAGGGCGTACGGCGGGGGGTGTGGGGGCGTACACGGCGGTCGCCGAGTTCGCGAGGAGCGCCGGGAGCGGGCCGATGCTGCTGCGGTCGGGAAGCGAGGCGGAGAGCGCCTCGGGGGAGTGATCCCGAGAGCACCTCGGGAAGTGGCTCATAGAGCGGCCCGAAGAGCGTCTCGGGGAGCAACTCGGCCCCGTAGCAAGGCGGTTGGCGCCGCAGGAAAATCCGTACATGGAAAGACCCGGTTGCTGGCGACGGGGGATGCACCAGCAACCGGGCTACTCGAACGGTAACAAGAGATCGGCGGTTCGCAAATTCGATCTCGGCTATTCGGACACGGATTTACCTGTCACCGCCGGGAGTTGTGACGGGAGTCACCTGTTCCGTGAAGCGCCGACCAGCTGACCGGTCGGTCAGTGCCCCGGCTGTGTGTCAGCTGAGCGTGACCTGTCGGTTCGTGAGGCCGCCGCGTGCCCGCCGCTCGTCCGGGGTGAGCGGTGCGTCCGAGGCCAGGGCGGTCGCGAGGCGCTCGGCGAACTCGGTCGCCGGCTTTTCCACATCGTCGGCCGTGACGCCCGTCGGCAGGTCCCAGACCGGCACCGTGAGCCCGTGCGCGCGGAAGGAACCGACCAGCCGCGTGCCCTCGCCGAGGCTCGAGCGACCGGCCGCGTGCAGCCGCGCGAGGGCGTCCAGAAGCTGCTCCTCGGGGTACGGCATCACCCAGCGCAGGTGGTTCTTGTCGGGGGTCTCGCACCAGTACGCCGCGTCCACGCCGGAGAGCTTCACGGTCGGGATCGCCGCCGCGTTGGCCCGCTCCAGGGAGGCGGTGACCTCCGGCGTCGAGTGCTCCGCGTCCGGGACCCAGAACTCGAAGCCCGTGTGCACAACTGGCTCGAACGTGCCTTCGGGGTCGAGCAGTTCCTGCAGTCGCGGGCCGTCGGCCGGGGCGCGGCGGCCCTGGATCGGGGTGCCGGGCTGGGCCGTGAGCGCGCGCTGGAGGGTGTCGGCGAGGTCGCGGCTGATGTCGCCGGACGCCGTGTCGTTCTGCAGGCCGATCAGGACCGAGCCGTCGTCGCGGCGCAGCGCGGGCCAGGCCATCGGCAGGACGGTGGCGAGCGTCACCGAGGGAACTCCCTCGGGCAGGCTCTCCTTGAGCTTCAGCTCGACCGTGGCGGCGGGCACCAGCTCGCGCAGCGCGATCCAGTCGCCCTCGCTCGGCAGGCCCTCGAAGGGGCGCTGGACCAGCTCCGTCACCGCGTGTGCGGCCGCCCGGCCGTGGCAGGCCTTGTAGCGGCGGCCGCTGCCGCAGGGGCAGGGCTCGCGAGCGCCGACTACCGGGATCTCCCCGTCCTTGAGCTGAGGCTGCTTGGCCTTCGTCTGGGGTCGCTTCTTGGCCATCGTGGGTGTCTCCCGATCACGGCTCGTCTCGTACTGGCGCGAGCCTAGCCGCTCGTACGTCGGCCGATGGGACCCTGTGGACAACGCACCGAGTCGTCCCGGAACCGGACCTTCCGTCCGGGGTTCCCGCCCGCGGTTTCCGCCTCGTCCCGCCCTGTCCCGTCCTGGCGGTCCCGCCCTGTCCCGACTCGGCCATCCCGCTCTGTCCCGTCCTGGCGTCCTGGCCTCTCCCGCCCTGGTCAGTCCAAGTCGTCGAAGGCGTCCGCGAAGTCCAGCCCCGGCAGCCCCGTCACAGCCGGTGACGCGACGCGCGTAGCGAAGTCGTCACGCCGACGTGCGGCGGTCGTGTCCGTCACGTCGTCCTGGACGACGACCCACACGGTGACCTCTCCGCGGGTGTCGTCCCGTACGCCCCAGTCCTTGGCCAGCGCCGTGATGATGTTCAGGCCGCGGCCGCCATGGGCGGTGACCGAGGGCGTGGCGGGAACCGGGCGGGTCGGACCACCGCCGTCCGTCACCTCGACGGTGAGCCTCCCGGAGGCGTCGACGCGCCACGCGGCCCGGACGTCGCCGTCCCCGGCGAGGGCGTCGCCGAGGGGCCTGCCGTGCCGGCACGCATTGCTCAAAAGTTCGGAAAGGATCAGTACGGCGTCGTCGATGACCGATTCCGTCACTCCACCGGTACGCAGTTGGTCGCGCATCCGATGTCTTGCTTTCCCCACGCCCGCAGGGCCATGGGGAACGGCCATGCTCGACGACGTGGGCACCTCCTGTGCCACCACCAACGCCACCCCCGAGACCTCCTTTGCCCCACGCCACGGTGTGGATGCCCCCTTGAACTGGACCGGAAACCGGCCAATCCACGTCTGCTGACGCACTCGTAACGATCGAACACGGAACGAACGCGCCGGTGCACTCCCTGTAATCGTGTGGCTGGATTTCGACGGTGATTGACGTGGTCCGACGGTCGTCGCCGGCGCTTCGAGCGGTGGTTTCCGGACGACGAGCCGCGAGGTCAGCGGCCGAGTTGGTGCAGCACCGCGCGTGGGCGGTTGGTGATGATGGCGTCGATGCCCAGTTCAACGCAGAGATCGACGTCCTCGGGTTCGTTCACCGTCCAGACGTGGACCTGATGACCGGCTCTTTTCAGCCGTTCGATGTATCCGGGGTGACTGCGTACGATCCGCATCGAGGGGCCCGCGATCCGGACACCGGCCGGCAGCCGTCCGTCGCGCAGTCGGGGCGAGATGAACTGCAGAAGATAGACCGTCGGCATCGTCGGGGACGCGGACCGGACGCGGTGCAGGGAGCGCGCCGAGAAGCTCATGACGCGCACCGGAGAGGTGGCGGCACTCGCCGGGGCGTCCAGACCGAAGCGCTTCAGGAGGAGCAGCAGCCGGTCCTCGACCTGGCCCGCCCAGCGCGTGGGGTGCTTGGTCTCGATGGCCAGCTCCACGCGGCGGCCCGCGTCGGCGACGAGTTCGAGCAGTCGCTCCAGGGTGAGGACGGAGGTGTCCTGCGGGTCCCCGGGGCCGTACTCCCAGTCGGGGGACTCGTCGCGGTTCTTCCAGGAGCCGAAGTCCAGGGCGGCGAGCTCGGCGAGCTCCAGGGCGGAGACGGCTCCGCGGCCGTTGGACGTACGGTTGACGCGGCGGTCGTGCACACAGACGAGATGTCCGTCCGCGGTCAGCCGTACATCGCACTCGAGGGCGTCCGCACCGTCCTCGATCGCCTTCTTGTACGCGGCCAGGGTGTGCTCGGGAGCCTCGTCGGAGGCCCCGCGGTGGGCGACGACCTGAATCGGGTGCTGTCGTGCGTGGGTCACCGCGTCATGGTGCCACCGTCACGGGGCCGACGTGGGGGCCGAGACACCAGGAATGTTTCTTTTTAGTATAAAAAGCCCGATATAAAGGATGGCCCTGGACCCACAGCCACCGCTTATGGTGCTCTGACGTCCCGTGGGAAAAGCTGACGGCGTACAAAAAGCACATGCACACCAGCACAGCTGCATCGCGCCGGACCGTCCGACAAGCGTGAGTGAGCGTGACCGAGTGCGACCGAGAACAACAGCCGTGGACCGAGGAGAAGAGCTGTGAGCACCGAGAACGAGGGCACTGCAGTACCCCCGGCCCCGTCCGCACCTCCTGTGCCGGTGGAAACTCCCGCTGCTTCCGCGCAGAGCGCTGCGCCCGAAGGGGGCGCGCCGACCGCCCAGCTCCCGGCGGTGCCTCCGAGCGCCCCCGGCGCACCGGAGCAGACACCGGCGTACGCGTCGATGGGCGCCGGAGCTCCTGAGCCGCACGGGCACGCCCCCGGAGCGCCCGGAGCGCCGGTCTCCGCCGCCGAGGCGGGCTGGCCGCCCCCGCCGCCCGCCGTTCCCTCGTACGCGGACGGTGGCGGCTCGGGAGCGGGCGGCTGGGGCTCCTCCTACGAGCAGCCCGCGCCGAAGCCCAAGAGCGGGCGCGGCGGCCTGGTCGCGGCGATCCTGGTGGCCGCGCTGGTCGCGGGCGGCGTCGGCGGCGGCATCGGCTACTCGCTGGCCAAGAACAACGACAACTCCACCGACTCGACGACCGTCTCCGCGCCGAGCGGCAGCGGTGATGTGAAGCGCGCCTCGGGCACGGTCGCGAACGTGGCCGCCAGGGCGCTGCCGAGCACCGTCACCATCGAGGCCGAGAGCAGCAGCGGCTCGGGCGGCACCGGCACCGGGTTCGTCTTCGACACCCAGGGCCACATCCTCACCAACAACCACGTCGTGGCGGAGGCGGTCGACGGCGGCAAGCTCACCGCGACCTTCCCCAACGGCAAGAAGTACGACGCCGAGGTCGTCGGCCACGCGCAGGGCTACGACGTCGCGGTCATCAAGCTCAAGAACGCGCCGTCGGACCTGAAGCCGCTCACCCTGGGTGACTCCGACGCGGTGGCGGTCGGCGACTCCACGATCGCGATCGGCGCGCCCTTCGGCCTCTCGAACACGGTGACCACGGGCATCATCAGCGCCAAGAACCGCCCCGTGGCCTCCAGCGACGGCAGCGCCAGCAGCAAGGCCTCCTACATGAGCGCCCTGCAGACGGACGCCTCGATCAACCCGGGCAACTCCGGTGGCCCTCTCCTGGACGCACAGGGCGCGGTCATCGGCATCAACTCGGCGATCCAGTCCTCGAGCAGCGGCGGTCTGGGCGGCACCAGCCAGTCCGGCTCCATCGGCCTCGGCTTCGCGATCCCGATCAACCAGGCGAAGCACGTCGCCCAGCAACTGATCAAGACCGGCAAGCCGGTCTACCCCGTGATCGGCGCCTCGGTCTCCCTCGAGGACGGCACCGGCGGCGCGAAGATCACCGAGCAGGGTGCGAGCGGCTCCGCGGCGGTCACCTCCGGCGGCCCCGCCGACAAGGCCGGTCTCAAGCCCGGCGACGTCATCAACAAGCTCGACGACCAGGTGATCGACAGCGGTCCGACCCTCATCGGCGAGATCTGGACCCACCAGCCCGGCGACGTCGTCAAGCTCACGTACACGCGCGACGGAAAGACCCACACGGCCGAGGTCACCCTCGGACAGCGCGACGGCGACAGCTGACCGGTTGACCTTGTCCCCGCGCCACCGACGATCGCCGGCGGCGCGGGGTGGGTTGCCCGAGCGGTCTAGGGGTGGGTTGCCCGAGCGGCCTAAGGGAACGGTCGTGAAAAACGTGAGGACGCGAAAGCGTCTCCGTGGGCTCGGATCGCACCGCCACCGCAGGTCATAGACGTGCTGGTCAGAAGGGGTGCCCCTCAGCGAGGGGCACCCCTTTCGCGTGGAGCCTGTCTCACCTTGGTCTTGTTCCGTCACGCTGTCGATCAGTGCGTGTGGACCAGGCGTGGACCAGACGGCGCGCTGTGACGAAGCCGCTGAACTGCCCACCGACCAGGGCTTATACGGTGGACGGCGGTCACTGTGGTACCCGATCATGCGCTCATGCCGCTGAGAGACATCCTTGCCCGCGTCGATGCGGACCTGGCCGCCGGCCGGGTTCCCGTCGCACGTCAGCGCCTGCGCGGGCTGGTGTCGTCCTTTCCGAACGACCTGATGCTTCGTCGCCGCCTGGCCGAGGTGTACCGACTGTACGGAGAGCCTGCGGAAGCGGGCCGCTGGATGTACCTCGAACAGGACCGGGACGCATCTGAGACCACGGCCTTCGAGGCGAGATACCGTACCGCCCCGCAACGTATGGGGGCACTTGCCTGGCATGGCCCTGAGTCGCTGGCCCCATCGGCCTTTGCCAGACAACAACTGGCAGCGGTACGAGCAGCCTGCTCCGATGCCATGGGGCACCCCGTCGACTGGGACACGGTGCCATCGAACCGGAAGACGGACGGCAGGGGCAGCGCCTTCGCCGACTTCCTGGCAGGGACTGGATGCCTGGTGGCGGTCCTCGCGTTCCTCGCGATCTGGCTGAACGGGCTCGTTGCCCTTTTCGATTGACTCGAGTCGCCGGGGGCTGTGGGGGCGCCGCTCGAGGGTTCTGTACGACCGTCCAAGACTTCCCCGAACGGGAAACCGGGCGGGGTGAATTGATCTCGCCGTGGTGATGAGCACGGACGCGTCTCGCTCGTAGGGAGGCGCGAGCCGGGCTCGGACCAAGAACTGGCGGGCTGGGGCGGGAGTCTGTTGGTCAGCGGCCTTGCGCCGTCCGGAGCGTGGACCATGCCCAGGACGGCGAGCAGGCGCCACCCTCTCCCCGGTGGCTCTGCTCACGAGAACCGGTTCTGGCCCAACTTCCGTGCAGGATGCGGCCGGAGTGTCCCCACACACGGGCGTGCCCGAGGCATTCGAACCGACAGCCGAAGCAGGCCGACCGTCGAGGCTCGGAGTCTGGCAGCAGTGGCCGTCTGCCTGCCCGGGGGTGCTTTGCGCGTTACGGTCCGGCCGCCTGGACCAGTGACGCCCGCTCGCCCTCGTCCAGATGAGGACCGACCAGCAGTTCGTCGTCGGCCAGCAGACGTCGCACCCATGCCGCGTCGGCAACGAATGCCGCCCGGCAGAGGGCCCGTTCAGGGTGGTCCTTCTCAGGGCCGCTGACCGCCAGGTCCCACGCGTTGTCGGGTTCGGTCGGTGCGGACAGGGCGGCGGCTACGAGCACGAGCCCGAACAGCTGGTTCCGGCGTGGGACTCCAGGATCTCGGACCGATGCGGCAGGCGGACGCAAGTTCGGCCCATTTCGCGTCAGCTTGACGAGATGACCCCCGGTGGTCCGCCTCCTGGCTGGCAGGCCGCTCTTCTCGCACGGGTTCAAGGGCGGCGCATCGCGTCGATGTACGCCTTGGTTGCGTCAGTGATGAAGTCGCGGGTGCTGTCGGGGCTGAGGGCCTGGGCCTGGAGGTGGTCGTACATCACGCTGTAGTGCTGCACGTCGGATTGTTTCTCCAGGTAGAGGTCGCTGGTGGAACCTTCCAGGTACACCACTCCCGCGTCGGAGCTGTCGGCGAATGTCAGGATGGAGAACCGGCCTGACAGGCCCGGGTGGGCCCCCACGTCGTAGGGGAGGACCTGCACGGTGATGTGCGGCTCGGTGCCGAGTGCGTTCAGGTGGTCCAGTTGTTCCCGCATGATGTCGGGACTGCCGACGACGCGGCGCAGCGCCGATTCGTCCAGGACGACCCACAGGCGCAACGGGGAGGCCAGGGCGTAGATCCGGTGCTGACGGCGCAGCCGTACCTTGAGGCGCGTGGCGGCCTGTTCGGCGGTGACCAGCGGGATCGTTTCCTCGATGACCGACTGGGCGTAGGCAGGGGTCTGCAACAGGCCAGGGATCACCAGGGGCTCGTAGGCATGGAGAGAGACGGCGTCCGTCTCCAGGCCGATATAGACGCTCTGGGGAATGTCGCCGTAGGCGTGCCACCAGCCCTGCTGTCTGGATTCCTTGGCCATCTGGATCAGAGAGTCGATGACCTGATCGTCCGATACTCCGTAGAGCGCGCACAGATCGCGCACATCGCGGGGGCTGATGGCGCGGTTGCCGTTCTCCAGGTGACTGATCTTGGGCTGGGAGATCATAAGCCGCTCGGCCACTTCCGTACTCTTCAGCCCACTGGCCTGGCGGAGCCGACGGAGCTCGGCTCCCAGACGGCGTCTCCTCACTGTGGGGTTGATGTTCGCCGCCACGGGCGGTGTACCTCCGGCTCCACGTCGCTGTCCTGGCCCGCAGATTGCCATGGGACAAGACTTGTTGATCACGTGCCATGCCGTCGTGTTCGTGTGGCACCCTAAACGGACTGTGACCTTGTCATTTGCCCTACGGGGAACGGGGTCGAGGGCGCACACATGAGGCGCCGTGGACGGTGGACGCCGTGTGGACCGCCGTCCCCGGGAAACGCGTGAGCCCGGTAGGCTGTACCCGCTCCGCCCCTGGTGGGCGGGGCAGAGGTGGGTTGCCCGAGCGGCCTAAGGGAACGGTCTTGAAAACCGTCGTGGCAGCGATGTCACCGTGGGTTCAAATCCCACACCCACCGCGCAGGTCAGAAGCTTTGCAGGTAAGAAGGGGTGCCACTCTCCGGAGCGGCACCCCTTCCGCATGACCTTGTCTCACCCTGATTCGCCGGTATCCCACCTCTGACCAGCGCGTGCGGCCAACCTGCGGCCAGGATTCACGACCCCTCTACTAACCCGCCCACGGTGTCGGGAAGGTCGTCGTCGTGGGTGTCGGCTATGAGCTCGGCGAGGGTGAAGTGAGCTTCCTCGTTCGACATCCGGTTTTCGACGCGCACGAAGTAGCTGCGTTCGGAGACGCGGAAGACCCGTCTTCTCTGGCGCTGGCGTCCTGCTGAGGTGAAGGCTTCTTTAAAAGTGTTGACGATGTGCAGCATCGCGGCCAGGGCTTCGGCCTCGGTCCCTTCGAGTTCACGATGGACGGTGTACCGGAAGGCTTCCGCCTGGCCCTCAGCTTGCAGGACGGCCCATCGGGGCATGGTGTTCTCCAGTCCGTGAGGCGGCGTGAGCCGCGAAATTCACGTGACTCCGTCGCGCAGTCGGCTCAAATCTGACTTCGGGTCCGATGTCCTTGGCGCGGGGAGAGTATCGGAATCGGGACGTTCCGGGGCCAGTCTTTTGGATCTTTCCGGGAGGGCGAGGTTCCTAGCCCTCATGCTCCGCCAACCCCTGTTCGATCAGCGCGTCATCTTGGCCTCTTCCCCGTCCAGAACCTTGGTGTAGTAGCGCTGAAGAACGGCGACGCTCTGGCCAGCCCGCCGGGCGGTCTCTGCGAGGCTCACCCCGGAGCGGAGCCAGAACGACACGCATGCGTGCCGCAGGTCGTACGGGATGGCCGCCAGCGGAGAGGCCACCTGCGCCGGGGTGAGCACCTTGCGGCGGGCTTCCTTCCAAGCGGCGCTGTACTCCTGCGCCCGGATCGGCCCGCCGCGTACGGCGCTGAACAGGCGGCCTTCCAACGTGGTCCCGAACGCTTCGAGATGAGCCCGGAGCAGGGCGACCAGGACGGGGGGAATGGGCACGGGCCGCACCGCCTTGCGGGCCCGGTGCTTCAACTGCCCTTCCTCGTACGGCTTGCCGTCATCCGTCCAGTGGGCCAACATGGGCCCGCTTACCCGCCCTTGTTCAGCTCCTGCGCGATGAGCTGATTGGAGCGGGACTGCTCACCCCGGAGGATCTTGGCGTAGAAGCGGAACAGTAGGGCGATGCTGTGGCCGGCCCGCCGGGCGACTTCCATGGGGTCCACTCCCGATTTGATCCACAGGGACACCCCTGCGTGACGGAGTGAATACGGCACCAGCGCGAGGGGTGTTGCCGCGTCCTGATCTTGGAATTCGGGGTGCCCCGAGTCGTCGTGACCAGCGTCGGGGTGACGACTGCGAGCGCTTCGGCGATGCCGGCGGGTGCTTGGCCGCGGCGCGCGGCCATTTCATGAGCATGTATGCGGTGGCGTGGTCGTACCAGGTGGGCGAGGTACGCACGGCCAACTCGCGCGCCGGCGCAGTTCGTAGGGCTAGCCACCCACGCCGTTCGCAGTCCCGCCGCGCGGCCCCCTTCCCTATCCGTCTCGGGGTTGTCCCCTACCCTCCACCCTCCGGCGCTCAGCCGAAACACAGATCCCGTCGAAGAGCGAAATCAGCCCGGTCGCGGCGAGCTTGGCTCGCTGGATGTCTCCCGCGCCGTTCGTCGCGATACCGAGAGTCCACCCCGTACCGCGCAGCCCTTCGAGACTGTCCCGAACCTTCGGCCAGCAGCGCACCGACTGGGCGATGCCGTCGACGTATTCGTGCCAGAGGTCGCCCGGGTTGTCGCTGAGCCCCAGCGCCTCCCGCAGGTGTACGAAGTCTGCGGGACAAGCCCGCTCCCGGAGCCGATCACAGATGACGGACTCCGCCTCTCGAGGCCGGCGCCCTTGAGATGGCTGGTGGCGGCGGTGACCTGGTCGGTGGTCTCGACTTCGACGCCGAGGTGATCCATGCGGGTTTCCTCGCCGGGTTCGCCCTGGATCAGGACGAGCTTGAGCGGAGGTTCGGTGATGGCGAAATTCGCGTAGCCGTCGCGCCGTTTCGCCGGTTGACCCGAGCCCTGCAGGACCGTTTCACAAACCGAGCGCGAACCCTCATCGAGGTGGTGGGCCTGCTCGCGCGGCCCACCACCAGTGATCGCGCACAGGCTGACGCCGGGCGCTGGATCACGTGCTCCCGCGGCGTCTGCGTAGGCGGGCCGCAGTGAGCAGGGTGGCCGTGCCGAGGAGGAACGCCGCGACGACTACGCCGATGAGGACCGGGCGGGTAGGTGTGCGTGGCGAAGTGACGGCGACCGCGGCGGCGATGCCGGGGGTGTCGGGGAAGGTGATCCGGGCGTGGGCGGTCTCATCGAGAAGTCCGCTCTTCAGGTCGATGGTGGCATTCCACGGTCCGTTTGCCACCTGGTCGGTCACTGGGACGGTCACCGGTTCGGACTGGCCCGGTGCCAGGGTCGTGCCGAGCTTCACCTTGTAGGGGCCTGCGGTGAGGTTCCCGGAGACCTTGGAGAGGTTCAACGTGCCGCTCAGGTCCACCGCGCGGCCGCCGGTGTTGTGCACCTGGGCCACGACGATCGCGTCCCCGGCGGGGTTGCGCGCGGCGGTCATCGTGTTGACTTTGAAGGCCGCGGACCGGGGATTGTCGCCGCCGACGGACAGGTAGAGGCGGATGCCGGTACGGGTGACCAGTCTGACGCCGTCGGCGCCGTGACCGTCGGAAACCTGGGCCCACAGCACGGCGTATCGCTCACCGGGTGCCGCGTCGGCCGGTACCGCGATCGTCACGGTGTCGTCGGCGGTGCCGCCTTCAGGAATATCAAGGCTGGAATGGCCCAGCTTCGTCCAGGTGGTCACGTCGTTTCGGGTGCCGCCCCGCGCGCCGATGAACGAACCGTGGGTGATGGCCGCGGCGCCCGGATACACGTCCACGTGCTGCGTGGAGGTGCTTTTGTTCACGACCCGGATGCGGCGGTGGATGATCGTGCCGGGTAGCAGGTTGTCGATGATGTATTCCCTGGCTCTGGGGTCGTCGGCCAGTTTGGCGGGTACATCGACAAGCCGGATGCCGATACTGCCGGGATCGTGGTGTGTGCCGTGTGGCGACCGTGGCGCCGGGACGGCGGTACTGGTGCTGGGCGCGAGGACGCTGGCGGACACGGCGATCGCCGTACCCGCCAGCACCCGGGCGGGAATGAATCTACTCAAAGTCGAGGACCTCTGGAGATGTCATGCGTGTGCTCAGGCGACGGAGTGGACGATCGTTGAGGTGTACGTCCCCGCCACGGTGTTCGCGGGAAGGTTGAGGGTGATGGTCGGGTTCCAGGTGGCGGTGTTGACCCCTGCGACTCCGGTGGCGGTCTGCACCGGACCGGGCGGGTACAGCGGGTTGAGATCGCTGGGCGCGACATTCGCGGTGCCGGTGACGGCGGCGGCAGGGGACGTGTACGAGGAGGAGCCCGCGGCCGAGACGGAGATGGTTGAGGAGGGCCCGACGAAGTCGTTCCCGTTGGCCGTGACGACCCACCCCGTGGTGCCGCCCCGGCTGTCCGTCACCGTGACGTTGCCGAGTTGCGCGCTGACCGTTTGAGCGGTGGCGAGGGCCGGCACCGTGCCCAGGGACACCGGACCCGCCGGGACGGTGATGTCGAGTGTGCCGGTGGTGACCGTGACCGTCACCGGCGTGCTGCCGCTCCCGGCCGCGGACGCCGGTGCCGCGAGCGGCAGCACGCCGAGGGCGCCGACGAGGAGGGGAATAGCGATTTGACGCCTACGCATATTGATCGATCCTCTACTGTTTCGCGACAGCGATCTGAGATCTGCGGCATCAACGTAGCGGCGGCGAGGTGTAAAGAATGTGTGAGATTCTCACGAATAGATCTCTTCCACTCGTTCGGACGCGGATTCGTCACCGCTCGAATCAACTGGCCTAATTCCGCCGCAGGTTAGGTTGACCACGCTGCCGAAATTGCTATTTTCCCATCTTTATCGGAGTCGTTTTCGAAGCTCCGGGGTATGCCAGGAGCCAGTCAAGAACCGGTAATAGCTGCGTGACAACGCCGACGGTCAATAGCGCACATCCGCGGACCAACACAACAGGTGAGAGGTCCTGACGGCAACCCTTGGCGGCAACGTCAGCAGACTGCATCGGCCTTGGGCACCTCCAGGGACACTCGCCGTGCTCCGCCGCGGGCTCCGCACCCAGGAAAGAGGTTCAGTTGATCGAACTCCTAATGCGGTGCTCACGTAACGCGGTGCTCACGCACGAGCGCCCTCCCGGGCCGTCCTCGGGCCGTGGAAGGGCACTCAATGGTGACCACCGCTGACAGGTGCCGACAGCTCGGCAGCAGGTCAGAGGCGGCGGTGACAGATGAGGGCTGCGGCTGTGCCGACGAAGCCGAGGAAGCCGAGGAAGTGTCCGGCCTTGCGCTCGTATCGGCGGTGGGGCCGACGACAGCCAGCGCGTCACGGCGACGCTCTTGAAAACCGTCGTGGCAGCGATGTCACCGTGGGTTCAAATCCCACACCCACCGCAGGTGAACGGCCCCTGACCAGGCGACTCGGTCGGGGGCCGTTCTCATGTGCGTTGTCCGTCAACCATCGTGGTTCCCCGTCAGTTGCCGGTGGATCGCGCACGGCAGGGGCCCGGCGTCTTCTGATCCACACACCCTGGTGCGCTGACGGCAGCCGCCGTCTCCGGCGACCGTGTCGGCCGAACACGCAAAGGACCCCCGGCCCATCAGGACCGGGGGTCTTTCCGCGGGTGGGGCCAACGGAATTTGAGCCCCCGCCCCTATTCGCCGGTGTTGGTGGCAGGCGCTGATGTCAGCCCGTTGCGCCTTTGACACAGCCTACGAACTGCGAGCCCGCCACGCTGGACACGCGCGCTCTCAGTGGTTCTCACTGAGGTCGTCGGCCAAGGACACAGAACTCGTTGCCTTCGGGGTCTGCCATGACAACCCACGGCACGTCACCCTGACCAATATCGACACGCTGTGCGCCATGAGCCTCAAGGCGAGCCACCTCGGCGTCCTGATCATCAGGCACGAAGTCGAGATGCAGTCGGCTCTTGGCCTTCTTGCTCTCTTCCAGCAGGACGAACTCCAACCCCGGCAGGCGATCCGGCTCCGGGCGGATCGCGAACTCCACATCAGAGGAGTGGACCACCACCCAACCAAGAGCCTCGGCCCACCACTGCCCCAGGGCCTCCGGATCTGCCGAATGAACAATTACATTTCGCCATTCCAAGGTCATCGGCCGAGCCTAGGCCTACCGGGGCTTCGAGAACAGGCACTCTCCCCCCGCTCTGCAGAGCCTCAAGGCCCACCACGGCTCACAGCTCGAAGTCATGGGCGGCCTCGTCCCAGGGGATGGCGCGCAGGGCCGGATCGGCGGTGTCGCCGGACGGGATGTCGGGGGTGGCCTGGAACCACGCGACCGCGAGGGCCGAACGGTGGAGGACGGGGTCGACGGCGGGGTCGACCGCGTGGGAAAGGAAGAGGCCGACGCAGGTCACGGCCGGGAGCAGTTCGACCGGGCCGAAGCCGCCGGCGGGCAGGTCCGGATGGTCTCGGTGGGGTGTGACGAGGTGCGTCGGGGTGTTGGGGAACGCCGCCGCGGTACGCCGGGCCAAGCCGTCGACGAGGCGGTCGTTCCAGCGCGTGAAGGGGTAGCCCTCGAGCATTCCGCCATAGGTCGAGGTGAGACGCAGGTCGGATATCTCGACGGTTCTGCCCGAGGTGAGGGTGACGCGGGTCAGGGCCATGGCGCGCAGCCTAGGGACGGGCGGTACGTGGTGTCGTGTCGTTTTCCGGTGGTCCGGGGCGCGGGAACGTCATCCGGGACGCCGAGGCGATCGTCGAGCGGGCCTCGCGTTCGGTGAGGCCGGTGCGGACGGCGGCCTCGACGAGTGCGGTGGTCAGCTCCGGGCCCATGCCGTTCTCGTAGGCGCGGCAGGCGGCCCAGAAGAGGCGGGTGTTGCGCTGGCCCTCGTGGGCGGCGAGCACGAACTGGACCAGCCCCTGGCCGTGTTGGCCGGTCGCAGGGGGCGCGCGGTGGTGCGTGCGGGGCGGGGGCGTGAGCAGGCGCAGAAGTTCGCGTGGACAGGGCGCGGGCGCCAACTGGGCGGTGCCCGGGGCCGTTCCATACACGCCGTGCTCGGTGCGGGAGCCGGGGCCGACCAGGTAGCCGCCGGCGCCGCGGATGTCGATGCCCGGGGCCAGTCGGCTCGCCGAGTTGGGGACGACCACGTCGGGCGGTCCGGTCAACCAGAGGTGGCGGCCGCCGCTCGGGGTCAGCACGACCACCGTCTCCGGGATCGTGAACAGGTGGCGCAGGGCCAGTTCGCGCAGGGCGGCCGAGGAGTCCGTACCGGATTTGGTGTCGAGGTCGATGCCGATGAGGCGGTGCGGGTCGAGGCCGCAGGCGATGCCGTAGCCGGTCGCCCAGGGCGCGGCGGCGAAGAGCGCGCGGATGCGGCGGGGGTCGGTGGAGGCGTCGTACACGCCGTGTCCGAAGCGGCCGCATGCGCCGTGGCAGGGAGGGGACGTCGGGTCGGGATCGGGGTCGTCGCGGTGGGGGGAGCGCAGGGCCGGGAGCTTCGTGCGGGACAGCGGGATCACCGCGAGGCCGCGTTCGGCGGCGGACAGGGCGTGGGCCAGGGCCAGGGTCGTGGCCTGCCGGTCGATGGTGGCCATGCATCTATGTTCGTACGAGTGTTCGAAAAAGGGAAGGGCTTGCCGGGCGCGTGGGTGCCGGGAAGGGGATTTAAGGGTGATTGGCCAAAAAGTGGCGGAACGGTTCCCCGCTTGGGGTGCCCGGGGTCGAGCTGTCCGATCCGGTCTGAGCTGGGGTTTCTTGTCATGAAGAGGGTTTATCGACATGTACTCACGCTTGAGGGCGAATCACGGCTTCCGGGGTGGTTCGCCGGGGATTCGGTGGGCAACTCTGGAGTCGCGACGTCGTGATCAGCGCCGGGGCGGTCGGCCAACCGCCTTGGAACGAGCAGTGCTTCCCGGTTCGCGCCGGTCCGTACATCCGGTTCTTGGAGGAATTCACATGGCAAGCATCCGTACCGCCCGTGTTCTCGCCGCCGTCTCGGCCCTGCCTCTCGCCGCCGCCCTCTTCACGGGTGTGGCCACGGCGGACAACGGCGCTTTCGCGGACAACGGATCGAACGCGGGCGTGGCAACCGTCAGTGGCAGCGGGGTAGGACACAACAACAGCGGCAACTCCTCGACCACGCAGCAGCAGGCGGTCGGCTCCGGGGCCTCGAACCAGAACAACACGGCTCAGGTCAACGGCTCCGCGTTCACGGCCATCGACCAGTCGAACGCCGTCGTCAACTTCACCAACCTCTGGTGAGCCGGGGCCGATTCGCCCGCTCTCGACGGGCTCATCGGCCCTGAAGCACCGTGTGGGGTGCTCTTGTGGGGTGGTAACGCGTCTGCGCGACGGCACTTGGGTGTCGTCGCGCAGACGTTTTCGTGTGTCCGTCCCCGACGGTCCCGTCGTGACCTTGACAGCTCCCGTTATCTGACGGACAGTCAGAAAACCTTGTTCGTACGAGGTCCGGGAGGGCCGCCGCCGTGCACCTCGCCCCCACCGAGCGCCAGCAACGGCTGCGCGCCGAACTGCGTGCGTACTTCCGGGACCTGATGCCCGATGGTCCCCCGTCCGCCGACGACCCCGGCAGGCAGCGCGCGCTGCTGCGCCGCATCGGCGCCGACGGACTGCTCGGGATCGGCTGGCCCGTCGCGTACGGGGGCCAAGGGCGCGGAGCCGACGAGCAGTTCGTGTTCTTCGACGAGGCGTACCGGGCCGGAGCACCGGTGTCGATGGTCACGCTGAACACCGTCGGACCGACCCTCATGAAGTACGGGAGCGAGGCGCAGAAGGAGTACTTCCTGCCGCGCGTCCTCAGGGGCGACCTCGTCTTCGCGATCGGGTACTCGGAGCCCTCGGCGGGCACGGACCTGGCCGCGCTGCGCACGCGGGCCGTGCGCGAGGGCGAGGCCTGGCTGATCGACGGGCAGAAGATCTTCACCTCCAACGCCCAGCACGCCGACTGGATCTGGCTCGCCTGCCGCACCGACCCCGACGCCCCCAAGCACCGGGGCATCTCGATCGTCCTCGTGCCCACGGACGCGCCGGGCTTCTCGTGGACACCGATCGAGACGGTGGGCGGGCTGACCACCACGGCCACGTACTACGACGGCATCCGCGTCCCCTCCTCGAACCTCGTCGGCGAGGAGAACGGCGGCTGGGAGCTCATCACCAACCAGCTCAACCACGAGCGGGTCGCCCTCGCCGCGATCGGCATGCAGGCCGAGGACTTCTACGCGGCCGCGCTGCGGGCGGCGCGCACCCCCGATCCGGTGACGGGGCGGCGTCGGGTTGACGAGCCCTGGGTGCGTTTTCGGCTGGCCGAGGTGCATGCCCGGCTGGCGGCATCACGCCTGCTCAACTGGCGTTTGGTGGGGGATGTCGGGGCCGGCCGACTGGCCCCGGGCGACGCGAGCGGCGTGAAGGTCGCGGGAACGGAATCGGCGGTCGCTTCGTACCGAATGTGTCAGGAAGTCGTGGGTGCGCAGGCGCTGGTGCGCTCCGGTTCGCCGGGTGTGTTCGGGGACGGCGAGCTGGAGCGGATGAACAGGGCGGCGCAGATCAACACGTTCGGGGGCGGGGTGAGCGAGGTGCAGCGGGAGATCGTGGCGACCATGCGGCTCGGGATGACGAGGGGGCGGCGGTGAGCGACGAGGCGGCCGAGCCGGCGGCGCGGCTCAAGGCGTACGAAGGGCGTGCGGCCGCCGTCGCGGGCGTGGGCAAGGACCCGGTCAACGAGCCGATGATCCGGCACTGGTGCGAGGCGATGGGCGACACCAACGCGGCGTACACGGGTCCGGACGCCGTGGCGCCGCCCACCATGCTCCAGGCGTGGACGATGGGCGGCCTGTCCGGGCACGAGGGCCGCTCGGACGCCTACGACGAGCTGCTCGGCCTGCTCGACGAGGCGGGCTGCACCTCCGTGGTCGCCACCGACTGCGAGCAGGAGTACCTGCGCCCGCTGCGGCCCGGCGACGAGATCACCTTCGACGCGGTGATCGAGTCGGTCTCCGAGCGCAAGACCACCAAACTGGGCACCGGGCACTTCGTCACGACACGGATGGACGTACGGGCGAACGGGGAGCCGGCGGGGACGCACCGGTTCAGGATCCTCAAGTACGCCCCGGCGCGCCCCAAGTCCAAGGCGGCCCGGCCGCGACCGGTCGTCAACCGGGACAACGCCGGGTTCTGGGAGGGCGTCGGCCGGCACCAGCTGCTGATCCAGCGGTGCGGCGGCTGCGGAACGCTGCGGTTTCCCTGGCTGCCGGGGTGCGGCGCGTGCGGCTCCCCGGAGTGGGACACGGTCGAGGCGAGCGGAGACGGGACGGTCTACTCGTACGTCGTCATGCACCACCCGCCGTTCCCCGCCTTCGACCCTCCGTACGCCGTGGGTCTGATCGAGCTCGCCGAGGGCGTCCGGATCGTCAGCAACGTCATCGGGGTGCCGTACGACAAGGTGCGGATCGGGATGCCCGTGCGGCTCCGGTTCGAGCGGTACGACGAGGAGCTGGTGCTGCCGGTCTTCCGGGCCGGTGCGGAGGGGGGACGCTGACATGGACTTCACGCCCACCGAGGAACAGGCGGCCGCCCGAGACCTGGCCGCGCGGATCTTCGGCGACCTCTCCACCCCGGAGCGGCTCGCCGCGGCCGGCACCGGCAGCGACGCCGAGACATGGAAGGCGCTGTGCGCGGCCGGGCTGGTGGCGGCCGTCGCGGACACGGGGCTCCTCGGCCTGGTGCTGCTCCTGGAGGAGCAGGGGCGGACCACGGCCCAGGTGCCCTTCGCGGCGAGCTGTGTGTACGGGCTGCTGGCGGTGTCCGCCCACGGTTCACCGGAGCAGCGGGAGCGGCTGCTGCCGGGGATCGGGGACGGGACGGCGGTGGTGTGCGGGGCGGTCTTCGAGCCGGGGGGCGTACGGGCGGACGCGGCGGGGCGGTTGAGCGGAGTCGTCCCCGTGGTGCCGTGGCTGCGGGACGCCACCCATGTGCTCGTCGCGGACGACCGGCGCCGGCTGTGGCTCGTGCGGACCGCTGACGCGCGGTGCGCGCCGGTCGAGCTGACGGCGCCCTGGGCGGCAGGACGGCTGACGTTGGAGGGGACGCCGGGTGAGCCGGTGGGCGGGACGGACGCTTACGACGACGTGCTCGCCACCGCACGGACCGCCTTCGCGGGGCTGCAGGCCGGGGTGTGCGCCGGGTCGCTGGCCCGAGCCGTGGAGCACACCAACACACGCGAGCAGTTCGGACGTCCGCTCGCCGCCAAGCAGGGTGTCCAACTCCGGGCCGCGGACGCGTACATGGACACCGAGGCGATACGGGTGACGGCGTACGAGGCGGCGTGGCGGCGCGACGAGGGGCTCGCGTACGCGACGCACGCGCTGACCGCGGCCTGGTGGGCGTCCGAGGCGGGCCAGCGGGTCGTGCACGCGGGCCAGCATCTGCACGGAGGGACGGGCGCCGACCTGGAGCACCCGGTGCACCGGCACTTCCTGTGGGGGCGGCAGCTGGACGCGTACCTGGGGTGCGGGAGCGAAGTCCTCCAGGAACTGGGGGAGCTGATCGCGAGCGGGGAGGAGGAGACATGAGGGGCGGGGAAGGGGAGCGCGTGCGGGTCGCAGAGGGACAGCGCGGGCGGGTCGGAGAAGGCGAGCGGGTGCGGGTCGGAGAGGGCGAGCGCGTGCGGGCCGGAGAGGGCGGGCGGGTGCGGGCCGGTGACGAGCTGCCGCCGCTGGAGATCGAGATCACGCGCACGCTGATCGTGGCCGGGGCGATCGCGTCCCGGGACTACCAGGACGTGCACCACGACGCCGAGCTGGCACGGCACAGGGGCTCCCCCGACGTCTTCATGAACATCCTGACCACCAACGGCCTCGTCGGGCGGTACATCACGGACCACTTCGGACCGGCGGCCGTCCTCCGCAAGGTGGCCATACGACTGGGCGCGCCCAACTACCCCGGCGACACGATGGTGTTGACCGGCAGAGTCGAAGAGGTCGAGGGCGACACCGCGACCGTGCGCGTCGTCGGGGCGAACGGCATCGGCAGACATGTGACCGGGACCGTGACGGTCACCCTGCCGCCCGGCGGTGCCTCGTGAGCGTACGCACGAGGGACCGGCTCGGCGGCCGGGCGGCGATCGTCGGGATCGGAGCCACCGAGTTCTCCAAGGACTCCGGGCGCAGCGAGCTGACCCTCGCCGCGGAGGCGGTGCGGGCGGCGCTCGACGACGCGGGGCTGACACCGGCCGAGGTGGACGGGATGGTCACCTTCACCATGGACACCAGCCCGGAGATCACCGTCGCCCAGGCGGCCGGGATCGGCGAGCTGTCCTTCTTCTCCCGGGTGCACTACGGAGGCGGTGCGGCCTGCGCGACCGTCCAGCAGGCGGCGCTCGCGGTGGCGACCGGGGTGGCCGAGGTCGTCGTCTGCTACCGGGCGTTCAACGAGCGGTCGGGGCGGAGATTCGGAGCGGGGGTGCAGCAGCGGGAGCCGTCGGCCGAGGGCGTCGCGCTGGGCTGGGCCCTGCCGTTCGGGCTGCTCACCCCGGCGTCCTGGGTGGCGATGGCGGCCCAGCGGTATCTGCACGCATACGGACTGACGCCCGAGGCGTTCGGTCATGTCGCCGTGGTGGACCGCAAGTACGCGGCGACGAACCCGGCGGCGTACTTCCACGGCAGACCGATCACCCTCGCCGAACACGCGGCCTCGCGGTGGATCGTGGAGCCGCTGCGGCTGCTGGACTGCTGCCAGGAGACGGACGGCGGCCAGGCGCTGATCGTCACTTCGGTGGAGCGCGCCCGGCAGCTGCCGCATCCGCCCGCGGTGATCACGGCGGCGGCCCAGGGTGCGGGCCGGGCGCAGGAACAGATGACGAGTTTCTACCGGGACGAGCTGACCGGGCTGCCGGAGATGGGGGTCGTGGCGCGCCAGCTGTGGCGGACCTCGGGGCTGACCCCTACGGACATCGACGTGGGCATTCTGTACGACCACTTCACGCCGTTCGTGCTGATGCAGCTGGAGGAGTTCGGGTTCTGCAAGCCGGGGGAGGCCGCGGACTTCGTCGCCGAGGAGCGGCTGCCGCTGAACACCCACGGGGGGCAACTCGGGGAGGCGTATCTGCACGGGATGAACGGGGTGGCGGAGGCCGTACGCCAGCTGCGCGGCACGTCCGTGAACCAGATACCGGGCGCCGGCCGCATCCTGGTCACCGCGGGCACCGGGGTCCCCACCTCGGGGTTGATCCTGGGGGCGGACGGGGGATGAGTACGCTGTCGGGCTCGCCTCACTCTCCCCTCTCTCTCCCTACTCTCCCCGCTCGCCCCTCGTCACGGAGCCCTCAGGGCCCCTCGGGGACATCCCGGGTGGTACGGCGTCAGCCGCCGTACTACGGCCGTATGGGTCTCTCGGGGGTGAACCCTCAGGGTGCAGGCGCCGCTCGTCCACCCTCAGGAGGTGGGGCCAGCCCCCCTCCTACAACCTGAGGGGGACACCTCTTCGGGACCTGCGGCCGATCCGAAAAGGTAGGGGTCACTCCTAGCGTGGAGCCATGACCTCACTCGTCTGCACCAGCGGTTCGAACGGCGGGACGCGGACCCTTCCGTACCCGTCGTTCTCGTCGTACATGAAGGCCCGCCAGCCGGTGCTGCTGCGTACCGCCCGCTCGCTGACCGCGAACCCGAGCGACGCCGAGGACCTGCTGCAGACCGCGCTGACCAAGACCTACGTCGCGTGGGAGCGGATCGAGGACCACCGCGCGCTCGACGGCTATGTACGTCGTGCGCTGCTGAACACCCGGACCTCGCAGTGGCGCAAGCGCAAGGTCGACGAGTTCGTGTGCGACGAACTCCCGGAGCCGGAGGACGTCCCCGCCGGGGACCCGGCCGATCAGCAGGCACTGCACGACGCGATGTGGCGCGCGATCATGAAACTCCCGGCACGGCAGCGGGCCATGGTCGTCCTGCGGTACTACGAGGACCTCAGCGAGGCACAGACCGCGGAGGTGCTCGGCGTCTCCGTCGGCACGGTCAAGTCGGCGGTGTCACGGGCGCTGGGCAAGCTCCGGGAGGACCCGGAGCTGGAACCCGTGCGCTGACCCCTCGGCAGATCCGGGCCGAACGGCCCCTGCGGAAAAGTTCCCGTCCGAGCCGAACGACCCCTGTGACCTGATCGATCGTCCGGAGCTAGTGACATACCACGTGGTATGTGCGCAGAATCAGCGCATCCCTTACCACCTCGTAGGCAATGTCGCCCCGGGAGGACGCCGTGCTGAGCACGATGCAGGACGTACCGCTGCTGATCTCGAGGATCCTGACCCACGGGTCGGCCATCCATGGCACCTCGCAGGTAATCACCTGGACGGGTGAGGGAGAGCCGCAGCGCCGTTCCTACGCCGAGATCGGCGACCGGGCCGCCCAACTCGCGCACGCGCTGCGCGAGGACCTCGGTGTCGAGGACGACGACCGTGTGGCGACGCTGATGTGGAACAACGCCGAGCATGTCGAGGCGTACTTCGGGATCCCCTCCATGGGCGCGGTCCTGCACACGCTCAACCTCCGCCTCCCCGCGGAACAACTCGTCTTCATCGTCAACCACGCCGCCGACCGGGTGATCATCGCCAACGGCTCGCTGCTCCCGCTGCTCGCGCCACTGCTCCCCCACCTGCCGACGGTCGAGCACGTGGTCGTCTCGGGCCCCGGTGACCGTTCGCTGCTCGAGGGCGCGAGTGTCCAGGTGCACGAGTACGACGAGCTGATCGCGGGCAAGCCGACCACGTACGACTGGCCGGAGCTGGACGAGCGTGCCGCCGCGGCCATGTGTTACACCTCCGGCACCACCGGCGACCCCAAGGGCGTCATCTACTCCCACCGTTCGATCTACCTGCACTCCATGCAGGTCAACATGGCCCAGTCGATGGGGCTCACCGACCAGGACACCTCGCTCGTGGTGGTCCCTCAGTTCCACGTCAACGCCTGGGGCCTGCCGCACGCCACGTTCATGACCGGCGTCAACCTCCTCATGCCGGACCGCTTCCTCCAGCCCGCGCCGCTCGCCGAGATGATCGAGTCCGAGCGGCCGACGCACGCCGCGGCCGTCCCCACCATCTGGCAGGGCCTGCTCGGCGAACTGCACGCCAAGCCCCGGGACGTCTCCTCGCTCACCCAGGTCACCATCGGCGGCTCGGCCTGTCCGCCCTCGCTCATGGAGGCCTTCGACAAGCTGGGCATGCGCGTCTGCCACGCCTGGGGCATGACGGAGACCTCCCCGCTGGGCACGATCGCGCGGCCGCCGGCCAGTGTCGTCGGCACGGACGAGGAGTTCGCGTACCGCCTCACCCAGGGCCGCTTCCCGGCCGGCGTGGAGGCCCGACTCACCGGCCCCGGCGGCGAACGCCTCCCCTGGGACGGCGAGTCCGCGGGCGAGCTGGAAGTGCGCGGCCCCTGGATCGCGGGCGCGTACTACGGCGGTCAGGGCTCCGAACCGGTTCGCCCCGCCGACAAGTTCAGCGAGGACGGCTGGCTCAAGACCGGTGACGTCGGCACGATAAGCCACGACGGCTTCCTGACCCTCACCGACCGCGCCAAGGACGTCATCAAGTCGGGCGGCGAGTGGATCTCCTCCGTCGACCTGGAGAACGCGCTGATGTCCCACCCGGCCGTCGCCGAGGCCGCCGTCGTCGCCGTCCCCGACGACAAGTGGGGCGAGCGCCCCCTCGCCACGGTCGTCCTGAGGGAGGGCGTCACCGCCGACTTCGCGTCGCTGCGCACCTTCCTCGCCGAGGAGGGCAAGATCGCCAAGTGGCAGCTCCCCGAGCGCTGGACGATCATCGAGTCGGTCCCGAAGACGAGCGTCGGCAAGTTCGACAAGAAGGTGCTGCGCAGGCAGTACGCGGAGGGCACGCTGGACGTCACCCAGCTCTGAGGCTCTCGGCGGCAGAATGACGGTTGGGGTGCTGTTTCACGTGAAACAGCACCCCAACCGTCGTATGTGTGAACCCAGTTCGAGGCCCGAAGCGCAGTGGGTCAGTTCGTGCCGATGCGCGCCAGCAGATCCACGATCCGGTCCTGCACCTCGGCACTCGTCGACCGCTCGGCGAGGAACAGGACCGTCTCACCCGCGGCGAGGCGCGGCAGCTCGGCCTGGTCGACCGCCGCGGTGTAGACGACCAGCGGGGTGCGGTTCAACTGCCCGTTCGCCCGCAGCCAGTCCACGATCCCGGCGCGCCGACGCCGTACCTGCATCAGATCCATCACGACCAGGTTCGGCCGCATCTGAGAGGCCAGCGTCACGGCGTCCGCGTCCGTGGACGCCCGCGCCACCTGCATTCCGCGCCGCTCCAGCGTCGAGGTCAACGCCAGCGCGATCTCCGCGTGCTCCTCGATGAGCAGGACACGCGGCGGGTGCTGGTCGGAGTCCCGCGGCGCGAGCGCCTTCAGGAGTACGGCGGGATCGGCGCCGTACGCCGCCTCCCGCGTCGCCTGCCCCAGTCCCGCCGTCACCAGTACCGGGACCTCGGCGGCGACGGCGGCCTGGCGCAGCGACTGCAGCGCGGTGCGGGTGATCGGACCGGTCAGCGGGTCCACGAACAGCGCGGCCGGGAACGCGGCGATCTGCGCGTCCACCTCCTCGCGCGAGTTCACGATGACGGGCCGGTAGCCGCGGTCGCTCAGCGCCTGCTGGGTCGTCACGTCCGGCGCGGGCCACACGAGGAGGCGGCGCGGGTTGTCCAGCGGCTCCGGGGGCAGCTCGTCGTCCACGGGCCGCGGCTGCGGCTGGTCGGCGACCTCGACCGCGCCACCGGGACCGTCCAGCGGCTCAGGACCCTCGTCGGCGTTCTTGTCCGGGGCTCCTATGGCGTACGACCGACCGGCACCCTCGGTCGCTCCGGGCAGCCTCGGCCCGGGAGCCGTGGCGGTCTGCCCGGCCTGCGGATGCGGGCGCGCCGTCGCTTCGGGGCGCTCGGCGGCGGGCTCGGGGGGAGTGCCGAGCTTGCGGCGGCGGCCGGAGCCGTTGGTCTGGTGCGGGGGAGGCGTGGCGGTCTGCTGTGCCTGGCCCTGTGCCTGGGCCGGTACGGCACCCGGCTGGTTCGGCGCCGGCTGACGGCTGAAGGGCACGCCCTGCCCGAGCGTCCGCACGCTGAACGCGCGCCCCTGCGTCGAGTTGGGGTCGATCGGCGCGGCGGCCTCGGCGGGCAGTGGCTGGGCGACCCGCGGCTGAGCCCCCGGCCGGGACACCGGCTGCGCGGGCTGCTCCGGCGGGAGAGGGGTGCCGGGGGCAGGGGTCTGCGCCTGCGGTTGCGGCTGGGCCTGACGGGCGGCCGCCGCCGGGGCGGGGGCGCCGGGCGGTACGGGCGCTCCCGGAGGTACGGGGGCGCCGGGCGGTACAGGCGTGCCGGCGCCGGAGGTGTCGTCGGCGTTCGGGGCCGGCCAAGGGGCCGGGGCCTGCGCGGGGACTGCCTGTGCCGGGGCTCCGGGCGCCGGGGTGGCCGCGACCGGGACGCCCTGGGCCGGAACCGCCGCCGCGTCCGGCCGAGCCGGGGCCGGTGCCTGGCGGGTCCGCACTCCCGACGGCGCGGGAACCGGGTGCGGCTGGGGCGGAGTGTGATCGTCGGCCGGGTCGCGCGGCATCCCGTCGTGCCGGCCCTCGTCCCCCTGGCCACGACCGGCGACGGCACCCACGGCGTCGCCCGCCTGCTCCAGGAGCTGCTGCTGGGCTCGTTGCGCCTGCTGGGCCTGTTCGGCCTGGATGTACTCGGGTGAGCGGTCCGCTTCCGCGGGCGGAAGCGCGAACACGGTACGGGCGCTCCCTTCCTGCGCGGCGGCCCGCTCGGCCGCCGCGGCCAGCGCCCGCCGACGCCGACCGGTCGGCTGCGCGCCGGCACCTTCGGCGGGGACGGCCTCCGGGGCACCCGGAGTACCGGGCGCGCTCGGGGCGCTGGGAGCCGCGGGCAACGCGGGCGGCAGCGCGTGCTGTTCACCGTCGCGCCGTGCCCGCCGCCCGGACGGCACGGGCGCCCCTTGCGGAGAAGCCACGGGAACCCCCTGCGGAGGCACCGTCCCGCCCAGTCCGGTACCCACGGCCGCGGTTCCCGCCGCGTGCTCGGCCGCCATGACGACCGCGCCCTCCGACACGCCCTCGGCCGCGTCGTCGTCCGCGCCCTCGACCGGGCTCGGCCGCCCACGACGGCGCCCGGTGGCGACGGCGTCGCCATCACCGGGACCCTGGGCCTGCGCGGGCACGGACACCTCGGCGGCCTCCTGCTCCGCGGCCGTACGGCGCCTGCGCCGCCCGGTGGGAGCGGCCGCACCGCCCTCGGTCGTGACCGGCTCCGCGGGGGCGACCTCGCTCTCCAGGAAGGCGTCCACGGAGGACCGCCGGGCCCGCCGCCTGCCACCGCTCTCGTTGCCGCCGTTCTGGTGCGAGGCCTGCTCGGGAAGGGCGATCTCGGCACCGGTCGACACCGGGGCCTGGGGGGCCATCGCTCCGGCCCCGTCGCCGATCGGCACCTCCAGGACGAACGCGCTGCCGCTCATCCCCGGCACCTCGTGCGTCTGCAGCACGCCGCCGTGCGCGCGCACGATCCCGCGCACGATCGGCTCGTGCACCGGGTCTCCCCCGCTGTACGGGCCGCGCACCTCGATCCGTACGACCTCGCCGCGCTGCGCCGCCGCCACGACGACGGTGTTGTCCATGTAGCCGCCCGCGGACACCGGCGCGTTGCCGGTCGCGTCGACGCCGGCCACGTCCGCGATGAGGTGCGCCAGCGCCTGCGCGAGCCGCTGCGGGTCGACCTCAGCCTCGATGGGCGGCGCGTGCACGGCGAACTGCACACGCCCGGGCCCGATCAGTTCGACGGCTCCGTCGACACCGGCCGCGACGACCGCGTCCAGCATCACGTTCGTACGGACGATCTGCTCGGCCCCCGCGTCCAGCCGCTGATAGCCGAGCACGTTGTCGACGAGGGTCGTGATCCGCGAGTAGCCCGCCGCGAGGTGGTGGAGTACCTGGTTGGCCTCGGGCCACAGCTGGCCGGCGTCGTCGGCGGCGAGCTTGGAGAGCTCACCGCGCAGCTGGTCCAGGGGCCCGCGCAGGGACTGGCCGAGCACCGAGAGGAGCTGATCGTGCCGGGCGGTCAGTGCCTCGTAGCGGTCCTTCTCACGCTCACCGAGCGCCGCGTACCGCTCGTCACCCGCGGCGAGTTCCTCCTCGTGGCGCTCGCTCACCTCGGCGAGCTCGGCGGCGTGCCGCTCGCGCAGCGCCGCCAGCTCCGCCGCGTGCTCCTCGCGGAACCGCTCGATCTCCTCCGCGTGCTGGGTGGCCTCGGCGTCCTTCTCCTCGACGAGGCTGTCGTACGGCCGTCGGTCGGTGAAGGTCATCACGGCGCCGACGAGCTGGTCCCCGTCACGCACCGGAGCGGTCGTCAGGTCGACCGGCACCTTGTCCCCGGACTTGGACCACAGCACCTGCCCGCGCACCCGGTGCTTGCGCCCGGAGCGCAGGGTGTCGGCGAGCGGGGACTCCTCGTACGCGAAGGACTCGCCGTCCGCGCGCGAGTGAAGGATGAGGGCGTGCAGGTCCTGCCCGCCGAGATCACTGGCCCGATAACCCAGTATCTGAGCGGCCGCCGGATTGACGAGGACGACCCGCCCCTCCGTGTCCGTGCCCACGACACCCTCGGCCGCCGCGCGCAGGATCATCTCGGTCTGTCGTTGCGAACGCGCGAGTTCGGCCTCGGTGTCGACGGTGCCCGACAGATCGCGTACGACGAGCATGAGCAGCTCGTCAGGGGCGGGACCGTAACTGTCGTAGGCCTGCTGGCCGTTCTCCAGGTTCGCGCTGGTGACCTCGACCGGGAACTCGCTGCCGTCGGTCCGCCGCGCGATCATCCTGGTCGGCTTGGTCCGCCCGCTCTGGTCGATCGTCTCGGGCCGCCGCATGGACCCGGGGATCAGCCGGGAGTCGAACTGCGGCAGCAGATCGAGCAGCCCCCGGCCCACCAGAGCCGTACCCGGGGCCTCGAAGGCCTCCAGGGCGATGGTGTTGGCGTTGACGACCGTGCCATTGGCGTTGACCAGCACCAACGCATCGGGCAGCGCGTCCAGTATGGCTGCGAGGCGAGCAGCGCCTCGGGATGGCCTGCTGCTCACGAGACGCTTCCTCCCTGTTACCGCACCTTGCCGACCGCGAGGGCCATCTTGCCAACCTGCCCGCAGCGTGTCACGCGAGGGAGTCTACGGGCAGAGGTTGCGCTCGCGGCGCCGGATGAGAGGGAGGTCGCACGCAGAAGAACGGAAGAACCTGTGACCGCGCATTTCATCCCTTCCCTGCCTACCTCGCCGAACCATGGCGTCACCATGACCGAGCCGTGTCGCGGCTGTGGGCGGAGCCGGGGAGCAGGGGGACGAGGGCGTCCCAGCGTGCGATCTGGCAGCCGTCCGCCCGGTCGAAACGCGCGTCGACGGGCCGCCCGGCCCAGGTCCCGGTCACATGGGCGGTGGCCGGACCGCCGTACATCATCGTGCACATCGTGCCGGGCGCCACGGGGGCGAAGGGGTCCTTGCCCCAGGTGGTTCGCCGGTCCAGCGTCGCGCACGCCTTGCCCACGTCGGGGTGACTGCCGCCATCGGGATGACATCGCAGTTCGTACGTCCCGTCGCCGCCTTCCGTGTGCTGGACGGTCACGGTCAGCCGGTCCCCGGAATCCTCGCCGCGGGCCGGCGGAGGCCTCAGGCTCGGGGAGGCCGGTTCCTCGCGGGCGGCTCCGGCCTGGGCGACGGCGGGCAAGGCGGGTACGGCGGACAGTGCCGCGACGGACGCGGCGGCGGTGAGGACGAGACGACGCAACATGACCTGACTAACGCGAGGGCCCCCGAGCGGTTGCGCGCGGCCGACGCCCGCCCCCGCGCTCTCAGAGGCTCGGCTCTCCGGCTCACTGGCTCTCCCGTCTCTCCCGTCTCTCCCGTTCTCCCGCTCTCCGGCTCACCGGCTCCTCGGGACTTTGCTCTGTGGCCCGACTGCCTAGTACCGTGGGAGCCGATTGGTGACACCCCACCCGGCTGTGTCATCATCTGCACGCACCACTCGCGCTCGCGTGGGCGGTTGTGCGGGAGGCGTCGCCTAGTCCGGTCTATGGCGCCGCACTGCTAATGCGGTTTGGGCCTTAAAGCCCATCGAGGGTTCAAATCCCTCCGCCTCCGCACCAAGATCCGAAGCCCCGGTCCACCTGGACCGGGGCTTCGGCGTTGAGTCCCTCTGGAGCGCGTTTGCCCAGCTCACAAGGGGTGCGGCAAACGGATTTCACATGGCGGCGGCAGTCATGTAATGTTCTTCCTGTCGCCGCGAGCGGGCCGAAAGCCCGGGAAGCGGGACGAAGCAGGAAACAACAGAACAAGCACTCGTAGCTTAACGGATAGAGCATCTGACTACGGATCAGAAGGTTGCAGGTTCGAATCCTGCCGAGTGCACACCAGACCAGAGGCCCCGTGGAGTGATCCACGGGGCCTCTGGCTTTTGCCTTGACGGCAGTGTTTGACGGCGACCGCTTCTGTTCGGTCCATGAGCTCAAAGGGAACACTGTTCGGCATGCCTGTCTCGCTGCATCACATCGTCATCGACGCCCACGACCTGCCCGCCCTGGCCCGGTTCTGGGCCGAGGTGCTGCGCTGGCGGATCCTGTCCGAGCGGGAGCGGGAGGTCGTGATCGGGCCGGACGAGACGGCCCCGGTGGGAATCTGCTTCATGCCGGTGACCGACCGCAAGGTCGTCAAGAACCGCCTGCACCTCGATCTCACCTCCACGGCGGAGGACCGGGAGGCCGAGATCGAGCGCATCCTTGCCCTCGGCGCTCGCAGAGCGGACGTCGGGCAGAGCGGTGACGAATCGTGGACCGTGCTGGTCGATCCGGAGGGGAACGAGTTCTGCGTGGTCCGTCCGAAGGAGACCCTCATCGGATAGCCCTCGCCGGTGGTGAGCACGCTGCGTGTGTTCCGGCCCTTCATGCCACGGCTGGAAGTTCCACGTTCCGCGCTCCCATTCGTCGTACGCGATTCCTTCCGGGCCCTCCATCCGGTTCCGGTATCGGGCTGCGAAGTCGTGCCAACCCGGGACACCCGTTCGCGCATAGAGGGCAATTCGTCCTATTTGTCATTTTGTTGTGTACGGTGCGCTTGTGCGCCGCCGGATAGGGAGGTGCAGGCCTGCTGCTGATCGAGCGCGGGCATCGTTTCAAAAGCCTCGGGAGAGATCGGTGGACAATCGGCACGCACGGAAACCGGCTCTGATCGTGCGATCAGTGCCTCACCAGGGGCGGCTCGGCGGCGGGCGGTGGAATGGCGCAGGCACTGCGACGGCCCTGTGCTTGGTCCTGTCCGGTCTTGGGCTGGTTCCGGCTACGGCGGCTACGGCGGTCAAGTCGTCGTCCCGTGCAGTTCCCCTTACCGAGACTTTCACCTTCACGGGTGCCCCGCAGAGCTTCACCGTTCCGGCCGACACGGCGGTAACGATCACCGCGGACGGCGCAGGCGGTGGCAGCACCCGCAACGGCTCTTGCGTCAATGGTGGAACGGGCGGTGCAGGGGCGCGGGTGGTCACCACTCTCCCGGCCTCCGCAACCCCGACGCCCGTCACTGTGAATGTGGGTGGCGCCGGCGGCAGGGGCTGCAGTGCCAACGTGGGTGCCGCCGGCGGGTTCAACGGCGGAGCGTCGGGTGGAGCGGGACCTACCACTCCAATCTCCAACGGTTCGGGTGGGGGTGGGGCGTCAAGTGTGTCGACGGGCGGCAGCCTGCTCGTGGTGGCGGGCGGGGGCGGCGGTACCGGGGGACGTAATTTCCCTTCCAACGGGGGTAACGGCGGCACCCCGAATGGCACTGCCGGCGACCCGGGAGGAACTGTCGGCGGTTCCCCTGGAGGCGGCGGTAGCGGGGGTACCACCAGCGCAGGAGGCGCAGGAGGTGCGGGAGGTGTCGCCCCGCCGTGTATGGCGCAGGCCGGCGGCACAGGGGGTGGTTTCTCCGCCGCCACGGTCGGCGCCGGGGGCTCGGGCGGCAACTACTCCGGCTGTGGCCCCGGTCTTGTGGTTGCCGGTGGCGGAGGTGGCGGAGGCGGTTACTTCGGCGGTGGTGGAGGGGGCGCTTCGGCCACCATCCTGGGTGCCGCTGGTGGAGGGAGCGGCGGTGGAGGCAGCAGTTTCGCCACCCCGACGGGCACCAGCACCGCGTACTCCACCTCGCCGGTTGGAACCCCTGACGCGAACGGTCGGGTGACCATCACCTACACGGTCCAGGACCTGGCCTTCAGCACGGTAAGCCCGCTGCCCGACGCAACCCAGAACGTCGCCTACTCCACCACCCTGCAGACCACCGGCGGCACCGGGAACCCCACCTTCGCGGTTACCGACGGCTCCCTGCCCCCCGGCCTGAGCCTCGACCCGGACAGCGGAGAGATCTCCGGCACTCCCACCACGAATGGCACGTTCACGTTCACCGTCACGGCCACCGACCCCAACCCGAACGTGCCCGCGGCCTCACGGCAGTTCACACTCATCGTGCAGCCCCCCGCTCCCCCCACCTGCGCCACCAGCACCGCCGACCTGCGGACCCAAGGCTTCAACGTCATCACCGGCAACGACCGCCCCAACATCCTGGTCGGTACCCAGGCACGAGACGCGATCTTCGGGCTCGGCGGCGGCGACACCATCGACGGGCGCGGCGGCGACGACCTGCTGTGCGGCGGTGACGGCAGCGACGTCCTTGCCGGGGCCGACGGCAACGACCGCATCGAGGGCGGCAACGGCAACGACGTCCTCCAAGGCGCCGCCGGAAACGACACCCTCCTCGGCCAGAACGGCAACGACGCCCTCGACGGCGGACCCGGCACGAACACCAACAACGGTGGGCCCGGCATCGATTTCTGCGTCCACCCCTCCACCGGTGCAGGCGTCACCCAATGCAACCCCTAGCGCACACCGCATGAACACGGTCCGGATATCGTTCAGCCCTGCCGGATTCCTTCGCTTCGCAGGATTCGACGGCGAAGTCCGGGAAGCTGATGGCCGTGAATTTCATGGACGTGGACGTCGAATTCCATGGACTCGGACGTCGAATTCTCTATCCGTACCATGAGGATCTCGGAATGCGTCCAGAGGCCCCGGAGGGATCCGGGGCCTCTGGCGTTCGGGGAATATGGGGCTGTGGGTTCCTTCGTTGTCGGAGCGCTCGCTCTTGTGGGTGTCAGCCGGTATGGGTGGCGTGGGCGTGCGGGTCGTGGACGCTCGCGAGGAGCTGCCGGTACGTCTCACTCATGGGCTTCTCCTTCCCCTTCGGGCTGAGAGAGATGATCTGGATGAAGTGGGAGTCGCCGGCGATGAGGCGGGCGGAGCCCGCAGCGCCGTCAGGGGCGGAGAGACGCGCGTCGAGGCCCGGCCGGCCGTGGACCTTGATCTTGTGGACGTCGGTGCTGGAGAGCTTGTGCTGGGAGGACTGGGTGGCCGCGTTGTAGCCGTCCACCAAGCCCCGAAGAGCGTCGTTGAGCTCTCCCTGGGCGCAGGGCAGGTCGAAGACCGCGAAGACGATGACCCCGTTCTCGGTCTTCACCTTGTAAAGGCGACCGTTCATTCCGTCCACGTCCTGGGTGAACTGCATGACCTTGGGCTTTCCGGGGAGCCGGAACTTGATGCCGCTCGCGGCGTCGGTGGTCTCCACCCATTGCCTGGCGGAGGCGGGGCTGCCGTGCTGACGGTGAGCGTCGTGATCGGAGGCGACCGTGGTGACGGCGGCCGTGTGCGGCGCCGCCGTGGCGGCCATCGCGCTGCCGGGCAACACCGCGCCTCCGGCGATCACGGTGGTCGAGGCGGCGAGCAGCAGAAGGCGCTGGAAATGGGAACGGCGAGTCATGGAAATTCACATCCCGTGGAAGTGGGGGAGGGGGGACAGTAGGTTGACGAATGGTCCGCGGCTTACGGGTTTCCGGCCGTGCATCGCATGTGTCCATTAGGCCCGGTCCTTTGAATCGGGTCATGCCCCTGCATCACGTGACGCGAGAAGTCGGGACTTGACCGATGCCGTTGGTCCGAGCACAATCCCCGGCCCGCACACCGTCGCCGCGGAGGGCTTCCGATGGGGGTGCTTGCGGGGAATCGATCCTGCTGTCGCCTATCGAGTGAACGTCATTGATTTCTACGGGAGTTGCATGCTTCCTCGCCTATTTTCCGGCGTGGAGGTGATGCTCGATGTACGAGCAGGACGCGATCGACGTCAACGACTTCGTGTTCGCGGCGACGGGGGCGCGGGTGCGGAGGCTGACGCTGGCTGAGGGGGAGCACTGGTTCCCGGCGGCGGACGTGGCCAAGGAGCTCGGCTACACCAACACCCGCCAAGCCCTTCTCTGGCATGTCGCGGAAGACTGCCAACAGCGCCTCGCGGATCTTGCACGAAGCGTCTATGGAGTAGACGCATTGAGCAAGATTGCAGGTCACGGGCTCAAGAAGTCGATGAAGATGGTGAATCTGCAGGGGCTCATCAGACTGGTCAACGGGTGTACCAAGTCCGAGTGCGAGCCCTTCAAGGCCTGGGTGGCCGAGGTCGTCGTGACCATCCAGCGCGACGGCTGCTACGAACTCGAGCAGGCCCCCGTACAGCCCGCCTCCGGCGGTGGCGTCGCCTACGTCGTGCCCCAGCAGGTCGCCGATGCCATCGTGCGGCTCGAGGAGCGGAACTTTCGGGCGGACGAGGAGTTCGCGGCGCGGGCGGCGGCGCGGAACGAATTGCTGGCCGAGCGCAATGCCCTGATGGCTGAGGGTAATCGGCTGGCGGCTCAGCGGGAGCAGTTGATGGCTGAGCGGAATCAGCTGTTGCGGGAGTCGAACGGTGACCGGAGCGCCATGGCCCGGAACCAGGACGCGATGGCACGCAGCCAGGAAATGATCTTTCGGAGTCAGGAGGTGATCGCTCGCAGCCAGGAGATGATCGCCCGGAGCCAGGACGCGATGGCGGCGGCTCTGGGGCGCATGGCCGAGTCGTTGGACCGGATCGCGGGGCGGATGGGGGCGGGCGGCGGGAGCCGGAAGCCGCCGGGCGAACCGGGCTGACGGTGGAGCGCGTGCACGACAAGGTGAGGACGCTGCTCAAGCGCGGATGCATGTAGCAGAGCGGGTGCGCGGCGGACGGGGCGCCGGTGTACGTGCTGTAGGGGGGCGCCGGGAGGGCGCCAGGGGGCAAGGGAGCGCCGAAGGGCGTCGAAGGGTGCCCCCAAGCATGTCGAAGGACGCCGGAGGAAGCAGAAGGGCCCGAAGTCGCATCCCATACTTGCGGCTTCGGGCCCTCTCCACGTTAGGTGAAGGCGCGCCAGGTCAGTCACCCTTCCGCAGCTCCTCCAGGTATTCGCCCATCAGCCTTCCCGTACGGGTGAACCAGTCGTACAGGACCGCGATTTCGGCGGGAGAGTAGTCGGAGAAGAGTTCGGTGACGCGGGTGTGGTGCGGCTCGTAGAGGGCCTTGACGCGGGCGACCGCGTCCGGGTTCGCGGCCACGCGGACACGGCGGCGGTCGTCGGGGTCGGGACGGCGGGTGACGTAGTCGGCGCGTTCGAGGCGGTTGAGGATCCCCGTGACGGCGCCCGTCGTGACGTGGGCCCGCTCCGCGAGGTCGCCGGCCGTGAGCAGCGTGTCGCCCGCCTCCAGGACGAAGCCGAAGCACGTGAGGTCGGTGACGTTCAGGTTCAGCCGCTGGGCCATCTCCTGCTGGCCGATCATGCCCGTCGCGATGAGGTGGTCCATCGCGCTCAGCGCCTGGGCCGGAGTCGCGGGTGGGCGCGGCGTGCCCTGCTGCATGGGCATTTCCCTTAGTGCGTGAGATGTTTCTGGGGTAGATTTCTTAGCGTATGAGGGATTCTAGTCCCTCACGTCACGAAACTCCGCTGTTCGGACAGAGGGAGGCAATACGTGAGCAAGCATGACGAGGGGCACACCCTCGCGGGCTGGACCGGATTCGGGATCGCCACCGTGGGGGTGGTGGGCATCGGGCTGGGGGTCTGCACCGACAACGCCCTCGGCGAATGGGGCGGCCTGGCGGTCGTGGCCGTGAGCGTGCTGGTCACCTGGGTGCTCCATCTCGCCGGGTGGGGCAAGCCGCCCGGGCGGCGGCCGACCTCGGAGTGGGGACTGCGGGTCAGGGACCTCGGCGCGCGGGAGGGGCACCCCGGGTGTGTGGGGTGCCGGCTGGCGGGGCGTGGGCGGTCCGCGACCAGGTCGGACGTGGCTGTCGGCGGAAGGCCGGCGAGTGGTGAACCCGTGACCGAGTCCGTCACCTGAACAGCCGAGTCCGTCACCTCAACGGCTGCCCGGGCAGAGGCGGCTTGATCGCCGGCCCCGTTGTCGGTGGCAACGCCTACGCTCGTGAGTGATGGCACAGACGTGGAGATGTTCGGGTCTGCGGTGGTCGGCGGACGGCCCCGTGCTGATGTGGGGCGGCGGGCGGGGCAGTGCGCTGTCCTGGGGGAAGCGGGTGGCCTTTGGGGTGGTGGACGAGGGCGTACGGACGTGTGTGGGCGCGCGGGGGAACGCGTGTCCGGTGCGGGCGGTGGTGTCGGGGCGGAGTGCGGGGGCCCGTTGTGAGGAGTGCGCGCGGCTGGACCGCGCGCACTCCGTGGCCGCCGACACGATGGCCGACGACCCGCGGCCGTACCGCGTGTACCTCGCGTGGTTCGGGCCCGGCATGGTCAAGGTCGGGATCACCGGGGCCGCGCGCGGCTCGGCTCGGCTGCTGGAACAGGGGGCCGTCGTCTTCAGCTGGCTGGGGCAGGGGCCGTTGATGGCGGCGCGGCGGACCGAGGAGCTGCTGCGGGCGGCGCTCCGGGTGCCGGACCGGATCCCGTACGCCGAGAAGAGGGCGGTGCGGGCCGCGTTGCCGGGGCCGGGCGAGCGGCTCGAGGAGATCCGGGAGCTGCATGCGCGGGTCATGGAGCTCGAAGGCTGGCCCGAGTCCCTGGAGCGGGCGCCCTTCCAGGCCGTCGATCACACCGAGGTGTTCGGGCTCGAAGGGCTCCCGCCCGCCGTCGGTGTCGTGAGCGAGCTGGTCGCGGGCGGTGTGGTGAGCGGGGAGCTGCTCGCCGCGGCCGGGCCCGATCTGCACCTGGCGACCGGGCGTGGGGTCGTCGTGGTCGATACGCGGCTCATGACCGGGTGGGAGCTGACCGCGGTCAGGGGTGAGCAACTGACGGTTCCCGTAAGGGAGTGGGAGGACAGGAGCATGAGGCAGGACGGACTCTTCTGAATGCCCGGGTCCGAGTGGATGCCGTTCTCCGAAGGTCAAGAGTTGGATCCCTCTTGGATCCCGTTCGGAAAGGGCCTGGACGAGTGAGGACACGTGGCCCGACAGTGGCTGACATGAGCGATCACTCCATTACACCTGTCGCAGCCCATGAACCCCCCTACTACGCCGCCGTGTTCACCTCCGTCAGGACCGACGACGACGGAGGGTACGGAGAGACCGCCGAGCGCATGGAGGAGCTGGTGAAGGACATCCCGGGCTACCTCGGCATGGATCAGGCGCACACGCCGGGCGGGCTGTCGATCACCGTCGGGTACTTCCGGGACGCGGACGCGATCAGGGAGTGGAGCGGACATGCCGAGCACCGCACGGCGCAGCGGCGCGGCCGCGCCGAGTGGTACGAGCGCTACACGCTGCACATCGCCAGGGTCGAGCGGAGCCATGAGTTCGAGCGGACTCCAGGGGACTGAGCAGAGCATCGGACTCAGCAGGGCACGGAGGTAGGTCGGAGTGGCGGGAGTAAGCGTGCGGGCGACTGACGGGTCTGACGGGTCTGACGGGTCTGGCGGGTCAGGCGGGGAGGACGTACGGCGGTTCTGGGAGCGGCTGGGGCTGCCGGGGCTCGTCGATGTCCACACGCACTTCATGCCCGAGCGCGTCCTGCACAAGGTGTGGGACTACTTCGACGCGCTAGGGCCGCTGACCGGCGGCGTCGAGTGGCCCATCACCTACCGCGCGGAGGAGAGCGAACGTCTCGCGGTGATCCGGGAGTTCGGAGTACGGGCCTTCACCGCGATGCTCTACCCGCACAAGGCCGGCATGGCGCAGTGGCTGAACTCCTGGGCCGTCGACTTCGCCCGCCGGACGCCCGACTGTCTGCACACCGCGACCCTGTTCCCCGAGCCGGGCGTCGAGGGGTATGTGCGGGAGGCCCTGGAGCAAGGGGCTCGCGTCTTCAAGGCGCACGTCCAGGTGGGGGCGTACGACCCGAGTGATCGACTCCTCGACTCCACCTGGGGGCTGCTCGCCGAGGCCGGGGTCCCTGTCGTGATCCACTGCGGGTCCGGTCCCGCGCCCGGCAAACACACCGGGCCCGAGCCGGTCGCCCGCGTCCTCGCCCGGCATCCCCGACTGCGGCTGATCGTGGCGCACATGGGGATGCCCGAGTACGAGGACTTCCTCGCCCTCGCGGAGCGCTACGGGGAGGTGCGGCTGGACACGACGATGGCGTTCACGGACTTCAGCGAGCGGTTCGCGCCGTTTCCGCGCGAGGCCAGGACCCGACTCGTCGCCCTCGGTGACCGGGTCTTGCTGGGGACCGACTTCCCGAACATCCCCTACCCGTACGTCCACCAGCTGCACGCCCTCGAACGGCTCGGGCTGGGGGACGACTGGCTGAGGGCCGTCTGCTACGAGAACGGCGCTCGTCTCTTCGCGATCAGTCCCTGAGCGGGACGCCTAGTCAGTCCCTGAGCGGACGCCCGATCAATCCCTGAACGGGGCGCCCCGGAACGCCCCTCGGGAACTTCGTGATCTTCCCAGGAGTTCCCTGAGAGGCTCCTGTGTGTTTCTCAGGAAAATCACAGGTTCCCGAAAGCGCGTTCTCAGAGGACCCCGACAAGGTGTCCGCTATGACCACGACCTCGCCCCAGGGGCGCACCGAACTGCTGAGGCCGGACGGGAGCCCCGTCCGAGTGCTGGTAGTGGACGACGAGCTGTCGATCACCGAGCTGCTCTCCATGGCCCTTCGCTACGAAGGCTGGCAGATCCGCAGCGCGGGTGACGGACAGGGTGCGGTGCAGACCGCGCGCGAGTTTCGGCCCGACGCCGTTGTCCTCGACATGATGCTGCCGGACATGGACGGCCTCGCGGTCCTGGGGCGCCTGCGCCGCGATCTGCCCGACGTGCCCGTCCTCTTCCTCACGGCCAAGGACGCCGTCGAGGACCGCATCGCGGGGCTGACGGCCGGTGGCGACGACTATGTCACCAAGCCCTTCAGCCTCGAGGAGGTCGTGGCCCGGCTGCGCGGACTGATCCGCCGTTCCGGTGCCGCCGACCGGCGTTCCGACTCCGTGCTCGTCGTCGGCGACCTCACTCTCGACGAGGACAGCCACGAGGTCTCGCGTGCCGGGGAGAACATTCACCTCACCGCGACCGAGTTCGAACTTCTGCGGTTCCTCATGCGTAACCCCCGACGTGTACTCAGCAAGGCACAGATACTCGACCGCGTGTGGTCGTACGACTTCGGCGGCCAGGCCAACGTCGTCGAGCTCTACATCTCTTACCTGCGCCGCAAGATCGACGCCGGACGTGAGCCGATGATCCACACCAGGCGTGGGGCCGGTTACCTGATCAAGCCCGCGGCGTCATGAGCGGGCGACGACGGCCGCGTAAGCAGGGGCGAGGACGACAGCCGCGCACGCTGCGGACGCGGCTCGTCGTCTCCGCGGTGACGCTGATCGCGGTGGTGTGTGCGGTGATCGGTACCGTGACGACCCTCGCGCTCCGGGATCACTTGTATGGGCAGCTGGACGTAACGCTGGGCGAGACCGTCGGGCGGGCGACCGGCGGTGGCCCGGACAAGCCGGGTGGCCTACCGCCGAACAACACGCAGAACCAGGCCAATGGCGGCCTGCAGAACGACACCTTCACCTTCCTCAAGCGTGGGCCGAACCAAGAGAACACCATCGCCGCCGTCGTGAAGAACGGCAGGATCACCGAGGGGGTCATCTCCAAGGCGGGGCCGAGCACCACCACGGTCCGCGTCCCGGACATGGTGACCAACAAGCTCAACCAGGCCCAGTTGGCCGCGCTCGGCTCCGTGTCGAAGACCGGCGTGCACAGCGTCGACATCCCCGGCCTCGGCGAGTACCGCGTCACGTACCAGGAAGGCCCCAGGGGCGCCTACTACGTCGCCATCCCGACGACTTCCGTCACCAACACCATCAACACCCTCATCTGGGTCGAGGTCAGCGTCACCGCCGCCGGTCTCATCGCCGCCGGTATCGCAGGCAGCGTCCTCGTCGGGCTCGCCCTGCGCCCCCTGCGCAAGGTCGCCTCCACCGCCACCCGTGTCTCCGAACTCCCCCTGCACACGGGTGAGGTCACCCTCTACGAGCGGGTGCCGGAGTCCGAGGCCGACCCGCACACCGAGGTCGGCCAGGTCGGCGCCGCGCTCAACCGCATGCTCGACCACATCCACAGCGCCCTGCACGCACGCCAGCAGAGCGAGATGCGCGTACGGCAGTTCGTCGCGGACGCCAGTCATGAGCTGCGTACACCGCTGGCGTCGATCCGCGGTTATGCCGAGCTGACCAGACGCGGCCGCGAGGAGACCGGGCCCGACACCCGGCACGCCCTCGGCCGGATCGAGTCCGAGGCCGGGCGCATGACCCTGCTCGTCGAGGACCTGCTGCTGCTCGCGCGGCTGGACGCCGGACGCCCGCTCCAGTACGACCAGACCGATCTCGTACCGCTCGTCATCGACGCCGTGAGCGACGCCCGGGCGGCCGGACGCGACCACAACTGGCGGCTCGAACTGCCGGAGGAGCCCGCGCTGGTCCTCGCGGACGCCGCACGGCTGCAGCAGGTCATGGTCAATCTGTTCGCGAACGCCAGAACGCACACCCCGCCCGGTACGACCGTCACCGCACGTGTGCACCGGCACGGACCGTGGCTGTGCGTGGACGTCCAGGACGACGGGCCCGGCATCCCGCCCGACCTGCTTCCGCGCGTCTTCGAACGCTTCGCACGCGGTGATTCCTCGCGTTCCCGGTCCTCCGGCTCGACGGGCCTGGGACTGGCCATCGTGCAGGCCGTCGCCGCCGCGCACGGCGGTGCCGTCACCGTGGACAGCATGCCCGGACGGACGGTGTTCACCCTTCATTTGCCCGCGATCGCCGTCGATCCGTTCGTGGAAACAAAGGCGCAACTGTTCTCACAGGCACAGCACAGCGCCACCACATGGGTGCAACAGGGCGTTTGACGAGAGTCGTTCGCATGCGAACCGACTCTTCTCCCGGCAACCTGCCGGCGCGGGAGCACCTCCCGGCCGGGTCCGCCGGTACGCCTGTCCTGGACGTAGTGATCCCCGTTTACAACGAGGAGAAGGATCTCCAGCCGTGTGTGGTGAGACTGCACGAGCATCTCAAGCGCACCTTCCCGTACGCGTTCCGCATCACGGTCGCGGACAACGCCTCGACGGACACCACCCCTCAGGTGGCCGCACGGCTGGAGTCGGAGATACCGGAAGTCAGGTCCTTCCGGCTTGAGCAGAAGGGCCGAGGGCGCGCGCTGCGCACCGTGTGGTCGGCCTCGGACGCTCCGATCCTCGCCTACATGGACGTGGACCTGTCCACCGACCTCAACGCCCTTCTCCCCCTGGTGGCCCCGCTGATCTCGGGCCACTCGGACCTCGCGATCGGCTCGCGGCTCGCCCGCAGCTCGCGCGTGGTGCGCGGTGCCAAGCGGGAGTTCATCAGCCGCACCTACAACCTGATCCTGCGCGGCTCGCTGCAGGCCCGCTTCTCGGACGCGCAGTGCGGCTTCAAGGCGATCCGCCGCGATGTCGCCCAGGTACTGCTGCCGCTGATCGAGGACACCGGCTGGTTCTTCGACACCGAGATGCTGGTGCTCGCCGAGCGCGCCGGACTGCGCATCCACGAGGTGCCGGTCGACTGGGTCGACGACCCGAACTCGACCGTGCACATCGTGAAGACCGCGACCGACGACCTGAAGGGTGTGTGGCGCGTGGGACGTGCCCTCGCCACCGGTTCGCTGCCGCTCGACCGGGTCGCGCGCCCCTTCGGGGACGATCCGCGCGACCGCGACCTGACCGACGTACCCAAGGGTCTGGCCCGCCAGCTCGTCGGCTTCTGTGTGGTGGGAGCTCTGTCCACCCTCTTCTACCTGCTCCTTTACAGCGTCTTCCGCTCGTTCTCGGGCTCGCAGATCGCCAACGCGCTCGCCCTGCTCGTGTCGGCCGTCGCCAACACCGCGGCCAACCGCCGGCTGACCTTCGGCGTCCGCGGCCGCGGCAGCGCGGTCCGGCACCAGGCACAGGGCCTGGTCGTCTTCGGCATCGGCCTCGCCCTCACCAGCGGCTCGCTCGCCGCCCTGAACGCGGCGACGAGCAGCCCGGCGCACTCCACCGAACTCGCGGTGCTCATCGCCGCCAACCTCGCGGCGACCGTGCTGCGGTTCCTGCTCTTCCGCGCCTGGGTCTTCCCGGACCGGCGTGACGAGACGGCGGCCTCGACCGTCGTCGCCTCGCACAACCCGGCCTCGCACAACCCGTCCTCGGCCACCTACGGCACGACGGCGGCGCACCAGCAGCACGCGCACCATCATCAGCACCCGCACCAGCTCCCGCACCAGCAGCACCCGCACTCGCCGCTGCCCCAGCGCCCGAACGCGACGGCGCCCCAAGCTCCGTACACCAACACCAACACCCATCACGACCACAACCAGACCAACGAGTTCCGCGCCGGTGAAGCCGCGGACCGCACCTGGGGGGACGCAACCATGCAGCTGCAAGCGGTGCGCCCGCACGATCACGACCCGAGGGACACGAGGGACGCACGATGACGACTCAGTCCGATACGAGCCATCAGGGGGGCGCGAGCCTCACCGGGGGCGCCGAGCCCTCCTGGGGACCGACGAGCTCGACGGTTCTGCGGGAGCCCGTGGCGCCGCCCACCGCGGCCCCCCGGTCCGGTGAGCCCAAGCAGCCGTTCTTCCACCGCGTCTGGCGCGGCCGGCCCGAGGACCCGCGCTGGGTGCGCCCCGCCTTCCTCGGCCTGCTCGTCGCCACCGGCCTGCTCTACCTCTACAACCTGAGCGCCTCCGGGTACGCCAACTCCTTCTACTCCGCGGCCGTCCAGGCCGGCAGCCAGAGCTGGAAGGCCCTCTTCTTCGGCTCGCTCGACTCGGCCAACGCCATCACCGTCGACAAGCCCCCGGCCTCGTTGTGGCCGATGGCCCTGTCGGTGCGGATCTTCGGTCTCAACTCATGGGCGATCCTCGTCCCCGAGGTGCTGATGGGCGTCGCCACGGTCGGCGTCCTGTACGGGGCACTGCGCCGTCGCTTCAGCCCAGCGGCCGGTCTGATCGCGGGTGCGGTGCTCGCGCTCACTCCCGTCGCCGCGCTGATGTTCCGGTTCAACAACCCGGACGCGATGCTCGCGCTGCTGATGACCGTCACGATCTACTGCGTGGTCCGCGCTCTGGAAGACGGTCGGACGAAGTGGCTGGTCTGGGCGGGTGTCGCGGTCGGCTTCGCGTTCCTCGCGAAGACCCTGCAGGCCTTCCTGATCCTGCCGCCGCTCGCGGTCGTGTACGCGGTCTGCGCGCCGGTGCAGCTCAGGAAGCGGTTCGCCCAGCTGGGTCTTTCGGCGGTGGCGATGGTCGTCTCCGGCGGCTGGTGGGTGGCGATCGTGGAGCTGTGGCCCGCGTCCTCCCGCCCGTACATCGGCGGCTCGCAGAACAACTCCTTCCTTGAGCTGACCTTCGGCTACAACGGCCTCGGCCGTATCAACGGCGACGAGACCGGCAGCGTCGGTGGTGGCGGCGGTGGCGGTGGCACCGGCCAGTGGGGCGAGACCGGCTGGAACCGGATGTTCAACTCGGAGATCGGCAGCCAGATCGCCTGGCTGCTGCCCGCCGCGCTGATCCTGTTCGTCGCGGGGATCGTGCTCACCCGCAAGGCCCGGCGGACCGACCTGACGCGCAGCTCGTTCCTCGCCTGGGGCGGCGCGCTGCTGATGACGACGATCATCTTCAGCTACATGGCCGGCATCTTCCACCAGTACTACACGGTGGCCCTGGCCCCCTACATCGCGGCCGTCGTCGGCATGGGCGCGACGGTGCTGTGGGAGGAGCGGAGCAAGGTCTGGGCCTCGCTCACCCTCGCCGGCGCGGTCACCGCGACCGCCGCCTGGGGATACGTCCTCCTCAACCGCACCCCCACCTACCTCCCGTGGCTGAAGTGGCTGGTCCTCATCGGCGGTCTGGTGGGCGCGCTCGGCCTGATCTTCGCGGCCAGGCTGGGCCGTCAACTGGCCCTCGCGGCGGTCGGACTGAGCTTCGTGGCCTCGGTCGCGGGCCCGACGGCGTACACCCTGTCCACGGTGAACACCGGGCACACCGGTTCGATCGTCACGGCCGGTCCGGCGGGCGCCAGCATGATGGGCGGCGGCCGGGGTGGTCCCGGTGGCGGCGGTGGCATGCGGGGCGGCTTCCCCGGTGGCGGCAACACCCAGGGCCAGAACCAGCAGGGCGGCAACGGCACCACCCAGCAAGGCGGCGGCATGGGCCAGCCCCCGACGGGCGGCACGGGCGGTACCGGTGGCACCGGCGGCTTCCCCGGTCAGAACCAGCAGGGCAACGGCAACACCCAGGGCCAGAACCAGCAGGGCGGCATGCCCGGCGGTGGCGCGATGGGCGAGGGCGGCATGGGCGGTGGCGGCGCGGGCGGTCTGCTCAACGGTGCGACCGTCAGCTCCGCGGCCAAGAAGCTGCTGGAGGCGAACGCGGAGGACTACACCTGGGCGGCCGCGGCCATCGGTTCCCAGAACTCCGCGAGCTACCAGCTCGCCACCGGCAAGCCGGTGATGGCGATCGGCGGCTTCAACGGCACCGACCCGTCCCCGACGCTGGCCCAGTTCAAGAAGTACGTGACGGACGGCAAGATCCACTACTTCATCTCGGGCGGCGGCATGGGCGGTGGCATGGGCGGCGGCAACTCCTCCACCACCACCTCCACCTCCTCCCAGATCAGCTCGTGGGTCACGGCCAACTTCAAGAAGGTGACGGTCGGTTCGGCCACCTTCTACGACCTGACGCAGCCGACCAAGTAGCTGACGGCAGGTCCTGTACGCAGGGCGGTGGCCCGGAGCGATCCAGCTCCGGGCCACCGCCCTTTCCGTACTCCGTTTCCGTACGCCCTTTCCGTACGCCCTCCTCGTACGCCCGGAGAACCACGTTGTACGCTGTATGGGAACTGTTCTACGGTGTACAACATGTCCACGACTCCCCCAGGGCCCCCCGAGGACCAGCCACAAGGCCACCCCCGACGCTGGCTGATCCTCGGCGTCATCTGCCTCGCCCAACTGACCGTGCTGCTCGACAACACCGTCCTGAACGTCGCGATCCCCTCCCTCACCTGGGAGCTGGGCGCGGCCACCTCCGACATCCAGTGGATGATCAACGCCTACTCGCTGGTGCAGTCCGGACTGCTGCTCACGGCGGGCAGCGCGGCCGACCGCTACGGCCGCAAGAAGATGCTGATCGCGGGGCTCGTCCTCTTCGGGATCGGCTCGGTGGTGGCCGGACTCGCTGACTCCACCGGCCAGTTGATCGCCGCGCGGGCCGGGATGGGCGTCGGCGGCGCGCTCCTGCTGACCACCACGCTCGCCGTCGCCATGCAGGTCTTCACCCCCGCGGAGCACCCGAAGGCCATCGGCATCTGGAGCGCCGTCAACGCCCTCGGCTTCGCGGCCGGACCGCTCCTCGGCGGCCTCATACTGAACCACTTCTGGTGGGGCGCGATCTTCCTGATCAACCTGCCGGTGGTGGCCCTGGGCCTCGCCGCGGTGGTGGCCCTCGTACCGGAGTCGAAGAGTCCGCGCGGGGACCGTCCCGACCTCCTGGGAGCGCTGCTTTCCACGATCGGCATGACCGCACTCGTGTACGCGATCATCTCCGGCCCCGAACACGGCTGGACGTCGGGCCGGGTCCTGGCCACGGACGCGGTCGCCGTGCTGGTGCTGGCCGCCTTCGCGTACTGGGAGAGCCGGATCCCATACCCCATGCTCGACCTGCACTTCTTCCGCGACCGGCGCTTCACCGGAGCCGTCGCGGGAGCCGTCCTCATCACCTTCGGCATGGGCGGGGCCCTCTTCCTCCTCACCCAGCACCTCCAATTCGTCCTGGGATACGGCCCCCTGGAAGCCGGACTGCGTACGGCGCCGCTCGCGCTCGCGGTCGTGGCGCTGAACTTCTCCGGCCTCTCGGCGAAGTGGACGGCGCGACTCGGCACTCCGGTGTCGATCGCGCTCGGTATGACGCTGATGTCGGCCGGGCTGGTGTCGATCGCCATGCTCGCCGCGCACGGGTACGGGGGCACACTGCTCGGGCTGTTGCTGATCGGCGCGGGCGCCGCCGTGGCCAACCCGGCCATGGCACACGCCATCATGAGCGCGATCCCGCCGGAGAAGGCGGGCGTGGGCGCGGGCATCAACGGCACGCTCGCCGAGTTCGGCAACGGCCTCGGCGTGGCGGTGCTCGGGGCGATCCTCAACTCCCGGTTCGCGGCGCTGATACCGGTGGCGGCGGCCTCGCTCCCGGCGGCGCTGGCCTCGGCGGGTTCGGAGGAGGAGCGCGGGCGGATCACGGACGCGTTCTCGTCGGGGTTGGAGACCAGCCAACTGGTGGGCGCGGCGGCCGTTCTTCTCGGTGGACTGCTGGCCGCGGCGTTGCTACGACGTGCGGAGAGGGCAGACTCCGCGGTGGCGGTACCGGCGTAGCGCCCGCTTAGCATCAGGGTCCCGAGTTCCGAGTCATGAGTTCCGAGTCATGAGTTTCGAGTTCCGAGTCATGAGTGATGAGTTTCGAGTTCCGAGGAAGGTGCGCCATGGTGAGGGCAGCCGACCGTGCCGAGCGTCCGGCGCGGACCAGTGTCTGGCTGGAGGGCAAGGCTCCCCGGGGCGCCGCGGCGCGCGGGGGCGGGCAGCCGTCGGGGCTGGACCGGGACCGGATCACCGAGGTCACCGTGCGGCTGCTGGATGCCGAGGGCATGGCGAAGTTCTCCATGCGCCGGCTGGCCGCCGAGCTGAACGTCACCGCGATGTCCGTGTACTGGTACGTCGACACCAAGGACGACCTGCTCGAACTCGCCCTCGACGCGGTCTTCGGTGAACTGGAGCTGCCCGCCGCGGAGTCCGGCGAGGACTGGCGCGACCAGCTTCGTTCCCTCGCCACCGGCTACCGCGCGCTGCTGGTCCGCCACCCCTGGGTTTCCCCGCTGATCGGGACCTTCCTGAACATCGGCCCGCACTCCATGGCCTTCTCGCTCTGCGTCCAGCAGGTGATCCGTAACACCGGCCTGCCCCGGCACGGCCAGATGGGCGCGCTCTCGGCGGTCTTCCAGTTCGTGTACGGGTTCGGCACCATCGAGGGTCACTTCGTGCAGCGCTGCGCCTCGGCGGGGATGACCCAGGACGAGTACTTCCGTCAGGCCATGAGCACGATCGGCGAACAGCCGCAGTTCTCCGCCAACTTCGAGAACGCCGCGGACCTCATGGAGGCCCGCGGCGGTGACACGGTCGAGGAGATGCGGGAGCGGGACTTCACGTTCGCGCTGGAAACGCTGATCGCGGGGATCGAGACGATGGTCGCCCGGGGTTAGAGCCTGTCCCGCTCCGCCTCCACGGTCGTTCCTGGGCTACTCCTGGGGTGTCAGTCGGGCCGGGAAGCCGCCCGTCGCGACCGGGCCCCACTTCACCGGCGTGACCCGGATGATCGACTTGCCCTGCTTGAGCATGGCCTCCCGGTACTCGTCCCAGTCCGGGTGTTCGCCCGCGATGTTCCGGTAGTACTCGACGAGCGGCTCGACGGATTCGGGCGAGTCGACGACCTCGGCCGTGCCGTCGATCTGGACCCAGGGTCCGTTCCACTCGTCGCTCAGCACGATCAGGCTGACCCGCTCGTCCCGCTTGGCGTTACGGGTCTTCGCGCGTTCGGGGTAGGTCGAGACGACGATCCGCCCGGCGTCGTCGACCCCGCAGGTCAGGGGGGAGCCCTGGGGGCTGCCGTCCGCCCTCCGGGTCAGCAGGATGGCGCGGTGGCGGGGGCGTACGAAGTCGAGCAGTTCGTCCAGGGACACGGCGGTGTTCGTAGCGATGTTCGGTGCCATGTGAGTCAGCCTAGGCGGCCCGCCGGGAAGGGGCGCTCACCTCACGCCTGTGGGAGTGGCACCCCTTGCACCGCCTGGACGTCCAACTCCACCTTCAGCGTGGTGCCGATCGCTGAGATGCCTGCCTGGATGACCTGGTTGTAGTTCATGGCGAATTCCTCGCGGTGGAGTTCGGCCGTCGCCCGGAAGGCGGCCCGCGTGCCGCCCCAGGGGTCCCCGCCCGTGCCCAGGTAGGCGAGGTCCAGGTCGACCGGGCGGGCGATGCCGCGCATGGTGAGTTCGCCGTGGACGGTCCAGCGGTCGGAGCCGGCCGGGGTCAGGCCGGTCGAGCGGTAGGTGATCTGCGGGTACGTCTCGACGTCGAGGAAGTCGGGGGACTTCAGGTGGCCGTCGCGCGTGCCGTTGCCGGTGTCGATCGAGGCGGCGGAGATCACGGCCTCGACGCGGGACTTGGACACGTCGTCCGGGGCGATCTCGATCATCGCGGAGAAGTCCGTGAAACGGCCGTGCACGCTGGAGATGCCCAGGTGCTGCGCGACGGCTCCGACAGAGGAGTGCGCCGGGTCGACGGTCCAGGGGCCGGGCGGCGGCAGTTCGTTGCCGCCCTGGCGGGCGAGGGTCACGTTGCCGATCTCGGCCCGCCCGCTCGCCGTGACGATCGCGCTGGAGGCGGCGGGCGCGTACCCGACCGCGGTCACGATCACGGTGTACGCGCCGGGCGTGAGCGGGGTCGGGTCGTGCACGGCTCCTTCGGTGTCCGCCTCGGCGCGCAGCACCTGCGTCCCGGTCATGTCGGTCACCGTGACGACCGCGTGCGACACGGCCCATCCGTCCCGCGTGCGAATCCGTGCGGTCAGTCCCATCCCGTTTTCTCCCTGCAAAGCACTAAAAATCGGTCGCGATGAAACCGGCCCGTGGGGGGCGCACCTCCGCTCAGAGTGCGCGCGTCCCCACGGGCCGGGGTATCAACTACTCGCCGGGGTGGGCGAGGGTGATGTCGTGGTCGTCGACGCCACTGCCGGTGACCGTGAGAGCCGTCGCCACCGGGGGGTAACCCGTCGCGATGACGGTGTACTCGCCACCGTCCAGGTCGGTGAAGGCGTACGCGCCGTCCGTGCCGGTCCTGGAGGTGCCGATCACGTTGCCGGCCGCGTCGACCAGCGTGACCCGGGCGTCGCCCAGGGGGCCGCCGGGGGCCCGTACGACGCCCTGGAGCTGGGCGCCCGCGCTGAGCTCGACCTCGACCCGGGTGACCCCGGCGCCGCCGACCTCGGCGGTGAGGGCCTGCGGGCGGTGGCCGGCCGCGTTCACCGCGATGGTCACCGGACCCGGAACCAGTTCGGCGAAGGTGAACTGGCCCTGCTCACCGGTGGTCCCGGTGGCCAGCACGTCACCGCGGACGTCGGTCACGATGACCATGGCGTCCTTGACCGGGGTGCCGGTCCCGGCGGCCCGGACGAATCCGCTCAGCCCGCTCGTGCCGCTCAGCACGATGTCGTACGCCACCGGCTCGTCGTTCACGATGATCGTCGAGGCCTGCGGCTGGAAGCCGTCGGCGGAGGCGATCAGGACGTACGAGCCCGTGCCGGGCGCGTCCACCGTGTAGAAGCCGTCGGCCTGCGCGACCGACCGGCCCAGCTGCCGTCCCGCGAGCGAGATCAGCGTGACCGCGGCCTGCGGGACGGGGGCGCTCTCGGCGCCGCGGACGTGACCGCGGACCGGGATGCCGCCGGAGGCGGGCAGCGGGGCGCTCTCCCGTGTCGCGGTGGCGACGGCGGCGAGCCGCTGGGTTCCCTCGGGTCCGGCCGCGAGGCTCGTCTCGGCGACGGCCGCCCAGCTCGGGATGCTCTCGTCGGCGGCGGGTGCCTCGGCGGCGGGTGCCTCGGCGGTGGCCGAAGCCGTCGGCGCGGTGGCCTCCGCCTTCGCCTCCGCGGCCTGGGCCAGCGCGCCCGAGGTCCGCAGCGGGACCTCCTTGATGAACAGGACGATGAGGAAGGCGAGCAGCGCCAGGACGGAGCCGATCATGAAGACGTCCGCGATGCCGTGACCGTAGGCGCTCTCCAGGACGGTGCGCAGCGGGGCGGGCAGCGCGTCCATGTTCGGGATGGTGCCGGAGCCGGAGCCGGACGCGGCGGCCGCGTACTTGGGGTCGATGCCGGCCAGGCCGTCCTTGACGTAGTCGGTGATCCGGGTGGACATGATCGCGCCGAGCGCGGAGACGCCGATCGCACCGCCGAGGGAGCGGAAGAACGTCACCGTGGAGCTGGCCGAGCCGAGGTCGGACGGGGCCACCTGGTTCTGCGTGGACAGCACCAGGTTCTGCATCGTCATGCCGACGCCGAGACCGAGCAGCGCCATGAAGATCGCGACGTGCCAGTAGGTCGTGTCGTAGCGGATGGTGCCCAGCAGGCCCAGGCCCGCGGTGATCAGGACGGTGCCGCTGACCAGCCAGTACTTCCAGCGGCCGGTCTTGGTGATGACCTGGCCGGAGACCGTGGAGGCGATGAACAGGCCGCCGATCATCGGGATGGTCATGACGCCCGACATCGTCGGGGACTTGTCACGGGCCAGCTGGAAGTACTGGCTGAAGAAGACGGTGCCGGTGAACATCGCGACGCCCACGAAGAGCGAGGCGAGGGAGGAGAGGGTGATGGTGCGGTTGCGGAACAGCCGCAGCGGGATGATCGGCTCGCTCGCCTTGGACTCGACGAGCACGAACAGCAGGCCGAGGACGATCGCGCCTCCGACCATCGCGTACGTCTGCCCCGACACCCAGTCGTACTTGTCACCGGCGAAGGTGACCCAGACCAGCAGCAGCGAGACCGCGGCGGAGATGAAGAACGCGCCGCCCCAGTCGACCTTCACGTCCCGCTTCACGGTGGGCAGGTGCAGGGTCTTCTGCAGCACGATCAGCGCGATGACCGCGAACGGCACGCCGACGTAGAAGCACCAGCGCCAGCCGAGCCACGAGGTGTCGGTGATGACACCGCCGAGCAGCGGGCCACCGACCGTTGCGACAGCGAAGGTCGCGCCGAGGTAGCCGGAGTAACGCCCGCGCTCACGCGGGGAGATCATGGCGGCCATGACGATCTGGGCGAGGGCGGACAGACCGCCGACGCCGACGCCCTGGACCACACGGCAGGCGATGAGCATGCCGGGGTTCTGGGACAGACCGGCGGCGGCCGATCCCAGCACGTATATGACGAGGGCTATCTGTACGAGCGCCTTCTTGCTGTACAGGTCGGAGAGCTTGCCCCACAGAGGCGTGGTCGCGGTCATGGCCAGCAGCGAGGCCGTGACGACCCAGGTGTAGGCGGACTGGCCGCCGCCCAGGTCGCCGATGATCTCCGGGAGTGCGTTGGTGACGATCGTCGACGACAGAATCGCGACGAACATACCGAGGAGCAGCCCGGAGAGCGCCTCCATGATCTGCCGGTGCGTCATCGGAGCGCCGTCGGAGGGTGCACCTCCGTGCTTGGCGTGAGCCCGCACACCGGCTGGTGTGGTCGTTGCCATGGGCTTCCTTCTCTTGCTCTTATGCGGGTGTACGGGTGGTCAGTTCGGTTGCTTCCGGCACGTAGGGCGGCCGGGGTACGGCACGGCAGTCGCCGAAGCTCTCGCGCAGCCGGCCCATCAGGTGGATGAGCAGGCCGACCTCGTGGTCGGACCAGTCGCTCAGCCGGTCGGCGAACAGCCGCGAGGAGCGGCGGGAGAGTTCGGTGAGCTGCTCACGTCCCGCGTCGGTGAGGCGCAGGATGCGGGAGCGTTTGTCGGCGGGGTCGGGGAGGCGTTCGATCCAGCCCCGGTCGGCGACGTGGGCGACGTGGCGGCTGGTCACCGACATGTCCACGGCGAGCAGCTCGGCGAGCTTGCTCATCCGCATGTCGCCGTGCCGGCCGAGGAGGGTCAGTACGGCGGCGGAACCAGCGGGGCAGTCGTGCGGCAGGATCCGCCCGAGCTCCCGCTTCACGGCGCCGATGGCACTGAGCTGACGAGCCAATTCCTCGTACTGCGCCTGCTCGGCCATCACACCTCCTGTATTCGTTGCTTGGGGCAACCATAAATGCAGTTGGTTGCTGCAGGCAAACGATATCGCTGCCGCTGGGCTAAAAAGATGGCAAAGGCAAGTATTGGCGAATGTAAACCTGCTGGTGGGCGGCGTGCGTAGCGTTGTACCCGCTGTGGAGCGACGGAGTGTGACCTTCGCGGGGCGGGGTGGTTCGTGCCGCTCGGGTGGCTTCGAGCTGCCTGGGCGGGGGTCCCCGTTGCTCCCGCGGGGCATCGCCTCGGGGCACCCGCTGGGTTCCGTCCCACCTGGGCGGGGACCGGGGGACGGCTCCGTCTGGGGCTGCGCCTTCGCACTCGTGGGGGCTGTCGCCCTGCTGGGGTGCGCGGTCGTGCCGAGTACGGGGCTTCCCGCGAGTCGGGCGGGCCCCCGGGCCGCTGGGCCGCTGGGCGGGCGACTCCGTCCGTCCGGACGTCTCCGGCTGTCGGCCGGTGGGGGCTGGGCGCGCAGTTGCTTGCGCCCCCGGCGGGGCGCTGTCGATGGGGCGTGCGCGTCATCCGGCTCGTCGCCCACGCCGTCCAGAACCGGTGAACGGGAGGGCGAGGGGAACCCGGCGCTTGGGCAGGGGGCGTGTATTCGCTAGGGTCCTGGGCCATGGCAAACACCCAGGGCCCCGAGGGCAACTACGACCCCGCGGGTAGCACCCAGATGTTCCGCGCTTTCGTCGACGAGGGCCCCCAGGCCCGGCAGCAGCAGGCGGCCGCCCCGGCGGGCCCCCGCATCGGCCTGATCATCGGCATCGTCGTCGCCGTGGCGGTCGTCGCCGCCGTGGCGTGGCTCGCGCTGGCGTAAGGGCAACAACCCGCCCGCCCCGCCGGTAGGACCGGTGGAGGCGGGTCACTTCCACTGGACGGACACGTCCCGCGTCTCGATGTGCATGCCGAGCGGCACGCGCCAGTCGTCGACGCACACCGTCCAGGTCTTTGTGCTGCCCGCTCCGGCCGCGATCGGCACGGGCAGATCCCGCGTCGAGTCGATCGTCGCCCAGTCGATGCCGAGCGCTCCGATGATGTGCGTCCCGAGGGTCACCGTGCCCGAACGCACGGCGCTGCCACCGGTGTTGCGGAAGGAGACCGTCACCTTCTCGCACCAGCGCTTGTCGGTGGCCTCCCTCGTGGGCTCACTCACGTCGAGAACGGCGGGGCCGACGGGACCGGGAGGACTGGGGGTACCGGGGAGACCGGGGGGACCGGTGCCTGCCGTGGAACCCGGGGTCGGCCGAGTGGGGGGCGCCGACGTAGTGCCCGAACCGGCGCCCGTACGCGGCGAGTTGCCGTCGCCGCGGTCCGTTGCCGCACCGGACGAAGCGGACTGCGGGGACCGCGCGGTTGAACTTCCCTGCTGAGGAGCTCCCTCGGCGGCTTCCGCGAGGGGCGTGGACTCGGGCAGCGGGGTCAGTGAGACGTTCCCGGTCGGGGCCACCACGGGTCCCGAATCGGCCGGCGCCCCCACCGCCACGTATCCGCCGCCGCCCCCACCGTCCCCGCACGCCGCCAGTACGGCACCCAGGCAGACAACAGCCGTCGAGGCGCCCACCAGGGCGCCTCGACGGCCATGGAGCCAAGTCGCTCGACGCATCGCGCCAGTGTGGCTGACGATCCGTCAATTATGAAGGGTTGAGCGCGGGAGGTCTCAGTCGGAGATCAGGCCCTCGCGGAGCTGGGCCAGGGTGCGGGTGAGAAGGCGGGAGACGTGCATCTGCGAGATGCCGACCTCCTCGCCGATCTGCGACTGGGTCATGTTGGCGAAGAAGCGCAGCATGATGATCCGGCGCTCGCGGGGCGGGAGTTTGGCGAGCAGCGGCTTCAGCGACTCGCGGTACTCGACGCCCTCCAGGGCCGTGTCCTCGTAGCCGAGGCGGTCCGCGAGGGAGCCCTCGCCGCCGTCGTCCTCGGGGGCCGGGGAGTCGAGGGAGGAGGCCGTGTAGGCGTTGCCGACCGCGAGGCCGTCGACGACGTCCTCCTCCGACACGCCCAGGACCGCGGCGAGTTCGGCGACGGTCGGGGACCGGTCGAGCTTCTGGGAGAGCTCGTCGCTGGCCTTGGTGAGGGCCAGGCGCAGCTCCTGGAGGCGCCGCGGGACGCGGACGGACCACGAGGTGTCACGGAAGAACCGCTTGATCTCGCCCACGACCGTCGGCATCGCGAAGGTCGGGAACTCCACGCCGCGTTCGCAGTCGAAGCGGTCGATCGCCTTGATCAGGCCGATGGTGCCGACCTGGACGATGTCCTCCATCGGCTCGTTGCGGGAGCGGAAGCGGGCCGCCGCGTACCGCACGAGCGGGAGGTTGAGCTCGATGAGGGTGTCCCGGACGTAGGCACGCTCGGGGCTGTTCTCGCCGAGTGCGGCGAGCCGCAGGAACAGGGAGCGGGACAGGGTGCGGGTGTCGATGGCTCCCGAGGTCTCGGGGGCCGCCGGGACGGCTTCGAGGGCCGGAGCGGCATCGGGGGCCGGGAGGGCCGGGACATCGTGAAGCGCGTCGGGCGCGGATTCGCTCTTCGTGAGCGTGAGCACCTTCGAGCTGCCCTGGTCTGCGGACATGCCACCCCCTTTGGGTCGCGGACGGTCGCGGCGGACGCTCCCGTCGGAGGAACGCAGCCTCCACCTGAATACCGGAGGCGGGGCTGCGCCAAACGCTCTTCCGGCAGAATGTCACATGTCGGCAACACGCTGTAGTGACATGTCGACATGGAGGGGGTGAATCGGCCCTGGAAAAGGGGGGTCTGGCGGTTTTTCGACGCTGAACTGTCGGAAAAGGAGATGTTGAGCGATTCGCTCTTGCCGGTTACGCCTCGATCCTGTTTGCGGATCGCAGCCGCGCGAAGCTCCGGGCGAGCAGCCTTGACACATGCATCTGGGAGACTCCCAGTTCGGCACTGATCTGTGACTGCGTCAGATTGCTGTAGTAGCGAAGGAGAAGGATCCGCTGCTCGCGCTCGGGCAGTTGTACGAGGAGATGGCGGACGAGGTCGCGGTGTTCGACCCCGTCGAGGGCCGGGTCCTCGTAGCCGAGCCGGTCGAGCAGTCCGGGCAGCCCGTCACCCTCCTGGGCGGCTTCGAGGGAGGTCGCGTGGTACGAGCGTCCGGCCTCGATGCAGGACAGCACCTCCTCCTCGGTGATGCGCAGCCGCTCGGCGATCTCGGCGGTCGAGGGGGTGCGTCCGAAGGCCGTCGTCAGGTCCTCCGTCGCGCTGTTCACCTGCACCCACAGCTCGTGCAGCCGGCGGGGTACGTGGACGGTGCGGACGTTGTCGCGGAAGTACCGCTTGATCTCGCCGACGACGGTCGGCATCGCGAAGGTCGGGAACTGCACGCCCCGGTCGGGGTCGAAGCGGTCGATCGCGTTGATCAGGCCGATGGTGCCGACCTGGACCACGTCCTCCATCGGCTCGTTGCGGGAGCGGAAGCGGGCGGCCGCGTACCGCACGAGCGGCAGGTTCGCCTCGATGAGCGCCCCGCGTACGCGGTCGTGCTCCGTGGTGCCCGGCTCCAGCGTCTTGAGCTGGCCGAAGAGCAGCTGGGTGAGGGCCCGGGTGTCGGCGCCGCGGCGTCGCTCAGGGGTGACCTGCTCGGGGGTGACGCGTTCGTGGGCGATGTGCTCCTGGGCGAGGGGTTCCGTGGAGATGTGTTCCTTGGGGATTTCCTGTGGCGGTGCTTGAGGCGCAGTACTGGCCGGCACGGTCAACTCCACCTCTATGATCCGTCAGATCCATCAACTCATCCGTCAAAAGCGGTCATAGCATCACAAGACATGTGCACTGTGTGCAAGCACCGTATAACCCCGTGTTGAACAGGATTTAGGGAGAGTTGGGGCATACGAAACGGAAAAGCCCCCCGCCGGTTTCCGGCGAGGGGCTCAGAGCGTGTCGGCTCGGATCGGTTCAGAACGGATAGTCGGCGATCACCCAGGTCGCGAACTCGCGCCACAGCGCGACGCCCGCCTGGTGCGCGGGATGCTCCAAGTACCGCTTCAGGGCGTCGGTGTCGTCGACCGCGGAGTTGATCGCGAAGTCGTACGCGATCGGCCGGTCGGTGACGTTCCAGCCGCACTCCCAGAACCGCAGCTCGGGAATCTGATCGCCGAGCGGGCGGAAAGCGGCCACGCCCTCGACGACGCGGGGGTCGTCACGCTCGACGCCTTCGTTGAGCTTGAAGAGGACCAGATGGCGGATCACGGGTACTCCCTGGTGGTACGGGCCGTGCGGGGGCGGCCGATCAGTTCTTGGCCCCGTCGGCGATCCACGTCATGAAGTCGCCGATGGACCGGGCGGCGGTCGAAATGCCCTCGAACCCTATCTGGACGTAATCGGCCGCCTTCGCCGGATCCGTGATGATCACGTAGAGCGCGAAGACCACGAGTATGTAGACGGCGATCTTCTTCGAATTCACCGCCATCGCGGCCTCCCCTGTGACTGCTGGGCCCCCTGTGCCGGCGGCGAGTGTAACCTTCACCCCACTTTTTTTTGGACCAACGGCCCGCTGGCCGAAGTCCTTTGCCGTACGCACGAAGGGCCCCGTCTTGCGACGAGGCCCTTCTCAAGCGGTAGCGGAGGGATTTGAACCCTCGGTGACTTGCGCCACACTCGCTTTCGAGGCGAGCTCCTTCGGCCGCTCGGACACGCTACCGAGGGAGACCCTACCCCAAGGTGGGCCGTGGTCTGAAATCCGTTTCCCGTCGCCCCCTGGAGTCAGCGGTCGCGGAAGAAACGCGTGAGCAGACTCGCGCACTCGTCCTCGAGTACGCCCCCGATCACCTCGGGGCGGTGGTTGAGCCGGCGATCGCGTACGAGGTCCCAGACGGAACCGACGGCGCCCGCCTTCTCGTCGCGGGCACCGTAGACCACCCGGTCCACCCGGGACTGGACGAGCGCGCCCGCGCACATCGCGCAGGGCTCCAGGGTGACGACGAGCGTGCAGCCGGTCAGCCGCCACTCGCCGAGGCGCTGGGCGGCCCCGCGGATCGCGAGCACCTCGGCGTGCGCCGTCGGGTCGCCCGTGGCCTCGCGTTCGTTGTGTCCGGTCGCGAGCACCGTCGTACCGTCCGTGGACAGCACGACGGCGCCGACGGGAACATCCCCGCCCTGGACGGCCCGGTGGGCCTCGTCCAGGGCGAGCCGCATCGCGGCCCGCCAGCGGTCGCGTACCGGATCTGCCGGATCTGCTGGAAAGGTCTCTTTTGTCGGGCTCACCCGGGAAATCTATCGGGCTCGCCAGGGAAACCGCCTCCCCCGGAACCGCGGGAGCCGGGTCCTGCCTTCCGGGTCGGGTCCTGGGGCCCGTCCGGCTGATCAGGCCCTAGCGGACGGTCTCCAGGACCTCTGCCGCTCCCAGGGCTTCGGCGATCGTGCTGAGCGCGTCGCCTTCGTCCAGGGCGAGCAGTTCCTTCTCGCTCACACCGAGGTCGGCGAGGATCTCGCGGTCCCCGACGGGGCTGTGCGAGACGATCTCGCCGGAGACGCTCTCCTCCTCCTCGTCGTCCTCGGAGTCGTTTGCGTCGTCGGGTTCACCGTCCTCGGTGCCGTCCAGGTCGAGGGAGTCCAGGTCGGCGTCGTCGTCGCCGGGCTCCCGTCCTAGTAGTTCGTCCGTGAGCAGGATCTCGCCGTACGAACTGCGGGCAGCGGCTGCGGCGTCCGAGACGTAGATGCGAGGGTCCTCCTCACCGTCCACGCGGACGACGCCGAACCACGCGTCCTCCTGCTCGATGAGTACGAGCACCGTGTCCTCCTCCGAGGCTTCACGGGCCAGATCGGTCAGATCCGACAGGGTCTCCACATCGTCGAGCTCTGTGTCGCTCGCTTCCCACCCGTCTTCGGTGCGCGCGAGCAGTGCGGCGAAGTACACCGTGACTCTCCCACTGGTCATAGGCGTGCCGGTTGGGGGTCCCCCCGGCGGAGGTCGATTGGGCGGGGAGTGCTGCTCCGAGACCCCACCCACTCGGAATCGTGGCAGAAACAGAGCGTTCAGGGGACGTCTTCGGCCTGCTGTGTCTGCCTCTTTTGATCGCTAACAGCGGATCGTACGCGGCCCTCGGCGTCGTGTGTGCATGTCCCCGCTCTCACGGCGTGGGCGGACCACCAAGGAGCTACCGAAGGAGTACCAAGGGACTACCAAGGGAGCTACCGACGGAGCTACCAACGGAAGGTGCGCATGCGCATGGCGTGACGGAGGCGGGCGACCTTGGCGCGGCGGGGCTGGACACGGTCGCGCAGCTCGCGCGCCTCGGTCAGGTCCCGGAGGAACTGGGCCCGGCGCCGTCGGCGCTCGGCGTCCGTCTCCGGCTGCCCGATCCGTTCGGCCTGTTCGGCCTGTTCGGACCGTTCGGCCCGTTCGGATTGTTCGACGCGGCGAAGTCGTCCCGTCCGTTCGGCCCTCTCGGCTCGTCCGAGTCGGTTCAGCTGCTCCGGGGACTCCTTTTCCCGGTCCGGCATAGGCCCACCACCCCAGGTACGTCCCTACCGCCTTCCCTCTGACGGGCGGTTTGATGCCAGCGCGAGGGACACGGGGGCACGGCTACTGTTATGGGCATGCGTCTCCACGTCGTCGACCACCCCCTGGTCGCCCATAAGCTCACCACCCTGCGCGACCGGCGCACCGACTCCGCGACCTTCCGGCGGCTCGCCGACGAGCTGGTCACCCTGCTCGCCTACGAGGCCACCCGGGACGTGCGCACCGAGCAGGTCGACATCGTGACCCCGGTCGCCGCCACCACGGGCGTCAAGCTGTCCTACCCGCGCCCGCTGGTCGTGCCGATCCTGCGTGCGGGCCTCGGCATGCTCGACGGCATGGTGCGGCTGCTGCCGACCGCCGAGGTGGGCTTCCTGGGCATGGTGCGCGACGAGGAGACGCTCCAGGCGTCCACGTACGCGACCCGCATGCCGGACGACCTCTCCGGGCGCCAGGTCTACGTCCTCGACCCGATGCTGGCCACCGGCGGCACGCTCGTCGCGGCGATCCAGGAGCTGATCAAGCGCGGCGCCGACGACGTCACCGCCGTCGTGCTGCTCGCCGCCCCGGAGGGCGTCGAGGTCATGGAGCGCGAGCTCGCGGGCACGCCGGTGACGGTCGTGACCGCGTCGGTCGACGAACGGCTCAACGAGCACGGTTACATCGTGCCGGGGCTGGGCGACGCGGGGGACCGGATGTACGGCGCGGCCGAGTAGGTTCCCGCACCCGCGCGGGACCAGTCACGGTCCTACGCGACCGCCGCGGCCCTACAGGCCCCAGTCGTCCCTCGGGCCCTCAGCGGCCTTGCCGGGGCCATCCAGGGGGCAGGGGCCCAGCGGTCGGTTCCCAGGTCGGTTCCGAGGTCGGTTCCGAACGAATCAGTGAATCAGCGGTCTCATGAAGGCTGTCGGCGGTCCCTACGGGGCTGCCGACAGCCTTCGTAGGTTCAGCAGCTCTTCGGAGAGGCGGACGCGGCCGGCCGGGGCCCGGACAGGGTGGCCAGGGCCTTGTCGGCGTCCTCCTTCTTCGTGAGGCTCTTGAAGGCGGTGCCGATGATCAGGTCGACCCGGTCGGCCTGGGCGCGGCCGTCCGTCTTCACCTCGGCGCCGGACAACTGCGTGCCCAGCACCGGCAGTGCGGCCTGTGCGGCCCCCTTGGCGCCGAGCAGTATCCCGGCGCCGTTGACCTTCTTGTCGTACGCGGCCGTCGCGTTGCCCACGTCGCCGATGCGGAACCCGCGCTTCTTCAGCTCGTCCGCCGTCTGCTTGGCGAGCCCGCTGCGTGGCGTGGCGTTGAGGACGTTGACGGTGATCTGCCCGGGCCTGGGCAGCGTTCCGGCGGCAGTGGATGTCGCGGACGCCTTGGCCGACGGGCCGGTCCTGGACGTGCAGTCGCCCTTCGTGCCGGCCGCCGTGGCCTTGTCGCCCTTGCCCGTGAAGACGTCGATGAGCTGCAGGGTTCCCCACCCGACCAGCCCGAGCGCGGTGACGGAGGCGACGACCAGGAACACGAGCCTGCGACGCCCGCGGGGTCGGCGCATCCGTGGGTATTTGTCCCCCGTGATCCGGTACTGGCCGCCCATGCCAGGGGGAGTGAGCATGCTCATGGGCGCAGCGTAGTGGGCCGCGGCGGTGATTCCTACAAAATGATCATCGGTCGAGGTTCAGTCCAACCCAAAAGGGTCAACGAGCGAGGATCTTGGGCCACGAAGGGGCCCTCGCGTCCCAGGCGCCCGGTCCCGGCCGACTTCGACTCGGTCGGCCCGGTCGAGTCAGTCGAGTTCGAGCACACGTGCGTGGAGCACCTGGCGCTGTTGCAGCGCGGCGCGTACGGCGCGGTGCAGGCCGTCCTCGAGGTACAGGTCGCCCTGCCACTTCACTACGTGCGCGAACAGGTCGCCGTAGAACGTGGAGTCCTCGGCGAGGAGGGTCTCCAGGTCCAGCTGGCCCTTGGTCGTCACGAGCTGATCGAGGCGGACCGGGCGCGGCGCGACGTCCGCCCACTGCCGGGTGCTTTCCCGGCCGTGGTCGGGGTACGGCCGTCCGTTTCCGATGCGCTTGAAGATCACACGGAAAGCCTACCGGCCCAGACCTTCCGGGCGCAGCCATGGCGACGTAGTGCGACGCTGGAAAAGACGCCGTAAATCAGTGCAAACCGGGAACAGGGGCCTGATATGAGCGACAGCGAAGCACCTCCCGCGGTGGCACCCGAAGGTGTGAGCGGCGCCCGCGGGCTCCCCCAGGAGGCCCTGGAGATCGCCTCCGGGTACGCGTTCGCCGGATCCGCGCTCGACCTGGGCGTCCTGCTCTGGGACGGGCGGTGTCTGCCGGACGCCCGGATCCGCATTCCGCTGCCCGTGCTCAACCGGCACGGGCTGGTCGCCGGAGCCACCGGCACCGGCAAGACCAAGACGCTGCAGCTGATCGCCGAACAGTTGTCCGTGCAGGGCGTGCCGGTGTTCCTCGCCGACATCAAGGGTGATGTCTCCGGGATCTCGGCGCCGGGCGTGTCGAACGACAAGGTGCTGGCGCGTGCCCAGGAGGTCCACCAGGAGTGGACGCCGACCGCCTGCCCGGCCGAGTTCTACGCGCTCGGCGGCATGGGCAAGGGCATCCCCGTACGGGCGACGGTCACCAGTTTCGGCCCGGTGCTGCTCTCCAAGGTGCTCCAGCTCAACCAGACCCAGGAGCAGTCGCTCGGCCTGATCTTCCACTACGCCGACCAGAAGGGTCTGGAACTGTTCGACCTCAAGGATCTGCGGGCCGTCGTCACCTTCCTGACCTCGGACGAGGGCAAGGCGGAGCTGAAGGGCATCGGTGGCCTGTCGCCCGCGACGGCGGGCGTGATCCTGCGCTCCCTGACCGCCTTCGAGGCGCAGGGCATGAGCCCGTTCTTCGGGGATCCGGAGTTCGACACGAGCGAGCTGCTGCGGACGGCGTCGGACGGGCGCGGGACGGTGTCCGTCCTCGAACTCCCCGAGGTCCAGGACAAACCGCAGCTCTTTTCGACGTTCCTGATGTGGATGCTCGCCGATCTCTTCCACGACCTCCCGGAGGTCGGCGACCTCGACAAGCCGAAACTGGTCTTCTTCTTCGACGAGGCGCATCTCCTCTTCACCGGCGCGTCGAAGGCCTTCCTGGAGTCGATCACCCAGACCGTGCGGCTCATTCGTTCGAAGGGGGTCGGCGTCTTCTTCGTGACGCAGACCCCGAAGGACGTGCCGTCCGACGTCCTCGCCCAGCTCGGCAACCGCGTCCAGCACGCGTTGCGCGCCTTCACCCCGGACGACCAGAAGGCGTTGAAGGCCACGGTGAAGACCTTCCCCAACTCCGCGTACGACCTGGAGGAGGTCCTCACCGGCATCGGCACCGGCGAGGCCGTGGTGACCGTGCTGAGCGAGAAGGGCGCGCCGACGCCGGTCGCGGCGACCCGGCTGCGGGCCCCGCAGTCCCTTATGGGCCCCGTCGATCCGGCCACGCTGGACCGGGCGGTGCTGGCGTCCCCGCTGTACGGGCGTTACGCGCAGGCGGTCGACCGCGAGTCCGCGTACGAGAAGCTCGCGGCGCGGGACGCGGCAGCCGCGCAGGCCGCCGCCCAGACGGCCGCGGAGGCCGGGCGGGCGCCCGCGAAGGGCGGCGGCCGGGCGAAGGAGGAACCCTCGGTCGTCGAACAGGTCGTCGGCAGCGGGATCTTCAAGTCCCTGGCACGGTCGATGGGCACGCAGATCGGCAGGGAGATCACCCGCTCCCTCTTCGGGACGGCTCGGCGCAGGCGGTAGTCGGTCAGTGGGTGGTCGGTCCTTGTCAGCTGTCAGCTGTCAGGCGGTGAGGCGACCGTCCCGCCCACGGGCGGGACGGTCGCCTCACCGTTGCGCCTAGCTGTTTCCGTGCTCCTTGGGCGGGGGCGCCTGCACCTGCCGGGCGTCCGGTGCGGGCCTGGACTCGGGCGGCGGCTTGGGCGTGTTGCGGACGGCTTCCGCGCGCAGGAGGGCGCGCAGGACCGCGTACGGGTCGGTGGGCATGGCTGTGTCCTTGCGTTCGCTTGGTTCACTGACTGACTGGCTGGTGGGGACGGTCCGGAGGCCGGGCCGGCCCTGTCAGCAGCGCAGGACCACGGAGCGCAGGGCGTGCAGCGTGCGGGAGTGCGACGGCGGTACGTGACGGGGGCGGGGCGCCGGTTCCGGGCAGTCGGGAGCGGTCGGCGCGGGACGCAGTGGCGCGAGGGGGCGGTGGTCCTGCCGGGCGGGCGGGCGAAGGGCCGTGTCGAGTACGTCGTGTTCGGCGCCGCAGCCCGCTTCGGCGGAGGTCACGACGGGGTTCGGGGCGAGGGCGTCGACGTGGGCGCCCGCCGCGAGGATCGTGACGACGAGGAGCGTCAGAACCCGCATCCACGCGTGCCGGTGCGGCGGGCGCGGCCGGGGGTGCGGAGAGGAGCTCATAGGAGGTCGTGTCCCCATCCGGAGTGGGTGGTTCATCGGGTCGGCGGCGAGATCCGCCCTCATGGGCTACGGGGGAGGCACGGAGTTGACGTACGGCGTGGACTCGTCGTGCGGTCGGGCGTGCGGTCAGACGACGGCCGGGATGTGTTTGGCGCGGCCGCGGATCACGAACGCCGTGACGATTTCCGTGACGCCGACCGCGATGAGCCAGCAGCCGCCGACGAGGGTGAGGACGGCGACCGAGGTGAACGGGGACACGATGAGGACGATCCCCGCGAGGAAACTGACGATCCCGAGGAAGATCTGCCAGCCGCGGGCCGGCACGGTCGGGTCGGACGCGGCGGCCAGGGTCTGGGTGATGCCGCGGAACAGCCAGCCGATGCCGATCCACAGGGCGAGCAGGAGGATCGACTGCATCGGGCCGCGGAAGCAGAACAGGCCGAGCAGGATCGAGAGGGCGCCGCTGATGAAGGCCATGACGCGCAGCGAGGTCGCGACGTGGGTGCCGAACGCGGCGACGAGCTGGAGTACGCCGCTGAAGAGCAGGTAGAGGCCGAAGAGCACGCCTGCGGCCAGCAGGGAGGCGCCCGGCCAGACCAGTACCAGCACGCCCAGGACGAAGGCCGCGATGCCGGCGACCAGGACGGCTTGCCAGGCGCTGCGGGCGATGAAGTGCAGGGGGCCTTCGGGGGTGACGCGTGGTTCGCGGTCGTGGACGTGGCGGTCGTCGTACTGCGGACCTCGGTGGGGGGCGTTCGGTACCTCGCTCATGTTTCATGCTTTGGCCGGGTGGGGCCGCTCTGCCACTGCGGTGACCCATCCGACGGACGCGCGAGCAGCCCCCACCACCGGGCAGCCGGCACACTCACCCCGGGGTCGGTCGGAAAGTGGCGGGCTACTTGCCGGAGGCCTTCGCCTGGGCCTTCATCTCCTGTTTGTGGGCGCGGACCTTCGCCAGGGACTCCGGCCCGGTGATGTCGGCGACGGAGCGGAAGGAGTCCGGCTCGCCGTACGCCCCCGCCGCCTCGCGCCAGCCCTTGGGACGCACACCGAACTGCTTGCCGAGCAGGGCCAGGAAGATCTGGGCCTTCTGGGCGCCGAAGCCGGGCAGTTCCTTGAGCCGCCGCAGCAGCTCCTCGCCGCTCTTGACGCCCTCCCAGACCTTGGCCGCGTCCCCGTCGTAGTGCTCCACGAGGTACTGGCACAGCTGCTGGATCCGCTTGGCCATGGACCCCGGATAGCGATGCACGGCGGGCTTCGCGGTGAGCAGCGCGGCGAACTTCTCCGGGTCGTACGCGGCGATCTCGTGCGCGTCCAACTCGTCCGCCCCCATGCGCGAGGCGATCGTGCGCGGCCCCTTGAACGCCCACTCCATCGGCACCTGCTGGTCCAGCAGCATCCCGGTCAGAGCGGCGAGGGGACTGCGGCTGAGCAGCGCGTCCGCTTCGGGATCCTGGGCGATGTGAAGGCTGGCGTCCATGCCTCGATGATCTCGCGTGAGGGTGCGGAACGCCTCTCAGGCCGCCGTGCGCCAGTAGCCCATCGCGTTCACCCGTTGCCTCGGGACGGCGAGTTCCTTGCGGACGTACGTCGTGAGGGCGCGGGTCGTGGTGGTGTCGCAGGCGATCCAGACGTAGGGGGCGGCCTGGTCCTTGAGGAGGTCCGGGAGGGACTCCTTGACCCGGGTGACGAGAGGGGCGCCCCGGCGCGGGACCGGGCGCAGGTCGTGGAGGGAGGGGCGGGTGCGCAGCGGGAGCCCGTCCGTGCCGTGGTCCGTCTCGAACCAGATCGTCGCCGGGGCCGTACCCACCGTGTCCAGGAGGGAGTTGAGGGCGGGGAGGGAGGCCGAGTCGGCGACGGCGAAGACGTGGGACGGGGCCGGGTCCGGCTCCGTGAACGCGGTGCCGTGGACCGTGGCCTCGATGGTGTCCCCGGGCTTCGCCGCCCGTGCCCAGTCGCTCGCGCGTCCCTCGTGCAGCGCGAACTCCAGCCCGAAGGTGCCGTTCGCGGGGTCGGGGTCGACCAGGGTGTACGCCCGCTGGTGCGGCTTGCCCGCGTTGTCGAACCACAGCCGGACCCACATGGTCGGGTGCACCCCGGTCGCCGCGAGCATGCCGCCGTCGGTGAGGCGAAGGCGCCGGTAGCGCGGGGTGACGTCTTCGGCTCCGGTCACCGTGAACGCGAAGTCCTTGCCGCGCAGCAGCTTGAGTACCGCGCCTTCCCAGCCGTGCCCCTGGCCCATCGGCCCTCCAGCCCTCGCGTACGATTTCGCCACAATGGAAGTTAGGTTAGCCTAACCTGACAAAAGTGGGGATGGACTGTGACCGCCGAGCTCTACCGTGACCCTTGGGGGATCCCCCACCTGCGCGCCACCGACGCCCGCGCCCTCGCCCGCGCCCAGGGCCGGGTCACCGCCCTCGACCGTGCCTGGCAACTGGAGGTCGAACGGCACCGCGCGCAGGGCACCTCCGCCGCGTTCCTCGGCGCCGAGGCCGTCGGCTGGGACCGGTTCGCACGCCGGGCCCGGCTCGACGAGACCGCGAGACGTTGCTTCGCGGCGCTGGAGAGACGGGATCCGGAGACCGCCGACTGGGTCGTCGCGTACGTCGACGGGGTCAACGAGGGGCTGACCGAAGGCGCCCGGCGCACACCGGAGTTCGCGGAGACCGGACTCGCCCCGGGGCGCTGGGAGCCCTGGACACCGCTCGGCGTCTGGCTCGGCGCGCACATCCTCTTCGCCGGTTTCCCCGCCAAGCTGTGGAGGGAGGAGGTCGTCCGCCGGATCGGACCGGAGGCCGTGGACCTCTTCGCCGCCGACGGCCCCGGCACCTCCGGCAGCAACGGCTGGCTCGTCACGGGCGAGCGGACCGGCACCGGGCAGCCGGTCATCGCGGGCGACCCCCACCGCTTCATCGAGGACCCCGGCGTCTACCAGCAGATCCACCTCTCCTGCCCCGAGTTCGACGTCGTCGGCCTCGCCGTCCCCGGCGTCCCGGGCATCGCCCACTTCGCCCACACCGGCACGGTCGCCTGGGCCATCACCAACGCGATGGCCGACTACCAGGACCTGTACCGGGAACGACTGCGACGCGTCCGACCCCAGGGACCGGAAGGACCGGAGCGATCGGAGGGCCCGGAGGGCTCGGAGGGATGGGAGGCGCTCGACCCCGACGGGGAGTGGCGGGCCGTCGCCCGGCACGTGGAGACGGTCGAGGTGGCGGGCGGTGAACCGGTCGAGGTCGAGGTCGTCGAAACCCCGCGCGGACCGGTCGTCATCGGGGGAGCGGAGCAGACCGAGGGCGTCGAAGCCATCAGCCTCCGCTACCCGCCCCGCGTCACCGAAGACCTCGGCTTCAGCGCGCTCCTCCCGCTGCTCCGGGCCCGCGAAGTCGCCGACGTCGACCGGGCGTTCGACCACTGGGCCGAGCCCGTGAACGTCGTCCAGGCCGCCGACACCGAGGGCGGCGTACTGCACCGGGTCGCCGGCCGGGTCCCGCTCCGCGGCGCGGACAACCGCACCCGGATCGTCGCCGCCTGGGAGCCCGGGCACGAATGGCGCGGCTGGCACGAGATGCCGTACGGGACGGTCGAGGACGGCGTCGCCGTGATGGCGAACCAGCGCGGCCCCGCCGGCCCGCTGGGTGTCGAGTTCGCCCCGTTCCACCGGGCCGCCCGGATCCGGCAGCTCCTCGACGAGCGGCCGAAGTGGTCGGCCCGGGACATGGCGGACATCCACATGGACACCCATCTCGCCTCCGCCGCGCCCCTGATGGACCACCTCGCCGCTCTCGACGGCCTCAGCATCGAGGCGACCGCCCTGCGCGACCGGCTGCTCGGCTGGGACCGCCGGATGACGGCCGACAGCATGGCGGCGGCCGCCTACTCCGCGGTGCGCGGCGCGGTCGTACGGCGGCTCGCCGCGCACCCCGCCTTCGCCGCGCTGGCCGACCCGCCCGCGTACCCCGAGGTCTTCCGCCCCTGGCTCGCCCTCCTCCCCCGTGTCGCCTTCGCCCTCGAACACCTGCTGAAGGCCGAGGAGTTGTACGGCATCGACCGCGCCGCCCTCGTCCGCGAGGCCGTCGAGGAGGCGGCCGCGCAACCGCTCGGCGTCTGGGGCGACACCCACCGGCTCGCGCCCTGGCGCGCGCTGGCGACCACCTCGTACGACGAACCGGGTCTCTCCGGAGACCACGACTGCGTGCTGTGCACCTCGGCGGTCCCCGGCCTGACCGACCTGAGCGCGCGCGGCCCGGCGGCCCGTTATGTCTGGGACCTCGCCGACCGCGACCAGAGCCTCTGGGTGGTCCCCTTCGGTGCCTCGGGCGTTCCGGGCTCCGTCCACCACCGCGACCAACTCCCCTTGTGGCTCAGGGGAGAACTGGCCCCGGTCAGCACCGACTGGAGCCGGCTGACACCGGAGCGGGACACAGAGAAGGTTGACGACACCATGAGCAGTGAGCCGTACGCCGCCGACCGCGAGGCCGTGCACGAGCAGAAGCTCGACGGCTTCGGGACCGTGCGCGTCCTGCCCGTCGACCCGCACGCCGACCTGGACGTCATCCACCGCTGGGTGAGCGAGGAGCGTGCCGTGTTCTGGGGCATGAACGGGCTCACGAAACAGCAGGTGCTGGAGACGTACGTCCATCTTGACTCCCTCGACACCCACCACGCCTTCCTCGCGGTCAAGGACGGCGAGCCCGCCGCGCTCTTCCAGACGTACGAGCCCGAGGCCGACCGGGTCAGCGAGTGCTACGCCGTCGAACCCGGCGACATCGGCGTCCACCTGCTGATCGGCCCCGCGGGGGCCGGAGGCGGCCGGCCGGGCTGGTCGTCCGCGCTGCTGACCGCGTTCACCAGGTACGTGCTGATCGGCCTCGACCGGCAGCGGGTCGTGGTCGAACCCGACGCGCGCAACGAGAAGGCGATCGCGCGTCTGGTCCGGCAGGGCTTCGTACCCGGCCCGGAGATCGTGCTTCCCGAAATCGACCTTCCCGGGGTCTACTTGCTCGAGAAGCGGGCCCGGCTGGCCTTCCTGACGCGGGAGGCGACCCTCCCAGGGGCTTCGTCGGCGGGTTCCCCGGTGGGCTGATCGGTGGGCTGATCGGTGGTTTCCCCGCCGGGGAGTGAGCACGGCGCCGGATTCGTCCGTACGTATCCGTGACTCTGGAAGTGCGGACCGGGCGGACCGGAATGCGCAGACCGCAGGGACGACGGAGACGACGGAGACGGCGTGTGAGCGGACGTGGAGGCGGACAGCGGGAGCGACGGCGGATCGCCCGGGGGCTGGCGCTGCTGGGCACGGTGCTGGTCCTGGTGCTGTTCGGCGGTGTCGGCGGCGCGTCCGCCCACGCCGCGCTGACCGGCACCGATCCGCAGGACGGCAGCGTGCTGAAGACGGCGCCCACCGAGGTGACGCTGTCCTTCAGCGAGTCCATCGGGCTCCTCGACGACTCCTTCCGCGTGCTCGACCCGGACAACCGACGCGTGCACACCGGCGATCCGGGGCACGCGGGCGACCGTTCCGACACCGCCCGTGTGACCCTGCCGAAGGGCCTGGGCACCGGCACCTTCACGGTGGCCTGGCGGGTCGTCTCGGCCGACAGCCACCCGATCTCCGGTGCCTTCACCTTCTCCATCGGCAAACCCTCCGCGACCGCCCCACCCGTTCCCGTGAACCCCTCCGGGAACACCGTCGCGGGCACGCTCTACGACGCCGCCCGCTACTTGGCGTACGGCGGTCTGGCCCTCCTCATCGGCACGGCCACCTTCGTCCTGGTCTGCGGGTTCCCGGGCCCGGTGCGGCGACTGCTCCTCACCGGCTGGTGGATCCTGGCCGGGTCCACCGTCGCGCTGCTGCTCCTGCGCGGACCCTACGAGCGCGGCAGCGGACCGGCGGACGCCTTCGATCCGTTCGTCCTCAACGAGACCCTGACCAGCAGGCCGGGACTGGCCCTGCTGGCGCGGCTGGTGCTGCTCGCGGCGGCGGTGTTCTATCCGGTACGCGAGCAGGCGCGGGGCCGGCTCGTCCTCGCGCTCGGCGGGCTGCTCACCGTCTCCCTCGCCGTCACCTGGGCCGTCGCCGAGCACGCGTCCGCCGGGATCCAGGTCCCCGTGGCGATGGTCTCCTCCGTACTGCACCTGCTGTCGATGGCGGTCTGGCTGGGCGGCCTCGCGGCCCTGCTCACCGCGCTGTACCGGTCGGCCGAGCCGCTCCCCGCGGCCGTCGTCAACCGCTTCTCCCGCCTCGCCCTCGCCTCGGTCACCGTCCTGGTCGTCACCGGCGTCTACCAGTCCTGGCGCGGCCTCGGCTCCTGGGACGCGCTGACCTCCACCTCGTACGGCCGGCTCCTCCTCGCCAAGCTGGTGGCGGTGCTGGTGCTGCTGGCGGGGGCGGGGGCCTCGCGGCGCTGGACCGGGCGGCTGACGCTCGCGGCGGAGGAGACACGGACAGCGGCTGCGGTGCTGGCGGAGGAGCGGGTGCCGCAGACGGTGGGGGCCTCGGCCGCCCCCACCGACGTACGGGTCGGGAGGGCGGACGGTCCGTCGGACGGCGGCCCTTCCGACGACAGCCCCTCCGACGACGGTGCATCGGACGACGGCGTACCGGATCCGGATCACGAGCCCTCGGGCAAGGCTTCCGACAAGAGCTCGGGCAAGATCTCCGGCAAGGCCTCCGACGAGACCGACCGGTACCGGCGGGCGTTGCGCCGTTCGGTGCTGGTCGAGGTCGTCGTCGGCATCGTCGTGCTGGTGATCACCACCCTGCTCACCGGTACCCAGCCGGGCCGCGCGGCCACCGAGGCCGCGGCCGCCTCCGCCACCGCGGCCGCCGGTGAGACCACGGCCTCGACGACGACGATCCCGTTCGACGTCGGCGCGAAGGGTGGACACGGCAAGGTGCAGATCGAACTGACACCGAGCCGGGTGGGCGAGAACTCCGTGCAGGCCGTGATCTACGGCCCCGACGGCGGCTTCGCCACCGTGCCCGAACTACGCCTCACCTTCACCCTGGAGTCCCAGCAGATCGGCCCGATCGATGCCGAGCTGTCGGACAAGGGCGGCTACTGGGCCGCGGACGGCGTCACCCTGCCGGTGGCCGGCACCTGGACCATGAAGGTCACCGTCCGCACCACCGACATCGACCAGGTCACGGTGTCGAAGACCGTGAAGATCAGCTGACGGGACCGCTGACGTGACCACCGCGTCGGCTCACGGGGTCTGCTTCATGCCGTCGACGACGGCCCGGGTGATGATGGCGTTGGTGAAGGTCACCGTGCCGGGCTTGATCAGAGCGTCCTCGCCGGTGCTCGCAGTGACCTTGACCGCGCGGTCGCCCAGGAAGACATGGGTCTTCTTGTCGAAGATCCACTCTTCGCGTTCGCCGCTGGTCTCGTCCAGCCGGGCCACCGCGATCCCGTGCCGGCCCACCGCGTCCACCGCGTCGTTCACCACGACGACTCCGGGGATCTTCGCGGCGGCCTTGAACAGGGCCGAGTACAGCTCCGCCGGCGGGTAGCTCTCGACGAGCAGGTCGCCGATGGTGGTGAACGCCTCCTGGTCGGGGGTGTTGCCCTGGCCCTTGGTCTCCTTGTAGATCTTGGCCAGGATCTTGTCGGGGTCGGTGGTCAGCTTGGCCAGGTAGTCGTACGTCGGGTGGTTCAGGCCGCCGACCGGGGTGTTGCCCTGTTCGTCGGGCAGGCTCAGGGTCTCGCCCTCGGAGCTGTCGTTGACGGCGGGGTCGATCAGCCAGCCCTTGGTGCCGTCGGAGGACATCCAGACCTGGCGGCGGTGCAGCGCGTGGCTGGCGAGGCTGCTCTTGTCGCCGACGGTCTTCACGAACGAGTCGGCCGACTTGGACTCTATGTAGACGTACTGGCCGGGCTTGACGGCCGGGTGGCTTCCCCCGGTCTCGGCCGCCGCCAGTGAGATCTGGCCCAGCAACTGGGGGACGCCCTTGGCGGTCGCGGCACCGATGGGGGTGGTGAGGGCGGGTCCGGTGGCGACGCCGCCGTCCCTGACCCCGCCGCCGTCGTTCATCACCACTCCGGTGACGACCGTACCGGCCAGGGCGGCGGCCAGCACGGGCAGCGCGATCGCCGGACGCGGCAGCCGCAGCCGCCGGGTCCGCGCCGGGGCAACCGCCTCCGCGGCCGCCGTGCGCTCTTCCTGCTGGATCTGGTGAATCTGGGCCATCAGGCGCTCCTTGTGGAACTGGTGACGGCCCGCCGGGAGGTCGCGCGCCGTGCGGGACAGGAGTTGCTGGGCGCTCTCGTCCCGCTCGGCCGGACTCTGCCGGGGCGTGTTCGCGTTCATCGGTTTCCTTCCTGTGCGGGCCGGATCACTTGGGTGCGATCGCCTGTTATCTGTCGGGCGTCGCGGCTGCCTTCCCGTCTTTCGCGAACTTTTTTCGGCGGCGGTTCGGGTTCTCGGCGCGCCGGTCCGGGGTCGGTGAGGGTGCGCAGCTTCTTGCGGGCGCGGGAGAGCCGGGAGGCGACCGTGCCGACCGCAATCCCCAGCGCCTCGGCCGCGGCCTCGTAGTCCAGGCCCTCCCCCAGACAGAGCGCGATGACCTCGCGCTCCGGGGGACGCAGCGTCGCGAGGGCGGTGAGGGCGGTCGCGAGGCGGCGCCGGTCGTCGACCTGCCCTGCCACGTCCTCGGCGTGGTCGGGCACCGACAGCTCGGCCGCGGCGGCGGCCTGGGCCGCCCGCCGGTAACGCCGGTTGCTGCGGTACTGGTTGCGCGCGGTGTTGGTGGCGATGCCCAGCAGCCAGGGCCGCAGCGAGCCGCCCTCGGGGTCGACCCGGTCGCGCAGCCGCCATGCCTCCAGGAAGGTCGCGGCCATCACGTCCTCGGCCGTCGACCAGTCGGCGGTCAGCCGGAAGGCATGGTTGTAGACCGCGCGCGCATAACTGTCGAAGAGCTCCGCGAAGGCGCTCGATTCCCCGGCCCGTACCCGGGTACGCATATCAATGCTCACCCCTATGAGCTGTCCGGCACCCGACACCGACTTCCCGTGACCTGCGTCACACCTCTCCGTGTGCGGTGGGGACCGGCGCGGCAGGGCGCGGGGCTCCGTGGAACACCTGCCGGGTGTGCCAGTCCCGGTGGTGTGCGGCGACGGGCGCGGTGCCCGGCTGGGGACCGGTCAGCGGACGGCCCGCCAGCGCGATGACATGGTCGCGGGCAGCCGGGCTCCGTCCGACGAAGCGCTGCGACACCAGGATGCGGTGCCCGTCCCCGATACCGAGGACGCCCTTGTCGAACAGCTTGTGGTGCAGGGAGCACAGGCACAGGCCGTTGTCGATGTCGTCCGGCCCGTCGAACGCCCACCAGCGCACATGCGCGGCCTCCAGCCCGACCGGCACCGCCCCGATCCGGCCGTCGTACCCGCAGAACGCGCACTGGTACTCGTACGCCGTCAGGACCAGCTCCCGCATCCGCCCGTCGCGCCGGCGCCGGTCCCGCGGCCCCGCGTCCGGCAGGTGCACCGACCCCTCCGGCTCCCACTCCCACTCCAGGCCCACGGCCTCGCACAGTTCGTCGTGGAGCGAGGGCGGGAAGTGCAGGTCGAGCAGGATCCGGGCCATCCGGCCGAGGAGCGCGGGCTCGCGTCGCAGCGCCGCCCGCAGCTCCGGTGCCAGCCGTCCCGCCGCGCCCGTCGACCGCAGTTCCCGCACCCCGCTGCCGGGGCTGCCGGGCCCGCGATCGGTCCGCACCTCCCACACCCCGTCGCCGACCAGGTGGTGGAAGGGGTACGCCGGTGTCGTCCGGTTGGCGGGACCGTACTCGGCCAGCAGCCGCTTCAGATCGTCCTCGACCGCGCTGTAGCGCAACTCGCCGTCGGCGTCCCGCTGGAACCGGCCGAGGGCGTAGAGGAGGAGAAGAGGCTTGTGCGGGGCGCGGACCCCGTTGCCGGTCCACTGCCTCAGCTTCGCCGCGCGCTCCAGCCAGTCCTCCATGACGGGTGATCGTACGGCTGCGGCCGGGTTGATCGGACCGGTGGCTTGACGGGGAGGGGCGGACGGGGTGCGGGGGAACTCCGGTGGCTGACAACTCGTTGCGCCCGTCGAGTTGTTGAGCCCGAAGACTTCCACCCCGCGGTCGCGGTGACCCTCTGACTCTCCGGGGCGGCGGGGCCTAGGCCCAGGCCAGGGCCCGGTGCGGCCGGTGTGCCGGGCTGTTCACCCGTACCGGTCCCGCGGCCCTGGTCCGTCCGCCGGCGAAGACGTAGAGGCGCAGGAGGAGGAAGCGTCCGATGCCGGCGAGACCGGAGGCGCTGAGGTAGACGATCTGTTCGGTGAGCATGCTCGGGGAGGTCCGGAGGGTGTGCAGGATGAGGATGGCGACGGAGGTGACGGCGTAGGCGGCCGCGGCCGATCCCGCGGACTGCCACTGCTGGCGCCATCCGGCGTGCTTCCCGCTGCCGAAGGTGAAGCGTGCGTGCAGCTCGGTGCAGAGGATGGTCGACGCGACGGTGATGACCGCGTTGGCCATTGCCCAGGGCATCAGTCCGGCGACGAGGGGGACGGCGAAGCTGGAGAGGACGCCGATGCCGCCGCCGCAGAGCACGAACCGGGCGAAGGAGGCGAGCGGACCGGGGGCGGCCGCGGTCGCCGGTATCCGGCGGGAGCCGTGGGTGCCGGTCCCGGCCGGCTCCGCACCCCGCACCGCGGACTCCGTCTCCGTGCCCATCTTCGTGCCCGTCTCCGTCTCCGGCTTCGACGAGAGCAACGCGTTCATGGGCTTTCCTTCCGGACGGCGGAGCTGTGAACCTCTGGGACCAGCTGGGTTCAACGATGCCGTCGTCCGTGCGCCGAAACGATGAGGTGCACTCCCGAACCGGGGGTGTAGCTAGCTGCACCCCCGCCCCGGGGGAAAGCGGGATGCTCAGAAGGGGGAACCGTCCGGGTGGGTGGGTGAACGGTCGGCGCCCTTCAGCAAGTTGACGACGCGCTCATGGACATCGCCGACCCGGTCCACCACCCGCACCCGCACGTACACGCTCTCCAGCTCGCGCATGGCCTTCTCGGTGAACCAGCCCAGAAACAGCTGCCCCTGCCCCTGCCCGGGGATGGGGTATCCGCGTCCGACAAGGTTCAGCTGGAAGTCCTGGCGCTCCGTCAGCGCACGGCTCGCGATCGCCGCTGTCGCCTCCGGCTGGCTCGTCCACTCCGAGGAGTCGACGGCGCCGGCGGCGCGTCCCGCGGAGGTGTACTCGATCCAGTAACCGGTGTCCGCGATGATCGCCACCTCCTGCCCGCCGTTGAGGAGCTTGCACATCCAGGCCAGCCGCTCGTTCGGAGCCGTGTTCGCGACGACGCGGCCCCCGTATCCGATGGCAGGCCGCACCGTCCGCGCGTACTGCGCCCGGGCCAGCGCGGCTCCTCCCGTACCGAGCACCGCCGTGACGGCGCTCTGTATGTCCAGCAGTTTGAGCTTCCAGGGCCAGTCATGGGTCAGCCGTGCCGACAGGTTCTCCCTGAACAGGCTGTAGCCGAGCAGCAGGACCGCCACGCCCACCAGCACGACCAGCAGCCGTGAGAACAGCCCACTCCGGTGGATCACACGCTGCGCCGACTCCATACACACCCACCCCACCCCGCTCGTCTGTCACTCCGACGAGACTGTAGGCGCAGGGAGTTGACGGGGCGACAGGGCATCGGCTTCCGCCAGGACGAAGTCGGCACAGCGCTCACCGATCGCGACCGGGGCGGCCGTGACGCGCGGGCCGGGCGGGGCTCAGCGGGACTGGCGCATGATCCAGTCGCGGATGCCGGGGATGGTGTAGGCGACCTGCCAGGTGGCCATGTGCGCGCTGGTGGTGGAACCGGACGGCACGACGGTTCCGGTCTCGAAGGCGGCGAAGTTCACCGGGGCCCGCTGCGACTTCATGCTCCGGACGTCCGCGGCGAACTCCGCGGCCGTGGACCGGCCGTCCCACAGGGCGGTGCTGACCTGCGTGCCCTGGTCCTGGATGACCTCGGTGATGGCCTGCTCGCCGGGGTAGGCCTTGGTGTCGTCCGCGGAGACGAGGATCCACAGCTTCTTCTGGGCCAGCGGCGCGGCCTGGGTCTCCGGCCACTGACCGGCGACGATGAACGCGGCCGCGAACAGGTCGGGGTACCTGATGTTCAGACCCAGCGACAGCATCGCGCCCATCGACTGCCCGGTCGTGTAGAGCCGGTCCGGGTCGATGCTGTACTCCCGCGTCACCGACCGGACGAGGTTGGCGGTGGCCTCGAACAGCGTCGACGGCTCGTAGTTGTCGTCGATCACCACGGAGCCGTATTCGGGGGCCAGGACGAAGGACTCGTGCCGGGCCTGGTCCTCCGGGCTCGCCCAGCACACGGCGCCGAGGCCCTGGACCAGGGGGCCTTGCGTCGCGACGTTGACCACGCTCGCGTCGTGCATGAACAGCACCATCGGGTAGCTCTTGCGGTGGTCGTAGTTCTTCGGGACGAACAGGTTGTACCTCAGGGTCTGCCCGGTCGCGGGGTCGCTGAACGAGAGCTGCCGGAAGTCGTCGACGATCAGGTTCACCACGGCGTCGGTGGTCCGCGCCGTGGTGTCCGCGGCGTAGCGGCGACCGCGGGTCGTGGTGACGGTGCCCGGCTGGGTCAGCGTGGCCTGCGCCGCGACGATGGTTCCTCCCGGTGTGCTGTCGCCGACCACCGGGCCCCCCGCCCCGGGCCCGCCGCCGTCATCGCCCGATCCGCCGCCGGACCCGCCGCCGGGAGGAGTGCCGGGACCCTGCTGTGTCACCCACAGGGCCGCCGCCGTGTCGTCCGGCGACAGCTCCACGACGACGTAGCGGCCGTTCCTGCCCCGCTGCGCGAGGTCGGCCGTCCTGTTCGTGTAGACCTTGGTCACGGTGCGGTCGGTGACCGCGAACGTCGACGTCGACAGGGTCGAACCGTCGATGTCGCTGTCGTACTCGACCGCCACCGCGACCAGCTTCTGCCCGGAGCCGAAGACCTGCGTGATGGCGGTGACGCTCCGCACGTGGTCACCCCCCGAGCCCGTCCGGCCTGCCTCGTCGGCCGAGCCGGGGGTCGCGCTGCCGAGCACCGTCAGGGCGCCGGCGGTCGCAGTCGCAGATCCGGCCATGAACGTACGCCTGTCCATGAAGATGAGCTCCTTCGAGAGTGATTGCCAGGGCTACTGAGGGCCCACTGTTTCGCCCCATGCTGTGAAGCGCTTCGAGAAAACAGCCCTTTTTTCACAGGCTACGCAGAGGTTTCCTGGTCGCGTACTTGAATTCGCGGCGCGCAATCTTAGATAACGCGCCGCAATTGTTGACGCCCTCAATTCCCGGTGTGAGGATCCTGGCGCGCCGTGCCGTTCCGGTTCCCACTTTGCCGATGGCGAAAATTCACAGGACTCTGGCTGATTATCGCGCGTCTTGAATCCGCGTGTCCTGAATCCGCGTGTCTTGAATGCGAAGGAGAAAGCTGTGGCTTCCAAGAACGTGAATGTGAACGCGAACAGGTACGCGAACAGGAACGAGAACACCCGGCTCGGCAGCCCGTTGCAGCGGCGGTCGTTCCTGAACGGCTCCATCGCCGCGGCGGTGACAGCCACTGCCCTGGGGGGCGCCACGGCGGCGCAGGCGGCGGACGCCGGACCGGCACTGAAGGAACCGGTACTGAAGGCGGGGGCCGGCCGGGCCGCGATCGACATCCCGTCCGCACTCCTGCCGCTCGACGGTTTCACCACGGTCCACGACGACCTCTACGTACGGATCCTCCTGCTGGAGAACGGCTCGCGGCGCGTCGCTCTCGCCGTGCTGGACCTGACGTCGATCAGCGCGGAGGCGATCGCCGCGATGAGGACGACCATCGCGAAGGCGTCCGGCGTGGCGACGGCCGACATCGTCGTGACCGTGACGCACACGTTCTCCGCCCCGCACGTGCAGGCGACCACCTCTTCGACGGGGGCGGCCCAGTACGTGCGGCACATCACGAAGGCCACCGCGACCGCGATCGCGGCGGCGGTCGAGGGGCTCAGGCCCGCGCGGGTCGGCTTCGGCACCGGCACCTGCGACGTCAACGTCAACCGGGACGTCCTCACCGCCGACGGCTGGTGGCTCGGCACCGGTGAGAGGGGCTCGTCCGACAAGAGCGTGGGCGTCACCCGCCTCGACGACCTGGACGGCAACCCCATCGCCGTCCTCATCAACTACGCCGTCCAGTCCTCGGTCATGATGGAGTCGGTCATGGCAGGCGGCGACCTGCCGATCACGGCCGACCTGGCGGGCGCTGCGGTGCAGCACGTGGAGAAGCAGTACGGCGGCGAGGTCGTCGGGTTCTTCCTGGTCGGCTCCTGCGGGGACCAGGCACCGGCGTTCAGGTCGAAGCGGTACACCATCGACAAGGACAAGAAGTGGTCCCAGGTCGATGCCCAGGACGCCGGCTGGCTGCTTCTCACGGTGCAGGGCGAGCGGCTGGGCACCGAGGCCGTCCGGGTCAGCGAGACCATCAGGACCTCCGGCGGCGGTTCCGGCTCGACCGTGCGCCTCCTGACCGACACCGTCACGGTCGACACGATGGCGATGGGACACCCGACGGGACCGACGAAGACGTACGACTTCACCCCGACCGGCACGGCCGACGTACCGGTCTGGATCCTCCAGCTCGGGAACGGCGTGTTCGTCGGGGTGGAGCCGGAGCTGTCCACCGACACCGCGCTGGCCATCAAGAAGCACTCGCCGTTCCCGCACACCGCCGTCATGTCGATGCTCGAAGGCGGCTCGAAGAACATGGCCGAGGCGCAGAGCTACGCCCGGATCACATACGAGGCGATGGACTCGTCGTACGCCCAGGGCTCGGCCGAGACGGTCGCCGCAACGATCGGCACCCTGCTGCACTCCCTGCGCGCCTGACCCCGCCCGCCGCCTGCCTTGTCCGCCCGTCGGACAGGGCGGGCGGCGGATGTTGTCGAGGCAGGCACCATCGCTAACCGGGAGGGGCGATGGTCTTGGTCCATCCCACCGAGAGTCCCCAGGACCCACTCGTCTTGCTGGTGACCGAAACAGCGACGTTCTTGTGGCTGTGGCTCGTAACCACTTCGTTGGCCTGCCCAGGGTCGCCGTCTGCGCAGACGATGGTGAAGCTCACGAAAGATCCGACATTGACGTCGATGGTCCCGGAACCCGAACAGAGCACCGCGACTTCCAGAGTTCCTCGCCGAATGTGAGGGATCGCCGGAAATGAGTGAGACCCGGTCTTTCCACCTGTTTTGATGAATGTTTTCTGCGCATCTAGAAGTTGGGGCGGAAAGCGAGGGTCTGCGGTGCCGGAGGGCGTGGCGGAAGGGGCGACTGAGGGTGTGCCGGGCGAAGCTGTCTCGACCGGCGTCCCACTCGCAGTCGCTCGACCCCCGGTTGACGTCGTACTCGTACACCCGGTCAACGTGAGCAGGACCACCGGAACGACTATCCCTATTCGCCCCATATGTACCCCCTGGCATGCATGGGGCCGTAAGCAGTGCCGGTGAAATTGCGGCACGAGGAACGTTCTGGGTACTGAATTCGGCCAGTCACTTGCTCCCCTGGTTTCCTGTGTGTGGAAACGGTTGGTCGGACCGTTGATCGCGGAGCCTAGGGATCAAAAAGTATGCCGTGCGCAAAATTGAGCGAACCTTGAGGTCTCGGTGGCATTCGCCTGGGTTCGTGGAAGGCTGGCACGGGCTTTCTCGTAGTACGTCCTGCGCGCTGCCCTGTACCTGTTGTACGTCTGGTCCCACGTGGTGGCGTCTCCTGCCGGCCGGCCTCGCGCCGGCCATTCCAGGTGCTTTCGGAGTCCGGCGGTCTGCGGATGTCGAGAACGTGCCACCGGCTCCGTCCCAGGGACATCAGCGGCCACCACCGGCCGCACGAGGAAGAAGGAGAGACCAGCATGGCGATTCAGCGGATGGACAACGTCGGCATCGTCGTCGAGGACATGGATGCCGCCATCGCGTTCTTCGTGGAACTCGGTATGGAGCTGGAGGGCAGGGCGGAGGTCGAGGGTCTCTTCGCCGACCGGTGCACCGGACTCGACGGCGTCCGCTGTGACATCGCGATGGTCCGGACCCCGGACGGTCACAGCCGGCTCGAGCTGGCGAAGTACCGCAGTCCCGCGGCGATCAGCGCCGGGCCGCGCAACCGGCCGCACAACATTCTGGGCACGCACCGCGTCATGTTCGCCGTCGACGACATCGAGGACACCGTTGCCCGCCTGCGCCCTCACGGCGCCGAACTCGTCGGCGAGATCGCCCGGTTCGAGGACAGCTATCTGCTCTGCTACCTCCGCGGTCCGGAGGGCATCATCGTCGGACTGGCAGAGCAACTGCGCTGAGAAGGTGCCGACATCGGGCTGCAGCGCACGCGGTGAGCGCCCTCAGCAGTGATGCCGGAGGGCGGTCCCTGCATGCGTGGATCAGACGGCGTCGACCTGCCAGGCGATCACGCCGGTCGCACCCGTGGCGCCGTCAATGTCGATGCGGACCGACCCGTGCCCTGTGATCCGCTGCTGGACCAGCGCTTGATCGCACGGGATCGTGGCCTTCGAGCCGGTGCTCGCCGGCGTGAACGACAACTGCGCGCTACCACTGCCGATACACACCAGGTTGAGCTTGTAGTTCTTGCCCTTGCTCAGGATGGCCTCGGTGTGGACCCCGTCGGTCACACGCTCCGCGCCGGACGCGAAGAACGTGCCGCTCTGTACAGCGACAAGGGCCGCCTGGGCCTGCTCGGTGACCTTCTCCTCGGACGGGCCGGTTGCCGTCGCCGAGGTGCTTGGCGCAGACGACGGCGACGAGTCTTTGGCCTTGTCCTTCCCATCGTCAGAGGTGCAGGACGCGAGCAGAAGCACCGACGTCGCCACTGCACACCCGACGAGGCAGACTCGCGGATTCACGTAGGTCATGTTGAGGTTACCCATGCCTTTCCGGTGGACCGTCCCCTTGGCGATCGAGCACTTGGACGCTATGTACAGGTCATGCGCGCGACAATCACGTGATCGATTCCCTGAGGAGAACTTGAGGGCCCGGTCCCTGGCCTGGGCGCTCACGAGTCCACCAAATCCCGAGCCGGGCGGCACACCATCGGCCTGCCCGACTCCGGGAGGCGGGCGTACGTGACGGCCGTCTCCAAGGCACTCGGCACACCGCAGCGACCGTGCTCCTGATCCTCGGCGTCCCGGACGTCGTGATCGACTCGAGACGGACAACGTCGAAGGGCCCCACCGCAAGCGGTGGGGCCCTTCGACATCGTGCCCGGTGAGGCACTGGCGGAGGATACGAGATTCGAACTCGTGAGGGGTTGCCCCCAACACGCTTTCCAAGCGTGCGCCCTAGGCCTCTAGGCGAATCCTCCGCGGCAAACAATACAAGACGTTGAGGAGTGCTCGCGAACTCGTTCCCCCCTCCCGGATCGGGTACTCTGTGCGGAGCCCCTCACGTGGCGCTATCTGACTGAACTCCCCCAGGGCCGGAAGGCAGCAAGGGTAGGTTGGCTCTGGCGGGTGCGTGGGGGGCGCTTGCGTTCGCGGGGCGGGTTGCGGCACGGGGGTCCGGCCGCCGGGGGCCCGGGGCTCGGTGAGCGGTCCTTGTTGTCAGTGGGCGCCTATAACCTCGTATGTGTGTCGTCTCTCGCGCTGTACCGCCGTTATCGCCCGGAGTCGTTCGCCGAGGTCATCGGGCAGGAGCATGTCACCGACCCGTTGCAGCAGGCGCTGCGGAACAACCGGGTCAATCACGCGTACCTGTTCAGCGGGCCGCGCGGATGCGGGAAGACGACCAGCGCGCGGATTCTGGCCCGGTGTCTGAACTGCGCGCAGGGGCCGACGCCGACTCCCTGCGGGGAGTGCCAGTCCTGCCGGGACCTCGCGCGGAACGGGCCGGGGTCGATCGACGTCATCGAGATCGACGCCGCCTCGCATGGTGGTGTCGACGACGCCCGTGACCTGCGGGAAAAGGCCTTCTTCGGGCCTGCGAGCAGTCGGTACAAGATCTACATCATCGACGAGGCCCACATGGTCACCCCGGCGGGCTTCAACGCCCTGCTGAAGGTGGTCGAGGAGCCGCCCGAGCACCTCAAGTTCATCTTCGCCACGACCGAGCCCGAGAAGGTCATCGGGACGATTCGGTCGCGGACCCACCACTATCCGTTCCGGCTCGTGCCGCCGGGGACCCTGCGGGGGTACCTGGGCGAGGTCTGCGGGCGTGAGGGCATTCCCGTCGAGGACGGCGTGCTGCCGCTGGTCGTGCGGGCCGGCGCCGGCTCCGTGCGTGACTCCATGTCCGTCATGGATCAGCTCCTCGCGGGGGCGAGCACCGACGGTGTGACGTACGCCATGGCCACCTCGCTGCTGGGGTACACGGACGCGTCGTTGCTCGACTCCGTGGTCGAGGCGTTCGCCGCGGGCGACGGCGCCGTGGCCTTCGAGATCGTGGACCGCGTCATCGAGGGGGGCAACGATCCCCGGAGGTTCGTCGCGGACCTGCTGGAGCGGCTGCGCGATCTGGTGATCCTGGCCGCGGTTCCCGACGCCGCCGAGAAGGGGCTCATCGACGCCCCGTCCGATGTCGTCGAGCGCATGCAGGCCCAGGCCGGGGTCTTCGGCGCCGCCGAGCTGAGCCGCGCCGCCGATCTCGTCAACGAGGGGCTGACGGAGATGCGCGGCGCCACCTCGCCGCGACTCCAGCTCGAGCTCATCTGCGCGCGTGTACTCCTGCCCGCGGCGTACGGGGACGAGCGATCCGTCATGGCCCGCCTGGACCGCATCGAGCGCGGGGTGAACTTCTCCGGTGCCGGCGCGGGCGCCCCCGCCATGGGGTACGTGCCCGGCCCCGACGTACATGGAGGGGCGCCGGCCGCGGCCGCTCCGACGGTTCCACCGGGCGGCGGCGTCGCCGCGGCCCGTGCCGCCGTGCGGGCGACGGGTCCAGGCGGGCAGGGAACGGCGAACGAGGGGTACGGGGCCGGTGGTGCGGGGGGTGCCGGCGGGGTTGCTGCGGCGCCGGGTGCGGGGGCTGTCCCTGCCTCGGCCCCTGCCCCTGTCTCGGCACCCGCCCCTGCACCCGCCCCGGGCCCCGCTGCTGCCGCGCCCGCCGCTCCTCCGGCTGCCGCTACGACCCCGCCCGCGTCCCCGTCCGGAGCCGCGCCCGGCGCCTGGCCCACCGCGACGGCCGTGGGCAGCGGTCGGCGTCCGGGCGGCTGGCCGACCGCGACACCCGCGGGCGGGGGACAGGCCCCCGCCGCCCCCGCACCCGCTGCCGCGCCGACGGCGTCCACCCCCGGCTCGGGCCCAGGCCCCGGCCCCGCGCAGGCCCCCGCCGCCGGTGGCGTCGACCCCCGCATGCTCTGGCCGAACATCCTGGAGGCCGTGAAGAACCGCCGCCGCTTCACCTGGATCCTGCTCAGCCAGAACGCGCAGGTCACCGGTTACGACGGCACGACCCTGCAGATCGGCTTCGTCAACGCGGGTGCACGCGACAACTTCGCGAGCAGCGGCAGCGAGGAAGTCCTGAAGCAGGCGCTGGTCGAACAGTTCAATGTGCAGTGGAAGATCGAGGCGATCGTCGACACCTCCGGTGGCTCGGCCCCGCCGCCGATGTCGGCCTCCGGACCTGGTCCCGGGTTCGGCGGTGGCGGCAGCGGCGGTGGCGGCTATGGCGCCGGTGGTGGTGGCGGTTACGGCGGAGCCCCGGGCGGCTCGCGCCCCGCCCCCCAGCAGCCCCCGGCTCCGCGCCCCGCCGCGTCGCAGGGCCCGCCCGCGGGCCATGCCTCGGCCGCGCCCGCCTCGACGCCCGCCCCGCCACCCCCCGTCGCCTACGAGCCGCCTCCGGTGGCCCCCGAGGACGACATCCCCGAGGACGACGACCCCGACCTCGACGAGTCCGCCCTCTCGGGCCACGACCTGATCGTCCGCGAACTGGGCGCGACGGTGATGGAGGAGTTCTCCAACGAGTGAACACCCGGGGGGCGCCTCTCGGAGGATCGCACCAACTCTCCCCACCCCCCGCTTCGGAAGCCCGCACAAAGGCACCCGGCCCCGACGGATAGGCTGACCCCGTGAAGGTCCTCGTCATCGGTAGCGGCGCCCGCGAACACGCCCTGTGCCGTTCCCTGTCCCTCGACCCCGACGTCACCGCCCTGCACTGCGCCCCCGGGAACGCAGGCATCGCGGAGACGGCCGAGCTGCACCCGGTCGACGCCCTCGACGGCGCCGCCGTGGCCGCGCTGGCCACGGAGCTCGGCGCCGAGCTGGTGATCGTGGGCCCGGAGGCGCCGCTCGTCGCCGGGGTCGCCGACGCCGTGCGCGCGGCGGGCATCCCCTGCTTCGGCCCCTCCGAGGAGGCCGCGCAGCTGGAAGGCTCCAAGGCCTTCGCCAAGGATGTGATGGCGGGGGCGGGCGTCCCCACGGCACGTTCGTATGTCTGCACGACGCCCGAGGAGGTCGACGAGGCGCTCGACGCCTTCGGCGCCCCGTACGTCGTGAAGGACGACGGACTCGCGGCCGGCAAGGGCGTCGTCGTGACCGACGACCTCGAGAAGGCCCGCGCGCACGCCATCGCCTGCGACCGCGTCGTCATCGAGGAGTTCCTCGACGGCCCCGAGGTCTCCCTCTTCGCGATCACCGACGGCCAGACCGTCGTCCCGCTCCAGCCCGCCCAGGACTTCAAGCGCGCGCTGGACGGCGACGAGGGCCCGAACACCGGCGGCATGGGCGCGTACTCGCCCCTCCCGTGGGCGGACCCGAAGCTGGTCGAGGAGGTCATGGAGACCGTCCTCCAGCCGACCGTCGACGAGCTGCGCCGCCGCGGCACCCCGTTCTCCGGCCTTCTCTACGCGGGTCTGGCGATCACGAGCCGCGGTGTACGGGTGATCGAGTTCAACGCCCGTTTCGGCGACCCGGAGACCCAGGTGGTCCTGGCCCGGCTGAAGACCCCGCTCGCGGGCGTCCTGCGCGCCGCCGCCGAAGGCACCCTCGCCGATCTGGCGCCGCTGCGCTGGAGCGACGACGCGGCGGTCACCGTGGTCGTGGCCTCCCACAACTACCCCGACACCCCGCGCACCGGCGACCCGATCACCGGGCTCGACGAGGTGGCGGCGCTGGACGCCCCGTACGCGTACGTCCTGCACGCCGGGACGAAGCACGACGGCGACGCTGTCGTCAGCGCGGGTGGCCGGGTGCTCTCCGTCACGGCGACCGGCACCGACCTCACCGAGGCCCGCGCCCGCGCGTACGCGGCGGTCGCCCGCATCGGCCTCGACGGTTCGCAGCACCGTACGGACATCGCGGCGAAGGCGGCGGCGGACGCCACGAGCGACGCCACGGCCAAGGCCACGACCGACGTCACGACCGAGGCGTAGAGCCCCTGACGGAGGCGTAGCCCCCACCCCCGCACGCACCGCCGGGCCCCGGATTCTGTACGGAATCCGGGGCCTGATCCTTGCCCACGGTCATCCACCTTTCCCCAAAGCCATTCCATCGAGTGAGCGATGCCCCATCCGGCTGACGGGGGCCGAGGCCCCAACTAGGGTGCGGCGAAAGCGTTCCGGCACTTGGCCCACCGGCATTGCGATGTCGGTGGTGGGTGCCACAGTGGGGGAGTGAGCAACACCAGGGCATCCTTCGGCGCGGGCTGCGAGACAGCTCGGGCCGGGCCGACAGCAGGGGGTGACATCCGGTCGTGACCGGTATGGGTGTGGAGGTGGGCGCGCAGACCGCGCGCTCCCGGGCGCTCGCCGTGCTGCGTATCCGCAGCAGGGCGCTGGCCGTCGCCCTGCTGCCCGCGGCCGTCGCCGTCGTGCTGCTCGTCGGCGGCTCGACCGGGCACATCACCGGCGGAAGCTGGCCCGTCACTCGCTTGATCGTGACGGTCCTCGCCGCCCTCGTGCTGCTCGCCGCCGCGGGCATCGCGCTCGTCGTCGCCCGCGCGCGGCCCGCCGTGAGCCCCACGGTCCCGATCGCGGAGGCTTCCGCTCCCGACCTCTACCGCCTGGTCCGGGACCTGGCCGACCGCCTCGACGTCCCGCCGCCCTCGGCGATAGCGCTGACCCCCGACTGCGACAGCTGGCTGGAGGACCGCACCCACCCGGCGCACGGCCCGCCGCCGCCCGAGCACCGCGACGAAATAGCGGGCGCACGAGGGGTGGGGGGCGGAGCAGGGCGTCCCCGCCGAGCCCCCGCGGCTCCCGTCCTCGTCATCGGCTCGCCCTTCCTGTGGTGGATGCGGGTCGGGGAGCTGCGCGCGGTCCTCGCCCCGGTCGTCGCCGGTACGGGCCCTTCGGCGCACCCCGACATAGCCGCGGCCCGCCGTTTCGTACGGGGTCTGGACGCGGCCGTGGCCGTGACCTCCGAACCCGCCCGCGGCCCCCTGGTCCGCACGGTCCTCGCCGGTGTCGGCTGGGTGACCCGCCTGCTGCTGCGCAGCTGCCGGGGGCATGCGGCCGAGATGGAACGGGGAGTGGCGGCTGCCGCGGCCGAGCGTGCACAGGCTGTGGACTACGGCCTGCGGATCGTCGCTCAGGAACAGGTCGGCCTGGCGTACGCGGGCTGGGACCGGCTGCTGACCCGGGTCGCGCTGCCCGCCTGGCGGATGGGCCGCTGGCCGTCCCGGCTGGACGCGGGTGTCGTAGCGGCCCTCACCGAACTGTCGCGCCGTGACCGGCTGGCCGAGGGCTTCGCCTCCCGCCTCGGCGAGCGTCCCGCCTGCGACCTGCTCGAAGAGCCCGGCTCGGTGGACGAGGCGTCCTCACTGCTCGCCGCGCGTCTCTTCCACGGCGGGCCCGCGGAGCCCGGACCCGACTGGGCGCCGGTGGACTGGCAGGAGTATCCGGACGAGGTCGTCGACCGCACCTGGCGCACCGAAGCGGCCCGGCTGCACCGGGTGCTGGACGCGCTGGGCGTCCGCCACCCCACGGATCCGACCCAGCCCGACCAGGGCGGTCCGACGCTGGCACGCGTGCTCGACCATCTGACCGCGCCTGCCATGCCGGCCACGGACGACGCCGACCTCTCCATCGATCGGCGCGAGGCGTACGGGGAGAGGGGCACGGGCGTGAGCCTGAACGAGACAGGGGCCGAGGCGAAGACAGAGGCCGAGGCGAAGGCCGAGGTGGAGGCCAAGGCCGAGGTGGAGGCCAAGGGCGAGGTAGAAGCCGAGGAGGAGATCGGGGAGGACGGCGAGCCCGTGCTCGGGAGTGAGCGGACGGCGGCGCTCGCGGCCGGGCTCAGCGCGGAGCTGGCCCGTGAGGAGGCGGCGGCGCCGACCGTCGCGTCCGGGCCGGCCGGGGGTGCGGAGCAGCCGGGCCCCGACTGGTCGTTCTGGGACGACGGGATGCTGCCGCTCTTTCCGCTCCAGCCGCCGCGCAGTGGGCGTGAGCTGTTGGCCGACCATGTCACCGCGATGGTCTGTTGTGCGGCGATGGACACCGCCGGGGCGGCGCCGGGGCTCGACTGGCTCGATGGCCCCGCCCTTCTCGTCGACGGGGTGCGGGCCGCCGATCTGGGACCGCGGGTCCTGACCCTCGTCGAGGACGGTGACCCGGAACCTCTCCGGGACTGGCTCCGCCACCTGGGCGTCCGCCCCGAGAAACCGGTCCGCCTGGTCTGACACCGCCACCACCACCGTCCCCACTCCAGCCACCCATATCCGCCCCTTCAACCGGATGACCGCGTTCCGTTCACGTCAATTCGCGACGAACGGTGACGGAGTGCGTGCGTAATGTGATGTGCTGGGACCGATCGCGCGCAGGGCAGAGGCTTACAGAACCGACGGGGGCACGAGGGAGGGGAGCAGGCATGGGGTCGGAGCAGATCCGCCGCTGGGAGTCGGGCGCACTGGCGCACGCCGTGACGGACCCCTTCGGCCAGGGCCCCGTTCCCTGGCTCAGGGGCGACGAGCAGTACTTCGACGACACGGGCCATGTCGTCCCGTGGTACATCGATCACATTGATCACGTCGATCAGGCAGGTCGGCCCGGTCAGCCAGGTCGGGCCGGGGGTCCCGGTGGCTCCGCCACCCTCCAGGGTTCCCGCAAGCCCCCCATCCCCCACCCCCGCGCCGGCGGCCCCCGCCCGGCCGACGACGTGCACCGCCAGATCAAGGGCTTCGCCTCCAACGGCGCGGCCGCGCCGGGCGAGGCCATCGACTTCCACGTCACCGTCGACCCGCCCCAGGAATTCAGCGTCGACATCTACCGCATCGGGCACTACGGAGGCGACGGGGCCAGCAAGATCACCACCAGCCCCCGCCTGTCGGGCATCGTCCAGCCGCCGCCCCTCACCGCTGACAGAACCGTTTCCTGCCATCACTGGTGGCTCTCCTGGCGCCTGCAGATCCCGAGCTACTGGAACATCGGCGCGTACGTGGCCGTACTCACCACCGCCGACGGCTACCGCTCCCACGTCCCCTTCACCGTCCGCGACAACCACCCCGCGGACCTCCTCCTCCTGCTCCCGGACATCACCTGGCAGGCGTACAACCTCTACCCGGAGGACGGGCACACCGGCGCCAGCCTCTACCACGCCTGGGACGAGAACGGCCGTCTGCTCGGCGAGTCCGAGGCCGCGACGACGGTCTCCTTCGACCGCCCTTACGCCGGCGCGGGCCTTCCCCTCCACGTCGGCCACGCCTACGACTTCATCCGCTGGGCCGAGCGCTACGGCTACGACATCGCCTACGCCGACGCCCGCGACCTGCACGCCGGCCGCGTCGACCCCACCCGCTACCGCGGCCTGGTCTTCCCGGGGCACGACGAGTACTGGTCGTCGGCCATGCGCCGCAACGTGGAACTCGCCCGCGAGAACGGCACCTCCCTGGTCTTCCTCTCCGCCAACACCATGTACTGGCAGGTGGAGTTGGCCCCGTCCCCGTCCGGCGTCGCCGACCGCCTGCTGACCTGCCGCAAACGCAGGGGCCCGGGACGGCCGGCGCTGTGGCGCGAGATCGACCGCCCTGAGCAGCAGCTCATCGGCATCCAGTACGCGGGCAGGGTCCCGGAACCCCACCCCCTGGTCGTGCGCAACGCCGACCACTGGCTGTGGGAGTCGACCGGCGCACACGAGGGCGACGAACTCGACGGCATGGTCGCGGGCGAGGCCGACCGCTACTTCCCGCGCACCCCGCTGCCCGAGCACCAGGGCCGCATCCTGCTCGCCCACTCCCCGTACCAGGACAGCGAGGGCGCCACCCGCCACCAGGAGACCTCCCTCTACCGGGCCCCCTCCGGCGCCCTGGTCTTCGCGGCCGGGACGTTCGCGTGGTCCCCGGCCCTGGACCGGCCCGGGCACGTCGACGCCCGTGTCCAGCGAGCCACCGCGAACCTCCTCGACCGCATCTGCAAACGCGACTGAGGAACCCCCTGGCCGAAGCCGCTCTCCGTATACGGGAGAATCGAGCCAATTGGACAGAACCACGGGGAGGAACCGTGTCCGGATTCGTCGAAAAGCCCGAGCCCCTCCAGGTCCCGGGTCTGGTACATCTGCACACCGGCAAGGTGCGCGACCTGTACCAGAACGAGGCGGGCGACCTCGTGATGATCGCCAGTGACCGCATCTCCGCCTACGACTGGGTGCTGCCCACCGAGATCCCCGACAAGGGCCGGGTCCTCACCCAGCTCTCGCTGTGGTGGTTCGACAAGCTCGCCGACCTGGTCCCCAACCATGTGCTGAGCACCGAGCTCCCGCCGGGCGCCCCCGCCGACTGGGAGGGCCGCACCCTCATCTGCAAGTCCCTGCGGATGACGCCGGTCGAGTGCGTCGCGCGCGGCTATCTCACCGGCTCGGGCCTCGTCGAGTACGACGAGTCCCGCACGGTCTGCGGCCTCGCCCTCCCCGAGGGCCTCGTCGACGGCTCGGAGCTCCCCGCGCCGATCTTCACCCCCGCCACCAAGGCCGCGGTCGGCGAGCACGACGAGAACGTGTCGTACGAGGAGGTCGCCCGCCAGGTCGGCGCCGAGACGGCGGCCCAGCTGCGCCAGACGACCCTCGCCGTCTACGGCCGCGCCCGTGACATCGCGCGCGAGCGCGGCATCATCCTCGCGGACACCAAGTTCGAGTTCGGCTACGAGGGCGAGACGCTCGTCCTCGCCGACGAGGTGCTGACCCCGGACTCCTCCCGCTTCTGGCCCGCCGACGTGTGGGAGCCGGGCCACGCCCAGCCGTCCTTCGACAAGCAGTTCGTCCGCGACTGGCTGACGTCTCCCGGGTCGGGCTGGGACCGCAGGAGCGAGCAGCCCCCGCCGCCGCTGCCGCAGCACATCGTGGACGCGACCAGCGCCAAGTACATCGAGGCGTACGAGCGCCTGACCGGCATCAGCTGGAGCTGAGGACGCGAAGGGCACACGAAGAAGCCCCCGACCCTGAAGGGCCGGGGGCTTCTTTCTCTGAGCGGACGACCAGGTTCGAACTGGCGACCTCAACCTTGGCAAGGTTGCGCTCTACCAACTGAGCTACGTCCGCATGCGCTGTGGTGCGAGGACAACTATACCCAACCTCGCTCCCGTGCGAGACGCACCGCCGCGTGACGGTTCTCCGCCCCGAGTTTCGAGACGGCAGACGAGAGATAGTTGCGTACCGTCCCCTGGGACAGTGCCGCCCGCTCCGCGATCTCCGCGACGGGCGCCCCGTCGGCGGCGAACTCGAGCACCTCGGCCTCGCGCGCGGTCAGGGGCGAGTCCCCGGCGGAGATCGCGTCCGCGGCCAATTCCGGGTCCACATAACGGTTTCCCGCATGCACGGTACGAATGATCTCCGCGAGCCGCTGTGCGCTCACCGTCTTCGGGACGAACCCGCGCACACCTGCCGCGAGCGCTCGCTTCAGATGCCCGGGCCGCCCGTGACTCGTCACGATCAGCACCTGGCAGCCGGGCAGTTCGGCCCGTAGCGATGTGGCCACCCTCACACCGTCCGCTCCCGGCATCTGCAGATCCAGAACGGCGACATCGGGCGCGTGCGCCAGCGCCATCGCCAGCGCCTCGGGCCCGGTCGCGGCCTCGGCGACCACCACGAGGTCGTCCTCCAGTCCCAGCAGCGCGGCGAGCGCACCCCTGATCAGATGCTCGTCGTCGGCGAGCAACAGCCGCACGGGAGGTGCGGAAGGGACAGGAGGGGTGGATGAGGCGGGTGGGGTGGACGTCATGGGGTGACCTCGCTCACAGGGTGGGGGACGGGCCGGGGCGACCCACCCGGTTCTGAGGCCGGAGCCGGAGCCTGTTCCGGGGCCGGAGCCTGTTCCGGGACCGAGTCAGGGGGCAGCGGCACCTCGGCGGTCAGGCGGAACAGATCAGTCCCAGCGGGCCCGGCCCGCAGCACCCCGTCCACCTCCCTGAGCCGCTCCCGCAGCCCGGCGAGCCCGGACCCCCTTCCCGGCCCGGCGATACCGGGATCGGTACTGGTATCCGTACTCGAACCGGTACCAGTACCGCTACCGGGCGCCCCGTCGTTCTCGACGGTGAGGGTCACCCGGCCCTCCGCCACCCGCAGGGACACCGCGCACCTTCCGGCGTCCCCGTGCCGCAGCACGTTCGTCGTCGCCTCCCGTACGACCCAGCCGAGCGCGGACTGGATCTCCGCGGGCAGTCCGGTCACCGGGCCGCTGACCTCGCAGTCGATGCCGGCGGCCGTCAACACGCCCTGCGCTCCCGCGAGTTCGGTCCGGAGATCGGCCTCGCGGTAGCCGCGTACGACCTCGCGGACCTCCCGCTGCGTCTCCCGCGCTATCCGCTGGACCTCGATCATCTGCTCCACGGCCTCCGGCCGTCCGCGGCGCGCCAGTTGCACGGCGAGCTCGCTCTTCAGCGCGACCACCGCCAGGTTGCGGCCCATCACGTCGTGCAGATCGCGCCCGAAGCGCAGCCGTTCCTCGGCGACGGCGAGCCGGGCCCGGGTCTCGCGGGCCTCGTCGAGTTCGTAGACGGCGTTCAGCATCCAGACGGAGAAGGCGGAGGCGAAGGTGAAGAAGCCGGCGGCGAGGACGACCGCACCGGCGGTGACGGCGGCGCCGGGTGCCGGGACACCCGCCAGGACGGCCACGGCGCCGGCGCCCAGGGCGGCGCCGAGCACGCCGTACACCATGCGTCGTGTCTCGCGCACCGCGAGGGCCAGGGTGCTGATCCCGAACGACAGGACGCCGACGAACACCGTGCCCGCCGCGGCCCCGTTGTCCGTGCCGCGCGGGCCGTGCAGCGCGAGCACCAGGTTCACGACGGCGATCACCACGGTGGCGGTGCCCAGCGCCCAGAGCAGCCGTACCGGCAGGGGGCGGCGGCCGCGGGTCCAGTCCAGGGTCAGCGAGGCGGTCACCGCGCCGAGCGCGGCGTGCGCGCTCACCAGCAGGAACAGGATCCAGTTCACCGGGGCGGGCACGTATCCGAAGGCCGGCAGCGCGAAGGCGGCGACCTCGACGAACGGGAAGGTGTGGAACGACCACCGTGTGTACGTCTCGACCTTCGCCGGCGTGCTCTTGCCGCGCCACCAGCCACCGCGCCCGCTCATGCCCATCACCGAGTCCCTGGTCAACGCCGCGGTTCCCAGCGGAACCACCGCCGTACAGCAAACACCGAGAGCACGATCCAGGCCACCGCCGTCCCGAGCGCGCCCAGGGTGTCGTGCGCGGAGAGGCCGCCGGTCCAGCCGCCGCGAATCAGCGTGATCACCGGGGTGAGCGGCAGCAGTTCGCAGGCCGAGGCCAGCTGGTCCGGCATGACCTGGAGGGGGAAGAAGGTGCCGGAACCGAACAGCGACACCAGCATCAAGGGCATGGCGGCGACCTGGGCACCCTCCACGCTCTTGCTGAAGTTCGCCGTGATCGCCGCGAGCGGGGGCCACATGGCCAGACCCAGGAGCAACCCCAGGACGGCGAGATGGGGTGCCGAAGGCGCGCCGACGTCCAGCAGCACGGCGCACGCGACCGTCAGGACCAGGCACTGCGCCAGGCCGATCGCGACCGAGGGCAGGGCCGCACCCGCGAGGATCTCCGTGTCCCGCAGCTCCCCGGTGCGCAGGCGTTTGAGGACGAGCTCCTCGCGGCGGGCCGCGTACACGCTCACCAGCGAGCTGTAGACCGCGAAGAGGAGTGAGAAGCCGACGGAGGACGGCAGGACGACCGAGCCGACCGACAGCCCGGTGCCCTTCAGGTCCATCTGGTCGACCGTCGAGCGGAGGCTGAACGGCAAGAGCAGCGGCATGAACACGGCGGCGGCGAGGGTCGCCTTCGAGCGGCCCAGCAGGGTCAGTTCGGCGCGCGCCAGGGCGGCCATCCGCCCTGCGGCCGTCGTCGTACCCGTACGAGTACCCGCACCCGTACCCGCACCGGTTTCCCCGGTCGCCGGGACTGTCGCGCTCATGCCGCCGTCCCCCTTTCCTGCTCCCGCACACCCGCACCCTGCACACCCGCACCCCGTACATCCGCGTCCCGCGCACCCGCACCCCGGCCCGCAGCGTCCCGCGCTATCCGCAGGAACGCCTCCTCCAGTGAGGCCGACCGCACATCGAGCCCCCGCAGCTCGACCTGCTTCTGGTGGGCCCACACCAGCAGCGCGGTGGCGGTGCGCTGAAGCTCGTCGGTGCGCAGCCTGACGGCACGGCCCGCCGTCTCGTGATCGGTCACGCCGAGTCCGGCGAGCGGGGGCAGATCTCCGAGGAAGTAGCCGTCGGGCAGTTCGAAGGAGATCCGGGACGGTGAGGACGCCGTCACCTCGGCAGGGGTGCCGGTGGCCGCGATGTGCCCTTCGTGGAGGATCGCGAGCCGGTCGGCCAGCTCCTCCGCCTCCTGCAGGTAGTGCGTGGTGAGCACCACGGTCGTACCGCCGTCGCGCAGCTCGCGCACCAAGTCCCAGGTGTCCCGGCGCCCTTCGGCGTCCAGGCCGGTCGTCGGCTCGTCGAGGAAGAGGACCTCGGGGCGGCCGAGGAGCGCGAGGGCCAGGTCCAGGCGCCGTTTCTCGCCCCCGGACAGCTGTTTCACCCGTACCCCGGACCGCCGGGTGAGCCCGACCATCCCCAGGGCCTGACCGGTCGGCCGGGCTCCGCTCGTGCAGCCCGCCCACATCCGTACGGTCTCCGCGACCGTCAGTTCGGAGGGGAAGCCGCCCTCCTGCAGCATCACGCCGATCCGGGGCCGAACGGCCGCGCGCTCCTCGTACGGATCGTGTCCGAGGACCCGCACCCGGCCGCCCGCCGGAGGGGCGAGGCCCTCCAGCAGCTCGACGGTGGAGGTCTTGCCGGCGCCGTTGGTCCCCAGCAGCGCGAAGAGCTCACCGCGGCCCACGGAGAAGGTGATTCCGCGCACGGCCTCGAAATCTCCGCCGGCTCCCCGGTCTCCCCCGTACACGCGCCGCAGATCAGTGACCTCGATCACGTCATCTCGCTCGTTCGTGTTCATGAAATCAGCGTCCCCGCGGACGCGACCCGACAGCAGTGCGCGGTGTCATCACTCCGCATGACAAATGTCAGGGGACGCTCGTACGCGCACACGAGAAAGACCCCGGTCGATGACCGGGGTCTTTGCTTCCTGGAGCGGACGACGAGGCTCGAACTCGCGACCTCAACCTTGGCAAGGTTGCGCTCTACCAACTGAGCTACGTCCGCATTGCCTCCGACCAGCTTTCACCGGTCGGTGCGAGCACAACCCTACCTGATCCACAACAGTGGTCGGTAAGGGCTGCAGAGCGGGTGACAGGAATTGCACACTGCGCCTTCCCCCTGGAAGGGGGATGTTCTGCTACTGAACTACACCCGCGTGACTCCTCGGGGTCCGGCTTTTCGGCCTTGCCCCTCGGCGTGCTCCAGACTCTAGCTGATCAGCAGGGGGTCAGCGCAAGTCGGTTGCGCGCGGGGGCGGATGGCCGGCCGGAGCGGGACCCCGGCGAGCCGTCCGGTGGACCCTCGGACTCAGTGCGCCTCGGCGAACGCCTCGTAGACCTTCTTGGGGATGCGGCCGCGCGGGGGCACGTCCAGCTTGTTGGAGCGGGCCCAGGCGCGGACCGCGGCCGGGTCGGGGGTCAACGCGGTGTGCGTGTACGCCTTCCCGGACTTCGACTGCTTGCGGCCGGCCTCGAGGTAGGGCGCGAGCGCCTTACGCAGTTTCTTGGCATTGGCTGGATTGAGGTCGATCTCGTACGACTTGCCGTCGAGTCCGAAGGCGATCGTCTCCGCCGCTTCCGAGCCGTCGATGTCGTCAAAGAGAGTGACCACGACACGCTGCGCCACGAATATCGGTCCCTTCGTGCGACACCTCTGCGATCGCCCCCCATGACGTGCGTGGACGTCACGGAGTTGTCGGGGAGATGTCGACTGTCCGGCTGTTATTGGGCAAAGTATCGGCTATTGCCAATTCCTTTGTACAGTGCCGGGCATTGCATTGTGAAGCCCGACTAAAACCTTCCGCGTGTCCGAAGGTAATGGGGCGCAGCCGCTCTTCTGCGATTTTTCCCAGGATTTTCCGTACAGGCCCCCGCGTCGATGCGGGATCGTGATCGGGCTCACGTAGGATTCTACGAATCTACGCGAGTAGAAATTTTGTGCGGGTAGTCTGAAGCGACCTGCTCAGCACCACACACCGGGAGTGCCAGTGGCACGCGTCGTAGTCGACGTCATGCTCAAGCCGGAGATCCTCGACCCCCAGGGCCAGGCGGTGCAGCGTGCACTGCCGCGCCTCGGTTTCGAAGGTGTCTCCGACGTACGTCAGGGAAAGCGATTCGAACTGGAAGTGGACGGACCGGTGGACGACGCCGCGCTCGCCCGCATCCATGAACTGGCGGAATCCTTCCTCGCCAACACCGTGATCGAGGACTTCACCGTCAAGGTCGAGGAAGTCGCGGAGGCAGGAAAGTGACCGCTCGTATTGGAGTCGTCACCTTTCCGGGCAGCCTCGACGACCGGGACACGCAGCGTGCGATCAGGCTCGCCGGTGCCGAACCCGTCGCCCTCTGGCACAAGGACAAGGACCTCAAGCAGGTCGACGCCGTGGTGCTGCCCGGCGGTTTCTCGTACGGCGACTATCTCCGGGCCGGTGCCATCTCGCGCTTCTCGCCCGTGATGGAGACCGTGATCGAGCAGGCGAAGTCCGGAATGCCCGTCCTCGGCATCTGCAACGGCTTCCAGGTCCTCACCGAGGCGCACCTCCTCCCCGGCGCGATGCTCGGCAACAACCACCTCCACTTCATCTGCCGCGACCAGAAGCTGCGGGTGGAGAACGCGGAGACGTCCTGGACGGCCGACTACGAATCCGGCCAGGAGATCCACATCCCGCTGAAGAACATGGACGGGCGGTACGTCGCCGACGAGCGCACGCTCGACATGCTGGAGGCGGAGGGCCGGGTCGCGTTCCGCTACGTGGACGTCAACCCGAACGGCTCGCTGCGCGACATCGCCGGCATCACGAACGAGGCGGGCAACGTCGTCGGTCTGATGCCGCACCCGGAGCACGCCGTCGAGCCTCTCGTCGGCTCCGGCCGCACCGACGGCCTCCCCTTCTTCACCTCGATCCTCAAGAAGCTGGTCACCGCATGAGCCGCACGCCTCTGGACACGGTCGAGAACGCGGCCGCGACCCCCGACGTCGAGCTGCCCTGGGCCGAACTGGGCCTGAAGAAGGACGAGTACGAGCGGGTCGTCGAGATCCTCGGCCGCCGCCCGACCGGCGCCGAACTCGCCATGTACTCCGTCATGTGGTCCGAGCACTGCTCGTACAAGTCCTCGAAGGTCCACCTCCGCCAGTTCGGCGAGAAGGCCCCGCAGTCCGACGCCCTCCTCGTCGGCATCGGCGAGAACGCCGGTGTCGTCGACGTCGGCCAGGGCTACGCCGTCACCTTCAAGGTCGAGTCGCACAACCACCCGTCGTACGTCGAGCCCTACCAGGGCGCGGCCACCGGCGTCGGCGGCATCGTGCGCGACATCATCGCGATGGGTGCCCGCCCGGTCGCCGTCGTCGACCCGCTGCGCTTCGGCGCCGCGGACCACCCCGACACCAAGCGCGTCCTGCCGGGCGTCGTCGCGGGCATCGGCGGCTACGGCAACTGCCTCGGCCTGCCCAACATCGGCGGCGAGGTCGTCTTCGACGCCTGCTACCAGGGCAACCCCCTCGTCAACGCCGGCGCCATCGGCGTCATGAAGCACGAGGACATCCACCTCGCGAAGGCGTCCGGCGCCGGCAACAAGGTCATCCTCTACGGGGCCCGCACGGGCGGCGACGGGATCGGCGGTGCCTCCATCCTGGCCTCCGAGACCTTCGACGACGCCAAGCCGTCGAAGCGCCCCGCGGTCCAGGTCGGCGACCCCTTCCAGGAGAAGCTGCTCATCGAGTGCACGCTCGAGGCCTTCGCCGAGAAGCTGGTCGTCGGCATCCAGGACCTCGGCGCGGCCGGTCTGTCCTGCGCCACCTCCGAGCTGGCCTCCAACGGCTCCGGCGGTATGCGCGTGACCCTGGACGACGTACCCCTGCGGGACTCGACTCTCTCTCCCGAGGAAATCCTCATGAGTGAGTCGCAGGAACGCATGTGCGCGGTCGTCGAGCCGGAGAAGGTCGACCGGTTCCTGGAGATCTGCGACAAGTGGGACGTCATCGCCACGGTCATCGGTGAGGTGACGGACGGCGATCGCCTCGAGATCTTCTGGCACGGCGGCAAGATCGTCGACGTCGACCCGCGCACGGTCGCGCACGACGGCCCGGTCTACGAGCGCCCCTACGCCCGCCCCGAGTGGCAGGACGCCCTCCAGGCCGACGACGCGAACAAGCTGCCGCGCCCGGCGACGAGCGAGGAGCTCAAGGACCAGGTCCTCAAGCTCGTGAGCTCGCCGAACCAGGCCTCCAAGTCCTGGATCACCTCCCAGTACGACCACTTCGTGCAGGGCAACACGGTGCTGGCGCAGCCCGAGGACTCGGGCATGATCCGCATCGACGAGGAGACCGGACTCGGCGTCGCCATCGCCACGGACGGCAACGGCCGCTACGCCAAGCTCGACCCGTACGCGGGTGCGCAGCTCGCGCTCGCCGAGGCCTACCGCAATGTCGCGACGACCGGCGCCAAGCCGCTCGCCGTCTCCGACTGCCTGAACTTCGGCTCGCCCGAGGACCCGGCCGTCATGTGGCAGTTCGCCGAGGCCGTCCGCGGTCTCGCCGACGCCTGCCTGCAGCTGGGCACCCCGGTGACCGGCGGCAACGTCTCGCTCTACAACCAGACGGGCGAGGCCGCCATCCACCCGACCCCGGTCGTGGCCGTGCTGGGCGTCATCGACGACGTCGCCCGCCGCACGCCGGTTGCCTTCCAGGAAGAGGGCCAGCTCCTCTACCTGCTCGGTGACACCCGCGAGGAGTTCGGCGGTTCGGCCTGGTCGCAGGTCGTCCACGACCACCTCGGCGGCCTGCCCCCGAAGGTCGACCTGGAGCGCGAACGCCTCCTCGGCGAGATCCTCATCTCCGCCTCCCGCGACGGCATGATCGACTCGGCGCACGACCTGTCCGACGGCGGTCTGATCCAGGCCGTGGTCGAGTCGGCGCTGCTCGGCGGCAAGGGCGCCCGGCTGGTCGTCCCCGACGGTCTCGACGCCTTCACCTTCCTCTTCTCGGAGTCGGCGGGCCGCGCGGTCGTCGCCGTCCCGCGCTCGGAGGAGCTCCGCTTCAACGACATGTGCGGTGCGCGGGGTCTGCCCGTCACCCGGATCGGTGTCGTGGACTCGGACGCGGTCGAGGTCCAGGGCGAGTTCGCACTCCCGCTGGACGAGCTCCGCACGGCCCACGAGGGCACGATCCCGGCGCTGCTCGCGTAAGCGGTCGTAGTGCTGCTCACGTAGGCGGTCGTACGACGCCGACGGCCCCGCCCGTTTCGACGGCCCCGCCCGTTCGACGGGCGGGGCCGTCGTCATGCCGGGACGGGCTCGGTCTCCCGGGGCGGGGTCGCGGTGCCCTTCGTGTCACCGGCCTTGGGCAGCCTCAGCGCGAGGAGTGCGGCGAGGGCCATCAGTGCGGCCCCTCCCCAGAACACGACCTGGGTCGCGTCGACGAAGGCGTGGATGCCGTCCGTTCGGGCCGCTCCGGTCAGCCGGGCGAGGGCGGTGATGTCGCCGCCGGGGCCGTGGGCGGCGTACAGGCGGGCCAGGACGCTGCCGAAGACGGCGGTGCCGAGCGCGGTGCCGAGGGTCTGGAAGAAGCGGATGGCCGTGGTGGCCACGCCGAGCTGGTGGCGCGGGGCGGAGTCCTGGACGAGCAGGATCAGCCGGCCGACGAGCTGGCCGAATCCGGCGCCGGCCAGCAGGAGCTCGCCGCGGATCAGCCACAGCGAGGTGTCCGGTCCGGTCGTCGTCGCGAGGAGGGCGAAGGCGAGGGCGGCGGTGGCCGTGCCGCTGAGGGTGAACGTCCGCGCCGACCAGCCGCGTGCGGTGAGCGGGCCGGTGAGCAGACCGGACGCGGCGAGACCGGCGGCCAGCGGCACCAGGTAGAGGCCCGCCGAGGAGCTGGCGATACCGCGCGCGACCTGCAGATAGATGAGCACGTAGTAGATCGCGCACATCATCGCGCCGCCCAGGATCGCCTGGACGGCGAAGCCGACGCGCAGTTCGCGGACCTTGAACAGGGAGAGCGGGAGGACCGGTTCGGGCGCCCGGACCTGCCGCCACAGGAAGAGGGCGAGCGTCACGGCGGTGGTGAGGGCCAGGGCGAGGATCGCTGGTGACGTCCACGCGTACTTCTTGCCGCCCCAGTCGGTCATGAGGAGCAGCGCGCTGGAGAACGCGGCGGCGAGTCCGGCGCCCAGGTGGTCCAGGGGGCGGCGAACGTGCTGTTCGGGGAGGTGCAGGGTGAGGGCGGCGGTGGCGAGGACCGCGAGGCCGATCGGCAGGTTGACGTAGAAGATCCAGCGCCAGTTCGCGTGGTCGGCCAGCAGGCCGCCGATCCAGGGTCCGATCGCCATGGCGCCGCCGGCGACGAGTCCGCCGGTGTTGGTGCCCTTGTCGGAGCCGCCTCGGTCCTCGGGGCCTTTGAGGTGGGCGATCACCACCATCGTGATGCTCATCAGCCCGCCGCCGCCGAGGCCCTGCACCGCGCGGGCCGCGATGAGCTGGGTCATCGACTGGGCGGCGCCGCACAGCGCGGAGCCGAGCAGGAAGGTGGCGATCGCGGCGGTGAAGACCCGCTTGGGGCCGAAGACGTCGCAGAGCTTGCCGTACAGCGGCAGCATCGCGGCCGAGGCGAGCGCATAGGCGCTGACCAGCCACGGGATCTTGTCGATGCCGTGGGCGGGGTCGAGGTCACGGACGATCGGGACCGTCGCTGCGGACACGATCTGCAGGTCCAGCAGCGCCAGGACGATCGTGACGAGGCAGACGACGAAGCCGATTTTGCGCTGGGTCTCGGTCATGGCCACCACCATGCCCAGAAACTGTGTACCCGGTCAATCTTTCATCCGGGATTAAATTTCGGCTTGGTACAGTGTGCGGCATGGCCGAGGTGACGATGGGGCTGCGCGAACGCAAGAAACTGCAGACCGCGAGCCGGATCTGGCGGGTCGCGGTCACGCTCTTCCTGGAGCGCGGCTTCGACGACGTGTCCGTGCAGGAGATCGCGGACGCGGCCGAGGTCTCGAAGATGACCGTCTTCAACTACTTCGGTTCCAAGGAGGACGTGGTCTTCCGGCCGGTCGAGGACCACTTCGGCGACGCGGCCCGCGCGGTGCGCGAGCGGCGGCCCGAGGAGTCCCCCTTGGAAGCCGTGCGCCGGCAGCTCCTCGAGATGGTCGAGGCGCGCGACCCCGCGGTCGGTCTGAACGGCGATCCGATCGCCCGGCAGGTGCGCGAACTCGTCATGCGGACCCCGGTCCTGATGGAGCGCGCCTTCCTCGCCGCCCAGAAGGGCACGCGCGACCTGGCCGCACTCCTCGCCGAGGAGACCGGCGACACCATGGCCGCCACGGTCGCCGCCGCCATGCTCAGCGCCGCCCGCAACGCCGTGATCGAGGAGCACCACCGCCGCATCGACGCGGGCGAGAGCGTCGACGCGGTCGCCGCCGACGCCCCCGAGCGAGCCGGTCGGGCCTTCGCACTGGTGGAACACGGACTCGGGGACTACGCGCGCAAAGCGTGACGTTCCCGTACGGACATCAAGTTCGCCACGTCCTCCGCCGGACAGGCCCTAGGCTCGCCACATGCCGCCGGCCAGGAAACGCACCCGTACCTATGACCCCGCCAAGATCCGCGTGGCCGTGCTCGCGCAGTTCGGGAACGTGCGGCAGGGCGTCTACACCCTGAGCGAGGAGCAGTTGGCGCGGCCCGCGCGGCTCGGGGACTGGAGCGTGCGGGAGCTGGCCGCGCACATCACCATGGCCGTCGAGACCGTCAGCCGGAACCTCGACCGGCCGGAGCCCGGCACGAAGGAACTCGCGCTGCTCGACTGGCCGTTCGCGACGGCGGACCGCGCCGGGGACATCGCCGACGGCACCCGCGAACTCGCCACCGACAACCCCGACCTCGACGCGCTCTACGCCCGCACCGGGCAGCGGCTCATCGAGCGCCTGCTCACGGCCCCCGACGACCGGTTGCTCGCCGCGCGCACCGGCGCGATGACCCTCGCCGACTACCTCGTCACCCGCACCGTCGAACTCGTCGTGCACACCGACGACCTGAACCGCGCCACCGGCGCCGACATCCCCCTCGACCGCCAGGCCCTCGCCGCCTGCACCCGGCTGCTCGCCGACGCGCTCGCCGTGAAGGCGCCCGGCGCGTCGACGGAGGTGCGGATCCCGCCGTACGCCGTCGTGCAGTGCGTGGAGGGCCCCCGGCACACCCGGGGCACACCGCCGAACGTCGTGGAGACCGACCCGCTGACCTGGATCCGGCTGGCGACGGGGCGTACGGAGTGGAAGACCGCGCTGGACGAGGCGAAGGTCAGCGCCAGCGGGGAGCGGGCCGACCTCGGCGGACTGCTGCCCCTGATGGGCTGACCCCACCGGCTGGCCCCACCCGTCGACCCGCTTGCCGAGCCCACTCGCTGACTCCACCGGCTGGCCCCACCCGTCGACCCGCTTGCCGAGCCCACTCGCTGACTCCACCCGCTGGCCCCGCCCGTCGACCCGCTTGCCGAGCCCACTCGCTGACTCCACCGGCTGGCCCCGCCCGCCGACCCGCTTGCCGAGCCCACTCGCTGACTCCACCCGCCGACTCCACCCGCCGCTCCACCCGCACCGCCCCGGAGGGGAACCGGCCACCCCACCCCTCCCGTCACACCGTCATGGACAAGCAGCGACTGACCCTCAGCGTCCTGACCCTGCTTCCGCTCGCCGTGGCCTGCGGCACCGAGACGGCGGGCGGCGGTTCCGTGGGGACCGGATCGTCCCCGGTCACCGGCGTTCACTGGAGTGTCGACACCCTCACCACGCACGGCCGGACCCGGCAGGCGCCGGACAGCGCGTATCTGCGGATCGGCGAAGACGGTCGCGTCAGCGGCAACCTCGGCTGCAACACTTTCGGCTCGACCGTCACTCTCAAGGGTGACCGTGTCGACTTCGGAAGCATCGAGGCGACCGACATGGGCTGCCAGAAGGACCCCATGAGCTTCGAGGAGAGCCTCAGCCGCGCCTACGTCGACAACACGTTCACCAGCGAGATCAAGGGCGACAAGCTGACGCTCACCACCGACGGCGGCGACCGCGTCGATCTCACCAAGGAGGCGGACGCACCCCTGTACGGCACGAAGTGGACGGTCACCTCCCTCGGGGACGGTGACGTGGCCCAGTCCCTTCCCGAAGGGGCCGACGCCCACTTCACCCTCGACAAGGCGAAGGGCACCCTTTCCGGCCGCCTCGGCTGCAACCACGTCAGCGCCAAGGCCACCGTCCGCGACGGACATATCACCCTCGGCGCAGCCAAGACCACCCGGATGATGTGCGACGGCTCACTCATGGACACCGAGAGGACCTTGCTGGACCTCTTCGACAGTACGGTCGTATACGAGTTGAACCACCGATCCATCGCGCTGACCAGCACAGACGGAAAAACCGTCCAAGCCGTCGCCGACGAGTGATCCGTCAAAGGTCCGTATCCCCAATTCGGACCAGTGGTCGATCTCGCCTACACTCGGTGGCGTGCCACGTGGTGACGGTCGACTCAATCATGATCTGCTCCCCGGCGAGAAAGGCCCCCAGGACGCTTGCGGCGTCTTCGGAGTCTGGGCCCCCGGTGAAGAGGTCGCCAAGCTCACTTACTTCGGGCTCTACGCCCTCCAGCATCGAGGCCAGGAATCCGCGGGTATCGCGGTAAGCAACGGCTCTCAGATCCTCGTCTTCAAGGACATGGGCCTCGTGTCCCAGGTCTTCGACGAGACCTCGCTCGGTTCGCTCCAGGGTCACATCGCGGTCGGTCACGCCCGCTACTCGACCACTGGCGCCTCCGTGTGGGAGAACGCCCAGCCGACGTTCCGTGCCACCGCGCACGGCTCCATCGCGCTCGGCCACAACGGCAACCTCGTCAACACGGCGCAGCTCGCCGAGATGGTCGCCGACCTTCCCAAGCAGGACGGCCGCACCACCCGGGTGGCCGCCACCAACGACACCGACCTGCTCACCGCGCTCCTCGCGGCCCAGGTCGACGACGACGGCAAGCCGCTGACCATCGAGGAGGCCGCTCACGCGGTCCTCCCGCAGGTCAAGGGCGCCTTCTCGCTCGTCTTCATGGACGAGCACACCCTCTACGCGGCCCGCGACCCGCAGGGCATCCGCCCGCTGGTCCTCGGCCGCCTGGAGCGCGGCTGGGTCGTCGCCTCCGAGTCCGCCGCCCTCGACATCTGCGGCGCGGCCTACGTCCGTGAGATCGAGCCGGGCGAGTTCGTCGCCATCGACGAGAACGGCCTGCGTACGTCCCGATTCGCGGAAGCGAAGCCCAAGGGCTGTGTCTTCGAGTACGTGTACCTGGCCCGCCCGGACACGGACATCGCCGGCCGGAACGTGTACCTCTCGCGTGTCGAGATGGGCCGCAAGCTCGCCAAGGAAGCCCCTGTCGAGGCCGATCTGGTGATAGCGACCCCGGAGTCCGGAACGCCCGCCGCGATCGGTTACGCGGAGGCCAGCGGCATCCCGTTCGGCGCCGGCCTGGTCAAGAACGCGTACGTCGGCCGGACCTTCATCCAGCCTTCACAGACCATCCGCCAGCTGGGCATCCGTCTGAAGCTGAACCCCTTGAAGGAAGTCATCAAGGGCAAGCGCCTGGTCGTCGTCGACGACTCGATCGTGCGCGGCAACACCCAGCGGGCCCTGGTGCGCATGCTCCGCGAGGCGGGTGCGGCGGAGGTCCACATCCGGATCTCCTCTCCCCCCGTGAAGTGGCCCTGCTTCTTCGGCATCGACTTCGCGACCCGCGCCGAGCTGATCGCCAACGGCATGACCATCGAGGAGATCGGCACCTCGCTCGGCGCCGACTCCCTCTCGTACATCTCCATCGACGGCATGATCGAGGCGACCACCATCGCCAAGCCGAACCTGTGCCGCGCCTGCTTCGACGGCGAGTACCCGATGGAGCTTCCCGACCCCGAGCTGCTCGGCAAGCAGCTCCTGGAGACCGAGCTGGCCGCGGGTCCCGCAGCCACGGCCGCGGCTGACGCCATCCGTCGCCCGTAAGCGCCGCAGAGCCCCGTATCACCAACCCGAAAGATTCCAGGCAATGTCTTCTGTGTCTGATCAGTCACCTCCGGCGACGGGCACTGCTTCTGGTGCTTCCTACGCGGCTGCCGGCGTCGACATCGAAGCGGGCGACCGCGCCGTAGAACTGATGAAGGAGTGGGTGAAGAAGACGCAGCGCCCCGAGGTCCTCGGTGGCCTCGGCGGCTTCGCCGGCCTCTTCGACGCCTCCGCCCTCAAGCGCTACGAGCGCCCGCTGCTCGCCTCCGCCACGGACGGCGTGGGCACCAAGGTCGACCTCGCCCGCCGGCTCGGCGTGTACGACACCATCGGCCACGACCTGGTCGCGATGGTCATGGACGACATCGTGGTGTGCGGCGCCGAGCCGCTCTTCATGACCGACTACATCTGCGTCGGCAAGGTCCACCCCGAGCGCGTGGCGGCCATCGTGAAGGGCATCGCCGAAGGCTGTGTGCTCGCGGGCTGCGCCCTGGTGGGCGGCGAGACGGCCGAACACCCGGGCCTGCTCGGTCCGGACGACTTCGACGTCGCGGGCGCCGGTACGGGCGTGGTGGAGGCCGACCGGCTGCTCGGCCCGGATCGTATCCGTACGGGTGACGCGGTGATCGCCATGGCGGCCTCCGGTCTTCACTCGAACGGGTACTCGCTCGTCCGGCACGTCCTCTTCGACCGGGCGAACCTCAGCCTGGACCAGCACGTCGAGGAGTTCGGCCGCTCGCTCGGCGAGGAGCTCCTGGAGCCCACCAAGATCTACTCGCTGGACTGCCTGGCGCTGACGAGGACCACCGACGTGCACGCCTTCAGCCACATCACCGGCGGCGGGCTCGCGGCCAACCTGGCCCGGGTGATCCCGGACGGGCTGCACGCGATCGTGGACCGCGAGACCTGGACGCCGGCCCCGGTCTTCGACCTCGTCGGCAGGACGGGCGAGGTCGAGCGTCTGGAGCTGGAGAAGACGCTGAACATGGGCGTGGGCATGATCGCGATCGTCCCCGAGGAATCGGCGGACGCGGCGCTGGCCACCCTCGCGGACCGCGGCGTGGACGCCTGGATCGCCGGTGAGATCACCGAGCGCGGCGAGCACGCGACGGGCGCGGCCCTGATCGGCGACTACGCGAGCTGAGCCCCTCGGGGCAGCACAAAACCCGGTCCGGCGTTGAGGCCCCGGACCGGGTGAAGTGCGGTTGCTACGAGAAATCCGCCAACAGAGATCTGCTTACCGCTACAGCTACGAGAGATCGCGGAAACCGCGAGGGACGCTGGTGCGTCAAGCGCCGCGACGTTGAGACTGTGGACCGGACTCGTCCTCATCCTCATCGTCGTCGTTGTAGAGATCCGCGTACTGGGCGTACGGGTCGTCTTCCTCGTCGTCGTCCTCGAACGGCTCGCCATTCGGCGGCTGGCTCGAAGTCGAAGCGCCCAGCTCATTGGCCAGACGCGAGAGGTCAGTCCCGCCGCTGCTGTACTTCAGCTGGCGGGCGACCTTCGTCTGCTTGGCCTTTGCCCGGCCGCGCCCCATGGCTCGACCCCCTCGGATACGGGGCTCGGTGGCCCCAGAGTCTTGACACGCGTTCATGATCTGGAACGGGCTCTCCATGGAGAGACCGGTCCGTAGGGCTTCCACGGTACCTGAGCCCGCGCCCATACGGTACGTCGCCCGCAGGACGCGCCTTGGCCCAGAACCTGCGAGGTGCCCTGTCCTCGCTGGTCAACCGCGATTTTAACCTCTTCTTGGCGGACGACCCGCCGACGGGAGTGAGAGTTCTCTCGAAGTGTCCCCTCGGCGGGTCCCTGACAAGCGTCGAGACACGCGCGGAATGCGACGGAATGGAGAGTTCCGTTATCCGCGGCGGCGCGCCTCCGCCATCCGCTGCTCGGCGATCCGGTCGGCCGCGGCGGCCGGCGGAATCCCGTCCTCCTTCGCACGTGCGAAGATGTCCAGCGTGGTGTCGAAGATCTTCGTGGCCTTCGCCTTGCACCGGTCGAAGTCGAAGCCGTGCAGCTCGTCGGCGACCTGGATGACACCGCCCGCGTTCACCACGTAGTCGGGCGCGTAGAGGATCCCGCGGTCCGCGAGGTCCTTCTCGACGCCCGGGTGCGCGAGCTGGTTGTTGGCCGCGCCGCACACGATCCGCGCGGTGAGCACCGGCACGGACGCGTCGTTCAGCGCCCCGCCCAGCGCGCAGGGGGCGTAGATGTCCAGGCCCTCGGTGCGGATCAGCGCCTCGGTGTCCGTGGCGGCCGTGACGCCCGTCGGGTGCTTGTCCAGGATCCGTCGTACGGACTCGTCGCGTACGTCCGTGATCACGACCTCGGCGCCGTCCTCGCGCAGGTGGTCCACGAGGTGGTGGCCCACCTTGCCGACGCCCGCGATGCCGACCTTGCGGCCGCGCAGCGTCGGGTCGCCCCAGAGGTGCTGGGCACTCGCCCGCATGCCCTGGAAGACCCCGTAGGCGGTCAGGACCGAGGAGTCGCCTGCGCCGCCGTTCTCGGGCGAGCGGCCCGTCGTCCAGCGGCACTCGCGCGCCACGACGTCCATGTCGGCGACATACGTACCGACGTCGCACGCGGTGACGTAGCGCCCGCCGAGCGAGGCCACGAAGCGGCCGTAGGCGAGGAGCAGGGCCTCGCTCTTGATCTGCTCGGGGTCCCCGATGATCACGGCCTTGCCGCCGCCGTGGTCGAGACCGGCCATGGCGTTCTTGTACGACATCCCGCGCGAGAGGTTCAGCGCGTCGGCGACGGCCTGCTCCTCGCTCGCGTACGGGTAGAAGCGCGTCCCGCCCAGGGCGGGGCCCAGAGCGGTGGAGTGGATGGCGATGACGGCCTTGAGGCCGCTGGCCCGGTCCTGGCAGAGCACGACTTGCTCATGACCCCCCTGGTCCGAATGGAACAGGGTGTGCAGGACGCCGTCGGTTACGTCGGTCACTGTGGTGACTCCCAGGTAAGTAGCGGCGGTTGTGGACGGTGCCCGTGCGGATGGCGGGCTTCCGTGGGCATGAGATTAGAGCCTGTGCCCGGTGGCCATCCGCGCAGTGTTCAGGATCACCTCCTCCCGGAGTACGTTTCCGCACGGTCGTGGGACGATTTGCAGTGATTTCCCGGTCGCCCGTGTGCCGCTCGCCCGGGATCCCGCCCGGGTTTCGTGTCCGGTCCGTTGGGGAGGGAGCAGGGGTGCCCAAGGTGTCCTCGGTGATCGTCCCGTACGCGTCCTATCTGCGCGTGTACGAACCGCTGGCCGCCTTCCCGGAGCCTGAGCGAACCCACTGGGCGCGTTACGCACGGCGCGCCGAGCGCCCGTCGTACCAGGACGAGTTGCGCCGCTCCCTGGCCGACCTGCTGCCCACCCCGCCGATTCCCGTGCCGGTGCACGAGAGCGCGGACGCGTTCGTGCTGAGCGTCGACGGAGTGCTCTGCGTCTGTCCCTGGCGCACCCGGCTGCGCGGCTGGCTGGCGCTGGAGGAGCTGGCGGACGAACTGCCCGTGTCCGTCCTGGACGCGGTCCTGCCGCCGCTCGTACGCCGCCAGGCGGCCCTCGACTACGAGCGCTGGCTGGCCCGCAACCCCGACGCCCGCCCGTGGATCCGCACCTCGACCTGGCAGGTGCCGCTGAACTGGTTCGTGCTCGTCACCGACGAGGAGCGGCGGTACGAGAAGGGGGCGGGCGGCGACGGAGCCGCGCCCGCGCTGCGCTACCGGACGCCGATGGTGCAGGCGCGGCGGCGGACGGCACGCGCCCTGAAGACCCTGCGGGACACCCTGGACGAGGGACCCCTCATCGACGGCCTGGTGGACGTGGGGCGCTGGCTGGAGGAGTTCCATCCGCGCTCGCTGGTCGAGCTGGACTACGGCGGGCTCGTGCACGCCCTGCCGGCCGGGCACCTCGAGGACGACCACTCGGCGGCCGACGTCGCCGAGGGCATCGAGGCGCTGCGGCATGGGGACGGGGCGGCGGCGGGCGAGGCGTACGGACGGCTCGTGGAGCGCTGGCGCTCGGTCCGGGACCGGCGCTCGGCGAACTGAGGGGCGTCCAGGGGGCCAGGGTCTTTGGGCCCGCGGGCGCATGGGTCCTGTGTGTCGCGTGGGTTCTGTGCGTCCTGTGGGACCCGTGCGTCCTGTGGGGTGTCTGAGTACCTGGGGATGTCTGAGTGCCTCGGGATGGCTGGGGCGGGTTTGCCACACGAGAAGTGTGATGTGCTTCTCACTGGTGTTCGCCCGAACTGACGTATGGTCCTCGCACGCTGAAGAACCCTCACTGCGGGAGAAGACCACGCAGGCCGGGACCTAGGTCCCGATCCGGTCTTTTGTGTCAACGATGTGTCAAGCGTGACGTATGGCACTTACCTGGCTCTTGCATCGCTTGCCCTTCCTCGTGCCAAAATAGGACAAGGAGCCCGGGGGAGGGCTCCATCCGTCCATGTTTGGACGGGAATCTCGGTATTGCGCGCTATGGGGGGTCTGACGACTCCTGATCGTCCTGTGACTGATCGTCACAGTGGCGTGACTGTCCGCTATGGCATGGTCCATCGGCTTCCGTCGCTGATGAACACCTGGGAGGGCAATTCCATCGGTTTGGCCGACGCGGCTGGACGGATGGTGTAGTTGTAGTGCCGAGGACAAGCCGTTCGTCCTATAACCGACTCGACTCGCGTCCGCCATTTCGGGCAACGCGGGTCAAGGTGCAGAATTTATTAGAGGAAAGAACCGAGAAGGTTCGGTTCTCCCGAGGAGGCCGCTCATGACCGCTCGCACCCCTGATGCCGAGCCGCTGCTGACCCCGGCTGAGGTCGCCACGATGTTCCGCGTCGACCCCAAGACGGTCACGCGGTGGGCGAAGGCCGGCAAGCTGACATCCATCCGCACGCTCGGCGGGCACCGCCGCTACCGCGAGGCTGAGGCCCGCGCGCTACTCGCGGGTATCCCGCAGCAGCGCAGCGAAGCCTGAACAATCGCATAACCGGGCAATTCGGTAGGTCCCCCAACCTGTCAAGACGCCCGAACCACAGCTCCAAGCGACGCGGGTCCTGCCCCAACAGGGCTCACGCCCGACCCAGTTACACATGCGACAAGGGTGCGTCGTCGATCGCGCTGGACTCCGCCGGGTCCAGCGCGATTTTTTTATGCCCTGCTCAGGCGCCGAGGGGGCGTGGGTGTGGGCCGTGCGGTGGGTCTGTGAGCGGCCTTGTCGGAGTCTGGGGAGGGGTGTCGGATCTCCTGTGGGAGCCCTCGGAGAGTGGTGCAATTGCACATATTAAATTGACCAGTTGTAGGTGGGGTGTAAGTTCCGCCCTTCTGAAAACTTATGCGGTGACACCCGTCACATGCCAATGTCCTTGTTGCCTGTGACACGTCTGCGCTAAAGGAGTTGGGCGGATGTGCCCTCCCGCGCGAGGTCACGCATGGGAGGAGGTTTCGTCCTCGGCCGCCGTCTCCTCCTCCTCGCCGTGTGCGGAGGGTTCCATGGCCAGTCTCAGGAGCTGATGGCAGATCGGGCAGTGCCGCGTCAGATGGCGGTACCCGGAGGCGGCCGACAGATGGGCGCGGAGCAGAGCGCGCGTCTCGTGTCGAGCGGACGCCGCCATGAACCACCTCCAGGAGGTCGAGTGCCCTGGATTCCGGGGTACCCGCCGAATGTGACGGCGTCAAGGTGCGGGGGGCTCCGCCGGTTGGGTGGAGTTGCGTCCGGCGTTCGGTGAGAGGGCCTGGGAAACGGCCGTGTGGGGGCGAGGGCGTGCGAGGCGCGTGAAGGGGCGTACGCCGCCCGGAGTCGGTGGATACGCGCTCAGGGGCCCGAACGTGCGCTGCCGGGGGGGTTCGGTCCGCGCGGGGTGGTCCGTGCGGAGCGGTCCGCGCGTGGGTGGCCCGGGAGTCCGGATGCGCGAGGGGGCCGTGAGTTCGTACGACTGCGCGGAGCGCGTACGCACGAGAGCCCGGGTCCGAAGACCCGGGCTCTCGTATCTCTTGCGGTCCTGACGGGATTTGAACCCGCGGCCTCCACCTTGACAGGGTGGCGAGCACTCCAAACTGCTCCACAGGACCAGGTTTCGCATTCACTTTCTTGCGCTGTGCTGCGAGAAGAGACTGTACAGGAGGGTGAGCCCGGGGTCGAACTCACCCACCGTGCAGGTCCCGTTACGGCACCGCCGCGTCGATCGCCTTCACGATGCGCTTGTCGGAGACCGGGTACGCCGTGCCGAGCGCGTGGGCGAAATAGCTGACCCGGAGCTCCTCGATCATCCAGCGGATGTCCAGGACCTGCTGCGGGACCGGCCGGCCCTGCGGCATCTGCTCCAGGAGCCACGCGTACTCGTCCTGCATCTCGTGGACCTTCTCCATGCGGGTGGTGTCCCGCTGGACGCCGGTCGGCATCTGCTGCAGGCGCCGGTCGGCGGCGACCAGATAGCGCATCAGGTCCGGGAGCCGGCGCAGACCGGTCGCCGTGACGAAGCCGGGCTTCACCAGGGCGTTCAGCTGCGTCCGTACGTCCGTGAGGTTTGCCAGCAGGGTGGGGCTGCCGGTGGCCTTCAGACGGCGCTCACAGGCCTGCCAGGCGGCGAGGACCTGCTGCACCTGGCCCACCGTCCGGACCGTCGTGTCGACGATCTCGGCGCGCACCTTGTCATACAGCTTCCGGTACGACTCCTCGTCCCACGCCGGGCCCCCGAAGTCGCCGATCAGCTTGTCCGCCGCCGCCGTCGCGCAGTCGTCGAACAGGGCCTGCACGGAGCCGTGCGGGTTGGCGGACAGGGCGAGCTTCTGGGCGTTGGTGAGCTTGTCCGAGGCGAACTTGGCAGGGTTCACCGGGATGTTGCGCAGGATCAGCCGCCGGGTGCCCGTCCACATGGCCTGCGCCTGCTCGGCCTCCGTGTCGAAGAGACGTACGGAGACGGTGTTCGCCGTCGGGCCGTCGTCGACCAGGGCCGGGTAGGCCTTCACCGGCTGGCTGGCCCGGCGCGTCTCGAAGACGCGCGTCAGCGTGCCGATCGTCCAGTCCGTGAGGCCCGTACGTTCCAGGGACTCGCCGCCCTCGCGCTCCGCCGTCGCCGCCGCGGCCTGCGAGATCGCCTTGCGCGCCTTCGGCTTCAGCTGGAGCTGGAGGACCGAGAGGTCCTTGTCCTCGGCCAGGTTGCGGCGCCGCTCGTCGACGATCCGGAAGGTGATCTTCAGGTGGTCGGGGACGCGGGACCAGTCGAAGTCGTCGGCCGTGACCGGCACACCGACCATCCGCTTGAGCTCACGGGCGAGGGTCGTCGGCAGCGGCTCCTGAAGCGGGACCGCCTGGTCCAGGAACCGCTTCGCGAAGTTGGGGGCGGGGACGTAGTGGCGGCGGACGGGCTTGGGGAGGGAACGGATGAGCTCCGTCACCACCTCTTCGCGCAGGCCCGGGATCTGCCAGTCGAAGCCCTCGTCCGTCACCTGGTTCAGGACCTGGAGCGGGACGTGGACCGTGACGCCGTCGGCGTCCGCGCCCGGCTCGAACTGGTAGGTCACCCGGAACTTCAGGCGGCCCTGACGCCACGAGTCGGGGTAGTCGTCCTTGGTGACCGCCCCCGCCTTCTCGTTGATGAGCATCGAACGCTCGAAGTCGAGGAGCTCGGGCTCGTCATGGCGCTTGTGCTTCCACCAGGAGTCGAAGTGCGCGCCGGACACGACATGGGCCGGCACCCGCTGGTCGTAGAAGTCGAACAGCGTCTCGTCGTCGACCAGGATGTCCCGGCGGCGGGCACGGTGCTCCAGCTCCTCGACCTCGGTCAGGAGCTTGCGGTTGTCGGCGAAGAACTTGTGGTGCGTGCGCCAGTCGCCCTCCACGAGCGCGTTGCGGATGAAGAGGTCGCGGCTCGTCTCGGGGTCGATACGACCGTAGTTGACCTTGCGTTGGGCGACGATCGGGACGCCGTAGAGGGTGACCTTCTCGTACGCCATCACGGCCGCCTGGTCCTTCTCCCAATGCGGTTCGCTGTAGGTGCGCTTGAGGAGGTGTTCCGCCAGGGGCTCGACCCACTCGGGCTCGATCCTGGCGTTCACCCGGGCCCAGAGACGGGAGGTCTCCACCAGCTCGGCCGACATCACGAAACGCGGGGGCTTCTTGAACAGGGCCGAACCCGGGAAGATCGCGAACTTGGCGTTGCGGGCGCCGAGGTACTCGTTCTTGCCCGTACTCCTCCCGCTCTCGCCCCCGGTCTCCTTCACGTCCTTCATGCCGACGTGCGAGAGCAGGCCGGCGAGGAGGGAGACATGGACGCTCTGCTCCGCCGCGTCGTCCTCGTTGAGATGGATGCCCATCTGCTTGGCGACCGTGCGCAGCTGGGTGTAGATGTCCTGCCACTCGCGGATGCGCAGGAAGTTCAGGTACTCCTGCTTGCACATGCGGCGGAAGGCCGACGAGCCTCGCTCCTTCTGCTGTTCGCGGACGTAGCGCCAGAGGTTGAGGAAGGCGAGGAAGTCGCTCGTCTCGTCCCTGAAGCGGGCGTGCTGCTGGTCCGCCTGCGTCTGCTTGTCGGCGGGGCGTTCGCGCGGGTCCTGGATGGAGAGCGCCGCGGCGATCACCATGACCTCGCGCGCACAGCCGTTCTTGTCGGCCTCCAGGACCATGCGGGCCAGCCGGGGGTCGACGGGGAGCTGGGCGAGCTTGCGGCCGGTGTCCGTGAGGCGCTTGCGTACGTCCTTCTCGGACGGGTCGAGTGCGTTCAGTTCCTGGAGGAGCTGGACGCCGTCCCGGATGTTGCGGTGGTCCGGCGGGTCGATGAAGGGGAACTTCTCGATGTCGCCGAGGCCGGCCGCTGTCATCTGGAGGATGACGCTCGCCAGGTTCGTACGGAGGATCTCCGCGTCCGTGAACTCCGGGCGGGCGTCGAAGTCGTCCTCGGAGTACAGGCGGATGCAGATGCCGTCCGACGTACGGCCGCAGCGGCCCTTGCGCTGGTTGGCGCTGGCCTGCGAGACCGGCTCGATGGGCAGGCGCTGGACCTTGGTGCGGTGGCTGTATCTGGAGATACGGGCGTTGCCCGGGTCGATGACGTACTTGATGCCCGGGACGGTGAGCGAGGTCTCGGCGACGTTGGTCGCCAGAACGATCCTGCGGCCGGTGTGGGGCTGGAAGACGCGGTGCTGCTCCGCGTGGGAGAGGCGGGCGTAGAGGGGGAGGACCTCGGTGAAGCGGTAGTTCTTTTTCGTGAGTGCGTCCGCCGTGTCGCGGATCTCGCGTTCGCCGGAGAGGAAGACCAGGATGTCGCCCTTGCCCTCGGCCTGCAGTTCCTCGACCGCGTCCGTGATCGCGGTGATCTGGTCGCGGTCGGCGTCGTCCCCTTCCTCCTCGAGGAGCGGGCGGTAGCGGACCTCCACGGGGTACGTACGGCCGCTGACCTCGACGATCGGGGCCTCGCCGAAGTGGCGGGAGAAGCGCTCCGGGTCGATCGTGGCCGACGTGATGACGACCTTGAGGTCCGGGCGCTTGGGGAGCAGCTGGGCGAGGTAGCCGAGCAGGAAGTCGATGTTGAGGGAGCGCTCGTGGGCCTCGTCGATGATGATCGTGTCGTACGCGCGCAGCTCGCGGTCCGTCTGGATCTCGGCGAGCAGGATGCCGTCCGTCATGAGCTTGACGAAGGTGCCGTCCGGGTTCACCTGGTCGGTGAAGCGGACCTTCCAGCCGACGGCCTCGCCCAGGGGGGTGTCCAGCTCCTCCGCCACACGCTCGGCGACCGTGCGGGCGGCGATGCGGCGGGGCTGGGTGTGGCCGATCATGCCGCGGACGCCGCGGCCCAGTTCGAGACAGATCTTGGGGATCTGGGTGGTCTTTCCGGAGCCGGTCTCACCAGCGACGATGACGACCTGGTGGTCGCGTATGGCGTCGGCGATGTCGGACTTCTTCTGGCTGACCGGGAGCTGCTCGGGGTAGGTGACGGCGGGCACGCGGATGCGGCGCTCGGCCATGCGGGCCTCGGCCTTGGTGACCTCCGCGTCGATCTCGGCGAGCACGGCGGCGCGGGCTTCTGGTTTGCGGATCCGGCGCGCGCCCTCGAGCCTGCGGCCGAGCCGGTGCGCGTCGCGCAGGGACAGCTCGGCCAGGCGGGGGGCGAGGTCGCCGAGGACGGGGGCAGGATGCGTAGACATACGCCGTCCAGGATCTCACCTCGCCGAAATTACTGGCGAACGGTTTTGGGCGGGGTGCGGGGACAGGTCAGGGGGTGCGCTGCGGCGGAGGCTCGGGGGAGGCGGCGGGGGCGGGCTCGGGCGTGGCAGCGGGCGCCGACGGGGCGGCGGGCGCGGACTCCTGGCGGGGACGGTTTTCCCGGGCCATGGACTGGGCGGTGTTGGAGACGGCCTTGATGCCCAGGTAGGCGGTGGTCATGCCGCTCACCGCGGTGAACGCGGCGGTGAGCACGCCGACGATCACGGCCTTGTCGCCGTCGAGCCGCCAGACGCCGAAGATCGCGACGACCGAGATCGCGAGAATGCTGACGACCACGGCGAACAGCCCGTACCGGGCCCGGTCCTTCTCCAATTCGGTGTCCTGAATCACTCTGGCCACGTTCCGGCTCATGTCTTCCCCGCCCCGAAGAAACCTGCTGGACCGGCCAGAACATAGCGGCGGTCGAGCGCCGGTGCCAAGCGAGCCGCCCGTCGCCGCTCGCGCCCGTCCCGGCGTGCAGACGCGCCCGTCCCGGCGTGCGGAAAGGGGCGAACCCTTTCGGGTCCGCCCCTTCTCAGCTGTCCGCGCGGGTGTCATCGCACGTCGACGTAGTCCTCCGTGCCGTCGCCCACGAAGTGCTTGCTGTCGGGATACAGGAAGACGGGAACCCAGGTGCCGTCCTGCTGGGCCTTGAAGCCCTTGCTGAAGGATCCGTTCGATTTCGTGGTGACGGTGGACATCAGGTACCAGGTCTTCTTGCCCTTGGGCCGGAAGAGGATCTCCACCTTCTTGGCGCCGTACGCCTTCCAGGAGGTGGTGCCGGCCTTGCGCTCCTGGAGCACGCCCTTGACGGTGATCGTCCGGCCCTTGGAGACAGGCTCGGGGGACGCGTTGGCGTCCTTGATCCGGGTGAGCGCGCGGTTCCTGCGCAGGCTGCCGCTGACGCCGCCCTTGATGTCCTTGGCGGTGGAGCCTGCGTAGTGCAGCCGCCAGTAGCCGTCCGTGTAGCCCGGCAGCTTCTCGACGATGAACTGCGAGCCGACGGAGGTCTGCACCGTCTTCTTGGTGCTCCAGTGCGTCCTGCCGTCGGGCGAGTACTGGATGTCGACGCCGATCCGGTCGTTGCTGTCGCGTCCGACCAGGTCGACGCTGCCGGTGATGTCCAGCTGTGCGTACTCGTCCAGTTGCGCCGTGAACTCGGTGAACTTCGTCGTGGCGGTGGCCGCGACGGTGACGTCGGCCTTCGTGGTGCGCTGGATGAAGGGGGTGTACGGGTACGGCGGGAAGCCGACCTCGTAGACCACCTTGCTGCCGTACGCGTACTTCGAGAAGGAGAAGCGGCCGTTCGCGTCGGTGGTCGACTGGACGGGGCTGCAGGTGGTGCAGTCCTTGTAGTCCATCTGCAGCGCGATGCCGGACAGCGGCTTCCACTCCGTGCCGCTCTGGTACTGGAGCGCTCCGGTGACGTTGAACTTGTCGTTCGCGGTGACGTGGAGGCTGCTCTTGTCCAGGACGATCCGGGTCGGCGCGGTCTTCGGCCTGACCTCCACCCAGGGGCCGGTGGCGAAGCCCAGGTCGCCGTTGTACTGGGCGAAGGTCCAGCCGCCGTCCACCACCTCGTGGGAGGCGGAGAAGTGGCCGGCGTCGTCCGTGACAGCGGTCGTCTTGTCGTTCCCGTCGAACGTGAGGTCAACGGTGGCGCCGGGCAGCGGCACCGTCTCGCGGGTGCTGGGGTCTCGGACGGCCATGTCACCGGTGGCCGTGACCGTCTTGTGTTCGATGTCCGGTTCGGTCGGCGTGACCGAGTAACCGGTGATGACGGGCTGCTTCTGATAGCGCAGAGTGCCGGCGTTCTGCTGGACGGTGGTCTCGCCCGAGGAGTCCGTGGCCTCGATGTCGATCGTGTAGGCGCCCAGAGTGTCCAGATGGATGGGCTGGGAGGCCCAGATGCTGTCCCAGGAGCTGTAGTCGTACTTGCGCGTGAAGTCGGTGATCGTGGCCACCGGCGCGTCCGACTCGGCGCTGCCTGCCGGGCGGAGCCTGGCTGTGATCTTGTCGACCGAGCCGCTGTAGTTGAGGCGGACGTCCAGGACCGACCAGTCGGCCTGGTCGCTGTACGCATTCTCGACGTTCGGTCCCGCGGCGTGGGCCGTGCCGGGTATCGCGAGTGTGGCGACCAGGACGGCGCCGGCCGTCACCAGCCCTCTGGCGATGTGTCTCAAGAACCCCCCTCAGGCTCTCTGTGAGCGACGAAAACCCCCTCCAGTTGACCCGGAGGGGGTTTTCGTTCTTGTGGCTGGGGCCGGGGTCGAACCGGCGACCTATCGCTTTTCAGGCGATCGCTCGTACCAACTGAGCTACCCAGCCACGAGGTTTCCTGGGAAACCTCAGCGGTCCTGACGGGATTTGAACCCGCGGCCTCCACCTTGACAGGGTGGCGAGCACTCCAAACTGCTCCACAGGACCAAGCTGTTGCGTGCGACGCGTAAAACAGTGTCGCACACGGTGTTGCGTGCCCCCAACGGGATTCGAACCCGTGCTACCGCCTTGAAAGGGCGGCGTCCTAGGCCGCTAGACGATGAGGGCTATCGGCCCGCCTGGGCGCTTCTCAGCGCGTCGGGGACGTGAGAAGCATATGGGATGGCGGGAGGTATCGCCAAAACGGTTTACGGGGTGGTCGTGGAGGTGGTCGGGGAGGGGGAGGAGGACTGAGGCGCGCCCGGTTGGTTCTCCTTCGGGAGGTGGCGGCTGACCTCGGCCGTCGTCAGGCCCAGGCCGCCCAGTTTGATCTCGTCCCAGGCCTGGAGACGGCGGGTGTCACGGTCGACGTAGAGGACCGAGGCCTCGATGGGGTCCGGGTACTTGCCCTCGATCGCGCGCAGGCCGCTGCCGCCCGTCGAGCCCTCGACGCGCAGGCGGGTTCCGTACTTCATGACCTCCGTCTGTTCGTGGTGGAGGTGACCGGCCAGGACGAGGGGCACCTCGCCGTCCGTCCCGCGGGCCGCCGACGGCTCGTGGGCGATGGCGATGTCGACGGGGGTGCCTGCCGTGCGCTGGTCGCGGAGAGCGGAGGCCAGGCGGGCGCCGGCCAGATCCTCCGCCGCGTCGCCGCCCGGGACCGCCGAGCGGTCGGGGGTGAACTGGGGGTCGCCGATGCCGGCGAAGCGCAGGCCCGCGACCGTGATCGCGCGGCCGTCGTCCAGGACGTGCACGTTCTTCAGGCGTTCCAGGTAGCGCTGGGTGACGAGGCTGTCGTGGTTGCCGCGCACCCAGATGTAGGGCGCGCCCAGGTCGGGGATGGGGTCCAGGAAGCCGTTCTCGGCCGACGTTCCGTGGTCCATGGTGTCGCCGGAGTCGACGATCACGTCGATCGCGTACTGCTTCACCAGTGACGCGATGATCTTCCAGCTCGCGGGGTTGAGGTGGATGTCGGAGACGTGCAGGACCCGGATCGTGGACGGGTCGGGCTCGTACGTCGGGAGCGTGGAGGTGACGTCGTACAGCTTCGTCACGTTCGTCACCAGGCGCGCCAACTCCTTCTGGTAGACGTCGAATTCGCTGACGATGTTGCGGGCGTTGCCGACGAGGGAGGGGGCGGAGGAGAGCAGCCCGGAGAACCTCGGTTCCAGCACCGAATTCGGGTTCCAGGTGGCGAAGGCCGTCGCGCCGGAGGCGGCGAGCAGGGTGAGGGCCAGGCCGCCGGCGGCCAGGGCGCGGCGCGGGCGGCGATAGACCGCGAGGCCGAGGGCCGTGGCCCCCGACACGACCGCGACGCAGGACCGTACGGCCAGGTCGAGTGTGCCGTGCTCGACGTCCTGCGCGACCTCGTCCTGCAGGCCCGAGAGCCGCTCGGGGTGGTCGACCAGGGCCTGCGCGCGGACCGGGTCGAGCTGGTCGACGTTCACGTCGAGGCGGACCGGGGCGATGTGGCTGTTCAGCTCCAGGGCGCCGAGCGGGGAGACGTTGATCTTGGTGCCGCCGGTGACCGAGGGGCGCAGGGTCATCGTGGTGTTCATGGGGCCGACCGGGACGCGCACATTGCCCACGATCAGCAGGCCCAGCCAGGCACCGAGGAGGACGACCGCCATCAGGCCGAGCGCCCGGGCGTACGGGTTCGGCTGCTGGACGAGTTCCTCGGTGACGGGGCGGAAGCGGCGGGTGCGGCGGGAGCGGAGGGAGCGGTGCTTGCGGGTCAGGGCGGTGGTGAGGGCGGACATGGCGGTGGTGACGGCGGATATGGAGCTGGTGACGGCGGTGGTGACGGCGGATATGGAGCTGGTGACGGCGGATGTGGCGGTGGTGACGGCAGCGGGGACGCGGGCCATTGGTCCCGTATGCCCAAGTGCGGGGGTGGGTATGCGGGGTGTACGGGGCTGTCGTCGACTCTCCTGAGAGGCGGTCGTACCGGACAATGGCCGTGTGCTGGAGATGACGCGCGAGGAGTTCGAGGAACTGGTCGCCGAGGCGCTGGACCGGATTCCGCCGGAGCTGACGCGGTTGATGGACAACGTGGCGGTGTTCGTCGAGGACGAGCCGGACCCCGCCGATCCCGAGCTGCTCGGGCTCTACGAGGGAACTCCCCTGACCGATCGCGGGGAGTGGTACGCGGGGGTGCTGCCGGATCGGATCACGATCTACCGGGGGCCGACGCTGCGGATGTGCGAGACGCGGGAGGACGTGGTCGCGGAGACCGAGGTCACCGTGGTGCACGAGATCGCGCATCACTTCGGGATCGACGACGAACGGCTGCACGCGCTCGGCTACGGGTGAGTGAGCGGGGAGTGGGTGGCGGGGGCTGACGCCGCCCGGGGCTGGGGACGTGTGTCATGTTCCCGCGTGTCCTCTTGTGGGCGGCGGGAGTTGGTCAGGGGGACTCCCCGATCCATCCCCAGACTCTCGGCCCCGCCGAGCAGGGGAGAACCCCCTCCGGAGGTGGCTGCCCGTGCGCGCCTTGTACGTACCCGTCCGTCTGGCCGCCACGGTCATCGTCGTCGCGTCCGCCGCCGGCTGTGTGAGCGTGGGTGACGACGCGGGTAGGCCCGGGCCCGCGCACTCGGCGGGGCGGCACGGTGGCCAGGCCCCCGACGGGGGGTCCGCGGGGGACGGGGGCGGTGGCGGGTTCCACGGGGGGACGGGTGTGAGGGGCGGCGCCTCCGCCAAGCCCGGTGAGCACGCCTCCGGGTCGGCCTCCGCGTCCGCGTCGGCCTCCGGCGGCGCGAAGCCGTCCGCCAAGGCGACGGGCAAGGGGGACGGCAAGGGGCAGCCGGACCAGCCTCCGCCGTCGAACGGGGCGCCGAGTCCCACGCACGCCACGTCCGATCCGACTCCGCCGCCCCCTCCTCCGCCGCCGCCCGTGACGCCGACGCCCGATCCGACCACGGCGGAGCCCTCGTCCTCGGCGCATGAGCAGACCACGCAACTGGTGGACCGGGAGCCGGCGCCGCGGGCGGGCCGGCCGGCGTGAACGGGGTGGTGGACGGGCGGCCGGGAGGGGCGCAGGACCGGCGAGCGGAGGGCCGGCGGGAGAGTCGGCGGAGGGCCGGCGGGAAAGCCTGCGGAGGGAGCGGCGAGAAAGTCGGCGGAGGGGGCGGGAATACGTTCGGCCATCGCTGGTGTTGGAACCACTTGCCAGCAGACGTAAGACCTCCCCTGTGTGCCTGACCTGCCCCTTTGAGGGTCAGTTTGCCTTCAGGGGTGGGGGGTGCGTATGGTGGTAGATCGTTTGATCCCATTTGCCCGGCGCCATTGCAGAGAGCGCCGCGTGTGGCGCGTACTCTCCCTTGCCGTGGCCGGACCGCATAGAGGCGGTCGATTGCGACTTCACGGAGTTTGGGCGCGTGCCGAAGAACTCCGGAAGGTTCGCATTTCGCATGTCTGTTTCCAGTACTGATCACGTCGTCGTGCCCGAGAACAACGAGAACGACAACAACGAGGGCGTCCAGGCCGCCGTCGAGACCGTGGAGACGGTCGAGACCGTCGACGCCGCCCCCGAGATCACCTTCGACTCCCTCGGCCTCCCCGAGGGCGTCGTCCGCAAGCTCGCCCAGAACGGTGTGACCACCCCGTTCCCGATCCAGGCCGCGACCATCCCGGACGCCCTGGCCGGCAAGGACATCCTCGGCCGTGGCCGCACCGGCTCCGGCAAGACCCTCTCCTTCGGTCTGCCGACCCTGGCGCGTCTCGCCGGCGGTCACACCGAGAAGAAGAAGCCGCGCGCCGTCATCCTCACGCCGACCCGTGAGCTGGCCATGCAGGTCGCCGACGCGCTGCAGCCCTACGGCGACGTCCTCGGCCTGAAGATGAAGGTCGTCTGCGGCGGTACGTCGATGGGTAACCAGATCTACGCCCTGGAGCGCGGCGTCGACGTCCTCGTCGCCACCCCGGGCCGCCTGCGCGACATCATCAACCGCGGCGCCTGCTCGCTGGAGAACGTCCAGGTGGCCGTTCTCGACGAGGCCGACCAGATGTCCGACCTGGGCTTCCTGCCCGAGGTCACCGAGCTGTTCGACCAGATCCCGGCCGGCGGCCAGCGGATGCTGTTCTCGGCCACCATGGAGAACGAGATCTCCACGCTGGTCAAGCGCTACCTGACCAACCCGGTCACGCACGAGGTCGACAGCGCCCAGGGCAACGTCACGACGATGTCCCACCACATCCTCATCGTGAAGCCCAAGGACAAGGCGCCGGTCACCGCCGCGATCGCCTCCCGCAAGGGCCGCACGATCATCTTCGTCCGCACCCAGCTGGGCGCCGACCGTATCGCCGAGCAGCTGCGCGACGCCGGTGTGAAGGCCGACGCGCTGCACGGCGGCATGACCCAGGGCGCCCGCACCCGGACGCTGGCCGACTTCAAGGACGGTTACGTCAACGCGCTCGTCGCGACCGACGTCGCCGCCCGCGGTATCCACGTCGACGGCATCGACCTCGTCCTGAACGTGGACCCGGCCGGTGACCACAAGGACTACCTGCACCGCTCCGGCCGTACGGCCCGTGCGGGCCGCAGTGGCACCGTGGTGTCCCTCTCCCTGCCGCACCAGCGCCGTCAGATCTTCCGGCTGATGGAGGACGCGGGCGTCGACGCCGCGCGTCACATCATCAACTCCGGTACGGCCTTCGAGCCCGAGGTCGCCGAGATCACCGGCGCCCGGTCGATGACCGAGGTCCAGGCCCAGTCGGCCGGCGACGCCGCGCAGCAGGCCGAGCGTGAGGTCTCGCAGCTCACCAAGGAGCTGGAGCGCGCGCAGCGTCGTGCGGTCGAGCTGCGTGGGGAGGCCGACCGTCTGGTGGCCCGTGCCGCGCGCGAGCGGGGCGAGGACCCGGAGGCGGCGGTCGTCGCGGCCGCGGAGGCCCTGGCGGAGCAGGCGGTGGCCGAGGCCCCTGCCGAGACGCCGGCCGTGTCCGAGCAGCCCGTCGCCGAGCGTTCGTCCTACGAGTCGCGTCAGCGCCGTGACGAGCGGGGCAACTACGAGCGCCGCGACAACGACCGCGGTGACCGTGGTGGTTCCGGTTTCCGTCGGGACAACGACCGTCGTGATGACCGTGGTGGTCGTTCGTTCGAGCGTCGTGACGACCGCGGTGGCTCTGGCTTCCGTCGGGACAACGACCGTCGTGATGACCGTGGTGGTCGTTCGTTCGAGCGTCGTGACGACCGCGGTGGTTCCGGCTTCCGTCGGGACAACGACCGTCGTGATGACCGTGGTGGTCGTTCGTTCGAGCGTCGTGACGACCGCGGTGGTTCCGGCTTCCGTCGGGACAACGACCGTCGTGACGACCGTGGCGGCTTCGACCGTGACCGTCGGGACGGCGACCGTGGTGGTCGTACCTTCGAGCGTCGTGACGACCGCGGTGGCTCCGGCTTCCGCCGGGACAACGACCGTGGCACCGCCGGCCGTACCTTCGAGCGTCGCGACGACCGTGGCGGTCACCGTGGCAGCGACCGTCCCTTCAACCGCGACCGCCAGGACAACCGTCCCTCCAGCGGTTTCCGCGCCGGCAGCCACGACCGCCCGTACGGCCGTCGCGACGACCACCGCGGCACCGGCACCGGCACGGGTACCGGCACCGGTTCCTTCGGCCGCCGTGACGAGAAGCCCCGCTGGAAGCGCAACGGCTGATGTCCGATGACATCTGCTGACGTCCACTGACGTCCGCGAGTGCTGAACGCCGTGGCCCCCACCGAATCCGGTGGGGGCCACGGCGTTTTCCGTGCCCGTGGCTGTGCCCCGCGCTGTTTCGAAAGGCTTTCCGAAAACTTTGAACTCGCTGTAAGATCAGCCGACTTCTGAGACGGATGCGACGGCCGGGGGGCCGGGGGCATCGAGAAGCGGTGCGCGTCCCGTCTCGTTCTTCGGGGAGGGTCTTCTTGACTCGTCATGCCTTCGTGCGCCTGCGTCTCGTCGCCGCCTCCGCGGTGCTGGCGGCCGGCCTGAGCCCGTTGCTGCCGTCGCCGACGGCGGTCGCGGACGCGCCGCAGGAGACGGTGGTGCCGGCGACGCTGCGCGGCACCTACACCTCGGCCGAGCTCTACAGCGGGTCGACGTCCGGCCACGACGGCGCGGGACAGCAGGGCGTCTTCCACACGCTGGAGGGGTCCGGGCTGGTCTGGACGCGGTACGCGGACGGGACGTCGGTGCCCGTGACCCGGCCTGCGGGGATCACCGGTACCTGGGGGACCGGCGGCGACGTCCTCGCGTACCGCTACGAGGGGGGCAGGGTCGACCTGTGGAACGCGGTCGACGGGACCACCCGCACCCTCCGGACACCCTCGGGCCTGACGCTGCTCACCGCGTACAGCGACCTCGCGGTCGCCTATCGCGTCGTGCAGGACGAGAACGGCACGGCCTGGCGGGAGATGCACCTGCTGCTCCCGGAGGCCGACGGCAGCACGCGTGACGTGCCGGTCGGCGGAGTGCCCGCGGGAGTGAACCTCGGGCAGCCCCTGGACGGGGACGCCGACGGGCTGCTGTTCCAGGGCGCGAAGGACGGCCAGTACCTGTCGGTCATGGTCGACCGGCGGACGGGGCAGGTGCGGGACTGGACCCCGCCGCGCTCCAAGGTCTACCTCAGGGCCAAGGTCACCGCCGAGCACGTGGTCCTGTTCAACGTCAACGAGACCGCCGTGCAGGTGCTCCCCCGCTCCGACCTGTCGGCGGCCCCGGCCGAGGTCACGCTGTCGGGCAGCGGCGTGAACCCCGCCCAGGATCTCGCCGTGGTCGGCGACTGGCTGGTCCACCGGCCCAGCGGCGGTACGGCGGTGCTCGCCAAACCGATCGCGGGCGGTCCCACGGTCACCCTGATGCCCTCGTCGGGTGTCTACTCCTCCGCCGTCTCCGACGGCACCGCCGTCCTGATCGGCCGCACCACCGCCGACGACTGGGGCGTCCAGCGCATCAAGCCGGGCCCGGACGGCAGTCCGGTCGTCACCCAGGTCAAGGCGCTGCCCAAGCCGCCGATCAAGATCCAGGGACTGTCCCTGGAACAGGGGCGGCTGCTCGTCGCCGACACCGGCGGCCCCGGCGGATACCGCGACGACTACGTACGGACCGTCGCCGTGACCGGCACCCCCGAGTTCGGCGCACGCTCGTCGTTCGACGGCACCGCACTGAACCTCGGCACCTGCCCGGCGACGGAGGTCGGCTGCTCCCAGCTCCACGGCACGGCCGACGGTCGCGCCGCCTGGCTGACGAAGGACACCACGACCAGCGACCGCATTCGCGTCGCCGGGCCGGCCCAGTACTCCTTCTGGGAGCGCGGGGTCCCCGCCGGCGGCCGGATCACCGACGTGTCCGGCCAGTACCTGATCCACACGACGGACACCGCGCAGACCGTCTACAAGATCGGCAATGACGGCAACCCGGCGCTCACCCGCCCGCCCGGCGCCGCCGCCCTCTCCGGCGACACCCTGTGGACCCCGGGCACCACCCCCGGCACCGTCACGGCGTACAACCTCACCACGAAGAAGACCGCCGAGACCCTCACCATCGACGCCGGCTGCGCACCGACCGAACTGCGGGCCAACGGCCGTTGGCTGTACTGGAGTTGCGCCGACGGCACGGCCGGCGTCTACGACCGTACGGCGAAGAGGTCCGTGCCCGTCCCGGCCGGCGAGGCGGAACTCGGCGACGGATTCGTCGTCACGCACGACAAGCAGGCCGGGCAACTGGTCCTCACGACGGTCGCGGACGGCACACCTGTGAGCCGTGTGATCGGCGCACTGCCCGACACCGGAATCTCCCAGCGCGAGGTGCGCTGGACGGTCGACGAGTCGACCGGGAACGTGGCCTACGTCGACGACCAGGAGCGCGTGCACCTCGTGCCGACCGGCGTGATCCAGCAGCCGCTGCGCCTGCTGGCCCCGGTCGGCTCGGCGTCCACCCTCGTCGCGCGGGAGATCGACACGACGCCGTCCACGTTGACCACCCTGCTGCTGTCGAAGCCGACCGCGGGCTGGCGGCTGACCGTGCGCAGCCGCGCCACCGGCAAGGTCGTGGACACGCGGGACGGCGGTGCGACACGCGGCGAGGTGAAGGTCGGCTGGTTCGGGACGGACGCCAAGGGGGCGTTCCTGACGAACGGGTCGTACGACTGGACGCTGTCCGTCACACCGGCCGACGGCGTCGGCGCCCCGGTGACGGCGAGCGGCACGGTCGCCCTGTTCGGCGCCGCGCCGGCCCGCCACGACTACATCGGCGGCGGCGACTCCGTCGGCGACCTGCTCACCCTCAGCTCCTCGGGCACGCTGGGCTTCCGACAGGGCTCGGGCAAGGGCACGTTCTCCGTGAACCTCGGCACCAGCAGCGGCTGGACGACGACCAACAAGGTGGTGCCGTTCGGCGACCTGAGCGGCGACCGCTGCAACGACGTCCTGGTCCGGCTGGCCAGCGGGGCACTGCGCGCGTACAAGCCGGACTGCTACGGCACGCTGAAGCCGTCGACGGCGTACACCTCGCTCGGCACCAGCGGCTGGAACCAGTACGACGTCCTGACCTCGCCCGGCGACATCAGCGGCGACGGCCGCCCGGATCTGATCGCGCGCAACACGGCGACCGGCACGGTGTACCTCTACAAGGGCACGAGCACGGGCAAGCTGTCCGCGCGCGTGAAGCTGTACGCCAACTGGAAGACGTACAAGAAGGTCGTCGGCGTCGGTGACCTGAACGGCGACGGCATCGGTGACCTGCTCGCCCAGGACAAGGGCAACACCCTGTACCGCTACTACGGCACCGGCAAGGGGTCGTTCGGCGCGCGGACGAAGGTGTTCGCGGGCTGGGGCGGGTCGTACAACGTCGTCGTCGGCGCCGGGGACATCACGGGTGACGGCAAGGCGGACCTGGTCGCGCGGGACACCGCGGGCAATCTGTACCGTCAGAACGGCACCGGCAAGGGGTCGTTCGCGGCGCGGGTGAAGATCGGGAGCGGCTGGCAGGGCTATAAGGGCCTTTTCTAGCCAACCCGACGTCTTGATCGGTGCATGTCGATCCCCCGGCGAGGGAATCGCTGGGGGCATGACAGATGACGCCAAGGCGAGTGGGCTGTCGGACGAAGAACGGCTTGCCCAGCTCGGCTATACGCAGGTTCTCGCCCGCCGCATGTCGGCGTTCTCCAACTACGCGGTCTCGTTCACGATCATCTCGGTTCTTTCGGGGTGTCTGACGCTGTATCTGTTCGGCATGAACACCGGCGGCCCCGCCGTGATCACCTGGGGGTGGGTCGCGGTCGGACTGATGACGCTGTTCGTGGGGCTGTCGATGGCCGAGATCTGTTCGGCCTATCCGACCTCGGCGGGGCTGTACTTCTGGGCCCACCGGCTGGCGCCCGCGAGGTCGGCCGCCGCCTGGGCCTGGTTCACGGGGTGGTTCAACGTCCTCGGGCAGGTCGCGGTGACCGCCGGGATCGACTTCGGTGCGGCGTCCTTCCTGGGCGCGTACCTGAACCTGCAGTTCGACTTCACGATCACGCCGGGCCGTACGATCCTGCTCTTCGCCGGGATCCTCGTCCTGCACGGGCTGCTGAACACCTTCGGGGTCCGGATCGTCGCCCTCCTCAACGACATCAGCGTGTGGTGGCACGTGCTGGGCGTCGGGGTGATCGTGGGCGCGCTGGCCTTCGTGCCGGACCACCATCAGTCGGCGTCCTTCGTGTTCACGCACTTCGTGAACAACACCGGCTGGGGCAGCGGCGTGTACGTCGTCCTCGTCGGCCTGCTGATGGCGCAGTACACCTTCACCGGGTACGACGCCTCGGCCCATATGACCGAGGAGACGCACGACGCGTCGACGGCGGGCCCGAAGGGCATCGTGCAGTCGATCTGGACCTCGTGGATAGCCGGATTCGTGCTGCTGCTGGGCTTCACCTTCGCCATCCAGTCGTACGACAAGGAGCTGGGCTCAGCGACGGGCGCGCCGCCGGCGCAGATCCTGCTCGACGCGCTGGGGGCGACGGCGGGCAAGCTCCTGCTCCTGGTCGTGATCGGCGCGCAGCTCTTCTGCGGGATGGCGTCCGTCACCGCCAACAGCCGCATGATCTACGCGTTTTCGCGCGACGGGGCGCTGCCGTTCTCCCGGGTCTGGCACACCGTGAGCCCGCGCACCCGCACGCCGGTCGCGGCGGTGTGGCTGGCGGCGCTGGGCGCGCTCGTGCTGGGGCTGCCGTACCTGATCAATGTGACGGCGTACGCGGCCGTGACGTCGATCGCCGTGATCGGGCTCTACATCGCGTACGTCATCCCGACGCTGCTGCGGCTGCGCAAGGGAGAGGCGTTCGAGCGGGGGCCGTGGCACCTGGGCCGCTGGTCGCGTGCGATCGGCGTCGTCTCGGTCGCCTGGGTCGTCGTGATCACGGTCCTGTTCATGCTGCCGCAGGTCTCGCCGGTCACCTGGGAGACCTTCAACTACGCCCCGGTCGCGGTCCTCGTCGTCCTCGGCTTCGCCGCGACCTGGTGGCTGGTGTCGGCCCGCCACTGGTTCCTCAACCCCGACCACGCCCGCACGCTCGCCCGCGTGGCGGCGCGCAAGGACGCGCCCGAACCGGTTGATCCGTAGGGCTGTTCGCTGTTGGCGTGGCCGGGACGCGGATACCCGATCGGAGTCCCGGCCACGTCCGGCTATGCTCGGGGATGCATCGGCACGGGATCGATACGGGCCGGCGTGTGGACCCTTAGCTCAATTGGCAGAGCAGTGGACTTTTAATCCATTGGTTGTGGGTTCGAGTCCCACAGGGTCTACCGAAAAGCCCCAGGTCAGAGGGAATCTGACCTGGGGCTTCGGTGTGCTTGGGGAACGTGCGGCCCGATGGCTCAGCCCGCCGTGAGTTCCGGCAGGGGGAGCGTGTGCTGGGTCTGGAGGACCTTGGCACGCAGGTAGCGCACGTTGTGGGCGGTGGTGAAGACGCCCGTCGGGACGCGGTGGGAGACCGTGACGCCGAGGTCGCGCAGCTGCTCGGCCTTGTCCGGGTTGTTGGAGAGCAGGTCCAGGTCGTCGATGCCGAGGGCCTGGAGCATCTGGGCCGCCGCGGTGTAGTCCCGGCCGTCCTCGGGCAGGCCGAGGGCGGCGTTGGCGGCGTACGTGTCGAGGCCCTGGTCCTGGAGGGCGTACGCGTCGAGCTTGTTGTAGAGGCCGATGCCGCGGCCCTCCTGACGGAGGTACAGGAGCACTCCGCCGCGTTCCGCGATCTGCTCCACCGCCTCGCGCAGCTGCGGGCCGCAGTCACAGCGGGCCGAGCCGAAGACGTCACCGGTCAGGCATTCGGAGTGGAGCCGCACCAGCGGGGTCGCGCCGGGCTCGCCGAGCACGACGGCGAGGTGTTCCTTGTCGTCGACGAGGCCGTGGAAGGTGACCAACTGCGCGTCGACCGAGTAGCCGTCGCCGAAGCGCAGGGGCACAGTGACGCGGGTGCGCACCGTGGCGGTGGGGAAATCGCGCATGTTGTCTCTCCGGTCCAGCGGGTGTGGTGCGAGTTGTGCCGGTGGTGCTTCAGTTTTGAAGCACTGCCTCGGAGACAGACAGTACACGGTGCTTTAAAGTTCAAGCAACGACTTTGCTCGATTCTGTGCCGTACGGCTCACTGAGAGTGCTGTCGTACGGGTCACGACGAACGCCGTTGCCGACTACGAGGAACGCCGTCGCCGACTCATGAGGAACGCCGTCGCCACGGCAGATCTTCCCCGCAGGCCGCGGGATCCTCCCCCTGGATGCCGCGGGTGATGGCCCCGCAGATCTCCTCCAGTTGCCCCACCTGCTCGGGGGTCAGCCGGTCGAAGACCGCCGTCATGACCTGCTCCGCGTGACCCGGCGCCGCCCGCTCCAGAACGGCCGTCCCCTCGTCCGTGAGGACCGCGATCTGGGTGCGCTTGTCGCTGTGGCAGCCCTCCCGGCGCACCAGGCCGTCGTTCGCCAGCCGGGTCACGCCGTAGGTCAGCCGACTGCGGGTGATCTTCAGGGTCTCGGCGAGGTCGGTCATCCGCAGCCGCCGGTCCGGTGCCTCGGACAGCATGGCCAGGATGGAGTAGTAAAGGTGGGGCATGCCGGTCTCGGCCTGGAGCTGCCGGTCGATCGTGTCCTCCAGGAGCGAGGCGGCGGCGATGTACGCGCGCCAGGCGCGCTGCTCGGCGGGGGAGAGCCAGCGGGTCGTCATGCCGCCAGTCTAGGTATTGTTTAAAACTTGAACCACTAGGAGCCCTGCGCTCGGAGCTGGAGAGTGCGCCCCATGCCCCACCCCTACGTCCTGTTGTCCGCCGCCGTCTCCCTCGACGGCTTCCTGGACGACACCGGCCCCGAACGCCTGCTGCTCTCGGGCCCGGCCGACTTCGACCGGGTCGACGAGGTACGGGCGTCCAGCGACGCGATCCTGATCGGCGCCGGCACCATCCGCGCGGACAACCCCCGGCTGCTGGTCAACTCCGCCGAGCGGCGGGCGGCGCGGGTCGCCGCCGGGCGCCCGGAGTACCCGCTGAAGGTCACCGTCAGCGGCTCCGGCGACCTCGACCCGGACGCCCAGTTCTGGCACACGGGCGGCGAGAAGGTCGTCTATACGACGGACAAGGGCGCCGAACGCGCCACCCACACCCTGCGCGGACTGGACGTCGACGTGGTCCCGACCGGCGCCGAGCTGGACTGGCGCGTCGTGCTCGAACACCTCCACGACGCCCGTGGAGTGCGGCGGCTCATGGTCGAGGGCGGGGGGCGTGTGCACACCCAGCTGATGACACAGGGGCTGGCGGACGAGCTGCAGCTCGCCGTCGCGCCGCTCTTCGTGGGGGAGCCGGACGCGCCACGGCTGTTCGGACCCGGGGGATATCCGCCGGGCCGGATGCGGCTGGTGGAGACACGACCGGTCGGGGACGTCGTCCTCATCCGCTACGTCCCCACCGCACCCGGGGAAGGCGCCCTCGCCGCCGCCGCGGACCGGCACTGGCTGGGCGTCGCCTGCGAGCTGGCGGCGCTGTGCCCGCCCTCGGCGACGGCGTTCAGCGTGGGGGCGGTGGTGGTGGCGGCCGACGGCACCGAGCTGGCGCGCGGGCACTCGCGGGAGGGCGGCGACCCCGTCGTGCACGCCGAGGAGGCGGCGCTCGCGAAGATCGATCCCGCGGATCCGCGGCTGCGCTCCGCCACTGTGTACAGCAGCCTGGAGCCGTGCGCGCGGCGGGCGTCCCGGCCCGCGCCCTGTGCGCGGCTGATCCTCGACGCGGGGGTACGGCGGGTGGTCACCGCATGGCGCGAGCCCGACACGTTCGTGACGGAGGCCGACGGGAACGGTCTGCTCGTGGCCGCGGGGGCGGATGTCGTCGTACTGCCGGAGTTCGAGGAGCGGGCCGTGGCGCCCAATCGGCACCTTCTCGCGGCAGGGTAGGGGCGGCCTCGCGGTCGTCCGCGAAAAGCCTGGTGAATCGGGCCCCGCGGATGGCGTACACTAATTTCAACGACGCGGGGTGGAGCAGCTCGGTAGCTCGCTGGGCTCATAACCCAGAGGTCGCAGGTTCAAATCCTGTCCCCGCTACTGAAGGCCAAGGGCCGGAACTCGGAAACGAGTTCCGGCCCTTGGTTTTTTCCCCGTTCACCGTCCCGGTTTTCCTGCCGCCCGGTTTTCCCGTTCGCCGTCCCGCCCCGATTTTCCCCGCCGACCCGACCTTCTGTAGTCTTCCGCTCACTATGAGTCGTCCTCGGTGGCTGGTCCGGCGCGCGCCGGCGCTCGCGCTGCTGCTCGCCGTGTGCGCGCTGTTCCTCGGGGCCTGTCACGGCGGTCATGACTTCGTGCCGGACGGCGGGACCGTCGTCGCCCCGGCCGGGCACCACCACGGGCGCGGCGGAGCGGGCGGCGTCCGGTGGCCGCCCTCGGACTGACGCGTCCCCCGGTCGGCCCCCCACCGCTCGCCCCTCGCCCCCCTGCCGGGAAGCCTGGACGGGTGGGGCAGCAGCAAGGAGGCGCGCAGTGGGCGGAGGAGCCGTACGGCGAGCCGTGCGAGCAGTCATGTGACAAGCCGTACGACCGGTCCGGTGGGCGGTTGCCCGAGGACCCCGTGCCCGATCCGGGGGTGGGGGACGAGCCGGAGCCCCGCACGGCCGAGGCGGACCGGCGCCGGATCTCCCGCGCGCGCAGCCTCGTCCGGGTGTTGCCCGCGCTGCTCATCCTGCTCGGCGCGTTCTACGACTACTTCACCCCGATGGCCTTCACCGCGGGCCCCTTCTTCACGGCCGCGCCGCTCGTGGCCGCCCCGCTCTTCTCGCTGCGCGGCACCGTGCTCACCGGCGTCGTGGCGCTCCTCACGGTGTTCACGGCCCACATTTGGCTCGGCGTCTTCTTCAAGGTGGAAGAGATCACGGAGGCCGTCACGGTGGCGACCGTCGGCGTGCTGGCCGTGCTCATCAACATCCTCGTCCGCCGCACCGACGAACGACTCGCCTCGGCCCACCAGATCGCCGAGGCGGCCCAGCGTGCCGTCCTGCCGGAACCCGACCAGCGGATCGGCGGCCTCGACGTCGCGGCGCGCTACGAGGCCGCGCAGGCGGGCGCGTTCATCGGCGGCGACCTGTACGCGGTGCAGGACTCCCCGCACGGCGTACGGCTGGCGGTGGGCGACGTACGCGGGAAGGGCATGGGCGCGGTGGCCGCCGTCGCCGTGGTCATCGGGGCGTTCCGGGAGGCGGCCGAGCAGGAGGCCACGCCGGAGGCGGTCGCGCAGCGGCTGGAGCGGGCGCTGGCCCGCGAGGGCACCCGGCGCGAGGGCCTCGACGCCCTCGAGGGGTTCACCACCGCCGTCCTCGCGGAGATCACGCACGAGGACGGCCTCGTAAGGATCGTCAACCGCGGTCACCCGCCGCCGCTGCTCCTGCACGCGGACGGGACCCTGGTCACGCTCGCCGCCGCGAACCCCGCACTGCCGCTCGGCATGGGCGAGTTGGGCAGCTGGCCGGACCGTGCCGAGGAGGCGGAGTTCCCGCACGGGGCCACGCTCCTCTTCCACACGGACGGACTGTCCGAGGCCCGCGACGCGCAGGGGCGCTTCTACGATCCGGCCGCGCGCCTGACCGGACGGACCTTCCCCGGCCCCGAAGCCCTGCTGGCCACGCTCGTGGAGGAGGTCCGCCGGCACGCGGGCGGCGCCCTGACGGACGACATGGCACTGCTCGCCGTACGGCGGCCGTAGCCGTGCGAAGGGGCGTTCTTGATCGATGTCACGAGGGGTGATCGCTCGATGTCCCTCCGCATAACAACTGACGCACCGTCAAATAACCGCCAGGTAGGGAGCTGCGGCCAACTCGCCCGATTTCCGCCGGTCATGAACGGTAAGTCCTGGCCAAAAGTCGTTAACGATCAGTACGAACAGCTTGGAATCCGGTACCCGCGTCTATTAACGTTCGATAACGCAGCGCGGTCGTCCCAGCCGTCACAAGAGTCGGCTCCGTGCGCACGCGCCGAATCCCGCGAGGGAACCGGGGAACCACCAACTTGGGGTGAATCGAGCGTCTTTCACGGTGGAGACACCGTGGGTTGACGCGCGTAGGAGACCTTCCTGCTCCGAACCCGTCAGCTAACCCGGTAGGCGAGAAGGAAGGAAGGAGCACGCCCACGTGGCGTCCAACCGGCCCGCCCAGCCCACTTCGTTCCCGCCGAACGACACCCAGACTTTTGGCTACGCCTACGGCAAGGACGAGGGCCCCTGGGAGGAGTGGAACCCCACCGAGGATTCCATCCGTCCCCTGCGCGGCCGGCACCGCGTCTCCAAGCAGCGCGGCGGGGGACTCGCCCGCAGCTCCACGGTCCTGGGCGTCGGTGTCATCGCCGCCGTCGGCGCGGGCGGCATGGCCACCGCGGCGCCCGGCAAGCCGCCGGTCTCCATCTCGCTGCCCGACCTCTCCTCGGTCACCGAATCGGCCAAGGCACTGATATCCGACGGCGGTCCCAGCACGCCGAAGGGCTCCGCCACCCCGCTCACCAGCGCCGGTGTGACCAGCGCCGACGCCGCGCAGGGCAACACGGACGCGGGCGAGGCGCTGCGGGCCCGCATCATCCAGCAGGCCGAGTCGCAGCAGGACCAGATCGACAAGGCGGCCCAGGACGCCGCCGAGTCCGCCGCCGCGAAGAAGGCGGTCGCGCTGGCCGCCCAGCAGAAGGACGACGCCGAGGCCAAGGTCGCCGCCGAGAAGAAGAAGGCGGACGAGGCCGCCAAGCAGAAGGCCGAGGCCGCGCGCCTCGCCGAGCTCGCCAAGAGCTACTCGCTGCCGACCTCCTCGTACACCCTGACCTCCCGCTTCGGTGACGCCGGTTCCATGTGGTCCTCCGGGTACCACACCGGCCTCGACTTCGCGGCCCCCACCGGCACGCTGATCAAGGCCATCCACAGCGGCACGATCACGGAGGCGGGCTGGGCCGGCTCGTACGGCTACCGCACCATCCTCACCCTCGACGACGGCACGGAGCTGTGGTTCTGCCACCAGTCGTCCATCAGCGTCAGCGTGGGGCAGAAGGTGGCCACCGGCGACGTCATCGGGCGCGTGGGCGCGACCGGCAACGTGACCGGGCCGCATCTGCACCTGGAGGTTCACCCGGACGGCGGCAGCGCGATCGACCCGATGGCGTGGCTGCACAGCAAGGGACTGAACCCCTGATCGTTCCCGGGGGCCGTGAGCGGAATACGGCAATCCGGTACGGCTGTTGAATTAGGGCATGACTTCTCTTCGCAAGCTCGGCTCCTCCGACCTCGAGGTCTTCCCGCTCTCACTCGGCGGCAACGTCTTCGGCTGGACCGCCGACGAGGCGCAGTCCTTCGCCGTGCTCGATGCCTACACGGCCGGGGGCGGCAACTTCGTCGACACCGCCGACGGCTACTCCGCGTGGCGCCCCGGCCACAAGGGCGGTGAGTCGGAGACGATCATCGGCAAGTGGTTCGCCGCGCGCGGCAACCGCTCCGACGTCGTCCTCGCCACCAAGGTCAGTACCCACCCCGAGTACAAGGGCCTGGCGCCGGCGAACATCAAGGCCGCCGCCGACGCCTCGCTGCGCCGCCTCGGCACGGACTACATCGACCTCTACTACACCCACTTCGACGACACCTCGGTGCCGGTCGAGGAGATCATCGGCGCGCTGGACGAACTGGTCCGGGCCGGCAAGGTCCGGGAGATCGCCGCCTCCAACATCTCCGCCGAGCGGCTCGCGGAGTCCGTGGAGTTCTCCGACCGCGAGGGCCTCGCGCGCTACGTCGCCCTCCAGCCCCACTACAACCTCGTCTCGCGCGACACCTACGAGGGCCCGCTCCAGGAGGTCGCCTCCCGGACCGGCCTGGCGGCCGTCCCGTACTTCGCGCTCGCGTCCGGCTTCCTCACCGGCAAGTACCGCCCGGGTACGACGGTCGACTCCGCGCGGGCCGAGGGCGCGGGCAAGCACCTCGACACCGAGCGCGGCATCCGCGTTCTGGCCGCCCTCGACGAGGTCGCCGGGGCCCATGACGCCGAGGTCGCCACGGTCGCCCTCGCCTGGCTCGCCGCCCGGCCGACGGTCGCGGCTCCCATCGCCTCCGCACGGACGGTCGAGCAGCTGCCGGCCCTGCTGGCGGTCGCCGACCTGACCCTGACGGACGCGGAGGTGGCCAGGCTGACGGAAGCGTCCGCCTGAGACCTACGACTGGTAGGGGTTGTACGCGGGGTACGGCGTCGCCGGGGCGGGATACGGGGTCGTCGCGCCGGCGGGGTACGGGGGCGCGCCGGCGGGGTTCGCCTGGCCGGGCACCGGCGCGTAGCCGTACCCGGGCCACGGCGGGGGTACCTGCGGTGGCACCGGTACGGCCGGGGCCGACGCGTGGGCCGCGTACGCGAGGGAGGGGCGGGCGACCTCCCGGCGGCGCCACAGCTCGTGCAGCAACTCGCGCTCCCGTACGACGAAGTCGGCGTTGGCGCGGCCACTGCGCCCCCGGTGCCGCAGAAACGCCAGCGAGGTCGCGTACGCCTCGTACTGGGCGACCGAGCGTGCCGCCGCCCTGCCGAAGTGATGGGCGGCGTACTCGCGGGCCAGCCGCCGCGCCCGCATCGAGCCGAGCACGTACGGCTCGGGCGGGGTGAGCCACCCGGCCGCCGCGTACGCCGGAAGTTCGGTCCGTACGGTCTTCAGCTCCCGCTGCCGCGTCCAGATGACGAGGAAGGTGAGCAGACCGAACGCGGGCACCATGAACGCCCCGTACACCGCGTAGAAGCCGTACTCCCCGAAGTTCGACGAGCCGTTCCACATGGAGTGCATGCCCATCGCGAGCAGCAGTCCGGTCAGGGGCAGCAGGACGCGGCGCACATGCTGGCGCTCGGCGGACAGCGCCGCGACGCCGAAGCCGATGCCGGTGAGCACGGTGAACAGGGGGTGCGCGAAGGGCGACATCACGACACGGACGAAGAAGGTCGCGGCGGTGACGGAGGCCAGGCCGCGGTCGCCGTTGAGCTGGTCCGTGCCGAAGGCGGTGCCGAGATAGAGGATGTTCTCGGTGAAGGCGAAGCCGGTCGCGGTGACTCCGGCTATGACGACCCCGTCGACGATCCCCGTGAAGTCCCGGCGGCGGAAGAGGAAGACCAGGAGCACGGCGGCGGCCTTCGCGGACTCCTCCACGATCGGCGCTATGACGGTCGCGCCGAGGGTGTCGGCGCTGGACGGGTCGGCGGTGGCGGTCGCTATCCATTTGGTTGCGAAACTGTTGGCGACGATCGCTATCAGCGCCGCCGCGCAGGCGCCCCACGCGAAGGCGAAGAGCAGGTTGCGCCAGGGGCCGGGCTCCACCCGGTCCAGCCAGCGGAACGCGGCGACGAGGAGCGGCACGGGCAGCACGGCGAGGCCGAGCCCGACCAGGAAGCCCTCGGTGCCGGTCTGTTGGCGGACCAGGGCCAGGATGACGAGGCCGGAGAGCGCGAGCAGGGTGATCAGCGCGCCGTAGCGCACCCACTTCCGCTGCCACCAGTGCGCGTGCCGCAGTGCACCGTCGGCCGGCCCACCGGTGGGACCGCCGGGATACGTCGGGTACGGGGGGAAGGTGGCCACGGCATTGACCCTAACGAGGCAGGGGCGCTGCCCGCGACGGCGCCTGGTGGTGTTCGTCCGCGGGTCTTCAGTCGCCGGATGTGTCCTGGTCTCGGTGCTGTACGCGCCGGAACAGGAGGTCGTTCACCACATGACCCTTCTCCAGTCCCTGACCCTCGAAACGGGTCAGGGGCCGGAAGTCCGGACGAGGCGCGTAACCGCCGTCCGGCCGGGTGTTCTCGAAGTCCGGGTGTGCGCTCAGCACTTCCAGCATCTGCTCGGCGTACGGCTCCCAGTCGGTCGCGCAGTGCACGAGGGCGCCGGGCCTGAGGCGGGTCGCGGCGAGGCTGAGGAACTCCGGCTGGATCAGCCGTCGCTTGTGGTGCCGCTTCTTGGGCCAGGGATCGGGAAAGTACACGCGTAGCCCGCTCAGGGAATCCGGCGTGAGCATCTCCCTGAGCAGAATGATCGCGTCACCGTTGCCGACGCGGATGTTGGTGAGCCCGTTCTGGTCCGCGAGATTGAGCAGGTTGCCCTGCCCCGGCGTGTGCACGTCGACGGCGAGGATCCCCGTGTCCGGGTCCTCCGCCGCCATCCGCGCGGTGGCCTCGCCCATCCCGAACCCGATCTCCAGCACGACGGGCCGCTCGCCCCCGAACAACTCCGCGAGATCGATCACCCGCTGCCCGTCGATGTCGAGCCCCCACTTGGGCCACAGCCGCTGCAACGCGTCCGCCTGGCCCGTGGTGACACGGCTGCGCCGCGGCTGGAAACTCCGGATCCGCCGCTCGAAGTGCGATCCGGCGGGGTCGGGCTTCGGACCGTCGGGGAACCGGGGCTCCCCCTTGGCCCGGACAGGCCGCTGGGGCTCACCTCCGGCGACGGAGCTGGACCGGGGCTCTTCGGGGGAGTCAATGGAGTCAGACACAGTGAGGACGATTTTACGGCGCCCCCAAGAACACTCTCCCGCCCCCAGACCCCCGGGTGGGTTTGTCGGCTGCGGGCCGGTGGGGGCCGATCGCGCAGTTCCCCGCGCCCCTGGGGGGCCGGGGCTGCGCCCCAGGCCCCCCATCGGCCTGACGGCCTCGTCCTCAGACGCCGGACGGGCTGAAAGATGCGGGGCGAAGCCCCGTCCTAGGGGCGCGGGGAACTGCGCGACCAGCCCCCACTCACCCGCAGCCGACGGACACACCCCGGGGGTCTGGGGGCGGAGCCCCGGGGATGGGGCGGCGGGGCGTGAAACTCAGGTCGGTCACCCCGTCACGTGCCCGCCAGCACCCCCAGCGCCCTGCGCGCGACCTCGCGCCCGATCGGGAGCGAGGCCGTGGCGGCGGGAGACGGTGCGTTCAGGACGTGCACGGTCCGCGGGCCCTCCTCGATGAGGAAGTCGTCCACCAGGGTGCCGTCCCTCAGGACGGCCTGGGCCCGGACACCGGCCGAGGCCGGGATCAGGTCGTCCGGCGTCACCACCGGCAGCAGCCGCCGCACGGCCCCGGTGAACGCGGCCTTGGACAGCGACCGCCGCAGCTCCCCCGCCCCGTACCGCCAGTGCCGCCGCGCCATCCGCCAGGAACCGGGCCACGCCACGGCCGTGCCCACCTCACGGGGCCGGACGACCCCCCACCCGTACCCCTCCCGGGCGAGCGCGGGCACCGCGTTGGGCCCGATGTGGACGTCTCCGTCGATCCCCCGGGTGAGGTGCACGCCGAGGAAGGGGAAGGCGGGGTCGGGGACCGGGTAGACCAGGCCGTGGACCAGCTCGGGACGCGCCAGGGAGTAGTACTCGCCGCGGAAGGGGATGATCCGCATGCCGGGCTCGTCCCCGGCCAGGCGCGCGATCTCGTCGCAGTGCAGCCCGGCGCAGTTGACCAGCACCCGTCCCCGCACGACCGCCCCGTCCTCCGTGCGGACGGCGACACCGAGCGCGGGCCGGCGGTCGATGCGGACGACCTGCGCCCCGTACCGGATCTCCGCACCGGAGGACTCGGCGAGCTGGCGGGCCACGGCGACGAAGTCGCACACCCCCGTCGTGCCGACGTGGATCGCGGCGAGCCCGCGCACCTGCGGCTCGTACTCCGCTATCTGGGCGGGGCCCAGCTCCCGCACCGGAATCCCGTTCTCCCGGCCGCGCTGCACGAGCCCGTGCAGACGGGGCAGCTCGGCCTTCTCCGTGGCGACGATCAGCTTTCCGGTGACGGCGTGCGCGATGTCGTACTCCGCGCAGAACTTCACCATCTCGGCGGCGCCCCGCACGGCGTACCGCGCCTTCAGCGAGCCGGGCCGGTAGTAGATCCCGCTGTGGATCACCCCGCTGTTGCGCCCCGTCTGATGTCGGGCGGGGCCCCGCTCCTTCTCCAGCACCGTCACCCGCGTGCCCGGCGCGGCGCGCGTGATCGCGTACGCCGTCGCCAGGCCGACGATCCCGCCGCCGATCACCAGCACATCGCAGTCGTAAGCGACCCGCACCTGTTCCACCTCCCGGCTTCAAGAGTGCACTGCGCCACTGACAACGCCCTCAAACCCGCGAAGCGCCGGAAGCAGCGCCGTCCGCGCTCCCGTAGGGGCGCGGGGAACTGCGCGCTCAGCCACACACGGCCCGCAGCCGGCCACGGCCTTCCCGGCGGAGCGCCTACGCGGGAGCCATCAGCAGCGGCCGTGCCCGCTCCCTCAGCTCCACCACACGCGGTTCGTCGCCGTAGGGCTCCAGACGGTGCAGAAGGTCCTTCACGTACTCCGTCGTGCGCGCGGAGGAAATCCGCCCGGCGACCTCCACCGCCCGTACGCCCTGCTCGCATGCCGCGTCGAGATTGCCCGACTCGAGCTCGGCGACCGCCGACACCACCAGTCGCAGACCGTGGGAGCGTACGAACTCCTCCGTCGGCTTCGACAGTGCCTGCTCGGTGAAGCGGCGCACCTGGCGCGGCGCCTTCAGATCGCGGTAGCACTCGGCCGCGTCGGCCGCGAAACGGTCGTACGAGTAGAAGCCGAGCCAGCTCGGGTCGTGGTCGCCGTCCCGGGCCCGCTCCAGCCAGCCCTCGGCTGCCTTCAGGGCTCCGCCGGCCGCCTGGGCGTCACCCGCGCGCGCGTGGGCACGTGCCTCGACGAGGCGGAAGAAGCTCATGGTGCGGGCGGTGGCGAGCCCCCGGTTGCGCTCCAGGGCGGCCTGGGCGAGGTCGACGCCCTCGTCGCCGAAGCCGCGGTAGGTCGCCTGGAGGGACATGGAGGCCAGTACGTAGCCTCCCAGAGGGACGTCGGCGGCGGCTCGGGCCAGGCGCAGGGCCTGGATGTAGTAGCGCTGGGCGGCCTCCTGCTGGCCCGTGTCGAAGGCCATCCAGCCCGCCAGGCGGGTCAGCTCGGCACTCGCCCCGAAGAGGGCTCTGCCCACTTCGTCGGAGTAGGCGCCGAGCAACAGCGGTGCCGCCTCGACCCGCAGACATTCCGGCACCATCGACGAACGCCAGTCGCCACCTCCGTACTTGGAGTCCCAGCGCCTGGCGTCCTCTGCTGCCTCGCGGAGCTTCTGCACATCGCTGTGGCCGACTTTCAGTGGTGCCCCGGAGCCCTCGGAAGGGTTCACGTCCCGCGCCACCGAACTGTCGGCCGGGGTTATCAGCCACCGTGAGGCGGGAGTCGCGTAGGCGCTCACTGCGAAGGATCCCGCCAAGGACTGCCAGATGCCGCCGCCGGCCCGGCGGCCGGCCAGGTCGAGGCGGTACAGCTCGGTGGCGGACCGCACCGCCTGCCCGACGTCACGGGGGAAGGCGAGGCCCACTTCGGGCGCGGGATCCGCGTCCGCCAGGCCGATCTCGTGGAGCGGCACCGGGCGGCCGAGCTTCTGACCGATGGCGGCCGCGATGAGATGCGGCGCCGCACCCTGCGGCACCATTCCCTTCGACACCCAGCGCGCCACCGACGTCTTGTCGTAGCGAAGAGTCAACCCGCGTTGAGCGCCAAGATCGTTGACGCGCCGCGCGAGTCCTGCGTTGCTGATTCCCGCGAGGGCGAGAACGGCGCCGAGTTTTTCGTTCGGCCCGCGTTGCTCCCTGGACATGCGCCACCCCTCGACACAGACGGCTGCCGCGCTGGCATAACCATGCGGCATTCGTAAACCCAGCGTAGTTCGCCGCATCCCAAGCGTTAAGGGGCGTTGTTCCGGATGGCGGGATTGTGGTCCGTACGGAAGTACGGACGGTTGCATCGTGCTCCCGCTGTGTGGCTGTGCGCCCGTCCGTGCGCTCTTCTCCGGCCACCGGGGGAGCGCTTCCATGGATCGTGCGTGGGTCGGCCCGCTGTACTGGATCCAGTGGGCTGGGGGACACCGCCGCCTACATCCCCGCGGGCGGCGGACCGGTCCGGGAGGCGAACTCCGCCTCCCGGACTGTGCGTTGTCGAAGCGGTGCGCCAGGGCCTGTACGGAGCGTGTGCACGCCTGTCCGCCCGCAGCCGATTTGGCCGAAAATCGACGGTGGTCTTTGCGGGCAAATAGCGCTCCTACCACGTCACTTGAGGGCGCATGAGGTGCTTTCGGGGAGCGTACCGGGGGCGCATTCGCGTCGCCGATCCACCCCCGCCCACTGGTCGTTCCCAGTGAATCTCTCATGATCGCCTTGCCTCGGGCGGGTGTTCGCATCTGCTTCGGATCGGCTTTGCAGCGGCCTCCCAACGGCGCGAACGTATTCGCGGGGGCGCATTCCAGGGGGCGCAAGCCGCCCCAGGGGCCCTCCCGTACGCGGTCTTCGTGGCAGCATGGAGCCGAGTTCGTACGGTGCACTGGTTGTCCACAGCCTGTGGAGGCGTCGATGCGGTGGTTGGTGGGGTGGAGCAGTACCGCCGCCAGAGCGCCTGAGATCGGCTTGGCGGGCGCCACCGGAAGCGACGGCGAGACCGTGCACCCGGTGGGCTCCCAACTCCTGTGGGGCGACCCCGATCCGCTCTGGGCGGTCGGCGACTGGCGTCCCGACGAGGTCCGCGTCATCAAGGCCGACGCGCAGAACCGGATCGCCGTCCTCGGCACCTGCGGGGCGAGCGACGAGGAACTCAAGGTCGGCCTCTTCGCCGCGCGCGGCGGCGCACTGCGCCACCTCACCGCCTGGTCCGGCAGCTACACCGCCGTCGTCCAGGTCGGCCGCCGCACCACCGTCGCCGGCGACCTCGCGGGCGCGCGGCCCGTCTTCCACACCCCCTGGGCGGGCGGTACGGCCTACGCGACCGCCGCCCTCCCGCTGGCCGACCTCATCGAGGCCAACCTCGACTTCGGGCACCTGGCGGCCCTGCTCGCCGCCCCCGACGTACCGGCCGCGGTCCACGACTCGACCCCGTACGAAGGCGTACGACGCATTCCGCCGGGGCACGCGCTGATCCTGCGCGCGGGTGCCCGCGAGGTCGCCGGCTACGAGCCCGTCGCCTCCCTCGCCGTCGCCGCGCCCACCGCGGACCCCGACCGCGCGGTGGACGGCGTCCGGGACGCCCTGGTGGAGGCCGTACGCGCGCGCCTCGCCGCTCCCCGGCACGTACCCGGGACCGACATCGACCCCGGGCCCGTACCCGGGATGGGGCCCGCGGAGCGGCGCGCGGCGCGCGGGATGCCCGTACCGGGAATCGGGGCCGACCTCTCCGGAGGGCCCGCCTCCGGGACGCTGGCCCTGCTCGCGGCGGGGCTGCCGGGGGCGCCCGGCACGGTCCTCGGGCACGGCACGGGCGCCGGTGAGCGGCTCCTCGCCGTCACCTTCAACGACCTCGCCGTGCGCGGACGGGAGGCCGAGGTGGAGCGGGCCGGGACGCTCGCCGCGAACCCCAGGCTGCACCACGTGGTCGTCGCCGGGGGCGAGGAGACGCTTCCGTACGCCGACCTGGAGGGGCCGCTGACGGACGAGCCGGGGCCGTCGCTGGTGACGGCGGCGCGGCACCGTGCGCGGCTGTCCTCCGGCAGCGCGGACCACTTCACGGGATACGGGGCCCGGCAGGTCCTGGACGCGCACCCCGCGCGGCTGGCCGACCTGCTGATGGACCGCAAGAGACGCCATCTGGTCCGGCCCGTCGCCGCGTTGGCGAAGGCGGACGGGTCCGTCATGGTTCCCGCGCGCGTGTACGGTGCCGCGCGCAAGCTCGCCCGTACGCCGTACCGGACCGGCGTCGACGTTCTCGCCGACCGGCTGCTGCACCGGCGCTTCGACGAACCGGGAGGCGCGGTGGGTGCGTCACTCGCTGCGCTCACCTGGGCCAGGCCTGGTCCCGCGGCGCGTTGGCTGACCGGTGAGGCGCTGGCTGAAGTATCGGTTCGCCTACAAGGAGCCGCAGGTCGGACGGGGGCGGTCGGTCCCGGGCAGCGGCCCGGTGACTTCCGCGCCCGGGCGGCGCTCGCGCGCCACGCCGCCGATCTCCGTGTCCTGGAACAGGCCGCCGAGATCCGCTTCCAGCGGCTGCACGCGCCGTTCCTGGACAACCAGGTCGTGCGCGCGTGCCGTGAGTTGCCGGAGGCGCTGCGGGTGCAGCCCGGGGCGCGCGCCGCGATCCTCCGGACCGTCCTGGAGGGCGCCGGGGTGGCCGATCTGCCGCCCGGCTGGGGTGCGCCCTCGCACGCGTCCTCGGCGGCGGCCGCGCGGACGGGGCTGCGGGTGGCCGCGGATTCCCTGATCGCTTTGTTCGACACTCCTCTGCTGGCGCAGGCGGGGCTCGTCGAGGCACGGGTCGTCCGCAAGGCCCTGCGGGCGGCCGCGGCGGGGGAGCCGCTGCCGCTGGACGGGCTGGCGGATCTGGTCTCCCTGGAACTGTGGCTGCGCCGCCTGCTGGCCCGCCGCGGCACCTGCTGGACGGGCACCCCCGCCCGCCAACGGGCCGTACCCGCGGGGATCGTGCCGCAGGGGCGGGCGTTGGGGGCGGGGGCCGGGGGGCGGGGGTAGCGGCCGGATCGTCTCCGGGCCGTCTCCGGGCCGTCGTCGGGTCGTCGTCGGGCCGTCGTCGGGTCGGGGCCGTGCCGGTACGTCGAGCCCGTCGCCGCCGGATCAGGCCTTGCCCCACAGGAAGCCGCTTCCAGACCCGAACGTAAGCGACGGGCTTACGACGCACCGGCACGGCCCCTTCCGCGCGCGGACGACTGCGGGTTGGCGGGGCGCGCAGTTCCCCGCCCACCTGATTTGTTTGGCTGCGGGCCGTGTGTGGCTGGTCGCGCAGTTCCCCGCGCCCCTAAAACGGGGCTGCGCCCCGCATCGGCCGCCCGCCCGAATTCGTTTGGCTGCGGGCCCGGTGGGGGCTGGGCGCGCAGTTCCCCGCGCCCCTTGAGGGCGCTGGCGCGCATCTTTCAGCCTGTCCGGCGTCTGAGGACGAGGCCGTCAGGCCGATGGGGGGCCTGGGGCGCAGCCCCGGCCCCCCAGGGGCGCGGGGAACTGCGCGATCGGCCCCCACCGGCCCGCAGCCGACAAACCCACCCGGGGGTCTGGGGGCGCAGCCCCCAGGTTGAGGATGATGGGGGTCCCCCCTGCTCGAGCGAAGCCGAGAGCTTGGGGGAGGGTAGGGGCGGCGGGGGCGGAGAACCCGGGTGTGGGCCGGAGTGGAGGCCCGCCGGGGAAAGCCTCGGCTCTGCGCACCGGGCGAGGTGAGAATAGGCGGGTGCGGTACAGAATCCTGGGGGTCGCCCAGGCGGAGGATGACCAGGGGGCCCCGGTCGCGCTCGGCGGCCCCCGAGTTCGCGCCCTGCTCACGGCGCTCGCCCGACGAACGGACCGCACGACCACCCCCCAGACCCTGATCGACGAGGTATGGGCGGACGACCCTCCACTGGACGCCCCCGCGGCGTTGCAGGCCCTGGTCGGCCGCCTGCGCCGAGCGCTCGGCAAGGACGCGGTCGCCTCGGAGGCGGGCGGCTACCGGTTGCGGGCCACCAAGGACGACGTGGACCTGTTCGTCTTCGAACGGCAGGTACGGGACGGCAAGGCCGCCCTCGATCGCGGCGACGCGTCCACCGCCGCCCACACCCTGCGCGACGCCCTCGCCCTGTGGCACGGCCAGGCCCTCGCGGACCTCCCCGACCGAGACGCCGCCACCCGCTTGGACGCGCTCCGCCTGGAGGCGACGCGCACCCGTATCGGCGCGGACCTGCGACTGGGCCGCGCCCCCGACGTCGTACCGGAGCTGAAGGAGCTGACAACCGCCCACCCGTACGACGAGGCCCTGCACGCCCTGCTCATCCGCGCCCTGCGCGACGCGGGCCGGGGAGCGGACGCGCTGGCCGCCTACGAAGGGGTGCGCCGCGCCCTCCAGGAGGGTCTGGGCGCGGATCCCGGCCGGGAACTGCAGAGGCTGCACGCGGAGTTGCTCGCCCCGGCGGGAGCGGGCGGGCCGGGGCCCATACCCGTGGACGCCGACCATCGCGTACGGCGGGAAGGGGACGCGGCGGAGGCGGCCACAGGGCGAGGGCGTCGCGTCGACACCGGCTCCTTCGAAGAGCGACCGACTCCGCACCCGACCGAGGACGGACACTCCCGCCCCGGCCCCGACCCCCGCCTCGACCCCGAACGCACCGGCAACCTCCGCCCCCGCCTGAACTCCTTCGTCGGCCGGGAACCCGAACTCGACGCGATCCGTTCGGATGTGCAGAGGGCACGCCTGGTCACGCTGACCGGACCGGGCGGTTCGGGAAAGACCCGCCTCGCCGAGGAAGCCGCCGCCGGGCTTCCGGGGGCCTGGTTGGTCGAGCTGGCCCCGCTCGACCGGCCCGAGGCGGTCCCGGGCGCGGTGGTCAGCGCCCTCGGTCTGCGCGAGACCGTGTTGATGACCCACGAGATGGCGATGGTCGGCCAGGACGACCCGCTCGGCCTGCTCGTCGAGTACTGCGCCCCGCGCAGCCAGCTCCTGATCCTTGACAACTGCGAGCACGTCATCGGCGCGGCCGCCGAACTCGCCGAGACCCTGCTCACCCGCTGCCCGGGACTCACCGTCCTTGCCACCAGCCGTGAACCACTCGGTGTCCCCGGGGAGTTGGTGCGCCCGGTCGAGCCCCTGCCGCCCGACCCCGCGCGCCGGCTGTTCATGGAGCGCGCGGCGGCCGTACGTCCCGACGCCGACGCCGCGCTCCACGACCACGAGGCGGTGGACGAGATCTGCCGGCGGCTCGACGGCCTGCCCCTGGCCATCGAGCTGGCCGCCGCGCGCCTGCGGCTGCTGACCCCCCGCCAGATCGCCGACCGGCTCGACGACCGCTTCCGGCTGCTCACCTCCGGAAGCCGCACGGCGCTGCCCCGCCAGCAGACCCTGCGCGCGGTCGTCGACTGGTCCTGGGACCTGCTCGACGAACGGGAGCGTGCCGTGCTGTGCGAGGCGTCCGTCTTCGCGGGCGGCTGGGACCTCACGGCCGCCGAAGCCGTCTGCACCGGTTCCCTCACCGGTTCCCTCACCGGTTCCCTCACCGGTTCCCTCACCGGTTCCGTCACTGGTTCCAACACTGCTTCCCTCACCGGTCCGGTCGCCGGTGGCGTGGCCGATCTTGTCGGGGCGCTCGTCGACAAGTCACTGATCATCGCGACTCCGTCCGCCCCGTCCGCCCCGTCCGAGGAGGACGGCGGTGGCGGCATGCGGTACCGCATGCTGGAGACGATCCACGAGTACGCCACCGAGCGCGCCGCCGAAGTCCCCGAGCTGCGCGCCGCGGCCGAGCGGCGCCACCGCGCGTGGGCGCGTGACCTTGTCGAGGGGGCCGAGCCACTGCTGCGCTCCGCCGCCCAGCTGCCCTGGATCCACCGCCTGGAGACCGAGCTCGACAACATCCGGGCGGCCCTGCACCGCGCGATCGTCGCCGGTGCGGAGGAGGACGCCGGTGCGATCGTCCTCGCCATGGGCTGGTTCTGGTGGCTGCGCAACTTCCGCCGCGAAGGCGAGGAATGGACGGACCGCCTGCTGCGGCTGGGCGCGGCGCTCGACGCGAGGCGCGTCGCGTCCGAGGCGAACCGGGCGCACGGCGGGGAGGGCGGCGACGCCGGCGACGGTGGTGACGGGTGCGAGGGCATCGGCGGTGGCGACCTCTTCGCCGACCTGGACCGGTTCGACCCACTGGCCGCCTTCCTCGACGCCCCGGACCACGAGGAGTCCCATCCGCTGCACGGCATGCGGATGCGGACGCGCATGCTGCACCTGTTCATGCTGGTGGAGACCGACCCGTTGGACGCAGGGGCGCACCCGCGGATTCGTGAGTACATCCTGCGGGTGCGGGACTTCTTCGAGAAGGGCGGTCCGGCCGCGGCGACCATGCCGGGCATCGTCTGGCCGATGACCGCCTTCTTCCTGAGCGGCTGGCACGACGTGCGTCCGTCGATGGACGCGGCGCTCGCCAACTGCCGTGAGTTCGGCGGTGAGTGGGAGATCGGCGTCACCCTGATGTTCCGCACGCACATGGTCGTCGACGCCCCGGGCGGCATGCCGGGCGTGGACGACGACCTCGCGGAGCTACGGGTGCTCAGCCGGCGGGTGGGCGATCGCTGGGTGCGCGCCCAGGTGTGCAGCGCCGCGGGGGAGGCGGCCATGGCGCGCGGCTTCTACGACGAGGCCAAGGGCGAGTACGAGGAGGCACTGCGACTGGCCTTCGAGGTCGGCGCCTACGCCGAGACGCCCTTCCTCATGGCGCGGCTGGCCGAGCTCGCCTACCGAGCCGGCGAGCGCTCCCAGGCGCTGACCGCCCTGGACGAGGCGAACGCCGCGGCCGAGCGGTACAGCGTCACGGACTCCGGCGCCTTCGTCCGTCTGCTCCGCGCCCAGCTGGCACTGGACGACGGTGAGGTCGCCTTCGCGCGTGAACAGTGGGCGCAGGCGAGCGAGATGACCGTCCGCGGCACCCCGCCGCCACAGTTCATGGCGGCGCTGAACTGGGTCGAGGCGCTCGTGACGGCCGCCGAGTCCGGCCCGGAGCCCGGCCTGCGCAAGATGGTCGACGCGTTGGCCGGGGCGGTGACGGGGCGGTGCGCCGACGTGGTGACGGCGAGCCTCGTCGAGAGTGCGGCGGGCCTGCTGTCCGAGCTCGGCGACCATCCCCGAGCGGCCCGTCTGCTCGCCGCGGGCACTTCCTGGCGCGGCGGTCACCCCCGTCCCACCCAGGAGCGCACCGGTGCCGAGCGCACGGAGAGCGCCGCGCGTGCCGCTCTCGGTCCCGTCCGCCATGAGTCCGAGCGGACGACGGGGGCGGGTTTCACCCAGGCTGACGCCCTGCGGGAGCTCGCGGAGGCGCTGAAGGAGTACGAGTAGGGAATGCGAGAGGGAGTACGAGCAAGGAGTACGAGAGGGAGTGCGAGTTACTAGTTACGAGTAGGGAGTACGAGCAAGGAGTGCGGGTCGAGGGCGAGGAGTAATTCACCTCACTGGCACTGGAACTTGGACTCCGCCCAGTCCGCCAGGGCCACCGCGTCGAATCTCGTGTGCGGTTCGACGGCCAGCCGAACCGTTCTGCGGCCGGTGAGGTTCACATGCACGGGGATCGCGGGTTCGCCGCCCTTGATCAGTGGCGACTGCCACAGGCGCACTCCGTCGGCGTACACGGAGAAGCTCACCTGGCCGAGGCCCAGCGTCAGGTCGTCCACGCCGACCAGTGCGTCGTACGCCGAGCAGCTGCGGTTGAGGTCGATGGTGACCGAGGACTCGCCGTGCACGGTCACACCGTGGGTGTACCGCTGACCCGCGATCGAGACTCCCCACCGCTGCCACACCCAGCTGCTCTCGCCGAGCCGCATCTCGGGCTCGGTGTGGTCACCGGTGACGCCGTACTTCAACTCGTTCCACTGGTAGACGACCGGTGCGGGAGGCGGCGGCGGGGTGGGCGTCGGAGTGGGGGCCGGCGCGGGGGTGGCTGTGGGCGTGGGCTTCGGCTCGGCCCGCGTCGGGGTGGGCGTGGGTGACGGCTTGGGGGTGGGCTTCGGGGTGGGCCGGGGAGTCGGGGTCGGGCTGGGCCTCGGTGCGGAGGCCACCACCGGGGCCCCCGGCGCGGGCTTCTTCGAGGGAGTCGGCGTCGGCTGTGGCGGTGGCGCCTCGACCACCGGCGAGGTGGCCGGCGGCTTGGCCTCGGGCCTCTTGGCCGGGCTGCCGTTGCCGACGAGGGCCAGTGCCACCGCCGCGGCGGCCACCGCGACGACTCCCGCCGCGATACCGGCCTTGACCGGCGCGCCCAGCCCCTCCGAGGCGGCCGCGCCGCCCCCGGCGCCCGCCCCGCCCGAGCCACCGCCCGCCGCCCCGCCCGCCGTCCCGGCCGAGCCCGATGCCCCGCCCGAGACCGCAGCCCCGCCCGAGCCGCCGCTCACCGCTGCCGCTGCGCCCGCCGCCCCGGCCGCCCCCGCTCCGGCGCCACCGGCGATGAGCGCGACGGCCTTCGCGTACCCGGCGGCACCGAACCAACCGATGACCGCGACCGGCACGACCGCGGGGATCCCGCTGGCGACTTCCTTGATCTGACCCGCGGCCAGCCGGCACTTGGCGCACTCCTCCAGGTGCTTGCGCAGTCCGCGCTCGGCCCGGGTGCGCAGACCGCCGCGGGCGTAGGCGCCGAGCCGGTCGGCGTAGCGCGCGCACTCCTCGTCCATGGTGAGTGTGGCGCTGACGTGTGCCTGGAGGTAGGCCTGCTTCAGGCCCTCGCGGGCGCGGCTGGCCAGGACGCGGGTGCCGTTGGCGTCGAGTCCGAAGAGCGTGGCGACCTCGCTCGGGGACTCGTCCTCGACCTCCGTGTGCCACAGCACGGCCTGCCAGCGCTCCGGCAGCGACCGGAAGGCCCGCATGGCCATCGACTGCTCGGCCTCGTGCATCGCCCGTACGTCGGCACCCAGGTCCGACGTTTCGTCGTCGGACACGTCGGAGGTGCGGGAGGACTGCGCGGCGAACAGCGCGAAGTCGTCGACCAGTTGTTCCCGTTTCGCGGAGTTCGTCCAGCTCGCGGCGACGCGGCGGACCGTGGTGAGCAGATACGCGCGTACGGCGTGCTCGGGGCCGTGGCCGCGGCGGACCGCCTGGAGCATGCGGGCGAACACCTCGGCGGTGAGGTCGTCCGCGGTGTGCGCGTCCCGGCAGCAGGTGCGGGCATAGCGACGGACGGCTTCGGCGTGCCGGCGGTACAACTCCTCGTACGCCGTGTCGTCGCCCGCCCGCATCCGCCCGATCAGATCGGCGTCGGACGGCGGTTGCTCCGGCGGGGGCGGCAGCACGCCCCCGACGTCACGCCGGTCGAACCGGTCGCGCTGCGCCGGAACGCTGGGGTCCCTCGGGGCACCCGAAGTGCCTGAAGGACCTGGGGCACCCGAAGTGCCTGAAGCGCCCGGGGCACCGGAAGTGCCTGAAGTACCCGAAGTGCCTGGAGTGTCCAGTGGACCCGAGGGTTCCGGGGTGATGCCCGACGGACCGCCCTGGCTCGGTACCTGCCGCGAGGGCGACCCGCCGGCCTCCGCGCCACCGTCACCGAGTGACTCGTCCCGCCCGTCAACGCTCATCGCGGAAAGCCCCCGCCTGCACACTCGGACCCGAATACCGGGACAGAGTGCCACACGCTTCAGGGGCGGGACCCCACCGCACGGACCAACCACTCGTCCGTGGGGACTTGCCACACGACAGCACTAGTGGTCACCCGTTTGGGGAATAGTCAATGAACGCTCCCCGCAAGGCAGTTGCGCCACGGCCGGAATGCGCGGACCCCGAACTCCGTCACCTCGGACTCCGTCACCCCGGCCGCCGTCACGCCGGCCGCGAGCGCAGCCCCTCCAGCAGGATGTCCAGCAGCCGGGCCGAGGCCGCGGCCTGCTGGGCGGCATCCGGCAGCGAAGGCGCCGCCGTGGCTATGACCAGCAGTACGTCCGCCACGGTCACGTCCGCCCGCAGCTCGCCCGCCGCGCGCGCCCGATCCACGAGCCGGCCCACCACGTCGAGCAGCGTGGCCGCACCGGCGTCGTCGGCCACCGCGGCCATGGCCTCCTCCTCGGGCGCCGACCGCTGCTCGACGAGCCGGAGCTCGGGGGCGAGCTGGGACCGCTGCTGCGGCACCCGCGCCTCGTCCACCGAGGGCCCCTCCTCCGCGACGCCGACCCGCAGCACCTGCGGCGGCAGCAGCCGCCCGGCACCCGAGGCCACCGACGTACGCAGGAAGCGCGAGAGCGCCGACCACGGCTCGTCCTCCTGACCGAGCGCCGCGCGTGCCTGGTCGGTCAGCCGGGAGGTCTCCTCCTCGGCTATCCGACGGACCAGGACGTCCTTGCTCGGGAAGCGCCGGTACACCGTGCCGACACCGACCCGGGCGCGCCGCGCCACATCCTCCATCGGCGCGCCGTACCCCAGCTCGCCGAAGACCTCGCGCGCCGCGCGCAGTACATGTTCCAGATTGCGCTGTGCGTCCACCCGTAGCGGCGTCGTCCGCGATCCGTCCACCGGACCGCGGCCGTTGCCGCCCGTTGCCGCGCCTACCGTGCCACCGTTCCCGATGGCAGACGCGGAAGACCAATGAGCATCCTGAATGTGCATAAGCGTTCCCCCGGTAATGACGTCTCCCCCCGGAGACTCTCCCCGCCATTGGCAGCCGGAGCGAGCGGAACAAGCTTGATTCACGAGCCCGTCGTGCGGACTCGTCGAGCGCATCCCCCTACACCCCGTCGACACACGAACATAGTTGAGTGGGGGTCAATTCAGAAGGGGCAGGTTCCGCACGGAGCGCCCCCCGATCGGAGTACGGGTCGGGTACCTCCCGATTACGCCCCCTCCGATCCCCCCGAGCACCCCCGCTGACCTGCGAACTCTTCCCGTACTCCGGCAAACAGGGCAACCCCTCGGGCCCCCGGCCGTCGGTCACACAAATTGTCGAGCCTGTGGACAAACTCAAGAGCGGGGTGCGTCATGGGATGGTGAAGGAACCTGTGCGCATTCTCATCGTCGGCGGCGGCTACGTCGGGATGTACACCGCCCTGCGCCTCCAACGAAAGTTGAAGCCGGAACTGAATCGGGGCGAGGTCGAGATCACCGTCGTCTCCCCCGACCCCTATATGACGTATCAGCCGTTCCTTCCCGAAGCCGCCGCGGGCCTGATCTCGCCGCGCCACGTGGTGGTCCCGCTGCGCAGGGTCCTCGACCGGTGCCGGATCGTGGTCGGCGAGGCCCACGGCATCGACCACGCCAAGCGCACCGCGACGCTCAGCACGCTCGCCACCGCCGAGGAGGGAGCGGGCACGGAGCAGATCACGTACGACGAACTCGTCCTCGCCCCCGGCTCGGTCTCACGCGCCCTCCCGATCCCCGGACTCGCCGACTACGCCATCGGCTTCAAGACCATCGAGGAGGCCATCGGGCTGCGCAACCACGTCATCGAGCAGATGGACATCGCCTCCTCCACCCGCGACCCCGCGATCCGCGACGCCGCCCTGACCTTCGTCTTCGTGGGAGGCGGTTACGCGGGTGTGGAGGCGCTCGGCGAACTCGAGGACATGGCCCGCTACGCCGCCCGCTACTACCACAACGTCAACGCCGACGACATGAAGTGGATCCTCGTCGAGGCCTCGAACCGCATCCTCCCCGAGGTCGGCGAGGAGATGGGCAAGTACACGGTCACCCAGCTGCGCCGCCGCAACATCGACGTACGCCTCGAAACCCGCCTCGACTCCTGCGCGGACCGGATCGCCGTCCTCAGCGACGGCGCCCGCTTCCCCACGCGTACGGTCGTGTGGACCGCCGGCGTGAAACCGCACCCGATCCTGGCCGCCACCGACCTCCCCCTCAACGGGCGAGGCCGCCTCAAGTGCACCGCGGAACTGACCGTCGACGGCGCCCCGCACGCGTGGGCGGCGGGAGACGCCGCAGCCGTCCCCGACGTCACCGCCGGGGAGCCCGGCAAGGAGACCGCGCCCAACGCCCAGCACGCGGTGCGCCAGGCCAAGGTCCTCGGCGACAACATCGCCCACTCCCTGCGCGACGAGCCCCTGGAGACGTACTCCCACAAGTACGTCGGCTCGGTCGCGTCCCTCGGGCTGCACAAGGGTGTCGCGCACGTCTACGGGCGCAAGCTGAAGGGCTATCCTGCCTGGTTCATGCACCGCGTCTACCACCTGAGCAGGGTCCCGACCTTCAACCGCAAGGCCCGCGTACTCGCCGAATGGACCTTGGCGGGGCTCTTCAAAAGGGAGATCGTGTCCCTCGGATCGCTCGAACATCCTCGAGCGGAGTTCGAACTCGCGGCCGGTGGAAAGCATCCTATCGACCCGAAGCTCGACCCGAAGGGGTCGTCCTGACCGGACCCAGGAACTCCACCGATCAGGCAGGCGTCTGACGGATGTCGGTCCGGTCGGCCAGACTGGTCCCGACCTTGGGCGGGCCGACGGTTCGCTCATTCGCACGCACAGGCTTCTTCCCCAGCGCCGCATTTCCCGGGTTCCGATCAGGGAGGCAGCGCTCCAGTGGCTCCGGCCGCGGGCCGGACCCCCGGCCGGATTCCGGAGCCGACCGGAGACGACAATCACGAGGCAAGGATTCGGTGAACTTCACCCGCTGGAGCGCCCGGCTCCCCGGAACGCAGCGCCGCGCCGCGGCGCGGACCGAACACACGGCCTCCCCGGACCGTCGAGGCGAGGGCTCCGTGCCCGCGGCCCGCGCCGAGCAGCTGACCGACGACGCGCCGCCCGTCCCCGCCGTCGACGACCTGCCCGTGCGCGAGGTCCTCGACCGCGTCCCGGCCCTCGTCGCCCTCGTGCACGGCCACGACCACCGCGTGGCCTACGTCAACGACGCCTATGTGGCGGCCTTCGGCGCCCGACCCGTCGGCGGACCCGCACGCGAGGCGCTGCCCGAGCTCGCGGAGATCGGCCTGCTCCCGCTCCTCGACCAGGTGCTGCGCAGCGCCAAGCCGCGCACGGTCAAGTCCCGCAAAGCCCCCGGCGGCCGCTCGTACACCTTCACCTGCACGCCCGTCGACGCCACCCCGGACGGCCAGGACGGCGGCGTACTCGTCTTCGCCACCGACGTCACCGACCACGCCGAGGCCGCCGAGCGACTGCGCGCCAGCGAGCGTCGCCAGCGCGAGACCGCCGTCACCCTCCAGCGCTCCCTGCTCCCCCAGGAACTGGAAGAACCCGACGACCTGCGCGTCGCCGCCACCTACCAGCCCGGCGGCACCGAGGCCGCGGTCGGCGGCGACTGGTACGACGTGATCACCCTCGGCGGCGGCCGCACCGCGCTCGTCATCGGCGACGTGATGGGCCGCGGAGTGCGGGCCGCGGCCGTCATGGGGCAACTGCGCACCGCCGTACGCGCGTACGCCCGCCTCGACCTGCCCCCGCACGAGGTCCTGCAACTCCTCGACGGACTCGCCACGGAGATCGACGCCAACCAGATCGCCACCTGCGCGTACGCCGTCCACGACCCCAACGAGGGGCGGCTCGTGTACGCCTCCGCGGGCCACCTCCCGATCCTCGTCCGCGACGAGAACGGCACCGTGATCCGCGCCGACGAACCCACCGGACCACCGCTCGGCACCGGCGGCTGGATGCACGCCTCGGGCTCGGTCCCGCTGGGGCCCGGCTCCACGGCCGTCCTCTACACCGACGGCCTGGTCGAGCGCCGCAACGAGGACCTCGACGAGGGGATCGCGTCCCTGGAGCGCGCCCTCGCGGGGGCGACGGGCACGCCCCAGGTCGTCTGCGACCGCCTCGTCCGCTCCGCGGGCGTCACCGCCGACCACGACGACGACGTGGCCGTCCTCGTCCTTCAGCACCCCGCCCGCACGGGCCCCGACGGCGAGCTCTTCCGCAACGCGGCCCTGGAGCTGCTGGGCGGGGTGGAAGCGGCTCCACGCGCGCGTGCCTTCGCCTCCGGCGTGCTGACGAGCTGGCGATTCCCGACCGACCTCCATGATCTCGGCGTCCTCGCCACCAGCGAACTGGTCGCCAACTCCCTCCAGCACGGCACCCCGCCGATGCGCCTTCGGCTGCGCCGTACCGACCGCCGCCTCATCATCGAGGTCACCGACGGCGACGACCATCTGCCGCGTCGGCGTCGCGCCGAGCCCGCGGACGAGGCCGGCCGCGGTATCGCGATCGTCGCGACGATCGCTTCCGGTTGGGGTTCGCGGCGTACGCCCGGGGGAGGGAAGGCGGTCTGGTGCGAGTTCGCCCTGCCCCGCACCGCCGGCTGACCACCTGCCCCGGGTGTGTTCCCTGAGAAACAGGAGACGGCTGCCACCACGGTGAAACGTGGCGACAGCCGTCGTACGAACGTCGTCCGAACCTCCGTCAGGCGCTCGCCCGTACCGGCTCCGCGGGTGCCGCCCCGCCCTGAACCACCACCCGGCTCTTCGCCAGCCACGGCTGGTTCTGTACGGGGCTGAGCTGTCGCCCGAGCCGCAGCGCCAGGAACGTGATGCCGAGCGAGAAGAGCAGAAACGTCACGACGTACGGACCGTGCAGCGAGGCCCCCATCGGACCTCCCACCGCTGGACCGACGGCCAACGCGAGCTGCTTCACCAGGGCGAAGGCGGAGTTGTACTGGCCGGCCAGTCCCGTCGGCGCGAGATCCGCGACCAGCGGCGCGACCGTCGGCGACAGCATCGCCTCGCCGAGTCCGAACAGCGCGTACGTCGAGACGAACGCCGCCGTCGCCATCGTCTGGCTGCCGTGTCCCAGCCCCGCGTATCCGGCGGCCAGCCACGCCACGGCCCAGATGAGGCCCACCGCCGCGATCACCCGCGACCGCTTCCGGCGCTCGACGAACTTCAGCACCGCGAACTGCGCCACCACGATCATCGCCGTGTTCGCCGCCATCGCCGTACCGAGCGCGGAGGTCGAGATCCCGGCCGCCTCGACGCCGTACGCGGACAGCCCCGACTCGAACTGCCCGTAGCAGGCGAAGAACAGCACGAAGCCCAGCACGGACAGCTGCACCATGGCCCGGTTGCCCAGCAGCTGCTTCCAGCTACCGCCCTCGGCCTGCGGCGCGTCCCCCTCGATCCGCGGTGCGTGCGGCACCCGTACGGTCGCCATGATCACGACCAGCACCAGGAACATCGCCGACTCGATCGCGAACAGCAGCGTGAACGAACTCGCGCGGGTCGTGTCGACGATGTGGCCGCCGATCAGGCCCCCCACGCCGAGCCCGAGGTTCTGCAGGAAGAACTGTGTCGCGAAGGCGCGCGACCGTGTGTCCGCCGTCGAGCAGTCCACGATCATCGTCGCCAGCGCCGGCTGCATGACGGCTTGTCCCGCACCGAGCGCCGCCGCCGACAGCAGTACGGCCGTGGCGTTGCTCGCGAGCCCCAGACTCAGCGCCCCGACGGCGGCGGTGACCAGGGCGGTGAGCAGGACCGGCAGCGGGCCGCGCAGGACGATGGCCCGTCCAGCGAACGGCAGCACCACGAGAGCGGCCACGGCGAAGACGGCGAGCACGAGGCCCGCCGTCATGGAGCCGAGTCCCCGTACCTGCGCCACATAGACGTAGAGGAAGGGGACGGTAAAGCCGAGCCCGAACGCTCCGAGTGCGTTGCCCACGTGGATCCGGCGCATCGCTGCGCCCATCGCCCTGGTCACTTTCACCTGCCTTGGTCGTGAAGCTTCGGCGCGCATGGATGCAGACCTGAAGACTTCGAAGCTAAAGTTAGATGTTGAACTGTACAGCTTCAAGGACTTCAACGCCAAGCGAGCCCGTGCGATACTTCGGACATGGGCGACACCCCCGGCCTCGCTGCGCCGACAACCGAGCCGACACTCGACGAACAGATCGCCGCCTACCAGCGCGAGTTCCGGGACCTCGACCCCCAGGTCGAGAAGATCGTGGCGGCCCTCGGCCGCCTCAACCGCCGTATGAACGTCGCCTACGGCCGCCAGACCGCCACCCTCGGCATCAGCAACGCCGAGTGGGAGGTCCTCAAGGCCCTCGTCCTGTCCGGGGAGCCGTACCGGATGGGCCCCAGCGAACTCGCCAAGCGGCTGGGTCTGACCCCGGCCGCGATGACCCACCGGATCGACCGGATGGTCGGGGAGGGTCTGGTCACCCGGGAGCGGGACGAGTCGAACCGTGTCCGCGTGATCGTGGAGCTCACGGACGAGGGGCGCGAGAAGTGGCTGGAGGCCATGCGTCTCGCCACGGTCTTCGAGGAGGACCTCCTCCAGGACCTGTCCGCCGACGAGCGCGGTGTCCTCGGTGAGGTTCTGACGCGTCTTCTACGGCGGGTGGAGCACGCCCAGCCGGACGCGGGCGGCCGGCTCAGCGACCTCGATTAAAAGATCTTGACAAGGGCGATTGACACCACCCTGCTGGATCCGTAAGGTTCTTCGAGTTGCCACGGGGCCGTAACGGTTCTGCGGTGGCACCTCCGCCGCAGAAGCGGCACCCCAACCACCAGCACGATCTCCCAAACGGGTGAATTCGGCGTGCCCGAATTCAATTCGCTCGGGACACGGCGATCCGATTAGGAACTGCCGAGAGGATCCGCTAAAGTTTGGGACG
>NZ_KQ948466.1 GCF_001514115.1 Streptomyces olivochromogenes
GGGCCCACGACGGCGGCCTGCGCCTGACGCTCCCTCCGCTTGCCACCATCTGGCTCCGCCCCACGTGACGCGTTCTCGCCCCCGCGCCAGAGAACGCGGGGGCGAAGGAACCGGTCAGGGAGAGGTCGGCTTGCCCGCCGTGCCGATCCACGTGTGGAACAACGCGCCGAGGTCCTTCCCGGACAACCGCTCGGAGAGGCTGACGAACTGGGCGGTGGTGCCATGTCCACCACGGTGCTCCGTGGCCCAGGTCCGCAGGATACGGAAGAACACCCCGTCCCCCACGGCCGTACGCAGCTTCTGCAGAGCCATCGCACCCCGCGCGTACACGGGCGTGTCGAAGATGTGCGCCCCACTCCCGGGATCCGCCGGCGGAAACGCCCACAGACCGCTGCCGGCCGGACTGGCGTACAGGGAGTCGAACGTCTGCTGCGCCGTCTTCCCACCGTGCTGCTCGGCGTACAGCCACTCGGCGTACGTCGCGAAGCCCTCGTTGAGCCAGATGTCCTTCCACGCGGTGAGGCTGACGGAGTCCCCGAACCACTGGTGCGCGCTTTCGTGGACGAGGGTGCTCAGGTCGGGAGCGGAGTCGTAGACGGGACGCGTCTGGGTCTCCAGCGCGTATCCGACCTGCGGAGCCCGGTCGACGATGGCCCCGGCGGCCCGGAAGGGGTAGGGCCCGAAGACACCGCTCTCCCACGCCAGCACGGACGGCAGCTTCTTCAGTACGGGCGCCGCGGCGGTCGCCTCACGGGGGTCGACGGCGTTGTAGACCTTGAGTCCGTCGCGAGTGGTGTACTGCTCGACCTTGAACTTCCCGACCGTCGCCGTGGCGAGGTAGGCCGCCATCGGCTCGGACTGCCGCCAGCGGAATGTTGTATGGCCGTGGCTGGTCGACTGTCCGCGGAGGATTCCGTTGGCCACGGCGGTGTGTCCCTTGGGGACGGTGAGGGTGAAGTCGTAGGAGGCCTTGTCCTTGGGGTGGCTGTTGGCGGGGAACCACGTCATGGCGCCCTGCGGTTCGCCCGCCACGAACGCGCCGTCGTCGGTGGGGATCCATCCGTCCGGGGAGCCGTCCGGGTCGGTGGCCGGCTTGGGCGTGCCCGAGTAGGTGACGGTGACTCGGAATTCCTGGTTCCGCCGGAGGGAGTGGCGGGGGGTGACCACCAGTTCCTGGCCGTCACGGCGGTACGACGCCTTGGCGTGGTCGACGGTGACGCCGGTGACCTTCAGCCCTTTGAGGTCGAGGTCGAAGCGGGTCAGTCGCTGGGTGGCCCGGGCCGTGATGACCGCTTTGCCGTCGAGGTGGCGGCTCTGGGGGTCGTAGCCGAGGGTCAGGTCGTAGTGCCGGACGTCGTAGCCACCGTTGCCCGAGAGCGGGAAGTACGCGTCCCCCGCACCGGACGAGCCCACCGTACCGGCCGCCGCCGGGCCCGCCGCGACCAGCAGGGCCGCGACGGCGACGGGAACCGCTGCCACAACTGCCTCCCTTCGAAGGACAGTTGTGCGTCTGGTGGTCTGATGCGGACGTGGCGTCACGTTGGCTCCTCCGGTGCGACGACGATCAGGTGATCGGGCGATCAGATGATCAATGGCGCACAGCCTATGAGCCCCGCGGGCCGGTGACCCTCATCATCTGGTCAAGTCACGGCCGGGGGCGGTGCACACGCGCCGTCGTACAGGAGGGACCCGGCAGGAATATCGAGGCCGTGCCCGGATCAGCGGGCCAGACGGCCCAGCAGGGACGAGGCGGACAGGATACCGAGGGCGGCGGCCAGGGCGAGGACCCCGTAGTCGAGGGCCAGGTGGGCGTGTGTGCCGAGCAGCAGGCCGCGCAACGCGTCCACCTGGTAGCTCAACGGGTTGACCTTGCTGATGGCCTGGAGCCAGCCGGGCATGACCGCGACCGGGTAGAGGGCGTTGGAGCCGAAGAACAGCGGCATCGTGATGGCCTGGCCGATACCCATCAGCCGGTCCCGGGTGAGCACGATGCCCGCGATGGTCATCGAGAGACAGGAGAAGAAGGCGGAGCCCAGGACGACGGCCACCGCCACGCCCAGCAGACGGAGCGGGTTCCAGGTCATCGCGACCCCGAGCAGCGCCGCGATGACGATGACCACCACCGCCTGGATCAGCGCCTTGACCCCGGCGGCGAAGGCCTTGCCGGTGATGAGCGCCGAACGCGGGGTCGGGGTGACGAGCAGTTTGGTGAGGATCCCGGCGTCCCGCTCCCAGATGATCATGATGCCGTAGAAGATGGCGATGAACATCGCGGACTGGGCGATGATGCCGGGCGCCAGATAGTCGAGATAGGGGATGCCGCCGGTGGGTATCGCCTTGATCCGGGTGAAGGTCTCGCCGAAGATCAGCAGCCAGAGCGCCGGCTGGACCGCCCTGGTGTACAGCTCGGTGCGGTCGTGGCGCAGCTTCTGCAGTTCGACCGCGCACATGGCGCCGACCCGGGCGGGCAGCACCCGCCAACCGGTACGGGCCTGCGGTGGGACGACGAGCAGGTCGAGGCCGCGCGGGTGGATGCGCTCAGCCGACACGGGACGCTGTACGACGGGTGCTTCGGACATCGCTGAAGTCTCCTGACTGTTCGTCGAGGCCGCTGCCGGCGATGTCGCGGAAGACGTCCTCCAGCGTGGGCAGTTCACCGTTCTTCCCGGCGCCGCGCCGCTCGCCGAGGCCCCTGCGCAGCTCGTCGGGGGTGCCCAGGGCACGGACGCGGCCGCGGTGCATCAGCGCGACCCGGTCGCAGTACTGGTCGGCCTCGTCCATGTAGTGGGTCGTCACCAGGACGGTCATTCCGGTGGCCGCGCGTACGGCGTTGATGTGCTCCCACACGCTCGTGCGGGCGATCGGGTCGAGACCGATGGTCGGTTCGTCGAGGATCAGCAGCCGGGGTGCGCTCACCAGCGCCTGGGCGAGTTCGAGGCGGCGGACCATGCCGCCCGAGTACGTCTTGGCGAGCCGGTCGGCCGCGTCGGTGAGGTCGACCGCCGCGAGCGCCTGTTCGACGCGTGCCGCGCGCTCCTTGCGGGGGACGTCGAAGACACGGGCGAACAGGACCACGTTCTCCCGGCCGGTGAGCCCCGCGTCGGCGGACAACTGCTGCGGTACGTAGCCCAGCAGGCGGCGTACCGCCATGCGTTCGCGGGTGGTGTCGTGCCCGAAGACGCGGACCATGCCGGTGGGCACCGGCAGGAGTGTGGTGATGCAGCGGATCGCGGTGGTCTTGCCCGCGCCGTTGGGCCCGAGCAGTCCGAACACCTCTCCGTCGTGGACGGAGAGGTCGAGGCCGTCGACCGCGGTGGTCTCGCCGAAGGCGTAGACGAGCCCGGCACAGCTGACGGCCTCCGTCCCGGCATCCGCCACCGCCGTCGCCACGGTCTCCGTCTCCGAATCCGTATCCGTCTCCTCGGTGGGGTCTCCCCCGCCCGTCGGGTTCCGCGTCATGTCTCCTCGGCCTCCTCGTGCAGGTTCACCGCCAGCTTGCGGAGGGCCGGAAGGGCCGCCTCCAGGGCCGCGCGTTCGGCCTCGTCGAGACGGGCCACCTGGCGGCGCACGAGAGCCGTGCGCCGCTCGCGCCAGTCGCGCAGTCGTGCGTCCGCCGCCGGTGTGGGCAGCAGGCGTGCCGCCCGCCGGTCGGCCGGGTCCGTCTCGCGGTTCAGATAGCCGTCCCGCGCCAGTTGGTTGACCAGCGTCGAGACCGAATTGCCCGCCAGGTAGAGCTCCTTGGCGGCCTCCGACACACCGATGCCGGGGCGGGCCACGACCAGCCGCAGCAGCTCGACCTCCGCGCCGCGCAGCCGCGGCGCGGTCGTGCCACTGCGCAGTCGCCGCCGGATCAGTCGCTGCACTCCGGCCAGGGCGTCTGCCAGTGCCTCGGGAAAGCTCTCGGACTCCACGTTCCGAGAATAGCTCTGTGTCAGAGGTAATGAGGGAAAGGGAGGGTCAAGAACCGCTCACCGGCAGGCCCGCCCACCGGGGAACGGCGCACCGCACCCCCTGGTAGAGAGCCCGGCCGGCGTGATGGAGTTTCCCCAGCCCACTCCGGGCGTCAGTCGAAGGAGACCTCCGTGACCGCGATCGAGACCGATGCCGCACTGCCGTGGCCCCATCCCCCGGTGAAGGTGGGACTGGTCGGTGCCGGGCCCTGGGCGCGGGCCGTGCACGCGCGTGTGCTCGCCGCCGGGCCCGAGACACGGCTGACGGCGGTGTGGGCGCGGCGCGCCGAAGCGGCCCGGGAGACGGCCGAGCCCCACGGGGCCGCGGCGGTCACACGTTTCGAGGAGCTGCTCGACGGCTGCGAGGCGGTCGCGTTCGCCGTTCCGCCCGCGGTGCAGGCGGAACTCGCTCCGCTGGCCGCGAAGGCGGGCAAGGCACTGCTCCTGGAGAAGCCGCTCGGCGTGGATCTGGCGTCTGCGCGGCGGCTCGCCGACGCCGTCGACGAGGCCGGGGTCGTCTCCCAGCTCGTTCTGACCAACCGCTACCACCCGGCCACCCGGGAGTTCCTGACCAGAGCGCGGGAGCTGGAGATCACCGGGGCCCGTTCGTGTCTCCTGCACGGGGCGTTCCTGGGCGGCGAGTTCGCCACCACCTGGCGGCTCGAGCACGGCGCCCTGCTCGACCTGGGTCCCCATCTTCTGGATCTCCTGGACGCCGCCGTCGGACCGATCGTGCGGGTCCGCGGCACCGGTGACCCCCGCCGCTGGATCGAGCTGACCTGCGAGCACGCCAACGGTGTCGTCAGTCAGGCCTCACTGTCCGGATCGGTCCACGTCGAGCAGGGCAACACGCGTATCGAACTCTTCGGTCCGCAGGCCCCGCTGGTCTACGACGCCACCGAACTCGACCACGAGGAGACCTGGTCGGTGCTGCGCCGGGAGTTCGCCACGGCCGTACGCACCGGGGTGTCCGGCGAACTCGACGTCCACCGGGGACTTCACCTCCAGAGGCTGATGGCGCAGGCCTCGGAGAGCTGACGCCCGGCACGGAAGGTCACGTGTAGCGTCGCAGCGCCGGCGCCGCGACCGCGAGGATCGCCATGGCGACGACCACCAGCAGTCCGCCGCCCGCGACGGCGGCGCGGGCGCCCAGGACGGAGCCGGCCGTTCCGTGCAGGACGTCGGCCAGCCGTGGACCGCCGGCGACCACCACGGTGAACACGCCCTGCATCCGGCCGCGCATCTCGTCCGTGGCGGCCGACAGCAGGATCGCGCCGCGGAAGACCATGGACACCATGTCGGCGACCCCGGCGGCGGCGAGGAACGCGACGGCCACCCAGAGGCTGGTGCTCAGGCCGAAGCCGGTGATCGCCGCTCCCCAGGCCATCACGGCGACGATCACCATGAGCCCGTGGCGACGGGCCCGGGAGAACGTGCCCGACATCAGTCCGCCGATCACCGCGCCGATCGGGATCGCCGCGAACAGCAGGCCGAGCGCGAGCCCCTCCCCGTAGGGCGCGTAGGTTTCGGCGGCCAGCTGCGGGAACAGGGCCCGGGGCATGCCCAGGACCATGGCGATGATGTCGGCGAGGAAGGACAGCAGCAGCACCTTGTGCAACGCGATGTAGCGGAAGCCGGCGACGACCTCGCGCCAGCCCGCCCGTTTGGCCGCGGAGCCCGTCAGGGGCGGCAGTGCGGGCAGCCGCATCACGGCCCACACGGTGACGCACAGCGCCAGGGCGTCGATCAGATAGAGCTCGCCCAGGCCGATGACGGGGATCAGGGCACCCGCGAGCAGCGGCCCCGCCACCAGGCCCGTCTGCATGACGGTCGAACCGAGGGCGTTCGCCGCGGGCAGTTCGTCCTCGGGGACGAGCCGGGCGATGGAGGCGTTGCGGGCCGGGGAGTTCAGTCCGAAGAAGGCCTGCTGGAGGGCGAGCAGCACCATCAGGACGAGCACCGAATCGAGGCCGACGAGGGCCTGTATCCAGAACAGCACCGAGGTGACGGCTATGCCGGTGTTGGTGATGAGGAGCAGCTTGCGCCGGTCCATGCTGTCGGCGACCGCGCCGCCCCACAGCGCGAAGACCACGAGCGGCAGCAGTCCGGCCAGGCTCGCGTAGCCGACCCAGGCCGAGGAGCCGGTGATGTCGTAGATCTGCTTGGGCACGGCGACGGCGGTGAGCTGGCTGCCCACCGCCGTGACGATGGTGGAGGACCAGAGCCTGCGGTACGCGGGGCGGCGCAGCGGGCGGGTGTCCATCGCCCAGCGGCGCCAGCCGGTGCGGTCCGCTCCCGCCGTTCCGTCGTGTTCGGCGGATCCGGCCGCCGAACCGCTCCCGGCCCCGCCGTCCGCTCCGCCGTCGGTCCCGCTGTCCGCCCCGCCGTCGGTCCCACTGTCCGTCCCGTCCGTACTGCTCCTGCTCGTGTCCACGACCGTCCTGGCTGCTCGATACATCTTTCCGTTGTCAGGGTTCACTATCGCGTACGCCGTCTCAGGCGTCGGCGATCAGCAGGGTGCCCATGGTGATCATCGTCGCGGCGACCAGACCGTCCAGGACCCGCCACGACGACGGCCGGGCGAGGAAGCGGCCGAGCAGCCGGGCGCCGAAGCCCAGCGCGGCGAACCAGCACAGGCTGGCCAGGGCGGCCCCGAGCCCGAAGGTCCAGCGCAGCGGGCCGCGGTCGGCCGCGAGGGAGCCGAGCAGGAACACAGTGTCGAGATAGACGTGCGGGTTGAGCCAGGTCATCGCCAGACAGGCGAGGACGATCTGCCGCCGGGAGCCCGCCGCACCGGCCGCAGCCTCCAGCGCCGAGGGCCGCAGGACCCGCCGCGCGGCCAGGATTCCGTAGCAGAGGAGGAATACGCCGCCGATCAGTCCGACCGCCGTGAGCGCCTCGGGCCGGGCCACGACCACCGCGCCGACCCCGCCGACGCCCAGCGCGATGAGCAGCGCGTCGGACACCGCGCAGATGCCCACCACCGCCAGGACCGCTTCGCGGCGGATCCCCTGGCGCAGCACGAAGGCGTTCTGGGCGCCGATGGCGACGATGAGGGTGAGGCCGGTGCCGAACCCGGCGGCCGCGGCGGTCAGAGCGTTGTTCATGCCAGAGACGCTAGGAACACAGCCGTCAAGAGTACAGCTAAAGATTCTTACGTATCATTAGCGCCCGTGATGGTGGATCTCCCTCTCGACCAGGTACGCACCTTGCTCGCGGTGGTCGACGAGGGCACCTTCGACGCGGCGGCCGCCGCCCTGCATGTGACTCCCTCGGCGGTCAGCCAGCGCGTCAAGGCACTCGAACAGCGCACCGGCCGGGTCCTGCTGATGCGGACGAAGCCGGTGCGTGCGACCGAGTCCGGCGAGGTCGTCGTGCGGTTCGCGCGCCGGCTGGCCCGGCTGGAGCGCGACGCCCGTACCGAGCTCGGCATGAGCGAGGCAGGGGAGCCGACGCGGCTGTCGATCGCGGTGAACGCCGACTCGCTGGCGACCTGGTTCCTGCCCGCGCTCAGCCGCGTACCGCGCGAGCTGCGGCTCTGTTTCGAACTGCGCCGTGAGGACGAGGACCACACGGCCGCCCTGCTGCGCGAGGGGGTGGTGATGGCGGCGGTGACCTCGTGGCCCGACCCGGTGGCGGGCTGTTCCGTGCGCGCCCTGGGCCGCATGCGCTACCTCGCGGTGGCCGGGCCGGACTTCGCCGCGCGGTGGCTCGGCGCGGGGACGGACGCGGCGCCGGACGAGCTGATCGCCGCCGCTCCGGTGGTGGCCTTCGACCGGAACGACGATCTCCAGGACGAGTTCGTCCGGGGCCTTGGGGGCGGTCCCGGAGCGAGCGCGCTGCGGCACTTCATGCCCACTTCGGAGGGGTTCGTGGACGCCGTCGTCGCCGGACTGGGCTGGGGCATGGTGCCCGAGGTGCAGGCCGAGCCGCTGCTGCGGGCCGGGCGGTTGGTCCGCCTCGCGCCGGACCGGATCGTCGACGTACCGCTCTTCTGGCAGCAGTGGAAACTCGACTTCCCGGCTCTCGCGGCGGTGGCCGAGGCCGTGGCGGCCGTCGCCGCGGAGACCTTGAGACGCTGAGCACCGAAATGGCCGGAATTCGTAGCCGCCGGGCCCGAAGGCGCCGTGAAGCAACATCTGCGCGGGGCTCCTGGACGGGGCGCGGGCGCGGTATCTTCGCGCTGGGCGAAGCTGAGTACGGCCGCACACGGCCGGATGCGGCCGAGTGCGACTCCGAGCGACCATCACGGCTGAGACGTCGAGGTGCGGGTGGGTACCCGTGAGGCGCATTCTTGCTGTGGAAACCCCCTGACGGCGGGCGGACGAGGGCAGACCGATGACTGGGAGCGCCGAGCGTGAGGGCCAGGCGCTGAATAGCCTGGCCGCCCTGCTCAGCGGGTCCGTTGCGGACGCGATCCGGGCGGCCCGTGGCTTCGCGGGGGGTGTGTACCTGCGCTCCAGCTCCCCCGAACTCCTGCGGCTGGCCGTGCTGGCCGGGTTGCCGGGACAGTTGTTCCGTGGCTGGTGGCGCATGCCCCTGGACCGGCCGTTCCCGGCCGCCGACTCCCATCGGCTGGGCATGGAGGTGCTGCTCACCGACGCCACCGAGACGATGCGCCGCTATCCGCAGCTCGCGGCGGGGCTGCCGTTCCAGTTCGGTTCGCTGTACGTCCCCGTCGTGGGCGCCTCCTCGTCCTTCGGGGTCCTGACGGTGCTGCGTCCCTCGGCCTCGGACGCCACCGACGTACTGCCGGACCGTGACCGGATGACGGCGGTGGCGGAGAACCTGGGGGCGGCTCTGTCGATCCTGGAGAAGGACGGTGCCGAGGTCGTCTGGGACGGGGAGCCGATGTGCGTACGGCCGCCCGTCGAGGGTCTGCCGCGTCGCTATGCCGGGCGGTTCACCTGGGACCCGGTCACGGGCGAGGTCACCGGGGACGACGCGCTGTGGGCCCTGCTCGGCACCGGCGCCGGTGCCTCTCCCAGGACGCCGCAGGCGCTCACCCACACACTGGCCCTCGACGATCCGCATGTGCTGCTGGCCGCGCTGCACGAGACCGCGGCGGGGCGTCCCCCGGCCCACCCGCTGCCCGTGCACACGGTCAACGGCGGGCTGCGGCTACTGGAGTTGTGGACCTCGGGCAACGCGCTCGTGCCGCCGTACGCGGTCGGCGGAGCGGTCGTCGATCCGGGCCCGGGCTCGGCGGCCGACAGTGCCGCGGACCTGCTCCCCGAGGGCGTGTTCGCACTGGACCGGCTCGGGCTGATCACCTACGTCAATCCGCGCGCCGCCGAGCTCCTCGGCCGGCCGCGGCCGGAACTGCTGGGGCGACCGCTGTGGCAGGCCGTGCCCTGGCTGAACCAGCCGTCCTACGAGGATCATCTGCGCGGCGCGCTGCTGTCACCGGACCCGGTGCACTTCCAGGTCGCCCGCCCGAGCGGAGGCCGCCGGACACCCGCGGCGGCCCACGGCGACACCTGGCTGACGATGTCCGTGTATCCCGGCCCCGGCAGTCTGACCTGCAAACTGATCCCCATGGGGCGGGTCGCGGACACCACGGAGGCCCCCGAGGCCGCGCCGCTCCACGGCCGGCCCGTGGCGAACGGGTCCGGCATCACCGAGCCCACGACCGGCATCACCGCGACGGCGCTGTACCGGCCCGTCGTCCTGGCCATGGCCCTGACCGAGGCCGTGACGGCCCGGCAGGTGTCCGAGACCGTGATGCGGGAGCTGCTGCCCGCGTTCGGCGGACGGCGCCTGGCCATCTACCTGTTGCAGGACCGGCGCCTGTACCTGGCCTGGGAGACCGGCTTCCCGCAGGGGTTCCTCGCGCCCTTCGACGGGGTGGGACTGGACGCCAAGCTGCCCGGGGTGGAGACACTCACCACCGGCCGCCCGCTGTTCTTCGAGTCGATGCCCCAACTGGCCGCCGCCTACCCCGGCATCCCGCTGGACGCGACGGAGGGTGCCCGGGCCTTCCTGCCGCTGATCGCCTCGGGGCGGCCGGTCGGTTCCTGCATCCTCGGCTTCGACCGTTCGCGCGGCTTCAGCACGGAGGAACGTTCCGTGCTGACGGCGCTCACCGGACTCATCGCACAGGCCCTGGAGAGAGCGCGGCGCTACGACTCCGAGGCCGCCCTCGCCCGTGGCCTCCAGGAGGCTCTGCTCCCGCACCGGCTGTCGTCGCACCCGCAGGTGGAGACAGCCGGGCGCTATCTGTCCGGTACCAAGGGGATGGACGTGGGCGGCGACTGGTACGACGTCGTGGAGGCCGGTGACGCGCTGGCCCTGGTCATCGGCGACGTCCAGGGCCATGGCGTCCAGGCAGCGGCCACCATGGGTCAACTACGCAGCGCGGTACGGGCGTTCGCGCTCAGCGACCACCCTCCGGACGAGGTGATGAGCCATACCAACCGGCTGCTCATCGACCTCGACCCGGGCCAGTTCGCCAGTTGCTGCTACGTGAGGCTGGACCCGGTGACCGGAGTCGCCCGGGCCGCCCGCGCCGGTCACCCGCAGCCCCTGCTGCGCCACCCCGACGGCCGCACCGAGCTCCTCGACCTGCCCGGTGGCGTGGTGCTCGGCGTGGCCCCGCGGGCCCGCTACCCGGTGACGGACCTGCTGCTGGAACCCGACGCCGTGCTGGCCCTCTACACGGACGGGCTGGTCGAGCGCGCCGGGGCCGACATCGACGACGGGATCGAGAAGATCCGCGCGACGCTGTCCCGCGCGGGCACCCCGCACGCCCGGCCCGGCGCCTCCTCCCTGTCCGGCACCGCGGACCTGCTGACCGCGGAGGCCCGGCAGGCCACCGAGCGCCCCGACGACATCGCGCTCCTGCTCACCACCCGCCGCTCCACGCGCGAGGTCCGCCAGTGACCCGGCGAGCTCACCAGCGTGCTCCCCCGGCAGCAGTTGAGCATCCCGCTTCTCCGGCATGATCCGCTGAGGCGAGGGTGCGCAGACGGTCGTGGCTGGGTGTGCCGGGCTCGGCGGTCAGGGTGATGAGCTGCTGGTCGGGGTCGGCGGTGCAGGTGAGGAAGGACCAGTCCAGGGTGAGCTGCCCGGCGATCGGATGGTTCAGGACCTTCGTGCCCCTGCCCTGGACGGCGACGCGATGGGCGCCCCACCACCGGCGGAAGTCGGGGTCCTGAAGTGACAGCTCGCCCACCAGTTCTGCCAGCCGTGGATCCTTCGGGTCCCGGGCGGCCGCCATGCGCAGCTGTGCCAGGCTGATCTGTGCCACCCGGTCCCAGTCCGGGTACAGCGCTCTGATGGCCGGTTCGCAGAAGACCAGCCGTACGAAGTTGCGCTTCCTTTCCGGGATCCGCGCGAAGTCGGTGAACAGGGCGGCGGCCATGGGGTTCCAGGCGAGGATGTCCGTGCGCCGGCCCAGGACGACGGCCGGCGTGGTGGACAGGTCGTCCAGCAGCCGCCGCAGCTCCGGCTGGACCTTCTGCGTGGTGCGCCGACGGGGCCGGGCGGCGTCCCGGCCTGACAGTTCGAACATGTAGGCACGCTCGCCGTCGTCGAGCCGGAGAACACGCGCAAGAGTGTCCAGCACCGGTTCGGAAGCCTGGCGGCGGCCCTGCTCCAGGCGCGTGTAGTAGTCGGGGCTGATCGATGCCAGCAGGGCCACTTCCTCCCGGCGCAGACCCTTGACCCTGCGTCTACCGCCGGCCGAATCGGGCAGCCCGACCTGGGCCGGGCTCAGCTCCATGCGCCGAGCCTTGAGAAAGGCGCCCAGTTCGCCGTGGTCCGCGTTGCTGCTGCTCATAGGCACCAGTCTTGCAGCGCGCCCTGACCGTGACAGGGGGCCTGGTCTGTCCCAGGACAGCGCTGTCCGGGGACACAGGACGCCTCTTACCCGCCCGCGCACTGCGTGCGAGTGTCGGTGATGTGACCGGAGGACGGCCGCCCCGAAGCGGCAGGCCTTCCCGGACGAATCCCTCCTGTCCACGGTCACGGCACTCTCTCTCACCTGCGCCAGGAGACACAGAGCACCATGAAGACCAGCGTCACCTTTCCCAGCAGCGGTCTCGCCCTCGCCGGGATCCTCTTCACCCCCGACGACCACATCTACGGCAGGTTGCCGGCCGTTGTCATCTCCCATCCGGGAGGCGGCGTGAAGGAGCAGAGCCCGAGTGTCTACGCCGAGCGCCTGGCCGGTGCCGGGTTCGCCGCGCTCGTCTTCGACGCCGCCCACCAGGGCGAGAGCGAGGGTGAGCCGCGAGGTCTGGAGAACCCCTTCCAGCGGGCCGAGGACATCAAGTCCGCCGTGACCTGTCTGACCACCCTTGACGACATCGACCCGGACCGTATCGGGGCTCTGGGGATCTGCGCGTCCGGCGGTTACGTCCCCTACGCCGCGCAGACCGACCACCGCATCAAGAGCGTCGCCACGGTCAGCGCCGTGGACCTCGGGTCGGTGTTCCGTGAGGGACCGGGCCGCACACAGGACCCGGCGATCCTCCAGGCCCTGCTCGACCAGGCAGGTGCCCTGCGCACCGCGGAAGCACGCGGCGCGGCCCCGTATCTGGAGGCATGGATTCCCGACAACGCCGAGGAGCTGCTGGAGACCGCCGGCAGGCAGTTCCGGGAGACGTTCGAGTTCTACCGCACCCCGCGCGGTCACCACCCCCGGGCGAACCAGGGATGGGTACTGCGCAGCATCGACCTGATCGCCCAGTACGACTCGTACGCGATGATCCGGCTCATCTCGCCCCGTCCCCTGCTGATGATCGCCGGTTCGCAGGCGGAGAGCGGCTACTTCAGCCGGGAAGCGGTCGAGAAGGCGGCCGAGCCCAAGGAACTGTTCGTCATCGACGGCGCCACCCATATCGACCTGTACGACAAGGACGAGTACGTCACCCCCGCCGTCGCCAAGCTCACCGAATTCTTCGGCAAGCACCTGGCTGGGTGACAAAGCGCCCTCAGGCACGGACCGCTCGGCGCCGGTCTCGTGGGACTTGAAGCGCACTTCAACGCAGGGCCTTGAACGGTCCCTCCAGAGCCGCCCACTGCAGCAGCATGATCGTCTTGGCGTCGGCGATCTCCCCGGAGCGGATCATGGCCAGTGCGGTGCGGAAGGGCAGCTCGACGATCTCGATGTCCTCGCCCTCCTCGTCGAGGCCGCCGCCTTCGTGGGTGCGGGTGGACGGGCCGTAGGTGGCGGCGTAGAAGCTGACCCGCTCGGTGACCGAGCCCGGGCTCATGTAGACGTCGAAGACATGCTGCACGGCGCCGACGGTGTGCCCGGTCTCCTCGATGACCTCGCGCCGCACGGCGACTTCGGGATGCTCGTCGTCCTCGTCGAGCAGGCCGCCCGGGGTCTCGACCAGCATGCCGTCGGGGTGGCCGTTGGTGTACACGGGGTAGCGGAACTGCCTGGTCAGCAGCACGGTTTCGCGCTCGGCGTCGTACAGCAGGAGGGTGGCTCCGTTGCCGCGGTCGTGCGTCTCGCGTTCCTGGGTGCTCCAGGTGCCGTCGGCGTGCTGGAAGTCGAAGGTGGTGGTGCGCTCCACGTACCAGTGGCTGGACAGGAGCGTGACTTCGCGGACCTTGACCCGGGGGTTGCCGGTCAGATCGCGGCCGACGCGGTCGAGTCCGGTACGGCCCCGGCGGTCCGGGGTGTCGATTCCCGCGGTCATCGTGTGCGGGCCGGACGGGGGCGGGAGAAGTGGTTCATGACCACTGTCTACCATCCCGGCCCGAACATCGAGGCCACAGCGGGGCTTCGCCCGTCTAGGCTCACGGCATGGAACAGACGGAGATCATCCTGCGCGCCATCGGCGTGCTCACCGAGACCAACGCGATGGTGCGCAGGATCGCCCAGGACGAGAACGCCGAGGTCGACTCGGCCGAAACCCAACTGGGCGCGCTCGTCACGGAGGTGTTCCCCAGGGTGGAGGTGCCAGGGGACGCCGGTCCCGCGGAGGCAGGGCAGGCCGTCGCGGACGCCTACCTCCCCGCCACCATCTCGCTCGTGGGAGCCTTCGCGTTCCTCTTCTCCGAACTCGCCGACCTCCACGACTCCGGACGCACCGACGTCAAGACGGCCGACCTGCTCCAGGACCTCGCCCTGCGCATGTCGAGGGCCGACAACTCCTAGGACCTGTCAGGGCTGTCCCGATCCCGGGAGTGAGGCCGGCGCGAGGGTTTCCGGGCCCGGGCGTTCCTCGGTGCGGAACGCCCGGGCGCCGGTCAACTCTTCTGCTCCACGCGCACCCAGTCGACCTCGGCCCGCACTCCCCCGGCCGCGACCTGGTCGACACTTGACTGCGGCAGCCCCCAGTACGGAGTGGTGACCTTGTTCCATCCCGCGGGGTAGGCGCCGCCCAGGGCGAGGTTGAGGATGACGTACTGGCTGTGGTCGAAGACCCATTGGCCGCGGGTCGATTCCAGCTTGTTGCGCGTCGTCTCCTGGACCAGGGCGTCGTCGACGTAGAAGCGCATGGCTGTCGGTGTCCACTCCACGGCGTACGTGTGCCACTGGTCGGCACGGCCCCCCGCGGGGTAGGTCTGCCGGGCGCCGATGTTGCCGTCGGCCGAGTAGCCGGGGCCGTGCAGGGCCGTGCTGGTCCAGTCCCCGTAGCCTATGTTCTCCATGATGTCCGTCTCGCCGGAAGCCGGCCACGAGACGGACGGGTCGTCGACGTTGCTGCCCAGCAGCCAGAACGCGGGCCAGAAGCCGTCGCCGACCGGCAGCTTCATCCGGGCGCTGACCCGGCCGTAGGTGAAGTCCAACTTGGTGTGGGTGTCGATCCGCCCGGAGGTGAGGTCGTAGGTCCCGCCCCCGGCCTGGGTGCAGCCCTTGCAGTACTTGGCCTTCAGGAGAAGGCTCCCGTTCTCGGTGCTGATGTTGTCGGTGGAGTCGACGTACGCCTGCGACTCCCCGTTGACCGGGCCCATCTCCTGTCCGGTTCTGACCACCCGCCACTTGGAGCGGTCGAGACTCGTGCCCGTGAAGTCGTCGAAGAACGTCGTCCGGTACGTGCCCGACTGTTCCCCGGGCAGAGCGGGATACGCGGCCGCGGCGCTGCCTCCCGTACCCCAGACCTGGAACTCGTAGAGGGAGTAGCCGAACTGGGCCGTCGCGGGCGCGGGGTTGTAGAAGGACCGGCGTTCCTTGCCGAGCATGCGCACATAGCGGCCGGTCACGGGCTGCGGGAGGGTGACGGAGTCGTGGCGGCCCACCGCGTCCGCGGGGGACTTCACGTCGGCGCGGCGGGCGGCGACCTCGGCGGCCGACGGCTGGTAGACGGTGCGCCAGGTTCTGTTGTCGTCGGAGACCTGGAGTTGGTAGTCGACCGCGTAGGCCGCCTCCCAGTACAGGTCGACGGTGTTGATGGTCGAGGTCGCGCCCAGGTCGACGGAGATCCACCGGTCGGCGTTCCAGTCACTGGACCAGCGGGTCGAGTCGGCCTTGAGGTCGGCCGGCCAGCCTCCGTCGGTCACGAAGGCGGGTGAATTGCCCGCGTGCTGGTAGAGGTTGGAGTAGGCCGGGTGGTTCAGCGCGAGATTGGTGCGGGTCGTCGAGGCCGGGGCCGGTTCGCCGCCGTAGACCTTGAAGGAGTACAACGAGTAGCCGTACGGAGTGGCCCGTTCGATGCCGCGCAGCCGTACGTAGCGGCCGGTGACCTCCTGCGGATAGGTGTGGGCGGTGACCGAGCCTCCGGAGCCGCTGGTCTCGGTGAAGAACGGCGTCCAGTCGGTGCCGTTCCTGGACGCCTCCAGGACGTATCGCTTGCCGTAGGCGGCCTCCCAGTCCAGGACGACCCGGTCGATGCGCAGGGTGGCACCCAGGTCGATACGGATCCAGGCGTCGTCCGCGAACTGGCTCGACCAGCGGGTCGAGGCGTCGCCGTCGAAGGCGAGGCCCGGTGTGGTGCCGGGGTTCTCGCTGCCCGAGGCGGTCACGGCGCCGGGGTTCGCGGTGTAGGCGGCAGCGGCCCGGTCGGTGTCCCAGGTGGCGTCGGCGGCCGCGGCGACGCGCTCGGGCGCCCGGACGGCGAAGGCCGGTGCCGGCGAGAGCAGTGACAGGGTGGCGAGGGCGATCATCAGCGTGCGGTGGGTGCGGGATGGCATGCGGCTCTCCTGAGGGAGGTTGGGGGTGCCGGTTCCGTGCTGATGTGCGGGTTGGTCACGCGGTGACGTCCGGGTGCTCCGGCGCCGATCGAGCGCCGTTTCCTGAAGCGATCCGATCCCGAAGACAGACTCCAAAGACTCCCGAAGACAGGCTCCGGAGCCTCCCGAACGCAAGCTCTAGAGCGCCGGCGTCGACCGGCGCGCGATCATGTGCGTGGGCAGGACGACGGGGGTGGTCGGCGGCTCCTGACCGGCGAGGCGGGCCAGGAGGAGGCGGGCGGCCGTCTCGCCCATCTCCCGCATGGGTTGGCGGACGGTGCTCAGTGAGGGCTCGGTGTGGCGGGCCACCGGAATGTCGTCGAAGCCGATCACCGCGATGTCCTCGGGCACCCGGATCCCGGCGTCCCGCAGGGCGCCCAGCGCGCCCACCGCGGCGAGGTCGTTGTGTGCGAAGACCGCGTCGAACTCCCGCCCCTCGGCGAGCAGTCGACGCACCGTCGCTCGCCCGTCGGCCTCGGTGAAGTCGCCCTCGACGACGAGTTCGAGCCCCACGCCGTGCTCGGCGCAGGTGGCTCGGAACCCTGCGAGCCGGTCGCGTACACAACCGAAACGCGCGGGCCCGGTGAGGACCAGCGGCCTGCGCCGGCCCCCTGCCAGCAGGTGACGTGCGGCCGCCGCTCCGCCCTCGGTGTTGGCGGCCGTGACGGACGGGAACTCCGGGTGGTGTCCCCGGTCGTCGACGAGGACGACGGGCAGACCGTCGCGGTGCAGCGCCGTCAACATCCCGAGGGTGTTCTCCGGCTCCACCACGAGCAGCCCGTCGAAGGCGCGCGCCGACACCTGGCCGGTGAAGCGGGCGACGGACTCGGCGCCCCGGTTGCAGGTGAACAGCAACAACCCGAAGTCGGCGGCCTCCACCGTGTCGACGACGCCCTGCAGTACCTCGCCCATCCACGGCCAGGTCAGTGAGGGCACCAGCATGCCCACCGTCCGGCTGCTGCCGCGGGCCAGCCCGACAGCACCCGAACTGGGTACATAGCCCATACGGTCGATGACCTCGCGGACGCGGGCGGCAGTCGACGCGTCGACCTCGCCACGGGTGTTCAGCACCCGCGACACGGTCGTCTTGCTCACGCCGGCCGCCTGGGCCACATCGACGATGGTCACGGCCACAACTGCCTCCCGGCACACGGGGATCGCGGCTTCACGCGCCAGGGGCCCAACCGGTACCGGAAGCGGTACCAGAACCGGTTCCGGCGCTGGGCGGGGAGTCAACCGGACTGTCATGATGCCGTCAATACTTCACGTCGAGATTGCCCGGCCCGAACCCCGAACCCGGCCGTGCCTTCGGGACTTGAACGATCCCGAAGGCTCCGCCCGTGCCGGCGCGGGGTCGGCGCGTACCCCTGGCTCAGGAGTGCGGAACCACCGCCACCGGGCAGGACGCGTGGTGCATCACCGCGTGGGTCACCGAACCGATCCGTGCCCCTACCGCCGAGTGGTGTGCGCGGCGACCGACGACCATCAGCTGGGCCCGGTCGGCCAGCGACAGCAGGACCTGCCCGGCGCTGCCCATCTCGACGTGCTGGGTGACGGGCACGTCGGGGAAGCGCTCCCGCCACGGCTGGAGCGCCTCGGCGAGCGCCTTCTTCTCGTACGGCTCCAGGCCCCCGGCCTCGTCCAGCAGCTTCAGCGAGCCGGGGCTGTAGGCGAACACCGGCGGCAGGCTCCACGCCCGTACGGCGCGCACCCCGGCACCACGCGCCGCCGCGGTCTCGAAGGCGAACCGAAGGCCGGCCGCGCTGTCGTCCGGACCGCCCTGCTGGCCCACGACGATCTCCCGGCCGCCCGCTTCGGACGCGGCGCGGTCACCGGCCCGCACCAGGACAACGGGACACGGGGCCTCGGCGATCACCTGCTGGGCGACGGAACCGAGCAGGAAGCCGACGATCGTGCCGTGTCCGCGGGATCCGAGGACGAGCGTCCCGGCCGCCGCGGCCTCGGCCAGCAGCGCGTCGACCGCGCCGCCGTCCAGTGCCTCGGTCGTCACCGGCAGGTCCGGGTGCCGGTCGGTGACGGTGCGGGCCGCGTCCTCGACCATGTCCCGTGCCCAGCGCGCCTGCTCGTCCCGGTCCGCGCCGCCGAGCAGTTCGTGGTGGGACCACTGCCAGGCGTACACCGCGCGCAGGGGCAGCCCGCGGCGGACGGCTTCCCTGCCCGCCCAGGCCAGCGCGGCCCGGCTCTCGGGGGATCCGTCCACGCCCACGGTGATCCTGTCGGTCATGCGCCTGCCTCTCCGTCGCCGGCTCGCCCGCTCTGCCGGCCCTCGATCCTGCTGACCCGTCCAGTGTCGGTCACCGCCACCGCCGGGACGCGCAGGGCCCGGGGCGCCGCCTACGCCGACTCGCGCACCACGAGTTCCGGATCGAAGATCACCGAGGTGGGCTCGGTGCGCGCGCCCCGGAGGTGCTCGTCGAGGAGTCGGGCCATCACCGAGGCCATCTCCTCGACGGGCTGGCGCACGGTGGTCAGCGGTGGACGGCAGGCCGTCGCCGCGCTGGAGTCGTCGAAGCCGATGACGGCGACGTCGTCCGGCACCCGTCTGCCCCGTTCCCGCAGCACCTGGCACACCCCCTGGGCCATCAGGTCGTTGGCCGCGAACACCCCGTCCACGTCGGGGTGTTCGGCCAGCAGTCCGGACATCGCGGCCATGCCGCTGTCCAGCGTGAAACCGCCCTCGGCGACGGGTACGTACGGATGTCCCCTGCGCGCCATCGTGTCGCGGAACCCGGCGAGCCGGTCCTGGCTGGCGTAGACGCCCAGTGGCCCCGTGACGGTGACGATCCGTCGGCAGCCCCGGTCCAGCAGATGGTGGGCGGCCATGCGGGCGCCGTCCCGGTGGGCCAGGTCGACATAGCTGAGCGGCACCGGGCGCGACGGCCGGGCGAAGAGCACCGCGGGCAGACCGGCGTCGGCGAGCAGCGCAGGCAGCGGGTCGTCGGCGTGGGTGGAGACGACGAGCGCGCCGTCCGCGCTGCCCTGCCGCAGATCGTTCAGCGCCTGCTGGCGCGTCTGCGCGGAGTCGGCGAACATCAGCAGCGGATGCATCGACCGGGGACGCAGGTAGTCCACCACTCCGGTGACGACCCGGCCGAAGAACGGGTCCGCCAGCACCCGTGCCGTGAAGGCGTTCCGCTCCTCGCCGGACACGTCGCCCGCGCCGGAGACGATGAGCGCGACCGTCTCGGTCCGCCGTGTCACCAGCGACCTGGCGGCCCGGTTGGGGGCGTATCCGGTCCGTTCGACGGCCTGGCGGACCGCGTTCTGAAGGGCGGGATCGACGCTCTGGACGCCGTTGACGACGCGGGAGACGGTGGCGCGCGACACGCCGGCCTCCCGCGCGACGTCCTCAAGCGTGGGGGCCCGTCGGCTCATGTCCGCAGCCTATCGGCCGGGCGCGACGAGGGCATAGAGCGCTCTCTCGCACCACTGCGCCGGCGACACACCCACCCTCGTGAGCGCACCTCTTGAACACAATCACCCGCGAGCCGGCGGCCTCGACGGAGTCCAGACATCACCGAACTACCCCAAAACATCCGCCTGTTGGCGTCACATCGAGAAACAATCCACGGCACTCGTGTGACAACTCTTGACGCTGTGTTCACGCGGATGAAGCATGCATCGGCAAGAGAGCGCTCCCAGCACCTCCAACCGTTCACTTTCTGAACCAGGAGAGTCGCCCCCATGCCTCACCTCCCCACGGATTCCCCGGACTCCGTCCGGTCCCTTCCCGCCAGACGGTCCGTCCTCGGAGCGATGGCCGCCACCGCGGCCGCGCCCGCGCTGCTCGGCCTGTCCTCGCCGGCGTCCGCCGCGCCCGCCGCACCCGTCGCGCAGCCGCGAGCCCTGCCCGGCGGCGGCGATCTCGGCCCGAACGTCATCGTGTTCGATCCCTCGACCTCCGGCATCCAGGCCAAGCTGGACGAGGTGTTCCGACAGCAGGAGTCGGCCCAGTTCGGCACGGGCCGCTACGCGCTGCTGTTCAAGCCGGGCACCTACAACGGGCTCAACGCCCAACTCGGCTTCTACACATCGATCGCGGGCCTCGGCCTGTCGCCGGACGACACGGCGATCAACGGCGATGTGACGGTCGACGCGGGCTGGTTCAACGGCAACGCCACCCAGAACTTCTGGCGTTCGGCGGAGAATCTCGCCCTCACCCCGGTCAGCGGGACCAACCGGTGGGCGGTCGCCCAGGCAGCGCCCTTCCGGCGGATGCACGTCAGGGGCGGTCTCAACCTCGCCCCCACGGGCTACGGCTGGGCCAGCGGCGGCTACATCGCCGACAGCCGCATCGACGGCTCGGTCGGACCGTACTCGCAGCAGCAGTGGTACACCCGCGACAGTTCGGTGGGCGGCTGGGCCAACGCCGTCTGGAACATGGTCTTCTCCGGTGTCCAGGGCGCACCCGCGCAGTCCTTCCCGAACCCGCCCTACACCACCCTCGACACCACACCGGTGTCCCGGGAGAAGCCGTTCCTGTACCTCAACGGCAGCGAGTACCGCGTGTTCCTTCCGGAGCGGCGCACCAACGCCCGCGGCACCACCTGGGGCAGCGGCACCCCGCGTGGCACGTCGCTGCCGCTCACCCAGTTCTACGTGGCCAAGCCGGGCGTCACCGCCGCCACCCTGAACGCCGCGCTCACCCAGGGCCTCCATCTGCTGCTGACTCCGGGGATCTACCACCTCGACCAGCCGATCCAGGTCAACCGCGCGGGCACCGTGGTCCTCGGCCTCGGTTATGCCACCCTGATCCCGGACAACGGCGTCACCGCGCTAAGGACGGCCGACGTCGACGGGGTGCGGCTCGCGGGATTCCTCATCGACGCCGGTCCCGTGAACTCCTCGACGCTGCTCGAGGTGGGCCCCACAGGGGCTTCCGCGAGCCACTCCGCCAACCCGACCACCGTCCAGGACGTCTTCATCCGGATCGGCGGCGCGGGCGCCGGCAAGGCCACCACCAGCATGGTGATCAACAGCCGTGACACGATCATCGACCACACCTGGGTCTGGCGCGCCGACCACGGCACCGGAGTCGGCTGGGAGACCAACCGGGCCGACTACGGCATCCGCGTCAACGGCGACGACGTCCTGGCCACCGGTCTGTTCGTCGAGCACTTCAACAAGTACGACGTCCAGTGGTACGGCCAGCGCGGGCGCACCATCTTCTTCCAGAACGAGAAGGCGTACGACGCGCCGAACCAGGCCGCCATCCAGAACGGAAGCGTCAAGGGGTACGCGGCCTACAAGGTCGCCGACTCCGTGACCACGCACGAGGGATGGGGCCTGGGCAGCTACTGCTACTACAACGTCGACCCGACGATCGTCCAGCACAACGGCTTCGCCGCGCCGAACACACCGGGCGTGAAGTTCCACGACCTGCTGGTCGTCTCGCTGGGCGGCCAGGGTCAGTACGAGCACGTCGTCAACGAGACCGGCGCACCCACGTCGGGCACCTCGACGGTGCCGTCCACCGTGGTCTCGTACCCCTGACCGCCCCGCGCGGCGCCCCGGATCAGCAGGACGTCAGGCTCCCGAGGTCCACGGCGTCGGCCATCGCCTGCATCCCCTTGTCGTTGGGGTGCAGGTGATCGCCGCCGTCGAAGAACGGCAGGATCAACTGCGGGTCGTACGGATTGCGCGTGATCCTGTCGAAATCCGTCACGGCGTCGAGCGCGCCGCTGTTCCTGATCCAGTCGTTGACGCCCTGGCGCACGGCCTCGGAGGCGGCGTCGTACTCGGACCAGCCCTTGAACGGCATGACGGTCGCGCCGACGACACATTTGCCCGCCGCGTGCGCCCGGTCGATGATCTGCCGATAGCCGGCGATCATGTCGTCCACCGTGACACCGGAATGGGCCTTGATGTCGTTGATGCCTTCGAAGAGGAAGACCGTACGGACCCCGGGCTGGGAGAGGACGTCACGCTGGAGTCTGTTCAGGGCGGCCTGCCCGGCGCCGTCCGCGAGCACCTTGTTGCCCGAGATCCCCTCGTTCGCCACTCCCTTCGCGGTGAGCCCGGACGCGGCCTGGAGCCGCCGGGACAGATAGTCGGGCCAGCGGCGGTTCTGGTCGGTGGTCGAGGCCCAGCCGTCGGTGATGGAGTCGCCGAGGGTCACCACCGAGCCGACCGCGGCGGACGTCTCCACGTCGACGGCGTCCAGCCAGTACCAGGAGCCCATCGGATCGGTCCAGTTGGCCGCGCCCTCTTCGGCCGCGTGGTCGCCCGCGGTGGCGTAGTTGGTCTGCATGGCCATGCCGTGGCCGGTCGTCGGTCCCTGGGCGCCGGTCACGTACAGGCTGATGACCAGGTCACTCTGAGCGGCCAGTGTTCCGGGCAGCGGATCACTGAGCACGGTCTCGCCGGCCGGGACGGTGACGGACGCGGCCCCGCCGAAGGACAGTCGCCGGTTGGAGCCGTGGACCAGCTCCGCACCCTGCTTCCGCAGCCCGGCGTACGCGCTCGCGAAGGTCACCGGGTGCTCGCCGAAGGCGTTGGACAGCCGGATCCGCAGGTTCGTGCCGCCGACGCTGGTGCGCACGACCAGTCGGTAGCTGCGGTCGGCGGGTCCCGCCCCCTGCCGGTCGGCGCTTGCGCCCCAGGTGACCACGGAGTGCTTCGCCCGCGCCTCGACGGCGGGCGTCACCGGCGTGCCCGACGAGGCCCCCGGCTGCGCCGACGCCGAGGCGGTCAGGGGTCCGCAGACCGCGAGGAGCAGCGCCGACACGACGCCCACGGCGCGGCGTCGGAACCGGGCGCCGCTCACCCGATGCCCCTCAGGGTGACGGACTCACCGGGCTTGAGGCTGACCTTGCGCGAGGCGCCGCCCGCGACGACGGTCGTCTCGCGGCCGCCGACGCTCTTCAGGGTGGCCCGGGTCACCTTGCCGTTCTTCCAGCTGAGGTCGGCGACGAAGCCGCCGCGGACGCCCACGCCGGACACCGAGCCGGATGCCGCCCAGGCGGCGGGCAGGGCGGGCAGCAGCTCGATGTGTCCGGGCCGTGAGTAGACCAGCATCTCGACGATCGCCGCGGGGGTGCCGAAGTTCGCCTCGATCTGGAAGATGCCCCGGCCCGTCTCCACCTCGTAGATGTCGAAGAGGTTCATCGCGCTGCCGTTGCTGCCGTTGACCGACGGCTTCAGGTTGTTGACGACCAGCTGGTAGGCCTTCTCCGCGTTCTTCAGCCGCGCCCAGCACAGGCTGCGCCAGGCGTTGGCCCAGCCGAAGCTGTTCATGCCGCGCGCGGTGAGCAGGGCGGTCGCGCCGTCGAGGATGTCCTTCGGCGTGGAGCCGTCCGGACGGATCCGGTCGCCGGGGAAGAGGCCGATGAGCGGGGAGAGGTGCCGGTGGGTGGTCTCGCCGAGGTTGTCGGGCGACATCCACTCCTCGAGCCAGCCGGTCTTGGGGCTGACCACGGGCAGGTAGAGGCGCGCCCGCAGACCGTCGACGGTCTTGCGGTAGGCGGCGTCCTTGGCGAGCGCCTCGGTCGCGGTGTGGTAATTGCCGAAGAGGTTCCACACCAGTTCCTGGGCGTACGTGATGCCCTTGGCGTCGAGCGGACCCTGCTCGGGCGACCAGTCGCTGTCGGCGATGAGGACCTCGCGCTCGGCCCCCGACGCGTCGGTGACGGTCGTGGTGATGAGGCGGGCCTCCCAGAACTGCACGGCGCCCTTGAGGAGGGGGTAGATCTTCTTGAGGTAGGCGCGGTCCTGCGTGTACTCGTAGTGCTCGAACAGGCTCTGGCAGATCCAGGCGTTGCCGGCCGGGTGCCACCACCAGCCGCCCCCGCCATAGGGGTTGGTGGAGATCGCCACGGTCCAGCCGGCGATCTTTCCGCTGGAGTTGCGGTACCGGTTGGTGGAGTCGTTGAACAGCCGCTGGGTGACCTCCGTCCAGTCGGGCAGCTGTACGAGGCAGTAGTCGGCGAAGGCGTCGAAGCAGTCGGACAGGCCCGCCCGGTCGGCCATCCAGTAGTTCATCTGGAGGTTGACGTCGGTGTGGTAGTCGGCCATCCAGTCCGGGTCGTTGCCGTCCAGCCAGGGGCCCTGGAGGCCCATCGGCAGGCTGCCCCGGGATCCGGAGATCATGAGGTAGCGGCCGAACTGCAGGTAGGCGGCCTCGAGTTCCGGGTCGGGGATGTCGTCCCGGTGGCGCGCCCGCAGCCGCTCCAGGGTGTCCAGTTCGCGCTGCGCTGCGGAGGACGTGCCGAGGTCGATGTCCAGCTGTCCGAACACGGCCCGGAAGTCGGCGACATGCGTGTGCAGCAGGGTGCTCGCCGAGTGGCCGGCCGCGTTCAGGACCTTGGTCCTGGCGAGGCGCTCCGGGGCCAGGGACGGGTCGCGGAACTTCGTCGCCGCGTCGGGCACGTAGTTGGTGCCACCGCTGACGACGACGGTGAGGTCCCTGCAGCCGCTGAACGCGATCGACGTACCGTCGACGCGGACCCTGCCCGAACCGCTGTACGCGGTGACGGCGGCGCCGTACTTCAGGCCGTTGGCCAAGGAGGCGCCGAACGACGCGTAACGGCCCGCGCCGCTTGCGGTGGTGGACTCGCCGTGGGTGCCCGCGAGGGAGACCGTACCGGTGTAGGAGCCGCCGCCCTGCTGGGAGAAGTACAGGACGATGGCGTCGTCGGGGCGGCTGGCGAAGATCTGCCGCCGGTAGGTGACGCCGGAGATGTCGTACGAGGTGCTGATCAGGCCCTGGGCCAGGTCGAGGGTGCGACGGTAGTTGTTGACGTTGCCCAGGTCGTGGTCGGGGAGGGCGACGGTGAGTTGGGCCAGCATCGTCAGGGAGCCGAAGTCGTCTCGGCCGTAGGGGAACTGACCGTCGCTCTGCAGCTTGTCGTTGAGACCTCCGGTCCACAGGGTGGCGTCGGTGATCATCAGGAGTTCGTCGGCGGGGTCGTTGCTCGCGAGCACCCCGAGGCGCCCGTTCCCGATCGGCAGCCCCTGCTCGATCATCGACTTGGCGGAGCCGGGAGCCGCCCACCACAGCTGGTTCTTCGCGGCGTCGGCCGCGGACAGCATGGGCGATGCGGTGGGGCGCAGGGGGGCCGCCGAGGCGGTGAAGGCGGGCAGACCGCCCAGTGCGGTGGCCGCGCCTGCTGCGGCGGCCAGGGCGAGGAAGCCTCTGCGGCTGGGGGTGTTGTCGCGTGCTGCGGTGTGCTGAACGTCCACGGTGTTGCACTCCATATCCGGGAGCTGCTCATGCGGGAACGACGGCTGCGGACCGTCGGCGTGCTGCAGGTCCCCGCGGGGCCCGGGTCGTGTCACCGGGCCCCGCGGGAAGCGGGTCGGACGGACTGCCTGACTGAGAACCGACCCCTGGACCGAGAACCGGCCGCTGAACTGAGTACCGGCTGCTGGACCAGGAAACCGACTACGGAACTCAGACCGACTGCGGAACGACGATCCTGTCGATGTCGGGGGCGTATCCGCTGCCGCTGTCGAAGGTGATCGTGTTGGAGCCCGCCTTCAGCGCCAGCTGGACGCTGACCGTCTCGGCCGTGCTCCAGTCGCCCGTGGAGGGGAACTTCTCGCTGGTGCCGTTGCCGCTGTTGGAGAAGGCGGTCACCGAGCGGGGGTCGCCGCTGACGTAGGCGACCTGGACGGTGTAGATGCCGTCCTTCTTCACCGTGACGTCGTTGAACCGCAGCTTGCCGCCGGTGTAGAGGTTGCCGACCTTCTTGCCGCCGGAGCAGGCGTCGCAGCCGGCGACCGAGGCGTTGCCCGACAGGGTGTTGGCGTCGGACTCGGCCTCGTAGCTCGTGGTGGTCAGCGTGCCGCCGCCGGGCTTGACGGTGAACAGCCGCGAGCCGTGGGCGGGCAGCGCCTCGGTGATCTTGTTCTTGTAGGTCCCGAGGTTCGCCTTGTTCCACAGGTCGCGCACGGAGGCGTTTCCGGTGAATCCGAGGGAGGCCCACTGGGCGGTGACGGAGGCCGGCGAGTCGGCGAGGTTGAACAGGGCGACGGTGTAGCTGCCGTCGGCGTTCTTGGTGCCCCAGACCTGCTGGTCACCGACGGGGGTGACCGGACGCGCCACGGGCGAGTCGTTCTGGTCGACGGCGATGACCTCCCTGTTGGTCAGCAGGGAGACCCCGTAGCTGTCCAGCTTGGTGAGGTCGTCACCGGTGAACAGGGGCGACTTGTTGATGGCCCACAGGGTCATGTAGCTCTGCCGCTCGGCCTTGGTGAGGCCATCCATCTCGCCGTTGCCGACGTCGATGCCGTCCAGGTCGTTCCAGCCGCCCGGGCCCGCCTTCCGGCTCCACGCGGGGGCGTCGTCCCACCGGTCGTTGACCGAGTTCTCCCAGGTGACAAGGGTGTTGCAGTAGCACTCGACGTCGGTGTCGATGCGCCAGCCGTTGGAGTACTTCTTCCAGTCGGCGGCGTGGCCGATGTCGAGCGACCAGGAGAGTTCGAGGTGGATCGGGCGCCCGGCGGTGGCGATGGCCTGCTGCCAGGCGGCGACGTCGGGGACGTTGTTGTAGTTGTCACCGGACTTGAAGGAGCCCGGGCCCACGCCGTCGAGCTTGAGGAAGTCGTAGCCCCAGTCGGCGAACTGCTGCGCCTGCGAGTCGATGTACTTCTGCGCGCAGGGCTTGTCGAAGTCGATCTTGTAGGCGTTGTCCCAGCCGTTGGTGGTGCGCAGGTCCGGGTAGACGATGTCGGTGGTGGTGCAGCCGGGGGCGTTCCAGATCGGCGTGCTGCCGTCGCCGTACGCGCCCTTCTCCAGGCCGACGGGCAGGTAGATGCCGGCCTTGAGGCCCTTGGAGTGGATGTGGTCGGCGACCGACTTCATGCCGTGGGGGAAGCGGACCGGGTCGGGTGTCTGGCGACCGTACTGGTCGAAGCCCGTCTTCCAGGTCTTGTCCATCCACCAGCCGGCGTCGATGTTGACATGGTCGTAGCCGTAGTTCTTCAGCCTGGCGGCGAGGGCGTCCGTCTGCTTCAGGACGTTCGCCTCGGTGAGGTAGCTGTAGTCGCCGTCCGGGTTGAGGCCCGGGTACTTCGACGACTGCATGCTCCAACTCGACCAGCCCATGTACGGCTTGGCGGCGACGGGGGTCGTGGCGGTGGTCTCGCGCGGCACCGGGGTCTTGGCCTGTGCGGCCGGGACGGTCGTCGCGAGTCCTGCCGTGAGGGCGAACACCACCACGGCTCTCAGGGTGCGTGCGGGCAGGACGGAATACGAGGATGACCGCATGGGTCGTGCCTCCTGTGGGGTCAGGGTTGGGGCGGCTCAGCCCTTGCCCGAGCCGATGGTGAGTCCGCTGATGAACTGGCGCTGGAGCGCGAAGTACACCAGGAGAGTGGGGATCGCGGTCATCAGGGCACCGGCCGCGATGAGGTTGGGATTGGTGAAGTACGCACCCTGGAGGTTGGCCAGGGCGGAGGTGATCGGGCGCTTGTCGCCGCTCTCGATCAGCGCGAGCGGCCAGAAGAAGTCGTTGTAGATCCAGATCGACTCGAGGGTCGCGAGGGCCGCGAATGCGGGGCGGCACAGCGGCAGGATGATCTGGAAGAACTGGCGCCAGACGGGGGCGCCGTCCACGAGCGCCGCCTCGGAGATCTCCTTCGGGATCGTCTTCATGTAGTTGCTGAGGACGAAGGTGCAGAACCCGGACTGGTAGGCGATGTGGATCGCGATGATGCCCCAGGCCGAGTTGTAGAGGAGGAGGGAGTCGCTCATCCACTGCGGCAGCGGGATGAGGAGGTAGAGGCGGTACAGGGGGGTGATGAGGACCTGTGCCGGGAGCAGGTTGCCCGCGGTGAACAGCATCAGCAGGACGATGTTCCAGCGGAAGTCGAAGCGGGAGACGAAGAAGGCGACCGCGGCCGAGAACAGCAGGGTGCACAGGACGGCCGGCACCGTGATGAGGACGGAGTTCCAGAAGAAGTGCGGCATCCCGGACTGGCTCCAGGCGTCGCTGAAGTTGCCGAGGCTGAGACTGTGGGGCCAGGAGAGATAACCGTGCTTCGCGGTGTCCGAATAGGGCCGCAGCGAGGTGTACATGGCCCACAGCAGCGGGACGAGCCACAGCAGGGCGATGCCGCCCAGCATCAGATGACGGCCCGTCTGGCGCCGCGGCCCGGAGGGGGTCTTCGGCGTCTGCTGTGCGCGCCGGGTCCGCGGTCGGGAGGCCGGGCGCGGCACGGTCGTGGTCACTGGTCCTCCTTGCGGAAGTTCTGGACGAGGAAGGTCCCGATGGCGGCAAGGGAGACCACGAGCAGGACGACCGCGAGGGCGGACCCGTAACCGATGTGACTGGACTCGCCGATGATGTTGTCGGTGATGAGCAGGGACAGGAGTTCCATGCCCGGTTTGCTTCCGACGCCGCCGCCGAGGACGTAGACGACGTCGAAGGACCGCAGGGACTCCATGACCGTGATGACCAGGATGATGACGTTGACCGGTTTCAGGGCCGGGAAGACCACCCGCAGGAAGGTCTGGCGTCCATTGGCGCCGTCGAGCGCGGCGGCCTCCTTGAGCGCCGGGTCGAAGCCCTTCAGGCCGGCCAGGTAGAGGATCATGATGTATCCGGTGTGCCGCCAGCTGGAGGCGACCAGGACGGCCCACAGGTTGAGGTCGGGGTTGCCCAGCCAGTCGATGTGGTGGCTGGATCCGGCGGCGCCCAGGATGCCGTTGAGGAGCCCGGTGTCGGGGTTGTAGATGATCTCCCAGATGAAGCCGACGACGGCCAGGGAGAGCACCATCGGCAGGAAGATGGCGGTCTGGTAGATCCTTGTGAAGCGGATCTTCCGGTCGAGCTGGTAGGCGAGGAAGATGCCGAACGGGGTCGGCAGCAGGGCCGTGAACAGCAGCCAGATCACGTTGTGCCGCACCGCGGGCCAGAACGGCGGGTAGTTGGTGAAGATCTCCTTGTAGTTGTCCAGGCCGATCCAGTGGATGTCGGCCAGGTCGATGCCGTCCCAGGTGGTGAAGGACAGCCCCAGGGAGGCCAGTGCGGGCAGCCAGACGAAGAAGAGCAGGGCCGCCAGCGGGATGCCGATGATGACGGTGAGGAAGATCCGGTCGCCGGTGCCGAGGCGGCGCGGGCGGGCGCCCCGCGGGGCGGGGGGCGTGGTGGGCGCGGAGGACACGGTGCGTGAGACCTTTCCGGTCCTGGTCAGGCCGTGAAGAAGCGCGAGCGCTGGGACTCGATCTTCGTCAGCGTTCCCGAGCCGTCGTCGGGGTGGCTGAGCCACTCGGTCAGGCCGGGGAGTACGACGGTGGAGATGAAGCCGGGGTCGCTGTCGCGGTCCGCGAACTGGCTGATCTGCTTGGCGGAGGCGATGAGGTCGGCGGACTTCTTCTGGAGCGCGTTGTACGAGCCGGTGCTCACCTTGTCGTTGACGGCGAGGTTGCTCGGGTCGACGCCCATGTACAGCTCCTCGGTGTGGGCGCCGCCGAGGAACTCCAGGAACTTCTTGGCACCGGCCTCGTTCTTGGGCCGGCGGCTGAGCATGAAGCCGTCGGTGGGTGCCTCGACGGCGTCCTGACCGTGCGCGGCGTCGATCTCGGGGAAGGGGAAGAAGTCGATGTCGGCGCGTACCTTCTCGTCCGTGATCTGCTGTCCGAGGAAGAGGCCGATGACGGCCATCCCGGACTTCTTGTCGAGCAGCGACTGGGCGGCGTCCTGCCAGGAACGGCCGGCGGCACCCTGCTGGTAGTAGGGGGCGAGTTCGCGCCAGTGGTCGAGGGTGGCGAGGGCCCGCTTGTCGGTCCAGGAGACCTTGCCGCGCATCAGCGACATGTGGAAGTCGTAGCCGTTGGTCCGCAGGTTCACGTAGTCGAAGGCGCCGAGGATGCTCCAGCTGTCGCCGCCGCCGTAGCCGGAGGCGATCGGGGAGAGCCCGTCCTTCTTCATCTGCTTCGAGAGCGCGATGAACTCGCTCCACTTCTGCGGGACTTGGTAGCCGCGCTCCTTGAAGAGACTCTTGCGGTAGAAGACCGCCCACGGGTAGTTGTACAGCGGCACGAAGTAGTACTTGCCGTCCTCGCCGCGCGAGAGCTGCTTGGTGGCGTCGCTGAAGTCGGCGCCTATCTTGTCCCAGACGTCGTCCAGGGGGCTGCAGAGCTTCTTCTTGGCGAAGTACTGCATGCGATAGCCGGCGAACCAGGTGAAGACGTCGTCGGGGGTGCCCTGCAGATAGCTGGTGATGCTCTTCTGGAAGGTGTCGTGGTCGACGGTGTTCGTCTTCACCGTCAGACCGCTGTCCTTGGCGAACGCTCCGGTGACGGAGGCGTAGGCCTTCTTGGGCGTGGCGTCGCCGCCGTTGGATCCGAAGGTGACCGTCTTCGGGTCGGCCCCCGCTCCCCCGCCGCAAGCGGTCAGAACGGGCGCGGCCAGTGCGGCGGCGCCGAGTCCGAACAGTCCGCCGACGACTCTGCGGCGGCCCGGGTCACGCGCAGCCAGGGGATTGCGGCTCTGCTGCGTCATTGTTGCTCCTCACGCGTGTCCGTACATGTCTGATCTTCAGTGCATGGCTGTGCTTCAGTACGTGCTGGTCGGTGCGTGGTGTGCTCGTCGGGGCGTGCTCGCCCCTCAGGGCGTCGTGCTCCTCAGCGCGCGTCCGAGGTGGTGAAGGACTGGATGGCGGTGGCCGCCGCGCCACGCGCCCACTCCTCGAAGGGCAGCGGCCGGGTCTGTACGTCGCAGTCCGCGGCCGAACCGAACGCGGCCGCGGCGAACGCGTCACGGATCTGCTCGGCGAACAGGTCGTAGGCGGCTAGGCCTTCACCGGAGATGATCACGCGCTCGGGGCCGAGGAGGTTGGCCACGGTCGCGATGCCCCGGCCGATCGCCGCTCCCGCCCGGGCGTACACCTCCCGGGCGCCGGGGTCGCCGTCGTGGGCGAGGGCCAGGGCCGCGGTGGCGTCGGCGACACTCGCGCCGGTGACCTCCCGGATCCGGCCGACGATCGCGGGGTCCGAGGCGATCGCCTCGACGCAGCCACGGTTGCCGCAGTGGCAGCGGGGGCCGGCCGGGTCGATCGCCACATGCCCGATCTCACCGGCCACGCCGTGCGCTCCCGCCACCACTTGTCCGTGCACCACCAGACCGCAGCCGATGCCCGCGCCGACGGTCACCAGCGCGAAGTCGGACAGCCCCACCCCGGCCCCGAACCACTGCTCGGCCACCGTCAGCGCCCGAACGTCGTTGTCGAGGGTGACCGGCAGTCCGGTCGTGGTCGCGGCCAGTTCGGCGAGGGGAACGTCGCGCCACTCCAGGAACGGCGAGTAGCGCACCACCCCGGCCGCCCGGTCCACGTCTCCCGAGACGGCGATGCCGAGCCCCCGGACCTGCACCCCGAAGCCGTCCGCCTCGGTCAGCAGTTCCTGTACGAGTCCCGCGACGGAGGTCAGTACCGCCTTGGGTTCGCGGGAGGTGAGCGGAACGCGCCGGGCGACCCGGATGCGGCAGCAGAGGTCGGTGAGTACGGCGATGAGCTCGTCGCCCGTCACCTTGATCCCCAGGAACAGGGCCCGCCCGCCGTCGACCCGCACCGGGTTGGCGGGCCGCCCGAGGACGGGCTGCCGTGCGTCCTCGGCAACGTCCTCCACTAGGTAGCCGGCTTCGATCAGCGGCCGGACCGCCTTGGTGACCGCCGCCGCCGACAGCTGGGTCCGCCCTGCTATCTCCGACCGCGTGAGCGGGCCGTGGGACAGCACGGTGGTGAAGATCTGGGAAGCGGCCGGCGTGTGGGCCGGGAACGCCTCGGTGAGAGAGGTCGAACGCATGGCCGGAACCTAAGGCCCTTATTTTCTGCTGTCAATGAAAGAAGCAGGATTCTCCTGAGGATGCTCCAGGAGGTACCTGTGACCTGTGAATTCCAGAATGCGAGCAAGCATTGACACGTGATCCAAGGTCAGGGTTGGCTTTTCCTTGTCTCGTACGTGAGCACCACCTGAACGCGAGGATTCATGTCGCCGATCTCCTTCGCCCCGGACACCGGGGTCTGGCTGCTGTCCACACCGCGCACCTCGTACGCGCTGCGGATCGACGAGACCGGAGCGCCCTGCCATGTCGCGTGGGGTCCACGACTGACGCCGGCGGAGGCCGAGGAGCTCGCCGTGCCACCCGCGCCCGAGGCCAGCAGCTTCGAGGGCAGGCCGACCGTCGGGGAGGAGCTGCCGGTCGACGGCGGCACGCGCTACGGACCGCCGTCACTGCAGGTCAGGTTCGCGGACGGCGCCCGCGCCTTCGAGTGGCAGCCGACCGGTCACGAGGTCGACGAGGGCGAGCTGACCCTGTCGTTCCGCGACCGCCGTTACCCGTTGCGGGTGGCGCTCCACTACCGGGTGCGCGAGGACACGGACGTCATCGAGCGCTGGACCGTCGTCCGCAACGACGGCGACGAGCCCGTCACCCTGCTGCGTGCCGACTCCGCGGCCTGGACCCTGCCGCCGGAGCGGGACTACCGGCTCAGTCATGTCACGGGCCAGTGGTCCGCCGAGAGCCAGTTGCGACGGGACCGACTGCCGTACGGCGAAACCGTGTTGACCAGCCGTCGCGGGATCACCAGCCACCACGCGAACCCGTGGCTGATGCTCGACGCGGGTGAGGCGACGGAGGAGCACGGGCGGGTGTGGAGCGCCGCCCTCGCGTGGAGCGGGAGCTGGCGCGTCACCGTGCAGCGCACCCCCGACGGGCGGGCCGGATTCACCGGCGGCCCCGGCCGGGACGGCACGACCGTGCCGCTCGCGCCGGGCGAGGAGTTCGCCACTCCCCCGTTCGCGGGACTGTGCACCGACGGCGGCTTCGGCGCGGCCAGCCGCGCCTGGCACGCGTACGTCCTGGCCCATGTCCTGCCCCATGCCGACGAGTTCGCCCCGGTGCTCTACAACTCCTGGGAGGCGACCGGCTTCGACGTCGACGAGGTCGGGCAGAAGGCGCTCGCCGAGCGGGCGGCGGCGCTCGGAGTGGAGCTCTACGTCGTCGACGACGGCTGGTTCGGGGCGCGCCGCAGCGACCGGGCGGGCCTCGGCGACTGGACACCGGCGTCCGACCGCTTCCCGGACGGACTGGGCCCGCTGGTCCGCGCGGTGCACGGGCTCGGGATGCGCTTCGGCCTCTGGGTGGAGCCCGAGATGGTGAACCCGGACAGCGACCTGTACCGCGAACACCCCGACTGGGTACTGCACTTCCCCGGCCGCCCCCGCTCCGAGCTGCGCAATCAGCTGGTCCTCAACTTCGCCCGCCGCGAGGTCGCCGACTGGGCCCACGGCTGGCTGACCCGGCTGGTCGGCGACCACGGCATCGACTTCCTCAAGTGGGACATGAACCGCGCGTTCAGCGAGGCCGGCTGGCCCGACCGGGAGGACGGCACCGACCGCCTCGGCCCCGCGTACGTGCGCAATCTCTACGGCGTCCTCGACCGCCTGCGCGCGGACCATCCGGCGCTGCGGATCGAGACGTGCAGCGGTGGCGGCGGCCGGGTCGACCTGGGCATTCTGGCCCGCACGGACCAGGCCTGGGCGTCGGACAACACCGACGCCGCCGACCGGATGGGGATCCAGCAGGGCTACGGCCAGATCTACCCCGCCCGCACGATGGGCGCCTGGGTGACCGACGTACCCAACCAGCTCACCGGCCGTACGGTCCCGCTGCGCTTCCGTTTCCATGTCGCGATGGCCGGGGCGCTCGGCATCGGGGGCGATCTCACCCGCTGGTCCGAGGAGGAACTGCGGGAGGGGGCCGACCTGGTCGCCACGTACAAGAAGGTCCGCCATCTCGTCCAGCACGGCAGGCTGGACCGGCTGTCGCCGCCCGCCGAGGACTCGGTCTGCGTGGTGCAGTACACCGCCGCGGACGCCTCGGAGACCCTGCTGCTCGCCTACCGGCGTGTCTCCCGCCACGGCGCGCCGAGGCTGCCGGTCCGGCCGCGCGGTCTGACCCCCGGGGGCCGCTACCGCGACGCGCGCACCGGCGCCGTGCACCACTCCACGGTGCTCGGCGAGTACGGTCTCGACGTCGACCTGCCGGCGGGCGACTGGTCCAGCACGACCGTGCACCTCGTCCGGGAGGACTGACACCCCGTCAGTGTGCTGGTGGGCCGCCCGATGTCGTTCTCGTCCGGCGGGCGCCCGTCAGTATCGCTGGGCCTTCGCCAGGACCGGGGTCAGCTGGGGTTGGGTGGGCTGTCTGCTGATGGCGACGGGCTGGGCGCGCTGCCCCGGCTTGAGGTTCTCCGCGCCCACGAACCTGGTCTCGACGACCTTGCCGTCGGGGTTCTTGAAGTCGACCTGGACGGCGTACGAGGCCGTGCGATCGGTGTTGTTGGTGATGTTGACGAGCACGGCGAGCAGGCCGCCCGTCTTCGCCCTGGGCAGGCCGGTCATGGCGACGTCGGACCGCGCGTTCCCGGGGCCCTGCACCTTCTTCAGCTCCGCCTGTGCCTGCGCGCTCGCGCGGGCCGTGTCGGCCGAGACGGACGCCTCGAACTCCGAGGCCGCGGCGGACAGCGAGGAGGCCGCCGCCGAGGCTGAGGCCCGGGCGGAGCCGATGATCGAGGAGGCGGCCGAGGACAGGGCGGACGGCGCCGTGCCGGAGAAGTTGGACTCGTTGGGCGCGGTCGGACGGACGCTGGCGGAAACACCGCCGCCGGCGTTGTTGTCCGAGCCGCACGAGACGAGCAGCGAGCCGCACGCGCACGTGGCCAGGAGGGCGCCGATGCGGCGAGATCGACGCGAGTGGACCTGGTCGTCGGGGATACGTGTGCTCATGCGGGCTCGTCCTCTGCCTGGCGTACCGGTCACCCTCATGCTCCGTGCCGGGCGCGGTGTCCGCGAACCGCACTGACCCATTGGAGTAGCCGCGGGATCAGCCCTCCCTCTCCACCCAGGTCTCCGAGATCGCCAGAGCCGCCGCCATGATGCTCAGCTGCGGGTTGACCTGCGGGCAGCTGGGCAGGACCGAGCCGTCCGCGACGAGTACTCCGTGGGCGCCGCGCAGTCTGCCCTTGGGGTCGGCGGGGGCGCGCCGGGGATCGGCACCCGCGGCGGCCGTGCCGGTCGGGTGGAACGCCGAGAGGTGCAGGTTGCGGGCGGTCGTTCGGGTGAGCAGTTCGTCGAGTTCATCGAGCGAGCGGGCGCGCGGGGCGAACGGCAGGCCGGTGAGGATCTCCTCGGCGCCCGCCGCGAGGAGCAGGCGGCCCATGGCACGTACGGCCGTCATCAGCCTGTCGCCGTCACGTGGGTCCAGGTCGTAGCGCACGAGGGTGCGGTCGCGGCCCTGGACCCGCCCGGAGGGGCGGTCGGCGATCATGGCGCCGAGGGTCGCGAGGTGGTCCGCTTCCTCCAGTTCACCGCGCAGTTCGCGGCCCAGGCCGGGGAGGACGAAACTGCCCATGCCGGGCGGGCTCGCGGTCGCCTCGATGAGGACACCGCGGTCGTGCAGTTCCTCGACTCCGGCGCTCTGGAGCACACCCTTCCAGGCGGTGACGGGCTCGGCGAAGCGCCCCGCGACGCTCGTGGCCGGGTGCACGCTGAGGTTGCGGCCCAGGCGCGGATGTCCGCCCAGGCCCGAGCGGCGCAGCAGCGGTGGTGTCTGCAGCGCTCCCGCGGCCGTCACGACGAGCGGGCAGAGGATCTCCAGTTCGCTGCCGTCGGGCCGCCGCGCCCGTACGCCGGCGGCGCGCGGCGCTCCCGGTCCGTCGTGGTCCAGCAGAATGCGGCGGACCCGTGCGCCCGTGACGATCCGGGCTCCTGCGGCGCAGGCGTCGGGCAGGACGGACAGCTGCACGCTCTGCTTGGCGCCGGTGGGGCAGCCCACCACGCACTGGCACGAGCCCTTGCAGCCGGGCGCGTTGCGGCGCAGCGGACCGGCCCGCCAGCCGAGCCGTTCGGCGCCGGCGAGTGCCAGCAGGCCGTTGTTCCCGAGCACGTCGAGTGGCTGGGTGGCCACGCGCAGGGTGCGCTCGATCTCGTCGAGCCGGGGCCCGAAGCTCTCGGCGAGGTGGAACCCGTACACACTGCTCCATCGGCCCAGCACAGGCTCCGGAGTGCGGTAGCAGGTACCGGAGTTGACCACGGTGGTCCCGCCGACCGCGCGACCGACCGGCAGCAGGAGTGGTGGGTTGCCCACGGCCACCGTGGCACCGCCGTCCCGGTACAGCTCGGTGAAACGGTCGAGCGGCGCCCGGCGTCCGAAGGAAGCGGTCGAGTGGTGTGCGCCCTCCTCCAGCACGACGACGCTCAGTCCGGCGCGCGCGAACGTCCGGGCGGCCACGGCACCGCCCGCGCCGGACCCGACGACCACCACGTCGGCGGTGGAACGGGTCGGCCACTCCTGCGCCGGAGTGCAGTCGAGCGGCGGGTCCTCGGGCGCCGTCACAGCGAGGGGCGCGGTCGGCATCCGCTCGGTGCCCGCCGCGAGCATCACGGGCACCTTGAGGAGGTCGAGCAGCGGGACGAGCCGGGGGCGTGCGGCCAGCGATCCGAGCAGGCTCTCGCGGGCGTCGGGGTCGAGTGCCGCCAGGCGTCGTCCGGTGCGCAGGACTGCGTACGTCTCCAGGGCCGCGACGGCGGTGTGCACCCCGGCCCGGGCGGGCCGGGGCAGCGCGGCGAGCACCGAGTCGAGCCGGTTCGGCACGCGGGCGGGCCAGTCCTCGTCGCCGGTGTCGGCGAGCAGTGCGGCGACAAGTCCCTCGGCGGTCACCGGTCGCCCGCCTCGGCGTGCGCGGTGCCGTCCAGAACCCAGGAGGCCTCCGGGCGCCACCGGCCCCACCAGCGCTCCAGCACGATCCGGGCGTCGGCCGACTCGCTGTTGCGGCATACCGCGCGGGCGCCGTCCGGGTCGCGGTACTCCAGGGTGAGGGTCCGCTCGGCCGGCTGGTCGACCTCGACGTGGATCCGGCGCAACGCCGTCCGGCCGGTCACCGTCCACTGCGGCAGCCCGAATCCGGCCCGGAACCGTCCGACGCCCAGCCAGCCGACCGCCGACCGTTCGGCCCGCCGCGGCCAGGTCCGGCCACCGCGGCGCAGGCGCAGGAAGACCAGCGGAGGCAGCCGCCGCAGACCCGGCCGGGTGGACACGGCCGCGACGATCTCCAGGACGTCACCACCGCCCAGGTCCGCGTGCAGCCAGGTCCACCGGTGCGCGTTGCCGTGCCCGTAGATGCGGGCCGAGGCGCCGGGTGCGCCGCTCAGGGTCAAGGAGTGTTCTCCGTACGAGAATTCGCCGTCGTACGTGGCCCGCGCGGCCGGGAGCATCTGGGCGGCGGGCAGGAGCGGCCGACGCCAGGACCAGCGTGGGAAGGTGAAGAGGGGTGGCCCTTGCGGGCGTTCGGTGAGCTCCCAGCGGAATTCGCCTGCGCCGCCCGCCAGTTGTCCGGGGGTGGCCGTGACCTTGTCTCCCGCGAACCCGTCTGCGGGCCGGGTCCAGGGGGCGGATCCGAAGCGAGCGTGCCGGACCTCTCCGTCGCGGGGGAACGCCGCGACCCAGCCGTGGGCGAACGGATCGGAACCGTCGGCGGGCACGGTGAGTTCATGGTGCAGCCAGATGCCGGTGCCGGTCGTCGGATCGGTCAGCGTGGTGTACCAGACCTCGGTGCGGCCCGGTGTGCCGTCCCAGCGCGGCGGGAAGTGCTGGGCACGGTCCTCGCGGCGCGGGAAGCGGAAGCTGAGGAGGAACGGAACGAGACGGGTCGCCGCCGGGAACCGCAGCACCCCTTCACCGACCCGCGCGTCACCCTCGTACAGCGTGAACGGCAGGACGGTCATCGATGCGAGGGGGCGGCGCGCGGTGACGGATTTCCAGCCGTCCAGGACGAGGCGGCGGCCGTCTCCGGTGAACGCCAGCTGATAGCGGATGCGCCGCCGGGCGATCGGCGACACCTCCAGCTCACCTTCCGCGCCGGGGTCGTCGGCGAATCCGGCGATCCGCACCCGGCCGGTCAGGCGCGCTCGGGTCGTGCGATGCGGGCGCAGTACCTCGTCGGCCTCGGCGCGCAGGTCGAGGCGTACGCGGCGCTCCGTCGTCTCGGTGTCGAGCCGGACCGTGCCGAGCATCGTCTCCGTGAACACGGTGCCCCTCATGCGAGATCGTCCAGCATGATGCGTTCGGTGGCCCGCAGGTAGGCGTCGGCCGCCGCGTGCGCCTGGCAGGCGTCTCCGTCCGTCACCGCCTCCACCACCGGGGCCAGCCGTTCGCAGGCGGCCGCAGGGTCCGTGAAGGGGCCCTTGAGCAGGGAGCGGACGGGCAGATAGGCGTTGAAGAGCGTGTTGGTGAGCAGGACGTAGACACGGTTGCCGGTGGCCCGGGCCAGGGCACGGTGCACCTCGATGTCGGCGAGCTGTACCGCGTCGGGACCATCCGCCTCCCGCACGGCTTGCAACAGCGCGCGAAGTTCCGCGTGTTGCTTCCGAGTGGCTCGGGTCGCAGCCCGCTCGGCGATCAACGCGCCGACTCCGCGCCGCACTTCGAAGATCTCATGGACCCATTTCGCGTCGTGCCGCACGAGCATGGGCAGCAGATCGGCGCCGCCCAGACGTGCGTAGTCGCGCACCCGGGTGCCGACGCCGTGCCGGGTTTCGAGCAGGCCCGCCTGGACCAGCCGCCCGAAGGCGTGCTTCAGCGTGGTGCGGGTGATGCCGTAGCCGTCGGCGAGCTGGCGCTCGGGCGGCAGATAACTCCCGGCCGGGTGAAGGCCGTTGAGTATGTCCGTCCGCAGCCGGTCTTCCAGGACGTCCACGATGGTCTCGCGGGGCAGTGCCTCCACGGTTCCCCTTCCGGCGAGTGGATGAGATGAGTGGTTGAGTGGCTGATCCACTGAACCAGTGAAGGTGTTCCATGGTCAACCCCTCGACGGGAAGCGGCCATTGACGGCCGCTTCAGCGGGCAGTCACCGCCGGCCCTGAGGCCGGCAACGAGGAGTTCGCCCGTCGGCAACCCATCGCTCATGACGTAGAATCGCGCAAGAATTTGCGCATCTTGCGTTCACTTGCGGTCTCGGAGCGCAAGCCCGCAACCGCAGCCGAGTCACGGACCGGACGGTGCGGGCCCGTAAAGCTGGCCCCGATGCCTGCGATTTGACCGCTGCAGCGGCTCGGAAGTGGCGCCCGCGCCGTCATCACTCCTGAGTGATGGGTGCTTCTGGTGAATATTGTGCCGTTCCGGCTGTAGACCCGCTGATGCTGCTCTGCAATATTTCGATGAAACAACGCAAAATATCGTCCTGCACCTTTCTGCACCACTCCGCCAGGAATGAGCCGCCCTCGCCGCCCCACCGGCGCGCGAGCCTCCGCAGGAAGCGACCCCGCATGACTCGACACAAGCAGAGATCCCCAAGGCGGCGCACAGCGACCGCCGCACTCGCCGCCGCCGTCATGGTTCTGGGCCTGCCCGCCGTCGGCGCACACGCGGCCGGCGGCCCCAACGCCGCTGCTGACGCCAGGACCACGGCGGGCAGCACCCGTGGCGCACACACCGCCGCCAACATCACCGACGGCGACACCGACACCTACTGGCAGGCCGGAAAGAAGTCGGCCCAGTGGGTGCAGACCGACCTCGGGCGGACCAAGCGCGTCCGCCAGGTCGTGCTGCGTCTGCCCGAGCACTGGCAGACCCGCAAGCAGACGCTGGCGCTCCAGGCAAGCGCCGACGGAAAGAGCTTCGCCACGCTCAAGTCGTCGGCGCAGTACGCCTTCAGCCCCGGCAACGACAACACGGTGAAGGTCTCCTTCCCCGCGACCCTCGCCCGGTACGTACGGGCCGATTTCAGCGCCAACTCGATCGCCGGCACCGCCCAGCTCGCCGAGATGCAGGTCCTCACGACCGCCGCCTCGACCCCCAACCTCGCGCAGGGCAAACCCTTCAGCGAGAGCGGGCACGCCGACGTCTACGGCGCGGCCAACGCCGGTGACGGCAACCGCAACACCTACTGGGAGAGCACGAACAACGCCTTCCCGCAGTGGCTCCAGGTCGACCTCGGCTCGTCGGTCCAGATCAACCAGGTGACACTGCGGCTGCCCAGCGGCTGGCCGAGCCGCAGCGAGACCCTCAAGATCCAGGGCTCGACGGACAACCAGAACTTCACCGACCTGACGGCCTCGAAGGCGTACACCTTCGACAGCTCCAACGACCAGTCGACGACCATCGCGTTGGACACGACCACCACGCGGTACGTACGCGTGCTGATCACCGCCAACACCGGCTGGCCCGCGGGGCAGTTGTCCGAGCTGGAGGTCTACGGACCGGCGACCGGTGACACGCAGGCGCCCACCGCGCCGACCAACCTGAGCTACACCGAGCCGGCCACCGGGCAGATCAAGCTGAACTGGAGCGCGGCCACCGACGACACGGCCGTGACCGGCTACGACGTCTACGCCAACGGGCAGTTGAGGGCGAGCGTCGCCGGGAACGTCCTGACGTACACGGACACGCAGCCAGCCTCCACCGACATCACGTACTTCGTGCGGGCCAAGGACGCGGCGGGCAACGTCTCCGCCAACAGCAACAGCGTCACCCGCGCGGGATCGGGCGGCGACACCCAGGCGCCCACCGCGCCGGGCAACCTCGCCTACACGCAGTCCGGCAACGACGTGAAGCTCACCTGGCAGGCGTCGAGCGACAACGTCCAGGTCACCGGCTACGACGTCTACGCGGGCGGGCAGGTCGTCGGTTCCGTGGCGGGCAACGTCCTGACCTACACCGACACCCCGTCGCCGTCAGCCACGGTCACCTACACCGTGAAGGCGAAGGACGCCGCCGGGAACGTGTCGGTGGCGAGCAACAGCGTCACGCGGGCCGGCAACGGTGCGGGCTCCGACCTCGCCCAGGGCAAGCCCATCGAGGCCTCCTCGTACACCTTCACCTATGTCGCCGCGAACGCCAACGACGGCCAGATCGCGACCTATTGGGAGAGCGGGGGCGGCGCCTACCCGGCCACCCTCACCACCAAGCTGGGTGCCAACGCCGACCTGAGCCAGGTCGTCGTCAAGCTCAACCCGGACGCCGCCTGGTCCACTCGTACCCAGAACATCCAGGTGCTCGGCCGCGACCAGGACGCGACCGCGTTCACGAGTCTCGCCGCGGCGAAGGACTACACGTTCAACCCGTCCAGCGGCAACACGGTGACCATCCCGGTCTCCGGCGCCGCGGCCGACATCCAGCTCAAGTTCGCCTCCAACACCGGCGCCCCCGGCGCGCAGGTCGCCGAGCTCCAGGTGATCGGCACTCCGGCCGCCAACCCGGACCTCAAGGTCACCGGCATCACCAACTCGCCCGCGGCACCGGTCGAGTCGGATGCCATCAGCCTGACGGCGACCGTCACCAACAGCGGCAGCAAGGCGGCCAAGGCCACCGACCTGAACTTCACGCTCGGCGGCACGAAGGTGGCCACGGCCGACGTCCCGGCTCTCGCGGCCGGCCAGTCGACGACGGTCACCGCGAGCATCGGCACCCGGGACGCGGGCAGTTACCCGGTCGGCGCCGAGGTGGACCCGACGAACAAGGTCATCGAGCAGAACGAGGCGAACAACGTCTTCACCCGCTCCGACGCCCTCGTCGTCAAGCCGGTCTCCAGCTCCGACCTGGTCGCGGCACCGGTCGCCTGGTCCCCGTCCAGCGCCTCCGCGGGTGACAACGTCTCGTTCACCGTGGCGATCAAGAACCAGGGCTCGGTGGCCTCGGCCTCCGGCGCCCACGGCGTCACGCTGACGGTCAAGGACGCGAACGGCGCCACCGTCAAGACACTCACCGGCACCTACAACGGCACCATCGCAGCCGGCCAGACGACCGCACCGGTCGCCCTCGGCTCGTGGACGGCGGCCAACGGCAAGTTCAGCGTCACCACGGTCATCGCCGACGACGCCAACGAACTGCCGGTCAAGCGGACCAACAACACCACCACGCAGAACCTGTTCGTCGGCCGCGGCGCGGACATGCCGTACGACATGTACGAGGCCGAGGACGGCACCGTCGGCGGCGGCGCCAAGGTCGTCGGCCCGAACCGCACGATCGGCGACATCGCGGGCGAGGCGAGCGGCCGCAAGGCGGTGACCCTCACCGGGACCGGCCAGTACGTCGAGTGGACCACCCGGGCGGCCACCAACACCCTGGTGACCCGCTTCGAGATCCCGGACGGCACCGACACGACGCTCAATGTCTACGTGGACGGCCAGTTCCTCAAGCCGATCGACCTCACGTCGAAGTACGCCTGGCTCTACGGCAACGAGACCTCTCCGGGCAACTCGCCCGGCTCCGGTGCCCCGCGCCACATCTACGACGAGGCGAACCTGCAGCTCGGCAAGACCGTTCCGGCCGGCTCCAAGATCCGGCTCCAGAAGGACGCGGCCAACACCTCCACCTACGCCATCGACTTCATCAACACCGAGCAGGCGACGGCGGTCCCGAACCCGGACCCGGCCGCCTACACGGTCCCGGCCGGCTTCTCCCACCAGGACGTCCAGAACGCGCTCGACAAGGTCCGCATGGACACCACGGGCAAGCTCGTCGGCGTCTACCTGCCCGCCGGCGACTACGAGACCTCCAGCAAGTTCCAGGTCTACGGCAAGGCGGTCAAGGTTCTCGGAGCCGGGCCGTGGTTCACCCGCTTCCACGCACCCGCCTCGCAGGAGAACACCGACGTCGGCTTCCGGGCCGAGGCCACCGCCAACGGCTCGTCGTTCACCGGCTTCGCCTACTTCGGCAACTACACGTCCCGCATCGACGGTCCGGGCAAGGTGTTCGACTTCTCCAACGTCTCCAACATCACCATCGACGACATCTGGGTCGAGCACATGGTGTGCATGTACTGGGGCGCCAACACCGACAACATGACCATCAAGAACTCCCGCATCCGCGACACGTTCGCCGACGGCATCAACATGACGAACGGTTCCACGGACAACCACGTGGTCAACAACGACGCCCGGGCCACGGGGGATGACAGCTTCGCGCTCTTCTCGGCGATCGACGCGGGCGGCGCCGACGAGAAGAACAACCTCTACGAGAACCTGACGTCGACACTCACCTGGCGCGCGGCCGGTATCGCCGTCTACGGCGGCTACAACAACACCTTCCGCAACATCCGGGTCGCCGACACCCTGGTCTACTCCGGCATCACGATCTCCTCGCTGGACTTCGGCTACCCGATGAACGGCTTCGGGACCGATCCGACGACGATCGAGAACGTCTCCCTGGACAGAACCGGCGGCCACTTCTGGGGCTCGCAGGTCTTCCCGGCCATCTGGGCGTTCTCGGCCTCCAAGGTCTTCCAGGGCATCCGGGTCAACGACGTCGACATCGACGACTCCACCTACGGAGGCGTGATGTTCCAGACCAACTACGTCGGCGGCCAGCCGCAGTTCCCGGTGAAGGACACGATCTTCACCGACATCTCCATCACCAACTCCAAGAAGAGCGGGGACGCGTTCGACGCGAAGTCCGGGTGGGGCATCTGGGCCAATGAGCTGCCCGAACCCGGTCAGGGACCGGCCGTCGGTTCGGCCACCTTCGTCAACCTGCGGATGAGCGGCAACGCCCAGGACATCCGCAACACCACATCCACCTTCACGATCAACGTCCAGTAACTCCGACCATCACCCCATGAAGCGGGGCCGCCCCACCTGACAGGGGCGGCCCCGTTTCGCTGTGCGTCCGTGCCTACCAGCCGACGGCGACCAGAAGCCACTGCGGACTGGCGTGGGAGATGAACGAGGACTGGCCCGCGACATCGTCGTAAGGGAAGCCGTAGGCGAGCTGGTTGATGGCGTTGTCGTGCCAGAACTTGGCGTAGTAGTTCGCGGGCGCCGCCTTGTAGAACTGCGCCGGGTCGGACTGCTGCGACGCGGGCAGGGTGGCCACGTGGCGGTTGAGGGCCGCGCACATGTCGGGGTTGGCGGCCAGCGCGGCCGCGCAGCCGAAGATGTCGGAGGTGGCCGCGTTCACGCCGACCGACTGGGCGTACGAGGTGAAGTAGTTGGCGTTGGCGCCGCCCGCGCGGAAGCTCGGGTCGCTACCGGGTGCGATGATCCGGTACGGAGCCTGGGTCTGGGCCAGCACCTTGAACTGCGACGGAACCGCGTCGGTGAAGCGCTGGAAGGTGGTGGCGCGGTCCTCGGCGAAGGTCGCCCGGTTCTCGCCGACCTCGGTGTCGTAACCGTCCTTGCTGTGCAGGCGCATGGCGAGTTTGAGGCCGAAGGCGTCGACCCGTGTGGTGTTGCCGTTGAAGACGTTGTTGCCGACCGTGAACTCGATGAAGTCGTAGTAGGGGCCGTTGGGCGAGCCCAGGTAGAAGTACATACGGCCCGCGGAGTTGGCCGGCATGTCCAGGTAGGGCTGCTCGGCGATGGAGTGTGTCTGCCCGTTGAAGCTCCAATACACCTGGCTGTCGGGGTACTTGCCGTTGGTGCGGTTCAGGATCTTCACCTCTACGGCGTTGTTCGCCGCGGGGATGTCACTGGTGCTGCCCCAGAAGTCGTCCGGCGGTGTGGTGCTCCCGGGACCGTAGACCTGGAACTCCCACAGCGAGTAGCCGTACGGGGTGGCCCGTGCGGTGCCGTATACCCGGACGTAGCGCCCGCTGCCTGTGATGTTGATGTTCTGGGTGCCGCCGGTGGAGGTCGTGGTGGAGTAGACGGTGGTCCAGGTGTTCGCGTCGGTCGAGGTCTGGATCTGGTAGCCGGTGGCGTAGGCGGCCTCCCAGTTCAGCGAGACGCGGGTGAGCTGCTGCGTGGAACCGAGGTCCACCCGCAGCCACTGCGGATCGGCGAAGGCCGAGGACCAGCGGGTGCCGGTGTCGCCGTCGACGGCCGCGCTCGCGGGGAAGGACGCGTTCTCGGTCGAGGACGCGGTGGCGGGCCGCCCTTGGGACAGCAACTGGTCGGCAGCGCGGGCGGGCGAGGGGGTCAGGGCGGCGAAACAGGCGACTATCAGGACGACGACCAGACCGAGAGCGGTGCGGGAGCGTACGGCACCGGACGAAGGTCTGCCAGGTGTGCCGGATACGCCGGCGGAAGTCTGCATGGGGGGTCTCCTCAAGCCGGTTCGGCGTGCGGGGGTACGAGCAACAGCAGGTGTGAGAGCGCTCTCTCCGGGTTGTAGCCCCGCCCCTGCCCGGCGTCAACAACTGAAGCCGAATCCACGGGAGTTCATCGATGCGGGGCAACAAAAGGTGGACGGCTTGGACAACTCCGCGCGCCGCCCTGGCGATCCGTTCAGCATCCGACCGCGGGCCTCACCTCGGCCCGACCTGTTCCTCCATCACTTGAACGACCACACGCTGCCGCGCCAGTTTGTCCGAGACTGCCCGACGGCGGTTTGCCGCGACCGGATTGGGGTTAAGGTGCTGACGGCTCCCTCGGAGGTGTACAGGCCAGGAGCTGGTGTCCGCGGGGCGGTCACGGTCGTTTGAGGGTGAATCGGACACGACGGAGGGGCTCGCGTTGGATCACCTGGCAGGAGAGGACCTGGACGTCACTGCCGCAGGTCGACCGGACGCGGTGAACGTGTGACCGGGCGGCCGGCGCCCGCGGTGCTGCCCCCGTCGCTGCGCCCGTGGCTCGGACTGATCGCGGCCCTCGCCGCCCTGGTGGTCGTCGCGCTCGGGGTCCTGTACGCCGGCCACGGCGAGCCCGGCAGGGTGGACAGGTGGATCATCCGGCCGACGGCTGACAGTGTGCCGCCGCCGTGGCGGCACGTCGCTCTGGCCTTGGACTTCTTGGGGGAACCCGCGGGATCAACGATGCTGATCGTGGTCGGCGTGGCGGGCTGCCTGCTGCTTCGGCGTCCCCGCGCGGCGGTGCTCGTCGTTGCCGGCGTCGGCATGGCCGTGGGGACGACCACGCTGCTCAAGCACCTGGTGGGACGCACCATCCACGGCGACGGCAACCTGTCCTACCCGAGTGGACACACTGCCTTCTTCACCGCGCTCGCCCTCATGGCGGCGCTGCTCACGACCGGCCGGCTCGGCCTCGGCAGGACGGGCGGCACGTTACTCGCGCTCGCCGCGGCGCTGGTTGCCGGCGCCGTCATGGGCTGGGCTCAGGTCGCCCTGGGCGCGCACTACCCGACCGACGTCCTTGGCGGCTGGTGCACCGCGCTGGCGGTGATACCGGCGACCGCGTGGCTGGTCGACCGGATGGCTGACCGGCTGGCCGATCGGACGGCCGACGCCGGTCCGCGGGAGCGTCGCTGACGTCACGTCACGTCACGCCAGGCGGCGGAATACGGGCTTCACCGGTCGTCCGGCCAGCCAGGGGCTGGGGTCAGCGGCGTCCAGTGCCTTCCGGTACACCGCACATGCCTGGGCCACCACGTCGACGGTGTGATCGATGTCGGCGTCGTCGAGCGCGCTGCTCACCACGAACGACGGGGCCAGCACCCCGCCCGCGAGGAGCCGGCGCAGGAACAGGGTGCGGTACTGCTGAGACGGCTGCAGGTTCTCGTCGAGGGTGGCGAAGACCAGGTTGCTGGCCCGGCCCCGGACGACGATGTGGTCGCCGACGCCCATGCCGGCCGCGGCGTCGCGGACACCGGCGGCCAACCGCTCACCGAGGGCGTGCAGCCGCGCGGTGACGCCCTCCTCGGCGTAGATGGTCTGCACGGCCATGGCGGCTGCCAGGGAGTGCGTTTCCGCGCCGTGCGTGGTGGACAACAGGAACACCCGCTCGCCCGAGTGACGCAGTCCGCCCCGCTCCATCACCTCGCGGCGCCCGGCCAGCGCGGAGACGGCGAATCCGTTGCCCAGCGCCTTGCCGAACGTGGAGAGGTCGGGGACGACGCCGTACAGGCCCTGGGCGCCCGCCTCGGACCAGCGGAAGCCGGTGATCATCTCATCGAAGATCAGTACGCAGCCGTGCCGGTCGGCCAGCTCGCGCAGGCCGGCGAGGTACCCGGGCGGCGGCTCGGTGTGGGTGGCGGGTTCGAGGATCAGGCAGGCGACCTCGTCCCGGTACCGGGTGAGCAGCTCTTCCGTGGCGGCCAGGTCCCCGTAAGGGAACGCCACGGTGAGCTCGTTGGTCGCCGCCGGAATGCCGGCGGACATCGGCGTGGTGCCGATGAACCAGTCGTCGACGGAGAAGAACGGATGGTCGGCGCAGAGGGCCACCCGCGTGCGCCCGGTGACGGCGCGGGCCAGGCGCACCGCGGCGGTGGTGGCGTCGGAGCCGTTCTTCGCGAACTTCACCATCTCGGCGGTCGGCACCGTGGCCAGGAAGCGTTCCGCGGCTTCGACCTCCACGATGGACGGCCGGACGAAGTTGCTGCCGCGGTCGAGTTCCCGCCGCGCCGCCTCGACCACGCGCGGGTGGGCATGGCCGAGGCTGACCGACCGCAGGCCTGACCCGTACTCGATGTAGCGGTTGCCGTCGACGTCCCACACGTGGGCGCCGCGGCCGTGGCTGATGACCGGGGCCAGGTTCTCGGGGTACTGGTCGTCGCCCTTGGCGTAGGTGTGAGCGCCTCCGGGGATCATGGCATGCAGCCGCTCGTTGGCTGTCCGCGACAGGGGCAGGTCAAGCACTTCGGTGTCCACGGGACCTCAACTTTCTCTGTGCTTCAGGACCTCGGCGAGGCTGGGCGCCTCTCGGTCCCGTTGGGACATCAGGGCGACCGGCAGCGGCCAGGGGATGGCGAGCTCCGGGTCGTCGAAGGCGATCGTCACGTCCTCGGCCGGATCGTGCGGGCGGTCGATCCGGTACGAGGTGTCGGCGGTGTCGGTCAGTGCCTGAAAACCGTGCGCGCATCCCGCGGGAATGTAAAGAGTTGGCTGTGTTTCTCCTGTGAGTTCGAAGGAGGCCCAGTTGCGATAGGTAGGAGAATCCGGCCGCAGGTCCACGACGACGTCGAAGATCCTCCCGTACGAGCACCGCACCAGCTTGGCCTCGCCCGCGCCGGAGCGCAGGTGCAGGCCGCGCAGCACGCCCCGGACCGAGCGGGACACGCTGTCCTGGATGAAGGCGTCCGGGTCGAGGCCCACCGAGCGGATCACGTCGGCGTCGAAGGTGCGGCAGAAGAAGCCACGTTCGTCGGCGTACGGCGTCGGCTCGAACAGGTACGCGCCGGCGATCTCCGGGACTTCGGTCGCTTTCATGGAGACTCCCGCCGGGCGTGGGTGTGGTGGGTCGCGGGGAACACGGCCGTGGTCAACGAGCGGAACTGGTCTTCCAGTTGGCGTGCGGCGGCCAGGTTCCGCTCGGTGAGGGTCTGCCGCAGCTCGGCCGAACGCTTCTCCAGCGCACGGAACTGCTCGAGCAGCCGGTCGGCGTCGACCTCGCGCGCCGGGTGGCAGTACGTGCCGAGGCCCATCCGCGCCATGAGCGCGTCGCTCTTCGCCGCGTAGCAGAGAGCGAGCACCGGCGTACCGGTCTTCAGCGCGCAGATCAGGTTGTGGTAGCGGACCGCCACCACGGTGTCGGCAGCCGCCATCTCCTTCATCAGGTCGGCCAGGGAGGCCGGTTCAGCGGCGGTGACCAGCGGTGAGTCCACCGCGTCGAGGATCGCGGTGACGACCGAGGCATCGCACTCGTCACCGGTGAGCAGCCGGACCGGCCTGCCCTCCTCGACCAGCGTGCGGACGAACCGGATCGTCCCGTCGAGATAGCGCCGGTATATCTCGTCGGCCCGGGCGCGATCGTCGTTGCCGCCGTGGAAGTCCATGACGCCGACGCAGACCGGGCCCGGCGAGCCCGCGGGCGCGCTCGCCTGCGGTGTCGGCAGGGCGAACGCCAGATCCGGGTAGACCTCGTCGCGCGCGGTGTCCACGCCCATCGCCCGCATCGCGTCCCTGGACTGGGCGTCCCGGTAGGACCGGTAGGCGGCCAGGCGCCCCGACCAGCGGACCAGGGCGCGGGTCGGCCGGTTGCGGATCTCGGCGGCGCCGACGCTGACCAGCGCGACCCGGGTGCGCATCAGCCTGCCGCTCGCGCAGAGCAGGAACAGGGAGTACGGGAAGCCCCAGGGCCGTAGCGGCAGAGTGGCTTCCAGGACGCCCATGCCAGGCACGATCACCACGTCGTGGCGGCGTACCCAGGCGGCGGTGCGGAAGATGTCGACGAACTTGCCCAGCCCCTTCGACGCGATCGAGCCCACGCGTGACGCGGTGCGGTACTCCCCGCGGTACCAGTGCAGCCGTGTCGCGGGGATCCCGAACCGGGCCGTCACGGCCTCGGGTCCGCCGCACAGGGCGTCCACGACCGCGTCCGGGTGGTCGGCGCGGAGGTAGCCGAGGACGGCCTCGAGCGACCCGTCGTTGCCGAGGTTGCCGGAGCCGAGCAGGCCGAACACCCCGACGCGCACCGGCCGTTCGTGCGCGGACGTCATGCCCGCCTCCCCTCGCGGCCGGCGACGAGGGCGTCGACGGAGACCGTGAGCTGGGCCGGGTCGACCGGGGCGCGGTCCTCGACCCGCTCGCCGGCGCCCGGCCGGACCCGGCTGGTCATCCAGGAGGCCAGGTGGCGGTAGCACGCGCGCCGGTCGGCCGGGGACAACGGCGCCCGCCGGATCGCCGAGGCGAAGCCCCAGATGTACTCGGCGAGCAGCCGGGGCGTCGGGTGCAGCGCGCCGGCCCGGCGCGGGTCCAGGTTGACGCACCGGGAGCGCTTGGAGGGGTTCGCCCGCTCGGCGCGGGTGGGGTGGTCGCGGCGGAAGTACAGCAGCTCCGGCACCTGGTGGAAGCGTCCGTGCAGGGTGATCTCGGCGACGAACGTGCGGTCCGCGTGGTGGTAGCTGTCCATCGGTTTCACCCGGCGCAGCATGTCGGCCCGCATCACCCCGTAGAAGTCGTCGCCACCCGGCTCGAACAGCAGACTGCGGAAGCGCTCCGGCGCGTGCGGGGAGTCGGTGGCGAGCGTGTACTCGTAGGGCACCGTCACCTGGCCGTCGCCGTCGATGACCGCCTGGTCGGTGTGCGCGAGGATCACGTCCGGCCGCTCGTCCAGCGCTTCCACGCAGCGCCGCAGCAGGTCCCGGCCGTAGAGGTCGTCGTGCGAGGCCCACTTGAACAGCTCGCCGCGGGACTCGGCGAACACATGGTTGTGGTTCGGAGTGGCGCCGATGTTCCGGGGCAGGCGGTGGTACCGGATGCGTGAGTCCTGCGCGGCGTACTTGCGGCAGATGTCCTCGGTCCCGTCGGTCGAGGCGTTGTCGGAGACGACCAGTTCGAAGTCCTCGTAGGTCTGGCCGAGCAGCGCGTCGAACGACTCGGCCAGGTACTCCTCGCCGTTGTACACGGGCAGGCCGATGCTCAGCCTCGGTCGGTCGGTCATGAGGTCCTCACTTCGGGGATGGGATCGCGGTGGCGCTCGTGCAGGGCGGAGCGCAGTTGCAGCCACCACACGGCCGAGCCGCTGATGGTCGCGGCGGCGACGCCCCAGGCCGAGCCGGCCGTGCCGCCGAGGGCCGCCCCGCCGAGCCCGCCGCCGACGTAGCAGGCGGAGGCGAACAGCTGGCAGCGCAGGCTGCGCCGGGCCGCGCCGAGCGCGCGCAGCCCGGCCGCCGCGCCGGTGCCGAGGCCCGCTCCCGCGACGCTGAGGGTGATCTGCACGATGAGCTGCGAGGAGGAGTGCCAGACGTCGCCGAGCGCCAGCTCGCCGAGCCGGCCCGGCATCAGCAGCAGCGCCGAGCCCCAGAGCAGCGCTCCGGCGGCCTGCCCCCCGCCAAGGAGGAGGCAGAACCTGCCCAGTTGATGCGGGGCCTGCCGCAGCACCCGTGCCGCCTCCGGGACGGTGACCAGCGAAAGCCCCATCAGCACGGCGAGGAACGGGCCGAGCAGGAGTTCGGCGCCCCGCACCGCGCCCACCGCGCTCACTCCGACGATCGCGCCGAGCCCGTACGCCCGCAGCTGGCTCGCGCCGCTGAGGCTGACGTTCTCGACCAGGTACCGGTAGCCGAGATCACGCTGTTCGCGCAGCCACCCGCGTGCCTGTGCCGTCCGGGGCCGGATGCCGGACTGGACGCAGCCGTACCCGGCCGCCACCGTGGCGGACGCGCCCCAGGCGAGCACGAAGGCGGCCACGCTGCCCACGTGGGCCGCCACCACCATGGCCGGGATCAGCGCGATGCCCCACACGATGTCGTTGACGAACGCCTTCCGCCCGTTGCCGGCGGCGAAGAACGAGAACCGCCAGGCGTCCTGGAGCAGCAGCCCCGGCATCATGAGACCGAGGGCGGCGAAGGCGGGCCCGACCCGGCCGCCGAGGCCGAGTCCGGCGGCCAGGCACAGCACTCCGAGGGCCGTGCCGACGCCGAGCGCGGTGCCCGTCGAGCGGGCCACCGCCCCGCGCCAGGACGCCTCCGCCACTCCGCTGAAGCGGACCACGAGCGGGTCGGTGGCCAGGCCGCGGGAGACGTTGAGGACCACGCCGTAGGTGACCCAGGCGAGGCTGAACACGCCGAACGCGGTGACCCCCAGCGAGCGGGCCACGTAGATGCCCACCGCGAAGTTGCTGATGCTGGAGGCCGCCTGGTCGGCCAGTCCCCAGGAGAGCCGTCCGACGAGGGCCCGCTTGGCGGACCGGGCCGGCCTCGCCGTTGTCTGAGGATTCTCCCCGTCGGTGGTCATCGGTGTCATGTCTTGATCAGCCCGGCCTCGTGCAGGGCGTCGGCCGCGCCGGCGACGCTTTCGAAGGGCAGCCCGGACCGTTCGGCGACGTCCAGCAGACTGTGCTCGCCGTCGGAGAGGTTGAGCACCCAGAGCATGGCCATCTGGGCCTGCTTGGTGTCGCTGCGGCCGCCGAGCGCGTCGTACAACCCGCGCCGGCCCAGCTGTGGTTCGCCGTAGGGACTGAGGTTGAGATACCGCCGGTTGCGGTCGAGGACGGCGAACGCCTCGCGGCAGACCGCCAGGGTGTCCGCCATCGCCTCCGGGGAGACGAAGTCCGTGTTGTCCGCCGAGGTGTGGTACTCGGGGTACCCGGCGTACGGGGTCCGGCTGAGCGAGCCCACGCCCAGATTGAACCCGGGTGAGCAGTACTGCCGCTCGTCGTATCCGTACGGGGTGAACTCGGTGACGTGGTGCGGGCGTTCGGATGCGGTCAGCACATGCCGCAGCACCCGGTCGATCTCCGCGTCGCCGCGCCTGCTCTGCTTGTACGTCAGTCGGCCCGAGTCGCCGGCGCAGGCCAGCACCAGGCCGTGCTTGACCTGCTCGATCCGTTCGGCGTTGCGGGCCAGCCAGGTGATTGCCCCGATGGTGCCGGGAGCGTAGATGAACCGGTAGGTGTAGTACGGCGTTTCCTGCGCCAGCGCCCGGGCAAGGAACGTCGCCACCGCGATGCCGGCCAGGTTGTCGTTGGCCAGCGACGGGTGGCAGACGTGGCAGGAGACGATGACCTCGTCGGGGACCTGACCGGGAATCACATGCTCGGCGTAGGTGAGGTGGCCGTCTTCGAGCGTGGAGTCGATGCGCACCTCGTACTCGCCGTCCGGCAGCGCGTCCAAGGTGTCCTGGGCCAGGCAGAACCCCCATTCCGGCTTGTAGTAGCTGGTGCGGTACGGCACCCAGGTCGGGTGGTCCGGCAAGGTGTGCAGGTGTTCGCGGAGCTCGGCGAGCGGCATGGTCGCCGACACCGGCACGCTGTAGCCGAGCACGTGCAGGCTGGACTCGGCGAAGTCGACGACCCGGTGGCCGGCGGTGTCGGCGATGTACGCGTCCCGGATGTTCCACTCCTGCGGAACCGTCCAGTCGAGCACCTGCGTCCCGGTCGGCACCTCGTGCACCCGCAACGGGACGTACTCGCCGACGATCTCCAGGGTGGCGCGCACACCGTCGCCGGTGATGCTCCGGCACAGCGGGTACAGCCGCTCCACCAGCGCGTGCATCTCCTCGCCGACTGCGGTCATCGGCGCCACCGCAGGGTGTCGTCGACGGCACCGGCGTCGGACGCCGCGCGCAGCACGGCAAGCCGGGTGAAGCGCTGCTCGAAGGCCTCCCGGGTCAGCCCGAACTCCCGGTAGGCGTCGGCGAGTTCGAGCGCGCCCTGCTTCACCGTCCACTCGCAGTCGAAGCCGGGGATCGCGGCACGGAACCGGGAGAAGTCCACCCGGTACGACCGCGGATCGGCACCGTTCTCGCCCGTGATCACCACCTTCGCGCCGGACACCGCCTCGGCGACCTGCTCGGCGATCTCGGCGACGGTGACGTTGTTGATCTCGCTGCCGATGTTGAACGCCCGGTCGTGCACCGCCTCGCGCGGCGCGGTGAGCGCGGCCGTGAAGGCGCGTGCGATGTCGGCGGCGTGCACCAGCGGGCGCCAGGGGGTGCCGTCGGAGAGCACCAACACCTCGCCGGAAAGGAGCGCGTGGCCGACAAGATTGTTGAGCACGATGTCGGCGCGCAGCCGGGGCGAGTAGCCGAAGGCGGTGGCGTTGCGCATGAACACCGGGGTGAAGTCGCCGTCGGCCAGCGCGTGCAGGTCGTCCTCCACCCGCACCTTGGACTCCGCGTACGGCGTCACCGGGCGCAGCGGGGCGTCCTCGGCCACCAGGTCGTCGCCGCCGGCGGCGCCGTAGACGGAGCAGGTCGACGCGTACAGGAAGCGCCGTACTCCGGCGTCGCGGGCCAGCCGGGCCAGCCGCACGGACGCGTGGTGGTTGATGTCGTAGGTGAGGTCCGGCGCCAGCGAGCCGAGCGGGTCGTTGGACAGCGCGGCCAGGTGGATCACGGCGTCCACCCCCGCCACGTGTTCGGCCGTGACGTCGCGCAGATCCACCCGATGCCCGGGCGGGTCCGCGGGTGCCGGGCCGAGGACGCAGTCGGCGAACAGGCCGGCGTCGAGGCCGACGACCTCGTGTCCGGCGGCCGTGAGCACCGGGGCCATTACGGTGCCCAGGTAGCCCTGGTGTCCAGTCAGCAGTACGCGCAAGGTTCAATCCCCCAGGTTGAGCGTGAGTTTGGTGACGGCGAACGCCTCGGCGTAGCGCGCGTGGCATTCGATGCCACGGATCCGTGCAAGACCGAGGAAGGCTTCCCGGTCGTACCAGGGCCGGTGCCGCTGCGAGGGGTAGTGCTCCTGCAACAGCCGCACCTTCTGTTCGGCGATCTCAGGTGACAGCGGCTGGTACGCCGCCGGACGGCCGAGATCGCCGTCCCACTTGACGATCTCGTAGCCGAGCACGAGGTGGTCGCGGAACGCGGTGGGCAGCAGCTGCGCCAGGCCGCGGTGGTCCTGGTGCGCGTCATCGGTACGCGGGGCAAGGACCAGATCCGGCTCCGTCTGCCCACGCAGCTCCTCGACCGCGGCCTTGGCCTCCTCCCAGTGCGCGGGCATCCGGCCGTCCGGCAGCTTGAGCACGGTCAGCCGCAGATCGGCGCCCGGGCAGAAGGCGGTGAGCGCGGCCCGCTCCTCCTGCTCCCGATCGCTGCCGCCGCCGGAGAGCACCAGCGCGTCGACGCGGACACCCGGTCTGGCCTGGCACAGCGTCAGCAGCGTGCCGCCGGCACCGATGGCGATGTCGTCGCAGTGCGCGCCCACCGCGACGATCCGGTCCAGGGGCCCGGCCCCGAGCCGGATCACGCTCTGGCTCCGGCACTGTCCCGCTCCCACACGGCCCACGGGCGGTCGCCGCGCGCGTAGGCCTCGTCGAGCGCGGCCCGCTCCTTCACGGTGTCGGTCGGCTTCCAGAAGCCGCGGTGCTGATGCGCCACCAGCCGCCCACGCTTGGCCAGTTGGGCGCATCCGTCGGCGACCAGGTCCCCGTTCTCCGGTATGTGGTCGAAGACCTCCTGGCGGAGCACGAAGTAGCCGCCGTTCTCCCACAGCGGCATGTCGCTCACCGCGGTGATGCCCCCCACCAGGCCGTCCTCGCCCAGGTCCACGCAGTGGAACGACGACTGCGGCGGCACCACCATCATCGACGCACCGGCGTCGCGCCCGGCGAACCGGTCGATCATCTCCGGCAGCGGGGCGTCGGTGAGCACGTCGGCGTAGTTCGCGAGGAACATCTCGTCGCCGTCCAGATGGTGCCGCACCCGGCGCAGCCGCTCCCCGATCGGCGACTCGATGCCGGTCTGCGCGAACGTGATCGTCCAGTCGGCTATGTCGGTGGACAGCAGCTCGGTCCGCCCGCCCCGCAGCACGAAGTCGTTGGACGCCGTCTCCTCGTAGTTGAGGAAGAAGTTCTTGATGTGGTGAGCCCCGTAGCCGAGGCACAGGATGAACTCCGTGTGCCCGAAGTGCGCGTAGTAGCGCATGACGTGCCAGATCAGCGGTCGCGGCCCGACCATCGCCATCGGCTTGGGCACGTCGTCGGAGGTTCCGTTGCGCATGCGCATCCCGTAACCGCCGCAGAACAGAACGACCTTCATGCTGTGACCTCTTTCAAGACGCGACCTCGACAATGCTCAGTTCCGGGATCGGAAAGACCAGCCGGCCGCCCCACTCGTGCACGAAGGACAGTTGCTCGACCAGCTCGTCCCGCAGGTTCCACGGGAGGACGAGGACGTAGTCCGGCTTGTCGGCGGCTATCTGCTCGGGCGGCAGGATCGGGATGCGGGTGCCCGGGGTGAACCTGCCGTGCTTGTACGGGTTGCGGTCGACCGTGTACGCGAGCAGGTCGGGCCGGATACCACAGTGGTTGAGCAGGGTGTTGCCCTTGCCCGGGGCGCCGTAGCCGACGACCGTCTCGTCCCGTTCAGCCGCGTCGATGAGGAAGCGCAGCAGGTCCCGGCGCACCTTGGCGACCCGAGCGGAGAACTCGGTGTAGCCGGACAGCTCCTGCAGCCCGGCGGCCTTCTCGCGGTCCAGCACGTCGGCCACCTGCTGGGTCGGCTCGCCGGCCACCTCGGCCGGCCGGGCCCACAGCCGGATCGAGCCACCGTGCGTGGGCAGCAACTCGACGTCCACGAGCGCGAGTCCGCCGCTCGCCAGGGCCCGGATCGCGGACGCGACCGTGTAGTACTGGAAGTGCTCGTGGTAGATCGTGTCGTACTGGTTCTCCTCGATCAGGGTCAGCAGGTGCTGCACCTCGATGGAGACCCAGCCGTCGTCGGCGACCAGGGCGCGCAGCCCCTGGGTGAAGCCGACCACGTCGGGGATGTGCGCGTAGACGTTGTTGGCCACGACCAGGTCCGCCGGGCCGTGCTCGACGCGGACGGCCGAGCCGGTGTCGGGGCTCAGGAACTCCGTGAGCGTGGGCACACCCGCGTCCCGCGCCGCAGCGCCGACGTTCACCGAGGGCTCGATGCCCAGGCAGCGGATCCCGCGGTCCACCACATGCCTCAGCAGGTACCCGTCGTTGCTCGCGACCTCGACCACGAAGGCGTCGGGACCGAGGGCGAGGCGCTGTACGGCGCCGTCGACGAACGTGCGCGCGTGCTCCACCCAGGAGGTCGAGAAGGAGGAGAAGTACGCGTACTCCTTGAACGTCTCCTCCGGCGTGATCAGCGGAGGGATCTGCGCGAGCCAGCAGTCGGTGCAGACGCGCAGGTGCAGCGGGTACGCCGGTTCCGGCTGGTCCAGTTGGTCCGCGGCGAGAAAGCTCTCGCACGGCGGGGTCGCCCCCAGATCGACGACGCTCGCCAGCGTCGCCGAGCCGCAGAGTCGGCATCGTGTCATCTACTGCCCCCATCCCTGCTCGCGCGGGTGTCCCCACCGCGAGCCAGTGCTGACCGACCCGCGATCGCGGTGCGGTACCCCTCCACCAGGCGCTCCAGGCCGACGGCCGGGCTGAACCCCTGCTCGTAACGGCGCCGGGCCGCCTGGCCCATCTCCCGGTTGCGGGCCGGCTCGGCCGCGATCCGGCGTATGCAGGACGCGAGCGAGGCGGGCTCGCCCGGCTGGTGCAGCAGCCCGGTGACGCCGTCCTCGACGAGTTCGACGAAGGCGCCGTGACCGGCGGCGACGGTCGGGACCCCGGCCGCCATCGCCTCCACGACCACCAGGCCGAACGCCTCCAGCCACGTCGAGGGCGCCACCACGGCGACCGACCGCGCGATGGCCTTTCGGCACTCCGCCGTGTCCAACAGGCCGACGTAACGCACGTCGTCGCGGCCCGCCGCCCAGGCGGTCACCTCTCGCTCCAGCGGCCCCGTGCCCGCGATGACGAGCGGGACGCCCACACCGCCGCTCGCCACGATCTCGTCCCACGCGGCCATGAGCAGCCGTACGCCCTTGGCCTCCGCGAGCCGGCCGAGATGGAGCAGCTGCTCTCCCCCGCCTTCCCGGCGCGTGTCCGGTTCGGGCACGAAGTTGTGCTTCACCGCCAGCCGCTCGGCCGGCATCCCGGACCGCACCAGGACGTCGCGCTGCGCCGCGGAGATGCAGAAGAACCGCTCCACGCCGGACCACCACCGCCGCCGGTTGACCGACAGGCTGACCGCGAGCGGCACCGTGGCGAGGCGGGAGTTCCGGTAGCAGCCGTGCCGGACGGCGGGCAGCGGCGCCGATCCGACGCACTCGGTGCATGGCCGGCCGTCCCGCTGCAGCGTGCCGGGAGGGCAGACCTGGGTGTAGTTGTGCAGCGTGGCGACGGCGGGCACACCGGCGTCGGCGCAGGCGGCGAGCACCGCGGGCGACAGGAGCGGGAAGACGTTGTGGACGTGCACCACGTCCGGCCGCTCGGCGCGCAGCCGGGCGGCGAGCTCCGTGCGCACCGCCGGGTTCCACGGCACCAGGAGCGGCACCGCGACCTTGCCGAGGAGGGACCGGGCGCCGATGTCGTCGCTGCGCCGCTCGAACACCTCGACCCGGTGGCCGGCCGCGCGCAGCAGCTCCACCTCCTGGTCGACGACCTTGTTCTCCCCGCTCGGCTGCGCCGAGGCGTAGCGGTTGTGCACCACGAGGACGTGCATGGTCAGGTCACCTCCGATCTCTGGGCCCATCGCGGGATGCGTCGTCGAGGGGTTGCGGGCGTCGGGAGCGGAGTGGCCGCGACAGGTGCCGCCAGCAGTGAGGCGGCCAGGGCCAGATGCAGCAGATACGGCGAGGCGTCGCCGAGACCGGCCTCGGTGTACGACGCGATCGCGCAGTAGCTGATCAGGAAGATCGCGCAGGCCCTCTGCAGCGACGGTGGCCGCAGCAACGCGACGCCGCCCAGCACGATGATGATCGCCGCGACGAGGGTGACGCCGATCAGACCCTGCTCGTTGTAGACGGCCAGCCAGCTGTTGTCGATCGGCAGCCCGCCGAACGACTTGTCGCCCAGGCCCACTCCGAACAGCTTCTCCGAGGTGGACCGGGGCGCAGCCAGCAGGGCGTTCCAGACCTTGGCCCGGCCGGTGAGACTGGAGAAGTTCTCCTGGCTCTGTCCGCGCAGGAACCAGGTCTGCAGCACGGAGGCGAAGCCGACCGCGGCCACCACCGAGCACAGCACGGCCCAGGTGAAGAACCGGCGGGCCGCGGCGCTGGTCAGGACGAGCGAGCCGATCGCCAGCGCCAGCCCGAGCAGCAGGCCGAGCGTGGCCGTCCGGGTGTGGGTCAGCGCGAGCAGCACCAGCGACGGCACGATGACCAGCACGGCGCTGGTCCGGTCGGTCCGCCTGCCGATGACGAGCAGCACGGTGAGCCCGATGATCACCGCCGCGTACTGCCCGATCTGTGGCGGGGTGAGCGGCCACAGCGCGCCGACGAGGCGTCCGCCGTAGAGGCCGGGCAGGGCCTTGCCCGGGGAGACGACCAGGCCGAGGGCCACCGAGCCGAGGACCGCGAAGTACGCCCGGATGTGGTAGCGGACGAACGTGAGGCTGCCGTCCCACCAGCGGCTGAGCAGCCACAGGGTGCCGACGAAGAGAGTCAGCCGGAAGCAGCGGAACAGCGCGCCCGTCCCGGACTCCAGGCTCGCGCTGGAGATCACGCTGGACACCAGCAGCAGGGTGAGCAGCAGCACGTAGGCGCTGGCTCTGATGCGCACCCGCTGGTTGACCACGAGTGCCAGCGCGAACGCGGCGACCAGCGAGCCCATGGTGACCATCTGGATGAGGGAGCGGGGCAGCGGGACGATGGTCTTCGCCCCGGCGGAGCCGAGCGTGTTGAGGACCAGCAGCCCCCAGACGATCCCGACGGTCTTCGGTGTGCCGGCCGGGCGCGGTTCGGCGCCGGGCAGCGTCCCCGCCGTGTCCGGTCCGCGCGTCAGGTTCTCACCCATCTCGACCACCGGCCTGTAGGTCGAGGGTGCTGCCCTTGTCCTGCTGGTACGGCGTCGCCTGCCACTGCCCGAAGTCGAGCACCCGGCTCTGGTCCTCGGTGACGAACTTCCACGGCCCGACGTAGACGTTGTCGTGCCAGCGGTTGTGCTGCTGCTCGGTGATGGCGTCGGCCACCCCTTCGCCGTGGTACGGGGACCAGTCCGGATAGGTGCCGTAGTTGGACAGCACCGCCATGCGGCCGCACATCTCCGTGCACTTGACGACGGACTCGTCGAGCACGAAGCGGTTGTCGTGGATGTCCACCCACTGGGTCTTCCACCGGCAGTCCGAGTAGAGCGGCGCCTTGGCGATCGCCGGTCTCACACAGCTGCTGGTCTTCTTCACCAGCAACGTGCAGTCACCGGACGAGGTGTTGGCCGGGCTGTTGCAGAACCGGTCGGCGTTTTCCCACAGGGTGATCCCGGACCAGTTGTTCTCCAACACGTTCCCGTAGATCTCGATCTTGTTGGTGCGGGCTCGGATCCGTGGTTCGCCGCCGGACTCGGACAGGTAGACGGTCGCGAACGGAAAGGTGTCGCCGCTGTCGGCTCCCTTTCGTCCCTCGACCCAGTTGTTCCGCCGGATCGTGTTGTTCCGGATGACCGCGTTGTAGCTGATCTCGTAGATCAGCGCGGCCCCGTCGTTGTCCTCGATCACGTTGTTCTCGATGCGGAAGTCGTTGTTGTTGGTGTCCGCCCACAACCCGGTCCCGCGGTTGTCGTGCACCCAGTTGCCGCGTACGTCGGCGCCGTTGACGGCCCAGAACTTGACGCCTCCGGTACAGCCGCAGCCCTTTCGCCGCCGCTCCCAGTCGCCGGTGTTGTTGCCCACGATCTCGTTGCCCTCGACCACCAGGCCGGTGATGGGGCCGCCGGCCTTGTACGCGTTCATGCCGTACTGGCCGTTGTCGCGCAGGCAGCTGGCGCGGACCTGCTGGCGGGCACCGGCCATCAGCCCGGCGCCGGAGTTGTCCTGGATCGTCGTGTGCTCGATCACCCACCCGTCGGCCGAGTCATGGTTGACCACGCCTTCGTCGGGCGGCGCCGCGAAACGCTGCACGGTCAGGTAGCGGATGGCGACGTCGCGGGCGCTGCCGGCGAACGCGTACTGGTTCTTCTTCCGGCCGTCGAGCACGGCGCCCGGCGCACCGAGGTAGCGGTCCCCCTCCTTGGGGATGACCTGGGCGTAGCGGTCCGGGTCGAGCCTGTGCTTGCCCGGCTTGAGCCAGAACGTGGTGTTCGGTGGGCTGCTCTTGGTCTTCGCTGCCAGGTCACCGACCACCGCGGGGTCGACCGTCACCGCGCCCGCCGGTGCCTTCGACGGCCCGGCCGCGGGCTCGGCGCACACCCGGGTCACGGATCGGGCCGCGGACGTGGCGGACGTGGATGGCGCGGCCTTCGACTCCGCCTTGCTTCCCGAAGTGCTCTCACAGCCGGTCGTCGCCAGCAGGGCCAGCGCCAGCGGTGCCGCCGCCAACGCCCAGTGCCGACTCTTGATCCCCACTCGCCCCCCTAGCCGCGGAACCTGAGGACGGTGGTGAACCCCTCGGCGCCGTCGGCGAAGCCGGTGCCGACCAGCGTGGTGGTGGGTTCCTTGCGCCCGAAGCCGGCGGAGTACCAGCCCAACGGCGGGTCGCTCTCGCCGCGATGCGCCCGCCAGGACAGCTGCCCGGGCAGGTCGAGCACCGCGGAGCGGTCCTCGCCGTCGCGGGTCCAGGTGAGCACTGCCCGGTTGTCCGCCAGGTCCGCGGCGATCGCCGGGCCGAGGTGGAACGCCAGGTGCACGGCCCGGCGTGGGCCAAGCACCTCGTCGACGATCCTCAACTCCTGGCCCGCGGCCGTCAGTTCCACCCGGCGGCGGTGCACCGAACCCTGATAGCCGTCGTGCTCGGCGACCCAACGGGCCGCCCTTTCACCGGAGTTGTCCACGTCCAGGACGCGGGTGCGGGCATGCCGGGTCCACAGGAACGGGCCACCGGAGACGGACTGGTCGGTGCCGTCCAGTTGCAGGGTGTTGTGGCCGAGGGTCGACCGGAAGTACTGCCGCCACTCGGGTTGCCCGTGGTAGCAGTACGTCCCCGGGTCGGCGAGCACGTCGACACCGTCGTGCCGGACCTCTACGGACAGCGCGTCCGCGTGGGCATGCGCGGCGATGGACAGGAAGCCGTGCGGACCACCGTCGCAGCGACACCAGATCTCTCCCGGACCGCGCAGGACGGTGAGCCCCGCGTCGGCGAAGTGAGCCGGTCGGCTTGCCGGGCGGGTGACGGCCGTTCCGTTCTCCGGGTACGGCCGGATGAGCGCGGCCAGCAGCGGGGTGCGTACATCGGTGCCGGTCACCGCCGGCCACCATGCGAGCCGGCCGAACACGGCGTCGCCGGTGGCCAGCAGCGAGCCCCAGCGGTCTGTGCCCTCGCCATCCAGGATCAGGCCGTAGCCGTCGTCCGCGTCCCCCTGGCGGGGCGGTCGCAGCCGGTTGTCCACTACGGCGGCGAGCGCGTCGGTCATCCGCAGCAGCACCAGCCGGAGCGACGCGGGGACCGGCACGTCGGCGGCATCCGCCTCGGCCACCGCGGCCAGGCCGAGTTCCAGCACGAGTCCGTGGTACTCGGTCGCCAACTCGCGGTTGAGGCCGGAGTCGAAGGTGTTGGCGCGCAGCTGCCGCTCCAGCGAGCGCAGCGCTTCGGATCGCCAACGCGCCGACGAGGGGAACCAGTTGAACGCGCAGGCCGCGGCGGACTGCCCGGCGGCCTCGGCGATGACGTGGTTGTTCGCCGAAGACCCCCGGCTGGGGAAGGCGGCCAGCCAGCGCTGGTGGTGCCAGATCTGGTTCAGCGCGACCCGGTTGTCCTCGAACAGCTCGGCCGCGCCCGGCCAGCCGTCGAGCAGCCGACGGATCCACACCCAGGACAGCAGCCGGATGCCCAGTTCGATGCCGCTGATCCAGTGCACGCCTTGCAGCGGCGGGTTGGCCGCCCACCACGACCGCAGATGCTCGGCGACGCGCTCGGCATACCGCTCGTCCCCGGTGACCGCGTAGGCGGCGGCGAGCACGGTGAGGTACTGGTGCCGCGAGGGCTCCCAGATCTGCTTGATGTCCCCGGCCACGTCCTCGTTCCGGTACGGCACGTCGAAGGCGTAGCCCGACGGGGCCCGGCGCCCGGTCTTCGGGTCGTACGACCAGTCCGGGTCGGTGAGGTCGTCGCGGACCACCCCGAAGAACTCAGCGTGCCCGGCCATCAGTTGGTCCGCCTCGGCGACGAGCCGTTTCACGGCGTCCGGCGGCACCTCGGCGACCGTCCCCGCGGGCAGGACGGCGGTGAAGCGGGCGCCGGTCACGCTCGGGCAGTCGGGCCGCGCCGACCGCCACCGCCGCCTGCGCACCGCGTCACCCGCCCGGCCCGCGACCTCGCGCGGGCCCATCCGGGACAGCCGCCGCAGGTACCAGCCCGCGCTCATCGTCATCGCGTCCTCGCCAACGTCACCGGCGCACCGCCGGCCAGGCCGGCCTGCACGGCGAGGGTGGCCGAGGTGGTGGCGACCAGCGACTCCAGCGGCACCGGCATCGGCCCGCCGGTCCGCACGGCCTTGATGAACGCGGCCAGCTCGGCGTTCTGGCCCTTGTCCCGGGCCTTGGGCAGCCGTGAACTGACCCACTTCTTGCGGCTGTAGACCGAGGCACGGACAAAGTCGTCGAGCCGCAGCACCTTGCCGTCCGCGACCAGGTCCAGCGTCTCCTTGGGGAAGCCGGGCGCGCCGGTGGTGACGTAGCTGATGGTGGCGGTGGATCCGTCCGGGTAGCGCAGGACGACCTGGAGGTCCTCGTTGCCGGGCGCGGCTGTCGCGTACACCGAGACCGGGTCGGCTTCGAGCAGCCAGCTCGCCGTGTCGATGAAGTGGCCGCCCTCGCCGGCGAACCGCGAGCCCTCGGCGCCCTGTTGGAGGTACCAGCTGCCGTGCTGCAGCTTGCCCGCGTTGACCAGGTAGCGCAGGCTCGCCGGACCGGTCCGGGCGCCGAACCGCTTCCTGGCCTCCTGGAGCAGCGGCGCGAACCGGCGGTTGAAGCCCACCTGCAGCCGGTCGTTGCCGGACTCCTCCACCGCCGCGAGTACGTCGGCCAGCTCGTCCTCGGTGAGCGCCAGGGGCTTCTCCACGAACACCGTCTTGCCGGCCAGCAGTGCCTGCCGGGTCAGTTCGGCGTGCGAGCTGTGCCGGGTGGCCACAAACACCGCGTCGATCGACGTGTCGCCAAGCACGGCGTCCAGGTCCGTGGTCGCCTGGGCGAAGCCGAACTTCCGCTGCGCGTTGGCCGCGGACAGCGCCGTCGTGGTGACGACGGCCGACAGCTCGACGCCTTCGCGCTGCGCCAGGTGCGGCAGCAGCATCGACGTCGCGTAGTTTCCCGCGCCGATGAACGCGAGACGCACCGGCGTCTTGGCGGCCCGGGCCGGCGTGGAGACTCCGCCGCCGGGTCGCTTCACCGCGGGCACGGCCACCGCCGGGGCCCCCGCTTCCTCCGCTTCCCCCGCGTGTTCGGGGTACCGGAACAGCACGGCCACGGCCTTCAGCTCGCCGTCCTTCAGTCGCTGGTACGTCTCGACCGCGTCGTCGAAGTCGGCGATGTGGGAGACCAGGGGCTCCACGTCGACGCTGCCGCGGGCGACGAGGTCGAGGAAGCACGCCAGGTTGCGGCGCTCGGTCCAGCGCACGTAGCCGATCGGGTAGTCCCGCCCTTCGAGCTCGTACTCCGGGTCGTAGCGCCCGGGGCCGTACGAGCGCGAGAAGCGGACGTCGAGCTCCTTCTCGTAGTACGCGTTCCACGGCAGGTCCAGGCGGCACTTGCCGATGTCGACGACCCGGCCGCGGTCCCGGCAGAGCCGCGCGGCCAGCTCGACGGGCTGGTTGCTGCCGCCGCCGGCGGCCAGGTACACCTGGTCCACGCCGTGACCGCCGGTGAGTTCGGCGACGGCGGCCTCCACGGCCGCGGACGCGGGATCGCCGCAGGCCGCGGCGCCCAGGCGCTCGGCGAGCTCGCAGCGCACCGGGTCGGGGTCGGCTCCGACCACGCGGACTCCCGCGGCGGTGAGGAGCTGCACCACCAGTTGCCCGATCAGGCCGAGGCCGATGACCAGCGCCACCTCGCCGAGCTGCGGCTCGCCCTGGCGGACGCCCTGCATCGCGATCGACCCGACGGTGCCGAAGGCCGCGTGCCGCGGGGCGAGGCCGTCGGGGACCGGGGAGTAGAGGTTCTTCGGCACCCAGTTCAGCTCGGCGTGCAGCGCGTGCTCATTGCCGGCGCAGGCCACGAGGTCGCCGACCTTCACATCGTCGATCCCGGCGCCGACCTGCTCGACCACCCCGCACAGCGAGTAGCCCAGCGGCGTGTAGGAGTCCAGCTTGCCCATCACCTTGCGGTAGGTGGCGGGCACCCCGTTGGTGGCCACGCTCTGCATGACCTTGGCCACCTGGTCAGGGCGGGATCGGGCCTTGCCCAGCATCGACATGCCGGCCTCGGAGACCTTCATGAGCTCGGTCCCGGTGGATATCAGCGAGAAGGCGCTGCGCACCAGCACACCGCCCGGCTTGCACCCCGGCACCGGAACGTCGAGCACCGCCAGCTCGCCGCTCTTGTAGTTCTGTACGACCTGCTTCACCCGAACTCCTGATTCCTAAACCGTCAACCGAGTGCTCTGGCCGGACCCGGAGGTCGCGTCGCGATACCAGTACTCGAGGGTCAGTACGTGCCACAGATGCTTGGAGAAGTCCCGCTGCCCGGCGGCGTCCTCGGCGACCATCCGCGCCAGCGCGTCGCGGCGCAGGAGCCCGGAACGGACGAGCTCGCCGTCGTTGACGACCTCGCGCACCAGCGGTGCCAGGTCCCGGCTCATCCAGGCGCGCAGCGGGGCGCTGAACAGGCCCTTGGGCCGGTAGACGATCTCCCGGGGCAGAACCGAGGTGGCCGCCTCCTTGAGGACGGCTTTGCCCTGCCGTCCGACGATCTTGCGATCGCCGGGCACGGCGAAGGCCGCCTTCACCACTTCGACGTCCACATACGGCACCCGTACCTCGGTCGAGGCGGCCATGCTCGACCGGTCCGTGTAGGCGAGGTTCAGGCCCGGCAGGAACATCCGGGCGTCGGTGAGGCACATGCGGTTGACGAAGTCGTCGAGGTCGTTGTCCTGGTAGACGTCCGCGTGTTCGGTCAGCACGTCGTCGACCGTCCCGGCCAGGTCCGGATCGAGAAGGGCTAGCAGCTCGTCCTGGTCGTACATGGTGTAGCTGCGCCGGAACGCGGTCTCCTCCGGCAGATCGGCGAAGGAGAGGAACCGCTTCGCGAAGCGCACCGAACGGTACCCCCGGCGGGACGTGGCGACCGGGAGCCGGTCCACGACCCCGGACACCCCGCGCCGCAGGGGTCGCGGCACGCGCTGGTAGCGCAGCGCGAGCAGGTTGGCCAGGTGCTTGCGGTACCCGGCGAACAGCTCGTCGGCACCCATCCCCGAGAGCATCACCTTGACCCCGGCCTCGCGGGCGGCCGTGCAGATCAGGTACGTGTTGATCGCGGCGGGATCGCCGATCGGCTCGTCCAGGTGGTACGTCATCTGCGGCAGCAGGTCGAGCACGTTCGGGGCGATCTCGATCTCGTGCAGGTCGACGCCGAACCGCTCGGCCACCTGCCGGGCGTAGCGCAGGTCGTCCGGCATCGCCTCGAACTTGGCGTCCTCGGCGCGGAAGCCGATCGTGTAGGCGGAGATCCCGGGTTGGTGGCGGGCGGCGAGCGCGGTCAGGTAGCTGGAGTCGAGGCCGCCGGAGAGGAAGGTCGCCACGGGTACGTCGGAGAGCAGGTGGCGCCGGGTCGACTCCTCGACGATGGCAGCCAGGTCCGGCTGCTCACCGGCCTGGGCCCGCTCCCGGCCCTCGGCGGCGATGTCGCGGAGGTTCCAGTACTGGCCGCGCTCCACCCGGCCGTCGGGCCGGCACCTCAGCCAGCTCCCCGGCGGCAGCTTCTCCGCCTCGCGGAACGCGCAGCGCGAGTCCGGCACCCAGTAGTACAGCAGTGAGGCCACCAGTGCCGCCTGGTCCACCTCCAGCGACCCGCCGGTCGCGGCGGCGAGCGCCTTGAGCTCGGAGGCGAACATCAGGCCCGCGCCGCGCCGGAGCAGGAACAGCGGCTTGATGCCGAGCTGGTCGCGGGCGAGCACCAGGTCACCGGTTCGCTCGTCGAAGATGCCGAACGCGAACATGCCGCGCAGCCGGGGCAGGCAGTCCGTGCCCCAGCGCCGCCAGGCCTCCAGGACCACCTCGGTGTCGGAGGTACCGCGGAAGCGCACCCCGGTGGCCGCCAGCTCGGCACGCAGCTCCGGCGCGTTGTACAGCTCGCCGTTGTACGTCAGGGCGAGGCCGTCCGAGACCATCGGCTGGGCGCCGGTCTCGGACAGGTCGATGATGGCCAGCCGGCGGTGCCCGAGCTGCACTTCGCCGTCACCGAGAGGGTGGCCGTAGCGGCCCGCGCCGTCCGGGCCGCGGTGGGCGAGGGTGTCGGTGAGCCGGTCGGTCACGACCTTGCCGTCCGGCCATCGGTAAGTGCCTGCGATGCCACACACGTCCTACCGCACCTCCTGGTCGTTGTCCGGGACCCGTGCGGCCCGTATCGGCTGGCGTTCGGTGAGCCGCCGGCCCGTCGCGTTCTGCCAGGTCGGCCGCTCGGTCCGGCCGCGCAGCGCGTTGGCCAGCCCGTCCCACAGCGTGCCGTCGGTCCGGTCGCGCCGATCGGGGTCGATCAGCACCACACCGATCACCGGGATGCGCTGGTCCGCGAGTTGCCGCGCCACTGTGTGCAGCCATGCGGCGCTGCCGTGCCCGGCACGCACGACGAGCAGGGTCTGGGTGCCGAGGTACTGGAGGTCGGTCCACGCCGTGCCGGGCGCCACCGAGCCGACGCCGATCCGGTGCTCCTGAGGCGACACGGCCGCGGCGCGTTCGCCGCTGACCACGGTGGGGTCTCCCGGCTTCGGGCGGCGGCCTGCGAGCCGCGGGCGGGGGAGACCGTCGATGACGACCACTGGCCCGTCCTCCGCCAGTGCCCGGGCGAGGCCCAGGGCGATCACGCTCGTGCTGCGCGCGCAACCCAGTTCCAGCAGCGACAGCGGTTCCGCGGAGCCGCGCGCGGTGCGGGCAAGGGTCGTGGTGAGCCGTTCGCGCGCCACCCGGGTCCGTCGGCGCTGCCACAGCCTGCCCGACCGGCGGGGCAGTTCCGCGATGACCGAGGCGCCCAGGTTCGCCGCGATGTCCCGGCGCAGCACGGGGCGGTCCGCCACCACCGCGCCGACCGCGGCCAGCGCGAGCCCGAGGAAGAGCCCGAGGACGAGTCCGATCACGGCGTTGGTGACGGCGGCCTTGGGCAGGGAGTGCCGCACCGCGCGCGGGGCGTCCACGATCTGTGTGCCGGCGACGAGCTGGGGCGCGCCGACGCGCGCCTCCTCGGCACGTTGGCCGAAGTCGGAGATCTGTGAGGTGAGTTCGGCCCGCCGGGCGAAGAGCGACTCGAGGTTCGCCGCGTCCTTCGGGTCGGTGTCGGGCGACCGGCCGCCGATCGCCTTGTTGACGTCGGCGAGCTCCGTCTGCATGCGGTCACGCTGATCGAGCAGGCCCTTGGCGTTGGCGTTGGCGATGGCCTGGATGCGCTTGGCGTGGTCCGCGACGAACGCTTCGGCCAGTGCCTTGGCCCGGGCCACCGCTTCCGCGTCGGTCTTGCCTGTCACATCGATCTGGAGGACGTTGTTGGTCAGTCCGGTGCCCCGGTAGTCCCGCATGAGGTCCTCCGGCATTTCCGGGGACTTGAGGATCCGCAGGGCCTGGCCGGCGATCCGCGAGGTCGCCAGCAGCTGGGCGTCGGTGCGGATCAGCGTTCCGGTGTCGTTCGGCTGGTCCTCCTGATGCGCGACCAGCACCTTGGTCACGGCGGCCGGTGCCGGCGGCAGCAGGACCGCCACGGCCGCGCCCATCAGCAGTCCGAGCAGCGCCATGGCGCCCCACAGCCGGCGGCGTCTGCGGACCGCGACCACCAGCGCCTGCAGGTCGAGGAGCGGAGTGGCGGCCGACGACTCCGAAGTCGTGCTCGTCGTCACGCTGAATCTCCTGTCGCGTGGCCGTGAACCGCGAGCGCCAGGGTGGCCTCGTCAGAAGGGCGGTCGGCAGTCCGCTCCGGGCGGGTGCGGACCGTGCCGGCGACGACGACGCCGACGACCTCGTGCCCGCCGTCCGCACACGCCTCGGCGATGCCGGCGAGTTCCTCGGCGGTCCAGCTGCCCGCGCTGAGGACGGCCAGGGCACCGGACTCGGTGTCGCGGTCCGGCACGATCGGCCGGTCCACCGAGACCTCCACCACCCGCAGCTGCGGATCACTGGTGGCCTCGGCGACGAGCTGTCCGGCGGCCAGCCGGGCGACCTCATCGCCTTCCGGGACGACGACCAGCAGCCGCCGGGGGGCGGGCAGTTGGTCCCGGAGGCGAGCGCACACCCGCCGGTAGCGGATCCGCCTCTCGGCCTCGTCGCCGGACCTCTGCGGGGTCGGTATGTCCCACCGGGTGTCGATGCCGAGAAGTCGGCGGATCCGGGCCCGTGAGCCATGGCTCTCGGGCCGGTGACCGCGCCGTTCACCGGGCACGTCGACGGTGCCGAGGAGCGGCGAACCGAGCGCTGCGGCGATCTCCGGTTCGGTGCGCAGTCGGCGGCTCACCCGTGCGGCGGCGAGATGGCCGATGACCGCGAGCAGGACGAACAGCAGCGCCCCGGCGACGATGAGCTGCATCCTCGTCGGTGCCGCCGCGCCGGCGGGTCGGGGCGCCGGCCCCATGACGACCATGCCGGCCTTGGCGGTCGTCGGGTTGGCCTCCTCCAGCTTCTTCATGGCGTCCTGCAGCCCGGTGCGCAGACCCTCGAGCTCGGTGCGGGCCTGCACGCCCTCCACGGTCTGCCCCGGATCTGCCGAGTCGGCCAGGTCCGTTATACGGCGGTTGGTCTCGGCCACCTGCTTCCGCAGCGCCTCCGTCGCCGTGTCCGCCGCGGGGTCGGTGCTGCCGCCCGCGATGCGGGTGGCGAAGGTGACGAACTGCTGGGCCAGCTGGTCGGAGAGCCGCTGGGCGCGCTCCGGGGTGTCGGCCGTACCCGAGATCTTGATGATGTTCCCGTCGTCCGCCTTGGCGCTCACTTGGTCCCGCAGTTCGGTGCCGTCGACGCCCTTCCAGGCGAGCGTGGCGGCCGCGCGGTCGACCACCGCCGAACTGGTCGCGATGTCCACCTGGGTCAGCAGTTCGCGCTCTTCCCACTGCCCCGGCAGCAGTACCGATGCCTCTGCCGTGTACCGCGGCGGAAGCAGCAGCACCGAGGTGCCGTAGCCGAAGAGCGCGCCCACTACGGCGAGGACGGCAAGAAGCCGCCACCGCCGACGGAGAATCCGTCCGATCGTGACCAGGCGGATCGTGTCGTCATTCAATGGTGCGGCCTCTTCCCCGTACGGACCGGCCCGCCCGCCGACACCGGGGCATGGTCCCGGCAGGCGGCGGCGTAGGCGGCGAGCAGTGACGCTTGCGAGTTCCGCCAGGAGAGCGGCCCGCTGATCCGCTCCTGGCCGATCTTTCCCATCCGGGCCCGCTTCTCGGGATCGTCGAGGAGCAGCGCGATGAGCTTGGCGAACTGGGCCTCGTCGTTGGCGGGCGCGTAGACGGCGGCGTCACCGGCGGAGACGCGCGCCTCCCGGAGGTCGAACGAGACGATCGGCCGCCCCATCGCCATGTACTCCAGGACCTTGTTCATGGTCGACACGTCGTTGAGCGGATTGTGCGGGTCGGGGGAGAGACACACGTCCGCGGTGCACAGGTAGCGCACCAGGTCGGCGTCCGGGATGCGCCCGGTGAACTGCACCTGCTCGGAGAGACCGAGCCGCCCGGACAGCTCCACCATCGCGTCGAAGGCGTCGCCGGCCCCGACGAAGACCGCGTGCCAGTCGGTCCGCCCGAGTTCGTCGCGCAGCTTCGCGAGGGCCCGCAGGGCGTAGTCGACGCCGTCCTGAGGGCCCATGACTCCGAGGTAGCACAGCAGATGGGGCTTGCCGCGCTTCAACTCCGGCTCCGGGGGCACCGGTTGGAACCGGTCGGTCGCGGGCGCGCTGCGCACCACGAAGACGTCCTCCGGCCGCCGGCCGCCACGGCGCAGCGCGACGTCCCGGTAGCTCTCGTTCGTGGCGAGCACGATGTCCGCGGCCCGGTAGGTCCGGCGTTCCAGCGCGCACACGGCGCGGTAGAGCAGGTCTTCGCCGCGGTCGAACCGGGAGAGGTACAGCTCGGGTACCAGGTCGTGCTGGTCGAAGACGAACCGCGCGCCGCGCCGCTTCATCCACAGGGCCGGCAGGAACAGCAGGTCGGGCGGGTTGCAGGCGTGGACCACGTCGACCGGGCCGACCTTGCGGGCCAGCCGGACCGTGTGCCACAACGCCGATCCGTATTCCCGCAGGTAGCCGGCCGGCCCTCCGGTGGCCGCGCGCAACGGGTAGCGGTGGATCCGCACCCCGTCGATCACCGTCTCCAGCTCCGTGTCCCGCCTCTCCCCCCGGGGACAGATGACGTGCACCTCCCAGCCCGCGTCGCGCAGGGTCGTGCACTCCTGCCACACCCGCCGGTCGAAAGGCACCGACAGGTTCTCCACCAGGATCAGCGCGCGACGGTCCGGACCGTCGCCGCCGGTTGCGTTACCAAGCAAGGCCCATGTACCCCGGTTCGGCCCGGCGCGCCTCGGCGTCGGGAAGGCGGATGAGGTCGACGATCAACGGTCCGTCCGCATGGGGCAGCGCCGACAGCACGGCCGGATCCCTGGTCCCGACCAGGCACACCTCGGCGTGCTCGAGCACCTCGTCGACGGAGTCCGCGAGCAGCTGCGCGAGATGCGGCAGCCGGCTCTCGATGTACTCGCGGTTCGCGCCGAGCAGTCGGGAGAGGCTCACGTTGGCGTCGTAGATCTTGAGGTCGTAGCCCTTGCCGAAGAGCCTCTCCGCCAGCTCGACGAGCGGGCTCTCGCGGAGGTCGTCGGTGCCGGGTTTGAAGGACAGCCCGAACAGGCCCACCCGGCGCTTTCCGGTGCGCTCGACCAGGTTCACCGCGCGCTGCAGATGGTCGGAGTTGGAGGCCAGCACGTGGGAGAGGATGGGCACCGAGACGTCGGCCCGCTGCGCCGCGTGGACCAGGCTGCGCAGGTCCTTGGGCAGGCAGGAGCCACCGAAGGCGAAGCCGGGCCGCAGGTAGGCGGGGCTGATGTTCAGCTTGCGGTCGGCCAGGAACACGTCCATCACCTGGTGCGAGTCCACCCCGAGCGCCTGGCACACCGCGCCCAGCTCGTTCGCGAAGCCGATCTTGAGGCCGTGGAACGCGTTGTCCGCGTACTTGATCGCCTCGGCGGTCGGGACCGGCACCCGGAACACCTCGCCGGGCAGGCCGTCGTACAGCGCCGTCACCGTGTCGCCGCTTGCCGGGTCGAGCTCGCCGATGACGGTCTTGGGTGGGTCGAAGAAGTCCTGCACGCTCGTGCCCTCGCGCAGGAACTCCGGGTTGACCGCGACCCCGAAGTCCACCCCGGCCGTGCCGCCGACGTTCTTCTCCAGGATCGGTACCAGCAGGTTCAGGCAGGTGCCCGGGAGCATGGTGCTGCGGAACACGATGGTCTGCCGCCCGCCCCGCTCGGCCAGCGCGGCGCCGATCTGCTCGGTGACCCGCTCCAAGTACGTGGTGCACAGGCTGCCGTTGGGCTCCGACGGCGTACCCACGCAGACCAGCGACACCTCGCTGTCCGTGATCGCCTCGCGGACGTCGGCGGTGGCGCGCAACGCTCCGGTTCGCACGACCTCGGCGATGAGCTCGCCGATACGTTCCTCCACCACCGGAGCCTTGCCGTCGTTGACCAGGTCGACCTTCACCTGGTTGACGTCCACCCCGATGACTTCGTGCCCCATGCTGGCCAGGCACGCGGCCGATACGCAGCCCACGTAGCCGAGCCCGAAAACGCTGACTCTCATGACCGGTCTCTCCCCCCAGGCAGGCCCTTGCGGCCTGCGGTCCACGCGCCGGTCGGACGACCCCCGCGCATCAGTAGGCCCCCTGCCCGTGGAGCACGGCACGCAGCGTCTTCCACAAGATCACTGTGTCCAGGGCGAGCGACCAGTCCTCCACGTACCGCAGGTCGAGGCGGACCGCCTCCTCCCACGGCAGGTCGCTGCGTCCGCTGATCTGCCACAGGCCGGTGAGCCCGGGCTTGACCAGCAGCCGCCGCCGGATGTCCGGGTCGTACGCGGCGCACTCCTCCGGCAGCGGAGGCCGCGGTCCGACGAGCGACATCGATCCGGTCAGCACGTTGAAGAGCTGTGGGAGCTCGTCGAGCGAGTACCGGCGCAGCACTGCTCCCACCCGGGTCACTCGCGGATCCCGGCGGAGCTTGAACAGCAGGCCCGCGCCTTCGTTGTGGTCGGCCAACTGGGCACGTGCCCCGTGGGCCCCGGCGACCATGGTGCGGAACTTGACGATGGTGAACTCGCGGCCGTCCTTGCCGACCCTGCGCTGGCGGTATAACACCCCGCCCCGGCTGTCCACCAGCACGAGCAGCCCGACGAGGACCATCAGCGGCGCGAACAGCATCAGCAGGATCGCCGCGCCCATCCGATCGACGACCCCCTTGATCGCCCGGCGGCCTCCGGTGAAGGTCGGCATGCTGACCCGCAGCAGTGGTATCCCGAGCACCGCGTCGACGTGCAGCCGCGGGCCGGCCACCTCCATCAGCACGGGGGCCACGATCATCTCGGCGTCGCTGCCTTCGAGGTTCCAGGCCAGCCGCTGCAGCCGGTCCGGTGACCAGTGCGGGTCCGGTGTGACCGCGACGACGCGGTAGCCGTCGTGGCGGACGTGCTTGGCGACGTCCTCAAGCAGGCCGATGACCGGCACTCCGTCCAACTGGTCACCGTCGAGGCCGCCTTGCTCGCCGTCGAGCCCGCGACCGTCCGTCGTGCACACCGCCTCCACCCGCCAGCCGAGGTGCGGGAGCTTGCGGGTTCGGTTGATCAGGTCACGCACGGTGGCCGGGCTCCCGGCAGCGAGCACCGGTCTCAGGCAGCGTCCTTCGTTGCGCTGTTTGTGCAGCCAGAGGCGGAGCAGATACCGCTCGGTCATGGTGACGAGCGCGATCGCGGGGATCGCGACGAAGATCCAGAGCTTGATGTTGCGCGAGGTCAGAGCGATCCCGCCGAGCGCCAGGACGACGGTCGCCGTGAACAGTGAACGTCCCAACCGGCGGAATTCCTCGGCGCCTTGGCCGAGCACGGCCGGAGACCATGAGCGGCTCACCGCGAGCGCGCCCAGCACCAGCACCTGAGTGCCGAAGGCGAGAATGCCCCACTTCTCATGCCAGTTGGCCGCGTCCCGGGCCCCGAAGAAGTCGCCGATCGCCGCCACTACGAAGGCGGTGGCCACGGTGTCACTGATGATCACGGTACGTCTGTACCGCTGCTCCCATTCGATCGCGGGCTGGCTGATTGCCCCGTCCGCCAGACGCCCGCGCGCCGACGGAAAAGGGCCGACTATTCCCCCCTGCCGCACAGAACCCCCCAAGGTCCCCAGTGGTTCGACGTGTTCGCCTCACACTGTTTCGCCCCTTACGGGAGGCCCCCGCCTCCCGCCGGCTGTTCCCCCCTCGGGAGGCCCCCGCCTCCCGCGCATGACATCCCGGCTGTTTCAGAGCTACGTGAACAACCCACCCTGGCGGCAGCAGACTTGCATGTCCTGCCAGGCTCATGAGGTGCGCGGGAACCCGTCGAAACCTCGGATGCTCCCCGCACCCGAAGCCCGTCTCGGGCTCCAAGAATCGATCACCCCCACGTCGGGTCTCAGAGACACGGCTGCTGACCGTCTGCATCGCCGGACCCATAGATCATCATTTGTCGCCTCGTGTCCCAGCATGCGAAGCACGGTCAATCTAGACCATCGGGGCCCGTCTGAAGAGAGGGGCGTGTGGAATTTGTGCTCAAGATTTGAAGCTGGATCCACGAATCGGTGACCGCCTGCGGGTGTCTTGGCGACGAAAGATGTCCTGACCTGCCTCTTCACGACCGTTCCGGTAACGCAAGGACAGCCACACAAGGCCAGGCCCGGCGTGCACGCGGGCACTGCCGGATTATCTGACTTTTTGTCAGCAGCGTCAGCAAAAGGTCAACAAGTGTCTGAATCAGACCTGGTCACAGACGCCAGCACTCCCACGTCACGCTCCAGCCCGAGCCGATCACCACGAGACGCACCCCTCCCCCTGGGGCGTTCCTGCCCAGGGGGACGCCAACCACACCTCACGGACACCCGCTCCAGGTACGCGACCGCAGGGCAACTCACCGGGCCCCGCGGCTTCAGCTGCACCGGCGGGAGTCCGACGGAGTGGGCGACGATGGCCGCGCGACCATCGAGCAGCAGCTCAGCGCGCTCCCACCGGTATGGGTGACCACTCCCGCCGGCCACCCGTCGGATCCGCCGTGAACACCACCATGTGCCGCCGCCCCAGGCCCAGTTGGACCAGACCAATTCTGTCCGAATCGTTGACACGCACGTCACCCGCCGCAATTCTGAGAGCGCTCTCAACGAGAACCGGACGGCTCCACTCCGCCGGAATCCACCTCGTTGGAATCCCCCCACCCAAGGAGAGAGCGAGTGCCCAGAAGGCTGAAATGGCATGCCCTGGCGGTGGCTGCGGCCACCGCCACCACGGCGCTTCTCACGTTCGGCGCCCCCTCCGACGCGAACGCGGCCGTCCCGACCACGATCCCCCTGAAGTTCACGAACAACTCAGGCCGCAGCGAACCCGTTTACATCTACGACCTCGGAACACTCCTCTCGACGGGCCAGCAGGGCTGGGCCGACGCGAACGGCACGTTCCACGCCTGGCCCGCCGGCGGCAATCCGCCGACGCCCGCGCCCGACGCCTCGATCACGGGACCGGCCAACGGCCAGTCGATGACGATCCGGATGCCCAAGTTCTCCGGCCGGATCTACTTCTCCTACGGCCAGAAACTCGACTTCCGCCTGACCACCGGCGGCCTGGTGCAGCCGGCCGTGCAGAACCCGAGCGACCCCAACCGCAACATCCTCTTCAACTGGTCCGAGTACACGCTCAACGACTCCGGGCTGTGGATCAACAGCACCCAGGTCGACATGTTCTCGGCCCCCTACGCCGTCGGGGTCCAGCTCGCCGACGGGAGCACAAAGAACACCGGCCACCTCAAAACGGGCGGCTACACCGGGTTCTTCAACGCCCTGCGCGGTCAGCCGGGTGGCTGGGCCAATCTGATCCAGACCCGCTCCGACGGCACCGTCCTGCGGGCGCTGGCTCCCGGCCACGGCATCGAGGCGGGCGCGCTGCCGGGCACCGTCATGGACGACTACGTCAACCGCGTGTGGCAGAAGTACAGTTCGTCGACGCTGACGGTGACGCCGTTCACCGATCAGCCGAACACGAAGTACTTCGGGCGGGTCTCCGGTGACGTCATGAACTTCACCAACAGCGCCGGAGCGGTCGTCACCAGCTTCCAGAAGCCCGACTCGGACAGCATCTTCGGTTGCTACAAGCGGCTGGACGCCCCCAACGACCTGGTACGCGGCCCCATTTCACGGACCCTGTGCGCGGGCTTCAACCGCTCGACCCTTCTCACCAACCCCAACCAGCCGGACACGAGCTCGGCGAGCTTCTACCAGGACACGGTGACCAACCAGTACGCCCGCAAGATCCACGCGCAGATGGCCGACGGCAAGGCCTACGCGTTCGCCTTCGACGACGTCGGCAACTACGAGTCCCTGGTCCACGACGGCAACCCCCAACAGGCCTACGTCACCCTGGACCCGTTCAACTGACGGATGCCCAAAGGCTAGTCGGACACCGGGCAGGTGGTCCGCTTCACGAGGTCGTGCCAGCCGGACTCCAGGCGTTCGAGGGGCATCCCGCACTGCCGCGTCAGGTGGTGGATCAGGGCGGGTTCCAGGTAGCCCATGAGGGTCTGGGCGAGGAGAACGCCGTCCGCGTCGGGCACGGCCTCGCGCAGGAGCATGGCGACGTGGGTGAAGCGGACGCGGTACGGGGCGGAGCTGAAGCGGCGGGAGGCGTCCGGCTCGGCGGCGATGTACAGGTCGAGCCGGTCGTGGATCTCGCGCAGGACCCGGCAGCCGAAGGCGTGCAGGCGGTCCGCCGGTGACGCGCCGGGGCCGAGAGGTGGCGGGCCGCTGAGAAAGGCGGCCTGGAACTGCTGCTCGGTGTGGTCGAGCAGGGCCATCAGCAGGCCGGTGCGGTCACCGAAGCGCCGGAAGACGGTCCCCTTGCCCACCGAGGCCGCGACGGCGACGGCCTCCATGGTCACATTGGCGACCCCGTGCTCCTCCACCAGACGGGTGGCGGCCTCCAGCAGCCGGGCGCGGTTGCGTGCGGCATCGGCGCGGAGCTGCGGCGCGGCGGGCCCGACGGTCAGCTCCAGCGGAACCGGGGCTCCCGAGGGTTCCTGCCCCCTCGGGAAGGGCGGAAGTGGGGTGGACATGAACACAGCGTAACGGCAGACGGGGACAACTGGACCCTGGTCCGTTTAGCTGCTACAACATTAAACAGACCAGCAAGCGGACCTCGGTCCGCTTTATTGCCGCAATGTTTCGTCCCCGGGAGTTCCCCATGTCCGTACGCATCCTCGCGCTCGTCGGCAGCCTTCGCGCCGGCTCCCACAACCGCCAGCTCGCGGAGGCGGCCATCAAGCTCGCCCCCGAGGGCGCGGAGATCGAGCTGTTCGAGGGACTCGCCGAGGTCCCGTTCTACAACGAGGACCTCGACGTCGAGGGCAAGGTGCCGGCCGCCGCCATCGCCCTGCGCGAGGCCGCGGGCCGCGCCGACGCCTTCCTGCTCTTCTCGCCGGAGTACAACGGCACGATCACGGCCGTCCTGAAGAACGCCATCGACTGGCTGTCGCGTCCGTACGGTGCCAGCGCCTTCACCGGTAAGGCCGCCGCCGTGGTCGGCACCGCGTTCGGTCAGTTCGGTGGCGTCTGGGCGCAGGACGAGGCCCGCAAGGCCCTGGGCATCGCGGGTGCCACCGTCCTCGAGGACGTCAAGCTCTCCGTTCCCGGCTCCGTGACCCGTTTCGCCGAGACCCACCCGGTCGACGACGCCGAGGTCGCCGCCCAGCTCACCGAGGTCGTCGCCCGCCTGCACACCCAGGTCGGCACCGCCAGCGCCTCCTGACGACTCCCCCAGGGCCGGTCCGGTGCGCCGGACCGGCCCTTCGCGCGTTCCCGGCAGTCGCCGACGGCCCCCAGCCGTCCCCTGATGTCGGCGATCTTGGCGGAACCAAACCCTCCGGGCCAAGATGCCCGCATGAAGGGTGATCTCTTTTCCAGTGACCACATGGTGCAGCCCGCCGTCACGCCGGGCATGACCATCCAGAACGCCAAGTCGATCAAGTACGCCGTCAACGGCGACATGCTCGCGCGCCAGGGGGCGATGATCGCCTACCGGGGGAATCTGCAGTTCGAGCGCAAGGGCCAGGGCGTGGGCGGCATGCTCAAGCGGGCGGTCACCGGCGAGGGACTGCCACTGATGACGGTGCGCGGGCAGGGCGAGGCCTGGTTCGCGCACGAGGCGCAGAACTGTTTCATCATCGACATCGAGCCGGGCGACCTGTTCACCGTGAACGGGCGCAACGTCCTGTGCTTCGACTCCACGCTGTCGTACGAGATAAAGACCGTGAAGGGCGCGGGCGTCACCGGCGGCGGCATCTTCAACAGCGTCTTCAGCGGTCACGGCAGACTGGGGCTGATCTGCGAGGGCAACCCGCTGGTGATACCCGTCTCGCCGCAGCAGCCGGTGTACGTCGACACGGACGCGGTCGTCGGCTGGACCGCGCAGCTCCACACCTCGCTGCACCGCTCGCAGTCGATCGGTTCGATGATCCGCGGCGGCTCGGGCGAGGCCGTGCAGCTGAAGCTGGAGGGCGACGGCCTGGTCGTCGTACGGCCGAGTGAGGCGACTCCGCAGAAGGCACAGCAGCACTGACGCCGGGGGAACGGCGAAAGAGGCCCCGCCACTGGCGGGGCCCCTTCTTCTGGCGCCGTCCTGCTCGTGCAGTCCTTCACGTGCCGTCCTGCTCGTGCAGTCCTTCACGTGCCGTCCGTCAGCGTCCGGCGGCCGGGGTGTTGGCGGTGGTGACATTCACGGCGGCCCACGCCGCGTCCACCGCCCGGTACTCGGCGCTGGTCGCCCCGTACATGTCGGCGGCGGCCTCGAGGGTCGCGGTCCGCGCGTCGTGGAAGTCGGTCGTGGAGACCATGTAGCGGGTCAGCGCGCGGTAGAAGATCGCGGTCGCCTTGGCACGCCCGATGCCGGTCACCCGCGAGCCGTCGTACGTCGGCGAGTCGTACTTCACACCGCCGACCGTCTTGCGGCCACTGCCCTCGGCGAGCAGGTAGTACGCGTGCGAGGAGACGCCGGAACCGGCGTGCACCTCGGTGTCGTACGCCGCGGGCGACCAGTAGTCGATGGTGCCCTCCAGCTTGTCCAGGGAGGGGTGGTCGAGGCGGCGCAGGAACTTCTGGGCGAGGCCCAGCTTCTCGCCCATGAGGTAGTTGGGCGGGTTCTTCGGGTTGTTGGCCGAGAACTCGACGTTGGACCCGAAGATGTCGGCGAGTGACTCGTTGAGTGCGCCCGGCTCGCCGTACTGGTTGCCGTCCGCGTCCACCCGGGTGGGCTCGAGGGCGGCGGTGGCGTCGACGACGCCGTGGGTCAGCTCGTGGCCGGTGACGTCCAGGACGACCAGCGGCTTCTTGAACATGTCGCCGTCACCGTCACCGTAGAGCATGCAGCCGCACGTCGAGTCCCAGAAGGCGTTGCCGACCTTGCGGCCGAAGTGGACCATCGCGCGGGCGCCGGTGCTGTTGTTCTTGATGCCCTTGCGGCCGAAGGTCTTCTTGTAGAAGTCCAGCGTCTGGGTGATGCCGTACTGGGCGTCGACCGCGGTGGTGGTCCGGTTGGCGGTGGTGCCGGTGCCCCACTTGTTGGTGGTGCTGGTGAACTTCGTGCCGCGCGAGAAGGCTTCCAGTTCCGCGCCCTTGGCGTCCCGGGTCTCGGTGTTCCACCGGGTGGGGTCCTTGAGGAGGAAGCTGGTGCGCGCGGTCCGGGTCGTGGTCAGCGTCACCTTGCCGGCGAAGAGGGAGGCGCCGCTGCCGGTGGCCTTGACCGGGTAGCGGGCGGCCGTCGTCGCGGCGAGGAGGCCGGCCGGCTGCGTGGCCACGCCCGTCACCGGGCTCGCCGTCTCACCCTTCTCGCGCAGCGTCTTCTCCAGGTGCGGCGAGAAGAACTCGTCGCTGTCGGGAGTGTTGCTGCGGATCCGGCCGCTCTGCGCGTCCACGACGACCGTGCGGGAGCCACCGGCCTCGGTGGTGTCGCTGTCGGTCACGCGCACCTGGTAGGCGAGGGCGGCGGCACCGTCGCGGGCGTCGACGACGAGTTCGGCGCTGCCCGCGTCACCCTGGGCGACCGCGGCGGCCTTCTGTTCGGCCTGCTGGGGCGTCAGCTTCGCCTCGGTCGTGGCCGGCTTGACGGTGTGGTCGGCGGCCCGGGTCACGCCCAGGTAGGCGGACTGCTTGCCGAGGTGGACGACGAGGTCGCCGCCGAGCACCGGGAGCCCCTGGTGGCTGCGGACGAAGCGGACGTGCTGCGTGCCGTCCGGGTCCGTCATGACGTCCGTGGCCCGCAGGGTGTCACCCGGACCAACACCGGTGGCCGGGGCGTGGGCGAACGCGGCGGCCCGGGCGGCCTCCACCGGCGAGGAGGCCGAAGTCGCGGCACGGACGGGCGAGTCGGGCGCCGCGAGGGCGTGGCCCGCCGGAAGCGTGGCCGCCGTCGTCACCGCGACGGCGATCGCCACGCGGCGTATGTGGGGTCTACGCACTGAGTTCCTTCGAACAGGGGCGGCCGGCATCGCCAACCGCCTTGAGGCACGGCGTCGTTGAACGCCGTGGAGGCTGTCGGGCCCTCCCGACAGATGCGAGGAGGGGGGCGGTGGTTGCCCGACGAGGTCCACCAACCCGCACATGTGATCGAGGTCGCAGCGCCTCCGGCCCACAGCGGGGGAGCCGGAGGCGCGCAGGTGTCAGATGGTGCGGTGGGCGAGCGAGGAGAGGAGCGTCCGCAGGTCCGCGGCGGGACGCGGGGCCAGGGAGGCTCCCGCCAGCAGGGTGTCCGCGGCGGTGAGATGCCGGCGCGCCGCGCCCAGGGCCGCCGAGCGGCCGCCGGCCCGCTCGACCAGGGTCGCCGCCCGGCGTACGGCGCCGTCGTCGAGGACGGCGGTGGAGGTGAGGAGTTCGGCGAGCGGGGAGCCGCCCGGCGCGGCCAGGGCGGCGAGAACAGGGAGGGTCTTCTTCCCGTGCCGCAGATCACCGTGCACCGGTTTCCCGGTGACGGCCGGATCGCCCCAGATGCCGAGCAGGTCGTCGGCGATCTGGAAGGCCACCCCGAGATGCCGTCCGGCGCGGTCCAGGGCGGCGGCGGTCTCCCGCGGCGCGCCCGCAAGCCCGGCCCCGAGGGCCAGCGCGCAGCCGAGCAGGGCACCGGTCTTGTGCTCCGCCATCGCCTCGTACTCCCCCGCGCTCACCGCGTCGGGGCCGGTCCACGGGCGGTGGGCGAACAGCAGGTCGTCGGCCTGACCGCGGACCAGGTCGCGCGAGGCCCGCGTCAACCGCCGCACGGCCGCCGCGGCGTGGGAGGTCGCGGGCGCCGCGGTGAGGGTCTCGACGGCAAGGGCGAAGAGCGCGTCGCCCGTGAGGACGGCGGGGCCGGTGCCATATGCCTTCCACACGGCGGGGCGGCCGCGGCGCAGCGCGTCGCCGTCCATGATGTCGTCGTGCAGGAGCGAGAAGGTGTGCAGCAGTTCCACCGCCACCGCGCCCGGCACGCCCGCCTCGGCGGAACCTCCGGCCGCCTCGGCCCCGAGCACGGCGAGTGCCTGTCGTACGCCCTTGCCCTGGCGGTGGGTCGCTGGGGCGCCGCCGACCTCACAGCGGCCCAACGCGTAGCCGGCCATCTCCGCCACCCAGGGGTGCAGCCCGTCGATCGCCTCCGCGAGGGCCGGGGCGACCAGTTCGCGGCAGCGCTCCAGGATCTCCGGGGCGGCGGGCGGCGCCGTCAGGGCCGTACGGGGAGAGGTCATCGGGCCGCCTCCGTGTCCGCGCCCTCCGCCGGGGTGAGGCCGAGTTCCGTCCGTGCCCGCTCGACCATCTCCCGGGCGTGTCGCAGCCCGATGCCCTCCAACACGCTGGCCAGTTCGGTGAGTTCGGCGGCGGTCTCGGCGCGGTCGCGGCCGAGCCTGGCCAGGGACTTGACCAGCCCGAGCCGGGACAGCGCCCGGCCGCGCGGCTCGCTCATCGCCTCGAACTCCGCCAGTGCCTGCACGTAGAGGTCCCGGGCCCGCTCATAACGCCCGGCCCGGTAGAGGACGTTGCCGCGCATCTTGTGGTTGTAGGCGAGCGCCCCGGACAGGTTCATCGCCCGGCAGGACACCTCCGCCTCGCTCAGCAGTGCCAGCGCGCGGTCCGGGTCCCGGTCGCGTACGGAGACGATGTCCGCGAGGCCGCGCAGAGCCCAGGCGTGGCCGCGCCGGTCCTCGGCGCGCGCGGCGATCTCGGCGGCTTCCTCGAACATGGCGTACGCGGTGTCGTAGGCGCCGGTGTTGCGGTGTATCTGTGCGATGCCCTCCAGGGCCCACACGGTGTGGCGGGCCTCGCCGCGCTTACGGGCCTCGGCCAGCAGTTGTTCGTGCAAAGCGGTCACGGCGGCGTAGTCGCCCTGGATACGGCCGGTCTCCGCCATGCCCGCCAGGGAGTAGCCGCGTACGACGACGTCCCCGGACTGCTTGCCGAGTTCGGCGGCCAGTCGCAGCAGCCGCCAGGCCAGCGGGAACGCCCCGCGCTGGCGGGCCAGGGTGCCGCCGCTCCACAGCGCCCACGCCATCGCGCCGGTGTCCCGGGCCTCGCGGGCGGTGCGGTAGCTCGCCTTCCACGCCCGGTCGGCGTCGGCCACCTGCCCGAGCCTGCGGTGCGCCTCGGCGACCGCCAGGCCCGAACGGGCCGCCTCGGCACGGGCGCCCACGCGCTCGGCGGCGCGCAGCTGCTCGGTACCCGCCGCCAGGACATCGGTCAGCGAGGAGTTCACGGATAGGGTCGTCAAAGCGCCCTGGTACTCCGGGGCGAAAGCCTTGCCGTACATGGATCCCTTTCGATCGGCTCACGTGCACGGATCGGCGGCACCCGACGGCTCGGCTATACATCTCACGTATACACGCCTTGTATACATGGAGAGTATAGTGTGCTGGATTTCCACTCGGGAATCCCTGCCGTACCGCGGTCGTCTCGCCGCCCACCCGTTGTCGATCAAGACGGCGACGGCGTGCGCCAGGTTGCCTGTCGCGAAAAAGAAGCGCGAACCTCCTTCGCCCCGGGCATAGTTGGGCCCCGTGTCAGACACAGAGACAGAAGCGCAAACGATCCCCGAGGGCCCGATGCGTCCCGGCGAGTTCCCGATCGACGCCTCGCTCGTGCGACGACTGCTGGCCGCGTAGTTCCCACGGTGGGCCGAGCTGCCGCTGAAGCGCTTCCCGTCGGCGGGTACCGTCAACGCCCTGTACCGGCTCGGCGACGACCTGGCCGTACGTCTCCCCCGGATCGAAGGGGGCGCCGAGGACGTGGCCAAGGAAGCGCACTGGGTGGCGCGGCTCGCCCCACTGCTCCCGGCCGCCGTCCCCGAGATCCTCGCCACCGGCACACCCGGCGAGGGCTACCCGTGGCCCTGGATGGTGCAGCGCTGGCTCGACGGCGAACCCCCGCGCGCCGGCCGTCTCACCGATCCGCTGCTCCTGGCCGCCGACGTCGGCGCCTTCGTGGCCGCGCTGCGCCGGGTCCGGCTGCCCGACGGTCCGACCGCCTACCGGGGTGTACCCCTGTCCACCGCCGATGCCATGACGCGCGCCGCGCTCGACGAGCTGCGCGGCACGGTCGACACCTCCGCCGCCACCGCCGCCTGGGAGGCGGCGCTCGCCGCGCCCGCGTGGACCGGTCCGCCCCTATGGGTCCACTCCGACCTGATGCCCGGCAATCTGCTCACCCGCGGGGGCCGGCTCGACGCCGTGCTGGACTTCGGCACCGTCGGCGTCGGCGACCCGGCCTGCGATCTCATCCCGGCCTGGAACCTGCTCCCCGCCGAGGCGCGGGACACCTTCCGGCAGGCGGCGGGCGCCGACGACGCCACCTGGGCGCGAGGGCGCGGCTGGGCCCTGTCCATGGCACTCATCCAGCTCCCGTACTACCGCGTCACCAATCCGGTGATCGCCGCCAACGCCGAGCACGTCATCCACGCGGTCCTCACGGAGGCCGACGCCAGGTCCTGAGACACAATGGAACGCATATTCGAATACGGAGTACGCTGGAGGCATGTCCACGCACCTCCAGGGCTCGCTGTTCGACCAGACCGACGAGCTCCACCTCAGTCAGTTGAACGCGACGCACCGGACGGTCCTGGGCGACGGGGCCTGGATCGACCTGCTGCCCGGATGGCTCAGCGGCGCCGACGCCCTGTTCGCACGCCTCGTCGACGAGGTGCCGTGGCGGGCGGAGCGACGGCAGATGTACGAGCACGTGGTGGACGTACCGAGGCTGCTCGCGTACTACCGGGCGGGCGACGCGCTGCCGCACCCGGTCCTCGACGAGGCACGACAGGCGCTGTCCGCGCACTACGCCCGTGAGCTGGGCGAACCGTTCACCACCGCGGGCCTGTGCTACTACCGGGACGGCCGCGACAGCGTGGCCTGGCACGGGGACCGGATCGGGCGGGGCGCACGGGAGGACACCATGGTCGCGATCCTCTCCGTGGGCGCTCCGCGCGACCTGTTGCTGCGCCCGCGCCGCGGCGGGGAGACCGTACGGCGCCCGCTCGGACACGGCGACCTGATCGTGATGGGCGGCTCCTGCCAGCGCACCTGGGAGCACGCCATTCCCAAGACGGCGCGGGCGGCGGGGCCGCGGATCAGCGTCCAGTTCCGTCCGGACGGCGTGAACTGAGACGCGGGCGGGTGTTCCGGTCCGGCAGCGCCCTTCGCCTCACGGCGTCAGGAGTGCCTGGACCGTGGGGCCGTACCGGTCGACGATGTCCTCGATCGGGGTGGCGCGCAGCCGGGTGCCGCGGGCGATGCCGTACATCGCGCCGAGCCCGAGCAGTGTGCCGACGGCGAGTTCGGCGCGCAGGTCCGCGTCGGGGCCGCTCAGCCGCAGGGTGAGGCGGTCGCTGACCTGGGTGCGGAAGTTGGCGCGCATGATGTCGCCCTGGTCGCCCTGGCGCGGGGCGAAGATGATCCGCAGCACGGGGTCGGCTCCGCGCTCGGTCTGGCCGACGAGCACCTGGCGGACCATGTGGGGGCCGAGTCGGTCCAGGGGTGCGTCCAGGAGGGCGGCGGCATCCGCCTCGAAGGACATCACGCGCCCGAAGAGCGCGTCCTTGTTCCCGAAGTACTTGAGGATCAGCGGGGCGCTCACCCCCGCGCGGTCGGCGATCGCCTTGAGCGTGATGTCCGCGTGGGCGTGCCGGGCCATCAGATGGCGGGCCGCGCGGAGGATGGCCGCCTTCGTGGCCTCGGCGTCGCGCCGCGGTGGGGCGATCGGGGTCGCGCTGAGGCCGGGGGGCGGAGTGGACACGGTGCTCAGGCTCCTTCGAATGCCTCGTCCCGGGGTGCGTCCGCACTGCTGGAGGCCCGTCGGGTGTCGCGGAGGGTGGGGTCGGCGGGTATGACGAGGGCGGCGGCACAGGCCACCAGTGCGACCGTACCCGCCATGGCGAAGGCCAGCAGATATCCGTGCAGCGTGGGGATCGGGGCACCGCCGACGAGGCTGGTGTGGTGGACCAGGATGGCGGCGACGGCGGCGCTGCTCACGGCCTGGCCGACGGTGCGCATCAGCACGTTGACGCCGTTCGCGGACGCGGTCTGTCCGGCGGGCACGGCGCGCAGGATGAGGGTGGGCAGCGCCGAGTAGGAGAACGCCGTTCCCATCGCGCAGACCGCTGAGCCCAGCAGGATCACCAGCAGGCTGTGGCTGTTGATGATGCGTATGCCGTAGCCGGCGGCGATGACCAGGGTGCCGAGGGCCAGCGTCACCCTGGCGCCGCGGGCCGCCGAGATCCGCGCCGAGACCGGCGACAGCAGCAGCATGATCACTCCGCCGGGCAGCAGGACCAGGCCCGTCGCCACGATGGACAGCTCGAGGCCGTAGCCGGTCGCCTTGGGCGCCTGCACCAGCTGCGCCGTCACCAGGGAGTTGGCGTAGAAGGCGAAGCCGGTCAGGAGCGCCGCGATATGAGGCAGGGCGACGCGGGGGCTGGTCGCCAGTTTCAGGTCGACCAGGGGGCGTGCGGCGCGCAGTTGCTGCGCCCACCACAGGCCGAGGACGCAGACGCTCCCGATGAACAGGCCGAGGATCCGGGGGCTGGTCCAGCCCCACTGACCGCCCTGTGACACCCCCAGCAGCAGACAGGAGAGCCCCAGGGCCAGGCCCAGCGCGCCGGTCATGTCGAAGCGGCCCGGCTCGCGGACGGGCGACTCGCGCACCGCCCACCAGGCCAGCGCCGTCCCGAGGGCGCCGACCGCGGTCGTCCCCCAGAACATGACGTGCCAGCTCGCGTACTGCACCACCATCGCGGCGATCGGCAGGCCGAGGGCGGCGCCGATCCCGACGGTGGAGCTCATCAGCGCCACCGCGGAACCCGTGCGCTCGGGCGGCAGTTCGTCCCGCAGAAGACTGATCGACAACGGTACGACGGCGGCCGCGGCCCCTTGCAGGGCGCGGGCCGCGATGAGTATGCGGATGTCGGACGTGAGGGCGCACATGAGCGAGCCGACCGTCATCATCCCGAGGGCGATCAGCAGCACCTTCTTCTTGCCGTACATGTCGCCGGCGCGGCCCAGCACGGGGTTGAGCACCGCGCCGGTCAGCAGCGTCGCCGTCACCATCCAGGACACGGCACCCGCCGACGCACCCGTCAGCCGCGGCAGGTCGGGCAGCAGCGGCACCACCACCACCTGCATGACGGCCATGAGACTCCCGCCGAGCGCGAGGACCGGGACCGTCAGTCGGTCACGCAGTGCCACCATGAACTCTCCAGAAGTCGGCGCGAAGAAGGGGGTGAATAGCAATTCACCTTAGCCGGTGAATTGCTATTCACCCAATGGGCGCCCTACTTCGGGGGGGGTGCTACCGGCGCGAGCGGGCCTGCACCGTGCGCGCCACGCGCGGACCCAGCCAGCGCTTGAACCGGCGCAGTGCCTCCAGTTGTCCGGCCGCGCGGTCGATCCGGTAGTACAGCTGCGGCGGGATGTACGGGAGCAGTGGTGAGTGCCGCTGGCCGAGCAGGGCGAACATCTGCGCCGGGGGAAGACGGATGTAACGCGGCAGGTTCTCGTACCACTGGGCGCTGTGCCGGGCGGCGCTCTGCACCGACAGCAGCGCCGCCCTGCGCTCCTGTTCGTAGTGGGCGAGGGCGGCGGACAGTTCCTGGTGTCCGCCCAGGGCTCCGGCCAGGGAGATGGCGTCCTCCAGGGCGAGGGTGGTGCCCGCTCCGATCGAGTAGTGCGTGGTGTGGGCGGCGTCGCCGAGCAGGACGAGGTTGCCGCGGCTCCAGGTGCGGTTGGTCAGGGTGCGGAAGTTCAGCCACTGCGCGCTGCCGTCGGCGTGCGCCCGACCGATCAGTCCGTGTCCCCCGAGGAGGTCGACGAAGAGCTTCTCCAGCAGCGCCAGGCCGTCGGCCTCGCTCGCCCGGTCGAGCCCGAGACCGGTCCAGGTCTCCGGGGCGCACTCGACGACGCACGTGCTCTGTCGGGCGCTGAATCCGTAGGCGTAGCACCAGATCCAGCCGTGATCCGTCTCCACGAAGGCGAAGGTGAAGGAGTCGAGGACCTTGGTGGTGCCGAGCCAGATGTACAGGTTGCGGCCCAGAGTGATGTCACTGCCGAAGTGGTCGGCGTGACGGGCGCGCAGCGCGCTGTTGACTCCGTCGCCGGCGACGACGAGATCGGCCTCGGGCAGCCGGTCCGCGGTGACCTCGTGCTCGAACTCGACGCGTACGCCCAGGGATCGGGCCCGCTGCGCGAGGAGGTCGAGCAGGTGCCGACGGCCGATGCCGAACCCCTCGTCACCGTGGTGGACCGTCGTCCGGTCGCCGACGTGGGCGACTCCGTCGCTCCAGCACACCGAGTGGTCACGGACGGCGCGCGCGGACTCGGGATCGCTCTCGTGGAGTTTGTCGAGCAGGCCCGCCCAGTACGTCACTCCCCAGCCGTAGGTCGATCCGGCCGGGTTCCGTTCGTAGACGGCGATGTCGTGGGACGGGTCCTGGCGCTTCATCAGGATCGAGAAGTACAGGTTCGCGGGTCCGCCACCGACGCACGCGATCTTCACGCGCACTCCAATTCGTCACACAAAGCGGTCAATTGATCACGTAGAGTAGCAGGCAGGTGCGACCCCCGCGGTTCGCGCCAGCTTGCGGGCGTGAGCCGCGCCACCCGCCACCGGCCGGCCCGGGAAGATCATCGGCGGAGCGTTCGCCCACCGGAGGAATTCCGCCTTCCGGCCGATCACGGACACCCGCACAGCAAGATCATCTTCGTTCAACCTTGCACGACATTTACTTAATTGTCCTGATCGCGGCCAACCGACATCCGGCGATTTCTCCCGCTCTCCGACGAACCGATAGGCATATCGGGTCATCTACCGAGCTTGATCGCAGGAGGTCTCCGCATGCCGGAACTCACCCGTCGCCGTGCCCTCGGGGCCGCGGCCGTCCTCGCCGCCGCGGCCGGCACCCAGACCGTCGCCGCGGCCCGGGCCGCGGACACCGGACACCACGGCGGGCCCGAGGCCTTCGACGAGGTCTACCGGGGCCGACGCATCACGGGCCGCGCCGCCGACGGCGGCGGTCACCATCACGAACACGGCGCCGGGTACGCCGTGTTCATCGACGGGGTCGAGCTGCACGTGATGCAGAACGCCGACGGCAGCTGGATCAGCGTCGTCAGCCACTACGACCCGGTGCCCACCCCGCGCGCCGCCGCCCGCGCCGCGGTCGTGGAACTCCAGGGGGCACCGCTCGTCCCCCTCGGCATGCCCATGCCCATGCCCCAGCAGTGACCCAGCCCCGTCAGCACACCGTGGAGTCCCGCACATGACCGTACGCAAGAACCAGGCGAACCTGACCGCCGACGAGAAGCGGCGTTTCGTCGACGCGCTCCTCCAGCTGAAGCGCAGTGGCCGGTACGACGCCTTCGTCACCACGCACAACGCGTTCATCCTCGGCGACACGGACAACGGCGAACGGACGGGCCACCGTTCGCCCTCCTTCCTGCCCTGGCACCGCAGATTCCTGCTGGAGTTCGAGCGGGCACTGCAGTCCGTGGACGCCTCCGTCGCCCTCCCGTACTGGGACTGGAGCACCGACCGTTCGCCCCGTTCCACCCTGTGGGCCCCCGACTTCCTCGGCGGCACCGGGCGCAGCCTGGACGGCCGGGTGATGGACGGCCCCTTCGCGGCCTCCGCGGGCAACTGGCCGATCAGCGTACGTGTCGACGGCCGTACGTATCTGCGGCGATCCCTCGGCAGCGGGGTCCGTGAGCTGCCGACCCGCGCGGAGGTGGACTCCGTGCTCGGCATGGCGACGTACGACATGGCGCCCTGGAACAGTTCCTCGGACGGTTTCCGCAATCACCTCGAAGGGTGGCGCGGCGTCAACCTCCACAACCGGGTGCACGTCTGGGTCGGCGGCCAGATGGCCACCGGTGTCTCCCCCAACGACCCCGTCTTCTGGCTGCACCACGCCTACATAGACAAGCTCTGGGCCGACTGGCAGCGCCGCCACCCCGCCTCCGGCTATCTGCCGCTCTCCGGCACCCCCGACGTCGTGGACCTCGACGAGACCATGAAGCCGTGGAACGACGTGAAACCGGTGGACCTGCTGGACCACACCGCGTTCTACACCTTCGACACCGTCTGACCGCGCGTTCACAGGTCCGGCCCCGCTGGCCCCTCCTCATCGGGAGGGGCCGGCGGGGCCTCACGCCGCTCGTCTAGACGTCCTCCACTAGACGTCCTCCACCTGCCAGCCGTCCGCGTACCCGATCCGTACGTGCGGCGCGGTGGTGTCCGTCCCGTCCTGGTGCAGCAGGACGACGGGGCGCTCGGTGAGGACGACGGCGTCCTCCAGCGGCCACCAGGCGCCCACCTGGTACAAGGCCTCCTGCAGGGCTTCCAGGGCGGGCGAGCCGGGCAGCCCGGCGGCGGCGAGCATGCTGCGCCAGTGGATCAACTCCCCTGCGGCGGACCAGCTGTCCAGCCTGCCGCCGAACTCCTGCCGGAAGTAGATCTCCTCCCGGCTCGGCGGCGGTGGCGGGGTGATCACGTCCATGACGCGGACGGGCCGAACGATGTGCCCCGGCACCGGACCGCGGAGCCTGTCCTGAAGGCGGCGCCGCACCAGCCCGCCGAAGCGCCCCGGCGCGGGGTCCGTCGACCGGGAAAGGACCCGGCTCATCTCCTCCTCCAGTTCGTAGGCGCCGGACTCACCGCGCTCCCAGTGCAGGCCGAGCGTGTCGTACAGGGGCTCGCCCAGGGCCCGTACCAGTCGTGTCCTCGCTTCGGAGGTGTCCCAGAAGGTGCCCGTCAACGGCCTTCTCGCGCGACCGGCCGGCGGCCGGCCGTCACCCGCCGCCGGGAGTTGGTCGCGCATCCGTTCCTCCGCCCGCCGCGCGAACTCCGGCGAGAGCCGCAGCGGCGGACCGGCGGCGAGGTCGGTGAACAGTGTCCCGTCGAGCCGGTCCTCGCGCCCGTGGCGCAGTACCCAGGACGCCGGCGCGCCGCCCAGCGGGGAGTCCATCCATACGACGGTCCGCGGAACCGGCAGACCATGGGCGCGATACACGGCGGCGACCGAGGCCTCGGCCCTCGGCCGGTCGCAGGGTTCGGTACTCAGCCCCGCCCGCAGCCATCGGTCGGCTTCGGCGAGCACGCGGGCCTCGACGTCCGCGGTCAGTAGTTCTTCGTGCCCCATTTCGTCCCCACCCCCCATGCTTCATCCCCCATCCCCCGTCCCCCATCGCCCACCCGAGTCCGTCGCTACCGTGTCACCGCGTACAGGTAGCCGTCCTCGCTGCCGACGTACACCACCCCGTCGGACACGGCGGGCGTGGAGTACACGGCGCCGCCGGTGGCGAACTTCCACCGCTGTCTGCCGGTCGGGGTGTTCACCGCGTACAGGTGGCGGTCGCCACCGCCGACGTACACCACCCCGTCGGACACGGTCGGCGAGGAGAGCGCGCGTCGGCCGATGGGGAACTTCCATCGTTGCTTGCCCGTGGCGGCCTCCACCGCATACAGGTTGCCGTCGTCACTCCCGGCGTAGACGACCCCGTCGGACACGGTCAGCGACGAGGACACGACACCGCCGACCGCTGTCTTCCATCGCCGCTCGCCCGTCACGGCGTCCACCGCGAGGAGCGTGCCGCCCTCGGAACCGGCGTAGACCACGCCGTCGACCACGGCGGGGCGGGTGAACACGCTGCCGTCGGTGGTGGTCTTCCACCGTCGCTCACCGGTGGCCTCGTCCACCGCGAACAGGCTGTGGTAGCTGCCGAAGTAGACCACCGCGTCCGCCACCGTCGCAGACGAGGACACCACGCCACCGGCGAAGAAGTGCCACGTCTCGCTGCCGTCGGCGATGTCCACGGCGTGCAGGTTGCCGTTCTCACCGCCGATATAGACGACCCCACCGGCCTCGGTGGGCGACTGGGAACCGACGCTGCCGAGGTGGAACCTCCACTGTTCCTTGCCGGTGGCGCCGTCCAGTGCGTACAGGTTCTCGTCGACGCCGCTGAGGAGGACGGTCCCCCGGGCGGCGACCGGTGACGAATACCCGACACCGGTCCTGGGGCGCTTCCAGCGCTGTTCGCCGGTGGAGGCGTCCACCGCGCACAGGTTGCGGCTGCTGCTGATGTACACCAGACCGTCCGCCACGGCCGGCGACGCGTACACCAGGCCACCGACCTGGAACCGCCAGCGCCGCTCGCCTGGCCCGGCCTCGCGTCTTCGCGTGGCGGAGGACCTGTTGTCGTAGATGCTCCAGCCGCCGAACCCGAGACCCGCGACACCGGCCCCCACGCCGAGCAGGGCCCGTCGGCGCGACGGCCCCACCGGCCCACCCGCGGCATCGACGGACGGCGGCCGGTCACCGTCGGGCCTCTCCCCCGTCCGGGGCGGCACCACCCGCGCCGACGGCTCGGGCGAGGGCTGCGTGGCTCTGCGGGTGTATACGGCGACGGTCACCGGCTCGGGCAGCCAACCGGCCTGCGACGGGGCGGAGTTGACGGCCGGTACGCCGCCGGTCGCTCGGGCCAGCCGGTCCAGCAACGTGGGCACGGTGGGCCGTGCGCCGGGCTCCTTGGCGAGGCACTCCGCCACCAAGTCCCGTACGTCGGACGGGAGTCGGCGCAGGTCGGGTTCCTCGTAGACGACACGGAAGCTCAGGGCGTGCGCCGAACCGGTCCCGAACGGCCCGGCCCCGGTGGCGGTGAAGGCCAGGACCGCACCCAGGGAGAAGACATCACTGGCCGGCCCGACCGGCTTGCCGGTCAGCTGCTCGGGAGACATGAACCCCGGCGTGCCCACCACCACGCCGGTCCGGGTCAGCGCGCTGGCCTCCCCGGTCACCGAGATCCCGAAGTCGATCACCCGCGGTCCGTCCGGGGCGAGCAGGATGTTCGACGGCTTGAGGTCCCGGTGGACCACCTCGGCCGCGTGGATCGCCTCCAGGGCCTCGGCAAGTCCCGCGCCGAGCGCCAGCACCGGGCCCTCGGGCCAGGGCCCGTGCGCCGCCACGGCATCACCCAGCGGGACCCCGGGCACGTACGCGGTCGCCAGCCACGCGGGCGACCCGTCCGGATCGGCGTCGACGACACCCGCGGTGAACACGCCGTTCACCCGCCGGGCCGCGGCGACCTCCCGGGTGAACCGGCGCCGGAAGTCACCGTCGTCCGCCAGTTCCGGACGCACCACCTTGACCGCGACCGCCCGCCCTCCTGGCGAACGCCCCAGGTAGACGCGCCCCATCCCGCCCGCGCCGAGCCGCGCCACGATCCGGTAGCGCCCCACCTGACGCGGGTCCCCCGCCTCCAGCGCCTCGAACGCCTCCACGCAACCCCCTGCAAGGCCCCCACGCCCCCGGCCGGTGCCGAAGATCCCACATCCTCCCCGACGCGCCCCGTCTTCGCACCAGTGTCCGCCACGCACTTCGGGGGCTGTCCGCCGAGTGTTCGGCGGACAGCCCCCGAAGGAGACCGAGGCAGGGTGAGTACTAGGCGTTGCTGGGCTCGGCCGTACGGCACTCGGGGTGCCCCCAGCCCTGGCCGTTCTTGGCGATGGGCTCGCCCGCCGCGTAGGAGCGGCCACAGACGCAGCGGCCCGGGAACTTGGCCTTGATCGTGCGGGCCGACGTGCCCTGCCGGGGTGTCTTGGCGGAGGCGGTGGCCGTGGTGCGTCGCCGGCCGGCGCCGGAGGGGGCCGGGGTGTCGGGGGACGGCGGGGGCTCCGGGGAGCCGAGGTCGCTGCCGGCCGGCTGCTGGGCGATGGCGGCCTGGCTCGCGGCGCGGTCGGCGAAGTCGTTCAGCCGGTCGCCGTCGACCTGGTGGGCGGGGACGTAGCGGAACTCCACGGTGCGGCCGTCGAGGAGTTCGTCGATGCGCGCGACCAGCTCCTGGTTGGCGACCGGCTTTCCGGCGGCCGTCTTCCAGCCCTTGCGCTTCCAGCCGGGCAGCCAGGTCGTGACGGCCTTCATGGCGTACTGGGAGTCCATCCGGATCTCCAGCGGGACGTCCGGCGCGATCGCTGTCAACAGGCGCTCCAGCGCGGTGAGTTCGGCGACGTTGTTCGTCGCCGTGCCCAGCGCTCCCGCCTCCCAGCGGGTCGGCGTCTCCGCGCCGTCGGCCACGACCCACGCCCATCCGGCCGGTCCCGGGTTTCCCTTCGAAGCCCCGTCACAGGCGGCCACCACACGTTCAAGCATGTCCCCGATCATGCCACGGTCCGGCGGCGGCTCCCCGCACGGGCCGAAGCACGCTCTCCCGCATCCGGGGGCTGGTGCCGAGCAGCCGCAGACCCAGCAGCGTCGCCGTGTGCAGGACGTACTTGCCGTCACGGTGGCTGGCGACCAGTCCTCCCTCGCGCAGCACGCCGATCTGGTAGCTGGCGCTGGGCAGCGCGATCCCCACGGCCTCGGCCACCTCGGAGGTGGTGCGGGCACTCTGTCCGGCGACCTCGGTCAGTACGGCGGCCCTGGTGCGGCCGAGCAGGCGCTCGACCCCGCCGTCGGTACCGTCCGCGACGGCGAGCGGAGTCTTCGCCACCGGGTACACGAGCACGGGATCCAGACCGGGGTCCGCCAGCGCGGTCGGTCTGCGCCAGCAGAAGTAGGAGGGCAGCAGGAGAAGTCCGCGGCCCTCCAGATACAGGTCGCGCTGGACGGGATAGTCCACTTCGAGCACCGGGGCACTCCAGCGCGCGACCGGGCGCAGGCTCTCCAGCAGTGCCTGGGTGCCGCCGTCGAGGAGGGCTCGGGCGCGCACCCCGACATCGTTGCCCACCGCCGTACGGATGTGCGGCCAGTGCGGTTCCAGGAGACCGCGGAAGTAGATGCCCAGGGAGTTCGCCAGCACCTTGAGCCCGTCGCTGCCCGGTCGGCCCAGCGAGGCGGCCCAGTTCGGGACCGGACGCGACTCGGCCAGCCGCGACAGTTCGCGGACCATTTGCACACGCGGTGTGCGCAGCAGTTGGTCGAGTCCGGCGGAAAGACCGCCGCCGGTGACCGGTGGGGTGAGGAAGTCCGGAATATAGCCGGTGGCGGGAATCAGGGCGCGCAGTGGGCGCAGCGCGCGGACCAGGTTCGAGTCGCCGGAGAATCGTTGCCGCGCCGAGCGACGCCAAGGTCCGAATTCCAGCGGTCCCTGGCCGGTTTCCAGACGGCAGACACTGCACATCAGTTCCCAGAGGGGATCAGGCTGCCGGGCCACTCGAATGTTCTGCAGGTCGTCCGAAGTGAAGTGAATGCGGAGCATGAGGTCTCTTTCGCTCGCAATCCTTGTGGGGGGTTCGGCCGTTCGAACGTGCCGCAACCACAAGAGGGGACGAGTACCGCATGCGCATGGTTGCCCCGGAGGCAAAAGGCCCGGTCCGCCCCGGAGGAATTCCGCCATTCTCCGGGGGGCCGGTCCGCGGGGGATCCGTGATCCGTTCAGGAGACGTCGGTCGCCTTGGGCATCGCGCCCTCGGTCGTCTTGACGTCGATCACGGAGAACGCCGCGCCCTGTGGGTCGCTCAGCGCGGCGAAGCGGCCGAACGGGCTGCTCATCGGCCCGAAGCGGAGAATCGCGCCCCGTTCGGTGGCCTTCGCGACCGCGGCGTCGCAGTCCTCGACGGTGAAGTACACGTTGAAGTACGACGGGACCTCGGGCGGGAAGTCGTCCGTCATCCGCATCCGGCCGAGGACGGGATCCTCGCCGAGGTCGTACAGCCGGAAGTCGACGGCGTCGTCGTCCAGCTGCTTCATGCGGTACCCGAAGACGGCCGAGAAGAAGGCGTCCGACTTCTCGGGCTCACGGGTGAAGACCTCGGCCCAGCAGTACGCGCCGGGCACGCCCCGGGCCTCGAAGCCCTCGTGCCGGCCGGGCTGCCAGACGCCGAAGACGACCCCGCTCGGGTCCCGGGCGATCGCCATCGTGCCGAAGTCGCCGACCTGCATCGGCTCCATCAGCACCTCGCCGCCGTCGCCCCGGATCTTCTGGGCGGTGGCGGCGGCGTCGGGCGACGCGAGGTACAGACACCAGGCGGACTGGCCCTCCTGGCCGGGCATCGGCGGGACGACGGCGGCCACCGCCTTGCCGTTCGCGTAGGCCTGGGTGTAGTTGCCGTACTCCGAGGACGACTCGCCGAACGTCCAGCCGAGCACCTCACCGTAGAAACTCTTCGCTCCCTCGACGTCGCTGAACATCGCGTCCGCCCAGCAGGGCGTTCCCTCGGGCTGTACGGCCATGGCGTTCCACTCTTCCCGTTTCGTTACGATTCGTTCCGGTTTCACGCTAGCCAGCCTCCGTCCGGGCCGCGCGCCGAGCGGGACGCCCTGGACGACACTGGAGAGAGGGCTCGGGTGGTCGTCGACGGGACGGGGACACGGGATGATGCACGCGTGGGAAGTGGTCCGGCCCGGGCCCGTCGAGGGAGAGCCGCTGCGTTTCGTCGAGCGGCCGATCCCGGTGCCGGGGGCCGACGAGCTGCTCGTCCATGTGCGCGCGTGCGGGGTGTGCCGCACCGACCTGCACGTCAGCGAGAGAGACCTGCCGGTGCGCCGGCCCCGCGTGACGCCCGGCCACGAGGTCGTCGGCGTGGTCGCGGCGACGGGCGAGGACGTGCTCGACCACGCGGTCGGCGACCGGGTGGGCGTCGCCTGGCTGCGGCGTACGGACGGCACGTGCGGGTACTGCGCGCGCGGGTCCGAGAACCTCTGCCCGGCCTCCGAGTACACGGGCTGGGACGCCGACGGCGGCTACGCGGAGTACACGACCGTCCCGGCGGCCTTCGCCTACCGGCTGCCCGGCGAGGTGGACGACGTCGCGCTGGCGCCGCTGCTGTGCGCGGGCATCATCGGATACCGCGCGCTGCTGCGGGCCGCGCTGCCGGACGCCGGGCGGCTCGGCCTGTACGGGTTCGGCGGCAGCGCCCACCTGTGCGCGCAGCTGGCCCTCGCACAGGGCGCCACCGTGCACGTACTGACGCGTGACCCGGCGGCCCGGCGGCTCGCGCTGGAACTCGGGGCCGCGTCCGCCCGGGGCGCGTACGACGAGCCGCCCGAGCCGCTGGACAGCGCGATCCTGTTCGCTCCGGTCGGCGACCTGGTCCCGGTCGCGTTGCGGGCCCTCGACCGGGGCGGGATCCTGTCGGTCGCCGGGATCCATCTGAGCGACACCCCGCCGCTGCGCTACGAGAGCGACCTGTTCTACGAGAAGGAGCTGCGCAGCGTCACGTCCAACACGCGCCGGGACGGGCGGGACTTCCTGGCGCTGGCGGCCCGCCACGGCGTGCGTGCCACGACGCACACGTACCCGCTGTCCGAGGCGCTGCGGGCCCTGCGGGACCTCAAGGCCGGCCGTTTCGACGGGGCGGCCGTGCTGGTGAACGACTTTCCGGCGCGCACGTGAGCATGCGCGCCCGCGACGCGCGTGCGTGGATGGAACCAGACGTGTGTGCGACGGTGGAGGTGGCATGACGGGCCGAGGCGGTGACGACGCTACGGGGGCGGGGGCGCCGTTCGCCGCGATGGAGGACGCCGTCGAGGCGATCGGCACCACCCTCGACGAGCGGATCACCTGTGAGGAGCTCGCGGAGTTCGTGTGCCGGGAGGTCTGCGACGCCGCCGCGGTGGATCTGCTGCCCACGGACATCCCGGCCGCACAGCACTCGCACGAGCCGAACCTGACCCGTGTCGCCACGGGCGGCCGGAGCGAGTTGCTCACCCCCTGGACCCCGCAGGGCGCCCGCCCGCTGTCCGTCCAGGCGCTCGACGAGGGGCTTCCGATCACGGCGTCGCTCGACCTGTCCGGCACGGTCCCCCGGGAGGTCATGACGGTGCCGCTGCTGGCACACGGCCACCTGTACGGAGTGCTGCTGGCCGTCCGGCAGGGGCGGGCCTTCAGCGACCGGGGCACCGCCGTCATGCACTACGCGGCACGGCTCACGGCCGTCCACCTCGGCCACTCACGGCAGCACGACGCCGTACGCGACACCGTGCTCTCGCTGCAGCGGGCGCTGCTGTCCGAACCGGGTCGCCCGCATCCCAACCTCGACCTCGCCACCCGCTATCTCCCGTCCGGCAGCAGCGTCCTGGTGGGCGGGGACTGGTTCGAGACCGTCCGGCTGCACTTCGGGCGCACCCTGCTGGTGATGGGCGACGTCATGGGGCACGGGTTGGACGCCGCGGTGGACATGAACGCGTACCGCTCCATGCTGCGCTACATCGCCTCGACGGATCTGCCGCCGCACCGCGTGCTGCGCCGCCTGGACGCGGCCGTGTCCGAGGACAGCGCCCGGCGTCCGGCGACCGCTCTGCTCGTCCAGGTCGACCCGGCCCGGGGCACGGCCATGCTGGCCAGCGCCGGGCATCTGCCGCCGGTCGTGTTCGCCGGGGACGGCACCGGGGAACTCCTGCAACTGACGGTCGGCCCGCCGCTGGGCACCGGCGTGGGCGGCTACGAGGCGGTCTCGCGCGCGCTCGCTCCCGAGGACACCCTGATGATGTTCACCGACGGTCTGGTGGAGCGGCGCGGCGAGGACATCGACGCCTCGCTGGCCCGGCTGGCCGGGCTGCGGCTGCCTCCCGGGACCAGTGTCGACGCGGCCCTCGACCGGGTCCTCGCAGGGCTCGACGCCCGGCACGCGGAGGACGACGTGGCGGTGCTGGCAGCCCGCATCCGCCACCGTCCGCCGGCCTGAGGCCCGACGCCGCCGTGACCGACGTACGTCTTCCCCCTTCTGCCCCGCTGTGCTTGCCTGGGGACCCCTTTCGGCGGGCGGGGCGGGAGTTGCTTCATGCGGAGGCCGTGGATCGTGGGGGTGCTGTTGGCCGGGCTGCTGCTCGGCGCGTGCGGGGATCCCGCGTCGGGGCCGGAGCAGTCGCCGCCGGATCCCGCGTTGCCCACGGCCGCTCCGTCACCGACCACGACCACCCGCCAGCGCCCCGCCGCCTCACCCACGACTCCCACGACTCCCATGACAGCTGACGCGGCGGCGAAGGCGCCCACCGTTGTCTACCTCGGGGACTCGCTCGCCATGGAGAGCCAGAAGGTGCTCGGACAGTCGCTCCGGGAGGAGGTGAACGCCCGCTACACGAGCGCCCCCTACTCCGGCACCACCCTCTGCGACTACCTGGAGGGGACCGGGGAGCGATCCCTCGTACCGCCCGCGGACAAGGCGGCCGCGCTGGTGCGCTCGCTGCGGCCGGACTTCGTGGTGCTCCAGTTCTGGGGCAACTCCTGGGGCTACACGCCCTGCATGGACGGCATCACGTACGACAAGGAACCGGCCACGTACTTCAAGCGGTACGAGGCGGACATGAAGCGGCTGACGGAACAGATCGCGGACGCGGGCGGCGGGCGACGGCCCCGGATCGTCTGGGTGTCGCAGGGCCCGGACCCGATCACCCCGGAGCGGATCCGGACCGTGAACGCGCTCTACGAGGTACGGGCCGCGGCCTCCCACGACCTGCTCGCCGACGCCGGGAGGACGGTGAGCCCCGCGACGGCCCGCTACACATGGGCGCAGTACCTGCCGTGCACCGCGTACGAGCACGACCATCCGTCGTACTGCACCGAACCGGGCCGCGACCGCACCGCCCTCCACCGCGACGACGACTATCTGCACTTCTGCCTGGCGTCGACCACGTCCACGCCGAAGCCCTGCCCGGTCCGCTCCCCGGGCATCGCGCGGATCACGCGCGAGATCACCCGGGTGATAGCGGATCACGTCGGCTGACGGTCCTCAGGGCTGCCCTGCCGGGGTCTTGTGGCGGGGTCGGTCGGGGTGCGGCGGCAGGTGTTCCTCGGCCCAGACCGCCAGGGCGGCGAGAGGGATAAGGAAGGCGTTGCCGTGCGGGGTGAGGGCGATGGGGGTCCCCCCGCTCGAGCGAAGCCGAGAGTGGGGGAGGGAGCGCAGCGGTGGACCGTGGTCGACGGTCCGGTTGAGGAGTCCGGCGACGGCCAGTTCGTGGAGGCGGTCGGCGAGCATGCGGTCGCTGATGCCGGGCACGCGCTCGCGCACCTCGCCGAATCCGGCGGGGCCCTGGGCGAGTGCGGCGAGGACCAGGCCGTTCCAGCGCTTGCCGAGCAGGGCGAAGGCGTGGGTCAGGGCGCGGATGGTCGGGGAGGGTTCGGGGTCCTGGGGGTCCGTTTGAGCGGATGGGTTCGTCATGGTGCGCTCCAGCGGCGGGAGGACCGTGCCCGCCCCACGGCCGCGTGACCGCGGGGCGGGCACGGTCTTCCCTGCCCGTCCGTCGTGGTGATGCCGGGGGTGGGCGTCAGCCCATGTGGACCGGGGCGGCGCCTTCGGTGTGCTGCTGCCTGCCCGCGTTGATGGCGAACCCGGTGACGAGCAGACCGGCCAGGAACATGGCCGCGGCGGCGACGAAGGCCATCGTGTAGCCGTGGGTCACCGCGTCGCCCGCCTTCGCCACCAGGGCGAAGTCCTTGGTGGCCAGGCCCCGGTAGAGGGAGCCGGCCGCCTCGGGCAGTTTGTCGTCGGCCGCGGAGGTGGAGATCGTCGAGAGGATGGCGAGGCCGAGCGCGCCGCCGATCTGCTGGGCGGTGTTGAGCAGTGCGGAGGCGACGCCGGTGTCCTGGTGGGAGACACCACTGACCGCGCCGAGGGTCATCGGGACGAAGCTCATGCCCAGGCCCAGGGCCGTCACGAACATCGCCGGCATCAGATGCGCGGTGTAGGAGGAGTCCGGCTCCAGGGTGGCGAACCACAACATGCCCACGGCCGCGACCAGCAGGCCGGGGCCGGCGATCAGACGCGGCGCGAGGTGCGTGACCAGCTTGGAGCTGACGCCCGCGGCCATCGCCATGCCGAAGCTGAACGGCAGGTAGGCGAAGCCGGTCCTGACGGGGCTGTAGCCGAGGATCAGCTGCATGTAGAGGGTCAGGAAGTAGAACGTGGCGAACATGCCCGCGCCGATGAACAGCATGGTGGCGTAACTGCCCGACCGGGTGCGGTCCTTGAAGAGGCGCAGCGGCATCATCGGGTCGATGGTACGGGCCTGGAGGTACAGGAAGGCGGCCAGGAGTACGGCCGCGGCGGCGAAGACGACGAGGGTGACGCCGCCCGTCCAGCCGTGCTCGCCGCCCCGGGTGATGCCGTAGACCAGGGCGATCAGGCCACCGGTGCCGGTGATCGCGCCGGGGACGTCGAGGCGGCCGGGGTGACGCTCCGCCTCGACCAGGGTGCGGGTGCCCGCGAGGACGGCCAGGCCGATGGGGATGTTGACGAAGAACACCCAGCGCCAGTCCAGGACGTCGGTGAGCGCGCCGCCGAGCAGCAGGCCGACGGTGGCGCCGACGCCGCCCATCGCCGCGTACACGCCCATCGCGGTGTTGCGCGCCTTTCCGGCCGGGAACGTCGTGGTGATCAGTGCCAGGGCGCTGGGTGCGGCGAGTGCGGCACCGACGCCCTGCAGGACGCGCGCGCCGATCAACAGGCTCTCGTTCGGGGCGAGTCCGCCCAGCAGGGAGGCGAGGGTGAAGACGGCTGTGCCGACCTGGAACATCTTCCGCCGGCCGAAGAGGTCACCCGCCTTCCCGCCGAGCAGGAGCAGGCCGCCGAAGGCCAGCGCGTAGGAGTTGACGATCCAGGCGAGGTTCGCGTCGGACACGCCCAGGTCGGTCTGGATGGCGGGCAGGGCGATATTCGTGATCGTGGCGTCCAGGACGACCATCAACTGGGCCGCGGCGATCACGAAAAGAGCCAGGCCGAGATGCCTGCCTCCGGACGAGGAGCCGGATGTGTCCGGCCCCGCGGGGGCAACAGCGGTCACGCTCTCAGCAGACATGAATCAAGTACTCCAGGGAGTGCGCAGGAAACAGTGCTCCCCGACCACGCCACAGACATGAAATGCCGGTGTCGCAATCGGGGAAAAGAAAGAGTGAACGGAGTCTGATGAAACGGAACACTCGCTGTGCAATCCGAGGCCAGGGTGCCGATACGGCACGCGATCCGGACTCGGGACGAGGCTCAACCGTAGCATTCTTTCAGCACCATTCGGGGCGCGTTCGATCCCTTTGAATGTTGTCGATATCGCACTTGACGAACCGCCGCGGAGTGTGGGCACGGGAAAGGTACACAAGCGCGTGCCCACACTTTTCGGGAAAAGGCAAATGCGAATTCAACGTCCGGTGCGCAATTCCCGGTGCGCCGGGGATCAGTCCGTGAGATCGACGCGCACGGTCGTCAGACCGGCGCCCATCGCCCGCACCGCGGCGCTGTTGAACCGCGGCAGGGTCCTCAGTCGCGCGCGGGCGTCGTCCTCGGGCATCACATGGGCGGTCCCGGTGTACCAGCGGCCCCGGACGCGGACACGGACCCGCGGATCCGCCTGGATGTTGCGCACGTACTGCGAACGCCCGCCGTACTCGCTGACGAACCAGAACTCCCGGCCCACCAGCCGTCCGCCGACCGGGGTCCGGCGCGGCAGCCCCGACTTGCGTCCCGTGGTCTCCAGCAGGGTCTGGATCGGCAGGCGCTTGAGGAGCGGATTGCCGATCCGCCGCTGGAACGAGGTGACGACGCGGTATTTCCGTTCGGGGTTGCGGGACATGTGGGGGTCCTCCTGTTCGGTGCCGGGCACCATTGTGCGGGGCCCGGCGACCGTCTCACGACCGCCGTCGGAGTTCCGTCTCGATCAGGCGGTTGAGGTGGCGGCGTGCGTCCTCGGTGCTCAGCGGGGGCGCCTGCCGCAGCCGTTGCAGGGCGAGGCCGTCGGCGAGGGCGGCGAAGCGTACCGTGAAGCCGTTCAGGTCCTCGGAGCTGAACTCCCCTTCGGCGACGCCTCGTTCGGCCAGTTCGCGGATCTGGGTGTGCCAGGCCTCGTAGCGCTCGGCCTGGCCGCGGGCGAAGGCCTGGTCCGGGTCCTGGTCGCCCGCGTTCCAGTAGTCGAACCACATCCGCCAGTGCCGGTCGGTGTCCTCGGTGAACAGCGCGTCGACGAGCAGCCGCAGTGCCTCGGCCGCGCCGGCCGCCTGCGCGGCGGCCTCGCTCAGCGCCGCGTAGTACCGCTCGATGTGCAGCACCATCGCCTCGGAGAGGATCTCCTGCACGCTCCCGAAGTGGTACGTGACCGTGCCGACGGACACCCCGGCCGCGGCGGCGACGTCACGCACCCCCACCGACCCGTAGCCACGCTCGGCGATCAGCGGCAGGGCGGCCTCCACGATGAGGCGGCGGCGCACCTCGGTGGGCTGGCGGGTGCGGTCGGCGGCGGCGACGGCACGGCGAGGGGTCCTGGCGGCCTTCATACCGACGTCCTCGGGGTGGTGCGGTGCCATGCGCGCTTGGCCACTGTCTCTCCGTTCGCCCGTGCCTCGATGTGGCTGTCCATGATGAAGTCCGCGGCCGTGGCGCGCAGCTCGGTCCGCGTCACGATCTCCGCGTCCCCATCCTCCCCGCGCGTCAGCCGGATCGTCCATTCGGAGACCGCGGACGCGGAGAGCGGATCGTCGCGGCGGATGCGGTAGGTCTCCCGGGCGCTCTCCTCGTAGCGCAATCCGTCGGGATACGTCCGCGATCCCCCGTAGTTGGGGTCGACCTCCAGGGTCCACTCCCCCGTGGCCACGTCGTGCGTGACCAGCCGCTCGGGCCTCGGTGCGGCGGGCTCGTCGTAGGTCACCGGGAGCGGCGGTGCCTGCTCGGGTTCCTCGAAGCAAATCTGCGGCTCGTCCCCCGGCTCCCGCACGGGAAGCAGCAGCGAGCTGCGCGCGGGTACGACGCTCAGTTCGCCGCGTTCGCCGTGCGGCCACACCCACGGCCAGTAGGCGTCGGAGACGGCGACGCGGAGGCGGTGGCCGGGCGGGAAGGCGTACCCGATGCCGCTGAGTTCGCACTCGACGTCCTCGTACGTCCCCGGCGTCCACTCCACGGCCCTGTCCCGCCCGTGCCGGGAGAGCAGGTTCAGCACGCCGCGGGTGACGAGGGTGGACGAGCCGTCGGGGGCGACGTCGCAGAGGCGGGCGACGACGTTGGCGCGCGGGGTCGCGCTGTCGAGCCGGAGCCGGACACGCGGGCGGCCGAGGATCTCGACGCGCTCCGTGAGCGGCGCCGAGTCGAAGCAGACCGAGCGACCGTCCTCCTCGCGCTGGTCGGGCGGCAGGTCGCTCGCGTTGCCGAAGGGGAAGAAGCGGCCCGCGTCGAGGCCGGTGTGCTGGGGCGACCGTACGAGGACGGGAGCCTCGCCCGCCCCGAGGATCTGTTCGTCCCAAGTGACCGACGGGGAGGGCCAGTTCGCGTCACCGACCCAGCGCCCCGGCATGACGTCGTACGACGTGGCGGGCGGGACCGGGTCGTTGATCCAGGCGCGGAGCAGCGGCTCCCGCATGATGCCCGTTTCGATGCCCTTCAGGTGCTGGTCCCACCAGCGCAGGGTCTCCTGGAGGAAGCCGATCGCGGGGCCCGGGGGCAGCCCACGGTCCGGGTACTGGTGCGACCAGGGGCCGATCAGCCCCCGTACGCGGTCGCCCGGCAGATGCTCCACCAGCCGCAGCACGGTGTCGCGGTAGGGGTCGTGCCAGCCGCCGACCGCGAGGACGGCCGCGTCGATGGCGTCGTAGTCCTCGCAGACGCTGCCGTGGCGCCAGTAGTCGTCGCGCTGCTGGTGGGCGAGCCAGGTGTGCAGGAAGGGTTCGAGGGCTTCCAGGCGCTCGCGCCACATGGGCAGCAGGCGGTCGTGGCCGACACTCGCCGGGTCCGGCGGCCGGGAGGCGAACGCGAGCATGGTGCCGGCCCAGGCGAGCATGTCGATGCCGAGCAGGGCGCCGCCCGTGTAGTGGACGTCGTTGTCGTAACGGTCGTCCGTCGAGCAGACGGTGACGATCGCCTTCAGCGGCTCGGGGGCGAGGGCGGCGATCTGGAGGGAGTTGAAGCCGCCCCACGAGATGCCGAACATGCCGACCTTGCCGGTGCACCAGGGCTGCGCGGCGAGCCAGTTGACGACGTCGACGCCGTCGGCGAGTTCCTGCGCGTCGTACTCGTCGCCGGGCGTGCCCTCGCTGTCGCCGTGGCCGCGGATGTCGACGCGGACGGAGGCGTAGCCGTGCCCGGCGTACCAGGGGTGGCGCTGGGCGTCCCGGGGCGCGGTCCAGTCGCTCTTGCGGTACGGGAGGTATTCGAGGAGCGCGGGGACGGGGTCGGTGTCCGCGTCGACCGGACGCCAGACGCGGGCGTGCAGGCGGGTGTTCCCGTCCCGGGTGGGGATCCAGACGTCCTCGCGGACGACCTGGCGCTCGAACTGCTCGCGGTACTTCACGAAACTCCCTCGGTGGTGAGCCGGTCTGCCGGACGCCAGCGGCGCACCCGGTGTCCCGGGCCGTGGTCCGTCCACAGGTCGTCGGGTTCGGCGGCGTCGCTCCAGTCCACGGCGCCGTCGACGAACGGCGCCGCGTCCGGGTCGGGTTCGAGGGCGGCCGCCATCAGCCGGCGGGTGTACGGGTGTCCGGGCGAGGCGAACACGGCGTCCGTGGGCCCTTCCTCGACCACGACCCCGTGGCGCAGCACGACGACCCGGTCCGCGATGCCCCGGACGACCGCGAGGTCGTGGCTGATGAACAGACAGGCCAGTTCGCGTTCCCGGCGCAGGTCGTCCAGGAGGCGCAGCACGTCGGCCTGGACGGAGACGTCGAGGGCGGTGGTGATCTCGTCGGCGATCAGGACGTCCGGCTCGCCCGCCAACGCCCGCGCGATGCCGATGCGCTGCCGCTGGCCGCCGGAGAGCTGGGCGGGCAGCCGGTCGGCGAGGGCCGGGTCGAGCCGTACGTCGGAGATGAGCCGCCGGGCACGGTCCGCCGCCTGTGTCCGTGTGGCGGCCGTGCCGAAGAAGCGCAGCGGACGGCGTACCGCGTCGCCCACCGAGCGGCGCGGGTTCAGCGAGGTGTCCGCGTTCTGGAAGACCAGCTGTACCCGGCGGCGCAGGGCGAGCGGCCGCTTCTGCGCGGGGCGCGCGAGGTCGCCGGAGTCGTGGGTCATCGTGCCGCCGGACGGGGTGCGCAGGCCGGCCAGCGTCCAGGCCAGCGTCGACTTGCCGCTTCCCGACTCCCCGACGAGCGCGAGGACCTCGCCGCGCCGGACGTCGAAGGACACTCCGTGCACGGCGCGCGAGGATCCGTAGTCGATGGTGAGGTCGCGCGCCGAGACCGCCACCGGAGCGGTGTCCGGCACGTGTGCCTTGGGCCGCACCTCCCGCTCGCCCGCCTCGCCGACGAGCGCGAGACCGGCGTCGTCGAGCCGTGGCACGCTCGCCAGCAGGCGTCTGGTGTACGGGTCCTGGGGCATCGCGAAGAGCTGCCTGGTGGGCGCGGACTCCACGACGCGACCGGAGCGCAGCACAGTCACCTCGTCGGCCATGTGCGCGACGACCCCGAGGTCATGGCTCACCAGCACGGCGGCCAGGCCCAGTTCGTCGCGCAGGGCGCCGATGAGGTCGAGGACGCCGCGTTGGGTGACGACGTCGAGCCCGGTCGTCGGTTCGTCGAGGACGAGGACCTTGGGGCGGGCCGCGACGGCCATGGCGATGGCGACGCGCTGCTGCTGGCCGCCGGAGAGCTCGTGCGGGTAGCGGCGGGCGAGTTCGGCGGGGCGGGGCAGCCGGACCTGTTCGAGCAGGTCGACGACGGGCACGTCACCGCCGGCCTCGGCGATCTGCCGGCCGATGCGCATGGAGGGCGTGAGCGCGTGGCCGGCGTTCTGCGCGACCATGGCGACCGTGTTCCCGCGCAGCCGCCTCAACTCCCGTGCGGGAAGGGAGAAGACGTCCGAGCCGTCGACATGGACGGAGCCCGCAGTGATCCGGGAGCCGTGCCGCAGATGTCCGAGGAGAGTGGCGGCGACGGTGGATTTGCCGCTGCCGGACTCGCCGACGAGGGCGAGCGTCCGCCCTTCGGCCACCTCCCAGGACACCTCGTGCACGACGGACACGTCACGGCCGCCCGAACGGTAGGCCACGGACAACGAGTTCACGGACACGATCGAGGTCATCAGGAGCCCTCCCTGATCCGGTCGACGCCCCACGCCTTGGACAGGCCGTCGGCGGCGAGGTTGAGCCCGACCACGAGCGTGGCCAGGGCGATGATCGGCGCGAGGCTCGCCATCGGGACGACGGTGATGGCGGTGCGGTTCTCGGCGACCATCAGCCCCCAGTCGGGGGTGGGCGGATCGGCGCCGAAGCCGAGGAAGGAGAGGGAGCTGATGAGCAGCACGACCCATGACGCCCGCATCGCGAACTCCACGCACACGACGTCCGTGATGTTCGGCAGGACTTCGCGCCGCAGGATCGACCAGGTGCTCTCGCCCCGGGCCCGGGCCGCGGTGACGTAGTCGGCGGGCACCACGGCGAGTGCCGCGCCCCGTACGACCCGTACGACCTGGGGCACGTACACCACCGCGATCGCGAGGACGATGACCGCCGGGCCGGTGCCGAGCGCCGTGACGACGACGAGCAGGGCCAGGATCGAGGGCACGGCGAGGACCGCGTCGAGGACCCGGCCCAGGACGTCGTCGAACCAGCCGCCGCGCAGGGCGGCCGCACAGCCCACGACCGTGCCGAGGGCGACGGTCACCAGGGTCGCGGCGACGGACACGCCGAGCGCGTAACGGCCGCCGTACAGCACCCGGGCGAGGACGTCGCGCCCGTACTGGTCCGTGCCCGCCCAGTGGTCCCAGCCGGGTCCGAGCAGGGCGTGCGAGGAGTCGTTGGCGATGGGGTCGTAGGAGGTCAGGAGCGGCGCGAGCACGGCGATCAGGACGTGGACGCCGACGATCGCGAGGCCGATCACGGCGGCGCGCGAGGAGCGCAGGGTGCGCCAGGCGCGGGCGGCGCGCGCCGGAGCGGTCGCGGGTGGGGCCGGCGGGGCGGTGTCGAGCGTGGTCATCGGGTCCTCCCGCGCGTACGGAGCTTGGGGTTGAGGGCCATGGCGCCGAGGTCGGCGGCGAGGTTGCAGACGACGTAGACGACGGCGCTGATGAGGGCGATGGCCTGGATGACGGGCAGATCGCGGTTCTGCACGGAGGAGAGCATCAGCTTGCCGATGCCCGGGTAGTTGAAGACGTTCTCGACGACGGCGACCCCGCCGGCCAGCCAGGCCACGTTCAGCGCGATGACGTGCAGGGTCGGGAGCATGGCGCCGGGCAGGGCGTGCCGGGTGACGACCCGCCAGGTCGACAGGCCCTTGAGCCGGGCGGTGGTGACGTACTCGCTCGCCATCACGTCGATGACGGAGGTCCGGGCCATCCGCACGATGTACGCGGCCATCACGACGGCGAGGGCGAGGGCGGGCAGCCAGACGGCGGGCAGGAGTTGGCCGACGCTCGCGTCGGGGCCGTAGAGCACGACCGCGGGGAACCACGGCAGCGCGACGGAGAAGCAGAGCACCAGCACGGTGGCGACCACGAACTCGGGGACGCTCATGCCGACGAGGCTGACGGTCGAGATGAGGTGGTCGGGCCAGCGGTCGCGGTAGAGGCCCGCGAGGATGCCGAGCACGATCGAACCGGTCACGGCGAACAGGACGGTGATCAGGGCGATCAGCGCGGAGTTGCCGAGGTACATGGAGACCTCGCTGCCGACCGCCTTCCCGGAGACCAGGGAAGTGCCGAAGTCGCCGTGCAGGGCGCCGCGCACCCAGTCGGTGTAGCGCTCCCAGGCGGGCCGGTCGAGGCTCAGCTTCTCGCGCAGCGCGGCGACGGCGTCCGGGGTGGCGTCCTTGCCGAGGACCTGGGTGGCGACGTCGCCGGGCAGGGCCTGGACGGCGAGGAAGACGAGGACCGAGGAGAGGAAGAGGGTGCCGAGGGCGGCGGCCACCCTGCGGGCTATGAAGGAGACCACTGCTCAGGCTCCCTTCAGGCCGATGCCGAGGTAGTCGAACTCGAAGCCGTGCTCGGCGTATCCGCGCACCTTGCGTGACAGGCCCACGAGCCGGTCGGCGAACATCGGGGTCATCGCCCCGCCCTTCTCGACGACGAAGGTCTGCGCCTCGCCGTACAGTTCGCGCCGCCGGTTGTCGTCCGTCTCCCGTCGCGCCCGGTCGAGCAGGGCGTCGAAGTCCTTGTCGGACCAGGCGGTCTCGTTGTACGAGGAGCCGCCGCGGAAGACCTGCGTGAAGAGCTGGTCGACGGGTCTGCCGGTGTACCAGTAGGTCGCCATGAGCGGCTTCTTCATCCAGATCTGGGTGTAGTACGAATCCGCCGCGGCCGTCTTCACCTTGATCCGGATGCCCGCGCGTTTGGCCGAGTCCTGGTAGGCGAGCGCCATCGGCGTGAAGATCGGGTCGTACGAGGAGGTGTAGAGGTCTGTCGCGAGGCCCTCGTGTCCGGCCTGCTTCAGCAGGTACCTGGCCTTCTCCGGGTCGTGCGCGGGGTGCGCGGCGATGTGCGCGGGGTCGCTGGGCGGCACGGGGTTGTCCCAGCCGGCGGTGCCCGCGCCCTGGAGCGCGACCTTCACGACGTGCTCGGGGTCGTAGGCGAGCTTCATCGCCTGCCGCACCCGTACGTCTGTGAAGGGCTTCTCCGTGGTGAGCATCGGGAGCACGTACCACTGGGCGTTCTTCACGCGGGCCACGGTGGCCCGGCTGGAGGCGGCGACGACCCGGGCGGTCGCGAAGTCCAGATTGGTCTGGGAGAGCAGGTCGACCTGCCCCGCCAGCAGTGCGTTCGAGCGGGCGGACATGTCGGCGACGGAGTAGAAGGCGATCGCGTCGAGGACGGGGCGGCCCTGCCAGTGGTCCGTGTACGCGGTGACACGGCCGGGCCCCGCCGGGGCGAAGGACTCCAGCTTGAAGGGGCCCGTGCCGATGCCCGTCCGCCCGATGGAACGGGCGCTGCCGTCGGGCACGACGTAGCAGTTGTAGTGCGTGAGCAGGCTCGGGAACTCCGCGTTGGGGGTCTTCAGCGGCACGACGAGGGTGTGCTCGTCGGGAGTGCGGAGCGTCTTGGGGTCGATCAGCGGGGCGAGGACGGCGGCCTGGGGCGAGGCGGTCGCCTTGTCGAGGATGTGGCGCAGGGTGTACGCGGCGTCCGCGGCGGTGAGCCTTCGGCCGTCGTGGAAGGTGACGCCCTCGCGGATGCGGAAGGTCCAGGTGCGGGCCTGGGCGTCGGGCTCCCAGGACTCGGCGAGGTCGGGGGCGAGGTCGCCGTTCGCGTCGACCCGGACGAGGCGGTTGTAGAGGGCACCGAGGTATTCGTACGCGGAAAGCGCGCTGGCCGGATCCAGCGTCTCGGCCTCGGAGGCGGGCGGCCGGGCGATACGGAGGGTGCCGCCGCGGTCGGGGGCGCCCTTCTTCGCCGCCGCGGGCAGCACGGGTGCCGCGGCGGGACCCGAACAGCCGGTGAGCAGCCAGGACGCACCGAGCGCCGCGGCGCTCGCGGCTCCCGCGGCGAGGACCGATCGCCGTCCCGGGTGGTGGATGTCGGACATGGACCGACCGTCCTTCTCGCTATTCGTTCAGCGGAACGATTGAGTGAAGTGCGTGAACGATAACGAGGAGATGGTTCCACGCCAACCCTTGGAACCCGGAAATTAACCTCGGAAACCCACTCGTTACGGGGTGGGTGAGGATGTCGAACCCGCAGACTCGGGCCGTTCGGGGGCGCCGGGCGGACCGGATCAAGTCACCCCGAGGCCCTGGGCGGACAGGCTCGCGCCGTTGGGGAGCGGCACGCGCTCCGCTGGTGTGCCGTTCGGGACTTGTGTGCCGTTCGGGACGCCGCCGTGCGGGCGGCGCTGCGGGACGCCGACGCGCTGGATTTCGTGGACCGGCTGCCGCAGGGGCTCGACACCCGGGTGGGCGAGCACGGTGCCCGGCTCTCCGTAGGACAACGGCGGCGGCTCGCGATCACGGGGACCGATCCGTGGCCCCCGGGGCCTGGGCCTGCGCCAGGCCACCTCCAGCCCTGGACACGCGCGCGGAGGCCTCCGGAGGGTCGGCTCGCGCGAGGTCGCTGCGCCGGGGTGACGCGCACACGGCGCTGCACAGCGGCCGGCTCGCCCGATCCCCCCGGGGCGATGAGACGCGGGCCGGCCGTCGTGCCGGCGGTCCGCTACTCGCCCGCGTACGCCTTCTCCAGGGCCGCGATGTCCAGCTTGGACATCTTGTACATCGCCTGGGCCGTCCGGGCCGCCTTCTCGGTGTCCGGGTCGCTGATCAGGTCGATGAGCCTGCTCGGGACGACCTGCCAGGACAGGCCGTACTGGTCCTTGACCCAGCCGCAAGGGCCCGCCTCGCCGCCGTCCTCGACGAACTTGTCCCAGTAGTGGTCCACCTCCTCCTGGTCGTCGCAGTGGATCTGGAACGAGATGGCCTCGTCGAACGTGAACTGCGGGCCGCCGTTCAGCGCGACGAACTTCTGTCCGTTGGCCACGAAGTCGACGGCCATCACGGAACCGGCGGTGCCGTGCTCGGACTCGGAGAAGCGGGCGATCCTGCCGAGCCGGGAGTTCTTGAAGATCGAGACGTAGTAGTGCGCGGCCTCCTCGGCCTGACCGTCGAACCACAGACACGTGGTGAATCCGTCGGCGGACATACGTACCTCCTGCGGCGGGAAGAGTTTCGTCACCTCTGTTGACCGATCGTCGTCCCAAAACTCATCGGCGTCGCGCGGGATCCTTGCGCGGAGGGGGCGGTGGCGGCCGATCGCGTCGTTCCTCGAGCCCCCTCAAGGGGCGCTATAGCATGCGCGGACATGACTTCCTCCGCTGAGTCCTCCAGCCCTTCCTCCGCCTCGGACAGCGCGCGCATCGAGCCGTTCCGTATCGACTTCCCGCAGAGCGACCTCGACGACCTGCACCAACGCCTCGACCGCACCCGCTGGCCCGACGAACTGCCGGGGGTCGGCTGGGCCTACGGCGTCCCGCGGGAGTACCTGCGCGAACTCGTACGGTACTGGCGGCACGACTACGACTGGCAGGCGGCGCAGGCGCGGTTGAACGCATGGCCGCAGTTCACGACGGAGATCGACGGGGCGCGGATCCACTTCGCGCACGTCCGTTCCCCGGAGCCGGACGCGACCCCGCTGGTCATCACGCACGGCTGGCCCGGCTCGATCGTCGAATTCACCGACGTCGTCGGCCCGTTGACCGACCCGCGCGCACACGGCGGCGATCCGGCCGACGCCTTCCATCTCGTCGTACCGAGCATTCCCGGGTTCGGGCTGTCCGGGCCCACCCGGGACACCGGCTGGGAGTTCCAACGGGTGGCCGCCGCCTTCGCCGAGCTCATGACACGGCTCGGCTACGAGCGGTTCGGCGCCCAGGGTGGTGACTGGGGCGGGGCCATCTCCCGGGAGCTGGGCCGGGCGTACCCCGAGCGGCTCGTGGGCGTCCACCTGAACCTGCTGCCCGGATCGTCCGCGGCCACCGAGCCGACTCCCGAGGAACTGGCCGCGCTGAGCCCCGAGGAGCGCGAGCGCGCGCTGCTGTCGTGGCGGCGGGGTCTGGAATGGCGCCGCGAGGAGGCCGGGTACGCCGAGCTCCAGGGCACCCGGCCACAGACCCTGGCCTACGCGCTGACGGACTCCCCCGTCGGTCAACTCGCCTGGATCGCCGAGAAGTTCAGGGCGTGGACGGATGCGAAGGACCGCCCCGAGGAAGCCGTCGACCGGGACCTGATGCTGACCAACGTGATGCTGTACTGGCTGACCGCCACGGCGGGGTCCTCCGCCCGCATCTACTACGAGCGGGCGCACGCGGACTACTGGGGCACCGCGCCCGAGCCGTCGACGGCGCCGACCGCGCTGGCCGTCTTCCCGCACGAGCCCCTCGTACCGCTGCGGCACGTCGCGGAGCGTACGAACAACATCGTGCGGTGGACGGAATTCGACCGGGGCGGACACTTCGCCGCGGCGGAGGAGCCCGCGCTGCTGGTCGAGGATGTGCGGTCCTTCTTCCGGGACCTGCGCACCGACGCCTGAGCACGGGCCGGACATCTGGGCCCCGGTCCCCCGCCGGGGCCGTCGGTGACGCCGGGGCCGTCCGTGGCGTCGGTGGCGGTGGCGGTGGCGGTGGCGGTGGCGGTGGCGGCAACCCCGTATCCCCTCTGCCCGTGGCGAATCTGCTGCGGGCCGAGAAAGCTGATCCGCAAGGGCCTTCGGTCCGAGAGTGGGGATCGCGGCGACGACAGCCGCGCCACCACCAGGAGGACCGATGACTCCACTCATCACCGGCCGGTACCCGGCCCACGCACCGCGCGCCGAGGACGGCGACACCCCCGCGACCCGCTTCGACGACCATCTGGCCGCGCAGCTGCTCGCGCAGCGGATCGTCCTTCTCGGCACCCAGGTCGACGAGGTGTCCGCGAACCGGGTCTGCGCCCAGTTGCTCGTGCTGTCGGCGGAGGACCCGCGCACCGACATCAGCCTGTACATCAACAGTCCGGGCGGATCGGTGACCGCGGGGCTCGCGATCTACGACACCATGCGGCTGATCCCCAACGACGTCTCGACCCTCGCCATGGGATTCGCCGCGAGCATGGGGCAGTTCCTGCTCAGCGTCGGCACCCACGGCAAGCGTTACGCGCTGCCCAACGCGCGGATCATGATGCACCAGCCGTCGGCGGGCATCGGCGGCACCACCGCCGACATCGAGATCCAGGCGCAGAACCTGGAGTTCACGAAGCAGGCCATCGAGCGGATCACCGCGGAGCACACCGGCCAGAGCGAGGAGACGATCTCCCGGGACGGCGACCGCGACCGCTGGTTCACGGCCGAGCAGGCCAAGGAGTACGGCATGGTGGACCGGGTCGTGGAGTCGCTCGACGACGTCCGCCCGGCCGCGTCACGGCGACGGATGGGGCTCTGACATGGGTACGTACACGATTCCCAACGTCGTCGAGCGGACCCCGCAGGGCGAGCGGTCCTACGACGTCTTCAGCCGGCTGCTGTCCGAGCGGATCATCTTTCTCGGCACCGAGATCGACGACGGGGTCGCCAACGTCGTCATCGCGCAACTCCTCCATCTGGAGTCGTCGAACCCGGAGAGCGAGATCGCGATCTACATCAACTCGCCCGGCGGGTCGTTCACTTCGCTCATGGCGATCTACGACACGATGACGTTCGTACAGGCGCCGATCTCGACGTTCTGCGTCGGCCAGGCGGCCTCCACGGCGGCGGTGCTGCTGGCCGGCGGCGATCCCGGACGGCGGTTCGTGCTGGAGCACGCGCGTGTGCTGCTCGGCCAGCCCGCGAGCGGCGGCCGGCAGGGGACGGTGTCCGACCTCGCCCTCCAGGCCAAGGAGATGCTCCGTATCCGCGCTCAGGTCGAGGAGGTCCTCTCCCGGCACACGCACCACGACGTGCCGACCCTGCGTGCGGACATGGACCGCGACAAGGTGTTCACCGCACAGGAGGCCGTGGCGTACGGGCTCGCGGACGAGGTCCTGAGCCGACGGCTCGCGATGGTCTGAGACCGGACCACCGCCAGGGCCCGCGACTGCGGCGTGGTCCGCCGGGCAGGCCCTGGCCGGTCGGCCCGGTCAGGCGGCGAGGCACATGCCGTCGTGGCGCGAGGCCGACGGGGTGCGGCGGCGGGCGGGCCGCACCTCGGCGAGGCGCGTGAGCTCGCCCTGGGCCAGCGAGAGCAGATCGGTGAGCCCGAGGCCCAGGGCGCGCGCGGCGGCCGCGAGGACTTCGGACGAGGCCTCCTTGCGTCCGCGCTCCAGCTCCGAGAGGTAGGGCATCGAGATCCGGGCCGCGTCGGCCACGTCCTTGAGCGTCCGCTCCTGCGCGAGCCGCTCGCGCCGCAGGACGTCACCCACCAGGTCGCGCCACAGCGGCTCCCTGTGCCTGGGCGCCGGTGGCGTCTGCCGGGGCTCGAGGGCCGGGCGGGGCCGTTGGGGCACGTCGGCCACGGGGGCGGCGGGACCGGTGGGACGGGCTGCCGGGCCGGTGGCCGGACCCGGTGCGGTCGCCGGGCGGAGGGGAATGACGCGGGCTTCGTTCGGCGCTTGGTTGCTCACCCCTTCAGCCTAGAAGCGCCGAGCCGCGAGGGAAGGGATCGGCTCGGCATTCCGCTCTGGGGGAAATCGAGCCGCACCACACGCGCGTCACTGCCCGACGCGCCCGTCGATCCGCTCGCGCAGGAAGTCCGCGTGGCCGTTGTGCCGGGCGTACTCCTCGATCAGGTGCACCAGCACTTCCCGCAGCGCGATCGGCTCGTCGTCGTGGGTGCCGGTGATGTCGAGGTCGCGGGCCTCGTCCACGAACCGCTCGGCGAAGGCCACCTCGGAGCGCCAGGTGTCCCAGGCATCCGCCACCACCTCGGGGTCGGGCACCGCGCCGTTGAAGTCGCCGTCCGGGTCGCCGTCCGAGCGGTAGTGCCGCGGCGCGTCCTGGCCGGCCAGGACCCCGCGGAACCAGGCCTGTTCGACCCCCGCCAGATGACGCACCAGCCCGAGCAGCGACATGTTCGAGGGCTCGACGGAACGCCAGGCCATCGCCTCGGCGTCCAGACCCGCGCACTTCATCTCCAACGTCAGCCGCTGGTCGCGCAGATACCCGACGAGCGTGTCCCGCTCCCCCACGAACCCCCCGTCGGAGCGCGGATCGTCGTCCGGGTGCACGAACATGTCCCACCACCCGAAGCTCCGCTCGGACGGGGTGTTCCCGGACTGGGGAGGCTGGGGAAGTGTGGGGTCGGCCATGCCTACGAGCATCGGCGCCCCGACCGCGATCCGCCACCGGTTTTCCACCGCCCCGAAACGCTGTCAAGTCACCCGCCGTGCCCCGGAGTCGGGACGAGACCCGGCCCGCGTAGATCGGGAGAAACCGGGTAGCCGGGGTCAGGAACGATCACCGGTCACGACCGACCGGTCGGCTCACCCCACCGGAGGACTCCCGTGCTGATGGCCCACCCCGCGGTACTGCGCAACCTCGTCGAGCAGTACGTCACCCTGCGCACGCTCCACGCCGAGGACGGCGACACGGAAGTCCGGCGGCGCATGGACGACGTGGCCTACACGCTGTGCGTCTCGACCGGTACGAGCGACGTCGACGCGGCGCTCGTCGCGGCCCGCCACCGGCTGCCCGGTGCTCGGACGACGGACGACTCCGCCCTCACCACCTGACCCGAGGCGCGGACCTGGTGCCCGAGAAGCCCTGATGTCCGAACTCAGTGAGTGATCCGAGCCGGGTCGGGCGGGCCCGCGAGCGAGCCCTCCCGACCCTTCAGCCCCTTCAGCCCCTTCAGCGCAGCCACTGGTCCTTCTCCGCGGGCCGGTACAGGGTCACGGCCCGTGTCACCTTGTCGAGCACCAGCCTCGGCGTCGCGACCCGGGTCACTTCGCCGTCGTAGGAGAACCGCGGGTCGCCGTGCAGCACTTCGAGCCGCAGGCCGCGCACCTGCGCCGTGGTGAGGACCCGGCTGTTGTGCAGGGTGCCGGTCAGGACGGCGAGCAGCAGCCGGGTCCTGGCCAAGGGGGTGCCGGCGTCGACGGCACGGACGTCGAGCAGTCCGTCGTCGAGTTGGGTGCGGTAGGTGGGGGCGAACCCGGCGGGGTGGTAGATGCCGTTGCCCGCGAAGAGGAGCCACAGGCGCTTGGGGCGGCCGTTGACCGAGACGTTCACGGGGCTGCCCTTGGCGAGGACCCTGGCCAGTCCGACCACCAGCGCGGGCCACTTCCCGATCCGCTGCTCCAGCTTCTCCCGGGCTCCGACCAGGTCCGAGTAGACGCCGAGGCTGAAGGTGTTGAGGAACACCTGCTCCGGTCCGCCGGGGGCGCGGGCCCGCCCGAGGTCCGCGACGACCGCGTCGCCCGCCTGCACGGCTCGTACGACGTCCTCCAGGGTCTGGTTGCCGAGGTCGACGGCGAAGTGGTTGAAGGTGCCGCCGGGGAAGACCGCGAGCGGCAGGCCGAGCCGGGCGGCGATCTCCGTCGCGGCGTTGATCGTGCCGTCGCCGCCGCAGGCGCCGAGCGCGCCGCCCTCTTCCTTGGCCCGCCGGGCGGCCTGTTCCAGGAGTTCCACCAGGTCCTGGCCCTCCTGCGGCACCGTGATCTCGGCCTTGGGCAGCGCGGTGCGCAGATACGCGCTCGCGTCGGGGGTGTCGGCGCTCCACGAGAGCCCGGAGGACGGGTTGACCACGATATGCAGTCCGGCGCCCCCGGGCAGCGCGGGAGCGGGCCGTCGCGGGCGGGCCGCCGCGGCCGCCGCCTCCGGTTTGACCGGCCACCAGCGGGCGGTCAGCGCGGCGGCGCCGACACCGATCGCGACGCCCACGGCCACGTCACCCGGACGCCGCTCCCCCGAGCGCGTGCGGGCCACGGTCAGTGCCGCGGCGCCGGGCACCGCGAACAGGCCGTACCGGGGCGCTTCGAGCAGGACGCCGACGGCGAACGCGACGGCCGACGCGACCCGGCCGGCCGCGTCGAGCGGCTGCGCCCTGCGGGCCGCCGGGCGCGCCAGCACGCGGGTCACGGCCGAGGCGATGGCGACGGTGCCGATGCCGCGCAGCGCGGCCCGGCGCGCGGTCCGGTTCCCCGACGCGCCGAGGGCCGCGGCGGCGGCGCCCCACGCGAGTCCACCGGCCACGGTCCGCCGCCATCCGGAGGGCCCGGCCGGTCCCGTGGCCGCCCCGCCCGGCCACCACGGCGTGCCACCGCTTGTCCCTCGCCCCGCCCCACGCCTTCTCATCACAGGCCCGCCCTCGCGTCTCGACAACAGATCTCCTGGTCGGCAAGGTTGTGCCGCCGTTGTCCCTGTTCCCCGACTTCTCGCATTCATGGACCCCGGCCGGAGCGGCGGTCAGATGGTCTTGGGCAGCTTCACCACGGTCACGAAGAAGTCGTCGATCTGGCGGACCGCGGCGATGAACTGGTGGAGGTCGACCGGCTTGGTCACATAGGCGTTCGCGTGCAGTTTGTAGCTGCGCAGGATGTCCTCCTCGGCGGAGGAGGTGGTGAGGACGACGACGGGGATGTGGGCCAGGTCTTCGTCGGACTTGATCCGCTCCAGGACCTGGCGCCCGTCGTACTTGGGCAGGTTGAGGTCGAGCAGGATCAGGTCGGGGCGCGGTGCCTCGGTGTACTGGTTGGCGCGGTAGAGGAAGTCGAGGGCCTCCTCGCCGTCCCGGACGACGTGCAGGGTGTTGCGGATCTTGTTGTCCTCGAACGCCTCGCGGGTCATCAGCTCGTCGCCGGGGTCGTCCTCGACGAGCAGGACCTGGATGGGCAGGGCGGGGGTGGTCACGTGTGTGCTCCTTCGGGTGGGCGCGCTGCCTCCTCGGACCCGAGGTCGGGTTCCGGTCGCGCCATGGGCAGGGTGAAGGTCACGCGCGTGCCCGCACCGGCGGTGCCGTCCAGGACGATGGCACCCCCGTGATGTTCGACGATCTTGCGGCACACGGCAAGGCCGATTCCCGTGCCCTCGTACTCGTCGCGGCCGTGCAGCCGCTGGAAGATGACGAAGACCTTCTCCCTGAACTCGGGTTCGATACCTATGCCGTTGTCCTGTACGGTCAGCCGCCACTGTCCGTCCTTGGGCTCCGCCTCGCAGCGGACGGCGATCTCGGGCGGCCGGTCGGCGTGGCGGAACTTCACGGCGTTGCCGATCAGGTTCTGCCAGAGCATGGTCAGGGTGGTGGCGTCGCCCGTCACGGTGGGCAGCGGCCCCTCCCGTACGACATGCGCACCCGTCTCCTCCAGCACCACGCTGAGGTTGCCGAGTGCCCGGTCCAGGACGTCGTCGAGCGCGACGGGGACCAGTTCCTCGCCGACGCGGCCGACGCGGGAGAAGGTCAGCAGGTCGTTGATGAGGATCTGCATGCGTTTGGCGCCGTCGACGGCGAAGTCGATGTACTGCTTGGCCCGGTCGTCCAGTTGGTCGCCGTACCGTTTCTCCAGGAGCTGGCAGAAGGACGCGACCTTGCGCAGGGGTTCCTGCAGATCATGCGAGGCGACGTAGGCGAACTGCTCCAGCTCCGCGTTCGAGCGCTTCAGTTCCAGGGTCTGGGCGTCGAGCTCCTCGGCCTGCCGCTCCAGGAGGACCTCGCGGGCCTGGGAGGCCGAGAGTTCCTCGACGATGCGGCGGCGCATCTCCTCGACGGCCTGGGCCACCCTCTCCAGGTCGCGTGGCCCGTCGAGCCGGATCCTGCGCTCGAACGCGCCGCCGCTGACGTCCACCGAGGCCGCTTCCAGGACCCGAAGGGGACGCCCCACGATCCGGTGCAGCAGCAGGGTCAGCGCGAGGCCACTCGCCAGGAAGGCCGCGAGCATGCCGCCGAAAAGGAGGTTACGGGAACGACGGCTGTCGTCGGCCGAGGCGCGGGTCCGGTCGCGCACCTGCTGGATGTCCTTCTCCAGGGTGGCGAGTTGCCCCCTGATCTCGTCGAACTTGGCCTTGCTCGCCTCCAGGGAGGGGGCTTTGGCACCGCCGGGTGTGCGGGCCGCCTCGATCAGCGGCTCGGCGTAGTCGCGGCGCCAGGCGTCACTGAGCCGTCCGGCTGTCTTCAGGTCCGCGGCGATCCCGGAGTGGTCGGCGAGTTGCGTCGCGAGGCGGGCCTCGAAGGTCTTCTCGTCCCGGGCTCCGGACGCGTACGGATCGAGGAAACCGGCGTCCCTGCTCAGTACGTAGCCTCGTACGCCCGTCTCCTGGTCCACCAGAGAGGTCTCCAGCTGGTAGGCGGTGGCGCGGGCCGGCTGGATGCGGTCGGTGAGCAGATCGGTGCGGTCGTCGGCGCGGGCCTGGAGGACACCGCCGGACACGGCGAAGACGATCACCAGCAGCACGTTGGCGGCCAGCACCACTTGGATCCAGCCCTGCACGGTCAGCCGGGCGACGCGTGTGGGCTTTCCGTCCTCCGGAGTGTCCGCCGTGGCGTCATCCGGTCCCGGAGCGTTCGGCGTACGGGTCATGACATTCCGTCCGTCGCCAGGTGCAGGACGGCCACGTCGTCGGCGAGTCCGCCGTGGGAGGCGGTCAGCGCGGCGACGTCCTCGACCACCGCGTCGACGAACGGCCGCCCCCGCAGGGTCTGGTGTTTCCTCGCCACCGCGAGCAGTCCTTCCTCTCCCAGCCGCCGGCCCGGGGCCACGACGCCCTCGAAGAGACCGTCGGTGAACAGCGTCACGGCGCTGATGTCGTGCGCGGGCAGCTCGGTCTCCGGCCAGTGGGCCCGGCTCGGAAGCAGTCCGAGCGCGGGGCCCGGGGGCGGCTCGAACAGCTCGATGCCGCGCGATGTGCCCACGAGCAGTCCCGGGTGTCCGGCGCGGATCACGCTCATACGGCTGCGGTCCTTGGCGATCCGTAGGACGGTGAGGGTGGCGAAGATGTAGTCCGCGGCGCGCTCGGCGCCGATGATCTCCTCCAGAAGCTCGAGTTGGCGCGTGCCCACGCATCCGGAAAGCACGGCGGCCCGCCAGGCCACCCGCAGACAGACGCCGAGGGCGGCCTCCGCCGCGCCATGGCCGGAGACATCCCCGATCACCGCGTGCACGGTACCGTCCTCGCTCTCGACGACGTCGAAGAAGTCGCCGCCGAGCAGGGCGTGGTCCCGTCCCGGGCTGTAGCGCGAGGCCACCTGGCAACCGGCGCCCCGCATCAGGGGCGTGGGCAGCAGTCCGCGCTCCAGGCGCGCGTTCTCCCGGGCCAGCAGCCGGCTCGCCTGGAGTTCGGCGCCCGAACGCTCCACCTGCTTGCGTTGCAGGGCGTAGCGGACCGCGCGGCTGAGCGCCTCGGCGTCCAGGCCGTCCTTTGCGAGGAAGTCCTGCGCTCCTTCGGCCACCGCGGCGAGCCCGGCCTCGTTCTCGGCGACTCCGGTGAGCACCACGACGGCCGCGTCGGGCGCGGCGTCACGCACCATCCGGACCGCGCTCAGTCCGTGGGTGTCGGGCAGGTGCAAGTCCAGCAGGACGCACACGGAGTACGGCGTGTCGTCGAGGAACACCCGTGCCTCCGCGAGGGACTTGCACCAGGTGACCTCCATCGGCAGTCCGCTGTCGGCCAGCACCTCCCGCACCAGCAACGCGTCTCCGGCGTCGTCCTCGACCAGCAGCAGTACCGCGGTGGCGTCCAGGGCCCAGCGGGGATCCGAACTCCCCTGCCGGGGCACGGCACCTCGTTCACCTGTCCGCGGCAGGCGATCCGCCACGCTCGCCCCCCTTGGGTGGCCCACGTCGACCACGGTCGGCTGTGAGCCTACTGGTACGTCGCTCCGGGTCAACGGCGCAGGGCGAGCTGGGCCTTGACGCACTTTCCGACCGGCACCCGCCCGACGGTCACCTCGGTCGCGAGCGCGTGCACGATCTCCAGGCCGTGCCGCCCCACACGTTCGGGATCCCGTGGAAAGCGCCGGGGCAGGGCGGCGCTGCTGTCGTACACGATGACGGTCACGGAGGTGTCGGTTCCCTCCAGTTCCAGGATGTACGGCCCATGGCTGTGCCGGTCCGCGTTGGTGACCAGCTCGCTGACTACCAGCAGGAGGTCGCCGGTGGCCTGTGCGCCGATCTCGGCACACCACTCCGAACGGAGCTGTTCGAGGAACAGCTCGGCGAAGTGGCGAGCTTCGGCGATGCACCCCGGCTCGCCGGTGTAGTGCGCCGCCCGCCGAAGCGGTTCCACGGGCACGTCGAAGCCAGTCGGTATCACCGCTCCGTCCAAGCGCTCGATCATGTGGTTCTCTCTCGGATGCCGGTATGTCGGGACATTGCGCGTCCCGACACTGCTGCACAGGGGCTCGTACCCCGTGAAGTCCTCCACAGTCACCCCGATGTTCCCCCGTCCCGGTGGCTTGTGCACACGATTCCCACAAGGGAACGGTGTCATCCCGACGCGGCCGGGCAGGGCCACCAGGCGAGGCATGACCGGTCACCGAGTTCTCGGTGCGAGCAAGGGGCGCGGACGGATGGACGGACAGGACCCCGAAGTACGGGACGAGACACCGGTCCGGGAAGGGGACGACGTCCTGCTCCAGGCCGCCGACCGGCTCGCGGCCGCCGCGGAGATCCTGGTCTCCGTGTCGGCCCGTACGGCGGTCGCGGTCGACAGCAGACTGTCGCCGCCGCTGCTGCGCGCCCTGACCCTGGTGGGCACGGATCCGGGTCTGACGCTCGCGGCACTCGCCGAGCGGGCGCAGATCAGCCGCTCCCGGGCGAGCCGGGTGTGCGACACGCTCGAAGAGGCCGGACTGCTGGCCCGTTCGCCGCGCACCGAGGACCGCAGGGGCGTCGGCCTGAGTCTGACCGGCCGCGGCCGCTCGGCGCTCGACCGGGTGCGGGATCGGCGCACCGCCTGGATCCAGGACGCGCTGCTTCGGATGCCGGAGTCGGATCTGAGCGGACTGCTGGCCGCGCTGCGCTCGCTCGGCCCGTCCCTGGCCCACGGACATCCGGAGCACGCGGAGACACCCGGGCCACCCGACCGGTCCGTCTGACACGCTCTCAGACCGCATCGGCCTCCAGTGCCTCCCCGACGCCGGGGAAGACCGACAGCACGTCCGAGACGCCGGTGATGCCCAGCACTCGCTCCACGAACGGGGAGAGGGCGGCCAGCCGGAGTCGCGGGCCGAGCACCCCGTGGGCCCGCAGGACGACGTTGATCGTGGTCGAGTCCAGGAAGGTCACCGCGGCCAGGTCGAGGACCACCGCGCCCGGGCAGGCGCGGCCCGCCGCCGCGAGGGCTTCGTCGAGCTCGCCCGCGTTGTCGAGATCCACCTCGCCGCGGACCGCGATCACGGTCGACCGACCGGCCTCGCGCGTCGACAGCGACATGGCCGCCTGACCTGGACTCCGGCCTGAATGCACAGCGATCCCTCGAAATGTTGTCGAATCCGCGGAGAGTGGGGTACCCGCATGGGGACGGTGGCGCCACAACGCCGCGATGGAGCGGTGTCAGGCCCTACCGTAGCCGATCGTTGTCATTTGACAACAATTGCCGTCAGGCAACAATCTGGTGCCCCTGCGATCCCAAGTCCGGCGACCCGTGGGCCGGTTGTCGCAGTGGTTGGGTCGCAGTGACGGGTCGCACCGAAGGGACGCAGATGGAGCTAACCGGTACCGGTCGCATGCCCGGGCGCCCGGCTGGACCCGCCGGAGCGCTCTTCGAGCTGGTCCAGCGCGGTCGCCCGGAACGCTTCGAGGCCTTCGGTGAGCCGGGCGACGTCCGCCGAGGACATCTGCTCCAGCACGGCCCGCACCTCGCGCGCACGGTGCTCCCGGAGTTCGCTCAGCACCTGCTCGCCGAGCGGGCTGAGGCCGACCTCGACCTCGCGCCGGCTCGTCGAGCTCGGCACTCTGCGGATCAGGCCGACTGCCTCCATCCGGTCACACAGACGGCTGACCGAGGAGGGACGCGAGGCCAGGGCGTCACCGAGCGAGCGAAGATTCATGGACCCGCCCTGCTCGATCACGATCAGGGCCCGTAGCTGAGAGGGCGGCACCGGTCCGGACGGCGCGGACTCCTGCCCTCGACCCCACAGGAGTTCGAGGAGCTCCGAGACGGCGTCGAGCGTGTGCGCGGCTTCGTCTCGGGAGACGGGTGGACGGATCGAGCGAGGCACCGATCCACCTTGTCATCAACTCAGGGCCATTACCAGCCGCGCCGGTCCACCGCAGCCCTCGAAACAGACCCCTGCGACCACGCAGACCCACTCGCACGACAACCGCACGAGAAAGTCATCACGACCGTGACCTCTGTGAACGACGTCGACAGAGCCCTGCGCGCGGCCCCGCCGCACGCGCTGCTCGACACCCTGCGCCCCCTCCTGACGGATGTCTGGGGGGCGATCGACGCCGACCTGCTGCTGGCGGACTACGGGATGACCGTGCTCCAGCCGGTCGAGGAGCCCGGCGACCCCGCGCGTGCCGTGTCCCTGCACAACACTCCCGAGAGCCGGGCCTTCGGCAGTCAGGAGCCGCACGAGGAACACCCCCGCAACACCGGACGGACGCGTCTGCATCTGCCGGTCACCGCCCGGGGCGAGCGCCTGGGCATCCTCACCGTTCTGCTGCCCCCGGGCCCCGTGGACCCCGCGGTGACCGACGAACTGGTGCAGGTCGCCGATCTGCTGGGCCACGCGATCGTCGTGGCCGAACGGGACACGGACGTCTACCGTCAGGCCCGGCGGGTCGGCCGGCTGACGCTGGCCGCCGAAATGCAGTGGGAGCTGCTCCCGGGCCGGGCCTGTGCCCGCGAGGAGTTCGCCGTCGGCGCCCAGCTGGAGCCCGCGTACGCGGTGCGCGGGGACAACTTCGACTGGTCCTCGGACGCGCACCGGCTCACCCTGTCGATCATCAACGGGATGGGGGACGGCATCCACGCGTCCTTGCTGACCCACCTCGCCGTCGGCGCCCTGCGCAACGCCCGCCGCGCCGGGCTCCCGGTCGCCGACCAGGCCAGACTCGCCGACCAGGCCCTCTACGCGCAGCACCACGGCGACCAGCACGTGTCGGCGCTGCTGCTCTCCTTCGACCTCGCCACCGGCAGCGCGCTCGCGGTGGACGCGGGCTCGCCCCGGATGTGGCGCCGCCGGGGCACGGCCGTGGAGCGGATCGAGCTGGAGGCGCAGCTGCCGCTCGGCATGTTCGAGGAGTCCGACTACGTGGCGCAGGAGTTCGGCGTCCTGCCCGGTGACCGGCTCCTGGTGGTGAGCGACGGTGTGTACGACGCCCTGTCCCCGCTGGGCGAGGTCTTCGGGGAGCGGGCGCTGGCCCGTGCCGTGTCGGCCACCGCCCTGCTGCCCGCGGCCGACGTACCGCGCGCAGTCCTCGACGAGCTGGCCCGCTACCGCGTCACCGAGCCGTTGGACGACGCGCTGATCGTGTGTCTCGACTGGTCCGGCAGACCGGTCGGCACGCCGTCCGGCTGACGTCGCGCCCGGGTCCGGCCGCCGAAATGGCGACGGCCATCGCGCATTCCCCCGTCCGCTCGGGGCACCCGGACCGCGCGGAGTCCGGTCGACGGCGGCCGGGGCCCGAAGGCCCGGAGGTGGACGGTGGACTGGTGGATGTGGCTGGTCGTCGTGGTCGCGGCCCTGGTGCTGCTGAGCGCGGCGGCGGTCTGGGTGCAGACGAGCAGACGGTCGGGGACCGTCATCGCCGTGCGGCGCGGGCACCGGTTCGGTAAGCGGGAGGTGTGATGAGCGAGTTGATGTCCGCGCGCGACCTCGGTGGACGACCGGTGGTCACACTCGGCGGTGAGGCGGTGGCGCGGGTCAAGGACACCGTCTTCGACGGGCCCGCGGGACGTGTCGCCGGCTTCACGCTCAACGGCCGCGGGCTGCTCGCGGGCCCGCTGAAGCAGAGCCTGCCGTGGAGCGCGGTCCACTCGCTGGGCCGCGACGCCGTCATGATCCTCAGCCGGGGGGTCCTCGCCGAACCGGCCGCGGTGATCGCCCGGGGCGAGGCGGCGCACGGCCGGGTGCTGGGCGCCAGGGTGCTCACGGACGGGGGCACGGAGGTGGGGACCGTGCTCGACCTCGTCGTCGAGGCCGGTATCAGCGGCCGCGTGGTGGGGTTCCGGATCGCCGCCCGACAGTCGCTGGAGTCGGGTTCGAAGCGCCGCCGCCGCAAGGTGTACGTCCCCCGGGGCGAGACGCTCGCCGTGTCGGGACAGGCTCTTGTCATCCCCGCGGACGCGACCCGCTTCGTCGCGGACGACCTGGCCGGTTTCGCCGCCCAGGTCGAGGCGTTCCGGCTCCGGGAGGCCGACCGGACGGAACCCACACCGTGACGCTGTTCTCTGAGATCCGCGGCCTGCCGGTCGTCACGCTCGGCGAGGCGAACGAGCTGGGCGTCGTCAGGTCACTCACGATCGATGTCGTATCGGGGCTGGTCGGCCAGGTGCGGCTGTCGCCGACCCGGGGTCGCAAGGAGATGGCGATCGACTGGAGCGCCTTGCACGTGATCGGCCCGGACGCCGTCCTTGTCCGGTCGGGCGCCGTCCTGGACACCGCCCCTCCCCCGGCCCCCGTGGAAATCCTGGGCGTCCGGGTCCTGACCGAGGACGGGGACGAGCGCGGCACCGTGCGGGACATCGCCTTCGACGCGGTCACCGGCCGCGTCGAGAAGATGTGTACGGCCCTGGGCGACATCCCGGGCGACCGCCTGGTCGGGCTCGGGGACTACGCCCTGGTCGTACGGACAGGCTGAGGTCGCCTCAGTACCCGGGAGGCGTCAGGGCCGACTCCGATGCCGGAGACTTCGGTGACGCCGACGACACGCTCGCCGCGGGGGACGGCTTCGCCGGGGGGTCCCTCTTCTCGTCCCGGCGGCCGTCGATGTCGCCCCGGTGACGGCCGACCCATTCGTCGCGGTGGGAGTCGTAGAGGACGAAGACGTCGATGGTGGTCGCGGCGGGCACGACGACCACCACGTTCTGCGAGCGGTACGAGGCCCAGGTGTCACCGGTCCGCCTGGGCACGGTCTTCTGCGCGACCGCCGGAGTCAACGGATTCCCGCAGGCACAGCGCACGCGCGGCACCCCGCGGCCGTCGACGAGGACCGCCGTGCCCGTCTGGAGCACCGCCTGGTAGCTGGTGGCCGCGCCGCCCCGGTAGCCGTGGTTGGTGACGCGGGTGTCCATCCGCAGCTGTACGGGGGTGAGCGAGCGCAGGTAGGCGGGGACCTCGGGGGGCTGGACGCCCTCCACGGAGGCGAACGCCTTGTTCTTCGCCGGCTCCGCCCGGAGCGCCTTGACCTGCTTCTCCACATCGCAACTCGCGGTGTCGCGGGTGCCGCCGTAGAGCCCGGGCGCGGAGCCCGACACACCGCGCGTCACATTGGCGGACTCCGGCGCGTTCGCCGCCGGTGTCACCGGCGTGGTGGAGCTCTCCTTCGCCGTCGACCCGGTGAACGGGTCGGGACCCGGTTTGTTCGCGGCCTGCAGGAACAACTCACCGACCGACGCCGTGCCGGACGTGCCGCCCGAGCGGGTGAGGACGACACCGAGCACCACCCCGGCCACCACGACCCCGGTGATCAGCGCCATCCGCGGCGCCGACTTCCACCAGGGGTGGTCCGGGCCGTCGCCGTGACCGGGCCGGCCGCCGGAACCGCCGCCGCCCTGCGGACCACTCGGCGGGCCGGTCGGCGGACCACTCGGGGGGCCGGCAGGCGGACCGGTGGGCGGACCACTCGGGGGACCGGTGGGCGGACCAGTGGGCGGTGACGCGAGCGGGCGGTCGATCCCGTGGGTCTGAGCGTGGTCGGGGGCATCCGGCCGGGGGGAGCCCGACAGCGGTCCCGAAGGAGGTCCGGTGGGCCGGTCGGAGGATGGCGGGTCGACGCTCACTGGGTCTTCTTCCGAGCGTGGGGATCTCGCGGCATTTCACGCCATTTATCCCGTTTCGTTCCACAACCAGCCCATTGTGTGCTCCGCTCGGGTGCCCCCCGCAAGCTGACGCGGTCGGCCCTCCCGACGAGCGGTGACCCCCGGTGCTGCTTAGCGTGGCAGCGTGAGCCCGCAGACGCCGTCCGACCAGGTCATCGCCACTCCTGGCGAGCGGAGGGCCGCCCGTCACGGCTGGGTCCAGGCCCTGCTGGCGGTGGTGGCCGGGGCGATCGTCATGCTCGCGGTCGCCGCCCTCGGGCTGTGGGGGGCCGGTGCCACGGGCCTGCCCGAGCACGCCTACCCACGGGTCGTCGCGGCCTCCGTCGTGACCGCGGTCGGCGGCACCATCGAACTCGCGGGCGACGCGGGCGTGATCGCCGACACCCGGGCGGGACTGACGGTGATCCCTCTGTCGGTCACGCTCGCGGGGGCCCTGATGATCGCCGCCGGGTTCCTGCGGCCGCTGCGGCACCGGGCCGTCGCGGGTGCCGCCGAGTTGGCCGGCTGGGCCGCCAGGATCGCGGTCCTGTGGCTGCTGGCCCTGCTCGGGCTCGCGCTCTACTCCCACCAGAACTTCAAGATCTCCCTCGGTACCGGGACGATCAGCGACATCGGCGACCTCATCGGGGTCTCGCCCGAGGTGGGCTTCAAGACAGCCGTGCCGGTGACGCTGCTCTACGGGGTGCTGTGGCTCGCGGGTGTCCTCGTCCTCGCCCTGCTGGTGTCGCGCGGAGCCCCGCTCCCGGCCCGGCTGCTGCGCTTCCAGGAGTCGGTGCGCCCGGCCGCGTACGCCATGGTCGTACTGGTTCTCGCCTGCGTGGCGGCGGGAGCGGTCGTCGCGCTGGTGGTGGCCGCGACGCGCGGACACGTCGCCGAGACCTTCGCGGTGATCTTCCTCGGGCTGCCGAACCTCACCTGGCTCGCCTTCACGATCGGACTGGGCGCCACCTGGAGGGGGCGGGTGGACGGGCCGTTCGGGCTGCCCATGCCGCACGTCCTCGACCAGGTGCTGCGCACCCCGGACGTCTCCACGGTCAACCTGCGCACCCTGGGCCACTACGACGGCAGGGTGTGGTGGCTGCCCGTCGTCGACGCGCTGCTGCTCCTGGGCGCCGCGTTCCTGATGGCCGCCCGCTCACCGGCCCGGATGCGGGCCTGGCAGCACGCCGTGCGCATGGCCCTCGCGCTGGCGCTCACGGTGCTCATGATCTGCCTGGTCGGCAGGATCTCGGCGCACTACGGCCTGTCGCTCATCGGCATCGGTGACGCCGGCGGCGGCCTCGCGGGCGAGCTCTTCCTCAAGCCGAAACTCTGGAGCGCGCTCGGCCTCGCCGTCGTGTGGGGCCTGGTGACCGGGTTCCTCGGCGCCCTGCTGGCGAGGGGAGTCCGCCGAAGGGGCGAGGTCGTGCAGGACACGGTCGGCTAGGAAGGACTCCGGCGGCCGGGGCGGTGGTCTCCCGCGCCGTCAGCGATGACCCGGGTCGTCAGCGGTCACCCGGGTCGTCCGTCACCCCCGGGACCAGGCGGGTCGGTTCATGGTCGTCGGGTGCCCGTACGACACCTGTGCGCGCCCGGCCCGGAACACTCCCGTTCCGCTCCGGGGTCGCCGCCGGTTCGTCCGCGACCGCGTACGTGCTCAGCCGCGTCCCGTCGGTGTACACCCAGCGCTCGTTCTCGGCGTCGTACAGCCAGAGGGACTCGCCGTCGACGACCACCCCGATCCGCTGCCCGCGCGTGATGCCGCGGAAGGACGCCCCGTCCAGCCGCCCGGCCGCGAGGTCCTCGGCCGCGCTCCGATAGCGGATGAGGGCCTGCTCGACGCGGGCGAGGAGCGGGCGCGGGTCGGCCGTTCGGGTGAGGGGGTCACCCTCCGCGGGCGACGGCTGCGGTACGGCGACCAGCAGCCGGCCGTCGACCCAGGCCGACCAGCCGTTGGCGCAGACGACCCTGCCCCAGTCACCGAGCCGCTCGACGAGCCGCACCGGGAGCAGCCCGTCGAGCGGCACGGTGGGCCGGGAGGGGTCCGGCGCCTCCCAGGCGGGCAGGCCGTCCGGCGGAACGACGTGCGTCGGGCGGAACTCGGCGGTCGTCGCCGGGTCGGGAGTCGTCATCGCACCTACTTCCGCATGACCTCGGGTTCGTGCCGCCGCAGCAGCCGGGCCACCACGCACCCGAAGGCGATCGACAGCACGACCAGCATGCTCATGTTGACCAGCCACACGCTGGGCTCGTGCCGGAACAGCGGGTCGGAGGTGAGTGACCCCGGGACGATCCGGCCCAGGGCGATGGTCCCCGACATCGCGCCCAGGCCCCAGCGCGCGGGGACCAGCCAGGCCAGTTGCTCCAAGCCGGGCACTCCGTGCAGGTTCAGCAGCGCGCCGCTGAAAACCACCTGGACGACGGCGACCAGCACCAGCAGCGGCATGGTGACCTCCTCCTTGGTCACCACGGCGGAGACCAGGAGGCCGAGCATCATCGCGCTGAAGGCCAGCAGGGCCACGGCCAGCGTGATCTCGAGAAGCGGCGACATGAGGACACCTTTGCCGCGGGGCGCGTTGAGGTCGACGCCGAACAGCGCGACGAGGGTCAGGACGACGGCCTGGAGAACGGTGATGGTGCCGAGGACCACGATCTTCGACATCAGGTACGCCGACCGGGACAGGCCGACCGCGCGCTCCCGCTGGTAGATGACCCGTTCCTTCACCACTTCGCGTACGGCGTTGGCCGCGCCCGCCAGGACTCCGCCGATGCACAGGGTGAGCAGCGCGTTCATCGACGTCTCCAGCGTCAGTTTGCTGCCCGCGACGGCTCGGCCCATCACGCCCATGATGCACGGCAGCGCGATCATGACGGCGAGGAAGGTCCGGTCGGCGCTGAGCACGGCCGCGTACCGGCGCACCAGGGTGCCGAGTTGCGCGCCCCAGCTCTGGGCCTTGGGCGGCGGTCCGACGGCGGCGGCCGGGCCGGCCCGGAGCAGATGGGGCTGTGGGCTGGAGCTGTCGATGTACCGGCCCTGGAGCGGCGAGCTCCGGTACTCCCCCGCCCAGTCCCGGTCCTGGTCCCGCTCGAAGGCCTCGAAGGCCTCGGGCCACTGCTCGTAGCCGAAGTAGGCGAGTGCCTCTCCGGGCGGTCCGAAGTAGGCGACCTTGCCGCCGGGGGCGAGCACCAGGAGCCGGTCGCAGACGTCGAGGCTGAGCACGCTGTGGGTGACCACGATGACCGTGCGGCCGTCGTCTGCGAGGCCGCGCAGCATGTGCATCACCGAGCGGTCCATGCCGGGGTCGAGACCGGAGGTGGGTTCGTCCAGGAACAGCAGTGACGGCTTGGTCAGCAGCTCCAGGGCCACACTGACCCGCTTGCGCTGACCGCCGGACAGAGTGTGGATGGGCAGGCCGGCGCGCTGCTCCAGGCCCAGCTCCTGGATGACCTCGTCGACCCGCGCCTGGCGCTCCGTCTTCGCGGTGTCCTGCGGGAAGCGCAGCTCGGCGGCGTAGGCGAGGGCCCGCCGCACCGTCAACTGGGCGTGCAGGATGTCGTCCTGCGGCACGAGGCCGATGCGCTGGCGCAGCTCGGCGTAGTCGCGGTAGAGGTCGCGGCCGTCGTACAGGACCGCCCCGCGGTCGGCGGGGCGCTGCCCGGTGAGGGCGTTGAGGAGCGTGGACTTCCCGGCGCCGCTGGGGCCCACGACGGCCAGCAGACACTTCTCGCCGACGGGAAAGGACACCTGGTCGAGGAGGATCTTGCGGCCGCGGTCGACGGCGACGGTCAGTTCCTGGACATCGAGGGAGACCTCGCCGGTGTCGACGTACTCCTGCAACTCGTCTCCGACGAGGCGGAACGCGGAGTGGCCGATGCCGACGATGTCACCGGGGGTGACCGCGGCCCGGGTGACGGGCTGCCCGTTGAGGAACGTGCCGTTGTGGCTGCCGAGGTCGAGGATCTCGTACGTCCTGTCCGGGTGGGCCAGGAGTTCGGCGTGCCGCCGGGAGACGACCAGGTCGTCGATGACCAGCTCGTTGTCGGCGCCGCGGCCGATGCGGACAGTGCGGGTGGGCAGCGGTCGTACGGTGGTCGGCCGTTGGAAGGTGCCGCTGGCCGAGGGCTGGAAGGCGCCCGAGGGCCGCTGCGGGGTCTTGCCGGCGAAGACCGCCCGGGGGCCGTCGGAGGGGCTGCCGAAGTGGATGACGCTGCCGGGTCCGACGCCCCATTCGCGGACCCGCCTGCCGTCGGCGTACGTGCCGTTCGTGCTGTTCTCGTCCTGGATCGTCCAGTGGTCCGCCTCGGGCCGCAGGACCGCGTGGTGCCACGAGACCCGGACGTCGTCGATGACGATCTCGCTCGACGGGTCGCGCCCTACGTGATAGTCGCGGCTCGGACTCAGCACCGTGGAGCCCGTCTCGGTTTCGAGGACGAGTTCGGGCGCCGTCGGCGCGACCGACCGCTCTCCCATGCCCAGAATTCTAGCTATTCGTTCATATATGCGCCTGATCAGCGGCTCCTGGGCGGTGCTGCGCGAGCTCCGCGAGGCGGGCCAGGACGGGCAGCGTGTCCGCGCTCTCCCGGCACCGTTCAGGGGCCGACCGGGCGAGGCGGGCATGGGCGTGGCCGTCGGGTCCACCGGCGTCTTCGTCGCCGCGGCCCGCGTCCAGGCGCACGTCGACGGCGGCGAGGAGAAGGTGATCACCGCCGCCGCCCCGGCGACGGTCAGGCCGCGGAGCTGCCGAGCGCGGCGGCGGTCCGCTGCATGCGCAGCGCGTCGACGGATTCGGCGAGCAGTTCGTACTCGGTGGTGTCGTCGCTGGTGGCGATGCGGACGAGCTTTCCGGCGGCCAACTCCTCGGCGATCAGCTCCTGTTGGAGGGCGTCACCGCACCAGGCACGCAGGACGCTCGGCACGTCCGGGACGGTGTCCGCCACCGGCGCGATCGAGTTCGGCGGGAAGGTCGGATCTTCGGGTTGCGGATCGAGCCGCGACGCCATCCAGGAGGCACGGTCCCGCATCCACCACAGGGCCAGCGCCAGGGTGGGCGCGCGATAGGTCCCCAACGGGACGCCGATGCGTCTACCTCCGCATATTCCGTATGCGGTCACATGGCACAGAAATTCGTCGTGCACGATCGCTCCCCCATTGCAACGCTCTCCGCCGGCCCGGCCTCGCTTTCCCTGCGGCTCGCTCACTGCGTGCGGCTCGTTCGTGGTGCACGGTGGTGCTGCGCGCGTCGTGCATGGTCGTGCAGCGCGCGGGCGTGGCTGAATCGCCCTGTCACTCGAGTATCGCCACTCCTGACACTCTGTCACCATGCCATTCCAGCCAGTCTCCTGGCATATTCACCGCCCGATTTGGCCGAAACGCGACTCGCTGCCCTTACCCGGGAGGTAATCGACGCCCTCGGGCGTCGGCGGGCATGGTTGCGGTATCGGATCCCGGCGGGGAACCACCTTCCGGAATCCACTCACTGACCAGCAACTACCCTACTTTCCACGGAGGTTGATCCACCATGTCCGCAGCCGGCAACCGTTACGAGAACGCCGTCGCCCGCTACTTCGAGGCCTGGAACGCCACTGACCGGGATGCGCTCACCAAGGCGGTCGCCGCCGCCTGGAGCACGGACGGCAGCTACACCGACCCGCTGGCCGAGGTCCGCGGGCACGACGGGATCGCGGCGGTGATCGCGGCGGCGCACGAGCAGTTCCCTGGGTTCTCCTTCCGGCCCGCCGGGCCGGTCGACGGGCACCACGACATCGCCCGCTTCGGCTGGGAGCTGGTCGATGAGGCCGACGGCACGGCGCCCGTCGCGGGATTCGATGTGATCACCCTGGACGGCGAGGACCGGATCCGCAGCGTGCACGGATTCCTGGACCGCGTGCCGACCCAGTGACGCTCCGGAGCCGACGCCCGCTCCCCGCCGCCGGCCGCGCATTCCTTCATGGCCCTGGGGGGCGGCACCCACAAGCTGCCGGTGAAGCCCGAGGTGCGCAAGGCGATCGGGAAGCGGGAGGGCGACACCGTCACGGTCCGCCTGGAGGAGCGTCTCAGCCCGTGAGCGCCGCCCGCGCGACGTCACGGTAGCGCCGCGGCGCGACACCCGTCGTCCGCTTGAAGGCGTTGCTGAACGCGCTCTCGGACGTGTAGCCGACCCGCTGGGCCAGGGCCGACACCGAGGTCTCGCCGTCCCGCAGGGCCCGGCGGGCCAGACTCATCCGCCAGTCCAGCAGATACGTCAGGGGCGGCACCCCGGCCACGGCCCGGAAGCGCTCGGCGAAGGTGGTCCGGGACATGGCCGCCGCCCTGGCGAGCTCCTCCAGCTGCCAGGGGCGGCCCGGGTCGGCGTGCATGAGCCGCAGCGCCGGGGCGATGCGCTCGTCGGCGAGGGCGCGCAGGCGTCCGGCCGGGAGGGCGTCGGCGTCCGCGAGATAGGCCCGCAGGACCTGGACGAACATGAGCTGGGCGAGCTGGTCGGCCGCGAAGTCGGCCCCGGCCCGCTCGGCGGCCAGTTCGCGCAGCAGCTGGTCGAGCAGCCAGCGCATGACCGGCGCCTCCTCGGCCCCGGACCGGACGCACAGCAGCGGCGGCAGGGCGTGCAGGAGCAACTCCTCACCCGCCCGGCCCAGTTCGATGTGTCCGCCGACGAAGACGGCGTCCTCTCCGCCGCCGTGACGAATGATGGACCCCGAGGTGTCCGCGAAGAGTGTCTCGGCGTCCGCCGGCTGCACGGACGAATCGCTCGCGACCACGAACGCCCGGCTGCCGTCGAACACGGCCACATCACCCGGCCCCAGCCGGGCGAACTCAGGCAGTCCCTCCAGGGACACCGACATGCCGCCCCGCACCACCGCGGTGATCTTGAGCATCCCGGGCGCCGGGAAGCGCAGCGCCCAGTCACCACCGGCCGTGAAGCCACCGGAGATGACGCACCGGGCGTCCATGAGACCGAGGGTGTCGGAGAGAGGATCCGCAGGCATGTCCGTACTATCGCGCAAGTAATGCGGACTATCAAGCATTCATCGTACGGATGCCCGGTTCTACGGTGGTCGGGAAGGCACACACGAGGAGAGCCGAAACATGACCACCGAGCAACAGCAGCAGCCCCTCCACTCCGGATTCGCCGCCGCGTCCAGCGCCGAGGACGTCATCAAGGGCATCGACCTGACCGGCAAGGTCGCCGTCGTCACCGGCGGCTACTCCGGCATCGGCCTGGAGACCGTGCGCGTCCTGCGGGCCGCGGGCGTCGAGGTCGTCGTACCGGCGCGGGACACCGAAAGGGCGCGGGCCGCACTCAAGGGGATCGACGGCGTCGAGACCGCTGCCATGGACCTGCTGGATCCGGCCTCGATCGACGCGTTCGCCGAGCGTTTCCTCGACTCCGGCCGGCCGCTGCACATCCTCGTGAACAGCGCGGGCGTCATGGCGACGCCGCTGACGCGCGACGCCCGGGGGTACGAAGTGCAGTTCGCCACGAACCACCTCGGCCACTTCCAGCTGGTCGCCCGCCTGTGGCCGGCACTGCGCCGGGCGCACGGGGCCCGGGTCGTCTCGGTGTCCTCGTGGGGCCACCGGTTCTCGCCCGTCCTGTTCGACGACCCGCACTTCGAGCACCACGAGTACGACCGCTGGGTCGCCTACGGACAGTCGAAGACGGCGAACATCCTCTTCGCGCTCGGTCTCGACGAGCGGGGCAGGGCGGACGGCATCCGGGCCTTCGCCCTGCACCCGGGAAGCATCGTCGACACCGGTCTGAAGAAGTACCTGGCCGAGGAGGACCTCAGGGCCGTCGGCGTCCTCGACGCGGACGGCCGGCCGATCCTCGACCCGGAGCGGCAGCTGAAGACCGTAGAGCAGGGGGCGGCCACCAGCGTGTGGTGCGCGACCAGCCCCCTGCTCGAGGGCAGGGGCGGCGTCTACTGCGAGAACAGCGACATCGCCCCTCCGATGTCCGCGGAGGAGGGCCGTGAGTGGTCCCTCGGGAACAGGACGGCCAAGGCCGGCGTGGTGCCCTACGCCGTGGACCCGACGGCGGTCGACCGCCTCTGGGAGCTCAGCGAGCGCCTCACCGCCTGACGACCGGGCCCCACTGCCCGGTCGGCTTCTCCTACGGCCTGATCAGCGGGCCTCAGCCCTTGATGATCGCGTCGATCCGCGCCAGCTCCTCCGCGGTGAAGTCCAGGGCGCGGGTGGCCGCGACGCTGTCCTCCAGCTGCTGGGGGCTGCTCGCGCCGATGAGCGCGGAGGTCACCCGGCCGCCGCGCAGCACCCAGGAGAGCGCCAGCTGCGCCAGGGACTGGCCGCGGGACTTGGCGATCTCGTCGAGGGCACGCAGCTGCCGTACCAGGTCCTCGGTGACCGTGTCGGCGCTCAGGAAGGGGCTGTCGCTCGCGGCGCGCGAGCCCTCCGGGATGCCGTCGAGGTAGCGGCTGGTGAGCAGGCCCTGCTCCAGCGGGGAGTAGGCGATGGAGCCGACCCGCAGCTCGTCCAGCGTGTCCAGGAGCCCCTCGTCCTCAGGCCGGCGGTCGAGCATCGAGTAGCGCGGCTGGTGGATCAGCAGCGGGGTGCCGAGCTCGGCCAGGATGCGGGCGGCTTCCCGGGTCTGCTCCGCGGAGTAGTTGGAGACGCCGACGTAGAGCGCCTTGCCCTGCTGGACCGCCGAGTGCAGGGCGCCCATCGTCTCCTCCAGGGGAGTCTCCGGGTCGGGGCGGTGCGAGTAGAAGATGTCCACGTAGTCCAGGCCCATCCGGGCCAGGCTCTGGTCGAGCGAGGACAGCAGGTACTTGCGGGAGCCCCATTCGCCGTAGGGACCCGGCCACATCAGGTATCCGGCCTTGGTGGAGATGACCAGCTCGTCGCGGTGGTGCGCGAAGTCCGCCTTCAGGGCGTCGCCGAGGGCCGACTCGGCGGCGCCGGGCGGCGGACCGTAGTTGTTGGCCAGGTCGAAGTGGGTGACACCGAGGTCGAAGGCGCGGCGCAGGATCGCGCGCTGGGTCGCCACCGGCCGGTCGGGGCCGAAGTTGTGCCACAGGCCGAGCGACAGCGCGGGCAGCTTCAGTCCGCTGCGTCCGGTGCGCCGGTAGGGCATGTCCGCGTAACGGTCGGGGTGTGCGGTGTACAACGCTTGCTCCTGAAAGGCCGGGAAAACAGGTCTCCACTCTCGCGCGGGCACGTGCAGAGGTCCAACGGGAGAATCGGATGGGACTGAGCGACAGTGCTTCTCAATCGGCGACTACTGTGGTGCCCCATGGAACTGCGCCACCTTCAGCACTTCGTCGCGGTCGCCGAGGACCAGCACTTCACCCGGGCGGCGGAACGGCTCATGGTGTCGCAGTCGGGACTGTCGTCCTCCATTCGCGCCCTGGAGCGGGAGCTTCAGGCCCCGCTGTTCGTGCGCACCACCCGTCGGGTCACGCTCACGGAGGCCGGTCGCGCGCTGCTCGGCGAGGCGGAGCGGATCCTCGCGCAGGTGCGCTCGGCGCAGGACGCCGTGGCCGCCGTGCAGGGCGTGCTGCGCGGCACGCTCTCCCTGGGCACCGAGCAGTGCATCGCGGGCGTGGACGTGGCCAAGCTTCTCGCGGCGTTCCGGCGGCGACATCCCGACGTCGAGATCCGGCTGCGGCAGGCGGGCTCCGAGGCGCTGGCCGAGGAGGTCGCCGCGGGCCGTCTCGACCTGGCCTTCGCCGTCAGGACGCGCGCGGACGGCGACCAGCTGCGGTCGGTGCCGCTGACCAGCGAGCCGATGACCGTGCTCTGCCATCCGGCGCATCACCTCGCGACCTCCTCCGTGGTCACGCCCGAGGAGCTGGGCGGCGAGGCCTTCGTCGACTTCCACCCCGACTGGGGGCCGCGCCGCACCACGGACGCGGCCTTCGCGGCGGCGGACGTACGGCGGACGGTGGCGCTTGAGGTCAGCGACGTGCACAGCCTGCTGGAGCTGGTCCACGAGGGCCTCGGCATCGCGGTCGTGCCCCGCCACTTCGGCCACAAGCGCGAGGCCGGCGATCTCACCGCCCTCCCTTTCAAGGGCGCCTGTGAAGCCTCGTACGAGACGGTCGCCATGCTGCCGCCGCCGGACGCCACCAGTCCGGCGGCGCGAGCGCTGATGGTGCTTCTCGACACCCCGCAAGAGGGGGCCTGACACCACCCCCGGAGGGGCTCCAGCACTCCTGACCGGGCCCGCTGCCCGGCCGCAGACTCGTGGACGTCCACGAAGGCAACAGCGAGGCTGGAGTACGGAGATGGCGGATCACACACGGCGGACGGTCCTGCGCGGGACGGCGGTCGCGGCGGCGGGAGGGCTCGTCGGTGCGATGGGGGGCCGGGTGGCAGCGGCGGCGGCACCTGTGCCGGGCACGACGACACAGGGCGGGCACCGGTTCCCTTTCCTGGAGGGGGCGTTCAAGCCCGTCACCGAGGAGCTGACGGCGTTCGACCTGCCGGTCACCGGACGCATCCCGCGCGAGCTGAACGGCCGCTTCCTGCGCAACGGCCCCAACGTCCTGGGTCTGGAGGACCCGCGCGCCCACCACTGGATGCTCGGTGAGGGCATGGTGCACGGCGTGCGGCTGCGGGACGGTCGCGCGGAGTGGTACCGCAACCGCTGGGTCCGCTCGGCCTCCGTGGCGAAGAAGCTCGGCGAGCCGTACCCCGGGCCCGTCCCGCCGGACGACTTCCCGTGCAACACCCATGTGATCGGGCACAGGGGACGGATCCTGGCCCTCCAGGAGAGCGGGCCGCTGCCGTACGAACTCGACCACGAGCTCGCCACGGTGGGCACGTACGACTTCCGCGGCACCCTCGAAGGGGCCTTCACCGCCCACACCAAGTTCGACGCGGCGGCCGGAGAACTGCACGCGATCGCCTATTACCCCACCTGGGACCACGTCCGGCACCAGGTGATCGACCACACGGGCCGGGTCGCGAGGACCACGCGGATCCCGGTGGCGGACGCGCCGATGATGCACGACTTCGCGCTCACCGAGAAGTACGTCGTGATCTTCGATCTGCCCATCACCTTCGACCCCGCGGGCGCCGAGCGGGGCGACCTCGTGCCGTACGTCTGGAACGAGAAGCACCCGACGCGGGTCGGTCTGCTGCCGCGCGCGGGGGGTGAGGTCCGCTGGTTCGAGGTGGATCCGGTCTACTACTCGCACACCCTGAACGCGTACGACGAGGGCTCGTCCGTGGTCGTCGACATGACGACCTACCCTGCGCCCTTCTATGTGGCGGGCCGCGGCTCCGACGGACCGTACGGCGCCGGCACCGCCTCGCTCGAACGCTGGACGATCGACGTGGCGCACGGCCGGGTGCGCACCAGGACGCTCGACGACCGTCCCCAGGAGTTCCCCCGCGTCCACGAGGCGTTGGTGTCCAGGCGGCACCGCTACGCCTACACGGCCGCCGCCGCGGACATGACCCTGGCGTATCTGACGCCCGACGGGAACCCGCCCGACCGGGCCTTCGCCAACGCGCTGATCAAGCACGACCTGCTCCGCGGGACCACGCAGGTCCACCGGCTGCCGCGGGACGCCGCAGCGGGGGAAGCCGTCTTCGTACCCTCCGAGGGCGCACGGGCCGAGGACGACGGCTACGCGATCGTCTATGCGCACAATCCCGATCGCGGGGCCGCCGACCTGGTGATCCTGGCCGCCCAGGACTTCACGGGCGAGCCGGTCGCCCGGGTCCATCTCCCGGGGCGGGTGCCGCTCGGCTTCCACGGGAGTTGGATTCCGGACGCGTGAGGGACCTCGATGCGCGATGGTGGACGCATGCATGCAAAGGACATCCTCATCGACGCGTACAGCCGCATCCAGGAAGAGGTCCATGCCGCCGTCGGGGGCCTGTCGCCGGACGTTCTCAACGCCCGCCCCTCGGACGACGCCAACTCCGTCTCATGGCTGGTCTGGCACCTCACCCGCGTCCAGGACGACCATGTCGCGGACGCCGCCGGGCTCGAGCAGATCTGGCTCGCGCAGGACTGGGAGAAGCGCTTCGGGCTCGATCTGCCGCGCCGGGACACGGGGTACGGGCACAGCTCCGCGAAGGTCGCCAAGGTGCGGGTCGACTCCGGTGACCTGCTGACCGGCTACTACGACGCCGTGCACGAACAGACGCTGGAGTTCGTGCGCGGGCTGACCGCCAAGGACTTCGAGCGGATCGTGGACGAGCGCTGGGATCCCCCGGTCACACTGGGCGTACGGCTGGTCAGCGTCCTGTCCGACGATCTGCAGCACGTCGGACAGGCCGCCTATGTACGGGGGCTGGTTCAGAGGGCGTAGCCGGGCAGTACGACGTCCTCGATGAGGGCCTTGCGCTCGTCGAACGGGATGAACGCGCTCTTCACGGCGTTCACCGTGACCGTGCGCAGGTCCTCCACCGTCCAGCCCGCCTCCTCCACCAGCAGCGCCATCTCGCGCGTCATCGTCGTGCCCGACACCAGACGGTTGTCGGTGTTGAGGGTGACCCGGAAGCCGAGGTCGCGCAGGGCGGTGATGGGGTGCTCGGCGATGGAGGTCGCGGCACCCGTCTGGAGGTTCGACGTCGGGCACATCTCCAGGGCGATACGGCGGTCGCGCACCCAGCCCGCGAGGCGGCCGAGCTTGCCGTCGACGATGTCCTCGGTGATGCGGACGCCATGGCCGATGCGCTGGGCGCCGCAGACCTGGAGGGCCTGGTGGATGCTGGGCAGACCGTGGGCCTCTCCGGCGTGGATGGTGAACGGGACGCTCTCGCCGCGCAGGTGCTCGAAGGCGGCGAGGTGGTCGGCGGGCGGGAAGCCGTCCTCGGCACCCGCGATGTCGAAGCCGACGACGCCGCCGTCCCGGAACGCCACCGCGAGGTCGGCGATCTCCCGGGTACGGTCGAACATGCGCATCCCGCACAGCAGGGTGCCGACCCGGACCGGGGTGCCCGCTGCCGCCGCCTTGGCCATACCGGCCGCCAGGCCCTCCTGCACGGTCTCGACGACCTCGGGCAGGGTCAGCCCGCCGTTCACCATCAGCTCGGGCGCGTACCGGACCTCGCCGTAGACGACGCCGTCCTCGGCCAGGTCGAGCACGTACTCCTCGGCCGTGCGCAGCAGGCCCTCGCGGGTCTGCATCACGGCGAGGGTGTGCTCGAAGGTGGCTATGTAGCGCACCAGGTCACCGGAGTTGGCGGCCTCGTAGTACCAGGCGGCGAGCGCGTCCGGGTCGGTGGTGGGCAGCGTGTGGCCGACCGTCCCGGCGAGCTCCACCAGCGTGGCGGGGCGCAGGCCGCCGTCGAGGTGGTCGTGCAGCACGGCCTTGGGGAGGCGGCGGATGGTGTCGATGTCGATGCGGGGCGCGGTCATGCGTGTCGTTCCTCGGCAGGTTCTGAACAGATGGGTGGATGTCAGGCGGTGGCGGGCTGGAGCAGGTCCCAGCGGTTTCCGTACAGGTCCTGGAAGACGACGACCGAGCCGTACGGTTCGTGGCGCGGCTCTTCCAGGAAGGTGACGCCCGCCTCGCGCATGCGCGCGTGGTCGCGGGCGAAGTCGTCGGTGTGCAGGAAGAAGCCCACGCGCCCGCCGGTCTGGTCGCCGACCCGGCCGCGCTGCGCCTCGTCCTTGGCCCGGGCCAGCAGCAGTCCGCTGCCGCCGCCCTCCGTGCCGGGCTCGACGACGACCCAGCGGGAGCCGTCGGGCCGCGGCTGGTCCTCGACGAGCCGGAACCCGAGGGCTTCGGTGTAGAAGCGGATCGCCTCGTCGTAGTCGTCGACGACGAGGGTGACCAGCGCGATGCGTCGCATCGGGACCCCTTAGGTAGTTATACGTAACACGCTAGGGTACGGCATCCCACCGCATGCTCCCGCCCGCCCTGCCCGCGCCGAGTCGCAAGGTGCGGCGGGGTGCGGGACGCTGGGCACACCCTCGACCCCCGTCGCCCGTTGGCGTCCGGCAAGACCGTGCGCCACGCACGGCGTTCATCTTTCGCGGCCGCCACGGGAACGATCTCGGCCCGCCGATCGTCTACAGTTCTGTAGACCGTCTACAGGATTGTAGTCACCGCGGACGCGGTCTTCCGACGCGCCCGCACGCCCATCATGGAAGGGGCCTCCGTCGATGTCCGCAGCCCTGCGCGCCGCGCCGCCGTACGCGGTCGATGTCCCCCGGGCCCTGTCATGAGGCGTGCGGACGCCTCGGACCTCGCGGGATCGACCGCGGTCGGCAGCCTGGTCGCCTTCGTGCTGCTGACGCTGGTCGTGACCGGCCAGGACGGCGCCCCGCTCTTCGGCGACCAGGACCTGAACGCCTGGTCCGCGGACCACCGCCCGCCCATGGCGCTGGCCGTGGCCCGCGGGCTGACCTACACGGGCACGGGCGTCCTGCCGTACCTGCTGGTCGCGCTGGCGGGTGTCGTCCTCGGTCGCACCGCACGACAGCGGATCCTCTTCGCCCTCGGCTGCGTCGGCTGCCTCGCCGCCGCCCAGGCCGTTCGGTACGGCGTGATGTCCCTGGTCGCCCGCCCCCGGCCCGCGACGGCGGAGTGGGCCACGGTCGCCTCCGGCTGGTCCTTCCCCTCGGGCCACACCACCACGTCCGCCATCAGCGGCGGACTGCTCCTCCTCGCGGTGCTCGCGCGGGCGCCCCGCGGCGGGCGGGGCCTCGCGGCGCTCCTCGCGTGCTGGGCCGTCCTGGTCGGACTCACCAGGGTCTACCTGGGCGTGCACTGGTTCTCCGACGTGCTCGGCGGCTGGTTGTTCGCCCTGTGCTGGCTGAGCCTCAGCGTCTACGCCCTCGCCCGCATCGCCCCGCACACGTTCTCCGCCATATCGGCGCTCCGTCTCCGCCCCGGTCCCACGACGACGGAAGAGCGCCCCGATGGCTCCCACCCCCACCGCGAAGTCCCCCCTCACACAGCTCCGTGACCACCTCGGCTGGGCTGTCGGCGCGTCGTACCTCGCCGCCGCAGCCCTGCCGGCACCGGGGCGGTGGTTGCGTCATCCGCACCTGATCGGGGCGGCCGGGTTACCGCACATCGCCTTCGAAGCCCCACGTTTCCTGCTGTCCCTGCTCCTGTTCACCGCCGGCCTGCAGGTGCCGGTCCACGCACTGCGGGAGTTGCTCAGGCGCCCCACCGCACTGCTGACCGGGCTCGTCCTCCATCTGGTCGCACCCCTGCTGATCATTCCGGGCGTAGCCTTCGCCCTGAGCCGGTCGCCCGACAGCGACGGGGGCAGCGGAATGATCGCGGCGATGATCCTGATCGTCGCGATGCCGGTGGCGGCCGGGGCCACCGTGTGGACGAGCAAGGGCGACGGCGACCAGTCCACGACCGTGGGCCTGGTGCTGGCGTCCACGATCGTCAGCCCGCTCACGATCCCGGTCACCATGACGGCCCTGTGCCCCCTGCTGAGCGGCGACTACGCGAACACGCTGGCGGGGGCCGCCCGGACCACCGGACACGCCTTCGCGCTCACGGGCGTCCTGCTCCCCTGCGGCGCCGGAATCCTGTGCCGGCTCGCCCTGCCGGACCGTGCGCTGACCCGCCTCCTGGCCGCCGCGGTCCCCACGGCGATGATCGGCTCATTGCTCCTGACCTACGTCAACGCCAGCGGTGTCCTCGGCCCCTTCCTCACCCATCCCGAACCGGTGCTGCTGGTGGCGGCGCTGGTCGTCGCCGCCACCGTCTGCGGCCTGTCGTTCGCCCTGGGCGGGATCACGGCCCGCGCACTGCGCCTGGATGCTCCGGAGGGCGCCTCCGTGACACTGGCCTGCGGGATGAACAACAGCAGCGCGAGCGCGGTCCTCATCGCGACGACACTGCCCGACCGGCCGCACGTCCTGCTGCCGGTGCTGGCCTACAGCCTGCTGCAGAAAGTGGCCGCGGGGCGCGTCGTGCGGGCCGGGGGCAGGCCGGGCGCCCGCGCATGACATCGTGGAGATCAACTCGGGGCCGGCCCCCGCCGGCTCCTGCCCAGCGCTGCCCCACAGGAGTTGAGTGCGATGTCCGAGCTGCCGAAGCCGACCGGAGCCCCCGCCCATCAGAACGTGACGTTCCCCAGCGCCGGGACCACGGCCCACGGCTATCTGGCGCTGCCGCCGTCCGGGCAGGGACCCGGGGTGATCGTCATCCAGGAGTGGTGGGGTCTGACCGACCACATCGCGCAGGTGGCGGACCGGCTGGCCGCGGAGGGCTTCGTGGCCCTCGCGCCCGACCTGTACGGCGGCAATGTCGCCCATGACAGCGGCGAGGCCTTCCGGATGATGAAGGAGCTGCCGGTGTCACGCGGCGTCGAGCTGCTCTCCGGTGCGGTCGATCATCTGCTCGGGCTGCCCGAGGTCACCTCGGACACGGTGGGCGCGGTCGGCTTCTGCATGGGCGGCGGCTTCGTCCTCTACCTGGCCGCGGCCGACCCCCGGGTCAGCGCGGCGGTGCCGTTCTACGGCGTGATCCAGGGTGAGCTGCCCGACTTCTCCCGCCTGAAGGCGCAGATCCTGGGGCACTACGGCGAACTCGACACGAGCATCCCGAAGGAGAACCTGGAGCAGCTGAGGGAGGCGGTCCAGCAGCAGGCCGGCATTGCCGCGGACTTCCGTCTCTACCCGGCCAACCACGCCTTCTTCAACGACGGCCGCCCGGAGACGTACGACCCCGAGTCGGCCGCGCGGGCGTGGGAGAGCACGGTGCCCTTCCTGCACGAGCAACTGGGCTGAGCAGGTCACCCGGGGCGGCCCGGCAAGGACCGCCCCCGGTGACGGCACCCATCGGTCAGTTGCCCGGCCGATGGAGGGCGTCGAGGCGGGCCATCTCGTCGTCGGTGAGCCGCAGCGCGCCCGCGGCGACGTTCTCGACGAGATGGTCCGGGCTGCCGGTGCCGGGGATGGCGAGCACGTGCGGACCCTGCCGCAGGGTCCACGCGAGGCGTACCTGCGCGGGCGCAGCGCCGTGCGCACGCGCGACGGCGAGCACCTCCTCGTCACCGTCACTGCCGCTCCGGCCCTGCTCACCGCCCTTGCCGGCGATCGCGAAGAACGGCACGAACGCGACGCCCAGCTCCCCGCACCTGCGCAGGAGTTCATCGGTCCCGGCGTCCGGGGAGTCGAGCCCGTACCGGTTCTGCACGCTCACCACCGGCGCGATGGCCTGCGCCTCCTCGAGGTGGCGGAGTCCGATGCTCGAGATGCCGAGGTGCCGGATCAACCCCGCCTCGCGCAGCTCGGCCAGTGCGCCGAAGTGCTCGGCGATCGAGTCCTGCCCCGTCCGCCGCAGGTACACGAGGTCGAGGTGGTCGCGGCCCAACTGCCGCAGGTTCTCCTCGACATGGGCACGGAGCTGGTCCGGCCGGGCCGGGGTGCCCCACTCCCCCGAGTAGTCGCGGAACGGCCCGACCTTGGTGGCGATGACCAGGTCGTCCGCGTACGGGGCCAGCGCGCTGTTGATCAGCTCGTTCGCGGAGCGCACCGACGAGAAGTAGAACGCGGCGGTGTCGATGTGGTCGACACCCAGCTCGATGGCGCGGCGCAGCACGGCGATCGACCGGTCGCGGTCGCTCGGTGTGCCGAGGTGGAAGGCCGCGCTACCCGTCAGCCGCATCGCGCCGAAGCCGATGCGGCGGACGGGGAGATCTCCGAGTGTCCAGGTGCCCGAGGCTGCCGCGGTGATCGTTTGCGAGGTCATCGCGGCAGTTTCGCACACGTTCTCCGGGCCCGGACGGCTGCCGTCGACGGCCGATCAGCAGTAGAGGTTGCCGCCGGCCGAGGTCCCGAGGATCTGCACGAACCGCTGGTAGGCGTCCACCCTGCTCTGCACCTGTGCCGGGTTCTTGCCGTCGCACTCCAGGGAGCCGTTGATGCTGCGGATGGTCTGGCCGAATCCCGCGCCGTTGACCATGGCGTTGTGGCCCGTCATGGTGCCGGGGCCCGACTGGGTGTTCCAGTACCAGAGGCCGGTCTTCCAGGCCACGGCGGCATCGTTCTGCACCAGGTAGGGGTTGTTGAGGAGGTCGATGCCGAGTGCGTCGCCCGCGGCCTTGTAGTTGAAGTTCCAGCTGAGCTGGATCGGGCCGCGGCCGTAGTAGGCCGACTGTCCGGCCGGGCAGCCGTAGGGCTGGCTCCAGTCGCAGTAGTGGGGGTAGTTGGCGGTGTTCTGCTCCACCACGTAGACCAGGCCGCCGGTCTCGTGGCTGACGTTGGCCAGGAAGGCGGCGGCCTCCTGCTTCTTCACGGTGTCGCTGCCGGTGTTGGCGAAGGCCGGGTAGGCGCTCATCGCCGCCCGCAGACCGCTGTAGGAGTAGAAGGAACTCCGGTTCGGGAACATCTGGTTGAACTGCGCCTCGCTCACCACGAAGCCGTCGGAAGGAGGCGTGGAACCTCCGTCGCAGGCGTAGGGGTCCCAGTACCAGGTGCTGATGGTGGGGTCGTAGCCCGGGTTGTCGTGCTCGGCGATGTAGGTCTTCCCGTCGGTGTAGCGGACGACGTTACCGGTGACGTACGACCTCCCGGCCACCCAGTTCGGATAGCTCGAACAGGCGGCGGCGGAGGCTCCGGAGGCCGGTAGCAGCACCGGAGTGGCGGACGCGAGGGCGAGGGCGGTGAGGACTGCGGAGATACGGCGCCTCGACACAGGTCAACTCCTTTGCGGGACACGGCCGCTCCCCGAAAGAGGCAGCGCGGAGCGGAGCCTTGTGCGCACGTGCCGGCGGGGCCGGCCACGGCGTCGGGGGCGGCCGTGGTGGGGGGTGTGGAGCCACACTCAACCGCTTTGGTATGTACCAGTCAAGGGTGTAGACCAGTCAGATCTGACAACGTTGGCAGTGAGGTCGCACAACGGTGCCCCGGCAGATCCTCGCCGATCCGCCGGGGCACCGCAGGGGCCGGACAGGGCCTAGCCCTGGCCTAGCCCAGCGGCTTCTCCAGCACCGCCTTGCGGTGGCTGAACGTCTCGATGGAGTAGCGGCCGTGGTAGCGGCCCATGCCGCTCTCGCCGACCCCGCCGAACGGCAGGTCGGAGACGGTCAGATGGGCGAGCGGCAGACCGAGGCCGAGGCCTCCGGAGGACGTCTCCTCGGCGATCCGCTCCCGGGTGGTGTCCGACTCGGTGAACACGTAGAGCGCCAGCGGCTTGTCATGGTCGTTGATGAAGTCGATGGCCTCGTCCAGCCCCGCCACCGTGACGATCGGCAGGATCGGTCCGAAGATCTCCTCCTGCATCACGGGGGCCTTGGGGTCGACGTCGGCGAGGACGGTGGGCGCGAGGTACTTGGCGGTCCGGTCTCCGGAGCCGCCGATGACGGTGCGCCCGGAGTCGAGCAGCGAGCTGAGCCGGTCGAAGTGCCGCTCGTTGACGATCCGCCCGTACTCGCCCGACTGCCGCGGTTCGGCGCCGAAGAGGGCCTCGACGGCGCGGACGAGCTCGGGCTCCAGCGCGCGGGCGGTCTCCGGGTCGGTGAGGACGTAGTCCGGCGCGACGCAGGTCTGCCCGGCGTTGAGGAACTTGCCGCGGGCGAGCCGGTCGGCGACGACGGACAGGTCGGCGTCACGGTCGACGAACGCCGGCGACTTGCCGCCCAGTTCGAGGGCGACAGGGGTGAGGTGCTCGGCGGCGGCGCGCATCACGATCCGGCCGACCGCGCCGTTGCCGGTGTAGAAGATGTGGTCGAAGCGCTCCGCCAGCAGCGCGGTGGTCTCCGGAACGGCGCCCTCGACGACGGCGACCGCGTCCGTGTCGAGGTAGCGCGGCAGCAGCCGGGCGACGGCCGCCGAGGTGGCGGGGGCGAGCTCGCTGGGCTTGACGACCACCGCGTTGCCCGCGGCCAGCGCGCCGAGCATCGGCGTCAGCAGGAGCTGCACCGGATAGTTCCAGGGGGCGATGACCAGCACGACGCCCAGCGGGTCGTACCGCGTCCAGGCACTCGCGTCGGCGCCGAGGTGGACGGGGACAGGGGCGGACTCGGGGCGCAGCCACTCGTCGAGGTGCTCGAGGGTGTGGTCGATCTCGCGCACGGTGAAGTCGATCTCGGTGCGGAAGGCCTCGGTGGAGCTCTTGCCGAGGTCCGCGTGGAGGGCCTCCGCGAGCTCGGCGCCGTGCGTGGTGAGCAGTTCACGCAGCCGGCGCAGCTGGGTGGTGCGCCACGCGAGGGGCTTGGTGCGGCCGGAGCGGAAGGTGGCGCGCAGCCTGGCCACGATGTCGGCGGGATGCTCGGGGGTGCGGTCGTTCACGGTGCCTCGCTGATCGGTGCGGACCTGGCGGCCCACGGGCGGTCGTCTTGAGCCGGACGGCTCGGTGTAAACGCCAACCTTTCATGCGACCAAATAAATTCCGGGTACACGAAGAATACGTTCCGCGACGAGCCAGTCACGGTGGGGCGTCAGAGGGCGGGCTCCGCGGGAGACCCGTGGAGCGTGTCGGCCAGGCGCTCCAGCAGGCCCCTCAGCAGCTCGTCCTCGCCGTCGCTCAGCACCGGCCATCGCTCGCGGACCTCGCCGTCGAGGCGGCGCCAGTACGTCTGGCCGCGTGGGGTGAGATGGGCGAGGATGCGCCGCCGGTCCAGAGGGTCGACGCGGCGGTGGACGAGGTTCTGGTCGACGAGCTGGTCCACGAGCTTGGTCAGCGTCGCGGGCGGCAGGAAGGCGGCCTCGGCGACCGCGGTCATGTGGTGGCCCTCGCCGTCGGAGAGCAGGGCGAGCACCCGCCAGGCGTCGAGCGAGCAGCCGTCCTCGTCGAGGACGGTCTGGAGGTGGCGCGCGGCAAGCCGTTCGGCCCGCGTCAAGAGCTGCATCAGGTTCCGAGGCTCACGCGCAGATCGGCCGGCCATCATGCTCCTTGGTCACGAGGTGCGTACATCGTATGAGACGGACTGGAGTTCACCGCGGGGACCCGAAATCATGACGCCATGTTCGGGAGCGCTCCCCCTCCGCTCGACTGGTTCACGGCCGACGACTCCGTGCTCGGTGTGGCGCTGGTCTTCCCGCTCCAGGGGTCGGCGGGCATCTTCGGGCCCACCTGCGAACTGTGCGCGCGGCTGGCCGCGGAGGAGGTCAACCGCGCGGGCGGCGTCCTCGGCAAGGAGCTGCGGCTGCTGCCCGTCGACGGCGGCGCCCCGCCGAGTGCCGTCGCCGACCACGTCGAGGCCCTGGTGGACCTGGGGGTCGCGCAGGGCGTCACGGGCTGGCACATCTCCTCGGTGCGGCAGGCGCTGGCGCCGAGGGTCGCGCACCGGGTGCCGTACGTCTACACCGCGCTGTACGAGGGCGGCGAGCACACCGCGGGGGTGTTCCTCACCAGCGAGACACCGCGCGACCAACTCCGCCCCGCGATGGGACTGCTGCCGCACGAGCGCGGGGTGCGGCGCTGGTTCGTCGTCGGCAACGACTACGTATGGCCACGCCGTACGGCCCGTGCGGCGCTCGGGTACGCCCGCGAGTCGGGGACCGGCATCTGCGGGCAGTCCTTTCTCCCGCTCGGCACCCACGACTTCGACGGTGTGCTGCGGCGCATCGAGCGGTCGGACGCGGACGCCGTCCTGATGCTGCTGGTGGGCAGCGACGCGGTACGTTTCAACCGGGCGTTCGCGGCGGCCGGACTCGACGAGCGCTGTCTGCGGCTGAGCACGCTGATGGACGAGAACATGCTGATGGCCAGCGGGCCGAGCACCACCTCGGACCTCTTCAGCACCGCGGGCTTCTTCGCCTCGCTCGCGAATCAGGACACCCTCGACTTCCACGGCCAGTACGCCGGGAGGTACGGCATCGAGGCACCGGCGCTCGGAAGCCTCGGCGAATCCTGTTACGAGGGCGTCCTGTTGCTCGCCGCGCTCATCGCCCGGGCCGGGTCGCTCGACGTGTCGGCGATCGGGGCGACGGCCGACACCGTGTCGTACGAGGGACCGCGCGGACTGCTGCACCTGCGGGGCGGCCACGTACGGCAGCGGATCTATCTGGCACGGGCCGAGGGAGTCGACTTCGACGTGGTGGCCGAACTCGATCTTCACGGATCCCGCCCTTGACACGTTCGCACCCGCACCAAGATACTTCCTACAGGAAGTAATTAGAATGCCTCGGGCGATCTGTGAATTCATGTACCGAATTCCGCCCCGGGCATTTTTTCTTGCCCGGAGAGAGCGGGAAGATACAGCCGGGAAAGTCTGGTGAAACGCCTTGGAAACAGGGCGACTTGAGGCTGTGACCGCACTTCAGGAACCAGCCGGTACACCATCAGCGGAAAGCTGGAGACTCGCGCGCCATCGCCGCCCCTGAAGGGCTGTCTCTTTCTTTCCGGCTGTCCCCGCATGGGACTTAGGGGGTTCTTTTGTCCAGCGTTTCCCGAGTTTCCCGCGATTCCCGCGTTTCCCGGCTTTCCCCGATTTCCAGCACCTCCAGGCGTCGGTTCATGGCCGGCACCGCGGCGCTCGCCGCGGTCGTCGCGCTCTCCGCGTGCGGCGCGAAGACCAACTCCGGCAGTACGTCCGACAAGGCGGCACAGGCCGACACCAGCGGTGACACGATCAAGGTCGGACTCCTCAACTCGCTCTCCGGCACCATGGCGATCAGCGAGGTGACCGTACGCGATTCGCTGAAGCTGGCGATCGACGAGATCAACGCCTCAGGCGGAGTGCTCGGCAAGAAGATCAAGCCGATCAGCGAGGACGGCGCCTCCGACTGGCCGACCTTCGCCGAGAAGGCGAGCAAGCTCATCAAGGAGGACCGGGTCGCGGCCACGTTCGGCTGCTGGACCTCGGCGAGCCGCAAGGCCGTCAAACCGGTCTTCGAGAAGAACAGGTCGCTGCTGTTCTACCCCGTGCAGTACGAGGGCCTGGAGGAGTCGCCCTACATCTTCTACACCGGCGCGACCACCAACCAGCAGATCGTCCCGGCACTCGACTACCTCAAGTCACAGGGCAAGAAGAAGATCTACCTCGTCGGCAGCGACTACGTCTTCCCGCGCACCGCCAACAAGGAGATCAAGGCGTACGCGAAGGCCAACGGCATGACGGTGCTCGGCGAGGACTACGCGCCGCTGGGCTCCACGGAGTTCAGCACGATCGCCAACAAGGTGAAGGCGTCGAAGGCGGACGCGGTGTTCAACACCCTCAACGGCGACTCGAACGTGGCGTTCTTCAAGGAGTACAAGTCCGCGGGCCTGACCGCCACCCGCATGCCGGTGGTCTCGGTGTCGATCGCCGAAGAGGAGGTCAAGTCGATCGGATCGCAGTATCTGGCGGGCCAGTTGACGGCCTGGAACTACTACCAGACGACCCCGGGCGCGGCGAACACCACATTCGTGAAGGCGTACAAGGCCAAGTACGGCCAGGACAAGCCGACCAGTGACCCGATGGAGGCCGCGTACACCTCGGTCTACCTGTGGAAGGCGATGGTCGAGAAGGCGAAGTCCTTCGACCCGGAGAAGGTCAAGGCGGCCTCCGACGGCATCACCTTCGAGGCGCCCGAGGGCAAGGTCACCGTCGACGGCGCGAGCCAGCACATCTACAAGACCGCCCGCATCGGCAAGGTCGGCACCGACGGGCTGATCCAGGAAGTGTGGAACTCGGGCAAGCCGATCAAGCCGGACCCGTTCCTCAAGGGCTACTCCTGGGCCTCCGGCCTCTCCTGACCGCCCTTCTCACGGGGGCCTCGACCACGACAGACCTCGTCCGTGACGAGAGGCCCCCGTGTCCCGTCCCCCGGAGTCGCTCCATGACCGTGATCCTCGGGCAGATGTTCACCGGCGTCAGCATCGGTGCCGTCCTGCTGCTCATCGCGCTCGGCCTGTCGCTCACCTTCGGCCAGATGAACGTCATCAACATGGCCCACGGCGAATTCATCATGGCCGGCGCCTACACCACGTACGTCCTGCAGAAGTCCATCGCCGGCGCGGGTCTCTCGCTGATCGTCGCGCTGCCCGTCGCCTTCCTCGTCTCGGGTGCCCTCGGTGCGCTGCTCGAATGGCTGCTCATCCGCCGGCTCTACCTGCGTCCCCTGGACACCCTGCTGGTCACCTGGGGTGTCTCCCTGATGCTCCAGCAACTCGCCCGGGACATCTTCGGCGCGCCCAACGTGCAGACCCGCGCGCCGGACGTCCTCACCGGGAACATCACCGTCATCGGCGGCGACGACCCGCTCACCTTCGCGAGCAGCCGCCTGTTCATCCTGGGGCTGGCGGTCGCGGCGGTGGTCGCCCTGTCGCTCACCCTGCGGCTGACCCCACTCGGGCGGCGCATCCGTGCCGTCGTGCAGAATCGGGACCTCGCCGAGGTGTCCGGCATCTCCACCGGCCGTGTCGACCTCACCGCGTTCTTCATCGGGTCCGGCCTGGCCGGGATCGCCGGGGTCGCGCTGACACTCGTCGGTCCGATCGGGCCCACGATGGGCACCAACGTGATCATCGACGCCTTCCTGGTGATCGTGGTCGGCGGCATCGGACAGCTCAAGGGCAGCGTCATCGTCGCCTTCGTGCTGGGTGTGCTGCAGTCCGTGCTGGAGTACTCCACCACGGTCAGCGTCGCGAAGGTACTGGTCCTCGTGGCCATCGTCGCGTTCCTCCAGTGGCGGCCCCAGGGCCTGTACACCGTTCGGACGAGGAGCCTGGTATGACGACCACCACTCCTCAGGTCCCATCGGTGAAGCAACTCCGGTCCCCGAAAGGTCGGTTGACCTTCCTGCGTCCTGCGGCAGGTTTCGCGGCGGCCGCCGTCGCGCTCTTCGCCGTCGCCCCGCTCGCGCTCTCCGACTTCCGGCTCGGACTGCTCGCCAAGTACCTGTGCACCGCGATGGTCGCGGTCGGCATCTGTCTGGCCTGGGGCCGCGGCGGACTGCTGACACTCGGGCAGGGGGTGTTCTTCGGGCTGGGCGGCTACGCCATGGCGATGCATCTGAAGATCGCGGACGCGGGACCCGGCCAGGTCCCCGACTTCATGCAGCTGTACGGCACCGCCACCGAACTTCCCTGGTGGTGGCGGCCGTTCGCCAACCCGGTCTTCGCCCTCGCGGCGACCGTGCTGCTGCCGATGGCCGTCGCTGCGATCCTCGGCTCGTTCGTCTTCCGACGCCGGGTCAAGGGCGCGTACTTCGCGATCCTCAGCCAGGCGCTCGCCGCGGCCTTCGCGATCTGGTTGGTCGGCCAGCAGGCCACGACCGGCGGCACCAACGGACTCACCGACATCCAGGGCTTCTTCGGCTACGACCTCGACGACCCGGTCAACCAGCGGATGGTGTACTTCGTCATCGCCACCGTCCTGCTGCTCCTGATCGCCCTGGCCCGCCAGCTCATCCACAGCCGGTACGGCGAACTCCTGGTCGCCGTACGGGACTCGGAGGAGCGGGTGCGCTTCCTCGGCTACAACCCGGCGAACGTGAAGCTCGTCGCGTACGTCGTCGCGGCGGGCATGGCCGGACTCGCGGGCGCCCTGTTCGTGCCCGCGGTGGGCATCATCTCCCCCGCGCTGATCGGAATCGTGCCGTCCATCGAACTCGTCATCGGCGCCGCGGTCGGCGGCCGGGCGAGTCTGGTGGGCGCGGTGCTAGGCGCGATCGCGGTCGCCTGGGCCAGGACCGCGCTGTCCGAGGAGTTCCCCGCGGCCTGGACCTACTTCCAGGGACTGCTGTTCATCGTGGCCCTGGCCTTCCTGCCGGGCGGCCTCGCCTCACTGGTGGGGATCGTCCGGCGGCGCAGGGCGAGCAGGGCGCCGGAGGGAGAAGCGGCATGACGGATCCGACGACCACCGAGCCCCGGACGGACACCGGGCTCTCGGGACTGGAGATACGGGGACTGCGCGTGGCCTTCGACGGTTTCACGGCCGTCGACGGTGTGGACCTCGACGTCGGCCCCGGCGATCTGCGCTTCCTCATCGGACCGAACGGCGCGGGCAAGACGACCCTGGTCGACGCCGTCACCGGCCTGGTGAAGGCGGAGGGGTCGGTGCGCTTCGGGGGCGAGGACATTCTCGGCCGCAGCGTGCACCGCATCGCCCGCTCGGGAATCGGCCGCACCTTCCAGACGGCCACCGTCTTCGAGGAGCTGACGGTCCTGCAGAACCTGGACATCGCGGCGGGCGCGGGCCGCGGCACGCTCACCATGCTGCGGCGCCGCAAGGGCGTACCGGAGTCCGTCGCCCGCGCCCTGGAGACGGTGGGCCTGACGGACCTCGCGGGCAGCCTCGCCGGAACACTCGCGCACGGCCGGAAACAGTGGCTGGAGATCGGCATGCTGCTCGTCCAGGACGTCCGGCTGCTGCTGCTCGACGAGCCGGTGGCCGGCATGAGCCACGACGAACGGCAGGCCACCGGCGAGCTGTTGCGGCGCATCAGCCGGGAGCGGACCGTGGTCGTCATCGAGCACGACATGGACTTCATGCGCTCCTTCGCGCGCAGCGTCAGCGTGTTGCACGCGGGCAAGGTGCTCAGCGAGGGGACGGTGACCGAGGTGCAGGCTGATCCGAAGGTGCAGGAGGTCTACCTCGGACACGCGGCCACCGAGGGCACCACGACGGGCGTGCCCCGACCGACCGCCGCGCAGGAGGCCTGACGTGATGCTGGAGATCGACGACGTACGCGTCGGCTACCACCGCAGTACCGTCCTGCACGGCGTCCGTGTCGAGGTCCCGCGCGACGCGGTGGCGGCCGTGCTCGGACACAACGGCGCGGGCAAGAGCACCCTGCTGCGCGCCGCCGTCGGACTGCTCACCCCACAGAGCGGCCACGTCCGTCTCGACGGTGAGGACATCACCCGCCGCAAGCCGCACGAGCGGGTGGCGCGCGGCATGGCGTACGTCCCCCAGGGCCAGCAGGCCTTCCCGCACCTCACGACCGCCGAGAACCTCCAGCTGGTCGCGGACGGGCGCAGGCGAGGCAAGGAGGCGATCGCCGAGGCGCTGGATCTGTTCCCGGCGCTGAGGACCCTGTCGAACCGCAGGGCCGGGCTGCTCTCGGGCGGTCAGCGCCAGCAACTCGCCATCGCCCGTGCCCTGGTGACGAGCCCTCGGATCCTGCTCCTCGACGAACCCACCGAGGGCATCCAGCCCTCGGTCGTCGCCGAGATCGAGGAGACGATCCTCGCCCTGGCCGCCCGTGGCGGGCTCTCGGTCCTGCTGGTCGAGCAGCACGTCGGCTTCGCGATGCGGGCGGCGCAGCGGTACTACGTCCTGGAGGCGGGCCGGGTCACCTCGTCGGGCGAGGGCGGGCAGGAGGCCGAGCGGTCGGTACGGGAGGCGCTCAGCGTGTGATCGCGGGCGCATCCCGGCTCGTACGGGCGCCGCTCGGTCTCCTGCGCGCGGCGCCCGGCTTGGTACAGGCGCCGCTCAGCTTCGTGGGAGTGCCGCGCGGGCCCGTTCGAGGTGGGCGCGCTCAGGTGCGCTGTCGGTCAGCGCGATGGCCGCCTCGTACGCCGCTGCGGCCTCGGTGTGCCGCCCGAGGCGGCGCAGCAGGTCCGCCCGTACGGCGTGGAAAGCGTGGTAGCCGTCCAGGTCGAGCGCCTCGACGAGGGCGAGCGCCGGCTCCGGGCCCTCGATCTCGGCGACGGCGACGGCCCGGTTGAGGTCGACCACCGGGCTCGGGGCCAGCGCGGCCAGCTGATCGTAGAGCTGGAGGATCTGACCCCAGTCGGTGGCGGCCGCGGTCGGGGCGTCGCTGTGTACGGCGTTGATCGCGGCCTGGATCTGGTACGGGCCCGGCCGGTCGCGGCGCAGACAGCGGCGTACGAGGGTCTGTCCCTCGGTGATGAGATCGCGGTCCCACCGCGAGCGGTCCTGGTCGGAGAGGAGGATCAGGTCACCGTCCGGTGTGGCGCGGGCGGGCCTGCGCGACTCGATGAGGAGCATCAGCGCGAGCAGGCCGAGGGCCTCGGGCTCGTCCGGCATCAGCTCCACGAGGAGTCGGCCGAGCCGGAGGGCTTCGGCGCAGAGGTCCTCCCGGCCGCCGTAGCCCTCGTTGAAGATGAGGTAGACGACCGCGAGCACCCCCCTGACACGGTCCGGGAGGTCCGCGTCGCGCGGGACGCGGTACGGGATGCGGGCGTCGCGGATCTTGGCCTTGGCGCGCACGATCCGCTGCGCCATGGTCGGCTCGGGGACGAGGAAGGCGCGGGCGATCTGCGGCGTGGTCAGACCCCCGAGGAGGCGCAGGGTGAGGGCGACCTGGACCTGGGTGGCGAGCGCGGGGTGGCAGCAGGTGAAGATCAGGCGGAGCCGGTCGTCGCGCACGGGGCCCTCCTCGACCGGTTCGTCACGGGCGTACAGTCGCTCGGCCTCGGCGTGCCGGGCCTCGCGCGTGGACTCGCGGCGCAGCCGGTCGACGGCGCGGTTGCGCGCGGTGGTGATGATCCACCCGGCCGGGCTGGGCGGTATGCCCGACTCCGGCCACGTCCGCAGGGCGGTGGTGAAGGCGTCCTGGACCGCTTCCTCGGCGAGGTCGATGTCACCGAGGAAGCGGACGAGGACGGCGACCGCGCGGCCGTATTCGGCACGGAACACGGCCTCGATGTCGGCGTTCGGGGTCATCCGTCCTCGGCTTCGCCCATGAAGGGCCGCACCTCGATGGGGAGCGTGGTCGCCACCGTCGCCTTGCGGCCCCATGCGAGCGCCGCGTCGAGGTCGGGTGCCTTGATCAGGCAGATCCCGCCCAGGTACTCCTTGCTCTCGGTGTACGGGCCGTCGGTGACGAGCACGTCGCCGTCCTTGGCGCGCACCACGGTGGCCGTCTCAGGTCCGTGCAGTCCCCCGGCGAACACCCACGCACCGGCCTCGCGCAGCTCCGCGTGGAAGACGTCGAGATTGTGCATGATCTCTTTCAGGATCTCGGGCGCGGGCGGCTCACCGGGCGGCTGCATCACGCTCAGCAGGTAGTACTTCATGTGTGCTCCTCGGCCGTGTCGTTCTCGGCTCGTTCTCGGGTGGTCTTTCACTGACTACACGAACGGGAGGCGGCCGGATCGACACACGACACGACGACAGCGGGAGATTCTTTCGATGACCACCCCACCGCATCCGCTCGTCGCGGCGGCCGGACGGCTGGCGGCCGAGGTGCTGGCCCCACGGGCGGAACGCGTGGACCAGGAGGGCGTGCCGGCGAGCAGCATCGAGGCGGTCAAGCGGTCGGGGCTGCTCGGGGTGAGCGCGCCGGTGGCCTACGGCGGGTCGGCCGCGCCCGCCGCGGTGGTCCGGGAGACCGCCGAGATCCTGGCCGGGGCGTGCTGCTCGACCTGGTTCGTGCAGACCCAGCACCACACGCCGGTGCTGACCCTGGCGAAGGGTGAACCCGCGGCGCGGGAGCGGCTGTTGGGCCCGCTGGCGAGCGGGGAGCTGCTGTCCGGGGTCGCGTACGCACAACTGCGGGCCTACCCGCGGGTCCCCGTTCGGGTCACCCGTGAGCGTGGCGGCTGGCGCTTCGACGGGACGGTCCCCTGGTACACGGGCTGGGGACTGAACGACGTGATGCTGCTCGCCGGGGTGACGGACGCGGACGAGGCGCTGTTCGCGTTCACCGAGGCGCGCGAGCAGCCCGGGCTGCGGCCCTCGCCGCCGATGCGGCTGGCGGCGCTCACCGCCTCGCGCACGGTGTCCCTGGAGCTGGACGGGCTGTGGCTCCCGGACGACGCCGTCGCCCTGCGCACCCCGTACGAGACCTGGGCGGTCACCGATCGCCCCAAGAACACCAACGCCTCACCGGCCGTGTTCGGGATCACCGCGTCGGCGCTCGACCTGCTGGACGGCGATCCCGCGGCGGAGGAGACCGGGCAGGTGCTGCGCGCCCGCCTCGACGAGGTCAGACGGCGGGCGTACGAACTCGCCGACCACCCGGTGCCCACCGAGCGGATCGCGGAGCGGCTGGCGGTCAAGACGCGGGCGTACGACGTCATGCGCGCGGCCACGACCGCGGCGGTCGTGGCCGGTGGCGGGCGCGCGATGGACCTGGGCAGCCCGGCGCAACGGCTGGCACGCGAGGGGATGTTCCTGCTGGTGCAGGGGCAGACCGCCCAGGTGCGCGCCGCCCACCTCGGTGCGCTCGGTTCGTTCGGCTCGTTCGGTTCGCCCGGTTCGCTCAGCTCGTGAAGGGCACCTGTGCGGCGGGGGCGGACGTGGGTGCGAACGGGTGCTGCCACAGGCCCTGTGCGGCCAGACGCGGCAGGACGCCCTCGCCGAACCAGTACGCCTCCTCCAGATGCGGATAGCCGGAGAGGACGAACTCGTCGATGCCGAGGGCGTGGTACTCCTTGATCCGCTCGGCGACCTCGTCGTGGCTGCCGACCAGGGCGGTGCCCGCGCCGCCGCGGACGAGGCCGATGCCGGCCCACAGGTTGGGGTGGATCTCCAGGTCCTCCCGGCTGCCGCCATGGAGGGCGAGCATGCGCCGCTGCCCCTCCGACTCGCTGCGGGCCAGGCCCGCCTGGACGGACTTCACGGTGTCCGGGTCGAAGCCGTCCAGGAGATTGTGGGCCTCGGCCCAGGCCTGTTCGGCGGTGTCGCGCGTGATGACGTGCAGCCGGATGCCGAAGCGGACGGTGCGCCCTTCCTTCGCCGCCAGCCCCCGTACCCAGGCGATCTTCTCAGCGACCTGGGCGGGCGGTTCGCCCCAGGTGAGGTAGACGTCGACGTGGCGGGCGGCGATCTCGCCGGCGATGGGTGAGGAGCCGCCGAAGTAGACCTCGGGGACCGGGTCGGGGACCCGGGCCAGCCTGGCGTCCTCGACCTGGAGGTGTTCGCCCGCCAGGTCGACGGTCTTGCCCTCCCACAGGTCCCGCACGATCTGCAGGAATTCGCCGGTACGGCGGTAGCGGGCGTCCTTGTCGAGGAAGTCGCCGTAGGCACGCTGTTCGTGGCTCTCGCCGCCTGTGACCACGTTGAGGAGCAGCCGCCCGCCGGTCTGCCGCTGGAAGGTGGACGCCATCTGCGCGGCGAGCGTGGGTGAGACGAAGCCGGGCCGGAAGGCGACCAGGAACTTCAGACGTTCGGTGTGCTGGCTGACCATCGCGGTGGTCAGCCAGGCGTCCTCGCACCAGGCCCCGGTGGGGGTGAGCGCGCCGACGAAGCCCAGGTCCTCGGCGGCGCGGGCGATCTGGCTCAGATAGGCGACCGTCGGCGGCCGGTTCCGGCCGAAGGCCGTGGCGGGGGTGCCGTGACCGCCGCCGACGACATGGCGGCTGTCGCCGTTGGTGGGCAGGAACCAGTGGAAGGTGAGGGACACGGCGGCGTTCTCCGATCGTGGGGGCCGATGAGCGAGTGGGGTCACAGCAGGCCGTGGCGGGGTGGCTTGGTGCCCCCCAGCACGTATCGGCCGATGTGCTGGATCTTCCAGCGGGCCGGGTCATGCAGGGTGTGGGTGCGGGCGTCGCGCCAATGCCGGTGCAGGTTGAGCGAGTTGAGGGCGGAACGGGTGCCGGACAGCTCGAAGAGGGCGCCCGCCACCTCCACGGCGGTGGCGGAGGTGTGCACCTTCGCGGCGGCCACCGCGATGGACGCCTCGGCCGCCGAGTCCTCGGTCAGCTCGTCGCGGGCCGCGTCCACCGTGCGGGCCGCGGCACCGAGCAGCGCCTCGGACGCCCGTACCTGGACGGCGAGTTCACCGAACCGCTGGATGAGGAGCGGGTCCTCGGCCGCCGTGTCGAAGCCGCTCTCGAACCAGGGCCGGCTCTTGGTGCGGACGAACTCGGCGGCCTCGGCCAGTGCGCCCGCGGCGATCCCGGCGTCGATGGCGGCATGCAGCAACTGGGCGACCGCGCCGTGGAGTTGGGGTCCCCGGAAGGTGAGGTGGTGGGGGACGACACGGTCGGCGGGCACGTGGACGGCGTCGAGGCGGACGGTGCCGCTGGCCGTCGTACGCTGGCCCATGCCGTCCCAGTCGTCGACGACCGTGACCCCGTCGGCGCCGCGCGGGACGTAGGCGACGTGCAGGTTGTCGTCGGTGGTGCGGGCGAGGACGGGGATCCAGTCGGCGAAGAGCGCACCGGTGGAGTAGTGCTTGACGCCGGTGAGCACGTACGAGCCGTCGGGCCCGGGGTCGAGTCGGGTGCGGATGTCCTGGACGTGCCGGGTGCCCGCCTCCGACTGGGCGTTGCCGAAGCGGCGCCCTGCCAGGACCTCGTCGAAGAAGAACGTCTGCTGCTCCGGGGTGCCCTGGCGGCGCAGCACGTTCACGTACACGAAGTGGTTCTGCGGGATCTGGGCGAGGCTGGCGTCGGCCGAGGCCAGCAGCCGGAAGACCTCCGCGAGGGTTTCCTGCCGTACGTCCGCCCCGCCGTGCTCGGCGGGCACGGTGACGGCGAGCAGTCCGGAGGCGGAGAGGCGGTCCAACTCCTCGCGCGGGAGCCGCCGTTCGGAGTCCCGCGCCGAGGCACCGGCGCGGAACTCCTCGGCGAGCGCGGCGGCGACGGCCAGGGCTTCGACGTCGTCGGCGATCACTTTGGCGGACATCGCCTCAGCCCGCCGCGGCCAGCAGGGGCGCGCTGCCGAGGGCCGCCGAGAACTGGTCGACCACCTGTGCGAGGGCCTCGGCCGTGGCCGGGGCGACGGTGATGCCGCCGTCCTCGCCCGTGGTGATGTCCTTGTCGAGGGTGAACCAGCCCTGGACGATGTGCGCGGCGCCCATGGAGTTGAGGACCGGGCGCAGGGCGTAGTCGAGGGCGAGGACATGCGCGGTGCTGCCGCCGGTGACGAGCGGCAGCACGGTCTTGCCGGTGAGGGCGTACTGCGGGAGCAGGTCGAGCAGCGCCTTGAGGACGCCGGAGTAGGCGGCCTTGTAGACGGGGGTGCCGATGACCACGCCGTCGGCGCGGGCGAAGAGTTCGGTCGCCTCGACGATGGCGGGATGCTTGAAGTCGGCTCCGAGCAGGGCCTCTGCGGGGATCGTGCGGACGTCGAGCGGGATCACCTCGTGCCCCTGCGCGGCCAGCCGGGTGTCCAGATGGCGCAGGAGCTTCGCGGTGCGGGAGGAGACGGAGGGACTGCCGGAGACGGACAGGACGGTGGCCATGGGGTCCTCTTTCGGGAGCAAAGGCAGGAGCGGGAGCGGAGTGGGGAACGGAATCAGACGGGCGCGGAGACGGACTCGGGTTCGGTCGCGGTCTCGGTTCCGGTCCCGGTGTCCGGCAGTCGCGCTTCCAGTTCGCGCACCAGGGGCAGCACCCGGCGGCCGAAGTACTCCACCTCCTCGTGGTAGTGGAGGAAGCCGAGGAGGAAGAGGTCGACGCCGAGCCGCTTGTAGGCGACGATCCGTTCGGCGATCTGCTCGGGGGTGCCGATCAGGCCCGTACGGAAGCCGTCGTTGTACTGGACGAGGTCCTCGAAACTGGAGTCCTGCCACATGCCCTTGCCGTCGGCGGTGGACTGTCCGGCCTGCTTCACGGCGGCGCCGAAGCCCTCGACGGCCTCGTGGTCGGCCTGGGCGACGATCTCGCGCAGGGTCTCGCGGGCCTCGGCCTCGGTGTCACGGGCGATGAGGAAGCCGTTGAGGCCGAACTTCGGGGCCGTGCGCCCCACTTCGGCCGCGGATTTCCGGACGTCCGCGATCTGCTCGACCACCCCGTCGAAGTCCTTGCCGTTGGAGAAGTACCAGTCGGAGACCCGGCCCGCCATGGCGCGGGCCGCGGTGGAGTTGCCGCCCTGGAAGATCTCCGGGTGCGGGCGTTCGGGGGTGTTGAGGGGCTTGGGCTTGAGCGAGAAGTCACGCAACCGGTAGAAGTCCCCGGCGAGTTCGGTGTGGTCCTCGGTCCAGATCTGGCGCAGGGCGCGGATGAACTCCTCGGAGCGGCGGTAGCGCTCGTCGTGTTCGAGCCAGGGCTCGCCGAGGGCGGTGAACTCGCCCTTGAACCAGCCGCTGACGACGTTCACCGCGAAGCGTCCGTCAGACAGGTGGTCGGCGGTGGCGCCGAGTTTGGCGAGGACGCCCGGGTGCCACAGGCCCGGGTGGACGGCGGCTATGACCTTCAGGCGCTGGGTGGCGAGCAGCAGGGCGAGGCTGAAGCTGGTCGACTCGTGCTGGAACTCGGCGCCGTAGCTAGCCATGTAACGGACCTGGCTGAGCGCGTAGTCGAAGCCGTTGTTCTCGGCGAGCACGGCCAGTTCGCGGTTGTAGTCGTAACCCCAGTCGGTGCGCTGCTCGATCCTGCTGGTGACCAGGCCGCCGCTGACGTTGGGAACCCAGTACGCGAATTTCACGGGATTCACGGGGTCCAGGGGATTCACGGGCGCTGCGGACATGCGGAACTCCTGTTGCGGATTTCGGGTACGCCGAATTCAGGGGGCGCGTTCAGGACGGCGCGCGGGACCGCGGAATTCAGGCGGTGCTGTGAGAACGCCGCACACGGCTGTCCGACGACAGCGGTGGGGCCGATGGGGTGCGGCGGATCCGGGGACTCAGGCCGCGGTGCAACAGGAGGCGCTGGAGACGCGCGCGAGGTCGACGTGGCGTCGCCGCGTGAGGTCCAGTCGCATCATCATGCCGTCGATCGTGGCAGCCGGGCGCGAGGGCAGTCAAGGAAAACCCGACCGGTCTCGTATCGCGGACCACCGAATTTCACGAACGTGTGACAGGGAAACCCTTGAACGGGCCGTGAAATGGGCCGCATTCTGCTGGCGTGCGGACAGAGCAACTGGAATACATCGCGGCGGTCACCCGGCTCGGCTCACTGCGCCGGGCCGCCGAGGAACTCCACCTCTCCCAGCCGGCGTTGAGCGAGACCGTGCGGAACCTGGAGCGCGAACTCGGCGTCGATCTGCTGGAGCGCAAGCGGTCCGGCGCGCGGATGAGCGCCGAGGGGCGGGAGCTGCTGCCCCACATCATCAACGTGCTGGACGCGGTGGACCGGCTGCGCGGCGCGGCCGGCGAGCAGCACCGCATCAGCCGGATGGTCCGCGTCGGCACGGTGAACGCGGCGACGGTTCCCCTGCTCATCCCGACGGTCCGGGAATTCCGCGCGGCGCATCCGCTGACGCAGGTCGAGGTGGTCGGCGCCCAGCAGACGGAGATCCACCGGGCCCTGTCGGAGGGCGGCCTCGACCTGGGCCTGGTGAACCATCTCGACGGCGACGACCTGCCCGCCGACTTCGAGACCACCGAACTGCTGCGCGGCCGACCGGTGGTGTGCCTGCGCCCGGACAGTCCGCTCGCCGCACTCGACGCGGTGTCGGCGACGGACCTGCTGGACGGACGCGAGGCACTGATCGCCATGCGGTCCGGGTACGTCATGCACCGCTATCTCCACCGGCTCCTGGAGGGCCGCGGCCCGGCCCTCTCGTACACGACCGACGGCGCGGAGATGGGCAAGCTCATGGTCGCCGAGGGGCTGGGCGCGACGGTCCTGCCCGATTTCAGTGTGATCGGGGATCCCCTCGAGCGGTGCGGCGCGATCACCCACCGGCCGCTCACGGACGACACGACACGGGTCCTGCTGATGCTGCGGCGCCGCCGGGCGGAGTCGGTGCCGCGTGCCGCCCACGACCTGCACGAGGCGTTCGTGCACAGGGCGGCGGAGCTCGGCGGCCATCTGTCGGATCGGCCCTGAGCAGGGTCGTTCAGTCCTCGTCGCCGACCGGCACCACCACGAGGAAGGCGTCCGACTTCAGGTCCATCACCACCGTCGCGGGCTGCCCCTCGGTGCGGCGCCGGGCCGCGTACTCCTCCGCCGTCCAGGATCCGCGCGGGCCTCCTGCGGGGAACCGCTCCAACACCTTCGTGCCCATCACGGCAGACACCTCCAGCTGTGACCTCGGACTCTCGTGTTCTCTCGCTTGCCCGCGATTGCGCCGGACATGTCCGTAAGGACTCCGCCGGACCGGTCCTGGGCGCATCCGACCACCGTGCTCGCGTGGAAGAGATGAGAGAGGGAACACGGAAAGCGGGTGGCCCGGTGAACGACGGAGGGACCCATGAGCGACGACGATCCCCGCCCCGGCGCGCGGTGTCTGGTGACCGGTGCCACCGGCTACATCGGCGGCCGGCTGGTCCCCGAGCTGCTGGAGGCGGGGCACCGCGTGCGGTGTCTCGCCCGCTCCCCCGCCAAGCTGCGCGACTACCCGTGGACCGGCGACGCGGAGGTGGTGCGCGGCGACGTCACGGACGCCGGCTCGGTCGCCGAGGCGCTGCGCGGCGTCGACGTCGCGTACTACCTGGTGCACGCCCTGGGCACGGGCCACGACTTCGAGGAGACCGACCGGAAGGCGGCCCGGATCTTCGGCGAGCAGGCCCGCGCCGCCGGGGTGAGCAGGATCGTCTACCTGGGCGGTCTGACCCCGGCGGGTGTCCCCGAGGAACGCCTCTCGCCCCACCTCAGGTCGCGCGCCGAGGTCGGCCGCATCCTGCTGGAGTCGGGCGTGCCGACCACGGTCCTGCGCGCGGCCGTGATCATCGGCTCCGGCTCGGCCTCCTTCGAGATGCTCCGCTACCTCACCGAACGCCTCCCCGTCATGGTCACGCCCCGCTGGGTACGCACCCGGATCCAGCCGATCGGCGTACGGGACGTGCTGCGCACCCTGGTCGGCAGCGCGCGGATGCCCGCCGAGGTCAACCGCGCCTTCGACATCGGCGGTCCCGAGGTCCTGACCTATCTGGAGATGATGCAGCGGTACGCCGACGTAGCCGGGCTGCCGCGCAGGCTGATCCTGCCCGTGCCGGTGCTCACCCCCGGACTCTCCAGCCACTGGGTCGGCCTGGTCACCCCGGTGCCCGCGTCCATCGCCCGCCCGCTCACCGAATCGCTGCGCCACGAGGTCGTCTGCCGCGAACACGACATCGCCCGGTACGTCCCCGATCCCCCGGGGCGTCCGATCGGCTTCGACGAGGCGGTGTCGCTGGCCCTGCAACGGGTGCGGGACGCCCAGGTCACCACCCGGTGGTCGTCGGCCTCCGTGCCCGGCGCGCCCAGTGATCCCCTCCCTACCGACCCCGACTGGGCGGGCGGCAGCCTGTACACCGATCAACGCGAACGGGTCGTGGACGCGCCGCCCGGGGCACTGTGGCGGGTGATCGAGGGCATCGGCGGTGAGAACGGCTGGTACTCCTTCCCGCCCGCCTGGGCACTCCGCGGCCGGCTGGACCGACTGGTGGGCGGTGTCGGACTGCGGCGCGGACGGCGCGACGCCGCCCGGCTGCGCGTGGGCGACTCGCTCGACTTCTGGCGCGTCGAGGAGATCGAGCCGGGCCGTCTGCTGCGGCTGCGCGCGGAAATGCGACTGCCGGGCCTCGCCTGGCTGGAGATGTACGCCGAGGCCGGCGCCGGGGGCCGGTCCCGCTACCGGCAACGGGCCCTGTTCCATCCGCACGGCCTGCTGGGACACGCCTACTGGTGGAGCATCTCGCCCTTCCACGCCGTCGTGTTCGGCGGCATGGCCCGCAACATCGCCAAGGCGGCGGCCAAGGCCGACCTACCGTCCGGGGCGCGGCAGCCCGCCGTGCCGTCCCACTGAGTCCCGCGGCCCCTCTCCGATTCCCGCATCCACCGGGGACCGCGGGCCCGAAGCAATCATGACCGCACCCGTCGCCGCCCTGTCACAGCACCGCGTTCCCCAGTCTCGGAGTCACACCATGAACGTCTCGGTCGTCCTGTTCACCTCGGATCTGCGCCTGCACGACCATCCGGCGTTGCGGGCGGCGCAGGACGGCTCGGCCGCGCTCGTGCCCCTGTTCGTACGCGACGACGCCGTCGCCGAAGCGGGCTTCACGGCACCCAACCGGATGGCGTTCCTCGCCGACTGTCTGGCGGACCTGGACGGCGGACTGCGGGCGCGCGGCGGCCGCCTCGTGGTGCGCTCCGGCGACGTCGTCGCACAGGTGTGCCAGGTGGTCGCCGAGGCGGACGCCGACGAGGTGCACATGGCGGCGGGGGTCAGCGGCTACGCCCGCCGCCGCGAGGAGCGGCTGCGCGCGGCTCTGGAGGGCGAGGGGTGCCGGCTGCACGTTCACGACACCGTGATCACCGCGCTCGCGCCCGGCGCCGTCACTCCGTCCACCTCGGACCACTTCGCCGTGTTCACACCGTACTTCCGGCACTGGTCGCAGGAGCCTCTGCGGGACCCGGTCGCCGCGCCCCGGGCGATCCGGGTGCCGGACGGCGTCGGCTCGGAGGCAATCCCCTCCCGCACGGGCCTGTCCGGGCTGTCGGAAGGGCTGGCGCGCGGCGGCGAGTCGGAGGGCAGGAAGCGGCTCACGGCCTGGCTGCGCGCGGACATCGCCTCGTACGAGGACGGCCACGACGACCTGTCGGGCGACGCCACCTCCCGGCTCTCCCCCCATCTGCACTTCGGCACCCTCTCCCCGGTCGAACTCGTCCACCGGGCGCGCGCGGCGGGCGGCCCGGGCGCCGAGGCGTTCGTACGGCAACTGGCCTGGCGTGACTTCCATCACCAGGTGCTCGCCGCGCGGCCGGACGCGGCCGTCGCCGACTACCGCACCAAACGCGACCGTTGGCGCTCGGAAAGAGCGGCGCACGAGGACATCAAGGCGTGGAAGAAGGGACGCACCGGCTATCCGGTCGTCGACGCGGCGATGCGCCAACTGCGCCACGAGGGCTGGATGCACAACCGGGCACGGCTGCTGGCCGCCAGCTTCCTCACCAAGACGCTGTACGTGGACTGGCGGATCGGGGCCCGGCACTTCCTGGACCTGCTGGTGGACGGCGATGTCGCGAACAACCAGCTCAACTGGCAGTGGATGGCCGGAACGGGCACGGACTCGCGGCCGGGCCGCGTCCTCAATCCGGTGACGCAGGCCAAGCGGTACGACCCGGACGGGGAGTACGTCCGGCGCTGGGTGCCGGAGCTGGCGGAACTCGCGGGCGGCGCCGTGCACGAACCCTGGAAACTCCAGGGCCTGGAGCGCGCCGCGTACGACTACCCGGACCCCGTCGTCGAACTCTCCGAGGGGCTGGCCCGGTTCAGGGCCGCTCGGGATCGTGGCTGAGCGGCATCGCGGCTGAGCGGCATCGCGACGGATGAGACAGTGGCTCAGCAGTTCACGACTGCGCGGGTGGCGGCACGGATTTTACTTTCCCTAGAGATTCCTCCGGCCCGCGCGGCCGTACTGGTGAACGTCAGACACACCCGTACCGGATCCACGCACCGGATCCACCGAGCGGCCCACCGGAGCGTCACTCTCCGGGCCGCCGCCCCGCCAGGAGGCTCAATGCGCATTGCACGAACCGCAGGAACCGTCTTCGTGGCAGGTGCGTTGGTCATGACTCTCGCCGCGCTCGTGTACCCCAGCATGCTCGGACTGCAGACCACGGCCGCTGATCAGAGCCGCGTCATCGCCAACACCTCGACGGGCCCGGTGACCGAGGCCGACCGCGACTTCGTCGTCAAGGTGCGGGCGGCCGGGCTGTGGGAGTACCCCGTGGGGATGCTGGGTCTGCAGAAGGGCACCACCCCGGCGGTCAGGACCGCCGGTGACCACCTGGTCAAGGGTCATGCCGCGCTGGACGAAACCGACCGCAAGGTCGCCGCCGCACTCGGCATCACCATCCCCAACAAGCCGTCTCCTCAGCAGCAGGGCTTCGTGTCGACCCTGAGCGGCGACACCGGCAAGCAGTTCGACGTCGACTTCGCCAACATCCTGCGGGTGACCCACGGTTCGATCTTCAACACCGTCGCCAAGATCCGGTCCACCACCAAGAACTCGCTGGTCCGCCAGCTGGCCGACCAGGCCAACACCACCGTGCTGGACCACATCACGGTGATGGAGAAGACCGGACTGGTCAACTTCGATCAGGCGCTGTTCCAGCAGACCACCCCGCCGAAGCTGCCCGCCTCCGATCTCACGCCGCCCGCGCCCGCGCCGGGTGAGCCCACCGTCGTGCTCACTCCGCCCGCCGGCGCCTCCCCCTCGCCCACCGGGACGGTCGGCTGAGCCGTATCCGACCCGACGGCGCGCGGGCGATCAGCTCCGGGTGACCGGGACGAGCGGGTCGTACAGGGCCGAGAGGGTCTCGAGGGCGTCCCGAAGCCCGGGCGGGCGGAGCATCCCCCGCACCGGGCGGCCCGCCCAGCCCGGCCCGCCGAGCAGCACGGCCGGGTGACTGCGGGCCCCCTTGACTCCCCACCGGGTCTCCGCGACATGCCGGGCCAACGGCAGGTCGGCCGTCGAACGCGTCTGGGCCCACAGCAGTACGGCCTTCGGGCCCAGCCGTCGTACCGCGGCGGTCAGCGCCTCCGTCGGAACCGCCGCGCCGAACATCCGGGTCGGCAGGCCGAGTTCGACGAGCCCCGCGTGCAACGCCTCCAGCGCCAGGCTGTGCTGTTCGCCCGGGACGCACGCCAGCACCACCGGCCCGGCGGCGGCCGGGGTTCCCACGGGCGCGACCGGCTCGGTGGCGCGGTGCAGGGCACGTGAGATGTGCCAGGACAGCAGGTGTTCCACCTCCACATAACGGTCGCCGGAGGACTCCCACTTGCGTCCGACCGCGTGCAGGGTCGGCACCATCACCTCGTCCCAGGCGAGGACCACGCCGTAGCGCGCCACGAGCGAGGCCAGCTGGTCGCCGACGGTCGGTGCGTCGAGGCGGACCGCGGCGCGCGCGAGACCCCTGCACTCCTGGCGGACGTCACCGAGCGGCAGCGCGCCGGCCGCCTGTGAACGGTGCCCGCCGGGCCGGTCGTCTCCCCCGGGCAGCTCCGGGCCGGGCTGATTGCGCCCGACGCCCTCCTGGGCGGTCCTGGCCGCCTCGGCGGGCGGTACCCCGGCCGACGTCAGCCGGCACATCTCCTCGAGCATCGCCACGTCCTGCGGCGTCCAGCGGCGGTGCCGCCCGTCCGAACGCGCCGCGGGCCCCACTCCGTACCTCCGGTCCCAGGAACGCAGGGTCGTGGGCGACACCCCGAGGCGGCGGGCCAGGGACCCCGTCGTGACGCCCGCTTCGACGGGCCGCGCGGCCGCCTCCCGCCGCTGTGCCGGTTGGATCTCGCCCATGCGGCGACTATACGACGCACAAACGATGCGAGTTGTCCGTCATGTGCCTCGGTTCACACGATGGGGATCACCGGGCGCGTCGCGGGAAGCGCACGGTGACCGGGAGCCCGCCCGAACCGAGGAGCCGTGGCCATGACCGTGGATTCCATCACCGAGCAGTGCGTCGACGGGCGGCGGGAGGCGCTCTCCGACACGGACCTGGTCCAGGGCCTCGTGGCTGGCGACGAGGAGTGCCTGACCGCCGCCTACCACCGCTGGGGAACGCTGGTGCACACACTGGCCGGACGTTCGCTGGGCGGCGACACCCGGGAGGCCGAGGACGTCACCCAGCAGGTGTTCCTGGCCGTCTGGCAGGGCCGGCAGGGTTACCGCCCCGAGCGCGGCGCCTTCGTGGGCTGGCTCGTCGGCATCACCCGCCGCAAGATCGCCGACGCGCTCTCCGCGCGGACCCGCCGTACCGATCTGGTCGCCGCCGCCGGAGCCCTCCTCGGCCCGGTCGACGACACCCGGGCTCGTCCGGAGACCGTGCTCGACCGCGTCCTCCTGCGCGGCGAGCTCGCCAGACTTCCCGCGCCCCAGCGCAGGGTGCTGCACCTCGCGTTCTACGAGGACCTGACCCAGCCCCAGATCGCCCAGCGCACCGGCTGGCCCCTGGGCACCGTCAAGAGCCACTCCCGGCGCGGACTGCGCCAGCTGCGCCACTGCCTGCGCGCGCAGGCCGTCGGCTGAACACCTGATTCCGCCACCGCGAGCCGATCCGCCGGCAGCCGCAGGGCCTGGTCGGGGCGGACCGCGATCACGACGGATTCGTTCCCGGACCTTCGGTCCCGCCCGCGTAGCGCGCCAGTTCCCACGGGTCGTGCGCGCTGAAGACCTCCACCTCGTCGCCGTGCAGCCGCACCAGTTCCCGCAGACGGGCATGGTTGCCGAGGCGCAGCGGCCGGTCCACCTCGGCGATCTGCTGGAGGAGGTCCAGGCCGGGGTGTCCCCGAGGATGGTCGGGGTCGATCTCGTGGTGGAAGTAGTACGCGTCCCCGCAGTGCAGCAGCCGGCGACCGCCGTCGGCGACGGCGATCGCACTGTGGCCGCGGGTGTGGCCGCCGAGCGGGACCAGTGCGATCTCGGCGTCCAGGCCCTCCAGCGGGCGCACGGCGTCGAATCCGAACCACGCCTCGCCGTGCGGCTGCGCGTACGTCACCCAGCGCGGCCGGTGCGCCCACTGGGCGGGGCGGTAGCGGACGCGGTCCTCGGGGTGAGCCCCGGGGGCAGCCATCGCCGCGCGGTGTTCGGCCTCGCTCAGATGGACCTTGGCCCAGGGGAAGTCGGGCAGTCCCCCGGCATGGTCGAGGTCGAGGTGGCTGAGGACGATGTGCCGGACGTCCCCAGGGCGGAAGCCGAGCGCGGTGACCTGGTGCAGCGCGGTCTCCGCGAGGTCGAGGACGGGCTGGGCCCGGCCGAGGAAGTCCGGGCCGAGGCTCTCCTCGGGCCGCGCCACGTCCTGCGTACCGATGCCGCTCTCGACGAGGACGAGCCCGTCCCGGTCGGTCTCCACGAGAAGACAGTGGCAGACCGCGGGAAGGCTCCCCTCCTCGGTGTCGATGGTCCGCATGGAGCCGCAGTTCAGGTGATGGATCTTCACCGTGAGTCCCTTCGATGGGTCATACCTAACGAACGATCGTCAGCTAATTGCGAACGGTCGTTAGGTTAAAGTGACCGTATGAGCCCCCGCAAGTCCGTTGCCGAAACCGCCGCCACGCGGAGCCGGATCATCGACAGCGCCCTGACGCTGGCCTCCACGGACGGCCTCGAAGGCCTCACCATCGGCCGTCTGGCAACCGATCTGGAGATGAGCAAGGCCGGTGTGATCGGCCACTTCGGCAGCAAGGAAGCGCTCCAACTCGCCGTTCTGGCCGCGGCCGTCGAGAGGTTCCGGCTACGCGTACCGGCCCGGGCCGTCGGCGCCAGACCCGGCACCGAGCGGCTGACGCGCGCCTTCGACGAGTGGATCGACTACATGACGGAGGTCGAGGGGCACGGCGGCTGCTTCCTCACCTCGGTGGCGAGCGAGTTCGACGGCCGGCCCGGCCCGGTCCGCGACGCGGTGCTCGACGCGCTCGCCTCCTGGTCGGCGTATGTCACCGCGGAGTTGAGCACAGCCATCGAGGCCCGTGAACTGCCCCCGCGCACCGATGTGGAACAGCTCGCCTTCGAGCTCAACGGCGTGGCCCTGGCGGCCAATCAGTCCATCCAGCTCCATCGCGACCCACAGGCACCCACGCGGGCCCGCCGCGCCGTCGCCCGCCTCCTCATCGCCCCCTGAGGATGGATCCCGCCCCGGCGGAGCCAAAAGCCACCTCTACACATAAAGAAGAAATAAGAGCACAATGAAAACAAGCGGCGCCAACCGCATACCGCGCCAGAAGCGGTCAGGCCTGCAGAGAACGAAGGAGACGACTCATGGCCAACGTCTCGCACCCCAGAAGTGACATCACGACCCACCCCGATGCATCCGAAATGCGGGAGCGGTATGACCGCGTGCTCGGTGGCCGCGATGTGGCGCTCGTCGACGGACCGGTGTTCCTGCTCGGTCTGTACTGCGCCGTGTCCCCCTGGATACTCCACTACACGACGAGCCAGCCTGCCCTGGCGACGCACAACCTCATCATGGGCATCGCCATAGGCCTGCTGGCCCTCGGATTCACCAGGGCCCCCGAACGGATGTACGGCCTGAGCTGGGCCATCTGTGCGATGGGCGCGTGGTTGATCATCTCACCGTGGGTGGTCGGAACCAGCCCGGACACCGGCGTCGTGCTCAACAGCATCATCATCGGCGCGTTGGCCGTGGTGCTCGGGGCGCTGTGCGCGGTCTCGACGACGAGGAACACTCCTCGGGCGTAGGCCCGACGGACACCCTCCGGAGCGCTCCCGACGGACACTCCCGGGAACAGCGCCGGAGCCGCATACCTGGGCTCAGCCCAGCGAGTCGATGCCCGAGCTGAGCCCAGGCACCACGAAAGGAAACGAACAACCCCACAGGCCGGCCCGCCCACGCGGACCGGCCTCCCTCACGCCCGGCCGTACATCCCGAAGAGCCGCCCGTCTCTAGATACCCGCGCCGAGCGACCAGCTCGGGGTGCTGCCCGCGAGGCGGCAGGTGAGGAAGTACAGCGGTATCGGCGGCGTGTACGGAGAGTCACCCTCGGGTCGGTGGATCAGACGGGGGCGCGCGGACCGTGAGCGCAGCAGGGCCCGTGTCCAGGACGGGTCGGCCAGCCGGGCGCCCACCGCGTAGCTGATGGAGGACGGCCAGGTGACGCCTATGTGGGAGCCGGAGGGGACGATCCACCACCACCGCTCGTCGTCGGCGAAGACACAACCGACACGGGGCAGACAGTCCATGATCCGCTCCCCGTGTTCCGGGGAGGTGCCCACGGCGTCGTATCCCAGACCGGCGGACAACTCGGCGGGTATCGCCAGTCGTGCCGGGGACTCGTGCGGCGGCGCGGTGGGGAGGTACATGCGCAGGCCGAGGACGGCGGGATACGGGCGCGGTTCGACGGTGGCGGTGCGATCGCGGCCGTCGGGGGCCGGGAGGCGGTCTCGGCCGTCGAGGGCGGAAAGGTGGTCGCCCGGGTGTCCGGCGGGCTGGTGATCGCGCAGGTCAGGAATGTGCTGTCGTTCCATCAGATAAAGATCCTTCGGCCGAGTGGGGGATGGGCCGGGCCATGGTCACGGTCGCCGGCGAGCCGGTCGACACGGTGTCTCCTCCCTTCGACGGCAGTACGGCCCAGACGATGCGTCCGGAGCCGTCGGCGGTGTCTGTGACGCCCCAGGCGCTGCTCAGGGCGCCGACCAGCAGGAGCCCACGTCCACCCTGGTCGTCGGGCCCCGGCCGGCGCTGGGCCGGAAGGCTCCAGCCGCGGTGCTGGTCCTCGACCTCGATGTGGAGCCGCTCCTCGGCGATGTGGATTCTGCACCCGATCCACTCGCTCGCCGTGTGCGTCAGCGCGTTGGTGACGAGCTCGGACGTCACCAGGATCGCGTTGTCGCGGGTCTCGGGGTCGACGCCCCGGTCGATGAGCCACTCACGGACGTCTCTTCGGGCCACACCCACCGAGGCGGGGGCCGCGGGCAGGGCGAACACACCTGCCCGATGGGGATACTCGTCCCCTGGTAGTAAGCCCAAAGGCTGGGGGAGGGAGGGCGGGGTCATCGCCGTTCGCCTTTCGTCTGCCTTCGCACCACAAGCGGTGCCAATGCCGTCCCCCATGGCCTCGCACTGCCGCGAGACGCACACAACTCGCCGCGCAAGGCTCCATGTTGCGGCCCCGTCTCCCCCAACTGGGCCGCACAACCACTCCCTTCACCGGGTCAGGGACGATAGGACCACTGTGGCAGCTGCCAACAACACCTCGCAACCGACAAGTTGAAAATTGCAATGTGCCAGGTGCATGCTTCCCCCGTCGACGGATGATCGTGACAGACTGCGACCTCGAAGCCCGCTGTAAGGGGGTAAGGCGTGTCCACGGAGACCGACTGGGGCGGCGCCCCCTCCGTCCTGCGCATGATTCTCGGCAAGCAGCTGGAGGAGCTGCGCACCCAGGCCGGGCTGACATACGAGCAGGCGGGCGAGGCGATCGGCGTCAGCCACTCCACCATCCGCCGGATGGAAGCCGCAAAGGTGGCCCGGCTCCGGCTCACCGACGCCGAGAAGCTCCTCCAGACGTACGGCGTGACGGACCAGCAGGAGATCGACACCTTCCTGAAGTCGGTCCGCGAGGCCAACAAGCGCGGCTGGTGGCACACGTACCGTGATGTCCTGCCGGACTGGTTCGCGGCGTATCTGAGCCTGGAGCAGGCGGCCCTCCAGATCCGCGCGTACGAGGCGGAGTTCGTGCACGGACTGCTGCAGACGGAGGCGTACGCCCGGGCCCTGCTCGGCGCGGGCAATCCGCACGCCTCGACCGAGGCGACCGAGCGCCGGGTCGCGCTGCGCATGCGCCGTCAGGAGCTGCTGTCCCGGCCCGCTCCGCCGCGCGTCTGGGTGGTGATGGACGAGACCGTGCTGAGGTGGCCGGTCGGCGGACCCGAGGTGATGCGCGCGCAGATCGATCATCTGATCGCGGTCAACGCGCTCCCCCATGTGACCCTGCAGATCATGCCGTTCAGAAACGGCCCGCATCCGGCCATGCGGGCCGGCGCGTTCCATCTCTTCCGGTTCAGGGCACCTGAGTTGCCGGACATCGTCTATCTGAGCGGTCTGGTGGGCGCCGTCTACCTCGACAAGGACGACGACGTCGTGGTGTACCGCGAGGCCCTGGACCGGCTGGGCGCACAGTCGGCGCCCGCCAGGAAGACCGAGGAACTTCTCGCTGCGATTCGCAAGGAGCTATGAGTGCACCACCACATACGCAACGGTATGCCGTCCCGGGAACTGGGCACGCAGGGCTGGTCCAAGCCGTGGAGCGACGACGCGGGCGGCGCCTGCGTCGAGGCGAAGAAACTGGGCGACGGGCGCATCGCGCTGCGTCAGTCCACCGATCCCGAAGGGCCCGCCCTGGTTTTCACGCCCCGTGAGATGACGAGCTTTCTTGCGGGCGTCAAGGCGGGGGAGGCCGACTTCCTCCTCTGACAACCTTGTCTGATTCCTATGCCCTGTTCTTTCCCCACTGTTTCCTCGACAAAGTTCTCTTTCCCCCACGAACAGCAGCTGTGCACCGACGACTTGATGGGAGGGGCGGCGTTGCCCGACAACGGATGGCCTGCCGACCGTATCGACACCGAGAGCGCACACTCCGCGCGCATCTACGACTACATCCTGGGCGGTAAGGACTACTACCCCGCCGACAAGGAGGCGGGCGACGCGATGGCGCGGGAGTGGCCCGCCCTGCCGATCCACATGAAGGCCAACCGCGACTGGATGAACCGCGCGGTGGCCTATCTGGCCAAGGAGGCGGGGATACGCCAGTTCCTCGACATCGGCACCGGCATCCCCACCTCCCCCAACCTCCATGAGATCGCCCAGTCGGTGGCCCCCGACTCCCGGGTCGTCTACGTGGACAACGACCCCATCGTCCTCACCCTGTCGCAGGGATTACTGTCGAGCACCCCCGAGGGCAAGACCGCGTACGTCGAGGCGGACATGCTCGACCCGGCGACGATCCTGGGCGCGGCGGAACTGCGCGACACCCTCGACCTCACCGAGCCGGTCGCCCTCACGGTGATCGCGATCGTCCACTTCGTCCTGGACGAGGACGACGCGGTCGGCATCGTCCGACGCCTCCTGGAGCCCCTTCCCTCGGGCAGCTACCTGGCGATGTCCATCGGCACCGCCGAGTTCGCACCCGATGAGGTGGGCCGCGTCGCCCGCGAGTACGCGGCCCGCAACATGCCGATGCGGCTGCGCACCCACGCGGAGGCCGAGGAGTTCTTCGAGGGCCTCGAACTCGTCGAGCCCGGCGTCGTCCAGGTCCACAAGTGGCACCCGGACGGCACGGAGCCGGACATCCGCGACGAGGACATCGCGATGTACGGGGTGGTGGCCCGCAAGCCGTAGCCCGTCCGCTGCACACCACCCGTGCCGCCGGCCCCACGCGAAAGGGGCCCGGCGGCACGGGCGTTCTCGTCGGGCGAGTGCCAGGTCCTGTCCGGCGGTTCACGGCGGAGAAGCGGGGGTTGGCACGGCCACCTGTGCCGATGAGGCACCGTCTCTTCCCTCCGGCCTGATCCCGCCGGACAGGCTCTAGGCGTCCGCCGTGGAGTCCAGCAGGGCCGCGCACTCGGCCGCGAGGGCCGCCATGCCGTACGTCCCGGCCACGCGCAGCGCCTCCCGCAGCAGTCCGGAGGCGTGGGCGGCGGCGCCGGGGCGGTCGGACCTGCGCAGCGCGCGGGCCTGGGCCAGCCGGAGGCGGGCCAGCTGGGGCTGGGAGGAGCGGACCGGTTCGGTCGCGGTGCGGAAGTGGGCGAGGGCGGTGTCCGGCTCTCCGGCGGCCAGGGCCAGCAGTCCGCGGGCCCGAGCGGTCGGTCCGATCAGCACGGTGGGCCAGCCCGCGAGGGCGATCTGCTCGCCGTCGTGGGCGGCGAGCCGCTCCCGCAGTACCGGCAGGACCTGGCGCAGCTCGGCCTCGAATCCGCCCCGGGCGTCGAGCGCGGCGCTCACCTCGGCGAGCAGCACCAGCGTGGGCACCGCCCATCCGGAGGGCGGGAACCGGCTGAAGTCGGCGGTGTCGTGGGCGAATCCGACGAGCCGGTCCGCCCCTTCGGCGTACTGACCCGTCTCGCACAGCGCGAGCGCGAGCCCGGCCCGCCAGACGGGGAAGTACCCGTGCCGTTCGACGGTGTCGGCCAGACCGGAGGCGAACAGGTCCGCCATCCGGCCCTGTTCGCGCAGCAGCCAGTAGGCCTGGCCGAGGCGGGTCTGGTGCAGGTTGTCGGCGGGGACGGCCAGATCGGCGGGTAATCGCTCGACGAACGTCAGCGCGTCGCCGAAGATCCAGCCCGCGGCCTTGTCGAACCGGCCGTGCCACAGGTCGAGCAGGGCGTCCAGGGTGTGCTGCTGCCAGGTGGTCAGCACGCCGCGGGTGTCCGCGGCGTGTTTGCGGTACTGGTTCGCCGTGGCCAGCGCGCTGTACACCTTGCCGGCCCGCAGCTGGTCGAGGGCGACGGCCATGAGCGCCTCGCCGCGGAAGTAGGCCGAGCCGTGCCGGGCCGCGGCGTCCCGCAGGCGTTCGGAGAGCGTCAGGGACTCGGCGGTGGACATGAAGTCGTACAGTCCCCACCGGCATTCGGTGAGCACCTCGCAGGCCACCTCGTCGTCCTTGCCGTCCACGGACAGCCTGCGCAGCGTACTGCGCGCCAGCCGTGCGCCCTGCTCGGGGCCCGCCTGGCCGGCGGCGGTGTCCTGGCTGACCGCCATGGACAGCTTCTTCGCCAGGTGCGCGTTGAGCCTGAGGCGCAGTCCGGCGGCCTCGACGCTCTCGTCGTCGCCCAGCGCGGCCAGGCTCTCCCTGATCAGCTGGAGCAGTTCGTGGTCGACCTGCCCGGGGTCCGACCAGCGGCGGGCCATCCTGATGACGGCCTCCGCCCGGGCCGGGGGATCCCCCTCGGCGCTCGCGTACGCCGCCCGGTAGAGCCGGTCCGCCTCGCGCATGTCCCCGGCGGTGTGGCTGAGGTCGCCGCGCCGCAGCAACCGGTCGAACTCGTCCCGGTGCCGGGCGGCGGCCGAACCTCCCCTGCCCGCGCCGGACTTGACCAGTTTGGCCGCCCGCTCTCCCGGGCCCGGGCCGATCGTCTTCGAGATCCGCTCGGTGGACGGATCGGGAACGAGGGCGAGCAGCGCGCCCTTCGCTTCCAGCCGTTCGTCGCACAGCTGCGCGAGCTCATGCGTGACACGTCGCTGGCCCGTCTCGATCCTGCTCAGAAAGCTGCGGCTGCAGTGCACCTCTTCGGCCAGTTCGCTCAGTGACTTGCCGGCCGTCGTCCGACGTCGGCGCAACTCTGCGCCGAACGCGTTCTCTTCGATCGCCACCCTCCCAACGGCCCGCTCCCCGCCCTGTGTTGCCAGAAAGCGTTGGCAACAGCCGACCGCTCCACGTTGCCGCGGAAACCCACCACTCTGTCTGTGAGCGAGCTTACAGCGAGCAAGGGTGCGAGCACCGGCGGACAGGAGCACTGGTCATGGGATCGGACGAAGCCAAGGTGGTGGCGGCCGTCGACTTCGGCACCCACGGCACCGGCTTCGCCTGGACGGTGCGCACGCCGCTCAACGACGATCCGCTGACCAGGCGGATCCAGTTCTTCACCCGGTTCCCCGGTCGGCAGCCGGACAGCCCGAAGAACCTGACCGCGATCCTGGTGACGGACGACGGGGACACGGTCGCCTGGGGCCACGAGGCGCGCGCTCGGTGGGTCGAGGCCCTGGCGAAGGGCGAAGCCGAAGGGCTCGGCTACGCCTACGCCTTCAAGACGGCGCTGAAGAGCGGCGGTTCGATGGCGGACCTGCCGATCACGGGCGGCTTCGTCGACCGCGCCGACCGCGGTCTGATACGGGAACTGGTCACCGCCTACCTCAAGGAGATCCGCGAACTCGCGACCGCGGAGATCAAGAGGATGACGTACACGGAACGAGAGGTCCGCTGGTGCATCACCGTCCCCGCGATCTGGGACGACGAGGACAAGGCGGTGCTGCGGCGGCTGGCCGTGGACGCGGGGTTCCCCGGTGATCCGGAGCGGCTGCTGCTGGCCATCGAGCCGGAGGCGGCGGCCCTGTACTGCCATCTGCGGATGCCCGACGCCGGCTCGGGTCCGCACCGGCGGGCCCGGCTGCCCCTGCACCTCGACGGCTTCCGGTCCGTGGTCGTCGACTGCGGCGGCGGCACGGTCGACATCACGGCGTACGAGTCGCACGGCGACGCCGGTCCGTCCATCGCGCTGCGCGAGATCGGCATCGCCACCGGTGGGTGGCTGGGCTCGGAACACGTCAACCAGGCCTTCCTCGACAAGACGCTGGGCGACCGCTTCGGTCCGGCGGCCTTGAAGCGGATCGAACGGGATCACCCCGGCGAGCTGCTCGAGCTGTCCGAGCAGTGGGAGCGGGCCAAGGCGACGGTGGAACTGGACCGGGAGGCGGATGCGGTCGCCGCTGTGCTGGACCCGGTGCGGATCGAGGTTCCGGTCACCGTGTGGGACCTCCTGGACGAGCAGGTGCGGGTACGGCTGACCCACGACGCGGCCGGCCTGCCGCGGCAGATCGTCCTGCCTCCCGAGGAGGTGGAGGGGCTGCTCGACGAGAGGGTGGACGGCATCCTGGACAAGGTCGCGGAGCAGCTCGCGGCCATCGGCCGGACCAGCGCCGCGAGCGCGGAGCCGGAGACCCTGGTCCTGGTCGGCGGATTCGCCCGCTCCCCGTGGCTGCGCGAGCGGATGCGGGCCCGGTTCGGCGAGCGGCACCGCATCCTCGTCCCGCCGGACCCGGCCCTCGCGGTCCTGGAGGGCGCCGTCCACTTCGCCTACCGGCCGGACGTGTTCGTCTCCCGGCAGGCCAAGTACACCTACGGCTTCGAGACGGCCAAGCCCTTCGAGGAGGGGGTCGACTCCACGATGCGCATGTACCGCGACGACGAGGGCGACCTCCTGTGCGTCGGCCGCTTCGGTGTCGCGGTCCAACGCATGGACAGCGTGCGGGTGAACGACGCCCACCCCTTCCGGATCGTGCCGGTCCGCGAGGACCAGGACGAGCTCGACGTACGCCTGTACCGCTCCGCGAAGGCCGATCCCCGGTACGTCGACGAGGACGGGTCCGAGGAGATCGGCCGACTGACCGTCGACCTGTCCGGCACCGTCGGCAGACCGCTCCGGGAGCGTCCGATCATGCTGCTGTTCTACTTCGGCGCCACCGAACTTCGGGTCGAGGTGTTCGACCCCGCCACCGGAGAGACCAGCCAGGTCTCCGTCGACTTCGACCGCGTATAGCCATGGCCTACCGCCCCGAAGGAGGAGACGTGTTGTTCAACCGCGACAAGGGCAAGCGGCCGCAGGAAGTGAGCATCAGGCTGGACGGCTTGGACACCCTGGAGTCGCGGATCCGGAAGCTGGAGGCCGCCGCGGACGACCAGCGGGCCGCGCTCGCCGCGCTCGACCCGCTGGGTGACCGGCTGATCGAGTTGAGGATGCGCCAGGAACGCGCGGAGGAACGGGCCCGGACGCTGGAGACGGCCGTCGCGGACACCCGCCGCGTGCTCGACGAGCAGAGCGAGGTACTGGACCTGGTGCGGGTCACCCAGGTGGCGGAACGGGACGACCTCACCCGTGAGGACTTTCTCGTCCACTACGAACTCGCCCAGCGGTTGCGGGCGTTGTACACCCAGCGGATGCCCGACCTGATCCAGCCGCGGCTGACGGCGGAGCGGCCCCGTGATGTCGTACGGCGCCAGGCGCAGTTGATCAGCCGGCTGTGCGTGGTGCTGTTCGGCCCCGACGAGCAGGGTGGGCTCGGCGAGCCCGACCTCGCCGAGCTGGCCCGCATCGCCACCGACGCCGGCGTGGTGGGGCTCGACGCGCGCCACCAGCGGCTGTTGGAGCGGGTCGGCACGGAAGCCGCCCATCTGTTCCGGGCCATGACCGGCAGTGGCCATGCCGGCCACTTCGACTTCGCGGTGGAGCCCGGCACCCCGGTGGATTCGGAGGAACACGCCCTCTGGCCCTCGTGCGAGGCCGGGCGACCGGTCGCCTTCGTGGTGTGTCCGGGATACCGGGCGGCAGGCCGCCGGTTGCTGGAGACCTTCGTCTACACCGAGGCCACGGGCTGACGCCGGGGGTTTCGATCGATGTGCTGTCCGGCCTTCGGGTCCGGGTCGGACAGAAGGATTTCGGTCCGGGGCGCGCGGGGGGCGCTCCGGCCCGGAAGGCCACAGGGCCCGCGGGGGGACCGGGTTGGGGGACCCGGGGGAAGGGGAGCGGAGTCGCCGCATCGGCTCCGCTCCCCTTCCGATGCGCGCGTCCCTGCCGCCGATAATCGCTGGGCGGGAGCGCGTCCGGTCGTTCACACTCGCGCGGTGACGAGAACGGTGAGTGCGTGGGTGACTTCGGGTGACGAGTTCCTCGGGAGCGCGGGGCCGTTCGCCGTGGACGTTCCCTGGTGGTCCGAAGTGGGGCCGGTCGTCGGGTGGTTGGAGGGACTGCTCGGGGTGCCCGTGCTGGTACTGCGTCTGCTGGACGTGGCGGGGGGTGCGCACGGGCGGGACGGCCATGTGACGTACCACGTCGAGGCGTTGGAGCGTCCGGCGATCGGTCTGCTGGATCAACGACCCGTCGTAGATGGAGTGTTGGACGGTACCGAGGCGCTCAGGTCGCCGTGGGCCCGGGCTGAGGGGCTGCGCGAACTGCTCGACTGGGCGGCGGGGGAACTGGCTTCGGCGGGGCGGCCGGTGAGCGGTCCTGTCGTGCAGCGGCGTACCTGGAATCTGGCCGGGCTCTTTCGTCTGCCCACGGTGCGCGGTCCGGTCTGGCTCAAGGCGACACCGCGCTTCGCGGCGGACGAGGCCGCCGTCATCGCCGCGTTCGCGGGGGTCGATCCGGGGCTCGTCCCCACGCTCCTCGGCGTGGGTGAGCGGCGCGTCCTGATGGAGCACGTTCCCGGTGATGACTGCTGGGGGCCCTCGCCGGAGACGGTCGGTGCGGCGGTGGAACGGTTCGTCGGCGCGCAGGCCGCGGTCGCTTCCGGGGGTTCGGGTGGGTGCGGCTTCGTGGCGGGGGTGCGGGACTGGCGTGCGCCGGTTCTCGAGGTGGCGGTTCGTGATCTGCTCGACGGACCCCTCGCGGAGGAGTTGACCGAGCGGGAGGTGCGGGGAGCGCGGGAGTTGGCCGGGCGGTGGGAGCTTGTGTCGGAGTGCGGGCTGCCCGACACGCTGGTGCACGGTGACTTCCACCCCGGGAACTGGCGCAGCGACGGTGGGGCTCCTGTCGTGATGGACTTCGCCGATGCCTATTGGGGCAATCCCGTGCTCGACGGTCTGCGCGTCCAGGGCTTCCTTCCCGAGTCGGGTCGTGCGGCGGCCGCCCGGGACTGGGTGGCGGCCTGGAAGTCGCGGGTGCCCGGCAGTGACCCGGCTCGGGCGCTCGATCTCGCCGAGCCGCTGGCCCATCTCACGTACGCCGTCCGGTATCAGGAGTTCCTGGACGGCATCGAGCCTTCGGAACGGCCCTACCACCGGGGGGATCCGGCGGACGAGGTCCGGGCGGCGTTGCGTTGCGCGTCGCTAGGGTGATCCCTGCGTCGGCTGTGGGTGCGTGGGTCGGGGCCGTGCCGGTACGTCGAGCCCGTCGCCGCCGGATCAGGCGTTGCCCTGTAAGGAGACGTCTCCAGATCCGGACGTAAACGACGGGCTTGCGACGTACCGTCACGGCCCCTTCCGCGCGTTGACGGGTGCGGGCAGTGGGCTGTTCAGGCTTCGGCGGGCTCCGGGTCGGGAGTCGAGGTGGTCAGGTACTCCTCCTTGATCTCCTTCGGGCCGAAGGGCCACACCTTTTCCAGGTTCGCCCAGATGACGAAGGCGACGCATCCCAGGGCGACCCAGGCCAGGGACCACTCGATGGGGTGGCGGCCCGGGGAGTTCTTGTCGGCGTAGCCGTAGATCGTGAGCCAGCCGACAAGGGCGAGGAGGCTGGGGATCGGGTAGAGCCACATCTTGTAGGGGCGGTGGAGGGTGGGCTGGCGCTTGCGCAGGACGGAGAGGGCGACGATCTGAGCCAGGGCCTGGACGATCACCATGACGGTGGTGAGGAGTTGGATCAGGGTGGCCAGGTCGGTGTGGCGGCCGATGAGGAAGCCGATCGCCGTGATGACGCCCATGGTCGCCAGGCCCAGCATCGGGAAGCGGTGCTTGGGGTGCAGCTTGGCGTACGGGCGGAAGAAGACGCGGTCGCGGGCGGCGTCGTAGGGGACGCGCGAGCCGCCGAGGAGTCCGGTGAAGACCGAGGCGAACGCGGTGATGAGGATGAGGACCGTGACCGTGTCGGCGGCTCCCTCGCCCCAGGTCTTTTCGAGGACGGCCGACGCGACGGAGGTGGAGGCGATGTCCGTCGGATCGGTCATGCGGTGCCAGTCGATGACACCGAGCGTGCCGATCTGGAGGAGGAGGTAGATCGCCATGATGCCGAGGATGGAGAAGACGATGGAGCGGGGCAGGGTGCGGCCCGGATCCTTGATCTCGGCGCCCATGTACGCGGTGGTGTTGTAGCCCAGGTAGTCGTAGATGCCGATGGTCAGACCCGCGGCGAAGCCGATCCAGAAGTGACTGCTGGTCAGTTCGAAGGCGTGCGCCGGGTAGGTGAAGGCCAGATGGGCGCTGAAGTCGGTGGCCGCGGCGATGATCACCAGGAGGACCGAGGTGATCATGACCGCCCACATGACCGCCGTGATGCGGGCGATGTGTTCGATTCCGCGCCACAGGAGCAGCACCACGAGGGCGACGACGGCCAGGCCGATGAGGTCGCCCGTGGTCTTGCCCATGTCGGGGGCCAGGTAGCCGAGGTACTGGACGAAGCCGACCACGCCGGTGGACATGATCAGGGGGATGAAGAGCATGGCCGTCCAGACGAACAGGAACGGCATGAGGCGTCCGGAGCGGTACTGGAAGGCCTGGCGAAGATACACGTAACTGCCGCCGGAGCCGGGCATGGACGCGCCCAGTTCGGCCCAGATCAGGCCGTCCGCGAGGGCCAGCAGCGCACCCGCGACGAAGCCGATGATCGCCTGCGGGCCGCCGAACGCGGCGACCATCAGCGGGATCGTCACGAACGGGCCGATGCCGCACATCTGGCTCATGTTGATGGCGGTGGCCTGGAAGAGGCCGACGCGGCGGACGAAACCGCCGGTGGGTGGCGGGCTACCGGACATAGGGGTCTCCTGATATCGGGACGCGGGGAGGCGGGCTCCCTTTCGGCCGGCCCGGCGAGGCTGACTGGGCGATAAAGTTAAGGAGACTTACTAGATGCGTCAAGAGGGTGTCAGGCATGCGTGAGAATGGTGCGATGCCCGCCAGCGACGCCATAGCGCAGCCCGAACAGCCCTGGAACCGGCAGCGGCTGCGCAGTACCAACGAGCGGCTGCTGCTCGACCGGCTGCGCACGGGCGGCGCCGCCTCGCGGGCTCAGCTCGCGCGGGAGACGGGGCTCTCCAAGCCGACGGTCTCCAGCGCGCTCGCGGCTCTGGAGGAGGCGGGCCTGGTGCGTGAGGCGGGCACTCACGCGCCCGAGCGCGGCCGGGTGGCGGTGCTCTACGCCCCGGATCCCGCGGCCGGGTACGCGCTCGGCATCGACATCGGGCGCAGTTGGCTGCGGGTGGCGGTCGCCGATCTGGACGGCGGCGTGGTCGCACGTACCGATGTGCGCAATCGGGCGCGCAGTTCGGGTGCCATGGCCGACCTCGTCGTCTCCACCGCACGTCAGGTCGTCGCCAACTCCGGCGTGGGAGCACACGAGGTGGCGCACGCGGTGGTGGGCACGCCGGGCGTGTACGACGAGGAGCGGCGCCGGGTGCGGTACGCGATGCATCTGCCCGGGTGGGGTCGCGCGGGCCTGTTCGACCGGATGCGCGAGGAGCTGGGCATCCCGCTGGAGGTGCACAACGACGCGAACCTCGCGGCGCTCGGCGAGTACACGTACGGCGTCGGCGCGGGCAGCCGGCTGTTCACGTACATCCTGATCGGCACCGGTCTCGGCATGGGCGTGGTGAGCGAGGGCCGGCTGTTCACGGGGGCGCGCGGCGGGGCCGGGGAGATCGGGTTCCTGCCGTGGCCGGGGCTGCAGAAGCCGGAGACGCTGGAGGACGCGGTGTCGGGAGAGGCCGTCGTCGAGGCCGCGCGGCGGTTCGGCATGACCGGCCAGCTCACGGCCAAGGCCGTGTTCGACGCGGCGCGCGAGGGGGACTCCGCCGCGGTGCGGGCCGTACGACTGGAGGGTGAGCGGATCGCCTACACGGTGGCCGCGGCCGCCGCGGTGCTCGATCCCGATCTGGTGGTGCTCGGCGGCGGCGTGGGCCACAGCATCGACCTGCTGCTGCGGCCCGTGCGCGAGACCCTGCGTACGCTCACGCCCCTGCGTCCGAAGATCGTGCCGAGTCGGCTGGGCGAGGACGCGGTTCTGCTGGGCGCGGTGGCGACGGCCCTCGGGACCGCGCGGGACGTGGTGTTCGAGCGACGCTCGGCGTCCTGAGCGGGGCACTCGCCGTCGGTGATTGACACGGATTGCTCGGCCGCCTAGCTTGTGCGCCAGTTAGTAAAGGTTCCTAACTTGCAGCCCTGGCTCGCGCCCCTTTGTTCCTGGCGCGCGCCTCTTCACTCCTGCCTCGCTCATGCCTCGCAGTGCCGACATGCAGTCTCGTAGCGCGGATGCTCCCCACCCCCAAGGAGACCACCGTGTTCCATCGCCCTGCCCCAGGACGGCGTTCCGCCACGGCCGCCGTCGCCCTGGGCCTCCTGTGCACCCTCTCGACCAGCGCGTGGGGCGAGTCCCGGAGCGTCGGACCCGACGCGGCCGCACGCGTGCCGGTCACCCCGGTGCCCGCCACCGCGGGCAGCACCACCGCGCTGTCCGGGTACGCGATCCAGTCGACGGCCAAGGTCACGGACGCGGCGTCCGACGTCTCGAGCCCGGGCTATCCGGCGAGCGGCTGGTACCCCGCGGGTTCCCGCTCCACCGTCCTCGCCGCGCTGCTCGCGGACGGGAAGTACGCCGACCCGTTCTTCTCGACCAACCAGCAGAAGATCCCCAAGGCCGACTTCCAGGTCCCCTGGTGGTACCGCTCGGACTTCACGGTCGCCGACACCACCGAGCGCAGCTACCTGGACTTCAGCGGGGTGATCTCGGCGGCCGACGTCTACGTCAACGGCAAGCAGGTCGCCACCGCCGCCGATGTCACGGGCGCCTACACGCGGCACGAACTCGACATCACCTCGCTGGTGCGGTCGGGCACGAACACGGTCGCCTTCCGCATCCGGCCCAACGAGCCCAACAAGCACCTGACCATGGGCTGGTTGGACTGGCTCCAGCCCCCGCCCGACCAGAACATGGGCATCGTGCGTGACGTCCTCGTCCGCCGGGGCGGTCCGGTCGCGCTGCGCGACGCGCACGTCGTCACCGAGCTCGCCGTCCCCTCGCTCGCCTCCGCGAACCTGACGGTCAAGGCACAGGCCCGCAACGAGACGAGCGCTCCCGTCACGGCGACGGTGTCCGGCAGCATCGGCTCGGACGCCTCCTTCAGCAAAACCGTTTCCCTCGCCGCGCACGAGACGAAGACCGTCACCTTCTCCCCCGCCGACACCCCCGGCCTGCAGCTGAGCGCGCCGAAGGTGTGGTGGCCCGCGGGCATGGGCGGACAGCCGCTGTACGGCCTCGACCTGACGGCCTCCGTCGGCGGCACCGCCTCGGACACCGCGCACGAGGACTTCGGCATCCGTGAGGTGAAGGCGCCCCTCAACTCCGACGGCGCCCGGCAGTACAGCGTCAACGGCCGCAGGCTGCTCATCAAGGGCGGCGGCTGGTCCCCGGACGAGTTCCTGCGCTGGGACAGGACGTATGTCGAGGACCGGCTGAAGTACGCGCTCGACCTCGGCCTCAACACCATCCGCCTCGAAGGCCACATCGAGCCGGACGAGTTCTTCGACCTCGCCGACCGGTACGGCATCCTCACGCTGCCGGGCTGGGAATGCTGCGACAAGTGGGAGGGGAACGTCAACGGCAGCGAGGCCGGCGACAAGTGGACCGCGGCCGACTACCCCGTCGCCAAGGCGTCGATGGCCGCCGAGGCCGCCCGGCTGCGCGACCACCCGAGCGTCATCTCCTTCCTCATCGGCAGCGACTTCGCACCGGACGCGACGATCGAGAAGAACTACCTCGACGCGTTGGCCGCCGCCGACTGGCCCAACCCCGTGGTCGCCGCCGCCTCCGCCAAGTCCGCCCCGGTCAGCGGCAGTTCGGGCATGAAGATGACGGGGCCCTACGACTGGATCCCGCCGAACTACTGGTACGCCAAGCGCGAGGGCGGCGCCACCGGCTTCAACTCCGAGACCAGCGCGGGCCCCGACATCCCCACCCTCGACACCCTGCGCCGCATGATGTCCCCCGCCGAGCTGGACAGCCTGTGGAAGAGCCCGACCACCAAGCAGTACCACCGCTCACCGTCGTCGACCTTCGGCACGCTCAAGCTGTACGACGACGCGCTCGCGGGACGGTACGGAGCACCGAGCGGCCTGACCGACTACGTACGCAAGGCACAGCTCGCCCAGTACGAGAACGTACGCGCGCAGTACGAGGCGTACGGGCGCAACGCCACCGACTCCGCCAGGCCCGCGACGGGGGTCGTCTACTGGATGTTCAACAGCGGATGGACGTCGCTGCACTGGCAGTTGATGGACCGCTACCTCGACCAGGGCGGCGCCTACTTCGGGGCCAGGAAGGCGAACGAGCCGCTGCACATCCAGTACTCCTACGACACCCGTTCGATCGTCGTCGTGAACAACCGGCACGCCTCCGCGTCCGGACTCACGGCCCGGGTCACGCTCTTCAACACCGACGGCACGCAGAAGTACGACAGGACGGCGACCGGGGTGGACGTGGACGGGGACGGCGCCCACAGCACCCCCCTCACCGTGCCGTCCTCCGTGAGCGGCCTGTCGGCGACCTACCTGGCACGCCTCGTCCTCACCGACGCCGAGGGCAAGGAGGTCAGCCGCAACGTCTACTGGCTGTCCACCAAGTCCGACACCCTCGACTGGGCCAAGACCGACTGGTACTACACGCCGACGACGAGCTACGCGGACCTCAAGGGGCTCAACTCCATGGCGCGGGTGCCGGTCTCGGCGACGGCTTCGACCTCGGTCGGCGTGGACGGCGCTTCGATGACCACGGTCACGCTGCGGAACACCGGGACCGGCAGGACGCCGTCGCTGCTGACCGACGTGCACCTCGTGGACTCGGCCGGCAAGCCCGTCCTGCCCATCCAGTGGTCCGACAACCAGGTCAGCCTGTGGCCCGGCGAGTCCACGACGCTCACCGCCACCTACCGGACGGCCGATCTGCACGGTTCGGCGCCCCGGGTGCGGGTCTCGGGTTGGAACACACCGGAGACGACCGTCCCGGCGACCGACACGGAATCCAACTGACACGGAGAGTGACGATAACCCATACGCTCCGCGGCTCATTACCCGAGCAGTCATATGCCAACGGTATGTCGCTGGCGCTTACGGTCACCGCACTGGCCGCGATCCTCGCCTCGACCGTCCCGGGATCGGTGCCCGGCGGCGCGGTGCCGGTCATCTACTCCGCCGTCGTGGGCAAGGGCCGCGACCACATGTGGATCGGCGCCGTCGACGGGCTGCGTATCAATCAGTACGTCTACGACTTCGAGGCCGACGGCGTCAAGGTGCGTCGCGCCTGATTCGGCGGACGCACCGAACTCCGGTGCGCGACGGGCGGGCCCGCTCCCGGGCCCGCCCTCTCGCTTGTTCGCGCTCAGCTCACGTTGAGCGCCGTGTCGTCGAGGACGAACGACGTCTGCAGCGTGGAGCCCTCGGTGCCGGTGAACTTGACGGTGACCGTCTGCCCGGCGTAGCTGGACAGGTCGAAACTGCGCAGCGTGTAACCCGACGCGGCGTTCAGGTTCGAGTACGTGGCGAGCGTCGACAGGACCGTGCCGCTGCTGTTGAGCACCTGGGCCTTGAGGGTGTCGTAGGCCGTGCTGGTGGTCGTCTCGGCCGTGTCCACGTGGAGATAGAAGTTCAGGGTGGCCGCGCAGCCGGACGGGATGGTGACCGACTGGGAGAGCGTGTCCGTGTTGGCCGAGCCGTAGCCGTTCAGCCAGGCCTTGTAGGAGCCCGTACGGGCCGCCTCGCTGGAGCTGTTGGTGATGACACCGCTGGTCGCGGTCCAGGACGTGTTGCCGGACTCGAAGCCGGGGTTGGCGAGCAGTTGGGCGGCCGTGCAGGTACCGCCGCCCCCTCCACCGCCACCGCCGCTGCTGCTGCCGCCCGCGAGCCACTCGGTGGCGTTCAGGGCGAGGGCGGCGTTGGTGGCGCTGGTGTCGTTCCAGCCGTCGTACAGGGTGTTGCCGGACTGACCGGTGCCGTCGTCGATCGGTGAGCTGTCGCCCCAGAACGCCACTCGGCCGCTGCCGAAGGTGCTGGTGGCGAAGAAGGCGCCGGTGTTGCCCGAGTATCCGCTGCGGTAGACCAGACCCTTGACGGCGGAGTTGTCGGCCGGCTTGAGGGTGGCCGTGGTGCCGTCGGCGATCAGGCTCTTGGTGACGGTGCCGAACGAGCCGTGCAGGACGGCGTCGGTGCTGTCGCTGATGGCCGCCGGGTAGCCGGAGCTGATGTCGAGCGTGTCGATGGAGAACCCGAACGGGTCGGTGGAGTCGACGCTGTTGTTGGTCATGAGGTCGTTGAGGATCTCGACCGCGTCCTCACCGTCGCTGTTGCGGTCGGCGCCGGTGTGGTCGGAGACCATGAACAGACCGCCGCCGTTCTTCACGAACGTCATGATCGCGGTCTTCTCCGCGGTCGTGAAGAGCGTGTTGGGCTCGGGCAGCACCAGCGTGTCGAAGTTCGACAGGTCGGTGGCCGTCGAGCCGCCGTAGGCCAGGCTGGAGCCCGAAGGCAGCGTCTTCAGGCTGTAGTCGCCGGTCTTCTGCAGGGCCACGCCCCAGGAGGAGAGGGCGCCGGTCCAGTCGGTCTCCGCCGACGGCGAGGAGTCCTGGCCCAGCGGGTCGGGCTGGCTGGTGGAGATGATCCAGTCGGCGTTGCCGGCCGTCTCCGCGTGGGCGTTGTCGAACAGGATGCGGTGCGGGGTCGCGGCGGCGGCCGGAGTCGCCGCGGACGCCTGGACGGCCGCACCGGCGACGAGCAGTCCGAACACGGCCGTGGCCGTGGTGAGTCTGTGGCGGGATCGTCTGAATCCGAGCATCCTGCAAACCTCCATGAGGGGTGGGGAGAGGCGGTGCGGGCGCCAAGTCTGCGCGCGTAGAACGGTGGTTGGCCGTCTGCCGCGCGACAGATTCTTGAACGGTACATGGCAGGAACGCGACTGAACAGGAGCCCGCCGGAGCGGACGCGGGACGGCCGGAAAGCAGAACGGACTGTCTTCGCCCGCAGGGGGAACACACCTAACTGCGGGGGTCCTGGCAAAAAGGGGCGGACATGGAGATCTCAGGCATCATCAGTGCCATTCTCATCGGCATCATCATCGGCGTACTGGGCCGGCTCGTGGTCCCGGGACGCCAGCGCATCGGCATCCTGTGGACGATCCTCGTCGGCATCGTGGCCGCGTTCATCGGCTCGGGGATCGCCGCCGCGTTCGGCGTGGCGAACACGAAGGGCGTCGACTGGATCGAGTGGCTCATTCAGATCGGACTCGCGGCGGTGGGCGTCGCGGCGCTCGACCGGGTGAAGGTGCGCCGCTGACGGGACCGACGGCGGTCGGTGACGCCGTCCCTGCCCGGACGGCGTCCGGTGTCACCCGTACACGTACGGCGTTGTCGTGGTCAGGGGTTCGAAGCCCAGGCGGGCGAGGACCGGGCGGCTCTGACTGGTGGCGTCGACCTGGACGTAGCGGTAGCCGCGCTCGGCGGCGACGCGGGCACGGTGGGCGACCAGCGCACGGTAGATGCCGCGGCGGCGCCAGGAGTCGACGGTGCCGCCGCCCCAGAGGCCGGCGAAGCGGGTGCCGGGGACCAGCTCCATGCGGGCGGCGCTGACCGGGACGTCACCGGCGAGGGCCACCACCGCGACGACGTTGTCCTCGTCGCCGGTGAGCTGGGCGAGGAGTTGGTGGCGCATCCGGGTACTGTCCGTACCGAAGGCCTGTTCGTGGACGTCCGCGACGAGGTCGACGCCCGCGCGGTCGGTGACGGGCAGCAGCCGTACGCCCTCGGGCGGCTGTGCGTCGAGCGCGAGGTCGCCCAACTCGGCGATCATCAGGGTCTCCTCGGGCTGGGCGACGAACCCGGCGGCGCGCAGCCGCTTTCCCAGGCCCTCGGGCTTGTCGTGCCCGTACAGCTTCCACTCGAACTCGCGGCCGAGTTCGCCGAAGTAGCGCATCTGCTCGGCGATCGCGGCATCGGCGTTCGATTCGTCCAGGTCCGACCAGATCACCCCGTTCCAGCCGTGCTCGGTGCCGACCTGGCGCACCACCTTGTCGACGCGCTCGACCCGGGCTCCCGGGCCGTCGGGCCGCGCGCCCTCCCGCATGTCCCGGTCGAACAGGGCCAGTACCGCAACGTGATCCATGGGGTCACTCCAGCACCCCGGAGCGCATAGGGCAACGGCTCTGCACCGGGGCGGAGTCGATCGGCCCACCCCACCCCGGTGTTTCGTCCCTGGTCAGGCACGGTTCAGTTGCGGGTCCACTGCTGGTTGGATCCGCCGTTGCACGTCCAGAGGTCGATCAGGGTTCCGTTGGCCGTCGCGGCGCCCGACGCGTCCAGACACAGGCCCGAGACGTTGTTGGTGACGGTTCCGTTGGAGTTGAAGGTCCACTTCTGGTTGGTGCCGCCGTTGCAGTCCCACAGGACAACCTTGGTGCCGTTGGCGGTACCGCTGTTGTAGGCGTCGAGGCACTTGTTGCCGTAGACCACCAGTTCACTGCGCGAGGTGTAGGTGAACGTCTGGTTCTGGCCACCGCCGCAGTCCCACAGTTCGGCCTGGCTGTTGTTGGTGATCGTGCTCTTGAAGAAGTCCAGGCAGCGTCCGGACCCGGTGCCGACGACCGCCGTCCCGTTGGTGCCCGAAACGGCGCGTACGGCCACGGCGTCGATGTCGGGCGCGGTACCCAGGGCCCCGAAGGTCAGTGTGTTGGAGCCCTTCGCCAGGGACGCGAGGACGGAGACGGTCCGGTAGGTGGTCGCCGAGCCGGTGGGCGGGAAGGCCAGCGTCTGCGCGTACTGGCCGCCCACTTGAAGCGTCGCCTTGCGGTCCGCCGTACCCCCGTTGGCGTAGGTGATGTCGATCAGCTTGGTGCCCGCGGCGGACGCCGTGACTCCGGTGAAGGCCGGGGTCGTCGCGGAGGTGGTGTCCTCGTACGTCGTCCCGGACGCCTCGGTGCCGGAGACGGTGAGCAGCACGCCCTCGCCCGCGGGGACGCTGGTGGTGTAACTCGTCGCGAACGAACCAGCGTTGGACGCCGACCAGACGTTGCGTACGGCGGCGGAGGCGGTGGTCAGACCCATGTCCTGCCAGCGGGCGGTGATGTTCGCCGCGGCGGACGTACGGTTCAGCAGCAGGACCGCGCGCTTCCCGGTACCGGAGAGGATCTTGCTGTAGACCTGCAGGCCGGTGCTGTCCTCGGCGACCTTGACGCCCTGGAGGCCGCGCGGGTCCTGGTCGATCGCGACGACCTCGGAGTTGGTGAGGATCGAGGCGGTCGTCGAACTCATGGTGGCCAGGTTGTTGCCCGCGAGCAGGGGGGCGCCGGAGATCGCCCACAGGCCCATGTGGGTGCGGTTCTGGGCGGCGCTCAGGCCGTTCATGCCGACCGTCATCATGTCCGGGTCGTTGTAGTAGCCGGTGTGCTGGGCGGCGGGGTGCAGCGACTTGTCGAAGTTGGCCAGGATGCTGGCCATCGTCGGGTTGTCGGGGTAGTAGACGATGTCGGTGCTGGTGCGCCACATCGCGCCCGTGCCTGCGGCCCAGTTCCAGGGGTTGCCCGTGCCCCACTCGCACAGGGACAGCACGAGCGAGCGGCCCGTGACCGCGGTGGCGGCGGTGTTGGCGTCGCGGATCGCCTTGTACGTCGTCTCCTGGTCGAGGCCCTCGGCGTCACCGCCGCACCAGTCGATCTTCAGGAAGTCGAAGCCCCAGTTCTGGAAGGTCTCCAGGTCCTGCTGGTTGTGGCCCTCCATACCGGTGTTGGGTGCGGCGGGCGTTCCCGAGGGGGTCGGGTAGTAGTAGCCGCAGCCGTTCTTGCCCGCGTCGGTGTAGATCCCGGCCTTGAGGCCCTTGCTGTGGATGTAGTCGACGACGGCCTTCATCCCGCCCGGCCACTTGGCGGTGTCGACGGTGATGTTGCCGCTGCTGTCGCGGGTGCCCAGCCACCAGCCCTCGTCGATGTTGACGTACTTGTAGCCCGCGGCTGCCATGCCCGACGACACGAGGGCGTCGGCCTGGGCCTTGATGGTGGCGTAGTCGATGACGCTGGCGAAGGTGTTCCAGGACGCCCAGCCCATCGGGGCCGGGGCGACCCCGATCTGGTTGGTGCTGACGGCGGTCGGTTCGGCGGTGAGCGCAGTGGCGGAGCGTCCGACTCCGGCCAACCCGACGACGGCCAGCCCCAGGACGGCGCCATGAACGGCTGCGCGCTTCAAGAGGCCTCTGAGGCGCGCGGTGTGCGAATGGGGGGACATGCGGCTCTCCCTTGAGCGGTTTGTTCGCAGACTCGAACAAAAGTCAACGAGACTCGCCATATGGGAGCCGCCATTCCGCGGGCGCGTCAAGTCCCTTGCCGACAGGGCCCGTTCACGTTCGGCCACGCCGCCGGTGAACGCGTCCGCGCCCCGGAGGCCGCCCGTCGCGCCGCCGCCCGCACGCGGTACCTTCGGTTCGACCCGGCCCGACCCGGCCGGCAGAGATCTCAAGCAGCGGGATGGTCATGCGCGAGGACACGATCGTCGAGGTGGCGGCCGGAATCCATCTGGTTCACGGCAGCAACACCAACTGGGTGATCCTGACCGAGGGGGACGCCGTCACCCTGATCGACACCGGATATCCGGGCGACCGCCCGGACGTCCTCGCCTCGCTCGACGCGCTCGGCCACTCCCCCGAGGCCATCAGCGCCGTACTCATCACCCACGCGCACAACGACCATCTCGGGTCGGCCGAGTACCTGAGCAGCACCTACGGCGTCCCGGTCCATCTGCACGAGGAGGAGGTGGCGCACGCGCGCCGCGAGTTCCTCCAGCAGGTGAGCGTGGGAGAGGTGATGCGCCAGGCCTGGCGTCCCGGCGTGCTGCCCTGGGCGGTGCACGCGATCCGGTCCGGCGGCACGGCCGACGTCCGGATGACCCGGCCCGAGCCGTTCCCCGGCCAGGGGGCGCTGGATCTTCCCGGCGGTCCGGTGCCGGTGCACACCCCCGGGCACACCTCCGGACACTGTGTCTACCACCTGCCGGACGCCGGCATCGTGATCTCCGGTGACGCCCTGGTCAGCGGTCACCCCACCTCGCGGATACAGGGCCCGCAGCTGCTGCCCGACATGTTCCACGCCGAGCGCGCGAACGCCCTCGCGTCGCTGAAGCTGATCGAGGCACTCTCGGCGGACGTCCTGCTGCCCGGGCACGGCCCGGTGCACCGCGGATCCGTGAGCGAGGCGGCCCAGCGCGCCCAGGCACTCGCCAACTGACGGCCGCCGCGAGCCGGCCGACTCAAGGCCGCAGGGTTCCCAAGTGAAGGTGGATCTCGCCGGGGTCGGACAGGAACGGCAGGATGACACGGATGTTCTCGGTGGTGAGCCCGGAGTCGAGGAGTCCACGGATCCGCCGTACGCACGGGACGGCCCCGTCGCCGTACACCTCCGGCCCCGCCCACTCCGACGTGGCCACCTCCCCGCAGATGACCGTCTACCAGGACCTGTCCGGACGCCTGTCCTTCAGCGGGCTTCCCGGGCGGGGGCGCCGTAGCGGAGTCCGTCGACGAGCAGGGCGATCATGCGGGGGGTGTGGCCGTTGTCGTCTTCCTGGGCGGGCAGGGTCAGATTGCGCGTGGCGACCAGGAGGTCTTCCGGGTCGACGTCGGAGCGGATCTCGCCGGCCTTCGCCGCGGAGTCGAGGAGCGCGCCGAGGACGGGCATGAAGCGCTGCTCGAAGTAGGAGGGCAGCGTGTCGTAGGCCGGGTCCCCCGAGTGCAGGGCCGCACTGAGTCCGCGTTTCGTGGCGATGAAGCCCGCGAAGCGCTGGAGCCACTTGGCGAGCGCTTCGGCCGGTTCGTACCGCGCCGCCAGGGACGGCGCGGAGTCGGCGCAGGCATCGACTTCGTGGCGGAAGACCGCGGCGATGAGATCCGAGCGTTGCGGGAAGTGGCGGTAGAGGGTGCCGGCTCCCACGCCCGCCTTGGCGGTGATCTCCCGTACGGGCGCGTCCACTCCCGAGGTGGCGAAGACTTCCGCGGCCGCCGTGAGCAGGGCGTCGGTGCTGCGTTGCGCGTCGGCGCGCAGCCGCTTACGGGGCCGGCCCTCCGCCGCGGCGGCGTCGGCTTCCCGAGTCGATTCCTCGCTCACGATGCTTCCCCTTGCTAAGCGGAACACTGTTCCGTATCGTTCAAGCTGAACGCTGTTCCGTTTCCGCCAGCCTAACGCGCCGCGGCGGGCACCGGCCGACGCGCAAGGAGAATCATGAAGTACCGCACACTGGGCCGAACCGGCATCAAGGTCAGCCCGTACTGTCTGGGCGCGATGATGTTCGGCGCCATCGGCAACCCCGACCACGACGACTCCGTCCGGATCATCCACAAGGCGCTGGACGCGGGCATCAACTTCGTCGACACCGCGGACGCCTACTCACGCGGCGAGTCCGAGGAAATCGTGGGCAAGGCCCTCAAGGGCCGCCGGGACGACGTCGTACTCGCCACCAAGGCCCACCTCCCCATGGGGGACGACCCCAACCAGCGGGGCAACTCGCGGCGTTGGCTGGTCCGCGCGCTGGAGGACTCGCTGCGCCGGCTCGGAACCGACCACGTCGACCTGTTCCAGATCCACCGGCCCGCCCCGGACACCGACGTGGAGGAGACCCTCTCGGCCCTCACCGACCTGGTACGCGCGGGCAAGGTCCGGGCCATCGGCACCTCCTCCTTCCCCGCCTCGGACATCGTCGAGGCGCAGTGGGTCGCCGAGCGACGGGGCCTCATGCGGTTCCGCAGCGAGCAGCCGACGTACTCGATCCTCAACCGCGGCATCGAGCGCGAGGTGCTGCCCGTCTGCGAGCGCTACGGCATGGGCGCCCTGGTCTACAGCCCGCTCGCGGGCGGCCTGCTGACCGGCCGCTACCGCAAGGACCGGCAGCCCGACAGCCACCGTGCCGCCTTCGGCTTCAAGCACCTCAGCGACGAACGCCGGCTCGACGTCGTCGAACAGCTCATCCCCCTGGCCGAGAAGGCGGGGATGGCGCTGACGCACCTGGCCATGGCGTTCGCGATCGCCCACCCCGGCGTCACCTCCGCGATCATCGGACCGCGCACGATGGCCCACCTGGACGACCTCCTCGCGGGCGCGGAGACCAGTCTGACCGACGAGATCCTCGACCAGATCGACGCCATCGTGCCGCCCGGCACCGACATCGGGACGCTCGACATGGCCTACAACCCACCCGCCGTCCAGCAGACCGCCCTGCGCCGCCGCCTGCCCGACGAACGCTCCGCCGTCTGAACCGGGGCCCTGTCCGGCGGATCATGCCCTAGCCGAGTTCGAGCGTGGTGACCCCGTAGACGCGCTCGCCGGTGAACGGCCTGACCGGGCCGGTGTACATCCGGGCCGTTTCGAAGGAGGGGGTGAGGCCGAACTCCTCGGCCAGGGCGACGCCCGGCGCGTTCGACTCGGGGATGTCGATGGCGACCTCGCCCCCGGGAGCGGCGGCGGCCAGCGCCTGCAGGAGGGCGCGGGCGTCGTCGGCGGTGTCGGCGAACAGCGGGCCCACGCGCGGGCGGTCGAGGGCGGGCCGGATCACCGCGTAGCCGGTGAGGTGGCCGTCGGCGACGCGGACGAAGGTGCGGTGGCCGGGACCGGTGAGCCACCGTTCCAGGAAGCGGGGGCGGTCGGCCGGGCAGCAGGCATTGTCGTACGCCGCGATCGACGCGAAGTCGGCCGCCGCGGCGGGCCGCACCCCCGGTGGCGTCTGTTCCGCCGGCACGGTTCCGATGAACCGGACGGTGCGGTGGGCCAGTTCGAATCCGGACTTGCGGTAGTTGTCCTGCTGCGCCACCACCCCGTCCAGACCGACGGTCCGGCCGCCGGCGTGGGCGAGGGCCGTCTTCCAGGTGGTGAGGCCGTGGCCGCGGCCGCGCAGATCCGGTCGTACGAGATAGAAGCCCAGGAAGGCGTAGTCGGCGTCGTACGTCACGACCGAGACGGCCGAGACCGGCTGCCCGTCGATCCTGCCGATGAAGAACCCCTCGGGATCCTGGGCGAAGAAGCTCGGTGCGTCGGACAGCCCCGGATTCCATCCCTCGTCCCCCGCCCACCCGCTGATCACCGACCAGTCGTCGAGCGAGGCCCGGGCGACGACGAGATCCGCGGAACCCGGAGAAGTCATGTGCGCGCTCCATTCGCTTGCGGCGGGGGTGCGCGGCGGTCGCCCGCGCCCGCAGCATCCTTCCCGATCTCCACGGGGATTTCAGCCTCCGTCACTCATAGGCTTGCCGTCCATGAGTGTCGATGACGTGACCCTGCGCCCGGTGGCCGAGGACGACCTGCCCGTACTGGACCGGTTTCTGACGGAACCCGAGACCGCCACACCCTTCCAGTGGTTCGGCTGGCGGGACCCGGACCGCTGGCGGCGCAAGTGGGCGGAGAACCGCATGCTCGGCGACGACGCGGGCCATCTGATGGTGGTGCGCGGCGAGGAGCGCCTGGGCTTCGTCGGGTGGCGGAAGATCCGGCCCACCCCGAGCACGTACTACTGGAACATGGGCATCGGCCTGCTGCCGGAGGCGCGCGGCAAGGGCTGGGGCACGGAAGCCCACCGGCAGTTGGTCCGTTACCTGTTCGCGCACACGCCCGTGGTGCGGATCGAGGCGGACACCGAGGCGGAGAACATCGCCGAGCAACGCGCCCTGGAGAAGACCGGGTTCACCCGCGAGGGCGTGCTGCGCAGTGTGTCCTTCCGGGACGGCCGGTGGCGCGACGGCGTGCGCTACAGCATCCTGCGCGACGACCTTCCCGAGGTGCGCTGACCCCGCCCGGGGACCGCTCGCCGAAGCCACCCGAACGGGGCCCCACCGGTCGTGAGCCCGGTGGGGCCTTGCGCGTCAGCGGACCGCCGTGGGCCGGAACCGCCGGTACAGCACGGCCCCGCCCAGCAGCAGGGCGGCGCTCGCGGCGACCGCCGGCATCGTCTGGTCGGCGCCGGTGTGGGCGAGGGAGGCCACGGGCCGCGGCGGGGCCTGGTACGGCGTCCCCTGCGCCCTGGGCGTCGTGTGCGGCCTCGGGGCGGTCTTCACCGGCTGGGGGTGGTCGCCGGAGGTGTTCGTGGACGTGTTCCCCACGGACGCGTTGCCGAGGCCGACCACGGTCACGGAGTTGCCGCTGACGTTCACCGGGAGGTGCACCGGGAGCTGCAGGCCGTTGCCCGAGAGCACGCCCGGAGAATCCTTTCCGCTCCCGACCGCTGCAGCACCGCCACGTGTGACGGCACCGCCCCGGGCCACGCCACCGGCGTCTTCGCCGCTCCTGCCGTGGCTCCTGCCGCCGACACCGGGACCCCCACCTCCGCTCACGTTCGCGCAGCCGTTGCCCGCGGCGGGGTTCAGGAGCCCCGCCACGTTCACGGTGTTCCCGCACACGTTCACGGGGACGTGCACCGGGAGCTGGAGGGTGTTGCCGGAGATCAGCCCGGGCGAGGCCGCCGTGCCGCCGGCCGCCGAGGCGTCGGCGTGCGCCGGCATCGTCACGGCCATCGCCGCGCCCGAGGCGGCGGCCGCGGCGATCAAACCATTTCGGGTAACCCGTTTCATAGGTTCCCTGCCTTCCAGACATGGACGCGGGCACTCACCCGCACCGCGTAAAACGCGGAAGAACCATCAGACGTTATGGCTGATCGCGCTTTCACCCCATCGAGGGTCACGCTTATCGAACGCCCGCCCAGAGGCGCGCTCCCGGACAGCCGCTTATCGTGATCGAGGAGCTATCCCCTGGCGCCCGGTACGACGTCGGGCGTCCCTGGAGGCATCCATGCTGTCCGCGCACCAACGCTGGGCGTACGCCGGAGCCGGCGTCGTGACACTGGCCCTGCTTGCGGCGGGCCTGCCCGCGGCGGTGGCGACGGCCGCCGAGGGCCCCGACCTGTCCCGCTTCTACCACCAGCAGATCAAGTGGGGCACCTGCAAGGGCGACGGAATGCCCGCGGATCTGCAGTGCGGGCAGGTGACCGTCCCGCTGGACTACGCGCACCCGGGGGCCGGGACGCTCGACCTCGCGCTGGCCCGCTATCGCGCCACCGGCGCGTCGAGGGGATCCGTACTGCTGAACTTCGGCGGCCCCGGCGTCCCGGGAGTCCCGCAGCTCGCCGCCGACGGCGGCAAGGACTTCATGCCGCTCACCAACGGCTACGACGTGGTGACCTTCGACCCGCGCGGTGTCGGCCGGTCCTCTCCCGTCAGCTGCGGCGGCGGGATGGGCCAGACCTCCGGCGCGACGGGCCCCGCCACCCACGACAACAGCCCGGAGGCACTCCTCAAGCAGGTGCGGAAGGACGCCGACGAGTGCGCCAAGCACTCCAGCCCGGTACTGGCCCACATCGGCACGGTCAACGCCTCCCGGGATCTGGACGTGATGCGCCAGGCCCTCGGCGACAAGAAGCTCAACTACCTGGGCTTCTCGTACGGAACGCGCCTGGGCGCGGTCTACGCGAGCCAGTTCCCCGACAAGACGGGCCGCATGGTGCTCGACGGCGTCGACACGCTCACCGAGCCGCTGTCCGAGTCGGGCCTGGTGAGCGCCGAGGGGCAGCAGACAGCCCTGGAGGACTTCCTCACCTGGTGCACCAAGGACACCTCGTGCCCGTTCGGGCAGGATCCGCGCGATGCCCGTCAGCGGGTCGCCCGGCTCGTCGAATCGCTGGACAAGGATCCGGTGCCGACGAGCTTCGGGCAGCAGTTCTCCGGCCAGGATCTGGTGGCGACCATGGGGCTTGAACTCTTCGACCGCAAGAAGTGGCCGGAGCTCGAACGCTCCCTCGCCTCACTCGTCCAGGACGGCGACCCGAGCGCACTGTTGCAGGCGGCCGGGGGCGCCGCCCTTCCCCACGCCACGTACAGCGGGCTGGTCGACCCCGCGAACGTGCCCCCGGACAACCTCGAGTCCGCACTACTGGCGATCAACTGCGCGGACGACCCCGATCGGCCCAGCGCCGCGCAGCTCACCAAGGAGATCGACGACCTGAAGGCCGCCTACTTGGAGGCGTCGCCGATCTTCGGTCCCCTCCGCCTCAACGAGCTGCTGATGTGCTACGGCCGCCCCAAGGGCAGCGACTACATCCGCGAGAAGGTACGCGATGTCCACACGCCGAAGATGCTCCTCGTCGGCACCCGCGGGGACCCGGCGACCCCCTACCGCTGGGCCGAGGAGACCGCCGAGCGGCTCGGCTCCTCGGCCGTCCTGCTCGACAACAAGGGCGAGGGCCACACCGGGTACGCGTCTTCCAAGTGCGTGCGCCAGAAGGTCACCGACTTCCTGCTGTACGGCTCACTGCCGGACAACGGCAGCTCCTGCGGCCCGGAGGATGCGACGGCCCCCTGAGCGGGCCTCGCGACGGCGTGTCACAGAACGGACGCGGACGGGTCGCACCGGCAAGCCGGACACCACCCGAAGGACACCTCGACCGTCACACTGAGCAGGCGTCACTCACCGTTCGTGACATCGCTCTTGGCATCGCACATGGCAACGCACATGACACCGCACATGACACTGCTCGTGACCGAAACAGGGGGAACCCACCGATGCGCATCCGACCCGTTCTCGCCCTCCCGTCCGTCGCCGTGGCACTGCTCCTCGCCGTGCCGCAGAGCGGCTCGGCCGCCGCGCGGCCCGCCCGGTGCACGGAGAAGGCCGTCACCGTCCACGCCCAGCGCACCGCCGACCCCACCCTGCTGCACCTCGGCGTCACCAACCGCTCCACCCGGGCGTGCACCGTCGACCGCATCCCGACCGTCGTCTTCGGCGACCTGGACGGCGCCGCCCTGCCGGTTCCCGCCGGGCGGAGCGGGCTGTACCTGCTGGAGGCGGGCCGGACGGCGTACGCGGCCCTGCGGACCATCGCCGACCCGGCGGACCCGGAGGCCCGCCGGGCGGAGTCGATCGGCGTCTCACCGGACCCCACGCGCTTCGGCCGTACGTTCACCGCGCGTGAGCTGGGCGTCGGTCGCGTCGTCCTGGTGTGGGAGCCGGTGACCTCGTGGTGGAAGCCCTCGCAGGCGGCCGCCGACCGGGCACTCAAGTAGCCCGGGCACTCAGGTGACCCGGGCACTCAGGTAAGGAGCACGTCCGGGGCGTACATGTCCAGCCACACCGCCAGGTCCAGGGTCCGCTCCAGGCCCCGCCGCGACGCCTGTGTGATCTGCGGGCTGTCGCGGTGGGCGGCCCGGTGGACCCGTTCCCGGTCGACCAGGTCGAAGACCGGGTGCGCGGGCCGGGCCAGGAGGTCCTTGGCATGTTCCTGGAGGGCGATCGCGTACTTGGGATCCTGCGTCGACGGATAGGGGCTCTTGACCCTGTCGTACACGGACTTGGGGATCAGGTCGGCGGTCGCCTCCCGCAACAGGCTCTTCTCCCGTCCGTCGAAGGACTTCAGGGACCAGGGCGTGTTGTAGACGTACTCGACGAGCCGGTGGTCGCAGAACGGCACCCGCACCTCCAGGCCGACGGCCATGCTCGCGCGGTCCTTGCGGTCGAGCAGGACGCGGACGAAGCGGGTCAGGTGGAGGTGGCAGATCCGCCGCATCCGGTACTCGAAGTCGCTCTCGCCGTCGAGCCGCCGGATGCCCGCGACGGCCGTGCGGTAGCCGTCGGCGACGTACGACTCCAGGTCCAGCGCCTTGGTGAGGTCCGGGCGCAGTACGTCGGCGTCGTCGCCGAAGTCCCGGCGGAACCGGACGAGCCAGGGGAAGGTCTCGGCGCTGCGGGCCTCCTCGTCGAAGAACTGCAGGTAGCCGCCGAAGACCTCGTCCGCCGACTCCCCGGAGAGCGCGACCGTGGAGTGCTCGCGGATGGCCTGGAAGAGCAGGTACAGGGAGGTGTCCATGTCGCCGAAGCCCATGGGGAGGTCGCGGGCCCTGATCACCTTCGCGCGGACGTCGAGGTCGGCCAGGGCGTGCGCGTCGAGGACGATGTCCTGGTGGTCGGTGGCCGAGGCACGGGCCACGTCGTGCACGAAGGGGGTGTCGGGGGTGCCCCGCAGCTCGTCGGCGACGAAGTGGTCGGTCTGGCCGACGAAGTCGACGGCGAAGCTGCGGACCTTCTCGCCGTGCTCGCCGAGTTGCCGGGCGGCCAGCGCGGTCATGGCGGAGGAGTCGAGGCCGCCGGAGAGCAGGGTGCAGCGCGGCACGTCGGCGACGAGCTGGCGGCGCACGATGTCCTCGAGGAGCGAGCGGACGGTGGCGATGGTGGTGTCGCGGTCGTCGGTGTGCGGGCGGGTCTCCAGCTGCCAGTAGACGCGGCGGCGCAGACCGGAGCGGTCGACAGTGAGGACGGTGCCGGGCTCCACCTCGCGCATGCCGTCCCAGATCGCGTGTCCGGGCGTCTTGACGAAGGTAAACAGCTCGCGCAGTCCGTCGAGGCGGACCCGGGCCGGGGCCAGCGGATTGGCGAGGATCGCCTTGGGTTCGGAGCCGAAGAGGACGCCGTCGGGGGTCGGGTAGTAGTAGAAGGGCTTGATGCCCATGCGGTCGCGGATCATCACGAGCTTGTCGTGGCGGCCGTCCCAGACCGCGAAGGCGTACATCCCGTTGAGCCGCTCGGGGAGCGCCTCGCCCCATTCGAGGTAGCCGCGCAGGACCACCTCGGTGTCGGAGTCGGTCGAGAAACGGTGCCCGCGGTCGGTCAGCTCGCGGCGCAGCTCGGTGAAGTTGTAGGCCTCCCCCGAATAGACGAGCGCGACCGTGCCGTCCGGGGTCTCGGCGGTCATGGGCTGGTGTCCGCCGGGCAGGTCGATGATCGCGAGCCGGCGGTGCCCGAGGGCCGCGGGCCCCTCGGTCCAGGTGCCGCGGTCGTCGGGGCCCCGGCAGGACATCGTCTCCGTCATTGCATCCAATGTCTCCGCCTCGGCGCGCAGGTCGCGGTCGAAGGAGACCCAGCCGGTGATGCCGCACATGTGTTACCTCCCGCGTCCGGTTCTGCCGGGAACACCGCGCCTGCCTGCGGTTTCATGGACGGGCCAGCACTTCCGCAAAACCAGTTGTATTGAGCAGCTATATGACGAGGTTGTGTCATGTGCGCAAGTGACGTCAACACGTACGTAACCTGACCAGACCAGTCACCCCGACGGTTTCGGCCGCCCTTTACGCCCCGCGGACGGGCGGATCGGCCCGCTGCCGGGCGTCTGCGAACGGGAATCGGCCACGGGCAAAGTCTTCCTCAACATCCGCCGGGGCGCCCGGGGAGGCACCCTCGGGGACCCGAGCGGCATGCCCGCTTTCGCCCCTTTCCGTCCCATGGGTTTGACTCGGGGTGTGCGCCGGATGCTCTTGCCGCTGTTCGTCGCCCTGGGTGCGGCCGGGGCGCTGGTCCTGACATGGGCCGTCTCGCCCTGGTGGTGGTGGGCGGCCGCCGTGCTGCTCGCCCTGACCGCGCTCGCCGTCCGGGACCTGGCTCAGCGCCGCCGGGCGATCCTGCGAAACCGTCCCCTGCTCGGCCACCTCCGCTTCCTCCCGCGGCCCGACGACCGTGATGTACGCGGCATCGTGTACGAGCGCGCCGGGGGCGTCGAGGCCGAGGAGCCCTTCGGCACCGGGCTGGACCTGTACGGGGACGGGTACGAGTACCTGGAACCGTCGATGCGCCCGGTCGAGATGCCGGACGAGCCGCCCGTGGTGCGGGTCGGCGGCCCGGACTGTTCCCAGCCGTACGACATGGCCCTGCTGAACGTCTCCGCGATGAGTTTCGGGGCGCTGTCCTCGCACGCGATCCTGGCACTCAGCAGGGGTGCGGCGCTCGGCGGTTTCGCGCACGACACCGGCGAGGGCGGTCTTTCGGACCACCACCTTCGGGGCGGCGGCGACCTGATCTGGGAGATCGGCAGCGGGTACTTCGGCTGCCGCACCCCGGAAGGAGGCTTCGAGGCACGGGAATTCGCGGACAAGGCCGCGCTGCCGGAGGTCAAGTGCGTGTCGCTGAAGCTCTCCCAGGGGGCGCAGCCGGGCATCGGCGGGGTGCTGCCCGGCGCCAAGGTGAGCGCCGAGATCGCCCGGGCCCGCGGCGTCCCGGAGGGCGAGACGGTGGTGTCACCGCCGTACCACCAGGTGTTCTCGACCCCCCGCGAGCTGGTGTGCTTCCTCGCCCGGATGCGGGAGCTGGCGGGCGGCAAGCCGATCGGCTTCAAGCTCTGCGTCGGCTCACGCCGCCAGTTCCTCGCCGTCTGCAAGGCGATGCTCGCCGAGGGGGTCTCGCCCGACTTCATCGTGGTCGACGGCGCCGAGGGCGGTACGGGGGCCGCGCCGCCGGAGTTCGCCGCCTCCCTCGGTACGCCCCTGACCGAAGGACTGATCACGGTGCACAACGCGCTGGTCGGCACCGGGCTGCGCGACCGTGTGCGGATCGGCGCGAGCGGCAGGGTCGCCACCGGCTCGGACATCGTCAAACGGCTGGCGCAGGGCGCCGACTACACGAACGCGGCCCGCGCGATGATGTTCGCGCTCGGCTGCCTCCAGGCGCGGCGCTGCCACACCAACACCTGCCCGGTCGGGGTCGCGACCCAGGACCCGCGCCGGGTGCGCGCCCTGGACGTGGCCGACAAGTCGGCGCGCGTGCACCGCTACCAGCGGGCCACGGTCCGCAGCGCGAGCCGGATCATGGCCGCCATGGGGGTACGCGATCCGGCCGGGCTCGGACCGCATCAGCTGCTGCGGCGTACGGACCCGGCGACCGTACGGTCGTACGCGCAGCTCTACGAGTGGCTGGAGCCCGGGGTGCTGCTCGCGGAGCCGCCCGCGTCCTGGGAGGCGGACTGGAAGGCGGCGGATCCGGACGCGTTCTGAGCGTTCGGAACTCCACCGGGTCCCTGATGATGGGGCACATCGCGCAGTGGCCGCCGCCCCGGCCACGCCCAGCTCGGCGCCCACGATGGTGATGGGCTCGATCCCGGCCTTGCGCAGCAGCGTGTTGGTCCGGGTGTTGCGGTCGCAGGTGACCACCACGCTCAATTGCCCCAAATGCCCGATAACTGAATCCGCTCTATTGTGCTGTTATGGAGCACGCACTCAGCCCAGCGACCCTCACCATGCTGCGCAGGCCGCGGCCCTATCCCGCGGTGTCGGTGCTGACGCCCACGCACCGCCGCGAACCCGACAACGCCCAGGATCCGGTCCGGCTGCGCAATGTCGTGGCCGAGGCCAAGAAACAGATCGAATCCGATCCGGCGGTCACCCGCGCACGGCGCACCGACCTCGTCCAGCAGCTCGACCAGGCCCTCGCGGAGGTCGACCTTGCGCACGCCGAGGAGGGCCTCGCGATCTTCGCGGCGCCCGGCGAGCACCAGGTGTGGTCGCTGGCCCGCACGGTGCCCGAACGCGTGGTGCTCTCGGACACCTTCCTGACCCGCAACCTCGTCGCCGCGCAGGTCTCGGAGCGGCCGTTCTGGGTGCTCGCCGTGTCGGCCGACCGGGTGACGCTGTGGAACGGCGGCGCCGAGCGGGTCACCGAGGAGCGCATCGGCGGTTTCCCGCGGACCCGCAGCCTCGAGGACCCGAACGCCGAGCGCAAGGAGCGCATCGGAGACCTGCCCAGCACCTTCCGCGACGAGCGGACCAAGCACTTCGTGCGGGACGCCGACACCGCGATGAGCGCCGTCCTGCGCGAGGATCCGCGTCCGCTGTACGTCACCGGCGAGACCGCCGCACTCTCCCTCCTCGACGAGGTCGGCACGGTCACCAAGGACGCCACGCACATCCCGCACGGCGGACTCGCGCACGGCACCCCCGACGCCGTGTGGCAGGCGGTCCGTCCGCTGATCAGCGCCGAGGAGCGCAGGGACACCGACGCCGTGGCCCGCGAACTCGAGTCGGCCCGTGGCCGCAAGGAGTTCGCGGCCGGGGTCGACGAGGTGTGGCAGAACGCCTCCCAGGGCCGGGTCCGGCTGCTGGCCGTCGAGGAGAACTACCGCGTGACGGTGCGCGACGACGGCGGCGACCATCTGGTCCCGGCCGAGAGCGGAGATCTGGACGCCCGCGAGGACATCGTCGACGAGATCGTCGAACAGTGCCTGGAGACCGGAGCGGACGTCCGTTTCGTCCCCGACGGCAGTCTCGGTGACGCGAAAGGCATCGCCGGGGTACTGCGCTACTGATCATTCCGGCAGACAATCGCCTCCAGAGCTGTCTGCCGGAGAGGTGAGCGCGTGAGTGAGCTGTTGGGTGTCGCGGTCCTGGGTGCGGGCCACATGGGGGCCGACCATGTACGGCGGATCGATCGGGTGGTGAACGGCGCCCGGGTCGCGGCGGTGGCCGATCCCGACACCGGGCGCGCCAAGGACGCCGTCGCCGGCATCGACGGTGTCTCGGTGCACGCCGAGGTGGCGGCGGCCCTCGACGCGCCCGGCGTGCAGGCGGTGTTGATCGCCTCCCCCGGGCCCGCGCACGAGGAAGCGCTGCTCGCGGCCTTCGACCGCGGTCTGCCGGTGCTGTGCGAGAAGCCGATGGTGCCGGAGTCGGCCGGGGCACTGCGGGTGGTGGAGGCGGAGGCGAAACTCGGCCGGAGGCTGGTGCAGGTCGGGTTCATGCGCCGGTACGACGCCGAGTACCAGCGCCTGAAGTCCCTGCTGGACAGTCGGCGGCTGGGCCGTCCGCTGATGCTGCACTGCACGCACCGCAATGTGTCCTCCCCGCCCGGCTTCACCTCGGCGATGCTGGTCAACAGCTCCGTCTCGCACGAGATCGACGTGGCGCGCTGGCTGCTCGACCAGGAACTCACCGCCGTGACCGTGCTGCGCCCACGGCCGTCCGCGGGTGCCCCCGAGGGTCTTGTCGACCCCCAGTTCGTGGTGTTCGAGACGGCCGAAGGCGCTCTCGTCGACGTCGAGGTCTTCGTCAACTCCGGCTTCGGTTACCAGGTGCGCTGCGAGGCGGTCTGCGAGTCCGGGAGCGCGCGGATCGGGGACGAGCACACCATGGTGGTGACGACGGCGGGCGGTGCCCGCGAGGAGGTGGCACAGGACTACCTCGTACGGTTCGCCGACGCCTACGACCGCGAGGTGCAGGCCTGGGTGGACGCCACCCGGCGGGGGAAGGTGACCGGGCCGAGCGCGTGGGACGGGTACGCGGCATCGGCCGTCGCCGAGGCCGGGGTCCGGGCGCTGGAGAGCGGCGGCCGGGTGACCGTCGAACTCGCCCCGCGCCCGGACCTCTACGCGTGATCAGCCGCTGACGCTCGCCGCGCCCGTCTCGATGTGCCCGGTGAACCGGCGCGACCAGCTCGCGTCGGAGTCGACGGTGATCGTGAAGTCGTACCAGCCGTTCTGGTACGCGACGGCGTTGAAGTAGTCCTCGGTCGAGCCGCCCGCGGCGACGGTGTACGTCCACGGCCCGTCGCCGCGGTACTGGTTCGAGGTGATCGTGAACTTCACCGGGGCGGCCGAGGAGTTGGTCATCTTGAAGTAGAGGGCGGTCCTGCCGGTGCCGGGTTCGGTGGCGTAACGGGTGCTCACCTCGGCCGACTTGCCCGCCTGAGTCGCGTCGCCCTTGAAGCGGCGCAGGAAGCGGTTGGGGCCGGCCATGGTGAAGTCGTACTTGCCGTTGCCGTACCCCGAGCCGATGCTGAAGGAGTCGGAGGCGGTGGCGCCGGCGTCGACGGTGTACTGCGAGGGCGTGGTGTCGCGGTAGGCGTTCGGGTGGATCGACAGGTGCGCGGCCCTGCCGGCCGGGGTGCCCTGGTTGGCCATCGTGAACCAGGCGAGGATCTTGCCGGCCGCCCCGAACTCCAGGTGGTCCAGGTAGCCGTTCGGCTGGTAGGGCAGGGCGCGGGCGGGCCGGGTGCCGGGCTCCTGGGCGGGCAGGGCGTTGGTGGTCGGCACCGGGTTGGGCAGGGGGCCGCAGGTGGCGATCCCGAGCACGCTCGTGGCGGGCAGCGGGACCGTCCCGTGGACCGGGTTGCCGAAGTCGAAGACTCCGGTGAGGTCGCCGCTGACCTTGCGGCGCCAGGCGCTGATGTTGGAGCAGGCGGCGGGCTTGCCGAGCGCCGTCGTCCACGTCTCCAGGAAGCGCAGGACCGAGGTGTGGTCGAAGACCTCCGAGGAGACCCAGCCGCCCCGCGTCCAGGGCGAGATGACGAGCATCGGGACACGGAAGCCGAGACCGTACGGGACGCCGCCCAGGAACTCCCCCGCCGTGTTCGCGGGCGGGGCCGGGGGCGGCACGTGGTCGAAGAAGCCGTCGTTCTCGTCGTAGTTGAGGAACAGGACGGTGGAGTCGAAGACGTCCTGGTCGGCCGCGAGGGCCTTGTACACCAGGTCGACGAAGTGGGCGCCGTCGCCGGGCGGGGCGTAGGGGTGCTCGGAGAAGCCCTGGTTGGCGACCACCCAGGAGACCTGGGGCAGCGTGCCCGCGAGGACGTCGGCCCTGATGGCGGCGGCTATGTCGTCGGGGGTGGAGCCGGTGACCTTCGGCACGGAGGCCATGCCGCGGTCGTACAGCGGGTCGCCCGCCTTGGCGGAGGCGAACTTCTTGAAGTAGGCGCAGCCGTTGTCGCCGTAGTTGTCCTGCGCGTTCTGGTAGACCTTCCAGGTCACTCCGGCCGTCTGGAGCGCCTCGGCGTAGTTCTGCCAGGTCAGTCCGGACTCGTCGCCGCCGTCGTAGCTGGAGCCGTCGACCTTGCCGCTCCACAGGTAGGTGCGGTTGGGGCCGGTCGCACTGAGTGCGGAGCAGAAGTAGGCGTCGCAGATCGTGTAGTTGTCGGCGAGCGCGTAGTGGAAGGGGATGTCGGAGCGGTCGAGATAGCCGAGCGAGCGGACGTTGCCGACGCCGGAGACCCAGTTGTCGAGGCGTCCCTTGTTCCAGGCGGAGTGCTGCGAGGACCAGGAGTGCGGGAGGTCGCCGTTGCACTGCGCGAGGGTCTCGCCGTCCTTACCGCCCGCGGCGGGCGTGGAGCTGAGCTTCCACGGGTACTGCCGTCCGCCGCCGTTCGGCTGGTTGAAGACGGAGTACCCGCCGGACAGGGTGATGCCACTGCGGTCGTCGAAGCCGCGGACGCCCTTGAGGCGGCCGAAGTAGTGGTCGAAGCTGCGGTTCTCCTGCATGAGGACGACGACGTGCCGTACGTCCGAGATGGTGCCGGTCGTCGCGCCCGCGGCCGCCGCCGGGCGCGAGCCGACGCCCAGCGCGGCGCCCGCCGCCACGGATGCGCCGAGTCCCACGAAGCCTCTACGGCTGATCGGTGTCATTCGCCCGCCCCCTCGTCACCGGAGTGCCCCTGCGGCACACCGCGCGCCAGCGTGCACGCGGCAATCGCCAAGGGTCATACCGATGCGGTGAGGGACGAATGAACAGCGGCGGAACGCCGCCGCTTTTCGTCCGTTCACTGTGAACGTGGGCCCCTCGTTCCCCGGCATGGACACGCCGCGTACATATGACCGTCGAACAAAGAAATGAAGGAGGGTCCCGGCCACCCCTGGAACCCCTCAAGTCACGTAGGCTTTCTACGACTTGGGCGCGCGACCCGCGTACCGAATCCATGCCGGTCGACCCGTCCGTCTGGACTGCGGCATATGCCAGAAGCACCACCGGATCGTGTGTTGCCAAATCCCTTACAGGGCGTCGCGGGCTGTGCAACAGTCGTAACGGTCCTTCCGCCCAGCCTTGGTCGTACCGTCCCCCATCGGAGTGCGTCATGCCGTCCCATCTCTCTGCGGACCGCCCAGCCGCCCAGCCGCCCCCACGCGGCTCGGTCGACGCGCTCATTTCGCAGACGCGACGGCTGCGCGGCGAGGTGAACGCCGTACGACGCGACGCTCCCTTCGACGGCACGGACCCCCAAGGACGCTGGCAGCGGGCGCTGTGCGATCTGGCGGTGCACCAACTCGACGACCTCGACGAGCACTTGGCACAGTTGCGGGACGGACCCCCGCCGGTGCCCGCGGAGCCCGCCGCCGCACCGGCCGTGTCGCCCGCGCCCCGGCGCGGCTCGCTGCTCAGCCGGGTGGGCAGTGCCGAGTGGAACCTGCTCACGGACGAGGCCAGTTGGTCCGGAGAGCTCTACGACATCCTGGGCCGCGACCCCGCCGCTCCCCCGCTCACCCTCGACGAACTGCCGTCGCTGATGCTCGACGAGGACCGGCCGATGCTGACCGCGATGGTCACCGACTGCCTCATCGACGCGAAGCCCATCGACGGCGAGTTCCGCATCGTGCGCCCCGACGGCGGGGTACGGACCGTGCACATGATGGGCGAGCCCGTGCTCGACACCGACGGCAGCACCGCCGCGATGTGGGCCGTGCTGCGCGACGTCAGCGAACTGCGTCGCAGCCAGCGGACGGTGAGCGAGAGCCGTGAGTCGCTTCAGCTGCACCGGCACCACGCGCAGAGCGAGCGCCGGCTCGCGGTCCAGCTACAGGAGGCCGTGCTGCCGCCCTGGCGCGGCTCCCTGCGGTTCCCGCAGCGCGGCCCCGAGGCCCTGGACCTCGCCGCCCGCCATCTGCCCTCCTCGAACAGCGCGCTGATCGGCGGCGACTGGTACGACGCGATGGAACTGCCCGACGGAGCGACGCTGTTGAGCGTCGGTGACCTCACCGGGCAGGGTGTCACCGTCGCCTCGGGCATGGCGATGCTGCTCGGCGCCCTGCGCGGCATGGCCGTCGCGGGCACCCGGCCCGGGCAACTCATGTCCTGGCTCAACCAGTTGCTCGACGCCTCGGTGCAGCCGTCCCTCGGCAGCGCCGTCTGCTGCCGCTACCGGCCCGAGACCCGCACCCTCACCTGGGCGCAGGCAGGACACCCCGCCCCGCTGCTGTTCCGCAACGGGACGGGGCGCATGCTGGCAGCGCCGGACGGCGTGCTGCTCGGGGCGACCTCGGGGGCCGTCTACGGGCAGGCCGAAGAGACCCTCGAAGACGGCGACCTGCTGCTCCTGCACACCGACGGACTGGTCCCCGGGCACTATGGAGCGGGGGCCGTCCAGAGGCTGCTCGACCTGGCCCCGCGCTTCCGTGGAGCCCGCACGGCCCAGGACTGCGTACGGACGGTTGTCGAGGAATTCGGCGAGAGTGAGCGCGAGGACGACGCCTGCGTGCTCATCGCCAGGATCGGCTCATAGACCTCTCCGAGACCGGCTCACAGACCCGACCCGGAACGACCCGACCTGGAACCCTTTTCCGCACACAGGCAAGCAGTACTCATGCCTGTGTGGTGCTGCCCCCGCGCTTCGGCCTGAGCGAGCTCTTGGGGAGGGCGAGTTGGATCTCCTCACGCAGTTCGTGGATCTTCGGGTAGCCGGAGTACTCGGCGGTGAGCCGGTACATCTCGCGCAGTCGGTCCCAAGTGCGGTGGGAGGAGTTCGCCCCCATCGACACCAGGGCCAGCCGGGCATAGCGGTCCGCCTGCTCGGGGTCGTCCGCGATGAAGCACGCCGAGGCCAGCGACAGCCAGTCGAAGATCTGTGACCGCTGCCGCCCGTTCTCCCGCAGATGCAGTGCTTCCTTGGCGTGGCGCTGCGCCGTGGTCGCCGCGGCCGGGTCGTGCTCCGCGAGCGTCCGGTAGGCCAGGGCCTGCATGCCGTGCATGTCCGCCTCGTCGAACATCTGCATCCAGCTTGGCGGTGGCACATCACCCTTGTCGGAGACGAAGAGGTCCTCCGCCTCCCCCAGGGTGCGCCGCATGGCCTGGCCCTTGCCCATCGACGCCTGAGCCCAGGCCTCGATCGTGTAGAGCATGGCCCGGGTGCGCGGCAACATCTCGGAACCCGAGCCCGACTTGGCGAGCTTCATCAGGTCCAGGGCGTCGTCGGGCCGGCCCAGGTGCACCATCTGACGGGCGGCGCGGGAGAGCGCCTCCCCGGCGCGCGGCCGGTCGCCGCCTTCTCTGGCCGCGTGCGCGGCGATGACGAAGTACTTCTGGGCCGTGGGCTCCAGGCCGACGTCGTGCGACATCCAGCCCGCGAGGACGGCGAGATTGGCGGCGACGCCCCACAGGCGGCGCTGCAGATGGTCAGGGTGTCGGTAGGAGAGCATGCCTCCCACTTCGTTGAGCTGGCCCACCACGGCCTTGCGTTGCAACCCGCCGCCGCGGGCCGCGTCCCAGGCCCGGAACACCTCGACCGAGCGCTCCAGTTCCTCGATCTCCTGCGACCCGATGGGGGCGGCCTCGTAACGGTCGAACCCAGCGGGGTCGGCGTGCAGGGGATTGTCGACTACAGGGGCGTCGGCCACGAGGGCCGGATCGGTGTGGAGCCAGTCGTGCATGGCACTGCTGAGTGCGGATCCCGCGGCGAGCGCGGCACCCGCGCCCACCAAGCCGCGTCGGTTGAGCATGAGGTCCATTCCCGTGAATTCGGTGAGGACCGCAGCGGTTCGCTCGGGCGCCCACGGCACACCGTCGGGATGTTCCACATTCCCGCCGCCCGGCCGTTTCCCCACACGCCCGTGCCGCACCAGACCGAGGTCCTCGATGGTCACGACACGGCCGAGACGCTCGGTGAAAAGAGCCGCCAGCACTCGCGGAACCGGATCGCGCGGGATCTCTCCCATGTCGATCCAACGCCGCACCCGTGAGGTGTCGGTCGCCAGCTGGGGGTGACCCATGGCCGCCGCCTGCTTGTTGACCAGCCTCGCGAGTTCGCCCTTGGACCAGCCGGCCAGGCCGAACAGATCCGACAGACGAGTGTTGGGTTGTCCGTTCACGTCAAGCCCCCAGGTTCTCGGCTGAGTTGACAGTAACCCTCTGTCAGTTGCTGAGCGACTATTCGCCAGGGTTCGCCAGGGTGCGCCAGATGGTCTGCCACTGGGCATCCGGTGTCAGGTAGGAAAGCGCCACCCCGACCCGGTTGCCGAGGGACATTCCCCCAGGGTGTACCAGGGCGTCCGGGGCGGGTAGCGCAGCAACTTGCAGGCACACGAAGGGATCTGTTTCGCCCATGTACACAGCATCGTCCTCCGTGTCCGCTCCGCCCCGGTCGCTTCACCCCCGCCCGGCGGCGGCGGGCAGCGGCCCCTACCTCGACCCCGCTCGACCGGCGGCCCCCGTGCTCGGCGCCGGCAGGACGCGGCGCGTTCCGGGGCTCGGCACCCAACCGCTCAGCGGGAGAATCGACTTGTCCGGCCCCCAGGGCGCGCAGCTGCGCACGGCGATCGCGTCGGTGCACCGGATCTGTCCGGAGTTCGCTCCGGTCCAGGTACTGCGCCGCAGCGGGCGCTCCGTGCTCCTCGTCGGCACGACGGGGCGCAGCACGGCGGTCGCCAAGTGTTTACTGGACCACTCCACGATCTGGGCGGAGCGGATCAGGCACGAAATAGCGGCATACCGATCGTTCGTGCGGCATCGGCCGCCGGTCCGGGTGCCCCGGCTGATCGCGGCGGACCCGGACAACTGCACCCTCGTGATCGAGCGGATGCCGGGACGGGTGGCCGCGCTGCAGCGGCACCCGGCGGAGGCGCCGCCCCGCGCGGACATCCGGGCGGCACTGGGTGCGATCTGCCGGCTGAACGCGTGGCGGCCGCCGGCGGGGACGTTCGACGCCCCGCTGGACTACGCGGAGCGGATCTCCCGTTTCCATGAGCTGGGTCTGCTCACGGACCGGGACATGGGCGACCTGCAGAAGCTGGTGCACGGCATCGCGCACTCGGCGGGCCGTCAGGGCATGGGCCAGTTCTGTCACGGGGACGCGTTGCTGTCGAACATCCTGCTGTCACCGGCCGGTCCAGTGCTGGTGGACTGGGAGCACGCGGGCTGGTACCTGCCGGGCTACGACCTGGCGACGCTGTGGGCGGTCCTCGGTGACGCTCCCGTGGCGCGCCGCCAGATCAGTCAGCTGGCGCAGTCCGCCGGTCCCGCGGCGCGCGACGCCTTCCTGGTGAACCTGATGCTCGTACTGACCCGGGAGATCCGTACGTACGAGACGGCCGTGCAGCGTTCGATGCACGACGCGACCCCGGCGGCACCAGGACCGGCCCATCCGGGTGCTGCGCCGTCCGGCGAGGAACAGCGGCTGCTGCTGCGGCGGCTGCACGACGACTGCCAGATGGCCCGTCGGGCCGTTCGAGCGGCGGTCGGCACTCGTTGACGGGGACGAAGGCCCGCGGTGCGCCTGAACGGCGGCGCGCCGCGGGCCTTCGTCGTGCGCGAGCACGGCCGGGCGGCGCCGATGTACGGCGAGCGGCACTTCCCCGTCGGTATCTCTTCCGGGGCATCTTCACCCGTTCGCGCCACCGGTCCACTCCACTGACGCCTTGCAGGCCGTCCCGCTGTCGCCACGAAAACCTGTTCGTCCCTGGCTGACATGGGAAATCGCCTGCTCCTGGGCATGATTGACGGATCGTCGGAGAGCCGATACCACTGACCCACGTTCGGCCCGCACGCCCCACCGCGCTCGACCGTCCCAGGAGGCTGCATTGCGAGGATCCTTCACCGACCCCGAGGCCACCGCCGGGCACAGACGCGCGCGCCGTACCGCGGGCGCCGTCGCCTCGGCGGCCATGTTGCTGCCGCTGCTCGGCGCGGCACCGTCGAACAGCACCGCGCAGGCGTCCTCCGCTGGGCTCCAGCGGGCCTTCGCCGGCGCGGCCGCCGAGTACCACGTGCCGCTGAGCGTCCTGCTCGGCGTCTCCTACCTCCAGTCCCGCTGGGACGCGCACGCAGGCGCGCCGAGCGTCAGCGGCGGCTACGGCCCCATGCACCTCACCGACGCGCGGACGGCGATCGCGCAGGCACCGCACCACAGTGAGGGCACGGAGGACGCCCGCGGCGACAGCTCGCGCGCGCCCCTGCTGCCCACCACCAAGGTGCCGCAGAACTCCCAACTCCCCGATCGACTCAAGACGTTGACGAAGGCGGCCCGGCTCACCGGTCTGCCCGAGGAACGGCTGCGCACCGACGCCGCCGCGAACGTGGCGGGCGGCGCCGCGCTCCTGGCCGCCGCGCAGAAGGACCTCGGCGAGCCGCTGAGCGACGACGCGGCCGACTGGTACGGCGCGGTGGCGCGCTTCTCCGGCGCGGACGACACCGCGACCGCGGCGACGTACGCCAACGACGTCTACGGAGTGATCCTCGACGGCGAGGAGCGCACCACGGACGCCGGTCAGCAGGTCGTGCTCGCCGCCCGGCCCGGACTGCGCCCCGACACCGCGCAGCTGCGGCGGACCGGGCTGCGTACCGTCTCCGCCAAGGACACTCAGTGCCCCACCACCGTGTCCTGCGAGTGGATTCCGGCCCCGTACGCGGAGTTCGGCGACGGTGACTACGGGAACCACGACCTCGGGGACCGGCCCGCGTCGCAGAGCATCAAGTACATCGTCATCCATGACACGGAGGGCAGCTGGGACGGCGTTCTGAAGCTGGTCCAGGACCCGACGTACGTGTCGTGGAACTACACCCTGCGCTCGACCGACGGTCACATCGCCCAGCATGTGAAGGCGAAGGACGTGGCCTGGCACGCGGGCAACTGGTACATCAACGCCAAGTCGATCGGCCTGGAGCACGAGGGATTCCTCGCCTCGCCGGACGCCTGGTACACGGAGGAGATGTACCGGGCCTCGGCGCGGCTGGTGACCTACCTCGCCGAGAAGTACCGCGTTCCGCTGGACCGGCAGCACATCCTGGGCCACGACAACGTGCCGGGCCCGACCACCTCGACCATCCCCGGCATGCACACGGACCCAGGCCCGTACTGGGACTGGCAGCACTACTTCACCCTGCTCGGCCACCCCTTCCAGAGTGCGACGACGACCAGGACGAGGACGAGTGGCGGTCTGGTCACCGTGCTGCCGGACTTCGCGGAGAACCAGCCCCAGTACACGGGCTGTGTGACCAGCGGCGAGCCCTGCGCGGCGCACGGTTCCAGCGAGGTGCGGCTCTACTCCCGGCCGGACGAGACCTCGCCCCTGATCAAGGACATCGGGCTGCGTCCCAAGGGCGACGACTCGACGATCGACGTGAACGACGTGGGTTCACGGGTCTCCACCGGACAGCGGTACGCGGTCGCGGACCGTGACGGCGACTGGACGGCGATCTGGTACCTGGGCCAGAAGGCCTGGTTCAAGAACCCGCAGAGCCGGCCGACGGCGGTGAACGCCTCGGGTCAGGTCGTGAGCCCCAAGGCCGGCGTCACGGAGATCCCCGTGTACGGGCGTGCCTACCCGGAGGCGGCGGCGTACCCCGCGGGCGTGCCCGTCCAGGCTGTCTCGCCGCTGCCGTACAAGATCCTGGCAGGCCAGAAATACGCGGTCGGTGACAAGGTGCCGGGCGAGTACTTCTACGCACCGACGTTCGACACGGCCCCGCACAGGGTCGTGATCGGCAAGGACATGTACTACGAGATCCAGTTCGGCCACCGGGTGGCGTTCGTGCGGGCGGCGGACGTGGACCTGACGCGCTCGCGCGCATAGGTGCTGGAGGGGGGCGGGGGCCGCGGACAGCGCCCCGGCCTCCGCCCCCGACTCCCGTACCGTCGTTACTCCGACCAGTCGAGCTGGTGTTCCGGCACCCCGAAGGTCCAGCCCACCGCCCGCGCCTCGGCCCGGGCGGCGCGGTCGCCCCGCGCATAACGCAGAACGCGCCCCGGGAACACCACGAACGTCTCGTCGGCGGACCGCAGATCCGCGTACCAGCCGGGCTGATCCAAGGCCCCCGAGATCGCCTCGGCGACCTCCGCCGCGCGTGCCGCCGCCACGCTGAACTCGATGACCGTCCAGACATCCGGCTGCCCGGCCCCGACGTTCTGGGGACGGAACCGATAGATCTCCCGGGCTTCTATCCGCAGGTCCTTCAGGTGGGTACCGACCTTCAGGCTTTCCACGATGAGTGAACCGTCGGTCATGGGGACTCCTATCGGTGGCGGGCGTACTGCCCGGAGACGGGCGCCGGGCCCATCTCCGCTACACCCAGTCCCGGCGAGCGGCCTGCCAGGCCAGTTGCATACGGGTGGCCGCCCCGGCGAACGTCATCAGTTGCTGGATATGACGTTGGACCGTACGCCTGCTCAGGCCCAGTTGCGAAGCGATCGCCTTGTCCGTGACGCCTGCGACGAGCAGGGAGAGCAGCCGTCGGTCCGTGGTGGAGAGGGCGTCGGCACCGGATGTCCCGTCCGTGCCGCTGACCGTTCCGGTGTCGTCGACGTGCAGGGGGACGGCGTCGTCCCAGTAGCGTTCGAAGAGTGCGATGAGCGCGGCGAGGAGGCTGCTGTCGCGCACCAGGGCCGCGGTGGGTTCCTCGGGGCTGCCGTGCGGACCACCGGGTACGAGGGGGCAGATGGCGATGGCGCGGTCGGACACCGCGAGCCGCAGGGGCAGATGGGGTACCGCGCGAGCGACTTCACCCGCCCGTACGCCCTCGATAACGTTGTCCACGGCTCCCTCGTCGTCGAAGAACGCCTTCTCGTAGAGGACCCGATAGCGCACCCCGCGGGCCAGGGCGTCGAACTCCGCCTCGTTGCTGCCCGACGGCATGGCGACGTACTGGGCCTTGCAGAACCACAGCATCTCGTCCTGGGTGTCCGCCTGGATGCGGCGCAGGTGCTGGCGCAGCGCGTCCGCCCCTGTGATCACCTCGATGAGTTCGCCGGCGTCGCGCCGGCGCATGGTGTCCCGGTAGGTCGCCAGCAGGGCGGTGGCCGTGGCGCGGGCCTGGTCGAGGGCGTCGGCGTTGCGTTTGAGCCGGGGCATGAGGGCCACATCGGGTGGCGTGGCCCGGTAGAGCCGTGGTGATCCGTCGGTGTGACTGGCCAGACCCCTGGCCGTGAGCGCCTCGAGGGTCCCTGCGGCGTCCGCGGTGGTGACACCCGAGCGGATCGCGAATTCGCGCGCCGAGGCGTTGCTCATCGTCACGAGGATCCGGTAGGCGGACTCCTCGGCATCGGTGACCCCGGCGGCTTCCAGTGTCACGGCGCTCTCCTTGGTCCCACCCCGTCCAACGGTTGCACACCGTACTGCATCCGTGTGGACGGGCGGCGGGTGCACGGCCGCGTCGCTCCGCCGTGCACCCGCCGTGCGCGTATGCGCAGCCGTGTCTACCCCCGTTGCAGGTAGGCGCGTTGCACCGTCTGCCGGACACTGTTGCCGAGCCGGTCCCGCGCCGTGACCCGCAGGGTCACATACGCGTCGCCGTGTCCGGAGGGCCTGGTGACGGTGGCCCGGAAGGCGTTGTGCCCGCGGCCGCGGACCGCCGCTCCGCCCCAGTGCCTGCCGTCGTCGTAGGACACCTCCACGCGCAGGGACACTCCACGCGGGGCGGGCTGCCCGTCCTGGGCGCGGACGGCCAGGCCGATGGTGTGCGTCCGCCCGGCTTCCACCGCGTTGTGCGCGTCGACCGGTACGTCGTAGTCGAGTTGCAGCAGGGACAGCGGTGTCGCCATGGCCGTGGTCGCGGAGCGGAAGGACCAGGAGGTGTCCGTACGGGCGGCGAACGCCCACTCGTCGTCCACGCGCGAGGTCTTCAGGTCCAGCCGGTAGTCGGCCGCGCCCGGGGAGACCTCGAAATCGGTCCAGGCGCTGTCGGCGTCGGCGACCTTCACCCCGTCGCGGTAGAGCGCCGCGGCTGCCGTGTCACCGCCCGGCGCGTCGGCCGCGGTGGCGAGTCCGCCCACCCCGCCGCCGTCACCGGCGAGCAGCCGTGACCAGTGCCCCGCCGTGGAGTCGGTGAACTCCGGGACGCGCAGGGCCAGTACGTCTCCGGTCCGTACCGAGGGCGTCGTGGTGCCCCGGGGGATCGAGGGGCGCACCACTGCCCCCTGCCAGCGCTCGTCGAGGTGCTCGCCGGGCCGGTAGGTGCGGGGCGCGTCGTGCATGCCCACGGCCAGCGGCATGTCGACGTCGAACGTGGTCGTGTGATGCACCCGGTGGAGCCAGGTCGTGCCGTTCGCGCTGACGTACTCGGTGCGTACGAAGCCCGTCGGCACATAACGGGTGTACTGCAACCAGGCGGTGTCCTGGTAGGGGCGCCGGGCGAACCGCTGTTCACTGGCCCAGGGCGCTCCTCCGTTGTCGGCGTATGTGGTCCGCAGCACCGCGCTGTTGCGCTCGGACACCGTGTACACGACCTGCCGGGGTATCTGTTGGGACGACGTCTGCATGACGTCGTAGAGGTACGGGCTCTTCGCCGTTCCGGTGAACCTGACGGTGGTGGTCGGGTGCTTCTTCAGCCGGTCGAGCAGGGCGGCGCCCGCCGCCTTGCCGGTGCGGACGGTCGGCACCGCGGTGCGTTCGCCGTCGGGGCTCCAGCGCGTCCAGGCGATGTCGGAGAAGTGGGTCATCAGCAGTCCGCGTACGCCCGCTGCGGCCGCCTTCCGGGTCAACTCCCGCTCGTCCGTGCCCTCTTCGTTGCGGACGATCGCGAGTTTGCCGCGGGCCCGGCTGAAGTCGGGCTTGGCGAAGGTGCCCGCGTCCACGGCGGTCAGGGTGCTACCGCCGGCGGCGAACAGCGGCGAATTCGGCATGTAGTACGGATTCAGGGCGAGGTCGCTGCCCGACACCTTCGCCTCCAGCAGCGGGGCGACCAGCTGCCAGCGCGAGGCGAACTCGAAGGTGCCGTCGGTGACGGCCGCGGTGGGGCTGACGTAGAGCCGCTTGGCCAGGTCGAAGTACATCGTGCCCTGGAGGAGGCTGTGTCCGTCGATCTGCCGGTAGGTCTGGTAGTCGAGGATGCCGCGCTGTTCGGCGGGCCGCGGCGTGCGGATGTCGACCTTGGTGGTCTTGCGCGCGTCCAGGGTGACGGCCGTGTCCTTGGTGACCTTCACCTCCGGCAGGACGACGTGGCGCAGTTCCTGTCCGTCGTCGGCCGTGTCCAGGCTGGAGTAGTCGAGTTGATAGGTGCCCTCCTCGACTTCGGCGACGGCGGGCTCGGTGCTGACGTAGTCGACGAATCCGTCCGTGCCCCAGATGGTGGGCAGTGCCTGGACGCGGTTCCCGTCGCGGTCGTAGGTGGTGACGGTGAGCTTGTGGGTGGGGCCGTGCACCACGACGCTCACCGTGGTGTGGACCTTGACCGCGCCATCGGTCGTGGCGGCGGTGACGTAGCCGTAGTAGTCGCCCCGGCCGGCCCGGGAGGGGTCCACCGTCAGCGGCACGTCCACGGTGGCGCCGGCGGCGATCCGCACCGCGTCGGAGCCGAGTCGCAGCGCACCGGTCGCGAGTTCCCGGCCGCCGGTGGTGGCGAGGCGGGCGGCGAGCGCGAGGGTGACGTCCTTGTCCGAGGTGTTGGTGTAGCGGACGGTGGCCGTGCGCGGGGCGCCGTTGTCGCCGCCGGTTCCGTAGGGTCCCAGCGCCAGACTCCCGGTGGCGGTGACCGGTCCGAGCGCCGCCGCGGCCACGTCGACGCGGCCGCCGCCCTCCTCGGTCGCCTGCTGTCCACCGACGGTGTGCGCCGTGCTGATGAGCGCGTCCTTGAGCCGCTGTCCGCTCCAGGTCGGATGCGCCTGGGCGAGCAGGGCGGCGGCGCCCGCCACATGCGGGGTGGCCATCGACGTACCGGAAGCGGCCACGTAGTACTGGTCCACCGGTTCGCCCATGGTGGTGCCCGCCGCGCGGGCCGCGACGATGCCCACGCCCGGCGCGGTGACATCGGGCTTGACCGCGCGGTCGCCGTGGCGCGGACCGCGGCTGGAGAACGGGGCGAGTGAGTCGTCGCGGTCCACCGCGCCCACGGTCAGCGCGGCGTCCGCGGCGCCGGGCGAGCCGATGGTTCCCGCGCCCTGCTCTCCGCTGTTGCCGGCCGCCACCACGAACAGGGCGCCGCTGGTGCTGCTGAGTTCGTCGACGGCGAGGCTCATCGGGTCGGTGCCGTCGCTCACTTCGTCCGAGCCCAGACTCATGTTGACGACCTTGGCGCCCTCGGCGGCGGCCCACTCCATGCCGTCGATGACCTGCGACTCGGTTCCGTAGCCGTCGTCCCCGAGAACCTTGCCGATCAGCAGGTCGGCGCCCGGTGCCACCCCCTTGCGTGTGCCGCCGGACGCGGCGCCGGTCCCGCCGACCGTGGAGGCGACATGGGTGCCATGGCCGAAGACGTCACCGGTCCCGGAGCTGCCCGAGAAGTCCTTCGCCTGGCTGATGCGTCCGGCCAGGTCCGGATGGGTCCGGTCGACACCCGTGTCGAGTACCGCGACCTTGACGGACGTGCCGTCGTACCCGGCCTTCCAGACCGCCGGGGCGTTGATCTGTCCGGTGCTGCGGTCGAGGACGGCGTCCACCCGGCCGTCCAGCCAGATCCTGGGCGTGGCCCCCACGCCCGCGGCGCTCACCCTGTTCGGGGCCGGGGCGAGTTGTTTCCAGAACCGGCCCAGGTCGTCGTCGGAGATCCGGACCGCCTGCGCGTCGATGCTGTCCAGCGTGCGGGCGGGCGCGTCGTCCTCGGTCAGCGTGGTGAGCCTGCGCACCGCGGAGGCCGGGACACCGTCCGGCCGGCCGATGATCAGGGGGAGCGTGTCGGTGTGCGCCGCGTCGTACTTCTGTTTGATGAGTGCGCTGACGTTGAACAGCTGCCGGTCCAGGCGCCCGGCGGAGACCAGGTCCTGGGCGTCGGAGGGCAGAACCGTCAGGTCACCGTCCTGTTCCACGGTCCGGAACAGGATGCCGCGCCTGCCGCTGCCGGGCTCGACGGCGGCGATCCGCTTGCCGTCGCCGTCCGTCGTGACGGTCACACGGTCGCCGGTGATCAGCCGCACGGTGGCGGTGCCGCCGGCCGAGCCTCCCACCGAGACAGCCGTGGCTGCCGTTGCCGTCGTGGCTGCCGTTGCCGTCAGGGTCGTCCCGGTCGTACTGGACACACCAGCCGCGCCGGCCGCCGATGGCATGCCGCCAGCGGTCAGCGCCAGGCCGGCCGATATCACCGCCGCGAGGCGGAGGCGTCTCATCTGATCAGCACCTTTCCGTGCATGGTTGTGCGCGTGAGGAGATCTTCATGCGGGTGCTGCACAGAATCCGCTGCCGCCGGACGCGATGTCACCGTTTCCCGGTGTCGCGGATGGGACATGTCGCAACCGCGCCACCCCGGGGACTCCGTGGGGGGTGCGGGGCGGGAGCGCGGAAACCGCCCGCCACCTCGGGCATAGCCGCCGTGGCGCTGACGTTCGACTGTTCAACAGAGATCATCTGTTCGACAGAGATCGTCGCGAACGTTGGAGGAGCCTCGTGCCACTGCCCTCACACCCCTTGCGGAAGCTGGGCTTCTTGACCATCGGGCTGTTCGACGAGGCCGACCCGCGGCGGGGTCATGAGTCGACGCTGGAGATCATCGAGCTCGGTGAGCGGCTGGGATTCGACAGCGCGTGGGTGCGACACCGTCATCTTCAGTACGGGATCTCCTCCCCCGTGGCCGTGCTGGCGGCGGCCTCGCAGCGCACCAGCCGGATCGAGCTGGGGACGGCGGTCATCCCGGTGGGCTGGGAGAACCCGCTGCGGCTGGCCGAGGACCTCGCCACGGTCGACATCCTGTCCGGGGGTCGTCTCAACCCGGGCGTCAGCGTCGGCCCGCCGATGCACTACAGCCAGGTCGAGCAGGCCCTCTACCCCGACACCGGCGACATCGAGGACTTCAGCTACGCCCGCGTGGAACGGCTGCTGGACTTCGTGCGCGGCAAGCCGGCGACCGACTTCAGTGGCGTCGAGGGCTTCGAGGTGTTCTCCGACCGCGTCCAGCCGCACGCCGCGGGTCTGGGCCGGCGCATGTGGTACGGGGGCGGCAGCCTGCGCTCCGCGCAGTGGGCGGGCGAGCACGGGATGAACTTGCTGACCAGCAGTGTCGTCAAGGCGGAGGAGTCCGAGGACTTCGCCGAGATTCAGCGGTCGCACATCCGGACGTTCCGCGCCCACCACCCCGACGGCGACCGTGCCCGGGTCTCCCAGGGCCTCGTCGTCATCCCCACCGACAGCGCCTCACCCGAGCAGCGCGAGAAGTACGAGGAGTACGCCCTGAAGCGCACTCCCCGCACCGCGACCCCGCAGGGACCGGCCCGGATGATGTTCGCGCCCGATCTCGTCGGCACCTCAGAGGAGATCGCCGAACGGCTGTACGCCCACGCCGCGTTCCGGGAGGTCGACGAGGTCGCGTTCGCGCTGCCGTTCACCTTCGGGCACGAGGACTACGTGCAGATCCTCACCGACATCGCCACCCGGCTCGGTCCGGCACTCGGGTGGCAGCCGACCGCCTGAACGCGGCGCCGGGGCCTCAGCCCTGCTGGAAAAGCTCCGGGGGCAGCGGCTTGAGCAGGGCGTACAGGTCGTCGGTGATGGGACGGTCCCAGGCGGCGATGGTCACCAGGACGTTGTCGCTGCGGTCGAACTGCACGCAGGAGATGCGGGTCTCGGAGAGCTTGAGGCGGCGCACGATGAGGAGACCGTCACCCTGCATCACCGGGATGTCCTCGGTCCCGGTGACGGTGACCTCCTCGTCGTTCTCCAGCGCCAGCAGCAGCTGGGCCACCTCGAAGGGGATCTCGTCCTCGGCGACCTCGCGGGCCGGGGAGCCCTCCGGCAGATTGCCGATGATCATCGCGGGGCCACGGCCGCCGAACAGGTCGTAGCGCAGGAAGACACCCTGGCAGCTGCCGTCGGGGGCGGGCAGCAGACCGGCACCGAGATTGCCCGGCCAGTCACCCGGATCCATGGCCAGAACGTCGAAGTCGGGCCCGGCGGGCGTGGCGCTGCGGCGGCGGAGGAAGGACATGCCGCAATGGTACGTGCCCGGGCGCGAACCGGGCCTCGGGGGCGTCCCCCGTGCGTGGTGGCCGGACCCGGTTGTGCGTGGTCGCCGGACCTGGTTGCGCCCGGTCGCCGGACCCGGCTCTGGATGGCTGGCGGACCCGGCTGTCGATGGCTGGCGGACCGGTCGCGCGTGGCTACCGGACCGTTTGCTGGCCCAGCGCCGCCGCAAGTCCCGTACGGTCCGTGCCCACCTTCCGGTAGACCGCCGAGAGCAGACGGACGACGACCGGTTCTTCGGTCCCCAGCTCTTCGGCGACCTCGGTCGTGGTGCGGCCCCGGGCGGTGAGCGCGGCGGCCGCACGTTCACGGGCGGTGAGGGTGTCCGTCTCGGTGCTGTGCAGGCGGCGCGGGCGCAGTCCGGCGGCGGCCAGCTCGGCGCGGGCCTCGTCGCCCAGGCCGTCGGCGCCGCACTGCATGGCCGCGTCCAGTCCCCGGTAGAGGTGTTCGGCGGCTTCCTTGGGAGAGCCCGAGCGGCGCAGTTCCGTACCCAGGGCGACCAGCGCGCAGGCCAGTTCGTAGGCGGCCGGGGAGCGCTCCAGATGGCTGACGGACTCTTCGAGGAGCTTGACGCGGGTCGAGCCTGAGGAGACGTCGGCGGCGGCCCGCAGCGCCTGTCCGACGGCCGAGGGGGCGCCGAACTGGCGGGCACGGTGCACCGCTTCGAGTGCCGTGGCGACGGCGCGTTCCGGCGCGTCGTGCCGTTCGGCGCGGGCGAGGTGGAGCTGCCAGGGGCACCAGGAGGGGTTGCGAATGCCGCGCGGGTCCAGGCGGCGTCCGGCCGCTTCGAGCTCGGCGGCGGCTTCCTTGGTGAGGCCGCGGGCAAGCAGCAGTTCGCCGTGCACGGTCTGGACGTCGGGGAAGGTGACGGCGGCCGGGAAGGGCGCGCCGAACCCGTGGTCCTCGCCGATCTGGGCGGCCTCGGTGACGCGGCCGCGGGCGAGCAGGATCTCGATGATGACGCCGACGGCGTACCAGTGGACGGGGGTTCCGGCGCCGACGCGTTCGGCGAGCCTGAGGCCCGCGCGGGCGAAGTCCTCGGCCTCGGCGAGTCGGCCGCGGCGGTAGCGGACGTATCCGAGGAGGGTGTAACCGAAGGAGAGGTGCGCGCCGTGCCAGCCCTGGGACTCGAAGTCGGCGATCCCGGCGGCGAACAGTTCCTCGGTGCGGCCCGGGCGGTCGGCGTACATGAAGGTGAGGGCGACCAGGACGGGCACCTCGAAGCCGCGGTCGGCCTCGGCCCAGCGGATCCCTCCGGCGAGGGCGCGTTCGGCGTGGTGGAGCGCTACGTGGGCGGGCTCGCCGCGCAGGGTGGCGTCCCAGGCGCGCAGGCCGATGACATAGCGCTCGGTGAGGTCGCGGCCGGTGAGCCGGTCGGCGAGGCGGGCCAGGCGGCGGGAGCGGGCCGGGGAGTCGGGTTCGTCGGCGCGGAAGGCGTCCCACATGAACTGTTCGGACTGCATCCGCAGCCGCACCCGGGCGTCGCCGGTCACGCGGATCTCACGGGCGAGCGTCTCGGAGGCCTCGGCGAGCCGGTCGCTGTGGGCGAGGACCTGGGACAGCCGGTAGACGATGTTGTGGCGCAGTTCCGGGTCGGTGATGGGCTCTTCGAGGGCGGCCCGGAGGTGGTTGACGGTGGTCGCCGGTTCGGTGAGCAGGGAGGCGCAGCCCAGTTCGTGCAGGACGGCGGCCCGCTCCTTGAGGGGCGGCGGTTCGCGCAGGGCCCGGGCGAGGTAGCGGCGGGCGGCGTCGGGGGCTCCGGCGCGCTGGGTCTCGCGGGCCGCGGCGCGCAGCTGCTGGACGACCCAGTTGTCGCCCTCGGGGTGGGTCTCCATGAGGTGGCGGGCGGCGGCGGAGGGGCCGAGCCCTTCGTTGATGACGCACCAGGCGGCCTGGCCGTGCAGGGCCACGCGGACGGCGCCGGGGATGGCGCGGTAGACGGCGGTGGCGATGAGGGGGTGGACGAACTCCAAGGTGTCGGCGCCGGCGAGGATACGGGCGCCGCGCAGGGCGTCCGCGGCGTCGGCGGCCTCCTCCGAGCCGAGGCCGGCTACGGCGGCGGCCAGGGTCGGCGGGATCTCGGTGCCGAGGACGGCGCAGGCCCAGGCGAAGCGCACGGTGGAGGCGCCGAGGCGTTCGAGGCGGGCGATCAGGCCGCTGCCCTTGACGGCGGCGGCGAGGTCGCGCAGCAGGTGCGCCCCCTCCTCGGTCGGGACCAGCCCGCGGTCGCGGACCTTCGCGGTCAGCTCCACCGCCTCGAAGGGGTTGCCCGCGGTGACCGCCCAGCACTCGCGGCAGAACACGTCGTCGGCCTGGGTGCCGAGGTCCTCGCGGACGAGTCCGGCCACGGCGGCGGCGCTGAGCGGTTCGAGGTCGAGGGGGCGCTGGCCCGCGCGTCCGGGAAGGCTCCTGAACGCCTCGGCGTGGTCGGGGAGTTCGTCGGGCCGGTAGGCGACGGCGAGCAGCAGCGGAAGTTCCTCGACGCGCGGCGCGAAGGCTGCGAGCCAGCTCAGTGACTCGGGGTCGGCCCAGTGCGCGTCGTCGAGGACGAGCACCATCGGGGCGCGCTGCACCGCGAGGTGGGTGAGCACCCAGTCGAGGCCGTCTCGCAGGCCCTGCTGGTCGGGCGGGGCGCCCTCGGACGGGGCGCACAGGCCGAGCGCGGGGCCGACGATCGCGTACCAACTCCCCAGCTGGGCACGGAGTTCCGCCTCCGCGATCCCGGCGAGCTGGGGTTGCAGGAGCTGGCGGGCGACATGGAAGGCGACGCCCTGTTCCTGGTCGCCGCCGCGCGCGGACAGAACGGTGCAGCCCTGGGCTGCGGCGCGCCGCCGTACCTCGGCGAGGAGCGTGGTCTTGCCGATTCCGGCACGCCCGGCGAAGGCGAGGAGCGCGCCGCGGGGCCGCTCGGGTGCTTCGGTTCCGTCCTCGCGCAGACCGGTGAGCTCGTCCAACGCCTCGTCGGCGGCGGCGAGTTCACCCTCGCGTTCGAAGAGTGTCCTTCTGCTGCGTACGGCACGCTGTCCCATGATCCACCCCCTGGCCACGGTGGTGCGGTCCACGCGGGGAGCGGATGCGTACCGTGACCTCCAGGGACCTCAGCGTACGCTCGTAGCGCCTCGTGGGGAGCCCTTCCGCCGCTACCGGCGCGGGCTTCGGCCGACCGACCGGATTCTTCGGTCAATCCCCCACGGCCTGCGCGGATTTCCTGTGCCGTTCGTGATGGCGGGCGACACGTGCTCGGTTCCCGCACGAGGGTTTGCACCACTCCTGTCGCGGGTGTTCCTTGATGAAGTAGCGCACGCAGCGCGGCGCGTGGCAGGCGTGCAGCCGCGACCGGTCCGGGCTCGCGAGGAAGGCGAGGGCGGCGCGGGCGAGCAGTGCCGGGAGGGGTGCGGCGCCGCCCACGGCTTGCCGGCGTACGACGGGTTCGGCGCCGTCGTCCCAGGTGAGGACGGGGACGGTCGGCGCGAGGGCGGCGGCGGTGTTGAGGCGCAGCACGGCCTGCGGTACGGGCAGCAGTCGGGCGGCGTCGGCCGGGCTGGGGTCGCCGGGGCGCACGGCGCGGGCGAACAGGGAGCGGACCGCGGCGCGCAGGTCGCGTACGGCGGCGAGCGCGGCGGCGTCGGCGACGAAGGCGTCGGCCCCGGGCAGCAGCTCGGCGTGCCCGCGCACCCAGGTGGTGAGTCCAGCGGGGTCCGTGAGGTCGTCGGCCACTCCGCCCTGTCCGTCGTGCCGGATGGTGAGGGCGAGGTCCAGGGCGAGCCGGGTGTCCGCGTCGATCGAGTCCGCCATGACGGTAATGATAGGTACACGTGCACCCATTAGACGCCCGGGGCCGCCGTACCGTTCAGCCGCTCCGGGCCGCCACGCCGTTCAGTCGCCCGGGGGCCGCCGTGCCGTTCACGGATCGCCCGCCCCTGAGGACGAAGCCTCGTCCTGGGACCGGATCCCGGCTCGGGCACCGGCCCCGGGACGGGACCCACGTCGCGTATCGCCTCCTCGTACGGGGCGTCGGCTCGTAGTCTCGACGTCAGGTCGGGTCAGGTCGGCTCAGGTCAGGTCGAACTCTCCCTCGCGGGCGCCCGACACGAACGCGCCCCACTCGGCCGGTGTGAAGATCAAGGAAGGGCTCGCGGGGCGGCCACTGTTGCGCATCGCGATGAAACCCTCGACAAAAGCGATCTGGACGTCTCCCCGCCCTCGGCTGCTGGACTGCCATTCGGCGTTGCTGAGGTCCAGCTCAGGCTTGTCCCACCCCGCCAGCGGGTGCTGCTCGATGGTGCTCTCGGCCACGTCCGTGCTCCTCCCGGTTCGTCGTCCGCCGCCAGCCTAGCGATCGGTTCCGGCGGCGGACAGGCCACGTGAGGGGGACGCTTTCAGGAGGTGGGCGACTCGGCCCCGACCAGCCACATCGAGAAGAACTGGGATCCCCCTCCATAGGCGTGTCCCAGCACCCTGCGAGCCCCTTCCACCTGGTGTTCTCCCGCCTGACCGCGCACCTGAAGTGCCGCTTCGGCGAAGCGGATCATGCCGGAGGCGCCGATCGGATTGGTGGAGAGGACACCACCCGACATGTTGACGGGCAGGTCCCCGTCAAGCTCGGTCACACCGGATTCGGTGAGTTTCCAGCCCTCGCCCTCCTCGGCGAAACCGAGGTTCTCCAGCCACATGGGCTCGTACCAGGAGAAGGGCACGTACATCTCCACGGCGTCGATGTCACGGCGCGGGTCCGCGATGCCCGCCTGCCGGTACACGTCGGCCGCGCAGTCCTTGCCCGCCTGCGGCGACACACAGTCCTTGCCCGCGAACAGGGTCGGCTCGCTGCGCATCGCGCCGCCGTGCAGCCACGCGGGCGGCCTCGGCGAGCGGGCCGCCCCCGCCCGGTCGGTGAGGATCATCGCACAGGCGCCGTCCGAGGACGGGCAGGTCTCCGAGTAGCGGATCGGGTCCCACAGCATGGGCGAGGCCTGCACCTTCTCCAGCGTGATGTCGTGCTCGTGGAGATGGGCGTACGGGTTCTTCAGCGCGTTGCGCCGGTCCTTGTACGCGACCAGCGAGCCGACGGTGTCGGGCGCGCCGGTGCGCCGCATGTACGCCCGTACGTGCGGTGCGAAGAAGCCGCCCGCCCCGGCCAGCAGCGGCTGCTGGAAGGGGATCGGCAGGGACAGGCCCCACATGGCGTTCGACTCGGACTGCTTCTCGTAGGCCAGGGTCAGGACGGTGCCGTGGACGCGGCCCGCGATCAGGTTCGTGGCGACCAGGGCCGTGGATCCGCCGACGGAACCCGCCGTGTGCACCCGCAGCATGGGCTTGCCGACCGCGCCGAGCGCGTCGGCGAGGTACAGCTCCGGCATCATGACGCCCTCGAAGAAGTCGGGCGCCTTGCCGATCACCACGGCGTCGATGTCGGCCCACGTCAACTCGGCGTCGGCGAGCGCCCGCCCGGCGGCCTCGCGGACGAGTCCCGCGATGGACACGTCCCGTCGGGCCGCCACGTGCTTGGTCTGGCCGATGCCTACGACGGCCACGGGCTCCTTGCTCATCGGGGATCCCCTTCGAGTACGGCGACCAGGTTCTGCTGGAGGCAGGGACCGGAGGTGGCGTGGGCGAGCGCCCGGTCGGACTCGCCCCGGTGGACACGGGCGGCGGCCTCACCGATGCGGATGAGCCCGGCGGCCATGATCGGATTGGCGGCGAGGGCGCCGCCGGACGGGTTGACGCGCACCTCCTCGCCGAGCCGCAGCGCCTTGCGCAGGACCACCTCCTGGGAGGTGAACGGCGCGTGCAACTCGGCGGTGTCGACGGGCCGTTCGAAGGCTCCGGCCCGCTCGGCGGCGAGGCGGGTCGACGGCGAGTCCGTCAGGTCGCGCACGCCGAGGCCGTGTGCCTCGATGCGGTGGTCGATGCCCCGGATCCAGGCGGGCCGTTCGCACAGCTCGCGGGCCCGCTCCCCCGCCGCGAGGATCACGGCGGCGGCACCGTCACCGACGGGCGGGCAGTCGCCGACGCGCAGGGGCCGTACGAGGTAGTCGCCCTGGTCCACCGAACCCCGCAGCTGGGCATGGGAGTTGGTGGCGGCCGAAGCGCGGCTGCGGGACGCCACCCCTGCCAGCGCGGGTTCGTCGGTCTCGCCGGCGTCGATGAGCGCCTGCGCCTGGAGGGCCGCGAGGGCGACGGAGTCGGGCCACAGGGGCGCGACGTAGTAGGGGTCGAGCTGCCGGGTCAGAACGTCCCGTACGGATCCGGGTGAGGACTTCCCGTACCCGTACACCAGCGCGGTGTCGGCGTCCCCTGTGAGCAGTTTCGTCCACGCCTCGTACAGTGCCCAGGCCCCGTCCATCTCCACGTGCGACTCGGAGATCGGCGGCCAGGCGCCCACCCCGTCGAGGGCCATGGTGAAGGAGAAGGCGCGGCCCGCGAGGTAGTCGCTCGAACCGGAGCAGGTGAAACCGATGTCGCTGGTCTTCAGCCCGGTCTGCTCGAGGACGGCGTGCAGGACCGGGATGAGCATCTCCACCTCGGAGAGCTCGTCGGTGGTGCGCAGATGGTCGCTCTGCGCGAAGGCGACGACGGCGACGTCCCTGATGGGCGGCATCTACAACAGCTCCTTGTACGTGTCGTACTCGGCGTCCGGTTCGCCGGTGGGCCGGTAGTGGTCGGGATGGCGGCCGCCCTCCGTCCACACCGGCTCCACCCGCAGCCCCATGCGCACCTGGTCGTAGGGGATGCCGCCGATCCGGCCGTGCAGCGCGAGGTCGGCGCCGTCGAGGGCGATGTGCGCGTAGACGTACGGCACTTCGATGTCGAGGTTCCTGGCCTTGATGTTGACGATGCAGTACGTGGTCACGGTGCCGCGCGGACCCACCTCCACCTGCTCCGACGTGATGACACCGCAGGTGGGGCACGCTCCCCTCGGCGGGACGTACACCTTGCGGCAGGACGGGCAGCGCTCGCCCACGGTGCGCCGCGAGGAGAGGCTGTCGATGTAGGCGGACTGGGCGCGGCCGGGCGAGTAGACGTAGTCGAGGCGCGCGGGGGCGACGATGCCGGTGACCATGTCCTCGAACCGCCCGTCGTGGCCCGCGATCTGCGGGCGGTCTCCGTCGTACGGCTCGAAGCAGGCGATGTCGGTGATGGCGCCGGTGCGCTGCGCCGCCCAGCGGACACGCACGCGCATACCGGTGCGTACGGCGTCGGGGCCCGGAGCGTCCAGGGCGTGCAGGAGGGCGGTGTCCGCGCCGTCGAGCCGGACCAGGGCCCAGGCGAAGGGGGTGTCGAGGGGTTGGCCCCGACGGGGTTCGTGGTTCCAGGCCCAGGTGGTGACGGTGCCGGTGGGGGCGACCTCGACGAGCTCGTCCAGGTCCTCCGCGGTGACGGGGTCGTACTCGACGGGCGGGACGAGCGTCCGGCCGTCGGCGGTCTTCACACCCAGGACGACACGCTCACGCAGCCCGGTGAGAAACGCGCTCTGGACGGGGCCGAGCGATCGGGTGAAGGGGAACTCGACGACGAGGGGGGCTTTGAGGACTTCGGGCATCCCGGTTGTCTCCTTAGGGGAGGGGGATCGTGCGCGTCACGACTCCGTCGGGGGGAGGGGAGGGTCGAGCACGTGGTGACTCCGTCGCGCGGGGGGAGGGGCAAGCACGAGGTGACTCCGTCGGGAGGGAGGAGAGGATCGAGCGTGCCCCCGACGGCAGAACCCAGGCCCTCGGGTCTCCCTCTCCCGGCCGCAGAAGGCCTCTGTCAGGCCCGTCCCGGCCCCGCGCACCGTCACGGCCCGGGACGTCACGCGCGCCGATAGACGGGTGGGCGTTTCTCGGTGAAGGCTCGGGAACCTTCCTTCGCGTCGGCCGTGTCGAAGATCGGCCAGCCCCGGGTCAGCTCGGCCGCGAGGCCCTCCGTCTCCGTCATCTCGGCGGTCTCGTACACGGACGCCTTCACCGCCTCGACGGCCAGCGGACCGCAGGCGTTGATCAGTTCGGCGATCTCGAGGGCTTTTTGCCGCGCCGTCCCGTCGGGCACGACGTGTCCGACCAGGCCGATCCCGGCGGCCTCCCGGGCCGAGTACGGACGCCCCGTGAGGAGCATCTCCAGGGCGTGCGTGCGTGGGATCTGGCGTTGCAGGCGGACCGTGGAGCCGCCGATCGGGAACAGCCCGCGCTTGACCTCGAAGAGCCCGAAGGTCGCCGACTCTCCCGCGACCCGGATGTCGGTGCCCTGGAGGATCTCGGTACCGCCCGCGACACAGTGACCCTCGACGGCGGCGATCACCGGCTTGCGGGGGCGGTGGTGGCGCAGCATCGCCTTCCAGTGCAGATCGGGGTCGGCCTTCAGCCGGTCCCGGTACTGCTGGCCCTCCATGCCTCGCCCCGCCAGTGCCTTGAGGTCCATGCCGGCGCAGAAGGCGTCCCCCGCACCGGTGAGCACGATCGAGCGGATCGCGTCGTCCTCGTCGGCCTCGATCCAGCCGTCGTACAGACCGACGAGCATCGGCAGCGAGAGCGCGTTCTTGGCCTCGGGCCTGTTGAGCGTGAGCACCAGTGTGGCGCCTTCGCGCTGCACGGTGAGGTGTTCCGTACCACCCATTGCCGTCCTCCCGTCAGACAGGCTCTCTGGAACGAGAACAGGTTGCAGTAGGCGCGGGACCAGTACAAGAGTTTTCTGACAGACAGTCAGATTTCTTCTGCGCGGGCCCTTCCCAGTTGTGGCGGGCTTTGCTCTGATGGCCGTCGAGCCGAGGGCCTGTCGTTTGGATCAGGTCGTTTCAGGAGACGAGGCTTGGTCAGACCCCGCGGCCCAGGCCTGATCCAAACGACAGGCCCTTGGGGCGGGACCGGACGCGCGACGTCAGGAGGAGCGGTGGAGTACAACCTTGCCGACCTGTTCGAGTCGGTCGTCGACGTGGTTCCGGGCCGCGAGGCGCTCGTGTACATCGACCATCCGGGCACGGGCGCGGAGCGCCGTCTGACGTACGCCCAGCTCGACGCGGCGGCCAATCGCGTCGCCCATCACCTGATCGACAGCGGCATCCGCCCCGGCGAGCACCTCGGGCTGCACCTCTACAACGGCGTCGAGTACGTGCAGACCGTGCTGGGCTGCCTGAAGGCACGGATCGTGCCGGTCAACGTCAACTACCGTTACGTGGAAGAGGAGTTGGTCTACCTCTACCGGGACGCGGATCTGGTGGCGCTGGTCTTCGACACGGAGTTCACCGACCGGGTGGCGGCGGCAGTGCCGCGGGCCTCGGCGCTGCGGCATCTCCTGCGGGTGGGGAGCGCGGCGAGCGACGGGACCTCCTTGCCCGCCCTGGACTTCGCCGAGGTCGAGGCCGCGGGATCCCCCGAACGGGGCTTCCCGCCGCGCTCGGCGGACGATCAGTTCATCATCTACACCGGCGGCACCACCGGCATGCCCAAGGGTGTGATGTGGCGCCAGGAGGACCTGTTCTTCTCCGGGCTGGGCGGCGGGGCCCCGACCGGCGAGCCGGTCAGGAAGCCGGAGGAGCTCGCCGAGCGGGTGGCGGCCGGCGGCGAGGGCATCACCTTCTTCCCCACTCCCCCGCTGATGCACGGCACCTCGACACTGACGGCGTTCATCGGGTTCAACTTCGGCCAACGGGTCGTGATCCACCGCAAGTTCGTGCCCGAAGAGGTCCTGCGGACGGTGGCGAAGGAGAAGGTCACCAGCATGTCGCTGGTCGGCGACGCGATGCTGCGCCCGCTGATCGACGCGCTGCGGGGGCCGATGAAGGGCACGGACTGCTCCTCGATGTTCAGCGTGTCCTCGTCCGGCGCGATCATGTCCGAGACGGTGCGTGAGCAGTTCCAGTCACTGGTCCCGAACGTGATGCTGCTCAACAACTACGGCTCCTCGGAGTCCGGCTTCAACGGCACCGCGACCGCGGACTCGGGGGCCGGACAAGGTTTCCGGCTACGGGTCAACTCCCGTACACAGGTGGTGGATCCGGCCACGTACAAGCCGGTCGCCGTCGGTGAGCCCGGCCGGGTCGCACAGCGCGGCCATGTGCCCCTCGGCTACTACAACGACCCGAAGAAGACCGCCGAGACCTTCTTCCGGAAGGACGGCGAGCGGTGGGTGCTGCTCGGCGACATGGCGACGGTCGACGAGGAGGGCATCGTCACCGTCCTCGGCCGCGGCTCCCAGTGCATCAACACCGGTGGCGAGAAGGTCTATCCGGAAGAGGTCGAGCAGGCCCTGAAATCCCATCCGGACGTGTACGACGCGCTGGTCGCTGGGGTTCCCGACGAGAAGTGGGGCAACCACGTGGCGGCGGTCGTCCAGCTCCGCGAGGGCGCGGGCAGGCCCTCGCTGGAGGACATCCAGACCCACTGCCGAAGCCACCTGGCCGGCTACAAGATCCCCCGCCAGCTCGTCATCACCGACGCCATCCAGCGCTCGCCCAGCGGCAAGGCGGACTACCGGTGGGCGCGCTCGGTGGCGACGGAGGCGGCCCACTGACGCATCCGCCGCAACCGCCGCCCCACGCCGGTCACCGCGTGACCGACAACGGTTGCCGCGTGACCGGCGACGGTTGCCGAGCCCGTCCCGGGGCGACCGGTGACGGTCGAACGCGAGGGTCGTCGGCCGTCTCCGTCAGGGCGTCCTACCCCTGGACGGTTTCGGACCGTGCGTCCGCGAAGCGGTCCCTCAGCTCGCGTTTGAGGATCTTCCCGCTGGCGTTGCGTGGCAGTTCGTCCACGAAGAGGACCTGCTTGGGCGTCTTGAAGGCGGCGAGCTTCTCGCGTGCGTGGGCGAGGAGTTCGGCCTCGGTGACCTCGGTACGGGCGACGACGACCGCCGTGACCGCCTCGATCCACCGCTCGTCGGGGAGCCCGATCACGGCCACCTCGGCGACGGCGTCGTGTGTGTAGAGCGCGTCCTCGACCTGGCGCGAGGCAACCAGCACGCCACCGGAGTTGATGACGTCCTTCACCCGGTCGACGACGGTGAAGTAGCCCTCCTCGTCGCGCACGGCGAGGTCCCCCGAGTGGAACCAGCCGTCACGGAAGGCCTCCGCGGTCTCCTCCGGCCTGTCCCAGTAGCCGTCGCACAACTGCGGCGAGCGGTAGACGATTTCGCCTCGCTCCCCGTCGGGCACGTCCTTGCCGGACTCGTCGACGACCCGCGCCTCGACGAACAGCACCGGCCGCCCGCACGAGTCCATCCGCCCCTTGTGCTCGTGGGGTCCGAGGACCATGGCCAGCGGTCCGATCTCGCTCTGGCCGAAGCAGTTGTAGAACGCCAGCTTCGGCAGCCGCTCCCGCAGCCGTTCCAGAACCGGCACCGGCATGATCGATGCCCCGTAGTACGCCTTGCGCAGTCCGCTCAGGTCACGGGTGGCGAAGTCGGGGCGGTTGGACAGTCCGATCCAGACGGTGGGCGGCACGAACAGGCTGTCCGCGTGACCGGCCTCGATCAGGTCGAGGATCTGCCCGGCGTCGGGCGCGTCGAGGATGACGTTCACGGCGCCGACCGCGAGATAGGGCAGCAGGAACACATGCATCTGCGCGGAGTGGTAGAGCGGCAGCGAGTGCACGGGCAGATCGCCGGCCTGCAGATCGAGGGCGGTGATCGCGCTGAGGTACTCGTGCACCAGCGCACGGTGGGTCAGCATGGCGCCCTTGGGCAGCGCGGTGGTGCCCGAGGTGTAGAGGAGTTGCGTCAGGTCCTCGCCGCGGGGCTCCGGTCCGTCGTACGGCGTGGTCGTGTCGAGTCGCGCGAGCAGCGACTCGTCACTGTCGCGCAGGGCGAGAACACGGGTTCCCTCAGGGAGGTTCCCGGCCAGGTCCGGGTCGGCCAGGACCAGTCCGCAGCCGGCCTGTCCGACGATGTACGCGAGGTCGTCACCGGTCAGGTTCTGGTTGACCGGCACGTGCACAAGCCCGCCGCGCGCACACGCGAGGAAGCCGATCAGGTACGCGTCCGAGTTGTGGCCGTAGGCACCGACACGGTCGCCCGGTGCCAGTCCCGAGGAGCGCAGCACCTGGGCCGCGCGGGAGACGGCCTCGTCGAGTTCGCCGTAGGTCCAGGACCGGTCGCGGTAGTGGATCGCGACGCGTTCGGGGGTCCGCCGGGCGCTGCGCCGCAGCACCCCGTCGACCGTGACGCTCCGTCCCGCCGCCACCGTGGGGTTCTGACCCGCCGTCATGACCTGCTCCTTCGTCCGGCTGCTGTGCCGTGATCCTCGTTCCGGCCCGCGAACGGGGTCAAGCCTCCCGCGCCCTTGGCGCGAAGAGGATCAACCCCACCGTGGAACGTACTGACACCAGGTCACACGTCTGTGGCTGTTGTTACGCTCAACCGCCCCTTCCCTCAATGATGTCGGGAGGCACGATGCGCATCCGCCCCAGACGGTTCGCCGTCCTGGCCGTAGCCCTGCTCACCGCCTCGGCCGCGCTGCCCGCGACCGCAGCGAACGGCCAGGAGCGTCAGCACTCTCCGTCCCACCCGTCCGCCGGCGGTCTGTCCGCCGTGATCCGCTACACCGAGTACGGCATTCCGCACATCCTCGCGCAGAACTACGCGGACCTCGGCTTCGGCACCGGCTGGGCGCAGGCCGCCGACCAGGTGTGCACCCTCGCCGACGGGTTCGTGACCGTACGCGGCGAACGCTCCCGCTTCTTCGGTCCCGACGCGGAGCCCGACGGTTCGCTGTCCTCGGCGGCCGAGAACCTCTCCAGCGACCTCTACTTCCGCGGCGTGCGGGCGACGGGCACCGTGGAGAAACTGCTCGCGGAGCCCGCGCCACGGGGTCCGAGCCGCGATTCCAAGGCTCTGATGCGGGGCTGGGCGACCGGTTACAACGCCTGGCTCGCCCAGAACCGGATCACCGATCCGGCCTGCCGGGGCGCCTCCTGGGTCCGGCCCGTGACCGCGGTGGACGTGGCCGCGCGTACCTTCGCGCTGGCGGTGCTCGGCGGTCAGGGCCGCGCGGTCGACGGCATCACGGCCGCGCGGCCGCCCGCGACGACCGCCGCGCGTACGGCCGTCGGCATACCCGACGCGAAGAGTGCCGCGCGCGCCGCCCGAAAACTCTTCGACACCGCCGACATGGGGTCCAACGCGGTCGCCTTCAGCGGTGCCACCACGGCGAACGGCCGTGGGCTGCTGCTGGGCAACCCGCACTACCCGTGGCAGGGCGGCCGTCGTTTCTGGCAGTCGCAGCAGACGATCCCCGGCGAGCTGAACGTGGCGGGCGGCGCGCTGCTCGGCTCCACCACGGTCTCCATCGGGCGCAACGCACGGGTGGCCTGGAGCCATACCGTCGCCACCGGCGTCACGCTCAACCTCCATCAGCTGACGCTGGATCCGGCCGACCCCACGACGTACCTGGTAGACGGGAAGCCGGAGCGGATGACGAGGCGGACCGTCACCGTCGAGACGCGGGGCGGCCCGCCGGTCACCCGTGCCCAGTGGTGGACCCGCTACGGCCCGGTCGTCACCTCGCTCGGCGCGGGACTCCCGCTGCCCTGGACGTCCACGACGGCGTACGCCCTCAACGACCCCAACGCCGAGAATCTGCGCGCCCCCGACACCGCCCTCGGCTTCGGCCGGGCCCGCGGCACGGCCGACGTCCTCACGACGCTGAGGCGCACACAGGGGCTGCCCTGGATCAACACGGTCGCCGCCGACTCGGGCGGGCACTCGCTGTTCACGCAGTCGCAGGTACTGCCGCGTATCACCGACGAGTTGGCCCAGCGCTGCTCGACGGCGCTCGGCAAGGCCCTCTACCCGTCGTCCGGTATCGCGGTCCTCGACGGCTCCCGCGGCGACTGCGCGCCGGGCACCGACCCCGACGCCGTACAGCCCGGGATCTTCGGGCCCGCGAAGATGCCGGTCCTGAAGGACGCGCCGTACGCGGAGAACTCCAACGACAGTGCCTGGCTGGCCAATACGGACCGGCCGCTCACCGGGTACGAACGGGTCTTCGGGTCGATCGGCTCGCCGCTGTCGACCCGTGCGCGGGGCGCGAAGGCGGACGTGTCCGCGATGGCCGCGACGGGAGAGCTGACCGTACGGGACCTACAGGCGCAGCAGTTCGCGAACCGGGCGACCTCGGGCGACCTCATCGCCGACGACACGGCCCGCGCGTGTGCCTCGTTGCCCGGCGGGACGGCGACGGGCAGCGACGGCAGGGCCGTTGACGTGAGCGAGGCGTGCGGTGTGCTGAAGGCGTGGGACCACTCCATGAAGACCGGCAGCCGGGGCGCACTGCTCTTCGACCGGTTCTGGCGGCGACTGACCGCCACGACCGCGACCGCGCAGCTCTGGAAGGTCCCGTTCTCGGCGGCGGACCCCGTGCACACGCCCAACACGCTCAACACCGAAGCGCCCGGCGTGGCCACGGCCCTCGCCGACGCGGTGAGCGAGCTGCGGGCGGCGGGCATCGCGCTGGACGCGACGCTCGGCGCGCACCAGGTCGTCGTCCGGGGCGAGCAGCGCATCCCCGTGCCGGGCGGCACGGAGTCGCTCGGCGTGTGGAACAAGGTCGAGCCGGTGTGGGACGTGGCGGCCGGCGGCTACACCGAGGTCACCACGGGGTCCTCGTACATCCAGGCCGTCGGGTGGGACGGCGGCCGCTGCCCGGTCGCCCGTACGCTGCTGGCCTACTCCCAGTCGTCGAATCCGAACTCGCCGCACTTCAGCGACCAGACGCGGCTGTTCTCCGAGGGGAAGTGGGTCACCTCCCGGTTCTGCGAGAAGGAGATCCTGTCCTCGCCCGGGCTGCGGGTGATCCGCGTGGGCGAACAGCGCTGACGGCAGCGGGGTGGTCCCTGCCCGGGCGGGCGGGGACCACCCCGGTCGCACCCCGCTCCGCTGTTCACACCGCTCGCGTACGGCCCTCCCAGTAGGGATCCCGCAGGCGCCGCTTGTACAGCTTCCCGTTCGGGTCGCGCGGCATCGACGCGATGAAGTCGACGCTCTTGGGGCGCTTGTACCCGGCGAGCAGGCGCTCGCAGTGGCCGAGGATGTCGGCGGCGAGGGCCGGCCCCGGCTCGTGGCCCGGGGCGGGCTCGACGACGGCCTTGACCTCCTCGCCCCAGTCGTCGTGCGGGATGCCGAAGGCGGCCGCGTCGGCGACGGCGGGGTGGGAGAGCAGCGCGGCCTCGATCTCGGCCGGGTAGATGTTGACCCCACCCGAGATGATCATGTCGATCTTGCGGTCACGGAGGAAGAGATAGCCGTCCTCGTCGAGACAGCCCAGGTCACCCACGGTGAAGAAGTCGCCGATGCGGTTCTTCTTCGTCTTGCTCTCGTCCTTGTGGTACGAGAATCCGCCGGTGCTCATCTTCATGTAGACGGTGCCGAGTTCACCGGGCGGCAGCCGGTTGCCGTCGTCGTCGAAGACGGCGAGTTCGCTGATGGGCCAGGCCTTGCCGACCGTGCCGGGCTTCTTCAGCCAGTCCTCGGTGGTCGCGAAGGCGCCGCCGCCCTCACTGGCCGCGTAGTACTCCTCGACGCTGTGGCCCCACCACTCGATCATGGCCCGTTTCACATGGTCCGGGCACGGGGCGGCGCCATGGATGGCGTGGCGCATCGAGGAGACGTCGTAGCGAGCCTTCACCTCGTCGGGCAGTGCCAGCAGCCGGTGGAACTGGGTCGGGACCATGTGGGTGTGGGTGCAGGCGTGGGCGTCGATGACGCGGAGCATCTCCTCGGGTGTCCACTTGTCCATCAGCACCAGGCGGTGCCCGATGTGCAGGGACGCGCCCGCGAACTGGAGTACGGCGGTGTGGTACAGCGGTGAGCAGACCAGGTGCACGTTGTCGTCGTACGGCCTGATGCCGAAGATGCCGAGGAAGCCGCCGAGGTACGACTCCTCGGGGAGCTTTCCGGGCAGCGGGCGCCGGATGCCGCGCGGGCGGCCCGTGGTGCCCGAGGTGTAGTTCATGACCCAGCCGAGGGTGCGGCCGGCGGGCGCCGAGTCGGGCTGTGCGTCGAGGAGTTCGGCGTACGGCCTAAAGCCCGCCACCGTGCCCACCGCGTACCGCTGCGTCGCGGGAAGCTTCGCCTCGTCGGCGGCGTGGCGGGCGGCATCGGCGAACCGTTCGTGGGCGATCAGCACCTTGGCGCCCGAGTCGGAGACGATCCAGGCGATCTCGGGGCCGACGAGGTGGTGGTTGACCGGCACCAGGTAGAGGCCGGCCTGGGAGGCGGCGAGGTAGGCGACGAAGAACTCGACGCCGTTGGGCAGGACGACCGCGAAGGCGTCGCCGCGTTCGAGTCCCGCGGCGCGCAGACCGTGGACGAGCCGGTTGGCCGCGGCGTGCAGCCGGCCCGCGGTCCACTCGTCCCCGTCCGGGGTGATGAGGACCGTCCGCCCTGGGTCGGCGGTGGCCTGGGCCCAGAAGCCGTTGGGTGAGGTGCTCATGACCGTTCGCCCCTTCCCGCGATCCGGTTGACGCGCTCGACGGCCCGCTCGAAGCCGCTCGTCAGGTCGTCGAAGACGGCCTGGACACTGCGCTCGCTGTTCATCCGCCCGACGATCTGCCCGACCGGCGTCCCGAGCAGCGGTTCCACCTCGTACTTCTGGATCCGGGAGACCGCCTCGGCCACCAGCAGCCCCTGGAGCGGCATGGGGAGCGTGCCGGGGCCGTTCGGGTCGTCCCAGGCGTCGGTCCACTCGGTGCGCAGCTGGCGCGCGGGCTTGCCGGTCAGCGCGCGCGAGCGGACGGTGTCGCCGGACCCGGCGGCGAGCAGCTTGCGGGTCACGGCGGGCGCGTGCATGTCCGCTTCCGTGACGGTCAGCCACAGGGAGCCGAGCCACACCCCCTGGGCGCCTAGGCTGAGGGCGGCGGCCACCTGCTGTCCGCTGCCGATGCCGCCCGCCGCCAGCACGGGCAACGGGTCGACGGCGTCGACGACTTCGGGGGTGAGCACCATCGAGGCGATCTCGCCGGTGTGGCCGCCCGCCTCGTAGCCCTGCGCGACGACGACGTCGATGCCCGCCTCGGCGTGTTTGCGCGCGTGCCGGGCGCTGCCGGCGAGGGCCGCGACGAGTACCCCGCGCTCGTGGGCGCGTTCGACCACGTCGGCGGGTGGCGAGCCCAGCGCGTTGGCGAGCAGTTTGATCGGGTAGTCGAAGGCGACGTCGAGCTGGGAGCGGGCGACCTGTTCCATCCAGCCGGTGATGCGCCAGCCGGACGCCTCGCCCTCGGCGAGTTCGGGCACGCCGTACTTGGCGAGGGTGTCCCTGACGTACTGCCGGTGCCCCTCGGGGATCATCGCCTCGACGTCGGCTTCCGTCACCCCCTCGACCTTCTTCGCGGGCATGACGACGTCCAGGCCGTACGGTTTGCCGTCGACGTTCGCCTCGATCCAGTCGAGGTCGCGCTTCAGGTCGTCGGGGGCGGTGTAGCGGACCGCGCCGAGCACACCGAATCCGCCCGCGCGACTGATGGCCGCGGCGACGGCGGGAAACGGCGTGAAGCCGAAAATGGCGTGCTCGACTCCCAGTTTCTTGCTCAGCTCCGTCTGCATGGCCGCAGAATGCCGCAGTCCCCCGGACGAGGGAAGGCCTTTTCTGATGCTCCGTCAGATTTCTGGCCAGTCCCTCGACCGGGTCCCAGACCGCGCGCCACACCGACGGCACGCGACCGACCGGCAGAGCTAGTCGTCCCCGCCCTCCAGTACGGCCATGGCCGCGTTGTGCCCGGGCACCCCGCTCACGCCGCCGCCGCGCACCGCGCCCGCCCCGCACAGCAGGACGTTCGCGTGCCGGGTCTCGACGCCCCAGCGGCCCGTGCCCTCCTGGGCGTACGGGAAGGCGAGGTCGCGGTGGAAGATGTTGCCGCCGGGCAACCGCAGGTCGCGCTCCAGGTCGAGCGGGGTCTTCGCCTCGATGCAGGGGCGGCCGTCCGCGTCGGTGGCCAGGCAGTCGGCGAGCGGTTCGGCGAGGTGCGCCTCCAGCTGCGCCAGCGTCGACTTCAGCAGCTCCGCCCGTACGGCGTCGTTGTCCCGCTCGAACAGCCGGGCAGGTGTGTGCAAGCCGAAGAGGGTGAGGGTCTGGTACCCCTGCTCGACCAGGTCCTGGCCGAGGATGCTCGGGTCGGTGAGGGAGTGGCAGTAGATCTCGGAGGGCGGCGCGGTGGGCAGCTCACCCGACGCGGCCTGCGCGTGGGCGGTCGCCAACTGCTCGTAGCCCTCGGCGATGTGGAAGGTGCCGGAGAACGCCTCGCGCGGGTCGACCGAGGTGTCGCGCAGCCTCGGCAACCGCTTGAGCAGCATGTTGACCTTCAGCTGGGCGCCCTCGGCGGGGGTCGGCGGTTCGTCGCCGGTGAGGTGCGCGAGTTCCTGCGGCGAGGCGTTCACGAGGACGTGCCGGGCCGGGACGACGCCCTCGCCGTCCGCGGTGCGGTAGGTGACCTCGGCGGCCCGCCCGTCGGTCTCGATGCGCACCGCCTCGTGGCCGGTGACGATCACGGCGCCCGCGGCGCGCGCCGCCGCGGCCATCGCGTCGGTGAGGGCGCCCATGCCGCCGACCGGCACGTCCCAGGCGCCGGTGCCGCCGCCGATCACGTGGTACAGGAAGCAGCGGTTCTGGCGCAGGGACGGGTCGTGGGCGTCCGCGAAGGTCCCGATGAGCGCGTCGGTGAGGACGACACCGCGTACGAGGTCGTCGGCGAAGTTCTCCTCCACGGCGACACCGACCGGCTCCTCGAAGAGGACCCGCCAGGCCTCCTCGTCGTCGATGCGGGCGCGCAGTTCCTCGCGGGTGGGCAGCGGTTCGGTGAGCGTCGGGAAGACCTGCTGGGCGACCCGGCCGGTCATGCCGTAGAAGCGCTGCCACGCCTCGTACTCGCGGTCCGAGCCGGTCAGGCGCGCGAAGGCCTCGCGGGTGCGGCGCTCGCCACCGCCGACGAGCAGGCCGGTGGGCCGTCCGCCGCGTTCGACGGGCGTGTACGAGGACACGGTGCGGCCCCGCACGCGGAAGTCGAGGCTCAGATCCCGCACGATCTTCCGGGGCAGCAGGCTGACCAGGTAGGAGTAGCGCGACAGCCGGGCGTCGACTCCGGCGAACGGCCGGGTGGACACGGCGGCGCCGCCGGTGGTCCCCAGGCGCTCGAGCACGAGCACGGACCGGCCGGCCCGGGCCAGGTAGGCGGCGGCGACGAGTCCGTTGTGGCCCCCGCCGACGATCACGACGTCGTATCCCTCGTGTGCAGGCATGGTTCTTCGTAGCACGCGATGATCTAGAACGGCCAGAGGTACGCGGCACCCGGCGGGCGTCCGGACGGGGCACGAGCGCGGGCATCCGCCCCGGCGTGGCCTTCGCCACCGTCGGCCGCGACACCGCCGTATGGCCGGTCCGTCGACCACGGCACCGCCGTATGGCCGGTCCGCCGACCACGACACCGCCGTATGGCCGGTGCCGTCCCTCGAACAGGGCGGGCACACCCCCGCCCCCGCACGGGACGCACGGGAGCCCCTCAGTCTCCCCGTGCCGCCCGCTGCTGGCGCAACGCGGCCACTCTGCGGTACAGCTCCACCGCCTCCTGGCCCCGGCCCAGTTGTTCCAGGCAGTGTGCCTCGTCGTTGCGGCTGGCCAGGGCGTCGGGGTGGTCGGCGCCGAGAACGCGTTCGCGGGCGGTGGCGACGCCCCGGTACTCGGTGAGGGCGTCGGACCAGCGGCCCAGCCAGCCGAGGCCGACCGCGACCTCGCGGCGGCTGACGAGGGTGTCCGGGTGGTCGGGGCCGAGGACGCGCTCGCGGATGGCCCACACGTCACGGGACTCGGCGAGCGCCTCCTCCCAGCGGCCCATCCGGCCGAGGTTGACGCCGAGGCCGTGCCGGGCGCGCAGGGTCTCGGGGTGGGCGGGGCCGTGCACCCGGGTGCGGTCGTCGATCAGGTCCCGGTACAGCTCCAGGGCCTGCGCGCTGCGGCCGAGCCGGCCGAGGCTGATGCCGACCTCGTAGCGGGCGGAGAGGGTGTCCGGGTGGTCGGGGCCGAGGGCCTGGGCCCGTGCCTCGGCCACCTCCCGGTAGGTCCCCAACGCCTCGGGCCAGTGGCCCAACTGACCGAGCGCGTACGCGACTTCGTACCGTGTCACGAGGGTGTCGGGGTGGTTCACACCGAGCACCCGGGTCCGCGCGGCGGCGACCTCGCTCGCCATCCGGTAGGAGTCCTCCAGGCGGCCCAGCCTGCTCAGGTTGAAGGCCAGGTTGTGGCGGCAGCGCAGGGTGTCGGGATGATCGGGGCCCATGACACGCTCCCGGGCGGCGAGCACCGCGGTGTACGCCTGGTGCGCCTCGAAGTGACGGCCCAACTGGCCCAGTACGTACGCCATTTCCTGACGCGCGGCCAGGGTGTCGGGATGGTCGGGGCCGAGCGCCCGCTCCCTGCCCCCGGCGACCCGCGTGTACTCGCGCAGCGCCTCGGCTGCGCGTCCGGTGCGGCTGAGGGTGAAGCCGACCTCGTAGCGGCTGGCGAGGGTGTCGGGGTGGTCGGGGCCAAGGACGTGCTCGCGTTCGGCGGCGACCGCGCGGTGCACCTCGCCCGCCTCGGTCCACCGGCCGAGCCGCCCGAGGCTCAGTCCGGCGTTGTGCCGGCCCGTCAGGGTGGTGAGCAACTCCGGCGAGGGGGTCGGGCGTTCGACGTGCTCCGGCGCCTCCGGTGCGGACGTGGCCGGGCGCGCCGTCCATTCGCCGGTCAGGCCCGCCGCCGCGTCCGGCGGGGCGCCGCCGAGTCCGGCACCGGTCGCCTTGTGACCGGTGGTCATGCCCCGGGTCCAGGAGGGCAGCCGGGGTTCACGCGAGGAAGAGGGAGCGGGAGCCCTCGTCGACGGCTCCAACATGCGCCGCTCGTCGGCGGGACGGTCGATCGCGGGGGACACGACCGTCGGCACGTACACCGGAGTCGTACGCCCCGTGCCGATGCGCCGGCCGAGCTCGCGCGCGTCCTGCGGGCGCCTCTCCGGCTCCTTGGCCAGCAGATCCAGGATGATCCGCTCGAAGTACTCGGGGAGCTCGGCGCGGTGGTGGCGCGGCGGCTCGGGAGGCGTGTCACGGTGGCCGACGAGGATCGCCCACGCGTCGTCCAGGTCGAACGGCGGTGCCCCGGTGGCGATTTCGTAGAGCACACATCCGAAGGAGTACAGATCACTGCGCTGGTCGACCTGGGCACCGCTGATCTGCTCCGGCGACATGTAGTGCGGAGTGCCCATCGCGATACCGGTGCCGGTCAGCCGGGCCGTGAAGCCGATGTCGTGGCCGAGGCGCGCGATGCCGAAGTCGCAGATCTTCACCGTGCCGTCGGCCAGCCGCATGATGTTGGCGGGCTTCAGGTCACGGTGCACGATGCCCTGTTGGTGGGTGTAGGCGAGGGCCCCGGACACCTGGTCGGCGATGTCGACGACATCGGCGACGGGGAGCGGATGCTGCTTGTTGTCCTCCAGGAGCTGGCTGAGGTTGCGGCCCTCCAGCAGCTCCATGACCAGGTACAGCACGCCCTCCGACTCGCCGAAGTCGTGCACCACGGTCACCCCGCGGTGTTGCAGCGCGGCGGCCACCCTGGCCTCGCGCCGGAATCTCTCCCGCAGCACACGGGTGAACGACTGATCGTGGTGCGGCCCGAGCGGTTTGAGGCACTTCACGGCCACCTGCCGCCCCAGCGACTCGTCGCGGGCGCGCCACACCTCACCCATGCCTCCCCGCCCGATCAGATCGAGCAGTCGGTACCGGCTCTGGATCAGCCTGGTCTCCGCCATCTCGTGCGATCGCCCCCGTCGCTGCTCGCCGCGCCCTCCCCTGGCCCGTCCAGTATGGCGAGTTATCTGCCGACTTTGTACGGCGCCGGTCGGGAGCCGGGGCCGAGCCGCGCCATGGCCCGCAGAATGTGTTTGGGCGGGAGTTGCCAGCGAAGACGTGCGGGAACGCAGCGCAGCACGGTGCCCGTGACACGCAGGCGCCGGGTCACCGTCGAGGGGGCCGGCGCGGGTCGGCCGTACAGCTCGTGGGCGTACGGCGGCAGGGCGGCGTACGCCAGCCGCGCCACGCGCCGCCACAGCAGCGCGCGCGCCGGCACGAGCAGCGGGTGGGTCGGCGGGCGCGACAGGAAGTCGTCCACCTCCCTCGCCTCGGGCCCTGCGGCGAGCTCCGGCAGCACCTTCTCGAAGTAGGCGGCCAGCTCCGCCCGATTCGCCGGTACGTCGGTGGGGTCGAGGCCGACCAGGCGTGCGCTGACCCGGTGTTCGTCGATGTACCGGTCGGCGTGCGCGTCCGTCATCGGGAAGCCCGAGCGGCGCAGGACGTGCAGATAGGAGTCGATCTCGGCGCAGTGCACCCACAGCAGCAGCTCGGGCTCGTCGATCCGGTACCGCTCCCCCGTGTCCGGGTCGGTGGCCTTGAGCAGGGTGTGGATCTTCCGGACCCGGGCGCCGGCTTTCTCGGCGGCCTCTGTGGTGCCGTACGTCGCCGTGCCGACGAAGTTCGCGGTGCGCATCAGCCGGCCCCAGGCGTCGCGCCGGAAGTCGGAATTCTGCAGGACGCCCCGGACGGCGCGGGGGTGCAGGGCCTGGAGGTAGAGCGCGCGGATCCCGGCGACCCACATCATGGGATCACCGTGCATCTGCCAGGTCACCGAGGAGGAACCGAACAGCCCCTGGTCACCTGAGCGAAGCGCGTCCACCTCGTCAGGCTAGCGCCGGACCCGCGGCATCCCCAGTCCGATCCACGAGATGATTTCGCGCTGGATCTCGTTGTTCCCGCCGCCGAAGGTGAAGATGACCGCCGAGCGGTAGCCGCGTTCCAGCTCTCCGTGCAGGACGGCGCCCGTGGAGCCCTCCTTGAGGACGCCGGGCGCGGCGACGATCTCCATGAGCCAGGCGTACGCGTCCCGGCGGGCCTCGGAGCCGTACACCTTGACCGCGGAGGCGTCCTGCGGGGTGAGGGTGCCCTCCTGGACGGCGTTCACCATCTGCCAGTTGAGGAGTTTCATCGCGTCAAGTTTGGTGTGGGTCTGGGCGAGGCGGCGGCGCACCCAGGGGAGGTCGGCGACGCGGCGGCCGTCGGCGAGCTTGGTGTCCATGGCCCAGCGCTGGACGTCGTGCAGGGCGCGGATCGCCATGGTGCCGTGTGCGGCGAGGGTGACGCGTTCGTGGTTGAGCTGGTTGGTGATCAGCCGCCAGCCCTTGTTCTCCTCGCCGACCCGGCGCGAGAGGGGGACGCGGATGTTCTCGTAGTAGCTGGCGGTGGTGTCGTGGGAGGCGAGGGTGTTGATGAGGGTGCAGGAGTAGCCGGGGTCGGAGGTCGGCACGAGGAGCATGGTGATGCCCTTGTGGGGTGGGGCGTCCGGGTCGGTGCGGACGGCGAGCCAGACCCAGTCGGCGGTGTCGCCGTTCGTCGTCCAGATCTTCTGCCCGTTGACGACGTAGGTGTCGCCGTCCCGTACGGCCTTGGTCTTGAGCGCGGCCAGATCCGTGCCCGCGTCGGGCTCGCTGTAGCCGATCGCGAAGTCGATCTCGCCGGAGAGGATCCTTGGAAGGAAGTACTCCTTCTGCTCCGCGGTGCCGAACCGCATGATCGTCGGGCCGACGGTGTTCAGCGCCATCAGGGGCAGCGGTACGCCCGCCTGGGCCGCCTCGTCGAAGAAGATGAACTGCTCCATGGGGGTCAGCCCGCGCCCGCCGTATTCCGCGGGCCAGCCCACCCCGAGCCAGCCGTCCCTGCCGAGCCGCCGGATCGTCTCGCGGTAGAACCGTTTCTGGGCGGCCGGGTCGTCGTATCGGGCGTAGGCGTGGTCGGGGACCAACTCGGCGAAGTAGCCGCGCAGTTCGATCCGCAGCCGCTGCTGTTCTGGCGTGTATTCGAGATGCACGGCGCCTCCTGGCTCCCCAAGGCCGGACCTGACGGCGCACACCGTAGAACGTGTTTCAGAAATTGTGAATGCCGATGACACCGACGCCCGGACCGCGACCCTCCCGGCGGACACTCACCCGCGGAACCCGTCCGCGACGTCGACCGGGCGGCCGTACTCCCGGACACCACGGTCGAACTCGGCCTGGAAGTGCTGGTACCCGTGCCCGTCGGGGTCGGGGCGCAGGGTGAACACGGCGTCCCCTCCTGCGACGGCTCGACGCTCCAGCTGGTCGATCGAGTTGCCGGAGGGCGGCGACAGCCCTTCGGGCAGCAGGGCGAGAGTGGCCGTGGCCAGTACCTTGCCGTCGGCACCATCGAGTGCGCCGAGCGCGGCCAGGGTCGGCGGGAGCAGCGCCGTGACGTGGATTTCCAGGCTCTCAAGCGGAGGAGAGATCGTCCCGAACGCGACGCGGGAATCGTATGCGGGCCATCGTCCGCACCTCGGCTCCGGTCCGTCGACGAGGCCGTGCTCGCCTGCGGAGTGGTGCTTCAGGGGCGGCTCAGGGTGGCCAGGAAGTCCGTGCAGGCCTGGGCACACTCCCGGCAGGTCTTCGCGCTGTCCTGCCCACCGGGGTGCTCGTCGAACACGTCCGCGCTCTCGCGGCAGACGGTACGGCACCATTCGACCTGGACCCGAATGCCGGCCGCGTCCCGGTGGGCCTCCTCCGCCAGCACACGACAGGTCGCGTCGCACACCTCCACACAGAGAAGGCCTTTGCGCCGTACGAGTTCCTGCTCCCTCGGCCCGTCCGGATCCACCGCGCTCGCCCGCAGCGCGCAGGCGCGGGCGGCCTCGGCGCAGGCCTGCGCACAGTCGAAGCGGTCCTCGAGGAATCGAATACGTTCTTGCTGGGATGTCAGTGTCGTCACCGCGGGCGGGTAGCCGCGGGAAGCTCCGTCAAACCCCGCACCTCAGGCGCCGCCCTCCGGGTCCAGCGGGGCCGCCGCGAGCGGCAACAACAACCGCCCCCGCCCCGCCCGGAGGAACAGCCTCGACTGCCCGACAGCGGCCCGGTCCACGAGGTCAGGGAGCACCGCGAGCCCAACGAACTGCCCCCGGGCGAGCAACGGGTGACACCCCACGAGTTGAAGCGAGCGAACGGCTCCTAGCCGCCCATCGCCTCCGCCGCCTCGCGTGAGATCCGCTCGAACTGGGCGCCCATCGCCTCGGAGAGCGCGTGGGCCGCCGAGAGCGGGCGGACCATCACCATCAGGTCGTCGATCCTGCCGTCCTCGTCGAAGTGCAGGAAGTCGCAGCCGTTGAGCTCCTTGTCGCCCACCGTCGCCGTGAAGACGAGCGCGTGGTCACGGCCGTCGGCACCAGCGATCTCGCGTACGTAGCGGAAGTCGGTGAAGACACGGGAGACGCCGCGCAGGATGGCCGCGGTGATGGCCTTCCCCGGGTACGGCTTGAAGGCGACGGGGCTGGTGAACACCACGTCGTCGGCCAGCATCTCCTCGATCGCGGTGAGGTCGCCCGCCTCTACGGCCTTCCGGAAGGGGTGCATCCGAGCCCCGCCTCTCACTCAACTAATTGATTAGGTTACGAACAGAGTAGTTGGGGTCACGTCCGACGTCCAGGCATTGGATTCCCTATGGCTCCGACCGCACTCCCTATTGGTCACCTATGCCAGAGCCGCATAGCGTCGAGGACGAACGACCCCTCGCAACCCTCGGAGAAACGCACCATGTCGAAGATTCTCTTCGTGATCACCGGCGTCGACCACTGGACGCTCGCCGACGGCACCCGCCACCCGAGCGGCTTCTGGGCCGAGGAGGCCGTCGCCCCGTACGAGGCGTTCGAGGCCGCGGGCCACGAGGTCGTCGTCGCCACGCCGGGCGGCGTCGTACCGACCGTGGACAAGGGGAGCCTGGCTCCCGAGGTCAACGGTGGCCAGGAGGCCGCCGACCGCGTCGCGCACGCCCTCGCGTCGATGACCGCGCTCCAGCGGCCGATCAAGCTGGCGGAGGTCGACCTCGCCGACTACGCGGCCGTCTTCTACCCCGGCGGCCACGGACCGATGGAGGACCTGGCGGTCGACGCGGACTCCGGCCGGCTGCTCACCCTCGCACTGGAGTCGGGCAAGCCGCTCGGTGTCGTGTGCCACGGCCCGGCCGCGCTGCTCGCCGCGACGAAGGAGGACGGCACCAACGCCTTCGCGGGCTACCGGGTCTCCGGGTTCACCAACGCCGAGGAGACGCAGGCCGGTCTCGCCGACAAGGCGAAGTGGCTGCTCCAGGACCGGCTCGTCGAGGTGGGCGTCGACTTCCAGGAGGGCGAGCCGTGGGCCCCCAAGGTGGTCGTCGACCGCAACCTGGTCACCGGCCAGAACCCGGCGTCCTCCGCCCCTCTGGCCGTCGAGCTGCTGAAGAAGCTGGCCTGACCCTCATGGCCGCTGACCGGCTCGATGAGGTCCTCGACGCCGCCTACGACTGCCTGACCAGGTATGGCGTACGGCGCACGACGATGGACGACATCGCCTCCACCATGGGCGTGTCCCGGTCGGCGGTCTACCCGTACGTCCGCGGTAAGGACGACGTCTTCCATCTGCTCGCCGGGCGTCTGCACGAGCGGGCGCTCGGCCGGGCCGGGGAGGCGGCGGCCGAGTGCGGCGCCCCGCACGCCGAGCGCGTCCGGGGCGTTCTGGCCGCCAAGCTCGGCCTGGTGGTCCAGCTGGCAGGCGACTCCCCGCACACGGCCGAACTCCTCGACGAGAAGGCCCGGTTGTTCGGGGACATCTGCCACGCGTTCGTCGGGGAGTTGCGGCGTTCGTGGCCGACCGGCGCGATCGCCAAGTCTCCCCGGTGCGCGGACGTCGCGGGAGTTCCATGACGACGGTGGCCGTGTCCGGGGCAGGTGCCGAGGTGCTCGCGCCGGAGAGCAGGAAGTCGAAGGGCCCTAACCCCGCGCAGGCGCCGTCGTGCCGCGGACCTCGAGGGTCGGGGCGGTGAGGACGACCTCGCCCGGGCGGGCGGGGTCGGCGATCCGGTCGAGGAGACACTGCGCGGCGCGGCGGCCGACGTCATGGCCGGCGCTGTCCACGGTGGTGAGCCACAGGTGCCGCAGCCGGGAGAGGTAGGTGTTGTCGTAGCCGACGAGGGAGAGGTCGCGCGGCACCTGGAGGCCGAGTTCCTCGGCGGCCGAGAGGGCGCCGACGCAGGCGATGTCGTTGAACGCGAAGACGGCGGTGGGCCGTTCACGGGCGCTGAGCAGCCGGACCGTGGCACGGTAGCCGCCCTCCTCGGTCAGATCGCCCTGCTCCACGACCGCCTCCGCGGCCAGTCCGTGCTCGCGCATGACCGTCTCGAAGCTGCGGCGGCGCAGCTCACCGACCACCCCCCGCCCCGCGATGTGCGCGATCCGGCGGTGGCCGAGGCCGATGAGATGTTCGGTGGCCAGGCGGGCGCCGCGCTCGTCGTCGTTGGCGACGACGTCGACACCGGGCAGCTCGGGCTCCCGGGCGCCCGCGACCACGGTGGGAATCTGCCCGGCCGCCGTCCGCAGCGCCTCGGCTGCAGGCAGGGTGCCGACGGCGATCAGACCGTCGACACGCAGGTCCACGAAGGTACGGGTGAGGTCCTCGCCCAGCCGCCGGTTGAGATGGCCGTCGGCGAGCAGCATGTGCAGGCCCGAGTCGTGCAGCCGGGAGTTCAGACCGTCCAGCAGCTCCACGAACCAGGGGTTGCGCATGTCGTTGAGGAGCACCCCGACCGTACGGGTGCGCCGCTCGCTGAGGCTGCGCGCCGCGGCGTTGGTCCGGTAGCCGAGCTCCTCGACGGCGGCCAGCACGGCCTGCCGCTTCTCGTCACGGACCTGGTCGGAGCCGCGTAGCACGAGGGAGACCAGCGACTTCGACACTCCGGCCCGCTCGGCGACGTCGCGAATCGTCGGTGCTCTCATGGTCTGCGTGGCTCCATTCCTGGACCGTTCCATACGGCGGGCGAGCTTGTCAAAGGGCTTGACACGCACTGCAAGGGCCTTCAGTGTGAGGCCGGGAAGTCATTGGACCGGTCCAAAGAGGGGCAGTCATGGTGCGTACGCTCGGCGTTGCCGTCGTGGGGTTCGGCTGGATGGGACGGGTGCACACCCAGGCGTACGCCCGCGTGCCCCACCACTTCCCCGGGCTGTCCCTGCGGCCCGAACTGGTCGCCGTCGCCGACGAGGTGCCGGGCCGGGCGGAGGAGGCCGCGGCCCAGTACGGCTTCGCCGCCGCCCACCGCGACTGGCGCGAGGTGGCCGCCGATCCCCGGGTCGAGGCGGTGAGCATCGCCGCGCCGAACTTCCTGCACCGCGAGATCGGCCTCGCCATGGCCGAGGCGGGCAAGCACATCTGGATCGAGAAGCCGGTGGGACTGACCGCCGAGGACGCCCGAGTCGTGTCGGACGCGGTCACCAAGGCCGGGGTCCAGGGCACGGTCGGCTTCAACTACCGCAATGCGCCCGCCGTCGCCGCCGCCCGCGAACTGATCGCCTCCGGCGAGATCGGCACCGTCACCCATGTCCGCATCCGGCTGTTCAGCGACTACGCGGCCCATCCCGAGGGAGCTCTGACCTGGCGCTACGAGCGGGAGCGCGGCGGCAGCGGCGTCCTCGGCGACCTGGCCTCGCACGGCGTCGACCTGGCGCGATTCCTCCTCGGCGAGATCGAGGCACTGACCGCCGACACCGCGATCTTCCTGCCTCGCCGGGCCCGCCCGACCGGCGCCACCGCCGGTCACACCCGCGCGACGGGCGGCGAACTGGGCCCGGTGGAGAACGAGGACTACGTCAACTGTCTGCTGCGCTTCGCCTCCGGTGCGCGGGGCGTACTGGAGGCCTGCCGGGTCTCGGTCGGCGAGCAGAACAACTACGGCTTCGAGGTGCACGGCACCAAGGGCGCGGTTCTCTGGGACTTCCGGCGCATGGGCGAACTGGGCGTCAGCAGGGGTACGTCGTACCAGGACCAGCCCGTCAGCACGGTGTACGTCGGCCCCGGGGACGGCGAGTACGCGGCCTTCCAGCCGGGTTCCGCGAACAGCATGGGCTACGACGATCTCAAGGTCATCGAGGCCCACCACTTCCTGCGGTCGATCGCCGAGAACACCCCGTACGGCGCGACGCTGGCCGACGCGGTGCACAGCGCGGCCGCGCTGGACGCGATGTCCCGCTCCGCCGAGCGGGGCACGTGGGTGCCCCTGGCCTGACAGGGAGGTCGCGATGGCCGGATCCGTCATCGCGTCCATGAAGGACGGCGGCAGGGCGCCCTTCTGTTATCGGCCGCGTTCCACGGCGTCTCCTGTGCGTAGGCATCCCCAGGCACCGAGCGCTAAAGAACCACGTCAGTCTCAACTTCCACAGCTGCGAGAACTTCGCGATGTCGGGCGCCGACCTCGTCCACTGGCACCGCAAGCGTGAGCAATGACGCATGCTCGCCGAACGCGCGCCCGACAGTGCGACCGCCGACTACCTCCACCAGGTCTTCGAGCCCACCGCCCGCGCGATCACCGGCCTGGAACGGGCACTGGAAGCCGTCGGCCTCCTGGACGAGGCCCTCGCGCTCGAACTCCGCCGCCCCCAGGACTACTTCGGCCGCGTCTGGTCCACCGCTTTCCGAGCCGCAGACCTCACCGAGCCAGCGGAGATCGAAGACGGTGACGCCGCATGACATCCGCTGCCAACCCCCCAGCGGCCGCGATCGCCGCTCGCCGCCGCCAGACCCGCAACAAACTGACCCAGCTCGAGAGGGCCGTCACTCAGCTTCGCCGGGAGACCGTCTTCACCCAGCGCAAGCGGATCGGCGAACTGATGGGCCAGCTCCGAGAAGTTGAACAGAGTGCCCCGCGGACTCCGCCCCAGCCCTCCGCACCGAGAACACCTCCCTCAAGCGCCGTCTGGACCAGATGACGCGAGAGCACCGCTCACTCCAGGAGCGACTCGAAGGCGCCCGCACCAACCTGCGGTTCGCCGAGAAGCGCATCGCCGACCTCGAAGCCCGACTTCTCGAACAGGCCCGCGAGGAGGGTCGGACCGGATTTCCGCGGTAGCGGGCCGAGGGCTGCGTTCAGTGCAGGCGTCCGTGCAGGCGTCCACGCGTTCGTCTAACCGTGGTTCGGCCGGAAGGGACCGCGGCGGTGCCGTACTGTCCCGCGAAGCCTTGGCGAGCTGATCGTGCTGGTGCTCAGGATGGCTGGACTTGGTCGAAGAGGGCGAGGGCTTCGGCGGGGTCCGGGCTCACGAGGCGTTCCAGACCGGCCGTCGTGATCTTCGCCCACCTGCCGGCCCGTGCCCACATCTGTTCCTCGAAGGCGCGGACGGTGTCGTCCAGGTCTCCAGGGCCGGTGGTGAGCGACTCGGCGAGTTCGGCGCCTTCCAGCATCGCGAGGTTCGCGCCCGCCCCCAAGGGGGGCATCAGATGGGCGGCGTCGCCCAGTAGCGTCACCCCGGGGACGTGGGTCCAGGTGTGGGACACAGGCAGGACGTAGAGGGGGCGGTGGACGAAAGCGGTGCCGTGGCGGAGGAGGCCGAGGACGGAAGCGGCCCAGCCGTCGAACAGAGCCAGCAGGCTCGATCGCACGGCCTCGACGTCGGCCAGGTCCAGGTTCGTGTGCCAGTCCAGCGGCGCGCGGAACTGGGCGTGCACCTTGACGTGGCCGCCGCTGTTGCGCTGGGCGACGAGAGCTCGGTTCACGCCGTACACAGCCATGGAACCGTCGCCGATCAACCGGGCGAGGTCGGGGTGGCGGGTGTCGACGTCGTCGAGGGAGGTCTCGACCGAGGTGACGCCGGTGTAGTGCGGCGTCGCCGACGAGACTGCCGGGCGGATCCGGGACCATGCGCCGTCCGCGCCGATCACGAGGTCGAATGTCTCCTGTCGCCCGTCCGTGAAATGGACCAGTACGCCGTCCCGGGTCCCCGGCACCACGTGCGTCACGCCCCGCCCCCACTGGACGTCAAGAGGGCCGAGCAGCAGGTCACGGAGTTGCCTGCGGTCGATCTCGGGATTGGCCCGGTCATCTGCACGGGGTTGCCAGTCGCGCAGGACGGTCCCGTCCGTGTCCAGGATGCGCATGGCCTGTCCCTCGGGGCGGGACAGCGTCTGGAACTCGGCCAGCAGCCCCGCTTTGTCCAGCGCGAGCTGGCCCAGCCCTTCGTGCAGGTCCAGCGTGCCGCCCGGGGGGCGGGCGTCGGGGGCGGGATCGCGTTCGAGGACGGTGACGGGGTAGCCATGGCGGTGCAGGACACGGGCGAAGGTGAGGCCGGCAGGGCCGCTCCCGACTACGGCGATACGATGTCTCATGTCGATACACTGTATTTCTCCAATACGATGCATCGCAAGGGACGCAACAGAACGGTGTGACCATGACTGTGTGGGACCGGCCGGAGCAGCCGAATCGCCCCGTGCCGCTCGACCGGGAGCGGATCGTCGCCGCCGCCATCGCGCTGGCCGACGAGGGCGGGCTGGAGGCGGTGTCGTTGCGCAAGGTCGCCGCCCGGCTGAACGCCGGCCCGATGCGGCTGTACGGCTTCATCTCCACCAAGGAGGAGCTGTTCGACCTCATGGTGGACGAGGTCCAGGCCGAGATTCTCCCCGAGGAGCAGCCCGGTGACTGGCGGGAGGCGCTGCGCGTCCTCGCCCACCGCACCAGGCAGGCCGCTCTCCGTCACGAATGGCTGGCCGACCTGCTCGGCGGCCGCCCGACCCTGGGTCCGAACGGCCTCGCCGTGACCGAGGCCAAGCTGGCCGCCCTCGATGGCCTCGCCGACGTCGACACCGTCATGCGCGCTGTGGAGACCGTCAGCGCCTACTTCACTGGCGCGATCAGACGCGAGATCGCGAACCTGCGGGCCGAGCGCGCCACGGGCCTGTCCAAGCGCGACTGGCAGCGCGCCTCCGGCCCGCATGTGACGAGGATGTTGGCCACGGGCCGCTTCCCGGCGCTGGCCAAGGCCGTGTACGACGGCACGGACGTGGACGCCGAGGAATCCTTCGCGACCGGCCTGGACTGGGTCCTCGACGCCGTGGCCGCCAAACTCACCCGGCCGTTGGCGTGACGCGCAGCCCTGACCGGTGGTGAGCGACCCGGCAACGCGCAAAGCCGCTGCTTTGACGGGCGACTCAAAACCGTCACGGACATCTACGCGACGCATCACCTCAGTTCAGAGTTCACCCGCACACATCGAGAGTCGGTAAAGGTGACGTCCTCCACCCGCTGAGCGAGGACTTCCTCGCGCACCACAACGGCTCCTGCGAGATGGCCTGGAACCAGGGCATCGACCTGTACGGCTATGACGACAGCCGTTTCCTCAAGGGCGCCCAGTACGTCGCCAAGTGGAGCCTGGGCGGAGACGTGCCCTGCACCTCGTACACCCGGAAGAAGGGCGCACCCGGCATCTTCGGCGCGCTGGCGTTCACCCGGCCCCGGGCCACCGCCGCCGAGGCGTCGGCGTCGCCGGCGCACACCGTCGGTACGTCCGGTACGTCGCCCCCGGGCCGCGCGTCCGGTGCGCCACCCGCCGGCGGCGCGTCCGCCACGCCCTCCTCCTCCGCGAGCCCGCTCGGCGGGAAGGGCGGCGACCTGGCCGCCACCGGCGTCGCCGCGACACCGGGGAGTGACGGGCGGGCGGGCGCCCGTCGGTCGGTCGCGGCGCGCTCAGGTACGGAGCAGCAGCTGGAACTCGAAGGCATACCGCGAGGAGCGGTAGATGTGGGTGCCGTACTCGACCGCGCGGCCGGTGTCGTCGTAGGCCGTGCGCTGCATGGTGAGCAGGGCGGCGCCCGCCGGTTCGTCCAGCCGCTCGGCCTCCTCCGCCGTGGCGGAGCGGGCGCCCACGGACTGGCGGGCGCTGTGCAGGGTGATGCCGGCGGCACGCATCATGCGGTACAGGCCGGTCGACTCCAGCCGGGCGGTGGCGACGTCCAGCAGCCCTTCCGGGATGTAGTTGCACAGGGCCGCCACGGGCCGGTCGTGGGTGAGGCGCAGCCGCTCCACACGGTGCACCGCGCCGCCCTCCGCGATGCCCAGGGCGGCCGCGACCTCGGCGGACGCGGGCTCGACCGCGTTGTGCAGCACCCGCGTCGTGGGGCGCTGTCCGGCGTTCTCCAGGTCGTCGTAGAGGCTGCTGAGCTCCAGCGGGCGTTTGACCTGGCTGTGCACCACCTGGGTGCCCACGCCCCGGCGGCGGACCAGGAACCCCTTGTCGACCAGGGTCTGGATGCCCTGACGGACGGTGGGGCGGGACAGGCCGAGGCGGCCCGCGAGCTCGACCTCGTTGCCCAGCAGGCTGCCCGGGCTCAGCGCACCGCGCTCGATCGCGGCCTCCAGCTGTTGCGCGAGCTGGTAGTAGAGCGGTACCGGGCTGTTGCGGTCCAGCGCGAAGTCCAGGCCCACGGGCATCGCGGCCGCTGCTCGTGGGGTCCGGGCGGTCCGGCGGACGGGAACCCTTGCCATCGCATCGTCCTGACGGTCGGTCCTGAGGACGGCCGGTGCGGGAACCGAGGGTTCTGTCCCCGCGCCGGCCGCCACTGCGAGTCAGGAGTGGCTGGGGAAGCCGAGGTTGATGCCCGCGTCGGCCGGGTCGGGCCACCGCGTGGTGATCACCTTGCCCTGGGTGTAGAACGCGATGCCGTCGTTGCCGTAGATGTGCAGGTCGCCGAAGAGGGAGTCCTTCCAGCCGCCGAAGGAGTGGTAGCCGACCGGCACCGGGATCGGCACGTTGATGCCGACCATGCCCGCCTGGACCTCCAGCTGGAATCGGCGGGCGGCGCCGCCGTCCCGGGTGAAGATCGCGGTGCCGTTGCCCCAACGGGAGGCGTTGATGAGCTTGATGGCGTCGTCGTAGGTGTCGGCGCGCACCACGCACAGCACCGGGCCGAAGATCTCGTCCTTGTACGCGTCCGCCGTCACCGGGACCCTGTCGAGCAGCGAGACACCGAGGAAGAAGCCGTCCTCGTGGCCGTCGACGGAGTAGCCGGTGCCGTCGACGACGACCTCGGCGCCCTGGGCCGCCGCGCCCGCGACGTACGAGGCCACCTTGTCGCGGTGCTCGCGCGTGATCAGTGGGCCCATCTCGGAGGCGGGGTCGTCGCCGGGGCCGATGCGCAGGTTCTTCGCCCGCTCGGCGATCTTGCCGACCAGCTCGTCGCCGGTGTCGCCGACCGCGACCACGACCGAGACCGCCATGCAGCGCTCGCCGGCCGAGCCGTAGGCGGCGTTGATCGCCTGGTCGGCGGCGAAGTCCAGGTCGGCGTCGGGCAGGACGAGCATGTGGTTCTTGGCACCGCCCAGCGCCTGTACGCGCTTGTCGTGCTCGACGCCCTTGAGCTGGATGTACTTGGCGATGGGCGTGGAGCCGACGAAGGAGACCGCGACGACGTCCGGGTGCTCCAGGAGACGGTCCACCGCGACCTTGTCGCCCTGCACGATGTTCAGCACACCGTCCGGCAGCCCGGCCTCGGAGGCCAGCTCGGCGAGCCGGAAGGAGGCCGACGGGTCCTTCTCGCTCGGCTTGAGCACGAAGGCGTTGCCGCAGGCGATGGCGAGCGGGAACATCCACATCGGCACCATGGCGGGGAAGTTGAACGGCGTGATGCCGGCGACGACACCGAGCGGCTGGCGGATCGAGGCGACGTCGACCCGGGTCGAGACCTGTGTGGACAGCTCGCCCTTGAGCTTGTCCGCGATGCCGCAGGCCAGCTCGACGATCTCCATGCCGCGGGCGACCTCGCCGAGCGCGTCCGAGTGCACCTTGCCGTGCTCGGCGGTGATCAGCTCGGCGATCTCGTCTCGGTGTGCGTCGAGCAGTTCGCGGTACTTGAAGAGGATCGCCGTGCGCTTGGCGAGCGAGGCGCTGCCCCAGCTCTCGTACGCCGACTTGGCGTTGGCAACGGCGGCGTCCACCTCGTCGACCGAGGCGAAGCCGACCTGCTTCTCCTGGGCGCCGGTGGCCGGGTTGTAGACGGGGCCGAAGCGTCCGGAGGCGGACTCGACGGGCTTGCCGCCGATCCAGTGGCTGATGGTCTTCATGGTGCGGGGGCCTTTCGGTGGCGGGGCAGGCGAAGAGGTCGGGATCAGAGGTGGCGGCGGCGGTCGGCGACGTGGCCGTCGTACCGTTCGCGGGCGCTGGACGCGGCGTCGCGGGAGGCGACTTCGGCGACAGGTACGTCCCACCAGGCCTCGGCGGGCGGAGCGGTGGGCGTCGGGTCGGTCTCGACGTAGACGCAGGTCGGCCGGTCCGAGGCGCGTGCCGCGGCCAGGGCGTCCCGCAGTTCCCGTACGGTCTTGGCGCGGATGACGTCCATGCCGAGGCTGGCGGCGTTGGCGGCGAGGTCCACCGGGAGCGGGGCTCCGGAGAACGTGCCGTCGGCGGCGCGGTAGCGGTAGGCGGTGCCGAAGCGCTCGCCTCCGACCTCCTCGGAGAGGCCGCCGATGGAGGCGTAGCCGTGGTTCTGGATCAGGACCAGGTTGACGGGCAGGCCCTCCTGGACGGCGGTGACGATCTCGGTGGGCATCATCAGGTAGGTGCCGTCGCCGACCAGCGACCAGACGGGCGTGCCGGGGGCCGCCTGCTGGACGCCGATGCCGGCCGGGATCTCGTAGCCCATGCAGGAGTAGCCGTACTCCAGGTGGTACTGGCGCGGGCCGCGCGCCCGCCACAGCTTGTGCAGGTCACCGGGGAGTGAGCCGGCCGCGTTGATGACCACGTCGTCGTCGCCGACGACGGCGTCCAGGGCGCCGAGGACCTGCGTCTGGGTGGGCACGGCGGAGTCCTCCGCCCGGTAGGCGGCCTCGACGACCTCCTCCCAACGCGCCTTGCCCGCGCGGTACTCGGCCTCGTACGCCGCGTCGACCCGGTGGCCGGACAGCCCCTCCGTCAGCGCGTCGAGCCCCGTCCGCGCGTCCGCGACCAGCGGCCGGGCGGCGAGCTTGTGGGCGTCGAAGGCGGTGATGTTGAGGTTGACGAACCGCACGCCCGGCTGCTGGAACAGCGTGTTCGAGGCGGTGGTGAAGTCGGTGTAGCGGGTGCCGACCCCGATGATCAGGTCGGCGGTGCGGGCGATGTCGTCGCTGACCGCGGTGCCGGTGTGGCCGATGCCGCCGAGGTCGGCGGGGTGGTCGTGACGCAGGGAGCCCTTGCCCGCCTGGGTGGAGGCGACCGGGATGCCGGTGGCGTCGGCCAGGGCCTTGAGCGCCGCCTCGGCCTCGCTGTGGTGCACTCCCCCGCCGGCGACGATCAGGGGGCGCTCGGCGGCGCGGATCGCCCGTACGGCTTCGGCGAGTTCCAACGGATCGGGGGCGGGCCTACGTACGCGCCAGACGCGCTCGGCGAAGAACTCCTCCGGCCAGTCGTACGCCTCCGCCTGCACGTCCTGCGGCAGGGCGAGGGTGACGGCGCCGGTGTCGGCCGGGTCGGCCAGCACCCGCATCGCGTTCAGCGCGGCCGGGATCAGCATCTCCGGGCGGGTGATCCGGTCGAAGTAGCGGGAGACCGGGCGCAGTGTGTCGTTGACGGAGACATCCGCCTCGACGGGGTGTTCCAGCTGCTGGAGCAGCGGGTCGGCGGAGCGCGTCGCGAAGTAGTCGCCGGGCAGCAGCAGCACGGGCAGGCGGTTGATCGTCGCGAGGGCGGCGCCGGTGACGAGGTTGGTGGCGCCGGGGCCGATGGACGTGGTCACGGCCTGCGTGGAGAGGCGGTTGAGCTGGCGGGCGTAGCCGACCGCCGCGTGCACCATGGACTGTTCGTTGCGGCCCTGGTGGAAGGGCATGGCGTCCTCGCCGGCCTCCAGGAGTGCCTGGCCGATGCCCGCCACATTGCCGTGGCCGAAGATGCCCCAGGTGCCGGCGATCAGCCGGTGGCGTACGCCGTCGCGCTCGCTGTACTGCGCGGACAGGAAGCGCACCAGAGCCTGGGCTGTCGTCAGACGACGGGTGGTGGTGCTCATCAGGACCTCTCGGGGGCGGTGTAGAGGGGCAGGCGGGGGTCGACCGGCCGCTCCGGCCAGGTGTCGCGGATCCAGGCGTGGTCGGGGTGGTCGCAGATCAGCCAGGCGCGGTCGGTGCCGGGGCCCGCCATGACGTTGAGGTAGTACATGTCGTGGCCGGGCACGGCCATGGACGGTCCGTGCCAGCCGTCGGGGATGAGGACGACGTCGCCGTCGCGCACCTCGGCCAGCACATCGGTGTGGGAGCCGTGACCCGAGGGCGAGACGCGCTGGTAGCCGAGGCCGGGTGTGCCCTCATGAGGGGCGAACTCGAAGTAGTAGATCTCCTCGAGTTCGGACTCCTCGCCGGGCCGGTGCTCGTCGTGCTTGTGCGGCGGGAAGGAGGACCAGTTGCCACCGGGGGTGATCACCTCGACGGCGATCAGCTTGTCGCACTCGAAGACCCCTGCCGCGCCGAAGTTGTTGACCTGGCGGGAGCAGCTGCCGGTGCCGCGCAGTTCGACGGGGACGGTGGAGGCGGGCCCATAGCGGGCGGGCAGCCGGCGGGCGCAGCGGGCGCCGGTGAGCGCGAACCGGCCGCCGTCGCGCGAGGCGATCGAGACCTGGGCGTCGCGGGGCACGTACGCGAAGTCGCTCACCCCGCTGAAGACGCTCTCGCGCCCGGCGAGCCGGAACGTGTCGCCGCCGACCGCGACGGTGCAGCCGCCCGAGAGCGGGAGCACGATCCACTCGCTGTCGCCGGTGTCGAAGGCGTGCCAGCCGCCGGCGGGCAGTTCGAGCACCCGCAGGCTGGAGTGGCCCCAGCCGGCCGACTCGGGAGTGACGTCCACGGCATAGACGTCGGCGGCGGCCTTGCCCGCGGGCAGATGGTGCGTGGTGGTCATCGGGAGGGGCTCCTCTACGGGAATCAGAGCGGGCCTTCGGGAGTCGGTGAGTCGGCGCGGGCGGGTGGGTGGGAGTCAGAGCAGGCCGACCGCGGTGTCCACCGCGGTCTCCACGCTGCCCTCGGCGGGGTAGAGCAGCGAGCGGCCCACGACCATGCCCTGGACGGTGGGCAGCCGCAGGGCCTTGCGCCATCTCTCGTACGCGCCCTCCTGGTCGCCGCCGACCTCGCCGCCGAGCAGGACGGCGGGCAGGGTGGAGGCCTCCAGCACCCCCGCCATGTCGTCGGGGTCGTCGGTGACCGGGAGCTTGAGCCAGGTGTACGCCGAGGTGCCACCGAGGCCGGAGGCGATGGCTATGGACCGGGTGACGGCCTCGGCGCTCAGGTCGTTGCGGACCTTGCCGTCCACCCTGCGGGATATGAAAGGCTCGACGAACAGCGGCAGTCGGCGGGCGGCCATGTCGTCGATGGCGCGCGCGGTGGTGTGCAGGGTCTCCAGGGAGCCCGGGTCGTCGTAGTCGATGCGCACCAGCAGCTTTCCGGCGTCGAAGCGCAGCCGCTCGATGTCCTCGGCGCGGTGGCCGGTGAAACGGTCGTCCATCTCGAAGGACGCGCCGGACAGGCCGCCGCGGTTCATGGAGCCCATCACGACCTTGTTCTCCAGAACGCCCAGGAGCAGCAGGTCCTCCAGGATGTCGGCGGTGGCGAGCACCCCGTCCACCCCGGGCCGGGCCAGCGCGACGCAGAGTCGTTCGAGGAGGTCGGCGCGGTTGGCCATGGCCAGGCGGTGCCCGCCGACGCCGAGCGCGCCGCGCGCGGGGTGGTCCGCGGCCACGATCATCAGGCGGCCGCTGTCGCCGATCAGCGGGCGGCGGACCCGGCGGGCGGCCGCTTCGGCGATGGCCTCCGGATGCCGGGCGCGCACCGTGGCGAGGTCGGGGATGCTGATGCTCAAGACAGGCTCCGTTCAGGGGGTGGCGGCGGTCAGCCGCGCGCGAGGAGGCCCTCGACCTCGGACTCGGTGGGCATCGCGGAGGAGCAGGCGAGACGGGAGGCGACGAGCGCGCCGGCCGCGTTGGCGTACCTGATGGTCTTCTCCAGTTCCCAGCCGGACAGCAGACCGTGGCAGAGCGAGCCGCCGAACGCGTCTCCGGCACCGAGGCCGTTGACGACCTCCACCGGGACCGGCGGGACCTCGGCGACGGTGCCGTCGCGGTGGACGGCCAGGACTCCCTTGGGGCCCTGTTTGACGACGGCGAGTTCGACACCGGCCGCCAGCAGGGCTTCGGCGCAGGCGCGGGGTTCGCGTACGCCGGTGGCGATCTCGCACTCGTCGAGGTTGCCGACGGCGACGGTGGAGTGCCGCAGCGCCTCGGCGTAGTACGGGCGTGCCTCGTCCGGGTCGGACCAGAACATGGGCCGCCAGTCGAGGTCGAAGACGGTGGTGCCGGACTTGGCGCGCGTCTTCAGCGCGGCGAGCGTGGCGGAGCGGCTGGGCTCCTCGCTCAGGCCGGTGCCGGTGATCCAGAAGATGTGGGCCGCGCGGATCGCGAAGAAGTCCAGCTCGTCGGTCCGGATCTCCAGGTCGGGTGCCTTGGGCCGCCGGTAGAAGTAGAGCGGGAAGTCGTCCGGCGGGAAGATCTCGCAGAACGTGATCGGCGTGGGGTAGGCGTCGACGGGTGTGACCCAGCGGTCGTCGACGCCGAACTCCTTGAGCGCCTGGTGGAGATACGTGCCGAAGGGGTCCTGTCCGGTGCGGGTGATCACCGCGGTGGACCGGCCCAGGCGTGCGGCGGCCACCGCGACGTTGGCCGCCGAGCCGCCGAGGAACTTCCCGAAGGACTCGACCTGCGCGAGCGGCACCCCCGTCTGCAGGGGATACAGATCGACGCCGATGCGTCCCATGGTGATGACGTCGAGGGATTCGGCGTCGAAGGATTCAGCGGACTCAGGCATGCGTGACGCTCCTGATGCGTGGGATGCGGGCAACGGGGCGCCCGGTGCCTTTTAGGTGTAGGACCCACGGCCCTCCCCTGTCAAGACTTTGTACTGACATTCGGACCTGCTCAGGAAATGATGTCTTAACAAAGTATTGACAGGGGGGTGCGTCAGGGACTTGTATCCCGTCCCAACGAAGCAGCCGAGTCACCCGCATCGACCCGGACATCCTGTCCGGGCACCGCACGGGCCCAGCGCCCCGGCGCCGTCCCGTTCCCTTTCCCCTGTCGCACAGTGAGGTGCTGGAAAGATGGACCGCACGTTTCACCCCCGTACCCGCAGAATCGCCCCCCTCGTCGCGACCGCGGCGGCATCCGTGCTGCTGATAGCCGGCTGTTCCAGCAGCTCCGGCGGAAAGAAGGCGGAGGAGAGCGGGTCGGCGGTGTCGGCCGGCAAGGCCAGCACGCCCCGCATGACAGTCGCGCTGGTCACCCACCAGGCGCCCGGCGACACGTTCTGGGACATCGTCCGCAAGGGTGCCGAGGCCGCCGCGGCCAAGGACAACGTCAAGCTGATCTACTCCGCCGACCCGAACGCGGGCAACCAGGCCAACCTGGTCCAGAACGCCATCGACCAGAAGGTCGACGGCATCGCGATCACCCTCGCCAAGCCGGACGCCATGAAGGACGTCGTGAGCAAGGCGACGTCGGCCAAGATCCCCGTGGTCGGCCTCAACTCGGGCGTCAGCGACTGGCAGAAGCTCGGCCTGATGGAGTTCTTCGGCCAGGACGAGACGGTGGCGGGTGAGGCGCTGGGCAAGAGGCTGAACTCGGAAGGCGCGAAGAAGGCCGTCTGTGTGATCCAGGAGCAGGGCAACATCGGACTCACCCAGCGCTGTGACGGAGTGAAGAAGACCTTCAGCGGCAAGACGGAGACCCTGTACGTCAACGGCACCGACATGCCGTCCGTGAAGTCGACGATCACCGCCAAGCTCAAGCAGGACAGCGCCATCGACTACGTCGTCACCCTCGGCGCCCCGTACGCCCTGACCGCGGTGCAGTCGGTGGGCGACGCCGGCAGCAAGGCGAAGATCGCCACGTTCGACCTCAACAAGGACCTGACCGGCGCCATCAGCAAGGGCACGATCCAGTTCGCGGTCGACCAGCAGCCCTACCTCCAGGGCTACTTGGCCGTCGACTCGCTGTGGCTCTACAAGACGAACGGCAACTACAGCGGCGGCGGTGAGCAGCCGATCCTGACGGGCCCGGCCTTCGTCGACAAGTCCAACGTCGACGCCGTCGCCCAGTTCGCCGCGAAGGGCACCCGGTGATGAGCATGGCCCAGCAGGCCGAGCCGGCGGTGACCACACCGCCGGCCCCCGGCCCCAAGGAGACCGACGGGCGGACCGCGCAGCGCTCCCTGACGCTGCGCCTGCTCGCCCGGCCCGAGGTCGGCGTCTTCCTCGGCGCCGTGGCGGTGTTCGTCTTCTTCCTGATCGCGGCGCCGTCGGTGCGCTCCGGCAGCTCGATGGCGACCGTGCTCTACCAGTCGTCGACGATCGGGATCATGGCACTGCCCGTGGCCCTGCTGATGATCGGCGGCGAGTTCGACCTGTCGGCCGGTGTCGCCGTGATCACCTCGGCGCTCACCGCGAGCATGATCAGCTACCAACTGACCATGAACGTCTGGGTGGGCGTGATCGTCGCGCTCATCGTCTCGCTGGCGGTCGGCGCGTTCAACGGCTGGATGATGGTCCGCACCGGGCTACCGAGCTTCCTGGTCACTCTCGGCACGTTCCTGATCCTGCAAGGCGTCAACCTCGCGGTGACCAAGCTGATCACCGGGAACGTCGCGACCGACGACATCAGCACCATGGACGGCTTCGACCAGGCCAAGAAGGTCTTCGCCTCCTCCTTCGACGTCGGCGGCGTCCAGGTGAAGATCACCATCGTGTGGTGGCTGGTCTTCGCCGCGATCGCCACCTGGGTCCTGCTGCGCACCAAGTACGGCAACTGGATCTTCGCCGTCGGCGGCAACCAGGACAGCGCCCGCGCGGTCGGCGTACCGGTCACCTTCACCAAGATCACGCTCTTCATGATGGTCGGCTTCGGCGCCTGGTTCATCGGCATGCACCAGCTGTTCTCCTTCAACACCGTGCAGTCCGGCGAGGGCGTCGGCCAGGAACTCATCTACATCGCCGCGGCGGTGATCGGCGGCTGTCTGCTCACCGGCGGCTACGGCTCCGCGATCGGACCGGTCTTCGGCGCCTTCATGTTCGGCATGGTCAACCAGGGCATCGTGTACGCGGGCTGGAACCCCGACTGGTTCAAGGCCTTCCTCGGCGTGATGCTGCTCGGCGCCACGCTCATCAATCTGTGGGTCCGCCGCGCGGCGACCCGGAGGTGAACCGACCCATGACAACCAACGGATCCGGACCCGCCGGCGCCATCCTCCCGGACGCTCCGCCAAAGGACGGCACCGCCCCGATCGTCGAACTGCGCGGCGCCGGGAAGGCCTACGGCAACATCCGTGCCCTGCACGGAGTCTCCCTCGCCGTCCACCCCGGCCAGGTGACCTGCGTCCTCGGCGACAACGGCGCCGGCAAGTCCACCCTCATCAAGATCATCTCGGGGCTGCACCAGCACACCGAGGGCGAATTCCTCGTCGACGGCGCCCCGGTGCGCTTCTCCACCCCGCGCGAGGCTCTCGACAAGGGCATCGCCACCGTCTACCAGGACCTTGCCACCGTCCCCCTCATGCCGGTCTGGCGCAACTTCTTCCTCGGCTCCGAGATGACCAAGGGCCCCTGGCCGATCCAGCGTCTCGACATCGACCGCATGAAGAAGACCGCGGACCAGGAACTGCGCAACATGGGCATCGTCCTCGACGACCTCGACCAGCCCATCGGCACCCTCTCCGGCGGCCAGCGCCAGTCGGTGGCCATCGCCCGCGCCGTCTACTTCGGCGCCCGCGTGCTGATCCTGGACGAGCCGACCGCCGCCCTCGGCGTCAAGCAGTCCGGCGTGGTCCTGAAGTACATCGCCGCCGCCCGCGACCGCGGCCTCGGCGTCATCTTCATCACCCACAACCCGCACCACGCCTACATGGTCGGCGACCACTTCAGCGTCCTGCGCCTGGGCACCATGGAACTCAGCGCCGCCCGCAGCGAGGTCAGCCTGGAAGAGCTGACCAACCACATGGCGGGCGGAGCCGAACTCGCCGCCCTCAAGCACGAACTGGCCCAGGTCCGAGGCGTCGACGTCGACGAACTCCCCGAAGCGGAGGACCTCAAAGCACCCGCGGCGGCCACTCCCGAAGGGACCTCCTGACATGACCGCTCCCCTGGACCGCATCCGGGTCGGCTCCGCGCCGGACTCCTGGGGCGTCTGGTTCCCCGACGACCCCCAGCAGGTGCCCTGGGAACGCTTCCTGGACGAGGTGTCCGAGGCGGGCTACTCCTGGATCGAACTCGGCCCCTACGGCTATCTGCCGAGCGACCCGGCCCGGCTCACCGCCGAGATCGACAAGCGCGACCTGAAGGTGTCGGCCGGTACGGTCTTCACCGGGCTGCACCGCGGCCCTTCCGTCTGGGACGCCACCTGGGAACACGTCAGCGAGGTCGCCGCGCTCACCCAGGCCATGGGCGCGAAGCATCTGGTGGTCATCCCCTCCTTCTGGCGGGACGACAAGACCGCCGAGATCATCGAGCCGCCGGAGCTGACCGCCGAGCAGTGGGCCCACCTGACCAAGGGCATGGAACGGCTGGGCCACGAGGTCAAGGAGACGTACGGCCTCGACATCGTCGTCCATCCGCACGCGGACACGCACATCGACACCGAGGACCACGTCGAGCGCTTCCTCGACTCCACCGACTCCGACCTGGTCAACCTGTGTCTGGACACCGGGCACTACGCCTACTGCGGCGGCGACAGCGTCAAGCTCATCGAGACGTACGGCGAGCGCATCGGCTATCTGCACCTCAAGCAGGTCGACCCGGCGATCCTCGCCGACGTCGTCAAGAACGAGGTGCCGTTCGGTCCCGCCGTGCAGCGCGGTGTGATGTGCGAACCCCCGTCCGGCGTGCCGGAGTTGGAGCCGGTGCTGGTGGCCGCCCAGCGTCTGGGCGTGGACCTGTTCGCCATCGTCGAGCAGGACATGTACCCCTGCGAGCCGGACAAGCCGCTCCCGATCGCCGTCCGCACCCGCAAGTTCCTGCGCTCCTGCGGCGCCTGACCCGCCCGGCACCACCGCCGCATCCGCCGGCACCCGGATGTCCGCTCCGTGAGGCGGCCTCGTCAGCACGGCGAGGCCGCCTCAGGCACGTGGGGGGTGTCGTTCGGATCACCCCCTAGCCGAGAATGCCCTTGGTCTCCAGGTAGTCGTGGAGGCCGAACTCGCCCCACTCCCGCCCGTTGCCGCTCTTCTTGTACCCGCCGAACGGACAGCCGAAGTCGAACGCGTCGTTGATCGCGACCCATCCCGCCCGGATGCGACGCGCCACGGCACGCGCCGTCTCCAGGTCCGCACCCGCCACAAAGCCGGCGAGGCCGTACTCCGTGTCGTTCGCGATCTCGACGGCGTGGTCGACACTGTCGTAGCCGAGGATCGTCACCACCGGCCCGAAGATCTCCTCGCGGGCGACGGTCATGTCGTTCGTGACCCGGGCGAAGACGGTGGGCTTCACGTAGTAGCCCTTCTCCAGCCCGTCCGGGCGTCCCGTGCCGCCGGCCACCAGGGTGGCGCCCTCGTCGATGCCCTTCTGGATCAGCGCCTGGATCTTCTCGAACTGGGCGCCCGAGACCACCGGCCCCATCAGGGGCTCTTGCCGCCCAGTTCCTGGGTCACCCTCTTCACCGTGGGCGCGGCGTTCCTCGCGATGTCGATGCCCGCGCGCGTCGAACCGGTGAAGGAGATCATGTCGACGTCCGCGTGGCCGGCGAGCGGCACCCCCACGCCGGGGCCGTCGCCCTGGACGAGGTTGAACACACCGGCGGGGACACCCGCGGCATCGAGCGGCGGTGGCGCACGCACTCGCCTCGCTCGGCGCCCGGGTCGCCGTGGTGGCCCGCCGCCACGACCGGCTGGCCGCGCTCCCCCAGGGAATCGGCGGCCTCGCCGTCCCCTGCGATCTCTCCGACCTCGACCGGATCGGGTCCGTGGTGCCCACGGTCGTCGAGAAACTGGGGCCGCCGGAGATCCTCGTCAACGCCGCAGGGAACATGTTCACGACCGAGCGCGCCGAGTCCGAACCGCTCGACGCCGTACGCCGGACCGTGGACCTCAACCTGCTGGCCCCGTTGCTGCTCGCGCAGGCCGTCTTCCCCCACATGCGCGCCCTCGGCCGCGGCGCGATCGTCAACATCTCGTCGATCAGCGGCCGGGTCGGCATCCCCGGCATCCCGCAGGCCTCGTACGCGGCGAGCAAGGCGGGCCTGTCCGGCCTGAGCGCCGAACTCGCGGTGCAGTGGGCGCGGCATTCGATCCGGGTGAACACCGTCGCCCCCGGCTTCTTCCGCAGCGAGATCACCGGCCCGCTCTACGAGGGTGAGCGCGCCGCCGAGTACCTGCGCCGCAACACCCCGCTGCCCAAGGAGGGGACCGCCGACGACATCGTCGGCGCGGTCCTGTGGCTCGTCGGCGACGCCGGAAGCTATGTCACCGGGCAGACGGTCGTCGTCGACGGTGGCTGGACCGCCCGCTGACAGCACCTCCTGCCGAGCAGAGGGGAACGGCTACGCTGAGGTCATGCCGTCCACACGTCGCACAGCGCGCCAGACCGACCTGCTCGAACGGTTGGTCGCCCTGCTGGCGGCGGAAGGTTTCGCCTCGTTCACGCTCGACGAGCTGACCGAGCGGCTGCGCTGCTCGAAGACGACGTTGTACCAACTGGCGGGCAGCAAGCAGGAGTTGGTCCGCGAGGCCGTGAAGCACTACTTCCGGAGCGCGGCCGAGGCGATCGAGAAGCAGGTGGCGGACACCTCCGCGCCCGCGGAGCGTGTGGCGGTCTACCTGAACGCGGTCGCCCAGCAGTTGAGGCCGCTGTCCCGGAGATTCCTCGACGACATGGCCGGATTCGAACCGGCCCGCGAGGTGTACGAGGCCAACACCCGCCTGGCCGCGGGCCGGATCCGACAGCTGATCGCTGACGGCGTCGCCGCCGGCGCGTTCCGTGACGTCCACGCGGCCTTCGTGGGCGAGGTCGTCGCCGCCACCATGCAGGAGATCCAGCGCGGCGAGGTGTCCGCGCGCACGGGGCTGAGCGACGCGGAGGCGTACGCCGAGTTGGCGTCGCTCATCGTGCACGCGGTCTCGCCCTGACCGCGGGGGTGGCGGCCGGTGAGCCGGCACCCCAGTCCCGCAGCACCGACTCGGTGTCGGCGCCCGGCGCGCCCGGGGCCGAGGGCCGCCGGTTGGGTGTGCGCGAGAAGCGCGGGGCGGGGGCGGCCTGGAGGATGCCGTCGACCTCGATGAGGGTGCTCCGGGCCACCACATGCGGATGCGCTCCCGCCTCCGCGAACGTCAGCACGGGGGTGACGCACGCGTCCGTGCCGGCGAAGTGCGCGGCCCACTCGTCGCGCGTACGGGAGGCGAACCGCCGCGCGAACCGGGCGCGCAGCGCGGGCCAGCCGCCGCGGTCGCCCTGGGCGGACAGGTGGGCCCCGGCGATGCCCAGTCCTTCCAGCAGCGCCGCGAAAAACTGCGGTTCGAGTGCGGCGACGGCCACGTACTTGCCGTCGCCGCACTCGTAGGTGTCGTAGAAGGGGGCGGCCCCGTCGAGGAGGTTGGCGCCCCGTTCGTCCGACCACTCGCCCATGCCGCGCAGCGCGTATGTCATCTGGCCCAGCAGGGCGGTCCCGTCGACCATGGCGGAGTCCACGACCTGCCCGGCTCCGGAGCGTGAGCGCTCCCAGAGCGCGGCCAGGACGCCGATGACCAGGAGCATGGACCCACCGCCGAAATCTCCGACCAGATTGAGCGGCGGGGGCGGGGGATCACCGGCTCGGCCCATCGCATGGAGCAGCCCGGTGAGACCGATGTAGTTCAGGTCGTGCCCGGGGTCCTGGGCGAGCGGGCCGTCCTGACCCCAGCCGGTGACGCGTGCGTAGACGAGCCCCGGATTGCCCTTGCCGCAGTCCTCGGGGCCGACGCCCAGGCGCTCGGCGACGCCCGGCCGGAGGCCCTCGATCAGCACATCGGCCCGGGCGGCCAGCGCCCGTACCAGCGCACGCCCCTCGGACTCCTTGAGATCGGCGAAGACCGACCGGCGGCCGCGCCGCATGATGTCGGTCGCGTCTTCCGGGCCGAGTCGCAGCGCTCGGCCGGAGGGCCGCTCGACGCGCACCACGTCGGCGCCGAGATCGGCCAGCACCATGGCCGCGTGCGGAGCCGGCCCGAGTCCCGCGAGTTCGAGGACGCGTAGGCCGGCGAGGGGACCGGCGGATCCATCGCTGGACTGCATGGCATCACGGTACCAAAAACGATACTGTTGTATCGCTCGCCGTATCATTAATTCCTGAGCGACCGAGGACATCCCATGCCAGCTACCCGCACGCTTCCCTCCCCGGAAGCAGTCGACCTGATCGGCCTGACCCGTGAGCTCGCCGAGAAGGAGCTCGCGCCCCGAGTCGCCGAAGCGGAGGCCGAGGAGAAGTTCCCCCGCGAGGTCTTCCGCACGCTCGGCCGGGCGGGCCTGCTGAGCCTGCCCTACGCCGAGGAGTACGGCGGTGGGGACCAGCCCTACGAGGTCTACCTCCAGGTCCTCGAGGAGATCGCCGCCGTGTGGGCCAGCGTCGGGGTCGGCGTCTCGGTGCACGCGCTGTCCTGCTTCGCCCTCGCCTCCTTCGGCACCGAGAAGCAGCGCAAGGAGTGGCTGCCCGACATGCTCAGCGGCGAGCTGCTCGGCGCCTACTGCCTGTCCGAGGCCCACGCCGGTTCCGACCCCGCCGCGATGCGCACCCGGGCCGTCAGGGACGGCGACGACTACGTCCTGAACGGCGCCAAGGCGTGGACCACGCACGGTGGGCACGCGGACTTCTACACGATCATGGCGCGTACGTCCGACGCGGGCTCGGGCGCGATCTCCTGCTTCCTCGTCCCGGCCGACACCCCCGGCCTCATAGCCGACCCGCCCGAGCACAAGATGGGTCTGACCGGGTCGGCCACCGCGACCATCCGCCTGGAGGACGTGCGCGTCCCGGCGGATCGCCGGATCGGCGAGGAGGGCCAGGGACTCAAGATCGCCTTCGCCGGACTGGACTGCGGACGACTGGGCATCGCGGCCGTGGCCACGGGCCTGGCCCAGGGAGCGCTGGACCACGCGCTGCGCTACTCGCGCGAACGGGAGACCTTCGGCCGCCCGATCATCGAACACCAGGGCCTGGCGTTCGTCCTCGCGGACATGGCCGCGGCGGTCCAGGCCTCCCGGGCCACCACACTCGCCGCCGCCCGGCTCAAGGACCAGGGACTCCCGTTCGCCTGCGAGGCGTCCATCGCCAAGCTGATCGCCACGGACAACGCCATGAAGGTCACCACGGACGCCGTCCAGGTCCTCGGCGGCGCCGGCTACACCCGCGACTTCCCGGTCGAGCGCTATATGCGCGAGGCCAAGGTCATGCAGATCTTCGAGGGCACCAACCAGATCCAGCGCCTGATCATCGGTCGCGCGCTGCGGGAGAGCGACCGGGGCACCCTCCGGGTCCAGAACTAGGACCTGCGGACCCTAATGGGAGTGCGGGAGCCCGTGGAGCCGGGCTCGTAGGGCGCGGGCCATGCGGTCCGCGCCTTCCGCTGTCACCCCCTCCGACTCCGGGCGGTCCAGGAGCCCGAAGATGCCCGGCCCACGGTGTGCGGCGGGCAGATCCGCCATGCGCGGCACGATGTGGAAGTGCACGTGCGCGAAGCCCTCGGACTCGGCGAACTGGACGACGTAGGTCTTGAGGCAACCCGTCACCCCGCGCAGCGCCCTGGAGAGCCCGACCTGCCACACCCCCAGCGCCCCGGCCTCGGCGTCGGTGAGGTCATGGACGGCCGTGACGTGCCGCCGCGGCAGCAGCACCAGCCAGCCGGGCACCACGGTGTTGAAGCTGTGAGCCACCCGCCAGTACTGGTCGAACGCGATGCGTTCGCGGGGCGGAAGTTCATCGAACCGCGCTTCCTTGCCGCATGCGTAGCAGGGGGGAGTCGTGTCGTCCGTGTCCGTGTCGCGTGTCGTGTCAGTCATCGGGGAGAAGTCCAGCCGCCCGTTCTCGGTGAGGTGGATAAGTTGCACCCTCCATCTCGGACGTACTGCCCCTGGAGCAGGCGGCCGAATCCGTCGAACGGCTGGAGCACAAGAAGGGCGATCCGATCCGCCTGGTACTGCGCCCCTGAGCTACCCGGCAAGGCCGCCCTCGTGGCGCGCGCCTACGTCGAGCGTGTCCTCGCCTCCGACCCCTGGCGCCCACCGCGGGGGCTGCACGGCGGGCGTCAGGGCTCCGTACGGTCTCAGAAGTTGATCATGTGTCCGGCCAGGCCGTGCACGGCTTCCTTCACCGCTTCACCCAGGGTCGGGTGGGCGTGGACATTGCGGGCGACCTCGTGCACGGTCAGGTCCCACTGCTGCGCCAGCGTCAGCTCCGGGAGCAGCTCCGTCACGTCCGGACCGATCAGATGGCCCCCGAGGAGCTCGCCGTACTTGGCGTCGCTGATCAGCTTCACGAAGCCGACCGTGTCACCCAGGCCGTGCGACTTGCCATTGGCCGTGAAGGGGAACTTGGCGACCTTGACGTCGTAGCCCCGCTCCTTCGCCTGCGCCTCGGTGTAGCCGAAACTGGCGATCTGCGGCTGGCAGTACGTGGCGCGCGGGATCATCACATAGTCCAGCTCCATGGTCTCCGCGTCCGCGATCGTCTCGGCCGCGATGATCCCCATGGACTCGGCGTTGTGCGCGAGCATCAGCTTCGCGGTCACATCCCCGATGGCGTAGATGTGCGGTACGGACGTACGGCAGCGGCCGTCGACGTCGATCGCGCCGCGCTCGGTGACCCGTACGCCCGTGGCCTCCAGGCCGTACCCGGTGACGTTCGGCGCGAAGCCGATCGCCTGGAGGACCTTGTCGGCCTCCAGCACCTTCTGCGCACCGTCCTTGCCGGTGACCGTCACCCGCACCTGCGGGCCCGACTCGTCGATCGACTCGACACGCGTCGAGGTGAGCACGTCGATGCCCAGCTTCCGGTACTGCTTGGCGAGTTCGGCGGAGACGTCCGCGTCCTCCAGCGGGGCGACCCGGTCGAGGAACTCGACGACCGTGACCTTCACACCGTAGTTGTGCAGGACGTACGCGAACTCGATGCCGATGGCCCCGGCGCCCGCGATCACGATGGAGCGCGGCAGCTCCTCGGCGAGGATCTGCTCCTCGTAGGTGACGACACGGTCGCTGCGCCGGGTGCCGGGCAACAGCTTGGGGGTGGCGCCGGTGGCGATGATGCAGTCGTCGAAACCGACCGTCTTCGTGGTGCCGTCGGCGAGGGCGACCTGGAGCGTGTGGGCGTCGAGGAAGGTGCCGCGGCCGTCGATCTCGGTGATCGCGTTCTTCTTCATCAGGAAGTGGACGCCCTTGACCCGGCCGTCCGCGACCCGGCGGCTGCGCCGGTACGCCTCGCCGTAGTCGAAGGAGACCTCGCCGTCGACCTTGATCCCGAAGGTCTTCGCCTCCCGCGTGAAGATGTGCGCCAGCTCGGCATTGCGCAGCAGCGCCTTCGTGGGGATGCAGCCGACGTTCAGACAGACACCACCCCAGTACCGCTCCTCGACGACCGCGACCCGCTTGCCGAGTTGCGCGGCGCGGATGGCGGCCACATAGCCGCCCGGTCCTGCTCCGAGTACGACCACGTCGAAGCGCTCGTCCATGAGTGGATCCTTCCGGTGAAGCCCGGCTCAGAGCCGGTCCAACATCCTCTGCACCATCTGACCCTGTGACCTTATGTCGTCAGTGCCGCTACGACACTTTTCGTGTCTGTGATCACATGCGCATAGGTCGGACCGTTCAATTCATGGGCGGCCCTCATGAGTTCGCGCGAGAACGCCGCGGTGGCGTCGGTCACCAGCGACACATGGAATCCGAGTTCCATCGCGTACTTGGCCGTGGTCTCGATACAGGTGTTCGCGAGCAGTCCGATGACGATCACGTGGTCCACGCCACGCTGACGCAGGCGCATCTCCAGGTCGGTGTTGGCGAACCCGCTCTGGGCCCAGTGCTGTACGACCACCGTGTCCGAGGGCTCGGGCCGCAGGGGCGGGTACCAGTCCCCGCCGAACGCGTCCTGGGCGAAGAGCTGATGCTTGTCCACGGAGCGTTGTGACGGGTTCGGGTGGGAAAAGGAGTCGTACAACCCCGGTGTCCAGCGGTGATGCGGAACATAGAACACCGGCACGTCGACCTCACGAGCGGTGGACACCAGTTCGGGCAGATGGGCCCGCAGGTCGACTTCCCGCGCGACCTCCGCGATGCGCGGCCAGAGCTTGCCCTCGTCGGCGAGGAAGTCGTTCAGCGGATCGACCAGCAGAACCCCCGTCCGGCGCCGGTCGTAGTCGTACACCGTCATGGCTGCCTGCCTTCCGTACGTCGCGCTCCTGTGCGTGCGGCCGCTCAGACGGGGAACAGCAGACAGCTGCTGGTGGTGTGCGCCAGCAGCCGGTTCCCGGAATCGAAGAGCTCGGCCTGCGCGAGGGCGGTACGACGTCCACTGTTGAGGACGGTGCCCACGGCACGGACCTTGCCGGTGTCCACGGTGACCGGGCGCAGGAACTTCACATTCAGGTCGAGTGAGGTATACCCCATCCCCTGCGGCAGGACCGACTGCACCGCGCAGCCCGCCGCCGAATCGAGCAGGGTGGCGTACACACCGCCGTGGACGCTTCCGATCGGGTTGTAGTGCTCCTCGCCCGGGACGAGGGCGAAGACGACCCGGCCGTGCTCGACCTCTTCGAACGTCATCCCGAGGGTCGCCGCGATCGGCGCGGCGGGGAGCCGTCCGGCCTGCACCTCGCGGAGGAAGTCGAGACCGCTGTACTGCCCGACGGCGGCGGCGGAGACGGCGGGGTCCTCCCAGTCGTACGTGCGTGACCTGCCCATGTCGCTCCCTCGATGATCTGGATGTGGAATTCGAAGCTAGCCAGGACGAGGTCTGGATGTCAACGTCGAAGCCAGCCTACGATGGGCCGCATGACATGGCTGGAGACAAGCACCGAGAACTGCACGGTCCAGCGGACTCTCGACCTGGTGGGCGAGAAGTGGTCGCTGCTGGTCCTGCGGGACGCCATGAACGGCGTACGGCGCTTCGACGACTTCCGCCGGCACGTGGGGCTGTCCGAGAGCGTGCTCGCGGACCGGCTGCGCAAGCTCGTCGCGGCCGGGATCCTGGACTCCGTCCCCTACAACGAGCCCGGCAGCCGTACCCGCCACGAGTACCGGCTCACCCGCAAGGGCTGGGAGCTGTGGCCGGCGATGATCGCCCTCAAGCAGTGGGGAGACCGCCACGCGGCGGATCCCGAGGGCCCGCCCCTGGAGGTCACGCACGTCGACTGCGGCGCGCCGGTCGAGACCGTGGTCGTCTGCTCCGCGGGACACGGCGCCCTCGTCCCGCCGGAGGCACGCACCCGCCCCGGCCCGTCGGCGAAGCCGTTGGACCTCACCGCTCGTTAGACCGGTGGGCAGCGCGCGCGTGCGGGATCGGCCCCGGTCGCCGAGTCGGCGCCGGTCACGACGGCGACCGCCACACCGAGGTGATCGAGCGGGCCTGTGGTGTCCTGGGCCAGGCCGTCGCCGAGGCCGTACGCGTCGGACCGCGGGCGGGCCGACGCCTGACACAGCGTGCCCGGCGGCGACGCCGCGGTCCTCGTGGCCCGGTCGGCGTCACGGCTGTCGGAACGGGTGACGAAGGAGCACCGGCCGGCGCAGCCGTCGGTCGTCGCCTTGCGTCCGGCGGCACGGGGTGATGTCGCGTCCGGCGAGAGGAACGCGGTCGTCGCTCAGGCCGACGTCTGCGCCTTCGCGTGGCGTGCGACGGAGGTGAATTGCAGGTTGTCGTCCTCGACGGGGCCGCCGCGCAGCAGTTTGACATCGGAGTGGTAGTTCATCGACATCAGCCAGGGATAGGCGAGTCCTTGACGCGGCATCACGTGGAGGGACCGCTTGACGTAGCCGGCGCCGAAGTCGAGCAGCGGACGGGTCGGCATGGCCGGGTCGGGGAGCTCGGGGCGGCAGATGTCCGCGCCGGTGGCGTCCATGTGTCCGAGCAGCCGGGTGAAGTGCTCGCACAGCAGGCCCACCTTGAGCGTCCACGAGGAGTTCGTGTAGCCGATCGCGAAGGCGAAGTTCGGTACGCCGCTCAGCATCATGCCCTTGAAGGCCACCTTGTCGGCGAAGTCGACGGGTTCGCCGTCCACCGAGAGCGCCATCCCGCCGAACAGCTGCACGTTCAGCCCGGTGGCGGTGACGATGATGTCGGCGTCGAGCTCACGACCGGACTCGAGCCGGATGCCGGTCTCGGTGAACGTCGCGATCCGGTCGGTGACGACCGAGGCCGCTCCCTTCTTGAGCGCCTTGAACAGGTCCGCGTCGGGGACCGTGCACAACCGCTGGTCCCAGGGGTCGTAGGACGGGTTGAAGTGCTCGTCCACGGGATAACCGGCCGGCAGCTGCCTGATGTTCACGGCGCGGATGAGACGTCGCACGATCCGTGGGTGGCGTTGCGAGGTCCGCCAGATGAAGCGCTGCATGGCGATGTTCTTGCGCCGGGTGAGCCGGTAGGCGAGGCTCGCGGGCAACACCTTGCGCAGCGTGTTCGCGATCACGTCCTCCGAGGCGACCGGAAGGATGTAGGTGGGCGAACGCTGGAGCATGGTGACGTGACCGGCCGTGTCCGCCAGCGCCGGGATCAGCGTGACGGCCGTCGCACCGCTGCCGATCACCACGACCTTCTTGCCCGCGCAGTCCAGGTCCTCCGGCCAGTGCTGCGGGTGCACGATCTGTCCGGCGAACCGCTCCCGGCCCTCGAAGCGGGGGGTGAACCCTTCGTCGTAGCGGTAGTAACCACCGGCGCAGAACAGCCAGTTCGCTGTCATCGACACCGTCTCACCGGTGTCGGCGCGCTCGATCTCCACCGTCCAGCGGGCCTCGGCGGTGGACCAGGCCGCGCCGCGCACTTTGTGGTGGTAGCGGATGTGCTGTTCGATGCCGCTCTCCCCCGCGGTCTCCCGCAGGTAGTCGAGGATCAGGTCGGCGGTGGCGATCGACTTGTCGTTGCGCCACGGTTTGAAGGCGTAGCCGAAGGTGTGCAGGTCGGAGTCCGACCGGATACCCGGATAGCGGAACAGCGCCCACGTGCCGCCGGAGACACCACGGGCCTCCAGGATCGCGTAACTGCTGCCCGGCCGCTCGGTCTGCAGGTAGTGGGCAGCGCCGATGCCGGAAATGCCGGCGCCGATGATCAGCACGTCGATGTGCTCGCTCTGACGGGTCATGTGCGGGGACTCCGTTGATGAGGCGTTCGCTGGGTGGTGCCTCGATGATGACCTCACATACCAGCCAGTACGGTGTGGCAGTTCGCACCTTCATCGGAGAAGACCAGTGCATTTTGCACCACCGCGGGCTAACGTGCGGACATGACCTGGCAGCACCCTTCCGAACGGACATGCGATTTGCTTCGGCAGGGTGCGGAGATCGCACTCAACAGTCTGCAGGAATGGCTCGACGAGATCGACGAGGCGACCCTGGCGGCGGCGACCATGCGAGCCATCGCGCAGGACCCCGCCCTGCGCGCCGCCACACGGCGGATCAACCGCGCCCACCTGACGTTCTGGGCGTCGGAGACCGTGCGCGACCCCGGCGCGCCGGTACCCGCGTACACCGGCCCGGACAGTCTCAGCCACGCCCGCGACCTGGTGCGCCGCGGACTCGACGAATCGGCCCTCGACTCCTACCGCGTCGGACAGAACGCGGCCTGGCGGCGCTGGATGCAGACCGCCTTCACCCTGACCTCCGACCCCGACGAACTGCGCGAGCTGCTCGATGCCTCGGCGCGCTCCGTCTCGGGCTTCCTCGACGCCACGATCGTCGACATCGCCGCACGCATGGCCGCCGAGCGCGAGGAACTCACCCACGGCACCCACGCCGAACGTCGCGAGATCGTCACCCTGCTCGTCGAGGGCGCACCCATCAGCCGACAACGGGCGGAAGCACGCCTGGGCTACACCCTCGACCGTACGCACACCGCCGCCGTCGTGTGGAGCGAGGAACCGAGCCCCGAACCGGGCCACCTCGAACGTGCGACCGAGGCTCTGGCGCAGACGGCCGGAGTGCAGCAACCCCTCACCGTGATCGTCGGCGCGGCCACTTCGTGGGTGTGGCTGCCCGGACCCGCCGCACCTGACACCGGCCTGCTGAACCGGCTCCTCGACCCGCTGCCGGGCGTCCGGATCGCCGTGGGCCCGCCCGCCCCGGGCAGGGAAGGCTTCCGGCGCAGCCACCTCGCCGCGCTGACCACCCAGCGCATGCTCGCCAGGCTCCGTTCACCGCGTCGTGCCGCCGGTTTCGACGACGTCCAGCTCAGCAGCCTGATCAGCCAGGACGTCGAACAGGCCGACGACTTCGTCAAGACCACCCTCGGCGACCTCGCCACGGCGAGCCCGGAACTGAGGCACGCCGTCCTCACGTACATCCAGGCCCAGTGCAACACGACCCGCGCGGCCGGCCGGCTCTTCACCCACCGCAACACCCTGCTCCGGCAGCTCGACCGAGCCGACCAACTGCTCCCGAAGCCACTCGAGGACAACACCGTCAAGGTCGCCGTCGCCCTCGATCTGCTCCAGTGGCGTGGCAGCGACTGAGGACCACGGTGGGCGCGGGCGTGCGTCTGCATCGGCACTACGCGCACTGCACGGCGTACTGCGTTCTCAGTAGCCGGGATTGTCGGCAGCCGCAGGACGACGCGACAGGGCCCTGTCCGAGAACCTGAAGACGTCCCCGAGGGCGGGACGACAAGACCGCTCCCATGGCTGTTTCCCTTTGGCCACCGGGCTGTTGGGCCTTCCGGCGTGCGCGCCCCTCATCCGTCACCGAGGCAGCAGGACATGTTGATGACGAATCACCTACGGACCGTGCTGATCGGTGTCTTCCTCGCCTGCGCCACCCTGGTCGCCGCGGTCGGCATCAGCCGTCACACCTCGGGCACCGACCCGGCCGGCGTCGCGACGCCACGGGGACCGTATGTGGCGCTCGGCGACTCCTACACCGCCGGGCCCCGGATCCCCGACCGGACCGGAAGCCCCGCCGGGTGCGATCGCTCCGACCACGACTACCCGGCGCTGGTCGCCGAGCGGCTGGGGCTGCGGGCGGCCGACTTCCGCGACGTGAGCTGCAGCGGGGCCACCGTCGCCGACCTGACGACGCCGCAGTCCACCGACGACGGCACCAACCCGGCCCAGTTGTCGGCACTGTCCGCCGGGACGCGGCTGGTCACCCTCGGCATCGGCGGCAACGACATCGGCTTCGCCTCGCTGGTCACCACGTGCGTCAAGGCGGGCGTGTTCTACGACATGACCGGCCGCGGCAAGTACACCGGGGACGACGCGCCGTGCCGGGGGAAGTACGTCTCCGGCGACACCGACGACGTACAGCGGAAGATCGACACGGCGGGTGAGCGGCTGTCCGAAGCACTGGCCGAGGTGAAGCGCCGCGCCCCGAAGGCCCACGTGTACGTCGTGGGATACCCGGCGATCCTGCCGGCCCATGGCTCCGGCTGCGCCGACGACCTGACCCTCGCACCCGGTGACGCGACCTATCTCCACGACAAGGAACAACAGCTCAACGCCGTGCTGCGCGAGCGGGCACAGGACGCCGGGGCCGGATACGTCGACACGTACAAGCCCTCCGTCGGCCGTGACGCCTGCTCGGGCAGGGACACCCGCTGGATCGAACCGCTGCTGCCCGGCCTTCCCGCCGCCCCGATGCATCCCAACGAGCGGGGCGCGCGCGGCATGGCCGACGCGGTGCTGCGCGCGGTCGGCGCTCCGCGGTGAGCGACACCCCGGCACACCGCCTGCGGGGGGTGACTGTCGGAAGCGGGGCTCACGAACTCACGAACTCGCGAGCCGAACGACCGCCTCGGTCACGGGGGTCTCGCCGCCGGTGAGTTCGACGATGACGTGCCCTCGTCGGCGTGACCGAGCAACTCGGTTGACCAGCCCAGTACTTCAGTTGCTCAAAATCCGGCGCGAACAGGATCATGGCGAGATGACAGACCATCTCCCTCCCGCACCGCCCGTGGTGCGACTCACGGAGTATACGAAGACCGAGCAGATCGAGATCATCGGCGACAGCGACGATCCCTTCGGCGTCGCGGACGCCGGATTGACCTGGCTGCCGAAGGAAGATCATTTCGGCATCAGGCAGAAGGGCCGCCTCGTCGCACACGCCGGTCTGCTGCGGCTACCCATATCGATAGGAGAGGCCGACACACAGGTGGTGGGCGTCGGCGGGGTGGCTGTCGCGCCTGATCTGCGGGGCCGCGGACTGGCACGGTTGGTCGTATCGGCGGCCGTGGACCACGCCCGAACGATGGGGCCACAGCACGGGCTTCTCTTCTGCCGACCTCCCCTCGTTCCGCTCTACCAGCGACTCGGCTGGCGAATGCTTGAGCAGGACGTCCATGTCGAACAACCCGGGGGATCCGTGATCATGCCGCTGCGGACCATGTGGACGCCACTGCGCGACGGTGCGAAATGGCCTGCGGGAGAGGTCCGCCTGCGCTCGCTCCCCATGTGATCGAGGGCGCCGGTGCGTGCCGTCCCGGTCCGACGGCCCGCACCGGCCCATCGACGCACCCGATCACGGCGTGGGCGATCAGGAACTTCGAGCGGTTCCGTCGCTGCCGCTCATCGCACCTGGTCGTATCGCCCCAGGAACCGGAAATCCCCGTCCCTGGCCTGGCAGAGGAAGCTTGCGTTCTCCGGGTTCAGCGTGTGCGTGGCGTCCTGGGTGAAGCGGATCGGCTTGGCCACGCCGTCGTAGGCGGTGCGGAAGAGGCGTTCGGCGACCTGGCCGGGTTCGATTCCTGCGCCGCCCCCGAGTGCGTCGAGGGCGCGGGCGATCAGGCCGACGGCGTCGTACGCCTCGGCGGCCCAGCGCCCGGGTGCCTGGCGGTAGCGCTTCCGGTACGCGGTGGTGAACGCCTTGGAGGCCTTGGTGCCGGCCAATTGCGGTTCGGTGTAAAGGGCTTCGAACATCCAGCCCCCGGCCGCATCGCCCGCGCCGGTGAGGAAGGCCGGACGCAGAACGGGCTCGAATCCCATGCGGGGACCGGTGAATCCAGCCGCAGTCAGGGCGCGGGCGCAGGACGCGGCTCGGCTCGGCTCGGCTCGGGGAGATCCCGGCGTGGACGACGGCCTGCGGGTCGGTGGCCAGGGCCTCGGCGACGGCCGGGCGGAAGTCGTCGGTGTCGGCTTTCACGGGGTGGATGGTGACCGCGCCCTCGCTGAGCGGATTCTCGCCGATGTACCGGCTGATGTCCCAGGCCGTCTGTCCCACGGCCTGGTCCTCGATGACGGTGGTACGGCGCGTGGAATGCACCCGGGTCAGGTAGAGGACGACCGGTAGGGCGCGCTGGGAACCCGATGCTGTGGTCGCGCACAGTGCGCGCCGCAGGGAGACGTCGTCGGACAGTCCGGCCTCGTCGGCGTCGACCGACACGAGCACGAACGGTGTCGACGCGGCCGCGTAGAACGGACCCGCGGCGCGTGCGGCAGCGGTCGTGGTGGGGCCGATGACCGCGCGGACGTCGGACCGGGCGAGCAGCCTGCGGGCCGCGTCCTTCGCCCGTGCGGTCTCGCCTCGGTCGTCGTACCTGGTCAGGGCGAGGCGGAAGGAGGCGACGGCGCGTGCGTTGTGGGTGGCGACGGCGAGGGCGGCTCCGCGTTCCTGTGCTGTTCCGGTGGCCTTTTGAGGACCTGTCAGGTCGGCTTGGAAGCCGATGGTGTGCGTCGGTACGTTGCGGGGCGTGCCGGCCGCCGCCGCGGTGTGTGGACCCGACCGTGGCACAGGCTTTCCTTCCCGCGCCGGGCCGGTACGCGCTGTACCACCGCCGCGGGACCCTGCTGTCCGCCGAACCGGCGCCCGTCGATGACTGGCCCAGCAACCGCCACGTCAGGGACGAAGACGCCCACGACGGTGACCACCGGACTGCAGGACCGTTCGACGATTTCAGATTCGCCGGTCAGAGGCAACAATCCGACGTGCCTACGACCCTCCTCTCAACCAGACACATAGCGAGGCATGGCGAACGTATGGAGAAGGCCCGTTCGCTGTTGGATCGGGGCCTCGTTCATGACATCCCTCAACGAGGGGCGGCGACGGCCAGGACGAGGGCCGCGCTGGACGCGCAGCCGATCCGGCCGTCGCGCACGGCCCGTACGGCCTCGTCCAGGGACAGGTGACGCACCTGGAGATCCGCTTCCCCGGACTCCGGTGCCGGCTCTCCCGGGGTGAGTCCCTCGGCACTCCAGAGGTGCACACGTGCCGGGGTCAGTCCCGGCATGGGGTGAACGGCGCCCCTCGGGGTCCAGCGGCCGCCCCGGTAGCCGGTCTCCTCGGCGAGCTCGCGCCGTGCGGCCGCCTCATTGTCCTGATCGTCCGCGTCGACGTTGCCGCCGGGCAACTGCCACATGGATCCGGTGAGGTAGTGGTACTGCTCGATCATCAGCAGCCGCCCGTCGACCAGCGCCGCGACCCGGACCAGATCCGGTACGCGCACCCAGTCGTAGTGGCCCGGCTGCCCGTCGGGCAGGGTGATCTCGTCCTGGTACACCACCAGGCGGGGTGTCGCGTACCTCTGCTCCTCGCGGTGTCTTCGCCATGGTCCTCGGGTCTCCATGACCCCAGTTGTGCCCGGGAGCCACGACGGCATGCGGTGGGCGGGGCGGGGCGAGCGCGGGAACGGGTCGCCGGTGTCGAAGCGGTGGGCCTCGGCGCCGGTCAGTACCCGGTCCGCGCGGACGCGGGCGGCCCGGGACCGGGCGGTGAGGTCCGTGGCCCAGAGGGTCGCGCCGGGGGGCGTCACCGGGCTCGCCCTTCAGTTCATGACGCAGGGTCAGTCCACCTGTCGTGATGGTGCCGCCGGCGCCCCCGGACGCCACCGGTTCCCCCGAGCCGGGGCCTACGGCGACGGCCACGGCGTTGCCCGGGCTGCCGCGTACCACCTGTCCCAGCGGGCCCGGACCGTGGACGTCCCACACGGCCAGGGTGCCCGTGCCGCGCACGCCCCAGATCAGCGAGGACCCCCGGTCCAGGAAGACGGCGCTGGTGCCGCTGAGTTCGCCCCTGGGCAGCCGTTCGCCGATGACATCCCAGGAGCCGCCGACCCGGCGCAGCAGCGGCACGCTGGTCACGGCGGCTGACAGCCGTGCCCGAGATGACGGAGAGCAGGTCGTTGCTGGGGTTCGGCCGGTCGTGGCTCTGCGGCACGGTCAGCCATTTCGTCACGCGCCGCCGGGCCACGTCCACCAGTTCGACCTTCCCCGGGTCGGTCCCGGTCGCGACCGCCAACCACCGCCCGTCGGGACTGAAGGCGGGGGTGCCGCCCAGGCCTCGTACCGTCCAGGCCGGTCGCCCCGTCGGCAACGTCACCAGCCGGACTCCGCCCCGCACCGGGATCGCGAGCAACCGGCCGCCGGCCCGCACGGCCAACGGAAGGTGATTCAGCGGCTCCCCCGGTCCCCGGCCGGGACACCCGCCAGCGCGTCGAGGAACCGGACCATCAGTGGGCGGGTCCGCGGCGCGGTCAGCAGCGCCCGTCCGGCCTCGACCGTCGGCTGTTCGTCGGCCGCCTCACGCCCCAGCAGCAGCCCCAGGGCTAGTTGGTCCTTCAGGGCGTCCTCGGCGCGGGTCGCCAGCTTGCGCGAGTGGGTCTGGTGCGCCGCCGCGCGTCCCCGCGCGAGGTACTCCCGGTGCAACTCGGTCGGGGTCGGCGCTCGTCCGCGGTGCTCCCGGCCAGCCAGTGCCTGGCGTTCCTGAGGTTCCTGCCGCGCAGCAGCGCGCTGCGTCGCCGCCCGTTCACACTCCGCTCGGTCGAGGTCGCCGCCCTCGGTCCGGTGGTGTGCAGCCAGCGCCTTGGGCATGTCCTGTCTGGGCACAGGCCGGTGGAACAACGGGATGACACGTTTTCCGTACTGCACCGCGAGGTCGATCTCCTCGGCGCACATCTCGGAACGGACCGGGTCGGGCGAGACGACGAAGAGGAGCGCGTCCGAGCGGCGGATGCCGTCCGCGACCGCCTCGCGCCACTTGGCCGACGGCAGGATGTCGGACAGGTCGATCCAGGCGTTGAACCCTTGTCGGCGAGCTGTTCCTTGAGTCGTGGGACGTCCTCACGGTCCTGGCGCGACTAGCAGAGGAACACATGTTTTCCGGGGTCGGCCGCAGGACCAACTCACTTGAGCGGACGCATACTTCAGCATGTCGGTCCAGAGCGGACATCGGCAGCCCGAGGACCATGCTGAGACCGCCGCCGGGGTGTCCTCGGCGTCTAGGGTGCCGCCTGTCGCCTCGGCGAAGCCCCGCGCGACCGCGGCACTCGGTCAGGTACTCGTCGACCCGGTCGGCCACCCACAGCAGCGCGGGCGGTGACATGTCGACCAGTTCGATCTGGTCGGTCCGGCGTACGACCTCGTCCGGCACCGTCTCCTGCTGCTGGATGCCGGGGATGTTCGTGTGGGGCAGCTCGTCGACCAGGGCTACCTGGGGGTGCCGGGCCAGCACCGCGTCGATGTCCGTCTCGGTGAACGTGGATCCGCGGTTCTCTTCGTCTCTCTTCGTCTCTCTTCGTCGGTTTCGTGCGCGCGCTTCAGCTTTCGAAGCGGTATCCCATGCCGGGTTCGGTGATGAGGTAGCGGGGGTGGGCGGGGTCGGTCTCGAGTTTGCGGCGGAGTTGGGCCATGTAGACCCGCAGGTAGTTGGTCTTGTTGCTCTGGCTGACTCCCCACACCTCGGCCAGGAGGTGTTTTTGGGTGATGAGC
>NZ_KQ948467.1:0-35932 GCF_001514115.1 Streptomyces olivochromogenes
TACTACAGCCGTGTGCCGCTCAGGTGCGGTAGTGAGGTCTTCTCGGCAACGTGATGGTTGCGGTGTGTGACGGGGGCGGGTGCCTGCTCGCGGCCTAGTTCTGCGGTGCCAGGGTGCGCAGGACGTCGAACTCGTTGCCCTCGGGGTCTGCCATGACCACCCAGTTTCGGTCTGAGCCCTGGCCTACATCCGTCGTGGTGGCGCCGAGGCCGAGCAATCTGGTCACCTCGTCCTCGGTGCTGCCGTCGATCGGGCTGACGTCGAGGTGAAGCCGGTTCTTCACGGTCTTGCCCTCGGGCACCAGGATGAACTGCAGGGTGGGCGGCATCTGGCGGGCCCGAACATCCTCGATGGTCGGCACCCAGGAGCCGATCTCGACCTTGCCTTCGCTCCGGTCGATCACCTTGAAGTCCAGGACCTCGCACCAAAAGGCCGCGAGCATCTCCGGATCGTGGCAGTCAATGGTCAACTCGGTGAACCTACTTGTCATGACTCTCCCAGATAGTGCGGACAGGGCTCAGGGTATGCCGCCCGTCCGACAGATCCGAGATCTTCCTGACTAGGGGCATCAGACGGGCTTGACCCGGCATCAGATACGCGAGAAGCCCCTGGTAGGAACAGGTCTGCGAAGAACAGGTTCCGGGTACCGAGAGGCTTCACGCGTTGACCAGTGTCACGTACGTACACCGGCGTGCTCGATGTCAGCCGGGCCACTGCTGAGGCCCTCGCGAAGCTGCTGCTCGAACACCGTGAGCGTCTCGGGACCCGCAAGGGCACCGCGCCCTGGGGCCGTTCAAACAGAGCGTGTTGATCCTGCGCTGGTTCCTGGACGGTACCCGGCTGACTCAACTTGTCCGCGACAACCGGATCTCCGTCCCGACGGCCTACCGCTACCTCCACGAAGGGCTGACCGTGCTCGCCGACCATGCCCCGGACCTGTCCACCGCACTGGAGCGCGCGGCCGCGGCCGGCTTTACACACCTCAACCTCGACGGCACCGTTATCCGTACCGATCGCGTCGCCGCCCCGGCCCGAACAAGGCCGACCTGTGGTGGTCGGGCAAGCACAAGCACCACGGCGGCAACGTCCAGGTCATTTTCCGCACCCGACGGCTGGCCGCTCTGGGTCTCGCCGGTCCGGCCCGGCCGCGAGCACGACACCACCTGAGCCCGTACCCACGGCCTGATCGCCGCCCTGACTCGGCTCGCCGACACCCTGGACATCCCCACCCTGACCGACCTCGGCTACCAGGACGCCAGGGCCGGCCTCCGCCACCCGGTCAAAAAACCCAAGGGCGGCGAACTCACCGACGACGCGAAGGCGTTCAACTCCGTCATCCGCGACATCCACGGCGTGGCCGAACGCGCCAACGCCCTGCTCAAGGTGATCTTCAAGGCTCTGCGCAGGGTCAGGCTCGACCCCAAGGCGATCACCCAGATCACCCGCGCCGCCCTCGTTCTGCTCCAGACGGAGCACGGCCGCACCAGCTGACGAAGGTCACGAACCGTACGAGACGTTACCGAGAAGGGCTCACTGGCTGGCAGTACATCTACACCTACCCGGCGCGGAAGTCGGTGCGTTCTGTGACGGCTAAGGTCAAGGACCTGACCGGAAGGAAGAATGTTGGCCTGCCGTTGAATTCCTTACTGCACCAGCTGAACTCAGTGCTGCGGGGATGGTGCGCGTACTTCCGTCCAGGGGTTTCGAACGTCGCATGCCAGTGTGGGAGAGTCGCGTGAGCAGATCGTGGGGCTGTACCAACAGGCGTGGGAACACAGCTCTACCTCGAAGAAGAGCCCGAGGGTCCCGGCCCCACTGCGGGAGCCGGATCGCATCGACTTCTCGCTCCACGTCATTCGGTATCGCCACGCAGATCCCTCCAATCGGGTAGGGACAGGATCTTCGCGGCGGTCCTGGCCGACGCCGAGGGCCGGATCGACTGGTTCAGGGGAGTGCGTAGGCCATGGCGAGTCTCGTTTCGTTGGTGCCGTGGGCAAGGCAGCGCCTGTGCCGCCTTGCCCGCCCCCGGCCGGGGGACTCGGGGAGAGGAGAAGTTCAGGAACAGAGAGCGTGGAGAGGGGATGGGCCGTCAGGCGGACTCCTGGCCGGGGGCGTCGGTATCGGCTTCCAGGGCCTTGTCGACGAACTCGCTTACCAGCCGCCTGACCTGGGCGGCCGGCACGATCTGCTCCCACTGGGGGCAGACGTGCACTGCCAGCAGCGGAGCCGGAAACGGACCGATCCGTCGTCCTCCACCGCGCCCAGGGGGAGGAGGGCCGCTGTGCGCACGGGCCGTGAGGGTCGAGCACGAACGTCTGCAGCACGATGTCGGGCTGGTGGCGCGGTGGCACGGTCCTGTCGCGGAGGCAGCCGTCGCACAGCAGGAGGGGGTGGATCGCCACCCGGCCGATGGACGAACCTGTAGCCGCCGCCTTCATAGGTGTTGCAGCTGGCACACACCGGCCCTTCTCCGAACTACTTGTTCGTCCTGATTCGTTGGGTCGAGAGGAGGCGCTGCCTGAATCCCTCCGAGCGATCAGGGAGAGGCGTTCACGAGCGGCTCTGACGTGCAGTGGCGAGGGGGTCTTGGAGATCGTTTCCTGCAGCGTGTTGGTGATGCCTGCCAGCATGCGGATCTTGCGTGGCGAGAGCTGCGGCTGGACCGCCCGTTTGGCGGCCCTTCCGCCATCCTTCAGCTCAGTGCACTTGTTCCGGCTCGTGGGTCTGCGGAAGGTCGCGCTCGCGGCGCATCGGGCTCGTGGCGAGGATGAGCCAGCTGGGCGCGACGACACCCGTCATGATCCACATGGCCGGCCGGTACCCGACCGCGTCGCCGAGCACGCCGCCGAGCAGGGACCCGAGCGGGATGGTGCCGTGGTTGATCATCATGGCCGTCGCCACGACCCGGCCGAGCATGTGCGGCGGACAGTAGGTCTGCCGGAAGCTGCCGACCACGATGTTGGCCACGGAAATGCTGATCCCGACGAGGAAGGCGCCCATCGCGAACAGCAGCAGCCCCGGCCCTGCCGTGGTCATCGGCAGGAGCAGCGCGAACGGCGCTGTGGCGACCTGCAGGAGAAGCAGTCCGCGCGCGGTGCCGAACCGCCGGCTGACCCTGGTGGCCATCAGCGCGCCCACGATGCCGCCGGTGCTGCCGCTGGTCAGCAGCAGCCCGACCATGGCGGGGTTCAGCCCGACGGTGCGGACCAGGAAGACGACCTGGACCGCCTGGTAGCCCATCAGCGCCATGTTGATCACGGCGCCCCAGGTGACCATCGGCCGCAGGTACCGGTCCCGGCCCACGAAGCGGAGCCCTTCGCTGATCTGCCGTCGGAGGGGGACGCGTTCCTCGTGCAGAGCGCGGTCCGGCTCGACCACGCTGATCCGCTTCAGGCAGACCGCGGATACCAGGAACGTCACCGCGTCGGCCACGAGCGCGGTGACCGCGCCGAACGCCTGGGCGAGCAGCCCCGCCACCCCCGGGCCGGCGATCTGGGTGGCGGCCTCGCTGCCCTGCAGTTTGGCGTTGCCCTCCAGAAGGTCGCGGCCGTCGAGGACGATCCGGATGTACGAGTGGTAGGCGGTGTTGAAGCACACCGCCGCGGTGCCGCAGATCAGCGCGACGACGACCAGGTGCTGGAAGGTGAGCGCGTCGAGCCACGCCGCCAGTGGAATGCTCACCAGCGCCGCACCTGCCACCAGATCGCACGCGATCATCAGTGACCGTTTGTGTATCCGGTCCACCCATGCGCCTACCGGCAGCCCCACCAGCAGCCAGGGCAGCCACACCGCCGCGGCGAGCAGGCCCACGGCGGTGGAGCTGGCGTCCAACACCTCAACCGCGATCAGCGGCAACGCGACCACGGTGATGCTGTTGCCCAGCCCACTCACGGTCTCGCCTGTCCAGAGCAGGCGGAAATCCGGTTGGGTGAATACTCCCCAGCGGGTTCGGGGCCGGTCCGGCGTGTCATTCATCGAGTCCACACGGGGCATCATTCCGTGAGCTCTTCAACTTGCCTTAATGGCTAAGCAGTTGGGGCGACGGATGAGTGAAGTCCTGGGTGAGGCTCAGGGATAGCCCTGGCCGATTCCAGGGCTTCCTTTCAGGGTGAACCAGCCCGGGGCAGGTCGGGGGGCGGTTGAGCGCCCAGCGATCCGGCCGAAGGTGGGCAAGCCCAGGTGGATGACCGTGGGCTTGAGAGCGGCATCGGTGCCGGCGGCTCACCGTGTGCTCCGGTCAGGAGACCAGCAGCTGCCAGGTGCCGGCCGAGACGACGCCGTCGGCGGTGAGGCCGTGGGCGCTCTGGAAGGCGCGTACCGCACTCGCGGTGGCGGGACCGAACTGGCCGTCGACCGTGAGGCTCACGCCCTGCGCATCGAGCAGGTACTGCGCGCCGGTCACCTGGAAGCCGCTCTGCCCCTGCTGCACGGTGGGCCAGCCCTGGCCGGAGGTGAGGTCACCCGCGGCGAAGGCCCGCAGATCCGCGAGGCTTCCGGCGAACACGTTCTGATCCCCGGGGTAGGTACCGGCATCGGCGTACTGCCAGATCGTGTAGTTGCTCCAGCCGCCCGGCAGGGTTCCGGCGCTGGAGGCGTAGTGCGCGATCCACAGCGGGTCGGTGGAGGCGAAACCCGTGTGGTTCCCCGTGCACTCGGTCCACCAGCTGAGCCCGGCGTAGATCATCGGATAGCGGCCGGTGCGGGCCCGGTACTCGTCGCGGAACTGTGCGACCCAGTTCACCATCGTGCTGTGGCTCAGGCCGTAGCAGGTGGCCCCGTAGGGGTTGTACTCGATGTCGAGCACGCCGGGCAGCGTCTTGCCGTCGTCGCTCCAGCCTCCGCCGTGACTCAGGAAGTAGTCGGCCTGGGTGGTGCCGTCGGACCTGTCGGGCAGGGCGAAGTGGTAGGCGCCGTGCAGCAGTCCCGCGGCGACCGAGCCGCTGTACTGCTGATCGAAGGTGTTGCTGACGTAGCCGACGCCCTCGGTCGCCTTCACATAGGCGAACCCGGCCCCGTCGGCAGCCACCGACGACCAGTTCACGGTTCCTTCCCACGCGCTCACGTCGAGTCCGGGGACGCCCTGCGGTGCCGTCGCCTGTGCCGTGAACGCCGAGGCGGTCCCGTGTATCCCGGAGCCGATGTGATCGGCCGCGTAGTGGGCCTCCGCGGTGGGGGCGGCCGACCGCGCCTGGGCGGGCTGTGCCATCCCGAGCAGAGCGCCCGCCGCGCCGGCGGCGACGGCCCAGTGCGGCAGCCGTCCGCCCCGACGGGAGGAACGCGAGGTTTTCGTTTTGCTCATGACAATTATCTCCGCGGGTGGGTGAAGCGGCAGATGGGAGGCAACGCGTCGGCACGGGCGACCGCGTCAGGACGTGGCTTGCGGTCGGGAATCCAACAACCGCAGTGCGCGGCACAGTTGACGGCAGTTCCTATCACAGGCCCAGTGGCTCAGTCACTGACCCACCTCTTGTACTGGCCGGTTGGTGTGCCCCATCCTCGGTATGCCGGTCGCCCCACCCACCGCGTCATGGCGGCGGCCTGTCCTGAGCGACATTCACCCTGCCCCGCTTCCGGGAGGTCCCCCGTGATTCCTCTGCGCCTGCGTGTCTCCGCAGCCGGCTGCGCGCTGGTTCTCGGAGCGTCCGCGGCGCTGCTCTCGAGCAGCACCGCCGTCGCGGCACCGTCGAAGCCCGTCGTCCGTGAGAGCCCGGCCCGGCAGGCGACCCGCTCCGCCGCGGTCGCCGACACGTCCGTCGGTCCGTTCACCGAGCCGGGGTTCGCCGCCGGCTGCACCTGGCACGAGTTCGGCGAGGGGGAGCAGCCGCCGTGGTGGCTGGCGTTCACCGACCCGCTGTGCGTGGAGTACAGCAAGCGCGACATCACCATCGACGACGGAGGGGCCCTGCGGTTCCTGGTGGCCGAACCCTCCCGGTTCGCCGTCTCCATGCTGACCTGCCACTACTACCAGAAGGACCACTGGAGCGCGCAGTCCACTCACGGCGCGACGCCGTGGGTGGCGTGGGACGGTCAGTACTGGTGGGACAAGGCCGCGAGACGGGCCGGAGCCCGCCTGACCAACTTCCGCATCGACGGACACACCGTGGGCATCGGAGACGCGGTCGCCGCCCTCCGGCCGGTCTTCCCAGACCTCGCCAGCGCGCTGAGCGACTACGGTCAGGCCGCCGGTGAGACCGGACTGACCGTGTCACTGCCCCACGACCTGCGCTGCGCACTGGCCGGGTGAGCCACCGTGACCGAGCCAGACCGGAGATCCATCCTCAAGGCACTGGTCGCCACGCTCGCAGTCCTGTCCGCCGGCGCTCTGGACACACCCACGGCCGAGGCGGCCGACGTCTCCGAGAGCTGGACGACACAGACGCTCGAGGCGTTCGCCGACACCCTGATCCCGGGCCAGCGCCGGTTCACAGGTGACGTGGTGGTCGCCGGGGCGGTCACCGGCCCCGGAGCGGTACAGGCCGGTGTCGTCGGCCTCCTCAACTCGCCCGAACTGCCGGCGGCGCCGCTGCTGCCGGCGATCGCGGCGCTGCTCGACGCCCGCGCCGTCGCCTATGCGGCCCTCCGGCTGATCTGGCTGTCGCCGACCCGCCCGCCTTTCGTGGACCTGACCTTTTCCCACCGCACCGCCCTGGTCGGCGGCCTGTTCGACCCCGACGACCTGGACCGGCCGATCTGGCAGATGCTGAGCCTGCTGGTGGGGCTGGCGTTCGACACCGCAGGGCAGCAGGACACCGTCGAGGCCCTCGGCCAGGGCCATCCCGGACTGAAGTGGCTGCGCTTCCCGGACCCGGACGCGGACGGCCTGTGGCGCTTCCCGGACTTCTCCTACGGCCGCCCGCTCGCGGCACTCCATCCCGGCACGACTGCTTCGGGGAGCCCGGCATGACCGCGCAGACCACGGACGTCCTGGTGATCGGCAGCGGCTTCGGCGGCGCGATCCCGGCCTACTACCTCGCGGCGGGCGGAGCCCGCGTCACCGTTCTGGAGCGCGGCCCCCGGGCGGCCGCCGCCGACTTCACCCACTCGATGCGCCTGGGCACCTACAACAAGATCGTGGACGTGATCCGCGGCGACGGAGTCGCGGTGGTCGCCGGCAACTGCGTCGGCGGCGGCAGCGTCGTCTACTTCGCCGCCTCACTGCGCGCGCCGTCCTTCGTCTTCGAGCGCCGCGGCAGCCTCGGCCGCCGGCTGTGGCCGGCCTCCCTGACCCGGGCCGCCCTCGACCCCTGGTACGACCGCGTCGAGGAGGCGCTGCCGGTCACCCGGGCCGACTGGCCGGACGTGTCCTACGCGGGCGGGGTCCTGGCCGCCGCGTGCGGGCGGGCCGGACACACCTGCAATCCCGTGCCGGTGGCCGTCGACACCGGCACCTGCACCAACTGCAACTGGATGCTCTCCGGCTGCCGCTTCGACGCCAAACGCTCCCTGCTGCTCAACTACCTGCCGGCGGCGGAGGCCCACGGCGCGGAGATCCGCCCGCTGCACGAGGTGCAGACCGTCACCCCGTCGCCCCTGTCCGGCTACCGCTACGCGGTCGCGTACACCGTCGTGGACCCCGACGACTACGGCTGCACCGCGCAAGTCGGGGTCATCCACGCCAAGGTCGTCGTGCTGGCCGCCGGCGCCGTGGGCACGCCCGTGATCCTCCAGCGCTCCGCCCTCCTCCTCGGAGGCGTCCCGGCCGCTGTGGGGCGCTACTTCTCCGGCAACGGCGACCGCGTCAGCGTCGCCGACATCGACGAGGGCAAGGCGCGCTCACTGCTGGGGCTGTCACGTCCCGACGGTTCCGCCTACCAGGGGCTGCCCGTGGGCCGGCCCATCACCGCCGCCACCTACGACTACCTCGACCCGGCCGCCCCGGAGTACAGCCGCTTCACCCTCCAGCAGATCTACTTCCCCCCGCTGACCAACCTGTTGGCCCAGGCCGCCGGATCACCCACCTGGTTCGGCATCGAGAAGCGGAACATGCGGGCCCGGTGGCGCTCCTGGCTCACCCTGCTGGCCATGGCCGAGGACGACAACGAAGGCACCTTCGGGATCGTCCCGCTCACCGGCAGCTTCACCCGGCTGGCGCCAGGGCTCGGACAGGGCACCATGACATACCACCCCACCTCCCGTACCCGCCAGGCATGGGACCGGGCCGACACCGCACTGCGGGCAATCCTCGAGAAGGACGGCCTCTCCCGGGTCCGCCCGTGGAGCGAGGACACCGCAGGCACCGTCACGGCCCATCCGCTCGGTTCGGCCCGGTTCGGCGACGACCCCGCCACCAGCGCGCTCACCGACGGCCATGAGCTGCGCGGGCACAGCGGACTGTTCGTCACCGACGGCGCCGCCGTCCCCACCTCCCTCACCGTCAACCCCTCACTGACCATTGCCGCCCTCGCCGAACGCGCCGTCACCGCGATCGGCACCCGTGCCACCGAGGCCGGGATCGCGCTCCGCCGCGACGTTCCCCTGCCCGGCCGCTGACGGACACGACTGTGGAACGCGGCGGAACGGAATGGAACGCCGGAGGGAGAGACGAGGTTCGACCTTTCCTGGGAGACATGGCGTGGGCATCTCGCGAAGAAGGCTACTGACGACGACCGGAGTGGGCGTGGTGGCGGCAGCCATCGACGTGGGCGGTCTCCGCGCTGCCGCCGAGGCCGCGACCTCGGTCGGCACCGGCAAGGCGGCGGCCGCCTCCGCAGCGGACGTGCAGGTGGTCACCACGTGGGACCAGACGGTGCAGCGGGCGAGTTACGCCCAGGGCGCGGGCTACCAGCGGCTCGTCGCCGGGCCGGGGGAGCCGCACACCATCCGCACCGACCTCTGGTCCCGCTTCGGCCCTCCGACGATGGCGCTGGCGACGTTCGCGCAGATGACCGACCTGCACATCGTGGACGACCAGTCGCCGGCCCGCCTCGAGTTCATGGACCGCTACGCCGACGCCGGCGCCCCGCACTACGGCTCGTACCCCACCGATTCGGCCTACCGGGGTCACGAGTTCCTCTCGACCCAGGTCGTCGACGCGATGTGCCAGGCCATCGCCGGGATCGGCAAGGGTCCGCGGAGCAAGAAGCCGCTGCAGTTCACCATCGTCACCGGCGACGCGATCGACAACTGCCAGCACAACGAGAACCGCTGGTACATCGACCTGCTCGACGGCGGCCAGACCATCGTCCCGGACTCCGGCCAGATCGGCCTGGACCAGAGCTTCTCCAGCGGTGCCCTGACCAGCGGCGGCACCGGGGACAACCACTACTACTACCCGTCGGTGCCCCCGCAGCAGGTGCCGGGCAACCAGTACACCGGCACGTCAGGGCTCGGATTCCCCTATGTTCCGGGCCTGCTGGACGCGAGCGGCGTGGTGGGTGCGGCCCGCCGGCCGTTCGTCTCCCACGGCCTGGGCATGCCCTGGTACGCGGCGTACGGCAACCACGACGGACTGTGGCAGGGCAACGAACCCATCGACAACAACCTCGTCGACGTGCAGGGCATGACGGTCGGCTCGTCCAAGACCACCGGCACCTCCGCCGACCTGCCGGACAGCTACAGCGACCTCGGCACCTTCGGCAAGCTGATGGTCGCCTGGGACCTGGAGGGGACCCGGGTCGCCGCGGACTCCAACCGGCGGCTGCTCACCCGTAAGGCGTTCATCCAGGACCACTTCAACACCGCCGGCCTGCCGGTCGGTCACGGATTCCAGGGCGTCGGGATCGACAAGGCCTACTACGCGATCCCGTCCGGTTCCAGCGACCTGGTCCGCTACATCACCCTGGACTCCACCAACACCAACACCGACGGCTTCGGCTCCGGTGCCGCGGGCGGGTCGATCGACACCGACCAGCTCAACTGGCTGGAACAGCAGCTCAGGGCCAACAGCTCGCGCTACATCGACACCAATAACCGCATCGTCACGCAGAGCGGTGTGCAGGACAAGATGTACGTCCTGTTCTGCCACCACACGCTCAACACCATGGACAACCTCGACGACGGCATCTTCGGCGGCATCTTCGGGAACCGGCACACCGGCGACGAACTCAAGTCGCTGCTGCTGCGCTACCCGAACGTGATCGCCATGGTCAACGGGCACACCCACGCCAACAAGATCGTCCCCCATCCGGCGCCGGCCTCCAGCCCGATCTCCGGCGGCTTCTGGGAGATCTCCACGGCCTCGCACATCGACTGGCCGATCCAGAGCCGCATCATCGAGATCATGGCGAGCCCCGACGCGCAGAACGCGGGCGAGTTCGGCTCCTCCGCCGGGCCCGCCACCCTCTCGATCTTCACCACCATGGTCGACCCCGCCGCGCCCCTCTCCTTCGGCGGTGACACCAGCGCACCCGCGCAACTCGCCTCCCTGGCACGGGAGCTGGCCACCAACGACCCGCAGGAGGTGAGCCACGGCATCACCAACCGCATGGGCGTCAACCAGGACCGCAACGCGCAGCTGCTGCTGCCGGCCCCCTTCCCGCTGCACGCTCCGCACCCGCTCGGTTCCCCGGTCGCCGCGGCCCGCAACAAGGACGGGCGGCTGGAGCTGTTCGGCACGGACGCGCAGGGCAATCTGTGGAACACCAGCCAGCAGACCGCCGGCGGCAGCCTGCAGGCATGGACGAAGCTCGCCAGTGGTCCGGGATGGCAGTCCGTCAGCGCCAGCACCCACCAGGACGGCCGGGTCGAGGTGTTCGCCATCGACCAGAACGGCTACGTGACCCGTCGCGCGCAGACCAGCGCGGGCAGCAGCACCTACACGGCGCCCCAGCAGTTCGACTCCGGCTTCACCTCGGCGACCGCGGTCCAGGACCAGTGGGGCGGCATGCAGGTCTACGCGACCCGCAGCGACAACACCATCCGCCACCGCTGGCAGGACTTCCTGAACGACGACACCGCCTCGAACGGCTGGTTCACTCCCTGGACCCAGCTCGGCGGCACCGCGATCCAGCTCGCCGTCGAGACCGGCGCCGACGGGCGCGCCGTGCTGGTCGCCATCAAGGAGGACGGCCTCCTCATCCAGCGCAGGATGAACGTCCCCAACGCGCAGACGGAGAGCGAGTGGGGCGGGGTGCTGCCCGTCGACGGCATCCTCGACTCCATCGACATGACCCGGAACCTCGACGGACGCCTGGCGATCTTCGGTACCAATCCCGATGGGCAGCTCTTCCGCCGCTTCGAGACTGCCCCGGCAAGCGGCACGTGGCAGTCCTGGGCCCAGATGCCGACGCAGTCCGGTACCACCACGCTGCGGATGCGCCACGTCTGCGCCGAGCGGAACGGGGCCGGGAAGATCGAACTGTTCGCCGTCGACGACACGGGCACGCTGTACCACTGCACGCAGACCGACCCCAGCAGCACCACCTGGTCGGCCTGGGAGTCCTGCCAGTTCCAGTTGCGCGCCACTCACACCTTCGTCGGGCTGTGACAGGTCCGGCAACGCCTGATCCGTCCCGCTCCTCCGCCTGAACACAGGTGCCGCTCCCACCGCTGAGCGGCGGGGCCGGCACCTGCGCGGGTTTCCGCATCCCTCCGCAACCGTCCCGTCACGGGCCCCCTCGGGACTACACCGCAGTCAACGGCGTGCGGGACGGGCGAACGACGACTTCGCAGCATGTCACGCCCCACACCGAAGGAATCGACATGGCAATCTCCCGACGCAGGATCCTGACCGCTGCCGGAGTGGCCGTGGTGGCCGCGGCCATCGACGTCGGCGGTCTGCGCGCCGTCGCCAGCGCCGCGTCCCCGCCTCTCGGCACCGGTGCCGCATTCGGGCTCACCACTTTGGACCAGACCGTGCAGGTCGGTCCCGACCTCGGCATGGGGTACCACGGCGTGGTCGCCGGCCCCGGCGAACCGCACATCATCCGCAACGACTTCACCGCCGCCACCTCGCCGCAGGTCACCCGATCCCTGATCGCCTTCGCCCAGATGTCCGACCTGCACATCGTCGACGACCAGTCGCCGCTGCGGGTCGAGTGCCTGGACCGCCTCGCGGACTACGGACCTCCGCACTACAACTCGTACCCGACCGAATCGGCGTACCGCGCGCACGAATTCCTCTCGACACAGACGACCGACGCGATGTGCCGAGCCGTCCGGCAGGTCCTCCGCAGCCCGCGGACGAGCACACCGCTGGCCTTCACCGTCGTCACGGGCGACGCGGTCGACAACTGCCAGTACAACGAGTCGCGGTGGTACATCGACCTGCTCGACGGCAACGCGGTGCGCCCGGACTCCGGTGACCTCACCAAGGACGAGAGCGTGGCCGGCGGCCAGTTCGGGACGGAGACCCACTACTGGCATCCGGAAGCACGGCAGACTCCGCCCGACAACAACGCCCAGCACGGCTTTCCCGTCGTGAGTGGTCTGCTGAATGCCGCCCGCAGATCGTTCACGGCGACCGGGCTGGGCATGCCCTGGTACGCCGCCTACGGCAACCACGACGCGCTCGTCCAGGGCAACGTCCCGATCGACATCCTCCCCTTCGACCCGCTCAAGAGCATCGCCACCGGCTCCACCAAGCTGACGGAGATCGAGGGCGTCCCGGACGTCTTCGACAACACCGCGACGTACTATCTGGACCTGCTGAAGGACGTACTGACGGGCGAATTCACCCTCCAGACCGCCCACGTGACGGCAGACCCGTCCCGGCGGCTGCTCGCGCGGAGCGACTTCATCGCGGAGCACTTCAACACCACCGGTGTCCCGCGCGGGCACGGCTTCACCTCCGGCAGCGACAAGGGCTACTACGCGATTCCCTCGGGGACCGACGACGTGTTCCAGTTCCTCGTGCTGGACACGACCAACACCAGCGGCGGCGCCAACGGCGCCATCGACACGGACCAGTGGAACTGGCTGAACGCCGAGCTCAAGGCCAACAGCTCACGCTACGAACTCGACGACTCCGACGGCACCAAGGCCAGGACGGTCGTCAACCAGCCCGGCGTGACGGACAAACTCATCGTCATCTGCTGCCATCACACGCTCGACTCCATGGACAACACGGACAGCGGGTCCCCGTACGGCGGCACGGAACTCCGCGACCTGCTGCTGCGCTTCCCGAACGTGATTCTGATGGTCGACGGCCACACCCACACCAACAACATCTCGGCCCACAAGACCTCCTGGCCGTCCGTCATCGGCAACGGCTTCTGGGAGGTGAACACGGCGTCGCACATCGACTGGCCCATCCAGAGCCGGATCTTCGAGATCGCCGAAGGCGGCGGCATCCTGTCGATCTTCACGACCATGGTCGACTCCGACGCACCGCTGTCGTGCAACGGGGACACCAGCACCCCCGCCGCGCTGGCCTCGCTGGGACGCGAGCTGGCGGCCAACGACCTCCAGGCGGTGGCAGCCGGCATCGGCAAGCGCCGTGGAACGGCCGACGCCCGCAACACACAGCTGCTCCTTCCCGCTCCCTTCTCGCTGGCCGCCGACCACGGCACGCCGCTTCCGAGCGCCGGCTGGCCGGTGGTTCAGCAGGGGGCGAGCGGCGAGCGGGTCAGGACCGCGCAGTACCTGCTCAACGCCAGGGGAGCCGCGCTGAGCGTGGACGGCGCCTTCGGGCCGTCCACCGGCAGCGCGGCGCAGTCCTTCCAGTCCAGCCGCGGTCTGTCCGCCGACGGGATCGTCGGACCCGTGACCTGGCGGGCCCTCGCCGTTGCCGTGCAGCAGGGCGGCAGCGGGCCCGCGGTGACGGCGTTGCAGCGCCAGCTCAACGCCCACGGGGCCACGCTGAGCGTGGACGGCGCCTTCGGGCCGTCCACCAGCAGCGCGGTGCGGTCCTTCCAGTCCGCCCACAGCCTGCCGGCGGACGGGGTCGTCGCGTCCACGACCTGGCAGACGCTGACCGCGCTGTGACGCGGACCGTCCACGGCGCTGCCGGGCAGCCGACGCCGACCCGCTGGTGCCGCGGCGTGCCAACGCGGTACCGCGCGGGCGGCTGACCGGGAACGGTGCGCTACCGCCGGCGGGTCCAACGGGTTCTTCACCCGGGACAGGGCCGGCCGGCGGGCCGCACGACCGGGGCCGAGCAGGCCCGTCCGCGTGTGTACGGGAAAGTCCGGACGTACGTCACGTGGGCCAGTAGGAGCACCGTAGCCCGGTGTGCACGGTGTGGCGCAGGTGTTCGCCGATCAACGGGTCGGCATCCGTGATCCGTTGCAGCGCTCGGCGGATCGCCTTTCCCACGGCGATCCGCGCTCGTTCGTCGCCCTCGGCGGAGCGGCGGAGGCGTCCACCCAGTCCCGCGGCACCGGCCAGCTGGGTCACCAGCCAGTCGTGTTCGCGGCGGGCGCCGGCAGCGTCCTCGTGTTCGTCCCGCGACTCCAGGTCGGCTATCTCGGCACGCAGCCCCGTCAGGCGGTGGCCGTACTCATGTACCGCCACCCGGTCCAGCGTCGGCTGCTCCGACAGGGCACTTCTCCCGACGGCACCGTCGAGCGCGGTCAGTCCCGCCACCAGGTCGACGGCCCGGATCTCCTGACCCGGGTTGGCGATGAGCACCGCGAGATGGAACATCCCGATGCTGTGCTCGACGAGCGTGCTCCGCCGGCCCAGACCGATCCGCCACTTCCGGCCCTGGCGGGCACATTTCGCCTCCGTCTCCGGCGGCTTCTCCTCCGGATCGCCGGGCCGCCCCGCGCCCCGCAGTGCCGCGGCCTCCTCCTCGGCGGCGACCAGCTCGCGCCGGGCGGCGGCGGTGTCGTCCGGCCGGGCCCGGCGGGCGAGGGCCTGCGCGAGCATCTGCCGGGAGGTCATGACCGCGGGCCAGTGCGCCAGCGCGAGGTTCTGCTGCACCGCCGCGTGGAAGTGCTCCACAGCCCTGTCCAGATCTCCCGTGGTCAACGACGCGACCCCGAGAGCGTGCTGCACCGAGCCGAAACAGGCGACGGCGAGGCTGCCCATCATCGGCAGGTGGCCGAACGGGCTCAGCAGCTCGTACGCCCGTGCCGACGTCTCGACGTCGTCAAGCAGGTGTGCGGCCTGCACGATGCCGTTCATCGTCACCAGCCAGCTGCTCGAACGCGGCAGGTCGGCGAGGTCGCGGCCGCACAGGGTGGCCAGCGCGCCGACCGCCTTGCGCCGGTCCCCGGCCACCGCCGCGGCCACCGCGAGTGCGGCCAGACCATGGTTGTCCACCGGGCTGAGCTTGGGGGAATGCACCAGATCCCCGAGCAGTGGCAGCAGTTCTTCGACGCGCCCCTGGTACCACCGGATCGTGAGCAGTTGCCCTTCCAGCCAGACCGTGGCGTCGACGTCACCGGCGACCGCCCCGCGCTCGGCACAGGCACGTGTCAGTGTCTCGGCCTGGTCGAGGCGGCCCGCCCGGATGGCGAGCATCACCTCGATCGCGCTCACCACGAAGCCGACGGCGAGGTGATCCTGCTCGGCCAGCAGGTCCCGCAGCTCGGCCAGGCGGCGCTCGGCATGCGGATCGCCGTCGAGGAACAGGTCGACCGTCTGCCAGAGGAGGCCCATCAACAGGTCGCTGTGCCGTGCGGTGCGGAAGCTCTCCGCGACGAGATCGACCGACAGTTTTCGGCGTGAGGCGCCGTGGTCCGGGCCGAGCACGCAGTGGTGGGCGAGGCTGAGGGCCTCCGCCCGCGCCACCGGGTCGGCTGTCGGCCTGACCTCGTCGAGCAGGGCGAGTATCGCGGCATGCTCACCGGCCCGGTAGTCGGTCTCGCCGACGAGCCTGACCCGTAGCCGCAGAGCGAGCGAGGAGTCCGGGGCGAGGAGCGACAACGCGTGACGCAGCCGGGACCGCAGCAGCGCGGAACCCGCGACAGTGCGGTGTTCGTGGACCCAGAGGCCGCCGAAGCCGAGCGCAGCGACGGCCATCGCCCGTGCGTCACCCGTCGACTCGGCGATCCGGTAGGCCGCGTCGAACCGCCGCCGACCGGTCTGCAGGTCACCCTCGACGACGAGCGCTCGGGTGGCTGCCCCGAGCAGTGTCTCCAGGTCGCTCGCCGGCTCGGTGCCGAGTCCTGTAAGGCCTGGATCGTCCTTGGCCGGTGCGTCCATCCCCGTCATGGCTCCACTTCGCTCCCCGACCGAAGGCCTTCTCAGCCTGCCTTCTCCACTGACTTCCGGCATCGATCAATACCACGACGCAGCCGTAGCCGGGACTCCGCCTCCCGTGCGGCGAGGGCCCGGCTCAGGGCCTCGGCACGAAAGAGCGGCTGATCAGGCGACAGATGCCTGGCCGCGCCAGATTCTGCCTCATGAGCCACCGCACGCTCTTGGCCGGGAGGGTAAATCGCCGGGGCAATGCGGTGCCGCCTCGGGGCAGGGGAGGACGACCGGCCGGACCCGGGGGGAAGGGCCGGCCGGGTCCGGGGTGGACGGGTCGGTCGGACCGGGGGTGGACGGGCCGGCCGGACCGGGGTGGACGGACTGGACAGCCGCTCCGAACCCCGTCAGTCCGAGTTCCGGCCGGAGATGCGTTCGATGCGCGGCAGGGCGAGCCGGGCATAGTCGGCGCCGGAGATGGCCAGCGAGCTATCGAGGCGGGCGGCGTTGAAGTACAGACACGGCTGTGCGACGACGTCGGGGTCCGCGACGAGTTCGAGCGCGGGGTCGAAGCTGAAGGGCAGGAGGGTGCCGGGAACGGCGTGGGCCAGCCGCTCGGCCGTGGCGGCGTCGCAGAATCCGAGATAGCGGGCCGCGTACAGGGTGCGGATCGCGTCGCGACCGGCCGGGACCACGGCCGGGACCTCGGCCGGGCACGCGTCATGTGCGCGTCATGCGGGCCAGTACGAGCAACGCACCCCAGTGTGCACCGCGTGCCGCAGGTGTTCACCGATCACCGGATCCGCTGCCGCGATCCGGTCCAGCGCCCGGCGGACGGCCTTGCTCACCGCGACCCGGGAGCGTTCCTCGCCCTCGGGGAAGCGGCGTGCGCGGCCGCCCAGGCCCGTGGCACCCGCCAGCTGGCTCATCAGCCAGTCGTGTTCGACCTGGGCCACGGCGGCGCGCTCATGGTCGTCGGCCGCCTTGAGCTCGTCCAGTTCGGTGCGCAGCCGGGCCAGACGGTTGCGGTACTCCTGCGTCGCCACCCGGTCCAGTACCGGCTGCCCGGACAGGGCCGTGTGCTCGGCGGCCCCGTTGAGCGCGGTCAGCCCCGCCACGAGGTCGACGGCCCGGATCTCCTGGCGCGGGTTGGCCATCAGCACCACCAGATGGAGCATGCCCACGCTGTGCTCCACCAGGACGCTGCGTGCGCCGAAGTCGATCCGCCAATTGCGGCCCAGCCGGGTACAGAACGCCACGGGCTGCCTCTGTTCGTCCTCGCCCTGCAGACCCGCGCTGTCATGTTCGTCAGTCTCCGGCGGCGCCGGCGCGGCCTCCTCGGCAGCCACCGCCAACTCCTGCCGGACGGCGTCGGCCTCGGCCTGCCGGCCGGCCCGTACGAGCGCCTCCGCGAGCCGGTCCCGGGAGGCCGTGACCGCGGGCCAGTGCGCGAGGGCGAGATTCTGCCGGACCGCGTCCCGCAGATGGGTCACGGCCCGGTCGACGTCTCCCATGGTCAACGCGGCAACCCCCAGGGCGTGGTGGGCCGAGCCGAAGCAGGCGACGGCGAGACTGCCCAGCATCGGCAGGTGACCGTACGGACTCAGCAGCTCGTAGACCCGCGCCGCCGTTGCGGTGTCGTCGAGGAGATAGGCGGCCTCCGCGACACCGTGCATCGTCACCATCCAACTGCTCGACATCGGCAGGTCGCCGAGGTCGCGGCCGCACAGCGTGGCCAGCGCACTGACCGCCTTCCGCCGGTCCCCGGCCGTCACCGCGGCCACCGCCAGCGCCGCAAGGGCGTGATTGTCCACGGCGCTCAGCGTCGGAGAGTTGACCACTTCGCTCAGCAGCGGCACGAGTTCGACCACCCGGCCCTGGTACCAGCGGATGGTCACCAGCTGCGCGGCATGCCACACCGTGGCGTTGACATCACCGGCGGCGACCCCGCGCTCGGTACACGCCCTGGCCAGGGCCTCGGCCTCGTCGAGGCGGCCCGCGCGGACGGCGAGCATGACCTCCATCGCGCTCACGACGAAGCCCACCGCGAGATGGTCCTGCTCGGCCAGCAGGCCGCGCAGCTCCGCCAGGCAGCGTTCCGCGTGCGGGTCACCGTCCAGGAACATGTCGACCGTCTGCCACAGCAGACCCATCAGCAGATCGCTGCGGCGGGAGGTACGGAAGCTCTCCGCGACCAGCTCGGCGGCCAGTTCCCGGCGAAGTGCGCCGTGCTCCGGGCCGATCAGGCAGTGATGGGCCAGGCTCAGAGCCTCCGCACGCGCCATCGGATTCTGCCGCGACCTCGCCTGCTTGAGCAGCGCCAGTACCGCCGTGTTGTCGCTGCTGCGGTAGTCGCCCTCCCCGGCCAGCCGGATCCGCAGCCGCAGCGCCAGGGAGGACTGTGGGTCCAGCAACTCCAGCGCCCGGCGTATCTGCGATTCCAGGAGTACCGAGCCGGCGACCGTGCGGTGCTCGTGCACCCACAGGCCGCCGAAGCCGAGGGCGGCCACCGCCATCGCCCGTTCGTCGCCCACCGACTCGGCGATCCGGTAGGCGCGTTCGAAGCGGTTCCGGCCGGTGCGCAGATCGCCGTCGTCGACGACGGCGAGGGTGCCCTGGTCGAGCAGGGTCTGAAGTTCACCGGGGCGCGGGACGTCCGGACCGGGCGCGTCCCGCACAGGCGCATCGACATTGTTCACGGCTGTACTTCTCTCCTGGGTGCACTCGACAACGCCAGGGGGGAAGCCGACCGGACCGCCGTGTCGGTCGTGATCGGTGGCCTTGCCACAGGCGGGGGACGGCGAGTGAGCTTAGCGCAGAGGCCGCAACAGGGGAACAGCCACAAGTTGTACGGCAGATGGACACCGTGCGAGGCCCGAGTGCCGGGGCCGCGCCGGACGGCCGCGGGAACGCGGTGGCACGGGACGGCACGGATTGGAACGCTCACCTGGCAGCGACACATCCGATCGACCACTCCTTCGAAGGGGACTCAGTCGTGGGCTTTTTCGGGCATCGGCGCTCGGCCCTTGGCGGCGCCGTGGCGTTCGCCTTCGGGCTTCTGCTAGGTGGAGGTCCAGCGGCGTCCGCCGCCCCCGCCGCGGCGCCGGCCTTCTTCATCAACTCCAACAGCCAGCAGGACCTGTTCGTGCAGGCGATCGACACACCGGACGCGGTGGTGCGGATCGCCGGGAACGTGGATCTGGACCTGACCGGACGGGACTATCTGCCGGTTGCCGCGGGCGTGCAGATCCTGGGTGACCGGTCGCAGCGTCCGCAGGGACCGCGGCTGTTCACGACGTCCTTCCCGCACGACCTCTTCAGGATCGGGAACGACTCGGACGGCACGCACAGCGACAACGTGCGGATCAGCGGAATCCGGCTGCAGGGCGCGGAGAGCGACGACCCCTTCTCGGCGGTCGACACCAGCGACTCCGACGGAATCCGGGTCGACTCGAGCCTGAACGTGGAGATCGACCACAGCGAGATCGATCACTGGCGCGGCTCGGCGGTGAACATCCAGGACAGCCAGGGCCGGATCGGCCTCCAGAACGCCCGGACCGTGTGGGTGCACGACAACTACATCCACCACAACCAGCACCCCACCGGCACCATCTGCTGCGGTCATGGCGCGGGCTACGGCGTGGTGATGGGCCACGGCGCCTACGCGCTGGTCGAGCGGAACGTGTTCGACTACAACCGGCACGCCATCACCGGCGACGGTTCGGCCGGGGACGGCTATCTGGCGTACCGCAACCTGATCTGGGGCGGCGGCGGGGACAACTCCCACGTCTGGCACACCCATGAGATCGACATGCACGGCAACAACTCGTCCTGCAGCTACGAGTGCGGGTCCGCGGGTGAGTACATGGACGTGGAGTACAACACGGTCTGGTACACCAACGGCACGGGTGTCAAGCTACGCGGAACGCCCAGTGTCGGCATGACCGTGTCGCACAACGTCTTCCAGCATTCGAACCTGTGGGTGGGTTCGATCCTGCCCATCCACGCCGCGCTGGACCAGACCGAGACCGGGCTGCACCAGTCGGCCAACACCCTCGACTCGTACACCGGCGGCGAGCGCAAGTACTGCGACTTCGACGGCGACGGCGTCAACGACGCCTTCATCGCCACCGGCATCACCTGGTGGTACCAGTCCAGTTCGCTCGGCGGGCGCTGGAGCTACCTCAACCAGTCGACCACGCGGCTCGCCGACGTGTCGCTCGGCGACGTCGACAGCGACGGCCTGTGCGACGTCGGCTACCCCGGCGGAGTGTTCGTCAACCCGGGCCAGGACGCCTCCTCGACCACCACGACCGCGGCGGTCAGCAGTGGCGACTTCAACGGCGACGGCCGCACCGACATGGCGCTCAGCGCCTCGGACGGGTGGCAGGGCCTGCCCGTGAACTCCTCCCAGGGCGACGGCCGCTTCTCGCCGGACATCGCCGTGGCCGGGGACTTCCCCCGGCTGGCCGCCACCCCGGGGGCCCGGACCTACAGCGGTGACTTCGACGGCGACGGCCGCACCGACCTCGCCCTGGTGGGCGCCGCGGGATGGACCACCCTGCCGGTGGCATTCTCCAACGGCAACGGGACATTCCGTGCCACGAAGGGCGACGTGGGCGACTTCGCCGCATGGGCGTCCCTGCCCGGAGTGAAGCCACAGGTGGGTGACTTCAACGGGGACGGCCGGGCGGACATCGCGCTGGTCGGTGGCTCTGGTTGGAGTTCGGTGCCGGTGGCGTTCTCCAACGGCGACGGGACGTTCAGCATCACCAACGGGTCCGTGGACGGCTTCGCCGGATGGGCGCAGATGCCGGGGGCTCAGGTCTTCAGCGGTGACTTCAACCATGACGGCCGGGCGGATGTCGCGCTGGTCGGTGGCAGTGGCTGGGGTTCGGTGCCGGTGGCGTTCTCCAACGGTGACGGGACCTTCCACATCACCAATGCGTCCTCCGTCGACTTCGCCGGATGGGCGTCCGTGCCCGGGGCGAAGATAAAGGTGGGTGACGTCGACGGGGACGGCCGGGCGGACATCTCGCTCGTACCGGGCTCCGGCACCCCGTGGTGGTACACGCTGCCGGTGGCGTTCTCCAACGGCGACGGGACCTTCCGCATCACCAACTCGCCCTCATCCGACTTCGCGGCGTGGGCGCAGGTGTCGGGGGTGCAGGTGGTCAGTGGTGACTTCAACCATGACGGCCGGGCGGATGTCGCGCTGGTCGGCGGGAGTGGCTGGGGTTCGGTGCCGGTGGCGTTCTCCAACGGCGACGGGACGTTCCGCATCACGAACGCGTCCTCGATCGACTTCGCCGGATGGGCCTCCGTACCCGGAGTGAAGGCGCAGGCGGGTGACTTCAACGGGGACGGCCGGACCGACGTCGCCCTCGTACGAGGCCCCCACACCCCGTGGTGGTACACGCTGCCGGTGGAGTTCTCCAACGGCGACGGCACCTTCCAGATCACCGACACTCCCGCCGACCGCTTCGACCGGTGGGCGTCGACGCCGGCGCACACGCCGGATCCGGCAAGCGCCGACGCGCAGGCCACGGCCGGGGTGTAGCGAGCGTAGCGAGCCGGTGGGGACCGGCCGGCCGGTCACAGTGCCCCGGCGAGGGGTGAGCGCCGGGCCGTACTCCGGCTCGCGGCCCGGGTGACACCCGGATGACGTCGCGTTGATCGCCTTGGAATTCTTCGGGGGTGCCGACCTGGATGTTGTGGCGTTCGAGGGCAGGCATGTCGATGCGGTGGTCGACGAGGTCCTGTACAAGTCGTGTCTGGTCGCCTTGGCGCAGGATGATGACGCCCATGGTGCGGTCTGCGTAGGCGGGGTCCTGTGTGAGGCGGTGGAGTTGGGCGACGACCGCTTCTGCTTCTGGCCGGTTGATCAGCTTGTCCCTGCGTCCTTCGCAGTGGCCCTCGGGCACATGGACCACTTTCAGCGGGGGAAGCCGGTCCGAGCCGTGTTGACGCAGCAGGATGAGCTGGTTGTCGGTGCGGTGTCCCGGTGGGGCGGTCGTCGGCAGGGTGTCGTTTTCTTCGGCGAGGTGCCGGTGGTTCAGAACCTGTATTCAGTACCCACGGTCAGATTCAGTACCCACGGTCAGGCCGTCATCCGCCGGATGTCGTCGGTGATGCTCTCCAACGGCGCCGTGTTGCCGATGGAGGCGAACCAGTCCCACAGCTCCAGAGCGTGGTAGAGGCGGTAGAGGCCGACCCGCTCGCTCCAGTCGGCGGGCAGCGTGCCGTAGCCGTCGCAGAGCGCTTCGCGCTTGCCCTGGTCGTCGCGTACGGAGTAGTAGTCGGTCTTGGCCACGTCCATCAGTGGATCCGCGGCGATCGCGTTCTCCACGTCGATGAAGCCGCTGACCTGCCATCCGCCGCCTTCCCCAGCGACCAGGACGTTGCCCTCGTGCAAGTCGTTGTGGCACAGCACGGCATGCCGGCACGCACCGAGCAGCTCAGCCTGCCGAGCGACCTTCGCTTCGATGGCCGTCGCGAGCGCCGAATCGCCCCCGTGATCGGCGTACTCCCTGAGCTTCTTGCGGAACTGCCGTGTCATATACGCGGTGTTCGTCGGCTCGGGATCCAGAACCCGCGTGGTGAGGTATCCGTAGGCACCTTGAGGGATCTGGTGGACTGCAGCCATGCAGCCCCCGATCTGACGGTAGATCTCCCACAGCGATGCCCTGTCAAGGGCGTGGCTGACGGCGGACAACGGCTGGCCCCTGAGCATCGTCATCACCGTGTAGCAGCGCCCGAGCGCGTTGTCGGCGCCTCCATGGTGCAGCACGGCAGGCACCGGCCCGACACCGTGCTGCTGAAGCAGCTGGTAGACGTAGATCTCCTTCTCCTGTTTCCAGCGCCATTGATCGTCATAGATCTTGATTACGACCGGCTCGGCCGCCCCGACGAACCGGATCTCGAAGATCGTGCTCAGCTCCCCGCCAGTACGCAGAACGATCTCCCCGACGGACGCAGCTGGAAGGATGGGACGCAGGAGTTCCTCGGCCATCGCCGGAGGCAGCGCTGTGGTAGCAGACACGCTGCAACCGTAGATGTGTCAGGGCGGACGTCGCGAGCGAAATATGGGCGATGCGGAGATCGTCGACGGAGAACGCCTGGCATGCCCTCAACGCAGCGCCCACATAGGCATCTTGAGTGTCGTTGAACAGGCGTCGTCGACGACACCGCCTTCGTCTACATCAACAAGGTCACCAGTCAGGGCGACAAGGACGAGACACAGACCGTCAAGGCAGAGATCGCGGTCAGCCTCGCCTCCCTGCGCGAGGCACTTGCCCTGCTGCCCAACGACCGCAGCCGCGAAGACCTCCGGGGTGCCGACGACGCCGGACTCAAGACGCGCCTCGATAGCCAACGCGCCGTCATTGTTCCCGCCTGAGCCGCCGCGCGCCCGGCCCGCACCGGTCGGGCGCGCCTCACCCGCACGATCCGCACACGCAGGAGCAAGCCGTGACCGATCACCCGCGCACCGCCCGCCAACTGCTCACCGACTACTGCCTCTCCGAGGGCGTCATCGACGGCATCCTCACCATCCACGCCCACCAGCTCGCCGAGCAGATCCGGCAGGACACCACCATCATGGGCGAGGCAGGCGACCAGTACGCCCTGCTGTACGCCGACCTCATCGACCCGGAGGCGCAGCGATGACCACGGCCGCCGGCGAATTGCGCACCGCAGCCAACAAGCTGCTCGCCCTCACCGACGCTGCCACCCCCGGGCCCTGGGCTACAGCCGACGGGACAATCCCCCACGGCCACCGCGTCGGTACCGTCGACAAGACCGACTGGGTGGCATGGACCGGAGCGATCACCGAGGAGCGGTCCGAAGCCGACGCCGCGTTCATCGCCGCCATGCATCCCGGGGTCGCCTCGGCCATCGCGGCCTGGCTGCAAGTGGAAGCGTTCCGTGTCCTCCACAATGGCAGGAACGCCATCACGCACCACGCCCTCGCCGTGGCCCGCGCGATCAACGGAGGCGAGCAGCGATGATCAGACTCGAAGCCGCCTTCGGCACCGCCACGGCCCTCCTCGCCGCGGCCGGTACCGCCTCCGCCTCCCACCACCTGTGGTGGGAGACCGCCGTGTTCCTCGGCGTCGCCGTGTTCTCCCTCGAAGGCGCGGCTCGGGAACGCCGCGCCCGCCGGGACCGGGAACGCCGGGCGCGTGTCGAGGCGCAGCGCGTCCAGCTGGCCGACCGCGGCGACGCCCCCGCGCCCGGCCCGTGCTGCCGGTTCTGGCAGTCGTCCGAAGGGGCCGTCCACAGCCACGACTGCACCCGGCCCCCGGCCGCGCGGACCACGCTCTCCGAGGCTGAGCAGCGGGTCCTCAACCAGCTCGCCGACGACACCCGGGACAGCGCGTGACCGAGCGTCGCCGCGTCCAGGCCGACGCGCTGCCCGTAAGCCAGACCGACCGCGGACCAGGACGCGGACTGCTACAGACGCAGACCTAGTTCGTCCGCACCGAGACCGTCATCGACGACGACGCGCCCGACCCCCAACCGAACCGCGCCACCCGACGCGCCACGGCGCGCGCCGCACGGAGGACCAAGTGACCGACCGGCACCACCTCGAACGCCAGCTCTCCCGGCTCTGCGATCAACTCGCCGTCCTCGGCGCCGCCAGCCCCACCCCAGCCGACCTCGCCGACCAAGACGCCGCCGACCACGCCATGGCGCAGCGCATCCACCGCGCCCGACCCGGCCTCCCCCTCCACCACGTGTACATCACCCTGCAAGCCCTGCGAGCGGTACAGGAACTGGACGCGCCGAAGCCGGAAGAGACGGACACCACCCCGGCCAGGCCCCAGCGGGCCACACACAGTTGCGGCCAGGAATCGCATACCTGGGGTTGCGTGACCACCGCCGAGCCGGACCTCACCGAGACTGCCCCGGCAGCGACCGAGACCCATGACCCCACCCACGGCCTCTCGACCCAGCACGCCTACACCCTCTGGAACGCCATCGCCCCACTCGGACCCGACCGGCCCCCGTACACGGTCCAGTACGAGCGGGTATGCCGAGCCACCGCCGGAATCCGTCGCGAGCAGCCCTTCCAGACCGTCCAGGGCCGCTGCCCAGCCTGCGCCAACAGCCTGCTGTTCCTCGGCGACGGCGGGCACGTCACCTGCTCACTTGCCGACTGCCCCAACCCGAGCGCGGTCGACGATCTGCTGCACGGGTCGCACGACACGCACGCGGTATAACTCGTCGACCTGGTCGACCGTCAGGGCACCACCCGTAGAGGGGGGATGACCTCAGCTCGAACCCGGCGGGCCCGCCTCACCGCCGACGCCATCCGGCTCCGCACACGTCGGACGGCGCGCCGCCTCGATCGCCCTCTTCCGCGGCACCTTCTCCCTGGCCACCCCGGCAGCGGCACGAGCCAACTGCGAACGCAGCTGGTCGAACGCCTGAGGCCCTGACAGATCCCGCAACCTGCGACTTCTGCTCATGCACGACTAACGCCGCACCGCACCGTCCGACACTGCAATACGGCTAAATGGGGCACTCCGCGAACCTCGACACCCACCTCTGCTGGCGCGGACCGCGCCCCGACGTCGAGGAGCAGCCGTGAACGCGATCTGGTCCGCCCGCCCGCTATAGGCACAGTTTCGACACGAATACTCCACAATCCCTGCCACAACAGGGATGATTCAGCACTCAACCATGCAAGTCCCTGGGGGGACCATGAGCTACGACGTCACACCGCCACCCATGCCCGGTTTCCCGCCGCCACCGCCGCCGAAGAAGAACCGCAGCAACCTGGTCATCATCGGCTCCGCCGCCGCCGTCATCGCAGCCGTAGTCGCCACCGGCGTCACGGTCAACGGCAGCAACAACGAGGCCAAGCCGGGACCCACGGTCACTGTCACCGAAACCGCAGCCGCCGGCGACACCGCCGCGGCAACCGACGAAACCACCGCCCCGGCCGCCGACAACACCAGCGACGGCGTCTACGCCCTCGATGACGCCGTGACCTACGAGAACGACGTGGAAATCACCCTGTCCGGGTTCACGCGCACCGTGTCGGGCCAGTACGCGGAGCCGGAGAGCACGCCCTACGTCAAGTTCACTGTGAAGATCAAAAATGGTGGGAGCAAGAAACTCGACACCACCCTGCTGTCCGTCAACTGTTCCTACGGCACCGACGGGAAAAGCAGCGAAGCGATCTTCGACAGCGAATCGGGCCTCGGCGGCGGGCCCAGCACCCAACTCCTGCCCGGCCGCTCCATCAACGTGCCCTGGGGCTGCGAACTCCCCAAAGCCCAGAAACTCATCCAGATCGAAGTCGCCCCCGACTTCGACAGCGAAACCGCCATCTTCACCGGCAACGTGAAGTAGGCCCACACGGTAGCGCCCCCGCAGCCGCACACGGCTACCGGGGCGCTCCGCTGTTCCTGGAACCGCCTGGTGCAGGCCCGGCGGAGCTGCACCGCTACCCGACGTCCGGCATCTCCACCTTCGCCAGCGTCGGTGTCCGCGGCGGATTGAACAGCCGCTGAGCACGCCGTGCGTTCTCCTCCCGCATCGCCGTCAGCCACGGCCACAGATCCGGCGGCTCGATACCGGGGCACGCCACTGTGTGCGAGATCCGGCACTGGGCGCCCTCGGTCGGCTCCGCATTCCACGGGTTCCAGGCCACACCATCACCGTTGATCAGCCACCGTTGGCGAGGCGGCACGAAATGCGCCGGCAGAACATTCACCGGATCCAACGGCTCCAACAGCACCCATGCCTGCGAAAGTGTCGGGAACCGGTCAGCCTCCAAGCCGCACTCCGGGCACACTGGTGGATCCGGAGGTGCTGGTGCGATCGCACCCTCCGTCACCGCCTCCACCCGGTCCGACGACCGCTGAACTCGCCCCCAGTACTCCTCGGCCGATTCGTCGGGTAGACGTTCTGGCTGCACAAAACTGTCCTCGAAAACCCCCATAGGATCAGAATCCGAGTCCCGGACGGCATATGCGTAGAGCGCGAACCAGACGGGACGCGTGCGACGGCCCGGCCCCAGAGCGGCACACGGGGTATGGCATGCCATCGGCAAACCCACACGCCGCGGCAATAGCGGCCGGACAGGCGGTCTGGACAGGGCGCGAGCTCATTGACCTGCCGCTCGCCAAACGGCGCAACGCGGCGTGACGTCACGCGCGGCAGACCGTTGGGCGGGACATACGCGGTATCGCAATCATCGACGACGACATCTTCTACGAGCGGGCCGACGGGACCTACGCCAAAATGCCCTACGCCGACGGGGAAGCCGTCGCCAACATCTTCATCGAGCGAGTCACGCCTGAGGAACTCGGAGGGCTGACGAAGGCGATGCTCGAAATCACCTGCAAGTACGACCCGGAGTTGGCAGCCGAGCTGCTTACCCGCCTGTGAGTAGACGAAGGCCCCGACCGGATCAGCGGTCGGGGCCTTCGCTATGTGCGACTACTCGGCCAGCTGCTCCTCCAGATACGCCTGGACCGGCGCGAACAGCCCACCTGGCACCAGTCCAGGAATCTCCCCAAGCCGCACCCAGCGAACCTCCTCAACCTCCCGCGGACTCGCCGCATGAGCCGTACCCGACAGCAGCCGGCATGCCGCGTAGACCACCGGCCAGCCAGTCGCCGGGTGCACCCGCTCACCCAGCAGCGAGACCGGCTCCACGACCACGCCCGCCTCCTCCAACGCCTCCCTTGCCGCCGCCTCGCCTGCGGTCTCGCCCGGCTCGACCTTGCCCGAGGGGAACGTCCACAGCAGAGAGGCCGCCGGAGCGCTGCGGCGAATCAGCAAGACACGCCCTGCATGCACGATCACCGCGCCAGCGATCACCGCTTCTCCACCTGGCACGGAACCTCAACTCTCCCTCTGGGAAAAGTCATTCGTCGCATGCCTTCCGGGGTGCACGGACATCATGCCGTCATGAGCGGCAGCGACGACAAGACAAAGTTGCCGATCAAAGTCTGGGTCGGTGGAACCCTCGGCGCCGCCCTCTTCATCACCGCCCTGAAGTGGGGGCCCTGGTGGATCGAAGCCCACCACCTCAAGGACGACCAAGGCAAGCTGCTCTCCAGCGGCGGGATCGTCGTCACCCGACCACGCCGACCACAAGGAACAGGGCAGCATGATCCGCCGTTACATCATCTGGCGAAACCGCCATGCCGACGACCGACGCTTCCGCGCCGTCGTCGACAGGGCGAACGTTGCCTGACACGGCATTCGCTACACCTTGGACGGGATATGGAAAGCCGCCATTACGGCACGTTCCACCCGAGCACGACCGGCAGGTCGTGCTCGTATCCCAGCGTGTTGATCGTCCCCGGGTGCGGGTGCCCGAACTGCCGCGCGGCCGACGCGTCGAGCCCAAGCCAGCGCGCGGTGAGGATGCGTGACAGGTGGCCGTGCGCAACGACGGCCACGTCGCCTTTGTCCAGCAGCGGCCGGACCCGGCCGAGGAAGGCATCGACCCGTACCGTCACGTGCCCGAGGTCCTCGCCGGCATCGACGCCGTCGCGCCACAGCTCCCAGCCGGGCTTGAGCTCCTGGATCTGCTCGGCGGTCATCCCCTCGTAGCGGCCGTAGTCCCACTCGATCAGGTCGGTGTCGGGCTCCGTGCCGCTCAGCCCCGCCAGTTCGGCGGTCCGCGCGGCGCGAGTCAGCGGGCTGCTGTAGACGGCGGCGAACTCCCGTTCGGCCAGTCGCGGCGCGAGCGCACACGCCGCGTCCTCTCCCGCCTCGGTCAGCGGCAGGTCGGTGCGGCCAGCATGCTGACCGGTCCGGCTCCATGCGGTCTCGCCGTGCCTGATCAATACCAATTCGCGCATGGCAGAGGACCATATCTGACATCGAACACAGGGTGAACGTTGCCTGATACGGCACTAGGACGGGGGAATGGCTTTGGAGCAATGCTCAAGACCTGTGGATCAGTCCGGGGGAGGGACGCGGAGGGCGTACCTTCCCGAATGATCCTGTGATGGTCACCGAGTAGGCCCGCGTTCGCAGCGCGGGTCGGGAACGCACGCCCGTGCTCAGCGTAGTGAACGCCGACGGCTCCACCGAATCCGGCTCCCTGATCGACGAGATCGTGCGCGAGGGCGCCCGCCGGATGCTCGCCGCCGCCCTGGAGGCCGAAGTCAATCAGTACGTAGCCGAGTTGGCCTCCGAGACGGACGGAGACGGCCGCCGCCTCGTGGTCCGCAACAGCTACCACCAGCCGCGGACCGTAGTCACCGCAGCCGGGCCGGTGTAGGTGAAGGCGCCCCGGGTGAACGACCGCCGCATCGATAAGGAGACCGGGGAGCGCAAGCGGTTCTCCTCCAGGATCCTGCCGCCCTGGTGCCACGTCTCATCTGGCTGATTCGGCTTCTCGACGGTCAGATGGTCGAGATGTGGACCTATCGGCTCAGCACTCCATGATGCTTCCGATCCACAGGTATTGACGATTGCTCATGGCTTTGTAGGTATGGGTGCGGTGTCACTGGTAGTAGGGCTCGCGGGCAGGAGTCCACCAGGGGAGGGTCCGTCCCGCCAGTTTCTGCTGGATGTAAGCGTCGACTTCGGGGAGGTGCGCGGCCAGCGGGCTGACCTGAACGGCTCCGCCGGGAGCGACGGTGACGTAGCCGTGCTCATAGACGGCGTCGCAGCCGAAGGTGCAGGCGAGCATGGCGATGTTGGCCAGGTCGCGTTTCTCGTCATCGCTGTACAGGGCGCGCTTTTTGATGTGCGCGGCAATGAGGAAGGTGCCGGGCAGGCTGCGCCCGCACAGGGCGCACTGCCCTGTGGAGCCCTGCAGGAGGCGCTTTTTGAGCGCGGTCTGCTCGCCGCGCTGAGCCCGCTGAGCGGTCCGCTCGAGTTCCCCGTCGAAGGCGGAAACGGCTGTCAGTTATCCGTGCAGTTGGGACATGCCCATTGCTGTTACCTGCAGAATCTAAACTGTACTCATAGGAGTTGGGGATGGAGGGACTGGGCCACTGACCTGGTCATAGGTGCGATTTCGCCTCAAAGGCGTTCCGGTCTGCAGTCCTCTGACCTGCGGTGTCTTAAGTGGATCGAGAATGTCTCAACTGCAAGGGTAATTTCTTGGCATGGGGGAGAGGGTGCGGAGCTGCCTTCTCTCTACGAGCTGTGGCCGGGCCAACGACGTCTGAGCGCCCAGGGTGGGACGAGCAGTGCGTGGCTGATGCGATGAGTGGCCGACTGCTCAAGGCGCTTGAAGCCGCTGCTACTTACCTGCGCAGTTGCCACACCCCTCCGGCGGCGATGTGACTTTCGAGAGCTAACGGCGACCAAAGGGCTCGAGAGTGGCTCGCACGACACGGCCCGATGACGCTCAGGCCATTCGTTCGCTAGGCTGAGGGACGACGCAAGGCCGAGCCACGACGGACGCGCCAGCTGCGTATCGGGAGAGGGGAGCAGGACCGTGCAGCGTGTACTGCCCTTCTACCTGGCTGTGGATACCTCGACATCCATGTATGTGTCAGGGCGCCTCGACGCGGTGCAGGAAGCTGTCGTCCGGTTCACTGAGGAACTGCTGAGCAACCCGCTCCTCGGCGAGCATATTCGGCTCGGCCTCGTGACCTTCGGCGACCAGGCGGAGCTGGTTCTGCCACTGACCGACCTCACCGAACTGCGTTCCCTGCCACGGCTGTCCGGGCACGGCGCCGCCCACTACGGCGTTCTCTTCCGCTACCTGGGCCGGGTGATCGAACGAGACCTGAGGGTCCTCCGCGCCCATGACACAGTGACCTTCCGGCCCTTCGTCTTTCTCCTCACCGCCGGTATGCCTTCGGACTCCGGCTGGGAGCAGGCGTTCCACGAATTCGACGAGTTGACACGCGCGCAACTGGTGGTTATGGGTGTCGGCATGGAGGAACTGCCACCCGAGGTCCTGCGACGCCTCAACCCGGTGGACGCCGAGGCGTGGAGCGATGTTCCCGCCGATGTACTCGCAGCCAGGATCACATCGGTGCTGGGGAGGTACGCCATGTCGTTGATCGCCTCGACGATGGTCTCGACCAACCGGGACTCGGATCCGCCTCGAATGCCGCCGCCGAACCCGCCGCTGAACGAAACCGACATCCGCTGACCGACTGCGGAGGAGTGACGTGACCGTTCAGCCTGTACCCCATACCTGGCCCAGCCTGCCACAGCGCGTACCGGAGGGAGAGCTCCGCACCTATGGGGCCGGGTCGCGAGGCGGCTCGTCCACGGTTTTCGACGTCTTCGGCCATGAGGACCGCGTCCTGTACAAAAAGTACGCGATCCAGCGTTCCGAAGCCGACCTGGACCGCCTGGTACGGCTCCACCGCGAGTTGGACAGCGGCAGCAATGACGGTGCCTTCCTACGGCGCCGCTTCGCCTGGCCGCTCGCTGTGGTGACGGCGGACGACGGGGCGGTGTCCGGCGTGCTCGTGCCGAAGGCCGAAATGACCTACCGCGCGCAGCTCTCCACCAACAGGGTGCGGGCCCGGGACTTCAACTACCTGCTCTACGAAACCCGCGCGGCCCGCGTGGGCGTCGAGCCGGCGACCGTTCGGGAGAAGCTCGTGCTCCTCCGGCTGACGGTCGAAGCGTTTGCCTGGCTGGAGGAGCGAGGCCTGGTGCACGAGGACATCTCCGCCGGCAATCTGCTGTGGAGCGTACGGCCCGAACCGGCAGTACTCATTCTGGACTGTGACTCGATCCGGCCAGCGGGCAGTGCAGTCGACGATCCGCTGCTCACCACCACGGATTGGACCGATCCCCGCGTGCTGGGCGGTGAAGTTCCCCGCCCCGACCAGGCTTCGGTCACCTACGCCGTCGGCCTGCTGACCGCCCGGGTATTCGGCACCCCGTCGTGGCGTCCCTCAGCCACCGATTCCCAGGACTCGCCCCAGGAGGGGGTACCAGCGGCGCTGCTGCCAGTCCTCCTTGAGTCAGTGCGCGCGACGGCTCCTCGCCCCCCGCTGCACCGGTGGCTTGCGATTCTCGACGAGGCCCTCGAGGACACTCCAGCGCGCACCCGCACACCACGCACGGCGGTGCGTACGATGGTCTCCGAGCCATTACGGCAGGGCGGTTTGAGCTACGGAGTCAAAGAAAGAGTTGCACTCGCTGTAGGTTTGTTCTGCGGCGCAGTGGCGGCGATTCTCCTCCTCGTCGAGATGCTGTGAGCGAGGCGCCGGTGGGGGAGGGCGTATCGTCGGCGTTCGCGGAGCGCCTGTCGAACTGGTTCGGCCGGACCACACAGATTGTCACCGGCGTAGCCGGGTTCTCCTACGCCTTCGGCTGGGTGCTGGCCGCACGGTTCTACGGCAGTTTCGGGGTGGCGCCAGAGGAGGCCGGCATCTCCTTCAGCTGGCTGGCGATCCGTGCGTTCCTCGTCGGCATCGCGGGTCTCGCCCTCTTCCTCGGCGCCCGGTGGCTGCTACGCGCGGCCGAACGAGGCCGGACGGTAGTGCACATCGTCCGGAGCCGCGCCATGATCACCCTGCTGATCTCCGCCAGTTGCGTTGCGGTTGCCACGGTCGTTGCCGTCGCAGCCTGGGCGTCAGCTCGCGGCGGCAGGGCTGGCACGGTCTCGGTAGTCGCCATCCTGGCCTGCGGCGCGTCGACTGCCCTCGTAATCCTCTGGTTGCGGCCGTCGGGTGTCCGACTCGGCTGGAACAGCAGTCTGTGGCTTCGCGGTGTCGGCGGCGCGGTGCTGGGGTTCGTCATCGTCGGCCTCGTCCTGTTGCCGTACCGCCTCGGTGATCATCTCGCCGCCGATGTCCGCGAAGGCCGACCGGTGCGCCTTCCGATGGCTCTCGGTGTACCGGCCTTCCAGGTGTCCCAGGTCCGGCTCGCCCTTGCCGACGGCTCGAAGCCCGCGACCGATCCGTTGTCGGCACTCGGTTGCGTTATGCGTCTCGGCGGCAACGGCACAACGTCGATCTACTATGCCAGGAGCCGGGTGCTGCGCATTGCCGACGACAACGTGACCGTGGCGTCACCGTGTTGAACGAGATGGCTGGTACGGACATGCCAGCTGAAGATCAATTGGCCTCCAAGCAAGCACCTCCGTCCCGGCGCCGTTACGCGTGAGACGCCCAAGGCACCCCAGGGGCGCATCAACGCTGTGCAGGGGAAGGTGAAGACGACCCGAGCGGTCGATCAGGAACGTGCGGTGCTGTGCCACGCACCAGAGTTGAGGGTGCGGAGTGTCGTCGTTGTGTGCTGGGGCCCAAAGGGCCGGGATCTTGCTCGTGGGCAGGACCGATACGGTCACTCTCCCGTTTGGAAAAGGCATTCAGCCCGGCTTCGAGCGGCGGGGGCCTGCCAACGAGTTCGGGACCCGCCACGACTTCGTGTTCCACGTCGACGGCGACCCATCCCGCGAGGTCAGGCTGGCCGTTCGCCGTTTCCACCTTCGCCTGCTCGGCGCAGACGACTGAGGCGTGCCACGGTCAACACACCGACTGTCGGGCCCCTTCGAGCGAGTGAGATGGCCCAGTTCCTGGCGCGATGACTTGCAGACACGGAAATTCCCTCCCCGCTCCGTGCACGATGCGACAAACTGATCGCCCGAAATGCCAACCGACGCGCCCAATCGCTCGCCACGGCCCTGCCCCCAACGGCTTCCGGGACAACATTGGGGTCCGGGGCGAACTGGTGGCCACGACGGGCGCCGGGACGATCGCCCGGGCTAGGCCGCAGACGGCGCGACAGAGGTCGACGGCACAACTCCCCGCGGGAGGCGAGGACGAACAACTCTCATCGGAGAAGGAACACATGAGTCCTCAGGACGTCCCAGACAACCTGCCCGTTCCCGCACCGCAGACTTCGGTTCAGGTCCAGGCCGCCCGCGCGGATCTGGAGGCATTCGAAGACCTGATGTTCCAGGTGCTGGAAACCTGGGGGCTGCCCACGGACAACATCATCGTCGCGGCCAAGCAGCGCGAGACCCTCCTCAAGAACACTCCCGACGTTATCGAGGAGCTCACCCCCAAGGAGCGGGCGAGCGCGCCCTACATCGCCAAGATGATCATGGCGGGCTCGGTCGGGCTGTTCGACGCCGCGCTGAACTACCTCTGGAACGAGACGGTCAACCGGCTGCGGGACCACGTCGCCGCCTTTGACGTCGACTACTTCTTCGACCTCGCCGAGGCCGACCCCGCCCGCCGTAAGAACCTCAAAACCCGCGACGACCTCGCCCAGTTCGACGACTACAAGCTGTTGGAAGCCGCCAACAAGATCAAGCTCATCAGCGACATCGGCTTCAAGCAGCTCACCCACGTTAACAGCCGTAAATCCTCCAGCTGGGCCCGCGCGGCCTGCTGGAGGACGGGGTCGGCCTTGTGCCGCAGCGTGTCCCGGGTCCGTTTCCACCGGAACCCGTCGCGGTGGAGCAACTTGGTCAGCCAGGCCGCCGAGACCCGCACGCCCCGTTCCGCGGCGAGCCAGTCACACAACGCGGCGGCAGTCCAGGTTGGGCCCTGCCGGGCGGACTCGTCAAACAGGGTGGCCAGCGCCTCGCGGTCCTCACGGGTGACCGCGGACGGGCGGCCCGGGCGTGGGGCATCCGTCAGCGCGTCGAAGCCGCGGGCTGCGAAGCGGTGGACCGCACCACGCGCGGTGACGTCGTTGCATTCGAGCAGGTCAGCGACCTCGGGCACGGTCAGGCCGCGTCCCATCGGCCGTATGCACTCCAGACGCAGTCTGGTGCCCGGCGTGAGATCGTGTGCCCGCAGGCGCTCACGCACCTCGCGCTCCTGATCAGGCGTCAACCCCACACACAGGACCTTCGGCATAGACAACCCCTCCCCGCCTCATACCCGAACCGCAGCCCCACATCACCGAGGCCGCTCAGTCCCCTCGGTCAGGGCATTTCGAGTTCAGGCAAAGAGAAGAAACCGGTGATTGCCTCCACAGTCCGTTCCTCGTTGTCATCCCTGTCAAGATCCGCCGGGTCGATCAGGTTCGCCGCCGTGAGGGCGGGCAGCAGTAGGTCGGGCTCCTTGCCTACCCGGTAGTACGGAGTCTCGAAACTGAAGGCGGTGATCAGTCGTCCATCGCGGAGGTACTGGAACGAGGGGCCATGGGCTTTGGCGAGGCATGGCTCGATCTCGAATACGACGAGCTCACCGCCGGCCGGGCACAACTGCCCATAATGGGCAAGGTCGTAGTCACCGCTCTCCCAGCTGAGCATGTCGTGCATCACCAACCCCCAATCGGTGCCCGTGCCGTACGCGAGTGGCTTTCGCCGCTGGCCGAGGAGTCCTTGCGTGAGCGCGTCCAGCGAGGTCCCCCGAAAGAAGACGACGTTGGCTTCCTCGTGGTGCGGGAGCGGGCCATGTATCCAGTGCGTCATACCGGGCACCGTAGAGGAACCCACTGACAAGCCCGCGCAGCCGCGCGCCGTCGTCAAAACGGCGGCCAGTCGGTCTGCGCCAGGTGCAAGAGCAGGCCTATGGTCGTGGGCCTGGGCGGCCAAAGAATCAGTACTCGACTTCGCCATAACCGCTTACTGGTCCTAACAAAGCCGTTGTACGTGGCGGTGGGTGATGAGGCAGACGGCGAGTCCGAGGAATGCTTCGTGGATGTCGTCACGCCGTTCCCAGCGGATGCGCAGGCGGCGAAAGTCGTGCAGCCAGGAGATCGTGCGCCCGACGACGTAGCGGAAGATGCCCAGGCCGGAGCCGTGTGGCTGGTCGTAGCCGCGGTCGGCCAGCAGTGTGTCGGGGCGTCGGCGAGGTCTGCCGACCAGGCCGGCGACCGCCGGGATCTTGTCGAGCAGGGGCAGGAGCTGGGTGACATCGTTGTGATTTCCGCCGGTCAGCGTTGCCGCGAGCGGGATGCCCTGCCCGTCGACGATGACGTGGTGCTTGCTGCCCGGACGTCCGCGGTCGACCGGGCTGGGTCCGCTTTTGGGCCCCGCCGGGCAGCCCTGACG
>NZ_KQ948467.1:36517-121847 GCF_001514115.1 Streptomyces olivochromogenes
TGGGAGGAGTCGATCACCGCCCTCGACCAGTCCAGCTTGTCCTTCGACCGCAGTCTCTCCAGCAGCAGCACATGCAACTGGCCCCAGACGCTGGCCTCGTTCCAGGCGGCCAGCCGTCGCCAACAGGTCATTCCCGAACCGAAGCCCAACTCCTGCGGCAGGTACTCCCGCTGGATGCCGGTGTGCAGCACGAACAGGATCCCGCACAGTGCCTGCCGGTCCGGCACTCAAGGTCTGCCTTCCACCAGCTTCGGTCCCGGCGCGGGCAGCAACGGCTCGATGAGCGACCACGGTTCATCCGACACGATCCACGGCCTCGACTGACGTTTCCCCACGGCCAGACCAACGAGCAGACAAGCCAACAGTCACATGACCAACAGCTTTTGTTAGAGCCAGTTAACGCCCTCTCAGATCCTCAAGATCCACGTCTCAAGTGTCCAAGATCCGGGGTGAAGGCCCATCTGCTGCACAGCGGTCTCGACGGTATCCGTCCTCTCCCGCATCCGTTGCCAGAAGCGGACGTTGCGTCCCTGGCGCTCCAGCATGGCGTCGACCAGCGTGCCGCGCTCGGGGCCGGGCGACGCGGTCGGGTACCGGCCGGTCATGTGGATCATGACGGGCCTCGTCGGGCCCTGCTGGCTCATCCTCGTCATCAGCCCGATGCGCCGCGAGCGTGACCTTCCGCAGACCTACGAGCCGGAACAGGCACACGCCCGGCGCTGAAGGGGGCTACGACCGCGAATCTCCGGGCACGGCACCCGGGTGATACGAGCCGTTCGAGCCGCCGCAGAGGGACGGTCTGCGGCCCTGGCTCTAGGGCATCGCCACCAACGTCCTGCGCAGCACGCGCCGTGCTACCCGCTGACCGTCACCTGCGGCGCGGTGCCTGCCGAAGCCAGTGGTGTCAGATCTGTGGGACGTCCGTTCCGATCTGTGGGACGTCCTTCACGAACACGATCCCGTCGATGGCCGCCAAGTGGGCCGGGTCCAGCGGGGAGTAGCCGAACCACGGGGATACGCGGGGCGCGGGCGGCGTGTCGCCGAGGGCGGTGGCCAGCCGCGGGGCGTCGATGACGCAGCGGTCCTCCGGGAGCGCGTACAGGAGTCCTTCGACGGTGTCCGGCGGCGGGGTGTCCACTCCCTGGTGCCGGATCGTGCCGAGGGCCGTGGCCACGAAGGCGTACTCCTCGCCGAGCCGGGCACTCACCAGCGCACCGGCGCTCCACCACTCCAGCGGCATTCCACCCATGCGCATCGTGCTCTTGGCCCGCTGGAGATGGCCGTTGTGGGCGTGGATGAGTGTCGGGCCCCGTTCGGCGAGAGCGAGGAGGTTGTGGGCCATCATCTGGTCCCGCAGGCCCACCAGCCGGGTCATGCGGCTCGGTGAGGTGTGGGCCATCCAGTGGTGGTAGCGCAGCAGGCCGGTGGCGGTGCGTCCGTACAGGCGTGCCCGGTCCCAGTCGTCCCGCGGGGTCGCCGTGATCAGCTGTGGCGCCTGCGCGTCGAGCAGCGCCACCAGATCGTCGGCGAGCAGCCGCAGCCGGTCCGCCTCGGCCGACTGTCCCACGGACCGGGCCGGGTCCATCATCGCGGCGGGGTCGGTCCAGCGGTCGTCGGCGCCGAGCAGGCGGTCGAGTGTCTCTCCGGTGCAGGGGAGCAGGTCCGCGTCCACCCGGGTCGAGAGGTAGCCGTGGAGTGCGGTGAGGGCCTGCCGGGGACTCGCGGCGCCGGTGATCTCCAGCGGGCCGTCGAAACCGGCGAAGCGGAGCTGTTCGGACGCGGGCCGGCCGTCGTTGTAGGCCCGCATCCAGCGCACGAGTTCGCGGTTGGCCGTGGAGGTGCCCCAGCCGTGGCTGAATCCGTGCTCCATGACCTCGTCGAGAGTGCCCGTGCCCGAGGTGACGTAGTCGTCCACGACCAGGCCCATCAGGCAGTCGCTCTCGATCGTGATCGTCTGGTAGCCCTCCTCCTCGACGAGTTGCCGGAAGAGCTCGTTGCGCAGGTCGAGCAGCGTGTCCTCGCCGTGGGTGGGCTCGCCCAGGGCGAGCAGCCGAGGCCGGGCCGGGAGCAGCCTCATGACGGCGGCAGCCCCGACGGCACGGGCGGTGTCCTTGATGTCAGTCGCCATGCCTTCAACGGTATCGTTGAACCTTCGGTTGAAACTTTCACGCGATATTGTCGGTCTCATGGAGCGAAACCTTCAAAACGGTGAGCGGCTCAGGCCGGTCGATCTGGCGCGCGGGCACGGTCTGTCCACGCAGGCGGTCAGGAACTACGAGGAGGCCGGCATCCTTCCGGCCGCCGGCCGCACACCCCACGGCTACCGCACCTATACCTCGCTGCACGCGGGGGCCCTGCGCGCGTTCCTCGCCCTGGTGCCCGGCCACGGCCACCGGACGGCGACGTCGATCATGCGGGCGGTGAACCAGGGCGCGGGCGATGAGGCGTTGCGCCTCATCGACGAGAGCCACGCCCAGCTCCTCGACGACCGGCGGACCCTCCAGGCCGTGGAGCGCGCCCTCCGCGGCCTGGAGCCCACTGCGACGTCCGAGCCCGACGCGGTGTCAGGGCCCAACGCCGTGTCAGGGCCTGCCGGCAGGTTCATCGGGCCGCTGGCAGGGGAGCTCGGCATCCGGCCCGCGACGCTGCGCAAGTGGGAGCGCGCCGGGCTGGTACGCCCGCGCCGTGACCCGCGGACCGGGTACCGCGTCTACGACGAGGCCGACATGCGGGACGCCCGGCTGGCACATCAACTCAGGCGAGGCGGCTACCTGTTGGAGCAGATCGCCCCGCTGATCGCTCAGGTGCGGGCGGCCGGAGGGGCGGAGCCGCTGGAGGCCACCCTGCGCGACTGGCACGGTCGGCTGTCCGCCCGCGGGCGCGCGATGCTGACCGGGGCCGCCGAGCTGGAGGCGTACCTCCGCGAGCGCGGAGGAGATGCGATCCACCCCGACCGGGCGTAGTCCGTCCCGCACCGGCGGGGGATCACCTCCGCGATCCGCGTCGGCGCCCAGCACCGATCCTCACTTCAGCCATGCACGCCCGGGCCGGCATCCAACTCGCCCTTCGGCCGCCCCGGTTGGTCGCAAGCCGGTCTGCAGCGGGCGCTCCCGGCGTGATCCTGTTCTCGTGCCGGGGCCTGGCCGCCTCCACGGCCGGAGTGGCCGGTTCAGCCGATCTTGCGAGCCACGCCTCCGTAGAAGCCGATCTCACCGGATCGTGCCGGCGGCGGGGTGTCCGGGCGCCAGAACGGGACCTGCGCCAGGCCGGGCTCGACCAGTTCGAAGCCGTCGAAGAACCGCTCCACCTCGGCGTGGGTCCGCAGGTTCATCGTGGCGGTGGCGTTGTTGTAGACGGCCTGCGCCTCGCTGCGGTCGGCGAAGTCGCCCGTGGCGTGCGAGAGCACGAGGAAGCTGCCGACGGGCAGCGCGTCGCGAAGGGCGGCCACGGCCTGATCGGGCTTCTCCGCCTCGGTGATGAAGTGGAGGATGGCGACGAGGAGCAGGGCGACCGGCTCGTCGAAGTCGATGACTCGGCGGACGTCGGGGTGGTCGATGATGGCCCCCGGGTCGCGCAGGTCGGCGAGCACGATACTGGTCGCGCCGGAGCGGCTGAGCAGCGCGTCGCCGTGTGCCTTCACGATTGGATCGTTGTCGACGTACGCGACGCGCACGTCCGGGGCCACCTCCTGGGCGGTCTCGTGCACGTTCGGGGCGGTGGGCAGCCCGGTGCCGACGTCGAGGATCTGACGGACGCCGCTGCTGACGACGTAACGGACGGCGCGTTGCAGGAAGGCGCGGTTGGCCCGCACACCGATCCGCACCTCGGGTGCCGCGGAGGCGAGTCGGTCGCCGGCCTGTTGGTCGACCTCGTAGTTGGCCGTGCCGCCCAGCAGGTAGTTGTAGATCCGCGCAGGGTGCGGCCTGCTGGTGTCGATCTCCTCGGTGCGGAAGCCGTCCTGACTCACGCTGCGCTCCTCTCGACGACTGCCCCGGCCACCTTGCCCGCGAGCGGCTGACGACAGCTTCGCATATCAACTGTCTTTCCCGTGGCCGCAGTTACTGGCGTGAGCGGTACCGTCACGGAAGAGTTCGTGTCAGTGAAGGGAGCGACATCCTCCATGCTGGTCCGTGCGTCCTCGTTCACGGTCGACCTCGGCGAGAACGGTTACCTGATCGGCTTCACCGACGACTACGAGTACCCGCGGGAGATGCCCTTCGGCTGGCGCTGCGGTCCGGCCACCGACGCCGGTGCCGTCGTCCTCACCACCACCGACACCGGCCCCCTCCAGCTGACCGTCCAGGTCCACAACGGCCCGCCGGCACCCGAAACCGGTGCCGAATGGGAGCCCGCCGAGGAGAGCAGCCTGTGGGTCGACCTTCCCACTCTCTGCCTCGCGACCCTCGAACAGGGCGACATCCTCGACGCATGGCCGGAGGAGAAACCTCCCCTCCACCTCCCGCCCTCGCCGGACGGCACCGACTGGGTACGGATGCGCCTGTACTGTCACACCGACGACCCCGAACCCGGCATCGGGGACCACGGGGAGCGCCACCTGGTCCAGCTGTGGCGCGCACCCCGGACGCCCCCTGTGCACCCCGAAATCACCGAGGCGGACCGCCGGGCCCGCATCGACTACGCGGCGGACATGGCCCTCCCCGGCATGGCAGAGTCATGCCATGCCTCTTTCGATATCAGGCCGTCCCGGCAGCCCTACGATGACGGGTCTGGCCCTGGTCGCCGTCCTGTGTCTCGGCGGCTGCGGTGAGCAGCGCGCCACGGACTCGACGGCCGGAGCTCCTACGGGCACATCTCGGAGCGCCGCTTCCGGCGCATCGGGAGCCTCTCCGTACGTGGAGCCGGGGGCAGGCGACGGCGCTCCCCACTACGACGAGAACAACGGCTCCCGCCGCCCGGGAGCCATGTCACCCGCCAGTGCGACGGACGCGGCGAGGGAAGCCGATCGCATCAGGCCGGTCCTGAAGCGGCTGTGGGGGCAGAAGAAGTGGGACCCCGCGACGGTGCGCGCGGCACTGCTCCACCTCGGTTACGAGGAAGAGCGGACCGGGTCGAACGGGAAGCCGCACGGCGGGACGCTGACTGTTCGGGCCATGAACTCGCGCTTCACGGACGGTCGCGAGGTCACACCCGAGGGAGCGTTGGTCGGCCTTCGCGTCCACGACGACGCCTGCGTCACGGCGTTTGTCCAGAAGTCCAACTACGAAGTGATGACCAACGGCCCGTACCCGGAGACGGGGTGCTTCGAGCCACCGTTCGGCCACTGAGCAGTCCACGGGGTCCGACGTCGTCACCCTGAGGGGAGCGCGACGTGTGGCGTTCCGGCGGCAGCGCGGGAGAATCGGAGGGTGGGGTTCCGTGACAGCCGGGCAATCTCCTGGCGAGGGCGGACCGTATATATGGGTATGTCGAGATTCCGGTTCCCAGTGGGCCGTCTCCCGGACGAAGCTCTGCTGTCCGGGCTGGCCACCGGCGACCCGGAGCTGGCCGTCACCTTCGTACGGAGGTTCCAGCACACGGTCTTCGGTGTCGCCGTCGCCGTCACCGGGGACACACAACTCGCCGAGGACATCGCCCAGCAGACCTTCGAACGTGCCTGGCGGCATGCCCAGATCTACGACTCGCGGCGGGGCTCGGTGAAGACCTGGCTGACGACCATCGCACACAACCTCGCCATCGACGCCGTCCGCGCGCGGCGGCCGGAACCGGTGGCGCCCGAGGACCTCGACGTGATCCTGGGCGTCGTCAGTGACACCCCCGAACAGCACGTCCTGGCCGACGAGGCGTCCTCCCGGCTGCGGGCGGCGGTGGCGGAACTGCCCCGGGAACAGGGCCGCGCGCTGGTGATGGCGAGCATCTACGGCATGACGGCCCAGCAGGTTGCCGACTGGGAGAACATCCCACTGGGCACCGCGAAGACGCGCATCAGGACCGCGATGGGGAAGCTGCGCACCACGCTCGCGTCCCCGAAGCGAGGCGACCATGTCCAATGACATGACCTGCGAGAAGCTGCGGGAGATCGGTGCCGAACTCGCCCTCGGCATACTGCCGGGACGCGAGCGGGCCGCAGCGGTCGCCCACCTCGACCGGTGTGCGGACTGCCGCGAGTACGTCGAGCAGCTGACCCTCGTCGGCGACGGGCTGATCGGACTGCTGCCGGGCTGCGAGCCGCCGGTCGGCTTCGAGACCCGGGTGGCGCAGGCGCTGACCCAGGGGACGCCGGCCCAGGACAGCCGGGCGCGCGCCCGCGTTCCGGGCGCCTGGCGCAGGGGCTTCGGTGGCCGGTTCCGGCTCCGGCTCGTCTCCACGGTGGCCGCACTCGTCCTCGCCGTCGGCTTCGGTGGCTGGGCGGCCGGAACGGCGATCGAGAACGTGGTGGCCGGCGCCTCCCGGTCCACCGGCAACGAGGCCGACCTGCTGCAGGGCGATCTGACCTCGGTCGCGGTCCCCGGACAGTCGGCCGGCGAGGTGTACGCCCACACCGGCTCCCCGGGCTGGATCTACATGACCGTCGACCTCACCGGCACGCCCACCCCGTACAGCGGCACGGTCTCCTGCCTGCTGGAGCGGCGCGGCGGCGGCACGGTCCGGATGGGCACCTTCACCCTGCACCAGGGACGCGGGTCCTGGGGCGGCCCGACCACCGTCGACCCCGCGACCCTGTCCGGCGCTCGCCTGACGTCGCCCGACGGCACCGTGCTCGCCACCACCCACTTCACGTCGGGCGGGGAAACGTAGCGACGTCCCCGTCTCCCGGGCTTCCGGGGGAGGGCATACGAGGGCCGTAGGCCGGGAGGATCGCGCCGAGCGACGCGGCCAGTTCGGTGACCGTCGGCCGGGCCGACGGGTCCCTGCCCAGGCAGCCGTCGATGGCCGCCGCGAGCGCGCGGGGCAGTCGGCGCCGCGAGCCGACCGGCGGTGTGCTCACCTCCGGCAGCGGACATCGGTGGTGATCGCCGTCGTCCGTGACCTCCGCGGTCCCGCGAGGGTCGAAAGGCGCGTCGCCGCTCGCCACCTCGTACAAGGTGATGCCGATGCCCCAGACGTCGGCGGCGGCTGTCAGCGGGCCGCCGCGCGCCTGCTCCGGCGCGCGGTAGCGGAACGTGCCCAACCCGGCCGGGGCGCGCCCCGGCGGCCGAGCCACGCTGAGGTCGAGCACCTTCGCATGGCCGCAGTCCACCACCACGTTGGACGGTTTGAGGTCCAAGTGCAGCAGGCCCCGGCCATGCAGGTAGTGGACCGCGGAGCACAGCTGCACGCCTAGGAGGGCCACGTCGCCGGCCGCCGGTCGCCGTCGCAGGCGGTGGACGAGATGCGACAGCGTCTCCCCGGTCAGCGTCTCCAGGACGACGAGCGGCTCCGGCCACTCCAGGGTCTCGTACGCGCGGACCAGGTGCGGATGGCTGAAGGCGCACAGCCACCGGCCCTCCCGAAGCAGCCGCGCCCGCGGCACAGCCTCGTCGCGGCGGTCAGGACGTACGACCTTGACGACACACCGGCAGGCCCGCTCCTCGCTCCACGTGTCGTACAGGTCCAGCCATCCCGTGCGCGTGAGGTGCCGCAGGATCTCGTAGCCCGGTGCGGGACGGGTGCCCGGAGCCAGGGGCGGGGGAGCCGGTTCCCCCGCCGCGGGCGCCCGTACCCGAGCACGCCTCCCGGTCACGACGGCACCGTCCCCGGCAGCGGGCCGCCCGCCCGGACGGGGCCGGGCACGGCGTGCAACCGGTGGAGACCGGCGTACGCACCGCCGCGCGCGAGCAGGTCGTCGTGGGTACCGGTCTCCAGGATCCGCCCGTGGTCGAGTACGACGATCCGCGTGGCGTCGCGGACGGTGAGGAGGTTGTGCGAAATGACGACGGTGGTCCGCCCGGCCATCAGGCGGCGCAGCGGGTCCATGACGCGCAGGCCCGATCGGGCGTCGAGGCCGGTGGTCGGTTCGTCCAGCAGCAGCACGGGCGCGTCCCTGATCATCGCGCGGGCGATCGCGAGGCGCTGGCGCTGTCCGCCGGACAGCGTCCGGCCGCGCTGGCCGACCATCGTGTCGTAGCCGTCGGGCAGCAGCCGGATGAAGTCGTGGGCGTCGGCATCACGGGCCGCCGCGACGATCTCCGCATCCGTCGCGCCGGGCCGGCCGTAGGCGATGTTCTCCCGCACCGTGCCGTGGAAGACCAGCGTCTCCTGGAGGACCACCGCGAGGTTATCCCGCACGTCGGACAGGGCCAGTTCCGGCAGGTCGGTCCCGTCGAGCCGGACCGCGCCCCGGTCGGGGTCGTAGAACCGCAACAGCAGCTTGGCGGCGGTGGACTTGCCGGCGCCGCTGGCCCCGACCAGCGCCAGGGTCTCGCCGGGGGAGACGTGGAACGACACCTCGGACAGCGCAAGGGCCGGCGTACCGGGGTAGCGGAAGGACACGTTCTGGAACTCGACCTCGCCGCGGGCCCGGCCGATCCGGCGGGCGTCGGCGGACTCGACGACCTGGGGACGCTGGTCCAGCAACTCGATGATCCGTTCCGCGGAGGCCGACGCGGCGTAGAAGGTGCTGCCGAGCCGGGACAGGTCGCGGATCGGGCTGTAGAGCTTGCCGATCAGGGCCAGGAAGACCAGCAGTCCGCCCAGCGTGAGCTGGCCCTGCGCCAGCTTCCAGGTGCCCAGGCCCATGACGGCGAGGCCACCGGACACCTCGATGAGCTCGACCACCGGCCGGTAGACGGCACGGATGCGGGCCGTGGTCATCGAGGCCTGGAACTTGCCGACGTTCTCGCGTTCGAAGCGGCGCTCCTCCCAGCCCTGCCGGTTGTACGCCTGGACCAGGGCCACGTTCCCCAGCGACTCCTCGGCGACGGCGCTCAGCGAGCCACTGCGGCGCCTGCGCTCCCGGGACGCCTCCCTGACCTGCCGGGAGAAGTGCCGGGCGGCGCGCCAGAACAGCGGCACGATGACGAGTGAGAGGAGCGTCAGATCCCAGCGCAGATAGAACAGCAGCCCGAGGAAGACGCCCAGCCGGATCACGTGATAGAGGCCGTCCGCCACGCCGGAGAGCAGGAACGTCTCGACGGCGTCGACGTCACCCGTGACGCGCGTCAGTACGTCCCCGAGCCGCCGCCGCTCGAAGAATCCGAGCGAGAGCTGCTGGACATGGCGGAACACGTCGGCGCGCAGGGTCAGCAGGAAGCGTTCGCCGACCCATGTGGCCGTCATGTCGTCGGCGAACCCCAGAATGCCGGAGGCGACGACCAGTCCCAGGTAGGTCGGTGCGATCCAGAGGAACGGTCGTAGGTCTCGCGGGACGAGCACGTCGTCGACCACGACCTTGAAGAGCCACAGTTCGACCGCGTCGACCAAGGGGCCGGCGAGGCTGAACAGCACGAGCGGCACGAGCCAGCGCCGCCTGCCGCGGGTGTAGGGCCAAAAGCGCCGGAACACCTCACGCGGCGGCACCGGCGGAGCGGCCGTCACGAGAGGCGCGGCCGTCACGAGGGGTGCGGCCGTCACGAGGGGTGCGGCCGTCACGAGGGGCGGGGACTCCTTGCCCACCGACAGCAGCCGCTCCAGAACATGGCTCGGGACACGCTTCATCGCATGCGTCCGTCATCCGTCTGTCGTCCGTCCGTCGTCCGTCATCCGTCCGTCATCCGTGCGTCGACCGTCGCTCGGACGACGAAGCGGACCGGCTCCGGTCGGTCCTCCGGACGCCGGTCCGCTCCGGCTTTCACTCGTCGTGACCGGACCGGTGGTCCTCGAAGTCGGAGTGACGGCCGTGGTGCCTGTTCATCGAGTGGTCGTCGTGATCCGAGTGGTCGTTCCGCCCGTGGTCGTGGCCGCGGTCGTGACCATGGTCGTGGTCACCGTGTCTGGCAGGAAAGAGATCACTGAAGATGGCCATGGCATTCCTCCCGCTGGGGTGTGCCTTGTATCGGATACGGTCCCGGGCGTTGTTTGGATGTCTTTTTGACGTAAATAGTTGGTTTTGTTCTATTGGGCTTCCTGTGTCGGTCCGTCGGTCGCGGCGTTGGCATAGCGGCGGGCCAAGTGCGCGAAGGCGTCCTTGAGTTCGGTCGGCCCGACGACCTCGATGTCGGCGTCGAACCTTCCGAGCGCGGCCGCCAGGCCGGCCCACGACCACGAGCCGAGGACGAGGCGGCAGCGGTCTGGGCCGAGTTCCTCGACGATTCCCTCGCGGGTGTGGCGCAGGACGACGGCGGCGGGGAGGTCGAGGATCACCTCGCCTCGGCAGGGCCAGCCCTCGGAGTCGCTGGACCCGTCCGAGCCGTCGGAGCCCTGGAACCTGCTGGTCACGAAGGCGGCCACGTTCCCGCCGGGCAGTTCACGCGGAGTGAAACGGGGGCCCGTGGGGGTGCGCGGGCTGATGCGGTCGGCACGGAAGGTGCGCCAGTCGTCGCGGTCGAGGTCCCAGGCCACGAGATACCAGCGCCCGCCCCACGTGACGAGGTGGTGGGGCTGCACCCGGCGCGGCGGAGCCTCGACGGGGTGGCCGCCGCCGGTTCCCGCAGGGGACGCGGGGGTGTAGTCGAAGCGCAGCACTTCGCGGGCGTGGACGGCGTCGCCGAGCGTCATGAGCACGCTGCTGTCGACCTGCGGGTGCGGCCGGGCCACGGGCCGTTCGACGGCGGTGACCCGGAGGGTTTCGACGCGGCGGCGCAGCCGCGCGGGCATGACCTGTCGGACGGTGTTCAGCGCGCGCGCCGCGGCCTCCTCGATGCCGGCACCGGTGGTGGTGGCGATCTGGAGAGCGACGGCGAGGGCGACGGCCTGGTCGTCGTCGAAGAGCAACGGGGGCAGTTGTGTGCCTGCGTCGAGTCGGTACCCGCCGTCCGGGCCCTTGGTGGCCACGATGGGGTAGCCGAGTTCGCGCAGGCGGTCGACATCACGTCGCACGGTGCGCGGGCTGACGTCCAACCGGTCGGCCAGCAGCGCCCCCGGCCAGTCCCGGCGCGCCTGGAGCAGCGAGAGCAGCGACAGCAGCCGCGCTGAGGTCTTCTGCATGACGTCCATGGTGCCCCGAGAAGCGGACACAATCTGACCGCTTCCCCTGCGACTGTTCTTCCGTGCCGGACAACAGCGACGAACAGCCAGCCGACAGCAACGAAGAGAAGGACCCGATCACCGTGACCGCCACCACCACGCCCTCCACCCCCTCTAGGCCTCCCGCGCTCGACGACGAGCGGGCCGACCTGCTCGCCCAGCTCGCGACCGCGCGAACCGCCCTGACCAACACGACGCGCGGGCTCAGCGACGAACAGGCCGGCGAGCACCCGACGGTCAGCGCACTGTGCCTGGGCGGGCTGATCAAGCACGTCGCGTCCATCGAGGAGGGATGGATACGCTTCGCGGTCGACGGCCCGTCGGCGATGCGCTACGACCTGCCCGACGGTGTCAGCTGGGCCGACCTCACGGCCGGTACCGCACGCGAGTTCCCGCAGTGGGCGATCGACCACCAGAACGACTTCCGAATGCTGCCCGGCGAGACGCTGGCCGGAATCGTCGAGCGCTACGAGCAGGTCGCCGCCCGGAGCGAGAAGGTCATCTCCTCGCTGCCCGACCTGTCCACGACGCACCCGCTGCCGCAGGCGCCCTGGCACGAGCCCGGAGCGGTACGCAGCGTGCGCCGGGTGCTGATGCACGTCATCGCCGAGACCGCCCAGCACGCCGGGCACGCGGACATCCTGCGCGAGACGCTCGACGGGCAGACGTCGACCTGACCGGTGGCGGACCTCGACCGAGTGGCGGCTGCCCGCCGGCCGCCGCCCGGTCCCGGCCGCGGGACCCGCACGGAATCGATCAAGACCGGCACGGAACCGAAGGGAACGGCGTCACCGTGAAGATGTGCGAACCGAGGCGGACCGGCATCGGCGTGACCCGATGACCGTTCTCGACGCCCGGGCCCTCAACCGCGCGACACTCGCCCGACAACTGCTGCTCGACCACGCCGACCTACCGGTCCTCGACGCCGTCGCGCACCTGTGCGGTCTCCAGGCACAGGAACCGCAGGAACCGTACGTCGGACTCTGGTCCCGGCTGCGGGCGTTCGACCCTGCGGGGCTCTCGGACCTGCTGACCGGGCGGAGCGTGGTGCGGACCCATCTCATGCGCCGCACCGTCCACCTCCTCACCGCCGACGACGCCCTGGCCTGGCGGTCCCGCCACGACGCCATGCTGCGCCAACGGGTGCTCGGCACCTACCGCCGCGAGCTGGACGGGATCGATCTGGACGAACTCGCGGCGGCGGGCCGGGCGGTGATGGCCGACGACGAACCCCGCTCGATGACCGAGCTCGCGCGGGCGCTCGCCGAGCGCTGGCCGGCACCGGGACCGCGGGCCCTGGGGGAGATGCTGATCGCCGCCCTCGTCCCGATGGCACAGCTGCCGCCGCGGGGCCTGTGGCGCACGAAGGCGGGAGTGCGCAACATGCCGCTCTCGTCCTGGCTGGGCCGGGAGATCGACCCACCGACCCAGGACGGCTCCGATCCCGTGGGCCAGGCGCTCGCACGGCGCTATCTGGCCGCGTTCGGCCCCGCCGCCTCGGCCGACCTGCGCGCCTGGTGCGGCCTCGCCGGACTGCCGGCCGCGGTGGCGGCGATACGAGAGGAACTGGTCACCTTCCGCGACGAGCGAGGCCGGGAACTGCTGGACCTCCCCGGCATGCCGCGCCCCGACCCCGACACACCCGCCCCGGTCCGGTTCCTGCCGGCGTTCGACAACGCGCTCCTCGGCTACCACGACCGCGGCCGGATCGTCGACGACGCCCACCGCGGGCTGTCGGTCGCGGGCGCCCGCGTCGTCCTCGTCGACGCCAGGGTCGCCGCGACCTGGAGTGTCGAGGCAGGCACCGTGAACGTCACGCCGCTGCGCCGCTTCTCCTCGGCCGAGCGCACCGCCGTCGCCGAACAGGGAGAGGAACTGGCGTCGTTCCTCTCCGACAGCGAGAGCCGTCGCGTACGGGTTGCGGCGGCTCCCGGCTGAGGGGCACGCCCATTCACCGCATGGCATCGAGCTCGGCGGCCAGCCGGGACACGACCTCCAACTCCGGCATGCCGCGCAGGGAAGCGACGACCTGCCGGCTCGCGAACTCGCGCTGCGCGGCGGTCACGGTCTGGTCGATGGCGCACTCGGCCTGTACGTAGACGAAGTTCAGGGCCGTCGCGAAAAGCATCGAGAACGACTGAGGACCCGTGATGGCGGCGCGGCCTCCGGCACTCCGATAGGCCCGCGCCAGCCGCCGGGCGGAATCGATGTCCACGTGGTTGCCGCCCGACCATACGTACACGGCGCGTGCGAACTCGCGTTCCGCCGAGGTGACCCCGGCGTTGTCCCAGTCGAGGAGGACCGGCCCGTCCCGGCCGACCAGAACGTTCTGGGGCTGCAGGTCGAGATGCGATGTCACCAGATCGCCAGGGTCGGCCGGTGTCACCCAGTGCGCCAACTCCGCCGCGGAAGTGTCGATGAACCGCCCCAGCGCCTCCGCCCACGGCAGGCCGGCCTGACGAACCTGCTTGTGCAGGGCCTTCCACTCGACGTCCTGAGGTGACCGCTCGTACCAGGAATTCGGTGTTTCGCTCGCGTCCCCTCCCGCCGTGTGGAGCAGCGCCATGGTCCGGCCGAACCAGTCCAGGATGCCCGGATCGGACGCGTCCGCCTTGGCGCCGTCGATCCAGTCGTACAGCTTCACGTAGGACCCGCCCGAAGAACCCGAAGGACCTGGAGAACCCGAAGAAGTGGTGGCGTGTGAGACGTACGCACCGTGGCGATTGGTGAAGAGCCGCGGTGACGCGATGCCCAGGTCCTCCGCGGACTGCCGTAACGCGGCCTCCCGGCGGACCTGTTCCTCGTCGCAGCCGAAGAGGAGCTCCTTCACCGCCCATGAGGAGCCGTTCCCGGAGAACCTCCAGATCTGGCCCAACGCGCCACGGGTGACGGGCGCCAACGCCCATGACCCGGCGCCGAGTTGGTAGGTCTCCGCTATGAAGTCGGCTGTGAGGTGCATTCAGGAACCTCTCCGGACGCTGATGACCAGGCTTCGTGGTCGGGCCGGTTGAGTCGACCTCGTCCCAGCCCGAACGAGCTCAATCCAACAACAACTCTTGAGTGAGCCACGAGCACGCGACTGTACAAAGAGCGGGCCGCTGCAGGACGACACTAGAGAAAGGAAATCCCGTGGCCACTGAGCAAGTACTGACCGGCTCCGCGCCGGCCGACGAGAGCGGCCGAGCCGCCGAGCCCAAGCGCCCCCGCGTCTCCCGGCTGCCCTCCCTCACCGGCCTGCGGTTCCCCGCCGCGCTGGCCGTCTTCGCCCACCACGCCTTCCTCCCGATACCCCCGCTGCGGCTGCTGTCCGACGACCGAACCGAGTACCGCCTGGCCGACTGGACCTCGCAGGCCGGCGGCCTCGGCGTGTCGTTCTTCTTCGTACTCAGCGGTTTCGTCCTGACGTGGTCGGCGCGCAGCGGCGACACCACCACGGGGTTCTGGCGGCGCAGGTTCGTCAAGATCTACCCGAACTATGTGGTCGCCTGGGCGCTCGCCATGCTGCTGTTCGCCAGTTCCTACACCTCCACCCGTGTCTCCCTGGCCAACCTGTTCATGGTTCAGGTGTGGGTGCCCAGCTACTTCACCAACTTCAGTGTGGACTCGCCGAGTTGGTCGCTGGCCGTGGAAGCCGTCTTCTACCTGAGTTTCCCCCTGCTGCTGAGCGTCTTCAGGCGTATCGACGCCCGTCACCTCAAGTACTGGATCACCGGAGCGATCGCCGCGGTGTGGGCCACCCCCGCGCTGGCGTACGCCTTGTTCCCGAAGACCCCACGGGTGCCCAGCGGCCAGGACCTCTCGGTCTCGCAGTACTGGTTCAGCTATGTGCTGCCCCCGGTCCGTATGGTCGACTTCGCCCTCGGCATCCTGGTGGCGCTCGCCGTGAAGCACGGGCGCTGGCGCGACATCGGCATGTTCTGGTCGAGCCTGCTGCTGGTCGGCGGGTACGTGCTGACCTTCCACGTGCCCTATCTCTACGGTCAGCGCGCCGCGATGATCCTGCCGATCGCGCTGCTGATCGCGGCCGCGGCCACCGCGGACATCGAGGGCCGCTTCACCTTGTTCCGCAACCGCACGATGGTCTGGCTGGGCGAGATCTCCTTCGCCTTTTACCTCCTGCACTACACAGCGCTGTCCACGCTCCGAAAGGCCCTCGGCACCCACCAGATGTACTCCACGGCGACAGGCGTGGCGATGCTGGTCGGCACGGCCGCCGTCACGGTCCTGCTGTCCTGGGCGCTCTACGCCCTGGTCGAGGCCCCACTCGTACGCCGATTCAGCCGATCACGCGGCGCCTGAGTGAGCCCCGACGCGGCGCCTGAGTGAGCCCCGACATCGGTTCGTCCGGCGGATGTCAGATCGGGTAGTGGGCGTGGCCGGAGGTCTGGGCGGTGATCCAGCGGGTGTCGGTGAAGGCCTCGGCGCCCGCCTGCCCGCCGAAGCGGCCGTAGCCGGAGCTCTTCACGCCGCCGAACGGGGCCTGTGGCTCGTCCGCGATCGACTGGTCGTTGATGTGAACGATGCCGGTACGCAGGCGGCGGGCGACCTCCAGACCGGTCGCCAGGTTCTCGGTGATCACGCCGGCGGTCAGGCCGTACGGTGTGTCGTTGGCCAGCGTCACGGCCTTGTCGACGCTGTCGACCACGTGGATCACGGTCGCCGGGCCGAAGATCTCGTCGTAGTAGATCCGCATCTCCTTGGTGACGCCGGTGAGCACGACCGGACGGATGAGCGTGCCGGGCTCTTCGACCTGCCCGGTGCCCGCGGCCAGCCGCGCTTCCCGGGCCACGGCGTCCGTGACGAGCGCGGCGACCCGTTGGGCCGCGCCGGCGTTGACCACGGGGCCGACCGCCGTGCCCGGGTCGGCCGGATCCCCGCACGGCAGGGCCCGGACCCGGGCGGCGAACCCGGCCGTGAACTGCTCGGCGACCGCGCGGTGCACGATGACCCGGTCCACGCACATGCAGATCGGCCCAGCATTCATGAAGGAGCCGAAGACGGCGGCGTCCACCGCGCAGTCGACGTCCGCGTCCTCCAGGACGAGCAGGGCGTTCTTGCCGCCGAGTTCGAGGACGGCGGGCTTGAGGTGCTGCGCGGTCTGGACGCCGATGGCCCGTCCGACCTCCGTGGAACCGGTGAAGATGACCATCCGTACCCGCTCGTCGGCGATCAGCGCGGACACCACCTCGGCGGCATCGGCACGGTCGTTGGTGACGACGTTGAGCACGCCCGCGGGCAGCCCGGCCTCGTGCAGGACGTCCGAGATCAGCAGACCGCAGGCGATCGGTGCGTCCTCGCTTGGCTTCATGTCCTCGCCGGTACCGGCCGCCGCAGCAGGTACACGGCCGCGGTCGAGACCAGGACGGCCATGCACACGATGAACACCAGCCCCGCGCCCTCCAGGCCGATGTGAACCGCCAGGAGCCCCACACCGATCACCGGCACCGAGATACCCGCGTAGGCCACCACGAACAGCATCGAGATCACCGCCGCGCGCCGGTCCGCGGGAGACGCCTCGGCCACCGCGGACAGCGCCGCGCGAAACGCCAGCCCTTGCCCGCCTCCGCCGACGAGCGCGCTCAACACCACCAGCACCAGCAGGTCCCACCGCAGCGCACCCGCGAGCAGCGCCAGTCCGGCGAGGAGTGCCGCGCAGCCCAGGGGCAGCGATCGCCCCATCCCGACCCGGCCGACGGCGAGCTGCCCGGCGGTTGAGGCGAAGAAGGCCAGCGCGACCACCAGCCCGCTGACGGCGTGGTTGTCCACGTTCAGCGACTGCGCGAGGAACGCCGGGCTGACCGACGTGAACACCCCGAACAGCGCGAACCCCACGAACGAGGCGATCGCCGCGGGCCCGAACACCGCCCGTACCTGCGCGGGCAGGCCGGGCCGCTGCGGTCGTACGGTGCTCAGCGGCCGCCGCTCCCGCACGGTCTCCGGAAGCCGCAGCAGGACGACGGCCGACCAGGCCACCAGGGCAAGATGCACGGCGAACGGGAGGTACAGCGGCCAGGCGGCGTACTGCGCGAGCACTCCGGAGAGCAGCGGGCCGCAGCCGAGGCCGCCCATGTTGGCGGCCGTCGCCACGAACGTGGCCCGGGAGGTGCCGCCGTACGGTGCCAACTCCATCACGTACGCCGTGGCAGCCCCCGTGAACAGACCGGCGGACAGCCCCGACAGCAGCCGCCCCGCGTACAGCCAGCCCAGCCCCGTGGCGCACAGGAAACAGATGGCGCTCGCCGCGGAGAATCCCAGGCCCCAGAGCAGTACCGGACGTCTGCCCACGGCGTCCGAGGCGTTCCCCGTCAGCAGCAGCACGCCGATGACCCCGAAGGCGTACACGGCGTACACGACGGTGACTGTCAGCTCGGAGAAACCGAACTTCTCCTGATAGAGGCCGTAGAGGGGAGTCGGCAGCGTGGTGCCGGCCATGCACACGACGAACACCGCCCCGCTGAGCAAACACTGGCGCCACCCTCGGCGATCACCGTCCATGCCGCCGACGGTAACCCCGCACACGGCCCCGGCCCGGTCGGGCCGTGGCCGCGGCGCGTCTGATACACCCACCTGCGGCGATTCGGAGGTGAGGGTCGGTCAGAGGCTCAGGGCTTCAGCGGAGTGCACAGCAGGGCGGCGGGGCCCGCGGTGCTGCCCACGCGGGTGGTGAAGGCGATACCGGCGGCGTACTCGTCGGCGGAGCACTGGCCCTTGTACACGCCGGAGGCGAAGTCGCCGCCCGCCAGGTCGGCGGGCCGGGTGTCGGAGCGGTCGAACCAGACGGTCCGTCCGGTGGCCCCCAGCGGGGTGCGGCCGGGCGCGCACAGGGCCGCCGACACGCGGTCACCGCGGCGGCTGTAGCCGATGAGGAACTGTCCGGCGGGGCACTGGAGTTTGGTGTAGCCACTGGCCCAGTCGCCGCCCGCGGGGACGTGACGTTCGTCGGTGACGACCGTCTGGGCGTTGCCTGCGGCCCGCAGGTCGCCGGCGGTAATGTCGGTGCACAGGCCGCGCCCGGAGGTGTGGCTGAGGCCGATCAGCCGCAGGCCGTCGGGGCAGGCGGCCTTGTAGGCCCCCGCATCCCAGTCGCCGCCGGCCCGTACGCGCAGGGACTGCACTTGGTCGCCGTGGTCGGTGGTGAGCATGCGCCAGACAGGGACCGGCGTGATGGTTCCGGTACGGGTGGGAGCGGTCATGAGGTGACTCCAGGCGGTGCCGCGCCAGTCGCCCTGGTCGAGGATGCCGTACCGTCGTCCCGCGGTGTCGTAGCGCAGCAGGGCCCAGTCGTCGTGGCCCTCCCAGCCGACCAGGGGCCAGTAGGCGAAGTCGGCGTCATGGTCGGCGAAGTAGTCGGTGATGTTGCCGAACCAGGTGCGGGCCGCGCTACCCGTCTCGTTGGCGCCGATGCCGAACTCGCTGATCCACACGGGCGCGGTGTAGTGCTGTCCCTCCGTGGTGACGTAGAAGGCCTGGTCGGCGAGGACCTGGTACAGCTGGTCGCGGGTCAGGTCCTGGTAGCGGGCGTCGTGGGTCTCGCCGATTCCGGTGGCGCCGCTGTGCCGGGGGCCGGTGTAGCCGTAGAAGTGGGCGGAGTAGACCAGCTTGTGGGCGTCCACGAGGGTGTGCGAGAGCGTGCGCACGGGTGTGAGGGTGGGGCGGTCGTGCGGCAGTCCGTCGACGGGGACGCCGGTCCAGTTGATGCCCTCGATGACGATGAGGAGGTTGGGGTTGCCCTCGGTGAGGATGCGGTCCGCGGCTTGTTGGGCGGCGGAGTACCAGTCGTGCCCGTCGCCCGAGCCCCAGTTGGGGTCGTCCAGTACGTCGCGGCGTACTTCGTTGTAGAGGTCGGCGCCCACGACACGGGAGTCGGTGGCGTATCGGCGGGCCATGAAGACCCAGTCGTCCGTCCACTGCTGGGTGGACTGGCTGCTGTTCCACCGTTCGTTGCCGTCGATGCCGCAGCACCAACGGGAGGTGTTCGTGTGGTTGTTGAGGATGACCGCGAACCCGTCCTGGGTGAGGGCGGCCACGACGGCGTCGTAGATCTGCAGGGGCGTCCTGCCGCGCAGCTGCGGATTGGCGGCGACGGCCACGTCCGGGACGGGCGCTGTCGCGTGGATCATCTCGTTGGAGAACGGCAGCCGGATGCTGTTGATGCCCAGTGCGTGGAAGTCGGCGAGCAGTGCGGGAAGCGGGGCACGGTCGAGGCCGAGGGGGATGCCGTAGGAGTCCTGGCCGGCGTGGTGGTTGGCGGGGTCGGTGATGCTGCCGCTTCCGGTCCATGAGCCCTGAGCGCCGTCCCAGTTGGCCGACTTCAGCCGGAACCGGTCTCCCCGGGCGTCGACGATGTACCGGCCCTGGGTCGACAGCGGTGGCTGCCAGGTGTCGGCCGCCGCGGCGGTGGCCTGGGGGAGGGCCTTGGTGGCGACGGGCTCCGGGACGGTGGCCACCGCCGTCGGTGCCGTGGTCAGCAGCGCGAGAACCGCCGTCGCTGATGTCAGGTACTTGACAAGTCTATATATGGTCGGCATCCGGTCCTCTGTGGGGGTGTGGGGTGAAGCGGACGAGTCGGTGTCGCGAGGGACGAGCGCCGGTGAGCGGCGCCCTTCCGGAGTGACATCAAGGCCGGACCTGGTCACCGGTCTTGGTGGCGGCCGCCAGCCTACAATCGGCGGCGGCCGTCGGCCTATGGGCGGGCGGCAGCCGGGTCGACCTCGGTCGCCGCGGCCGTCCTTTTCTGAGTCGACGCCCTTCCCATCGGTTCGATCCGTCTATCCATCTGACCCGTCCATCTGTCTATCCGGCTGACCCGGCTGATCCATGTGATGCGTCTGATCCGACCGATCCGTTCGGTGCGGCCCGGAGAAAAAGCAGGTGCGTGCGGTCTGTGTCCGTGCCAGGCTCCGCCGGTGAAACGTGAACAGATCTCCAGGCTGGCCCATGCGGATCACCCGATTGCGGCCCCGCTCGACGACGACTCGGTGCGCCGACTGCTGGAACGCGGCATTCCGCGAGGTGGCGCGCGTGTACTCGACCTCGGCTGCGGTGGCGGGGAGTGGCTGCTGCGCGCCCTGGCCACGGATCCGCAACTGCGGGCCGAGGGCGTCGACATCTCCGAGAGCGCGCTGGCGCACGCTCAGAAGGCCGCGCGCACCCTCGGCCTGCAAGAGCGCCTCGTCCTCCATCAGGAGAATGCCGCGGACTTCGCTGCCCCGCACATGTTCGACCTGGTGATCAGCGTCGGCGCCACGCATGCCTTTGGCGGCCTGCTCGCCACCCTCGAGGCGGCACGCAAGCACCTGGCTCCCGGCGGCCGCGTCCTGGTTGGTGACGGATTCTGGTCACAGGATCCCTCCTCCGAGGCCGTGGAGATGCTCGGCGACCTCGCCGACCTGCCGACCACCGTGGACCGCGTCATCTCCGACGGATGGACACCCGTCGACGGGCACATCAGCACGCGCCGGGAGCTCGACGACTACGAATGGGCTTGGACGGGGTCACTGGCCTCATGGGCCTTGGACCACCCCGACGATCCGGACAGTTCGCAGGCGCTGGCGGCGGCCACCACCCACCGCACCGAATGGCTGAGTGTCTACCGGGACGCCTTCGGCTTCGTCTGCCTGATCCTGCGCCCGACGTCCGACTGAGGCCGCCCGCGCCGGTCCGGCGAACCCCTGCCTCCCTGCGACAGCGTCCCTGCCGGTCATCGCTCGGCCAACCCTTCGCCGCACAATGTCGTCATGATCACCGTGCGCCTCCGCCCCAGCGCCGGTGCCTCCGAGCAGAGTGATCCAGCAGGTCGGTCCGCGTGCGGACCGACCTGCTCGCCGGAGAGCTGACGCAACCTCAAGAAGGGGTGTTCATGACAGGGTTGACCCGCCGCAGACTCCTGGGTTCGGCCGCCGGTGTACTGGGCGGCGCCGCGGCACTCTCCCTGCTTCCGCCGAGCGTCCAGAAGGCCGTCGCGGCCGGGCCGCGGGAACACGGCTCGCTCCGCGACATCGAGCACGTCGTCATGCTGATGCAGGAGAACCGGTCCTTCGACCACTACTTCGGCACCCTGTCCGGTGTCCGCGGCTTCGCCGACCCGCACGCGCTGCAGCTCGACACCGGGCGGTCGGTGTTCTACCAGCCCGACGCCGTGAACCCGAAGGGCTATCTGCTCCCCTTCCACCTCGACACCCACGTCTCCAGCGCCCAGGCGATCCCCTCCACCAGCCATGCCTGGTCGGTGCAGCACGACGCGTGGAACGGCGGGAGGATGGACCGCTGGCTGCCGGCCCACCGCAAGGCGGACGGCGTCAACGGGCCGTATGTGATGGGCTATTACACCCGCGAGGACATCCCCTTCCAGTTCGCCCTCGCCGAGACGTTCACCATCTGCGACCACTACTTCTGCTCGGTGTTCGGGCCGACCTGGCCCAACCGGCTGTACTGGATGACCGGCACGATCGACCCCGGCGGCACACGGGGCGGCCCGATCACCGGGAACACGGCCCCGACGCCGTACCGGTGGACGACGTACGCGGAACGGCTCCAGGCGGCCGGGATCAGCTGGAAGGTGTACCAGCAGAACGACGACTACGACTGCAACATGCTGGAGCAGTTCGCGAGCTTCCGCGCGGCCGTGCCGGGGTCCGACCTGTACGAGCGCGGGGTACGCCCGCAGCCGGAGGGCACGTTCGAGGACGACGCGCGCAACGACCGCCTGCCGGCCGTCTCCTGGATCATGCCGACGAGCTTTCAGTCCGAACACCCGGACTACCTGCCCGCCGCGGGCGCCGATTTCGTCGCGTCGAAGATCGAGGCGATCGCCTCCAACCCGAAGGTCTGGAGCAAGACCGCGTTCATCCTGAACTACGACGAGAACGACGGCCTGTTCGACCATGTGCCGCCACCTACGCCTCCGCCCGGAACCGCCGACGAGTTCGTCCAGGGACTGCCCGTGGGAGGCGGCTTCCGAGTCCCCGCGATCATCGTCTCGCCCTGGACGGTGGGGGGTTGGGTGGCCTCGGAGGCCTTCGACCACACCTCGGCCCTGCGGTTCCTGGAACAGTTCACCGGCGTCCAGGAACCGAACATCAGCGCCTGGCGCCGCGCGGCCTTCGGCGACTTCACCTCGGCCTTCCGCTTCGCGCAGCCACAGCCGCTGCCGCCGCTCCTGCCCGCCGACACGGCGCAGCAACTGGAGAAGGCGAAGGCGCAAGTGGCGACACTGCCCGCACCCGTCCTTCCGGGCGCCGACCAGTCGTTCCCGCACCAGGAGACGGGAGACCGGCCACACGTCTGACGGCCGCGCAGTGTGCGGGCTCCGGGACAGCGGCTCCGGGGTCAGCCCTGTCCTGAGGCGGTGGTCGGCGTGGCGACCAGGCGGCCGAGTTCATCCATGGCGGCTGCGAAGTCCGCGCGGTCGGTGTCCAGGAAGCGGTTGAAGAACCAGTTCGGCACCCGCGCCTGTGTCAGCCGGGTCTGCAACAGCACGTCCTGCACCTGCCGCGCCAGCGACAGCATCCCGGCGGCCTGCGCCTCGAGAGCTCCGGCCCGCGCGTACTGCTCGGTCCGCGTCAGCAGTGCCTTTCGCGCGTGCTCCCGCGCGGCAACGGTGTCCTGCTGCGCCTGGTAGGTGTCGACGCCCAGCAGCAGGAGTCCCAGGGAGGGGACGTACCAGTGCATCAAAACGTCGGTCAGCGGCATCCGGTTCAGCACGCCGACCAGCACTCCCGCCGCGCACCACAGGACGAGCCCCGTCCGTACGAAGCCGGCGTAACGGCGGCGGATGCGTGAGCCCCAGCCGAGGTTCTGCAACTGGCAGGCGACGACGTCGAAGGGGCGGGGCAGGTCCTGGATCTCGTAGTAGTCGCGCAGTCTCGTGGGTGATCCACGGTAGTGACGCGCCAACCGGCTGATCTCGTCGGCGGACGGCCCACGGCTGACGAGCACGTGGTTCCAGGGAAGCCCGAACAACCTGGTGTCGAAGGTCTCCTGGAGCAGGGCCGCCCTGCGGAACTCGTTCTTCGTCCAGGTGCTCGCCCCCACGGCGTAGACGACCGCCCACACCAGACCGACGAGGCTGAGCGGAGTCAGCGCCACGGGCACGAAGACGCCGACCACCGCGCCGACGGCCAACACCGTGGACACCACGACATGGCCGGAGGCGAGCCGCTGGGCACGTGCGTGCGAGGCGGATGCGGCACGCAGGAGCCGCAGCATCTCCGGATCGTTCTGGTGCTCCACGATCGGCGGCAGCGTCCGTGGACTCATGCTGTCCCCCCTGACAGTCAGAAGATCCGTAATGTCCGATGCGGCCGGACTCCGGGGACATGCCCAGGAGCCGTCCGGCGTAAGCCTTCGGGCAACCGGTAGCAGGGATCGCCCCGGCGCCGCGGGAGAGATCCCGACGACCCCGCAGGCGAGCGCGGCTTGCAATACAGTCGGCCGGATGGGGGATGAAGCGACGCTCCGCCTCACGGCGGTGCTCGGAACCGAGGCGGCCGAGGTGCTGCGCGCCGCGGCGAGCTCCCGGAACCGGGAGGTCGATCTGGCCGAACCCCGCTGGACGGCAGCGGGTTACACCGGGGCGCGGCTCGCCGCGGTGGTGGAGCGTTCGCGGCCGCCGGCACCGCAGCGGCCGCGCAAATACGTCGTCAAGGTCTGCCCCGCGGACGGCCGACGTCGCGAAGGCGCACGCCATCACGCCGCCTTGGAGATGTCTCCGGCCGACTTCGCCGCCCGCCACCTGGTCTCCATGGAAGGCGACCCGATCGGACTGCCGGGCGGGGGCGAGCTGTTGCTGCAGAACATCGCCGGCGCGAGCCTGGCCCGCTGCCGTCCGATGTCGGAGTTCGCCCCGGCCGACCGGGCCCTGACGGCCGCTGCGGTCGCACGGGCGCTGACGCGGGACTGGACCGAGGAGACCGCCTGGCACCTGGACGAGCTGACGGTGTCCGGCTTCCTGCGGGACGGACTCGACGCGACCTCCGCCGCGGCGGGAACCGACCTGGCGGACGCTCTCGGTGTCGATGCCACGCTGCTCGACCCCGGCGCCTGCTGGATCGAGACGGCCGAGGACGGCCCGCACAGACCTCTGGTCAATCCGCTGGCCCTCCTCGACGGCTCGGTGGTCGGCCGTGACGACCGTGTGCAGTTCATCGCCGGGCTGACCCACCGGGACCTGCACGAGGACAACGTGCTCGTGCCGCGTGTCGACGGGAGAGTGGAGCACGAGTCCTTCCGGCTCGTCGACCTGTCGACGTTCGACGAGGCCGCCCCGCTCAGCGCCGACCTCGCCATGCTGACGGTCTCCTCCGTCGTCCGCCTGCTGTCCGCCCGGACGCCCGCGCAGAACGAGGCACTGCTGCACTACCTCGTCGACCGCACCGCGACAGCGGCCGGGGCCCCGCCCTCCGACGCGACCGCACTCGTCGACGCCGTGCGCTACGCGGCCAGGCCCGCCTTCCTCCAGGCCGAGTTCGAGGAGAACTGGTCCGAGCAACTCCTGCTCTCCTTGGTCGCCACCGCCCTCCTCCACCTGTCCTTCGAGAACGTCGACGCCGAGGCCCGCTGGTGGCTGCTGCGCCTCGCCGCCCACGCCGGCACCGCGTTCCTGGAATCCCGGGGTGTACGCGCACCCGAGGTCCGGCGGCTGATCGACCGCGTGGCCGTCACGGCGGCACCTCGCACGAGGACCAGTGCGAGCCGCCCACCGGAGGGGGCCGCCGAACCGCTGCGTGTCGAGGACGGGTTCAACCGATCCCTGCTGGTCGTCGTATCTGGCGACGACCAGGACGAGGAATCCGGAGCGGTGCGGGAAACGGTCACGACGGCGGTCCGCTCGTTCCGCGCGATCGGATACGAGAGCGCGGGCGACGTCGTCGTGCCCCTCACCGGCCCGCAGATCCCGAGGGACCTGATCGCGCAACGGCTGGCGCGGACCGGACCGCAGGACGCCGTCACGGTCTACGTCACCGGCGTGGTCGAACGTCTTGAGGCGACGGCGGGCAGGCCGCGCCAGCTGGTCCTGCACACTCCGCGCTCCCGGCCCGGGCACGAACGCGGCACCCTGCCGCTGACCTCGCTGCTGGAAGGCCTGCGGGAACGGCCCCCGGGCGAAGGGGCCGGATCCCTGCTGCTCGTGCTCGACGTGCGCGGCGCCGACCCGGACGACGTGACGCGTGAGGCCACCGCGATGATGTCGGACCTCGGCGCGGGCGAGGGCAGCTCCGGAGGCCTGCACCTGGTGGTCGCGGTCCGCTCGGCGGGCGAGCCCGGCGCGGGATTCGCCACCGCGTGGGCGCACGCCCTGACCGTCGGCGACGACACGCCGCGCGACCAGCCCTACCTGGCGTTGGACGAGTTCGCCGACCGGCTGCGCGCGGCCGCCCCGCCCGGGTACGCGATCCGGGTCGCCTCGCCGAGCCCGGCCGGTCCGAACCGCTGCCTGCCCAACCTCCGGCACCATCTCGCAGGCGTCGACCCCGGCGAGATGTCGTCCTGGTGGGAGCCCACGGCGCGGGCCTCGACGGGAGTCGGCGAGTCGGCCTGGTTCTTCAGCGGACGCCGCAAGTTGAACAAGCGGGTGACCGAGTGGCTCGCCGACCCGGCCGAACCGGTGCTCGTCCTCACCGGAGCCCCGGGGTCGGGCAAGAGCACCGTCATGGCGCGCACGGTGGTGGCGACCGTACCGGACCTGCGGGAACGGCTGCGTGGGCATCCCGGCGCCTTCCGGCACGCGGAGACCGCGCCGGAGGACTTCCGTTTCGCCCTCACCATGCGTCTGACGAAACTCACCGTGGAGGAGGTGAAGGCCCGCCTGGAGCAGGTGACCGAGAGCTCCGGTACGGGCGCGCTGCCGCCGGTCATCGCCCTCGACGGCCTGGACGAGGCGTACGACCCGCACCGGATCGTCGCCGAACTGCTGCGTCCCCTGGTCCAACAGGCCCGGTCCGGCGGCCCCCGTCTGCTGATCGCCACCAGGAGCCGGCCGGTCGGGCACGACCCCACGGACGTACTGGCACCCCGTGGAGACCTGATCGGGCCCCTCGTCGGGGACGGTGGCACGGTCGTGGACGTGGGCGAAGCACCGTGGCTGGAGACCGGTGACATCGCCGAGTACTGCGAGCGGCTGCTCTCGGTCGAGGTCAACGACCGAGGAAACCCCAACATCTACGCCGCAGGCCCGCGGGCGCGCCGTGTGCTCGCCCGCTCCATCGAGACCCAGGCCCGCCACTCCTTCCTGCTGGCCGCGCATGTCGCCCGCCGGCACACGCTGGACAGCGCACCGGCCGATGCGCAGAGCCCGGCGTGGCGTCGGCAGTTCCCGCAGCGCATCGGGGACGCGATGCGTCAGGAGATCGAGGCCTTCTACGGGGTGGAGGAGGCCGACCGACAACTGGCGCTGCTGCGCCCGCTCGCGTTCGCCGAAGGCATCGGACTCACCCGCGAAACGGCCGGTGCGACAGACCTGTGGGCGCTGCTGGCCACCCGACTGGATCCGGACGGGCGCACGTTCGCCGACGCGGACGTGACCGCGCTGTTGGAGCAGCGCGTGGCGACCCACCTGGTCATGGAGGTCGACGCAGGCGGCCCCAGCGCCTACCGCTTCCACCACGAGGCGCTCGCCGAGTCGTTCCTGACCGGACGCGGCGACCGCACGGCGGCCCACCGGGCCATCACCGGGGCGCTGCTCGACACGCTGGTCGCGGACGGCATGCGCGAGTGGCAGCGCGCGTCGGCCTATCTGCGGCGTGCGCTGCCCGAACACGCGCGCCAGGGCGGCGAGCTCACGTCCCTGGCCGACGACCCGGGGCTGCTGACGCACTGCGACCCGGACCGGCTGCACGAGGCACTGGTCTCCTCGGGAACACAACGACTGGTCTCCCTGAGCCGACTGCTGCGCCCCTACCTGCACCGGCTGCGGACAGCCTCCCCGTCGGGACGGGGCTTTCTGCTGTCGGTCGCCGCGACCGTGATGAACCGGCACGGACTCTCCGACGCGCTCGCCGCGGCGGCCGGCATGCCGGTGTCCGTCACCCATGTCCGGGTCCGTCACGAGGCGCTGCGGCAGTCGGTGGCCGAGGGCGCGCCGGTGTCGGCCCTGGCGTGTGCGGACAGCCGCGACGGCGACCCGTTGCTCTTCATCGCGGGCGGCCGCTTCCTCGACGTGCGCGACCCGGACTCGGGCGCGCTCGTCGAGACGATACTGACCGGGGCCGCCGAGGTGTGGGCCATGACCGCCTACCTCGACGACGACGGCTTCCCCGTCGTCGCGACGGCCGGCCGGGACGGCGGCGTCCGGGTCTGGGACGCGACGACGCGCGCGCTGCGGGCCGAACACCCGGTGGACTTCCGCCGCGGCCTCGTCCACGGCGTCGGTGGCAACGGCGAGGCGTTCCTCGCCGGATGGACGGACGAACACGTCGGCATCTGGCGCCCGGGCCGGACCGACGAGGTGCTCGTGCTGCCCGTGGAGTGGGAGCCGGGACGTCAACCCATCACCACGGCGACCGTGGTGCGGGACCGCGACGGCACCGACGTGCTGGCGGTGGCCGCCGGTGGCAGGGTCACCGTCTGGGAGCCCGACACCGGTCGCCTGCGCCACACGATCGACCTCGACGCGGCCTTCAACATCCAGCTCGCGGCACTGCAACCGGACCGCGCCGACGGCGTGTTGCTGATCACGACGGGCCTGCACTCGAAGGAGGCCCTGTTGTGGCGGTCGTCGACCGGCACGCGCCCATGGCCCTTCCCGGAGGTCCCGGTCTGCACCGCGAGCTGGGAGGGCGAGGACGGATCCGGCATCGCGCTCGGGTACGTCAGCGGCGCGGTCGACCTGTGGAACGGCGACGAGCACACCCCGCCGCGCCGCTTGCAGGACGCGGGCATGTCCGTCCACGCCGTGCACATCGGCCCCGCCGGTGTGCCGCGGCCGGCGATCGTGGCCGTGGACACCGTCGGCCGTATCCGGGTGTGGGAATGGGGCCCGGGCCGGGACTCGACCACACTGGTCGGCTCGACCGCCCACGCCCTCGCCATGGGCGCACTGCGCCAAGGCGGACGCTATGTGGCGGTCGGGCACAACAGCGGCGCGGACCTGTGGCGGCTCGACGAGGTCAGCCAGGACCCGGAGGCGTACGACCTGCACGACGCCGACGCCCATCTGATCGCGGTCGACGGGGTGTCGCCCGACTTCGCCACGCTCGGCGACGACGGCCGCATCCACCTCTGGTCGGCCCGCAGCGGCCGCTCCGTGGGCGCGTTGCCCATTCCCACGGGCCACCCCTTCGCGGTCGTCGGGTGGAGCGGGCCCGACGGCGGCCGGATCGCCGTGACCTCGGCCACGCTGCTGCAGGTCTTCGCTCTCGAACCCGGCACGGGAGTGCTGCTGGAACGCGAGTTGACGGCACCCGGCCGGCTCGCGGTGCTCGAACGTCCCGGGCGGGTACTGCTGGCCGTGGCCGACCGCCGGCAGGTCCGCGTGATGGATCCGGCCAGCGGCGACATGCATGACCTGGACGTGCCCGCGGCGACACCCTCGGGTCGGCCGTTGTCGGAGGCCGCCCGCAACGTGATCAGCCTCGCGTGGGTGTCCACGCCCGGCTCCGACCCGGTCCTGGTCGCGGGCACCCAGGGCGGCCTGCTGGTCCGCTGGTCATGGAGCGACGACGGGCCCGCCCGGGCACTGCCGCCCCTCGCCGAGAAGTTGGGCATGGTCACGGTCGTCATGCCCGTGCCCGGCGGCGACGGCATGCGGGTACTGGCGGGCGACACCCACGGTGGTCTGGTGGTGTACGACGCCTTCGACGGCTCGCTCGTGCACGATCTGACGAGGGACGACGCACGCGTCATCGGAGCCACCGTCGTGGCGGCGTCGCCTCCGGTCGTGGTCACCGGCCACAGCGCCGACGACGCCTGCGGGCTGAAGGTCTGGAACCCGGAGACCGGCGGCCAGTCGGGCGCCGTGGTCCACCGGTCGCGTGCACACGACGCCTTTGTCGGTCCGCCCAGGGCCGGCCGGACGGCCGACGGTCGGCCGTTCGTCGTCTACGCCGTCGAGGACGGCGTGGAGCTGCTCCGGCTGGACCGATCGAGCCACGACACCGCACCGGTACGGCTGCTGCTGCCCTTCACCGTCAACGACGTCACCGTCCAGGGCGACATGGTGTACCTCGCGGGCGGGGGAGGCTATCTGATGTTCACCGTGTCCTGTCCGGCGGCCGAGGCCGACCTGCCGGTGCCTTCGCGGGGTGACGATGAGTCCTGAACCGGCCCCGGGGCCAGCGCGCACTTCGGCGCAGGACGCCCAGAGCGGAGTGGAGGAGCTCAGCGAGTACCTGGGCGACGAGCGCTCGGCGCGGGCACTGGCCGAGTGGGCCGAGAACGTGCCGGCGACCGTGCGGCCCTTGCGCCCCAAGTGGGCCCCGTCCGGCAAGGGGTACACCGGAGCGGTGCTGGCAGCCGTGACGATCACACCGGGTCCGGGAATCGTCGTGATCAAGCTGTGTCCCGCCGATCAGCGCGCGGAACACGCCGCCCACACGCGGGCGCGACGTGCCTCCGAACTCCGGGGCGACTTCGCCCGGCAACACCTCACCCAGCAGCTCTACCCGCCGCACCCGGTGGGCGACGGACGGCTGCTGACGTTCCAGAGCCCCGCCGGTGACGACCTGCGTAACGTCGTCACGATGGCGCAGCTGAACGACGAGGACCTGCGGTCGACCTTTCGCACCGTGGTCACCGGCCTCGTCGCCCACTGGAACCAGGGACTCGAGTCCAAGGACACCGAACTCGTGAGCGTCTCCGAGTTCCTGCGGCGAGAACTCGACACGTCGGTCGCCGAGGGCGGTTCGACCCGGGCCTACGGCGCCGGGATCGAGAACCTGCGCCCCGGCACGGCGTGGATCCAGATCGGCGACATCGTCCTGCCGAACCCGCTGACCATGACCGTCGCCGATGCCGAACTGCCCGACCCGCGGATCCCGGTCGTGCACGGGCTGGCCCACGGCGACCTGCATCTGCACAACGCCCTGGTACCCGCGCGCAGGGGCACGTTGCGTCCTGACGCCTTTCGGCTCATCGACCTGTCCACCTTCGCCGAAGACGCCCCGCTCACCCGGGACGTGGCGACACTGATGCTGTCGGTCCTGGCCGAGAAAGCGCCGACCGGCCTGATCGACGAGCACGAGCTCGCCCTGCTGCGCCACGTGGTCGATCCGAGGGACGCGTATGTGGCGCGCATCGTGCCCGAACTGGCGCTTCTCGTCGATGACTTGCACTCCGCCTGTACCGACGTGGCATCGGGCGGCTGGCAGGCTCTGTGGTGGGACCAACTGCTGCTGTCCGTCCTGGCGACGGCGTTGCGCTTCACGACCTACGAGGACCTGGGCGAGGCCCGCAGGTGGAGGTTCTTCCGTCTGGCGGCCCATGCGGGCGGCGAGTTGCTGTCGCGGCACGGGGTGATCCCGCCCTCGTCCGCGCCCGCGGTCTCGCCCCCGTCGCAGGCAGGTACGGCAGGGCGCGCGTCCACGACCACCCCGGCCACGACCGTCGCCGTACGAGAGCCCGACGCCCACGCCGCCGTACCATCGGCGAACGCCGCCGCACCACCGGTGAACCGGCCCCCCGTCCCGCACATGGCCCCCGCCGTGCCGACCGACTTCGTCGACCGGCCCGCGGAAGGCACCGACCTGCTCCGTTCCCTCCTGGCGGCCGCCGCGGCGGGGGAGCGGGTACCGACGGAAGGACACCGTGCCGTCGGCCTGACCTCCTCCGTCACCGGTGTCCACGGCACCGGAGGCTTCGGGAAGACCACGCTCGCCGCCTGGGTCTGTCACCACCCGGAGGTGCGAGCCGCCTTCCCGGACGGTGTGCTGTGGGCGCAGCTCGGCCAGGACCCGCCGCGCCAGCGGATCATCGCCTGGGCGCGCGACCTCATCACGCTCCTCACGGGCACCGAACCCCCGGTCTACGCCACGGTGGAGGCGGCCGGCGAACACCTGGGCGCGGCGCTGGAGGGCCGCCGCGTACTGCTCGTGGTCGATGACGTGTGGCGGCGGGAGGACGTGGAACCCTTCCTCCGGGGCGGCAGCGGCTGCGTCCGGCTGGTGACCACCCGCAGACCCGGGGTGCTGGACGCGTCGGCGCCGCTGATCCGCATCGACCGCATGTCCTCCGCGCAGTCCCTGAACCTGCTGGCAGCGGGAGTCGAGGGAGCGGACAACACCACGCTGCTCCCGCTGTTCGAGCGCTCCGGCAACTGGCCACTGGCGTTGAGACTGCTGAACGGCGTACTGCGCAGCATGGTTCACCGCAGCGGGATGGCCCTGCCGGACGTCGTGTCCGAGATGGCCGAGGAGTTGGACCGGTACGGTCTGGCCGGCCCCCTCGACGCCTATCCGGCCCCCGGCACCCGCACGGTGGAAGCCACGGTCGACCTCAGCCTCCACGAACTGGCCCGGATCCCGCGCACCGGCCGCGGTTCACTCGGGCGGCTGGCGGCCATGGCCTGCTTCCCGGAGGACCAGCACATCCCCTACCGCTGGCTCGCCAGGCTCTGGGGAGTGAGCAGACTAACCGCGCGCCTCGAGTGCGAGCGGCTGAATGAGCACTCCCTGCTGGTCCAGCACGACGGAGAGGGCGTACGGCTGCACGACGTCATCCGTGACGTCCTGCGCCGCCGCGACCCAGAAGCAGTCCGGCAGGCACATCAGACCTTGCTGGAGGGGCAGGCCGCGCTGTGCGGCGGGGCGGGCTGGCACGCCCTGGCCGCACCTGGCGCCGATCCCGCGTTCCTGGACAACGTCACCTACCACCTCGCGGGAGCCCTCGCCTCCACCGACCTCCACCACACCACCACCGACTTCCGGTTTCTCGTCGAACGGGTCTGGCGCAGCGGTCCGGCCGCCCTGGAGGCGGAAGCGGCGCGCTACCACTCGATGTTCCCGGTCCTGGGAATGGACCGCTTCGCCATGGAACTCGGCGCGCTGGTCCACGGAGAGGCTCATCTCCTGGCAGGTCACGTGCGGCGCCTCGATCTCGCAGTCACCCTGCACAGCCGTTGTCTGGCATGGAAGGAGGTCGGGCGACGACTGCATCACACGCGCGAGGTCCTGCGCGGCGGGCTCGTCGCTACGGAACCCTTCCCCGACGATCCGGACGGGCGGCTGTGGCGGGTACTGACCGGTCACACGGGACCCGTGCACGCACTGTGCTGGCGGGCGGACGGCCGGGTGCTGGTCAGCGGCAGCGGAGACGGCACGCTGAGGATCCGCCGCGTCGACGACGAACGAGCGGACGCGGTGGTGGACGTGGCCGGCGAAGGCGACGGCTCCGTGGTCAGCCTGTCCTGGAGCCCCGACGTCTCCACCCTGGCCGTGGGTACGGACCGTGGCGAGGTGGTCCTGGTGGATCCCTCCGAGCACCGGATCACACGGCGGCTCGCCCTCTCCGAAGAGGACCAGCAGCGCGTGATGGTCGCCTTCACTCCCGACTCCCGGGCCGTCACCGTAGTCCTCGGTAACGAGGTACGGATGTGGCACGAGCCCTACGACGAGGCCGGCCTGGGACCGCCGCTCCCCGGCCCGCGTGACACCTCTTGTACGGCTGTGCGGTGGCACGAGCGCGGAGGGCTCGCCGTCGGTCTCGCCGACGGCCGGGTCCACCTCTGGGAGCGGGCGGCGACAGAGGCCGAGCCCACCGCGGTCGACACGGGCGGACCGTCGGTACAGGCGCTGGACTGGCATCCCGACGGCGACCTGTTGGCCGTGATCGGCCACTCGGCGACCGTGACCGTCATCGACCGCCGCAGCGCCACGGTCGTGGCCCGGATCTCCGGACAGGCGCGTCCCGGGGCGGCGTGGTTCCAGTCGCTGTGCTGGACGTCGTCGGGGGACGCGCTGCTCGCGGGCGACAACGACGGGACTGTCTTCGTCTGGAAGTTCACCCGGCAGCCCGACGGACCGTTCCTGGAACTCGAGGACACCTTCTCCGCCCGAGGCGTCCAGGTGCGGGCGATCGCGCCTCAACCGAACGAAGACCGGATCGCCGTGGGCAGCCGTCAACCGGCGGTACGGCTCTGGATCCTCGACCGGCACTCCGCCCCGGACGCCGGACTGGCCGAGCGGGTGAACACCGTGCTCTGGTCACCCACCGGCGCGCTGGCCGCGGGGAACGCCGGAGGCCAACTGATGGTGACCGACAGGGGGATCGGAGAACTCCCCGCATGGCCGCGGTACGCCGTGCGGGCCCATGACGGCGACCTCAGGGCCATGGCCTGGGAGCCGGACGGAGGCCGGCTGCTCAGCGTCGGTGACGACGGCAGGGTCCTGCTGTGGGACGCCGGCCGGCGCGAGGTGATCCGTACCCTCGCGAGGAAGCTGACCTACGCGGCGGCGGTCGCCTGGAGCCCTGACGGACGATGGGCCGCGGCCGCCGACACCGACGTGGTGCTGTGGGAGACCGAGACCTGGGAACGAGTTCACACCACCCCGCTGGGGGCCAGTGTCAACGCGCTGTCGTTCGCCCCCGACGGCTCTCGGCTGATCGCGGCCACCTCGTCGATGGAGGTGCGTGTCATCCACCTGGACCCCGTAGGACGTCCCACGGGGAGGATCGACCTCTGGCCGGGACACAGGAGTTCGGTGAGCGCGGTGTGCTGGTCGCACGACGGACGGCATCTTGCCACCGCCGGTTACGACGGGCATGTGCTCCTGTGGGATCCCACCACGGGACGGCCACGCCATGTCCTGGAGGGCGACGGATCCGCGATGTGGTCCGTGGCCGTGTCATGGGACGGAATGAATCTCGTGGCCGTCACCATGGACGGAACGGCGCATCTGTGGGACATCGGGACGGCGGCCGAGGTGTGCCGACTCAGGGTGGACGGCCATCTGTCCTCCTGTTCCTTCCACCCGTACGAGCATCGCGTCGTCCTCGGAGGCTCGGCGGGCCTGTACGCGTGCGAGGTCTCCTCCGACGTGGTGGACGACCGCTGAAGGGCGGGCCACCCCTCCTGACGGTGTATCAGGACCAGCTCCACACCTGGTTGGTACTGCCCGCGCATCCGAAGCCCTGGACCGTCTGACCGTCCTTCCCGGAAGAGGTGGCCTCCGCGTCCAGACAAAAGCCGTCCGGGACGCTGACCAGCGTCCGGCCGCCGGACGGACCGGAGTCGCCGAGGCGCCACCGCTGGGCGCTCAGCCCGTCGCAGTTCCTGGCGCGGATCTTCTGGCCGTTCTGGCCGACGGTGCCGAGGTCGGCGTCCAGGCAGCGGTGGTTGCCCTGATTGACGACGATGTACTGGGAGCTCTGACCGGGCACGCGATGCAGAGCCCACTTCTGGACAGCGGTGCCGTTGCACGTCCACACCTGGACGTTCGGGCCGTCCCCGCCCGTGGCCCCGGTGCGGGCGGCGAGACACCTGGCGACCGAGGCGCCGGCGACGCTCTCGGTCACGGTCAGCGAACCGGCCCGCACCGGCCCGCGCGCCATGCCGTACAGCAGCTTCTTGGTCGCCGTGCCGGCCTTCCCGTTCACGGCGATCCCGGCCTCGGCCTGGAAGGCCTTGAGCGCGGTGACCGTCGCCTCCCCGAACTGCCCGTCGACCGTGACGTGCAGTCCGTAGCCCGCGAGCAGCAGTTGCAGGGCCTTGACGCAGTCGCCGTGGGCTCCCGAGACGATCTCGGCGGTGCAGGCGGCGGACCGAAGGTCCAGGGTCGTGGGATTGCGCGTCTCGGCCGGACTCGACGGCTTGCCCGCCGCCCGGTCCGTCGTCGGCGGTGCGGAGGTGGGCGCGCTCTTGGAGACACCGGGCGTCGGGGTCGGGTTTCCGGACACGGCAGGGGATGTCTCCGGCCGGGGAGCCGCCGACGTCCGGCTGTCGCCTTGTCCCAGCAGCGTCACGGTGACGCCCGCGGCGACCAGGACGGCCGCTGTCGCGGCCCCCGCTATCAACCGTTTGCGCTTCCTGGACGCGGCAGGGGCGGCTGTCGCGCCGGGTGCGGCGGATTCGGCGGGCGGGGCGGAGGGCGCGGCGGCGGGAAGCGCCTCGGACCGCTCGCCGTGGAGGGGCGCACGCTTGGAGGGACGTTTGCGGGCGACTTGTGAGGGGCCGCCGGTCGGCGCCGACAACTGGTGCCCGATGGCGGTCCTGAACACCGTCTCCGGTAACGGCCGTTGCTCGGGATCCTTGTCCAGGCAGGTGCGGATGAACGCGGCCAGTTCCGCATCGACGTCCGCCACCTTGTCGAGGACTTCTTCCCGCGGCGATTCGAAGGCCACCCGGTGCAGGACGTCGACCCCCGTGCCCTCGCCGAACGGCGCCTGCCCCGCGACGGCGTAGGTGAGGGTGGAGGCCAGCGAGAAGACGTCGGAGGCGGCGGTCACCACCAGACCCCTGGTCTGTTCCGGGGACATGTAGGCGGGGGTCCCCACGTTCTGGCCCGTGGCGGTGAGGGAGGTGCCGTCACCGGCCTGGACGACACCGAAGTCGATGACGCGGGCACCGTCGGCCCCCAGGATCACATTGGACGGCTTGAGGTCGCGGTGAACGAGCCCCGCACGCCACATGGCCTCGATCGCACGCCCCACGTCCGCCAGCAGCCGCCAGGCCGCCGCCGCGTCGATCGGGCCGCGCTCGGTGACGACGTCCGAGAGAGTGGGCCCCGGTATGTACTCGGTGGCGACCCAGACCAGGTCCTCATCGCAGCCGCTGCCCATCAGCCGCACGATGTGCGCCCCCTTGACGCGGTCCAGCGCGCCGACCTCCCGCTCGAAACGCTTCCGGAACAGCGGGTCTTCCGCGTATTCGGGCCGGATCACCTTGACCGCGGCCAGACCCGCCCCGCCGGTGGTGTCCCGGCCGAGATAGACCCGGCCCATGCCACCGCTGCCGAGCACCGTCTCCAACCGGTACGGGCCCGCCTGCCTCGGATCGCTCTTCCGCAGCGCGATCGAGGGCGGCGGTTCCATACCGATCGCTGCGTAGGCCAATATTTCGGACCGGCTGCGGTGCTGCACTGGCATGGGGTTCCTGGTCTCTCGCGTGACGCGTGTGAGCGCGAGATTAACGCAGCACGCTTGTGCGACAGGTGAGTTGGCCGGATTCCGCCCGGCGCCTGAGGCCGTCCACGGGGCGTCGTCGCTGTCGCGGCGGGCGTCTTCCTGGCCGTGGGCGGCACCGCCTGGGCCGCGTCGAACCCGCCCTCGTCGCGAGCCGCCGCCCGGCCAGGTCGGCGCCGAGATCATATGTGGACGGGTCGGCGGCGACCGCCTTGCGTTGGTTGATTTCACCCGACGCAAGGCGGGCCGGCCGCCTCGAACGGCACGCGTCGCCGCGGGCAGGAGGTGAGACGTACATCAGTCAGCGAGACGTACTTCGGTCAGGCGGTGTCGGCCGGGAGTTCGCCCGTGAAGGCGGCGGCCATGCGGAGCCAGGGGGCGGCCTCGTCGTGGCGTGCCTGGCGTTCCAGAGTGCGCCCGAGCATCAGGTGGGCGTAGTGCTCGACCGGGTCGCGGTCGATGATCGCGCGCAACTGCTCCTCGGCGCGCCGCAGTTGCGCGGAGTGGTAGTACGCGCGGGCCAGCAGCAGTCGGGGGCCGGTCTGCTCGGGGACTTCCTCGACGACGGCGGCGAGCAGCTTGGCGGCCCCGGCGTAGTCCTTGGCCTCGAAGCGCGCCTGGGCCCGCTCCCACCGCTCGACAGTGGTCTCCTCGTGGGGGACACCGACACCATGGTCGAAGAGGTGCCGGGCAGTTGCCCAGCGGTCGGCCGCGACGTCGCCGTTCGGCTGGTAGTCGTTGAGGTTGTCGATCACGACGTTTCCCTTCCTGGAGTCGTGTGCGGTGGCCGTCCGGCGTTCGCGAGGCCGGACGGCCGCTGTTGAAGTCCGCGACGGTCCGCAGGACTTCGGTCTGGTGTTGATCGCGAGTGGCCTCTCGCCCGGTCCGAGGACTCAGCCGGTCGAAGCCGGGGATATGCGTTCGGCGTCGCGGGCGGCGACCAGTGAGGTGTGTGTCGGAGCGTCGGGTATGTCGGCAGGTCGGTTCTTGGCGAATTCCTTTCTCAGGACGGGGACGACTTCTTCGCCGAGGATGTCGAGCTGTTCCAGGACGGTTTTGAGGGGTATGCCGATGCCGTCCACGTTGAACAGTTGGCGCTGGTAGTGGCCGAAGTGCTCGCGGAAGGTGAGTGTCTTCTCGATGACTTGTTGCGGTGAGCCGACGGTCAGCGGCGTCTCGTCCATGTACTGCTCCAGGGAGGGGCCGCCGCCCATCTGGGGGGAGTGATCGAAGTAGGGGCGGAACTCGCGTACGGCGTCCTGGGAGTTGTGGTGCATGTAGATGTGGCCGCCGACGCCGACGATGGCTTGTTCGGGGGTGCCGTGGCCGTAGTGGGCGTAGCGCTCGCGGTAGAGGTTGATGAGTTTCTGGAAGTGTTCTTTGGGCCAGAAGATGTTGTTGGCGAAGAATCCGTCGCCGTAGTAGGCGGCTTGTTCGGCGATTTCGGGGGAGCGGATGGAGCCGTGCCAGACGAAGGGGGGTGTGTCGTCCAGTGGGCGGGGGGTGGAGGTGAAGGACTGCAGGGGTGTGCGGAACCGGCCCTCCCAGTCGACGGTTTCCTCGCGCCACAGGCGGTGCAGGAGGGCGTAGTTCTCGATGGCGAGGTTGATGCCCTGGCGGATGTCCTTGCCGAACCAGGGGTAGACGGGGCCGGTGTTGCCGCGGCCCATCATGAGGTCGACGCGTCCGTCGGCGAGGTGCTGGAGCATCGCGTAGTCCTCGGCGATCTTCACCGGGTCGTTGGTGGTGATCAGTGTGGTCGAGGTGGAGAGGATGATGCGGTCGGTGCGTGCGGCGATCCAGCCGAGCATGGTGGTGGGGGAGGAGGGGACGAACGGCCGGTTGTGGTGCTCGCCGGTGGCGAAGACGTCCAGGCCGACCTCCTCGGCCTTCTGCGCGATGGTCACCATCGCCTTGATCCGCTCGTGCTCGGTCGGTGTCCGGCCGGTGGTCGGATCGGTGGTCACGTCACCGACGGTGAAGATCCCGAACTGCATCGCGCCCATCTCCATATGGTTGATGTATCAACTGCACCCGTGAACGTGGAGCCGCGCCTCGGTATTCCGCACGTCGGGGGGGGGGGGGCTTCGATCGCCGCGTAACCGGCCGGGGTGGCGACGACGAACGCTCCGCGTCCGCCGTCGGGGCACTCCTCCCGGGTCACCAGGCCGCGCTTGGTCATCCGGGAGATCTGGTTGACACGTCAAATGTCCGGGTTAGTGTAGATGGCGCATCACCTAATGGGCCTCAGTGGACCGTAGCCGGGCGTGGTCGGCCGAACACCACGCGCATGCCGGACAGGTCGCAGCTGACCGCATTCCCGGCATCGAGATCGACGGCGTTCTGCCTATGCCCGCAGACACGGACACTCGGAGAGAGATCCCATGAGCGCGGTAGCCGGGACCGGACTTCAGGCTTTGCCGACCTTCGAGGAGAGCGTTCTCGTACTGATCGACCATCAGCCGCTCCATTTCGCCCACGTGAACAGTCATGAGCCGACGCTGATCGCCAACAGTGTCATCGGTCTTGCCGAGACCGCCAAGGCATTCGGTGTCCCGACGATTCTGACGACCATGGTGGAGGAGCGCGGCGGCTGTCTCGTACAGGGTTTGCAGGACGTGTTCCCGGAGCGGAAGCCGATCGACAGGACGTTTATCAACGCCTGGCAGGATGATCGCGTTGTGGAGGCCGTCAAGGTGACCGGGCGCAGGAAGCTGATCATCGCCGGCCTGTGGACCGAGATCTGTGTGGCGATGCCGGCGCTACAGGCCGCGGGTGAGGGTTTCGAGGTGTACGTCGTCACCGACGCTTCGGGCGGTGTGTCGAAGGAGGCCCACGACGTGGCCGTCCGGCGCATGGTCCGGGCGGGCGTTGTTCCGATCACCTGGTCGGCCCTGACGTATGAGCTCCAGCGCGACGGGGCGTGGGAGGAGACCATGCAGGTGGTGGCCCAGGCCCAGGCGGAGTACGACGTTGTCGCCCCCGGCCGGGAGGTAGAGCTTCTCGCCTGCCACGCCGGAGCCGGCGACTGACGTGGCGGGCAAGGACGCCGGCAGCCGGGGTGGACCGCTCGGCCGTCCTGTCGAACTCGTCTGCTGGATCGGGGTGGCAGGGGGTGGGAATAAGTTGATGCATCAACCGCATGAGGTTAGTGTGGTGGCCTGGTCTGGTGGGCTTCCGTGTAGGGCAGCTGACCGTGCCCGGTGAGCTGAGCGTGGACACCGCAGAAGGCCCGCGCGCCGAGACCAGCGCGATCCTGTGCACCTGCGGGCGAAGCGGCCACCAGCCGCACTGCGATCACTCGGGGCCGTGCGGTGAGTGACGCCGTCGTACCCGCCCCGCACGAGTAGTCACCCCTGACAGCTTGGAGCCGAAGCAGATGTCTCTCACAGTGCAGTTCTCCGAATACGGCAGCACCGACGTGCTGAGTGTTGTGGATGTGCCGCCGCCCACCCCGGGCCCCGGCCAGGTACGGCTCGCGGTGCGAGCCGCGGGTGTCAATCCGATCGACTGGAAGATCCTGCGTGGCTATATGAGCCAGGTGATGCCCCTCGATCTTCCGGCGGGTCTCGGGTCCGACGTGGCCGGCGTGGTCGACCAGGTCGGAGAAGGGGTGACCGCTTTCGAGGTGGGTGACGAGGTGCTGGGGGCGTCCATCACCCCTTCCTACGCCCAGTCCGCGCTTGCCGACCCTGCCGTGCTGGTCGCCAAGCCGGCCTCCGTCCCCTGGGAGGTGGCGGGGAGCCTGGCAGGCCCGGGCATCACCGCCTGGGAGGTGCTCAACAAGCTCGAGATCGCCAAGGGGGAGACGTTGCTGGTTCACGCCGCCGCCGGTGGCGTGGGCACGTTCGCCGTGCAGCTGGCAGTGGCTCGTGGCGCGCGAGTGATCGGCACCGCGAGCGAGTCCAACCACGAACAGTTGCGCTCGCTCGGCGCGGAACCTGTCACGTATGGCGCGGGGCTGGTCGACCGCGTACGGGCCATCGCTCCCCAGGGCGTCGACGCGGTCCTCGACGCCTCTGGCCGCGGTGAGATCCCGGACTCGATCGAACTCGCGGGCGGCCCGGCGCGCGTCCTCACCCTCGTGGCGTTCGACGCCGCGGACACCGGCATCCAGGTCCACATGAGCGCGCCGGGAGAGAGCGGTGCCCAAGCCCTTCGGGACATTCTGAACCTCATGGAGAAGGGACGGCTGCGGGTTCCGCTCTGGCGTACCTTCCCCTTGGCGGAGGCGGCGAACGCGCTGCAGGTCAGCCAGGCGGGGCATCTGGGTGGCAAGATCGTGCTGCTTCCCGCATAGGGGAACGCTCCCCGGCACAGGCACCCAGAATCCGACGGTCACCCCATCCGCGTACCCGGGCCCCTCCTGCGAACAGTTCGGCCCCGCCGGGTCCTGGTGCGTGCCCGACGGCAAGTCAGGCGCGCAGCCCCTTGAGCCCGTCGTAGGCCGCCATCACGACCTCGAGTCCCCGGTAGTCCTCCCCGGGCTCGCGCATCTGGTTCGGCACGTACGACACCGCCATGCGCGCGTCGGGTTCGATCATGACTGTCGCGCCGCCCCAGCCGCTCCAGCCGTAGGTATTGCCGAACAGGCCGTACCCCATGCCGTAGCGCATCGGCATGCCCAGGAGGCGGTCCTCGCCACGGAACTGTTCCTCCCACGCACGAGCAGAGCCGGCCTGCGACAGCAGCCGCACCCCGCGCACCGTTCCGCCGCACGCCATCACCGACTGCACGAGAGCGACCGAGCGGGCGTTGCCGAATCCGCTCGCCGCCGGGATCTCCGCGCGCCGCCAGGCGACGCTGTTCCCGTCACGGACCCGTATCCCAGCTCCGGCGGTAGGGGGTGCGGTCTTGCCGGGCGCGCTGGAGACGTAGTCCTCGTCGCGAGACAGCGGCGGGATCGAGAGCGCGACCCGGTGGTCGTGCTCCGCGGAGAGCCCGATGTGGAAGTCCGCGCCCAGCGGGCCGGCCACCTCGTCGGCGAAGAACTCGCCCAGGCCGCGGCCGGTGATCCGGCGTACGACCTCGCCGACGAGGAACCCCTGTGTGAGCGAGTGGTATCCGGCCGCGGTGCCCGGCTCCCACTGCGGAGCCTGCGCGGCGAGCCGTGCCGTGGCGGACGGCCAGTCGTAGAGATCCTCGGCCGTCGTCGGCCCGTCCCAGTCGGGCAGGCCCGCGGTGTGCGCGAGCAGGTGCCGCACCAGCACTCCGTCCTTGCCCGCCGCGGCGAACTCCGGCCAGTACCGGGCGACCGGCGCGGTCAGGTCGAGCTCGCCGCGGTCGGCCAGGACGAGGGCACACAGCGCCGTCATCGTCTTGGTGACCGACCAGACGCCCGCGATCGTGTCGCGCTGCCACGGGAGCGTGCGGTCCGTGTCGGTGAATCCGCCCCAGACGTCCACCACCGGCTCACCGTCCACGAAGACCGCCACCGAGGCGCCCACGTCTCCGGCGTCGAGCAGATCGGCGAGTGCGCCGGGTACCGCAGAGAAGAGATCGTCGTACGAACCCTGAATCTCGGCCATGCGCGGAACTTAGCCCGTCCCGCACCACCGCGGTCAACCGAATATCCGCTACGACGCGGCGCCTGGCTGTGTGCCGCTCCCGGACGACGTTGCTCAGTACCCCCGGAGAACGCCGATTCGCCGCAAGGCTCTGTCGTCCGCTGCTCCCGGTCGCGTCGGCCATGAGAGTGGTGAGGTGGCAGGCCCCCCGGCCTGCGCCGCGAGGAATGGCCACGCTCGCCGCCATGAGCATCGACTACTACGTCCGCATGGAGCGCGGCAAGGAGACCCACCCCAGCCCCGCCGTGCTCGACGCCCTCGCCCAGCGACGGGTCGCCTCCACCGCGAAGAGGACACCCGCGGTCTTGGCCTGACCGTAGGCGAGCCACGGATCGTAGGGGCGGAAAGCGAAGTTGACGTCGTCGAACACCACCGGGGACTGCTGATGACCGGTGGAGCTGACCACGACGACACGGGCGGCGCCGGCGGCGGCCGACGTGCCGTGCAGGCCGGTGGTGAGGGCGAAGTGGCCGAGATGGTTGGTGGCGAACTGCCACTCCCAGCCCTGTTCGGTGTACTTCTCGGGGCAGGCCATGACGCCCGCGTTGTTCACCAGCGCATGCAGAGGGCCCTCCCAGGCGGCGGTGACGGACTCGGGGTCGGTCAGGTCCAGGTGCGCGACACGCACCTACTGGTGCCGGTCGACCCGGTGATGTCCTTGGCGACACGTTCGCCCGCCGCCATGTCCCGGACCGCCAGGGTCACTTCCGCACCGGTGTCGGCGAGGGTGTGGGCTCTGAAGTTGCCGTGTGCTGTTCCGCACGCGACCTTCCGCGGTCAGGGCCTGAGCAGTCGGTCCTGCTCCACCGGCGGAGTCCCGTCGTGCCAGGGCAGGGCCTTGCCGAAGCGGATCAACTCGCCGTAGAGGGCGGGATCGACGTGCTCGGTGAAGACCAGGTCGAGCACCGCACGGGCGGCCTCGGAAGGCGGCTGGGCCTGGCTGAAGTCGCTGAACCAGGGCCGTGAGGTGGCGGTGTCGACCATGCCGGGACACACGGAGGCGATCAGGGTGCCGTCGGCGAGGTCGCGCTCGCGGCGTTCGGCCGCGACCGCGCGGACGGCGGCGACCTGGGCCACCTTCGAGGGCACATTCAGCCACCGTGGCCAGCCCGCCTCCTCGGCGGTCTTGTTGTGGACGGCACTGCGCCAGGACTCGACGGCGTACTCGACCTGGTCGAGGCTCGCCCCGTCGAACAGGTGGTGCAGCCGCGGATCGAGGTGGCCGAGGGTGCCCAGGCTGCTGGCCACGACGAGCAGTCGGCCGCCCGGACGCAGAACGGGGCCGAACGAGCGCAGGATCGCGTGGGTGGCGGTGTTGGAGACGTCGATGAACTCGTTGGCGCGCTCGGCCTGGGACTCCTCGGGCAACAGCCGGGCGACGGCGTTGGAGAGCACGACATCGACGCCGCCGTGCCGTGCCCGGAGTTCGTCGGCGAGTCCGGCGATGTCGTCGGTGTCGGTGACGTCCAGGACCTGGCCCTGGACATGGCTGCGTGTGACGGGCAGTTGCGCCACTTCGCGGGCGGCGTCCGAGACACGCTGGTGGTTGCGGCCGGTGAGCAGTACGAGGTCGTCGGGGTCCATACGGGCCGCCAGCCCTTCGGCGAGCGCACGCCCGAGTCCCTGGTTGGCGCCCGTGACGAGGGCGATTCGCGAAGCGTTCATACATGCCACGCTAGAAACGCCGCGACCATGAGTCCAACGAGATTCACGCACAGCTAGTATGCGCAATCGGCATGGAGCACGGGGCATGGGCAAGTGATCAGTGATCAGTGATCACGGATTTGGAAGCGTCATGGACTTCACGGATGTGTCACTGACCGCGCTGCGCGTCTTCCGCGCCGTGGCCGAACAGGGGACCTTCACCGCGGCCGCGGCGTCGCTGGGCTACACCCAGTCGGCCGTGTCCCGGCAGATCGCCGCGATCGAACGCGTGGCAGGAGCGGAGCTGCTGGAGCGACGGCGCGACGGAGTACGGCTGACCGCGGCCGGCCTCGTCGTCATGCGCCGCGCGACGACCGTGCTCGACGAGATCGACGCGACCGCGCGCGAACTGTCCGGTCTGCCGGGGCAGACAGGGACGGTCCGGCTGGGATGGTTCCCCAGCGCCGGGGCCGTCCTGCTGCCCCGAGCCCTGGTCGCGCTGCGCCGCACGGACCCCGGCCTGCACATCGTCAGCCGCGAAGGCAGCACTCCGGCGCTCGTGCGCGCCCTGCGAGCCGGCAGCCTGGACCTCGCCCTTCTGGCGTCGGCGCCGCCCTTCCGGCCGCCGGACGCCGAATCGCCTCCACTGGCGCTGCACACGCTCACCGAACGCGCGCTGTGTCTGGCGCTGCCCGCCACCCACCCGCTCGCCCGCGGCGACTTCGTCGACGTGGCGGATCTGCGCGGGCAACGCTGGATCGCCGGATCCTCCTCCGGCGAGGACCGCCTGATGGGGGTGTGGCCCGGTCTGGACGAACGACCCGAGATCGCCCACACCGCCCGCGACTGGCTGGCCAAGCTTCACCTCGTCGCCGCCGGGTGCGGGCTGACGACCGTGCCGCCCGCACTCATCCCGGCGGCACCACCGGGCGTACGCATCCTTCCCGTGCGCGGTGGGCCCCAGGAGCAGCGGCGTCTGTTCCTGGCCCGCCTTCCCCACCCGCCGAGCGAACCGGTGACGCGTGTGGCAGCCGCCCTGCGTGCCGCAGCCCTCGATGGTGACCCGCCGGACTCAGACCCGTGACGGTCCCGGTTCCCCCATGTCACAGTCGGCTCGGGGTGACACGGACGTTGACGTTCTTCATCAGCGGCTGATCGCTCTGCGTGCTGTAGTCGGCCGCACCGATGAGGGCGTTCATCTCGGGCATGTACCCCGCCGCGCAGCCCCGGGGCATGTCGTAGCTCAACGCCCGGTACCCGGTGAGGGAGCGCTTGCTGCCGTCCTTGGAGGTGGCCGTGATGTCGACCAGGCTGCCGGGGATGATCCCGCGGCAACGCATGTCGGCGCGGTTCATGAGGACGAGCGTGCGCAGGTTCTTGATGCCCCGGTAGCGGTCGTCGTCGGAGTAGATGGTCGTGTTCCACTGGTCGTGGGAGCGCATCGTCTGCAGCACCAACATGTCGTCCCTGGGCACGACATCCGGCAGCACGGCGGCGGAGAACTCGGCCCGGCCGGACGGGGTGAGGAAGACGAGTTCGCGGGCCGGTTGCTTGATCCGGAACCCCAGCGGCAGCCGGACGCGGCGGTTGAAGTCCTCGAAGCCGTCCAGGGCTTGGGCCATGGTGTCCCGGATGCGGTCGTAGTCCTCGATGTACTGCTCCCACGGGACGGCGCTGCGGGGAAGAGCCGCCCGCGCCATGCCGGCGATGATGGCGGGTTCGGACAGCAGATGGGGCGACGCCGGGCGCTTCATGCCCAGCGACAGGTGCACCATGCTCATGGAGTCCTCGACGGACGTGGCCTGCGGCCCACGGCGCTGGTGGTCCTTCTCTGTCCGTCCGAGACACGGCAGGATGAGTGCCTTCTTGCCGTGGATCACGTGGCTGCGGTTGAGCTTCGTGCTGACCTGGACCGTCAGTCCGCAGCGCCGAAGGCCTTCCGCGGTGTACGTGGTGTCGGGTGCGGCCATCGCGAAGTTGCCGCCCATTGCGACGAACACCTTGACCGTGCCCCGGTGCATCCCCTCGACCACGCCGATCGTGTCCAGCCCGTGCGCACGGGGAGGATCGATGCCGCAGACGTCGGCGAGCCGGTCGAGGAACTCGGGTGTGGGCCGGTGGTCGATGCCGCAGGTACGGTTCCCCTGCACGTTGCTGTGCCCACGCACGGGCGATGGCCCCGCTCCCTCGCGCCCCAGGTTCCCGCGCAGCAGCAGGAGATTGACGATCTCCCGAACAGTGTCCACACCGTGTTCGTGCTGGGACACCCCCAGGCACCAGCTGATCAGGGTCCGGTCGGACCGCGAATACACCTCGGCGGCCTTGAGGATGTCCGCGCGCGTCAGCCCGGACTGGCGCTCCAGCTTCTGCCACGGTGTCGCCTCGCACAGGGCCCGGTACTCCTCGAATCCCTGGGTGTGGCGGTCGATGAACTCGCGGTCGAGTGCCTTCGGGTCCGAGGCCGACTCCTCGATGACCGCCTTGGCCATGCCGCGCAGGAGCGCCATGTCGCCGCCCGCGCGGACCTGGAGGTTGAGCGTGCTCGTGCGCGTCGACTTGAACAGGGCCATGTCGACGAACTCGTGCGGGACGATGGTCCGGGTGGCGGCCGCCTCGATGAGTGGATTGACGTGCACGATCTGCGCACCCCGCCGGTATGCCTCGGCGAGCGCGGTCAGCATGCGCGGAGCGTTGGAGGCCGCGTTGACGCCCATGATGAACAGGGCGTCGGCACTCTCCCAGTCGGCGAGGTCGGCCGTGCCCTTACCGGTGCCGAGCGACGCCTGCAGGGCGCGTCCGGACGCCTCGTGGCACATGTTGGAGCAGTCGGGCAGATTGTTGGTGCCGTACTCACGGGCCATCAACTGGTACAGGAACGTCGCCTCGTTGCCGAGGCGTCCCGAGGTGTAGAAGGCGGCTTCGTTCGGGTCGTCGAGGGCCCGCAGCTCACTTCCGACGAGCTCGAACGCGGCCTTCCAGGTGATGGGCTCGTAGCGGTCCGTCTCCTCGTTGTAGACCATCGGCTCCGTCAGCCTGCCCGTGTCCTCCAGCTCGAAGTCGGTCCATGTCGCCAGCTCCGAGACGGAGTGCGCGGCGAACAGCTCACGTCCGGCACGCTTGGGCGTCATCTCCCAGGTGACGTGCTTGATGCCGTTCTCACAGATGTCGAGCTTGAGACCCTTGGTGTCGTCGGGCCACGCGCAGCCCGGGCAGTCGAACCCCCCGCTCTCGTGGTTCATCTTGAAGATGGCGCGTGGCCCGTCGATCAGCGTGTGTTCCCGCAGGAGGACGTGCGTGACGCTCTTGGCGGCACCCCAGCCGGCGGCCGGATGATGGTAGGCCCGCTGTGACGGCTGCTTCTCGGTGGTGGGCCCCTCGCCCCCAGCCGGTGTCTCCGCGTCGTGCGGCGATTCGTTGTCCGCGACAGCCTTGTCGGCATCCGAGGTAGTCATGCTGGTCAGCCCTTCGTATCCGCCGCCGAAGGAGTATGTGGAAACGCTACAACCATCCGATGGCACCCTCAAACGGGCCACAGGCGCATACGCACTCCACTGCTGTCATGCGGCGCCCGCCGGTCGTCCGCGCGGTCGTCCGCGCCGGTCGTATGTGCGGGATTCATGTGGTCCGATGCAGGCGCTCGAGCAGTACATAGGCGCGCTGCTCCGCGGCTGCCAGCCGGGCGGGGTCGACATCCGCCGCGTACAGCTCCCCGGCGGCGGCGTCGTCCGCCTCGCGCAGCTCCACCACTGCCACGGCCAGCTGTGTCTGAACGGCAGGGTGCGGTACGGCGGCGGAGTCGCCCAATGCCGATTCGGCGTGCTCGGATGCTTCGTCGCACGCGGTCAGTGCTCGCTCCACACGTGCTGCCGGGCGCCCGTGGACGACCAGCAGGGCACATGCCAGACCGATGAGGATGCCGAGGACGCTGCCCAGCGTCCGGTCGTGGACGAGCGTTCCCACAGGGGCCGGGGATGCCAGGTCGCTCATCAGCAGTGCGAGCGGCGTGAGGAAGACGACGCCGAGGCCGTAGTTCCGGGCCACGGTGTATTCCATCAGGAATTCGAAGACCACGATCAGGGCTACCAGAGCCGTCGGCGCCGGGTGGGTGGCCAGCACGCCGAACGCGATCAAGAGGCCGGCCGCCGTGCCCAAGGTGCGTTGCAGTGCACGCTCCAAGGTGGAGCGGACGTTGACCGAATGCAGGACGGCGGCCGCGGAGAGTGCGGCCCAGTAACCGTGTCCGAAGCTCAGGAACGCGGCCAGGCCACCTGCCAGCCCGGTGCCGAGAGCCATCCGGAACGCGGGGACGACAAGCACCGCGACATGCCCCGGGCTGCCGGCACCGCTCCCCACGGTCAGTTCGGCGGCGCGCCGGGCCGCGGGACCGGCCTCGTCAGGATGGCCGGTTGCCGTATCCGCAGACGGGGCGGACGGGCAGGACGGGGCGGACAGGGCGGACGGGGCGGACGGGAACATCGGGTGCGGCAGCGGGGATGGGGGACGGCGGTATCTGACGGTCAGGTACCGAGCCTGCACACGCAGGTAACGCGCTGTCGGGGCGTCGGGAGTCGGTCGGCGTGCGGAGGTGATCAGGAGCGACCAGGCGAGGTCGGTCAGGAAGACACATGTCCCGCTCCGCTCGCCGCGCCGCTGATCGGTTGTCAGGGGGCTCAGGCCGAGCGACTGATACGCCCGGAGGACGGCGGCGGTGGCCCGGTGCCGTGTGTGCCCGGTGCCATCGGCTCCTCCGCCTGGTTCCAGCAGGTCGGCGAGTTCGCGGAGGGCCACGGCCACCGCGAGCCGCTGCGGGCGGTCCGGGTGCACGACCCAGCCCACCAGTGCCAGTGCCCAGGCCGTGGCCGCGCCCGTTGCGGCGAGCCCTGTCTGGGTGAGCACGTCGGTGAGCCCGTCGGCTGGGCCGTTGGCCGCCACGGCGAACGAGAAGAGCATCAGCACGGCGCCGAGGCCACTCAGCCGTGTGGCGTCGCAGAGGAACTTCGCCAGGCCGGCCGTGACCGCCATCGCGGCGATCACCACAGCAGCGCCGAGACCTCCCGCTTGCGGATCGATCAGTGCGGCGAGCGTCGCACCAAGGCCGACGCACATCGTCATGGCCACCGAGGCCACAGCGAGGACGCGGGCGCGACGGCGGTAGGGCAGGTTGCGCCCGAACGTGGTGGTGAACGCGCCCAGCATGGGAAAGACGGCGAGGGCGGTTCGTCCGGAGAGCACCAACGGCACTGCGGGCAGTGCCATGGCCAGCGCCGCGCGCAGAGCGAACAGGAGCGCTCCGTCCACCGCGTGCAGGGTGAGCGCGCCGCGCGGCGAGAGTACGCGCGTCACATGGGTGCGGTGATGGCGGGACATGGTACCGAGACCGTCCGGAACACCATGATAATTGCGCGATCCACTCGTGGAATTGCCACTTCTGCCCACTTCTTCGAGATCAGTGAACGAGGATTCCTGCGAAGAGGTTGATGGCGGTAGCCAGGATGCTCGTGCCGAAGACGTACGACAGCAATGTGTGCCGGAGAACCATCGAGCGGATGATCCCACTGGAGACGTCGGTGTCGGAGACCTGGTAGGTCATGCCGAGGTTGTAGCTGAAGTAGAAGAAGTCCCGGTATGCCGGCGGCTGGTCGGAGTTGAAATCGATGCCGCCCCCGGAATCCACGTAGTAGAGGTACGCGTAGCGGGTGGCGTACATCAGATGCAGTGCCGCCCAGGCCATGAACACGCCGAGCAGTGCCGTCGCGGCATGGCCGCTGTCGGAGTTGCCGAGCAGGAATACCACGATGCCGACCAGACCGCACAGAGCGACTGTGACGACGACGATTTCCTCGAGGACGGGACGCAGGTCCTCGCGGCGAGCGTTGCCTCGGGTCGCGGCGGCGTCCATCGGCCACAGCACGATCCAGCCGACCACCACGAAGAATGTCTGGGTCGCGGCGATGCCCGCGAGAATGGCCATCGATGTGTCGCTGGACAATGCGACGGCCACGCCGACCGCCGCGCCGACGGCGACCGCGATGGCGAGCCGTGGGACTGCGGAAAGCGACAAACGGATGCTCACGCTCACAAGCCACAACGGTAGTGCTTCGTGGCTGCTCGGCACGGCGAGAGCGGGACCAGGGGGTGACGATGTCCCGCCTGCGGCCGGACGTACGGGACGTCCACGCCACGCGATCGTGTCACGAGGCTCTACGGGACCGGAACTCCTTTCTTGAGAAACCACAGACCTTCGATGTGCCCTTTTCCGTCGAAGACGACGCGGAGATCTCCGGGCTGCTCGGCCATGCGCAGGGGTATGTCGACCACCGTCCGATCGCCGGATACGACCTGCCGGGGCTCTCTGTGCGACTGGTAGCGACCGAAACCGAGCTGATCCTGGTATTCCTTCCACGCGTTCGCGAGAACCGCGGGATTTCCCTCTTGTCGAATCGACTCGTCGAAGCGCGCCGAGACGGCGACGAAGTTTCCCTTCACGACCTGGTCGAGGGTTTTGAGAGCGAGCTGTTTGTAAGGGGGCGGGCTGGGGGCCGTCACCGGTGGCGGGGCCACGACCGCGGTGTCGGTGGTATCCGGCATCGCGCTCGATACGGTCCCGGTGACCAGCACCAGAGCGCTGGAAGCGATGGTGACGGCGACGCTGAACCTGCTGGGCCTGCTGAACATGGCGTCCTCCCATTGGGTGTCCGTGGCCTGGGTGTCCGTGGCGCGCTCATGGAGTGAGAATTCGGCCTCTGACCTGGCGGTTGTGACGGCGGCGCATCACCTCGAAGGGGAGTACCGTGGCCCCGCAACAAGCGGCCACTCCCACCCAGATCGGCAGCATGAAAATGAGCGTGAACGAGCTGACGATCCAGCCCGTCGTGAACGTCACGTCGGCCCATAGTGGAAAAAGCGCGAGCCGGGTGGAGAACAGAGGGATCGGTCGTCCTCGGCTGCGTGACGCGGCGTACCGCACATAAGTGATGCTGGACAATGCCCCGACGATGACGGCGGCCGTGATGGTGATGATCTGCATGAGAATCTCCTGACCTGAGAAATTCTGCATCCAGAAAACTTCACCGAGGGGCTTCGCGTCATGTCACGGAACAGCGTGACTTGAAATCAGGAACCGATCCTGATAAACGCCGCGCCTACATCCCTACACGGGTGTATGGCCTACCAGGTAGTCCCGCACGGCTTCGGGCAGCCCCGCGTCGATGGCTTCGGCGAACCGGGTCCAGCGGATCTGCTCCGGGCCGAGTCGCGCCTCCGCCGAGGGGGCCTGGCTCAACAGCTGGCACACCACAGCGGGCCGTGCGTCCTCTCCAGCCGCTGGCTGCGGCCGTAGAACGGATGTGCCGTCGACCAGGTACCCGGTGAGCTCGTACACCAGACGCGCCGCGCTGGCCTCCGCCGACTCGGCGAGCTGCGGGGCGCCCGACGGCAGCCCCCAGCTGTCCTGCGCGGCCACCATCAGCAGACGCCCGTCGTACACGACGACCGCGTCCACCACGCCCCGGGCAGCCTGCTCCAGCGTCATGGCTCAACCGTCCCTTTCCTTCTCGCGCGACCGGCCGACCGGCCCCGTCCGAGCCCCCGTTTCCTACCCGGGGCACATCGGTTCACGCGGTGCGCGCTGCCGTTCCTGAGCGACGGCTCGTTCACGTCCGGCATTGAGTTCCGCTTCTCGCGGTTCGTGCGCTCGAGCAGGCTGCCGCCCTCTCCGGCACGCGGTGCGGCGAGCTCGCGACTATGCTCGCAAACAGCGGAATCGCCCATCGTCACCCAGCTGTTCCACCCGCACAACGGGAGCAGGAATGACCAGTGAAGCCGGGCCGATCAGCGCCGAAGCCCGTCGGGCGCTCGAACAGGAGCTTGCGGATCTGCACGCCGAACGCAACGCGGTCGCGGCAACCCTGGGCGGAACAGACTCGGCGGGAGACACAGCCGACCAGGCCGACGAGTTGCAGCGTGCCACTCAGTTGGACCACCTCGACGCCCGTATCACCCAGATCACCGTGCGGCTGGACGGGGCGGTGGAGGCCGGTCCGCCGCGCACCGATGTGGTCGATCTGGGAAGCACTGTCACCGTACGGTTCGCGGACGGCGGCGAAGAGACGGTCCAGATCGGCGACGTCGCCGAGCCGTTGGACCAGACGTTGGTCACCACCGACAGTCCCCTCGGCCGCGCACTGCTCGGCCGCCGTGCGGGTGACTCCGTCAGCTACGAGGCGCCCGACGGACGGACGACCGTGACGGTGCAGTCCCTGGGTGCCCCGTAGGACCCGTATCGCCGTCTCCCAGGGCAATCCACGTCCGCTCGGACGTCGTGCGGTCACGAGCCCAGTGCCACCACAGCCTCGTCGGTGTACACCAGGAAGGTCAGGCTCTGGCGGAAGTACAACTCGATCTCGTTCGCGTCATGCGCGGTGTATCCGATCGCGAGGTCCTCACCGAGCCGCAGTTCGAAGTCCCCGCCGCGGGTGGACAGCAGAAAAGCGCCGTCGACCGCGGGCGCCCAGATGGGCGGGGCGTCCAGCATCCGGCTGAGATGCTCCGTGATCGGATAGCCGTGGTCGGACGTCTCGCTCACCAGGGTGTACGCGTCGGCGCCCAGCAACAGCGAATACGGGCCGTCGACTCCGGCCAGGCGCAGGGTCGTCAGCGCGCGGCTGACGGCATCCGGGTAATCACGTGTCTCCGCCGGCAGGCCGTGCACCGGATGGGAGGTGCGCCTGCGCAGCCCGTCGATGCCCGCTGCCCCGTACCCCTCGAAGACGGCCCGGTCTTCGGTGAACGCCATGGAGCGCGCCGCGTCCTTGACCGGTTGCCAGTCGGAGTCGTTCGAGCCGCGCTCCACGTCGTCCACCGCATCGCGACCGACCTTGAAGGGGACGCGCAGTTCGACCAGGGGCTGTGCTTGGCGCAGGAGAGCGGTGACGCCCGGTCCCGGCGCTTCGATGCCGGTGAGATGGCCGGTGCCGACCGAGGCAAGCGCGGGACCGTCGGGTCCGGTGACGTCCACGACACGACGGCCCCCCACGTTGCGCTGGAAGGTACGGCGGGCTTCCTCCTCGATCTGTGCCCATGCCTCGGGCGTGATCGGCGCGAGTTCGCGGTGCAGGTTGTTCATACCGTTGGGCGTGGACACGTGATCAGGCTCCTTTGAGACTGCCGATCCCCAGGGAGCCCTCGGCCGCCGCCGCTCCGGTGGGCGCGGCGGGCGGGTCGTCGAGGAAGTCGGCGCTCGGTACGTAGAACAGACAGCCGGTGACCGCCGTGGAAAAGTCGAGGATTCGGTCGTGGATATGGGGTTGGTCACCGAGGAACATGTTCCTCAGCATCTGTTCGGTCACCTCGGGAGTGCGCGCATAGCCGATGAAGTAGGTACCGAACTCCCTTTGCCCGATGCTGCCGAACGGCATGTTGTCACGGACGATCTTCCGTTCGGTTCCGTCCTCGTCGGTGATGGTGTTCAGTGCGACATGTGAGTCCGCGGGCTTGATGTCGTCCGGCATTTCGACGTTCGCCAGCTTGGTGCGGCCGATGACCTTTTCCTGTTCCTCCGTGGGCAACGCGTTCCAGGCGGCAAGGTCGTGCACGTATTTCTGCACGATCACGTAGCTGCCGCCCGCGAAATCGGGGTCCTCGTCACCGATGAACACGGCGTCGGCCGCGACCTGGCCCTCGGGGTTCTCGCTGCCGTCGACGAAGCCGAGGAGGTCGCGCTCGTCGAAGTACTTGAAACCGTGTACCTCGTCCACCACGGCGACCGCTCCGTAGAGACGTTCGCCGATCAACTGGGCCAGTTCGAAACAGAGGTCCATGTGGTGGGCACGCAGATGGAAGAGCAGGTCACCAGGGGTGGACGGGGCTCGGTGCCGGGAGCCCGTCAACGCGACGAAGGGATGCAGATCGCGTGGGCGGGATCCTGCGAAGAGCCGGTCCCAGGCGGCGGAGCCGATGCCGACGACGCAGCTCAGCCCCGCGTCCGGAGCGCGGAAACTGACCGATCGTCGCAACCCGGCCACATCCTGGAGCAGGTCGCGAACGGCGGGCTCGCCGCCAGGTGCCATGGTGCACACGAGGAACAGGGCGGCTTTGGCGGGCGGGGCCATCACGAACTGCGACTCAACCACGGAGCCTGCCTCCTACTTGTCGTGGCTATGGCGCTACGCACGGCAGAATAACGTGAGGAAACAGAATAAATACTAGGATTGGGTCACGGCGATGTCGACCGGTGCGGGTATACAGGCGCCTGCCTGCGCGCATCGCACCCGCCCCCCTGGTGGTCGAGGACCAGCGCCCGATCCATTGCGCCTTCTTCACGAGGGAATCCCGGCGATCCGCAATAAGGGGTCGCGAAAGGGTAGCGGCGCCCAGGACTTCGGGGCGAAGACCCCCTGGGGCCCGCGCGGGAGCGGATCCGGTACGGGGGCGGAACTTGGGTTCCTTGCCGCAGCCGCAGAGTTCGCGGCCCTCGTAGCGCAGTCCGGCGTTCAGTACCGCAGCCACGACGGTCCACGCCTTGGTGTCTCGGCGCCGTGGCGGGGCGAAGTCGTGGCCGGCACAGGCCATTGGCCCTGAGCATCGGGGGCATCTGTGCTCGTCGGGCCCGGGATGCCGCTTACGCGACTCGGCAGGGCACGCACGCGTAGTGCAGCTTGTAGGGATTCTCGGCGTAGTAGCACACGAGGTGAACGTACCCGGCATCGTGACGGCTGACGAGACGGCTTTGCCGCCAGGTCATGGTTGAGTGAGGATGCGGGTCCGGAGGAGTTGGAACGAGGTCCGACCGTACATGGTCGTCAAGGCGGCGCGAGGAGGCTCGGACGGCTTCCACGGCCCGGCGCACACGCCTCTCGTCCCGTAGCCCGGGGACAGTTCAGCCGTCGTCGCCATCGCGCGTGAGCTGGTTCAAGGTGTCTGCTGCCGGACTGGGCGATCACCCCGCCGTCCTCACCGAGCTTCTCGGCAACGTATGTCTGCAGGTCATCACGGACATCGTCGGCATCCCAGGTTGCCCCGTTCAGCAGCCGTTGCAGACCGTCGGGGGGTGTGGAGGCAAGGTGCCCGGAGGTGGGGAAGACCGACATGTCCAGGCCGATCTCGGCCGCCAGCAGTCGGCGGGCGAGTACCCCGCGGTGTTCGACGCGGAAACGGTGCCCGAGTGCCTCCTCCAGCCTCTCTCTTGTGGACCGCAAGCGGCCCTTGACCAGCGAGGCCAGGATCTTTGGATCGCGCTCTTCCTCCACCAGTGCGTCCAGGATCGCCCGCGCGGACTTCGAGTACGCCTGGGAGGTCACCGATGTCAGCTTGATCCCGGCGTCCTGGAGCACCTTCTCCAGTCGCTGGATCATCCGAGCCCGTTCCTGCGTCATCGCTGCCCGTGACCGCGTCAGATCCGCAGGTCCCGCATCTCCTGGGCGTCATGCGAGCCAAGCGGACTCCTTCGGACGGGTGTGCGGTGAGCTGTCGGTGCCGCCGTGCGCGGCCGTGCGGCCCAGGTAGCGGTGCACGAAGTGGATGCTCATCGCGCCTTCGCCGACCGCGGAGGCCACCCGTTTCACCGAGCCGCTACGGACGTCCCCTACCGCGAAGACCCCGGGCAGGCTGGTCTCCAGGGTCATGCACGAGCGCCCACGGCCGTGCCACACCTCGGGGTAGGCGCAGGCTTCCTGGGCCTCCGGGCCGGTGAGGACGAAGCCGCGGGAGTCGAGGGCGATGATGTCGGCGAGCCACTCGGTGTGGGGGTCGGCGCCGGTGAAGACGAACAGGCCCCGTACCGCGAGTCGGCGGTGCCCGCCCGTGCGGTTGTCGACCACGTCGAGCTCCTCCAGCACCTCCTGGCCGATGACCTCGGTGACCTCGGTGTGCAGCATGACCTCCACCCGCGGATGGCGCTCGACCTGGTCGACCAGGTAGCGGGACATGTTGGCCTCAAGGCTGGGTCCTCGGACCAGCAGGTGCACCTTCGGCGCGAACCCGGCGAGGAACAGCACCGCTTGGCCCGCGGAGTTGCCTCCGCCGACGACGGCCACCGGGTCGGTGCGGCACTGCTGGGCCTCGTAGACGGTCGCCGAGTAGTGGACGCTCGTTCCCTCCAGGCGTTCGATACCGGGCACCTGGAGCCGGCGGTAGCGGGCGCCCGTGGCCAGGACGACGGCGCGGGCGGCGATCTCGCTGCCGTCGGCGAACGCCACCACGTAGTGGTCCTCGTCCTTGGGACGGAGACCGGTCGCCTCCACCGGAATGCTGAACCTGGCGCCGAACTTGTCGGCCTGGAGCACGGCGCGTTCGGTGAGTTCGGCGCCGGAGATGCCGGCGGGGAAGCCGAGCAGATTCTCGATGCGGGACGACGTGGCGGCCTGGCCGCCGGTGGCCATCGCCTCCACCACGGTGGTGCTCAGGCCCTCGGAGGCGGCGTACACCGCGGCAGCGAGGCCGGCGGGTCCGGAGCCGACGATGAGGACGTCGCCGTGACGGTTTCCGGCGGGCAGTGACGGCAGGCCGATGAGCCGGGCCAGTTCCGCGTTGCTGGGGTTGCGCAACAGGGTGGTGTCCCGCCAGATGACGAGCGGTGTCTCCTCCGGGCCGACGCCGAAGCGGCGCAGCAGCTCCTCGGCCTCCTCGTCGGTCTCCAGGTCGATCCAGCGATGCGGCAGCCGGTTGCGGATGGCGAACTCGCGCAGCCGCCGGGTGTCGGGCGAGTAGCGCGAGCCGATGATGCGGAAGCCGGCGCCCTGTCCGACGAGCAGAGCGCGACGGCCCAGACAGGCGCGCAGCACGACGTCCCCAATGGTGGAGTCCTGGGACACCAGGTGGCGCAATTGGTCCAAGGAGATGACGAGGACCTCGCCCGGCTCCCTGGCGACAGCGGTGTAGAAGGCCACCTGTCCGTGCAGCAGCCCGAGTTCGCCGATGAAGCGACCGGGGCCGTGCACGCGCAGCACGTGCTCCTCGGGAGTGCCGTAGTCCTCGACGACGGCGACGGTACCGCTGAGGACGACAAAGAACGTCTCGCAGCGCTCCCCCTCCTGGAGCAGCACGTCGTTCGGAGCCATACTCCGGCGTTGCCCGTGCTCCGCCAGACGTGCTATCTGGTCCTCCGTAAGGCGCGGATACGCGCCGTAGATGTCCGGGGTCTCCCAGAAGACGGCCTCGTCCGCTTCCTCCGGCACCGGTTCTCCGCCCGGCAGCGACTGGTCGCCGGACATCAGACGAACGCCTCGTGAACGTAGCACCAGCGCCATTCCTCGCCGGGCTGGAACGACTGCACGATCGGATGGGCGTCGGCAGCTGCGTGCCTACGCGCGTGCTTGTTCGGCGAGGAGTCACAGCAGCCGACGTGCCCGCAGGTCAGGCAGAGCCTCAGGTGGACCCACGGGGAGCCGAGCAGCAGACACTCCTGACACCCTTCTGGGGTCAGCGGCTGGACCGGCCGGACAAGCGCGAGATGGGGGTCTGCGTGCAGGGTCATCCGGATCGCCCTTCCCGGGCCGTGATCGACTGTTCCACCCACTGGCGCAGAGCGGGGGCGGGTGCCGCCCCCGCCTGCCGGGCGACCGTCTCGCCCTGGTCGAGGACGAGCAGTGTCGGTACCGCCTGGACCTCGAAACGCTGCGACAGCCGCGGGTTCTTGTCGATGTCGACCTTGACGAGTTTGATGCGGCCGGCGAGATCGGTGGCGACCTTCTCCAGCGCGGGGCTGACCATGCGGCAGGGGCCGCACCAGGTGGCCCACAGGTCGACCACGACGGGGACGTCGGCCCGCTCGGCGACCTCGGTGAAGTTGTCGTCGCCCGCGTCCACCATCCACGGTAGGGGCTGCTTGCAGTGGCCGCACTTGGGGCGGCCCTCCGCGGCCACGGGCACTCGGTTGGTGCGCCCGCAGTGGGGACAACTGACGGTCGTCGCCTGCATCGTGCTCATGCCGCCCGCGCTCCCTTCACGTTCTCGGGCTGGTCGTAGGTGACCATCAGCTCTGCGTGTTCGGCGTCGACGCGGACCGTCGCGCCGTCCTGGACGTCGCCGCGCAGCAGGGCGCGTCCGACCAGTGTTTCGACCTCGTGGGAGATGTAGCGGCGCAGTGGCCGGGCCCCGTACACCGGGTCGTAGCCCTGGTGGGCGATCACTTCCCGGGCGGCGTCGGTGAGTTCGACGGTGATGCGGCGTTCGGCGAGCCGCTGCCGCAGTTCGTCGAACTGCAGCTCCACGATCCGCTCGATCTGCCGCTCGCCGAGCGGCTTGAACAGCACGATGTCGTCGACGCGGTTGAGGAACTCCGGGCGGAAGTGCCCGCGCAGCTCGCCCATCACCAGGGCGCGGGCGTCGGGCTTGATCTCACCTTCGGCGGTGGCGCCGTCGAGGAGGTGCTCGGAGCCGATGTTGGACGTCATGATGATCACGGTGTTGCGGAAGTCGACGGTGCGGCCCTGGGCGTCGGTGATGCGGCCGTCGTCGAGGATCTGCAGCAGGGTGTTGAAGACATCGGTGTGCGCCTTCTCGATCTCGTCGAACAGCACGACCGAGTACGGCTTGCGGCGTACGGCCTCGGTGAGCTGGCCGCCCTCCTCGTAGCCGACGTATCCGGGCGGTGCGCCCATGAGCCGGCTGACGGTGTGCCGCTCCTGGTACTCGCTCATGTCGAGGCGGACCATGTTCTCCTCGGAGTCGAACAGAGTCCGGGCGAGGGTCTTGGCCAGCTCGGTCTTCCCGACGCCGGTGGGGCCGAGGAAGATGAACGAGCCGATGGGACGGCGAGGGTCGCGGATGCCGGAGCGGGCGCGGATGATGGCGTCGGTGACGAGTTCGACGGCTTCGTCCTGGCCGATGACGCGCTCGCGCAGGATCTCGTCGAGGCGCAGCAGTTTCTCGCGTTCGCCCTCCTGGAGGCGGGCGACGGGGATGCCGGTCCAGGCGGCGACGATCTCGGCGATCTCCTCCTCGGTGACGACCTCGCGCAGCAGCCGGTTCTGCCCTTGTTTGGTAGCCAGTTGCTCCTCTTCTGCGGCGAGCCGGCGCTCCAGGTCCCGGAGTCGGCCGTAGCGGAGTTCGGCGGCGCGGTTGAGGTCGTAGGCGCGTTCGGCCTCCTCTGCCTCGTGGCGGACCTGCTCCAGTTCCTGGCGCAGGTCCTGCACGCGGCGGATCGCCTGCCGTTCGGCCTCCCACTGGGCATGTTTGGCGTCGGCCTCGCCGCGCAGGTCGGCCAGTTCCCTGCGCAGCTCCTCCAGGCGGGTTCTGCTGGCGGGGTCGCTCTCCTTGGACAGGGCCGCCTCCTCGATCTCCAGGCGGGTGACGTGGCGGGTGATCTCGTCGAGTTCGGCGGGCATCGAGTCGATCTCGGTACGCAGCCGGGCGCACGCCTCGTCGACGAGGTCGATGGCCTTGTCGGGCAGGAATCGGTCGGTGATGTAGCGGTGGCTGAGGGTGGCCGCGGAGACCAGCGCGGTGTCCTGGATCTTCACGCCGTGGAAGACCTCGAGGCGTTCGCGCAGTCCGCGCAGGATGGAGACGGTGTCCTCCACGCTCGGCTCGTCGACCAGGACCTGTTGGAAGCGGCGTTCGAGGGCGGCGTCCTTCTCGATGTGCTTGCGGTACTCGTCGAGGGTGGTGGCGCCGATCATGTGGAGTTCGCCGCGGGCGAGCATCGGCTTGAGCATGTTGCCCGCGTCCATGGCCCCTTCGGCGGCGCCTGCGCCGACGACCGTGTGGAGTTCGTCGACGAAGAGCAGGATGCGCCCTTGGGCGGCCTTCACCTCGGACAGCACGGCCTTGAGGCGTTCCTCGAACTCGCCGCGGTACTTGGCTCCGGCGACCAGGGAGCCCATGTCGAGGGCGAACACCGTCTTGTCGCGCAGGCCCTCGGGGACATCGCCGCGGACGATGCGCTGGGCGAGGCCCTCGACGATGGCGGTCTTGCCGACGCCGGGGTCGCCGATGAGGACGGGGTTGTTCTTGGTCTTGCGGCTGAGGATCTGGGTGACGCGGCGGATCTCCGCGTCACGGCCGATGACCGGGTCCAGCCGCCCGGACCGAGCCTCGAGGACCAGGTCGCGGCCGTACTTCTCCAGAGCCTCGTAGGCCACTTCGGGGTTGGCGGAGGTGACGCGCTGGTTGCCGCGGACCTGGGTGAGCGCGCTCAGGAACGAGTCCCTGGTGATGCCGGCCTGTTTGAGCAGTCGCCCGGCGGCGGTTGAAGAGCTCTCCTCAGCCAGGGCGAGCAGGAGGTGTTCCACGGACACGTACTCGTCCTTGAGGCGTTTGGCTTCCCGTTCGGCGGCGTCGAGCAGGTGGGCGAGGCGCTGGGTGACGAAGACCTGGCCGGGTGCCGCGCCGGGGCCGGTGACCTTCGGGCGGTGGGAGAGTTCCTCGCTGACGGACGCGCGCAGTTCCTTCGGCTCGGTGCCGGCCTGTTGCAGCAACCGCGGGATCAGACCGTCCTCCTGATCGAGAAGTGCGAGCAGCAGGTGTTCCCCGTCGACCTCGGCGTGCCCCATGCGGCCGGCCGCGGTCTGGGCCTCCTGGAGGGCTTCCTGGGACTTCTGGGTGAGACGGTTCATGTCCATGGGGGTGTTTCACTCCTCATGCCGCAGCCGCGCAGGGCGGCTTCGAGCAGGCTGATGCGGTCGAGCAGGTCGAGCACCAGGCCGATGGATGCGTAGTTGAGGCAGAGTCCGGTGCGCAGCCGCTGGATGCGGGCAAGGACCGCCGGGGCCGTGGGGTCGAACACCAGGCGCCCCGCGGCGTCGCGTTCGGCGTCGATCAGGCCGAGGGCGACGAACCGGCGGATCAGATCGGGGTGGAGGCCCGAGCGACGGGCCACGGCGTCGAGGGAGAGCCTGGGGGCGGGCACGAGCGCGTACCGGACAGCCGTCGAGGCGCTCACGTCGGCGCCCGTTCGTACCGGACGGTTGCCCACGCCGGCCCAGTCGATGCCTGCCGCTCCCGCGGGTCGGTCGTTCATCGAGTCCTCCTGGGGTCGTACGAGGAGGTGGCGGCGAGCTCCTCGAACAGTTCGCGCTCCCGGTCGCCGAGGGTGGGCGGCACCATGACGCGGAGTTCGGCGTACAGGTCGCCGTTCGCGCCGCGCGGGTTCGGCATGCCCTCGCCGCGCAGCCGCAGCCGCCGGCCGCTGGACGAGCCCGCGGGCACTGTGACCTTGGCCGTGCCGCCGCCGGGCGTGGGCACCGGCACGGTCGCGCCCAGGGCCGCCTCCCAGGGGGCGACCGGGACCTGGACGTGTACGTCGCGGCCGTCCAGCCGGAACCGGGGGTGGGGCTGGATACGCACTCGCAGGTACAAGGTCGCCCGCGGCGGCGTCACCGCTGCCGCGGCCGCCCTCGCCCGCCAGCCGGATGCGCTGCGCACGCCGATGTATGCGGTCCGCCGGTTTCCCACCCGTGCGCACGGAGGGTCTCGAGCACTCCCCAGGGTGACGAACCGGGTGCCTCCACGCCTGCGCCTGGCGAGTCAGGAATGCACGGGTCCGGTCGCCCTGCGAGTACGAGAGGAAGAATCCGAACATCTCGGATGAGCCGGCCCGGGAGCGGGTACCACCGCTCGCCTGTAGGCTCGGGTAGAACGGAGTGATCCCATGGCCGGCAGCCGGGCGCACCAGCTGTACCGCCGCTGCTCCGACCGGGAGGGCAGCCTTCCGCGGGGCAGCAGTGGGCGGCACCCCACGGCCGCGCGGAGAGGGCCCCGGCCACCCGCTCCAACCCCGGCCGATCATGCCCTCCGCGAACTGATGGTGCTCTCCCGCGCCCTGTTCGACACCCCGGACGAAGGCGAGATCCTGCGCCTGGCCATGGACCACATAGCCGCCGCAGGGCCATACAGCGCCGAGGCCGGATACCTCAAGGTGGACGGCGACCTGGTCCCCAGCCCGAGGAACCGGCAGACGCATGCCTCGGCCGTGAACCGGAGGGTGCGGGAGCTGGCCGGGCAGGACGGCCCTGTGACCGTACCCGGCAGACCCTGGGGCCGGGCCCTGGGGCTACGCGGACTTGACAGACTCCACGGCTACCTCGTGGTGACGTCCCGCTCCCGGCCCACCGAGGCCGAGCGCTCCCTGCTCGCCACACTCGTCCGGCACACCGCTGCTGCGCTGTCAGTCGCCTTCGCATACCGACGCCAACGCGAGGACGCGCTTGAGCTGCACCGACTGAGGGACGAACGCACAACCCTCCAGCGGCAGCTGATCTCCGTCGTGGCCGAGCTGAAGTACCAGCGGGCCGTTCACGCGCTCATGGCCGACGTCACTGCCTCGAGCGGCGGCGAGGAAGCCATCACCCGCGCGCTGCACAGGCTCACTGGATTCCCCGCGCTGGTCGAGGACCGCTTCGGTCGGCTGAGGTCCTGGACCGGCCCCAGCCGCCCGGACCCCTATCCCGAGCCTGACCCCGTGCGCCAGGACGAAATGCTGCACGCCGTCGCCCGTCAGGCCGGGCCAGCGCGGATAAAGGACCGGCTGATCACCCTGGTCCGCCCGCACGGCGAGATCCTGGGCGTGCTCGCCCTGGTCGATGCCCGGGACGAGGCCGACGAGCACACCGTCCTCGCGCTGGAACACGCCGCCGCGTCGCTCGCCCCGGAGCTGGCGCACCTGCGCAATCTGGCCGAAGTGGAGCTGAGGCTGCACCGCGGGCTGGTCGACGACCTCCTGGCAGGGACGGACGGGGGGAGCGCCTACGCCCGGTCCGAGGCAGTCGGACACGACCTGCACCGCAGCCACTACATCGTCGTGGTGCAGTGGCCGAACCGGACTGCGGACGATTCCTTCGCGCAGACCGTGGGACGGGCGGCCTCCGCCGTGGGCATGCGCTCGCTGCTGACCCGGCGTTCCGACCACGTGGTCCTGGTCGCCGACGACAGGCCGCACGCCCGCGCGTTGTACGAGGCGCTCGCCCGGGAGACCGGGACACGGTCCGGGACGATCGGGGTGAGCGCCCCTTGCGACTCCCTGGACGACATCCCCCACCACTACCAGGAGGCGCAGCGCGCCCTGGAAGTACGCCGCCACTCCCGCGAGCACTACGGCACGACGTTCTTCGACGAGCTCGGCCTCTACCGCATCCTGGGGCCTGGCAACGATTACCGGGAACTGGAGACGTTCGTCCAGGAGTGGCTCGGGCAGCTCATCGACTACGACTCCCGGCACCACACGGCCATGGTGGAGACCCTGTCCCGGTACTTCGACTGCGGCGGCAACTACGACGAGACCGCGGACTCCCTAGCCATCCACCGCAGCACGCTGCGCTATCGGCTCCAGCGCATCCGCGACATCAGCGGCAACGACCTCGCGAACGTCGAGGACCGGCTGAACCTCCAGGTGGCGACCCGAGTGTGGAAGATCGTGCTGGGCGGCCCCGGCTGATGCCTCGCTAGAACCGTTGTGCGAGCGATGCCAGCGGCAGTTGGGCGGGCTGCCCTGTTACAGAGCTGCAGTGGGTGGGTGGCCCTTCCTCGGTTGATCAACGTCGCGCCAGAAGACGGGGGCCTTGGTTCATCACCGCCATCGCGATGATCGGCGGGGCCTTCGGCACCAGCCTCGAAGGGGCCGGGAAGGTGTCCGACGCCGCCTGTGGACCACGGCAGCCTGAGCGTCAGCGGATGCTGCGGCAGATGTCGCGGCCGGAGCGAGGCGAAGGCAGGGGGCCGGACACCACTGACGGGTGACGCCCGGGCCGCGACCCGGGCGTCACAGGGCGATGACGTGGAGGTCGACCAGGTCGAGCAGCGCCCGCAGGGCCGAGCTGGGCCGCCGGGTCGACGACGTGCCGAGATGCATGCTCCAGCGGAGCATGGTGCCGTGGACGTCCAGGACGTGCAGGCCGGGGGTGCGGGCAACGGCGAACGCGGGCAGGAAGGCGATGCCCAGACCGTGCCGGACCAGTGCCGCCCCCATGTCGATGTCGGGCACTTCCAGTGCCACCCGGCGTACGACGCCCGCCACCGCGAACGCCCGGTCGACCACCTCGCGGTTGCCGTAGCCCGGCGGGAAGTCCACGAAGGGCTCCCCCGCGAGGTCCGCAAGTGCCACCTTTCCCCGCTGCGCGAGCGGATGGGCGGTGCTCACCACCAGGACGAGCGGCACGGTGGCCAGCTCCCGTGCGTCGATCCCGGCGGGTTTGTGCTCGGGCAGCGACAGGAAGGCCACGTCCAGGTCCCCGCTGAGCAGTGCGTGCGCCAGTCCCGCCGACCCGGTCGTCGCCAGCCGTAGCCGGACGTCGATCGCCGGATGCCGCGCGTGCAGCTGCCCGAGGAGCGCAGGCAGGTCCACCACCTCGACCGAGGCCATGGCGCCCACGTTCACCGTGCCGCGCAGCGTGTCCTGTGCGGCACGCACGGCGTCCTGGGCCGCCTGGGCGGCGTGCAGGGTGGCCCGAGCCTCCGGCAGCAGCGCCGCGCCCGCCCCGGTGAGCCGGACCTGCTGCGACGTGCGCTCGAACAGCGAGCAGCCGAGCTCGCGCTCCAGGGAGCGGATCGCGGCGGACACCCCGGACTGCACCACGTGCAGCCGACGGGCGGCACGCGTGAAACTCAGCTCCTCGGCGACCGCGATGAAGTGCTCCAGCTGACGTAGCTCCACACGAGAAGTATCACTCGCATTGCTCGAGCCCAGCAAAAACATTCGTTGGCACTGATCCCGGCTGGTGAGGAGGATGGAAAGCGCCATCCACTTCCGCCCGAGGAGGGGTACCCCTGCCTGCCATTCCGACGCCGCTGAGCCGTCCCACAGCCGACGCTTCCGACGACCCGACCCACCGGATCCCAGCACCCGCTCCCGCCGACCTGCCGCCCCGCGCCCCCGCCCGGCGCCGTGCCTCGCACACGACCGGCTTTTGGTTCGTGGCGGTGGCCTTCACCGTGCTGATGGCCTTCGGCACCGCGCCGACCCCGCTGTGGCCGCTGTACGAGGCCCGGGACCACTTCGGCGCGACCACGGTCACGGTGGCGTACGCCTCGATGGTCGTGGGCGCAGCGGCCGCCTTCCTCGGACTGGGACACCTGTCGGACCGGCTCGGCCGGCGGCGCATCATCGTCCCGGCGCTGCTGGTCGGCATCGTCGCGTCGGTCGTACTGATCGCGTGGCGGGACCTGCCGGGGCTGATCGCGGGCAGGATCCTGAACGGTGTCGGACTGGGGCTGATGGCCTCGACCGCGACGACGTACCTGCACGACCTCCACCACGAGGCCCGTCCGGATCGGACGGGTTCGGTGCTGCCCGGCATCGTGGCCACCGCCGCCAACCTCGGCGGCCTGGCCTCAGGCCCCCTGGTCGCCGGAGCCGCCGCCGAGTGGCTTCCCACGCCCCTGATCACCACCCAGGCGATCTTCACGCTCGCTATGGCAGTGTGCCTGGTGCTGGTGCTGTCCACCCCGGAAACCGTGGACCTGGAGCTGCCCGCGGCCGAACCGCCCAGCAGGTTCGTCCTGCGCCCCGGCGGCCGACGGACGTTCGGCGCGGCCGGCGCGCTGGGCGCCTTCGCCTTCGCGATCCTCGGCCTGATCTCCTCCCTCGGGGCGAGCGTGCTCCACGGCACCCTGCACACCGACTCGCACCTCGTGGTCGGCCTGGCTGCCTTCCTCATGTTCGGTTCCGCGGCGGCCGCCCAGCTGGTGCTGGGCCGCCTCCCACTGCCCCGGCTCCTGACCGTGGGGGCAGTGGTCTTCCCGGTCGGCCTGGTCCTGTGCGCCGTCGCCCTCTACCACCCGGCGCTCTGGCTCTACCTGGTCGCCGTGTCCCTGTCGGGAGCCGGCTCCGGGCTGCTGTTCAAGGGAGGCGTCGAACGTGCCGTCTCAGTGGCCGAGCCCGCCTCACGCGCGGGGGTCCTCGCCGTGTTCTTCGTCGTCGCGTACCTGGGAATGGGCCTGCCCTCCGTCCTGTTCAGCATCGCCCTGCGGCACTTCGCCGTGCAGACCGCGATGATCGGCTTCGCGGCGGTCCTCTCCTGTGGCGCCGTCGTGTCGGTCGCCGTCGCGTTGCGCGACCGCGCACCCGGTCCCGGCACGCTCTCGGCGCAGTCCGCTCGCCCCTCCTGACCTCATCCCTGCGGCGCATGCGACACCGGTTGCCGAGGCGCGGACCTGGGCACTCGGTGCGGGCGCGCGTGACACGGATCCGCGGCAGACGGGAGGCACGAGATGTCTGCGGAATCGGCCAGAACGGTCGCACTCCCCTCCGGTGAGGAGATCGCGGCGCTCGGGCAGGGCACCTGGTACCTGGGCCAGGACCCGGCCCGGCGTGAACAGGAGATCGCCGCGCTGCGGCTGGGCGTGGACCTGGGCATGACCGTCGTCGACACGGCGGAGATGTACGGCGACGGCGCAGCCGAGGAATCACGCCTTCGTCCCAGCCGTCCTCGAGCTTCGGGTCCCAAGAGGCCGGCAGTCTGAAGAAGGACGGCTACCGCTGCCCACTCTTCAGCCCGGCCCCTGCGCCGGGCCCGGTCCTGTTCCAATCTCGGCGGGGTGCCCTAATACAGTCCCGCTTCCCCGAGCTGGTCGTGTCGTCCGGTCAGCAATTCTCGTTCGAGGCGTTGCAACGCCGTGCAGCCTCCTGCGGACGGACGGCCGTACGGCTGGCCGAGGGATGCCTGCGCACTTCATGCTGCTCTGCCAGGGGAAGCGGGGGTGCCCTTTTTCGGCCTGGGGTGCGGAGGCGCTCAGCAGGGGGCTGTGCGAATCTCGACCGGGTAACAGCCGATGGCGGCGCGGGCGGGAGCGAACGACGTCGTCCGTTCCCGGTGAGGAGGCGAGAGGCATGACCGTGATGGGTGTGTCGAAGTTCGAGAGGTTCTTCCGCGCCGCCGCAAGCCTCGACGTGGACAGGAACGACCTGAAGCGGTACGGCGACTTCGTCGACGCCAAGCTCTACGACCTCCTGGTCGTCGGCCAGGCGTCGGCCAAGGCCAACGGCAGGGACACCGTCGAACCGTGGGACCTGCCGATCACCAAGGGCCTCCAGGAGTGCATCCACCGGTTCCGGCGGCTCGACGAGGAGGTCGAGCTGAAGCCGATCCTGGAACAGCTCGCCACGCATCCTCCCCTCGACAGGACACCTACCCAGGAGGCCGAAGAGCGCTACCCCGAGATCATCGGCGGTCTCAGCGTCGCCCTCGCCGAGACGTTCAAAATCATGTATCCGGATGTGAAGAACCCGCAGACCAGTCACTGGGAGGGCGTGACCGCGGTGTTCGACCGGCTGCTGTAGCAGTCGCGCCCCGGTGCATGTCGCCGGACTGAACTGAGATGCCGGACGGGGGGCGGAAGGTGGAGACTGGGAACCTTCACCGAGGCCCGGGTCGCGCCGCAGGCGCTCGGGGATTCGCGATCGCGGTTTCAGCGCGGCTGGTCGCCTGGCCAGGAAAATCACACCCCCTTGCCTTCACGTAACGGCGTCTGACTCGGAAGGTCGCTTCGAGGGTCTGTCTCGTCCCGCGATGCTCTGACACGCCGAGGGAAGACTCATGAAGCTGTTGTCTACGGGGGATCGCGCGCCGTGAGCGTGAAGAATGTCCCCGATACGCATGTCGAAGGCCCAAGAAGGGCCTGACCGCGTTCTGTCTGACCACTCCCCACAAATCCGAGGATGGCCGACGCCGCCTACGGTTTCGCCGACGTGGGTCCCTACAACGGCGGGCGGGCCGAACTGCTGCGCGTTACCTGCGGCGACCACAACTGCCTGGTGTTGCCGGAAGAGGCAAGGGAGCGGCGAAAAGAGGCCAGGGAGCGGCGAACCGACTACGTGATGCTCTCCGGCATGTTCCCCACCGTCTGGCACGCCGCCGAGCTCGCCCGGCGGCCTGGTCCAGGTCGGGAAGGCCGAGCCGTCCTGGATCGTCTCCCACGAACTCATACTGGACAAGGCAGCAGACGGATACACGGATACCAGCACTTCGACGCCCGCGACGACGGCTGGACGAAGGTCGTCCCCACTCGGACGGCAGCTTTCACTGACCGCGCGCAGACAGTGCTCGGGGCACCTTCGGCCGGGCCTCGCAGTCCCCGGTCCGGAAAAGAGATGCGGACAGGCCCTGCCGGATGTCCCTACCGCTCGCGTCGTACAACCAGCGACTCGTGAAGGGAGCCGTCCCATGACACAGGAACTCCGGGGGATGCGGGTGGGGATTCTGGCCACCGACGGCGTCGAGCGCGTGGAACTTGACCAGCCGCGCGGTGCGTTGCAGGGCGCAGGGGCGAAGACCGAGATCGTCTCGCTCCACCCCGGCGAGATCCAGGCCCGCCAGTTCGACCTCAACGCGGCCGGAACCTTCCCCGTGGACCGCCTGGTCGCCGACACCTCCGTCGAGGACTACCACGCCCTGCTCCTGCCCGGCGGCACCATGAACCCTGACCAGCCGCGCATGGACCGCGACGCGATGCAGTTCGTCAAGGACTTCATGGCCAGCGGGAAACCGGTCGCATCGATCTGCCACGGCCCGTGGACCCTGGCGGAAGCCGACGCCGTGCGCGGCCGTCGCCTGACGTCCTGGCCCAGCATCCGCACCGACCTGCGCAACGCCGGCGCGGAGGTCGTGGCCGATCAGGAGGTGGTCGTCGACGGGCAGCTGGTCACCAGCCGCAGCCCGGCCGACCTGCCCGCCTCCTGCGCCGCCGTCGTGGAGCAGTTCGCCCGGGCGCACCACCCCATGCCCAGCTGACCCGGCGGAATGGGCCCAGACGGGGCACCTCGCGAGCGATATCCGCCACAAGCTGGAACGCATCATCGACGCGCGCGACCCTGCGCCCCGAACCCGGCTGACCGGTGCTCAGCCCCTCGCGCCGTCGTCATGAGCGCGCGAGCCGGGCCGCGAGATAGGGCGCGGTAACGCTGCGGCGGGCCCTCGCCACCTTGGCCGGCGGGCCCGCCGCGACCACCCGCCCGCCCGCGTCGCCGCCGCCCGGCCCGAGGTCGATGACCCAGTCGGCGGTGGCGATCGTGTCCAGGTCGTGCTCGACGAGGACGACCGTGTTGCCGGCGTCGACGAGCCGGTGCAGCTGTCGCAGGAGCAGCGCGATGTCCGAGGGGTGCAGCCCCGCCGTCGGCTCGTCGAGCAGGTAGAGCGCGTGACCGCGGCGGGCTCGCTGGAGTTCGGTGGCCAGTTTGATGCGTTGCGCCTCACCACCGCTGAGTTCCGTCGCGGGCTGCCCCAGCCGCAGGTACCCCAGTCCCACCTCGCGCAACGTCTCCAGACTGCGGGAGGCGGCCGGGACGGCGGACAGGAACTTGGCGGCGGCGTCGACGGACAGCTCCAGCACTTCCGCGATGTTCTTGTCGCGGTAGGTGACTTCCAGCGTTTCCGCGTTGTACCGGGCGCCCTGGCAGGTCGGGCACGGCGCGTAGGTGCCGGGCAGGAACAGCAGTTCGACCGCGACGAATCCTTCGCCCTGGCAGGTCTCGCACCGCCCTTCGGGCACGTTGAAGGAGAACCGCCCGGCCGAGTAGCCGCGCGCCCTGGCCTCGTCCGTCGCCGCGTACAGCTTGCGCACCGCGTCGAACATCCCCGTGTACGTGGCCAGGTTGGACCGGGGAGTTCGGCCGATGGGCCGTTGGTCGACCCGGACCAGCCGGTCGAACGACTCGACCCCCGACGCGTCCTGGACGTCGACCTCCAGCTGCGCCTCGTCGGGCTCCTCGGGTACGAGTCCGAGGTGGCCGCGGACGACCTCGGCGAGCACCTGCGTCACCAGCGTCGACTTTCCGGAACCGGACACGCCTGTCACCGCCGTCAGTACGCAGAGCGGTACGTCGACGGACACGTCGTGCAGATTGTGGCGGGAGACGCCGCTCAGGTGCAGCCAGCCGTGCGGTGTGCGCGGGCGGTGATCGAGCGGCTGGGCGCGCCCGAACAGGTACTGGCTCGTGGCCGACTCCCTGACCTGCTCAAGACCGGCGACCGGGCCGCTGTACAGCACGCGTCCGCCGCCCTCGCCCGCGCCGGGGCCGATGTCGACCACCCAGTCCGCCCGCCGTACGACGTCCATGTCGTGCTCCACGACGAACAGCGAGTTGCCCGCCGCCTTGAGGCGGTCCAGCACGTCCAGCAGCGGTTCCGCGTCAGCCGGGTGCAGGCCCGCGGAGGGTTCGTCGAGGACGTAGACGACGCCGAACAGCCCCGAGCGCAGCTGGGTGGCGATCCGCAGGCGCTGCGCCTCGCCGGGCGACAGGGTCGTCGAGCGGCGCCCGAGGCTGAGATATCCGAGGCCCAGGTCGAGCAGTACGTCGACCCGCGCGACCAGATCGCCGCAGATCCGGACCGCGACCTCGGTCGTCTCCCCGGATCGGGCGGTCGACGTGGTGGCGTCGGCCTCGGACCGCCCCGCGACGGGCCGCAGCAGCGCCACGACCTCGGTGAGCGGCATCGCGTTGATCTCGGCGATGGAACGTCCGGCGAAGGTCACGGCGAGCGCCTCGGGCCGTAGTCCGCTGCCGTGGCACTCGGGGCAGGGCACACTCCTGACGAACCGGAGCGCCCGTTCGCGCATCTTCTCGCTCTTGGAGTCGGCGAGGACGTGCATGACGTGCTTGCGGGCGCTCCAGAACTTGCCCTGGTAGCCGTAGTCGACGCGGTCCTCCTCCGGCTCGATGTACACGGAGGGCTGCTCGTCCGTGTACAGCAGCCAGTTACGGTCCTTCTTCCTGAGCCTGCGCCACGGCCGGTCGATGTCGATCCCCAGGCCGCTCACGACACTGCGCAGGTTGGCGCCCTGCCAGGCGCCCGGCCAGGCGGCGATCGCCCCCTCGCGGATGCTCAGCGAGGGGTCCGGGACGAGCAGGTCCTCGGCGACGTCGTGCACGACGCCCAGTCCGTGGCACTCCGGGCAGGCCCCGGCCGCGGTGTTGGGTGAGAACGACTCGGCCTCCAGCCGTGCGGCCCGGGGCGGATAGGTGCCGGCGCGGGAGTACAGCATGCGCAGCAGATTGGACAGCGTGGTGATGGTGCCGACCGTCGAGCGCGAGCTGGGCGACCCGCGTCGCTGCTGCAGGGCCACAGCCGGTGGCAGTCCGGTGATTTCCTGCACGTGCGGTGCGCCGACCTGTTGCAACAGCCTTCGGGCGTACGGTGCTACGGACTCGAAGTAGCGCCGCTGGGCCTCCGCGTAGAGCGTGCCGAACGCGAGCGAGGACTTGCCCGAACCGGAGACGCCGGTGAAGGCGACCATCGCGTCCCGCGGAACGTCGACATCGATGTTCCGCAGGTTGTTCTCACTGGCGCCCCGGACATGCACGAACGGGTCGGTCGCGTCCTTGTTCACCGTTCCTGATTACCTGATCGCACCGGGAACCGCGCGACAGGCGCCGTCACCGGGCCTGGCTCACACGAGCGTTCGGAGTATCCCGGATCCATTTTCGATACACGGCCTATAAAGGGTGTTGCACAAGGCTGTGTTTGGGCCGGTCGGAGTGTGTGAACACAGTCTTCTGGTCATGATGCGAGGGCCAGGTTGTGCATGTGAGCGACGGCTTGGACGGCGTGGTGGAGGCCGTCGCCGTGCTGTCGGCAGTCGCGGAGGATCTTATAGTTCTTCATGCGTCCGATCACATGCTCCACCCGGGCACGCATCTTGCGGTGGGCGGCGTTGTCCGCTTCTTCGCCTGCCAGTAGGGCCCGGCGCGGGCGTTTGCGGTGCGGCACGACCATCCCGCAGTTGAGGTAGGCGCCGTCACCCAGGACGGTCACGTCCTGGCGGTGCTGTGCCAGGTCCGAGGCGCGCCAGGCGTGGGCGTCGGCTGTGGTGCCTGGTGCCGGTCGGGCCGCTGCGATCACGAGGCGGGTGTCGGCGTCGACGATGACCTGCACGTTTGCCGAGAAACGGTAGTTGCGGCTGGACGCACCGACCTGCCCATCGCGGACTGGGATCAGGGTGCTGTCCACGATCCACAGCCGGTCCGCAGGGTCGGCCGGACGCGAGACGGGCTCGAGCGCCGGCAGCGGCCCGAGACATTGGATCACCCGGCACACGGTGGATGAGGACACTCCGAAAAGCGGTCCCAGTTGCCGCATCGTCAAGTTCGTCCGGTAGTACACCGCGACCAGCAGCACCCGCTCGGCCAACGGCAGGCTCCACGGCCGGCCCTGCATCGTGCCATTGCCACCGCGCTCCCGCACTGCCTTGAGCAGCCGCGAAAACTGCGTCAACCGCAGTCCTGTGAACGTCTCCACCCACACCTGTTCAGCACTCAACACCCCGGCAATACAAGGGAGATGCCCAGCTCAGAGGGTTGTGCAACACCCTTTATATAGCCCAGGCGGCGCACACTCCGCTGTTGGCGGATGCCGACAAGGTGGCGTTGCTGTTGGAGACCACCCTTCCCGGGGTCTTCGCCGCCGGCGGCGTAAGGGGCGGCTCGGTCAAACGGGTGGCGTCGGCGGCCGGTGAGGGTGCCGTGGCTATCCGCCTCGTGCACGAGCACCGGGAAAAGACGGGCAACCTGGACCGCACCGCGGGCCCCGAGGGCCCCGAGCGGTGGCGGGCCGTAGAGAGGCACTCGGCATCGTGCTGGTGTCGGACGAGGGGACGCAACGACTGCGGTGTGAGCAGGAACGCCGCAGTGACATGGCCGAGCAGGAACAGCGCGGCGTAGAGGCAGTGATGCCCATGAAGGTGATCACGGGGACGAGGTTGAACAGGAGGCGGGCCTGCTGCCGATCGATCTCGTCGTGGTGCCCGGGGTGGCGCGGAGCTGGTGTTCGCGGTGGCGCACGCAACCGTGGCCCGGTGGTGGAGCAGGCCCTGTGCGGGGAGGACGAGGAGACCTGACCGTACCGCCTGCACCTGCTGGCAGGGGCCAGCGTGTCACGCGGCGTCGGCGATACCTCGGGGGCATCCTGTGGGCACGGGCGATCGCGGGGGCAGCCGACGAGAAGGAGTCATGCGGGTGTCGTCTCAGGGCGTTACGGTCGTGGCTCTCCTGGCGGATCCGGACGCGCCCACGGAGATCGCGCAGCGCATGGCCCGGACACTTCCTGCTCGGCTCGCCGACAAGTCAGGCCAGGGACGACGGTTCGACGTCGAGGTGGTCAGTGAGCCCTTCACCGCAAGGACTGAGGACCCGCCCACCTTGATGCGCCGGATCATGGACCGTGGAAGAGCGGAGAGTTGGGACATCGTCGTGGCCCTCACCGACCTTCCGCTGCACTCACACGGGCGTAAGCTCGTTGTGGATCTGAGCCACGAACACGGTTTGGCCCTGCTGTCTCTTCCTCCGCTGGGGGGCTTGCGTCTGCAGACGAGAGCCCGGCGGGCCGTGGAAGAAGCCGTGCTCAGCTTGGCGGGCCCGCGGGCCACCGGGGCTGAGGGGCCTCCGCGGAGTCAGCCGCTTTTGGGGCCCTTCGTCAGTCGCCTCGCGCCTATTCACCCGGGCCAGGTCGGTGAGGAGGAGACCGCTGATCTTCGGTACGTCGTCAGCGGACCGCGCGGTTACCTGAGGGTGCTCGTCGGTATGGTCCGCGCCAACCGGCCGTGGCGCTTGGTGCCGGGCTTGTCGAAAGCCCTGGCGGCCGCACTCGCCACGGGAGCAGTCGCCACTGTGAACTCCACCATCTGGAACCTGGCCGAGTCCCTGAGCGCGCCACGCCTCGTGATCGCCACGGTCGGGTCCGTCGCGCTCATGATCGGCTGGCTGATCGTGGACGCGCAGCTGTGGCATCGATCAGCAGAGGTCTCGCGGGAGGCGAGGCAGAGGGCGAGGCTCTACAACGCCTCGACGGTCATGACCGTGGGTATCGGGGTGCTCGTCTGCTACGTGGGTTTGATCGTCATCAATTTGGTGTTGGCCCTGTTCATCCTCAACGACCAAGTGTTCGCCTCCACGACACGAACCCCGCTTCACGCCGCGGAATACTGGACGTTGTCCTGGTTCGTCGCTTCGGTCGCCACGGTGGGCGGGGCGCTGGGATCAGGTTTGGAGAGCGACGAGGCGATCCGGGCAGCCGCCTACTCCAAGCGCGAACAGGAGCGCCGCCGAATACTCCAAGACGACGACGGCGACTAGCTGGTGACCCGAGTCGGAGATTCGTTGGTGGCTGGTGGCTGGTGGCTGGTGGCTGGTGGCTGGTGGCTGGTGGCTGGTGGTCGTCGGTGGTTGCTGGTTGGTGGTTGGTGGTCGTCCGTGTACGAAGACTCCGCTGATCGACCGGTGCGTGGTTGTTTCGCGTCAAGGGCCGACGGGACTCGGAAGGCACGCCGCCGGAGCGTCGAAGCTCCGCCGGGCAGGCCCACGGCGGCACCGCCGTTCCACCTGAACCGGGTGAACGGCCCACAGAGGCATGCCGGAGCCATGGACCCCGTCGCACCAACTCCCGGGAGTCAGGCTCGGTACGCCGTCTCCATCGCACCCGTGCTGCGGTCATGCCGCGGCACCGAAGGAAGCGATCAGGAAAGCAGCGGTATATGAAGGCCCGCGAACGGTCACGGTGAAGGACGTACCGGACGCGAAGATCGAACACCCCTGCGACATCATCGTCAAGATCACCACTACCAACATCTGCGGTTCGGACCTGCACATGTACGAGGGCCGCACCTCGTTCGAGTCCGGCCGCACCCTGGGACACGAGAACATGGGCCAGGTCGTGGAGGTCGGCTCGGCCGTCCGCAAGGTCCAGGTCGGCGAGTATGTGGTCCTGCCCTTCAACATCGCCTGCGGCTTCTGCAAGCAGTGCGAGCGGCGTCTGACCAACTACTGCCTGACCATGCAGTCGGAACCGGCTCTCGCCGGAGCCGCCTACGGGTTCGCCGACATGGGCCCCTACCAGGGCGGCCAGGCAGAACTGCTGCGCGTGCCCTACGGCGACTTCAACGCGCTGCGTCTGGGTGAGGACGCCGCCGAGCGGCAGACCGACTACGTGATGCTCGCCGACATCTTCCCCACCGGCTATCACGCCACCGAGATGGCCCACGTCAAACCGGGCGACCAGACGATCGTCTTCGGGGCCGGCCCCGTCGGGCTGATGGCGGCCTACTCCGCCCTCCTCAAGGGCGCCGGGCGCGTCTGGGTGGTCGACCACCAGCCCGACCGGCTGCGCAAGGCGGAGGAGATCGGGGCCATCCCGATCAACACCGCCGAGCATAAGCCGGCGGAGGTCGTCAAGGAGGCCACCCTCGGTCTGGGCGCCTACAACGGCTGTGAGTGCGTCGGCTACCAGGCACATGACCCCGAGGGACATGAGGACGCCAGCCTCACGCTCAACGGACTGATCGACTCGGTCAGGTTCACGGGCGACATCGATGTGGTGGGCGTGTTCCTGCCCCAGGACCCTGGCGGCGCGGAGGCCCAGGGGGAACTGGAGGCGCAAGGCAAGGTCCCGATCGACTTCGGCATGATGTGGTTCAAGGGCCAACGCATGGCACCGGGCAGGCGCCGGTGAAGAGGTACAACCGGGCGCTGCGGGATCTGATCGCCGGCGGGAAGGCAAAGCCGAGCTTCGTCGTCTCCCACGAACTCAGCCTGGACGAGGCCCCCACCGCCTACGAGCACTTCGACGCCCGTGACGAGGGCTGGACCAAGGTGGTCCTGCATCCGAACGGACACGGGAACGGCCACAAGCGGTAGGCGACCCGGGGCCGCCGTCCCGCCCGTCCTCCGGCCGGGGCTGGGGGCAATGGCCCGCGCTCCGGTCGGACCTGAACCAACGGCGATTGCCCGCGCTCCGGCCCGGTAGGACGGACTGCGGACGCTCAGCAGTGTCCGCAGTGGCTGCACCCCGTCCAGCGGCTGCGGCCCCCGGCCTGTTCGCGGGGCGTGTGGGAGGCTTCCCTGCTCGACGGTTGCCGCACCTCAACCAGGCCGATGCGACCCGGCAGGGTGTTCCGGCTAGGCTCACACCCGTGACGTGGCTGCGGGCCTTCGGTGAGGTCGTGCGATCCGGGCTCACGATCGAGGAGACGCGGCTGGAGCCCCTGCTCGCGCTGCGCACGGCCGCTGGGGTGGCGATCGTCGTCGGGCCGGCGCTGTGGCTCGTCTCCCCTGCGTATGCCGCGTCCGCCGCCCTCGGTGCCTACTCCGCGGGTGGGGCCACCTTCCAGCGCACCTGGCGTCCACGCAAGGTGATCGCGCTCGGCGCGGGCGCGGGTCTGGCGCTCAGCACCTTCGTGGGCTACCTGGCCGCGGGGCGACTCGTGACGTTCCTCCCGCTGCTGGCCGTATGGGCCTTTGCCGCGGGAATGGCGTGGGCCGTCGGATCGACCGCTGGGATCGTCGCAGCGACGACGGTCGGCAGCATGCTGGTGACCATCACCCTGCCCACGAGCGTCGGGCGAGCGCTGGAGCACGCCGGGGTCATCGCGCTCGGGGGCGTGGTGCAGGCCGTGCTGATCTTGCTGTTCCCGATCCGCCGTTGGGGGGCGCATCGTGACGCGCTCGCCGACGCCCTGGCCGCCGTGGCGGACTACGCCCGCCGACTGCGGCACGACCCGGCGGCCCCGTTCGACCCGGAGCCGTTGATGACGGCCCGGGACGCGGCCGCCGTGACGCCGTCACAGGCCCGCACCCGTCCCCCCGTCCTGCACGGCCCCCGGGGACTCGCCGAGCGCATTCGGCCGGTCGTCGCCGCGCTCGCCGACCCGGACGTCGGCGCCCCGGCGGAGGGACCCGGGAGGGACCGCGCGCGGGAGTTGCTCGACGCGGCCGCCGACGTCCTGGATGCGGCCGCTCGTTCGATCCGCCGCGGCACTCCCGCCGAGGTGCGGCCCGGGAGCACGGACGTCCTGCGTGTCGACGAGGAGCACGAGGTGCTGGAGGGCCCTGCGCGGCAGGCCGCCGAGCGGCTCGTGGAACTGCTCGGCGAGGCGTTGGAGATCGCCGGGAGCGGCAGCGTCTCCGGGAGGACGCACACCCCGCCCGGCTCGACGAGCGCCCAGTTCCTGCTGCGCCCGACAATGTTCCGGCTGGTCCCGGTCGTCGTCCGGGCGGTCCGCCGTGAGCTCCGCCGGGACTCGCCCGTGTTCCGGCACGCCGTCCGCCTGGCGGCGGTGGCCACGCTCGGCTACCTGATCGCCGCCCGGCTACCCCTGGGCCACGGCTACTGGGCGCCCATCACCTCGGTGATGGTGATGCGGCCGGACTTCCACCGGACGTACGCGCGCGCGGTGGCCCGTCTCGCCGGGACCCTGGCGGGGGTCGCGCTCGCCACCGGGTTGGTGCGGGCCCTGGGCCCGGACGCCCATGTGTTCGGCGCGCTGGCGGTGGTCTCGGCGGGTCTGTCGTACACGCTGAACCGTACCGGCTACGCCTACTCCCAGTGCTTCACTGCCGCGTACGTCGTCTTCCTGCTCGGCATGGGCGGCCAGGCATGGGAGCAGACGGTCCCGGAGCGGGTGGTGCTCACCCTGCTCGGCGGGGCCCTGGCAATGCTGGCGTACGTGGTGTTCCCCGCATGGGAGACACCCCGGTTGCCGGGCCGGCTTGCGGACTGGCTCGCCGCCAACGGCCGCTACGCGGCCGCGGTGCTCCGCAGCTACGCCGAACCGACCCGGGAGCATCACGCCGACATGCGCAGGGCACTGCTGGCGAGCAGGGAGGCACGTGCCGCCTGGCAGGAGGCATACGACCGGGCAAGGCAGGAACCGGTGCGCCCCAGGGGTCTGACGTCGCGCGAGGCGCAGGAGGCGCAGGAGGCGCTCGAGGGGTTCGGCCGGGCGGCGATGCTCATGGAGAGCCACGTCCCGCGGGCCGACAGCCGTTTCGTCCCCGAGGCGGAGCGGTTCGCCGAGGCCCTGGAGGCGGACACCGCGCAGGCGGCAGTCGACTTGCGCGAGCACAGGAATCCGGACTGGGGGCGCGTGGAGGAGGCGCTCCACGCGTGGGAGGGCGCCGCCGGGGACCGGAGCCCGGTGGTGCGGCGCGGGGCGGAACTGCAGAAGCAAGCCTTGGAGGACCTCGCGACGGTCGTGAGCCGCACACCCCTGGAACGGGACGTCGGCTCCGCTCGCGAGGAGCAGCGGGTGCGGGCGGCCGCGGCGGCGGAAGGTACGGATCAGGACCCGCGCACCGGGGTGGGTGACGGCGACGGGGAGCGCTGCGCCTCCTGAAGCGGGAAGTAGTCTCCCGGCCGCGTGGAGCGCCGCCACACGTACATCGCTGTCGCCATCACGAGGATCAGCCCTGCCAGGATGAGCAGTTCGATCCCCTCGACGTTCCACCGGAAGGACTTCTCCGCCTCGGCCGTCACGATGAGCACCCTGCGGATGCCGGCAATCAGGCCGACGACGAGGAACGGCTCCGCGTCGAGGGTCTGGTTCCTGATGGTGAGGCGGACGGTGTGGAGCAGTTCGGCCACGATGAACAGCACAAGGCCGTTGTCCAGGGCGGAGAGAACGACCGTCTCCTCGCGGTACGGACCCTGGATCGACCTGATGACGTCGTGGACGACCCCGACGGTCAGGAGCCCCGCGAGCAGTACGAGGAGCGCCGCGACGACGAGGTGGATGCCGTCCTCGATGAGCTGCAGGAGGCCCTGTACCCGGCCGCCCTCGATCTTCGGGAGAGTGGGTCGCACAGTCAGCATGCTAGGGGTGCCCCGGTCCGCGGGCGCGTCGTGCTGCCGAACGGGTGGACGAACGGGTGGACGAGCGGATCCCTCCCTGTGGTGACAGCCTGGGGGAAGCGGCGAGGCACGACATCACCTAGACCTACCCGGCGGCAGGACGAGAGTGCATGAGGCAGCCCGACGCGGACACGAACGGCAGGAACCTGCGGTTCGTGCTGGTCGCCGACCCGGGCCTGCCCTCCGAGATGGCCCGGGACGTCGCCCCCCGCCTGCCGGAGGATCTGCGCCGCCGCATCGCCAGGGGCATCCGCCGGCAGGCGGACACCGTGACGGCGCCCCTGGTGGCGGACGAGCGGGTCGACGTGTCCGACGTGGCTGGCACCCGTCTGGCGGAAGGCGACCGGGACATCGGCGTCTTCCTCATCGGCCTGCCAAGCCCGCTGGAGCGCAACCCCGTCAGCACCGAGGTCGAACCCGAGCACTGTCGCACTGCCCGCCCTCGGCTCCGGGCGTCTGCGGCGCTGGGAGCGGCAGGTGGTGGTCGGCGACGTCAGGCAACAGGCCGAGCAGGACGAAGAGCCGCCGGCCCGTCGTCGTCCGTCCGGCAACCGGGGAGGACGGGGTCTCGCGTGGGTGGGCTGCGTGGACGCGCTCGATGCGCAGAGTCTGTGATTCGCGGATCGTGGGTGGTGTCGTTGGACCAGGTGCGTTCCCTGTCGAGTTCAGCGTGTTGAAGGCCGACCTTCACCGAACTCGCCCTGTGGTGGGAGATGGACGGCCGTTTCGTACCGGGCCGGCCGGATGAGGAGTGGGCGATCCTTGCGCGCGGTCATCCCTGGCCTGGTCGCTGACCGCGCGGTGGGGGCGCCGCGTCCTGGGCTGCCGCCGGCCCGGCAGCGTCACGTCCGCACCCGCCCCGCCCCCACCGCGTCCCAGCGGCGCGGGGTCAGCACGAGGCCCTGGTCCAGGGCGGACCCGGGCCTCGATCGACGGCCAGGAAGGGGGGGACGGGTATCTGCGGCCCCGGCGCCCGTGGCACGAGTCCCGTGGGGGTCTTTGCAACCCGTGTACGCGGCACCGTGACGAACGCGCCCGGCGCCGGATGGGCACGGTGCGCTCAGGCGGCGGGGGTGAGTTCGGCACGGCCGAACAGCAGCGCGAACCCGGAAGGGAGCTGGCGCAGGATGCGGGTGAGGAGGTCGGGGCCGGCCAGGGCGGCGATGGCGGCGAAGACGGCTCCGGTGTCCCAGTGGGTGGTGGCCAGGGAGGCTTCGGCGCGGGCGGCGAGGTCCTTGACGAAGGCCCAGCCGGTGAAGGGCTGGGTGTCGGGGATCTGAGCGATGAGGAGGCGTGCGGCTTCGAGGGGGAGACGGGCGGCGAGCTCGACGCGCTCGTCTCCCGTCAGCTGGCGCTCCAGTCCTGCGACGACCAGACGGATGGCCTCCTCGGCCCGCTCGCGGGTGGGGTAGGCGCCTTCGTAGCGGACCTTCTCCAGCATCTGCTCGTACGACATCGCGGGCACAGGCTGCAGCGGGACGCGCGGGTCGGGGAACACTTGCTGTGGTTGCCTTTCTGTCGGCGGGGTGGTGGTCACCGGGTGAGTGGGCGGGTGATCAGGCGGGCTGGGGGCGTCCGAAGAGGAGGTCGTAGCCTGCGGGGAGCTGGAGCAGGATCTGCCCCAGCAGGTCGTCACCGGCCGCATCGGCGGCGGTGGAGAGGACGGCGCTGACGTCCCAGGCCGCGGTCTGCTCGGTGGCCCCCTCGATCCAGGCCGCCGTCGCCCGAACGAACCGCTCCGGTGGCAGCGGCTCGGCGCTCTGCAGCGGGTTGAGGAGGATCAGGGCGAAGTCTTCCGGCAGGCGCGCCGCGAGCTGGGCGCGCACCTCGCCGACCAGGTGCGCCCCCAGCAGGGCGAGCACCACACGGGCCGCGCGTTCTGCTTCCTGCAGGCTGTCGTACTCACCGCGTTCCTTCACCCGGTCGAGGAACGCCTCGCGTCGCAGGTTCACCGCCGCCACCTTCTTCGGTCGATGGGGTGCGGAGGACGGGAGAGGGGGAGATCGGTGCCCCGTCCTCCGTCGTTGTTCGGCCTTTGTCGTCCTCGGGTCAGCCGGAGATCTCCCTGCGGCCGGATCCGCCGCCGATGGCGATCTTGCGGGGCTTGGCACGTTCCGCGATCGGGATCCGCAGGGTGAGCACGCCGGCGTCGTAGTCCGCCTCGATGTGCTCGGTGTCCAGCGTGTCGGCCAGCACGATCTGGCGGGAGAAGACACCCAGCGGCCGCTCCGACAGTTCCATCTGCACGTCGTCGGCCTTCGCCACGGGCCGGCGCTCGGCCTTGACGGTCAGCATGTTCCGCTCGACGTCGATGTCGATCGCGTCGGCGCTGACGCCGGGGATGTCGAAGGCCACCACGTACCGGTCGCCCTCGCGGTAGGCGTCCATCGGCATAGGGGACGGCCGCGACCAGGTGCCCGGGCTCATCAGCTGCTGCGCCAGCCGGTCCAGCTCACGGAAGGGGTCAGTGCGCATCAACATCGTGAAAACACCTCCAGCGGGTTCGGGCAGTTGCTGCCAATGCGCTGCACTGAAACCGTTGTAACATGTCATCCAATGGATGACAAACACGGTGTCGTCCAGTCGATGACAAGCTCGAGGGAGGTGCCCGTGACAGCAGCCGACCAGCCGGCCCCGTCCAGCGCCGACGGCCGAAGCCCGGCTTCGTTCCTCGCCGCCGCGGCGGCCCTGCACGCCATAGACGACGCCCTGCGCGCCGCCGGGCAGGAGACCTCCGACAACCCCGCCGCCAGCCCCGGTGCGGAGCAGGCCCTGGCTTCCCTGCTCCTGTTGCGGCAGGTCCGCGAGCAGCTCGCCGGATGGGAGACTGGCCTGATCGAAACGGCCCGGCACGCGGGAGCCAGCTGGGCCGACCTCGCCCACCCTCTCGGGGTCGCCAGCCGTCAGGCCGCTGAACGCCGCTACCTGCGAGGCCGGCCCGGCCCCGCCGGAACCACCGGCGAACAACGCGTCCAGGCCACCCGCGAACGCCGCGCCGCCGACCGCACCCAAGCCGAATGGGCCCGCCGCAACGCCGCCGACCTGCGCCGCGTCGCCGGCCAGATCACCGCCCTCACCGACCTCCCCACCGCCGCCCGTCATCCGCTCGACCAACTCCACGCGGCCCTCGCCCACAACGACCCCGCCGACCTCATCCACCCCCTCAACGCCGCCCGCCCCCACCTGACCACCACCCACCCCGACCTCGCCGCCCAACTCGACACCCTCACGGGTACCGCCACGGCCCCGCCCCCACCCGACTGACCGAACACCCGCGTCGGAGCGGGCGACCGTTCCGGCATCGGGTATCCCGCGTACTTCCTGGTCCTGGCACTGTGATCCTTATGCAGCCGCTGCCCACACCGTGTCCGCCCGGACTGGTCCCGGACGCCACCGACGTCGACGCCTTCAACGCCGCCTACCGGCGGGCCAAGCGGCAGCACCAGGTGTTCGTCGCCGTCGAGGAGCAGGGCCGGCGGTGGACGGTGAAGGCCGACACACTCACCGCGGGACACCGTCGTCGACAGCAAGTACGACGCGATCCGCGCGGCCGTCATCCGGCTCATCCGCTCCCACCAGATCCGCGCCGACTCCTCGGCCGGCCCGGTCTACTTCGTGCAGTACGACGTGGAGAGCGAGCAGCGGGCCCGTGACCTGGCCGCCGCGCTGCACTCCGCCCTGTACGGAGACCTCGATCCCCTGACGCGTGCTGTAGCCGAAACATCCTGACCACGGCGGGACCGGTCCAGCCCTGCCCCGGCACCGCAAGATCAATCTCGTCGACGGCCACGGCTCCATCGATCCACAGGACTGACCTCCTGGTGATGCTGGGCGGGGAGTACGGACCCCCTCCTGACTGCCCTGAGGAAAGGCTCCCTGTCCCCTCCTGTGGTCGCACGCTTCATCGGTCAGGCCGCCCACAGATCACTACGGCAAGCAGACAACCGCCTACGCGCCCTGACCGAGCTCACCCGCCTGCACGGTCTGTTGCTCGCCCCGGCCGCAGGCACACGCCCCGGGCGCCGCTGGGTGGCAACCAGTTGGGCCCTCGCCGTGACACACCTGGGCCTGCTGGAGCGGCGCGAACAGCTCACCGCGCTGACACCCTCACGCTGATCCGCGCCATCCTGCCGGCCTTGCCCGGCAGGGCGAGCCGCTGGTCCGGGCCGCTGGCGATCGTCCTCGACCTCGCCGGCGGCCGCCTGGCCCGCCGCCAGGGCGCCGTCTCCCCGTTCGGTGTCTACGCCGACACCTGGGCCGACACCGCGTACTGGACCTGGCTCACCCTGCGCCACGAACCCAGCCGCACCGTACGAACAGTGCCTGGGCGCTTCCCGTTGCCACCGGCACCGGCATCGCGGGCGGGTATCGGGAAGGCGGTGGTCCACCCTCGCCGGGGCTCAGTTCGCCCGCTCGGAGGCAGGCGAATCCGCTGTGAAGGGCTCCTGAACTCCGCTTTTACGGATGTGCGTTAGGTGCACTGTGGGCGTTGCGGGCGAAATCTTGACGCTGAAATGACGCTTGCGACACTCGATCTGATGGGTCGTCAGGCACCTTGCGTCGCTGGTCAGGCGGTCTGCTGGCTGCGTGGGGGCGGCAGGTTGCCGGGAATTTCGTGGTGCCAAGAGGTCTGCTCAGCCACATGTGTGGAGCACCCAGCAGGTCCCTCGTCTGCTGGTGATACACGTCATGCACGTTGCTGACCAGCATCGAGGCGCCGGGGCGGGCCGCTGGCACGGGGATGGTCCGGTTCTTGGTCCGTGAAAGGCGTCCGACGGGTGTATGCCGCCTACGTTGGAGGTACGGTCATGGATCCCCTTGTCGAGCTGGCCCGCGGAGAGCAGACCCCTGTCGCTCCGGCGTTCGCTGTTTGTTGGGCGCTTGGGACATCCTGGGAGCGGATACGCCCTTGAAGAATGCCGACGTATCCGCCTTCCGTTGCTGACTCTCATTTCCTCTGTCGGAAGCAGACGTTGTCGTCGATGACGGTGCGTGGTGATACGGGCAGCTTCCCTGGATGATCGAGGTCCAGCCCGCAGCGCCATGACCGGCACGATCAACCGCGGGTCGACCAGTCCGGAGGCGTTGTCCGGCACCGCCGCCGACAGCGACGCGCTGTGCACGCCCGGCCGGATCAGCGCGACATCACGGCGGTCAGCAACAGGAGATAGAGCACGATGTCGATGGCGGAGCGCCGGTCGCCCGAGGATGGTGGCTTCATCCCGGGCATCCGGGTTGGCCGGCCGACCGCTGAGTACCTCAGTTACGTGCTCAACCGGATCACCTGGCCGCGTCCGCTTTATCTGGGTCTGATCGCTCTCGTACCGACAATGGCGTTGGTGGGCTTCGGGGCAAGCCAGAACTTCCCGTTCGGCGGAACCGGCATCCTGATCATCGTGGGTGTCGGTCTCGAGACGGTGAAGCAGATCGAGAGCCAGCTCCAGCAGCGCAATTACGAAGGGTTCCTCCGCTGATGCGAATCGTCCTCGTCGGGCCGCCGGGCGCCGGTAAGGGAACGCAAGCCGTTCGCCTCGCTGAGAAGCTGCGCATCCCGCACATCTCCACGGGCGACCTGTTGCGAGCCAACATCAGCCAGCAGACCGAGCTGGGCAAGCTAGCGAAGTCCTACATGGACGCTGGCAACCTCGTCCCGGACGAGGTCACCATCGCCATGGTCAAGGACCGCATGGAGCAGCCGGACGCCGAGGGCGGCTTCTTGCTGGACGGCTTCCCGCGCAACGTGCAGCAGGCGGAGGCGCTGGACCAGCTCCTGGAGACCAAGGGCATCAAGCTGGACGCGGTCCTGGACCTGGAGGTCCCCGAGGACGAGGTCGTCAAGCGGATCGCCGGCCGGCGCATCTGCCGTAACGACTCCTCCCACGTGTTCCACGTGACGTACAGCCCGCCGAAGAAGGAGGGCGTGTGCGACGTCTGCGGCGGTGAGCTGTACCAGCGCGAAGACGACTCCGAGGAGACGGTACGTACGCGGCTGGAGGTCTACCACACGCAGACCGAGCCGATCATCGCCTACTACAAGGCGCAGGGCCTGGTCGTGACGATCTCCTCCCTGGGCCCCGTGGACAAGATCACGCAACGGGCCCTGAAAGCCCTCAAGCGCGACGACGCGTAGCTATTACGGGGTCCAAGACCTGGTATGACGCCAGGTCGCCTAGCAGTTGCTCCAAGCCAGCGATGGTGGTCGCACCGTCGCCACGGGTCCACGATCGTGGGGCCAACCTGAAGGTCCCTGCCCCGGCTTGGGACACCGGCCGTGGAACCCGACGGCGACATCCGCGACGGCGCCTGGGTCGCCGAACTCGCCGGAGACTGCCTGACCGGCTGGCCGAGGAGGATGCGACTGATCGTGCGCAAGGAACGGCCGCACCCTGGCGCCCAACTGCGCTTCACCGATGCCGACGGAATGCGGCTGACCTGTCGCCACCAACACCGCCGGCGAGGCGACCGCTGCCCTCGAACTGCACGCGGCCTTCACCTGCCTCAAGCCCCGCCAGTTGGTGACCTTCTCCGGGCTGACGGTCGGCTCCTACTTCGCATTCGCCGCCTTGCCGGGTGGCGGCGGTCGCCTCTTCGACCGGTTGCCAGCGAAGTCGGACCGGTGAGATGCAGCGACAGATCGCCGCGCGTGGCGTTGATCAAGTCATGAAGAAACTGATTGCAGTTACGGCGCTCAGCCTCGCTGCTCTTCTCGGCACGGTCGTTCCCGCTCAGGCGGACGACCCCCCTCCCGGAGGTGATAACGGTTCACCTTGGTCGACCTGCTCTCGCTTGAGTGGCAGCAGAGGTATCCGGCTCTAGCCTGACCACAGGTCCCAGGCGTCAACCTTGGCCAACACGAGGCCATGGTTGGCCGCCACAAGACACCCACCTCTTGGGCGCCGAGGGGCAGCCTACCCCCTAGGATCGAACAGGTGAACGATAACTCGCCGTCGCGTTTGGAGATGCTGCACTTCGCACGCCGCATCGCTGAACAGCAGCTCACCCAGATCGACCGGTGGATCGCTGCGGAAGAACGGCGGGAAGCGGAGCGTCAGCACGGCCTCGCGGCCCGCCCTCCCGCACCGGACTGGCTGATCGAGCACGGCCCGTCCGGCCAGGACTCGATGTACGTCCACACTGGCGACTGCTGGAACGCGGGGAAGCGCTCCAAAGGCGTCACGAGGGACACGGCGCTGCGCGCACTCACCGAGGGTGGTGCACCAGCCTGCCCGCCCTGCCGGCCGGACACCGCGCTCGGCATCCTGGAGGGCTTATTCAGGCGCTGCTCGGCTGCCGTGCACTCGCCTTCCGCGCGTCATGCTCTACAGGAGGGCGAGGATGCCTTCGATCTCCTCCTCGGAGACCTCGACCGGCTCGGGGAGCAGTTCGCAGTGAGCTGCTGACCTGCCGGAAGAGAGACTCGCTGCTCGTGGGGCCGCTCCGGGGGCGGCTGCTATGCCGGGGGAG
>NZ_KQ948467.1:122775-205767 GCF_001514115.1 Streptomyces olivochromogenes
CCGGGGCCCTCGCGGTGGCGGCCCTGGTGCTCGTCGCCGCGTTCGAAGGCGGACTGGCCACGGCCAGCCGCATGGCGGAGATCCTCGCGCTGCTCGTCCTCTCCGCCCTGACAGTTTTCCTGCGATACGTCACGGAGCGGCGTGAACGTGCGCTGAGCCGGGCACGCTCGGTGGCGGCGACCACGCAGCGGGTTCTGCTGCGGCCTCCGCCGCGCCGGATCGGGCCGTTGCGGGTGGCGTGGCTGTATCTGTCCGCGGAGGACGAGACGGAGCTCGGGGGCGATCTCTTTGCGGTCGGCCGGGCCGGGCATGCCGCGACCCGGGTGGTGATCGGCGATGTGCGGGGCCACGGCCTGGCCGCGATCGGTGAGGCATCGCTGGTGCTGAGCGCCTTCCGCGAGGGCACCCACCGCTGTGCCACTCTGCTTGAACTGGTGGCTGCCCTTGACGACAGCGTCAGCCGCAACGTGGAAGACGTGGCAGACACCAAGCACGATCCCGGCGAGCACTTCATCACCTGCCTCGTCCTGGAGATCCCCGACGAGGGCCCGGGGGCCGAGATGGTCAACTGCGGGCATCCGCCGCCGCTGCTGGTGACCGATCAGCAGGTGATGGTTCTGCACGCCCGCCGCCCCCTGCCGCCGCTGGGCATGCGCGAACTGCCCATCGAGGCGCGCCGCACCGACCCGTTCACCTTCCAGGCCGGCGACATGCTCGTGCTCTACACCGACGGTGTCATCGAGGCCCGCTCACCGGCCAGAGCGTTCTATCCCCTCGCCGAGCGGGTGGCGTCCTTCCCCGCAGCAGGCCCCGACGATCTGCTGGACCGGATCCACCGCGACCTGCTCGCCCACATCGGCAGCCCTCCCGTCGACGACGCCGCCATCCTCGTCATCGAACACACTCCCTCGCACCACCTCCTTCGGCCCGGCACCCACTAGAAAAGCCTCACCGGCTCCCACCGGCTCCGCAGCAGCGCCATATCCCCCCGGTCGGGATCGACCCAGCGCAGTTCCCCGGTCCGGTCGTGCCGGGCCAGCAGGTCGGCCAGCTGATCGCGGCCGTTGACCGAGGTCCCGTTTCGGGTCCGCAGCAGGGCTATCGCTTCGTCGGTGCGGCCCTGACGTTCGCGGATCACGGCGAGCAAGACCGATCGCCGTGTCGGAGTCGAGGCCGTGGCAGCACCACGGCGTGTCGCAACGGTGCTCGTCCGGGATCCGGGCGGCGAGCAGTGCTGCGGCCTCCTCGTCGCGGCAGGCGCCCGCCGCGACGTCGACCAGGGCCGCAGCGAGGGTGCGGTCGTCGACGCGTGGCCGCAACAAGGCGAACGCCTCGTCGCTCCGGCCGTGCCGGGCGAGCAACCGCGCATAGGACTCCAGCGCCGACGGATGCCCGGCCTTCATACGAGATCGGGTCAGCGCGATCGCCTCGTCGGCCCGCCCCCAGCTCTCCAACAGCTCCGCCGTGGTCCTGGTGGCCGTCGTATCTCCAGCGCCTCGGCCCGCAGCTCCTGTTCACCGAGCAGCCGCGCCCACTCCCGCGCGCAGAACCACTCCCCATGGCCGGCCCAGTACCCCACCGCTTCGGCATGGCCGAGTTCGAGAAGCCGGGAGGCCAGATGCGGCGGGATACACCGGACTGCGTTCGGATCCGATAGTCAAGATCAGCAGCGTCCACAGCGACGTACCGTAGTGCCTCCGTCTGACACCCTGCCGATGCCCGGTGCAGCGCCGACGACCACGACGCCTCCCACACACCGATCGCCGGGGGGTTGCCATCGACGGCTGACTGCGATGTTGCGGTCATGAGTAAAAGTACTCATGACGCCCGCCGAGCTGCGGGAAAGGATCAGGGAATGACGACGCCAAGGAAGATGAGAGCCCGGCTCGGGGTGCTGACGTCAGCGGTGTTGGTCCTGTCGGCGACAGGGTGCGGAACGCAGCGGGCAGGGGATGCCGCCGATGCATACCAGAGTTCGCATCCAACGCCGACCGGCATGGCGACGCCGAGCACACCAGTGGACTTCACCTGTCCAGGAGAGAGCCCCGAGCCGACGGAGTCCACGGCCGCCGCCACCGGCTCAACCGAGTCGCCGGCCGACCACTACGCCGAGAACCACGGCTTCAGGGTTCCCATTCCGCTCCACGGCCAGAACCGCTGCGACGGGCTGACCGTCGTCGGACGCGTCAAGGATGCACTCGAACCGCTGCGCAGGCGTGGCGACTTCGCCCCGGACAGCGTCCGCGACGCGCTCACCGGTCTCGGCTACTCCGCCGAGAAAGTACAGGCGTACCAGAACGGGTCCGCCGGGGTCGGCTTCCTCATCGACATCGGCGTCTCTCCCTGGTGTGTGGAGGGCACGATGACCAGTGGCTCCACCAAGGCGGATGCTTTCGGCGGCTACCCCGACGGCAGCAATTGTGAGCCCCCGAGCGGCGGCCACTGACCAGAGCTTGCGATGCAGGTGTTCGGGGCCGGTCCGTCGTGAATGCCACCGAACTCCGGTTGAACGGGGTGACTTTCCCAAGTCGCCCCGAACCGTGGTGCTCACGGATTCACGACGGGACCGCGGTGGCTGTCCCGCTCGGACCCCGCCCCCCCGTAGCGCGACCGCAGTTCCCGGTTCAGGGCCTTCGTGCTCGGCCCCAGCGGCAGACTGTCGGTGATCTCCAGCCAGTAACCCCAACTACCCTCAGTTGCACCGCTCGTTTGACAGACCCCGGGTGGAGGCCTCGGCCGTGAGCCGTTGCTGGTCACGGCTGCCTCTGGCGGTGCCGGCACGAGGCGGACCAGTGCAGGAGCGTGATCCTGGTCCGGGGGCGGAGCGTGACCAGCGGCTCATCTCGGCGCTCCGGCCACGTTGAGTCCCGGAGCCGCAGACTCCGGGACTCACGTACTTCTGGGGTGGAGCGCCCGCAGCTCCGACCGCTGTCCCGGGTGTCAGGGCCCCGCGCTCCTATCCCAATCTCCGGCACCAGCCCAAGGTCTTCGTGCCTGGGCTACTGCGGGGCGCTTAGCAGCGATGCGGGCAGGTAGGCGGAGCGAACGCCCAGTTGCCAGTTGTGCACCCGGGACGCGAGCACGGCCAGCGCCACCGTCCCCACCGGCAGCAGGGTCCGGGGGGCCGGATCGGTGCCGGCGTTCTCGCGGTGCTCCACGAGCCGCTGCTCCAGGGCCTGCTCGAACGCGGCCTGGTCGTCGTCGAGCAGTACGCGCAGCAGCCGCTGGTCCGGCGTCAGTGCGCCGACGTTCTCCAGCTGCTGCGCCGCCCGGGCTCGTTCCTCGGCGCCGGGCTTGCACACCGGGTCGGTGGGCCAGTCCTTGGGCAGGTGCCCGCGCGACCTGGTCAGGTAGCCGCACAGCGCGTCCATCTCGGCGAGGTCGGCCGGATCGGATATCGACTCCCGCTTCGAGTAGGGCACTCCATCACGGATGGCGGGCGCGTAATCCTCCCGCAGCAGCAGACCGATCACCCGCTGCCACTCCCACACCAGGCCACTGGCCGCGCACAACGCGAACGCGTTGATCCAGGTCTGCGCCGTGGTCGCCGGGCGGGGCGGCTCCCACGTCTCCTCGTAGTGAAGCTCTTCGCTGGTGAGCGTCTCCTTGATGAGGGGGAGGGGCACTTCAAAGTCGCCGTTGGGGAAACAGCCCAGGGCCAGTTCCCCGAGGGCGCAATCCGCTGCGGTGAGCAGCACCGTGCGCGATCGCGGGGTCTTGAGGGCGGGATCTTCCAGGGTGTCGACTGCGGCGAGGTCGAGGAGTTCGCCGCGCAGCTCCCTCAGTCCCTGCCGCAGGGGAAGCCCACCGTGGCGCATGTCGGACCAGTAACCGATGGCCCGGCGGATCCCTCGCTGGCGGGTGTCCTCGATCCGCTGCTCGTCAACGCCGTGACGTGTCACTTCCTTGATCGTCATGTGCGTCATCCTGGCAGCCCCCACTGACACCGCAGACCGACGAGGACCGACCTCGGCAGACTCCCAGGACCGGGTGGCGGCGCACGGTGGATGCGCAGACGGTTCATGCCGAGGCCGTGCTTTGCGGCCGGGGCCGTCACGGGCGTCCGGGTCCGATTCCCCTCAGAGGTCGTTTTCTCCCGTTGTTTCATCCCGTAATCTGCGGTTTTTGAGGCTTTGCCGGGTCGCGCCAGGAGATCGTGGTCTCGCCGATGAGGCGGCGAGCCATCAGATCGGTCATGACGAGGTGAATCATGGCTTCGGAGCGTGCGGGGAGGGCTTCGTAGTCACGTGTCAGACGGCGGTGGAACATCAGCCGGCCGTATGTCCGCTCCACCGCCCAGCGTTTGGGGATTGGGGTGAATCCCCTGACCCCGGGGGTGCGTTGGACGATTTCCATGTCGATGCCGAGGTGGGCGGCGTGCTCGACAAGGTGCTGGCGGTAGCCGCCGTCGACCCAGACCTTGTGGATGCCGGGATGGACAGTGGCGACCTGGTCGAGCAGGTGGGTGCCGGCGACCGAGTCCTGCACGCTCGCGGCCGTGACCAGCACCGCGAGCAGGAGGCCGAGAGTGTCGCTCACGATGCTCCGCTTCCTGCCCACGATCTTCTTGCCCGCGTCGATGCCCTGGTCCGCGGCGTGCACGCTGGTGGAGGTCTTCACGCTCTGCGCGTCGATCACACGGGCCGACGGCCGGGCGCGCTTGCCCTAAGACGTGCCGGAAAGGCTGCCACAAGGACATGCGTGACGTTCGACGGATCCCGAGGCAGCTGCGTGACACGAGGGTGGGCGGCGAGCTCTCGCTCCCTCAGGCGCCCGCCTCAACGATGCGGGGCAGGCTTTGGCTGCGGTGTCGCCCGGGCTGGGCACGGGGAACGCGCTGAGCTGCTGGTGCAGCTCGGGGCGGTGGCAGTGACGGGGCTGCCGAATCTGCGGCTGCCCCGGGTGGTCAGCTGAGACGCGGGTGGTCGGCCGAGAGCTGAGCCGGACCGGCCGCGCCCGGTACGGCAGCAGGGCCCGGACCGCGCGTCGCGGTCCGGGCCCTGCCCCGTGCGGTGCCGCCCTACGGCGGCGCTGCGTCAGCTCTGTGCGGTGTCGTCGCCCGCCTGCCCGGCGCCCTCAGCTGCGCCTGCCTTCTCGCGCATCTTGCGCACCAGCTCCGCCTTCTGGGCGGCTGCACCCTGGCGGTCGAGGTTGCGGTGCGGACCGTTGTTCTGCCGTTCGGCGCGGGACAGCTTCTTGCGCTGGCCGCCGCCCATGCCCACGGGGTTGTTGATGTTCTTGCTCACGGTCACGGGTTCTCCCGGTAATAATTTGAAGTGATCTACGGATTCATCGGTGGGGGACGGGTGGCGACGTCGAAGGACGTCAGCAGGGGCCCGTCACGCTCTCACTCGTAAATCGGCGGCTGGAAGAACATGACAAAGACGTTACCTGCTTCCGTCGGCCCCGCACACCAACCTTTCCGCCGTCCCGGCGCCGGCCGGGCCTTCGGCGAGCGCCCGGGGTCAGCCGTTTCCTTCCGGGAATCTCAGCACCCGCCAGCACCCGCCGGTGGTCGCCACCCGCCCGGGCAAGTCCAGATGGGCGTTACTGGGCCGCCGCGGGCGTTGCTCGCGCTGCGCGACGGCGAGGTCTTCCAGGTACGTGCCCACGCCGTCCCGCCCGCCGGACTGCTCGGCATCGCCACGGCGGCCGCCTGTTTCGGGGTTCTGCTCGGCAGGCTCAGGGGTAGAGGCCGGCCCGGAAGGCGAACGAGACGAGTTGCGCTCGATCACGTGCGCCGACCTTCGTCATGGCCCGCACCGCATGCGTCTTCACGGTGAACGGCGAAACGGACATCTGGGCCGCGATCTCGTCGTTGGCGAGACCGCTCGCGACGAGAACGACCACGTCCCGCTCCCTGGGTGTCAGAGCGTCGAAGCGTCGCAGCAGTTCCTGGTCGATCACCGGGGGCGGACTGTCGGTCATATGACCGATGAGCGCGGCCGTCGCGGCGGCCGACAGCGCACCGCCACCGCCAACGACCTCGGTGATTCCGGCGACGAGTTCAGCGGGGCTCACGGTCTTGCTCAGGAAACCGTTGGCGCCCGCGCGAAGGGCGGCGAGAACGATGTCGTCCTGGTCAAAAGTGGTCAGCACGATCACCCGCATCTTTTCGGGTGGGTGCTCTTTGCGGATCCGGCGGGTGGCTTCGACACCGTCGATGCCGGGCATCCGGATGTCCATCAGGACCAGGTCGACGGGGTGCTCCCGGAGGAAGGGGACGGCCTGGAGTCCATCGGAGAGATCACCCGCAACAACGAGACTTGGGTCGAGCCGGAGCATCGCTTTGATGCCGGCCCTTATCTCGTCCTGGTCGTCGACGATCAGAATCCGCGTCATCAGACGACAGCTCCCAGGGGGCTGAACTCCGCATGGACCCGGAATCGCCCGTCGTCACTGTCGATCGTCAGCCGCCCCCTGGAGGATTCGACGCGTTCACGCATCCCCACGAGTCCGAGTCCGCTGCCCGAGCTGGAGCCGCGCAGTGAGTGACCGACGCGGTTCTCCACGGTGACGCAGATCCTGCCGTCGCGCTCGCGCACATCCACCGTTGCCGCCCCCTCTCCATGCCGGTAGGCATTCGTGAGTGCTTCCTGAACGACCCGGTAGACCGTGACGCCGACGCTGGGCTCCACGAAACCGGCGGGGATGTCGATGGAGGGATGGACGTCGAGGCCGATGCTCTCGAAAGAGGCGATAAGGCCTTCCAGGCCGCTGAGCGCCGGGGTCGGCCGGAGCGCCTCGTCGTTGGAGATGTCGTCTCCGAGGCGGAGGAGCGCGAGGATCCGTTGCGTTTCGACGACGACGGTGCGGGCGCTGGACCTGGCTGAGACGAGGGCCTGCCGGGAGGACTCGGCGTCTTCGGGCAGCCCGATCTCCGCGGCACCGAGATGCAGGCTCAGCATCGCGACCTGGTGGCCGATGACGTCGTGGAGGTCTCGGGCGATGCGGAGTCGTTCCTCGGTCACCCGTCGGGTGGCTTCGATCTCGCGGGTGGCGATGGCGCTTTCGGCCCGTTCCTCCAGGGTGCGCCAGTGCTCTCGATGGATGCGCAGCGCGGCCCCTGTCGCACCTCCTGCTATGGCTGAGAAGAGTGCGGCGGCTCCCACGATCGCGCCGCCACGGAATCCTCCCAGCGTCATGAACGCCCCCAGGAAGAACGCCGCCACGATGCCGGTTCCGACCAGCGGTTGCTGCCCCCTGAGGGTGACCGAGAACAGCACGAGCACCGCCATCATCCACACCGACAGGGGGTCGTGGCCCACCGCTGTGACGGCGAAGGAGGCCGCGCTCGTCACGACCAGTCCTGCCCACGGCCTCCACCATGAGAGGGCGACACCGCCACCGGCGAGGAGCACGGAGAGGGCCGTCGGCCAACCCGACCCTCGCAGGATCACTGCCACGATCTGGCCGGTGAACACCAGCGCGGCCACCGAATAGGCGACGAGGTGCAGCGCCTCGGGGCGGCGGACCCACAGGGGTGCCACGGGCCCGTCCTGATTGTTCTGCGCCTTGACCATGGCCTGATTCTCGTCCACGTGTGCTGCGGCCGTGTACTTCGAATGAAGTAGACGGCGAGCCCGGTACGGGCGATGGGGACGGCAGAACTCGTTCGATTCGAAGTGGATGGCAGAACTACTTCGTTCGAAGTACACGGCCCCTCCCGAGGCCGCTGACACTCCTCATCGAGGCGACCGTCTCACACCATCACGATCACAAAACGGGACACCCGATGACTCAGACCACCGTGACTTCGAGCACGACCACGACCTCGACGACGCTCTCCGGGCTCCGATCGCTCTACCTGATCCGAGTCGCCTTCTCCCTGATCTGGGTGGCACTCGTCGTCACGACCTCCGCCTCGCTCGTGTCGACGGACAAGCCCACAGTGATCGCAGCCGTGCTGCTCGTCATCTACCCCCTGTGGGACGTCATCGCCACGCTCCTCGAGCGTCGTATGGCTGGCACCGGCCCCACGGACCGCGTCGGTACCACCAACATGGCTCTCGGCCTCGCCGCCACCGCCGGGATGATCATCGCCGTCTTCTCCGCCATCGGGTCGGCCCTGCTCGTGTTCGGCATCTGGGCCCTCCTTTCCGGAGCGATCCAGCTCGTCGTGGCGATCCGACGCCGACGCACCGTCGGTGCCCAGTGGCCCATGGTCATCAGCGGCGGACTGTCCGTCCTCGCCGGTGCCTCCTTCGCTGCCATGTCCGCCTCGGCGACGAGCAGCTTGTCCACCGTCGCCGGATACTCAGCCTTCGGTGCCTTGTGGTTCCTTGTCTCTGTCATCGCCCTGAGCATCCGCAGCCGACGCGAAAAGCGTTGACCATCGCCGTCGGAGCCACCGCCTCTCCCGAAGGCGCGGCGTCTTCCGCCAACTCGGCGTCGAGCAGATCGACCAGGGCGACACCACCGCCACCCGCTACGGCTGGCTCGGCGGTAAACAGCGCTCCAGCGAGACGGTCACCGGCGCCACCCTCATGGGAGTACGCCTCTACGACCCCACCACCGGACGCTTCTTGTCCATCGACCCCGTGCCAGGCGGCTCGGCCAACGCCTACGAGTACTGCGGCGGAGACCCGATCAACCGCTACGACCTCGACGGTAGGTTCTGGGACTTCCACCTCAGCGCAGGCGCGGAACTCGCCTGGCACTACGGATGGCGCGCCTACGACGGCTACTCCCGGTGGCGAAACCGCCAGCAGGCACGCATCGTCGGAGTCGGCCTCGCTTGCATCGGGAGCCGCTACCTGGGCTATCGATGCCGCTACCGCTGCGGGATGATGCGGGTGTGCACCGGGAGCTTCGGCCTCCACGCCCGCGGCGGAACCACCCTCGGCACGACGTACTTCACCTATAACCGCGGTGAATTCACAAACAGGGCCCGGATATGTCACGAGAACCGGCACAAGTGGCAATGGATGCGGTACGGGTACCGATTCGCCTACATGTACCTCAGAGCAGGAAGCAACCCGTGCCACAATAGGTGGGAACGCCGCGCCAATTGGGGGGATGGGGGATACCTCCAGTGCTGAACCGGCCTCGTAAACGACCAGTGTGGCCCTTTGTAGTGATGGGGTCAGTACTCGGCCTGGCGGCCGTCGCCGCCGTGGGCACATGGGTGTACGGCGCCTACAGCATGTCCGACCCGGCGACGACCATCCTGGCGGGCATCCGGGTCGACGGCTCCCGCGTCTCGGTCAAGATGCCCACCTGCCCCACGGACAAAGTGGGAATGGTCGAGGTGTACGACAGCGACTCCGAAAAGCTGCTTTGGCGGGCAAGCAGCCCGAAGACCTCAGAGGGGAAGCGAGGTGTGATCACCTTGTGGAATGCAGACGATTTCCTGAAGACGTCTTCGGGAGCACAGCCGAAGACCCTGCCGGCGAACCTCGACGTCTCCGTTACGTTCGCCGGAGTCGAGGACGGCACCGGTGATGTGTTCAACGTCCGCAAGGTCAAGGCAGCGCATGTCCCCGATGGGCAGTACTGGACCCGTGACGGTTCCAGAACCGCCGTACAGATCGACGCCCAATTCAACTGCCACGACAGCAACTAAGAAGCAGGAGAAACAACTCCTATCAGGCAAGCGGGCAGCCCTGACCCGCACGGACCAAGAGGGTGCCGCGCCACGCGCGGCACCCTCTCCCGTTCTCAGATGAGCTCTCAGCCGGGTGGATCCTCGGGGAGCCCAGGTGAGCACTGAGTCGACGTCGAGCCTGAACTGCGTGATGACGTCGCCCTTCAGGGGCTCAGCGTCATCAGGTCCCGGACGGGCAAGGTCTTCCGACAGAACGGCTGGACCCGCGGCTCGGTCTCGCTGGCCCACGGTAAGGGCAACCAGAAGCCGGTACCGGTCCCGGCGCGGCGCTCCTGACCCCTCGGGCAGACGCCCCGCGCCCAGCCTTGATGCATTTCGGGCTGCGATGGAGGTCGCCCAACGATCCGGTCCCAGTGCCGCCCGACGGGGGAGGCGGGCGGCACTGGGACCGTGCGGGCTACGGTAGCGGCCCCTCCCGTAGCGTGAGCCCGTTTGTCCGGATCGCTGGGACCTCGCCTCGGAGTGGACCTCCGGCCCTGTTCACGGTGAGGTCATGGAGGAACTGGGCGAAGTGTTTCTGATGAGGGACAAAGAGGGATCCGGGTGCTCACCTGGGCCGACGGCGACATCGGGTATGACTCGTGCTCACCGTGCGTACACAGTCGGGCACGCTTCGAACCGGAACAGAGCCGCGTGTCACAAAAGGGGTGATATTGACATATCTGCGATGTTATATGGGCATATGCATCATCCGATCGGACGTATGCGGTCCTGGCGCGGGCTGCGCACCGTCGCGGGCCAGGTCTTCCTCCTGCAGGCCATGGTGATCCTGGCCCTTGCGGCAGCGGCGGTCGCCGCACTGATGCTCCAGTACCGGGCCGACGCCGAGCGCGAGGCCCGCAACCGGTCACTGGCCGTTGCCTCGGCAGTCGCCGCCTCGCCCACTGTGCGACAGGCGTTGTCGAGCCCGAATCCGACCGCCGTGCTTCAGTCGCAGGCCGAAGAAACCCGGCGACGCACCGCCGTGGACTTCGTCGTCGTGATGAGTCCCACGGGCATCCGCTACACCCATCCGAACCCCGCGCAGATCGGCCGACGCTACATCGGCAGCATCGCGGCAGCGCAGCACGGCGGGATCGTCACCGAAACGACTGCCGGGACGCTGGGCCCCTCGGTCCGCACCGTCGTTCCCGTCACCACAGGTGACGGGAGGGTCGTCGGTCTCGTCGCCGCCGGCATCACGGTCAAGCAGGTGAGTATGGCGGCTGGGCGGCAGGTGCCACTCGTCCTGGCGGCGACCGGAGTGGTGCTCTCGGCGGCCACCGGGGGAACAGCACTGATCGGCAGGCGCCTGCGCCGTCAGACACACGGCCTCGGCCCGACGCAGATGACCCGCATGTACGAGCACCACGATGCTGTTCTGCACTCGGTACGGGAAGGTGTTCTGATCGTCGATTCCCAAGGTCGTCTGTTGCTGGCCAATGACGAAGCACGGCGCCTGCTCGGGCTGAGGGTCGACGGGGACGGGCGGCCCGTCACGGATCTGGGGCTCGAACCGAAGGCCGAGCAGCTTCTCGCTTCGGGCAGGGCAACCACGGACGAGGTCATCGAGGTGGGCGACCGGCTCCTGGCCGTCAGCCAACGCCCCATGGCGCAGCAGCCCGGGCTGGGAGGCTGGGTCGCTACGCTGCGCGACACAACCGAACTCAGCACACTGATGGGCCGGGTGGAAGTAGTCCAGGAACGGCTGAAACTGCTGTACGACGCCGGCATACGCATCGGCACCACCCTCGACGTGACCCACACGGCTCAGGAACTGGCGGCGTTCGCCGTGCCCAGGTTCGCCGACTACGTCACCGTCGACCTGGTCGATGCCGTACTGCGCGGCGACGAACCGAACCCATTGCGTGCAACGGAACTACGCCGTGTCGCAGTGGACGGCATACGCAAGGATGCGCCGCTCTACCCTCCCGGTGAGCTCATCCATTTCGACCCGACAACCCCACAGGCATCCGGCTTCGGTTCCGGGCAGATCGTGCTGGAAGCCGACCTGGCAGCCTTCTCCGGCTGGCAGGTACAGGACCCCGACCGAGCTCGCAGACTGGTGGCATACGGGATCCACTCCATGATCGCTGCTCCCCTGCGAGCCCGCGGAGTGATTCTCGGAATAGCGACGTTCTGGCGTTCGAAGGAGCCGACATCGTTTACTCAGGAAGACCTCTCGCTCGCAGAGGAACTGGTTGCCCGCGCGGCGGTGAGTATCGAGAACGCCCGTCGCTTCACCCGCGAGCACACCACGGCGGTCACGCTGCAACGCAGCCTGCTGCCGCACGCTCTCCCCGAGCAGAGCGCGGTCGACGTGGCCCACCGCTATCTTCCGGCAGAGGCAGGACTCGGTGGTGTCGGCGGCGACTGGTTCGACGTCATACCCCTCTCCGGAGCCCGCGTCGCCATCGTGGTGGGCGACGTTGTGGGGCACGGACTGCACGCCGCCGCCACCATGGGACAACTGCGCACCGCCGTCCACAACTTCTCCACGCTCGACCTGCCACCTGACGAACTGCTCTGGCACCTGGACGAACTTGTCACCCGCATCGACCAGGACCGGGACGGCGACGGTGAAACACCGACACTCACGGGCGCCACCTGCCTGTACGCGATCTACGACCCGATCTCCCGTCTCTGCACCATGGCCAGGGCGGGCCACCTGGAACCCATCATCGTGCGCCCGGACGGGCATGCGGACCTGCCAGGCGTACCGGCCGGCCCGCCGCTGGGGCTGGGAGGACTGCCCTACGAAAAGACGGAGGTACTGCTGCCCGAGGGCAGCGCCATCGTCCTCTACACCGACGGCCTGATCGAAGACCGGCAGCGTGACATCGATCAAGGCATCGAGCGCCTGCGTCGCGCTGTTGCACACGCCGGGCAAACGCCGGACCAGGTATGCCGGGCAGCGATGGATGCCATGGTCCGCGTAGCGCCACACGACGACGTAGCCCTGATTGTCGCCAGCACTCGACTGCTCGACGGCGATCGCACCGCGTTCTGGGACGTACCGTCCGACCCCTCAGCCGTTGCCGGCGTGCGTGCTGCCGCCGCCCGGCTCCTGGACGAGTGGGATATGAAAGAGGAAGCGTTCACCCTGGAGCTGATCCTCAGCGAACTGGTCACCAATGCCATCCGGCACGCAACCGGCCCCATCGGTGTGCGCTTGATTCGCGACCGCAGCCTCATCTGCGAGGTCTCCGACGGCAGCAGCGTCTCACCGCACCTGCGCCGAGCCACCACCATGGACGAAGGCGGCCGGGGCCTCTTCCTGGTAGCCCAGTTCGCCGACCGCTGGGGTACTCGCTACACATCCGGCGGAAAGGTCATCTGGACGGAACAGCAGCTCTCCGCAACGGACCAGCCCACCGGACAAGCCCCGCCCAACCCCCCACCGCCCGCCTGATCCGGCCCCGCCTCGCGACTGCCCGCGACCTCCTCTGTGGACCGGTGGGTGCCCCTATGTCCTTCGTCAAGCTGTCGTGATGACGGCTGGCATGACGGATGAGGTTCAGGGCTTGGGTCGTGGGAGCCGCCGGGGGCGGCCGCCGCTGCACTTCGCGGCGGATGAGCAGGATGCCGCGGCTGTCGGCTCTCTCCTGGCGGCGGGTGCGGAAGTGGATGCCCCCGACGAGCAGGGCAATACGCCTTTGTGGCTGGCGGTGTTCACATATCGAAGTGATGGCGCGGTGCTGTCGCTGCTGGTCAATGCCGGAGCCGATCCGGACATGGACAACCTTCCTGGCGTGAGCCCGCGGCGCCTTGCCGGCTGGCGTATTCGTTCAGATGTCGCGGTGCATCTCGGGGATCGTCCCGTCTCGTAGTGCAGTTTCCGCAGGTCACGCGACTTTCGAGGACTGCGGCTCATAGAAGGTTCCGTCGCGGAGCATGGCGAAGAGGACATCGGCTCGGCGTCGGGCGAGGCAGAGCAGGGCCTGGGTGTGGCGCTTGCCCTGGCTGATCTTCTTGTCGTAGTAGGCCCGGGATGCGGGGTCGCCCAGGGCGGCGAACGCGGAAAGAAAGCCCGTTTGAGCTGCTTGTTTCCTCTTCGGGAAGGTTGTTCGCCGCGGATCGAGGAGCCCGAGCTCCGGGTCGCTGGGGCGAGGCCTGCGTAGGCGGCGAGGCGGCCGGCGGTCGGGAAGGTGTTGCCGTCGCCGACCTCGATGAGGATCCTGGCTCCGGTCCTGACGCCGACTCCGGGCGCTGCGCGAAGCTTCGGGACCGGCCGGCCTGGCATCCGAGGACAAAAAGGGCCGGGACCCCGGTTGCCGAGCCAGTCGTAGACGAAGGACTGGCGGTAGGCGGACTGTAGGTAGGCGTACGCGGTCTTCCCAATCGACCGATAGGGCTGGGAGACCCACTTGTTGCCGTGGCGGGTGAGGTAGTCGCCGGAGATCGAGCTCGGTCCCCACCGCGCACCCGCTCCACCGCGTCGAACTCGTCCTGCATGTCCTCGATCTGGAGGGCTCGTCCGGGCTGCGGGCGCCGCCGCGGCATGGGCAGGCTCCACCCGTGTTGGCCGATCCGTCCCGCCACGTAGCCGCCCGGTGCGGCGACGCTCTCCGCGTCGGCGGTCCGCAGAAGCCGCAGCACGGGCTCCCAGGTCGCGAAGTCATGTATCGAGGGCAACGGCGGCCTCCTGTCGCTCTGGTGAACTGGCCTCGCGCTTTCGCGAGTACGGGCGGCCGGTGTCTGATGGTTGGTCAAAGAGCCGAGGAGCGCCGCTGACCTGGGACGCGGGGACCCTTCCAGGGCCCCGCTCGGCGCCGGGAAAACCGCACTCCTCAGGTGGGGGAGCGTATCGGGTGCTCCTCGCGTGTGTGTGCTGCGGGCGACGGCAACTGCGTCGCGACGCAGGCCGTCGTCGTGTTGCTCATGGCTACAAGTTGTAGCCTCCCGACACCTCGATGTTCTGAGCGGTGACCCAGCGGCTCTCCTCGGAGAGCAGGGCGGCGATCATCATGCCGATGTCATCGGGTTCGCCGACCCGGCCGAGAGCGGTCTTCGCCGCGAGGGCCGGGATGACTTCGGGAAACCGCTCGAAGGCGTCGTCGGCGATCCGGGTGCGCGTCGAGCCCGGCGAAATGGAATTGACGCGGATGCCTCGCGTGCTGAACTCCTTGGCCATGTAACGGCTCAGCACGTTGAGGCCGCCCTTCATCGACGCGTACGCCGAGTAGCCCGGTTCCAGGCCGGACCCCATCGCCGAATTGCTGCTCGTGTTGACGATGGCCCCACCGTCTTCCATCAGTGGCAGCAGGCATTGCGTCAGGAAATACGGGCCCTTGAGCAGAACCCGCATCAGCCTGTCGAACGTCTCCTCGGTCGTGTCCTCGATCAGCGACGTGTGTGCGAAGCCGGCGTTGTTGACCAGGTAGTCGAACGTGTCACGCTGCCAGGTGTCGCGCAACACGTCGACCACGGACCGCCGGAAGGCCGGGAAGTCGCCGGTCTCACCGACGTCCAGCGGCAGCGCGACGGCAGTGCCGCCGTCCTTCTCGATCGCGGCCGCCGTCTCCAACCCTCCCTGGGCATTGTTGCCGTAGGTCAGAATGACTCCGGTTCCTCGCTTCGCGATCTGGATCGCCGCGCTCTGCCCGATACCGGAGCTGGCGCCAGTGATGATTGCTACCTTCATGATGGTTCTCCTGAGGTGTGGTCGAGCGTCTACCGAGGCCCGGCCCGGGCATCGGCAACACGGGCACGGGTCTCACATGGGAAATGCCGTGACTGGCCCGGTAGTCAGCCGGGGTGGCTTCGCCGGCTTCGCTATGCGACAGAGGTAGCGGCAGCGGATGGGGACAGGACTCGGGCGAGCCAGTCGTTGCGGGTGCGGCGGGCCTCGGCCGAGACACGCGCCTGCGGGTACAGGGCGTCGAACCCGTGGAAGCCTCCCGCCCAGACATGGAGTTCCGCCTGGCCGCCGGCCGCCCAGATCCGGGTGGCGTAGGCGACATCCTCGTCGCGGAAGACCTCGGCCGAGCCGGCGTCGACGTAGGTGGTCGGCAGGCCCGAGAGGTCGTCGGCCACCGCGGGTGAGACATAGCCGGGCACCCGCTCGCCCCGGAGGTCGCCGAGCACCGAGCGCCAGCCGAACTCGTTCATCTCACGGGTCCAGACACCGGGATCGCCGGAGTACTGCAGGCTCGAGGTGGTGGTGTTGCGGTGGTCGAGCATGGGGCAGATGAGCACCTGGGCGGCGATCGGCAGGGTGCCGCCGTCGCGCGCCATCAGGGTGACCCCGGCGGCGAGGCCACCGCCGGCGCTGGCGCCCGCCACGACGATGCGGGCGGGGTCGATGCCCAACTCGTCGGCGTGCTCGGCGATCCACAGCAGCCCCTGATAGCAGTCGTCGACCAGAGTCGTGCCGCCGACTTCGGGTGCCAACCGGTAGTCCACGGAGACCACGACGGCACCGAACAGGTCGAGCCACTCCAGAGGGATGTCTATCTGCGAGAAGCGATCTCCCATGACCATCCCACCGCCGTGTATCCAGAAGACGCACGGCGCCCCCGTGGTGTGTGCGGTCCCGGAGGGGCTGAAGACCGACAGGGGAATCCGCGCACCGTCCTCGCCCGACACGGTGACCTCGCGCCGGTCGACCGAGCGGCCTTCGAGAAGGGGCTCGACCGGTGTCGACGGGAGCAGACGCAACTGCGCGAGCAGTTCGGGGCCGAGGTGGGTCATGAGCGGCATGTCGGCGAGCAGCGTACTCAGTTCGGGGTCCAGGGCGGGTCGTGTCGGAGTCACGGTGACTACCTTTCGTCGGGTCGTACGGATGGTCGGGGGTGGAGGGCGCCTGCCCACCTGCGTGAGGAAGGGCCAGGGATCCAACAGCGGCCTCAGAAGGCGGCCTTGCCGCGAACCGGTACGTAGTCGGTGTACTCGGGGTCCTTCGCCAGCAGCCCGTCGAACCGCTTCACGATGGCCTGAGCGGCTTCGCCGGCGAAGACCCGGCGGTGGTCCTCCTCGCTGGTCCAGCCCTCGGTGACATGGACGACGTCAGGGTGGGACGCCGAACGGCAGACGAGATAGACGAGGCAGTGTTCACTCGTGCCGGGGTTGCCGTCGCTCAGGCCGGTCAGCAGCAGGTCGGCCAGCTGGTCGCCCATTCCGGGCATGGCGGTCAGGGTGGCGTTGAATCCGTGATTGACGATCATGACTACCTTCTTCTGCGACGGACGGATCGTGGAGGTGCGCTGGTCCTGGAGCAGAAGGCCTTGTGGTCCTCCGCTGGACTCCAGTGACTCCATTCAAGCGGCCTGACCTGCAGAAACGGTAGAACGATGCTGTCGGCTCCTTGCACAATCCTCTTCCGCACAGGAGTCCGCGACAGGGCGTGTGCTGCAATGAAGGCATGTACCTCGAAGAGCTCCGCACCTTGCTGGCTCGACACGCGCGGCCGGAGTGGACCACCGCCATCGACGGCGTCCTCATCTCGAAGGTCGAGCGGTCCGACCCGCCGGCGCCGTCGATGACCGGCACGGTGCTGGCGGTGATCGCACAGGGCGCCAAACGCCTCGCGCTGGGCGACCGGGTGTACGAGTACCGCGCTGGGCAGTACCTCGTCGCGTCGGTGGACCTGCCTGTCACCGGCCAGTTCACCGACGCCGACCCGGAGCACCCGGCACTGGGTTTCGGACTCACGCTGGAACCGGCCGCCGTCGCCGAACTGCTGCTGCAGGCCGGGTCCGGAGATGCCCCTCGCGCAGGCGGCAGCGCCTTGCCGGGCATCGCCGTCAGTGACGCTCCGGATCCGCTGCTCGACGCGGTGGTCCGGCTGCTGCGCCTGCTCGATGAACCCCGCGACCGGACGGTGCTCGCGCCGCTGGTCAAGCGCGAGATCCTGTGGCGGCTGATCACCGGCGAACAGGGCGGTATCGTGCGCCAGCTCGGCCTCGCCGACAGCAGCCTCAGTCACGTCGCGCGGGCGGTGCGGTGGATCCGCGAGCACTACGCGCAGCCGTTCAAGGTCGAGGACGTGGCGCAGTTGTCCGGCATGAGCGTCTCCGCCTTCTACCGCAACTTCCAGGCGGTGACCGCGATGAGCCCCATCCAGTTCCAGAAACAGATCCGGCTGCAGGAGGCCCGACTCCTGCTCGCCACCCACCCCAACGACGTCACCGCGGTCGGCCACCGCGTCGGCTACGACAGCGCGTCACAGTTCAGCAGGGAATACCGGCGCCAGTTCGGCGCACCCCCCAGCCAGGACGCCACCCGTCTGCGGCACACCATGCATACCACCGCGGGCGCTCTTCCCTGACACGCCGACACGCCGACACGACGCGAGCCGGCGCAGGATCGATCACGGGCACTGCCGTGTTCACGGCGTGCCGAACCAGCGGACCAGTGCGTCCCGCAGCGTGAGTACGGCGGTGTCGGCGGGTTCGTCGGTGGTCGCGGCCCAGGCGATGTGGGCGTCCGGGCGGATCAGGAGCGCGTCGGCCGGTCGGTGATCGGTTTTGGCGGTGTGGATCTCGATGCGGTGCTGCCAGGCTCGGGCGGTCTCGCGGAGGTCCGAGCGGTCGGCGAGGTCGAGGAGGACGGGCCGTGCGGTGTGCATGAGTTCCGCGACGCTGGTTGTGCCCTGGTCGGTGTGCAGGGTGAGGTCGGGTGCGAAGGTGCCGGTCAAGGAGTGTTGGTTGGCGTCGGGTAGCGGGTAGCGGATGTCGGTGCCGGCGATGAGGGCTCCCAGGCGGCGCAATGGCTGCTCGTCGACGAGCAGTTCAAGGAAGACCTCTCGAAGCGCTTCGGCGGCTGAGTCGTGTCCGCGCCGCAGTGCCACCTGGGCTTGGGTCTGGAGCAGCGTACGTGCGCCGGCGAAGTGGCGTTCGTGGTGATACGTGTCCAGCAGGTCGGCCGGTGCCCAGCCATCGATGTCGGCGGCGAGCTTCCAGGCGAGGTTGACGGTGTCGAGCATGCCGGCGTTGAGGCCCACGCCCGTGGAGGGGAACAGATGAGCCGCGTCGCCGGCCAACAGGATCCGCCCGTCGCGGTAGCGCTGCGCCTGCCGAGCCTGAAACCGGTAGCGCGACAGCCGAAACGGCTCTCCCAAGGGGAGGTTCACCCCCAGCACGCGGCGAATGCTGTCCTGTAGTTCGGTCAGGGTCATCGGGGCGTCGTCGTCGACTCCGGTGGACTCGACTCCGATGGACCCGTCTTCGGAGGACTCGTCTTCGGTGGTGGAGACCATCACAACCTCGGGAGTGAGCCACCCGAACCCGAAGACGCCGCGGTCTGTCCGGCTGAAGGAACCCGCCCGGATCCTGCCCAGCCCGGGAACGTCGAGGTCACCGTTGTCGAGCCGGGTCACCGAATCGGGCAGGGCGAGCTGGCCCAGCCGGTTGACCTCAGGATGGGTGGTGCCGGGGAACGGGATACCGGTCAGTTCTCGGACCCGGCTGCGCGGGCCGTCGCAGCCCACCAGGTATCGGGCGGTCACCCGGTACGGCCCGTCCGGCCCGCGCACGTCCGCGGTCACCGTGGCGTCGTCCTGGCCGACCCCGACCATCTCGTGTCCGCGGCGTACGTCGGCGCCGAGTTCGCGGGCGCGTTCGTCGAGCAGGCGCTCCAGTCGCGGTTGCGGGAGCGGCAGCCCCCGCAGCGGGGGATCTGCCAAGGGCGAGAAGTCCACATGCACACCGCCGAACGGGTACCGGGGAGCCGGGTGTACGAGGCCGGTGCCGGCGGCTTCGAACCGGTCCAGCAGGCCCCGGTAGCGCAGCAGTTGCAGGATCTGCCCGCCGAGACCGTTGGCCTTCGGGGTCTCTCCGGGTCGCGGCTGCCGCTCCAGAACCAGCGGTCGCACGCCGGCCAGGCGCAGTTCACCGGCCAGCATCAGGCCGGTCGGGCCGGCACCCACGATGATCACGTCGGCGTCCATCACCGGCCCCTCCCCGCGCGGTCTTCCGTCGCGTCCCCGCGCGACCCGGTCGTCGACAACAACACGCGCACTTCGCTACTCCCGTTTCCGCAGGTTGTGGCCTCGGCCGAGGATTCTGCGGCACGACCGGGGTCTTGCCGCAAGCCCCCCGGTCCGCTATATGTTGAGACTGGAGGAGAGCCGGTACTTCCTTCCCGCCATGGTCCGTTGTGGAGGACCACCTCCTCGCGAAGCGGCGCCGCACACGCCGGTGGTCGGCCCAGGAAGATCCCCCGAGCGACGCCACAGCCGCGAGGGCGGCCGGTCAGGGCACGGCAGGTCCCGTGACGAGTCGGCCCTCTCTGTCGTACGGCCAGACGTTGGGGACGCAGCCGTGCATGCCCTTGATCTGCTGCATCATCACGGGGGCGGGCTTGCCCGCGCCGGGGCAGGTCACGTGGTTGTGGCCGAGGAAGTGGCCGACCTCGTGGTTGACGATCAGCGCCCGGTAGGCGGCCACGTCGTGCGCGTACACCGGAGTCGCCAGCAGCCACCGTCTGAGGTTGACCACGACGTCCTTGCCCACGCTGCAGTTGACCTCACCGCCGGTGTCGAGTCCGTACCGGCCGCATATCTTGTCCACCGTTCCCGGTGTGGCGAGCCGTACGACGAAGTCGGGCGTGCCGCCGGTGACACGCCGGAACGCGCTCTCGCCGTCGGCCGTCCAGCCGCGCGGGTCGGCGAGTATGCCCTCCACCTGCTTGGCGACGTCGGCGGCCGACTGCTTGAGGCCGTCCTCGACGACGACCTCGTAGCGCAGCAGCCGGCTGCCCCGCCCCACGGTCCCGCTCCCACCGCCCGCGGTGGAGAACGTGCCGGGGCCCGAGGACGGGACGGAGTCCGGGGAGGAGGCCGGTGCGGAGGACCCCGAGGACGGCTTGCCCATCCCGCTGGTCCTGGCGCCGGGTTCCTTGCTGTGCTCGGCGCCGGCCGTCGTACTGCTCGGCTTCGCCGACCGGTCCGGTGTCGTCGAGGGCTCGTCCGGCGCCGACCGGGAGGGCCGCGCGACGGCAGCGGGCCGGTCGTCGCTTCCGGAGGCCGTGGGCGTCCGGTTGATGGCGAGGGCGGCGACGGAGACGAGAACGGCGAACGCGGCGACGCCCCCCAGCAGAGGTCCCTTCCCCTTCCGGCCGCGCCCGTCGGCGTGCGCGGGGCCGCCGCGACGACGATGGGATCGCGGGGGCGGGGGCGGGGGCGTCGCACGGTGGGCGGTCGTGGTCATGGCCGTCAAGGCTGCGCACACGATGTGATGGGACCTGGATCGGAAGATAACGAGAACGTAACGCCCGATCGTGGGTGGGGCTATGTGATCGTCCCGTAACAGTTCCCCGGCCGGACGCGGTCTCCGCGTCAAGTCCCTTGATCCGTACGGATACTGAGTGCATGCCACGTGTCCTGCTCATCGAAGACGACCGCGCCGTACGGGAGGGCGTCCTGCTCGCGCTGAGCCGCCAGGGACACGACGTCGCCGCCGTGGGGACCGGCGAGGACGGGCTGGCCCAGCTGCGGTCCTTCCGACCGGACGTCGTCGTGCTCGATCTCATGCTCCCCGGCCTGAGCGGTCTCGAGGTGTGCCGCCGGATCCGGACAGAGGACCAGGTGCCGATCATCATGGCGACCGCCCGGGGCGACGACACGGACATCGTGGTCGGTCTCGAAGCCGGAGCGGACGACTATGTCGTGAAGCCGGTGCAGGCACGCGTCCTGGAAGCCCGCATACGTGCCGTCCTGCGCCGGGTCGGCGGAGCGCCCGCCGACGGTGGCATACCGAAGATCGAGGCCCACGGGGAGAACGGCGAACTGGCCATCGACCGATCCGGGTTGGCCGTCACCCGGCAGGGTGTGCCGGTCTCCCTCGCCCCTTCCGAACTGCGGCTCCTGCTGACGCTCTCGGCCTCGCCCGGCCAGGTGTTCTCCCGGCAGCAGTTGCTGGAGGCGGTCTGGGAGCACAGCTACCACGGCGACTCGCGGCTGGTGGACGCCTGCGTCAAGCGGCTGCGCACCAAGATGGGCGAGCCGGCGGGCCAACCGCGCTACATCCAGACCGTGCGCGGTTTCGGCTACCGGTTCCAGTCCCGGTGAAACCACCGCTGCGCGGCCTGCGCGGCCGACTGCTCGTGGCGTTCGTGCTCGTCGCCGCCGTCGCCACCCTGACCACAGGCGCCCTGACCTTCCGGGAGGCCCGCACCGGGGTGCTCCAGCAGAGCCAGGACAACGTGATCAAACGCCTGCGGTATCACGTCAACGCCCTGGCGGCAGGCGTCAGTTACCCCCCGACCGGGCCCGACCTGGAGTGGATCGCCACTGAGGTGGCCCGCGCGGAACCTGCGCAGAACTGGCGCGTACTGGCCACCTATCGCGAACTGCGGGCCACTTCCACACCACAGGACAGGTTCACCGAACTGACACCCGCCATGCGGTCGGCCGTGAGCTCCCGCCGGGCCGCCGTCTTCCAGCGGGTGTCGACGCCCGGCGGCTCCTCGCTCGTCGTCGGCCTGCCGGTCACCTTCGAGACCCCCAGCGAACACCCGGCCTCCGGGGTCGCAGTCTTCCTGACCGTGCCGCAGACCGGTGAACAGGGTTACGTCGACGCCCTGGTCGCCGCCATCGGTCGCGCCGTCCTGCCCGCCCTGGGCCTGGCCGTCCTGCTCGCCCTGCTGGCCGCCCGGGGCGTGCTGCGTCCGGTACGGGAGTTGCGCCGCGCCACTCGCAGGATCGCCGAGGGTCACCTGGACACCCGGCTCGCCATCAACGGCTCCGACGAACTCGCCGACCTTTCCCACACCTTCAACGAGACCGCGGCCGCGTTGGAGGGGTCCGTGGCCGAACTGCGCCGCATGGAGGCCCGCGCCCGCCGTTTCGTCGCGGACGTGTCGCACGAGCTGCGCACCCCGCTGGCCGCGATGTCGGCGGTCACCGACGTCCTCGACGAGGACGCGGCCGGGCTGACCCCGGACACCGCCACGGCCGTACGGCTCATCAGCGAGGAAACCGTGAAGCTGGCCCGCCTGGTGGACGACCTGATGGAGATCTCCCGCTTCGACGCGGGCGCGGCGGCCCTGCAACTGGACGACATCGACCTCGCCGAGTCCCTCCGCCGCACCCTCGCCGCCCGCGCCTGGCTGGACACGGTGGACGTCCTGCTCCCCGAGCTCGGCGAACTGCGCGGCCGGGTCGACCCGCGCCGCCTCGACGTGGTCGTCGCGAACCTGGTCGGCAACGCGCTCCGCCACGGCGCACGCCCGGTACAACTGCTCCTGTACGCACGGGAGTCGCCGGACCCGGACGGCACGGGGGAGTCGCCGGACGCGGACGGCACGGGGTGGGCGGTCATCGAGGTGCGGGACAGCGGTCCGGGCATCCCCGCCGACGTCCTGCCGCACGTCTTCGACCGTTTCTACAAGTCGGACACCGCCCGGACCAGAACGGAGGGCAGTGGACTCGGGCTCTCGATCACGGCCGAGAACGTCCATCTGCACGGTGGCACGGTCCGGGCGGCGAACCGCGCGGAGGGCGGCGCCGTGTTCACGGTCTGGATCCCCCTGGGACGGTCCCCGGGACAGCCTCTGGAACGGGAGGGTTCATGAGCCGCACGCGCCGGTCGTCGCGGACCGCGCTGCTGCTCGCGACCGCCTTCCTGCTCTCCTCCTGCGGCATCCCCGAGACCGGCGTCGTGGAGGCCGGAGAACCCGCCACCGGCATCCGGCCGACCCATGTCCTCTACTTCGTCGGCGAGGGCACCCTGCTTGCCGTACGCCGCCATGTCTTCGGCCAGGGCGGCATCGAGACGGCGGTGGCGATGCTGTTCCAGGGCCCGGACGCACAGGAACGCCGTAAGGGCATGACCACCGAGCTTCCGCCGATGAGGGACGCCCCAACGGTCCGGACGGACGGCGGACGGCTGTCGATCGAACTGCCGGACCGGACTGATCCACTGACCGGGACAGCACTCGCCCAGCTGGTCTGCACGGCCGCCGGCGCCCGCCTCGTCGAGACCCCGGACGCCGACACCGCATCGACGCGCATGACCGTGACCGTCACGGGGCCCGGCGGCTGGCGCGCCGAAGGCTCCAGCGCGACGTGCCCATCCATGACGGGGGCCGGCTGAATGTCGGGCGTGACCGGTGCGGTCTAGTCACTGGTCATCAGGCTGACCTGTGCCGCCGGGTGGGACGGCGAGGCGAGGGTGACGATCCAGCCGTGGTTCATGACCTCTTCAAAGCGTCGCTTGTCACCGCCCCGGTAGCCGGACCTGGACCTCTTGCAGCACCCACCCGTTGCCGTCCGGATCGCTGAACGAGGCGAACGAGGCGTAGCTGCGGCCCTCTGGATCGGGGCCGTCCGCCTGATCCTGCACGCCCGCGTCGTAGACGTTGTGGTAGATCTCGCTCACCTCGACGCCTCTGCTGATCAGGTCGGCACAGGCCTGTTCCAAGTCGGAGACCACAAGGTAGTTGTGGGCGGAGCCCGGCGCCGCGGGGGTGATCCCGCGGCCGAAGTGAATCGAGCATTCCGACCCCGGTGGCGTGAGCTGCACGAGCCGGAATCTCGGACTGGCCTCGAAGTCCGCATCGAGCCGCCACCCCAGGCTTCGATAGAAGTCCAGGGCGCGACTGACGTCGGTGACCGGGACGACGGCGACCTCGAGCCTCATGCTCATGGTCGGCTCCTTGACGACGTCCGTTGCGCCGTCCTGCTCTCTCTGCTGGGTGCTCATGGCGATCTCCCATGACGGCCGCCCGGTTCGGCTGTGGCCCCTGATAGGCCCCCACCGGCGGGAACCCGAGCACCGGCTCCGGGTCACCCATGGACCGACTACGCGGTAGTTGTCGTACGACCGATGATATTGGCGATGACGTCCGACGGCGCGCCGAGCTCATCGTTCCCCGGGTGAATCAAGGCTTCCGAAGATCCGCAGATCCGCCATTGACATTATGCAGGTAAGTGCCTGCATAATAGAGCGTGAGCCTCGAAGCTAGAGCGATTGACTTGGTCTTCAAAGCGCTGGCCGACCCCACCCGGCGACTCCTGCTCGACCGTCTGCGGGAGCACAACGGCCAGACGCTGAGTGAGCTGTGCGAGCGGTTGGACATGAAGCGCCAGTCGGCGACACAGCATCTCGACATCCTTGGGCAGGCCAATCTCGTGACCGTCGTGCGACGGGGACGGGAGCGGCTTCACTACCTCAACCCGACACCGATCCACGAGATGGAGGAGCGCTGGATATCGGGGTTCGACAAGCCCCGCCTGCAAGCGATCAGTGCCATCAAGAACCAGGCAGAGGAGTACGCCATGACCGACGGACCCACGTCCGTGCCGACCTATGTCTATGTCACCTACATCCGCGCGAGTGCGGAGCAGGTGTGGCAAGCCCTGACGGACGCGGACCTGACGGCGCGCTACTGGGGACACGCCAACATCTCGGACTGGCAACCTGGTTCGACCTGGGAGCACCGACGCGTCGACGGCTCAGGTGTCGTCGATGTCGTCGGTCAAGTGATGAAGACCGAGCCTCCCACGCGCTTGGTCATCACCTTTGAAGACGCCCCCGACGCCGAAACGCCGAGGGAACCGTCGGTCGTCACCTTTCTCGTCGAACCACACGAGGACATCGTCCGCCTCACCGTGACCCACGAGAATCTCCCCAACCAGGAGATGCTCAACGGCATCTCGCGCGGATGGCCGGCCGTGTTGGCGAACCTCAAGTCGCTGCTCGAGACCGGCGATGTCCTCCCGCAGGCGCCATGGGAGATGTCTCCTGGGCACGCCTGAGACGTCACCCGCCACCACCATTCCCGCACTCACCCTCGTGCACGTCCGCAGAAGCCCACGCACGACCGCAGAAAGAAGTCGACATGATGGACACCACCCCGCTGCGGGACGCCTACCGCGCGCTGCTGGACGCTGCCGCCACCGTGGCCGGCTCCGGCGACACGAACTCCGCCCCGCCGACCGGCGAATGGAACGCCGAGCAGATTCTGGCGCACGTCGCCCTGGTCAACGCCGCCACCCTCGCCACGGTCTCCTGTGTCGCCGCGGGATCGAACACGACGTACGACAACCGCATGGCGCTCGACACCTGGACCATCGAACGCCTCATCGCGCTCGCCGGCGGCAACACAGGGCTTCGAGACCGGATCCGCCTCCAAGGGGACGCCCTCTGCGCACTCGGCGGACCGATGCTGAGCGACGCCGAACTCGACACACCGGTGCCGACCCGTCTCCTGTCCAAGGACACCGCCCTGGTCGATCAGCCCATGCCACTGAGAGACCTCATCACCGGCCTCGCGGAAGTGGAGCTGCCCGGCCACACCAAGCAGCTCCTGGCCCTGCTGGGCTGAGCGCCCCTGAGTTCTCCCGCCGCCGTGGCCCGCCAGGCAACCAGTAAGCAGGACTGAAGCTTTCTGAAACAAAAGCTAACTGGAGCTTCTCGTTCTGGTCGGCGATGGTGGAGTCATGTCCACACGCATCGCCTCTCCCCGTTTCCTCGCCCTGGCCGGCACCGTCGTGCTGTGGGCGTCGGCCTTTCCCGCCATCCGGGTCGGTATCGACGGTCTGGGAGTGGCGGCGCTGTCGTTCCTGCGGCTCCTGATCGCCGCTGTCGCGCTGCTGGCCGTGGCGCCCTTCGCGAAGGTACGGCTGCCGCGACGCGGCGACCTGCCGCTGATCACCCTGTGCGGGGCCACCGGCATGACCGCGTACCAGGTCCTGCTCAACTGGGGCGAAGTGCACGTGGAGGCCGGAACCGCGAGCCTGCTCATCGCGATCGCCCCCGTCTTCAGTGTGCTGCTGGGAAGCCTGTTCCTCGGCGAGCGGCTCACCCGCGACATCGTCGTCGGCAGCGTCGTCGCGCTCGCGGGCGCGGCCGTCGTCAGCCTGGCCCGGGGCACCGGCGGGTTCTCCGTCTCGGCCCTCGTCATCCTGGCGGCCGCCGTGGTCCAAGGGGTCTACCACTTCGCGAGCAAGCCCCTGCTGCGCCACTACACCGGTCTGGAGGTCGCCACATACGCGATGGTCGCGGGTACGGTCTTCGCGCTGCCCCTGATCCCCGCCACCTGGCAGGCGACCGTCCACGCCCCGGCCGCCGCACTCGCTTCCGCCGCCTACCTGGGCCTCCTGCCCTCTGCCCTCGGCTTCGTCATCTGGGCCTACGCCGTTGCCCGGCTGCCGCTCGCCGTCTCCACCGCGGCCCTGTACCTGGTGCCGCCGGTGGCCCTGATCGTCTCCTTCGTCTGGCTGGCGGAGGTGCCCCGCCCCGTCGCGCTGGCCGGTGGAGCGATCAGTGTCGCGGGAGTGATCCTGATCAGCCGGCACAAGCAGAACCGCCACCTCGTCAACGCCCCCGCCGTGGACGCGTCCGAGCCGCAAGGAGCCGCCTGTGCTTGACGTACGCCGCCTGCGCATCCTCCAGCACCTGGCCGCCTACGGAACCGTCGCGGCCACGGCGGACGCGCTGCACCTGACCGCACCGGCCGTCTCCCAGCACCTCGCCGCCCTGCAGAAGGAGGCCGGCACACCCGTCGTCGAGAAACACGGCCGCACGCTGCGTCTGACCGCCGCCGGGGAACTGCTGGTGGCTCACACCGAAGTCATCCTGGCCGAGCTCGCGGCAGCCGAGTCCGGCCTGGCCGCGATGAAGGGCGGCCGCCGCGGCACGGTACGGATCAGCGCCTTCGCCTCCGCCGCCCGCACCCTCGTTCCGCCTTTGTTCGCACGTCTCACCGGCGCCGATCCCGCCCCCGACAACGGCACCGGTGCCGCCCGGGACCTCTCGCTTAGGCTCTCCGTCCAGGAGCCCGACGAAGCCCTCGACGCACTCCACAAACGCTCGACCGACCTCGCCCTGGTGCACAGCTACACCGTGCTGCCGCGCAGTGTCCCCGCGGCATGGGAACAGACGGTCCTGATGGAAGAACCAGTCCTCCTCGCCCTGCACCCCGACCGGGCCGGCCTGGAGGGCCTCACCGCCGGGCAGCCCGCGGACCTGTCCCGTCTGGCCCATCTGCCGTGGCTGACCCCCGGCCCGGAGACCTCCTGCTACGAGATGATCCAGCGGGCCTGCGGTGCGGCCGGCTTCGTCCCGGACATCCGGGCCTCCAGCAGTGATTTCTCCGTGCTGACGGCTCTGGCCGCCGCCGACGCCGGTGCCGTCCTGGTTCCCCGCATGGCTCTGCCGGACCACACCGCGCCCCTCAGCCTCCACCCCCTGGTCCGTCCCGTGTCCCGGACCGTCTTCACGGTCAGCCGCGCGGGCACCGGCAAACACCCCGACCTGCGGGCCGTACTGGACCTCCTGCACGAGACGGCCAGGGCGCTCGACGACAGGACCGCCGGCCGGCCCCGGTGATCGGACGACCGCCCCACGCAACCTTGAAGAGCGCTGTCCCCTCATACCAGGGGAACCACCCGGGTACTGGGAGAGGAGCGCCTGTTGGCCCGTCAGTTGTCCCGCCGGAAGTTCATGGTCTACTCGCTCGCGGCGTCCACACTGACCCTCGCGGCGCCCGTCGGCTGCGACACGTCGTCGGCGGAGGGTGTCGAGCCCACCGCGGCGGAGGCGCACGGGACCTCCCGTGTCCTGGTGACCGGCGCGGACGAGGAGATGCTGGTCCTGGAGGTCACCGCGGCCAACAAGGTGGTCGTGCGACTGCCGCGTGTCGAGGTCGGGCAGGGCATCACGACCGCGGTCGCCATGATGATCGCCGAGGAACTGGACGCCCGGCTCGTCGACGTCGACATCCCGCTCGCCGAGGCCCGCACCAAGGGGAACCAGTACACCGGCGGCTCGAGTTCCGTCCGTTCCCTGTACGGTCCCGCCCGCGCGCTCGCCGCCACCGCCCGGGCCCGGCTGGTGACCGCGGCCGCCCGGCGCTGGCATCTGCCCGCCCGGAGCCTGCGTACGCGGGACACGATGGTGGTCGCCCCCGACGGCCGTACGGCCACCTTCGGATCGCTGACGACGGCCGCCGCCCGGATCCACCGGCCCGCCGTGTCGAGCAAGCCCAAGCCCGCGTCCGAGCACAAGGTGATCGGACGGCCGACGGGCCGGATCGACGCGCGGGACATCGTCACGGGCAAGGCGAAGTACGCCGGGGACCTGGAGGTGGCCGGGGCGAAGCCGACCGTGGTGGCCCGGCCGCCGACGCTCGGTGGGCGCCTCGTCTCGGTCGACGACCGTGCGGCCCGCGCGATGCCCGGCGTCCACGCGGTGGTCAAGGTCGCCGGCGGTGTCGCCGTGGTGGCGGAGTCCTTCCACCACGCTTTCCAAGCCCGCGACGCCCTGCGCATCACCTGGAGGCCGGGGCCGCTGGCGTCGTTGTCCGACGCCGCCATCCGGTCCCGGCTACGGGCCGCCGTCCCCTCGGTCGGCGCGCCGCCGCGCGGATCGGCGCAGGTCGAGGGCGAGTTCGAGTTCGCCTTCGTCAGCCACGCCCCGATGGAGGTGCTGACCGCGGTGGCGGACGTACGCGCGGACCGGGCCGAGATCTGGTTCTCCTCCCAGACACCGATGGACGCGCGCGAGAGCATCGCCGCGGCGATCGGACTGCCGAAGCCGAAGGTCCGCGTCCATGTCGTGCGCGGCGGTGGTTCGTTCGGACGGCGGCTGAACTACGACGCCGCGATCGAGGCCGCCCTGATCTCGAAGGCGGCACGGCGACCGGTGAAGCTTATGTGGAGTCGCGGGGACGACATCCGGCACGGCCGGATGCGCGGGGCCTCGCATCACCGGATCCGGGCCAGCCATGCGCGGGGCAGGGTGGTCGCCTTCAGCCATGCGATGGCCTCGGTGAGCGAGTCGTACGAGCGGCAGGGTCTGGCCGTTCAGGGCGGTGTGAGCACGGTGGCCGCGGGCCCGCTGCCCAGCGACAGCGGCCTCTACAACTTCGGTCGCATCTCGGGGAGTTCGGGATCGGTCGAGCTGGCGATGCCGCTCGGAGCCTGGCGGTCGGTGGACTCCGGGACGATGCGTACCGCGGAGGAGATCGTCGTCGACGAGGTCGCCGCCGAGCTGGGCATGGACCCGGTGGTCTTCCGGCGCGGCACGCTCAGGAACAAGGCCGTCAAAGCCGTACTCGACAAGGTCGCGACCGCCGGACACTGGGGTCGGCCCCTGCCGTCCGGCCAGGCGCAGGGTGTGGCCGTCCACGAGGAGTACGGCTCCTGCGTGGCCTGCCTGGTCGAGATCGACGCCACCGACCCGAAGAACCCCCGGGTGACCAAGGTGGTGATGGCGGCCGATGTCGGAACGGCCGTCAACCCGCGGGGACTCGAGGCCCAGCTCATGGGCACCGCCGTCGACGGCATCTCCACCGTGTTGCGGGCCGGACTGCACATCGACCGGGGTGCGGTGCGCGAGGGCAGCTTCGCCGACTTCCGCTACGCCCGCCAGCAGCACTCCCCGTTGCGCTTCGAGGCGCACATCCTGCCGTCACGGCGCGAGCCCGGCGGGGCCGGCGAACTCGGCGTGCCGGCGGCGGCCGGTGCCGTGGCGAACGCCTACGCCCGTGCGACCCGTACCAAGCCCCGCCGCTTCCCGATCAATTTCTGATCGCTGTCCGAGAAGGTGCTGATGCCCTCCTATTCCTTCGTTCTCAACGGAAAGCCGGTCACCGTCGAGGCCCCCGCCGACATGCCGCTCCTGTGGGTACTGCGCGACCTGCTGCACGTCACCGGGCCCAAGTACGGCTGTGGCGTGGGCGTTTGCCGTGCCTGCACCAGCCACCTGGACGGGGCGGAGATCCAGCCCTGCGTCGTCCCGGTCGCCGACTGCGTGGGCCGCGGGGTCACCACCATCGAGGGCCTGGCCGACGGCGACACCCTGCACCCCGTGCAACAGGCGTGGCTCGACTGCGATGTCGCTCAGTGCGGCTTCTGCCAGCCGGGCCAGATCATGGCCGCCGCGGCCCTGCTCAAGAAGACGTCCCGGCCCACCGACGACGACATCGACCGTATCGAGAACGTCTGCCGCTGCGGCACGTACTCCCGGATCCGCGAGGCGATCAAGAAGGCCTCCGCCGCCGACCATGTGACCCGCCCTGGTCAGAGCCACACCTGAGGCACGTGGTGGCGATCGGTCCCGCTGGGGTCAGGCGTCCGTGACCGTCGTCGTGACGGGTGTGCCGATCTCGACCGTGCGGCTGACCGTGCAGAACCGGTCGTGGGAGGTCTTGACCGCCCGGGGGAGGATCGCGCGGGCGCGGTCACCGAGTTCGCCGTCCGGGAAGGTGACGGAGAAGGTGACCATGAGGTCGGTCATCCGGTTTCCGAACTCGTCACTGATCTTGTCGCCCGTGACGGAGACGGTGAACCCGGTGGGCTCCACGTGGCGGGCGGTGGCCACGTCGACGTCGGCCGCGGTGCAGCCCCCGATCGCGGCGAGCAACAGCTCGACCGGGGTGAAGTCGGTGCCGCCGTGGGGATCGGAGCTGGTGCCGAAGCTGATCGTGCCGCCGCGAGGGTTCGTCGCGGTGAAGTGGCCGGTGCCGGTCCGCTCCACGGTGACGGAGCGCAGGATGTTTTCGGTCATGCCGACGACACTAACGCGCAGGTGGCGAGACCTGGTCCCGCCGACGGTGCAACGCGATGAAACGGCGCCCGCGCATCCCCGTCCCGGCCTACGGGGTGCTTCTCAGGGGGTGCAGTACGGCGGCGCCGACCCGCAGGAGCGCGGACAGGGGTGGCTCGACCCATCGGGTCAGTTCGCGCTGCAGGGCGGGGTCGAGCTCGATGGTCACCCGGACGTATCGGGTGTGCAGGTGAGTGACCTTGGCGGGGCGGGAGGCGGCGGCGTCCGGTTCGCGCTGCAGTGCCGCTCGGTAGGTGTCCTTGCGCTGGTTCACGCCTTGTCCTGACGTTTGATGAGTTCGTCTGCGAGGTCCATGTACGCCGAGCCCTTGACCTCGACCGGGCTGCCGAACGACTGGGCGTACAAGTCGAGTCGGGGAATGTGGGTGGACAACACGTCGAAGCCCCGCTCGGTGAGGGCTTCGCGCGCGTCGGCATCGGGGCCGGTGCGCGTGGCATCGGGACGATTGGTGCGGTTCAGCAGGACAGCGGCACGGGCCGGCTGCGCCCGCAGCGACTGCACGTCGCTCATCTCGCTGCCGATGGGTGCCATGCGATCCAGCTCGATGGGGGCCGGGGTCAGCGGCACGATCCACTCGCTCGCGTATCTCATGATGCTCCGCGCGATGTGGGCATGGTCCTCCAGCTGCGGGGCGTCGAACACCACGGACTGTCGGTTGCCGAGAAAGTCGTTCACGCGCCGGTGCACGTCGCCCACCGGAAAGGCGATCACAGGAAAGGGGAAGCCTCCTGCCAGTTCGCTCCAACGCAAGGCGGAGGAGGCGGGGTCACTGTCCACCAGCAGGGGTGAGAGGCCCGACTCGTGCAGGGCGTGGGCCAACCAGACCGCGCTGGTCGTCTTTCCCACTCCGGGTTTCAGGTTCACAAAGGCATAGCTCAGCGGCACGAGACGCAACGCTAACGGTCGCGAGCGGCCGACTGCCGTCGGCGCGGCACACGCTCTGTCTTTTCACCCTGCGGCGCCGTGAATCATTCGTAGGGGCTAACGCGGGACGTCGACGGCGGGTCAGTCGGCCAGCGCGGAGGCCAGTTCCCGCGCGGCTTGCACGAGTTCCTCGTCCGGTTCGTCGAGCAGGCGCTGGATCGTCTCGCGGTGGGCGCGCACGGCTCGGCGTGCTTCGCGTTCCCAGCCCACGTAGTTCTCACGGCGATTGAGCAGCTTGGGGTAGGCGACGGCCGTACTCTCCCACTGCCGGGCGTCGGCGATGCTCTTCAGCAGCTGAAGGACCTGCACACGGCAGGGGACTTGAGGGAGCTGGGCGAGTTCCCACAGAAAGGGGACCGTGGCGGCGGTGGCCTGGTCCACGACGAAGCCGTACTGGCAGATGCGTTGCCGTAGACGCGCGAGCGCGGCGACGGCGGTGGCTTCGTCGCCCGTGGTGATGGCCGCGAGCAGGAAAGGGATGCCCGTGGCGGATCCGGTGGAGTCCTGGAGCTCGCGCCATGGGACGTCTCTCAGGTTCTTCAGCGTTGTCTCCATGTCCGCTCCCACGAGAGGCGTTGTGTGATGCCGTGCGCCGGGTGGCTCTGCCGATGCGGCGGCTGTCATGTCGGACCCTGCCAGGGCGGTGATGTCGGCCGAGACGGGGGAGTGGGCAGCATCGCCCAGACGGTCTTGCCCGCACGCGAGCGAGTCCAGCCCCAGTGCTCGGACAGTTCTTCGACGATGCGCAGGCCGCGGCCGTGGACTTCCAGCGGGGTGTCCGTGCGTGGGCAGACGGGCGGGCTGTCGTACTGATCGGTGACGGCGCACACGAGATGGGCGCGTCGAAGCGTCAGATTCAGTCGCACGCCGTTCTGCCCGGCGGCGGAATGCGGTGCGGCGTGAAGCACCGCGTTCGTGGCCAGTTCATTGACGATGAGGACGGCGTCGTCGCTGCGGTGGTCCAACTCCCAGTGGCCAAGGGTGCGGCGGGTGAAGGCGCGCGCTTGGGCGAGCCCCTGGCGGGTGTCGGTGATGCACAGGCTGGCGAATCTGGGTGGGTTGCACGCGGGATCGCTCCCCCCGGGCCGCTCTTGCCTCGCGAGGGAGGAGCGCGCTTCTTCCATGAGTGAGCCGGTCGGAGCGGCTCGACCCGACGATGGCGCAGCCCTGCCGCTTGCAAGGCTCGGTGCTTCGCGTGCAGGTAATGACACGACATCTCCCTGATGCGACGTCAGGTGCGGTGCGGCGACGGTGCGGTTGACTCCCGAGCTATTATCCATCCTGTCAGCGCCCGTCGTGCAATTTCACGGGAAATTGCACGAATGGTGGCTGGGGCAGACCGCACGGGTTCGGTCCGCTCCAGTGGGCGGCCGACCTGTACACCGTGGTGGAACGTGAACAAGGAGAGTGCGGTGCCGTCAGTGCGAAACGGAATGCGGGCCAGTTCACTGGGTGTTCGCTGGGTGAAGAGTCGGCACAGCAACGCCGAGGGCAACTGTGTCGAGGTGGCGTCCCTGGCCGAGGGGGGCGTAGCGCTGCGCAACTCGCGCGACCCCGACGGTCCGGCCCTCATCTACACAGCGGCTGAAGTGGCCGCTTTCCTGGCCGGGGCGAAGGACGGGGAGTTCGACCACCTGGTGTGAAGCGGAGCCGAACGATTCCACTTCTGCCGACGCGTGCGACAGAAGGCCGCGGGATGCGAGGATGGACCCCGTCGTCTGCCGTTCTACAGGGAGTCAGGATGTCCGCCGAGTCACCTCGTGTCTCCCGCCTCGAACCGTATCTGACGCGGACCGAGCCCGCTCCGACCTTGCTGAAGATGCTGGTCGGCGTCCAGCTGGCGGGCATCCGCGAAGACGTCGGCCTCGCGCAGGAACAGGCCGCTCGCGCCATCGGGTTCAGTCCGGCGAAGCTGTCGCGCATCGAAGCCGGCAAGGGCCGTCGGCCGCCCACGGAAGGTGACGTCCGCGCGCTGTTGGAGCTCTACAAAACCGATGACCATGAGGCGTCGGTTCTGCTCCAGTTGCTGCGGCGTGCCGGTGAGCCGGGATGGTGGCAGCGCTACGACAAGCGGCTGATGCCCGAGTGGTTCGATCGGCTGGTAGGGCTGCAGGAGGCCGCTGCCGCCATCCGTACCTTCGAGATCCAGTACGTCCCCGGTCTGCTGCAGACTCCGGCCTACACCAGGGCGGTCGTGGAGCGCGGCCTGCCCACGGCACCGGCAGGTGAGGTGCAGCGCCGTGTCGAACTGCGCATGCGCCGACGTGAACTGCTGCGTCGCGAGGACGGCCCTCAACTGTGGGCGATCATCGACGAGTCGGTCCTGTTGCGCGTACTGGGCAGCCGCGAGGTGATGCGGGAGCAGCTCGAGTACCTCGTGGAAATGGCTCAGTATCCCCAGGTGACGTTGCAGATCGTGCCCCTGGACGTGACGCACGCCTCCGCGCCCGCCATCCCCATCACCTACCTGCGCTTCGGCGGCCTCGATCTACCCGACATCGTCTACCTGGAGCACATCAGGAGCGCGAACTTCCTGGAGGACCGGGACGAGACCGAAGAGTACCGACTGGCTCTGGACCGTCTGGGAGACGAGGCCCTCACCCCGCGGGACTCGCTGACGCTGTTGCGGGACACGACCGCGGGGCGCTATCCGGCCTCGTGACTGCCTCGGGCTCCACCGGCCGGATCCCGGTGGAGCCGACGGGAGCAGCCCCGTGTGGAGCAGTCCCGTGGTCCTGCGGTCTTATCGGATCCGGCCTACGCCGCCGAACTCGACCCACTCCTGGGTGAGCTGACGGGGTGCGACCTCGCTGTCGGGCCGCCAGGTGGACACCTCCACCAGACCGGGCTCCAGGACGTCGAGGTCCTCGAACCACTGCGCCACGTCCTTTTCCTGGCGGACCCTGCCCCAATGCCCCTGGGTCGCCTGATCCATGAAGTCGGTGACGAACTCCCGGACCTTCGCGTCCTCGCTGACCAGCTGGCACATCACCATGAAGCTGCCGGGCACGAGCCGTTCGGCCACCCGGTGGGCCACGGCGAGCGGACCGTCGGTCTCTCCGTCCGGAATGCAGTGGAAGACCGAGTTGAACAGCACGGCCACCGGCTGCGAGAAGTCGAGCAGGCGCTGGGTGTCGGGGTGGGAGAAGATCTTCTCCGTGTCACGCAGATCGGCGTGGATGACCGTGGTGCGGTCATTCTGGTCCAACAGCGCCCGTCCGTGCACCAGCACCATCGGATCGTTGTCGACGTACACCACGCGCGACGAGGGATCGACGCGTTGCGAGACCTGGTGGACGTTCTCCTGGGTGGGCAGGCCGGACCCGTGGTCGAGGAACTGCCTGATGCCGTACTCGGCTGCGAGCGTCCCGACGACCCGCTGCAGGAAGCGCCGGTTGTTCAGCGCCAAGGCGCGCGTGCTGGGCACGACCTTGTCCAGCTCTGCGCACGCTGCCCGATCGGCTGCGTAGTTGTCCTTGCCGCCCAGATAGTGGTCGTACATACGAGCGGCCGTGGGTACGGTGGCGTCGATCTTCGTGGACAACTGCTTTCCAGCCTGCATCGTTCCCCCAGCTCCAAGCTGCTTCTAGTGGCTTGGCTTGACAGACAATACATCCTAGGCAATGGGCAATTGGGGATACCAGCCTGTTGACCGAGGATCTCCGGGACAGCACCCGCGAGACCCTCTGGCCCGGCGCGTGTCCAGTCATCGCCGTGGCACCGTGCGGCCGCGCCGCCCGGTGAGGAAACATGGGACCGCAAGCGATGAAAAACCGAGGTGGAGGTGCGGGTACATGCAGCACGAACGAGCGGGCACTCCGGCCGGTCCCGAGGACCTCGTCGACGTGGCCCGGCTGGTCACGGCGTACTACGCGCTGCACCCCGACCCGGCGGAACCCGGCCAGCGCGTGGCCTTCGGTACGTCCGGCCACCGTGGGTCGTCACTGGCGACCGCGTTCAACGAGGACCACATCGCCGCGACGAGTCAGGCCATCTGCGAGTACCGCGAGGGCCAGGGCATCGACGGTCCCCTCTTCCTGGGCGCCGACACCCACGCCCTGTCGGAGCCCGCGAAGGTCACCGCGCTGGAGGTGTTCGCGGCCAACGGAGTGTCGGTGCTCCTTGACAGCGCGGACGGCTACACGCCTACTCCGGCGGTCTCGCACGCCATTCTCACCCACAACCGCGGACGGTCCTCGGGTCTCGCGGACGGGGTCGTGGTCACCCCGTCCCACAACCCGCCCGCAGACGGTGGCTTCAAGTACAACCCGCCGAACGGCGGCCCGGCCGGCTCCGAGGCGACGTCCTGGATCCAGGACCGGGCCAACGAACTCATCGAGGGCGGCCTGAAGGGCGTACGGCGCATCCCCTGCACGAGGGCGCTGGCCGCCCCCGGCACCGGCCGCTACGACTTCCTCGGCACCTACGTCGCCGACCTGCCGCACGTGCTGGACCTGGACGCGATCCGCACGGCCGGCGTGCACATCGGCGCGGACCCCCTGGGCGGGGCATCGGTCGCCTATTGGGGACGCATCGCCGAACAGCACGCGCTCGACCTGACGGTGGTCAACCCGCTCACCGACCCGACCTGGCGCTTCATGACGCTGGACTGGGACGGCAAGATCCGAATGGACTGTTCGTCGCCCTACGCCATGGCCTCGCTCATCGAGCAGCGCGACCGTTTCCGGATCGCCACGGGCAACGACGCCGACGCCGATCGCCACGGAATCGTCACACCGGACGCCGGGCTCATGAACCCCAACCACTACCTCAGCGCCGCCATCTCCTACCTGTACTCCCACCGGGACCAGTGGCCCGCGGACACGGGGATCGGCAAGACGCTGGTGTCGTCCGGCATGATCGACAGGGTCGCTTCCGACCTGGGCCGTCAACTCGTCGAAGTGCCCGTGGGATTCAAGTGGTTCGTGGACGGGCTGGTCGACGGCTCGCTCGGGTTCGGCGGGGAGGAGTCGGCCGGCGCGTCCTTCCTGCGCCGCGACGGTTCGGTGTGGACCACCGACAAGGACGGCATCATCCTGGCCCTGCTCGCCTCCGAGATCACGGCGGTGACCGGGAAGACCCCCTCGGAGCACTACACCGCGCTGACCGCACGCTTCGGCGCCCCCGCGTACGAGCGCATCGACGCCCCGGCTTCCCGCGAGGAGAAGGCCCTCCTCGCGAAGCTCTCGCCCGCACAGGTCAGCACGGACACCCTCGCCGGAGAAGCGGTCACCGCGGTGCTCACCCATGCTCCGGGCAACGCCGCGCCCATCGGCGGCATCAAGGTGACCACCGCGAACGCCTGGTTCGCGGCCCGTCCCTCGGGCACCGAGGACGTGTACAAGATCTACGCCGAGTCGTTCCTCGGAGCCGATCACCTGCGCCAGGTGCAGGAGGAGGCCAAGGGCGTGGTCTCGGCGGCGTTGAGCGCGTGACGCCACGCGTGTGACCCGAGCGGATCCGGACAAGGGCCGTTGGCGCAACGGCCCTTGTCCGCGACGGGATTTGTCCGCAAGGGACCTTCAGACCGTCAACCGGCGTCCCTGCCACCGTCACCCGCTGCTGCCACCGAACTGCTGCCTTCGGCCACGGTCGAGAGGTCGACGTCCCACTCCAGGTGCTGGAGGAGGTCGCTGTCTCCGGGGCGGGGAGCGGGCGCTCTTTGACCGGTGCGTGACGGTGTGTGGGAGCCACGGGAGATCTTGCCGCTGGTCGTGATGTTGTGCTCCACGCGCGGGCGGCGGAGGGCCTCGTAGAGGGAGAGCGCGGACTCGGTGTCGGGCGCGTCCCGCAGTGACTTCGCGAGGACGACGGCGTCCTCGAGCGCCATCGACGCTCCTTGCCCGGTCGCGGGGGAGGCCGCGTGGGCGGCGTCGCCAATGATCAGGGTCCGTCCGTGGTGCCACGGTGTGCCGGTCGGGATCTCGGTCGCGTTGGTGACCATGATGCGGTCGACGGTGGCCGCGACCACGTCCGCGGCGGGTGTGGCGTCCGCGCGCAGCAACGGCAGGAGCAACCCACGCCAGTGGCCGGGCGTGCCGTGCGCGATGTCGTCGGCGGACAGCGGCTCACCGGCCACACGCGCGAACCAGTACGTCTCTCCGCCGGGCGACACCGCACAGCCGAAGGCGGCCGCGCCGCCTCTCACCATGGTGAGACGCCCGGTCTCCGCGACCAGGGGCGCCTCGTCGGCGTAGCCGTAGAAGACGCTCTCACCCGCGAAGCAGGGCTGTGTCCGAGGGGCGATCGACTCCCGGACGGTGGAGTTCAGCCCGTCGGCGCCGATCAGCAGGTCACCGGTCGCGCTGGAGCCGTCGGTGAAACGTGCGGTGACGCCGTCCCGACCGTTCTCGACGGAGGCGAGCCGGGTGCCGCGCCGGAGGCCGATGCCCCGGCGTGCGGCCTCCGCCTGCAGGGCGGCGTTGAACTCGCCACGGCGGAGGCATCGGTAAGCGAGAAGCGGGTCGTGGGCCTCTCCGAGCTCCATCTGTGCCACCTCGGTGCCCGCTGCGTCGAGGACGCTCATGGCACGCAGCGGGAAGCCGACCTCGGTGACCGCGGCGGAGGCGTCGATCTGGGCGAGGGCACGCATGCCGTTGCTCGCGAGTGTGAGGAAGGCACCGAGGTCCTCGGCCGATTCGGGGTGCGCCTCGTACACGGTCACGTCCAACCCTGCCTTGTGCAGGGCCAAGGCCGTCGCCGTACCGGCGATACCGCCTCCGATGACAATGATCTCCGTCATGTCGTATCCCCCGGCACCCGTAGGACTCTCGCGCGATGTACCTGCGCAGTGCCCAACGCGCGGGCGACTGTGAGGGGTTCCCGACCCGTCCGCTCCTCCGTGCCCTTCAGTCGCTCGCGCATCTGCCGGATGCCGGAGTCCTAGCCCTCCTTGCGGTCGGCTGCCACGGCGCGGTGGACGCTCTCGCGGAGCAGGGAGCGACGCTGTTCGTGAACTTCGGGGGGCTCCTGGGCGGTTGCCGCGTAGACGTTGCTGACCGGTGACCAGGCCATGGACATGGCGATGACCATGGCCATCACGTCGAACGGGTCTCCCCGGTGCACCAATCCGGCGGCCTGGGCTTCGGCGATGGCCCGCAACTTGCGGTCGTCGAGGCGGTCGGGGTCGTCCACCAGGTGCCCGGTCGGGCGGCGCTCCAGGCGCGCCCAGGTGGCCAGCCGGATCAGGTCGGGACGGCGGAGGTACTCGTCGTAGAGCCGTACGGCCCAGTCCGCGAGGTCGGTGGCGTCGATCGGGACGACATTCACGATCCGCTCGAGCGAGCCGAAGAAGATGGCGTCGAAGAGCCCTTCCTTGTTGCCGAAGTAGGCATAGAGCTGTGCCTTGTTCGTGCGCGCGGCGGCCACGATCCGCTCGATGCGCGCGCCGGCGATCCCGTGCTCGGCGAACTCCTGGGTCGCCACATCGAGGATGCGCTGGTACGTCGCCGCTCCGCGCGAGGTCAGGGGCCGGTCCGTCATGCCCGTCAGGATACCAAACAGAACAGTTGGTTTGCCTGGAGCCGCCGACGCGCCTACGCTGCGATAGACCGAACAGTCTGTTTAAGGAGATGCGCGGTGCGGACAACAACTGGCTGGCAGGCGGACGGCCCGACGGCGAGGCTGCGACGGACGTCGCTGCAGCGGCGCGACCTGCGCCCGGACGACCTCGCGATCCGAGTGGACTACTGCGGTGTCTGCCACACCGATCTGCACGCCGTCCGCAGCCACGACGGTGAAGGGGGCCGTCCCCTGGTGCCGGGGCACGAGTTCACGGGCGTGGTGGCCGAAACGGGGCCCGCCGTCACCCGCTTCTCCGTCGGTGACCCTGTCGCGGTCGGCAACATCGTCGATTCCTGCGGGGAGTGCGCGATGTGCCGGGCCGGCCAGGAGAACTTCTGCCACGCCTTCCCGACCCTGACCTACGGCGGCGTCGACCGGCACGACGGATCGACCACCCTGGGGGGCTACTCCCGCGAGTACGTCGTCCGCGACCGGTTCGCCCACCCTCTTCCGGCCGGTCTGGATCCGGCCGCTGCCGCTCCTCTGCTCTGCGCCGGGATCACTGTCTGGGAACCGCTGCACACCTTGGGCGTGGGGCCGCACAGTCGCGTCGCCGTGGCGGGACTGGGTGGCCTGGGCCATCTCGCGGTCAAGATCGCCGTGGCGCTCGGGGCCGACACCTCGGTCATCACCCGCTCACCCGACAAGGCCGACGACGCGCGTCGTCTCGGCGCCCACGGTCTCATCGTCTCGACGGACCCGGAACAGATGGCCGACGCCCGTGACCGGTTCGACGTCGTCATCGACACCATCTCCGCCCCGCACGACCTGGGCCCCTACCTGCGTCTGGTCGCCATGGACGGGACGCTCAGCCACCTCGGGCACCTCGGACCCGTCACCGTGGAGACCATCGACCTCCTCGTGGGACGCAAGAGACTCAGCTCCGCAGGCAGCGGTGGCAGGCCCGCGACCACCGCCATGCTCGATTTCTGCGCCGAGCACGGCATCACCGCCGACATCGAGCTCCTCCCCTCGGCGCGCGTGAACGAGGCCCTCGAACGCCTCGACCGCAACGACGTCCGCTACCGCTTCGTCCTCGACATGTCCGACCTGGCGGCCTGAAGGAGGTTCCGACCCGCCGTCCCGATCGTCCCTGACGGGCCGTGTCGTGCCGTCGGGGTGTGTAGTCGGGCGGTCGTGGGGGACCATGGAAGTCGACGCGCCTGTGGAGACGGGCAGGCCGCGCTCCAGGCCGGCGGATGGCCTCGCGTGCCGCCGGCCGCGGAAGGAGTGCCTGTGATGAGCGAAGCCGAATGGCATCCGTCGGGCATCGACTGGGCTCGCCCCCGCCGGGACGGCGAGCCGTCGCAGCCGAGCGGGCTGATGGACCTTCTCGGCGTCGCGGCGACACTGCTGGACGCGGACGGACGGATCGTCCTGTGGAGTCCCCAGGCAGAGGAGCTGTACGGGTATACCGCGGAGGAGGCGCTCGGGCAGTACGCCGCAATGCTGCTCATCCGGGAGGAGGACTGGGACTGGGTGATCAAGAAGTTCGCCGAGGTCATGGAGACCGGCCAGGGCTGGGGCGGCACGTTTCCCATCCGGTGCAAGGACGGGAGCACCCGGCTGGTGGAGCTGCGCAACACTCGGCTGCTGGACGACCGCGGCGACTTCTACGCCCTCGGGCTCGGCACCGACTCACCCACGCTTCGCGAGGTGGAGCGGGATGTCGCCCTGTCCACCCGGCTGATCTCCCAGTCCCCCTTCGGGCTCGCGATCCTCGACACGGACCTCAGGTACCTGGCCGTCAACCCCGCGCTGGAGCGGATGCACGGTCTCCCCGCGAAAGAGCATCTCGGCCGCCACTACCGCGAGATCATGAGCCCCGACAAGTTCGAGGTGATCGAGGTCGCGATGAGGAGGGTCCTCGAGAGCGGGGTCCCTCTGCTCGACGAGTCCACCGTCGTCGGCTTCACCCCGGCCGACCCGGAACAGCGGCACGCGTGGTCGATCTCGGTGTACCGGCTGGAGGACACCCAGGGCCGTGTTCTCGGGGTGGCCGAACTCGTGGTGGACGTCAGCGAGCGGTACCGGTCGGCCATGGAGGCCACCGAGACCCGGCGGCGCCTGGCCCTGATCGCCGATGGCTCCGCTCGTATCGGCACCACCCTGGAGGTCGAGGAAACAGCCCGGGAGCTGGCCGAGGTGACCGTTCCCGAATTCGCCGACATGGTCGCCGTCGACGTGCTCGACTCCGTCCTCGACGAGCACCGCTCCGCCTCCGACAACGGCCCCGCGCTCTTCCGCGCCCTCGCCGTGAAGGCCGCCTACCCCACGGAAGCCGTCCTGGCCGCCGATCCGCCGGGCAACATCACCACCTACGAGGCCGATCGGGTGGCCACCCGATGTGTGCGCACCGGCCGGCCCATCCTGATCGCACACGCCGATGGGAACGACCTGAGTCGCATCGCCCGCGACGACCGCGCCGCCACGTTGCTGGCCAGGGCCGGGGTGCACTCCTACATGGCCGTCCCGCTGACCGCACGCGGCGCCGTCCTGGGCTTCCTGGGGCTTTCCCGCGCCCGGGATCCACGGCCCTTCGACGAGGACGACCTCGCCATCGCCACCGAGCTCGCATTCCGCGCCGCGGTGTGCATCGACAACGCCCGCACACATCAGAGCGTGCGCACCGCGGCCGAAACCCTCCAGCGCAGCCTGCTCCCCGACCACCCGTCCCGCCTTCCCGGCCTGCAGGTCTCTTCCCGCTATGTCCCGGCGCAGGCCGCCTACGAGATCGGCGGCGACTGGTACGACGTCCTCCCGCTCGACGGCGACAAGACAGCCCTCGTCGTGGGCGACGTCATGGGCAGCGGCATCGACGCCGCCGCGGCCATGGGGCGCCTGCGCACCGCCACGGCCGCCTTCGCCAGCCTCGACCTGGAGCCGGCCCGGGTTCTCGAGCAGCTGGACTCGATCACATCCGGTCTGGAGCAGTACATCGCCACCTGTCTCTACGCGGCCTACGATCCCCACCGCGGCGAGTGCCGCATCGCCAACGCCGGCCACCTGCCTCCTGTCCTCGTGCGCAGTGGTGAGCGCCCCCGGCTGCTCGACCTGCCCGCCGGTATCCCTCTCGGAGTCGGCGGTGTCCCGTTCGAAGCGACCGCCGTCGAATTCGGCCTGGGCGACAAGCTGGTCCTGTACACCGACGGTCTGGTCGAGACCCGCCATGACTCCATCGACGAACGCCTCGCCGTCCTGGTCCACGCCCTGGAGGTGGCCGACTGCCCGTTGGAGGAGACGTGCGACCGCCTTCTCGAGGGGCTGCGACACCCGCGCGACCGCGACGACGTCGCTCTGCTGATCGCCCGCGCGGTACGTCATTCCCAGTGACGAGGACGCGGGGTTACCTGCCCCAGATCCTCCGGTACGCCTCCCGATAGCCCGACGGGTCCCAGGTCGTGGCCCCGTGGCTGTTGTCGGCCGTGGTGATGTGGACGGGGGCCACATATCCGCTGGCGGGCCGACTCGAGAAGGCGCGGTTGAACTCGTCGACGATTTGCCAGCCCTGCAAGGACAGCGGCTCGGGGACGGTGGCGTCCTGGTACTGCTCGCTGTTGATGCGCTGGAAGGCGGAGGGGTCGCCGTCACCTGCGCCGATGTTGAAGGGCGGACCCGCGCCGTTCTTGCCGGCGGCACGGAAGGCGGGGGCGGCGTCGGCGAAGTACAGATCGTTGATGGCCACGGAGTGGGTCCACGTGCTCCCGAAGCGGGAGAGGAGCGAGGAGATCTCCCGGGGGATACGGCTGCTCGCGTCCGAGATCGGGATGTTCTCGTACGACAGGAGCCGCACGCCCGAGCAGGTGGAGAGGTCCCTCCTGATCAGCTCGGACTTGTTCCTCGCGAAGGGGATCGAGGCATCGGTGATGAGCACGACCCCGGCATGGCCGTCGGAGTGAGCGATGATCCACTGGGCGCTGATTCCGGCCACGTCCTCGACCCGGGTGGTGACGTTGGTGAAGAGCCGAGGCCTTCGGCTGGGTCCGGGGGCGGCGACCGCGTGCCAGCCGATCAGCGGGATGCCTGCCTTGTCGGCCTGCGAGACCTGCCGCGACGTCGAGTTGGGGTCGAAGCCGCCGATGACGATGCCCGCGGGTCTGAGCGCCAAGGCCGAGCTCATCGCCGCCTGGATCCCTACAGGTGTGCCCCCGCCGTCGATCACCCTGACCTTCCAGCCGATGACCCGTGCGGCTTCCCGCACCCCGTTCGCGGCGCCCGCGACGCCGGGATTGGTCATGGTCTGGGCGACGTAGACGATGGTCTTTCCGGGGACCGCCGTGGGGCCGGCGGCCGGCCCGCTCCAGGGGACGTCGGTCCTTTCCGCCTGTCGGACGGCGGTCTCGGCGCGGTCCTGGATCGCGGGGCAGCCGCCGGGGCCCGTGGGGGAGTCTCCCGGGCCGTGCGAGGAGCCGCGTTCGCAGCCCGCGAGGACCGTTGCCGCGATGACCACTGTGGTGGCGACGGACCGCGCCCTCATGACGGCGGGAGTGGCCTTGCGGTTGCCGTGCACGGAGGCTCCTCGCGGAGGAAGGGGCGGGACGATGCGGCCGCGAACACACAGGTGGTGCCCGTGGCGCGGGTCATGGAGTGGTGCCCGCCGCACCACCGTCCCGCGTCGGGGCGGAGGGGGGCGGAGGCGGCGCGTCGGGCGAGTCGCGGGCCGCCGCGGCGCCGGTGCGAAGGCGGCGGGCGGAGTAGCCGGACAGACCGACAGCCACGAGCAGGGTGCCGCCGTAGAACAGCGGAATCGTCCAGAAGCCCGCGCCCATCTGACCGATGCCCGTGAGGCCGACGGCCAGGACGGCGACGGCGACGACGGTGCCCATGGCGTTGGGGCGGCCGGGTCTGATCGCGGTGGAGCCGAGGAGGGCGGCGGCAAAGGCGGGCAGCAGGTAGTCGAGGCCGACGCTGGGGTTGCCGATCTGCTGCTGGGCCGCGAGCAGGACGCCCGCGAGGCCGACGATCAGTCCCGACGCGGTGAACGCGTAGACGGAGTACCTCCGTGTCGGGATGCCGATGAGGTCCGCGGCGCGCCGGTTCGCACCGATGACGTACAGGTACCGGCCGAGCGGCAGCCGTTCCAGCACCAGCCACAGCGCGACGGCGAGACCGAGCACGTAGAAGGCGGGGACGGGAAGGCCGAGGAACATCGAGTCGTAGAGGTCGGTGAAGGCGAGGGGGAGGCCCTGCGGGCCGGGGACGATCCGACCACCGTCGGTGATCCAGCCGGTCACGGCGTACAGCATGCTGCCGGTCCCGAGAGTGGCGATGAAGGAGTTGATCCGGCCGAACTCGACGATGACGCCGTTGAGGATGCCCACGACCGCCCCACCCGAGATCACCGCGAGGCAGGCGAGTGGCCAGGGCCAGCCGTTGTTGACGACGAGCTGCATCACCATGACGTGCGCAAGGCCGAGGCCGTAGCCGAGGGAGAGGTCGAAGCGGCCCGTCACGATGGGGACCATGGCGGCGAGTGCGAGGACGGCCGGGATCGACTGGGTGGACAGGATCGCGTCGACGGTGTCCAGCGTGGGGAAGGTGCGCGGCAGGGTGAGGGAGAAGATCAGGAAGAGCAGGGCCGTGAGCGCCAGCAGGCCGTACCTGCCGATGAGGTGACCGCCTGGTCCGCGAGCTGCCCGTGGCCCGCCCGGTCGGCCGAGGCGGCGCAGCGGCCTCGGCCGCTGCGGCCGGGGTCGGGGTGGGGAGGAGTCCGTCATGGGTGGGTCGCGGTTCCGGACAGGGGCATGGCCGACGCCGCCCGGGTGAGCCCGGCGACGGTGAGGTCCGGACCGCTCAGCTCGGCCGTCACGGACCCGCGGACGAAGACCAGGGCGCGTCGGCACACGCCCGCGACCTCCTCGAAGTCGGTGGAGATCAGCAGGACCGCGAGGCCGGCGGCCAGCCCGTCGTCGAGCAGGCGGTAGACCGCGGCCTTGGCGCCGACGTCCACGCTCGCGGTCGGCTCCTCGAGGATCAGCAGGCGCAGGCCGACCCGGAGCCACCGGCCGATCACGACCTTCTGCTGGTTTCCGCCGGACAGGGTGGCGAGGGGAGCCTCGCTGTCCTGGGGCCGCACCGAGAGCCGTTCGATCAAACCGGCCGCCTCGGCACGTTCGCGGCGGGGACTGATCCAGCCCAGCGCCGACAGACCGCCCGCGCCGGGGTTGGCCAGGAGGTTCTCGCGTACCGTCAGCTCGGCGGCGCACCCCTCCCGCTGTCTGTCGCCGCTCACGAAGCCCACCCCGAGGCCGACGGCGTCGGCGACCGTACGCGGGCTGTACGGCTGACCGCCGAGCAGGACGCGCCCGTCGAGGAGGGCCCGGGAGCCGGCGAGGGCTCGGCCCAGGTTCATGTGCCCGGCGCCCGAGAGCCCGACCAGGCCCAGGATTTCCCCGGGCCCGAGGTCCAGGCTGACGGGTCCCGCGCCGGCGGTCCGTACGCCGTCGAGGGTCAGGACGGCCGGGCCGTCGGCCGGAACCGTGGCGGGCCGGTAGCCGGCCAGTTCCTCACCGACGATGTCGTGCACCAGACGGGCGGGGCCCCGGCCCGCCAGCGGGCCGTGGCTGACGAGGCGGCCGTCGCGCAGCACGGCGAAGGTGTCGGCGACCTTGTACACCTCGTCCAGCCGGTGGCTGACGTAGAGAATGCCGTGCCCCTGGTCGCGCAGGGCGTGGAGCACGCGGAAGAGCCGGGCGCAGTCCGCGGCGGGGAGTCGGGCGGTGGGCTCGTCCAGGACGATGAGCTTCGCGTGTGCCGCCAGGGCACGGGCGAAGGCGACCAGCGAGCGCTCGGCGGGGGAGAGCCGGGCGATCGGCGCGTCGGGGTCGAGATGTCCGGCGACGATTTTCAGGGCGTCGGCGCAGCGCTCCCGGGTCCGCCTCCAGGAAATCAGGCCGGCGCGTCGGGGATACCCGATGCTCAGGGCGATGCTCTCGGCGACCGTCATCCACTCCACGAGACCGAGGTCCTGGTGGATGAAGGACATGCTGCGGGAGGCGGCATGACTTCCGAGCGGGTGCCCGTCCACCGTGATCTGTCCCGCATCGGCGTGGTGGACGCCGGCGAGCACCTTGATGAGTGTGGACTTTCCGGCACCGTTGGGCCCCAGGAGGGCGAGGACGCTGCCGACGTGGACATCGAGGTCGACCCCGGCCAGTGCGAGGGTCCCGCCGAACCGTTTGCCGAGCCCGCGGATGCGGACCAGGGGAGTCGCCCCCAAGGGCGGGACGTCCTTCGGGGAAGTGTCGGGAGCGTCATGCACGGACATCTCCGAGGGGTCGTCTGGCGAGTTCTGCCCGACCTTCATCGTCGTCATCAACGGGGCGAATCTGAGTATTTCAGACATCCTGCCCGCTGCTGTGACTCCAGCGGGTCAGTGGGCCGACCGGGCGAGCCGCGTGTCCCGCGCTCGCCTCTCCCCTGTCCGACGGTCGCGTCCGCCGGACTGCGCACACGGTCCTTCAGGCGCCGTCGAGCCCGCATTCGGCCCAGATGACCTTGCCCTCGGGCAGATAGCGCGTACCCCAGCTCTGTGCCAGCTGCGCCACGAGGAACAGACCACGGCCGCCCTCGTCGGTACTGGCCGCCCGGCGCAGGTGCGGGGCGGTATTGCTGGCGTCGGAAACCTCGCAGATCAGGGTGCGGCCGTGGAGCAGCCGTACCCGGATGGGCCCGGCACCGTGGCGGATGGCGTTGGTCACCAGCTCGCTGAGCATCAGCTCGGCGGCGAACGCGGCCTCGTCGAGTCCCCAGTCGGCCAGTTGCCGCAGGGCGGCGGCGCGGACTTCACCGACCCGGGCCGGATCGGCGGGCAGGTCCCAGACGGCGACCCGGTGAGAGTCCAGCGCGTGGGTGCGGGCGACGAGCAGGGCGATGTCGTCGCAGGGGTGAGCGGGCGCGACGGTTTCCAGGACCGTCTGACAGGTCTGCTCCGGTGTGTGCTCGGGGTGGGCCAGGGCACCGCGCAGCTGATCGAGGACCACGTCGACGTCACGGTGCCGGTCCTCGATGAGTCCGTCCGTGTAGAGGAGCAGTCGGCTGCCCTCGGGGAGGTGGATCTCGACGGTTTCGAAGGGCAGGCCGCCCAGGCCGAGAGGGGGCCCGGCGGGCAGGTCGGGGAACGACACCGTGCCGTCGGGCAGCACCAGCGCGGGCGGAGGGTGGCCGGCCCGGGCCATGGCGCACTGCTGCGAGGTCGGGTCGTAGATGACGTAGAGGCAGGTGGCGCCGATGACACCGGCACCGGCGGCGGGTTCCTCCCGGTCCAGGCGTCCCACGAGGTTGTCGAGGTGGGTGAGGACTTCGTCCGGGGGAAAGTCGAGTTCGGCGAAGCTGCGCGCGGCGGTGCGCAACTGGCCCATGGTGGCGGCCGAGAGCATGCCGTGGCCGACGACGTCCCCGACGAAGAGGCCGATACGGGTGCCGGAGAGGGGGATGACGTCGTACCAGTCTCCGCCCACGTCGGATTCGGCGGGCAGATAGCGATGAGCGATCTCCACGGCGTCCTGGTCGGGCAGATCGTGCGGCAGCAGGCTGCGCTGGAGGGTGAGGACCATGGTGCGTTCGCGCGTGTAGCGCCGGGCGTTGTCGATGGACAGCGCGGCGCGGTTGGCGAGTTCCAGTCCCAGCGAGCGGTCGTCGTCACCGAAGGGGGCGGGGTCCCGCGCACGGTAGAAGCTGGCGATGCCCAGGATCACGCCGCGGGCCACCAGGGGGACCGCGATGAGGGAGTGGACCTGGGTGAGCAGCCGTTCGGTGTGCTCGGGGTCCTGGGCGAGCCAGCCCGCAGCGGCCTTCAGATCCGGTTCCAGCACTGCCTGCCCGCTGGTCAGACAGCGTATCTGCGGCGTGGTCGGGCCGAAGTCGACCTGCTTGCCGACCGGGCTGAAGGGAAGGTCGTCGCGGATCCCGTGCACCACCGTGCGGTGCAGGTCGGTGCGGGGGTCGGCGGACTCCTCGCCACGCAGTACGGCCTCGGGCAGGTCGATGGTGACGAAGTCGGCCAGTCGTGGCACCGCCGTCTCGGCGAGTTCCTGGGCGGTACGGCGCACGTCCAGCGTGGTACCTATCCGGGCGCTGGCCTCGGACAGCAGCTCCAGGCGGCGGCGCGCGGCCAGGGCGTACGTTCCCACACGCGGTTCCCCCACCATCACGAGCCCTCTCGTCCGGGGCGGGGCGTCGGGGTGATCGTCCGCCATGCCACCCCTGCCGAAGCCGAACGGGCCGTAGGCGATGTCGGGAAGGTGCCTGGACAGCGCGGCGACGGACAGACGCCCGGGGGCCGCGGTGGCCGGAACGAACCGGGGCGGCCGGACGGCAGTGGCCACGGCGAGCCGACCGGAGAAGCCCGGCGGTACGTCGACCGGGGTCGGGACGGCGAGGGGTTCTCGCGGTGCGGGGCCGGGGAGGACGGCCTCGATGGCAACGCCTTCCACACCTGAGCCACTTCTCATCGGACGGCTCACGAGAGTGACCCGCCGACCGTCGAACAGGGATACGACGGCGGCGGCCCGCTGCCCGTGCGAGATCAACTCCGCGGCCTTCTCCGTGAGGAGCGCCCGGTCGTGGGGGTGCAGTCCGAGGGCCAGTTCGTCCACGCCCATGGTGTGGTGAAGGCCGACGGAGGCCGCGGCTCCGGTGTCCAGGTACGCCCGCAACAGAGCGCGCTCACGCGCGGAACTCTGCCCCAGCAGCCGCCGCTCGATGGCCTGGGCCGCCTTGCGTATCGTGATCGCCAGTCCCGGGTCTTCGGTGCTGCGCGGATAGCCGAAGCACAGGACGCCCTCGATACGGCCGCTGAGCGGATCGCGGACGGGAAGCGCGCGGCAGGCGCTTCGCTGGGAGCGCTCGGCGAAGTGCTCGGCACCGTGAACCCGGATGAGTTGCCGCTCCGCCAGTGCGAGACCGATGCCGTTGGTACCCGCGACCCGCTCGGCGAACACGAATCCCGGAACGCGCTGAAACGCAGGAAGACTCCTGGCCAGCGACGCCTCGCCGAAGCGGCGCAGGAGGACCGTGCCGCTCGCATCGGCTACGGAGATGTTCATCTTGCTGCCGGCGAACCTGGCCTGCAGCCGGTCGAGCACGGGGACGGCCGCGCGGACGATCCGTGCGTCCCGGTCGAAATCATCCCGGAAGGGCAGGTCGGCCTGGTCCGGCGAGAGGCCGAGGGAGCGGCTGCGCTGCCACGAACTCAGGATCGATGTGCGCACACCCGCCTCGACGGGCTCACCCTGAAGAAACCGCTCACGGGAACGGGCAGGCCCTGTGCCGCCTGTCGCGTGCCCTGTCGGCATCGGTTTCCGGCCGGTCAGAACCACGCTGCGCCTCACTCGCGTCTTCGACAGTCCATTCGTCGAAAATCACCTGCTATGCACGAGAATACCGAGAATACGGTTATCGGGGATATTGGCCACGGTTCATGGTGGCTCGCACGCGGCATGACCGTACGGGGTTGTGTCGGAGGCGCGGACGGGATGGTGTCCCTCGTGGACCAGGACACCGAGGATGTGGACACCGTGTCCTACACACCGACGGCACCCGAGTGGGCCAGGCACATCACTCGTCTGCCTTTCCATGAGCGCGCGTGCGGCGCAGCCGGGGCAGGCTGACGTACATCCCGCCGTCCTCCGAAGGTGAACAGTCATCGCGATGAAGGAGGTGCTCCTCGCATCGTGAACACCGTGCAGAAGGTCGCCCTCGTCACCGGCGCTTCGCAAGGCATCGGCGCCGCCCTCGTCACCGCCTACCGCGAGCTCGGCTACGGGGTCGTGGCGATCTCCCGCTCCATCGGCGATTTCAGCGACCCCGAGGTGCTGGCCGTGCGGGCCGATGTGGCCGAGCCGGGCGTCGGCGCTCGCATCGTCGAAGCGGCTCTCGGGCGGTTCGGCAGGATCGACACGCTGATCAACAACGCCGGAATCTTCATCGCCAAGCCGTTCACCGAATACACCGACGAGGACTACGACGCCGTGGCCGGGGTGAACCTGCGCGGCTTCTTCGAGGTCTCCCGCAGCGCCGTCGCCGCCATGCTCTCCCGGGCCGGTGGCGGCCACCTGGTGAACATCTCGACCACCCTGGTCGACCACGCCGACTCGCGGGTGCCCGCAGCGCTCGCGTCGCTGACCAAAGGTGGGCTGAACGCGGTCACCAAGGCGCTGGCGATCGAGTACGCGTCCTGCGGCATCCGGGTCAACACCGTCGCGCTCGGCACCGTCCGCACCCCGATGCACCCGACCACGGAGTACGAGGCTCTCGCCGCGTTGCAGCCGATCGGCAGGGTGGGCGAGATCGACGACGTGGTCGACGCGATCCTGTACCTCGAAAGCGCCTCGTTCGTCACCGGGGAGATCCTGCACGTCGACGGGGGCCAGAGCGCGGGGCGCTGAGCGGCGGTGTGCCGGGCCCCTGCCGGCACATGTTCCTGCGATTTCCGCTACGTCAACAACCGGTGACGGCCGGTTCACGAAATACTTTCGGAAACGTGACGGTGACACAACGGCGTCGCGTCCCAATACTGTCTCCCACCGGCTCACGTCTCATTGAGTGGAATGTGCATCCGTGAGCAATCGGGGCTGTCGGCCTCGCACTCCGTCAATCGGCAGTTCTCGACAGGGACTTCGTGCCGATCCGTCCAGGGGAATTGTATTGATAAAGAAATTGGCACGGAAGGCTCTCGCGTCGGCGACAGCCGTCGGCGTCGGCCTGGCGTTCGTCATCGCCTCCGCGGCGAACGCGTCGGCATATCAGCCGAGCTCGTCGAACTTGTATGTGGCGGACAATCCCGCCGCGTGCAACAAGAACCCCTGCGTTCTGTACCCGAAGTCGGCCCAGCTTCCGAGCGGCCGGATCGTGGCGGCGTTCGAGAACGATCAGACCGCCCCGGTGGGCCAGACGATGCCGGTCTACAAGAGTGACGACGAGGGGACGACGTGGCAGAAGCTGGCCGATGTCAAAGCACCGGCCTACCTGTCGAGTGACGCCAAGTACGCGAAGTACACGAGCAATTGGACGAACCCGTATCTCTATGTGCTCCCACAGAATGTCGGAAACCTGAGCGCCGGCACGCTGCTTCTCGCGAGCGTGGTCTCGGGGGACGACTATTACTACGAGGAGCAGAAGGCCGCCAATTCCAGTTGGACGCCGTCCAGTGACGGCGACCGAAAGGACGTGGCGCTCGCGCTGTACTCCAGCACCGACGACGGCGCGACCTGGAACATCGTCAACATCGTCGCCACCGGCGGCTGGCAGGGCGGCAGCGCGGGAAGCCTCGGGCGCGTCTCGACCGCCAACACCCACGCGCAGGTCGACCCGGTCTGGGAGCCGCACCTCGTCGCCCGGAACGGCCAACTCGTCGCCTACTACTCGGACGAGAACGACTACCTCGGCTACGACGCCGGCACCGGTGTGCCGGTCCTCGACCCGGACAACGACACCGCGTCGGACTCGGGCGGCCAGGTCCTCGTGCACAGAACCTGGGACGGCAGCAGCACATCCTGGAGCGGACCGGTCGTCGACGTCCCGGGTTCCACCGTGGACCGCGGCAACGGCAAGACGGAGATCGGCGGCGGCCGACCGGGCATGACGACGATCGCCCCGACCACCGACGGCAAATGGCTCCTCACCTACGAGTACTGGGGCGGCGGGACGAACGTCCGATACAAGATCGCGGACGATCCCCTGAAGTTCTACGCAGCCGCCGACGCCCCGATCACCAACCTGCCCGTGCCCACCGGCGGACACACGCTGTCCACGGGCGGCAGCCCGGTGCTCCTCTCGATGCCGGACGGACGGATCGTCTACAACGCGTCGGGCAGCGGAAACGTCTGGGTGAACGAGTCCGGTCTCAGCAACGGGTCCTGGAAGGAGTACCAGACACCGATCGCCGCCGGGTACAGCCGCACTCTCCAGTACGTCACGGGCACGGGACGCGTCCTCGTCCTCCAGGCATCCTGGAGCGGCGGAAGCGTGGGGCCCGTGCACTATGCCGAGGTCGACCTCGGCCGGTCCGACGGTGCCTACGACACCCTCGTCAACCGCCTGACCGGTCAGGTCCTCAGCCCCGACACTGGGAAGACGCAGGACGCGAACCTCACCGGAAACGTCCCCGACCTCGTCCTCAAGGCCCGCAGTGCCACGGACGACTCGCAGCGCTGGCATCTCACCGCAAAGGGCGCCAACGTGACCCTGCTCAACAAGACCGGCGGCCGCTCCGTCGCCATCTGGACCGGCAGCGCGACGGCCGGGCAGAAGCTGGCCCAGTGGGTCGACGACGGTGCCACCGACAAGCAGTGGACCCTGGTCTCCTCGTCGACCAGCGGGTACTACAAGATCCGCTCGGTCAAGAACACCAGCCTGTACATGAGCGGAGCGACCGCGGGCGGCGCCGTCACCGTGGCTGCGGCTACCAGCGACGGCTCACAGGACTGGCAGCTGGTCCAGGACCCCGTGCCGACCGACGCGTCCTTCGCCCTGAAGGGCGCCAACTCCGGCCGCTGCCTCGACGTCCCGAACGGCCAGACAGGCGTGCAGGTCCAGATCTACGACTGCTCGGGCAACGCCAACCAGACCATCACCCAGACCGCGGCCGGCGAACTCCGCGTCTCCGGCAACTGCCTTGCCGCGAACAGTGACGGCACCACCGCGGGTACCAAGCTCATTCTCTGGGCCTGCAACGGGAAGTCCAGCCAGAAGTGGTGGTTCCGGCTGGACGGTTCCGTCGTCAACCGGTCCAACGGTCTAGCCATCGATGTGACCAACTGGGGGACGGCCAACGGCTCGCCCGTGGAACTGTGGACGGCCCTGGGCAACGCCACCCAGAGGTGGAGCCGGGGATAGCCGGTTCGGGCGGGGTGCGTGCCGCACCTCGCCCGAACGGCTGTCAGCGGGACCTGTCCGCGTGCCGGGGAACGGACGTCGACGTCCGCAGCACCAGCTCCGTCGCCAGCTCGATCCGCGGGGACACCGGCGGCCGGCCCTCGGCGAGCTGCATGAGGACCCGAGTCGCCTCGTGCCCCAGTTCCTCGAACGGCTGGCGCACCGCGCTCAGGGGCGGACAGGCCATGGCCGCGACCAAGGTGTCGTCGAAGGACATGACGGCCAGATCGTCCGGCACGCCGAACCCCTCCTGGCGGGCGGCCTCCAGCACGCCGAGGGCCTGGGCGTCACTGGCCGCGAACACGGCGGTGGGCGGCTCGGCGGAGCGGAGGATCTGGAGGCTGGCGGTCAGCGCCTCGTCGTAGTCGAAGTCGGTGGAGCGGACGATCGACGGGTCGTAGCCGATCCCGGCTTCCTCCAGGGCTGCCCGGTAGCCGTGCAGGCGAGCCGCCCCGGCCAGGGAGTGCGAGCGGCCCGCGACCATGCCGATCCGGGTGTGCCCGAGCCCGAGGAGGTGCTGCATCGCGTCCCTGGCACCGTTCCAGTTGGTCACCCCGATGCTCGGGATGTCCAGGGACGGCGCGCTGAGCGGGTCGATCAGCACCACCGGGAGACGCTGCTCGACGATACGGCGCTGGTCCTCCTCGGCCAGCATCGAGATCACGATGATCAGCCCGGCGGCACCGAGCGCCACACACTCCTCCAGCCACCGGGAGATGGGCCGCCGACTCGTCGTCCCCGTCACCACGTTGATGCCGAGTTCGCCTGCCGCGTCCACGATTCCCCGGGCGACTTCCAGTGTGTAGGGCCCCGACATGTCCCGGAACACCGCGATGATCTGCCGGGGTCGGGCGGGCTCCGGCTCCCACGGGCGGACGTACCCGCTGCGCGCCAGCAGCTCCTCCACGCGGGCCCGGGTCGCCGCACCGACGTCACGACGCCGGTGCACGACCTTGGACACGGTGCTGAGGGACACCCCCGCCTCGGCGGCGATGCCCGTCAGCAGCCCGTACTGCGTCTCCAGATGAGCCTTGCCCTGAGCTGCCACCCGATGCCCGCCCCATTGCCGACACCGATGCGCCGAAAACGCATCGAATCCCTGGTCAGAACCTCCGCCGCAAGCTAACGGGACCGTGTGCCCAGGGGCAAGACCGGTGCCGCCGCTGCCGTGCCCGCCCGGCTAAGCCCGCTCGACGGTCACCCGCACGGTGTGGTGTCGTACGACCGTCGCGTCCCGTTCCTCGCCGACGAGCCGGACCGTGCCCCGCGCCGGGGTGTCCTGGCTCGACGATCCCGCGTACAGCAGGATCTCGCCGGGCTCGACGACGCGGTGCCCCGCCAGGCCGGTGAAGGCCAGCCGGTCGGTGTGCACGGCGAAGCGGACGGTGGCGCTCTCGCCGGGGACGAGGTCGACCTTGGCGAAGGCCAGCAGCGCGCGTACCGGCCGGGTGACCTGGGCGACCGGGTCGACGGCGTAGAGCTGGACCGTCTCGGCGCCGGGCAGGTCACCTGTGTTCCGTACCTGCGCGGACACGGTGAACTCCCCGTCCGTAGGAACCTGTTCGCGGTCGACGGCCATCCCGTCGATCTCGAAGGTGGTGTACGAAAGGCCGTGCCCGAAGGGGAACGCGGGGGTCGGATCGAGGTTGGACAGCCAGCTCTGCCGGTCGCCCAGCGGCGGGTGGAGGTAGGTGTGGGGCTGACCGCCGGGGGACAGGGGGAGCTGCACCGGCAGTTTTCCGCTGAAGTTCCCTGAGCCGGCGAGGAGTTCGGCGACCGCCCGGCCGCCTTCCTCGCCGGGCAGGAAGACCTGCACCATGGCGGCGGCGTCAGCGGCGAACCGGCCCACGGCGTAGGGGCGTCCACTGCTGACCACCAGGACGACCGGCCTGTGGGTCGCGAGGACCGCCTCCACCAACTCCTCCTGTACGCCCGGCAGTCGAAGATCCTCGACGTCGCAGCCCTCGCCGGAGGTGCCGACGCCGAACATGCCGGCCTTGTCCCCGACGACCAGGACGGTCACGTCCGCGGTGGAGCAGGCCTCCACGGCGGCCGGGATGCCGGTGCGGTCCTCGTCGCGGATCGGGCAGCCCTGGGCGAACTGCCATTCCACATGCGGTAGTTCGGCGGTCAGTGCGGTTCGCAGGGACACCGCCTCCACCCCGTCGCCGAGATCGTCGCGGTCGGCGAGGACGTGGTTGGGGAAGCTGTAGCAGCCGAACATGGTGCGGACGTCGTCGGCGCACGGGCCGATCAGAGCGATCCGGCCGGCCGAGGGGAGGGGCAAGGCTCCGTCGTTCGTCAGTAGCACGGCGCTCGACCGGGCGGCCGCGTGGGCAAGCCGGCGGTGCTCCGGCTTGTCGAGGTCGAGCGCCCCGGCGCGCAGGGCGGGTGGGCGCGGGTCCCAGTCGGGGTCGAGCAGCCCCAGCCCGATCTTCTGCCGCAGGACCCGGCGTACCGCCCGGTCGACCGCGCTCTCGGCCACCTGCCCCTTCTCCACGGCGCTCACCAGCGCCTCGCCGAAGCCGCGCTGGTCGGGCAGTTCGACATCCATCCCGGCCCGCAGGGCGAGCGCCCCGGCCGCGGGCAGGTCGGCCGCCACCCGGTGCGCGTTCACCAGGAACGGCAGCGACCAGTAGTCGGAGACGACGGTGCCCTCGAAGCCCCACTGGTCGCGGAGCACGGACGTCAGCAGCCACTCGCTCGCGGCGGGGGCCTCGCCGTCGATCTCGGCGTACGAGTTCATGACCGACCCCACACCCGCGGCGACGAGTCGTTCGAAGGGCGGCAGGATGACGTCGAACAGCTCCCGGCGGCCGAGCTGCGCGGGCGCGTGGTTGCGGCCGCCCATCGAGGCGGAGTACCCCGCGAAGTGCTTGAGGGTGGCGACCACCCCCGCGCTCTGCACGCCCAGTACATAGGCCTCGGCCATCTCGCCGACGAGATAGGGGTCCTCACCGAAGGTCTCTTCGCAGCGGCCCCAGCGGTAGTCGCGGATCACGTCGACGACGGGGGCCAGACCCTGGTGGACGCCGGCCTCGGCCATGTCGGAGCCGATGGCCTCGCCGACCCGGCGGATCAGGGCGGGGTCGAAGGTGGCCGCCATGCCCAGGGAGGTCGGGTAGATCGTGGCGCCGTAGGCGGTGAAGCCGGTCAGGCACTCGTCGTGGGCCATGGCCGGGATGCCGAACCGGCTCTGCCTCACGACCTGTTGCTGGTGCCCGGCCAGCAGCCGGGCGTGTTCCAGTGCGGGCCGGGGGAGGGTGCCGTAGGGGCGGGTGAGCTGGCCCAGGCCGTGCCGGGCGGTCTCGTCGAGGTCACCGACCCGGCCGAAGTGGTTGCTGCCCGGGGCGACTTCGGGGCCGGTGGCCTCGATGTCCTCCCAGGTGCTGCTCAGTTGCGCGACCTTCTCGGGCAGGGTGAGCCGGGCGAGCAGGGCCTCGACGCGCTCGTCGACCGGCAGCGCGGGGTCGGTCCAGGGGCGATCGGGCCCGGTGCGGTCTCCCGGGTGCGGGAGGCCGCCGTGGTCCGGCATGGTGGTCGTCATTCACGACTCCTCGGGGAGGTACGGGGGAACGCGTCGCGGCGGCCGGGCATGCCAACCCGGCCGCCGTCGCGGGACGCGTTGCTGAGACAAAGGTGGTGAGGCGGGCGAGGGCCTGCTACTTGGAGAATCCGGCGGTGAGGCCGGCGACGAGCTGGCGCCGGGCGAGCACGAACACCACCAGCATGGGCAGCGTGGAGAGCACCACCGCGGCCATGGTCGCCGGGACGTCGATGCCGAACTGGCCCCGGTAGAGCGTCAGAGCGAGCGGCAGCACCGCCTTGTCGCCGCTCTGGGTGAGGATCAGCGGGAAGAGGAAGCCGTTCCAGACCTGGAGGCCGTCGTACACGGCGACCGTCACCAGCGCCGGGCGGGCCAGCGGCGCCGCGAGCGAGATCAGCATGCGCCAGTCGCCCGCGCCGTCGACGACCATCGCCTCGAACAGGGAACGGGGCACGTCCCGCAGGAAGCTCACCAGGATCATCACGGTGATGGGCAGCGCGAACGCCACCGACGGCAGCACGATCGCCGCCAGGCTGTCGTACAGCCGCATCCGGATGATCAGCAGGTACACCGGGATGATGACCGCCTGCAACGGGATCGCCAGGCCCAGCAGGAACAGCCGGAACGTCACCCGGGACCAGCGGCTGCCGGAGTTGCGGACGATCGCGAACGCCGCCATCAGGGCCGCGACGACGGTGAACACGACCGTCGCCACGGTCACGACGGCGCTGTTGAGCAGATAGGTCGCGAAGTCGCCGTCCAGGACGGTTCGGTAGTTCGCCAGGGTGGGGTGGCCGGGCGGGGCCAGCGGACTCGCGGTGGTGAAGTCCGTAGCACTGCGCAGGCTGGTCACGACGAGCCAGTAGACGGGTACGACGACCAGCGCCGTCCACAGCAGCGCGGCGCCGCCGGTGACGGCACGGCGCAGGGCCGTCGCCGCCCGGTGCGGCCAGGGAGCCCGCCGCGCCGTCACCGGACGCCCGGCGGCGTCCGCCCCGTCGTCCTTGCCGGCACCTGTGCGCGTCCGTGTCAGGGTGGTGCTCACAGGCCCTCCTGTTGGCTGTCCATCCGGGTGAACCCGGACAGGCGGGTGGTCAGCAGCGACAGACCGAGGCCGAACGCCACCAGCAGAGTGGCGACCGCGCTGGCCCGGCCCATGTCGTGCGACTGGAAACCCGTGATGTACATGGCCAGCGGCAGCACGCGGGTGGCGGTGCCGGGACCGCCGGTGCCGCCGGACAGCACGAAGATCAGGTCGAAGTACGTCAGCGAGCCCACCAGCATGAGCGTGCTGGACGTGACCATCGTGTACTTCAGCTGCGGCAGCGTGATGCGCAGGAACCGGGTCGCGGGACCGGCGCCGTCGATCGCGGCGGCCTCGTACAGCTCGGTCGGGATCTGCCGTATCCCGGCCTGGTAGAGCAGTGCGTGGAACGGCACGAACTGCCAGGCGATCACGAAGATCACCGTATACAGCGCCAGGTCCGGCGAGCCCAGCAACGGCCTTGCCAGCCAGTGCAGTCCGGGTGTGGCACCGATGCCGAACGACGGGTCGAGCAGGGCCTGCCAGGTGAGTCCGATCGCCACGGCGGACAGCAGCAGGGGCAGGAACCAGAGCACCGCGAAGAGGGAGCGCAGGCGCCCGTGCGGCGCCTGGAAGACACCGAGGGCGAGAGCCAGCGGTGTCTGGACCAGCCAGCTGATCACCATCACCTTGACGGTGAGCCACAGCGCCTGCCAGGTGGCGCCGTCCGTCAGGACGGAACTCCAGTTGGCGGCGCCGGACCAGCCGATGGAGCCCAGGCCGTCCCAGCGGGCGAAGCCGAGCGCCACCACGCCCACCAGGGGGACCAGACCGAACAGACCGAAGAGGATCAGGGCGGGGGCCGCCATGAGAGCGCCGCTGAAACGGCGCCCGCCACGGCCGGTCGTACGGGTCGTTCGGGTCGTAGAGGTCGTACGGGGGGTGCGGAGCGTGGTGGCCACTACGAGCCCGCCTTGCTCATGTTCGCGCCGAACTGCTCGGGCTTGATCTGCCGCAGGAACGATTTGTCGACGTTGGTCAGGAGCGGGTCGGCCTGGTCCGAGGGCAGGGCCTGGTCCCAGGAGAGCTGGAAGCTCGGGGAGTTCTGCACCAGTTCGTAGACGAACGTCAGCCACGCCTTGTCGGACGACTTCGTCGCCGCCAGCTTCGACTCCAGACCGTTGACCGGCGGCACGCTGCCCGCCGCGAGGTAGGCGTCGACCTGGGAGTCGTCGAGGACGTAGTCCTTCAGGTAGGTGAGGGCCGCGGACTTGTGCCCGCTCGACGCGTTCAGCGACAGGAAGTTCGAGGGGTTGCCGACGATGCTCTTCGCGTTGCCCGCGCCGCCGGTCAGCGCCGGGAAGGCGACATAGCCCAGGTCCTTCTTGACGAAGTCCGGTGCGGCCTTGACGAGGTTGGCGTACTCCCAGGTGCCCATCACCTCCATGCCCGCCTTGCCGGTGTAGAGCAGAGCCGTGGAGGCGCCCTGGTCGTAGTTCACGGAGGAGGCGTTGTTCCCGAACGCGCCGGCCTTGGCGAGGTCCTGGAGGTACTGATTGGCCTTGGTGACCGTCGGATCCGTCCACGCCGTGGCGTCACCGGAAGCGATCTTCGAGAACGCCTGGGTGCCGCCCGTGCGGTCGAGCAGGTACTCCAGGTACATCAGCGTCGGCCACTTGGAGTTCGCCGCGAGGGACAGCGGAATCACTCCGTCGCCCTTCAGCTTCCCCACGGCCGTCATCAGCTCGTCGTACGTCTTCGGCGGCTCCACGCCCGCGCTCTTGAGAACCTTCTTGTTGTAGTAGAGGACGACCGGGGCGAGGCCGTTGGCCGGCACGCCGTAGACCTTGCCGCCGAAAGTGGCGCTCTGCATCACGCTCGGCGTGAACCGGTCCGTCTTCACCTGTGCCGCCGTCAGCGCGTCGACCTTGCCCGCCTTGACGTAGTCGTCCAGCGCGCCGCCGCCCCAGCTGAAGAAGATGTCCGGTGCCTGGTTCGCGCCGAAGGCCACCCGCAGCTTCTGCTTGTAGTCGTCGTTCGCGTACAGCTGCAGCGTGATCTTCTCGTCGGGATGGTCCTTGTTGTAGGCGTCGACGGACTCCTTGAGGATCGTCTGGTCGTTCAGTGCCCACATCGTCAGGCCCTTCGCCGACGTCGTCGTGGACGGTCCCGAAGTCCCGCACGCGGCAAGGCCGAAGGCCGCCGCGACGGTGACGGCGGACGCGATGACGCGCCGGGCTCTGATGTTCCGGAATCCGCGCATGTTCTGCCTCATCTCTCTGCACGCCGTGGGTGCGTCAGGCAGATCGGAAAGCATTACGAAAGGCTTTCGGATGTCCCGCCGAGGCGGCCTGCCTGCTGGATCGGGAGACTGACATGTCCTTCACACCCGGGACAAGGAGGGGAAATGCCTCGGTTACGAAAGACTTTCGTGACGCGGACCCCGCCCGTGGACACGGGCGGGGTCCGGCATCGCATGCGCTTGTAACCTCCTGCTCACGCGGCTTGCGCACACGCTCGTGGTCGTGTGCGGCATCTGCCGACGGGCCTGGTGGCCTAGCTCTTGTAGGCCTTGAGCATGAAGAGCCAGATTTCGCTGACGGTGGGGAAGCAGGCGACGGCGTGCCGCAGTCGCTTGAGGGGGATCTCGCCCGCGACGGCGACGGTCGCGGAGTGCAGCAGTTCGCTGACGCCGGGGCCGACGAAGGTCACCCCGAGGAGGACCTCACGGTCGAGGTCGATGACCATGCGGGCTTGGCCCTGGTAGCCGTCGGCGTACAGGTTCGCCCCCTGGGCTTGGGCGAAGTCCACGTCGACCACGGAGATGCGGTGGCCGGCTCCGGTGGCCTGTTCGGCGGACAGGCCCACGGCAGCGGCCTCGGGATCGGAGAAGAAGACCTGCGGCACGGCGTGCTGGTCGGCGGTGGTGGCGTGGTCGCCCCAGGGCCCGTTGTCGAGCGGCAGACCCTTGGCGCGGGCGCCGATCGCGTCGCCCGCCGTCCGCGCCTGGTACTTGCCCTGGTGGGTGAGCAGGGCGCGGTGGTTGACGTCACCGAGGGCGTAGAGCCAGGTGCCCTCCATTTCTCGGACCAGACAGGTCTCGTCGACATCGAGCCAGGATCCGGGGGCCAGGCCCACGGTCTCCAGGCCGATGTCGTCGGTGCGCGGCGCCCGACCGGTGGCGAACATGACCTCATCGGCCTCCAGCCGGTTCCCGTCGTCGAGGCTCAGGGTGACCGGGCCCGCCGGGTCGGGGCGGCTCAGCCCGGTCACCGAGACGCCGATGCGTACGTCCGCGCCCGCCTCGGTGAGCCCTTGGGTGACCGCGTCGCCGACGAAGGGCTCCATCCGGGGCAGCAGCGGGCGGCGGGCCAGCAGGGTGACCTGGGCGCCGAGGCCCTGCCACAGGGTGGCCATCTCCACGCCCACCCCTCCACCGCCGACGATGGCGAGCCGGCCGGGCACATGGCTGGAGTCGGTGCCCTCGCGGTTGGTCCACGGACGGGCTTCCTCGAGGCCTGGTACGTCGGGCAGTACGGGGCGGCTGCCGGTGGCGATGGCGACCGCGTGGCGGGCGTTGAGGGTGCGGCGCCCGCCGTCGGAGGCGGTGACGGTCACCCGGCGCGGTCCGTCGATCCGGCCCTGCCCGCGGAACAGATCGGCCCCGATGGACTTCACCCAGTTGGCCTGCCCGGCATCGTCCCAGTCGGTGACGTAGTGATCGCGCCGGGCGAAGACCCTGGCGGTGTCGAGGTCTCCGGCGACCGCCTGGCGGGCACCGTCCACCCGGCGTGCGTCCGAGACGGCGATGACCGGCCGCAGCAGTGCCTTGCTGGGCACGCAGGCCCAGTACGAGCACTCACCGCCCACCAGTTCACGCTCGACCACGGCGACGGTCAGCCCGGCCGCGCGGGCGTGGTCGGCGGCGTTCTGGCCGACCGGGCCGGCCCCGAGCACGATCACGTCATAGGTGTCTTCCGCGGTGTCTCTCGCGGCGGCTTCTGGAGTGATTTCGGGTGAAGTGTTCATGATTCCATCGTTCCTCGGGACGTGGCGATCCGCTCGGCTCACAGGCCGGCGGGGCGTGGCGGATCGCAAGCTCCACTGGGGGCGGTGACGGCTGTGGCAGATCGGAGGCCGGTCAAAAACCGGGGAAGAGCGCCCGCAGGTCGTCGAGGGAGATCGATCCGGTGGCGGTCAGGGGGTCCTGGGGGCGGTTGCGGCCGTAGACGAGCCGCAGTGCCGACTCCGCGGGGCCGGTCAGGAGGGCGGTGGGGTCGGTGGGAGGGGTCGGGTAGAGGTGGAGTTCGCTGTCGATGTCGAGGAGCAGCGTCCGGCGGGGGTCGGTGAGCTCCACTCGTACGCGCCGCGGTGCGAGGCGGGTCAGGGCGTCGGCGTCGCGGAAGCGGGTGGCCACCAGGTCGATCCGCTCCCAGAGCAGCGCCACGTCGGGTGCGGTGAGCACCGCCCGCTCGTCCAGCGCGACCATGACGTCCCAGGCGTGTAGGGCCTGCTCGGACAGCCGGTAGCCGGCGTACGACGCCAGATCGAGCAGTCCGGCGAAGTACGGGACGCGCAGGGACGTGCGCTGCCCGGGGCCGACCGAGTCCAGGAGCGCCAGATGGCGTTCGTCGGCCTCCCGCCACGCGGCGCGCTGTTCGACGGGGGACATCGCGTCCCACCGCTCCCACACCGGCAGGAGCTCCTCGCGGACCGGGCCCCGCTCGTCCCCCTTGAGGCCCCGTTCCACGAGCGTGGTGGAGATCTCCGCGCCGCTGCCCAGGTGGGACAGCACCTGGCCGATGGTCCAGCCCTCGGCGAACGAGGCCGCGGCGAGACGGTCGGCCGGCAGGTCGGCGACAGCGTGCCACAGTCGCTGGGACGACTCGTGCATGGCACCGATCCAGTGGTCGGCGGCGGTCACGCCTGGTCCCCGCTTCCGTAGGCGAGGTCGGCGGCGGTGAGGCCCTCGAGCGCCATGCCCAGTTGGGTGCCTTCGGCCATGCGGCGGCTGATCCGCTGCCGCAGGGTGACGGCCAGATAGCGGGTGAGCAGTTGCGGCTTGGCGGCGAGCCGCTCCGCGAGTTCCTGGGCCCGGGGCAGTACCCGCTCCAGCGGCAGCACCTCGGCGACGGCGCCCCACCGTTCGGCCTGGTCGGCGGTGAACGAGCCCTGGGTGAGGGTGAGGTAGCGGGTGCGGTTGACGCCGATGGCTTCCTCCCAGGCGATCTGGATGCCGTCACCGGGCACGATGCCGAAGGTCAGGTGGGGAAAGTCGGAGAAGACGGTGGTGTCCGCGGCCACGACGATGTCGGCCAGCAGCGCGTACTCGCTGTGTACGGAGGCCGGACCGTTGACGGCGGCGACGATCGGCATCTCCAGGTCGACCAGGCGCTGCATCACCCGGCGGCCCTCGGCGACGGTGCGGTCCCACTGGGCGGGCTTGGTGATGTCCCCGAGGCTTGCGCCGTCGATCTCGGTCATGAAGCGGTCCCCGGTGCCGGTCAGCACCAGGACCCGGTTGTCCCGGTCCTCGCCGATCTCGAACAGGGCGCGGGGAAAGTCGGTGTGCAACTGTCCGCTGAAGGTGGCCGGGCCGCCGTCCGTGTGGAAGCGCAGGGTCAGCACTCCGGAGTCGGTGCGGCTCAAGGCGATGTTCTTGAAGGCGGTGAAGTATTCGGGTGTTGCGCCGGTCATGGTCACTCCTACGGTGGCGCGGCGCCGTCGTGCGCCGCTCTTCCACACAACCACCGGGGCGGGCCGGTTCGTAGCGTGCGTCCAGTCGCTCCGGGACCACCCTCCATCAGGGATGCTTATGGCATCCGGGCGTGCCGCGATCCAGCGATGTGGTGCGATGGGAACCATGGATCTCCGGGACATGCGGGCCTTCGTGGCGGTGGTGGAGGAGGGCGCCCTGTCCGCCGCGGCCCGCCGGCTCCACATGAGCCAGCCCCGGCTCTCCCAGATGGTGCTCGCACTGGAGCGGGAGTTCGGCGTCGGCCTGTTGGTGCGCAGTTCGACCGGGGTCCAGCCGACCGAGGCCGGCACCACCCTGCTGGCCGAGTCCCGTGCGGTGCTCGCCCGGTACGACCAGGCCGTCGCCGTCGTCGCCCGGCACGCCGCACCGGGTGGCTCCGTTCTCCGGCTCGGAATCCCGCTCGAACTGCCCCCCGGGTTCCTGACCCGTCCGCTGGCCGCACTCGCGGACGCATATCCCGAGACTCGGGTGGAACCCCGGCACATGTCCACGGCGGACCAGAAGGTGGCCCTGCGCACCGGGGAGCTCGACATCGGCCTGCTGCGCGAGCGCCCGTCCGGGGGTGACCTGGACGCGATCAGGGTCATGGAGGAGCGGCTGGGCGTGCTGCTCGCGGCCGAGCGGGCCGCCGAACTGTCCGGCCCGGAGGGTGTGCGGCTCGACTCACTCGCCCGGCTCCACTGGGTCGGCTTCCCCCGCTCCGGAAGCCCCGTCTGGTACGACGAGGTGACCGCCGTACTGCGTGGACACGGCATCGACATCGAGGCCTCCGCCGTGGGAGGGCAGACGCTGCTCGCCGAAGTGAAGCTGGCGGCGGTGAGCGACGGGACGGCCTTCGCCCTGGCCCCGCCGCACTGGTTCCACCCCTTGCCCGAGAACGTCGTGTGGCAGCCCCTGGCAGGCAGCCCTCTGGTGCGTCGGACCTGGGCGGTGTGGCAGGCCAGGTCGCACCGACAGGACCTCGGGCATTTCGTGGTGGCGCTGGGGAACGACACGGACGGCTGAGCTGCTGCCGCGTCCGGTGACACTGCCGCCCGACGGGCGAGCATCGGGTCGGTTGGAGGGTTGGCGACCCGCAGTGCCATCCGGGCCATAAACATTCCTCATGGCCGGGCTTGCGAGGACGAATGGCCGGAGGGCATGGCGCCGACCGCTCCATCGGTTCTACCACATCGCGGTGGTCAACACGCCGCGACGTCACCTGATGTCACCGATGTCACCGATGGAAAGGACAGGAACATGGAGTTCCGAGACCGGAAGGCGCTCGTGACCGGGGGCGCAACCGGCATTGGCTTCGCGACGGCACGGTTGCTCGTCCGCGAGGGAGCCGAGGTCGTGATCGCCGGCCGGAGCGAGGAAGCCGGCGCCAAGGCCGTGGCCGTGCTCGGGGAGCACGGCGGCCGGGCACGTTTCCTCCAGGCCGACCTGCGGGATCCGGAGTCGGTCCGCAGACTCGTCGCGGAGGCGAGTGACGTGGACGTCCTGGTGAACAATGCCGGAGCGTTCCCGTTCGCTCCCACGGCGGAGCAGGGCCTGGACGCGTTCCAGCAGCTCTTCGAGACGAATGTGCGGGGACCGTTCTTCCTCACCGCGGCGCTCGCGCAGAAGATGGCGGCCCGGGGCGGCGGCAGCATCGTCAACGTCACGACGATCGCCGCACAGCGCGGCATTCCCGGCACTGCCGCCTACGGTTCGACGAAGGCCGCGGTCGAGTCCCTGACCCGCACCTGGGCGGTCGAGTTCGGCAGCCTCGGGGTCCGGGTGAATGCCGTCGCGCCCGGTCACACGCGCACCCGGAACGTCGTCGGCATGATCGGCGAGGAGAGCTTCGAGCGCATCGGAGCCGAGGTGCCGCTCGGTCGGCTCGCCGCCCCCGAGGAGATCGCCGAGGCGATCCTCTTCCTGGCCTCTCCGCGGGCCAGTTACGTCACTGGAACCGTCCTCACCGTGGACGGCGGAGCGGTGGCCCTCACCTGACCCCCTTGTCTGCGAAGGCGGGCAACGAGCGGGCAACGAATCGACACCCCAGAGGAACAATCATGGGACTTCTGAACGACAAAGTAGTGCTGGTCACTGGTGGAACTTCGGGCATCGGCCGCGCCGCCGCCGTCCTGTTCGCCGAGGAAGGCGCCAAGGTGGCCATCACCGGGCGTCGCGCCGAGGTCGGCGAACAGGTCGTCGACGAGATCTCCAAGGCGGGAGGTGAGGCGCTGTTCATCCGGGCCGACGCGACCGACATCGCGGGCGCCGGGGACGTGGTGCGTCGGACCGTCGAACACTTCGGCCGACTGGATGCGGCGTTCAACAACGCCGGTACCGCCATGGTCGGTCCGCTGACCGAGCTGGACGAGAAGACCTGGGACGTCCTGGTGGACGGCAATCTCAAGAGCACGTTCTTCTACCTCCAGGCGGAAGCGGCGCAGATGAAGCGCCAGAAGGAAGGCGGCTCGATCGTGCTGAACGGTTCCGTCTTCGCCGAGTTGGGGATCGAGGGCATCTCGATCTACAGCGCCAGCAAGGGCGGCGTCACCGCACTCGCTCGCGCCGTCGCGGTCGAACTCGGCCCCGACGGCATCCGCGTCAACAGCGTCAACCCGACGGTGATCCGCACCCCTCTCACCGAAAGCGGCATCACCAGGAACGAGGACGGCACCGAGTACCACCCACATGGCGAGAAGATCCCGCTGGGCCGGCTCGGTGAGCCCGAGGACGTGGCCAACGCGACCCTCTTCCTGCTGTCGGACCTCTCCTCCTACATCACCGGTCAGACACTGATGGTCGACGGCGGGCAGAGCGTCAACTGAACCGACCACAGCACTGTTTCCTCAGCGCGGGGACCGGAATCAAAGAGTCCGGGCCCCGTGGTTCGTCGCTGAGCCATTCCCACTCGGCTGTTCGGAGCAGCAATGGCTCGTCGGGCCCGCGGTGTCGAGTCGGCAGAAGCACGACGCCTCGATGGGGACGTCCGCGAGTGCGGTGGCCATGGTGAGTTGCTGGGCGATGATGCGGGCTTCCCCCGTCTTGCCGAGCCGCACAAGGCATTCGTGGAAGCCGTGGAGTGCCCAGACGTTTCCCGGATGTTGTGAGGACCTGGGCAGCGTGTCGTCGAGTCCGAGGTCGGCCCGGTAGACGGCCTCGGCCTCCTCGACTCGGCCCTGTTCGAGCAGGAGCGCCCCGTAGGCGTGACGGGTCGGCTGCATCCAGCCCCACGGTTCGTCGTAGGGCAGGTGGTCGTCGAGTTCGATGGAGCGCCGCAGGGAGGCGAAGGCGAGGTCGTACTCGCCCCTGCGGTACTCGAGTTCGCCGTCGAGCATGGCGGCGGCGATGGCCAGGATGTCCCGGCAGGTGTTGTTGAACAGCGTCCGCGTCTCGGGAACCCGTGCGACCGCGCGGCGGAACAGCTCGCGTTCGGCCTCGGCCTCGGCGGTCGACCCGGTGGCGGAGTACGCCACTGCGCGCGCGTAGTGCAGCATCGCGATGGTGACGCAGTACAACTGCGGGTCGGAGGGCATCGGCAGCGCGAGGATCTCCTCCCACCGGCCGAACCGGATCAGTACGTGCACTCGCATGGCGAGGAACCCCTCCAGCCAGTCGGCCATGGGCGGACTCTCCACACGCAGCAGATCCTCGGGGATGGACGCCTCCAGCTGTGCGGCCGTCTCCAGCGCCGTCCCGGACCGGCCGAGGAACATCGCGCCGTAGATCTTGAAGTGATAGTTGTGCGAGCGGTACAGCGTGTAGAAGTTCATCGCGCCGGCCCGTCGCAGGTACTTCTCGTCGGCCTTGATCGCGGCACTGTTGGCCGACACGACCCGTCGGTAGTCGCCGCACAGCACATCGAGGTGGGAGGGCATGTGCTGCAGGTGCCCCGCGTCCGGTACCAGTGCCGGCAGGCGGTCGGCGACGGTGAGGGCTTCCTCCGGCGTCGGGGACATCTCCATCAGATGGATGTACATGTGCAGGATGCCCGGGTGACCGGCGCCGGTCTCGGTCAGCAACGCGCGGTCGAGGACGGCCTTCGCCTCCAGCGTGCGCGCACCGGGGGCGGGCTCGCCGGTGCGCAGGTCCCACAGCTGCCACGGGGTGAGGTTCATCAGCGCGTCCGCGTAGAGCGTGGCGACATCAGGGTCGTCGGGCGCGAGTTCGTACACGGCACGCATGGCCTCGGCGTACGGCTCGTTCCAGACGGAGCAGTCCTCGACGGCGCGCGCGGCGGGATAGCGCTCGCGCAGCGCCTCGATGAGCGTGCGCTCGGTCGGTGTGGCCGTGCCGGACAGCGCGTGGGCCCGTTCGACGGCGGCGTGCGTCCGTTCCACCGTGTGCCGCAGATCGACGTCGTCGAAGAACTCCCAGGGCTTGTTGTAGTTGGGGCCCAGCGCGTATGCGACACCCCAGTACGCCATGGCGCAGTCGGGATCCGCGGCGGCAGCCGACTCGAAGCAGGTGACCGCCTCTTCGTGGTTGAACGCGTAACTCCACACCAGACCGCGGTCGAACCAGCGCTGTGCTTCCGGCGAACGGGTCGACACGGGCCGGGTCAAGGTCCCGAGGTCGAAGTAGTCCATGAGGATCTCCTGCAGAGGGATGCGGCTCGACGACACCGGCTTCTTCCTGCATACAGCGGGCGCAGACAGTCCCCTCGAGTCTATTTCCGCTGGAGACCTTGGAGATGGAACGGCCCGGGATACTCGCGGTCTGCTCGGGGTGAACTCCAGGTGAAGGAGCGGCGTACAACCGTTGGCGGTCCGTGCGGGTCTTGGTGGTTGCCGTGCGCGTGAGAAGTGCGGCCCACTGCCCTCCATTCCTAGGGGTTTGCCATGTCCTCCCGGAGATTCCACGTGTCCGCCGCCGCTGTCGTCGCCGCCGTCATGGCCGTGACGGGGGCGACGACAGCGGTGTCCCACGCCGAAGACGCCCCTGCGGGCGCCCTCGCCGCCGATGCCGCGGCGTCCGTGCGTGCCGACTTCGACGGCGACGGATACACCGACGTCGCGATCGCCGCCCCCGGCGGCACTGTCAACGGCAAGGCGGGCGCCGGATACTTCGCCGTCGTCTACGGCATGGCCGAGGGCCCCAACGGCGTCAAGCGCCAGGTGATCAGCCAGGACCGCTACGGGATACCTGGCACGGCGGAGGCGGGTGACCACTTCGGCGGCCCGCTCACGGCCGCCGACCTGGACGGTGACGGTTTCACCGACCTGGTGGTCGGAGCCCCGGGCGAGGACATCGGCAGCGCGCGTGACGTGGGGCTGCAGACCGTCGTGTGGGGAGGGGCAGGCGGGCTCGCCATCGCCACCACAATCGGACAGGGCCGGGCGGAGACCCGGGCCGGTGACTTCGACGGCGATGGGCACCTGGACCTGGCGACGGCCTATCAGATGCGGTACGGGCCCTTCAGCCGGAGTGGTTCGGCGGCCCGCATCGGCCCCCTCGTCGACCTCGACGTGCGTGTCTACGCCATGGAAGCGGGCGATGTGGACGGCGACGGCACCACCGACCTGGTGGTCAGCAGTGGTCCGTGGGACTCGGACGACGGAGGATCGATCCCGCCGCCCCGTCTGCGACTGCTGAAGGGGACCGAGAAAGGCCTAGTGGCAGGACCGTTCATCGCCTACCCCGACACCGTGTCCGCGGACAGCATCGCCCTCGGTGACATCGACGCCGACGGCCGGTCGGACGTCGTCTTCGGCCGCAGCACGGCGGCAGCGGGTGGTCTCGTGGGCGTGGTGCGCGGCACCGCGAACGGGTTCGCGGCGCGAGCCACACTGATCGGCCAGAACACCCCCGGAGTCCCCGGCGCGGGTGAGAGCGGCGACCGCTTCGGCACCGACGTCTCCGTCGGCGACATCACCGGCGACGGTTACGCCGACGTCGTCACTGGTGTCCCGGGCGAGGACCTCGCCGGCCGGACCGACGCCGGCACCTTCGCCGTCCTCAGGGGCGGCTCGACGGGTCTTTCCGGCACCAGGGTCCAGGTTTTCAGCCAGAACACGGCCGGGGTGCCCGGTACGGCCGAGAACGGTGACCGGTTCGGCAGCCGCACCGCCGTCGTCGGCGGGCATGTCGCCGTCTCGGCACCGGAGGAGAACAGCGGCTCGGGAGCCGTGTGGGTCTTCCGCGGCACCACCTCCGGAGTCACCGCGACCAGGTCGGTGAGCTTCGGACCGCACACCCTGGCCGCGCCCGTGTCCGGCGCACACTTCGGTGCCGCCTTCCACCGCTGACGGCCGCCTCGCGGCGCACCGACGTCCGCTTGCCACCATCTCCGCGCACCACGCCGAGCTCTGTTCTGTGCCCGTCGGTGGAGACGAACGGGCAGGTCAGGAGGACGCAGGCTAGAAGGACGCGGGTTACAAGGACTCGGAGTCGGGGATCACGTGCATCGCGGCCTCCTCGGCCGATGCGGCGGCCCCGTCGACGCCGACGTCGTAAGCAATGAGGTCCTTCTCGGTGTCCTCGTGAGCGCCCTCGTCCGGCGCGACGAGGCGGCCCGCCCGCAGGTCTCCGACCTCGTCGTCGATGAGTTCCACGTCGCCGTCCCATAGGTCCCCGATACCGTCGCCGTCCTGGCCGGCGATATCGGGTACCTCCTCGGCGAGCCGCTCGTCGAGACTCTCCCCTCGCTGCCGCTCCGCCGCCGTGACGCCGGTGTGCTCCACGCCCCAAGGCTTCTCCGGGGGCGAGTAACCCTCGTCGAGAGCCTCGTCGATGCCGCGGTCGTCGAGGGTGTCCGAGACGTCCAGCAGTCCGGCGTCGTCCTGTACCTCCGACCCGTCCGGCTGGTAGACGTCATCACCCATCGCCTCGTAGGCCATGCGCGCTCCATTGTCGGGTGCTCCCTGCCAGGGATCTGACGGGAACACGGTTGTCCGGACCGGAGGGAACTCTCCCGGGCGGAGTGGGAAAGTCAGCCTAGGACCAGAGGCGGAGGCAAGTCTGACTCTCCGCGCACCGGGTCTGTTCCCCCAACGCACCATGCCCACAACTCCCATCCGCCACTCCTGGCTGCTCGCCAGGAGGGTGCCCGGTCGGCAGGACACCTGGACGCCTCGCACTGGACTCCCGCACTGGACGACTCAGCACCAGGCCCGCGAGGCAGTCAATGCCGGCAATTGCCGTGGCGCTGCGGCAGGTCGGCTTGGCAGGATGGGGGAGATGCCCGCTGAGTTCTCCTTCCTCGACCCTTCCGCCTGCCCTTCCTTCGATCACCGCTCCGCCGCCCGCGACGCTCTGCGCGGCTTGGCGGTGGGTGACGCCTTCGGCGCCCAGTTCTTCGTACCGGACAATCTCCCCGGCCTGCGCGAGCGGCGATCGCCTGCCGCGGAATGGCCGTGGACGGACGACACGGAGATGGCCTGCTCGGTCTTCGACGTGCTGCGCCGGCGCGGCAGCGTGGACCAGCGCGAACTGGCGCACGGCTTCGCCCACAGGCACGACTTCGACCGGGGCTACGGTCCGGCGATGAACCGGCTGCTGCGCCTGGTACGCGAGGGCGGCAGGTGGCAGGACCTGGCCGCCGAACTGTTCGACGGCCAGGGGTCGTGGGGCAATGGGGCCGCGATGCGGGTGGCGCCTTTGGGCGCTTGGTTCGCCGTTGATCTGGCCGAGGCAGCCGCGCAGGCCGGGCGGTCGGCGCGGGTGACGCACACCCATCCGGAGGCGGTGGCCGGGGCGGTCGCCGTGGCGGTGGGAGCCGCGTGCGCCGCCCGCGGGCGCGTTCGGCCGGTGACCGGAGCCCAGTTGCTGGCGGCGGTGGAGGAGCTGACACCGGAGGGACGGATCCGGTCGGGGGTGGCCGAGGCGCGGGAGTTGTTGGGCCAGCCGCACGCCGAGTACGCGGCGCACCGGTTGGGCAACGGCCGGCGGGTGAGCGCGGCGGACACGGTGCCCTTCGCCCTGTGGTGCGCGGCCCGGCATCTGGAGGACTTCGCGGAGGCGCTGTGGGCGTGCGCGTCGGTGGGCGGGGACGTCGACACCACCTGCGCGATCGTCGGCGGAATTGTCGCCGCTCGGGTGGGCACGGCGGGGATACCTGCCGCGTGGCGGGCTGCGTCGGAGGCGCTGCCGGAGTGGGTGCGTGAGGGCGAACCGGGTGAGGACCTCAGCCGCGCCGGGCTGGGTCGCGACGTGACGCCGCTGCGTCGCCCCGAGCCGGTTCCGGTGCCGGAGCTGGTGTGGACTCCGGGGCAGTGGCAGCGTGTCCGGCACGGTGTGCGGGCGCTGAGCATGGACGAGAAGTGGGACGCGTACCTGGAGGGCGACCAGCTGACGCTGCATCGCAGTGGGACCGGCCGTGCCATTTTCCGGGTGACCGTGGCCGAGGACCCGACCGGCCGGCGGCCGGTGGCCGCGCTGGTCGAGTCGGACCCGGAGCTGTACCGCCGCGGCGGCGACGAGACGGAGAGCGCCTTCCTCGAACTCTTCCTGCGCGCCTGGTACATGGACGATTCCCGGCCCGAACTGTGGAATCGCTACCAGGAGTTGCGCCGCGCCGAGGAGGCGGCGGCCAAGGCCGAGAGGACCACCTGAGCGGCGGTGGGCGCAGTCCCGCCGCCGCTTGATCCACGAGGGATTGTTGGCGAACCCTTGCCGCCCTCTTACTGATCATGTCTCTTCCGCCGCGTACGGTTCCCGTAGCGGGGTGTCCCGTCAAGGATCTTCGAACAAGGGGAACGGATGACACCCAGTCGCCGGGCAGTGCTGGCTGCCATGGCGGGAGGCGCGCTCGCCGGCTGTGCGGGCCCCCAGAGCACGGCCAACCGCAGCGCCTCCGACACCGGTTCCCCTTCCACATCCGCGGCGATCGCACCCGGCACAAGCACCCCGGGCTCCAGCCCGTCGGCCACCGCGCCCACCGCCACCGCGCCCAGCGCGTCCCGCGCCGTCACCCGCGCGGACATCGTGGCCCGCTACGGGCACGCGGTGCCGCATACCTGGGGCTTCGACGCACCCGCCGTGGTCCACGCGCTGCCGACCACCAGACGTGTGATCGCGCTGACCTTCGACGCCTGCGGCGGCCCGGGCGGCAGCGGCTACGACCGTGCGTTGATCGACTTCCTGCGGCGACGGGAGATACCGGCGACCTTGTTCATCAACTCCCGCTGGATCGACGCCAACCCCGCCGTCTTCCGGCGGCTGGCCGCCGAGCCGCTGTTCGAGATCGCCAACCACGGCACCCGTCACCGCCCGCTCTCGGTCACCGGCCGCTCCGCCTACGGCATCCCCGGCACCCGCAGCGCCGCCGAGGTCTACGACGAGATCTCCGGCAACCAGACCAAGCTCACCCGGCTGCTGGGCACGCCGCCACGCTTCTTCCGCTCCGGCACCGCCTACTGCGACGACGTCGCGGCACGGATCGTCACCGCCCTGGGAGAACGCTTCGTCAGCTTCTCGGTCAACGGCGACGGCGGCGCCACCTTCACCCCCGAACAGGTCCGTACGACGGTCGCCGCCGCCCCCGGCGGATCCATCGTCATCTGCCACATGAACCACCCCCGGGGCGGCACCGCCCGAGGCATCACCGCCGCCGTTCCCCAGCTGCTGGCCACCGGCCACAGCTTCACCCGCCTTTCGGACGCCCTCCACTGACGGCGCGTCCGGGCCCGGGCGGCGACTGTCGAGAGGCCCGGTTCACACAGTGGTCGACTCGGTCGACGCGACGCGGTCGCCCGGGTGTCAGCGCGGCTCCGACGTCGGCCACGCACGCGGGTACGGCACGCGCAGCGTCTCCGCCTCGACAGGGGTGTGCTCGGCGGCGGCGTGCAGGCGCCCGTCCCGAAGGATGACGGCGCCGCTGCGGAGCATGATGGCGATGAGCTCGGCGGCGAGTGCTTCGGGCGTGCGGTCCAGAAGGCGCGCGGCGTCGGTCAGCCAGGCCCGCGCGTGCAGGTACGGCTCGACCTCGTCGGCGGGGATCCCGCCGCGGATCATGAGGGCGAAGGCGAAGATCCGCCGGGCCCCGTACCAGAGGGCTCCGTCGGGATCGTCGACGAGACGCCGCGCGCGGCGCAGCGCGGTGGCGAAGGCCGCACCGGGGTCGGCGGGGATCGGCCCGTGCGAGGGGAGCAGCACGCGCGGGGCGAGGTCGGCCATCCGTTTCAGGGAGGCGAGAGCGGTGGCGGCCGCGTCGGGCCCGTCGAGGGCGAGGTTCACCCAGCCGACGTCGTAGTCCGACAGTGCGTCCCCGACGACGAGGAGCCGCTCTTCCGGCTGCCACAGCGCGAGGTGTCCTGGCGTGTGCCCGGGTGTGTGGACCACTTCCCATTCGGCGTCACCGAGGCGGAGGACCTGACCGTCGTCGAGCGCCATGTCGATGGTGTACGGGCTTACGGGCTGGTCGAGGTATTCCGCAGCGCAGCAGCCGGGGTCCCGGCGGGCGACGGCGTCCGCCTCCGGGACACCGGCCGCGATGCCGGCGCCGCCCGCCTGCAGGAGGGCGTTGCCACCGACGTGGTCGGAGTGCCAATGGGTGTTCACGACCAGGCGGACGTCTCCGGCGTGGGCGCGGGCCCAGGCGGCCGTGTCCTCGGCGTGGCCGACGAATCCGCTGTCGACCAGGGCCGGTTGGCGTCCGTGGAGCAGAAGAAGGTTGGCGTCGGGAAACGGCCTTTGCTGCCAGGTCACCCGGGGCGGCAGCGGCTGCGGGCTCACCGTTCGGGCCTGTTCACGCGGATCAGCGTCTGCTGGCCGTTGGCGACGAGCGACCGCCGGCCGTCCTGGACGCCGAACACCTCCAACTGGCACACGGTCAGGGTGCGTCCGGACTTCAAGACCGTTCCGACTGCCTCGATGTGATCGCCGACGGCGGGTGCCAGGAGATTGATCTTGTACTCGACCGTGAGTACGTCGGTGTCCTCCGGGAAGAGCGTGAACGCCGCGTAGCCGCCCGCGGTGTCCGCGATCGCGCTGGTGGCGCCGGCGTGGAAGTAGCCATGCTGCTGCGCCACTTCGGGCCGGCTCGGGAGAACGATGTGCACACGGCCCGGCGCGATCCGCGTGATCCGTGCACCTAGGAGGCCCATCAGTCCCTGCCGGTCGAAACTCGTCCGGATGCGCGCCTGCACCTCGGGGCTCGCCTGTTCCCGCTGCGCCTGCTCTTCCATGTGCTCTCCTTCGGCGGACATCACGGTGTTGCACGGGGTCGGGCGGGTCCGTCAGCCGGCCAGGCGTTCCACGAGCAGGAACCCTCCGATGACGATCATCATGGCACCGGAGGCGCGGGTGACGGCCCGGGCCGCCGAAGGCCGGGTCTTCAGCACGGTGCGGGCCAGCACGCCGACGGCGAGGTAGACCACGGCGCAGGCGGTCATGTGGAGCGTGCCGAGCAGCCCGGTCTGCGCGGCGACCGGCCAGCCCGACCCGGGGTCGATGAACTGTGGGAACAGGGAGAAGTACAGAAGCAGCGCCTTCGGGTTCAGGCCGCTGATCCCGGCTCCCTTGAGCATGATCTGCCGGCGCGAGGAGGGCATGGCCTGCGTGGACGCGCCCAGCACCGCCGGCCGAGACAGGACACCCCAGCCCAGCCACATCAGGTAGGCGGCCCCTGCGACGGTCAGTGTGGTGAGAACGGCGGCCGAGTTCGCCACGATCACCACCAGGCCGGCCACGGCGAGCACCGTGTATCCCACGTATCCGGCTATCAGTCCGGCGACCGCCGGGACGACCGACCGGTCGCGCAACCCCGCGGTGATCGCGTAGGCCCAGTCCGCGCCCGGGGTGAACACCAGCAGTAGATCCACCGCCAGGAACGCCGCCACCGTCGTCGTGTCCATCGATCTTTCCCTCTCACGTTCCTTGCCCTGAGGGGGAAGATTAGGCGCATAATGCCCGCAAATGTTTCTGTCTTTTCTCCATGATCCCGCCCAGTGGGGGAGAATCTCTCCCATGGATGCCCTGGACCGGAAGATTCTTACCGAGCTGCAGTTGGATGGCCGTCTGACGGTGACCGAGCTGGCCGCCCGCGTGAAGCTGAGCATCTCGCCCTGCCATCGCCGCCTGCGTGACCTCGAACGCGAGGGCGCGATTCGCGGCTACCGCGCGGTCGTCGATCCGGCCGCTGTCGGTCTCAACTTCGAAGCCCTGGTCTTCGTCACCCTGGGCTGGGAGGACCGTGACACCGTCTCCTCGTTCGAGGAGGCCGTGGCCGCCGTCCCGCACGTGATCCAGGCCCAGCGCCTGTTCGGCGAGCCCGACTACCTCCTGCGCGTCGCCACCGCCGACCTGTCCGCCTTCCAGCGGCTGTACGACCAGCGGCTGGCCACCCTGCCGGGGGTCCAGCGCCTGACCTCAACCCTTGTCATGAAGCACGTCGTCGACGACCGCCCACTGCCCGAGTAGGCCATGTCGTCGTAAGCCGTTCCCCCGTGGTCGCCCGGCCGCTGCTGCCCGCCGTGCTTCGAGGCCCGGCCCCACGCCGTCGGGCCACGACAGCCCATCGCCGCCGCCGTGCTGTCCGACCCGAACCGACCCGAACCGACCCGAACGTCGAGGACCACGTCGACACCGGCTGCGGCCGCGCGGGTCGCCGGTCGGGTCGAGTCGTCGAGCAGCACCTCGTTCGACCCGGCCTGCAGCGACTGGCGGGTGAACAGCGGGTCGATCCCGTCCTTGGCCGTCACGCTCTCGCCGCTGCGGGTGAGGAGTGTTGAGCCGAGGTGTCATGCGTCCGGTCAGGCATGCGCATCCACGTCGGCCCAGTGGACGACGTGTCCGGGCTCCTGGCGGTCGCCGTGCGCGGCGGTGAGCTGGTCGATGATCTCCAGCCCGCGGCCGTGCTCGCCGCGGGTACAACTGGCTGCCCAGTCGCCGTCCCTGGCGGCCGGGCCGCCGTCGGAGAGTTCGATGTGCACGCACCGGGTGCCCGGGTCGCGGCGCAGGCCGAGGTTCAGTGGGGGCTGTGCGTGCTCCACGGCGTTGGTGACGAGCTCGGAGACGGTCAGCAGCACTGAGTCGGCCGCCTCGTCGGCGACGCTCCACTGGGTCAGGACCCGTTTGGTGATCTTGCGGGCTTCTCCGGCGGCTTCCGGGCGGTGCGCCAGGGGCCAGGCGCCGCCTGATGCCTGCGGGCACCGGGCAGCGGCGTGCCGCGGGGAGATGTCCGGGGTGTAGACGCAGGTCACGGTCATCACCTTCTTCCGGCGCCGCGATGGCGCCTTGGTCGTGACCAGAACCCCTAACGGTCCATCGCCAGATATATCACCATTCTATATAGACTGTCTATATAGATGAGTGATATGAATGAAGGTATGGGTGAGACACCTGAAGAGGGTCCCCGGGAGGTGGCGGCGGCGCTGAGCCAGCTGGCCATCCGGATGGCCAGGTACCTCCTGTCGGACCGGCAGGGCATGAGCCTGACCACCGCCGGGGCGCTCAGCAGGCTGGAGCGGGAAGGTCCGATCCGGCTGACCGCGCTGGCAGCGGCGGAGGGCATCGCTCAACCGTCGATGACCGTGCTGGTGCAGCGGCTGGAAGCCCAAGGTCTGGCAACGCGAGTGGGCCATTCCGAAGACGGGCGGGTGCGTCTCGTCGCCATCACGGATGCCGGGCGCGAGCTGATGGTCGAGCGCCGGCGCGCGCAGAGTGCCCGGGTGGTCGGCCTGCTGGCCGCGTTGCCCGAGCGGGACGTGCAAGCGCTGGGCGAAGCCCTGCGTACGGCCCTGCCCATCGTCGCGCGGCTGGTCCAAGCCGTCCCGCAACCCGGCGTTCCCGGCGGTGGGACAGCCCCCTGAACCTCCGGGCGGCGCTCTTGGGTGTCCTCTCCTGCAGGCGGGACCTGCTCCGCTGTCCCGTCGCGCCCCGCGCGCGCCGGGCCCCGGTCCTGGCGCCTGTCCTGTAACGGACTTCAGGAAAGGGCGGAGAACCATGAGCATCCTCTCGACACCCGGCACCGACGTGCCGTCGGCGGAGGCACCGGACTACCCCATGACCCGGGCGGCCAGCTGCCCGTTCGACCCGCCGCCGGCCTTGCGCACCCTGCAGGCCGAGGCCCCTGTCAGCCGGGTCCGGCTGTGGGACGGCAGCACCCCGTGGCTGATCACCCGCTACGAGGACCAGCGGGCGCTGCTGGGCGATCCGCGGATCAGCGCGGACAGTACTCTCCCGCACTATCCGCACGCGGGCGCGGGCCAGAAGGAGCGCCGGAGGCAGTCGCGGAGCTTCATCTCGATGGACGATCCGGAGCACGCCCGGCAGCGCCGGATGGCCACCGCGGCCTTCTCCATCAAGCACGTGGAGGCGCTGCGGCCGGCCATCCAGAAGATCGTGGACGATCTGATCGACGAGCTGCTGGCCGGCCCCAAGCCGGTGGACCTGGTCCAGGCGTTCGCGCTGCCGGTGCCGTCGCTGGTGATCTGCGAGCTGCTCGGCGTCCCGTATGCCGACCACGACTTCTTCCAGGCCAACAGCAAGGTGTTGATCAAGCGCACCACCACGCCGGAGCAGGGGCGGGCGGCCACCGAGCGGCTGGTCGACTACCTGGACCGGCTGATCGGCGACAAGCTCGCTCGCCCGGCGGACGACCTGCTCTCCACGCTGGCCGCGCGGGTCAGGGCCGGTGAACTGTCCCGACGTGAAGCGGCCGACATGGGGTTGCTGCTGCTGGTGGCCGGTCACGAGACCACCGCGAACATGATCGCGCTGGGCACCCTGGCCCTGGCGCAGCATCCGGACCAGCTGGCGCGGCTGCGCGAGAGCGACGATCCGAAGGTGGTCGCCTCGGCAGTGGAGGAACTGCTGCGCTATCTGAACATCGTGCACAGCGGACGGCGCCGCGTGGCCCTCGAGGACATCGAGATCAGCGGGGTGACCATCCGCGCTGGCGAAGGCGTCATCGTGGCCAACGACATCGGCAGTCGCGATCCCGCCGCCTTCCCCGACCCCGACCGGCTGGACATCGCCCGCAACGCCCGCCATCACGTGGCGTTCGGCTTCGGTGTGCACCAGTGCCTGGGCCAGCCGCTGGCCCGGGTGGAACTGCAGGTCGTCTACGGCACCCTGTACCGCCGCATCCCGACCCTGCGGCCGGCCACCGACCTGGACCAGATCCCGTTCAAGCACGACGGGCTGGCCTACGGCGTCTACGAACTGCCCATCACCTGGTGACCGCGGCCAAGTGCCGCGCGGGAGTGGAGGAACCGATGAAGGTGATCGTCGACCAGAACAAGTGTGTCGCGTCCGGCCAGTGCGTGCTGGCCACACCGAGGGTGTTCGATCAGCGCGAGGAGGACGGCATCGTCTTCCTGCTCACCGAAACCCCGCCCGAGGACCTGGCGGACGACGTCCGGCAGGCCGTCGCCCTCTGCCCGGCCCAGGCGATCTGGCTGGAAGAACAGGCGGACAAGGCGGACGAACAGCGGGGCAAGGCGGAAGAGGAGGCGGACAAGGCGGACGAACAGCGGGGCAAGGCGGAAGAGGAGGCGGACAAGGCGGACGAACAGCGGGGCAAGGCGGAAGAGGAGGCGGACAAGGCGGACGAACAGGGGGACAAGGAGGAAGAGCAGGGTAAGGCGGAAGAACAGGGGGACAAGCAGTGAAGCGGATCGTCATCGTCGGAGCCTCGGCCGCAGGCCTGACCGCGGCCGAGGCCCTCCGCCACCGAGGCTGGGGCGGCGACCTCACCCTGATCGGCGAGGAGCCACATCCGCCGTACGACCGGCCGCCGCTGTCCAAGCAGATCCTCACCGGCGCCTGGAAGCCCGAACGGGTCACCCTGCGCTCCCTGCAGGACCTGGCGCGGCTCGAGGTCGACCTGCGACTCGGACAGCGCGCCACCGCCCTCGACGTGGCGGGCGGCCAAGTGCGCCTCGGCAACGGCGAGAGCATCGGCTTCGACGGTCTGATCATCGCTACCGGTGTGGCCCCCCGGCACCTTCCCGACAGCGATCTCGCCGGCGTCCACGTCCTGCGCACGCTCGACGACGCTCTCGGCCTACGCGCCGCGCTGCTCACCGGGCCCCGGGTGGTCGTGGTCGGCGCCGGATTCCTCGGCACCGAAGTCGCCGCGGCAGCCCGGACCATGGGCTTGGAGGTGACCGTGGTCGAGCCGGAACCTGTCCCCGTACGGCGCCCGTTCGGCGACCGCATCGGCACGCTCGTCGCCAATCTGCACCGCGACCACGGCACGCGCCTGCGCTGCGGGATATCCGTGCGCCGACTGCGCGGAGCGGGCGGCCGGGTGACCGGGGTGGAACTCGGCGACGGCACCGCGCTGCCGGCCGACGTCGTCGTCCTGGCCCTCGGCTCCACGCCCGCCACCCGCTGGCTGACCGGCTCGAGCCTGCGACTGCGGGACGGGGTGGAGTGCGACGCGCTGTGCCGGGCCGCACCCGGCATCTACGCCGCCGGGGACGTCGCCTCCTGGCACAACCCGCACTTCGGCACCCGCATGCGACTGGAACACCGGATGAACGCCACCGAACAGGCCATGGCCGCGGCCGGCAACCTGCTCGGCGACGCCAAACCGTTCGCTCCCGTGCCCTACTTCTGGACGGACCAGTACGACACCAGGATCCAGGCGTACGGCATGTTCCCACCCGACGCGGACGTGCGGATCGTCCACGGAGACCCGGTCGACGGCTGCTTCGCCGCCGCCTACGGCCACCACGGGAGGGTGGTCGGCGTACTCGGCTGGAACGCCCCTCGCCAGGTACGCACGCTGCGTCGCCTGGTCGTCGAACGCGCGTCGTGGACGGCCTTCACGGTCGTACCCGCGCTCCGCCCGGCAACCGTGCACTGACCCCCGGTCACACCACGGCGGCCTCGGGCTAGCGGTGGGCGAGGCCGTCGATCATCAGGGCGAGGGTGAAGTCGAACCGGTCGTGGCCCGCGCCGGCGGTGAGCTCGGCCGCGTAGCGGGTGGTGTGAGGGAAGGCCCCGGCAGGCAGCGCGGTCAGTCGACGCCGGAGCTCGTCGGTGTCGACAACCCAGTCCGCCTCGTTGTGGACCTTGCGCTGATCCAGGACGGAGATCTCCAGACAGTAGGCGGCCACGTACAGCAACAGGGCGTCGATGGCCCAGGCGGCGGCCTGCGGGGCGACGCCGCCGGCGATCAGGATCGCCAGCATTCCTTCGCTGACGCGCAGGGTCTCGAGGTCGGTGGGGGCCATGGCGAGCGCGGCGCGGGAGATTCCGGGGTATTTCAGGTACTGGTCGCGCATCTGGGTGCACACGCTGCGGATCTGCTCCCGCCAGGCTACGGGATCGGGCTCGGGTGGTACGAGCCCGGCGCACAGCCGCGCGATGAGCAGTTCGTCGAGGTCGGCCTTGTTGACCACATGGGCGTAGAGCGAGGCGGGGCCGGTGTCGAGCGCACCGGCCAGTCGGCGCATGGTCAGGGCCTCGTAGCCCTCTGTGGCGATCACCCCAAGCGCGGTGTCGACGACTTGCTCCACGGTGATCGGAGCCTTGCGGCGCCGCTGCCTGGGGGCGGCTTCGACCTCGGGATTCGGCAGTTGGTGGCGCGCCGCGCGTCGTTCTCTCGGGTTCACCCGACCACTATAACTTGACACGAACACCGTTCGTTTATAGAACACTGTTCGTGAATATCGATGTGAACCAGAATGATGTGAACCAGAACGTGGACGTGACCGTGGTCGGAGCCGGGCCGGTGGGCCTCGTGCTCGCCGCGGAACTGGCGCTCTCCGGGGCGACGGTGCAGGTGCTCGAGCGACTGGCCGAGCCGGCCGAGGCGATGAAGGCGGGGTCGATCAACGTGCCCACGGCCGAGGCGCTCGACCGCCGCGGCCTGCTGCCTGCCGCCGAAAGCGTGCAGCGAGAGATGCTCGAGCGGCTGGGATCGTTCGCTCGCATGACCGGCGACCAGCGGCCAGGGGGCGGCCGGCCGGCGCGCGAGTCGCGGTTCACCGGGCATTTCGCGGGGATGGTCCTCGACGCCGACCTCGTGGACTGGTCCGATGCCGACCTCGCCACGCACGCCGCGGTCGACGGAGCGAGGCTGGTGCCGCAGCGCGAGCTGGAGGAGCTGCTGGCCGACCATGTCGCGCGACTCGGCGTACCGGTGCGTCGCGGAGTGGAGGTCACCACGCTCGAAGACACCGACGACGGCGTGCTCGTCGGCACCACGGCCGGCACCTTGCGCACCGGGTGGCTGGTCGGATGTGACGGCGGACGCAGCACCGTACGCCGCCTCGCGGGCATTGACTTCCCCGGCACCGACCCCGAACTCACCGGACACCTGGCGGTCGCCGACATCGCCGACCCGGAGAAGCTCGCGAACGGATGGGTGTGGTCGACCCGAGGGGCGTACCGCTACGGGCCACAGCCCGGGCGGCTGGTCACTGTGGAGTTCGGCAGCGCTTCCACCGACCTCCCCCACGCTCGGCTTCGCTCGCGCGGGGGGACCCCCATGCCGCCCGTCACCCTTGAGGAGTTGCAGACCAGCCTGCGCCGGGTATCGGGCACCGACGTCACGCTGACCGCGCTGCACGGCGCCGCGACCCGCTGGACCGACAACGCCCGCCAGGCCGCGACCTACCGGTCGGGACGGGTGCTGCTGGCCGGCGACGCCGCGCACGTGCACTCGCCGTTCGGCGGTCAGGGGCTCAATCTCGGGGTCGGCGACGCGATGAACCTCGGTTGGAAGCTCGGTGCCGTGGTCGCCGGGTGGGCACCTGAAGGGCTGCTCGACACCTACGACGCCGAGCGCCGTCCTCTTGGCGCCTGGGTGCTGGACTGGACGCGGGCTCAGATCGGGGTGATGCGCGGGGACGCCAAGTCGGCCGCGCTCCGGGAGGTCGTCGCCGATCTGCTGAGCACCCGGGACGGCACGACCTACGCGGTCAAGAAGATCTCCGGCGTCACGCAGCGCATCGACCTGCCCGGGGGCCACCCGCTGGTCGGCCGCTATGTGCCCGACGTGTGGCTGACGAACGGTTCCCGTCTGGCCGACCACGGTCACCGCGGCGGGTTCCTGCTGCTCGACCGCACTCCGGACGGCACGTTCGCCCGTCTCTCCGCGGCCTGGGCCGGGCGCGTGAGCAGCGTGATCGACGAACACGCGACGCCGACCGGGGTGTTGGTACGCCCGGACGGGGTGGTCGCCTGGGTCTCCGACACCACCGACGTCGCCGCCGTCACCGGCCTCGAAGCCGTCCTGCGCGGATGGGCCGGCGCGCCGTCGCCCTCACCCGAGCACGCGCCGATGGGCTGAACCCCTGTCGGCGTCGACCTCAGCCGATGGGAGCA
>NZ_KQ948467.1:206544-270587 GCF_001514115.1 Streptomyces olivochromogenes
ACCGGTGGTGTCCGTGGTGTCGGTGTCCGTGGTGCTGGCGGTCACGGTGGTGGTGATGACGGCGTCGGTGGCGGCGTTGAGGAGTTCGTCCTTGCCCGTGACGTGCCAGTAGATCGCGCCGGGTCCGGTGGCGAGGCGCTCGGCCAGTGCGCGGAAGGTGAGTGCGCCCTCGCCCGCGGTGTCGAGAAGTCCGATCGCGGCCTCGACGATGCTCCGGCGGGAGAGTGGTTCCTCTCGTCGTTGCGGACGGCGTGTCCTGGTTGCCATGCGTACATCCTGACACATGCCTGGAACACTGTTCCAGCTTGACATCTCTGGAACGTCGTTCCAGGGTGTGTTGGAACAGCGTTCCAGGGAGGGTCTGCGGGCTTCCCGTCCGGCGGGCTGCGACAGGCAAGGAACCACGATGAAGGCAAGGAACCACCATGACCACTGACGTCACGATCATCGGCGCCGGGCTCGGAGGACTGACCCTCGCCCGCGTCCTCCACGTCCACGGCATCCGCGCGACGATCTACGAGGCCGAGACCTCACCGACCGCCCGCACACAGGGCGGCATGCTCGACATCCACGAGTACAACGGGCAGCTCGCCCTCGACGCGGCCGACCTCCTCGATGAGTTTCGCGGCCTCATCCACAAGGGCGGTGAGGCGTCACGGGTCCTCGACCGGAACGGAACCGTGCTCCTCGACGAACCCGACAATGGCACCGGCGGGCGTCCGGAGCTCCACCGCGGCGCCCTACGGCAGATTCTGCTCGACTCACTGCCTGCCGACACGATCAAGTGGGGGCACAAGGCCACCGCGGTCCGGCCTCTCGGGGGAGGGCGGCACGAAGTGACGTTCGCGGACGGGCCGACGGTGGAGACCGGCCTCCTGGTCGGCGCGGACGGGGCGTGGTCGCGGATCCGTCCGCTGCTGTCCGACGCCACACCCGAGTACGTCGGCATATCCTTCATCGAGACGTACCTGTTCGACGGCGACACCCGCCACCCGGCCAGCGCACAAGCGGTCGGCGGCGGCGCGCTCTTCGCACTCGCACCCGGGAAGGGGATCCTCGCCCACCGGGAGCCCGGCGGCGTCCTGCATACCTACGTGGCGCTCAACAAGCCCCAGGAGTGGATCTCCGCCATCGACTTCACCGACGCGGGCGCGGCTACGGCCCGGGTCGCGGAGGAGTTCGACGGCTGGGCCCCGGAACTCACCGCGTTGATCACCGACGGCGAGACCGCACCGGTTCCGCGGGCCGTCAACGCCCTGCCGATCGCACACCGGTGGGACCGCGTGCCCGGCGTGACGCTGCTCGGCGACGCCGCCCATCTGATGTCACCTTTCGCCGGCGAGGGCGCGAACCTCGCCATGTTCGACGGCGCCGAACTCGGCAAGGCCATCGCTGCTCACCCGGACAACATCGAGGCCGCGCTCATCACGTACGAGGAAGCCCTCTTCCCACGGAGCGCCGCTGCCGCCACCGAGGCTGCCCAAAACCACGAGCTGTGCTTCGACGACAACGCCCCACACAGCCTCATCGGCCTCTTCACCAACTACGAGCACGCCGACTGAACTTCGGCCGCTCCAGCGGTCCTGCGGCAGGCGGGGCTTGCGGGCCGCCAAGGTCGAGGAGCGTCGGCCGACCCGAGCACGGCGAAGCTCTTACCCAGCGAAGCCGCGGAGTCATGGGCCGTGCGGGCAGCCCGGTTCTGCCCACGCCGAAGGGTCCGTTCAGCCAGACGATCATCCGATGACGAGCGGGAGTTTCGCGGCCAAGTCGTCCAGTTCGGCCTTCTCCGCCTCGGTCGGGGCACGCCGTCCGGTGCCGACCAGCAGCGCGTCCTTGTCGGACAGCGACGCGGGGAACGTGGCCCGGGCGATCTTCTCCAGCATCTCGCGTGACCGGGCAAGTCCCTCCGCGGGCGGTCCCGCCATGTCCGGGAGGTGCGCGACCAGGTCGAGGTGGTGCAGCGTCCACTCCAGGACGTACGCGGAGAGGTAGTCGCCCGCGGTGAGGACCTCGTCGCGGGTGCTGACCCGGAGGCCCGGGTCGGCGAGTTCGGCGGCGCGACCTGCGGCGGAGCCGACGTCGTCCAAGTGGAACTTGAGCAGCCGCGGCTCCTCGTACGCGGCGGCCAGGCGGACGGTCAGTGCGTCGAGCGGGTCGTCACCGGTCGGCGGTGTTTCGGCGACGTCCCAGTACGTCACCGCGTCGCGCGTAGGTTCCGTTTCGGCGGGGGTGACAAGGGTGATCAGGACATCCTGTGCGTCGATGATCAGGTGGCACACCAGGTCTCGTACGAGCCAACCGGTACAGCCGGACGGCTGCGTGAAATCCTCGTCCGGGAGTTGGGCGACCGCCGTGCGCAACGCTGTCCAGGAGAGTGAGAAGAGATCCACCCCGGCAAGGTAGTGCGGTGCCGGAACGGCGGACAAGCACATTCGGGTCCGCCTGGGCGGCGCGGATGGTGCGCGGCGGACGCTGACCATCGCGCGAAGGGGGCGGTCTCCGCCCCCGGCCTCGCACCGGCGCCTGCGCGGCGGTGGGTCGGCCGGGGAGCGGTGGCTCGTCGAAAGCGGTGCTGGTGACGTTTCCCGTCCAAGGCACCGCTGGTGGCGTGGGTCAGCCCAGTTCCGTGTCCAGCCACGCCAGGACCTCGGGGGTCACAGGATCGGTGATGTCGGCGAACTCGTCGTGCTTCTTCAGGAACTTCGCGACGTAGGGGCACACGGGCACTATCCGCATACCGAGGTCGCGCACGTCGGTGAGCGCGTACTCGACCAACTGCGAGGCCAGGCCCTGCCCGGCGAAGGCGTCATCGACTTCTGTGTGGAAGAAGACGCGCTGTTCACCGCGGTCGCGGTAGGCGGTGAGGCCGGCGCGCTTGCCGTCGACCAGGATCTCGTAGCGATGCCTGGCGTCGTTCCGCTCGACGGTCGGAGCGGCGGGAGACTCGGTCATGAGGTGCCCTTCAGGTGCGGGTGCGGGTGCGGGTGCGGGTCGGCGACGCGGCGGGTTGCCGCGTGGCGAGATGGTGGCATGCGGAAGAACGGGAGCGGGAAGACGGTCCCCCGGGTACCCCTCGACGGTGCCGAAGCGATCGGAGGCGTTCGCCCAGTCCTCCCGGGCGCGGACGATGTCCTCGTGGCTACGGCCGATGAAGTTCCACCACATGACGATCTGCTCTTCGAACGGGGTTCCGCCGAGCAGTACGGTGCGAGCCGGGTCGTCCGACTCGTTCACCAACGTCAGAGATGCGGTTCCGGTCTGGACATAGCCCAGCTCCGCCGGACGCAGCAAGGTGCCGGCCAAGCGGACGTCCCCGTGGTCGACCAGCAGCCCGTGCTCGAAGCCGGGGTCCACGGCGAACGTGACGGTCGCGCGCGGCTCAAGGACGATCTCCGCGCCGAGCAGGGGAGTAAAGGTGGGCACCGGGGACTCCTGACCGGCGAGGGAGCCCAGGAAGACCCTGATCTCGGCCCCTTCGATCCGCAGGGGCTCGGGGACGTAGTGCTGGAAGTCCCGCTCGGCGCGCCGGTGTTCCTCGGGCAGCGCCACCCACAGCTGGACGCCGTGCAGGACCGTGGTGCGCGGGGTGGACACCTCCGAGTGGCTGATGCCGAGCCCGCCCGTCATGAGGTTCAACTCGCCGGGCCGTACGTACGCGTGGCTGCCGAGGCTGTCGCGGTGCTCGATCTCCCCGCTGAACAGCCAGCTCACCGTCTGCAGTCCGGTGTGCGGATGCGGGGCGACGTCCATGCCGCCCGTCTCGGCGATGTCGTCGGGACCGTAGTGGTCGGCGAAGCACCATGCTCCGATCAGGGTCCGCGCGCGCTGCGGCAGCGTGCGCCGCACGGTCATCGCGCGCGGGCCGCCCAGGGGTACGTCACGTGGGGAGAGAACGTCGACATCGCTCACCGGGGACCGCCTTCCGTCACCATGATAGTTTCAGATTCAACAATGATACTCGCAGCATAGTAGGACGGAGTCCGGGGTTGAGCAGCCACGCGACAGGAACCGCGACGCAGCGGATCTTCATCGACAAGCAGAGCCCGAAGGCCTACCACGCACTGGTCCAGACGTCGGAAGCGGTGCGCGCGACTGCCGCCGACGCGAGGCTCGACCGGACGGTGGTGGAGCTGATCAACCTCCGGGTGTCGCAGATCAACGGCTGCGCCTACTGCCTCAACGTGCACACTCGGGCCGCCCTGCGTGCGGGCGAGACGGCGCAGCGGCTCGGAGTGCTGGCCGCCTGGCGGGACACCGAGCTGTTCACTCCCGCGGAACGCGCGGCCCTCGCACTGGCCGAGGCGACGACCGAGCCGGTCGACGCCACCGCGCAGGAAACCGCCTGGGCGGGTGCCCGTGACGTCCTCACCGACGACCAGATCTCCGCGGTGATCTGGGTGGCGATCACCATCAACGCGTTCAACCGGGTCTCGATCATGAGCAAGCACCCGGTGCGTACGGAGAGCTGATCCCGCCGGGGGAGCGGGGCGGCTGTCCGGGCGTGGTTCGGGCACGGAACGGGCGCGGACCGGGCGGGGTCGTCGAGGTCCCGTTGATCCAGCGTGAGCAGCGGACGGCCTCCTCTCCGATGACGACCGGACGGCGTCGCTGTCGCCGGATTCACCGAAGCCCTGCGGCGGGAGGTCATGCAGAAGCGCGTCCGGGTGAGCGTGGCCGAGCCCGGCACGGTGGGCACCGAGTTGAGCACGCACCTCCGCGACGGTGTAGGGCGAGCGATCGAGAGCCGGATCGAGGGCATGGAACTGCTGCGCCCCGAGGACATTGCCGACGCGGTCTCCTACATCGTCACCCGGGACCGTCGCGTCGGGTGGCTGTCGACGAGATCCTCGTGCGCCCCGCCGAGCAGACCTGGTGACGGGGCGGAGGCGCGGTTCGGCCGACCGGCCCTTCATCACGGCGGCCGTGCTGCGCACCATGGCGTACATCGCCCCGGACCACCCCGTGCTGCGGTCGATGTCCGCGGTGTACTGGCGGGGCGGCGACAAACAGGTCGAGGGGGTGCTGTACCGCTCCCAGTACTTCGACAAACTGGTTGCGCGGTACGTCGGGTCGGGCTTCCGCTTCTGCGCCCTGCTGTACGAACGGCTCGGCGTGCGGCGGGAGTTCGCCTCCGAGATCGGGCCCAAAACGCCGAGCGAGGTCCGCGAGGCCGTCGACGTGCTGCGCTTCCTCGAACCGGAGTACCGGGTCTGGGCGATTACGGCGGGCGCGGACTGGTCGTCCGCTCACCCGAACCGGTCGACTTCCACCCCACGCACAAGACGGTCAACGTCGTGCCCGTCGACTCGCTGCTCGACGCTGCCGCCTCTGCCACCGTGGCCACCCAGACCGTGGGTGTGTACCCCGGGCACCGCAAGGTCGCGCTGTGCGATCGGCTGGCCGGCGCGGGTGTCCAGCGAGTGGTGAATCTGGGCAGCGCCCTCAGCGGCAGCATCGGCGGTCCGTACGACGCGATGTATCCCCTGCACCGGTTCGTCAGCTGGGTGGTCGACGACGATGCCTGACTCCATGCGGTCGCGCCTGCTCGGCCGGTCGGGCCTGCGCGTCAGCGAACTGTGCATGGGCACGATGACGTTCGGCACCGAGGGGGGATTCGGGGCCGAGGATGTGTCCTGCCGGGAGATCTACGCCGCCTTCCGCGTGGCGGGCGGCATCTTCCTCGACACCGCCGACGTCTACCACGACGGCGCGAGCGAACGCATCGTCGGTCGTCTCGTGTCGGCCGAACGCGATGCGGTCGTCCTCGGTGCGAAGTGCACCCTGCCGACCGACAGGAACGACCCGAACTCCGCGGCAGCCATCACAAGAGCCTGCGCCGCAGCGTCGAGGAAAGCCTGCGCCGGCTGGTCACCGACCGCGTCGACCTGCTGTGCGTGCACGCCTGGGACGAGTACACCGCCGCCGAGGAGACCCTGCGGGCGCTCGACGGTTCGGCCTTCTGGCGACTTGGGATGCGAAACCTCGCGCCCGGACGGGAGTCCCGGGGCCGCCGTGCCGGGACAAGATCCTCAAGGCTGCGGTGACCCTGTTCACACAGATCTTACCTTGTCGTTTCCTTATCAACGCTTCAGTGCCAGGCGACCACGGTGACTCAATATCATGACATTTTCAGTGCTTGAGGGAGTCCTTGGTCCTCTCTTTCGCGCCCCGCATCATGCCCCGAGCTTCGAGGGCGGCGCCCTTTGCTGCGAGGACATCCTTGTGCGCCGCGTGGGCCGCCTTTCGCACGGTCTTTCCGATAACCTGTTCGGCTTTTGCCTTGGCTTTCTCTCCAGCACTCATCTCAGTACCTCCGCGCTCATTGTCCGAGTGCCCTTGAGGCAGGGGCGAAACCCTGAGCAGGCGGTGTTTTATGCGCCGCGCCCTACGGGGTGATCACTCCGTCCCGAAGCAGAGAGAAACTCACCGCCGGTGCCTCATGGCGGTGCTTTGCGGTCTGGAGCCCTTGATCGGCGGCATTCCGCCCATCCGGTCCCGCTGCGGACCACGCCGCTGGCGGCCTGCCAAGCTTCACGGCGACAAGGGGCACGACTGCGGCCATCTGCGGCGATGACTCCGAGCGCGTGGAATCATGCAGCGCAGCGCCCGCAAAGGAATCGAGTCTTCGCAACGAGTGGGCCGGCATCGCCGGGTCGTGGAGCGGGCAGTGTCCTGGCTGACGGGATGTCGCCGCCTGCGCCGACGCTGCGAACGCAAGCATGAGTACTTCCTCGGCTTCGTCGGTATCGCTGCCATCCTCATCTGCTAGCGGCATCTGTCATCGGTGCCTTACCGCGGCCTGATCGGCGACGGCACCGATACCCTCGGCCGCGTGATCGATGAAGCAACCCAGTGGCGTCGGTTCGCCGCGCTCCTACCACCCGCTCACGCCGCGGAAATTGTGGACTGCTGGGACATCGGGGAGCAGGAGGCCGGACTCGACAGGCTCGTTGCCGGCCTTCTGGAGCATCAGGTGCCCATCAGTGAGAACGTGCGGGCCGAGATCGCTGTGGCGGCCGAGGTCTGGGGTATGTGGACTGCACTCGCTCCCGGCCTCGCCCGATGCCTCGGCGACCACCACGACGATCCCAGGCTGAGGCTGATTGAGCATGCCGACACCGTCCCGTTGCCCGGATCCTCTGTCGGGACCGACACGGCACTGGCTGATTTCCTGGTTGTCCCGTGGATTGCCTGTACGCGTTGTGGCCAGGTGCTCGCACGTGCGCACGCCCAAGAGCCATGGGGTGACCTGTCCTACCTTGCAAGGCACTATGTGCTGTTCGTCCCTGGGCGGAGCACGTCGACAGGACTGTTCGCTCCCGACTCGGCATGGGACGCCTTGACGGAGCTGCGCATGTCCTGCGTCCATGCGTAGGAACCCGTCTCGGGAGCCAATCGACCATCAGGAACGGCGTAGCAAACCGTCTAAACCGACAGATAATGACTGTCCTTGAGCCGTCGGGCGAGGTGGGCGGTGTTCGCGGCCAGGGTCTTGGTGGCGCCGATGATGGCCTCCGGGGTCTTGTCGAGATCCTGGTAGTCGGTGCCCTGCATGGCTCCGCCGACCCAGTAGGTGACGGCGTTCGGGGCGAGGGAGAACCCGACGTCGTTGAGGCCTTGGAAGAGGTCGGCGCTGACCTTGTGAGCACCGTCCTAGTTGCTGACCACGCAGACCGCAGCGGCCTTCCCGTAGGTGAGCATGCGGCCTTCGTCGTCAGCTCGGAGATCTCCGCGGTCAGGCGCTCCAGGACTCGCTGGGCGATGCTGGAGGCGTGGCCCAGCCAGATCGGCGTCGACAGGATGAGGATGTCGGCGTCCATGATCGTGTCCCGGATCCCGGGCCACGCATCGCCGTCACCCATATCGGTCTTCACCCCGGGCCGTACGTCGTGGTCGGAGATCCGGATGGTCTAGCCGGTGACTCCGTGCTCGGCGAGGGCGGCAATGGTCTGCTCGGCCAGCAGCGGGGAGCTGGACGCGGCAGAGGAGGGCGAGAGGGTGCAGGCGAGGGCGAGGGCGACGGCGCGGAGCGGAGTGGTTCCTGTGATGGCCATGCGCCCCCGGCTGCCCACGCGCTTCACCTGTATCCCCTATTTCGGCGGATCATGGACTGACCGGGTGTTTCGCGACAGGTATTCAGGTGGTTTGTAAATCCGTAGGTGTGGGCGGGTACGGCTGGGGCACACGGATTTTCGGAGGTAATAATGGTTCCCCTGCTTCTCGTTCTGCTGCTGGCTCTGATTCTTTTCGGAGCGGGTTTCGCGTTGAAGATCCTTTGGTGGGTCGCGATCGTCGTGCTGGTCCTGTGGCTGATCGGCTTCGTCGCCCGGCCCAAGGGCGGTAGTGGCCGCTGGTACCGCTGGTAGCGGTGTGGGCTTCGGCTGAACTCAGAAAAGACATGGCGGTGGCCGTTCCCCTCTCCGGAGGGGGCCACTACGCCCATGCCGACGTTTACGTTGACCTCCGCCGTTCGACGGCCTCCCGCTTCTTTGTCTCCTGACTTGGACGAATGAAGCGCCGGGTCCGGAGCAATCGGATTTCGGGCGGAAGGTAGAGCTACCCCGTGGGGTATGCAAATAAGGAAGGGCGGCAGGGTTTCCCTCGCTGCACTCTGTTTACCGGAGGAGTTGTTTTCGCGTGACTGAGCATGTGTGGAGTTACAAGTCGACCTCGGGCCATCTGGCCGGCGGCGATCTGACCGGCTACAAGGTCGAGGCGATCGACGGCGACATCGGCAAGGTCGACAAGCACTCCGACGAGGTCGGTGACGCCTACCTGGTCGTGGACACCGGGGTCTGGATCTTCGGCAAGGAGGTTCTCCTCCCGGCGAGCACCGTAATCCAGATCGACTTGGAGAAGAAGAAGATCTTCGTCGACCGGTCCAAGGAGCAGATCAAGAACGCCCCTGAGTTCCACCGGGACAAGCACCTCGGCGACGCCGGATACCGCGAGGAACTGGGTGCCTACTATCGCCCGGTCACCCCCGCAGGTGGCCAGCCCATCGTCTGACTTTTGTGTGTGAGTGGGCCCGAACTCGACGAGTTCGGGCCCACTCACGTGCTCCGTGACGCCAGCACAGGGCAGCAGCACATACACGAGCATCCGGCCCCCTGGCGTCTGCGCCGTTGCTCCCCGTTCATGTCTTCCCGCTGGAACAGGCTGGGGTAAGTGCCTTGAAGGGGATGCTGCTCCTTTCCGTGCACGAAGCTCCTGTCACCACGGCCGCATGTCCTGCCGGGTCGGCTCCGCATCGCCGAGGCGATCGGCGCCATCCCGATCAACACGGCCGAGCAGGATCCGACCGACTCGTCAACGAAGCCGCCTTCGGTCTGGGCCTGCCCGACGACCGGCTGGCACCTGGGGCCTTCGGCCGCTGACCACGCGCCGGAGCGAAGGCGGGCGCACCACGCGTCGCGCGAGAACCGCGATGCGAGGCGGTAGACGCCCGGTCCACGGGACCGTAGGACATGGTGGATGCCTCCGAACGACTGCACCTCGGGCCACGGGCTACGAGCGGTGGGACAGCGCTCACCAGATACCTGGAGCACGCGCTGAGCCAGCACAAGCGCACCCGGCCCACCTCTCCCTCGCAGGCCCCTGGGGAAAGCGGTGGCCCCGAGGACCGTAGACAAGCGGAGGAAGCAGTGCTGCCCTCCACGCAGGCCGACGACGACGCCGACAGCAACCCGACACCGAACAGCGCCATGGATTCCGGGTGCCCGTCGGCTGCGCCGGCGCCCTGACGGCGGCGCTCGTGAGCCGCCTCCAGCGCCACGGGGGCAGCGTGCGATGCGGCGAGCTCCATGTGGCCGACGGTGTCGACGGCCGGACCCGGTTCGCCTCCCCACCTCGTGGGCGAAGAACACCTGCCGGGCCGCCTCCTGCGCGACCTGAAGCGCTTCCAGTGGGACTTCGCGACTTTCATGTCGCATGAGTGCTGACGGGCCCGGTGCCGTGGGCTGAGAGCGCGTAGCCCCCACGCGTGCTCGGCTGCCTTCTCGGTCGCGAGCGGCGTCACTCCATACGGCGGTGGTCTTCCTTGCTCCAGGCGCGGGTGTCACGGGGCGGGAGGTATGGCTCTTCACCCTTCGGGAGTCCGCCGATGACGGCACGCTGGCGGGCCAGTTCCGCGTCGAATTCGAGGCCGAGCAGGACCGCGATATTGCTGAACCACAGCCACATCAGGAAAACAATCACGCCGGCGAGCGTGCCGTACGTCTTGTTGTACGACGCGAAGTGAGCCACGTAGAACGCGAACCCCGCCGAGGTGATCATCCAGACCAGCAGGGCCAGCACACTGCCCGGAGTGACCCAACGGAAGCCACGGCCCTTCACGTTCGGCGCCGCCCAGTACAGGATCGCGATCATGACCATGACCAGGATGACCAGCCCCGGCCACTTCGCGATCGACCACACCTTCAGCGTGGCGTCCCCGATTCCGAGCGCCGCACCGGCCGCGCGGGCCACGCCGCCGGTGAACACCACGATCAGTGCGCTGATCACCGTCAGGACCAGCAGCACCACCGTGACACCGACCCGGATCGGCAGCACCTTCCACACGGGGCGACCCTCGGGCATGTCGTACACCACGTTGGCACTGCGGATGAACGCCGCGATGTAACCGGAGGCCGACCAAACCGCCAGCACGATGCCGACCACGGCCACGATCGAGCCGAGGCCGCCGGGCGCCTGAAGCTGCCGTACCGCGTCGCTGATGATGTCCCGGGCCGAACTCGGCGCCAGTTTCTCGATGTTGTCCAGGACTCGCTGGGTCGCCGACCTGCCGGCGATGCCGAGCAGTGAGACCAGGACCACGAGTGCCGGGAGCAGCGACAGGACCCCGTAGTAGGTCAAGGCGGCGGCACGGTCGGCGAGTTCGTCGTTCTGGAATTCCCTGATCGTGCCCTTGAGTACCGCCCACCAGGACCGCTTGGGCAGTTTGGTGGGCTTGTCCGGCCTAGGGCGCTCGACCTGCTGTCCGGGTTCCGATGTCCGTGCCATACCACTGGGGTATCCCGGCCCGGCTCGATCATGCGTCGGCGTCGCCTCTGTCACCCTGGTCCGCTCAGCCGTTCAGGATGCCCGGCAGGGCCCGCGCCGCAAGCAGCGTCGTGCCCACCAGCATCCACGCCACGTAGTCGCCGATGTGGCCGGACTGCAGGCGTCGTAGCGGAGCCATCCATGACGGTTCGCCGAGCGGCTTGGAGCGGGTCACGGCGAGCGTGGCCAGGCCGAGGGCCAGTAGGGTCGAGGTGAGACCGAGGAGCAGTCGGCCACGGGTCCAGTGCAGCGACGGGGCGGCCCCGCCGGACATGGCGTGCCCGACCGCGGCGGCGAAGCCGGGTACCGCGCCCACGGCGAGGGACGCGACGAGCAGCACGGCGGGAACCGCGGTCATGGTGTCCGGCACCCGGCTCAGCCGGTGCCGAGTCTCCGGTTCCTCTCTGATGCCGGTGGTCTCGTACGACGACCCGTCGCCGGGCTGGGTGCCGAGGCCGAAGAACACTCGCGTGGCGACCCGGAGTACCGCGCCCGCGGTCACCGCCGACACGGCGACGAACAGCACGGTCAACGGACCGCCGACCGACTCCTCCAGCACCGCCTTCCCCAGGCCGATGCCGAAGGGCGGCAGACCGGCGAGGCTCAATGTGCTGACGACGTACAGTACGGCGACTCCGCGCAGCCTGCGGGCGCGCCCGTGCAGGGCGTGTTCGTCAACCGAGCCGTACCGGTCGAGGAGTACGCCGGTGCAGGCGAACAGGGCGGTTTTCACCCCCGCGTGGCCCAGGATGTACAGCGCGACCCCGTCGTCGGCCTCGGGACTGAGGCTGCCGATCCCGATGAGGAAGAGCCCCATGTGGGCGACCGTGGAGTACGCCAACAGCCTCTTGACGTGCCGCTGGTACCAGCACATGACCGCGCCGACCACGGCGGTCAGTACGCTGAGGACGACGAGGGCGCGCTCCAGGTCCGACGCCGGGATAACAGCGAGGCCGGAGAAGACCGTCCGGTAGATCCGCCAGACGCCGTAGGCGCCGAGTTCGACCATGACGCCGGACAGCAGCATGCACACGGGCGTGGGGGCGACTGCGTGCGCGTCCGGCAGCCAGAAGTGGAACGGCACGGCCGCGGCTTTCACCAGCAGACCGGTCAGGACCAGCGCGAAGGCCGTGAGGGTGAGGGCGTCGGGGCCGCCGTGCCGGTCGAGACCCTGGCCGATCTTCACCAAGGTGAGTTCGCCGGTACGCGCGTACAACAGACCGATACCCATCAATACGGCATACGCGCCAAGGGAGTTGAGGACACCAAAGGACAACGCGCCCTGTACGGCCTTCGCCTCCTCGACGCGATGACCTGTCAACGCGTACGCCACGACACTCATCAACTCGAAGAACACGAAGGCGTCGAACAGGTCCCCCGCGATCGCGAAGCCACACATGCCGCCCTGGAAGAGCAGCATCAGGGCGGGGAAGGAGCCTGCGTGGCGACGGGGCGCGTCGTCGAAGTAGTGCCAGGAGTACGCCAGAGCCGCAACGGTCAGAAGCGAGGCGACCGCGGCCATGCCGAGGCCGGGGCCGACCCCGACGAGGACGATCCCGACGCTCTCGCCGCCCACGGGGGTCCAGCCGCCCACCCATTCGGTCAGGGGTGGCGAGGCGTTGAGCAGGAGGACGATCGCGAGTCCGGCCGTCCCCGCGGCGAAGGCGCAACCCAGCGTCTCGGCGACGACACGGGGCAGGCGCTGCCCGCAGGCGACGAGGACAGTGGCTCCGAGCAGGGGGACGGCGACGAGTACCGGCAGCAGGTGGTGCATCAGCCGCGCAGCTCCGAGAGTTCGTCGGGGTCGACCGTGCCATGGCGCTTGGAGATCTGCAGAACCAGGGCGAGCAGTACGGCGGTCACCGTCGCCCCTACGACCACATCGGTGAGGGCGAGGGCCTGGACCACCGGGTCCACCACGGGGCGCGAGCCGGGCTTCAGGTCGGAGAAGACGGGCGCGGTGCCGCCGTCGCGATAGCCGACGGCCAGCAGCAGGACGTAGGTGGCGGACTGGCAGACCGCGAGACAGCCCACGGCGTGGATGAGATTCCGGCTGGTCGCCAGCCCGTAGCAGCCGACGAGGAATACCCAGGCGGCGACGAGATACGGCAGGACCGACATCACCTCCCGTCTCCTTTCTCGATCTCCACGGCCTGGTCCGGGAAACGGGCGAGCAGCACGACAACCGCGCAGGCGCCCTCCATGCCGATGGCCGCGTTCAGCAGCGGGACGGTGCCGCCCGACGACAGGGTGTTGAAAGTGCCATAGGGAAGGAAGTTGGCGAGGACGGCGGTGCCGGCGACGGCGCCGGCGAGGCCCAGCACGAGGTAGGCGGAGGCCGCGAGGGCGTCGCCGGCCTCGTAGGTGCCGACCGGGCGGATGCGCTCCAGCGCGCGGTAGTCGGCGCCCAGGTAGAGCAGGTGAAGGGCGGTCGCCACCACGACACCGCCCTGGAAGCCGCCGCCCGGGCTGAGCTGGCCATGCGCGATCACGTACAGGCCGGTGAGGACGGCGACGGGCAAGACGACGAGCGCGTACCGGCGTACGGGGAGCGCGACCTCCTCGGGTTCGGGTTCGGCGCGGTGTTCGTCGCGGGTCTGGCGCAGCAGGACGACGGTGCCGAGGACGGACGCGAAGAGGATGCTCATTTCGCCGAGGGTGTCGAAGGAGCGCTGGTCGAAGTTGACGGAAGCGATCGTGTTCGCGGTGTGCCGGGCGAGGGAGGCCCGCACCACCCGGTCCCCGTACGGGTGCCGGTCCCCGCCGAAGCCCGGCAGGCAGAAGCAGGCGGCGACCAGCAGGGCCGCGAGGCCCGTACCGCCGACGGCCAGGACGATCAGCCGCACCCGCCGGGTCACCTTCCTGCTCCTTCCGCCGCTGCGGCCGCCGGACTTTGCGCACGGACAGCATCAGCAGCAGGGGAGTCAGGGCGGAGCCCACAGCAAGCTGGGAGAGCGCCACGTCGGGGGCCTGGAGCACGGTGAACAGAACGGCCAGAACCGTCCCGAGCACCGCAAGCACGAGTGCCTGCCGCGAGGGATCACGAGTGGCCACGGCAGCGGTCGCGGACGCCGCGACCAGCAGCAGCGCCACGACGATCAGCGGGTCATCCACGCCGGCTCCCCGTGAAGCCGCCGGACAGGGCACGGGACGCGGTGAGGTTCCCGCCGATCAACAGGGCACCGACGACCAGGAGTTTCACCAGCGCACGGCCCGGGCCCGTGGCCACACGCACGGTGACCACGACGCCGCCACCGAACGCCGCGACCGCGTACGTGAGCCCCCTCGCCCGCGGCGGATCTTCAGCCAGATCCTCCGCGAGCAGCCGGGCGAAGACGAGGGTGCCGACCGGCCCCAACAGGGCCAGGAGCAGGGCGAGATCGACGTACGACGGCCGGTAGTAGCCCTGGGCCAGGAGCAGCAGAGTGGGGCAGGCCAGCGAGGTGGACAGGTTCTGTGCCACGACCCGGCGACGCAGCGGTTCCGTGGCGACGCCCCAGACCGTGGCCCCGCCTCCCACGGTGAGCGCGGCCGTCGCGGTGAGGGTCCAGCCGTTCACCACCTGCTCACCGCCCGCCGTGCACCCCACGCCGCGACCGCCGCGACGAGCGCGGCGGAGGTGCCTACGACGAGTTCCATGGGGGTCACCGCACTGATGAAGACCAGCCACAGCAGGGTGAGAACGGCCCACCATGCCAGGATCTCGCCCGCGTCGAGGAGCGTCGTACGCCGGTTCACATAGCACCTCCACCGACGAGACCGCGCATGACTTGATCACACGGTCGGTCGCCGCAGAGGCTGATCAGACGAGAGATGTGCATCTGCGAGACGTCGCTGCAAGGCGATGCCGGCCTGCCTCATGGCGTTGTGTTGGCCGCCGCGATGGGAACGGTAGCGGTGGGTCTGGGAGCGGTGACACGGCGCAGGCGCCCAACGCAGGGGCACCAACTAGGAGGAGCTTCACGCCCGTATCGATGGCTCAGTTCGCTGGGTGGCCCGGGGTGATGTCATGGGTGTCGTTCAACGTCAGCAGAGGGGTGCGGTTGCCCATGAGGCTTTCCGCCGCCTCCGGAGCGAGAAGGAAGCCGACGTGGTCGCCGCCGAAGAGCTGGGCCAGCCGGTCCTGGTCGCGGCGGAGAAGATGGATCACGAGTCGTTCGGCGTGCTCGGCCACCCGGCACGTCCGGTTGGCCTTGGACAGCCAGATCATGAACCGGGCGGGCCGAATCGAGCACTGCGAGGCGAACCCAACCAGGCAGCCGGCTTTTTCCCCGTGAGCTTCGGCGGTCACGACATACATCGGATAGTCGAGCAAGTCGGTGAAGGGGTCGAGGTCGATCACGGTACTTGGTTCCCGCCTCAAGAGATCGGATGCCGGGTAAGCGTTCAACAGTTTGGTGTCCCAGCCCCGGCCGGGCTCTCAGACGGCGCTGCGCCAGGCGCTGGTCTCGGTGCCGTGTGCCTCGATGAACTCCTTGAATTCTTCGGCTTGCCTTTGGCCTGCCGACCGACGAAGCCGAGCTTGTTTCCGACGGTGTCGGTGAGACCCTGCAAGTCTGGTCGAGCTGGAGCGTGACCTTGGTGCGGGTGCCGACCTCGACGGAATCCTCGATCTTCGACATGGCCACTCCTGTGAACCGCCGCCACTCCGTGCCCTGTGGGTGTGGCTGCGACGCCTGAGTGATTGCAGAAGTGTCCGTTGTGTTGTGTGAGGCCCGTTTTGCCGGGCACTCGCAGCAGTGACTCATTGGCCGGGTGTGCCCCAGGAGGCTCGCCCGTGAGACGCCCCTCGCATTGAGCCACCCGACGGGTGCGTCCGGTGACACGCTCGGGGCGTGGGCTGGGAGGTGTACGTGTGCTCGGCATGATGGCGTGGAACGACGGTGAGGGCGGCTCGCTGCTGGCCCCGTGGAGGGTGTACACCCCACAGGACGACACCCAGTTGTTGACCCAGGCCCTGGACCGGGAGCACGTACCTGCGGGAGCCGCTGTCCTGGACGTGGGAACCGGTGCCGGCGCTCTCGCCCTGGCGGCGGCCCGGCGGGGCGCCCGCGTCACCGCCGTCGACAGGACCTACCGAGCCGTCCTCGCCACCCGGCTCAACGCCAGGCTCGCCCGCCTGCATGTCGAAGTCCTCCGGGGTGACCTCTTCGCCCCGGTCGTCGGCCGCCGGTTCGACCTCGTCGTGAGCAATCCGCCCTACGTCCCGACACCCGGGGAAGTCCCCCGCCGCCACCGCGCCGCAGTGGCGTGGGACGCGGGTGCCGACGGTCGCCTCCTGCTGGATCGGATATGCCGTAGCGCGCATACGTTGCTGCGTCCCGGCGGTGTACTGCTGCTCGTGCACTCTGCCCTGTGCGGCATCACACCGACCCTGGCCGGACTGGAGCGGTCGGGGCTCGAAGCCCGAGTGACCGATCGGCGTCTTGTGCCGTTCGGTCCCGTGCTCCGCTCGCGCGGCGCGTGGCTGCGGGAGCGGGGACTCGTCGACGCCGACGAGGAGAAGGAAGAGCTGGTGATCATCCGTGCCGAACGGCCCCGCTGAACAACCGCGCCGCGTCGTGCTGACGAGCGACGGACCGATTCTCGTCGAAGGACCGGTCGAGGTCGTACTCGACGACGGGAGCACCGTGCGCTCGGACCGTTTCACCGTCGCGCTCTGCGTCTGCCGGCGCAGCCGGGTCTACCCCTGGTGCGACACCAGCCACCGTGACCGAGCCAAGAGACGGACCACATGAGTACCACCGCACCGGCCGCCCGTCACCACATAACTGGCCCCGCGCTGCCTCGAAGCAGGGGCGAACTTTCACGTACGGTCCGCCAGGCCCTGACCCGCCCCGCCGGGACGCCGCTGCCGCGGCGGGTGACGGCGGCGCACGCGGACCCGTACGGGGACGATCTGCAACTGGCGCTGTACCTCTGCTACGAACTGCACTACCGAAGCTTCGTGGGCGTCGATCCCGGGTGGGAGTGGGAGCCCGGCCTGCTGCGGCTGCGCGCGGAGATGGAACACAGTTTCCTGTCCGCGCTCCGGGCCGACACCGGATCGCCGAGAAACGCCGCGGAAGCCCTCGCGGATATCCTCGTGGAACCCGTCGACGGCGACGGACCCTCCCACTTCCTCAAGGAACGAGGGGAGTTGTGGCAGTTCCGCGAGTACGCGGCCCAACGTTCCCTCTATCACCTCAAGGAAGCCGATCCGCACGCCTGGGTGATCCCGCGGCTGACGGGCCGCGCGAAGGCCGCGATGGTCGCCGTGGAGTACGACGAGTTCGGCGCCGGACGGCCCGAGCGCATCCACGCCCGGCTGTTCGCCGACCTGATGGCGGACCTCGGCCTCGACACCGCGTACGGACGATACGTCGACACGGCCGGCGCGGAAATGCTGACGAGCGTCAACCTCATGTCTCTGTTCGGACTCCATCGTGCGCTGCGCGGAGCGTTGGTGGGCCACTTCGCAGCCGTGGAGACCACTTCATCGCCCGGCTCACGACGCCTAGCCCACGGACTGCGACGGGTCGGCGCGGGCCCTGCCGCCGTCCACTTCTATGCCGAGCACGTCGAGGCCGATGCGGTCCACGAGCAGATCGTCCGCCGGGACGTCGTCGGCGGCCTCCTCGAAACCGAACCGTTCCTCGACCAGGACATAGCATTCGGTGTCGACGCCACCGTATGGACCGAAACCCGGCTCGGTAACCACCTCCTCACCGCCTGGCGAGATGGCCGTACCTCACTGCGCACACCGCTGTGACCGCGGTGGTGTTCCGCGGTGAGGTTGATCTGGAGGCTGTGCCCCGACTGCGTATGGTTGGCTTCCGTGCCGTCGGTGTCCGGCGCGCTCGCGAGGTTCTTGAGCGCGCTGTCAGCGCGGAGATGCGGCCGGGTGGCTGGGAATGCAGCTGCAGCCTCGAAGGCGGTGGCCATCCTGAGTAACTCGGCCTGGTTCATTGCGGTCCCAGATGATGGAACTCCTGGTTTTGCTTGGCCTCTGAGCGGGCCGGCACGTCCGCGCGGAGCGCGGTGAGCTGCTTCTCGAACGCGGGCGATCGAGGGTCCATCTCTTCGAGGCTGCTCAGGGTCTCCTTTCCGCTCTCCTCCTCGACGGTCTCGTGACGGGTCAGATTCCCGGACCTGAAGTGGCGTACCTCCACGCTCTGGATGTCCGGCCATGGACGCGGTACGAGCGGAGTGCCGGGGTACACGGGAACGGTGCCACCAACCCGTCTCGGACGAACTGCTCGTGGGCGACGGCACAGGGTGAGTGTCACTGCCAGGGTCATGCACGGCGAGAGGCGGCCGGGGGTGTTCAGCGGTGACACCTGCGCCCATTCGAGGCAGTCGAGGAGAGGCGTCGCGATGTCTGCGCAGTCCGGACCCGAGTCCGCTCGGGAGGAGCACGGTGCGGTGGAAGAGACGGGCGTGAACGGCGCCGACCCTGGCCCGACGGACGCCGTACAGGCGTCTTGGAAGGGACCCCAGGGGCCGCCGCATCGAGATCCACGCGGCGGTCGTAGGCAGTCATGGGTGACAGTGGGGTTCGCCCTGGGCCTGGGCGCGAGCCTGGCGTGGCTCGCTGTTCAGACCGTTCTGCGGGTCAGTTCGATGCTGACCTTGCTGCTGCTGGCCGTGTTCGTCGCGATCAGTCTGGAACCACTCGTCGTGTGGTTCACGCGCCGTGGTCTGCGGCGCGGCTGGGCCGTCGCGATCGTGCTGACGGGGTTCATCGTGGTACTCGGCGGATTCCTGGCTCTGGTCATTCCGCCGGTGGCCAAGGAGATCAACGCACTGGTCGACGCGGTGCCCCACTGGCTGGAGCAGCTCCACGACCACCAGTCGGCGATCGGTCGCCTGGAGGACCGCTACCACCTGGTCGAGAGGGCCAAGCAGCAGATCGGCTCAGGAGACGGAGCGACCGGTCTGGCAGGGGGCGTACTGGGCGCCGGACAGATGGTCCTGAGTACCGTCACGTCCACTGCGATCGTGATCACGGTGACCCTGTACTGCATGGCGGCACTGCCGACCATCAAACAGTTCTGCTACCGCTTTGTGGCGGCCAGCCGCCGCGAGCGGGTCGAGGGCGTGGCCGAAGAGATCATGAACCGGATAGGGAAGTTCATGCTCGGTAACCTCGTCACCTCGGGGATCGCCGGTGTAGCGACCTTCGGCTGGTGCGCGTCCACCGGTGTCCCGTATGCGGCTGCGCTGGGCATCTTCACAGCCCTGATGGACCTGATTCCGATCGTCGGCTCCACTCTCGCCGGGATCGTCGTCAGCCTCGTCGCATTGTCCGTGTCGCTGCCGATCGCGATCGCGACCGCCGTCTTCTACGTCGTCTTCCGGGTCGCCGAGGACTACCTCATTGTGCCGAGGACCATGAAATTCGCCGTCGATGTCCACCCGTTGGTCACTGTGCTTGCGGTGCTGGTCGGCGGGGCGCTCCTTGGCATCATCGGTGCCCTCGTCGCCATCCCGGCGGCCGTCGCCGTCGGCCTGGTCCTCGACGAGTACGTGTTTCCCAAGAAAGGGCGGACATGACGCCGCGTCGACGGAAGACGTTCTCATAGAGGGTGACCGGACGATCGGGACCGATCTCGTCAGCGACGGATGACCAGTTGCGCGCCCGCTACCGATCCACGGCCCTGGCCATTTCCGCCGACGGATGTGCTCCGTTTTCCCTCCGACGTCGGCACTCAGGGAGCGGGTGCGGCGCATCCCACCGACGGTGATGCCGACCAGCGACAGGCCACCGCCGACGAGCAGCCGGAGCCGTCGTCGGAGATGCGTGACGCGAAGGTTCCCGGCCCGGAGATCCCTGATGCGGATGAGGACGGAACCGGGCGGAGGGGCGTCCCACCCTCTGCCAGTCCACGTCCGGGGCATCCCGTGCCCGACGAGCTGCCCGCCTGACGGCCGTGCGAGAGGAACGAGTTGGGTACGCACCCGTGTCAGGGATCGGTCCGCCTGCTGACAGCTGACAGGATCCGCCCCGCCGGCCTTCGGCGTTCCGCGGACGGCGTTTCCCACCGACCGGCCCTCCGATGACGCGCCTCAGGAGCAGGAGGTCCTGTGGCTCACGACCAAGCGGCGACGAGCCGGCGGACCGTATTCGCGAGGCGACCCACGAGGGGATGACGGCATGGTGGAGATCGGCTACACGATGATGACCGAACAGGCTGGCCCGCGGGAGCTGGTTGCCCATGCGGTTGGTGCCGAGCGGGCCGGTTTCGACTTCTCGGTCACATCCGACCACTACTTCCCCTGGCTGGAGTCCCAGGGCCACGCCTCCTACGCGTGGAGCGTGCTCGGTGCCGCCGCGCAGGCCACCGAACGCATTCCCCTGATGACGTACGTGACGTGCCCGACGACCCGCTACCACCCGGTCGTCGTGGCCCAGAAGGCTGCCACCATGCAACTCCTCTCCCAGGGGCGGTTCCGCCTGGGCCTCGGCTCCGGGGAGAACCTCAACGAACATGTGGTCGGCGGCGGTTGGCCCGCCCCGCACGTCCGGCTGGAGATGCTGGAGGAGGCAGTGGAGATCATCCGCTCGCTCTTCGCGGGGGAGAACGTCAACCACCACGGTGCCCACTTCGACGTGGAGAACGCCAGGTTGTGGGATCCGCCCGACGCACCCCCGCCGATCGGTGTCGCCGTCTCGGGCGACCGCTCATGCGAACTCGCCGGTCACGCCGCCGACTTGGTGATCGCCACTGAACCCAGGCCGGAACTGATCTCCGCGTTCGACCGGTACGGCGGGACAGGCAAGCCCAGGGTCGGCCAACTGCCCATCTGTTACGCCACCGACCGCGACGCGGCGATCGCCCGCGCCCACGACCAGTTCCGCTGGCTCGGCAGCGGCTGGCCGGTCAACTCCGAGCTGCCCGTACCCGCCGGATTCGCCGGTGCCACCCAGTTCGTACGGCCCGAGGACGTGTCCGAGTCCGTTCCCTGTGGTGGCGACGTGGACGCCGTCGTCGAAGCGGTGCGCCCCTACGGCGACGCCGGATTCACCGACGTCGCCCCAGGGAGCCAGCCGGCGTGCCCAGTGAACGAGCCGTGTTCGTCGGCGACACGGTCTGGGACATGAAGGCCGCCGTGCGGGACGGGGTGGTCCCCGTGGCGGTGCTGTCCGGCGGGATCCCACGCGCGGACCTGGAAGCGGCGGCGCCCGCGCGTTGTACCGAGATCCCGCCGACCTCCTCAAACACCTGGACACCAACGTCTTCGCCGACCGCGAGTCAGCAGGGGAGACCGCCGTCCCGAGCCGTTGACCGGGCGCAGCGTTCTGGTCGTACAAGGTGACTCTGCGCCTGGCTACTGCTTTGTGGGAGGTGCCGGCCGTGTCGCGGACCGTTCCGGCTCCGGTCTGCGGGGGCCATGCGGACGTGGCCATGGTCCAGGCATTCCTGGACGATGGTGCCTATCCCAGGATCGCCCGGAAAGATTCGCGAGCGCCGTCCGCGCGCTCCTGGTGACGGCGTTGGGACCGATGGACTACGGGTACTCGGAGGCTGAACGGCGGTGAAAGCACCGCCTACTACATGGAGAGATGGTTCCACGACCCAGCGTGTCAGCGACCTCATGACAAAGCCCTGGTGACCGTCGAACCGAAGACCTCGGTGGCGGCGACCCGGCCATCGAACGCGACCCAGAGTCCGCTCTCGGCGACATCAGCGCTGCGCGGCCCGACAAGCAATGCGTCCTCCTCCGTACGAGGGTGGTGGTGCGATGCCTGGAGACTCGAATTGATCGGCCTGCTCTCTGCCACTCCCACGCGGTCGGACGGCGGGCCCCACGCCCACCACGACTCCCCACGGCCCGCTGACCATCTGCCAAACCCAACGACGTGACCAGCCCACGAAGAGCTGGGCCTCGAGAGGAGTGTGCGCCATGACGACTCCTGACCCCGACCCGACGCGAACCCCGGGAATCGAGCAGGGCCGCGGTGTGTCACCCGGTGAGACACCGCCCGCCGAAGGGGGCATCTCTGGCATCTCCCATCCGGAGTCATCCACCGGCAAGGCATGGGGGCCGATGGCACTCGTCCTGATCATGGTGGTGGTGGCACTGGTAGCGATCGGGCTGATCGCCATGGTGGTGGCCCTGATCGGGTAACGCCTCCTGCGTATGCTCACGCGCCAGGCCTCGTCGGGGAGGCTGCCGGCCTGTGCTCCCAGCCGCAGTCCCCCTCCGTCCTTCACGCAAGAAGCGGCCATGGCGTAGAACGAGCCCGTCCGCGAGGAACGCGATCACGGCCGCGATCTCCCGGGCATAGCTCGGGCGCCCCAGCGGCACACCGGACTGTCGCTCGGCGGTGACGAACGATGTCGAGGCCGCTGCCCGCGCCGCGCGCACACGGCGGCACGGCCCATCAGCACGGCCTCGGCTCGACCGAGGCGATCCTGACCGACCCCGACGGAGCGCACTTCTGTGTGACCGCGCGAAGGGCGCTCTGAGGGTCGCGCAGTTGTCGAGGCCGTGCAGCAGACGTCGGCCGGCATGCCGCGTGGCTTGCCCCGCGGCCAGTGCACCAGCTTCCCCAGGAAGCTGAGTGCCCAGTCATGCAAGGGCGGCGGGGCTGCACGGGACGCTCGCGCGGGCCTCGCCGCGCCCGGCTCCTCCTCGATCGCGGGTCGACTGAGCTACTGCCGCCCCTCGAAGTCATCGGCGATTCAGCGCAGGCCGCACCCCGTGGCCTTGCTCGTGAGCCGTCCCCATAAGGTCGATCATCGCGAGTCATGACTTCACTCGGTGACGGCCGACCTGAACGGATCTCGTGGCCGTCATGCTGTCGTCGTCAGCAGGCCACTCCGTTCCATCGCTCCACTGGTGCCCTGCCCCCTGCCGGGGCCGGGTTTCGTGGGAGTTCTCGTGCTGGTCGAGGGCGGCCAGCAGGCCCGCCACGGTGAGGCCGCGGCGTCGGCCGGGTGCCGGAGGACGGTTCCCTCTTCGATGCGGTAGAGATTCGAGCGGCCCTGCCGGGTGTGGGTGAGATAGCCGTTCTGCTCAAGATCGGAAATGATCTTCTGGACAGCGCGTTCGGTGAGCCGGCATCGCGCGGCGATGTCACGGATACGGGTGCCCGGATCGTCGTCGATCGCGGCCAGCACTCGGGCGTGGTTGGTCAGGAAGGTCCAGCCACTGTGTCCCTCGGGTACTCCACCCATGCCTCTCAGCGTAGTGCCCGACGTTCACGTATTCAAAAGGGTGAAAATGAGTTCATGTATCTCTTGACGTGCGAGGTGGGAGAGGTCGAGCCTGGAGGAGGCAAAGACCAGTGGACGCCTCGGGAGCGACTCCCATGCAAGAACATCTGCTTTCTTCCCAGGCGAGGGGCGCGGACGAAGCCGTCCACGAAACGCAGGCGGATGGCACCGTTGGAGCCCACACCTCGCCGTTCCTGAAGGTCGCGGCATACCCCGCCGGCGAGCGGACGGTTGTGGCGGTCACGGGTGAACTCGACATCGACACGGAGCAGGCGCTGCGGCACGCCCTGCGTGAAGCGCTGGCCCAGTCAGTCCACGGCCTCGACCTCGACCTCGCCGGGGTCGACTTCTGTGACTGCTCCGGCCTCAACGTCCTGCTGCACATCCGCCGCCTGGCCCTGGTGGCGGCTAAAACGGTCCGCATCCAGACCGCGGGGATCGCGGTCGAGCGCCTGCTCACACTCACCCGCACCTGGCCGCTCTTCCCGCACCCGGATGACGCCGGTCCCGGCATTGCCGCCAACAGCCGGGGCATGCGTACTGGTACCACCCCCAACCCCGTGGAGGAGGACGGGTTGCCCAAGGATGTCGAGGAGGACCTGCGCGTCGAAATCGGCCAGCTCAAACGGGTCATGCAAACCAGGCCGGTCATCGATCTGGCACGTGGGGTCCTGATGGCCTCCTTCGGTCTGAACGCCGAGGACGCCTGGAGCGTCCTGCTCGAGGTCTCGCAGCGCACCAACACCAAACTCCACCACCTGGCCCATGAGTTGGTGGGGGCGGTCAACGGTGCTCCGCTGTCGGACCGGTTGCAGCAGGGGATCTCCGAGGCGGTCACCGAGACCCTCAACCCCCTCTCTCTGAACCACCGACGCCATGACTGGACCTCTCTCACCAGCAGACCCGCACCACGGGACAGTGACAGCACTGAGCCGTGATCGGGACGGGGCGACAGTCGACGAGGAGGCTATGGACGGCCAGGGTCCGTGTGCCCAAGGCATGCCGTCGGCCTCCGAGCCAACTCTCTTGGCACTGGTCGGCCGCACAGTGGGGGAGCGGAGTGGGAGAGGCCGCTGCTGGACCGCGGCCGGGTGGCTTCGCCTCCCGGCCGACGACGTTCGACTTCGCGGCTGCCGGTAGGAGGGCAGGCGGTCGGGGCTCTATCGGTATCGACAGGTGCACCGAGACGTCGAGACGCTTCGGTGGGGTACCCGACGGCTGCACAGGCAGTGCAGGCGGCCCGGACGCGGTGCGTGCGTTTGCGGCTTCGCCCCGGCGGCGCACAGGGTGAGCAAGGCGCCCCAACAGTCGGGCAGGGAGTGATCATGCCTCGTGGGTCGAGCCCCAAGCGGGTACGGCAGTACGAACACATCAAGGAAAACGCCGAGCAGCGCGGCGAGAGCACGAAGCGGGCCAAGGAGATCGCCTCCCGCACGGTCAACAAGGAACGCGCCCGCACCGGCGAGTCGAAGACGGCGAGCAGGACGTCCACGCAGGACAAGTCGTCCTCCCAGCGGGGCGGTCAGCGCTCACACAGCGGCTCTCAAGGCCCTACTTACGACCAGCTGTACGAGGAGGCCCAGCGTCGCAACATCGAAGGGCGCTCGTCCATGAACAAGGCCCAGCTCAAGGAGGAACTCGGCAAGTAGAGCGGGGACCTGCCGTTTTCGGGTGTCGGTGTCGTCCGGTCCTTTGCTGAAGGGCCGGGATTAGGGACCACCGACCGGGGAACGCGCGCTTTGACCCGGAATATCCGGACTGTTCGAATGCGAGGAGGATGCCGTGAGTACCGTGAAGGAATCCATCGACGTCGACGTCCCGCTGCACCGTGTGTACAACCAGTGGACGCAGTTCGAGGAGTTCCCGCTCTTCATGGACGGTGTCGAGGAGGTCCGTCAGATCGATGCCGAGCACTGCCACTGGACGACGAAGGTCGCTGGTGCCCGGCGCGAGTTCGACACCGAGATCGTCGACCAGCTGCCCGATGAGCGGATCTCCTGGCGCACTGTGGGCGGCGAGGCCGAGCAGAGGGGCGTCGTCACGTTCCAGAGGCTCGACGACGCGCACACCCGCATCAGCCTGGCCATGGAGTTCGAACCCCACGGCATGGCGGAGAAGGCGGGTGACGTGCTCGGTGTGCTCGACCGGCAGGTGAAGGGTGACCTGAGGCGGTTCAAAGGCTTCATCGAAGAGCACGGGCAGGAAACCGGCGGCTGGCGCGGCCGGATCAGGCCCGCCGACGCCGACACCGGGCCGTCCGCCGGGGAGGCCTCGATCAGGGAGACGCCGCAGTCCCGGATGACCGGTGAAGGGGCGCCGGTCGGGCCCGAGGACGCGCAAGAGGCCTCGCAGGGTTTCTCGGGATCGCTTCCGGCTGACCCGGACGACATGCGGCACGGCTGACGAGCACCCGGCCTCAGGACTGGCACCGCCCCGAAAAGGATCCGGCAACCGTGTCCACCTGCAGAGCGGCCGTCTCGTCCTCGCCCTGACCTCCCCGTTCACGCACCCCAGTTTCATCCACGTTCGGCGGGTCGGCGGAAGCCGCGGTCGATCCCGTACAGCTGCTCGACTGCATGGACGGCTATCTCGACTTCATGGACGGCTATAGGGACGGGCGGTTGCCGGACGGGCTGATCTCGCTCGATTGACCCACGTGCCCCCGGCATCCACGGCCCTCACCGCCGCGGCGCCGAGGATTGTCTGCGCGACTCAGAGCTTCAGCCTGCATGGGTCGGCATCGACCGTGCGAATTTCACAGGCGGCGACTGCTGGCGAGAATGGCGCACGCCGAAAGAACAGCCGATTGTCGCTCTGCCAAAATCGGACGTACCGATTGGCCTCTGCGCTGCCACCATGCAATACAGATCTACCAAGGTTGTCGTGATCAAGCCCGTGGCCCGCGGGCCTCAGCGCCGGATGATGATGTCGTCCCACTCGTCATCACCACCTTGATCGCTGCCGGGGTGCCGGAGAAGCGTGCGAGTGATGTGGTGGGGACGTCTCTTCCGTGATCGTTGCCAAGCCAGGCTTCGGTGATGGCACCTGATCCCGGTCGCTGCGCCTCCATCGATCCGAGCCGCGCCGCGGCCACGAGGTGGGGCTCTGCTCCCGCTCGCAGGCTCCGGCCTCGGGTAGGCGCTGTCACGGCACACCGGGTCGAGACACATCAGAGCTGTGGGTGACTCTGCCTCGACCTTGGTGAGCCGTAGCTTCAGGGGGAATCCTGGATGACTTGCTCGGACCAGATCGTCTTGCCGTTCTGGCCATGGCGGCAGCCCCATCGTCCGCCGAGTTGAGAGACGAGGAACAGGCCGCGTCCTCCCTCGTCGGTTATGCGGGCACGCCGCAGGCGGGGTTGGGTGCTGCTGGAGTCGGTGACCTCGCACACCAGGACGTGGTGGCGAATCAGGCGGAGGTCCATTGGCGGACGGCCGTAGCGGATGGCGTTGGTGACCAGTTCGCTGACGATGAGTTCGGTGGTGAAGAGGAGGTCGTCCAGGCCCCACATGGTGAGTTGGCGGGTTATCCACTCTCGAGCCTTGGAGACGGCTGCCGGATCGGCCGGAATCTCCCAGTGAGCCGTGTCCGCCGCTGGGACGGCGCGGGTGCGGGCCAGCAGCAGGGCCGCGTCGTCGCGCGGGGCCTGGTCTGCCAGGTCGGCGAGGAGGGCCCGACCGGTTTCGTCCAGGGCACGATCCGGACGGCAGTGCGCGGTGAGGGCTTCCGTCAGGCGCGGCAGGCCTTGGCCGATGTCGCGATCGCCTCGTTCGACCAGGCCATCGGTGTAGAGAGCGAGGACGCTGCCCGGCTCGACGTCGATCACAGTGGTCTCGTACGGCATGCCGCTGAGGGCGAGTGGTGGCCCCGGGGAGATCCCGACTGCTTCGGCGGTCCCGTCGGGCCGGACCAGGACGGGTGGCGGGTGCCCGGCACTGGCGATGGCGCAGCGCCTGGTGACCGGGTCGTAGACCGCGTACAGGCATGTGCCGCCGACGGTGTCGCGGTCGCCGGACGGGGCTTCGGCCGCGAGGCGCTGGACCAGGTCCGCGATCCGGGTGAGCAACTCGTCCGGTTCGAGTTCCAGGTCCGCTAGCGTCTGGATGGCGGCGCGCAGGCGGCCCATGGTGGCGCTTGCGTGCATGCCGTGGCCGACCACGTCTCCGGCGACGAGGGCCACCCGGAGAGAGGGCAGAGCAATGCAGTCGTACCAATCACCGCCGATGTCCGCTCCCCCGCCTGCAGGCAGATAGACGCCGGCGGTCTCAGCTGCCGGAGTGTCGGTCGTGGCCGGGGGAAGGAGACGCTGCTGCAGCGCTACGGCCGCCCGGTGCTCGCGCGTGTAACGGCGAGCGTTGTCGATGGCGAGCGCACCCCGTGAGCTGATCTGCTTCATGAGATCCGCCTCGTCCTCGGTGAAGGGGGCGGATCGGCCGCAACGCCAGGCCGATATGGCGCCGAGCGTGTGCCCGCGGGCATGCAACGGTGCCACCATCACCGAATGGGCGTCCTTCGGGACGAGGTACACGACCAGTTGCGGGTCTCTGACCATGGCGATGAAGTCGTCAAGGTCGAAGACGACCGGCTCGCCATGGTGGAAGCTGTGCAGCAGGGGGTGGTCGGGAAGGGGTGGGATGGACTCGCCGCACTCGATGCCGGCCGGCCAGTCTGCGCCGGCCGGCGCAAGGGCCGCGTTGCCCATGTCTCCACCGCCCAGTTGCTTCGACGGTTCGTCCCCGTCGAAAACGGAGTGCGCAAGGTCGACGGCGGCGAGGTCCCCGAAGGCAGGTGCGAGGACGTCCGCAAGGTCCTGCGCAGTGCGCACGACATCCAGGGATCCTCCTACGCGCTCGGCCACCTCGCGGGCGAGATCCAGATTCCGGCGGGCGCGCATCTGGTCGGCGTTGTCCAGGTACAGGGCCGCGACCCCCGTGGGGCGTCCTCGCGCGTCCTCCAGACGGAAGGCGGACAGCGACAGCGCGCGCTGTTGCGCCGGATCGTGCCGCCAGCTCACGTGCTGGTTTCTGCGGACCACTGGGGCACCCGTCTCGAGTACCTGGCGCAGTACTGCCTCGAGGCCCTCGGCGTCTTCGGCGCACAGCACGTCGCTCAGCCGAGCGCCGGGCTGTACCGGACGGCCGTCGAGAGTGCCCGGCGTGGCGTTCGTCTGCACAGTGGTGAGATCCGTGTCGTACACAGCGATCGTGATTCGGTTCTGTGCGGACAGCGCACGCAGGAGCGCCACGCCGTGCTCGTGGCCGGCGACGTGGCGTGTAGGGGCCGCCAGGACGAGGACCTCCGCCGAGCCGGGGCACCCCATCTTGGTGGTCCGGAAGGTGACATCGATGGTGTCGCCGCACTGATGCCACAGCCGTACCCGGCCGGACGCCGGCATCTCCGCGTCACGCAGGTCGTCCGGGAGGTCGGCCACCAATTCCCGCACGAGGCGGCCACAGACCTCCTCGGCGCGGAACCCCGTCAGCTCCTCTGCTGCCCCGGTCCACCGGACCACCGCGCCTCGATGGTCGAGTACGGCGGCTGCCGGACCGTCGAAGGCGTGCGACCTGCCGCTGGGACCGGAACCGGAGGCGCCCGTCGGTTCTTGGGTGGCGCCTGCCGAGCGGGTGTTCTTGACATTCTCTATGTCCATATGTGGCTTCCTTAGCGAGAGCCTGCGGTTCGAGAGATCGGCATGCTGTGGCGGCCGTCGGCCACCCGGTCGGTCGCGCGTCACGCCGCAAGGGCTTTGGAGGGCAGGTCTTGTTCGGCCCAGACGACCTTGCCGTCCGTCGCGGAGCGGGAGCCCCACCTGCGGGACAAGTGAGCGATGAGGGAAAGACCGCGGCCGTTCTCGTCGATGGTGTGGGGATGACGGGGGCGTGGGTGGCTGGGGTTGCTGTCGGAGACTTCGCAAGTCAAGACCTGGTGCTGGATGAGCCGTAGGCGGATCGGCCCGCCGCCGTAGCGGATCGCGTTGGTGACCAGTTCACTGACGATCAGCTGCTCGGTGGCCACCAGATGATCAAGCCCCCATTCGCTGAGCTGATGGGCGGCTGCCTGCCGGGCGATGCGGACGGCAGCCGGGTCGTTCGGCAGTTCCCAGGAGGCGACCTGGGCCGCTTCGAGTCCGCGAGTCCGCGCAAGGAGCAAGGTGACATCGTCGGCCGGGGCCTGAGTCGGCAAGGTCTCGATCACGTGAGAGCACAGGTCCTCCAGGGACGGACCGGACCCTGCCAGGGCGGCGCCCAGGCGATCCAGGCCCACGTCGATGTCGTCGTCGCGGGACTCGACCAGACCGTCGGTGTAGAGCGCGAGCAGCGTTCCCTCGGGTAGTTCCAGTTCCACGGACTCGAAGGGGATCAGACCGAGGCCGAGGCCCAGCGGGGCCCCGGCGGGCATGTCGGGGAAAGTGATGTGGCCCTGCGGGTCGATGATCGCGGGCGGGGGATGCCCGGCCCGCGCCATCGTGCACCGCCGGGTGACCGGGTCGTAGACGGCATACAGACAGGTGGCGCCTACCGCCGCGGGGAGCTGGTCCGGAGCGTCGGTGTCTTCCTCGCTCAGCCTTCTGACCGTGTCGTCGAGGTGCGCCAGCAGTTCGTGGGGAGGCAGTTCCATGTCCGCGAGCGTGCGGACGGCGGTGCGCAGTCGGCCCATCGTCGCCGCGGCGTTGATGCCGTGTCCGACCACATCTCCGACGACGAGGGCCACCCGGGCGCCGGACAGCTTGATCACATCGAACCAGTCACCCCCCACACCGTGGTCCATGTCGGCCGGCACATAGCGCGAGGCCACATCGAGGGCGGCGCCGCCGCCCACATGGTGGGGGAGCAGGTCGCGTTGGAGCGTCAGGGCCGCGGTGCGTTGACGGGCGTACTGGAGAGCGTTGTCCAGACTGAGCGCGGCCCGGGTGACGAGTTCCTCGGCGAGGAGGAGGTCGTCCTCCTGGAACGGCGTCGATTCCTCGGAGCGGCCGAACACGGCCAGTCCCAGCACACAGCGCCGCGCCCGGATGGGTACGACCATCAGAGAGTGGACGCCGGTGTCACGAAGCTTCTGCGTCCGCACAGGGTCGTGACTGACCCAGGGGCCTGAACAGGTGTCCAGCACCGATTCCAGGTACGACCTGCCCGTGCGCAGGGCGGTGGCGAACAGCGACGTCGGGAAGGGGCGGACCACCTCTTCGCGCACCCATGGCAACTTGAGGATGCTCGGGTCGACGGAGGCCACACCGGCACGGCGCAGCACAGGTGGGCGGCCGTTGGCGTTGCCGGTCCCCGCCGAGGGATCCACGCCGAACGGAACCGACTCCATCAGGTCGACGACTGCGTGGTCGGCCAGCAGGGGCACGGCGAGGTCGGCCAGTTCCTGGCCGGTCCGCATGACCTCGAGGGTGCTGCCGATGCGCGTGCTGGCTTCGCTGAGGATGGCAAGGCGCTCGCGCGCCCGCCGGTTGCCGGTGACGTCCACGCTCATGGAGCACACTGCCAGCGCCGTGCCGTCGGCGTCCTGGAGGCAGAAGAACGAGGCCGAGAACGCGTGCTCCCGGCGCCGGTCCGTCGACGACCACGCCCGGTACTCGTGGACCATGGTGGTGCCGCTCTCCAGCACCTGCCGCATCACCACCTCGAGCGCTTCGGCCTCGACGGCGGGCAGTGAGTCCCGCAGGCGGCGTCCGAACCGTCGCTCGCGAGGAGTGCCGTCGTGGCGCTCCATGGCGTCGTTGACCCAGGTACAGCGCAGCTGCGGGTCATAGACGGCGATGCCGACCGGTGAGTGGGCCAGGAGCGACTCCCGCACAGCTTCGTCGGACGCCCCCGAGGACAGGGTGCCTATGTCGGTTACGGACACCAGCCACCGGGTGCCGGCGTCCTGCCCCCACAGCAGCGAGATCCGCAGCGTCATTCTGATGGCGTGGCCGTCGCGGTGACGGACCGTCACGGTGCCGGACCAGCCACCCTGGGCACGGCACTGCTCGGCGAACACCGAAGCACTCGGGGCTTTCTCGGCGGGCGGCAGCAGGTGTGCGGCGGACCGGCCCACCACTTCCCTGGCCGAGTACCCGACAAGCTGCTCGGCGGCGTGCGTCCACCCCACCACGGTCCCCTCCGCATCGAGCATCGCTATTGCCGCATCGGGTGTCTCTCGGGGACTCACCGGTTCGGTGAGTGGCGTGTGGTCGGTGTTCGTCATCCGGTTCTTCCCATCGGTGGGGGTGTGAGACAGCGTCGGCACGATCCGTGGCTGTGGTGGAAGAGGATCGGCCCGGGAGGACCTGCCGCGCTGGGCGGGCGATATTGCGCGCGACCTCTCCGACGGTTCAGCGATCTACCGGCACGACGTCCGCCGACCTTGGACCACTTTGTCCACTTCTGATGGAATAGTCAGATACGACGGCTATATCGTCAAGTCCCCCAAAACTGATTAAACGCGCAAATGTGACCGTAAGGCGGTGTGGGTACCTCTTTGGTGACCTGGTTGACCGTGGTCTCGTGTCGCGCGGTGAGGGGGAGTGCCGCGGTTTCTGTGGGTTTCTCCTGGGCGAGCCGCAGGGCCGGGTCCTGCTCGTTGACGAAGGCGGAGAGCGTGTCGTCGCTCGGCTTGCCTCGGCACTGCTCGGCGAGGTCATGCCGCCGCCCGCCGTGCGGGCCATTCTTGTCGCCTCGACATTTCCATACGGCGTATGGTAAACCTGAGAGGGTAGTTCCGTACGCCGTATGGAACAGTTTGCTCGACCATGCCGGGCGTCGCATATCACCTGATATGTCCGCTTGGTGTAGATCACATCGATCGGGAAGGGAAGATCATGAAGAAGCTCACGAGGCGCGTTGCCGTCGCCGCTTCCTCCGTGGCGGTCGCGAGTGCCGCTGTTCTTGGTGCCGGGGGTACGGCTTCGGCCGCGACTTCTGCATCCGCGCACGTCCACCGTCCGGCCGTCAGTGTCAACGTCGGCGACTACCGCTGGGACCACGGTGTCGGCTACCTGCTCGAACTGGGTTACTCCTGGGACGAGATCCATGGCTGGCACTACGGCGGCCCGGACGAGATCAGCAGTCGATGAACGCCGCCCGGGCGGGAGTGGAAATCGATGGAGTCTTTGAAGACCGTCATGCACGGGGTGGCCGTAGAGCTTGTCATCTCGCCTACCTACTCGCTGTCCATGTGCATGAGCCTGCGGTACGAGCCCGCTGATCCCTATGTCGTCCGTGCCGTCTTCTTCACCGACACTGACGAGCCGACCGAATGGGTTCTGGGGCGTGACCTTCTAGCCGATGGTCTGACCGGCTCCGCAGGGTGTGGGGACATTCGGGTCTGGCCGGCCGTCGGCCGTGGTGACCAGGCTATGTACATCGTCCTCGGGTCTCCGGCGGGCACCGCCCTGCTCGAGGTTCCCGTGCAGGACGTCAGGACCTTCGTGGAGGACACGGAGGCGCTGGTGCCACGGGGTACCGAGTCCGGGCGCATCGACTGGGAGCTCGAACTGGCGAACCTGTTCGCGAAAGGCTGAGAGAAGCCTCCCAACCGTCGTGCCGCTGGGGATCTTTGTCCCGGTGGCAGAAGAGAAGGAAAGAGTATTCATGTCCCAGTACCAGCTTCGTGTCTACACACTGTGCGGCCCTGAGGCGCTCGTCGCCTACGAGAACATCTGGGCCAAGCACATTCCCGGTATGGCCAAGCACAGGATCGCTACGCATGGCGTCTGGACGGTGCCTGAGGCCGCCGGGAGTGAGGCGCCCCAGCTGTACGCCCTCGTTTCCTACCGGGACGCCGACGACGTTCAGGAGCGGTTGGAGGCGTATCTCTCCAGCCCCGAATTCCGTGCGGACATGGAGGGCTTCGACATCAGTCAGATCGTCGGCGTCGCCGAGTCCGTGCTGACGCCCACCGCCGACTCGCCTTTGCGGTGACGGATACCGAGCCGCTCGAGGCCTGCGGCGACCTTCTCGTGTCAGTACGGGCGGCCGACGCCCAGTGACATGGATGGTCGGCCGGCCGGGGAGTGAACCCGTACCGGCGACACCGTGCGCCAGGTTTCGGCTGCTGCCGCGTCGCTAGCTGTTGCGGGCCATGAGGTTGTTTACAGGCATCACTGGCAACACGCTCGGTGTGAGGTCAACAGCGGTCCCCGCTACCGGATGTCGTGGTCGGGGTGGGTCTGGTCGTACTGGTGCCGTGCCTCAGCAATGACGGCGCGATGCGTGAGAGACCAGTCGGCGAGTGCTTTGACCAGGTGAGTCAGGCTGGCCCCGGTCTCAGTCAGGCGGTAGTCGACCTGAGCCGGGACGGTCGGGTACACGGTGCGGTGGACGAGTCCGTCGCGTTCCAGCCTGCGCACGGTGAGGGTGAGCATGCGCTGGGAGATGCCGTCGATGGCGCGTTGCAGCTCCCGGAAGCGACGCGGCCCGCCGGCGAGTTCGACGATCACGAGTACCGACCACTTGTCTCCGATGCGGTCCAGGACATCGCGGATCCCGCAGTCCGGGTGATCTTCGTGCCCGCAGGGATCGAGGTCGGCGGGCTGGGCGGTTACCTCAGTGTGCGCGGGTGACATCGAACTGCCTCCTTGTGGCCGGTATCTGGGCGGATCAGGATCAAGCCTAGTTACCGAAGAGAACCACAACGGAAGACTGTGACTGACATGATCTTGGTGACCGGAGCGAACGGGAACCTCGGCTCGGCCACTCTGGCGGCGCTGCATGCCCGCGGTGCGATCGCGACAGGCGGCAGCCGCACCCCGAGTGACGGGATGCGCCGGCTGGATTTCGACGACCACTCCGGCATTGACCTTGCCGGTGTATCGACCTTGGCCCTGATCTCCGCCGGCTACGCCGAGGACGACCAGGTCGTCGGGCGGCACGCGGCCGTCTTGGACGCGGCAGCCCGAGACGGCGTCCGACATGTCATCTATACGAGCCTGACCGGCGCCGGCGACCACCTCGGTTTCGCACTGGCGCACCGTGCGACCGAACGGCGCGTGCGCGCTTGCGGCCTGCCGTGGACGATCCTGCGCAACGGCTTGTATGCCGAACTCTTCGGCGCTCTGCTGATGTGGGCCGATGACGGAGTGGAGTCCGCATTCGGCGACGGCGCCCTGGCCGCGGTCGCCCGTGCGGACCTCGCCGAAGCCGCGGCGATCGTCGCAGCAGATCCGGCCCAACACAGCGGGCACACCTACGATCTGACCGGCACGCCGATCACGACAGCAGACGTAGCCGACCGGCTCGCAGTCCCGCACCGGACCATCGGCCTGGGCGAGTACCGGCGCAGGCTTCTCAATGAGATGCCGGACTTGCTGCCGTTCCAGCCGCCCATGCTCGCCTCGATCGCGACCGGCATCCGGCACGGTTTCCTGGACGGCACCAGCCCCGACCTCGCTGACATACTCGTCCGCCCAGTTAGCGACCCATTGGCTACGGCTGTCGCAGCCGCCTCTGCCACGAGACCGGGCCGCGGCCAGGTAACGGCGGGTAGCGCGCGGCCTGCAAAGACATGAGTGCTTCCACGACTATCGAACACCGTCGGGGTGTCGTGGTGCTCGCGCTGATCGCGGCCTTCATGGTCTTCGTCGACGGCACGATCGTGAACCTCACCCTCGCCCAACTCGCCTCGCACCTGCATGCCTCCCGCGCCGAGCTCGAATGGGCGGTCAACGCCTACACCCTCTCCTTCGCCGCGGTGATGCTCGGTGCCGGCGCGATCACGGACACCCTCGGCGCGAAGTGGGCCTTCGTGGCAGGCCTGCTGGTCTTCACTGCGTCCTCTGCAGTCTGCGCGTCCGCCACCTCGATGCTGGTGCTCAACTTCGCCCGGTTGGTCCAGGGCGCGGGCTCCGCTCTATTGCTGCCGAGCGCGCTCGTCCTGGCCACGGCGTCCGCCACCGATGAGCATGCGCGGAACCGACTCGTCGGCTGGTGGGCCGCCGCCGGGGGCGTGGGAATGGCCGCCGGACCGCTGCTGGGCGGGGCGCTCGTCGCGCTCGCGAACTGGCGTGCCGTGTTCGCCGTCAACGTGGTCATCGGGATCCCCGCCGCCCTCTGGAGCATCCGCTCGATGCCCACCACCGCGCGCGGCGGTCGGCGCCTCGACATCGTCGGCATGGGCTGTGCGACCGTACTGATCGGCGGGCTGGTCTTCGCTCTCGTCCAAGCCCCCACGCAGGGCTGGCTGAGCCCCGCAGCCATCACCGCCGCCGCGCTGACGGTCACCGGGCTCGTCGGCTTCGTCTGGGTCGAACGGTCCACCCGGACACCTCTCGTGCCGCCAGGCGTCTACTCTGACCGCAGGTTCGTCGCCACAGCCGCACAAGGCGCATTGTTCAACTTCGCCTTCTACGGGCTGCTGTTCGCGATGAGCCTGATGCTCCAGCAAGGCCGCGGGCTCAGCGCGCTCGTCAGCGGTTTGCTGTTCCTGCCTCTGACCGGCCTCATCTCGATCGGCAGCATCTGCGCCGCCCCACTCGCGCGACGGATCGGACGTACCGCTGTCCTGGGCATCGGCCAGGCCGTCCTGACCACCACGTTCCTCGCGGTGGCGTGGGCCAGCACCTCATCCGCGCTCTGGCGACTGGTGCTTGCCCTTGTTCCCGCCGGGTTCAGCTCGGGACTGCTCGTGCCCACCATGACCTCGCAGTCCATCGCCGCCGTCGAACCCGCCCTGCACGGGGCCGCGTCCGCAGTCTTCAACACCTCCCGCCAGATCGGTGCAGCCATTGGCGTCGCCGCCTTCGGCCCGCTCCTCGGGCCCACGCACAACCTCAGAGAGGGGTTCATCACCTGCGTGGTCGTCGGCGCAGCCGCCTCCGCGGTCGCCCTGGTACTGACCGCGGTTGCACGACCGGCCGCCGTTGCCGCACCCACAGGCAGCCTGAATGCCCAAGCGCCATGTGCAATCTCGGCCCATGACACTCCCGACAACCTGCCCGAACGCGCCTGACCACCACCCAAGGGGAACCGTGCTGCACAAGAACACGCCGCTGTCGCCGGAGGGAAGAAGGCGCCTCGTGGAACCCTGCCGTACTCGTCCAATCGCGCACGTCGCATCCGAGATGGGCATCTCCCGCGCGTGCGCATCGAAGTGGGTCAACCGATACCGCCGCCACGGCGAGCTCGGACTCGTCGACCGATCTCGGTACCCCGGCGCCAGCCCACCGCCACCGGAGCCGAGGTGGTGCCACGAATCGAGGAACTACGCCGAACTTGCAAGGGGTCGGCTGCCAAAATCACATTCGAACTCCAGACGGAGGGCATAGCCATCAGCCGCCGCACGATGTCGCGGCACCTCGTCGTACTCGCACTGAACCGGCGCTGGTTCATCGACCCCAACGGTGGATCCAACCGCAAGCCGCAAACAATCACCGCCCGACGCCCCGGCCACATGGTCCACATCGACGTGAAGAGGGTGGGCTGGATCCCAGACGGCGGTGGCCGGCGAGCCCGCGGAAAGAACAGCGATCACGCCCGTGAAGTCTCGCGACGCAAGAAGAAGAGCGAAGGCCGCGGCTATGTTCACCTCCACTCCGCTGTCGATGGCTATTCGCGCCTCGCTTACACCGAGGCACCATCCGACGAGAAGGCCACCACTGCGGTCGCATTCCTGCACAAGGCCGGGTGCCCGTACCTAGGACTGCAGGAGTGACCGCCACCACGGGCGGCGAGTCCCTCCCGCCAGCCTACAGCTTGATAACATACATCGTATGGAAAGAGTGAAGCGTACCCCTAGAGGTACTCGGAAGAGGGATGTGCCTCTGACCGAGGCAGGGATCTGCGCCTCCGCCCTGCGGCTCATCGACGCGGACGGGGTCGAGGCGCTCACGATGCGCAAACTCGCCGCCGCGCTGGACGCGAACCCGATGTCGCTGTACCACCACGTGCCGAACAAGGAAGCATTGCTGCGTGGCGTGGCGAAAATGGTCGGTGCCCGGTTCCGCACCGTGACGCTGGAGGACGCTCCCTGGCAGGAGCGCATGCGCCTGCTTGCCACGGATTTCCGGACGTTGGCACACCGCCATCCCAACCTCATGGCCTACTCGTTCAGCCAGCCGGACTTCATTCAGCCCGAAGATCCCTTCTGGGTCGCGCTCACCGCCGTGCTGGACGCCGCAGGGGTTCCGCATTCGGATATCCCGCAGCTCGCCGCGCTCGTGTGCGCCGTCGTCATCGGCGTGATGATCGCCGAGCTCAACGGCGCGCTCCACCGGTGGTCGAACCTCCAGCCCGCCACGCCCGCCTCCGGCGAGGACGGGCCGACGAACGAGGGCTTTGGCGAGGACCTGATGTTCCGCCTGGTGCTGGACACGATCATCAGCGGCATGGAAAGTCGGCTCACGGCCGATCACGCCGGTGGGCGCGACGGCCGGCCCCAGCAGAACTCCCGGCGCGCCTCCGGACGTGTGCCCCGTCAACTCCGACCACCGGCCGCACGCTGCGAAGGAGAGTCCCCGGGGAATCCCGTCTCGGACATGGCGGCCGGTTACGACCTGAAAGAGCAGTGAGGAGTAAAAGCCAAGACACGCGGTTTTTGTTCAGTGGTAGGGGAGTTCAGTCATGCCTGCCGTTCTGATCCACGGCGTCCCCGACACCCGCCGTGTGTGGGACGGCGTGCGCCGACACCTGATCCGGAGCGACGTCGAGGCATGGGATTGCCCGGCTTCGGCACGCCCCGGCCGGGCGGCTTCGGCTCCACCGAAGAGGAGTACGTCGATTGGCTCATCGAACGACTGGAGCGGGTGGGCGAGCCGGTGGGCCGGATGCATCCTCACCGCGCGCGTCGCTTCCCCGCGGCCCGGCCGCGGGTTCGCCAACTTGGGCCCGGCCTCGGTGCCGCTGACACCGAGGGGCGAGCCGCCGCCGGACCGCGCACCGCCCCACCGGAGCCGTCTCGCTTCCGTCACACCCTCTCGCGGGCTCGTGCGACATGGTTCTCCACTCCGGCGACCGCGGCGTCCAGCGTGGAGTCGAACATGGTGTCGATCACGCCTTTGGAGGGCGGGGGCGCTTCTTCCTCGTCGGGGCCCGACGGCGGTGCCAGTGGCAGAGTGGCCCACCGCTGCAGCGCCCCGTTCAGTTCGCTGAGCAGCAAACCTGTGAACACACCGACCAGGGTCGCGGCGACGCGCGGAATCTCCTCCTCGGGCAGTTTCGCGGTGGCCAGGATGTCGATCAGTGCCTGCCAGAAGGGGTCCGCCGGCTGCACGTAGTCGGGGCGCGTGAAGGAATACTCCATCAGTTTCGGGTGACGGTGCGACAGTTCGCGGAAGTCCCGGGCCAGTTCACGCAGTCGGTCCTGCCAGGGGATGTCTCCCCGGTCCTCCGTGCTGAACTGCGAACCGACCCGGTGGGCCACGCCGCGCAGCACGGCGTCCTTGTTCGGCACGTGGTGGTACAGCGACATGGGGTTCGCATCGAGCGCGGTCGCGAGTTTGCGCATGGTGAGCGCCTCGACCCCGTCGGCATCGATGAGCTGCAACGCCATGGCGTGGATGCCGTCCTTGGTGAGCGGTACGTCCCTCTTTCTCGTGCCCCGAGGGGGCTTCCGTTCAGTCGCCATACGGTGTACGGTACCAGCCTTCGCGCGGTGGCACCGTTTCCGGCCCCCCGTCCCTCCGGCTTCGCGGACAGTCCCGGACTGGTTGGCCTTGGTGGGCGACGAGGTCGCCAAGGCGCGCCTTGACAGGAAAGGCTCGGCTCGAAGCTGCGCTCGAGGAGTGCGGCAAGACGTTCGAGCGGCGGCCTCGGCGCACTGCCGCCTGACGCGTGCGGGCATGGAGCCAGGCAGGCGTGTCGGCCGTCCCCCTTCCCTGGTGTGCTCGCCTGCGGCCGCAGGCCGCAGGTATGCCCTGCCCAGGAGGCTCTGGCGCACCCGCCTTGCCTGATCTCGCGGACTGACGCCGGGCGAGCGAGTGCGGCACAGCGGCGCCGCCGCGAGGCGGCACACGCGCCTGCCTCTCCGGTGCTGCCGCCGGCCGCCCGTGCGTATGGGCGCAGGCCCTGCTGCCGCGACGCGTACTGGCAGGCCTGAGGGGCTGGCTGCTCACCGGGATGTCGCCGCGGCCGCCGTCGCGGACCGTGGATGTCCTCCATGGGTCGCACCCGCCAGGAGAAGCCCTCTCAAGCCGCCGGCTGCCGACGATCGGCCGCGCCACTTGTCTCCTCCGGCCGGGAGATCGTGCGGAGGCGCCTGGCCCTGATGTGACCCCGCTGCGCGAGCGACGCCGCCCCTGGTGAGCCGGACATTCCCGTTTCTCGCCCCGGGCCTGCCGATTGAAGTTCCATACGTCGTATGGTATCACTGAAGGCATACGGCGTATGGAAATCGGGTGCGGCCGTACCGGCGCCCCGCGACACCGAATGGCGCCCTGCCCGCCTTTCCCCTTGAAGGAGCCAGCCATGACCACACAGCCCCAGACCGACCTGCGGCCCATCCGGTCTCCGCGGGGGGTCCCGCTCTTCGGCCACACGCCGCAGATCCCCAGCACCAACCCGGTGGAGTACTTCGGCAGGCTGTCCAAGCAGTTCCCCGAGGGGCTCTACGGCATGGAGATCGCCGGCATCGAGCAGGTCTTCGTCTGGGACCCGGACCTGGTGGCCGAGGTCTGTGACGAGACCCGGTTCTTCAAGCAGATCGACAAGACGCCGCTAGCCCATGTCCGGGACTACGCGGGAGCCGCCCTGTTCACGGCCCACCAGCACGAAGAGGAATGGGGCATGGCGCACCGAGTCCTCCTCCCGGCCTTCAGCCAGCGGGCGATGAAGGGCTACTTCGGGCAGATGCTGGAGATCGCCCAGAACCTGGTGGGCAAGTGGGAGCGCAAGGAGGGCCGGCCGGTCAACATCACCGACGACTACACCCGGCTGACCCTGGACACCATCGCCCTGACGGGGTTCGGTTACCGGTTCGACTCCTTCGCCAAGGAGGATCTGCACCCCTTCCTCAACGCGCTGCTGCAGGCGCTGGTCGAGTCGCTGCGGCGCTCGCAGGAGCTGCCGATGATGACCAAGATGCGCAAGGCCGATGACAGGAGGTACCGCGAGAACATCCGGCTGATGCGGGACCTGGTCGAGAACGTGATCAAGGAGCGCCGTGATGGCAAGGGCACCGGTGAGGATGACCTGCTGGGCCTGATGCTGGAGGCCACCGACCCGGAGACCGGCAAGGGGCTGGAGGACGACAACGTCCGTGACCAGGTGCTGACGTTCCTGATCGCCGGTCACGAGACCACCAGCGGTCTGCTGTCGTTCGCCACGTACTCGCTGATGCGCAACCCGCACATCCTGGCCCAAGCCTACGCCGAGGTGGACCGGCTGCTGCCGGGCGACACGGTCCCGGACTACGACACGATCATGCAGATGGACGTGATCCCGCGGATCCTGGAGGAGACCCTGCGCCTGTGGGCTCCCATCCCGATGATCGGCAAGTCCCCGCTGGAGGACACCGTCATCGGCGGCTGCTACGGGCTCAAGAAGGGAGCGCGGGTCAACATCCTTGAAGGTCCGCTGCACACCCACCCCAAGGCGTGGGAGCGGCCGGAGGAGTTCGACATCAACCGGTGGCTGCCGGAGAACCGGGTCAACCACCACCCGCACGCCTACAAGCCGTTCGGCAACGGCGTGCGTGCCTGCATCGGCCGGCAGTTCGCGCTCACCGAGGCCCGTCTTGCCCTCGCGCTGGTGCTGCAGAAATTCAAGTTCGCCGACCCCGACGACTACAAGATGGACGTCAAGGAGGCGCTGACGCGCAAGCCCGGCGGCTTCGAACTGACCGTGCGGGCCCGTCAGGAGCACGAGCGGACCGTGTTCGGCGCAGTGGACCTGCAGACCGACGACACGCGGGCGCAGGCCGCGGTCAGCGGTGTCGGGGTGAACCTGACCGTCGCCTACGGCTCCAGCCTGGGCTCGTGCGAGGACCTGGCGCGCACCATCGCCGACCGCGGTGAGCGCTCCGGATTCGGCACCACCCTGGTCGGCCTGGACGAGCTGGGTGACAACCTGCCCACCGAGGGCCTGCTCGTCGTCGTGGCCTCCAGCTACAACGGCAAGGCTCCGGACAACGCGCAGCGTTTCGACGACCTGCTCGCCGCCGGACTCCCGGAGGGCTCGCTGTCCAACGTGCGGTTCGCGCTGCTGGGTGCCGGCAACACCCAGTGGGTGGCCACCTACCAGGGCTTCCCCAAGCGGATCGAGGCGGGCCTGCTGGCCGCTGGCGCCACCCGCGTCATCGAGCGCGGCATCGCGGACGCCGCCGGTGACTTCGACGGCATGGCCACCCGCTGGATGGACACCCTCTGGACCACCCTGGCCGAGGAGTACGCCGCCGACACCTCCGAAACCACCGGGCCGCGCTTCGAGGTGCAGCTGCTCACCGAAGCTGACGTGCGCCCCGCGATCGTCTCCGAGCAGGCCTACCCCCTCACGGTCGTGGCCAACGAGGAACTGGTCAGCGACGCGACCGGGCTGTGGGACTTCAGCATCGAGCCGCCGCGCCCGGCCGCGAAGTCCATCACCATCGAACTCCCCGACGGTGTCACCTACGACACCGGCAACCACCTGGCCGTGTTCGCCAAGAACGAGCCGCAGCTGGTTGCCCGAGTCCTCGCGCGACTCGGCGTCGACCGCGACCAGGTCCTGCGTCTGGACCAGCCCGCCGGCGGCCGTACGCACCTCCCGGTGGGCACTCCCGTCACAGCGGGCCTGCTGTTCACCGAGTTCGTGGAGCTGCAGGACGTGGCCACCCGCTCGCAGATACAGACGCTGGCCAAGCACACCGACTGCCCGTGGACCCGGCCGCAGCTGGAGGCCTACACGGCCGACACCGCCGCGGCCGAGGAGCGCTACCAGACCGAGGTCCTGGGCAAGCGCGTCTCCGTGCTCAACCTGCTGGAGCGTTTCCCGGCGGTCGAACTGCGGCTGGGGATCTTCCTGGAGATGACGGGCCCGATCCGCCCGCGGTTCTACTCCATCTCCTCTGCCCCGCTGGCCAACCCCCGGCACGTGCGGCTGACCGTCGGTCTGCTGGAAGGGCCGGCCCTGTCCGGCGACGGCCGGTACCGCGGCACCTGCTCCTCCTACATCGCGGGCCTCAATCCCGGGGACGTCTTCTACGGCTACGTGCGCGTGCCCTCCCCGACCTTCGCCCCGCCGATCGATCCCGCCACGCCGCTGATCCTCATCGGCCCCGGCACCGGCATCGCGCCGCTGCGCGGCTTCCTGGAGGAGCGTGCCTGGCAGCATGCGAACGCCACGCAGATCGGCCTGTCGCAGGTCTTCGTCGGCTGCCGTCACCCTGAGCACGACTACTTCTACCGGGACGAGATGGAGATGTGGGCGCTGTCCGGCATCGCCCGGGTCCACACCGCCTTCTCCGCGGTGACCGGACACCCGGCCCGGTTCGTCCAGGACGCCATCGCAGGCGCCGCCGACACCGTTTGGCAGGCCATTCAGGACGGCGCGTACATCTACGTGTGCGGCGACGGCCGCCGCATGGCACCCGCCGTGCGCGAGGCGCTCGCCGCCATCTACCGCAAGCACACCGGCAGCGACGACGAGGCCGCCCAGCAGTGGCTCGCCCAGCTCGAAGCGGACGAACGCTACCAGCAGGACGTCTTCGCCTGACCCCCAGACGCCGGGAGGGTGCGGCGGTCCTGACACCCCGCACCCCTTCCGGCCACCACTCACTCACGAGGCATCACACGGCACCCGTCGGCCCGAACCGCCGGGAGTGCCGCTCACAGAAAGCAGAGCACCATGGACACCATGCTCGCCGGACGCTTCCACCTGGACAGCAAGAAGTTCGCCGTGGAGGAGGTCCCCGTCCCCGTGCCCGGCCCGGGCGAGGTCCTCATCGAGGTCAAGGCCGCCGGCGTCTGCCTCTCGGACGTCCACCTCATCGACGGCTCCCTCGTCCCGTTGTTCGCCACCTCCGACACGGTCACGGTGGGCCACGAGGTCGCCGGTGTGGTCCACACTCTCGGCCCCGACCTCAAGCGCGGCCTGACCGTCGGCACCCGCGTCACCCTGGAGGCCGGCAAGACCTGCGGCCAGTGCGCCGGCTGCGTGCGCAGCCGCCCCTGCACCCAGATGCGCACCGCCGGTATCGACTACGACGGCGGCTGGGCCCAGTACACCGTCGCCCGCGAGGACACCCTCATCCCCATCCCCGACAACCTTCCCTTCGACCAGGCCGCGATCATCCCCGACGCGGTCTCGACTCCCTATGCCGCCGTCGTCACCACCGCGGGCGTACGCCCCGCCCAGTCCGTCGGCGTGTGGGGCGTGGGCGGAGTCGGCGCCCACAACGTCCGCCTTGCCCGCCTGGCCGGCGCCGCACCGATCATCGCCGTCGACCCGCTGCCCAGCGCCCGCGAACGCGCCCTGGCCTTCGGCGCGGACTTCGCCCTCGACCCGGCTGCCGACGACTTCGCCGACCAGGTCCGCGCGGCCACCGCCGGACGAGGCCTCGACTTCGCCTTCGACTGCGCCGGCGTGCCGGCGGTCCGCGAGCAGGCCGCCGCCGCACTCGGCCTGGGCGGCTCCCTCATCTTGGTCGGCATCAGCCCCAGGCCTCTCACCATCACCGAGGGCCTGACCTTCAACTACCTGGGCAAGCAGGTGCGCGGTCACTACGGCGGCAGCCCCGAGTCCGTCACCGAGCTGGTCCGGCTGGCCGAGGTCGGCCGTCTCGACCTAGCCCCCTCCATCACCGACCACCTCCCGCTCGCCGAGGCCGCCGACGCGGTCAACCGGCTGGAGAACAAGATCGGCGACCCTATCCGCCTCATCCTCGTCCCCTGACAACCGAACAGAAAGTTCATCAAGACCACCCCGGGCAGGGGTGAGTGGGCGCCGGTGCTAGAGGGAGTACCGGCGCCCACGGTTTCCCACCATTACCATCCGGGTGTGGCGCATACGGACTCCTGGGCAGGTGAAGTCGGGCAGGGCGGGCCCGGCGACATCTCTGTGTGGGACGCACCCATGTACTGGCCGCCGCAGGAGGAATGGAACGCGAAGCCTCCTTGCCCGCGTTCAGGTGTACGCCGACAGATGCTGTGTCGTCAGCCAGTCGAAGCCCAGCAACCTCACGATCGTCTTGGCGGGCCGGGTGAGATGGTGCTCATACGACCCCGGGAACACCCTCCACGTCCAGCGCTGCCGCGTCCGAGAAGAGCTCCGGCGCGCCCAGGGCGCACTCCGCCCAGACCGTCTTGCCGTGTCGGGCGTGACGTGTGCCCCAGTGCTCGGTGACTTGGGAGACCAGAAGCAGGCCGCGGCCGCCCTCGTCGTAGCCCCTGGCGCGGCGCTGGTGCGGGGTGGTGCTGCTGTCGTCGGAGACCTCGCAGAGGAGGGTGTGGTCGTGGATGAGACGCAGCTGGATGGGGGGTCGGCCGTAGCGGATGGCGTTGGTGACGAGTTCGCTGACGACCAGTTCGGTGGTGAAGTCGAGTTCGTCCAGCCCCCAGGTGGTCAGCTGCTGGGAGACGTTCGCCCTGGCTCGCGAGACGGCGGCGGGGTCGGCCTCCACGTCCCAGCTGGCGACCTGGCGGCTCCCGAGGGCGTGGGTGCGGGCCAGGAGCAAGGCGACGTCGTCGTCCGGGCGAGCCGGCAGCAGGGTTTCGAGCACGGTGTCGCAGGCGGACTCCAGGGAGGGAGCGGGCTGGGCGAGGGCCTGGCGGAGCAGGGTGAGGCCCGTCTCGATGTCGTGGTCGCGGGCTTCGATCAGGCCGTCGGTGTAGAGGGCGAGGAGGCTGCCTTCGGGTAGGTCGATCTCTGTCGCTTCGAACGGCAGGCCGCCCAGGCCGAGCGGCGGGCCGGGTGGCAGGTCGAGAATGTCGACGGTGCCGTTCCCGTTCACCACGGCAGGCAGCACGTGGCCGGCGCGAGCGAGTATGCAGTGGCTGGAGACGGGATCGTACACGGCATACAGGCAGGTGGCCCCGATGTCCCCCACGGATTCGGCGTCCGTCTGGGCAGAGACTTCGGCGGACAGGCGGATGACGACGTCGTCCAGGTGGGTGAGGAGTTCGTCGGGCGGCAGGTCGATGTCGGCCAGGGTGCGAACGGCGGTGCGCAGCCGGCCCATGGTGGCGGCGGCGTGGATGCCGTGGCCGACCACGCCGCCCACCACGAGTGCGACCCGGGCACCGGAGAGCGGGATGACGTCGTACCAGTCGCCGCCCACGCCGAGCTGGGCGGCAGCCGGCAGGTAGCGGCAGGCGACCTCCACGGCGGACTGCACGGGTGTACTGCGCGGGAGCAGACTGCGCTGGAGGGTGAGGGCGGCGGCGCGCGCGTGCGTGTACCGGCGGGCGTTGTCGATGGCCACCGCCGCCCGGGCCGCGATCTCCTGGGCCAGGAGCAGGTCCTCGTCCCTGTACGCGTCGGGTTTGTGGTGACGGAAGAACTGAGCGACACCCAGTGTGGTGCCACGGGCGCACAGCGGTATCACCAGCATGGAGGCGGACGCGTCGAGGCGATGCCGTGAGGGCCGGCCGGTCACCAGGGCGCGAGCCGGTGGTGATCCGTCCGTATACCTGTGGAGCTGCTGTGGTGGAACCGACGACTCCCCGTAGATCGCTTCCAGGTAGTTTGTCTCCGGGTAACCGTCCGGCACCGACTGCTGGGCGACCCGGCGGACCACGGGTGTGTCCGTCGCAGGGGGCTCGTCGCCGGAAGACGACTCGAGGAGGTCGACGATGACGGCGTCGGCGAAGCGCTCGGTGGCCAGGTCTGCCAACTCCTGGGCGGTGCGGGCGATGTCCAGGGTCGTTCCGACGCGTACGCTCGCCTCGTTCACCACTGAAACAGCCGCCACTGCACCTGGCGATCCCGCTCGTCCTGGAAGGCCAGGACACCCGTCTCCGATGTGTGGTCCATGTACTCGGTCGCCAGTGCGATCAGCTTGCGCGTCGCCGCGTTGATCGGTTCGGCATCGCTGGTGAGCCGCGACAGCTCTTCGAGAAGCCGGTCGAGGACGAGGCCCTGCGCGAGCCGGAAGGCCCGCAGCGTCGCTGTGACCGGCTTCCCGCGCTGAGCCAGCCGACGCGCGCGCTCTGCGTCGGCGGCCGGCGGATTGATCCGTCTTGGCTCGATGTCGTGCTCGATGCCGAAGAGTATGGCGACGACGTGCTCGGCGACGTTCTCCGCCGTCATCTGCGCGATGTCCGGTTCGTCCCACAGCTCGGGAACCTCGCGCCGCAGACATTGCTTTACGTCGTGGATCAGCTCGTGCGCTCGCGGGCTGAGTTCATGCGCGGCACGGGACAAGAGACTGTCCGCGGTGAAGTCCACACCCACGACGTCACGCCGCCCTGGTGGCCCGCGGCCTCAGTCGGCCGCATCTGGCTCAGCTGTGTCCGGGCAGCGGCCGCCGGGTCACCTGGTGGGCGTCCTCCGGAGGGACGCCGAGCATGCGCAGGACCATCTCGGCTAGGTCGGAGGCGGCGTCGTCCCCGTCGAGATCGGGGCGGGCCAGCCGAAGTGCCACGAGGGACATCAGGGTGCCGCCCAAGGCGGACAGGGCGGTGGTCGCGTTGCGGCAGGTGAAGCGGCCCGAGGCGATGCCGTTCTCCAGGTCGCGCAGGGCTCGCGGGGCGAGGCCCCGGTCGGAGTGGATGTAGGCCAGACCGCGGTCACGCAGGATCCGCATGAGTTCAGGGTGGGAGTCGGCCATTCGGGCGGTGAGCCGGAAGCCCGCGGCGACGAGTTCGGCCGGGTCGTCGATTCCTTCTACGCGCTCGTCTATGACCTGCCCGAACTCGTCCAGGGCATCTGTCACCGCGGCGTCGAACAGCTCCGTCTTGGACTCGAAGTGGTTGTAGAAGGAGCCGAAACCGACGTCCGCGCGCTCGGCGATGGCCTGGATGCTGGCGCTGGTGTCCCCGGTCTCCGCGAGGATCTGCCGGGCCGCGCGGACGAGCGCCTGGCGGGTCTCGGCGCGGCGTCGCTCGAAGCGGTTCTTGGGCGGGGCTGACGTCGGCATACGGCGAGTGTAACAACTGCATCGATGAGTCTGCCATTACTGATGAGGTTATCAATTATTTGGGTCCATCCTATTGACGATGGGTAACGGCAAAGTTGATGATTTCCTCATTACAGCAGTGTTGCTTGGAGGACACCATGTCCCACACCCCCGTTAACAGGGCCGCTCCCCAGACGCCCCACCAAGACCTCCACAGTGAGGAGGGCGCCCTGCGCGGTGAGCATCCGGGACGGTCCCGGAATCCCCTGATCAAGGTGGCCGACCTGGCCTGGCTGGAGTTCGAGAAGCCCGACCTGGACCAGGCCGAGGTCTTCGCCCGTGACTTCGGCTTCGCGATCGCCGCCCGCACCGAGGGTGAGCTGTGGCTGCGCGGCACCTTCGCCGGCTCGCCCTGCATGGTGATCCGGCGTGGGCGTACGTCCCGGTTCATCGGGCCGGCGTTCCGCGCGGCCGAACGGGCCGACCTGGACCGGCTGGCCCGCGCCACCGGCAGTACCGTCCGGGACATCGGCGTACCGGGCGGTGGGCAGTCGGTCGCCCTGCTCGATCCCTCGGGCCTGCCGGTCCGGGTCGTGCACTGCGCCGAGCAGCTGCCCGCGTTGCCCGAGCAGGAGCCGCTGATCCTCAACTTCGGTACCGATCACCGTCGTACGAACGCCACCCAGCGTCCGCCCCGTGAGCCGTCCCGTATCCAGCGGCTGGGCCATGTGGTGCTGGAGACCCGGGTGTTCGCCCGCACTCTGGACTGGTACCTGGACACCCTCGGGATGATCGTGTCCGACTTCCTGTTCCTGGACGGGCAGCGCGGGCGTGGGCCGACGATGGCGTTCATCCGGTGCGACCAGGGGGGCGTGGCCGTCGATCACCACACGCTGGCCCTGCACCTGGGGCCAGGAACCGGCTACGTCCACTCGGCCTACCAGGTCACCGACCTCGACGCGATCGCCGCCGGCGGGGAGTACCTGACCGAGCGCGGTTACCAGCGCAGCTGGGGCATCGGCCGGCACATCCAGGGCAGCCAGCTGTTCGACTACTGGCGCGACCCCGACCACTTCATGCTGGAGCACTTCGCCGACGGCGACCTCTTCTCCTGCGACCTGGAGCCCGGCTGGGCACCGATGTCGGCGAGCGGCCTGGCCCAGTGGGGACCGCCGGCCACCCGCGACTTCCTGGGCGCCAGCCCTTCCCCCGCCAAGCTGCGCGAGGTCATGACGGCCCTGCGTGGCGACAACGAACTCGACCCCGCACGCCTGCTGGGCCTGATGAAAGCGATGAGCTCATGAGCACCAACGTTCTGCGTACCACCGACGGCTGGTGGGTCGTCCGGGACGAACGCGCCGTCCGCGTCGAGACCAAGGCCGTCACCACCGCCGAACTGCTCGCCGACCGCGACGCGGTCCGCGAGGCCGCCGCCTCCGCCGAGAGCGGGACGCCCGTCGCCGACCTGGTGGCGCTGCCTCCGGTCACCACCCCGTGCCGGGTGGTCGCCCAGATGGTCAACTACCGCAGCCATGCCAAGGATTCGGGCTTCACCGGCGACATCCCGCCCACCTTCTTCCGCAAGGCGTCCGGCTCGGTCAGCGGCCCCCATGACACGATCATCCGCCCCGGGCACGTGAACTTCCTCGACTACGAAGTGGAACTCGGCCTCGTCATGGGCGCGACCCTGCCCGTGGGCACCGTCGTCGAGGAGCAGGACCTGCCGCGCTACGTCGCCGGCCTCGTCCTGACCAACGACGTCAGCGCCCGCGACGTCCAGCTGACCAAGACCCAGTTCTACGAGAGCAAGTCCTATCCGACCTTCACGCCGACGGGTCCGTACCTGGCCCTGCTGGAGCCCGAGGACTTCACCCATCTGCTGAACCTGCGGTTGCAGCTGTCGGTCAACGGCGTGTCACGCCAGGACCGCACGCTGGCCGACATGATCGTGCGGCCCGCGCAGGCGCTCACCCTGCTCGCCCGCTTCCAGACCCTCGCCCCGGGCGACCTGCTGCTGACCGGCACTCCCGGCGGCACGGCCCTGAAGGCCCCGCCCAAGGCGGCCGAGAAGATCGCTGCGCTGCTACCGCCCGCACTGAAGTGGAAGGCGTTCTTCAAGGGCCAGGCCAAGAACCCCAAGTACCTGCGCAACGGTGACCTCGTCACCGCCACGATCGCCACCCCGGACGGGCGGATCGACCTCGGCGAGCAGCGGACCCCCATTGCGGACGCATCATGAAAGCCGCATCCAGGAGACCGGTGGTGATCATCGGTGCGGGACCCGTCGGGGTCATGGCCGCCCTGCTGCTCGCCCGGCACGGAGTGCGCAGCTTGGTCCTCGAACGTCACCGGGACATCTACCCCCTGCCGCGTGCCGTCGTCGTGGACGACGAGATCCGCCGGATCCTGCAGAGCGCCGGTGTCCACGAGGATTTCGCCTCCCTCGCCCGCCCGGCGCCCGGACTGCGGCTGCTGGACGCCGGGCGCCGCGTGATCGCCGAATTCCCGCGGTCCATGCACGGACACCACGGCTTCCCGCAGACCAGCATGTTCGACCAGCCCGAGCTGGAACGCCTGCTGCGTGACGCCCTGGCGCGCCGCCCGGAGTGCGAGCTGTGGAGCGGGGTGGAGGTCGTGTCCGTCACCCAGTCCCTCGCACGGGACACCGACGGACCGAACGATCCGACGGGTCCGGTCCGGGTCACCCTTCGTCGCGACGGCAGCGACGAGGACGAGCACCTGTGGGCCGATGCCGTCCTCGGCTGCGACGGTGCGGGCAGTCTCACCCGTGACGCCATCGGCGCCCTGTGGGAGGACCTGCACTTCGAGGAGAGCTGGCGGGTCATCGACGTGCGCACCAGCCGCCCTGTGCGCACCTGGGAAGGCGCGGAGCAGATCTGCTCTCCCACCCAGCCGGCCACCTTCATGCGCGTCAGCGAGGACCGCTACCGCTGGGAGTTCAGGCTGGCCGACGACCAGAACCTGGACGGCCCGGACGGATGGGAGCGCCTGCGCGAGCTGGTCGCCCCCTGGGTGGATCTGCCGCCCGACGCCTCGCCGGGCAACGACTTCGAGGTAGTGCGGCAGGCGCAGTACACCTTCCGGGCCCGCCTCGCCGACCGGTGGCGCAAGGGGCGCGTCTTCCTGCTGGGCGACGCCGCCCATCTCACCCCGCCCTTCGTCGGGCAGGGACTGTGCGCGGGCCTGCGCGACGCCCAAAACCTCACCTGGAAGCTCGCCCAGGTGCTCCAACGGGGCGCACACGAGGGGCTGCTGGACACCTACGAACGCGAGCGCAAGCCGCACGCCCGCCATGTGATCCGCGTGGCGGTCGCCGTCGGCTGGGCCATGACCGGCGGACAGGACCGCGGTGCGGCGTTCCGCCGGGCCGTCGTGGGCACGGCCTGTCGCATCCCCGGTGTGACCGCGGCGGTGGGCCGTGACCTCAGTCCCGCCCTGACCGCCGGTCCACTCGTACGGCGCCGCCCCAGGCTGACCGGCCGCGTGCTGGCCGGCACCTTCTGCCCGCAGCCTTGGGTACGGCACGAGGGCAGGCGAGTGCGCCTCGACGACGTCCTCGGGGACTCCTTCGCCGTCCTGACCGCTGTGCGGCCCACGGCGCAGATGACGGCCGTGGCCACGGCACTCGGTGTCCCGACGATCCGCGTCGACGATCTGGGCGACGACGGCACCCTGGCCGGCTGGCTGGGCCGCGGTCGTGCCGACGCCGTCCTGCTGCGCCCCGACCGCGTCGTGATGGACACCGTCCCGGCCGGCACCGACGACTTCACGGACACCGTCGCCTGGGCCCCGCTGCTGCACACGGCCCGCCATACCGCCGACGCCCGGCCCGCCTGACGAGGAGCTCCAGACCATGACCACCCCGCACCCTGAGCCGTATGCGGAACCCTTCTTCACTCCCGACCCGAAGTCGGCCGCTCACAGCCGCATCGCGGACTTCGCCCGATGGGCGGCCCGGCACCGGGGCGCCGAGGGGATCCAGGACCCCACGGACTACCGAGCCCTGTACCAGTGGTCCGTCACCGACCTCGAAGGGTTCTGGGCCGCGGTGTGGGAGTACTTCGACATCGACGCGACGACTGAGTACGAGCGGGTGCTGGCCGAGGAGACCATGCCCGGCGCCCGCTGGTTTCCCGGCGCCAGCATCAACTACGCCCATCACGCGCTGCGCAACCTGCAGCCCGATGCTCCGGCGATCACCGCCCTGGACGAGACCGGGGCCGGCTATGAGATCACGGGCCGGGAGCTGCGCGCCCGGGTCGCCTCCGTCGCTGCCAGCCTGCGCGACCTGGGCGTCGGACAGGGCGACCGGGTGGTGGGCTATCTGCCCAACACCCCCCACGCCGTCATCGCCTTCCTCGCCACCGCAAGCCTGGGCGCGGTGTGGTCGGTGTGCGGCCAGGACTATGCACCCAAGGCCGCCGCCGACCGCTTCGCCCAGCTCGAACCCACGGTGCTCATCACCGCTGACGGCTACCTCTTCAACGGCGCCACCCACGACCGCCGCGCCGCCTCGCTCGAACTCGCCGCCGCCCTGCCGACGCTGAAGGCCACGGTGCTTGTGGACCACGTGGGCCTTGCGTGGCCCGAGGGCGGGGACTCGGGGCTGACGGTTCCCTGGCAGGACGCGGTCAGCCGCGTCGAGTACCTCACCATCGCCCCGGTGCCGTTCGACCACCCCCTGTGGGTCGTCTTCTCCTCCGGCACCACCGGACTGCCCAAGGGCATCGTCCACGGGCACGGCGGCGTCCTGCTCGAACACCTCAAGATGCTCGGCCTGCACACCGATCTGGGCACCGGGGACCGTCTGCTGTGGTTCACCACCACCCACTGGATGATGTGGAACCTGGTCGTCTCCACCCTGCTGACCGGTGCCACGACCTGCACCTACGACGGCAGCCCGGTACCGCAGGCGCGTCCGGACGTCCTGTGGGAGCTGGCGGCCCGTCACAAGGTCACCGTCTTCGGCACCAGTCCTCAGTACCTGCTGACCATGGCCAAGCTGGGCATCGAACCCTCCGTGCACGACCTGTCGGCCATCCGCGTCGTCGGCTGCACCGGCTCCGCGCTGCCCGCCTCCGCCTACCCCTGGGTCCGCGACCACGTGGGCGCCGGTGTCCAGCTGGCCTCCACCAGCGGCGGCACGGACATCGTCTCCGGCTTCGCCGGCAGCGCCTCCACGACCCCCGTCTGGGCGGGGCAGCTGTCCGCCCCCAGCCTCGGCGTGGCCCTGGCCGCCTACGACGCGACGGGCACCCCTGTCCTCGACCAGGTCGGCGAACTGGTCGTCACCCGGCCCATGCCGTCCATGCCGCTGTACTTCTGGAACGACCCCGACGGCAGCCGCTACCGCGACGCCTACTTCGGCGCCTTCCCCGGTGTGTGGCGGCACGGCGACTGGATCACACTCACCTCGCACGGCTCGGTGATCGTCCACGGCCGCTCCGACGCCACCCTCAACCGCAACGGCGTGCGCTTGGGCAGTGCCGACATCCATGACGTCGTCGAACGCCTCCCCGAGATCACCGAGGCTCTCGTCATCGGTGCGGAGGAACCCGACGGCGGCTACTGGATGCCGCTTTTCGTGGTCCTCGCCGACGGGGTGGCCCTGGACGACTCCCTGCGCGTCCGGATTCGCGACGCGATCCGCACCGGCGCCTCACCCCGCCACGTCCCCGACGAGATCCTCGCCGTACGGGCCCTGCCGCACACGAAGACCGGCAAGAAGCTCGAGGTTCCCGTCAAGCGCCTGCTCCAGGGTGCCCCCGCCGAGCAGGTCCTGAACCCGGAGGCGGTCGACAACCCCGACCTGATCGCCTACTTCGCCCGCCTGGGCGCGGAGCGGAACAAGCGGTCAGCACACGACACATGATGTCGGCCAGGGGACCACATGCCCACGTGACAGCACTGGGTCCTTGTGCGCCCTGCCCGGCTCCGTAAACCCCGTCCCCAGGGGGTGGTGCCGGGGCGGTCGACCCGCCCCGGCACCACACATAACCGACGTAAGAGAGAAATGATGAGCATGACCGACCGCGAACCGCAGGCCCTCGATGTCCTCGACGACGCCGGACGAAAGGTGCTGTTCACCGAGGCCCGCACCGCGAACACCTTCGCCGAGGTGGCCGTTGCCGACGACGAACTCGCCATGATCTGGGAACTCGCCCGCTGGTCGCCGAGCGCCGCCAACGGCCAGCCTCTGCGCGCGCTCTTCGTGCGCACCCGCGAGGGCAAGGAGCGACTGGTCCGGCATCTCGACGAGGGCAACAGGGCCAAGACACTCCGTGCCCCGGCCGTGGCGGTCCTGGCGTACGACCTCGACTTCCACGAGCAGATGCCGACCGTCTTCCCGGCCCGCGGGGACTTGCTGCGAGCGGCGTTCGCCGACCAGATCGACGCGCGCGAGAGCATCGCGGCCTACAACTCGGCACTGCAGACCGGGGTCTTCCTGCTCGCGGTCCGCGCGGCGGGGTTCGCGGCCGGTCCCATGGCGGGCTTCGACAAGGCGGGTGTGGACGGGGAGTTCTTCGCCGGCACCAGCTGGCGCTCGCAACTGGTGGTCAACATCGGTCACCCCGGTGCCGACCCGTGGTTCCCGCGGCTGCCCCGTGTGCCCGTCGAGGACGCCGTCGCCTATGCCTGAGGGCATTGCCGCCGTTTGGTAGGTGAGAGGCGTCATACCGTGGGCGCCGGTGCTCTTCCGAGTACCGGCGCCCACCTTTTGCCGAGGTGGCTGTGAAGGATTCGGTCCAGTTCGCCAGCCGGAGTGTCGCCTTGGTCGGGTTCCGGCGCCGCGTCGCCGCCATCACGAGTGACGTATTACTGCAAAAGAGTTCCGTACGGTGTATGGAACCTCGGTGTGTCACCGCGCATTCACCGTTGTCGGCAGCGACGATACGGTGGAATGGGTCATTGGACGAGATCTTCTGGCCGATGGGCTGGAGGGCCCCGCCGGTGAGGGGGACATAGCCTCGACGCGGGGAATGTTCCGCACCGAGAGGCTGGGCCGCTCAAGGGTCCCGGTCCATCGAGCTCTGTTCGCGCGCGCACCCTGGGGCTGGCACACTGAATTCGTGCTTCCGTTGATGGCCGCTGCAGTTCAGGATGCGTTTCCATCGATTCCTGGTGCCGGCGTTGTGTCGGTTTGCGCGTTGATCTTTACCGTCGCGTCCTTCTGGTGGATCAACGCCAGGCAAGGGCACCTGAAGTCCTGGGAGCCTCACTCCTTTGCCGCGATTGTCCACTGCTCCATGGCTCGCCTGCGGCTTCCGCTCGTCCTTCACAACACCGGTGCCAAGCCGATAGTCGTGCAGGATCTCAGGTTGACCTTCCCCGATGAGCCTGCCTCCCATCTGCCACTCCTGTGGATGTCTTCACCGTCCCGTCTCCAACCCGGGCCAGGGGACGAGCCGAAGTTGCCAGCTGGATTCGCCGTGGCCGGCAGAGAAGCGAAGCAGCTCCTCATCGAGTTCGAGGCACCGTTTTCCGGATTCGTTGCGGAGCCCCGTGATTACAAGGTCCAGCTTCAGGTGCGGGTCGGCCACCGCAAAGGGTGGCGCTCCCTCCTGACGTTCACCTTGAGGGCCGCCAACATTATTGATCCCGACCGGTACACCGTCTACAGCAACGCACCTCTCGAACTGACAAAAGCGGACAGGCAGAAGGCAGACGCCGCACTCCTGGAGTTGCTGGACAAGCAAGAGGACCTCTCTGCTCCGGGCGAGAGGAAGCGGCGGGACTCGTCGAATGACGAGGGCGACACCGGCACGAATCTCTAGAGCGGGAAGACGGTCCAGGGCTTCGCCACGGCGAATGTGTCGATGCCCGGCCCGCTGCCGTCGGAGCCGGCCAGAGTGTGGTCGGGAAGAAGATGCTGCTGCGGCTAGTGGCGGTGGACCGTGACCCGGGCTGTCACCGAATCCATGTCGGTCAGCACGGTCTTGGACCGTTTCCCGTTCCGGGAGTTGCCGCCGTCCCTCATCCGGCTCTTGCCCTTCCTCGGTGAGTGCCGCGTTCGCTGGCCTTCGGGCCGCACGCGCCGCGGTCGACGACGGCCATGCCGCCCTCGACCACCGGCTGGAACGCTCACCGACGTCCCGACCCCGCCGGGGCGACACCTCGTCAGATCGGCGTTCCCGCCACCGCGACGCTGCTGCCCATCATCGACGTCCGACACGTTCCCCCACCCTCGGAGAACACTCGACGAATTCACTGAACGAAGAAATAGACCACGACGCCGGCCGCGACGGGCAGGCACAGGGCGACGCATGCCACGGAGAGACGCAGAGCGGCGGCCCAGCTGGCCATGGCCTTCTCGAGGATGTGGCTGACTTGCGTGACAGTGCCTGTCGGCGGCGTCGTCGTCGCGTGTGCTGCGCGGATCTTCTTCCTGGTCACCTGGGCTCCTCCTCAAGCGATGTTGACTGGTGAGCACAGGTTCCGCTTCCAGCCTGATCGGAAGCGACATGGACGGCCAGTATTGTGCGAAATCGTTCATTTCCCCAGGTCACTGAGGTGGTGCGGCTAGAGTTCCGAACGAAAGCGAATAGCCTGATCCGGAGGATCGCATGCCCGACCCGAGGCGGATCCACACCCGAGACGACCTGACCAGGCAACTGGCGGAGCTGTTCCATAACGGCGGATGGAGCATTCAGCGTCTGGCCGCCGAGTCCGGTCTCGGTCGGGCAACGGTCCACGGCGTGATCAACGGCACTACCGACCTGCCGCGATCGGGGACCTTGAAAGCGTTCACCGAGGCGTGCGGACAGAAGCCAGAGCCTTGGCTTGAAGCACGGGCCCGGCTGCTTGCCGCCGACCGGCGGGCGAGGAATGGCGCCACCACGAACCAAATGAGAAACCGCCAAGCTCGTGATTTCTGGCGCCAGTTCGCCAAGCGTGATCTCACCGTGGTGGTCGGCCTGCATCAACTCAGCGGTTGGGAGCCGTCTGGCCTCATCGGAGTTGGCGACGCCTTTGCCCTGAGCGAGCTGCAACAGTACTTTGTCCACATCGGTGTGCCATCTCCCGTGATCGCCTATAGCGACCGGATGGACAGCACATCCAGGCGTAACCCCCTCATTTTGATTGGCGGACCGGACAGCAACAAGATCACGAACGAAGTGATACAGCGGCTGCCGTGCTCACTCCGCGTCGGGGGAGGCGCCACTCACGATGTCGCAATCCGTGACAGCCAGACGGGGCGAATCTACTCCCCAAGATCACTTCGTCGAGGCAGTGGCACTGACTTCGGCGTCGTGATCAAAGCTGAGAACCCCTTCAACCCGCAAACTAGTGTGCTGATCATCGCAGGCAGCTTCGGCTACGGCAGCTGGGCTGGGGCAAGACTGGTCACGGAACCCGAAGGCCTGAAGCTGCACTTAGGGTCATCGCAAGCGTCGTTCGAATGCCTCTTTGCTACCGAAGTCGTGGACCGGAGCCCTCAGGCGACCGAAATCCTTCTAGTGCGAGCGCTGGCCAAGACGAAAAGGTCAGATTGGCTTGGCGGAGACGATTCCACATAACTCCTTGGAAGACGGTGTACGGATACTTCGCCGCCTGGCAGAAGGAAGGCATTTTCGACCGCCTCAACGGCCTGCCGCGTCGACTGGTGCGCGAGGCCGAAGGCCGGGATACCGAGCCGAGTGCCTGTGTGCTGGATGCGTTTCTCGGGGCCGCATGATCCATGAGGTGATCTTGCGAGGGCTGGGGATGTCGGCCCGCACCGCTTCGGCGGCGCCCGCCCGCAGGGCGGCGAGGTGTTTGCGGACGACTTGCCGGCCTGAGACGGGGCCGAGCTGTCGAGCAGTTCCTGGGCCCTGCCAGAGGGCCGCAGAGACTCTCGGCCTGACGTCTCATGGCTGGGTGCGGATGCGGGTGCGGAGGAGTTCGAAGGACGCCCGGCCATACATCGCCCTACCCATCGCAAGGCGCACCCCGGCCAGGCCGAGGCGGACTGAACGCCGCGCCAGGGGCATCTCCCTTGGCCCACCACTGTCGCCCCGAAGTGCCGAACTCAGTAATGCGGCGGCGCGACGGACGTGATCAGCGTCGGCTTGCCCGCAGCGGTGTTATCAAGGGTGTATGGAGGTATTTTCTGGGCGCCCTCGGAGCCCGGAACGTCATCCGCTCATCGGACGCTCCCGGCAACACCGGGCTTCCCGGTTGGACCTGCGCAGTACGGCCGGTCAGGTATTCCTTCTCCAGGTCGTCATCGTGGTCCTGCTGGTCGTGGCCGCGGTGGCGGCCATGGTGCTCCAGACGTCGCGTGACGCGCTGCAACGGGGACGTCGTGAGTCGGTCGTCGCGGCCCAGTCGTTCGCGAGTGCCCCTGGCACGGCCGAGGCGCTGCGGAGCCCTGATCCGACGGCGGTGCTCCAGCCGCGGGCCGAGGAGGTGCGGAAACGCACGGGCGTGGACTTCGTCGTCGCCATGAACACGCAGGGGATTCGTTACACGTATCCCTATCCGCGGGAGATCGGGAAGAAGTTCGTCGGCAACATCGCACCGGCGCTTCAGGGCCGTACCGTCGTCGAGCAGGCCGGCGGCCCGCCTCTGCCCGCGGGCAAAGGGACGGCCGTGCAGGCGGTGGTCCCGGTGACCGACTCGCGGGGCAAGGTGGTCGGCCTGGTCTCCGCCGGAATCACGGTCAAGAACGTGACGGCACTGTGGCTGCCCCAGCTGCCGATCATCCTGGGCAGTGGCGCGGCCGCGCTGGCGGTGTCCATGACGGGAACGACGCTGGTGGCCCGGCGGCTGCGTCGGCAGACACACGGCCTGGCCCCGGCAGAGCTGGCGCAGCTGTACGAGCACCACGACGCGGTCCTGCACGCGGTGCGGGAAGGAGTGCTGATCATCGGCAGCGACGGACGACTGCTGTTGGCCAACGACGAGACGAGGCGTCTGCTCGACCTGCCGGCGGACGCGCAGGGGCGCCCGGTGCGGGAGCTGGGACTGCCGGAGCCGATCACGCGTCTGCTGTCGTCGCCGGAGCCGGTCACCGATGAGGTGCATCTCGCAGGGGACCGATTGCTGGCCGTGAACAAGCGGCCAACGTACCCGCAGGCCGACCAGGGAGGCAGTGTGGTGACCCTGCGCGACACCACGGAGCTGGCGGTGGTCTCGGGGCGGGCCGAGGTCGCGCGGGAGCGACTGAAGCTGCTGTACGAGGCCGGGGTGGGGATTGGGACGACGCTGGACGTGGGGCGTACGGCGCAGGAGCTGGCCGACGTTGCGGCGCCGCAGTTCGCCGACCTGGTGACGGTGGACCTGCTCGACGCGGTACTGCGGGGGTGGGAGCCGACGGCGGAGGGGTGGCGGCACCTGCGTCGGGCGGCGATCGGCGGTGAGCAGCGGATGATCCCGGTGTATCCGCTGGGCGAAGTGATCACGTTCTCGCGCCGAACGCCGCAAATGCGGACGCTGCAGGAGCGACGGGTCTTGTTGGAGGCGGACCTGCGGCGGGCACACGGCTGGCGGGAGCAGGATCCGGAGCGCGCCCGGAAGGCCCTGGAGTGCGGGTTGCGTTCGCTGGTGACCGTACCGCTGCAGGCGCGGAACGTGCCGCTGGGTGTGGTGAACTTCTACCGGACAGTGGATTCCCCGGCGTTCCAGCCGGAGGATCTCTCCTTCGCGGAGGAACTGGCCGCGCGGGCGGCCCTGGCCATCGACAATGCCCGGAGGTTCACCCGGGAGCACGCGATGGCGGTGACGCTGCAGCGCAGTCTGTTGCCGCGGGCACAGCCGGATCAGGACGCACTGGAGGTGGCCTGGCGGTATCTGCCCGCGGAGGCGGGGGTGGGCGGGGACTGGTTCGACGTCATCCCGCTCTCGGGCGCTCGGGTGGCCCTGGTCATGGGCGACGTCGTCGGACACGGGCTGCACGCGGCGGCGACGATGGGTCGGCTGCGCACCGCGGTGCACAACTTCTCCACCCTGGACCTCCCCGTTGACGAGGTGCTCGGGAACCTGGATGACCTCGTCGTCCGCATGGACAACGAGGAGAACGCGGGCGACGCCGCGGAGGGCCACGAGGGGGAGGGGGTGACCGGAGCGACCTGTCTCTACGCGGTCTACGACCCGGTGGCGGGGGCCTGCACGATGGCCCGTGCGGGACACCCGGAACCGGTGTTGGTGTGTCCGGATGGGACGGTCACCTGTCCTGGCGTCCCGGCTTCGACGCCGCTCGGCGTGGGTGGCTACCCCTTCGAGACCGCCGAGTTCTCCTTGTCGGAGGGTTCACAACTGGTGCTGTACACCGACGGCCTGGTGGAGGACCGCACCCACGACATCGACGTCGGGATGGAGAGGCTGCGCCGGGCATTGGACGGTTCCGAGCGCCGCACTCCGGAGGAGACGTGTCAGGCGGTGATCGACGCGCTGAAGCCGTCGCACTCGTCCGACGACATCGCGCTGCTGGCGGCGCGTACGCGGATATTCCCGCCCTCGCGCGTGGCCGAGTGGGACGTGCCGTCGGACCCGGCGGCGGTTCCCTCGGTGCGGGCGCGGTGCAGGGAGACGTTGCGGGAGTGGGGACTGGAGGAGGCCGGATTCGCCACGGAACTGATCCTCAGCGAGCTGATCACGAACGCGATCCGGTACGGCTTGCCACCGGTCCGTGTGCGGCTGCTGCACGGACGTTGTCTGATCTGCGAGGTGTCGGACGGCAGCGGCACCTCGCCGCGCCTACGGCGGGCGGCGACCATGGACGAAGGCGGACGGGGGCTGTTTCTGGTGGCGCAGTTCGCCCAGCGATGGGGAACCCGGTACACGACTCGGGGCAAGGTCATCTGGACGGAACAGATTCTCCACGACGGCACATCCGCCGCCCCGAGCCAGACACTGGTCGATTTTCTTCTCGACCAGTTCGATGATTCCGACGCGTGAGCCCGCATGGCCCGGGAGCGCCGCGTCCTCCTGGGCGCTCAGGAACCGCCTCCGGTCCTGTGCTTGTGCAGTGGGCCCAGCGCCAGCCACCTGCTCGAACCTCACCAGAACCGCCACAACGCGTTCCACAGCCGGCTGAAGGAATTGGGGGCCCAAGCACGTCAGTGAGCGCGGGATGCCCGTCGGCTCGTAGGTCGCCGGATGGGCTTATGGGCCTATGGGCCGTGTCCGGGCCGTCCCTGCGCCGTCCGAGGCCGCTCGGCGGTGGCCGACAATGATCAATGACAACCGTTCAAGCAACCGTGCTCGTCCACGACCAGGGAAATCCCAGTTCCCCAAGATCCCCGACAAGTCCCAGCAGTTCCTGCAACTGCTCGAGGACGTCAACCCGCACGGGGAGATCTGGATCGTCACCGGCAACGTCGACGGGCAACCCGGTCCCGCGAATGCCGTCGCCGGCCCAGCTGCAGCACGCGAGCCACGCCGGTCCGCAAGGTCGTTGAACGCCCCTGAACTGCGCTTCGACGCGAACCCGCTCTCCAACATCGTCAAACTGACCGGAGCGACGACACGGTCCCGGTCATCACACCGAGCTGCTCCAGGTCATGGACGGCAGGTCCGCACAAGAGGTGCCGACGGGGCGGCCATGCCGAGGCAGACCTCGACCGGGCGGTCCCTGGCGGGCGTGTCTCGCGTCGTGATTCCCGCAGGGGATCGTTGGTTGATCCCCCGGCGGTACAGCGAAACCGGAGGGTGCTCGGCCTGTCCGTCCTCAGTTCCGGGGCCCAGGACACTCACAACTTGCCCCGGAACGAGGTCACATCACGGCGTCGGTCTGAAGCGGGCCCGCGGTGATGCGGAGTGCCCGGATGCGAATCGGCTCTTCCTGGTCGAGGTAGAAGATGTGCATGAACGGGGCTCGTACCACCTGGTCCGGTTCGCTCTTCCTGGCCATGGTCGCCTCGCCGCGCAGCAGGCGGACGCCGTCGCCCGCGGTCCAGAACTCCAGGACCTCGTGGGTGATGTTCAGCGGCGCGTCGATCTTGATGAAGAACTCCTTGATGGCCTCGACGCCATGGATGTGTGCGGTGCCGAAGAACATGTCGGTGTCTTCGGTCAGTGGCGCGAAGCCCTCACTGAACTCCAGGGTGTCGATGGCGTCCATGAACTTCAGGACCCAGCCGGGCACGGCCGTCGCTTGTGCGTTGTCTGTCATGGCGGTGGTCTCCTGATCAGGCTGCGGCGGCCAGGGCGGCCAGGGCGGCCAGGGCGGCGAGGTGGGCGGTGTGCTGGAGCACACGGAAGGTGCTTCCCTCGATGGCGTCGCCCATTTTCCGCACCACGTGTACGGGGAGGCGGTGCAGTTGATGCCGATCGCCGCCGTGGTCCGCTGGGGGTAGTAGGCCGGGAAGACCCCGGCGAGCATGCCGCCCCAACTGTTGCCCACCATGGCCTCGGACTTGCCGTGTCCGGGACTGTCGATGAGCGCTACGCGGTGGGTCGGGGTGAAGTGCTCGTACTCGTGCTGCCACATGGTGCCGTCATCAGGCTTGGCCAGCACATCATGGCGGGACCGTCGGGACGGCCGCCGACGCGCACGTTGATCAGACCCAGTGCGGTGGGGATCAGCTTCTCGGTGACTCCTTCGAGCCGGTTCGTGGTCATGATCAGTCCTCTCTGCGACCGAAGAAGCGCTTCAGTCACTAGTCCTCCAGTGTGACTTCGCGATCTAGGTGTCCAAGCGGCTGGTGAGCCGTCGTCGGTAGTGGGCGCGTCTGCCTGTGCCTGGAGGAGCCTGCGCCAGATTGACCAGGCCAGAAGGTGGTGCGGCGGTGCGGCCGGTGGTTTGAAGAGCGTGCCGATGAGGTGGCGGATCTCCGGGATGGTCAGGTCGAACGGGTCGCAGCTGTGGACTGGGCGGTCCGGGTCGGCGCTCCGGTCTGGCTTCGCGCCGGCGGCAACGGCGGTGAGGGAGGCCAGCGCGAGCATGGCAAGGGTGACGTGGCGGTGCCAGGAGGTCCAGTGGCGGACCTGGTAGTGGTCCAGGCCGACCTGGCCTTGTGCGGCGTGGAAGCACTCCTCGATGCACCACCTGGTCCCGGCGACGCGAATCGGCGCGACCAGGGCCACTTGGCCTGGTGACCAGCACCGGTAAAAGGCAAGTTCGCCGGTTGCGGGGTTGCGGCGGATCAGCAGTAGCCGGTTCTTGTCGGCTCCGGTCTGCACCCATGTCCAGTCGTAGGAGCGCGGGCCCTTCGTTCCGGCGTCGGCGCTCTGCCGGTGCCAGGTGTCCCGGGGCAGTGAGGCGGCCACGGTGGCGGCCTGGACCACCGTGCGGTTCTCGTTGATCCGCACCTTGGTGGTGCGGGCGACTGCCAGGACGTAGCCGACTCCGCGTGCCTCAAGGGCGGACCGAAGCTGTGGGTCCTGGCCGTAGACCTCGTCGCCGGTCACCCAGTTGGAGGAGCACCCGGCGTCCAGGGCCGCTTCGATCATCTACCAGGCCTGGCCAGGCCAGGGGGGCTTGGTGGCGAACTCGACCTTCTCGGGAATCCCAGAGCCCGAGCGGCGACCGGAATCCTGGCACCAGGTGCGTTCGGGGAGGTAGAGCCGACGGTCAATCAGGGCCTGGCCTCGCGAGGACGCGTAGGCGAGGAACACCCCGACCTGGGCATTATCGATCCGACCGGCGGCGGGGGTGTACTGCCGTTGCACGCCAGCCGAACGCAGGCCCTTGTTCAGGAACCCTGTCTCGTCCACGATCAACACGCCGTCCCCGCCGAGGTGGTCCAGCACGTAAGCGGACCTCGTCGCGCACTTCGTCGGCGTCCCAGCGTGCGCTTCGCAGCAGCCTCTGCATCGCACCGGGGCGGGCATGACCAGCCTCTTCGGCCAGCTGCCAGCAGTTCTTGCGATCGACGCCGGACAGCAGTCCGAGGATGAACGATCTTCAGAAGTCCCCACAACCCCTGATGATCACGCGTTGGCCGTTCTCATACTCACCTGGGCCCAGCGCAAAATCGCGAGGGCCGACCGGATGGGGATGGCGCGCTCTCGCCCGAGGCGGCTGATCCACTGTCAATCCCGTTGCGCGACCGAGCAGGTCACCCCTAGCGTGCAAGCGCATAGGAACCGTGCGCCAGATCAGCACGCCACACGAATGAGGAGCAACCGCCGTGGGAATCATGGTCTCGATCAGGGGTTGGCTGGAGTGTGACGACAGACAGCTGGCCCAGATCAAGGAGATCGTGGAAGCAGACGATCCGGAGCGCACCTACAGCGGGGGCTGGGCCTTCCCCGCTCGGCAGTACAACAGCGGCACGTGGGCCTTCTACGGGGGCAACATCCGCGCGGTGTCCCTCGACTGGTTCGAGGAGAGGTTGCGTCAGATCGCCCAGATCCCGGCCTCCTACCAGGACGACGAGTACGACGAGAGGCCCCGGGGGCTGTTTCTGGTCAGCCACGACGTCGACGGCATGAGCGAGTGGAGGGTCCACAGCGGCGGCCTGGTGATCGGCCGCCCGGATGGGGATTACCACTACCTCGACGCCTAGCTAGTGCCGCATCAAGCAACGTTGGCCCCTGCCTGCTGCTTCTCGTTGTGTGTAAGAGGTGGCAGTCAGCAACCGGTGTCTCGGTCCGTGGAATTGGGTCGACGTGTGACCGTGCAGTGATCAGCATGGCGGCCATGGTGGACACTTCCCTGTACGCGGCCTTCTTGGTCGCCGCATTCGCCCTGTGCCTCACTCCAGGACCCGACATGATGTTTGTTGTTGCCATGGGCGGACGCGGAGGGCCGACTACAGGCATGATGGCGGCTCTGGGGGTGGCATTCGGTGCCCTGGCGCATGCTGTTGCCGCCGCGCTGGGCCTCTCGGCGCTCTTCACGTCACTGCCGACGCTCTACCACGTCCTGCGCTGGATCGGTGCGGCCTATCTTCTCTACCTCGC
>NZ_KQ948468.1 GCF_001514115.1 Streptomyces olivochromogenes
AAGACCTGTCGGAGAAAGGAGAAGGGCTGTTCATCGTCCACTTCGAGCGGGCCGTCCAGGGGCAGCACGAGGTGCCGCGTGTCGACCTGTTCGAAGTCGACCTCGCGGCGGGTCAGTTCCCGCAGGATCGGCCGCTCCTCCAGGCGGATCCGCGAGGTGAGGACGGCCGGCGGCCGCTTGTGGTCGGCCGGGGGCACGAGGTGCCTCCAGTTCTGCCCGGGCCGCTGGCGCGGGCGGGTTCGGCGCGGGCGAACTCGCCCAGGGCGGGCTCGCTTACCGCCGAGGCCTGCCGCGGCAGCGGCGAGGCCGGCACGTCGACGGCGGCCCGGAATTCGGTACGCCCCAGGCGAGGCCGACCACGATCCGATCGGCGGTGCCCAGCTTGAGCTTGGGCACCGGCCGTGCGCCGTTCTCGCGGATCGCGGCGCTCAGCGCGCGGACCACGGTCGGTACGCACCGAGCGCACCGCCGGCATGTGCTCCGACACCGTGACCCGGTGCTCGCCGGTGGGCAGCTCGCGCAGGAACTGCCCTCGCTGGTCCGCCTCGGCGGCGACATCCACGAGGCCATCGTCGAGGTGGCCTGCCAGCTGCCCGTCAGCTTCGACGTCGACCGCCTGGTCGAACAGGGCCGGGCCGCCGTGCCGCAAGTTCCAGCGTGCGAAGCGCTCCTGGGCGGTGGCCCACGGCTCGGCGGCGACCTCGACCGCGCCCGCGGCGGGTGAGCTGGTGTGCGCCGCGGACACGCTGACGCCGACGCTGAAGCGCAGGTTGCCCTTGTGGCCGACGCCCACGCAGGACGAGCCGCCGGGTTCCCCGATCATCACGGCGTCCGGCCGCATCCGGTCGACCAGGTAGCGGGAGCCCGCCGAGTGGCGTTCCTCGTCGACGGCGCCGACCACGACGACGCGGGCCTGCGGGTCGGATCGGGCGAACCGCGCGGCCGCGCAGATCATGGCCGCCCGCGAGCCCTTGGCGTCGACCGCGGCCCCGGCCGTGCTGGACGCCGTCGGCGAGCCGCACCGTCGGCCCGCCCGGCACGGTGTCGGCGTGGCCGAGCAGCAGGAGCTCGGGTCCGTCCGGGCCGCCGGCCTCGCCGCGCAGGTTGCCGGCCCCGTCGATCGAGGTCCGGAAGCCGAGTGCGGACATACGTCAGGCCAGAAAGCCGGTGAGGGCGCACTCGGAGCCCGGCACCGACGGGATGCGCACCATGGCGTGCGGCAGCTCCGCCTCGTTCGCCCGGTCCTTGGGCTCAGGTCACCGGGTTGAAGTCGATCTGGAGCATGTCACGCACGCCCGAGGCGCCCTCGGAGACGGTCGGCGAGACCTCGTGGGTGATCATGTTGTCGTCGAAGAATATGGAGTCGAGCGGCTGGAGCAGGGTGGTCTGCACGATGTCGCTGCCGTCGTTGGGGTGGACGGTGGACAGGCCGCCGGTGACGCCGTCGCGGCGCATCAGGTGCAAGCCGACGCAGGAATGGCCGTCGCGGTGGCGACCCTCGGGGGTGGGCAGGCCATCGGCGCCGGCGCGGGCGACGACGCGGACCAGGTGAACCCCGACCTTCCACGAGGTGTTGCCGTTGACCGCGGTCGCCATCCGGGCGTCGAAACCGACCAGGGCGCGCAAACCGGCGCTGAGCAGGACGTCCTCGGCGACCGGCTCGAAGACCCGGTCCTTGCCCTGCCAGAGCGGGATGGAGTCCTGGCGGAAGACGGCGTTGGGCAGGACCTCGAAGGTGACGGTGTCACCGTCGACGTCGACGCGCAGCCGACCGTAGCGGCGCTCGCGGTAGACGTCGACGCCGTCGACCTGAGTGTCGACCGGCAGATTCTCCCAGGCGCCGCGGAGTTCCTCGAGGTCGGCGTCGCTGATCAGCCCGGCGAGCTCCTGCTTGCGCATGACGACGAAGCCGGTGCGGCGGACCTGCTCCGAGAAGGTGGGCACGCCGTCACGGAGCTGCTGTCCGGTGGTCGGCGTGCTGCTGATGATGTCGGTCATGGTGTTTCCCCTCTGCACGGGTGTCCCGGCGGGGCCGGCGTTTCCGGCCGGGCCGGGTGCAGTTGATGTCGGATGCGGTTGATGTCGGATGCGACCGATGGTCCGGTCACGCCCGGTGACGACGGTCGCCGAATTGGCCGTCTCGGGTCTGATCACCCGAGAGATCGCCGATCGACTGCACATTTCAGTACGAACGGTGTCCGGCCACCTGTACCGGATGTTCGACAAGATCGAAGTGACGTCGCACGCCCCGCTGCCGGCTGCACTCACGCCTGGCGGCGGCCGGGGCGGGCATCCTGACCGGATCTCGGCACCAGGGAATCCCCAGGACTCCCCTGACTTGAGTTCTGACGTGCCGCTGGGTCGCATGGAACGCCTGCCGTCCGGCGGACACGCTCCCGGCCGGCACCCCGTCCAAAGGCCCTCAAGCAGCTCAACGCCCACCACAGGATGCCCGTGAGCACCAGGCCCTCGGAGCGGGCCGTGCCGAGAAGCCACGTTCGGTGGTCAGGTAGATCGCCAGAGGCGTTGTGTGTCGTGGCGTGTGCTCAGTCCTGCTCCTCGTACTCGACGTGCAGCGTCCGGGCGAGGTGGTCGAGGTAAGCCACGGCCTCCGCATCCGACTTGTGGTGGGAGAGCACGACCGCCGGGTTTCCGGACCAGTCCGGGTAGGGAAGCAGCTGTGCGCCGGGGCCCGCGGTCTGCACGACGTAGTCCACCTGCGGGTCGGTACGCACCGCGTCCAGGCCGCGTATCCGCTTGACCCGTCCGCCGCTGCCGATCGGCACCAGATAGGCCGCCGCGTGGCCGGCCGGTGCCGGCTCCTCACGCCAGCAGAGCGGCTCCCGGCCGAGGTGGATGCGCAGCGCCTCGGCGGCCAGGTCGATCCCGCTGCTGACGTGGACGAGGTGGTGCATATTGCCCCCGCCGCCGAGGCGCGCGGTCATCTCCAGCAGCACCGGCCGCACCCCGCCGACCAGCCGCAGTTCGGTGTGCGTGGTGCCTTCCGTGACGCCGAAGGCGTGGTGGGCACCGATCACCTCCGCCTCGATCGCGGCGAGTATCTCGGCGGGCAGTTGGGCGGGGGCCCGCAACGTGGTCTCCTCGAAGTAGGGCCCCGTCAATTCCCCCTTCCAGCTGATGGCACAGACCCGTGCCTGCCCGCGGTACACGAGGGATTCGGCGGAGATCTCCGGCCCGTCCAGGTACTCCTCGACCAGCACACTGGTTTCTGAGTCCGATCCGTTTTCTGAGTCCGATCCGTCGGCGGCGCCCAGGTGGGTTTCGACGAGCTTCCAGGTGCGGGCCACGGCCTGCTCCAGGCTGTCCCTGTCGTCCGCACGGATCACACCGAAGCTGGAGTGGCCGTTCGCTGGTTTGACCACGACGGGGAACCGCAAGGTCAGCGCGTCGGTCCAGCTGTCCGGATCCTTGATGACCACGAAGCCGGGCACGCCCAGACCCGCTTCCAGCAGGCGTTGGCGCATGCTGCGCTTGTCGCGCACCACGGCCGCCGCCTCCTCGGTCAGCCCGGTGAGGCCCAGCTCCCGAGCGGCGCGCGCCACGAACGGTATGACCCTTTCGTTGCCCGACATGATGCCGCCGAAGGGCTCCCGCCGGTAGCGGTCGGCGAGCGCGGACAACGCACCGTCCGGGTTTGCGTCGATGTCCAGTGGCAGCAGTTCGACCACCGCTTTGGCCCGCCCGGCGGCCTCAGTGGTGTCGTCCCCCCTGGGGATGAGGATCAGGTCGATACCGGCCCGCTCGGCGGCCTCGAACACCCAGGGAAATGTGGACAATTGACCGGCGAGGACGAGTTTCGGGCGCTGTGGCATGACGGTTCTCCAAGGTTCGGTTGCTTGGGCGGGTTCGGGCAAGGCGCGCCGGCCGGTACGGTCCTGCGTGAGATCACCCCGGTGATCGGTGTCCCCACTGCTGAAAGCTTCGCCTCTGAGCTGGGCGTTCGACGTCGACTCGCTGGAGCGGCCGCCGCGCACCACCCGCTGGAGACGGGCGATACGGCGGGCAAGGTCGTCCTGGAGCCGTGATCGTCAGGCCTGGAGCCGTGACCGTCAGGCGGAGCACATGACCGGCGCGTTGCTCTGCCGCGCCGCGAACGGGCGTATCCCAGGCTCCCATTCGTAGGAGAACCGGCCGTTCACGCACGGGTGCTGCGCGCGCAGCAGGTAGCTCTCCGACAGTTCCTCCAGCAGGTCCTCGGCCTGCTGATCGCTGATCCCCAGGGCCGCGGCGGCAAGCGCCGGCGTGAGCCGATCGGGGACGCCGGGAGACAACAGCGCGTACGCCAGGGACCGCGACTCGGCGGGCAGCGTCGCGAGCGTCCGGTCCAATCCGGCCCGCACGCCCAGCGGATCGCTGTCGGCGCCGCCGGACGCGAGGACCCAGGCAGTGGCCTGCCGGGCCGTCCAGTGCGGGCGGCGGCGCAACTGCGAAGCGACCGCGAAGAGCGCGCCCGGCAGCCCCCGGCACAACCCGGCCAGCCGTCGCAGCCCCTCCGGGTCCATGGTGGCCCGGTGGCTCGGCACGGAGGATGCCAGCAGGTGCAGACAGTCGTCGAAGGGCAGTCCCGCCAGTTCGACGTGGACCGCCGACGATGACACGAACAGCCGCCGTCGGCTGCCGATCACCACGCCGCAGCCGCCGCCGGACGGCAGCAGCGGCGTCAAGTCCCGTACGTCGCACACGTCGTCGAGCACCACCAGGACGCGTAGGTCGGCGGTCCAGCTACGGAACAGCAGGCTCAGGTCGGTCGTGCCCAGTCGCAACTGCTCCTCCGTCGCGCCGAGTCCGCGCAGGAACGAGCGGAGGATCTCGGCGGGCCGCACCCGCCGGCCGGCGCCGTCGCGCAGGCGCGCGTAGAGCCGTCCGTCCGGGTAGTGACCGCTCACCTGATGCGCGGCGTGCAGGCACAGCTCGCTCTTCCCCGTGCCGGGAGCGCCCCCCACGATCACGAGTGGCCGCTCCGTCCGCGCCCGGCCGGCCAGCACCCCGGTGAGGCGCGCCAGTTGGTCGGCGCGTCCGGTCAGACGTTCGCGCGGGGCGGGCAGATGGCAGGGCGCCCGGGTGGCGGCGGTCACGGCCGTGAGCCGCCCGGCGGGGCGCAGCAGTTCCTCGTCCGACATGAGCATGGCCGTGTGCAGGGCCTGGAGTTCGGGGGAAGGGTCGAGACCCAGCTCGGTGGCTATCCGCTCGCGTGCCCGCTGGTAGACCTGGAGCGCCTCCACCCGCCGGTCCATGCGGTAGAGAGCCGTCATCAGATTGCGCTGGGCCCACTCGTTCGTGGGTTCCCGCCCGGCCATCGAGGTGAGTTCGCCGAGCACCTCGTGGTGTCGGCCGAGGTGGAGGTCGGCTTCGATCCGCAGGTGGTGTGCGCTCGTACGCAACTCCTTCAGGCGGACCGCCTCGGCCTGCAGCGCGGGCCCCTTGCGCACGTCCACCAGGGCATCGTCCCGCCACAGCTGCAGCGCCGCGGCGGCCGTGTCACGGGCCCGTGCGAAGTCCTCGTCACGGAACTCCGCGCGGGCACGGGCGAGCAGCGGCTCGCACCGGAAGACGTCCACGTGGTCGGCCGGCAGCGACAGCTGGTAGCCGCCGTCGACCGTGCCCAGCAGCGGGCCGGCCGCCCGTACCGCGCCGCCGCTCCTCGGATTGCCGAGGGAGAACCGCTTCCTGAGCTGGTACACATACGTCTGCAGAGCGGTGTGCGCGCTGGTCGGCGGGTCGGCGTCCCACAGCTCGTCCATGAGTTGCTCGAAGCGCACCACCCGGCCCGCGTTCAGCACGAGCAGTGCCAGTGTCTGACGTACTTTCTGGGCGGCCGGCGCCAGGTCGACGCGGTGATCGTCCCCGTAGGCCTGGAGCGGCCCGAGAAGGTTGATTCTCATGAAATTCGCCCTGCCTCATGTTCGTTCGGTCCCCGTCAGACCGGCCAGCGACGCCACCGCCAGGCCCGACCACTCGGGCCGGGCGGTGAGGATGTGCTCGGCCGCCCGGTGTCAGGAACTCCTGGACCCGGCACCCGCGGCCAGGCTCGGGTGGTGTCGGGCAACGATGTCGGGGAAGGAGCGGATCAGCCCTTTCATGACGTTGTCGCCGTAGAGGGCGAACAACGGGTTGCCGGCGACGTCGATGACTCCGCCGGCGCCCTCGACGTATGGGCTGGGCAATGGCTGCATCGTGGCGTCCAGCCGAGGGTTGTAGAAGAAGGGAATGGAGTAACGGTTGACCCCCGGGGCGGGCCGGACCACCCGGTGGAGGGTGGCACGCACGTAGCCCCTCGTCGCCACCTCCAGCAGCTCTCCCAGATTGACCACGAACGCCCCCGGGATCACCGGCACATCGGCGAACTTGCCGTCCTCGACCGCGACCTGGAGGCCGCCGTTGCCGTCCTGGACGAGCAGGGTGAGCAGCCCGAGGTCGTTGTGAATGCCGGTCCCCTGGCCCTCGCCCACGTCCTCGCTCGCCTGCGCGGGACCGGGGTAGTGCAGGAGTTTGAGGTGGATCTGCGGATCCGGATCGACCACATCGTCCAGGAACCCGGCGGGGGCGTCGAGCGACTCGAGCAGCAGCCGCAGCAGTCGATGTGACAGATCGGTCAGCCGGGTGATCCATGACTCGATGGCCGGGCGCAGCTCGGGCATCGCCGCGGGCCACTGGTTCCGGCCGATCAGGCACCGGTAGGCGGGATCGCCGGGCTCGGGCTGCCGCTCGGGCTGCTCCGGCCCGATATCCAGTTGCCGGCGCTGGTCGGGCACACCCCGGGTGTGTTCGCGGCCGAGTTCGGAGTAGCCGCGGAACAGCGGCGAGTCAAGGATGTTCAGCGCGAGCCGATCGGCCTCGGGCAGGGCGAAGAACCGGCGGGTGAGCTCGAGCATGTCGTCGGCGTCCTCGACGCCGTGGCCGACGAGCTGGAAGAAGCCGATCTCGTGCACGGCCTTGCGCAACCGGTTCAGGAACTCTGCCCGGGCTTCTTCCGAACCGGCGGCGTCACGGAGGTCGAGCACGGGAAAGGGGTCGGTCATCGCAGCTCCTTCGAATCGCTGGTCTGGTAGGTCGTCGGGTCGGTCACGCCGGCGTCCCGGAATGCTTCCTGCCGCTCCCTGCAGGCGGCGCACCGTCCGCACTGGAGCGCATCGCCGCGAAAGCAGCTCCAGGTCTCGGTCCAGGGGACGCCGAGTTCCTCACCGAGCGACACCACGTCGCTCTTGCGCAGCCTGACCAGCGGCGCTGTCAGGGTCAGGTCGGGGTGCGCGTATCCGCGGGTCGCGATCCGCTCCATGGCGAGGAAGGAATCGATGAACGCGGCATTGCTGTCGGGCGCGGCCTGCAGGTCGTCGACCACCCCGACGGCCACCGCTTCCGCCTTCTCGGCCACGGCGACCGCGAAGGCGACGGACAGCAGAAGGGCATTGCGGTTGGGCACGACGTTCGGGCTCTCGCCGGACGACCCGCTCTTGTGATCCGGCACGTCAACGGTCGGGTCGGTGAGCGAGGAGCCGCTCAGGAGCTTGCCGACGGGGCTGAGATCGACGACGTCGTGCGGCACCCCGAGCGATCGAGCCGCCTTCACGGCGAACTCATGCTCGACGAGATGACGTTGGCCGTAGTTCACGGACAACAGGTGGAGTGTGTGTCCTTGCGCCTGGAGGTGGTAGGCCATGGTGACCGAGTCCAGGCCACCGGACACGATTGCGACAGTTTTCGGCATGCGCCGCCTTCCGGCAGACGGAAATGGAGGGAGGATCAGTACTTGGGGATCAGGGCCCCGGTGTGCTGTGCGCCGAAACAGCGGCGGACGTGCGGGCGTCCGTCACGACGCCGGCGTGGCCGGGACGAGCAGCTGGGTCGATCGGTGGCCCTTGCGGTAGGTCAGTTCGACTTCGGGCCGCGGACCGTCCAGCCTCGTGGTGACGGTTCGCTCCTCGCTCCACCCGACCAAGCGGTACTCGTGTCCGCCGAGGGCCACCAGCGGGAAGAGGTGGTCCTGGGGAGATCGCATGGCAAGGCCCGTGCCGGTGTCGACGATGCTGAAGGTGGCCTGCGGCTGCGGGCCGGTGAGCGACCCGAACACCTCTATCTCCAGCAGGTGCGCCGGCGCGTCGAACGAACACCGCGCAGCTTCCCGCTCTCGGTCGGTCGTGGCCACGGCCGGACGGTTGTAGAGCACATCCGAGCCGTTGAAGTAGTCGGCCCAGTCAGCCGGGAACAGCTGTGCGAGCTCCGGTGTGACGAGCACGTCCACGACGAGATGCACCCGATGCTCGGGACCGAGGTTCTGGATCTGGTGCTTGCGGCTGAAGTCGCCGAACCAGAACTCACCGGGCTGCCAGCGATGAATCCCCCCGTCAAGGTCCAGCGAGGCTTCCTCGTGGGTGATGACCGGGATGTGCAGCCGGGCCATACCCCAGTCCGGGGCGAACTTGGGATCGGAATGGCGGTATCCGACGACGCCGGGTCCGAGATCCATGAATCGGGCCGCGTAGAGGGGTCCGGGAATCGAGCGCAGGACCTCCCGCACGTACGGCATGTGGTCCAGCCACTCGGTGTCGGCGAACTCCGCACTGCCAGGGCCCCCTGGGTCGGTACGTGTCTTGTCACCACCGGGGCTGCGCACCGAGAGGCAGCGCCAGTCCTGTTCGGCCCACCTGGACACTCGCCCGTTCTCGTACGAGCTCTGCTCGTCCCACAGGTGGTCGCGCGCGGTCATGAGGTCGGCCACCAGCCGGTCGGCGTCCAGCACGGGGAGCAGCCGAACCGCTTCCGCAGGCGTCGAAGAATCATCTACGTTCATCGTTGTCCTTTCATGTCGACCGGACCGGATTCGTATGTGTGTCGAAGAGAACGGCCTCGGTTCGTGGCTCTCCGAGCTCTCCGAGCTCTCCGATGCGGATGCAGCCGATAGCTGTCACGATCACCGGCACGGCGAGCAAGTGGGCCCAGTACGGAGGTGATCGATGCGCCGGAGGATGTCCCGACGGCGAAGCCGGCGGGGACGGCGCTCGTGCCCCGGCTCTGGATCTCGTTGACGCGTCCGGTCGGTGCGGGATGCACCGACGGCAAGGAACAGAGCCGAGAAGATCGCACCGATCACAGCGCCTGCGAGCGGGCAGACGACGAGCGCAGCGCAGACGACAAGAGCAGCAAGGGGAGACCAGGACGTAGCCGTTGGGGCCACGGCCGTTCCGACAAGGAATGCCGCGAGTAGCCACGGCGTGGTGATACGCATGCGGATCGCGGGCGTAAGAGCTCCAGAACCCATCGCTGCGACGATGCCGGCGGTCGACAGTCCTGCCGGACAAGAATCCAGTACAACCCCGCCGGGATGCTTTGCCATCGGCCGTCCGCGTCGGGCACGGCCGATGATCCAGCGATCGCGCGACCGCGCGATCCGAGCAACACGACGAGAACCAGGCCTGTCATACCGGCGAGATAGCCGGCCAGGCAGCGCCCAAGCACTCGACTCCGTCGGCCGCGATCGACCAGTCCGCCCCGCAGCGGTCCGGAGATCGCGCTCGTGAGCGGCATCGCGCACGTCCCGAGCGCCGCGCCGGACGCGGAGTACCCGGGCGACGCGAACAGGAGGACAGCGATCGAGAACATCGCGGCGGGGTACTTCGACCGCGGCAAGACCGCGACGGTCCCGCGGGCACCTGGCAGGGCCAGGAGTTCGCGATGGCCCTGCAGCGCTCCCGAGCCGTGCGATCCCGTCGCCGCACCACCTGGATCGCTCACTGCTTTCACTTTCGGGGTCGAATGGCTCGTCACGCCCGGAGCAAGTCGAACAGCTCGGCCCGGAGCCCGGAGTCCGTGCTGAACTCCCCGCGATATGCGGTCGATGTCATCTGCGCGGCAGCCTTGATGCCGCGCATCGACATGCAAAGGTGCTCGCCCTTCGCTATGACCGCGACGTCCGGGGTGCCGCTCAGGGTGCTGATCTCGAGCGCGATCTGGTCCACGAGGCGCTCCTGGACCTGCAGCCTGTGCGCGTACTGATGGGCGACCCTGGCGAACTTCGACAAGCCGAGCAGTTGCCCCGTCGGGCGGTACGCGATCGTCACGGAGCAGTTGAACGGCAGGAGGTGATGCTCGCACAGCGACCAGACCTGAATGTCTGAGACGACCACGAGCTGGCTCGTGCCGATGGACTCGAAAAGCGTGCCCAGCGAACCCGGGTCGTAGTTGATGAACTCTCGCCACCAGCGAGCGAACCGCGCAGGTGTGTCGCGCAGTCCGTCGCGATTCGGGTCCTCGCCGATCTCCGCCAACAGTTGGCGGGCGATCTCGACCAGTGGGTCCTCGGTCGTCCTCGACGCCGCCGAGTCACCATCGAGGTCCAATTCTGTCACCGACATGCGGTCACCTTTCGTTCGGGCTTCGGAGTTACTGACCTCACGGCCGGTACTCGGCCCAGGTCTTGGGAGTTTCTGAGATACGAACGCAGGTCAATTCGGGGAACTCCATCGACCAGGTCTTGTAGACCCACGCTGCCATGTTCTCAGCCGTCGGATTTTCGTCCATCACATCGTTCAGATGCCGATGATCAAGATGATTGTCGAGCCACACCTTGAACGCGGACAATTCTCCGTAGTCTCGAACGAAGCCCACGGGCGACAGATCCTTGTCGTCGGCTCCGAGCTCCAACTCGATCACGTAGTTGTGCCCGTGCATTCGGGCACATTGGTGCTCAGGAGCAAGGCCGGTGAGCTGATGACTGGCCGAGAATTCAAATTTCTTCGAGATTCGAAATGTCATCGATCCGAGTTCCGTTCTTCTTTGCGTGTGCCGTTGTTCACACGCCGCGTTTTTCGTCCCACAACAAGGTGTGCAACCTGGTCGTCAGATTCCAGCCGCGCTTTACCACCGCGTCGGCCAACTCGCTCATGTGTTTTGTGACATCGTCGGCCGTACGCCCGATCGGCATGATCCATACCGAGGGCAGGTCGAAGGTGGCAACCAGCTGGGCCACTTCGTCGAGATCTCGGGTGTTCTGGCAGACGAACTTGAACGTGCTACCCGGAAGTGCCGAAAGACTGGCGAGTGCGGCAGGGACGATCCTGCGCTGCAGGGCGTCGCCCGAGTGCGACAGCTTCGGCGAGACGTTGAACCTGACGCCGGCGGCGATGAGTTCGGGGTGCGCGGCGTGCGTCCCGTTGGTCTCGATCTCGATCTCTTTACCGCGTCCGGTCAGTGCTGTCACCAGAGGAATCAGTCGCTCTTGCTGACCCAGGGGCTCACCGCCGGAAATGACGATCAGCTCGGTGTCGAATGCGAGCAACTCCGCGAGGACATCATCGACCGGGCGACGGTGCAGCTCCTTGCGCGGATCGTGGGCGACCCCGCTCTCACCGGCTCCGGTCCAGTCCCACGTGTATGGCGTATCGCACCACGAGCACGACAGGTTGCACCCGCCGAGTCGCAGGAACGCGCACCTGCGTCCGAGGGACCGGCCCTCGCCCTGGACGGTCGGACCGAAGATTTCGTTGACTACGAGATCCTGCTCCATGGCGCACCGTTTCCTATGAGTGGGAGGGCTCGACGGCTGCCGGCTTCTGCGCCTGCACGATGAACCAATGCCGGCTCAGCCGGACGCCCTGATCGACGGTCACCGCGGCGACATATCGATCGAATGCCTCCTTGTCCGCCGCCGGATCGTAGTTGTCGACGATCGGCACTTGGTGCAGAAAAGTGTCGAGATCGGCCGCCGAGTGGTAGAACTCCTCGAACCGGAACGCCTGGTTTCTTGTCACGATGAAGCCTGCATCGGAGAGCTCTTGAGCAATCTCCTCCGACAAGGGCGTGCCGTTCCAGCTGTCGAAGTTCTGGCCGCGACCGAACGTTTCCTTCAGCTCGCGCGCGTCCTGCTCCCCGATCCCCATGTACATCACGACCCCACCGGGGCGCAGCACCCGCTCGAACTCACCGGCGATCAGCGGACCGCGGCGGGAAGTGACCACATCGGCGTACCCATCGGGCAGCCCCGTGTGGGCGGCGTCGCACAGCTCGAACGTGACGTGCGACAGACCTGCCTCCGCTCGATACCGCGCGGCGCATTCCAGCATCGACGGCGACAGATCTATCCCGGTCACGGCGCCGTACGCACGAGAGATGCGCAACAAACTACGCCCGTCGGCGCAGCCGACATCCAGCAGTCGGGCGTGCGGCGCTCCCAGTGCGGTCGCCAGTTCATCGAAGACGGTGTCCGGGCGGCCGTCGGCGAATACGTCGGTGCTCCGCGCATCGCTGAAGTAGCCGCCGAACCGCTCGGCCACCCGGGAGTAGAACTCCGCGTCCATCGTCATCCGTGCACCTTCCCCTGAGCCACGGTCAAAGAGAGGCCCTGGAGCGCACGCACCGGTTCCTTTCTCTTCCGTGGGAACTCGCTGACAAGGTCTACCGCTGCTGTCGCAGGGGTCTTTGTACTGCGCTGCGATTCGGTTTCCGGGACGCCGAACGCGGCGGGCGTCACCGCGTCCCGGGTCACTACGGTCATTCGGACCACTCCTTGAGGGCCGTCCCCCTGAAGGGGCGCCGAGGTCGGCAGGACCCAATCTCCGGTGTCGCCCTATCGGCCCGGCATCACGGCCCATCCACGGCGCGACGGGGCCGGGATAAGGCGGTGATAGCGCGAGCATGCGGCCGCGATGGGCACCTGGTTCACACTGGATTTCAGCAACGCCCGGACGGATTGCGAAACGGGTTGCGAAAACGCCCGGACGGGTTGCGAAGCGAGGAGAACCGAGATGGCCATCAAGAAGTCCATCAAGAAGTTACTGGCCGCCGCGGGGGCCGTCGTCGTGTTGGCCCTGGCCTCTGCAGGACATCAGCACGGCGTGGAGCAGCGCCCCGCCGGCGTGACGCTGACCAACGAAACACCCCGCAACACGCCGTGGACGTGACGGACCAGCATGCCTCCTGGTATCAGCAGACCGACGTCATCGGTCTGCCCAGGATGGCAACGATGTCGGCCCGTACGGCAGCGGCCCCGCTGTGGTCCAGGATCCGCTCCCGAATCCTGGCCGATTGCGAGTAGTACTGGACGGCCTGTTCCACGCGACGCAGGTGGGCATAGACCCGGCCGAGGTCGTGCAGCACATACCCCTCTCCGACCAGGTCGCCGCTCGCCCCGACCATGGCGAGGACCTCGAGCAGGGTCCGTTCCGCCGCCTCGTACCGCTGCTCGTACATCAGCATCTGGCCCAGCCGCCGCAGTGCGAGGGCTTGGCCACGGTCGAAACCGGCTGACCGGCAGATCCCGAGAGCCTCGTCGAGATACGAACGGGTTCGCGCGAAGTCCGCTCGCCGCATCGTGATCTGTGCCATCTCGCCCAGCACGTACGCCCGGCCGATGACGTCCTGCGCCCGCGCGAAGTTGCGCTCGGCGATCTCGTAGAGGGCCAGCGCCCGATCGTCGTCACCGTGGTGCCGCTCGATGCGCGCCAGGTCACGCAGGCACAGCGCTTGGCCACTCAGCTCCCCCATCCGCTCGAAGATCTCCAAAGCGGTGCTGAGGTAAGGGCGTGCTGCCTCATGCTCGCCCCGGTACAGGTGCAGGGTCCCCAACGAGCCGAGTACCGCCGCCTGGCCCCGTTCGTTGCCGGCCTCCTGTACCGCGGTCAGCGCTATCTGATGTGTGCGCTCCCAGAGCTCGGGATAGCCACGGGCCTCGAAGAGCGTCACCAGAGTCGTGGCCAGCTCCCAGCACAACTCGTCCAGCCCGGACCGGGCCGCCAACTCGACCGCGTTCAAAAGGTTGGTCTGCTCGCTCTCCAGCCACCCGAGCGGGTCGCGAAGGCATCGCCGGACATGCTCCTCCGGCGGATGCCACCGTTCGCCCCGGCCCGCCACGATGGTGTACGCACCGCCGTAGATCTCTTTGTGCGCCCTCTCCGCGAGCGCCATCCAGCCACCGACCATACGCCGGACCGCTCCGGCGCGTTCTGCCTCGGGAATCTCCGCGGGCAGCCGTTCGTGCACGAACATCCGTACGATCTGCGGCAGTCCGCATCGGAACTCCCCGCCCTGGTCCATGGCGGTGCTGTCGAGGAGCCGCATGTCGATGAGCGGCTCCAGCAGGTCAGCGGGGTGCGGTGTGCGGTCGTCGATGAGGGCGCCACCCAACCAGCTCGGAATCTCCGTCCCCTCGGCCAGGCTGATCAGGCACAACAGGCGACGGTCGGCCGCCGCCAGGCCGTCGTAGCTGAGCGAAAGGCTTGCCCGGATGGACAGTTCACCGTGTGCCAGCTCGTCCAACCGGCGGTGCTCGTTCTCGAGCCGGTGCCACATGGAGGTCAGTGACCAGTGCGGGCGCGCGGCCAGGCGCGCGCCGATGATGCGCAGCGCGAGGGGCAACCCTCCCACCAAGCGTATGAGGGCCCGCGCCGCCTCCCGCTCGTTCTCCACGCGGTGCTCTCCGATGATCCGCCCCAGGAACTGGATGGCCTGTTCCGGGCTCAGCGGCTCCAAGTCGAACCGGCGTGTGCCCGGCAACGCCGTGAGCTGGCCGCGGCTGGTGACCAGCACCCCGCTGCTGCCGGTTCCGGGCAGCAGCGGCATCACCTGCGACTCGCTCACCGCGTCGTCCAGCAACACCAGGATCCGGCGATCGGCCAGCAGACTGCGGTACATCTCCGCGCGCTCGTCGAGCGCATCGGGTATGGCCTGGCCCGGTACGCCCAGCGCTCGGAGGAACCGCCCCAACGCCTGGGCGGGGCCCACCGGTTGTCCGCCCGGCCCTCGGAGGTCGCAGTAGAGCTGTCCGTCCGGGAAGTACTCGGTTGCGAGTCGGTGCGCCACGTGCCTGGCCAACGTGCTTTTGCCGACACCAGGTCGACCAAGCACCAGGACCACGTTCAGCAGCCCCTTCTCCTGCCCCTCGGTGACGGCGTCGCAGACCGCTGAAACGATCCTGTCGTCGGCTACGAGGTCGCCGATGTCGGCGGGAAGTTGCCTTGGGGTGACGACCGGGTCGGGCTCGGCACTGCGCTCTTGAACCGCCTCGGAGAGCGGCGTCGCCGCGAGAGAACGCGGTTCGGCCGGTTCGGCGAGTGCCAGGTCGGCGTCGTGGGTCAGGATTGCCTGCGCCAGGTCGCGCAGTTCCCTTCCCGGGTCCAGGCCCAGTTCCTCGGTGAGCATCGCGCGGCCCTGGTGGTAGGTGTCCAGCGCCTCCGCCTGCCGGCCCGAGCGATATAAGGCCACCATGAGATGCCCCCGCAGCCGCTCGCGCAGCGGGTGGTTGGCGACAAGGTGCTGCAGTTCGCCGACCAGGTGCTCGTGACGGCCGAGCTCCAACTCCAGCCGCATGCAGGTCTCCACCGCTTCCAGGCGGCTCTCGTCCAACTGCGCCGCCGTGCCGGCCAGCCCTTCACTGGGTACACCGGCCAGGCACCGGCCCCGCCACAGGCCTATCGCCGGGCGGAGCGTGTCCACCGCAGGCGCCTTCAGACCATCACGGGCCAGGGCATGCGCCTCTGATACCAGGCGACGGAAGTTGCCGACGTCGGTCGCATCCTCCGGCGCGCTCAGCATGTACCCACGAGCGCGGGTCTCGATGGTGGCGTCGACTCCCCCGTCCGACAGCGCCTTGCGGAGCCGGGAGACGCAGATCTGCACCTGGGTGCGTGCGGTCTTGGGCGGATCGTGAGCCCAGATGACATCCACCAGATAGCTCGTCTCCACCACCCGGTTCAGTTCCATTATCAGAGCCCCGAGAACGATCTCCTGTCGCCCCGGTGCCACATACACGGCACCCCGCTCGCCTCTCACCTCAAGCGGCCCTAGCACCCGGAAAGAAGCCGCCGCAACGCCACTGCCGTCGTAGCCTACCGAGGCTGTCATGTACACCCTGTTTCTGTGGTACCCGCCAGGCCATGTGATCTGGCTCTCGCAATTGAGCAGCGGAACTCACGCCGACCTGGCTACTCAGTCGCAACCGTTGGCCAACGCAAGTGCTGCCCCAATCAGGTACATGCACGCCTGACACTAAAGGTTCCATGACTGGTCATGGATATGGCGAGGCCGCTTGGGGCGACGTGCCGTGCTTCTCGGGGCACTTTTCATGGCACATTCGGCCAGGCCATTGACCAGTACGGTGGATTGGCCGCGTGGGCGATACGCTTCGACGGACAGTCGCGAGGTCAGGACATCCCCGCACCTGGGATGCGTGTCCGCCCCGTCCGGGCCCTCTTTGAGGGTCTCCCGCGCAGCCGCCTCAGCGCGACCACGAGCGCCCGGTGCACCCGCCGGCGCGAACCGGTGCGCGACAGCGACCCCACGAGGCCGGCACCGGCACCCGTGACAACTGTCACGCGGCCTGAACATCAGCGCCTCAAGCAAGCGTCGCAGCAGCGAACGTGTGGGACCGGGCGGCGATGAACAGCACTGGAGCGGAGGCGAACGGGGCCATCGAGGCGTTGTCCCTGGACACCATCATCCCGGGCGCCGTACCGCGCGGGTTCGACGCCTTATTACGCCAGCGGGAGAGGCAGATCGGCGACGGCTTCCCACAACCGACCTACGGCCCGGCCACGATCGGTGACTTCCGGGTCAGGGCCCGCGCCACCAGGGTGAGCGACGTGGGCCCTTGTGCGAGCGGTGCTCCACCGAGGGCATCACCGTGCGGTGGGCGGCGCTGTCACTGCGGAACTCGTCGGTGACGATCATCCTCGGCCCCGACCGGGTCTTCTTCAGCGGTTTCCGGATGAAGCGCCTGGCCGCGGCCTCGTCGCGCCGGTTCCGCAGCAGGACGTCGAGCACGTTCCCGTCCTGGTCGACGGCCCGCCACAGGTGCTTCTGCACTCCGTTGTTCTTGACGAAGACCTCGTCGAGATGCCGTTTGTCGCCCGGCCTCGGACGGCGCCCGCCCAGGGGCGCGGCGTAGGCGGGACCGAACCGGCGCGTCCACCCCGACCAGACGGATAATCACGTCATCGGAGAAAGCCCTCCTCACCCTGACCTGACAACGTCCCAAGAGCTTGTGCGAAGGAGTGGCTGCCGACCTCACTGACTGTGACAACGGCGCGGCCGTGGGTGGGAGTTCGGCACCCCGCAGACGGATCGATGAGCTGCGGGGTGTCCCCGTCGGCGCTCGGCCGGCGGCTCCCGGCCGAGCCCGAGTCGGCGTCGGTGGATTCCTCCGCTCCCCGAACGAAACAGCCGACGCCTACAGCGACGCCCCGAGTTCAGCGCCGCTCTCTTGTTCGAGGACTCTGCTCACGCGCCCACTGCGGCGAGAGACAGCGTCCGAAGGCGCTCGGCCGCGTTCGGGTCAAGTGCGAACGGAGCTACGCCGCCTGAGGAGGTTCCCACTGCCTCAGGTGTCAGTACCCCCGCCTCGTTGCAGTCCTCGAAGTAGCGACCGCATGCCCTCCACCTGGGGAGAGGTCGCGACCAGCACGCTCGTCGCGGCGCCTTGGGCGGTCGTCTTGAACCGGAACGGCGCGCCGCGGATCTCCCCGGGCTCCCCGGCCTCCGCGAGGGTGCGCAGATGCGCGGCCTGTTCCGGGTCCATGTGGCGAGACAGGTTCGTGTCCATGATCACGCCGGGGTGGACGGCGTCGGCGGTGATCCCGTCGGCTGCCCAGTGGCTGGTCGCTCCGACAGCGAAGAGGACGTTGGCGGTCTTCGACTGCCCATAGGCCGGCGACGGGTCGTACGGGCGGGAGCTGAAGTCGACGTCGTCGAACTCGACCGGCGAGGCGTGGTGGCCGTGGGAACTCAGCGACACGAAGCGCGCGTTGTCGGCTGCCGCGAGCACGTCGTGGAGGCCGAGCGCGAGCGCGAAGTGGCCGAGATGGTTGGCCGCGAACTGCTCCTCCCAGCCGTCCGGCGTGAGATCGAGCGTCGGCAGCGCCATCACTCCGGCGTTGTTGACCAGGATGTGCAGCGGCGCGGCTCGGTTGCTCGTGAAGGCGGCGATCGACGCCTGGTCGACGAGGTCGAGTCGTCGTACATGGACGGCGTCGTTGCCGGTCGCCTTGCGGATGTCGGTCGCGGTGCGCTCGCCGGCGTCCGTGTTGCCGACCGCCCACCTGAACACATGAGGGAGGCTCTGCGTGGTGGTGGAATATGAGCCTACTGCCCTTGACCACGTCGCCGATAATAACGCGGCATCGAATCGCGTCCAGCTCATCCGCTTTCCTTTCATATTAACGAGATCTTCGCGTTCGCATAGATGAAGTATCGTGCCGCGAGCTCAAGTAAGAGCTTTCCCGTGCCCTCGACAATCAGCCGACCGGCAGCACGCCAACCCGACCCGCCCGCCATGGAGACTCTCCGGTACAGCAGTGTCAAGTAGTTAATCGGACCCCTGACCCCGTCGGCGTTGCTGTACGGAGAATTGGCGCGCAGATCACAACTCTCCCGCTGCAATTTCGGCAAGTAGCCGGCCGAGAAAGCCGTCACGTGTTTTCGAGCGCAGCGCTGAGTGGCTTTTACGGACCCCCTGTTCCGTCCGGAAGAGAGAATTTCTGGAATCCGACCCTGCCGTGGAAGTGATCGTCGTCGGACATCGGGAGGTCACGGGCGGGCTCCGTGCGGGGGTGCCTCGTCCTGGGTGCCGCCAGTGAGGTCGGCGAGGCGGCGCCACTCGGCGTGCGGCGGGGCCTCGTTTCCCTCTCCGCTGATGATCTGCAGGGCCAGGTGGTCGGCGCCAGCGGTGTGGAACTCGGCCGGTCGAGTGCTGATCGCGTCGTCGGCGCCCCAGGCGACGAGCGCGTCGACCAGACGGTCCGCAGAGGCATGAAGCACGCGATGCTGGAGGTCAACCGGGACGGCAGTGCTCCTTACCAGTGCACTGCGACCGAAGGTGGAGCCGTCACCGGCGCACAGTGACCGAAGAGAGCCGAGCGATTCCGACCGCGCCCCACCACTACGCGATCGCGCGCACGGCGGCGGCGGTCAGGGTGGCCGCGGTCCGCACGGCGCTGGTGATGGCCTCGTCGGGGTCGAGCCCGCACAGATCGGTGAGGGTGAAGAGCGCCTCGGCGCTCACGACCACCGCGAGGTCCCGCTTGAGCTGGGCGAAACCGTCCGGATCCCTCGCGCCGAGCGTGTCCTCCAGAGGGAGGAGCGCATGGTCGATGAGCCCGAAGCGAACGCCCGGTCGCGTGGGCACCGTCTCGGGCCGGGTGATGGTGGCGGCGATCATCGCGCGTACCGAACCCTGGCGGGCGAGGATGCCGCGGAGGAGGAACTCGCAGGCGAAGGAGACGCGTTCGACGGGGTCGGCGGAGTCCGCGACCGGCGCGAGCGCCTCGGCGGGGGGCGGCCAGACGCCGGCCAGGGCCTCGCTGATCAGCGACGGCAGGTCGGGGAAGTACCGATAGGCGGTGGCCTCGGAGACGAGGGCCGCGCGGGCGACCGCGGGCATGGTCACCTCGGCGCCCGTGCCGGTCAGATCCCGGGCGGCCGCCACGATCGCCGTTCGCGTGCGCTGCTTCTGGTTGGTGCGGCCGGTACCCGCCTGCGCCGTCATCGTGGGACTCCTCCTGTTGACTCACCCGCATTTTAGCAGCCGCCCCTCGTCGTGAGAGTTGACTTGCATTATGGCACCTGACTCCTCTAATGTCATGAGAGTCAACTCTCACGAAGGAGAAGCAATGAGCACGGTTTCCGTGGTCGGCCCGGACGACGGCGAGACCATCCAGCTGGGCCCGACACAGATGCGCATCCTCGAGGACGGCAGCACCACCGGGCACCGTCTGGGAATCGGAGAGATCACCATCGCCCCACACACCCAGGGGCCGCCCCAGCACCGTCACGCCCAGCACGACGAGGGCTTCTACGTCGTCTCCGGCACCGTGCACTTCACCATCGGGGAGACGACCCACGTGGCCCCGGCCGGCACGCTCGCCATGATCCCGCCCGGCGCCCCGCACACCTTCGCCAACCTCGGCGACACGCCCGCGGTGATGCTCAACACCTTCACGCCCGACCTGTACGTGCAGTACTTCCGCGACCTGCGGAACATGATCGCGGGCGGTCAGGAACTGACCCCGGAGTCGACCGTCGCGGTGATGAGCCGCTACGCCACCGTCCCCGCGACCGACTTCGCCTGACGGCAACCCCCTTCCCTCCCGACACAGTCCACTTGAGGAGCACCGAATGACCCGCAGCACCCACACGCTCACGCTCGACCAGGGCACCCTCGACGTCACCGTCGACCTCTTCGGGCAGCAGGGGCACCCCTTCCTGCTGCTGCACGGAGGCGGCGGCCCGGGGACCGTCACCCCGTTCGCCGGCCTGCTGGCCGAGCAGCGTCCGGCCAGGGTGTTCACCCCCGTCCACCCCGGTTTCGACGGCACGGCCCGCCCCGAGTGGCTGACCGACGTCACGACCCTGGCCCAGGTCTACGCCCAACTGCTCGACGTACTCGACCTGCGGGACGTCGCCGTTGTCGGCAACTCGATCGGCGGCTGGATCGCCGCCGAACTCGCGGCCCTGGGCAGCGACCGGATCAGCAGCGTCACCCTCGTCAACGCGGTCGGCATCCCCGTCCCCGGCCACCCGATAGCCGACACCTTCTCGCTGACGCCCGTCGAGCTGTCCCGTCTCTCCTTCCACGACCCCTCGAAGTTCCGCTTCGATCCCAGCAAGCTGACCGAGGCGCAGCGCGCGGTCATGGCCGCCAACCGTGGCACCCTGCAGCTCTATTCGGGTCCGCACGCCATGGCCGACCCCACTCTGACCGACCGCCTCGCCAAGATCACCCACCCGACCCTGGTCGCATGGGGCGCAAGCGACCAGGTCGTGGACGCCGACTACGGACGCGCGTACGCGCAGGCCATCCCCGACGCGGAGTTCCGTCTGCTGGAAGGCACCGGCCACATGCCCCAGACCGAGACGCCCGAGCAGTTGCTCCCGGTGCTCTGGGACTTCGCCGAGGCCCACGCCACCGACCGGCCGCAGCACTGACCCCGGGAATCCGACCCCGGGAAAGGGGACCGACGTGTCTCAACCCGACCGCGGCAGACCCTCGTTGATCCTGGCCGTCTGCTGCCTGAGCGTGCTCCTGGTCAGCCTCGACACCACCATTCTCAACGTCGCCCTGCCCTCGATACAGGAAGACCTGCACAGCTCCGTGTCGGGCCTGCAGTGGACCCTCGACGCCTACACCATCGTGCTGGCCTCGCTGCTCATCCTGGCCGGCTCCACGGCCGACCGCGTCGGGAGACGGCGCGTCTTCCTCCTCGGGCTCGTGTTGTTCACCGGCGGATCGGCGCTGTGCAGCCTGGCACCGTCGCTGGACTGGCTGATCGTGTTCCGCATGGCGCAGGCGGTGGGCGGCTCCATGCTCACCCCGGTCGCCATGGCCATCCTCGCCAACGCCTTCCCCGGGCCGCGGGAGCGCGCAAGGGCCATCGGCGTGTGGGGCGGGGTGGTGGGCGTCAGCATGGCGGCCGGGCCGATCCTCGGCGGCGTACTGGTCCAGACGGCCGGGTGGCGGTCGGTGTTCTGGCTGAACGTGCCGATCGGGCTGGCCGCGCTCCTGCTCACCGCGCTGTTCGTCCCTGAGTCACGCGCGCCACGGCCCCGCAGGGTGGACCCGGTGGGCCAACTGCTAGTGATCACCGCGCTCGGCACACTGACGTACGCCATCATCGAGGCACCGGGCCGGGGCTGGGCCTCCCCCGCCATCGTGATCTGCCTGATCACCGCGGCCGGCGCGCTGGCCGCCTTCGTCCCCTACGAGAAGAGACGCGACGAACCGCTGGTCGACCCGCGCCTCTTCCGCAGCGCGCCCTTCAGCGGGGCGACGGTGATGGCGGTGTGCGCCTTCACCGCACTCGGCGGCTTCCTGTTCGCCAACACCCTCTACCTGCAACAGGTGTTGGGGCTCAGCGCGCTGAGTACCGGGGTGCACCTGTTGCCGATGGCGGTGCTGTCGCTGGTGTGCCCGCCACTGGCCGGGCGGATCGTGGGCAGCCGCGGCCCACGCGTCCCGCTGCTGCTCGCCGGAGCCGGCATCACCGCCGGCGGCCTTCTGGCCGTCCCCGCCACCCGATCCGCCGACCGTTCGGACATCCTGCTCTACGCGGCGTACGCACTGTTCGGACTGGGCTTCGGCTTCGTCAACGCGCCCATCACCCACACGGCGGTCTCGGGCCTGCCGCGCGCCCAGGCCGGGGTGGCCGCCGCGATCGCCGCGACCAGCCGCCAGGTCGGCGCCGCGCTCGGCATCGCGGTGACCGGCGCCGTGATCGCCGCCGGGGTACGCCCGGCCGCCTGGTGGATCATCGCCGGCTGCGGTCTGGCCATCCTCGCCCTGGGCATCCTGACCACCGGCCCCTGGGCAGCCCGCACGGCCGAAGGAAACGATCCGTCCGAACGCGTCCGCGTACCGCGCAATCTCCTGGACGCCCGTTGACACCCCCTGTACAGATCATCACGGTCAGCGGCCTTCCCACCGCGGCCTCGACGGAGAGACAGCCGGACACCCGAAGAGCATGGGCCGTCAAAACCCTTTCTTCACACGCGAGTTGACGTCATACGGTCACGATTCGCTCCGCTATGCTCAGCCCCGAACGAACGAGCAAGCGAACGAACGACGACCGATCGAACAACGGCCGGCGGGCGCCCAGTCCACCGGGAAGGAAACGTGAGAGAGCGCGTGATACCCGGAGATGGCGATCACCAGGCGGCGACGCGTTCGGAACACGGCTCAGGGCGGCTGATCGCCGGTCGGTATCTGCTTCACGACGTTCTCGGCAGGGGCGGGATGGGCACGGTCTGGCGCGCCCACGACCAGCTGCTGGACCGCCCGGTCGCGGCCAAGGAACTGCACATCCTCACCCAGGGCGACGAGGAGCAGCGCGTACGGGTGCGTCGCGCGGTCCGTGAGGCGCGCGCGGTCGCCCGGGTGTCGCATCCCCATGTGGTGGGTGTCCACGACCTGGTCGAGTCCGAGGACCGGCTCTGGATCGTCATGGAACTCGTCGAGGGGCCCTCGCTGGCCCACCGGATCGCCGCGAGTGGGCCGCTGACGCCGCAGCACACCGCCGCCTTGGCTGTCCAACTGCTCGACGCGCTGGAGGCCGTGCACACGGCCGGCACCCTGCACCGTGATGTCAAGCCCGCCAACGTCCTGCTGCGCCGCGACGACAACGCCGTCCTCACCGACTTCGGTATCGCGGCCCTGGACGACGGCGAGTTCCTGACGACCACCGGTGAACTGATCGGCTCCCTCGAGTACATGGCACCCGAGCGGGTGATGGGATCGCCGGTCGGCCCGGCCTCCGACCTGTGGTCCCTGGGCGCGACCCTCGCCACGGTCTGCGGCGGGCAGTCCCCGTTCCGCAGACCGGCACGGCCCGCGACGCTGCACGCGGTGGCGTACGAGGAAGCCGTCCTGTCGGAGCGGCTCGGCCCACTGCGCCCGGTCGTCGAGGCACTGCTGCGCAAGTCCCCCGACGAGCGGCCTTCGGCGGCCACCGCGCGTTCCGCGCTGCGGCGCGTCGCGGCGGGAGAGGCGGACGCCGGGCCCCTGCCGTCACCGACCGTACGCGTGTTCCAGCCTTCTGCCGCGTTGACCGACGCGGACACCGTGACCAGCGGCCAGGGGCCACTCGTCCCGGCCGGGGAGCCCGTACCGACGGCCCTGCACACCACGTCGCTCAGGCCCGCGCCCCGGCAGTCGTCCCGCCCGAGGGGCCCGAAGCGGCTGTGGTGGGCACTGGCCGGTACGGCGGTGCTCGCGGCGGGCGTCGGCGGCAGTCTCTTCCTCACCGGGGTGCTGCCGCTCAAGAAGGACCCCACGACGGCGACCACCAGTCAGGTCGTCCGGTCGACAAGCGGCTGGCAGTCGGTGACCGGACTGACCGTCCAGCAGGGAGACCGGGTCACCGTACGGTTCGTCTCCGGAGAATGGACGGTCGACTACCGGAACAAACCCGTGACCGGGCCGACCGGCTACGACGCGCTCACGGACCAGTCACTGGACGGGGCGAAGAGCTGCAAGATCAAGCCTGCGGCGCCGTTCGGCACCCTGCTGGCACGCCTCTCCGACAGCCAGGACGCCCCCATCCACACCGTCGGGCGGAAACTGGCCTTCCGGGCAGCTCAGAACGGCCCCCTGCAACTGGGGATCAACGACGCCGCCGGGTCCTGCTCCGAGGACAACAGAGGCACGCTGACCGTAGAGGTGAGCGTCACACACCAGCCTTGACGGGCGGCTGCTGAGCACCGAGCGCATGAATCCCGTCGTTGAGCCCGTCAATCTCTTCTCCTGCGGGTCGACCTCGGCCTGCAGCCGGTCAGCGTTCTCCGTGCGCCCCGTCACAGCTCCAGGCTGCGTCGAGGGAGGCGTTCGAAGTCTCAACTCACCAGCTCAAGAGCCTAGTTGGCTCCCCGTCCTGCCGCACTCGACCTCCCTCACGCCCTGGTCGACCTGGTATACCTCCGCAGGCACGACCTGGCGCCCTCGCCCGACTCGGTGTCGGCTTCGCGTCTCCGCTGCCTCGTGGCTCATCGGCGCGGCGGGCGAGGGCGAGGCAAACACCACATCGTGGTGCAGGGGAACACCACCGCCACCCCCGGGCCGGCGAGCACGACGGCCGACTGCGCAGCCCTCTGCCCACTGACATTGCCGCATACCCGGTACCGGCGGCGGGACGGGGCTCAGCCTCTCAACTGCTCGGGGCGGCCCCGGATCGCCGGTACCAGCTCGACCACAGCACTGAGCGCCGCGGCATCGCCGCCCTCGCCATGGACGCCTGGCATCGCGCCAAAAACTATCCACCAGCAGATCTCGAGTCGCCCAGCACATGACCGGCGTGTTCGCGCGGGTTGCGTGAGAGCTCCGATCCAGGCCCGGCCTCCGGCCGCGGCTCTGGCCGTAGGCGGACACCATCGCCCCGTTCGGACAGCGCGCGTCGGCGGGTGGCCAGTGTCCAGCCGACGGCGGCGACCGCGGCCAGCACGAGGGTGGCCAGCATCAGCGTGGTATGGGCTCCGGCACTGTCGGCCGCCTGGGCCAGCGGGTTGGGCGCACCGAGCCGGTCGACCAGCCAGCCGAGGGCCGCCGTGCCGGTGAGCAGCGCGCCGCCCACCCGCAGCGTGGGCTGTACCCGCATCCGCGCGATCACCAGCAGCGAGGGCAGGGCGAGGCAGACCAGCAGAAGCTGCACCAGTTCGATGCCCAGGTTGAAGCCGAGGAGACTGAACACGAGCTGTCCGGTCGCCAGATGCATCTCGGCGAGCACGAAGGAGAACGCCATGCCGTGGCCGAGGCCGAAGACGCCGGCCACGACCGCTTCGCGGTCCGGGAACAGGGGGCGGATCGCGTGTACGGCGCCGACGAGGATGCTGGCGGCGATGAACGCCTCGACCGGCCAGCTGGGTATCTCCAGGCGGCTGAGGGCGGTGGCGACCAGCGCCAGGGAGTGGCCGGCGGTGAAAGCGAGCGTGATGCGGCCGATGCGCCCGAGCGCGGCGCGGGCGCCGACCAGGCCGTGCCAGCGTCCCCCGGTGGCGCGCAGCGGTGCGGGCAGGAGCAGGATGAGCAGGAACAGCAGATGGTCGGTGCCGGTGAGGATGTGGTTGCCGCCGAGTTCCAGCATGGCGACGAAGCCGCGCCAAGCGCTCCCCTTGCCGAGGTCGACGGTCAGCGGCTGGACGCTCATGTGCCGGACGTCGAGACGGATGGTGCCGACCTGGGTGGCGCCCTCGCCGCTGACGCGGCCTGCGGCCCAGTCCTGTCGTACCGACACCAGCGTCACGTGGGTGACGACCTGATGGACGATCACGTCGTAGTTCAGGGTGAAGTGCCGTACGTCACCGCCGGCCGGCGGGGTGAGCACGGCCTTGGCGACCAGCTCGCGGTACGGGCCGGTGGAGGTCTGCTGGGTGCGGCTGAGGCTCAGCGCGCCGATGCTGACCTGCCAGGCTTTGCCCTTGAGGGACGTCGGGCGGATGTGGCGGCCGAGGTAGGCGCGGACGGCCGTGGCCTTGGCGGGCAGGGCCGACGGTTCGGTGTCGGTCAGATCGATCCCGCTGGCCGTGGCGAGGTCGCCGACCGGCAGTTCCAGCCGCGCGGTGACGGAGGCCTTGTACACGTCGAGCTGGACCACTGAGTGCGGCATCGGGTGCGCGGCGGCCGGCGACGCTCCGAGCAGGAGCGCCGCCGCTACCACGATCGCGATCCCGGCCACCCGGCGAAGTGCTGTGGTCAGCCAAGTTCGCGGTCGGGTCATGAGAAGGTGAACTCGCTGCCGTAGTCGCGGGTGTGGTCGCGGTACACGGTGTGGTAGTGGATCTGGTTCCGGTACACCACGCCGTTCTGGCAGACGAACTCGACCCACACGCCGGGACCGTCGATGCGCACGTAGTCGCCCTGAGTGTCCAGGCCGGTGCCGCCGGAGTAGGCGACGTAGGTCTCGTTCAGCTCATGCTCGTACGTCTTCATGAGCTTCTTCGCGGTGGCGTCGTCCACGTTGGCGACCCAGGGGTGGATCGCCTTCTGCACCAGTTGCTTCTGCTTGGGCGACAGCGAGCTGACCTTGATGCCTTCCTTGGTCTCCGGGAACTGGCCGTCCTCGCCCGGGCCGAGGAGCACGTCGCTGAACGACGCGGACAGCTTGGCGGTGGCCAGCTGCTCCGTGCTCAGGCTGCCGGTCAGCGCGAGCAGGCCGTTGCGCTGCTTCTCCAGGGGCGAGTACGTGGTGCCGTCGTCGTCGGTCCAGGTGGTCGGCTCGACCCCGATGAAGAAGGGGCTGGCGCCTGCCACCTTGCCCTTCTTGTAGGTCTCGTTCACGGCGAGGTGGTGGCCGCCGAAGTGCAGCTGCCAGGTACCGTCCGCCGAGGGGGTGCCCAGGAACGCCAGGAAGTAGACCCCGCTGCCGTAGCCGCCGAGACCGCCTCCTCCTGGGCCACCGGACGGCGGCGTGCCCGTCGGGACGTCGGTGGCCGTCGAGCTCGGGGCCGCCGTGGCGGACGGGTCCGCCGAGGCCGTGCTCGACGCGCCGCCCGAGGGCGCCGGCCCCGCGGAGCTGGTGCTCTGCGCCGAGTTGAGCACGTCGTCGGCCTTGATGATCTGCGTGATCTGGTCGTACCCGGTGCCCTTGCCGGTGCCCGTGGCCAGCTTCACCACCTTCATGGCGGCGGCCAGTTGAGTGTCCGTCAGGGAGCTGAGCTGGATGCCGGGCCGGCAGGACGAGCCGCACGGCAGGTTCGACCAGGCTGTCGCGTTCGCCTGAGAGAAGTCCAGCAGTACCTTCGCCTGCTGGTCGGCGTCCAGCGTGTTCAGGAACGCGTTGGCCGCACTGACCACGGCACCGACGCCGGTTGCATGCTTGTCGACCGGGCGCTTGACGCCTGCGGCCGATTTGGCTGCCGGCACATCCGTCGATGCATTTGCCACCGCATATCCGCCGCCGACCAGCACAATTGCCGCGACGGCGCCGGCTGCGCCCCGCCAAGTCCGTCGTATGCGTACTCGACGGGTTCTTTCTCTACTCACGAACCACTCCTTCAATACTGGAATGACATCCCGGTCACGCGGACGGCATGAATCAGCAGAGTTCGAGAACACTGCATTCCTACGTATACCGGACATTTCCGCATGCCCTCAGGTCACTGTCGGCGCCTACGGGCAGGGGTGAAGCCGCGACGGGCACCTGATCGACCGCCCGTGCGATTGTTGACAATAGTATCGACACTCTCACCGAAATCTCAATGCATCACCAGGCGAAAAAAACATTCTTGAGTCGCACTGCAACGTGACGTAAATTCACGGAATTCGCTTATGGATTTGACAGGCTGCTCTTATGGCGTGAATAGAGTTTCCTGCTATTTCGGATAACCCCTTCCGCAACGGCACGGGAGCCTCGTGCGTCGCGGACACCGACCCGGACCCGCCGACCGGACCGCCGCGCGCCCGTCCTTGAGCGCGCCATGGTCGCTGTCGGAAGCTTCGTGCCGCTCGCCGTGACCGGGCGTGGTCGGGTCCCTCGCGGTGCCGCTCGCGTGGCCTGATCGGGATCCGGACGGCCGGCATGACTCAGCCCGACGTCAGGGCCGACCGCGCCACGCAACCTGGGTGCAACCCAACCTGGTGTTGGCTGAACACCACAGGCCAGGAGTGAGCGGACACTGCGACCGGCGATTCAGCCGCAAAGCGAGATCCGGACCGGTTCCGGGCCAACCAACCGTCGCGCGAAGCGGTGGCATCCGTCTCCGCGCATCAAGGCAGGGACACGCCATGGACCAGCAGGAGACGACGAACGCCGCCCCGCGCGTGGAGCTGACGCCCTCGGCCGCCGAGTTGCTGCGGCGGCTGCGGGCAGTCCACGGACCGTTGATGTTCCACCAGTCCGGCGGCTGCTGCGACGGCAGTGCGCCCATGTGCTACCCGGAGGGCGAGTTCCGCACCGGCGGCTCCGACGTGCTGCTCGCCGAGCTGGAGGTCGAGGGGCTGGACGAGCCGGTGACGTTCTGGATGTCGAAGAGCCAGTACGAGCTGTGGAGCCACACGCGACTGATCGTCGACGTCGTGGCGGGCCGCGGCAGCGGTTTCTCCCTGGAAGCACCCGAAGGAGTGCGTTTTCTCATCCGTTCCCGCGTCGTAGATGCCTAGGTCCTGCGGAGGTCGTCACGGTCTGCTGCAATCCCCCTGAGTCCCAAGACAGTTGACGAGACCTCAGGGGGCACCGTGACACCTCGCGACGGACGACTCAGAACAGCACTGACGGTTCTCACGGCATGGAGCGCGCTGGCCGGTGCGGCCCTGGTGGGGGCGGCACCGGCCAGCGGCGTGGAAGGCGCCCGCACCTGGAGCGGCACGCTCGCGGACGCGAAGGCCCGCGTCGGCAAGGCCGTCGCCCCGGGCATCACGTACAGGGAGTTCAACCTCCCGGCCGCCCAGGGCGTGGCGCGCGCACACGTACTGAGCGTCGATCTGAGCAACCGTCATGTGCGCGTCGATCTCCTCCACTCCGGGGCCGTGGCCTCCCGGGCGGCCGTCTCCCGGCTGGCCGAGGCGCAGGGCGCCGTCGCCGGCGTCAACGGTGACTTCTTCGACATCTCCGAGGCCCAGCATCCGGGGGTCGAGGCCACGGGCGCGACCGTGGGTCCGGCGATCGCGAACGGCCTCACCCTGAAGGCGGCGGTCCCGGACGGTCAGCGCTTCGGCCCCGCCCTGCCGCCCGGCACGACCACGAAGAACGTGCTCGGCGTGGGCCTGGACGGCCGGGCCCGGCTGGACAGTCTGGCCCTCGACGGTTCCGTGCGCAGCTCCCGTGGGCGGTGGGCGCTCGGCGGGCTCAACCAGTATGCGCTGCCGCAGGGTTCCATCGGCGCGTTCACCTCGGCCTGGGGCGGTGTCTCCCGGAAGCGGGCCGTCTGCGGCACCGACATCGACCGCGCCGCGCCCTGCAGCGGGGACACCTACGAGGTGACGGTCCGCCGCGGCAGGGTCGTGTCGACGGCCACCACACCCGGCGGCGGTGCCATCGCGTCCGGCACCACCGTGCTGGTGGGGCGCGAGGCGGGCGCGCGGCGGTTGCGCGAGCTGGCGATGGGGCAGGCGGTCCGCGTTCAGCACTGGCTCGTCGCGGCCGGCACCCGGATCCGGTACCGCTTCGCGCTCGGCGGCTATCCGGTCCTCACCCACGGGCAGCCGCTGCCCGGTCTGAACAACACCACCTCGGCCGTACGGACCGCCGTGGGCATCGCGAACAAGGGGCGGCGCCTGCTTCTGCTCGCCCTCGACGGCGCGGCCGCCTACCGCGGCGGACTGACCATCGCCGAAGTGGCGCACACCATGAAGACGTTGGGCTCCGTCGACGCGTTCAGTCTGGACGGCGGCGGCTCCACGACCATGGTGGCGCGGATGCCGGGAGCGGGCTCGGTGAGCGTTCTCAACCACCCCTCCGGCGGCGCCGAACGCCCAGTCCCCAACGGCATCGGCGTGTTCTCACACAGCTGACCCGGCTGACACATCTGAAGCCGAACATCAGGGGCGCAGGCTGCTCACGATGTCCGCCGTCGCGGTGAGCCCGTTCTGAATGGTCGGCGCCATGCTGGTGGTCGACAGATAGAAGCCGAGCAGTACGCAGACCACCGCGTGCGAGGGTTTCAGCGCGCCGTTGCGCAGGAAGACCACCGCGAGGATCAGGAGCAGTACCACCACAGAGATGGAAATGGCCATCGTCAACCTCCTCCGCCACGTCGACACCGCGGCTTTCGGCCGCAAGTGTCGCGTAGCGGAGGGTTCGTCCGGGCGGCTGACGTGTCCTCCGAACGTGTGGTGTCTACGCCCACTCGCACACCAGCGCGTGCACTTGCTGGTGCGCGTCTACTCGTGCGCGTCGAGGAAGGCTTCGAGCCCGGCGAGGTCGTCGGTGTTGAAGTAGTCGAGGCCGGCGGCCAGCAGTTCGCCCCACAGGGCCTCGCGCGCCGGGCCCGCCAGGTCGGGCGTGGCCCAGAACCGCACCTTCTGGTGCCGCCGGTGCGCCGCCTCGATGATGCCGCGCAGCTTCGCACGCTCGGCGTCGGGGAACGGGCCGTCACCGAGCCAGGTGAAGTTGAGCGTCCAGTTGTCCGAGATCAGCGGGATGAAGGCGGCGGGGGCCGCGCTGCCGAGGTCGGTGAGCCTGCCGTCGTAGAAGGCGCGCCGCACGCTCTGCGCCTCCATGGGCGTACGGGCGGCGCGGTCGCCGGAGATCACCGCGGTGATCGGCCCCGGACGCACCCGGCCGTGCGCGTAGGTGGTGAACAGGTGCGGGTAGCGGCTCAGATGGCGGTCGAGTTCGAGGTACGTCGACGAGCCCTCGGTCTTGATGTCGATGAGGAGTTGCACGGGCCGTCGGTATCCCCGGTAGACCGAGCCGTGGTTGGCCTTCACGCGGGCGGCGAGGGGCGCGAGGTAGAGGGATTCGAGGGTGCGGGTCGGGTCGAGGTCGACCGGGTCGTGGGCGACGAGGAGTTGGTCGCCGACGAGGTAGATGTCGGCCTCGACGCTGCCGAAGCGGTGGTCGAGGGCGTCGAACAGGGGGCGCGGGTGCTCGTAGTCGTTGTGCGCGTGGGCACGCCACAGGGGGCGTGTGCGGTGCTTCTCCTCCCCCGCCAGTGCTCGCGAGGCGGGCAGGGCGACCGAGCCCGCCAGGGCGGCGCCGAGGGTGGTGAGGGCTCTGCGACGGGTGGTGAGGGCCATGCTCTGCCTCCCTTGAGGGGTGCGCTACGGACCTCAGCGAGTATGCGGTCTCCGGGGGCCCAACAAACCTTGGGGTGAGGGGAGTTGGCCGGACTGCCGCTGTCCGTTCACTTCACCCGCGGTGCGCACACCGAGAGGCCCGCCCCTGGTGGGGCGGGCCTCTGGCGGAGGTACGTCAGGGGGCTTGCAGGTCCACCAGTTCGGCCAGCGCCGCGCGATGGGCTCCCGCCGTGCCGTACGCGATCGAGTCCGCCTTGGCCCGCTTCAGGTAGAGGTGAACCGGGTGCTCCCAGGTCATCCCGATGCCCCCGTGCAGCTGGAGGGCCTCCTCGGCGGTGTGGACGGCGACGGACGCCGCGTACGCCTGGGCGACGGCGACGGACACGTCGGTGTCCGCGCTGCCGGTCGCGAGCGCGTCGGCGGCACCGCGGGCGGCGGCACGCGTGTTGACGACCTCCAGCCACAGCTGCGCGAGCCGGTGCTTGAGCGCCTGGAATCCGCCGACGGGCCGGTTGAACTGCTTGCGTTCCTTGAGGTGGCGGACCGTCTCGGTCAAGCACCAGTCGGCGAGGCCGAGTTGCTCGGAGGCAAGCAGTCCTGCACCGCTGCGCAGGGCCCGTCGTACGGCGGGTTCGGCGGCGCCGAGGCGACGTGCGCGCACCCCGTCGAGGGTGACCGTGGCGAGCCGCCGGGTGAGGTCGAGGGACACCTGCGGGGTGAGGGTCACGGCGTCCCCGTCAACCGCGTACAGCCCGCCGTCGTCCGCCGGAACCAGCAGCACGTCGGCCACCGCCGCGTCCGCGATCCCCGTCAGCTCCCCGTGCAGAAGGCCGTCCTCGTTCCGTACGGTCTTGTGGGCGCCGCCGGGTGCCACGGACAGGGCGACGGCGAGCGCGCCGATCGTCCGGCCCGACGCCAGCGCGGTCAGCAGCCCGGCGGCCTCCTCGCCCTCGCAGGCCAGCAGGGCCTCGGTGGCGACGACGGCGCTGGTCAGATACGGCACCGGCGCGACCGCACGCCCCAGTTCCTCCAGCACCACGGCGACTTCGCGGTGGGTGGCGCCCTGGCCGCCCAGCGACTCGGGTACGAGCAGGCCCGCCAGGCCCATCCCGTCCGAGAGCGCCTTCCACAGTTCGGGGTCGTGCGGGGTGTCCGTCTCGGTGCGGGTGATGACGCCCGCCACGTCGCAGTGGTCGGAGAGGAGGTCGCGGACGGCGGCGCGCAGCGCCTCTTCCTCCTCCGAGTACAGCAGATCGGGCTGGGTGCTCTGTGTTGTCGTCATCATCATCGGGTCAGGTCCTTCCACGCGACGTCCTTGTCGGTGCGCGGCTCGGACGGCAGGCCCAGCACGCGTTCGGCGACGATGTTCAGCAGGACCTCGCTGGTCCCGCCCTCGATGCTGTTGCCCTTGGAGCGCAGATAGCGGTAGCCGGCCTCGCGGCCGGTGAAGTCGACCAGTTCCGGCCGACGCATCGTCCAGTCGTCGTACAGCAGGCCTTCCTCGCCGAGGAGTTCGACCTCGAGGCCGCTGATCTCCTGGTTGAGGCGGGCGAATCCGAGCTTCATCCCGGAGCCCTCGTGGCCGGGCTGGCCCGCGACGAGCTGCTGGCGCAGCCGTTCACCGGAGAGCCGGGCGACCTCGGCCTCCACCCACAGCTTCAGCAGCCGCTGGTGCAGATCGTGGGTGCGCAGTTCGGGACGCTCGCGCCAGGTCCTGGAGACCGGGCCGATCATGCCGCCCTCGCGCGGGATACGCATACCGCCGATGGAGACGCGCTCGTTCATGAGCGTGGTCTGCGCGACCCGCCAGCCGTCGCCGACCTCACCCAACCGGTGCGCGTCGGGAATGCGGACGTCGGTGAGGAAGACCTCGTTGAACTCGGCCTCGCCGGTGATCTGGCGCAGCGGCCGCACCTCGACGCCGGGGTCGGTCATGTCGCAGATGAAGTACGTGATGCCGCGGTGCTTGGGCACGTCCGGGTCGGTGCGGGCGATGAGGATGGCCCAGCGGGCGAGGTGGGCGCTGGAGGTCCACACCTTCTGCCCGTTGACCACCCAGTTGTCGCCCTCCCGGACGGCACGCGTACCGAGCGCGGCCAGGTCGGACCCGGCGCCGGGCTCGCTGAAGAGCTGGCACCAGACCTCCTCGCCGACCCACAACGGCCTGAGGAAGTCCCGCTTCTGCTCCTCGGTGCCGAAGCCGAGGATGGTCGGCGCGGCCATGCCGAGGCCGATGCCGATGCGCCGCGGGTCGTTGTCGGGGGCGCCGGCGGCCTCCAGTTCGGCGTCCACGACGGCCTGGAGGGTGCGCGGAGCGCCGAGACCGCCGAGGCCCTCGGGGTAGTGCACCCAGGCGAGTCCCGCGTCGAAACGGGCCTTGAGGAAGTCGACCCGGTCCGTGGTCGCGGGCGGGTGCGCCGCCAGCAACTCCTTCGTACGGGTGCGCAGTTCGGCTGCGTCGGTCATGCGGCGGCTCCGTTCTCGAGAGAGGGCACCACGACGACCCGCCCGGTGGTGACACCGTCGCCGACCCGCTGCACGGCGGCCGCACCGCCGCCCAGCGGCACGCGCTCGCTGACCAGCGGCTTGATGGCACCGCGCGCGGCCAGCTCGGTGAGCTGCTCGTGGCAGTGCTGGATCAGCTTGGGGTTCTTGGTGCCGTACAGGCCCCAGTGCAGGCCGAGGATCGCGTAGTTCTTCACCAGGGCGTGGTTGAGCGCCGGGCTGGGGATCGAGCCGCTGGCGAAGCCCACGACGACGATCCGGCCCTCGAAGGCGACGACCTTGGTGGACTGGGTGTACGCCTCACCGCCGACGGGGTCGTAGATCACGTCGGCGCCCCGGCCGCCGGTGGCTTCCTTCACGGCGGCGATGACGTCCTGGGTACGCCGGTCGATGACGACGTCGCAGCCCAGCTCGCGCGCCACGGCCACCTTGTCGGCCCCGCCGACCACGCCGATGACGGTGGCGCCCGCCGCCTTGCCCAGCTGCACGGCCGCGCTGCCGACCCCTCCGGCGGCTGCGTGGACGAGCAGCGTCTCGCCGGCTTCGAGACGGGCCCGGCGGTGCAGACCGAACCACCCCGTCTGGTAGCCGATGTGCAGGGCGGCCGCCTCGGCGTCGTCGAGGGTGTCGGGCGCGGGCAGCAGGGCGGCGGCGTCCGCGACGGTGTACTCGGCGAAACCGCCGTGCGGCAGCGCGGGGTTGGCCAGTACGCGGCGCCCGTCCTCGGTCTCGCCGCAGATCTCCACACCGGGCGTGAACGGCAGTGGCGGCCTGACCTGGTAGTGCCCGCGGCACATCAGCACGTCCGGGAAGTTGATGTTCGCCGCGCGTACCTTGAGCAGGACCTGCCCCTCACCGGGCACCGGTCGCTCCACGTCCTGGAGCTGCATCACCTGACTCGGTTCGCCGAGCTGGTGTACTTGCCATGCCTGCATGCGGGGCCTCCACGGGACTGCTCTGTCTGACCGGGCTCGACCGCATACTAAGCGGTCGCTTGCCGATCAGGGAACAGTCATGTGCGTCACGCCCTCACGAGCGGGCCGGACGCGCCCTCACATGCATCCGCTCTCCCTGCGGCCCGAACAGGCTCAGGAACTCCACGGGCCCCTCCCCCGTCGACCCGAACCAGTGCGGCACCCGCGTGTCGAACTCGGCGGCCTCCCCCGGGCCGAGCACGACGTCGTGGTCGGCCAGCACGAGCCTCAGCCGACCCGACATCACGTACAGCCACTCATAGCCCTCGTGGGTCCGGGGTTCCGGTTCGAGCTTGCGCTGCGGTTCGAGCACCTTGTACGCCTGGAGTCCGCCGGGCTGCCGGGTGAGCGGCCAGTGGGTGCGGCCGCCGCGCACGATCGGCTGGGCGCGTACGCGCGGGTCGCGCACCTGGGGCGCGCCGACCAGCTCGTCCAGCGGTACCTCGTGGGCCCGGGCGATCGGCAGCAGGAGCTCCAGGCTGGGCTTGCGCAGCCCCGACTCCAGCCGCGACAGCGTGCTCACGGAGATGCCGGTCGCCTCGGACAGCCCGGCGAGTGTCGCGCCCCGCTCCTTGCGGATGCGCCGCAGCCTCGGCCCGACCTCGGCCAGCACCTCGTCCGTCTGTGCATCGTCATCCATGCCCTTGCTCATGCCCATATTGCAGATTCGGCAAAGCCATTTGTCAATGCGGCACCGGTCGGGCGACCGTCTGCGGTGGAGGTGGTCACCATGACCGACATGACCGAGAGGTACGAAGCCGTCGTCGTCGGCGGCGGCGCGGCCGGCCTGTCCGCCGCGCTGGTCCTCGGCCGGGCCCGGCGCCGCACGCTCGTCGTCGACGCGGGCGAGCCGCGCAACGCGCCCGCCGCGCATCTGCAGGGCTATCTGACCCGGGACGGCATGCCGCCCGCGGAGTTCCTCGCCGCGGGGCGCGAGGAGATCGCGCGGTACGGCGTCGAGCTGGTCCGGGACCGGGCGGTGGACGCGTCCCGGCAGGACGACGGCGAGTTCCGTGTGACGCTCGCGGCCGGACGGACCGTGCACGCGCGGCGGCTGATCCTCGCCACCGGGCTGGCGGACGAGCTCCCCGCGGTCACGGGGATCGCCGAGCGCTTCGGGCGGGACGTGCTGCACTGCCCGTACTGCCACGGCTGGGAGGTCCGCGACAGGTCCTTCGGGGTGCTGGCCACCACGCCGATGAGCGTCCACCAGGCGCTGATGGTCTCCCAGTGGTCGAAGGACGTCACCCTGTTCCTGCACAGGGTCGCCGAGGAGGAGCTGACGGGCGACGACACGCGACGGCTCGCCGCTGCCGGGGTCGTCGTGGTGGCCGGTGAGGTCGCGGGGCTCGTCGTCGAGGGCGACCGGCTCACGGGGGTCCGGCTCACGGACGGTACCGTCCACGACCGCTCGACGCTCTTCGTGGCGCCGCGCGCGGTCCCCCGCAACGACCTGTTCGAGCGGCTGGGCGCCGCACTGCGCGAGACCCCGTTCGGCACGTACCCGGTGGTCGACGAGACGGGCCTGACGACCGTGCCCGGCGTCTGGGCGGCGGGCAACGCGGTGGGCTTCGCCGAGCAGGTCGTGAACGCCGCGGGCGCGGGCTACCGGGCGGCGGCCACGCTCAACGGCGAGCTGCTCTTCGCCGACCTCGACGCCGCCCAGGACAGGTCCTGGCCCCGGAGCTGAACCGCCCGGGTGTGGACGGCGCCCCTCCGTAGCACCATGGCTCCATGCTGCTCGCCCGGCTCGCCCGTGTGTCCCAGGAGGTCGCCGCCACCTCGGCGCGGTCCCGGAAGACCGCCCTGCTCGCCGAGCTGTTCCGGGACGCCGACGCGGACGACGTGCCGATCGTGATCCCTTATCTGGCGGGCCGTCTCCCGCAGGGGCGGCTCGGCATCGGCTGGAAGCTGCTGAGCGGGCCGGTGCCGGCCGCGATCGAGCCGTCGCTCACGGTGCGGGACGTGGACGCCCGGCTGACGGAGGTCGGCGCGGTCACGGGCGCCGGCTCGCAGGCGGAGCGCAGACGGCTGATGGACGAGCTGCGGGCGGCGGCCACCGAGGACGAACAGCGGTTCCTGTCCGGGCTGCTCACCGGTGAGGTGCGGCAGGGCGCGCTGGACGCGGTCGCGGTCGAGGGGCTCGCCGAGGCGACCGGCGCGCCCGCCGCGGACGTACGGCGGGCGGTGATGCTCGCCGGATCGCTGCAGACGGTGGCGCAGGCGCTGCTGGCGGACGGCCCCGGGGCCCTGGACGACTTCCGGCTCACGGTGGGCCGCCCGGTACTGCCCATGCTCGCCCACAGCGCCACGTCCGTGTCCGAGGCCGTGGAGAAGCTGGGCGCGTGTGCCGTCGAGGAGAAGCTCGACGGCATCCGCGTACAGCTGCACCGCGACGGCGACGACGTACGGATCTACACCCGCACCCTCGACGACATCACCGACCGGCTGCCCGAACTCACCTCCGTCGCGATGGAGTTGAAGGGCACCCGGTTCATCCTGGACGGCGAGGTGATCGCGCTGGACGAGGACGGGCGGCCGCGCTCCTTCCAGGAGACGGCCGGGCGGGTGGGCTCGCGGGTGGATGTGGCCACGGCCGCGCGGAGCGTGCCGGTCTCCCCCGTCTTCTTCGACGCGCTCTCGGTCGACGGGCGGGATCTGCTGGATCTGCCGTTCGCCGAACGGCACGCGGAGCTGGCGCGGCTGGTGCCCGAGCCGATGCGGGTGCGGCGCGCCCTCGCCCACGGGCCCGAGGACATCCCCCCGGCACGACGATTCCTCGCCGAGACGTTGGAGCGCGGTCACGAAGGCGTGGTGGTGAAGGCTCTGGACGCCCCCTACAGCGCGGGCCGGCGCGGGGCGTCGTGGCTGAAGGTCAAACCCGTGCACACCCTCGACCTGGTGGTCCTGGCGGCCGAGTGGGGCCACGGACGGCGCACCGGCAAGCTCTCCAACCTGCACCTCGGGGCCCGCGCCGCGGACGGCTCCTTCGCGATGCTCGGCAAGACCTTCAAGGGCATGACGGACGCGATGCTGGCCTGGCAGACCGAGCGCCTCCAGGAGCTGGCCGTCGAGGACAGCGGCCACGTGGTCACCGTACGGCCCGAACTCGTCGTGGAGATCGCCTACGACGGTCTGCAGAAGTCCACCCGCTACCCGGCCGGGGTCACCCTCCGGTTCGCCCGCGTGGTGCGCTACCGCGAGGACAAGACGCCCGCGGAGGCCGACACGGTCGAGACCCTGCTCGCCGCACACCCGGAGGTGGCCCCGTGACGGGGAAGCGCAGTGCCGGACTGTTGCTGTACCGGCGCACCGACGACGGCCCGGAGGTGCTGCTCGGCCATATGGGCGGCCCGTTCTTCGCGCGGCGGGACGCCGGGGCGTGGACCGTGCCCAAGGGCGAGTACGAGCCCGACGAGACCGCCTGGGACGCGGCGCGCCGGGAGTTCCAGGAGGAACTGGGGCTGCCGCCGCCCGACGGCGAGGCCGTCCCGCTCGGCGAGGTCGAGCAGAAGAACGGCAAGGTCGTCACGGCCTGGGCGATCGAGGCGGACCTCGACCCGGCGACCGTGGTCCCGGGCACCTTCGAGATGGAGTGGCCGCCGAAGTCGGGGCGGCGCCAGGAGTTTCCCGAGCTGGACCGGGTGGAATGGTTCGGCCTGGACCGGGCCCGGGAGCTGATCGTGCCGGCGCAGGCGGCGTTTCTGGACCGGCTGGCGGAGCACTCGGACTTATAGAGACTTATGGAGAACTGCCCGCTCGAAGAACAGCCCGCTTCAGGAGGTCGGCCATGCCCATCGCGACGGTGAACCCGGCGAACGGCGAGACGCTCAAGACGTACGACGCGCTCGGCGCCGAGGAGATCGAGCGCAGGCTCGCCACGGCCGAGACCACGTTCCGCGACTATCGCACCACCTCCTTCGCCGAGCGTGCACGGCTGCTGCACAGGGCGGCCGACCTCCTCGACGAGGAACGGGACGACATCGGCCGGGTGATGACCACGGAGATGGGCAAGCCCGTCAAGCAGGCCCGCGCGGAGGCCGCCAAGTGCGCGAAGTCGATGCGCTGGTACGCCGACCACGCCGAGGAACTGCTCGCCGACGAGGAGCCCGCCGACTCCGACGTCAAGGACTCCGGCGCCTCCCGCGTCCTGGTGCGCTACCGGCCGCTGGGCCCGGTGCTGGCCGTCATGCCGTGGAACTTCCCGCTCTGGCAGGTGGTCCGGTTCGCCGCGCCCGCCCTGATGGCGGGCAACGTCGGCCTGCTCAAGCACGCCTCGAACGTGCCGCAGACCGCCCTCTACCTGGAGGACCTGTTCCGCCGGGCGGGCTTCCCCGAGGGCTGTTTCCAGACGCTGCTGATCGGCTCGGGCGCCGTGGAGGGCATCCTGCGCGATCCCCGGGTCAAGGCGGCGACGCTGACCGGGAGTGAACCGGCGGGGCGCGCCGTGGCCTCGGTCGCCGGGGACGAGGTCAAGAAGACGGTGCTGGAGCTGGGCGGCAGCGACCCGTTCGTCGTCATGCCCTCCGCCGACGTGGACCGGGCGGCGCGGACCGCGGTGACGGCCCGGGTGCAGAACAACGGGCAGTCGTGCATCGCGGCCAAGCGGTTCATCGTGCACACGGACGTGTTCGACGCCTTCGCCGAGCGCTTCACGGCGGGCATGAAGGCGCTGAAGGTCGGCGATCCGCTGGACGAGGACACCGACATCGGCCCGCTCTCCACCGAACAGGGCCGCGGTGACCTGGAGGAGCTCGTCGACGACGCGGTGGAGAACGGGGCGACCGTGCTGTGCGGCGGCGAGCGCCCGGAGGGCTTCACGGAGCACGGCTGGTACTACGCGCCGACCATCCTCACCGACATCACCCCCGAGATGCGCGTCCACCAGGAGGAGACCTTCGGGCCGGTCGCCACGCTCTACCGCGCCGCCGATCTGGACGAGGCGGTGGCGCTCGCGAACGACACGCCGTTCGGGCTGAGTTCGAACGTCTGGACGAACGACGAGGCAGAAGCGGACCGGTTCGTACGCGACCTGGAGGCAGGCGGCGTGTTCTTCAACGGGATGACCGCCTCCCACCCGGCGTTCCCGTTCGGCGGGGTCAAGCGGTCCGGCTACGGGCGTGAACTGTCGGGACACGGAATCCGCGAGTTCTGCAACATCACCACCGTATGGCACGGAGCGTAAGCGTTCCGCAGCTACGATCCCCCTGTGAACCGCGAAGTGACCCTGCCTCTGATCGTCGACGACCGCGGCACGTTGCAGGTGGCGGCCGCCGACGTCAGCAAACTGCTGCGCACGGTGGGCGGCCGGTGGCTGCACCTGGTGGAGGCCGGCCAGGACGGACTCGACGAGGACACGGTGGCGACGCTGACCATCGAACTCGCCAAGCTCGCCGACCGCATCGACGTGGCCTGCATCGCGCACAGCAGCGGGACGACGTCCGACTGACGGCGCGCGTCCGCCCGGTCCGCACGCCGGGCCGACGCGCCCTCAGGCCGTCCGCTGGTCGAGTTCCCACAGGGCGTGCCAGAACTTCGCCTCGTAGCTCTGCAGCAGTCGCCCGTACCGCAGGACCTCGGTCTCCCCGATCCGCCCCGCGTCCAGCCCCGCCTGTACAGCCGCGAGCGCCTTCCGCTCCAGCTCCGGGGCGGGAGCCGCGAAGAAGTCGAAGAAGCCGCACACCTCGCCGCCGAAGCCGTAGTGGCGGCGCAGGGCTTCGGCGATCGCCGCGCAATAGCCGCCCCACGTCGTGAAGTTGCCGCTCAGGGCGAGCACCACGTCGGCCGGTGAGCCGTTCAGGGCCAGCCAGGCGACGTACGCGGGATAGGCCTGGCAGTCCGCGAGCGGCTCGTAGGCCGCCACCCGCGCCTCGTCCACCCCGCAGGCGGCGGCGAACACATCCAACCTGCCCTGGGCCAGAGCCTCACCCTCCGCGAGCACGGCGAAGAAGGCGGCGCTCTGCGGATCGACGTCCGGACGCTCGACCAGATGCAGGAACGCACGGCGGTCCGCGGCGATCACATGGCGCTGTTCCAGGGCGAGGGCGGCGAGCGTGGAACGCTGCGCCGCGCCCCGGGCGATGAGGGGCAACAGCCGGTTGGCGTGGGGGTCCGGGGCGAGCTTCCCCGTGGTGTCCTCCAGCAGTTCCCTGGCCGTGCGCACCATGGCGTACTCCTTCGGTTCGGCCGTCCCGGGGCCTCTTCCCTCGTGCTCCTGCGCCCTCCCAAGAATCCCCGGAATGGAGTAACCCGACGAGAGATCCCCACGCTTCCGGGTGATCGTGGGTGGACCACCCCGGTGGGTGAACCACCCCCGTGGGTGAACCACTCTTCCGCCGGGGGACGAGAGTTCCCCGGAAGGCGAAAGAAGGCGCGCGTCATGGCGACTTTGTGCAGACCTTCGGTCTCCGTGCCGGAATACGTGATCACGATGGAGGAGACGCTGGAGCTGGCTCGCTCCCGTCACGAGGACCACCCACAGCTCCCGTTGGCACTCCGACTGATCGAGAACACCGGTGTCCAAACGCGGCACATCGTGCAGCCCATCGAGGAGACGCTGAAACACCCGGGCTTCGAAGAACGCAACAAGGTCTACGAGAGCGAGGCCAAAGCCCGCGTCCCCGCCGTCATACAGCGGGCGCTGGATGACGCCGAGCTGCTCACCACCGACATCGACATGATCATCTACGTCTCGTGCACCGGGTTCATGATGCCCTCGCTCACGGCCTGGCTGATCAACTCGATGGACTTCAGCAGCGACACCCGGCAGATACCCATAGCCCAGCTGGGCTGCGCGGCAGGCGGCGCCGCGATCAACCGTGCCCACGACTTCACCACGGCGTACCCCGACGCCAATGCGCTCATCGTGGCCTGCGAGTTCTGCTCGCTCTGCTACCAACCGACCGATCTCAGCGTCGGCTCGCTGCTCTGCAACGGCCTGTTCGGCGACGGCATCGCCGCCGCCGTCGTCCGCGGCAACGGCGGCACCGGCGTCCACCTGGAGCGCAACGGTTCCTACCTGGTCCCCAAGACCGAGGACTGGATCATGTACGACGTCCGCGCCACGGGGTTCCACTTCCTACTGGACAAGCGGGTTCCCGGGACGATGGAACCGCTCGCCCCCGCCCTCCACGCCCTCGCGCGACAGCACGACTGGGACGCCTCCGACCTGGACTTCTACATCATCCACGCGGGCGGCCCCCGGATCCTCGACGACCTCAGCAAGTTCCTCGAGGTCCCGCCGGAGGCCTTCCGGTTCAGCCGGGCCACCCTCACCGAGTACGGGAACATCGCCAGCGCCGTCGTCCTGGACGCGCTGCGCCGACTGTTCGACGAGGGCGGCGCCGAGCACGCCGCGCGCGGACTGCTCGCGGGCTTCGGCCCCGGCATCACCGCGGAAATGGCCCTGGGCCGCTGGCGCGACGGCAGCAACGAGACGGTGTGAACGAAATGACCGAGAAGACGATGCCCGGGCCACTGCCGCCTGTCCGGCACTGGCCCGCCCTCGACCTGAAGGGCGTGGACTTCGACCCGGTCCTGAGCGAGCTGATGCGCGAGGGACCGGTCACCCGGATCCAGCTGCCCAACGGCGAGGGCTGGGCCTGGCTGGTGACCCGACACGACGATGTGCGCATGGTCGCCAACGACCCACGGTTCGGCCGCGAGGCGGTGGTGGACCAGCCGGTCACCCGGCTCGCCCCGCACTTCATCCCGGCCCGCGGCGCGGTGGGCTTCCTGGACCCGCCCGACCACACCCGGCTGCGCCGCTCGGTGGCGGCGGCCTTCACGGCACGCGGGGTGGAACGGGTCCGCGACAAGGCCCGGCGCACGCTCGACGTGATGGTCGACGAGCTGCTGCGGATCGGACCGCCCGCGGATCTCACCGAGGCGGTCCTCAGCCCCTTCCCCATCGCGGTCATCTGCGAGCTGATGGGCGTCCCCGCCGACGACCGGCGGGGCATGCACACCTGGACGCAGCTGATCCTGTCCTCCGCGCACGGCGCCGAGGTCAGCGAAAAGGCCAAGGACGAGATGGGCGCCTACTTCAGGAAGCTCATCGGCGCCCGGAACGACAGCAGGGACGAGGACGTCACCTCGCTGCTGGGCGCCGCCGTGGGCCGGGACGAGATCGATCTGGAGGAGGCCGTCGGACTCGCCGTCCTCCTCCAGATCGGCGGCGAGGCGGTCACCAACAACAGCGGGCAGATGTTCTACCTGCTCCTGACCCGCCCGGCGCTGGCCGACCGGCTGCGCTCCGACCCTCGGATCCGCCCCCAGGCCATCGACGAGCTGCTGCGCTACATCCCGCACCGCAACATGGTCGGCCTGTCGCGGATCGCGAGGGAGGACGTCGAGATCAGGGGCGTACAGATCCGGGCCGGCGATCCGATCTACGTCTCGTACCTGGCCGCCAACCGCGACCCGGAGGTCTTCCCGGACCCGGAGCACATCGACTTCGGGCGCAGCCCCAATCCGCACGTGGCGTTCGGCTTCGGCCCGCACTACTGCCCGGGCGGGATGCTGGCCAGGCTGGAGTCGGAACTCCTGGTCGAGGCGCTTGTGGACCGGCTGCCGGGACTGCGGCTCGCCGTCCCCCCGAGTCAGGTCCCGTTCAGGAAAGGCGCGTTGATCCGTGGCCCCGAGGCTCTGCCCGTGACGTGGTGAGCGCGATGACCATGACCGAAGGACTCCTCGTACCACCGGGTCACGGCCGGATCGTGCAGACCCCCGCCCAGCACGTGACGTTCAAGGTGACCGGCTCGCACTCGCGCACCGCGTCCACCTTCGAGGTGCTGGTACCACCCGGGTTCGACGTGGGCGCCCATGTGCACACGCGCAGCGAGGAGCTGTTCTACGTGCTCGAAGGCGAGGTGGACGTGCTCGCCTTCGAGCCTCTGATCCGGACCCCCGACAACTGGCAGAAGTGGGAGTCGAGTTCGGGCAACCGGGTGGTACGGGCAACCCCGGGCACGCTCATCGTCGTGCCCCCGGGCTGTCCCCACGCCTTCTCCAACCCCACCGAGAGCCAGGCGAAGATGTTCTTCCAGGCCTCCCCGCCCCCGGACCACGAGCGCTACTTCGAGGAGCTGCTCGAGATCCTGAGGGACGGGGGCCCGCCGGACCACTCGGCCATCGAGGAACTGAGGGCGAGGTACGACATCGAGCAGCTCACCCCTCTGAAACTCCGGTGAGGGCAGCGCGCAACCGCTACCGAATCGGCATCCCGGAGAGCGTCCGCGCGATCACCAGCCGCTGGATCTCACTCGTACCTTCAAAAATGGTGTAAATGGCTGCATCCCGGTGCATCCGCTCCACCGGATACTCACGGGTGTAGCCATTTCCACCCAGGATCTGGATCGCCTGACCGGTGACCTTCTTCGCCGTCTCACTGGCGAACAACTTGGACATCGACCCCTCGGCCGCGGTGAACGGCTTCCCGTTGACCGCCATCCACGAAGCCCGCCACACCAGCAGACGCGCCGCATCGATCGACGTACGCATGTCGGCGAGCTGGAACGCGACACCCTGATTGTCGATGATCGGACGCCCGAACTGCTCACGCGTCATCGCATAGTCGAGGGCGACCTCGTACCCGGCGCGGGCCGTGCCCACCGCCATGGCCCCGACGGCCGGACGCGACGCCTCGAACGTGGCCATCGCGGCGTTCTTCACCCGCTCACCGCCACCCGCCTTCGCGCGCTCCCGGGCGCGGGCCAGGCGCTCGTCCAGCTTCGCCTTGCCTCCGAGCAGGCAGGAACCGGGGATGCGAACGTTGTCGAGGACGACCTCGGCGGTGTGCGAGGCACGAATGCCGTGCTTCTTGAACTTCTGGCCCTGGGAGAGGCCCGTCGTGTTCGGCGGCACGATGAAGGAGGCGTGCCCCTTGGAACCGAGGTCCGGGTCGACGACCGCGACGACGACATGGACATTGGCGATGCCACCGTTGGTCGCCCAGGTCTTGGTGCCGTTGAGCACCCACTCGTCCTTGGCCTCGTCATAGACGGCACGCGTGCGCATCGAGGCGACGTCGGAGCCGGCGTCGGGCTCGGAGGAGCAGAAGGCCGCGACCTTGACATCGTTGGCGTCGCCATACATCTGCGGGATCCAGGTGCCGATCTGCTCCTCGGTGCCGTTGGCGAGGACGCCCACGGCGGCGAGGCCGGTGCCGACGATCGACAGGGCGATGCCCGCGTCGCCCCAGAACAGCTCCTCCATGGCCATGGGGATGCCGAGACCGGTCGGGTCGAAGTACTGCTGGGCGTAGAAGTCCAGGGAGTAGATGCCGACCTTCGCGGCCTCCTGGATGACCGGCCAGGGAGTCTCCTCGCGCTCGTCCCACTCGGCGGCCGCGGGGCGGATCACATCGGCGGCGAACCCGTGGAGCCAGTCGCGGACCTCCCTCTGTTCGTCGTTGAGCTCCATGGTGAACTCGGCCATGTCCCCTCCAGCACTGCACTAAAGTGTTACTTGCGGTAACTGGAGTCTGTTACTGATCAGTAGTAAAAGTCAACTCCCACGTTCCGCTCGTCAGCCCGTTCGATACGCATGGGCCGATGAGTGTTACTTTGCGCAGGCGTCACCGAATCACCACGGGTGGGGAGAGATCATGGACACCACACAGCGGACCGATCAGCAGAGGTCCGCCGACCGCCGCCGGCGTGAGCTGCTGGAGGCCGCGGACAGAGTGGTGCTTCGCGACGGCCCCGGGGCCTCGATGAACGCCATCGCCGCCGAGGCGGGCATCACCAAGCCGATCCTGTACCGCCACTTCGGCGACAAGGGCGGACTCTACGCGGCCCTGGCCAAGCGGCACACCGACGCTCTCCTCGGAGCGCTGCGGGCCGCGTTGGACGCGCCCGCGGAGCGCCGGGAGCGGGTGGAGGCCACGCTCGACACGTATCTCGCGGCCATCGAGGCGCACCCTCAGGTCTACCGCTTCCTGATGCACCCCACGGAGGGCGCCTCGTCCGCCGACCAGGGCTTCGACCTGGGCAAGCACTCCGCGCCGCTGCTGCGCCGCATGGGCGAGGAGTTGGCCGAGGTCATCGAGGAACGGGTGGATCTCGGACCGGGCAGCCAGCAGCTGGCGCGGGTGTGGGGGCACGGGATCGTCGGCATGATGCATGCCGCCGGGGACTGGTGGCTCGGTGAACAGCCCTGCTCCCGGGCCGAGTTGGTACGGAGTCTGGCCGACCTGCTGTGGGGCCGGCTGGCCGCGGCCGGCGACCGTGTCGGGGGTCCTGGGTTCTGAGGTCGGGTGTCGGCTGCGGGTTGTTCGTGGCTGGTCGCGCAGTTCCCCGCGCCCCTCAAAGCGGGGCGCTCACGTCGGCGCCCCTCCAGGGGCGCGGGGAACTGCGCGCTCAGCCGAAGACAATCCGCAGCCGGCCCGCAATGCTCAGCGCCCCCAAGACGCCCGCGCCGCCTGCCTCATCACCCGGCGCCGACGCCACCCACTCAGCCGGTCCACGTACAGACCACCCTCCAGGTGGTCGTACTCGTGCTGCAGACACCGGGCGAACCACCCCGTGCCATGCACCGACACCGGCTCCCCGTCCACCGTGAACCCCTCGACGACGGCGTGGTCGTACCGCTCCGTCCCCGCTTCCAGGCCGGGCAGGGAGAGACAGCCCTCCGGCCCGCGCAGGACCACTCCGTCCGCCTCGACGAGACGGGGGTTCACCACGTGTCCCAGATGGCGGACGTCATCGTCGTCCGGGCAGTCGTACACGAAGACCCGCGAAGCGACGCCGACCTGGTTCGCGGCGAGGCCGACGCCCTGGGCGGCGTACATCGTCGCGAACATGTCCTCGACGAGTCGGGCGAGTTCGGGACCGAAGTCCGTGACGTCTTCACACGGTGTGTGCAGAACGGGGTCGCCGAGCAGAGTCACAGGCCGGACGCGCCCTCGGGTGCCGGGGATGGAACCGTGTCGCATGGCGGCAAGGGTACGGTCCTCATGGGCGCGCGAATGTCGCGCGGGCACCGTGGAGGTGCCGCGATTCGGGCACGTGAGTGGATCTCGATAGGCTGAGGTCCACACGGTGCCGGGGGCAGAGGCGCGGCGCGTACGCAAGGAGGATCGAGAAACGATGTCAGGCAACTCGGACCCGCTGACGCCGCGGGCCAAGCTGGCCGTGACGGCGGGCAAGGCGGCGGCGGCCGTCTCGCGGGCCGCCGGACGCGGCAGCGGATCGGTGATCGGCGGCCGGGTGGCACTCAAGCTCGACCCCGATCTGCTGGCCAGGCTCGCCACCCACCTGGACGTGATCCTGGTGTCGGCGACCAACGGCAAGACCACGACCACCCGGCTGATCGCGGAGGCGCTGCGCGCCGCGGGCCCGGTCGTGTCCAACGCGCTGGGCGCCAACATGCCGGCCGGTATCACCTCGGCTCTCGCCGGGGGTTCGGACGCGAAGTTCGCGGTCATCGAGGTCGACGAGAAGTACCTCGCGGGTGTCGCCCGCGACACCGACCCGAAGTGCATCGCCCTGCTCAACCTCTCCCGCGACCAGCTCGACCGGGCCGCCGAGACCCGGATGATGGCCGAGCACTGGCGCGAGGGCCTGGCCGGCTCCAAAGCCGTCGTGGTCGCCAACGCCGACGACCCGCTCGTCGTGTGGGCCGCTTCCTCCTCGCCGAACGTCATGTGGGTGGCGGCCGGTCAGATGTGGAAGGACGACGCCTGGTCCTGCCCGTCCTGCGGCGGTGTGATGCAGCGCCCCGGCGACGACTGGTTCTGCGGCGACTGCGGCTTCCGCCGTCCGACGCCGACCTGGGCGCTGTCCGGGGACCACGTCCTCGACCCGCACGGCTCCGCGTGGCCGATCCACCTCCAGCTGCCCGGCCGGGCCAACAAGGCGAACGCCGCCTCGTCTGCCGCCGTCGCCGCGGTCTTCGGGGTGCCCCCGCAGGTCGCCCTGGAGCGCATGTACCAGGTACAGGCGGTCGCCGGACGCTATGACGTGGTGCAGTTCATGCAGCGCGACCTGCGTCTGCTGCTCGCCAAGAACCCCGCGGGCTGGCTCGAGACGTTCTCCCTGATCGACCCTCCGCCGACCCCGGTCATCCTGTCCGTGAACGCGCGGGGCGCCGACGGTACCGACACCTCCTGGCTGTGGGACGTCGACTACACCCGTCTGACCGGGCACCCCATCTTCGTGCTCGGCGACCGCAAGCTCGACCTCGCCGTGCGTCTCGAGGTCGCCAACCAGTCCTTCCAGGTCTGCGAGAACCTCGACCAGGCGGTGCAGCTCGCCCCGCCCGGTCGCATCGAGGTCATCGCGAACTACACCGCATTCCAGGATTTGAGGCGTCGTGTCGGCAACTGAGCAGCCACGGAGGACCAAGAGAATGAGTGACAACAGCCTGCGCCTGGTGTGGATCTACCCGGACCTGCTGAGCACCTACGGCGACCAGGGCAACGCCCTCGTCGTGGAGCGCCGGGCCCGCCAGCGCGGTCTCGACGTCGCCCGTCTCGACGTACGCAGCGACCAGCCGATCCCGACCTCCGGCGACATCTACCTCATCGGCGGCGGCGAGGACCGGCCGCAGCGGCTCGCCGCGGAGCGCCTGCGCCGCGACGGCGGTCTGCACCGCGCGGTGGGCAACGGCGCGATCGTCTTCTCGGTCTGTGCCGGCTACCAGATCCTCGGCCACGAGTTCATCAACGACCTCGGGCAGCGCGAGCCCGGCCTCGGTCTGCTCGACGTGGTCTCGGTGCGCGGCGAGGGCGAGCGGTGCGTCGGCGACGTCCTCGGAGACATCGACCCGCGCCTCGGCCTGCCGCAGCTGACCGGCTTCGAGAACCACCAGGGCGTCACCCACCTCGGCCCCACCGCGCGTCCCTTCGCGCAGGTGCGGCTCGGCAAGGGCAACGGCACCGGCGACGGCACCGAGGGCGCGTACAACGACACGGTCTTCGGCACGTACATGCACGGGCCCGTGCTCGCCCGCAACCCGCAGATCGCGGACCTGCTGCTGAAGCTGGCGCTCGATGTGAACGCGCTGCCGCCGATCGACGACCGCTGGTACGAGGCGCTCCGGGGCGAGCGCATCTCCGCGGCGCAGCAGCCCGCCTGAACGGTCGGCCAACAACGGACAAACGGTACGGGATGTCCACGGGGCGCGCTTGAGGGATACCTCAAGCGCGCCCTAGGCGTATCCGGCACGGTGTACCCAGGTCGGGCCCGCCTGACCGGGTGTCCGCTCACTTGTGCGGCCGCGTCCACCAGGCGGACGCCCGCTACGGCACCACCCCGTCCCGCCGGTAGGGTGACCGGGATTCCAGCCGGACAGCGTGGTCCGGTACCCGGCCCACGTTGAGAAGGTATTTCGGGCTATGCGCATTGGTGTCCTCACGTCCGGCGGCGACTGCCCCGGCCTGAACGCCGTCATCCGGTCCGTCGTGCACCGTGCCGTCGTCGACCACGGCGACGAGGTCATCGGCTTCCGGGACGGCTGGAAGGGGCTTCTGGAGTGCGACTACCTGAAGCTCGACCTCGACGCGGTGAGCGGCATCCTGGCTCGCGGCGGCACGATCCTCGGCTCCTCCCGGGTCCAGCCCGCGCAGCTGCGTGACGGCGTGGAGCGGGCCAAGGGCCATGTCGAGGAGCTCGGCCTCGACGCGATCATCCCGATCGGCGGCGAGGGCACGCTGAAGGCGGCCCGGCTGCTCTCGGACAACGGCCTGCCGATCGTCGGCGTGCCGAAGACCATCGACAACGACATCGCCGTCACGGACGTGACCTTCGGCTTCGACACGGCCGTCGGCGTCGCGACCGAGGCCCTGGACCGGCTGAAGACCACCGCCGAGTCCCACCAGCGGGTGCTGATCGTGGAGGTCATGGGCCGCCACACCGGCTGGATCGCCCTGCACTCCGGCATGGCCGCGGGCGCGCACGCCATCGTCGTCCCGGAACGCCCCTTCGACATCGAGGAGTTGGCCGCGCGGGTCGGCGAGCGCTTCGAGGCGGGCAAGCGGTTCGCGATCGTCGTCGCCGCCGAGGGGGCGAAGCCTCGCCCGGGCACCATGGAGTTCGACGAGGGCGGCAAGGACGTCTACGGGCACGAGCGCTTCGCCGGCATCGCCCGGCAGCTCTCCCTGGAGCTGGAGGAGCGCCTCGGCAAGGAGGCCCGGCCGGTGATCCTCGGGCACGTCCAGCGCGGGGGGACGCCGACGGCGTACGACCGCGTGCTCGCCACGCGGTTCGGCTGGCACGCGGTGGAGGCCGCGCATCGCGGCGACTTCGGGAAGATGACCGCGCTGCGGGGGACCGACATCGTCATGGTGTCGCTCGCGGAGGCGGTGGAGAGCCTGAAGACGGTTCCCGAGGAGCGGTACGCGGAAGCGGAGTGCGTGCTCTGAGGGTTCGTTCGCGCTGCACTGACCCCGGTCACGGTTGTGGCCGGGGTCGGTCCTACTCTGGTTCGGACAGACAGCGCACAACGTACGAATCAGGAGCCGGCGGATGGATCACAGCGGGCACGGCATGACCATGGATCTGCCGCCGTTCACGCTGGGGCGGGGGCTCGAGTGGTCCGCGGACCCGTTCTTCCTCGTCGCCTGCCTGGTGGGACTCGGCCTGTACGGCTGGGGGGTCGTGCGGCTCGCGCGGCGCGGTGACAAGTGGTCGGCCGGGCGGACCATCGCCTTCGTGCTCGGCGTGCTGACCGTGATGCTCGTGATGTGCACCAAGCTGAACGACTACGGCATGGTCATGTTCAGCGTGCACATGGTGCAGCACATGGTGATCAGCATGCTCTCGCCGATCCTGATCCTGCTCGGAGCGCCGATCACCCTGGCGCTGCGCGCACTGCCGGTGGCCGCCACGCGAGGTAACAAGGGTCCGCGTGAACTGCTGCTGATGTTCCTGCACAGCCGCTACATGCGGATCATCACGCATCCGGCGTTCACGATCCCGCTGTTCATCGCGAGTCTGTACGCGCTGTACTTCTCCCCCATCTTCGACTTCCTGATGGGCTCCAAGGCCGGGCACATCGCGATGATGTGCCACTTCCTCGCCGTCGGCCTGGTCTTCTTCTGGCCGATCATGGGGGTCGACCCCGGACCGCACCGGCCGGGCTATCTGATGCGGATGCTGGAGCTGTTCGCGGGCATGCCGTTCCACGCGTTCTTCGGTATCGCGCTGATGATGGCGTCCGCGCCGATGGTGGAGACGTACAAGAACCCGCCCGCCTCGCTCGGCATCGACGCGCTCTCCGACCAGAGCGCCGCGGGCGGCATCGCCTGGGCGTTCAGCGAGATCCCCTCCGTCCTCGTGCTGATCGCGCTGCTCTTCCAGTGGTACGCCTCCGAGAAGCGGCAGGCCCGCCGCACGGACCGGGCCGCCGACCGCGACGGCGACAAGGAACTCGAGGCGTACAACGCCTATCTGGCCTCACTCAACGCACGCGGCCGCTGAATTAACTTTGCAATTCACCTTGCGTGAAGGGCTTTTCGGTTCAGTAGCATGGGGGGACAACGGGGGAAACCGCAGGGGGAGCGGTCATGTCAATTCGTGCGTCCATGCAAAGGGCGGGGATTTCCGCCGCCCGAAGGCTCGCTCTACTGCTGGTTTCGGTACTGATAGTCAGCGGGTGCAGCAAATCCGATCAGTTGTTCGTGGTACGGGCCGTGGCGGCGGGGGTCTCCTCGGTCTCCCCCTTCTTCAAGGAGGACCGGCAGCTCGGCACGGACATCCGCCTGCCCGAGGCCCGGCCCAGCGGTGGCGTGCAGGCCAGTAACAGCCCCGGGCTGTACGGCGGGGCCCCTGACGGCAGCAACGGAAGCGGTTCACCGGCACCGGCGCCCGACCCCAGTACCGGCACCGGCCCTGGCACCGGCGTGTGGGGCGGCACCACGAAACCCGGCACCTGCGCCGTGACGAAGTTGAAGAAATTCCTCACCGACCCCAAGAACTCGGCGAAGGCCCAGGAATGGGCGCGGGTCCTGCATATAAGCACCGATCAGATCCCGAGTTATATCGATCAACTCACACCCGTCGTACTGCGTCACGACACTCTCGTGACGAATCACGACTACAAGAACGGCAAGGCGGTTTCGTACGCCGCGCTGCTGCAGGCCGGAATCGCCATTCTGGTCGACCAACAGGGACTGCCCGCGGTGAAGTGCTCCTGCGGCAATCCGCTGCTCCCCTTCGAGGGAAAGGCCTCGAAGACCGACGTGCGGTTCAAGAACGGCAACAAGAAGTGGGCCGACTACCGGCAGGACCGCGTCGTGGTGGTCGAGCCGCCGCCCGGGGCGCAGGAGATCCACAAGCTCCAGCTCGTCGACGTGCACAACCCCGACCGGGGGATCGCCCGCCCGGTGGGCAGCGACGGCAGCCAGGACAAGTCCTTCGACACCCAGCAGAAGCACGCCGTGCCACCGGTCACCGGCATGACCTTCGCCGAGGCGACCCGGCGGCTGACCGACGCGGGGCTGGGAATGTCGTACGCCGGTGACAGCCTGCCGGCCGACGACGCCCAGGTGACGGCATCCCGGCCGACCGAGGGCAGCCAGGTCGTCTGGGGTACGTCGGTCATCCTGTCGGCGCGGTCCGACAGCCCGTCCGACAGTGGCGGTGGTCCGGTCACGCCGTCGGATTCCGGCACGAGCACGGGCGGCACGAACGGAACGCGCGGCACGAGCGGAACGGGCTCGGATCCCGGGACTACCCCGCCCACCCCGTCCGGGGGATCGTCCGGCCCCTCGTCCGGCGGCTCGTCATCGGACAGCGCCTCGCCGTCCGACGGTGGCACCGGGTCGGGTGTCCCTACGGATACGGCCACCTCCACCCCCACGAAATCCGCCACGCCCACGGACACCCCCACGGACACGAGCGGCGGAACGGGCGGCGGAACGACCTCGACCCCGTCGCACGCCTCTCCGACCGGCTCACCCGCGAGCAGTGCCCCGACCACCCCCACGGCCACTGCCCCGACCGTGCCGACGACCGAACCGACCTCGCACGAACCGACCTCGACCAGGCCCACCGTCAGCAGCGCGCCGCCGCCGAGTGAGCCCGTGTCGAGCACACCGCCCGCCCCGGTCGACCCGGGTACGAGCGACTCCGCTCTCGGTGGGCCCACCGAGAGCGCGGCCTGACCCGCGTACGACGACGCAGAGCCCGGGGGCAACCGGATGACAGCAGGATCAGCGCAGTCGGGAGTGGGCCGGATCATCGACGGCCGGTATCTGCTGCTGAAGCAGGTCGGCTCCGGCGGGATGGGCCACGTCTGGCTCGCCCACGACCAACGGCTCGACTGCGACGTGGCGCTCAAGGAGATCAGGTTCCGCGATGTCCGGGAAGGGAGCGAGGAGCACGAGTCGCGGATCGCGCGCGCCCGCGCCGAGGCCCGGCACGCGGCGGTGCTGCGCGGCCACCCGCACGTGGTGACGGTCCACGACGTCCTGGAGCACGACGGCCTGCCATGGATCGTGATGGAGTACGTGGCGGGCGCCGAGGACCTGCGGGCCTGGCTCGCCCGGCGCGGCCCGCTGGCCCCCGACGAGTGCGCCCGCGTCGGCCTCGCGGTGCTCGACGCGCTGACCGCCGGGCACGAGCGTGGCATCATGCACCGGGACGTCAAACCGGCCAACATCCTGCTCGCCCCGGACCGCGCGGGCACCCCCGGCGCGCGCATCCTCCTCACCGACTACGGCGTCTCGGTCCAGCCGGACTCCCCCGAGACCCGCTGGACCCGTACCTCAGTCCTGGTCGGCACGGCCGGCTATCTGGCACCGGAGCGGGCGCAGGGAGCGGATCCGACCGCGGCGTCCGACCTGTTCTCGCTGGGCTGCACGCTGTACTTCGGTGTGGAGGGCCACGGCCCCTTCGACCGCGACAGCCACATAGGGGCGCTCGCCGCGGTGGTCTCGGAGGAGGCGCCGCCGTCCCGGCGGGCCGGTGCGCTGGGGCCGGTCATCGACGCGCTGCTGGTCAAGGACCCCGGCCTGCGGATCTCCGCGGAACGGACGGCGGCGGCCCTGGCCCGGATCATCCTGCCCGAGCCCCATCCGCCGACCCAGGTCGACACCGGCTCGCAGCCCGCGTGGGCGGGGCTCGTCACCTCCGACGGTCCCGGCGGTCCGGCGCCACCGGGCCGGACCCCGGGCGGCCCGCCCAGGGACCACGACTACGCGCCGCCGCCGCCCGCACACGACCAGAGCCTGTCCCCCGCCCGGGGCCAGGGACTGGCCCCGGACCAGGGACTCGCCCAGGACCAGGGTTTCGCGGCGCCGGGTTCCTACGTCCCCACGGCCCAGGCGGCCTCTCCCGCGCCGGCGCACCACGCGGCGTACACGCCCATGGCGCAGGCAGCCGGCCCCCGTGCCGGTGCCCCGGCCGCGTACGCCCCTCGCCCGGGCCAGGGTTTCGGTCCGCCGACCCCGCACCCCCCGCAGCCCGGCGCGGGTTTCGGTCCGCCCCGTTACGTGGGGCCCGCCGCACCCGCCACAGATCCCGGCGGGGGGCGCCGCAGGCGGACGCTGCTCCTGCAGGTGACCGCGGCACTGCTCCTCGCGCTGTCGCTGACGGCGGGAGTGATCTGGGGCATGGCCCGGTACGGCGGGACGCGGACGCCCGTGGCCCCGTACGGCGCCCAGGTCGGACTCTCCGCACCGCTCAAGAAGGGCGACTGCGTACTGAGCGACCCGTCCCCCGCGCCGTCCTCGGGCACCCCGCGTCTGCAACTGGATCCGAGCTGCGGAGCGCTGCGCCCCGACGGGCAGGTGATGGAGCTGTACAAGGCCCGCTCCTACGAGGAGGCCGGCAGCGACGGACCGGACCAGTGCGCGGAGCGGACGAAGGCGACCGCCGACAAACTCGCCTGGCACGTCCAGAGCCTGGCCGTGGTGCCCACCCGCGAGGGCTTCGACGCCACCGGCGGGAACGTCGCATGTCTGCTGGTCGGCAAGCACGGTCCGGTGTACGGCAGGCTCGGCGGCCTCCGCCCGTACGGGATGCCGTTCGAGGACGCGACCCAGATGCAGCAGGGCGACTGCCTCGGCCATGCCCGCGGGGACGCGAGCGAGTACACCCACTACGAACTCGTCTCCTGCGACCAGGACCATGTGGGCAAGGTCTTCCGGATCACGCACCTCACCACCCTCACGCCCGGCAAGAAGCCCGATGTCGAGGCGGACGCGCAATGCGCGGCCGACGCCCCGCCGCAGCAGCTCGGCTATCCCGCCGACACCTATGTGAGTCATGGCCTGCGCAGCACAGGACTGTGGAGGAAGGGGTACTACCTGGTGGTCTGCGCCATCGAGCGTCTGGACAAGGCCCTCATGCACGGAGGCGAGTAGCACGCCCGGCCCTGGCGAACCACGTCCGTTCGGGTGAAAATGGGCGCAGGCCACGGCCCGCGTCGCGGACCCCGCCGGGAGAAGGGTGTACTGCGATGCCCGGTTCGACGAAAGCGATGGGGGTGCTCACCGTCGGCGGACTCGTCATGGTGACGGCCTACACGGTGGCGCTCGGCAGCAACGGCTGGCTGTGGTTCGGCTGGGTGGTGCTCGGTCTGCTCACGATCGGGATGGTGGCCTCGCGGGGCGCCTGACGCGCGGGGGTCACTGTCACTCCCTGGGCAGCGGTCCCGCCGGGTGCACCCCCGGCTGGTACTTCGGAAGCCGGGCGGTGATCTTCATGCCCGCTCCCACCGCGGTCTCGATGACGAGGCCGTACTCGTCCCCGTACACCTGGCGGAGCCGGTCGTCGACGTTGGACAGTCCGATGCCGCCGGAGGGGCTCACCTCCCCGGCGAGGATGCGGCGCAGCCGGTCGGGGTCCATTCCGGTGCCGTTGTCCTCGATCACGACCAGTGCCTCGGCGCCCGCGTCCTGGGCGGTGATGCTGATGTGGCTCTTGTCGGTCTTGCCTTCCAGTCCGTGTTTGACGGCGTTCTCCACGAGGGGCTGGAGGCAGAGGAAGGGCAGCGCGACCGGCAGCACCTCGGGGGCGATCTGCAGGGTGACCGAGAGGCGCTCGCCGAAGCGGGCTCTGACCAGCGCCAAGTAGTGGTCGATGGCGTGCAGTTCGTCGGCGAGGGTGGTGAAGTCGCCGTGCCTGCGGAACGAGTAGCGCGTGAAGTCGGCGAACTCCAGGAGCAGTTCACGGGCGCGTTCGGGGTCGGTGCGGACGAACGAGGCGATCACCGCGAGCGAGTTGAAGATGAAGTGCGGGGAGATCTGGGCGCGCAGGGCCTTGATCTCGGCCTCGATCAGGCGGGTGCGGGACTGGTCGAGGTCGGCGAGTTCCAGTTGCACGGAGACCCAGCGGGCGACCTCACCCGCGGCCCGGACGAGGACGGCGGACTCGCGGGGCGCGCAGGCTACGAGCGCTCCGTGGACGCGGTCGTCGACGGTGAGCGGTGCGACGACGGCCCAGCGCAGGGAGCAGTCCGGCTCGTCGCAGTTCAGCCGGAAGGCCTCGCCGCGGCCGGTCTCCAGGGGGCTGCCGAGCCGTTCCATGATCTCGGTGCGGTGGTGGTCCCCCAGGCCGTCCCACGCGAGGACGGTGTCCTGATCGGTGAGGCACAGGGCGTCCGTGCCGAGCAGGGTGCGCAGTCGGCGGGCGGACCTGCGGGCGGTCTCCCCGGTGAGGCCCGCGCGCAGTGGGGGCGCGGCCAGCGAGGCGGTGTGCAGGGTCTCGAAGGTGGCGTGTTCGACGGGGGTGCCGAGGCCGCCGAGGTTCTCGGGCCGCGCGGTACGCCGGCCGAGCCAGAACCCGGCGGCGAGCAGCGGGAGCACGGCGACACAGAGGCCCGCCAGGAATCCGCTCATGCCGTCACCGCCCCGCTCGACGATACGCTCACGCCTTGGCCTCCCCGCGTGCGTCGGCGTCTGCGCGCCTGTCCCCTCCGGCCAGTTCTTCCGGCAGGTGGAACCGGGCCAGGATCGCCGCCGTCCCGGCCGGCACCCGTCCGGCCGTGGCCAGCGACACCAGGATCATGGTGAGGAACCCGAGCGGCACCGACCAGAGCGCGGGCCAGGCGAGCAGCGCGTGCAGCGCGCCCGAGCCCGGGTAGCCCGCCATGGTCGCGGCGACGGCGACGAAGGCGGCGCCGCCGCCGACGAGCATTCCGGCGGCCGCGCCCGGCGGGGTCAGCCGCCGCCACCAGATGCCGAGGACGAGCAGCGGGCAGAAGGAGGACGCGGACACGGCGAAGGCGAGTCCGACGGCGTCGGCGACGGGCAGCCCGCCGACGATCACGCTCGCCGCGAGGGGTACCGCCATGGCGAGTACGGTGCCCAGCCGGAAGTGGCGCACCCCGCGCGAGGGCAGCACGTCCTGGGTGAGCACCCCGGCCACCGCCATCGTCAGTCCGGACGCGGTCGACAGGAACGCCGCGAAGGCCCCGCCCGCCACCAGCGCGCCCAGGAGATCCGCGCCGAGCCCTCCGATCACACGGTCGGGCAGCAGCAGGACGGCGGCGTCGGCGTTCCCGGTGAGGCTCAGTTCGGGGGCGTACAGGCGGCCGAGCGCGCCGTAGACGGGTGGCAGCAGGTAGAACGCGCCGATCAGGCCGAGGACGGCGACCGTGGTGCGGCGGGCCGCGACGCCGTGCGGGCTGGTGTAGAAGCGGACGACGACGTGCGGCAGTCCCATCGTGCCGAGGAAGGTCGCGAGGATCAGTCCGTACGTGGCGTACAGCGGGCGTTCCTCGCGGCCCGCCGCGAGCGAGGTCGACATGCCGCCGTTGCTGCCCCGGTCGGCGGCCGGGACGGGGTCGCCCTTGGCGAAGGTCAGCCGGGTGCCGCGCTCGATGTGGTGGACGCCCGCGGGGAGTCGCAGCCGCTCGCCGTCGTAGCGGTGGCCGTCGACCGTACCGGTGGCCGTGACGCCCAGCGGGTCCGAGAGTCTCAGGTCGAGGCTGTCGTCGACGCGGACGACGCGCTGCTCGCGGAAGGTCGCGGGTTCGGCGAAGGCCTGGCGCGGGGCGCCGTCGGCCTGCCAGGCGAGAACCAGGAAGAGTGCGGGAACCAGCAGGGCGGTGAGCTTGAGCCAGTACTGGAAGGCCTGCACGAAGGTGATGCTGCGCATGCCTCCGGCGGCGACGGTGGCGACCACGACGACCGCGACGAGCACCCCGCCGAACCAGTCGGGCGCGTCGGTCAGGACGGCCAACGTCAGTCCGGCGCCCTGCAGTTGGGGCAGCAGGTACAGCCAGCCGACTCCGACCACGAAGGCACCGGCGAGGCGTCGCACGGCCGGTGAGCCGAGGCGTGCCTCCGCGAAGTCGGGCAGGGTGTACGCGCCGGAGCGGCGCAGTGGGGCCGCGACGAACAGGAGCAGCACGAGGTAGCCGGCCGTGTAGCCGACGGGGTACCAGAGCATGTCGGGGCCCTGGACGAGGACGAGGCCCGCGATGCCGAGGAAGGAGGCGGCGGAGAGGTACTCGCCGCTGATCGCGGCCGCGTTGAGCCGGGGGCCCACGGTGCGTGAGGCGACGTAGAAGTCGGAGGTGGTCCGGGAGATGCGCAGGCCGAAGGCGCCGACCAGGACGGTCGCCACGACGACGAGGGCGACGGCGGGGACGGCGTAGTTCTGATTCACGGCTCAGCGGTCCTCATTCACGGCTCAGCAGTCCTCGTTCTCGGCTCAGCGGTCCTCGTTCTCGGCTCAGCGGTCCTCGACCAGGCGCACGAAGTCCTTCTCGTTGCGCTCGGCGCGCCGCACGTACCAGCGGGCGAGCAGGACCAGGGGCGGGTAGACGCAGAAGCCGAGCACGGCCCACTCCAGGCTCGCGCCGTCCGGCATCGCGGCGAAGACCAGGGGTAGTGGCCCGACCAGCAGGACCAGTACGGCGAACACCACCAAGGCGGCGCGGAGTTGACTGCGCATCAGGGAGCGGACGTAGGTGTGGCCGAGCGTGGTCTGTTCGTCGATCTCGGTCCTGGGCCGGTAGTAGCCGGAGGTGCGGCGGGTGCGCCGGGGCACCCCGGTGACGACCACCCGGCGTTCGGTCGGGTCCTGCGGCACGCCGCTTCCCCCTCTCAGCTCGTGGTCCGGCGCATCAGCAGATCGCGCAGTTCGCGGGCGTGCCGGCGGCTGACCTGGAGTTCGACGGAGTCGACGAGGACGCTCACGGCGCCCGCGTCCAGGCGGAGTTCGCCGATGTGGCGCAGGGCGACGAGATGGCGCCGGTGGATGCGGACGAAGCCGCGTGAGCGCCAGCGTTCCTCCAGGGTGGAGAGCGGGATGCGGACGAGATGGCTGCCCTGGGCGGTGTGCAGACGTGCGTAGTCGCCGTGTGCTTCGACGTGGGTGATGTCCTCGACGGCCACGAAGCGGGTGACGCCGCCGAGTTCGACGGATATGTGGTCCGGGTCGGGCTCGTGGACGGGTATCCGCGGTGCGGTGTCCTGGAGTTGGGCGGCCCGCCGGACGGCTTCGGCCAGCCGCTCCCGCCGTACCGGCTTGAGGATGTAGTCGACGGCCTTGAGGTCGAAGGCCTGGACGGCGAAGCCCTCGTGGGCGGTGACGAACACGACGAGCGGCGGTGAGGCGAAGCCGGTGAGCAGCCGGGCGAGGTCGAGTCCGTCGAGTCCGGGCATGTGGATGTCGAGGAAGACGACGTCGATGGCTTCGGGGCCGCCGGGTCCGGATTCCAGGGCCCGGTTGATCCGGCGCAGCGCCTCGGTCGCGTCGCTCGCGCCCTCGGCGCTGGAGATCCGGGGATCGGCGTTCAGGAGGTAGAGGAGTTCCTCCAGGGACGGTTGTTCGTCGTCGACGGCGAGCGCGCGCAGCATGACAGTGGAGTGTAGGAGCGATCGCCATGCCTGGACATGTGCGGGACGTGGACGTCGTCGCCGGACATGCGGACGTTGTCGCTGGTTGCGTGGACGTCGTCGCTGGATACAGTGCCGCCATGAACAGCAAGCCCGCGATGTTCGACGAACTCGACCGCAAGATCATCACGGCCCTGATGGCCAACGCCCGGACGAGTTTCGCCGAGATCGGCACGGCGATCGGACTGTCGGCCACCGCGGTCAAGCGCCGTGTCGACCGGCTCCGCGAGACCGGTGTGATCACCGGGTTCACGGCCACGGTGAAGCCGACGGCGCTCGGCTGGCGCACGGAGGCGTACGTCGAGGTGTACTGCGAGGGCGCGGCGCCGCCCCGACGGCTCGCGGAGGTGGTCCGCAACCATCCGGAGATCACCGCGGCCATGACGGTGACGGGCGGCGCGGACGCGCTGCTCCATGTGCGGGCGACGGACGTGGACCACTTCGAGGAGGTGCTGGAGCGGATCCGCACCGAGCCGTTCATCCGGAAGACGATCAGCTACATGGTGCTGTCGCATCTGCTGCCGGAGGCCCCGGAGGCGGGCGCCACCCACGCGGCCCCGCAGGATGCGCTGGACGCATCAAACCTGCGTTGACCTGAGCGATTGCGCAGCGATGCTGCGCACACACGCAGCTCTCGTCTCTTGTCGCCCGTATCCCCTGTTTCCTACCTTGGAGGCACCCCCAGTCGACACCGCAGGAAGCGGAGGTACCTCTCTGTGCCCGACAGCCGTGTGCCGCGCCCTCGGCGCTTTCTCGTCTGCGAACCCAGACACTTCGCCGTGCAGTACGCGATCAATCCCTGGATGCATCCCGACGCCGACGTGGACGTCGATCTGGCCCGTGACCAGTGGGCGGCGCTGATCGGCGCCTACCGGGCCCACGGCCACACCGTGGACACCGTGGAGCCGGTGGCGGATCTCCCGGACATGGTGTTCGCGGCGAACTCCGCGCTCGTCCTGGCGGGCCGGGTCTTCGGCTCGTACTTCCACGCGCCCGAGCGCCGCCCCGAGTCCACCGCGTACGAGACCTGGTTCAAGGCGGCCGGTTTCGACGTCTACCGTCCCGAATCCGTCTGCGAGGGCGAGGGCGACCTCGTCCCGGTGGGCCGGTACGTGCTGGCAGGCACCGGATTCCGGACGACCCCCGAGGCGCACCGCGAGGTGCAGGAGTTCTTCGGCGTCCCGGTGGTCAGCCTCCAGCTGGTGGACCCGCGCTTCTACCATCTGGACACGGCACTCTTCGTCCTGGACGACGGGCCCGAGGCGAACATCGCGTACTACCCGGAGGCGTTCTCGCCCGGCAGTCGCGAGGTCCTGGCCCGGCTCTTCCCGGACGCGGTGCTCGCGACCCGTGAGGACGCGTTCACCTTCGGCCTGAACTCCGTCTCCGACGGCCGCCACGTGTTCATCGCGCCGCGCGCCGAGGCCCTCGCCGACCGGCTCGCCCGCCACGGCTACGTCCCCGTCCCCGTCGACCTCTCCGAGTTCCACAAGGCCGGCGGTGGCATCAAGTGCTGCACCCAGGAGATCCGCTCATGACCGCTCCCGCCCGTACGCGTCCGTCCTCCGCCGCCGGTCCGCGCTCCTCCGCCGACCTGATCCGCGCCGAGGAGCCCGTCCTCGCGCACAACTACCACCCGCTTCCCGTGGTCGTCGCCCACGCCGAGGGCACCTGGGTCGAGGACGTCGAGGGCCACCGTTACCTCGACATGCTGGCGGGCTACTCGGCCCTCAACTTCGGCCACCGCAACCCGGTGCTGATCGACGCGGCCCACCGCCAGCTGGACCGGCTGACGCTCACCTCGCGCGCCTTCCACAACGACCGGCTGGCCCAGTTCGCCGAGTCACTGGCCGAGTTGACCGGCCTGGACATGGTCCTGCCGATGAACACGGGCGCGGAGGCGGTGGAGAGCGCCATCAAGGTGGCCCGCAAGTGGGCGTACGAGGTGAAGGGCGTCGCACCGGACCGGGCGACGATCGTGGTGGCCGCGGACAACTTCCACGGCCGTACGACGACGATCGTGAGCTTCTCGACGGACGAGACGGCCCGCGCCGGCTTCGGCCCCTTCACCCCGGGCTTCCGCGTCGTCCCGTACAACGACCTCGCCGCGCTGGAAGCGGCCGTCGACGAGACCACCGCGGCCGTGTTGATCGAGCCCATCCAGGGCGAGGCGGGCGTCGTCATCCCGGACGACGGCTACCTGACCGGAGTCCGGGAGCTGACCCGGCGCGCCGGCTGTCTGTTCATCGCGGACGAGATCCAGTCCGGCCTGGGCCGCACCGGCACCACGCTCGCCGTGGAGCACGAGGACGTCGTCCCCGACCTGCTCCTCCTGGGCAAGGCACTCGGCGGCGGCATCGTGCCGGTGTCGGCGGTGGTCGGCCGCCGGGACGTGCTCGGGGTGCTGCGGCCCGGTGAGCACGGCTCGACCTTCGGCGGCAATCCGCTGGCCGCGGCGGTCGGCTCCGCGGTCGTCGGACTCCTGGAGACCGGTGAATACCAGAGCAGGGCGGCCGAGTTGGGCGTGGTCCTGCGCAGTGGCCTGACGGCGCTCGTGGGCCGGGGCGTGGAGGGCTTCCGCTCTCGCGGGCTGTGGGCGGGCGTCGACATCGACCCGGCCATCGGCACCGGGCGCGAGATCAGCGAGGGCCTGATGCGCGAGGGAGTTCTGGTCAAGGACACCCACGGATCGACGATCCGACTGGCCCCGCCGTTGACCATCACCGGTGAGGAGCTCCAGTCCGCCCTGGGCGCCTTGGAGAAGGTGCTGTCACAGGGGGTCTGACACCGGCACCGGACGTCGGCGGCGGCGGCAGCCGACGCGGTGGGCACGCGTGCCTCCGCCGAGATGCCGCCGCCGTTCACCGACTGCGCCGAACGGGCGGAGCGGCTGCACCGGGACGGCGCCGAGGTCACCTTCGGCGCCGTCTGTGAACTCGGCCCGTCCGCCCGCGGCCAGTTGCCCGGCGACACCCTCGACGAGCAGAGCGGCCGTCCCTTGAGGAAACGCCTCACTCGGCCCCCTCACTCGGCGGTGAGCTCCGCGAGTTGCTCGGCCGCTGTCGTGCTGCCCTGGTCGGCGAGGCGTTTCAGCTCGTCCATGTTGTCCAGTTCGGTGGCGAGTTCGATCAGCTGGTCGGTGGCCGTGGCGTTGCCGCGGTCCGAAAGGCGGCGCAGTTCTTGGAGGTCGCCCTGCTCTGCGGCGAGTTGGATGAGCTCGTCGGTCGCGGTGGGGTTGCCCGCGTCCGCGAGGCGGCGCAGTTCCAACAGATCGCCGAGTTCGGTGGCGAGTTCGATCAGCTCGTCGGTCGCGGAGGTGTCGCCGTGCTCGGCGCGTTCCCGCAGGGCAGACAGGTCGGGCTCGGTCATGACGGGCAACCTCTCCGTGGTTTCGTTCCGGGACCGGCCGGCCCCGGACCTTGTGCGGTTACGCGCCGGGGCCGGGCAGCTTTCCCGAGGCGCGCAGCGTGTCGCGGTGTGCGTGCCACTCGTCCACCAGCCTGGGCAGGCGGTCGGCCAGGAACTCGGCCAGTGCGACCATCTCTTCGAGTGGCGCGCGCCGCTGCGGTGGAGCGTCGGCGAGCAGCGCCAGCCCCTCCCGGAACAGCGCCGCATGCTCCTTGTGGATGGCGGAGTCGAAGTTCTGCGGCTGCCGACTGGCCGGATCCAGGCTCACCCGGTCCATACGCTCGCCGGCGGCACGCGTGCGCCGCGCCGTCCCGTAGTTCTCGAGCAGCTTCACCGCGCCGGTGATGGCACTCCGGCTCGCCAGCAGCGCCTGGCTCAGCTCGTCGATCGTCTGATGAGGCGGATCACAGACGAGCAGGTACCCCAACAGGCGCCCGGCCATCGGCGGAAAACCGTATTGGCGGGCATAGAACCGCCCGACATGGTCGGCGAAGATCAGCTGGCTGTCACTCGGCACATCGCCAAACCTAGCACTCTTGACTGAGATGACACAGATTTGTGTCATCTCAGTGGCGGACGACGGCAAAGCATCTCAGTGCAGGGCGACGGCAAAGAGGGGCTGTTCAGTCGATGACCGCGGTGGCTTCGACCTCCACCAGATGGTCGGGTACGTCCAGTGCCGCCACGCCGATCAGCGTGCCCGGCGCCATCGGGGTGATCCCCAGCTTCGCGGAGGCCCGCGCGACTCCCTCCAGGAACAGGGGCATCTTGTCGGGGGTCCAGTCGACGACGTAGACGGTCAGCTTCGCCACGTCGTCGAAGGAGGCGCCGGCCTCGGCCAGTGCGGTGCCGACGTTGAGGTAGCTCCGCTCGACCTGCGCGGCGAGGTCGCCTTCGCCGACCGTGACCCCCTCGGCGTCCCAGGCGACCTGCCCGGCGATGAAGACCAGCTTCGACCCGGTCGCGATCGACACCTGCCGGTACACCGGGATCTTCGGCAATCCACTGGGGTTCACCAGGGTGATGGCCATGCTGCCTGCCTCCTTGTCATGAGCGCCCTTGGGCTCGCGTCCACCGAGCCAAGAGGCCCGCGGTCTCTTGTGGTTACTCGGGAACTGTAAGAGAGTGGCCGCTGACCTGGAAGAACGCACTTTTCAGTGACTGGGGAACCCAATGGTGACCAAGCAGTTCAGGGGCTCGCCCGAGGATGCGGACCTGAGGCGCGCGGACTCCTTGGCGCGGGAGATCTTCTCCGACGTCGCCAACAAGTGGGCGTTCCTGATCATCGAGGCTCTCGGGGAACGCACCCTGCGCTTCACCGAGCTGCGCGACGAGATCGAGGGCGTCAGCCACAAGATGCTCACCCAGAACCTGCGCATGCTGGAGCGCAACGGGCTGGTCGAACGCCGCGTGCACCCCACCGTGCCGCCGCGGGTCGAATACACCCTCACGGAATCGGGCCAGGGCCTTCGCGTCACGGTCGATGCGATGTGTGGCTGGACCCACCGGTACCTCAGTCACATCGAGGCCGCCCGGCGCCGCTTCGACGCCTGACGGCTGGAGCCCTCACCCGCGCGACCGTCGCGTTCGACGGACGCCCGTGTCCCCGCCAGGCGCCATCGGGTCGGTGCCCTCAAGGCGAATGGTCGACCACCGGGTACGGGACGAACGTGCTGTCGTTCTCGTCGATTCTCAGTCGCCGGCCGAGCGGGGGTGCGGCACGCTGGGGGCAGTCGGTGCGTTCGCAGCTGCGGCAGCCCATGCCGATGGGAGTGGCGGCGGCGGCATTGCCGAGGTCGAGTCCGTCGGCGTAGACGAGGCGTGCGGCGTGGCGGATCTCGCAGCCCAGGCCGATGGCGTAGGTCTTGCCGGGTTCGCCCCAGCCTCCGCGGTGGCGGGTCAGGGCACGTGCCGTCCACAAGTAGCGCTGTCCGTCGGGCATTTCGGCGATCTGGACGTGGATACGGCCGGGGGCCGCGAACGCCTCGTAGACGTTCCACAGGGGGCAGGTGCCACCGGTCCGGGAGAAGTGGAAGTCGGTCGCGGACTGCCGTTTGGACAGGTTGCCGGCCCGGTCGACCCGGACGAAGGAGAAGGGAACTCCGCGCAGCCGCGGGCGTTGGAGGGTGCTCAGACGGTGGCAGACGGTCTCGTAGCCGAGGCCGTACCGGTCGGTGAGGCGTTCGATGTCGTACCGCACTTCCTCCGCCGCCGCGTGGAAGGTGCGATAGGGCAGGATCAGCGCGGCGGCGAAGTAGTTGGCGATGCCGATCCGGGCCAGCGCGTGCGACGGTGAACCGGCGGGAAAGTCGGCGGCGGCCTGACGGTCGAGTTCGTCGCCGTACTCGAGCAGGGCGAGCTGGGTCGCCAGACGGAACGCCCGCTGGCCGGGTCGCAGGCGGCCCGACAGATGGAGAGTGCGGGACGCCTCGTCGTAGTGGTGCAGGCGATCGCCGGATTCGGCGGCCGACCGCACGCCGTGCCCGTCGGCGAGCCGCTCGGTGAGCGCCCGCACGACCTCGCCGGGCCGGATGCCGATGTCCTCCGCCAGTCGCTCGGCCGCGAGGTCGGTGTCGTGAAGGTAGTTCTGGCGACGGTAGAAGAAGTCCCGGATCTCCTCGTGGGGCGAGCGGGGTGCCTCCCGCGTGCCGTCCCGGCCGTCCGCGGCTCCGGCGAGCCGCTCGGTGAGCGCCTGGTTGCGACGCCCCAGGTCGAGCAGGAACGTGGCGACAGCGGGCATGCGCGAGGCGAGGTCCGAGAGGTCGGAGGCGGACACGCGGTCTTCGGTGATCTCTCCCGCCAGCGCTTCCCGCAGGTCCGCGACCAGCCGGGTCGTGTCGCGCTCCGAGAAGAAGCCGGGGTCGACGCCGAAGGCTTCGGTCAGCTTCAGCAGGACCGGCACGGTGAGCGGCCGGGAATCGTGTTCCATCTGGTTCAGATAGCTGGGCGAGATGCCGAGGACCCGGGCCAGCTCCGCCTGGCTCATCCGGCGCTCCTCACGCAGCCGCCTCAGCCGCGCCCCCGCGTAGGTCTTGCCCACCGTGCTCCTCCGTTGCTCCGGACGGCCGTCAGCGTACGCGACATCAGCTCATCGCACCCTTCGCAAACTTGGCAAAAGCGCTCTCGAAGATTCACAGAAATTGGCATACGTCCACCGTTGATGGCACTCAGTGCCAGTGCCAGAGTTCTAGTGCGGCCCGCCGGAACTTCGGCGGTCGGCACCCGGAACCGGGCGCGATTCATGCCCTGACGTCGGAGATCCCGGCATCGGCGCCCGTCCGCACGGCAGCATTGCTCGGCTCCGCTCAGCGAGGGGCGGCGGGCCGCACTCATGAAGTAGACACGCAGTGCCACTCTCCCGTTCAGTGACGTCGGGGATTGGCAGACCGGACCATCGAGGGAGACGGTGAAGGCCATGACAGAGCCGAAGACGACTACGGCCGAGGAGCTCACGCGCCGCTGGGCCACCGATTCCCGCTGGCAGGGCATCGAGCGCACGTACAGCGCGGCGGACGTCGTACGGCTGTCCGGCAGCGTCCGTGAGGAGCACACCCTGGCGCGGCGCGGCGCGGAGCGTCTGTGGCGGCAGCTGCACGAGCGGGACTACGTCCACGCGCTCGGCGCCCTCACCGGCGGCCAGGCCGTGCAGCAGGTCAGGGCCGGGCTCCAGGCCATCTATCTGTCCGGCTGGCAGGTCGCCGCCGACGCCAACCAGGCCGGGCACACCTACCCCGACCAGAGCCTCTACCCCGTCAACTCCGTTCCGCAGGTCGTCCGGCGCATCAACAACGCACTGCTGCGCGCCGACCAGATCGCCACCGCCGAGGGCGGCTCGGACACCACCGACTGGCTGGCCCCGATCGTCGCCGACGCGGAGGCCGGATTCGGCGGCCCGCTCAACGCCTTCGAGCTGACCAAGGCGCTGATCGCGGCCGGCGCCGCGGGCATCCACTACGAGGACCAGCTGGCCTCCGAGAAGAAGTGCGGCCACCTCGGCGGCAAGGTCCTCGTGCCCACCTCCCAGCACATCCGCACCCTCAACGCGGCCCGGCTCGCGGCCGACATCGCCGACGTGCCGACCCTCATCGTCGCCCGCACCGACGCCCTCGCCGCCAACCTGCTCACCAGCGACGTCGACGAGCGCGACGCCCAGTTCGTCACCGGCGAGCGCACCGCCGAGGGCTTCTACCGCGTGCGAAACGGCATGGCACCGGTCATCGCCCGGGGTCTCGCCTACGCCCCGTACGCCGACCTGATCTGGGTCGAGACCGGCACCCCCGACCTGGCCCAGGCCCGCGAGTTCGCCGAGGCCGTCCACGCCCGGTATCCGGACCAGTTGCTCGCCTACAACTGCTCGCCGTCCTTCAACTGGAAGGCCGCTCTGGACGACGACCAGATCGCCAAGTTCCAGCAGGAGTTGGGTGCGATGGGATACCGCTTCCAGTTCATCACGCTGGCCGGGTTCCACTCCCTCAACCATGGCATGTTCGACCTGGCCCGTGGCTACGCCGAGCACGGCATGACCGCCTATGTCGACCTCCAGGAGCGGGAGTTCGCCGCGCAGAAGCACGGCTTCACCGCCGTCAGGCACCAACGCGAGGTCGGCACGGGCTACTTCGACCTGGTCTCCACGGCCGTCAACCCGGCCTCCTCCACGACCGCCCTGGCCGGCTCCACCGAGGAGGAGCAGTTCCACTAGGCCCCGCAAGGTCGCCCGCGCGCACCCTTCCATGACCGGGCGGGGGGCCGGGCGACCGTCCCGTCCGGCCCCCGCTCCCCCCTCCCCCTCCCTGATCAGGAGATCCTGATGTCCACCAGCGCACCGACCCGCCACGTCCGCCTCCTCGCGGCACCGGGCGACCGGCACGACGAGATCCTCACCCCCGCCGCCCTGGACTTCGTCGGTCACCTCGTCGACGCCTTCGTCGGACGTCGACAGGACCTTCTGAAGGAGCGCAGGCGGCAGGCCATACGGCTGGCGGCCGGAGCCCCGCTCGACTTCCCCCTCGCCACCGCCGCCGTCCGTGCCGACCTCTCCTGGCGGGTGGCTGCGCCGGCTCCCGGGCTGAGCGACCGCCGTGTGGAGATCACCGGGCCGCCCGACCGCCGTATGACCGTCAACGCGCTCAACTCCGGCGCCCGGGTGTGGATGGCGGACTTCGAGGACGCCACCTCACCCACGTGGGACAACGTCATCGGCGGTCAGCTCAACCTGCTCGATGCCATCGAGCGCCGGATCGACCTCACCACCGAGGCGGGCAAGGAGTACCGGCTGGGCGAACGGCTCGCCACCATCATGGTGCGGCCGCGCGGCTGGCACCTGACGGAGGAGCACCTGGAGTTCGACGGCCGGCCCGTGCCCGCCTCCCTCGTCGACTTCGGCCTGTACTTCTTCCACTGCGCGCAGCGTCAGATCGACGCCGGGTACGGGCCGTACTTCTATCTGCCGAAGCTGGAGAACCGTTACGAGGCCCGGCTGTGGAACGACGTCTTCGTCCTCGCCCAGGAACTGCTGGGCATCCCCCGCGGCACGGTCCGCGCCACCGTCCTCATCGAGACGATCACCGCGGCCTTCGAGATGGAGGAGATCCTCTACGAGCTGCGCGAGCACAGCGCCGGCCTCAACGCGGGCCGGTGGGACTACCTGTTCAGCCTGATCAAGACCTTCGGCCACCGCACGGACTTCCTGCTGCCGGACCGGTCCAGGGTGACGATGACCGCGCCGTTCCTGCGCGCGTACACGGAACTGCTGGTGCGCACCTGCCACCGGCGCGGCGCCCACGCCATCGGCGGCATGGCCGCCCACGTGCCCGGCAGGGACCTGGCTGCCCACGACGCGGCCCTGGCCGAGGTCCGGCTCGACAAGGAGCGCGAGGCGCAGGACGGCTTCGACGGCTCCTGGGTCGCCCACCCCGGGCTTGTGCCGGTGTGCCGCGAGGTCTTCGACGGCGTCCTCGGCGACCGGCCCCACCAGATCGAGCGCACCCGCGACGACGCCGAGGTGACCGCCGCGGACCTGCTGTCGGTGCGCCGCGTCAGCGGGCCGCCCACACCGGAGGGCGTACGCACCGACATCGCGGTCGCGCTGCGCTACTTCGACGCCTGGCTGCGCGGGCAGGGGGCCGTCGCCCTGTACGGCCTGATGGAGGACGCGGCGACCGCCGAGATCGCCCGTGTGCAGATCTGGCAGTGGCTGCGGCACCGGGTCGTCGACCAGGAGACGGTACTGCGGCTGCTCGACGACGAACTCGCCGCGCTGGGTGCCGAGCACCCCTGGGCGGCTCTCGACGAGGTGCGAGCCCTCTTCGAACGAACCGCCCTGGAACCGGAGTTGCCACTGTTCTTCACCCCGGACGCCTACACCCGTCACCTCGTCCGGCACGCCGAGGCCGCGTCATGAGCCGGGACATCCGCCGGGTGGGCGTGGTCGGCGGCGGCCAGATGGGCGCCGGGATCGCCGAAGTGTGCGCGCGGGCCGGACTGGACACCGTCGTGTGCGAGGTGGACGCGGTCGCCGCACGCGACCGGGTGGCGGCCTCGTTGGACCGAGCGGTGGAGCGCGGCAAGCTGACGCGAGCCGCGGCACGGGACGCCCTCGACCGGATGGTCTTCTCCGGCAGCCTCGAAGACCTGGCCGACCGGCAGCTCGTCGTCGAGGCCGTCGTGGAGAACGCCGACGCCAAGACGGAGATCTTCACCGCACTGGACAAGATCGTCGAGGCCCCGGACGCGGTCCTGGCGAGCAACACCTCCTCCCTGCCGGTGGAACTCAGTGCGCCCACCCCATGGGATCGCTGAAGTTGGCCGACCTGATCGGCCTGGACACCGTCGCCTCGATCGCGGAGTCCCTGTACGACGAGTTCAAGGAACCGTTCCTCTGGGGTGAGCGGGTGTGAGCCCGATCAGCCGCACGCCCCGAACGGTCTTGGGCGCACTGGTCCCCGGCGTACTCGACCCCGGGGCGGCGACACGCATCCTGTACGTGGTCCGATCCCGGGAGGCCAGTTCCCTAGGCGACCTGACCATATGGATACGGCCAGAGGCGACGGGGAGGCCCTGAACCATCACTCCGGTAGGGCAGGGGCCCCGCACGCTGGCACCGCACCCGGCGTCCCAGATCGCACAGCCACGCTAACCCGGACGGCCCAGGGCGCCGCAAGCCCGGAAGCCGACCATCACACGATCGATCTAAAACGACCTCCCGCACCGAGGGGCCCGGACCGCGTGTCCCAGCTCACCGTCCGAATGCCGGACCTGATCCGCCGTGCCGGGTGCGTGCCCCATAGGCTGGCCGGTGCAACTGGTTCGCCCCGTCCGCCAGGCGGGATGCGTCGCAAGAGGGAACCCGGTGGGAATCCGGGACTGCCCCGCAGCGGTGAGTGGGAACGACCGCCGTCATACGCACTGGGTCCGGTGAACAGGACCTGGGAAGCGACGGCCACTAGGTGTCCTCCGTACGGAGGACGTGCCCGCGAGTCCGAAGACCTGCCCGTTGCCCGCGTGCGACCCCTCGTGCGCGGACATCCCGGTGACCTCGTGGGCGGGTCGGCGTACATATCGGGCGGACGACCGCGCTGTGCCGTGTGAGGGTCGTTTCCGTCCGGTTCGTCACCCCTTCGCGCCCTCGTCCCGTCCCGGGATCCCAGGGAGATATCTCGCGAAGGAGATTTCCGTGACAGCGAAGTCCGCAGCCGCGGCGGCACGGGCCACCGTGTACGGCTACCCCCGCCAGGGACAGAGCCGGGAACTGAAGAAGGCGATCGAGGGCTACTGGAAGGGCCGCGTCGACGCCGACGCCCTCCGGGCCACCGCCACCGAACTGCGCCGGGGCAACTGGCGCCAACTGGCCGAGGCCGGCATCCACGAGGTACCCACCGGCGACTTCTCGTACTACGACCACGTCCTGGACACCAGCGTCATGGTCGGCGCGATCCCCGAACGCCACCGCGCCGCCGTCGAGGCCGACGCGTTGGACGGCTACTTCGCGATGGCGCGCGGCACCCAGGACGCGGCGCCGCTGGAGATGACGAAGTGGTTCGACACCAACTACCACTACCTGGTGCCCGAGTTGGGCCCGGACACCGTCTTCACGGCCGATTCCACCAAGCAGGTCGCCGAGTTGGGCCAAGCCCTCGCCCTCGGCCTCACCGCGCGCCCCGTCCTCGTGGGCCCCGTCACCTATCTCCTGCTCGCCAAGCCCGCGCCGGGCGTGGCCGCGGCCTTCGATCCGCTGACGCTCCTCGACCGGCTGCTGCCCGTGTACGCCCAAGTCCTCACCGACCTCCGCACGGCCGGCGCCGAGTGGGTGCAGCTCGACGAGCCGGCCCTGGTCCAGGACCGTACGCCCGCCGAGCTGAACGCCGCCGCGCGCGCCTACCGCGACCTGGGAGGGCTCATCGACCGCCCGAAGCTGCTGGTCGCCTCGTACTTCGACCGGCTCGGTGACGCGCTGCCCGTGCTCGCCAAGGCTCCGGTGGAAGGCCTGGCGCTCGACTTCACCGAGGCCGCCGCCGCGAACCTGGACGCGCTCGCCGCCGTGGGCGGACTGCCCGGCAAGCGCCTGGTCGCCGGTGTCGTCAACGGGCGCAACATCTGGGTCAACGACCTGGAGAAGTCCCTCGCCACCCTCGGCACCCTGCTCGCACTGGCCGACCGGGTCGACGTGGCCGCCTCCTGCTCGCTGCTGCACGTCCCGCTCGACGCCACCGCCGAACGCGACATCGAGCCGCAGATCCTGCGCTGGCTCGCCTTCGCCCGCCAGAAGACCGCCGAGATCGTCACCCTCGCCAAGGGCCTCGGGGGCGGCACCGACACCATCGCGGCCGAACTCGCCGCCAACCGGGCCGACCTGGCCTCCCGCGCCGGCTCGGCGCTCACCCACGACCCCGCGGTACGCGCCCGCACCGCCGCCGTCACGGCCACCGACGCCCGCCGCTCCCAGCCCTACCCCGAACGGGCCGCCGCCCAGCGCGCCCACCTGCGGCTGCCCCTGCTGCCGACCACCACCATCGGCTCCTTCCCGCAGACCACCGAGCTGCGCACCGCGCGGGCGGACCTGCGCGCGGGACGGATCGACAGCGCCGGGTACGAGGAACGCATCAGGGCCGAGATCGGCGAGGTGATCTCCTTCCAGGAGAAGACCGGCCTCGACGTCCTCGTGCACGGCGAGGCCGAACGCAACGACATGGTCCAGTACTTCGCCGAGCAGCTCACCGGCTACCTCGCCACGCAGCACGGCTGGGTCCAGTCCTACGGCACCCGCTACGTACGCCCGCCGATCCTGGCCGGTGACATCTCCCGCCCGGAAGCGATGACGGTGCGCTGGACGACGTACGCCCAGTCCCTCACCACCAAGCCGGTCAAGGGCATGCTCACCGGCCCGGTCACGATGCTCGCCTGGTCCTTCGTCCGCGACGACCAGCCGCTCGCCGACACCGCCCGGCAGGTCGCCCTCGCCCTGCGCGACGAGGTGAACGACCTTGAGGCGGCGGGGACTTCGGTCATCCAGGTGGACGAACCCGCGCTGCGCGAGACCCTGCCCCTGCGCGCCTGCGACCATCCGGAGTATCTGGCGTGGGCCACCGAGGTGTTCCGCCTCACCACCGCGGGCGTACGCCCGGACACCCAGATCCACACCCACATGTGCTACGCCGAGTTCGGCGACATCGTCGAGGCCATCGACGACCTCGACGCCGACGTCATCAGCCTCGAGGCCGCCCGCTCCCACATGCAGGTCGCCCGCGAACTCGCCGAACACGGCTACCCGCGCGAGGCCGGACCCGGCGTGTACGACATCCACTCCCCACGCGTACCCGGCGCGGACGAGGCGGCGGCCCTGCTGCGCAAGGGACTTGAGGCCATCCCCGCGGAACGACTGTGGGTCAACCCCGACTGCGGCCTGAAGACCCGCGCCTGGCCCGAGACCCGCGCCTCGCTGGAGAACCTGGTCACCGCGGCCCGGACGGTCCGCACGGAGCTGTCCACGTCCTGAGCCCGCACGAGGGGCCGGGAAAGCACACCCACCACTTTCCCGGCCCACCGGTGGCGCGCTGCGGGGCGAGGGCGAAGGACACCTCGAAGCCTGCGGCGGAATGCCACGATCGCGAGAACGAACGGCCAGAAGCTGTACGTGGCTCCGCTGTCCGGAAAGGATCGCGAGGACGACCGGTACCGCCACACGTCGTGCGCACCGTCGGGCCGGTGGCTCACGGGCGCCAGTACAGCGCGGGGTCGGGGTGGTTGGTGAAGCCGAGTTCGCGGTACAGCGGTTCACCCTCGGCGGAGGCGTACAGGTCCACCCGGGCGACCTCACGCTCCCCGAACCAGTCGAGCAGGCCCCGCATGATCGAGCGGCTGTGACCGCGCCGCCGGTACGACGGGTCCGTGACCACGCCGATCACGTGCCCGATCCGGCCGTTGCGCAGATGCGGGCCGGGCAACCGCTGCTCGATGGTGGCGATCCCACAGGCGGCCAGGCCACGGTCGCCGTCGCCGTCGCTGTCACCGTCCACCACGAGGATGCGCACGGCATCCGCGGTCAGCTGTTCCTTCAGCACCACGGCCAGGGCGTCCAGCCAGTCGTCGTCCGCCGACGCGGGGCTGAAGAAGCGACCGCCGAGGTTCTCGAACAGCAGGGCCCGCAGACGTACGAGCTCCACCAGGTCGTACTCCACCGCCTGTCGCACGGCCGGCCCGTCTCCTTCGCGTTGTCCCATGCCGACCAGACTGGTGTAATGGTCTTATGCACCTCAACCCTTACGGCGAGGATGCCGTGAACCTGGCCGCCGATCTGGCCAACCGACGCCCGGCCGGCACCGAGGAGCTCGCGGAGCGCTGCCGCGCCGCCGGGCTGGTGCTGGAGCACCCTGCCACTGCCCAGGACCTCGACCGCACCCAGGACGCACTGGAGGCGTGGGAGAAGGTCGTCGATGCCACCGACGAACATGAACGGGCCGAGCTGCTCAACCGGATGCTGGCGGCGGCCGCCGCCCACCCGCGGATGACCAACCACGCCGGCAGCGGCTGGCACCTGCACTTCCGCGACGACCGGCAGACACTCGGCTCCGTACTGTTCTCACTCATCGCCGTTGGTACCGCACTGCACCTGACCGGACGAGGCATGCACCGCCTCCGACGCTGCGCCGTGAGCGAGTGCACCACGATCTTCGCCGACACCTCCCGCACCGGACGGCAGCGGTACTGCTCCCCACGCTGCGCCAACCGCGACGCGGTACGCCGCCACCGGGCACGCGGCGTTTGACGAGGGTCGCGAGCTGCCTCTATCCCCCACGTGGCCAGTAGAGCATCCTCAGGGATGAAGTCCGGAAGAACGCGGCCCCAGAGCCGATTCGGTAGAGTTGGAGAGACACCGTGTTTTACTACGTGCTCAAATACGTGCTTCTGGGTCCACTGTTGAGGCTGGTGTTCCGGCCCCGGATCGAGGGCCTTGAGCACATACCGGCGTCGGGTCCCGCCATCGTGGCCGGCAACCATCTCTCGTTCTCGGACCACTTCCTGATGCCCGCGATCCTGAAGCGGCGGATCACCTTCCTGGCGAAGGCCGAGTACTTCACGGGGCCCGGTATCAAGGGACGGCTGACGGCCGCCTTCTTCCGCAGCGCCGGGCAGATCCCGGTGGACCGCTCCGGCAAGGACGCGGGCCAGGCGGCGATCCGCGAGGGACTGGGCGTGCTGCGCAAGGACGAACTGCTCGGCATCTACCCGGAGGGGACGCGTTCGCACGACGGGCGCCTCTACAAGGGCAAGGTCGGCGTCGCGGTCATGGCGCTGAAGGCCGGGGTTCCGGTCATCCCCTGCGCCATGATCGGCACCTTCGAGGCGCAGCCGCCGGGCCAGAAGATCCCGAGCCTCCACCCCGTGGTGATCCGCTTCGGGAAGCCCCTCGACTTCTCCCGCTACGCCGGGATGGAGAGCGAGAAGGCCATCCTGCGCGCCGTCACCGACGAGATCATGTACGCCATCCTCACCCTCTCCGAGCAGGAGTACGTCGACCGGTACGCGGCCGTCGTCAAGGCGGAGGAGGCGGCCGAGGCCGCGGCCCAGGCCCGCAAGTTCCCGCGGATGCCGTTGAGCTGAGAGACGCACGGCAGGCAGAAGGGGCGGCCGGGGATCCGGCCGCCCCTCTGTTGTGCGTGGGGTGTTACGCGGTCGGCGTGGCGTGCGGGGTGCACGTCACATCGGCCGCGTCCGTCTTGCCCGTGAGCAAGTAGGAGTCCACCCGGGTGTTGATGCACGGGTTGACCAGGCCGGTCACACCGTGCGAGCCCGCACCGTTCTCGGTGATCAGGCGGGAGCCCTTGAAGCGCTTGTGCAGTTCGACGGCGCCGGGGTACGGAGTGGCGGCGTCACGCGTGGACTGCACGATCAGGACGGCGGGCAGGCCCTTGCCGGTCTTGACGTTCACCGGGGTCTGCTGCTTGACCGGCCAGGTCGCGCAGGGCAGGTTCATCCACGCGTTGGCCCACGTCATGAACGGGTAGCTCTTGTGGAGCTTCGTGTTGTCCTTGTCCCACTTCGACCAGCTGGTGGGCCACTTGGCGTCCGCGCACTCGACGGCCGTGTAGACGGCGTTGCCGTTCTCCGAGGCGATGTTGCCCGCGGTGTCGGACAGGTCGGGGGCGGCGGCGTCGACGAGCGCCTGGGTGTCACCGGCGACGTACTTGCTGAACGCCGTCGCGACCGGCACCCACGACGAGTCGTAGTACGGGGCGCTCTGGAAGAAGGAGATCAGTTCGGCGGGGCCGACGACGCCACCGAGCGGGCTCTTCTTCGCGGTGGCCCGCAGCTTCAGCCACTGGTCCTGGACCCTGGCGCGGGTGTCGCCGAGGTGGAAGGCGGCGTCGTTCTTGGCGACCCAGTCCTCCCAGTCCTTCCAGCGGCCCTCGAAGGCGATGTCCTGCTCCAGGTTGGCCTGGTACCAGATGTTCTCCTTCGCCGGGTTGACGACACTGTCGACGACCATGCGGCGGACGTGGCCCGGGAACAGGGTGCCGTAGACGGCGCCGAGGTAGGTGCCGTAGGAGACGCCCAGGTAGTTGAGCTTCTTCTCACCGAGTCCGGCCCTGATGACATCCAGGTCGCGGGCGGTGTTGGGCGTGGTCATCTGCGCCAGCATCGCCTTGCCGCTGCGCTTGGCACAGCCGTCCGCGTACGCGGCGGCGAGCTTGCGCTGGACGCGCTTGTCGGCCTCGGAGTCCGGGACCGGGTCGGCCTTGGGCGCCTTCACGAACTCCTGCGGGTCAATGCAGGAGATCGGGGCGGAGTGGCCGACACCGCGCGGGTCGAAGCCCACGAAGTCGTACGCCTTCGAGGTGTTGACCCACAGAGGGGCCTTGGTGGTGACGCGGCGCGGGAAGCGCATGCCCGAACCACCGGGGCCACCCGGGTTGTAGACGAGCGCGCCCTGGCGCTCCGCCTTGGTCCCGGTGTTCCCGATACGGTCGACGGCGAGCTTGATCTGCTTGCCGTAGGGGTGGGCGTAGTCGAGCGGGACGGAGACCCAGCCGCACTGGATCGGCTTCTCGAAGCCCCAGTCCGCAGGGCAGTCCTGCCAGTTGATCCCGGCCTTCGCGGCTCGGGCGGCGGCGATCGCCGCACCGCGGGCCTCGCGGTCCTGACCGTGCCGCGAGTCGGCGGTGGCCGACGGCGCCGCGACGGCTCCGGCTATCAGGGTCGCCGTGACGAGTGCTCCGGCCGAAGCGAACGCGGTCAGGCGTCTCGTCGGTCTCTTAGCCCTCAAGTGGGACCTCCCCGTACATCGTTGCGATTGGTACGGGGATCCTTTCTGCTGTGAGGTCCCTGAGAACAGGGGTGACCGGCCTTCTTTACCATTCCGATAACCGGAGCACCAAGTCCCGTTGAGCGGAGAGTACTTGTCGACTTATCGGTCGAGTGTGCGCAAAGCCTCGTCCAGCACGCGCCGCAGTCGCAGCGCGTCCGGCGCCAGGGCGCTCACCAGAGCCGCGGGCCCGGCAAGCGGCATGAGGGCCGCGTACTCCCCCAACAGCCGCGCCTGCGGCGGCTCACTCTCGAACTCCGGTCGCACGACGACGAGTTGACCCAGTGCCCGATGTCCCCCGAGCCCCGCGGGACCGTCCCAGCCGCCGGGTGCTCCGGGACCGCACGACAGCTCCTGGTCCAGCAGCGGCCGTCCGTCGAGCCGTACGGTGAGACGACTGGTGAGCCGTCCGGGTTGCTCGCCGACGCGCCCGAGTACCTGCTCCTCCCGGAAGACGAGCCGAGCGCCCGAGCGGAGCTCGACGCGCGAGGACACGTACAGGTCACTTCCCTGGGCGGAGATCAACTGCTCGGGCAGCCAGCGCAGTTCACCCCCGCCGGACACGTCGAGCCGCACATCGTAACGGGCCTCGCCCTTGGCCTGTCCCGGCAGGGCGATGGTCGCGGCGGCCGATCCGACGTGCAGCCGGGCCCCCTCCCCCACCTCCGCCTCCACGGCGAAGCGGTCACCGCCGAGCGGCCCGCTCATCGCCCCGACGAGCATGACGCGTGCCTCGTCCCCGCTCGCCCTGGTGCGCCGCAGGGCGAGCGGCCCTTCTCCTTCCAGCACGGGCAGCGCGGTACCGCCGCGCCCGTCGGCCCGTGCCCCGATCCGTGCGGTGGCCCGCACGCCCGCTGTAGTCATGCCGTCCACGCGGCCAGCCGTTCCCGCACCCACTCGGCGACGGCCGTCACCCCGGCCTCGGTCCGCAGCGACTGGAAGACGACGGGCAGCTCGGCCCGCTGCGCCTTGGCGTCGGCGGCCATCCGTGCCAGGTCGGACCCCACGTACGGCGCGAGGTCGGTCTTGTTGACGACGAGCAGGTCGGCGGTGGTGACACCGGGCCCGCCCTTGCGCGGAATGTCGTCCCCGCCCGCCACGTCGATGACGAAGATCTGCGCGTCCACCAGTCCCTTGGAGAAGGTCGCGGTGAGGTTGTCGCCCCCGGACTCGACGAGGATGAGGTCCAAGGGCCCCACCTCGTCCTCCAGGTCCTCCACCGCTTCGAGGTTCGCGGAGATGTCGTCCCGGATCGCGGTGTGCGGGCACGCCCCCGTCTCCACGGCGGTGATCCGCTCCGGCGGGAGCACGGCCTCCCGCAGCAGGAACTCGGCGTCCTCCCGTGTGTAGATGTCGTTCGTGACGACCGCGAGCGACAGCTCGTCCCGCAGCGCCCGGCAGAGCGCGGCGACGGTCGCCGTCTTCCCGGACCCGACGGGCCCACCGAGCCCGATGCGCAGAGCACGCCGCGAGCCGTCGGGCCGACGAGCGTCAGCGCTGACGGCCGAGGCCCCGTCGTGGGTATGGTCAAGATGCACGATACGGCTCCAGCTTCTTTCAGCCCGTCCGGCGTTTGAGGACGAGGCCGTTCAGGCCGATACGGGGGTCTGGGGGCGGAGCCCCCAGGGGACGGGAATGGGTAGGGGCGGCGGGGGCGATCCACCTACGACGCGAAGAGCCGTACAGCCCAAGCGGCATGCGCCTGCGCACCGATCTCCAGCAACGGCGCCGACGCCGACGGCAAGGCGTCGACCCCAGCGTCGACCACGTTGCGCGCCGCGTCGGCCGCCGCACGCGCCACGACGTCCAACTCCGGCGCGAGCCGGGCCAGCACCCCGGTGGCATCGAACGGATCAAGGCTCAGCAACCGCACGGTCGCGGTCGCCGGACCACTGACGCTCTCGTACGCGGAGCAGTACGCGGCGTCCTCGGGCCCGAGCCCGGCGGCCCGCGCCACCAGCCCCAGTACGACCGGCTGATGCGCTCCCTTGGGAAAGGCACGCGCCAGGGCGTCGAGTTCCCCGGACGGCCAGGTCGCCCGAGCCGCCCGCATCAGCTGCCGCCCGAGCCGCCGCGCGGCGACCCGCAGAGCCGGCGACGGCGTGCGGGCGTCCGCGGCCGAGTCCAGCAGTGCCGGATCGACCCCGAGTGCGGCCGCCGCGGCCAGGGCGGCCGACACCAGCCCCGCCGTGTTGAGGCGTCCCCGGCAGAAGTCCTCCAGGCTCGCCGCCCCGTTGATCCGCCCGGCCTTGACCGCCGCCTCGGCCCCGCCGGAGTGTGCGTGCCCTCCGGCGGGGAAGCGGCCGTCGGCCAGGACGAGCAGTGCCGCGCGGGACATCAGAAGAGGAAGTAACGCTGGGCCATGGGCAGTTCGGAGGCTGGTGTGGCCTCCACCAGCTCCCCGTCGATGTGCACGGCGAAGCTGTCGGGATCGACCCGCACCCGCGGCCGGGCGTCGTTCTCCCGCATGTCGGCCTTGGTCACCCCACGCGTCGAATCGATCGCCACGAACCGCTTCCCCAGCGAGAGCCGCTCCGGCAGTCCGTCCTCGATGGCGAGCGGCGCCACGAAGTTGAACGAGTTCGAGGCAGGTGCCCGTCCGATCGCCCCGAACATCGGCCGGGGCAGGATCGGCTGCGGTGTCGGAATGGACGCGTTGGCGTCGCCCATCTGCGCGTACGCGATCTGCCCGCCCTTGATGACGAGCTGCGGCTTGACCCCGAAGAACGCGGGCTCCCACAGCACGAGGTCGGCGAGCTTGCCGGTCTCGACGGAGCCGATCTCACGGGCGAGACCCTGCGCGAGCGCCGGGTTGATCGTGTACTTGGCGACATAGCGACGTACGCGGTGGTTGTCCGCGCGCCCGTCACCGGGGAGGGCGCCGCGCCGCCGCTTCATCACATGGGCCGTCTGCCAGGTCCGCATGATGACCTCGCCGACCCGGCCCATCGCCTGGGCGTCCGAGGAGATGATCGAGATCGCGCCGAGGTCGTGCAGGATGTCCTCGGCTCCTATGGTCGAGGGCCGAATACGCGACTCGGCGAAGGCCAGGTCCTCCGGGACGGCCGCGTTGAGGTGGTGGCAGACCATCAGCATGTCGAGGTGTTCCTCGGCGGTGTTGACGGTGTACGGCCGGGTCGGGTTGGTGGAGCTGGGCAGTACGTGCGGCTCGGAGACCACGGTCATGATGTCCGGCGCGTGCCCGCCGCCCGCACCCTCGGTGTGGTAGGCGTGGATGCCGCGGCCGGCGATCGCGGCGAGCGTGTCGCCCACGAACCCGGCCTCGTTCAGGGTGTCCGTGTGGATGGCGACCTGGATGCCGGTGCGGTCGGCGACGGTCAGCGCGGCGTCGATGACGGCGGGCGTGGAGCCCCAGTCCTCGTGCAGCTTGAGACCGAGCGCCCCGCCCCTGATCTGCGACAGCATCGCGTCGCGCGAGACGGTGTTGCCCTTGCCGAGCAGACCGAAGTTGAGCGGGTACTGCTCCATCGCCTCCAGCATCCGGGCGAGGTGCCAGGGGCCGGGGGTGACCGTCGTCGCCTTCGAGCCCTCGGCGGGACCGGTGCCGCCGCCGACCAGCGTCGTGATGCCGGAGGCGAGCGCCTCGTCGGCGATCTGCGGACAGATCAGGTGGACGTGCGCGTCGATGGCGCCCGCGGTGACGATCCGTCCGTTGCCCGCGATGATCTCGGTCTCGGGGCCGATGACGAGGTCGGGGTGGACCCCGTCCATGGTGTCCGGGTTGCCGGCCTTGCCGATGCCGGTGATCCGGCCGTCGCGGATGCCGACGTCGGCCTTGACGATCCCCCAGTGGTCGACGATCACGACACCCGTGATGACCGTGTCCGGAGTGCCTTCTGCGCGCGTAGCGCGTGCCTGGCCCATGGATTCGCGAATGACCTTGCCACCGCCGAAGACGGCCTCGTCACCGGCGAGCCCGGGGCCGCCGGAACGGTCCTCCTCGATCTCGATCAGCAGGTCGGTGTCGGCGAGCCGGATACGGTCGCCGGTGGTGGGGCCGAACAGGTCGGCGTACGCGCCGCGCGAGAGCTCAGGCATCGAGGGCACCTCCGGTCTCCCCGCGCAGGCCGGGCACGACACGGGCGCCGGTGAGCGGAACGAGTTCGACGTCGACGGGGATCCCGGGTTCGAAGCGCACGGCGGTGCCGGCGGCGACGTTGAGCCGCTTGCCGCGCGCGGCGGCGCGGTCGAAGTCCAGACCGGGGTTGGCCTCGGCGAAGTGGTAGTGGGAGCCGACCTGGACGGGCCGGTCGGCGGCGTTGAGGACGGTCAGCCGGGTGACCTCACGACCTTCGTTGAAGGCGACGGGCCCCTCGGCGAACAGGATCTCTCCGGGAATCACGGCTCTCGCTCCTCCGTCAGACGATCGGGTCGTGGACGGTGACGAGTTTGGTGCCGTCCGGGAAGGTCGCCTCGACCTGGACGTCGTGGATCATCTCGGGGATGCCCTCCATGACGTCGTCCCGGGTGAGGATCTTGCGTCCGGAGGACATCAGCTCGGCGACCGTACGGCCGTCGCGTGCGCCTTCGAGGATGTGCGACGTGATGAGGGCGACCGCCTCGGGGTGGTTCAGTTTGAGCCCGCGGGCCCGTCGCTTCTCGGCCACGTCGGCGGCCACATGAATCAGCAGCCTCTCTTGCTCGTGCGGGGTCAGTTGCACGGCGTCCCACCTCACAGTCCTCGCTCCGGACCGTGCGGGGTCCGGTGGCCGCAGCCACCAAAACCCCTGGTGGCGTGGATGGGCACGCTAGTTGGCCGTCGTTTCGAGGACGTTAACCCGGCTGTGATCCACACATGACCGACGTGGACGCTCCCGGGCCGTCGCCGGAGCCGCCGCCCGGGACGAGGCCATGCGTCGGACCGTATACGGCGCGAGGGCCACCCGCCTTCGACGCGGCCGTCACCGTCACCACCGAAGGGACCGTCACCACCGAAGGGACCCTACGAGGCGCCGTGCCCCCGGTGCTCCGCCGCGATGCCGAAGCGCTGGCGCTCACGCGGGGCGGACGCGACCTCGCGGACGCTGGAGAGGGAACTGACCACCTGCTCGTCGGCGGACTCCGGGAGATCCTCGAGCCGCTCCAGGTCGGCGGCGGAGACCAGGGCGACCAGGGGCTTGCCGTGCCGTGTCACCACGACGCGCTCGCCCCCGTACACCACCCGGTTGATCAGATCGGCGAGCTCAGCCCTGGCTTGCGTCACCGGAATCTCGTAGGCCATGCCCACCAGCTTAGACCGGGCCCCCGGCACCCCCACAGAGCGGACGATCGCGTTCAGCTCCACCGAAAACGATCCGTTCGCACGACCGGGCGACCCTCCCCGCCGGCGGCGCGCGGGGATTTTCGCTGTCAGCCGAGCACCCTTCCCTCGTTCTGTACGTCCTGTACATTTTTTACAGAACCCTTCTCAGGAGGCGCGTGTCATGAATGAACCGTCCGCCCGTTACGTCCTGCCCGAGTTCACCGAGCGGACGAGCATGGGGCACCGGACCCTGGATCCGTACTCGAAGCTGCTCGACGAGCGGATCGTGTTCCTCGGGACGCCGATCGACGACACCTCGGCGAACGACGTGATGGCGCAGTTCATGCACCTCGAATACCTGGCGCCGGACCAGGACATCGCGCTGTACATCAACTCCCCCGGCGGCTCGTTCAGCGCGATGACGGCGATCTACGACACGATGCAGTTCGTCAGCTGCGACGTGGAGACCACCTGCCTGGGACAGGCCGCGTCGGCCGCCGCCGTACTGCTGGCCGGCGGCGCGCCGGGCAAGCGGTTCGCGCTGCCGAGGGCCCGGGTGCTGATCCACCAGCCCTCACTTCCCGAGCCGGTAGAGGGGCAGGCGAGCGATCTGGCCCTCCAGGCCGAGGAGTTGATGCGCACTCGGAGGCTGCTGGAGGACATGCTCGTACGGCACACGGGGCAGAGTCCTGAACAGGTCGCCGCCGACATCGAGCGGGACAAGATCCTGGACGCTCAGGCCGCGTTGGCGTACGGACTGGTGGACGGGATCATCCCCAGCCGCAAGACCTCGCGCACCGCGCCCGGTGCGAGGAACGCCACACCCGACGCGAGGTGATCCGCCGATGGTGCCCGAACTGCCCCCGCTGCCCGCGCTGACGCGAGCCGAGGCCGAGCTGATCGACCGTTACCTCGATGTGGTCGACCTGCTCGGCCGTATCAACCCGGCCAGGCCCGGAGACACCTACCGCGGGCTGCGTGCCGCCCAGGCGCTGGTCGCCAAGGCCACCGAGCTGCGGGACGCCCTCGCGCTGATGCACCAGCGCGGCGAGAGCGAGGTGCACGCGCCGACCCTGGCGCAGGCTCTGCGCGTCCTCGACGGTGAGCGTCGGGCGGCCCGCGTCACCCTGCCGCCCGACGCCGACAATTGACACATCCACACCCGGGCCGCCGTGCGCGCCGAGTCGACGAGGCGTCCGGCCCGGGCTTCAAACGGACCAGATGGCGTACCCCCTGATGGAGTAGTCACACGCCCCTTCGGGGAACCGAAAAAGTTGCGCAACGCGCGTAGCCTGGAGGCGGAATGAGACGCTCCGGTGCTGGTGGGCGCGTCGTCGCCATCCCCAACATCGCCCGAACAGGGGGTCGTCCACCCGAACGGGTGAGTGGTGAGTAACCCCACAAATCGCCGGTTCCGCTCGGATTTTCTGACTGCTATGCGTGAAGATCCCTTCCGACGACAAGCCCCCGCCACAGCGGCGGGGCGGTCCGGGCGGACGCCGAGTCCTGCCGCTGCCCGGATGACCGGTCGACAGAAGTGCATCGGCAGGAGTGGAGGACCCAGCAAGACGGGTCGCCGGAGCAATCCGGGCGGTCCTTGGGGTGAAGCCGCGCAAGCGGCCGGGCTACTTCGCCAGCCCGAATCCGACAGGTCATCCTTCACAGGCGGCTGACGAAGGGTTGCGCATGACTGCGCTCAATCGTGTCCCGTCGCTGTGGACCCGGGCCGGTACGGCCTCGGCGCTCACCATCGCCGCCGTGGGCGGCAGCCTCGTGGTTCCTGGCGTCGCATCCGACGCCGAAGCGGCCACGTTGGCGACGAAGGCACTTCAGGTCGCGGCTTCCAAGAAGGGCTCCCCGTACCAGTACGGTGCCGCCGGGCCACGCCGCTTCGACTGCTCCGGGCTCACGCTCTACTCGTACAAGAAGGCGGGCAAGACGCTGCCTCGTACGGCCGCGGCGCAGTACAACAAGACGCACCACATCTCCGCGTCCCACCGCAAGGCCGGAGACCTGGTGTTCTTCCACTCGGGCCGGAACGTGTACCACGTCGGCATCTACGCCGGGAAGGGAAAGATCTGGCACTCCCCGAAGACAGGGGAGGTCGTGAAGCTGCAGAAGATCTGGACGAAGAGCGTCTGGTACGGCCGGGTCAGCTGACCTGCCCGAGGGGGTGCCGCCGGCCGGCACCCCCTCGGGGTTCCACCCCCCAGGCGTGAAAAGCGGACGGACCGGTTACTCGTTCAGCATGGCTGAGCGACCTTCCCCCGAGGAACGGAACGAGACGCCCCTCGAGCGCGCCGATCGCAACTTCGGCGAGCTGCTCCAGGAGCTGCGTGTCACGCAGACCGGTGTGCAGATCCTCTTCGCGTTCCTGCTGACACTGGCCTTCACCCCGCGCTTCCCGTCCCTCGACACGGTGCAGCGCGCCACGTACGTCACCACCCTCCTGCTGGCCGTGGTGGCCGCCGCGCTCTTCACGGCGCCGGCCGCGCTGCACAGGTCGCTCTTCCGGCAGGGCGCGAAGCCGACCATCGTGCGGGTCTCCTCCGTCCTGGCCACGGTCGGGATGGGCGTGCTCATGCTGGCGCTGACCGGATCGGTGCTGCTCGCCGTGGACGTGGCGCTGGGACGCGCCGCCGGGATCGCCTCGGGCGCGGGCACCCTGCTCGTCTGTGTGGCGCTGTGGGCCCTCCTGCCGGGCCTGGTGCACCGTGCCGTCGTCAGCGGAGCAACGGCTCCGAAGGGAGCACCGGACCGAGAACCGTGAGACCGCACCGAGAGCCGTGAACGCGCTCATCTCCCCACTGCCCGCGGACACGAACCGCGACAGCCGGCCGAGGAAGGTGATCGGCGCCATCGGGTCGAGCGCGTGGGTGACGAACCCCTGCCGCAGTGGGCGGTCCGTCCCGGCTGCTGTCGGCCGAACCGGCCGCACTGCACGGTCGTGCCCGAGTGGGTGGTCGGGACGGCGGCGGCTCCGGTGGGGCCGGGGTTGCTGGAACCGGGAGATCCGCGCCGTACGATCTCCCTCGTCCACCGGACCGGGGACCGCTCGGCACCGGCGGCCGAGCCTTCCGGGCCCTGCTGCGCGGCACCTTCGGATGCGCGGGACAGCGCAGACACGACAACTGAGCCGCTCCTCAGGGCTCTTGTGGACCGCCGGCCGTCACCGGCTCGGCCGGCACCGTCCAGGGCAGCTCGATGGCGACCGTCTTGCCGCCCTCACGGGTGGGCCGGACGACGAGTCTGCCGCCGCATTCGGCGGTCAGCCAGCGGATGATCACCATGCCGCGCCCGTTGTCCTGCTGGACGGCGGCAGGCAGACGTTTCGGAAAGCGCGGATGGCTGTCGGTGACGCCGATCCGCAGGTGTTCGTCTCGGTCGAGCTGGACGTCCACCGTGAAGGTGGGCGACTGGCCGAACGTGTGCTGGACGGCGTTGGTGGCTAGTTCTGACACGATCAGGCGTACGGTGTCCGCGACTTCGGCGTCGCACGGCAGGCCCCATTCGGCCAGCACATCGGCGACGAAATTCCGGGCCGCGGAGACCGAGGCGGGATCGCTCGGCAGAGTGACGGATGCTTCCAGGTGATCTGCCATGGCGACGTCGTCCCTTTCCCACGGGACCGGAGTCCGACACGGAGCGGATGGTTCGAGTACGGTCCCGGACTGGTGCTTCGCGCCAGACTGCCATCACTGGACCGGTCACGGGTGCGATCCACCGAGATATGCATATATCTGTCGCTCGATGCGGTGAACTCTGCGACGGCGGAGCGTATTTGGGCGGCTCGGAAGGAGTAAGGAGTACGGCCATGCAGCACGGTCCCGCGGTGCGCCGCCGCAAGCTCGGTGCCGAACTGCGCGCGCTGCGCGCCGGTGTGGGTCTCACCAGTGGTGAGGCGGCCCGTCTCGTCGGCTGGCACCAGTCGAAGGTGAGCCGGATCGAGACCGGTATCAGTGGGGTGAAACCGGCCGACGTGGAGCGCCTGTTGGACGCCTACGCCGTCACGGAACCAGAGTTACGGGAGCTCCTGGTCGGCCTCGCGGGCTCCGAGGGCAACGGCCGCCATCACTGGTGGCACGCCTACCGCGGGGTACTGCCGCCCACGTACCGCGACTTCATCAGTCTGGAGTCCCAGGCCAGCGGCATGCGCACGCTGGAGACCTCGGTGGTACCCGGACTGCTCCAGACACCCGAGTACGCACGGGAGGTGACCCGGGTCGCCGTCGGCGGCCTGGAGGACGGCAAGCTCGACGCGCTCGTCGAGGTACGCCTCGCCCGGCAGGTCGTCCTGCGTTCGCATCCGCCGCTGGAACTGACCGCGGTCCTGGACGAGGCCGTGTTAAGACGCGAGGTCGGCGGCCCGGAGGTGATGGCTCGGCAACTGGTGCGTCTGCGAGAGGCCGCCGCCCTGCCTCAAGTGCGGCTACAGGTACTGCCGTTCGCCGCGGGAGCCCATATCGGCGTCACCGGGCCTTTCGTTATCTTCTCATTTCCGAACACAACTGATCTGGATGTGGTTGTTCTCGACCACTTGACGAGTAGCCTCTATCTCGAACGGAAAGAAGACCTTCAGGCCTACACCGAGGCCTTCAACGCCCTTCAGTTCCACGCCCTTTCGCCCGAGGACTCGTTGGACTACATCGCCGGGATAGGTGACGGCGCGTAAGGAGGCACCCCCATGACTGCACTGCCTCGGTACGTACGTTCCAGTACTTCACTCCGTGACGTGCGATGGCTGCGCAGCAGCCGTAGTACGGGAATGAACAACTGCGTCGAGACGGCCCGACCCGGCCCAGGACCCTGGGCCGGACTGGTCGCCGTGCGCGATTCCAAGAACAAGGCGGGCCCCGCCCTGCTCTTCACTCCCGCCAGTTGGGAGGGCTTTGTCGCCGGACTGAACTGATCACGCCGACGGCGTGCTCGATCTGCGCGTCGGTGAGGTCCGCGCGGGCGGTAAGCCGCAGCCGTGAGATGCCGTCCGGCACGGACGGGGGGCGGAAGCAGCCGACGGCGAGTCCCGCTTCACGGCAGTCGGCGGCCCACCGCACGGCCTGCTCGGGGGACGGCGCGCGCACGGAGACCACGGCGGCGTCCGGTCGTACGGCTTCCAGGCCCTCGGCGGTCAGCCGGGTGTGCAGCGCCGTCGCCACCTCACGGGCCCGGGCGGCGCGCTCCGGCTCACGGCGCAGCAGCCTGAGCGCCGCCAGGGCCGCGCCCGCCGCCGCGGGCGCGAGACCGGTGTCGAAGATGAAGGTGCGCGCCGCGTTGACCAGGTGGTCGATGACCGGGGCGGGGCCGAGGACGGCTCCGCCCTGGCTGCCGAACGACTTGGAGAGCGTGGCGGTCACGACCACGTCCGGGGCGCCCGCGAGCCCCGCGGCCTGCGGGGCGCCCCGGCCGCCGTCGCCCAGGACGCCCAGCCCGTGCGCGTCGTCGACGAGCAGCGCCGCGCCGTGCTCGCGGCAGGCGGTGGCGAGTTCGGCCAGCGGGGCCGCGTCGCCGTCCACCGAGAAGACCGTGTCGGACACGGCGACGGCGGGACCCTCGTGCGTGCCCAGGGCCTTGCGCACGGCGTCGGGGTCGGCGTGCGCCACGACCTGGGTCGCGCCCCGGGCGAGCCGGCAGCCGTCGATGAGGGAGGCGTGGTTGCCCGCGTCCGAGACGACCAGCGAGCCGTGCGGCGCGAGCGTGGTCACCACAGCGAGATTGGCCGCGTAGCCGGAGGAGAAGACGAGCGCGGACTCGAAGCCGCAGAAGTCCGCGAGCTCACGTTCGAGTTCGCCATGAAGTTCGGTCGTGCCGGAGACGAGCCGCGAGCCGGTCGCACCGGCGCCCCAGCGGTGCGCGGCCCGGGCGGCGGCCGCCGTGATCTCGGGGTGGCGGGCCAGCCCCAGGTAGTCGTTGCTCGCCAGATCGAGAAGGGGTGAGTCGGCGGCGCGGGGGCGCAGGGTGCGGACGAGTCCGGCCTGCAGGCGCTGGTGCGCCTGCTCGTCGATCCACGCGAACGGCGATCCGGCCATGCTGGTGCCTCCGGGCCCTGGGAGTGGTCGTGAGGGGGTCATGAAGGTGGTCGTTTTGTAGGCAGTGCACAGACCCTAGCGGGGCGACGCGGCGCCCATGATGTGGCAATACCCACACGTAGTTTTATCAACCATGGCAAGACGTCCAGGTCAGAGGTTGTATCACCCCTCAGATTGGGGACCGAATCTCACGGAATCTCACGGTTCCAGTGAGAGCACCTTGTCCAGCACTTCTCGTGCGGCCCCCAGGGTCTGAGGGTTCTTCTTCACGTAGTGCTTCCTGGTGGTGGCTGCACTGGTGTGTCCAGCCCAGTCGGCAAGCACCTGGTCCGGCACACCTGCGTTGGCCAGCAGGGTGAGCGTTGCCGACCGCGCCGAGTAGAGCCGCACCTGACGGAGCCCAGTCGACTTCATCAGTCGGTAGGCAAGCCGCCTGTACTGCTGGGTGTTCAGAGGCTCTCCAAGCCCCGTAGCGGTCACGTAGCCCTTGTCTGCGTACGCGCTTCCGGCCGTGACCTTCTCGGCTTCCTGAACGGCCCTCAGAGCCGCCAACGCGGCAAGCACCGGAAGCGGGATCAGGAGCCGACGCTTACCAGCATCCGTCTTGGTCCGCTTTTCCAGAACCTTCGTGCTGCGGACCATGGTCCGAGTGCTGTGCACCGACAGGATGCCGTTCTCGAAGTCGACGGCATCCCACTTCAGTCCGCAGACCTCAGCCGGACGGAGACCCATCAGGGAGAGAAGGAACGACGCGAACAGCCGCTCATTCCTGATGCCTCGCAGGAAGGCTTTCACCTCCTTCTCGTCCCACGGTTCTTCGCTCTCGTGGTCTTCCTCGTACTGCTTCCGAACCGTGGAAGCGATAGAGGTGAACTCTCCTTTGGCTACGTTCATGGACACAATCTTGAGTTCCATGGCGTAGTTGAGCGACCGACGCAGGACGGTAAGCATCTCGTCCACGAAACCGACGCTGAGCCCTGGTCCCTGCCTCCCGTGGACGCGCCCTTCAGTGAGCATGTAGTCCCTGAAGTCCTCCACGTGCGTGGACGTGAGTTCCTTGACCAGCAGTGCACCGAGCCGACCAGTGAGCCGACCAGTCATGGTCTCGTACTTGGCATAGGTGCCTTCCTCCACCCTGCCCTTCATGCGGTCAAGCCACTTGGTGAGAAGCCCTTCTACCGTCATCTTGCTCGGGACAACGGCTGTGCCGTCATCCTTCGCAACGGTGAGACGAGCAACCTCGGACTTCAGGTCCTTCTGAGTGTCCGCCGTGATTGTCTTCTGGATCCGCTTTCCCGTAGCCGGATCCCGCCCAGCGTCTACGACAGTCCGGTACCTCACCGGACCACCCTTCACAGGCTTTGTGCTCGGGCACTTCTTCCCGCCCTTAGCCGAGTGGCTTACAAGGACGTCTTTGGTAGCGGACTCTGAAGTCATCCGCTCACATCCGGAGCACTTCAGTACTCGCTTGATGTTGGAAGCCATCACCTCTCCTTTGATCTAGGGACAGCAGGAAGAGACTAGCAGCCTCTCTCACAGAAGTAGAAGTGTCACAAGAAAGAAGGCTCTGACCTGCAAGTCTTCAAGAGTGGCACTCCTGGATCAAGAGGACTACTAGGAGTAGGTCTAAGAGTCTCTTAGGCGTACCCGTACTAGAACTTTTTCTGGATCACTTAAGCCTCTGACCTGCATCTTCTCCTTAGGAGTAGGGCTAACAAACTGGTGCCTGAACAGGCTTGACGTACCCCCGTTGGTCCCGGTCACCTAAGAAGACGTGAGCACACCAACACTGGAAGAGATCAAGAGGTGGCCAGCAACCATCTCGGTAGCGGAAGCCGCTAACGCACTAGGGATCAGCCGGAGTCATCTCTATGAGCTGATCCGTACTGGAGAAGCACCAGTAGCCGTCTTGAAGCTAGGTGTTTCTACTCGGGTTATCACTGCTTCCCTTGTCCAAGTGCTAGGCGGATGAGTAGCCGACTACGGGAAGCCCATTCATTGATAAAATCTTAAGAAGACAAGAAAGAAGGTGAACATGCCCGGCACTAAGCGAGTGAATAACCTGAAGTCCTTCGCTCTAACCCAAGAAGACAAAGACAACCTCATAGAGCTAGCCGACAGGCAGCAGACCTCACACAGTGAAGTCATCCGACAGGCACTGAGGAAGCTTTTCAAGAGTCACGGGCTCCACGTATCCGAGCCTGACTACTAACACACACAAAGGGAGATAACACCGTGGAGATTGTTTTAACCGTAAGTGCGCTAGTGATGTGGTTAGCCGTATTTGTGAAGCTGACGGGTTTCATCCTGGCTAAGAAGTACCCCAACGCTGCCAAGTGGGCAACGAAGGATCTAAGCCACGACTTTGCCCAGTTCACACAGACCAACCAGCACAACTAAGCACTAGGAGTACACAATGAAGAACCCATTCCGTAAGAGGCTAGTAGTAACCCCAGAGGACACCCTCCCAGAAGTACGTTTAATCACTACCGATGAGACTTCCTGGGAGCCAGTAGACGGACTGGAGAGTGTTGAAGTCCTTGTAGAGCGTCCAACCATCGTTCAGGTTCGCATGGGCCCTAGTGGCTCTCGTACCTATGGAAAGTACCGAGTGCCAACCGACGTGACCGACCTGGACGCGTTCGTAACTGAGCGCGTTAACGAATTCTTCAACAACCGCGCCAACTAAGGAGAAAACGCAATGACTGACATCTCAAGCTGGATTCCTGTAGATGACAGCGAAATCGATCTTGAAGGAGTTGAGTACCTACTTAGCGAGGCAACCGCCCAGGACCCTACCGACGACTTCGCCCTAAAGATTCGCGTCAAGATTGACGGAGTGAAGTACGTATCCAAGTTCATGCTCTCTGAAACCGACGTCTACGAGAAGGGGGAACGCGTTGTAGTTGCAACGCTAGTACCGGTATTCGTTCGTCAGGTAAAGCGTCAACTAGCTGAAACCCGACCTCTCTAATGGAAGTTCATCTAGAGCCAGACTCTGAAGAACCAGAGAACTGGATTGACCTAACAGGTGACGTCTCAGGCACAACCGAGTCCCCCACTTGGAAGTTGGAGATGTACACATCAGCAGAGGGAATGAAGACCGAAGAATGAAGCGACACAAGAACCTCATCAGGTTCTTGGGTGCAATGTTGCTCCTACTCCTACTCTTCAACAATGCGCGACTAATGGCTAGAGCACGGGAGGCGGCTACACATAAGCCTCCCGTGCAGCCGACAAAGGGTCACGGCTGGAAGCTCAGTAACAACACTGGGTTGAAGCGCAATCAGACCTACGTCGTAACGTTTCGAGATGAGGAGTCCCGAAAGAAGCTCAAGCCTTACGTGAAGATTGGCCTTGACCAACTAAACGCAATGCCCGAGATGAAGTCGGCACACATCAGGTTCAACATCGCCAACAAGAACCACTACGTACCACTGCCAGGCAAGGACAACTACCAGGCACGTCCAGGCACCTATACCTTTGTCTACGGACTCAAGTCTTGGCCTAAGGGAGACTGGTCATCCTCCACAATGGGTGGAGTCGTCTGGATCAATGAAGGATATTGGTACAAGACAGGCAAGCTGCACGCTCACGACTATGCGGTTAAGAACATCGTTACTCATGAGCTAGGCCACCTGTTGGGGCTGGACCATTGCGACAAGGAAGCCGGACTCAATCCCTTGATGTGTGAGTTGGGGGACCCCCGAACGTTTGAGCGTCAAGGCTTGTTCCGAGAACCAGACCTAAATGGAATCCGCTACCTCATCATTAACGCCAGAATGGGAGTACAATAAATGCAGGTAGGACTAGAAGACGTCCTGAATGAATACAGGGACCACACAAAGTTCACCACTGATGAACTGCTTATGCATAAGGCTGCACTCAAGAATGCAGAGAAGCAGATTGCAGAACTTCAGGCCGAGAACACCCGATTAAAGTCCGAGTCCGTGCCTAGCGACTCGGAATAACCGAAAGGCTCAATCATGACAAGCCTATACACCCCACCATTGGAAGCAACCGATGACGGACGGGTTATCTATAACCTTCGATTCCACCAGAACGGATACGATGGTGGTCTTACCGAACAGGTAACTGTTGGTCCAAACACTGTTTTTGGAGCCATGCCAGAAGTTGACTTCGAGACAGCGTTAGCTGATTTTGCGAATGCCCTAAAGGTTGCTGGGAACTTCGACATAGTAGCAATTGATAAGATTGCAGTGAGCGCTACTACCCTCTAAGCGGTAGAAATACAGAAGACCCGAGCCAAAGGCTCGGGTCTTTTTCTTTGTGTGTTAGGCAACCCTGCGAATCATCAGTGCGGAATCCGACTGGATAGTGGTTGTTCCAGTGCTGGCATTTGTTGTGAACGTCAGGTTTCCCGCTGTGCTAGACGTCTTAAGAACTCCCTTAAGGAACGCGAGACGCACGCTAGCGCTAGCCGCGTATGCGTTGTTAGTCGCTCCGATGGTAGAGCTGTAGTCCGTGGACGTAGTGGTGTCGTTCCACTTCATGGTTGCACCAGATGGACCAGTCCAAGAGGGTGTCCAAGTACCTGTGGTGTTCTGGACGATCAACTGTGCTTCTACCCAGTATTCAGCGTTAGCTGCAACAGGTAGAACCAGAGCGGTAGAAGCCGTCTGACCCGTTACCGAAATGGACTGGTTAGACGTAGACCGTACATAACCGACAGACCCAATACCTGTGACAGAAAGGTTTCCACCTACGGTCACGGTTCCACTGGTGGTGACAGCCGCCGCGTTCACTGTTCCCGTGAACGTTGGTGAAGCTAGATCAGCCTTCAGGTTAAGTGCCGTCTGCTGAGCCGTACTTACTGGCTTACCGGTATCCGCAGTGTTGTCTACGTTTCCTAAGCCGACCATTGACTTAGAGATACCGCTAACCGTGCCTGTGAAGGTTGGTGAGGCTAAGTCCGCCTTCAGGTTCAAGGCAGTCTGCTGGGCAGTGCTGACAGGCTTTCCTGTGTCGGCTGTGTTGTCCACATTGCCGAGTCCAACCATGGACTTGGTAATGCCGGACACAGTTCCGGTGAAGGTAGGAGAAGCCTTAGGAGCCAACAGGGCTTCAGCACCTGTTGCCCTGGTGGTCTCGTTATCCACGTACGTCTTAGTCGCAGCATGAAGACCGCTAGAAGGTGCACCAGACAGAGTGAGAGCCCCTGTCATGGTGTCTCCAGCCGTATCCACGTACGTGCCGGATACCGCAGCAACGGCATTGTCTACGTACTGCTTTGGAGCCGCCTGGAGGGCCGTAGAGGGGTTACCAGGTAGCACCAGGGCACCAGACATCGTTCCGCCCGAGAGAGGGACGTAGGCGCCGGTTGCGGACCCTGAGTGGTTGTCTACGTACTGCTTAGTCGCAGCCTGAAGTGCACTCGCCGGATCAGCGTTCAGGGTGAGGGCGCCGGTTAGCGTCCCTCCCCCGAGTCCCAGGTAACGGCCGGACAAGTCGACTACGCCAGTCAAGCCGTCGACAGAGACCACAGCGAACGACTGTGGAGCCGCGCCACCAGGTGGAGTCACCTTCAGGTCAACGACCCAATACGGTCCGCCTGTAGTCGGCACACCGATGAAGTAGGTGTTGGAGCCATACCGGTTGAACCCTGGTCCCTCTGTGATCCGGTAGAGGGTGTCTCCATAGTCGGACGTCACGTCATCGTTGCCATAAAGACTCATAGACCAACTGCCATCGGTTCCAGCCGATGCACCGATCTCAGAGACCAACTCCCCTTCTGCACTCTCGACAAAGCCAATCTGTGGAGTGCCGTCAAGGTCCACGAGAGTCGCAGTGATGATGCGGTCACGTAGTCCAAGACTTCCCAATAGCGTTCCATGAATAGTCACTGCGCTCATGAGTCAACCCTCCTTAGGCAATTCGCTGAACGCGCATCCAGCTACCACCAGCCACCACAGCAGCCTGTGTGGAACCAGCGGTAGTGGTCTGCTGAGCCCAACTCAGAGCGAGAGTGCCCGAGCTGGTGGTTGTTACAAGTGCGGTTTCATGAGCCGCACAGAACAAGGTGTTGTCGTTACGTCCGCCGTACTGAACGGCGGTTGTGTAGTTGTGGGCACCATGACGTCCAGTACCACCAGCAGAAGTGCTAGAGAGAATGACTCCCTGATCCGCACCTTCAGCAAAGCGGGTACCCGTAGCGCCACTAGGCACAGTCCACTGAGTCTTAATCCTCGCTGTGTCAGTGGTTCCGTACATGATGTGAATCTCAACAATGTACTTAGCACTAGCGGCAAGAGAAACGGTCAATGCCGGATCATCAGCAAAAGTGTTGGTGTTCCTAGCAGTGTCAGAGGTTTTCTGAACGATGACAGGCTGATACTGCCCAGCCACAATCAACGTGCCAGCAATGGTTACGGTAGAACCAGAAGCACCAACGGTCAGGTTTCCACCCGTACCATTCAGGACGAGAGCGGAAGCGGCGCCATTGTTACGAGCTACAAGAGAGTCGTTGTCAGCAATGAGGTTGACTCCAGAAGTCGGACCGATCTGGAAAGCGTGGCCTGTGCTGCCGAGCGTCGCATTGTTGGTGTTGTTAAGAGAGATCTGAGTACCAGCAGTGAAGATTTCCTGCCACGTGCTGGAGTTGGTACGGAAAAGAATCTTCCCAGTATCCGTCTCAAGAATCGACTGACCAACATAAGGAGAAGAAGGGCGAGTGCTGGAAGTGCACACCCGGTAGTTACTGTTCAGGTCGATACTGTCTAAGTTTGCATTTAGGTCAGTACCTACGTTGATATCGTCTGCTGCGTTTGGCTTGTAGAGGACAAGCCGACTTGTGTTAGTTCCGGACATCTCTACGCCTCCTTCCTATTCTTTAACTGAAAGGCTTCCAGGTTCTTCCTGAGAACACTCCGGCCTTCATTGACTGCCCTGCGCTTGTCTTCAATCAGCTTGGGCTCATTGCGATACTTGCTACGAATCTTGTCTAGTGGGTCTGGCTTACCTGCTGGACTGACAACCTTGACTCGGTTGGCCTTTGCATGCTGGATCCGCACTAAGTGAGCTTCCCGAGCATCCTTCTTTGTCTCAGCATTAAAGAGAGTGGTTGCCTCATAGTCGCCCACACGCGTACCGGCAGAGGGAATAACGGCACGGGAAATGCGCCCCTCCATCAACGCCGGATCATCTCGGTTAAGAGGTGCCTTGTGTGGCTCATGAAGAATGACGTCTAGCAGAGTCTCTACGTCGCTAGGGTCAATTGAATACTCGGCCGCACGCCACTCTAAGGAGTCCTGCGGGAATACATAATCATGATAGGTGCCGTCTGGCTTAAGCGAGACGATATGCCAGAGCGGATTACCGTCACGGGAAAACGTCTCGCTTACTGCCTGCACCTCATACTGCTCTGCTGCCATTTTCAATCTCCCTTAGATCCTGAAGCACCAGTAGTAGAACGCCCATGAGCCGCTAGCGGCTGGGCTAATGGTTAAAGTGAATCCAGATGCATCCGACGCAGTAATAGCGTTGGAGTGGACAATGTCATCTCGGATAGCAACGATTGGAAGCAACTGAGAAGCCATCGTTGGACCAAAGCCGACAGAGAACGAAGAACCACCGCTAGTACCGTCCGTGGACCCGGTGAACAGAGCCTCATTGGATAGCGGAGTCTGGAAGTCAGCAAACGTGCCCAGCATCCTGATCCTGTCGGTAGACAGCCATAGAGTGTTCTCATTGGCCGTGCCACGGTTGGTACCAACAAACGTGTCAGTGGTATTAACCGTGATAACCCCACCGACGCTCTGAACGCCGTTAGCCCCATAACCGATACTTGCGCCGGTTGTAGAGAGGTTTACGAAACCGCCATTGGTGGCCTGGTCTTCACTCTTAACAACCTCAAATCGCGCACCATCCCTAGTGACGCGGATACGGCTGTGACGCTCGATAGTGTCGCTGCCGTCCCTGGGAATCCATGTAGACGAGAACATTCCCATTGCTACTTCATGGTCGTCGTCATTACTGTTGGTCGCTCCGTTGATTCCTCCGTACTCGGTTCCAGCAGTCGAGTAGAAACGAATCTCAGGGAGGTTAGTAGTCGACGGATTCACTAAGAGACGCTTAGACGCACCTTCAGGACCAGAGGCAAGTGTGCCGATGATGGACACGTTTCCGTCTGTGCCGACACTGACTGTCTGCTGTCCGGCCGAGTTGAAAGCCTGCAAGCCGTTCTGATTCAGCTCCACTCGTGCGCCGGAGCTAGCAGTCTGGATAGACGCTCCGAGGATCACGTTGGCGCTCAGGGTTCCAGCCGTAATCTTGCTTGCAGTCAACTCAGAGATGTACTGGGAATCCAGCAGCAGAGCCGTAGCTGAAGCAGCATCAGAAGGAAGCGACTTGTTACCAGCTCGGTCTACGGCGATAACTCTCACGTAACGGGCAGAGGTCTCTTCAACCGGCACAGTGGCAACGGCCGGAATGTGCCCGGTCATCATTCCCTGATCCGCCTTCACGGTTCCCCTCAGCGTGTCAGCAGAAGGGGTGAAGTACGGCTCATATTCCACGTGCACTTCTAGGTGGGCTAAGTCGGATTCCAGGTTGAAGGTTCCGCCCGTCGCCTTTCCTAGCTGATGCACCACCTGAACGGCGATGAGGCTTCCTGCCACAGTGGGGGCGGCTGGAGTGCTAGGCGGAATGTTGTCCTGAGTGGTGACAATCGTGGTCTCACGCCATGCGCCGAGGTTTCCGGCAGTGTCTACCGCACGGATACGGACGTCATAACCAACACCCGTAGCCAAGTCGTTGATTGGGTAAGTGGTCTCACTCCAGGCGACGTAATAGGTCTGCCACGCACTCTCGTTAGGAGTGAACGGCTGAGACCAGGAATTAGCATCCGCCCAAGAGGTGGAACTAACGGAAGACCAAGACTGAGGGTAGATAGCGTCTGTATCAACACGCACCTGAATCTCGTAGTGGTCACCATCGAGAACAGTAGAGCCGTCCACGTTGTTAGGTGCACTCCAGGTGAGTAATACCTTAGAGCGCGTGAACCCTAAGTCATCCTGGTAGTTGGTGGTCTGGAAAGGTTCAACCCATGTAGGCAGATCAGGCACAGAAGTGTCTACAGAGGGACGAGAGCCGATCGGCTGAGTGTTGCTGGAAGTCAACTGCCTGGAGAAGTCTCCAACAGTGATACGGGAATCTCCATCAGACTCAAACTCAACATAGTCAGTGAGGTCATACCAGGTGCCGTCATTGGCTCGGTAAGCAACTGTGTAGTTCTCAGTGATAGGCCAGTCAGTCTCAGTAACCTTCAGGACGATTGGGTTAAGCCTCTGTCCACGGAAGATAACTTCAAAGTCGGTGTCGTATAACTCAGCGTCTGGATCATAGACATAGACGCGGTCACCCACACTGAAGGAACCCTTAACGTCGTAGTCCTTTGTGCTAAGGGTGAGTTCTGCCCGAGTTCCCTCGTAAGAGTCCAGGGCTAGCTGTGCACGAACCGTCGCGTTCTCAGCCGTTGTATCGGATTCAGAGACGACACGAGTAATGATCAGCGCGTTACCGTGCAGATCCTTGTATGGGTTCTGTAGCGGGTCCTTAGTGGCTTCACCGAGGTAGATAGACGCCCCTTCACCCTCAGCCAGGAGAACAACGCGAGTGGTGTAATCCTCGGTGTCTAACTTGGACTCAAAGGATCCGGGCAGTGCCCTGATGTTGAGGTCTTCTCCGGCACCCTTGCGAATGATGATGCACTGGGGATCAGTTACGAAGATGTCTTCCTCTGGACCAGCGTCAAGAGTGGCATTGTTGTTCACCCTCCAAGACACAGGCGCATTCGTGTGAGAGAAGTACTCACACACGTACTGGATAGCGTCCCTTGGGGTCTGCCACTGGTGGACACCTGTGTAGGTGTAGCCACCTGGAACCGAGTAGAGAGTTCCAGCCGTTACAGAAGCTGGCAGAAGACCAGTGATGGTGTTCGGGAAAGTCTCAGCGGTGAAGGTGGCAGGTACCTCAATGACTGCACCTCGGGTGCCTTCATCTCCGAGGTGCCAAGCCATGCCGACACCACCAAGACTTACGTTCTGTCCACCAACGGTCTTTTCCCTGAGCACACCCACATAGCGAGCCTCATCGAGCAATGCGTCTTCATACTGCCGTGGGTCAATACGACCAGGAACAATCGCAACGTGGCCGAACATGCCAATGGCCGTGATGATGTCCTTAGGCGTATCCGCCTTCAGGTCTAAGTCAAAGCTACCGATTGCATTCAGCACTTCCTTGACGCTCATGAGTCTCTACCTCCCTTTAAGTGAGTGTGCTTAGACAATTTTACCTTTTAACTGCGTGTGTGCTTTCCGCCAAAGCACCGATGTACTGGTTACGCAAATCAGTTGCTGTGTCGCCGGACACGGCAGATCCACCAGCAATAACCGCACCTACAAAGAAGTCTAAGAACGTGGCAGACGACTTGGTCATAGAGCCAGTAGTGGAACCTGTGAACGTGCGGGCAGAGCCACACACAAAGCGGTTTCCATTCGCATCGTTAGATGTGGCTGTCATGTAGCCGGAAGCCGATGTGTTCACGTTGGTTTCGGACGTCACCAGGGCACATCCAAGGGTGGCGCTAGAACCGCTCTGGAGGTACCCCTCAAGCACTCGGGAGCCTCGCCTGAGAGTCAGGTCCAGGACGACCCTTCCAGGGCTCCTAGAAGCCACCAGACGGATGATGCACTGTTCCTGGTCATTGCGGATCAGAGAGGCAGAGTCCCAAGCCGCTACAGGGGAGCCAGCCACAGTCAGGCGCCATAGCTTGGAGTGCCAGGCACCCCCGGAGTACGCCTGCACGTCCAGTACTCCGGCCGAGCTGGTAGGCGTCACGTTCACCAGGGCATTGCCCAGTGACCAGGTGGCCACCCCCACCGGCCGGTCGACACCCTCCAGCTCGGAGCCAGAGCCGACTAGCCCGTAGTCGATTACACGGACACGTCCGCCGTTGTAACTGGCTACCGGGCAACCCCACTTAGGTGAGAAATCGGGGATATTCCTGTAGACCGTCATTGCTCCATCAGCACCTGTTCGCGTCATCACAGACGGATTGCTCGAACCAGTGAAGTAGGCGTAATGCCCAATGGAGGGAGCATGCCACTTCTCGCCGGTAAGACTGAAGTCATTCTTCCGAACCGCACCAGTTAGACGAGACTGGAGATCTACCTCCGACTCGGAACCCTCACGGTTAAGAGAAATCTTCCAGTCAGCAGTCTGTAGCTCCCCCTGATAGTCAGTCAGAGTGGAGCTAGACGAATCGACTGTGTAATAGCCATTACTGCCAGTCTTGTCAGTGAAGACGACAGGAACCAGCTTCCCGGCTTCCATAGCCTTGATCTGCTCATGATGGTTAACGCATTCATCGGTTGTGCTTGGTGGGGAAGACTCCTGACCTTCCAGGCTTAACTTTCGGTCTGCCCCACCATTCTCGTCCGCTGTAAGCCTTTCGACTACAGTGAACCGATCAACTGCGATAACTCCCCAGTCGGGACCGTACGTTGACATTATCGACCCCTTCCTAGGTCATCCTTACGGATAGCTTCCTTAATGTCACTAGCCATTTCCTTAGCGAACTTCTTGCGCTCACTAGGATTAGTCGTGTCAAGGGTTCCATCAATGTGCACATCAATGTTGTAAGTGTTCCCACCAGTCAGGAGCCCCCTGGTCTCACTATTACTGGAGACGCGAGAACCACTACCGGCATTGATAAGCTCCGGCCCGCGCTCCCCCACAAGGGAAAGACCACGTGCCATGCCGCCATTGGCATATCCGCCTGCACGGTTGTAAGCGCGAGACAGAGAACCGTAGGCACCCTTTGCATAACGCATAGAGCTGTAGACGTTGGCCAGCGGGTCAATGCTGGTTCCGTACATGAAAGGACCCTTGTGGGCATACTTGCCCGCCCAGTGCTGGAAGGTAGGACGGATAACCTGCATCAGTCCAACAGATGGATATCCAGCCTTAGCGTTGGAGTCCCAAAGGTTTACAGCCTTTGGATTACCACCAGACTCCTGGTTCATCCTTCGCAGTGTTGTGTTGGTTAAACCAAGAGGTTCACCAACCTGACTCAGAGCATTACGAACGACTCCAGCCCACTGAGCTACTCCGGCGCCTGGCTTGTAGTTGCCAATACCGCTAGCGGCATCTACTGCCTTCTGCTTCTCGTCGCCCTTGCCCTTTACGTAATCAACAATCTTGTTCTTGAAGTAAGCAGGCACACCCTTAGCGAGAGCCTTAGAGCTACCTCCGAATGGGATGTGACCCATGATCGGATTGACAATGTTGTTGTACGCTACAGACACGAACTTGGCTGCTGCGGCTCGGGTCCACTTAACGCCCTGGTCCCACAACCACTTTCCACCCTTGCCGATGCTGTCTAGCGGGTGCTCAAAGAAGTTGCCGATGGCTCCACCAAGACTGGCGTGAGCAACACCCTTCTTCATGAGAGCCGTCCTGCGTCCCCCACCCTGACGCAGTGCCATGACTCCGGCATGTCCGCCTAGAGCCTGCACGTCCTTAGCGGTAAGAACATGCTCACCGTTAGAGAGACGCGCCGGAATGCTGTCTGAAGTGGAAGTGCCACGACCCCTTACAGGTCCACCAGAGGCAAAGCCCTTAGGCACACCGACAGTAGGAATCTTGCTTCCGACTCCCACCTTTCCGAGAACCCAGTTAATCGTCCCAACGATTCCCTTGTTCACTACAGTGTTGATCAGGAACCGTACTGGCGACTTGAAGATGCCTTCCAGAGTGTTCCAAATGGACTTCACTCCGCTAACCGCGCTACGGAAAGTACTCTTGATCTTGTCTGAGAAGGTGGACATTCCTCCACGCACAGCGCTAGAGATGCTGTCCCACTTAGACTTAATGGAATTCCAACCATCAGACCAAGCCGACTTCAGCCCAGAAACAAAGGACTTCCACTTATCACGGATAGAGCTAGTGATACTTGAAACGCTGTCCTTGAAGCTGTTGAACTTAGCAGTTACCCAGTCCTTCCAGCTCTGGAAGGTGGCCTTAGTCGCGTTGACCCAAGAGTTCCAGGTATCAACGATCTTCTTCTTTAGCGTGCTACTCCAGCCCGGAATGGTTACGGTGAAGAAGTCGCGAATAGGGAAGAAGACATTGGACTTCAGCCAATCCCAAGCTAACTTCAGTCCAGCCTTGATGGAATCCCAGTGCTTGAGAATCATCACTACGGCGATGCCGACTGGACCAGTCAGGATTCCGACGATTAGCGGCCAATTGTTCTTGATGAAGTCATAGACGAAGCTGAAAGCCGTCTTGATGCCGCCCCAAGCCGCAGCCCAAATATCCTGGAACCAATGAGTCTTAGTGGCGATGACAACAACGATGGCAACCAGAGCCGCGATACCAATGAGAATCCAGGTAAGCGGGCTCAACAGGAAAGCGCCGTTCAGTGCGTACTGAGCTGTTACCCAGAGACGTACTGCCTTAGCAACAGAGGTGATAAGGAGAAGCGTCTTCAGGGTTCCGGCGAACACCAAGAGTCCCTGAATGAACCAGTCAGGCAGAGCCAGAACCAGCAGAGACGCAGCCTGAGCCAACTTGAAGAGAGCCGCACCTACGCCGTAGCCGAGAGAGGTGGACACCTTCAGAAGAGCCTGAGCAATGTCCTTCATTGCCTCACCAGCAGCCGGACCCTGTTCCCTCATAGCCTTTAGGAACTTCTGGAACTCTGGGTTGTTCTTGATGCTGTTATAGGCGTCGGCAATCTTCTTGACGGAAGCGCTGATCTTCTTCTCTAGAGTGCCATTGGCGAACGTCTTACCAATCTTGTCCGCCCACTTGTCTGCCTTGTCGGCAAGCCAAGTGGTGAACTTCTTCAAGGCTGGAGAAGCCGCTACACCAATCTGAGCAAAAGCAGTAGTCAGCTTGCCCGGAGTCTTCTCAAGAGGCTTCATAGCCCCGTTCAGCCCAGAGAAGAGCCTCTTGAGGGTGCCAGCCTTAGACAGGTTGATAAGAGAATCCGCGATGCTCTTACCCATGCCGTTGAAGATGGTGGCAGTGTCAGTCAGTCCAGTCTGTACATCAGGAAGTGTCTGGTCAGACAACTCCCTTAGCTTGGAATCCCAGCCAGAGAACAGGGCATCCTGGATAGAGAGCTTTACCTTCCTCCAGGCCGGAGCGATATCAAGAACGGTCTGAACAAAGCTCCGTGCATTAGGAGACAGCTTCTTCATGGCATCAGAGAAAGTCTGAGCCGCGTTGTCTCCGGCCTTACCGGCATCCTGGTAAGCCTCTGCCAAGTTGCGGGCAGAGTCGGCTACGTTCTCATTGGCCGAAAGGATGTCCCTTGAAGCCTGTTCGTGCGCGTCGGCAACACCCTGCTGAGCATCGGATACCTGACGCTGAGCGTCCTGGATAGCACGGGCACTGTCCTGGTAGACCTTTGCCTGAGCCTTCACCGAGTCGGATACCGCGTCCTGAGCATCCTTTACGCGACGTGCCCCGTCTTCAGCAGTCTGGGCAGCGTCGGCTTCTGCGTCCTTTACCTTCTGGGCAGCGTCGGCTACATCTTCGTTTGCCTTCTTGATGTTGTCCTTAGCGTCCTTAACCTGAGCGCTTCCCTCAACACCTGCCTTGTTGGCATCCTCAGTCTGGGACTTCAGCCTGTCAGTCTCTAAGGTCTGCTCTTCTAGAGCCTGCTTTGCACGGTCGTAGTTGAGCTGTGCCCGCTCGATATCCTCAGCCGAGGTCTGCCCGCCCTGAGCCTTTGCAAGGTTCTCAGCAGCCTGAGCAGCCTTAGAAGACGCGTTGGCAAACGCTGCTTCTGCCTGAGCCTTCTCCATATCGGAAGCTCCGGCACCCTTTGCACGGACAGCGTTAAGAGCGTCCTGAGCCGCCTTCTGCTCTTCAATAGCCTTTGTGTAGGCGTCCGCAGCAGCAACAGGGTTGGTCTGCATGCGAGCGTTGTCTAGAGCGTCCTGAGCGTCCTTCAGGTCCAGGACGGCATCACGCTGGTCTAGCTGAGCGTCCTTCAGCTTGTTGTTGAGGTCTACAAGCTGCTCTGCGGCATCCTTACGAGCCTGAGTGAGATCAGCCTGAGCCTGACGTGCCTTCTCCTGTGCGTCCCTCAGATTGTCTTCTGCGTCCTGTACCTGCCGCACTGCCTGAGCGTTAGCCCGAGCCACATCCTCATAGGTGCGGGAAAGGTCTTCCTGAGCCTGCTTAACGCGCTCTGCTGCGTCGGCACGGTCCTGAGCGCTCTGGACTTCAGCGTCCCTCAGGTTCTGCTGAGCGTCCTTTACCTGACGCTGAGCCGCAACGATTGCCTTAGCAGAGTCTTCTTCTGTGTACTGAAGATCCCTCTGGGCACGCATAAGAGAACGCTTAGCGTCTTCAATCTGACGTGCACTAGAGATCTGAGCGCTAGCGCTCCCCTTGGAAGACTTGGAACTGAATCCAGCAGACAAGGCAGAGCCAACACCCGAAAGACCTGTCTTAATAGCAGCGAAAGCCGCACCTAGTGCGAGTACGGCCGGAACGGCGATAGCGCTAGATGTGGCAATAGTCTTAAGCATGCTTGCAGTCGCACCGAGGATTCCAGGGGCTACAGCCATACCCAGGATGACCAGCCGGAGCAAGCGCATTGCACGGCTAGCGCTGCCACCAGCTCGGGTCACGCTGTTCAGGTTGTTGGTTACCTGGTTGATGACTGTCTGGTTGACCCTGGTGTTGATCTGGACTGTCCGAGCCCTGGTCAAGAAAGCAAGCTGAGCAGAGGCACCAGCAGAGTTGACGTCTGCACCTAGCCGAACACTGCGGTTACGGCCGAGAGCATCAATCCGGCGACGTGCTTCGGCTGTATCAACTTCCACCTTTACCTTGATGGTGACGTTACGGCCGAGCTTACGAATCTCGGACTTAGCCTGAGCACTGTCTAAGGAGACACGCAACTTAAGGGTCTGATTCTTGGCTAACTTAGAGATCTCAGACTTAGCCCTGGTGGCATCAAGGTTAGCCGTAATCTTGATCCGGTTAGTGCCCGATGTGGCAGTACGGACTTCACGCTTGATTTCTTCACGTAAACCCCTCGTGTCCGCGTTTACATCAACCCACGCGGACGCAATTTTGAATCCTACTGGCATCGGGCACCTCCTTATACGGCGTCGTTTGATTCTTCTTTACGCGGGACTTTCGTCACCTTGAATAGGTTGGCAGTCTTGCCAGAGCTGGCATGAATGCTGTTTAGCATCTCGGGACTGTCCTCATGGATTGGTCCCGAACTAGATGAGGTGGTACGCGGTCGCTCTGACGTAGAAGCCGAGCCGTTTCCGCTCTTCTCTTCCTCATCTCGGAGTGCCTCAACTCGGGCCTGCATTACTCCGGTATAGGCAGTGAGACGTACTACCAGACGGTAAAACTTCGGGCCGGAGAGATCCTCAATGTCGTCCACTCGGTGAATGGCTGACATGTCTGATTCGATATCGTCCAGGTACTCAAGTACCCAGATCAGGTCTCCGGCCCGCTCAATTAGTTTTTTGCGGACTTCTCAGCTCCGCCCATAGCCAGGTTCTGTACCTGATCCATGATCTGAGTTAACTCGTCCTCAGTAAGAGCATCGAAATCACATAAGGCGTCCCAGCCAGCCTTACCTAACATGTCTTCCATAAGCTGAGCCATGGCGTAATTCTCGTCATGGTCCTTCAGGTTGCGCATGAAGCGCAGACTTACGTTAGGACGGGGCTTGGCTGGGACTGTGTACTCATCCTCATCAATCGTGAAGAGGACTACACGCTCTTCCTGGAGAACCTCGGGGGTTACCAGGGCGATTGCCTTACGCTCTAGTGAGGACTTCTTGTTACGTGAGTTAGCAGTAGTCATTTCTATATCTCCCTTTGGTTAAAGCTCGGTTTGATTACGCTTCGTCCATGATGTGGAATGGCTCGATAACGCTAGATACGTAGTGGGCACCCCAAGTTACGGAGTAGACCGTCTGCGAATCCTTCTTGTAAGCGAAGGCCACGTTGTCGATAGAGAGAACCTTGCGAACAACAACACGACGTGCAGCACCCTCAGCAGAGAATCCGTCGATGAGGAGAGCCATGTAGGTTGGCTGAGTTGCAGAAGAGTTGTTGGCAGGAACGTAAGAGTCTCCACCAGAAGAAACAGTTCCGCCGTTAAGCGCGTACTTAAGGTTCTTAAGGGTTGGCTCAGCCATGTTGGTCTTAACCTGCATGTCACGCTTAACCAGACGACGCCCTGGAACATCTACGATCTGGTCTACCTCAAGCTCCTTGTACTCCTGGTTAATGGTGATCTCAGTACCATCGGTAGTTCCACCGAGGTCAGACCAGGCAGAAGCTGGAGGAGTAGTGGAGTCCACTGGCTCTGAAGTGCCAAAAGCGGCAATGTAGAGAGTTGCTGGACCCTGAACTAAGTTGGAAACGGTAACACTCACTTGGAGTCCACCTCTTTCTTTGTAGCCGAGCCCTTCCTAGAGCGCGGGGTTTCTTTGGGTGTTGGAACTTCCTTCAATTCGGCATACTCGGAGTTAATGAGTCCCTGCCGCTTCAGGTCTTTGAATGTGATTTCATCTACTTCGATGAACCACCCTGGTCGGATCGTCAGATCCACCGTGTGCGTCATAGCCGCACCTCCCTTAAGAGTCCTTCTGGACCCAAGTAATCTGGATGTCCATCACGTAATGGGCCATGTGCGCGTCATCTGAAGGAACCTTTGTTGGGTCCTGGAGAAGAGAGACGTTGATAACCCGTACTGGAATGGAGCCGAGAGAAGCCGAGAGCACTGTGTCCCAGTGCTGATAGCTCTCGTTAAAGCAGGCATCTACGATGAGTTCACCGATCTGGTTAGCCTGCCCGTAAGGAGCGTTCTGCTTATTGCGGTCCTGACGTGCAGCCCAGATATGACAGGTGATTACGTTGTTCCGTAGCTTCACGTGAGGGTTAATCACGCTGCCTGTCTTCTCCACCTGAACAAAGCCGGTGGACCACCAAGAACCAGAGTCCTCAGGGACTTCAGTAGCTACGGCGGTAAGCCCTAAGGACTTCAGCCATGCGACGGCTACAGACTCAGCCTGAGCGAATTGGTTAGCCATCAGGCACCGCCCCTGGACTTGTAAAGACTCTTCTTCATGAAGTTGGTTGGGGTAGTCCCTGGGTGGGGGTTGACTTCATTCACTGGGTGCTCCGCACCCTCCCAAGAAAGTGCACCCTTACCGTTGGGGGTGATGAGGTGTGGCCTTGTGCCAACTTCCACGTAGTACGCGTAAGGGGCTGTCTTGGCACCGATACGGGCCGAGAGTCCATGAACCTCGTAGTCAAGGTCATTCAGAAGACGTCCGGTGTCCTTAGGTACATAAACCTGCATGTCCTTAAGGACGTCCTTAGCGACTTCTTCTAGGAAGTCGGAAACAGAGTGGTCAATCTTGGCTTCCCAGTCTGGTTCCCATTCAACACGTCCCATTTCCAACCCTCCTTAGGCATAAAAAGAACGCAGGGCAGAGGGATATACCCCTAGCGCACTGCGTAGGAAAGGTAGATCCCTGCCGTTGTCCGGCTGAGCATCTGGTATCTGATTAGTGAGTGACCCCCTGGTTGTCCCAAGGGGGTATCAAGTGCGCTAAGAGCGCTCAACCTGGATGTGCATTGGCATGTGACCCGTTGCGTCATTAGGCAAGGTCACACTGAGCACAATCCATGTGAAGCCGGTCTTCTCGTCCCTGATACGCACGTTGTCAGTGACCTGATTCGCGTGCGCGGAAGAGAGTCGGCAAATCCCGCCCCGGATGACTCGGGGGCGAGTGGAGTTCTCAGAGTAAGCAGTGTTCGCGACTTCAGTAAGCGAAGCAGGAATACCACTCGCTACAACCGAGTCGTTGTCGATTAGGTCTCCCCATTCGTCAACACTGGTAGTGCTACCGAGAATAGTTACCCTGGTATTGCACCTAAAGATCATTGTACGTCCTTTCCCTTATCCCAAAGGACGCCAGTCAGTACGCGAGTCATCAATGACCGCGTTATCTGAATCGAGATTACGAGGGACGTAGTTCCTATTGCGTGCACTGCCAGGACGGAGGTTGATACTCCTGTTACGCCTCCAAGACAGGCGGCGAATAGCCATGCCTGCTAGAGGTGCTAGAACCCCTGCCTGAGGGTTGTTTACTGTCCAGGACATTCCGTCCTGGTTAGCGGATGTGAGATCCATAGAGACGTAGACGTCCGGATGCTCGGTCATCCAACTTGCCTGATAGGCAACGGCCAACTTCAGTAGGCGGAGATTCTTAGAAGAGATGAAGTCGTTTGAATCCTCAGTGGTCTCAGCGAACATCTCGATGAGGAACTGAGCGGCTGTGAGGTCATCCTCAGAAACCATGATCCTGGTAATAGCTAGTACTTCTGCTGTGGTTGCCCAACTCATTCTCCGCACCACCTTTCTAGGTACGTGAAAGCCCTAGGGGCGGGCAGGGAGATGTACCCGCCCCTAGGAGTTGGATCAGCCAGTCTTCTCAAGAACGGCTGCACCAAAGACATTGCCCAGCGCGAAACCACGACGGCTACGGAGCTTAAGGGCAGTCTGGTCAGTGTTGCTCTGAGCATCAGCCGGAGTAACGATGGTCTCGGGACCAGAACGGACACCGAGCTTAAGAAGTCCACGGTCACCCACGAATACGAGAAGTGGGTTACCGGCTGGCTTGCTACCGGCTACGGCAGAGGTCTTAGCGCCACGGCTCCAGAAGATCTCAATACCGAACAGGGTGTCCGGCTGGCCGGAATCGGTTCCCTGTCCCTGTACGAAGATTGGGGTTCCGTTGTTGTCCTTCACCTGACGGAGTACGTCACGGAAAGCAGTGTTGGCGATGATGAGAGCGTTTGCCTCATCGAAGTAGTCGCCTACTTCTACAAGCTTCAGGGTGTTGGAAAGGCTGTTGTAAGCGCCAGAAGCGGCACCGTTCCAGTTCACGTAGTTGGCATCAGCCACGTAGCCAGAAGTTCCGTTGGCACCGTTGGTGCGAACAGTCTTGTAGATAGAAGTGAACGGTACGGTAGTGCCGTTCTCAGAAGCGGTTACACCAACGCAAGCGTTGTCCAGGTAGGTAGCGTAAGAGTTGGCGTAATCCATAGCACGCTGGCCGATTACGTCAACAATAGACTCAGCGTCCTTAAGGTCATCTTCCTCAAGAACGGTCTTACCCATGAAACGACGTGCAGTAAGAGTCACGTAGTCAAGGTCAGAGTCGTCATCTACATAGGTGGTACCGGTGTTTACATCAAAGTCACCAGCACGGAGAATACGCTTAGTGCTGGTAGTCATGCCGGTACGGCTAGCGGTTGCCTCAATGGCCGAAGCCTTGAGTACACGCTGAATTACAGCGGAATCCCACTCAATGGGAATCCAGTCAGACATATCATTAGCAGCCATTGTAAGGCTCTCCTTAAAAGAGTTTTGGTATAGGAACCTCCTTCGCCTCACTCGGCATACTTGTTGCTATTCAGTTAGGAATCAGGGACTAACGCCCAAGAATGCTCTTTGCAAGCTTCTCGCGATAATCCGTTGATGCCGTACCAGTAGGAGTCTTCTTGCTTCCGGCCCCTACAGCGGATGCGTCCGCAACATTGGTTGTACGTGGACGCTTAAAAAGACCTGGAGCCTTCTCTTTCAGCGTTTCAAGCTGAGCGGTTAGGTCTTCATCAGGGTCAATCAGCCTGTCAACCAGATCCAGACTCTTTGGGTCTACTCCGGCTTCAACCAGACTGATTACTCGTGCGGTTGCCTTAGCAGAAGCCGCCTTCTCGATGGCTGCTGTGTCGACCTGTGCAGGCTTGGCAGCGTCCGTCTGGACGTCTTCCTTGGCAGCAGCATCAGAGCCAGTCTCAGAGACGTCTGTGAGCTTCTCGCCGGTCTTTGGGTCGTATCCCAGATCACGGAGCCAACGCTTACGCGAGGCTGCTTCAGAATCGGCAGTCTTCTTCTTGGCTAAGACGCCTTCCCACTCTTCACGGGTGGGAGGAGTCCACTCGTCTTCAGTGGCTTCAACGTCGGTGACGTCGTCGTTATCGTTGTCTTCGGTAGTGATTAGGTCAGTCATTTGCTATCTCCCTTATCCGCCTACTGCGGTGCTTCATTCTGGGTTGTAACAGGTGTTACTTCTTCTGGTGTCGCCTGAGCTAACCAGGAGTCAATGTCAGCCGAGTTGTAACCGGCTTCTGCGAGAAGGACGTCATTCGGCACACCAAGCTGCCTCTTGAGAAGCAGCATCTGAATGCCATTGAGGTCATTGATGTTCCGGACTGGCTTCCAGTTGACCGTTAAGTCTCCGGCTTCTTCGCCGAGAACCTCTAGAGCAAACTGGTAAGCCTTACGGTGAGTGGAACCAAACTTCCTCTGTAGGTTCTCCACGCGTACATAGAGAGGCTCATTGGCTACGCGGCGGCTCTCGCCTGAAATAGCGTCGCCTGTCGAGTCGAAAGCCTGGAACGGGATCTCAGTTGCCTGAGCCATGACCTTGATGTAACGGTCAAGAGGCTTCAGGAAGACGCTCGGGTCTGATGCGTCAAACTGCCCGACTGTCTTGTAACCCTCCAGGTCCCAAACGGCCGATGGAGACGCGTCTAGCTGGCTCTCTCCCGAGTCCTCAGGGTCCAAGCCGTCTAGGGGGTGTTCAGGGTCAAAGTCGCCTGTCTGAGAGCCTGCCTTGTCGGCTGTGGGGTCCACCAGGGCATAGCGCTGAGGGAAGCTCTGGTAGTCGACCGTCGCCAGGTGGGACGTCACCAGCTTGTTGATGGCTAGCTGTGGTCCGTACGCGTTCTTGTGCAGAGGGATGCCGTATGGGCGACTCGTGCGGTAGTGGAAGTAGGGCACCTGGTTGAAAGGGTTCTGAATGAAGGCCGGAGAGCCGTCTTCAGTGAAGGGCTCCCACTTAGCCTGCTTAGGGTTCTTCGGAACCTTGCCCTTATGGAACCAGCGCTCAATGTGGTCTGCGTAGTAGACGTTCACACGCACCACAAGGCTTGTGCCGGAGCCAAGCTCCCAACTCTGGATAGCCCTAGCCATCTCCGTTGGGTTCTCGATGCTGTAGAAGACACGCGCTACCCGTGGGTCCTGCGGCTCCATACGGACACCAACAGTGTTTCCACTGTCATCCGTGCTTGGCCATACGAACAGGTATGAGTCCCCAAACTTCCCCGCGTTCTGCATAAGGATTGGGAACTCTTCATCAAGGTCATTAGCGTCTCGGAGGTCATCCAGGACATTGTCTAATGCGTTGTCCTCAGTGGTCACCGAGTTCAGGTGAAGCTGATCAATGACAGCATCAACAGCAATGTGAGCCAAGTTGAATGACGGGAAGTCGTTCAGCCCGAACTTAGCCAGGAGTCGCGCAACCTTAGGGCTGCTGTAAGACTCTTCCACCATGCCGCAATAGAAAGCTTCAGCTTCTTCGTAAGCGGGGCGGGCATTGACTAGCTCGAAATAGTCGGCATGCAGGGTCTCTAGACCGATTAAGTGTGGCTCTACTGGTGTGCTCATTGTTTCCTCTAATCCTGAGTGCTTTGGACCTCCACTTATCTGCCGAGCTTGGCTACTGGAGTTCTGAATTGGTTGTGCTATTTGAGTGCGCGCCGAACCTGGCTGCTTTATCGAGTGGACAACCGGCCCGGAAACATGAGGGCAGTCACCGGGGACTTTTCCGGGCCGGTTGGCTTACGGGAGGGGGTGTGGGAGCCCTCACGACAAGCGCTTAGGGCTCTGACCTGCGGCTTTTCGGAGCCGGCATTCCCTCAACGAAGATCATTTAGGAGCCGACCGCGTCGGCTCCTAATCTCCGGAGTCACAAAAGAGGTTGGGCATTGCTATTCAATACCCACTCTCACAGGATTATACGGTATCTATTCAGATCCATAAGCGGCATTAGATTTAGCCCTGATGCCTGATGCGAATACGCGCCTTACGCTTCTGCTCAGGCTTGACCCACCGGAGTACGGCTCCCCCGATAGCGTCCGTGATGTCGTCACCCATATTCGGGTAAGTGAACATCTCAGTCTCCGCCTGGTGGAACTTCTCTGCATGGAAGACCAGAGGGTTGGGACGGTTCTGATAGAGCTGGAGAAGCCTTCCCGCGCGGGATTCCTTCTTCTCGCTTGAGTGGTACGTCTCTACCGTGATCGGCAGATCCTCAAAGAGTTCTTCAAAGAGGGCTCCACCCTGGTTGGTCTCCACCAGGAGAAGGGAGGCTTCCGGGAAAGCCGTCATGATGCCTTCAATGTAGAGCTTCAAGTCCTTACCGGTCATGCGTACTCCGGCTGCAAACTTCACAAGTGCCCTACGTGCGCCGGTAGTTGGGTCAATGGCTGCACCGACAACCGCAACACCAGTCAGGTCAGACTTCATGTTGTTCTTGGAGACAATCGGGTCAATCGAAATGTACGTACCGATGCACTCAAAGTCCGCGTACTTGATGTCACCAGGGCTCCACAGGAGTCCGGCCGCACCCATCGGGTCATTCTCGTAGTTCAACTTAAACTCCGCTGTGTGGCGTGCGTCGTTCATCTCGTCCAGGTCGAAAATGGGGTTACCAGGCCACACAGACGCCTCTGTGCCGGACTGGGGGTCCTGGATGAAGGGCTTGTGGTGGTGGACCTGGAAACGCGTCTCAGAGACCCACTCCAGCTCGGCGCCGGACTCCCCCTTGGCATGCCTCACCATGTCGTGCACGCATGATCCGTGCATGGTGACCGTTCCCGTCCACACCACGTTCGCCAGCCTGTTGAGCGGAAGAATGGCGTTGATGACGGACGTCAGACGCTGGTTCTTCATGTAGGCGGAGTAGTTCGCTGCGTCAGGCTCCAAGTCGTCCAGGACGATGGTGTCCGGCCGGAGGTTGCCCACCTTCATTCCAAGACTCTGGGAATCAATTCCCTTAGCGATGAACACAAAGCCGTTGCCGCAGAAGCGGGCTCCGGCCGAGTCTCCATCGGCCATGCCACGGATACGCCTCTTTGGCTGGCACAGCTCGGGGAAGTCCTCCCGTAGACGCTCGTTCTCGTCCAGCTCCTTCCTGAAGGTACGCAGGTGGTTCTGTGCCTGGTGGTCCGCGTTGGCGAAAGCCACTGTGAAGCGGCTGTATCCGTAGGCAGCCCACCAGAGGGGCAGTACCAGGTACCACCAGGTGGACTTACCGAGGTTTCGAGGGGCCACAAAGGCATGCCTGTTCTCGGCAATCTTCTTAGGTGTGGTCCGGTCCCAAGTCTTTGCTAGCTCCGCCCACTCTTCATGCACCGGAGAGAAGGAGATGACGCCTGTATCAGGGTCACGCACGGAATCCGGTAAGTAGATGAGGGCAAACCTGATGGGGTCTCGTGCACAGACGGCACGCCTGTACTCCGGACTAGTGGCTAAAGCCTCTGCGTCCAGTCCTTTCATGTGCTTGGCAAGGATTGGGTCCATCACTTCTCCTAAGTTTTCATTCCTCCCACTGCTTAGAGATTGGAATGGGGGTAGTCCCGATGATCATGTACATTGTCAATTCTATGTGTACCCCCCACCTACTTTGCTCGGTGAATTCAGAGCAAATCCCTAAAGGGCTTGACAATGAGTCGGCTCCCTTATTCATCAAGCCGTTCAACGTTCAATGAATAAACGGGGAGACGTCCGGCCTAAGCGCCGGACACATTCAGTGACTGAGTAACCGGCGCCCTGGTGTCGGCAAGAGGGTGTGTGAGAGATGTGTGTGAGACACAAACGATCATGCAATAGATGCAGGTCAGAGCTTGATCAACTACTGACGCTACCTGCGTTCAGTATCGTCACATCTCACTGAGGGTGACCGCATAAGGCTGCATACATAACCATGCGGGCTCTGCATAACCAGGTGAATAGCCGTCCCTGAATTACTCGGATAGCTCTCGGTCTTCCTGGTTCTTCTCTTCCATCTCGGCTACCAAAGCCAGGATAGATGCGTCCACCACAGATGAAGTGGTTACGGTGTGCTCAGTCTTAACAGGGGTGTCGAGACCTAGGTACTTTGACCTGCGCTCACTGGTCTTCAGGATGCGGTCAATAGCCTTGAAGACAGGCTCTGTGTCCGCGATAGGAGAGCCGTCAAGCGTGATTACCTTGCCATGCTGGAAGGCTACGTGCTGGTCCTCCAGGAGCTTCCAGGCCAGTGCCTCAATGCGGTCCAGCTTGTCCAGCTCTACGGCCCTAGCCTTCTCGGCAATGGGTACAGAGATCTCAGCAATGTACTCGGCTAACAGGGTGCGGATAGTCTCCCGACTAACCCCTAACTCAGCACCAATAGCGCCGTTAGTCATCCCCTTAAGGGACATTGCATAAGCCTTAGCCCGCATATCCGCACGCTGTGCGGGATTACCGGTCTTTCCATACTGCTTAGCCATTGGAATTCCTTTCATGAATAGAGCGAATAGGGGTGCATAAGCATTCCCCTTTAGAAGAAAAGGCGGGAATTGAATTGATTAATGGAAACAAAGGGGAATTTGCTGGATTTGCAGTGCAAACCAAGGCAAAATGTCAAAAAGATCATGGAAAAGATTGCAAAATGGGGTTGACACACACAAAACAGGGGGGTACGGCCTATTCACGCACCCATCAAGCCCCGACTACAGGATAAAGCCAAAGCCCCAAACCACAGTGGGCAACCCCTAAAGCACACTTAGACAATGTCTAAACTAGAACCCTGAGCTTGGCTTTCCTTCTCCGGGACAACTTGCACCACTCATCCTCCGCAACCCTCTGGGGGAAACCCCTCAGCTTCATTCCCCCGTTTCCCCCGCCTTTCCCCCCTCGTTTCCCCCCGCCTTCAAACACCTTCTGACCTGTACTTATCTATCTCTATGGGGGGAAAGGGGGAAACTTTGAAAGAAAAAGAAGGTATAAGAGAAACACAGTCGGCAACAGAGAGAAATAGAGGGCAGAGAGCGAATGACTCTCCCCAACGCAGTTTCCCCCCGACAAGTACTCTGACCTGCACTTTGTCACAGGGGGTAGTGGGGGGAAACTTTTCATTCCCCCCACCAGCTCTCTGACCTGCACAAACGCAGGGGGCATTACAGGGGGTAGTCCCCCACTTCCCGGGGGAAAGACCCCTGCCGTTCTCCCCATCGAGTAGCCGACTGGGAAACAGGTCTCCAGACCTAGACTTATAGCTCTGCCTAAACAATCGCGTCCTCGGAAAGGAGCGCACACAATGTCCACCATCACCCCCACCTACACAGCAGTCCTCTGCACATTCCCTGAGTGCTCCAAGCCAGTACGTGCCCGAGCCCTCTGTATGGGGCACTACGCACAGCAGAGCAAGGGAAAGCCGCTTACTCCCCTAAGGACCACCAAGCCTTCTACAACCGGCTGTGCCTTCCCAGGTTGCCGAGCACCTCACTGGGGTCACGGCTTATGCCGTCCGCACAATAAGGAGAAGGCAAGGGGCACCAGCAGTCTCGTGCCACCAGGAGCCCCGTACAGGATTCAGCAGCAGTCCAAGGGCCGTTGGTTCACCATCGGCTATGGAGAAGACTCCGTAAGCGCACACAGGACGCTCAACAGGTGCCGTGCCAGTAATCCGGCTACCGGCTTCCGTCTGATCCTCTCTCCGGCCGTCTGAGGGCTCTCTCCGGCTGCTCCTGGTGACGCGCATCCGTCCCGGTCCAGTCGTAGCGTTGGAGTATGCCCAAGAGACGCGGGCTCACCTTTCACGAGATGCGTGACCACCTGCGGCCGAGGTGCCGTGAGTGCGGTTGGCGCAAGCATTACGTGGAATGGCACAGGGCCAACCCTGGCAGTGCGTCTGAACCGCGTTACATGCCCGGTTGGGCAGCCTGCCTGAACCCTGACTGCCCCTGTAACCCCAAGCACCAGCGACGGGAGGCAGCAGACACCAGCTCGGAGCCAACACAGGATCAGCCGTCCGCAGAAGGGGACTCTGGCCCGTAGCCCTCCCCACCACCAACCGGCTACCAGGGTGGGTTAGCGAGCGTTCACCTGACAGTGCGTCATCTGACGGGTAGTCAGATCACCGCACACGGTCTGACCTGCGAGTTTCAAGATCAACTTCCTACAGCCGGCCGTTTTCGGGTGATCATGGAATCCGGCTTGCCGACAAGCACCAGGACCAAGCCGTCTGCCCTGTGCCGACAAGGGCTCTGAGTACCCCTACAGCAGCCGGACACAGCAAAGGGGCCCGGTCCTAAGACCGAGCCCCTTTAGCGTCCCCAGACGGCTTATGAAGCGTCCGGACGCTTCACCCCAGGGTTGTTCGTGTAGTAGAGATCAATGATCCGGTTAGCCACTCGGCCCTTGTCGTTGACCTCATGTCCGGCACCCCGAGCCCAAGCGCGAATCGCGTTCAGGTCGTGGCCGGAACCACCCGAGGTGGAAGCAGTCACACGGGGAGTCGCCGATACAACGCGCTCACGTGACTTGTCGTAGAACGGCTTGAGGGCCGTTACCAGCTTCTTGATGGACGCGTCTGAGAGGTCAAGCTCCCGAGCCTCAAAGTCCCAGTACTTCTCGGTGACGATCTTGGCCGTTCCGTCGCCGTTCAGAACGGTGTCACCTTCTGCGTCCAGCTCGGTCGTCTCGCGCTCCTTCTCCACGGGCACCAGGAGCGGAACGCTCTCGGTTCCTCCGGGAGCCGCCTTCTCCGTGAAGTCGTCTACGTACTCCACTTTGAAGTACGTGACCAGCGGCTGAGCGTCAGGGAAGCCAGGAAGCGGAGTCTCTACGCGCTGAATGTTCTCCTTGTCCTTCTCCCACTCGGCTTCCGTGACGACTACCGGCTTCTGTGCCATTGGGTACCCCCACTGTGCTGTGTTGTTGATGCCTTGTCCGTGGACCCTAGCACTCCTTAGACGTGCATGGACCCTTTCCCGCACATCTGGACTTCTGGACCATGTCAATCCAGGTTGACGAGTTGCCTCCTTCGGTCCTCTCATGTGCCGGTATTCTTAAGGGGAAGGTGAAAGAAGCCGGTCTTCCGGCCCTTCTTTTTCCCTTCTCTCGTTACTACACATGTCTTACAGATCGGAGAAGAACCATGAACGTCGCTCCTCATGACCCCACCCTTCAGGCCCGAGTGCCTAAGTGGATGGCAGACGAGACGACATGCCTAGCCAACCTTCAGGGAGTCCCCATCTCGGAAGTGATCAGGCAGGCATTACGGGCCCACCTAGAGAAGCACAACATCAACCCACCTGGGTACGTAGGTACCCCATCCAAGTAGCACCAGCGCGATTACCTAAGGAGACAGAAGCGCTATGAATAACTCACAGGACTTACTAGCAGGGGCCAAGGTACTTATTGCCAAGGGTCGCAGTGTATTCCTCATCGCCGGTAACAAGATGCCTTACGCAAACTGCGATGAATGCAGGGGAGAAACCACACCCGCTCACCGCGCTGTATGCAAGTGCCTTAAGACTGGTGGGCTCTGCCACGGCTTCTACGCCGCTACTGATGACCTGGACCAGGTTTCTAAGTGGCTTGAAGAGCACCCAGAGTGCACGCTTCTTGGTGTACCTACCGGAAGCTCTACCGGCATCTTCGTAATGGAGTATGACCCCAAGAATGGAGGAGAAGGCTCTTACAAGACTCTCGTGAAGGAGCACGGCGAGATTGAGACTGAGATCAACCGTTCCCCCTCCACGGGTCTTCATCTCGTCTTCAAGATGCCTGACTTTGAGTTCCAGAGCATTCACAACAAGCTGTGGCCTGGTATCGACATTAAGGCCGGTGGTGGATACCACATCGTTCCACCATCCCATTACACAGACGCTGAGGGTGTACGTAAGGCGTACACAGCCGTCAACACCATGGAGCCTCAGACTGCCCCTCAGTGGCTTCTAGACAAGATCTGGGATTACCAGACCAGTAAGAAGTGGGATCCAACATCCCGGCTTCTGAGCCAGAACCAGCGTCAGGAGTACAACCCTGCCAACCTGACTCAGGGTCAGATTGAACTTGTAGAGAAGACTGTCGACTACTGGACGGACCGCGTTCGTAGTGCCAAGGATGGTGATCAGAATAACCTGATCTACACAGCGTCTCGCGTTCTGTTCTCTCTGGTCTTCCATGGCGTACTTGACGAAGAAGACGCACACGTTCACCTGGAAGACGCGTGCGAGGAAGGCAACCACCCCCAGAGCCGTTCTCTGAAGTCCATTGACTCGGGTATGCGGGCAGCTTTAGCTGACCCTGATCCCCTAGACGACGCTCTTTCTGATGACCGCTCCATTGTGGCTGCATTCACTCAGGACGACTTTGGTAATGCAGACCGAGTCATCTTCCACGCAGGACACATCCTTCGCTATGACCCTGACAGGGAACAGTTCCTCATGTGGAACAGTACCCGCTGGTTACCAGCCACTAAGTCTCGCGTCTCTGGTGTGGTGGAAGACGTCCTTAAGAACATCGCTAAGACTGAGGGGCCTTTCTACAGCGCAGATTCTTACCCAGCTTCCGAGAAGGGGAAGAAGGACAAGAAGACACACAGGGAAGCATTCGTCTCTTGGGCACAGAAGCAGAGGTCCACCTACGCAGTCAATCAGACTGTTCAGCGTCTTCCGGGACGTGAAGCTCTCTACTGCTCTGTAGATGAGTTTGACAAGGACCCGTACCAGATCAACACACCAACTGGTGTTGTAAACCTGACTACTGGTGAGCTTCTACCGCATGACTCTTCTTATCTCTGCACGGAGATCACTGGGGCGGCATACAACCCAGACGCTACCTGTGCTGAATGGGAAAGGTTCCTAGAATTCGTCATGCCGGATCCTGAGCACCGCGCCTACCTAAAGCGTCTCGCCGGAATGAGTGCTATTGGGGAAGTCCGTGAACAGGTCTTCATTCTGAACAAGGGTGCTGGTGGAGCTGGACAGGGTGTCTTCCTTCAGGTTCTCCACGCTGTCCTAGGTACGTACGTAACCAAGGGAGCTACCCGAGTCTTCCAGGCCGGTAGCGGCACTACAGCACGTTTCGACGCTGCCAACTGGACGGGTAACCGAATCGTCTACTTCGATGAGTTAGGTGAACACAAGCTGAATGAAGAGGCACTGAAGGAGCACACCGGAGGTGATGAGATCCACACCGAGCGCAAGGGTGAGACTGGTTTCGACTTCACACCTAAGTACACCATCTGGATTCGTACTAACCACATCCCTCAGATGCGCAACGACAACTCTATGAAGCGTCGTTTCCTTCTCGTCAACTGGGACGTGATTGTGCCTGGAATGGTTTGGGACTCTTTCCGCAGCATGGACCATGCGCGAGTAGACCAGTACTTCTACAACCAGGAAGCCTCTGGGATTCTCAACTGGGTTCTTGAGGGTACGCGCGACTACCTTATGCACGGCTTGAAGGTTCCAGCAGACCTAGAAGCCGCCGCAACCGCCTCTCTGGAAGAGAACGATGCAGAGGCAGGGTTCATGAGTGCCTGTGTAGAGATTGACCAGGATAACGAGGATGCAACCGCACTTATCTCTGACGTCTACGGAGCCTACAAGACTTACGTAGAGGAAGAATTCGGCCGGAACAGTGATCAGCTGAAGGGGCAGCGAGCGTTTAACAAGATGCTTGCCGAGAAGTACAAGCTGAAGAGGACAGGTAGTGACTACCACAAGCCAGCCAAGTGGTTCGGTGTCCGACTCAAGACAAACATTCTGCGTGTCCGTTAACCAATTCACTATGGGGCCTGGTATCCAGGCCCCTTTAAGGGAGTATCCATGAAGAGTGAAGATGACTTATTAGACGAGTTAGAGGCATTAGCCTTTCCTCCGCATCAGATAGTCGTCGTTGATATCGACAACCCAGAACACCTAGATATTCTGACTGATCTGGACATCAAGCGTTCTCTTGAGAATCCACAGCCAGGGGATTGCTTATCTCTCTGGGGTCCCACTTATCTGTTGGCTCACACCGATGGAACACCAGCAGGTTTCCTCACTCTAAGGCCATTGGAAGATGACAGGATTGGTATCGATGCTCTGTATGTCGCGAAGGAGTACAGAGGTAAGGGCTACGGCTACGCGTTAACCCTGGTTGCTGAGTTGGCTGCACGGCGCTTCAAGCTCCCGTTAGTAGCCCTTCAGCCATTAACCCTCTCAGGTAGGAAGTTGATGGGGTACGCAGATGTACAGATCGCAGACATTAATCCTGGACGGGAGGAATACCTCACCAAGGGGTCAAAGGGTATTTGGGAGGCTTACCGAGCCGAGACAACGTGTAAGCACCATCACGCCCGTTCCCGTAAACCTGCATGTGATAGGTGCGTCTACAAGAACGTCTATCCTCGAATCCGGCACACTGTAGGTTTGATTGCTAATCAGAAGCGCGCACAGATAACTCTTGGTGTGGTTGCGTAGCCGAAAGCGGGTAACCGTTTGTTTGGTAAGCTGTAGGCATCCTTTCGGTAAGGGTAACAAGCGAGAAGGCCCCTGGGACTCCAGTCCCCCAGGGGCCTTATCGTTTGTACGAGAGTAGCCGAAAGCGTGTTATCAAGTTCTTGATAGAATAGCTATTAGCAACAAGGAACAAGCCGGTCTAGGCGACGAAAGAGGGTGAAGCCAACACATACACTAGGAGTAGACCGATGTACGCAGACGACTTTGACGCTTTCGCACATGACACATACGAGAACCACATGTACGAGAAGATTCGTGCCGAGTACCCACACGCAACACCGGTAGAGGTAGCTATGCGCGTGATTGGTGCTCTCAACTTGGGTGAATGAAGTAGCCCTCACATAGCTAGAGGGAGAGACCCAGTGGGCGGGGCCTCTCCCTCTTTTGTGTTCCAGCCGCTCAGCCGATCGGCACTGCACGACTCCACAACTCTTCTGCATGCTCGGAGAAGCGGTCAAACATGCCGCCTTCCTTGACTCGCCGGAGGTGCATCAACGGAGAGTCGTGTCCAACTAGCCTAGCTAGGTGGGGAGTTACTAGCGAGTGGTCATCAAACCTGAAGACCGAGAGAGACACGTGATTCACCGCATCCTCAGCCGCACTGAAGCGCGCTTCCAAGCCGTCTAGGTCTCCTAGGCGTCTTAGCTCTTCAAGCGTCATGTGAATGCGCGTGGAGACTGTTAGAGCAACGTCCTCAATGACTTCTCTCTGTCGGGTGACTTCCCCGTTTGGGTCACCTAGGAGAAACCGCACGCGTACACCAGACTTGGTCTTCCGGCGCAAGAGGGCAGAGAAGGCGGGGACCTGCGTCCAGAAGAAGTAGTTCGTGTATCCGCTCAGGAAGAGATCATCTTCTGTCTCTTCGATCAAGCTTGCCCACAGGGTGGAAGGGGCCGCAGAGCGGTAGGGGTAGGACTGAACGATCTCCAGGTCTCCACCCGTCTTGATCCGTTCCCTGACGGCTTTGGGCCAGAGCATTTCCTCATCTACTCCCAACACCTGTGCAGCGTCTTGCCTGTTCCGAGCATGGGGCACTAGATCAGCGTCCGCCAACCAGCGCTCAATGGTCTTCCCGGTTACCCCGATGCGGGCAGCCAACCGGCGCGGTGACTGATCCGCAGCGTCCATAGCTTGTCGTAGCGATGTGTTCAAGGCTTCCCCCGAGGACGTTTGGGCTTTTTCCAAGGTAGCCCCGAGACACCTCAAGTGTCCCTGCCCATGGACGAGATACGTCCCTTCAGGGGGCGGACGCTCGGTCTGGTCACGCGTGCGCGTGGCCCCTGAACGCAAAGGCCCCGGACCACATGCAGCGTGATCCGGGGCTAGCCGACTAGCTAGGAGTCGACCATGACGAACCGTAGCGCTCTGCCCGCCGTTCCGGAGAAGCGGACACAGGCACCCCTGGACATCAAGACCATGCGAGAGACGTCCCTCAGGCTTCTCGGGCCGGACGCTCAACTCCCCACGTGGGAAGAGCTGGAGACCCTGATCCTCACTCTCAGGGGCATGATCATGCTGGCTATCCCGGAGGTAGAGATCTTGGCTCAGCGTCTCTCCAGGGAGGACATCCCCCGGTACTGCGCACTCGCCTGCATCGGGGATGCCAGGCAACGGCTGGACCTGGTCCAGGGGCACGGCTTGCCCGCTGGTATCGCTCACGCACGGAAGCTGTCACGGGCACTCAATGCCCTCTGTGATCACCATGTGGCTCTGTCCAATCCGGCCTTGCCCACGTTGCCTGGCAAGCCGACTCAGGAAGCCTCATAGCGGCTTCACCAGTTCCGTGCCGACAACGGCCGTCTGATCCCCGATACGGGTCCGCATGGTGACCACATCGCGACAGGGTCACGTGGGGCTACGGGCTCCACAGAACGACTGAAACGCCAGAAGGGCGCCGGAGTACCGGCGCCCTTCTCTCGTGCCCTCAGAGAGCCCTACAGGGGCTCTCAGCCTTCAGTCTCGGGACGGATGAACTCCACTCGATGCGCACCAGGACGGATGTCCAGGTCTTCCCGGGTAGCCCTAGAGCGAGTCTGGTTGTCCCGTCCGTGCTGACTACAGGCGGCATCCCAGACGGCTTCCTCCGGGGCGTACTCAGGGGCATCCACCTGGAAGACGTACTCAGTGCCGGTTGCAGCACCCTTTGCGGTCACTCGCCACATGATCTATCTCTCTCCCCTGGTCAGAGGCTGTTTGTAGGAACCCCACACCATGGTCATCCGCCTGATTCGCGTGTCACGCGTCTCTCACCGAATGTAGCTCTGACCATGGACTTTGCGCCTCTGACCTGGACTCTTCCCGGTTGTGTGCTCCGTGTGGACTGTGGCGGACAGTACACAATCCCCACACGTCGAACCGTCTCTGTTGTGCAAACTCTCCTTGGCCACAGCGGCTCGCATACGTCAGGATCGGATCTCATGGACCTGCTGAACACGCTGGTGGACAAGGGGCTTCGGCGCGAGCTGCCGACCCGTGACGAGGCGCTGGCCGTGCTGGCCACGTCCGACGACGACGTGCTCGACGTGGTGGCCGCGGCCGGAAAAGTCCGCCGGCACTGGTTCGGCCGTCGAGTGAAACTCAACTATCTGGTCAATCTGAAGTCCGGTCTGTGCCCCGAGGACTGCTCGTACTGCTCGCAGCGCCTCGGCTCCAAGGCCGACATCCTCAAGTACACCTGGCTCAAGCCGGACCAGGCCTCGCAGGCCGCGGCGGCCGGGCTCGCCGGGGGCGCCAAGCGGGTCTGCCTGGTGGCCAGCGGCCGCGGTCCGACGGACCGTGACGTGGACCGGGTCTCCGACACCATCAAGGCGATCAAGGACCGAAACGAGAACGTCGAGGTGTGCGCCTGTCTGGGCCTGCTCTCCGACGGCCAGGCCGAGCGGTTGCGCGAGGCGGGCGCGGACGCCTACAACCACAACCTGAACACGTCCGAGGGGACGTACGGGGACATCACGACCACTCACACGTACGCCGACCGGGTGGACACGGTCCAGAAGGCGCACGCGGCCGGTCTGTCCGCCTGCTCGGGTCTGATCGCGGGCATGGGCGAGTCGGACGAGGACCTCGTCGACGTCGTCTACTCGCTGCGCGAGCTCGACCCTGACTCCGTTCCGGTGAACTTCCTGATCCCCTTCGAGGGCACCCCGCTCGCCAAGGAGTGGAACCTCACCCCGCAGCGGTGCCTGCGCATCCTGGCCATGGTCCGTTTCGTCTGCCCGGACGTGGAGGTCCGCATCGCGGGCGGCCGCGAGGTCCACCTCCGCACCATGCAGCCGCTCGCCCTGAACCTGGCCAACTCGATCTTCCTCGGCGACTACCTCACCAGCGAGGGCCAGGCGGGCAAGGCCGACCTGGACATGATCGCGGACGCCGGGTTCGAGGTGGAGGGCGCGGGCGAGGTGACCCTGCCGGAGCACCGCGTGACGGCGGGCGCCGGCTGCGGTGCGCACGCCGAGGCCGGGTGCGGCTCGCACGAGGGCGGCGGGTGCGGCTCGCACGCGGACGCCGGGTGCGGCTCGCACGAGGGCGCTGGCGTCTGCGGTTCGGTGAAGGTGCGGGCCGAGCAGGAGCAGCCCGCCGAAGCGCGTACGGATCTCGTCGCCGTACGCCGCCGGGGTGCCGGAACGGATCTCGCCCCCAATGCCTGACCGGTCCGAGCCGTCCACGCTGCCCGTGCGGGAACTGCTGGAGTTGGACCGGCGGCACGTCTGGCACCCGTACGGCCCCATGCCCGGCCGTCAGGAACCGCTCGTCGTGGAATCGGCGAGCGGGGTACGCCTGCGGCTGGCGGACGGCTCGGGCGAACTGGTCGACGGCATGTCGTCATGGTGGTCGGCCATCCACGGCTACAACCACCCGGTCCTCAACGACGCGGCGCGCGACCAGCTGGAGCGCATGAGCCATGTCATGTTCGGGGGGCTCACGCACGAGCCCGCCGTGCGGCTGGTGAAGCGACTTGTCGACATCACGCCCGAAGGCCTGGAACACGTCTTCCTCGCCGACTCCGGATCGGTGTCGGTCGAGGTCGCCGTCAAGATGTGCCTCCAGCACTGGCGCTCGCTCGGCCGCCCGGGCAAGCAGCGGCTGCTGACCTGGCGCGGCGGCTACCACGGGGACACCTGGCAGCCGATGTCGGTGTGCGACCCCGAGGGCGGGATGCACGAGCTGTGGCAGGGCGTGCTCCAGCGCCAGGTGTTCGCCGAGGCCCCGCCGGTCGCGTACGAGGAGTCGTACGCCGACCATCTGCGCGAGCTGATCGGGCGGCACGCCGACGAGCTCGCCGCGGTGATCGTGGAGCCGGTGGTACAGGGCGCGGGTGGGATGCGGTTCCACTCCCCCGCGTATCTGCGGGTGCTGCGGGAGGCGTGCGACGCGCACGACGTGCTTCTCGTCCTCGACGAGATCGCGACCGGCTTCGGCCGGACGGGCGCTCTCTTCGCGGCGGAGCACGCCGGTATCACGCCGGACGTGATGTGCGTCGGCAAGGCGCTGACCGGCGGCTATATGACGATGGCGGCGACGCTCTGCACGGCGCGGGTGGCCGAGGGCATCTCCCGCGGTGACGTCCCGGTGCTGGCTCACGGCCCGACCTTCATGGGCAATCCGCTGGCCGCCGCGGTGGCCTGCGCCTCGATCGACCTGCTGCTCGGACAGAACTGGCAGGCCGAGGTCAAGCGGATCGAGGCGGGGTTGCGGGACGGCCTCGCGGAGGCGTCCTCGCTGCCGGGTGTCCGGGACGTACGAGTCCTGGGTGCGATCGGCGTCGTCCAGCTCGACCACGAGGTCGACATGAAGGCGGCCACGGCGGCGGCCGTGCGCGAGGGCGTGTGGCTGCGCCCGTTCCGCGACCTCGTCTACACGATGCCGCCTTACGTCACGGGTGACGCGGACGTGGCACGGATCGCGCGCGCGGTGTGCGCGGCGGCGCGGGAGGGATGACATGGCGGTTCTGGTGATCACGGGGACGGGCACGGAGGTCGGCAAGACGGTGACGACGGCCGCCGTCGCCGCCACGGCCCTCGCGGCCGGACGCTCCGTGGCCGTACTCAAGCCGGCGCAGACGGGTGTACGCCCGGACGAGCGCGGCGACGCCGACGAGGTGGCCCGGCTCGCGGGCGCCGTGACCACGCTCGAACTCGCCCGCTATCCGGAGCCGTTGGCTCCCGCGACGGCCGCGCGGCGGGCCTCCCTGCCCCCGGTGCGCCCGGTCGCGGTGGCGAAGGCGGCGGCCGAACTGGCCACCGAGCACGACCTCGTGCTGGTCGAGGGAGCGGGCGGTCTCCTCGTCCGCTTCGACGACGAGGGCGGCACGCTGGCGGACGCGGCGAGCCTGCTGGACGCGCCGGTGCTGGTGGTGGCATCAGCGGGCCTCGGCACCCTGAACACCACCGAGCTGACGTCTCGTGAACTGCGGCGCCGTGGGCTGGACCTGGCGGGAATCGTCATCGGCAGCTGGCCCGACTCCCCCGACCTGGCGTCGCGCTGCAACCTCGCGGATCTGCCCCTCGTGGCCGAGGCCCCGCTCCTGGGAGCGCTGCCCGCGGGGGCGGGCGCTTACCCGGTCGCCGACTTCTGTGCGCAGGCGCCTGGGTGGCTGGCCTCTCGGCTGGGCGGCACCTGGGACGGAAACGCCTTCATTTCGGCGCAGGGGGTCTGAGCGCCCCGTCAGGGGCGCGGGGAACCGCGCGCTCAACCCCCACCTGCCCGCAGCCGAAGGACAGCCCCCTCACCCCTCCCCCAACAACCGCACCAACTCGATCCGTGACCGAATCCCCAACCGCGCGAACACCCCCCGCAGATGGTGGTCAATGGTCCGCGGACTGAGCAACAACCGCGCCGCGATCTCCCGATTGGTCGCCCCGTCGGCCGCCATGCGCGCGACCATCAACTGCTGCGCGGTGAGACGGGCGACGAGATCGTCGGCGCCCCGCACCGGGGAGACGGGCTCTCCCAGGACACGGAGTTCGGTCCGCGCCGCCGCCGCACACTGCGGCGAACCGAAGTGCTCGAACGCCTCGAGGGCGCTGTGCAGCCGGTCACGGGCCTCCGTCCGGTGCCGCAGTCGCCGTAGCGCACCACCGAACAGCAGCTCCGTGCGGGCACGTTCGAAGTCACGGGTGCCCGAGGCGTGCAGATCGAGGGCGGTGCGGTAGTGCTCGACGGCCTCCGTGCCGGAGGCGAGCAGGGCCCGGCAGCGGGCGCTGAGCGCCAGATCGTCGGGGCTGCGCACGGTACGCGCCCAGTGGTCGTAGTCGGCGTGGGCGGCCCGGGCGACCCGTGTGTCGCCGGTGCGGACGGCGGCCTCGACGTAGTGCGGGGTGGCGATGTGGCGGATGGCGCGGTGCCCGTGCCCGGGGCCGAATCCGGCGAGGGCGCGCAGCCGGGCCGCCGAGGCGGCGTAACGGCCGGTGCTCAGGTCGAGGAAGGCGAGCGCGAACAGGGCCAGCGCGGCGGGCAGGCCGAGCCCGCGGGCGAGGGCGTAGGCGCGGGCGGCCTCGGCGCGCTCCCGGCAGACGTCCTCGTCGCCGGTGACCGCGGCGAACATCGCGAGGGCCGCCTGCAGATGACAGGCCCCGTTGTCCTGGCCGGTGGTGTACGCCTGGCGGAGGGCCTCCAGGGTGGCGGCCTCGGCGGCCTTTGGCCGACCGGTCCAGAAGTCGGCGTACGCCCGGAACTCCATGGCCTGGGGAACGGTGACCCCGTCTCCCCCGGCCCGGGCGGAAGCGGCGGCCCGGACGGTGGCGGTGGCGGCCGCGGTGTGGTCGCCGAGCATGAGTGCGGCGATCCCGGAGTGGATCAGCAGGGTGGGATCGCCCCCGGGACCGCAGCGGCCGGCCGCCGCCTTCAACAGGTCCCGCGCGTCGTCGTAGCGGCCTTCGAACGCCGCGGCCAGCCCGCCCAGCGTGCCGGGCGGCACGATCCCGAGCCGGTCGGCGACGGCCGCCGCCTCCCGGCACCGGCGCAGGTCACCGGTGTAGATCGCGGCTTCGGTGGCGCGGGCGAGGAGGTGGACGGCGGCGTGCCGGGGGTGGTCCGTACGGGCCGGCCCCGGGCCGTCGTCGGCGTAGCGCACCGCGGCCGTCAGCAGCGCGTCGAACGCGTCCGTCGCGTTGCCCGCGCGCAGCGCGAGCAGACCGCCCAGGGCGTCGTCGTCGGTGGCGGCGACGAGCCGGCGGGCACGGTCGGCGTCGCCGGACCGCCAGGCGTCGGCGGCGGCACGGGCGAGCAGCCGGGCCCGCTCGCTCGGCTCGGGGGACAGCGCGGCGGCGCGTTCGACGAGGGCGCAGGCCAGGGCGTGGTCGCCCGCGGTGCGCGCGGTGTGGGCCGCCGCCCGGAGTTCGGCGGCGAGGCGTCGGCTGGGACCGAGCGCGGCGGCGCCCCTGTGCCAGGACCGCCGGGGTGACTCGCCCTCGCCGCGCAGGACCCGGGCGAGCAGGAGGTGGACGGCGCGCCGGTCCGTCACAGAGGCGGTCTCGTAGGCCGCTATCCGGGTCCACGGATCGCGGAAGACGATGCCGCCCGCCGTGGCGTGGGCGACTCCGGCCACCTCGGCGGTGACGAGGGGCCGGGTGTCGAGCCGGGCCGCGGTGACGGCCCGCAGGAAGGCATGGGTGTCGACCGGGTACTGGTCGGCCGCCGCGAGGAGCAGGAGGCGCCGGGTGGTGTCGGGCAGGGCGCGGACCTCCTGACGGTACGCGCGCAGGAGTACGGGAGGCTGTGCCGGCAGCGGGTCGAGGCCGGTCAATTGACGCTCGGTCAGTGCGGAGGCGAGTTCCGCGGCGGCGCGGCGGTCGCCGTGCGCGGTGCGCAGGATCCGTACCCGTACGCCTTCGGGAAGCGAGGGGCCGAGCTCGGGTTGTGCGGGGCCGCGTACGGGGTTCGCCGAAGTCACCACCCGAATGACGTTACTGGTGAGTTAACTGGCAAGTAAAGACCGGCGATTTCACCGATGCGGCGCGCGTAGACCCCAGCTGACACTCCAGGCACCCCACCCTTGTCTGGAGGCACCATGCAACGCCACTCGCGTCGCATCGCCACGTACTTCTCCGCCATGGTCGCGGCGCTCCTCGTGTCACTCTCCCTGTCCGCCGTGCCCGCCCGGGCCGCGACCCACAATCCCGTCATCTTCGTGCACGGCCTCAGCAGTTCGGCGAGCAGTTGGGACGACTGGATCGCCGACTTCAAGGCCGACGGCTACAGCGGCTCCGAGCTGTTCGCGTGGTCGTACGACTGGGGCCAGTCGAACGTGACCACGGCCCAGCAGCTCTCCACCGAGGTCAAGAACGTCCTCGCGCAGACCGGCGCGTCGAAGGTGGACCTGGTCGTCCATTCCATGGGCGCTCTGAGTGCGCGCTACTACCTCAAGAACCTCGGCGGGACCTCGTACGTCGACGACTTCGTGTCCACCGCCGGGGTGAACCACGGAACCACGGTCGCGAGCTGGTGCACATGGCTCTACACCTCGTGCGCCGAGATGTACACCGGCAGTTCGTTCCTGACCTCGCTGAACTCCGGTGACGAGACGCCGGGCAGTGTCTCGTACGCCAGCTACTGGTCGAACTGCGACGAGCTGATCAACCCGGACACCAGCGCGGTCCTGAGCGGCGCCACCGATGTGGAGGTGGGCTGCATCTCGCACACCGACATGAACAACGACTACGGCGTCTACAAGCAGGTGCGCGACTTCGTCGCCTGACGCGTGGGCCGACCCGCGTATGACGTAGGTCGAGCGTCGTAAAGCGTGTGGTCGAGCGTCGTAGAGCGTGTGGCGGACGTCCTGGGGGGACAATCCCGGTAAGACCCCGTCCTCCCGGGAGGTCCGTCATGCCCTTCAGGTCAGCCGGCTCGGCCAAGCTGTCGCACGACGCCGTACACCATCCGCTGTTCGCCCGGTACTACGCCCGTATCAGCGTGGCGGCCGACACCAGGATGGGCATCGGCGCGGTACGCGACCGGCTGCTCACCGGTCTTTCGGGGCGGGTCATCGAGATCGGCGCGGGCAACGGGCTGAACTTCGCGCACTACCCGAGCGCCGTCTCCGAGGTGGTCGCGATCGAACCCGAGCGGATGCTGCGGCAGTTGGCCGTGGAGGCCGCGCTGCGCTCCGAGGTGCCCGTGGACGTGGTGCCGGGCGCGGCGGAGGCGCTGCCGGTCAAGAGCGAGGCGTTCGACGGGGCGGTGCTCTCCCTGGTGCTGTGCAGTGTGCGCGATGTGCCGCGGGCCCTCGGTGAGGTGCGGCGCGTGCTGCGGCCCGGTGGCACGGTGTGGTTCTTCGAGCACGGCAAGGGCGGCGGACCTGTGATGACGTCCGTCCAGCGCGGACTGGACCGGACGGTGTGGCCGCGGCTGAACGGCGGTTGCCATCTGGCCCGCGACCCGATCGCCGCGCTGCGCGAGGCCGGGTTCGAACTGGGTCCCTACCGGCGGCTGTTCATTCCCGAGAAGGGTCCGCGGCTGCCCACGTCGTACTGCGTGCTGGGCAGCGCGAGGCGCCCGCCGGTCAGGGAGTAGTCACAGACTCCACTGCCGCAGCTCCTGTGCGATCTCGTGCACGGTCGCGTCGCCGCCCTTCACCAGGCGGGCGAGTTCGCGCACCTGCTCGGGCGAGGTGACGACCTTGAGGCCGCTGGCGACGAGATAGGCGTACGCGACGGCCGAGGCGAACATCGCGTTGGACCGTTCGAGCGCGGGGACGTGCAGCAGCAGCTGGAGCAGTGCGGCGGCGCGGGCGTGCGGGCTGTCGTAGACGGGAATGCCGAATATCTCCGCCTCGTGCCGGCTGACGGCGGCGACGAGGGCTCCCCAGTCGGTGACCTGGGGATCTCCGGGCGTCTTCTGTTCGGCGATCATGAGGAGCCAGGCGAGGTCGACTCTGAGACTGCTCAAGGGATCAACGACGACCTTCGCGTGAGCCGTCCCGGAACGTGTCCCGTGCGCCTTCCCGGTCCGCGCCGAACTCCTCGGCGAAGACGTTCGCGTACTGCTTCATGAAGTCGGAGGCCGCGTCGACGAAGGTGTGGCCGACCTCTCCGGTGTCCTGTCTGACCAGCTCTTCGATGTAGCGGTTCACGCTCATGCCGCGCTCCAGGGCCCGCTCCCGGGCGGCCCGGGCCGTGCCCTCGTCCACCCGCACGTTCAGCTGAGTCTTCGCCATACCTCGAAGCTAGCGCCGAAGTGCTAGCACCCGCAAGGGGGCGACTCGCCGGAGCCGGTACCTCGGGGGGATACCGGCTGTGGGCGGGCTCACACTACGCTCGGCCGGGACCGGGGAGTCAGGACGTCCATCACGGAGGAGGCGGCCTTGTCCACACCTGCTGCGGAGCACGCCGTCGGACGACGGGACGCGGACGGGGTCGCCGCCCGCGCCCGCGGCCTGACGAAGGCGTACGGATCCGGCGAGACCACCGTCCTCGCCCTCGACTCGGTCGACGTGGACATCGCGCGCGGCCGCTTCACCGCGGTCATGGGCCCCTCGGGTTCCGGGAAGTCGACGCTGATGCACTGCCTCGCGGGACTCGACACCGTCTCGGCCGGACAGGTGTGGCTCGGCGACACCGAGATCACTGGGCTCAAGGACCGTGAGCTGACCCGGCTGCGCCGGGACCGGATCGGGTTCATGTTCCAGTCCTTCAATCTGATCCCCACCCTGAACGCGGCCGAGAACATCACGCTGCCGATGGACATCGCGGGCCAGAAGCCCGACCAGAAGTGGCTGGACCAGGTCATCGACACGCTCGGGCTGCGGGACCGGCTGAAGCACCGGCCCGCGCAGCTCTCCGGCGGACAGCAGCAGCGCGTCGCCTGTGCGCGGGCGCTCGCCTCCCGCCCCGAGCTGATCTTCGCGGACGAGCCGACCGGCAACCTCGACTCCCGTGCGGGGCTCGAGGTCCTCGGCTTCCTGCGCGAGGCGGTCGACGACCTCGGCCAGAGCGTCGTCATGGTCACGCACGATCCGGGAGCGGCGGCCCACTCCGATGTGGTGCTGTTCCTCGGGGACGGGCGGATCGTGGACGAGATGGAGCGGCCTACGGCGGAGGCGGTGCTGGAGCGCATGCGGCACTTCTCCGGGAGCCGCCCGACCGCCGGGGGCGCCTCCGACGACGTGGCCGTGGACGTGGTCCTGGCCGCCGACTCGGACGACGCACCTCTCGGCGCATCTCTCGACGCGTCTCTCGACACTCTCGACACCTTCGACAAGGACTGAGGCGGCGGACGTGCTCAAGGCGACTCTGCGGAGCTTCCTCGCCCACAAGGGGCGGCTGCTCCTGTCCGCGCTGGCCGTCGTGCTGTCCGTGGCGTTCGTGGCGGGCAGCCTGATCTTCTCGGACACGGTCACCCGTACGTTCGACCGGCTCTTCGCCTCCACCGCGGCCGATGTGACCGTGTCGCCGAAGAACGACCTCAAGTCGCGGGTGGCGACCGGCGCCACGCCGACGCTGGCCGCCTCGCTCGCGGACCGGCTCGCGAAGGTCGACGGCGTGGCGGCCACCCATGTGGACGTGAGCGTCGAGAACCTCACCATCGTCGACCGCGAGAACAAGTCGATCGGACCGACCTCGGGCGCGCCGACCATCGCCACCAACTGGCAGGTCACCAAGCGCAGCCCGGTGAAACTGACCTCCGGCCACGCCCCGCACGGCGCCGACGAGGCACTGCTCGACGCGGACACCGCCAAGCACAAGCACGTGGCGATCGGCGACACCCTGACGGTGCAGGCAGAGCGCACCTTCCCGGTGAGGATCGTCGGCATCGCCACCTTCACCACCACCAACCCCGGTGCCGCGCTGCTGTTCCTCGACACCCCCACCGCGCAGACGAACCTGCTCGGCAGCCGGGACGCCGCCACGAGCATCGCGGTGGACGCGGCGCCCGGGGTCGCCGACGCTCCGCTCAAGCAGCGGATCGCGGCACAGGTGGGCACCGGGAGGTACGAGGTGAAGACCGCCGACGAGCAGGCCAAGGACGCCGCCGCGCAGCTCGGCGGATTCCTGGACGTCATCAAGTACGTGATGCTCGGCTTCGCCGGCATCGCCGTACTGGTCGGCGTCTTCCTGATCGTCAACACCTTCTCGATGCTCATCGCCCAACGCACCCGTGAGCTGGGCCTGTTGCGCGCGCTGGGCGCGGACCGGCGGCAGGTGCGGCGGTCCGTGCTCACCGAGGCGCTGCTGCTCGGTCTGGTCGGCTCGACGCTCGGACTCGCCGCGGGGATCGGTCTCGCCCTCGGACTGATCCGCCTCATGAGCGCGTTCGGGATGAACCTCAAGTCCACCGAGATGGTGATCGGGTGGCCGACCCCCGTCACGTCGTACGTCGTCGGAGTCGGCGTCACCTTCGTGGCGGCGTATCTCCCCGCCCGGCGCGCGGCGGGTGTCTCCCCGATGGCGGCCCTCTCGGACGCCGAGGTCGCCGGGGTGGGAAGGCCGCTGCGGACGCGCGCCCTGGTGGGCTCGGTCGTGGGCGTGGCCGGAGCCGCCGCGCTGGCCGGCTGCGCCACGGCGTCGAAGACCGCGACGTCCGCCTCCCTCCTCGGCCTCGGTGTCGTACTCACCCTCATCGCGACGGTGATCGCGGGTCCGCTCCTTGTACGGCCGGTGATCCGGGTCCTGGGCGGTGCCTTCCCCGCCCTGTTCGGCCCGGTCGGCCGGATGAGCCAGCGCAACGCGCTGCGCAATCCGCGGCGCACCGGCGCCACGGCGGCCGCGCTCATGGTGGGCCTCGCGCTGGTCGGCGGAATGTCCGTGGCGAGCGCGTCCATGAGCAAGTCCTTCGACCACCAGATCGACAAGACACTGGGCTCCGACTTCGTGATCCAGAACAGCAACTTCGTGCCGTTCACCAGGGAGATCACGGACAAGGTGCGCGCCACCGAGGGTGCCGGGCTCGTCGTCCGCCAGCGGTTCACGCCGGTCGCGGTGCGGCTGCCGGACGGCAAGCGGGTCGAGACGACCGCGGCGGGCTACGATCCGCGGCTCGACGACGTCGCCCACGTCACGTACACCCAGGGGGACACGGCGGCGGCGCTCGGTGCCGGGCGCCTGTCGATGGACGCGACGTTCGCGCGGGACCACGGCGTGCGCGTCGGCAGCGTGATCCCCGTCGAGTTCCCCGCCGAGCGGAAGACCGAGCTGACGGTGGGGGCGCTCACCGACCAGGGCGGCTCCGGGGGCTTCGGAATGCAGGGCGGGCTGGTCTTCGGCTTCGGCACGGTCGAGAAGTACGTGCCCGGCGGGCAGGACTCGGCCCTGTACGTGAACGCGGCCCCCGGCACGAGCCCCGACCGGCTGCGCGCGCACCTGGAGCAGACGCTCAAGCCCTATCCGCAGGTGCAGGTCCGCGACCAGGCCGACTACAAGAAACTCGTGCACGACCAGATCGCCGTGCTGCTGTACCTCGTGTACGCGCTGCTCGGACTCGCGATCGTGATCGCGGTGCTCGGCGTGGTCAACACCCTCGCCCTGTCGGTGGTCGAACGCACCCGTGAGATCGGGCTGCTGCGCGCGATCGGGCTCGCCCGGCGCCAACTGCGCCGGATGATCAGGCTGGAGTCGGTGGTGATCGCCGTGTTCGGCGCCGTCCTCGGCCTCGCGCTCGGGCTGGTCTGGGGCGTCTGTGTGCAGCGGGTCCTCGCGCTCCAGGGCATGAAGTCGCTCGCCATCCCCTGGACCACCATCGTCGCCGTGGTCGTGGGTTCGGCGGTCGTGGGCATAGTGGCGGCGCTGCTGCCGGCGCTGCGTGCCTCGCGCATGAACGTCCTGGCGGCCATCGCGCACGAATGATGTGCGCGTCCTGTTGAGGTACACGTCCTGTCCACCGACGTACTCGCGTCCGGCCCACCCCGTTCGCCCCATGCGCACAAGTGGCTCGAGAATGAGGAGAGTTCATGTCGCAGTCCTTGGGCTCCTCCCGCCCGTTCCGGTTCGGCGTCAATCTGCTCGCCCCCGCGCCCCTCGACGAGTGGCGCGCCAAGTGCCGACGCGCCGAGGAACTCGGTTACGACGTGATCCTGGTCCCCGATCACCTGGGCATGCCCGCGCCCTTCCCCTCGCTGGTGGCCGCGGCGGAGGTCACCGAGCGGCCCCGCCTCGGCACCTTCGTGCTCAACGCGGGCTTCTGGAATCCCACGCTGCTGGCCCGCGAGGTCGCCACCACGGACACGCTGACGGGCGGCCGCCTCGAACTCGGGCTCGGCACCGGCTACATCCGGGCGGAGCACGACACGGCGGGCCTCCCCTGGGGCTCGCCGCGCGAGCGGGTCGACCATCTTCAGCGCACCGTCGAGGAGTTGGAGCGCCTCCTCGGTTCGGACGAGCACCGGCCGGGAACGGTGCAGCGACCCCGCGTGCCGCTGCTGATCGGCGCCAACGGCGACCGGATGCTGCGGCTCACCGCCCAGCACGCGGACATCGCGGCGTTCACCGGCGCGCGCACCAGCCCGGGCGGCACGCTGGAGCCGATCACGGCCGCCGCACTGGACGAACGCGTCGCCCTGTACCGGGAGGCCGCACAGGGGCGCAAGGAGCCCGCCGAGCTCAATCTGCTGATCCAGATCCTCGCCGTCACCGAGGACCGCGGCGCCGCGATCCGGCCCTGGCTGCCCCGTATCCCGAACCTGACCGAGGACGAGGTCCTGGGGCTGCCGATCGTGCTGGTGGGAACACTGGAGCAGATCGTCGCGCAGGTGCGGGCGCAGCGGGAGCGGTACGGGTTCTCGTATCTGACGGTCCTGGAGCCGAACATGGAGGCGTTCGCCCCCGTCGTCGCGGCGCTGCGGGGCGAGTGACCGTCCGGATGGTGGAATTCGGTGCTGCCCCACGGAACGCGTGATGGGATCGGGGCCATGACCGACTTGCGGATACGGGCCGCGACGCCCGAGGACCTCGGCACCGTGCTGGCCTTCTGGAAGGTGGCGGCCGAGGGCACGAGTATCAGTGACGACCGGGACGGCGTGGAGCTCCTGGTCGCCCACGATCCGGAGGCGCTGATCCTGGCCGAGGACGACGGCGAGCTGGTGGGCACGGTGATCGCGGGCTTCGACGGCTGGCGCTGCCATCTGTACCGGCTCGCGGTGCATCCCGGGCGGCGCCGCCGCGGGATCGGCTCCGCTCTGCTCGCCGCCGCCGAGGAGCGGTTCGTACGGCTCGGGGGGCGGCGCTCGGACGCGATGGTGCTGCGGCGGAACGAGACCGGGCAGCTTGCGTGGCGGGCCGCCGGGTACGAGCTCCAGGAGCAGTGGCGCCGCTGGGCGAAGCCGCTCACCGACTAGCCTCCAGCACCCCAGAGGGTACTTTGCCGATCCTTTACCATGGGAGGATCACCCGGTCCTTCCATGAAAGGTGTGAGCGTCCGCCGATGGGCGAGCCTCCCCGTACCCGACATCGCGCGATCCCCCCGCCCCTGGCCGATCATGGGACGGAGGTGACCCGATGACCGAAGTGCTCCTCCTCCTGGTGGCGGTGCTGCTCTCGCTGGCCTGTGGCGCCTTCGTCGCGGCGGAGTTCTCACTGACCACGGTCGAGCGCAGCGAGCTCGAACGGGCCGTCGAGCGCGGCGAGCGCGGCGCGTCGGGCGCCCTCAAGGCCGCACGGAATCTGACGTTCCAGCTGTCCGGCGCCCAGCTCGGCATCACCGTCACCAACCTGGTCGTCGGCATGCTCTCCGAGTCGTCGATCGCCAAGCTGATCGCGGGTCCGCTGGAGTCGCTCGGCGTCTCGCACTCCGCGTCCCGTTCGGTGGCGCTGGTCATCGGTACGGCCCTGTCGACGGTCTTCCTGATGGTCGTCGGCGAGCTGGTCCCCAAGAACTGGGCGATCTCCTCGCCGCTCGCCGTGGCCAAGCGGGTGGCGACGCCGCAGCGCTGGTTCAGCGCCGCGTTCCGCCCGTTCATCACGCATCTCAACAACACGGCCAACCGTGTCGTACGGGTCTTCGGCCTCGAGCCGACCGAGGAGCTGGCCTCCGCGCGCGGGCCCAAGGAACTGGTCGCCCTGGCCCGGCACTCCGCCAAGGAGGGCGCCCTGGAGGCGGACACCGCCGAGCTGTTCGTGCGCACCCTGAACCTCGCCGACCTGACCGCGGAGAACGTGATGACCCCGCGTGTCCAGGTCGTCGCGCTGGATGTCCAGGCGACCTGCGAGGACGTGGCGAACGCGACACGGGCGACGGGTCTGTCCCGCTTCCCCGTCTACCGCGGCAACCTCGACTCGGTCGTGGGCGTGGCACACATCAAGGACGTGGTGGCGGTACCCGCCGAGTCGCGGCCCCGCACCCCCGTCTCCCAGATCATGCGTGAACCCCTGTTCGTACCGGAGTCACTCACCGTCGACCGGCTGCTCGACCGGCTGTCCGGCGGACGCACCATGGCCGCCGTCATCGACGAGTACGGCGGCACGGCGGGCGTCGCCACCCTGGAGGACATCGTCGAGGAGGTCGTCGGCGAGGTCCGCGACGAGCACGACCCGCACGAGACGCCCGACCTGGCCCCGGCAGGCACGGACGAGGAGGGGCGGACGCTGTACTCGGCCGACGGGTCCGCCCGCACCGACCAGCTGGCCCGCGTCGGGCTGCGCGTGCCCGAGGGGCCCTACGAGACCCTGGCCGGTTTCCTCGCGACCGGGCTCGGCCGCATCCCCGCCATCGGGGACACCGTCGAGGTCGCCGGGTGGCGGCTCGACGTGGTGGACGCCTCCGGGCGGCGGGCCGCGCGGGTGCTGCTGCACGCGCCGCGCGACGGGGAGCGGCGCTACGACGAGAAGAGGGGGCCGCGATGACCGTCGTACAACTACTGATCGGGCTGGCGACGCTGGTCGTGAACGCCTTCTTCGTGGGCAGCGAGTTCGCGCTGATCTCGGTGCGCCGCAGCCAGATCGAACCGCACGCCGAAGAGGGCGACCGGCGGGCACGCAGCGTCCTGTGGGGCCTGGAGCACGTGTCCGCGCTGCTGGCGGCCGCGCAGCTCGGCATCACCCTGTGCACGCTGGTCCTCGGCATCGTGGCCGAGCCCGCGATCGCGCACCTGCTGGAACCGGCGTTCCACGCGCTGGGCGTCTCGCAGAGCGCGGGCCACGCGATCTCGTTCGTGATCGCGCTCGCCCTGGCGACCTATCTGCACATGCTGCTCGGCGAAATGGTGCCGAAGAACATCGCGCTCGCGGAACCGGTGCGCACCGCGCTGGTGCTCGGACCGCCGCTGGTGACGCTCTCCCGGGCGCTGCGCCCGGTGATCTTCACGATCAACGCCTTCGCGAACGGCCTGCTGAAGCTGCTGCGGGTCGAGACGAAGGACGAGGTCGTCGCCACCTTCTCCGACGACGAGCTGGCCAGGCTGGTCAGGGACTCCGGCGCGGCGGGGCTCATCGACGACCGCGCTCTGGAGCGGTTGCACGACGCGCTGGAGCTCGGCCGCCGGCCCGTACGGGACGTGGTGCTGCCACTGGAAGGTGTCGTCTACGCGCGCGTGGGCGTCACTCCGGAGGAGCTGGAACGGCTGTCCGCCGAGTCCGGCTTCTCGCGCTTCCCGGTCGTGGACGAGGGGCGCCGCATCGTGGGCTACCTGCACGTCAAGGACGCACTGGACGCGACACCGCGCGAGTTGCCGTTCCGGGTGGAGGACATGCGGCCCATCGCGCGGGTGCGGGAGAGCACCCCGCTGGACGACGTGCTCACGGCGATGCGCCGCAGTCGTACGCATCTCGCGGCCGTCATGGGCAGCGACGGACGGATGACGGGGCTGGTGACGATGGAGGACGTGCTGAGGGAGCTGTTCGGACAGACGGTGTGAGCGCGGCCGGGGATCCGGACGTGATCGAGCAGTGGCTGGTGCTCCCGGCCCGGAGGGGGCCCGACCGACCGGCGAGTATGCGTGCGGGTTAGCATCTTGTCCGCCATGCAGACGAATGCCACCTACACCAGTCTTGTCGCGGTCGGCGACTCCTTCACCGAGGGCATGTCGGACCGGCTGCCCGACGGCTCCTACCGCGGCTGGGCCGACCTCCTCGCCGGCCGGATGGCCACGCGGACGCCCGGCTTCCGGTACGCCAACCTCGCGGTGCGCGGCAAGCTGATCGGACAGATCGTCGAGGAACAGGTGGACGTGGCGGTCGCGATGCGGCCCGACGTGATCACCCTCGTCGGCGGACTCAACGACACACTGCGCCCCAAGGTCGACATGGGACGCGTCCGCGCTCTCCTGGAGGAGGCCGTGGAGCGGCTCGCCCCCGCCTGCGAGCGGCTCGTCCTGATGCGCAGCCCGGGCCGCAACGGTCCGGTGCTCGAACGGTTCCGGCCGCGTATGGAGGAGCTCTTCTCCGTCGTCGACGAGCTCGCGGACCGGCACGGGGCGCTGGTGGTCGACCTCTATGGGGCGCCCTCACTCGCCGACCCCCGGATGTGGGACGTGGACCGGCTGCATCTGACGCCCGAGGGGCACCGCCGGGTCGCGGAGGCCGTCTGGCAGAGGCTCGGGTACGCCCCCGAGGACAAGGAGTGGCGTACGCCGATGCCGCCGACGGCGCCGCCCGGCTGGGTCGCCCGCCGCGCCGCCGACGCCAGCTTCGCCAAGCAGCACCTGCTGCCCTGGATAGGACGACGGCTGACGGGACGCTCATCGGGTGACGGCCGGACAGGCGCCCAGTTCAGCGCTGAGCTGGGCAAAGCCTTCTGGGTCACCCCTGCGGACCACACAAACCCCGGCCCTGTGACGGACTGGCGACGGGTGGGGCACTAACCCAGAGCGCCGCCCGATCGGACCGAAAGGTCACACCGGTCTCGGCGCCGGCACCCCGTCAGCCTCCCACCAAAGCCGCCGAAGGCTTCTCCGGCCGCTGAGGCCCAGCGGGACGCGACGACGTGACGGGCTGCAACATCCGGAAGGATCATCGCCGGAGACCGGCAACGCACGGACGACCACCGGAGTGACAACGCGTCGCGTCACGCGAGGTAGACACTGAGCGTTACCATACCGTGCCGCCATGAACACACAGCGTCATGTCGGTGTTGCCTGGAGACGAGCCGGCGGCACAGGCCTGTCCCGCCCCGGCAGACTCACGATCCTGGGCATGCTGACCCTGGTACTGGTCACTCTGGCGGCAGCCGCCACGCCGGCCGCTGCCGCGCTGCGCTCGGGTTCCCTGTTGACCGTGCGGTTCACCAACAACAGCGACCGCGATCTGACCCTGGGCCAGTCCAGGTACAACGGGTGCCCCACCACCCTGCCGGAACACATCGGCGCGGGCACCACCGTCAGTTGGACCCTCAACGCGTGCAACGACCCTCGCGGCAACGTGGGGACCGTGGCTTTCAACATCAACCGGGAGTCCGGGCAGGCGAACATCGGGTGGGACGCCCCCCTGTTCGGTTCGGCCGGCTACACCGCGTCAGCGCCGTCCGGCTACGTGATCAGTCACAGCGGCGGTCAGGGCTTCGACCCGACCGTCGACTACACCTTCGACTGCAACTCCAAGACCTGCGACGGCATCCCCGACAGCTGGAAGACGAACGGCATCTACATCAACCCGACCGACGGCAGCGCCCACACCCAGCCTGGGCCCGGCCGGAAGTTCATCAACCTGCCGGCGATGGGGGCCAGCGTCGACAAGCCGGACGTCTTCGTCCAGGTCGACTGGATGGCGGACAAGGACCACAGCCACGCCCTCTCGCCCGAGGCGATCAAACGGGTGGTCGACGCCTTCGCGAACTCGCCCTACAACCGCCACTCGCCCAGCACCGGCATCAACCTGCACGTGGACGCAGGGCCGGACAGCATCCTCGACTTCGCGGCCGAGACGAAGTGGGGAGACCTGAGCACGGCCCGGAAACTCACGGAGACGAAGAACCTGGGAACCTCGGTCAACGGTCTCTACCAGTGGGATGCGTTCAACAAGATCAAGACGGAGACCGGAGGCTTCAAGAGCACCGGTCGGGCGCCGATCTTCCACTACGCCATCTCGGCACACAACCTGGAGTCCGGCAGCACCTCCAGCGGCATCGCCCCCACCCCGGGAAGTGACCTCATCGTCAGCCTGGGCAGCTTCGCCAATCAGGTGGGCACCGTCTCCGAGCAGGCCGGCACGTTCATGCACGAGTTGGGCCACAATCTCAACCTGGAGCACGGCGGGAACAACAACGTCAACCACAAGCCGCAGTACTTCAGCGTGATGAACTATGCGTACCAGATGGGCCTCACCTCCGGGTCCACCACGGGAAGCATGGACCTCTCCCATCAGAACACCGCACTCGACGAGAACAGCCTCTACGAAACGTCCTATCCGACCACCAGCGGGAACCACGACCTGAAGCACTACTGCGCGAACCCGGGAGGAGGCGGCGCCTACGTCACCGTTCCCTCGGCGGACGAGCAGGTCGACTGGAACTGCGACGGCCAGATCAGCCAAAGGCCGGTCAGCTACGACATCAACGGCGACGGACAGCGCACTCGGCTCACCGGCTGGGACGACTGGGGCAACCTCCTGCTGCGCGTCGGCTCCATCGGTACCAACGCCTCGGGCAGCATGCCGGCGCCGACGGTGGAGAACGAGATGACCCCGGCCGACGAGGCGATGAACGAACCGCTGGACACCACGCCACCGGTCACCAAGGCCACGACGACCCCGCGCCCCGACAGGCACGGCGTCCACCACTCGAATGTCACCGTCACCCTGACCGCCACGGACGACCTGTCCGGTGTGGCCAGGACCGAGTACAACCTCGACGGCAGGGGCTGGAAGCAGTACACCTCACGGTTCAAGGTACGGGGCGACGGCAAGCACCAACTGCTGTTCCGCTCGATCGACCACGCGCAGAACCATGAGCGCGCGAAGTCCCTCAGCATCCGTATCAAGGGCGACTCGCACAGGTACGAGGACGGGGACTCCGGACTCTGAGATCCGACTCCTGATCCGAAACACCGTGACGGCCCCCGGTTCGCCCGGCGGGCCGTTCGGTTTTCGTCGGCCGGATCCCTTGAGGAGCCCTTACAGGAACGAGTTGATCTCGATCGCGCCGCCGGACTCAGGTCGGCCGCCGACCTGCGCGAAGTTTGGTCATGGGTTTGCGCTTCTTCTTGTTCCGGTTGTCGGCGCTCGGCTTGGCACCGCTCGGCCGGCCAGCCGCTCGGGTCCACCAGCAGGTCCTCGGTGGTGCCCGCGTCCTCCGTGCCGTCGCAGCCCATGCCGACGATGTTGGCGTGGTCCATCGGCCTGCCGTCGGTCCGGTTCAGCCTGCAGTGGTAGATCGGGCCGGTCTTGCCGGACGAACGCGGCCATACGGACGAGCCGCCGCACCACGTACGGGGGCCAAGGCCACGTTCTTCCGGGACCCGGGCGCCATCAGCGGCCCTCGAACCGGCGCAGCCCGACCCGCCGGGACAACCAGACCAGCAGCTCGAAGAGCACCAATACCACCGGCAGGGCCCACGCGGCGATGTCGATCCCGCTGTAGTCCGTCTCGGCCGGCTCCGGCGCCGTCCAGCCGTGCGGGTCGACGAGCACGTCCTCGGTCTGCCCGACTTCCATCGGCCCGTCGCAGGAGTCATTACCCAGCTCGGCGTGCTTGAGCGGCTTGCCGTCCACCCGCCCCAGATGGCAGGAGTACTCCGGCCCGTGCTTGCCCTGGTACGTCTTCACCGAGGTGACCCGCACCTCCACCCGCTGCCCTTGGTGCGCCATCACCTCCGCCTGCAGCACCGGCCCCGGCCCGGACAGCGCGGCGATCCCCACGATCACCCCGCCGACGATCAACCACCCGTTCGGCGCGGCGGTGATCAGCAGCGAGAGAGTCGCGATCAGCGTGAAGGTCCCGAGCACCAGCCCGAGCACGCTCCAGTCCGGATTGGCGGCCAGCAACGACAGCCCGACGATCACCGGCGGACCGAAAAACGCCATCGTGGTGAGGCGACGGACCCGCCGGGACGAGGTCGCGGTGGCTGTTCGAGGCACGGCGTCAGTGTGACGAACGGGGGCATCAGGTCGAAGAGCGGGGTCCGTTACTACAGTCGCGCTCTCGATGAGCACCTGTGATCCGAGCGATGTGGCATGCCTGGCGCACCGGGCACCGGCCCTGGCATGAGGAGATGTTCCGGCCCGGCGAGCGTGCGACGGTATACTTCTGCTCCTGCGGTGAGCAGTTCTGGCCCCTCACGAAGGAGGCGCCGTACCCCGACTGGCCAGGTGTGTCCAGCACTCGGCGGTGTTGATGTGGACGCCGAGGATCCCGCGGACGTCGATGCCGTGGGCGACCAGGCGGCTGGAGAAGTGATGGCCTGCGTAGTGGCGGGGCCATCCGGTGACGGACGCCCGGCCAAGCGGCCGGAGATGCTGCCGTACGAGGGGTCCGTGGGGTAGACACCGTTGGGTAGGCGGACGGCCGAAGGGAATCCCATGCCCACCAGCGTGATCAACCTCAAGGGTCATATCCACGAGTTCGGCCCCCGGCTCGAACACGCCCCGGCGGACCTCGTCTACATCGGCCGCCGCTGGACCATGGGCCACTGGGACCTCCCGCAGCACCCGCTCTACAACCCCTACGCCTACGACACCCCCACCAAGAAGCGCGACGGCACCCGCGCCGAGATCATGGAGAAGTACCGGGCGTATCTCCTGGAACGCCCCGACCTCCTCGATCAGGTGCCCGCCCTGCGTGGCAAGACGCTGGCCTGCTGGTGCGCACCCGAGCTGTGCCACGGCGACATCCTGGCCGAGCTGGCCGACGCACCGTAGCGCGGCCGACTCCCGCAACCGGCCTCCGGCCCAGCGGGGACGTCACCCCCACGGGTGTCCCCGGTGGCGTGGGCGCACCCGTACCTGCTTGCTGGACCGAGAGGGGAACGGGGGCTTCGGGAAGAGAGCGAGCGCCGATGAAGCCGAGGGAAGAACGGCTGCGGACGCCGCGCGCCGCCGGGCTGGCGGGGACGGTGTTCGCCCTCCTGCTGGCGGCGGGGATCGTACTGGTGCGGATCGCGATCCCCGCGGGGAACGCCGCCGACGCGACCGTCGCGCCGAACGAACGCTGGGCGGTGCGTACGGCTTTGGAGATCCTCCCGTTCGCGGGGATCTTCTTCCTGTGGTTCATGGGCGCCCTGCGCGCACGGGTCGGCGATGCCGAGGACAGATTCATCGCCACCGTCTTCATGGGCAGCGGACTGGTCTACGTGGCCACCATGTTCGCGGCCGGCGCCGCGGCGGGCAGCGTACTGAGCCAGCCCTCCGGCTTCGGCCGCCACTTCGCCTACACGCTGATGACGACGTACGCGCTCCGCATGGCCGCCGTGTTCGTCTTCACGACCTCGACCATCGGTCACCGTCTCGGCGTCCTCCCCCGTCCGCTCGCCGTCCTCGGCTATCTCGCGGGGCTTGTCCTGCTCGTCGCGGGATCCTCACTGCCCTGGTCGGAGCTGGTCTTCCCGGCCTGGGCACTGGTCGTCAGCCTGCACCTCCTCCGTGTCGGCCTGCGTACGCCGGCGAGCGGCTGAGCACCCTCTCGCGCATGCTGTGGAGGAGGGGGACGGGAACGGGCCACGGAAAGGCAGATCCTCGGTGAGGCTTGTCGTCGATCTCAACCGCTGCCAGGGATACGCGCAGTGCGCCTTCCTGGCTCCCGATGTGTTCGCCATGCACGGGGACGAGTCCCTGCTCTACCGCCCCGAGGTCGAGGAGGACCGGCGCGAGGACATGGCGCGAGCCGTGGCCGCGTGTCCCGTCCAGGCCATCATGGTGGACGCGAACTCCCCCGGCGGGAACCCCGGATCCGACCGGGAGGCCGGCCGGTGAGCGTCGACGGTTCGCTGGACCGGCTCAAGCGTGAAGGCCGCATCGTCGTCGTCGGCGCCTCACTCGCGGGACTTCGGGCCGCGGAGACCCTGCGGGAGAAGGGGTTCGCCGGTTCCCTCACGATGATCGGGGACGAGCCCTACGAGCCGTACGACCGACCGCCGTTGTCCAAGCAGGTCCTGCTGGGCAGGGCGACGGCGGACCGCACCGGCCTCCCCCGGCTCCGCGCCGTCGACGCGCAGTGGCGCCTCGGGGTCCCGGCCACCGGCCTCGACATGGCGGCCCGGCGGGTACGGCTGGCCGACGGCGACGAGGTGGAGTACGACCGGCTGCTCATCGCCACCGGTGTACGAGCCAGACCCTGGCCCCAGGAGGACGAGGCGGAGCTCGACGGGGTGTTCGTGCTGCGGACCCGCGACGACGCCGAAGCGCTGGAGCGCTCGCTCGCGCAGGGCCCCCGCCGCGTGCTCGTCATCGGCGCCGGGTTCACCGGCTCCGAGATCGCCTCCGCCTGCCGGGAACGCGGGATCGCGGTCACCGTGGCCGAACGGGCCGACGCGCCGCTGGTCGGAGCGCTCGGCGGAGTCGTCGGCGAGGTCGCGGCCGAGCTGCAGCGCAAACACGGCGTCGACCTGCGCTGCGGCGTCATGGTGACCCGCCTGGAGGGCGACTCCGCGGGACACGTCCGCGCCGCGCACTTCTCCGACGGGAGCACCGTCGAGGCCGACGTGGTGATCGTCTCCCTCGGTGCCCAGCGCAACACCGAATGGCTCGCCGGGTCGGGACTCGGCGCGGGTCTGCGGGGCATCGCCTGTGACGCCGGGTGCCGGGCCTTCGACATCCGGGGCATCGTCACCGACGACATCTATGTGGCCGGTGACGTCGCGCGGTCCCCGCACCCCCTGTTCGGATACCAGTTCCTGTCCCTGGAGCACTGGGGCAACGCCGTCGCCCAGGCCGAGACCGCCGCGCACAACATGCTGAGCGAGAGCGCCGACCGCCGCCCCCACATCTGGGTGCCCGCCTTCTGGTCCTCCCAGTTCGGCGTGAACATCAAGTCCGTCGGGGTGCCGTCGATGGGCACGGAGATCCTCATCGCCCAGGGTTCCCGCAGCGAGCACCGGTTCACCGGCGTCTACGGGTACCAGGGGCGCGTCATCGGCGCCGTCACCTTCGACCAGACGAAGTGGCTGCAGTTCTACCAGCAGCTCATCGAGACCACGGCGCCCTTCCCACCGGCCTTCCCCACGGTGGACCGCCGTCCCGAGGGGCAGCAGCCGATCCCCGCCGACTTCCCCGACCCGTCCGTGCCCACCCACGGCCCGACCGTCACCCTCAGCGGATACGCGCCGGACGACCGACGGCTGACGTTCACCCCCGCTCGGCACTGATCCGACGTTCCCTAGGACGCACCCATGACCGAAGCCATCCTGAGGCAGATCATCAACTACGCCCACCGCGCCGATCCGTATCCGCTGTACGAGGAGCTGCGCAAGACGCCGGTGTACCACGACGCGGACGGACCGTTCGTCCTCAGCAGGTACTACGACATCCAGAGTCTGCTCCACGATCCGCGCATCAGCTCCGACGCCCGCAATCTGAAGACCCCGGCGACCGCGAACCCGCTGGCCGCCGAAGCGGACGACGAGACGGCCCTTCCGCCGAGCTTCCTGCGGCTGGACCCGCCGGAGCACGACCGGCTGCGGCGCATGACGAACCGGCCGTTCGGGCCGCCGCACTCCCCGCGGCGTGTCCACGAGATGCACGGCGAGCTGAAGGACATCGTCTCCGGGCTCATCGACGGCATCGACAACCCGGACCGGATCGATCTGGTCGACCAGTTCTCCTATCCCTTCCCCGTGACCGTGATCTGCCGGCTGCTGGGGGTGCCGCGCGAGGACGAGGCGCGCTTCCACTCCTGGGCCGACACGATCGCCGCCAGCCTGGACCCCGACCCGGGCGCCGACACCGACGAGCGCGCCAAGGTCTCCCACAACGCCCGTACCGAGCTGGGCATGTATCTGGCCGGACTCATCGAGGAACGCCGCAAGAAGCCCGGTGCCGACATGCTGTCCCAGCTGTCCACGGCGGGAGGGCCCGACGGTGTCATGACGACGATGGAGGTCCTGAGCACCGCGGCCCTCCTGCTGATCGCCGGCCACGAGACGACGGTCAACCTCATCACCAACGGCATGCTGACCCTGCTGCGCAACCCCGACGTGCTCGAACGGCTGCGCAAGGACCCGAACCTCGCCGTCCCCGTCGTCGAGGAGCTGCTGCGGTTCGAGCCGCCGGTTCAGCTGGTGCCGCAGCGCACCACGCTCACCGACATCGAGGTCCGTGGGGTCACCATCCCCAAGGGCGCGTCGCTGTGGCTGGTGCTGGCGGCGGGGAACCGCGACCCCGACCGCTTCGAGGATCCGGACCGCTTCGACCCGGACCGCGGGGACATCCAGCACCTCGGCTTCGGCAGCGGCATCCACAGCTGCTTCGGCGCCCCGCTCGCCCGCCTGGAGGCACAGCTCGCGCTGAGCGAGCTGGCCCGCAGACTGGAGAACCCCCGGCTGCTGGAGGACCCGCCGCCCTACCGGCAGAACGCGGTCCTGCGCGGCCCGCGCCATCTGCCGATCGCCTGCGACGGCATCCGGCCCTAGGGTCGCCCGGCCAGGGCCACCGGCGCTGACCTGGGCTCCGGAGCGTGCTGACGTTCCGGAGCCCCTCCGGACGGCGGGTAAACTCCGTCCACGTGACTGCCGCGCCTGCAAAGCCCCGTATCCCCAACGTCCTCGCCGGACGCTACGCCTCCGCCGAGCTCGCCACGCTCTGGTCCCCCGAGCAGAAGGTGAAGTTGGAGCGTCAGCTCTGGCTCGCCGTGCTGCGGGCGCAGAAGGACCTCGGGATCGAGGTCCCGGACGCCGCGATCGCCGACTACGAGCGGGTCCTCGACCAGGTCGACCTGGCCTCCATCGCCGAGCGCGAGAAGGTCACGCGGCACGACGTGAAGGCGCGGATCGAGGAGTTCAACGACCTCGCCGGGCATGAGCACGTACACAAGGGCATGACGTCCCGGGACCTCACCGAGAACGTCGAGCAGCTGCAGATCCGGCTCTCGCTGGAGCTGATGCGCGACCGCACGGTGGCCGTCCTGGCGCGGCTCGGCAAGCTGTCGGGCGAGTACGCCGAACTGGTCATGGCCGGCCGCTCGCACAACGTGGCCGCCCAGGCCACCACTCTCGGCAAGCGCTTCGCGACCGCGGCCGACGAGCTGCTCGTCGCGCACGGCCGCGTCGAGGAGCTGCTCGGCCGCTACCCGCTGCGCGGCATCAAGGGCCCGGTCGGCACCGCGCAGGACATGCTCGACCTGCTGGGCGGGGACGCGGCGAAGCTCGCCGAGCTGGAGCAGCGGATCGCCGGGCACCTCGGCTTCTCGCAGGCCTTCACCTCCGTCGGCCAGGTCTACCCGCGCTCGCTGGACTACGAGGTCGTGACCGCGTTGGTGCAGCTGGCGGCCGCGCCGTCCTCGACGGCCAAGACGATCCGCCTGATGGCCGGGCACGAGCTGGTCACCGAGGGCTTCAAGCCGGGCCAGGTCGGCTCCTCGGCGATGCCGCACAAGATGAACACCCGCTCCTGCGAGCGTGTCAACGGCCTCATGGTCATCCTGCGCGGCTACGCCTCGATGACGGGCGAGCTGGCGGGCGACCAGTGGAACGAGGGCGACGTGTCCTGCTCGGTGGTCCGCCGGGTCGCGCTGCCCGACGCGTTCTTCGCGCTGGACGGTCTGCTGGAGACCTTCCTCACCGTCCTCGACGAGTTCGGCGCCTTCCCGGCCGTCGTCGCGCGCGAGCTGGACCGCTACCTGCCCTTCCTCGCGACGACCAAGGTCCTGATGGGCGCGGTGCGCGCGGGCGTCGGCCGTGAGGTCGCGCACGAGGCGATCAAGGAGAACGCCGTCGCCTCCGCGCTCGCCATGCGCGAACAGGGCGCCGAGCGCAACGAACTCCTCGACAAGCTCGCCGCCGACGAGCGCATTCCGCTCGACCGCGCGCAGCTGGACGAGCTGATGGCCGACAAGCTGTCGTTCACCGGTGCCGCGGCCGCCCAGGTCGCCGCCGTGGTCGGCCGCATCGAGGAGATCGTGAAGCAGCACCCGGAGGCCGCGGGCTACACGCCGGGGGCGATCCTCTGACGCGGCTCACTCCCGCGGACCTCGAGGCCGCCCGCGACCGGCTGGTGCCGGATGTCGTCGGGGACGGCCTCGAGGTGCTTTTCTGCGGCATCAATCCGGGGTTGATGACCGCCGCCACGGGCCACCACTTCGCCCGTCCCGGCAACCGCTTCTGGCCCGTGCTGCATCTGTCGGGGTTCACGCCCCGGCTGATGAAGCCGTCGGAGCAGGGCGAGTTGCCGTCGCATGGGCTCGGCATCACGAACGTGGTGGCGCGCGCGACCGCCCGGGCCGACGAGCTGTCCGCGGAGGAGTACCGCGAGGGCGGACGGCTGCTGAGCGCCAAGGTGGAGCGACTGCGGCCGGGGTGGCTGGCGGTGGTGGGGGTGACCGCCTACAGGGCGGCCTTCGAGGACCGGAAGGCCGTGATCGGCCCGCAGGAGCGGACGATCGGGGACACCCGGGTCTGGGTGCTGCCCAACCCGAGTGGGCTCAACGCGCACTGGACGGCGGCGACGATGGCCGAGGAGTTCGGACGGCTGCGGGTGGCTGCCGCCGAGGCGTAGCGGATCAGGTCACGGTGGGTCGATCTCGGTGATCACGGCCAGGAGCTGGAACGGCAACTCCTTGTCCCACTGTGAGACACCGAGGGCGACCCAGCGGTCGTGCCCGGTCGCCTTCCAGAGGTGCACGTCCGGCACATGCCCGCTCAGGACGCCCCAGGGCTCGGGTATGTCCTCCCCGTCCGTCGTCCGGTCGAGCACGCTCGACAGGCTGAAGACCTGCGGAGGCCCCCAGCGGTGCGTGAGCAGCACCGAAAGACCGTCCCTGTCGGCCTCGTACTGCTCCGCCGTCTCCTCCCGTGCCGTGCCGTCGTCCTCCCAGAATTCCTCGCTCGTCGCTAACTCGGCGATGTGGTAACCGGGTCCCGCGTCGCCGACGTCCGACCGGCCGTGCTCACGGGGGAAGTCCTCGGAGCACAGCCGCAGGATGGTGGCGAGGTGCTGCGCGCTGGTCATGAGATCCAGTAAAGCCGCTGCCACTGACAATTGGCGTGCCGTCAGGCGTCCCTGCGCCGTACGCTCCACGCGCCCGCCGCGAGGGCGGCCGCTGTCCAGGCCGCGGTCACCATGAGCCCGGTCCAGGGGCCGAGGGCGCCGTCCCACGTCTCGTGGAGCACCACTTGGCCCGCCCTGTCGGGCAGGAAGTCGGCCGCGCCGCCCGACATTCCGCCGATCACGAAGGAGACGATCAGGAGGAACGGCACCAGGATGCCCAACGTGGCGACCGCGCTGCGCAGTACGGCCGTGAGCCCGGCGGCGAACAGGGCCATCAGCGCCAGGTAGAGGCCGCAGCCCACGGCCCCGCGTACCCCTTCGCCCCACGTCAGCCCGCCCGCCCTGGTTCCGAGGACCGCCTTGCCCACGAGCAGGCTCACGAGCCCTGTCACCAGGCCGACGGCCAGCGCGGGAACCCCGATCGCCACCACCTTGGCCGCGAACCACCGTCCCCGCCGGGGCACCGCGGCCAGCGACACCCGCAGCGCGCCGCCCCGGAACTCGGCCGCGACGGCCTGCGCGCCGAAGGTGATCGCCGCGATCTGCCCGAAGCTCACGCCGAAGAACACCGAGAACAGCGGGTCGAAGTCCTGGCCCCCGGAGTCGTCGAGGCCGGCGAGCGCGGAGAAGGCCGCCGTCGCCAGGAGCACCGCGAGCAGTCCCGCGACGAGGGACCGCAGCGTACGGATTTTGATCCACTCCGCGTGGAGTACGGGTGCGAAGGTCATGATCGGGCCTCCTGGGGCCGGGTGGGCGACGGTACGGCGGTGAACTCGGCTTCGGCGGCCGTGAGGTCGAGGTACGCCTGCTCCAACGTGCCCTCCTCCGCCGCGAGTTCGAGGATCGGCAGGCCCGCGCCGGAGGCGAGGAGCCCGATGTCCTCCACACGTGCGTGCGGGACGGTCCACCGTCCGTCCGCATCCTCGACGGCCTCGTGACCGTGGCGTGCGAGCAGCGCGCCGAGAGCGGCGCCGTCCGTGGTGCGCACCCGTACCCGGGGCCGCACGCGCGCGTGGATGAACTCCCGCAGGGGTGTGTCGGCGAGGAGCCTGCCCCGGCCGAGGACGACGAGGTGGTCGGCGAAGGACGCGGTCTCGTTCATGAGATGGCTGGAGACGAGCACCGTGCGGCCTTCACGGGCCAGTCGGCGCAGCACTTCGCGGATCCAGATGATCCCTTCGGGGTCGAGCCCGTTCGACGGCTCGTCGAGCAGCACCACGGGTGGGTCGCCGAGGAGCGCGGCCGCGATGCCCAGGCGCTGTCGCATGCCCAGGGAGTACGTCTTCACCCTGCGCCGCGCCACGGACGCGAGCCCCGACTCCTCCAGCACGGCGTCCACCCTGCGTTCGCAGATGCGGTTGCTCGCGGCGAGTGCCCGCAGATGGTCGCGCGCGGTGCGCGAGCCGTGCGCGGCCCCGGCGTCGAGCAGTGCTCCGACCTGGCGCAGCGGCTCGTCGTGCGAGGCGTAGGGCCGGCCGCCGACGGTGGCGGTGCCGGACGTGGGCCGGTCCAGGCCCAGGACGAGCCGCATGGTGGTGGACTTTCCGGCGCCGTTGGGTCCGAGGAAGCCGGTGACGCGGCCGGGAAGCACGCTGAAGGTGAGGTCGTCCACGGCGCGCCGACCGCCGTATTCCTTGGTCAGGTTCTGGACGTCGATGCTGGTCATGGACCCAGCCTCGCGGCCTTTGCGCGGTCGGTACTCCCCCGCCGGTGGAGATCGTCTCCCCCGCTCGGGGGAAGCCGGCCCGCGGGGCCGGCTGGGACGATGGCGCGATGGCCCGCTTTCTGCGCCCGTTGTTCCTGGGGACCACCTACACGCGCCTGCTGCATCTGTGGGTGCCGACGCTGTTCGTCAGTGTGTGGCTGTTCATCGACATGTCGAGACCGTGGGTGCCCGCGGTGCTGTTGATCCCGCTGGGGCTGGTCCCGGCCGTGCGGCGGGGCGAGGGCGTGCAGGCGCGGTACATGCTGGCGCCGGACGAGCCGCGGGAGCGGGGCGACCGGGACGCGGCGATCTCGGTCGCGCCGTCGGCGACCTGGCGGGACCGGCTGCGCACCGTGCTGTGGCTCGAAGTACGGATGGGCCTCGGGGCGGTGGCGACGGGGGTCACCGTCTGGATGCCGGTGACCGCCGTCGAACTGGCCGGGGCCGCCTGGGGTCGCCCCGTCGACATCACACTGCTGCCCCTGTCGCCCCCGCCGTGGGCCTGTGCCCTGCTCGTACCGGTGCCGCTGCTCGCTCTGTACGGCGCGGTCGTCGGTCTCGGCGAGCTGGTCACGGTCATCGCGCGCCGGCTGCTTGGCCCCTCCCCCGCCGAGCGCCTCGCCGCCCTGGAGGAGCGCACCGAACAGCTCCTGGAACGCACGCGCATCGCCCGTGAGCTGCACGACTCGATCGGGCACGCGCTGACCGTGGCGGTGGTGCAGGCGGGCGCGGCGCGGGCGGCCGGCGACCCCGCGTTCACCGACCGGGCGCTGCTCGCCATCGAGGACACCGGCCGGGCCGCCCTGGAGGACCTGGAGCGCGTGCTCGGCGTGCTGCGCGAGGCGGGGCGCCCCGCGAGCGGCCGACCCACGCTGAGCGAGGCCGACCGGCTCCTGGAGTCGGCGCGCGGCTCGGGTGCGAAGGTCGACGCCGAGGTGACGGGTGCGTTGGAGAACGTGCCGGGACCGGTCTCCCGCGAGGGCTATCGCATCCTCCAGGAGTCCCTGACCAACGTGCTGCGGCACGCGGGGAGCGTGCCGGTGCGGGTCCGTATCGCGGTCGACGACGGCACTCTGGGCCTGGAGGTCCGCAATCCGCTGACGGCCGGGATACCGGGGCCGGGCCGCGGCAGTGGCCTGCGGGGCATTCGGGAGCGGGCGGCGCTGCTCGGCGGGCGGGCACGGACCGGGCCGGACGGGGGTGACTGGCAGGTACGCGTCGAGCTGCCGTTGCGCTGATCTACGCTGGCCGGATGCCGGTCACCGTTCTCCTCGTCGACGACGAACCGCTCGTCCGCGCGGGTCTGCGGGCCGTCCTGGCGGCGCAGCCCGACATCGAGGTCGTCGGCGAGGCGGCCGACGGCGCCGCGGTGATCCCGCTCGTGCGACAGCTGCGGCCGGACGTCGTCGCCATGGACGTCCGCATGCCGCTCATGGACGGCATCGAGGCCACGCGCGCGGTCCTGCGGACCGTGAGCGATCCCCCGAAGATCCTCGTCGTGACCACGTTCGAGAACGACGAGTACGTCTACGAGGCGCTGCGCGCGGGTGCCGACGGTTTTCTGCTGAAGCGGGCCAGGCCCGCCGAGATCGTGCACGCCGTGCGGCTCGTCGCGGAGGGCGAGTCGCTGCTGTTCCCCGCGTCCGTACGGCAGTTGGCGGCCGAGTACGGGGACGGCGGCGGGAATCCGGCGGCGCGGGCGGCCATGGAGCGGGCCGCGCTGACCGAGCGGGAGGCGGAGGTGCTGCGGCTGATGGCCCGGGGGCTGTCGAACGCGGAGATCGCCGGGCGGCTGATCGTCGGGACCGAGACGGTCAAGTCGCACGTCAGCGCCGTACTGGCGAAGCTGGGAGCCCGGGACCGTACGCAGGCGGTCATCGCGGCGTACGAGTCGGGGTTCGTGGCCCCTGGCTGAAACGGCGGTCCGCCGGTGGCCGAAGCGACCGGTCGGTAGCAAAGGAGGTCCCCGGCTCTCGCCGGGGCGCGCCGCGCCGAGTACGATCCGGCCAACACGCGCACGAGCTGGGAGGACGGACGTTGGGGCGGTTGACCGGCGGGGACCCCTCTCTGCTGCGAAGGATCAATTCCGCGGTGGTGCTGCACGCGTTGCGTGCCACGGACTGCGCGACGCTGACCGAGATCACCCGGGTGACCGGGTTGTCCCGGCCCACGGTCGAAGGTGTCGTGGAAGGGCTGATCGAAGCCGGGCTCGTGGTCGAGAAGGCGGCCGAGGAGGGCGCGGCACGGCGTCAGGGCCGTCCCGCGCGGAGGTTTCGGTTCCGGGCCGAGGCGGGCCATCTGCTGGGCCTGGAGATCGGCCCCCATCGCGTCGCGGGGCTCCTCGCCGATCTGGACGGCCGGGTGCTGGGCGCCATGTCCAAGGAGGTGGACGCGACCGCGTCGGCGGACGAGCGGCTGGAACGGCTGCGCACGGCGGTCGCCGATCTGCTGCGCCGGGCGGGTGTCGCGCGCAGTTCCCTGCGTGCGGTCGGCGTGGGCAGCCCGGGGATCGTCGAGGCGGACGGCACCGTGCGCCTGGGCACGGCGCTGCCGGAGTGGACGGGACTGCGCCTGGGCGACCGGCTGAACCGTTCCTTCAAATGCCCGGTGCTCGTCGAGAACGACGCCAACGCGGCGGCGGTCGCCGAGCACTGGAAGGGATCGGCGACGGAGTCGGACGATGTGGTGTTCGTGCTGGCCGGGCTGAGCCCGGGGGCCGGTTCGCTGATCGGCGGGCGGCTGCACCGGGGATACGGGGGCGCAGCCGGGGAGATCGGGGCGCTCCATCTGCTCGGCCGCGGAGCCACTCCCGAGACGCTGCTGTCGACCACGGACGAGCCCCTGCACCCGCTCGACGAGCAGGCCGTCGCCGAGGTCTTCGCACTGGCCAAGGGCGGTGACCAGCGGGCTCGCGCGGCGGTCGACCGCTTCATCCAGCGCCTCGTGCACGACGTGGCGGCCCTCGTCCTCGCCCTCGACCCGGAACTGGTCGTCGTCGGCGGCTGGGCTGCCGGTCTGGACGGCGTACTGGAACCGCTGCGGCGCGAGCTGGCGCGCTACTGTCTGCGTCCGCCCAAGGTAGCGCTCTCCCTGCTGGGCGAGGCGGCCGTCGCGACGGGCGCCCTGCGGCTGGCCCTCGATCATGTGGAGGAGCAGCTGTTCGCGGTGGAGGGGACCGTGACCGCACGCCGCTGACCAGCGGTCTCACGGGCACGGAAGCCGGCCACCGGCCTCACGGGCACGAGAAAGCCGTCACGCCCCGGAGTGTTCCGGGGCGTGACGGCTCAGACCTGGGGGCCTGTCGTTCGGACCAGGCCTGGGCCGCGGCTCAGGAAGCCCGGCGCTCGGGGTCGTGGTGGATCTCCACGCCGCCGGAGTCGCCGAAGGTCAGCCGGCAGGTGTCGGCGCGGTACGTGGCCACGGAGACCGCAGCGGTGCGCCCCTCGGCGAAGTAACGGGTCGTGACGACGAGGACGGGCGCCCCGGGCAGCCGGTCGAGCTCCTTGGCGTCGTCCGCGCGGGCCGAGCCGAGCTCCACGGCCCGGTCCTGGCCCTCCAGGTCGAGGTGCTGCAGTTCGCGCAGCACGGCACGGGCGAGGGTCGCCCCCGACGGGGCGTCGATCGCGGAGAGGCCGGGTACCGAGGACGCCGGGATGTAGAGCAGCTCGGCGGCGACCGGCTGGCCGTGCGTCACACGGGAGCGGCGGATCGTGTGCACCTGGTCCTCGGGGCCCGTCTCCAGGACCTCGGCCACCGCGGCGGGCGGGACCGCCACCGCGCAGTCCACGGGCCGCCAGGCGTCGCCGACCGCGCCCGGCCACACATGCTGCTCGGTTCCGACGGCCACGCCCATGCGCGGCGGGGCGACGGTCGTGCCCACCCCGCGGCGGCGCTGCAGTCGCCCTTCGAGCTCCAGTTGCTCCAGCGCCTGGCGCAGCGTGGCGCGGGCGACGCCGAACCTGGCCGCGAGGTCGCGTTCGTTGGGCAGGACCTCGCCCACGGAGAACTCGGAGTCCAATGCCTCGGTGAGCACCGTCTTGAGATGCCAGTACTTCGGCTCCGGCACCGTTTCCAGCTGCGTGGTCCCCACCCTGTCCTCCGCAATCGCCGTGGCCCGGCGGCGTTTTAGCGCCCTTGTTTATTAAAGGTTCTTGCACTATCCCTGCGACCATAGGGCCGCCCCCACCCTTGGTCAAGACCAATCCTCGATCCCTTACGGATTGCGGAGGCGCCTTGCCGCACAGCGTTCACAGGGCGTTCGCGCGCGGTGATGTTCGTGACACAACGTCGAAAGCCCCCGTCCAGAAGGCGGGGGCTTTCGAGGCGGCATGCGGGGACCGCGGTGGCTACCGGTTGCCCAGGGACACCAGCTTCTCGGGGTTGCGCACGATGTAGACGCACTGGATCCGGCCGTCCACGACATCCAGCTGGACGGCGCTGTCGGGCTTGCCGCCGGAGAGGACGAGGAGCGCGGCGCCTCCGTTGAGTTCCAGAGAGCGGTACGACACGTCGGGAACACCCTGCTGGGCGACGGCGTACAGGAAGCGGCCCACCTTGTCGGCGGTTTCGATGACCCGCAGCGGCGCCTTGGACAGTCCGCCGCTGTCGCCGATCAGGCGGACGTCCGGGGCCAGCAGGGACATGAGCGCCTCCAGGTCTCCTCCGTCCGCCGCCGCGAGGAACCGCTCGGTCAGGTCGCGGCGTTCGGCCGGGTCGACCTCGTAGCGCGGGCGTCGTTCCTCGACGTGCTTGCGTGCCCGTCCGGCGAGTTGGCGCACGGCGGGCTCACCCCGGTCGAGGACCGCGGCGATGTCCGCGTACGGGTAGCCGAACGCCTCTCTGAGGACGAACACCGCGCGTTCCAGGGGCGACAGGGACTCCAGGACGACGAGGACGGCGAGCGAGACGGAGTCGGCGAGCACGGCCCGCTCGGCGGTGTCGGGGGCGGTGTCCCCGAAGTCGGTGAGATACGGCTCGGGAAGCCACGGTCCCACGTACGCCTCGTTGCGCGACCGCACCTGGCGCAGCCGGTCGACGGCGAGCCGGGTGGCGATGCGCACCAGGTAGGCGCGTGGTTCGCGCACCTCGGTCCGGTCGGCGCCGGACCAGCGCAACCAGGCCTCCTGGACGACGTCCTCGGCGTCGGCCACCCGTCCCAGCATGCGGTAGGCGACGCCCATCAGGACGGGGCGGTGCTCTTCGAAGACCTCGGTCGCGGTGTCGATGGTCACGACTCCATCCCATCCCGGCACATCCCGCCGTGTCCAGGCGGCGCCGGTGAACGCGTCGGTCTCGTGGCGACAGGGGGCTACCCGTCGGTAGTAGTTGCTGACAAGCTGTCTACGAAGTTGGTTCGTCAGCGTGCCACCAGACGAGGAGCAGCATCATGTCCGCCACGGTCTCCTTCAGCATTCCCTCCGCGCACGGTCCGCGGACCGTGACCATGTCCTACGCGCGCGTGGGCACCGGCGAACCGCTGCTCCTGCTGCACGGCATCGGCCACCACCGGCAGGCCTGGGACCCGGTCGTGCACATCCTGGCCGCCGAACGCGAGGTGATAGCCGTCGACCTGCCCGGGTTCGGCGAGTCCCCGGCGCTGCCCGACGGGCTCACGCACGACCTCGGGACGGTGGTGCCCACGCTCGGCGGCCTGTGCGAGGCGCTGGAGATCGAGCGTCCGCACGTGGCCGGCAACTCCCTGGGCGGCCTGCTGGCCCTGGAGTTGGGCCGCGAGAAGCTCGTACGGTCCGTCACCGCGATCTCGCCCGCCGGGTTCTGGTCGCCGGTCGAGCGGCGTTACGCCTTCGGTGTGCTGCTCGCGATGCGGCAGGGCGCACGGCGCCTGCCGCTCCCGGTGATCGAGCGGCTCTCCCGCTCGGCGGCCGGGCGGGCCGCCCTGACCAGCACCATCTACGCCCGGCCCGGCCGCCGTTCACCCGAGGCCGTGGTCGCCGAGACCCTCGCGCTGGCCCGTGCCGAGGGCTTCGCCGACACCCTCCGGGCCGGCACCGGCGTCCAGTTCACGGACGACATCCCGGGGCTGCCCGTCACCGTGGCCTGGGGCACCCGGGACCGGCTGCTGGTACGCCGCCAGGGGATCCGGGCCAAGCACATCATTCCCCAGGCCCGGCTGGTGCGGCTGCCGGGCTGCGGTCACGTCCCGATGAACGACGACCCGGCGCTCGTCGCCCGTGTGATCCTCGACGGCAGCCGCTGACCGACGCCGGGTGAGGCGCCACGCGCCGGAGCCCAGGACGACGCCCGCGCCGACCAGGGCGCTGCCCGCGGCCTGCGCGGCGCCGTACGCGCCGGTGCCGACCAACGGCGCCGTGCAGGCCGCGGCGACGGGGATGAGCCCGGAGAAGAGCGTGGCGCGCTCCGCGCCGATGCGCTGCATGCCCATGTACCAGCACACGAAGCCGACGACCGTGACGACCGCCGCCTGCCACAACAGCGCGGCGGCCTCGGTGGTGTCCGGCGTCCGCAGCCACGCGCCGCCGGTGAGGCACGCGGTGAGGATCCCGGCCACCGCCGACTCGACCGCGGCGATCCCGCAGACGGTGGCCGACAGCAGCCGGGGTCCGAGCGGGCGCAGCACCGGTACGGCGAGCACCGCGAAGCCCACCTCGCCCGCGAGCGCGCACACCGAGTACGCGATCCCCGTGCCGTCGGTGCGGCCCCAGCCCTGGACCGTGAAGGCGCCCACCGCGACGAGTGACGCCCCGTACAGGACCGGACGTTGCGGCCGGCGACCTTCAAGAAGGGGGACGACAACGGCCACGACCACCGGGGCGCAACCCACGAAGACGCCAGGAACAGCCGGTTCCGCGGTGCGTTCAGCGGCGATCACGGCGAGGTTGAAGCCGACCATGCCGACGGCCGCGAGCAGCGCGAGGCGCCCCCACCGGCGTACCGCGAGCCGCCGCAGCGGTGCCGTGCCACCCCGTGCGACCAGCGGCAGGAGCAACACGCAGGCGAGACCGTAGCGAAGGAACTGACCGCCCGCGTACGGGTAGTGGCCCAGGACGCTGTTGGCGGTGAAGGAGCCTCCGACGAGGACGCACGCGAGGGCGGCGAGCAGCGATCCGCGGAGGGTGGTGGTGTTCATGACGGTGACGCTACGAAGGGCGGCGGTCCGGTTTAAGGTCCACTTTCATGACGCCATCGGGGACCACATGACGCCGTCGGGAGCCGCGGAGGAGATGACCCCGTCGGGGGCCGCGTGGGAGCTGCTCGTGCCGGCCGCTTCGGCACCGGCACGCGCGCGTGGGCGCGCTCTGCAGGCCGCGCTGCGCGAGGCGGTGCGCACGGGGCGGCTCGCGCCGGGCACCCGGCTGCCGTCCAGCCGCGAGCTCGCCGCCGACCTCGGGGTGTCGCGGGGGCTGGTCACGGAGGCGTACGAGCAGTTGACCGCCGAGGGGTATCTGCGCAGCGACCGGGGCGCGGGGACCTGGGTCGGCGGCGCCGCACGGGCGGCCCACCCGCGCGCGCGTGACCTCGCACCGCGCCCCGCCGGGGCCCGCGCCGACTTCCTTCCCGGGACACCGGATCTGTCCCTGTTCCCGCGCGCCGCCTGGGCGGCCGCCCAGCGCGGGGTCCTCGCCGAACTGCCCCACCAAGCGCTCGGCTACCCGGATCCGCGCGGTCTGCCCCGGCTGCGCACCGCTCTCGCCGAACTGCTCGCCCGGCGCCGCGGCGTGGTCGCGGACCCCGAGCGCGTCATCGTGGTCTCCGGGGTCGCGCAGGCGACGACCCTGCTCGGATTCGTGCTCCACGCGCGCGGGGTGCGCGCGATCGGCGTCGAGGACCCCGGAAGCCCGGAGCACGGCACTCTCTACGCCTCGGCCGGCCTCGACGCCGTACCGCTGCCGCTGGACGGCGAAGGGCTGGCCACCGGGCCGCTGAAGGAGTCGGGCGTACGGGCGGTGGTGACCACGCCCGCCCACCAGTTCCCGTCGGGGATCGCCTACTCGGCGCGGCGCCGCACGGAACTCCTGGACTGGGCGCGCTCGGTGGACGGTCTGGTGGTCGAGGACGACTACGACGGGGACTTTCGCTACGACCGTGCTCCCGTGGGGGCGCTTCAAGGGCTCGATCCCGAGCGCGTCGCCTACACGGGGTCGGTCAGCAAGTCGCTCGCGCCCGGGCTGCGGCTCGGCTGGCTGCTCGTACCGGCGGCGCTCGCCGAGGAGGTCGTCGAGCGCAAGCGCACCATGGATCTGGGGAACCCCGTCGTGGACCAGGCGCTCCTGGCCCGCTTCGTGGAACGGGGCGACTACGACCGGCAGTTGCGCCGCTGCCAGCGCGCCTACCGGGAACGGCGCGACACCCTCGTATCCGCCCTGGAAGAGCACTTTCCCGGTACCGAGGTGTCCGGGATCGCGGCGGGTCTGCATGTCATCGCCGCGCTGCCCGGGCGGTACGGGCCGCCGGAGTACTTCCTGGAGCGCACCGCGGCGGCGGGGGTGGCCGTACGTCCGCTGGCGGACTACGGGCGGGCGGTCGAACGCGCCGACGTACGGCTGGTGCTCGGTTACGCGCACCAGTCGCCCGCCCGGATCCGCGACGGCGTACGCCTGATGGCGCAGGCTCTGCGCGCCTGACCTCTGAGGGGCGGTCCGTGTGAGTGGGAAGCCGGAGCATCCGTGGGACGTGCGCGCTCGGAGGCGGACGTCGGTGCCCTTGCCGGCGGGGCCAGTTGTTCACTTGTGGTTTCCGTGCGCGCTGCGGCGCACCCGTAGTTGTGGCTGAGCACACCGGCCGACTCCGTCGACTCCGTCCCTGGAGGCGCATTCATGTCACACCGCCCGCACAGCCCTCTCCCCCTCCCCGGTCGCCGCGGCGTCCTGCGCGGATCCCTTGCCGCTTCCGCGGCCCTGGCCCTGCCCACCGCACTCGGCTCGGCCCCGGCGTTCGCGCTGTCCGGGCGGCCCAAGGCGGGATGGGGCGTCCAGGCCGGAGACGTGAGCGCGCACTCCGGCCTGGTGTGGGTCCGCTCGGACCGCCCCGCCCGGATGATCGTCGAGACGTCCGCGACCGAGTCGTTCCGCGACCCCCACAGATGGCACGGTCCGCTGCTCGGCGCGGACTCCGACTTCACCGGTACGACGCGGCTGCGCGGACTGCCCTCCGGCGAGCAGATCCACTACCGCGTACTGCTGGCCGACCCCGACGACCCGCGCCGTACGGGCGAGCCGGTGACCGGCACCTTCCGCACCGCGCCCGCGAAGCGGCGCCACGACGTCCGGTTCGTCTGGTCCGGTGACCTGGCCGGTCAGGGCTGGGGCATCAACGAGTCCATCGGCGGCTACCGGATCTTCGACGCCATGGCGAAGGTGGACCCCGACTTCTTCCTGTGCAGTGGCGACAACATCTACGCCGACGGCCCGATCTCCGCCACGGCGCCGCTTCCGGACGGCAGCCTGTACCGGAGCATCACCACCGAGGAGAAGTCGCACGTCGCGGTCACCCTGGCCGACTACCGGGGCAACTTCCGCTACAACCTGCTGGACTCGGCGCTGCGCCGGTTCAACGCCCGGGTTCCGAACATCGTCCAGTGGGACGACCACGAGGTCCGCAACAACTGGTACCCGGGCGAGGTCATCGGGTCCGGCACCCCCTACCCGGCCGGCACGAAACTCGACGACCTGGCCGTCCGTGCCCGGCGGGCGTTCTCGGAGTACTTCCCGATCTCCAGCGTCAGCGGACGCCCGGACGGACGGATCTACCGGACCGTCCAGCACGGCCCGCTCCTGGACGTGTTCGTCCTGGACATGCGGACCTACCGGAACGCCAACTCGCCCGACGACCAGACCACCGACCCGCAGGGCATCCTCGGCCGCGAACAGCTGGAGTGGCTCAAGCGCGAGCTGAGCCGGTCGCGCGCGGTGTGGAAGGTCATCGCCGCCGACATGCCGCTCGGCCTGGTCGTGCCCGACCCGGTCGAGGGCAAGCCGAACATCGAGGCCGTCGCCCAGGGCGACCCGGGCGCGCCGCTCGGCCGCGAGCTGCAGATCGCCGAGCTGCTGCGGTTCATCAAGCACCGGCGGATCACCGGGACCGTATGGCTGACGGCCGACGTCCACCACACCTCGGCGCAGCACTACGACCCCTCGCGGGCCGCTTTCAAGGACTTCGAGCCGTTCTGGGAGTTCGTCTCCGGGCCGCTCAACGCGGGTGCCTTCCAGGCGAACGCCCTGGACGGCACCTTCGGCCCCGACCGGGTCTTCGTCAAGGCTCCCGCCACCGCCAATGTCTCGCCGGCGGACGGTTACCAGTTCTTCGGCGAGGTCGACATCGACGGCGACAGCGGGGAGCTGACGGTGCGGCTGCGCGACCTGGACGGCACGGTGCTGTTCACACAGGCGTTGCAGCCGGGGCGTGTGGGTCAGTAACGGCGCCCAACTCCCGTACCCTCGAAGGGTCGGGCCGCGCACCGGAGTCATCCCCCGGTGCGCGGCCGCTCTTGTGACCAGGCACGTAAGCCAGGTGATCCGAGGTAGGCAAAACAAGGGCAAAAAGAACCGCAAAAAGGATAGAACGACACTTTACCGATCAGTCACAGACCGTTCGTGATCACGCAACACCATTCCTTCACAGTGGTTGCATGACTCCAGACATGTCTGATGTGACCCGGGCGAAGCACGGACGCCCCGTCCACCACTGGCGACGCGACGTGGTCGAGCTCGCCGCGCTGTTCACTGCCGTCGCGGTCGCCGACGCCGTCGCCAATCTGATCGGACACGGCCCCGACGGCCCGGCCCTGCTGGTGATCTCGTCCGTGATCCTGGTGGCCACGGCCGGATTCCACACATGGTGGGCACGCCGCCACGGTCACGCGCCGCCCGCGGGCGATACCGGGGCCCGGACCCTCGCCGTGGGGCGAGCGGCCGGGCAGGCCGGCCGGGCCACGGCGGCGCCGGAGGCCGTCACGGGAGAGACCGTCCTGTGGCGGATGCGCACGACGGTGAAGGACGAGCCGGGTTCGCTGGCCGCGCTGTGCATGGCGCTGGCCCACCAGCGGGTCGACATCCTGAGCCTGCAGACGCACCCGCTCGCCGAGGGCACGGTCGACGAGTTCCTGCTGCGCGCGCCCGTCGAACTGGACGCCTCCGAGATCACCCGCGCCCTCTCGCAGGCGGGCGGCACCGGGACCTGGATCGAACGGGCCGACGCCCACGACCTGGTGGACGCTCCGACGCGCGTCCTGGGGCTGGCCACCCGCACGGCTTTGGACGCCGCGGAACTTCCGCTCGCCCTCCGGCAGTTGCTCGGTAGGTGCACCATTCGTTCGCTGCCCGCCCGCTCCCCCGGGTCGGGTCGGGCGGAAGAGGGTGCGCCGGTCGAAGGAGTGCTGGAAGACACGGTGATGCGGTTGCGCGCACCGGAGGGTGGGGTGATCACGGTGGAACGGCCGTATCTGCCGTTCACGCCGACCGAGTTCGCTCGGGCGCGGGCGTTGGTGGAGCTGGACGCGCGGCTGGGTCCGCGCATCCCGCTCCACCAGGACATGCTGACACTGCCGGAGGGTCCCGCGATCACCGTGCGTCGCGCCGACGTCTCCGATCTCGCCGCGGCGAAGGCGATGCACGAGCGCTGCTCCCCGCGCACGTTGAGCATGCGCTACCACGGGCCGGTCGGTGACGCGGACCGTTATCTGAACCACCTGCTCAGCCCGCGCTTCGGACGCACCCTCGCCGTGCAGACGGCCTCGGGACGCATCGTCGGGCTCGGCCATCTCCTCTGGGACGGCGACGAGACGGAGATCGCGCTGCTCGTCGAGGACGACTGGCAGCGGCGCGGGATCGGCGCCGAGCTGGTCGGCCGGCTCGTGACGATGGCCGTCGAGGCGGGCTGCGCGAGCGTGTACGCCGTCACACAGGCCTCCAACACCGGCATGGTCGCCGCCATGCGCGGCCTGGACCTCCCCCTCGACTACCAGATCGAGGAGGGCACTCTCGTCATCACGGCCCGCCTGGACGCCACACCGGTGACCTCCCGACTGCCGTACGACCAGGAGCAGACGCAGGGGCAGAAGCACTAGGACGGACACCGGGAGGCCCCGGGCATGATGCCCGGGGCCTCTCCCTGGTCAGCGCCCCAACGCACCGTCCAGGTCGGCCCACAGGTCCTCCACGTCCTCCAGCCCCACCGACAGGCGCAGCAAGCGGTCACTGACCCCCGACTCGCGGCGGTCGTCGGCGGCCACGATGCGGTGGCTGATGGACGCCGGATGCTGGATCAGGCTGTCGACGCTGCCGAGGCTCACCGCCGGGGTGATCAGGCGGACCCCGGCGATGACCTCGTGCGGGTCGCCGTGGACCTCGAAGGCGATCATGGCGCCGCCGATCCGCGGATAGTGGACGCGGTCGACGCGAGGATCGGTGGCGAGCCGGCGGGCGAGTTCGGCGGCGTTGGCGGACGCGGCCCGGACCCGCACGGGCAGGGTCGACAGGCCGCGCAGCAGCAGATATCCGGCCAGCGGATGCAGCACACCCCCGGTCGCGAACCGCACCTGGCGCAGCCCCCGGGCGAACTCCTCGTCGCAGGCCACCACTCCGGCCATGACGTCCCCGTGTCCGCCCAGGTACTTGGTGGCGCTGTGCAGGACCAGGCGGGCCCCCTGCTCCGCGGGGCGCTGCAGCACGGGGGTGGCGAAGGTGTTGTCGGCGAGCAGCGGAACGGACCCGCAGGCGTGCGCGACGGCGCGCAGGTCGAGTTCGGCGAGCGTCGGATTGGCCGGGGACTCGACCATGACGAGGCCGGTGTCGGGGCGCAGGGCGTCCGCGATGCCCGCAGGGTCGACCCAGGTGACCTCGGAGCCCAGCAGCCCGGCGGTGAGCAGGTGGTCGCTGCAGCCGTACAGGGGCCGTACGGCGACGACATGGCGCAGGCCGAGCGCGTTCCGCACGAGCAGTACGGCGCTCAGCGCGGCCATGCCGCTCGCGAAGGCGACCGCGCTCTCGGTCCCTTCGAGGCGGGCGAGGGCGGTCTCGAAACGGGCGACGGTCGGGTTGCCGAGGCGACCGTAGACGGGCGGGCCCTCCGGTTCGGCGCCGTCGGCCGCGAACGCGTCGATGCGAGCGGCTTCGCCGCGGCTGTCGTACGAGGGGTAGGTCGTGGACAGGTCGATCGGCGCGGCGTGCAGACCCAGCCGGGCGAGGTCCTCCCGCCCGGCGTGCACGGCCTCGGTGGCGAGAGCACGGGGCGCGAGGGCGCGGGTGCCCTGAACGTCGTAGAGGTCGTCCCGACCGTCATAGGAGTCGCCCCGCGCGTCGCGGGAGTCGTCCTGAGCTTCGTATGCGTCGTGCACCACGGATTCCATGCACAGCAGACTGAACACCGGCCGGGGACCCCGACACACACTCCGTGTTACGTTCGGGCCATGGCTGAATCCGTCGTACTCGATCCGGTGGATCTTCATCTGCTGCGGCTGCTGCAGAACGACGCACGGACGACGTACCGCGATCTCGCCGCGCAGGTCGGAGTCGCGCCCTCGACCTGCCTGGACCGGGTGACGAGGCTGCGCCGCGCCGGGGTGATTCTCGGCCATCAGCTGCGCCTCGATCCGGCGAAGCTCGGGCGGGGCCTCGAAGCCCTGCTGTCCGTGCAGGTCAGACCGCACAGCCGCGAGTTGGTCGGGCCGTTCGTGGAGCGGATCAGGGCGCTGCCGGAGTCCCGGACCGTCTTCCACCTCACCGGGCCCGACGACTACCTCGTCCTGGTCGCCGTCGCCGACATGGCCGACCTGCAACGACTGGTCCTCGACGAGTTCACGTCCCGGCGCGAGGTGGCCCGGGTGGAGACCCGGTTGATCTTCCAGCAGTGGGACTGCGGCCCCCTGCTCCCGCCCTCCCCACCCTCGCCGTCGTCCACGCCCTCGTCCTCGGCCCCGACCTCGGCAAAATCAAGCTGATACCGACCCCATGCCCCGTCGACCGGGCTGACGCGGCACCCGTCCTCGTATGAGGATGTCGGCATGTCAGAGACGAAGAGCCCGCTGCCCCGCGAGGTCGCCGACGCGTACGTCGACGATCTCATCGCCCTCGATCCGGTCCTCGGTACCTACCTCGGTGTGAAGGAGAGTGCCGACAAGCTCCCCGACACCTCGCCCGCGGGGCAGGAGGCCGTCGCGGAGCTGGCGCGGACGACGCTCGCCCGGCTCGACGAGGCGGAGCGGCAGCCGGGCGCGGACAGCGACATCGAGCGCCGCTGCGCCCGGCTGCTGCGCGAGCGGCTCACCGCCGAACTGGCCGTCCACGACGCCGACGAGGGCCTGCGGGCCGTCGGCAACATGCAGACGGCCGCGCACTCCGTGCGCCAGGTGTTCACCATCGCGCCGACCGAGACGGACGAGGACTGGGCCGCGATCGCCGAGCGGCTGCGCGCGGTGCCGACCGCCCTCACGGGGTACCGCGAATCCCTCGCCCTCGGCCTGGAGCGCAAGCTGTACGCGGGCCCGCGCCCCACCGCGACCTTCATCGAGCAGCTCACCGAATGGTCGGACCCGGACGGGCAGGGCCGTGGCTGGTTCGAGGACTTCGTGTCCGCGGGACCCGACGCCCTGCGGGACGAGCTGGACACGGCCGCCCGGACGGCCACGGGGGCCCTGGTGGAGCTGCGCGACTGGATGCGCGACATCTACGCGCCCACGATCGAGGGCGCCCCGAACACGGTGGGCCGCGAGCGGTACGCGCGCTGGGCACGCTACTTCAACGGTACGGATCTCGACCTCGACGAGGCGTACGCGTACGGCTGGTCCGAGTACCACCGGCTCCTCGCGGAGATGAAGTCCGAGGCCGAGAAGATCCTGCCCGGCGCCGAGACCCCCTGGGTGGCGCTCGCGCACCTCGACGAGCACGGCAGGCACATCGAGGGCGTCGACGAGGTCCAGGCGTGGCTCCAGGGTGTGATGGACCGGGCGATCGACGCGCTCGACGGCACCCACTTCGAACTCGCCGAGCCGGTACGGAAGGTGGAGTCGCGCATCGCGCCGCCCGGCGGCGCGGCGGCCCCGTACTACACCGCGCCGTCCGCGGACTTCTCGCGGCCCGGCCGCACCTGGCTGCCCACCATGGGGCAGACCCGCTTTCCCGTGTACGACCTCGTCTCGACCTGGTACCACGAGGGCGTCCCCGGCCATCACCTCCAGCTCGCCCAGTGGGTGTACGTCGTCGACGACCTCTCGCGCTACCAGGCCACCGTCGGTCTCGTCAGCGCCAACGCCGAGGGCTGGGCGCTGTACGCGGAGCGGCTGATGGACGAGCTCGGCTTCCTGGAGGACGCGGAGCAGCGGCTGGGCTACCTGGACGCGCAGATGATGCGCGCGGCCCGGGTCATCGTGGACATCGGCATGCACCTGGAACTGGAGATTCCGGCGGACTCCCCCTTCCACCCGGGCGAGCGCTGGACCCCGGAGCTGGCGCAGGAGTTCTTCGGCGCGCACAGCAGCCGTCCGGCGGACTTCGTGGAGAGCGAGCTCACCCGCTACCTCTCCATCCCGGGTCAGGCCATCGGCTACAAGCTCGGTGAGCGGGCCTGGCTGCTGGGCCGCGAGAACGCAAAGAAGCGGCACGGCGCCGCCTTCGACGCCAAGGCCTGGCACATGGCGGCCCTGTCGCAGGGTTCGCTGGGCCTGGACGACCTGGTGGACGAACTGTCCCGGCTCTGACGGACACCGACGACGGCCGGGCTCACGGTGACGACCGGGCCCGGCCGCCGCGTATCGAGTAGGCGGGGTATCGAGTTCGCGGGGTATCAAGTACGGGGAGTACCGGAATTACTCGGCGTGCTCGGGGTGCTCGGCGTGTTCGGCGTGTTCGGAGCACAGGCAGCCGACGCCCTTCTCGATCCACTCCCGGCCGACCCACTCCGGGTGCCGTTCGATCATCAGCGCCGAGATCTCCTCGACGATCGTCCGCTCGTCCACGGCGGAGTCGCGGCGGACCCATGTCTCGTCCCGCAGCAGTCGCAGGTAGTCGCGCACGTCGGCCAGCAGCCCCGCGCCGCCGACCTCGCCGTGGCCGGGCACCACGATCCGGGGAGCCTGCGCCGCCAGCCTCTCCATCACCGCGATCCAGCGGGTCCCGGACACGTCGGTGTCGTACGGCGGGAACCAGGGGAAGATGGCGAACTGCCCGGCTTCCACGAGGTCCCCCGCGAACAGGACGTCCGCGTCCGGCACCCTGACCACCTGGTCGCCCCTGGTGTGGGCCCGGCCGGTGGCCCGCAGCTGCACCACCCGCCCGCCGAGGTCCAGGTCGTACGCCCGGTCGTAGACGACATCGGGCCGCGCCGGCTCGACGCCCTGGAGCCGGCGCTCGACCGGCTTGCCGAGCCCCTTGAACATCTCCAGGTAACCCGGCCCCTTCACCTTGAGGTCCTCGGCCTGGTCCCGGTTGAGCAGGAACGTCGCCTCCCCGGCGAAGACCTGCGCCCCGAAGGCGTGCTCGGGGTGAAAATGCGTCGTCGTCAGATAGATCCGACGTCCCTTGGCATAGTCGGCCGCGAACTCCAGCACCTTTTCGGCGTTGCCCGGGCCCAGGCCGGTCTCGACGACGAGCACGGCATCGTGACCGCCGATGACGCCGATGTTGGGCACGAGCTGCACCCGCCGGTCGGGGATGACCACCAGGTCACGGGCCGGCTCCTGAACACCCTCGACGTGCACGACGGGATCCGTCGTCACCGCTTCCTCAGACACTGCGACTCCTCGGTGTTGCGCTGAGCCACCAGTCCAGCGCGGGATGTCCGGGGGCGTCCAACACCGATCTCGCAGCCCCGATACCGCGCGGGTATCGTCGCAGTTGAGCGAAGTCGAGAGAGCGGCTCGGGACGGCGATGGAGCGATGATGGAGCTGCGGACCCTGCGCTACTTCGTGGCGGTCGCCGAAGAACTCCACTTCGGCCGGGCCGCCGCGCGACTGCACATGACCCAGCCCCCGCTGAGCCGGGCCGTCAAGCAGCTGGAGACCGACCTCGGCTGCGAACTGCTGCGCCGCTCACCCACGGGCGTCACCCTCACCCCGGCCGGGGCCCTCCTCCACGACGAGGCGTGCACCCTGCTGGCGCGGGCCGACCAGGCCCGGGCCCGGGTGGCCGCGGCGGCCGGCACGGCCACCCTGACCATCGGCACCCTCGCCGACAGCGCCGAGCAGGTCGGCACCCGGCTGGCCGTCGCCTACCGGCGCCAACACCCCGCCGTGCGCATCCGCATCCGCGAGGCCGACCTGACCGACCCGACCATCGGGCTGCGGGCCGGCCTCGTCGACGTGGCCCTGACGCGGGCGCCGTTCGAGGACACCGGCATCACCACCCGCGTGCTGCGGTCGGACCCGGTCGGTGTGGTCCTGCGCGCCGACGACCCGCTGGCCGACCGCGACCGGCTGCGCCTGGACGAACTCGCCGAGCGCCGCTGGTTCCGGTTTCCGGAGGGCACGGACCCGGTGTGGCAGGCCTTCTGGACGGGCCCGCCGGGCGCCGAAGGGCGTCGTGACGGTCCCGTCATCCGCACCGCCCACGAATGCCTCCAGTCGGTCCTGTGGAACGACACCGTCGGACTGATGCCCCTCGCCCACTCCCAGGCCCTGCCCAAGGGCCTCACGGTGATCCCCTTGGCGGATGCACCGCCCAGTGACCTGGTCATCGCGTGGAACAGCGCCCACACCACCCCGCTCATCCGCTCGTTCGTAAGCCTCGCGACGGGCCTCACGCGCTCCTAGGAGCGGTCAGCAGCCACAGTCCGCCGCGTCCACCGGAGCCGTCAGCGGGTCCGGCGCGCGCCGCTCGCCCCCCTCCCAGGTCTCGTACGCGAACCCTTCGCGCACCCAGTACTCGAAACCCCCGAGCATCTCCTTGACCGGGAAGCCGAGTTCGGCGAGGGCGAGAGCGGCACGGGTCGCGCCGTTGCAGCCGGGTCCCCAGCAGTAGGTGACGACGGGCACCGACCTGTCGAGGAGCTGCTCGGCCTGCTCGGGGATGAGCGCGGTGGGCAGGTGGATCGCACCGGGCACGTGCCCCTGGTCCCAGGACGCGGTGGAGCGGGAGTCGAGGACCACGAAGCCGGGGTCGCCGCCTGCCGCGAGCGCGGAGGCGACGTCGGAGACATCGGCGTGGAAGGCGAGGCTCGCGCCGAAGTGGGCGACGGCCTCGGCCGGGGACGCCGGAGCGACGCGCAGCACGGGGTTCGCGTTGGTCGCGGTGCTGGTCACAGGAGTGACAGTCGCGGCTCTGGTCACAGTGGTGACCGTGGTGTCGGCGGTCGCAGTCATGGTCCGGCCTTCCCTCCCTGCCCCGCCCGACCGGCACCTTCGCGGCACCGGCCCCACGGGGACCTCCTGGCCAGAAATCTACGGCCGGTGATCCTCTTCCTGAAGGGGGGATCCACGGCATCGCTCTTGATCGGCCGGGGCTTTCCCTGCTATCCATCGCTCATGACCGCGTATTCCCCGGACGCCACCGACTGGCACATCCTCGACGTCCTCCAGCGCGAGGGCAGGGCCAGCTTCGCGGAGCTGGCCCGTGCCGTCTCGATGTCCGCGAGCGCGGTCACCGAGCGGGTGCGCCGCCTGGAGGAGGCGGGCGTCATCCAGGGGTACGCGGCCGTCGTCGACCCGGAGAGCCTCGGTCTGCCGATCCTCGCCTTCGTCCGGCTGCGCTATCCGAACGGCAACTACAAGCCGTTCCACGACCTCGTCGAGGCGACGCCCGAGATCCTGGAGGCGCACCACGTCACGGGCGACGACTGCTTCGTCATCAAGGTCGCGGCGCGCTCGATGAGCCACCTGGAGGAGATCTCCGGCCGGATCGGCACCCTGGGCTCGGTGACCACGAGTGTCGTCTACTCCTCACCGCTCCCCCGACGCCCCCTGGGCCACTGATCCCCCGGCGATCCGTCGGCTCAGTCCTGGACGCCCCGCTGCCGTACGACCGATCCCGTTCTGCCCTTCACGACCTCCAGCTGGGCGTGGACGCGCCGCCGCAGGTCGGCGACGTGGCTGACGATGCCCACGCTGCGGTCGCGCTCCCGCAGGGAGTCGAGCACGTCGAGGACCTCGTCCAGGGTCTGGTCGTCGAGGCTGCCGAAGCCCTCGTCGATGAAGAGCGTGTCCAGCCGCACCCCGCCGGCCTCGTCCGTGACGACGTCCGCGAGGCCGAGGGCCAGCGCGAGCGAGGCGAAGAACGTCTCGCCCCCGGAGAGCGTCGCCGTGTCGCGCTCCCGGCCGGTCCAGGCGTCCACGACATGCAGTCCGAGCCCGCTGCGGCCACGGCCCGCGCGGTCGTCGGAGTGGACGAGGGTGTAGCGCCCGGAGGACATGCGCTGAAGTCGTACGGTCGCGGCGGCGGCCACCTGTTCCAGGCGGGCGGCGAGGACGTACGACTCCAGGCGCATCTTGCGCTCGTTCTCCGCCGAGGTGCCCGCGGCCAGCCCGGCCAGGCGTGCCACCCGGTCGAACTCCTCACGCAGCGGCGCGAGCCGGCGTACGGACGTGCCCGCGCGCGTGGACAGCCGGTCCAGTTCCGTGCAGCGTCGGGCGGCCTCGTCCTGGGCGGAGGCGGTCTCCCGCAGCCGTCGGGCGGCGGACTCGGCGGCTCGTTCGGCGGCGGCCAGGTCCGCGGCCGGCCGCTCGGCGGCGGCCGCGGTGTCGGCCTCGGCGAGCACGGCGCGCACCGCGCTGTCCTCCAACTGCCAGGCGTCGAGCCGTCGTTGGAGGTCCCGGTGGGCCGTGTCGTCGAGGAGCGCGGCGGCCGCGGCCTGGGGGGTGTCGAAACCGGCGCGGAAGGCCGCGTCGGACAGGCGTGCGTCGGCGTCCTTGAGGCGCTGCGCGGTGTCCTCCGCCACGCGCACGGCCTCCGCGGCCTCCGTGAGCAGGGCGGCCTGCCGCTCCAGCTGCGCGGCGCGCGCGGCGACACTGTCGGCGGCGCCCCGCGCCTGCGCCAACTCCTCCTCCAAGGAGGCCCTTTCGCGGTCGTTCCGGTCGCGGTGGGAGACCCGGGCGGCAGATCGCAGCGCGATCTCCTGCTGGGCCGCGACCCGGCGCTCGTGCTCGAGTCCCGCCTGCGCGAACCGCTCCCGGGCGGCGTGCAGCCCGGATCCCGCAGCCCGCGCCTCGGCGTACCGCAGCTCCAACTCCTCGGCCTGCTCGGCGAGTTGCGCAGTCGGCGTGTCGCCCGCCTCGGCACTCGCGGCCGCCAGCGCCTCGCGTACGACGCCGAGCCTGCGCTCGTCCTCGGTGGCCTGCTCGTCGGCGCTCTGGTAGGCGGCGAGGGCCCGCTCCTCGGCCTCCCGGTCGACGTGCCCGGCGTCCTTGCGCGCGGGTGCGGGGTGCGCGGAGCTGCCGCACACGGCGCAGGGCTCGCCGTCGACGAGACCGGCGGCGAGTTCCGCGGCGATGCCCTGAAGACGCTGTTCCTTCAGATCGAGCCAGTGGACCCGGGCGTCCGTCGCGTGTTCACGCGCGGCGAGGGCCCGGGCGTGGGCGGCGTCCGTGTCCCGGGCGAACTGGTCGCGCTGCCGGGCCGCCCTGAGCCGCGCCTGGGCGGGATCGCGCCGCTCGGCGAGCTGCTCCGCACGTGTGGTGGCCTCCTGCGCGGACTCGATGCGCGCCTGGAGCTCCGCGCGGGTCGCCTCCCAGGTGGCGAGCCAGCTCTCGGCGTCCTGGCGGACGTCCTCGTCCTCGCGCTCCTGGCGGTCCAGGGAGGCGCGCTCCCGGGTGAGTTCGCCGAGCCGGCGCTCCGCCCTGCGGGCCGACTCCAGACCGCCGAGCTCCTCGGCCGCCTTGCGCGCCGCCGCCGCGAGCCCGGGCGCACCCGCTCCGGCGTAGCTGTCCGGCAGGGCGAGACGCGCGCGTGCCTCGTCCGTGGCCGCGCTGCGGTGCTCGGACTCGGCGGTGTCGCGCAGATCGAGCGCGGGGGCGACCGTCTCGGCCTTGCGCGCCCGCTCCATCCGCGTCTGCGCCTCCCGATGGGCGTCGGCACGCTCCGCCAGCCGCGCGGCGCGCTCGCGCGCCTCGGTGAACCTGCGCTGCAGCCGGGCCACTTCGCGTACGTCGTCGAGTACGCGGTCGGTGGCGGCCTGCGCGGACTCGGCCGCCGTACGCGCGGTGTGCGCGAGGGTCAGCCGCTCGCGGGCCGTACTGCGGGCCACGGCCGCCCAGGTCAGGACGGCGTCGGCGAGGCCGGGCTCACCGGGCGCGAGATCGGGCGGCGACACCTCGACGATGTCCCCGGCGGCCTGCTGCATGCGATGCGCGTCAGCGAGCAACGCGGCGTCGCCCTCGCGTACTTCGGCCTCCGTGGCCCGGCGCCGCTCGGCGAGCCGCTTCTCGACCTCGGCGAAGCGGTGGGTGTCGAAGAGCCGGCCGAGCAGCTTGCCGCGGGCCTCGGCGTCGGCCCGCAGGAAGCGGGCGAAGTCGCCCTGGGGCAGCAGCACGACCTGGCAGAACTGCTCACGGCTCATGCCGAGCAGTTGGGTGATCTCCTCGCCGATCTCCTGATGGGAGCGGCTGAGATCCTTCCAGGTGGCCGCGGACGCTTCGTACTCGCGCAGCCAGCTCTGCGCCTTTTCGGTGGTCGTGCCCGTGCCGCGCTTCTTGGGGCGGGCCCAGGGCGGCTGCCGGGTGACCTCCAGCCGGCGCCCCGCGACGGTGAGTTCGAGGGTGATCTCGGTGCGCGTCGCGGGTGCCGCGTGGTCGCTGCGCAGGGTCAGGCCCTGGCCGCTCTGGCGGGCGCCCGGGACGGCCCCGTACAGCGCGTAGCAGACGGCGTCGAGGACGGACGTCTTGCCCGCGCCCGTCGGGCCGTGCAGCAGGAAGAGCCCCGCGGTCGACAGCTCGTCGAAGTCGACGCTCTGGGTGCCGCCGAACGGCCCGAAGGCCGTGATGTCCAGGCGGTGCAGCCTCATCGGGCCTCCTTCGGGTCCAGCGGGTCCTGTGCGTCTCGCGGCGCGTCTCGTGTGTCGTACGTACGTGGGGTCACCGGGCGACCTCCCGGGCGACCTCGTCGGCACGGACGCCGTCGAACGCGTCCCTCAGTACGGCCTGTTCGTCGGCGTCGGGGCCCGCGCCGCGCACATGGGCCACGAAGTCCTCCGCGATCTCCTGCTCGCTGCGGCCCGCGAGCCGCCGGGCGTAGGAGACGTCCGGGTCCTCGGGGGCCCGCTCCGGTTCGAAGACGAGGCTGAGCGTGTGCGGGAAGCGCTCGGTCAGCCGGGCCATGGGCTCGGCGGGGCGGACCGGGTCGGTGAGGGTCGCCTCGACCCACGCCTCCTCGTGGCGCGCCAGCCGCGGATCGGCGAGCAGGTCTTCCAGGTGCCCGCGGAGACGGGCGAGCTTCCGGGGAACGGGACAGTCGACCCGCTCCGCGCCCACGAATCCCTCCGGTCCCAGGTCCACCAGCCACATGCTCTTGCGGTGGTCGACCTCCGAGAAGGAGTACGGCAACGGGGAGCCGGAGTAGCGCACGCGCTCGGTGATGGTCTGGCTGCCGTGCAGATGTCCCAGTGCGGTGTAGTCGACGCCGTCGAAGACCCCGGCGGGTACGGCGGCCACCCCGCCGACGGTGATGTCCCGCTCGCTGTCGCTGGCCGCCCCGCCGGTGACGAAGGCGTGGGCGAGGACCACGGAACGGGTGCCCGGCGCGCGCGTGGCGAGGTCGGCGCGGACCCGGTCCATGGCGGCGGCGAGGACGGCCTCGTGCCCCGCCTTCTCGACACCGAACTCGGTCTTGACCAGGGCCGGTTCGAGATAGGGCAGTCCGTAGAAGGCCACGTCGCCGTGGTCGTCGGCGAGCAGCACCGGCGTGCCGCACGCGGAGGGCTCGGTCCGCAGATGGATGCCCGCGCGGCCGATGAGCCCGGCGCCGACACCGAGCCGGCGCGCCGAGTCGTGGTTCCCGGAGATCATCACCGTGGGCACCGCGAGGTCGGCGAGCCGGTGCAGCGCGTCGTCGAAGAGCTCGACGGCGGCCAGCGGCGGCACCGCCCGGTCGTACACGTCCCCGGACACGACCACCGCGTCGACGTCGTGCTCACGCACGGTCGCGACGAGGTGACCGATGAACCCGGCCTGGGCATCGAGCATGTTCACCCGGTGGAAGGCCCGGCCGAGATGCCAGTCGGACGTGTGCAAAATCCTCATGATCCCCGAGACTAACGGGCGGGTCGGACATCACGGGCGGCTACTCCCGTATCGGTCCGCGCTGCTCGCCTATGCGTCCCCGTACGCCTCTCCACCCAGTTCGAACCCGGCCGTCCCGGCCGTCGCATCGGCGAGCCACGCGCGGAAGGGCTCGACGTCGGTGTCCGGCAACCCGATCTCGATCGTGACGGCCTCGCCGTACCGGACGTCACGGACCTCGCGCCCGGTGGACCGTAGGTCGTTCTGTATCTTGCCGGCGCGCTGGTGGTCGACCGTGACCGTGGCCAGCCGGAAGCGTTTGCGCGTGAGTGTGCCGAGGGAGTCCAGTGCCTCGCCGACCGAGCCTCCGTACGCCCTGATCAGTCCGCCCGCGCCGAGCTTGACCCCGCCGTAGTAACGGGTGACGACGGCGACGACGTACCGCATGTCGCGGCGCAGCAGCATCTGGAGCATGGGCACGCCCGCGGTGCCGCCGGGTTCGCCGTCGTCGCTCGCCTTCTGGACGGCGGCGTCGGCTCCGATGACGTACGCGTAGCAGTTGTGCGTGGCGTCGGCGTGCTCCTTGCAGACGCCCGCAATGAACTCCTGGGCCTCCTGCTCGGTGGCCGCCGGGGCGAGGGCGCACAGGAAGCGGGAGCGGTTGACCTCGGTCTCGTGCACGCCCGCGTGGGCCACTGTGCGGTACTCGTCCTGCATCACGCCAGCGTATGCGCTCCCCGCGCGCCTACGGCACGACGGCCCCGGAGCGCGCCGCACGCTCCGGCGACCCCGGCGGCGCGACGACCCCGGCGACGCGGCGACCCCGGCGGCGCGGCGAGAGGGCGCGGACCGTCCGCACGACGGTCACGGCACGTCCGCCCGCACGGCCCGGCACGGCGCGGCACGGCACGGCGCGGCGCGGTGCGGTGCGGGCCGTCCCGGTGCGGGCCGTCCCGGTGCGGGCGACCTCGGCACTGCCCAGCCCTGCACAATCCGTCCCAGCGTGGGCGGCCTCGGCACAGCCCATCCCGACGCAGCCCCTCCCTGCACAGCCCGTCCCGGCGCGGCACAGCGCGGCCCGGCATACCCGGCATGGCCGACATGGCCCGGCGCAGGCAGCCTCGGCGCAGCCCACCCCGGCGCAGCCCGGCCCGGCATGGCCCGGCGCAGGCAGCCTCGGCGCAGCCCCTCCCGGCGCGGGCGACCTCGGCGCAGCCCGGCCCGTCGCGGCCGGCCTCGACACAGCCCCTCCCTGCACAACCCGTCCCGGCACAGCCCCTCCCGGCGCGGGCGGCCTCCGCGGTCGCGCGCCCGGCGGGCCCGAGATCGCCCGATAGGCGCCCCCGGCAGCGACGGGCCGACCTCACGGCCACCGGCTTCGCCACGCATCGCGCCCGACCGCGGCGGCGTGTCCGCCGATGGTCGCCTCCGGCGAGGGGGCGGCACCACCTCCCGGGTGTCCAAGGACCCCCGTGGAGGTGACCCCGAGCACCGCGCCATCGCCCCCGGCGACAGCACGGCGGCCCCGGGCGCCTCGCGGCCAACCCGCGTCACCTCGCGGCCAATCCGCGTCGCCCCGCAGCCGACCCCTGTCGCCGCCCCGTCTCGGTGGGGTCCTCCGGACGTTCGGACCCGGCTCAGGGGCGCGGGGTGAGGTGGTGGATACTCGCTCCTCGTTGCCCGAAGCCGGATCGCCGGCCCGACCGATCGCAGGGAGATCGCAGCATGACCGGCACCCAGGTGGACAGTTCGGACTCCGCCGAGCCCCTCGAACGGGAGCCCTCCGCAGCCGCGCCGCGCTGGCGGGCGTGGCTTCTGGAGGGACTCAGCGAGCAGTCGGCCAAGCACCCCGGCCCGCACGCCACCCCGGACGCCGAGCACCAGGGCCACAAGTGGTGGCGGGTGATGTGCCTCACCGGCGTCGACTACTTCTCCACGCTCGGCTACCAGCCGGGTATCGCGGCCCTCGCCGCCGGACTGCTCTCCCCGCTCGCGACCCTCGTCCTGATCGCGCTCACCCTGCTCGGCGCGCTCCCGGTCTACCGTCGCGTCGCCAAGGAGAGCCCGCACGGCGAGGGTTCGATCGCGATGCTGGAGCGGCTGCTGCCCTGGTGGGCCGGGAAGATCTTCGTCCTGGTGCTGCTCGGTTTCGCGGCCACCGACTTCCTGATCACGATCACCCTGTCCGGAGCGGACGCCTCCGCACACGTCGTGGAGAATCCTTTCGCTCCGCACTGGATGCACGGCGGGAACACCTGGATCACCCTCCTTCTCATAGCCGCGCTGGGCGCGGTCTTCCTGAAGGGCTTCAAGGAGGCCATCGGCATCGCGGTGGCGCTCGTGGCGACCTATCTCACCCTCAATGTCGTCGTGCTGGCCGTCTCCGCCTGGCAGGTGCTCAGCCACCCGGTCAAGATCGGCGACTGGACCGACGCGATGACGGCCGAACACTCCTCTCCGCTCGCCATGGTCGGCGTGGCGCTCCTCGTCTTCCCGAAGCTGGCGCTCGGCATGTCCGGCTTCGAGACGGGCGTGGCGGTGATGCCGCAGGTCGAGGGCGACCCGACGGACACGTACGAGAAGCCGACGGGCCGGATCCGCGAGACCCGCAGGCTGCTCACCACGGCCGCCGTCATCATGAGCGGCTTTCTGCTGCTGTCCAGCCTGGCGACGACGATCCTGATCCCGCAGGACGAGTTCAAGAGCGGCGGCTCGGCGAACGGCCGTGCCCTCGCCTACCTGGCCCACCAGCACCTGGGCGAGGCGTTCGGCACGGTCTACGACCTCTCGACCATCGCGATCCTCTGGTTCGCGGGTGCCTCCGCGCTCGCCGGTCTCCTCAACCTCGTCCCGCGCTATCTGCCGCGCTACGGCATGGCTCCCGAGTGGACGCGCGCCGTCCGCCCCCTCGTGCTCGTCTTCATGGCGGCCGCGGTCCTCATCACGCTGTGGTTCAACGCGAACGTCGACGACCAGAGCGGCGCGTACGCGACCGGTGTGCTGGTTCTGATGCTCTCCGCGTCCTTCGCCTCCGCGGTCGCCGTGCACCAGCGGGGCCACCGCGCCGCCGCGATCGGCTTCGGCGCGATCACCGCGGTCTTCGGCTACACCCTGGTCACCAACGTCATCGAACGCCCCGACGGCATCAAGATCGCGATGATCTTCATCCTGGCGATCCTGATCACCTCGTTCGCCTCGCGGGTGCGCCGCGCCTTCGAACTGCGCGCCGCCGAGGTCACGTTCGACGAGGCCGCCGCCCGTTTCGTCGACGAGGCCGCGGCGAGCGGACCGCTGCGGCTGATCGCGAACGAGCCGCACGAGCACAGCACCCGGGAGTACCGCGCCAAGGAGTACAGCCAGCGCGAGCAGACACACATCCCGGACGGCCGTCCCGTGCTGTTCCTGGAGGTGTTCGTGACCGACTCCTCGGACTTCACCGCCGACCTGACCGTGCACGGCGACGAGAAGCACGGGGTGCGCAGGCTGCGCGTCGAGGGCGCGACCGTGCCCAACACCATCGCCGCCGTCATGATGCGGCTGCGCGACCGCACCGGCCAGGTCCCGCACGCCTACTTCAACTGGACCGAGGGCAACCCCCTCAGCCACCTGGTCCGCTTCCTCGTCTTCGGCGACGGCGAGGTCGCCCCGGTCACCCGCGAAGTACTCCGGCGCGCCGAGCCGGATCCCGAGCGCAGGCCCCGGATCCACGTGGGCTAGCCCTTCCTCCGGCCCGTCGGTCCTTCTTCCTTCCCTCCCACCCCGTCAGTCCTTCTGCTTGCCCTTCTTGCCCCGCGGCACGGTCACGCCCGTCAGCAGCGCCGTGCCCGGGGCGAGCGCGTCCCAGGAGTCCCCGTGCCAGGCGAGGACCGCCGTCGCGGAGGTCGGGAACTTCGTCCGTACGTCGTCCAGCGCGTCGTCGAGACTGTCCCCTGCCAGTTCGAGCACGAGTTCCTCCAACCCGGGGTTGTGCCCGATCAGCAGCAACGTCCTGATCCGGTCGGGGACTTCGTGCAGGACCGCCAGCAACTCCGGTACCTCGGCGCCGTACAGCCGCCTCTCGAACCGTACGGGCGGCGGGGTGCCCCACTGCCGCGCCGCCAACTCCCAGGTCTGGCGGGCGCGTACGGCCGTGGAGCACAGGGCGAGGTCCGGCAGACAGTCCGACTCCGCGAGGGCGCGTCCGGCGGCCGGGGCGTCGCGACGGCCGCGCGGGGCGAGAGGCCGCTCGTGGTCGGCGACTCCCGTGGGCCATGCCGACTTGGCGTGCCGCAGGACGACGAGTCTGCGCAGCGGGCCCGCTCCGGCGCGCGCGATCACCACTGCGCCCCGATGTCACGGGTGAGTTCGAGCCCGAGGAGACGGTCCGCGTAGGCGTACGTCTCGAAGCGGGCGCCGTGCGGCACGTCGTCCGCGTGCTCGACGCGCCGCAGCACCTCCAGTACGGCGGGTACGTCGAGGTCGTCCTCCCACGCGGCGCGCAGTTCCTGGCGTACGCGCTCGGGGACGGGCTTGGACGGGCGGGTGGCCCAGGTGGCGACGGACTTGCGCCAGCGCGCGAGCGTCTCGCGGGCGCCGTCGAGGTCGGCGGCGGCGAGGTCGACGGGCTGTCGGCGCGGGGCCGCGAGCAGGACCATCCGCAGCAGCGCCGGGTCGGCCGTGCCGTGCACCGGGGCGACCTCGATGCGGATGCCCTCCACGGTGGTGGCGTCGGGCGCGAGTACATGCAGGGCCGGGCCCGCACCGCTCCGGTCGCCCTCGGCCCGGCGGATGCCGAGCGCGTCGGCGCGTGCCCGGAGCTCTGGGGGCGGGTCGGCCACCGTGACGACGGGGGTCCCACCGAGTTCCAGGGTCCTGGCGAGCACGTCAGCGACCAGGAGCACCCGTAGTGCGGACAGATCGTCCCGCTCCACGTGCGCCTCGACGCGGGTCAGGCTCCGGCGGGCAGGGACGGCGTCGATGGGCTCGCCCGTTCGGGCGTCGGTGATACGCAGCACGGAGCGAGCGTAGGCGGGCGGGAGCCCGGGCGCAGGGAGGTCGGACCCATTCCGGACACGCGGGCCTCCCCTGCCGTCCCGCGTACGAGAGGTGGGTGGCTCCACCCCGGGGTGCGGCCCACTGCACCAGGGGTTCGGGAGATCGCTCTCTCGTGGGCGCGGCCGGGGGACGGAAGGGGTGATCCCGACGGACACCAGCCCGTCGACCTCGGAGATACCCCCTCCTGGCCACAGCGCCCCACCGTGAGCGAGAATGCCGTATGCCAGAATGGGAGAATGTGACTTATGTCACTCACTAGGGGGCGCTACTCGTGGACCTGGACTTCACGGACGACCAGACGGCGCTTCGCGACACGTTGCGCACGTTCTTCGGGAAGGAGTCGTCCACCGCGGCCGTACGGGCGGCGGAGCCGCTCGGGTTCGACGCGGCGCTGTGGCGGAAGGTCGTCGACCTGGGGCTCGCCGCGATCGCCGTACCCGAGCACCTCGGTGGCGGCGGTGCCGGTTTCGTGGAACTGGCCATCGCGGCGGAGTGCCTCGGGCAGTCCCTCGCTCCGGTGCCCCTGATCGAGGCGGCGGTGGCGAACGACCTCCTCGCATCGCTGTCCGACGCGGGCTCGTCGTCCTCCGGCGCACGCGATGCCCGCCTGGAGTCCCTCACCGCGCGCGCCGTCGCGGGCGAGCTCCTGGCGACCCTGGCCCTGCGCCCGGCGACGGGCGACCTCGCGCGGCTGGTGCCGGCGGGCGCGGTGGCCGATCTCGTGGCCGTCCTGCGGGGTGACGAACTCCTCCTGCTCCGGCAACCGGACCGCGGCCCCGCCACGCCGGGCGGGGCCGTCCACAATCTCGGGGCACTTCCGCTCGCCGACTGCCCCGTCGACACGGAACACGCCCTGGTGCTGGCGCGCGGACCGGCCGCCGTCCGCGCCTATCGCCGCGCCTTGAGCCGGTGGGAACTGCTGACCGGCGCGGCGCTTTTCGGCCTCGGCTCGAAGGCCCTCGGCATCGGCGTCGACTACGTGATGCAACGCAAGGCGTTCGGTGTGCTCATCGGCACGTTCCAGACCATCCAGCACCGCCTGGCCGACAACGCGATCGCCCTCGACGGCGCCCGCCTGCTGGCCTACGAGGCGGCCTGGGCGCAGGACGAGAACCTGCCCACGGCCGACACCTCGGCGACCATGGCCTTCCTGTTCGCCGCGGAGACCGCCTTCAAGACGGCGTCGGAGGTCCTGCACTTCCACGGCGGATACGGCTACACGCTGGAGTACGACATCCAGCTCTACTTCCGGCGGGCGAAGGCCTGGTCACTCGTCGCGGGCGACTCCCGCGCGGCGTACGCGCGACTCGCGCACCACGTCTTCGGCACGGCACAGGCACAGGCACCAGCACCGGCACCGGCACCGGCTGAGAGGGCGGGCTGACGATGGACTTCCGCGAATTCGACGAACTGGCCTCGCACCGCGAGGCGGCCTGCGCCTGGGTCGAGGCCCATGTGCGACCGGAGTGGGTGGAGGAACAGCGCCGCTCCGGCACGCATCAGACGGCCGAGCTGCACACCCTGCTCGCGCGCGACGGGATCCTCGCGGCCGACTGGGCGCCCGAGTACGGCGGGAGCGGGGTCGACCCCGGCTTCGCCCGGGCCGTGTTCGACGAACTCGGCCGCAGGGGACTCGCCTGCGACGGCTGGTCCACGACCTCCATGGTGCTGCGCACCATCGAGCACGTGGGAACCGAGGAGCAGAAGCGCGAGTACCTCCCGGCCGCGCTCCGCGGCGACAGGCTGATCGCCCTGGGCTACAGCGAGCCGGACTCCGGCTCGGACGTCGCCGCGGCGAAGACCACCGCGGTCCGGGACGGCGACGAGTGGGTCATCAACGGCCAGAAGATGTTCACCAGCACCGCCCAGCTGTGCAGCCATGTCTTCGTGCTGGCCCGCACCGATCCGAACGTGCCCAAGCACAAGGGGCTGTCGATGTTCCTCGTGCCGACCGACAGCGCCGGGTACGACATCCAGCCGATCCACACGCTCGGCGGGCAGCGCACCAACGCCACGTTCTACGCCGACGTACGGGTCCCGGATTCCGCGCGCCTCGGCGGGGTCGACGGCGGGTGGGGCGTCATGCACGTGGCGCTGGTCCACGAACGCTCCGCGTCCAGCCCCGGCTCGGACGGCGGTTCCCTGGTCAGGGATCTGGCCGCCTGGGCACGCACCGCGCGACGCCCCGACGGGACGACGGTCCTCGACGACCCCCTGGCCGCCGAGCGGATCGGCAGGATGGCGGTCGACGAGGAGGTCACCCGCCTGCTCGCCCTGCGCAACCGGTGGCGCGCCCAGAAGGGCGACCTCCCCGGTGTCGAGGGGTCGATGTGGAAGCTGTTCGCCACGGAGGCCGCGCAGCGCCACTCCAGCAACATCCTCGACATCCTGGGCCCCGAGGGCGTACTGGCCCCGGACGCGGCCGGCGCCCCCGCGGGCGGCAGGTTCGAGGAGGGCTTCCGGGCGGCGGTGGTCGGCACCATCTACGGCGGGACCAGCGAGATCCTCCGGGAGATCATCGCGGAGCGCCACCTCGGACTGCCCAGGAACCGCTGACGGTACGGGGTCCTGCGGGGCGGCGGGAACCGTCGTACGGCAGGCACCCCTGACCGGCGGCGCCGAGGCTCGACCGGGCCTCGGCGTCGACGAGTCGGACTCCGGTGCGCCCGCACGGCCCCGGCCCCGGCGTCAGGCCTCGCGAGGGGCCTCGGGCGTCAGGTCGATCTCGTCCTCGGCGTGTGCGAAGAAGTCGTCGACCAGCCGATGGCACAGCGTGGCGAGCTGCTCCAGGTCGCCCGGCGACCAGTCCGCCAACGCCACCGACATGCCGCGGCAGCTCGCCTCCCGCACGCGGTCGACCGCGTCCCGGCCGGCGGGCGTGAGCTCGATGCGCTGGGCCCGGCGGTCGTTCGGGTCCGGGACGCGCGTCAGATAGCCGGTCTTCTCCAGCTGCTGCACCTGCCGGGTCACGTGGGACGCCTCGACGGACAGCAGGTTCGCCAGCTCACTGGGCCGCAGCGAGCCGGAGTCGGCGACCTGTCGCAGCAGCGCCACGGCGGCCCGGTCCAGCGGCAGCCCGGCCAGCGCCATGAGCCGCTCATGCTGACGAACCCTGCTGGTCAGATACGAGATACGGGTGAGCGCATGCTCGATCTCGGCCACGTCCGTCAACGCGGGATCGGCTGCTGTGGGCGGTGGTGTCGACATGGAACGACCCTAACGTCTACTTGCATAAGTCAAGCAATACCGATGGGGGCCGAGGGTCCTCAGGGCCACTCGGGCCCCGCTCCTCAGGAGTCGAGGTCGTCGGCGAAGTGCCGGTAGCCGTGCCGGTCCTGATGGATGTTCCAGATGGTCTCCGCGAGCGCGGCGGGGTCCTTCCTGGGGTGTCCGGGGCTGATCGCGCCGGGGATGACGAGTTGCGCGACGTGGATGCCCTCGTCGGCGAGCACGCCGTGCAACAGGTGTCCGTAGGCGCTCTCGGCGGCGAAGGCGAGGGAGGTGCCGGCCCGGTCGGGGTGGGGTACCGCGGCGGTGCCGCCGTTGACGAAGAGGATGGTGCCGCGGCCGAGGGCGCGCATGCCGGGCAGCACCTGGTGCACGGCGACGACGGGGCCGTACACCGAGAACTCGATCGGTCCCACGAGGTCGGCGGGGGTGGTCTCCAGGACCGGCCGCATGAACTCCCGCTGCGGGACCGGGCTGTACTGCATGACCTCGATGGGCCCCAGGGTCGCGGTCGCCGCGTCCAGCGCCGCTTCGAGGGCCTTCGGGTCGCGTACGTCGGCCGCGAAACCGCGCGCCGTCAGGCCCTCGCCCGCCAGATCGGCGGAGAGGGTGCGCGCCCGGTCCGTGGTGCGGGTGATGAGAGCGACGTCGAACCCCGCGCGGCCGAACCGCCGTGCTACGGCGACTCCGAGGCCGGGTCCGGCTCCGATGATGGCGATGGTGGTCATGGTCTTCCTTGGGGCCTCGGGGGTGGGGCAATCCACGAGGGGCAGCATGCCCCCGGTGGGCCCCCGCCGCTCGGCGATCTCGCGGACCTTGCCGACGACGGCGAGGTCGGCGCACAGCCCGTCCTGCTGGACCTCGGGTCCCTTGCTGCCCAGTGTCATGGTGCGCAGGGCGTACGTCCCCTCGGTCGCCACAGGGAATCACCGTGTGCCTCATGCTGTTGACCCGCTGAGCACGCATGGCAGGCCACGCGGGCCCAGGACAGTCCTCGACACCAGACCCAGGAGGCCGACCGTGTACGGCGACCCGGCAACGATCCGCAAGATCCTCACCGAACTCGGCGACACCTGGGCGATCGTGGGCCTCTCGTCCAACGAGCGGCGCGCGGCGTACGGAGTCGCCGACGTTCTCCAGCGTTACGGCAAGCGGATCGTCCCCGTGCACCCGAAGGCGGAGGCCGTTCACGGCGAGAAGGGCTACCCGTCGCTGGACGCGATCCCGTTCGACGTCGATGTCGTCGACGTCTTCGTCAACAGCGACCTCGCGGGGCCCGTGGCCGACGAAGCCGCCGCCGTCGGTGCCAAGGCCGTCTGGTTCCAGCTCGGAGTCATCGACGAGGACGCGTACGGCCGTACCCGCGCCGCCGGACTCGACATGGTCATGGACCGCTGCCCCGCCATCGAGATCCCGCGCCTCGGCTGAGCGCGTCCGCATGGCAAGCCGGTTCGGGGCAAACCCGGTTGACGGCCGGTGGTGGGCATCGGTTTGCTGCTCCGGTGTCCACACTCACCTTTCAGCAGTCGGACGACGAGGCCGGTCTCAAGGACTGGCAGTACGTCCACAATGTCATCGTGCCACCCGCCGCCATGTCGCTCGACGAGGTCCGTGAGCGGGCCGGGCGCAACCACCTGGAGGTCGCCTACCTCGGCGACGTCCTGGTGGGCTGCTCGACCGTGCGTCCGCCCAAGGACGGCGGCTCGACGGCCACGGTGATCGCCCGGGTCCTGCCCGGACACCGTCGGCAGGGGTTCGGTGAGGAGCTCTACGAGCGAGGGCTGAAGCAGGCGCGGGCGCTGGGCGCGGACGTGATCGAGACGGTCGTACTGGCGTCCAACGAGGACGGGCTGCGGTTCGCCGTGCAGCGCGGGTTCGTCGAGATCGAGCGGTATGTGCTGCCGGGCGAAACAGCCGAGTGGGTAGACCTGCGGCTGGCCTGAGCCCGGCCGGCCTCGGTCACCCCGCCCGGTCACCGCGCCCGGTCGAGGAACGCCGTCACCGTTTCGGTGAAGCGCCGGGGGTCGTCGAGCCACGGATGGTGGCCGGCCCCCGGCTGGACGATCAGCTCCCCCTCGGGGAACAGCTCCGCCACGGTGGCGGCCACGCGCGGCAGCGGGCCACTGTCGAGTTCGCCCGCGAGCAGCAGGACCGGGGCGTCCAGCGCGGCGACGGCGGCGCGGGCCACGGCAGGTTCGAACGCGCCGGCGGACGCGTACAGGTCCGCGGCCTCCTCGTTGGTCTGCTCGACCTCGGTCGCGGCGTGCGCCTGCGCGGTCGCGTCCCAGTGGCCGTAGAAGAACGGGGCGACGGCGTCCCAGTCGGCATCGGCCGTCGAGCCCGCCCAGATCCGTTCGTAGGCGTCGTACGCCGCCGCGAACCACGGCTCGGCCCTGCGCCGCGCGGCCGCCTCCCGGCGGTGCTCCTCGGTGAAGTCGACACCGAGGGCCCGGGCGCGCCCGGTGACCGAGGTGAGGGTGCGGACGCGGTCCGGATACCGGGCCGCGTACAGCAGCGCGAGGTCGCCGGCCGCCGAGTGGGCGAGGAGATCCACCCGCTCCAACCCGAGGTGCGCCCGGAAGGCCTCGACGTCGTCCACCTGCCGGTCGCAGCGGTACGTCGCCGGGTCGGCCGGGACGGCGGAGTCACCGGTCCCCCGCAGATCCAGCAGGAACAGCCGGCGGTGCCGCGACAGCCCGCCGAGATCGCCGAGACAGGCGGAGGCGCGCATGGGCCCACCGGGCAGACACAGCAGCGGCTCGCCCTGGCCCGTGACGTGGTAGGCCAGTTCGGTCCCGTCGGGGGCGGAGAAGATCGGCATTCCGTCATCCTCACGACGACGGGACGCTCGGAGCAAGCGTTTTACGCACGCCGAGGACGGTCCCCCGGACCAGAAGACGTCCAGGCCGGCCCGTACGGACCGGCCTGGACGTCCTGACCGGGTCGATCAGACGAGGTCGAACCGGTCGAGGTTCATGACCTTGTCCCACGCCGAGACGAAGTCCCTCACGAACTTCGCCTTGGCGTCATCGCCCGCGTAGACCTCGGCGAGCGCGCGCAGCTCGGAGTTCGAGCCGAAGACGAGGTCGGCTCGGGTGCCGGTCCACTTGACCTCGCCGGTGGCGTCGTCGCGGGCCTCGAAGGTGGTCGCGTCCTCGGAGGTCGGCGTCCACGTCGTGCCCAGGTCGAGCAGGTTGACGAAGAAGTCGTTGGTCAGCGTTCCGGGGGTCGCGGTGAGGACACCGTGCGCCGACTGCTGGTGGTTGGCGCCCAGGACGCGCAAGCCACCGACGAGGACCGTCAGCTCGGGAGCGCTCAGGGTCAGCAGGTTCGCGCGGTCCAGCAGCAGGTACTCGGCCGGGAGGCGGTTGCCCTTGCCGAGGTAGTTGCGGAACCCGTCGGCGATCGGCTCCAGCGCGGCGAAGGACTCCGCGTCGGTGTGCTCATCCGTCGCGTCGACGCGGCCCGGGGTGAAGGGCACCTCGACGTCGTGACCGGCGTCCTTGGCGGCCTTCTCGACGGCGGCGCTGCCGCCGAGCACGATCAGGTCGGCCAGGGAGACCTTCTTGGCACCGGTGTTGAACTCCCGCTGGATGCCCTCCAGTGTGCGCAGGACCGCCGCGAGCTGGTCGGGGTCGTTGGCCTGCCAGCCGCGCTGCGGCTCGAGGCGGATGCGCGCGCCGTTGGCGCCGCCGCGCTTGTCGCTGCCGCGGAACGTCGAGGCCGACGCCCAGGCGGTGGAGACCAGCTGCGGGACGGTCAGACCCGAGTCGAGGATCTTCGCCTTGAGGGCGGTGACGTCGTCGGCGCCGATGGCCTCGCCCTCCGCCTCCGGCAGCGGGTCCTGCCACAGCAGGGTCTCCGCCGGGACCTCCGGGCCGAGGTAGAGCGACTTCGGGCCCATGTCACGGTGGGTCAGCTTGTACCAGGCACGGGCGAAGGCGTCCGCGAACTCCGCGGGGTTCTCGTGGAAGCGGCGGGAGATCGGCTCGTAGATCGGGTCGACGCGCAGCGAGAGGTCGGTGGTGAGCATCGTGGGCAGACGCTTCTTCGACGGGTCATGCGCGTCGGGGACGGTCGCCTCGGCGTCCTTCGCCACCCACTGGTTGGCGCCCGCGGGGCTCTGGGTCAGCTCCCACTCGTAGCCGAAGAGGTTGTCGAAGAAGCCGTTGCTCCACTGGGTGGGCGTGGTGGTCCAGGTGACCTCCAGGCCGGAGGTGATGGCGTCCGCGCCCTTGCCGGTGCCGTAGGTGCTCTTCCAGCCCAGGCCCTGTGCCTCGATCGGGGCGGCCTCGGGGTCGGCGCCGACGCTCTCCGCCGGGCCCGCGCCGTGGGTCTTGCCGAAGGTGTGACCGCCCGCGATGAGGGCGACCGTCTCCTCGTCGTTCATCGCCATGCGGCGGAACGTCTCACGGATGTCGCGGGCCGCGGCGATCGGGTCCGGGTTGCCGTTGGGGCCCTCGGGGTTGACGTAGATGAGGCCCATCTGGACCGCGCCGAGCGGGTTCTCCAGCTCGCGGTCGCCGGTGTAGCGCTGGTCGTCGAGCCAGGTGGTCTCGGGGCCCCAGTACACGTCCTCCTCGGACTCCCAGACGTCCGCGCGGCCGCCGGCGAAGCCGAAGGTCTCGAAGCCCATCTGCTCCAGGGCGACGTTGCCGGTGAGGATCATGAGGTCGGCCCAGGAGAGGCTCTGGCCGTACTTCTTCTTGACCGGCCACAGCAGGCGGCGGGCCTTGTCGAGGTTGCCGTTGTCCGGCCAGCTGTTGAGGGGGGCGAAGCGCTGCTGGCCGGCGCCGGCGCCGCCGCGGCCGTCGCTGATGCGGTAGGTGCCCGCGCTGTGCCAGGCCATCCGGATCATGAACGGGCCGTAGTTGCCGAAGTCGGCCGGCCACCAGTCCTGCGAGGTGGTCAGCACCTCGGCGATGTCCTGTTTCACGGCCGCGAGGTCGAGGGTCTTGAACGCCTCGGCGTAGTCGAAGTCCTCGCCGAGGGGGTTCGCCACGGCGGGGTTCTTGGCGAGGATCTTCAGGTTGAGCCGCTCCGGCCACCACTGGCGGTTTCCGCCGCCCTGGGTCGGATGCGCGGCGCGACCGTGCGCGACGGGGCAGCCGCCTGCGCCCTCCGACTTCGCATCGGTGACGATTGCATCATGGTTCTCGGACATGGGAATCCTTCCGGACGGGGCGGATCACTGTGCTCAGGAACTGCGGGCGGTGGAACAGTCGGTCGAAACAGTCGAAACAGCCGGGGCACAGGCCCCTGGGGACGTCGTCGACGACACCGTACGACCGGCGCATGACGTAGTGGTGGCAGTCGCCGACGCGTCGCTCGAACCGGGTCGGGCTGCCGGGCTCCGGGATGCGCTCGCGACCGAAGTGGGCGAGCTCCACCCGTCTTCTGAACGTCACGTGCCTTTCCCTGCTGTTGTCCGGTCTCTTGGCTGTCGCCGGAACCGATCCTACGATGGACCCAGTCCAAGTCAATACGAGAACCAGACCCGTACGGATTCATTCGTCGGACAAGGCATGATGAGGCTGGTGAGCATGAGTGACCTGCTCGAACGACTTCGCGGACGCGGCTGGCGGATGACCGCCCAGCGCCGGGTGGTCGCCGAGGTACTCGACGGCGAGCACGTGCACCTCACCGCGGACGAGGTGCTCGCACGCGCCACCGCCCGGTTGCCGGAGATCTCCCGCGCGACCGTGTACAACACCCTCGGCGAGCTCGTTTCGCTCGGCGAGGTGATCGAGGTGGCCACCGACGGCCGCGCCAAGCGCTACGACCCGAACGCCCACCGTCCCCACCAGCACCTGGTGTGTTCGGGCTGCGGCGCCGTCCGGGACGTCCACCCCAGCGGCGATCCCCTGTCCGACCTGCCCGCCTCCGAGCGGTTCGGCTTCACCGTCTCCGGTGTCGAGGTGACCTACCGGGGCCTGTGCCCCGACTGCGGCCGCGCATAGGACGGGACCGGGCGGAGGACGGGTACCGCACACAGGGCGAGTTTCAGCCACCGCACACCGACCGGTCCCTGAGCGAACCGCGTCGAGGCCCGCCCCCCGTACCGTCACCTTCACTCCGGCTCACACCGCCTTCGCCTCCGGTTCGCCCGGCGTACGCCTGCCCTCGCTTCCATGAGGGGATGGACCACATCACGTTCCTCGTGGCGGTCGTCATCGTCACGGCGTTGGCCTTCGATTTCACGAACGGATTCCACGACACGGCGAACGCGATGGCCACGTCCATCGCCACCGGGGCACTCAAGCCGAGAACAGCGGTCCTCATCAGCGGCGTCCTGAACATCGGCGGAGCGTTCCTGTCCACCGAGGTCGCGAAGACCATCTCGGGCGGCATCGTGGACGACACCCTGGTCACCCCAGGAATGATCTTCGCCGGCCTGGTCGGGGCGATTCTCTGGAATCTGCTGACCTGGCTGCTCGGACTGCCCTCCAGTTCCTCGCACGCCCTGTTCGGCGGACTGATCGGGGCGGTGTGGGTCGGCGCGGGCGAACACGGCGTGCACGTCGACAAGGTGGTCGAGAAGGTACTGATCCCGGCCGTGGCCTCGCCGATCGTGGCGGGCGTGGCCGCGCTGCTGGCCACCTACCTCGCGTACAAGATCACCGCACGGGCCCGCCAGGACTCGGTGACCAAGGGCTTCCGGCTCGGCCAGATCGCCTCGGCCTCGCTCGTCTCCCTGGCGCACGGCACGAACGACGCCCAGAAGACGATGGGCGTCATCACGCTGACGCTGATCTCGGCGGGGGCGCTGGGCCACGACGCCGGTCCCCCGGTGTGGGTGATCGCGTCCGCCGGTCTCGCCATCGGACTGGGCACCTACCTCGGCGGCTGGCGGATCATCCGCACGATGGGCAAGGGCCTCACCGACATCCAGTCGCCCCAGGGCTTCGCGGCCGAGGCCGCCGCCACCACCGTGATCCTCACCTCCGCCCACCTGGGCTTCGCGCTCTCCACCACACAGGTCTGCTCCGGCGGCATCCTCGGCGCCGGCCTGGGCAGGCGACTGGCCGAGGTCCGCTGGGGCACCGCGGGCCGCATGGTGATCGCCTGGCTGGTCACGCTGCCCGCCGCCGCGCTGGTCGGCGGGGTCTCGGCGAGTGTGGTGAAACACGGCGGCACCTTCGGCACCGTGGTGATCGCCCTGTGCGCCGCCGCGGTCGCCGCGTTCATCGTGCTCGCCTCGCGCCGCAACCCGGTGCGTGCGGACAATGTGAACGACGCCCACGAGGTCACCGTCCGTGCCGCTGCGCCGACGACCGTCGGCACCGTCGCCTGAGCCAAGGGGAAGTCGTACGATGCATGTGGACTGGACCGCACTCGGTGAGGTCACCGCGGTGAGCATCGCCGTCACTGTCGGAGTGGTGGTCGTCTTCGCGCTCGGCGTGCTGGGCGTCTCCCAGGTCGAGGCGGCACGCGAGAAGGACGCCGGCGGCACCCACACCCTCGGCTTCGCACAGGCCGGACTGTGTTTCCTGGCCTGCGCGGCGATCGTCGCGCACGGAATTTACCTGATCGTGCCGCAGTTCCACTGAATTGAAGCCGGGGAGGCCGCGATGACGCCATTGCTGGCGGGTTTGACCGTCGATTACAGCGACCACGACGACCCGGTACTGATCCGGTCGGACGGCAGTCCGGTGGAGACCTGGCGTGAGAACTACCCGTACCACGAGCGCATGGAGCGCAAGGAGTACGAGTGGCACAAACGCCTGCAGCAGATAGAACTGCTGAAGCTGCAGAGTTGGACCAAGGCGACCGGCCGCCGTCTGGTCATCGTCTTCGAGGGGCGTGACGCGGCCGGCAAGGGCGGCACGATCAAGCGGTTCACCGAGCATCTCAATCCGCGCGGTGCCCGGGTGGTGGCGCTGGAGAAGCCGACCGAGCGCGAGCGCGGCCAGTGGTACTTCCAGCGGTACGCGGAGCATCTGCCGACCGCGGGCGAGATCGTCATGTTCGACCGGTCCTGGTACAACCGGGCCGGCGTCGAGCGGGTGATGGGCTTCTGCACGGACGACGAGTACCGCCGCTTCATGCGGCAGGCGCCCGCCTTCGAACGGATGCTCGTCGACGACGGGGTGGACCTGATCAAGTTCTGGTTCTCCGTGTCGCAGGGCGAACAGCGCACCCGTTTCACGATCCGCCAGGTCGATCCCGTACGACAGTGGAAGCTCAGCCCCATGGACCTGGCCTCCTTGGACCGCTGGGACGACTACACCGCCGCCAAGGTCGCCATGTTCCGCGAGACGGACACCGAGCAGGCCCCCTGGACCGTGGTGAAGAGCAACGACAAGAAGCGGGCGCGCGTCGAGGCGATGCGCAGCGTCCTGGCCCGCTTCTCCTACACGGACAAGGACGAGGAGGTCGTCGGCAGCCCGGACCCGAGCATCGTGGGCGCGGCGGCGAACCTGCTGGAGGCGGGCGAGGACGACACCGGCCACTGAACGCGGCGGGAATTGCCTCAGTCGTGCGGCGGGCGGTGGGTGAGGCGGTGGTCGGCCAGGTTCAGCGCCTCGTCGACCACCCTGCGCAGATGGCCGTCACCGAGTGAGTAGATGACCCGGCGGCCCTCCTTCCTGGTGTTCACCAGACCGGCGAGACGCAGCCGGGCCAGATGCTGGCTGACGGCCGGGCGCGCGGCGCCGCAGGCCTCGGTGAGCGTCGTGACATCGGCCTCTTGGCCGGTCAGCGCGTGCAGGAGGGCGAGCCGGGTGCGGTCGCCCAGGAGGGCGAGGAGTTCGGCGGCGAGCGCGAACTGTTCCTCGCCGGGGGTACGCGGATGCGCATCATGCGCAGGTGATAGGTGCATGCGTGCGCTCATACGCACATAATGGTCCCATGGGCGCCGACACGTCCACTCCCGCGCACCGGAAGGGGACCCCCGTGAGCGACCGACACGACGAGCACGGCCACGACCACACCAGCGACGGTCGCGGCCACTCCCCCGATCACGGCACGCCCCACGGCCGTGACCACGGCCACGGCCACGGTCACGGCCGTTCGGGGCACGACCGCCCGCAGCCCCATCCGCACCCGCACCCGCACCCGCACGCCCACACCCACGGCACCCCTTCCGGGCTCCTCCCCCGTCTCCGTCACCTCCTCACCCCCCACTCCCACGAGACCGGCGACAAGCTCGACTCCGCGCTGGAGTCCTCGGCGCGCGGTATGCGAGCTCTGTGGGTGTCCCTCGTCGTCCTCGGTACCACCGCCGTGGCGCAGGCGGTCGTGGTCGTGGTCTCCGGATCGGTCGCGCTGCTCGGCGACACGGTGCACAACGCCGCCGACGCGCTCACGGCCGTCCCCCTCGGCATCGCGTTCGTCCTGGGCCGGCGCGCGGCGACGCGCCGCTTCACCTACGGCTACGGCCGGGCGGAGGACCTCGCGGGCATCGTGATCGTGCTGACGATCGCCGCGTCCGGTGCCTTCGCGGCCTGGACCGCGGTCGAGCGGCTGATCGACCCGCGCCCCGTGCACCACATCCCGGTCGTCGCGGCGGCCGCGCTGATCGGCTTCCTCGGCAACGAGTGGGTCGCCCGGCACCGCATCCGGGTCGGGCGTGAGATCGGCTCGGCCGCCCTCGTCGCGGACGGCCTCCATGCCCGTACGGACGGATTCACGTCACTGGCGGTGCTGGTGGGGGCGGGCGGCGCGGCACTGGGGTGGCAACTCGCCGACCCGCTGGTGGGCCTGGCGATCACGGCCGGGATCCTGCTGGTGCTGCGCGACGCCGCCCGCGAGGTGTTCCGGCGCGTGATGGACGCCGTGGACCCGGAGTTGGTCGACTCGGCCGAACGGGCCCTGCGGGAGGTCCCCGGCGTACACGGGGTGGGCGAGCTGCGGCTGCGCTGGATCGGGCACCGGCTGCGCGCCGAGGTGGCGGTCGTGGTGGACGGCGAGGCGAGTGTGCGACAGGCGCACCGGATCGCCGTCGAGGCCGAACACGCCCTGCTGCACGCCGTACCGAAGCTCACCGCGGCCCTCGTACACGCCGATCCGGCCCCCGCGCCGGGCGAGACGGACCCGCACCTGGCGCTGGCGCATCACATGGTCGCCTGACCGGTCAGGCGATGCCCAGCCCCTCCAGCACCACCGCGTTCGGCAGTTCAGCGAACGCCTTGCCCGGTACCAGCAGCTTCCCGCGCCGCCGGCCACTGCCCACCAGGACGTACGGCAGCTCGACGACCGCCGAGTCCACCAGCACCGGCCAGTCGCCCGGCAGTCCGATCGGGGTGATGCCGCCGTACTCCATGCCGCTCTCGCCGGTGGCGGTGTCCATCGGGGCGAACGAGGCCTTGCGGGCGCCGAGTTGGCGGCGGACGACACCGTTGACGTCGACGCGGGTGGCGGAGAGGACCACGCAGGCGGCGAGCGTGGTCTCGCCGCCGCGCTTGCCCGCGACGACCACGCAGTTGGCGGACTGGTCCAGCAGTTCCTTGCCGTAGTGCTCGACGAAGGTCGCGGTGTCGGCCCACTCGGGGTCTGTGTCGACGTACACGATCTGGTCGGCGGGGACTGTGCCGCGCCAGTGGCGTACGCCGTCCGCGACCGGGCGGGTGAGCCCGTCGAGGCAGTCGGGGGCGGCCGTGGCGTGGTCGAAGTGTCCGATGGGAGCGCGCATGAGCGCACGCTAACAGCCGCTCCGGTCCGCCCGGCGGGGTGTCTCAGTGCACGAGCGGGACCGATACCGCCATGACCATCTCCACCGGCACGTCGCCCTTGTTGGCATACGTATGGGGGGTGTTGGCCTCGAAGGACACGCTCGCGCCCTCGGGGACGCGGTAGTCGGTCCCGTCGACACTGAGGGTGAGTTCGCCCGCCATGACGTGGACGAGTTCGACCGTCCCCGTGGGGTGCGGGTCCGAGGGGCTGCCGTCGCCCGGCATGAGCCGCCAGTCCCACATCTCCAGCGGTCCGGGCGCCTCGGTACCGGCGAGGAGGCGGTTGTAGCTGCCCGCGTCCGTGTGCCACAGCCGTACGGCCTGTTCGGCCGGGACGATCCGGACCTTGGGGCCCTGCTCGTAGTCGAGGAGGGTCGTGATGCTGACGCCGAGCGCGTCACCGATCTTCACGACGGTACCGATGCTGGGGTTGGTCCTGGCCTGCTCGATCTGGATGAGCATGCCGCGGCTGACTCCGGCACGGCCGGCGAGCACGTCCAGAGTGAAGCCGCGCTCGGTGCGCCAGCGCTTGACGTTGCGCGCCAGCGACTGGGTCAGCAGGTCGAGATCCGACACATTCCGTCCATGAGACTGAGTCCAATATTTTATATTACAGAGTTCAATAGAATGAACTATGCTGTGGTGCACCTGATCGTTCACTGAACTGTACTGCGAGGGGCCCGATGACGGCACAGACAGCGCTCTTCGCCCTGGCCACCAGCCTCCTGTGGGGCCTGGCCGACTTCGGCGGAGGGCTGCTGACCCGGCGTACGCCCGCGCTCACCGTGGTCGTCGTCTCGCAGTCGATCGCGGCGGCGGTGCTGGGTGCGATCGTGGTCGCGACCGGCGGCTGGAGCGCGGCGGGACCGCAGCTGTGGTTCGCGTTCGCCGCGGGACTCGTGGGACCGGTCGCGCTGCTCTCCTTCTACAAGGCGCTCGCCCTGGGCCCGATGGGCGTCGTCTCCCCACTCGGTTCCCTGGCCGTGGCCGTCCCCATCGCCGTGGGACTCTTCCTCGGGGAGCGCCCCGGGCTGACGCAGGTGGCGGGCATCGCGGTCGCCGTCGTGGGCGTCGTGCTCACCGGCGGGCCCCAGTTGAGAGGCGCCCCCGTGCAGCGGCAGGCGGTCCTGCTCACACTGATCGCCGCGCTCGGTTTCGGCACGGTGTTCGTGCTGATCGCGGAGGCGTCCTCGTCGGTGACCGGGCTGTTCCTCGCCCTGTTCGTGCAGCGCCTGACCAACGTCGCCACCGGTGGCACGGCGCTCCTCGTCTCCGTGCGGCGCGGCGCCGCCGCCCTTCCCGAGGGTGGCTTCCCCTGGCACTCCCTGCCCGCGCTCGCCTTCGTCGGCCTCGCGGACGTCGCGGCGAACGGCACGTACTCCGTAGCCGCCCAGCACGGCCCGGTCACGGTGGCAGCCGTTCTCGCCTCGCTCTATCCGGTGGTCACGGCCCTCGCCGCACGGGGCTTCCTCAGCGAACGGCTGCGCGGAATCCAGGCGGCGGGCGCGGGCCTGGCGCTGGTCGGCACGGTACTTCTGGCCACCGGCTGATCGGTACCCGATCGGCTTCAGGACGACTCGGCGTCCAGCTCCGCCAGCCGCTCCACGGTCTCCTCGTCCAGCTCCGACAGCGCGAGCAGTTGCTCCGGGGTCACCCCGTCGGGAATCGGGACCGGCGCGGGCGTCCGCAGCGGCGGCTGCCAGCCGTCGACCGCGTCCCAGCGCCGTACGACCCGGGCGGGGGCCCCCGCCACGACCGAGTGGTCCGGCACCGCGCCGCGCACCACCGCGCCGGCCGCCACCACGACGTTCCGCCCGATCCGCGCCCCCGGCAGGATCACCGCCCCGGTGCCGATCCAGCAGCCGGATCCGATCTCCACCGGCTCCATCCGGGGCCACTGCTTGCCGATGGGCACGTGCGGATCGTCGTACGAGTGGTTCGTGGACGTCACGTACACATACGGCCCGAAGTAGCAGTCGCTGCCGATCGTGACCGTCGTGTCGGCGATGACGTGGCTGCCGCGGCCGAGCACGACACCGTCGCCGACGCGCAGGATCGGGTCGGCGCCGAGGTCGAGATCGGGCATCAGACCGGCGGTGAGGGTGACCTGTTCGCCGACGATGCAGTGGGCGCCGAGGTGGATCCACGGTTCACCGAAGACGGTGCCCAGCGGGAAGGCGAGTCTGGTACCCGTTCCCATCGCGCCGAAGCGCAGCCGCCCCGGGTGCTCGGCCGTCACCGAACCCGTGCGCTGCACCCAGGCCCAGCACGCGTGGACGGCGCGCTGCGCGAGGCGGCGCCGCCATGATGAGAACACGTTCCTGTTGCTGGGCACCCGCTCACCGTACTCAGGGGGGCCTGGGCCCAGCAGAGATCACCGCTGTGATCTTCGCCCCACCGGGGCCGGGAGCGATGACATACGGTGCCGCTGTACCGCCGCCGCCGACGACAACGAGGAGACGCTGATGACGCAGCAGGCGCTGATCATGGGGATCGGCGGCAAGGAGCCGCAGGTGGACCCGGAGGCGTTCACGGCACCGACGTCCGTGGTGATCGGGGACGTCACCCTGCACGCGGGCGCGAGCGTCTGGTACGGCGCGGTCCTGCGCGCCGACTTCGGTCCGATCGTCATCGGCGCCGACAGCAACATCCAGGACAACTGCACCCTCCACGTCGACCCCGGCTTCCCGATCACGGTCGGCGAGCGCGTCTCGGTCGGCCACAACGCCGTGCTGCACGGGGCGACGGTCGAGGACGACTGCCTGATAGGCATGGGCGCCACGGTCCTCAACGGCGCGGTGATCGGCGCCGGTTCCCTGGTGGCGGCCCAGGCCCTGGTCACCCAGGGGATGCAGGTCCCGCCGGGCTCCCTGGTGGCCGGGGTCCCCGCCAAGGTCAAGCGCCCCCTGACGGAGGAGGAACGCCAGGGACTCACCCTGAACGGCACCTTCTACGTGGACCTGGCAAAGACGCACAAGGAAGCACACGGGAGCTGAAGCGCCCCTTCACGTGCGCGGGGCTGTGCTGTGCGCGTGGTTGTGCTGTGCGCGTGGTTGTGCTGTGCGCGTGGCTGTGCTCACTGTGCGGCTCCGCCGCGTGGGTGCGCCCAGCCACATACAGCCCGCACGCACCCGACAACAAAAGCTACTCGGCAGCCGCCACCGGCTCCCGCTCCCCCGTCTCGATCTCCGCCGCCGCCTTCTTCGCTTTGCGTTTCACGATCAGCATCGAGGCGAGCCCGATGAGCACGGCCACCACGAGCCCGACCCACGAGAACCGCTTCAGCCAGGACTCGGCGACGACACCCACGTAGTAGATGACCGCGGTGGTACCCCCGGCCCAGATGATCCCGCCCAGCACATTGGCGATCAGGAACTTCCAGTACGGCATCTTCAGCACACCCGCGAGCGGCCCCGCGAAGATCCGCAGCAGTGCGATGAACCGGCCGAAGAAGACGGCCCACATGCCCCACTTCTGGAAGGACCGCTCGGCGGTCGCGACGTGCCCCTCGCTGAAGTGCCTGGGGAACTTCGCTCCCAGCCAGGCCAGCAGGGGGCGCCCGCCCTTGCGGCCGATGGCGTAGCCGATGGAGTCGCCGACGATCGCGCCGATGCTGGCGCACGCCCCGAGGACGACGGGGTTGATACCCGAGTGCTGCGAGGACAGCAGCGCCGCCGAGACCAGGATGATCTCACCGGGCAACGGGATGCCCAGGCTCTCCAGGCCGATGACCAGGGCCACCAGCGCATAGATGCTGACCGCGGGCACCGTCTCGAGCCAATGCTGGACGTCCAACGCCGGTTCCTCCCGAATCGCACACTTCCCGGCGTGCGCCCGCGACGACGGGCGCACGCCGGGAAGCCTACCGCTCAGCCTCGCGCGGCGGCGTCCCACAGGTCGCACCGATGCTCCCGGTGGACGGTCGTGGTCACGCTGTTCCCGCCCCGGGAGGCGGTCCGCAGCAAGAACACCGGACCGGCTCCGCCGGGCATCTCGGGCTGCCCCTCGGCACGCGGCACCCCGCCCCTGACGAAGGACCCCCAGTACTGGATCATCTGCCGTGACAGCACCCGCTGCTCCGCGTTCAGCGGGGTGGTGAGCCCGAAGTGCTTGAAGAGGTACTGCACCTCGTTCACATGGGTCGCACCGAAGTCGAAGCTCGTGTGGAGATCGCGCAGCGAGGCGAACGGCGGCGAGGTACGGTCGGCGAACTCGTACGCGTACACGGGTCCGCGTCCGGCGAGCACCGCGTCGAGCCGCAGCGCCGGACACGCCATGAGGTAGTCGCCGAAGGCGGTGGCGTAGGCGAGGGTCGGCGACGCGTAGCCGTCGAGCGGATAGCGCTCGAGCACCCGTTCGCCCAGTTCGGTGCCCCAGGCGTCCTTCACGACCGCCGGGTACCGCTCGGCGGTGAGCGGGGTGCCGGCATGGTCGAACCGGGCGAAGGCGAACAGCCGCCCTTCGTCCTCGTTCGCCCCGTTGAGCACGGGGACCCGGGCCGCGGCCCCCTTCGCGTACGCCTCGAAGGGCTGTACCGGCAAGAAGGCGCCGCCCACGACGGGCCCCCAGTCGAATCCGCCTTGCGCGTCGAGGATCTCCGCGGACGACTTGCCGCGCAGACACGCCGCCGACAGATCGGCGCAGCCCACCTTCCGCGCGAAGGCCGCGCCGGCGGCCACGGCCGCCTCGTGGGTGCGCGCCGCGCAGTTCCCGTACGCGCCGCTCTCGACGATCCCCGCCCGGTACAGGCCCTTCGAGGTCGGCGAGGCCAGCTGGGTGCAGACCGAGCGGCCGCCCGCCGACTCGCCCGCGACGGTGACGCGGCCGGGATCACCGCCGAAACGGCCGATGTTCGCGCGCACCCAGCGCAGTGCGGCCTGTTGGTCGAGCATGCCGAAGTTGCCCGAGACCCCGTCGCGTGCCTCGCCGTCGAGTCCGGCCGTGGCGAGGAATCCCATGGCGCCGAGGCGGTAGTTGACGGTCACGACGACCGTGCCGGTCCGGCGGGCGAAGGTGTCGGGCACGATGTCCTCGCCGGCGCCCGCGGTGAGCCCGCCGCCGTGCAGCCAGACCATCACCGGCCGCCTTCCGGAGCCTTCGGGGACGTACACGTTGAGGTCGAGGCAGTCCTCGGTGTGGCTGGGCCGCTCGTAGCCGGGGTCCCAACTGGAGGTCTGCACACACCGGTTGCCGAAGCCCCGTGCGGTGCGCACTCCGCGCCAGGGTGCGACCGGCTCCGGGTCTTTCCAGCGGAGAGCGCCGACGGGCGGCTGTGCGTACGGGATGCCGAGGAACTGGCGTCCCTCGGCGGTGGCTTCGCCCCGGACCAGGCCGGCGGCGGTGCGCACGACGGTCGGGTCCTGCGCGGCGTGCGCCGGGGCCGGGGCGGCGTCGGCCGGAGTCGGGGCGGCGAGCGTGGCGGCGAGGACCGTCGCCCCCACCACCAGCGTGCGCAGACGGCCGGATCGGACGGTCCGCCCCCTGGTCACGCGCCCACCTCCACGCTGCCGCGCAGCCGCAGGTCCCGCGACGACGATCCCGCCCACACCGCGCGCCGCCCGGTGCCGAGGACCCAGTCGTGCCGCCCCGCGTCCCAGGACGACAGCGTGCGCGGGTCGAGGCGCACCGTCACCCGTCGCCGCTCCCCCGCCCGCAGCGTCAGCCGCCGGTACCCGGCCAGCACCCGTACGGCCTGGTCGAGCCGGAGATCGGGCGACGGCCCCAGGTAGACCTGCGCCACCTCGACACCGTCGCGCCGCCCGGTGTTGCGCACGGTGAAGGCGACCTCTCTTCCCCGGACCCGCAGATCCTCGTACGCGAACGAGGTGTACGAGAGTCCGTGCCCGAAGGGGAACAGCGGACGCACTCCCTGCGCGTCGTACCAGCGGTAGCCGACGTGGATCCCCTCCGAGTACTCCTCGGTGCCGTTCACGCCGGGATAGCGCTGCGGGTCGCCCGCGACCGGGTGGTGGGCGTCGTCGACCGCGAAGGACTGGGTGAGCCGGCCGCCGGGATCGCAGTCGCCGAACAGGACGGCGGCGGTGGCGGCCGCGCCCTCCTGGCCCGGGTAGTACATCTGGAGCACGGCGGCCGTGCCGTCCAGCCAGGGCATCGAGGTCGAGGACGAGGTGTTGAGGACGACGGCCGTCCGGGGGTTGGCCGCGGCGACGGCCTTGATCAGCCGCTCCTGGTTGCCGGGCAGCGCGAGTGTGCCGCGGTCCAGGCCCTCGGTGGCGTCCTCGTAGGCGAACAGGACGACGCTGTGGGCGGCGCGCGCGGCGTCCACCGCCTCGGCGACGTCCTGCGCTCGGGTCGCGCCGGTGATGCGCCGCAGCCGGAACAGCTGTCCCGTGTCGGCGCCCTGGGCGGTGATGGAGACCTGGTGCGCGCCCCGGGAGAGGTTCAGGGCCTTGCGGCGTACGGCGAGTCCGTCGGGCGCCGCGGAGACCAGACCGCCGCTGAAGTACTCGCCGTAGCCGGGCAGCGGCGGGAAGAGCTCGACGCCGTCGACGAACACCGTGGGCCGGATGCCGGAGTAGTGGATGACGAAGGTCCACTCGTCGGCGTCCGCGACGGTGAGCGTCCCCGTGTACGTCCAGGCCCCTCCGGCGGCGACGCGCTGGCCCTCGGTGTCGATGCCCGCGGTCAGCGCCCCGTCGGGGATCGCCTTGCCGAAGAGGTCCTCACCGAGCGCGTACGACACCCGGGCGCCGCCTCCCGCGCGGGAGCGGATGGCGTCGAGCGGGCTGTCGGCGTGGTCCGGGACGACGTGCGCGCTGCCGCCACCGCTGATGAACGGCAGGGAGCCGGTGGGGCCGACGACGGCGATGCTGCGGGCGGCGGCGCCGGTCAGGGGCAGTGCGTGTCGCCTGTTGCGCAGGAGCGTCGCGCCCGCCTGGGCGACTTCCCGGGCGACGGCCGCGCCCGCCTTCGGGTCGCGGGCGGGACGGGGCGGGACGCTGCCGTCGAGCAGCCCGAAGCGGTCCATCACGGCGAGGACGCGGCGTACGGCCCGGTCGACGTAGGACTCGGCCACGGCGCCGCTCTGCACGGCCGTCTTCAGGGCGGCCCCGAAGTACGTCCCGTCCGGCATCTCCATGTCGAGGCCCGCGGTGAGGGCGGTGACGGTGCTGTGGGCCGCGAACCAGTCGGTCATCACCCAGCCGCCGAAGCCCCACCGCTCGCGCAGGATGTCGGTGAGGAGCGTCTTGTTCTCACAGGCGAAGGTGCCGTTGACCTTGTTGTACGCGCCCATGACCGCTCCGGTGCGGGCGGCGACCGCCGCCTCGAAGCCACGCAGTTCGACCTCGTGCATGGTCTGCTCGTCGACCCGCACGTCGATGGAATTGCGGTCCTGCTCCTGGTTGTTCAGCGCGAAGTGCTTGACGGTCGCGATGAGGCCCTCGCCCTGGATGCCGCGGATCTCGGCCGCGACCAGGTCGCCGGCGAGCAGCGGGTCCTCGCTGAAGGTCTCGAAGTTGCGGCCCGCGTACGGGGTGCGGATGAGGTTGACCATCGGGGACAGCAGCACGTCCTGGCCGAGAGCACGGCCCTCACGCCCGATGACCTGCCCGTAGCGGCGGCCCAGGCCGGGGTCGAAGGCGGAGGCGAGAAGCACCGGGGCGGGCAGGGCGGTGGCGTGCCGGGTGACACGGACTCCGGCGGGGCCGTCGGCGAGGCGGAGCGGGGGGATGCCGAGGCGGGGTACTCCGGGTACGTACCCGGCCTGGCCGAGCGAGGCGGGGTCGGTGGCGCCGTGCAGCAGGGAGATCTTCTCGTCAAGAGTGAGTTTGACCATCAAGCCCTCTACGCGAGGGCCGGCGCCGGATCTGGACTCCGCCCGGGCGAGCGGAACGGGGCCGGCGGCGGTGGTGGCCGCCGCGGCGACCGCGATGGCGCCGCCCAGCAGACGCAGGGTCGAACGCCGGGAAAAGGTGTGGGACATGAGCCGTCACTCCTTCGGTGCGCGGGCACGTCGTCGTGAACCGCGGGTACGCGCGCCGACGACGGCGGCCGCGTTCGGCCCTTGAACACACCAGGCACGAGTCCGGACGTGACACGCCGTCACACGGCACGGGTACGGCGCGAAAACTATGACCGCAGGTGACTCGTGTCAATGAAATGAACAAGAACCGCCGACACCCCGACAACAACCGAAGGGACCGCGGCAGGGACCGAAACACGGACCACGACGGAGACCATGGCAGAGACCGCGGCTGGAACCACGGCAGGGACCGCGGCGAGGGCGGGTCATGCCGTCGCCGGGCCTCCCGCCACCACCAGTTCCGCGTTGCGGTCCCCGGCACCGCCCGCCCAGCCCTCCTGGACGCCACCCTTCATGCTCTCGGCAAGGCCGGGAGCGTTGTAGGCCACTTCCCGGTACAGGGAGGCGAGTCCCACCGCCGACAGGTCGTCGAAGTCCCGGGCGGTATGGTGCGGCGCGGCGGACTCGACCAGGGTGGTGAACAGGGACACCGTCCCGTCCCCGTTGTCGGTCAGCTCGATCAGCCGGGCGTGGTGCGGATAGTCCACGTGGGAGGCGGTGTTGACCTCCCAGAAGGAACGGGCGGGCGTCACGTGCGCGTGCGGCGTGATCCGGTTGACGTGGCTGTGCCCGTTGATCCAGGCCACCACGTTCGGGAACCGGCCGAGCAGGGCGATGACCTCCGCTCCGTCGTGGCGCGGCTCGTCCGTGCGGGCGGCGTCGGGACGGCGGGTCATGCTGGGGCTGTGGTGGTGGCTGAAGACCAGGATGTGGGCGTCGTCGGCCCCGGTGTTGCGGACGAGCCGGCCGTCCGCGTCGTAGGACCGGGAGCTGTGCGCGGCCAGGGTCCTTTCCAGCCAGCGGAGTTGGTCGCCGCCGAGTGAACCCTCGTAGTGGCCGCTGCGGTACGTCGTGTCGATGCTGATGCCGAGGACGTTCTCGGCCACCTTGAAGGAGTAGTACATCCGCTCGCCGTCCAGGTTGTCCTGGGTGTAGCCGTGGCCGACCGGACCGGCACCGGCGTGCGCGGGGTCGAGATGCGCGGCCAGATAGTCGTGCGGGGTGCACAGCCGGCGCCGCTCGTCGGCGGTCACGGTCCGCGCCGAGGCCGCGTTCCTGGTCAGGATCGCCTTGAGCACCTCGCTCTTCGGATCGTCGCCCGACCCCAGCGCCTTGGCGTAGGCGGCCGCGTCCGCGGCGGACACCGACAGCAGTTTGCGGGAGCCGACGGCGAAGTCGTTCAGCGCGGGCGACAGACAACCGCCGGGCAGATCGTCGTGGTTGCCGACCGTGGAGTACCAGGGGATGCGCAGCCCCGGGCTGGTGATCGGGCGGGTGGCCGCCTCGAGGAAGCCGGGGATCAGGGGCAGCCCGCGCCGCTTGTCCAGGTCGCGCAGGTGGGGGTCCCCGGGGTGCCAGTACAGGGGGAGACCGGAGTTCTGGGCGCCTTCGTACGCCCGCGGGTCACCGGTGTTCGGCGTGATCCGGCCACCGCTCATCACGGTCAGGAACCACTCCAGCTCGATCGCGGAGTTGTTGTCGACGTTGTCGCCGGTGGTCATCACGAAGGCGGGGCGCAGCCTGGTGTTCGGCCCTCCGCCGAGCGCGTTCACCTGCTCGACGAGCGCGACCGCCCCGGCCACCGTCAGCGCCTCCTGCGCCCGCCACGACGAGGCTCCGCGCGAGCGCAGGAACTCGGTGCGCAGCGGGTTCTGTACGTCGGCGAGATGAAGGTCGGTGAACTGTACGAAGCACGCGAGCGGGGTACGCCGGTCCTGGCGCCCGGCACCGGGCGTGGCGAGCTCCTTGCGGACGACCAGGGGCCAGCCGGGGCCCGAGACCATCCGTCGGTAGGTGCCGGTGTGGGCGCTGCCGCCGAGGCGGGCCGTCGTCTCCAGGGTGGTCAGGGCGTACGGCGCCGCCCGCGGGGCGCTGCGGGGCGGCCGCTGGGCGACGGTCCGTGCGGCGGGCTCGACGGCGGGCTGTTGGCGCTGGCGCGGCAGGAACGCCCCCGCACTGGTTCCGGCGACGCCGGCCGCTGCCGTGGCGCCCGAGGCGAGCAGAAATCGACGACGGTTGACGGCGGCGGATACAGCTTCGGTTCCGGCCATGGGGCGACCCTCCGGTGCCTCCGAGCGATTCACTTGCTGGAACCACTCAGCCAGGCCGCGGGGACACGGGCGTGGCCTCGCCGTGAACGCCTCCGGAACAGGCGGAACGCCACTTGGCCCCGGTGTTTCCGAGGGCGTCGCCCGGCCCGCGGGAGGTCCGGCGCGACGCGGACCAGGGCCTTCCGGGGCCGTTCCGCCATCGGCCCCAAAGTCCCTTGACGCGCGCCATGTTACCGATAACATCACTGAGCCTGGGAACGCTCCCAAGCCCCAAGCCTCCCCAGGCTCGAGAGCGGGACGGGGACCGGGGACGAGTGACGGCACCCCACCGCGCCCGCCCTGCACTCGCACCCCGCCCCATCGCGCCGCACCCGCATCCACACCCACACCCCGCCGTAATCGACGCCCGCCCCCGACCCGGACCGGAGAAGTCCCGATGCCGCATCTCCTGCGCGTCCCCGCGCCCCCCGCACCGCCCCTGACCGGCCACCTCCCCTTCGCCGACGCCCCGGGGGCGCCCGACCCCATCGAGGTGACCAGCCGCTACCTCACGCGCGGCGGCCGCCCCTGGTTCCCGGTCTCCGGCGAGTTCCACTACGCGCGCTACCCGGCCCGGGACTGGGAGGAGGAGCTGCTGAAGATGAAGGCGGGCGGGGTCACCGTCGTCGCCAGTTACGTCATCTGGATCCACCACGAGGAGATCGAGGGCCGCGTCCGCTTCGACGGCGACCGCGATCTGCGGCGCTTCGCCGAGTTGTGCGCCCGGCACGGTCTGGACTTCATCCCGCGCATCGGTCCCTGGTGCCACGCGGAGGTCCGCAACGGCGGCTTCCCGGACTGGCTGCTCGCCCGCACCCGCGCGCCCCGCACCGACGACCCCGCCTATCTGGAGCCCGTACGCGGCTGGTTCACGGCGATCGCGCAACAGCTGCGCGGACTGGACCGGGCGCACGGCGGTCCGATCGTCGCGATCCAGATCGAGAACGAGCTCTACGACCAGCCCGGCCACCTCCTCACCCTGAAGCGGATGGCCCAGGCGGCGGGTCTGAGCGCGCCGCTGTGGACGTCCACGGCGTGGGGCGGGGTCCGACTGCCGTCCGACGAACTGCTCCCGCTGTACGGCGGCTACACCGAGACGTTCTGGACGGAGGCGGACGGCGGCTGGCCGGACACCTGCCGCAAGCACTTCTTCTTCACCCATCAGCGCGACGACGAGGGCATCGGCGCCGACCTGCGCCCGACGACCGTACGCGGCGGCGACCCCACGCCCACGGACCGCTTTCCCTGGGCCACCTGCGAGCTCGGCGGCGGCATGGCCGTCGCCTACCACCGCAGGCCGCGCGTCGAGCCCGACGACATCGGCGCGCTCGGCCTCACCAAGATCGGCTGCGGTTCGGTCTGGCAGGGCTACTACATGTTCCACGGCGGCACGAACCCGGCGGGTGAACTCACCACGCTCCAGGAGTCCCACGCCACCGGCTACCCCAACGACCTGCCCGTCCTCACCTACGACTTCCAGGCGCCACTGGGCGAGTACGGCCAGGTCCGGCCCTCGTACCACGCACTGCGCCTCCAGCACCTGCTGCTGGCCGACTTCGGCGACCTGATCGCCCCCATGGAGTCCGTCCTGCCCGAGCGGCAGCCCGCCTCCCAGTCCGACCGGGACACCCTGCGCTGGGCCGTGCGCGGCGACGGCACCTCCGGCTTCCTCTTCGTCAACAACCACCAGCCGCACGAACCGCTGCCGGCCCACCCGGGCACGACCTTCACGGTCGACTTCCCCGACGCTCCCGCCCTGACGTTGCCGAGCGCCCCGGTCACCGTCCCGACCGGCGCGTACTTCTGCTGGCCGCTGCGTCTGGACATCGCGGGTCTGCGGCTCGACTGGGCCACCGCCCAGCCGGTGTGCCGGGTCCAGGACGACGGTCGTACGGTCCTGGTGCTGGCCGCCACCGACGGCGTTCCGGTCGAACTCGCCCTGGACGCGGGCACGGTCGCGTCCGTCGACACGCCTTCCGGGGCGGTCGACAAGGCCGACGGCCGTGTTCTGATCACCGGTCTGCGTCCCGGCACCGACGCCCTCGTCCAGGTGAGGACCGCGGACGGGAACGACGTGGGCCTGCTCGTCCTCGACGCCACCACCGCACGCACCGCCTACCGGGGCACGGCGTGGGGCGCCGAACGGCTGGTCCTCTCCCCGGACAGTGTCGTTTTCGACCAGGACGAACTCCGCGTGCACAGTTCCGCGTCGCGCCCCTCCTTCGCCGTACTGCCCACGCCCGCACGGCCGTTGACGGTGGCCGGGGCACCCCTGTCGGCGACGGCCGACGGCGTGCTCACCCGCTGGACGACCGAGGATTGGGCCGACGAGGACAGCGCGCCCGCCGCCACCCTCGTGCGCCCCGCGGGCCCGCCGCCCACGACCGCGACCGGTCCCCTGGGCCGGGCGAGCGCCCCGGCGGACGAACACTTCGCCGCCTGCGCGGCCGAGTACCACGTCAAGCTGCCGGACGACCTCCCGCACCGGCCGTCCGGCACCGTCCTGCGCGTCCACTGGACCGGCGACGTGGCCCGCGCGTACGTCGGAGACACCCTCGTCGCCGACCAGTTCTTCTCCGGACGCGTCTGGGACATCGGCCTGGACCGGCTCCCCGCGGCGGCCCCGCGCAACCGTGGGCTGCGGCTGCTGTTACTGCCCCTGGCCGCCGACGCTCCGGTGCATCTGCCCGAGCGGGCGGGCGACGTCACGGGCCGGGCGGCGGTGTGGCGCGTCGAGTGGGGGACCAGCCGCGCCTGGGCGGTCCGGGCGGGCTGACGAAGGGGAGGCGGGCCCGGCGGGCCTATCCTGTGGGCCTGCCGGGCGGATCGGGACAGACCGCCGCCGAGACGTCGGAGGATGCGCCCCCATGACCCGAGGTGCCACGGACGGCGCCGTCCCCCAGGGAACCGAGGGCCCCAAGGGACGCAGCCGGCGCAGCTTCGCGGGGGCGCGCCCGGTGATGGACGACGTCGCCCGTCTGGCCGGTGTCTCGAAACAGACGGTCTCCCGGGTGCTCAACGACAGTCCCGCGGTGCGGCCCGAGACCCGGGAGGCGGTGGTGGCCGCCATGCGCACGCTCGGCTACCGGCCGAGCCGCAGCGCGCGTTCCCTGGCCAGTGGCAGGACACGGATGCTCGGGGTGATCTCGTTCGACGCGGCGCGCTACGGGCCCGCCTCCATCCTGACCGCGATCAACTCCGCCGCCCAGGAAGCCGGTTACCTGGTCAGTTCCATCGCGCTCGACACGGCCGACCGGGACACCCTGGTACGCGCCGTGCAGACGCTCTCGGCCGAGGGGGCTGACGGCCTGCTCGCCATCGCACCGCAGCGCTGGGTGGGCAAGGCGTTGGCGGAGGCGGCGCTCGACGTACCCCTGATGGTCCTGGAGAACGACCTCGGGGACGATGCGTCCTACGTCACCGCGGACTCCCGCGACGGGGCACGCCAGGCCACCGAGCACCTGCTGAAGCTCGGCCACGGCACGGTTCACCACATCGCGGGCCCCACGGGCTGGCTGTCCGCCGAGCGCCGCCTGGAAGCCTGGCGGGACACCCTTCGGGCGGCGGGGGCCGAGGTCCCCGAACCGCTCATCGGCGACTGGAGCGCGGACTCCGGGTACGCGCTGGGCCGCCGCCTGGCCGGGCGCCCCGACGTCACGGCGGTGTTCGCCTCCAACGACCAGATGGCGCTCGGCGTGCTGCGCGCCCTGCACGAGGCCGGGCGGCACGTTCCGGACGACGTCAGCGTCGTCGGCTACGACGACATCCCCGAGGCCGCCCACATGCTGCCCCCGCTGACGACCGTGCGTACCGACTTCGCCGCGACCGGCCGACGTTCGCTTCAGCTGCTGCTGTCGCGCATCGACGGTTCGACGAAGCCCCGGATCGATCACATCGAGCCGGTCCGGCTCGTCGTACGCCGCAGCACGGGCCCCGCGCCGCGACGGCGGTGACGCAACGGGAGGCGCCGGGCGGGCCCGCCCGGCGCCGGCGGGTGTCGTTCGGATCACCCCGGGTCCGAGGCGATCCGAACGACGCCCCCTGGGCCGAGGGGACCCGCCGCCGTTCCGTCCGCCCGGCTCAGCCGTTCGGCCGCAGGGTCCAGACAACCGTCATCTCGCCGGTGACCGCGCCGTCCGCGCGCTGGATGGCGATGGCCACGGGGAACTCGGGGCGCTGACCCGCGTCGAGCTCGGCGACGACCTCCGCGGCCGGGCGGCCGAGGGTCGCGGTGGCCGTCACGGGGCCCATCGCGAGCTTCTTGTACGCGATCTCGGCGCTGACCGCGAGCGGCACGGCGCGCGACAGCTGCTCCCCGAACGCGGCGAGGACGATCGCCCCGCTCGCCGACTCGCCGAGGGTGAACATCGCCCCGGCGTGCGGCCCGCCGACGTGATTGTGGTAGTCGCTCTGGTCCGGCAGGGCCACCACGGCCTTGTCCGGCGTGGTCTCCACGAACTCGAGGTTCAGTGTCCGGGCCATCGGCACCGTGGCGGCGAGCATCTCGCCGATCGTCATCTGGTCTGCGCTCATACCCGCATGTTACCCACGAGTAGATAATCTTGACAGGCACCTACCCGGTCGATCTCCGTCGTCGCGTGTGAAGAAATCGAAAAAGTGCGCCCCGATTCCTGACCGGTACATGGCTGACGAGCTCCGGTGACCGAAACGTGTCACAGGCGCCACTAGGGTTGTGGCCCATGTGGCCAGGAGAGCAGCCGCCCGGGGGCGAGCAGAACCCGCAGGACCAGAACCCGTACCAGCAGCCGGGTTACCAGCAGCCGAATCCGTATCAGCAGCCCGGATACCAGCAGACCGGGTACCCGCAGCCGGGGCAGCAGCCGGCCCCCTACGGACCCCAGCCGGGGCAGCCCCAGTGGGGAACGCCGGCCCCCTCGGGCGCGCCCCAGCCACCGAGCGGTGGCGGAAACAGGACCAAGGTCATCGCCATCACGGCGGCCACCGCCGTGGTCGTGGCCGCCGGTGTGACGGGCTTCCTCGTCCTGGGCGGCAACAAGAAGGACGACAACGCGGGCAAGGACACGTCCACATCGCCCAGCGCGTCCGCCACCACGTCCCCCAGCGCGAGCGGAAGCGGTGACAACCCGCGCGGCACCGACGAGGAGAAGCCGACGATCGCGGGCTGGAAGGTCGTCATCAACCCCAAATGGGGCACCGCCTTCGACGTCCCCCCGGACTGGAACGTCCGCACGCCGGGCACGTTCATCGGCTTCGACGACGAGCAGAAGAACGACGGCTCCGCATACATCGGCATGTCCGCGCCCGCCTTCCTCAAGGAGCAGTGGTGCACGTCCGACGACGACAAGGACGGCCGCACGGACGACACGGCGCTGGCCGCGGCCGGCACCAAGGGGGAGAGCGGCGCCAAGGACACCGACACCATCGCCCGCGGCGACTCGGCCGCCTGGGCCTTCGGCGGCTACACGGACCAGTCGAAGGCCTCGGAGAAGCTGCTGAAGATCGGCAAGCCCCAGCCGTTCACGACTGCTTCGGGCATCAAGGGCAGCGTCGCGACGTCGTACACGGCCGGTGTCCCCAAGAAGGGCAAGTGCGACTCCGACGGCACGGCGACCTCGTTCGGCTTCAAGAACTCGGCGGGCGACTTCGTTTCCTGGTCGTTCTACGGCGCGAAGGGTGTCAGTGACGAGGTCCCGGACGCGACCGTGCGGAAGATCCTCAGCACGCTACGGCTGCACGGTACCCCGACGGGTTCCTGAGCCCACGCCATACGGGGACGGGCCGCCGGAGGCTGCCCGCTCCTCGCGCGGACGGTTTGGCAAGCGGGGACCGCGGCAGCGATAGTCGGCCGGTGATCTCCGCCGCCGACGCCTCCCGCCGCTCCCGCCGCCCCTCCTGGGCGGGCCGTAACTACACCCTGCTGACCGCCGCCGCGGTCGTCACCAACCTGGGCAGCCAGGGCGCGCTGATCGCCTCGGCGTTCGCGGTGCTCGAGACGGGCGGCGACGGAGGTGACGTGGGGCTGGTGGCGGCGGCTCGGACGCTGCCGCTGGTGCTCTTCCTGCTGATCGGCGGAGCGGTCGCGGACCGGCTGCCGCGCCATCGGGTGATGGTCGCGGCCAACGCCCTGAACTGCGTCTCGCAGGCGGTGTTCGCGGTCCTCGTCCTCGCCGGTGAGGCGCGGCTGTGGCACATGATGCTGCTGTCCGCGCTCGGCGGCACCGGGCAGGCGTTCTTCGGCCCGGCGGCCGAGGGCATGCTGATGTCCTCGGTGAGCGGGGAGCAGGCGAGCCGCGCCTTCGCCATGTTCCGGATGGCGATGCAGGGCGCCGGCCTGGGCGGCGCGGCGCTGGGCGGGGCGATGGTGGCCGTGGTCGGGCCCGGCTGGGTGCTCGCCGTGGACGCGGTGGCGTTCGCGGTCGCCGGGGCGCTGCGGTCGTTCCTCGACGTGAGTCACATACCGCCGCGCGAGCCCGGCGGCGGGCTGCTCTCCGATCTGCGCGAGGGCTGGCGGGAGTTCGTCGGACGGCCGTGGCTGTGGACGGTCGTCGCCCAGTTCTCCGTGGTGGTCGCGGTCGTCGGCGCCGCCGACGCGGTCTACGGTCCGCTGGTCGCCCGGGACAGCCTCGGCGGGCCGGGACCATGGGGGCTCGCGCTCGGCGCGTTCGGTGCCGGAACCGTCGGCGGCGCACTGCTGATGACCCGCTGGAAGCCGCGCCGCCTCCTGCTCGCGGGCACCTTCTGCGTCTTCCCGCTCGCCGCCCCGGCCGCAGCACTCGCCGTGCCGGTCCCGGTGGGTCCGCTGTGCGCCGTGATGTTCGTCAGCGGTGCGGCGATCGAGGTCTTCGGGGTGTCGTGGATGACCGCGCTGCACCAGGAGATCCCCGAGGACAAGCTCTCCCGCGTCTCGGCGTACGACTGGTTCGGCTCGATCGCGATGGTCCCGCTGGCCACCGCCCTGGCGGGCCCGGCGGAACAGGCCCTCGGACGTACGGCCGCCCTGTGGGGCTGTTCGGCGCTGGTCGTCGTGGTCACGGCAGCGGTGCTGTGCGTGCCGGACGTACGGAATCTGACCCGGCGGACCAAGGCGGTGGCCCACGGGTCGCCGGTGGCGCAGTCCGAGCTCCGGTCAGCCGATGCTGAAGGCACCGCCGGGCGGCTCGGGTGAGGGGACCGCGTCCTCGTCACGCACGGGTGCGGCGGAGCCGATGAACTCCCGCAGCGCAGCTCCGCTTTCGACGCGCGCCGGGAAGGCGTCGGCGGCCGTGCGGCGGGCGAGGACGGCCGTGTCGAGCGGGCGGTGGGAGGCCACGAGTACCGCGTTGCCGAAGCGCCGGCCCCGCAGCACACCGGGTTCGGCGATCAGGGACAGCTCCTCGAACACGGTCGCGAACGTGGCGAGTTGAGAGCGCAGGAAGGCGAAGGGCGCGGCGTCGGCGAGGTTGGCCAGATAGACGCCGTCCTCGCGCAGTACGCGCGCGGCGGCGCGCGCGTACGCCGTGGATGTCAGGTGCGCCGGGACGCGCGCGCCGCCGAAGACGTCCGCGATCACGATGTCGGCGGAGGCGGGCGCGGCGGATTCGAGCCAGCCCCGCGCGTCCGCGCCGTGCAGCGTGATGCCGGCGTCCTCGGGCAGGGGCAGGTGCTCGCGGACCAGGTCCAGCAGACCCAGGTCGGCCTCCACCACGTCCTGCCGTGAGCCGGGGCGGGTCGCCGCCACATAGCGGGGCATCGTCAGGGCTCCGCCGCCGAGGTGGAGCACGTCCAGGGGCCGTCCCGGCGCGACGACCGTGTCCAGGACGTGCCCGAGCCGTCGGGCGTACTCGAACTCCAGATGGGTCGGCTCGTCCAGATCGACGTACGACTGCGGTGCGGCGTCGACCGTGAGCAGCCAGGCCCGCTTCCTGTCCACGTCCGGCATCAGCTTGGCGGTTCCGTGGTCCACGGTCCGTGTCACGGGTATCGGCTCGTCCACGGGTCCATTGTGCCGCCCTCTGAGGAGCGGGGTCGTCGCCGCCGGACCGCGCGCGGGCCGCGGTCTCTCCGACGGCGACCGGTACGAGGCGGTGCCCGCTCCCCCCGTAGCGGGAGCGGGCACCCTCGTCCTGCCCCTCGGCCGTCAGCCCACCGAGGTCACCGTCCCCGCGCCGACCGTCCGGCCGCCCTCGCGGATCGCGAAGCCGAGCCCCGGCTCCAGCGGCACCTCGCGCCCGAGCTCGACCGTCATGGTGACGGTGTCGCCGGGCCGGGCGACCGCCCGCTCGCCGAGGTCGACGTCGCCGACCACGTCCGCGGTGCGGATGTAGAACTGCGGCCGGTACCCGGTGGAGACCGCTGTCGTACGGCCGCCCTCGCGCGTCGACAGGACGTACACCTGCGCCGTGAAACGACTACTGGGGACGACGCTGCCGGGCGCGGCGACGATGTGCCCGCGGCGGACCGCGTCGCGGGGCACCCCGCGCAGCAGCAGCGCCACGTTGTCCCCGGCCTGCGCCTCGTCCATGGGCTTGCCGAAGGTCTCCAGGCCGGTCACCACCGTGTCGACGGCCGCGCCGAGCACCTCGACGCGGTCGCCGACCCGGATCGTGCCGCGCTCGACCGCGCCGGTGACGACCGTCCCGCGCCCGGTGATCGTGAGCACGTTCTCGACCGGCAACAGGAACGGCGCGTCGAGATACCGCTCGGGCATGGGCACATAGGTGTCCACCGCGTCGAGCAGCGCGTCGATCGCCGCCGTCCAACGGGGGTCCCCCTCAAGGGCCTTGAGGCCGGACACCCGTACGACGGGCACGGACTCGCCCCCGTAGCCGTGCGCGGAGAGCAGCTCGCGGACCTCCAGCTCCACGAGGTCGGTGAGCTCCTCGTCGCCCGCGTCGGCCTTGTTCAGGGCGACGACGATGTGGTCGACGCCCACCTGCCGGGCGAGCAGCACGTGCTCGGCGGTCTGCGGCATGATCCCGTCGAGCGCGGAGACGACGAGGATCGCCCCGTCGAGCTGCGCGGCGCCGGTGACCATGTTCTTGACGTAGTCGGCGTGCCCCGGCATGTCCACGTGCGCGTAGTGGCGGGTGTCGGTCTCGTACTCGACGTGCGCGATGTTGATGGTGATGCCGCGCGCGGCCTCCTCCGGCGCCCGGTCGATCCGGTCGAACGGCACGAACGTGCCGGAGCCGCGCTCGGCGAGGACCTTGGTGATGGCGGCGGTCAGGGTGGTCTTGCCGTGGTCGACATGACCCATCGTGCCGATGTTCAGGTGCGGTTTGGTGCGGACGTATGCCGTCTTGGGCATGGCGGTACCTCGAAGCCTCTTGAGTGTCAGCGGAGCTGAGTGATGGCCCCGGCGCTCAGCGGCGCCGGGACGGGGACCCCAAGGACTTGCCGACCCTCCCCCTGCGGGGTCCGCCGGACGATCCGGGAAGGGTCAGCTTCGGGCGCCGTCGACGGCGGCCACGATGATCGGGACGGCAGCCTTCGGCGCATCCGCGACTGCGGATGCTGCGAGGAGGAAGGCGTGCCTGAACATGAGGCGATCATCGCCGACGTATCCGGCCACGTCGAATGGTTTTTCTCGCCACGGAGGCGGGAGGGGCGGGTGTTTCTGCCGGTGCGTCAGGGGCCGAAGTGTCTGTGGTCGGTGCGTCAGGGGCCGATGTTCTTGAGCGCCTCACGTACGGAGAGGGGAGCGAGCCGCCCCCGCTCCCGGGCGACGAAGGCCCGTACCGCCTCCGGATCCGTCTTCGCGTACTCGCGCAGACACCAGCCGATCGCCTTGCGGATGAAGAAGTCGGGATGCCCGGACTGCCGTACGCAGTAGGCGAAGAGCCGCTCGGTGTCGGTCGTCTCCTTGTAACGGAGCTGGTGGAGCAGGGCCGTACGGGCGACCCACAGGTCGTCGTCCTCGATCCACGCGTCCATGTCGCTCTTCAGCTTCGGATCGGCGGCCACGAGGCCTCCCACCACGTGGGAGGCGAGTGCGTCGACGGTGTCCCACCAGGAGACCGTCACGACGAGATGGCGCGTCACCGGGAGGAAACCGGAAGAGAGTTGCCTCACATGGCGGCGCAGGTAGTCGACGGCGAAATAGTGGTACTCGCGCTCCGGCAACGCCCAGCAGCGCAGGGCCACAGCGGTGCAATCGGCCTCCACAGGGGCCGCTGTTGCGAGCAGGACCGTGCGGGACAGCGCGCGGCGATCGGGCGTGGTCAGACCGAGGAAGGGGGCGACGTCCTTCATGTACGCGCGCATGGACACGGCCCGTTCCGGATCGGCCGCCGCGCCGTAGGTGGCGGTGAGCCGTTCCAGCACGATGTCCGCGAGGGAACTGTTCGGCACCTCGAACCGCGCACCCGACGTTCCGGAAGCTGTGACGCCCATGAGACGAACCATACGGCGATCACACACACGGGTCGGTTAGTGTCGCCGAATGCTCGATGCCACCACCCGCTCTGGGGGCACCGCCACAGCCGTTCCCCCGGCTCCCGTCGCTGAGCTCTCCCTCGCCGCGGAGTTCGCCGTCTCCACACCCACGGGCCTCGCCGCCCGTTGCACGAGAGTCCTGCTCTCGCCCTGGTCCCGGCTCTCCCTGCTGCTGGTGCTGCTCGCGGCGGCCGCGTCGAGCGTGCTGCTCTTCGAACCGCAGCGGCTGCTCTCCGACGGCTGGCCGCCACAGCTCAGCGGCGCCGCGGCGGCCGTGGTGTTCTCGGTGGCGTACGGGCTGTGCACGGTGGCGTTCGTGCCCCGGCCGCTGCTCAACCTCGCGGCGGGCGCGCTCTTCGGCTCGCAGCTGGGCCTCGGCACCGCGCTCGCGGGCACGGTCCTCGGCGCCGGTGTGGCGTTCGGGCTCGGCCGGGTCCTCGGGCAGGACGCGCTGCGCCCGCTGTTGCGCACCCGCTGGCTGAAGGCGGCCGACGGACAGCTCAGCCGGCACGGCTTCCGCACGATGATGATGGCCCGGCTCTTCCCCGGTGTGCCCTTCTGGGCGGCGAACTACTGCGCGGCCGTCTCCCGCATGGGCTGGCTGCCGTTCCTCCTCGCCACCGCCCTGGGATCGATCCCGAACACCGCCGCGTACGCCGTCGCGGGCGCCCGGGCCTCGGCGCCGACCTCCCCCGCCTTCCTGATCGCCATGGGCTTCATCGCGCTGCCGGCCCTGGTCGGCGCGGTGGTGGCCTGGCGCAAGCGCCACCACCTGCGCGGACACTGATCGGGCTCCGGCTCCGGCGCCGATACCGATACCGATCAGTCTCCGGCACGGCGGTTCCCGGGAGGCGGACGACCCGCGCCGTCCGGGGTTACACGGCCTCGATGACCATCGCGTTGGCGAGTCCGCCCGCCTCGCACATCGTCTGCAGGCCGTAGCGGGCTCCGCGCTCGCGCATCGCGTGCACGAGGGTGGTCGTCAGCCGGGTGCCGCTCGCGCCGAGCGGGTGGCCGAGCGCGATCGCCCCGCCGTGCACGTTGACCCGGGACAGATCCGCGCCCGTCTCCTGCTGCCAGGTCAAAACGACGCTCGCGAAGGCCTCGTTCACCTCGAAGAGGTCGATGTCGCCGAGGGTGAGTCCCGCCCTGCGGAGCACCTTCTCGGTGGCCGGGATGACGCCCGTGAGCATCAGCAGCGGGTCGGAGCCGGTGACGGCGAAGCTGTGCAGGCGGGCGAGCGGGCGCAGGCCGAGCCTGGCCGCGGTCTCGCTCGACGTGATCAGCACGGCCGACGCGCCGTCGTTGATCGGGCTCGCGTTGCCCGCCGTGACGGACCAGTCGATCTGCGGGAAGCGCTCGGCGTAGGCCGGGTCGTAGTAGGCGGGCTTCAGTCCGGCGAGCACCTCCGTGGTGGTGGCGGGCCGGACACTCTCGTCGCGCGTCACGCCCTCCAGGGGCGCGACCTCGGCGTCGAAGAGGCCGTCGGCCCAGGCCGTGGCCGCCTTCTGGTGCGAGCCCGCCGCGAAGGCGTCCATCTGCGCGCGCGACAGACCCCACTTGGCGGCGATGAGCTCGGCGCTGATGCCCTGCGGCACCAGGCCCTCGGGGAAGCGCGCCGCGATCCCGGGTCCGAAGGGATCCTCGGTGCCGCGGACGTTCGAGCCCATCGGCACACGGCTCATCGACTCCACACCGCAGGCGACGACCAGGTCGTACGCCCCCGACAGGACGCCCTGGGCCGCGAAGTGCACGGCCTGCTGGGACGAGCCGCACTGGCGGTCCACGGTGGTCGCGGGCACCGTCTCGGGGAAGCCCGCCGAGAGCGCCGCGTACCGGGTGATGTTCGCGGCCTGCTCGCCCACCTGGCTGACGGTGCCGCCGATGACGTCGTCGATCAGCGCCGGATCGACTCCGGAGCGCTCGACGAGGGTGCGCAGTGTGTGGGCGAGGAGCTCCACGGGGTGGACGTGGGCGAGGGAGCCGTTCGGCTTGCCCTTGCCGATGGGGGTGCGTACGGCTTCGACGATGACGGCGTCACGCATGGTTGTCTCCAAACTCACCGAGTTTGTTTTCCAAACCCACTAGGTGACTCAAGAGTAACTCAGTGGGTTGGACAAACCAACCCACCCTCTAGACTGGTGGCATGAAGGACGCCCGCCCCTGTTCGATCGCCGACACACTCGCTCTCGTCGGCGAGAAGTACTCCCTGTTGGTACTGCGCGAGGTGTCGCTCGGCGCCACCCGCTTCGACCAGCTCGTCCGCAACATCGGCGCACCGCGCGATGTGCTCACCGCCCGCCTGAAACGGCTCGTCGACGCGGGCGTACTGGAGAAGGTCGAGTACAGCGACCGCCCGAAGCGCTACGAGTACCGGCCCACCCGGGCCGGTCTGGAACTGGAGCCGGTGCTGCACACGCTGATGGCGTGGGGCGACCGCCATCTCCAGGAGGGCGGTTTCCGCCCCATGGTGCTGGAGCACACCTGCGGCCATGAGCTGGTCCCGCAGGTCGTGTGCCGGGAGTGCGGCGAGGTGGTCGAGCACGGCGACCTGACGGCCCACCCGCAGACCCCGGGCTGGACGGCGACGGGGCCTGCGGTGGCGTAGGGACGCGCCTGCACACCAGCTCAGGGACGGACCTGCGACGGCGCGGGCCCGGCAGAACCCCCGCAGGGGCTAATCGGTCCCCTTGTAGACGTCGAGCCGTCCGCACATCCCGAACTTGCCGTGCGCGGACGGCTGTTCGGCCCGTACCAGGGCGTCGGTGAGGTGGGAGACGTCGCCCCGCTCCAGCCGGTCGAGCTGCTCTCCCGTGGCCGCGGCGGCGGCCTCGGCACCGCGCCGCCACCGCTCGCGCCACTCGGCGAGCCGGGGCCGCACCAGCGCGGCGGCGGCCCGGTGGAACGCGGCGAGCGGCTCGGGCCCGTCCGCCGCGCGCAGCGCCCGGTAGCCCTCCAGGGCGAGGTCCCGCCGGGCCCGGGCGACCCGCTCCTGCTCCGCCTCGGGCGCGTCGGCCGGGATCGCCGTCGCGGCCGCGTACGTCTCGGGGTCGGTCAGGTACTCCGGGGGCAGGGTGAGCACGGCGTCACCCGCTTCGGGGAGGCCGTTGTTCTGCATGAGGACGGTGATGCGCAGGTCGTCCTCGTTGACCAGGCGATGGATGGTGCCGGGCGTGAACCACGCGACGCTGCCCGGTTCGAGTGGCGTGACCTCGTACCCGGACGTCGTCAGCGTCTGCACCGCTCCGCGCCCGCCGGTGACGACGTACGCCTCCGAACAGGTCAGGTGCAGATGGGGGGTGCCGCCGGAGACTCCGTCCGAGGCGGGCCAGTCGTACACGCAGAGGTGCGAGACGGCGACGGCGCCCGGCAGCCCGGTGAACACCGGGGTCTCGTGCGCGCCGCTCACCACGGGTGCTCCTCCAGGTACTTGGCGACCTCCTCGCGCTCCCAGGCCCCGTCGGCCACGACGACGCGGTAGCGGCGGGTGAGGGTGTCGCCGGGGGCGAGTTCGAGCTCTTCGAAGAAGGCGAACGAGGGGGCGACGGCGGCGAACGGATCGTTGCGCACGAACCAGTGGGCCGGGTGGGCGCCGCCCTCCCCGGTGTGGTCGTTCTCGGGACCGTGCGCGAAGACGAGCGTCGCGTGGCCGTCGGCGCCGTCGTGCTCGCCGGAGTACGCGAGCCAGGGCGCCTGCTGCCCCATCAGGCCGGGCCCTTCGGAGTCCGGCCCGATGATCCGGCCGTCCCGGAAGGCACGCGGTCCGCGCCAGAACAGGCCCGTGTAGCCGGCCATCTCCCGCCCCGCGGTGGTCGGGCTGCCGAAGCGCAGCGCCTCGTCCCGCCGGTTGGTGACCGCGGTCGTCCAGGTCAGCGCCCAGGAACCCGACGCGGGATCGACGTCGTGCACCTCGACGCGGCGCTCCTCCTCGGCCCACAGCTCACCGTCGTACGGATGCCAGGTGAGGCGCTCGGCGATGACCGCGCGGCTCCCGTCCGAGACCACCTCGTCGAAGCCGACGTGGGCCATCGACCCGACGCGCTCCGGGAGTTCGAGGTATCCCTCCCCGTGGACGTACGTGTTGCCGCCCCACAGGTTGGAGCCCGACAGGTGGGAGGCCGTCATCTGGAGGCCCTTGTGCCAGCGGTGGTCGTTGGGCCGGTAGTCCGTGACGATGTCACCGGCCAGCGTCCTGAGGGGGTGCAGATACGGCTTGGGGGCCTCCCAGGCCGCCTCGGGCCGGTAGACGTAGCTCAACAGCTCCACGCCGGTGGTCGTGTCGCTGATCGTGATGCGATCACCATGGGCGTGGACGATACGCAGCGCACCCTGCGCCGACCCGGTCATGCCGACACCTCCTGGCTCACGGTGGACGCGGACTCGCCTGCGGACGCGGCGGGCGGCGCCCAGCCCGGCGCGCCCCCGTGCAGGGCCGTGTAGAACGGGTCCCCGGGCCCGACCTCCCCCGCGCGCACGGTCATGTCCGTGAACGCCGACTTGTAGAGCGCGGTGATCAGTTCCAGACTGGTACGCCCGTCGGCGCCGCTGCTGCGCGGCCGCTCACCCGCGCGCATGCTCGCGACCAGCTCCCGCAGCTGCTCCAGATGCGAGCTGGGCACGTCCGTACCGAAGTCACGCCAGGCCGCCACGTCCTCGTCGGACACGTCGGGGGCCGGGGTGATCCGCCAGTTGTCGTTGCTGTGGCCGTAGAGGTGCGTGAGCTCGACGGTGGCGCGTTCGCAGTCGATACGGATGCGGCTCACCTCGTCCGGGCTCAGGACACTGTTGACGATCGTGGCCAGCGCGCCGCTCTCGAAGCGGACGAGGGCGGTCGAGACGTCCTCCGTCTCCACGTCGTGCACCAGACGCCCGGCCATCGCCCGCACCTCGCTCCACGGCCCCATCAGGTCCAGGAGCAGGTCCATCTGGTGGATGCCGTGCCCCATCGCGGGGCCGCCACCCTCGGTCTCCCAGCACCCGCGCCAGGGCACGGCGTAGTACTCGGCGTTGCGATACCAGGTGGTCTGGCAGTGCGCGACGAGCGGGCGGCCCATGGTCCGCTCGGCGATGAGGCGCCGCACATGCCGGGACCCCGAGCCGAACCGGTGCTGGAAGACGATGGCCGCGTACGGGCCCCCGTCCTTGCCCTCCTGCGCCTCGACGGCGTCGAAGTCGGCGAGCGTCAGGACCGGCGGCTTCTCGCACCAGACCCAGGCTCCGGCGCGCAGCGCGGCGACGGTCTGGTCGCGGTGCAGGGTCGGCGGGGTGCAGATCGCGACCAGGTCCGGCCGCTGCTCCTCCAGCATGCGGTCCAGATCGGTGTACGCGTGCGGGATGCCCGCCTCGGCGCAGAACTTCTGGACGGCGTCCTCCGCGATGTCGACCGCGGCGACGATCTCCGTCTCGCCCTCCTCGGCGAGCCGGGCGAGCGCGGGAACATGGCTCCCGCGCGCGATGGCGCCCGTACCGATGACGGCGGCCCGGATACGGCGGCCCTCGAACGGGGTCGCGGGGCGGTTGGGGGCGGACTCGGTGCTGTTACTCATGTGCGTGATCAGCGCTCCACCGGACGTGACGTCAGACGTTGGCCAACGCGTGGTGTCACCGAGACGGAACCGGTGGCAGCAAGCGCTTTCTCTCTACCTGCAACGTATGCGCCGGTCCAGCGGCAGGTCAACACCCCTGCCATCCCGTGGACAACGTTGCCCACCGGCTCGGCACAGAACCGTCACGGCCCGACCGCCGTCCGCCCACTGTCCGAGCAGTGCCCCACCGCTGTCTGCGCACGAAACCCCTGTGGCCGAGCTGCCCTTGGGGGACGCTACGCTGCCACCAACACCCGTGATCACCGCACACAGCGGCCCGGCGTGCCCGTCGCCCCTTTCCGATCAGCGCTTGGACCACCTCACTTCATGTCTTGGTTTGAATCCCTCATCCTCGGACTCGTCCAGGGGCTGACCGAGTTCCTTCCCGTCTCCTCCAGTGCGCATCTGCGCCTGACGGCGGCGTTCTCCGGCTGGGAGGACCCCGGAGCGGCCTTCACCGCGATCACCCAGCTCGGTACGGAGGCGGCGGTACTGATCTACTTCCGCAAGGATGTCGGCCGGATCCTCGCGGCGTGGTTCCGCTCGCTCACGAACAAGGAGATGCGCCGGAACCACGACGCCCAGATGGGCTGGCTGGTCATCGTCGGCTCCATACCCATCGGCGTGCTCGGCCTGACACTCAAGGACCAGATCGAGGGCCCGTTCCGCGATCTGCGGATCACCGCGACGATGCTCATCGTCATGGGCGTGGTCATCGGCATCGCCGACCGGCTCGCGGCGCGTGACGAGACCGGCGGGAAGCACCGGGCGCCCAAGCAGCGCAAGGCACTCGAGGACCTGAACGTCAAGGACGGTCTGCTGTACGGCCTCTGCCAGGCGATGGCCCTGATCCCCGGCGTCTCCCGGTCCGGCGCGACCATCAGCGGCGGCCTCTTCATGGGCTACACCCGCGCCGCGGCGGCCCGCTACTCCTTCCTCCTCGCCATGCCGGCCGTGCTCGCCTCGGGCGCCTTCGAGGTCAAGGACGCCACCGCGAACGGCCATGTGGCGTGGGGGCCGACCATCTTCGCGACGGTGATCGCGTTCGCCGTCGGTTACGCCGTCATCGCGTGGTTCATGAAGTTCATCTCGCACAAGAGCTTCATGCCGTTCGTCTGGTACCGGATCGCGCTCGGCATCGTCATCATCGCGCTGGTCTCGACCGGCGGCCTGAGCCCGCACGCGGCCGAGTCCGCGGGCTGACGCTCAACATCGGCGCCCCCTCAGCCGCCCGGGCGGTCCGTCCCGGGCAGGGCGAGCGCCCAGGGTTCCGGCTCGATCCGCGCGCCGTTGGCCACGTACGCGATCGTGCGGTACCAGCCCGCGAGGACCAGCAGTTCGAGGACCTCGGGCTCGTCGAGATGCTCCCGAAGTCCGCTCCAGGCCGCGTCGCCCACCCGGGCCGTGTCGTGCAGCTCGTCGACGGCACGGAGCAGCGCCGCCTGCCGGCCGGACCAGGCCGGATGATCGGGTCCGCCGGTCGCCGTGAGCGTCACCTGCCGCGGGGTGAGTCCGACCGTCTCCGCGTACGTCGCCATGTGGACGCCCCACTCGTACGCGCATCCGCAGCGGGCGGCGACGCGGGCGATGACGAGTTCTCGGTCGGCGTCGCTCAGGCGGCCGTGGACGAGGAGGCCCGCGCCCAGTGCCCGCATGCGTGAGGCGAGTTCCGGGTGGCGCTCCAGCACCTTGAACAGCATCAGGGGCTCACGGGCGACACCGGGCGGCATCCACCGGTGCAACGCGCGGTCGGTCTCCGGCTCGTAGGGCGGCGTGACGCCGTCGATGCGCTGCTTCATGACTCGCAGCCTTGCGCTTCCGAAATCGAAGCACAAGGGTGGGAGGTGAGCGACTCCCAGCGAGAGGTACTCACTTGGGCACGGCACCCGCGCCGGACGATGCGGCTTCCGGCATTGCGCGGCGGCGTGGACCGGGCACCGGCAGCCCGTTCGAGGGCACGGCCGCCTCGGCTCCCCGCAGCCCCCCTCAGGACGCGGACGCTCCCGCCCCCGTCAGCCCCGCATCGAACACTCCCGCACCCGGCCGCCCCGTGCGCGGCTCGGCCGGCGGTCGTCCCGTCATGGCGGCGCTGGATCTGCTCGGCCGACGCTGGACACTGCGGGTCATCTGGGAACTGCGCGGCAACGGCGCCCCGATCGGCTTCCGGGATCTCCAGCGCCGTTGCGACGGCATGTCGTCCAGCGTCCTGTCCACGCGCCTCACGGAACTCCGCGAGGCGGGCATCGCCGCGTCGACAGCGACGGCGGCGCAGCCGGCGTGGCAGCTCACCGCGCTCGGGGACGACCTGGTCACCGCGATGGGGCCGCTGCTGGACTGGTCCCGCGCCTGGGCCGAGCGGCGGTGATCGACGAGGTCTTCCGGGGCGCTCGGCTCCGGGGCCGGCGTGTCGTCGTACGGACCGACTGAGCCCGTTCGCGTCACTCCACGTCGGCCGTGACGAACCGCATACGGGATGAGTAGCCGCCCGGTAGCGCAGTGTCAGTCCTTGCCCCTAGGCTGGTGCGCATGTCCCCCGATTTAATGTCCTCTGGTTCCGTGCGGTCCGCTGCAGCGCTGAACGAGCAGATCCGCGCCTTGTGGATGCGCGCGGGCGGCTCCCTCTCCGCCCAGGAGCGCGCGGAGTACGAGCTGCTGGTCGTGAAGTGGGCGGAAGCGATACGCGGAGAGGTCGTCGAGGCCGCGTGAGACCGGGCATGGGGACCTGCACGAAGTCCGAGGGCCGATGACCGGCGCCCCTGTCGGGGCTCACCGTCCCCCGGACACCCGCAACACCGCCCCCGTCGTGTACGACGCATCGGGCGACATCAACCACGCGATCGCCGCGGCGACTTCCTCGGCCTGACCGACGCGGCGCAGCGGAATCGACGAGGCGGCGCGCTCGGCGCGACCCGGATCTCCGCTGGTGGCGTGCATCTCCGTGGCGATCATGCCGGGTGCGACCGCGTTGACGCGGATGCCGTCCGGGCCGAGTTCCTTGGCGAGGCCCACCGTCAGGGCGTCGACGGCGGCCTTGGTGGCCGCGTAGTGGACGAAGTCACCGGGGCTTCCGAGTGTGGCCGCCGCCGAGGACACATTGACGATGACGCCGCTCCCCCAGGCCGCCATGGACCGGGCGGCCCGCCGCGAACACAGCAGCGTGCCCAGCAGGTTGACGTCCACCACGCGCCGTAGATCGGCGGGGTCGGTGTCCGCGAGCCTGCCGAGCGGGCCGGTCACACCGGCGTTGTTCACCAATCCCGTCACCGGCCCGAGCCGGTCCGCGGCCGTGTCGAAGAGCCGCTCGACGTCGTCCTCGTCGGAGGTGTCCACGCGTACCGTGACGCAGCGGGCCCCCGCCGCGCGGACGACGCTCGCGGTCCACTCCGCGGCGGCGCCGTCGCGCACGTACCCCACCGCCACGTCGTGTCCGTCCGCCGCGAGACGCGCGCACGTCGCGGCACCGATCCCCCGGCTGCCGCCCGTGACGACGGTGACATGGCGTGTCATACGTGCCTCCTGGTGGCGTACCGGCAACCCGGGTCCGTAGCGAGCCCGTACTCGTCGTGGATCACTCTACGATCGAGGACGCACCGCCGGGCAAAGGGTGAAGGTCCGCCGACACACCTTCATGGACACGTCCTAGGCGACGAGGTCCGCAGCGCCGGAAGGCACGCGGAACACACGGCCTCGACGCCCCCACAGCCCGGGGGCGCCCTGCCACAGCACGGCCCCGTTCGCGCGCTCCCAGCCTGCGGTCGCCCGGGACCGCGCCCACTGGGTCAGGGCAAGCGTGACCAGCATGATCGGCGGCAGCACTTGATGGGACGCCAGGCCGATGACAATCAACCAGCAGGCCAGGACACCCGCGAATCCCGCCGTGCGCCGCAGCGACAGCCGCCGCACCGCGTCCTGTCCGTCGCGCGGTGCGGCGACGCTCTCGATCGGCGTGGCATCGTCGTAGGTGCGGCGCAGCCGGGCGGGGAGACGAAGACTCATCGGCAGCAGCACCACGGCGACGAAGACGATCGCTGTCGATCCCATCATCAGCGTCTCGAGGCGGTGAGCCGTGTCGTCCAGGGCAAGCAGCGCCGCTTCGGACGGCACCGCGCCCGCGGCCATCATCAGCGCGGAGCTCCGCTCCAGATACACCACGCGTATTAACCCGTCGCGCGCGTCACCAGCCACCGTCGTACCCCTCCCACCGCCCCGACGCCCCCACGGGCAGGCAAGATCCAACTCCGGGCTGAACGCAAGGTCAATACGCGAGAGTTCAAGAATGCGCGGTCTTGACCACCACTTGGCCGATGCGTGGTCTTGACCACCACTCGGCCGATGCGCGGTCTTGGCCCATGCGCGGTCTTGACCACCACTTCGCCGCTGCGCGGCCGAGTCGGCGAGCATCGCGCTCGACCGACCGCACCGGTTCTCCCGCCGACGCCGCTCAGCCGCCTGTGTCCCATCACGACAGGCCGGTCAACGCACCGTGTCTCGCAGGACGACAAACAGACCGCGGCTCTCGTCGCCGTTCTTCGCGCGCCAGTCGGCAACGACATGCCCGCGGGCCCCTCTGGTCGCAGGGGAATGGGCAGCCTGCGGGTCGGACCGCAGGACACGCGTCACGTCGATGGTCACGGCGCCCGCCGGCTGACTGGGCGGCCCGGCTTCCTCCTTGGTCTCCACCGCGATGGCGGTGCCGTGCTGCCGGTCCTCGACGGCTGTCGACGCGATCACGGTGGAGAAGCCGACTCCAGTGAAGTAGCTGGTGACGGAGGGGGCGGGGGTGTCGGTCTCGCTCTGCGCCTGAGGCTCGGCGCGGCCCTGGAGGAGATCGAGCAGTTGAGCCACGAGAACCGGGTCATGGGTCCCGTCGTACACCCACCGCCTTCCCAGCACCCCGTGCTCGGAGGTGCCGATGAGCGCCCGATCGGCTCCGTCGAGCGGCGCCCCGCGGTAGCTGAGCGGCACGTGGTAGGAGCGCGGTCGCTCGCCGGAGTTGTCCGTGACCACCATGAACTCGATTCCCACCTCCCCTTGCGGATCATCGAGCCGGAAACCACCGGCCTTGGTCAGGTGCGGCTCACTCGCCGTGCCGATGTACCACGGCTGCCTGGGGAGCCAGGCGGCGAGGAGCTCCAGCTTGCTCGGCGTCATCGTGGTCTTGTAGATCACAGCCATGCTTCATGAACGTCGTCCGTCGGCATGAGGTTCCTCCACGACGTGCTGCTTGACGAGTTCGTACGACCTCAGTCGGTCGGCCAACGCGTAGACGGGCGTCACCAGCATGAGTTCGTCCGCGCCCGTCAGGTCCGCCAGGTCCGTCAGGTGCTTGGCGACGGTCTCGGGTGAGCCGTGTGCCTGATGGGCACGGAAGGTCGCCAGCACCCGCGCTTCCTCCGCGGTGAACGAGTGGGCCGCTGCCTCTCCGGGCGTGGGGAAGGGGATGTCGCCCCGCCCCTTGAGGAGTCCGGCCTTGACGACATCCATCGGGCCGGCCAGCCGGGCCGCCTCCTCATCGGTCTCGGCGCATACCGTTTCCACGCAGATCAGCACACGCGGGCGCGCGCACCAGCGGGAGGGGGAGAAACGCTCGCGGTAGTGGCTGAGCGCGGCCAGGGTGTTGTCGGGACGAATGTGATGGGCGAAGGCGATCGGCAGCCCGAGTTCCGCGGCGAGCGCGGCGCCCGCCGTGCTCGAGGACAGCAGCCATGGCTCAGGAAGCGGGCCGAGTGCGACTTCGTCCACCAGGAAACGCAGAGTCGACGACACGTCGTCGCGGTACTCGTCGTCCGTTGTCGGACCGGCCCCGCGGCGCAGGGCGCGCGCCGTGGAATCGTCGAAGGTACCCGGGCCGCGGCCGATGCCCAGGTCGATCCGGCCCGCGTGCAGTGCGGACAGCGTGCCGAATTGCTCCGCCAGCATGATCGGTGCGTGGTTCGGAGCGAGAACGCCCCCGGAGCCCAGACGGATGGACGACGTCAACGCGGCCGCGTGGGCGGTCAGGACGACGGGCGGGAACGCTCCGATGGCCGGGGAATGGTGATGCTCGGCGTACCAGAGTCGCAGGTAACCGAGGTCGTCGAGGCGCCGGGCGAACTCGGCGGTGTCTCGTAACGTGTCTGCGGCTCGGGCGCCCGTCTGGACCATGGCCACTTCGAGCGCGCTGAGCGGTACGGTGATCATCCGTTCAGTATAGAAATCGCCCATCCGCACCAACTCCCGTTGCTTGCGGGGCGGAGTTATGCACCCGTTGGCGCACGCCCCTTGGCTGCGCACCCTCCGTGGCCAACACTGAGCCGATGACGCAGCGTGTGGAGCTCGCGACCGTGATGGACCGATTCGCCGTGGACGGACTCGTCACCGAGTACGCGGTGGCCGTCGACGACGGCGACTGGGAGGCGTACCGGAGGCTGTTCGCACCGGACGGACGCGCCGACTACCGTTCGGCCGGTGGTGTCGAGGGCGGCGCCGAAGAGGTCGCGGGATGGCTCGCGCAGAGCATGGAGCTCTTCCCCATGCGCCAGCATCTGATCGTGAACCGGCGGCTGCGGTTCGGGTCGCTGGACCAGGAAACGGGCGACACGGCCCGGGTCCAGGCGGACTACATCAATCCGATGCGGTTCGCGGGCCAGGACGGTGGGTCCACCGCGCCCGACTTCGTGTGCGGCGGCCGGTACGCCTTCGGACTGGTGCGTACGGACCTGGGCTGGCGCCTGCGCGAGGTCGTCGTCCAGGAGAAATGGCGCCGCGCGCCGCAGCCGGGCCGGGAACCCGCCGCCGGCTGACCGGACGCGCCGACCGCAAGCCGCCCGAGCGGCGCCCCCTGGCTGGAAAGCCCTGACGGGACGCCCTCTGTCGGAGATCGTCGCCGACGCGCACACTGGAGGTATCCCCCGGGGAGGGAGACCCTGCATGAAGAGGCCCGAGCGTTGGCCCGAGCGTTGGCTGGGCAGTGGGCCCGATCTTTGGCTCGCCTCCCCGTGGCGGCGCGCGATCGTCGCCGTACTGGCCGGCGCGCTGCCGATGCTCGCCTTCCCCGCCCCTTCGTGGTGGTGGTTCGCGTACGTCGCCCTGGTGCCCTGGATCCTGCTGGCCCGCTCGGCCCCGACGGGCAGGCGGGCCGCCTACGACGGCTGGTTCGGCGGGCTGGGTTTCATGCTGGCCGTGCACCACTGGCTGCTGCCGAGTCTGAATGTGTTCACGGTCGTCATAGCGGCACTGCTCGGGGCGCTGTGGGCGCCCTGGGGCTGGCTCGTCCGGCGGTTCCTCGGCGGGGTGCCCTCGGCGGGGCGGGTCGGGGCCGCGCTCCTCGTCCTGCCGTCGGGGTGGCTGATGGTCGAACTCGTCCGGTCCTGGCAGGGCCTCGGCGGGCCCTGGGGACTGCTCGGGTCGAGCCAGTGGCAGGTCGGGCCCGCGCTGCGGCTCGCGTCGGTCGGCGGGGTGTGGCTGCTCAGCTTCCTGGTGGTCGCCGTCAATGTGGCGGTCACCGTACTGGTCGCGGTGCGTGAGTCCCGTGTGCCCGCCGTCGCCGGACTGGTCGCGACGGCCGCCGTGACCTCGGCGACCTGGGTGTGGTCGCCACGCCCGGACGTGACGGGCCAGGTCCGGATCGCCGTCGTGCAGCCCGGGGTGATCGGCGGCGCGGACAGTGCCGAGGCACGTTTCGCACGCGAGGAGGCCCTCACCCGCACCCTCGCCGGACAGGATCCCGACCTCGTCGTCTGGGGCGAGAGCAGCGTCGGCTTCGACCTCGCGGACCGCCCCGACCTGGCGAACCGGCTCGCCGCGCTGTCCCGGCTGACCGGCGCCGACATCATGGTGAACGTCGACGCGCACCGCTCCGACCGGCCCGGGATCTACAAGAGTTCGGTCCTGGTGGGACCGCAAGGCCCGACCGGCGACCGCTACGACAAGATGCGGCTCGTCCCCTTCGGCGAGTACATACCCGCGCGTTCGCTCCTCGGCTGGGCGACCTCGGTCGGGAAAGCGGCGGGCGAGGACCGCAGGAAGGGCACCGAGCAGGTGGTGATGAACGTCGGGCACGGACTGCGCGTCGGCCCGCTGATCTGCTTCGAGACCGCCTTCCCCGACATGAGCCGCCATCTCGCCCAGGACGGCGCCGGGGTGCTCCTCGCACAGTCCTCGACCTCGACCTTCCAGCACAGCTGGGCCCCCGAGCAGCACGCCTCGCTCGCCGCGCTGAGGGCCGCCGAGACCGGCCGCCCGATGGTGCACGCGACGCTGACCGGCGTCTCCGCCGTCTACGGCCCGAGCGGCGAGCGGATCGGCTCCTGGCTCGGCACGGGCGCGAGCGCGGCGGTGGTGTACGATGTACCGCTCGCGCGCGGCGTCACCCCGTACGTCCGGTTCGGCGACTGGCCGGTGCACGCGGCGCTGCTGATCCTGGCGGCGCTGTGCGCGACGGAGGGCTTCCGGGCGTTCAGGCCCCGGCGGACCGCTCCTGGACCGCTCGTACCACCCGCTCGCACAGTTCATGAGTCGCCAGCGCGTCACGGGCGCTGAGTACCTTGCCCGCGCGCACCGCGTCGAGGAAGGCGAGCACGCCCTGCTCGATGCCGCGCTGCCGGGCCACCGGCACCCAGTCCCCGCGCCGCCGCACCGAGGGCTGCCCCTTGTGGTCGATCACCTCCGCGAGGTTGACCACCTGACGCTTGGTGTCCTGCCCCGAGACCTCGAGGATCTCCTCCGCCGAGCCGCTCAGCCGGTTCATCACGCCGAGCGCCGTGAAGCCGTCCCCGGCGAGCTGCAGCACGACATGCTGCACCAGACCGCCCTCGACCCGGGCCCGCACGGTCACGTCGTCGATCGGCCCCGGCGCCAGGAACCGCAGCGTGTCCACGACGTGGATGAAGTCGTCGAGGACCATCGTGCGCACGTCCTCGGGCAGCCCTATGCGGTTCTTCTGCATCAGGATCAGGTCGCGGGGGTGATCGGCGCACTGCGTGTACCCGGGCGCGTGACGCCGGTTGAAGCCGACGGCGAGGCTGACGTTGCGCTCCTCCGCGAGCCGCACCAGACGCTCGGAGTCGGCGAGTTCGTACGCGAGCGGCTTGTCGACGAACGTCGGTACGCCCGCTTCCAGGAGCCGCGTCACGATCTCGGGGTGCGCGACGGTGGCCGCGTGCACGAAAGCCGCGTCGAGGTTCTGGGCCAGCAGATCCGACAGGTCGGTGTGCCGCTGCTCCGGCGGCAGGTGGAGGCTGTCGCCGACCCGGGCCAGGGTCGCGGGCGTCCGCGTCTGCAGATGCAGCTCGACCCCCGGCTGGACGCCGAGCACCGGCAGGTAGGCCTTCTGCGCGATGTCGCCGAGTCCGATGCAGCCGACCTTCACGGGGGTCTCCTTCAGTTGCGACGCGGGCCTCGCCGGAAGCATACGGCCGCTGCGGCGGCCGCCGGTCGAGGATGCCGTCGAAGCTCCGCGGGAACAGCGCGGCCCGGCCGCCGCGGAAGGCGGGCAGGGGCCCGGCGACAGTCGTGGTGCGGGAAAATCCCTGGTGAACGGCCGTGCGCTCGACGAAAATGCGGGCATGACGAAGCAGCGCACCGAACCCGCCACCGACGCCGACGAACGGTCCATGCTGGAGGGCTGGCTCGACTACCACCGCGAGACCCTGGAGATGAAGTGCGCGGGCCTCGACGACGCCCAGCTCAAGACCGCCTCGGTCGAGCCCTCCGAGTTGTCCCTGCTCGGTCTGGTGCGGCACATGGCGGAGGTGGAGCGTGGCTGGTTCCGCAAGGTTCTGGTGGGCGACGATCCGGGGCCGATCTACTACAGCGAGGAGGACCGGGACGGAGAGTTCCATCTCACCGACGCGGACACCTGGGACGAGGCGTACGCCACCTGGCAGGCCGAGATCGGGATCGCCCGGCGCAACGCGGCTCGTTTCACGCTGGACGACGCCGGCGAGGGCAGGAGCAAGTTCACCGAGGACCCCATCAACCTGCGGTGGATCTACACCCACATGATCGAGGAGTACGCGCGTCACAACGGTCACGCGGATCTGATCCGGGAGCGGATCGACGGCGCCACGGGTGAGTGAGGCACGGGGATTCGGCGTCGGGTCACCTTGCGGACACCGGCGCCCTCCGCAGGAGCGGAAGGATCACCCGTGTGGGGCAACCTCCGCTTGTCAGCTCCCCAAAGCGGGCCGGACGCAGCAGAGTTGAGCGGGTGCATCGAACGACGACCGCCGCAACGCTCCTGGTCACCGTGGCCACCGCCGCGCTCTCCGGCTGTGTGACCGTCCAGCGACCGCCCGCTCCCGCCCCGCCGATCGCGCCGTCCCGGCCGTCGCCGCCGAGTCCCGACGGCAAGGCCGGGCCGCAGGTCGTGCAGGCGCCGGCGCGCGAGGCGCTGGAACTCATCGGGCCGTCCCGGAAGCCGTCACCGAGCGCTCCGGCGAGGCACCGTACGCCCGTCCCGGCGCCCGTCGCCCCGCAGGCCCCTGCGCGTCACCCGGGCGCCTATCACCCACACCCGCAGCCTCACCCCCACCCACAGCCCCATCGGCCCGCCCCCCGCACCGACGTCCCGCCCGCCGCCCCTGGTCAGCCGAGCGACACGGACGTGTGTGCCCTCGGCCGGAAATACGGAGGCTGGAAGGCGGACAGCCCGGAGGCGGTCATCTGCAAGGGGTCGTACGGGCATTGACCGCGGCCGGTGTCCGCAGGATCTAGGGGCGCTGTCTCGGCGGCCCGAGGGTCTCCCCTCCGGACCCGCCGAAGGGACCGGGCCGCTCGACGGTGCCGGGCCCCTCGACGGCGCCGGGGTCCTCCCCCGGCCCTCCGTGCGACGGGCCCGCCCCGTCGAGTCTCAGCTCCAGACGGCCGATCGCCGCGCGTACGCCGTCCCCGTAACGGTCGTTCCCGAGGGCTCCGGCCGCGCCTCGTGCGCGGCGCAGATGGCTGCGGGCGGCTTCGGAGCGGCCGAGTTTCACATAGTCGGCCGCCAGGTTCAGATGCAGCGACGGGTAGAACGCGCGCGCCGCGAGCGACCGCTGGCGCTCGGCGACGTCGCCGTCGGTGAGTTCGTCGGCCGCCGACAACGCCCGCAGGTCCCAGGCCAGTTCGTCCGCGGGGTCGTCCTGCGTGTCCGCCAGGTAGTGCGCCAGGGTGCAGCGGTGCAGGGGGTCACCGTCCTCACCGATCTCCCCCCACAGGTCCAGGAAACGCCCCCGAGCCTCCTCACGGTCGCCACCGTGGTGCAGCATGACGACCTGTCCGATCCGGGTCATCATGGCGTCCGGCGCCGCCTGCTCCTGTTGCTCCGCCACCGCGTCCTCCAGGCTCGTCGCTGTCCCTTCCGACGCTAACCGGACACACTGACAATGCCGCTCAGGCGCCCCCGGACACCACTGAGCCGCCCCGGTGACGGCCGGACCGGACGCCTCTCGGCCGGCCCGGGCCGCTTCCGGTCCCGGTCCTGGATCAGCCGAGGTTCGGAATCCGCCAGTCGATCGGCTCGTGGCCCTGCCCGGCGACCGCCTCGTTGATCTGTGTGAAGGGGCGGGAGCCGAAGAACTTCTTCGCGGAGAGCGGCGACGGGTGCGCGCCCTTCACCACGATGTGCCGCTTCTCGTCGATGAGCGGGAGCTTCTTCTGCGCGTAGTTCCCCCACAGGACGAAGACCGCCGGGTCGGGCCGGTCGGCCACGGCACGGATCACCGCGTCCGTGAACTTCTCCCAGCCCTTGCCCTTGTGCGAGTTGGCCTCACCGGAGCGCACGGTCAGCACCGCGTTCAGCAGCAGGACGCCCTGCTCGGCCCACGGCATCAGATAGCCGTTGTCCGGGATCGGGGTGCCCAGCTCCTCCTTCATCTCCTTGTAGATGTTGCGCAGCGAGGGCGGGGTCTTCACCCCCGGGCGGACCGAGAAGCACAGGCCGTGGCCCTGGCCCTCGCCGTGGTACGGGTCCTGGCCGAGGATCAGCACCTTCACCCGCTCGTACGGAGTCGCCTCCAGTGCCGCGAAGACCTCCTCGCGCGGAGGGTAGACGGGACCGGCGGCGCGCTCCTCCTCGACGAACTCGGTGAGTTCCTTGAAGTAGGGCTGCTGCAGTTCGTCACCCAGGACGCCGCGCCAGGACTCGGGCAGCATGGCGGTGTCGGTCACGTCAAGTTCCTCCGATGTGCGGTCACTTCCAGGTCTCAGAACCTACAGGCGACCACTGACATTCGGCTCCGCACCCCGTAGGACCCCGCCACCCGCCGGGTCCTGCCCGTGCCCTACCAGCTGGTCTTGCGGTGCAGCTCCCACATCATCATGATCGTCGAAGGGTCCAGGGCCTGCTCCCCGCCCGAGATCTCCTCGCTCGCCGCCACGAACTGCTTGCCCTGCCACAGCGGCAGCAGCCGTGCGTCGTCGACGAGGATCTGCTGGGCCGCCTCGAACTCCTTGACCACCGCTCCACGGTCGCTCTCACGGCGCGAGGCGGGCAGCAGGGTGTCGGTGATCCGGGGCGCCGGATAGGGCGTGCCGAGCGCGTTCTGCTCGCCCACGAAGGGCGCGATGAAGTTCTCGGCGTCCGGGAAGTCCGGGAACCAGCCGCGCCCGAACACCGGGTACTCGCCCTTGCGGTAGCCCTCCTCGTACGTCTTCCAGGGGCGCCCGTTGAGCGACACGCGGAACAGACCGGACTCCTCGAGCTGCCTCTTGATCTCCTGGAACTCAGGGGCGGTCTCGGAGCCGTAGCGGTCCGTGGTGTACCAGAGGGTGAGGGGGACGCGCTCGGTGATGCCCGCCTCCGAGAGGATCTGCCGGGCCTTGGAGGAACTGGGGTCCCCGTAGTCGTCGAAAAAGCCCGTGGTGTGACCGGTCAGGCCTGCGGGGACCATGGAGTACAGCGGGTCGACCGTGTCCTTGTAGACCTTGTGCGCGATCGCCGCACGGTCGACGACCTGGGCGATCGCCTTGCGCACCGCGAGCTTCTTGGCCCACGGATCCTTCGGGTTGAACACCAGGTAGCTGATCTCCATGCCCGCGCCCTCGACGAGCTGAAGTCCGTTGTCCGCTCCCTTGGTCCGCAGCGAGACGATGTCCTTGGAGGCCAGGCCGCGGAACGTGACGTCGATCTTCTTGTCCTTGAGGGCGTCGACCATCTGCCCCGAGTCCTGGAAGTAGCGGATCGTGACCGCGTCGTTCTTGAGCTCGGCGAAGCCCTTGTAGCGGTCGTTCCTGACGAGTTCGGCCTGCTTGCCGTCCTCGTAGGAGCGCAGGCTGTACGGCCCGGACCCGAAGACCTTGCCGTCCTTGCGCAGCGAGTGCGCGGGGTAGTCGTCGGGGTCGACGATCGACATGGCCGGGGTGGCGAGGACGAACGGGAAGGTCGCGTCCGATTTGTTCAGGTGGAAGACGAGTTCGCGCGCGTTCAGTACCTGGATCCGGTCGAGGCTGCCGAGGAGGCCGGCGGGGCCGCCGGGCACATTGATCTTCTTGATCCGGTCGATCGAGTACTTGACGGCCCGGGCGTCCAGCGTGTCACCGTCGGAGAACTTCATGTCGGCGCGCAGCTTGCAGCGGTACACGAGGTTCGAGGTGTCCGCGAACCCACAGCTCTGGGCGGCGTCGGGCTCGGGCATGGTGGCCCCGGAGGGGTAGCTCAGCAGCGTCTGGTAGATGTTGCGGAACAGTTCCCAGGAGCCGTCCCAGGAGGCGGCCGGATCCAGCGTGCTCGGGGCACTGGTGGTGCCCACGACGATCGGTCCCTTGTCGTCGGACGACGCCGAGGACAGGACGCCGCACCCGGCCACCAGGGCGATGGACGTGACCGCCGCCAGTTGCCGCAGGCATGGGTTCCGGTTGAACACGCGCACGCTCCTCGATCTGCCGTACCAAGGGTCGGCAGACCATACCGCAGCGCCACACCGGTGGATCCGTGTTCCCGGCAGGGCACTTGATCAGCGCGTTTGTGACTACGTTGTCATTTGGCTGTACGTCTTCATACGTCGACGCGAGCGCCGATTTCGTCCATCAGCGCCCGCGTCGATGCTCCGTTCGTCCCGTCTCGGGACTCCGGTCAGCCCACTCCTGCGTTCAGGAAGATGCCGCCGTCGACGACGAGCGTCTGACCGGTGACCCAGTCCGACTGCGACGAGGTGAGGAAGGCGGCGGCGCCTCCGATGTCGGAGGGCACACCGAGTCGGCCGAGCGGGTAGGCGGCGGCCGCCTCCGCCTCCCGGCCTTCGTACAGGGCCTGCGCGAACTTGGTCTTGACGACGGCGGGCGCGATCGCGTTGACCCGCACCTTGGGCGCGAACTCGTGCGCCAGCTGCACGGTCAGGTTGATCATGGCGGCCTTGCTCATGCCGTACGCGCCGATGAAGGGCGAGGGGGCGATGCCGGCGACGGACGCGATGTTGACGATCGCGCCGCCGTTCTCGCTCTGCCAGGCCTTCCAGGTCAGCTGGGCGAAGCCGAGCGCCGAGATGACGTTGGTCTCGTAGACCTTGCGTGCCACGTCCAGGTCCAGGTCGGCCATCGGGCCGAACACGGGGTTCGTACCGGCGTTGTTGACCAGGTAGTCGACGCGGCCGAAGGCCTCCATGGTGCGCTCGACGACCGTGGCCTGGTGGGCCAGGTCGTGCGCCTTGCCGGCGACGCCGATGACGCGGTCGGCACCGAGTGCCTCGACGGCCTCCTTCAGGGCGTCCTCGTTGCGGCCCGTGATGCACACGCGGTCACCGCGCGCGACGAGGGCCTCCGCGACGCCGTAGCCGATGCCGCGGCTCGCGCCCGTGATGAGCGCGACCTTGCCGGAGAGTTCGGGAAGTGTGGTCATGTCGTGCCCTCCGGCGTCAGTTGAGCGGTCCGCCGGCCACGTACAGGACCTGGCCGGAGACGAATCCGGCGGCCTCGCCGGTGAAGAAGGCGATCGCGTTGGCGATGTCGTCGGGGTTGCCGACGCGCTGCACGGGGATCTGGGTGGCGGCCGCGGCCTGGAAGTCCTCGAAGCCCATGCCCACGCGCTCGGCGGTGGCCGCCGTCATGTCGGTGGCGATGAAGCCGGGCGCGACGGCGTTGGCGGTGACGCCGAACTTGCCGAGCTCGATGGCGAGGGTCTTGGTGAGGCCCTGGAGACCGGCCTTGGCGGCGGAGTAGTTGGCCTGGCCGCGGTTGCCGAGCGCCGAGGACGACGACAGGTTGACGATCCGGCCGAACTTGGCGTCCACCATGTACTTCTGGCAGGCCTTGGCCATCAGGAAGGCGCCGCGCAGGTGCACGTTCATGACCGTGTCCCAGTCGGACGCGGCCATCTTGAACAGCAGGTTGTCGCGGAGCACGCCCGCGTTGTTCACCAGGACGGTCGGCGCACCGAGCTCCTCGGCGATCCGCGCGACCGCGGCCTCGACCTGGGCCTCGTCGGAGACGTCGCAGCCGACCGCGAGGGCCTTGCCACCGGCGGCGGTGATCTTCTCGACGGTGTCCTTGCACGCGGCCTCGTCGAGGTCGATCACCGCGACGGCGCGGCCCTCGGCGGCCAGTCGTACGGCGGTCGCGGCGCCGATGCCGCGCGCGGCACCGGTGACTACGGCGACACGCTGCTCAGTGGTGGACATTGCTGGTTCTCCTCGCCCTTGAAAAGCCCTGCGGCTTGAAATGCCCTGCGGTGGAATGTCCCGCGCTGGAATGTCCTGCGGCTCACACGGTACGCCCGTCCAGTGAGCGACCGCTTAGTACCTTCGGTAGACGTGACGCTAGAAGCCCTGGCACCCGGTGTCAACGGCACACCACGCGGGTGTGATCCATTACCTGACCAGCAACTGGAGCAACCGCTCCGTCTCCGCCTGCGGATCGGCGGTGAGTCCGGTGTGCACGGGCCCCGGCTGCACGACCGTCGAACGGGGCGCGATCAGCCAGCGAAAACGCCGCCCGGCGTCGTCACCAGCGGCCTGACCTGCAGCTTTGCCACCCGCACAGACTCCCTCGACCGCCCGCAGCGCGGCCCGTACGCCGGCCACGTCGGCCTCCGGGTCCAGGGCCAGCAGCTTGGTCTCGTCCAGATGGGTGCGCACTCCGACGAAGGACTTGGCGCGGCAGTACACCAGTACGCCCGCGTTGAAGCACTCGCCGCGCTCGACCCGCGGCACCACGCGCAGCAGCGCGTACTCGAAGACGTCCCGCTCGCTCATTTGTCCCCCTCGAAGCCCTTGATGCGTCCCTCGATCGCACCGGCCCGCGCCAGCAGCGGCTGCGCGTAGGCACGCCGCAGGGCGTCCGGCGAGTCGAAGCCGGGTTCGTCGGCCAGCCACGCGTCGGGGATCTCCGCGGTCACCTCGGCCAGCAGGTCCTCGGTCACCAGCGGTGCCAGCTCGGCCGCGGCGGAGGCGATGTCCGGACCGAAGGGCGCGAGCGCGTGGTCGGAGGCGTCGTAGGGCTTGGCCGCGGAGGTCGCCGCGCCCGGCCAGTGGTGGTGCCAGATCATGGTGGCGCCGTGGTCGATGAGCCACAGGTCGCCGTGCCACATCAGCAGATTGGGGTTGCGCCAGGAACGGTCGACGTTGTTGACCAGCGCGTCGAACCAGACGATCCGCCCGGCCTCCTCGGGGCTCACCTCGAAGGCGAGGGAGTCGAAGCCGATCGCGCCGGGGAGGAAGTCCATCCCGAGGTTCGGTCCGCCGCTCGACTTGAGCAGCTCCTGCACTTCCTGGTCCGGCTCCCCGAGCCCCAGGACCGGGTCCAGGCCGAGAGTCACCAGGCCGGGCACGCGCAGGCCGAGCCGGCGGGCGAGTTCACCGCAGACGACCTCCGCGACGAGCGTCTTGCGCCCCTGCCCCGCGCCGGTGAACTTCATGACGTACGTCCCGAGATCGTCGGCCTCGACGAGCCCCGGCAGCGAGCCGCCCTCACGCAGCGGCGTGATGTAGCGGGTCACGATGACTTCCTTGAGCATCGCCCCAGGCTACTGGGGTGGTCACAGCCGCCGGACGCGACCCGTGGGCGCCCGCGGCGGCGGTGTCCCGACCGGATCGGCGCGGCTGTCGAGGCGCTGTCGATTCGGTCAAGAACTCCTCAGCTCCTGAACAGGGCAGACGGGCGGACCGTACCTCTGTACGGATCACCATCACGTCCGTTGAAGGGAATGTCAGCATGACCAGCGAATCGCTTCACCCCGTTCCGGCCCCGGCCCGCCGCACCGTCGTGGCGGCGGTCGGCACGGCGGGACTCGCCGTCGCGCTGACCGCGTGCGGGTCGGACAACAAGTCCTCCGGCTCCACCAGCTCCACCTCCGGCTCCGGCGCGAGCAGCGGGGGTACGGGCGGGGGCGACAACGCCGCGGCGGGCAACGCGGGCGGCACGGTCCTCGCGAAGACCACCGACATCCCGGAGGGCGGCGGCAAGGTCTTCGAGGCCCAGGGCGTCGTCGTCACCCAGCCGACCCCGGGCCAGTACAAGGCCTTCTCCTCCAAGTGCACCCACCAGGGCTGTGCGGTGAAGGGCATCGCCGACAACGTGATCACCTGCCCGTGCCACAACAGCCAGTTCTCCGCGACCGACGGCAGCGTGAAGAAGGGGCCCGCGACGCAGCCGCTGGCCGCCGCCAACATCACCGTGGACGGGGACTCGATCAAGCTCGCGTGACGCGGCCGGGGCCGCGCCTCAGCGGCGCGGCCTCTCGAAGCAGGCCAGCACGTCGTCGGTCGCCGTGATCGTGGCGACCAGGGCGAGCGTGTTGCGGATCAGCGCGGGGGTGTAGTCGGAGGGCACCCCCGCGATCGCGTCCGCGGGCACCACGGCGTTGTAGCCGCGGTTCACGGCGTCGAACACGGTATTGGGGACGGCCACGTTGGCGGAGACTCCGGTCACGACGAGGGTGCGACAGCCCAGGTTGCGCAGCAGCGCGTCGACGTCGGTGCCCGCGAGGGGGGACAGGCCGTGCAGGCGACGTACGACGAAGTCCTCCTCGGCGACCTCGATCGGCGGCGCGACGCGGACCGCGGTGGTGCCCGACAGCTGTCGCACGGGCAGCCGTTCGGCCGCGCGGAACAGGCGGGCGTTGCGGTTGGCGCCCCGCCCGTCGGGCCGTCGCTCGGCGATCGCGTGGATCACCTGGACGCCGCCGCGGTGGGCACCGGCCACCAGCCGGGCGATGTTCGCGAGCGCCCCCGACGACCGGGCCTCCTTGGCGAGTTCGGGCAGTGCGCTGTCCGGGCCGACGACACCCTGCTGGCACTCCACGGTCAGCAGAACGGTCCCGTCCGGGTCGAGGAGTGTGCTGAGCTGTTCACGCGACGGCATGACTCCCCTTGTCGTCGAGGGTCGGGCGGGCGAGCGTAACGAGCATTGCGCAAGGACGGAAGACGGCCCATGCTTTTCTGACGCACAGTCAGAGGATCTCTGTCGACACAGAAGATCGACGCACCAGGTCGACATGAAAGAAGAGGTGACCGCATGACCGTCACTCAGCGCAGGGGTCGGAAGATCATGATGACCCCCGGCGAGCTGGACGAGTTCCTCACCACCCAGCGCACCTGCCGCGTCGCCACGGTGTCGAAGGACGGGGCCCCGCATGTGAGCGCGCTCTGGTTCGTCTGGGACGGCACCTCGTTGTGGCTGTACTCCGTGGTACGCAGCAAGCGCTGGACGGAGCTGAGCCGCGACCCGCGGGTCGCGGTGGTGATCGACACCGGCGAGGACTACGGGGAGCTGCGCGGCGTCGAGCTGTCCGGCGCGGTGGAGTTCGTGGGCGAGGTCCCCCGCACCGGGGAGCTGTGCGCCGAACTCGACGTCCCCGAGACCTTGTTCGCCCGCAAGAACTTCGGCCTGGAGGAAATGCCGCACGACGGCCGCCACGCGTGGGCCCGGCTGACGCCGACAGCCATCGCCTCCTGGGACTTCCGCAAGCTGCCGCCGCTCTAGAAACGGAACGGTGGGGACCCGCGAGTCGGCGGCGTCGCGACTCCGTGAGGCGGCGGCGTCGTGGGGCCACCGCAAGCCCCGGTCTCCGCAGGGCACCCGCTCCCCTGCGGGACGTCCGCAAGCTCTCCCCACCGCGAGACGCCCGCGAGCCACCACGGCAACCGGCCGCGCAGCCGCCGCCCCGCCACCGCCCAGGTCACCGCCCAGGTCACCGCCCCAGGTCGCCGCTCAGCCGACGCTCTCCCCCGCCGCCCGCAGCGCCGCGACCGCCGCTCTGATCGACGGGCGGCGGTCGGCGTCCGCGCGCCAGATCACGTAGACATGCCGCCGGACGGCCTGCCGCAGCGGCACCGTGACGACTCCGTCCGGCATCGGACGGCGCCCGAGCAACGGCGCGATGCAGACGCCGAGCCCCGCGGCGACCAGGCCGAGCTGGGTGTGCGTCTCGGCGGCGCGATGGCCGATGTGCGGCTCGACGCCCCGGGAGCGCAACGTGAACATCAGCCACTCGTGGCAGAACTCGCCCTCGCCCCAGGTGATCCACTCGTCGTCGGCGAAGTCGCCGAGGTCGACCTCCGCGCGGTCCGCGAGCCGGTGGCCGACCGGCATCGCCACGTCGGCCGGGTCGTCGAGGATCGGGGCCTTGACCAGGCCGTCGGGCAGCGGCATCGGCTTGTTGTACCAGTCGAGCACCACCGCCAGATCGAGGTCGCCCCGGATCACGCCGGCGACCCCGGCCTCGGGCTCCAGCTCGCTGGAGCGCACCCGCAGCCCGGGGTGATCGGCGCGCAGCGCGGCGAGCGCCGTGGGAAACAGCCCGCGCGCGGCGGTCGGAAAGGCGGAGAGCCGCAGCTCACCGACGACCTGACCGCGCTGGGCCTCCAGGTCGGACTGGGCGAGCTCGACCTGCGACAGGATGCGCGCGGCATGCTCGGCGAGCAGCCGCCCGGCATCCGTGAGACGCACCCCGCGCCCGTTCTTGGCGAGCAGCTGCTGCCCCACCTCGCGCTCCAGCTTGGACATCTGCTGGGAGACGGCCGACGTCGTGACGTGCAGCCCCTCGGCCGCGCCGCTCACCGAGCCGTGCCGGGCGAGGGCGTCGAGGGTGCGCAGACGCTCCAGATTCAACATGTAAGCAATGCTACGAAATACCGCTCGAAAAATCTCGCTTGTGCTACGAGATCGTCTGCCTCATCGTTACGACCATGAGCGCCGTGACCACTCCCCGAACCGACACCCCCACCGCCGCGACCCCCCGCCGTCGCACCGCCCTCGACTGGCGGATCCGCTTCGGCGCACTCTCGCTGATCTGGGGTTTCAGCTTCCTGCTCATCAAGGTCGGCACGGAGGGCTACGCGCCGTTCCAAGTCACCTTCGGACGGCTGCTGTTCGGGACGGCGGTGCTCGCGGCGGCGATGGCGGTGAAGCGGGAGCGGCTGCCGCGCGGGGCCCGCACCTGGGGTCATCTCACGGTCGCGGCCTTCCTGCTCAACGCGCTGCCGTTCTCGCTGTTCGCCTACTCCGAGCTGACGATCCCGTCCACGCTCGCGGGCATCTGCAACGCGACCTCACCCCTGTGGGGCATGGCCCTGTCCCTGGTCGCCCTCTCCGAGGACCGTCCGACCCGGCGCAGGGTCGCCGGTCTCGGCATCGGCTTTCTCGGCGTCCTGACGGTCCTCGGTGTCTGGCAGGGCTTCCACGGCCTGGACGCCACGGGCACGCTGATGGCCCTGCTGGCCTCGCTGAGCTACCCGATCGGCTGGATCTACGTCCGGCGCACCCTGGCCGGCACCGGCCACTCGCATCTGTCGATGACCGGCGCCCAACTGCTGCTCGCCACTGTCCAACTGGCCCTCGTCACCCCGCTGTTCACCGCGCTGCCGAGCCACTTCCCGGTCGTCCCGCTGCTCGCGATCGCCGCTCTGGGGGCCCTCGGCACGGGCCTGGCCATGCTCGTCCAGTACGGCATCGTCGCCGAGGTCGGCCCGACGACGGCCCAGATGGTCACGTACTTCATCCCGGTGATCGCCACCGCCGCGGGCGTCGCGATCCTCGGCGAGTCGCTGAGCTGGTCCACGCCGGTCGGCGCGGTGATCGTCCTCGCCGGCGCCGCGCTCACCCAGGCCGGGCCGCGCCGCTGACCGCGCCCTCACGGCGTACGGACCGACTCAGACGTAACCGCGTACGGACCGACTCAGACGTAACCGCATACGGACCGACTCAGACGTAACCGCATACGGACCGACTCAGACGTAACCGCATACGGACCGACTCACACGTACCCGCGTACGGGCGCCGGTCCGACGGCGGAGGCGACGGCGTCCGCCAGCGGCTCGATGTCGTCCTGGGTCAGAGTCGAGACGGTGATCCGTATCCCGGGCGGCGCGCTCATCCGGAAGCGCGCCCCGGGCGCGACCGCCCAGCCGGCGTGCAGCAACCGCGCGACCGCTCCCGTCTCGTCCGGGACGGGGATCCACACGTTCATCCCGCTGCGCCCGTACGCCTCGACGCCACGCCGCTTCAGAGCGTCGATCAGCGCGTCCCGGCGCCGCCCGTACGCCGCCGCCACGGCCGTGACGTCCACCGCGCCGTTCGCCCACAGGTGCGCGACCGCCCGTTGCAGCAGATGGCTCACCCAGCCGGGCCCCAGCCGCTGCCGCCCGTGCACCCGGTCCATGGTGACGGGGTCCCCGGTGAGGACGGCCAGCCGCAGGTCGGGGCCGTAGGCCTTGGCGACGGAGCGTACGAAGACCCAGTTGCGGCTCACCCCGGCCAGCGGGTGCAGCGGCAGGTCGACGATCCGATGCCCGTGGTCGTCCTCGACGAGCAGGACGTCCGGGTGTTCCTTCAGCACGGAACGCAGGGCACGCGCCCGTGCGGCGCCCACCGCGGCGCCGGTCGGGTTCTGCGCCCGGTCCGTGACGATCAGCGCGCGGGCACCGGCCTCCAGGGCATGGCGTACGTCGTCGGGGACCGGGCCCTCGTCGTCGACGCGTACCGCGACCGTGCGCAGCCCGAGCGCCGGGGCGAGGTCGAACACGCTGCCCCAGCCGGGATCCTCGACGGCGACGGCGTCCCCGGGCTTGAGATGAGCCGCCAGCACGCGCTCGATGGCGTCGAGCGATCCGGAGGTGACGACGACGGGCCCGTCGGGCACACCGTCCGCGTCGAGGTCGGCGCGCGCGAGTCGCTCCAGCTCCGCCTCGACGGCGGCCTCCCCGTACATCACGGGATCCCGGTCCGACCGTCCGGCCGCTGCCGCGAACGCCTCGGCGAGGGAGGGCAGCAGTGCCGGGTCGGGGTTGCCGTCGGCCACGTTCCGCACGCCCTCCGGCACCTCGACCCGGATGTAGTCGCGTCCCGTCGTGGCGGGCTTCGAGCGGATCCGGCTGCCCCGCCGCCCCGCGGTCTCGATCACCCCGCGTTCACGCAGGGTGCGATAGGCGGCGGCGACGGTGTTGGGATTCACCCCGAGCCGCTCCGCCAACTCCCGCATCGGCGGCAGCAGTTGCCCCGGTTCGAGGTCCCCGCTGCCCACCGCACGCTCGACGCTCGCGGAAATGTCCGCTGCGCGACGCCCTTCGATCCGATACTCTTCTAGCACAAAGAAGATTATGCACTAGTGCAATGGAGAACGCAATGTCGGAGACGAGCACTCAGCCCGGGACGACGCGGCCCGCCGCCTACACCCCGACCGATCGCACCGTCCCCACCCGTTCCAAGGAGCGCGCCGCGTACGACCACGAGCTGGTCCACGCGATACTCGACGAGGGGTACGTCTGCCACCTCGGCTTCGTCCGGGACGGCGCCCCGGTCGTGCTCCCCACCCTCTACGGGCGGGTCGGCGAGCGCCTCTACGTCCATGGCTCGACGGGTTCGCGCCCGCTGCGCATGACCGGTCAGGCCGACCCCGGACTGCCCGTCTGCCTGACCGTGACCCATGTCGACGCTCTGGTCCTGGCCCGCTCCGCCTTCCACCACTCGATGAACTACCGCTCCGTGGTGGTGCACGGCGTGGCCCACCAGGTGACGGACCCGGACGAGAAGCGGGAGGCCCTGAACGCGCTGGTCGACCAGGTCGTCCCGGGCCGTTCGTACGACTCACGCCCTGCCAACGCCAAGGAGCTGGCCGCCACCGCCGTGATCCGCCTCGACCTGAACGAGGTCTCCGCGAAGCTGCGCACCGGTGGCGCGAACGACGACGCGGAGGACCTCGCCCTCCCCCACTGGACCGGGATCGTCCCCCTCACCAAGGGACACGGCACCCCGATCCCCGCCGACGACCTGGCCCCCGGCATCGAGCTCCCCGACTACCTCGCGACCCTGTGACGACGGGGCAGCCGAGGCAGCCGAAGCGCCGGGTGGGGTCACCCCCCGGCGCCGCGGCCTCAGGCCTCACACCTGCCGCATCCCTCAGACGAGCGCCCGCTCCTCCTCGTGCACCCTCCGTGTGTCGCCCCGGATGCTCCGCGCCTCGGCCACCGCGAGCCCCGCGACCGAACCCAGCATCAACAGGGTGCCCGCGAGCGTCGTCATGGTCAGTCGTTCGCCGAGCAGACCGACGGCCAGCACGGCCGCGCTCACCGGCTCCAGGAGCATGATCACGGAAACGGTCGCGGACCGGACCACGGCGGCGCCCGCGAAGAACAGGGCGTAGGCCAGCGCCGTGGGGACGGCGGCGATGTAGATCAGCAGGACCAGCACATGAGCCGGTCGGGCCGTGTGCGGGACCAGTCCCTCGGCCAGGCCGAGCGGCAGCAGGCAGACGGTGGTGACGGCGAACGTCCACACCGTCGTACCGGAGCCGTCGGCGCGGCCGTCTCGTCCCCACCACCGGGTGAGCAGCGTCATCGTGGAGTATCCGGCCGCGGACACGACCGCGAGCGCGACGCCCCAGGGCCGCACCGTGGCTCCCCCGCCGCCCAGCGCCAGCACCCCGAGCCCGCCGAGCGCCCCGGCGACGGCGGCACTCCCGCCGCGCCCGAGCCGCTCCCCCAGGGTCAGTCGCGCACCCAGGGCGATGAGCACGGGTCCGGCGCCGAGGGTGACCACGGTCGCCACCGCGAGTCCGGTGGCCTCGACCGCGGCGAAGTAGGCGGTCTGGAAGACGGCGAGCCCAAGGCCCGTGACACCGATCCGCAGCGCCTTGCGGCCGAGCGGCTCCCGGGCGGCCGGTACCACCCGTCGGCGCCACCGCCGATGCCGCGGCAGGCGCACGGCGAGCAGCAGCACGAGTCCGCCCGCGCAGCGCCAGAAGGAGAGGGCGATCGGCCCCATGTCACTGGTCCGGTAGACCAGTGACGCGGCCGCGCCCGCGGTGCCCCAGGCGGCACCGGCGACGATCAGATAGAGGAGGCCTCGCCCGAGGGGCAGGCCGGAAGCAGTATGCGACACGTGTTTCTCTCCGCGGATACGCGCGGCCGCGCACAAGGCAGCCGCGCAGAAGTTCGGGAAGGACCACGTCGCAGCCCGTGCCGAGCGGGCAGGGGCGTACGGGAAGGTCCTCGGACTTCTTCTGCGGGCAGCGCCGTGCCACCCGGCACCACGCCGGGTGGGAACTCCGCGGGGCCCGCCTCAGGCGGCCGGAGGCGGCAGAACGAGCGTCGAAGGCATGATCAGCACCTTAGACGGCGGTCCCGTGGGCCGACAACTCCCTTTCGGCGCCGCTCCCGCCGCTCGCGACCGGCCCGTCCGAGGGCTTCGAGGGCGCCGACGACTGTGCGATGAACGCTCCGACCAGCACCACCGCACCGCCGACGATCTGCGGCGCCGAGAGATGCTCGCCGAGCAGGACCCAGGCGAGCACCGTCGCGATGACCGCCTCCAGGCAGGCCACGACGCCCGCGACCTGCGGGGAGAGCCTGCGCACGGAGAGCACTCCGGTGACGTAGGCGACGACGGTCGCGATCAGCACGATCCAGCCGAGCAGCAGGGAGGCGGCGACGGAGGTGCCGTTCATGTCCGCGCTGCCCCCGAGCAGCGACCAGTCCATGGTCCAGGGACGTGCGACGACCGTCAGCACGACGGTGCCGACGAGCAGGCCGTACGCGATGACGCCGAGGGGGTCCGGTGCCTCCTCGCCCGCGTCGCTGCCCTGGTCGGACAGGACGAAGTAACCGACCTGGCAGCAGGCCGCGCCCAGCGCGAGCAGCAGCCCGACGACGTCGAAGCTCAGTCCGGACCACACCTGGACGACACAGGCGAGCCCGCCGACCGCGAGGACGACCCCGAGCGCCGCGGCGCGGGTCACGGGCCGGCGCTGCACGAACCGCACCCAGCCGAGGACGAGCGCCGGCGCCAGGTACTCGACGAGCAGTGCGACACCGACGGGGATGCGGGAGATCGCGGCGAAGTAGCAGGCCTGGACGCCCGCCACGGCGAGCAGCCCGAACCCGACGAGCAGAGCGGGACGCCGCCGTACGAGAGCGCGATGGCGCACGGCCAGCGGCAGCATCACCAGCGCGGCGCCCGCGACCCGCAGCCACACCACGTGGAGCGGGTCGAGCCCTGCCTCGATCAGCGGCTTCGCCGCGACACCCGATCCGCCGAAGGCGACCGCCGACGCGAGCGCGAGGCCCAGCCCGACGCCCTTCCCACGGTTGTCCGGACTGCCCTGAGAGGTATGCACCGGCACATGATGACAGGCGAAGACATGAGCGTCACCCCCAATGGCACCTGTCTCAATGACTGGACTGGCAGCCCGGGTCACCACCGCCGACGTACGTCTCGAAGTCGAGGCGGAACTCGCACGCGAACTCGTCCTCGACGTCGAAGGCGTTCTCGATGCGCAGAAGCAGCGTCTGGGCGTCCACGCCGGCCCGCCGCAGGACCTCGACGGCCCGCGACTGCGGATCGGTGACGATCGAGGCGAGCAGATCGAGACAGCGGGCCCGTTCGTCACCTCGTCGTTCGGCACGCTCGCACGCGCTCTCCATGGCTCCGGCCGCCACCGGCGACCAGCCCGCCTCGGCCGCGACCCGCGACCAGTCCGCCTTGGCGACGACCGGAACCGCCCCCGAGTCCTCGACGCCGCGCTGCCAGCGCAGTCCGTAGCCGATGCTGCGCTGCACGAGATAGCCGAGCAGCCGGGCGACCTGCGGGGCGCCGTCGAAGACGGCGCGCACCTGGGGGTCGGCCTCCAGCAGTGAGTGCAGCAGATGGGCGGTGTCGATCTGCCGGTCGCCGTCCCGCAGCGCCCGCCTGCGTGCGCCGGAGACCACCGACGCCAGCTCGGCACCGAGCCTGGCATCGAGTTCCGTGCGGTGGGAGCCGCTCTCGGCGGCCGGTTGCTGGGGGATACGCGGTGGCACAACCCCTACCCCATCAGTCCCGGCGACCCGGGTCATCCTCGGTGGGCAGCATCTTCACGTCCCACACAGGGTGGGCTTCCGCGAGTGCGTTCTCCTCCCTACGGATGACTTCGCACCGTTTCTCCCCCAGGTTCTCCCCCCAGGGCGCGCGCCGCCTTGCTTCGCGCCCCGTGCGCAACCGCTCCGCTTCGGCTCTCGTCCCTCAGTGGCATGGAGAGCAGGTGCTGGCTGGTGACTCTCCCCGCGGTCGACGGCAGGCAGTACGTGTACCGGGTCTATGCCCCCGAGGATGCGCCGCTCGCCGACCTGTTCTGGGAAGCGTGGCACTGCCACGACGAGGGGCCCTTCCCGCGCGCGTGGGACCTGTTCGACGCGGCGGTGATACGCCAGGTGGGCTGAGTTCACAATTCCTGACGGTTCATCAGTATTGAATGTTCCGAGGGCTGCGGCTACGTTCCGCGACACCGTAGCTGCGCCGTGCGCAGCGCCTGACACGAAGGGGTGGTCGCATGGCCGAAGTCAGCGCGGAAGCACGCATCGAGGCGCCTACCGAGAAGGTCTGGGCGCAGCTCACGGACTTCTCCTCGTACGGCGAGTGGAACTCGACCCACACCAGCTTCCCCAAGGGCGGCCCCGCCTCACTCGAGGTCGGCGGCACCTTCCAGGAGAACATGAAGCTCATGGGGTTCCCGGCCGAGGTCGAGTGGACCATCGAGGAACTGGAGCCCGCCCGCACCCTGGCCATCCGCGGCAAGGGTCCGATGGCGGTGACCGTCGCCACCCGCTACACCCTGACCCCCGACGGCGACGCCACCTCGGTGCGGATCGACGGGGAGTTCACCGGCGCGGCCGTCTCGCTGATGGCGGGCAAGCTCAAGGACTCGGCGACGGCCGCTCTCAACGAATCGCTGCGCAAGCTGGCCGGACTGGTGACCTGAGTCCCCCACCTGGCCGGGGACCCGCGCCCAGCCCCCGTACATGGACAGGCGCCCCGCGGAAACACTTCCACGGGGCGCCGTCGGATACCACAGCATGCCCGTCAGTCCTCGTCGGCGAGGATCAGGTACAGCTTCTTGCGGGCTTCGTTGATGACCGCCAGCGCCTTGTCGCGCTGGTCCTTGCTGCCGGTCTTCCAGACCTGGCCGAAGGCCTCCATGAGACCGAAGCCGGCCTGCCGGATCTCGTGCAGCGTCTCCCAGTCGACCCCGCGCCCGGCCTCTTCCCACGGCGCCTCGGGGCCCGCCTCGGCCGCTTCGCGGCCTTCGTCGGTGAGCGAGAACAGCTTCTTGCCGCCCTCGGCCGCGCTGGCGATGAGGCCCTCGTCCTCCAGCAACTGGAGGGTCGGGTAGACCGAACCCGGGCTGGGCTTCCATGCCCCGCCGCTACGCTCGGCGATCTCCTGGATCATCTCGTAGCCGTGCATGGGCCGGTCCTTGAGAAGGGCCAGGATCGACGCACGCACGTCACCGCGCCGCGCCCTGCCACCCGGACCGCCCCGGCCGCCGCGCCGGCCACCCCAGGGGCCCGGCCCGAAGCCGAACCCGGGGCCGCCGGGGCCACCGCCCGGACCACCCGGCCCGAAGGGCCCGAAAGCCCCGCGCCGCCCTTCGAAGCGGCCACGGTCACGCGGACCGGGGCCACCGTGTCGGCCATGTCCACGTTCGAATCCAAATTCCTGTCCTTGGGGACGCATCGCCCTCACTCCATTCGTTCGTTGATCGGTCGCGATGCGTCAACGATATATCGGAATAGCTCGCCTGACAAGGCTCGGGAGTCCGGGCAGGTCAGGGGGCCGGACGGCCACGATCGGTCCAGCTCCACGGAATTGGCCTTGTCCCGCGGTCCACGCGGGCCGCTAGCGTCGGGGCATGCGGATTCGAATCGTCGACGCCTTCACCGACCGTCCCTTCACGGGCAACCCGGCCGGGGTCCTCCTTCTCGACCACGACACCTTCCCCGAGGACAGCCGGCTCCAGAGCGTCGCCCTGGAGGTCAACCACGCGGAGACGGCGTTCGCGCACCGCCTCCCCGAGGGCGGCGACGCCGACTGGGCGCTGCGCTGGTTCACCCCCGTCGCCGAAGTCGCGATGTGCGGGCACGCGACCCTCGCCACCGCACACGTCCTGCGCACCACGGGCGCCCACACGGGACCGGTGCGGTTCGCCACGCTCAGCGGCGTACTCGTCGCCACGCCCCACGAGGACGGTTCCCTGACGCTGGACTTCCCCACCGCTCCGCTCACCCCGGTCGAGGTCCCGGACGGCGTCGCCGAGGCCCTGGGCGCCGAGCCGCTCACGACCTTCGACACCGGCCCGAACACCGGCGACCTGCTGATCGAGGTCGCCGACGAGAAGACGGTCCGGGGACTCACCCCCGATCACAGCGCCCTCGCCCGGTACTCCGAGCGCGGCATCATCGCGACCGCCCGCGCCGAAGACCCCTCCCAGGGCTACGACTTCGTCTCGCGCTGCTTCTTCCCGAACATCGGCATCGACGAGGACCCGGTCACCGGCAGCGCCCACACCGCCCTCGCGCCCTACTGGTCCGAGCGCCTCGGCCGCCCCGGCCTCACCGGCCTGCAGGCCTCCCCGCGCTCCGGCCTCGTCCGCACCGAGCTGCGCGGCGACCGTACGCTCCTCACCGGCCACGCGGTCACGGTCATCGAAGGCGAGCTCCTCACGTAGCGGCGCACGAAAAAAGCCGTACAAAAAAGGGGCGTACGAGACCTTCGTACGCCCCTTTCGGACCCGCTCACGCCGCTGCTCAGGCGGTCGGCAGCCAGCCCACCTTCCCCGCCAGCAGCGCGTATCCCACGAACGCCCCGATGTCGAGCAGCGAGTGCGCCACCACGAGCGGTCCGACCCGGCCCCACCGCCGGTACAGGTAGACGAAGACCACGCCCATCGCCATGTTCCCGATGAAGCCGCCGATGCCCTGATAGAGGTGGTACGAGCCGCGCAGCACCGCGCTCGCCACCAGCGCGGTCCCCGGCGTCCAGCCCAGCTGCCCGAGCCGGCGCAGCAGGTACCCGACGACGATGACCTCCTCCAGTACGGCGTTCTGCACGGCCGACAGGATCAGGACCGGGTACTTCCACCACACGTCGGGCAGCGCTTCCGGCACCACGGTCAGGTTGGCGCCGAACCCCCGGGCCGCCAGGTAGAAGGCGATGCCCGTGCTACCGATCACCGCCGCGATCGCGGCCCCCCGCCCGAGGTCGGGCCAGGGCCGCGTACGGTCGAACCCGATCACACGCAGTCCCTTGCCCTCCCTCATCAGGAAGTGCGCGACCAGGGCGACCGGGACCAGGGCCGACGCGATGCCGAACAGCTGCCAGGCCAGATCGAGCCAGGGGCGACCCGGCGCGGCCGAAGCGTTGAGGGTGGCCGCCTGGTCCTTGAGACCCCCCGGTTTGGTGACCGACCCGACAAAGCTGATCAGCGCGGACACTCCGCTCGCCCCGAGCGACAGGCCCAGGACGAGCAAAGTCTCGTCCCGGAAAATCCGTCGCGTCAGCCGCTCCTCGGGAAAGGAATCGGCCACCGACCCCGCCTCCACCTGCACTCCCGCCTCCAGTTGAGTAATCCCGCCGCATCCCCATCTTCGCCCCGCTAGGGTCTCGAAAGAAGTTGCGAAGATCGTGCGCGACAGGCCGTCGGGTGGACGGACGCCGTACCGGCGTACCTCCCCCTCGCCTTCTGCCTCACAGCCGTTTCTACGGCTTTCTCGCGACTCCGGCTCATCCAGGGAGGGCACCACCGTCATGGGACGTCACAGCTTGCCCGATGCGTACGGGGCGGGCGCGGCCGACCCCCGTCCACGCGCACGCCGCCGTACGGTGGCCATCGCGACGGTGTTGGTGCTCACGGTCGCCGCGGGCACGGCGGTCGCGGTCCGCGGTGGTCTGCTCTCCTTCGGCTCGTCCTGCCGGGACAACGCCGTACCCCTCAAGATCGCCGCGTCCCCGGACATGGCGCCCGCCCTCAGGGCCGTCGCCGAACACGCCCGCGACCACAACATCACCTCCGACGGCCACTGCATCGCCGTGACCGTGACGGCCCGCGAGTCGTACAAGGTCGCCGAGGCATTGAGGTCGGACAACAAGTCCGACGTACAGGCGTGGGTGCCGGACTCCGCCCTGTGGGTGGACCGGGTCAGTGGTGAGAGCAACGCGACCCGGGTGACCGCGGCGGGCAGCGTCGCCTCCTCGCCGGTCGGCGTCGCGATGGTCCCGTCGGCCGCGAAGTCGCTGGGGTGGCCCGAGAAGACCTACACATGGACCGAGTTGGCGGGCGCCGCGCTGCGGGACGACCGGCTGAGGCTCGGTGCGGCCGACCCGGTGCGCAGCGCGGCCGGCCTGCTCGCGCTGACCCAGCTCGATACCGCCGCGGCCACCATCAAGGGAGGTGACACCCAGGCGGCGGCCATGGCGAAGACGCTCTCCCAGCGCACGTCCGACAGCGACAGCCAGGCCCTGGACACCCTGCCCCGCGACTCCTCCGGCCCCGAGCAGGGCAATCCGCAGCGCAACCAGGCGCTGATCCTCTCCGAGCAGTCGGCGTTCGCGTACAACTCCTCGGCCCGCGGCGGCGCCGGACTCGACCTCTTCTATCCCAAGGACGGGTCACCGCGGCTCGACTACCCGTTCACCCTGGTCGACGAGTCACGGCTGAACACCGACACGAGCCGTGCCGCCCTTCGGTTCATGACGCTGCTCGGCGAGTCGGACGGGCAGCGGATCCTGGAGCGGTACGGGTTCCGCACGGACGACGAGAAGGTATCGCCCGCGCTGGTCACCAAGGCCGGGGGTCGCGCCCCGCAGCCGTTCGCTCATGCCGCGCTCGAACCCACCCCGGCGAAGGCGGTCGACGAGGCACTCGGCACGTGGACGATCACCGTGCAGAGCGCCCGGATCACCACGGTCGTCGACGCCTCCGCGTCCATGGCGCAGCCGGTGCCGGGCACCGGCCAGTCCCGTATGGACGTCACCAGGGCGTCTCTGCTGCAGGCCCTCGCGACCTTCACCTCGCAGGACGAGGTCGGGCTGTGGAAGTTCTCCACCCGCCTGGACGGCGACCGCGACTACCGGGTGCTCGTGCCCACGGAACGCCTGGGCGACCGCAAGGGCAACGGCACCCAGCGGGACAGGCTGTCGGCGGCGTTCAGCTCCCTGTCTCCCGTCCCGAACGGCGCGACGGGCCTGTACGACACCACGCTCGCCGCGTACAAGGCGGCCACCTCCTCCTATGTCAAGGGGAAGTTCAACGCGCTGGTGCTGCTGACCGACGGCGTCAACCAGGACCCGGGAAGCATCTCGCGCTCCGCCCTCGTCACCCAACTGCGGAAGCTCGCCGACCCACAGCGCCCGGTGCCGCTCATCGCCATCGCCGTGGGCCCGGACGCCGACAAGGCGGAGGTCCAGGAGATCGCCAAGGCGACCGGCGGCTCCGGCCAGCAGGTCAACGACCCCGCGCAGATCCACTCGGTGATCCTCAGGGCGATCGTGGCGGCGGGCAACCAGAGCCAAGGCTGACACCCCGAGAAAAGCCACCACCACAGCCCACCCGGGCAGCGACACACGCCACCCGGCCCGGGGCGCAGCGTCACACCCCGCCGGACCCGGCGCACCGACGCAGGCGGCCCCGCCCGGGCCACCAAAACAGCCCACCCGACCCAGGGACACTCCCCGGGGCCATCCCGGCCCAGGAACCCCCACACAGGCCATCCGCCCCGACCACGGCCCGGCGACCATGTCACCAGCGGCCTGGCCGGGGACCACCACTCGGGCCGCACTCCGCCCCCTGAACACCCACCACGAGCAGCCCACCACGAGCGGCCCATCCCCAGAGACACCGCCGCAGGCAGACCGCCCCGATCAGCCCAGCGGTACCGGCTCCGGCAGGCCCACCGGCCAGGTGTGCACGGGCTCACCGAGGTGCATCAGCTCGCCGTAGCGCCGGGTGGTCGCGGCGAGCGCGGCATCCCTCGCGAGGCCCTTCTCCAGCGCCTGGTGGAAGGTGGCAGCCTGCCAGGTAGCCCCGTTGGCACGCAGCCGGCACCGGTCCTCGATCACCCCCAGGTAGTAGTCCCGGTCGGCCGGCTCGACGCCCCACGCGTCCAGCCCCGCCGCGGCGAGCGGCAGCAGCTCGTCACGGACCAGGTGCACGGCCTCGACCTGCGCGGTGGTCCCCCCGTACCGTCCCCGCCGCGGCCACTCCAGACGCGCGTCGATGCCATGGCGGCAGGCCGCGTCGAAGTTGGCCGCCGCGGACTCGAACGACAGCCGTGTCCACACGGGCCGCGCCTCCTCGGCGAGCGCACGCACGACCCCGTAGTAGAACGCCGCGTTGGCGACGACATCGGCGACGGTGGGACCGGCGGGCAGCACCCGGTTCTCGACGCGCAGGTGCGGGACTCCGTCGGCGACGTCGTACACGGGCCGGTTCCAGCGGTAGACCGTACCGTTGTGCAGCACGAGCTCGGCGAGCCTGGGAATGCCTCCGGCGTCGAGGACCGCGAGCGGGTCCTCCTCGTCGCTGATGGGCAGCAGAGGCGGGAAGAAGCGCAGGTTCTCCTCGAAGAGGTCGTACGCCGAGGAGATCCACCGCTCGCCGAACCAGGTGCGCGGACGCACCCCCTGCGCCTGGAGCTCGGGCGGGCGGGTGTCGGTGGACTGCTGGAACAGCGGCGGCCGCGACTCGCGCCACAGCTCACGGCCGAACAGGAAGGGCGAGTTGGCACCGATCGCGACCTGCACGGCGGCAACGGCCTGCGCCGCGTTCCACACGTCCGCGAAGCGCGCCGGAGTGACCTGGAGGTGCAACTGCACGGAGGTGCAGGCGGCCTCGGGCGCGATGGACTTCGACGTACAGACGAGGCGCTCCACGCCGTCGATGTCGAGCACGAAGTCCTCGCCACGGGCGGCCACGATCTGATCGTTGAGCAGGGTGTAGCGATCGACGTCCGACAGGTTCGAGGAGACCAGGTCGTCACGGTCGAGCGTCGGCAGAATCCCGATCATCATGATTCCCGCGTCGAGTTCGCCGGCCTTTCGATGGGCATATGCGAGCGAGGTGTGCAGCTCCTCGGCGAGCCGGTCGAATACCCGGCCGTCCAATCGGTGTGGGGCTATGTTGACTTCCAGGTTGAACATGGCAAGTTCTGTTTGAAAATCTCGGCTCGCAATCCTTTCGAGTACTTGCGCATTCATCATCCTGGGCATGCCGTCGGGTCCGGCGAGATTCAGTTCGATCTCCAGACCCATGAGATTCTTCGGGCGATCGAACCGCTTCTCCTCCAGCAGCCGCGCCAGCCCCGTCAGACACTGCCGGAGCTTGCCTCGGTAGTGCTGACGATCGGACAGGTCGTACGACCCCGCCACGACCTTCTCTCCCATCGAAGCGTCCCTCCTCGAATGGGCAGGCCGATCCTCCGGCCCCTGCCGTCCCGGAGGATGATGCCCAGGCAACACGATCGATAACGCCCTGTACGGCCTCGTCGACCGCTACCCTGGTACCCGTTGTCCGGAGGCACATTCACGGGGCATGAACCAGAGCGCGGTTTCAGCCTGACATGATCTCGTGAAAAACGCCGACGAGAATCGGCCGACCGCTCCGGCAAAGCAATCCGAGGTCACCGACGGGCCCCGACACAGAATCGGGATGAACCTCTCTTTTCGTCGACCGAATATCGCCTTGCTCTTCATATTCAGGACGGCTAGACGAAACACCATCTGAACACGTGTCGTATAAACTCCGCAAACGAGGCGGAGAGTTGGCGCTCGCGGTCCCAGGTCCTGTCGTCGAGGTGACATGCGGCAGGCGACATCCTGTCGGCAGATCCAGACCCCTCGCTCCTCCGACCCCGAGAGCTGACAGCGCCGTCCGCCCCCGCCCTCGCGCCACTGTGCCTGTCGAATGAGAGGCGACCCACCATGCCGCTGCATGTCCCCCCGGCTCCCTCGCCCGCCCTGCGCACCGTCCTCACGGCACTCGGTTCCCCCACCGCAGTCCGCGAGGCCCGCACCCCGTCCCTACGCATGGCCCAGGGACCCGTCACCCCCGAACTCCCTTTGCCCGTACACGTTCTGGACCGCATCTCACCGGCCGGCGCCTCCACCACCCGGCTCGCCGGATGGCGCTTCCTGATCCGCTGCGGCGAACGGTCGGTGGCCGCGGCCGACACCATGCTCACTCCCGACGGCTGGGCCTTCTCGCACTTCTTCGAAGGCCCCTACATCGCCTCCACCGAGCGCGCCCTGCGTCACGCCGAGAACATGAGCCAGCCGTACCAGCCTCGGCTGCTGTCCGTTCCCGAGCTCTACATGCTCACCCTCTGGCTGCACGGCGACTGCGCCGCGGACGGCGCCACCGGGCACCCGGCCGCCACCGATCTCCTGGTGCCGCTGGCACCCGCGCCGCCCGGTATCGCCGCGCATCGCCCGCACCGCGTCGCCGAACTCCTCCCGGTCCTCACGCACCGGCTCACCTCCGCCCCACTGCTGAGCTCACCCGCGTAGTCACTCCCCCGGAGAAGCACACCAGGCGCATCGCCCCGTGCCCCGCTACCGTTGTCCCGGTCGCGGGGCACGCTGCCGCCCGAACCCGTCCGCTCGTTCGGGCCCCACAGTGCTCGTACGAGGGAGAACGCCCCCTCCACCCCGACCGGACTAGCCCCATCCGGCCACCGCGAACCCCCCGAAGGGACCGTGCAGTTGGACTGAACCGTCCGCACGGGTGACGCGTCTCCAACCTGTGAGGAGCGCTGCTGCCAAATCCCTGCGGATTGACGCCCGTAGGGCAACACTGGGTTCCACACACACGCCACCGGGGGGGCGGCCATGAGCACTTCAAGCCGCGGGAAAGACACCACAGCCACCACTCATCTCTCATCCCAGCGAAAGATCCCATCCATGTGCCAGCACCAGCCACCGTGTCCGACAGCCGAATCAGCCGACCGGGAGTCCGCCCGCCTCGTGGCGCACCACCCGGAGCAGGGATGGAGCCTGCTGTGCAACGGCGTGCTGCTCTTCGAGGACACCGGTGAGCTCCTGCCCGACGGCCAGATCATCGCCCCGCACCGCCCCCAGGGCAGCGAGCACGTGATGACGGCCGCCTGAGCCGCACAACCGGGTGGCGGTGACCGTCACCCAGACATGGAGAGGGGCCGGCCCGGAGACGTGATCTCCGAACCGGCCCCGACGCGTATCCGAGGGTGACTACTCTTCGTAAGCGTCCAGCGGCGGGCAGGAACAGACCAGGTTCCGGTCGCCGTACGCCTGGTCGATGCGGCGCACCGGCGGCCAGTACTTGTCCGCGGCCGAGACACCGGCCGGGAAGACCGCCTCCTCGCGGGTGTACGCGTGCTCCCACTCGCCGCCGAGCGCGGCGGCGGTGTGCGGCGCGTTCCGCAGCGGGTTGTCCTCCGCCGCCCAGACGCCCGAACCGACCTTGTCGATCTCCGCACGAATGGCGATCATCGCGTCGCAGAACCGGTCGAGCTCGATCAGGTCCTCGGACTCGGTGGGCTCGATCATCAGCGTGCCGGCCACCGGGAAGGACATCGTCGGCGCGTGGAAGCCGTAGTCGATGAGCCGCTTGGCGATGTCGTCGACGCTGACGCCGGTCGCCTTGGTCAGCGGACGCAGATCGATGATGCACTCGTGCGCGACGAGCCCGCCGGGGCCGGTGTAGAGCACCGGGAAGTGCGGCTCCAGGCGCTTGGCGATGTAGTTCGCGGACAGCACCGCCACCTGCGTGGCCCGCTTGAGGCCCTCACCGCCCATGAGACGGACGTACGCCCAGGAGATGGGCAGAATGCCCGCCGAGCCCCAGGGAGCGGCGGAGATCGGCCCCACGCCGGTCTCGGGACCGGCCGCGGGCTGCAGCGGGTGGTTCGGCAGGTACGGCGCCAGGTGCGCGCGTACGCCGACCGGGCCCACGCCCGGACCGCCGCCGCCGTGCGGGATGCAGAACGTCTTGTGCAGGTTCAGGTGGGAGACGTCACCGCCGAAGTGGCCCGGCTTGGCGAGGCCCACCAGCGCGTTGAGGTTGGCGCCGTCGACGTACACCTGCCCGCCCGCCTCGTGCACCTGCGCGCAGATGTCGGCGACGTGCTCCTCGAACACACCGTGCGTCGAGGGGTACGTGATCATCAGCACCGCGAGCTCGTCGCGGTGCCGCTCGATCTTCGCGCGCAGGTCCTCGACGTCGATCTCGCCGTCCTCGGCGGTCTTCACGACGACGACCTTCATGCCGGCCATCACGGCGCTCGCGGCGTTCGTGCCGTGCGCGGAGGACGGGATCAGGCAGACCGTGCGCTGGTCGTCTCCGTTGGCCCGGTGGTAGCCGCGTACGGCCAGCAGCCCGGCCAGCTCGCCCTGGGAGCCCGCGTTCGGCTGGAGCGACACCTTGTCGTACCCGGTGACCTCGGCGAGCCGCTCCTCCAGCTCCTGGATGAGGGTGAGATAGCCCTGCGCCTGCTCGGCGGGCACGAAGGGGTGCAGCTGGCCGAACTCGGGCCAGGTGACCGGCTCCATCTCGGTGGTCGCGTTGAGCTTCATGGTGCAGGAGCCCAGCGGGATCATGCCGCGGTCGAGCGCGTAGTCGCGGTCGGACAGCTTGCGCAGGTAGCGCAGCATCGCGGTCTCGGAGCGGTACTGGTGGAAGACCGGGTGCGTGAGGTAGTCGTCGGTGCGCAGCAGCGCCGCGGGCAGCGTGTCCTCGGCGACGGCGTCCAGGGCCTCGATGTCACCGTCCACGCCGAACGCTGACCAGACGGCGCCCACCTGCTGGCGGGCGGTGGTCTCGTCGCAGGCGATCGACACGTGGTCGGCGTCGACGAGGTGGAGGTTGACGCCTCCGTTGCGCGCGCCCGCCACGACCTCGGCGGCCCGGCCCGGCACCCGCGCGGTCAGCGTGTCGAAGTAGGAACCGTGCACGACCTCGACCCCGCCGGCCGTCAGACCCGCGGCGAGGATCGTGGCGTACCGGTGCGTACGCCGCGCGATGGTCCGCAGGCCCTCGGGACCGTGATAGACGGCGTACATGCCGGCCATCACCGCGAGCAGCACCTGCGCCGTGCAGATGTTGCTGGTCGCCTTCTCGCGGCGGATGTGCTGCTCCCGCGTCTGCAGGGCGAGCCGGTACGCCTTGTGTCCGTCGGCGTCCACGGAGACGCCCACCAGCCGGCCGGGCAGGCTGCGCGCGAACTTCTCACGCACCGCCATGTATCCGGCGTGCGGACCGCCGAAGCCCATCGGCACGCCGAAGCGCTGGGTCGTACCGATCGCGATGTCGGCGCCGAGCTCACCGGGAGAGGCGAGCAGCGTGAGGGCGAGCAGGTCGGCGGCGACCGTGACGACCGCGCCGAGCTCGTGCGCCTGCTCGATGACGGGCTTCAGGTCGCGTACGGCACCGGAGGCGCCCGGGTACTGGATCAGCACACCGTTGATCTCACGCCCGGCGATCTCGGCCGGGATGCCCTCGCCCAGATCGGCGACGACGACCTCGACGCCGGTCGGCTCCGCGCGGGTCTCGATGACGGCGACGGTCTGCGGCAGGGTGTCCGCGTCGATCAGGAAGAGGCCGTTCTTGTTCTTGCCCATGCGCCGGGACAGCGCCATCGCCTCGGCGGCGGCGGTGCCCTCGTCGAGCAGCGAGGCGCCCGAGGTGGGCAGCCCGGTCAGCTCGGCGACGACGGTCTGGAAGTTCAGCAGCGCTTCGAGCCGCCCCTGGGAGATCTCCGGCTGGTACGGCGTGTACGCGGTGTACCAGGCCGGGTTCTCCATGACGTTGCGCAGGATCACCGGCGGCGTGAACGTCCCGTAGTAGCCGAGGCCGATCATCGAATCGAGCACCTGGTTGCGGTCCGCGAGGGAGCGCAGTTCGGCCAGTACCTCGGCCTCGGTGCGCGCGCCCGGCAGCTCCAGCGCCTCGGCGTTCTTGATGACGTCCGGCACCGCGGCGGCCGTCAGCTCGTCGAGCGAGCCGTACCCGACCTGCGCGAGCATCTTGGCCCGCGCCTCGGAATCGGGCCCGATGTGGCGCTGCTCGAAGGGGATTCCCTGTTCGAGCTCGGAGAGCGGAATGCGATGGGCGGTCATTGCGGAGGCCTCCTGGTCTGACACGACCTTCGAGGGGCACCACGGCGTGGGTGCCCCGACGGCCTCCCCCTCTGTCATCTCAACCTGAGAGCTTCACCGGCCCGCCCGCCCGCTGCGACCCGGCTTTCACCGTCGGTGAGGGCGGAGGCCTTCGACACCCGCCCTGCTTTCCAGAGTGACCTCGTCCGTGCGGTACGTGTGCCTGAGAGATTCCGGGGAGGATTTGCTCCTTCGGCGCCTCCGATGAAGTCTGGAGGACTCTCCCGCACGGGGTCAGCAGCCGCTTGCCAGCCTACCAGCGAGGACAACGCACGAGCTTTCGAGTGGCCACCATCACGAATGTGCTCTTTTGTAGTGCTTACGGATGAGTTGCTAGCGAGTGGAGGGACCGTGCAGACCGACATCGATCCGCGCAACCTGATCGGCCGCAAGGCGCTCGACCGCAACGGCGCCAAGATCGGCACGGTCGACGAGGTCTATCTCGACGACGCGACCGGCGTCCCGGAGTGGGCCGCCATACGGACGGGCCTGTTCAGCAGGGACGCCTTCGTCCCCCTGGAGCCCAGCGAAGTCGTCGAGGGCACGCTGCGTGTCCCCTTCGACCGTGCCCTGATCAAGGACGCCCCCGACTTCGGCGTGGGCCGCCACCTCTCCCCCGAACAGGAACTCCAGCTCTACCACCACTACGGCCTGGACGTGACACCCCCGCCCCCACCCCCGGACCGCGACTTCGGCCGCCTGGCAGGCACGGACGAGGGTTGACTTCCCGGACGGGACCCAGCTGACGCGCCCCGAAAGGGGCGCAGGGAACCGCGCGACCAGCCACATTCCGCCCGCGGCGCCGATCCGACTTCACCCCCCACGGCGATCGCACACGGCCTCCCTCACCAACGGCAACGGATCAGCCAACTCCAACGCAACATCATCCGTACGAAACGTCCGCACACGCCCCGGCTCGGAGTAAGGCGTCTCGAACCGCACGGTCACCCTCCCGAGCCCACTCCCCTGCACCCACCCGTGCCCGTACTCCGCATGCCGCACGTCATGCCCCGCAGGCCACCGCCGCTCGGCAGGCGGCGCCTGCACGGCGGCCACTTCCTCCGCCCCCTCCTCGTCCGGATGCTCCAGCACCGCCGACTCCCCCGCGGCGGCCTCCGCCTCCGCTTGCGCCTGAGCCTGGGCCTGGGCGAACAGGTCCTCCTGCGTGTAGTCGGCGAGCCCCGAGACGCCGACCCCCAGCAGCCGCACGCCCCCGGTCGTGTCCACCGCCTCCAGAAGCCGCGCGGCAGCCTCCCGTACGACGCCGGGGTCGTCCGTCGGCCCTCGCAGCGTCTCGGACCGGGTCAGCGTCGAGAAGTCGTACCTCCGCACCTTGAGCACGATGGTCCGCCCGGACAGCCCCGCGTCCCGCAACCGCCGCACACACCGGTCGGCGAGCCGCTGCACCTCCAGGCCGACCCGCATCCGGTCGTGGATGTCCACGTCGTACGTGTCCTCCACCGACACGGACTTCGTCTCCCGCTCGGCCACCACGGGCCGCTCGTCGTGCGCCAGCGCCATCGCGTACAGCGCGTGCCCGTGCGCCTTCCCCACCAGCCGTACGAGTTCGTCCTCGCCCGCCTCGGCGATCTCGTCGACCGTGGTGATCCCGGCCCGGCGCAGATGGTCCCCGGTCGCGGGCCCGACACCCGGCAGCGTCCGTACCGACATCGGCCCCAGCAGCGCGCGCTCCGTCCCGGGTTCTATGACCACGAGACCGTCGGGCTTCGCCTGCTCCGAAGCGATCTTGGCGAGCATCTTGGACGCGGCGAGCCCCACCGAACCCGTCAGCCCCGTGACGGCCCGGATGTCCGCGCGCAGCTTCGCCCCGGCCAGGCGCGCGGAAGCCTCGTCCCAGGCCGCTTCCCCTGCCTCCAGATCGACGAACGCCTCGTCCAGGCTCAGTGGCTCCACCAGCGGCGACAGCGCCCCCAGCAGCCCCATCACCTGCTCGCTGACCTCCCGGTAGAGCGTGAAGCGGGGCACTAGATACGCGGCGTTCGGCGCCAGCCGCCGTGCCTGGGCCATGGGCATCGCCGAGTGCACCCCGAAGACCCGTGCCTCGTACGAGGCCGTCGCGACGACTCCGCGGGGTCCGAGCCCGCCCACCACGACGGCCTTCCCGCGCAGGCTCGGCTTGGCTGCCTGCTCCGCCGAGGCGAAGAAGGCATCCATGTCGAGATGCAGGATCGTAGGCGCGGTTCTCACATGTCCGATGCTGCCCTACGCCACTGACAATGCCTCTGCGGACCTCAGACGGCCCGATTGCGCCGGCGCGCCAGCTCGTCCGTCGGGTTGTGCCCGACGAGCGTCTCGCCCGTGTCCACGCGCTCCCCGTGCAACTGGGAGAGCGCGCTCTCGACGTCCCGCCACACCACGCCCACGGCGATCCCGAAGACACCCTGACCGCCCTGCAACAGGGCGTGGACCTCGTCGGGCGAGGAGCATTCGTAGACGGTCGCGCCGTCACTCATCAGGGTCATCCGCTCCAGGTCCCGGAAGCCGCGTTCCCTGAGGTGCTGGACCGTGGTGCGGATGTTCTGCAACGACACTCCCGTGTCGAGGAACCGCTTCACGATCTTCAGGACGACGACATCCCGGAAGCTGTAGAGCCGCTGGGTCCCCGACCCGTAGGCGGGCCGCACGCTCGGTTCGACCAGACCTGTCCTGGCCCAGTAGTCCAACTGCCGGTAGGTGATGCCCGCGGCGGCACACGCCGTAGGACCGCGGTAGCCGATCTCCTCGGCGGCCGCCCCACCCTCACCGGACTCACCAGACACTGCTGTCGGCCGCCGCGGAACGTGATCGGCCGCGCTGCCGTGAAGCGGGTACGGGCCGCTCTCCCCCAGACTTCGTCCGGGGGCACCCCCAGCCGTACCGTCGCCGCTGCTTCTCACGCCGACCTCCGTCCTTGACCTGCCCTCTCGACGGTAGGCAGTCACCGGGGGTGCGTCAACGATCGCCACACTCGGCACGCCGAGTGATAATCACCCTAGGAGTGGTTTCCCGTGTCCCACCGCGGGGAAAGGCTAGCCGAATGCTCTCGGAGCGGGCCGCAGCGCGCCACACGGGCCACGGGCAATTGCCGCCCCGGAGTCCTGCGATCCAGCGGGCTTGCCCGGTCCATCGGCTTGCCGGAGGGTGGACGCCACGGCCTGCTCCCGAGCCCGGGCGTCCGACCGCCCACCCGCGGGCGATCGGTCCCGTCACCGCTTGAACGGTCCCCTCACCGCTTGACCGGTCGCCTCACTGGTTGACCGGTTCTCTCATTGGCTGTTGGTCCCGAAGTCCTCGGGCGAGATCTGGTCGAGGAACTCGCGGAACTTCTCCACCTCGTCCTCCTGCTCGTCCGGGATCGCGATGCCGGCGTCGTCGAGCACACCGTCACTGCCGTAGATCGGCGTTCCGGTACGCAGCGCCAGCGCTATGGCGTCGGACGGGCGGGCACTGACCTCGACCCCACTGGCGAACACCAGCTCCGCGTAGAAGACCCCCTCACGCAGATCAGTGATGCGCACCTCGGTGAGCTCCTGGCCGACGGCTTCCAGCACGTCCTTGAACAGGTCGTGGGTCAGCGGTCGCGCGGGGGCCATGCCCTGCTGGGCGAAGGCGATCGCCGTCGCCTCCCCCGGTCCGATCCAGATGGGGAGGTAGCGGTCGCCTCCCACTTCACGCAGGAGCACGATCGGTTGGTTGGAGGGCATTTCGACCCGGACACCTACGACATCGAGCTCGTTCACACAGCAACCCTAGGCCGTGCCCGGGACGTTTGGGTAGTCGGGCACAGAACGGGGGGCCGATCCGGCCGCCCACCGGGCACTTCGGGTCAGTGCAGCCGGACGCCCAGCGCGGTCTGCACCAGCGCCGCGTGCAGCTTCACCGTGAGCCCCGCCAGCTCCTTCGTACGGGCCTCGGCGTGCGCCCTGGTCTGCGGATTGCGGTGGCGCCGCAAAGGGGCCACCACCTGGTCCACGAGCCCCGCGTCACGTTCGGCCGCGGCCTTCATCGCGCGCAGATGGCGCGGCTCGATCCCGAACCGCCCGAGCTCGACGACGAGCGCGGCGACCGTCACCGCCTCAGCGTCATATGCCCCGTCCGGAAGCGGGGCGAGGAGTCCGTACGACTCCCATTCCTGAAGCTCCTGCTCACCGATCTCGGCGGCGGCCAGCAGCTCGGCACGGCCCACCCGGGCCGCTGGGGGTGCCTCGGGCTCCCCGAAGAGGTCACCGAGCCCACCGAACGGCTCCCCGTCGCCGGAGTCGCGCTGCCGCCCCACGGACGGCAACCGCACCGGCTCCCCGCGCTCCAAAGCGTCGAGATACTCGCGGATCACCTTCAACGGCAGATAGTGGTCCCGCTGCATCCGCAGCACGTGACCGAGGCGCTCGACGTCCGCCTGGCTGAACTTGCGATACCCCGAGGGGGTCCGCTGCGGCTCGATGAGCCCCTCCGACTCCAGGAACCGGATCTTGGAGATCGTGACTTCGGGGAACTCGTCGCGCAGCGTGTTCAGCACCGAGCCGATGCTCATCAGCCCACTGTCCGCTGCGGCGGTACCGCTCCCGGCACCGCCGCTCGGTGATCGAAGCATGGACCTTCCTGAGGGTCCCCCCGGACGGAGTCCGGGGGAGGGTCAGATGCCTCGCTGGCTCGCGTAGAAGACCAGCCGGTACTTGCCGATCTGCACCTCGTCACCGTTCGACAGCGGGACCGAGTCGATTCGCTCCCGGTTGACGTACGTACCGTTCAGGCTGCCCACGTCGGCGACCGTGAACGAGCCGTCCGCGGCTCGACGGAACTCCACATGACGACGCGACACGGTCACGTCGTCCAGGAAGATGTCGCTCTGCGGATGACGCCCGGCCGTGGTCAGGTCACCGTCCAGCAGGAAGCGGCTGCCCGAGTTCGGACCGCGGCGCACCACCAGGAGCGCCGAGCCGAGCGGCAGCGCGTCGACGGCCGCCTGCGCCTCCGGAGAGAGCGTCGGCATCTGCGTCTGGCCGGTGACCTCGGCATCGTAGGCCTCGATGCCCGAGATGGAGATCGTGGACGTGGTCTCGGACGGACGCTCCGGGACCGCACCGGGTCGCAGCGGCGCACCGCAGTTGGAGCAGAAGCGGCTGTTCTCCGCGTTGCGGTTACCGCACCTCGTACACACCAGGGCCGACATGGACGGATCCTCCTGCCGCGGCTGCCCCCCAGGGGCATGGGACGCGTACGGGTCGGAGGCGAACCCTCCACCCGCACTTGAGGCTGACGGTTCCCCGAAACCTATGCGTCCGGACTGGGCAGGGTCAACAGACGGCGCGCCCTGACCACCGGGAATGTCACCGACCTGGTCCCGGAACAGCGGGCGGTCGCCGCTCTGGCCCTCCGCGTCTCCTTGGCGTGGTGCACGGTGTCGGGCAGTCGCGTTGTCACTGCCCTCTCCTCGTGCGCTCTTGCCGAACAACTTCGCAAACAACTTCACGGGCGATTCCCCTTGACCGAAACAGACCCGCCCGTGGGGCAGGACGAACACTGATTGAACACACCGGTCGACCCGGACATCCTCACAACGTCCGTATCCACCAGACAGTTTCCACCACGCACCACCCATTCGGTGCGCCGACCCCCCGCAACCTCATGCCCTCGCCGGACGACGCCCATGCACCCCCGGTTCACTGGGAGGACGACCGAGCGTAGTCAGGCTGCTTCGCAGCCCGCAAGGCATCCACAATGATCTTCGTCGCACGCTCCACCGTGACGGTGGCCTGCTCCTTCTCGAGAGTCTGCACCACACCTCCGGGGATGTTGAGCGCCGGCTCAAGGTCCTGCGGCTTACCGATGACCTTGAAACGATAGGGCTGGGTGATCTTGTTCCCGTCGACGCTCACGCCCTTGCCGGAGTCGGCCAGATAGGTGCTGGCGACGACCCGCACACCGTTCACCTGGATCGCCTCCGCACCGGCGGCGCGCAGCTCCTGGATCGCGTCAAGCAGCATGTCCGCCTTGACCGTCCCCTTCGTGTCGTTGATCGTCAGCGTGATGCCGGGTCCCTGCGCCGCCACCGTGCCCGCCAGAATGCCGAGTTGTTTCTCCTTCTCGGCAGTCTGCTTGCGGGCCTCCGCGGCCTGGTTCGAGCTGTTCTCCAGCTCGGTGCGCTGATCTTCGAGACCCTGCTTCTCGTCTTCTAGACGCTGCGTACGGTTGTCGAGTTCATCGAGGATGCGTACGAGATCTTCTTGACGTGCGCCGCGCAGGGCGCTGCCGCTGTCACTGTTGGAGGCCACCTGGACGGCCAGACCGAAGCCGAGGCCGAACAGAAGCAGGGCGACGATGAGTTGCGCGCGCGTGACCCGCGGCGGCCACAACCCCTTCACCAGCCGCTGCCGGCCGGTCAGCGACGGCTCGTCCTTCTCGTCGAGCTGCTCGGGCCCCGAACTCTCTGCAGCCGCGGCCGGGACCTCTTCGGGAAGCTCCCTGCGCAGCCGGTTCTCGGGTGTCTCGCCTTCGTTGCTCATCTGCCTCACGCCCGGAAAACGTGCCGGCGGATCGCCGCGGCGTTGGAGAAGATGCGGATGCCGAGGACGACCACGACGCCGGTGGAGAGTTGGGCGCCCACGCCCAACTTGTCACCCAGGAAGACGATCAGTGCGGCCACGACCACGTTCGACAGGAAGGAGACCACGAAGACCTTGTCGTCGAAGATGCCGTCGAGCATCGCCCGCAGCCCTCCGAAGACGGCGTCCAGCGCCGCCACGACGGCGATCGGAAGGTAAGGCTCGACGACCGCCGGAACCTCGGGCCGGACCAACAATCCAGCCACGACTCCCACGACGAGGCCCAGTACGGCGATCACGATGTGCCCTTCTCTGTGCTCGGCTGTGCTGTACGTACGATCACACTCGGTGCGGCGGACAACTGGACGTCCTTTTCGACGGAAATGGCGGTCCGGATGCCGTAGTTCTCCTGCAGGGCGTTCAGATACAGGCCGTCGGCACTGTTCTGGAACCTGGTGCTGAGCCGCTCGCCGTCCCCCACCGCCAGCACCGTGTAGGGCGGCACCAGCGGCTTGTTGTCGACCAGTATCGCGTCACCCGCTGCCCTGATCGCCGACAGTGCCGTCAGCCGCTGCCCGTTGATCGAGACGGCCTCCGCGCCGGACTCCCAGAGCCCGTTGACGACCCGCTGCATGTCACGGTCCCGGACGCGCCCGGTGTCGGAGAACCCGCTGGTCTCACGAGGATTGCCGTCGCCGCCCTCGGTGGCTTCCTTGGCGTCGTCCACGACGAGCTTCACACCGGGGCCGTGGACGGCGACGGCACCCGACAGGACGCCCACGAGGTCGGCCTGACCGCTGCCACCCTGTTTCTTCAACGCCTCGTTCTGCCGGGCGCTCACATCGTCGCGCAGGGTGTCGACGCCGCTCTCGAGCTTGTCCGCGGCCGCGGTCTCTCGCTCGACGCGGTCGATGAGCTCCTGGCGCTCCTTGGCGACGACCGGGGCGGCGAGCCGCGCGTTCGCCGCGCCCACGGTCACCACCAGGGCCGCGAGGACGAGACCGGCCGCGAGGCCCAGCTTCGCCCGCACGGTCTTCGGCATGCCGCCGGCACCCTCGGTCTGCCTACGGGCGGCCGCCTCCGCGTATCCGTCGTCGAGGCTGTGATCCATGACGTTGGTGAGCAGCGACATGGAGGCGTCCGGGCGCGTGGGGCGCGGAGGTGTGCTCCGAATGGGGGGCTGCTGCGGCATGCCGCACATCGTCGCACGTCGCGGGCGCTACCTCCGAATGGCCCCACCGGCGTGCCGGACAGGCCCCTTTGGGGGCACTTGTCCGGCACGCGCGTGTGTTGTCCGTTTCAGCGCCCTGCGCTGTCCACGACGGCGGCCCACTCGTCGAGCAGGGCCTCCGCGGACGCGTCGTCAGGCCCCTCCGCCCACAGATGCGTCACCGCCTCGGCGGGGTCGGGAAGCACCATCACCCAGCGCCCGTCCGTCTCCACGACCCGTACGCCGTCGGTCGTGTCCACGAACCGGTCCCCGGCCGCCTCCACGACCCGGCGCATCACCAGGCCCTTGACGGCCCAAGGAGTGGCCAGGTCACGCTTGAGGACATGCGCCCGCGGAATCCGCGCGTCGATCTGGCTCAGCGTGAGCTGTGTCCGCGCCACCAGCCCGATCAGTCGTACGAAAGCCGCCGCGCCGTCGAAGACGCTGCTGAACTCCGGAATGATGAATCCGCCGCGCCCGTCACCGCCGAAGATCGTCGACTCCTCGCGTCCGACCCTCGTCAGATCGTCCGGAGACGTCGTCGTCCACTCCACCTGCGTCCCGTGGTACGCCGCCACCTGCTCGGCGATCCGCGTGGTGGTCACCGGCAGCGCCACCCGCCCACTGCGCCGCTCCGCGGCCACCAGGTCGAGCATGACGAGCAGGGCCCGGTCGTCCTCGACGATCCGTCCCTTCTCGTCGACGAGCGAGAGCCGCTCGCCCACCGGGTCGAAACGCACCCCGAACGCGGCCCGCGCGGACGCGACGATCTCGCCCAGCCGCACCAGACCGGCCCGCCGCGTGTCCGCCGTCTCCGTGGGCCTGGATTCGTCGAGACCGGGATTGATGGTCAGGGAGTCCACGCCGAGCTTGCCCAACAGACTGGGCAACACCAGCCCGGCACTGCCGTTCGAGGCGTCCACGACCACCTTCAGACCGGATTCGGTGATACCGGTGGTGTCGACATTCCTGAGCAGTGATCCGGTGTACGAGTCGAAGACGCTGGCGGGGAAGTGCAGATCCCCGATCTCCCCCGGGAACGCACGCCGGTACTCCTGCCGCGCGAAGACCCGGTCGAGCTTGCGCTGCCCCCCTTGCGACAGGTCGGCACCCTGTCCGTCGAAGAACATGATGTCGACGGAGTCCGGCACCCCGGGCGTCGTACGGATCATGATCCCGCCCGCACTGCCCCTGGCGGTCTGCTGACGAGCCACTGGCAGCGGTACGTTCTCCAGATCGCGTACGTCGATGGCGCTGGCCTGCAGCGCCGAGATGACCGCCCGCTTCAGCGCACGGGCGCCTCGGGAGTGGTCGCGGGCCGTGGTGACGGTGGAGCCCTTCTTGAGCGTCGTCGCATATGCGCCCGCGAGGCGCACGGCGAGCTCCGGAGTGATCTCCACGTTCAGGATTCCGGTGACACCACGGGCGCCGAAAAGATGCGCCTGGCCGCGCGACTCCCAGATCACCGAGGTGTTGACGAAGGCGCCGGCCTCGATGGTCTTGAACGGATAGACGCGTACGTTGCCCTGGATGATCGATTCTTCACCGACGAGGCATTCGTCGCCGATGACAGCGCCGTCCTCGATCCTCGCGGCCCGCATGATGTCGGTGTTCTTCCCGATCACGCAGCCCCGCAAATTGCTGTGCTGACCGATGTACACGTTGTCGTGGACGACGGCCCTGTGCAGAAAGGCCCCGCTCTTGACGACGACGTTGGAGCCGACGACGGTGTGCTCACGGATTTCGGCGTCCGCTTCGACCTTGGCGTAGTCGCCGATGTAGAGCGGGCCGCGCAGTACGGCGTCGGGGTGCACTTCGGCGCCCTCGGCGACCCATACGCCCGGGGAGATCTCGAAACCGTCGATCTCGACGTCGACCTTGCCCTCGAGGACGTCGGCCTGCGCTTTCACATAGCTCTCGTGGGTGCCGACGTCCTCCCAGTAGCCCTCGGCGATATAGCCGAAGACCGGCTTGCCCTCCTTCATCAGCTGAGGGAAGACATCGCCGGACCAGTCGACCGAGACATCGGCCTCGACGTAGTCGAAGACTTCGGGCTCCATCACGTAGATACCCGTGTTGACGGTGTCGGAGAAGACTTGGCCCCAGGTGGGTTTCTCCAGGAAGCGCTCGACCTTGCCCTCTTCGTCCACGATGGTGATGCCGAATTCAAGGGGGTTCGGCACACGCGTCAGACAGACGGTGACCATCGCACCCTTTTCCTTGTGGAAATTGATGAGGTCGGTGAGATCGAAGTCGGTCAGGGCGTCACCGGAGATCACCAGGAAAGTGTCGTCCTTCAACGCCTCCTCGGCGTTCTTGACGCTCCCGGCGGTACCGAGTGGCTTCTCCTCATTGGCATAGGTGAGCTCCATACCGAGCTCCTCGCCGTCACCGAAGTAGTTCTTGACCAATGAGGCCAAGAACTGGACAGTAACGACGGTCTCGTTGAGCCCATGCCTTTTGAGCAGCCGCAGCACGTGCTCCATGATCGGGCGGTTCACCACCGGCAGGAGCGGCTTGGGCATGCTTGAGGTCATGGGACGAAGGCGTGTGCCTTCGCCTCCGGCCATCACGACGGCCTTCATGTCGGAAGCGTCCTCCTTGAAGAGACGACGGTCTAGCCGACTTCACCCGTCCTGATTGTCCCGCAGTTTTCGAGTGCGGGCCATCCGGGCACTTCAGCTGCCCTATCGGGCCGAGCTCAATCGGCCATGGTGTCCGCCCTGAGAAGCCGGCGGACCTGGACCACGTAGAGGACTCCTGCCCACCAATAGAGGGTTGTACCCCACCCGGCGAACGCCCATCCGAAAATCGCGGCGAGTGACGCGAGCCATCCGCTTCCGTCGCTGAGCAGCAACAGAGGGAAGGCGTACATCAGGTTGAAGGTGGCCGCCTTCCCGAGGAAGTTCACCTGCAGTGGCGGATAGCCGTGACGCCGGAGGACTGCCACGACCACCAGCAGAACCAGCTCGCGCGCCAGAAGCACAGCCGTCAACCACAGCGGCAGAATCTCCCGCCAGGTGAGCCCCACAAGAGTGGACAGAATGTAGAGCCGGTCCGCCGCGGGATCGAGCAGCCGGCCGAGGCTGCTGATTTGATTCCAGCGCCGCGCGAGCTTCCCGTCGAGATAGTCGCTGACGCCGCTCAACATGAGCACGAGCAGCGCCCAGCCGTCACTCTTGGGACCGCCGAACTCGGGCCGGAGGATCAGCCACAGGAAGACGGGTACGCCGACGAGGCGCGCCATGCTGAGGATGTTCGGGATGGTGAGGACCCGGTCCGTCTGGACGCGGGTCTCCTGGACCTCCACCCGGGGGCCTCCTGTGGGAAACGAGCCAACGATGCCCCCTGACCTTACCCGCAGCGCTCGCGTCGAGGTGCGGAGGGGTGGCCGGAGCCACCGCGAAAACAGACCTGGCCCT
>NZ_KQ948469.1:0-60732 GCF_001514115.1 Streptomyces olivochromogenes
CGTTCTTGGTGATCCCGAAGACGCTCGAGCGGATGGCCGGTGTCCCAACCTGCCGCGTCGAACAATGCGATCAGGAGCTTAGCGCCGCCCGGGCAGCACATCGGGAACTGATGACCCGGCTCAATGCCCCACTCCGCTCAGACTGATCCCTGTCCTGTTGGATCAGATCGTGATCCGATGTGCAGGCCGGCGGAGTGTCGAGTGATGAGGACGAGGAACAGAATGGCGTCATCCGTCGGTCAGCTGCTGGATGGCCTTGAGCACCTGGGCTGCTCCGTCCTCGGTCTCCAGGTATTGCGCCGCTCTTGCGGCGGCTAGTACGTATGCCTGCTGCGTCACTACTTGGTCGAGTGAGTCGGCAAGCCGTTCGGCAGTGAGGGACCGGAAGGGGATCGGGTCGGTGGCGGCGCCGAGGGCGGCAAGTCGCCCCGCCCAGAACGGCTGGTCCGCAGTCACCGGTACGGTGACGGCGGGCACTCCGGCGCGCAACGCGGCGGCCGAGGTGCCGGCCCCGCCATGGTGGACCACCGCAGCCAGCCGTGGAAACAGCAGGGCGTGTGGTAGGTCCCCGATGGTGAGTACGTCGTCGCCGTCGGCGGCGAGCCCGGCACTGCCGGCTTGGAGGATGCCGCGCAGCCCGGCGCGGCGCAGGGCTCGCACAGCGATCTCGCTCAGCCGTTCCCCGTCGCCGGACGCCATGCTCCCGAAGCCGATGAGGACGGGCCGGGGTCCGGCACGCAGGAAGTCCTCCAGGTCCGTAGGCAGCCGTTCGGCCGCGTCGTGATGGGGCCACCAGTTGCCCACGACCTCCAGGCCAGAGCGCCAGTCGGAGGGACGGGGCACCAGGGCCGTGCTGAAGCCGTGCAAGATGGGCCAATTCGCCCGTTCCTGTCGCCGACGCATCTCGGAGGGAGAGGCCGCGGGCAGCTGGAGGCGATGGCGCAGCTTTGCGACCGCCTGTTCATACACGCGGTCGGCCATCCGCAGAGCAAAGCGTCCGGTTGCTCGGTTCGCGAGACGGCCCAGTGAGCGCGAGGCTGTGACGACGGGCGGGAAGTCGCCCGTCGGTGCCGTGGGTTGGAGATACACACCGAGGCTCGGTGTGCCCGTGGCCTCGGTGAGGTGCCAGCCGAGCGGGGCCGTGGTGGTCGACAGCAGGAGCAGGTCCGCGCCATCGTCCATCGCGTCGGCGAAACCCTGACCCAGTTCGGTGATGAAGGCGGCAGCGGTGCGCATCAGTTCACGTCTGCCTGTAACGCCGCCACGCACCCGCAGGTCGGCGGGGAGACTGCGGAATTCCAGCCCTGCGTCGCGTACGAGGGGCGCGAAGGTGTCTGTGGTGGCGAGGACAACATCGTACCCAGCCCGGCGCAGTTCGGCGCCCAGGCCCGTGTAGGGCGCGACGTCGCCGCGCGATCCAGCCGCGGCGATCAGGATCCTCATCGGCCCTCTTCCTCGGAATCAGTACGGCCACCTGCGTGGCGGGCCGCGTTGGCGTGGACCGCCTTGCACGTATAGGCAGCCAGGCCCGGCCGTTGCTGCGACGGCGGTACGACCAGAGCGAAGGCGCGCGGGTCGGCGACGAAGTCGTCCGCGATGCGCCGGTGCATGTCGGGCGGGCAGGAGGTGAACCAGCGCGAGATGTGCAAGCGGTGTTCCTCGGCGAGGTCCATGGCGCGCTCGCCGTCGCTCGGCTCCCCCTCGTCGAAGGCCGCGAGCAGCTCCGCGCGCCAGGCGGCGGCCTCGCCCATGAGCCGGCGCCAATCCTCCTTGGTGTGGGCAGTCGCGCGTGCCATCGCCTCGCGCTGTCCCTGCGAGTGCGCCCACTTCAGCTCTGCCTCGGTGGCATAGCTCAGGTCGAAGGTGATCTCACCGAAGACCTCGAAACGTTCCTGAGGAGTCAGGGACACCCCGGTCTTCTGGACCTCTATCGCCCGTTCCGCCACCTCGGCCAGCCGCTGCAGTCTGGCGATCTCCTCACTCAACTGCCGCTGCCGGGCCCGGAGGCGCTCCAGGGGGTTCACCTGCGGATCCTTGAAGATCGCGGCGATCTCATCGAGGGAGAAGCCGAGTTCACGGTAGAAGAGGATCTGCTGGAGACGGACCAGGTCAGCCTCACTGTAGAGCCGGTAGCCGGCGTGGCTGCGGTCACTGGGCGAGAGCAGTCCCGCCTTGTCGTAGTGATGCAGTGTACGCACCGTCACCCCGGCGAAGGCCGAGACTTGTCCCACGGAGTAACTCATCCACCTGCCCTTTCGTCGGCATACAGCCTCAAGCCTGACGTAAGGGGAGGGTCAACTCGCGCTCGCCTGGCCTCGGAGGTGAGGACGGCGAACTCTCACCGGTCCGCACGCTACGGCCGGCGAGACGGCGTGCAGGAACGAGCAGCCCGAGAGAAAGGGCCCCCTCGGCCCGACCGCATTGTGACCACCAGCTATACCTTCGACTGGACGTTCAACGGGCAGTCCGTCCCGATGAGGTTCTGGCGCAAGCCATTGCACGTGATGACCGATGCCTTTGCCACCGCCGGTTTCCGCCTTTCCGTACGAGTTCTGGGTGCACTACGGCTTTACGGGCACCGGCGCGCGGCTCTCCCCCGGAAAGGACCGCCGAGAGGAAAAGGGTTCCCTGTCTCTCGACGGCTGGCGCGTTTCCGAATTGGGCTGGAGGCAGGAGCACAACCGCTCGCACGTATAGGTCCGGCGTCAAGTACACCTTCGCCCGCACGGAGACCCGGAAGATCCTCTGCGACTGCCGCCTCAGGGGCGACGGCGTCCACCACGTCATGCTCGGCATCGCCCGCCCGCACAACCTCATCCTCGCGGGGCAAGTGAACGGGCCTCACGGCGGCGGAGCCGCTGGGCAACCCGTGACGCCCTCGATGTCCGTGGGGCGGCGGGAGTTTCATGGTCATTCCCGAGACGCTGGACCGTCGAGCGCAGGTGCGACTGACCTTCGCTCCATCCGTTAACCAGCTGAACCCACCCGCATCACTCCGATAGCATGATCGATCTACTTAGCCACCATCTAACAAAACGGCCAAAACAGTTGATATCGAGATCATCGCGGGTGTTTTCGCGAATAAACTGCAGAATTGCGTTCGCTGCGTGGCGCCAACCGCGGGCGATGCTGTGGACCGTGGCGGGTGTGACGACCCTCGGGTTCCTCATCGCGCTGGAGATCGCCGCGCGTCGTTACGGCCTGCCGGGGCCGATCACCAACCAGGCGCGGGAGGTGATATTCGCCCCCAAATCGGGTTTCCTGCTGTACGCCGGTATGGCGTTGATGATGGTGGTGCTCACCTGGCGGCAACGGTTCATCGCGGCTGGTGCCGCGGTCGGTATCGACATCGCCATCTTTCTGGTGCGGTGGGCGTTCGACGCCAAGGTGACCGACGGCCACCCCTTCGGCAACGGCGCGTTGTGGGTGATTTTGGGCTACGCGGTGATCGCCGTCACGCGCCGCACCGGCCAGGAGCGTGTCCTGCTGCTGAAGGGCGTCGGCCTCGGCCTGCTGCTGGTGACCGGCCGCAAGACCGGCGACGCCTGGCTCCTCATCACGTCGAAGACTCGCCCGGCGGTGCTCGACCAGTACGTGGCAACCGCCGATCACGCGCTGGGCAACCCGTCGTGGCTGGTGGGCCGGATTGTCACAGCCACCGGCCCGATCGGAGCCCATGTTCTCGGCACCGTCTACGTTCAGCTTGCCGTGGCCGCGGTCATCGTGGCGCTGTACCAACTGCGTAACGTGGCGGTCGAGCGCCGCTTCCCGGGCCATCATCTGGTACGCACCTTTCTCGTCATCGGCCTCCTCGGGCCGGCCATCTACATGATCTTCCCGGTGGTGGGACCGGTCTTCGCATACGGCGCCGACGGCGGGCACTGGGCGGTGGCCAACGTGTGGCCGAACACACCGCCGCCGATCAATCCCCCGCACCAGATGCCATTCGACGTGATCACCCCACGCAACTGCATGCCCAGCCTGCATACAGCATGGGCTACCACGATTTTCATTCATTCCCGTATGGGCCCACGAACTCTGCGATTCGCAGGCACCTTCTGGCTGATTGCCACGCTCAGCGCAACGCTGGGGTTCGGCTACCACTACGGCGTGGATCTCGTCGCCGGCGTGGTGTTTGCACTCACGGTCGACGCAGCACTGCGCTCGCTCGACCGTGGCTGGGATCGGCCAGGAATCCAGCTGGTCACCTACGGCGCTACGGTCTTCGCTGCGCTCTTGGTGTCATATCGCTTTCTGCCGCTGGAGATGGCCAAACATCCGTGGGTGTCCGGGCCACTTCTCATTCTGGCGATGGCCTCAGTGGTCCACGTCTACGTACAGACCGCCAAGCTGTGGGATCCGAAGGCCGCACCAGCGCGGCGACCGGAACCTCAACCCGAACTGGTTTGAGCTCCAGGCCATTTCATTTTGGGGAGTCTGTGATAGCAGATGAGCGCGGCCGTGACAGTTGGTTCCATGTGGAGGTATTTGGCCTCGGCTATTTCCTCTGTGCCGCCGACCAACGGTCGAGCACTCGAGGTGACTCGTGTTCTCGCGTTCGAGCAAGCGGCCCACTGGAGGAGGCGGGGACTTCGGTGATCCATGGGGATGAACCGACGCTGCGCGAGACCCGAGGCGAGGTGCGTACCTCGCAGGCGAACCTCGTCGCGGTAGGACGGGCAGTCGCTCGGGCGCGCGGTGGCGTCGAGCATGAACGAGCACACCCGCTGCCGCGGTGCCGTCCCAGAGATCGCGGCCCGCGCGCACGTGCCCTCCCTCCGGCCGGTGATCCAGCGCACCCTGGACACCCGGGAACACCGTCCGCTGTCCGACCCATGCATGGTGCTGATCGTCTCAGGCGACCACACCTCGCTGCTCCTCGTCTCCTATGGCGGTGCAGGCCTCCACGCCCAACTCGCCGAGCACCAGGTCGCTGAGCTCCGTGGTCGTGCCGAGGTCGTCTCCCGTCGCCCAGTACGATCCGGGCGCCGGGCAGGTGGCGGACAACCCACGTGCTGCCCGTGTGGTCACCGACGTCGTACCGCCCCCACCAGTCAACACCCTGTTCGCTCCGTTCATCGCCGCGGACCCCCGGCATGCCGACAGCACCTGCTGCTGCAGGACGTCGACTGACACACACTCCGGCGCTCAGGAGGAGCATCATGAACCGTCGTGTCGTCTACACCCGTGGCGGGTCGCCGGCCGGCGTCCTGACCGTCATCGGGGAGCCGGAGCCGACGCCCGGGCCCGGTCAGGTCCTCATCCGCACCACCGCCTTCCCGGTGCACCCCGGCGATCTCCAGGCCGTCGAGGCCTACCCCTAGGAGGCGTCGAAGCCGGTGCCCGCCGGCGTGGAGGCCACCGGCGTGCTGGAGGCAATCGGTCCAGGAACAGACGTGGCGCCGGGCGTCACGGTCGGCGGCCGCGTAACGGTCTTCCCTCAGCCGGGGGCCTGGTCCCAGTGGATCGTGGCGGATGCCGGGGCGGTCGTCGCCGTACCGGACGAGCTGTCGGACGAGGTCGCGGCGCAGACGCTGGTGAACCCGCTCACCACGGTGACGCTGCGCCGTGAGGCGCAGGATCACCCGGCCGTCGGATACGACGGTCTTCTGGTGCGGACCGCCGCGGGCTCGTCGGTCGGGCGGCTGCTGACGGGCGTGTCCCTGATGCACAACCTGGCGCTCGCCGACGTCGTCCGCGGCGACCGCGGTGCTGCCGAACTGCGCAAGCGATTCCCGGGCGTGCCGGTCGTGGCGACGGAGCATCCTGGCTGGGTGGACGAGATACGCCGAGCAGCCGACGGCCGCCCGGTCAGTGTGGCCCTGGCCCCGATCGGTTGGAAGCTGACGGAGCGCCTTCTGGACCTGTTGACACCGAGCGGGAAGCTGGTCAGCTACGGGCAGATAGCCCAGGAGCCGATCTCGGTACATGCGTCGACGCTGCTGCACAAGTCGCTGACGCTACGGGGCAAGAGCATCGGCCGGTGGCTGTCCGAGGCTCGCGCTCAAGGACCAGTTCGACGTGGCCGCCACGTACGGCCTTGACGAGCTGGGCGACGCCCTGGAGCACGCGGTACGGCCCGGCAAGACCGGCACCGTCCTCGTCCGTCCCTGGTAGCCGCCGCCCGTACAGGAGTCCTGGTGACCGTCGGCAAGCCGTCGGCAGGAGCCGGGCGTTGATGCCCCGACTCCCCACATGTCGTACGGCTGCGTCAAGGATCGGACACCCGCGTGGCGCTCGCTCCTGTGTCCCTCTGTGACACCTGGTCGCTGCGCGGCGGTGACGGGCGAATTGTGGTGCCGTGGCGACGATCAGGCACCGGTCGAGGACCTGACACCCGGCGCATGCTCGTCCGTCGAAACGCGGGGAAGGAGCGCCAAGGCCTGCTCTGCGGCCCCGTTGACGACCTTGGGAGTGGCTCCCGCCTTGCCCAGGGCCTCAAGGCCCCGAAGCACGGCAAGCAAGAGACCGGCGAGGGTGTCCGCATCCGCGTCAGCATCCAGAGACCCTTCCGCTTGGGCCCGCGCGATGCAGCCGCGCAGCGCGCCATGCAGTCCGCGGACGACCTCGGCGATTCGCTCGGCAACACCCTCATCGACGGCCGACAGTTCCGCAGCGATCTTGGCCATCATGCAGCCGCGCCGTTCCACGTCCCCGATGATGCCCGCCGTGACATCACGTACGTGCCGCTCCAGCATGGGCAGGGCCGGTCCGGGGCCGCCCAGAGCTGAGCGCCAGGCCTCCAACGCGTCACTGTTGTAGCTGTCGAGAGCCCGCAGGAACAACGCGTGCTTGTCCCCGAACGCTCCATACAGACTTCCCCGGCCCAAGCCTGTCACAGCGCTCAGGTCGTCGATGGAGGTGTTGTTGTAGCCCACGGACCAGAACTGATCGCGGGCAGCCCGCACAACCTCTTCTTCGTCGAACTGTCGAGGCCGAGCCATGGGGCAACTGTACGCCGCGCACCACAGCCGAGATCGCCGTCGGCGGCCTGCTCGAGTTCGAATCGGCCGGCACCTTCCTGAAGGCAGCCGACACCTTCCTGAAGAAGGGGTGCGGTGGGCCGCCTGAAGAAGGGGGCGGTGGGCCGCGGGTCGACGGCAGCACTCACGCCAGTGCTCCCCTGGCGAAGGCGTCGGCCCTCGAACGGCCGGTTGAAGCAGGTCACGTCGTTGTTGACGTGGCGTCGGTCAGCGGCTTCGGGGGGTAGGCGCGGAGCACGAGTGACGTGGTGGCAGGCCCGTAGCGGGCAAGTGCGTCGACGACTTCTTCGAGTCGTCCTGCTTGCGGGCAGTAGACGTCGAAGATGAGGCAGTCCTCGCCGGTGACTCTCAGGGTGGAGACGACCTCGGGAATCCGGGAAGCCAAGTCCAGGGCGCGAGAGAGCTGGGCATGCGTAGTGCGCAAGCGAATGATCGCGTGAATGTTCAGACCGAGTGCCGCGGCGTCAACCTCGGCCCGGTAGCCGGTGATGACGCCGTTCTTCTCCAGCCTCTGGATGCGCGCGCTGGCCGCGGGCTGCGACAGTCCGACTCGGCGTCCTACCTCCGCTCCGGTCAACCGGCCTTCGCCCTGGAGCAAGGTAAGAATGTCCCGGTCGATCCGGTCAAGTGATTCCATCGTTGTCCGCACCATCTTCTTTGAGATCGCTTGCGTGGCTGTCGCTGTTCTGTTGCTTCCAACAGAATCAGCTCCAGACACCCCCAGGATCGCAGGGGGCGACGAGTGAAACGGTGGCAAGCAGTGGTCGCGTACGTCATCATCCCCGGCATCGACGGCTCCGACGAGCAGCACTGGCAGACCTTGTGGGAGCAACAGTGGGGAGCCTCAGCGGTGCGGATCTCCCCTGCCTCGTGGTCCTCCCCTGACCTGGATGACTGGGTCGACGCTGTCCAGAGGGCGTACGACGATGCTTGCCGCCAGGACAGCCGCGTTGTGCTGGTAGCCCACAGCCTGGGCTGTTGGACGGCGTCCACCTGGCTGAACAGAAACCCGTCGAGCCCGATCGGCGGCGCGTTCCTGGTCGCGCCGCCCGACCCGCAGGGGCCGGCGTTCCCACGTCAGACGGCCCCGACGTTCATCGGGCTGTCCGCACAACCGTTGCCGTGCCCGGCCCTGGTGGTGAGCAGCACCAACGACCCGTACTGCAGCCCCGAGGCAGCCGTGGACTTCGCGGAGCGATGGGCAGCGCGATGGCATCCGGCGGGCGCGTGCGGACACATCAACTCCGCCGGCGGCCTGGGCCCGTGGCCGCATGGCCGTGCACTCCTGGACTCACTGACCCAGCTGTGATCAACCACCGCAGGGAACATTGCCCACCACCAGGTGCCACCCTGCGGTTCCGGCCTCTCGACCGGCTCGATCTAGGCCCACTACAGCAACAAGACCGACCTGGTCCAAGCCGCCGCCCGCGAGGTGCTCGCCCAGCGCGCCGCGGTCCTCGGCGAGTACGCCGCCAGCGACACCCGGCCCGACCCCGGTCGGCGAGGAACACGGACTGCCGCTGGTCCGCTTTCCGCTCGACCGCACCGCCGACGCGCACCGTGCGCTGGAGAACGGCGCGGTCGGCAAGGTCCTGGTGGACATCATGTCGTGACGCCCAGTCAGCGGCCGTGCGAACCTGGCGCCGTGGTCGCCATCGGCACGCCGTACCCGCAGGTGGGGCGTAGAGCGGACGTGGTCGCTCACTCCCCTGCCGCCCCGCCGCGCGCATCGGCCGTGTCGTCGGCCGGTGGTGAGGGTGGTCGGCCGGTGAAGGCACGCAGGGCCAGTTCGATCCTGATCTCCTCGCTGTCCAGGACCGCCTGCAGCCGACGCAGGACGATGTCGTCAATGATGCGCTGGTCGCGCAGGCTGATGAGGGCGCTGCGTTTGACGCCGATCAGGGCGCGGCGCAGTTCAAGCCCGGTGCGCACGCCGGGCCCGGTGTCGGGCGGTCCTGCGTCCTCGGCAGCGTATTGGCGCAGTTCGCTCCCGATGGCGTCGGTGGTCTCCGGCGGCGCGTGCAGGCGGTCGGCGTAGTCGGGAAGGACTTCCAGCGCGGCATTGACGATCCGACGATGGGCGCGGCGTTCCTCGCTGGTCTCGTCGGGATCTCCGCGGAGTCCGGCCCAGCGGATCACCGCGGGCATGGTCGTGCCCTGGACGACCAGCGTCACGAGGATGACGGCCACGGCGGTGAAGACCACCAGGGAATGTCCTGCGAGCGGCCGACCCGCGGCCGTGGTGGCCGGGACACCCAGGGCGGCCGCCAGCGACACCGCCCCGCGCACCCCGCTCCAGGCCACAGGGAACCTTTCCCGGGCACCGGAGCGCAGCGTGCGCTGGACCGGGCGGCGGTCCACGGCGCGGAGGAGGTAGGGCACCGAGTACAGCCACAGCAGGCGCGTGGCGATCACCACGCCGCCGACCAGCAACGCGGTGACCACGGCGTGTCCCAGTGAGGCGGAGCCGATCGCGCTCACGATGGCGGGTGTCTGGATGCCCACCAGAACGAACAGGGCGCTGTTGAGGACGAAGGTACTCACCTCCCAGAAGCCGGTGATCTGCACTCTGGCCCCCGCGCTGGTCACCCTGGGGCCCGCCTGGCTGAGGATGAGCCCGCAGGTGACCACCGCCAGGACGCCGGAGACGCCCAGCACTTGCGCGGGCAGGTAGGTGGCGAACGGGGTGAGCACGGCCAGGGCGCTCTCCAGCACGCGGTCGCGCAACCGTCTGCGCAGTGCCACCACGGCCGCGGCGCAGGCGGCGCCGATCGCGATACCGCCCGCGTAGGCCAGCAGGAAGCGTGCGGCGGTGCCCGACCAGGTGACGGCCTGTCCCTGAACGGCGACCCCGACGACCACCGCGTAGAGGGCAAGTGCGGTGCCGTCGTTGATCAGGCTCTCCGCCCGGAGGACGGTCTGGATCCGGCGGGGCAGGAGTCGGGCGACCGTCTGCACGGCGATGGCGTCGGTGGGGGCCACGACGGCGCCCAGGACGAAGGCGAGCGGCCAGGAGAGGCCCAGCGCGTGCCCCACCCCGGCCACGGCGGCTGCGGTGGCCAGCACCAGGCCGGTCGCCAGCAGCACGATCCCGCGCAGGTTCGTCCGGATCTCGCGGAGCGAGGTGGTCAGCGACTCCCAGTAGAGCAAGGGTGGCAAGAAGAGCAGCAGAACGACCGGGGGCGGCAGGACCAGCGTGCGGAACCCGGGGGTGAGACCGATCAGGCAGCCACCCGCCACCAGCAGGACCGGCTCGTTCCAGCGCAGGCGGCGAGCCAGCCACGTCATGGCCAGCACGGTCGCGAGAATTGCCGTGATGACTTCCAGGCCCCGCATTCGGCACCGCCTTCCCGATGGGTCGGGCACCCCCTTCCCCGGTTGTTCAGCCCTTGGCTCCCTGGTCGCTCAGCCCTGGGCGAGTTCCGCCAGGGCGTCGAGACGGGTGGGCGTCCAGCCGAGCTCGCGGCGCGCCCGGGCCCCGCTGAACTGCTGGTCGAGGGCGAACGCCTCGGCGATCGGACCCATCCGCCGTACGGCCTCCTCGACGGGCAGCGACTCGATCCGGTCCGGGCATCCGGCGGCGTGGCTGAGGGACCGGGTGACGTCCGCCAGCGGAAGGTTCTGGCCGCCGACCCCGGCGTAGACGGAACCGGCCGGGGCGTTCAGAGCCAGGACGTACAGCTCGGCGATGTCGTCGACGTGGACCAGCGCCCAGTGGTTGGAGCCGTCCCCGATGCAGGGCACGGCACCCGCGGTGCGCCCCGGCTCGACGAAGAACGACTGCGCCAGTCCGCCGGAGTGGCCGTAGACCAGCCCTGGCATCACCACCACCGGGTGCCCTCCGGTGGCGGCCCGGGCGAGCACCCGCTTCTCGTTCTCCAGTCGCCAGGCGGTGATGCGCGGCGGGCTCAGTGGGGCGTCCTCGTCGACGACCCCGTCGGTGTCGCCGTACACCCACACCCCGCCCGTGTGCACATAGGGTCCGCTTCCCGCGCCGTCCTGCAGCGCGTCCGCCGCCGCGCGGTCGACGTCCTCGGTGCCCTCGGCGTAGTCCACTCCGAGGTGGATGACCCCGTCGGCCCTGCGGGCCGCCTCATGGAGGACATCGGTGTCGCTGAGCGCCCCCGCGACCGGGGTGGCACCGTGGTCCGACACGGTGCGCGCCGCGTGCTCGCTGCGCGCCAGCGCCGTCACTCCGATGCCGTGCCTGGTCAGTGCCTGGATGGTGGAGCGTCCGATGTAGCCGCTGCCGCCTGTGATGAAGATCTGCATCGCTCTCACGGTCCTTGTGATCGGCGGCGGGGGATTCCGCCGCTCCTCCACCCTGTCTCCGTGCCGCGGTCGGCGTCCAAGACCTCTTCCGTCAGCGGCGATACCCCCAGGGCATCGGTGCTGGACAAGGTCAGGACGAGGAAGTCTCCGGATGTCGCGACGTGTTCCGGCCTCTCCTCGCCGCCGGTGAACGAGGGCCGCGGCCCACCCCCTCACCGCCGGCCGTCAACTGCTGGAGGACGCTGTCCGGAAAAGTTCGAAGGGGGCTCGACGACACCGGAAGTCCACGGCAGGGTGAGGTCCGCGGTGACGGCGTCGAGGTCCTGGCCGAGGGAACCGGCGAAGCCCCGCATCGTCTTCGGGGCATCCTGTTCGGCCTGGCGGATCCACTCCAGCGGCAGGGTGGCCGCGCCGGTGACTGTCGAGATCGGCAGCGACTTCCGGTGCGCCGGGGCGGCTTGCTCGACGGCCCTTCGTGCAGCTTGACCGCCGTCGTGCAGGTGGAGGCCCGGTCACGGCAGATGGTCTCCACGCCGGGATGGTCCTTGAGCCAGGCCGCGAACGTCACCGAGGTGTGATCGGGCAGCCCCTCCACGACCCGGCCCGCCTCGACGCCGACCAGGACAGCTCCGTAGGCGCAGCCCTCGCGGAAGACGAACTCGTCCACCCCACAGCGCCCACGGGGACCATGTGGCTGCATGCTTCTCCGCCGCGGGCGTCCGGAGCATCGTCTGCCATGACCCGAGGCAGGACAGGCAGCGGGCGCTTCGGCCGCCTGAGGCGCGGGCTGCTCCTGTCGCAGCTCACCATGGCCCCGGCATGCGCTCGATCGCCACCATGGCGGCATCGTCATCCAGACAGCCGCCGGCGTGGTGCAACAGGTCCGCGCACAGGTGGGCCAGGAGAGCGTCGGGACCTTTGCCGGACTTGCCAGCCACCCGTTCCGCGAGTGGGTAGAACGTGCCGTTCCGGTCGCGGGCCTCGATGACGCCGTCCGTGTAGAGAAGGGCGATGTCGCCGGGCTCGAAGGCGAATGTTTCCGGGACGAGTTGGGATTCCACGAATTCGGTGAGACCCAGAGGAGGTGCCGGGTGGCGCACCTCGAGCAGGCCGACCTGGCCGCCGCGCAGCAGCAGGGGCGGGGGGTGCCCGCAGTTGATCATGTGAAGGGCCGGCTCGTGGTCCGGGACGTCCAGTACGGCGGCGGTGATGAACGCCTCTCCGCGATCCTCGGCCTCGCCTTGAGGGGCCGCGGGGTCGTCCAGGTCCGAGGAGACGGTTCCCTCCAGGAAGGCGACCAACGCGGGCAGGTCGGCCTGTCTGTGGGCCGCGGCCCGGAATGCGCCGAGAAGGAGGGCGGCATCCCCGACCGCCTCGAGGCCCTTGCCCCTGACATCGCCGATGACGATCCGCGTTCCTTTGGCCGTACGGGCTGCGGCATACAGGTCGCCGCCGATCTGCGCCTCGGTCTCCGCGGCCAGGTAGACGGAGGCGATGCGCAACGGGCCGATCCGGTGGGGAATCGGCTTGAGCACCACTTCTTGTGCGGCCATAGCCACCGAGCGGAGCTGGCTCACTTGCCTTTCGTGGCGTCCTCGCAGGTGGGCGAAGAAGGTCACGAGCGCTGACATCAGGATCAGAACGATGAGCTGGAAGGTGTGGTTCAGATCGATAAGGCTGGTGCGGATCACCGCGACGACGGTCTGGGCGAGGACGGCGAGCGCGCCGACGAGGCCGGTCGCCCAGGGCCCGGCGAACGACGCCGTGAGAGCGGGTGCGGCGACCAGAAAGGGCCCGAGGTGGACGCTGGGCGGAGCGAGTATGTCGACGACCGTGACAATCGCGATCAACGCGATCGGTACCACCAGCAGGGCATGACGTGGCTCCCCTGACAAACCGTGATCTTTACCGAGTCGCCCAGAAACCATATGTCCTGGATACACCGCATCGCGCCCCGGCGCCCGTGCCGACAGGCGGCACTCCTACCGCGCCTGCGGCACCCCACGGCCGGGAGCGCCGATCACCAGGTCTGGCTGTGCCGCCGAAGGTGCCCTTGCCCTGGTCGGCACGGCCGCCCGGACGCTGAAGGGGCGGGCGGCCCCGGCTCGTCTCCGGCGCCACGCTCGCCGAAGTCCCCCCACTCGCTTGATCCCCCGACGCCGCAGATAGGCGTGGCGTGGTTGTCGCGGCGCGGGCGTGATCCTGATCGACTCCTGAGAGGACACGGAGGTGGTCGCAGAGGCCACCGACGGCCTCGCCGCAACCGATGCCGGCTGCGCCGACGCCGCCGACCTGCAGGGCACCCGACTATTTATCCTCACCACGTTCCGAACCGACATCCTCACCACGTTCCGGACCGACGAGCACGTCGCTCGGGCGCTGCGCGTCGGCGCGAGTGGCTTCCTCGGGAATAGCACCACCGCCGACGCGCCCCTCGACGGCATCCGCACCGTGGTCTCCGGAGAGGTCCTCCCGTCCCCCGCGACCACGCGCTCCCTCATCACGGGCACTTCGACAAGAGCTGGCGTCACGGGTGAAAGACCTGGACGTACCCATGCCGGGCGACAAGCTTCTGCTTCTCTTCCCGGGCGGGGGCGCTGCCTACGCCGTGCCGGGAAGCCGGACCGTGACGAGGAGACCGCCGGCGGGGCCCGGGAGGAGGTCGAGCGTCCCGTCGTGGGCGCGGACGATGCTGTCCACGATGGCCAGGCCGAGGCCGACGCCGACGTGTTCGTCGGTGCGTACGCGTTCCGTTCCGCGCTGGAAGGGTTCGGTAAGGGTCGGTACCAGTTCCGGTGGGAGCCGACGGCCCGTGTTCTCGACCCGCAGCACGCTCGTGTCGCCGTGCGCCTCGGTGTGGACCGTCACGGTGCCGCCGACGGGGAGGTTGTGGACGATGGCGTTCTGGACGAGGTTCGTCACCATCCGCAGCAGGAGCTCCGCGGAGCCGCTGGTCTGGGCCGCCCCGCCGGTGACGTCGAGCGTGATCCGGCGCCGTTCGGCGAGGGGAAGCAGCGCTTCGGCGGCTTCTTCGGCGATGAGGGAGAGGTCGACACTCTCGCGGGTGAAGCTTCCGCGGTCGCCGCGGCTGAGCAGCAAGAGGGCCTCGGTGAGGTCGATCGCCCGCGTATTGACAGCGTGCAGGCGTTCGATGAGTTCGCCCCGGTCCCGCGTGGGGTCCTTGCGGGCGACGTCGAGGAGCGTCCGCGAGATCGCCAGCGGGGTGCGCAGTTCGTGGGAGGCGTTCGCGGCGAACCGCTGCTGCTCGGCGACGTGGGACTCGAGTTGTTCGAGCATCGAGTCGAACGCGTCGGAGAGTTCACGGAACTCGTCCTGGCGGCCCTTCATGCGGATCCGGTGGGACAGCGACCCGTTCCCGGCCATCCGTGCCGCATCCGTGATCCGGGTGAGGGGTGCGAGCATCCGGCCGGCGAGGATCCATCCCCCGACGAGGCCGAACACGAGCAGGAAGACCATCGCCACGGCCGCGGCGGGGGCGAAGGTGTGCACAAGGAGGTAGCGGTTGGGCGAGATCCCGAGAAGGCCCTGGGAGTTGTCGGGTACGTAGCGCAGCAGGAACACCCACACCACGGCCAGCAGCAGAGCACCGGCGACGGCGAGGAACCCGGCGTAGCTGAGCGTGAGTCTCAGTCGGGCGCTGAGCCCTGGGCGTCTATGCATGCGTACTGCCGGGGCGGTTGGTGTCGATGCGGTAGCCGACACCCGGCACCGTGGCGATGATCCATGGTTCGCCGAGCCGTTTGCGCAGTGCGGAGACGGTGATGCGCACGGCGTTGGTGAGGGGGTCGGCGTTCTCGTCCCAGGCCCGTTCCAGCAGCTCTTCGGCGCTGACGACCCCGCCCTCGGCGGCGACGAGGACTTCAAGGACGGCGAACTGCTTACGGGTCAGCGCGACGTAGCGTCCGTCGCGGAAGACCTCCCGGCGGAAGGGGTCGAGCCGCAGGCCCGCGATCTCGCGGACCGGGGGCCGGGCGTACGCGCGCCTGCGGTCGAGCGCCCGCAGCCGCAGGACGAGTTCCCGCAGTTCGAACGGTTTGGTGAGGTAGTCGTCGGCGCCGAGCTCGAACCCGGAAGCCTTGTCGTCGATCCGGTCGGCAGCGGTGAGCATGAGGATCGGGATGCCGCTGCCGGAGGCGACGATGCGCCGGGCGACCTCGTCGCCGGAGGGGCCCGGGATGTCCCGGTCGAGGACAGCGAGGTCGTAGGAGTTGACGCCGAGCAGTTCCAGGGCGGAGTCGCCGTCGCCGGCGATGTCGGCGGCGATCGCCTCCAGCCGCAGGCCGTCACGGACGGCTTCGGCCAGGTAGGGCTCGTCCTCCACGATCAGTACGCGCATGTCTGAAGCCTAAGCAGCACCGCTTATCGCCGACGTATGCAAAAACGGGTGCACTGCCCGGTGCATTGACGGGTGCACTGACGGGTGCGCACCGGACACGCGACTCAGCTTGCCGGTGCCGGCGCGGGGCGAGGCCGGTCCGACGGCGTTTCCGCCGCAGTGCGCCACCAGCGGCGCGACGCCAGCGCGGCCAGCACGGCGCCGACGGCGTTGACCAGCACGTCGTCCACGGAGGACACCCGGTCGAGCCGCAGGACGTACTGTGCGGTTTCGACCAGGACCGAGCAGCCCGCCCCGAGCGCCAGGATCCGCGGCAGGGACGCCAGCGCCGTGAACCGCATCGGGGCGAAGAACCCCAGCGCAGCGAAGACCAGCAGGTTGCCGACGATCCCGAGCGGCCCCATCGTGACCAGGTCCCGCAGTGGTACCAGGCTCACCCGGGCGGGCACGGTGCCGGCCCCGCCGCCCGGCATCATGGTCAGCCACAGGAACGGCACCGTCCCGTGGACCATGCCCACCTCGGCCAGCGACTTGCGCCACGCCCACGCCGATGTGACGCCGGCGGCACGCCGACGGCTCGCCAGAGCCCACACCACCAACGCGGCCAACGGCAGCGCGACCAACGTCATGAGCACCACACCGTTGAACGTGTCGAAGCAGCCGTGCCACCGCCCGGCCATGCACCTCGGAGCGGACATCATGAGCGGCCGCCGCACGACGAACACGGCGCTCGCCGTGCCGAGGACCGCCAGGCCGAGGAGCACGATCCTGCGCGCGCGGCGGGTTGGTGCTGACAGGGATGCGTCGTGGTTCATGCCCCCATTGGAGACGGAGGGCCGTTGCGGTGGGGTATGCGATTTTCGATACGCTCGCGATACACGCAATCCCCGCCGGCACGTGGCAATCAGCAACACCCGGACCGCGGAACGCGACCCGCGCCATCAGCCGTCATGGTTCGGTATGAGTGTCCGTCATATCGCTTGTCCGGTGAGGGCGTTGCTCGTAGCGACAGACGCCAAGACCTCCCGATGACCTCTGAGCACTTTGTGACGCTCACCCGCAGGGAACTGGCGTACAGGCGGCGTGACAGACGTCATTGACAAGCCGAATCCACGAAGGTTGTCATGAGCACATGCTGCGATGCCTTGGGACCTGCTCCACTCGCCGAGCCGACGGCTCCGCCCTCGGCGCCGGTCGTTGCCCGTCACCGGGCGCAGCGTGCGCGACGGCCGCGAGTGCCACCACCAGGGCAAAGGGCGGCCGGCTGCCATGGGACTACGGTCATTGACCGGGCGCCGCGAGCTGCTCGACACCGCCCGGGCCGAGTTGACGGCCCGTCCCGGAGTGCTCTTCCACGGTCCCGCAGGGATCGGCAAGTCCGTGCTCGTGACCGCCCTCTTGGCGTCCTTGGCCGCGCACGACCGGCCGGCCGGCACGGTGCTGCACTGCTCGCCCGCGGAGGAGGACACCCGGCTCCCGTTCGCCGGCCTCATCGACCTGTTCGCGCGCGTGCCGGACAGCTGCCTGGAGGCGCTCGCGCCCGCGCCCCGGGCGGCTCTGCGGGCGGCCCTGCTGCGCGGCCGGGAACCGGTCGACGACCAGAGCCGTCTCGCGGTGCGCGTCGCCGTCCTGGAAGTGCTGCGAAACCTCGCCGCCACCGGCCCCGTTCTGCTGGTCATCGACGACCTCCAGTGGCTCGACGGGCCCAGCGCCGAGGTGCTCGCCTTCGTCGTACGCCGCGTCGAGGGCCTCGACATACGCGTGGTGGCCGCCGAGCGGGTGGCCGACGGCGAGCAGCCCGAACGGCTGCGCTGCTGCCCGCCGGGCACGGTCGAGCTTCCCGTGCCGCCGCTGGCGGACGGCGAGGTGGCACACCTCGTGCGCACCGGCATCGGTGCCGACCTGCCGCCGGCGGTGCTGCGGGCCATCCAGGACGCCGCTGCCGGTAACCCGTGGTACGCACTGGAGTTGGGGCGGGCGGCCACGCGCGAGGGAGGGCCCGTCGGCTTCGGCCGGACGCTGCCCGTACCCCGAAGGCTACGTACCCTCCTGCTGAACCAGGCGCGTACGCTGCCGGAAACAGTGCGGCACACCCTCCTCGTCACGAGCGCCGCCGCCCGCCCCAGCCTCACTCTGCTGCGTGCCACCGGGCTCCATGACCCCGCCGCGGACCTCGCGGAGGCCGAACGACTCGGTGTCGCGACGGCCGACGCCGACGGAACCATACGTTTCCGCCATCCGCTGATCCGGGCCGCTGTCTATGCCGACGCCCCGGAGTACAGCCGCCGGCAGGCACACGCCCTGCTGGCTCAATCGGTCACCGAGCCCGTGGAGCAGGCCCGCCACCTCGCTCTCGCCCACCCGCACGAGGACGAGACCACCGCCCGCACGCTGATGTCCGCGGCCGAGTCCGCACGCCGCCACGGCGCACCCGACGCCGCCTTCGAACTGGCCGAGCTCGCTGTCCGACGCACTCCAGGCGACCGCTCCGCGGATCGCGCCGACCGGCTGCTGGCCGCGGCCGAGTACGCATGCGACGCCGGACAACTGGAGGAGGCGGGCCAGGCGGCCGAGAGCGTCCTCGCCGAGTCGGGCTCCGCACGGCAGCGGGTGCGGGCCCGGCTGATCCTGCTGCGCAACGCCGGGCAGGCCCTGGAAGGCACCCATGACCTGATCGAGGAGGGCCTCCGGGACGCCGACGGCGACCCGGCGGCCGAGGCATGGCTGCACCACTGGGCGGCGGTACGCGGCCTGCTGTGCGGGGAGTTGGAGGAGGCGGCCCGGCATGCCCGGCGCGCTGCCCGGCATGCGGCCCACGCGGGCGACATCGACACCCGGATCGGGGCGCTCGCCACCCTGGCCCGGGTGCGGTCCCTGGCCGGGGCACCGGTCGCCGCCGACGCCGCGCTCGAGGAGGCACTCACTCTGGTCGGCGGCGCCGACGCCGGTCCGGAGAGCTGGGGGCTGATCCGGATGCGGGCGATCCTCGCCCTGGACTCCGACAAGGTGACCGAGGCCCGGGACCAGGTCGGCGGACTCCTTGCGGAAATAGGCGAGTTCGCCGGGGTCGAGGAGGTCATGGCGACCTTGGTGTCGCTGACCCGTATTCAGGTGCGCTCCGGGGACTGCCGGGAGGCGCTGCGCACCGCCGCCCGCTGCTCGCGTGCCATGGCCGAGACGGGCGTACAGGCGGCTCCGGCGCTGTATGCGGCGGCGCTCGCGGCGACCGCGGGCGGCACCGCCGACGAGGCCCGACACCTCGCCCAGCAGGCGGTACGGGCCTCGGAGGCGGACGGCGACCGGTTGTTCCTGCTGCGCGCGCTGGCGGTGCTCGGGCAGGCCGAGCTGCTCGTCGGCGACCCACGGGGGGCTGCGTCCGCGGTCGAGGCGCTGCAACGCGTCAAGGAACTCGGCGAGGCCATGTCCGCCGCCGACCCGCCCTTGCTGCACTGGTACAGCGACTTGGCCGAGGCCCTGGTCGTCCTGGGCGAGACGGACGCGGCCGGGGCCGTGCTCCGCGAGGCCCGCACGCGTGCGTCCGGCGATGCGCCCGGGAGCGTCGTGGCAGCTCTGGAGCGGGCGGAGGGGCTGCGTGAGGCGGGGCTCGGCCGGGCGAAGGAGGGGGCGGTACGACTGCGTGCGGCCGTGGACCGCCTACGCCAACTTCCGTTGCCCGTGGAGCTGGTACGCACCCTGATCGCGCTCGGCGCGGTCGAGCGCCGCGCCCGCCACAGGAACGCGGCGCGTGCGGTCCTCGGCGAGGCCCTGGAGACCGCCACACTGATCGGCGCCGCTCCGCTGGCGGCGCGGGCCAGGGACGAACTGGCGCGGCTGGAAGCCGGAGAGCGGAGCGGCGAGGCAGGCGCGGGCGGGCCCGAACTCACCCCCACGGAAGCCAGGATCGCCGGACTGGTCGGCGGCGGGGCCACCAACCGGGAAGTCGCCGCAGAGCTGTTCATCAGCGTCAAGACGGTGGAAGGTGCCCTGTCGCGGGTCTACCGCAAGGTCGGGGTCCGCTCGCGCACCGCGCTGGCCCATGCGATGGCGGTAGCCGTCATCGCGTCCGGGGCGGCCGTGGATTCCGGCGAGGACGACCAAGTCAAGCCCCCGGCCCAGGCGGTGATGACAAGTCAGCCCGGCCGTGTCCGGATTCCCCGTACGCGCGGCACACGCCGTTGACGTGACATCCGCAGTTCACGTGACATCCGCAGTTAACACGCAACGCAAGGGTTCCCCCGCTTATGCGGGTGGGGCTGATGTTCCTACGGTGAAGCCGTTCCGCTTCCGGGACACCACCCCCACTCTCCGGAGGACTTCAGTGAAGTCACGCCTGAAACTGCTCGGCCTGGTCGCCGTGCCGGCCCTGCTCGCCGCCGCCGTCCCCACCGCCTACGCCGCCGGCACCCCCCAGCCGCACTCGACCCGCGCGGCCATCACCGGAGATGTCCTGAAGGGCCTGAACCACAACGCGACCCACACCGGCAGCGTCGCCGCCGGGAAGCGGATATCGGTGGCGATAAGCCTGGCCCCCAGAAACGACAAGGCGCTCGACACCTTCGTCGCCCAGGTCAGCAACCCGCGGTCGAGCTCCTACGGGCATTACTTGACGAAGCATCAGTTCGCGGCCCGATTCGGCCGGACCGATGCCGAGATCAAGCAGCTCAAGGAGTACCTGCACGCGCAGGGGCTCACCGTCGGCACCGTCCACTCGGGGAACCTGCTGGTCGACGCCAGCGGTACCGCCGCCCAGCTGGAGAAGGCCTTCGGCACCAAGCTGTCGACCTGGAAGGACGCAGCGTCGGGCCGCGCGTTCTACGCCAACGACACCGCGCCGACCCTGCCGACCGCCATCGCCTCCCTCGTCAGCGACGTGGCCGGCCTCAACAACCGCGCCCAGCTGCATCACCAGGCGCCCTCCACCGTCACCCCGCGCAACGGCCCGGGCGGCGGCTACACCCCGCTACAGCTCAAGGGTGGCTACAACGTCTCCGGTACGTACACCGGCAGCGGCCAGAAGATCGCGCTGCTGGAGTTCGACGGCTTCCAGCAGTCGAACATCACCAAGTACGACACCAACTACAGTCTGGGCTCGCCCACTCCGACCGTGCAGAAGGTGGACGGCGGTTCCGGTTCGCTCGGCGACGGCCAGGTCGAGGTGGAGCTGGACATCGAGGTCCTGCACGCGATCGCCCCCAAGGCGAACGTCACCGTCTTCGAGGGGCCCAACTCCGACGCCGGTGAGGTCGACACCTACCAGGCCATCGTCGACAGCGGCATCCCGACCACGTCGATCAGCTGGGGCGCCGCCGAGAGCGCGCGCACCACATCCAACATCAACGCCGTGGACGCCGTCTTCAAGGCGGGCGCCGCCGAGGGCCTCGGCTTCTACGCGGCCTCAGGAGACGACGGCTCCGACGACGCGGGCGACGGCGGCACCTCCGTCGACTACCCGGCCAGCGACCCGTACGTCACCGGTGTCGGCGGCACCAAGCTGACCGTCACCTCGTCCAACGCCTGGAGCAAGGAGGTGGCCTGGTCCGGGGGCGGCGGCGGCAAGTCCTCCGTCTTCAAGATCCCCAGCTGGCAGACCGCCGTGCAGAAGAGCGCAGGCGGCGGCTACCGTCAGGTACCGGACGTCTCGGCCCACGCCAACCCCAGCCCCGGCGTCTCGATCTACTCGCAGGGCAGCTGGAGCTCGGTCGGCGGCACCAGCGCCGCCGCGCCCGAGTGGGCGGCGTTCGCCGCGCTGTACAACCAGCAGGCCGCGGCGGCCGGCAAGGCCAACCTCGGCTTCGCCAACCCCGCCCTCTACACGGCGAGCGGCACCGGCTTCCACGACGTCACCAGCGGCAGCAACGGCGCCTACTCCGCCGCCACCGGCTGGGACTTCACCACCGGATGGGGCTCGTACAACGCCGCGACCCTGGCGAGCAAGCTGCTCGGCTGACCTCCAGCGGATGTGAGTGCCAACCAATAGGGTGCGGGTCGGGATCACTCCCGGCCCGCGCTTCGGGTCTGTTCCCGTCCCTGCGTTCCGAATGCGTCGCACATGAGTCCGCTGGCGGGTTCGGCTCGCGGAGTGGACTGCTGGACCATCCCGCCACCAGCCGCCGCACCGATGCGAGCAGGAATCATGCGTGTCTGTCCGATGGCTTCAGGCCGGATCAGAGCACACGCGTGCGGGTGCACCCGCCATGTGTCCCGGCGGGTGAGGGCGCACGGTCGCCCGTCAACTCCCCACGTCACGCTGGTGCTTCATGACCATCTGTGGTTACCTGGCTGCATGACCGTGCTCGTGACTCGCCGCCACGTCGACTACGTGCGTGTCACCACCACGGGTTGTTCCGCCGAGAGCTGACGCCCCGCTCCGGCACCTGATCACTCCCCCTCTCCGCACCGTGCTGCCCGCTGCCCCTGCCCGGGCGCGGCGCACAGCCCTGCGGTGCCTTCACCAACCCCGCGCGCCTTCGTACGTCGCACGCCGCACAAGGGAGAAGCATGAGCCAGCCCATCGACTCCGTCACCGCAGGTCACACCCCCGAGGACGAGCCCGTCGGCCCCGACACCTCGGCCTGGTCGTTCGAGACCAAGCAGATCCATGCCGGTGCCGCGCCGGACCCGACGACCGGGGCACGGGCGGTGCCGATCTACCAGACCAGCTCGTTCGTGTTCCGCGACACCCAGCACGCCGCCGACCTGTTCGCGCTGGCCGAGCCCGGCAACATCTACACGCGCATCCACAACCCCACCCAGGACGTCTTCGAGCAGCGCGTCGCCGCACTGGAGGGCGGAGTGGCCGCGGTGGCACTCGCCTCCGGTCAGGCCGCCGAAACGCTCGCCATCCTGACGCTGGCATCCGCCGGCGACCACCTCGTGTCCAGCACCTCCCTGTACGGCGGCACGTACAACCTCTTCCGCCACACCCTTCCCAAGTTCGGCATCGAGGTGTCGTTCGTCGACGACCCGGACGACCTCGAGGCGTGGCGGGCCGCGATCCGGCCGAACACGAAGGCCCTGTTCGCCGAGACACTCGGCAATCCGCGCGGCAACGTACTCGACGTACGAGCGGTGGCTGACGTCGCGCACAAGGCGGGCGTTCCGCTGATCGTGGACAACACCGTGCCGACCCCGTTTCTGCTGCGGCCCATCGAGCACGGTGCCGACATCGTCGTCCACTCCGCGACGAAGTTCCTCGGCGGCCATGGCACCACCATCGCCGGCGTCGTGGTCGACGGCGGCACCTTCGACTTCGGCGCGCACGCCGACCGCTTCCCCGACTTCAGCGAACCGGATCCCAGCTACCACGGGCTGCGGTACTGGCCCGCGCTCGGCCCGGGCGCCTTCGCGATCAAGCTGCGGGTGCAGTTGTTGCGCGACATCGGTCCGGCCATCTCGCCGCACTCCGCCTTCCTGCTCCTGCAGGGCGTCGAGACGCTCAGTCTGCGCATCGAGCGGCACTCCGCCAACGCCCAGGCCCTGGCCGAGTGGCTGGAGCAGCGCGACGAGGTCGCCGCCGTCCACTATCCGGGACTCGAATCCAACCGGTGGTACGCGGCGGGGCAACGCTATCTTCCGCGCGGCGCCGGGGCGGTGCTGGCCTTCGAACTGCGGGACGGGGTCGAGGCCGGAAAGCGATTCGTGGACGCGGTCGAACTCTTCAGTCACCTCGCCAACATCGGGGACGTACGCAGCCTCATCATCCACCCGGCGTCCACCACCCACAGCCAGCTGGACGAGGCGCAGTTGGCGGCGACCGGCACCTCACCCGGACTGGTACGCCTGTCGGTCGGGATCGAGAACCTCGCCGACCTCAAGGCCGACCTGGAGGCCGGGTTCCGCGCGGCCAAGGGCGCGTCCTGAACAGCGTACCGACGCCGTCCGCGGTCCCCCTTCCGCCGGCCTCCGGGGCCTGGTGGGAGGGGGACCCGCCCGGGCGCCGCCAGTGGCATACCCGGGAGAAGCCGCTTGCGCTGGAGGCGGGCGGTGAACTGCCCGGCGTACGGCTGGCGTTCGAGACCTGGGGCCGGCTCGCACCGGACCGCTCCAACGCCGTACTGGTACTGCACGCGCTGACCGGCGACAGCCATGCCGCCGGATCCGCCGAACCCGGTCACCCCACCCCCGGCTGGTGGGACGCCCTCATCGGCGCCGGGCAGGCCCTGGACACGGACCGGTGGTTCGTCGTCGCGCCGAACGTGCTCGGCGGCTGCCAGGGCAGCACCGGGCCGTCCTCGCTCCGCCCCGACGGGCGGCGCTGGGGCGGGGACTTCCCGTTCCTGACCCAGCGCGACCAGGTCGCCGTGGAGGCCGGCCTGGCGGACGAACTGGGCATCGAGCGCTGGGCGTTGGTGATCGGCGGCTCCATGGGCGGGATGCGCGCCCTGGAGTGGGCAGTGACGTATCCGGAACGCACGGACGCGCTCCTGCTGCTCGCCACCACCGCGGCGGCGAGCGCCGAGCAGATCGCCTGGGCGAACATCCAGCTCCACGCCATCCGCGCCGACCCGCACTGGCGCGGCGGCGACTACCACGACGCCGGCCCCGGCCGCGGACCGCACACGGGACTCGGCCTGGCCCGTCGCCTGGCCCACGTCACCTACCGCAGCGAGCCGGAACTGGCGGTCCGCTTCGGCCGGACGCCCCAGGGCACGGAGGACCCGTGGAACGGCGGCCGCTATCAGGTCGAGTCGTACCTCGACCACCACGCCGCCAAGTTGGTGCGCCGTTTCGACGCGGGCAGCTACGTGACGCTGGCGCAGGCCATGAACAGCCACGACATCGGCCGTGACCGCGGAGACACGCGCACCGCCCTGCGCCGGGTGACCGCGAGGACCCTAGTCGCCGGAGTCGACTCCGACCGCCTCTACCCGCCGTCCCAGCAGGCGGAGCTGGCCGCCGCGATCCCTGCCGCGGACCGCCTCCGTCTGATCGAATCCCCCTACGGCCACGACGGATTCCTGATCGAGACGGGGCAGGTCGCCGCGCTCGTCCGTGAACTCGTCGGCTAGCCGCCCGACCGGAGAGGTGCTCGTGAGCCCGGGACTCAGGTGCCCGTCGTGAGCGGCCTGGACGGATCCTGGGACCATTCCTCCAGCGAACCGTCGTACAGGGTGATGTCCTGACGGCCCAGCAGCGTGAGGGCGAGCGCGGTGCCGGCGGCCGAGATGCCGCCGCCGCAGTAGAGGATCACCGGTGACTCCTCGCCCTTGAGGACCGCACCCACGCGTTCGGCGAGTTCGGCGGCAGGCAGAAACCGGCCCGTGCCGTCGAGAAGGCCGCGCCCAGGCAGGCTGAGACTGCCGGGGATGTGGCCGCGTCGGCTGTAACGGGTGAAGGCGGAGCCGTCGAAGCCGCCGGGCGGCAGCGCACACACCAGCGTGCCGGGACGCTCGCCGCGGCTGACGGCCCCCACCGTCTCAATTCCGGTCCACATGCCAGGACGGGGTACGGGGGTGAGGGGGCCGATGGCCGGAGTGGCACTCGCCTCGCCACCACCCGTCTCGTCGCTACCTGTCTCGTCGCTACCCGTCTCGTCTCCACGGGCGATCGGATGTCCGCCCGTCTCCCATGCCTGCCATCCACCGTCCAGTACCGCCACCGGCACGGAGATCGACCGCAGCATCCACCACAGCCGGGCCGCCCAGATGCCACCGCCGCTGTCGTAGGCGACGACCTCCGAACCGTCGCGGACACCGAGCCGTTGCAGGGCGGCGGCCAGCGCCTCCGGTGCCGGGACCGCGAAATGGTACGGCGCCCCCTGGTCCGACAGTTCGCCCGTGAGGTCCGCGTGGCGAGAGCCGGGGATGTGGCGCTCGGCCCACTCGGCGCGACCGGTGCCGGACCGGTGGTCGCCGTCGTGGCGGGGCGACGGCAGCAGCGCGGTGGCATCGAGGACGACCAGCCGGGGGTCGCCGAGGCGGGCGGAGAGCCACACGTCGTCGACCAGCGGTCCGGGAAGCAGGGCGTCGGAGAGCACGGGGTCGGAAAGCACGGGATCGGGGCGCAGAGGGTCGGTCATGGCGGGGATGCTAACCCCGCGGTGCCCGTTAAGGGTGAGCCTGATCTGCGAGTTCTCGTTGGCTGGGCAAGCTCGTCCCACATCGTGGAACTCGTTTGTACAACATCGACTGCTCGGGGTTATGGTTTCGGCCATCTACGCGGGAGCCCCTACCCGGTTGGGCTGAGAGGGCGTCTGGGAGCGGTGTCGACAACTGTCGACCCGGTCCCCATGGGAACGCCGACCGCATCACTTGAGCCACAGTGCCCGCGTAGGAGTACCGCATGTCTTCAGCAGTCGAGCAGCAGTGTCCCCCGGCGTCCGCCGCGGCGGCCCGCTCCTGTTGTTGACCCGCCCGGTCTCCCCTCCCCCTTCTCCTTGCTTTTCGCACCAGGCAGCCAGGCCACGGGCCCGCACGCCTGAGTGCCGTCCGCATTCTGCCGTCTGCCGTCTGCCGTCCACGGAGCCGTCTGCCCATGTCGCACGTCCGAGTCATGCTCGACTACTTCCACCCCTGGCCGAATTCCGCCGGTTTGTACGTGGCCCGGGAGCGCGGCTGGTACCGCGAAGCGGGTCTGGACGTGGAACTCACCGTCCAGGATCCGGGACGCGGCGACACTCTGGAGTACCTGGCCCGGGGCGAGGTCGACTTCGGCCTCTTCCCGCCCAACCGGCTGCTCGCCCGCCGCGCCGCCCCCGGCCGGCCGTTGCTCGCCGTGGCAGCCGTCAACCACCGCGCCCTGGAGGCGATCCAGACCGCCCGCCCCACCGGCATCACCCGCCCCCGCGACCTGGCCGGACGCCGCCTCGCCTACAACCCCACCCCGCGCGGACGCGCCATGGTCCGGCACCTGGTCGCGGCCGACGGCGGCGATCCGGACGCCGTGATCACCGTCGACGCGGGCTACCGCGAGCTGACCGTGGACGACATAGCGGCCGGCGAGGCGGACGCCACCTTCGGCACCTACTGGTCCTGGGACGCCCTGCGCGGCGACCTTCCCGAAGAGCAGCGCCTGACCTGGCCGGTCGACGAGATCGGCGCCCCCCGCTACCACAGCTACCTCCTCGGTACGAGCGAGAGCCTCGCCGACGCCCGCCCCGACCTGATACGCGCCTTCCTGGCCGCCACCGCCCGTGGCTACGCCTCCGCGGCGGCCGACCAGGTAGGCGCCCGCGCCCTGCTGGAACGCGTGATCCCCTACTTCTCGCGCCCCCTGATCGCCCGTTCCCTCAGTCTGGTCGCCCCGACCTGGACCGACGCGAACGGGAACTGGGGGGTCATCGACGAGACCCGCATGGGCCCCTACGCCGACTGGCTCGCGCGGCACAAGGCCGTTCCGCACGCCCGCGACTGGCGGTCGTCGTACACGAACGACCTGCTGGCCACCACCCCGGCAGGCGCCGAATGACCTGCCAGGCAAGGGAACTGACGAGACGCATGGCCATCGACCTCATGCGGGTCGACAGCGCGCTGTGTCGGGCGTGAAGAGGACTCCCACGCCCCCAGCACCAGCGCGCCCATCCGAGGAAACCCCATGAGATCCCGTACGACCGCCCTGTTCGCCGTGACCACCGCCGCCGTCCTCGCCGCGACGGGCTGTGCCGCGCAGGACTCCACGTCCGCCGCCGCCAAGAACGGCACCACCCAGGTCACCCTCGCCCTGGACTGGACACCCAACACCAACCACACCGGCATCTACGTGGCCCAGCAGAAGGGCTGGTTCAAGGCCGCCGGAATCGACCTGAAGATCGTGCCGTACGGCACGACCGCGCCCGAGACGCTGATCGCCGGCCACAAGGCGGACTTCGGGATCTCGTACCAGGAGGGCGTCACCACCGCGCGCGCCGCGGGCCAGGACATCACCTCCGTGTACGCCGTCACACAGAAGACGAACGTCACGGTCTCCGTGCGCGCCGACCGCGACGACGTCAAGTCCCCCAAGGACCTGGACGGCAAGACGTACGCGGGCTTCGGCGCCCCGTATGAGAAGGCCCTGCTCCAGAAGGTCATCCAGGAGGACGGCGGGAAGGGCACGTTCAAGCAGATCACGCTCAACACCTCGGCCTACGCGGCCCTTTACGCGGGCAAGGCGGACTTCGCGATGCCCATGCCCACCTGGGAGGGCCTGGAGGCGAAACTCACGGGCAAGCCTCTCAAGGACTTCCAGCTCGCCGACTACGGCTTCCCGGCCATCTACTCGACCCTCATCGCGTCCTCCGGGCAGTACCTGAAGCAGAACCCCGAGGTCGCCAAGAAGTTCCTGGCCGTGGTCGACAAGGGGTACGCGTACGCCGCCGACCACCCCGATCAGGCCGCCGATCTCCTCATCGCGGCCAACAAGAGCACGCTCACCAACTCGGAACTGGTCAAGAAGAGCGAGGCGTTGCTCGCCAAGGAGTACTACCGCGCCGCCGACGGCACGCTCGGCACCCAGACGGCGAAGCGCTGGCAGGACTTCGCCGACTTCGAGTTCAGGTCCGGCCTGCTGGTGGACAAGAACGGCAAGAAGCTCACCAAGGCGCCGGACGCCTCGACGTTCTTCACCGACGCCTACCTCCCGGACACCAAGTGAGGACGGCCCTGCGGGCGGTCTGGCCGCCGCTGCTCGTCCTCGCCGTGCTCGTGACCGGCTGGCAGGCGTACGTGACGGCCGCCGGCGTCGACCCGACGGTGCTGCCCAGCCCCGGCCGCGTCCTGTCGCAGGGCTGGGCGAACCGTGGCGACCTGTGGGACCAGACGCTGCCCACCCTCCAGGAGACCCTGCTCGGCTTCGCGCTGTCCTTCACCGCCGCCTGGCTGGTGGCCGTGGTGCTGGACTTCTCGGCTGCGGCCCGCCGGGGGCTGTATCCGCTCCTGGTGGCTTCGCAGACCATCCCGATCGTGGCCGTCGCACCGCTGCTGATCATCTGGTTCGGCTTCGGCCTGCTGCCGAAGATGCTGGTGGTGACCCTGACGACGTTCTTCCCGCTCGCGGCGACCCTGGCGGCGGGCTTCGCGGCCACCGACCGCGACGCTATGCGGCTGCTGCGCTCCCTGGGCACGGGCCGGGTGCGCGCCTTCCGGCTGGTCCGGGTGCCGAGCGCGCTGCCCCACTTCTTCACCGGGCTGCGGGTGAGCATCACGTACGCGGTGGTGGGCGCGGTCTTCGCGGAGTACGCGGGCGCCGAGAAGGGCCTCGGGATCTATATGCAGGCGCAGAAGAGCGCGTTCCGCACGGACCTGGTGTTCGCGGCGGTCGCGGTGACCGCCGCGCTGAGCATCGCCCTGTTCGGGGCGACCTGTCTGCTGCAACGACTCGTTCTGCCGTGGGAGCGGGCGCTGGTGAAGGAGGGCCGGTCATGAGTCTCGAAGTGCGGGGCGTGACAAAGGCGTTCGGGTCGCTGGCAGTGCTGCGCGACCTGAACCTCAGCGTGGAGCCGGGTGAGTTCGCGGCCGTGATCGGTCCGAGCGGCAGCGGCAAGAGCACACTGTTCAACCTGATCTCCGGTCTGGACAGGCCTACTTCGGGCGAGATCCTGGTCCAGGGTGCCCCTGCGTCCGTGGCCTCGGGCAAGGTCGCCTACATGCCCCAGAAGGATCTGCTGTTCCCGTGGCGCACGGTGCTCGACAACACGGCGCTGGGGCTTGAGGCCCAGGGAGTGCGGAAGAAGGAGGCGCGGCGCAGGGCCGGGGAACTCTTCGAGGCTTTCGGACTCGACGGCTTCCAGTCCTCGTATCCCTTCGAGCTCAGCGGCGGCATGCGGCAGCGCGCGGCCCTGCTGCGCACCGTCGTTCTGGAGCGGCCCGTGCTGCTGCTCGACGAGCCGTTCGGCGCGCTCGACTCGCTCACCCGCACCGAGATGCAGCTGTGGCTGGCCGACATGTGGCAGCGCTACCGCTGGACCGTCGTCCTGGTCACGCACGACATTCGTGAGGCCGTCCTGCTCGCCGACACCGTGCATGTCCTGTCGCCCCGCCCGGCCACGGTCGTGGAGCGCATCGAGGTGCCGCGTTCCGGCCCGCGCGGTCTCGACGCCCTCTCCGAGCCGGAGTTCGCGGCGACCGAGCGGCGACTGCTGGACTCCCTGAGCGGCCGGGTGAGCCGGGTGAACGAGGTGACGGCCGGATGAGCGCGCTCCTGGCCCACGGCATGGGTACGGAACCGGTGGCCCCCGACTGGCCGCCGCTCACCGAGGCAGAGGTCGAGGCCGTCCTCGGTCCCGTGCGTGTGCTCTGGCGCAGCCCGCGCCCGCTGTCGGCGGCCGCCCTGGTCGAGCGGGGCGGGCGGCGGCTCTTCGTGAAGCGGCACCACAGCGACGTACGCACCTTGGAGGGTCTGGCCGAGGAGCACGCCTTCCTGCGGTATCTGCGAGAGCGGGGTGCGCCGGTCGTGGAGGTGCTGGGGGCCGAGGCGCACGGGGAGTGGGTGTACGAGGTACATACGGCCGGAACCGGAACGGATCTCTACCGGGACGCGCTGTCGTGGTCGCCGTTCGCGTCCGTGGCCCATGCCCGGGCCGCCGGTGCCGCACTGGCCCAACTCCACCTGGCGGCGGAGGGGTTCGGCGCCCCGCGTCGGCGCCCGCAGCCCCTCGTCTCTTCCTTCAGCATCTTCGCGGCGGTCGACCCCGAGGCCGCGCTGGAGGCGTATGTGGCCGAGCGGCCGGCACTGGTGGCGGCGTTGGCGGACCGTCCCTGGCGGGAGGACCTGCGCGCGGTCCATCTTCCCTTCCACCGGCGTCTGCTGCCCCACCTCGGCCGCCTTGAACCGCTGTGGACGCACAACGACTGGCACGCCTCGAACCTACTGTGGGACCCGGCGACCGGCACCGTCTCGACCGTCCTCGACTTCGGCCTCAGCGACCGCACGACCGCCGTCCACGACCTCGCGACCGCCATCGAGCGCAACACCGTCCAGTGGCTCGACCCGTCCCGCCCCGTCCGCCCGGACGACGTGGACGCGCTCCTCGACGGGTACACCTCGATACGCCCCCTGAGCCCCGCCGAGTCGGCCGCCCTGCCCGAGCTGCTGCCGCTCGTGCACGCGGAGTTCGCCCTGTCCGAGCTGGGCTACTTCCACGGCGTCACCGGATCGCGGGCCAACGCCGATCTGGCGTACCGGTATCTGGTGGACCACACCCGGTGGTTCACCACCGGCGACGGGCTCCGGCTCCTCGATCGAGTACGGCTGCGGACACGTCGTCCCTAGTGCCGTATGGGCTGTGAGGGCTGTGCTCCTGTGGCCGGATACTCCTGGGCCTTCGTCACGCCGGCCGCGACGATGTTCTCCCGGCGCACGGGATCACGGCGGAGCGTTCCCGGCGCTGTCACGTCTTCCGGGGCCGACAGGTGCCGTCGTGGACGCCGTTGTCCCGTCCACGCGCACGCGTTGCCGTATGCGCCGGTCCCGGTCGTGTCCGTGGTGCTGGAGCATGGCGATCCGGGCCGCCTCGGCGTCCTGGGCCCGGATCGCCTCGGTGACGGCGCGGTGTTCGGCGAAGGCGGCGGTGAACGTGTCGGCGACCTCGGGCGTGCGCCAGGGCGCGCTCGTCTTCACCTGCGCGTCAAGGGTCTGCAGGAAGGCGACGACGGTCCCGTTGTGGGCCGCATGGCGTACGGTTTCGTGCCAGTCGTTCAGGCTCCGTCGAATCTGCGCGGGATCCTCCAAGGACTGGGCGTGGTCGAGCAGGGCGTCCAGCCGGGCCAGGTCGACCGGGCCGCGGCGCAGCGCCGCCGACGCGGCGGCCGTGGCGTCCAACACCGCCTGAATCTCGAACAGTTCGAGCATCTCCTCGTCCGACCGCAGGCGCAGCGTGAACCCGCGCCGCGTGGGGACCAGCAGCCCGTCCCGCTCGAGCAGGGCCAGGGCCTCGCGCACCGGGGTACGGGAGACCTCGAACTCCTCACTCAGCGCGAGCGGTACGAGCGAGGCGTCCGGCGGGTAGTACCCGGAGGTCAGCCGTTGCCTGAGTTCGTCGTAGATCGTGTCCCGTGTGCTCTTCATCCGCTTCCTCGTCGTAGGCCCTCGGGCCGGGACCGATCATGCCCGATGGGTGGGCGGTGTGTCTCGGCCGACGTCTCCCTCGGGGCCGGTCACCAACGGCAGGTCGGGGTGGGCTCGCCACTCGCTGAGGGAGCCGTCGTAGAGGACGACGTCGTCGATGCCGATCTCGTGCAGGGCGAGTGCCAGCCCGGCCGCGTTGATCGCCCCACCGCAGTAGAGCACCGTACCGGCTCCCTGCCGCAGTCCGTGCTCCTGCGCCAGACGGACGGTGCGTACGGGGTCGATCGTGTGATGAGGGCCGAGCAGGTCGGCGTAGGGCAGGTTCGTGGTCCGGGGGATGTGTCCGGAACGGGGGCGGCCAGGATCGCCCGCATACTCCGTGCGGCGCAAGGCGCAGACGGCCGGGGTGGCGTCGCGGCCGTCGGCGACCCGCTTCATCCGGGCCAGGTCCGTGAAGTGCTCGCGGGCCGGGCCCGCGACGACGTCGCCCGCCGGCGGTGATCCCTCACGCCCTTCGGTGACCGGGAATCCGGCCGCCTCCCACGCGGTGAGCCCACCGTCGAGGACCCGCACACGCGTGATGCCCGCCGACCGCAGCACCCACCACAGACGGGCGGCCCACGCTCCCGTGAGGCGGTCGTAGACGACGATCGTGGAGTCCCGGCGGATGCCCAGCTCTCGCGCGTAGGCGGCGATGCGGTCAGGGGACGGGCAGGTGAAGGGGAAAGGGGCCGAGGGGTCGGAGAAGCCTTCCACGAGGTCGGCGAAGTGGGCGCCCGGGATGCGGCGTTCCGTGTGCAGGGCGAGACCGTGGACGAAGACAGTGGTCCCGTCCGGCTCGGTCCGCCGGTCCACACTGGCGTCGAGGAGTACGACGTCTTCCAGGTTCCTGCGCAGCCACGCCGCGTCGACGAGAGCGGAGGCGGCGGGGGCGGGAGTGGCGGGGGCGGTCAAGGACGGCCTCCCGCTGCCGGTCGGGCGCGGTGTCGCCATTCACCCCGGGCGGGACGGGTGAGTCCGAGGTTGTCGCGCAGGGTGCCGCCGGTGTAGGCGGTGCGCACCAGGCCGCGGCGGCGCAGCTCGGGCACGACGTGGTCGGCGAACTCCTCGAAGGCCGCCGGCACATGGGTGGCCTGGATCATGAAACCGTCGGCCGCGCCTGCGTCGAGCCACTGTTCCATGGTGTCGGCGATGTCCGCGGCCGAGCCGATCATGTTGCCCTCGGTGCGGGCGCCGTACCAGCGGCCGATCTCGCGCACGCTGAGCTTCTCTCGCTCGGCGAACTCGACCACCTCGCGGTAGTGGCCCTCCACACCGACCTCCTCCAGAGAGGGCAGCGGGCCGTCGAGGTCGTAGCGGGTGAGGTCCACGTTGACGTGGTAGGCCAGCCGCGACAAGCCGGCCTCCGGGTGGACGAGTTCGGTGAAGGCCTCGTGTTTGGCGAGTGCGTCCTTCAGGTCCGTGCCCACGACGGTCGTCGCGGCCGGGAGCACCTTGAGCTGATCGGGGTCCCGGCCGTGCGCGGCGGCACGGGACTTGACATCGGTGTAAAAGGCGACGGCGGACTCCAGCGACTCGTGGCTGCAGAAGATCACGTCCGCCCAGCGGGCCGCGAAGTCCCGGCCGGCCGGGGAGGCACCCGCCTGGATGATCACCGGGTAGCCCTGGGGCGGCCGGGGAACGCTCAACGGGCCGCGTACGGCGAATCGTTCGCCCCGGTGCTCCACGGCACGCACCCGGTCGGGCCGGCCGAAGACGCCGCTCTCCTTGTCGGCGACGATCGCGTCGTCGGCCCAGCTGTCCCAGAGTCGGGCGGTGACCTCGAGGAACTCCTCCGCGCGGTCGTAGCGGGTCTGCCGGTCGGGCAGCCTGTCCTGGCCGAAGTTCTGGGCCTCGGCGTCCTGGAAGCTGGTGACCACGTTCCAGCCGGCCCGGCCGCCGACGAGGTGGTCCAGGGTGGCCATGCCGCGGGCGACGTGGAACGGCTCCTGATACCCGGTGGACACGGTGGCGGCGACTCCGAGGTGCTCCGTCGCGGCGGCCATCAGGGTGATGACCGGGATCGGGTCCAGACGCGGGGTGCCCGTACCCCAGGTGACGGCGGGATCGAAGGAGTCTCCGAGGCTGCGGGGCACGGCCAGTGAGTCGGGGACGAACGCCATGTCGAAGCCGGCGCCCTCCAGGACGCGGGCGATGCGGGTGTAGTGGGCAGCCGTGAGGAAACCGTCACCGGCGTCGGGATGACGCCAGCCGACGGTTCCCTGGGGTCCCGCGTTGAGGAATGCCGCCAGGTGCAGCCGGGGGTCGGTGTGCGGGTCGTCGGTCGTCAAGAGGTGCTCCCGGAGGGATGGTGCGGTGGTCCGCTCAGGCGGCGAGCAGGGACAGCTCGTCGAGCAGGGCGACGGCGAAGGAACCCGTACCGGTGGTCCGGGCGCCGGCACGTTCGGCGGCGACGGCGTACGCGGCGTGCGCGACCGCGGTGGCGGTCAGCGCGTCGGGCACGACGGCGAGCGCCCCGGCGATCAGCGCCCCGAGGCTGCATCCGGCGCCGGTCACCTGCGTCAGCCGGACGTCTCCGCCAGGCACGGCCACCGTGCGGGTGCCGTCGGTGAGGTAGTCGGTGGGGCCGCTGACGGCGACGACGGCACCGGTACGCCGGGCCAGGTCCTCGGCGGCGCCGACAGCGTCCTCGGAGGAGAGGGTGGTCTCCACACCCTTGCCCGTGCTGTCGCCGCCCGCGAGGGCGGTCAGTTCGCTGGCGTTCCCGCGGATGACGGTGGGGCTGTACTCCAGGAGGGAGGCGACGAACGCGTCGTACTCGGTGGCTCCCGCTCCCACCGCCACCGGGTCCAGCACCCAGCGGGTACCCGCCGCATGGGCCGCGCGGGCGGCCGTGGACACCGGTTCTGCCGGGTTGCTGATGAGCGCGGCCGTGTTGATCCACACGGCGCCGGCGCCGGCCGGGAAGACCGTCGGGAAGTCGGCCGCGGCACCGATGGCGGGGCCCGCGCCGACGGCCAGCAGTACGTTGGCGCTGAGGTTGGCGGCGACGTAGTTGGTGAGGCCGTAGACGAACGGAGAGCCGGCACGGATCGCCGCTATGCCTTCGGCGACCGTCGGGTCTTCGTAGGTGATTTCTTCCATGGTGGGTGCGTCTCCGAAGCGTAGGAGGGAGGCGGGGGCCGATGCCGCGGCACGAGGTGTATGCAACTGTATGCAGCTGTGCGGCGGTCTCTCCAAGGCCTGACGGACTCATTTCATGAAGGCGCAACGACGGGCGGCCCTGTACACATACCTGACAAGAAGCTGTCACACGCGGACCGGAATGCCTGGTCGGGCGGTCGGGGTTGGCACTGGCATGACTGTAGGAGTGGCGCTCAACGCGTCCAAGGCGGAAAACCAGGTCGACACCGCCGTACAGCTTGCACACGAGGCCGCGGCCTCCGGCCTGCGGTCGGCCTGGTTCGGACAGACCTTCGGCGCGGATTCACCACAGCTCGCGGCGATCGTCGGGCGCGAGGTGCCGGGGCTCCACGTGGGCACCTCCGCGATCCCCGTCTTCGGCCGCCATCCGCTGCTGGTCTCCAGCCAGGCGCAGACCGCCCAGGCTGCAACTCACGGCCGCTACCACCTCGGGCTGGCCCTCGGCACCAAGCTCCTGACCGAGGGCGGCTTCGGTATCCCCTTCGAACGGCCCATCGCCCGTCTGCGTGAGTTCCTCACCGCTCTGCGGCAGTTGACGCAGAGCGGTGAGGCCGACTTCCACGGCGAGTTGCTCACCGCCGTCACGCCGATCTCCGCGCGCGTACCGGGGGGCCGAGGGCGGTGTTCCTCTGCTGGTCGCCGCGATGGGCCCGCAGGCTCTGCGGGCCGCCGGTGAACTGGCGGACGGCATCCTCCCCTATCTGGCGGGCCCGCGCGCCCTGAGCGAGCACATCGTTCCGGCCCTCACCGCGGCGGCGGAGGCCGCGGGTCGGCCCGCGCCCCGGATCGTGGCCCTGGTGTCCGGCGTGGTCACGGACGAAGTCGACGCCGTACGGGCGAAGGTCACCGAACAGCTCGCGTTCTACGAGCAGATCCCGTCCTACGCGCGGGTCATCGAACTCTCCGGCGGCCGACGGGCCTCCGACGTGGCGGTGATCGGCGATGAGAAGACGGTCGCGGCCGAAGTACGGCGCTATCGGGACGCCGGGGCGACAGAGGTGGTGTTCTCGGGCACCGAGATCGCGGGGGAAGCGGACCGGCGGCGCACCTGGACGCTCCTCGGAGAACTGGCTGGTTGACCGTGTGACGGCCGCGCCCGGTCGTCAACCCGACCACCCGCCCTCCGCGACCACCGAGAGCAGACAACAGAGAACAGACAGCAGACAGCAGGCAGCCACGCCTCAGCCGAAGACCCTCACACCATTCCGAGGCCGAGCCTCGCGAGACGAAGGAGTGCCCATGACCGTTCAGCTCCCTACAACGGACCTTCAGGCCTTCACCCAGGACTGGCTGGAGTGGTACCGCGGGCAGGAGGAACGGCTCGCCGCGCCGCACGGATTCCTGGCGCTCACCGGCCTGCACTGGCTCGACGACCGGCCGCAGCGATTCCCTGACGCACCGGGCGCCTGGCGGACCGACGCCGCCGGGGTCACCGTCGTCCTCGACGACGGCGAGGAACTCATCGTGGAGGGAACGCCGGTGCGGGGCGAACACCGCTTCGGAGTGCTGCCCGAGCGTGGTGGCGTCGACGCGGTGTGGGGCGACGCCGTGATCGAGGTGGCTAAGCGTGGCGGGCACGACATCGTCCGGCCCCGGCACCCGGACGCACCGTTGCGCACCGCCTTCGCCGGTACACCCGCCTACGCCCCGGATCCCCGCTGGGTGGTGACGGGTCGTTACCGCGCGTTCGACGAGCCGCGTCCGACGACCGTGGGCGCCGCGGTCGAGGGTCTGGAGCACGTGTACGACGCCCCGGGCCGGGTCGAGTTCGAACTGGACGGACGCCCCCTGGCCCTGACCGCGTTCCCCGGACACGGCCCGGGGCGACTGCTGGTGCTCTTCACCGACGCCACCTCCGGGGTGACCACCTACGCCGCCAACCGGGCCCTGTCGCTCGACCCGCCGGCCGCCGACGGCACGGTCGTCCTCGATTTCAATCGCGCGACGAACCTGCCGTGCGCCTACACCGACCTGGCCACCTGCCCGCTGCCCCCGGTGGAGAACCGACTGCCGGTGGCCATCGAGGCCGGGCAGAAGACGCCCCTTGAGCGGGACCGAGCCTGATCGGCGGAACCCTCTCCAGCTGGGCTCGGGCATGAGCCCAACTGCGGCTGTCCGGCCACTCACCCCGCCCTAGGCCGCCCTCCGCTCGCCCGTTCGCACACGTTGCCCGAGCACGTAGCCGGCCTGGAGGCGGGTCCTGACTCCCAGGCCGTCCATGAGATCCGCGATGCGCCGCTGGCAGGTGCGCAGAGAGATGTCCAGCCGCCGGGCGATCACCTTGTCTTCGAGGCCGTTCAGCAGCAGGCGCAGAATGGCCTCGTCGATCAGGGCGGAGGTGGAGCGCGCGCTGTCGTGGTCGTAGCTGCCGTCGAAGGGCCGTGCCTCGTCCCACGCGCCGCTGAGCGTGCGCCACAGCGCTGCGACCACGGACTCCTCGCGTACGAGGCTGAGCCCCTGCCCCTCCCCGACGGGTACCACGGCGACTTCGGCGTCGACGACCAGCAGCCACCCCGGAGGGGAGACGGCCGTGCGCACCTGTCCTCCGTCGCGCAGCAGCGCCTCCGCCTGCTCCCGCACCCGCACGTCGAACCTGGCGGCCTCCGGCAGCAGTACCCGGAGGAGATCGGAACGCGTCCCCCCGTACCCCGGCCACGCCCCGCGGTCCAGGTCCGCGAGTTCCTCCCACGGATCCTGGGTCGGGAGGGACAGCAGGATCTCTCGCTCCGCCTCGACGGTGATCGTGGTGAGGATCCCCCGGGCCGCTCGGGGGTCCTCGACGCGTTGTACATGCGGGTGTTGTGGCTCACCCGCGAAATTGGCCCGATACAGGGGCAGCAGGCTGTGCATCTGCTGCCTCAACCGCTCCAGCTCGTTCTGACGTCGGCGAAGAGCCTCGTCCTGCACCGCCAGCAGTTGCAGGGAGGCGGACATCGGGCTGACGGCAACGTAGGCGTAGGTGCAGCCGGGCACCAGGTGCAGGAGCCGCAACCGGACGAGATCCTCGATGGCCGCGGCGGCTTCCGCCTCGGAGACGCCGAGATCTCCAACACACCGCTGGATGTCGACGTACTCACTGCGTAAGGCGAGCGTGTACACCTCGCTGGCCGCGGTGCCCGCCTGCGGGATGTCCGGCAGATCCGTTATGCCGTCGATGTTCACGGTTCGTCTCCCCCTCGTAATCGTGCCTGACGCAAGTCGGCGGGTGCCCGGTGAGGGCGCCTGCCAGTGATTCTTCAACGGAGACAGGCCTCGGATCCGACCCCGGGGCGCTTTGTTCACGCTCCCGCAACACCTGGGCAGCGCATGCCGGCCGACCGCACCCACCGCGCTCCGGACGGCCCCGGCAGAGACAAGGAGATTCATGAGTAACCGTCAGCCCGAGGCCCGCCTGCACGGCCTCTGGTCCGACCTGGTTCCGGTCGCCGCTCCGTCGGAAGCGCCCACGGCCCCGCACGGCAACGTGCTGGGGCGGATCCGCTTCACGGACGCCCCCACCGAGCCCGCTCTCGTCGACGCCACTCCCCTGCTGACCACCCACATGACGAACGAACAGGTCACTCCGGTCGAGGAGATCTGGCGCACCGGCCTCCCCGTACGGGCCGGCGTCTCCGGAGACGCCGTCTTCGCCGAGGACGGCGAGCACCTCTTCTACGCGGTGCGCCTCGGCCCTCAGCCCGTGTACCGCCGACCGGTGCGCGAACTGTACGAGAACGCCCTGCGCTTCACCTGGGAGCGCGGCTACACCGACCTGGTCCGCATGTGGAACCTCATCGGCGGAATCACCAGCCCGAACGCGGACGGCCTGGAGACCTACCGCGACTTCTGCATAGGCCGGGCGGAGGCGTTCGCCGCCTTCGCCGACCGCTTTCCCCAACTGTCGGCCGCCACCGGGATCGGCACGCTCAGCCCGGGCGTCGACGTCTGCTTCCTCGCGGCGAAGCCGGGTCGCGCCGTACACCTGGAGAATCCCCGGCAGACGCCCGCCTACAAGTACCCCTCCAGATACGGGCCGAAGTCTCCGAGCTTCGCCCGGGCGACGTTCCTGAGGGACGTCGACGCGCCGGGCCAGGAGACGGGGAGCCTCTTCGTCTCGGGCACGGCCAGCATCCTGGGCGACGACACGGTGCACGTGGACGACGTCGCGCAGCAGACCGAGGAGACACTGCGCAACATCGAGGCACTCGTCGGAGGCGACAACCTCCGGCGGCACGGCGTGGCGGGTGCGGGGTACGACGTGAAGGACCTCGACCAGGTCAAGGTCTACGTCCGCGACGCCGAGCACCTGCCCGTCGTACGGAACATCTGCGAGTCGACGCTTCCCGCCGACACGGACATCTCGTACTTCAACGTCGCGGTCTGCCGGCCCGACCTGCTGGTGGAGATCGAGGGAGTGTGCAGGTGACGGACATCCTCACGGGCATACCCGCCGTGCCGACCAAGTCCGGTCCGACCGAGTCCGGTCCGACCAAGTCAGGTCCGACCAAGTCCGGTCCGACCGAGTCCGTCCCGGCCGACGGCAACCTGTCCGTACGACTGGAACAGCTCGCGCGGCACAAAGGCTGGCTCGACCGCACCGCGTACCTCCAGGGAACGCACCGCTACTCCTACGGCGAGGTGTACGACCGGGTGCGCCGGACCGCGGGGGCCCTGCGACGACTGGGTGTTCGGCGCGAGGACCGGGTGCTGCTGGCGCTTCCCGACAGCGTCGCCTTCGTGGTGACGTTTCTGGCCGTTCTGCGGATCGGCGCGGTGGCCGTGCCGGTGAACACGTTCTTCCACGCCGACGAACTGCGCTCCAGCGAGGAGATCGCCGAGGCCTCACTGGTCGTCTCCGACGCGTCGCTCCAAAAGGAGTTCCGCGGCCGCAGCGTGACACCGAGGGAACTGACGGAGAGCTACGGCCCCGCGGACGACGACGTCGACACCGGCGGCGCCCCGGAGCCGCTGCCGTCCGACGCTCCCGCCTTCGCCGTGTTCACGTCCGGCACCACGGGGGCACCTCGCCTGTGCTTCCACGACCACGGCGACGCCCTCCACTTCGACCGGGCGATCGGCGGTGTCCTCGCGCTCCGCCAGGGCGAGGTCTGCTATTCCGTGTCGCGGATGTACTTCGCCTACGGGCTGGGCAACTCGGTCCTCCTTCCGCTGCAGCGCGGCGCCGTGGTCGTACTGACCCCGCAGCGGGCGGACGAGACGAGCGTTCCGCTGGTCCTGCGACGCCACGGGGTGAGCGTCTTCTACGCCCAGCCCAGCTTCTACGCCCGGCTGCTCGCCCGCCCCGAGGCCGTCGGCCTGCTGGGCCGACTGCGTCTGGCGCTCGTGGCCGGCGAGACGCTGCCCCGGCCCCTGGAGGACAGGCTGCGCCGCGTCCTCGGACCACGCCTGCTGAACATCTGCGGCACCAGCGAGATCGGTCACGCCGTCCTGGCCAACGGTCCGCACGAGACACACCCGTACAGCCTCGGCCGCATCCTTCCTCCGTACCAGGCGCGGGTGGTCGACGACGCGGGCGAACCCGTCCCGGACGGCGAGGTCGGGCAACTGCAGATCGCCGGCCCCACCATCGGCCCCGGTGTGACACGGGGCAGCCTGCCGCCGCACCGGCTGGGCCCCGACGAGTGGTTCACGACCGGAGACGCCGCACGCGTGGACGACAAGGGTCTGGTGTGGTTGCTCGGGCGCGTGGACGACATCGAGATCGTCGCCGGAGCCAACGTCCACCCCACGGAGGTGGAGGACCTGATCACCGGGATCGCCGGGGTACGTGAGGCCGCTGTCTGCTCGGTGCGGCGGGCCGACGGTGTGACGAGCCTGCGCGCCTACGTCGTCGCCGAGCCCGGGGTGGACCGGCTCGCCACGCTGGCGACCACGATCCGCTCGACCACCGGGGCGAAGCTGACCTCGTACAAGGTCCCCGAGGACGTCGAGTTCATCGACGCGCTGCCCCGCAACAGCACAGGAAAGATTCTCCGCCGCGTCCTGCGCGGAGCGAACAGGGAGTTGCCCGATGGCACAGCATGAGACGTCCCCCGTCGCCGCGAAGACCCCGGTCACCGCGTTGGCCGCCGCACTGCTCACCATGGTGTTGTGGGCCTCGGCCTTCGTGGCGATCCGGCACATCGGCGAAAGCGTGCGCCCCGGCTCCCTGGCGCTGGGCCGCCTTCTCGTCGGAGCTCTCGCGCTCCTCGCCGTCGTGACGATCCGACGCGAAGGGCTGCCACCGCGCGCCGCCTGGCCCGGGATCGCCGGCATGGGCGTCTTCTGGTTCGGGCTGTACATGGTGGCACTGAACTGGGGCGAGCGGCACACAGAGGCGGGGACAGCGGCCCTCCTCGTCGGCGCCGGTCCGCTCCTGGTCGCGCTGCTCGCCGGGTTCCTGCTGCACGAGGGCTTCCCGCGTCCCCTGCTCGTCGGCCTCGCGGTGGCGTTCGTGGGTGCGGCGCTGGCAGGGGCTTCCAGCGGTGGCGGCGACACCGCTGTGGTCGGCGTGCTGCTCTGCCTGGCAGCGGCGGCAGGTCACGCCGTGGGCGTGATCTTCCAGAAGCCCGCGCTCTCCCACGCGTCACCATTGCAGGTCACCGCCTACGCCAGCACGATCGGTGCCATCGCCTGCCTGCCCTTCGCGGGACAGCTCGTCACGGATCTGGGCAACGCGTCGGCCGGGAGCTGGGCAGGAGTGGTGTACCTGGGACTGCTTCCGACGGCACTGGCCTTCTGGACCTGGTCGTACGCTCTGGCGCACATGCCCGCGGGTCGCCTGGGAGCAGTGACGTACATCGTGCCGGCCATCACCGTGGTGCTGGCCTGGCCCACGCTGGGAGAGTTCCCGTCGGGCCTGGCGCTCGCCGGGGGTGCGCTGTGCCTTCTCGGCGTGGGGCTCTCGCGCCGTACGCCGCGGACCGCGACCGGACCGACCGCATCGCCTACCGCATCACCTACCGCAACACCGGCCCCTGAGCCTGTGTTTGCCGAGTCCGGATCGGTGGGCGATGTGCGGGGGGAGACAGCCGACGCCTCAGGACCGGCGCGGGCACAGGACTGACTGAGTCGGGCGCCGCGAGGACGTGCTCGCGGCGCCCGAGGGGTCTCGTCCTGATGGGGTGGACCATCGCCGCCGAGGCGGAGCGGGTCAGCCGGCCTGCCGCCGGTCGGTCGTGGAGCGGTGGGTGAGTGGCTCCCGCAGGCCCAGGTGCTCGCGCAGCGTCGTACCCGCGTACTCGGTGCGGTACACACCGCGTTCCTGCAGTGCGGGGACGAGCAGGTCGACGATGTCGTCGAGGCCGTCGGGGATCAGGTACGGCGTGACGTTGAAGCCGTCGAGAGCGCCCTGCCGGACGAAGTGGGCGAACTTGTCCGCCAGCCCCGCCGGAGTGCCCACGTGGCCGCGCTGGGGACCGAGCGCGATGACGGTCTCGCGCAGCGACCACCGGTGCGCCTCGGCCTTCTCCCGCCACTCGGCGACCACCTTGCGCGGGTCGGCGATACGACGGGCGCCGAAGGAACCGTCGTTCTCGGCGACGACCGGGTCCTCCTTGGGCAGCGGACCGTCGGCGTCGCGATCGGAGAGGTCCAGGCCCCACAGGAGCCCCGCGATGCCCAACGCGGTGGCCGGAGTGACCTGTTGGAGGCGGATCCAGCGCTTCTTCTCCAAGGCCTCCTCCTCCGTGGCCCCGATGATGATCTCCGTGCCCGGGAGGATGCGCAGGTCGTCCTCGGGCCGCCCGACTGCCCGCAGGCGACGCCGGAGGTCGTCGGCGAAGGCGAGCGCGTCGTCGAAGTCGTTGCCGTGCGCCGAGAAGATGACGTCGGCGTTGCGGGCGGCGAAGTCCCGGCCCTCGCCCGAGTCCCCGGCCTGGAAGATCACGGGGTGTCCCTGGGCGCTGCGCGGCAGCGTGGGCGCGAGGTCGACGTCGAACTGCGGCCCCCTGTGCCGGACTTGACGTACGGCGCCGGGTGCCGCCCAGGCGGGGGCGCCCGGGGAGCCGGATACGGCCCCGTTCTCCCAGCCGTCCCAGAGCGCGCGGGCGACGGTGAGGAACTCCTCGGCGCGCCGATAGCGGTCGGCGTGGTCGAGGTAGCCACCGCGGCGGAAGTTGGCGCCGGTCCAGGCGTTGTCGGTCGTCACCACGTTCCAGCCGGCGCGGCCCTCCGAGAGCAGGTCGAGTCCGGACAGGCGGCGGGCGAGGTCGGCAGGCTCGTTGAAGGTGGTGTTGGAGGTGCTGACCAGGCCGATCCGGTCGGTGACGGCGGCCAGTGCGGCGAGCTGGGTGATGGCGTCCGGCCGCCCGGTGATGTCGAGGTCGTGGATCTGTCCGTCGACCTCGCGCAGCCGCAGCCCCTCCCCCAGGAAGAACGCGTCGAACAGACCCCGTTCCGCGGTCTGGGCGACGCGCCGAAAGTTGGCAGGGTCGATCTGGGAGCCGCTGGCCGGGTCGGACCAGACGGTCCAGTGGTTGACGCCCTGGAAGAAGACGCCGAAGTGGAGCTGTGCGTCCGGGCGGGGTACGTCGAGGGGGTCGGTGCGGGTCATCGGGTCTCCTCAAGGGCCTCGAACGCCGCACCGGCGGCGTAGCGGTTGGCGGGCCGTTCGAGGCCCAGGTGGGTGCGTAGGGACGCGCCGGGCAGCGGGCGGACGGCGTGCCGCCGCGCGAAGAGGTGGGGCAGGACGAGCCGGGACAGCTCCGGCAGGTCCTCGTCCAGCACCAGCGGGTGCAGGCGTACGCCGTCCACGACGCCTCTCAACTGCTCCAGCAGGGTGGCGAGTCCGGCGGCTGAGCCGATGTGGCGCAGCCGTCCGCCGGTGGTCCAGGGCGCATGGCGCTCGAGGTCGGCGACGCGCTCGTCGGCCGTGGCGTCCACGGTGTCGAGGGCGACCTCGACCTCGGCGAAGGTGCGCGGTGTTCCGGCGGCGGCCGCGGCCGCGGTGAGCGAGGCGATGTCGGGGCCCTCGACGAGGGCGACGTCGAGTTGTTCGGCGGGCACGAGGCCGGGCCGGCCGAGGACGACGAGCTGGCCCTGGGGCGGACGAGGAACGATCGCCGGGCCCTTCACGGCGTAGGTGTCGCCGGTGAAGTCGACGTAGTGGAGCCGGTCGCGGTCGAGGTAGCGGCTGGTGGCCACGGAGCGGATGACCGCGTCGTCCTCCCAGGAGTCCCACAGGGCGCGGACGACCTCGATGCCGTCGCGGGACTCGCGGGCGCGGGCGGCGGCGCCGTCGACGAGGGGGCGGTCCCAGGCACGGGCCGCCTCAGGACGTACCTCCTCGCTCACCACCCATCCGGCACGCCCGATCGAGATGTGGTCCAGGGACGCCAACTGGCTGGAGACGTGGAACGGTTCGGCATAGGTGACCGGAACGACCGGCGCGATGCCGATGACACTCGTCGACGTGGCGAGGAACGCGGCCCGCTCCACCGCGCCGATGCGGCCGACCACGTCGGGCGTGGCGCCGGGCGGGAGTGCGCCGTCCTCCAGGGTGAGCAGGGTGAACCCGGCGTTCTCCGCGGCGGCGGCGACGCGGGCCACGCGGCGCGGGGTCAACAGGTGGTCGGGGGAATGGGCGGCGCGGCGCCAGGCCGCGGGATGGGCGCCGTCACCGTCGAGTTCGACGGCGAGCCGCAGGGCAGGGCCGGACATGGGGTTCCTTCCGAGGGCACGACGAGACGGCCGGCCCGACGGGCCGACGGGGTCAGGGGCGTGCGGAAGGACAGACGGCGGAGGCGGTGCGGCAGTAGTCGACGTGCCGCCTGATGATCAGCCGCGTCCCCGTGCCGGCACCGTGTGGTGCGGCGCCACGTACGCGCATCGGGGCCTCCACCCGTCCGGGAGCGATCGCTTCAACCTACGTCGTCGCCCCCGGAAGGTGTCAAGAACATTAGATGTACGCGCATACAGCAGCGCCACGGCGGGCTGGCGGGCTGGCGGTACGGAAGCACCGCGGAGGAGCGGTGCGGAGCATGGACGGCCGCGTTCGTACCGTTTGTTCATCCATGCCCCCCTTGCGACCGTCCTGGGCGAGGCGCCGTCCACCCGACGCGTTTGCGAAGGAGTGAAACGCCGGAGGGCGGAAGTGCGCCGAGTAGGGCACGGCGGAACAGGCCCGGGATGATGCCCGTCGCGACGGGAAGTACCCTGCGTTGCCCGTGTCTTTGGTGGTGTGTACTCGTGACCGCGGACCCAAGGATCCTTCACCGGGAGACGGCAACTCCCTCAAGGTTGGGCCCGGATCCTGGCTGGTCCGGCGAAGGGAGCAGGTCTGCGTCCTCGGTCGCGGGGACCCGCGCGCGAGGGCCTTTCGTGGCCGACCGCCAGATACGCCGGAGGCCCGGGGCCGCTCGCTGGTCCAGGGCGGCGTGACCACTCGTCGACCTCAGGATCACGTCCCTCAGAGCACCCGGCTGTGAACTTCGCGCTCAGAAAGTCCTGTTGACCTCGTTGACATGCCCCAAGCACTCGCGTTTCACTCAACTCTCGTGCATGGCAACGTTGTCAGGCCGTCGGAGCGACCGGCGCCGTTGCCCGCCGCTGGCGTGCCCCGTTCCTTGTTCCTCGTTCCCCGGAGACGTCAGCACCGATGTGCGAATCGTGAACCGCTGCGGAGGCAACCGATGGTCAGACCTCGACGTTCTACGGCGCCACGTGACCGAATGAGATTCCGCCAACGCCTGGCGGTGGTGTCCGTCCTGGGCATCGCCGTACTCCCACTCCCGGCGATCGAGGGCGCGCATGCCGCGAACGCCGCGACGCCTGCCTTGGTGAAGGACCCCGCGTCCCTCGTCAACCCCCTCATCGGCACCTCCGGCGCGGTGGACACCTTTCCCGGCCCCGACATGCCGGCCGGCATGGTGCAGTGGGGTCCCGACACGACGCCCGACCGTCCCTCGGGCGGCGGCTACGAATACAACGACGACAAGATCTCCGGCTTCAGCCTCACCCATGTCTCGGGACCCGGCTGCGGCGTCGCGGGCGACCTGCCCATCCTGCCGGTGACCGGCGCACTGTCGGGCAACCTCGGTGATGCGTCCGTGGGCTTCAGCCACGACGACGAGCAGGCGGGCATCGGGTACTACAAAGTCACGGACGCGAACGGCGTCAAGACCCAGCTGAGCGACACCACCCGCGCCGGCCTGGGCACCTTCACCTTCCCCGCGGGCCGGCAGGCGAACCTGCTGTTCAAGCTCAGCGGGGGCGCCACACAGGTGGACGGGACCCGCGTCCAGGTGGTGAACGACAAGGAGATCCGCGGCTCGATCGACAGCGGTCACTTCTGCGGCGCGAGCAACAGGTACACGCTGCACTTCGACATCAAGTTCGACCAGCCGTTCACCGCGAGCGGCACCTGGGTCGGCAGCACCATCAACTCCGGCGCGACGTCGCTGAAAGCGGGCAAGGCCCAGCAGACCCTGCAGTCACACCCGTCGAAACCGCTCAAGGAGAAGCACTTCACCGTTCCCGCGGCGCCCTCCCCGACCGTGCACGGGAACGGTCCCACGTCCACGAGCACGCCGTCCCCGGCGCCGAGCGCCGACGCCGCGCCCCGGACGTCCGCCGCGAGCAAGGCCGTCCAGCCCCCCACCACGGGGGCGAACGGCATGTACCTGACCTTCGACACCTCCTCGACCCCGACGGTGAGCGCGAAGGTCGGCATCTCGTACACGAATGACGCCAACGCCGCGGACAACCTCACCACCGAGATCAAGAATTGGAACCTCGGCGCCGTCGAGCAGGCGAACCACGACGCCTGGAACGCGGTGCTGAACAAGATCCAGACCGGTGGCGGATCCTCGGACCAGGAGGTGCAGTTCTACACCGCGCTCTACCACGCGCTGCTGCACCCCAACGTCTTCTCCGACGACAACGGCCAGTACATGGGCATGGACAACCAGGTCCACAAGCTGGCCAAGGGCCAGCAGGCCCAGTACGCCAACTACTCGGGCTGGGACACCTACCGCTCCCAGACCCAGCTGATGGCGGTGGTCGAGCCCAAGGTCACCAGCGACGTCGCCACCTCGATGCTCAACGGCTACGACGAGACGGGCCTGCTGCCCAAGTGGGCCTCGAACAACGGCGAAAGCTATGTGATGGTCGGCGACCCCGCCGCCGGCATCATCGCCGACGCATACGCCTTCGGCGCCCGGAGCTTCGACACCGACAAGGCGCTCGCCGCCCTGCAGCACGAGGCCACCGCCCCGAACAACGACCGCCCCGGCGAGTCGGTGCGGGACGCGAAGGGCTACCTCCCACTGGACGAGAACGACTACGGCTGCTGCAACTTCTACGGCCCGGTCTCCACGCAGTTGGAGTACGACTCCGCCGACTACGCCGTCGCCGCCTTCGCGAAGTCGCTGGGCAAGACGGCGGTCTACGAGAAGTTCGCCACCCGCGCCCAGGACTGGATGAACGTCTTCAACCCGCAGACCGGATACATCCAGGGCAAGAACAAGGACGGCCAGTTCGCGACCGGTTTCACCCCCGGCACCTCCAACGGCTTCGTGGAGGGCACCTCGGCCCAGTACACGCCGATGGTCCCGTTCAACCTGCGGCAGCTCATCCAGGCACACGGCGGTGCCAAGGCGTACTCGTCCTTCCTGGACAGCCTGCTCGACGACATCACACACCCCGGCAACACCGACGCCGACCTGAGCAACGAGCCCAGCGTGGAGATCCCCTGGGAGTACGACTACACCGGCCAGCCGTGGAAGACCCAGGCGGCCGTCCGCAAGGCCCAGCAGAACCTGTACTTCAACGCTCCGGTCGGCTCGTTCGGCAACGACGACCTCGGCGCGATGAGCTCCTGGTACGTCTGGTCCGAGCTCGGCATGTACCCGGAGACCCCGGGCACGGACACCCTGGCACTCGGCAGCCCGGCGTTCCCGGTGGCCAAGGTGACCTTCGGCAACGGCAAGACGGTGCGGATCAACGCTCCGCAGGCCGCGCCCGACGCGCCGTACGTGCAGTCGCTCGACGTCAAGGGCAAGGACTGGAACACCTCCTGGCTGACGTACCAGCAATTCGCGGGCGCGGGCACGGTCGACTTCACGCTCGGCACCGAACCCGACACGTCCTGGGCGTCCGACCCGTCGGCGGCACCGCCGTCCGACACCACGGGCGGCGACCGGGTCCTGGCGGCGACCGGCCCCTCCAGCGACGGCCTGGTGCTCCAGCCGGGCGCGTCCGGTGACGGCACGCTCGACCTGACCAACCTCGGCGGCAAGGCCGTCTCGGTCGACTGGAAGGCGACGGTGCCCGACGGCGTCACCGTGGATACGGCATCCGGTTCGGTGACGGTACCCGCCTCGGGCAACGCCGAGACGAAGGTCCACGTGACGGCGGGCACGAGCGAGGGAACCTTCCCGGTCACCTTCGCGCTGACCGACCACAGCACCGGTGCGGCACTCAGCGGGGCCACCCTCCGCGTGGCCGTGGCCAAGGCAGGTGCGCTGTGGCCGTACGACACCAACGAGGGCGTCTACCCCGACGGCACCAGCTACTCGGGCGGTTTCGACGGCGGCGGCTGGGCGTTCTCGCAGAACGCGCTGTCGGCGGCGGGAGTCACCAGCGGCTCCACCCTCACGGTCGACGGCATCTCCTACACCTGGCCGACGGTGACATCCGGCCGGCTCGACAACCTGGAGATGGCCGGTCAGACCATCCCGATGCCGGCCGGAACGTCGGGTGCGTCGCTGGGCCTGCTGGGCTCGGCGGCCAACGCGCCGACCGACGGCAGCGGGGTCTCGGGCACGGTGACCGTCACCTACACCGACGGCACCACCTCCCGGGCGACCGTCGGCTTCTCGGACTGGACACTCAACGGCGGGGCGAGCAAGCCGCTCGCGGGTGACACGACGGCCGTCACGACGGCCTACCGAAACACCGGGAGCGGAGGCCGGGACAACGTGAAGACCTACGTCTTCGCCACGAAGGTTCCGCTCGACGCGTCCAAGCAGGTGGCGTCGATCACGCTGCCGGTGACGGGCTCGACGGGCACCGACCACCTGTTCGCCTACGCCTTCGGCCAGTAAGAACTCGGCACGCGCCGACGAAGACGGGCCGGTTCCCAGGCATGAGCCCGGGAACCGGCCCCACGCGGGCACAGGCCCGCCCTGCCATCCCCTACCTGGGAGTGCTCGTGGCCGCGCTCCTGCGACCGGGCAGGCCGTCACCGGTAGGTCGGGTGGTCGCTCCACGCTCGTCCCGTACGGTCAGGTCCGGCGGACGACAATCATCCGGGGGCGGGATGCGCGGAAGCGTCCCCCTCGACGTCGGCGAAATCCCAACTCCAGGAGTACGTAGCCTTGTGGCGCAGCGTCAGGCGCGGGGTCGCCACGCGCGCCAGAAGGCGACGCACGCCCGTTCGCACCCCGGTCGGCAGATCAACTCTCTGGACAGCAAGGTCAGTCCCAGATCAGGTCCATGGGGGCGCTGAGCTGGATGTGGGCACGCACGACGAGGTCGCGGTAGTCGCTCCACGCAAAGCTGTGATGGTGGGGGTGGTGCGGCGCATGGATCCCCCGGGTGCGTTGACGTGCTGCCCTGTCTGCCCTGCATGGTGCGCCCGGCCGCACCGTGTGGAGGCGGAACGGCCGGGCCAATCGTCAGGTCAGGACAGCTTCCATACGGCCAAGGGATGCCGCAGGGCGTCTTCCAAAGGTGTCGGGCGCTACCCGACGCGAGTCTCCAGTGTGGTCTCGCGCAGGCGGAGGTGGTCCGGAGTCACGCCGGGTCGGTCCAGGCGGCGTCGGTCCGGGTCAGCGTGAACGCGGCGATGGTTGCGGCCGCGAGGAGCATCGCGGCGAACAACAGGGGCAGGGCCAGGCCCCCGTGCAGGACGGTGACGGCGCCGATGAGGCCGCCGGAGAACATCGCCACCGCTGAGAGCAGACGTCGGCCGGCCTTGCCACCGCTGCCTCCGGCGGCACGGCTGTCGGAGGCTATGCCGGTGATGGTGAGCGTCAGGACGGTCGTGGTCAGATCGGGTACGGCCAGCACGCGTGCGGCGGCGTTCTGCACGCCCATGGCGAGGCCGAGCAGCGCGATCAGCGCGTACTGGCTGGTGCCCGCGTAGGGGGTGGCGGCGGCCTCGGCGATGACGTACGCCGCCAGGACCAGAACCGTCTCCACGACGAGGGCCAGGTGCAGTACACGTCCGCGATGCGCACGCGCCCCATGGGCCACACGGCCGCCCAGCAGGGCGCCCACCGCGAACGCGGCGAGCGCGGCGAGCGACGCGGCCAGGGAGAAGCCCACGGCACCGGCGATCGCGAAGCCGGAGAAAACCACATTGCCGGTCATGTTGGCGACGAAGACATGCCCCAGGCCGAGGTAGCTGAAGGCATCCACGAGGCCGGTCACCACCGTCAGCGCGAGCATCAACGGCGGGAGTGGGCCGTGCCGGTCCTTCCCGTCGGGGACGACGGTGGCCCAAGCGTCGCGCAGAACGACCAGCATGACAACGCTCCGATTCGTGAGGCGGGCGGTTCCCGTTCAGCCTCTGGCGCGTCGAGCGTTTCGTCCAACATATGGATGCGGGCGCTGCGATCGGTCTCACCGATCAATAGGCCTCCTGCTGCCCCTTTGCGGCGTGCCGTTCCATCACGTCGAGGAACGCGGCGGCAGCCGGTGCCAGCCGCTTGCTGTCGTAGACCGCGCAGACGTTGTGCACCGCCGCGTCGTCCGCGAGGCGGAGCGCGCGGGCGCCGTACGGCAGCGCGCTGTCGGCGTTGGAGCCCAGAAGGGAGCCGGCTCCGAAGACCGACGAGCGGGGTACGACCGTCACGCCGATGCCTCGCGCGGCCAGTCGGATCATGTCGTGGATCTGGCCGACCTGGAAGTGCCGGCCGGGTTCCACTCCGGCGCGCGCGAAGGCGGCCTCGACCTGACGGCGCAACCCGGTGCCCGTCGTGAACTGGATGAGCTGGTGACTCTCCGGCAGGTCGGCCAGGTGCACCACGTCACGGTCGGCCAGGGCGTGGTCGGCGGGCACGATCAGGACGAGCGGGTCGCCGGCCAGGATTCGATGGTCGAGCCCTTCCGGCACCTGCCGGGGGCCGAGGCCCACCACGGCGAGGTCGAGTGCGCCGGACAGGACTGCGGCGGCCATCTCGGAACTCGGTGCGTTGACCACGTGGAAGTCGATTCCCGGGTGCTTGGAGTGGTACTCGGCCATCACCTCGACCAGGTCGAAGGAGGAGGCGCGCGTCTGCATGAGTCCCAGGCGCAGCCGCCCGCGTCGCAGGCCCGCCAGCGCGTCGAGTGCCGCCTGGGCGTTGTCCACGTCGGCCAGGATGCGCCGGGCCAACGGTTCGAGCAGTTCACCGGCGGCGGTCAGCCGTACCGAGCGGCTTGTACGGCTGAACAGTTGGGCGCCGACCTCCTTCTCCAGCCGGGCGATCTGCTGGCTCAGCGCGGACTGCGCGACGTAGCAGTTCGCCGCGGCCTGGGTGAAGTTACGCGTCTCGGCAACGGCGAGGAAGTACTTCAGATGCCTCAGATCCATCCCACGCCCATCTCCTAAGGCGATCGACACATGAAGAACCATGTGTTGAACCGCTTGATTGTTCCAGCCCGATTGTCGCCTCCGTCATTCATCTGGTTGAGCCGGCGCTCGTACCAGTCGAGGAACCGGGGTAGGCGGGGGCCCATGGTCCGTCGTGCGGCGCGTTCGACCTGGCGAAGAAGGTCGGTGAACGCACGGGCGAAGTCTTCTGCGCCCAGTAGCCGTGGGCTGCCCGCCGAGGCCGTGGCGGCGCTCTCCGTCCATAGCGGATTCGGCCCTTGGTCAGTTCAACCAAGCTCTGACGGGGGCGAGTTGGCCCGGTCTCAATACGGTGTCCAGAGTCTCGTCACACACAGATTCGGGCCCGAGGCGAGAGGGAGCGCCCACAGCTTCCCCTCAGAGGCGTTCCGGCGCTCGGCGCACCGCCGCGCTGCCCAGCCGCCGCAGGAGATTCCCGCGGCCGCCCTTGGCGGGAACTGATGGTAAATCATGGCAACATTCCGGGACATGCAAGTACATTTCCGAGCACTGCTTCGCGATGGCACCGGCAGACGGGCCAAGGGATGAGCACGGACGACCGCGTCGCGGTGACGCCCGGGATCGCACGACTGCATGCGTCGCCCGGACTTGCCGGGCCCGGACGGCTCGGGCTGGTGACCAACCACACCGGCGTCCTCCCCGACCTGCGCCCGGCCGCGCCCGCGCTGCTCGAGGCCGGCGCGCGGTTGGTCGCCCTGTTCGGTCCCGAGCACGGGCTGCACGGGACAGGCCAGGCCGGCGAGAGCGAGGCCGCTGAGGCGGACCCCATCACCGGCCTGCCGGTCCACGACACATACCGGTGCAGCGGCGAGCGCCTCGACAAACTGCTGGTCGACAGCGGCGTCGACGCCCTCGTGTACGACCTGCAGGACATCGGGGCCAGGTTCTACACCTACGTGTGGACCATGTTCGACCTGATGGTCTCGGCGGCCCGTACGGGCGTACGGTTCGTGGTCGCCGACCGGCCCAATCCCCTCGGTGGACTCGTCAGCGAGGGTCCGCTGCTCGACCCGGCGTGGGCGAGCTTCGTCGGGCGCGCGGCGGTACCCGTCCGCCACGGCCTCACCTGCGGCGAACTCGCCCGGCATCTCAACACCTCGGCCGTGCCCCAAGTGGCGGGCAACGCGGCTGACTTGACGGTGATCGAGGCTGTCGGCTGGCAGCGCGCCATGGACGCGGAGGCCACCGGCCTGCCGTGGGTCGCGCCGTCGCCGAACATCCCGACGCCGACCACTGCCATGTTCTACCCCGGCACCTGTCTGTTCGAGGGGACGAATCTCTCGGAGGGCCGCGGTACCACGCAGCCCTTCGAGATCGTCGGGGCCCCGTACATCGACGCGCGGTTCGCGCCCTCGCTCGCCGCGCTCGCCCTGCCTGGAGTGCACTTCCGTGATCTGCGGTACGTACCGACCTTTCACAAACACGCCGGAAGGCCGCTGCGCGGGGTCCAGCTCCACATCACCGATCGCGAGGTGTTCGCGCCCGTGCGGACCGCCGTCGCGATGCTGGCCACGCTGCGGCGGCTGTACCCGGACGACTTCGACTGGCGCACCGCGGACGGCGGCCTGGAGGGGACCGGCCACCGCCACTTCATCGACCTGCTGTGGGGGTCCGACCGGTTACGGCGCACCGTCGACGAGGGTGACGACCCACTGCCGCTGTGCGATCCACCGGCGCGGCCCGGCCGGTGGGCCGGCGACGAAGCGCTGCTCTACTCCTGAGACCTCCTGGCCCACCGCCGCGACGCGTTGCCCGCCGGCATCACCAACGCCACGCCCAGCCCCGTCGCCGACGCCGTCGCCGCGGGCGTCGTTCGACGCCGTCCGTGATCTGCGTATGGAAGGACAACCCCTTTGATGACGACAACCCCGTCGACGACCGATCGCACGACGACATCGCGGGTCGGGATTCGTGGCTTCGGCGCGGGCGACGGCCCGCGGTTGGTGGAGGCGTGGCGCCGGAGTGCGCCGGCCGACTCCATCACCCCGGACCGCTTCCGCTCCCTGGTGCTGCTGGACGCCAACTTCGATCCGGAGGGGCTTCGGGTCGCCGTCGACGGCGACCGTGTCGTCGGCGCGGCCTACGCGGTGCGCCGGCTGACGCCGCTGACCGGCACCGACCTGGAGCCGGAGCAGGGCTGGATCCCGTTCTTCTTCGTCGACCCGGCCGTCCGCGGGCGCGGCCTCGGCCGCCGGCTGCTGACCGACGCCCTCGACTGGCTGCACAGCCACGGCCGCACCCGGGTGGACTTCTCCTCGTACACCCCGCACTACGTCCTCCCCGGCCTGGACGCCGAGGCGTACCCGGAAGCGGCCCGGCTCCTTGAGTCCCTGGGCTTTCGCACGCTGTACGAGGCGGCGGCGATGGACCGCGGCCTGGTCGGCTATCGCATCCCGGAGGATGTCGCGCGTCGCTTGGACGAACTGACGGCGCAGGGCTACCGGTTCGCCACTCCGTGCGACGACGACCTGGTGGACCTGTTCGCGCTCGCCGGGAACCACTTCGGCCCGGACTGGGCGTGCACGATCCGGCAGTGTCTGGCCGCGGGCACACCGCTCGACCGGATCGTCGTCGCCCGGGACCCTTCGGGCCGCCTCGTCGGCTGGGCGATGCACGGCACGTTCGATTCGGTGGACGAGCGGTTCGGGCCGTTCGGCGTGCTGGAGGAGATGCGCGGCACCGGCCTCGGCAAGGTCCTGCTCCACCTGGTCCTGGAGCGGATGCGGGCGCGCCGTGCGCACTCCGCGTGGTTCCTGTGGACCGGCGAGCAGTCCCCGGCGGGCCACCTCTACCGCAAGAGCGGTTTCACGACGACCCGGGTGTTTCGCGTGATGCGCCGGGAGACCGCCGGATGACGCCCTCGCACCGCACCGGTGCCCTGAGCCGCCGTCACTTCGCGCTCACGCTCCCCTCGGCGCTGCTCACATCCGGAGCTTCCGGATGTGCCGCGCCGTATCAGGGCACCGGGCGGCCCGGGGATCCGATCGTCCTCACCCTGCTCTCCCACTACGCGAGCGGGACGCTCAAGGAGGCTCTGCAGCGCCCGGTCGACGAGTGGAACGCCACTCATGACCGGGTCAGGGTGCGGACGAAGGCCGTCGAGTTCACCGACCTGCTGACCACGTTCATGGTCCGCCAGGCCGCGGGCCAGGGTGCCGACATCCTCCATCCGTACTGTCTGTGGAACGGCCAGCTCGTCCAGGCCGGCGTCCTGCGGCCCGCTCCCTCCGAGCACGCCGAGGAGATCAGGCGCGGTTACGGCGGGGCCGCGGTCGGCGCCTCGTCGGTGGGGGGCACGATCTACGGCTACCCCACCGAGGTGCAGACGTACGCCCTCTACTACAACAAGCGGCTGCTGCGCGAGGCCGGCGTCGAGCGCCCTCCGCGCACCTGGCACGAGTTGGAGGAGGCCGCCTACCGCACCGCCAGGCGGGACCGGTACGGCAACACGCTGGTCCAGGGGTTCGGGCTGTCGACCTACGACGACTCCACCACCGTCGGCCAGACGCTCGCCCTGCTCAACGCCGCCGGCGGAACGTTCGTCTCCGCGGACGGCAGGAGTACCGCCATCGACTCGCCGGCCGGCCGGGCCGTGCTCGACCTGGAGCACCGCCTCGTCGTCAAGGGTGCGAGCGCCCCCGGCGTCAACGTCTACAAGGCGTTCCAGTCCGGACAGGTGGCCATGGTGGTCAGCGCCGGCTGGTGGACCGGAAGCCTGAAGGCCGAGATGGGCAAGGACTACCGCGATGTCGGCGTCGCGCCGCTGCCCGTCCCTGAGGCGGGCGACAAGCGCGCCACGCTCTCCACCGGCTTCATGCTGGGGGTCAACACGGCCAGTGAGCACCCGCGCGAGGCCTGGGAGTTCCTGCGCTGGCTCAACACCGAGAAGGTGAGCGCGAAGAGCGCCAACAGGGGTGCGACAACGACCCGGATGAGCTCCCTGCAGGTGTCGGTCGGTTCCCTGACCGGCCGCGCCGAGGACATGCGGACACTCCTGGGCGAAGGCAGCGATCCGAACCTGCGCCCGTTCCTGGACGCGCTGGCGTACGCGGTGCCGGAGCCGAACGTGCCGGGCGCGCAGCAGGCCAAGTCGCTGCTGCGCAAGAACATCGAGGCGTTGTGGACCGGTCAGCAGTCGGTCGACGAGTCACTGCGCACCATCCGCCGTCAGGTCGATCAGGAGGTGTCGCGCTCATGGTGAACGCCTTGGCACCGGAGACGACCGAGCGGGTACACAGCCCGCGCGCCACCGGGTCCACCGTGGACGGCCGCCGCCGGACCCGGCCCCGACGCCGCCAGGCCGTCGTCGCCTATCTCTTCCTGGCGCCGACGTTGCTGTTCTTCGCGGTCTTCCTCGTCCTGCCGCTCGGCTTCGCGCTGCTGCTGTCGATGTCTCGCTGGGCCGGGTTCGACCTCGGCGAGATCGATCCGGTCGGCCTGGACAACTTCACCGACCTCTTCGTGGACGGATCGACGTTCCTGACGCCGATCCTCACCAATACGCTGCTGTTCGCCCTGGGCACCGTGGCCCTCGCGCTCACGGGCTCCGTACTCGTCGCCAACTGCATCGACAAGCTGCGGTTCCAGGGGCTGTGGCGCACCCTGTACTTCCTGCCGATCGTCACGACCGTCGTCGCCATCGGCAACGTATGGAAGTACATGTACGAGCCGGGCGGCCTCGTCAACGGCGTCCTCAACGCCCTCGGGCTCGGCTCGGTGGCGTTCCTCCAAGACCCGGACACCGCGCTGCCCTCGGTCGTGGTCGTACAGGCCTGGGCCTCGGTCGGCACGGCGATCCTCATCCTGACCGCCGGACTGAAGTCCATTCCCGAGTCGTACTACGAGGCCGCCGCGCTCGACGGTGCCGGGCCCATCACGGTCTTCTGGAAGATCACGCTGCCGCTGCTGCGGCCGTCCCTGCTGTTCGTGTGCATCACGCAGTTCCTCACCGGCCTGCAGTCGTTCGCGCTGATCATCGTGATGACCAAGGGCGGTCCGGGTGACGCGACCAATGTGGCCGCGCTGGAGATGTACCGCCAGGCGTTCTCCTACGGCGACTGGGGCACTGCGAGCGCCGCCGCCTTCGTGCTGTTCGTCGTGGTCCTCGTGGTCACCCTCGTGCAGTTGTGGATCTTCCGGCGCAAGGGGGAGGACACATGATCCGCCGCCGTTTCCCGTGGTTCTCGTATCTGGTGGTCGTGACCGGCGCCGTACTCACGGTGGTGCCGTTCCTCGACATGGTGATGACGTCGTTCAAGGGGCCCGGCGAGTCCGGCACGCTGCCGTACCGGTTCCTGCCCGAGGCGTTCGACCTGTCCAACTACCGGGCGGCGATCGACCAACTCGACCTGCCGGTGCTCTTCCGCAACAGCGTCATCGCCACCGCCGTGATCACCGGATCGGTGCTGCTCACGTCGTCACTCGCCGGATACGCGCTCGCCAAACTCCGCTTCCCCGGCCGGAACTTCATCTTCCGACTTGTGCTGTCGACGATGATGTTCCCTCCGTTCCTCTTCTTCATCCCGCACTTCCTGATCCTGGTGCACTGGCCGCTGGCGGGCGGCAACGACCTGTTCGGGCGCGGCGGCGCGGGCCTGACCGTCAGCATCACGGCGCTCGCCATGCCGTTCCTCGTCAACGGCTTCGGGATCTTCCTGATGCGCCAGTTCATGGTCTCGATCCCGGACGAGGTCCTCGAGGCCGCGCGCATCGACGGGGCCGGCGAGTTCGCCGTGTGGTGGCGGATCGTGGTGCCGCAGACCAAGCCGGTCATGGTGACGCTCGGGCTGCTGACCTTCGTCGACGCCTGGAACGAGTACATCTGGGCGCTGCTCGTCTCGACCGCCAACCCGGACGTGATGACCCTGCCCGTCGGCATCCAGCTCCTGCAGGACTACGTCGACCCGACCCGCACGATGCCCATCGTCATGGCCGGTCTCGTCCTGAGCATCCTGCCGGTCCTGATCCTCTTCCTGCTGCTGCAGAAGTACTACATCCGCGGCGTCATGCTCAGTGGCCTCAAGTAGAAGGCGTATCGATGTCCGGCACGGGAACGAAGTCGACCGAGGGTCGTCGCTTCCCGTTCCAGCAGGCCACCTCAGAGCGCCACACCTATCGTGGATGGGAGGAAGGGGCGAGTGCGCATCGTCGATGTGTACGCCCAGGGCTGCAACCTGAGGGAGCGCGTCATGTCGCGCAGCAGCAACGCCGCCGTCCTGGAGGGCTTCGGATCAGCGGTGAACACTGACCACCTCGGCGAGCTCGAGGAATACGTGGCGCCCGACTCTGTGGACCACGACCCGGCCCCGGGCCAGGTTCCGGGACCGGAAGGTTATGAGGAGATGTTCGCCACGATGAGGCGGGCCTTCCCCGATCTGCACGTCGAGGTCGAGCACGTCATGGCCACCGACGACGAAATCGCGTTCTCCTACACCATCACGGGCACACATCTCGGTGAACTGATGGGGCACGGTCCGACGGGAAAGACGGTGAGTTACCGAGGCATGCAGATCAGCCGGTTCGCCGACGGGAAGATGGTCGAGCGCTGGGGCAGCAGCGATGAGCTCGGCATGCTCCGTCAGCTCGGTCTCGCCTGAATCAAGTACGTACCGCCGGCTCTCCCATCCGGTCGACAGCACCCAGGGGGCGGGCGCATCGCGCGTGTCGCGGGACCGGTTGCACGATCCCGCCGGGGCCCCCGCGTTCGCGCCGGTCAGTTCTTTCGGGTCCAGGCGCCCTCCTGGGCCTGCTTGACAAGGTCCTCGATGGCGGGCGGCCACACGTTGCGGTAGGCGCCGATGGCGGAGACCATCCTGTCGATCATGTCCTGCGGGTCGAACTGACCTGCCCTGATCTGGGCGAAGTTGGCCTTGACGTCGTCCTCGCGGGTGAAGTTGACCGTGCCGTCGTGCCAGGCCTCGCCCGCAAAGACCTCGGTGCAGCCGTCGCCAACGACATCGCCCGGGAACTGGTCGCCGCACCCCACCGCGACGGAGGACAGGCCCAGTACATCGCCCAGTCCCTGCCCGAACCCACCGCCCACACCCTGGCCCCCACCCACGACTGGGCTCTGCGCCACCTCGAGAAGGTGCCGTCGATTCCCTTCTTCACCGACAACACCGCCGCCTTCATCCACGAACTGGAGCCGGAGGCGTACTCCACCGCGGGGGGCGGCAGCAACAGCGTGCGTGTCCATGTGGCCATCAACGCGGGCGCCCTCGACCGCGAGCAGCAGCTCGGACTTGTGAAGGACGTCTCCGCCGTCATCACCGAGGCAGCCGGAGACGCCTCTCTCACGGGGCGCACCTGGGTGGCCCTGACCGAGGCGGTGCCGGGCGGCTGGGGGATCGGCGGGCACGCCTACACCAACGACGAGATCGCGCAGACCGCGCGGAAGCTCCTCGGCAAGGAGTGGTCACCCGGCTGAAAGGGCTCCTTCTGAGGTGGTGGTGACTGTTCCCGCTGTGACATCCCCCTCAGAACACACCGGCACCCCCAAAGAGGGTTGGTCTCTTTTAGAGGTCATGTATAGATTGGAGCCCCAACCTACTCAGGGAGTATCCAGTGACCGAGACCATCAAGCGCCCCCTGGTCGCCATCGCCTTCCACTCCGGCTACGGACACACCGCGGTGCTGGCCGAAGGAGTCAAGCGTGGCGCCGAAAAAGCGGGAGCCGAGGTCGCCCACATCCCGGTGGACGCCATCACCGACGAGGACTGGCAGCGGCTCGACGCCGCCGACGCAATCATCTTCGGCTCCCCCACCTACATGGGCGGCGCCTCCTCCGCCTTCCACGCCTTCGCCGAAGCCACCAGCGGCCGCTACCTCACAAGCGTCTGGGCCGACAAGATCGCCGCCGGTTTCACCAACTCCGCCTCCAAGAGCGGCGACAAGCTGTACACCCTCAACTTCATGGCCGCTCTCGCCGCTCAGCACCACATGATCTGGGTCGGCCTGGGCCTGCCCCCCGGCTGGAACGCCCTGACCGCCTCCGAGGACGACCTCAACCGCCTCGGCTTCTGGATCGGTGCCGGCGCCTCGACCCCCCAGGACGGCGGCACCGACACCGTCAACGCCTCCGATATCGCCACTGCCGAACATCTCGGGGCCCGAGTCGCCCGGCAGGCCGACATCCAGATCGCGGGCAGGAACTCCCTCGCCCACCGATAGCACCCAGGACGGCGCCCGCCGTGTCCCTGTCCCCTTTCACGCACCCTGTGAGGAGTGGCCGCATGACGGCCTTCGAGCTCAAACAGCATTACGACGCCCCTGCCGCCAAGGTGTGGGATCTCATCGGTGACTTCTATGCCGTGGAGAGGTGGATGCCCGGTGTTGCCGGCGTCCTGAGGAACGACGACCAGCAGACCCGCACCATCACGTTGCACGACGGCGGAAGGCTCGTCGAAAAGCTCGTGGAAGAGGGCCCGTTCTTCCACCACTACCGCTTCGACGACCCCGGGCCGGTCCCGGTGCGGGGCTTCACCGCTCGTCTCACGGTGACCGCGGTCGGCGCGAACCATTCCGAGATCCACTGGGCCGCCCGGTTCGAGCCGACGCCGGGAGTCACCGAAGAAGACGCCAAGAGCGCCCTGGTGGGCTTCTACACGTCATGCCTCGACAAGGTCGCTGCGGAAATCGGCGCGTAGGCGGCACCTGACGTCCGCTCGACCGGGGACCTTCCTCTGCATCCGCTTCCGGCCCGGCGACTCACCACGCGACGCCTGCACAGCGCGCCTACGGTTGAGTCGCCACAGGGTGCCCACACCCATTGCCGCAAGCCATGAGCAGAAAGCAATCCCCCTCATGCGCACCGTCGAAGACAAGAACAAGGCCATCGTCCGCGAAGCTTTCGACTCTGTTCAACAAGCGGGACGAGGCCGCTGCCGAGCGGTTCTGGTCACCCGACTACATCCAGCACAGCGCCCGCATCGCGCCCAGCCGGGAGGGACGCTTCGACCTGGTCAAGAGCCTCCCGGCGGGGCTGAAGCACGAAGGCGAGCCGATCATGGCGGAAGGGGACATGGCCATGGTGCGCGGGCGTTTCTCCCTGCCGATGTACGGCGACGACTTCCCCGAGGAGCGCTGAAGTCCACTGCGGGTGCGCGCGGCGACAACGCCCGGGGCACCCCGGGGCACCCCGTGTCAGCCTGGGTCGGCCGGCTTGTCTGCGGTACGGCGCCACAGCCTCACCCGACCTGTTTGCCGCGCCCGCCGGAACCCCGGACGAGTTCGACCCGAGCGCGGCGTTGACGGCGACCGGCACCGCGTTCCCAAGAGACAGGGGATCAGGCGGGGCGGTTGCAGAGTTCGTCGACGTATGTGCGCGCGTCTGCTTCGGGCAGTGTCCAGGGCAGGAAGATGGCTCTGTAGACGATGGGGGCCACCAGCAGGTCGATGAC
>NZ_KQ948469.1:61220-76752 GCF_001514115.1 Streptomyces olivochromogenes
GCACGCTCCGCGACCATCGGGATGATGACAGCGTCACTGCCCCGCTCGGGCGCTTGCCAGGGCCACCCGGCCTGGCCGTGGTTCCGTCCCGCTTCACCCTTCCAGTAGCGGGTAATCGGTGTAGCCGGCGGCATCCGGACCGTAGAAGAGGTCCTTCTTCGGTTCGGCGAGCGGCGCATGGGAGGCGATCCGGGCCGGCAGATCCGGATTGGCGATGAACGGCTGCCCGTAGGCGACCAGATCCGCCAGGCCGTCGCTCAGAATCGCGTTCCCTCGGTGCTGGTCGAACCCGACGTTCGCCATGACGGTGCCTTGATAGACCTTCCGGAAGTGCCGGAACATGCCATCGCCGGCCAGGTCCTCCAACGGTCCTCCGGTGGAGTCGACCATCATCCCCATGAGCAGGAGATGTGACAGTTCATAGTCGTTGAGCCGTCCGAGCACGTACTCGCTGTCAGCCAGCGCCTCGACCCCGGAGACGAATTCTCCTGTCTCGGACCAGGCGGGTCCGGCTTTCACACCGACACGCCGCAGGTCGACGAACTCGCCGACGGCCTCGATGATCTCGAAGAGGAAGCGGGCGCGGTTCTCGATCGAGCCACCGTAGTGGTCCGTGCGCAGATTGGTGCGGGGGTTCAGGAACTGACTGATCAGGTAGTTGAAACCTGCCTGCAGCTGCACACCGTCGAATCCCGCCGCCATGGCGTTGCGAGCCGCCGTCGCATAGTCGGCGACCGTCTGCCGGAGGTCGTGCGCCGACATCGCCCGGGGCTCCACGGTGGGCTTGCGACCAGTCGATGTCGGGGCCAGTAGCCCCGGGTTGACGGCCGAAGGCGCGAGAGGCGGGCGGCCGTCGAAGAAGTCGGGGTGAGAAGCGGACCCGGTGTGCCACAGCTGAGCGAAGATGACACCACCTGCGAGGTGGACCGCATCTGTCACCTGCTTCCAGTGGGCGACCTGCTCATCGGTGAACAGCCCCGGAACGTCATGCCATCCGACCGCGTCACGGCTGATCCACACACCCTCGGAGATGATCAGACCGGCTGATGCCCGCTGAGCGTAGTAGTCGATGTGGAGATCAGTGGGCAGGAGATCGCGATTGCGTGCACGACTCCGCGTCAACGGGGCCATGACCACGCGGTTCGTCAGAGAGACGTCGCGCATTTGGTACGGCAGTAGCAAGGACTGCGTGGAACTCATATTTGACTCCTGATGTGAGAGCGGGGCCAGGAAGATCCCGGGAGGCGATCGGCGACATCTCGCGCGACGTCGCACCGACTCCTTAAAGCACGGAAGTGTGCTTTAGCTCGATCGTAGCACTCATTCACGCTAAAGCAAATATCTGTGCTCCAAGGTGGCTCCTGCCGTCGGAAGTCGGCAGTCGGGCGGCCCGTCGCAGGGGGCCGAGGGATCCCGTGGCGCACGTAGCCCTGCGGATGCGCGCGCAGGGGTGACCGCCCCGGGGCCAGAAGGGCCTGACCTGACCCTGGGCCCTTCGAAGACGCATACTTCACCTGACAAGCAGGGCCGGAAAGCAACAGGCGGATTCCTGTCTCGGCCCCGCAAGGCGCAATCCGAGCACCCTGCTCGCCGACTGTTGGAGGAGATGTGACCGACCTACTCTCAGCAGTTCTCAAGGCCCATGGCGGCACGGAGCGGTGGGACCAGTTCGCAACCGTGACTGCCACCATCGTCAGTGACGGAGAGCTCTTTGCGGCCAAGGGCCTGCCCAAGGACCTCCAACCACGCCGGATGACTGTCGACATGCACAAGGAACACGCTTCAGTGCGCCCCTTCGGGTCCCCCGAACAGTGCTCGGAGTTCACGCCCGACCGCATCGCGATCGAACGCGCCGACGGCACCGTCGTAGCCGAACGTCCCAATCCACGAGCGTCGTTCCGGGGACACACCCTGGAAACGCCCTGGGATCCGCTGGACCGCGCCTACTTCAACGGCTACGCCCTGTGGACGTACCTGACCACGCCGTTCTTCGCGATCATGAAGGGCATGGGCGTAGAGGAGGCGGAACCGTGGAACGAGTCGTCAACCGAGCGATGGCGTCATCTGCGGGTCACTTTCCCGGACGACATCGCAAGCCACAGCACCGTGCAGGACTTCTACTTCGGGGACGACCATCTGCTCAGGCGGCACGACTACCACGTTGACATCGCGGGCGGTTTCGCGGCCGCGCAGTACGTCTACGACATCGATGAAGCAGACGGAATCAAGTTCCCGACCAGGCGTCGCGCGTATCTCCGGCGGTCCGACGGGCGTCCCGACCACGACCACCTCATGGTCAGTATCGACCTGCGCGATGTCCACTACTTCTGACAGCACCTGAGCGTGGGCCAACAGGCCCTGCTCACTGTCAGCCACCTCCGCCGAGCGAGGCACAACGGCGAGGCCCGCGCCGAAGGGCCGGCTGTCAGACCTGGTCGGCGCCGGCCCGCTTGCGCGCACGATAGTTGCGCAGGTTGGCCGCGTTGCCGCAGACGTGGACGTCGTGCCAGACGCCGCTGTTGTTGCGGGAGCGGTCGTAGAAGGCAGTCAGGCAGCGCGTGTTTCGGCAGGACTTCAGGCGGCGCAGGGTATCGGTGCACTGCGCCTGGTAGACCTCGATGAGGGCGAGTGACGCCACCTGCCGCCATCCCGTGCCGCGGGGCTCGGCGTGGACAGCCCCATGCTCGTCGAGCCGCAGCGCGGTGGGCAAGGTCATCAGTGAAGCCGCCGGGCCGGTCTCCGTCGCCGGGTCACCGAGCTGGGCGTGGAGGCTCTGACCCAGGTCATGACGGAAGTCGCGCAGGCCCTGCACGTCCTCGGCTGTCAGTTCGATGCCGGGCGCGGGCCGGTGGGACACGCCACTCCAGCTCTGCAATGCCTGGTCAAGCCAAGCACGGGCGCCCTCGGCGGTCTGCAGAAGGTCGGGCTCCCGGGGCTTGCCCGCGGACAGTGTGTTGAGCAGGTCCTGCACGAAGGCCAGCCCACCCGGGGCGGGCTCCAGGCCATATCGGGCTGTCGCAGTCCAGGACATTCGCGGATCTCTTTCGGTGACGGCAGCTACAGCAACATGTCCATAGCCTATTCACTTATTACGTTTGGAAGTGTAACTCCCCGAATGGCGAGTATCGGCTTCCAACGCAGTCGGCTGACACCCCCTTGCTCCGGGCTCCCCGACCTGAGCGTGACTGGGCGGCCAGGCCCGGCCACTCAGCCCTTGGCCGACCTCGCCGAGCCCCACAGTGCGCCCTGGTTGACTCGGCCAGGGTGCAGTTCCAACATGCCGCGGTAGAGGTCGAGAGTGGTCGTGGTGCGCTCTGCGACCGCCTCGAAATCGTGAATGTAGCGCCGGGTCTCGGCAATTGCCTTCGGGTCGTCGGGACGGTCGGGGTTCTTGTGTCCCGCGACCACCGCTTCGGGCTCCAGCGCAGCGATGGTGTCGAGCGCGTGCAGCCAGGCTCGGCGGCCCTCGGCGGGCGATTCCGCGAGGTAGAGGTGAACATCGTTGTAGACGGCGTCTCCGGCCACGACCAGGCCGATCGACGGCACGTGCAGACAGGTGGTGTCATCGGTGTCCGTGTGTCCGAGTCCCACGACGACGAGGTCGTGGCCCTCCAGCTCCAGCCGATCGTCGGCCAGCGGCTCCGCGGCCACGAGTCTGCTCGGGATCTGGCCGGGGAAGCGCTTGTCCCAGAACGACGCGACGAACTCCGGCGCCATCTGCTTCTTCATCTGCTCCACCACCGCCGGCGTCGCCACCGCGCGCGCCCCCGGGAAGCGTTCAAGAACGGTACCCAGCCCGAACCAGTGGTCACCGTGCCCATGGGTCACGAAGACCGTGGTGAGGTTCATGCCGCTCGCCGCAACCCAGTCGGCCAGTCGGTCGGCCTGCTCGGCGGTCATCAGCGCGTCGACCAGCACCGCGTCGCGCTCGCCTGTGATCAGTGTGGCCGTGATGGGCGACCACATACGCCGGGGGACGTCGGGCGGCAGGTCCGCGACCTCGGTGGGGATCGACGGTGCTACGTGGACGCTCCAGCTCAGTTGCGCTCCGGGCATGTTCGCTTCCTCGGGACTCAGAGGCAGCCACAAGAGAGCTGTGACCGATCAGCCATGTCGATACCTGCGAATGCTGCCTGGCCTGTCGTACTTCTCCAGCCGAAAGTAACTCGACTCAACGACAGAGTCAAGGCACATACGGTTATGTCGTACAGTCGTCGTTGTGCAGGCATTGAATTCCGCTGCGCAAGCGGTCCGCCGCCGCAGGTACGTGACCAGACGACCGCGCGAGCCGCACGTTGCCCCTCAGGGAGGAGTCATCATGACCGCATCCGCGCCCAGCTCTCTGGAGTACGAGACCTTCGTTTCGGACGGCACACCCCGGGCCGGCGAGGAACGTCTGCCGAACGGCGACCGGCTCGTTTCCTCACCGCTGACCTCGACGCTGATCTTCGGGGAAGAGGACGCCGTCCTGGTCGATCCGCCGTTCACCCGTGAACAGACCGAACAGGTCGGTGACTGGGTCGAGCGGTCCGACAGGCGCCTGACCCACATCTACTCCACCCACGGACACGGCGATCACTGGTTCGGCACCGCTGAACTAGTGAAGCGATTCCCCGGCACCACCGTCTACGCGACCCGCGGCACCATCGAGGTCATGCACCAGCAGGCCACCGACGGGCGCGAGCAGATGTGGGACAAGCGCTTCCCCGGCCTGATTCCCGACAGCCCGGTTCTGGCCCAGCCCATTCCCGCCGACGGCTTCCAGCTGGAGCGCAACCTCATCCAGGCCGTCGAGGTCGGGCACACGGACACCGACGAGACGTCCGTCCTGCACGTCCCGTCCATCGGCCTCATAGTGGCCGGCGACGTCGCCTACAACGGGGTGCACCAGTACCTCCTCGAAGGCGGCGATGGCGGCCTGCAGAAATGGCTCGGGGCCATCGATCGCGTCGCCGCGCTCGAGCCGCGCACGGTTGTGGCCGGCCACAAGAACAAGGATCTACCGGATGATCCCGCCATTCTCGACAGAACCCGGCAGTACCTGCTGAACGCCATCCGGCTGCTCGACGAAAACCCGACCGCCCACGAGTTCTTCGACCGGATGACGGGGCTGTACCCGGATCTGCTCAACCCCGGTCCGGTGTGGTACGGGGCGGTCGGGCTACTGGGAAAGTGACCAGGAGAAGCCGTGGAGGCGACAGTGGTCGACCAGGCCACCCGCACCACGGTCGGCGACGACATCGACGCCCGTATGCGCGCGGCGATGTGACAGCCGAACCACCGCCCGGTCGGGGCCATCTGAATGTGACAGCCGAACCCACCGCCCGGTCGGGGCCATCTGAAGCCATGGAGTGCGCGCGGGCGCCGGCCCACCCCGCTCGGGTCGCACCCCTGACGGCCGTCAGCCAACCTGAACGGGATACCGGCCGCCGGCGACCGGGGCAGGAGCTGTCAAATGAGCGCCGCCCAGCACGTCGTAGGAAGGCGTTGCGACCGAGGCGTCCCGCCGGGCCGCCACCTTCCGCTGCGGCATGCAGCCAACGCACCTCCGGGGTGCAGGGCACCCAGCGCGCGACGATGATGCCGCGTCCGCGGCAGGCCACGCGGCAGGCTGCGGACCGCGAGACGTGGAAGGCAGCGTTCGAATTTCCCCGCCCCGCTTTGCGGGAGCCCGGTTCCCTTTTCCCGGAGGAATTTCAGATGACCACGCGTACCGGCGTCATCGACCACGCCGCCCGGCGACTTGTCGTGGGGCTCCCCACTCCCTACGACGCGACCCGCGAGCACTACGAAACCCTCGTCCCCGAGGCCGATCTCGGCCGCTTCTACGACATGACCTCCTGGCAGGCCACGCTCGAGCTGGCCGAGATCAACGCTCCGCACGGCTTCATGCGCTATTACCGCAGCGACATCACCGCCGTGATGACCGGATCGGCGTCCTACTGGAAGGCCACCCAGTACCTCATGGGCAACCACACCATCGCCGAACGCATGTACCGCCACGACCCGTCGGTCATGCTTCACGCTCCCCTGCGGACCCTCCTGTACAGCGACCTCGACGGCAACACGAAGCTGGCCATCGACCAGCCGAGCCTGCTGTTCGCCAGCTACGGCGACCCACGCATCACCGACGTCGGCCGCGAACTCGACGCGCTCCTCGCCCGGCTGGTCACCCTGCTCGGCGGCGAGGTGCCCCCGCAACTGACCCTGTGACAGTTCCGGACGGTCGACATGCCGCCAGCGCGACAGGGCCCAGCAGTTGTCGACGACCCGTCTCCCCAGGCCGGTAATCCGCAGCCCGCGCCGCTCCAGAAGCTGTGCGGATCCTCATCGGCCAACTCCTCTCTGGGCGTCGCCACAGCGGGCACTGCCGTACTTCCGCCATAGGCAAGCAGGGTACAGCTATGTCCTTACATCATCCCATTATGTCGACTAGATGCCGAATGCCCCACTTGCGCGACATAGTCAAAAGGCATACGCTTATTTCAAACGGGGACTCGAGGTACAGCGCCCCTTCTCTCCGGCGCCGCCCATGAGCCGTTCTCCCGGCAGTGGTCGTACGGCGTGCAGCGCTGTTCCCATGCCGCGTTCCCACCGATGGAGGTCTGACGATGATCATTGACGCTGCGGAACTGGACGCCGCCCACGCGTACAAACTGCTGATCGGAAGCATCATTCCGCGCGCCGTGGCCTGGGTCAGCACGGTGTCGACCGAGGGCGTGGCCAATCTCGCGCCCATCTCCTTCTTCACCGCCGTCGGCAGGAAGCCGCCCATGGTCTCGATCACCCTGCAGCCGCAGGCGGACGGCGTCACACTGAAGGACACCTTCATCAACATCCGTGACACCGGCGAGTTCGTCACCAACCTGGTGACGCTGCCGCAGGCGGACGCCATGCACGGTTCGGCATACGGGTTCGAGCCGGACGTGGACGAGTTCGAGGCGCTCGACCTCGGCAAGGAGCCGTCCGAGGTCGTGCGCGCGCCCCGGGTCAAGGACGCGCCGATCTCCTTCGAGTGCGTCGTCGACCGGATCATCCCCGTCGGGGACGACATGGTCGACCACGTGGTGTGGGGCCGGGTGGTGCGCTTCCACGTCCGGGACGACCTCTACCTGGAGCGGGGCCGCATCGACACCGCCGCCCTCCCGGCCGTGGGACGCCTGGCCGCCGAGTACACGCTGGTCGAGAACGTCTTCACCACGCCCCTGGACAAGGAACTGCTCGCAGCCCGGCACGACCAGCGCATGCAGCGCCTGGACGGACGGCCCGCCGACTGGTCCCCGATCAACACCAGGGAATGGTCGCCCTCGGGCGAGGTCAGCGTCGCTCCCGGAAAGTGAGCACGGCAATGAGGACAGAGCGGATCGGAACGAGCGATGTGCGGTTCCGGCGGCAGGGCGAGGGAGACTTCGCTGTGGTGTTCGTCCACGGCTTCCTGGACGACCAGTACGTCTGGGACGGCCTGATCGGTGAACTCGCCACCCCCGGCATCGAATGCGTCACCCTCGACCTGGCAGGGAGCGGGGACCGCACGCAGGCGAGCGGGCCGTTCACCTACTACCGGTTCGCCGACGAGGTGGGCGCCGTGGCCGACGCCCTCGGCAAACCCTTCGTGATCGTCGGGCAGAGCCTGGGATCTGCGGTCGCCGAGCTGGTGGCCGCACAGCGCCCCGACCGGGCTCTCGGTCTGGTCCTGGTCACCCCGGTCCCGCTGGCCGGCACCCGGCAGCCCGACGAGGTGATGGACGCCTTCCGTTCCCTGGGTGGTGACGGCGACGCGCAGCGCGCGGTCAGGACCCAGCTGTCGGCAGCGCTGGCGGAGGCGGACCTCGACCGGCTGGTGGTCAGCGGCACGCGGATGCGTCCCGAGACCGTGCGGGAGGCTGCCGACTGCTGGAACAACGGGCACCCGGCGGGCGAGCAGCCCAGCCGGTACACGGGGCCCGTGCTCATCGTGCGCGGGGAGGACGACGGCTTCGTCACCGACGAGTCGGTCACCCAGGGGGTCGCGCCGCGGTTCGCCGCGCCCGAGACAGTGGCGGTCGGCCAGGCCGGGCACTGGGCCCATCTGGAGCAGCCGACCCACGTCGCGGGCCACCTCGATCGCTTCCTGGCCCGCGCGCTGCCCGCCGTACAGGCGTCTGCCTGGACCAACGCCTTCGAGGAGAAGTCGGCCAACGCGTTCAGCGACGCGTTCGCCGCCGAGGTGACGCTGGAGGCGAGCGCCCTTACCCGCACGGTCGAGGGCCGCGACCAGGTCAAGAACGTGATGGCGGCGGCGAGCACGATCTACGACTCGCTCGTCTTCACGCAGGAGACCGTCAGCGGGGAGCGCTCCTACCTGGAGTGGAAGGCCACCGCGTTCGGCGGCACGCAGATCGACGGCGTGACGATCCTGACGAAGAACGCGGACGGGCAGATCGTCCGGGCCGCCATCCACCACCGGCCGCTCGGCGCCGTCCACCGGTTCTCCGCCGAACTGGGCCGCAGGCTGAACGGCGTGCTCGACGCCGAGTACTTCCACCGGGGCTGAGCCCCCGTTTCCGTCATTCCGGCCAGGGCCCGGCCCTGGTCGCACCGAGGAGGTTGTTCAATGGTCCAGCGCGAGGATGTCGCATTCGACGCCGACGGCGGGGTCACGCTGCGCGGCTGGCTCTTCCTGCCGGACGGTCCCGGCCCCCACCCGGCGGTCACCATGGCCCACGGCTACGCCGGGGTCAGGGACCACGGCCTGGAGCCCTTCGCGCGGGTCTTTGCCGAAGCGGGCTTCGTCGTCCTGCTGCACGACCACCGCAACTTCGGCGCCAGCGACGGCCTTCCCCGGCAGGACATCGACCCCTGGCGGCAGATCGCCGACTGGCGCCGCGCCATCTCGTATCTGGAGAGCCGCCCCGAGGTCGACGCCGGCCGGATCGGCCTGTGGGGCACCAGCTACGCCGGTGGCCACGCGATCGTGCTGGGCGCCACCGACCGCCGACTGCGCGCCGTGGTCGCCCAGGTGCCGACCATCAGCGGCTTCGAGCAGGGGCGGCGGCGCATCGCGCCGGAAGCGGTCGCGAAGCTGGAGGCGGCCTTCGACGAGGACGAGCGCGCCCAGGCCCGCGGCGAGGCCCCCCGCACCCAGGCCGTCGTCGGCGACGACCCGGCCGTACCCGCCTCCTATCGCACGCAGGAAGCCATCGACTTCTACCTCCAGCCCGTACCGGAGGGCGTGTGGAGCAACGAGGTCACGGTCCGCTCCAACCGGCTGGCCCGCATGTACGAGCCCGGGACCTGGGTCACCCGGGTCTCCCCCACGCCGCTGCTCATGGTGGTCGCCGCGAACGACACCGTGACCCTCACCGACACGGGGCTCGCGGCCTTCGAGCAGGCCCTGGAGCCCAAGCGGCTGCAGATGATCCCCGGCGGCCACTTCGACCCGTACACCACCGAGTTCGACCAGGCGAGCACCGGCGCCCTCGACTGGTTCCGCCGGCACCTCTCCTGACGAGCGCCCCCGACAGAGTGCAAGGACGAACCATGCCCCATCTGACCTACTCCATCGACGATGGACTCGCCACGCTGGTCCTGACCAATCCGCCGCAGAACCGCATCGACCCGCAGATGGCCACCGACCTCGCCGAAGCGCTGGAGGCGATCGGCCACAGCGACGCCCGCGCGGTCCTGGTGCGCGCCGAGGGCCCGGACTTCAGCTTCGGCGGCGACATCGTCGACTGGCCGGATGCGGACGTACGTGAACTGCGGACCCTTTTCGAGCGCTACATGCAGGTCTTCAACCAGCTCGAGCGGCTCCCGCTGCCGGTGATCGCCGCCGTCCACGGGCTGTGCTTCGGCGGCGGTCTGGAACTCGCGCTCCGCGCCGACGTGATCTTCGCGGGCGAGACGGCCCGCTTCGGCCACCCCGAGCAGACCCTGGGCATCGTCACCGTGCTCGGCGGGATCTACCGGGTCGCCGAGCGTGCGGGCCGGGCACGCGCCGCGGAGTGGGCACTCACCTCCGAGCAGGTGCCCGCCAGGGTCATGGCCGACGCCGGTGTCGTCAACCGGGTCGTCGCCGACGACACCCTGCTGGCCGAGGCGACCGCCTTCGCTCGCAAGGCGGCCCAGGGACCCACCCGCGCCCACGCCGCACACAAGGCCCTGCTGCGCGCCTGGGCTGTCGGCGGTGTCTCCGCCGCGGACGAGGCGATGTTCGACATCGCCATGCCGCTGTTCGAAACCGACGACGTCAACAAGGGCCTCGCCTCAGCGGTCAAGGCCTTCAAGGCAAAGCAGCCCCGGCCCGCCATCGACTTCCAGGGCCGCTGACCGCCGGCACCACAGCGCACGGCGCGACAGTGCACGGCACCACAGCGCACGGCGCCGGCCCGCCGCCGCGGACGCCTGCCCGTCCCTGCCGACCGCCCGCGAGCAACCGCGCCGTGCCGTACGGCACCAGCACGGGGGAACGGACCTCCACCGCAGCCCGCGCGTTTGCCTGCCCGGGGCAGGCAGGCGGGACGCGCACGAAGGAACAGCAGTCATGAACGCAGAAAGCGCCACGTCAGCCGGGCACCGCGAAGCCGTCGGCCGGGACAGCAAGCCGGTCTTCGCGCTGTACCGCCGCGGCAAGATGACGATCACATCGACCGTGCCTCTGCGCGACAGCGACGACCTCTCCCTCGCCTACACCCCCGGCGTCGCCGAGGTGTGCACCGCGATCTCCGAGCAGCCCGAGCTCGTTCACGACTACACCTGGGCCTCCCACACCGTCGCGGTCATCACCGACGGCTCCGCCGTGGTCGCAGACGAGCTGCGCCCCGACCACATCGTCCCCTCCCCCTTCGAGCCGCGAGTGGCCCCCCGCGGTCGCCGAGGCCGTCGCCACCGCCGCCCGGCTCGAGAGGGTGACCCGGCGCAGTGAGCCGCCCAGCGGCGTCGCCGTGAACGGTCCCACTGTCGTCGATCCACCACCAGTCATGGAGTAACCCGGAGTGCATCCCCAGCCCCACCCCCCGCATCACAGGCGCCGCCAGCCCATCCGCATCTGGCTGCAGCCGTTCCTGATCGGCCTGGTCATCGTCTCTGCGTTCGTCAGTTGCTACGTCGGACTCATGCGCGACCCCCAGCCCCACCGGATCCCCGTGGCGGTCACGGGACCGCAGCTGGCGAACAAGGTCCAGCAGTCCCTGGGCGACTCGATCGACGTCCGGCGCACCGACTCCACCGCCGAGGCACTCGATGCGCTGCGCCACCGCGACATCGTGGCCATGCTCGGCACCGGCCCCCACGGCAAAGACCTCAAACTCGACGTCGCGAGCGCGAACGGCCTGTCGACGACCACCGCGGTCACCAAGCTCGTCACGGCCTACGCACACGGCGCCGACCAGCGCCTCAGCGTCTCCGACATCGTGCCGCTGAACCGGTATGACGCCCGCGGCCTGGCCGGGTTCTACGTCTCCTTCGGGGTGACCCTCTCCGGCTTCGCCCTCGCCCAGAACGTCGTGGGACTCAGCAGCCTGCTCCACCTGCGGCACCGCTTCACCCTGATGGCCGTGTTCGCCGCAGCGTCGGGCCTTGTCGCGGCCGCCATCGCCGGTCCCATCCTCGACGCCGTCCCCGCGCCGTATCTCCCCCTCGCCTTCGTCCTGGCCCTGCTGGCCGCCGCCGCAGCCTTCACCACGAAAATGCTGGCCACCTACGTCGGCCCCCTCGGTATCCCCCTCGCCACCCTGCTGCTGCTGACCGTCGGCAACTCCACCAGCGGCGCGACCGTCGGCGCCGACCTGATGCCCAGCGGAGCCCGGACCGTGTCGGCACTGCTGCCCCCCGGCGCCGCCGTCCGCGCCATCGCCGACCTCAGCTACTTCCGGAGCTCCCACGTCCTCGCCCCGCTGGCGACACTCATCCTGTGGGCCGCGGGTTCCGCAGTCCTGCTGGCCTTCCGCACCACCAAACAACACCCGGCGGCCCCCACACCACACCGGGCCACAACCGACGACACACCCACAACCCACTGGGCCGGCACCGACGAAGGACACTTCACACCAGGCAACGGCACCACACCGCACCCGGCGTTCACCGTGCCACCGAAAGAGCCCGACACGATACCAAAAGAGAGCCCGACACGATGCTGAAAGCTTCGTCCGATCGCGTCTGACGGTCACTTGCCGCACCGACGGCGACGGCGGGGCAAGCCTGAAGCCTTCTTGCTGGTGCACGCCGCGCCGGATCCCATCACGGAGGTGGTCACCGTCCCGGCGGTTTCAGCCCACCGATGTGCCAGACAGGGCTTGAGCGGGTCGAGTTCAGCCACGGGCAGTTGCCGAGGAGCCGATCTCGGTGCACGCGTCGGCGCTGCTGCAAAAGTCGCGAGGCTCGAGGCAAGAGCATCGGCCGCGGGCAGTCCGAGGCCTACGCCGAGAGCCGGGCAACCGCGTCGCCGCCCGAAGCTGATCGCGCCGGCGCTCCACGCCCAGTTCGACATCGCCGTGATCGCCTGGCAGTCGGACGGCAGCAGCTCCATGAGCAGGTCTACTCCACCGTCTACCAGCCGACTTGTGACCATACGGGTGACATCAGCGCGGTGGCCTGACGCGTCCTTGCCTCAACGCGGCAACCCGAGCAAGCTCAGCAGCTGGACGAGGCTCCACTGCGTACGCCGGACCCGCCGCGTAGGGAAGTTCAAACCCCACCCACCAACGCTTCGGTCCGATTGACAAAAGTAGGAGGATCCGCATGAGAATCGCGATTCTGGACGACTATCAAGGCGTTGCGCTGGGCCTGGCCGACTGGGATTCGCTCCACGCCGAGGTGCGTGTCTTCACTGAAGCCTTCGAAAACGAGGGGGCGGTTGTGACGGCGCTCGCCGAGTACGAGGTAGTGGTGGCCATGCGAGAGCGGACCCCCTTTCCGTCGTCAACCCTGAAGAGATTGCCACGTCTGAAGTTGCTCGTCACCACCGGGCCGGTCAACGCGGCAATCGATCTGGATGCCGCACACCGTTCGGGTATCACCGTGTGCGGTACGGGTTATTTCTCGTACCCGACGGTTGAACTCACCTGGGGGCTCATTCTTTCCGCAGCACGCTTGATCCCACAACAGGTGGACTCCGTTCGCCGAGGTGGATGGCAAGAGGGACTGGGGGTGAGCCTCAGGGGGGCCACTCTGGGAGTTCTGGGCCTCGGGCGATTGGGGACCGCGGTAGCGGAGCTCGGGCGCGCCTTCGGCATGCAGACCATTGCCTGGAGCAAGAACCTGACACCCGCGGACGCGCAGGCGAAAGGAGCGACATACGTTTCGCGAGACGAATTGTTCACGCGCTCCGATGTGTTGAGTATTCACGTAGTACTCAGTGAGCGCACTCGAGGCCTCGTCGGCGAGCGAGAAATTGGCCTCATGAAGTCGACGGCGATTTTGGTGAACACCTCGCGCGGGCCTGTGGTGGACGAGACAGCACTCCTCAGAGCATTGGCCGAAAAGAGGATTGGTTCAGCGGCGCTGGATGTCTTCGATCGCGAACCCCTGCCCACTGATCACCCTCTGCGTTCACTGAGCAACGCCGTGGTGACACCTCATATCGGCTACGTAAGTCGGGATCTGTATGAGGTCTTCTATCGGGACGCGGTCGAGGACATCGCCGCATGGAATGCCGGAACCCCCGTTCGCATGCTGTCTTGACGGTCCGCCGCGACGTGCTCCGGAAAAGCATCGTCGTCCGCTGTCCGATCCACGCCATCCGTCCGCGTATGACGTCGCTTGGAGCGCATGAGGACGCACCACGCAAGCCGGCCCGCACAGGTGGCCGCCGCCGCGTACTGCTCGCCCGGCCACAGCAAATCCAGTTACGCAACTGACGAAAGCGAGGTGTCCGGCCATGGAGGTCAAAGGATCGGTCGCGCTGGTGACCGGCGCGAACAGGGGCATCGGACTGGCGTTCACCCGTGCCCTGCTCGCCGGGGGCGCAGCGAAGGTGTATGCGGGTGTCCGCGACCCCGAGAGCGTCCGGGAGCCGGGGGTCGAGACGCTGCGTCTCGATGTCACCGACGAGGACCAGATCGCGGCTGCGGCGGTGGCGGCGTCCGACGCGACCATCGTGATCAACAACGCCGGTATCCAGGCCGGGCCGAGCCTGCTGGAGGGATCTCTGGAGGGCGCGCGGCGCGAGCTGGAGGTGAACTACCTGGGCACCTGGGCGGTCTCGCGGGCCTTCGCTCCGGTGCTCGCGGCCAACGGCGGCGGAGCTCTGGTGAACATCCTGTCGGTGGCGTCGTGGCGGGTGAACAAGCGGTGGCCCAGCTATGCGGCGTCGAAGGCTGCCGAGTGGTCGCTGACCAATGCGTTGCGCGTTGGTCTGCGACAGCAGGGAACACTGGTCGTCGGGGTGCATGTGGGCCCTGTGGACACCGACGCCACCCTGGGTCTCGACGTGCCGAAAGTGCCGGCTGCGGAGGTGGCGGCGCAGACCATCGACGCGATCAGCCGCGACGTGCCCGAGGTGTTGGTCGATGAGGTCTCCCGCCAGGTGCGCGCGGCGTTGTCCGGCCCTCTGGAGCTCCTGGATCCTGCGCCGTGAACGGAGACGGCAGGACTGCCCAAGGCCATCCGACACCAATGGAGAGGTGGAATGGACACTGACTTCGATGTCGTCGTCCTCGGTGCGGGCCCCGGCGGATATGTGGCTGCCATCCGCTCCGCGCAGCTGGGGCTTCGTACGGCCATCGTGGAGGGCCGTTTCTGGGGCGGGGTGTGCCTGAACATCGGCTGCATTCCGGCCAAGGCGCTGCTGCGCAACGCCGAGGTCGCGCAGTTGATCCTGAACGACGCGGAGAAGTTCGGCGTAAGGGTCGGCGGAGACGTGAGCCTGGACTACCAGAGCGCCTATGAGCGGAGCCGGGTGGTGGCCGACGGCCGCGCGAAGGGCGTCGGCTATCTCATGCGCAAGAACAAGATCGCCCAGTTCGAGGGCCGGGGCACCTTCATCGACCCGCACACGATGCGAGTGCACCTGCGCGACGACGAGGCGACGCTCTCCTTCCGCTCGTGCGTCATCGCCACCGGCGCGACCGTGAAGCTGCTGCCCGGCACGACATTGGGCCAGCGCGTCGTGACGTTCGAAGAGCAGATCCTCTCCGACAACCTTCCGTCGAGCCTGATCATCGCCGGCGCAGGTGCCATCGGCGTCGAGTTCGCCTATCTACTGCGGTCCTACGGTGTCGAGGTGACGCTGGTCGAGTTCCTCGACCGGATCGCACCGCTGGAGGACGCGGAGGTGTCGGCCGAGCTCACCAAGCGGTTCAAGCGACAGGGAATCCGCGTCCTGACCTCCGCCCGCGTCGAGTCCATCGAAGAGGCCGCGGACAGTGTCCGTGTAGTGGTCCGGCAGGGCGACGAACAACAGGTCCTGGAGGCCGAGAGGGTCCTGCAAGCCACGGGTTTCCAGCCACGTACGGCCGGCTATGGGCTGGCCTCCGCAGGGGTACGGCTGACCGACCGCGGAGCAATCGACGTGGACGGCCATTGCCGCACCAGCCAGCCGCACATCTACGCCATC
>NZ_KQ948469.1:77491-87751 GCF_001514115.1 Streptomyces olivochromogenes
CTGACCCTCGCTCAGAAATGGGACCTCACGGTGACCGAGCTCATCAGGAACGTCCACGCACATCCGACTCTGAGCGAGGCGGTCCAAGACGCCCTCCACGGCCTCGCCGGCCACATGATCAACCTTTGAACTTACGGTACTTGCCTGCCCGCCGGACAAGGACAACGGCCACCCATGGTGTCGCTTTCCTGTGCCGGCTACTGGAGGTGGTGAGGACTTCGCCCCGGCCGTCGGCCATCGCTTGCATGCCGCCGACCGCCGACGCGTCGCCACGCTCGACCGACCGGCCCCACCCACGGCCGGTCCACCTCCGGGACGGGACCGCTCGGCCTCGTCGGCGTCGGCGTCAACGTCAACGCGACCGCGTAGCACCTGTGGTGACATCGTCGACTTTCGACTCAATCCCCACGGACGCTCAGCTCGGCGAGCAGTGAGTCGCGATCCTCACCGCTTTAAGTCAGTACAGGTGGCTGTGAGCCTCGTGGACGGCGGCGCGCCCGGCTTCCAGTGCGGTTTCGAGGAGGTCGCCCTGGCGAGCCAGGCGGCCGACCGGCGGCGTGCCCGGGGCGGGGCGGATCGAGACGATCGCCGGGTGGTGGGCCAGGGCGGTGTCGTCTTCGGCCAGGCGCGCCTCGCGGTCGAGGAACACCCTGCGCAAGGCAGCAGGCTCACGGCGCAGCAAAGTCCTGGCGATGACCGGGGCGGAGCGCGAGGGGCGCGCCGCGTCGATCGCACGCCGGGATCGCAGCACCATGACATGGGTCGCGCCCTGGGCCAGCGCGGTTCGGTAGGGCACGGATTCGGACACGCCCGCGTCGTAGAACCGGCGCCCACGCATGGTCACGGGGTCGCCCGCCAGGAGCGGCAGGGCGGCGCTGGCCCGCAGCGCCAGGCGCAACTCCGCGGCGTCGCCGATGAAGGGCCCCAGGTCGGTGGACTCCCCGGTGGCGGCGTCGGTGGCGAGCGGGTGGTACTCGATGTCGCTGTCCAGGATCGAGGCGAAGTCCATCGGCGCGAAGTCCTGGTCGCCGTAGCGGTAGAGCACCTCGTAGAAGGCGTACAGGTCTACGAGCGGCCGCCCGCGCAGAGGGTTCGAGGGGCGGATCGCCGTTCTGGCGTAGCGGGGACGCGCCCAGAAGCGCAGCGACTGCGGGCTGCTGCTCAGCAGCCACGCTCCGGACGCGGCACCGGCGGAGGCGCCGTAGACGGCGTCGAAGCCGTTGGTCAGGCCGAGTTCGTGGAGAGCCAGGGCCATCCCGCCGGCGATGATGCCGCGCATCCCACCGCCCTCGATGGCCAGGGCGACGCGGTGCCCGTCGGCGCGTGCGCCGGGCCGACTGTCGGACTGTGCGCGCTCGGTGAGCACGCGCCAGACCGGGTGCGGCCCCTCGGGCTCTGTCGCCGCAGCAGGTGTGGCGTTCATCGTCATCGTGGTCACGGCTCCAGGGGACTGCTCGGGGGCGGGTTCTGCGCACAGGATCGGGGACGGCACGGCGTGGGGCGCCGCCCCGGTGTTGCTCGACTGCTACTGGCCGGCCTTGCGGGCGTTGGCGGCCTTGGCCGAATGCCACAGTGTGCGACGGTTCTCCCGGCCGGGGTGGAGACAGACCGTCCGAGCGACGATGTCGGCGGTGATGGTTTCGTCGGCGAACGTCTGGGTGGTGGTTGCGGAGTTCATGGCTTCCATCCTTCTCCGCAGTGGTTTTCGAGGCCGACTCGGGGTCTGAATGGTCAGTGCGCAAGCTGCGGGTAGAGCGCGCCGAGGTCGCCGGACAAGCCGGCCTTGACCTGGCGGGTCACCTCGTCGGCCAGGACCTCATAAGCGTCGGTTTCGACGCCGTCCAGGGCCAGCGCGGCAACGCTCGCGGGGGAAGACTTTGGGGCGTCGATGCGGGCGGCCAGATCGGTGTCGACGTAGCCGACGTGCAGTCCGGTGACGTTGATGCCGCGGGGCTTGAGGTCCACGCGCAGCGAGTTGGTCTGGGACCAGAAGGCGGCCTTGGACGCGCTGTAGGAGCCGCCGAGGGCGATCCAGGACACCACCGAGTGCACATTGAGCAGGTGGCCGCCACCGTTGGCCTCGATGATCGGGACAAAGGCCCTGGTGGTGAGCAGCGGTCCGTAGAAGTTGGTCTCGAACTCGCGGCGCACGTCCTCTATCGGCGACGTCAAGTAGGAGGCGGCGACGGCCGCGCCCGCGTTGTTGATCAGGATCGTGACGTCCGGCGCGGCCGCCGCCGCGGCGGCCACCGAGGCCGGGTCGGTGACCTCAAGGGCCAGCGCGACGGCGTCGGGGTGGGTGACGGTCCTCGGGTCGCGGGCGGTGGCGTACACCTTCTTGGCACCCCGCGTGTACAGGTCTTCGACCAGCGCCTTGCCGATGCCCCTGCTACCCCCGGTGACCAGGACGGTCGAGCCTGCGATTGCGGTCATGGACCTTCTCCCCTTCTCCTCAAACGGTGGAAACCGATCAGTTTCAGATCACCGTAAACTGATCGGTTTCCACAGGCAAGTCGACGACGCACCCTGTCCGGCATGAACGCGGGTTCGAGCACTGGCTGTACGCCAAGCTCCCCGCCGCGACGACAGCGCTGCCCACGGCGGCTGCCACACCTTGCGCGCCAAATGCCTTGGGGGCCAGCGGAGTTCATCCGCCTGTTGTCCGACGGCGCCCATTGGGCCGACGGCATCCACACCGAGGCAGCCCCGCTCGCCTGCCCGCCGCGGAGCGAGTCCCACGCACGTGCCTTTGCACCGGCCCCCTTGTGCATGAGAGGGGCGGTCAGGGCCGAAACCTGCGACAGCACGGTCGTTGATCAACGTGACTCCGACGAGAATCACCGACAACGGCGGCTACTCGCAGAGACGGAAAACCCTCGCGCGCACCGTCGAAGACAGGAAACCCGCAGCGGGCCACTGCCGCCACCCGCTGACGCCCCATGACCCACAAGGCATGTGCTTGACCCGGCGCCCTGCGGGCCTAGATCTCCCGGCGGATGCGCGCGTTGACCGACTCGATCGCGTTTGTCGTGCAGACAATGCGGCGGTCGCGGTCAAAGTCACGGTCACGGGGCATCGGTCTCTCTACCGGCCCGCCGTCGGTCAGCACGGTCTTGCACCGCGTGCCGTTGCGGAAGTTGCCGCCATTCTTCCTGGCTGGTCCACGCCGTCGACAATCGAGGTGCGCGGACGCGGTCGGCTACAGGCCGGGCGCTTCAACGGGGGTCAGACCTCCGCACGAGGCGGCTCTGCCCTCGGGATCAGGGCCACGGCGGATCGCGCCGCCTGCTTGAGCGTCGTGGCGTCGACATCCGCCTTGGCAATGGAATCGATGCCCCTGATGACGCTCAGCAGCAGATACCCCAGAGCCGAGGAGTCGACATGGTCGGCCACTTCCCCTGCGTCCTGGGCGTCGCGGATCGCGCCCGCGAGGACGCCGGCGAGGTCGTCGAACGCGCGGCGGGCCGTCTGCGCCACCTCCTCGTCCTCACCGGCACGGTCCGCGGTGACCTTGGTGAGGAAGCATCCACGGTGGGGCGACTCGTCGGCGAAGGCGCCGGCCAGGGAGACGAGGTAGTGCTCGAGTCGCGCCATCGGTGAGGGAAGCACCGCTTTCGGGCCGCCCTGCAGCTGCTCGCGGGCCTGAGCGACGAGGCCCCGGCAGTAGTCGGAGAAGACACGCACGTACAGGTCGTGCTTGTTGCCGAACGCCTTGTAGATGCTGCCCTTGCCCAGCCCGGTTGCCTCCATGAGGTCATAGGTGGACGTGCCGACAAATCCAGTCGTCCAGAACTGGTCGCGTACGACATTCAGCACAGCGGCCTCGTCGAAGCCTCGCCTTCTTCCCATGCCGCCAGGGTACGCCGTTGTGGTCCACCTGGACCACAACAGCCGGTGACCCGCTCACGACACACGGCTGTTCTCCTGACCGCATCATCCCGCCCGGGTGAGGAAACACAGGCCCGGCACCCACCTCCATGAACTCCACCGGACACCTGAACTCCATTTTTTATTTGAACACCAATGGAGGTTTGGTCTACTTTAGAGACCACTACGGGGAACCACCTCGTCCGACTTGCCAAGGAGTCCCAGATGACCCAGGTTGTTGCCCCCCAGCCGCGCGTAGGTGTTGCCTTTCAACTCCGCCTCCAAGAGCAGGGACAAGCTCAACACCCTGAACTTCCTGGCCGCCTTCGCCGCCCAGCACCACATGAGATCTGGGTGGGCCTGGGACTGGCCCCGGGCTGGAACGCCCTCCAGGCCGGCGAGAACGACCTCAACCGGCTCGGCTTCTGGGTAGGTGCGGGCGCCCAGACCCCTCAGGACGGTGGCATCGAGACGGTGCACGAAGCCGACATCGCCACCGCCGAACACCTCGGGGCGCGGGTCACCGCACAGGCGGCAGCCCTCACCGTCGGCCGGGCCACCCTGGCCGAAGTCACTGCCTGACCCGTCCCGGCACCCCAACTTCCCAGTACTCCATGGGCCTTCTGGTGAAGAGCCCTCCTCTTACCGGGACCGCGAGGATCCTCACGGTCCGTGCCATGAAGAACGACTAGGAGCACGAACAATGCCTCTGCACGGTGAATACAAGCCGAGCGCTACCTCGTGGGTGCGCGACCAGGTCGCGCAGTACGAGGCCACCGAAGGCGCGGAGGGCGGGACCTTCCTGGACCTGCCGGTCATCATCCTGACCACCAAGGGCGTGAAGTCCGGAAAGATCCGCAAGATGCCCCTGATGCGGGTGGAGCACAACGGCTCCTACGCGGTGGCCGCCTCCAACGGAGGGGCCGACACACACCCTTCCTGGTACCAGAACGTCGTCGCCCATCCCCTTGTCGAGGTGCAGGACCGAGCGGTCAAGCAGGACATGATCGCCCGCGAGCTCCACGGCGAGGAGAAGGCCGAATGGTGGAAGCGCGCGGACGCCGCCTACCCACCCTTCGTTGAGTACCGGGCCGGGACCGACCGCGACATCCCGCTCTTCGTCCTCGAACCGGTTGCCGACGAGCGCTGACCGGCTCCCACCCGGGTGGGGCGTACGGAACGGCACCGCCCCACCCCCGCGGACCCGCAGCGGCGACACGACGGTCTCGCCCCCGCCGGCCCCACACCGTCAAGGCTGGCTTCCACCGATGTCACGGTCCTCGACGACAGCCATGCCGACACCATCGAGGCACTCAACACCCAGCGCGCGGAGGCCTGGTGGCCAGCCTCACACCCCCTGGTCGGAGGCGTGGCGCTGGTCGTAGGCGACGCGGGCCGCGTGCACGCTTGCGGCCCGCTTCTCGGTCCAGGAACACAGCGCCCGGGTCTCCTCGGCGATCTCACTGCCGAGGTCCGTCAGCCCGTACAGCACCAAGGGCGGCAAGACCTCAGGGTCGACGCTGCGCAGGACCAGGCCGTCACGTTCCAGCGTCCGCAGGGTCTGCGACAGCATCTTCCGGCTGATCCCACCCAGGGACCGCTGCAGCTCCGAGTACCGCTGGGCACCACGCTCCCGCATGCTCGCCAGCATGAGCAGGGCCCATTTGTCGGCCAGGTCCACAAAGACATCACGACTGGGACAGGCCGCATCGAGGATGTCCATCGGCCGGTCCGAGTCGATGGTCACTGACCGCTCCTGCTCTACCATGACCGCATTCTATACCAGGAAACCAAGGGCCCCCATAGACTCTTATGGAGTCATGGTCTCCAGCTCTCCAGTGAACTCTTGCCGGATGGGAGTCGGGGGCGCGAGCCAGTTCCGGCCGTGCGGCCGCCACCGTCGGGGATGCGGTCGGCCGAGCGCTCGCCTCCACGTGCGTCAGCTCGCCGAAACCGGTCGTTCCGAGCTGGAACCGGTCGCTCTGGCATCGGAGCAGATCACCCATCCCGAAAGCCAAGATCTTCGGCATTTCGCCCATTCGGATAGGTTTGTCTATATATTCCCTTGCCGCATTTCCTTGCCGGGTTACAGGTGGGAGACGATGTCAGACAAGAGCAGGTGTACCCAGCAGCCGCAGGCGGCGGAAGGCGCCTCCTCCGGCGCCCCGACACAGGCTCTCCGCTCCCGCTTGCCGCCCGCACACGGCGCGGATTTGCGCGCTTACGACACGCTACGGCAGGGACTGAACCACGCGGTGACAGTCACTCAGGCCATGGGCGGAATGGTGCACCTCGGGCCCCTGGGGAGCAGCGGCCTGTACTTGGCGGTGGAGAGCAACGTCGAGGGGCCGACAACGCAACGCTGGGAAGAGATCGACCGCCGCTCGCCGGAGGCTCCCGCATACGCGGTACGCACCAACGCCCCGGCATGGACGGCGCCGACGAGCCCCGAATTCGCCGCGTGCTTGCCTGGCGTGCCCTCGGGAGCCGGACTGCTCTCTGTTCCGGTTCCGGTTCCGGTTCCGAGGCCGGTACCGGCCACGGACGAGCCCCTCGGCGTACTGTCCGTCTTCACCCGTACGCCGGAGGAGCCGGCCCTGCACCAGCAACTGACGGCCGTGGCAAGCTGGATCGCCGACTGCCTGTGCGACAGCCCGGGACCTCCTCGACCTGAGGACGCGGGACGCCCGGCCGACCGCGACACCACGGATCTCCCCGTCGGATTCTGGGGCTGGGATTTCGGGACCGGCACGGTGATCTGGGACGATGCCGCGCTCGGCATCCTGGGGATCGACGCGAAGGGATTCGACGGGCGGATCCGTACCTGGCGGCGACTGGTCCACCCGCAGGATCTCCCGCAGGTGCTGGCCCGGGCCGACGAGGCCATCCGCGCCCGCACGCCTTACCAGGCGGAATTTCGGGTCTGCCGGCCGGATGCCGGCATGCGCCGGGTGGAGGTCCGGGGTCAGACATCGAGTGCCGACGACGGCTCCGGCCCGTGCCTGGCCGGGATCGTGCGTGACATCACGTCGGGCCACCTGGCCAAGGACCCGGCGGAGCGAGTCCTGTGGCCTGCGCACAACGGATTCCTGGCCGTCGACCGCTCCTGGCGGATCATCTTTGCCAATCCGGACGCCGAGCGCCTGCTCGCCCCGTCGCGGCAGTTGCTCGGGCGGGTGCTGTGGGATGCGGTTCCGGCGCTGTGCTCGCCCGGCATGGAGGACGCCGGCAGGCAAGCGGCGGCCGAGGGCAGACCGACCGAGCTGGACATACGCACGTACACCGGCCGACGGCTGCATGTGCGACTGGCCCCGTTGCCGGACGGCCTGACCCTGTGCATCACCGACATCAGCAGCACCCGGCACCCGCAAGTCGACGAGGCCTCCGCCGAGGGCGCTGCCGTCGAACGCACCATGCGCATCGTGGAGCTGACCCGAGCCCTTGCCGGTGCGGTCACCGGACATGACGTGGCCGATGTGATGGCCACCCACATGGTTTCCCTGTTCGGCGCCAAAGGCGTCAGCGTCTGGACTCACGAGAACGGCCGAGCGTTTCTGATGAGCAGTGCCGGCCCCAAGGAGAGCCTCGACCGCTTCGAAGGCGCCCGCATCGCAGAACTTCCGGCGTCTGCCCAAGCCTTCATCGAGGGCACCTTGGACTTCATCTCCTCCGCGGAGGAGTTCATCAGCCGCTTCCCCGCGCTTGCCGACCTGCCCGCTGCGAGCGGGGCCCAGGCATGGGCGATGCTGCCGTTGATCGCCTCCGGGCACACCGTGGGCGCTTCCTGTGTCGTCTATGAGCATCCGCACGCCTTCAGCCACGAGGAACGCACCCTGTACACCGCCATGAGCGGCATGGTCGCCCAGGCCTTGGAGCGCGCCCGGCTGTACGACGCCGAGCACCGCCGGGCCCAGGAACTCCAGCGCGGTCTGCTCCCGCGGTGCCTGCCGGCCCTGCCCGCTGTGACCACCTCCGCCCGTTACCAGCCCGCCGGTGACGGCACGAGTGCCGGCGGCGACTGGTACGACGTCATCCCGCTGTCGGCCGAGCAGGTTGCTCTGGTCATCGGAGACGTCATGGGGCATGGCGTGTCCGAGGCCGTCACCATGGGCCGACTCCGCACCGCGGGCCGTACGCTCGCTGATCTCGAGCAACCTCTGGACGAACTCTTCTTCCACCTCAACGAAATCGTCAGCGGCCTCGGGGACGGCTTTTACGCCACCTGCCTCTGCATCGTCTACGACCCGGTCAGCCGCATGTGCCAGGCCATCACCGCCGGCCATCCTCCGCCCGTCGTCCTCCGGCCCGACGGAACGAGCTACTTCCCGGACCTGCCGGTCAATCCCCCGCTCGGCGCCGCCACCCCGCCCTTCGACACAGCCGAGTTCAGCCTGCCCGACGGCGCAATCCTCGCGCTCTACACCGACGGCCTCGTCGTAACCGGCGGACTGGACATCGCCGAAGGCATGGGACGCCTCGCCCGCCACCTCCGCCCCGCCCACGTCCAGGTGACAGAGACACTCGACGACCTGTGCGACCGCCTGATCACCACCCTGCTGCCCGACCAGCGCAGCCGCGATGACAGCGCACTGCTCGTGGCCCGCACCCAGGCGCTGGCTCCCGAGAACGTCTCCTGCTTGCAGTTGCAAGACGACCCCACAGCCGCCGGCCAGGCCCGCGCGCATGTCCGAGCCCAGCTCGCCGCCTGGAACCTGGATGAGCTGATCATGACTACCGAACTCGTCGCCAGCGAGCTCGTCGGCAATGTCGTCCGCCACGCAAAAGGGCCGATCACGCTGCGGCTGCTGCGCGGCCGAACCCTCATCTGCGAAGTCGCTGACGCCAGCCCCGCGATGCCCAGAATCCGTCGAGCGGCCGACACCGACGAGAACGGCCGCGGCCTCCAGCTGATCTCCGCTGTGACCAGCCGGTGGGGCGCCCGCTACACAGGGTCCGGCAAGTGCATCTGGACCGAGCAACTCCTGTCCACCGACCCGCTCGGTGAGCGAGTCTCGTACGAGTCCGCGTGAGGCGGGCGCCCGGTCCCGACGCAAGACGTCGACCGGCCACCTGTCTGCCTGCCGCCAGCCGTGCCGCCTCCAGCAACCTGCGCGCTTGCCGGGTCAGCTGCGTGCATTGACGCGGTACTGCGCGACCAGGCCGACGGTTGCGGCGACGAGGACGGCGACACCGTAGCCGAGGACGGTGCCCCGCAGACCGACCGGAGCGATCAGGAGTCCTGCGATGACGGCCGGCACTCCGAAGCTCAGGTAGGCGACCAGGTAGATGGATGCGAAGAGCCCTGCCCTCTGGTGGGGCTGTGCGAGCGGGGCGATGGTCCGGATGGCGCCGGAGAACGAGGCGCCGAAGCCCACACCGCCGATGATGCCTCCCACCCACAGCAGAGACAGCATCCCAGTGGCGACACCGGCCTCGATCACGGCGGTTCCCAGCAGCACACCCACGCCGCCGACGAAGATGGTGCGGCGTGCTGTCAGACGGCCGAGGAACAGGCCGCCCACGGCGGCTGCCGCGGGCTCGACGAAGGCCGTGGCACCGTTCAGAAGACCACTGTGCAGGCCCAGCAGGTCCCGGATGATGGTGGGAACGAGCCCCATGAAGAGACCGGCCAACATCCATGCGGCCATGTGCACGGGAATGCTCGCCAGGAACTCACCACGTGCGGCCCGTGGGATGGAGACGCGGGGAATGAGGGTGCGTGCCGCTTCAGGACGCCTGGCGACGGTTTCCGCGGAGAACGCGGCGACGGCCGTGCCGACGACCATGATCACGGCAAGGGCCGTGAACACGATCGCAGTCGCCTGACTGCTGAACTGGACCGCTGCGCCGGTCAGCAGGGCGCCCAAGCCGAGCCCGCCCGCCGGAGCGATGCTGGTGATGATGGTGCCGAGCTTCTTGTGGCGTTGCGGAGCATGTTCCACGACCGAGGCGGAGAAGGCGCTCGTGGCCGCGCCGGTGGCGATGCCCTGGATGGTGCGGGCCGCGATGACCCAGCCGATGTCCGGAGCGAAGACGAACATGAGCATCGCCCCGAGCTCCATCAGGAGCGAGCCGACCAGGACGGGCCGGCGTCCGATGTGGTCGGACAGCGATCCGGCGACCAGCAGGGCCGCCAGCAGGCCGAGCGCGTAGGAAGCGCCCCGGAGCCTCCTAAGGCCAAACTTTGCGCATTAGGGTCACTGTAAACCCGGAGGAGGCTTAACGCCAAGCCGTGTGCGTTATAGTGGTGGGATGGTTGGAGAATCGTCCCCGCGGCGGCGCACCGGCGGCCGCAGTGCCTTGGTGCTGACGTCCATCAGGAAGGCCGTCGAGGAACTGATCGCCGAGCGGGGCAGCGACGCTGTCACCATCCCGATGGTCGCGGAGCGTGCA
>NZ_KQ948469.1:88731-208704 GCF_001514115.1 Streptomyces olivochromogenes
ATCATCGACCTGCTGGTGGCCCCCATCATCTACAGAGCCATCTTCCTGCCCTGGACACTGTCCGAAGCAGACGCGCGCACATACGTCGACGAACTCTGCAACCGCTCCACCTGACCCCCACCACGAGATCCGGCGACACCGGTCGCAGCCTTCGCCCGCTCGGGTCGACTTTCCCGGGAGCCCGATGAGTGCGGCGCACAGATCAGGTGGTCAGACGGCCTGGCCGAGTGCCTGGAACTGGGCGTCGGACAAAGCGACCCGCGCGGCCTGGATGTTCTCCTCCAGGTGAGCCACGCGGGAGGTGCCCGGAATGGGCAGCATCACCGGGGAGCGCCGCAGCAGCCAGGCCAGGGCCAACTGGGAAGGGCTGGCGCCGAGCTCCTTGGCGAGAGAGTCCAGCGGGCCGCCCGGGCGCGCCAGTTGGCCGGTGGCCATCGGGAACCACGGGATGAAGCCCAGGTTCTCCCGCTCGGCGTACTCCAGGACGTCCTCGGCACTGCGATCGGCCAGGTTGTACAGGTTCTGCACGGAGACGATGCCCGCGATCTTCCGGGCTTCCTCGATCTGCTCCACGGTCACCTCGGACAGGCCGATGTGGCGGATCTTGCCCTCCTGCTGCAGCAGGAACAGCTCGCCGACCTGGTCGGCCAGCGGGACCTTGGGGTCGATCCGGTGCAGTTGGTAGAGGTCGATCCGCTCCACACCCAGGTGGCGCAGGCTCAGTTCGGTCTGCTGCCGCAGGTACTCGGGGCGCCCGAGCGCGCGCCAGTCATCCGGGCCCGAACGGGACAGGCCGCCCTTGGTCGCGATCACCAAGCTCTGGGGGTACGGGTGCAGCGCCTTGCGGATGAGCTGCTCGCTGACGAACGGGCCGTAGGAATCTGCGGTGTCGATGAAGTTCACACCCAGCTCGGCGGCCCGGCGCAGCACCCGCACGGCCTCCTCGGGATCCTTCGGCTCCCCCCACACTCCGGGACCCGTCAGCTGCATCGCACCGTAGCCGAGCCGGTTGACGGGCAGGTCGCCGCCGAGGCGGTAGACCCCGGAGGCGTCGGCGGGGCGTGCGGTTTCCTGTGCCATGGTCTGTACTCCCTCATGGAATCAATGCCCGGCGAGAGTGCTTGCGCGGGCCGACAGGCAAGGCGCGGTGGGCAGAGCGCTGACGCCGTTTTCAGTGCGGGGCAAGGAGAACCGGCGGGCAGGTCGAGTCGCTCGCCGCCGAGACCATCCGGCCTGGCATGTGACTACGTATCCTCCTTCCCGCCTCCCGCAGGGGGTAACCGGTGTAGCTGACGACATCCGGACCAACCTGACCTGATCCTTGACGCACGGACATGAGCCTGGGGTAAGCGGGGCTTGACCGAGGGCAACTTCCCGTCGGGCACCGCTCAGCCCCCTCCCCCGGCCGGGGAACACATGCCAGGTTGGCGATGAATGGCTAACCGCGCTTCGGCGAAGCCGGAGCAGGGGTGTACTCGTGTCACGGTCAGGCAGCGTGGTCAGGCAACAGAGATCTCGCTGAGATCGATGGTGACGAGGACCGGCTCGGGCAGGACCCGCGCATCCTCCTGAACGGGCAGGACGTACCGGTGCGTTGGGAAGACCAGTCCCGATACCGTTGCGTGCTTCTCGCACAGATGCGCAGCGGGCGCGCCGCCGAGTACGTCGGCTGCGTAGTCATGACGGCGCAGCAGCCCGGCGGTGTTGTAGTAGAAGATCTGTTCCCTGGCGTGTGTCGCGAGAGCGTCAGGGAAGGTCGCCCGCAGCCGTCGCCAGTTCTCGCCGGCTTCCTGCCAGGGCTCCAGTTCCTCCACTGCAACGCCAGGGCGCGTCAGCAGGTAGGGAGCCGTGAGGTAGTTCCACATGGCATAGCCCGCGAAGTACAGCACATGGAGCTGATCCCAGGGGGTGTCCGGGCCGTGGCCGGAGAAGGCTTCCCGTGGGGACGTCCGCTCGGCCACGACCTCGCCGTCCCGCCTCTCGATCGCGACTCGGCCGGGCGTGAACACACCGCGCAGTTCCGGGTCGGTGAAGCCCTCGAAGACCACGCGCTGCTGCTGCACGTCAACGGTCATGTCGGCCGTGGCGAGGATTCCCTGCTGACCGCGGAGGGTCCACAGGAGCCCGCCCAGGGACCCCTTGGCATGGATGGTTCTCGCTTCTTGCCACCGCCGGAGGCCGCCATGGGCCTCAAGAACAAGATCCAATAGGTTCGTCATGGGTAGGCCTCCGTGGTGAGTGACGCTGCCTGCGTGTCGATGTTCCTGCGGCGATCGCCCGTGGCGCGCGTTCGGCGTGCACGGGGCACCCGAGCCATCACGTCTCCGAGTCAGGCCCGCCGGCCGGCCTGAGGGTTGGTGAACATGGGGTTGCCCGCGACGGTGTCCTGCGCGGCCACCTCGTCCTGCAGGACGTCCCAGTGCCCCACCACCAGGCCGTCCTCGAAACGGAAGACGTCGATCCCGAGGGAGCCACCAGGTTTGTTGACCGATTGGACCACTATCCAAACATGATGTGGTCCAATCGGTCAACAAATCGCCGTTGTCAGATCTCAGCGCAAGACGGGCTCAGGCAGTCTCCGGAGAAGCGGAGGTCCGCATGAGGTCAGGAAGCGGGAGTTCGATCGCTCGCCCCGGTCCGGTCTGTCCTGGTCACCCCCGTACCGCACGTACTCCGCCCTCACCAAGGTCCAGCGCGAAGCCATCGCGGCTGGACGACCTTGCCGCATCGCGAACGATCGGCTTCTTTGAGCCCCACCAGGTGCTGTTGATGGACGGAAGTTCGGTGAAACCCCGCCGAAGAGCTCCAGCACGTAGCGATCGAGCGCGTGAACGCGCCGCCGTCCGCCGCATCCGGGCCGGGGCGTTGTCCGGACCTCACCCTGCCGTGCCGTGCCGCAAGGCAGGCGCACAGGGACTTGCCGAGGCACATTGGAATAAGAACACCAAATTGGCCGGAAACGTAGTATTCCGCGCCCAGTGGCTACGCCTCTGCTCCCACCTAGCGTCGTACGTACTGACGCCATCGGATCCTCGATCTGAAGGAGCGGAACATGAAGCCGACACAGAGCTCAGCGGTCGACCCGGGCCAGACCGTGCCGAACGGCGCTTCCCCGAGCGGCAACGGAAAGCTGTCCGGGGTGGAGCCGCCGGTACTCGGCGGACCGGAGCACTCCGACTACTACCTGCTGGACAACCTGATCACCGACGAGCAACGGGCCCTTCGGAAGAAGGTCCGCGAGTTCATGGACCAGGAGGTCACCCCGATCATCAACCCGTATTGGGAGCGAGCGGAGTTCCCCTTCGAGCTGGTGCCCAAGCTGGCACAGCTGAACATCGCGGGCTTTCAGATCGCCGGCCACGGCTGCCCCGGGATGAGCAACCTGACGGCCGGCCTGGTGATCCTCGAACTGGCCCGGGGCGATCTGAGCATGTCGACGTTCATGGGGGTCCACTCGGCCCTGGCCATGACGTCGATCGGACTGCTCGGCTCCGAGGAGCAGAAGGAGCGCTTCCTGCCGCCGATGGCACGTCTGGAGAAGATCGGCGCCTTCGGCCTGACCGAGCCCGCGCACGGCACCGACGTCGTCAAGCTGGAGACGACCGCGCGCCGGGACGGTGACTCCTACGTCCTCAACGGCTACAAGAGGTGGATCGGCAACACGACCCTCGCCGACTACGTGATCATCTGGGCCCGCGGCGACGACGGGCATGTGGGCGGCTACGTGGTCGAAACGGGCACACCCGGGTTCGACGCCCAGGTCATCAAGGGCAAGACGGCTCTGCGCTGTGTCCAGAACGCGCAGATCTCCCTCACCGACGTCCGGGTGCCCGCCGAGAACAGGCTGGCGAACGTGAAAACCTTCCGCGACACCGAGAAAGTCCTGCTGGCCTCGCGCTTCTGCGTCGCCTGGGAGTCGATCGGCGCCGCCGTCGCGGGCTACGAGACGGCTCTGGCCTACGCCAAGCAGCGCAAGCAGTTCGGAATGCCGCTGGCCGCCTTCCAGCTCGTCCAGTACCGGCTCTCCCGGATGCTGGCGGACATCACCGACATGCTGTGCATGCAGTTCCGGCTCAGCCAGCTCCTGGACGAGGGCGAGTACTCGATGCCCCGGGTCGCGCTGGCCAAGATGCACTACACCGAACGAGCCCGTGCCATCCTCGCCGACGCCCGCGACATGCTCGGTGGCAACGGCATCCTGCTCGACTACCACGTCGCCCGGCACCTGTGTGACATCGAGGCGATCGACACGTACGAGGGCACCGACACCGTGCAGGCGCTGATCGTCGGCCGCGACATCACCGGCTACAACGCCTTCGTGCCCATGGCGCCGAGCCACTGACCCCGGTGTGTATCGCGGCGCCCTGTGACAGCGGGTCAACCCCGGGCACCGCATGCGACCCCACTGAGGACAAGGAGTAGTCATGAGCAGCACACCCCTCCTGGAGGGACTGCACGTCGTCGATCTCGCCAGTTTCATTGCCGGCCCCGCCGCGGCCACCGTCCTCGGTGACTTCGGCGCCGACGTCGTCAAGGTGGAACCGCCGCACACGGGCGACGCATACCGTTCGCTCAGCCGCATCCCTCCCAACCCCCAGGTCGAAGGGGTCAACTACCCCTGGCAGCTGGACAACCGCAACAAGCGCAGCATCGCGCTCAACCTCAAGTCACCCAGCGCCCGGCCCGTACTCGAGAGTCTGGTGCGGTGGGCCGATGTGCTGGTGACGAACTTCCCGCCGCGGACGCGCGAGAAGCTGGGCCTGGAATACGACGCTCTGGCCCCCCTCAATCCCCGGCTGGTCTACGCCGATGTCACCGGCTTCGGCGAGGAAGGTCCGGATGCGCATCTGCCCGGCTTCGACGTGACGGCGTACTGGGCGCGCAGTGGCCTGATGGACCTCACACGCCAAAGGGACGTGGCGCCGGCCACGAACGCGTTCGGATCGGGCGATCACTCCACGGCGATCACCCTGTTCGCCGGGATCATGACCGCGTTGTACCGGAGGGAGAAGACCGGCCAGGGCGCACGCGTCACGGCCTCGCTGCTCGCCGAGGGCGCTTGGGCGGCGAGCATGTGGCTGCAAGCCGTACTGGTCGGTGCGAAGCCTCCCCGCCCCATCGACCGGTCCGACCCGCCCAACGCACTCGTGAACATGTACCGCACGGCGGACGACCGCTGGATCGTCCTCGGCTTCGCCAACGAGAACAAGCAGGTCCCGCTCTTCCTCAAGGCCATCGGTCATCCCGAGGCAGCGGAGAACCCGCACTACGCCGACACCCCGAGCCGCCGCGCCCACGCCGCCGAGATCGTCGCCGTGCTGGACAAGACCTTCGCGACTCGTTCCCTGGCCGAGTGGCGCGAGGTGCTCGACGCCGCGGGCCTCACGTACGGGGTCGTCCAGACGCTCGAGGAGTGCGCCCAGGACCCCCAGCTCCTCGCCAACCGGGTGTTCGTGCCGATCGACGACGGCAGCGACGACCCGCACCTGACCGTCGACAGCCCCGTCCGACTGGACCAGGAACAGAAGGTCCGTCCGGGCCCGGCCCCCGACCTTGGCGAACACACCGAGTCCGTACTCCGCGACCTCGGCTTCGACGCCGCCGGAATCGAGGAGCTGCGCAAAGCCGAAGCAGTCGCCTGAAGCCACCGGTTCAGCAACGCGACGGAAGAAGGGAAACATCATCATGACTACGGGCAACGACACGCCGACCGTACGAACTGAGGAGAACGACGGCATCTTCGTGATCACGATCGACCGGCCGCAGGCTCGCAACGCCATCGACGGGGCCACCGCCAGGGCCCTCGCGGCTGCCGTCGATCACCTGGAGTCCCGTGACGACCTTCTGGTCGGCATCCTCACCGGTGCCGGCGGCGTCTTCAGCGCCGGTATGGACCTCAAGGCCTTCGCGGCCGGAGACAAGCCCATCGTCGAAGGACGGGGCTTCGCCGGCATCACCCGCGCCCGGATCAAGACCCCGCTCATCGCCGCCGTCGAGGGCTACGCGCTGGGCGGCGGAACCGAGATGGCGCTCGCCTGCGACATGATCGTCGCCGCGCGGAACGCCACATTCGGTCAGACCGAGGTCCACTACGGCATCGTGCCCCCCGAAGGCGGCATGGTTCGCCTGCCCGAGCGCATCCCGCGCAACATCGCCCTGGAGCTACTGCTGACCGGCGAGCCTCTGCCCGCCGAACGCGCCGAGCGGTTGGGCCTGGTCAACCACCTCACAGAACCGGGTCAGGCCCTGCAGCGGGCCATGGCACTGGCCACGAGCATCGCGCACAACGCGCCCCTGGCCGTGACAGCCATCAAACGCGTCGTCAACGAACGGCGAGCGTTCAGCGACGAGGACGCGTTTGCCGAGCAGGACCGGATCGTCGCACCGGTCCTGGCGTCCCACGACGCGCAGGAGGGCGCCCATGCCTTCGCCGAGAGGCGCTCACCGCACTGGCAGGGCCGCTGACACCGGCCCCGGCTCCGTCATCCCCGGTGACGGAGAAGCTGCGTGCTGCCGTCGCCAGTGACGGGATCACCGGTGGGTTTCATGGGGGGGCTGACGCGAAGGAGGGTTCGAGCCGAGGTACTCGAGGGGCTGCGCGGCCGAAAGACCCATAAAGTCGAGGAGAGGAGCTGACATGAACCTCGCATCCCGCTTGGTGCGCAGCGCCCGGACTCATCCGGATCGCGCGGCGCTCCGTCTCGAGGACGCCGTCGTGTCCTATCGCACGCTCGACCAGGGCAGCGCCCACATGGCCGGACTGCTCGACCGCCATGGCGTGAAGCCCGGGGACCGAGTGGCGATCATGCTGCCCAACGTCCCCGAGTTCGCCCTCGCGTACTTCGGCGTACTCCGGGCCGGCGGCATCGTCGTCCCGATGAACCCCCTGCTCAAGTCCCGCGAGGTCGCCTACTACCTCGGCGACTCAGGCGCCCGGCTCCTGTTCGCCTGGCACGCCTTCGCCGACGAGGCACGGGCCGGTGCGCAGCAGGCCGAGGCCGAGGTGGTCGTCGTCAGTACCGGCGCATTCGATTCTCTGCTCGCGTCCGCCCCATCCGTCGAGGACGTGGCCGACCTGCACGAGGACGACACCGCGGTGATTCTCTACACCTCGGGAACGACCGGTCAGCCGAAGGGCGCCGAACTGACCCACGCCAACCTCACCCGCAACTGCGACATCGCCCGCGAACTGGTCCAGCTCACCGCCGACGACGTGATCTTCGGTGGGCTGCCCCTGTTCCACGCGTTCGGACAGACCTGCACCCTCAACGCCGCCGTCGGCTCCGGCGCGTGCCTCACCCTGCTGCCGCGCTTCGACGCCGGGAAGGCACTGGGAATCCTCGGCGAGCACGGGGTGACCGTCTTCGCCGGGGTGCCGACGGTGTTCAGCAGACTGGTGCGGGAGCCCGACCGGGACGCGTATCCCGTCTCCCGGCTACGCGTGTCCCTCACCGGCGGCGCGGCGATGCCGGTCCAGGTGCTGCACGACTTCCAGACCGCGTTCGACTGCGCCGTGCTCGAAGGGTACGGGCTGTCGGAGACCTCGCCCATCGCCTCGTTCAACACCTTGCAGTCCGGACCCAAGCCCGGTTCGGTCGGCACCCCGATCCGGGGCGTCGAGATGCGCGTGGTCGCCAACGGCACGGAGGTACCGCAAGGGGAAAGCGGCGAGATCACGATCCGCGGGCACAACGTGATGAAGCGGTACTGGCAACGCCCCGAGGAGACCGCCGCCGCGATCCGTGACGGTTGGTTGTACACCGGCGACATCGGTCGGGTCGACCAGGACGGGTATTTCTGGATCATCGGACGGACGAAGGACGTGATCATTCGGGGCGGCTACAACGTGTACCCCCGCGAGGTCGAAGACGTGCTGTACGAGCATCCGGCGGTCGCCGACGCCGCGGTCATCGGCCTCCCCAGCTCCGATCTCGGTGAGGAGGTCGGTGCGGCGGTCGTTCTCAAGCCGGGCGCCCGAACGACGGCCGAGGAACTGCGTGAATACGTCAAGCATCAGGTCGCCGCCTACAAGTATCCGCGGAAGGTCTGGATCACGGACGCGCTGCCGAAGGGACCGACCGGCAAGATCCTCAAGCGGCAGATCGTCCCGCCGCCCGAGCTGGACAGGCGATGAGGCGACTGAGCCGGGGCGGATCTCCTGGCGCAGACCGCCCGCACGGCACCGCGAGGTCGCGGTGAGGCGGTGCGGCGGTGAGATGAGGCGGTCATTGCTGACGTCGTCGTGCATGTCGCGCATGTCGCGCAGAAAGTCGAACCTGCACGTGGTCACGGCCTCCCGGCCCAGGGCGGACCCGGTCAGGACAGTCGCCAGAACCAGCCAGTACCCGCCCGAGGCAGCCCGCGACTACCCGCGACCGCCATACGCCGGGCGTGCGTGCCCATGAGCACGCCGGGCGAGCGTGCCCCCGAGGCCGCTACTCGCCGGCGGCCTTCGGCTCGCTCATCCGGCGGGCTGCCTCGACGACCGCCGAGCGGTGCAGGGCCAGCCGCTGCGGCGACCAGGACCGGCTGACCTCCTCGGGGCCGATGTCCTCGGCGGCCCAGAACCACGCCTGGGCCGCGGCGAGAACCATGGTCAGGAGATCGGCGGGCTCCATCCCCTGGGCGAGCTCGCCACGCTGCTGCGCGTCGGCCACTTCACCGGCCTTGCGCCGGAAGGCGTCCGGTTCGAGTCCGGTGGCGGCGGGGCGCTCCAGCAGTTTCCATAGGCGTAGGCGCATCAGGTCCGGCCGGGCGACGAGGTGGTCGAAGATCGCGCCGGCGTATCCGGGCAGGTCCTCGACGTCGAACGGCACCGACTCGGCTCCCGCCGTCATCGCCCGTCGCAACACCTCGTCGAACAACTGCTCCTTGTTGCCGAAGTAGGCGTAGATCAACCGCTTGTTCGCCCCCGCGGACTCCGCGATGCGGTCCACTCGGGCACCGGCGATGCCGTAGGCGGCGAATTCGGTGAAGGCGGCGTCGAGCAGCCGGGCCTTGGTGGCACTGGAGTCCCGTGGCATACGTGCCACTCTAGCAAGTAACTATCTAGTTATTGACATCGGCCACCCGCGGGTCTACGGTAATGTATCTATCCAGTTAGTTACGGAAGGAACCCTGATGGAACACCGCGCACTGGGCAGCCAGGGCCTGACCGTCGGAGCCCAGGGCCTCGGCTGCATGGGTATGAGCGCGTTCTACGGCGCCACCGACGAGACCGAGTCGCTGGCCACCATCGACCGCGCGCTGGAGCTCGGCGTCACCCTGCTGGACACCGCCGAGAGCTACGGCCCCTTCGTCAACGAGCAGCTCCTCGGCAAGGCGCTGGCAGGGCGCCGGGATGTCGCCGTGGTCGCCACCAAGACCGGCGTCGAGATCACCGACGACGGCCGCGCGCTCGGCCTCAACGGCCGGCCCGAGTACGTCCGCCGAGCCCTCGAGCGCTCGTTGCGGCACCTGGGCACCGACCACGTCGACCTGTACTACCTGCACCGCATCGACCCCAACGTGCCCATCGAGGAGACCGTCGGGGCGCTGTCCGGACTGGTCGCCGAGGGCAAGGTCGGCCACATCGGCCTGAGCGAGGCCTCCGCGAAGACCATCCGGCGTGCCCACGCCGTGCACCCGCTCACCGCCGTCCAGACCGAGTACTCGCTCTTCGAGCGCGGCATCGAACAGGACGGGGTGCGCGACACGCTGCAGGAGCTGGGAATCGGCCTGGTCGCCTACTCCCCGCTGGGGCGCGGCTTCCTGTCCGGCGCGATCACCAGCCCCGACGACTTCGCCGAGGACGACTGGCGGCGTACCGACCCCCGGTTCCAGGGCGAGAACTTCGACCGCAACCTGGACGTCGTTCGCGAGGTCCGCCGCATCGCGTCCGACAAGAACGTCACGCCCTCCCAGCTGGCGCTCGCCTGGGTCCTGCACCAGGGCGCCATCGCCATCCCCGGCACCAAGCGCCGCCCCTACCTCGAGGAGAACGTCGCCGCGACCGAGGTGACTCTCACCACCGACGACATCGCCGCGATCGAGGCGGTCGCCCCGCACGGCGTGGTCACCGGCGACCGCTACGCACCCGAGCTGATGGGGACGCTCAACGGCTGAGAGCCGGCCTGCGCCTCACAAGATGCCCTCGCGGGCCCAGAAGACCCCCGCCCCCACTCACAGTGCCAAGCCCTCGTGTCTCGAAAGGCCCCCCATGCCCCAGCCGGCCATACGGTCCCGCATCACCATCGGCACAACGACGATCACCTATCTCCCCGACGGTTTCGGCTCACACAATCCAGACGTCCTGTTCCCGGGCGTGGACTGGACGACGCGCCCCGGGTTCCTCGAAGACGGGCAGCTCATCCTCTCGTTCGGATCCTTCCTGATATGCGCCGGGGACCAGAGGATTCTCGTGGATCTGGCCGTCGGAGAGATCGACGCGGACGTGCCCGGCGTCGCTCAGCTCAAGGGCGGTGCGCTGCTGCGGAACCTCGCCGAGGAAGGGCTGTCCGCCGACGACATCGACACGGTGGTGTTCACCCATCTGCACCTCGACCACGTCGGCTGGACCAGTGATGTCGCGCCGCTCCCGAACGGGCCCACGACGGATTCACCCACAGGCCTCACCTTCGCCCGGGCACGCCATCTCATGTCGGAGGACGAGTGGCAGTACTGGTCGACGAGGGCGGCGGCCATGGGCGGCCCGGACGCCGAGGCAGTGCTCAAGCCGCTCGACGGCGTCGTCGAGTTCGTCAGGAGCGGCGACAGCATCGCGCCCGGGGTGACCGTCGAGGCGACACCCGGGCACACCCCCGGGCATCTGGCGATCGTCGTACGGGATCCGTCGGGTGGCAGCACCGAATCCGCCTACATCGTGGGAGACATCCTTCACTCCCCGGCTCAGGTCGGCGACCCCGATCTGGTGTTCTCCTCCGACGTCGCTCCGGACCAGGCCCGAGCGGTGCGCGACCACGTGCTCCGGCGGCCGGACACGGTGATCGCCGCCGGGCACTTCACGGACGACGTGTTCGGCCGCGTCACGTCGGTGGGCGACACGCACGCCTGGGCCCCCGTCGGCGAGGCGCCGAACGCGATCGGCGACTGAGCCTCACACCTCGCGGCCCCCGGCCTTCTCAAGTCATTCAAGAAGCTCAAGAAACTCACGTCAGGAGACTCACCTCATGTCCGTGCCTCAGACGCCCCACATCTTCGGGGCAAACACAACCGCCGCCGAGGTAATCGACGGTGTCGACCTGCACGGCCGCCGGGCCGTGGTGACCGGGGCCAGTTCCGGAATCGGGGTGGAGACGGCCCGGGCGCTCGCCGCGGCGGGCGCCGACGTCACCCTGGCCGTGCGGGACACCGACGCGGGTGCCCGCGTAGTGGCGCGCCTGGAGGCTGAACTGCCCTCCAAATCAGGGCAGTTGACAGTGGGGCGGCTCGACCTGGCCGACCGGTCGACGGTCGCCGCGTTCGTGGCGGCCTGGCACGGCCCGTTGGACATCCTGGTCAACAACGCCGGAGTGATGGCCCCGCCGGAACTCATCCGCACACCTGACGGTCGGGAGACGCAGTTCGCCGTCAACCACCTGGGCCACTTCGCCCTCGCCGTCGGGCTCCACCCGGCACTCGCGGCGGCGAACGGCGCCCGGATCGTCTCGGTCGCCTCGATCGGCCACCTCTTCTCCCCCGTCGTCTTCGACGACCTCGACTACCGCTACCGCCCCTACGACCCCTGGACCTCCTACGGGCAGTCGAAGACCGCCAACGTCCTGTTCGCCGTCGGTGCCGCCGAGCGATGGGCCGGCGACGGCATCACCGCCAACGCACTGATGCCGGGCAACATCGCGGACACGTCCCTGGCCCGGCACATGGACATGCAGCAGGTCGCCGACTTCATCGCCTCGGGCGAACTCGCACTGCCACCGCAGAAGACCGTGGAGCAGGGTGCCGCGACCTCGGTGCTGTTGGCCGCCTCACCGTCGGTGGAGGGCATCACCGGCCGCTATTTCGAGGACTGTGCGCAGTCCGAGCCGGTCGCCGAGCGGGCCGGTGCCGTCGCCGGTGTCGCGCCGTACGCCCTGGACCCGGAGAACGCTGCCCGGCTGTGGGCCGTGTCCGAAGCTCTCGTCCGCTAGAGCTCTACGCTGCCGACATGACCTCACGACACGAGCAGTGGACCCGGCTGCGCCGTCAGCTGTGGCAGCCTCCGCGCGCCCATGGCGAGCAGCCGCGCGAGCGCGTGGTCGGCCCGCTCGAACTGTTCTACGACCTGGTCGTGGTCGTGCTGGTCGCCCAGGCCGCCCACCACTTGGCCGGGGACCTCGACTGGCACGGTCTGGGTCTGTTCGCCGCGGTGTTCGCGCTGGTGTGGATCGCCTGGTTCAACGGCACCCTCCACCACGAACTGCACGGGCACGAGGATGCCCGCGGCCGGAGCATGTTCCTGTTGCAGATCCTCGTGCTCGTCCCGCTGGGCGCGTTCATCCCCGGGGCAGGCGGCGCGCGCGGAGTCGCCTTCGCCGTGACCGCGGGGGTGCTGTTCGCGGTGCTGGCGGTGTTGTGGCTGCTCGCCGCGCGCGGTGACAGCCCCGAATTCCGCCGCCCCAGCAGGTTGTTCGTGACCGGGACGGCAGCCTGCGCGGTCGTCCTGGCCGCGAGCGCCGCTCTGCCCGCGGACGTCCGCGTGCTGACGTGGGGCCTTCTGGCCGTCGCCTACCTGGCGGGGTTCGCGGTCATGATCGGTACGGCCACCCCGGTACAGGCGGTCGCGCTCAGCGTGACCGCCGCGCTCACCGAACGGTTCGGGCTGTTCATCATCATCGTGCTCGGCGAGACCGTGACCGGGGTCGTCGACGGACTGGCCCACGAGCCGACCAACGCGCTCACCCTCGCCGTCGGGCTCGTCGCCGTCGTCATCGGCTTCGGTGCCTGGTGGACGTACTTCGACTTCGCCGGGCACCGGCGGCCGCGGCCCACCCGTGCGAGCACCGTGCAGTGGATGCTGGTTCACATGCCGCTCACGGCCGCGGTGGCCGCCATGGGCGCCGCGATGGTCGGCCTCGTCGAGCACGCCCACGACAGCCGGACTCCCGCCGCCACGGCCTGGGTGCTCTGCGGGGGCGCTGCCGTCGTGCTCTGCGCGACGATGGTGCTCGCGGCCTCCTTGCGCGTCTGGCACCTGCACCGCGGGCTCTACCGGCCCCTGTCCCGCACCTGCGTCGTCGTGGCCGTCATGTGTGTGGGTGTCGGTGCCGCACGCCCGGCTCCCCTCGTTCTGGGCCTCGCCCTCGTCCTCCTCCTCGGTGTCCCCTGGGGACTCGCCGTGGCATACCGCCTGGCCCACGAAGAGGAGCTGTCCCACGAAGAGGAATCCGCCGCCGAGGAAGTGTCCGCGGTGGCGGAGCGTCAGGACGACAACCGGCGCTGAGCCCTTGCGCTCGAAGCACCCCTGACGGTCCCGTCCGGAGGAATCAGTCGATCACGGCGGCCCGCCAGGTCTCCTCGTCGGCGTCCAGGAGCGCCGCTACGAGGGCGGGGTCCGGCAGCGGGCCGTGGTCGGCGGCGACCCTCAGCGCCGAGGCCGCGGTCAGATGGCCCAGCCGCAGGGCGCGGTTCACGGGCAGTTGCCGCAGCAGGCCGCTGAGGAATCCGGCGGCGAAGGCGTCGCCCGCGCCGACGGGTTCGGCGACGCGCACCTTCAGGGCGGGCACGCTGTGGGCGGCGGCCCCGACGAAGGCGGTGGCGGCGCGGTCCCCGTCCTTCACGACGAGCACGCGCGGGCCGGACAGGAGATCGCGGACCCGTTCGGCGTCGGTGATCCCGTCCCCCCACAGGGCCTGGGCCTCGTCGAGGCCGACGAGCACGATGTCGGCCCGGTCCGCGAGCCGCCGCAGCACGTCGGCGGCGGAGCGGCCGTCCCACAGCGCGGGGCGGTGGTTGACATCGAAGCTGACGGGCCACGGGCGGTCGGGGCGCAGCGCGCGTTCGACGAGGGCGCGGCAGCCGGGCGACAGGGCGGGGGTGATGCCGCTGAGGTGGACGAGCGCGGCGCCCGCCACCGCCGGATCGTCGAGCACGTCGGGGGTGAGGGCCGAGGCGGCGGATCCGGCGCGGTGGTAATGGACGCGGGTGCCGCGCCCGCGCGGGCCCGGGTCCTTCAGCAGCAGTCCGGTGGGCCGCTGCGGGTCGGTGCGGACGCCGCTCACGTCGACGCCTCCAGCGGCGATCCGGGCGCGGACGCGACGGCCGAAGGGGTCGTCGCCGACCGCGGAGACCCAGCGGGCGGGAATGCCGTGGTCAGCCAGGTAGAGGGCGACGTTCGACTCGGCGCCCGCGATGTCGACACGCAGCAGGTCGGCGCCGTCCAACGGCCCGAGGGGGTCGGGGGCGAGGGCGGCCATGGTCTCGCCGACGCAGACCACGGGACCGGGGCGCAGTGGCCGGTGGGTGCTCATGGTGGGCTTCCTAGGGTGTGTCGGCGCGGTCCGCCGGGGCCGGAACGGAGGGGGCCGCCGGGCGGTACGGGGCGGCCGGGGCGCCGGGAACGTCGACCTGGAGCGCGAAGACGGCGCCGTCGAGGGGTCCCGGGACGGGCAGGCCGATGTGCGCGCTGGTGACGAGGAGCGTACGGCCGTCGGGGCCGCCCAGGCAGAGTCCCGCGGGCTGCCCGGCGGGCAGGTCGACGATCCGGTCGAGGCCCCCGTCGGGGCGGTAGCGGTGGACCTGCCCGGTGCCCCAGACGGCGGTCCACACGCAGCCCTCGATGTCGGTGGTCATGCCGTCGGGGCTGCCGGAGTCGAGGGTGACGAAGGGTTCGGGGGTGCCCGGGTCGCCGCTCACGGGGTCGACCGGATAGCGGCGGATGATGCCCCGGGCGCTGTCGGCGAGGTACATGACGGTGCCGTCGGCGCTGAAGGCCGGGCCGTTGGGGATCGTGACGTCCCGCAGGACGCGGGTGACGCGGCCGTCGCGGTCCAGGCGGTAGAGGGAGCCCGCGTCCTGGGTGGCCTCGTACGCCATGCTGCCTGCCCAGAAGCGGCCGTGCGGGTCGGCGACGCCGTCGTTCATCCGCATCGGCTCGGGTGCGCTCTCCTCGGGGCGCGCGATCCAGTCGACGCGGCCCTCGGGGTCGATGCGGCAGATGCCGGGGCCCGCCGCCGCGATCCAGTGGCCGGGGTGCCCCTCCACCGGTGCCACGGCGCCCAGCGGGCAGGGCAGCTGGGTGATCGGGGCGAGTGGCGCGTCGGGTCCGTCGGGCACGGCGAGCAGCCGGCCGGTGAGGATGTCGGTCAGCACGGCGCGGCCGTCCGTCCAGCGGATGCCCTCGCCGAGTTCGAGGCGGTCGGTCCCCAGGACCGCGGGGGCCCTCACGGGCGGGCGTCCGCTCGGACGACGTCCAGGAAGGTGCGGGCGCGCTCACGCAGGGCGGTGAGATCTCCGCCCTCGGCGGCGTCGCCGATCAGGGGCGATCCGACGCCGACGGCGATGGCTCCCTCGCGCAGGTAGTCGGCGGCCGCCGCCGCGTCCACTCCCCCGACGGGTACGAAGGGCAGGTCCGGGAAGGGTCCGCGCAGGTCCCGCAGATAGCCGGGGCCCCCGGCGCTGCCTGCCGGGAAGAGCTTGAGGGCGTCGGCTCCGAGCCGCTGCGCCTGGAGGATGTCGGTGGGCGTCATCACCCCGGCGAGCACGGGGAGTTCGAGTTCCCGCCCGGTGGCGATGCCGTCGCTTACCCCCGGGGTGACGAGGAAGGCGGCGCCGGCCTTCTGGGCGGCCCGGGCGTCGTCGGAGCTGAGCACGGTTCCGGCGCCGAGCGTCGCGTCGGGGCCGAGCGCGGCGCGGGCCCGCGCGATGACGTCGAGCGCGTCGCGCCCGGAGAGGGAGACCTCGATGAGGGTGACGCCCTCCTCGGCGAGGGTGAGCACGGTGGTCAGCGCGGCGTCCGGGTCGCTGCCGCGGACGATGGCGAGCAGCCGGTGGGCGCGCAGCGCGGCGAGCAGGTTCATCCGACGTCCCTTCTGGTGACGGGGGTTCAGGTGCGGCGGGTCGCGGTGACGGTGAGCCGCCAGGTGACCTCGCCGGTCGGCGGCACGACGGCGGTGTCGTCGTCGCCCGCCGCGGCGCGGTCGAAGACGCGGCCGAGCATCGGCTCGACGCCGATCGAGCGGTACGGCGCGCCCCGGGGGAAACCGCCGAGGTTGCGCCAGAGGGCGACCGCGACGGGCTGCCCGTCGGCCTCGACGGACAGGTACAACGTGTCGGCGCCGTCGTGCACGGACACCCGGGAGGTGAGGACGACCGCCCCGACGGCGCTCCCGTCGTCCGGGCCGAGCCGGTCCAGCGCCACGCCGTCGACGCTGGGCCAGTTGCCGGCGACCCAGCGGTCGCCCTCGTCCGGGTAGAGCCGGGTCACCGCCGGTCCGACGACGCCGATCCGGGCGGCCGGGGAGAGGTCCAGCAGGGCGTGGGCGGCCCACACGAAGCGGTAGCCGGGCTCGGCGGCGAGCGTGTAGTCGGCGACGACCGCGTCCCCTCGCTCACCGATGCGCCGGGTCAGGCGGAAGTCGGGACACTCCGCGACGTCCTCCTCCCCCGCCCTTTGCCAGGGCCGCGACCAGGTGTCCCCGTGGTCGGGCAGCCCGCGCACGGTGGGCACGCACTCCTCCAGGCCGCCGGCGTCGGCGAAGGGGTCACCGGGCCGGACCGTACGGCGGCGGGGCTCGTCGCGGTGCCACAGCCACTCGCGGCCACCGGCGGTCAGCGACGTCCAGCGTCCGCCGTGGTCCGGGTCGGTGGCGACGCGGACGGGCAACCGCGCGGCGCTCACCATTCGGCGAAGGAGCCGTCGGCGTGGCGCCAGACGGGGTTGCGCCAGGCGTGGCCGGACCGGTCGGCCGCGCGGACCGCGTCCTCGTCGACGGCGATGCCGAGTCCGGGCAGTGCGGTGCGGTGTGCCTGGCCGTCCACGAAGCGGAAGGGCTCGGTGTCGACCAGGTAGGACAGCAGGTCGGCGTCCTTGTTGTAGTGGATGCCCCGGCTCTGCTCCTGGATCAGGAAGTTGGGCGTGGCGAAGGCGACTTGGAGGCTGGCGGCCAGCGCGATGGGACCGAGCGGGCAGTGCGGCGCCAGGTGGGCCCCGAAGGTCTCGGCGAGCGAGGCGATCCGGGTGACCTCCGATATCCCGCCGGCGTGCGACAGGTCCGGCTGGGCGACGGCGACGCCCGCGGTCAGCACCGGGAGGAAGTCGGCCCGTCCGTAGAGCCGTTCGCCGGTGGCCAGCGGCACGGACGAGGCGGCGACCAGGCCGGGCAGCAGGTGCGCCTGCTCGGGCAGGACGGGTTCCTCGACGAACAGCGGGTGCAGCGGGGCCATCTCGTGGAGTACGCGCCTCGCGTTGGCGGCGCTGAAGCGGCCGTGGAAGTCGACGGCGACGTCCCGGTGCGGGCCCAGGGCCTCGCGGGCGGCCGCCACGCGCTCGACGACGGCAGCCGTCTCGGCGGGGCTGCCGATCGGCGGGGTGCGCCCGGCCGCGTTCATCTTGACGGCGGTGAAGCCGGCCTCCACCTGGGCGGTGACCTCCTCCTTGAGCCGCGCGGGTTCGTCGCCGCCGACCCAGGCGTACACCCGGACGGTGTCGCGGACCGGGCCGCCGAGCAGGGTGTGCACCGGCACCCCGAGGGCGCGGCCCGCGATGTCCCACAGGGCCTGGTCGATTCCGGCGACGGCGCTGGAGAGGACGGGGCCGCCCCGGTAGAAGCCGCCCTTGCTCAGTACCTGCCAGTGGTCCTGGATGCGCAGCGGGTCCTGGCCCACCAGGTACTCCGCCAGCACCTCGACGGCCGACCGGACGACCTCGGCCCGGCCCTCCACCACCGGCTCGCCCCAGCCGACGACGCCGTCGTCGGTCTCGATGCGGCAGAACAGCCACCGGGGCGGGACGAGAAAGGTCTCGACGCGCGCGATCTTCACTGTGCCTGGCCGTCCTTCGCGTCGGTGGAGCCGTCCGCGCCCACGGGCGCGGACGGACCGCTGAGTTTGTCGAGGTCGCGCGTCGCCTGGTCGAGCAGGGCGCGCATGGCGTGTTCCGCGCCGTCGGGGTCCCGGTCGCGCACGGCGTCGAGGACGGCTCGGTGGCTGGGGACCGGGTCCTCGCTGTGGGGGGCGCTGTGCACGAGCCGGTCGCGCTGGGCCAGGCCCGACTCGATGACCATCTCCATGCGTTCCAGCAGTTCGTTGTGGGTGGCCGCGAGCAGCGCCCGATGGAAGGCGAGGTCGGCCTCGACGGCGTCGCTCGCGCCGCCCTCCTGGCCCATCGCGGTCAGTGCCGCCTCCAGCGCCTCGAGGTCGGCGTCGGTGCGGCGGGCCGCGGCCAGCCGCACGGCGGCGGGTTCGATGATGCCGCGCACCTCGCCGAGGTTGCGGAGCAGCGCGGGGTCGGCGCCGGTGCCGTCGCTCTCGGAGAACTGCCAGCGCAGCACGTCGGCGTCGAGCAGGTTCCAGTCGGAGCGGGGCCGCACGAACGTGCCGCGCTTCTGCCGGGCGTCGACCATGCCCTTGGCCGCAAGCACCTTGAGCGATTCGCGCAGGGCGGTCAGGCTGACGTCCAGTTCGCTCTGCAGGGCCGCCATGTCGAGCGTCGCTCCCTCGGCGATCTCGCCGCTGAGCACCCGGCGGGCAAGGGTCTCCACGGTCTGGCCGTGCACTCCGCGGCGCGCGTATGGCGTCATGTGTTTGCCTTTCTTGCTGGTCGGACGGTGGTTGGAGCGGTCGGTCCCGTCATGCGGAGGCCTTACTGACGCTCCAGCCGCCGTCCACGAGCAGGCTCGATCCGGTGATGTAGGAGGCTTCGTCGGCGGCGAGGAAGGCGACGGCGGCGGCGACTTCCTCGGGGGTGCCGAAGCGGCGGGCCGCGGTCTCGGCGACGCTGAGCTCACGCTCGGCCTGCGGGACCCGGTCCCAGGCGGCGGTCAGGATCGGACCCGGCAGTACGGCGTTGACGCGGACGCCGGGGCCGTACTCGACGGCGAGCTGACCGCACAGCGACAGCAGCGCTCCCTTGCTCGCCGCGTACGCCGGGTGACCGGGGATCCCCCGGTGGGCGTGGACGGAGGAGACGAGCACCACGGCCCCCTGGTGCTCGCGCAGGTCGGGCAGGGCCGCCCTGACGCCCAGGAAGGCGCCGGTGAGGTTGACCGAGAGCTGCCGTTCCCAGGAGGCGAGGCTGGTCTCGTGGACCGGTGCGACCGCCACCGTGTACGCGTTGCTGACCAGGACGCCCACGGGTCCGAAGCTGTGGGCGGCGGTGATCACCCGCTGCCAGTCGTCCTCGCTCGCGACGTCGGCGGCGACGAAGAGGGTCCGGGCCCCGTCCTTGCGCAGCCGCGCGGCGGCTTCCTCGCCGCGTTCGGCGGCGATGTCGACCAGGACGACGGCCGCGCCCTCCGCGGCGAGGCGTGCCGCGGTGGCCGCGCCGATGCCCGACGCGGCGCCGGTGACGACGGCTACGCGGTTGGTGAAGCGGGCGGCTGGGTTCATGAGGTGGGTCGTCTCCTGTTCGAGAGGGAGTTGGGGTGCAGATGTTCGAGAGGTGGGGCGAATTCTTCCGTTGTCGTCACTGCCGGGCCAGCACGGTCAGTTCCGCGTCGTGTCCGGCGGTCCAGGCGAACGGCAGCCCCGAGTGGAGCAGGTAGGCGCCGCTGTAGTGGGTGCCGGTCGCGGTGTCGGTGTAGCCGGCGTCCGGCCTCAGGCCGCGCAGCCGGAGCCGGGCGGCCCGGCCGGGCACCAGGGGCGCGCCGTCGAGCGGGCCGGTGTTCCAGGCCGTCACCACCAGGTGGGCGCCGCCCGGTTCCTCGTACTGGATGCCGCAGGTCGGGTCGGCGGGGCTGCCGAGGAGGCTCACCTCGCCGTGGTGGACGATGTCGCGGATCTCCTTGTAGCGGGCGATCCACTCGGTGGCCTCGGCGCGCTGCTGTGGCGTCCAGTGGCGTATGTCGGCGCCGATGCCCAGGACTCCGGCGATGGAGTTGACGAACCGGAAGGCGAGGGAGCGGGGGCGCGGGTCGAAGACGCCGGGGGCGTCGGTGACCCAGGAGCTCATGGTGTGCGGGGCGTGCGCGTGGAGATAGCCGTACTGGATGCGCAGCCGGTCCATGGGCGCGGTGTTGTCGCTGGGCCACATCACGTCGGTGCGGGCGAGGGTGGCGTGCTCGACGCGGGCGCCGCCGCCGGCGCAGCCCTCGACGGTGACGTGCGGGTGGGCGGTACGCAGGTGGTCCAGGACGCGCAGGTAGCCGGCGACATGGGCGGCGTCGAGGTCCTGGAGCTCGGGGTCGGGACCGGCCGGGTGGCCGGGCCGGCCGCGCTCGGTGGGCGGCCGGTTCATGTCCCACTTGAGGTAGCTGATGGCGTACGAGCCGAGCAGCCGGTCGAGCGTGCCGATGACGAAGTCCTGGACGTCCTCGCGGCCGAGGTCGAGCAGGAGTTGGTTGCGCACGAGCGTCGCGGGCCGGCCCTCGATCCGGTACACCCACTCGGGGTGCTCGGCGTAGAGCTTGGAGCGGGGGCTGATGCCCTCGGGCTCCACCCACAGGCCGAAGTCCATGCCGAGGGCGCGCACGTCCTCGACGAACCGGTCGAACCCGCCGGGGAATTCGGCCGGGTCCGGGTCCCAGTCGCCGAGACCGCCGGTGTCGTCGGGACGTCCGGTGAACCAGCCGTCGTCGACGACGAAGAGTTCGGCACCCAGCTCCGCGGCCGTCTTGGCGAGCTCCAGCTGCCCGGCGGCGTCGACGTCGAAGCCGGTCGCCTCCCACGAGTTGTAGAGAACCTTGCGCGGCCGGTCGATGCGCTCGCCGGTGAGGTGCCGCTCGTAGCGGTGCCACACGCGGGCCAGCCCGTCGAGCCCGTCCGGGCTGAACGCGCAGGCCAGCCGTGGTGTGACCAGGGTGTCGCCCGGGGCGAGGCGGACCGCGCCCTCGTGGGGCACACGGCCGGCGCGCACCCGTACGGCGCCGCCGGGCTCGGCGTCGGCGGTGATCCGCCAGTTGCCGGACCACTCCAGGGCGATGCCGTACGTGGGGGTGGCGCCCTCGGCGGGGGCGGCGGCGTCCTGGACCGCGAGCCAGGGGTGGTACGCGTGCCCTGCCGAGCCCTGGGTGCTCTCCATCTCGAAGCGCCCGCGCTCCAGTTCCACGTCCTTGAGCTGGAACTCCTGGGACCACTGTCCGGCCAGGTACGTCAGCCGCGCGCCGCCCTGGACGGGCACGTTGACGGCGGCGGAGTCGAAGCGCTCCAGGCGTACCTCGGTCTCGCCGGTGCAGGTCAGCTCCGTCCAGCGCAGGACGACGTCCGTGCCGGGCACCGTCTCGTAGCGGAGCGTCGTGCGCAGTCCGAGGACGTCGTCGGTGAACTCCAGGCGCAGTGCCCGGTCGCCGTCCTGCGTGGCGCCGGTGAATCGCCACCAGCTGCCGCGGTCGCCGCCGGGGCGGGAGGCGACCAGGTCGGCGCCGGTGAACGGCCGCAGCCCGTACGGGATGTACTCGGCCGGGGCGGCGTCGGCGGGGACGATGAAGTGGGTGCGCCGTGACCAGTCCATGGGCGACGGCCCGTCCTCGACGCCGTGCGGCCCCCAGGCGGCGAGTTCGGCCCAGCGGTCGTCGCCGCCCAGGGTGACTGCGTAGGTGGTGGTGTCGGTGCGCAGCAGCCACCGGTCGTGCGGGGTCACTTGACGGCTCCGAGGTTCAGTCCGGCCACGAAGTAGCGCTGGAAGCGGAGGAAGACGGCCACCGTCGGGGCGGCGGCGATCACCGAGCCGGCCGCGATCACGTTCCACATGGACACGTACTGGCCCTGCAGCCCGATGAGGGAGGCGGTGATGGGCATCTGGGTGTCGGTGCGCAGCACCGTGATGGCCCACAGCAGGTCGTTGAAGATCCAGGTGAACGACAGTGCGGTCAGCGCGGCCAGCGCCGGGCGGGCCAGCGGCAGGATGATCCGCCAGTAGATCTGCCACGGGTTCGCGCCGTCGATGACGGCGGCCTGCTGGATCTCACCGGGGATGGCCCGCATGAAGCCGTGCAGGACGAAGACGTAGAAGCCGACTCCGAAGCCGACCTGCACGCCGATCAGGGCGTACAACTGGTCGTAGATGCCGAGCATTTCGCTGAGCTTGGAGACCGGGATCAGCAGGATCTGCGGGGGCAGCAGGTTGCCGCCGAGCATGAGCAGCAGCAGGACGCGCCGGAAGGGCAGGTCGTAGCGGCTGAGCGCGAAGGCCGCCATGGAGGCGAGGCCGAGCGAGAGCAGCACGGTGGGGATGGTGACCAGCATGCTGTTGATGAGGGCGCGCTGCTGGCCGCCGTCCACCCACGCCTGCCGGAAGCTGTCGAAGGTGAACGAGTGCGGCCAGCTGCCGACGCCGTGCGCGGCGATGTCGTCGAACGTCCGGGTGCTGGTGACCAGGACGAGGGCGATCGGCAGCAGCCACAGCGCGGACAGCAGGCCCGCGGAGAGGTGGAAGCCGGCGGTGCGCAGGGCGCGGCCGCTCGGCGCGGGGCGCCGGGGCGCCGCGACCTTGGCGGGACCGGCCCGGCCCGCCGGGCCCTCGGCGTCCTTGAGGTCCGTGGTGGCGTGGGTGGCGGTCATGAGTCGGCCTCCCGGAAGGCACGCACGAGGTAGCTCGCGATGACGCCGAAGGCCAGCACGAAGATGACGACGGCGAGTGCGGAGCCGTATCCCAGACGCAGCGACTGGAACGCGGTGGAGTACATGTAGGTGCTCAGCAGTTCGGAGGAGTGGTACGGGCCGCCGCGGGTGAGCGCCCACACCACGTCGAACGAGCGCAGCGAGTCGATGACGATCACCGACAGGACGACCGCGTTGACGCTGCGCAGCTGCGGCAGGGTGATGTGCCGGAACTGCTGCAGGCGGGTGGCGCCGTCGACCTTCGCCGCCTCGTACAGCACGGGGTCGATGCCCTTGAGGCCGGCCAGGTACAGCACCATCACGTAGCCGACCTGGCGCCACAGCGCGGGCACGATCACCGCGTAGAAGGCGGTGTCCTGGTCGGCGAGCCAGGCGTGCTTCCAGCCCCCCAGACCGATGGCTTCCAGCACGTTGTTGATCAGGCCGTCCGGCTGGTACATGGCCTGCCACACGAGCGCGGTCGCGACCAGTGAGAAGACCACCGGCAGGAAGAGCGCCGCCCGGTAGAACCCGATGCCGCGCCGCTCCTGCTGGAGCAGCAGCGCGGCACCGAGCCCAAGGGCGGCGGACAGCCCGCCGAAGAGCAGCAGCCACAGCACCGTGTTGATCGCGGCGGTGCGGAAGACCTCGTCATGCACCATCTCGCTGAAGTTGCCGAGGCCGACGAACTTCGGGGCCGACAGACCGTCCCAGGAGGTCAGGGAGAGGTAGAAGCCCTGGAGGGCCGGCCAGAAGACCCAGAACGCCTCGGCGAGCAGCGGGACGAGGACGAAGGCCAGGACCACCGGGGGCACCCGCGTGGCCCTGGACCGTCGTGTGGAGCCGAGCAAAGCCATTGTCACTGGCTCCAGATCTTCTGTGCGCTGCGCTGCCACGTGGTGAGGATGGAGCCGATCTCCTTGGGCTTGGCCAGGTAGTGCACGAGCGCCGTGTCGGCGGTCGGCTGGAGCGCGTCGCTGGAGTCCCGGTTGAAGAACTGCGTCACGTCGGTGGCGCTCTCGATGAGTTTGCGGCCCTTGAGGACGAGCGGGGTGCCGGCGTCCTTGGCGTCCGGGTGCGTGGGCAGCGCGGTGCCGGAGGAGTTCTTGAGGTACAGCTCCTGCGCCTCGGCGGAGGCCAGGTAGCGCAGCAGTTCCTTGACGCCGTCGGCGCGCTTGGTGCGGGCGCTGGCGAAGTAGCCGTCCGTGGGCGCCTCTTCGGCGACCGGCACCTTCGGGTCGATGATGGGGAACTGGAAGAAGTCCAGGTCACCCAGGGCGTCCTTGGGGGCGGCGTCGGCGAAGAAGGTACCGATGAGCATCATGCCGGTGCGGCCCTGGAGGAGGGCGGTGGTGGCGTCCTGGAAGGGGATCGCCGTGCCGTTGGGGTCGAAGAACGGGCGGGCCTCGTCCCACTTGTCGAAGACCTTGCGGACCTCGGGGTCGTCGAAGCGGTGCTTGCCCGCGAGGAGTTCGCGGTGGTACGTGGCGCCGTTGACGCGGATGTTGAGGTAGTCGAACCAGGTGGAGGCGACCCAGGGGGTGTCACCGCCGGCGCCGAGGCCGATCGGGGCGACGCCCTTGCTCTTGATCTTGTCGCACAGGTCGAGGAACTCGTCCCAGGTCTTGGGCTCCTTGACGCCCCACTTGGCGAAGTTCGACTTCCGGTAGAACACACCCCACCAGTAGTAGCTGGTGGGCACGAAGACCTTCTTGCCGCTGGAGGCCGAGGTGCACAGCTTCTTCAGCGCGTCGGAGTAGCCGGCGAGCTCGGGCTTCTCCCATATGTCGTCGAGACCGAGGAGCAGGTCCTTCTTGGCGTACGACTCGGCGACGGAGCCGGGGTACCAGGTGTAGGCGTCCGGCGGGTTGGCCGAGGTGAGGTAGGTCGGCAGCTGCGTGCGGAACGTCTCCGACGCGACCGTGTTGAGCTGGGCCCTGGCGTCGCCGCGCTTGTCGTAGGCGGCGACGACCGCCTGCATCGCGGTCTTGGCCTGCGGAGAGGAGAGGTTGGACTGCAGGGTCACCGGGCCGCCGGACTTTCCTCCGGAGGTGGACGGGGTCTGGGTGACGCAGCCGCTGAGCAGCGCGCCGGCGCCGACTGCGCCTGTTCCTACGAGGAATCTGCGGCGGGTGGCGTTGAAAACGGTCATCTGTGCACTCCCTAAGTGCCTGCGGAACAGAGTTGCGGCCCCCTGACGGCCCGGCTCCGCCTGCGGCAGGCACAGCCTGTCGCAGGGGTACGGATACCGTCAAGATTAATTACTAATTTATTTCTAGGAGGATGTGCTTCCGGGCCGAACAAGGCCCGGAGGCACATCAACGCGAGCTCGCGGAGCTCAGAGCCCGGTCTGGTGGACGCGGCCGTCCACCCCGCGGTAGGCGGCCAGTACGCCGCCGTCCGGCCCGGCGACGGCACCGAGCGCGCCGTCGAAGGCGCCGCTGACGAAGTCGGTGTCCTTGCTCCAGCCGGCCCAGCCGCCGTCGGCGGTCCAACTGCGCGTCCAGAGCGTGTAGTCCCCGGCCCGCGCGTACAGGTGGACGGTGCCGCCGGAAGCCACCAAGGTCGGGCTTCCACTGGTCGTGCCGCCGAGGGACGTCCAGTCCGACCAGGTGCCGGAGGTGTCGCGGGTCCGTGACCACACCGAGTCGTCGGGGGTACGCACGGCCACGTGCAGCCGCCCGGCGTCGTCGACGACGGCCGACGGACGTCCGTAGAACGGCCGGCCCTGCGGGGCGCCGAGCGAGGTCCAGCCGGAGGCCGGGCCGCGCGACCACACATTGCCGTCCGCACCGCGCACGAACAGGGTCCAGTCGTCCGGTCCCGCGAAGGCCGCGGTCGGCGCGTCCGTCAGCGTCCCGCCGAGGCTCTGCCAGCGCCCCCAGTGCCCGTTCGCGTACACGCGCCGGTAGGCGGTGTCGTCGGTGCCGCGCACGAAGACGTCGATCCGTCCCCCGTCCGAGGCGTACGCCGCGGGCTGGCCCAGGATGCGGCCGCGCGTCGGGCCACCCAGATCGGTGGTCCGGGACGCGGCCCAGTCACCACCGCGCGCGGTCTGCGCGCGCAGCGCGCCGTCCGTGCCGCGGGTGAAGACGGTCAGCGCGTCGCCGTCGCGCACCAGGGCCGGGCTCGCCGACGAGCGGCCGGGAAGCTGTGCGCCGGGGGCCTCGTCGGTGCCGGTCAGCTTGAGGAAGGCCGTGCCGTGCGCGGGGACGCGCACCGTGTACGAGCCGGTGAAGGTGCCGCGGGAGGCACGGGCCCGCAGATCGCGCACCGCGACCTTGCCCGCGAGGCCGGCGTCCGCGAAGGTCACCGTGCGGTCCTGCGCCTGGTCGGAACGGTTGAGCAGGACGACCGCCCGCTTGCCCGCACCCTGCAGCACCTTGCTGTACACGTCGCCGACCGAGTCGGTCGCCACGCGGGCGCCCTGGATGCCCAGCGGGTCCTGGTCGACGGCGATGATCTCGGGGTTGCGCAGAGTGTCGATCATCGACTGCGCCAGGGTGCGCGGGTCACTGCCGAGCATGAGCGGCGAGGCCATCTCGGCCCACATCACGAACTGAGTGGTGGACTCCTCCTCCGTCAGCTCGTAGCCGCCCTCGGCGAGCTTGCGCATCGGGATGAGGTAGTCGGGGTCGTTCCAGTGCCCGGGCCCCTGGGCCTCGGGGTGCCAGGCGTTGGCATCCATGTTGCGCAGGATGTTCGGCCACTCCCCCGCGGTCGGGGTTCCCCAGGCGATGTCGGTGCCGGTACGCCAGGAGTCGGCTGCCGTCGGGCCGTAGACGAAGGTGTTGTGCGCGTCCTGTTCCGGGGTGTGCGGCATGCCCCAGTCGTCGGTGAGCGGGTTGCACAGGTTGAGCAGCATCTTGCGCCCGGACTTGGCGACGGCGTCGCTGAACTCCTTGAAGGCGGGGCCCGGATCGAGGCCGGCGCCGATGCCGCACAGGAAGTCCACCTTGATGGCGTCGACCTTCCACCCGGCGAACTGACGGGCGTCCTGCTCGTAGTGACCGCGACTGCCCAGGCCACACCACTTCCCGCCGTCGTACTCACCCGCGTCGGTGTAGATGCCGACCTTGAGGCCCCGCTTGTGAAGGTACGTCACCAGCGCGGGGATGCCGGAGGGGAAGCGGGTGGGGTTGGCCACGAGCCTGCCCGTCTGCGGATCGCGCGGCTGGTCCGCCTGCCAACCGCCGTCCAGCCAGACGATGTTGTAGCCGCTGTCGCGCAGCCCGCTGCTGACGAGATGGTCGGCGACCTTCTTGACCTGGTCCTCCGTCGGGGCGCCGAGCCCGTAGTAGGTGTTCCATCCCATGTACGGCGTGGAGGCGAGACCGCTGTCGTAGTACTGCGGCGCGCCCTGGTCGTCCGCGGCGTGTGCCGCCGGAACCGCCGACCCGACCAGCACCACGGCACCGAGCACCACCGCGGTCCGCCGCGGTCGCGCCATCCCTGCACGATGCGAAGCCACTGAATTCTCCCGAGAGTTGGGGTACGGGGCACCGCGCTCCGGTCGTACCTGGGCGCCGGTGCCACGGCGGAAACTGTGCCCAGGCCCCTCAAGCCTGTCAATATTAATTGCTAATTAACTTAAAAACGGGATCTCGCGGTGACGTAGGCTCCGCCCCGGGACGGTTTCCGCAGGCTGCGGCGGTGCCCCACCCCCGGCCGATCGCCGGCCGGGCGGGCTGCGCGGAATTGTTTGGAACCCTCACGCGCTGATGAAGCCAGAGGGCATGGGATGCCGCCGGTGTGCGAGCCGAGCAGCCCGAGTGACCGAGGCGACAGACATTGGAGGGGCCGAAATGGCAGCGCAGACGCAGAGGGCCGTACTGGCGGGCGGATGCTTCTGGGGGATGGAGGACCTGATCCGCCGGCTCCCGGGCGTGACAGCGACCCGGGTCGGATACACCGGGGGTGACGTGCCGAACGCGACGTACCGTAACCACGGCACCCACGCGGAGGCCATTGAGATCCTTTTCGACCCCGAGAAGACCGACTTCCGCACGATCTTGGAGTTCTTCTTCCAGATCCACGACCCGAGCACCAGGAACCGCCAGGGCAACGACATAGGTCTCAGCTACCGCTCGGCGATCTACTACGTGGACGACGAGCAGAAGCGGATCGCCGAGGACACCATCGCGGACGTGGACGCCTCCGGACTGTGGCCGGGCAAGGTCGTCACCGAGGTCGAGCCGGTCGGCCCCTTCTGGGAGGCCGAGCCCGAGCACCAGGACTACCTGGAGCGTTACCCCGATGGCTACACCTGCCACTTCCCGCGCCCGGGATGGCGGCTGCCCGCCCGCGCGGAGGGCTGATCCCACGGACGGCTGACCACGCGGTCGGCTGACCGCGTCAGGCGGCAACCAGCTCATCCAGCGTGAGGAAGAACGGCGAGTGCGTCGGCGACCGGACCGGTCGCCGACGTCCGGGAGGCACGTCAAGGCGTCCGGAAGGCACGTCAAGGCATGGTGCGTCCCGGCGTTCGGGTCGGGTCGCCGGCGGGCCGTGTACCGCCGACGTGGTCAGGGGCGTGCATGCTGGCGAGCAGACGCAGGCGTTCTTCGGAGGCGCTGCCCGGCCGTGCGTGGTAGGTGACCAGCGTCTGGCCGCCAGTGCCCGGGACCAGCAGCTTTTCGTAGTGCAGTTCCAGAGGGCCGGCCTCGGGGTGATGAAGCAGGCTGATGCCGGTGGTCTTGTGCTTGACGTCCTGCCGGGCCCAGAGCGTGCGGAAGCGCTCGCTGCGCAGGGAGAGCTCTCCGACGATCTCGACGAGGCGCGGGTCTTCGATGTCCGCGCCGGCGACGGAGCGCAGGTACGGGACGACCCGGGCGGTCATGTCTTCCCAGTCCTGATGGAGTTCCCGCATCTCCGGTTCCAGGAACGCTGCCAGAATGCCGTTGCGCCCCGGCGCGTTGAACGGTGAGAGCGCGATGGCGAGGCTGTTGGCGGCCAGGACGTCCATGTACGTGCCGTGGATGTACGCCGGGGTCAGTGGCCAGGAGTCGATGAGTGTGCGCATGCCGTCACCGACCTGCTCAGGCCTGCGGGGCCGCTTGCGCCGCGGGCTCTTGCGTGTGGCGATCTCCAGCAGGTACGTCGTCGCCTCCTCGTCCAGTCGCAGTGCGCGGGCGATGCTGCGCAGGACCTGCTCCGAGGGGTTCCTGTCGCGGCCCTGCTCCAAGCGGTTGTAGTAGTCGGAGCTGATGCCCGCGAGGAACGCGACCTCCTCGCGGCGCAGCCCCGGGACACGCCGGTTGCCCTGATCCCAGGCCTCGTCGGGCTGGACCAGTTCCCTGCGGGCGCGCAGATACCGGCCCAGTGCGTTGGCGTCTGCGGTGGCTGTCATGTGTCCAGCGTACGAACGCGTTCCGGTTTCATGGGTGGCCCTGTCAGTCCCAGTCTCACCCCGTCCTGGTTCGTTCCACAGCGTGCGGCGCAGTATGACGGCGCAGATCGAACGACCGGAGGAACGCATCACATGTCCCAGCTCTTCACGACCCCGCTCGGCCGCGACAGCACCGCCTCGGAGGTGATCGAAGGCGTCGACCTGTCAGGCAGGCGGGCGATCGTCACGGGCGCGGGCTCGGGCATCGGAGTCGAGACCGCCCGCGCACTGGCGGCCAACGGTGCCGAGGTCACGCTCGCCGTGCGCCGTCCGGAAGCCGGCGAGCAGGTCGCGGCCGACCTGCGCAGGACCACCGGGAACGAGGCGATCCACGTCGCCCGCCTGGACGTGGCCGACCTGGACTCGGTGCGGGCGTTCACCGCCGGCTGGCAGGGTCCGCTGCACATCCTGATCAACAACGCCGGCATCATGATGCCGCCGGAACTCGAGCGGGGCATCGGCGGCCACGAGCTGCAGTTCGCCACCAACTACCTGGGGCACTTCGCCCTGGCCCTGGGGCTGCACGGCGCCCTCGCCGACGGCGACGGAGCGCGCCTGGTCTCGGTCTCCTCCAGCGGCCATCTCTTCTCTCCCGTCGTCTTCGACGACATCGACTTCCGCTTCCGCCCGTACGACGCGCTCATGGCCTACGGCCAGTCCAAGACCGCCGCCATCCTCCTGGCCGTCGAAGCGCAGCGCCGCTGGTCGGGGGACGGCATCACGGCCAACTCCCTGCACCCCGGTGCGATCGCCACCAACCTCCAGCGCCACACCGGAGGCCTGCGGACCCCTGAGCCCTACCGCAAGACGATCGAGCAGGGCGCCGCGACCACCGTGTTCCTCGCCGCTTCCCCGCTGGTCGAAGGCGTCGGCGGCCGCTACTTCGAGGACGTCGACGAAGCCCCTCTCGTCCAGGCTCGGCCCACCCGGCTGGGTGTCCCCGGCGTGGCCCCCTACGCGCTGGACCCGGCGAACGCCGAGCGCCTGTGGGAGCTGGCGAGCGACATCGTCCGCTGACCGTCGCCGAGCGAGGCTTCGAGCCGTTCACGACACCATGGCGGACCTGTGGCGTCCGCCGAGCTGATCGGGCTGTGTCTGCAGCGGGTGGCCAGTTCCGGTTCGGTCGTGAAGGCGATCTTCTCGCCAAGTCCTGCGTCCCGGCAGCGGCTTGGCTCGGCGGTCCAGGAGCGCGGGACACACAGTTCCCGGTCGATTCCACCGCCCGCGTGCATCCAACGGCCGTTTTGGCATGCCGCCCGTCGGCATTTCGTCGGTCCGCTAATGTGCGGCCATGTTGCAGACGAGATTCACCGATATGTTCGGGCTTGCTCATCCGGTGATGTCGGCCCCCATGGCCCTGCACAGCGGCGGAACACTCGCTGCCGCGGTCTCCGCCGCCGGCGGCCTCGGCTGTTTCGGGGGTACGCATCCCTGGAAGGGACCCGACTGGATCCGTGCGGAGATCGCGACCATCCGTGCCACGACGGACCGGCCGTTCGCAGTCGGGTTCATCACGCCGTTCCTCCCCTTCACCGAGCCGCTGTTCGACGCCACGCTGGAGGAGCGGCCGGACGTCGTCGCCCTGTCGTTCGCCGATCCCCAGCCGTGGCTCGCGCGGGCCAAGGACGCGGGAGCCCGGGTGATGTGCCAGGTCCAGAACTACGAGGACGCCGAGGCGGCGGTTGCGGCGGGCGCCGATGTCCTCGTCGCGCAGGGCAACGAGGCCGGCGGTCACACCGGGACGATGGGTCTGCTGCCGTTCCTGACCGGGATCGTGCGGAGGTACCCCGATGTCCCGGTGCTGGCCGCGGGCGGCATCGGCGACGGACGAACGCTCGCGGCCGTCCTCACCGCCGGTGCGGACGGCGCCTGGCTGGGCACGGCATTCCTTGCGACACCCGAGGCGGTCGAGGTGCACGACGTCCACAAGCGCCTGATCGTCGAGAGCGACGGCGGCGACACCGTCTGGACACGGACCTACGACATCGTCTCAGGACTGCCGTGGCCGACCGGAATCGGTGAACGCGTCCGCCGCAACCGGTTCACCGACGAGTGGGCGGAGCGCGAATCAACCCTGCGGGACCGCGCGGAGGAATTCAGGCCTGAGGAAGACGCCAACCCCTTCGGGGCCCCGCCCGACCCCGACACGGGTGAGATCATCTACGGCCAGTCGGCGTCCTTCGTCGAGGGCGTGCGCCCGGCCGCTGACGTGGTCCGCGCCATCAGCGACGAGGCCGAAGCGATCCTGGATTCACGGCCTCGCTCGCTGCTCGGCCGGCCGGCAACCTGATCGGCGGGGCAGTCGAATGGTCCGGCCGGGGTGCGGGGATGGCCGCCCGCCGGACGCTGCACGCGCATGCGTTCCAGGAGCGCGATCAGCTGCGAAACGATCCTCCGTTCCCGCCGCTGACCCGGGGATTCATAGAACCGCGGACAGAGCCGACGTAGGTGAGGGCCTTCCGCTGCCGACGTGAGCGTCGGCAGCGGGGCTCCCCGATCCTCCCGGTCGCCGGTCAGGGCTGGATGTTCTCCAGGTCCTCCAGGAGGCTCGGCTGCTTCGGCTCCCAGCCGAGCGCCTGCCGGGTGTGGGCGCTGGACGAGGGCTGGTCGGTCGCGAAGATCGGGCCGAGGGGACCGTAGGTCTCCGCTGGGACCGACTCGACCGGCAGGCCCAGCCGTCGGCCGATGACCGTGGCGATGTCCCGCACCTTGTCTCCCTCGTCGGCCACGGCATGCCAGGAGGTACCGGCCGATGCCTGCTCCAGGGCGAGCCGGAAGAGGACTGCCGCGTCGAGCGCGTGCACGGCCGGCCAACGCTGTGCGCCGTCGCCCGGGTAGCCGGATTTTCCGGTCTGTCGTGCGATGCCGGTCAGCAGACCGGCGAATCCGCCCGTGCCGTGGTTGTGAACCGTGCGCGGCATGCGTACGGCCGTGCTTCTGACTCCGCGTGAGGCCAAGCCCAGGACCGCTGTGACCGCGCGACCGCGGCCACCGACCGGCCCGTCGGTCGGCAGCGGGTCGGCCTCGGTGGAGACGCGGCCCGGCACCCAGGGCGTACCCGAGACGGTGACGAAGGGGCGGTCGCTGCCGACGAGTTCCTCGCCGAGGGTCGCGAGGGCGGCGCCCTCCTCGGCGACCGCCTTCGCGAGGGCGTCGGGGCTGCTGAAGTCGTTGGCGAATGCCAGGTGGATCACCCCGTCGGCCTGCGCGACGCCGGCGCGAAGGATGTCCAGATCGGCGAGACCTCCCCGGAGCGGTTCGGCGCCGGCCGCCTCGGCGACCAGCGCGGACGCGTCGGAGCGGGCGAGCGCGAGGACGGTGTGGCCGTTGCCGAGCAGTTCGGCGACGACGGCGGAACCGATCAGACCGGTGCCACCGGTGACAAAGACGCGCATGAAACTCTCCCCCAAGTGATGGGACTCTTGTCCCATCACCATAGCAGCGTGATGGGACAAGAGTCCCGTCACGTACGATGGCCCCATGGGTCGATGGGAACCAGGCGCACGTGAACGCCTCGTCATGGCCGCCGTCGACCTGTTCACCGAGCAGGGGTACGACGCCACGACGGTCGCGCAGATCGCCGAGCGCGCGGGAGTCACCAAAAGCACCTTCTTCCGGCACTTCCCCGACAAGCGCGAGCTGCTGGTGGCCGGGCAGGAGACGCTGAGCCGGCTGCTGGCCGAGGGGATCGCCGACGCGCCCGGTGATGCCAGCCCGCTCGAGGCCGTCGCTGCCGGTCTTGAGCGCGCCGCGAGCGCGATGGGCCCCATGAATCGCGAGCTCGCCCCTCGCCTGAAGGCGGCCGTCGCCGCCAGCGCCGAACTTCAAGAACGTGACGCCCTCAAGAGCGTCAGCCTCGCGGCCGCGATGACAACCGCTCTGGTCGCCCGCGGCGTACCTGGTCCGACCGCGGCTCTCGCGGGCGAGCTGGGCGTCCTCGCGTTCAAACGGGGGTACGCCGAATGGTCCGAGGGCGACCGCGACGCCAAGGACGGGCTCGCCGAGTACACCCTGGCGGCCCTGGACGAGTTGCGTGCGGCGAGCGCGTCGCTGGGCTGACCGGACCAACCTCGCCCGTCGTTCACAGAACTGCGGTCACAGCCGTTTTCCGGAGTCCTCATCGAACAAGCCGAGCAGGGCGATGAGGAGACGGTCCGTCAGCGACCCTTGACGGTATCGACGAACGAGCAGTTCACGAATGCGGCAAGGATGCGGGCGCGACTCGCCCCGTGGCGCCGTTCGGCTCAGTTGTCCGCCGTATCCGCGGTGCCGGTCGAGGACGGGGGCTTCGGCGTCTGCCGTACGGCCCGCAGCGCGAGGGAGAGTTCGGTGATGCCGCGGGGGTCGGTGAGGGAGCGGCCCGTACGCTCGGCGATGCGGCGCAGGCGCAGGCGCACCGTGTTGGGATGAACGTACAGACGCTTGGCGGCCTCCTCGGCCGATCCACCGCAGTCGAACCAGGCGTCCAGCGTGTCCAACAGCAACTCACGATCGCCGGCCGGCAGGGCCTCGATCGGACCGAGGACCTTGGTGACGACGCGGGCCATGACGTCGGGGGCGCCGGCTGCCGCGACCGCAACCGGGGAGTCGTCGAAGACTGTCACGGCGCCGCTCTCCGCGTCGCCGCCGCGCATGGCGACCTTGGCGAAGCGCAGGGCTTCCCCCGTGCGGCACAGGTCGTCGTAGGAGGGACTCACCCCAACCCGCTGCCTCGCGTGCTGCCGCAACACCTCGGTGAGGTCGTTCAGGTCCCGCGGGGTACGCAGGTACACGATGCCCAGCTGCATGTCGGGGCGTAGCCGCCAGGCGGACCGAATTCCGCGCCGGCTCAGGAGGGCCGCAGCCTCCGGCAGGGCCTGCCGGCCGATGTGCGGTACCTCTGCGGCGACCACGGTGAATGGGCCCTTGCGCGGCACGCCCAGAACCTCCGCCGCGGACCACGCGGCGTCGGCGTCCATGCTCCTGCCTTCCAGCAGCGCCTCCACCAGCGCCGAACGCTCATGCTCATGGGCGACGAGCCGCTCGGCCACCGCGTCGTGGTATCCGGAGACCATGGCCTCGGTGATGCCGTCCTGGAGCACCCACATCGCCGAGGCCGCCGCGACCAGCATGTCGCTCCCCACCCCGGGGTTTGTGGTGGCTTCGGCGAGTACTGCCTCCCAGAAGTACTTCACGCCGATGCGGTACGCCGTCATCACGGCGGGAAGCGGCACATTCTGCAGAGCGCGGCGGCGGCCGATACGGGCCGCGGCCTCGGTGTCCACAGGTACCTGTCCGGTCAGCGCCCGGAGTGCGTTGCCGAGGTGGGTCCGGCAAGCCTCCTCCAGCTCTTCCGCGGGCACCACGTCGTAGTGGTAGTCGCGCGAGCCGGCGCGGATCCGCGCCGCCATCTCCTTCGCCAGCTGCCCGACGCGTTCGAGCAACACGGTCGCCAGGGCGTTGATCTCCTTCTCGACCAAGGTCTTCTCCGGCTCACCGATCAGGAGTCTTTCCTCTACAGTACCGCCGGAGCATCGGTTCGTACCGTGCCCGAGTCACCTGACACCACCGCGGGCCGGCGACGACCGGAAGCCGTTGGACGAGTCGGCGGGACTTCGACGCATGGCCCAGGCCAGTATGCGGACCAACTGGTCATGCGGTGCGGCACCGTTCAGTCATACGTAGCCGAACGGGGTTGGTCCTCGCCGGGTGCCATCGCCTCCAGGGCGGCGCGAAGCGCGGCGCGTGAGGTGATACCGAGCTTGGGATACATCCGGTGCAGATGGGAGCCGACCGTGCGGTGGGACAGGAACAGCCGCTCGCCGATCTGCTTGTTTGTCAGGCCGATGGCCGCCAGCTCGGCGATCTGGCGTTCCTGCACGGTCAACACGGCTGTCGGCGCGTCCGACCCGGTGGTGGTGGCGACGCCAGTGGCGCGTAGCTCGTTGCGGGCCCGCTGGGCCATGGCTTTCGCGCCGATCCGGTCGAAGGTTTCGAGGGCGGCGCTCAGGTACAGGCGGGCGCGGGGGTCGCGGGTGCGGCGCAGCCACTGCCCGTATGCGAGCTGGATGCGCGCGTGTTCCCACGGCCACCGGGCCGCTTGGGGCAGGGCCAGGGCTGCCTCGAACAGGGAGCCGGCTTCCTTCTCGTCGGCAGCCACAGCCGCGGCCCCGGCGGTGATCATCGCGATGCGGGGGGAAATGCAGTGGATGCCTGCCTCTTGCGCAGCGGCGACGTGGGCGCGGGCCTCGTCCATGCGGCCGGTGCGAACCGCCGCCTCGACCAAGTCCAGGACCACCCACCTGCCCGGAATACCGGGGCTCGGTGCGCCGGATGGATCGACCCTGGCCACCTGGACGTGGGCCTCCTCGTAGTCGCCTTGGCCCATGGCCGCGAGGTGGCGGGCCGACCGGGCATACCCCTCCGTCACCTTGATGCCGCGGGGCGCCGCCCAGGTCGTGGTCTCCTCGCTGCGGACGCGGGCCAGATCAGCGTTGCCACGCAGAGCCGCGCCTGATGCCAGCAGGGCCCGAATCTGTCGTTCCCAGAAGTGGTAGCCGTAGACCGCTGCCAGGTCCAACCCCTCCTGCGCCAGACTCTCGGCCTCGTCCCACTGTCCGTGGACGTAGGAGTCGTGGCAGAGCAGCATCAAAGCGGGAATGACCATGGCGATCGCGCCGCCGTCACGTTCCCGTTCGATCATGCGAGCGACCAGGTACCTGTAGTCGGACAGGGTGTCCATCGCGACCGCCGCGAAGGCCAGGGGGATCAGCTGCCAGGGTGCCGCGTCGGCAGGCAGTGCCGCGAAGGCGTCGGCGAGGCCCTTCCGCAACGCATCGGGGGCGCGAGTGGGGTCGACGTACGCGTCGTGGCACAGCCTGAACGGTGATACCGCGGCCGGTTCGAACCGGGCCATTGCGGTCCTGAGGAGCTGCCACGGCTCGGGGCGGAGGGCATACAGGCTGACGAGCAGCAGCGCGTACAGGATGCCGTAGTGATCCCAGTTGTCGTTCTTGGCGGTGTCGGTGTTGGCGTCGAGCGCCCGGGTCAGGAGCCGGTAGGCGGCATCGACATCGCCCTCATCGTTCGTGAGGAGGTGGGCGGTGGCGGCGAGGACCAGCCCGGTCGGCGTGTCGAGTACCTGGCCCGCATCGGCCAACAGCCTTGGAACGTCTTCGAGTTGACCGGTGAAGGTCGCGAGGTAGGCGGCCTCGACCAGTCGGCGGGACCGGTCGCCCGGATGCGGGCTGAGTTCACCGGCCCGCATGAGCGCGGCCACCGCCGCGGACGCGGCGCCGCGCCGCCGGTCGAAAACGGCCACCTCGTCCGACGCCCGGGCCGCGTCGCCGGACACTGCGCCGCGGCGCCAGGCGGACAGGGCCGCTTCGTCCAGCGCCCGGGCCACCGCCTCGTCCGGTTCGGTCGCGGCCTCGGCCAGATGCCACGCCCGGCGGTCAGGGAAGTCGGCCAGGGCCACGGCCAGGGAGTGGTGCGCGCTCCGGCGGTCACCAGGGGATGCCAGGTGCACGATCGCGGCGCGGACCAACGGATGGCGAAACGCCATGTGGCCGACGGCCGCATCGACATCTACCAGGTTCGCCTGCTGCGCCAGGGCCAGGTCGTCGACGCCCGCGGAATCCTGGGTGGCCTTCCAAATCGTGGCCAGGTCGGCGGCGGCGTACAGCGCAGCCACGAGCAGCACCGTTCGGGTTGGCGCAGGCAGCCTTTCGATGGCAGAGGCGAAGACCGCTTCCAGCCGTCCGGAGAGAGGCAGGAGCGCGGGCAGCGGGTCCCGGCCTGACCGCTGCCGGCTGCTCAACGCCGCCGGCAGCTCCCGCAGCGCGAGCGGGTTGCCCGCAGCCTCGGCCAGCAACCGCCGCCGTACCGTCGGCGTCAGTCCGGGCCAGCGGGCGTCCAGCAGCTCGGCCGCCGACTGCGCAGCCAGCGGCCCGATCTCGCGTACGGGCAGCTGGAGTTGGCGCCAGAGGCCCTCGGTTCCCGTTCGGGCGGCGGCAAGGAAGACGACCGGATCGTCACTGATCCTGCGGACGACGAACCCCAGCGCGGTCGCGCTGGCGCGGTCGATCCACGGCATGTCGTCGGCGATCATCAGCAGCGGACGCTCTACGGTCGCCTGGCCGAGCAGCGCGAGTACCGCCGTCGAGGCGGCCAGCGGGTCCGGCGACAGTCCCGGGGCGAAACCGAAGATCCGGTCGAGGACGTCTCGATGGTGGCCGGCGAGCCGGTCGGCATGCCGGCGCAACGGCCAGAGCATCTGGTGCAGCGCCGAGAAGTTCATCTCGGCCTCGAACTCCACGCCGGAGGCGCGCAGTACCCGCATTCCGACGTCTGCGGCCCGTACCGCGGCGGCATCCAGCAGCGCCGTCTTTCCCACCCCCGGGGCGCCACGCAACAGCAGGCTGGTGCCGCCCCGATCATGTCTGGCAACCAGCGAGTTGATCAGTTCCAGCTCGGCCGTGCGCCCGGCAAAATCCTCTCCAGGCCGTGAGTTCGCAGACTTCCCACCCTCAAATTGATTGCCGGAAAAAATATGATGGATTGACAAGAAAGAGCATCCTTTATGATTTATTCCATCTGTGGCGATCAAGGCCCGGCTCGCAGTCGGTCCTCGGCTCGGCCACCCGGCTCAGCGACGCCGACCATCGCCGATACCGACCTTTTCCGCTGACAACGATGTCCCGGCGTGAGGCCATATCGGAGCAGGGTTCAGGTCACCTCCTCTCGCATCGACAACAAGATCATCTCGAATGGAGGAGCGGTGGCCGATGTTCGCGGCCACAGCAATCGGCTCCGACGGCAGTGACTGGCCACATCGTCGCCACGCGGCATCAGACCGGGGATCGTGAACATCTCCGCCGGACGCCGATGAAATGCGTCAGCGGAGGACGAATCAGCTCCCCTGACTCTCGGCGTCAGCGGCGGCTTCAGGAACCTCCTGACCCCGCGGCGCCACGCAGAGCGTGCCTCGCCCCACATGAAAGGCCACCGCGATCTGGGACATTCCGACCGGCAGGGTGCTGAGCGGGAACAGGGTCCGCTGTCCCTCATACGGGGATCGGGCCACTCGACGGCCGTAGTGCCGGATGCGGCGACGCAGCCGACTCGCGCGGGGGCCCGGCGCGCGGATACCCGTTCGTGCTGCCGCCTCGCGTCGCGCACATCAACCCACCGGTCGGCGTTGCGGCCCCGAACCGGCCGCGAGGCATCAGGTGCGCTGGGCACGGCCGATCCGGATCTCGCCGGGCAATCGACGGTTGACGCGGCGATGGTGTTCCCCTGAGCCTGGCCGGTCCTGCGCGCGTATCCGGTCGGCTCCTCGGGCACGGCCCCATGCGCGTTGTGACGACGCGCTCGCAGGCATCGCCAAGGATCGGTGCGGCGGGCTGGGCATGGTCTTGATCAGCCCGTCAGGTCGCCTCAGCGCCCGCCGAGACCCCGTTTCTCCCCCGCGTGCGCTTTCGTTCAGTGGCCCGAAGGTCGTCCGGCCCGGGGCCGGCGAGGGCGCGGGTGACCTTCGTTGTCGCCGATACAGATGTCGCGCCCGCTTCGTCGGCACGTGACTGACGGCGATCCGTTGCGCTGACCGACAGAGCTCGGCTTCATGGTGATGGCGGACCGGTCCGGGGCAGGCTCCCGGCTCACCGGCTGCGAGTGCTCAATGCCACCCGCATACTGGCGCGCGACCACCGAGACACCGTCAGGACTGGCGCGGGACAATCGGGCAGGAGGCGACACTTCGCCGCACCAAGCGACACTTCGCCGCACCAACCGGCCAACAGGAAGCGGGTCATGGGCACTGTCCCACGACCCGCTACCCCGGCCGTTCAGCCGCTCGCACCCGCAGGCACGTCAGAAACCGACTACTTCGCTGCGTCGGCCGCTTCGTCCGCCTCCGCCCGTGCCAGAACCGCGTCCAGCGTGGCGTACTCGGCCTCCTCGATGGCCGCGATCGCGAAGTCCATGGTGGCGGCGGCGTACTCCTCGGCGTCGTCGGCGGCGCTCTGCAAACGCTTCACGTCCCGCTCCGCCTTGCGCTCCTCCAGCTTCTCGCGGACCGAGCCCACATGCTCCTGCCAGGAGGTCTGCACCTGGTTCCAGGTTCCGGCGACATTCGCCTTCGCCCGTTGCCCATTCGCCTGCAGCCTCTGCGTGCCCTGCTCGGCCTTGTCCCTTGCGTCGGCCACCGCGGCGGACAGCTTCTGGCGGTCCTCCGCGACACTTGCCGCCACGGTCCGCTGCGCTTCCTGGGCCTTCCGCGAGAGCTCGTCGAGGCGGCCGACCTGGCCGTCCGAGGTGGTGCCGGGCGCCTGGTTCTTCTGCGGCGTCGGGTCTGACATGGTGCATCCCTTCCTTGACGGATGTGTGCTGTGCGATGACAGGACGTGCTGAGGCGCGTACCGGGGGAATCAGTGGAGCCGGGCCGGTCGCCTCCCCGCCCATGTCGGTGAGCCGAACGCCGCGGCCAGGGACAGAGCGGCGAGGAGCAGATACCCGACTACCGGGCCGATGCGGTCACTGTTGGCGGAAGCGGCGCTGCCGTGACTCTGCCGCAGGGCCGGCTCGGCTCGCTTGGGTCAATCGACTCAATGAACGACGTACGGGGACGGCATTCGGCCTTGCGGGCAGTCGATTGACCCAAGGGAGGCACGTGCCCCGCACGTACGCTGGCGGCCGTCTCTCGCGAACAGCGGATCAAGGAGTGGCCATGGCCCCTGGCAACAATGGGTTCGACGTACGCCTTCCGAACGAACAGGCCGTTCTCGCACGGATGCGCGGGACCCAGGACCGGATCGCGGACGCGATCACCACCTTCGCCGGAACGATGCAATTCGTGTATATCCACGCGGCGTGGTTCACGGTCTGGATTGCCTTCAACGAGGGGCTGTTCGGCCGCTCCGCGGTCTGGGACCCATACCCTTTCGGACTGCTCACGATGATCGTCAGCCTTGAGGCGATCTTTCTGTCCACCTTCGTCATGGTGAGCCAGAACCGCCAGGCGATGCGCGAGAAGGTCCGCGCCGACCTGGACTTCGAGACCAATATCCGCTCCGAGGTGTGGTCGGCTCACATCGGACATGCCCTCGGCGTCGACCCCGCGCAGGTCGAACAGGAGGTGCAGACCCTCCTCGCGCAGAACCAGGCGAAGATGAGCGGAACTGAGCAGTCATCTCCATAGACGCCGTGAGACAGAAGCGTGGTCGGCAGGTCCGCCCCCGCGGAATCATTGCGACCGAGTCCGGAAAGTCCGATTCTTGAGTGAAGGTGCTGTGTGGGGAGGGCATTCGATGGCAGCGAAAAGCGGTGCGGCGGACCCCGAGCGACTGCGGCTGGCGGAGGCCGACGAGGGGCGGGCGGCGTGGCGGCGCTGGGGGCCCTATCTGAGCGAGCGGCAGTGGGGCACGGTCCGCGAGGACTACAGCCCCGGCGGTGATGCCTGGTCGTACTTCACCCACGACCAGGCACGTTCACGGGCCTACCGCTGGGGCGAGGACGGCATCGCGGGAGTCAGCGACGACAAGCAGCGGCTGTGCTTCGCGCTCGCCCTGTGGAACGGCCGGGATCCGATCCTCAAGGAGCGGATGTTCGGCCTGACGAACGCCGAGGGCAATCATGGGGAGGACGTCAAGGAGTACTACTTCCACCTGGACTCGACGCCCACCCACTCGTACATGAAGTACCTCTACAAGTACCCGCAGGGCGCCTTCCCGTACGACGATCTCGTGACCGTCAACCGGTCCCGCGGGCGGCACGATCCCGAGTACGAACTCCTCGACACCGGCGTCTTCGACGAGGACCGCTACTTCGACGTGTTCGTCGAGTACGCCAAGGCAGGCCCCGAGGACCTGCTGATCGAGATCACCGCGCACAACCGCGGACCCGACGAGGCCACCCTCCACCTGCTGCCGACGCTGTGGTTCCGGCACACGTGGTCGTGGGCGGGCGGCACCGCCGTGCCCGGCCTGCGGCGGACCCCGGGTGCCATCCGCGCAGTTCACGACGAACTCGGCCCGCGGTGGCTGTACTTCACCGGCGAGACGGAAACCCTGTTCACCGAGAACGACACCGACAACGAGCGCGTCTTCGGCAGTGCGAACGCCACCCCGTACGTCAAGGACGGCATCGACCGGTACGTCGTCCACGGCGAGTCCGGCGCCGTCAACCCGCAGCAGACCGGCACGAAGGCCGCCGTCCACCACGTCCTCACCGTGCCCGCCGGCGACAGCGTCACCGTACGGCTGCGCCTGACCGACACCGAACTCGCCGACCCCTGGGCCGCGTTCCACCAGGTGCTCGACACGCGGCGGACCGAGGCCGACGTGTTCTTCGAGGGCGTCGTCCCCGACGGTCTGGCCGAGGACGAACGGCGCACGGTGCGGCAGGCGCTCGCCGGGATGCTGTGGAGCAAGCAGTACTACTACCTCGACGTCGAGCGCTGGCTCGCCGAGCACGGCGTCGACCCGCTGGCCGCCGACCCCCGTGTCCGCAACAGTTCCTGGTACCACATGGTCAACGACGAGGTCATCTCGATGCCCGACACCTGGGAGTACCCCTGGTTCGCGGCCTGGGACCTCGCCTTCCACGCCATCGCCCTGTCCATGGTCGACATCGGTTTCGCCAAGTCGCAGCTGGAGTTGCTGCTTCGGCGCCTGTATCTGCATCCCAACGGCCAGATCCCGGCGTACGAATGGAACTTCGGTGACGTCAACCCGCCGGTGCACGCCTGGGCCGTCCTCTTCGTCTACGAGCTGGAGAAACACCGCACGGGCCGCGGCGACCGCGCCTTCCTGGAGAGCGCCTTCCAGAAGCTGATGAAGAACTTCACCTGGTGGCTCAACCGCAAGGACGTCGACGGCAACAACGTCTTCCAGGGCGGCTTCCTCGGTCTCGACAACATCGGCGTCTTCGACCGAAGCGCCCCGCTGCCCACCGGCGGCCACCTCGACCAGGCCGACGGCACCGCGTGGATGGCCCTGTACTGCCAGAACCTCCTGGAGATCGCCCTCGAACTGGCTGACGACAACCGGGTCTACGTCGAACACGCACAGACCTTGTTCGAGCACTTCGCCTGGATCACGGTCGCGATGAACCACATCGGCGACGACAACCAGAGCCTGTGGGACGAGGAGGACGGCTTCTTCTACGACGTCCTGCGCCTGCCCGACGGCGGCGCGACCCGGCTGAAGGTCCGCTCCCTGGTCGGGCTGATCCCGCTCGCCGCGACCAGCGTGATCGGCGGCTGGACGGATCGCCGCTTTCCGGAACTGATCCAGGGCGCACGGGAGTTCGTGCGCGGGCACCCGGCCGTCGACGCCCTTGTGTCCTCCCACCACGTCCTCGGGCCGGGCGCGGCGGGGCATCATCTGTTCGCCCTGTTCGACGAGGACAGGCTGCGGCGCATCCTGTCCCGCATGCTCGACGAGGACGAGTTCCTCGGCCCGCACGGCATCCGCTCACTGTCGCGGTATCACGCCGCGCACCCGTACACCTTCGAGGTGCACGGCGAGCCGTACGGGGTCGGCTATCTGCCCGCCGAGTCGGACTCCGGCATGTTCGGGGGCAATTCCAACTGGCGTGGCCCGGTGTGGTTCCCGGTCAACCTCCTCCTCGTCCGCGCCCTGCTGAACCTGCACGCCTACCACGGCGACGACTTCACCGTGGAGTGCCCGACCGGCTCCGGCCGGCGGATGAACCTCTACGAGGTCGCGCGCGAGATCGCGGACCGGCTCACCGCCACCTTCCTGCTCGACGCCGAGGGCCGCCGCCCGGTGCACGGCGCTCAGCCGAAGTTCGCCAAGGACCCGCACTGGCGCGACCTGATCCTGTTCCACGAGTACTTCCACGGAGACACCGGCGCCGGACTCGGCGCCTCCCACCAGACCGGCTGGACCGGTCTGGCCGCGGTCACCGCCACCCTGTTCCATCTCGTCGGCGACGGTGACTGGGGCGCCTTGAGGGAGGAACCCCTGTCATGACGGTGATATACGAGATCAACACCCTGGTCTGGCTCCGCGAGTTGGGCCATCGGTACGGACGGCCCGTCGCTTTGGGCAACGTGCCCGGCGAGGTCTGGGACGAGGTCGCACGGCCGGGTGTGGACACCGTATGGCTGATGGGTGTGTGGGAGCGCAGCCCGGCGGGACTCGGCATCGCCCTGCGGGACGACCGTCTGCTCGCCTCCTTCCGCGACGCCCTGCCCGACCTCACCCCGGCGGACATCGCCGGGTCCCCGTACTGCGTACGCGACTACGTCGTCGACGAGAGCCTCGGCGGCCCCGAAGGACTGGCCACGGCGCGGGCCGAACTCGCCGCGCGGGGCGTACGCCTGATCCTGGACTACGTCCCCAACCACGTGGCCCCCGACCATCCTTGGCTCACCGAGCGGCCGGACTGCCTGGTCCGGGGCACGCCGGACGACCTGGCCCGCGCACCCGAGGCCTTCCTGGAGGCGGGCGGGCAGGTGTACGCGCGCGGCCGGGACCCGTACTTCCCGCCGTGGCCGGACGTCGTGCAGCTGAACGCCTTCAGCGACGACCTGCGGGCGGCGGCGGTGGACACGCTGGCGGCGATCGGCGACCAGGCGGACGGAGTGCGCTGCGACATGGCGATGCTCCTCATGAACGACGTGTTCGCGAAGACATGGGGCGACCGGGCGGGCACCTCACCCGCCGAGGACTTCTGGCCGTACGTCATCCGCAGGGTCCGCGAGCGACACCCCGATCTCCTCTTCGTCGCGGAGGCTTACTGGGACCTCGAATGGGACCTCCAGCAGCAGGGCTTCGACCACTGCTACGACAAACGGCTCTACGACCGCCTGGTCCACGAGGGCGCCGGTGCCGTCCGCGCCCACCTCGGTGCCGGCCTCGCCTACCAGCGCCGGCTCGTCCGCTTCCTGGAGAACCACGACGAACCCCGGGCCGCCGCCGTCCTGCCCGACGGACGGGAACGCGCCGCGGCCGTGGCCGTCGCCACCCTGCCCGGCGCGACCCTCTGGCACGAGGGCCAGTTCGAGGGGCGCCGCGTACGCCCGCCCGTGTTCCTCTCGCGTCGGCCCCAGGAACCGGCCGACGCGTCCCTGCGCGACTTCTACGACCGCCTGGTGACCGCCGCGGCCCCCGTCCGCGAGGGCGACTGGGAGCTGCTGACCTGCACGGGGTGGCCGGACAACGACACCCACCACAACCTGCTCGCCTGGTCCTGGACCGGGGGCCAGGACCGGTACCTCGTCGTGATCAACTACTCCGATCGGCCCGCCGAGGGGCGGGTTCCACTGCCCTGGACCGACCTTCACGGGCAGTCATGCAAGCTGACCGAACTGCTCACCGAGAACACCTACGAACGGGCGGGCGACGAACTGGCCGACCCGGGCCTGTTCGTCGCCCTCGGCGCCTGGCACTGGCACCTGCTCTCACTGAACCGGTAGGCGACGGGTGGCCCTTGCGGTTCGGCCGACGGGGCCACCACCTTCCTCATGACGCTCATGACGCCTGTCGTGTCCTAGCGGGCTTCTCGGGGTCGGCGGCGGCGTGGGCCTCATCAGTGGTCGGACAGGCGTCGGTGTGCTCCATCGCCCGGATCGTGCTCGGCTGTCCGGCCAGGAATCCGGTGCGGACGAAATCGTCCCCCGCCACCGCGTGCAGCATCCAGTTCGTGGCGACGCGGATCCTGGCCACGAGCGTGGGAAGGGCCAGCAGGTGGTAGCCGCGCGTCACCAGCTGTGCCGGAAGGCCGCTGAGCGGGATGCCCAGCGGCCGGGCGACGGAACCCAGCCCGCCCAGATCGACGACCAGGCCGAGATCGCGGTGTCGGTACTGGCTCGGACTCCGGCCGCGCAACCGCGCGGCGACGTTGTTTCCGGCCGTCCTGCCCTGCCGCAGGGCGTGCTGCGCGGTGGGCGGGCAGATCGCGTCCCCGCCGACGGCGAGGTCCGGTACCGCGGCGGCGTCGCCCAGGGCGAACACCTCGTCGTGGCCCGGCAGGGTCAGCTCCGCGGTGACCGCGAGCCGCCCGCGTACGGTCTTCGCCCCTGTCGACGCAACCAGCGGGCTTGCCGCGACCCCCGCGGTCCACACCAGGGTGTGGGTGGGAAGCCGACGCCCATCGGTGAGTTCGACCCACCCGGGCCCGGCCGCTGCCACGCTCACACCGAGGGATACCTCGATGCCGCGCCGTCGCAGCCGGGCCAACGCCTTGTCGCCCAGTCTCGGGCCCAGTTCCGGCATCAGCCGGGGTGAGACATCGACAAGGAGCCACTCGATCGACTCCCGGCTCAGCCCCGGGTAGCGGTAGGTCGCCGCGACGGTGAGCCGCTGGAGGTAGGCGGCGGTCTCGGTGCCCGCGTATCCGCCGCCCACGACGACGAACCGCAGCCGCGCGTCCCGCTCCGCCGGGCACACGGCGGCGTCGGCCAGGTCGAGTTGGGCGATGACGTGGTCGCGCATGGCCACGGCCTCCGCCAGGTTCTTCATGCCGTGGGCGACTTCCGGCACGCCGGGGATGTCGAACGAGCGCGTCACGCTCCCGCTGGCCAGTACCGCGATGTCGTATCCCTCCCGGACCTCCTGATCGTTGATCAACCGCACCGAGCACTCCCGGGAGTCGAGGTCGACACCCAGGGCGGTGCCGGGGACGATCCGGGTGCGGCGCAGCACCCTGCGCAGCGACACGGCGACCGACTGCGGTGTCAGCACCCCGGCCGCCACCTGCGGCAGCAGCGGCAGGTACAACTCGTAGTCGAGCGGCGTCACCAGGACGATGTCCGCCTCGTCGGCCTTCAGTACCCGTTCCAGCCGACGGGCGCAGGCGACGCCCGCAAAGCCGCCGCCGACGATCAGGACACGCGGACGGGCCGGGTTGATCGGACTGGTCATGACACTTCCTCCGAGCGGCTGAACGGCCCAGGCGGCCGAGAGCCGCCATCGTGATCCGGGTGGGGAGACAACGGCTTCCGTCGTGTGACGCAAACGCCTACCGCGCGACGGGAAGGGCCTGGATGACCGCCGTACGGCCTGTCGGACAGTCGTCCGACGGAAGCCCGACAGGTCGTCGGCCGCCTGGCTTCGGCATCATGAGAAGAACGGAACGAGTGACCTCTCCATGACCGTGGCCGTCAAGTCCGGCGACCGCCGGCTTGCTTGTGACATCTCCACCGCCCTGCGTGCCCGGCCCCGCGTGTGCCTGCCGCGACCGGGGCAGGAAGCACGCGCGGAGGCATTGCTCGTCCTGGCCACGGAGCTCGACGAGGAGGCGCTCGCGCTCATGCGCGGTGTGTGCGGGGAACACGGGCAGCCGCGCATCGTTCTGGTGGCCCAGTACGTGGGGCGCGCCCAGCTTGTGCGGGCAGTGCGTCATGGACTGGTCGACGTGCTGTCCCGGCGCACGGGGCTCGACCAGATCGTCCTCGCCCTGTTGCGTACCCGCGAGGGGCGGATGTGCCTGCCCGAATCCGCCCTTGTCGATGGCCTGGCTCTGCGTCATCGAGCCCAGGCCATCGACGGCGTGGCAGCCTACTGGGCACCGTAGGCCGTCAGCGGTCTCCCTGTGCCAGAACGTGCGCGAAGGCCTCGTCCCAGTCCATCGAGAGGCCTTCCGTGCCGAAGGGAACGGATCTGAGCGTCTCATCGAGCCAGGCGCGCAAAGGATCGACACGACCTTCGAGGAGTGCCACGTCGGTCCGTCCCTGGAGAAACATCCAGAGGCTGTCCCCGCCATGGTGCCGGCACGGCGGCCAGATCCGTATGTCGCCGTCACCGCTCGGTCGGTGCAGGCCGGTCACGAGCAGGTCTCGTGAGAGCACCCAGGTGACGGCGCCCCCGACGTCGTTGAAGAATTCGACGCGCACTTCGAGGGGCTGGGCGTGGTCGTAGCTGAAGCGGGCCTGGATCGGCAGTGTCTCGTAATGGGACACGTGCCGCCACATCCTCAGGGAGAGATCCGCGCAGTCCTGTTCTGAGGAACGTACGTCCCTGTCTGGTTCGTTGTGCGAGCGGGCCATGTGTTTCCCTTTCTGTGGTGAGCTGTGCCGGGGCGCGTGAGCAGCGCCCCGGCGCGGCCTGCGGGTGTACCCCTCGTGCCGCGCCGGGCAGTCGACCCCTCGTCAGGCGGCCGGGTTCTTCAGGCTCCGCCACTGGTGGACGACGATGTAGCCGAGCAGTGCGTAGCCGAACAGGTGGCCCGCGGAGCGGGCGAGCCGGTGGCGCGGAGCGGTTCGCGGAACCGGCCGGTGCCCCTGCTTCGTGGGTCGAGCCGCGTCGTGCATGGCGTGCCGTGCCTCTCGGTCGGGTTCGGGTGGTCCTGAGAAGAGGAGCGGGCCGGTCCCGCGGGGTTTCCCGAAGGACCGGCCCTTGTGAAACTTCTGACGCGGCTCGGTGTCAGCCGGTGATGTACAGGTCGTCGCGTACGTCGTAGACGCCTGGGGCCATCCAGGCGGCCGCGATCACGGCGTCGTGCTCCGCCGATGTGCGGACATGACCGGTGAGGACCACCGTGTTCCCATCGGTGGTGACCACGACTTCGCTGTCGTCGAGGATCAGCGCGTTGCGGTCCAGCGCGTCCGACACCAGCAGGGTGACGTCGACCGGGTCGGCGTCGTCGGAGATCTCGATCTTGTTCTTGATACCGCGGACTCCCGTGAGTCCGGCGACCGCGTCCTCCGCGGCCCGCCGCTCCGAGCCGTACCGGACAACGCCGGTCAGCTTCAGGTTGCCGTTGCTTGCGGTCGCCTCGACACCGACCGGCACGGCGATGTTCATCAGCAGCACGCTGTTCGCCGTCTCGGCCAGCGTCGCGTCGTCCCGCTCGTGCACGGGCGGCAGTACCACCTCCAGGTTGTTGTGGACCTTGGTGACGCCGGCCACACGCTGCGCAGCGGCGGCGGCTTCCAGGTACTGGAGGTAGCTCGGGACCGTGCCGGTGAGCCTTACTTCCCCCGCCAGGTTGTGAACGGTGATGTCCGTCGCGTCCACCAGCGGGTCGAAGACGAGTTCCGCGTCGACCGACTGGCGAATGTCCTTTGTCTTGCTCATCGGGGGAATCCTTCCGTTCCAGCGAGAGCGGCGAATTTCCGCTTCGGCATCAGTTCACCGTGAAACCTCGGTGTCGGTAAAAGCGATGTGGGTGATTCTGGTATTGGTCTTCGCCATGGATTCCATGGCAGGGACCGGGTAGCGGTTCAGGCGGCAATCTTTTCGGCGGTTTCGAAAAGTACCTGCTGCAATTCACGGGGGAGGTCCGTGCTCCACACCAGACCGGCGGTGGCGGTCAGCGGGGACCCCTCGACGCGCACGGGCACCATCTCGTGCCGGCCTGCGTCCGCCGTCGACTGCGGAGCGAGCCCCACCAGGCGGCACGGCCCCGTCAGGACAGCGCTCGGCCTGCTCCCGGTCGCGGCGAAGGCCAGCGTCATGGGCAGCGACTGCCAAAAGGGCAGGTCGGTGAAGTCGAAGGACGGGTTCCTGGTCCGCAGTACCGAGCGCCATGCGTCGTACGTTCCGGGGTCGGCGTGCCGAGGACCGTGGATGATGTGCATGCGGGCGAGTTCGTCGAGGCCGATGGCCCCGTTCGCCGCCCCCTGGTGCCGTGCCGGAATCCAGACATCGGGTTCGAAGGACCCGATGTCCATCACGTCGAGGGGGTCCGGCAGCGCACGGTTCTCCAGGCCCATCCAGCCCAGAGCGGCGTCGGCCCGCCGCTGGAGGATCGAGGAGAAATCGGCGTCCAGCGACGTCTCCAACCAGGTCACATCGACCTCGGGGGCCGCGGATCGCAACCGCGAGACGACCTCCGCGGCGAGCGAGGGCGGCAAATGCGGCTGGACGACGAAACGCAGGCGCGACCGGCCAAGACCCGCCGCCTGTCGGGTTCGACTGACGCCGTGATCGACGAGGGAGAGAACGGCCCGGGACTCCTCCAGCAATACGGTGCCGGCTTCGGTCAGCCGAACTCCTTCACGCCGACGCTGCAACAACGGCGTGCCGACGAATTCCTCCAGCCGCCGAATCTGCTGACTCAGTGTCGGCTGCCCGACATACATGCGCTCCGCGGCATGTGTGAAGGTTCCCGCCTCGGCCACTGCCACGAAATAGCGCAGATGGCGCAGTTCGACACCCTGAGGTGCCGAATTATCAGAATCGAGTGAGGAAATCGATCCGTTCTCGGCTTTTTCCATGCAGTCCCATCCGGCCACTCGAGAGAAGCGGACTCATGTCATGCTGCCGGAGGCCCCGCTGCCGGGCTTGCGTCATCCGACTGCCGCGATGTCCTCACCGGGGGTGTCGGGCCGTCCCCTGCCGCGATACATCGCCACAACCGCCCTGCGCAGGTTGAGCCGCTCGGCGATCTCGTCGTCCGCAAGCCGCAGGGCGGACAGCTCGGTGATCTGTCTCAGCCGCTCGGCGGACGACTCGGGCCAGTCGATCGGGGCGCCCGTTGCACGCAGTTCGAGTCGTGCCTCGTCACCACACGGGAGCGCGCCGATCCGGTCGAAGGTGGACTGCGCCGAGGTCAGCAGCGACCGCGCCTCATGGACCCGATTCTGGCGGCGCAGCCATGAGCCGTACGCCAGTTCGACTTTCGCGCCCGCATAGGGCCAGTGGGACAGATCCTGCCGCAGCGCCGCCAAGTAGAAGTCCTCGGCGTCCTCGTCGGCGGCCAAGACCGCACGGGCGTACAAGAGGTGGACATGCAGAAGCGGCGACGGCGTCTCCCGTGCGATCACCTCCAGCTCCGCCACCAGCTCTCGGGCGTCTTCTCGGTGTCCGGCGCGTACGGCCGCGTCCGCAAGGAACATCAGGCTCGCGAAACCGTTCCGCTGGTGGAAGCTGGGTTCGGCCGGATCGAATATCGCCCGCAACGTCCGGTAGGCGTCCCGGTTCCGCCCGGCCGCCAGTGACACCAGTCCACGGGCGAGTTGAAGCATTGACAGCATCACGTTCCGACCGCGGGCCTCTCGCAGTTCGGCCTCGATGGCCAGCCGCTGTGCCTCCTGCGCATCACCGACGAACGCTCTCAGCAGGACGTCGCACACCAGCTGTCCGGCTCCCCACGCCGGCTGCCCCGTCTCCGCTGCCAGCCGCTTCCCCTCCTCGGCCATGTCAGCCGCCCGCACCAGGTCCCCGAGGAGCACGTGCGTCACCGACTGCGTGGTCAGCACCTGCGAGAGGAGTCCCAGTCGGCCCTGCCGGCGCAGTATCACCTCTGAGCGGGCCAGCAGCTCGGTAGCCAGGGCCATGTGCCCCACCCCGTGCGCGGCCATGCCCATGACCCGCAGTGCGTCCCCATCGTCACCAGGAGGCATCCCGGTCAGTGCCTCGACGACCTGCCGGGCGCGCAGCACCGGTTCCACCGCCGACAGGGCCGCGAGGTAGCGCGGGTCACCCGCTGTCTCGGGCAGCCGCTCGACGCAGGCAACGACACGCGCCCGGGCGGCCGGCCCGGTGTCGGCCCACCAGCATCGCAAGGCAGCCGCCAGGAGAAGGTCGAGCGACAGATCGGGATCGGCAGGCGCGGACCGAACGGCGAGGTCGCACAACTCGTTCACGCGCGCGGCGCCCCCGGGCGTGTGGTCGAACATCTCACCGAGCCATTCCATACGCGCCCGGTCCAGGTCGGTCAGGTCGGTCCTGGCAGCCGACCGCAGCAACTCGTGGACGATGTCCTCCCGGCCCATGCCGAAGGCGTGCCCGGCCGCCACCAGCAGCCGGTGCCCACGCAACGCCGACCAACTCGTCAGCTGTGCCGACCGCTCGAGATCGTCGATCGCCGAGAACACCGCGCCCCGGCTCAGCGCATGCGCGGCATTGGCCTCGAGAGCGTCGGCGATCCGGTCGTCGGGACCCACAATGAACTGCGCGCTGTGCCAGGTCCGCCGGTACACATCGTCCAGTGTGTCCGCCAGCGCCCGGTGGGCCGACTGGTGCCGGGCCAGGCTTTCGGCCTGCAGGATTCCCGAACGCATCAGGGGGTGCAGGAAGGCGACCCGGCCCTCTTCCACGGTCACCAGTCCTACCGCCTGCGCAGGGTCGAACACCTCAGGAGGGACCGGTTCGCCGCGCAGGGCCGAGGTCCCGGCGATGATTTCGGCAAGGTCGTCCGCCGGGTCGACGGCCGCGACGAGCACGGCGTCCCGGGTCGCCGAGGGCAGTTCGGCCCCGCGCCCCGCGAACGCGTGTTCCAGCCGGTCGGACAAGGTCAGCGGACGCAGTCCACCGGAGGGCAGTGCCGCCAGCGCGATCGGCAACTCGCGCAGCGCCAGCGGATTGCCCAGCGCCTCTCGCCGGATGCGCCGTTGCTCGGCCGGAGTCAGGCCAGGAGCATGGGCGGACAGGATCTGCGCTGCCGCATCGTCGTCCACGCCGCTCACGGTCAGCTCCGGAAAGCCGGCGTGGAGGAACGGGCCCGTATGTCCACGGCGCATCACGGCAATGATCACCACGGGTCCCGCCACGCGTCGTCCGACGAACGTCAGCACCTCGTGCGACTGCGGATCCAGCCACTGCACATCGTCGGCCAGTACCAGTACCGGCCGGTCGGCCGCCACGGCCGCCAGCAGGTCCACGACCGCCAGATTGATCAGGAACGGCTCCGCCGGTGGCGAGCCCTCGACCAGGCCGAACGCCGCCGACAACGCTTCTCTCTCATGCCGCGGAAGCAGCGAGACATGATCGAGCACCGGACCGACCATCTGGTGCAGTCCCGCGAAGGGAAGCGTCGCCTCGCACTCGACACCGGCCAGCCGCAGTATCCGGAAGCCCCGGGCCCGCCCCCTGGACTCCGCCTCATGCAGCAGCGACGACTTGCCGATACCCGGGTCCCCGAGCATCAGCAGCACCGCACCGCTCGGCGGCGTACGTTCGAGGAGTCTCGCCAGCACAGCGGTCTCCCGCTCTCTTCCCACCAGCTCCGCCGCGCCCATGGCTCACTCCCAACTCCCCGGAGCCTCCACGCTAATCACTCCGCACCATCGGCGGCTTGCGTCGTTTGACTGATCCCGCCCACGCATCCGGCGGTGCGGCGCGCGCTGGTCTCAGTGGTCGCTCACGGCCGGTTCCTGCGGCTTCAGCAGCGGCGCCAGCTCACCGCGAGAGGTGATTCCGAGCTTGGGGAAGGCTCTGTACAGATGTGCGGCGACCGTACGGTGTGACAGATGCAGTCGTTCCCCTATCTCCCGGTTGGAGAGCCCTTCCGCTGCCAGCCGGGCGATCAGTTTCTCCTGGGGTGACATCAGTTCCGTGACGGACGGAAGCGGGTTGTCACCTGCCTGAGCAGCGTTGCGGCCCGCCCAGTCGGAGGCTCCGATGAGCTCGAAGGCGGTCCGCGCCGAGAGCAGCATCGTGCGCGACCGAGCGGCCTGCCGACGGCGCCGCAACCAGTGTCCGTACGCGTGTTCCGTATGTGCCTTGACCAGCGGCCAGCGGCCCAGGTCTTGACCCAACGCGACCATGTACAGTTCCTCGGCCTCCGCGTCGGCGGCGAGCACGGCTCGCGCGTAGGGCAACTGGACGTGCAGCAGCGGGGCGGGCGTCATGCGTGCCGCTTCCTCCAGGACCGCGAGTATGTGCGCGGCTTCATCACGGCTGTTGCCACGATCCGCCGCCATGACGAACGGCATCACCGCGGCGAAGCCCTGCCACCGCAGGCCCTCGTGCGGCGGGTCGAGGAGCGGCCGCAGCTCTTCGAACGCCTCGGTGTACCGTCCCTCAGCGAGCCGCGCCACACCACGGGCCAGCCGTAGCGTCGGGACGAGATCGGTGCGCTGCCATGCCGCCACGGTGTCGGCCAGCTCCACCGCGCGCTCGGCTTGCCCGCGCAGTGCGGCGGCGACCGCGTCCGTGCCGGTGAGAGCGGCGACCAAGTTCGGCTGTCGAGTCTCGGCGAGAATCCGGCGTGCTTCCTCGGTGAGATGAGCGGCACGCGACCAGTCCCCGAGCAGCAGCAGGTCGGCGGCTTCGGTGAGGAGTGTCTCCGACAGCAGACCGAGTCGGCCCTGCTCGCGCAGAATCGGTTCTGCCCGGCCGAGCAGGTCGACCGCGCGGACCGGATCGCCGATCGCGTGCGCGGCCATGCCGAACAGCCGGAGACCGTCGGCGTCGGGGAGGTACCACACCGTCTCGTTCGAAGGCAGCCGGTCGGCCACCGCCCGGCCGTGGAGCACAGGTTCGGTCAGCGCCAGAGCCGCGATGCGCCGTGGGTCGCTCGTGCCGGTCAGCCGCTCGGCGGCCGCGACGATGCCGGCACGCAGAGCGGGGTCGGCACCGGTCCTGTGAGCACGGAGCGCCGCGCTCAACAACAGGTCGAGAGCCGGCTGGGGATCGCCGGCCGACAGCTCGGGGATGTCCCGCACGCGCGTCCGGGCCGGACCGGGCCGCGGGTCCGCGTCCGAGATGTCCCGCAACCACCATGCCTTCGCCCGGTCCGCGTCGCTGAGCTCCTGACGTTCTGCCTCGTCTATCAGGGAGTGGGTCAGGTGTGTGCGGCCGAGACCGTACGCATGCTCGGCCGCCCACAGGAACCGATGGCCCCGGGTGGCCGAGTCCGCGGTGAGCTGCGCCGATCGCTCGAGCGCCCAGATGGCCGCGACGACGCCGTGACGCCGGAGCAAGGAAGCGTGAGCATCCGCCAGCTCGTCCGCCAGCTCGTCGTCGGGGCCGTTGACGGACTGGGCACGATGCCAGGTGCGCCGGTCCGGGTGCTCGGCCAGCACCTGCGCCATGGCGGCGTTGGCGGCCTGCCGGCGGGCCGGGGTCTCCGCTTCCAGCACCGCGAACCGGACTACGGGATGGAGGAAGCGCAGTGTCGTCCTGTCGAGTCGTATCAACGAGGCCTCGACCGCGTGGTCGAGCAGGTCCACGGCAACGGCGCCCCCTGCCAGGACGGAGGCGGCTGCCAGGATCTCCGAGAGGTCTCCGACCTGGTCGACGGCCGCGGCCAACAGGACGTCTCTGGCCTGCGCCGGCAGCTCGCCGAGCCCGGCCGCGAACGCCGTCGCCAAGGCGGAGCTCACCGGCAGGTGGGCCCACAAACCCGGCGGCCCTGCCGGGCGCCACGCTGCGGGGAGTTCGACCAGCGCGAGCGGGTTGCCGAGCGCCTCCCCGAGTATCCGCTCCCGAACGGCGGGAGGCAGCATGGCCGCATGACGGGCCAACAGCCGTCGCGCCGAGGGCTCGTCCAGCACCGGCACGTCCAGTACGGGCACATCCGGCATGTTCCGTCCTCTGCGGAGTGCGACGAGGATGACCACCGGGTTGTCGCTCGCCCTGCGGGCCATGAACGCCAATATGTCTCGGGTTGGCCTGTCGAGCCACTGCACGTCGTCGACGATCACCACCACAGGCTGCTCGGCCGCCCTCGTGGTGATCAGGTTGAATGCGGCCAGGGCCACCTTCAAGGGCTCCGGCGGTGCCCCGGAACCGATCTGGAGGGCCGTACGCAGGATCGCGCTCTGTTCCGCGGGCAGGGCGTCCGCCGTGTCGAGGACCGGCCCCAGCAACTCGCGTAGACCGCTGAAGGGTGCGCCGCCGGAACGCCCGGCAACCTCCAGCATCTGCCATCCCGCCGTCCGGGCGCGTTCGGCCACGGCCCGCAACAACGCGGACTTACCGACACCCGGGCCGCCCTGCAGTGTCATGGCACCACCGGCAGCGGGCAGCCTTCCCATCAGTTCCTGCAGGACTCTCAACTGCTCGTCGCGGCCAAGGAGCCCGCCCTCGTACACGCGTCTCCCCAGTCTTCCGGTAGGCTCCACGCCTTCTCGGCGAGATCGTAGGTGAACGACGGCGGCAGGGCTTGAGTCATGTGACCGGACCCAGAACCACACAGCGTCGATACCGAGCCCACGCAGCGTACGACGCGCGGGTGCGCCGTGAACACCGCGTCGCCGCGCATCGCCGAACTCGCACGTCAGACGTAGCCTCGCCGCCGCACCACGCTCAGGGCCAGGGCGCCCAGCGGGACGTTCAGCCAGAACGTGAGCAGCCGGTACACGAGCACGGCCGATGTGGCCGCCCCGGCCGCCACGCCGAGCGTCGTCAGACCGGCGACCAGTCCGGCCTCCAGCGCGCCGAGACCGCCCGGCACGGGAGCCGCGTTGGCGATCAGGCGGGCCGCCATGTACGCGGCACCGACCTGGATGAAGGGAAGGTCGCCGCCCAGCGCGTGGAGGCTCATGGCCAGGCCGACGATCTGGATGAGGGGCAGGCCGAGAGCGCCGGTGACGCCCACGACGACCTTGGCCGGTTCGGCCGCGATCCCGGTGACGGTCGACCCTGCCGCGCGCAGGAACGGCCATACCTTGTCGTGCAGGAAGCGACGGCCGGGCGGGGTGAGGAGGAGTAGACCCCCGGCGGCGAGCGCCAGGGCGATGGCCCACAGAACATACCGGCTCGCGTGCAGGTCCAGATGCACTCCGCCGTGGCGCCGTCCCGCCCAGGCGAAGAAGACCGCGGCGACGACGGCGTTGGAGACCGCACCGGCAAGGCTCTGCAGCCCGACGGAGGCCGTGGCGGCCCCGGTCTCGATACCCGTCTTCTGCAGGTAGCGCAGATTGAGCGCCATGCCACCCACGTTGCTCGGGGTGATCCGGTTCAGGAACGAACTGGCGAACTGCACTTGGTAGGTGGGGCCGAACGGCAGCCTGTCCGGGATGGTGCCCCATTGCAGGCAGGTCGAGAACGCCTGCGAGACGAAGGTGACGGGCAACACCGCGAGTACCCACCACCAGTGCGCGTCGCGCAGCGCGTCGACAGCCGCGGGAGCGTTGGCCAACTGCGGCAGCACCAGGTGGAGAACCAGGAACGCGCCCGCCAGGCCCAGGGCGCTCTTCCACGTGAAGCGAGCCAGATGCGCGAGCGGAACCTGCGGCGCGCCACCGGCCGTTCGGACCTCGACGGCGAGATCACTCAGCAGACTGGGGCGACCTCCGGCACGCAGCGTTCGCCGTCGGGCACTCTGTCCGGCCGCCCGTGCGCGGGCTTGGTCGTACCGGGCGACCTCACGTCGCGCAGGGCCCATCAGCGCCAGCGGCTGCAGATACGGCAGCGCGGTCGCCAGCAGTTCCGGTCCCAGGCCGGCCAGTGCGCACGCGGTGGCACGCTGGGGGCCGATCCGTACCGCGGTCGTGGCCAGCAGCTCGGCGATGTCGCTGCCGAGCACCTCGGGCGGAGCATTGAGCTGGGCGCGCGCGAACGCGGAGAGCCGGCTCTCACCGTCCGATTCGACGAGGACGTGCTCCGGGCGCAGTGCCCGATGTCCCAGTCGGTGCTCCTGGAGGCGGGCCACGGACGTCCACACCCCGATGAGGACGTGGTCGGTCGTCTCCTCGTCCGTCAACGCGGACAGCGGACGGGCGTCCTTCTCGACGGTCGCCACGAGCGCGCCGCCGCCGGCCACCGGATACGCCATGACGGGTTCGTCCACCCGGGCGCCGGTGCGGGCCGCGAAGACCAGCATGAGGAGTTCGTGCTCGGCTGCCCCGAGCGGTGACTGGGCGGTCGCGTCGGCCGGGTGGCGCAGGAGCGTCCGTCGGGCGAGCCGGTGGAACAGATCACGGTTGTGGTCCTCGGCAGCGAGCACCCGTACCGCCACCCGGGAACCGGCGGTGGTCTCGGCTCGGTAGAGGGTCCCCTCACCAGGACTCTGCCCCTCCGAGGGCAGCTCACGCAGGGTGGCCACGGGGATTCCGGAGACGACGAGGGCGTCGGCGACCGCCTGCGCCGCCGGGCGGTCGGCCGGAGCCCCGGCCAGCAGCAGCACGGCCGACCCGGCCGCGCCGCCCACGGCGAGTGCGGCGACGGCATCCAGCGGCACGATCCCCGCGGCGGCGACGCTCAGCACGGCACACGCGAAGGTCAGTGACCACAGCTCCCGCCGCCGACGCGCCCCGAGCCATGGGCCCGCCGCGCAGGCCGCCGCCGCGCAGGCCGCCAGGTACACGGCCGACGGCCAGCCCGCCTGCACCAGACCACCCCGGCCGACCAGCACCTCCGGCCACGCGTCCGGCCTGCTGCGCACCAACGCCAGGTGCGTGAGCGACCACGCGACCAGTGCGCCCAGCGCCGCCGCGGGCACGACCCGCATCACCGGCTCGACCCGCCGCCGTACGCACCACACCGCCAGGGCGGCGATCGGCGCGAGCATGGCCACCACCTGCACCGTTCCCACGAGACCGTCCCGTAGAGCCGAAGGCAGCGCGGTCGCCGTGCTGAGCAGTCCCTGCTGCACAGCACGGGCGACATCGCGCGTCGCGACCGCCAGCAGCACCGTCACCACCAGTGCGGCCAGGGACACCAGCAGCCGCCACAGATCGGCCGCCCGGCGGACGGCCCGTCGGGGCGGAACATCGATCACCGGCGCCAAGGAGCCTTGCGACATGCCAGCGGCCTCCGAAGCCGACTGGCTGCCATGGTCTTCGATCACTTTGATCACGCGGCTCCTCGTCGACAGGCCGAAAGCGAGGATGCGGCACCCGCACCCCCCTCCAAGCCTCCTCCCCCACTCGGGCGGCACCGATGCTGTCTCCGGAACGTGGTTCGCGCATCCGTCACATGACTGCACTGCGTCCTGTGACGGTCCGCCGCCACGCGTTCACGGACCGGTCCGCCTGCCGGCACGCAGTGCCGAAGTAGGGACCGCAGTCGGATGACGGATCCCATCCGGGCCGGCCGCCCCTAGCGTCCGATGGGGAGAAAGCGCCCTCGAGCAACGTCGGACGCACCGGCGCGCAGGCCTCGCCTCTCCCTCGCTTCCTGTCAGGAACGAGACAGCACCCCACCCTGGGAGATCACGATGCTCAACTCGCCCAACGCGCTGCTTTGGCGCGGCCTGCTGGCGATCGCCGTCGGAGTGGTCGCCGTGGCATGGCCCGGCATCACCATCGGCGCATTCGTCATTCTGTTCGCCGTCTACGCGTTCATCGGCGCGGCGACGGACAGCGCACGAGCCTTCAGCAGCGATCGGGTGGGCCCGGTCTTCGGCTGGCTGCTGCTCGCCCTGCTGTCGGTCGTCGCCGGTGTGGTCGCGCTGGCGTGGCCTGGCATCACGGCCCTGGCTCTGACGATCTGGATCGGCGCGTGGGCGCTGACTACGGGCGCCATGGAGATCGCCCTGGCATTCCGACGCGGGGAAAAGCCGGGCGAGCGGGCGCTGTTCGTGCTGACCGGTCTCGTGTCGGTCGCGCTGGCCTTCGTGCTCTTCGTCCGGCCGGACATCGGCGCGGTCTCGCTGGCCAGCGTCTTCGGGCTGTTCAGCATCTTCTACGGCACCGCGGGCACCGTCGCATCCTTCCAGGAGCGTCGCGTCCTCAAGGACGCCGGCGGTACACAGCCGTCCCACACCTGAGTCGGTGTCACTCCTGACGCACCATCACCCTGCATGTCCCCTTGGCCAGTTGAAGTCTTCCGGCCCGCATACCCAGGAAGAGCCATCATGAACGAAACGCACGTCGCCACCCTCGGCACTCTGGACACCCACCGGCGCGTCACCGTGGTCGGTGCCGGGGTCATCGGTTCCTCATGGACCGCCTTGTTCCTCGCCAAGGGCCTGACCGTCACCGTCACCGACCCCGTGCCGGACATGGATCGGCAGGTACACGACCAACTTCAGCGGGCCGTCCCTGCCCTGCGCGCACTCGGACTTCCCACCACCGACCTCGACCGCAACCTGCGCTTCGAAGCCGACCTCGGCAAGGCGGTCGCGGACGCGGACGTCGTGCAGGAGAACGGCCCCGAACGCCTGGACGTCAAGCAGGACCTCTTCGCCCGGATCGAGCAGGCCGCACGTCCCGACACCCTGCTGCTCAGCTCCACCTCGGGCATTCGCGCCACCGACATCGCACAAGCGCTGCGGCAGCCCGAACGACTCGTCATCGGGCACCCTTTCAATCCGCCGCACCTCATCCCGCTGGTAGAGGTCGTCCCTGGCGAGAAGACCAGCCAGGAAGTGGTCGAGCGCGCCGTCGCCTTCTACACGGCGCTCGGCAAGAAGCCGCAAGTCCTGCGCAAGGAGGTACCGGGATTCGTCGCCAACCGGCTGCAGGCAGCGCTGTTTCGTGAGGCCGTCAACCTTGTCGTACAGGGCGTGGTGACCGAGTCGGAACTCGACACCATCGTGACCTCCTCCGTCGGCCTACGCTGGGCTGTCGCCGGTCCCTTCCGCAGCTTCCACCTCGGTGGCGGCTCCGGCGGCCTGCCCCACTTCCTCGAGCACCTCGGCCCCGGCCTCGAGAGCCTCTGGCGGGATCTCGGTACCCCGGTACTCGACGAGGCAACGGTCCAACTCCTCTCAGGACAAGCCGATTTCGGCGCGAGCGTCGACGAACTGGAGGACGCACGCGACGAGGCTCAGATCAAGGTGCTGCAGGCGGTATCCGCACCGTCCACCCTCGCCATCGAGCCCGCACAAAAGCAGTGAGCTTGCGATGACCGAGCTGCTTTCCCTGCGCCAACTCCCTGACGGTTGACACCACTCCGGGCACCTGACCCGCCGATGACCCCGCGCGGGCGCGGACGATCCGTGAGCACGGCATACGCCCACTGATGATCGTCCCCGTCCGCGCGGCACACCGTGCTGGGTACGGTGGTGTTCCTCCGCACCGAGGAACCGACCCGCTGTCCGGCGCCCGGACGGCCCGAAGGGCCGACAGCACGACCAGGTTCCATGGCCGGCAATGCACGTACTCCCAGAAACCGTTCAGTCCACTCGGCGAAGGTCGCCGACAATCCCGAGCGTGGCACGGCGGTCAGTCACTCTTCAAAAGCCCCAGCCGGCTGCCTGTTCGACATGGTGCTCTCATCGTTCCGCGCCTTCCGCGTTGGCGGCTCTCCTGAGGCAACCACGGTGGTGCGCTCCCAACAAGCATGAACGGGCTTTCCATGACCGATCGTCGACCGCCCCGTACGTCGTCCGTCGCCCTTGCGGCTGCTCCGACCCTCGAACGCCTGCGACGGGATGACCCACTCCTACGTGTCATCTCGACGATCTGCCCGTCAGGACTGCGGTTCGAAGGAGAAATAGACCTTGGCTCCCGGGAGTTGCTGGCCGCAGCTCTGGATGAGGCGGTCCAGTTCGGCAGTGGCGATCTGCACGTCGACCTGACGGACATCACATTCATCGACGTCGCCGGAATCCGCATGATGACGACCGTTGCGAAGAGGCTCAGCCGCGACGGCCGCCGTCTGCTGCTGCACGCCACGCCGCCCGGCGTACACAGAGTGATCCGCCTCATGGGCTGGGAGACGACTCCCGGCCTGATGCACTGCATCGGCGTCACGCTGTAGTGCCCCCGTCATTTCGCCGGGGTACAGGCGGCGTCCTCGCCTCCGACACACCCTCGCCGGTCGTGAGCAGGCCAAGTGGGCAGTGACGACCGGTGTCATGGAGTTCGTCCTGGCATTCCAGCGCGGCGAGAAGGCGGGCGAGCGGGCCTTGTTCCTGCTGACCGGGCTGGTGTCGATCGCGCTTGCGTTCGTGCTGTTCGTCCGTCCGGACATCGGCGCGGTCTCACTCGCCACCGTCTTCGGGCTGTTCAGCATCGTCTATGGCGTCTCGGCGGTCTTCGCCTCGTTCGAGGAGCGGCGCCGCCGTACCGACCCGAGCCGGTCCGACCCGGTCAGCGCCTGAACGGCAGTCGCGGGCGAGGCGTCGGTGGTACAGGAACCGGTCTGCCGACGGGGCTGATGTGTTCCTGGAGTGTGTCCGAAGGTGCGGCGGAAGACATCGATGAACGCACTGGCCGACGACCAACCACACATGTGTGCCACGGTGGTCACCGGGATGTTCTCGGCAAGCAGGACCAAGGCATGGTACAGGCGCAGTTGGGTGCGCCACTGCGGGAAGGTCATGCCGAGATCGGCTTTGAAGTGGCGGGAGAGGGTGCGGTCGCTCGCGCCGACCTGCCTGCCCAGTGCGGCCAGGGTGCGGTCGTCGGCCGGATTCGTGCGCAGGATCTCGCACACTGCCCTCAGCAGCGGGGCGGTCGGGGTGGGCAGGTGCAGGGGCTGCTGAGGGGAGGCGCGCAACTGGTCGAGCAACACGGCTCGTAGCCGCCCCCGTTCGGGGCTGTCGTCGTGCGGAATGTGCGTGTAGGCGACGATCAGTTCCCGCAGGAGGGGCCCGACGGCCAGCACGGTCGGCTCGTCCAGGCCGAGCGGGTTGTCACTCGCGGGCAGACCAACCAGGTGCAGTTCGAGTTCGCCGTGGGCCTGGTGGGCATGCACAGTGCCGGCCGGTACCCAGATGGCGCGAGTGCCCGGCGCGATCCACGAACCGGCGCTGGTCGTCACGGCCAGCACTCCGCGGCCCGCATAGACGATCTGGTGGTCGTCATGGCGGTGGGCGTCGATGGCGGCTCCGGACGCCAGCCACTGGGCGCGGGTCGGCGCTACGGGGTCGTGGCGGATTTCTGTCATTGACTGGCAGATTACTGGAAGCGCGCCAAGGTGTGCGGCGATGACCATGGCGATGTGCCAAGGAATAGATTGATCATCATGCTGTCGGTCGGCCATGCCTGTGTGGACGTATACCAGGGCGCGGTCGCCTCGCTGGTCCCGTTCTTCGTCGCCGAGCGCGCCTACAGCTACGCCGCGGTGTCGGGCATCGTGCTCGCCGCGTCCTTGCTGTCCTCGGTGGCCCAACCGCTGTTCGGCGTGCTCACCGACCGGTGGGCGATGCCCTGGCTGTTGCCGGTGAGTACGATCCTCGGCGGCCTGGGGATAGCCCTGAGCGGCCTGAGTGGTTCCTACGCCGTGACGCTGGTGTTCGTGGCCGTGTCCGGTGTCGGGGTGGCCGCCTACCACCCCGAGTCGGCCCGCGTCGCGCGGCTCGTCAGCGAGGGCAGCCACAGCGCGATGGGCTGGTTCTCTCTCGGTGGCAGTCTCGGCTTCGCCGCCGCGCCGCTCATGGTCACCGCCGTCGTCACCTCGGGCGGGCTGCACCTGTCGCCCCTGCTCGTGCTGCCGGCCCTCGCCGGAAGCGTGCTGTGCCTGCCCGTCCTGCGCACGCTGGAGAAGACGGGCCACGGCGGCTCCAGCACCGCGGTTGCGACGGGCGCCGACGACACGGTCTCATTCATGAAGCTGTCGCTCGCCGTGGTCTGCCGGTCCGTCGTCTTCGTCGGCCTGAGCACCTTCATCTCGCTCTACGCCCGCCAGCGTCTGGGAGGCGGTGCGGCAGTGGGCACTACAGCGCTGTTCGTGCTCTATCTCGGCGGCGCGGTCGGCTCCGTGCTGGGCGGCAGCCTGGCCAACCGCTGGGACCGGGTCGCCGTCGCCCGCTGGTCGTACCTCGTCACGGTCGCCGCCGTCGCGGGGATCGTGTTCATACCCGGCCCCGCGATCTACGTGTTCGTGGCGCTGACCTCCGCCGGCCTGTACGTTCCCTTCTCCCTGCAGGTCACCCTCGGCCAGGACTACCTGCCCACGCGCGTCGGCACCGCCGGCGGGATCACCCTCGGGCTGACCGTCAGCATCGGCGGCCTGGCCAGCCCTCTCATCGGCAGCGTCGCGGACGCGACCTCCCTGCGTACCGCCCTGACACCACTCATCGTGATGCCCGCTCTGAGCTGGCTGTTGTTCCGCACCCTGCCCGAACCGACCGCGCCGAAGCCCATGGCGACGGCGCGGGCGAACGTGGTCACCGTCGAGGGCTGAAGGTCGCCCGGAGAGTGACGGTGCGGCCAGGGAGACGGACAGCTGGGCCTGTGCGGGGTGCGGATACCGCCGTGCGCGGCGGGTCCCTGGGCCGGTGACGGCAGCGACCCGCTCGTGCCGCCCGCCGACGGTGCCCCTCGTTCGTTCGCCGGGAGAGCCAAGCGGAACCGCCTCTCTCCCGGCCCGCCATTGACCCGCTCAGTCGGTGAGGCCCAGCGCCCCCGCTGCCTGGATCGCCAGCCAGACCTCGGCCAGGGCTCCCGTCGACGTCAGGTCACGATCGGCGAGGGCGCCGAAGCGGCGCAGCCGGTAGGCGAGGGTGTTGGGGTGGATGTGGAGCGCCGCCGCGGCCGTCTCGGTACGGCGGTCGCGCTCCATCCAGGTGCGGGCGGAGACCAGCAGCTGCGAGTCATGGGCCTCGTCGTAGCGCAGGACCTCGCCGAGCACGTGCTCGACCAGCGCGGTCAGGACAGCGGGGTCGTCGGGCAGCCACCGGCCCGTCGAGTCGTCGCCGTAGCGGACGACGGGGCGGCCCGACTCCACGGCCTTGGAGACCGCCCAGAGCGCCTCGCGCTGGGCGACCTTCAGTGCGGCGCCCGGCAGGAAGGGGCGACTGATCCCGGCCGCGACGGCCGGGAGCTCACCGACGGCCGCTGCCAGCTCCGGTGCCCCCAGGACGTAGCGGTCCTCGCCTCGGGTGAGCAGCAGATGGGGTCGGTCCTCCAGACAGCGCAGCAGCGCCTCGTCGGTGGTGTGGCGCACAACGAGGAGCACGGTGTCGCCCTCGATCGCGTGCCGGGCGAGCCGGCGGCGCGCGGCCTCCGGGTCGAGCACCTCCTGCAGCAGTTCGGCCAGCGTCTCCGCGCCCTCGCGGCGCAGCGTCTCGCGCTCGTTGCGTACCATCGCCAGCCGCAGTGCCGCCACGGTGGCGATGTGCTGGACGACGGCGAGTCCCGCGGGCTGGGCGCCCTGACGCTCGTACGCGACGAGAAAGCCCGCCGGGCCCCCGGGCGCGGGCACCGGGAGCACGAATCCGCCGGGGATCGTCGGTGGAGCGTCGACGGAGGCGGGCAGGACAGCGGGATCCGGTACGGGAACGCCGGGCAGGAGGGGGCGGCCCTGCGGTGTGCAGAGGTAGACGTCGTAGCCCGACAGGCCTTCGAGACGGCGCAGAAGTGTCGGCGTGTCGAGGTTCTCGGCGACCAGCCAGCGCAGCGCGCCGAAGACCTGGAGCTGCGCGCCCAGCCGGTGCCGGGCGTCCTCCTGGGACGCCGCCGCGATCTCCTGGGCGACGGCGATGAACGGGACGGCGAGCGGCACTTCGAGGACCGGGAAGCCCCGCTCCTCCGCCGCCTGGAAGAACGCGTCGTGCAGCGGGGGCATGTGCAGCTGCGCGGAGAGCGCGAGAGCGGACACCCCGGCGTCGTCCAGCCGCTCCAGATAGGCGCGCTGTCCGGCCGCGGTACGGGGGACCGCCAGGCCCGCCGTCATGATCACCTCGGCGCCCAGGAGCCAGGGCGTCGGATCGGCGAGCTCGCTGGCGTGCGCCCAGGACACGGACCGGTTCAGACCGCCGCTGCCGGCCTTCACGGAGAGCTGGAGTGCCGGGAAGGAGAGCAGGTCCCCGACGGTGAGTTTGTTGCTAGCCACACAAAACAGCGTACGTCTCTGTGATGGACACAATTGTCCCTGATCAGCCATGGGCCACACACTGTGAAACCGTCCCCCCTGTATGAACGGAAGGTGGAGCGCCCGTGACGAGCTCGATCACCGAAATCGAGACCTATGGTGTCGAGCGGATCCCGGACGAGGACCGCACGGCCCGCCCGATCGATCTGTTCCGGCTCGCCTTCGGGGGTGCCAACACCTTCGCGACCTGTGTGCTGGGCGCCTTCCCGATCCTCTTCGGGCTCTCCTTCTGGCAGGGGCTCGCGGCGACCGTCCTCGGTCTCGTGGCGGGTGCGCTGCTGCTGGCCCCGATGGCACTGTTCGGCCCTGCCAACGGCACGAACAACGCCGTCTCCTCCTCCGCGCACCTGGGCGTGCACGGCCGGGTCGTCGGCTCGTTCCTGTCCCTGCTCACCGCCGTCGCGTTCTTCTCGATCTCGGTGTGGTCCTCGGGGGACGCGCTCGTCGGCGGCGCGCACCGACTCGTCCACGTCCCCGAGTCGGACGTCACCTACGGCATCGCGTACGCGATCTTCGCCGGGCTCGTGCTCGTCGTCTGTGTCTACGGCTTCCGGTTCATGCTGCTGGTCAACAAGATCGCGGTGCTGGCGGCATCGGCCCTCTTCGTGCTCGGCGCATTCGCCTTCGCGGGCGACTTCGACCCCGGTTACGCGGGAACCTTCGCCTCCACCGCCGACCCGTTGTTCTGGCCGTCGTTCATCGGTGCCGCGCTGATCGTGCTCTCCAACCCGGTCTCCTTCGGCGCGTTCCTCGGTGACTGGTCCCGCTACATCCCGGCCGGGACTCCGCGCCGCCGGGTGATGGGGGCCGCGTTCCTCGCCCAGGTCGCCACCCTGCTGCCGTTCCTCTTCGGCCTGGCCACCGCGTCGATCATCGCGTCGAAGGCCGCGAAGTACGTCGACCCGGCCGCCCCGAACTACGTGGGCGGACTGCTCGCGATCTCGCCCGGCTGGTACTTCCTGCCGCTCTGCCTGATCGCCCTGATCGGCGGCCTCTCGACCGGCACGACGTCCCTGTACGGCACAGGGCTCGACTTCTCCAGCGTCTTCACGCGCTTCAGCCGCGTCCAGGCCACCTTCTTCATCGGCGCCCTGTCCATCGCGTTCATCTTCGCCGGCCGCTTCGCGCTCAACCTCGCGCAGTCCATCTCCACCTTCGCCACGCTGATCATCACCTGCACGGCACCGTGGATGATCGTCATGACGCTCGGCTATGTCACCCGGCGCGGCTGGTACGACGCGGACGCGCTGCAGGTCTTCAACCGGCGCCAGCGTGGGGGCCGCTACTGGTTCACGCACGGCTGGAACTGGCGCGGCATGTCCACCTGGCTCGTCTCCGCCGTGGTGGCGCTCCTCTTCACCAACCTGCCCGGCCAGTTCGTCGGCCCGCTGGGCGATCTCGCGGGCGGCACGGACATCTCGCTGCCGGTCGGCCTCGCCCTCGCGGTCGTGCTCTACCTCGCCCTGCTCACTCTGTTCCCCGAGCCGCGCGCCGTGTACGGACCGGCCGGACCCCGCTTCGTCCGGGCGTCGGACGCCCCGGTGCCGCCGATCACCGGCGATACCGAGGAGATCGTCCCCGAACCCGCCGTGACCCACTGAGGCCTCACTCCCCCGTAACCGAACGCCCGCCGTTCCGGCCCCGCCGCCGGACGCCCGTGACCAGGAGCCGTGCATGAGCACCACCACCGTCCAGGAAGTCCGGACCGCCGCGGACGCGCTCGTCGCCGCCTTCGCCGAGGGCCGCCTCGACGACTACTTCGGCGCCTTCGCCCCGGACGCGACCTTCATCTTCCACACCACCCCGCAGCGGCTCGGCTCCACGGCCGAGTACCGCGCGCTCTGGCAGCAGTGGGTGGAACAGGACGGCTTCCGCATCCTCGGCTGCACCTCGTCGGCACAGCTGATCCAGCACTTCGGCGACACCGCCGTCTTCAGTCACGACGTCGAGACCCGGGTCGCCACCAACGCCGGCGAGGAAACGGTCCACGAGCGGGAGACCATCGTCTTCACCCGCGCCGACGACGGCGGCTGGGTCGCCGTCCACGAGCACCTGTCCGCCCGTACCGCCGCCTGACCAGGAGAGACGTTCCATGAGCACCACCTTCCGCAACTACATCGACGGTGCGTTCGCGGACGCCTCGGACGGCCGCACGCTCGATGTCGTGGACCCCACCACCGGTGACGTCTACGCGACCTCCCCACTCTCGGGGGCGGCGGACGTCGACGCGGCGATGGCGGCCGCGGCCGCGGCGTTCCCCGTCTGGCGCGACACCACGCCGTCCGTGCGCCAGCGCACGCTGTTGAAGATCGCCGACGCGATGGAGGCACGGGCCGACGAACTGGTCGCCGCGGAGAGCCGGGACACCGGCAAGCCGCTCCACCTCACCCGCAGCGAGGAACTCGCCCCCGCCATCGACCAGGTCCGCTTCTTCGCGGGCGCGGCCCGCATGCTGGAGGGCCGCTCGGCCGGCGAGTACATGGAGGGAATGACCTCCATCATCCGCCGCGAGCCGGTCGGTGTGTGCGCGCAGGTGGCGCCGTGGAACTACCCCCTGCTGATGGCGGTGTGGAAGTTCGCCCCCGCGCTCGCGGCGGGCAACGCGGTGGTCCTCAAGCCCTCGGACACCACCCCGGCCTCCACGGTGCTGATCGCCGAGATCATCGGCGGTGTCCTGGAGGAGCTGGCGCTGCCCCGCGGAATCTTCAACGTGATCTGCGGCGACCGTGAGACCGGCCGCCTGATGGTGGAGCACCCGACCCCCGCGATGGCCTCGATCACCGGTTCGGTACGCGCCGGCATCCAGGTCGCCCAGAGCGCGGCCAAGGACGTCAAGCGGGTCCACCTGGAGCTCGGCGGCAAGGCCCCGGCTGTGATCTTCGAGGACGCCGACCTGGCGAAGGCGGTCGAGGACCTGGTGGTCGGCGGCTTCTTCAACGCCGGTCAGGACTGCACGGCCGCGACCCGCGTCCTGGTCCACGAGTCGGTCCACGACAAGTTCGTCGCCGCCCTCGCCAAGGCCGCGGCCGACACCAGGACCGGGCTGCCGGACGACGAGGACGTGCTGTACGGACCGCTCAACAACGCGAACCAGCTCGCCCAGGTCAGCGGCTTCGTCGAGCGCCTCCCCGAGCACGCCACGATCGAGGCGGGCGGCCACCGGGTCGGCGAGAAGGGGTACTTCTACGCCCCGACCGTGGTCTCCGGCCTCAAGCAGGACGACGAGATCATCCAGAACGAGGTCTTCGGCCCGGTCATGACCGTCCAGTCGTTCACGGACGAGGCCCAGGCCGTGCGGTACGCCAACGGTGTCGACTACGCACTGGCCTCCTCGGTGTGGACCAAGGACCACGCGCGGGCGATGCGGATGTCGAAGAACCTCGACTTCGGCTGTGTGTGGATCAACACCCACATGGCCCTCGTCGCCGAGATGCCGCACGGCGGCTTCAAGAAGTCCGGCTACGGCAAGGACCTCTCCGCGTACGGCTTCGAGGACTACACCCGGATCAAGCACGTCATGACGTCGCTCTGACATCCAGCTGACATCCAGGAACGCGTCGGCCGCCCCGGGCCTGCCCCGGGGCGGCCGACGCGTTCCCACCACCCGCCGCAACACCCGCCCCGTCCCCCGACACCGGATCGGGCGACTGCGCAAGCCGGGCCTCGTGCCGTCCTCGTGGGCCGGGCCCGGGGAATCCGCACAACAGCGCCACACGGACTGCACACAGGCTTTCGAAAGCCTCGTTAGCGTTGCTGGCTGTTCGATCCCACGTGCGAACGCGACCAGGCCCGGCGGGGCGATGGCATGTCAACTCAGGAAGACCGCAAATGGACTACTGCTCCTCGTGTCGGCGGCATCTCAACGGCGCCCTGGTATGTCCCGGATGCGGCGCCTACGCTCCGGACATCGCACCGGTCACCGCCGACCGTCGCATCGTCCCGACCTGGGTCGGCATGGAGCCGACCGGCACGGCGGTGAGCGCATCGGTGCCGTGGGAGTACACGGCCTCGGAGACGTGGCACGACGGCCGTCTTGACGACGAGGCAGCGGCCGGGGGCGGCCTGGAGGAGGCCCCGCAGACCGACCCGTACGGCGACTTCGATGGCGCGACGCCCGCACCGCAGGGCCGGGCGGCACGGCGTCGCCAGCTGGCCCGCTGGAAGAAGAACCAGCGCCGGGCCGTGGTCGCGACTGCCGTCGCACTCGTCGGAGGCGGCCTGACCGTCACCTCGATGGACCGGAACTCCGCCGACCGAGCACAGGCGGCGACAGCACCGGACGTCGCGACCATGGGCACTGCCGACGAGCAGGCGACTGAGCAGCCCCGCCCGTCGTCGACACAACCTGAAACTCACGTGTCGTCGCACACTCCCCCCGCGCAGTCGACCACGACCGCCCTTGCGCGCCGGCAGTCCGCCACTGCCCCGCCCCACGTCACGCCGACGAGTGCTCAGCCGTTCGACGCTGCCTCTCCTCATCCGACGGCGGCGTCGGCGACCCCGCAGCCTCTGGCCGCCTCCCCCTCCACCGTCGGAACGGTGCCCGACCACACCAGTACGGCGGCGCCGGAGACGTCCCCGCCTGCCGGCGCCCACGGCACGACCTCGGGAACACCGCAGGCGAGCCCCCCGCCGACAACGACTTCACCGTCACAGATCTGCCTGCTCCTGGTGTGCCTCGGCTGACCGCGCCGAACATCTTGACCTGCTGAAACGGGAGGTCGGCCGCTGGTCCTCCGGGCGAGGAGTGTCGTCGTTCCCTCAGAACACGCGGATGGGGATCTCGGCGGGAGCGGCGAGCAGATCGGAGATCTCGTCGTCCAGCCGGACCAGTGTGACGGAGACGCCGGCCATGTCGAGCGAGGTGCAGTACTCACCCACATAGCTGCGCCCGATCTCGATGCCACGCTCGGTGAGCTGCTTGTGGGCCCGTCCGTACACCAGGTAGAGCTCGCCGATCGGTGTGCCGCCGAGGCCGTTGACCATCAGTGCGACGCGGTCGCCGGAGACGTACGGCAGGTCGTCCACGACCGCGCTGACGAGCTCGCCCACCATCGCGTCCGCCGACCGGAGCTTCTCCCGCTCGCGGCCCGGCTCGCCGTGGATGCCCACGCCCATCTCGACCGCGTCCTCGGGCAGGTCGAACAGCGGCGAGCCCTTCGCCGGAGGCGTGCAGGCGGTGAGCGCCATGCCCATGGAGCGGGTGACGGAGTTGACCTTCTCTCCGATCCGGTGGACCTCGTCGAGGTCAGCACCCCGCTCGGCGGCCGCGCCGACGGCCTTCATCACGAAGAAGTTGCCGGCCACCCCGCGCCGGCCGACGGTGTACGTCGAGTCCTGTACGGCCACGTCGTCATCGATGAAGAGCGTACGTACGGTCACCCCGTCGGCCTGGGACAGCTCCTCGGCCATCTCGAAGGCCATCCGGTCCCCCGTGTAGTTGTTGACCAGCAGCAGAACGCCCTTCGGCGAGGCGACCAGCTTGACCGTCTCGTAGACGTAGTCGGCCGGCGGCGCGGCGAACACATCGCCGGGACAGGCAGCGTCGAGCATCCCCTTGCCGACGGTCATCACGTGCGCCGGCTCGTGACCGGACCCGGAGCCCTGCACGATGGAGACCTTGTTCTCCTGCGGGGCGTCGGCGCGCATGATCAGGTTGTACTCGGGGACGTACTTCAGCGTGTCGGGGTTGGCCAGGGCCAGCCCCTCCAGCATCTCCGCAACGTAGTCCTTCGGGTCGTTGACGAACTTCTTCATGCCGTCACTCCTTCGTGGTGCCGGTCCCGGATGCCGGAAGACGGTCCGGGAGCCAGGTCCGTCGCCCGCCGTCAGTCGCTGTCGCGTGCGTCCCATGCGGCGGCGACGCGCTCCGCCATGACCGCGACCGCCACCGCGCCCGGGTCCGGCGAGCCGATACTGCGCTCACCGGTATAGCTCTGGCGGCCGCGTCGCGCCTGCATGGAGGTCGTCGCGTCCGCTGCGGTCCGGGCCGTCGCGGCGGCCAGCCGGGCGAGTTCCGCCGCGTCGGCCCCCGGTCCGCCCTCGGCCAGCCGCTGTTCCAGGGCGTCGGTCATCGGTATGAGCGCGTCCAGCAGCGTCTTGTCGCCGAGGTCGGACTTGCCCCGCGCCTTGATCCCCTCGGCCGCGGCCCGCAGCATGGCCACCGCGTCGGCGGCATCCAGCTCCGGCCTGTCCTTCACCGCCCCGGACGCCCGGAGAAAGGCCGTGCCCCACAGCGGCCCCGACGTGCCGCCGACTCGCTTGGAGATCACCAGAGCGACCTTCTTCAGGAACTCGGCCGGCGAGTCCGCTGCGAGGTCGTCCCAGTCGGCGAGCACGATCTCGAAGCCGCGAGCGAGGGAGTACCCGAAGTCCCCGTCGCCCGCGACGGCGTCGAGGTCGCCGAATGCCTTTTCGTTGTCGACCGCCGTCCGGGCCATGGTCCGGACGACGAAGGCGAGGTCGCCGACGGGTGTCGATGGCGATGACATGACTCTCCTGACTGCCGCGACGTCAGTGCGAACGAGGATCCGGGCCGGGCGGCGCGGAGCCGGGCGGCCCTGCCGCGGGCGGACCCGACGCGGTGGAGCCTGTGTCACCGCCGGCGGTGAGCAGGGCGGCCAGGTCCGCGAGCTCCACCCATTCCCCGGGGCGGGCGCCGAGCGGATCGCTCAGCACCCGGGTGACGGTCTCCTCCGGCGGCGGATCGCCGAGCGAGGTGACCACGAGGGAGGCCCCGGTGAAGTCCTCCTCCTGGGTGTAGGCGCTGGTCGTGACGGCGCAGGTCAGCCCGGCGCCGAGCGCGGACAGCATCCCGTTGCGGCTGTCCTCGATCACCACGACGCGCGCCGGATCGAGGCCGAGCCGGTGCACGGCGAAGTCATAGATGTCCGGGGCGGGCTTCTTCCGCTGGACCACGTCCCCGGCGAACACGCCGAAGTGAGCGGCCAGTTCGGGGCCCATGGCGAGTTCGAGCACGGCGCGGACGGAGGCTTCCGCGGAGGTGGAGGCGACCGCGAGCGTCCATCCGCCCTCGTGCGCCTGAGCGGCGACCCGCCGTACGCCCGGCCTGGGCGGAATGCCTCCGCTGCGGATGATCCCGGTGTAGATCTCGGTCTTGCGCCGGTGCCAGGCGGCGACCTGCTCGTCGAGGGCGGCCTGGTCGGTGGGCAGACCGGCGGCGGCGACGAAGTCGGGGGTCAGCAGTGTCCGCATCCGCTCCTTGCCGCCGCCGACCTTCACCTTCTCTGCGTACTCCTGGTCGCTCCACCGCACGGGCAGACCGAATTCCTCGAACGTCGCGTTGAATGCGGGCAGGTGTCCGTCGCGTTCGGTGTCGGCGAGGACGCCGTCGCAGTCGAAGATGAGCGCGGGCATGTTCTCAGCCCGCCCGCCCGGCGCTGCCGAAGAGCCTCATGAGGGAACCGGCCAACTCGACGACATCCTGGCGGACGGCCCGGAAGAGCGACGGCGGATCCCACTTCTGCCGCTCCGCCGCCGTTTCGAGGAAGGCCAGATTCGACTTCATGAACGTCTCCTTGAGGGCGGTCGAGATGTTGACCTTCGCGCACCCCCGGGAGATCAGGTCGCGGAACTGCTCGTCGGACAGTCCGCTGCCGCCGTGCAGCGCGATCGGTACCGGATAGGCCGCCACGAGGTCGGACACGCGCTGGGCATCGAGCACCGGCGCCTGCTTGTACGACCCGTGGGCGTTCCCGATCGCCGGTGCGAAGACGTCGACCTGCGTGGTCCGCAGGAACTCCAGCGCGACCGCCAGGTCCTGCTGCTCGGCGGCGATGTCGCTGCCGATGCCGTCCTCCACACCAGTGATCGATTCGATCTCGCCCTCGACCGCGGCCCCGTACGCACGAGCCTCCGCTACGACCTCGACGGTCTGCCGCATGTTCTCCTCGACCGGCAGCTTGGAGGCGTCGAAGAGCACCGAGTTCCATCCCCGCCGCAGACACTCGGTGATGACCTCGCGTTCCGGACAGTGATCCAGGTGCAGGGCGACGGGCACCTCGATGCCCGCGGTCATCGCGGTCCACATGGCGTAGAGCACGTCGCTGCCGATGGACTTGACCGTCTTCACGGAGGTCTGCACGATCAGCGGCGACGCGTTCTCCACCGCGGCCGCCAGCACGGCCTCCAGCGTGAGGTCGTTGAACACGTTGATGGCCGGTACGGCGTAGCGCTCGTTGAAAGGTCCGGAGAGGATCTCGGTCAGCGGTGTCACACCCACGGCGCCTCCACGTTTCCGCCCCCGCCCCCTCCATTCCACGCCAGCGGATCACACCCTGCCACTTGTAGCCTGGACTCGGGCGGCCCCGACGGCCTGTCGGGCCACGAGTGTGACGGGGCCTGGATCATCGTCGCTCCGGGCGCCCGCGACGTGCACCCGGTCTCTCCGTCCGCAAGAAAAAGAGCACCTGCCCAGGTGACGGTCGCAAAAGTGGTGGTAATGATCGTCCTGCCAGGCCCTCGTCCTCGCTCACCTGGCGCCAGAGGCCGCGAGTGGATCGCGGGGAAGCTCGGCGCCTGTCCGCGCGCCCTCCGACGCGTACCACCGCCGACATCGCCGCAGGCTGGACGAGGGGACTCGCCCGTCTCCGTCGCCCTCGCCCGGTCCGTACCGGCACTCCGGCCGGTGCGCGGGTCCCCTCAGTGCACCGTGACGTGGCGGTGCCGCGGTTGGTGGGCGCCTTGGCGGCCGTCAGGACTGGGTCGACGGCGACCGTGACGGTCGGGGCTTAGTGGCCTGCGGCCTCTTCCCGAACGGTGCGACGACGGCCGGTGACCTTGGACGCAGGCAGACGTCCAGCCTTGGATGTGCCGGTGAGCGTGTCGCCGTCGACCGCAAGGGCGAAGGCCAGGTTCAGGCGCATGGGCTTGGTGATGGCCTGCTTCCAGGTGAGCCGGTCGCCGACGAGGGCGACATCGTCGAGCGGGACTTGCTCTCCCGCCCCGTGGGCGGCCCCGGTCAGGACACCGTCCTGCCGACGGAGCTCGACCACGGAGTTGATCTTGCCGATGGGGGTGGAGATGGACAGGTCCCAGGTGCCTTCGATGGGCATGCCGTTGTTCTTCCTCACGATGCGGTGCGGGTGGGACGTATACGGGTGGCCGGTCAGAGGGCGGCGGGCGCAGGACCCCGGTGGCGCCAGACCGTGCCGCGGCGCTCGTGGGCGAACAACTCCTCCACTGCGTGAGCGATTCGAGGGCCCACCTCGCGCTCCAGCAGATACAGGCCCAGATCGAGTCCGGAAGTGACACCGGCGCCGGTGACGAGGTCGCCGTCGTCGACGACGCGGGCGTGGACCGCGTGGGCGCCGGTGGCGTCGAGCATGTCCAGGCCCAGGTGATGGGTGGTGGCGTAGCGGCCCTCCAGCAGGCCGGCCATGGCCAGAACGAGCGATCCGCCGCACACCGCGGCGGTCGTCACCTCCGGATTCTCCATCGCCGCCTTCATGAGCGTGGGCAACTCGGTGGTCAGGGTGCGGCCCAGCAGCACGGGGATGAATTCGTCCTGCCGCCACTCCCCGGCCCCGATCTCCTGGTCTGGGACCTCGCCGGGCTCTCCGACACGGCCCGAGGCACCAGGAATCAGGATCAGGCCCGCACGCCCGGGGTCGAGTGCGGCAGCGGCGCGCAGTGCCAGGCCACCGGTGCCGCTGACCACCTCACGTACCCCCTCGGCGGAGACCAGTTCCACCGTCACCGCGCCGTTGGAGGCGGTGCCGCCGGCGTACAGCACCTCGTAGGGGGCGATGACATCCAGCGGATCGAAACCGTCGAACAACACGATCTGTGCGTGCATGGAAGGTCCTTCAGGTGTGGCGGAGCCCGTCTTCGCGCCGGACGCTCCCGACGCTAACCGGCTGCCGAACGGTCTCCCAGTGGCATTAATGACACTGCCCGACGGAATGTCGCCACTGACCCACAGATGGGCTCTGAGCTGGGAGAACCCGGGCGATCGATACGTCGACAACGGCCAGTTCCTCGCCTCCGCCGGAAGCGGCGTGTCAGGGTCCGGGTGCGGCATCCTGGCCCAACGCACCGGCTCGCCGCCCGATCCTGGTAGGCCCAGTCTCAGCAAGGAGGCCCGCGCCGAGGTTCCTACCGTGGGCGTCGAGGGGCGTCCGCCTCCATGGCCTCGCTGAAGAAGTCCCAGATGGCGGCCGGGGCATCGAGGGTGCGGTCGGTCCTGCCCATGAGCCGGGGGAAGCGGTAGTCGGGGTTGGGGATCGTGTGACCGCCGCCGGAGACCGTGAACGCCACAACGGGGGCCTTGCCGGGCTGGCTGTAGCGGGTCTCGATCACCGACGGGCCCTCCGCGCCGCCGGACCCGTCCAGGGGCAACCCGGCCGGTGGCCTGCTGATCGGGGGCCGGGTGATGCCGTTGACCTCGGCGAACGCACGGGCTGTGATCTCGGCGGACAGCACAGTGCCGCGTTTCTGGAAGCCGAAGATGCTTGCCTCGCCGCCGTCGTACGGCATGATCGGGTCGCGTGTGCCGGAGATGAGCAGGACGGGCAGCGGGCGCTTCGGCTCCGTGACGGCCCACTGGTCCGGTGTGGGCAGGCCCGCCCCGATCACCGCGATGGCGGCGATCCTGTCCGGTGTCCGGGCGGCGAGACGGAAGGCCATCTGCCCGCCGTTCGAGAAGCCGGTGACGAACACCCGGGCGGGATCGATGCCGTGCCGTCGGCGGAACCGCTCGACGAGCGCGGCGATCAGGCCCTCGTCGTCGACGTCCTCCTTGCGGGCAGGGGTGACCGCGGAGGTTCGGCCGTCGTTCCAGCCGCGCTTGTAGCCGTCCGGATAGACCACCGCGAACTTGTGCCGCTCGGCCAACTTGTCGAAGCCGTACCCGGTGGCCGTACGAATGGTCCTCCCGTCCTGCTGTGAGCCGTGCAGGACGAACAGCAGCGGCGAGCCGGGCGGCAGATCCGCGGGCACGAAGGCCTGGTACGCACGCGTCCGGTCGCCCACGGTGATCGTGTCCACCGTCACCGGGGCGCTCAGCCGTGGCTCGGCGGGTTTCGGGCTGTGCAGGAGGTATCCGTACGCGGCGGCGCACACCAGCGCCACCACCCCGATCGCGGCCAGTGCCGTCACCGGCGCGCTCACCGGCGTACCCCGCGGTCCATCGCACAAGAGCCGCCGGTCACCATGTGCTCGGCCAACACACCGCCCACATGGTCATTCGCGCCCGTCATGAACACCCGCATGGCCTTGTCCTCACTTCGTTTCACGTGCTTCCCCGTGCTTCCACATCGTTGTGCCTGTGCTTTCACCCTGCGGTGGTGGCCCGAGCGGTATCCAGGGACCGAGAGTCCGTGGCTGGCCGGGGCGCCCCGCCGTACCGTGGTGACCATGGACAAGCACGCTCTCGCGGCGTTCCTGCGCGGCAAACGGGAGCGCGTACGCCCCGAGGACGTCGGCCTGCCGCACGGGCCCAGGCGTCGCACCCCCGGGCTGCGCCGCGAAGAGGTCGCCCAGCTCGCGCACATCTCCGTGGACCACTACAGCCGCCTGGAACAGGCCCGAGGACGCCATCCCTCGCACGCCGTCCTGACCGGCATCGCCCGCGCACTGCGCCTGTCCGACCAGGAACGCACCCACCTCTTCCGCCTCGCCGGAGAGGCGGCACCCGAGCCTGTCCAAGGGCCCTCCCGCGACGTGGACCCCGGCACACTGAATCTGCTGGAGCGCCTCACCGACGCCGGCGCCCTCGTGCTCGACAACACCTGCCGGATCCTGGCCTGGAATCCCCTGGCGGCAGCCCTCTTCGAGGACTTCTCCGCCCTGACCGGCCCGGACCGCAACGTCATCCGCCGCTACTTCCTGCACCCCGACCCCGAGCACCGCGGCTACGGCATGACCCAGCCCCACCGGTTCGTGACCGCCGCCGTCAGCTATCTGCGCGTCGCCACTGCCCGCTACCCGGACAACGTCGAACTGCGCACCCTCATCGACGAACTGCTCGGCGGCAGCGAGGACTTCGCCCGTCTGTGGAACTCCCACGAGCTGCGCATCGAACACCACCACCAGCAGCAGATCCAGCACTCCCAAGTCGGGACGATCGACCTGGACTTCGACGTCCTGACCGTGCCGGGCCAGGACCAGCAGATGATCATCTTCACCGCTGAACCCGACTCCCGCGCCTACCGGACGCTGCAACTGCTCAAAGTCATCGGCACCCAGCGCATGGACATCGCCACCTGACCCAGGTTCCGTCCGTCCGATCCTGCTGTCTCGCCCGCTCCGCGCGACGCTTGCTCACACATCCGCGTACTCACCCATGGCATGAAGTCCTGTCAGAACTCTTGACCGACGACGGCAAGGCGCCCACAGTACTCATTCATACGCATCACTGATACGCATTACTGATACGCATAAACGACGTGCGCGGCGGTCGTGCCAGGCCAGGTGAGGAGCATGGTGGAGCAGCCCAAGAAGCGGTCCCGGCGCGGTCGTACCCCTGCGGCGGCGGGTCGCACGTCCCGACCGCGGCAGGCGGAAGTCGCCCGACTGGCCGGGGTCTCCCAGGCCACGGTGTCGCTCGTGCTGTCGGACAAGACGCAGGGCTCGGCGATCTCGGACGAGACCCGGCAGCGGGTGCTCGACGCGGCCCGCAGCCTGGGCTACGTACCGGACCCCGCCGCGCAACGGCTGGCGGCGGCCCGCAACAACCTGCTCGGCGTGTTCAGCTTCACGGCCACCTTCCCCACCGATGTGCAGCACTCGTACTACCCCTTCCTCGTCGGCGTGGAGCAGGAGGCCGCCGCGCGCGGCTATGACCTGGTGCTCTTCACGGGGTCGAGTTCCGGAGGCGCGGGGGCGTCGAGGCCCGACGCGCTGAGCAGGGTGCGACTCGCCGACGGCTGCCTCTTCCTCGGCCGGCATGCTCCGGTCGCGGAGTTGAAGCGGATGGTCGCCGACGGTTTCCCGGTCGTGCACCTCGGGCGCCGCGACGAACTCGAAGGGCTGCCGTGGGTGGGCGCCGACTACGTCAGCGCGAGCGGCGAAGTCGTCGGCCATCTGGCGGCGCTGGGGCACCGGCGCATCGTGCTGGTCCGCGAGGACGACGACGCTCCGGCGTCCACGGACCGTCAACAGGGCTTCCTGGAAGGGCTGGAGGCGGCCAGGCTTCCGGGCGGACCCGAGGCCGTCTTCCGCTCCGCCGACCCCGAGGGCGACCTCACCCCCGAGCGGCTGCGCCACTGGCTGGCCGAGGGTGTCACCGCGTTCGTCGCGGAGGAGACCGACACCGGGGCCGCCTGGCACGCCCTGTGCCGGGCCGTCGACGCGGCCGGTCTCACCTGCCCCGACGACCTGTCGCTCGCCCTGCTCGGCAGTCCGCCCGGCGACCTCGTCGCCAGTCCGCAGGCCACCGGATTCGACATCCCCCGGCCCGAGTTGGGCGCGGCCGCGGTCCGGCTCCTCGCCGCCCGCGTCGCCGGCGAGGAGGCCGACGAACCCCTGGTCGCCTGTGTCTTCCGGCCCGGTACCACCACGGGGAGGCCGCCGGAGCAGCGCTGACCGCCGTGAACCGCACCCTCCGTGGACGTCAACCACCCGCAAGGAGAAGCGTGATACCGGAAGCCGACATCCTCATCGTGGGCGGTGGCCTCGGCGGAGTGGCCGCCGCGCTGGCCGCCTGCCGGGCCGGACGCAGGGTCGTGCTCACCGAGGAGACCGACTGGATCGGCGGACAACTCACCTCGCAGGCCGTACCGCCCGACGAGCACCCGTGGGTCGAGCAGTTCGGGACGACGGCCTCGTATCGCCGACTGCGCGAGGGCATCAGACAGTTCTACCGGCAGTGGTACCCGATGCGTTCGGAGGCGCTCACGCTCACGGACCTCAACCCGGGCGCCGGACGGGTCAGCAAGCTCTGCCACGAGCCACGGGTGGCGCTGGCCGTGCTGGAGGCCATGCTCGCGCCCCACCGGGCGGCCGGACGCCTGACCGTCCTCACCGACCACCGGCCCGTCGCGGCCGAGTCCGACAACGATGTCGTACGGTCCGTGACTCTGGAGCACCGCCCCGACGGCCGCCGCGTCTCCGTACCGGCCCGCTATGTCATCGACGCCACCGAGACGGGCGAACTCCTGTACTTGGCAGGCGTCGAGCACGTATGCGGCGCCGAGGCACGGTCCGAGTACGACGAGCCGCACGCCCCGGAGCGGGCCGAGCCGCTCAACCAGCAGGGCATCACCGTGTGCTTCGCGCTCTCCCACCACGAGGGTGAGGACCACACCGTCGACCGCCCGGCGGACTACGGCTTCTGGCGCGCGTACCGTCCGGACTTCTGGCCCGGCCCGCTCCTCGGTTTCCAGGCGCCCGACCCTCGCACCCTGGAACCCGTCCCGCGTACCTTCGTCCCCAACCCCGACCTCGACCCGCTCGGTGTGAGCGCCGACCAGAGCGCCGACGCGGGCGACAAGGAGCTGTGGGGCTTCCGCCGCATCCTGGCACGCAAGCTGCACCGCCCCGGCGCCTTCGACTCCGACATCACACTCGTCAACTGGCCGCTCAACGACTACTGGTTGAAGCCGCTCGTCGGAGCGGGAGCACAGACCGGAGCCCAAGCCGTCGCCGAGGCACGTCAGTTGTCCCTGTCGGTCCTGTACTGGCTGCAGACCGAAGCACCCCGGCCGGACGGCGGCACCGGCTTCCCCGGCCTCCGGCCGCGCCCCGATGTGACCGGTACGGCGGACGGCCTGGCGAAGGCGCCGTACGTCCGTGAGTCGCGCCGTATCAAGGCGGTCACCACCGTCACCGAGCGCGATGTGGCGATCGACCTGGTGGGCCCGTCCGGGGGCACGAAGTACCGCGACTCCGTGGGCATCGGCAGCTACCGCATCGACCTGCACCCCTCCACCGGAGGCGACACCTACGTCGACATCGGCTCGGTGCCCTTCGAGATCCCGCTCGGGGCGCTCGTGCCACGGCGGGTCCGCAATCTGCTGCCCGCGGGCAAGAACATCGGCACGACCCACATCACCAACGGTTGTTACCGGCTCCACCCGGTGGAGTGGAACATCGGCGAGGTCGCCGGCGCGCTCGCCGCCCACTGCCTGGCCGGGGACGTCGAACCGCACCAGGTACAGGCCGAGGACAAGCGGTTCGAGGAGTTCGCGCGGCTCCTCGACCGCGCCGGAGTGCAGCGCCACTGGCCCGACGTACGCGGCTACTGACCGCGTCGAGGCGACTGCCCGCGCACGACCGACACAGCACAAGGAGGTGCTCCAGACATGACTGCCTACCGCATCCGCGTCGGCATCGACGTGGGCGGAACCTTTACCGACGCCGTGGCCGTGGACGCCACGACCCTGCGACTGCTGGGACAGGTCAAGGTCCCCACCAGCCACCATCACGAGGACGGAGTCGCGCACGGCATCGTCAAGGCGCTGGACCTGCTGCTGCGCCAGGTCGACCGGGCCCCCGGCGACATCGCGTTCCTGGCGCACGGCACGACCCAGGCCACCAACGCACTGCTGGAGGGTGATGTCGCCACCGTCGGCCTGATCGGCATCGGCACCGGGCCCGGTGCCGTCCTCACCCGTCGCCTCGCCGCACTCGGCAGGCTCGAACTCGCTCCCGGCAAGCGGCTTCCGCTCGCCTACGCCCACGTCGCAGACCCTGACGCCCCGGCGGCCGTACGCACCGCGGTCGACGAGCTGACGGCCGCGGGAGCCCAAGTCCTCGTCGCCACCGAGCCGTTCGCCGTCGACCGGCCCGAGGGCGAGCGGGCCGTACTCGAGGCCGCCCGGTCCGCCGGCCTCCCGATGACGGCGGCACACGAGATCACCTCGCTGTACGGACTGCACAAGCGGACCCGCACCGCGGTCGTCAACGCGGCCATCCTGCCGCGCATGCTCGCCACCGCCGACCTCGTCGACGCGTCCATCACCAAGGCCGGGGTCATCGCACCGCTCATGGTCATGCGCTGCGACGGCGGGGTCATGGCACTGGACGAGATGCGACGGCGCCCCCTGCTGACCGTCCTGTCCGGCCCGGCGGCCGGAGTCGCCGGTGCCCTCATGCAGGAACGGATCAGCGAGGGAGTCTTCCTCGAAACCGGCGGCACCTCCACCGACATCAGCGTCGTACGGCGCGGCAAGGTCGCCGTCCGCCACGCCACGATGCTCGGTAAGACCTCGTACCTCAACGCGCTCGACGTGCGCACGGTCGGAGTCGGCGGCGGCTCGATGGTCCGCGTCGCTCAGGGCCGCGTCACGGATGTCGGTCCACGCAGTGCCCACATCGCGGGACTGCCCTACGCCTGCTTCGCCGACCTGGACGACCTGCGTGACGCGACCCTCGCCACGACGCGCCCGATGCCGGACGACCCGGACGACTACGTGGTCCTGGACGCGGCGGGCGGACGGTTCGCGATCACCATGACATGCGCCGCCAACGCCCTCGGCCGGGTCCCTGAGGGGGACTTCGCGCGCTGCGACCAGGAGGTGGCGAAGGCCGCGCTCGCGCCTCTCGCCGCCGTCCTGGGCGTGGACGTGCCGACCGCGGCCGCCCGCATCCTCGACGCGGGCGTCGCCCGCGTGCGGGAGGTCGTGGACGCGCTCGTCCGCGACTACCGCCTCGACCCCGACACGGCGGTCCTCGTCGGCGGTGGCGGCGGGGCGGCCTCCGTCACCCCGCACCTGGCGGCGCTCACCGGCATGACGGGCAGGATCGCCCGGCACAGCGAGGTCATCAGCCCCATCGGTGTGGCCCTCGCGCTGGTGCGGGAGCAGATCGCGCGGATCATCCCCGGCGCCACCCAGGAGCAGATCCTCGCCGTACGGGCCGAGGCCGAGCGGGCCGTCGTCGCCCAGGGCGCGGCGGCCGACGGCGTCGAGGTCGAGGTGACCGTCGACCCGCAGACCAGTACCGTGCGCGCCACCGCCACCGGCGCCACGGAACTGCGTACCCAGGACCGCTCGCACAGCGCCGACGACGCCGAACGCCTCACCGCGGCCGCCGCCAGCCTCAAGACCGATCCCGCCGAGGTCCGGGTCCTCGCCAAGACATCCGCCCACACGGTCTACGGCATCGAGGTACGCCGTTGGCTGCGGGCTCCCCGGCGCCCCATACGCGTCGTCGACGCCGACGGTGTCGTACGCCTGCACGCCTTCGACGCGAGTGTGACCGCAACCACCGTGGGTGCTGCCCCCGAGCTCCTCGCCCACCTCGTGCGCGAGGGGACGTCGTACGGCGACGGCGGCGTCCGCGCCCCCGCGCTGCGGCTCCTTCTGGGTTCCCGCATCGCCGACCTCTCCGGCGTCCTCGACCCGCAGCCACTGCTCGCCCTGGCCCGCAGCGAGATGCGGGACCGCGCCGTCGACGAACCTGTGGTCGCCGTCGTGGAGGTGCGGTCATGAGCGGCCCCGCCGCGCCCCGCCTCGCGCGTGATCCCCTGCTCGCCGCCGCTGCCGTGTCCGCCGTAGATCCGGCGACGGACGATCTGAGTCTCGCCGTACGGCTGCTGGCCACGACGCCCACCCACGAGGAGCGCGCCCCCGCCCAGCTGCGCCAATGGGCTCTGGCCGCCGACACGTTCGGCGCCGCACTCGACCCCGGCCTGCCGTGCCGCGCCCGGATCGTGGAGCGCGGCGACGGGCTCGACCAGCTGCTGCTCGCCCGCTACACCTCGCGTCCCGCCACCGTCGAGCTCTACACCGACACCATCGACCGGGCCGAGACGCTGATCGACGAACTCGGCTGGCGCTCCTGGTATCCCGTCGGGTCCGTGCGCGCCGCGGCCCTCGCCCACGAGACCGCACACGCACTGCTCCACCGCAAGGCAATGCGGACCGCGCTCAAGGAGGCGCTCGGGCACACCGCCCTGCGGCTGGGCCGATTCCGGGTCCTCGGCCATGTGGCCGGTGCCGAGGAGATCGCCGCCCACGCCTACGCCCGTACCGTCTGCGGACTCGGCCGCAGCCCCCTCCTGCTCACCGCCGCGCTCACCGCCGCGGTGGACACACCCGGAAGACAGAGGTGAACCATGGGTGTTGTCATCCTGCTCGTGATGGCGGCCGGTGTCGCCGCCATGCTCGCCCGCAAACTGCCCACTGCCTTCGCGCTCGTCGTCCTCGCCGTCGTCATCGCCTTCCTCGCCGGCGCACCCCTGACCGGCAAGAACAGTGTTCTGGACACGGTCCTCCAGGAAGGTGCGCCGACCCTGGCCGCCACGATGATCGCGATCGTGCTCGGTTCCTGGCTCGGCACGCTCCTTGAGGAGACGGGCGTCGCGGCCACGCTCGTCCGCAAGATCGTCGAGTTCGGCGGCGACCGCCCGGTCGTCGTGGCCCTCGGTGTGCTGGCCGTGTCCGCGTTGGTCGGTACCGTCACCGGATCGGCGCCGGCCGCGATGCTCGCGGGGCTCATCGGTATCCCGGCCATGATCGCGGTCGGCATCCCGAAGGTGACCGCCGCCGGGACCGTCCTCATGGGCATCGCCGTGGGCATTCCCTTCGAGCTGCCCCTGTGGCAGTTCTTCTCCACGGCCCTGAACCTGCCCCTACCGACCGTGCGCGGCTTCATGGTGAAGCTGTTCCCCTTCGCCCTGGTCGCCGCCGTCCTCTACGTGCTCGTCGAGTCGCTCCGCCGAGGTGTGGAACACACCTGGTCCCTCAAGCCCGCGGAGGACAAACCGCGTTCGGCGAGTCGCCGGGAGAAACTGAGCGACGCTCCCTGGTACGCGCTGCTCACCCCTGCCATTCCCCTGATCCTCGCCCTGGGCTTCGAACTCGCCATCGTTCCCTCGCTGTTGGCGGGTGTGCTGTACGCCCTGGTCACCACCACCGTCCCCCGCGAGATGAACAAGCGGCTGCTGCGCACCCTGTACGGCGGATTCGAGGTGGCCGCCCCGCCGATCGTCCTGTTCATCGCCATCGGCATCCTGCTGGCCGCGGTGAAGCTGCCCGGCACCGTCGACGCGCTCGAACCGCTGATGAAGGCGGTCAGCCCGCACAACGCGGTGCTGTTCGTCATGGTCTTCACGCTGCTCGTCCCGCTGTGCCTCTACCGGGGGCCGCTGAACGTCTTCGGGCTCGGCGCCGGGATCGCCGGCGTCCTCATCGCCACGGGCATCTACCCGGCCGCGGCCGTCCTCGGCATGGCCACCTCGTACAACCAGGTCTTCGGAGTCGCCGACCCCACCAGTACCCAGACGGTCTGGGCCGCCCAGTACGCCGGTGTCTCCCCACAGGAGGTCATGGTGCGCACCCTCCCGTACGTGTGGGCCGTGGCCCTCGGCGGGCTGTGCGTCACCGCGGCCACCTACCTCTGACTTCCACCCCCTTGGAGCCGACCATGCCCCAACCGCGTTTCGACCGCCGCCTGTTCCTGCGCGCCACGGCCGCCACCGGCGCTGCCGTCACCGTCGGCGGCCTCTCCGCGCCGCCCGCGTCCGCCGCACCCGGCGGATTCCCCGACTACACCTACGTCCGCACCCTGCTGACGCCGTCCCAACTGAAGTACAACCCGACCGGCGAGATCATCTTCCCCTGCGTGAGGGGCGTCTACGACAAGCTGAGCGCCCCACTCGGCCGCTACTACCTGTACTACGGGCCGCACGACGCGCCCGGCGGCATCTGCCTGGCCTACGGCAACTCCCTGGAAGGGCCCTTCACGGAATATCCGAACAACCCGATCGTCGCCAACAACTGGCAGCCCCACTACTCCGTCAGCCATGTCGCGTCCCCGCACGTGATGTGGCACGCGAGCGCGAAGGAGCTGTGGCTGTACTTCCACGGCGAGAACACCACCACGCGCCTGGCCCGCTCGAAGGACGGCATCAACTTCACCTACGACAAGGTCGTCCTGTCCACCTCGATGCTGCCGAGCGGCACCACCGAGACGTCGTACGCCCGTGTCTTCCCGCACGAGCTGCCTTCCCACGGTGCCCACTACGTCATGGTCTTCATGCTGAACAACACCACCAACCACCGCGACATCCACTGGGGTTGGTCGGCCGACGGGCGCACCTGGACCTACGACCAACAGCCCCTGATCCGCCACTCCGACGTCGGTGCCGTCAACGTCGGCGGGCCGCACCTGCTGTACCGCGACAACAGCACCTACGTCGTCTACAACAAGGACAAGGAGAGTGGCGGCGACCTGATGATCACGGAGGTGGGCAACGACTTCAGCAAGCGTAACCACCTTGGAGTCCTCTACAACTCCCGCAGCAGCGCGCCTGAGAACGGACGCGCTGCCGCCCCTTCGTTCGGCACCGACGGAGGCGTGCCCTACATGATCTACGAAGCGGGGGAACGACTCTCGGGCTCCATCGCCATGGCTCGCGGCTGACGGAAACGTTGGACGGCGTTCGCGTAGTGGGCGGTGAGGTCGGCCCGGTAGAAGTCTCCCGCGGCGGTGCTCGGTCGGGCCGAGTTGCTGAGCAGTGTGGCGCGCACCCGGCCGGTGAACGTGCCTGCGTCCGTGGTGACGGTGAGGTCCTCGCCGGTGCAGGTGCTCCATACCTCGACGTAGGGGCAGATGGAATGCGGCGGTCAGCCGAGGGTCCATTTCTGGTTGGCCGTGCCGCCACAGGTCCAGATCTGCAGACGGGTACCGTCGGCCGAGGAGTTGTCCTTGGCGTCGAGGCACTTGTCGGCACCGGTGTTCGTCAGATCGCCTCCGGAAGTGAGGGTCCACTGCTGCGCCTTCGTGCCGTTGCAGCCGTAGAGCTGGACCAGGGCGCCGTCGTCGGTGGAGGCGGCGCGGACGTCGAGGCACTTGCCCAGGGCCCGCACGGTGCCGTCGCCGCCCACGGTCCACTTCTGGGCGTCGGCCCCGTTGCAGTCGTGGAGTTGGATGGGCGTCTCGTCGGCGGTCGACGCTCCGGCGACGTCGACGCACTTGCCTCCGATGCCCTTGATCGCGCCGGTGAACTGCGCACTGCTTGCGGAGGTGACGTGCACGTAGTCGACGGTCATGGTCTGCGGGAAGGACGTGCCGGCGTCGGGGCTGCCGGGCCAGTCGCCGCCGACCGCGAGGTTCAGGATGACGAAGAACGGATGGTCGTAGACCCACTTCTTGCCGTTCACATCGGACGGGGTGCGGGTCTGGTAGTTCTGGCCATCGACGGACCAGGTGATGGAGGTGGGGGTCCAGTCGACCGCGAAGACGTGGAAGTCGTCCGCGAAGGCTTTGCCGTTGGGCAGCGTGTATGCGGCGCCGATGCCGCCGGAGCCGGAGTATCCGGGGCCGTGGATGGTCCCGTGCACGGTACCGGGTTCCTTGCCGACGTTCTCCATGACGTCGATCTCGCCGCTGTTCGGCCAGCCCGCGCTGCCCAGGTCGTCGCCCAGCATCCAGAAGGCAGGCCATACGCCCTGCCCGCGCGGCACCTTGATGCGGGCCTCGAACCGGCCGTACGCCTGGGTGAAGGTCTGCGCGGTGTTGAGCCGGGCCGAGGTGTACTGGCAGGTTCCGTTCCAGCACTGGAGTCCCGAGTCGCTGTTCTTGCGCGCGGTGATCACCAGATGGCCGTTTCCGTCGAGGGAAACGTTGTCGGAGCTCTTGGAGTAGTACTGCAGTTCGTGGTTGCCGTTGCCGGAACCGCCGGTTTCCAGGGACCACTTGGCCGAATTCGGCGCGCTGCCGGCGGCTCCGTCGAAGTCGTCGGACCAGGTCTGCGCGGCCGGAGCCGCCTGGGCCCGGTTTACCGCGGGACTCGTCGTGGTGATGAGGACGCCTACGGCGAGGGCCGCGGTGAGCAGTAGCACCAGCCCGCCGAGTGACCATCGACGCGCGCGATGAGCAGCCATGACTGAACACACCTTGTCTGTGGGGAGTTTTGACTCTTGCCCCGGTCCGCGCCCGCCGCGCGAGCCGTCGGAGCGAACTCTTGAGAGCGTTCTCCTGCCTGCCCCGGACGCCACCGGTGAGCCCAGATGGTACGCATGACTCGTTGAAGGGCCAACCTGTCGGCGAGATCGCCAAATCCCTCTGAACTGCGGTTACTTGCCAAAATGCGAACGGCCCAAGATCCCTTAAGGCGCATTTAAGCTGCACTTAAGAAGGAGCGTTCCGCTTTTCGGCGCGATCTGCCCGGTCTGCCGCGGACATCCCCACGCGGACGTCTTCCAGGCCCTGCGGGAAGGGGTGCTCGCCGAGGCCGGACGCGTCCTGCGGTTCTCAACAAGGGCCGCCCGAGTCAAGGTCAGGCACATGCCGCGCGACCGGCATGCCGCGCTGCATGGGGGTCTCAAAGGGCTCGAAGCCGGGCGCTGGTCACAGCCATTCATCGAGGAGTGCGACCGGCATGGTTCCGGCGCGCTCGGCTGTCGGCGCGGTGATCTGGCCACCCTCGCACCTGACGCCGACAGGCCCGGCACTGTCCGCCGGCCGTCCACACCGCCCCGCCCCTCTGCGAGAGCATCCCGACGCAAGGCAAACCGTGCGAACGGCTCTCCGAACACGGCTCTACGCGGACTCGCGCAGCCTCAGCTCCGCCCCCACCACCAGTTCGTCACGGCCGAGCGGATCCTCGCCGGTCAGCAGCCGCGCCGTCTGTTCCACGACGAGAGCGCCGAGCGCCCGCGTGTCCAGGGCCACGGTGGACAGCGGTGGCTCGACGAGCGCCCCCAGTTGGAGGCCGTCGAAGCCGATCACCGCGAGGTCGCGAGGAACCTCGCGTCCGAGCCGGCGCGCTCCGCGCAGCGCACCTATGGCGACGATGTCGTTGAAGGCGAACACGGCTGTCACGTCCGGGTGTTCGGCGAGCAGATCCTTCAGCGCGCTCTCCCCACCCTCCACGCTCTGGTCGGCGCGGCTCACCGGGCCGGCGTCGAGCCCGCAGGCGGTCATCGCATCGGCGAACCAGGCGTGGCGGATGCTGGGCTCGGACCGGCCCGCGTGGTCGAGCATGCCGATGTGCCGGTGTCCGGACTCGACGAGGTGCGCGATGGCCGCGCGGACGCCCTTCTCGCCGTCGATCCGGATGGAACTGAACCGTTCGGTACGGTGCTCCCGGTCGATGAGCACCACGGGCAGCCCGCGTGCCAGTTTGTCGATCTCGTCCTCGGGCTGACTGAGATAGCCGACCACGGCGTCCACCTGGGAGACGATCACCTGGAGTGTGCCGCGCTCCTCCTCGATGCGGTCACCCGTGTCGTACACGACGACGTGCCAGCCACGGGACCGTGCCGCGTCCAGAGCGGCCGCGGCGACCTCGGTGAAGAACGGGTTGAGCAGGTCGGGGATCACCAGCCCGACGCTGATGGTGTCCTGTCGCACGAGCCCTCTGGCGAACCTGCTGGGGCGGTACCCCAGCGCGAGCGCCGCGTCGAGGACGCGCTGCTTGGTGGTGACGTCGATCTCGCCCTTGTCGTTGAGCGCCCGTGACACCGTCTGCCGGGACACTCCTGCGGTCCGGGCCACATCGTTGATCGTCACTCTGCGGGGTCCGGTCCCCGACGACGCCATCACTACCTCCGTACCTGTGTCGACGCAGGCGCGCCGTAGGGACACTGAGTATGCACCGGGCCGAAGCCATGGTGCGACCTTGTGCGCGGGCGCTCGACGATCATGGCCATGGCGAGGCCTTCGCCAGTGGCGCCAGGCCATCACCGGTGGTCAGCGGCGTCATGTGAGCTCTCCTTAACCTGCCGGACCCGTGGACGACTCGAGAGTCTTGACACTCGGCCGTGCCGCGGCGCAAACTCCGAATCACTTCATAGCACGCCCCCGTGAGCGCTCCCGTGAACGTTCACGTGAACGCTCACGGACCTTATCCCAACCAGAAGGCATCCCCGCCTGAGCTGTCAACGTCGACCCGCCTAGCGCCGCCGCTAGTCGTTCTCTGGAACGGAAAACATGAGCAAGACAGTCACGCGCACCCGTCTCGCCGCAGTCGCCGCGGCAGCCACTCTCGTCGCCCTCGCCGGTTGCTCGTCGTCCGCTCCGTCGGACAAGGCGTCCGCGGCCTCCTGCACCCCCGCCAAGGGGAAGGTCACCCTCCAGTACTGGAACACCGTTCCAGGCATGGACAAGGTCGTGGACCTGTGGAACAAGAAGAACCCGGACATCCAGGTCCAGACGAAGAACATCTCCAACGACCAGTACGGCACCCTCGGCAACGCACTCAAGGCGGGGAAGGCGCCGGACCTCGCTCAGGTGGGCTACGACGAGCTCCCCGCCCTGCGCACCCAGAACGCCTTCGTGGACGCCTCGGCGTGCTCGGCGGCCACCGCGGCCAAGTCGAAGTTCGTGCCGTGGACCTGGTCGCAGACCAGCTTCGGCGGCACGGGTGTCTTCGCCCTCCCGCAGGACACCGGTCCGATGGCCCTGTACGTGCGCAGTGACATCTTCAAGAAGTACGACATCGCGATCCCCACGACCTGGGACGAGTACGCGGCGGCCGCGCAGAAGCTGCACAAGGCGGACCCCAGCCTCGACATCACGTTCTTCGACCCGAACAACGCCGAGTGGTTCAACGGGCTCCTCTGGCAGAACAGCGCCCAGATGTACAGCTACTCCGGCGACAAGTGGCACGTCACCGTCGCGTCGGACCAGAGCAAGCAGGTCGCCGACTACTGGCAGAAGCTGATCGCCGGCAAGCTCGTGCGCACCGACCTCGCCAACGGTTCGACGCAGATGTACGCCGCGTACCAGAAGGACCAGATCGCCAGCTACGTCGGTGCCGCCTGGGGCTACAGCATGTTCCGCGATAACCTGCCCAAGCAGTCCGGCAAGTGGTCGATCGTACCGATGCCGACGTGGGGCGCGAACGGCTCCTCCGGTGACTGGGGCGGCTCGACCGTCGCGTTCATGAAGGGCAGCACGCACCTCTACGAGTCGGTCAAGTTCAACACCTGGCTGAACTCCGACCCGGAGGCGCTGGCACTGGAGAACCAGCTCGGCGGCCTCTACCCGGCGGCCGACGCGGGGCTCAAGCTGCCCGCGCTGTCGAAGGGTGTGCCGTACTACAACAACGAGAAGGTCTTCGACGTCTTCGCCGACTCGTCCAGGAAGATCGACACCAACTTCGCCTGGGGTCCCACGCAGAAGACGGTGAACCTGGCCCTCCAGGACGCGATGGCCAAGGCCGCGGCCGGTGACGGCACGCTGACCGACGCGCTCTCGGCCGCCCAGGCCGCCGCCCTGAAGTCGATGAAGGCCCAGGCGATCCCGGCCACGGCGGGCAAGTGACCTCGTCATGACCGACATCGCACCCCGTGCGGTGACGTCAGGTGGCCGCCGCCGTCCAGGCGGCGGCGGCCCCCGGGCGGGCACCGTCATCGCGTTCCTCACCCCGTTCTTCCTGCCGTTCGTGCTGTTCTACCTGGTGCCCGTCGGCTACGCGCTCTGGCAGAGCTTCCGCGTCGTGCGCCGCACCGGAGGCCAGTACGGGACCTCGTACACGACTTTCGGCGGATTCGACCAGTACACGCAGGTGTTCCAGAACAGCGAGTTCTGGAACAGCATCGGCCGCATCGGGCTGTTCGGCATCGTGCAGGTGCCCGTCATGCTGTTCGTCGCGCTGGTCATGGCGCTGCTGCTCGACACGCCTCTGCTGAAGCTCAAGGCGTTCTTCCGCATCACCGCGTTCATGCCGTACGCCGTGCCCGGCGTCATCGCCGCGATCATGTGGTCGTACCTGTACTCGCCGCAACTCAGCCCCGTTGTGGACCTCTTCCAGCGCATCGGCCTGCACCCCGACTTCCTCGGTCCGGGCGCCGTGCTGTGGTCGGCGGCGAACGTCTCCACCTGGCTCTGGACCGGCTACAACATGCTGATCATGTACTCGGCGCTCCAGTCGATCCCGCAGGAGTTGTACGAGGCCGCCAAGATCGACGGCGCGACCAACTGGACGATCGCGTGGCGGATCAAGGTCCCGATCATCGCCCCGTCGATCGTCCTGACGACGGTGTTCTCGATCATCGGCACACTCCAGCTCTACGCCGAGCCGGCCGTGCTGCGCCAGATCTCCTCGAACATCTCCAGCACGTTCACCCCGAACATGCTGGCGTACGCGGTGGCCTCCGGGAACAACTACCAGCAGGCCGCGGCCATTTCGGTGGTCATCGCCGTCATCACCTTCGTCCTGAGCTTCGGGTTCATGCGACTCACCTCGAAGAAGGCGGGACTGTGAGCAACCCATCCACGATCCGCGAGAGCCGGGGCAGCCGTGCGGCCGTCATGGCCCTGATGTTCCTCCTGGCCATCTACTTCCTGTTGCCGGTCTACTTCCTGATCGTCGCGGCGACGAAGCCGCAGGGGGAGCTCGCCACCACCAACGGGCTGGCGTTCTCGCACTTCAACCTGTTCGAGAACCTGCGCATCCTGTTCACCCGCAGCGACGGCATCTTCGGGCGGTGGGCCCTCAACACCGTCATCTACGCGGTGCTGGGCGCGGCCGTGGGCACCCTGATCTCGGCTCTGTGCGGCTACGCGCTGGCCAAGTTCCGCTTCCGCGGCCGGGAGTTCCTCTTCTCCGTCGTACTCGGCGGTGTCCTCGTCCCGACCACCGCGCTGGCCCTGCCGCTGTTCCTGCTCTTCTCGGCGACCGGGATCGTCAACACCTACCTCGCGGTGTTCCTGCCCAGCATCGTCAGCCCGTTCGGTGTCTACCTGGCGCGCATCTTCGCCAACGCCGCCGTCCCGCAGGAACTGATCGAGTCGGCGCGGCTGGACGGCGCGGGCGAGTTCCGCACGTTCTTCTCGGTGTCGTCCAGGCTGATGACGCCGGCCCTGGTGACCATCTTCCTGTTCCAGTTCGTGGCCATCTGGAACAACTTCTTCCTGCCGATGGTGATGCTCCAGAAGGAGTCACTGTTCCCGATCACACTCGGCCTGTACGAGTGGAACGGCCAGACCGCCCGGGCCCCGCTGCTCCAGGAGTCCGTGATCACCGGCTCGCTGGTGTCGATCGTGCCCGTGATCATCGTGTTCATCCTCCTCCAGCGGTTCTGGCGCACCGGGCTCGCCGCCGGTTCCCTCAAGTGACCGCTCTCCCCCGCACGTCCGCACAGAAGGTCCCCCTCGCCATGCAGAACTCCGCCGTCTTCGTCCCCCATTTCCACTGGGACCGGGAGTGGTACGAGCCGTTCCAGGTGTTCCGGCACCGGCTCGTCACCGCCCTGGACACCGTGCTGGAGACGGCCGAGGCGAACCCGGACTTCCGGTTCACCGTCGACGGGCAGATGGCCGCGGTCGAGGACTACCTGGAGATGCGGCCGGAGAACCGCGACCGCCTCGTGGCGCTGGTGCGCGAGGGCCGGCTCGCCATCGGACCGTGGCTGATCCTGCTCGACGAGTTCCTCTGCTCGGGCGAGACGATCGTGCGCAACCTCCGGATGGGCTGGGACGCGGCGGAGCGACTGGGCGGTGCGATGCCCGTCGGGTATCTGCCGGACATGTTCGGCCACATCGCGCAGATGCCGCAGATCCTCGCCCGCGCCGGGATCGAGCACGCGGCGCTGTGGCGCGGCGTGCCCGGCTCCGTCGACGGCCACGCCTTCCGCTGGCGCGCGCCGGACGGCTCCCAGGTGCGCACCGAGTTCCTCTTCGACGGCTACGACAACGGTCTCGACGTCCTGCTGGTGCCCGACCGGATCGGCCGCGCGCTCGGCGACTACGCGCGGATGACGGCCGAGCGATGGGGCGGTGACCCGGTACTGGCGATGGCCGGAACCGACCACAACGCGCCCGACCCGCGACTGGCGGACTGGCTGCGGCGCGCTTCCGGCGAGGAGCGCGCCATCACGATCGCGACCCTCGACGAGTACATCCGCGAGCACGTGCGGGACGAGGTGTCCGCCGTCGTCACCGGCGAGCTGCGCAGCCATGTCCGCGGCAACATCCTGCCCGGCGTGCTGTCCGTCCGGCTCGGACTCAAGCAGCGGATGGCCGTCGCCGAGCGCACTGTCGACCACGCCGAGCGGGTGAACGCTCTGTGGTCCCGGCGGGACGACGCACCGTTCCTCTCACTCGCCTGGCACAAGATCATCGAGTCGACGGCGCACGACTCGGTCGTCGGCTCGGGCACCGACGAGACCTGCGACCAGGTCGACGCCCGCCTGGCCGAGGCCGCGCAGACCGCACGTGCCGTGCGGGACGCCGCGCTCGCCGAGCCCGCCGCCCGGGTGCCGAGCGACGCTCATCTCGTCGCCAACCCGCTGCCGTTCGCCCGTACGGCGCTGGTCGAGGTGGACGTCGTGGCGCCGCCGGCGGGAGCCGGTCTTGTCGCGACCGCCGCCGACGGCTCCACGCACTCCGTGCAACTGATCTCGCAGGCCCCGACCGTGCTGAGCGACGAGCGCATGGACGCCTCCCAGCTCGAACGCGTCCTGCGCCGCATCCACCGCCGCGAGCTGTTCGGCCGGCTGATCGACCACTACGAACTCACCCCGAACTCCCTCGTCTTCCACCTCGCCGAAGTGCCCACCAGCGGACCGTTCGACCTGCTGATGCTGCGCCGCGAGGTCGCCGAGGCAGCCGCCGCGCACCCGGGCGAGTGGCGGGTGCTGACGCTGGAGGAGGCGCGGGCGACCGCGCTGGTGCCCGTGCACGTGCCCGCCTGCGGGCTGGCGAGCTTCCGGGTCGCGCCGAGCGAGCGGCCGGCCGCCCCGTCGGCCACCCTCGCGGATGCCACGGCGACGCCTCGCGGAGTGTCCAACGGCCTGGTCGACGTCGAGGTCGCCGCCGACGGCACCCTGACCGTGACCGGCGCCGACGGCACCGTGCTGAGCGGCGTCGGCCGCCTCGTCGACGGCGGTGACCGCGGCGACAGCTACAACTACGCGCCCCCGGCGCGGGACGTACTCGTGTCGGAGCCGGTGGAGACGACCGTCGACGTCCTCGAAGAGGGTCCGCTGCGCTCCAGGCTGCGGATCACCCGCGTCTACGCGTGGCCCGCCGCGCTCTGCGACGACCGCGATCTGCGCGCCGAGCGGACCCTGGCGACTCCGGTGGAGACGCTCGTGGAGGTGCGCGCGGGCGAGCCGTTCGTCCGGGTCTCCACGTCGTTCCTGAACCAGTCCGCCGACCACCGGCTGCGTTTCCACGTGCCGCTGCCCGGGCCGGTGGCCGTCTCCGCGTCCGCCGGGCAGTTCGCCGTGACCGAGCGCGGGCTCACCGCCGAGGGCGGATGGGGCGAGTACCCGCTGCCGACCTTCCCGGCGAGCTCCTTCGTGTCTGCCGGACCGGCGACCGTGCTGCTCGACCACTCCAGCGAGTACGAACTCGTCGACGGCGGCGCCGAACTGGCCATCACCCTGCTGCGCGCGATCGGCTCGATCAGCGTCAACATCCACCCCCTGCGCGACGAGCCCGCGGCAAGCGAGATCCCCGCACCGGGTGCGCAGGACCTCGGCATGCGGATCACGAACCGCTTCGCCGTACTGCCCTCCTCGACCGGCTGGCAGGGGGCCGACGCGGTCGCCCTCGCCGAGGAGTTCCGGAACAACGTGCTCGTCACCCGCGGCACCGCGCCCGGCGGAGGCGACCTGCCGGACGACGCGACCGGACTCCGGGTCGACGGCAGGGACGTCCTCGTCTCCAGCGTCCGCCGCGTCACCGACGACGAGCGCGGGTCCGGAACCGAGGTGCGGCTGACCGCGATGAGCGACACCGGCTCGGTCGTCCGGGTGACGGGCTCGTTCACCGAGGCGACGACGGTCGACCTGCTCGGCAGACCGCTCCCCGCGGAAGCGGAACCGTCCGGCGACGGCCTCGAACTCGCCCTCGGCCCCTGGGAGATCCGCACCGTGGTCCTCCGCTAGCCCCATCCAAAAATTCCCCGGCTGCCACCAAGAAAGTTGTGACCTCTTGCCCTCCGAGCTTTCCGCCTACGTTTCGGACCCCACACCCGGGCGCGGTGCGCTACGCCCGGCGCGCTCGTGGCTGCACTCCGACGCTCCCTCCCTCTCGCTGAACGGAGCCTGGCGTTTCCGGCTGTCGCCCACGGCGTCGGTGGCACAGGACTTCGCGGCCGAAGAATTCGACGACCACGGCTGGGAGAGCATCCCGGTGCCGTCCCACTGGGTGCTGGAGGGCGACGGAGCCCACGGTAGGCCGATCTACACCAACATCCAGTTCCCGTTCCCGATCGACCCGCCCCACGTCCCGGACGAGAACCCCACCGGCGACTACCGGCGTCACTTCGCCGTACCCGCCGACTGGTCCGACGCCGAGCGGATCGTGCTGCGGTTCGACGGTGTCGAGTCGCTCTTCCGGGTCTGGGTCAACGGTGTCGACATCGGCAGCGCCGCCGGCAGCCGGCTCGCCCACGAGTTCGACATCACGCCGGCGGTGCGTCCGGGCGACAACGTCATCGCCGTACGGGTGCATCAGTGGTCGGCTGCCAGTTACGTCGAGGACCAGGACCAGTGGTGGCTGCCCGGCATCTTCCGCGACGTCACGCTGACCGCCCGGCCGGCCGGCGGCATCGAGGACGTCTGGCTGCGGACCGGGTTCCACGACGGCCGCGGGCGTGTCGAGGCGGAGATCACCGCCGAGGGGTCCGCGTTCCCTGTCACCCTGCGCATCCCCGAACTCGGCGTCGAGCAGGTCTGGGAGACCGCGGCCGACGTGACGCCTGTCGACGCCGGCGAGGTGGAGCCCTGGTCCGCCGAACGGCCCCGCCTCTACGACGCCACCGTGTCGACGGCGGCGGAGAGCATCGCGCTGCGCGTGGGCTTCCGTACGGTCGAGATCCGCGGTGACCGGTTCCTGGTCAACGGTCGTCGTGTCGTGTTTCACGGGGTCAACCGCCACGAGGCGCACCCCGTGCGCGGCCGGGTCTTCGACGAGGAGCACGCCCGCGAGGACCTGGCCCGGATGAAGCGGTTCAACGTGAACGCGATCCGCACCAGCCACTACCCGCCGCATCCGCGTCTGCTCGACCTCGCCGACGAACTCGGCTTCTGGGTCGTGCTCGAATGCGACCTGGAGACCCACGGCTTCGAGAAGCTCGGCTGGGTGGGCAACCCGAGCGACGACCCGGCGTGGCGGGAGGCGTACCTCGACCGCATCCGGCGGACGGTGGAACGGGACAAGAACCACCCGAGCATCGTGATCTGGTCGCTCGGCAACGAGTCGGGTACCGGGAGCAACCTCGCCGCCATGTCGGCCTGGGTGCACGCCCGGGACGCCGAACGCCCCGTGCACTACGAGGGTGACTACACCGGTGAGTACACCGACGTGTACTCGCGTATGTACGCGTCGGCGGCGGAGACCGAGCGCATCGGCACCGCCGGCACGGACACGCCGCTGCTGAACTGCACCCCCGCGCAGAGCGCCCGGCAGCGCGCCAAGCCGTTCCTGCTGTGCGAGTACGCCCACGCCATGGGCAACGGGCCGGGGGCGCTCGATCAGTACGAGGCGCTGGTCCACGAACATCCGCGGCTGCACGGCGGATTCGTCTGGGAATGGCGCGACCACGGCATCCTGACCACAGCGCCGGACGGCAGCGCGTACCACGCCTACGGGGGCGACTTCGGGGAGGTCGTGCACGACGGCAACTTCGTGATGGACGGCATGCTGCTGAGCGACGACGTCCCGACGCCCAGCCTGTACGAGTACAAGGCGGTCGTACAGCCGGTCCGTTTCGTCTTCGACGGCGACAAGGTCGCGGTGACGAACCTGCGGCACTCGGCCGACACGTCCGACCTGCGTTTTCGCTGGCGCGTGGAGCACGACGGAACGCCTGTGGACGCCGGGGACCTGGAGGTCCCGGTGGTCGCTGCGGGCGAGTCGGGGTGGGTGTCCCTCCCGCCGGTCCCGGTGGCGCCCGAGGGCGAGACATGGCTGACGATCGACGCGGTACTGGCGACCGCCGCCCCCTGGGCCCCCCAGGGCCATGTGGTGGCCACCGTCCAGTCGGACCGTTCGCCGCACATTCCCGTGCCCGCCGTCCGGCACCGCACGGGCTGGCGACCGGACGCCGGAACGCTGACGCTCGGGGCCGCCGAGTTCGTGGACGGCTGCCTCGTGAACCTGGCCGGCCGCGCCGTGACAGGACCACGGCTGGAGTTGTTCCGTGCCCCGACCGACAACGACGAGAGCCCGTCGGACGGTGTGGAGGAGAGCGACGCGAGTGTCCCGGGGGTGTCCAACGCCGAGCTGTGGCGTCGTGACGGTCTCGACCGCCTGACCGCACGTCGTGTGTCGGTGGAGCGACCCCACGACAGGACGGACGCGCTGCGCACGCTCGACAAGGTCTCCGCGGCGAACTCCGCCCTGTTCGTGATGGTGGAGTCCGTCTGGTCGCTCGAAGCCGGCGAACTCGAACTCCGGGTGGAGATCGAGCCCTCGCGCGGCTGGAGCACGGTGTGGCCGCGGATCGGCATCCGCTTCGACCTGCCCGACGGCGGGGCACCCGTCGATGGCGCCGAGTGGTTCGGGCTCGGCCCGTCGGAGTCGTACCCCGACAGTCTGCGGGCGGCCCGCACCGGCCGTTTCTCCTCCGGCATCGACGACCTCTCGGTCGACTACGCACGTCCCCAGGAGACCGGACACCGGTCAGGCCTGCGCCGGCTGACCCTCACGAGCACGGGCACGGAGGTGTTCCGGCTCGAGGCGCTGCCCGACACGCACGGACGGCGGCCCGGCTTCACGCTCAGCCGCCACACGCCCCAGGAGCTCGCACGGGCCGGACACCCGTATGAGCTCCCCGCCTCGACGACGAGCCGTCTGACCATCGACGCGGCGCAGCACGGGCTCGGTTCGCGCTCGTGCGGCCCGGATGTGTGGCCCGAGTTCGCCCTGCGTCCGGAGGCGCGCACGATCAGGCTGCGCATCACGGCGGGCTGACCTCCCCGGCTCCCGGCCGACGGAGCACCGAACCGCGAGGGGCACCCGTGCCGGCCGACCGCAGCACAGCGGCCGGCCGGCACGGGTCTTGCGTGTGAGCCACCGGTGGCGCGCCTCTCCTCGACCAGGGCCGTTCACTAAACCGAACGATATGTTCACTAGCCCCGAGAGTTCGGTATAGTGAACGCATGGTTCATTTGATCGGGGCTCTTCGGGCCCGCGTCCGCGTCTCCTGCACCGCAACCCACAGGAGCCGCTGATGACGCCCCCTCCGTCCGGCCGCCAGCCGGTGAGCAGTACCGCAGCCGCGGTCGGCGCGAAGATCCGCCTGCGCCGCCAGCAGCGCGGCATGAGCGCCGCGGAGATGGCCCGCCGCGCCGGGTTGAGCAAGGCCACCTTGTCGCAGCTGGAGGCCGGCAACGGCAATCCGACGATCGACACCCTGGATGCGATCGCGATCGCCCTGCGCATTCCGATCGCCGACCTGCTGGCGCGTGACGCCGACACCGGCCCGGTCTTCCGGCCGGGTACGGACGTCGAGCCCGGCGAGGTCTCCCGGGAACTGCTGCGCCGCATCAGCAGCGGCAACAGCCTGGAGATCTGGCGACTGCGCATTCCGCCCGAGACGGAGCTGCCCGGCGTCCCGCACGCCACCGGCACGATCGAGCACCTGCTCATCGCCACCGGGCACGTCACCGCCGGCCCTGTCGACGCCCCGCAGGATCTGGGCCCCGGCGACATGCTCGCCTTCGCAGGGGACGCCCCGCACTTCTACCGCACCGGCGCGGAGGAAGTGGACATCACCGTCGTCTTCGCCTCCCCCATCAGCACCTGAGACCAAGGAAGACGCCTCATGAGCACCACCATCGCCATCACCCCCTCCAGCCGTGCCTTCATCAGCGACAACATGGCCGGGGCATCCCCGCAGATAGCCCAGGCCGTCGCCGACGCGGCCGCCGGGCAGGTCCTGCCGTACGGCAACGACCCCTTCACCGACAGCGCTCGCCGCAGGCTCAGCGAGATCTTCGAGCGGGACGTCGATGTCTTCCCGGTCTCCACCGGGTCCGCCGCCAACGGCCTGAGCCTGGCCGCCCTCACCCCGCCGTGGGGCAGCGTGCTCTCCCACCCCGACAGCCACATCAACACCGACGAATGCGGCGCTCCGGAGTTCTTCACCAACGGCGCCAAGCTCGTCGGTGTGCCAGGCCCCGACAGCAAGATCGACCCCGAGGCGCTGCGGGTGGCGGTGCGCCGCCGGGCCGGTGACGTGCACAGCGTGCAGCCGTCCGTGGTGAGCGTCAGTCAGGCCACCGAGAGCGGCAGCGTCTACACCCTGGAGGAGATCCGGGGACTGTCCGCCATCGCCAAGGACGCGGGACTGCGCGTCCACATGGACGGCGCGCGCTTCGCCAACGCCCTGGACCATCTCGGCGCCACCCCGGCCGAGATGACCTGGAAGGCCGGCGTCGACGTCCTGTCCTTCGGCGCCACCAAGAACGGCGCGATGACCGCCGACGCCATCGTCTCCTTCGACCCCGCACTCGCCGCCGAACTCGCCTTCCGCGTCAAGCGTGCCGGCCAGCTCGCCTCCAAGATGCGCTTCCATACGGCCCAGATCGACGCGTACCTCACCGACGGCCTGTGGCTGCACAACGCCCGCCAGGCCAACGCGATGGCCACCCGCCTCGGCGACGGCCTCAAGTCCATCCCCGGCACCGGCCTTCTGGCCACCCCACAGGCCAACATCCTCTTCTGCCGCCTGCCCCAGCAGGTCACCGAGGGACTCCTCGCCGAGGGCTACGTGTTCTACCACGACCGTTGGGAACCGGGGATCGTCCGGTTCGTCACCGCCTTCTCCCACAGCGCCGACGACATCGACCAGCTACTCGACGCGGTCCGCCGCCACACCCGCTGACCGGCGCCCGGGGTAGACGTCTCGTAGCCGCTCCAGCAGCAACGAACCTGCCCGCCAGGACCAGTCCTCAGCTTGTTCCTCGACCATCGACGGCACACCCGCGTCGCGGACGACGAGGCCGTCCCAGCACCACCAGTAGTCCCCTTCTGATTCGCCTGCCTGCCCGGTGGGCCATAAGTCCGTCGCGCCATCTCCGTGCTTGGTGGTAATGACTGCGGGCATGGAATTCTTCTGCTATCACCGCGATCGGTCCGGCTCCGTGGCGTTGCGCAGCGAGTTGTTGGAAGAGCATTGGTCCTATATGGACCTGTACGCGAAGGAGATGATCGCCCGCGGCCCGACCCTCGCCGGCGACGGCGACATGCCCACCGGCAGCGTGCACATCGTCGACCTGCCAGATCCCGCCGCCGCCCGCGCGTTCGCCTTCGACGAGCCCGGCTATCAGGCCGGCGTGTACCGGGACGTGCTGCTGCGCCGGTGGCGCAACATGCTGGGGCGCACCATGTGGGACTTCCCCGGTGGCCGGACCGGTGGCAACCGGTACCTGGTGCTCGGCCTCGGCTCGGGGGAGCCCGCCGATGCCCCCGTGCCGCCCGACCGGGACGAGCTGATCGCATACGGGCCGCTGCTGTCCGACGACGGCGCCACCTGGCTGGGTACGGCGGCACTGGTCCGGGCGCCGGACCCGGACACGGCACGCGCTGTCCTGATCCCGGACCGGTACGCCGACATCGAGGTCCACAACTGGCAGTTCGGCGGTCGGCCGTCATGAACCATTTGACCATGCTTCATGGTGCTCGGGTCATCGTTCGTGGTCGAGCGGGACCCGGGTGAGGCCGACGTCTTCCGCGGCGCCGTCCTGGTCGCCGTCGATGCGGCGGCCCAGGTCGGCAAGGGCGGGGGCCGGAACTCCTCCAACCGGCCCCCGACCGCTCAACGTTGCTTCTCGACGTCCTTCACCGAGGTCGGTCCCAACTGCTTGGCGCTGGCGTACTCCGGCATCGTCATGGGCTTGTCGAACAGGAAGAACGACTGGTTCGTCCCGACCGTGAACTCCATGTACGCGCCCGTCGTGGCGTCGAATCCGTAGTAGGCGTTGCAGGTGGAACCCGTCGTGTACGTGCCGTCCATGCCGGGCTGCGCGAGGACCGCGACGCCGTTGGAGTAGGACTCCACTCTCTCCGTCGGAGTGAGCATCTTGCAGCGCGGCACGGGCAGGCCCTTCATGATGAAGTACCCGTACTCGCCGTTGGCGTTCTGTATGTAGACGTACGAGAGTTTGCCCCGCTTCCCCCACGTCTTGATCCACTGGTTGATCGCCTCGCGGGTCGGCGAGTACTCCATGCGGCCCGCCGGCTGCTGGGCCACGAGGTGGTCGTAGGTGTCCTGCTTGCGCTGGTTCTCCTTGTCCTGGCTGGAGTCCTCGGTGCAGGACGTCACGGTCAGGCCCACGACGAGCGCGATGACGGCGGCCAGGGCCATGCGTACGAACTTCTTCATGCGGTGCTGCCCTCTTCCCGGGATGAGATGGGGATCAGTTGGTGCACGTCGTGCGCTCGGCGGTGGCATCGAGCCGGTACGGCAGATCCTTGTCCCGGAAGGGCGCGCGGTGCTCCTGGGCGGCCTTCGAGTTGTAGTCGTTGACCGACTCGATCCGCGTGGCCTTCAGCGCGGTGATCGACTGGTCGATCTGCGTCGCGCGAGTCTCCGAAGCGGACTTCCGCTCCTCCTGGAGGACCTGGATCGTCCCTTCGGCGTTCTGCACGGCCTCGCACAGATCGAAGAACTCCTCGTACGTGGTCTGCCGGAACTCGCCCGAGCCGACGGTGTTGTCGCGCTCGTCCGCCTCACCGCGGAACGGGGCGGTGATCCACGCCGCACCGCCGAAGGCGAACACCCCGATCACGTACAACACCGCCAGGCCGATGACCCCGGCGACGGCCCAAGCCCCTAAGCGTGCCCCCTCGCGTACCTGCCCCATGGCCTTCCCCCTTCACAGGTGGTTCCGCGGCGTGGAACCACCTTCCGCGAAGGAGGACACGGCGCCCGGTGAAACGGTTCCCCGGTCACGAGCGCCAGGAAGGGACTACCGGTGCGCGGTCGAGCCACTGCCGGCACACGGTCCAGTGGATGCGCACGCTGCCCGGTGTCGACCCACAGCCACTCAGACCCCGTGAACAGATCGATCATTTCCGGTGTTTGGCGTCCTCCGTGCGCGCCAGGAGTCGGGCTGCTTCCAGGCGCGCGAAGAAAGGCGCCCGACCTGGGCATTTACCCGTCAGGCGCCTTTCACGCGCCGTACTCTCGGCTCATGGACTGCTCGATGAGCGTCAAGCGCGTTCGGTAACGGAGTGCGGTTCACCCCTGCGTCAGCGGGGGCCAGGGGGCAGCTGGATCGGCGGGGTCACCTCGTGTGGCCGTCGGAGCGCCGACGGTGGAGCGTGAAGGTCTCGAACACCGACAGTTCGCCGTTGGGCTTGTTCACGTTGTAGTAGGTCACGTGCATGCGGGTGGTGTCACCGGCGTGCCGTCCGGGGTCGACGGTGAAGGCGGCGAAGCCGTAGGGGTGCTCGATGTCCCGGACTCCGGTCCAGACCGCCTCCTCCTTGGTGTAGGTGGAGGTGCGCTTGCCGTTGGAGCCGGGGGTCGCCGACACAGCGGTGATCACCTTGGCGGTGCCGTCCGTGAAGAACTTCTCGTTGGTCGTGCCCGAGACGCCTCCGCCGCCGAGGATCATGTGCACGGTGCCAAGACCGGTGTCGATGGAGTCGGTTGCCTGGGAGACCGGACGCGGGGTCAGCGTCTCGCTGCCGGTGACGACGCCGCGGACGGCGAGGGAGCGCTCGTAGTTGTGCTCATGGCCGCACAGGACCAAGTCCACACCGTACCTGTCGAACAGGGGGCCGTACTTCTGGCGCAGACCCAGGTCGGCGCCGTTGGCGTCCGAAGAGCTGATCATGACCTGGTGCATGGCGACGACCACCCAGTCGACGTCGTCGCAGGAGCGCGCCGCCTTCAGCTCCTTCTCCAGGAAGGCGAGTTGGCGTCCGCCGGAGTAGCCGCTGATGTAGACGTCGCCACCGTCCTGGAGGCAGTTGTCGTCGTTCTGCAGCACGATCACCCGGACGGAGCCGACCGTGAACGCGTACCACAGGCCCGCGAGTTCGGCGTCGGTCTCGGTGGACGGAAGGGTGAAGTAGGTCTGGTAGGCGCCGAGCCCGAGCGGGCCGTTCGCCTTCTCGATCTCGTGGTTGCCTGCCGCGGGCATCCAGGGGCGGAAGCGCGCGGAACGGGTGTTGTTGGTGAAGAAGTTGTTCCAGGTACGCACCCGGTCGACGTCCAGGTTCGCGTAGCACAGGTCGCCGTTGAGCAGATGGAAGAGCGGGGCGACCTGCTCGATGCCGGTGACGATGTCCTTCGTCGCGGGGGTGGAGTTCGCGTCGAGCGCCACCGTGCCGTTGGCCGCCCAGGTCACCTGCGGAGCGGACTGGTCTCCGAAGCTGGTGAAGGTGAACGGCTTCCGTCCACGCGGAGCGGTGCGGAACGTACCGCTGTCGGGCGTCGTGCCCTCGTGGGTGGCGAGGTAGACGTAGTCGGTGCCCGGGGTGAGCCGGTTCAGCGAGGCGTGGTGGACGTAGACGGTACGGCTGGAGGTGCCGTCCACGTAGGTGAGGGTCCGGGCGTTGGCGCTGGAGCCAAAGCCGTGCTCCAGCGTGCCGTAGTGCACAACGGGTCTGGTCACCGGTCTGTCGGTGATCCACGACACCGTCATCTGGGTGCGCGGGTCCGCCCCGAAGGTCAGGTGCAGCCCTTGGACCGGGGGCGCACCGGCCGAGTCCGCGGTGAGGTGAAGGGCCGGGGCGGCGAGCGGAGCGGCCTGCGCCGTACCTGCTCCCAGCAACGGGGTGACGGCCGCGCCGGCCCCCGCCGTACCGAGAAGGCCCAGCGCGTGGCGCCGGCTGACCCCCTCGGAAGACCTCGTCGACTCGTCCGATGTCCCTGTCTGTGTGGCCATGGTGCCCTCTCTGGCGAGCAGTTGAGCTGACAACGACCGCACCTTGGCGCGCCCCAGCGGCCCCTGAGTGAACGTTGCGTTGCCAGACGGTCATTGCGCCGCGAGTGGCGGGCCACGGGGGCGATTCTTGCCCCTGCCTTTGCCAGTGGCCGCCCCGCCGTTGACGCGACCGCCTCACGCGGGCGCAACAGCCCGTGCGGTGGCCTCACGGCGTGACCGGGCCCTGGACGCCAGGTGGGCAGCAGGCGCCACCGAGCTCGGTCGGTAGCCGCAGGTGCCCGGCGGAAGGCCGGCCGCCGACTGTGCGGGACAGCGTCCGCGCGGTCTGCCGCGACCGGCCCACGACCGTCGATGAGCGAGGGCCTCTTCGACCCGGTCGCCCTTCGTCGAGCGAGCGTGACGGATCAGCCGAGGTCGAGCAGTTCCTCGTAGAAGCCGCCGAACTCGCGCCCCCGGTCGACGAGATGGATCTCGAGGATCCAGTGGCAGCGGCGCCCGGCCTTGTCGACGCGTCGCAGCGGGGTGTCGTTGCCCGGCGCGATGTACGACTCCACGTCCGCGCCGTCGATCGTCTCGTGCGGGAACTCGCCGACGAGGTGTCCGGCGTGCCAGCCGCCCAGTTCCCAGCCCGCGTCGGTGGCAAGCCGCTCGACCTCGGCGTACAGCCGCTTGCCTGTGATGTCCGGGTCGCTCTCGAAGAAGCTTCGCCCGGCCGCGAAGACCTCGGGCAGGTCGTCGCGCAGCCGCTGCTTGACCGGGTCGTCGCCGAGGACGAAAGTGCGCCCGAAGTCGGCCTCGTACTCCTCGAAGATGGGCCCGAAGTCGGCGAACACGATGTCGTCCGCGCCGATCAGCCGGTCCGGCGGGTTCTCCCGGTAGGGCTTCAGCGTGTTCGGGCCCGAGCGCACGATCCGTTTGTGCCAGTGGCGGGTCGTGCCGAACAGTTCGTTCGCCAGGTCCCGGATGCGGTCGCTGACCGCCCGCTCGCCCTCCCCCGGCGCGATCAGCCCGCGCTCCTCGATCTTCGCGAACAACCGCTCGGCCTTCGCCTGGGCATCCAGCAGACGCGCGGCGCGCGTGGGTTCGTCATCCGCCATGGGGCCGACCGTAGGCAGGTGAATCATCGTCCGGCAACCGAGTTCGTCACGGCCGCAGTCGTTGCCAGGACCCGTCCTGGCCCTGTTCGCGGTCGTGGCGGAGCCTGCGGTGGACTCGGTCGGGGCTGCCGTACCAGAACTCGGTGCTCTCCGGGACCAGCCGGTTTCCGGTCCATCCGGCAGGGCGCGGCGGCGGTTCGTTCCCGGCGAGCAGTGCACGGGCGCGCTCGCGCAGGGCGGGTTCGTCGGCGAGTGACCGGGGCTGTGCCGGAGCTCAGCCGACGCGTACGGCATGGGCCAGGAAGTGGTGTCGCGCGTCCTCGTGGCGGGCCAGCCGCCAGCCTGCCGCGTTCAGGGCGGGCCGCAGGTTGGTCTCGGCCAGCGGGTCGTCGGGGTCCAGGGGACGGCCGTGCCGGGCGGCGCGTTCGACGCGGCCCGAGGGGTGGAAGAGCAGGAGGGTGCCACCCGGGGCGGTCACCCGGGCCCATTCGGCCAGCGCCGGGGCGGGTTCGGTGAGGTGGTTGATGAGTCCGGCGCTGAAGATGCCGTCCACCGAGCCGGAGGGCAGGGGCAGGTGGCAGGCGTCGGCGAGCAGCAACGCCGCGAGCTCATCACGGCCGTGCCGGGCGGCGGCGTCGAGCATCGCCGCGGTGACGTCCAATCCGAGGACCACACCCTTGTCTCCGACTCCCGCCCGCAGCGCGGGCAGCGCCCGTCCGCTGCCGCACCCCAGGTCGACCACCGTCTGCCCCACGCCGATCCCCATCCGGGCGACGGCGGCCGCGTAGACGGGTCCGTCGGCCGCGAAGCGCTCTTCCCAGGTCTCGGCCCTCGGCGTGAAGAACGCACGGGGCGATGTGTAGGCGGCGCGGGCCGCCACCAGCGCGGCGAACCGACCCAGTACCCGGGACCGGTGGGGCGCGAGGACCGCCAGTTCTTCCAGCGCGTCCTCGCGCAGGCCTGGTGCGGCAGCCGCATCATCCGGGAAGGCGGTCGCGAAGGCGTCGACCGCGGCGGCGTCGACCTCCAGATGGAACTGGAGTCCCCACGCCGCCGCGCCCACCCGGAACGCCTGTACCGGACAGCGGTCGCAGGAGGCCAACGCCACCGCCCCGGCGGAGAGGTCCATGGTGTCGCCGTGCCAGTGCAGCACCCGCAGCTGCTCCGGAAGCCCGGCGAACAGCGGGTCCCCGGCGGCGGCAGACCCGATGCGCACAGGGCCCCACCCCACCTGAAGTCCGTTGCCGGGCCGGGCCGTTCCTCCCGCCGCCACCGCCAGCAGCTGTGCGCCCAGACACACGCCGAGCACCGGCACCTGAGCATCCAGCGCCGCACGCAGCAGGCCCAACTCCGCCGCGCGCGTGGGGAATCCGCCGTCGCTGTACGCGGACATCGGCCCGCCCAGCACCACCAGCGCCTCGGCCCCGTTCAAATCCTCGGGAAGCGGGTCACCGGCCCACACCCGGCACACCCGCGGAGCGAGCCCGGCTGCCTCCAAGGAGGTGCCTATCTCGTACGGGCCCTCCTCCGCCGCGTGCTGCACCACCAGAACAGCCACGGCCGACCCCTTTCAGTTCCGCAGATGCCACCCTGAACAGCTCGATCGCATCGTACGCGCGAACTCCAATCGACTATCCAGGTAGCGCATGCGGAGGCGTGCGGACACCGTACCGGCAAGCGCCGGAAAGACCTTGCCGCTCGCTGTACGGACCTCGATACTTTGCACGGTGACGACGGAGGAATCAGACAAGCTGGGAACGGTGGGCCGGCTCATCCGCTACCCGGTGAAGTCGATGCTCGGCGAGGATCTCTCCACTGTCGACGTCACCGAGCGGGGCCTCGCCCACGACCGGCGCTTCGCTCTGACCGACCGGGACACCGGCAAGGTCGCCAGCGCCAAGCACCCCCGTCTGTGGCGCCGGCTGCTCACGTTGACGGCACGGGCCGAGGTGGGCGCGGTACGCATCACCGCTTCGGAGGGCAAGGTGCTGTGGTCGACCGATCCGGGCGTCGACGACGCGCTGTCGGAGATCGTGGGCCGCCGCGTCTCACTCACCGACACCCCTCCGTACGACGCGACACTCGACCGCGCCGACCCCGAGGACGTACTGCGTGACGCCTCAACGCCACCGGTGAGCGCGCGGGAGGGGCGACTGGGCGGCGGTTCTCCGGGGGGTACGTTCTTCGACTACGCGCCCGTCCATCTGCTCACGACCTCAACGGTCACCCGGATCGCCGCCCTCGCCCCGACCAGCACCGCCGAGGCGGAGCGCTACCGCCCCAACATCGTGATCCGTACCCCTCTGGCCTCGGGTTTCGCGGAGAACGACTGGACCGGCCGGGCCCTGCGCATCGGCGCCGACCTCACCCTGCGCGTCATCGCGCGCACTCCGCGCTGCGCCGTGCCCACCCTGGCGCACGGCGCTCTCCCCCCGGACATCGCGGCCCTGCGGGTCCTGGCGGACCACAACCGGGTCATTCCGTTGGAGTCGATGGGGCCGCAGCCGTGCGCCGGCGTCTACGCCCAGGTGCTGCGGCCGGGGCCGATCCAGCTCGGCGACCCGGTCCGCTGGGCCTGACACGAGAAGTCCCTTCGACTGCTCAGTGAGTCACTACCACTGGTACGGCAGATACTTCCCGTCGAGGGTGATGACGACCCGGTCGCCCGCGGGATCGGGAACACGGCGGACGTCGAGTCGGAAATTGATCGCGCTCATGATGCCGTCGCCGCACTGCTCGTGGATCAGCTCCTTGATGGTCGGCCCGTAGACCTGGACGACCTCGTAGAGCCGGTAGATCGTGGGATCCACGGGGACGGCCGCGTCCAGAGCTCCCCGGGTCGGCTGGAGCTGGAAGGCGAGGGCGGCGTCGTCGCCGAGTTCGAGCAGCGCCGCCGCCGTGGCCGCCTCGTCCTTGCCCATCGGGTGCTGGCCTAGCAGGGCCGCCGTGGTCCAGGCCAGCGGCTTGCCGACCGCTTCGGCCAGTTGGGCCCATGTGACCCCGGTCTTCACCTTGGCCTGACGTACGGCATCGGCGGCTTCCTGCTTGGTGAGCATGTGCATCTCCCTTGACGACGGTGGTCCTGGTCGCACGTCACACCAGAGTAGGAGCCGTGCCGGGGCACTGACCTACTGACCCGCGGGCCTACTGACCCACTGGCCCTACTGGCCTACTGGCCTACTGGCCTACTGGCCTACAAGAGGTACTGCCACTTGGTCATGCGGTCCTTCAGGTCCACGGTCGGCCCGTCCAGGGTGAAGGTCCCGTCTCCGTGGTGGTGAAACAGCTGCGGTTGGGGCTGAGACGGGTCTGTCCACGCCCTGACGGCCTCCAGCAGGAAGAGGCTGTAGGGGGCCACGAGGCTGCTGTCGGCGACCCTGCACTCGATGTTGGCGAAACATTCGGCCACGAGTGGCGCCTGGACCTCCGCACCGGATACGGCGGTCAGGTCGAACTCCTCGAACTTGTCCACGTCGGCGCCCGAGCAGTTGCCGATGTCGACCACGGTGGCAGCCATGTCCGCCGTCGGGACCGAGATGACGCACTCGCCGGTTTCGACCAGGGCCTGGTAGCTGTGGTCCCAGGGGCCGATGGTGCACGCGATCAGAGGCGGGTCATGGCGCACCATCATGTTGAACCCGTTGGTCATCACGTTCGGAATTCCGCGGTGCCGGGTGGTGACCAGGATGACGGGGCCGGGCTCGATCAGACGGTGAACCTGGTCCAGGGGGTGTGGCTGAAGGTCCTTCACGGTGATCATGTGTGCTCCTGGTGCCGTACGATCCGCGCGTCGGCATCCCGGCCGGCGCACTGTCTGTCGAATCGAGTGTCGGCAGACGGGCGCACCGCTATGAAGGCCGCGTTGTTCCTGGGTGCGGCAGGGCCAGCCTCCACCGGGCACTCATGTTCATGTGCGCCGCTACTGCTCCTTGGCGGCGAGGTCCGCCACGGGCACAGCCGCCTGGGCATGCCTCGGCTCGGCAGCCATGGTCCTCAGCGTCTCGAAGGCATCCGCGGTCGGGCTGGCCGGTTCGGCCTGATAGACCACCAGTTGCTGATGCGGGGCGCCGTTGACCGTGAAAGCCGCGAACTTGATGTGCAGGTCGCCTACCAGGGGATGCTTGAGATGCTTTCCTTCCTGGGACTTTCCCTTGACCTCGTGCATCTGCCAAATTCCCGCGAACTCCTCGCTCTGGGCGGACAGTTCCGCCACGACCTCGGCGATGCGGGCCGATTCGGGATCGTGGCCGTAGGCTGCCCTGATTTCGGCGACACAGGAGTGCGCGGCGCGCTCCCATTCCTGGTAGAACTCGCGCCCCGCCGGGTCGACGAACACCATGCGGGCGAGGTTGTCGAACTGGTCGAACCCGCTGTGGAGAGCCGTGGCAAGGGAATTGCCCGCCATGATGTCGAGAGCCGGGCCGATGACGAAGGCCGGAGTGTGCTCCCATCCGTCCATCAGCTGCAACAACTGCCGGCTGACGTCCGCCTCGCCCCAGTCGTGCGGGCGCTGCGAGGCGGTCAGACAGAGGCGGTTGAGATGGTCGGCAGCCTCCGCATCCAGTTTCAGCGCTTGCGCCACGGCCTCGAGCACCTGTGGGGACGGACTGTTTTCGCGCCCCTGTTCCAGCCTGATGTAGTAGTCGGAACTGACTCCGGCGAGCAGCGCGACTTCCTCTCTGCGCAGTCCCGGCACCCGACGTCGCCCGTGTTCGGGGAGACCGACATCGTGCGGCTTGAGGGCCTCTCGGCGGGCTCGGAGGAAATCACCCAAAGGTGTCCCATTGCTCATGCAGCAAGACTAGATGGTTTCCAGCCGATGAGAAGTGCGGGTCGCGGACTATTGCGCCAGGTCGCGCATCCGGCACACACAGTAATTCACCGTCTTGGCACGCCTGGGAGACCTCTCGTCGTCCGTCAGCTCCTTGTGCCCCCGGGGGCCCGCAATCCTGGGTGCAATGCACCCACCTTCGACAGAAGTTTTCCGGGCGTTTTCCGCCTAGCCTCGACAGCATGGACCACCACACGCGCCCTGACTCGGTTGAAGGGCTGGGTCAGTTCCTCCGCTCCCGCAGGGAACGCCTCAGCCCCGTGGACGCAGGACTGCCCAGCGCCGGCCGGCGAAGAGTGCCCGGCTTGCGGCGTGACGAGGTCGCGACGCTCGCTGGTGTCAGTCCGGGCTACTACAGCCGACTCGAGCAGGGCCGTGAACTCAGTCCCTCGCTCCGAGTGCTGGAGGCCATGGCCCGCGTGCTGCAACTCGGGGAAGAGGACAAGCGGGAACTCTTCCGACTGGCCCAGCCGGCAACCCGCCGCACGAAGCGACCCTTGCGGGTCGAGCGGGTCCGCCCGCACCTGCGGCAGCTGATCGAAAGCTGGACCAGGACGCCGGCCTTCATCGTCGGCCATGCCCAGGACCTGCTGGCCACCAACGCACTGGCCGAAGCCCTCTACCGCGACTTCGCGCAGCACGACAACGTGCTGCGCATGCTCTTTCTGGACCCCGCGGCGAAGACCTTCTACAGGAACGCGGAGCGGGCCAAGCTCCGTGCGGTCGCCGACCTTCAGCAGTCCGCCGCGAGCACGCCCGAGGATCCCCGTATCCTGGAGCTCGTCGGTGAACTGTCGGTGCGCAGCCCGGAGTTCCGTTCCCTGTGGGCACGCGAGTACACCCGGGTCCCGCCCTACGAAGTCAAGCAGATCCACCACTCCGGCGTGGGGGACCTGGAATTGCGGCACGAGGCCCTCAGCATCCGCAGCGCTCCGGGACAGCAGCTCGTCGTCCTCCAGGCCGAGCCGGGCTCCCCCTCCGCCGACGGCTTGGCCCTGCTGGGCTCCATCAGCGCACCTGAAGTACCTCACCAGCAGAATCCCGCATACGGCGCCTGAGCCGGGTGCCGTCGACGGCACCCGGAATTCGATCCGATGATCAGGAGTCTGACACCAGTACTCGATAGCCGACGTCGAGGGTGTCGCGTGCGGTCAAGTCGGCGTGACGGTCGTGCCAACGGCCCGTCGCGAGGTCGTCGGCGAGCGTTGCCAGGCCGGGAGCGAGGACGTCTTCTCCGGTCTGGGCGAGCATGGAGATTCCGGCACGCACCTGTGGGTCGAGGTAGGCGTGGGGGCGGCGCCAGTATGCTGCGCCGAACCCGTCCGTGCAGTCGTGCGGGACATGGACGGGCTCCTGACGTGCCCCGCCGAGCAGAGTGGCCAGCCGGTCGGTCGGGATGGCGCGGCTGTCGTCGAAGGCGGCGGCCTGTGGGAGGTACTCGCGCACGAGCCAGAACTGCTCGCGGAAGATCTGCTGGTCCCAGGTCAGGATGACGATGCGGCGGCGCGCGACTCGGCGGAGTTCGGCGATGCCGGCCGCGAGGTCACTCCAGTGATGGACAGTCAGCAGTGCCATGACGGCGTCGGCAGCGTTGTCACACAGCGGAAGTTGTTCGGCGGCGGCACGCACGGCGGGCGCGGACCGGGGTGGGCGCTGGGCGAGCATGATCTGGCTGGGCTCGACGGCGAGTGTCGTCTGTGGTGGCTCGTAGGAGCCGGTGCCCGCTCCTACGTTGATCACATCCGCAGCGTTGCCGAGCGCGGCGTGAATCTGCGCGGCGATCCGCGGATCTGGCTGCCGGGTCCGGCCGTACGTCGTGCCGAGCGTGTCATAGAGGGCCATGCCTCTCAGTATGCGAAGAAGCCGCCATGCCGGTGTCCGCCTCGCGCAAGGCCGGCGGTGGCCTTATCGAGGCAGCAGGTGAGTTTGAGGAATGCCTCGTGGATGTCGGACCGCGGTTCCCATCGGATGCGAACTCGCCGGAGGCCGTGCAGCCGGGCGAAAGTTCCCTCGAACGTCGTTGCGGTTGCCGCGGGTCAGCAGGACCGCGAGCGGGGTGCCGTGCCCGTCAGCGATCAAGTGATGCTTCGAACCGGCCCGGCCCCGCCAGGGCCCGGCCTCGTTCCAGTGCCGCAGCCGGCGCCAACAGATCATGCCCGAGCCGAAGCCCAGCTCCTTCGGCAGGTACTCCCACTGAATACCGGAGGATCCCGCGCCCGCAACACGTCGCCGACGGAGCGCTCGCGCCGCAGCCTGCGGCACTTCCCCGGACATCGGCCCGGCAGAGCCGCCTCGGCTTCCTGGGTGTGAGACTCCCAGGAAAAGCGCAGCCTTCATACCGCCGTAGCCGACGGGCACACTCGAATACGTCAACAGGAAATCCCCGAAAAGGGGAAACGACGAAAGAGGTTTTTCCCATGGCTACGTGGTTTGTCACCGGCGCCTCCCGTGGAATCGGCGCTGAAATCGCCCGTGCCGCTCTGGCAGGCGGTAACAATGTCGTGGTCGCCGTACGAAACCCGGAACGCGTTCCGGCCGATCTGAAGAACTCCGACAACGTCTTCGCGGTCGCCCTGGACGTCACGGACAACGACAGCATTCCGCAGGCGGTCGAGGCCGCCGTGGACCGGTTCGGCGGCATCGACGTCCTGGTCAACAACGCCGGTCGCGGCTTGCTCGGCGCGTTGGAGGAGATCACCGACGCGGAGGCCCGGTCGCTGTTCGACCTCAACGTCTTCGGCCTGATCAACGTCACCCGTGCCGTGCTGCCCGTCATGCGCAAGCAGGGGTCCGGCAGGCTGGTGCACATCGGTTCCCGGTCGGGTTTCGAGGGCGAGCCCGGCGTCAGCCTCTACAGCGCGTCGAAGTTCGCGGTCGCCGGCATCAGCGAAGCGCTCTCCGCGGAGATGGCGCCGTTCGGGATCCAGTCGATGGTCGTCGAGCCGGGTGTCTTCCGCACCGACTTCCTCGACGCCAGCTCGCTGTCGGTCGCCGCGAACCGCATCACCGACTACGACGACACCCCCGCGCACGTGACGCTGGACTGGATCGACCAGGCCAACCACGCCCAGCTCGGCGACCCCGTCAAGGGCGCCGCCCTCATCGTCGAGGCCGCCTCCACCGAGAAGCTGCCCACGCACCTCTACCTCGGGCGCGACACCATCGAGCGGCTCGAGGTCAAGTACCAGCAGGTGCAGGAGGACCTCGCCCCGTGGCGCGAGAAGTCCGCCGCCACCGCGCATCACGACGCCGCCTGACGCCGACGCGATCGGGCACCCACAGCCCCCACGAGCAGCCCTGCCGGGCAGGACGACCGGCCCGGCCGGGCACCACGCCGATCCGCCTCTCCCCGCCCTCCGATCAGCCCCGCATTCCCTGCATTCCCCGCATTCCCCGCCCTCCGATCAATCCCGCACTCCCCGCCCTCCGATCAAAGAGACCGAGGTTTTGTGATGTCTGCTGCCCTGCTCACCGGCACTCCCCTGGCCGGCCGTGTCGCTGTCGTCTCCGGCGCCTCCAGCGGCATGGGTGCCGTCACCGCCGAACGCCTCGCCGAGCTCGGTGCCACGGTGGTCGTACTGGCCCGGCGCAAGGAGCGCCTCGACAGCCTGGTCAAGAACATCGAGGCCGCCGGCGGCACCGCACTCGCCCTGGCCGTAGACGTCACCGACCGCGACGCGGTCCAGACCGCCGCCGACCAGGTCGCCGAGCGCTTCGGCAAGGCCGACCTCGTGTTCAACAACGCCGGAGTCCAGCTCATCTCCGGCATCGAGGAACTCAAGGTCGACGACTGGCAGCGCCAGATCGACCTCAACATCACCGGCCTGATGAACGTCATCGCCGCGTTCCTCCCCCACCTGACGGACTCCGCCGCCCAGGGCAAGGCCGCCGACCTGATCAACACCTCGTCCATCGCGGCCACCCGCATCCTGGCGAAGTTCTCGATCTACTCCGGCACCAAGGCCTACATCAGCCACCTCACCCGACTGCTCCGCGTCGAACTCGGCCCCAAGATGGTCCGCGTCGCCACCATCGAACCCGGCATGGTCGACACCGAACTCCCCGACCACGTCACCGACCCCGACGCCTCCAAACTGATGGCCGACCTCATCCACGACATCGACTGCCTCCAGAGCGCCGACATCGCCGAAACCGTCGCCTTCATGGCCGCCGTGCCCCGCCACGTCAACCTCACCGAGATCACCATCATGCCCACGGCTCAGGCCATCTGAATTCGGTCCCGTCATGGCGGGGGAGGAACAGCACTCGGCTGTTCCTCCCCCGCTGCGCGCATTGGTTGACGCGACAACATCCGTTCGCGGCCGCATACGAGCAGATCGCCGCGCAGCGCGTGCCACCGAGGAACCCGTACGCGACCGAGCAACCCGTACGCGGCCGAGCGGGCTGCGAAGGCCATCACCGCGCTACTCATCCGCGCCTGAGTATGAGCCGGCGGCGAGATCAGTCCTGTCGGCGCCGGAGCCGTGGTCCAGTGGCCGCCTGCGCCCAGGGCGAACCGGCGCTCGCCGGGCACCCCTCCCCCGCCCAGCCGGAAACCGCGGTGGCTCACGGTGCCGACTGGATGTCCCCGTGCGTGGAGGACGCGATGGTGTCGCGGTGGGCGAAGTCGCCCGGTGGGATGCCGGGGTGGTGTCCGAGCCGGGCCGGCGGCACCGCGGCCGAGGGGCCGAGGGTGAGCCGGGAGACGATGCGATAGCGGTCGCCGCGGTAGATCGAGTGGACGTATTCGACGGGCTGTCCCGTGGTGTCCGAGGTGAGCCGCTCGAAGAGCAGCGCCGGGGACAGCTCGGGCACGTCGAGCAGCTCGGCCTCCGCTCGGGTGACGACGGTCGGCTCGATCGCCTGTACGGCCTCCTGGACGTGCACGCCATGCTGTTCGCGCAGGTGCTCGTACAGGTCGCCGGCTTCCAGTTCCTGGACGGACAGGGAGGGGACCAGATCGGCCCTGATGTGCAGATGCTCGATGGCCATCGGGGCGCCGTCGACCAGGCGCAGCCGTGCCACGTACACGATCTCGACGGCGGGCGAGATGCGCAACTTGCGGCCCACACGCGCGCCCGCCGGAATGGTGGTGAACTCCAGCAGGCGACTCGACCAGGTCCCGGAGGCCTGGGGCACCGTCATGGCCTGCTGACCCGAGACGAGTTCCTGGGTGATCTTCTCGGGTGCCACGAACATGCCGCGACCGTGCTCCCGCACCAGAAGACCCGCGGCGACGAGCTCGTCGACCGCCGCACGCAGGGTCGGGCGGGAAACACCCAGGCGGGCACACAGGGAACGCTCGGAGGGGATCGCGTCCCCCGGGCGATGTGACTCGACGAGGTCGAGGATGAAGTCGCGAACTCGCTCCCGTTTGAGCACCGCACCTGGTGCGTCAGCCTTCATGGTGCCCTCCCTCATGCGCGGAATATCCAGTTAACCAGTTGACCAGTGGTCACCCGCAACTGCCCCTCTTGACCAGGCAAGTGTAACCGCCACTGAGAGATGATCGACCGGATCCCGAGTGGACTGCGGCCCAAAACCCTTTAAGACACGGGGGGTTGACGTCCCTGATTGGTCTATGCCACCTTCAACCCCACATCAAGAGGTGAGCTGTCCAGTGGACTTCACTGGTCAGGTGGTCAGGTCTTGTCCTCCAGAGGTGAACCGTGAAGCTCCGCTTGTTTGCCGGTGTGTCCGCGCTCGTGATGACGGCCGGGCTGAGTGCCTGCAGTAGCTCCTCCGATACCTCCGACGACAGCTCCGGCGGGAGCACCACCATCGACGTCTGGCTGATGCGCGACAGCGTCTCGGCCCAGTTCCAGAACGAGTTCGTCAAGGGCTTCGAGACCGCTCACCCGGACATCAAGGTCAAGGTGCAGATCCAGGAGTGGGACGGGATCGGCGAAAAAGTCACGGCCGCCCTCGCCAGCAACGACGCACCGGACGTCATCGAGACCGGCAACACCCAGGTCGCCCAGTTCGCGCAGAGCGGGGGGCTGCTCGACCTCAGCGACAAGGTCGACGACCTCGGGGGGAAGAACTGGCTCAAGGGTCTCGCGGAGCCGGGCGTCTATGAGGGCAAGCAGTACGGCATTCCGTACTACGCCGCCAACCGCGTCGTCATCTACCGGACCGACCTCTTCAAGGAGGCGGGCATCGACGCGACCGCCATCAAGACCCGCGACCAGTGGATCGCCGCCACCAGAAAGCTCAACGCCGGTGGCACGCAAGGAATCTATCTGCCCGGCCAGAACTGGTACACCCTCGCGGGCTTCGTCTGGGACGAGGGCGGCGACCTCGCCACCGAGACCGGCGGCAAGTGGAAGGGCACGCTGGACTCCCCCGAGGCGATCCCGCGGTATGGAGTTCTACGAGAAGCTCCAGGCCCTCGGCAAGGGCCCCAGGGACTCCGACGAGGCCAACCCCACGCAGGCGGACGTCATGGCCAAGGGGAAGGTCGCCCAGGTCGTCTCGACACCCGGCGGCGCCAACGTCGTCATCCAGAACAACCCGGCGCTGAAGGGAAAGCTCGGCTTCTTCCCGATCCCGGGCAAGTCCGCCGACAAGCCCGGCGCGGTCTTCACCGGCGGCTCCGACCTCGTCATCCCCACGGCGTCCACCAAGCAGGACACGGCCTACACCTTCGTCCATGAGCTCACCGGCGACACCTGGCAGAAGAAGCTCGCCGTCGCCATGAGCTACGTCCCGAACAAGACCACCCTGGCCTCCGCGGTCGCGGCCGACCCCGGTGCCGCGGCCATGGCGGTCGGCGCCGCCCAGGGCCACGCCACACCCAACACCCCCGGCTGGGCCGCCGTGGAGGCCAAGAACCCGATCAAGGACTACATGACGGCCGTCCTCACCGGAGGCGACATCCAGAAGAAGGCCACCACCGCGTCCGAGGCCATCACCGCGGCCATGAACTCCGGCTCCTGAACCGTCCACGCACCGGAAGGAGGAGCGCCGTGTCGGCCGTCCGCGAGCACACCGCCCCCCGCCCCCCACTCGGTACCGGGCCGCCCCGGCGCTCCACCGGCCCAGGGCCGCACCGCCCGTCGAAGTCCACCGGCCGTGGGATCTGGCCGTACGTCCTGATCGCGCCCGCCGTCCTCGGCACGCTCTATCTGCTCGTCTATCCCCTGGTCCGCGCCGTGGTGATATCGCTGCAGGACTTCGGGCTGCGCCAACTCATCCTGGGCGGAGCGCGCTTCGTCGGATTCAAGAACTACGAGACGCTGCTGGGGGACGGCCGCTTCTGGGAGGTCGTGCGCCGCACCTTCCTCTTCATGGCGATCAACGTCGTCCTGATCATGGTGCTGTCCACGCTGGTCGCGCTCATGGTCGAGCGGCTCGGCCGGTTCGGCCGGACCGCGGTCCTCAGCGCGCTCGTGCTGACCTGGGCGATGCCCGTCATCGCGGCGACCACCGTCTTCCAGTGGCTGTTCCACTCGGAGTTCGGCATCGTCAACGCGGTCCTGACCGACCTGGGGTTCGAGTCCTTCCACCGCTACCCCTGGTTCGCGCACGGCCCGGCCGCCTTCGCCATCGTGGTCGTCCTCGTCGTATGGCAGTCCGTGCCCTTCGCCGCGATCACCCTGTACTCGGCCCTCACCACCGTCCCCACCGAGCTGTACGAGTCGGCGCGGCTGGACGGAGCGTCGGGGCCGCGGATCTTCCGCTCGATCACCTTCCCCATGGTCCGGCCGATCTTCATGCTGGTGTTCTCGCTCGAGGTGATCTGGACCTTCAAGGCGTTCGTCCAGATCTGGGTGATGACCAACGGCGGGCCCGGCGACGCGACCACGATCCTGCCCGTGTACGCGGTACAGACCGCCCTTTCGAGCCAGCGCTACGACCTCGGTTCGGCGGCCTCCATGGTCACTGTCGTGCTGATGTCGGGCGTGCTCGTCTTCTACTTCCGCCAGATGTTCCGCCAGGAGGACGAGCTCGCATGAGCACGACCCGGCCCCGCATCCGCCGTCTGCCCCTGAACGCCGCCGCCGTCGTCACCGTGGTGGTCTGTCTCTTCCCGGTCTACTGGATGGTCGCCACCGCGTTCACCCCGACCCGCGACATCCAGTCCGACAACCCCCGGATCCTCCCCCGGACCTGGACACTCGACCACTTCCGCACCGCCGTCGGCGCCGCCGGCTTCGGCCTGTTCTGGCGCAACAGCATCCTCGTCACGCTGACCGCCGTCCTGCTCGCCCTCGTCATCGCGCTCGGTGCCGCCTACGCCGTCGCCCGAATGAAGTGGAAGGGACGCCGGCAGTTCATGCTCATGGTCTTCATCGCGCAGATGGCGCCCTGGGAATCACTGATCATCCCGGTCTACATCATCTCCCGGGACACCGACATGCTCGACCGGCTGCCGACCCTGACCCTCGTCTACTTCATGATGACGCTGCCCTTCACCATCATCGTCCTGCGCGGCTTCATCGGCACGATCCCCCCGGAGCTGGAGGAGTCCGCCCAGGTCGACGGCTGCACCCGGCTCGGCGCGTTCCGGCGTGTGGCGTTCCCGCTGTTGGCACCGGGCCTGATGGCCACCTCGCTGTTCGGCTACATCACCGCCTGGAACGAGTTCGCCTACGCCAACTTCCTGATCATCAAGCAGCAGGACAACCGCACCCTGCCCGTGTGGCTGTCCTCGTTCCAGAACGTCTTCGGCACCGACTGGGGCGCCACGATGGCCGCCTCGACCCTCTTCGCCGCCCCGGCACTCGTGGTGTTCCTGCTGCTCCAGCGCCATGTCACCGCCGGCTTCGCGACCGGCGCAGTCAAGGGCTGACCTCACACCTCACCCCCACGCGACCCCGTCCCGGAGCTGACCCATGCCCGCACAGCGATCCGTGCTCACCCTCGTACCCCGCCCCACCAAGGCCGCACTGCGGCCGGGACACTTCACGCTCGACGCCGGCACCGCGCTGCACATCGGCGCGGGCGCCGAACCGGCCGCACACCTGCTGCGCACCCTGCTCGCCCCCGCCACCGGGCTGTCCCTGCGGCCGTCCCCGGACGGACAGTTCGCCCTGACACTCGACCCCGGACTCACCGGCCTCGGCGAAGAGGGGTACGGGCTCACCGTCGCCCCGCACGCCGTGCTGCTGCGCGCCGCACACCTGACCGGTCTGCTGCGCGGCATCCAGACGCTCCGCCAACTCCTGCCCCCTCAGGCCTTGTCGGACACTCCGCAGCGCGGTACACGGTGGCTGCTGCCGTGCGCCGAGATCACCGACGTCCCCCGCCACCCCTGGCGCGGCGCGATGCTGGACGTGGCACGCCACTTCCAGCCCGTCTCCTACCTGCGCAGGTACGTCGACCTGTTGGCCCTGCACAAGATCAGCGTGTTCCACCTGCATCTCACCGACGACCAGGGCTGGCGCATGCCGGTCGCCGCACTGCCCAAGCTCACCGAGATCGGCGGCCACCGCGCCGAGTCCCAGAAGGGCCCGGCCGGCAGCGACACGTACGACGGCATCCCGCACGGCGGGTCGTACACACGGGACGAACTCGTCGGCCTGGTCCGGTACGCGGCCGCTCGCGGCGTCACCGTCATGCCGGAGATAGAGATGCCCGGCCATGTACGCGCCGCCCTCGCCGCCTACCCCGAACTGGGCAACCATCCGGAGCGCCCCCTCGACGTCTGGACCCGCTGGGGCGTGTGCGACACCGTCCTCGGTGTCCACGACGAGGTCCTCGACTTCTGCCGCACCGTCCTCGACGAGGTCATGGACGTCTTCCCCTCGCCGTACATCCACATCGGCGGCGAGGAGTGCCCCACCACCGAGTGGACGCACAGTGTCGCCGTGCGGGAACGAGCGGTGGCGCAGGGCCTGCCGGGCCCCGCGGCCCTGCACGGCTGGTTCCTCGGGCAGATCGGCGACTTCCTCGTCCGGCACGGACGCCGCCCGGTCGGCTGGGCCGAGACCGGCACCGAACTGCCCCTCGACTTCACCGTGATGACCTGGCGCGACTCGGCCCACACTCTGACGGCGGCCCGCCGCGGCCACCCCGTCGTCAGCGCCTACCACCGGGCCACCTACCTCGACTACGCCCAGTCCGGCGACCCGCGCGAGCCACTGGCCCAGCCCGGAAACATCGTCGATCTGCGCGCCGTCCACGCCCACGATCCCGTACCCGAGGACGCGGACCCCGACGTGGCCGGGCGGGTGCTCGGCACCCAGACCCAGCTGTGGACCGAGTTCGTCACGACGCCCGCCCACATCGAGTACCTGACCTACCCGCGGCTGTGCGCCCTCGCCGACCGCGCCTGGAGCGGCGCGAGCGACTGGGCCGACTTCCGCTCCCGCCTCGACGAGCACACCGTACGGCTCGACGCCCTCGATGTCCGGCAACACCCCTGACCCTGTCCCGTTCCGGGAATCACCCCACCTTCCTGGAGAGGAACAACCTTGACTTCCTCCCCCTCGTAAACGAGGGGATTCCTACGGCTCGCGCCGTGGGGTTTTCTGCTTCGCCGCCGACTGCCCGCCCGGAGTTCTCCGTTGAGGTCTTACACCAGCTCCACAGACAGACACCGCCAGCCCGGCGGCCAAAAGATTCTTCGCCGCGTTCACGTCCCGGTCGTGGACCGTTCCGCAGCCGCACGTCCAGGTGCGGACATTCAGCGGCATCCTGTCCTGCAAGGCACCGCAGTGGGAGCACAACTTGGAGGAGGGGAAAAAGCGGTCCACGACCACCACGTCCCGCCCGTACCAGGCGGCCTTGTACTCCAGAAGGCTCCGGAACTCCGCCCACGCGGCATCACTGATGGCGCGGGCGAGTTTCCGGTTGGTGACCATATTGCGCACGGCCAGGTCCTCGATCACGAGCGTTTGGTTTTCGCGCACGAGTCGAGTGGTCAGCTTGTGCAGGCCGTCCCTGCGCCGGTCCGTGATCCGGGCGTGGATCCTGGCGACCTTGCGGCGTGCCTTCTCCCGGTTCGCGG
>NZ_KQ948470.1 GCF_001514115.1 Streptomyces olivochromogenes
CCTAGCGCGCGAAGTCGCGACCTACGCCGAGCATCGGCTGAGCACCTATCTCTACGAGAGCGGCCGCGAGCTGAAGGAGCTGTATCGCGGCAACGGCAACTCCTGGACGGGACTGCTCCGGCGTGCTGGACTCCTCAATGGCGAGCCTCCAGAGGGCGAAGCGGCTCTGCTTAAACGCGTGCCTGCCTTCCTCCACGTTGACGACCCTCTGCGCGTCGATGCGTACACCCGCATGTTGGAGGATGACGCCCCTTCGTACGGCGAACTCGACGAGCGGGGACAGGCCTACGCTCGGATGCTCTTCTTCCAGCTCTGGCCTCTCGGAGGCGTCACCCGCAAGGGATTCAAGGATTACGACACTGGCTTCGCAGCACTCCGAGCCCAGCACGCCGTACGCAGCGAGCTTCGCCAGGTGCTTGAGTACAACCTCGCCCATACCGAGCACGTCCCGATCCCGCTCCTTGGCATCGGCGGCCAAACTGGTCTCCCGTTGACCATCCACGCCTCCTACAGCAGAGAGGAGATCCTCCCCGCACTCGGCCAGTCCTACATCGGCGGCTTCATGCCGGGCGATTTCCGCGAGGGCGTGAAGTGGTGTGAGTCCGCGAAGACCGATGCCCTGATGATCACTCTGGACAAGGACGACAAGGACTTCTCTCCCCAGACCCGCTACCACGACTACGCGCTGAGCGAGACCCTCTTCCACTGGGAGTCCCAGAACCAGACCTCGGCCACATCCGCCACGGGCCTGCGCTACCAACACCACAAAGCCGAAGGCAGCCACGTCCTACTGTTCGTCCGCCGCTACAAGAGCACCGACATCGGCGGAGCCCAACCGTGGATGCTGCTCGGCCCAGCTGAGTACGTCGAACACAAGGGGAGCAAGCCGATGGCGATTACGTGGAAGTTGGCACACGAAATCCCAGCGGACGTCTGGACGTACTCCGCCATTGCTGCTGGGTGATCGTCGCTCTTCATGTCCTACTCCACCCCCGCCTCGAAGTGCATCTGGGCCCGGTCGAGGGCTTCATCGGCGTCAACGCCATGTACGCGAAGCCAGTGCAGGAGGTCAGCGATGACTTCGATCGCCGCCTCCTGCGCTACGGTCACGCTTAACGGGCTTGGGCCCTGAATACCGGGCAGCTTCGCTGCGCCGTAGAGGCCCAGCATCGATCCTGCTCTTGCCACACGAACATCCCTGCTGTGGCCATTGGGCGAAGTTAGTCCGGTGGACAGCTCGCACCAGGTGACCTTTCGGTCGGGGTGGAGTTGGACACCCCAGCGGTCGGCGGTGGCATCGACGAGAGCCATGCCCCGTCCGCCTTCGGACTCGACTCCCGCCTGGATGAGAGTTGGCAGGGCACGGGTGTCAGGGTCTTGGACCTCGATGCGCAAGTAGGTGCCGTTCATGGAGACGGCGAGTGTGGTCGGGGTGCCGGCGCCCACGTGCGTGATGACATTGGAAACCAGCTCGGTAACACACAGTTGGGCTGCCTCAGCGATCTCGTGCAGGCCCCAGAGCCCCAGATGAAGCCGCATGATGCGACGCAGAGCTGACACCTCCCTCGGCTCCGCTACGAACGGGATGTCCCACGGCTTCCTCGGCACACAACCCGCACAGTCCATGCCTCAAGTCCTCTCCTCGCACGTCAAGTTGCACCTCGCAATCGATGCAACACTGAGAGTGACACTGGAACTCTCAAAATGGAACTCTCATCACGTCATTGAGGGAGCGGGCAGGAGCGCAGCCACCTTTCGCGCGCCCCGGCGCACGCTGTGTTGCTGTCACGATCGGGCAGGCAGCAGGATCTGAGAGATCAACACGAAAGGTGCGGGATATGCCAGTTGGGCCCACCACTCGCAGACGCCAACTTGGCGCCGATTTGCGCCGCCTCCGTGAACGCAAGGGCCTGACCTTGGAGGAAGCCGGAGCACGGGTAGGCATCTCAAAGGCTACGCTCAGCCGCTACGAGACCAAGGAAGGATCAGTCAAGTGGCCTGCCGTTGACGCACTGTGCCGTGAGTACGGCACGTCCGACGAGGAACGCCTCGCACTCGTCGAACTCGCGAAGGGCGCCAAGATCCAAGGCTGGTGGAGGTCGCTCGCCGACCCCATCCCCGAGTCTATGAATCTCATGCTCACGCTTGAGGATGAGGTAGTGCGCGAAGACCACTACGCGTGCATGTACATCCCCGGCCTCCTCCAGACCCGCGACTACGCCGAGGCCGTACACCGCGCCTCGGAGATGCAGTGTTCAGAGAGGGAGGTACAGCACATGGTCGAAATCCGCATGAAACGACAAGAACTCCTTCTGCGTGATGAACCGCCACACATCTGGTGCGTGATCGACGAGGCGGCGCTTCGACGCGGTGTCGGCGGACGCAAAGTCATGCACGAGCAACTTCAGCATCTTCTGGCCATGTCGGAACTGCCCCACGTCACTGCGCAAGTACTTCCCTTCTCAACAGGAGCTCACGCAGCAGCAGTTGGCAGCTTCGTCGTCTTGCGCGGCCCCTCTCCCGAGTTGGACGTGGTGTACGTAGACATCCTTGGCGGCGGGCTCTTCATGGAGAAGCCCCAGGAACTTGGGCGCTATAGGTTGGCGTTCGAGTACCTGAGCGCTCAGGCACTCGATCTCGAGTCCTCTGCTGCGCTCGTCCATCGCATAGACAAGGAGTCTTGATGCCCGGACCGCTGGAGCCCCACTGGTTCAAGTCGTCCTACAGCGGCGGTAGCGGCACCGAATGCGTCGAGTGCTCGCCCACGAGAGAGGGCACCCTCGTGCGTGACTCCAAGGATCCAACCGGCCCGATGGTCACCATAGGAAGCGGCGCCTGGCGGAGTTTTATAGGACAGTTGAGCCACCGGGTTTGGGGACGTTAACGATGGGCGGCCCTGGGCCACGACTGCGCCAGTTCGCCGGCGTCGTAGTTCTCCCTGTGTAACGGCATCGATGACCTCGCGCTTAGCCGGGCGCTGGTGCTATATGTGCCAGCCGAGGATTCGCGCAATCACCCACCGCTTCGGCAAGGGATGACATCCGGTGACCGAGGGCCGCTTGACGCTCCAGCCAGGTTCCCGTTGAACAAGTGCCGCTTCCGCCGCTCCGTAGATGCTTGCCGCAGTCGCCCTCCGCTTACGGGGCACCCAAGGCCGCCCGGTTTTCCCGAGGATGGCGGTTCCGGGGTGAGCGTCAAGAGCGCCCTTCGGGCGTCGGCTGCGCCGATTGCGCTGCGCTCCACTCTTGACTCTCACCCCTCCACCGCGGAGTGCTCTTGGCCGGGCGGCCCGAAAGGGGGCGGCGGGAGAAGTGGGGGGAGGTTTCTTCGCGTTGCCGGGTGCCGGAAATTTGCGGCTTGGGGGACGCCTATGGCCTTCCGCGCACGCCGGGTTGGTTTGGCGGCTTCCGGATGGTGGGTGGGTCGAGAGCACGTCTGGGGTGGTCCGGGTGGACCAGGACGCCGGTCGTCTTGGCCTGGCACCGGTTGCGATGACGCGCCGCGTGGGCTGGCGGCTGGCCGGCGGCAGGCGGAGTTCCCGGTTCCGGGGTGGATCATTCTGACGGATGAAATGTGGCAATGAGCTGGGGATATCACTCTCCGTGAGCGATAATGGAGGGGTTGGATCGTTGGTGGGTGGGTGAGGTGCGGCGCTCTCATGGGAACGGGGGTGAGCGCGGTGGCTGTTGTGGTGGAGTCCGAAGTCGATGTGTCGTCTGCGGTGACAGATGAGTGGATCGCTGAATTACGGTCGTGCGCACCTTCGGTGGAGACCCTGGGGTTGCTGGTCGAGTTGACCGGTGAGCGGCTTTCGGCGCGGGGGCGGATTGATGCCCTGGCTGTGTTCGAGAGGCATCTTGCCTGGATGCAGGGGATGCAGGTCGAGGTGTTGGCGGCTATTGGGGATTACGCGGATTCTGGGGCCGATGCTGCCGCAGCCGGTGAGGCGTTCGATGCTCGGCTACTGCGGGAGTGGGACGCCGCGAGCGATGAAGTGGCTTGTGCCTTGCGGCTGGCCGGCGGCACCGCTTCGCGGCGGCTCGACGTGGCGCAGCAGCTGTGCGCTCGGTATCCGGCGACTCTGGGGCTACTGAAGCGTGGGGAGATCTCCTATCTGCAGGCTGAGGCCGTCACGGAATCGTGTGCGGTGCTCGAGCCGGAGACGGCTGGGCAGGTTGAGGCCGTCGTGATCGCGAAGATGCCGGAGTTGGCCGTCGGGCAGACGCGGGCCTTGTTGCGTCGGCAGATTCATAAGGCCGATCCGGACGGGGCTGATGAGCGGCATCGGCGGCGCAAAGCGGATCGGGAGACTGTCCTTTATCCGCGAGAGGATGGGATGGCCCTGTTCGGCGCCGTTCTGCCTGCTGAGCAGGCCGCCGAGATGGGACAGGCCGTCGATGCACACGCGGCCACGTTCGACAATGACGGGCGGACTCTGGCGCAGAAGCGTGCCGACGCGTTGTACGACCTTGTGGTCAACCGGAATGGCGTGGTGGGCGATTGCGCGAGTCCGGTGCGGGGGCGGGCTGCTGCCGTCGTGCAGGTCACGGTGCCTCTTGATGTTCTGGTGGGGGCCGAGGACGGGCCTGCCGAGCTGAAGGGGTACGGGCCGATCACCGCGGGGCAGGCGCGTGAGATCGCCTTCGCTCCGGGGACGATCTGGCGGAGGCTTCTTACCGATCCTGGCAGTGGGCTGCTTGTGAAGGTCGATCCGACAACCTATCGGCCCACGGCTGATGCCGAGCGGCAGGTCGTCGCGCGCGACCAGTACTGCGCCTTTCCCAGTTGTCGGATGCCTGCGCATCGCTGCGATGTCGATCACGTCGTACCGTTCGATCACGAGCGTCCTGAGGCGGGTGGGCTGACGGTTCCTGAGAATCTGCAGCCGTTGTGTCGGCGGCATCATCGGCTGAAGACTCACCATCCCGGGTGGAGGGTGACGCGGGATCCGCATACCGGGATTGCCAGTTGGACGAGTCCCACCGGGCATACGTACAGGAATGCGCCGCCCGTTTATCGGGAGTGAGTGAGGTTTTCTCACTGACCGGCGGTGAGGAACAGAGCTCCGACTAGAACTGACACGAGGATCTCGTAGCCGAGGACGATGCAGGCCAGGGCCAACACTCCCTTCTGCCACAGACGCGGTCCGCGGTAGGGAAGGAGCGGTGGCTGGTCCGAGGGTTGGAGCGCCGCTTCGGCCGGGGTCGTGCCAATCTCCGCGTGGGTGCGCCACCAGTGACGTAGCGTTTGGATCTTGGCTTCGAACTCCGAGTCCCAGAGCACGCGTCCGACGCGCGGTACCGGCAATGGCGTTCGGCGACTGCTCGCTTCAAGAATGACTAGCCTGCGCCCGCCGCGGTGGCGCTCGACGGCGATCCCTTGAATCTCGTCCCAGGGAACGGTTCGGGGCCGCAGCCCTCGTATGACCAGGTGGTCGGCAGTGAGGATGACGCCTCTGCCGAAGCTCAGGAAGCCCGCGCCCAGCAGCAGCGAGATCGCGACGAGTGCGCCGAGCGTGCGGCCAAGAAGCGTCGGGAGATCAGCGCCGGGCCCCTCGGCGAACCCCACCATCACCGCATCAGCCGCAAGCCAGCCGAGCAGCAGGACCGTGGGCACCGACCGGCTTGGCGCAGGTCGCATGCCCAGTCGCTCGGGCAGCCGGCCGTAGGTATACCCCCAGGCGCCGAGTTCACCAGCTGTGTCTTCGACTTGGGCCGCGCCGCCGTTGGCGAGCCACCAGCTTCGGATGGTCGCGACCTTGTCGTCGAACCGGCGGTCGCGGGACAGGAAACCGGAGCTTGGCATTCGTAGCGGGGTGCGGCGTCCATCCGTCTCGTAGAGGACCACCCGCCGTCCGCCGGTGAACGGCTCGACCGCGACCTCGGCCACGTTGGCCCACGGGATGGTCCGGCGGCGCAGGTTGTGGACGACGACCGCCTCAGAGGTCAGAGTTACCCCGACGTAGCGGCTCAGCACCCACAGTTCGAGCGAGACAAAGAACAGCAGCACCATGGCCAGAACCCGCGAATCGAACGGCAGGCCGGGTAGCCCGGGTCGCTGGTGCGCCCACAGCAAGGGGTTCGACAACTGCATCAGCATGGCGGCGCCGAGGATCAGGCCCAGTGGCAGGGACTGCTGCCACGAAGCCCGATAGCGGACTCGGCCGACCATTCCCGACGATTCCGCTCCGCCATTACGGGCTTCCTGGTTCACAGCTGTTCCACCCCTGCCGCACGAACAACGCGGGGCATCATGCCTGGCCAGGAACTGTTCGCGCAATGGCTGTCGACGGCCCCAGCCCGACAGAGCAACTGGCAGCCAGGGCGAGGACGTGCCTTCTGCTCATAGCGCCCACAGCGCTACTCCCGCTCCGGCCTGGTTCGGCGGGCAGCTTCCAGTGGAGGCCGCGCCTTGGGTCGGCACGCCGGAAATTCTGCGACTTGCTCCATGACTCCCGTGCCCCTGGGGCGACTTGCTTCTCGACGTGTGGTGACCGGGAGCTGAGCACGGCGATCGTGCCGTCAGAACACGGTGATCGTGTGCGAGGTCTTGACAGGAGCTTGGGCGCGCGGCCACCTTTGGCAACGTTGTCAGACGCTCTGGCAACGTTGTCACGCCAACGGCTCCGGCGCCTCCGCGTGTTCGTCGGCCGCGCTGTTTTCTGATGGGACTCACGTTCATGGCAGGTCAGTCACATGCGCCGCGGGATCCTTCCGGTCCTTCCCGGCGGTCGGTGGTCACTACGGGTTCGACTCTTCTCGGCGGGTTTGGGCTGAACGCTCTGTTCCCGGCGACGAGTACGGCCGCCGAGCGCGGCGACGCGCTCACCGCGGCGGCGCCGTCCGGTGAACTCGCCGCCTACCGCCCCGTCAAGGTCTCCTCGACGGACTACGCGGCGACTCCGGGCGAGTTCGTGGTCGACCGTCTCGCGTCGCCCGGGGTCCGGGGAAGCGGATGGCGCGCGGCGGCGGGTGACGATCCGCAGTGGATCTCGGTCGATCTTCAGGCCGACTGCCAGGTGACGCGGGTCCGGCTCACCTTCGAGGCCGACGCGAGCGATCCGGTTTTCACTCCCCCGGCCACCGGCAACCCGGCCGACGGCACCACCGGTAAGGAGATCCTGTCCAGCTACGCGCTCGCCTTCGTGGTCGAGACGTCCAGGGACGGCAGCTCCTGGACGAGCGCGTACCGCACGACCGCCGGTACGGGCGGGGTGGTGGACATTCCGCTGACCCGGTCCGTGACGGCGCGGTGGGTGCGGATGACGGCGCAGCGGCGGTCCAGTCCCAACCCGCTCGGGCTGAACGGGTTCGAGGTGTACGGCACCGTCGGTGGCCGGCGGCCCTCGGCCACCGGCTGGACCGACTGGGGGACCCATCACGGCGAGGCTCCCCGGCTGGCCGTCGCGGCGGACGGCACGGTGCCGTTGGAGTCCGGCTGGCGGCTGACCCTGGACGACTGGGCCGAAGGCGCGGGTCCCGACCTGTCGAAACCGACCGTGGACACCAGCGGCTGGCTGCCCGCCACCGTGCCCGGCACGGTCCTCGCGTCACTCGTCGATCAGGGAAAGCTCCCGGACCCGGTCGCCGGTCTGAACAATCTGCACATCCCTGAGGCGCTCTCCCGCCATTCCTGGTGGTACAAGCGTGACTTCGACCTGCCGTCCGGTCTGCGCACCGGCCATGGCCGCAGGGTCTGGCTGGAGTTCGACGGCATCAACCATCAGGCCGACATCTGGCTCAACGGCCACCAGGTGGGAGGGCTCACCTACCCGTTCGCCCGCTCGGCCCATGACGTGACGGAGTTGCTCGCCGAGAAGGGGACGAAGGGGCAGAACGCGCTGGCGGTGAAGATCACGCCGATGCCCGTTCCCGGCAGCCCGGGGGACAAGGGTCCCGCCGGGGAGTCCTGGGTGGACGCGGGCGCGGGTCAGATGAATCTCAACTCGCCCACGTATCTGGCCGCTTCGGGGTGGGACTGGATGCCCGCCGTACGGGACCGCGTCTCGGGGATCTGGAACCATGTCCGGCTGAGATCCACGGGGCCCGTGGTCATCGGCGACCCCCGGGTGGACACGGTTCTGCCGGACCTGCCCGACACCTCCGTCGCCGAAGTCACCCTCACCGTCCCGGTCCGCAACGCCGACGCGGCCGAGCACACCACGACCGTCTCCGCGTCCTTCGGCGACATACGTGTCTCCAAGGCCGTCACCGTCCCGGCCGGCCGGAGCGTCGACGTCACCTTCGCCCCGGACGCCTTCAGCCGGCTGCGGCTGCGCAACCCCGCACTGTGGTGGCCCAACGGGCTCGGCAGCCCCACCCTCCACGACCTCACCCTGGCCGCCTCGGTCGACGGGACGGAGAGCGACCGGCGCACCACCCGCTTCGGTATCCGCCAGTTCGGCTACGAGTACGACGTGCCGCTGCCCTTCACCTCGTCCGGCGACGCCTGCACCCAGTCGCTGGCGGTCGGCAGGCAGCAGGCCCGCTATGTACGGGTCAGGTGCCTGACCCGGGCCACGGACTGGGGCAACTCCCTGTGGACCCTGTCCGTGACCGACAGCGGCAGGTCGGGTACCGACCTCGCCCTGCACGCGAGCGCCACCTCCTCCACGACGGACGGCGACGACCACGGCCCCGGCAACGTCACCGACGGTGACCCCGGCACCCGCTGGTCCTCGGCCTACCAGGACGATCAGTGGATCCGCGTGGACCTCGGCTCCCAGCAGTCCTTCGACGGCGTCGACCTCGTGTGGGAGCAGGCCTACGCCCGGACGTACGTGGTCCAGGTGTCCACGGACGACTCGACCTGGACGGACGTGAAGTCCGTCGACAACACCGCCGTACCGCTGCCGTTCAACACCGACCGGGCGAGCCTGCAGGTGGAGGACTTCACCGCCCGTACGGCCCGCTTCGTGCGGATCAACTGCGGTGTGCGCCACACCAGCTGGGGCAACTCCCTCTGGTCCCTGTCAGTGATCGACAGTTCCCGTCCGGGCACCGACCTGGCCCTGCACAAGGCGGCCACGGCCTCCACGGAGGAGTCCGACCATCCGGCCGCGGCCGCCACCGACGGCAGCCCCGACAGCCGGTGGTCGTCGCAGTACGAGGACCACCAGTGGATCCAGGTCGACCTCGGCTCCGCCCAGAGTTTCGACCGGGTGGCCATCCTGTGGGAGCAGGCCTACCCGAAGACGTACGTCATCCAGGTGTCGTCCGACGGTGACAGCTGGACGGATGTGAAGTCCGTGGACAACAGCCCGGTGCCGCTGAAGATCAGCGTGAACGGCGTACGGGTGCTGGCCCGGGGCGGCAACTGGGGCTGGGACGAACTGCTGCGGCGGATGCCGGCCGAGCGGATGGACGCGGCGGTGCGCATGCACCGCGACATGAACTTCACGATGATCCGCAACTGGGTCGGCAGCATCAACCGAGAGGAGTTCTACGCCAGTTGCGACGAGCACGGCATCCTGGTGTGGAACGACTTCCCCAATGCCTGGGCCATGGACCCGCCGGACCATGACGCGTTCAACGCGATCGCGCGCGACACCGTCCTGCGCTACCGCATCCATCCGTGCGTGGTCGTGTGGTGCGGCGCCAACGAGGGCGACCCGCCGGCCGCCATCGACAAGGGCATGCGCGACGCCGTCGAGCAGCAGGCCCCCGGCCTCCTCTACCAGAACAACTCCGCCGGAGGCATCATCACCGGCGGCGGCCCCTACAACTGGGTGGAGCCCGAGAAGTACTACGACCCGTCGACCTACGGCAGCAACAGCTTCGGATTCCACACCGAGATCGGCATGCCGGTCGTCTCCACCGCCGAGAGCATGCGCAACCTGGTCGGCGACGAGAAGGAGTGGCCGATAGGCGGAGCGTGGTACTACCACGACTGGAGCGAACACGGGAATCAGGCTCCGCAGCAGTACCGGGCGGCGATCGAGGCGCGCCTGGGCACCGCGACGGACCTCGACGACTTCGCCGGCAAGGCGCAGTTCGTCAACTACGAGAACGCGCGCAGCATGTTCGAGGCGTGGAACGCCCACCTGTGGGACGACGCCAGCGGCCTCATGCTGTGGATGTCCCACCCCGCCTGGCACAGCACCGTCTGGCAGACCTACGACTACGACTTCGACGTCAACGGCACCTACTACGGTGCCCGCACCGCCTGCGAGCCCCTGCACGTCCAGGCCGACCCGCTGAAATGGCAGCTCCTCGTGGTGAACCACACGCGCGGGAAGGTCGAGGGCGCGACCGTCACCGCCCGGCTGTACGACCTCGCCGGTCGCCGGATCGGCGGGACCAGGCAAGCCGTGGTCGATGTCGCCTCGGCCTCCACCACAACCGCCTTCGCCGTGGACTGGACCGACGACCTGCCCGATCTGCACCTGCTGCGTCTGACCCTCGAGGACCACGCGGGTCGTACGCTCTCGGCCAACACCTACTGGCGCCATCGGACCCCGGCCGCGATGAAGGCACTCAACGATCTCCCGCGGGTCAGGCTCTCGGCCTCGATCACGCGCGCGACGCACTCCGGTACCGGTACCGGTGCCCGACGTGAGCTGACCGCTGTCGTCAAGAACCGCGGGTCGGCCCTCGCCTCGATGGTACGGCTGTCGCTGCTGGACGATCACAGCGGTGAGCGCGTCCTGCCGACGCTGTACAGCGACAACTACCTCTGGCTGCTGCCCGGCGAGTCGCGGACGGTCACCCTGTCCTGGCCGGCTCACGCGCTGCCGTCGAACCGTCCGGCGCTCAGCGTGTCCGCCTACAACAGTCCCCGCACGGTCGCCCGGGGGTAGTGCGGAGGTGGGGCGGGGGTAGGGCGGTCGTCGGGTGTCCGTTCGTGCGCGTTAGCCTCGGTTTGTTCGAAAGACGCAGGCAGGAGCGGGAGGCAGCAATGGCGAAGGTACCGGCCGCGGCGGTGGCCGCGGGTGGGCTCATCGGCGGGTACGGCGTGGCCCGGTGGACCAAGAAGCGGCAGCTCGGCGGGGTGGTACTGGCGGCCGCCGGGGCCACGGCCGCGCAGCAGTGGCGGCGGCAGGCCGGCGGGAAGGCCGCCGGGGCGCTGACCGTCGCGTACGTCGCCGCCTTCGCCGGGTCCCACCCGCTGGCCAAGAAGGTGGGCGCCTGGCCCTCCGTGTTCGGCGTCGCCGGTGCCGTGGCCCTCGCCTCGTGGGCCGTGTCCGACCGACGGGCCTGAGCAACCATCGCCACGGGCCCGAGGGCCTGAGGCCTACGAGGCCGCGGCAGCGGACACGGATTCCGGGACCGGGACCGAGGTCGGGACCGGGACCGGGACCGGGGTTGGTCCCGTGCTCTGGAACGCGCGGCGGTATGCGTACGGGCTCGTTCCCACCACCCGCTTGAACCGCTCCCGGAACGCCGTCGGGGAGCCGAACCCCGCCTGGGTCGCGATGCGTTCGACCGGGTACGTCGTCGTCTCCAGGAGGTACTGGGCGCGGCGGACCCGGGCGCGGTGCAGCCACTGAAGCGGTGTGGTGCCGGTCTGGTCGCGGAAGCGGCGGTTGAGCGTACGGGTGCTCATCCCGGCGTGGGCGGCGATGTCCTCCAGGGTCAGCTCACGCTCCGCGTTCTCCTCCAGCCAGGCGAGGAGGGGCTCCATCGTGGTGCCGGCCGGTACCGGGGGCTGGTCGTGGATGATGAACTGGGCCTGGCCGCCCTCCCGTTCGAGCGGTATGACCGACATCCGGGCCGCGTGCGCGGCGACCGCCGAACCGTGGTCGTTGCGGATCATGTGCAGGCACATGTCGAGGGCGGCGGCCGCCCCCGCCGAGGTGAGGAACTGGCCGTTGTCGACGTAGAGGACGTTCGGGTCGACGGTCACGGCGGGGTACCTGGCCGCCAGGTCCTGCGCCGCGACCCAGTGGGTGGTGGCGCGCAGCCCGTCCAGCAGGCCGGTGGCGGCGAAGACGAAGGCGCCGACGCAGATCGAGGCGATCCGGGTGCCGTTCGCGGCCGCCGCGCGCAGCGCCTCCGTCACACCCGGCGGGAGCGGGGCGGTCGGGTCGGCGACGCCGGGCAGGATGATCGTGTCGGCCTCGGCCAGCGCCTCCAGGCCGTAGGGGGCGCGGATCGTGAACGGGCCCGCGCTCACCTCCTCCTCCGCCGTCGGCGAGCAGACCCGGATCCGGTAGGGCTCCCGGCCGTCCGGCAGCCGGGCCCAGCCGAAGGTGTCGATCGGGGCGGAGAGGTCGAACGGGATGACCTGGTCGAGCGCCAGTACGGCCACGGTGTGCATGGCAAGAGCGTAGGCATACGACGGATTGCGGCCAAGGGGGGCTCGTGGCCTCATAGGGTGCCGACAGCTTCGTAGAGCTGCGTAGAGCTGCGTAGAGCTGCGTAGAGCTGCGTAGAGCTGCGTTCGAGGCGCCGATTCCCTGTGGCACCGCGGCTGGCGAGAATCCGTTGGACCCTGGCAGAAGTGCCGCTTCCGCAAGATCGCGCACGCCCCTAGCGTCGGCCCGTGAACAAGTTCCTTCTCGCCGTGCACGTCCTCGCCGCGATCGTCGCCGTCGGGCCCGTCACCGTCGCCGCCAGCATGTTCCCGCCCAGTGCGCGCAAGGCGCTCGCCGAGCCCGGAGACGCCCAGGCCCTCTCCACCGTGCGGGTGCTGCACCGCATCTGCCGTCTGTACGCGACGGTCGGCGTCGCCGTGCCCGTGTTCGGGTTCGCCACGGCCAAGAACATGGGCGTGCTCGGCGACACCTGGCTGATCGTCTCGATCGCGCTGACGGCCCTGGCCGCCGTCGTCCTCGCCGCGCTGGTCCTGCCCCGGCAGACCGCGCTCATGGAAGGCATAGAGGGCGTGGAGGCCGTGGAGGAGCGCAGAGAGGGAGGCGTGGGGGCAGGCGGGGAAGGCGTGGCGAACGCCGGAGTGAGCCGTGTCGGCCCGCGGGACACCGCCCGGCTCGCCATGTTCACCGGGCTCTTCAACCTCCTCTGGGCCACCGTCACGATCCTGATGATTGTCCGACCGGGGTCGACCACGGGCGCTTAGCCCTAGGATCCGGCTCATGCATGGACAGGTGCACGGACCACACGATCCGTCGACGCCCTCGGCCCCGGCGGCCTACCTCGCCACCCTGGAGGGCCGGCTGACGGCCGACGGGTGCGCCACCCGCTGGGAGGACTGGGCCGGGGTGCCCGTGCTGGTGGGGCGACGGTCGGACTTCCGGCTGCGCTGGATGGCGACGAAGCTGTATCTGTTCACCGTGGCCGCGGCGGTTCCGGAGATCACCGTGCCCGTCGTCGAGGGCTTCACCGAGCAGGTGACGAAGTACGCCAAGGACACCAAGGGCGGCCTGCCCGTCGGTCTGCAGAACGGGGTCGGCGCCTTCCCCGTCCTGGTCAGCGACCGTGTCGACCCGGCCGCCGTGCGGTGGGCGGAGGAGCGCCAGCGTGTCCGGTTCGCCTGTATGACACGGCCCGTCGTGGTCGACAGCTCCCGCGCGTACGTGGGCATGTACCGCGGCAAGCCGGCCCTCGGGCGCGTCTACGCCACGTACTTCATCGAGAAGGGCTCGCGGTACTTCTACGGTCCGTGAGCCGTCGCCTTCCTCGGTCCGTGAATCGTCGCTTCCACGGTCCGTGAATCGTCACTTCAACGGTCCGTGAGTCGCCGCTTCCACGGTCCGTGAGTCCTCCCCCCGCTGGGCCCCCGCCGGGCGTTCACCACCACCGGGCGAGGCTGAGCGCCTCGTCCGACGAGTCCCAGGAGTCGCCGGAGTCCCCGGAGCCCGAGGAACTCGCCCAGTCCGCCGCCCGGTACCGCCTCGCCACCGCCGTCGCGATCAGCACCCCCGCCGCGACCACCAGCGTGAAGAACGCCCAGGTGAGCGGCCAGACCGCCGCGTCCGGGGGCTCCGGGTGGGAGTGGAAGGAGAGGTACATGAGTGCTGCCGGTGGTCCCGCCACCAGGAGCAGGGGCCAGGCCAGCGCGTCCCGGCGGCCGAGGTAGGCGGCCAGGAGCAGCAGGGCCACACCGAGCAGGACGGCGCCGAGGACGGTCACCGAGGTCGTCTCGGTGACCGACCCGGTCGCCCCGGGGCGGTTGCGCAGGTCCCAGGGGAGGCAGAGGAGGTACGCCGCGCCGGAGAGGGCGGCGCCGAGCACGCGCGTCAGCCAGCGTTCCGGCCAGGGGCGCGTTCGCAGAGGGCCTAACAGCTTCTCGGTCATGCGTACGAGGGTTGCCGCCCGGACGGCGGCCCGACAGAGTACGCGTACTCAGGTTCCCGAACTCAGTTCCCGTACTCGGCCCGAACTCGGTTCCCGTACTCAAGAATCGGCGGGTGCCACCGTCGACAGCGGGGGCGCGATGTCCTCCAGCGAGCGCCGTTCGGCGTTCACCGCCAGGAACGCGGCGACCAGGCCCGCCGCGCACATCAGGCCCGCGCCGATCTGGAAGGCCAGCACGGTGTCGCCGACCACGCCGGACTGGGTGAGGTCCGCGAAGACCAGCGGTCCGCTGATGCCGCCGGCCGCCGTGCCGATGGCGTAGAAGAAGGCGATGGCCATCGCGCGGGTCTCCATGGGGAAGATCTCGGAGACCGTGAGGTAGGCGCTCGACGCGCCCGCCGAGGCGAAGAAGAGGGCCACGCACCAGCAGGCCGTCAGGGTCACCGCGCTCAGCGAGCCCCGGCCGAACAGCCAGGCCGTGCCGAACAGCAGCAGCCCGGAGAGCAGATACGTCGACGAGATCATCCGGCGGCGGCCGACCGTGTCGAAGAGCTTGCCGAGCAGCAGCGGGCCGAGGAAGTTGCCGAGCGCGATCACGGCGAAGTAGTAGCCGGTGGAGCCCACCGGAATGTCGTAGAACTTCGTCAGGATCGCGCCGAAGCCGAAGGTGATCGCGTTGTAGAGGAACGCCTGGCCGATGAAGAGGGAGAGGCCGAGCGCGGCGCGTTTGCGGTAGGTCGCGAGGACCGTGCGGGCGATGGTGAGGAAGCCGATGGTCTTGCGCTGGTGGATGGTGATCTCCCCGGCGGGGGGCGGCAGTTCGCGGCCGCCGAGGTCGGCGCGGACCCGTTCCTCCACCGAGGCCACCAGTTGCTCGGCCTCCTCCTGTCTGCCGTGGATCAGCAGCCACCGTGGGCTCTCCGGGACATTGCGGCGTACGACGAGGATGACCAGGCCGAGGACCACACCGAGGGCGAAGGTCAGCCGCCAGCCGATGTTCGCCGGGAAGAGGGCGGTGTCCAGCGCGACGATCGACAGCAGGGAGCCGCCGATCGCGCCCAGCCAGAAGCTGCCGTTGATGATCAGGTCGACCCGGCCGCGGTACTGGGAGGGGATCAGTTCGTCGATCGCGGAGTTGATGGCCGCGTACTCGCCGCCGATGCCGAAGCCCGTGAGGAAGCGGAAGGTGAAGAACCACCAGGGTTCGAAGGAGACGGCTGTCAGGGCCGTGGCCCCCAGATACACCGCCAGGGTGACCATGAACAGTTTCCTGCGGCCGAAGCGGTCGGTGAGGCGGCCGAAGAACAGCGCCCCCACGCACGCGCCGGCGACATAGAGGGCGGCCGCGGTGCCGGTGACCTGCGCGGAGGTGATCGGCAGGCCGCTGCCGGGCTCGGAGAGGCGTCCGGCGATGTTGCCGACGATCGTGACTTCCAGGCCGTCGAGGATCCACACCGTGCCGAGGCCGATCACCACGGTCCAGTGCCAGCGTGACCACGGGAGACGGTCGAGACGGGCGGGAACGGCGCTGGTGACCCGGCCCCCGGCTTGACCCCGGCCTTCCCCCCGGCCCTTCTCCTCAACGGTGGACATGAGGCTCCCTCCTCGTCGAGCGACGCCTGACCGGGTTCCCTCCGGGGCACGGCCTACGCCCGCCCGAATGCGGTCACGCCCTCCCGAGAGGGATCTACGCCCCCACGATCCGCGACACCGTATAGATCAGCAACCCGGCCAACGAGCCCACCACCGTGCCGTTGATCCGGATGAACTGCAGGTCACGGCCGATGTGGGCCTCGATCTTCCTGGTCGTGTGCTCGGCGTCCCAGCCGGCCACCGTGTCGGTGATGAGGGAGGTGATCTCGGTCCGGTACGTCGTCACCACGTACACCGCCGCGCCCTCGACCCACCGGTCGACCTTGGCCTGGAGCTTGGGATCGGTGGCCATCCGGGCACCCAGCGAGAGCAGCGAGGCCCGCACGCGCAGCCGCAGCTCGCTGCGCTCGTCCTCGGCGGCGGAGACGATCATGGATCGTACGGCCGTCCAGGCGGAGGCGATCAGGTCCTGGACCTCGCCGCGGCCGAGGACCTCACCCTTCAGGCGCTCCACGCGCGCGCGGGTGTCGGTGTCGGACTGGAGGTCGGAGGCGAAGTCGGTGAGGAAGCGGTCCAGGGCGCCGCGGGCCGGATGGGAGGGGGCGTCGCGCATCTCGGTGACGAAGCGGAGCAGCTCCTTGTAGACCCGCTCGCCGACCTTCTTGTCGACGAAGCGCGGGGTCCAGCCGGGCGCGCCGCCCTGGATCGCGTCCATGACCTGCTCGTCGTGGAACACCAGCCAGTCGTGGGCGCGGATGCAGACCAGGTCCACGACCCGATTGTGGCCGCCGTCCGCGACGATCTTCTCCAGCATCTTCCCTATGCCGGGCGCGATCTCCTGGGCGTCGGCGCGGCGGGTGATCGCCTCTCCGACCACCGCCTGCACGTCGGAGTCGCGCAGCACGGTCAGGGCGCCTCTGAGCGCGGCGGCGAGCTCGGCGGTGACCCGGTCGGCGTGCTCCGGTTCGGCGAGCCAGGCACCGAGACGGCTGCCGATGCCCACGGCGCGCAGGCGCTGTCGTACGACGTCGGAGGAGAGGAAGTTCTCGCCGACGAACTCGCCGAGCGAGACGCCCAGCTGGTCCTTCTTGGTGGGGATGATCGCGGTGTGCGGAATGGGCAGGCCGAGCGGGTGGCGGAAGAGGGCCGTGACCGCGAACCAGTCGGCGAGCGCGCCGACCATGCCGGCCTCGGCGGCGGCCGCGACATAACCGGCCCAGGCTCCGGCGCCCTCGTGGGACGCCCATGTCGCGAGGACGTACACGAGGGCGACGAAGAGCAGCAGGCCGGTGGCCGTCAGTTTCATCTGGCGGACACCGCGGCGCTTCTCCTCGTCGGCGGGGCTGAACGAGGTCATCGCGCGGTTCGTCGGGCCGGGGGCGGTCGTCGCGCGCCGCTCCCGGCCGGGGCCGGTCGTCGTGCGTTCGGCCTGGTCGACGGCGGTCGTCACGTGGTGGCCGGGGGCGCCGGGCCGGGCGGACCGCCCTTCGGCGCCCGCGTCTTCCGGTTCTGTTCGTTCCATTCACTCCACCCGTTCGCCGAGCCGTCCGAGGGCTCCGTACACATTGTCCCTTCCTGACCGACTCCCGGAACGGAACAGGAGTTCCCTGCGTCTGTTCGGACGGGGGGAACTCAGGGGAATCCTGGGGCCGTCTCCGGGAAATCTCGGGGGCGTCTCAGGGACACCTCCGGGGCGTCTCCGGGTCGTTCGAGGCCACGGGAGGGGGGTCCCGTGGATTTCCTCCCTACCCAGTACCCCATCATGTGATCATCACTTCGGAGCCTCGGGCTCCCCTCGCCCGAGGAGACACGCACCGCATGACCAAGCGTCATGGTTATGCCCTGCTGGCCGCCGTCATCGCCGTGATCGTGGCCATATCCGGAGCCATATACGTGGGTGTCGCCGCCGACGACGGCACCGGCGGCACCCGCAACACCACCGCCGACAACCGCGCCCCGCGCGACTCGGCCGCCCCCGCCTCCGCCGGCACCTGGGTCGGCACCTGGTCGGCCTCCCCTGCCGGAGCCGAGCCCGGCACCGAGACGAACGGCATGGCGGGCCGCTCCCTGCGCAACGTCGTGCACACGGACGTCGGCGGCACCGAAGCCCGCATCACCCTGTCCAACCTCTACGGACAGCAGCCGCTGGACATCACGCACGCCTCGATCGCCGTCGCCGCGGCCGAGAACGACGCGGCGGCGGTGGCCGGCACCATGCGCCGCCTCACCTTCTCCGGCAGCACCACCGTGATCGTCCCGGCCGGAGCGCAGATCATGAGCGACGCCGTGCGCGTGCGCATCCCGCGCGACTCCGACGTCCTCGTGACCACGTACTCCCCGACCCCGTCCGGCCCGGTCACCTACCACCCGCACGCCCGGCAGATCTCGTACGCCGCCCAGGGCGACCGCACCGAGGACCTGACCGCCACCGCGTACACCGAGCAGACCCCGCACTGGCGCTACCTCACCGCGCTCGACGTACTGAGCGACGAATCCGTCGGCACCGTCGTCGCCCTGGGCGACTCGATCACCGACGGCATCACCTCCACGGAGGGCGCCAACCACCGCTGGACGGACGTCCTCGCCGCCCGGCTGCGCGCCGCGGCCGGCACCGGGGACGTGCCTCGCTTCAGCGTCGTCAACCAGGGCATCAGCGGCAACCAGGTCCTGGCCGAAGGGCTCGGCCGGCCCGCCGACAACCCGAGCGGCCTGAACCGTCTCGAACGCGACGTGCTCGGCCGTACGAACGTCAAGGCCGTCGTCATCGACCTCGGCGTCAACGACATCCTGCGCAACCAGGGCGAGGTCGATCCGGTGACCGTCACCGACGGGCTGCGGGAGATGGTGCGGCGGGCGCATGCGCGCGGACTGCGGGTCGTCGGGGCGACGTTGATGCCCTTCGGCGGGCACCGCGGGTACTCGCGGTCGCGTGACGCCGTACGCCGGGCCGTCAACGCGGAGATCCGCGCGGGGAAGGTGTACGACGCCGTCGTCGACTTCGACGAGGCGTTGCGGGATCCGTACGATCCGCGGCGGCTGCGGGCCGATTACGACTCCGGGGACCATCTGCACCCCAGTGACAAGGGGTACAAGCGGATGGCGGAGGTGTTCGAGCTCGGGGACCTGAAGGGGGCGGCGCCTGCGGAGCTGTGACCTCGGCGGAATCTAGTAGCCGCCGTGCCTCCGCCGATGCCGCTCGTCCCGGCGCTCCCTGTGCCGTTCCCGGCGCTCCTCCTGGCGCTCCCTGCGTTCCTCGTGGCGTTCGCGGATGAGGTCGTGGGCGTCGTCCAGGGCGTCGAACATGTCGCCGAGGCCGTCCCGCCGTGAACCCTCCAGTTCCTTGCGGGCGCTCTTGCGCTCCAGCTTCTCCTGGCGGCGCTCCTCCTTCAGGCGCAGCCGCTCGGCACGGGTCAGCTTGCGCTCCACGCCGACGCCGCCCCAGAACGCGAAGCCCGTGACGATCACGCGCGGGGCGCCCGGGTCCCCGGCCCGCCCCTCCTCGCGGTGGTCGAAGCCGCCCATGATGCCGATGCCGCGGACGACGACCTCGACGCCGGGCGGCACGATGACGTTCACGCCGCCCATGACGGCGACGACGTTGACGACGACCTCGCGGTCCGCGAAGTTCGCCTCGCGCAGGTCGATCTCACCGCCGCCCATGAAGGCCAAGGAGTTGAAGCGCTTGGGTACCGTCCAGCGGCCCTTGCGCTCGAAGCCCGACAGGATCGCGACACCCCACGAGGACGAGCCCTCGCCGCCGACGATCCGCCCCGCCCAACTCCCGCTCTCCTCGGGCTGCTTGACCATGGAGACCGGGGCCACGGCGTGCACGCCCGGCAGATCGCGGGTGAGCGGCGCCAGTTCCCTGTACGTCCGCGCCTTGAACGCCGCCTCCAGCCGCTCCTCGAACTCCTCCATGTCGAGGCGGCCCTCCGCGAGGGCGTCCCGCAGCTGTTCGGCGACCCGCTCACGATCGGCGTCGGAGGCCCGCAGCTCGGGGCTCGGGGATCCGGGGTCCGGCGGCGTCGGTCGCTGGTCGTCGCTTCCCCTGGAAGGCGCATCCTCGGTCATGGGACTCAGCCTACGAGAGAGCCTTCTCCGCGTACATGCGGCTGATGACCGCCTCGATGTCCGGCTCCCGCACCGAGAGGTCCACCAAGGGGAACTCGGCCGCGATTCGCGCCACCAGCTCCGCCGCCGACGCCGCCGCGGGGAAGGCGAGCCACTGCCGGGGCCCCTCCACCTTCACCACCCGCGCCGAGTCCACCTCGATCGGCGGGAGTTCCCGCTCCAGGTCGACCACGAGGGTCCGCTCGCTCTCCCCCACCTCGTGCAGCCCGGTCAGCGGACCGTCGTACATCAGCCGCCCGTGGTCGATGACCATCACCCGCCGGCACAGCTGCTCGATGTCGGTGAGGTCGTGCGTGGTCAGCAGCACCGTCGTACCGCGCTCGGCGTTCAGGTCCCGCAGGAAGGAACGGACCTTGGCCTTGCTGATCACATCGAGGCCGATGGTGGGTTCGTCGAGGTAGAGGACCTCGGGGTCGTGCAGCAGCGCCGCCCCGATGTCACCGCGCATCCGCTGCCCCAGCGAGAGCTGGCGCACAGGCACGTCCAACAGGGCTTCCAGGTCCAGGAGTTCGACACAGCGGTCGAGGTTCTCGCGGTAACGGGCGTCCGGGATCCGGTACATACGGTGCATCAGCCGGTAGGAGTCGATCAGCGGAAGGTCCCACCACAGGGTCGTACGCTGCCCGAAGACGACCCCGATGCGCTGCGCGAGCCGGGTCCGCTCGCGGGACGGGTCGATGCCCGCCACCCGCACCCGGCCGGCGCTCGGGGTGAGGATGCCGGTGAGCATCTTGATGGTGGTCGACTTGCCCGCGCCGTTCGGGCCGATGTAGCCCACCATCTCACCGCGCGCCACGGTGAAGGAGAGGGAGTCCACGGCCCGCACCTGACGCCGTTCGCTGCGCAGGAAGCCGGTCTTCTTGCGGACGTCGAAGACCTTCTCGACGCCGTCGAGTTCGATGAAGTCGTCCACCGGATCCCTGACCGGGTCCGCCATCAGGCCTGTTTCCATGTCGGTTCAACTCCCCGTGCTGCGATACGAACGAAGTCCCGCCCGCCAGACGAGGCCCGCCAGCGCGCAGCAGCCCGCCGCGATCAGGGGCGGGGTGAAGGCGATCCAGGTCGGCAGGTCGAGCGGATAGGGCCGGCCCAGCACGTACAGCCCGGGCAGCCAGTTCACGAAGGCCAGCGGGAGCACGAAGGTGACCCCGCGCACCAGGTCCTTGGCGAAGACGGTCGGCGGGTACTGCAGGAGCGTGGTGCCGCCGTACGTGAAGGAGTTCTGCACCTCGGAGGCGTCCTGCGCGATGAACTGGAAGGCTCCGCCCGCCACGAACACGGCCGCGAAGATGGCGGCGCCGCAGAGCAGCATCAGCGGGACCATGAGCAGTCTGAGCGGCGTCCAGTCGATGTCGAGCACGGAGATCGCGTACGCGAGGACCAGCAGCCCCTGGGTGACCCGGCCGAGGCGACGCAGCGCGAAGCGGTCGGCGGCGACCTGGGCGAGTACGGGGACGGGGCGTACGAGGAGCGTGTCGAGGGTGCCGTCGCGCACCCGGCGCCCGAGCCGGTCCATCGAGCCGACCACCAGGTCCGTGATCCCGAAGGAGGTGGCCGAGATTCCGTACAGGAAGGCGACCTCGGGCAGGCTGTAGCCGCCGAGCCGGTCGACCCGCGAGAACATCAGCAGGACGGCCACGAAGTCGAGGCCGGTCGCCGCGAAGTTCCCGAAGGTGGTCATCACGAAGGAGGCGCGGTAGGCCATCGTGGAGCGGATCCACATCCCGGCGATCATCCGGTAGGCGCGGAATCCGTCCCGCACCCGGGCATACGTCCCCTGCGGCGCACCCAGCACCGCCGAAGCCACCCGCTCCCCGGAACCCCGCGAGGTTTCCGGTACCTCTGTCGAGTCAGCCACCCTGCACCACCACCCTCCGTGTCGCCACCGACTGGATCAGTCGGCCCAGGGTCAGGAGCCCCAGTGCCCAGGACGCCTGGAAGGCGTACGTGCCGAGGGGGTCCGCGGTGCCGAGCAGGACGTCCGCGGGACCCTGGACCAGGGACGACCAGGGCAGGGCGCGTACGACCTCGCCCAGCGCGCCCGGGAAGACGTTCAGCGGCAGCAGCATCCCCGAGCAGAAGACACCCGCGATCATGTACATCTGCGCCACGCCCGCCCCGTCGAGCAGCCAGAACGCGGACAGGGCCACCAGGTAGCGGAGCGAGAAGCTGACGACTGTTCCGAGCACGACCGCGATCAGGAACGCGATCCAGGTCAGCGGGTCTGCGGGGAGCGCCAGTTCGAAGAAGAGCGCGCCGAACGCCAGGGGCACCGCTCCGCGCCCCAGCAGATGGAACATGGCCCGCCCCGCGTCCTGGGACAGCCACCACAACTGGAGGTCGGCGGGCCGGTACAGGTCGATCGCGATGTCACCCGTACGGATGCGCTCGATCAACTCGTCCTCGAAGCCGCCGCCCATCGTCGCCATCGCCATGAGCAGCGCCTGGGAGAGCCACACATAGGTGAGCGCCTGGGCCTGGTCATAGCCGCCGAGGTGCGGTTTCTCGTCCCACAGGGCCATGAAGACGTACGCCAGGATCAGCCCGAAGACGGTGTTGGTGAACACCCCCGCCGCCGTCGCCGTCCGATAAGTGGCGTAGCGCCGGAACCCGCCCACCGCGACGGCCGTGTACAACCGCCCTGTCCCCACGAGGATGTCCTCCTTGCGTCAAAAGGGCCGCTGTGGCCGAAGCGCAGGAGCCTAGCCCCGCCCGGCTTCGCCTGCCAGGCATTTTCAGGCGCGACACGTGCCGGGATCCGGGAACGGAACGCTTGGTGCGACAGTCTTCATCAGGGGGCGCACCAGGCGTATGAGGGCGTACGGGAACGTACGATGCGAAACAGGAGTCCGGCGAACAGATGAGTGACAAGCCGCAGCCGCAGCAGAGCAGCCAGGGCTGGGCCCCGGAGAAACCGGAACCGGCGCCTCAAGCGGCACCGGACGGCCCGGACAGCGACGGCGCACCGGGCGATCCGGGTGGGACGGACACGCCGGGGAAGCCGGGGAAGAAGCCCAGGCGGAAGCGGACGGGCTGGGGGCGGCTCATCCCGACCTGGCGGATGGTGTTCGGCACGTTCCTCGGCGCGATACTGCTTGTGATCGGCCTGTTCGCACTCGGCTACTACCTGGTCAAGATCCCGCCCGCGAACGCCGCCGCGACCAAGCAGAGCAACGTCTACCTGTACGCGGACGGCAGCCAGCTCGCCCGCGACGGCGAGGTCAACCGCGAGAACGTGACGCTCGCTCAGATCTCGAAGGACGCCCAGCACGCGACGCTCGCCGCCGAGGACCGCGACTTCTACACCGAGTCGGCCGTCGACCCCAAGGCGATGATCCGCGCCGGCTGGAACACCGCCACCGGCAAGGGCAGGCAGTCCGGTTCGACGATCACCCAGCAGTACGTGAAGAACTACTACCTGGGCCAGGAGCAGACCGCCACGCGGAAGGTGAAGGAGTTCTTCATCTCCATCAAGCTCGACCGCCAGAAGAGCAAGGACGACATCCTCGAGGGCTACCTCAACACCAGCTACTACGGCCGCAACGCGTACGGCATCCAGGCCGCCGCCCAGGCGTACTACGGCGTCGACGCCAAGAACCTGACGCTCGGTCAGGGTGCCTACCTCGCCGCGCTCCTGAACGCGCCGAGCGAGTACGACGTGGTCGCGCACCCCGAGAACAAGTCCGCGGCCCTCGCCCGCTGGAACTACGTCCTCGACGGCATGGTCAAGAAGAACTGGCTGACCCCGGCGGAACGGGCCAAGGTCACGTTCCCGCAGCCCAAGCAGGAAGTGGTCGCGGCCGCCATGTCGGGCCAGCGCGGCTACCTGGTGCAGGCGGTCAAGGACTACCTCGTCTCGAACAAGGTCATCGACGAGGACACCCTGACCACCGGCGGCTACCGCATCACGACCACACTCCAGAAGTCCCGGCAGAACGCCTTCGTGAAGGCCGTCGACGACCAGGTGATGTCGAACCTCGACAAGAAGAACCGCAAGGTCGACCGGTACGTCCGCGCCGGCGGCGTCTCCATCGACCCGGCCACCGGCAAGGTCGTCGCGATGTACGGCGGCATCGACTACACCAAGCAGTACGTCAACAACGCGACACGCCGTGACTACCAGGTCGGCTCCACCTTCAAGCCGTTCGTCTTCACCTCGGCCGTGCAGAACGGCTCGCTGACGCAGGACGGCCGCACGATCACCCCGAACACGGTCTACGACGGCACCAACACGCGCCCCGTGCAGGGCTGGAACGGCGGCTCGTACGCGCCCGAGAACGAGGACAAGACCTCGTACGGGCCCATCACGGTACGCACCGCCACCGACAAGTCCGTCAACGCCGTGTACGCGCAGATGGCCGTCGACGTCGACCCCGGCAGGGTCAAGCAGACCGCCGAAGCCCTCGGCATCCCCTCCGACACTCCCGACCTGACCGGCACCCCGTCCATCGCGCTCGGCCCGTCCACGGCCAGCGTCCTCGACATGGCGGAGGCGTACGCGACACTCGCCAACCATGGTCGGCACGGCACGTACACGCTCGTCGAGAAGGTCACCAAGGACGGCACGTCGGCCGTGAGCCTGCCCAGGCAGGAAACCGAGCAGGCGGTGCCCCGGGAGGCCGCGGACACCACCACGTCCATCCTGCAGAGCGTCGTCGAGGGCGGCACCGGTACCGCCGCGCTGGCCGCCGACCGGCCCGCCGCGGGCAAGACCGGCACCGCGGAGGAGGACCAGGCGGCCTGGTTCGCGGGCTACACCCCCGACCTCGCCACCGTCGTCGCCGTCATGGGCCAGGACCCCGACACCGGCACCCACGAGTCGCTCTACGGCGCCCTGGGCCAGCCCCGCATCAACGGCGGCGGCTACCCGGCGCAGATCTGGGCGCAGTACACGAAGGCCGCGCTCAAGGGCAGCGGCCTGAAGGAATTCGACCTCCGGCTCCAGCCGGGCGCGGAGGAGCAGCAGCTCCCGAGCACCGACCCCACCGACCAGTCCCCCGACACCGGCGACGAGGACGACGGGGGCCAGACCACCGGTGGAACGGCCTCCCAGAGCCCGCCCTCGGATGAGACGCAGGGCCAGACCCAGGGGCAGACGGACGGCCAGACCCAGGGCCGGACGGAGGGCCAGACCGAAGGTCAGACGCAGGGCCAGACCGACGGCGGCACCACCACCGGGGGCGGCACGACCGACGGGACGACCACCGGCGGCGGCACCACGGACGCCGGCACCACCACCGGCGGCGACACCGCGGCCCCGTCGGGCGGGACCACGGACGGCGGCGGTACGGCGGGGACGACCGCGGGAGCGGGGCCACTGAGCGGACTGACGTCACGAAAACCGTGACCCGCAGCAGCGACCCGCGGGAACTCAGATCCTCAGATCCCCAGATCTTTAGATCCTTAGATCCTTAGATCCCCAGATCCTTGATGATCTTCGCCACGTGGCCGGTCGCCTTGACGTTGTACAGCGCCCGCTCGACCTTGCCCTCCTCGTCCACGATCACCGTGGAGCGGATGACGCCGACGACCGTCTTGCCGTACAGCTTCTTCTCGCCGAAGGCGCCGTACGCCTCCAGGACGGTCTTGTCGGGGTCGCCGACCAGGGTGACCTTCAGGGACTCCTTCTCGCGGAACTTGGCGAGCTTCTCGGGCTTGTCCGGGGAGACGCCGATGACGTCGTACCCGGCACCGGCCAGCACGTCGAGGTTGTCCGTGAAGTCGCAGGCCTGCTTCGTGCAGCCGGGGGTCAGGGCGGCCGGGTAGAAGTAGACGATGACCTTGCGGCCCTTGTGGTCGGCGAGGGAGACCTCGTTGCCGTCGGCGTCGGGCAGGGTGAAGGCGGGGGCGGTGTCGCCGGGCTGGAGTCGCTCGCTCATCGGTACCTCACGTGGCCGGGGTGAATGCTTACGGGACTACGGGAACGAGCGTAATGGGGGTGCCGAGGGGTGAGCGGCGGCCCGAGCTGACAGACTGTCGGCGGCACAGAGACAAAGCTTGAGAACACGACCACGGAGGCAGCGCGGTGTCGGATACGTCGAGAACGTCGGATACCAGGACTCCGGCGCAGATCGAGGCGGACATCAAGCGCCGCCGCGAAACACTCGCCGAGACGCTCGACGAGATCGGCGTGCGGGTCCACCCGAAGACGATCGTCGGGGACGCCAAGGCCAAGGTCGCCTCCCAGATCGACCACACGCTCGGCCGCGCCTACGTCGGCGTCAACCGGGTCGTCGGCGATGCGAAGGGGCAGTTCGTCACCGAGGACGGCGCGCCACGCCTGGAGCGCATCGTGCCCCTCGCGCTCGTCGCGGTCGGGCTCGTGGGCCTGATGGTGGCGGGCTCACGGCGACGCAAGCGCTGACAACGACTCGGCCCCGCTCGACTCGGCTCCGGGTCAATCGGCTCCGGCTCGATCCGGCTCGCCCCCGGCCCGATCGTCTCAACTCGACTCGACCCGGCCGGGCGCGACCCGGCTGCGTACGGACGGCTCAAAGGCAGGTAGGTTCTGGACGTGAGCGCCAATCGGGACAAGCAGACCCCCCACCACGACAAGTTGCCCATCCGGATGCTGCACGACCGCGTGCTGGTGCGGCAGGACGCCGCCGAGGGCGAGCGGCGTTCCGGCGGCGGCATCCTGATCCCCGCGACGGCGGCCGTCGGACGGCGCCTCGCCTGGGCCGAGGTCGTCGCGGTCGGACAGAACGTACGGACGGTGGAACCGGGCGACCGTGTCCTCTACGACCCCGAGGACCGGGCCGAGGTCGAGGTGCGGGGAATCGCGTACGTGCTGATGCGCGAGCGCGATCTGCACGCCGTGGCGGCGGACCGCTTCGAGGGCTCCGAGGACTCGACGGGCTTGTATTTGTAGGGCGCAGCTGACCTGACGGGGCTGGTGACCATGGTCACCAGCCCCTTTTGCCTGTGCTTTGCTACCGTGGAAGGCGTTGGAAGGACCCCGACGAGACGCGCCGTACCGGGCGGAGAGCGAAAGAGCTCCCAGGCAAAGACGACGCACCCCTGTTGATCACTCACGGAGGTGCCTCTCATGGCCTGGATCCTGCTGCTCGCCGCCGGCCTGCTCGAAGTCGGCTGGTCGATCGGCATGAAGTACACCGACGGCTTCACCCGCCTCGTCCCCAGCGTCCTCACCGGCGCGGGCATCATCGCGAGCATGGTCCTGCTCTCCTACGCCGCCAAGTCCCTCCCCATCGGCACCGCCTACGGCGTCTGGGTCGGCATCGGCGCGGCCGGCGCGGCGGTACTGGGCATGCTCGTCCTCGGCGAACCGGCGACCGCCGCCCGCATCTTCTTCGTCTGCCTGCTCCTGGTGGCGGTGGTGGGCCTGAAGGTGACGTCGGGGCACTGACCGGGCGCCGGGCTCCTCACCACGGCCGGTTGATCCAGTCACCGGGGAGAAGCGCGCGGACCGCCTCCAGGGCGGGCGCGGTCCGGCCGAGGGCCCACAGCCAGTCACCGCCGTCCACCCGAAGCAGGGCGTCGGGGGACGAGAACCAGCGGACCACGCCTGCGTCGAGGGCCCACATGGGGTAGTCGGGCAAGGACAGCCGCTCGAACCCCGCCGGAGGCGCGTCGAGGGTTTCGCTCTCTCCGAGGGGGCGGTTGTCCGCGCGGTCCTCATCGTGGGCGAGCAGGGACTCGGACAGCACCATCTCGACGCAGGCGAGGGAGAACCGGTCGAGGAAGGGGGACCAGTCAGGTGCGCTGCCGTCCGTACGCCGGAAGACCACGGGCGGATCGTCCTTCTCCAGGTCCTCCTGCCGAACGGCCCACTCGGCGACCGCCTGGTTCTCCGACCGGAACACCAAAGCACCGTCGGCGATGCGCAGTTGCTCCAGCGGGAGCAGCCGATCCTGCACGCTGGTCAGGTCCGTACGCCTGCCGAGCAGCCCGTACGCATCCCACAACGCAATGGGCAGCGGCGATCGAAGCCGGTACTCGGCATCGGCCAACTCCTCGTACGAACAGCCGTCACCGGCGCTGATCGGCTCCCGCCAGTACCGGGCAAAGCCCTCGACGAACCGCCAGACCCCCGCCCGGCCCTCGAAGGCCACCCCTTCGGCACCCACGTCGAACTCCGCACCCATCCACCGAACGCTACCCGCGACCACATCCCGCAGGGCCCTGGCATGACAACCGGCGTGAGAATCGGCGGCTGCTGTGCCCCAACTGCCACGCGATCACGAGCACCTGGTGCAGGGGAGGCAGAAGGCCGCGGGCGACTCCCGGTACGATGGCAGGCGGCTAGCGGCGGTGGCGCAACGGCGACGCAGCAGACTTAGGATCTGTGGCCCGTGAAACGGCTTGAGGGTTCGAATCCCTTCCGCCGCACAGCAAACGGCCTGCGAATCGAAAGATGCGCAGGCCGTTCTCGTGTGCGCTCTCAGCCCAACAACTCCCGAACCACCGGCACCAGCCCCCGGAACGCCTTCCCCCGGTGGCTGATCGCGTTCTTCTCCTCGGGGGGGAGTTCGGCGCAGGTTCGGGTGTCGCCCTCCGGCTGGAGGACGGGGTCGTAGCCGAAGCCGTTGGTGCCGGTGGGGGTGTGGCGCAGGGTGCCCCTCAGTTGGCCCTCGACGACGCGCTCCGTGCCGTCCGGCAGGGCAAGTGCCGCCGCGCAGGCGAAGTGGGCGCCCCGGTGTTCGTCGGAGATGTCCGAGAGCTGGGCGAGGAGAAGGTCCAGGTTCGCGCGGTCGTCCCCGTGCCGTCCCGCCCAGCGGGCGGAGAAGATGCCGGGGGCGCCGTTCAGGACGTCCACGCAGAGGCCGGAGTCGTCGGCGACGGCGGGCAGGCCGGTGGCCTGGGCCAGGGCGTGGGCCTTGAGGAGGGCGTTCTCGGCGAAGGTGACGCCGGTTTCCTTGACGTCGGGGATGTCGGGGTAGGCGTCCGCGCCGACGAGGTCGTGGGTGAGACCTGCGTCGGCGAGGATCGCCTTCAGCTCGGTGAGCTTTCCGGCGTTGCGGGTGGCGAGGATCAGGCGGGTCATGGGACCAGTATCCAAGGGCCGGAGAGTTGCTCGTTACGGCGTGCAGACCTTGGTCAGTTCGCCGGCCGCGTCGGTGACCGGGCTGACGTCGGGGGTGTTGTCGCCGTTCTTGATGGCCGTACGGACGTTGCCGACGGCCTTGTTCAGGTCGTCGACCGCCTTGTTGACGTCGGCGTTGTCCGTCTTGTCGCCGATCTTGTCGAGGTTGTTCTCGATCGCGTTGAGGGACTCGTCGGTCTGCGTCGGGTCGTTCGCCGCGTTCTCCACGGCCTGCTGGAGGTTGGTGACGCTGTCGGCGATGGAGTCGGCGGTCTGGACACAGTCCAGGGCCTTGTTGACGGCGTCGCAGCCCACGGCCGCCGGCAGGGCGACGAGTATGGCGGTAACGGCGAATGCGGCTGTGCGGCGTCGGTGGCGCGCGGCCATGGAACGGTCCCTCCCCGTGGACAAACATGTGGTCGACCCCGTGACGCGGTCGGCTCGGCCCGTGCGGGGCCGATGGGGGCGCACGGCTGGACCGTACGCCCGTACCCCTAAGAACGCGAAGGGTTATCCCGCAGTTGCCTCGAGGGCCGCCCGCTGGATCGCCGCGAGCTCGTCGCAGCCGGCGACGGCGAGGTCGAGCAGGGCGTTCAGCTCCTTGCGGTCGAAGGGCTCGGCCTCCGCGGTGCCCTGGACCTCGACGAAGCGTCCGTCGCCGGTGCAGACGACGTTCATGTCGGTGTCGGCCTTCACGTCCTCCTCGTAGCAGAGGTCCAGGAGGGGGATCCCGCCGACGATGCCGACCGAGACGGCGGAGACGGTGCCGGTCAGGGGCTTGCGGCCGGGCTTGACCAGCTTCTTGGCCTGCGCCCAGGTGATCGCGTCGGCCAGCGCCACGTACGCGCCGGTGATGGCCGCCGTACGTGTGCCGCCGTCGGCCTGGAGGACGTCGCAGTCGAGGACGATGGTGTTCTCGCCCAGCGCCTTGTAGTCGATGACGGCGCGCAGGGAGCGGCCGATGAGGCGGGAGATCTCGTGCGTACGGCCGCCGATCTTGCCGCGGACCGACTCGCGGTCTCCGCGGGTGTTCGTGGCGCGGGGAAGCATGGAGTACTCGGCGGTGACCCAGCCCTCTCCGCTGCCCTTGCGCCAGCGCGGGACGCCCTCGGTGACGGAGGCGGTGCAGAACACCTTGGTGTCGCCGAAGGAGACGAGGACGGAGCCCTCGGCGTGCTTGCTCCAGCCGCGCTGGATGGTGATGGGGCGCAGTTGTTCGGGGGTGCGGCCGTCGATTCGAGACATGACGTCGAGCCTAGCCGCATACGGCTGAGGGGCCGCCTCCGGTTATGGAAGCGGCCCCTCAAGGGTGAGGCAGGGGACTCAAGGGTGCCCCTTCGGCTCACATCGGTTCACATCGGTTCACATCATGTCTTCGATGTCCGCGGCGATGGGGTCGGCGTCGGTGCCGATGACGACCTGGATGGCGGTGCCCATCTTGACGACGCCATGGGCGCCGGCGGCCTTCAGGGCGGCCTCGTCGACCTTGCTCGGGTCCACGACCTCGGTACGCAGGCGGGTGATGCAGCCCTCGACCTCTTCGATGTTGTCGATGCCGCCGAGCCCGGCGACGATCTTCTCAGCCTTCGTGGCCATGTCCTACTCCCTGATCAGAACCGCTTTGTCGCAGTAACCCACAGTTGGCCCATCTTTGCGAGCGGCCATGTCGCGCGTACCGAATGATGGCGTTCACGACAGCGCAACCGTTCGCCGACTGGTCTACACCAGTGGGCGTGCAGTCGCCAACCCGGCCCCGTCCGGAGGACGCCCATGAGTGCCGACAGCGCCGCCGCGCCCGCACGGGCCCGTTGGAACAAGCTGTTCCAGGGGCTGCAGAAGATGGGCCGCAGCCTCCAGCTGCCGATCGCCGTGCTGCCGGCCGCGGGCCTTCTCATCGGGCTCGGCCAGCCTGGTGTGTTCGGCGCCGAGGGGCTCGGCTGGGACAACGTCTCCAAGATCATGAGAGGTGCCGGCGGCGCGCTGCTCGACGGCTCGCTCGGGCTGCCGATGCTGTTCTGCGTGGGCGTGGCCATCGGCATGGCGAAGAAGTCGGACGGGTCGACGGCGCTCGCGGCGGTCGCCGGTTTCCTCGTCTACTACAACGTGCTGCGCCAGTTCCCGGTGAGCTGCCCGGGCGGGGCGAAGGCTCTCACGAACATCGGCTGCCAGGCGGCCGACTCCTCCGTGGCCCCGTTCACGTACCAGAATCCGGGGGTCTTCGGCGGCATCGTCATGGGGCTGATGACCGCGTACATCTGGCAGCGCTACCACCGCACGAGGCTGGTCGACTGGCTCGGGTTCTTCAACGGGCGGCGGCTGGTGCCGATCATCATGGCGTTCGCGGCCATCGTGTTCGCCGTGCTGTGTCTGTGGGTCTGGCCGCCGGTGGGGCGGGGCCTCGAGGACTTCAGCGACTGGCTGGTGGGACTGGGCTCCTGGGGTGCCGGTGTCTTCGGCGTGGCCAACCGGGCGCTGCTGGTGGTCGGTCTGCACCAGTTCCTGAACGTGCCCGTCTGGTTCCAGTTCGGCAGCTACACCGCGCCGGACGGGACGGTCGTGCACGGTGACATCACCATGTTCCTGGCGGGCGACCCGAACGCCGGGCAGTTCACGTCCGGCTTCTTCCCCATCATGATGTTCGCGCTGCCGGCGGCGGCCCTGGCCATCACGCACTGCGCCCGGCCCGAGCGCCGCAAGGAGATCGGCGGGCTCATGCTGTCGGTCGCGCTGACCTCGTTCGTCACGGGCATCACGGAACCGCTCGAGTACTCCTTCCTGTTCGTCGCGCCCGTGCTGTACGTGATCCACGCGCTGCTGACGGGAGTGTCGATGGCGGTGACCTGGGGGTTGGGCGTACACGACGGTTTCGGCTTCTCCGCCGGAGTCATCGACTACGTCATCAACTGGCATCTGGCGACCAAGCCGTGGGCGATCGTGCCGATCGGGCTGTGCTTCGCGGTCGTGTACTACGTGATCTTCCGGTTCGCGATCACGAAGTTCGACCTGAAGACTCCGGGCAGGGAGCCGGAGGAGGAGCACGAGGACACGACCAAGCCGTAGGCGGTTCGTTCACGGGCCGCGGGCTCGCGCCTCTTTCGGGGCGCGGCTTCGTCGTGTCCGGAACCGATTCCTCCCCTTATGGCCCGGGCCACAAAATTCGTGGGTTCCTTATCTCACCTTCACCGTGCTACAACAGGTCTACACCACTGAGTGGTGTAGACCACGCCGCCCCCACCCACCCTTTCCTGTCGCCCGGGCGGCGCCTTGTCCACTGGAGGAAGTTGTGACCACGGCCAGCGCCGCTCCCGCGGCCGACAAGAAGAAGGGCTCCGGCGCGATGGCTGTCCTGCAGCGCATCGGCCGCAGCCTGATGCTGCCGGTCGCCGTACTGCCCGCCGCCGCGCTCCTCGTGCGTCTTGGCAACACGGACATGCTGGGACGCCCGTCCTTCCCCACGTTCTTCACCAAGATCGCCGGCTTTATGACGGCCGGCGGTAACGCGATCCTCGACAATATGGCACTGCTGTTCGCCGTGGGCATCGCGATCGGCTTCGCGAAGAAGTCGGACGGCTCGACGGCGCTCGCCGCGGTGGTCGGCTACCTGGTGTTCAAGAACGTGCTGGCGACGTTCACCGACAAGAACCTGCCGAAGGTGGCCACGGCCGTCGACGGCAAGGTGGTCATGGTGAACGCCCCCGTGGACGCCAAGGTCCTGGGCGGTGTGGTGATGGGCATAGTCGTCGCCCTGCTGTACCAGAAGTTCTACCGGACCAAGCTGCCCGACTGGGCGGGCTTCTTCGGCGGCCGCCGGCTCGTCCCGATCCTGTCCGCGTTCGCGGGTCTGCTGATCGGCATCGTCTTCGGTTACATCTGGCCGGTCCTCGGCACGGGTCTGCACAGCTTCGGTGAGAAGCTCGTCGGTTCGGGTGCCGTCGGCGCCGGCATCTTCGGTGTCGCCAACCGTGCGCTGATCCCGATCGGCATGCACCACCTGCTGAACTCCTACCCCTGGTTCCAGGCGGGCGACTACCACGGCAAGAGCGGTGACATCGCGCGCTTCCTGGCCGGCGACCCGACCGCGGGCCAGTTCATGACCGGCTTCTTCCCGATCATGATGTTCGGCCTCCCGGCCGCGTGCCTGGCGATCGTGCACTGCGCCCGCCCCGAGCGCCGCAAGGTCATCGGCGGCATGATGCTCTCGATCGCGCTGACCTCGTTCGTGACGGGTGTGACCGAGCCGATCGAGTTCACGTTCATGTTCATCGCGCCGGTCCTGTACGCGATCCACGCGGTCCTCACCGGTGTCTCGCTCGCGCTGACCTGGGCGCTCGGCATGAAGGACGGCTTCGGCTTCTCGGCCGGCGCGGTCGACTTCGGACTGAACCTCGGCATCGCGACCAACCCGTGGGGCCTGGTCCTGGTGGGTCTGTGCTTCGGGGTGGTCTACTACGCGGTCTTCCGCTTCGCCATCATCAAGTGGAACCTCCCCACGCCGGGCCGCGAGTCCGACGAGGAACTGGCGGAGCTGCAGAAGGCGGAGGCCAAGTAGCCCCCGTGCACGACCGAAGGGCCCCGCAGTCGAGCGATCGCTCGGCTGCGGGGCCCTTCGTCATACCTGCGCCCTCATCGCAGCAGGCTGCCGCCGTCCACGGTCAGAACCTGGCCGGTCAGCGCCTCCGCGGCCTCGGAGGCTAGGAAGCCCACGGTTGCCGCGACGTCCTCGGGGACGAGTGGACGGGGCAGTGCCTGTGTCGCCTCGGCCATGACGAACGCCTCGTCGGGCTGATACGCGGTCGCCGGGGTGCGGGTGAGCCCCGGAGCCACGGACGTCACGGCGATACCGTCCTTGCCCAGCGCGACGGCCAGGGTGCGCCCGAACGCGGTGAGGGCCCCTTTGCTGGTGATGTAGCCGAGCAGGTCGGCGCTGGGTGGCTTCCAGACGGTGTCGGAGGTGATGAGCACGATCCGGCCGAACTTGCGCTCCCGCATACCGGGGGTGAAGGCCTGGGACAACAGCAGAGCCGACTCGACGTTGACGGCCTGGATCCGTCGCCAGGTGGCGAGGTCGACTTTGTCGAGTTCCACCAGGTCGCTCGCGGCGGCCGAGTGGACGAGGACATCGACCCGGCCGTACGTCTCGAGGACCTCGGCAGCAGCCCTCCGTACGTCCTGTTCCACACCGAGATCGCACGCGATGTCACCGGCGCGGTCCAGCACCACGACGCGGTGGCCCAACCGGGCGAGTTCACGGACGATCGCCCCGCCGATCGCGCCGTCCCCGCCGGTCACCACCGCGACCCGTGAGGTCGAGACATCAGCCATGGTTCATCTCCTCGTTCCGCGCCGCCGGTCGGTGGACTGCGGTGGCCGCGAGCGCGGCGTTCCACGCGACAGCTTGCTCCGGCAAGCAATTGTGCGCCCGCTGTCGGCCTCACGGCAAGTGCCGCCGCCGGCCCCACGGCACGTCACGTACGCCACGGGCGTCGGAAACCCCCTAGCCGCCGGGCGTACCGGCGACCGGCTCGGGCCCGCCGCCGCTGCGGCATAGTTGGACGTGATACCGCCACACGCCGCGGCACCTCCCGGGTACGGGCCGGTGCGGAGGCGTGTGCACCTGCCCTTACACACTTCGGGACCGCAATGCCTACCAGCAGCCGCTTCGTCGTCGCCGTCCACGCCCTGGTCGCCCTTGCGGTCAGCGGCGACAAGCCCCTGCGCTCCGAAGACCTCGCCTACTCGGCCCACACGAGTCCTGTCGTGATCCGGGGCCTGCTCTCCCGGCTGAGCAGCGCGGGTCTCACCAAGTCCCAGCTCGGGGCGGGCGGTGGCGCACTCCTGGCCAAGCCGGCCGAGGAGATGCGGCTGCTCGAGGTGTACCAGGCGGTGGAGGACACCCGGCTGTTCACCATGCACCGCACGCCGCCGCCGGCCGACTGCGCGGTCGGCAGCAACATCGTGGACGCCCTCCAGCCTGCTCTGATCCGCGCTCGCGAGGCATTCGAGGCGGAGCTGGACCACACCACGATCGCGGAACTCGCCGACGCGGTCGCCCGTCTCGGAAAGTTCACGATGCCGCTCGAATGGTGATCCCCCGACGGGGTGGCCCGTGGTCCCGCTCCGAAATAAGTGTCGCTGTGTCACTTACACAGTGATAGTCTCGGGGCATCCGCCGGGCCGACGGGGTGACGAATCCCGCTCGCCCGAGTCATGGGTGCGCGTGCAGTGTCCCCGACTCGGCGAACCCTGCGGTCCATCACGGTCAGCCCCCAGGCAGCCGCCCCTCCCGGCGGACGCCCTCCACGATCGGAGCGCAAGATGAGCAACACCCCCTCGGCTGTGGACCTGCTTCGGCGCAGCCTCGACACCTTCCTCGCCAAGGACATGAAGGCCTGGACGGACCTGTGCGCCGACGATGTCGTCGCCGAATTCCCCTTCGCCCCGGAGGGGGCGCCGGCGCGCATCGAGGGGCGCGGGGCCCTCTTCGACTACCTCCGCGGCTACCCCGACGTCATCGACGTGCGGGAGATCCCGGCCGTGCGCATCTATCCGACCGACGACGAGAACGTGGCGATCGCGGAGTGGAGCGTGAAGGGCGGCGTGGTGTCCAACGGCAATCCCTACAACATGAGTTACGCGACCTTCGTGACCTTCCGCGACGGCCTCATCGTGAACTACCGGGAGTACTGGAACCCGCAGGTCTTCCTGAACGCGCTCGCCGGCACGAACTTCTGATCCCACAGCCGTAGTTGCAGGCCCCGGACGCCGCCGGCCGGCACAGGCCGACAGCAGCCGGCGGAAGTCGGCCCGCGGCGTCCACCAGGCAGCCAGATTCCTTGCCTAAGCAATCAAATGGCTCTATGGTTGCTCCGTCAAGCAAGTCATAGGTCTTGTCAAGTCATAGGTCTTGCAGAGAAGAGGTCCGGAACATGGACACCCACGCCACCCGCCGAAGCCTCCTGGCGCGCGCCGCCGCCCTCGCCGCGGTGCCCGCGATCGGCTCCGTCGTCGCGGACACGGCACTGGGCTCACCGGCCGTCGCCGCCGACGCCACCGACCTGCCCGACTACGCCCCGGTCCCCCGGTCGTCGCTCGGCCCGGCGATCAACAGCCAGGGCTACTACGTCGGACGGATCAAGCGGAACCTGTACTGGGTCACCGACGGAACCTACGTCTCGGCCTTCCTGACCACCCGCGACGGCGTGGTGCTCCTCGACGCGCCGCCGTCGCTCGGCCACAACATCCAGCGCGCGATCGACGACGTGACCAAGCCCAGCGGGCTGACCAACAAGGTCACGCACCTGATCTATTCGCATCACCACTCCGACCACGCGGGCGGGTCGGGCATCTTCGGCCGGCGGGTGACCCGGATCGGGCACTCCGAGACCCGCAGACTGCTCATACGGGACAACGACCCCAACAAGCCGGCGCCCGAGGAGACCTTCGACGACCACCGGGTGCTCCACATCGGCGGGGAGCGCATCGAACTCGCGTGGCACGGCGCCAACCACACCCCGGACAACATCTACATCCACCTGCCCGACCACGACACGCTGATGCTCGTGGACGTCGCCCTGCCCGGCTGGGTGCCGTTCGCGAACCTCAACATCAACGAGGACATCCCGGGCTCGCTGCTGGCGCCGGCCAAGGCCCTGAAGTACCCGTGGACCACCTTCATCGGAGGCCACCTCGGCCGGCTGGGGACGCGGCACGACCTCAAGATCCACCAGGACTACATGGCCGACCTCGACACGGAGATCCGCCGCGCGCTCACGACGGTCGACGCGACGCCGTACTTCGTCAAGTACGGCAACAACACCTGGGCCGCGGTGAAGACCTACCTCGACGAGGTGATCGCGGTCGCCTCACGTCCGGTCGTGACCAAGTACACCGGGATCCTCGCCGCCGCCGACGTCTTCACCGAGAGCAACGCCTTCATGCTGATGGAGTCGATACGCCTCGACGGCGGCTTCGGAATGACGGTCCACGACTGACCGCTGTCCGATGCCCGACAGATCCTGGGGCCGCCTGCACGGACCGGGTCCCCCAGGATCTAGATCTCGTACGTCACCCTCGGCACCGCCAGCTCCACCGGGCCGTCGAAGACCTCGCGTGCGTCGGCGAGGTTGACCGCGGGGTCCGTCCACGGCGGGATGTGGGTGAGCAGCAGGCGACGGGCGCCGGCACGGCCGGCGCTCTCGCCCGCTTCGCGGCCGTTGAGGTGCAGGTCGGGGATCTTCTCCTTGCCGTGCGTGAACGCGGCCTCGCAGAGGAACAGGTCGGTGTCCCGGGCGAGTTCGTCCAGCGCGTCGGTGACACCGGTGTCCCCGGAGTACGTCAGCGACTTCCCGCCGTGTTCGATGCGGATGGCGTACGCCTCCACGGGGTGGCGCACCCGCTCCGTGTGCACGGTGAACGGGCCGATCTCGAACGTGGCCGGTTTGACGGTGTGGAAGTCGAAGACCTCGCTCATCGAGGAGGCGGTGGGAGTGTCCGCGTACGCGGTGGTCAGTCGCTGTTCCGTGCCCTCGGGTCCGTAGACGGGGAGCGGGTCGCAGCGGCCGCCGTCGTGGCGGTAGTAGCGCGCGACGAAGTACGCGCACATGTCGATGCAGTGGTCGGCGTGCAGATGGCTGAGGAAGATCGCGTCGAGGTCGTAGAGACCGCAGTGGCGCTGCAGCTCGCCAAGGGCACCGTTGCCCATGTCGAGAAGCAGCCTGAAGCCGTCGGCCTCGACGAGGTAGCTCGAGCAGGCCGATTCCGCGGACGGGAACGACCCCGAGCAGCCGACGACGGTGAGCTTCATAGGAGCTGGAACCTCCGCGCTGACAGGAAGTGCAGAGAGTAGATGCGGGGTGCAGGTACTCGGGTGCAGATACGGGAACGGGGGTCGTGCGGTCCGTCGAGCGTAAGGCGCAAAAGGGCGGGTCGCTCCTCCACCAGGGGCTGTTGTGGGCGAACTCACCTGTGGTGTCACCGGTTCGGATGGATGGTCGACCGGAGGTCGGATGCCTGGGTTCTGCGGGCGGGGGGCGGGGCGGAGTGCGCGCCGGTACCTTCTTTGGTATGGACACGTCCTGGTGGCTCGCGTTGGCGGCCGTGGTGCTGCTCGCGCTGGTCGCGACGCTGGTGGACGGCTGGGGGCGCCGTGGGCGCCGAGAGCGTCGCCCGGACCGGGCCGCCGGTCGGACTCGGCCGCCCGGGCGGCCGGCCGGGGGGCGGAAGCGGCCCCGGGTGCCCCGGCCGCGGCCGGCGGAGATCTGGTGGGCGAAGGTTCCGTACGAGGACGGGCCCGGGGAGAAGGACCGGCCGTGTCTGGTGCTGGCCGTGCGGGGCGAACGGGTGACCGTCGCGAAGATCACGAGCAAGTACCACGACGAGCGGGCCGGGGTGATTCCGCTGCCGCCGGGTGCCGTCGGCGATGCCCATGGGCGGGCGAGCTTCCTGGAGACGGATGAGCTGCGCGAGGTGCCCTTGTGGGAGTTTCGGCGGCGGGTGGGGGTGGTGGATCCGGTCCTTTGGGACCAGGTCCGCTACTTGGCCGGCTGAGCCCGTCCCTCGCCCCCGCCGCCCCTACCCGTCCCATCATCCTGGGGCTCCGCCCCAGACCCCGAGGGGTGGTCTTTCGGCTGCGGGCCGGTGGGGGCTGGGCGCGCAGTTCCCCGCGCCCCTTGAGAGCGCTGGCGCGCATCTTTCAGCCTGTCCGGCGTTTGAGGACGAGGCCGTTCAGGCCGATCGGGGGTTTGGGGGGCGGAGCCCCCCAAGTAGGGATGGGACGGGTAGGGGCGGCGGGGGCGAGACACATCCGGGCCGCCGCCCGTGCGGCCTACGCCCAGAGCTGGCCCTGGAGGGTTTCGATGGCTTCTTCTGTGGTCGCGGCGGTGTAGACGCCCGTCGACAGGTACTTCCAGCCGCCGTCGGCGACGACGAAGACGATGTCGGCGGACTCCCCGGCGGCGACCGCCTTCTTGCCGACGCCGATCGCGGCGTGCAGCGCGGCCCCGGTGGAGACGCCCGCGAAGATGCCCTCCTGCTGGAGGAGCTCACGGGTGCGGGTGACCGCGTCGGCGGAGCCGACCGAGAAGCGGGAGGTGAGGACCGACGCGTCGTACAGCTCGGGAACGAACCCCTCGTCCAGGTTGCGCAGGCCGTAGACCAGGTCGTCGTAGCGCGGTTCCGCGGCGATGATCTTCACGTCCGGCTTGTGCTCCCGGAGGTAGCGGCCGACGCCCATCAGGGTGCCCGTCGTGCCGAGGCCGGCGACGAAGTGCGTGATGGAGGGGAGGTCCGCCAGGATTTCGGGGCCCGTCGTCGCGTAGTGGGCGCCCGCGTTGTCGGGGTTCCCGTACTGGTAGAGCATCACCCAGTCGGGGTGCTCGGCCGACAGTTCCTTCGCGACGCGCACGGCGGTGTTGGAACCGCCGGCCGCGGGGCTGGAGATGATCTCCGCGCCCCACATGGCCAGCAGGTCCCGCCGCTCCTGAGAGGTGTTCTCCGGCATCACGCACACCATGCGGTAGCCCTTGAGCTTCGCCGCCATGGCCAGCGAGATGCCGGTGTTCCCGCTCGTCGGCTCCAGGATCGTGCAGCCCGGGGTCAACCGGCCGTCCTTCTCCGCCTGTTCGACCATGTGGAGAGCCGGGCGGTCCTTGACCGAGCCCGTCGGGTTGCGGTCCTCCAGCTTCGCCCAGATCCGGACGTCGGCGGACGGCGAAAGACGTGGCAGGCGCACCAGAGGGGTGTTGCCCACCGCGGCGAGCGGGGAGTCGTAGCGCATCAGCGATCAGCAGCCGATCAGACCATGCCGCCGGCCACGGCCGGCAGGATCGTCACGTTGTCGCCGTCGGTGAGCTTGGTGTTGATGCCGTCGAGGAAGCGGACGTCCTCGTCGTTCAGGTACACGTTGACGAAGCGGCGCAGCTGGCCGTCGTCGACGATCCGGGCCTGGATGCCCGCGTGCCGGGTCTCGAGGTCGGCGAAGAGCTCGGCGAGGGTCGCGCCGCCGCCCTCGACGGCCTTCTCGCCGTCGGTGTAGGTGCGGAGGATGGTGGGGATGCGGACCTCGATGGCCATGGTTGCGGGCTCCTGTCGGAAGGAAAAGTCAGGTCGGTGGGCGCGCGGCGGCGCGGGAAGGGCAGGGGGACGCCGGTGGCGGCCCCGCGGAGCCGTGGCTCACGGCCGTACGGCGGCAGGGTTCAGCGCGTACAGATGGCGCTCTGCAGCCTGCACAGGTCGACGTGCAGCCGCGCCACGAGCAGCATGCCCGGCGTCTTGTCGCTCACGTCCTGGGAAACCATGGGGTCATCGTATCGATTCCCGGTCCGGGTCCCGGAGTGTGATCTCAGATGGTGGATGAATTCTGCCCGAAGTCCGGGATCGAAGCGGTGCCGGAGCAGGATCGGGGCGGAGCCGGACCAAAGGATCGGAGCGGCATCGGAGCAAAGGACCGGAGCGGCGTCGGGGCGCGGTCGGGGCGGCGTCAGTACGCGTCCACGACCGTGACCTCCTCCTCCGTCACCTCTCCCTCGACGATCCGGTACGAGCGGAACTGGAAGGGACCCGCGTCGTCCGCGTCCGCCGTCGAGACGAGGACGTAGTGCGCGCCGGGCTCGTTGGCGTACGAGATGTCGGTGCGGGAGGGGTAGGCCTCGGTCGCCGTGTGGGAGTGGTAGATGATCACCGGCTCCTCGTCGCGGTCGTCCATCTCGCGGTACAGCTTCAGCAGGTCGCCGGAGTCGAACTCGTAGAACGTGGGCGAGCGGGCGGCGTTGAGCATCGGGATGAAGCGCTCGGGGCGGCCCGAGCCCGCCGGGCCCGCGACGACGCCGCACGCCTCGTCGGGGTGGTCCTGGCGCGCGTGCGCGACGATCTGGTCGACGAGGGCCTGGGTGAGGGTCAGCATGTCGGTCAGGATAAGCAGAAGGGCCGCCCTGTACCGAGGGGTGGTACGGGGCGGCCCACATGCTGAACCGGGAAGGTCGGCCGCGCCGAACCGGGAAGGTCAGCCGACCTTCTCGAACGCCGGCTCGCGGCGCTCGGTGACCTGGGGGTTGCGTGCCTTGAGTACCCACCAGCCGATGGCCAGGGCCGCGGCCCAGCCGGCCATCACGTACAGGCAGACGCGGGAGTCGGCGTCGTACGCGATGAGGCCCGTGACGAAGAGCAGGAAGACGACCGCGATCCAGCTGCACTTCGCCCCGCCCGGGGCCGGGAAGGAGGAGGCGGGCAGGCGTCCGGCGTCGACCGCGCGGCGGTAGAGGATGTGGCTGACCAGGATCATCAGCCAGGTCCAGATACCGGCGGCGGTGGCCACGGAGGTGACGTAGCCGAAGGCCTTCTCCGGGACGACGTAGTTCAGGATCACGCCGATGCCCATGAAGAGCATGGAGACGGTGATGCCGAGCGCCGGGGTCTTGGTCGAGGAGAGCCTGCTGAAGACCTTGGGGGCCTCGCCGTTGTCCGCCAGGGTGCGCAGCATGCGGCCCGTGGAGTACATGCCGGAGTTGCAGGAGGACAGGGCGGCGGTCAGGACCACGAAGTTGACGATGCCGGCGCCGGCCGGGATGCCGATCTTCGCGAAGGCCTCGACGAAGGGGCTGACGCCTGGGGCGAACTCCGTCCACTTCACGACGCAGAGGATGACCGTGAGCGCGCCGACGTAGAAGAGCGCGATGCGCCAGGGGAGGGTGTTGATCGCCTTGGGGAGGGTCTTCTCCGGGTCCTCGGACTCGCCCGCCGTGACGCCGACGAGCTCGACGGCGAGGTAGGCGAACATGACGCCCTGGAGGGTCATCAGGGACGAGCCGATGCCCTTGGGGAAGAAGCCGTCGAACTGCCAGAGGTTGGCGACGGAGGCCGTGTCACCGGCCGAGCTGAAGCCGAAGGTGAGGACGCCGAGGCCGATCACGATCATGCCGATCAGGGCGGTGACCTTGACCATCGAGAACCAGAACTCGATCTCTCCGAAGAGCTTCACCGAGATCAGGTTCGCCACGAAGAGGACGATCAGGAAGACCAGTGCCGTCACCCATTGGGGGATGGACGGGAACCAGTAGTGGACGTAGATCGCGGCGGCGGTGAGTTCCGCCATGCCGGTGACCACCCACATCAGCCAGTACGTCCAGCCGGTGAAGTAGCCGAAGAACGGGCCGAGGAACTCGCGGGAGTACTCCGCGAAGGAGCCCGAGACCGGGCGGTACAGGAGCAGCTCGCCGAGCGCCCGCATGATGAAGAAGATGATCACGCCCGCGAGGGCGTACATGAAGATGAGGCTGGGCCCCGCCTTGGCGATGTTCGCCCCGGCGCCCAGGAAGAGGCCGACGCCGATGGCGCCGCCGATCGCGATCATCTGGACCTGGCGACTGCCGAGCCCGCGCTCGTACCCCTCTTCGGGGGCGTCGCCGCCCACGGCCTCACTGCCGAAACGCGGCTCGTCGGTCTTGTCGACCTGCGATGAGGTCATGTGTGGTGCGCCTTTCTCCATGCCGGTCCGAGCCAGTCACCTGGCTTCGGATCGGGTTCCGATCCCCCCGGATGTGATGGAGCTGTGCCTGGCCGGCGGTCGCCGGCTCGGTGGCGCACCCGACCGGACATGGGTGGTGTCCTGTCGGGCGGTCGTGAAGATTTATCACGGCCGCAACATGGGCAGCCTGCGGGTGTTGTAAGGCATGCCACAGGGAGAAGCGGACAAACAGCACTCACCTGTACATAGCAGGCCACTACGGTGACGGGATCGTTATCCGGATCTGAGCGTCCTCTGAGCGAACACCGATTGAACCCTGAACCAACCCCTGATCAGGGCATACCGACCGCGTCACCGACCGCTTCCCCACTCGGCGCCCGACCAGGGCATACCGATCACTTCCCCGATCAGCGCGTCTCGGCGCCCGACCAGGGCATCAGCGTCTCGGCGCCCGATCAGGACATCAGCGTCTCGACGCCCGATCAGGACATCAGCGTCTCGACGCCCGATCAGGACATCAGCGTCTCGACGAGCGTCTCCTGGAGACCGCCCAGCCACAGGTACGCCATCACCATCGGCTTGCGCGGGTCCTCGTCCGGGAGGCGGTAGAGGAGGTCGGTGTCCTCCTCGTCGACGACGTCGAGCCGGGCCCCGATCGCCAGGCGCAGGTCGTTGAGGGCGCGCAGCCACTGCTCGGACTCCCCGGGGGAGAGCTTGAGGACCGCGCCGCCGTCGCCCGCCGTGGTGAGGGCGTCCAGCGAGCGGATCACCGCGAGGGCGTTCTCGCGCTTGCCGGCGCGCAGGTCGTTCTCGGTGAAGCGGCGGAACTCGGAGGAGTACGCCCGCTGCTCCTCCGCCTGTTCCGGCGAGGACGCCTCGACGTCGGGGCCGCTGTAGGCGTCCGGGAAGAGGCGCTGGAGCACGGGGTCGGAGGGCGGCTCGCTGGGGCCCTCCGCGAACAGTTCGGCGAGCGGGTCGTCGGGGGCGTTCTCCGCGGGGCCGGGACCGATGAGCTCCAGGAGCTGTACGGCGAGGGAGCGGATGATGGAGATCTCGACCTCGTCGAGCGCGACGGCCGCGCCGCCGCCGGGGAGCGGTTCGAAGTGTCCTGGCATGGAGTGAGTTCGCTACTTCCGGTCCTGCTCGCGGTTTACAGGGAGGGCTCGGGCTGCTGCCGGTCCGACGGCCGCCGGTCCGACGACTTGCGGTCCCGCTACTTCCGGTCCTGCTGAAGGGTGGCCCACAGACCGTAGCCGTGCATGGCCTGCACGTCGCGCTCCATCTCCTCGCGCGTGCCGCTGGAGACGACCGCCCGGCCCTTGTGATGGACGTCGAGCATGAGCTTGGTGGCCTTGTCCTTGGTGTAGCCGAAGTACGTCTGGAAGACATACGTCACATAGCTCATGAGGTTGACCGGGTCGTTGTGCACGATGGTGACCCAGGGGACGTCGGGCTCGGGTACGGCGAAGACCTCCTCCGCCGACTCGGTCTTTTCGATCTCTAGGGGTGCGGGAGCGGTCACACGGCCCATGCTGCCACCAGAGAGGGGGGCCCGCACAAATGGACCCCCGGAATACAACGGGAGACCACCGGAATACACCGGCCGCCCTAAATCGTCAGAGTGACGAAATGGGGGTACCATCCAGGCTTATGAACACAGCGGACCTTGGGCTGCCGGTGGACGTTCCCTCGACGGCGCTCTTCACGGACCAGTACGAGCTGACGATGCTGCAGGCCGCACTGGCCGCGGGGACCGCCGAGCGCCGCTCGGTCTTCGAGGTCTTCACGCGGCGGCTGCCGGAGGGGCGGCGCTACGGCGTCGTCGCGGGCACCGGGCGGGTTCTCGACGCCGTCGAGAACTTCCGCTTCGACGCCGACGTCCTCGGCTTCCTGCGCGAGCACGCCATCGTGGACGAGCCGACCCTGGAGTGGCTCGCCTCGTACCGCTTCGGCGGGGACATCTGGGGCTATCCCGAGGGCGAGGTGTACTTCCCGGGCTCACCGATCCTGCGGGTCGAGGGGTCCTTCGCGGAGTGCGTGCTCCTGGAGACGGTGATCCTCTCCATCCTCAACCACGACTCGGCCATCGCGGCCGCCGCCTCCCGGATGGCCTCGGCCGCCGGGGGCCGGCCGCTGATGGAGATGGGCGCCCGGCGGACGCACGAGCTGGCCGCGGTGGCGGCGGCGCGGGCCGCGTACGTCGGGGGCTTCACGACCACCTCCGACCTGGCGGCGGGCTTCCGCTACGGCATCCCGACCGTCGGCACCTCCGCACACGCCTTCACCCTCCTGCACGACCGGGAGCGGGACGCCTTCCAGGCCCAGGTGAACTCGCTGGGCCGGGGGACGACGCTGCTCGTGGACACGTACGACGTCGCGGAGGCGGTACGGATGGCGGTCGAGGTCGCCGGACCGGAGCTCGGGGCCGTACGGATCGACTCCGGGGACCTGCTGCTGGTCGCGTACCGGGTGCGGCAGCAGTTGGACGAGCTGGGCGCGAGGGACACGCGCATCATCGTGACCTCGGACCTGGACGAGTACGCGATCGCCTCGCTGGCGGCGGCGCCCGTCGACGCGTACGGCGTCGGTACGCAGTTGGTGACGGGTTCCGGCCATCCCACCTGCTCGATGGTCTACAAGCTGGTCGCCCGCGCCGAGTCGGCGGACCCGAAGGCTCCGCTGGAACCCGTGGCCAAGAGGTCCACCGGCGGCAAGACCTCGATCGGCGGGCGCAAGTGGGCCGCGCGCCGGCTCGACGAGCGGGGGGTCGCCGAGGCCGAGGTGATCGGCACCGGGGCGGTCCCCGTGGCGCTCGCCGACCGACAACTGCTGGTGGAGCTCGTCAAGGGCGGGCAGGTCCTCACCCGCGAGCCCCTCGACGTCGTACGCGACCGGCACGCGGCCTCCCGCGCCAACCTGCCGTTGTCGGCGACACAGCTCTCGCGCGGGGAACCGGTCATTCCGACGGAGTACATCTGATTCGGCCCCCGCGGTGTGCGCGGGGTGCGCCGGAGCGCGCGCGGGCGGCGCTCCGGCCGGCTCCGGCCACCCTTGGGCAAACACGAATGAACGGGCGGTCAGCGGGAATGCAACGGCAACACGCACATCGCACCGGCCGCCGCGACAGGCCGTAACCGAATGCCCCCTCCCGCGCCGCACGTGAAGTCTCTAGGCTCGGCTCCACAGGCCGGTCCCGCACACCCCCTGTCACATTCACCGACCCCATAGTCGACACAGTCGAAGGACACCGACCATGCGCCGCGCCTTGATCGTCGTAGACGTGCAGAACGACTTCTGCGAGGGGGGCAGCCTCGCGGTGTCCGGAGGCGCCGATGTGGCCGCCGCCATCACGGAGCTGATCGGGCAGGCGCCCGCCGGCTACCGGCATGTCGTCGCCACGCGTGACCTCCACATCGCTCCCGGTGGCCACTTCGCCGACAACCCCGACTTCGTCCACTCCTGGCCCGCGCACTGCGTGGCCGGCACGGAGGGGGTCGGGTTCCACCCGAACTTCGCTCCGGCGGTCGCCTCCGGCGCGGTCGACGCCGTCTTCGACAAGGGCGCGTACGCGGCGGCGTACAGCGGTTTCGAGGGCGCCGACGAGAACGGGGTCGCGCTGGGTGACTGGCTGCGCGCCCGCGAGATCGACGAGGTGGACGTGGTCGGCATCGCCACCGACCACTGCGTCCGCGCCACCGCCCTGGACTCCGTCCGCAACGGCTTCCGCACCCAGGTCCTCCTGGACCTCACGGCCGGAGTCTCCGAGGAAACAACGGACCGCGCCCTCGAAGAACTCCGGGAAGCAGGCGTGGACCTGACCGGAAAGCCGGTCGTCTAGCCTTCCTGGCCGAAACGCCGAAACCGGTCGGCCCGCCCGTCGGCGTGGTGGACCGCTGTGGACAGCCCCGGCGCGGGCGCCGGGGGCGCCCCGCAGCGGTGCTCCCGGCCCCCGCGCGGCCGAGGGACCGCCGGGTGCCTACGTCCGTGCCGCCGGGCCGTCGCCGGTCACGCCTGGGGTGCCGGGCGTCTCAGGAGGGATTTGAACGGGCGCCACAGTTCCTGGGTCAGGTCGGGGCCCTGGACGCCGCTGTCCGGTGTGGTGCGCCATATGAGGCCGTCGGGGTGGTGCAGGACGGCGGTGATCTCGTCGGGGGTGGGCGGGGCCGCGTTCCCGCGGAGGTAGACCGCGCGCAGGCCGAGGTTGCGCAGGCGCGTCAGGGCGCGGGCCCGGTTCGGAGCCAGGACCAGGAAGCGCACGCAGCCGGGGCCCGGACCCGCCGGGCTGGGCAGGTTCAGCGCCACTACCACGCTGCCGTTCGGCAGCTTGCAAAAACCTCCTGCGGCCATGCAGTCACACCCCCGTGCGCACCGGTGTCAATAAGAAATCCACAGGACGCACCTAAACACGATCGGCGGCAACCCGCCAGGGGGTCGCCGCCGATACGCTTCTGACCTGCGGAAATACCGGTTACTTCACCGCGGGGCCCACTTCGAGCGAGATCGTCGACCCGTCACGGGCCTCCTTGACGATCTTGATCTTGGTGTTGGTGTCAGTGATGTTGACACCCGCGGTCGGGGCCGTCGTGTCGTAGTAGGTGCTGGTGTGGTCGTTGAAGACCGGCACCCCCGGCTTCGACGGGATCTTCGTCGCCACGTCCGCGTTGTGCAGCGTCAGACCGTCCGTGCGGTACAGGCTGAACGGCGAGTCGTACGACTGGATCCGGCTGCGCATCAGCGTTCCGTCGGACCACTTCAGCGCGGTGGAGTGCGAGTCGACCGGCAGGATCAGCCCGGAGCCCGCGTGCGCGCTGACGTTGTTGTCCTTCTGCGAGGTGTCCCACTTCCAGATCAACAGGCCGTTCTGGTACGGGTAGTGCTCCACCCAGGACGGACGCGTCTTCGAGAAGCCGAAGTTGTACGGACCGGTCTTGAGGGTCTTGTCGTACGAGACGTACTGACGGTTCTCCGCGATGTAGTACTGCGGGTAGTCGTCGGTGAAGGACGCGCCGACGCGGGAGAAGCCGGCGGCGGTCCACGCGGCGTCCGCGGTCTCGGCGTTGTCCGAGAAGAGCGCCGAACCGTCCGCGGTCACGGCGATCTCGTCGGCCGTGAAGCCCTTCAGCGCCACGCCACCGTCGCTCTGGTAGCGGAAACGCAGGTCGATCTTCTGGCCCGCGTAGGCGTCGAGCGGGAACGACAGCTTCTTGTACGCGTCCACCGTGCCGGTCAGCGCGGGCTTGCCACTGCCGTCGCGCGGGATCGGCTGCCCGTCCACCGTGCCGTCGATCGCGGTCCAGTTGGCGCCGCCGTCGGTGGAGACCTCGGTGTACAGGTAGTCGTAGTCGGCCTCGATGTCGTACCAGCCGTCGAGCGTGAGGGCGGCCGACGACTTGCCGGTGAGGTCGACGGAACGCGTCAGCGTGTTCTTGAGGTCGTTGCCGCTGCCGCTCCACCACTGGGTCGAGCCCTGCGCCGGGGCGACGATCTCGGTGGTGACCGCCTTGTCCGGCAGCGAGACCACGAGGGCCTGCTTGTTCTTGGTGTTGTACTCGGCGACACCCAGCTTGTGCTTCGACTTCGTCGCGGCCTTGGCCGTGTCGTAGTTCAGCCAGCCGAGCTGCAGCTTGTCCCAGGAGTTCATGTCACCGGGCAGGTCGCCGATGGCGTTCTTGCCGGTGCCGAGCCAGGAACCGGAGGACATCAGGGTCCAGAAACCCGTGGAGTTCTCGGCCGAGTTGGTGGTGTCGTACTCGTCCGGCAGACCGAGGTCGTGGCCGTACTCGTGCGCGTAGACGCCGAGGCCGCCGTTCTCCGGCTGGATGGTGTAGTCGCCGACCCAGATGCCGGTGTCGCCGATCGCGGCGCCGCCCAGCTTGTTGCCGGCCGGACCCGTGGCGCCCGCGTCGGTGCCGAACGCGTACCAGCGGTGCGCCCAGATCGCGTCCTCGCCCTGCGCGCCGCCGCCCGCGGACTCGTCCTCACCGGCGTGCACGATCTGGAAGTGGTCGATGTAGCCGTCGGGCTCGTTGAAGTTGCCGTCGCCGTCGTAGTCGTAGCGGTCCCACTGGTCGTACTTGGCCAGGTCCGCCTTGATGTCCGCGTCGGACCTGCCGGCCGCCTTCTGGTCGGCGACCCAGGCGGTGACACCGTCCTGGACCGCGTACCAGGCGCCGGTGGACGCCTTGTTGGAACCGTAACGGGCCTCGTTGTAGGGGACCTTGACCCAGTCGGTGACCTCGCCGTCGACCGAGTAGCGGCCCGAGGACTGCTTCTCGTAGTACTTCTTCAGCGACTCGGTGTTCTTGCCGGTGCCGAAGTAGAGGTCCTGGAAGTGCGCCTGGTTGTAGTCCGCCTGCCAGGCCGTGCTGTTGTCCTGGGTGCGGTCGGGCGCGGCTATCTGGTTGTGCAGCGGGCCCACGGTGCCGCCGTAGCGGCTGTCGACCTGGTCGCCGAACTCGACCAGGATCGTGAAGATCTTGTCGGTCTTCTCGCGGCCGAGCTCGACGTACTTGTTCTTGCCCTTGAGCTTGACGACCTGCGAACCGTTCCGGTCCTGGACCTTCGCGTCCCCGGATATGACCTGGTTCAGGGCCTCTTCGCGCTGTGCTTCCTGGGTCTTGCTGAGCGGGCCGTCGAGGTCGTGTTCGGCCTCGTTGCCGGCCGGCTGGGGCTCGTGGCGGTTCGCGCTCGCCGAGGCCGCCGCCGATGCGGCATCATCTGCCTGCGCAACGGCGAACGTCGAGAACGTGGCGGTTGCCGCCGCGAGGGCGACACCCACCGCGGCCGCTCTGAACGTCCATGGTCTGCTGGTCACTTGAAGTCCTCCCCTGCGTCCGTTCGCGCGGATGGGGGGATCCCGGGGTGATGGAGGTCCGCGCGCGTATACGCGTGTCAAGTGACGACATTTGACCGGAGTTACCAAAGAAAAGACAGATCTTGACTTGCACCTGGCAACTGCACTATGCGGAGAGGTAGTTCGGTATCCGAACCGTGATCAGCTCCGCCAACGGGCGCGTCCGTCCGTCCACTTGGTGGACGCGATGACTCCGTGCGCCCCCTGTGCTCCGGCACCGTGGGTAAGGTCACGCTTACCGGACGTTCCACTCGGGCATGCAGGCGAATAGAGTCGATTGGCGGAACGTTGGAATGTCAACGGATTGACAAGTCGACACCGTTGTCGTCCCACGATTCGCAGCCCCACCCTGACCGGCGGCCCCACTCCCGTTGTCGATCGTCCCGGTCGCCGTCCGGTCCCGTTGTTGTCCGCATCCTCCCCCATCGCGAGAGGCACGGGGGGAGTACCCCCACCCCGAGGAATCGCCATGCCTCGTCCGACCGCCGCACAGCTCGCCTACGGTTCCTGCACCGTGATCTTCTCCACCCTCGCCATGCTGCTGCTGTCTCAGACGAGTTCGGGCCTGGGGATCGCGGTGATCACCCTCTCGGCACTCGCTCTCGGACTGCTCGTCGCCGTAACGGTTCCGCTGCCCAAGCGCGTGCGCTCCGGCTCCGTGGCCGCCGTACCGGCTCCCGCACCGGCCCCCGTTCAGGAGCGGGTGCCCGCACAGCGCGAGACCGCGTCCGTCGCCGCGTCCGTGTCGTCCATGTCGTCCGTGTCGTCGGCGTCGGTCTCCGCCGTACACGAACCGGCGGGCCCGTGATTCCACGAACCCGCCGCTCTCCCGATCAGCCGTCTCCTCGTGGAGTGCGGCTGATCGCGTGTGTCAGCCCGTGCTGACCACCACCGTCTTGGCCGCCTTGTCGTGCAGGCCCTGCTTGTAGGGCTTGTCGAAGTAGCTCCAACCGCCCGCGATCGCGGTCCAGATGCACGCGCAGCAGAACGCGAACGGGATCCACAGCACCAACGAGCGGACCAGCGTGGTCTGCACGGAGGGCGTGGAGCCGTTGTCGAGGTTGGCCACCCTCAGCTTGAACAGCTTCTTGCCGAGGGTCTGCCCCGACCGGCTGATCATGATGGTGTCGTAGCCGGTGTAGAGCACCGCGGCGATCAGAGCCTGCCCGAAACCCCTGCTGTACTCCATCTTGTCCGCGTTCAGTGTGTACTCCTCGACCCCGAACGCCAAGGTCAGCAGCCACACCACGAGGCCCACGAGGATCATGTCGATGAGCCTCGCCACCGTGCGTTTGCCGCTGTCGGCGAGCGGGGGCATGCCGGCCAGCGGGTCGCCGCCGTAGGGGCCGCCGGGGCCGTACGGGTCGCCGCCGCCGTGCGGGGGCGGCTGGTCGCCGTACGGGGAGTCGTACGGGGAGCCCTGGGGCGGTGTGGGCGGCGAAGGGCCGTCGTAGGGGGAGCCGCCGCCCTCGGCGGGCGGGGGCTGCTTCTTGAACGGATCCTCGTCCGGTGGCTGACCCGAACCCGGGGGCGGCGGCTCGCTGCTCATGGCCCGAGTCGACCCCGAACCCCGCCCCCGCGCATCCGGCGAGCGGCCGTCCGGGGGACCGGGCTCCCGGCGACCGCGCCGCCGCGCGGGAGCCGGGCCACCACGACGGCGTACGGGCGGCTACGCGGCCACGAAGGTGTGGGCCGCCTTGTCGTGCCAGCACTGGCGCCAGGGCCTGTCGAACAGGCACCACAGGACGCCGACGACACCGATGACGAGGACGCCGGGGACCGCGTACACGAGCCAGCGGCGCAGGGCCCGTCCGAAGGACGGGGGTCCGTGGCCCTCGATGTCCCGGACCTCGATGCCGCACACCTTCTTGCCGAGGGTGCGGCCCCACTTGGCGGTGGGCAGCGCGTCGTAGAGGACGCCGAAGAGGAGCAGGACGGCCAGGACGATCCCGAGGTAGCCCGTGGTCGTGCCGTCGAGCAGCCACACCGTGACGGTCTGGCCGGACCGCTTGGCCGCGTCGACCTTCTCGTTGATGTGGTCGATCGCCTTGGTGCCCAGCGGTACGGCGGCCACGGCGGTGACGGTCGCCAGAACCGCGGTGTCCACGATCCGGGCCAGCAGCCGCCTGCCGAGGCTCGCCGGGCGCGCCTCGGACTGTCTGCGGGCGGCGGCCTGGAACACGTCGTCCACCGGCGGCTTCCACGGCACGACGGGCTGCCCGTCGGCGCCCGGGTCACCCGCGAGCCGGTGCACCTGCTGGGCCCAGGACGGCTGTCCCCCACCGGGGCCACTGGTGAGGGGCGTGGCGGCGGGGCCGGTGGACTGCTGGGGCACGGAGGGAGTGGACGGGGTGGAGGGCGTGGACGGGGTGGAGGGCGTGGAGGGCGTGGAGGGCATGGAGGGTGCGGCGGCGGACTGGGCCGCCGCCTCCGCCGCCTCCGCCGCGGCCTGGGCGGCCTGCCCGGCGCCGAAGCCTCCCCCGGCCCCGGCCGGGCCGCCCGCCGCGGGCGTGTCCGCCCCCGGTGCGCCGGTGGCCGGAGCCGTGCCCCCGGCCTGCGCCCCGCGCTGCGGACCCGTGCGCGGGGCGGACGGGCGGAAGATCATGGTGCCCTCGGACGGGGCGGGTTCCGCGGCGCCGTCGGGGTGACCGGTGCCGGCGAACTGCGCGCCGCTCGCCGGGGCCGCGGACGCGCCCTCGGCGCCGGTGGCCCGCGCCGGTCCCGTCGGGCGACGGAACACCACGGTGCCGCCGGACGCGGGAGGTTGCGCGGCGCCGCCCTGGTCCGCGGGCGGGATCGTCGCCGTGCCGTCGGCGCGGGCCGACTCACCGTCCGGCTGGACGACGGCGTCACCCGGTTCGGCCGCGCGCGCCAGCCGCGGGTCGGCCGTCGCAGGCGCGCCCCAGGACACCCGGCGGTCCTGCTCGCCGCCGAATCCGGACTGCTGGGAGCGGTCGGCGCCCCACGCGGCCGCGGGCTCGGGCCTGTTGCCGTGCTGTGCCTCGGCCGGGCTCACCCGGCGCGGCTCGGCGGCGGGTCGCGGGTCCTCGTCGAAGAAGTGCGGGCCGGTCTCCTCGGCGGGGGCCGGAGCGGGCGCGGGAACGGAGGCCGTCGGCCGGGTACCGGACGGCGGCGTGAGCGGTACGCCGTCGGAGGGCGCGGGACGGCTCGTACCCGGTACCCAGGAGGCACCGTTCCAGTACCGGACATATCCAGGAATGGAGGGGTCCGGGTAATACCCTTCACGGGGCCGGTCGTCACCGGGGGCCGGGGTTGGGGCGCTCATGTCCGTCGTCCCGTATCTGCTCGGGGGTTTTTGGGGGCTCCACATCTATCAGACGGGCGCGCCTGTCAGCGGCGCTCCCGCCGTACCCACCTCTTTCGGGCAAGGTTCCGCCACAAGCGGTCGCCGCCCGGAACACGGCCTCGGAACGCCCGCCAAAAAACTTCTTCGAACCCGCGTAATGGTTCCGCGTGATCGCGCTCTCCACTCGTACGGGCCTGCCCCAAGGGCCCCGTACCCGAAAGGAAGCGCATCGACATGCACACCGTGGTGGAACGCGAACTGGAGCTCAACCTCGTCCTGTCGCCCGAACGCAGCATCGCCGTACCGGCCCGGCTCACCTACCGCTCCGACGACCCGTACGCCGTCCACATCACCTTCCACATCGGCTCCGACCATCCCGTCGGCTGGACCTTCGCCCGTGAACTGCTCGTCGAGGGGGTGTTCAGGCCGTGCGGGCACGGCGACGTACGGGTGTGGCCGACGAAGGTCGCGGGCCGCAGCGTCGTCCTGATGGCGCTCAGCTCCCCGGACGGGGACGCCCTCCTCGAGGCGCCCACCGCGCAGGTGTCCGTCTGGCTGGAGCGCACCCTGCGGGCGGTCCCGCCGGGCTTCGAGGCCGAGCAGCTCGGCATCGACGAGGGCCTCGCCGAGTTGCTGGCCCCGACCCCGGCCGACGACCTGTGGCTGCGCGACCCGTGGCCGTCGGACGAGTCGAAGGACGGCGATTGACTGCTCCCCTCCCTGAAGTGAGGGGATTCCTGGCTCAGGCCGCCTCCTGGAGCGGCGCTCCAGGAGGTCTTACGCCCTCGACACCAGCCGGGGCCAGACCAGCCCGGACGAGCATCACACGCGCGGAGTTCTTGTCCCTGGGAGACACCGCTTTGCATGTGGTGCAGGTGTAGGTGCGTTGCGACAGCGGCAGTGCGTGCTTGGTTCTCGCTCCGCACGATCCGCAGTCCATGGTGGTGTGTGCGGGATGCACCAGGCGGACATCCCGCCCGTGCTTGTGGCCCATCTCGACCAGAGCCTTCTTGGTGGCGCCGATCGCGGCATCCGCCGCCTTGCGGGCCATGGTGGTCCTGGCCAGGAACTTCGGGCGGAAGTCCTCCACCGCGATCGCGTCGTGGTCACGCACGACCTTCTTCGCCCACTTGCGGCCTGTGTCCTGCCGCTGCCGGGCGATCTTCTGGTAAGTCTTCGCCCGCCGCTTCTTCGCCTCGCGGTAGCCCCTGGAGGCGGCATGTCCCTTCTCAGGTTTGCGGCGGGCCATCATGCGGTCGTACCGGGTCAGCTTGGCCTGTGCCTTCCGGCCGTGCTCGACGTGCGGCAGGTCGTGGGCGGCGCTGGTGGTGGTCGCCGTCTCCTTCACTCCCCAGTCGATCCCGATCACCCGACCGGTCTGCAGCAACGGCTCGGTCTGGACGGGGACGACGAACGAGGCGTACCAGTGCCCGACGCTGTCCTGGTACACACACACACCGAGGAGGGCTCGGCGGGCAGTTCACGGGACCACACCACGGTCAGGACGATCCCGCCCGCCAGGTGCAGGCGCCCGTCCTTCAGCCGGAAGCCACGCCGGGTGTAGTTCAGCGTGGGCAGCGCCTGGCGTTTCTTCTTGCGCTTGGGCATGCCGGTCCGACGGTGCATCGGCAGCCGCTGCCTGGTGTCCTTCAGGGCTTTCGCGCGGGATGTGCCGAAGTCCCGGATGAGCTGCTGCTGCGGCACCGAGGAACCCTGGGCCAGCCACGGCGTCACCGCGCGGGCCTGGGTCAGCATCCTGTCCAGCCGGGCGGGGCCGCACTTCTCCCCGTCGGCGTGGGCCTTCTTGGAGCGGGCCACGCACTCGTTCCAGACCCACCGGCACCGGTCCCACTCCGCCAGCAACTCCGCGCGGGCCGTGGACGACACCCGCAGCCGGTAGGTGTACCGGGCATGCCCGACCCCGTCGGCCTCCTTCACCGCCACCACGGCGTAACCCCCACCCCGCCCTGATATCACCCGACTCCAGCCAAACGACCATACGTACGACACCCGCACACCCGCACCCCCCTTCCGTCGCAACCACCCCAACCAGCGAACAAAGGCACACGCGTTCGCTAATGCTCGGCTCCGCCGGCGGAACGTACCGGCGCTCCGCCCCGGGGCCCCGGATACGGCACCCGACCCTGCCGAAGTCCTGGCAGTCGCGCACCCCGACAGCGCGAGGGCGGTGCAGATCCGACTGGCGTGGACGCTGCAGCCGCGGGCCCTAGGACCGGCGACCCGGATCACCTGGCCGCCGACGCACTGCACCTTGCCGAGGACGAGCTGGCCGTCTTGCACTCCCTCCTCCACCAGGGCTGGCAGGCGTGCCTGGCCGAGTGCCCCTCGGCGAACAGCTAGAGCACCTTGCCCGGGTTCAGGATGCCCAGGGGGTCGAAGGCGGCCTTGATGCCGCGCTGCATCTCCACGCCCACCGGTCCGAGCTCGCGGGCCAGCCACTCCTTCTTCAGGACTCCGACGCCGTGTTCGCCGGTGATGGTGCCGCCGAGTTCCAGACCGAGGGCCATGATCTCGTCGAAGGACTCGCGGGCGCGCCGCGACTCGTCGGGATCGTCGGCGTCGAAGCAGACGGTGGGGTGGGTGTTGCCGTCGCCCGCGTGCGCGCAGACACCGATGGTCAGGGAGTACTTCTCGGCGACGCGCTCGATGCCTTCGAGCATGTCGCCGAGCCGGGAGCGCGGCACGCACACGTCGTCGATCATCGTGGTGCCCTTGACCGCTTCGAGCGCGGTGAGCGACAACCGCCGCGCCTGGAGGAGCAGTTCGGATTCCGCCGCGTCCTCCGCGGGGACCACCTGCGTCGCGCCCGCGGCCTCGCACAGGGCGCCGACCGCGGCCAGGTCGGCGGCCGGGTCGTGGGTGTCGAAGGCGGCGAGCAGGAGCGCCTCGGTGGTCTCCGGGAGGCCCATGTGGGCCAGGTCGTTGACGGCTTTGACCGTCGTACGGTCCATGAGTTCGAGGAGGGAGGGGACGTGTCCGCCCTCCATGATCCGGACCACGGCGTCGCAGGCGGCCCGCGCCGATCCGAACTCCGCCGCCAGCACCAACTGCTGGGGCGGCTGCGGCTTGAGCGCCAGGATCGCCCGTACGACGATGCCGAGCGAGCCCTCGGATCCGACGAACAGGCGGGTGAGGTCGTACCCGGCGACCCCCTTCGCCGTACGGCGGCCGGTGGACATGAGCCGTCCGTCGGCCAGCACCACGTCGAGGCCGAGGACGTACTCGGCCGTCACCCCGTACTTCACACAGCACAGGCCGCCGGAGGCCGTGCCGATGTTCCCGCCGATCGTGCACATCTCCCAGCTGGAGGGGTCCGGCGGGTAGCACAGACCGTGTTCGTTCACGGCGCGGGAGAGGGTGGCGTTGATGACGCCGGGTTCCACGACGGCGATCCGGTCGACCGGGTTGATCTCCAGGATGCGGTCCATCTTCACCAGCGACAGCACGATGCAGCCGTCGGAGGCGTTGGCGGCGCCGGACAGACCGGTGCGGGCGCCCTGCGGGACGACCGGGACACGCAGCTCGGTCGCGATCCGCATGACGTGCTGGACCTGTTCGACGGTACGGGGCAGGACGACGACGGCGGGGGTACCCGCCTCGCAGAAGCTCGCCATGTCGTTCGCGTACGAGGCCGTGATGTCCGGGTCGATCAGGACGGCCTCGGCCGGCAGGCCGCTCAGCAGGCGGTCCACGAGGTTGCCGGTGACTTCGTCGCGCGGGGCTTCGATACGGCTCATGATCACAGCGTCGCACTCGGGGCCATCGGTGTGAACCCCATCCGCGCGGGGCTTGGCGTGCCGGGGTGTGGTCTTCGTATTGACGCACAGTGAGCGGCATGGAGATCGAAGAGCGACAGCCGGTGCTCACGGGGCTCACGCCCCAGGGGCCCTCCGGGCGGCGTCCCTCCGTCGCCAAGCACGTGCTGATCGGCCTGGTCGCGGGGTCTGTCGTCCTCGGCGGGGTGCTGGTGCTGCTGCCCTCGCAGCGGCGGAACGCGGCGCCGCCGTCGCCGGGTCCGGCGGCGCGGGCGGCGACGGCGGTGGGGGCCGGGGTGCCCGCCGCGCTGCCCGATCTGGTGGCGCTCATCGGCGACCACGAGGCCCATCTGCGTGCCCATCCGCGCGACGAGCGGTTGTGGGCGGTGCTCGGCGCGGCGTACGTGGAGCAGGGGCGGCGGACGGCCACGCCCTCGTACTTCCCCAAGGCCGAGCAGGCGCTGCGCACGTCACTGGAGACGAAACCGAAGGGGAATCTGACGGCCCTGGAGGGGCTGGCCGCGCTCGCCAACGCCCGCAACGACTTCCGGACCGGGCGGAAGTGGGCCGAGGAGGCCCTGAAGCTGGCCCCGAAGCGGTGGACGGCGTATCCGCTGCTGATCGACTCCTGCAGCGGCCTCGGTGACTACAAGGCGAGCCGCAGCGCGCTGGAGAAACTCCAGGGGCTGCACCACGGGCCGCCGGTGCTGGCCGAGGCCGCCCAGGTGTACTGGGACCGCGGCTGGCGCGAGGACGCGGTGGCCTCCCTCGCGGACGCGGCGGCGGGCGCCACCGCTCCGGCCGAGCGGGCGACCTTGCTGGCGCAAACGGGCCGGCTCGCCTGGGAGCGCGGGGACCGCGAGGAGTCGCTGCGCTACTACGAGGCCGCGCTGAGCGTCGACCCCGACCAGCACGGCGCGCTCGCCGGACAGGGGCGTGCGCTGGCGGCGCTCGGGCGCGGCGCGGAGGCGCTGCGTGCGTACCAGGCGGCGCTCGCCCAGGAACCGGATCCGCGGTACGCGCTGGAGCTGGGCGAGCTGTACGAGACGCTGGGGGTGCGCGACGCGGCACAGACGCAGTACGCCCTGCTGCAGGAGCGGGTGCGCACCGACGCCGCGGCCGGTGTCGACGACGCACTGGTCCTCGGGCTGTTCGAGGCGGACCACGGCGATCCGGAGGACGCGGTGCGCCGACTGCGCGAGGAGTGGGCGCGCCAGCCCGGGGTCGGCGTCGCGGACGCGCTGGGGTGGGCGCTGCACCGGGCCGAGGAGGACGAGGAGGCGCTCAAGTTCGCTGCGAAGGCGACGGACAAGACGAAGGGCGGCGGCATCCGCAGCGCGCTGTACGTCTACCACCGGGGGCAGATCGAACGCGAGCTGGGCCTGCTCGCGCCTGCGCGCCGCCACCTCGCGGAGTCCCTCCAGATCAACCCGTACTTCTCCCCCGTCCTCGCCCCCCAGGCCCGGCACGACCTGGCCGCCCTCGGCGAGCCGCCCGCGGAGCCGCCGCCCGAGCCGAAGGAAGAGACCCCGGCGGAACCGGGGGGCGCGGCGGGGCCGCCGGGCACCGCCGTGAATCCGGCGAACCCGGCGGCCCCGCGGGCGCCCCGTCGACCCAGGCCACGGGCATCGGCGCCGGTGCCGGCACCGGCGCCGCGGCGCACGGCGTCACGCTGACAGATGACCGCTGGCAGATGGCCGCTGGCAGACATCGGTTGACGGATGACAGCTGAGGTCTGAGGGCTGAGGGCTGACGGCTGACGGCTGACGGCTGACGGCTGACGGCTGACGGCTGACGGCTGACAGATGACAGATGACAGATGACAGATGACAGATGACAGATTTCAGATTTCCGCAGATGATCCCTACAGGTTGCCGCGCTTCTCCTGTTCCCGCTCGATCGCCTCGAAGAGAGCCTTGAAGTTGCCCTTGCCGAAGCCCATCGAGCCGTGCCGCTCGATGATCTCGAAGAAGACGGTCGGCCGGTCCTGGACCGGCTTGGTGAAGATCTGGAGCAGATAGCCGTCCTCGTCGCGGTCGGCGAGGATCTTGAGCTCGCGCAGGGTGTCGACGGGGACCCGGGTGTCGCCGACCCACTCGCCCAGGGTGTCGTAGTACGAGTCGGGCGTGTCCAGGAACTGGACCCCGGCCGCGCGCATGGTGCGTACGGTCTGCACGATGTCGTTGGTGTTCAGCGCGATGTGCTGGACGCCCGCGCCGCCGTAGAACTCCAGGTACTCGTCGATCTGGGACTTCTTCTTGGCGATGGCGGGCTCGTTGATCGGGAACTTGACCTTGAGCGTGCCGTCGGCGACGACCTTCGACATCAGCGCGCTGTACTCGGTCGCGATGTCGTCGCCCACGAACTCCTTCATGTTCGTGAAGCCCATGACCTTGTTGTAGAAGCCGACCCATTCGTTCATGCGGCCGAGTTCGACGTTGCCGACGCAGTGGTCGATGGCCTGGAAGGTGCGGTGGGCGGGGGGTTCGACGATCGGGGCGGCGGCGGTGAATCCGGGGAGGTACGGGCCGTCGTAGCCGGTGCGTTCGACGAGCGTGTGCCGGGTCTCGCCGTACGTGGCGATCGCGGCGAGGACGACCGTGCCGTGCTCGTCCTTGAGCTCGTAGGGCTCGGCGAGCGGGCGGGCGCCGTGTTCGACGGCGTACTCGAACGCGGCGCGCGCGTCCGGGACCTCGATGGCGAGGTCGACGACCCCGTCGCCGTGCGCGGCCACGTGCTCGGCCAGGAAGTGGCCCCAGGTGGTGGTGGGCTTGATGACGGAGGTGAGGACGAAGCGTGCCGAGCCGTTCTCGAGGACGTACGACGCCGTCTCGCGGCTGCCGTTCTCCGGTCCGGAGTAGGCGACCAGCCGCATGCCGAAGGCCGTGGAGTAGTAGTGCGCGGCCTGCTTGGCGTTGCCGACGGCGAAGACGACCGCGTCCATTCCCTTGACCGGGAAGGGGTCTGCCTGCCGGGCGGTGTCGGGAGTGAGGTGTGTGGTCTGCGTCATGGCCGCAGACTCTCTCCGTTCCACAAGGTGCGCAATAGTTTGCGGGAGAGCTGGACAATGTGCTCAGCAAAACGTCCATGTGAGCGGGCGTTCTGTACATGATGACCATCCCAGGAGGACGGCATGGCGATCGATCACCTGGACGGCCGGCTCATCGTGCTGCTGGCCGAGGAGCCCCGCATCGGCGTGCTGGAGATGTCCCGGCGGCTCGGGGTCGCGCGCGGCACCGTGCAGGCCCGGCTCGACCGCCTTCAATCGAATGGAGTCATCCGGGGATTCGGTCCGCAGGTGGATCCGGCCGCGCTCGGCTACCCCGTCACGGCCTTCGCGACGCTGCAGATCCGGCAGGGACAAGGCCCCGACGTACGGGCGCACTTGACGACCGTCCCCGAAGTGCTGGAGCTGCACACGACCACCGGCGGCGGCGACATGCTGTGCCGCCTGGTGGCCCGCTCGAACGCCGATCTCCAACGTGTGATCGACCGGGTCGTCGGTTTTGATGGCATCGTCCGGGCCTCCACGGCGATCGTCATGGAGAACCCCGTTCCGTTGCGGATCATCCCGCTGGTGGAGCAGGCGGCGAGCGAGCACTGACCGACGACCGGGGAGGTGGCGTGAACTTCTGGCAGTACCTGAGCAGCCGCCATCAGCAGCTGCTCACGGACACGTACCAGCACGCCAGCGTGGTCTTCCAGTGCATGGTCGTCGCGACGCTCATCGGTGTGGTGATCGGCGTCGTCACCTATCACAGCGGCTGGGCGGGCGGCGTCGCCACAACCACCACGTCCACCATCCTGACCATCCCGTCGCTCGCCATGATCGGTCTGCTGATCCCGATCGTGGGCCTGGGCGTGCCACCCACGGTGATCGCGCTGACGCTGTACGGGCTGCTGCCGATCGTGCGCAACGCGATCGTCGGCCTGCGCGGGGTCGACCCCGCGCTGGTGGACGCGGCGAAGGGCATCGGCATGTCCGGTCCGGCCCGGCTGCTGAAGGTCGAGTTGCCGCTTGCCTGGCCGCCGATCCTCACCGGCATCCGGGTCTCCACGCAGATGCTGATGGGCATCGCGGCGATCGCGGCGTACGCCTCCGGCCCCGGCCTCGGCAACGAGATCTTCCGCGGCCTCGCGTCCCTGGGCAGCAGGAACGCGCTCAACCAGGTACTCGCGGGCACGATCGGGATCATCATCCTCGCGTTGCTGTTCGACGCCGCCTACGTCCTCATCGGCCGGCTGACCATTCCGAGGGGGATCCGTGCCTGAGACGACCGAGGCCGCGGGGCCACCGGAGGGCGCGCGCACCTCCACGACCGGCGCCACCATCGAGCTGGAGAACCTCACCAAGCGCTACCCCAGCAGCCGGGAACCCGCCGTGGACAGCGTCAACATGGAGATCAAGGCGGGCGAGCTGGTCGTCTTCGTGGGCCCGTCGGGATGCGGCAAGTCCACCACGCTCAAGATGATCAACCGGCTGATCGAACCGACCAGCGGCCGCATCCGCATCAACGCCGAGGACGTCACCGACATGGACCCGGTGAAGCTGCGCCGCAAGATCGGCTACGCCATCCAGGCGTCCGGGCTCTTCCCGCACATGACGGTCGCCCAGAACATCGCCCTCGTACCGAAGATGGTCGGCTGGTCGAAGTCGCGGATCAGGGCGCGCGTCGAGGAGATGCTGGACCTGGTCGGTCTCGACCCGGCCGAGTTCCAGGGACGTTATCCGCGCCAGCTCTCCGGCGGCCAGCAGCAGCGTGTGGGCGTGGCCCGGGCGCTCGCGGCCGACCCGCCCGTGCTGCTGATGGACGAGCCCTTCGGCGCCGTGGACCCGATCACCCGCGACCACCTCCAGGACGAGCTGATCCGGCTCCAGCGCGAGCTGCACAAGACGATCGTCTTCGTCACCCACGACTTCGACGAGGCGATCAAGCTCGGTGACCGGATCGCGGTGCTGCGCGAGCACTCGCACATCGCGCAGTTCGACACCCCGGAGGCGATCCTCACCAACCCGGCCGACGACTTCGTGTCGGGGTTCGTGGGCGCGGGCGCGGCGCTGAAGCGGCTCAACCTCACCCGGGTACGGGATGTGGAGATCACCGACTGGCCGACGGTCACCGTGGACGACCCGCTCCAGGAGATCTTCAACAAGCTCAGAAGCAGCGGCACGAACGAGATCCTGCTGCTCGACCGGCGGGGCCGCCCCTACAAGTGGCTGCGGCGCGGTGACCTGATGCGGGCCAGGGGTTCGCTGGCGCGGGCGGGCACGCTGGTGCACGACACGGTGACCCGGGACGCCACGCTGCGGGACGCGCTGGAGGCGGTGCTCATCGACAACACGGGCCGGGTCGCGGTCACCGGGCGGCGCGGCGAGTTCACCGGTGTCGTCGACATGGAGACGCTGATGAACTCCGTGCACGAGCTGCTGGAGGCGGACCGGCTGGAGGCGATGGAGCACCAGCACGAGCTGGAGGAGGCGCGCGCCCAGCAGACCCACTTCGAGCAGGAGGGTGTGGGCGGCGGGGAGGCGAAGGCGTGAGCACTCCCCCACCCGAGGAACGGCCCAAGGAGCGGCGCAAGGAGCGGCCCAAGGGACAGCGCAAGGAACAGCGCAAGGAGCGGCCCGAGGGCGAGCACGAGGTGAAGGGGCTCGCGTTCCGGGACGACGGCGCGTTCTCCCCGGACTCCGGGGACTTCCCCGAGGACCTTCCCGAAGGCCTTCCCGGGGACGGTGAAGGCGGAGTCGAGGGGGAGGCCCCACCTCCGAAGGTCGTCCTCAAGCGCCGGATCACCTGGCAGAAGCTGACCTTCCTGCCCCTGGTCCTCGCGGCCGTGCTGCTGGCCACCTGGCTCTGGTTCCAGCAGGCCCGGCTGGACCCGATCTCCGAGAACGCGCTGTCGAACGGCCAGGTGTCGAAGGCCCTGTGGCAGCAGATCCGGCTGACCGCGATCTCCACCTTCTTCGTGCTGATCATCGCGATCCCCCTGGGCATCCTGCTCACCCGGGCGGCGTTCCGGAAGGCGACCCCGGTCGCGATGACACTCGCCAACATGGGGCAGGCCACGCCCGCGATCGGCCTGCTGGCCCTGCTGGTCATCTGGCTGGGCACCGGCCAGCGGGCGGCCCTGATCGGCATCACCGTCTACGCCATCCTGCCGGTCCTCTCCAACACGATCGCGGGCCTGAAGGCCAACGACCCGACCCTGCTGGAGGCGGCCCGCGGCATCGGGATGTCCCCCCTGGGGGTGCTGACCCGCATCGAACTCCCGCTGGCCGTGCCGCTGATCCTCGCGGGCGTACGGACGGCCCTGGTCCTGAACGTGGGCACGGCGACCCTCGCCACCTTCGGCGGGGGTGGCGGCCTCGGCGTCCTGATCACCACCGGCATCACCACCCAGCGCATGCCCGTCCTGGTCCTCGGCTCGGTCCTCACGGTCTCACTGGCCCTGCTCGTGGACTGGCTCGCCTCCCTGGTCGAACTGCTGCTCAGGCCGCGCGGACTGGAGGCGGGCTCATGAGACGTACGGGTTCCGCGCCCGCCGCGAGACGTACGGGCCCCGCACCCGCCGCGAGACGTACGGGTCCTGTGCTGGCCGGGGCGCTGGTCCTGGCCGCCGGCTGCGGGCTCACCAGCGGCTCCCCCATGGTCGACAACGTCGCGCCCGGCTCGATCGGGCAGGGGCAGCCGCTCAAGGGCGCCCATCTGACGGTGACGTCGAAGGAGTTCACCGAGCAGCTGATCCTCGGCGCGATCATGGGCATCGCCTTCCAGGCGGCCGGCGCGGACGTCCTCGACCGGACGGGCATCCAGGGTTCGATCGGCGCGCGGGAGGCCGTCAAGAGCGGGGACGCGGACGGGATGTACGAGTACACGGGCACCGCCTGGATCACGTACCTCGGCAACAGCAGGCCCATCCCCGACCCGCGGCAGCAGTGGCAGGCGGTGCACGACGCCGACCTGAAGAACGGGCTGACCTGGCTGCCGCCGTCCGCGCTCAACAACACGTACGCGCTCGCCATGAACCAGGCCAACTTCAAGAAGTACGGCACCAAGACGCTCTCCGACGTGGCCGCGCTGTCCAAGTCGAACCCGGGCGCGGTCACGCTGTGCGTGGAGAGCGAGTTCGCCAACCGGGCCGACGGGCTGCCGGGCATGGAGAAGGCGTACGGGATGAGTCTGCCCGCGAAGAACATCACACAGATGGACACCGGGATCATCTACACCCAGGTGGCGAAGGGGAGTTGCACGTACGGGGAGGTGTTCACCACCGACGGGCGCATCAAGTCGATGAACCTGGCGGTGATGGAGGACGACAAGAAGTTCTTCCCCAACTACAACGCGGCGCCCGTGATCAACTCCAAGGCCCTGAAGAAGTACCCGGCGATCGCCCAGGTCCTGGACCCGATCACCAAGAAACTCGACAACGACATGGCCCAGACCCTGAACTCCAAGGTGGACGTCGACGGGCAGGATCCGCATCAGGTGGCGCTGGACTGGATGAAGCAGGAGGGGTTCGTCAAGGGAGGGTGAGCGGGGCGACGACTTCCAAAGAAGTGGTTGCAAAGAAACCCTTGCAACCACTTCTTTGCAACACTACCTTTGGATGCATGGAAGAGCCCACGGAACCACTGCCCGAGGAACGACAGGTCCGCACCCTCGACGCCCGCACACTGCGCGGCATCGCCCACCCCCTGCGCATGCAGTTGCTGTACGCGCTGCGGCAGCGGGGGCCCGCCACCGCGTCGATGCTCGCCGAGCGGCTGGGCGAGTCCAGCGGGGCGACCAGCTACCACCTGCGGCAGCTGGCCACGCACGGCTTCGTCGAGGACGCACCCGAGCGGGGCAAGGGCCGTGAGCGCTGGTGGCAGGCCGTCGACCAGGGCGTGATCTTCAACGCGAACCTGCTCAAGGACGGCGACCCGGCGGTGCGCGGAGCGGCCGACACGTATCTGCACGAGGTCGCGACCACGCACACGCGTGAGCTGTCCACCTGGCTGGGTACGCGCGCCGACTGGTCCGAGGACTGGTACCGGGCCAGCGACATGAGCAACTGGACCCTACGGCTGACGGCCGCGCAGTCCCGTGAACTCATCGAGAAGATGCACGACCTGCTCGAAAGCTACCGGCCCCTCGCCCACGCCGAGGACGACCCCGACGCGGAGCAGGTCCGCATCCACACCCACGCCTTCCCCGTCGCGCAGGACCGAACGGAGACGCAGCCATGACGCACGCCGAAACCCACCTCGCCCTGCACCACACCCGCGCCGCCGAGCTCCGGGCCCAGGCCGAGGCCCACCGCCTGGCCGCCTCCGCCCGGCGCCCCGGCGAACTGCGTACGCGCCTCGGCTGGACCCTCGTGGAGGTCGGCCTGCGCCTCGCCGCCGCACCCCGCGTCGCCGTCGCGCACTGACGCGGCCCGCCGGCCAACAGCTGGGGACGACTAACAGCTGGGGACCGAGCCCTTCCCCTTCTCCAGGGACACCAGCGCGTCGACCGCGCCCTTGAGCGTGGTCACCGGAACCAGTCGCAGCCCCTTGGGCAGTTCCGACTTGGCGTCCGAGCACTCCGCCTTCGGGACCAGGAAGACCGTCGCGCCGTCGCGCCGGGCGGCCTGCGTCTTCAGGGCGACCCCGCCGACCGCGCCGACCTTGCCGTCGGCGTCGATCGTCCCCGTACCCGCGACGTTGCGACCGCCCGTGAGGTCGCCGCCGCTGCCGTCACCGTCCAGCTTGTCGATGATCCCGAGCGTGAAGAGCAGTCCGGCGCTGGGCCCGCCGACGTCGGCCAGCTTGAGCGTGACCTTCACGTCGTTCTTCTCGTGCAGATAGGACAGGGCCGCTTTCGTGGCCGTGTCCTGGGACTGCTTCATCTGGTCGGCGTTGTGCTGCTCGATCTCCTTGACGGAGTTCCCGCTCGGGTAGACCGAGTCGCGCGGCATCACGGCCCGGTCCGTACGGAACCAGCCGTCGATCACGTCACCCAGGCTGACGCTCGCGTCCGGCCCGGTCGCCTCGATCGTCGTCATCCGCAGCTGCCCGCTCGTCGTGCGGGTGGGCGCTCCGCTGATCGTGATCACGGGATCGCCCTTATTCTCGCCCAGGACGTTCGCCGTCATCCCGGGCTGCGCCACGGAGAACGGCAGCGGCGCGAACGCCGCCGTGGCGAGCAGGGCCACGACGGGAACGGCGCAGACGGTGATGGCCTGGAGGCGTGTGAGGCGAGAGAGCACAGGATCAATCTAACGTCACCGCTCGGCGCGGCCTCCGTACAGGTCCCGCCGGGCGGTGGTGAAGCGGCGCAGCGCCTCCGGCAGCGGCTCGGTCCCGGTGCCCGGGGTGCGCGGCACCGGCAGATGACCGCCCTGAAGGACGAAGGGCTCTGCCGTCAGTTGACGTCCACGTCCTCGAAGACCTCCAGCATGCGCGTCAGCACCCGTACGCACCTCTCCACGTCCGCGTCGGTGAGGTCGCCGCCCACCCGCTTCAGCAGTGCGCTCTCGCGGGTGATCACCGCGTCGATGGCCGTACGACCGTCGTCGGTCAGCCGGATCAGCGAGGACCGCTGGTGCGCGGGGTTGGCGACGGCCTCGACCAGGCCGTGGGCCGCCGCCTCGTTGACCATCCGCTGCACGAACTGACGGCTGAGCGCCTGCGCGCGCCCCATCTGGGGAACCGTCAGGGGCCCCTGTGCGCGCAGGAGATCGAGGACTGCGCGCACGCCGATGGACAGGCCTTCGATCGGCTCGTTCAGCTCCACCTTGCGGCTCACGCGCCGGTACAGGGGCCCCAGCACGGCGAACACCTCGTAGAGGCGGGGGGCGAGGTCGTCGGGCGGGAGCGGCTTGGAGTCGTCGGGTTTGCCACCGGTGTCGGGCTTGCTGGTGTGGGTCACGGGAACAGGATGACACCTTGGTTGCCAAGTCGCCCCCAACATGACACCTTAGTTGTCATAGCCGATGCCTCGGATGCCTCTCAGGAGTTGTCATGACTGATGCCGCACAGGTGTTCATGTTCGAGTCCGCCGACGGTCCGCTCGCCTACCGCGACGTCGGCACCGGTCCCCCGCTGGTCCTGCTGCACGGCGGCTTCACCGACCACCGCATGTGGGACGACCTGGTGCCGCTCCTCACGGCCGGCCACCGGGTGATCGCGCCTGACGCCCGCGGTCACGGCCGGTCCGCCAACGCGACGAAACCCTTCCGCCCCACCGACGACCTCGCCGCTCTCCTGCGCCACCTCGACACGGGCCCCGTGGTCCTCGTCGGAATGTCGATGGGCGGGGCCACCGCGGTCGACACCACGCTGGAACACCCGGACCTCGTCCGCGCGCTCGTCGTCAGCGGCGCCGGGATCACCGACCCGGAGGACACCGACGCCTGGACCCTGGACATCCAGAAGAGCTGGGGCGGCACCCTGGCCGCCGGCGACATCGACGGCTGGGTCGACGTCTTCGCCTCGGTCGTGGCCGGCCCGCATCGCACACTCGACGAGGTCGACCCGGAAGTCGTACGGCGGGTACGGGAAATGGCGCGGGGGACCATTTCCAAGCACACGCCCGACGAACCCGACCGGTCCGTCCCCGTGACCGACATCCCGGCGCGCGCCAAGAGCATCACGGTGCCCGTCCTGGCCATCAACGGCGCCCTGGACGCGGCCGCTCAGATCGCGATGGCCGACCGCCTCGTCGACGCCGTAGCCGACGGCCGCACCATCACCGTCGAGGGCACCGCCCACTACGCCAACATGGAACAGCCCCGCGTCTTCACCAAGTTCCTGCTGGAGTGGCTCAGCGACCTGCCCGCCTGAGCCACCCGGGCGTGCGGGCGAGGACCGGATCGCCCGGGCCGTAGTCGAGGACGGGCGTGCCGAGGGCGGCGAACGCGGCCCAGGTGTCCGGGTCCGGGCTGAACGGCAAGCCTTGGACAACACCCCTGGGCCGCCACGGAGCGTGGGGTCTCAGCGCAGTGCGTCCGCGACCTCCCGCGCCGCGTCCACGACCCTCGGCCCCACCCGTTCCGGCACGGAGTCCGCGAGCATGACGACGCCGACGCTGCCCTCGACCCCGGTCACCCCTATCAGGGGCGCGGCGGCCCCGCTCGCGCCCGCCTCCAACTCCCCGTGCGTGAGCGTGTATCCCGGGGCGTCCTCCTGTCCGGGCTGCCGGGCGGTGAGGATCGCGCGGCCCGCGGCACCCCGGTCCAGCGGATGACGGAACCCGGCGCGGTAGGCGACGTGATAGTCCGTCCACGTCGGCTCCACGACGGCGACGGCGAGCGCCTCGGTCCCGTCGACGAGCGTGAGATGGGCCGTGGCCCCTATGTCCTCGGCCAGCGCGCGCAGCGCCGGCAGCGCGGCCTCCCGTACCAGCGGATGCACCTGGCGCCCCAGCCGCAGTACCCCAAGCCCGACCCGGGCGCGGCCGCCCAGATCCCGGCGTACGAGCGCGTGCTGTTCCAGCGTGGCGAGCAGGCGGTACACAACGGTCCGGTTGACGCCCAGTTTGTTCGAAAGCTCGGTGACGGTCAGCCCGTGGTCCGTGTCGGCGAGCAGCTTGAGGACACGCAGTCCCCGGTCGAGCGTCTGAGAGGTCTCCGCGGTCACGACGCCCACTCCTTAATGGTGAGGTCGGCGGCCCCTCGCGGCGGTTGCGTCTCCGAGTCCCGTCGGCGACGCGCTTCAGAGGCCGCCGTCGGCTGACGACCCGGGCTCTTCCCGGGCGGAGTCGCTACACGGCTGCGCTCCGCGGCGGCGCTGCCACGGGGCGTGTGCGTAGCGGGACAGTAGCGAGCCGGTTCGCTCAGCGGAAGTCTCCGTCCAGAATCCGGTCATGGCCCGGTACGGACTCTTCCCCTTTACGCAGCCTTTGTCCTCGTACGTACAGCGCACACGCACAAGAACGCGCCCCTGGAAGGGGCGCGAGGAACTGCGCGACCAGCCCCCACCGGCCCACAGCCGAAGCACAACCCGTCGCCCCACGAACCGCGACCGCCCAGGCACAGCGCCCGGCGTCACCGCATACGGGTGGCCCACTCCTGCACCTTGGCGATCCGCTGCCGCAGTTGTCCCGCCGTCGCCTCCGCGCTCGGCGGCCCCCCGCACACGCGGCGCAGTTCGGTGTGGATCACGCCGTGCGGCTTGCCGCTCTGGTGGACGTACGCGCCGACCATGGTGTTGAGCTGCTTGCGCAGCTCCAGCATCTCCTTGTGCGAGACCACGGGCCGCCGCTCGGCGGGCAGTTCGAGGAGGTCGGCCTCCTCGTCGGGCTTCTTGCGGCTGTGCGCGATCTGCCGCGCCTGCCGCTTCTGGAGCAACAGCTGCACCTGGTCGGGTTCGAGCAGCCCCGGAATCCCGAGGTAGTCCTGCTCCTCCTCGCTCCCCGGGTGGGCCTGCATCCCGAACTCGGCGCCGTCGTACAGCACTCGGTCGAAGACGGCCTCGGACTCCAGCGCCTCGAAGGAGAACTGCTCCTGCTCGCCGGTGTCCTCGTCCTGCTCCCGGTTCGCCTCGTCCATCTCCTGCTCGGACTCGGCGTACGGGTCCTCCTCGCCCTCCTTCTTGGGCTTGTCGAGGACGTGGTCGCGCTCGACCTCCATCTCGTTGGCGAAGCCGAGGAGGTCGGGGACGGTCGGGAGGAAGACGGAGGCGGTCTCGCCGCGCCGCCGGGACCGTACGAAACGGCCGACGGCCTGCGCGAAGAAGAGGGGCGTGGAAATGGTGGTGGCGTACACGCCGACGGCGAGCCGCGGCACGTCGACGCCCTCGGACACCATGCGGACGGCGACCATCCACCGGTCCTCGCTGTGGCTGAACTCGTCGATCCTGTTGGACGCGCCGGTGTCGTCGGACAGGACGAGGGTCGCCTTCGTCCCGGTGATCTCACGGATGAGCTTGGCGTACGCGCGCGCGGAGTCCTGGTCGGAGGCGATGACGAGCGCGCCCGCGTCCGGGATGCCCTTCCTGACCTCGGTCAGGCGCTGGTCGGCGGCGCGCAGCACACTGGGCATCCACTCGCCGCGCGGGTCGAGCGCGGTGCGCCAGGCCTGCGAGATGGCGTCCTTGGTCATCGGCTCGCCGAGCCGGGCCGCGATCTCGTCCCCCGCCTTCGTGCGCCACCGCATGTTGCCGCTGTAGGAGAGGAAGATGACGGGCCGCACGACCCCGTCCCCCAGCGCGGACCCGTAGCCGTAGGTGTAATCGGCGGAAGACCGTCGAATCCCGTCGTTTCCCTCTTCATACGTCACGAAGGGAATGGGATTGGTGTCGGACCGGAAGGGCGTACCGGTGAGCGCGAGCCGCCGGGTGGCGGGCTCGAACGCTTCGAGGCAGGCCTCGCCCCAGGACTTCGAGTCACCGGCGTGGTGGATCTCATCGAGGATGACGAGGGTCTTGCGCTGCTCGACGCGATTGCGGTGGAGCATGGGCCGCACGCCCACACCCGCGTACGTCACGGCGACGCCCTGGTACTCCTTGCTGAGCGGACCGGCGCTGTACTCGGGATCCAGCTTGATCCCTATCCGCGCGGCGGCCTCCGCCCACTGCTTCTTCAGGTGCTCGGTCGGCGCGACCACGGTCACCTGCTGCACGACGTGGTGGTGCAGCAGCCAGGACGCGAGCGTCAGCGCGAACGTCGTCTTGCCGGCGCCGGGCGTGGCGACGGCCAGGAAGTCGCGGGGCTGCTCCTGGAGGTACCTCTCCAACGCCCCCTGCTGCCAGGCACGCAGCTTGCTGGCGGTACCCCAGGGGGCGCGGCCGGGGAAGGCGGGTGAGAGGTGGTGGGAGGTGGATGCGCTGGCGGCGGTGGTAGTCACGGTCTCCGTGGTTGGGTCGAGCGGCTCGGCTACGTATGACAACCGGGCCACCCTACCGGCGCCCCGGAGGTGTCAACGCGCGGACGACGCCGGGTCACCCGTGGATGGGACCCACCTCACAAACCCCGCGACCGCCCACCGATCACCTCGATGTCGCGCTCCACACCGGCCGCCACGTCGATGACCAGGCAGGACGAGGCCGACCGGTTCACGATGACCGTACCCGCCCGAACGGGAGCACTGCTCTCTTTCCAGATCACCGCTCTCGCAATCGCGTCGTCACCCAGGCCCCCACCAACGCCACCCCGGCCATCGGCAGGAACACGGCGGCGAACGCGGTGGGGTGGGAAGCGTCGGCCGTCGAGGTGGCCGTCTCCGCGACCTTGCCGCCGCCCAGCGCCGCGAACGCCGCGCCGCCCGCCGCGAGGAGCACGATGTTGGACAGGCCGTCGGAGATCTGGAGCGCGGCGGAGTTGGAGCCGACTTCCTCCGGCGTCGAGAGGCGCAGCAGCAGCACGCTGGTCGAGGCGATCACCAGCCCCATCCCGAAGCAGCCGAATCCCCAGGCGACAGCGACGATCCACACGGGCACGGCGGGGATCAGGACGCTGGGCACGACGGCGACGGCCGCCGCGAGCAGCACCATCCCGAGGAACATCAGCCGGTCCCGGTAGGGCTCCGTCCGTGGCCGCGACTGCACATACGACCCCAGCGCCCAGGTCCCGCCGGCCGCCGCGAGGGAGAACCCGGCGAGCGTCGGCGACAGCCCGCGCTGGGTGACCAGCATGAGGGGCACGAAGGACTCGGCGGCGATGAAGGAACCGGCCGCCAACCCGCGCAGCAGCACCACGGACGGCAGCCCGCGCGCCGCCCGGTAGGTGCCGCGCGGCAGCAGCCCGAGGACGGCCGGGACGAGCAGCGCGGCGCCCGCGAGGCCAGGGACGAGGGAGAGCGGGTCCAGGTCCTGGGCGGCGTACTGGAGGAGTCCGGAACCGAGCGAGATCCCGAGCGCCAGCCGGATGCGCCGCCGCTCGAAGGGCTCACGACCGGCGGTCCCCGCGTCCGCCGACCGCCCGGACGACAGCCGCCGTATCCGCGGCAGCGCGAGCGCCAGCGGAAACACGACCAGCACCGGTATCCCGTTGAACACCCAGCGCCAGCCCAGGTGCTCGGTGACCGTGCCCGCGATCAACGGTCCGACCACGGACGGAATCACCCAGCTCGCCGCGAACGCCGCCATGATCGCCGGGCGCAGCCGCTCCGGGTAGGCCCGCACCACGACGACGTACAACGCCACGACGACCAGCCCGCCGCCGAGCCCCTGCACCGCCCGCCCGAGAAGGAACAGCCACATGGTCCCGGCCGTCCCGGACAGCAGCAGTCCCGCCGCGAAGGCCGTGATCCCCGTGGTCAGCGCCGCCAGGGGCCCGTCGCGGTCCGCCCACTGTCCGGCGAACACCATCCCGAACAGGCTCGTCGTGAAATACGCCGAGAACGCGAACGCGTACAACGACACCCCGTCGAGCTCCCGCGCCGCGACGGGCATCGCCGTCCCGACCGCCGTCGCCTCGAAGGCGATCAGCAGCTCCACGAACACGATCCCGATGCTGAGCGCCCGATAGGGACGGCTCAGCACACCCCCCTCCCCCTTGCCCGCGGGCTGGGCGGTCGCGGTATCACGTGCTTCCAGCGCTGTCATGGCCGCCAGCGTAAGGGCCACCACTGACAGTGACTCCTGTCCAAAGACCGTGATCACCTGGGTCTTTGGTCGTACGCCGCAGGTCCGGGAACCGGCATTCATGAACGGCGTATGGCAGTCCCGTTGCAGCGCTCCCGCACCCCTTGAGCCCACCCTGCGCCCCGCCTACGTTCAACCCATCAGGTTCGGAACGAGTGAGCCGTGCCGCACCTGAGAACGGCCGTGTGCCCGAGTGGTTCAGGGGCTCGCCTGCAAAGCGAGTTACGCGGGTTCAATTCCCGCCACGGCCTCCCATGCCCCGACCAGGGCATGCAGATGGGGCGGTCCTTCCTGGGAGGACCGCCCCTTCTGCCGTTCGTCCCAGTTCCCGTCTCGGTTCCCGTCTCGGTTGGCCGGTTCGAGCGATGCCGCACGGCCGCTGCGGGCGTTACTGCCACTGCGAGCTGGTTGCGATGGCCCGCAGTTGGGCCGGGGTCAGGATCGGCGCGGTACGGGTCGAGGGGCCGTTCTGGCTCGGTGCCTGCCACTGCATGATGGTGACGTAGAGCCCGTCGGGATGCAGTACGTTCACCGTCTCGTGCCCGGGGTCCGTTCCGGGTGGTGCCTGCCGGGACCTGATCAGGGTGCCTTCGGCCGAGGGTGTCGTGCCGGCGAAGACGTGGCTGCGGATCGCGCTGGTGGAGGTCTGCCGGGAGACGTGGACCTCGAGCAGCGACTTGCCGTGGCCGTCGTCCACCCACAGCTGCCCGGACTGCCGGCCGCCGGGCGGGCTCGAATGGGTCAGGCCGGTCGGCAGCAGCGCGGTCAGGGTGGCGAGGGCGCGGTCGGCGGGCAGTGTGCCGGTGAAGGTCGGCTTCGGGGTGGCGGATGCCGTGTCCGAGCCGGTGGTGGCCGAGGCCGCGGGACGGGCGATCGTGCGGTCGGCCGTTCGCCCGTCGGACAGCAGTCCGGGAACGACCGCCGCGCCGAGCCCGACGAGCGCGAGTACGGCTGCTCCGCTCACGCCGACGGCCGTGGCGCGGCGGCGGCGCCTGCGCCGGCCGTTGCGGACGCCGGCCTGCAGAAGTGACGGGGTGTTGGGCGGCTCGAAGGTCAGGAGGGTGGTGCGGAGGGCTTCGGTGAAGTCTTCTTCGATGGGCATGGCGGGTCACCGCGTTTCGGGGGTCGGTGAAGAAGGCGAGGTGGGTGCCGCGGCACCGGGGTCAGGGGCTGACGAGCTCGGACAGCTCATGGCCCAGAAGGTCCCGGATCCGGGCGAGCGCGCGCATGCTCTGGTTGCGTACCGCGCCCGGCCGGACCTGAAGGATCGCGGCGGTCTGCTCGACGCTGCGGTCCTCCCAGTAGCGCAGGAGCAGCACGGCCCGGTCCCGGGCGGAGAGCCGGCCGAGAGCGTCGAGCAACGTGACCCGCAGCGTGGCGTCGTGCTCGGTGGCGGCACCGGAGTCCGGCAGGGCGTCGGTGGGCTGCTCGGAGCTGCTGCGCCGGCGGCGGTAGGACAGGTAGGTCCGTACGAGGACGGTGTGGGTGTAGGCCGCCGGGTCGTCCACCTGCGCGATCTTGCGCCAGTTGGCATACGTCCGGCCCAGCGTGTCCTGCACCAGGTCCTCCGCGAGGTGCACATCACCGCTGGTGAGCACACACGCGGAGCGAAACAGAGGTGCGGATCGCGCAGCGGCGAACGCCATGAATTCCTCTTCGTACCGGCGCTTCATCCGAGATCCTGTTCGTCGTCCACACTCTGAAGACGCTGTGGCCGCGGGGTTACGTCCCACCCGGAGAAACAGAAATCTGGCCGCGTCGGGCGAACTCCCCTTCGGCGACCTCGGCGTCGGGCCTGAGCAGGGTCGGGACTGGAGCGGTGGCTGTCGCTCCGCTTCCAGTCCCCGCCGCTTCGAACGACATCGTGCGAGCGGCGCGGAGCCGGCACGGTTCCCTGATCAGGCGTCCCTCGAAGCGAGCCGCACCCGTCTCAGCCGTGGAGGGTGCCGCCCGCCTCGTCCTCGAATATCTCCGGCCAGTAGCGCCAGCCGTCGTCGCCCTCCAGCGTGAGGGTGGGGTCGCAGGCGATCGGGTCGACCGTGGCGAGGGTCTGGGCCATGGTGGCGGCCAGTTGTTCGTAGGAGTCCGTGAGGTCGTGGGTCGCGTCGAGGGCCTTCTCGCGGTGGAGCAGCCAGAGGGTGAAGGCGAGGGTGGAGATGTCGGCGTTGAGGGGGCGCAGGGTGATGTCCGGCTCGCTCCAGGCGAGGACCGCGCCCGTGGTGCCGTCCACCACGAGGCTGGTGTCCTCGATGAGGTAACCGAGGCGTATCAGGCGGTCGGCCGTCGGAGGGAGTTCGTCGGCGGAGAAGTCGTCGGGGCGCTGGTCCGCGTAGTAGTCGGCGAGGGCCGGCAGGGGCACTTCCGTGTCCAGCTGGAAGAGGAGGCCGTCTTCGGGCAGGCCGGTCTCGCGCAGGAAGCGACGGGTCGGCTCGTGCACGAGCGCGGGCGGGAAGTCGACGTCCTCGAAGCGCATGATCGCGCCCGCGCCGAACTCCTCGTCCAGCAGCCGCTTGGGCAGGTCGAGGACGAGGCCCTCGCCGGGGCCCGCGATCCGGGCGAGGGGGCGGATCAGGGCGGCCATCCGCCAGTACGGCGCCACCTCGCCGCCCGCGCCCGCCTCGAAGACCGCGGCGAGGGACTCGGAGGCCTCCGTGACCGCCTTCGGGCCGAACCGGCCCTCGTAGGAGGCGAAGCGTCCGCGGGACGTCGTCAGTTCCTCCGTCGCCGCCGAGAAACGCACCAGGGCTTCCAGGGAGGGGGCCAGGGGCGCGAGGTCCATCAGCGCCGGGTCGGAGAAGAAGTACGTCGTGGCGACCTTCCCCGTCGCCCCGTCCAGGACGATCGACTCCAGGTCCCGGTCGAAGGTCCGCAGGGCTCCCACGACCAGCTGGTCCTGGAGCTCCGCGGCGAGTTTGTCGGCGTCACCGGCGAGGTCTGCGACCCTGCGCAGCCCGTGCTCCCGCAGTGCGCCGAAGCCCAGCAGCGTGCCCTCGGCCGGCAGCCCGGGCCCCGTCAGCCACTGCCGTGTGTCCGTGTGCGTGATGTATGGATCCAGCTCGTCCTCGGTCAGCGTGATCGCGCCGACGACATCGGTGTCAGTCGTGCTCATGGCTCCCCCGCGCATGTGAACGCATATGTGCTTCCCGTGGGGAACTCGCCGCCGCCCAGCGGCAATTCCCCACTGACCGAGAACCATACGCCGCCCCACTGACAACGCCGGAAACCCGCAGGCACGCAGGACGTACGGCCCGGAAACACGCGGGTTCAAGCCATCGGGGGGGCGCCCGGTCGTGGCCGACACCGACGATCAGCCGCGGCCGCCGCCCGGCTCAGGTGAGGTACAGGCCGCCCAGGACGACCACCACGGCCGCCACGACGAACAGCAGGACCCACAGCGCCAGCTTCCCGACGCTCGGCGGGGGCTCGTAGCGCGGCTGCTCGGGGTCATGGGTCATCGGCTCGGGGTCGTGGGTCGTCGGCTCGGGGGTGCTCATGACGTGGTCACCACGGCGGCTTGCGGACGGATCGGGAGGCGGTTGACGGGGCGGCCCGTCGCCGCACGTACGGCGGACGCGACGGCCGCCGGGGACGTCACGACCGGCACCGCGCTGGCCGCCTTCGCGCCGAAGGGGGCGACGACGTCGCGCTCCTCGACGAGCTTGACGATGCGGATGTCGGGGGCGTCCAGGGAGGTCGGGAGGGCGTAACCGGTCAGGTCGGGGTGGCGGACCAGACCGCGGGCGGTGCGGAGGTTCTCCGTGAGCGCGGCACCGACGCCCTGGGTGACGCCCGCCTCGATTCGGGCCGTGAGCTGGGCGGGGTTGAGGATCCGGCCGACGTCCTGGGCGAGCGCAAGCTCCACCACCCGTACCGAGCCCAGTTCGATGTCCACGTCCACGACCGCGCGGATCGCGCAGAAGGCCAGGCCCACGAAGGCGTCGCCCTGGCCCGCCTCGTCCAGCGGCTCGGTCGGGTGCGGGCGGCACTGCGCGGTGGCCCACAGCTCCTTGCCGTCCATCGCCTCCGTGACGGTGGTCGAGAGCACACCGTCGTACGAGGTGATCTTGCCGTCGGTGATCTGGAGGAGCTCCGTGGACATGCCGAACTTGTGCGCCAGGGGCTGCAGGAGCTGCGTACGGACCATCTTCGCGGCGCGTTCGACCGCTCCGCCCGACACCCAGGTGTGCCGGCCCCGGCAGCTGGGGCCCGCGGGCGGCTGGTCGGTGTCGACCGGCGCCACGTGCACCTCGTCGATACCGAGGGTCTCCTGGACGATCTGGCGGGCCAGGGTGGTGAAGCCCTGGCCGGTCTCGACGGCCGCGCACAGCACCGTGGCGACACCGTCGTGGACCTTGACCGTGGCCGTGGAGACCTCGTCCGCGCCCTCGGCGCCGAGCATGTGGACCATGCCGACGCCGTAGCCGACCCCGCGGCGTACGGCGCCGGGTTCGCCGGCGCCCTCGGGGCCGCCCGGGAGCAGCCACTCGTCCTCGGGGGTGTCCTTGGGGAGCGCGGGCAGGGGGTAGTCGCGTACGGCCTGGAGCAGTTCGGCGACCGGGGCCGGGCAGGTCACGGTCTGGCCCGTCGGAAGCACGTCCCCGGTGGCCATCGCGTTCTGCAGGCGCAGTTCGGCGGGGTCGAGGGCGAGCTTCTTGGCGAGCTTGTCCATCTGCGCCTCGTAGGCGGCACAGACCTGCATGGCGCCCTCGCCGCGCACATGGCCGGAGGGCGGGTTGTTGGTGCGCACGGCCCAGCCCTCGATGAAGGCGTTCGGGACGACGTAGGGACCGCAGGCGAAGGAGACCGCGGCGGCCAGCGACTCGGCGGACGTGTCGGCGTAGGCGCCCGCGTCGAGCAGGATCTGCGCCTCGACCTTCACCAATCTGCCCTCGGTGTCCGCGTGGTGGCGGTAGCGCAGGAGGGTGGGGTGCCGGTGGGCGTGGCCGAGGAAGGACTCCTCGCGGGTCGCGGTGATCTTCACCGGGCAGCCGGTCCGCAGGGCCAGCAGGCCGAGCGGGAGCTGGAAGCCCTGGTCCTCGCGGTCGGCGGTGGCGCCGGGCACTCCGGTGACGACGACCTTCACCCGCTCGGGTTCCAGGCCGTAGCAGGCGGCGGCGGTGTCGCGGTCGGTGTGCGGATCGGTGGAGGCGACGTAGAGCTCGACGCCGCCGTCCGGGCGGGGCACGGCGAGTCCGGCCTCGGCGCCGATCGGGGCCGGGTCCTGGCGGCCGATGCGGTACAGGCCCTCGACGACGATCTCGCCGACCGCGTCCGGGTCGCCGTGGCGCAGCGGGATGTGCCGGATCAGGTTGCCGTCGGGGTGCAGGGGTTCGGCCTCGAACGCCTGCTCCGGGTCGGTCACCGGGTCGAGTACTTCGTACTCGACGATGACGGCCGCGGCGGCCATCCGCGCGGTGTCCGGGTGATCGGCGGCGACGGCCGCGATGGGCTCGCCGTGGTGGCGTACGACCTCGGAGGCGAACACCGGGCGGTCCGCGCGGCCGCGGCCGTGCAGGGGCGTGCCGGGCACGTCCTCGTGGGTGATGACCGCCCGCACGCCGGGCATCTCACGCGCGTGGCTGGTGTCGATGGACAGGATGCGCGCGTGCGGGTGCGGCGAGCGCAGCACGGCCGCCCACAGCAGGCCCTCGGCCCACAGGTCGGCCGCGTACGGGAAGGTGCCCTCCGTCTTGGCGCGGGCCTCCGCGGCGGGCAGCGACACGCCGAGCCCGTGCGGCAGCGGCTCGGGGCCCGTGTCGGGTGCCGCGGAAGTCGCGGTCACGGTCTCGTTGCTCACGCCTGGCCTCCGTCCTGTCCGTACGGCTGCTCATACGGCGCCTGGGAGTCGTACCGAGAAGGGTCCTCGAACGCCGCCGGGTTGACGCCGCCCGCGCCCGGCCCCGCCTGGTGCGGGATGCGCGGTTCGTCCGCGTCCTGCGTGGCCTCGGCGGCGGCCGCGCTGTGCGCCTCGCGTTCGGCGACGACCTCGCGTACGGCGTCCAGGACCCCGCGGTAGCCGGAGCAGCGGCACAGGTTGCCGCACAGCGCCTGGCGGGTCTCGAGTTCGGTGGGGGCCGGGTTGCCCTCGAGGAGGTCGTGCACGGTCATGGCCATGCCCGGGACGCAGAAACCGCACTGCACCGCGCCGCACTTGGCGAGGGCGCGCTGCACGTCCGAGGGCTGTCCGTCGGCGGCGAGACCTTCGACCGTACGCACCTCACTGCTCGCGGCGGTGACGGCGGGCACCAGGCAGGACGCCACGAGCCGCCCGTCCACCTGCACGTTGCAGGCTCCGCACTCGCCCTGCGAGCAGCCGTCCTTGGCGCCCGCGAGGCCGAGGCGCTCGCGCAGGACGTAGAGCAGCGACTCGCCGACCCAGGCGTCGGTCACGGGGCGGTCGGCGCCGTTGACGCGCAGGACGTAGGAGGCCAGGGGGTGTTCGTCGTGCGGGGGCGGCGCAGGGGTGTCGGGGTCGCTCGCCTCCGCACCGGGGGCGTCCGGCGCCGGGGTCTCGGGGTGCTCCGAGGGGTGCTCGGAAAGATGCTCCGAAAGGTACTCCGAGGAGTCCTCCGGGGCCGCTGCCGGAGCAGTTCGCGTGGCCGGGTCGTGGTCCGGTCCGGACCCGTCCCGGGTCCCGTACGGCCCGGCCGTCGCGGGCCTGGGCCCGGCGACCGGCTCAGGAGCCTCGTGAGCGGCCTGCGCGGCCGCCTGGGCGGCCTCGGCGGCCGATTCCGCATGCGTGTGCCGCGCGGGCTCCACGGGGCCCTCAGGGGCCCCCGGGGCCTCGGGGGTCACCGCGCGCGACCACGGCTCGCCGATCTCCGAGGTCGCCCAGGGCGCCGCCGCGCCGCCCGGGAGCGTGGCGGGCGGGGTGCCGCCCCACTGCTCGACCAGGGCCGACGTGGTGAACTCGCCCGATTCGTCCGGAAGATCACCCCCGGCGACCGGAATCGACCACTGTCCGGTGACGTCGTGTCCGGGCGCGTCGGCCGGGTGGTGACCGGAGGAGGCGCCCTCCCGGGTGGCCTCCCCGAAGTCCCACTGCCCGGTGGAGCCCGGGTGGTACGAGAACCCGTCGTGCGCGGCCTGCTGATGCCCGGACTCGTGACGCCCTGACTCCTGGCGCCCGGTCTCGTGCCGCACGGCTTCCTGGTGCGCGGCGTTGGGGTCCGGCCACTGGACGGCCTCGGCCGGCGTGGCCCAGGTGCCCGTCGCGCCGGGGTCCGCCGCCGGGGGCGCCGTGGTGATCCGGGGAGGCACATAGCCGTGGCCGGGCGCCGCGAGAGGCGTCTCACGTTCCGCCAAAAGGGCGTCGATTCCGCCCTCGGGGAGCTTGACGAAGGCGGTGGCGCCGTCGTCGTAGTCCCCCTGCGGGAGGGGGTCCCACCTGCCGCTGGTCTGCGGAGTGCTCTCTCCGTGCTGGTCGTCGGTCACGACAGTGCCCTCCCCAGTGCTCGTCGGGCCAGCGCGGCGACGGTGCGCCGCAGGTGCAGTACGGCGGGCGGAAGCTGTTGCACGGAGCCGTCCTCGGCCGGGACGGGATCGGGGATGCAGGCCGCGGCGACGTACTCCCCGAAGGCGTTGAGCGCCTCCGGCACGATCGCCCGGTTGTTGTCCCAGTCGATCAGCCGGGCGACCCACGCCTCCGCGTCCAGGGGCCGCAGCGGCATCGGCGCTATGGCGCCCACGGCGCACCGCACGCCGCGCCGCGCCGGGTCCAGGACGAGCGCGACGGACGCGATGGCGCGCCCGGGTCCGGTGCGTCCGGTCGCCTTCAGGAAGACCTGCGGCGCGTGCAGCAGCGGCACACGCACGTAGCCGATGAGTTCGCCGCCGCGGAGCATCTCCATGCCCGCGAGCAGGTGCGACACCGGGATCTCACGGCGGGCTCCGCCCTGGCCCGCGATGATCAGCGTGGCTTCCAGGGCGGCCAGCACGGGCAGCGCGTCCCCCGTGGGGGCCGCCGAGGCGATGTTGCCGCCCAGGGTGCCCGCGTTGCGGATCTGCGGCGGTCCCGCGGCGCGCGCGGCGGCGGCGAGCGCCGGGATGAGGGCCGCGAAGTCGGGGCGCCCCATGCGGGCGTGGGTGAGGCCGGCGCCGAGCAGGGCGTGGCCGTCCTGGTACTGCCAGCCGCGGATCTCGCTGATCCGGCCGAGGCCGACGAGCGCGGCGGGCCGCAGCTGTCCGGAGTTGACGGCGGCCATGAGGTCGGTGCCGCCGGCCACGGGGACGGCGGCGGGCATGGCGGCCAGCGCCGCCACTGCCTCGTCCAGCGAGGCGGGCAGCGTCACGGCCTGCGCCGCCTGCGGTGCGTGCGTGGTCAAACCGGCTGCCCCTTCCCGCTGCCCCACCTGGTCCCACCTGTGTTGCGCGTACGGTACGTGCTGACAGGGCGGACGTGGCAACTCTGGCACATCTTCCCCGGCCCTCGACGCGGGGGTCCGCTAGGAGGCATTCGCCCCCTCACCAGGGAGATGGTCCGTTTTCCTACGGCATCGCCGGTCGGTACGAATTGCCACTCTTCGGTGGTCCTTGGGCGCCTTTTGCCTTGTGGGGCCACTGCGTCGGGGCGAGCGGGCCGGGACACGCCGGTCGGGGGTCACCTCACACGTTTGGGGGCGCCCCCTCGATCGGACGTCCGAGCACACCCGGGCGCCGCTGCCACGGAAGGGGACCCGTGGGCGGGCGGTAGGCCACGCCCAGGGCGTCAAGTCGCCCGTAGTGGGCGGCCATCCGCCGCTCGAAGTCGGCGAAGTCCCGCTCGGCGGGGGCGGGCAGGGCGCTCCAGGCGACCTCGGCGAAGGCCGCGAGCCGGGGGAAGGTCTGGTAGTCCACGCGCGCGGGGTCGTCCATCACCTCGGTCCACACGTTCGCCTGAGTGCCCAGCACATGCCGTGCCTCCGCCTCGGTGAGCTCGGGCGGAACGGGTTCGAAGCGGTAGACGTCCTCCAGGGTGCGGACATATCCGATCGGTACCGGCTCGTCCGGGCCCGCGGCCTGACGGTGGTCCAAGTACACCTGCTGCTCGGGGCACATGACCACGTCGTGGCCGGCGCGGGCGGCCGTGATGCCGCCCTGGTAGCCGCGCCACGAGGACACCGCCGCCCCCTCGGCCAGCCCGCCCTCGAGGATCTCGTCCCAGCCGATCAGCCGACGCCCGCGCGCGGAGAGCCAGTTGTCGAAGTGCCGGACGAACCAGGACTGCAACTCGTCCTCGTCCGCGAGACCCAGTTCCCTGATGCGCGCCTGCGCGGTCGGCGACTGCTTCCACTGGTCCTTGGCGCACTCGTCGCCGCCGATGTGCACAAACCCCGAGAACGGCGCGGACCGCGTGAACGGGCCGGCGTCCGCCGGGAAGAGCTCCAGGAGTTCCTCGAACACCCCCTCGTAGAAGCGCAGGGTGTTGTCAGTGGGGGCGAGTACGTTTTTGGAGACGCCCCAGGTGTCCCAGACGGTCAGGGAGGTCGTGTCGATGACGTCGGTGTTGCCCAGTTCCGGATACGCGGCGATGGCGGCCTGCGAGTGCCCCGGGATGTCTATCTCGGGGACGACACTGATATGCCGCTCGGCCGCGTACGCGACGATCTCGCGGATGTCGTCCTGCGTGTAGAAGCCCCCGTGCGGCTTCTCCTCCCACAGGGGCGAGGCACGATGGCCGAATTTCGTGCGCGCCCGCCAGGATCCGACCTCCGTCAGCTTCGGATACCGCTTGATCTGGACACGCCAGCCTTGGTCGTCGGTGAGGTGGAAGTGGAAGACATTGAGTTTGTGGGCGGCCATGAGGTCGAGGTGACGCAGGACGCCGTCCTTGGGCATGAAGTGCCGGGAGACGTCGAGCATGAGACCGCGCCAGGGGAATCGGGGTGCGTCCTCGATGATCTGGTGCGCGATTCCGTACGTCCTTCCCGGCCGGACGGGGGCGCGGCGGAAGGCATCGGGACCGAGGAGTTGACGCAGCGTCTGCGCGCCCCAGAACACCCCGGCCGCACTGCCGCCCCGGATCTCGATGCCCTGGTTGACGACGACGCCGAGTCTGTACGCCTCCGGCTCCAGGGTGTCGTCGAGGAGCAGCCGTACGGCGTTGCGGGCGTCCTCGGGCCCTGGTGGCAGCGGCAGGCCGAGCGCGGCGCCGAGCGTGGCGCGCAGCCAGCGCGCCGTGGCGTCCGTGCCGGGAGCGGCCCACAGGGTGGTCTCCGCGTCGAGATCGACCCCGCAGCGCATGGGGCCCTCTATGGCGCGGGGCGCCGGAATCACATCATTCACGTCAGTCCTTCACCGCTCCGCCGAGGCCGGAGACCAGGCGTCGCTGTACGAGTACGAAGAAGATGAGCACCGGAATCGTCATCACCGTGGACGCCGCCATCACGCCGCCCCAGTCCGGCTCGTCGGGCTTGTAGAAGACAAGAAGGGCCATCGGCAAGGTGGACTGCGAGGTGTCGCTGATGATGAAGGACTTGGCGAACAGGAAGTCGTTCCAGGCCGAGATGAAGGAAAAGACGCTCGTGGCCACCAGCCCCGGGAAGACGAGCGGGAAAAGGATCTGCCAGAGGAATCGCGTACGGCTCGCCCCGTCGATGTACGCGGCCTCCTCCAGCGCCTCGGGAACCGCCTTCACAAAACCCCTCAGCATCCAGATCGCGAACGGCAGCGAGAAGGCGATGTGCGGCAGGATCAGCGAGCCCAGCGTGTTCAGCTGGCCGAAGTCCCGCATCAGGAAGAAGAGGGGGATCGTCAGCGCCTCGACGGGCACCATCTGCGCGACCAGGAACATGATCAACAGGGTGGTCCGGAAACGGAAGCGGAATCGGGTGACGGCCGTCGCCGCGAGAAACGCGATCAGCGCCGAGACGACGACCACGGACCCTGCCACGACAAGGCTGTTGACGAAGTAGCGGCCGAATTCCTGCTGCCCGAAGACGCGGCGGAAGGAATCCAGGGAGGGCGAAAGCGTCCACGGCCGGGGCTCGGTCGACTCGATCTCCCCGGCCGGTTTGAAGGCGCCGAGCACCATCCAGTAGAGGGGGAAGGCGACGACCACCGCGATCAGCAGTGCGGACGCCTCGGCGGCGAGCCGCCAGGGGCGCCGGGGACGCCGTACGAAGCCGGGTATCAGGCTCACAGTTCCTCCCCCTGCCTGCGCAGCATGCGCAGGTACACCAGCGTGACCGCCAGCAGGATCACCAGCATGACCACGCCGATCGCCGAGCCGAGGCCGTACTGCGAGGAGGCGAAGGCCTTCTGGTAGGCGTACACGTTCAGCACGAGGTTCTGGCCGGCGATGCCGCCGCCGTTCGTCATCACGTAGATCTGCGTGAAGACCTTGAAGTCCCAGATGACCGACTGGATGGTGACGACCACCAGGATCGGGCGGAGCAGTGGTGCGAGCACCGAGCGCCAGATCCGCCACTGCGAGGCGCCGTCCAGGGCGGCCGCCTCCAGCACTTCGGACGGTACGGCGCGGATCCCCGCGTAGACCGTCACCATCACGAACGGGAAGGAACACCAGACCACTTCGAGCAGGACGAGCGCGAAGGCGCTGTAGCGCCCGTACGTCCAGGAGTGGTCGCCGATTCCGAGGACCCGGTTGACGGGCCCGAAGTCGGGGTCGAACAGGAACAGCCAGACCGTGGACCCGGTGACCGCCGGGGTCGCCCACGCGCCGAGCGCGGCCAGCATCAGCGCGAGCCTCGGCAGGGCCCGTACGCGGGTGAGGAGCACGGCGAGGGCGCAGCCGACGGCCAGGGTGGAGAGCACGCAGGCCGCCGCGAACACCAGCGTGGCGATCAGGACCTGCCAGAACTGGTCGTCGGCGAAGAGGGTGGTGTAGTTGCCGAACCCTTCGAAGGCGGTCGGTTCGCCGCCGCTGACCTGTGCCTGGGTGTACTTCAGGAGCGAGATCAGGCCGAGCTGATAAATGGGGTAGACGAGCAGGGCGCCGAGGACGACGAGGGCGGGGGCGAGGTAGAGCCAGGGGGTCCAGCGGGCGCGCCGGCGGCCGGGGACGCCGGCCGCGGCCTTCGCGACCGTGACAGCCTCTTGCGTGGTCATCCGCTCACCCCACGGAGCCGAACGCGTCGTTCATCTTCTTCGCCGCGTCCTTCGAGGCCGCAGCGACGTCCTTCTTGCCGCTGATGACCTCCTGGAACATCGTCGGCAGGACGAGCGAGGCGTCGATCTGGGACCAGGCGGCCGAGGCGGGCACGAACTTGGCGCCCGAGGCGAGGGTCTTCACGAAGGGCGCGACGAACGGCTGCTTCTTCGCGACCGCGTCCCGCACGTCGGTGTACGTGGGCAGGAACCCCATGGCGTCGAAGAGCTCGCTCTGGGTCTTCTTGCTCGCCAGCTGCTCCATCAGGTCGACGGCGAGGGTGCGGTGCGAGGTGCTCTTCAGGACGCCGATGTTGTTGCCGCCCGCGAACGCCGGGGCCACCGAGCCCGGCTTCACACCGGGCAACGGCACGACCGCGTACTTGCCCTTGATCTTCCCGGCCTCGATCGCGGCGTGGCTGAAGTCGCCGCCGATGGCCATGCCCGCCTTGCCGGAGGAGAACGCGGTGACGGTGTCGTTGCCGGTCATGCCCGCGCACTTGGCGGCGGGACAGTTGTCGGCGCCGAACAGCGAGGTGTAGGCCTTGATGCCCTTCTGGGCGGCCGCGCTGTCGATGGCCGCGGCGTAGGAGCCGCCCTTGCCCTGGGCGATCTCGCCGCCCTGGGACCAGATGAAGGGCATCGCTCCGTACGTGTAGGCGCCGCCGACCACGAGCCCGTAGAGGTCGGGATCGGCCGCGCGGATCTTCTTGGCGGTGGAGATCAACTCGGCCTGGGTCCTGGGGGCTTCGAGGCCGAGGTCCTTGAGGATGTCGGTGCGGTAGTAGAGGGCGCGGACGCCGACGAAGAACGGGGCGCCGTAGATCTTCCCGTCCACCGTCACGGACTGCTTCGCGGTCGGGTCGGTGTCCTTGGCCTCGCTCCAGTCGGTGAACTCCTCGGTGACGTCGGCGAGTCCGCCGTCCTTGACGTAGCCGGCGGTGTCCGTGTTGCCGTACTCGATGACGTCGGGGGCGCTCTTCGGGTCGTTGAAGGCGGCCTTCATGCGCTGGGCGCGGGTCTCCACGGGGATGTACTCGATGGTGACCCTGGTGTCCTTGTGGGCCTTCTTGAAGGTGCTGACGGCCGCGTCGACGACCTTCTCCTTCGGCCCGTTGTTGACTTCCTGGAAGAGCCAGACCCGCAGCGTGCCGGTCTTCTCGTCCTTTCCGGAGGAGGAGTTGCCGGAGGTCTGGGGGGCGCAGGCGGTGGCGACGACAAGGGCGGCGAGGGCGACGGCCGTTCGGGCGGGGAGCTTCACGGGCAGCTTCACAGAGAGCTTCATCGAGCATCCTCCGATGGGGAGCGTTGCAACATACGCAATGGCGGTTTCGCTCTGCACAACACACCGGAGGCTATGGACTACATGAACATGTCCACAAGAGGTCTCAACCACTCTGTGACCACAGGGCGCACCATGTGCAACGGCAACCGGCGCGAGGACCGCCGGCGCACACGACGCAAAGGCCCTCGGGGCGCGTCGGAACGCGCCCCGAGGGCCTTGTGATCGTCGGGCCGCCGGTGCTCGGCGGGGCCCGTTACTTGTCCTGGCCGCCCTTGCCCTTGTCGCCGCCGGCGCCCATGGACTCGTAGATCTCCTTGCACATGGGACACACGGGGTACTTCTTCGGGTCGCGACCCGGGACCCACACCTTGCCGCAGAGGGCCACGACGGGCGTGCCGTCGAGGGCGCTCGCCATGATCTTGTCCTTCTGGACATAGTGGGCGAAGCGCTCGTGGTCCCCGTCGCCGTGCGACACCTGCGGCGTCGGCTCTACGAGGGTCCCCGTCCCAGTGCCTCGCTGGGGCTGGGTCTCAGGCTCAAGAGTGCTCATGGGAGCCAAGGGTAATCAACTGCCGGGAACTATGGTTCCTCGGCTTGCACAACAAGCGCGCCACTGGCTGTGACACCTCGTTTGCGTCCAGCCCCGCCCTGTCGCTGTCTGGGTGGGGCCGGGGCCGTCGATGGGGCCCCGCGTCGCCACAACTCCATGCCTCTGCGATAAAGGCTCCGAGCTGGGCAAACGCCCAGGAGGAGTGGGTGGCTCTTTGAGGCTCCCGAAGCCGTACCCGCTCGCGGATGCCCGTGAGATCTTCCAGGGCAATTCCGCGACCGGTGCTCCCCCACTGCCTAAAGGGCGTGGGAGGTACCCCCAGCCTCCACCACCAACCGTTTCGCGATCTTGTGATTGACGTCCTTCGCCCGCCGGGCCTCCTTACGTCGCCGCTTCTTCAGGCGGCGTCTGGCAGACGGAGTGTTCTTCTTCTGGAGCTTCCTCCGCAGGTCGCGGTCACGAACCCGGGCCCGATTCAGCTCGCGCCCTGCCATGATCTCGCCGTCACTCGTCGCGGCAATGTTCACGATCCCCAGATCGACGCCGAGGAAGTCCACCGGCTCGGTCGTCAACGCCGCCTCCGGGACTTCGCAGGTGGCGATCAGGAACCACATACCGTCACGGCACAGCAGGTCCGACTCCCCCTGCCGGTACAACGCCAGGCGGGCCAACTGCTCCGGGTCAGCGGTGAAGGCCAGGCTCTTCACCCGACCCTCCACGGTCCAGATCGAAACCGTGCGTTCCCGGATCCGCCAGGAGAGCATGCGGTCGTCGTAGGGCTGGGCACCCTCGGAGCGGAAGACGACCGGTTTCTCCGAGACCCTCCGGCAGCGCTTCGAGCCAGGGCCACCGTAGTTACCGGCCTTCACATTGGCCCGAAGCGTCGCGTACGCATCGCAGGTCTTCTTGATCACATGTTGGGCGGCTTGCGCGCCGAGCCCCCATCGGGACTTCACCGCGTCATAGGTGAGCTTTCGCAGAGCGAAGTTCTTCTTCACATCCTGTTCGAAAGCGATCCGGCTGACCCGCCACGGCCTGAGTAGGCGTCGGCAGCAGCTTTACCTGCACCACCAGCTTCACCCGCGTGACGCCATCCGGCATTCACCGCAACTGCATTCGAACACGGCAAACCTGCCCCGCTGGTCGCGGACATCAGTTGAGCGAAGGGTCGTCCGGATACGTCGCCACCATCGCGAGTTCGTTGCGCTGGCGGCGCAGGACCTCGCGCCAGAGACGCTCCGGGGACGGGGAGGAGACGTCTCCCGGTTCGGATTCCACCACGTACCAGGCGCCCTCTGTCAGTTCGTCCTCCAGTTGGCCGGGGCCCCAGCCCGCGTACCCGGCGAAGATTCGCAGGGATCCGAGGGCCGAGGCGAGGAGTTCCGGCGGGGCCTCCAGGTCGACGAGGCCGATCGCTCCGTGCACCCGCCGCCAGCCGAGTGGCGCGCGCTCCCCGGAGGCGACGCCGCCCGGGATCACCGCGACGCCCAGCGCCGAGTCCAGCGACACCGGGCCGCCCTGGAAGACGACGCCGGGTTCCCCGGCCAGGTCCGCCCAGGCCTCCAGGATGTCGCTGACGTCCACCGGGGTCGGCCGGTTGAGGACGACACCGAGCGAGCCCTCCTCGTCGTGGTCGAGGAGCAGCACCACCGCGCGGTCGAAGTTCGGGTCCGCCAGGGCGGGCGTGGCCACGAGCAGCCGCCCTGTGAGCGAGGACACCTCGGTCATGCCAGACATGATCCCGCATCTTCCCCGGGTAGGGGGACCCAATACCCGTACCCGAGTGAATGCAGCTCAGGGCGCAGAGGAGCGTCCCCCGCGCACACCGTTACCGGTGACCCCGTGTGCCCGATTCGGAACGGTTCGTGTTGTGGCAAAGCTATGACGTTCCTGGGTGGTCCTTGGGCCTACTTAAGGGGGGTGGGCGGCGATTACCCTTGCTCTTCGGCTCCCGCCCAACCGGCCTGCCGACGCATTTTCCTGCCCAACTCATCGGAACGCGAGATACATGACCGTCAACGGCTCTGACGATGTACTGCTTGTCCACGGCGGAACCCCGCTCGAGGGCGAGATCCGTGTCCGCGGTGCGAAGAACCTCGTACCGAAGGCCATGGTCGCCGCCCTCCTGGGCAGCGCTCCGAGCCGACTGCGCAATGTCCCCGACATTCGCGACGTGCGCGTCGTGCGCGGGCTGCTGCAGCTGCACGGCGTGACGGTCCGTCCGGGTGAGGAGCCGGGCGAGCTGATCCTCGACCCGTCGCACGTGGAGAGCGCGAACGTCGCCGACATCGATGCCCACGCGGGCTCGTCGCGCATCCCGATCCTCTTCTGCGGCCCGCTGCTGCACCGTCTGGGGCACGCGTTCATCCCCGGTCTCGGCGGCTGTGACATCGGCGGCCGGCCGATCGACTTCCACTTCGAGGTGCTGCGGCAGTTCGGCGCGCGGATCGAGAAGCGCGCGGACGGCCAGTACCTGGAGGCTCCGCAGCGGCTGCGCGGCACGAAGATCCAGCTGCCGTACCCGTCCGTCGGCGCGACCGAGCAGGTGCTGCTGACGGCGGTGCTCGCGGAGGGCGTCACCGAGCTGTCCAACGCGGCCGTGGAGCCCGAGATCGAGGACCTCATCTGCGTACTGCAGAAGATGGGCGCGATCATCGCCATGGACACCGACCGGACGATCCGCATCACCGGTGTGGACTCGCTCGGCGGCTACACCCACGCGGCTCTCCCGGACCGCCTGGAGGCCGCCTCCTGGGCTTCCGCGGCGCTGGCGACCGAAGGCAACATCTACGTCCGCGGCGCCCAGCAGCGCTCGATGATGACGTTCCTGAACACCTACCGCAAGGTGGGCGGCGCGTTCGAGATCGACGACGAGGGCATCCGCTTCTGGCACCCGGGCTCGCAGCTCAAGTCCATCGCCCTGGAGACGGACGTCCATCCCGGTTTCCAGACCGACTGGCAGCAGCCGCTGGTGGTCGCCCTGACGCAGGCCACGGGTCTGTCGATCATCCACGAGACGGTGTACGAGTCCCGCCTCGGCTTCACCTCCGCGCTGAACCAGATGGGCGCGCACATCCAGCTCTACCGCGAGTGCCTCGGCGGCTCGAACTGCCGCTTCGGCCAGCGCAACTTCCTGCACTCGGCCGTCGTTTCGGGCCCCACCAAGCTCCAGGGCGCCGACCTGGTCATCCCCGACCTCCGCGGCGGCTTCTCGTACCTGATCGCCGCCCTCGCGGCCCAGGGCACCTCCCGCGTCCACGGCATCGACCTGATCAACCGCGGCTACGAGAACTTCATGGAGAAGCTCGTGGAACTGGGCGCGAAGGTGGAGCTGCCGGGCAAGGCGCTCGGATAACACGGCTGACGCCCGGGACAGCACGGCCGGCGCTCGGGTAGCACGGCTGTCTGTCGCCCGGCGGCGCTGACGGCGCCCGGGCCACAGTTCCAGGTGTGCGTACGACGATGGGGCGGCCCCCCGGTCAAGGGGGCCGCCCCATTGGCGTTACTGCGGTTCGTGCGCCGTCCCGAGGCACACGGACGCGGCTACTTGCCCTTGGCCGCTTCCTTGAGCTTGCTGCCCGCGGAGACCTTCACGCTGTAGCCGGCCGGGATCTGGATCGGGTCGCCGGTCTGCGGGTTGCGCGCGGTGCGAGCGGCACGGTGGGTGCGCTCGAAGGTCAGGAAGCCGGGGATGGTGACCTTCTCGTCGCCCTTGGCAACGATCTCGCCGACGGTCTCGGCGAACGCGGCCAGAACGGCGTCGGCGTCCTTGCGGGTCACCTCGGCGCGGTCGGCCAGCGCGGCCACCAGCTCACTGCGGTTCATGTTGTTACTCCCGTGTTCTTCTTGCCGTTGAGGCGTGCCACGCGGCGGAGCCGCATGTTGGATGCGGCGAAGCCGATGCTGCCAGGGCCCTCGGTCGGTCCCCGGACCCGGGTCCGTAGCCAGACCCTCGCGCCCGAAGACGCATCCTGCCCCCACCTGCGGCGGGAAAGCCAATCCGGCACCCCTGGGAGTCACACGAACACCCTTGGGAGTCACACGAAAAGCGCCACTGCCTCAGTGTGGTGACGCTCCGTCCGCTCCCGGCAGCGGACCGCAGGGCCTGGGAGGCCTGGGAGGCCTGAGCCTGGCCGCCACCCTAGAGGGCGGCCAGGGACCCCGCATCCCGCGACGCGCCGACGCGCGGCCGTCGTGGCGATCGTCACAGCAAGTCACACCGCCGGATCCGGGGGCGGCAGGCCCCCGGCGACGCCCGTACCGGCGCCGAGTGCCCTACTCCGCCGCTGTCACACCCGCGGCCTTCGCCGCGGAGCGCACCGCTCCGGCGACCGCGCCCGCGACCTTGTCGTTGAAGACGCTGGGGATGATGTAGTTCGCGTTGAGCTCGTCCTCGGTCACCACGTCCGCGAGCGCGGCCGCGGCGGCCAGCATCATCTCGGTGTTGACCGTGCGGGACTGGGCGTCCAGGAGGCCGCGGAAGACGCCCGGGAAGACCAGCACGTTGTTGATCTGGTTGGGGAAGTCGGAGCGGCCGGTGGCCACAACTGCCGCGGTCTGGCGGGCGATTGCCGGGTCGACCTCGGGGTCGGGGTTCGCGAGCGCGAACACGATGGCACCCTCGGCCATGGCGGCCACGTCGTCGCCGTCGAGCACGTTCGGGGCGGAGACGCCGATGAACACGTCGGCGCCGCGCACGGCCTCCTTCAACGTGCCCGTGAGGCCCTCGGGGTTGGTGTTGTCGGCGACCCAGCGCAGTGGCGAGTCGGAAGCCGCGTCGACGAGGTCCGCGCGGTCCGCGTGCACGACACCGTGGATGTCGGCGACGACGGCGTTCTTGACGCCCGCGGCGATGAGCAGCTTCAGGATGGCCGTACCGGCCGCGCCCGCGCCGGACATGACGACCCGGATGTCACCGATGGCCTTGCCCGCCACGCGCAGGGCGTTGGTGAGGGCGGCCAGGACGACGATCGCGGTGCCGTGCTGGTCGTCGTGGAAGACGGGGATGTCGAGGGCCTCGCGCAGCCGGGCCTCGATCTCGAAGCAGCGCGGCGCGGAGATGTCCTCCAGGTTGATACCCGCGAAGCCGGGGGCGATGGCCTTGACGATCTCGACGATCGCGTCGGTGTCCTGGGTGTCCAGGCAGATCGGCCAGGCGTCGATGCCGGCGAAGCGCTTGAAGAGGGCCGCCTTGCCCTCCATGACCGGGAGGGCGGCCATCGGGCCGATGTTCCCGAGGCCCAGCACGGCGGAGCCGTCCGTCACGACCGCAACGGAGTTGCGCTTGATGGTGAGGCGGCGGGCGTCCTCGGGGTTCTCGGCGATCGCCATGCACACGCGGGCCACGCCCGGGGTGTAGATCATGGAGAGGTCGTCACGGTTGCGGATCGGGTGCTTCGACTGCATCTCGATCTTGCCGCCGAGGTGCATGAGGAACGTACGGTCGGAGACCTTGCCCAGCGTGACGCCCTCGATGCCGCGCAGCTGCTGGACGATCTCGTCGGCGTGGGCCGTGGAGCTCGCCGCGATGGTGACGTCGATCCGGAGCTTCTCGTGGCCTGAGGCGGTCACGTCGAGGCCGGTCACCGAGCCTCCGTGGGACTCTACGGCCGTGGTGATCTGGGAGACCGCGGTTCCGCTCGCGGGCACCTCCAGTCGGACCGTAATCGAGTAGGAGACGCTGGGCGCCGTTGCCATGGCCGACTTCCTCTGCTTTCACCGTGTACTGCTGGGTCGCGCTGTCTCGCGGGTATGCCGTCCGATCGTCGCACCTACCCCTCAGTACGTGGTAGCCGCCCCGGATTGCGAACGTTTTGTTCGCAGGTAAGGCGTGCATTTTCGGAAGGCAACTTCCACCATACGAGAGTACGTGAACCTCGGGGGAAACGTTCGGCCAACGAGAGCCGGACAACGAAAGAGGCTCACGTCAGGTGACGTGAGCCTCTTCTCGTTCAGTGACACCGACCCGCCATGCTCGCCTCGCGGCAAGTGGTCGCTCGTAGCGACGAAGGTTGGGCCCGGGGGCTTGGATCGGGCCGGTGTCACATCCACGGTAACAAACGATCCCCGTAAGGCAATTCCCACCCCGAGAGTTCATTTGGGGCGTCGGCCCCCTCGGGGGTCAGTCCCGGAGCAGATCCGGCACCCCGTTCGCGTCGGGTTCGTCGCGGTCGCCGGAGACGATCGTCAGCTGCTGCGTGGCCCGGGTGAGGGCGACGTACAGCACCCGCAGACCCGCGGGCGACTCGTCGGCGATCTCCGCCGGCGAGACGACCACCGTCGCGTCGTACTCCAGTCCCTTCGCCTCCAGGCTCCCGAGCGCCACCACCCGTTCGCCGAGCCCGGCGAGCCAGCGGGCGGCCTCCTCGCGCCGGTTCATGGCCACCACGACGCCCACCGTGCCGTCCACCCGGTCCAGCAGACGCGCGGCCTCGGCGCGCACGGTCTGCGCGAGCGAGTCCCGTACGCCGGTGTCCGCCTTGTTCGTCGCCACGAAACGCGGCTCGACCCCGGTGGACCGTACGGCCGAGGGGGACTCGGAGCCGGGCATGGCGAGGGCGAGGACCTTGGCGGCCAGCTCGGCGATCTCGGCGGGGTTGCGGTAGTTGACGGTGAGGGTGAAGCGGCGCCGGGGACGGCTTCCCAGGGCCTCGTCACGGGCCTCCGCGGCCTCGTCGGGGTCCGACCACGAGGACTGCGCCGGGTCGCCCACGACGGTCCAGGTGGCCTGCCGGCCGCGTCTGCCCACCATCCGCCACTGCATGGGCGTGAGGTCCTGCGCCTCGTCGACGATGACGTGCGCGTACTCGACGCGCTCCTGCGCCAGCCGCTCGGCCCGCTCGCGCTGCGACTCCTCGCGTACGGGCATGAGCTCCTCGAGACCGGTGAGCTGGTCCAGCGGGTCCAGCTCACGGCGTTTGCGGGGCCGGACGGGCATCCCCAGGATCGCCTGGAGCTCGTCCAGCATCGCCACGTCGTGGACGGACAGCCCGTCCCGCTTGAGCGAGCGCGCGACCCGGCGCACCTCGCCGGGGTTGAGGATCCGGCGCGCCCAGCGGCCGAGGCGCCGCTCGTCTGCCATGGCGGCGAGGACGCCCCGCGGGGTCAGCTCGGGCCACCACGCGTTCACGAAGTCGATGAAGCTGTCCTCGGAGGCGACGTCCTCGTCGAAGGACGACCGCAGCTCGGCGGCCAGCTCCGGGTCCGTGTGCCGCGTACCGGCCCCGGACTTCGCCCACAGCGCGTCCAGCAGCAGCTTGCGGGCGCGCGGGCGCAGCAGGTTCACCGGCGCGGTCCCGCTCAGCGCGTTGTGCTTGATGCGGTCGAGCTCGGCGGCCTCCAGCTCCAGGCGCCGCCCGAAGGCGACGACGCGCAGGCGGGTGGGGGTGCCCGCGGGGGCCGGGGCGGCCTCCTCGCCGAAGGCGAGCTGCTCCGACCGGCCCCCGGCGGCGGTGGACCGACCCGGGCTGCCGCCGGGCGTCTCCAGCGCGCCCCTGGCGGCCTTCCGCAGCACCTTGAGCATCCTGTACGAGCCCTTGGCGCGGGCGACGGCCGGGGAGTCGTACAGGGTGGCCTCCGCGCCGTCGACGAGGGAGCCGATGGCGCGGATGGCGACCTGGCCCTCCTCGCCGAGGGAGGGCAGCACGCCCTCCGTGTAGGCGACCAGGAGCGGGGTCGGGGAGACGATCAGGATGCCGCCCGCGTACCGGCGGCGGTCCTGGTAGAGGAGGTAGGCCGCCCGGTGCAGGGCCACGGCCGTCTTGCCGGTGCCGGGGCCGCCCTCCACGTAGGTCACCGACGCGGCGGGGGCGCGGATCACCAGGTCCTGTTCGGCCTGGATGGACGCCACGATGTCCCGCATGGTGTGGCTGCGGGCCTGGCCGAGCGCGGCCATCAGGGCGCCGTCGCCGATCACCGGGAGTTCCCGGCCGTCGAGGGTGGCCTTGAGCTCGGGGCGCATCAGGTCGTCCTCGACGCCGAGGACCTTGCGGCCCTTGGAGCGGATGACCCGGCGGCGTACGACGCGGCCCGGGTCGACCGGTGTCGAGCGGTAGAACGGGGCCGCGGCGGGCGCCCGCCAGTCGATGACCAGCGGCGCGTAGTCCGCGTCCAGCACCCCGATGCGGCCGATGTGGAGCGTCTCGGCGATGGTGGCGTACTGACCGGTCTCGTCCACCTGTACGACACCCTCGGCCGGTTCGACAGCCGTGTAGGCGCCGTCCGGGCCCTTCTTGCCGTCCTTCCCGAGCAACAGGTCGATCCGGCCGAAGAGGAAGTCCTCGAACTCGTTGTTCAGGCGATTCAGATGAATCCCCGCCCGGAACACCTGGGCGTCGCGCTCCGCGAGCGCCCCCGGTGTACCGACCTGGCCGCGCTGGGCGGCATCGTTCATCAGGAACTCCGCCTCGTGGATCTTCTCCTCGAGGCGCCGGTACACCCGGTCCAGATGTTGCTGCTCGACGCTGATCTCACGATCCCGTACGGAATCGTCCTGTGCGGAATCGTGGATCTGGTCGAGCGCGGTTTCCTGCTGAGCCTGAGCGGCCACCGGGCCCCCTTCTGACGTGCTGGGCAGCCGTCAACCGTACGCGAAGGGGACCCCGTGAGGCTACGTGCGCGCCCCGAGATCGCTCACACGTTCACCTCGACGAGCCGCTTCCCGTCGAAGGTCATGACCTCGAAGTGGTCGATCTCGCTCGGGTTGAAGGCCGCGCCGCCGTGGACGTAGAGGGGCTTCTTCGCCTCTTCCGTCTTGGCGTTCGCAATGCCGTAGCCCCAGTTCGGGACCGACCAGGAGGTCACCGTCTCGCGTTCGCCGTTCTTGCCGACGGCGATCAGGGAGCACTTCAGCGGGCCCTTGACGTTCTTGAGCTGGAGGACGGCGTGGGTGCCCCAGTCCTTCTTCTCGATCGCGACGACGGCGTTGACCTTGGTGCTCGGGTCCGTGGCCGACTTCTTGTCCGTCATGACGTCGAAGGCGGCCTTGGCTGGGCTGGTGGCCATCGCAGAGTCGGGCGACGCGGTGGTGGTGGTGCCGCCGCCGTTGACGGCCATCACCGTCAGCGGGCCGCCGATGATCAGCGCGGCCGCGGCGGCCACGAGGTAGAGGCCGCGCCGGCGCTTGACCGCGCGTCGCTCCGACACCTCGTCGACCAGCCGTTCCGCGAGCTGTGGGCTCGGGCGGGCGGCCAGCGACTCGCCGATGGCCGGGGTGCCCTGGGAGGCGGGCAGATCCGCGAGCGCGGCGAGCATCGGTTCCATCCCGGCGAGCTCGTCGAGCTGCTGGCCGCACCACTCACAGGTGGCGAGATGGGCCTCGAAGGCCGTCGCTTCGGCGTCGTCGAGGATGCCGAGGGCGTAGGCGCCGACGGTTTCGTGAATGTTGTCACCGGGGTTCTGTTGTCCCCGTGGTCCCTGCATGGCTCCTGGACCGCCTGTTCCGTAACCCCCGTATGCGTTCATGCCGTCACCCCCCGCTCCTCCAGCGCCAGCTTCATCGACCGCAGGGCGTAGAACACCCGGGAGCGCACGGTGCCGCTGGGTATGCCGAGCGTCTCGGCCGCCTCATTGACCGTACGCCCTTTGAAGTACGTTTCGACCAGAACTTCCCTGTGAGCAGGGGTCAGGTCGTCCAGCGCGTCCGACAGTGTCATCAGCCACAACGCCTTGTCGATCTCGTCCTCCGCGGGGATGACCTCCAGCGGTGACGGGTCCACCTCCTGCGGCCGGGCCTGCCGGCTGCGGTGGCCGTCGATGACGATGCGCCGGGCGACCGTCACCAGCCAGGGTCGTACCGAACCGGTCGCCCGATTGAGCTGACCGGCGTTCTTCCAGGCACGGATGAGTGTTTCCTGCACAACGTCCTCGGCACGTTGCCGATCCCCCGCGACCAGCCGCAGCACATACGCGAGCAACGGACCCGCGTGTTCCCGGTACAGCGCACGCATCAGCTCCTCGTCGGGTTCGTTCGACGAAGCCGACGCAGACGGATTCATGCGATGTCGGGCCCTTGACCTTCGTTCATCAGCCACGGCGGAATCCTTGCGCACGCCTACCTCCGGTGTCCGGGGGATCCCCCAGTCGGTCGCTCGTCCCGGAGTACGTGTCTGGGCGTGCGCATGTTCAAAGAGGTGGGACATATTTCTTGGAAAGGTTGTGAAGGAAGTTTGTTGATCACTTCAAGCGATCGACACATCACGTAGGGGTGAAGCGAAGACTCCGGATCGCGTCGCCGAGGGCCGGGGCACTGTGACGCGTTTCATACACGGTTCGCGCGTGTCATAGACGATTCACAGCGTCATGGACGGTTCACAAGCGTCATACGCGGTTCACGCGCGGGCGAGGGCCGCCCGGCGCCGATGCCGGGCCACCCGCTCCCGGTTTCCGCACACCTCGCTGGAACACCACCGGCGACGCCGCCCCCGGGAGGTGTCGAGGTAGACGATCGGGCAGTTGTCCCCCTCGCACTGTCTGAGGCTCGCGCGCGCCGCCGGGTCGGTGAGCAGTTCGAGGGCGTCGCGGGCGATGACGGCGAGCAACCCGGGGCGGCCGGGCGGGGTGTGCAGCCGGCGCCGCAGCGAGCCGTCGTCCGCGCGTACGGCCCAGGGGGCGGGCGGGGCGGCGAGCGCGACGGCGTTGACGCGGGCGAGCGCGGTGTCGGCGGGCCGCGCGTCCAGCTCGCCGCGGACCAACCGGCCGACATGACCGCGTAGTTCGCGAAAGCCCACGAGCCAGGAGATGTCGGCCGCCGCGAGCGGGGTGCCCGCGGGGACGAGCCCGGAGCGGGTGATCCAGGCGCGCAGCCGGTCCACCGAGTCCAGCCGTTCCTCGGGGTGGGTGGTCGCGAGGAGGTCCAGGCAGATCCGCCCGGAGTCGAATCTCAGCTCGTACGAGGCCGTGGCCATGCCCGATGCCATGTGCCTGTCACCGCCTTGGGGTTACCGCCGTGAGGGGTCGGTAGGGGTCGTACCCCCTACAGTGCATGGCTGCACCCGCGACCGGAAGACCTGTGCCGGTCAGGGGGGTGGACGTCCGCTTATGAGACCGCGCGCCTCGGCCATGTCCGGCGCCGGACCACGCCGGTTGACTCGACGGCATGACAGAGAACAGCACGGGGCGGCGTACCACCGCCGGAGGTGTCCTGGGTGCGGCCACGGTCGCGATGGGCCTGATCGCCGGGGTCTTCTACATTTTCGCCTGCGACGTCATGCCGTCACTGGCCCGCAGTGACGACCGCGTCTTCATCGAGGTCATGCGGAACATCAACGACGTGATCCAGAACCCGGTGTTCTTCCTGAGTTTCATGGGCGCGCTGGTCCTCACGGCGGTCTCCGCCTGGCAGTTGCGCAAGTCCCCCCACCGGTGGTGGGTGTTCGCCGCCCTCGCCGCGTACGCGCTGGCCTTCCTGTTCACGGTCGCCGTGAACATCCCGCTCAACAACCGCCTGGCGGACGCCGGAAACCCCGCGGCGATCGCCGACCCGGCCGCCGTACGCCGGCGGTTCGAGGACACCTGGGTCGCCTGGAACGTCGTACGGGCCCTGCTGTCGACGCTCGCCCTGGCCTGCCTCGTCCGCGCGCTGCTCCTGTACCGACGGCCTTATAGGTCCGCGTACTTGGAGTCGGCGGCCGGGTCGAGCGCGAGTCGGTAGCCGCGCTTGACGACGGTCTGGATGAGCTTGGGCGCGCCGAGTGCCGTACGCAGCCGGGCCATGGCCGTCTCGACGGCGTGCTCGTCCCGCCCGGCGCCCGGCAGCGCCCGCAGCAGCTCGGCCCGGGCGACCACCCAGCCGGGGCGGCGGGACAGGGCCCGCACCAGCGACATCCCGGCGGGCGGTACGGGCCGCAGCGCCCCGTCGACCAGCACGGCGTGGCCGCGGATCTCGACCCGGTGGCCGGCGATGGGCAACGTACGGGCCCGGCCGGGGAGTTCCTGGCAGAGCAGCTGGACGAGGGGGCCGAGCCGGAAGCGCTCGGGGTGGACGGTGTCGATGCCGTGCGCCTGCAGAGGGAGCGCGGTGACGGGGCCGACGCAGACGGGCAGGACGTCGTGGTGGAGGGCGGCGAGGAGTTCGGACAGCAGACCGCGGCCCTCGGCCCTGGACACCAGGGAGGCGGCGGCGGGCGCGCTGGTGAAGGTGAGTGCGTCCAGGCCGCGGGTGACGGTGGCGTCGAGGAGCCGGTCGACGGGTCCGATGTCCTCCGGCGGCATCCACCGGTAGACGGGGACCCCCACGACCTCGGCTCCGGCGGCCCGCAACGACTCCACGAACCCGGGCAGCGGCTCGCCGTGCAGCTGTACGGCGATACGGCGGCCCTCGACGCCCTCCTCCAGGAGCCGGTCGAGCACCTCGGCCATGGACTCGGAGGAGGGCGACCACTCCTCGGTCAGTCCCTGGGCCCGTACGGCTCCCTTCACCTTGGGGCCGCGCGCGAGCAGTTCGACCTCGCGCAGCCGACCGAGCAGGGCCTCGCCGAGCCCCCACCCGTCGGCCGCCTCGATCCAGCCGCGGAAGCCGATCGCGGTGGTGGCGACCACGATGTCGGGCGCCTGGTCGATCAGCTCCTTGGTGGCGGCGAGGAGTTCGCTGTCGTCGGCGAGCGGCACGATGCGCAGGGCGGGCGCGTGCTGGACGACGGCGCCGCGTCGCTGGAGCAAAGCCCCGAGTTCGTCGGCCCGACGCGCGGCCGTCACGCCCACGGTGAACCCCGCGAGGGGGCCGCAGTCCTGCCCGGCCGGTCGCTGCTGTTCGTCGTCCATGGCTCTCGTCTCGCGCTGGGGGCTTCGTGCGGATACGGCTGACCGAGCCTGTCAACGCTCCGTGACAGGCTCGGTACCCCTTGATGTCACCCGTGTTACGTCAGACCTCGACGTAGCTGAGCTGCGGCTTCGCCTCTGCGGCAGTGGCCGTACGGGTCTGGGTGGCGGGGCCGCGAAGGTATACGGCCCAGGTCACCAGGAAGCACACCGCGTAGAAGGCGAGGAAGGCCACGAAGGCTCCGGTGCCGGAGCCGTAGGAGAGGAAGGACTGCCGGAAGGCGAGGTTGATGCCGACGCCGCCGAGCGCGCCCACCGCGCCGATGAGGCCCATGGAGGCGCCGGACAGCCGTCGCCCGTAGGAGGCCGCCTCCTCCCCTTCCAGGCCCTTGGCGACGGCCTTGGCCTGGAAGATGCCCGGGATCATCTTGTACGTCGAGCCGTTGCCGAGCCCGGTGAGCACGAACAGCGCGATGAACGCGATCGTGAACAGGGGAAGCGACTTCTGGGTGGAGGCGACGACGATGACACCGGTCGCGCCGGCCATGGCGACGAAGTTCCACAGTGTGATGCGCGCGCCGCCGTAGCGGTCGGCGAGCCGGCCGCCCACGGGCCGGATCAGCGAGCCGAGCAGCGGGCCGACGAAGGTGACGTAGGCCGCCTGCAGCGGAGTGCGGCCGAACTGGTTCTGGAGCACCTGCCCGAAGGCGAAGCTGTAGCCGATGAACGACCCGAAGGTGCCGATGTAGAGGAAGGACATGATCCAGGTGTGGGCGTCCTTCGCGGCGTCCCTGGCGGCGCCGGTGTCGTTCTTCACGGACGCGATGTTGTCCATGTAGACGGCGGCGAGCACGGCGGCGACGACGATCAGCGGGATGTAGATGCCGAGCAGGACCCGCGGTCCGCCGTTCGCGCCGATGATCGCGAGCGCCACGAGCTGGATGACGGGCACGCCGATGTTTCCGCCGCCCGCGTTGAGGCCGAGCGCCCAGCCCTTCTTCCTCAACGGGAAGAAGGCGTTGATGTTGGTCATGCTGGAGGCGAAGTTGCCGCCGCCGATGCCGGCGAGCAGACCGACCAGCAGGAAGGTGTCGAAGGAGGTCCCCGGCTTCATCACCGCGAAGGCGGCGACGCTCGGGACGAGCAGCAGGCTCGCCGAGACGATGGTCCAGTTCCGGCCGCCGAAGATCGCCACCGCGAAGGTGTACGGCACCCGCACCACGGCTCCGACCAGCGTCACCATCGAGGTGAGCATGAACTTGTCGGCCGGGGTGAGCCCGTACTCGGGGCCCATGAAGAGCACCATCACCGACCACATGGTCCAGATCGAGAACCCGATGTGCTCGGAGAGCACGGAGAAGAGCAGATTCCGCCGGGCGACCTTCTCACCGGTCTCTTTCCAGAAGGTCTCGTCCTCCGGGTCCCACTCCTGGATCCAGCGGCCTCCCGTGCTCGGTGCGGGGGCTGTACTAGGGGCTGTCATGACGCCTCCACGGTTCTCCGGTGCGGTGCCCAGGTGTCGTACAACGACTGACTGAGTCCCGAAGGTAGGGAGGACGCGTTTCGAGGCTGTGGCTGTGAGTGACCGGAAAGGAACGTTGCTCTCACGGGAGCGAGGGGGCGACGGTGAGGACTTCCGGGGTGCCGTCGCCCCCTGCCCGTGTCTAGACCCGGTGGCTCCCTCGCGAGGCGGCCTTCTTCCTCTTCGCGCCGTCGGGCCACAGCCTCGGGCTGCGCTTGGCGGCGATGTCCTCGATCCAGCCGAACGCCAGGATCGTCAGGCCGATGAGGGGCCAGACCAGGAGGAACATCCACACCATGTACGAGGAGTCGAGCGCGGCCACCGCACTGTCGCTCTGCATGAACGGGAGGTTGTAGGCCTGGTCGATGATCGGGACCGTGGCCATGATCAGCATGTTGTGCCAGAGGTAGATCGTGACGGCCCGGTTGTTGGACAGGGTGATCAGCCTGTCCCAGCGGGCCAGCCGGCCGGGGAGTTCCTGCCAGGACGGGGAGTACTGGAGCAGGATGACGACGAAGCCGAAGGACCAGGCCGCCTGGGCGAGGGGGATGTCGTTCAGGTCCCAGCCGTCGGGGCCCAGGTGTCCCGAGGCCCACCACAGGCCGAAGGCCATGAGCAGGGCCGAGCAGGAGACCGCGAGATAGCGGGGGACCTGTTGCAGGACGCCCTCGTGGTGGGCGAAGCCCAGGACCCAGCAGCCGCCGTAGACCGTGAAGTCGGAGATCGCGTTGCCCGTCTCGCCGGGGATGGTGACCAGGCCGGTACCGAGAACCGCCGTCAGGGCGAGGGGGGCCAGCAGCGTCGCCCAGGGCACCCTGCGGAAGGCCCACAGCAGCAGGGGCGAGGCGATCACGAACCACAGATAGGCGCGCAGGTACCAGAGCGGGCCCGCGGCCTGGACCGCCCAGGTGTCCTCCAGCAGGCCGGACTTGGAGCCGACGTGCCAGGGGAAGGGCGGGGCGCCGATCGGAATGACGTAGTCGATCAGCTTGACGAGGCCCCAGGTGCCGCCGTTGTCCGGGTCCTTCAGCACGTTCCAGCCGCCCGCGAACATCAGCGTGAGTGCCACCGCGCTGAACGCCCACAGGGGCGGCAGGAGGCGGCGGACGCGGCCGCGGATCACACCGAGGGGCGGGCGGCTGAGCGAGCGGGCCATCAGCGAGCCGGCCAGCGCGAACATCACGCCCATGGAGGGGAAGAGGACCGTCAGCCACGCCCAGCCGAAGAGGTGGTAGACGACCACACGGACCAGGGCGATCGAGCGCAGCAGGTCCAGGTAGCGGTCACGGCCGGGCTTCTTGGGCGCGGGAGCGGACTGCGGAGCCGATCCCGGGGCCGATCCCGGGGTGGGTGTCGGGGTGGGTGTCGGCGCGGATGTCGGCGATGGTGCCGGTTCGGGGTGGACCCGGGCCGATCCCAGCGGCGGCGTCGCGCCCGCCGTGTACTCGTGCGTGGTCATGCGACCGGCCTCCGATCGTTCCCGCTCTGTGCCGTCCGCTGCCGCGGGATCGCTCCCGGTGCCTCCACCACGCCCGTGCGCCGCAGCTTCTGCCAGCGCAGCCGGCCTCCGGTGAGCGCGGTGATCCAGGACTGGAGGAGGACCATGTACATCAACTGCCGGTAGAGGATCTGCTGGAGCGGGAGCGAGATGAGGTACCTCATGCGCTCACGGTCCAGCCGGAAGGCGTACGCCGCGCACGCCACCTGGACAGCGAGGACGCCCAGCCACGCGAGGACCGTCCTCTGCGTCGGGCCGAAGACGAGCCCGTACAGCAGGAAGACGTCGATCAGCGGGGCCAGCAGCGGGGCCAGGACCATGAACAGCGAGACGAGCGGCAGGCCCACCCGGCCGAAGCGGCCCGACGGGCCCCGTTCGACGAGCGCTCTGCGGTGCTTCCAGATCGCCTGCATCGTGCCGTACGACCAGCGGTAGCGCTGGGACCAGAGCTGCTGGACGGACTCCGGCGCCTCCGTCCACGCGCGTGCCTTCTCCGCGTAGACGACCCGCCAGCCGTCGCGGTGCAGGGCCATCGTGATGTCGGTGTCCTCGGCGAGCGTGTCGTCGCTCATGCCGCCGACCCTCTCCAGCGCGGAGCGGCGGAAGGCGCCGACCGCGCCGGGGATGGTCGGCATGCAGCCGAGGATGTCGTACATCCGGCGGTCGAGGTTGAAGCCCATCACGTACTCGATGTGCTGCCAGGCCCCGATGAGGGAGTCGCGGTTGCCGACCTTCGCGTTGCCCGCGACCGCGCCGACGCTCGGGTCGGCGAACGGCTGGACGAGTTCTCGGACGGTGGCCGGTTCGAAGACCGTGTCGCCGTCCATCATCACGACGATGTCGTGACGGGCGTTGGCCAGGCCCCGGTTGAGGGCCGCGGGCTTGCCCGCGTTGTGCTGGCGCACGACCCGGACGTTCGGCAGCAGCAGGTCCTCGACGATCCGCGCCGTGCCGTCGCTCGAACCGTCGTCGACGACGAGCACTTCGATGGGGTGTTCGCTCGCCATCAGGGAACGGACCGTGTTCTCTATGCACTTGGCCTCGTTGTACGCCGGCACGAGCACCGACACCGGTTCGGTGACCGGCGCCGGACCCCAGCGGAAGTCCTTGCGCCGCACCCGGCGGGCGTGCAGGGCGGACAGCAGGAGCATCATGCCGAAGCGGGCGAAGACGAGTACGCCGATGATCGCGATGCCGACGACCAGGACGTCGGTGACGTTGTCGGAGGCGCGCACCAGGTAGACCCAGGCTTTGCCCTTCCACAGTTCGAGGCCGGTGACCTGGGTGTGCGCGCTGGGCGCGTCGAGGGCCTCGGTGAGGTTCTGGAACCGGTACCCGCGCTCCTGAAGCTCCGGCACGAACCTGTCCAGCGCCTGCACGGTCTGGTGGCGGTCGCCGCCGGAGTCGTGCATCAGGACGATCGCGCCCTTGCCGCCCTTGGGCGTGGCGTTGCGGATGATCTGGTCGACGCCCGGCTTCTGCCAGTCCTCGCTGTCGGTGTTGTTGACGACGGTGATGTAACCGCGTGTGCCTATGTACTTCGTCACCGGCCAGGACTTGTTGTCCATGGCGTCCGCGAAGGACGAGTACGGGGGCCGGAAGAGCGAGGTGCGGATGCCCGCCGCGCCGGCCAGGGCCAGCTGGTTCTGGGAGAGCTCCCAGTCGATGCGCTTCGTGGACTGGAAGGAGAGGTCGGGGTGGTTGAAGGTGTGCAGGCCGACCTCGTGGCCCTCCTCGACCATGCGCTTCACCAGCTCCGGATAGCGCGAGGTCATGGTGCCGGTGACGAAGAAGACGGCGTGGGCGTGGTGCTTCTTCAGCACGTCGAGGACCTTGGGTGTCCACGTGGGGTCCGGGCCGTCGTCGAAGGTGAGGACGAGCCGGTGGTCGGGGACGGTCAGGCTGTTCGTGCGGCCACCGCGGGTGTCGATGACCGGGCCGCCGTCGAGGATCTTGTCCGGCACCTTGTCGGTGGCGGCCTCGGGCTGGATGCGGTGGTCGGCGAGGATCTCGCTGTGCACATAGCCGCGCAGCATCAGCATCGCCAGCATGGCGACGAGGAGCAGCGAGGGCAGCAGCCAGCGCATGGGCAGCCGTCGGCGCCGGACATCGGGTGCCGGACGCCGCGCACGGGGAGCGGGCCCGTGCGCGTTGGTGCGGGATGCCATCAGAGGATGTTCTCCAGGTTCTGCGGGGTCGCCGGGCTCACCGGGTTCTCCGGGGACGAGGAGTTGGTGATGCCGGGCTCGGAGGCGATGGGGCCCGGTTCTACGGGGCTGTCGGCGACCGTGCCGGTGCCGTCGGCGCCGACCGTGCTCTCCGAGGGGCTCGGCGAGGCGGCGCCGTCCTCGGAGGGGCTGGGGTCGGGCGAGCCGGACACCGGGAGGGACGGTGGGGTGACGGGGTCCTTGGTGGTGCTGGTGCTCGGTTTCGGCTTGGTGGTGGCGGACGTCGAGGGCTTCGGGTCCGCGGACGTGCCCGGGTCGGTGGCGCTCGCGGAGGCGCCCGGTGTCGGGCTGACGCCCGGTGCGGGGGCCGTGCCGTCGCTCGCCGAGGCGCTCGCGCCGGGCGCGGCGCTGCTCGGACCGGACGGCGACACCGAGCCGGTGGGCAGCGGCGAGGTGTCGACCTTCCCGGCCGGCGTGTCGTCCTGCTGGCCGGGCACCGGCAGCCAGGGCGCGTTGGAGTTGCCGGACAGGAGCGTGGCGACGATGACGACGGCGTACACCGCGCAGGCGATGCCGACGAGGATGCCGAGCCGGCGGAACCTGCGGCTGCGGCGGCCGGACTCGTCGACGAACACCGGGCCGTCCGAGCCGTCCTGGGCGCCCGGGGCGTCCTTGGCCTGCTGAACCAGCCAGTCCTCCGTCTTCCGCCGTCCGACTCCGTCGAGTTGAACCGTCACCTCGTGCGGATCGTGGGTGTGTCCCGGCTCACCGGACCGCTCCCAGGGCGCGGCAGCGGACCCACCGGGCGTGTCGGCCCCACGGCCCACGGTCGACCGACCGTCCACCTGAAACCGACCGAGCGTGTCCGCCCTACGATCCACGACCGGCCAGCCTCCCCTGTCGGGTCGACTGGGCGTGTCGGGTCGGTTGGGCGTGTCAAGTCGGTTGGGCGTGTCGGGTCGGCTGGGCGTGTCGGATCGACCGAGGGTGTCAGGGCGGCCGAGGGTGTCCGGACGGCCGAAGTTGTCAGGTCGACCAGGGGTGTCCGGCCGACCGAGGGTGTCAGGGCGGCCGAAGTTGTCAGGAAGGCTGAAGGTGTCGGGGCGCCTACGCGCGTCCGGCCAGCCACCCGTGGCCGGCCGATCGTCCTTGCCGACGCGTCGATCGGCTCCGGCACGGTCGCGGGGCCCGGCGGGCTGGTCGGGTACTCCGGCGAGTTGATCCGAAGCGGCACGGTTGCGCGGCCCGGCGGGCTGGTCGGACGCCACAGCGCGCCGATCCGCCCCGGCACGGTCGCGCGGCCCGGCGGGCTGGTCGGGCACCCCGGCCAGGTCGTCCGGTCCATCGGCCCGGTCGGCCACCCCAGCAGCGCCGTCCGGTCGGCCCGCCCGGTCGACGACCCCGGCGGGCTGGTCGGATACTCCCGCGAATTGATCCGACGCGATGCGATCACGCGGCCCGGCAGGCTGGTCGGACGCCACAGCGCGCCGATCGGACCCGGCACGGTCGCGCGGCCCGGCGGGCTGGTTGGGTACCCCGGCGAGGTCGTCCGGTCCGGCGGTCCGGTCGGACACCCCGGCCACGCCGTCCGATCCGACCGTCACGTCGGCAATCCCGGCGTGACGGACCGACCCAGCACGGCGAACCGCCCCGGCCCGGCTGGCCAACACCCCCGGGGCTGCCTCTTCTCCCCGGTCCACTCCGGTACGGTCACGCGGCCCGGCAGGCTGATCGGGCACCCCGGCGACGGCGTCCGGTCCGGCGGTCCGGTCGGGCACCTCGGTAGCGCCGTCCGGTCGGCCCGCCCGGTCGACGACCCCGACACGGCCAACCGCCCCGGCCCCGAGGGCAGCCCCTTCTCCGTGGCTCGCCTCGTCGTGGCGTTCGGCGCCCGCGTCATCGTCCGCGCTCACCCGACGGTCCACATCGAACCGTCGCTCAACACCGGACCGACGACCGGCGCCGGACGAACGGCCCGCACCGGACGGCCCTTCAGAACCGGCCGAACGGCCCGCATCGAACAACTCCTCAGAAGCGGACGATCTGCCCGCATCGGACAACCCCTCAGAAGCGGACGAACGACCCGCACCCGGCACCCGGCCCGCGCCGAACGCGCCCTCCGCGCCCTCCGCACCCGATTCACGTTCCACGCCCGATCCACGTTCCGCGCCAGTTCTCGTATCGGCGCCCGATCGGCCTTCGCCGCCAGCTCCAGGCTCTCTTTCGACACCGCGTTCGACGTCGGTGTCGAATTCCGCTTCCGCGGCGAACCCCACGGCGGCGGCGCCCGCTATCTGGGGCCACGTCGACGTCGCACGGGCGGCCTCGGGCCACACCACCGACTTTCCGGACCCCGCCGGCGCGGTCGGCACGGCCGACTCCCCGGTTCCACGCCTGTCCACCTGATCGCCATCTCGATGATCAGGTTGGGCGTCTTTTCGCCACTTCTCCACGTGCACGCACATCCCCCCAGGGACAGGTTTCGGGTGCGCGCACGACTCCGGGCATTACGTATATGTCGTTCGGAACGAGCCCCCACCCGTCCCGAGCGCCCCCCTTTACCACACTGCACCCGGACCATGAATGTAGCGCATGTGGAAGACCCGTGTGCTTATGTGTCAATCCTGCCCCACCATCACCAGCTCATCGCTGGCCGGAATCCAACCGTCCGCAGGGCGCCGCAGCCACCCCTCCTCGGCAGCCAGCTCGCCGGCAGCTCGTCGAAGGGCATCGATCCCGGGGTGCACCAGACCCTTTCGCCACACCAGTGACACGGGTGACAACGGAACAGGTCCAACAAGCGGTTTCCGCACAGTTTCAGACATGGCCGGAAAATCCACCACGGCGAGGACAGGATTCCGCTTCTTGGCCATGACCCGACGAAACTCATCGGCTCCGACGGCCACCGGCGCGGGGGGCGCCAGCGCGATACCGCGTCCCTCGAAAAGGTGAAGCGCCAAGTCGGTCCACTCCCGCGTCCGCGGGTTCCCCGCCCCGGCGTACACCGTCTCGCCCGCGAGCGCGTCGAGCGGCACCGCGTCCAGGCCGGCGAGGTGATGGTCCTCGGGCAGCACGACGGCCATCGGCTCGTACCGTACGGGCTGCTGTTCGAGCCGCGCCCGGACCGCCGGATCGAGGCCCGCGAACCGTCCGAACGACGCGTCCAGGCGCCCCGCGAGGATCTCCCCCGCCGCGCCGGTGAGCCCGCTCTCGAAGCGGGCCATCAGCTCGCAGTCGGGCGCGAGCGCACGGGCCCGGTCCAGGACGCGGCTTGAGACGAGGCCCGGGGAGTTGACGTCGACGAGCAGCGGCCGCTCCGGTCCGTCCCCCGTGAACGCGGACAGCAGCGCGTCCTGCGCCTCCAGCACCCGCCGCGCGTACGGCACCAGCCGCTCACCGTCGGCGGTCAGCGTCACCTGCCGGGTCGTGCGCACGAACAGCTCCGCCCCGAGTTCGCGCTCCAGTCGCCGGATGTCACGGCTGAGGGCCTGTTGGGCGACGTACAGCCGGGCGGCGGCCCGCGTGAAGTGCAACTCCTCGGCGACGACGAGGAACCCGCGCAGGAGCCGGGGGTCGAGATGGCGGTGAGGGAGGCCGGAAGAGAAGCCGGGAGAGAAGCCGGGAGCGAGGCCGGAAGAGAGGCCGGGAGACCGGTCGGCAGGGGCGGGCATCGCGCGAACTTACAACGCGGGTGCGTCAATGGCCACAGAGTAAGTGTTGGACCGTCCACCCCACACCCGGCGACGGTTGACCCATGCCGCAACAGCCCTCCGAGCACGCGTACCCGCCCCTGTTCACCGCCACCGGCGACAGCCTGGTGATCGCCGACTTCCGCCCCCGCCGCCAGAAGGCCCCACGTCGTCAGAAGGCCCCCCGCCTCCACAAGGCCCCGCACCGCCGGACAACCCCGTACCACCGCCTCTTCACCATCCCCGGCACCCGCGCCTTCACCGTCGGCAACCTGCTCGCCCGGCTCCCCATGGGGATGTTCAGCGTCAGCGCGGTCATCATGATCGCGGGCTCGCGGGGCTCGTACGCCCTCGCCGGTGCCGTGACGGCGACCGGCCTCGCGGCGACCGCGCTGGTCGCCCCCTGGACCGCACGGCTCGTCGACCGCCACGGTCAGGCCCGGATCGCGGTGCCGGCCACGGCCTTCGCCCTGCTGGGAAGCGTCGCGCTGCTACTGTGCGTGCGCTTCGGGGCGCCGGACTGGACCCTGTTCGCCGCAGAAGCCGCCACGGCCACCACCCCCAACACGGGCGGCATGTCACGCGCCCGCTGGGCCCACCTCCTGCGGGACGATCCGGCCGCCGCGCACACCGCGAACTCCTTCGAACAGGCCGCGGACGAGCTGTGTTTCATGCTGGGCCCGGTGTGCGCGGCCTTCCTGTGCGGAACGTTCTTCCCGGAGGCGGGCACGCTGGTGGCAGGCGTGCTCATGATGACCGGCGTGCTGATCTTCGCCGCCCAGCGTTCGACGGAGCCGCCGCCCCAGCCCCGTACGCCCTCCAAGTCCCCCCTCCTGGCCGCCGGAATGCCGCCCCTGCTCCTCTGTTTCCTCGCCACCGGTGCCGTCTTCGGTTCGATGGAGGTCGTCACGATCGCCTTCGCGGACGCACAGGGACATCGGTCGGCGGCGGGCGCGGTGCTCGCCCTCCAGGCGGCCGGGTCGTGCGTGGCGGGGCTGCTGTACGGGGCGCGGAAGCCGACCGGTCCGGCCGAGCGGCGCCATCCGTTGTGCCTCGCCGCCATGACGGCCCTCTTGACCCTCCCCCTGCTCGCGGCCTCCCTGACCGCCTCACTCGCGGCCCTCGCGGGCGCACTGCTACTCGCCGGGGCCGCGACCGCGCCGACCATGGTCACCGGCATGACCCTCGTCCAGCAGCGCACTCCCGAGGGCCGGTTGAACGAGGGCATGACCCTCGCGGTGACGGGCCTGCTCGGCGGGATCGCCTGCGGTTCGGCGACCGGCGGCTGGATGGTCGAACACATCTCGGCGACGGCGGGGTACGGGGTGCCGGTCGCGGCGGCGGGAAGCGCGCTCGCGATCTCCCTCACGATCCGACCGACCCTCTCCCGGCTCAGGGCCCGGTGACAACCGCGCACCCGATCACGCCCACACGCACACGCACGATCACGCGCACGTCAAGGACACGGGACGCGTACCGCTCGTCCGACCCGCCGAACCGCCGCCCATCCCCCGGCCCCAATTCCGACGCACCCCATTGACGCGCCCAGGCCCCCCACATACCTTCCCCCGTCGAAGCGCTTCGACGTCACGCATCGAAACGATTCGACGAACGCTGCGTGACGGCCCCGAAACCCATCCAACTCCCCCGGAGGCAATGGATGTTGACGACACGAAGGCGTGCGGTGGCAACGGCGGCGGTGGCTCTGGCGGGCTCCCTGCTGCTGGCGTCCTGCGGCGGCTCGGACAGCGGTTCCTCGGACGGCAAGACGCTGAAGCTGTGGCACTACGAAGGGCCGGACAGCGCGATGGGCGTGGCCTGGAACGAGGCCATCAAGGAGTTCGAGGCGAAGCATCCCGGCGTCAAGGTGAAGTTCGAGGAGAAGGGCTTCGAGCAGATCCAGAAGACGGCCCCGATGGTCCTCAACTCGAACGACGCGCCCGACATCATGGAGTACAACAAGGGCAACGCGACGGCCGGGCTGCTCTCCAAGCAGGGGCTTCTCACCGATCTGACCGCCGAGGCGACCAAGCGCGGCTGGGACAAGAAGCTCAGCGCGGGCGTGCGCACCACCAGCCAGTACGACACCAACGGGGTCATGGGCTCCGGCAAGTGGTACGGCGTGCCCAACTATGCCGAGTACACGATGGTGTTCTACAACAAGGACCTCTTCAAGCAGTACGACATCGCGGAGCCCACCACCCTCGACCAGCTCACCGCCGCCATGGACACGTTCGTGTCGAAGGGCATCACCCCGCTGGCGAACGCGGGCGCCGAGTACATGGCCCAGCAGTACCTGTACCAGCTCGCGCTCTCCAAGGCCGACCGTTCGTGGGTCGACAAGTACGAGCTCTACAAGGGCAAGACGGACTTCCACGACGCCGCCTGGACGTACGCCGCCACGACCTTCGCCGACTGGGTGAAGAAGGGCTACATCAGCAAGAAGTCCACCTCACTCAAGGCCGAGGACGCGGGCGTCTCCTTCATCCAGGGCAAGAGCCCGATCCTGTTCAGCGGCAGCTGGTGGTACGGGCGCTTCCAGACGGAGAACAAGTTCGACTGGGGCACCTTCCTCTGGCCAGGCAGCAACCTCACCCTCGGCTCCGGCGGCAACCTCTGGGTCGTCCCCAAGGGCGCCAAGAACAAGGACCTCGCCTACGACTTCATCGACATCACCATGTCGCAGAAGATCCAGAACCTGCTCGGCAACAAGGGCGGGGTCCCGGTGGGCGCCGACACCGCCGCCATCACCGACCCGAAGGCCAAGACCCTGATCGCCGACTTCAACACGCTCTCCGGCAAGGACGGTCTGGCCTTCTACCCGGACTGGCCGGTCGCCGGCTTCTACGACGTCCTCGTCTCCGAGACCCAGAAGCTGATCACGGGGAGCGAGAAACCGGACGCCTATCTGAGCGCGCTGCAGACGGCGTACGACAAGGGCGCGCCGAAGACATGACGGCCACCGTCGAACGGGGCGGCGAGGTGGTCCGGCGGCAGCACAGCCGCACGGCCCGCCCGCGCCGCCCCCACTCCTCCTACGCCCTCTTCCTGCTCCCCGGCGTCCTCGCCTTCCTCGCGGTGATCGTCGTGCCGTTCCTGATGAACACCGGTGTGAGCTTCACCGACTGGCAGGGCGTCGGCTCGCCGAAGTGGTCTGGGCTCGCCAACTACCGCGAGCTGATGGACGACTCCGAGTTCTGGGCGTCCTTCCGGCACAGCCTGTTCATGGTCGTCGCCATGGCCGCCGTACCGACGGCCCTCGGGCTCGTGCTGGCCGCCGCCCTCTTCGACTTCGTCGGCAAGCACTTCGGTACGAAGATCGCCGCCGTCCTGCGCGCCTGCTTCTACCTCCCCCAGGTCCTGCCCATCGCCGTCGCCGGCATCGTCTGGAGCTGGATCCTCGCCCCCGACAACGGCTCCCTGAACGCGCTCCTGAAGGCGGTGGGCCTCGGCTCGCTCCAGCGGGACTGGCTCGGCGACCCCGACTTCGCCCTCTACAGCGTCATGGGCGTGATGGTGTGGGTGCAGATCGGCTTCCCGCTGGTCGTCTTCATGGCGGGGCTGCAACGCGTCGACCCGCAGCTGTACGAGGCGGCGGAGCTGGACGGCGCGGGCTGGTGGCGCCGCTTCCGGCACATCACGCTGCCGCAGATCCGCCCGGAGATGTACGTCGTCCTCCTCTGGTGCACGATCGCCGCGCTCAAGGTGTTCGGCGCGGTGTACGTCCTCACCAAGGGCGGTCCCGGCGGCGCGACCGACGTGCCGTCCTACTTCTCCTTCACCACGTTCTTCGAGAAGACCCAGGTCGGCTATGGCGCCGCGATCTCCACCGTGCTGACCGTGATCATCCTCGTACTCGCCCTGATCGGCCTGAAGCTCCAGACCCGCGCCGAGGACGCCGAGGAAGGACTCCGCGCATGACCGCCGTACGCCGTTACCCCGTCCTCGTGGCCCTGATCATCGCGGCCCTGTTCATGGTGCTGCCCTTCGGCATCGTCGCGATCAACGCGGTCAAGTCCCCCGCCGAGTACTCGTCGAACGGACCCCTCAGCCTTCCCCACGGCCTCTACCTCGACGGCCTCAAGGACTTCTGGCAGCGCGTCGACTACGGCCAGAAGCTCGTCAACTCGATCCTGATCTCCGGCTCGGTGGCGATCGGCGCCGCCTTGCTGTCCGTCCTGAACGCGTACGCGATCGGCATCGGCCGCATCAAGGGCCGCACCTGGGTCCTCGCCTTCTTCGTGCTGGCGAACATGCTGCCGCAGGAGGCGCTGGTCTACCCGATCTACTACCTGAGCAAGCAGGCGGGTCTCTACGACACCCGGCTCAGCGTGATCATCGTGTTCACCGTCGTCCAGGCGGCCTTCGGCACATATCTCTTGTCCTCCGTCCTCGGGCAGTTCCCGCGCGAGATCATCGAGGCCGCCCGGATCGACGGGGCGAACAAGTGGCAGGTGCTGTGGCGGATCGTGGTCCCGGTCAGCCGCCCCACCATCGGCGTCCTGCTGGTCTTCTTCTTCATCTGGACCTGGAACGAGTTCCTGCTGCCGCTGGTCATGTTGATCTCCAACGACAACCAGACGGTGTCGGTGGCGCTCGGCGTCCTTCAGGGCCAACGCCTGATGGACGCGACCATGACCAACGCGGCGGCCCTCCTGGGTGTGCTCCCCGCGATCGTCTTCTTCCTCGTCTTCCAGCGGACACTGACCCGCGGCATCGCCGTGGGCGCGGTCAAGTAAGGGGTGTGGGCGTGAAGTTCACCGACGGCTACTGGCTGCTGCGCGAGGGCGTCAGCGCGGCCCACCCGGTCGAGGTCCTCGACGTCAGCGCGTCCGACGGAACCCTCGACATCCACGCGCCGACCCAGCCCATCCGCCACCGCGGCGACCTGCTGAAGGGACCGGTCGTGACGATCAGCGCGCACGCGCCGATGCCGGACGTCATCGGCGTCACGTTCACGCACTTCCAGGGCGAGGAACCGCGCGGCCCCCGCTTCGAGCTCCACCGGAGCGTCGGGGGGTCCGCTGGATACCCCCCGGAAAAGCACAGCACCCCCACCGTGGAGCACGACGACGAGCACGCGACCCTCACCGCGGGCGCCCTGTCCGTGCGGGTCGCCCGCACCACCCCCTGGCATGTCGACTTCCTCGCCCACGGCCGCGTCCTCACCACCAGCGGCCCCAAGGGCATGGGCATCATGCGGGACGCGGCCGGCGCCCACTATCTGCGCGAGCAGCTGAACCTCGGGGTCGGCACCCAGGTCTACGGCCTCGGCGAGCGCTTCGGCCCGCTCGTCAAGAACGGCCAGGTCGTGGACATGTGGAACGCCGACGGCGGTACGGCGACGGAACAGGCCTACAAGAACGTCCCCTTCTATCTGACGGACGCGGGCTACGGGGTCTTCGTCGACCACCCGGGCCGTGTCTCCTTCGAGGTCGCCTCGGAAGCGGTCTCCCGGGTCCAGTTCAGCGCCGAGACACAGCAGTTGACGTACTACGTGATCTACGGGCCGACCCCGAAGGACATCCTGCGCAAGTACACCCAGCTCACCGGACGCCCGGCCCTCCCGCCCGCCTGGTCCTTCGGCCTGTGGCTGTCGACGTCCTTCACCACCTCCTACGACGAGGCCACCGTCACCTCCTTCATCGACGGCATGCGGGAGCGCGAACTCCCCCTCTCCGTCTTCCACTTCGACTGCTTCTGGATGCGCGAGTTCAACTGGTGCGACTTCCGGTGGGACCCGCGCGTGTTCCCCGATCCGGAAGGCATGCTGACCCGGCTGAAGGACAAGGGCCTGCGCATCTGCGTGTGGATCAACCCGTACATCGCGCAGCGCTCCCCGCTCTTCGCGGAGGGCAAGGCCCTGGGCCATCTGCTCAGGAAGCCCGACGGCAGTGTGTGGCAGTGGGACCTGTGGCAGCCGGGCATGGCGCTGGTCGACTTCACCAGCCCGGCCGCCCGTGACTGGTACGCCTCGAAGCTGGAGGCGCTGCTCGACCAGGGCGTCGACTGCTTCAAGACCGACTTCGGCGAGCGGGTCCCGGTCGACGTGGCGTACGCCGACGGCGCCGACCCGGAACGCATGCACAACTACTACACCTACCTCTACAACCGCACCGTCTTCGAGGTGCTGCGCAAGCACCGGGGCGAGGCGGAGGCCGTCGTCTTCGCGCGCTCGGCGACCGCCGGCAGCCAGCAGTTCCCGGTGCACTGGGGAGGCGACTGCGAGGCGACGTACGCGTCGATGGCCGAGTCGCTGCGCGGCGGGCTGAGCCTCGGCATGTCGGGGTTCGGGTTCTGGAGCCACGACATCGGCGGCTTCGAGGGAACACCGACACCGGCCCTCTTCAAACGGTGGATCGCCTTCGGGCTCCTCTCCTCCCACAGCCGGCTGCACGGCTCGTCCTCCTACCGGGTGCCGTGGCTGTTCGACGAGGAGGCCGTGGACGTGCTGCGGCTGTTCACCCGGCTGAAGCTCGCCCTCATGCCCTATCTGTACGAGGCCGCCCGCGCCGCCCACGCGGAGGGCGTGCCGATGATGCGGGCGATGGTCCTCGAGTTCCCCGACGACCCGGGGTGCGCGCACCTGGAACGGCAGTACATGCTCGGCCCGGACCTGCTGGTCGCACCCGTCTTCAGCGACGAGGGAGACGTCTCCTACTACGTCCCGGACGGCACCTGGACCCACTTCCTCACGGGGCGCACGGTGACCGGTCCGCGCTGGGTGCGCGAGCGGCACGGCTTCACAAGCGTGCCGCTGCTGGTGCGGCCGGGCGCGGTGATCCCGGTGGGCGCGGTGGACGACCGGCCCGACTACGTCCACGCCGACGGGGTCACGCTCAGGGCGTACGGCCTGGAGCGGGGCGCCCAGGTGACCGTGCCGGTCGGCGACGTGACCTTCACCGTCGTACGGGAAGGAGACACGCTCCGGGCGTCCTGCAGTGATCCCTCGACACCCTGGGGGCTGGCCTCCGGGGAGCGGACCGCGCAGGCACAGGCGGGGACCGGGTTCCTCACGGTGGAGCCGGCCTGATGGTGAAGATCACCGATGTGGCGCGGCACGCCGGGGTCTCCCCCAGCACCGTCTCCTACGCCCTCAGCGGCAAGCGCCCCATCTCCGAGGAGACCCGGCAGCGCATCGAGGCCAGCATCCGCGAACTCGGCTACCGCCCGCACGCGGGGGCACGGGCGCTGGCCAGCAGCCGGTCCAACGTCCTGGCGCTGGTGGTGCCGCTGCGGGCGGGCATCCATGTGCCGGTGGTGATGCAGTTCGCGGTGTCGGTGGTGACGGCGGCGCGCCGGCACGATCACGACGTCCTGCTGCTGACGCAGGAGGAGGGCGAGGAGGGGCTGCGGCGGGTCGCGGACACCGCGCTGGTGGACGCGCTGATCGTGATGGACGTCCAGCTGCACGACCCCAGGCTGCCGCTGCTGCGCGCCCTGGACCGCCCCTCGGTCCTCATCGGGTTCCCTGCCGGGCCCGCCGGGCTGACCTGCATCGACCTGGACTTCAAGGCGGCGGGCGAGCTGTGCGTCGAGCGGCTGGCGAGGCTCGGGCACCGGGTCGTGGCGCTGGTCGGGTCACCGCCCGAGGTGTACGTACGGGGGACGGCGTTCGCCCAGCGCGTGGTGGAGGGCTTCACCGCCGCCGCCGACCGGGGCGGGCTGGCGTCCTCCGTCCACCCCTGCGAGGCCTCGCCCGCCGCCGCCCGCCGGGTCGCCGAACAGCTCCTGCGCGAACAGCCGGCGCTCACCGGCGTCGTCGTGCACAACGAACCGGTCCTGGAACCGCTGATCGACGCCTTCGGGCAGCTCGGTCTGCGCGTCCCCGTCGACCTGTCCGTCACCGCGATCTGCCCGGACGAGCTCGCCGAGAACGTCCGCGTCCCCGTCACCTCCGTCGCCATCCCGTCCACCGAGGTGGGCGCGCGGGCGGTGGAACTGCTGATGAAGAAGCTGGGCGGCACCGACGTACCCGAGGCCACGCTCCTCGCACCCCGGCTGACGGAACGGGCGAGTACCGCACCGCGCACGCTCACCCCTTGAGGAGCCGTGACATGAGGAAAGGCAAGAGAAGCAAGAGAAGCAGAGGAAGCAGGAGAAGACAGCGGGCCTCCCTCATCCTGGCGCTGGCGCTGACCGCCGGTCTGACAGCCGTCGTTCCCGCGGGGGCGGACGACCCCGCGTACGCCTTCCGCAACCCCCGCCTCCCCGTCACCGAACGCGTGAACGACCTGCTCGGGAGGCTGACGCTCGACGAGAAGATCTCCCTCCTCCACCAGTACGAGCCCGCGATCCCCCGCCTCGGCATCCAGTCCTTCCGCACCGGCACCGAGGCCCTGCACGGCGTCGCCTGGCTCGGCAGGGCGACCGTCTTCCCGCAGGCGATCGGACTCGCCTCCACCTGGGACCCGGCGCTGATCCAGCAGGTCGGCTCGGCGGTCGGCGACGAGGCGCGCGGCTTCCAGCAGGAACGCCCCGACGGCTGGGGCCTCAACCTGTGGGCGCCCGTGGTCAACCTGCTGCGCGACCCGCGCTGGGGACGCAACGAGGAGGGCTACTCCGAGGACCCGTACCTGACCGGTTCGATCTCCACGGCGTACGGCGAGGGTCTGACCGGCGGCGACCCCGACCACCTCAAGACGGCCCCCACCCTCAAGCACTACCTCGCCAACAACAACGAGGTGAACCGCACGACCACGTCCTCGGACCTGCGCCCGCGCGTCCAGCACGAGTACGACGAGGCGGCGTTCAGACCGGCGGTGGAAGCGGACGCGACGACGGGCGTGATGGCGTCGTACAACCTGGTCAACGGCCGCCCCGACACGGTGAACCCGGACCTGGACGACGTCGTACGGACGTGGACCTCCCGAGATCTCCTGAACGTCACCGACGCCTTCGCTCCGGGCAATCTCACCGGAGACCAGCAGTACTACCCCACCCTCGCCGAGGGCGACGCGGCGGCGCTCAAGGCGGGCATCGACAGCTTCACGGACAACAACGGCGACTCGGCCCCGACGACCACGGCCGTCAAGTCCGCCCTGGCCACGGGCCTGTTGAAGGAGTCGGACGTCGACACGGCCGTCTCCCACATCCTCGCCGTCCGCGTCCGGCTCGGCGAGTTCGACCCGAACGGCGGCACGTACGGCTCGATCGACCAGTCGGTCATCAACAGCCCGGCCCACCAGAAGCTGGCCCGCGAGGCGGCGGCGGAGAGCGCGGTCCTGCTCAAGAACAAGGACGGCGTACTGCCCCTGAAGACCTCGGCGAAGAACGTGACCGTGGTCGGCCCGCTCGCCGACACCCTCTACACGGACTGGTACTCCGGCACACTGCCGTACGCGGTCACACCTGCCGACGGCATCGCCGCGAAGCTGGGCGCCTCGGTGGGAAGCAGCGAGGGCGTCGACCGCATCGCGCTGAAGGACACGGCGACGGGGAAGTACGTGACGGCGGGCGCGTCTCAGGCCGGTGGGGCCCTGAAGGAGAGCACCGAGACAGGGGTGGCGGCCCAGTTCGACGCGTTCGACTGGGGCTCCGGCATCGTGACCCTGCGCTCGGCCGCCAACGGCAAGTACGTCGGCTACAACTGGTCGAACTTCGTCAACGACCAGGTCCAGCCCAACGGTTGGTACGTCCAGCAGCAGTTCGAGCTGGAGCAGCAGGACGACGGGACGTACCTGCTCCGGTACGCCGGATACGAGACCACCGAGTCCTGGTGGTCGAACCCCGTCTACCTCGGCCCGACGGGCCCCGACGGCACCCTGGGCCTGGTCGAGAAGTCGGGGGCGGCCCACTACTCCAAGGACGTCGTCCGCAGCGGCGTGGGCGAGGCGGTGGCCGCGGTGCGGGGCAAGGACACGGCGGTGGTCGTGGTCGGCTCGATGCCCGCGATCAACGGCCGCGAGGCCCACGACCGTACGGACATGGGCCTGGCCCCGGCACAGGAGGCCCTGGTCAAAGCGGTGCGCGCGGCCAATCCGAAGACGGTCGTGATCGTGGAGAACAGCTACCCGACCACCCTCGGCACCCTCCAGAAGGAGGTCCCGGCCCTCCTGTGGACCACCCACGCGGGCCAGGAGACGGGCAACGCGCTCGCCGACGTCCTCTACGGCGACACGAACCCGGCGGGCCGCCTCACCCAGACCTGGTACCGGTCGGCATCGGACCTCCCCTCGATCCTCGACTACGACATCATCAAGTCCGACCGCACCTACCAGTACTTCAAGGGGCGGCCGCTGTACCCCTTCGGCTACGGCCTGTCGTACACGACGTTCCGCTACGGCGCGCCGAAGAGGGTGGACGGCGGCTACGAGGTGGCGGTCACGAACACGGGCAAGCGGGCGGGCGACGAGGTCGTCCAGCTCTACACCCACCAGCGGGCATCGAGGGACAAGCAGCCCCTGAAGCAGCTGAAGGCGTACACGAGGGTGTCCCTGAAGCCGGGCGAGACGAAGACGGTCCGACTGAAGGTACGACCGTCGGACCTCGCGCACTGGGACGTCACCCGCTCGAAGTGGGTGGTGGAGAGCGGCACGTACGACGTCCTGGTCGGCGCCTCGTCCTCCGACATCCGCTCCCGGACGTCATGGACGGTACGGGGCGAGACGATCCCGCCCCGGGATCTCACGAAGGTGACCCGGGCGGAGAACTTCGACGACTACTCACCCGGTTCCGTCCGTCTGGTCGACGAGAAGAAGGCGCGCGGGACGGCGGTGGGCGCGACGGCCGACGGAGCCTGGCTGAAGTTCGCGGACACCGAACTGGGCTCCGGTGCCTCCAAGTTCAGCGCACGCGTCGCCGGTTCGTCGGGCACGGTCGAGGTCCGGCTGGGCTCGCCGACCGGCCCGCTCGTCGGCACCGCTCGTACGGGCGGCACGGCATCCCCGTACGACTACACGACGGTGACCGCCGCCCTCACCGGCGCGGCGAAGGGCCGTACGGGCGTGTACCTGGTGCTGAGCGGGGGTGTGCGACTGTCCACGTTCACCCTGCGCTGAGGCGGGTCAGCCGGCCTCGATCAGGAACTCCACGTCGGAGACGTGGTACTCGCCGTACCCGAAGCGCTCGCCGATCGCCTTGTACCGGTCGTACCGCTCCTGTGTGAGGGGCACGGACAGCGTGCTCAGGACGCGGAGGAACAAGCGGAACCCGAGATCGGGATCGATCCGGGTGACCACGTGTTCCAGCGCGTCCATGACGTCCGTGGCGGGAACAGGATGCCAGTGGGGGCTGACGACCTTGTCCGCCACCGCGGGCGCCGTCTCCCGTACTTCCCGCAGCACCGGGTCGGCGAGTTCGCTGCGGGCGGGCGCCACAACGGGTGTGAACGCGGGGGCGGCCTCCCTCAGCCGCTCCCGGCACACGTCCGCGATCAGCCGAAGCCAGTCCCGGCCGTCGGTACTCCCCGGCCTGTCCGAGGCCCCGGCCCACAGGGCGGTGACCGCGGCGTCGGGCAGTGCGGACCGCAGCAGCCGGAGCGCGTCCTCCAGGAGGACGGCCGCCCCGGAGCCCGGGGTCTGCCCGATGTCGTCGCCCGCGGCTGCCTTCCGGAGCTCCTCCCGGCTTTCACGCCAGTCCTGATGGGCCTGCCCGGCGAGGCGGGAGAACCCGAAGTCCCAGGTGGCGTCGCGGCGGGCGGTGTCGATGGGCGGCCACGCGATGTCGAGACCGGAGTCGATGAGCGCGGCGGGGTGGCCGAACCTCTCACCGAGCGCTTGGAGCCGGTCGTACCGCGCCTTTTCTATCCGCACGGAGTGCGCCTTCAGCGCGCGGAGGAAGAGCCGGAAGCCGAGATCGGGATCCACGTGGGCGGCCACCTCTTCGAGGGCCGACAGGGTGTCGGGGGAAGGGAGGGGACCGGCCGACCGCTCGCGACAGGACCGCATCTTCGCGATCTCCGCGATCTCCGCGACGACGTCGTCACGCACCTCGTCGGCCGCCGGCCGCCAGGCGCCCCACCACGAGGAAGGTGCCGGGCGCCGCCCGGGAATCTTCCGGGGCGGGCGTGCGGCGCAGGTCTCGTCGATGCGCCGCAGCCAGTCACGGGCGCTCATGCCGTGCGCCGCGGGATCCCACCCGCCCCCGGCGGCCGCTCGCCACACGGCCCGGATCGCCTCGTCCGCCAGCGGGGACTCGACGAGCCCGCGCACGTCCTCGCGCAGCTCCTCGGCGTACCCCCAGTCGTCGTGGCTGGTGTCATAGCCGAGGATGCTCCGCTCGTCCGCGCTGAGATGGTCGACGCTGCCCACGGGACACTCACGGTCATACGCATCGAGCTTCGCCGTGACGAGCCCGAGTGCCGCGCCGGTGTCCTCCGGGGCGGGTGAGAGCGTGAACGCCTCGGCCAGCCCACTGAGTCCGAAGTCCGCGTCGTATTCCACGTAGTACGGCTCCTGCCGTCCCGTCACGGTCGTCCCCTCCAGCCGTTCAGGTCTCTCACGTCGCACACGAACCGCACTTCACCGGCCGTGTTCAGCGGACTTTCACACGTCCCGGTCGCCCTGCCAGGTGACTGACGTCATGGCGTCCGGACCACCGTTCGCCAGACCTTTGTAGGTCACCTTCCGGGCAGGGCCGAGCTCGTGCGCGACGCGTCTCGCCAGCTCCGTCCCCGCGTGGAACAGCCGCTCCCACTCGTCGTCGTACTTACCGTCCTTCCGGTCCCGCAGGTCCAGGTTCACCGTGGTGTCGATGTTCTTCGCCCACGCGTACAGATCGGCCACCAGTTCCTCGGACAGATGGAGACTGCCGACGGGACCGTCCGGCGCGAAGTCCCCGAACCCCTCCGCGCGGAGCGGGTACCACTTGAACTCGCCTTCGACCACGATGTGGAGCGGGTGCGGGGGCTCGCCGTGCTCCTCAAGGGCCCAGTCCAGACGTCCGCATCCCCAGCACACGAACTTCGCCCTGTCCTGCCGCTCGTCCCAGTACCGCACCACCCATGCGGGCCCCAGATGCCTCGCCACCGCCTGAGCGGCCTCCAGTCCCCGTTCGACGTGCTTCCGCAAGGCCGGGCGTGCGGTGAACCCGCCGGGTGGGCGCGTCTGTGACCAGGACAGCAGCTCGCGAGCCGACTCGTCGGGCAGTCCGAGTGAATCGACCGGCACGCTCTGTGTGAAGTCGGCGACCTCCGCGAGGGGGCCCGCGTCCGTCCCGTACAGCGGGGACGGAGCGCCGAGGGCACGGACGAGGAGGTGACGCGGTTCGTGACCGGTACTCATGCCGCCGTCACCGGCCGCTCCGCCTCAGGCCTCGCGGGCGGCGTACGCATAGCTGGACTCGAACCATGCCAACGGTTCGCTCATGGCTCCTCTGCCACCTTCCTGATGAACGCTGCCGACTCCTCAACTCCGAAGGCCTGCATGCGGATCATGCCATGCACCTGCGCGAGGCCACCGCACTTCCCGGAGGGCAGCACCTGGAGGGACACGTTGCGCAGCCCGCCGATCTCCGGCAGATGGAGCAGTTGTTGCCGCATGCCCTCCCGTCCACCCACCTTCGTGCGCAGCGCGGCCTCGTGAACGACGAAGCCGAACACCGTCTTGGTGCGGTGCGTCAGAGCGGCCTGTCGACCAGGAACTCGACGGAGTCCACCACGAACTCGCCGTAGAAGAGGGCCGATCCGATGGTCTCCATCCTCGCGTACTGCTCCGGAGACAATGACCGATCAGAGGCGTCGTTGACTATGGTGCTGAGCAGCACCCGGAACGCCAGGTCCGGAGTGCATTGGCGAGCGCAGTCGACGAGCGCCTCGCGCACCTCGACGGCCAGGAACTCCGCCCGCTCGATCTCAGCGATGACGGCGTCCCGACACCCCCAGCCGTCCTCCACGTCGGCCCCGGCAAGCGGGCGTACGCCCGCCTTCGCGGCCAGCCGGGCATCACACAGGCCGATGACCGTCCGCGTCCACTCCGCTCCCGAGGTCCCCTCGAAGCTCGCCATGTACTGCGCTCCGGCCGTCCACAGCACCTCGAGCGTCTCTGAAGGGAGGTTGTCGAGGAGTGTCCGGGCGTCGCGGCGGACTGTCAGTGCCAGTTCGTCGGCCGATTCCAAGAGGTGTTTCGCGACGATGTCGGCGGCCGTGTCCCCGTCATGGGTCCCGTCCTGGTGGAAGAAGCTCATCACCCACGAGGCACCGAAATCGAACTCGGTGAAGCGCCGAGGGATCCTTCGGACCCAAGGTCCTCGGCCGGATGCCAGAGTCCAGCGGCGACCGGTCAGTCGGCGCACCCCTTCACCCCTTCCCTTCCGGTATGGCTCCGGAAGCGTCGCGCAGGGCGATGCTTTCGCTTGCCATGTGCGCGAGCGACTTGGCGCGCGCGACGAAGATCTCCGCGTCTTCCATTCTGGAGGTCACGTCCGGTGGATAGATCACGGAATCCACATGGTCGGGGAATTCGTCACGCAGCGCGGTCAGAACGTTCATCTGATCAGGTTCGGGAAGGTCACCGATGAACACGTAACCCGATGCGGCACCTGCAGTGACACCACGCTTTGCGTACTCGTCCGTCACATGCCGGAGAATGAAGGCGGCTACATCGTCGAAGAGGGCCGCGGTGGCGAACCAGTCGAGGTCTTCTCCTGCCCCTCCGGAGGGGAACGACACGAGCTTGGTCATCGCTTCCTTGCCTTTGCAGCGAGCGGCCGTCGGCCACGGAGCATGACACACCGGGCATGACAAGGGCCCCGCCGCTCGAAAGCGACGAGGCCTTTGCCCACATGGGATGTGGAGGTCCGGGAGGACCTCCTGATCGTGGAGATGGCGGGAATCGAACCCGCGTCCACCGGTGCAGAATCAGGGCTTCTCCGTGTGCAGTTCGCTGCGATTTTCTCGGCCCCGGTGATCACGCGAACAAGTCGCCGACGGGCCCAGTCACTGTTTGATTTCCCATCGAACCCCGTGACCGGGCTCGATGGTTTAGTTCCCTAGATTATGCCAGGGTCCGGGTCGGGAACACCCCCGGGCTGACACCCTTTTAGGGTCCTTCAGTCGCTGTTATTAGGCAGCGAGGGCGAAGGACTGGGAATCGCTCTTGGAATTGGCGATTATTGGTTGCGACATATGGTTAACGAGATCATTGTCGCTTCCTCGACACGCTTCCCCTGCTTCGACAGCCGCTGTCGAAACCGATCATCCCCATGTTGTTTTTTCAAGCCCCTCCGAAGAGGGTTGCGCACCCGCTGTGGGGTGCAGATGCCATCGTACGTGACCAACGCACGTCGATGCCACCGTATTCCCCGTGGCTACTCGCCCCGCTGCTTCCGCTTGGCCGCCGCGATCGCGCGGTCCGACTCCCGGCGGTCCTGCTTCTCACGCAGGGTCTGCCGCTTGTCGTACTCCTTCTTACCGCGGGCGAGCGCGATCTCGGCCTTGGCACGGCCGTCCTTGAAGTACAGGGCGAGGGGCACGATCGTGTGACCCGTCTCCTCCGACTTCGACGCCAGCTTGTCGATCTCCTCGCGGTGCAGGAGCAGCTTGCGCTTGCGGCGCACCGTGTGGTTGGTCCAGGTGCCCTGGGTGTACTCGGGAATGTGGGCGTTGTGCAGCCACGCCTCGTTCCCGTCGATCTGGACGAAGCCGTCGGTCAGCGAGGCGCGTCCCTGGCGCAGCGACTTCACCTCGGTGCCGGTCAGGACGAGCCCGGCCTCGTAGGTGTCGATGATCGCGTAGTCGTGGCGTGCCTTCTTGTTCTGCGCGACGATCTTGCGCTTGCCGTCCTTGGCCTTCGCGGCCCCTCCGCCCTGCTTGGGCTGGGACTCCTTCGGTACGTACATTCCCTTACTCATAGTGCTGACCATTTTCGCACTACAGGGGGGTGTGGGGGAAAGCCGATTACCAGAGCGCCGAGCCGGTGGCTACGACGGGTCGCCGAGACCGCTGAGTACGGTCTCCGCCCGCTCCAGGGCCTCCGCGTCCACCTCCAGGTCGGGGGTGATGCCCCGCCCGTCGACGGTGTGCCCGGCGGGGGTGCGGTAGTGGCCGACGGTCAGCTCGGCGACGGAGCCGTCGGGCAGCCGGCTCGGCATCTGGATCGAGCCCTTGCCGAAGGTCCTGGAGCCCACGACGACCGCACGGCCGCGGTCCTGGAGGGCCCCGGTGAGCAGTTCGGCCGCGCTCATCGTGCCGCCGTCGACGAGCGCGACCAGGGGTCTGGTGGTGTCGCCGCCGGGATCGGCGTGCAGGGAGCGCTGCGCGCCGTTGACGTCGTAGGTGGCGACGAGGCCGCCGTCGAGGAAGGCGGAGGCGGCGGTGACGGCCTCGGTGACCAGTCCACCGGAGTTGCCGCGCAGGTCGAGGACGATCCCGGCGTGGTCGGGGGTCTGCTCGACGGCGGTCCGTACGGCGTCACCGACGCCCTTGGTGAAGGCCGCGACCTTGATCACGCTGACGCCGCCGGGGAGCTTTCGGACGGTCACGGAGTCCGTGGACAGCCTCGCCCGGCGCAGCGTCTCGCTCCACGCGCGTGTGCCGCGCTCCAGGCCGAGGGAGACCTTCGTTCCGGCGGCGGCGTCGTCCGCGTCCCCGCGCAGTAACGAGACGACCTCGGTGACCGGCCGGCCGTCCACCTTCTCGCCGTCGACGCTGCGCAGCCGGTCGCCCGTGCGGATCCCGGCGGCGGCCGCGGGCGACCCGCTCTGCACCCGGGTCACCTCGATCCGGCCGTCACTCTCGCGCCGGGCCCACAGCCCCACGCCCGTGTACTGACCGTCGAGGGCCTCCTCGAACTCCTCGTACTCGCCCTGGGAGTAGACGGCGCCCCAGCGGTCCCCGCTGCGGCTGACGGCCCGCTCGGCGGCCTCCATGGGTGACTTGCCGTCGGCCATCGCCTCGGCGGCGGCGTCGGTGACCGTCTCGCGGTGCGCCGCCGGGGTCGAACGCGCCGAAGGAGACGGGGATTTCCGGTCGGGATCACCGAAGGACCCGGTCGCGGCCCCCGCGACGAGGACACTCGCGAAAAGCAATGTCAGGGCGGCCCCGCGGCCTGCGCGGCGGGGCTGACAAAACAGGTCTCGGCCTGACATGGCGGTGAGTCTAGGACAACGCAAGGGGCCGTACCGCCGGTTGGCAGTACGGCCCCCTTGGCATGCGTCACACCTTCAGGTACTTGCGCAACGCGAAAAACGCCGCAAGCGCAGGCATCAGCAGACTCGTCGCGAGGATGAGCGGCAGCTTGGTGAGCACGGCGTCCCAGCCGATGAAGTTGATCAGATTCAGCTTCTGGGACAGCGCGAGGCCGTGATCGATGATGAAGTACCGCGCGACCAACAGGAATCCGCAGGCGACACCTCCGCCGATCAGTCCGGCGACCGCGGCCTCCATGATGAACGGCGCCTGGATGTAGAACCCGGAGGCGCCCACGAGCCGCATGATGCCGGTTTCCCTGCGCCGGCTGAACGCCGAGACGCGCACCGTGTTGACGATCAGCATCAGGGCGACGACGAGCATCATCGCCATCACCGCGCGCGCGGCCCAGTTCATGCCGTTGAGCAGCCCGAAGAGGTTGTCCAGGATGCCCTTCTGGTCCTGCACGGACTGCACGCCGGCACGGCCGTCGAAGGCGGTCGCGATGACCTGGTACTTCTGCGGGTCCTTCAGCTTGATGCGGTACGACTCCTGCATCTGGTCCGGCGTGAGGGAGCTGGCCAGCGGGGAGTCGCCGAACTGCTCCTTGTAGTGCTTGTACGCCTGGTCCGACGACTCGTACGAGACCTTCTCGACGACGGCCATCTTGCCCAAGTCACTCTTGATCTGGTCCTTCTGCTCGGCGGTCACGGCCCCCTTGGCGCACTTGGGGTCGGACTCCGCGTCACTCTTGTTGCAGAGGAAGATCGAGACGTTGACCTTGTCGTACCAGTAGCCCTTCATGGTGCTCACCTGATCGCTCATCAGCAGCGAACCGCCGAACAGGGCGAGGGAGAGGGCGACCGAGACGACGACCGCGAAGGTCATCGTCAGATTGCGACGGAGACCGACACCGATCTCCGACAGAACGAACTGGGCGCGCATGGCGTCTGCTAAGCCTTTCCGTGGACCGTTGTCAGTGCTGGTAGCCGTAGACGCCGCGCGCCTGGTCGCGGACGAGGCGGCCCTGCTCCAGCTCGATGACGCGCTTGCGCATCTGGTCCACGATGTTCTGGTCGTGCGTCGCCATCAGCACGGTGGTGCCCGTCCGGTTGATGCGGTCGAGCAGCTTCATGATGCCGACGGAGGTCTGGGGGTCGAGGTTGCCGGTCGGCTCGTCCGCGATGAGGAGCTTGGGCCGGTTCACGAAGGCTCTCGCGATGGCCACGCGCTGCTGCTCACCACCGGACAGCTCGCCGGGCATCCGGTCCTCCTTGCCGCCGAGCCCGACGAGGTCGAGCACCTGGGGCACGGACTTGCGGATCTCGCCGCGGGACTTGCCGATGACCTCCTGCGCGAAGGCGACGTTCTCGGAGACCGTCTTGTTCGGCAGCAGGCGGAAGTCCTGGAACACGGTCCCCAGCTGGCGGCGCATCTGCGGCACCTTCCAGTTGGAGAGACGCGCGAGGTCCTTGCCCAGAACGTGCACCTGGCCTTGGCTGGTCCGCTCCTCGCGGAGGATCAGCCGCAGGAAGGTGGACTTTCCGGAGCCGGAGGACCCCACGAGGAACACGAACTCACCACGCTCGACCTCCAGGGTGACATCCCTGAGAGCGGGGCGGGTCTGCTTGGGGTAGACCTTGGAGACACTGTCGAATCGGATCACGGATGCACCACGGGTCGCCGGGGGTAGGTGAGCGTGACCATACGCGAACCGGGTGCACGAGCGCAGTCGCCGGTCAGGGTTGTGCGGGGCTTGTGCGTTTTTGTACAGGTCTTTGGCGGGGCCCTTTTGTACGGGCCTTTGTACGGGCGCCGTGTAGGGGTGCGGGGAACTGCGCGCCCGGCCCTCACCGGCCGGCAGCCGCGACCCCGACCCCGCCCACCCTCCGGAAGCGTCCGTTTCCCCGCCTAACCCGCGGAGCACAGGGCAGGATAAGGCGAGCCGCGCCGTTTCCCGCGGAACCTGGCACAGTGGAAGGGGAACGGTTGCGTTCCCCGCAGCGTTATGTAAACGGCGGAGGACGGCGCAAGGAGGGCAAGCGCATGACGTACGACCGATTGGTGTGCGCGAACTGCGCGGCGCCCGTCAGCGAGGGCCGCTGCCCGGTCTGCCGCGCGAACCGGGAGCGGCTGCAGCAGGAGAGCCCCTTCGCGGGACTGAACCCGATGGCGCTGATCACGCTGCTCGCCGTGCTGATCGCGGCGGTGGCGCTGCTGGCGCACCAGACAGTATGAGTCTCTTGAGAACAGCGGTGTGACCTCAGTCACCATCTCAGGTGGTCATCATGATGGTCACCACGGTGTTCATCATGATGACCACTGTCCGAGACGGTCGGTCACCCTGTGAACCATCCCGAGCATCGCTGATGCGCTTGACGCGAGAGGGGCCCGGAGCAAGCTGCTCCGGGCCCCTCTTGTGCTGCGCTCAGCTGCGTCAGGCAGCGGCGCCGCGGCCGCTCGCGAGGCGTGGCAGCAGACGGAAGCCGATACCGCCCGCGATCATCGTGGCGGCACCGATCAGCAGGAACGTGGTCTCGGCGGCACCCGTCTCGGCCAGCTGCCCCTTCTTGCCCTGGGCGGAGGTGTCGGACGAGGTGTTCGCGCCGGTGTCGGTCAGGCCGGAGGAACCCTTGCCCTGCTCGACGGGCTTGGAGCCGCCGTCGGGGTTGCTGTCATTGCCACCGGTGCCGGTGCCGGAACCGTCCGTCGGGGTGTCCGTCGGGTCGGAGGGCTCGGTGGGGTCCTCGGTGGGGTCGGTGGGCTCGTCCGTCGGCGGCGTGGTGGTGGGCGTGGCCGGGCCGGTCGGCGTGGCCGGGATGGTGGGCGTCTCCGGGGGCGTGGGCGTGCCCGGCTCCGTCGTCGGGTCGGTCGGGGTGGAGGGCGGGTCGGTGGGAATGCCCGTAACGGTCGGGGTGGCGCTCGGGTCTCCGTCGACCGTGACACCCACGTTGATGTCGAGAGCCGAGGCGGCACCCGCGGCAGTCAGCGAAGCACCGGCGGCGATCACCACACCGGCTGCTATGCGTGCCACGCGGATCCGCGTCTTCTTGGTCATCTGCTTGCTACCCCCAGTAGCTGATCGTCAATGGAGCAGCGCCCGGGGCCACGGCGTCACAGGTGGCTCGCTCAGCCCCCGGTTCACATGCGCCCCGGAGATACGCATGCCACGCGTCACCATTCCCAGTTTTCACAGCAACGTCAAGGTCGTTGCGTACGCGATGTCCGGATCAGTGACATTTGCCTGCCGTGCGGACATGTGACTGTGACGTAAAACCCAGAATTCCCCCACACAAAAGGCAACTGCCGCCCGATGGGCGGCAGTTGCCTTGTCGACAAAGAGGCATCTAGGTGATGTTGATACCTCGAACTACTTCTCCTGCTGCTTGCGCCAGCGAATTCCGGCCTCGATGAACCCGTCGATCTCCCCGCCGAAAACGGCCTCGGGGTTACCGACTTCGAACTCGGTCCGCAGGTCCTTGACCATCTGGTAGGGGTGCAGGACGTACGAACGCATCTGGTTTCCCCAGGAGTTGCCGCCGTCGCCCTTCAGGGCGTTCATCTTGGCCTGCTCCTCCTGGCGGCGCCGCTCGAGCAGCTTGGCCTGGAGCACGTTCATCGCGCTCGCCTTGTTCTGGATCTGCGACCGCTCGTTCTGGCAGGAGACGACGATTCCGGTGGGGAGGTGGGTGAGGCGCACCGCGGAGTCGGTGGTGTTCACGCCCTGGCCGCCGGGGCCGGAGGACCGGTACACGTCGACGCGCAGCTCGGACTCGTCGATCTCGATGTGATCGGTCTGCTCGACGACGGGCAGGATCTCGACACCCGCGAAGGACGTCTGGCGGCGCCCCTGGTTGTCGAACGGCGAGATGCGCACGAGGCGGTGGGTGCCCTGCTCCACGGAGAGCGTTCCGTACGCGTACGGGACGTGGACGGCGAAGGTGGTGGACTTGATGCCCGCCTCTTCCGCGTACGAGGTCTCGTAGAGCTCGGTCTTGTACCCGTGGCGCTCGGCCCAGCGCAGGTACATGCGCTGGAGCTTCTCGGCGAAGTCGGAGGCGTCGACGCCGCCGGCCTCCGCACGGATGGTGACGACGGCCTCACGGGAGTCGTACTCCCCGGAGAGCAGCGTCCGCACTTCCATCTCGTCCAGCGCCTTCTTGACGGCGACGAGCTCGGACTCGGCCTCGGCACGGGTGTCCGGGTCGTCCTCCTCCTCGGCCATCTCGAAGAGCACGCTCAGATCGTCGATACGCCCGCGCAGCGCCTCGGCCTTCCTGACCTCCGCCTGGAGGTGGCTCAGCTTGCTGGTGATCTTCTGCGCCTCGTCCGGGTCGTCCCACAGGGACGGCGCGGCCGCCTGCTCCTCGAGCACGGCGACATCTGCCCTCAGCTTGTCGAGGTCCAGGACGGCCTCGATCGACTCCATGGTCGAGGAGAGGGACTTGAGCTCTTCGGATACATCGACGACTGCCACGCCTCCAGCGTAACGGCTGCCGCAAGCGAGGCTCGCCCTCGTCCGACGGGGACGACACAGGCCCCACCGGGGGCCAGGGGCGCGGGGAACTGCGCGACCAGCCCCCACCGGCCCGCAGCCGAACAGCTCCCGGCCGGCGGGCCAGGGGCTAAGCCCCAGCCCCCAGGGGCGCGAGGAACTGCGCGCTCAACCCCCACCCACCCGCAGCCGAACAACCCCCAGCCCGGAGGCCAGGGGCGAAGCCCCGGCCCCCAGGGGCGCGAGGAACTGCGCGACCAGCCCCCACCGGCCCGCAGCCGAACAACCCGGGGTCCGGGGCGGAGCCCCGGGTCGGAGTGGGGTCAGGGGGACGCCGGGGCCGAGTTCTTCGTGTCGTGCGGCGTCGCCCCCGCGTCGTCACCCGACGTGGCCAGCCACGTACCGACCCCCACCGCGGCGACAAGAACGGCCCCCGCCACCCCCAACGTGATCCGACGTCGCCGCGCCGACGCCCGGTGCCGAGCCGACCCCGGCCGAGGCGCCCCCGCCGCCCGCGGCGCCCGAGCCGTCCCGCGCGCCCCTCCCGCCAGCTCGTCCGGCCCCGGCACCCGCATCGACGTGTGCGTGTCCCGGTTGGAGTCCGGCGCAGCCCCCGGCACCAACGGCACCGCCCCCCGCCGCACCCGCGAAGCCGGCGCCGTCGGCTCCGCCGTCTCGCCCCCCTCGGGGACGTCCTCCGCCGACTCCCCGTCCGGTTCGTCGACGTCCAGCGGCGGCATCCCCACCAGCAGCGGCAGCTGCTCCCGCAACCGCGCCCCCAGCTCGGAGGCCCGCAACCGCGACGCCGGCGCCTTGGCCAGGCACTGCACGATCAGCTGCCACAGCTCCTCGGGGATACCGGGGAGGGGCACGACGGTCTCCGTCACGTGCCGCCGCAGCACCGCCCCGGGATGCCCGCCCCCGAAGGGCGTGAACCCGGCAAGGAGCTCGTACAGGACCGTCGCCAGGGCGTAGATGTCGACGGCGGCCCGCGGCGGCAGCCCTTCGATGATCTCGGGCGCGAGATAGTCCGGCGTCCCGATGATCTTCGTGGCCCGGGTCCGCCGCGGTGAGTCGATGAGTTTGGCCACACCGAAGTCCGTGAGCAGCGCGGGGTGCGAACCCCCCGGGCCCAGCGGACCCTGCATGTCCAGCAGCACGTTCTCCGGCTTCACGTCCCGGTGCACGACCCCGGCCGCGTGCGCCGCCGCCAGTCCGTCCGCGACGTCGGCCACGATCGCGACCGCGGCCTCGGGCGCCAGCCGCCGTTCCCGGTCGAGCCGGGTGCGCAGATCCGTGCCCCGTACGAGGTCCATGACGAGCGCGAGGTCGTTGCCGTCGACGACGAGGTCCCGTACCGCCACGACATGCGGGTGATCGAGCCCGAGCAGAGCCGTGCGCTCCTGTACGAAGCGGCCCACCAGCTCCTGGTCGGACGCGAGGTCCTCGCGCAGCAGCTTGATGGCGACGGGCCCCTCAGGTCCCTCGCCGAGCCACACCGTGCCGGCGCTGCCCCGCCCCAGAATCTGGTGGGCGGTGTACCGGCTGCCGATCTTCCGTGCCAAGACTGCTCCTACTGACGCGTGTTGCCGCTAAAAGTACGCGTCCGAAGAGCCAACCTTCACTCCGGAGACGGAAATCACCCGTCAGATGTCGACAAATCCCCAGAGTCGCACGGGAGCTAACGGGAACTATGGGAACTAGTTGGTGGAAGAGCCACCGGAAGAGCCTCCGCCGAGATCCCCGATCCAGTTCGTCACGGACTTGAACCCGTCGTGCAGCTCGCCCCAGAAGCTCTGGGTGGTGCCGATCCAGCCCTGCAGGGGACTGAACTCCCAGATCAGCCACGCGGCCACGAACAGGATGACGATCGTGAACAGGCAGCCCTTGAGGCAGCCGAGTCCCGGGATCTTCATCGGGTTGGCGCTGCGCTGCCGCGGCTCACGCGACTGCCGGGGCGCCGGTGCCTCGGGCTGCTGCGGCGGGGGTGCGTACCGCTGAGGCTGCTGCTGCGGCGCGGGGGCGTACCCCTGCGGCTGCTGCTGCCGCTGACGGCGCTGCGGCTGCTGCTGGGGCTGTTGCTGAGGCGCGTACTGCTGCGGCTGCTGCTGCTGCGGATACCCGTATCCGGGCGGCGGCTGCTGCCCCTGCGGCGGGCGCTGCTGCTGCTGCGGGCGCGCGACCTGCCGTTGCGGACGGCGGCGCAGCGGGTCCTGGCCGGGGTCGAGGTACTGGACCTGGGTCTGCTCGTTGCGGTCCCGGGCCGCGCGCAGCTGGTTCTGCCAGGGGTGCGGGTCCTCGCCCTGCCCCGGCTGCCCGGGCTGTCCGCCCGGCTGGTGCGGGGGCACCGGCGGCATGACGGCGGTCGGGTCGGCCGCTCCGCGGTGCGGCAGTACGGCGGTGGGGTCGGCGGCACCGGGCATGCCGGGGGCGCCGGTGTGCGGCAGGACGCTGGTCGCGCCGTTCGGGTCGTAGGCCCCCGGGGCGCTGTGCGGCAGCACCTGCGTGGGGTCGGCCGCGCCGGGCACGCCCGGCACCGCCGCCGGCGCCGGGTCGGGGGCGAGCAGCGCGCCCACGCCCTCCGCGGCGGCGATCTGCGCGGAGTTGGCGTGCACACCGATGCCCTGGGCGACGGTGCGCAGCCCGCGGGCGAGGTTCTCGGCGCTGGGCCGCTCGTCCGGGTTCTTGCGCAGGCAGCGTTCTATGACGGTCCACAGGGGGTCCGGGACCGTGGAGGGACGGCGAGGCTCGGCGCTCAGGTGCTGGTGCAGCACTTCGAGGGCGGACTCGCCGGCGAACGGGGGACGCCCGGTGACCAGCTCGTACAGCAGGATGCCCGCGCCGTAGATGTCGACGGCGGACGTCTGCGGGCGTCCCTCGGCGGACTCCGGCGCGACGTACGCGGGCGTGCCGACGAACTCGTGGGTCCGGGTGAGGCCCGGGGAGTCGGCGAGCCGGGCGATGCCGAAGTCGGTGAGCATCGGGTGCATCTGGCCGCCGTCCTGCTTGAGCAGGACGTTCGCGGGCTTCAGGTCGCGGTGCACGACACCGTCGGCGTGGCTGGCGGCGAGCGCGTCGGCGACCTGGGCGGTGAGGAGGGCGGCGGCGACGGGCGAGAACGGGCCGTTCTCGCGCAGATAGCGGTGCAGGTCGGGGCCGTCGACCAGGTCCATGACCAGGGCGAGCAGGTCACCCTCGACGACGAGGTCCCGCACCCGCACGATGTTCGGGTGGGTCAGGCGCAGCAGGACGGAGCGCTCCCGGAGGAACCGCATCACGATGTCCGCGTCGTTGGCGAGCTCTTCCTTGAGGACCTTGATCGCCACGGTCTCGCCGGGCTGGCCGGCGACGGCCGCCTCGGCGCCCGCGGTCTCCCGCTGGCGGGCTCGCCAGACAGTGCCTGTGGCGCCGCGCCCAAGCGGCTCCTCAAGGAGGTACTTGCTCCCTACCGGCCGCACGTCATGCGCTCCCTGTTGCTTGCTTGCCTGGTCCGTCCGCCGCCGTCAACTTGCTGCGACGGTTTCCGCCCCACTGTAGTGCCGAGACACCTGGCACCGGACTGTCGTCTTCCTGTGCTTTCCACTGCTTCCCATAAGCGCCTGTGCTTCGCATAAGCGCTTACGTACGCGTTCCCGCACATGTTCGATGGAAAGACGCTCGCATTCGGCTGTTGGTTGCCGATCGACGCCCGCGGGGGCGACGTGACCGATCTCAAGCGGGCACCGGTCGGCTACTGGTCAGGCACTTTTACGGGCAGAGCCGACCAATCAAGATCACTTGCCGGTGGGTGGCGGGCGTGTTGTCAGTGACAGGTGCGAGGATGCCTTCAGTACTGGCCGACGTGCCCGTGTGCGGTGGGGGAATCTGCGGTGGGGGACCGCGGCACAGCCTCGCCCTCCTCGCGGGTGCCTGCGCGGAAGGGACCGCTGGCGGCGATGCAGATCCGGCTGACCGTCGTAGACCCGCTGGGCTCGCCCTCGGAGCCGCGGGGGCGAGCCGCGGCCTGCGATGTGCTGGTCACCGCCCCCGCCGGGACGGCGTTGGCAGCGGTGGCAGCGGGTCTGGCCTCGGCGGTCGGCGGTGAGGGCGCAGGCCAGCACGACCGCGGCCGAGAGCTCGGCGGAGGACCCGTCGTGCTGTACGCGGGCGCCGAGCGCCTCGACGGCCAGCGCTGCACACTGGGCGAGCCGCCCCTGACGGACGGCGCCGTGCTGTCCCTGGGCTGCCCCGCCGAACCCGGCCCCGACGTGGACGGGGTCGCGGCCCGGCTCCATGTCGTCGCGGGCCCCGACGCGGGCGGCGTCCACCTGCTGCACGGCGGCCGGATCGACATCGGCCGCTCCGCCGACGCGGACGTCCCGCTGGACGATCCCGACGTCTCCCGCCTGCACTGCGCGGTCACGGTCACCCCCGAGGGCCGCGTCTCGGTCGCCGACCTGGGCTCGACGAACGGCACGACGCTGGACGGCACCCATGTCGGCACCCGCCCGGTCCGCTTCGGGCAGGGCGCGCTGCTGCGCGTCGGCGAGTCCGCCCTGCGACTGGCTCCGCCCGGTGGCGCGGATCCGGTGGGCACGACGCCCGACGGGGAGGGCCACGTCAGGGTCACCACCCTCACCGGTACGGCCACCCGCCCGAAGCCGCCCACCGGCCCCGGCCCCTCGTCGTCCTCCGCCGCCCCCGCCGGTCCCGCTGCCCCCGCCGGTCCTTCCGCTCCTGTCGTGCCCCACGCGCGCGTGGGGGGCGCGTCCGGCGCCGGCGCGCTGCCCGTGCCGCCCGTCGGTGACACACATCACGGCTTCGGATCGGCGGAGTGGGGAGCCGCGGGCGGCGTCCCCGGAGCACCGGAGCACGGCCCGGTCGTGCCCGAGCAGGGCCGGGCACCCCGGATCGAGAGCAGGGCACCCCGGACCGAGAGCAGGCCCGCGCGGCCGTCCGGCCCCGACGCGTCGGGGGGCGGAGCCACGCCCCGGGCCGCGTCCGGTCCGGAGCCGGGCACCCGAAAGGGCACACCCACGCGGGGCACGGACATGCCGCCGGGGGTGCGCAGGCGGAGCGGGATCGGCGCGTGGGCGCGTCGGCTGACCGGCGGCCGGGGCGAACTGCCGGGCACCGGACCGGGGGATCCGTACGACACGGACGGGGATGACGGGGCGGCGGAGTTCCTGGCGGCCGCCCTGCCCACACAGGCCCCGGAGAGCTGGCCCGACCCCGCGACGCTGCTGCTCACCGCGCTGGGTCCGGGCCCGCGGCTGTGGGAGCGCGGCCCGGGCCACCCGGAGACGCTGACAGTGCGGCTGGGCACGGCGGACCGGGCGGCGCCCGACGGTTCGGGGCTGGTGCCCGCGGTGCCGGTGACCTCGGGCCTGCGGGAGGTCGGCTCGCTGGGCCTGGCGGGGCCGCGGGCGCGGCTGTCCGGGCTGGCCCGCTCGGTGGTCGCCCAGCTCGCCGCGCTGCACTCCCCCGACGCCCTCGACATCGTCCTGATCAGCGCGGACCGCTCCCGCCCTGTGGAGGTGCGCACCGCCGAGTGGTCCTGGCTCGGCTGGCTCCCGCATCTGCGCCCCACCCACGGCCAGGACTGCCGTCTCCTCCTCGCCTACGACCGTGAGCAGGCGACGGCCCGCACGGACGAGCTCCTGCGCCGCCTGGAGGACCAGCTGACGGAAACGGGCGGCGCCCGGGGCGCGTACGACAAGGCCGATCGCGTCCCCGTGGACGCGCGGGGCGGCGCACGGCGTCCCTCCTGGGCCCGCGACGAGGGCCCGACGGGTGCCGACCGGGACTTCGATGGGCCGTTCACCGTGCTCGTCGTGGACGGGGACCCTGGAGGCGCCGACGTACGGGAGGCGGTGCTGCGGCTGACGCACGAGGGCGCGCGGGCGGGCATACACGTGGTGTGTCTGGCCGAGACCGTGTCCGCGTCGCCCGCGTCCCCGGTGACGGAGACGTACGAGGCGGCCTGCGAGGCGTCACCGGCGTTCCGGGAGTGCGGGGCGGTCGCGCTGCTCAGCGGGGATGTGGCGACGGCGCTGCGGCTGATGCGGGTGGGATCCGACGGGCCCGTGGGGCACGGCACGGTCGCCGCGGTGGACGCGGTGTCACTGGCCTGGGCGGAGCGTTTCGCGCGCGCCCTCGCCCCCCTCCGTACGGACGGGGCGCACGCCGACCGCCACACGCGCGTGTCCGCGCCGCTCCCTCAAGCGGCCCGTCTGCTGGACGAGCTGGGACTGGCCCGGGCCACCCCGGCGTCACTCATGGCGCGTTGGGCGGACGCGGCGGACGACACGGAGGCACTCGGCGGCCGCGGCCGGGCCGTCCTCGGCGCCGGCCCGCGCGGCCCGGTCGCCGTGGATCTCCCCGCCGAGGGCCCGCACCTGCTGATCGAGGGCCCGCCCGGCAGCGGTCGTACGGAGCTGCTGCGTGCGATCGCCGCGTCCCTGGCCGCCGCGGAGCGCCCCGACCGGCTCGGGATCGTGCTGATGGACGGGCGGGACAGCACCGGGGGCCATGGCACGGCCCAAGGAGCGGAGGGGCTGCGGGTCTGTACGGACCTGCCCCATGTCACCACCCACCTCACCGCCAACGACCCCGTACGGATGCGGGAGTTCGCCCAGGCACTCAGCGCCGAGCTGAAGCGTCGGGCCGAGCTCCTGGGCCGGCTCGGCTTCGCGGAGTGGCACACGCGCGGCGAGGTGTCGGGCCGGATGGTCGCCCAGCGCACCCCCAAACCCTCCCCGGGAGCGAAGCCCGGCTCAGCCTCCCCCTCCGTCTCTCCCTCCGCCTCCGGCGCCGCGGATCTCGACGCGCCCCACAGTTCGACCCTGCGGCTGCGCCCGGCGGCTGCCCGCGAACGGACGGATCCGGGCCCCCCGTTGGCCCGTCTCTTCGTCATCATCGACGACCTGGACGCGCTGCTCTCCCCCGCGCTGGGCTCCCCGGGACGACCGGCGGCCGGTTCGGTCGTACGGGCTCTGGAGGCCGTCGCCCGCGAGGGTGACCGCCTCGGTGTGCACCTTGTGGCGGCCGCCGCGGACGACGGCCGCACGGCGACCACCGAACTGGGCCGCGCCGCCTCGCTCCGTATCTCCCTCGACCCGGTGTCCCCCGGCGCGGACGAACCCGCCCCCGGCCGGGGCCGCCTGTCCACTCCCGACGGTCGGCTCACGCCCTTCCAGGCCGGCCGGGTCACGGGCCGCATCCCCCGCACGGCCACCCTCCGCCCCACGGTCGTCCCCCTCGAATGGCACCGCATGGGCGACCCCCCGGCCCGCCGCCCGGTCCGCGAACTAGGCAACGGCCCCACGGACCTGGCCCTGCTGGCCAGCGCGCTGGAGCGGGCGGCGAGGTCGGTGGCGGCGGTGGAGATACCGTCGTTGCTGTAGGTCTTCGACGGCTGTAGGCCACACTCGGCCCTCATGGACCGCGGGTCGCGGCCGGGGCCGGGTGTGTGTCTCGTGGTGGTGGATGCCCGACTGACCGGCCGTCACCCGGCGCTCGAATCCTCCTCGCGTCACTTCCACCGCCGGAGCGCCTTCGCCGCACAGAGTCCGCACCGCGCTCGCACCGGGTTCGCACAGCCGCCGACGTCACGACCCAATCACGATCACCCACTTGACAGCGCAGGCGCTCTTGCCGCCCTCGTTGCCCCGGGCGTAGACCAGAGCGCACGGGACAGCGCCGGACGTTCGACGAAGAACGAGAACGGGGCAGTGATGCACAGAGCTCTTCGTACACACAAGTCGCCCAACCACTCGACGCACAGGTCACGCAGGGCCGCACACCACCGCAGGTCACCCAGGGCCGCGCAGGCCGCCGCAGCCGCCGTCGCCGTCGCGCTCGCCCTCACCGCGTGTGGCGGTGGCAGCAAGGACAAGAAGGAGAACGGCGGTACGAGCAGCGCCAGTGCGAGCGGCGACACCGTCACCCTCCCCAAGCTCGACGGTGAGAGCCTCGAAGTCGCCGCCGTCTGGACCGGCGAGGAGCAGAAGAACTTCAAGACGGTCCTCGCGGAGTTCGAGAAGCGCACCGGCGCGAAGGTGACCTTCGTGGCGGCCCAGGACCCGATCATCAACTTCCTCGGTTCGAAGATCGCGGGCGGCCAGCCGCCGGACGTCGCGCTGCTCCCGCAGCCCGGCGCCATCAAACAGGCCGTCGACAAGAAGTGGGCCAAGCCGCTCGGCGCCGAGGCCCTGGCCGAACTCGCCAAGAACTACTCGCAGGGCTGGCAGGACATCGGCAAGGTGGGCGGCAAGCAGTACGGCGTGTACTACAAGGCGGCCAACAAGTCGCTGATCTGGTACAACGCCAAGGTCTTCGAGAACGCGGGCGCGAAGGAGCCCCAGACCTGGCAGGACCTGCTGACCACCGCGCAGACGGTCTACGACTCCGGTGTCACCCCGTTCTCCGTCGGCGGCGCCGACGGCTGGACCCTCACCGACTGGTTCGAGAACGTGTATCTCTCCCAGGCGGGCCCGGAGAAGTACGACCAGCTGAGCCAGCACAAGATCAAGTGGACGGATCCGTCCGTCAAGCAGGCCCTCACCACCCTCGCCGGGATCTGGGGCAAGAAGAACTACATCGCGGGCGGCGCGAACGGCGCCCTGCAGACGGAGTTCCCGGCCTCGGTCACCCAGACCTTCACCGGCGGGGACCAGCCCAAGGCGGGCATGGTCTTCGAGGGCGACTTCGCACAGGTCAACATCGGCGAGACCAAGGCCAAGGTGGGCACGGACGCGAAGGTGTTCCCGTTCCCGGCCGTGGGCAGCGCGGCGCCCGTGGTCTCCGGCGGCGACGCGGCCGTCATCCTGAAGGACTCCAAGGCGGCGCAGGCGCTGGCCACCTTCCTGGCCTCCCCGGACGCGGCGACGATCCAGGCCAAGCTGGGCGGCTACCTCTCCCCCAACAAGAACGTGCCGAACTCGGCGTACCCGAACGCGGTGCAGCAGAAGATCGCCAAGTCCCTGATCGCGTCGGGCGACGACTTCCGCTTCGACATGTCCGACCAGGCCCCGCAGGCCTTCGGCGGCACGCCCGGCAAGGGTGAGTGGAAGGACCTCCAGGACTTCCTGAAGAACCCGACCGACGTCGCGGGCACCCAGGCGACGCTGGAGAAGGACGCGGCGGCGGCGTACGGCAGCGGAAGCTGATCCGGCGATGACGTCGGCAACGGCCGGAGGAACCGCACCGGTTCCTCCGGCCCGCACACGCAAGAGCGTGACCGGCACCCGCAAGGCCGTGGCGGTGCTGTTCCTGCTGCCCTGTCTCGTGCTGCTCGGCGCGCTCGTGGTCTACCCGATCGGGTACTCGCTGATCCGCAGCTTCCTCAACCAGTCAGGCGACGGTTTCGCCGGGGTCGACAACTACAAGGCGCTGTTCACCGACGACGGCATCCGCACCGCCCTCAAGAACAACGTCATCTGGGTCGTGTTCGCGCCCACCGTCGCGACCGCGCTCGGTCTCGTGTTCGCGGTCCTGACCGAACGGGTCCGCTGGGGCACGGCGTTCAAGCTGGTGGTCTTCATGCCCATGGCGATCTCGATGCTCGCCGCGGGGATCATCTTCCGGCTGGTGTACGACCAGGACCCGCACAAGGGGGTCGCGAACGCGGTCTGGGTGGGGGTGCACGACACCTTCGCCGAGTCGTCGGCGTTCCCGAACGCCCACCCGGGGCGGCAGTCGCCGCTCCGGCCGGAGAAGGGCGGGTTCCTCACCCAACAGGCCGTGCACACCGGGCAGTCCGTCACCCTTCCCCTCGTCGGCGTCGCCCCCGACAAGATGCCGGGCGGCGCGAAGAAGGCCGTACAGGCACCTTCCGAGCCCGGCAAGGTCACCGGCACCGCCTGGCAGGACTTCACCCGGGGCAAGGGCGTCGGCAGGCTCGGCCAGGTCGACCCGGGCGAACTCGGCTACCCGGGCATGAAGATCGAGGCGGTGAAGGACGGCAAGGTCGTCGACTCGGCGAAGGTGCGGGACGACGGCACCTTCACGCTCTCCGACAAGGCGGACGGGGCTCAACTGCGGCTCCCGGCGAGCAACTTCCGTGAGCCGTACAACGGCGTCGACTGGCTCGGCCCGTCGCTCGTCACCCCGGCCGTGATCGGCGCGTACGTCTGGATGTGGGCCGGCTTCGCCATGGTGCTCATCGCGGCGGGACTCGCGGGCGTGCCGCGTGAACTCCTCGAAGCGGCACGGGTGGACGGGGCGAACGAGTGGCAGGTGTTCCGCAGGGTCACCGTGCCGCTGCTCGCGCCCGTCCTCGCCGTCGTCCTGGTCACACTGATGATCAACGTGCTGAAGGTCTTCGACCTGGTCTTCATCATCCCGCCGGGCTCCTCCCAGGACGACGCGAACGTGCTGGCCCTGGAGCTGTACCGGAAGGGCTTCTCCGAGGACCAGCCGGGCATCGCGAGCGCGATCGCCGTGTTCCTGCTGCTGCTCGTGATCCCGGTGGTGTGGTTCAACGTGCGTCGTCTGCGGCGGGAGGTACGACGATGACCACCCAGGTCGGCGGTCTCACGAAGACCGCGCCCGTCACCGGCGTCAAGGCCAGGCAGTCGCTCGGCTCACGGCTCGCGAGCGGTGTCAGCGGCGGAATCGTCCGGGTCTTCCTCCTCCTGGTCGGCCTGTTCTGGCTGGTGCCGACGATCGGGCTGCTGCTGTCCTCGCTACGCACACCGCAGGACATGAGCGCGTCCGGCTGGTGGAAGGTCTTCAGTGAGCCCTCCCAGCTCACCGTGGACAGTTACCAAAAGCTCCTGGAGAACGGTGACATCACCGGTTCACTGGGGAACACGGTGCTGATCACCGTCCCGGCGACCGTCCTCGTCGTCGTCATCGGCGCGCTCGCGGGCTACGCCTTCGCCTGGATGGAGTTCCCGGGCCGCGACTGGTGGTTCCTCGCGGTCGTCGGTCTGCTGGTCGTCCCCGTACAGGTGGCGCTGATCCCGATCGCCGAACTCTTCGGCAAGATCGGCATCTTCGGCACGATCTTCGGGGTGATCCTCTTCCACGTGGGCTTCGGCCTGCCCTTCGCGGTGTTCCTGCTGCGGAACTTCTTCGCGGAGATCCCCCGGGAGCTGCTGGAGGCGGCCCGGCTCGACGGCGCGGGTGAACTGCGCCTGTTCCTCAGGGTCGTGATGCCGCTCGGCGGTCCCGCGATCGCCTCGCTCGGCATCTTCCAGTTCCTGTGGGTGTGGAACGACATGCTGGTCGCGCTGGTGTTCTCCGACGCGGGCAGCCAGCCGATCACGGTCGCGCTCCAGACCCAGGTACGCCAGTTCGGCAACAACATCGACGTGCTGGCGCCCGGCGCCTTCATCTCGATGGTCATCCCGCTGGCCGTGTTCTTCGCGTTCCAACGTCAGTTCGTGTCCGGGGTGATGGCGGGCGCGGTGAAGTAGCCGGACAAACAACCACATCAGGGGCGAGCCGGACACCGGCTCGCCCCTCGGCGTTCACCCAGAATCCCCCGTATGCCACATCTGGCGTAACCAAGTCACACCTTCGGCCGTTGCCGGGCAGTATGCCCGCGCCGACCCATGGATGTCCCTTGCCCAGGTTCAGTGTCATCGTCCCCGCGTACAAGGTCCAGGCGTACCTGCACGAATGCCTCGAATCCGTGCTGGAGCAGTCCTGTCCGGACCTCGAACTGATCGCCGTCGACGACTGTTCGCCCGACGCCTGCGGCGCGATCATCGACGAGTTCGCCGCCCGTGACTCCCGGGTCCGCCCCGTCCGCCTGCCGGGGAACGTGGGCCTCGGCCGCGCCCGCAACGCGGGTCTCGAACACGCCACCGGCGACTACCTGCTCTTCCTGGACGGCGACGACACCCTCACCCCGGACGCCCTGCGCGCGATCGCCGACCGGCTGAAGGAGACCGCCGAACCGGACGTCCTGGTCTACGACTACGCGCGCACCTACTGGAACGGGGACATCGTCCGCAACCGCTTCGCGGAGCAGCTCAGCGAGCGGGGACCCGCGCCCTTCCGGCTCGACGACCGGCCGGACCTGCTCAGGGTCCTGATGGTGGTGTGGAACAAGGCGTACCGAAGGGAGTTCGTGCAGCGTGCGGGCCTCTCCTTCCCGCCCGGCTACTACGAGGACACCCCCTGGACCTACCCGGCGCTGATCTCCGCCGAGACGATCGCCACCCTCGACCGGGTCTGTGTGCACTACCGCCAGCGCCGTCAGGGCAACATCCTCGGCACCAGCAGCCGCCAGCACTTCGACATCTTCGAGCAGTACGACCGCGTCTTCGCGCATCTCGACGCGCACCCGGAGCTGGCACGCTGGCGTCCGGTCCTGTTCCGCCGCATGGTCGACCACCTCTCGACGGTGTTCTCCAAGCGGGGCCGGCTGCCGCGCGGCACCCGCGCCGAGTTCCTGCGCAAGGCCCGCACCCACTACCGCCGTTACCGCGTCCCGGGCGCCCCCGTCCGCCCCCGCACCCGCCTGCGGCACGCCCTGGTCCGACTCGGCAACCACCGCACGTACCGCCTGCTCGGCCTGGCCACGAGTGCCCACAAGAAGGCGCTGCGCGGCGTCAAGGGACTGCTGCGCAAGGTCCGCGGCGGCGCCCTCCAGTTCCACTACCGCGTCCAGCTCCGCCTGCCGCTGCGCGCCGACCGCGCCGTCTTCTCCAGCTACTGGGGGCGCGGCCACGGCTGCAACCCGGGCGCCCTGGAGTCCGCGTTCCGCGAACTCGCCCCGCACATCCGTACGGCGTGGATCGCGCACCCCGAGCACCACCACACGATCCCGGCCTCGACGCGCCGTCTGCGGCCCGGTACGACGGCGTACTGGACGGCGCTCGCCCGCTCCAAGTACCTCGTCAACAACGTCAACTTCGACCGCCGGCTGGTCAAGCGCCCCGGCCAGATCATGATCCAGACCCAGCACGGCACCCCGCTCAAGTACATGGGCCTCGACCTCCAGGACCGCCCGGCGGCCGCCCGTGACACCGACTTCGCCGAGCTGCTGCGCAGCGCCGACAAGTGGGACTACTGCCTGTCGGGCAACCGCCACTCCACCCTGGTCTGGGAGCGCGTCTTCCCCGCCGCGTACACGACGCTGGAGTACGGCCTCCCCCGCAACGACGTGTTCCAGCGGGCGACCTCGACGGACGTCACCCGGCTGCGCCAGTCACTCGGCATCCCCGAGGGCACGGTCGCCGTCCTGTACGCGCCGACCTACCGCGACTACCGCCGCACCCAGCGCCTCGCCCTCGACCTGGAGCGCGTCCTGCGCCGGCTCGGCCCCCGGTTCGTCGTCCTGACCCGCGCCCACCACTCGTACGCCGCCGCGCTGAGCAACCACTCCGGGGCCCGGCTCATCGACGTCTCCGACCATCCGAGCATCGAGAACCTCTGCCTCGCCTCGGACGCGCTGGTCACCGACTACTCCTCCCTGATGTTCGACTACGCGGTCCTGGACCGGCCGATCGTGATCCACGCGGACGACTGGGAGGCGTACCAGGCCTCCCGGGGCACCTACTTCGACCTGCGGGACTTCCCGCCGGGCGCGGTCGCGCGCAGCGAGGACGAGCTGATCGACATCTTCGCGACCGGCCACTGGCGCGGCTCCCGCTCGACCCAGCTGCGGACCGCGTTCCGCGAGCGCTTCTGCCCGTACGAGGACGGGCGCGCCGCCGAGCGGGTCGTACGCCATGTCGTGCTCGGCCAGAGCGCCGGGCTGCCGCGGGTGCTGCCGCCCGCGGAGCGCCACCCGGTCCCGTCGGCCGCCGCCGCCCGTCCCCGGACCCGCCTGGCCACGGTGCCCGCGCCCGGCACCCCCGTCCCCGTCGCCGAGACCCTCTGAACCGGAGCAGGCATGCCCTCCAGCCCCTCCCGGCCCACACCGACGAGACCCGTCACCTGGCGCCCCGCCGGGCGGCCCGGGCGCTGACACCCACCGGCACCCCGGCAGTAGCCCGAGAAGCAACCAGAGAAGTATGCAGAGCAGTAAGCAGAGAAAGAGCAGAATGCCCCGCTTCAGCATCATCGTCCCCACTCATGGAGTCGCCGGGCGGCTGGCCCTCGCACTGGACTCGGTCCTCGACCAGTCCTTCGGCGACTTCGAGCTGATCCCGGTCTGCGACGGCCCGGACTCCTCGGCGGGCGAGGTCGCCGCCGGGTACGCCGCGCGGGACTCCCGGGTCGCCCCGGTCCACTCCCCGCCCGCGGACGGACCGAGCGGGGCGCGCAACACCGGGACCGGGGCGGCGGGCGGCACGTATCTGCTCTTCCTCGACGGCGACGACGTCCTGGTGCCGGGCGCGCTGGCCGCCCTGGACCGCAAACTCCGGGAGGAGCCCGAGGAGGCGGACGTCCTCTACTTCGCACACGAACGCGTCCACTGGTGGGACGCCGAGACCAGCACACCGCCCCTCCCGAAGGCCCCGGAGGGGGTGTTCACCCCGGACCGGGCACCGCGGCTGACCGGGGCGGGCCTTCCGGCGTGGAGCGCGGCCTACCGCCGGGCGTTCCTGCGGGAGCGGCGCCTCGCCTTCCCCCCGGGGCACTTCACGGATCTCGGCTGGGGCGGCCTGGTGACGATCGCCGCCGGGCGGCTGGCGGTGCTGCGCCAGGTCGTCGTCCGGCATCGGCTGCGGCGCCAGGGCAGCCGCCTGAACACGCCGGGCGAGCACCAGTTCCAACTCCTGGACCAGGTCGACCTGGTGCTGAGCCGGGCGGCCGAGGAGGAGCTGTCCGTGGAGCGGTCGCGGGCGCTGTTCGGTGACCTCTTCGCGGCGGTGCTGAAGTCGGCCGCCCATCCGGAGCGGCTTCCGCTGCACCGGCGCCGGGCCTTCTTCCGGCGCGCGGGCCGGCTCTACCGGCGCCACCGGCCCGTCGGGTTCCGGCCGCCGCCGGGCCGGATCGGGGTGCAGTACCGGCTCCTGGCGGCCGGGGCGTACAGCGCCTTCCGCGCGCTGCGCGGCGTCAGCCGGCGGATGGCGCGGGCGGGAATGGGGGTCCCCCCTGGTCGAGCGAAGCCGAGGGCTTGGGGGAAGCTGCCGCGTCCCCGTCGGCTGAGCGCCCGCGCGCGGTACGCCGCGCAACTGCGTCTCCCCCTCGACGAGAACCTCGTCGTGTACTGCGCCTACTGGGGCCGCGGTTACGCCTGCAGCCCGGCCGCGATCCACGCCAAGGCCCTCGAACTCGCCCCGCATCTGCGCTCGGTGTTCCTGGTCGAGGCCGACGCGGCGGACCAGGTCCCGGACGGTGTCGACCACGCGGTGATCGGCAGCCCGCGCGCCTGGGATGTGCTGGCCCGTGCCAAGTACCTGGTCAACAACGCCAATTTCGCGGACGGTGTCGTCAAGCGGCCCGGCAGCGTGCATCTGCAGACCCAGCACGGCACGCCGCTGAAGACGATGGGCGTCGACCAGTCGACGTATCCGATCGTGGCCGCCGCGACGGGCAGCTTCGCCAAGCTGCTGGCCCGGGTGGACCGCTGGGACTACAACCTCTCCTCCAACCGGCACTCCACCCAGATGTGGGAGCGGGCCTTCCCGGGCACGTACGAGGCCCTGGAGTACGGCTATCCGCGCAACGACGTCTACTACACGGCGACCGCCGAGTACGTGGCCGCCGTCCGCGCCCGGCTGGGCGTCCCCGAGGGCAAGGCCGCTCTCCTCTACGCGCCCACGCACCGCGACTACAGCACCGGCTTCGAGTCCCGGCTCGATCTGGAGGCCTTCTGCGAGGAGATCGGCGACGAGTTCGTCGTGCTGCTGCGCGCCCACTACTTCTACGACGAGGGCAGGCGCGGGAGTAGCGGCCGGATCATCGACGTGACGCGGCACCGGTCCTCGGAGGACGTCTGTCTGGCCGCCGACGCGCTGATCACGGACTACTCGTCGATCATGTTCGACTACGCCAACCTCGACCGCCCGATCGTCGTGTACGCGGACGACTGGGAGGTCTACCGGGAGACGCGGGGCGTCTACTTCGACCTGATGGAGGCACCCCCGGGCCCGGTGGTGCGCACCCCGGGGGAGCTCGCGGAGGCCTTTCGTGACCGCTCCTACGCGGACGACTCCTCGCGAGCCCTGCGGGCCGCGTTCCGTGAGCGCTTCTGCCAGTTCGACGACGGGCAGGCCGCCGAGCGGGTCGTCCGCAGAGTGCTGCTGGGCCGGCCGCCCGAGGCGATCCCGCCGGTGATCCCGCTCGCCGAGCGCCTTCCGGCCCCCGCCGCGTCCACCCTCGTAAGGAGCTGACGTGCCCCGCTTCAGCGTCATCGTCCCCGTCTTCAAGGTGCAGGGCTTTCTGCGCGAGTGCCTGGACTCGGTCCTGGATCAGTCGTACACCGACATCGAGGTGATCGCGGTCGACGACTGCTCGCCGGACGGCTGCGGCGCGATCCTCGACGAGTACGCGGCCCGCGAACCGCGCCTGCGGGTGCTGCACCTGCCGCAGAACGTGGGCCTCGGCCGCGCCCGCAACGCCGGAATGCCGTACGCGACGGGGGACTACCTCTTCTTCCTCGACAGCGACGACACCCTCACGCCGGGCGCCCTGCGCGCCATGGCCGACCGCCTCGACGAGACGGCCGACCCCGATGTGCTGGTCTTCGACTACGCGCGCACCTACTGGTGGGGCGGTACGCGCCGCAACGTCCTCGCGCAGGTGCTGGCCGAGGGCGGCGACGGCTGCTTCACGGCCGCCGAACACCCGGAGATCCTCGACCTGTTGATGGTCGTGTGGAACAAGGTCCACCGCCGCGCGTTCGTCGAGCGGGAGGGCTTCACCTTCCCGCCCGGCTACTACGAGGACACCCCCTGGACCTTCCCGGTCCTGCTCGGCGCGGAGCGGATCGCCACCCTGGACCGGATCTGCCTGAACTACCGGCAGCGCCGCCAGGGCAACATCCTGTCCACCACCAGCCGCAAGCACTTCGACATCCACGACCAGTACGAGCGGGTCTTCGCCTTCGTCGACTCCCGCCCGCAGCTGTCGAGCTGGCGCCCGTTCCTGCACCGCAAGATGGGTGAACACTGTCTGGACATCCTCGCCAAGCCGGACCGGCTGCCCGCGTCCGACAAGGGCGAGTTCTTCCGGCGTACGGTCGCCCTCTTCCGCAAGCACAAGGGCGGCGGCCCGGTGCCGCGCGAACTGCGCGTCCTCCAGGGCGGTTACGTGACCTACCTCGCCCGGCGCCAGTCCGGCCGGCTCGGCGCGGAACTCGGGCGGCGCGGGCTCCAGGTGCGCAGAGCGGCGGCCACCCGGGTCAAGAGCGGCTGGTCCGCGGCGCACGAACACCGGCCGCTGGACCCGGACCTCGCGGTGTACTCGGCGTTCTCGCACCGCGGGGTGCTCGGCGACCCGGGCGCGATCTACCACGCGGCGCGCGAACTCGCCCCGCACGTCCGGGGGGTGTGGGTGGTGCGCGAGGACCAGGTGCCTCTGCTGCCGCCCGGTATCGAGTACGTCCTGCCGGACTCGCTCGGCTACCGCCGGGTCACCGCCCGCGCCACGTACCTGATCAACAACGTCAACTGGCCCGGCACGCTGGTCAAGCGCGCGGGCAGCGTCCATGTGCACACCCACCTGGGCACCCCGTTGAAGTACATGGGTGCCGACCTGCGCGACAAGACCGGCGCCCGGCACGGCTTCGACGTGCCGCAGATGCTGCGCCGCGCCGACCGCTGGGACTACAGCCTGGTCGCCAACCGCCACTCCGAACTGGTCTGGGACCGCGCCTACCCCTGCCGCTTCACCTCGCTGCGCACCGGCAGCCCCCGCAACGACGTCCTCGTACGGGCCCGGCCCGAGGACGGTGCGGCGGTCCGCGCCCGCCTCGGCATCCCGGCCGGCCACCGGGTGGTGCTGTACGCGCCGACGCGCCGCGACTACGTCCGCGGCGGCCTCGTCGACCGGATCGACCTCGCCCGGTTCGCCGACGACCTCGGTGAGGGCCACACCCTCCTCGTACGGCTGCACCCCTCGCTCACGGACGGCCCCTCGCGCGGGATGGGCCTGTCCGAGCTGCACCGGCGCGGGGTCGTGCTCGACGCGACCGACGAGCCGCACGTCGAGGACCTGATGCTCGCCTCCGACGTGCTGGTCACGGACTACTCGGCCCTGATGTTCGACTACGCCAACCTGGACCGGCCGATCGTGATCCACGCGGACGACTGGGGCGCGTACGCCGCGAGCCGGGGCGCGTATTTCGACATCACGGCCGACGCGCCGGGTCATGTGGCCCGCTCCTACCGGGAGCTGGCGTGGCTGTTCGCCTCCGGGTCCTGGCGGGACGAGGAGTCGGCTCGGCTGCGGTCCGGGTTCCGGGCGCGGTTCTGCGCGTTCGACGACGGGCGGGCGGCCGAGCGGGTGGTAAGGACGCTGATGCTCGGCGAGCGCGTCGAGCACCCGGTGCCGGTGGCGGTGGTGCCCGCTCAGGCGGGACACAACGTCCTCACCTCGTCGTGAGCGCCCTCATGACCGTCGTCGGCCCGTTCGTGAAGCCGCGCCCGCCCCGGTTCTGGGTGGTCGTCCTGGCCGTCGTCTTCGCCCTGCTCCAGCTCGCGAACGTCACCGGCCGCGACACCCCCGACACCAAGAACTACCTCTCGTACGCCCTGAGTCTGCGCGGCGCGAGCAAGCACGAGGCGGCCGCGGCCACCATCGACTACGCCTGCGCCGGCCGGGCGTCCATCGCGCGCCGCAATCAGAGCGTCAACGTCGTCCACTTCCGCGAGCCGAGCCCCGCCCGGCGGGTCGCCGAGGAGTGCCGGCGCGACCAGTGGGGGTGGGTGTCGAAGCGGCTGAGTGCCGGGCAGACGGCGGGCCACACCGTGCCGTTCATGCCGCCGCGCTTCATGCGGATCTTCGAGGCGCGCCCCGGCTACCCGGTCTTCCTGGTCCCCTTCATCACCGTCCTCGGCGTGAAGTGGGGCCTGTGGACGTCGAGTGTCCTCATCACGGTCACCGGGGGCGTACTCGCCTTCCTGGTGCTGCGCACCCTGCGCGCCCCCACTATCGCCGCGCTGACCGGACAGGCCCTCTTCTACGTCCTGCCGTGCGGCACGACCGCCATGCGGCCCATGACCGAGGGCCTGCTGCTGACCCTGACTCTGGCCGCGCTGTGGGGCTGCGCACTCGCTCTGGAGGGCCGGACACGGGCCGCGACCGCGCTGGTCGGCGGGTCCCTGGCCGCGCTGTTCGCCGTCAAGCACTCGCAGGCCCTGTTCCTCGGGCTGTGCCTGGCGGGTGCCTGCGCGGTGCTCGGCATCCGGCGCGGCGGGCTACGGCAACCGCTGCGCAGGCTCGCCCGGCCGTTGCGGGAGGTGGGGGTGGTGGCGGCCTGCGGGGTCGCCGTCACCCTGCTCGCGGCGAAGGTGCTGGGCTACCCGTCCGAGTCGGAGTCCCTCCAGGACCTGCTCACGGCCCACTTCTCCCGGCCCGACCGCGGCCGCCCGTGGTCGGACTTCCTCGACCTGGAGGTCAACTTCTGGGTGGAGTGGCTGCGTCGCGAGTTCTGGCAGCCGTTCTTCCCGACGGCCCTGCTGGCCGGGGCCTGGGGCGCGCTGCGGCAGCGTCCGGCCTTCGGGGTGTTCCTGGTCGCGGGCGCGCTCACCGGCGTCCTCAACCAGGCCGGGCACCCCGACATCAACATCTACGGCGACCGGCTGATCGTGCTGGCGTGGGTGCTGCCGGTGGTGGGACTTCCGCTGCTGCTGGAACAGGTCGTACGGCCTCGGGTGCGGGGTCTCGACACGGTGCCGGGCCCGCTTCGGACGCACGCGGGGCCGAACACCGCGATGGACGCCGGGGCGGGCGCCGGGCTGGACGCCGGAGTCGCTCGATGAGGTGAAGTTCGGCAAAGCCGTTGGCTTCGGTGGGCATATACGACAAATGACCCGAACAGCTCAGACCGAGGTCGGCCTCCTCGTCCGGCGGACCGCCCGCGGCGCGACCGCACTGCGCGGCGGCGCTCCCTGGCGCCCCACGCCCTATCAGGTCTTCGGCGGACTGTTCTGGCTGGTGCTGTGCCTCGCCTCCTGGCGGGTGCCGATGTGCTGCGACTTCGGCCAGCACGCGGCGGTCGTCGAGCGCCTCAAGGCGAGCCTCCTGCATCCGGCCCATCCGACGGCGGACCTGCCGGGCGAGGGCAGCCCCTTCTACTCGCCGTACACCGTGGCCCAGGGCGCCTTCGCACGGGTGACGGGCCTCGCGGGCTGGGAGGTGGTACGGCTCTCGGCGCCGCTGAACCTGCTGGTGCTGCTGACGGGGATCGGCCGCTTCGTGCGCGTCCTGGCGCCCCGCCGCCCCTTTGCACCGGTGTGCGCGCTGCTCGCGATGGTGCTGCTGTGGGGCACCGAGCGGGCCTGGTCGAGCGGCTACCTCGGGCTGATGTCGATGACGGGCAACCTCGGCTATCCGTCGACGTTCGCCATCGGACTCACCTTCTGGGCCTGGGCGCTCACGGGCACGCTCGCGGGAGGGATCGGCGGCCCGGTCCGGTACATCGGCCCGAGCGGACTGCGGAGCCTGTCCGGGTACAAGGGGCTCGGCGTCCTCTACGGCCTGATCCTGCTCGTCCATCCGATCACCGCGTCGGCGGCGGCGCTCGGGGCGGTGGCGTTCGTGGCCGGGTGGCAGCGGGGATGGCGGGCGGCCGTGGCGGCCCGGTGGGCGATCACGGGGGCGGCGGCGCTGATGGTCGCCCACCTCTGGCCGTACTTCGACGTCCTCGCGCTGCCCGGGGACCACAGCATGGACGCGATGCACCGGCGGCTGTATGAGGGGGTGCCGGGGCACTTCTGGCTGGCGCTGATCGGGGTACCGGCACTGTGGCTGCGCGCGCGGCGCTCCCGGCGGGACCCACTGGTGCTGATGTTCGCGCTGGACTGCCTGGTGGTGGCGTACGGCTGGATCAGCGGGCACTACACCTACGGCAGGATCCTGGGACTCGCGCTCGTGGCACCGCAGTTCGCGCTCGCGATCGAGCTGGCGGCGGCGCGGCCGTGGCCGGTGTGGCGGCGGGCGCTGGGAGCGGTGGCGGCCGTCGGAGCCTGCGTCGGCTTCCTCACGGTGCAGGCCGGTGCCGTCGTACCGCGTTCACTCGATCCGGTGAGTTTCGACCAGCCACCGCGCTGGCCCTCGTACGACTGGGCGGCGCGGCACATCAAGCCCGGCGAGGTGGTGATCGCCGACGGGTACTACGCCGCCCGTCTGATCCCGGCCTACGGCCCGAACCTGGCCGCTCCCGTGTGGCCGGACGCGGGACTGGACGAACGGGAGCGGGTGCGGCGGCTCGCGGCCGTCCGGGGGTACCTCGACCCCACGTCGACGCGGGCGGGGCGCTCCGCGGTGGTGCGGCGGTATCACGTGCGGTGGCTGTTGCTGACGCGGTGGAGTCGGGTGCCGGAGGAGGCGACGGTGGTGGATTGGAGCCGGCGTACGGGTGAGGTGCTCGCGCGCGTGAGGGCGTGAGAGGCCGCTCGGAGGCTGCGGGGCGGTGGGGAACGAGCGTGCACCCCCGCACCCCTGAAGGGGCACGGGGGTGCACGCGTGATCACAAGATCCCGTACTGGATCCCGTACTACTCGATGACGAGCTCGACCGGGATGTTGCCGCGGGTGGCGTTGGAGTAGGGGCAGACCTGGTGGGCCTGCTCGACCAGCTTGCGGCCGGTGGCCTCGTCCACGGAGTCGGGAAGCTCGACGCGGAGCGTGACCGCCAGGCCGAAGCCCTCGCCCTGCTTGCCGATGCCGACCTCGCCGGTCACCGCGGCCTCGCTGACGTCGACCTTCGCGGCGCGGCCGACGAGGCCGAGGGCGCTGGCGAAACAGGCGGCGTAGCCGGCGGCGAACAGCTGCTCGGGGTTGGTGCCCTGACCACTGCCGCCCATCTCCACCGGGATGGCCAGCTGGAGGTCGAGCTTGCCGTCGGAGCTGACGGCGCGGCCCTCGCGGCCGTGGGTGGCGGTGGCGACAGCGGTGTAGAGCGCGTCCATGGAGACCATCCCTCTCAAGTCAAGGTCTTGCCGGGGCGGCCGGTCCGACCGCCTCACGACCTCAATTAGAGCACGCAATTCAATTGCGCACAACTTAATGGTGGGCAAGAGCTATCCTGGAGTCATGACCGCCATGCCGACCCCGAGCACCCAGGCCCCGTCCGACGGGGACTACCTCCGTCTCGACCAGCAGATCTGCTTCTCGCTGAACGCCGCCTCACGCGCCTTCGGGGGCGTGTACCGGGTGATCCTCAAGGACCTCGGGCTCACCTACCCCCAGTACCTGGTGATGCTGGTGCTGTGGGAACACGGCGAGCTGCCCGTGAAGAAGGTCGGCGAACATCTGCGGCTCGACTCCGGGACACTGTCCCCGCTGCTCAAGCGGCTGGAGACGGCCGGTCTGGTGCGGCGGGAGCGCAGCGCGGTGGACGAGCGCTCCGTGCACGTCCATCTCACGGACGAGGGAACGGCCCTGCGCGAGCGTGCGCTGCGCGTGCCGCGCCGGATCGCCGCGGCGACGGGCGCGAACCTCGAGGAGATCCGGGAGCTGCAGGCGCGGCTCGACCGGCTCACGGCGGCACTGGACGCGGCGGCGCTCGACCCCGCGGCCCTGGACGCGGCCGGCGCGGACGTCTCCTAGGGTCCGATCCATGGGGCAGGTCCCAGCGGTGGTGTACGTACACCGGGCAGGTCCTGGCGGTGGTGTATGCACACCGGACAGGCCCTAGCGGTGGCGTACGTACAGGCGGAGGGTGACACCCCTGCGGACGATCTGCTCGCGCAGGGTGAATTCCCTGGCGAGTACGGCGCGTTTGGTGTCCTCGGTCGCGACCGAGGTGTCCGGATGCCAGTTCGGCCGGAACACGAACGGTTCGCAGACCAGCCACACCCGGTCGAGCCGCTCGAGCCGGCTGCGCAGTTCGCGCGGGCCAACTTCCGTCCCGTACAGCGTCCCGGACGCTATGGCGGACGTCTTCAGGGCGACGTCGCGCACCCCGCGGAAGCCCGCCGGGTAGGCCAGCGCCGAGCGACGTGTGAGCGACGGCATGTACAACACCGGATCGCCGGGCCGTAGTTCGGAGCCGGCGGCGGCGGAGACGGCGGCGAGGTTGTCGGGACGGTGGGCGGGGTCGCGGTCCTTGCGGAGCAGGGGGAACTGGACGGCGAGGACGAGGGAGATGGCGAGGACACCGGCGAGGGCGACGAGGCGGGGAGCCGCGGCGCTCGGCAGCCGCGACACCCACCCGGTCAGCCGCTCCGCCCCCGCCGCGGCCAGCAGCGGTGCCCCGGCCAGCGCGTAGAGCACATACCGCTCGTCGTACAGCGGCCGGAAGCGGGAGACCGCGATCAGGACCGCCGGCGGGACCAGCAGCAGCGGCAGGGCGACCGACACGAGGTTCACCTCGCGGCGTCGCGGGAACGGGCGCCACAGGGCGAGCGCGATCAGGAACACGTAGGGCACGAACACCAGTTGGGCCTGGCTGAGGAACGCGTGCGTCAGATGGTCCACGCTCTTGCGGTTCGGCACCGCCAGCCATGCCACCTGCGCCGACTGCCGGTGGGAGACGACCGCGAGCGGCGCCAGGACGAGCGACGTGGCCCCCGCCGCGACGCCCCATCGCCACCACACCCGCCATGGCATCCGCGTCAGCGCCAGGGTCGTGCCGTGGGCGAGCAGGAGGAGTACGGCGAACTCGTGCAGCAGGCAGGTGACGGCGACGGTCACGCCGTACGCCCACCAGCCTCCGTCCCCGCGCAGGGCCCGCACGAGGAGCAGGGTCGCCGCCGTCGCCCCGGCCGCGACCAGGGCGTACGAGCGGCCCTCCTGGGCGAAGTGCCCGGTCAGAGGGGTGACCGCGTACAGCAGTCCCGCCCACAGACCGACGCGGGGGTTGCACAGACGGATCCCGAGGGCCGCGACGAGACCCGCGGTCGCGGCGGCGCCGACGACCGAGGGCAGGCGCAGGGCGACCTCGCCGGGGACGGGGGCGAGGACGAGATGCATGAAGAGGTAGTACAGGCCGTGCACCGCGTCGACGTGGTGCAACAGATGCCAGATCTGCGGAACCGAGCGCCGCGCGACCTGGTAGGTGGCCGCCTCGTCGCGCCACATGCCCCCGCGGTCGAGCCTCCAGAGCCCGAGCGTGAACATGACGAGCACCGGCAGCACCACGGCGACGACCCGCGCCACGGGCTCGACCGAGACCTCCGGGGCCTCCAGGCGGCCGGCGCCGGACCGTTTCATTAACACGCTTACCCCCATGTCCAACTTCTTACTATTAACTGACCTTCGTTAACCTTTGATGGCGTATCGGTTCTTGTGAGGCATCCGAGAGCTTACGATCCGGGCTTGATGAGCGCTTACCTGAGCCCCCGAGGCCGATCCCGTCTGCTCCCCCTCGCCGCCGCCTGGGTGGCGACCCGCGCCCTGATGCTGTGGCTGCTCGCGCACGACAACCTCTCCGTGCTGGGCAGCGGCGGGGTCTCCCGCGAGGCGAGTCACCTCTATTTCCGCTGGTACGAGACCCTGTCGCACGGCGCCTATCCGGCGGGCGACCGGCTGTGGCAGTACCCGCCGGGCGCGGGCCCCGTCCTGCTCTCGCCCGGGCTGCTGCCGGGCCTGACATACCTGCAGGCCTTCGTGGCCCTGACGCTCCTCGCGGACGCCGTGATCGTGCTGGCCCTGGCACACGCGGGCAGCAGACCCGGCCGCAGCCTGCGCGGCGCGGCACTGTGGACGCTGGGCCTGCCGTTGCTCCTGCACATCCCGCTCGCCCGCTACGACGTACAGGTCACGGCGTTCGCCGTCGTCTCCCTGCTGGCGCTGAAGCGCTCCCCGCGTGCGGGAGGCGTGTTCGCCGCGCTCGGCGCCCTGGTGAAGGTCTGGCCCGCACTCGTCCTCATCGGCACACCCCGGGGCCGTACGACCCGGGAGGCCTGGACCGCGGCCGTGCTCACGGCGGTCACCCTGCTCGCCGTCCTCGCGACCGCCTTCAGCGACCCCTTCGACTTCCTGCGCCAGCAGGGCGGCCGGGGCGTGCAGATCGAGTCGCTCGGCGGCACCGTGCTCGGCTTCGCGCGCCACGCGGGCTGGCCGGGCAGCGTGCGCTACCAGTACGGCGCGATGGAGTTCGTGGGCCCCTACGTCCAGACGGTCGCGACCCTCTCGCTCGCCCTGACGGCCGTCTCCTTCGCGCTCCTGCTGCTGTGGCGGGTGCGCGCACGGCACTGGACGGCGGCGACCCCGTACGACGCCGCGCTCGCCGCCGTGCTGATGTTCACGGTGACGAGCCGGGTGATCAGCCCGCAGTACATGGTGTGGCTGCTCGGTCTGGCCGCCGTGTGCCTGACTTCGCGGCACACCACACAGCGCCCGGTGGCGGCGCTCGTCGTCGCGGCGACGGCGGTCAGCTCCATCGCCTACCCTGCCCTGTACGGGGAGGTCATCGACAGCACCTGGACGGGCTGTTTGCTCATGCTCATCCGCAACGGTCTGCTGGCGGCCGCGGCGGTGCTGTCCTTCACCCGGCTCTGGCACTCCGGACTTCCCGTGCTCGTGGTGGATCGACCGAAAGACGACAGGCGGAAACGGAACCCCCACCAAATTCCTGTCGTCTTCCGGACCGGCCACTAAGTACCTCTTAACGGAAAATTACTGTCAAGCCCTACGATTTCGGCCCGTGGATCCTATGAAACCTCATCACCCGCAGGTCTGTGTCGTCGTCATCGGTTACAACGACGCCGACCACGTGACGGACGCGGTGCGTTCGGCACTCGCTCAGGGCCCGGCCGTCCTGGAGGTGCTCGCCGTCGACGACCGCTCGACCGACGGCAGCGCCGACCTCCTCGACCGCCTCGCCGCCGATGAGCCGCGCGTGAAGGTCATACGCCGCTCGGAGAACAGCGGCGGCTGCGGGAGCCCCCGCAACGACGGGATCGACGCGGCGACCGCCCCGTACGTGATGTTCCTGGACAGCGACGACGTGCTGCCGCCGGGCGCCGTGGACGCGCTGCTCGAAGCGGCGCGGGAACAGCGCACGGAGGTCGCGGCGGGTCTGTGCGTACGCCGCGAACTGCCCTCGGGCCGTGAGGTCCCCTGGGAGCGCGACCTCTACGCGAAGCCCGCGCTGATCCCTCACCCGACGCAGCGGCCCCGTCTGGTCCACGACACGCTGTGCGTCAACAAGCTGTACCGAACCGACTTCCTTCGTGAACACGCGATCCGCTTCCCCGAGGGCCGTCACCCCTACGAGGACTTCGTGTTCACCGCGCGCGTGCTGGCCGCCGGGCCGCGCATCGCGCTGATCCCCGACACGGTGTACGTGTGGCATGTGCGGCGCGGCGCCCAGCAGTTGTCGATCTCGCTGGACCGCGCGGACATCGAGAACTGGCGCTCCCGCACCGAGGCGCACCACACGGCCTACGAGATCCTGCTCAGCGCCGGTGAGAAGCAGCTCGCCCGGGCCGCCAACGCCAAGTTCCTCGACCATGAACTGCGCATGTACGCCCGCGAGTTGGAGCTGCGCGACGCCGACTACCAGCGGGCCTGGTGGGAGCTCACGCGCACCTACCTGTCGACGTTCGACGCAAGCGACTTCACCGTCAACCCGACCGCGCCCGGCCGGCTGATCGCCCGTGTCGTGCTCGCCTCCGATGAGCCCCGCGACCTGCCGCGCCTCAAGGAACTCGCCGCCCGCCCGGCCCGGTTGCGCCCGCCGTACGCCCGCGCCGCCGACGGCACGCCCGTCTGGTCGGACGACCTCCCCCAGGTCACGCTGGACCACTACCTGCAACGCCCCGCGCATGTGCTGCCCGTCGCGGTCGACGCGGAACTGCGTCCCCGCGCGCGTGCGGCACGGCTGCGGCTGCGCCTGCACGACCTGTACGGACGACTCGCGGAGGCCGGTCCGGCCTCGGCGGACGTGGAGTTCGCACACCGGGACGAGGGGCGGATCGGGCTGAGCCTGCCGGTCGAGCTGGCCCAGGACGCGGACCGGACCACCTGGTCGGGCGAGCTGCCGGTGGACCTGTCGGCGCTGGGCTCGGGCACCTGGGACCTGCGGCTGCGGGTTCACTACCGTGACGGTTCGAGCCGGGACGTCACCGCGCACGCGGTCGGCGGCGGGGGCCTGCTGCGCCGCCGCGCGGTACCGAACCTGCGGTACGGCGTCCTGCTGGTGCAGCCGTACCGCACCCACGCGGGGGCGCTGGCGCTGCGTCTGGCACCCGGGCTGCGGGGGTTGACCGACGTGGTGCGCCGCCGGCTCAAGCGCCTGCTTCACTGACGTCGCACCGACACATCGATCTCACCCCGACCCGACCCAGACCTCACACCGATCTCACACCGATGTCACACCGATCTCACTCCCGAGGGGACGACCGTTCATGACCTGGCTGATCACCGGCGGCGCCGGCTACATCGGGGCACACGTGGTGCGCGCGATGCGGGACGCGGGCGAGCAGGCCGTGGTCTACGACGACCTGTCCACGGGCATCGCCGAGCGGGTCCCCTCCGACGTACCGCTGGTGGTCGGCTCGACGCTGGACGCCGAGCTGCTGGCCCGCACGATCGAGGAGCACGCGATCACCGGCGTGGTCCACCTCGCGGCGAAGAAGCAGGTCGGTGAGTCCGTCGACCTCCCGCTGCACTACTACCGCGAGAACGTCGAGGGCCTGCGGGTTCTCCTGGAGGCGGTGACGGCGACGTCCGTCGGCTCCTTCGTGTTCTCGTCCTCCGCCGCGGTCTACGGCATGCCGGACGTCAACCTGGTGACGGAGGAGACCCCCTGCGCACCCATGAGCCCGTACGGCGAGACGAAGCTGGCGGGCGAGTGGCTGGTCCGTGCGACGGGCCGCGCCACGGGCCTGTCCACGGCGTCGCTGCGCTACTTCAACGTGGCGGGGGCGGCGACCCCCGAACTCGCCGACGTCGGCGTCTTCAACCTCGTCCCCATGGTCTTCGAGAAGCTCACGGAGGACGCGCCGCCGCGCATCTTCGGTGACGACTACCCGACGCCCGACGGGACGTGTGTTCGGGACTACATCCACGTGGTGGACCTGGCGGAGGCCCACGTGGCCGCGGCCCGCGCCCTCGATGCCTCGCCCGGGCGGGACCTGACCCTCAACATCGGCCGCGGGGAAGGCGTTTCCGTCCGCGAGATGATCGACCGGATCAACGCGATCACCGGCTACGACCGTCCCGCGGTGACCACACCGCGCCGCCCCGGCGACCCGGCGCGCGTCGTCGCCTCCGCCGACCGCATCTCGGTGGAACTGGGCTGGAAGGCGAAGTACGACGTCCAGGACATGATCACGTCGGCATGGGCGGGGTGGGTACGGCTGCACCCCGGCGCGGCGCGCTCGTAGCGCCTGTCGGCTCAGGCCCCGCCGGCCCGGGTCCTGCCGACCCGGGCCGCGTCCGCCCAAGCCGCGTCCGCCCAAGCAGCCTTGTCCGCCCAGCCCTTGTCCGGCGGACCGGACCTAGACGGAGACAGCCTGCGGGGTCAGGCTCTGGCTCTGGCTCTGCTCGGATTCCAGCCGGGGAAAGGTGACGCCGGTCAGTTCCTCGGAGGCCGCCCACAGGCGGACCGCGGACACCGGGTCGCTGGCCGCGGCCGAGCGTCCGACCAGTGTCGGCGCGCCACGCATCTCGCCGAGCCCGTCGGGTCCCACGTAGCTGGCGCCGGGCAGGTCCTGCGTCGCGGCGTACAGCGTGGGCAGGGCGCCGGCCTTGTTGTCCTGGGCGATGAACCGGTTGCCCACCGCCATCAGCGTGCGCCGCAGCACGCTGGCGTCCCGGCCCTGGAGGCCGGTGGCGGCCCAGCCGGGGTGCGCGGCGAGGGCCCGTACGGACGAACCCGCGGCGGCCAGCCGGCTCTGGAGTTCCAGGGTGAACAGCAGATTGGCGAGCTTGGACTGGTTGTAGGCGGCGACGGGCGAGTACTCGCCGGTCAGGTTCGGGTTCTCGAAGTGGATGCGGGTGCCGGGCATCCTGTGCGCCCCCGAGGACACGGTGACCACCCGGTCGGTGAGGTGCGGCAGCAGCAGGTTCGTCAGGGCGAAGTGCCCCAGGTGGTTGGTCCCGAACTGCATCTCGAAGCCGTCCTTCGTACCGGCCTCGGGGATGTTCATGACGCCCGCGTTGTTGATCAGCAGATCGAGGTCGCCCCGCCAGGACGCGGCGAACTCGCGCACGGACGCGAGGTCCGCGAGGTCCAGTCGGCGTACCTCGACGCTTCCGTTGACCGTGTGGGCGGCGGCCTCCCCGCGCTCCGGGTCCCGCACGGCGAGGACGACATGGGCGCCGGCCCGGGCGAGGGCGTCGACGGTGGCGATGCCGAGCCCGCTGTTGGCGCCGGTGACCACGGCCGTACGGCCGCGCTGGTCACCGATGTCGCCCGCGTTCCACTTGCTGTTCTGGTCAGCCGAGTGCTTGGTAGCCATGCCCTGAATGTAGACGCCGACAACAATGATGTCAACGACAACAATGATGACGATGCCAACAAAGCTGACAGCGCCAACAATGTAGTCGCCGGTTACATACCGGATAGACTGTCGGGCATGCAGACCCGCCCTCGCCGCTACCACCATGGAGACCTGCGCGCCGCACTGCTGACCCGCGCCGAGGAAACACTCGAGGAGAAGGGTCCCGGCGCCCTGTCCCTGCGCGAACTGGCCCGCGACCTGGGCGTCAGCCACGCGGCCCCGAGCCGGCACTTCAAGGACAAGCAGGCCCTCCTGGACGCGCTGGCCCTGGCCGGCTTCGAACGGCTCCTGGCCACCCTGACCGCGTCGCAGGAGACCGCGGGCGAGTCGTTCGCCGACCGGCTCGGCGCCCTGGCCCGCACCTACGTGGGCTTCGCCACCGCCAACGCGGAACTCCTCGACCTCATGTTCGCCGTCAAGCACGACCCGGAGGCGTCCGAGGCCCTGGTCAAGGCCTCCCAGAGCATGGGGGGCCTGGCCGCGGAGCTCATCACGCAGGCCCAGCGCCGGGGCGAGGTCCGCGAAGGCCCCCTGGAAACCATCGCCATCCCGATCTTCAGCACCCTCAACGGCTTCGCGCGGCTCGCGGTCAGCGTCACCCTGCCCAGCGCGACCCTGGACAGGGACCTGGAACACGTCATCGCCCACACCCTCCGCGGCTGCGCCCCGGACTCCCCCGCACCGCGCTGACCCCGTGCCCCGCCCTGAAGAACGCGCCGTCGGCACCGTTCTCGGCTCCGCCGTGGGAGACGCCCTCGGCGCGCCCTTCGAGTTCGGGCCCGAGGGAGCGTTCTCGGCCCGCTTCCCCGTCGCCGGACAGGGCGGGGAAATGTGCGGAGGGGGCGGCTGGGACCCGGGCGAGGCGACCGACGACACACAGATGGCGGTGCTGGTCGGCGAGTCCCTGACGGACCACGACACGCTCGAACTCCCCGACATCTTCAGCAGATTCCGGCGCTGGGCCGCCGCCGACCCCAAGGACATCGGCCTGCAGACCGAGGCCGTGCTCACCGGCGAAGACCCCTGGGACCTCGCCGCGGCCCTGCACTTCCAGGTCAGCCAACGGGCGGCCGGGAACGGGGCGTTGATGCGGGCGGCCACGTCCGCCGTGTACTTCGCACGGCAGGGGCGGGACGCCACCATGGAGGCCGGCCGCCGCATCGCCGCGCTCACCCACGGCGACCGCGCGGCGTGGGAAGGCACCGCGATCTTCCACGAGTTGATCCGGGTCGCGCTCGACGGCGGCGACCCGGTCACCGCCGTGCCGGACGTCCTGGCGGCCGTGCATCCCGACCATCGGGCTCGGTACGCCGTCGTTCTCGCCGACGCCTGGCATCCCGATCAGGCGACGGCTGGGGGTCTGGGGGTGCCCCCCAGAAAACACAGCAACGGGGCTGTGTGGCCCTGTCTCGGGTCCGCCCTGTGGGCGGTGCGCAGCACGGGCTCGTACGAGGACGCCGTGCGGGCCGCCGTGGATCTCGGCGGCGACACGGACACCGTCGCCGCCGTCACGGGTGGGCTGGCCGGAGCCCTCTACGGGGTGGACGGGATTCCGGGACGGTGGGTGGCGGCGCTGCACGTGCCGCTGCCGGGGTTCGGCGGGCGGGTGCTGAGGGCGGCCGAACTCGTCGGGCTGGCCCGGCGGCTGGCGGGGTGAGTGCCGGCCGCCGGGAGCCGACGCGTACCCGGCGCGTACCGGGCGCGGCTTACGAGTCCCTGTTGAGGTACGCCAGTACCGCGAGCACCCGGCGGTGGCCGCTGTCGCTCGGCGGCAGGCCCAGCTTCAGGAAGACGTTGCCGATGTGCTTGCTGACGGCGCGTTCCGTGACGACCAGCGTCTTGGCGATGGTCGTGTTGTCGCGGCCTTCGGCCATCAGCTTCAGGACCTCGCGCTCGCGGGGCGTGAGCGTGTCGAGCGGGTCGTCGCGGCGCCGGGTGAGGAGCTCGGTGACGACCTCGGGGTCCAGAGCCGTACCGCCCGTCGCGACCCGGTCGAGCGCGTCGAGGAACTCGTCGACCCGGCCCACCCGGTCCTTGAGCAGATAGCCGACCCCGCTCGCACCACCGCCGAGCAGCTCGGCGGCGTACGACTCCTCGACGTACTGGGAGAGCACGAGCACCGGCAGGCCGGGCATCTCCTTGCGTGCCTCCAGGGCCGCGCGCAGGCCCTCGTCGCGGAAGCCCGGCGGCATCCGGACGTCGAGCACGGCGATGTCCGGCCGGTGCTCGAGAAGCGCGGGCAGCACCTCGGGGCCGCTGCCCGCGACGGCCACGACCTCGTGCCCGGCGGAGGTCAGCAGCAGCACCATTCCCTCCCGCAGGAGGGCGTTGTCCTCGGCGATCACCACACGCACGGCGGCCTCGTCTCCACTGTCCCGGTCACCACACGCACGGCAGCTCCACCTCGATCACGGTCGGCCCCCCGACGGGGCTGGTCATCAGCAGGGTCCCGTCGAGCGCGGCCACGCGTCGCCGCATACCGAGCAGCCCGGAGCCACCCGCCTCTCCGCCGGAGCCGAGAGCCTGGGAGGTGCCCCCGGCTCCGCCCCGTCCCTCGTCGGCGACCCGGACGCTCAGGCCGCCCCGGTTGCGCACCAGCCGCACCTCGGCGCGCTCGGATCCGCTGTGCTTGGCGGCGTTCGTCAGCGATTCGGCGACCACGAAGTACGCCGCCGCCTCGACCGCCGCCGGGGCCCGGAACCCGCTCCGCGCCCCGTCCTCCAGGCCGTCCACGACGACGGTGACGTCCAGCCCGCTGCTCGCGGCGAGCGCCCGTACGGCGCCGGCCAGTCCCCGGTCGGTGAGGATCGGCGGGTGGATGCCGCGGACGACGTGGCGCAGCTCGGTCAGCGCCTCCTCGGCCTGGCTCTGCGCGTCCTCGAGGAGTTTGAGCGCGGTCTCCGGGTCGCGCTCGTAGGCCCGTTTGGCGATACCGATGCGCATCGACAGGGAGACCAGCCGGGCCTGTGTGCCGTCGTGCAGGTCGCGCTCGATGCGGCGCAGTTCGGCACCGTGCGCGGCGATCGCACCGGCGCGGGTCTCGGTCAGCTCCTCGATCCGGACGGCGAGCAGCGCCTCCGGGGAGGGCTTGAGCAGGGCGGTGGACCAGGCGGCGTCGAGGTCCGCGAGGCGGCCGATCAGCGGCAGGACGAGCGGGGAGCGACCGAGCAGCCCCTGTCGTACGCCGTCGACGGGCAGGCCCAGCAGCCACAGCGGGGCGGTGAGCAGTCCGAGGAAGCCGTAGACGTAGTGGAAGACCATCCAGCGGAAGTCGCCGAGGGTGCCGGGGCCGCGGATGGCCGTGCGCAGTCGTTGCCGCAGCGGGCCCTCGATGGGCTGGTAGGCCTCGGGGATCGCTCTGCCCGTCCACTGGGCCACCAGGTTCCGCTTGGCCCCGGCGATCCGCCGGACCAGCAGCACCGTCTCGGGCAGCAGCCCGGCGCCGACGACCGCGAGCGTCAGCGTGGCCGTGATCAGCAGCACGGTGATGAAGAGGATCGTGCCGAAGGCCAGCGCGGCGGACATGACGAGGCCGGCCGTGGCCCGCGCCGCCTGCCGCACCGTCTCGCGCATGGCCACAGGTTAGGCGAACGGCAGTCCCCGTGGGCGAACAGGTGACCTGGTGAGGTGCAGCACCCTTCTCACAGGCCGCAGGGAGGGACAGCCCGCCGCCTGAGCGGCTTTCGACAGGCGCCCGAACCCGCCGCCCGTCGAACACGTGGCCGCCCGATGCCCGCCCGTCGGACAAGGTGCCCGCCCCATGCCCGCCCGTCGGACAGGTGCCCTCACAACGCCCGCAGCGCCGCCGCCGTGGCCCGGGCCAGGCTCGCCAGGTACCCCTTCGGCAGCTTGGGCCCGTGGACCACCACCGCCCGCCAGTACAGCGGGCCCGACATGAGGTCGAGCGCGAGTTCCTGGTCGATCCCCTCGCGCACCTCGCCCCGCGCGGCCGCCGCCGCGACGATCCCGCTCGCCACTCCCTGCTGGCCTTCCCGCAGCGCCTTCTGCATGGCGTCCGCGATGTCGGGGTTGCGGGCCGCCTCCGCCTGGAGGTCCGGGATGATCTGGCCGGCCACGGGGTGGCGCAGCGCACGGGAGGTGACCTCGTACAGCAGGCGCAGGTCGCCCTCCAGGGAGCCCGTGTCGGGGACGGGCAGCCCCTGGACCGCTATGGCGGAGACCACGTCGAGCACCAGGTGCAGTTTCGAACGCCATCGCCGGTACACCGCCGTCTTGCCGACGCCCGCGCGGCGCGCGATGCCCTCGATGGACATCCGGGCGTAGCCCACGGCCGCGAGCTCCTCGAAGACGGCGGCCCGGATCGCCTCGGTCACGTCCTCGCGCAGCACGGCCGCCCCCGCCGGAGCCCTACGACGCGGGGCCTTCCCGGCAGCACTCCCCGCGTTCGCGGCGGCACTCGTGGTGTCGGCGTTCGTCGTCATGCCTTCCAGCATAGGGCGTTACGACGAAACGGTTGCGTTCCGACGTCGAGAAGCCATAGTCTCGCGTTGCGACGATACGGTGCCGTCCCGACGTAAGAAGCTGGCAAAGCGGCAGTAAGAAACGTTAAGGACGGCCCACGCATCCCACCCCCCGAGCGAAAGCAGCGGATGTGAGCCAGGTCCTCCACACACCGCCGACGTCGGTTCCCCCCACCGACGATCCCGCGGCGCTCGCCGCCCGGTACGGCCTCACCGTCAGTGGCGCCCGCCCGACGCTGCCGGAGTACGTCCGCCAGCTCTGGGCACGGCGTCACTTCATCACCGCCTTCGCCACCGCCAAGCTCACCGCCCAGTACAGCCAGGCGAAGCTCGGCCAGGTCTGGCAGGTGGCGAACCCGCTGCTGAACGCGGCGGTCTACTACTTCATCTTCGGTGTGCTGCTCGGCACCAAGCACGGCGTGCCGGACTTCGTGCCGTTCCTGGTCACCGGCGTCTTCATCTGGACCTTCACACAGAGCTCGATCATGGCGGGCACCCGGGCGATCTCCGGCAGCCTGGGCCTGGTCCGGGCCCTGCACTTCCCGCGGGCCGCGCTGCCGGTGTCGTACGCCATCCAGCAGCTCCAGCAGCTGCTGTTCTCGATGGCCGCACTGGTCGTCATCCTGCTCTGCTTCGGCATTCCCGTGAGCGCGTCGTGGCTGCTCGTCGTGCCGATCCTGACGCTGCAGTTCGTCTTCAACGCGGGCGTGGCGATGATCATGGCGCGGATGGGCGCCAAGACGCCGGACATCGCGCAGCTCATGCCGTTCGTGCTGCGCACCTGGATGTACGTCTCCGGTGTCATGTGGAGCATCGCCTCGACGCTCAAGCACAGCCACATGCCGCACTGGGCGATGGTCGCGCTGGAGAGCAACCCGGCCGCCGTCTACATCGACCTGACGCGCTACGCGCTGATCGACAGCTTCCACGCCCACCAGCTGCCGCACCACGTGTGGGCGCTGGCGATCGGCTGGGCACTGTTCGCCGGAGTCGGCGGCTTCATCTACTTCTGGAAGGCCGAGGAGACGTACGGACGTGGCTGACATGGCTGACACCCTCACGCAGGACGCCCGGCCCCGGGATGCGGCCGGCAGCGCCGACGCGCTCGTCCCCACCGTCGTCGCCGACCACGTGGACATCGTCTACCGGGTCAACGGCACCGGTGCGGGACGGGGCAGCGCCACCGCCGCGCTCAACCGCATGCTGCGGCGCAAGCAGACCGAGAAGGCCGCGGGCGTACGCAAGGTGCACGCCGTCAAGGACGTGTCCTTCACCGCCTACCGCGGCGAGGCCATCGGTCTGATCGGCACCAACGGCTCGGGCAAGTCCACCCTGCTCAAGGCGGTCGCCGGCCTCCTTCCCGTGGAGAACGGCAAGATCTACACCGACGGTCAGCCCTCGCTGCTCGGCGTCAACGCGGCCCTGATGAGCGACCTCACGGGTGAGCGGAACGTCTACCTCGGCGGGCTCGCCATGGGCATGTCCCGCGAGCAGGTCAAGGAGCGCTACCAGGAGATCGTCGACTTCTCCGGCATCAACGAGAAGGGCGACTTCATCACCCTCCCGATGCGGACGTACTCCTCCGGGATGGCGGCGCGACTGCGGTTCTCCATCGCGGCGGCCAAGGACCACGACGTGCTGATGATCGACGAGGCCCTCGCCACGGGGGACCGCTCCTTCCAGAAGCGCTCCGAGGAGCGGATCCGAGAGTTGCGCAAACACGCGGGCACCGTGTTCCTGGTGAGCCACAACAACAAGTCGATCCGGGACACCTGCGACCGTGTGCTCTGGCTGGAGCGGGGGGAGCTTCGCTTGGACGGGCCCACGGAGGACGTGCTCGCGGAGTACGAGAAGTTCACGGGGAAGTAGGGGCGACTCAGGGGGTGCGGGGAACTGCTCGACGCCGGCCGCGAGTTCGTCGTGGCCGGCCGCGCAGTTCCCCGCACCCCTTCGGGGCGCCTCTGCTCACCTCTCCAAGAAGGTGAACAGGTCTTCCCACCTGCGGACGATCTCGTCCGTCGTGTAGCGCTGGATGTTGACGCGGGCCGCCTCGCCCATGCGGTCGCGCAGGTCCTTGTCGGACATCAGGGTGTCGAGACGGCGGGCCAGTTCCCCGGTGTTGCCCAGGGCCGCCAGGAGACCGTCCTCGCCGTCCTGGACGATCTCGTGGACGCCGGGTGCGCAGTCGAAGGCGGCACACGGGAGGGCGGTCGCCATGGCCTCCATGAGGGCGAGGGGGAAGCCCTCGCCGCGGGAGGACAGGACGAAGACGGAACCGCCGCGCAGGGCGCCGGGTACGTCGCTGGTGCGGCCCATCCACTCGACGGAGTCGTCGAGGCCCAGGGCGGTGCACTGCTTCTTGAGCATCTCCTCGTCCTCGCCGGAGCCGAAGATCCGCAAGGTCCAGTCGGGATGGCGGGGCGCCACCTCGGCCCAGGTGTCGAGGAGCATGTCGATGCCCTTCTGGTCCGAGAGCCGGCCGACGCTGACGACGACGTTCTCGGTGCGCGAGGAGGGCACCTCGGGCATGAAGGGGATCGGGTTCGGCATGAAGGACGCGTTGTCGAGGCCCTGGCGGATCCACAGGTCGGCGTCCTCGCGGGTGAGCGCGAGCATCCGGTCGACGTCCTTGTAGTGCTTCTGCACCCGTCCGAAGCGCGAGGTCGCCTTCGAGTACGCGAAGGACTCGTGGCTCATGCCGATGACGGTCAGGCCGGTGGTGTCGGCGAGCTCCACCCACTCCATCGCCCACACCTGCGTGACGATCACGACGGCGCCGGGGCGCGCGGCCCGGAACAGCCGGGTCAGCTTGGCGGCCTGCTCGCGCATGCCCGCCGCCCGTTCGGCGCGCAGCCTGCGCTCGGCGACGTTGAGCCGCCCCTTGATGCCGCGCGCGGAGCCCACGCGCGGCGGGTGGGCGTCGTACAACGTCGTGGTGGGGTACGGGAGTTCGCCGAGCTCCTGGACGACCGCGGGCTCGGTGATGCCGATGACGTGGACGCGGTGGCCGCGCTCGGTGAACAGCCGGGCCATCTGGTGCGACCAGCTGGTCACGCCGCCGAGCTCGTCGACGCTGTTGGAGACGAAGAAGACGTCCCGCTCGCTGTACGCGGTCACGCGCGCCTCCACTGGGAGAAGAACTGGTCGACGATGCTCTGCGCGGCGTTGCCCTGGTCGAACTCGCCGAAGTCGGCGACGAACCGCTCGCGCGGGGCCGCGTACTTCACCTTCTGCTCCTCCAGCGATTCCAGGACCGCGTGCAGCTCGTCCTCGGTGCGGACGACCGGGCCGGGGGCCCTCTCCAGCAGGTCGAAGTAGGTTCCTCGGCCCTCGTGCACGTACTCGTCGTAGTCGTACGTGAAGAAGAACATCGGGCGGTCGAGGAGGGAGTAGTCGAACATCACGGACGAGTAGTCGGTGATCAGACCGTCGGCAAGCGCCAGCAGGGGGGTCATGTCGTGGTAGTCCGTCACGTCGATGACCCGGCCGCGCACGGAGGGCGGCAGCACGACGTGGTTGAGGTAGTGCGAGCGGACCAGGAGGACATAGCGGTCGCCGAAGGTGTCGGCGAAGCGCTCCACGTCGAAGGGCAGCTCGAACCGGCGCTTGCCGCCGCGCTGACGGAAGGTCGGCGCGTACAGCAGGATCTGCTTGTCCTCCGGGATGCCGAACTCGGCCGCCAGCGCACCGCGTTCCCGCTGCCCGGTGGCCTCCTCGTGCTGCTTGGCCTGGACGAGCGCGTCGTTGCGCGGGTAGCCCACCCGCAGCAGCGTCCGCTCCTGGAGCCGGAACGCCCGCGCGAGGGTGCGCACGTCGTGCTCGGAGCGGATCAGGAAGCGGTCGAAGCGGTCGAGGGTGCGCTGCTGCTCGGCCTGCTCCTCACGGGACTTGAGCTTCCACTCCGGCTCGTCGAAGCCCATCCGCTTGAGCGCCGAACCGTGCCAGGTCTGGATGTACGTCGTCTCGGGCCGCTTGGTGACCTTCAGCGGGTAGCTCTGGTTGTCGACCCAGAACTCGGCCTGGGCGAGCGCCTTGAGGTACGGCAGCGACCAGCGGCGTACGAGGGTGGCGTCGTCCGGGAAGCCCTGGGGGCTGTCCGCGTAGGCCCACACGGCCTCGAACTCCAGGCCCTGGCGGCGCATCTCCTCGTAGATGGCCTTGGGGCTGTCGCTGTACTGCCGGCCCAGGTGGCTCTCGAAGACGACGAGGCCCTTCTTGACGGGCAGGCGGCTGAACACGTCGTGGTAGACGCGCAGCTTGGTGTCGCCGGAGGCGAGTTCCTTGCGCAGCGCCTTGACCTTGCGGTAGCCGGTCTTGGCGAGCCGCCCGGTCGGGCCCTGCACACCGCGCTGGACGAGTTCGTTGGCCTTCTTGTCCGGCACGAGCCGGAAGGAGAGGTGGCCGCGGGAGGAGACCTCGGGCTCGATGCGGTCGGCGACCAGCCGGGTCAGGCGGGGCCGGACGGGCAGGTGCCCCTGGGCCAGCTCGGGCTCGGAGGCCGTGAGCCGGGTCGTGGTGCGGACCGTCCCCGCGCCTTCGCCCTCACCGGCGACGGCGAGGTGGAGGCGTACGTCCCAGACCGCGTCCACGATGCCGAGCGGGCGCAGGCCCTTGGCGAGGTCGGCCGAGGCCTCCCAGGCGATGGCCTCGCCCTCGTGCCGCACGGTGGCCACGGGGAAGCGGAAGGTCTGGAAGCGCACGCCCGGACGGCGGGCGTAGAACTCCAGCTGCGCGGAGAGCCGGGCGTCGGAGGGGATCACGCCGAGCGGGTTGGTGATGCGCCCGGCCAGCCGGACGGTGCCGTCGGTCTCCGCGTATCCGGTCAGCGCGTTGCGCAGGAACATCTTCTCGACCGGCTTGGTGTGGTAGCCGAGCTCGGTGACGTCCAGGACGTGCCGGGCGAAGGCGTCGTGCTCGATGTGCTCGGCGCACCAGTACACGCGCCCCTCGTGCTCGACGAGCGGCGAGGAGATCTTGTCGCGGTTGCTGAGCGTGTCCACCGCGGGCAGCAGGTTGTCCCAGTCGGCCTCGTGGAGGAGGTACGCGCAGATGGCGTGGATCGGCTCGATCTCGTCGAAGGCGACGCGGTCGATCGACTCCAGGTAGGCGCGCGCGATCTGCGCGAACTCCTGGCGGTAGGTCTCGTCACGGAAGGGCAGCTCGCGCAGGTGCAGCACCAGGTCGTGCTTGAGCCACTTGACGTCCTTGGCGAACTTCAGCTCCAGCAGTCCGTGGTCGGCGAGGAGCTGGTCGACCCGGCGGTGGATCTCCATGCGGTGCGTGAAGTTGGCGATCTCGTCACGCCGGTTGCTGATGGACTTGGCGGCCGCCTTCTCGACGATCCGCCAGTCGTACACCCGGTTCGGGATGAGCGTGATGCGCCGCGCGGCCACGTAGGCCTGCGCGGAGAACAGCAGGTCCTCGTAGTGGATCCCGACCGGGAACTCGAGGCCCTCATCGAGCAGGAACTGCCTGCGGTAGCACTTGTTCGTCGACAGCGTGTCGAAGACCAGCAGGTCGGGCAGCTCGGAGATGGACTCCAGGGTGCGGGTGCGGTCGTACAGCCAGGGGTACCACTTGACCTCCTTGCCGGTGCGCGAGTCGACGTGCACACGCACGCACAGGCCCGAGACGAGGTCCGCGCCGGTGGACTCGGCGGCCTCCAGCATGTTGCGGCAGGCGTTGCGCTCCAGGACGTCGTCACTGTCCAGGAAGAGGACGTAGTCGCCGCGGGCCTGCTGGATGCCGTGGTTGCGGGGGGCGCCGCAGCCGCCACTGTTCTCGGGCAGCCTGAAGGCCCGGACGCGGTCCGGGTGCGCGGCGGCCAGTCGCTGCGCCACGTCGTACGAGCCGTCCGTGCTGCGGTCGTCGACGATGACGACTTCGACGCCGCGCAGGGTCTGGTCGAGAACGGAGCGCACGGCCGTCGTCAGCCGGGACGCGTCGTTGTAGACGATCACGACCACGGACACGGCGGGCACGGCTGCTGTTTCTGCTGGCGGGCGGGGGTGATCCACACTCATCCTATTAATGCTAGACATTCCTGATGGTTCAACCTAGGCGATCTAGTCCATTTGCGTATCACCTAGGTAGATGTCGATCGCCCGCAAAGGGTTGCGGGCGGCTGTCTAGCGGCTGTGTTTCACCTGTTCGAACACCCAGGTGCGGTAGACCAGGAAACGGAACGCCGAGGCCAGCACGATCGACAGCGCCTTGGCCAGGTTGGAGCCGAGCGGGGTGTCCATGCCCAGACCGTGGTAGCCGATGTAGAACAGCGCGCTCTCCATGATGACGCCGATGCCGCTGAAGGCGAAGAACAGGGCGATCTGGCGTCGGGTGCGCGAGGCCCGGTCACGGTAGGCGAAGAAGCGGAAGCCGAGGTAGTTGCCGCCCATGGCGACACAGCTGGCGATGACCGTGGCGGCCATCGGGGCCCACTTCAGGCCGTGCAGGAGAAGGTTGAAGACCAGGAAGTTGACTGCGATACCGCTACCGCCGACGGCTCCGAACTTCACCACTTCGAGGACGATCCGCCGGGTCCTTTCGATCGCCCCGGGAGGAGTGGCGGCTGGTGCGGGCTGGTGCGGCGCGGGGGCCTGTCGGCCTACACGGGCCGGCCCCTCGGAGAGATTCACGGTCACAATTGTCCCTTTTATCAGTAATAGGTAAATTCCAGTTCCGGTTTTCCCGAGAGATCCGCAAGAGCGAGGCAAGAGGGCGGCCAGGGCGCTTGCGCCTACCCGCACAAACAGGGGCAGCCCCGGCCATCCCGGCCGGGGCTGCCCCATCGACGTACATCCGATCGAGTGAAACAAGTGCACTCACGAGTGAGTCAAGCGCACCCAGAGGTGAACCACGCGGGGGTCACCTCGACCCCCGCGCGTGCGTCACCGCGCTCTACGAGTGCGTCCGCAGAAGCGTCCGCATCGTGCGCATCGCCACCGACAGGTTCGCCAGGTCGAACGAGTCCGAGGTCTGGATCTCCTCCAGGGTGGTGCGGGCGCGGCCCAGGATCGCGGCGTTCTTCTCCTCCCAGGCCTTGAAGCGCTGCTCCGGGGTCGAGGTGCCGTTGCCGACGGCGAGCACGTCCGCGGTGAGCGCCGCGTGGGCCGCGTACAGGTCCTCGCGGATCGAGGCGCGGGCCATGGACTGCCAGCGGTCGGCACGCGGGAGCTCGATGATGCGGTCCATGAGCTGGGTGATGTTCAGGCGGTCGGCGAGGTCGTAGTAGACCTCGGCGACGGACATCGGGTTCTTGTCCATGCGGTCGGCCACCGCGACGATGTCCAGCGTCGGGAAGGCCGAGGAGAACCCGGCCACGTGTGTGGCCAGCTCCTCGGGCACGCCGGCGCCCGTCAGCTCCTCGAAGATCTGCTGGTACCACTCCAGGTCCGCCCCGCGCAGCAGCTTGGGCAGCTCGCCCCAGACCTGCGCGACCCCCTCGCGGAAGAAGGAGATGTTCTCGGCGAGCTGGAGCGGCTGCGGCCGGTTGTTGAGCAGCCAGCGCGTGCCCCGCTCGACGAGACGGCGCGAGTGCAGCCGGATCCTGGTCTGGACGTCGGCGGCGACGACATTGTCGAGCGCCTCCACCGCGTCCCACACCTTGCTCGACTCGAAGATCGCGCGGGCCGCGGTCTGCGCCCGGACGATCTCCTCCAGGGACGCGCCCGTCTCCTCACGGAGGCGGTGCAGGAAGCTCGTACCACCCGTGTTGACCGTGTCGTTGACCAGGACGGTCGTCACGATCTCGCGGCGCAGCGCGTGCGCCTCGATCTGCTCGCGGAACTTCTCGCGCAGCGCGGTGGGGAAGTACGCGAACAGCAGGCTCTGCAGGTACGGGTCGTCGGGCAGCGAGGTGGCGAGCAGCTCGTCGGAGACCGTGATCTTCGTGTACGCGAGGAGCACGGCCGTCTCCGGACCGGTCAGGCCCTGCCCGGAGTTGAGCCGCTCACGGATCTGCCGCTCGTTGGGCAGGAACTCCAGCGCCCGGTCGAGGTGGCCCTCCCTGACCAGGAAGCGCAGGAAGCGCTGCTGGGCGTGGAGCATGCTCGGCGACTGGGCGAGCGCGTTGGCGATCGCCACGTTCTGCGCGTAGTTGTTGCGCAGGACCAGGGCGCCGACCTCGTCGGTCATCTCGGCGAGCAGCTTGTTGCGCTGCTTGACCGTCTGATCGCCGTTGGTCACGACCGCGTTGAGCAGGATCTTGATGTTCACCTCGTGGTCGGAGGTGTCCACGCCCGCGCTGTTGTCGATGGCGTCGGTGTTGATCTTGCCGCCGTGCTGCGCGAACTCGATCCGGCCCAGCTGGGTCAGACCGAGGTTGCCGCCCTCGCCGACGACCTTGACGCGCAGGTCGGCGCCGTCGACGCGGATGGCGTCGTTGGCCTTGTCGCCGACGTCCGCGTGCGTCTCGGCGGACGCCTTGACGTACGTACCGATGCCGCCGTTCCACAGCAGGTCGACCGGCGCCTGCAGGATCGCCTTCATCAGGTCGGCCGGGGTCATCTTGGTGACACCGGCCTCGATGCCGAGGGCCTCGCGGACGTGCGCGTTGACCGGGATCGCCTTGGCGGTCCGCGGGAAGACTCCGCCGCCGGCCGAGATCAGCTCGGTGTCGTAGTCGGCCCAGGACGAGCGCGGCAGCTCGAAGAGACGACGGCGCTCGGCGTACGAGGTCTCCGCGTCCGGGGTCGGGTCGAGGAAGATGTGCCGGTGGTCGAAGGCGGCGACCACGCGGATGTGCTCGGAGAGCAGCATGCCGTTGCCGAACACGTCACCGGACATGTCACCGACGCCGACGACGGTGAAGTCCTCGGTCTGGGTGTTGACGCCCAGCTCCCGGAAGTGCCGCTTCACGGACTCCCAGGCGCCGCGCGCGGTGATGCCCATCTTCTTGTGGTCGTATCCGGCGGAGCCGCCGGAGGCGAAGGCGTCCCCGAGCCAGAAGTTGTAGCTCTCGGCGACCTCGTTGGCGATGTCGGAGAAGGTCGCGGTGCCCTTGTCGGCGGCGACGACGAGATAGGTGTCCTCCCCGTCGTGCCGGACCACGTCCACCGGGGGCACGACCGCGCCGGCGACCAGGTTGTCGGTGATGTCGAGCAGCGCCGAGATGAAGGTCCGGTAGCTGCGGATGCCCTCCGCGAGCCAGGCGTCGCGGTCCACGGACGGGTCGGGCAGCTGCTTGGCGACGAAGCCGCCCTTGGCGCCGACGGGCACGATGACGGTGTTCTTCACCATCTGCGCCTTGACCAGGCCCAGGATCTCCGTCCGGAAGTCCTCACGCCGGTCGGACCAGCGCAGACCACCGCGCGCGACCTTGCCGAAGCGCAGGTGCACGCCCTCCACCTTCGGCGAGTACACCCAGATCTCGTACGCCGGTCGCGGCGCCGGCAGGTCCGGGATGGCCTGCGGGTCGAACTTCATGGAGACGTACTCGTGCGGCTTGCCGCCCAGCGCCTCCTGGAAGAAGTTGGTGCGCAGGGTCGCCTTGATGAGGGTGAGGAAGGAGCGCAGGATCCGGTCCTCGTCCAGGCTTGCCACCTGGTCGAGAGCGGCGTCCAGCTCCTCCATCAGCGCGTCGGTCAGCTCGACACCGGCGTGCTGGCGCTCCGGCGACATCCGCGCCTCGAAGAGGGAGACCAGCAGCCGGGTGGTGTGGACATTGTTTCGGAGGGTGTCCTCCATGTAGTCCTGGCTGAAGGTGGAGCCCGCCTGGCGCAGGTACTTGGCGTACGCGCGCAGCACCATCGCCTGCCGCCAGGACAGCCCGGCGCTCAGCACGAGGGCGTTGAAGCCGTCGTTCTCGGCCTCGCCGGTCCAGGTGGCGGCGAAGGCCTCCTGGAAGCGCTCACGGCCGTCGTCGCCGAGGTAGTCGCCGTTGCCGTTCAGGGACTTGGGCAGGCGCAGCCCGAAGTCGTAGATCCAGGCCGTCGTACGGTCCGAGCAGCGCAGCTCGTACGGGCGCTCGTCGGTGACCTCGACGCCCATGCGGTTGAGGGCCGGCAGGACCGCCGAGAGGGAGACCTGCTCGCCGGTGCGGTAGATCTTGAAGCGGCGCTCGCCGGGACCGGCACCGACCGGCTCGTACAGGCTGAGCGCGAAGTCCTTGCTCCGGTCGCGGGTGAGCTTCTCCAGGTGGACCAGGTCGGCGACCGCGGCACGCGGGGTGTGGTCGGCCTTGTAGCCCTCGGGGAAGGCGCTGCCGTAGCGGCGCAGCAGCTCGGCCGCGCGCTCCTCGCCGCACTCGGCGTTCAGCGCCTCGGCGAAACCGTCGGCCCAGGAGCGGGCGGCCTCGACGAGCCGCACCTCGAGCCTGTCCTTGTCGGCGTCGCTGAGCTGTGTCAGCTCGGTGCCCTGCGGAACCCGGACCACGAAGTGCAGCCGGGAGAGGATCGACTCGGTGTTCCAGGCGGTGAAGTCGACGCTGGTGCCGTTCAGCTCCTCCTTCAGGATGTCGATGATCCTGAGGCGCACCCCGGTGGTGTAGCGGTCGCGCGGGAGGTAGACGAGGGCCGAGTAGTAGCGGCCGTACTCGTCCTGGCGCAGGTAGAGGCGCAGTCGGCGCCGCTCCTGGAGGTAGAGGACGCTGGTGACGATGGCACGCAGCTCGTCGGCGGGCGTCTGGAAGAGCTCGTCGCGGGGGTAGGTCTCCAGGATCTGGAGCAGGTCACGGCCGTCGTGGCTGTTGGGCGAGAAGCCCGCGCCCTTGAGGACCTCCTCGACCTTGCGGCGGACCACGGGGACACGGCGCACGGACTCGGTGTACGCGGCCGAGGAGAACAGGCCCAGGAAGCGCCGCTCACCGACGACGTTGCCCTCGGCGTCGAACTTCTTCACACCGATGTAGTCGAGGTAGGACGGCCGGTGCACGGTGGCGCGGCTGTTGGCCTTGGTGAGGACGAGCAGCTTGTGCTCACGGGCCTTGGCGCGGGCGTCGGCGGGCAGCCGCTCGAAGGACGGGCTGACCGGGTGGCTGTCGTCACCGCCGTGCTGCGGGTCGGAGCGCAGGATGCCGAGTCCGGTGCCGGGGACGGCGGCCAGCGAGTCGTCGTCGCGCAGCTCGTACTCGCGGAACCCCAGGAAGGTGAAGTGGTCGTCCGAGAGCCAGCGCAGCAGCTCACGGGCCTCCTCGACCTCCAGGTCGCGCAGGTCGTCGGCGGTCGGCTCGGTGGGCAGTTCCTCCGCGATGCGCAGCGCGGCGTCGCGCATCTTCTCCCAGTCCTCGACGGCCTCGCGGACGTCGGACAGGACGCGCAGCAGATCGGCGGTGATCTGCTTCAGGTCGGCGCGGTCGGTCTCACGGTCGATCTCGACGTGGATCCAGGACTCGACGTGCGCGTCGTGCGGCAGATTCTCGAGGGTGGGCCGACCGGGCAGCACCTCGATGAGCTCGCCGGTCAGATCGCGCCGTACGACGAACTGCGGATGGATGACGAGGTGGATGCCGCGGCCCTGCCGGGACAGCTCGTTGGTGACCGAGTCGACGAGGAAGGGCATGTCGTCGGTCACGACCTCGACGACGGAGTGGCTGCAGGTCCAGCCGTTCTCCTCGACGGTGGGCGTGTGCACTCGGACGTTGGCCGTGCCCTGGGGGCGGTTCTCGGCCAGTCGGTAGTGGGAGAAGGCGGCTCCGAAGACATCGACCGGGTCGCGGTCGGTCAGGTCCTCCGGGGCTGTGTGCAGGTAGTAGCGCTGGAGGAACGCGAGCACGGTGTCCTTGTCCGGAGTGCCCTCGCTCGTCGTCCCAGTCGGTAGGTGCCCCCCGACCGGGCTGTTCTCAGCTACCCGGGCAGCCCTCTCGAGCAGCTCGGCCTTGGCTTCGTCCAGCTTGGTCTGCATTGTCCTCTGGCTCCTGTCGCGCGCCGTTGCGTGACGTAGAAGGAAGTACGGTCTCTTCTCCGACGTAACGCCGTGACGCGGGGTGTCCGGTCTGGTTCGACGCTATGCCGCATGGAGAGATGAGCGGGGGGGTATCGGCCATTCTCGGCACCCTCGGCGACTGTGACGCTGATCTCTGCGTCGTCCGTCCCCGGGGTGTCCGCGGCCTACGGAGAACGCTCGCGATTCCGCTTGCGCCCGCGTTTCCGCTGGTGCTTGCCGCGGTCGCCGCTCCGTCCCGCCCGTGAAGATCAGCGATCGCCGCCCGGTCACGGATGTCGTCCGTGCGCTCCGGGCGCGAGGCAGGGGCAACTGGGCCCCCGCGAGATATCGCGCTGATCACGCCACCAGGCTATCGCTCCCTACCCGGGGCCCGTCATGAGCCGTATGTGTACAAAACCGGGGGTGGAACTTTGACAGTATGCACAGGGACGAAAGGGACGGGAACGTGCAGTCCTCCGGTAACCCTCTCCTGCGGCACCACGTTGACTAGGACGGTGGGGCGGAGGCGGAATAGAGCTGGGGCCCCGCTGAAGTCCCTCCGAAGTCCCGTTGAGACCCGCTGGGTCCTTGCTGGGTCCTGCTGGGCCCTGCTGGGCCCGCCGGGTCACGCTGGGCCCGCGGGGTCCCGCTGAAGCTCCACCCAAGCTCCACCGAAGGGAGCGGCACCGACATGACACCGAAGATCCTGATGGTCACCGGCGACGCGGCGGAATCACTGGAGGTCCTGTACCCCTACCAGCGCCTGCGCGAGGAGGGCTACGAGGTCCATATCGCGGCCCCCACCCGCAAGCAGCTCCGCTTCGTGGTCCACGACTTCGAACCCGGCTTCGACACGTACACGGAGAAGCCCGGCTACACCTGGCCCGCCGACCTCGCGTTCTCGGAGGTCGACCCCGGCCAGTACGCCGCCGTGGTGATCCCGGGCGGCCGCGCGCCCGAGTACCTCCGCAACGACCCCGAACTCCGCAAGATCCTCAAGTCCTTCTTCGACGCCGACAAGCCCGTGGCCCAGATCTGCCACGGCCCGCTCCTCACGGCCGCCGCCGACGCCCTGAGCGGCCGCCGCGTCACCGCGTACCCGGCACTCGAACTGGACATGCAGGCCGCCGGAGCGACCTTCCAGGACGCGGAGGCGGTGGTCGACGGCACCCTCGTGTCCGCCCGTGCCTGGCCGGACCACCCGGCCTGGATGCGCGAGTTCCTCAGGGTGCTGAGGGAGAAGGCACCCGTGGACTGAACGACTCGGCGGCGGTGACGTGGGAGGTGTGAGCCGGGCATGCGGCTCAGCACCGGCGAGATCCGAGCCGGGTACGCGGCTGCCCCACCGACGAGGGGCGCCGCACACCCCGGGCGCCGCCGCACCCCCGGGCAGCCGGCTCGGACGACAGGCCTACGCCGCCATCAGCCGCTCGGCCTCCTCGACCGCCTCCTCCAGGCTGTCCACCACGGGCACGCCGACCCCTTCCAGGCTGGCGCGACTGTGTGAACCGCCGGTGTAGAGCACGGCCCGCGCCCCCACGTGCAGGGCGGCCACCGCGTCGTCGGCGGCGTCCCCGATCACCACCGTGCGCTGCGGGTCCACGCCCGCGAGCGAGCCTATGTGCCGCACCATGTGCTCGGCCTTGCTGCCGCCGGACGGCCCGACCCGGCCCTCCACCCGCACGAAGTGCGGCTCGATCCCGAACCCCCTGACCAGCGGCACCAGTTCCTCGTGCACATACATGCTCAACAGCGACTGGCTGCGCCCCGCCGACCGCCAGTCCGCGAGCAACGTCGACGCCCCCTCGGTGAGCTCGCACGTCACGCGGTGCTCCGCGTAGTACCGATGGAAGGTGTCGTCCATGACCTCCCACTCGGCATCGGTCGGCAGCCGCCCCATCAGCCGCTCGTAGAACTTCGGCACCGGCACGCAGTACAACTCCCGGTACCGCTCCAGCGTGAGCGGCTCCAACCCCAACTCGGCGAACGCCGCGTTCGTCGCCCCGATGATCGCGGCGTTGTCGTGGAACAGCGTCCCGTTCCAGTCCCACACGATGTGCGCTGCTGCGCCCTGCTTCCCCATACCAAGAAACTACCCGCCCGCACTGACAACGCCCCTCGGCGCAGGCTCAGTCCTCCAGCCCCACCAGGTTGGGGATCTCCTGCGTCGCGAACCACAACAACTCGTGGTCCTCGGCCCCGTCCACGATGAACTGCGCGTCGTCGTCCCCGTGATCGGCCGCCCCGAGCGCGTCCACGGCGGCCGAGACGTCCTCGTCGGCGTCATCGGCGTCCACGTGCACCGCGGCCGCCTTGGACAGGGCCACGGGCCCCGACACCCGCACCTCACCGAGCGCCGCCGGATCGAGACCCCGGTCGGGATCGGCGACCGCGGCCCGGTCGGGAACGTCGACCGCGACGACCACCCGCCGCCGCACGGCCCCCGGTTCCCCCGCGAGCAGCCGCAGCGAGGCCAGCGCGGCCCGGTTCAGCGCCGCGTACTCGAGCTCCTCGATGTCGTCGGAGAGGTACCACTCGCGCAACGCGGGCGTGACGGCGTACGCGACGACCGGTCCCGCCGCCAGCTCCCCCGTCTTGTACGCCTCGGCGAGACCGGAGAGGGTCAGGGGGACGTAGACGCGCATGGCTGGCCGCTTTCGTAGTCGGGAGGGTTCCCGGGTCGGAGGGCTCCCGGAAGGGCGGTCCCGCGCCTCCCGGGAAGGCCTTCAGGATACGTGCGGGCGTCCCCTTTCGGGTCCCGGTCCCTCCCCCGTACGGCGTCCACCCCCGGCCCTCGATTCACCCGGAACATCCCTTCCCCGCCGGGCCTCCCACCCCTCCCGCTCACTCTGATAGGTGAACCCTCCTGCCGCCGCGGCACGCACCCGGCGTCCTTGCGGGGACCCGCTCCCGCCTCGTAGAAGATCCCCAACACGAAGTTACCGCCCGGTATCAACCGGTCACGGCGTGCGGGGCCGACGCCGAACGGGACGACGCATGAACGGGGACGACGCATGAACAAGGTGATGACCAGGACGAACCGCCGCCCGGGCACCCGCCCACCCGGCCGCCACGACAGCCGCCGCCCCGGCACCACCCCACCGCGCACCCCGGGCGCGGGCGCACCCCGCCCGGCCCCGGGAGACAGCCCGCCGCAAGCGCCCCCGGCGGAGGCCGCGTCCCGCACGCTCCTCCTGCCCCCACCGGCCGACCACCCACGGCCGTCGCCGCCGTCCCCATCGCCGTCCTCACCGCCGTCCTCACCGCCGCCGCAGCCCCGCCCCACCGACCTCTTCGCCGACCGCCTCCTCGCCGTGCTCAGCGGCCAACGCCCCGTCCACTGCATGCTGCGCCACACCGCGGGCCGGGCCTACGACGAGCTGGCCTGGCTCGCCGAACGCGGCCCCCTGCGCACCCGCGGCACCCGCCCGGTCGTCCGCGACATCGGCTACTACGTGCCACGGCCCGGCGCGATCGAGGCCTTCGCCCGCATCGGCGCGGGCGACCGGCTCCGCGCGATGGCCTTCCGCCTGGAACAGGGCCCCGATCTGCGCTGGCGCTGCACGGCGGTGGAACTGGGCGGCCCCCGCATGCCCCGCCCGGACGACGACTGACCAGCCCCTGGGTCCCTGCCCCCCACTGGCAACTCCTGCGGGACCCTGAACCCCGACCCGCGACTCCCACGGGACCTTGAACCCCGACCGGGAACTCCCATGGGCCCTGAACCCCGACCGGCAACCTCCACGGGACCCTGAACCCCCTCTGAGCAACGCGAAGGGCCGGACACCCACAGGTGCCCGGCCCTTCACCGCTACTCAGCCCTCACCGGCCCTCACGAGCCGATCGGTCACTTCTTGCGGCGCCGCCCGTTGCTCTTCTGCTGCTTGCGGCGCTCCGCGCGCGTGAGGCCGTCCGCCTCGGAACGCACGGGCTCGTCGTCGTCGTTGGCGAAGTCGCCCTCGACGATGCCGCCCTCACCGTCCACGGTCGGCGCGGAGAAGTGCAGCCGGTCGGGACGCTGCGGGGCGTCGAGCCCCTTGGCGCGGATCTCGGGACGCGCACCCGCGGGCACGACGTCCTCCTTCTTCTCCAGCGACGGCGCGGCGTCCTCGACCGGGACCTCCTCGACCTGCTGCTCGACCTGAACCTCCAGGTTGAACAGATAGCCGACGGACTCCTCCTTGATGCCGTCCATCATGGCGGAGAACATGTCGAAGCCCTCGCGCTGGTACTCGACCAGCGGGTCCTTCTGCGCCATGGCGCGCAGGCCGATGCCCTCCTGGAGATAGTCCATCTCGTAGAGGTGCTCGCGCCACTTGCGGTCGAGGACCGACAGGACGACCCGCCGCTCCAGCTCCCGCATGATCTCGGAGCCGAGCTGCTCCTCACGGGCCGCGTACTGCTCGCGGATGTCGTCCTTGATGGACTCGGAGATGAACTCGGCGGTCAGACCGGCACGGTCACCGGCCGCCTCCTCCAGCTCGTCGACGGTGACCTTCACCGGGTAGAGCTGCCTGAAGGCGCCCCACAGCCGGTCAAGGTCCCACTCCTCGGCGAAGCCCTCGGCGGTCTCGGCCCCGATGTAGGCGTCGATCGTGTCGTCCGTGAAGTGCTGGATCTGCTCCTGGAGGTCCTCGCCCTCCAGGACGCGGCGGCGCTCGCCGTAGATGACCTCGCGCTGCCGGTTGAGCACCTCGTCGTACTTCAGAACGTTCTTGCGCGTCTCGAAGTTCTGCTGCTCGACCTGCGACTGGGCGGAGGCGATCGCGCGCGTGACCATCTTGTTCTCGATCGGCACGTCGTCCGGCACGTTGGCCATCGACATCACGCGCTCGACCATCTGGGCCTTGAACAGGCGCATCAGGTCGTCACCGAGCGACAGGTAGAAGCGGGACTCGCCCGGGTCGCCCTGACGGCCGGAACGACCGCGCAGCTGGTTGTCGATACGACGCGACTCGTGGCGCTCGGTGCCCAGCACGTAGAGCCCGCCGAGCTCCTTGACCTCTTCGAACTCCGCCTTGACGGCCTGCTCGGCCTTCTCCAGAGCGGCGGGGAGGGCCGCGGCCCACTCCTCGATGTGCTCCTCGGGGTCGAGGCCACGCTGACGCAGCTCCGCCTCGGCGAGGTCATCGGGGTTGCCGCCGAGCTTGATGTCCGTGCCTCGACCGGCCATGTTCGTGGCGACGGTCACAGCGCCCCGGCGGCCGGCCTGGGCGATGATCGGGGCCTCACGGTCGTGCTGCTTCGCGTTCAGCACCTCGTGCTGGATGCCGCGCTTCGAGAGCTGCTGCGAGAGGTACTCGGACTTCTCGACCGACGTCGTACCGACGAGGATCGGCTGGCCCTTCTCGTGCTTCTCGGCGATGTCGTCGACCACCGCGTCGAACTTGGCGACCTCGGTGCGGTAGATCAGGTCCGACTGGTCCTTGCGGACCATCGGCTTGTTGGTCGGGATCGGGACGACGCCGAGCTTGTAGATCTGGTGGAACTCGGCGGCCTCGGTCATCGCCGTACCGGTCATGCCGGAGAGCTTGCCGTAGAGGCGGAAGAAGTTCTGCAGGGTGATCGTGGCGAGCGTCTGGTTCTCGTCCTTGATGTCCACCCCTTCCTTCGCCTCGATCGCCTGGTGCATGCCCTCGTTGTAGCGGCGGCCGGCGAGGATACGGCCGGTGTGCTCGTCGACGATCATGACTTCGCCGTCGATGACGACGTAGTCCTTGTCCTTCTTGAAGAGCTCCTTGGCCTTGATGGCGTTGTTCAGGTAGCCCACCAGCGGCGTGTTCACCGACTCGTACAGGTTGTCGATGCCCAGCCAGTCCTCGACCTTGGAGACGCCGGGCTCGTGGATGGCGACGGTGCGCTTCTTCTCGTCGACCTCGTAGTCCCCGGTCTCCTCGAGGCCCTTGAGGGGGTTGCCGGCCTCGCCCTTCTTCAGCCGGGTGACCAGCTTGGCGAAGTCGCCGTACCACTTGGTGGCCTGGTCGGCCGGGCCGGAGATGATGAGCGGCGTACGGGCCTCGTCGACGAGGATGGAGTCGACCTCGTCGACGATCGCGAAGTTGTGGCCCCGCTGGACGAGCTCGTCCTGCGACCAGGCCATGTTGTCGCGCAGGTAGTCGAAGCCGAACTCGTTGTTCGTGCCGTACGTGATGTCGCACGCGTACTGCTCGCGGCGCTGGGCCGGCGTCATGTTGGCGAGGATGCAGCCGACGCTCAGACCCAGGAACTTGTGGACGCGACCCATCATCTCGGAGTCGCGCTCGGCCAGATAGTCGTTGACCGTGATCAGGTGAACGCCGTCTCCGGAGAGGGCGTTCAGATACGCGGGCAGCGTGCCGACGAGGGTCTTGCCCTCGCCGGTCTTCATCTCCGCGACGTAGCCGAGGTGGAGCGCGGCGCCACCCATCATCTGCACGTCGTAGTGACGCTGTCCGAGGACGCGCTTGGCGGCCTCACGCACGGTGGCGAAGGCCTCGGGGAGCAGGTCGTCCAGGCTCTCCCCATCCGCATACCGCTGCTTGTACTCATCAGTGAGGGCGCGCAGCTCGGCGTCGGAGAGGTCGACGAAGTCCTCTTCGATGGAGTTGACCTGGTCCGCGATGCGGTGCAGCTTGCGCAGGATCTTGCCTTCGCCTGCACGCATGATCTTCGAGAGGACGGACACGGGGGTTTGTCTCCTTGCCGGTCGGGCCTGGGACGGTCGGGTTCAATGTCAGATTCAAATCACAGCTTGAGCAACGGCCATCGTAAGCGAGGACCCCACCGCGCCGGGAGGTCTGCCAGTGACAGCCACTACGACAACGGACAGGGGTGGCGGAAGGTGCCGTGCCCGCGCTGCGAAAAGTAACCGAGCCGTCACTCGCCGCAAAGGAATGGCGCCCTTTCGGTGGCCCTAGCAGAATCGGCCGATGGACCCCGTCACGCTGACCACCGACCGGCTGCTCCTGCGCGCCGTGGACTCGCACGACACCGACTCGGTGTACGAAGCCGTCCAGGACCCCGACATCCAGCGCTGGACCACGATCCCCTCGCCCTATCTCCGCGAGCACGCTACGGGCTTCACGGACCAGATGGTGCCGGACGGCTGGGCGGACGGCTCCATGTTCACCTTCGGTGCCTTCCTCCTGTCGGGGGATCTGGCGGGCATGCTCTCCATCAGCATGCGTTCCCTGGGCGTCGGCGAGGTCGGCTTCTGGGCGGCCAAGGAGCACCGCGGCAACGGCTACATCACCGAGGCCACCCTCACCGCCGCCCGCTGGGCCTTCACGAGCCTCGCCGTCGACCGCCTGGAATGGCGCGCCGAGGTCGGCAACAAGGGTTCCCGCGCGGTCGCCGAACGCGCCGGCTTCACCCTGGAAGGCACCCTCCGCTCCGCCCTCAACAACAAGGGCGTACGCCGAGACTGCTGGATCGGCTCCCTAATCCCCTCAGACCTGGGCCTGGCCTCAACGGCCCCGTACTTGCCCGCCCCGCCCTCCACCCCGTAAAGCCCCCTCCACCACACACCCACCTCCCGACCCCCAAAACCAATCCCCCTCAACCCGAACCACCTCCCCAGGGCACCCGAGCCTGCCGCCCCAGAAGGATGCGAGGCACATCCCGACGGGGGCGGGCGCACCGACCTGGCGGAGGCAGGCGCACCGGCCAGGCGGAGGCGGGTGCACTGCCCTGGGAGGGGCTGGGGCACGGCCCTGCCAGGACAAGGCGAAGCCCCGCGGTGATCAGTGGCGGCAGCCCCGGTTGGCTACGAGGGCGGCAGCCCCGCAGGGGTCAGGGGGCACGACCCTGGTGAGGTACGAGGCAGGGAGCCCGGAGGCGCAGCCCCTGGCAGGTGCGGCACGAATCCCTGCGGTGTGGGGGCGACAGCCCCGCCGCAGATCCGGGATGCACAACCCCTGGCGGGGTTCGGAGGCGAAGCCCCACGGGGGTTCCAGGGGTCCAGGAGCGCAGCCCCACCGGGGTCCAGGACCGCAGCCCCACCGGACTCCGGGCACGGAGCCCTGCCGGGGCGCAGGGGCGGAGCCCCGCCGGGGTCCGGGCACGGAGCCCTGCCGGGGTCCAGGACCGCAGCCCCACCGGGGATCCAGAGGCGAGCCCCGCCGGGGGTTCGGGGCCGGAGCCCCTGGCGGGGGTCAGGGGACGCAGCCCCGCCTGGGTCCAGGAGCGCAGCCCCGCCGGGGTGCAGGGGCGCAGCCCCGCCGGGGTCCGGGGGCGGAGCCCCTGGCGGGGGCTGGGGCGGAGCCCCTGGGATGGGACGGGTAGGGGCGGCGGGGGCGAGTCCACTGTCAGTGGCACCGCCTACCGTGTGGAACATGACGAGCCTCCCGCGTCCCACCACCGACCTCTCCGCCGAAGAAGCCCGCCGCATCGCCCTACGGGCCCAGGGCTTCCTGGGCACCCCCGACCGCAGGGCCGGCGTCCGCGGAATCCTGCGACACCTCGGCGCGGTCCAGCTCGACACGATCTCCGTCCTGGCCCGCTCGCACGAACTCATCCCGTACGCCCGCCTGGGCGCGGTAGGCCGCAAAACCGTCGACCAGGCCTACTGGACCGACACCCACGCCTTCGAGTACTGGTCCCACGCCGCCTGCATCCTCCCCGTGGAGGAATGGCCCCACTTCGCCTTCCGCCGCCGCGCCTACCGCTCCCGCCCGCACTGGAACCACGACCTGCCGGACGGCACCTACGACCAGGTCATCAAGCAGCTCCGCACGGAAGGCCCCCTCACGGCCACGGAGTTGGGCGGCGCGAAGAAGACCAGCGAGTGGTGGGACTGGTCGGGCACCAAGGTGGCCGTGGAGCGCGCGCTGATGTACGGCGAGGTGGTGTGCACGGAGCGCCGCGGCTGGAAGCGCGTGTACGACCTCGCCGAGCGCGCCGTCCCCGAGACCCTGCTCCACGACGAGCTCGACGACACGGAGTGCCTGCGCCGCCTGGTCGGCCTGGCCGGCAAGTCCCTGGGCGTCGGCACACGCGCGGACATCGCCGACTATCACCGTCTCAAGGGCGAGCAGGTCGACGCGGTGATCGCGGACTCGGGCCTGGTCCCGGTGACGGTGGAGGGCTGGGGCAAGCCCGCGTGGGCGGACCCGGCGGCCCTGGAGACACCACCGCGCGGCCGCCACCGTACGACGCTGCTGTCCCCGTTCGACTCACTCATCTGGGAGCGGGCCCGCACGGAGCGGATCTTCGGCTTCACCCACCGTCTGGAGGCGTACACGCCCAAGCCGAAGCGGGTGTACGGCTACTTCGCGATGCCGGTCCTCGCCGGCGGCCGGCTCGTCGGCCGCGTGGACCCCGCCCGCGAGGGCCGCACCCTGGTCGCCAAACAGGTCACGCTGGACGGCGCCAAGGCGGTCCCTGCCGTGGCCCAGGCCCTCCTGGAGGCAGCGAGCTGGGTGGACTGCACAAACGTACGCGTGGAACGGGTGGACGCCCCGGACCTCCGCGAGCCCCTCGCGAAGGAACTCACCCGCGCACTGGCCTGACCTGACCGGCCGACCCGACCGGCCGGACAACCCGACCAGCCCTACGCAGGCTCACCGGATCTCGAGGATCTTCTCCCGCATCGCGTAGACCACCGCCTCCATCCTGGAGTGCAGTTGCAGCTTCTCCAGGATGTTGCGCACATGGTTCTTCACGGTGTTCTCGGAGATGAACAACTCCTTGGCGATATCCCTGTTGTTCATCCCGGTCGCGACGAGCTTGAGAACCTCCAGCTCGCGATCCGTGAGCCGCGGCGCGGGCACGAGCCGGCGCTCGTCCGTCCGTTGAATCATCGACTTGAACTCGGTGAGAAGTTTCGACGCCATCGACGGGCTGATCTGCGACTGCCCGTCCGCCACCGCGCGAATGGCCGTGGCCACCTCGTCCGTGGAGATCTCCTTGAGGAGATAACCGGTGGCGCCCGCCTTGATCGCGTCGTAGAGATCGGCTTCCTCGTCGCTGATCGTCAGCATGATGATCTTCGCGCTCGGAGCCACCTCCTTGATGGAGGTGCACGCCTCGATGCCGCCCCGCTTCGGCATACGTACGTCCATCAGCACGATGTCGGGGAGCAGGTCGGCCGCCTTGTCGACCGCCTCCGCCCCGTCACCCGCCTCGCCGACGACCTGGATGTCCTCCTCGGCCGCGAGCACGATCTCCAGGCCTCGGCGGAAGAGGGCATGGTCGTCCACGACGAGGACCCGAATGGGCTCCTTGCGTGGGGAGCCCGCGTCCGGTCCCATGCCGACGACGCCGCCGTCGGCATCCCCGTCACGCATCGGTCCGAAGCTGTCCGCCATCGTTCCTCCCCCTGAAGGCCGTGGCCTGCGTTCCTGTGCCATCGCCGATCCGAGGCAACGACCCACCGGCTGGGGCCGGTTCGGCCATGATTCCATGCCCGGACGACAGTGCGGTGACAGAGCGGGTCGCGAAGTGGTCGCACACCGGTGCCCCTGGGGGCGCACGCGCGCTCCAGGGGCACCGGCTCAGCCGTCATCGGGGCGGGTCAGCCGCCGAGCGCACCGCCCGGCGCGTCCGGTCCGGCCTGGGTGACCATGGGGTCCGTGCTGAGGTGGATGACGCCGTAGTCGTACGCGTGCCGCCGGTAGACGACACTGGGTTCTTTCGTCTCGGAGTCGACGAAGAGATAGAAGTCGTGCCCGACCAGCTCCATCTCGTAGAGCGCCTGGTCGAGCGTCATCGGGGCGGCCACGTGGGTCTTCTCGCGAACGATGAGGGGGCCTTCGCCCATGACCTCGAGGGAGCCGATCTTCTTCGTCGGCACGCTGTCCGTGTCGTCCTCGTGGACGACGGTCCCGTTCCCGTTGAGCGTCGCGGCGCCGGGGACGTGGTCGGCGACCTCCGCGGCCGAGAGCCGACCGTTGCCGCGGCGGGTGTAACGCTTGTCGTGCTGCTTACGCAGACGGGCTTCGAGCTTGTCCGCCGCCAGGTCGAGTGCCGCGTACGGGTCACTTGCCGCCGCCTCCGCCCGGATCACCGGACCGCGGGAGTGGAGCGTGATCTCCACTCGGTCGCAACGGTCGGCCTGCCGGGGGTTGGGCTCCTTGGACACCTCCACGTCGAGGCTGATCACCTTGCCATCGAGCTTCTGGATCTTCTCCAGCTTCAGCTTCTCGGCCACGTGCTTGCGGAACCGCTCGGGCACCTCGGTCTTGCGGCCCTTGACGACGATGTCCACGCAGAACTCCGTTCCCGGATTGCTCCGCTGCACTGGCGGAGCGTCTCCCTTTTGCACCAGGCCCCGGTGAGTGCCGGAACCTCGGACTTGGTGACTTTCACCTCCTCCTCCCCCATGGGCAAGATCTACACCCCATCGCTGCGGGTGATTCAGAAACCCGCAGCACTACATTCGGATGGGCGAGGTACGGCCTGCGCCATTGCCTCACAACCGAACATATCTCGCCTGGACGGATGTCGTCACCCTCTACTGCGGCGTACCTCCGTTCAGGTGAATTGACCTGGTCATTACCTGCAACGATGGAAGATCCCGGTCAGTTCCGGTTTATTTCGAAAGAGTCCGGCGGGGCCGCGACCACAGCCGCGCAGATCATGTCGTCGACTCCGCTCATACCCGCCATTCCACGGGCTCCTTGTGTCCGGTCGGTATGCACTGTCGTTGCCTCGGTCATCCGTTCCCCCGTTGGTTCCCCCGCTTCCGCGACGCATGCATCGATGGCCAGGTACGGATCGATGCCCGCCACCGCCGCCCGTAGGGCACGGGCCGCCTCCGTCATCGAGGCGCCCGTCGTCATCAGGTCGTCCACGAGTACGACCCGGCCCCCGCTCGCCAACAGCCGGACACCTCCGGCCGCCACCTCCAGGGCGCCCGCGAGATTGTCCAGTCGCTGCCGCGAGTTGAGCCCCGCCTGGTCGGCCACGGCACGCCGCTGCCGCAGCACGGCCAGCACCCGGGCCGGTGTCCCCGAGCGCCGCAGCTCCCCCGCCGCCGCGAGCGCGATCCGCCGCGCCGGATCATGGCCCCGCGCCCGCACCGCCTGCCGCGAGGACGGCAGGGGAACAAGCAGCAGAGAACCTGTGCCGGAAAGCGGCGCGCGCGCCTGACCACCCCCGGGCCGCAGTTGTCCGTTGCCGCCCCTCAGGCGCCCGTCCCAGGCCGTGGGCAGCCCTTCCGGGACTGGGAGGCGCAGGTGCCCCAGCCCTGCCCGTACAGCCCCCGCCAGGGCCGTTCCCAAAGGTCTCGCAAGTGTCAGTGCCCCCCGTTCCTTGTGGGCGAGGAGCGTCGCGCGCACCTCGTCCTCGTATGGGGCCGCCGCGTGCACGACCGGCAGCCCGGGCGGCTCCGGATCCGGTCGCACCCGGCACGGTGCGGCCCCGCTCAGGGCGGCACGGCACTCCGGGCAGAGCACCGTGCGAGGCCTTCCGCAGCCTCCGCACTCGGCCGGCAGCACCAGATCGGTGAGGTCCTGCCACCACCCCCGCATGCCCACCACTGTGCCAACGCACAGGCCGACCGGCCACCCCTGTGGACAACCGCCTGTGGACAACTCCACGGCCCTCACCCGTCCGGGGGACCCAGCGCGCAACGGCGGCCAGGTCCACCCCGTACGACGGCCGGATCCACCACCGCGTACGGCAGCCGGGCCTGCCCGAAAAGGGAGGCCCGGCAGGTCCGTACCCGGAGCAAAGAGGCCGCTACCCGGGATAAACCGGTGCCGTGCCGTCCTTGACGATCTTCTGCCACTGCTCCCCGGAGGACAGCCGCACGATCCCGTCCTCCTCCGAATGCGCCACCAGCGGCAGCCGTTCGTCCTCGGACGCGGCGACCTCCTTCACCCCCGTCAGCGCGGAGGGCGCGGTACCCACCGGAGTGGAGCCGTCGACCTGGACATAGCGCATCTGCTGCACCCCGCCGGACTCGCGCCCGACGACGACGAGCCGGCTGTCCCCGGCCCACGACATGGCGGTGACCTCCTCCAGCTGTGGCGCCACGGAGCGCAGCTCGAGGATCGAGACGAGGGGCCGTCCGCCGGTCTCGGTGTCACGCTGGATGCGCCCGATCTGCAGCGAGCTCTTGCCGTCCTTCTGCACGATCAGCGCGATCCGCGCGCCGTCGGCGGCCACCCGCACCGCCTGGACACGGCCGTCGATGCCCGGCGCGGTGACCACCAGCGGAGTACCCGCGCCCTTCTCCAGCAGGAGCAGTCGCGGGTTCTTCGGATCACGGTCGGCCACCCACAGGTCGCCCTGTCCGTCCCAACTGGGCGTCGTCAGCCTGTCGTCCGCCTTCGCCCCCTGGCTGCGCAGCACCGCGTCCCCCAGCGAGGCGCCCGACACCAGCGATCCGACGTACAGCGAACTCCCGTCGGCCGACACACCGGCCGCGCTGTCCTCGGTCCGGGACACCGCGGCCGACCGCAGCTTCTTGTCGCCCACTCCCAGCGCACCGGGCACCGGCTCGGGCTGCTTGTCACTGTTGCCACTGGGCAGCCGTACGAGCCGCTGCTTGGCGTCGATGAAGTACTCGTACTCGGGGTGATTTGCCGTGCCGTGCGAAGCGACGGTCTCCGCCCGGTTCTCGGTGACCACGCACAGCTGCGAACCGTTCGACCGCTGCAGCTCCACCTCGTCGACGCCCGTCGGCGTCAGGTCCTGGAGCGTGAAGAGGAGTTGGGTCGCCATCTTGTTGCACTGGGTCTCTCCGACCCGGTCGGCCTTCTTGTTCAGCGGGACCGTCACCCTGTTGCGGTCGTCGGGCGACAGCGACGTGACGCCCTTCTTCAACTCCGTGTCGGAGGGGAAGCTCGACGTCACCACCGGATCCAGCCAGCGCGTGGGCCCCTTCAGAAGCGACCGGACCATCTCCGTCATCGGGTCCACCTTGTTCCGCACGTAGACGGGATCGGCGACGGTCCCCAGCGGTCCGCCCGACCCGGAGGGCACATTCGAGGCGAAGTAGTACTTGTTGACGGACACGTAGTTGCGCTGGAAGTCGGAGTTGCCCATCACCACGCCCTGCGGCAGCGCGTCGATGCGCCACTGCTTGGTGTCCTTCTGCAGCGTGAGGTGCACCGTCGTCCGGTACGAACCGGCGTCCGGCGCGTACGCGTGCTGCTCATCCACCGTGGCGACCTTGCTGCCGGAGAGCGTGTACGAGTCGTCGCCCTCCCTGGTGCCCGAGTGCTCCGACTCGGGGTTGGGCCCGTCTGCGAGGACGGTCGTGGAGCGGTACGGATCCCACGTTTTACGGGCGCTCGCCGTCAGATATTTGCGCGCCGTCTCGTACTGCGCGTCGTCACTGGTCAGTGCCTCCAGGAAGCCCTGCACGATCTCCGCCGGCGGGGCGTCCTCGCGGGGCGGCAGCGCGAAGACGCGGACCTGCGAGTCCTGCCTCGGCGTGGACTCGACCCCGCGCAGATCCCCGCTGTCCGGCATCGAGGCGCACCCGGTCAGCAGCAGTGCGCCACATCCGATGTACACCCCCACGCGCGCGGGACGCCGACGGCCGCTCCCCTCGCGGTCAGCGACCACGAAATGCCTCCCCTTGCCCGAGTTCCTCGGGCTCTGCTTGTCCGAGTTCTTCAGGCCCGCCGCCGTCCCGGCCACGCTCCTGCATGCTCCGCTCCGCACCCGCGGCGGGCATGTCGTCCGGCCGCCGCACGGGCCCGGAGGGCCTCGGCACCACACGCGCGCCGTTGCCCGGCAGCGCCGTCGGATCGGCCGTGGGCGACGCCCCGGCCATTCGCGGCACCACGGACGTCCGCTGCATGGGCGGTGCCGCCTTCCCACCCGCGCCCTGCATCGGCACCGTGGCGAGCTTGTCGCCGCCGCCGGAGGGCAGTCCCGCGTCATTAAGTCCACGATTACGCCGCGAGTCCATGGGCTCCAGGGGTATCGGAGACCCCCGCAGCGGCTCGTCCGCGGTACGCGGCAGCGTCAGCCGGAACTGCGAACCGCCGCCCGGCTCACCCCACGCCTGCAGCCAGCCGCCGTGCAGCCGGGCGTCCTCCAGGGCGATGGACAGCCCGAGCCCCGTGCCGCCGGTGGTACGCGCGCGTGCCGGGTCGGCACGCCAGAAGCGGCTGAAGACCCGGGTCGCCTCTCCGGGCTTGAGGCCGACGCCGTAGTCACGCACCGCGATGGCGACCGCCCCGCCCGCCGTGGCGAGCTTGACCACCACTTCCTTGCCGTCGCCGTGCTCCACGGCATTGACGACGAGATTGCGCAGCACCCGCTCCACCCGCCGAGCATCCGCCTCGGCGACCACCGGCTGCTGGTCGCCGACGACACGTATCTGCGAGCCCTTGCGCTCGGCGAGCGGCTCGGCGCCGCTGACGACACGCCGTACGACTTCCCGCAGGTCTATCGCCTCGGCCTCCAGCGCCGCCGCACCCGCGTCGAACCGGCTGATCTCCAGCAGGTCCGCGAGCAGCGTCTCGAACCGGTCCAGCTGATCGGCGAGCAGCTCGGCCGACCGAGCGGTCACCGGATCGAAGTCCACGCGCGCGTCGTGGATGACGTCGGCCGCCATCCGGACGGTCGTGAGCGGCGTACGCAGCTCGTGCGACACGTCCGACACGAACCGTCGCTGCATCCGCGACAGGTCCTCCAGCTGCTGGATCTTCAGCTGAAGGTTCTGCGCCATCTTGTTGAAGGCCTCGCCGAGCCGCGCGATGTCGTCCTCGCCGGTGACCTTCATCCGTTCCTGCAGGCGCCCGGCGGAGAGCCGCTCGGCGATCCCGGCCGCCATCCGCACCGGCGTGACGACCTGGCGCACCACGAGCCAGGCGATGGCCCCCAGAAGCACCACGACGAACAGTCCGGCCGTCGCGAGCGTCCCCTTGACCAGGCTCAGCGACTTCTCCTCCTGCGTCAGCGGGAAGAGGTAGTAGAGCTGGTACGCGTCTCCGTTGGGGTCGAGGACCTGCTTGCCGATGACCAGCGCGGCCTGCGACTCCTTGCCGTCCTTGTAGACGACCCTGGTGTAGCTCTGGGCCGCCATCGTGTTGCTGTCGACGCGGGCGCGCAGGTCCTCCGGGATGCTCACCGTCGGATCGACGTCACCCGAGGAACGCGGACCCCGCCCGGCACCGCCGTTGCCGGCCACGGTGGAGCTGAGCGTCACCACGTCGAAGGCGCCCTGGCCGCCACTGGAAAGGGAGACGACGAGGTCGTTCATCCACTGGCTGACGTTCTTGGACGGACGGCCGTCCGCACTCGAACCGTCGTCGCCATTGGCCGTGACAGCCGCGTCCGCCTTCTGCTTGGCCACCGAGAAGCCACCCGTGGCCTGACTCTGCGAGGCCTTGACCTTGGCGTCCAGCAGACCGTTGCGCACCTGCCCGATGACCACGAAGCCGAGCAGCAGCACGACACCCAGCGACATCAGCAGCGTCGTGACGACGATCTTGAGCTGGATGTTGCGCCGCCACAGCCGCATCACGGGCAGCAACGGACGGCGCACCCAGCGCATGAACAACCGAAGGACCGGGCTGCCCTGGACTCCGCCTTGCAGCAGCCCGCCCTCCAATACACGTCCCCAACGGGAGCCCGTCACCTTCCGGCCGACAGGCCGCCCCGAACGGACCCCCGACTCACCGGGCGCCGAAGCGGCACTGTCCCGGGACATGTCAGCTCGGTCCGGCCTTGTAACCGACACCACGGACGGTCACCACGATCTCCGGCCGCTCCGGGTCCTTCTCGACCTTGGAGCGCAGCCGCTGGACGTGGACGTTGACCAGTCGGGTGTCCGCCGCGTGCCGGTAGCCCCACACCTGCTCGAGGAGCACCTCCCGTGTGAACACCTGCCACGGCTTGCGGGCCAGTGCCACCAGCAGATCGAACTCCAGCGGCGTCAGGGCGATCGACTGCCCCTCCCGCTTCACAGAGTGACCGGCCACATCGATCACAAGATCGCCGATGGCCAGCTGCTCGGGCGCCGGTTCCTCGGAACGACGCAGCCGCGCCCTGATCCGCGCCACCAGCTCCTTTGGCTTGAACGGCTTCACGATGTAGTCGTCGGCGCCGGACTCGAGGCCGACCACGACATCGACGGTGTCGCTCTTCGCAGTGAGCATCACGATCGGCACCCCGGACTCCGCCCTGATCAGGCGGCACACCTCGATACCGTCCCGGCCGGGAAGCATCAGGTCCAGGAGCACCAGATCGGGCTTGGTCTCACGGAAAGCGGCCAGCGCCTTGTCGCCGTCGGCTACGAAAGACGGCTCAAAACCTTCACCACGCAACACAATGCCGAGCATCTCGGCCAGTGCGGTGTCGTCATCGACGACAAGGACTCGTCCCTTCATAAACGACATCATCCCATTAACTAAATCGTTACCTGGCGTGACCTGTCACACAGCTCAGCGAGTGCCTCTGCTGTCACGGGCGACACAGCGCCCTCTTCGGTCACGATCGCCGTCACCAACTCGGGGGGCGTCACATCGAATGCCGGGTTGTACGCCTGGGTCCCCAGGGGTGCCACCGGTATCCCGCCTCCCGCTTCCACTCCCGCCACAGGCACCTGAGGTGCTGTGACCTCGGTCACTTCATGACCGGGGCGCTGCTCGACCTCGATGGATGCTCCGTCCGGGGTATCAAGGTCCACCGTCGTCACCGGCGCCACCACGATGAAAGGCACATGGTGATACCGGGCCAGCACCGCGAGCGGATAGCTCCCCACCTTGTTCGCCACCGAACCGTCGGCAGCGATCCGATCGGCCCCGATGAGCACCGCGTCCACCTCCCCCGCCGCGAACAGTGATCCCGCCGCGTTGTCCGTGAGCAAGGTGTACGCCATTCCGTTGCGCGCCGCCTCGTAAGCCGTCAGGCGAGCACCTTGCAGCAACGGACGCGTTTCGTCCACCCACAGCCTCCGCAGCTGCCCCGCCCGATGCACCGCGAGGGCCACCGCGAAGGCCGTGCCCTCCCCGCCGGACACCAGCGCCCCGGTGTTGCAATGCGTCAGAATCCGGTGCCCGCCACCCGGCAACAACTCGTCGAGCAGCGCCAACCCGTGACCGGCCATCCGTGCACTGGCCGCGGCATCCTCCCGATGCAGTGCCCGCGCCGCTTCGAGCGCCGCCCCGGCGGCCTGCCGCTGATCACCGCCGCCGGAGAGCGCGGCACGGTACGCCGTCTGCGCCCGGCGCACACCGACAGCGAGGTTCACCGCGGTGGGCCGGGCGCCCGCCAGCGCCCGGGCGGCATCGTCCACGTCAAAGCCGCGCACGGCGGCGAGCGCGACTCCGTACGCCCCGGCGATACCCAGCAACGGCGCCCCTCGCACGGCCAGCGTGCTGATCGCCTCCACCAGCGCGGGAGCGTCCGTGCACACCCGCTCGACTTCCTCGGCCGGCAACCGTGTCTGGTCGAGAAGGACCAGCACCGGCCCTTCGGGCGGCTCGTCCCAGCGGATCGCCGGTATCTCCAGTGGCCCGTCACCCTCGCGGAATTGCGCGTACTGATCAGCCATCCGCCCAGTCTGCCCCGTAGCAGGCGGACAATTGAAGGTGTCCACCCCATACGGGGGCCGGTCCCATGCCGGGCACACCGTGGCACGATGGCTGCCAACCTGCCGCCGCGACCGCGGACGGGCACCGTGAAGGAGCGACAATGAAAGACACTCCGGGCTGGGCCTCGCCCGGATCTGCCCCCTCCGACGGGCAGGAGCCGGACAACTCCGGCGCCGCCGAGCCCCCGGAGCAGCCCGCGGACCAAGGTGGCACGAACCAGCCGGAGCCGCCGTCGAAGTGGTCCAAGGAGCAGCCCCCGCCCGGCCAGTGGTCCGCTCCCACCCCACAGGGCCCCGGCCAGGCCCCGCCACCACCGCCCCCCGGCCCTGGCTGGGGCGGCCAGCAGCCTCCGGGCGCGGGCGGCTACGGAGGCCAGGGCGGCGGCTACGGCGGCTGGGGAGGCCCCGGCCGTGGCTACGGCGGCCCAGGAGGTCCCGGTGGCTGGGGCGGCAACTGGGGCGGCCCGCCGCCTGCCGCCAAGCCCGGCGTGATCCCCCTGCGCCCGCTCGGCGTCGGCGAGATCCTCGACGGCGCGGTCTCCACGATGCGGACGTACTGGCGCACCGTCCTGGGCATCTCGCTCACCGTCGCCGTCGTCACACAGATCGCGGTCATCCTGCTCCAGGGCCTGGTCCTGGACGACAGCGCGAGCACGGACGTCCTCAACGACCCGAGCGCCACCGCCGGCGAGCTGAGCCGCGCCCTGGGCGACACCCTGCTGAGCTCCGGCGTCGTCGTACTCATCGGCCTGCTCGGCACCATCGTCGCCACGGCCCTGCTCACCTCCGTGACCAGCCGCGCGGTGCTCGGCAAGTCGGTGACCACCGCCGAGGCCTGGCGCGACGCCAGACCCCGGCTGCCGAAGCTGTTCGCCCTGACCTTCCTGCTGCCGCTCATCGCCGTCGCGATCATCACCGTCGGCACCCTTCCCGGCCTGCTCGTCGCCGTTGCCGGCTCGAGCAGCGCGGGCGCCGCACTCGCGGTCCTCGGCGGGATCGGCGCGGGCGTCGTCGCCCTCTGGCTGATGATCCGCTTCTCGCTCGCCTCGCCCGCCCTGATGCTGGAGAAGCAGGGCGTCCTGAAGTCGATGAGCCGCTCCGCGAAGCTCGTCCGCGGCTCCTGGTGGCGCGTCTTCGGCATCCAGCTGCTCGCCACGATCATCGCCAACATCGTGGCGTCGATCGTCGTGATCCCCTTCGCGGTCATCGCCTCCGCCCTGAGCGGCGACGGCGTCGCCGGTTTCCTTGGCAGCGGCGGCAGCCCCGGCTGGACGTTCCTCATCGTCAGCGGAATCGGTTCGGTGATCGGTTCCATGATCACTTTCCCGATCTCCGCGGGCGTCACCGTGCTCCTCTACATCGACCAGCGCATCCGCCGCGAGGCCCTCGACCTCGACCTGGCCCGCGCCGCCGGTGTCCAGGACTACGGCTCCAGCACCCCCGGCACCACTCCAGGGAGCTGATGCGGTGAGTCCGGTGGGGGGAGTTCTCACAGCGGTACTGGCGCTGCCACGCACCAGCGCCACAGCCGTACTCGCGCTGCCGCGCGACGACGTACCACCGGTGACGATCCCGCGCGACCCCGCGCGGGAGGCGGCCAAGCGCGAACTGTCCAAACGGATGTACCACGAGAACGACCCCAGCCCGCTGCAACGCGCTCTGAACGCCTTCTGGGACTGGGTCGACAAACTGTTCGGTGCCGCCTCCACGGCGACTCCCGGCGGCACGCTCGGCCTTGTCGTCATCGTGGTGGCAGTGCTGGCGGTCGTGGCCGCCCTCTGGTGGCGCCTCGGCACCCCGCACCGCACCCCCACCTCCTCCGCCGCACTCTTCGACGACCGCCCCCGCAGCGCCGCCGAACACCGCGCGGCCGCCGAAGCGCACGCCGCCCAGGGCCACTGGAACCAAGCCGTCCAGGAACGCATGCGCGCCGTCGTGCGCTCCCTCGAGGAGCGCGCCCTGCTCGACCCACGCCCCGGCCGCACCGCGGACGAGGCCGCCGCCGAAGCGGGCCGCACACTGCCCTCCCACACGGACCGACTGCGCGCCGCCGCCCGGGACTTCGACGAGGTCACATACGGCGGCCGGTCCGCGGGCTCCGACACATACCACCGCCTCACCGAACTCGACCGCGACCTCGAGCGCACCAAACCCGTACTCACCAACAGCGCCCAGAGCACGGACCACAACAGCCGCCAGGGGGCCGCCTCATGACCGAGGTCACCCTCACGTCCACCTCGGCCTCGCCCACCGTCCGCCAGGTGTGGACCCGCACCCGAGGCATCGTCCTCGCCGTCGTGATCCTGCTGGCGGCCGCCGTCGCGATCGCCGCGATCCGCTCCGGTGCCCAGCACGGCCGCCTCGACCCACGCTCCGCCGACCCCTACGGCAGCCGCGCCGCCGCCGAACTCCTCGGCGACCGTGGGGTCTCCACGCGCGTGGTCGCCACCCTGGACGAGGCCCGCGCCGCGGCCGGCGCCGACACCACTCTCCTCGTCGCCGTCCCGGACCTGCTGACCGACCATCAGCAGGCCGGCCTCCGCGCGGCGACCAAGAACTCCGGCGGCCGCACGATCCTGATCGCCCCCGACTCGCCCTCCCTCGGCACCCTCGCCCCCGGCGTCACCGCCGATCCCGCGATCAGCTTCGACTCGACGCTCTCCCCTGGCTGCGACCTGCCCGCCGCCCGCCGCGCGGGCAGCGCCGACACCGGCGGCATCCGCTACAGCACCAACGACCCCGGCGCCGATGTCTGCTACCCCAGCGACGGCCTGCCCACCCTGCTGCGCATCCCGGCGGCCACCGGGAACGGCGACACCGTCGTCATCGGCGCCCCCGACATCCTCTACAACAACCGTCTCGACAAGCAGGGCAACGCCTCGCTCGCCCTCCAACTGCTCGGTTCCCGCCCCCACTTGGTCTGGTACCTCCCCTCCCTCTCCGACGCCTCCGCCACCGACGCGGGCCAAAAGACCTTCCTCGACCTGCTCCCCTCGGGCTGGCTCTGGGGCACCCTTCAGCTCTTCATCGCGGCAGGCCTGGCCGCCCTCTGGCGCGCACGCCGACTCGGCCCCCTCGTACCCGAACGCCTCCCCGTCGCGATCCGCGCCTCCGAAACCGTCGAAGGCCGCGCCCGCCTCTACCGCAAGGCCAACGCCCGCGACCGCGCGGCCGCCGCTCTGCGCTCCACCACCCGCACCCGACTCGCCCCCCTCATCGGCGTATCCCCCGCCCAGGCGCATGCGCCCGAGGCACTGCTCCCCGCCCTGTCCGCCCGCCTCGACGGCGACGGACAGGCCCTGCACACCCTCCTCTTCGGCCCGCCGCCCGGCGACGACGCGGCCCTCATCTCCCTCGCCGACCAACTCGACGCCCTCGAAAGAGAGGTACGCCGTTCATGATGGCCCCGACCACTGACAACGCCGGGTACGCCGGGGATCCGGGCACCGCCCGCTCCTCCCTGGAAGCCCTGCGCGCCGAGATCGCCAAAGCCGTGGTCGGCCAGGACCCCGCCGTGACCGGCCTCGTCGTCGCCCTCCTCTGCCGCGGACACGTTCTACTGGAAGGAGTCCCCGGAGTCGCCAAAACGTTGCTGGTCCGCGCGCTCGCATCCGCGCTCGAACTCGACACCAAGCGCGTCCAGTTCACTCCCGACCTGATGCCGAGCGACATCACCGGTTCTCTCGTCTACGACGCCCGCACCGCCGAGTTCTCGTTCCAGCCCGGCCCGGTCTTCACGAACCTCCTGCTGGCCGACGAGATCAACCGCACCCCGCCCAAGACCCAGTCGTCCCTTCTCGAAGCGATGGAGGAACGTCAAGTCACGGTCGACGGCACCCCTCGCCCGCTCCCGGAACCCTTCCTGGTCGCCGCGACCCAGAACCCGGTCGAGTACGAGGGAACGTATCCTCTGCCCGAAGCCCAACTGGACCGCTTCCTGCTGAAACTGACGATCCCTCTGCCGTCCCGTCAGGACGAGATCGACGTCCTCACCCGCCACGCCGAGGGCTTCAACCCGCGCGACCTGCGCGCCGCCGGCGTACGCCCGGTGGCAGGCCCGGCTGACTTGGAAGCCGCCCGCGCCGCCGTGGCCAAGACATCGGTCTCCCCCGAAATCACCGGTTACGTCGTCGACATCTGCCGCGCCACCCGCGAATCGCCGTCCCTCACCCTCGGCGTCTCCCCGCGCGGCGCGACCGCCCTCCTCGCCACCGCCCGTGCCTGGGCCTGGCTGACCGGCCGCGACTACGTCATCCCCGACGACGTGAAGGCCCTGGCCCTGCCCACGCTCCGCCACCGCATCCAGCTCCGCCCCGAGGCCGAGATGGAGGGCGTGACGGCCGACTCGGTCATCAACGCGATCCTCGCCCACGTCCCCGTTCCCCGCTGATGGCGCTCACCGGACGCGCCGCCCTGCTGGCGGCCCTCGGCACACTCCCCGTCGGCATCTGGGAGCCGAGTTGGACGGGCATCCTTGCCGTGAACGCTCCTCTGGCCCTGGCCTGCGCCTGCGACGCCGCCCTGGCCGCACCCGTACGCCGCCTCGGCCTGGCGCGCTCCGGCGACACTTCCGTACGCCTCGGCGAGACCGCCGATGTCACCCTGACCGTCACCAATCCCTCGGGCCGCCTCCTGCGCGCCCGCCTCCGTGACGCCTGGCCTCCCAGCAGCTGGGAGCCGGGCACCGAGGTGGCCGCCTCCCGCCACCGCCTGACGGTCCCCGCCGGCGAGCGTCGACGCCTGACCACCCGCCTGCGCCCCACCCGCCGAGGCGACCGCCAGGCGGACCGCGTCACCATCCGCTCGTACGGCCCCCTCGGTCTCTTCTCCCGCCAAGGCAGTCACCAGGTGCCCTGGACCGTACGAGTCCTGCCACCCTTCACCAGCCGCAAGCACCTCCCCTCCAAACTGGCCCGCCTGCGTGAACTCGACGGCCGCACCAGCGTCCTGATCCGCGGCGAGGGCACGGAATTCGACAGCCTGCGCGAGTACGTTCCCGGCGACGACACCCGCTCCATCGACTGGCGCGCCACGGCCCGCCAGACCAAGGTCGCCGTACGCACCTGGCGTCCCGAGCGCGACCGCCACATCCTCCTGGTCCTCGACACGGGCCGAACCTCCGCCGGTCGCGTGGGCGACGCCCCCCGTCTGGACGCCTCCATGGACGCGGCGCTCCTCCTGGCCGCCCTGGCCTCCCGGGCCGGCGACCGCGTGGACCTCCTCGCGTACGACCGCCGAGTACGCGCCCTGGTCCAGGGCCGCTCAGCCGGCGACGTTCTCCCTTCCCTGGTCAACGCGATGGCGACCCTGGAGCCGGAGCTCGTCGAAACGGACGCCCGCGGCCTCACCGCCACGGCCCTCCGTACGGCTCCTCGCCGCTCCCTGATCGTGTTGCTGACCAGCCTCGACGCGGCCCCCATCGAAGAGGGCCTGCTCCCCGTACTCTCCGGTCTCACCCACCGCCACACAGTCCTCGTGGCCTCAGTGGCCGACCCACATATCGCGCACATGGCTACGGCTCGGGGAAGCGCCGAGGCGGTGTACGAGGCGGCAGCCGCGGCCCAGGCCCAGACGGAACGCCATCGCACGGCCGAACAACTCCAGCGCCACGGAGTAACCGTCGTCGACGCGGTTCCGGACAACCTGGCGCCGGCCCTCGCGGATGCGTATCTGGCACTCAAGGCGGCGGGACGGCTGTAAGGCGGCACAAAAAAGGGGCCTCTCGATTCGAGAGGCCCCAAAAAAAGATCCC
>NZ_KQ948471.1:0-55055 GCF_001514115.1 Streptomyces olivochromogenes
CCGGGCTGACACGGCAGCCGTAGTTCGTGATCATGCGGCTGCCGTGACCTCGTTCCAGCGGTGGTGGCAGACGGCGGCTCGGTGTTGATGGCGTCGTCGCCAGCGGGACCAGCGCAGGACGTGCTCCGGGGTGGTGACCGGTGTCGGCAGGGCGAAGGTCCGTGGCAGTCGCAGGAGTTCGGGCCGGGTGAGGACGATCATGGGCTCGCTCTCGGTGCCGGACTCGTCGAGGGCGCTGCCGACGCGGTGCCGGGTGGTGGCCACGGCCAGGAGGCCGGCGGCGATGAGGCTGATCAGGCTCCAGCGCATCCAGGACGTCCAGCATGTCACCTGGCCCTCGTCGAGTCCGGCCAGGGACTTCGCGGCCTGGAAGTCCTCCTCGATCCGCCAGCGGCGGCAGACCACGTCGACGAGTTCGGCAAGCGTGACGGGGGTGGCGGAGTGGCAGCGGTAGAAGAGTTCGCGGGTATAGGGGTGGCGGCGGATCAGCAGGAAACCGTGGCCCGCCTCGTGGCCGGGCGGGGTGTCGTCGGCGCTCACCTCGATCATGGCCCAGTCGTAGTGCCGGTCGCCCTTGGTGCCGTGGCCGGTGCGCAGACGCTGCCAGGCCCGGCGGGGCAGCTTCGCCAGCACGCGGGAGGTGCCGAAGCGGCAGGCCGGGGTGGTCATGCGGTGGGTGGGTGGCGGGCACCGCGAAGGCGTAGTCGTATCCGAGCTCGCGTATGCGCATCCGCAGGTCGCGGCCGCCGTAGACCTCGTCGGCGGCCACCCAGCGGGCCGCTCACCTTGCAGAACGCGCTCACGGACGGCTCGCAGGACTGGGAACTCGTCCAGTAGAGCCTCAGGGGGGTGTCCCAGGTGCGCAGTAGGCGGGCGGTCACCGTCGAGGAGCCTGGCTGCGTGCAGGAGGAAGGGCCCATCGAGGGAATGGGGCTGCTGAGGGTCGGGCTGGTTCACGCGGCGCGGCTCCGCTCGCCCGGTTCCATCTCGCGGCGGGCCTGCTGCGCGCGGCCGGCGCCGCGCGCACGAGCAGACGGTCATCGGTTGGGGGTGCGCCCAGCCGAGGTTGCGGAGGCCGGCGGCCTTGATGAGGTCGGCGTCGAGCCGGAGAGACCGGGCGGGGGAGTGGCCCTGAGCCTGAGTTTTGACCTCCGGGGTTCGAACGCGTGGCGGCATGGCCCTCGAAGGGTCGGCCACATGTGTTCAAGGGTCGCGTGTGAGCGGCAGCCTGAGAGCCACGAGCGGCAGCCCGACCGGTCGGAAATCAGCACTCAAGTTCAGGTGCGGGAACGCTGCCGCTGGGAGGGGTCGGCAACCCCCGGGGCACCCCACGGCCATCTGCGGCTGCGGCGAGGTTCTGCCGTAAGTACGTGAGGCGTGCGATCTCCGCGTCCAGGGCTGCCAGGCGATCGGCCACGACGTCGCTGAACGCGCCTGGAGGACTGCCACAAGATGCGGGCGGGGTCTGGACGAGGAGGTCCAGGCGGTGGGCTCGGCGGCGGAGGTCTTCCAGGGTGAGGCCCAGAGCCAGCAGGTCACGGATCACGCGGACGCGGGCCACCTCGGCAGCGCTGTACTCACGCTGGCCGGACGGAGTACGTGGCGGGGGCCGGAGCAGGCCACGGGCCTCGTACAGGCGCAGAGCGCGCGGTGTGGTGCCGGCTGCCGCCGCTGCCTCGCCGATCCGCATGTGCTCCCCCGTCCTACAGCTCCACGATCGCCGCCCCGAAGGAGCGGCCCGCAATCAGTGCGGGCAACGCCTGCGGGGCGCGCTCGATTCCACGGAGCGGGGTGTAGGGGAACTGGATGTCGCCCGTCCGCAGCCAGTCCCCGAAGCGGGCCTCCCACTCCGCCTCGACATCCGGGTGGTCCGTGCCGTTGTAGCCGGCGATCGTGATGCCCCTGGTCAGCAGCTGGAAGGTGTCGAGCACGGCCGGTGCGCTCCCGCCCGCTCGGTCTGGGGACAGCTGACCGTCCAGTGCGCCCACCAGGGCGAACCGGGCGCCCCGGTTCGCGGCGTGGACGGCGGCTGTCAGCTGTTCGCCGCCCACGGTGTCCAGGACGACATCGATGCCGTCCGGCGCCGCCTCGGCGAGCTGTCTGCCGATCGGTCCCGCTCCGCGCAGCACGGTGGCGTCGTAACCGAGTTCCCGCTTCAGCCTCCGGGCCTTGTCCGGTGAACCGGTGCTGCCGACCACCCGGGCGGCACCCAGCAGCCGGGCGATCTGGCCCGCCAGGGTGCCCACAGCGCCGGCGGCGCCGGTCACGAACACGGTGTCGCCCTCGTGGACCTCGGTCAGCCGGGTCAGCGCGCCGTACGCTGCGGAGCCCTGGGCGAGGTGGGCCACCGGGTCGGGCAGCGTGCCCTCCAGCGGCCTGCACTCGGCGGCGGCGGGTGTCGCGTAGTCCCGCCAGCCCTGAAGGTGCAGCACCAGCCGACCCTTCTCCAGCGGCCCGTCGACCACCTCGCCGATCGCGGGGCCGAACAAGGTGTCACCGGGGCACAGCGGCGGCAGCGGGACATCACGGGTCTCGCCTCCGATGAGGGTGCGCAGGCCTGGGAAGACCAGGAAATGGGTGTTGCGGACGAGTACCTGGCCGGCCTCGGGACGGGGGACGGGGACCCGTGCCAGGGCGAAGTCGTCCGCGGTCGGCAATCCAGCGGGGTGGCGGACCAGGCGCACGAGGCGATGAGTCGCATTCATGTCCGGACGCTAAGCCTTGACCCGTGGGTCAGGGGCAAGACTCAGCTGAGCATCGCCATTTGACCGAGTCGGGCCGACGCTCGTGATGCGGCTTGATTTTGTCCTTCTCACCGTTGAACTCGTGCAGCTCAGCGCCGGAATCCACGCACACGTCCCGGCTCCTTGTAAGAGGTCGCGCAGATAGGCGCTGTGGGGGCCTCGGCGGCCCCGCACGGCTGCGCGTGGACACCGTCCGCTTCGGCCGGATCGACACCCCACTCCTGCACTCGCGGCCGGGACTGGACTCCGCCGATGCGATCACCGCCGCCGGATCGACCACTCCTTTCGGCCGCTTCGGCACCTCCGAGGAAGCCGCCGCCTCGGCCCTTTACGACGGAGCGTCCGACTGCCGGCATGCCGGGCTCGAGAAGGCGGCGAACGCAGCGTCCAGCAGTGTGCCGAGGTCTTCTTGGCCGCCGCTCGCACTCCACTGTCCGAGGACGATCCACAGGCATTCGAGCGCCGCCGCAACGCGAACGTTGGCGATAACCGCTGGCCCGTCGGCCGAGGAAGCTGTCTCCTGGAGTCGGGCAACGATCCCTGGTCGCCATTCGGCCTGCTTCTCCCGGAGGCGTGCGCAAAGGGCTGGGGTCTCATCGATGAGGCCGAGGATCGTCACGAGTTCCTGGACGTCGCGCACGAGGAACGTCACGGCTGACTCCAGGGCGTTGCGCAGCCTGTCCCAGTCGTCCTGGTTGGCCCGGCCGGCATCGAGGGCGTCGGCGATGACGTCACCGACAGGGTCGAAGACGAACAGGACCACGTCTTCCTTGGTGCCGAAGTAGCGCAGGAAGGTGCTCCGCGACACCCCGGCGGCTTCGGAGAGGTCGGCGAAGGTGACCTGGTTGAAGCCGGTGAGGCAGAACCGGTTGAACGCGACGCGGGCCAGCTCTGCTCGCACCGCGTGGCGGCTGATCTCACGGGTACCGACTGGCGCTGCGCTCATGGGGACGAGTGTACTCCGGCACACTCGTTTGCTTCTTCGGGTACAGGTTTCTAACCTGACACTCGGTGTCAGACGCGATGCTGAGATTCGCGACGCTGTCCCCAGCAAGCGGCCCGTTCACGGGCCGTCCCTTACCGCGAAATGGAGCCACCTCATGAGCTACGAAGACCTTCCCGCCCTGACGATCGACGTCTCGGACGGGGTCGCGACGGTGACAATCGATCACCCGCCGCTCAATCTGATGGACGCGGTCCTCCTGCCGTCACTCCGGGCATTCGTCGCGCGTGTGCGCGACGACACCGACGTCCGCGTCATCGTCTTCGAGAGTGCGGACCCGGAGTTCTTCGTTGCGCACGGTGACATGGCCTACCTCACCGACCCTGACGCGCTGCCTACAGCCACTCGCGCTGCGATCGCGGCCGCACCGGACTCGGCCATCCCCGAGGGCCTGAACATCCTCCAGGCGATGAGCGAGGAGGTCCGCTCGCTGCCGCAGGTCACCATCGGCAAGCTGGCGGGCTTCGCGCGCGGCGCGGGCAATGAGTTCTTCATGTACCTGGACATGCGATTCGCGGCGATCGGCAAGTCGGGGCAGGGGCAGCCGGAGTCTTTGATGGGGATCCTCCCAGGGGGCGGCGGCACGGTGAACATGACGCGCCTGGCGGGCAGGGCCCGCGCGCTGGAGCTCATCCTCGGCGCCGAACTCGTGGGCGCGGAGCTCGCGGAACGGTATGGCCTGATCAACCGTGCGCTGCCCGCCGCAGAAATCGATGCATTCGTCGACACTCTTGCCCGACGGATCGCCGGCCTGCGGCCGGAGGTGCTCTCCGTCACCAAGGCTGCGGTCGACGCGGTCGCGCAGCCCATTCCTCATGCGGCGTATGCCGTTGAGAACGAGGGCCTGTTTGCGGCGTTCGGCGATGAGGTCACCGAGCTCGCCCACAAGCTGCTCGCGGCTGGTATCCAGACCCGCGAGGGCGAACGGGACCACGAGCGCATCGCCAACAGCATCTGAGTGCCCAAGCTCTCGCCATCCGTGCGCAGAGGCTTCGTGGGAGTTCCTCAGCCATTGCCGGCACGCTCGTTGTCGAGTGGTCAGGTCGTGGTTCGCGGGGGCTTGTCGGGAACACGACCGGCTGAAGCGCCGGAAACGGCGGGCAGGGGAGTGGATGGAGCAAGTAGCCGTAAGCTTGACAACGCTGTTCGGCCGTGCGGACAGGCGCGGTTGGGGAGGTAGGTAGCCGAGCGGGCACAGGTACCCCGGTGATCACAGAGCGCCGCAACTCCATGATCGCTATGACCTGTGCCCCTTTCGCAGCCGGGGTCCTCCACCGTGCCTGTCCGCGCGACCTCAAAGTCGCACAGCCTCAGCGCTACGGGCCGACCACACCCGCCGACACACCCGAGATCGGGTGGAAGTGACTGTTCGTCCGGCAGCCCAGGTTTTGGTAGATGTTGGCGTTCGTCTGCGGGTCCTTGCCGGCCCAATGGTACTGACACGCCCCCTGGATGAACCTGCCCTGGACCCCGCCGGGGAAGTCGATCTCCTTGTTCCACAGGAACTGTGACTCGATGCCGGTCTGCCGCGCGGTGGCGTTCACGTCAATGCCGCCGGGGGCTTGGATCGCATACACCCAGCCGGTACTCCCCGTGGCGCCTGTGGCGAAACCCTGCGCAACCCACCGTTCACAAGTGGTGCTCAGGTGCGCACTGTTCTGCGTGCCGCCCCCGATGATCCACTGCGACAGCGGGGTGAGGTCCGAACCCTTGGGGGGGAAGCCGTTCAGGAAGATCGGTTCCGGGTCCGGCCGGGTGTCCCCCCGCCACAGCGTGTTGCTGTCGTGACGCCAGTACCAGTCCTCTTTCAGCGTGGCGAGGTCTACCTTCGGCTGGATCCCGGCATCCGTCGTGGTCTGCGCCCAGTCCGACACATGGTAGGCACCGACCGGGCCGCAGGCCCCGGTGTCACGGATCTGCTCCGGGGTTCCCGGGAGGGGATCCGTCGCGGCACCGGCGGGGGAGGCGAACGTCAACGAGGCAGCTGCAAGGGCGGCGGAAGAGATCCGGAGCACAGCTTTCAACATGGTCGGCACAGCCCATCGCTCGGTTCACGGGACTCACGATTCGTAACCGGAAACCTGGGCGAATCCGGCAGGCACGCGCAAGAGTCACCCGCGGGCACCACCATGTCCGCCCCGCCGGCGCAGACACCGACGACTCGAAGGACCCGCCATCGCCATGGCGTTGGAAGCAATCCCGCGGTACGCCTTCGCTGTACGTATCGAGCACGGCGTAGGCCGCCACGCATCCCCTTGGCCGCCCTCGCCGGGCGGTGTTCCACGCCGTGAAGGTTGCCCGGTCCCACGGTTCATTCCCGGACATGGCGCGGACGTCAGGTACAGGCGTGATTCCGACGGTGCGTCACTTGCACCCAAGGCGAGGAACCGACGAAATGCGGCACGCGGGGTGACGGAATGCGCGGAGTGGGGCCAGTCCGCCGGTCGACCGCCGGGGGTGCGCCGGCGGTGCGTGGGCCCGGCGGCTTACAGGCCGCCGGACTTGACCGGGAACTTCTGGATCGTCGCGACGACGGTGTCGGGCTTGTCCAGTTCGACGAAGTCGACCGGCTTCTGCAACTGGGACAGGTCGCCCCGCGGGGGGTACTGGGTCAGCTGCGAGATGAGCGTGAACGTGTCCTTCGTGGAAAGGACCAGCGGCTCACTGCCCGGCTGGTCGATGGTCATGGTGCAGGGGCTCATGACCAGGGAGCACTCGAACCTGGGCGGGAACTGCTGCGTCACCTTCAGCAGGCTGGCCGCATCGACGTCGACGTCACTCTGCTCGATGGTGATGGTGCCGCCCTCCGCTCCCCCGTCGTCCAGTGCGGCGAGTTCCGCGGTCACCTTGAAGCCGACCAGCCGCAGCCGCACGCTGTTGATCGGGTCGTTCGGGTTGACGTCGACGCGGTGCTTCCAGCCCCCGCGGAAGTCCACGGAGACGAGCTTCTTCCGGATCTGCAAGGGGGTGTTGATGGCAAGCGCGCTGCACGGGATCTCGGCACCGATCGGGGGAAGCAGGGGCATGCGGCATTCCTTCGCGTAGCGGGGCGGGGGACCCGTCACCCTCACCCTTGGACCGGACACGCCCCCACGCGAGCGACGTCGTCCATGCAGACCACAGATTCACCCCATCGCGTCACCCCACCCCACAAGCACCGGCCGGGAGCGAACCTCTGCTGATGACGCGGCACATCTGCGTACGGAAGTTCAGCCGGAGTCTCCACGTCTCTACGCGGGATCGTCACTCGGCAGCGGCCGCATTTCGGCAGGCCAGTGCATTGCGTCGGTTGGCCAAGGCGGCGTGAGGAGAGCGCAGCGGCGCTGCGCGCGACGAGCGCAACGCGGCCAGACGAGAGCTTCCCCCAGCCTTCGGCCGGGGGTGCCCCCGCACGCGGCGCCGCGTGCCCTGTCTGCGCGGCCTCTTAACGGGTGGACCGATGGCCGCAGGTGTGTCGGACGCCCCTCGCGAAGCCCGCTTCGCGAGGTCGGCGGGTTCGCCTCAGGCAGCCGCCGACCGGAGGCCGGATGTGTGGGGGAGGTCTTGTTCGGCCCAGACGACCTTGCCGCCCGGTACCGGGCGGGAGCCCCACCTGCGGGACAGGTTGGTGACGAGGAAGAGGCCGCGGCCGTTCTCATCCATGGTGCGTGCGCGACGCGGACGCGGGGTGCAGGGGCCGGTGTCGGACACTTCGCAGGTCAGGACCTGGTGCCGGACGAGCCGTAGCTCGATCTGTCCGGTGCCGTGGCGGACGGCGTTGGTGACGAGTTCACTGACGATCAGTTTCGTGGCGTCCTGAAGACCTTGCAGGCCCCATTCCGTCAGTTGCCGTGATGCCAGGGTGCGGGCGCTGCTGACGGCGGACTGGTCACCGGGCAGTGTCCAGGAGGCAACCCGGGCCGGGCTGAGGGAGCGGGTGCGGACGAGCAGGAGCGTGACGTCGTCGCACGGTGCCCGGTCCGGAAGGGACTGCGTTGCGATGTCGCAGAGGTCCTCCAGAGACCGGCCCGGTTGCGCGAGGACGGTGCCCAGCCGGCGCATTCCCTCCTCGATGTCGTGGCCGCGGGTCTCGATCAGGCCGTCGGTGTACAGGGCGAGGACGCTTCCCTCGGCCAGTTCCAGTTCCACGGATTCGGGAGGGTCCCCCAGGCCGACACCCAGGGGGGCTCCGGGCGGGAGGTCGAGGTACGTGACCCGCCCCTGCGGGTCGATGACCGCGGGCGGGGGATGCCCGGCCCGCGCCATGGTGCACCGGCGGGTGGCCGGGTCGTAGACGGCGTACAGGCAGGTGCCGCCCACCACCGCGGGGCTCTGGTCCGCGCTGTCGGCGTCTTCCTCGCCCAGTCGCTGGACCGTGTCGTCGAGGTGGGCCAGCAGTTCGTCGGGAGGCAGTTCCATGGTGGCGAGGGTGTGGACGGCGGTGCGGAGCCTGCCCATGGTCGCGGCGGCGTGGAGACCGTGTCCGATCACGTCGCCGACGACGAGCGCCACCCGTGCGCCGGACAGCGGGATCACGTCGAACCAGTCGCCGCCGACACCGTGGTCCAGGTCCGCGGGCAGGTAGCGCGACGCCGCCTCGACCGCTGTGCCGCCTGGCAACCGGCGGGGCAGCAGATGGCGTTGCAGTGTGAGGGCGGCGGTGTGTTTGCGGGCGTACTGACGGGCGTTGTTCAACGACTGCGCGGCGCGGGCGACGAGTTCTTCGGCCAGGAGGAGATCGACCTCATGGAACGGCACGGGATCCTCTGTGCGGACGAACAGCGCCACGCCCAGCAGGGAGCGCCGTGCACGGATGGGTACGATCATGATCGAGTGCACGCCGTGCTCGCGGACGCTGTGCGCCAGTTCCGGCATCTTGTCGATCCATGCGCCCGGGGCGGTGTCCAGGACCGGTTCCAGGAGGGACTTCCCGGCACGCAGGACGTCGGTGAAGGGTGAGACCGGCGGCAGGAACACCTGCTCGCCGCGCGCCCACGGGGATTCCGGGACCCCCTGGTGGATCGAGGCCAGACCGGCACGCCGGAGACAGGGGAGGTGCTTGCCCGTCGCGCCGATGCGGACCGGGGGCCCCTCCCCGAACGAGATCGACTGCTCCAGGTCCACGGCGACGTGGTCGGCGAGCAACGGCACGGCCAGGTCGGCCAGTTCCTGGCCGGCCTGCGTCACATCCAGGGTGCTGCCCAGACGCGTACTGGCCTGGCTGAGGACGGCGAGGCGCTCACGCGTCCGCCGGCTCGCGGTGACGTCAGCGCCGATGATGCACACCCCCAGCGCTCGGCCGTCGGCGCCCTGGAGGCACTGAAATGACACCGCGAACTGGTGCTCCGGGCCCTGACTCGTCGGCAGCCACGTCCGGTACTCGTGGATCTTGGTCGTACCGTTCTGGAGAACCTGCCGCATCACCGCCTCGATTGTTTCGGCATTGGCACCGGGCAGTACCTCGGTGAACCGATGTCCGAGACGTCGGTCACGGGGAAGGCCGTCGTGGCTCTCAGGAACGTCGTTCACGTAGGTGGACCGCAGTTGCCGGTCCCGGATGCCGACACCGATCGGCGCGCGGGCGAGAAGCGGTTCCCGCACCGATCGGTCTATCGCGTCCCCGGACTGCGGGACGGCGTCGGTCACGGACGCGAGCCATCGCGCTGTCCCGTCCCGACCGCGCAACATCGTGAGCCGTACGCCGGCGTCGAGTACGCGGCCGTCCCGGTGGCGCACTGCCGTCGCCCCCGACCACCCGTTTTCGGCCCGGCACTGCTCGACAAACGCTGATGTCGTCGTCGCTTCCTTGAAGGATGGCAGCACGAGTGCGGCGGACCGGCCCACGATGTCCTCGGCGGAGAATCCGACGAACTGTTCGGCGGTGTGTGTCCATGCGGCGACCGTCCCCTGCTCGTCGAGCAGCGCGATTGCCGTGTCGGAGATGTCGGACGCGTTCAGCTGCTTACCGAGTGTCACTGCGTCGGGGCTGGTCATGGTGATCAAGTGCTGTCCTCGGGGGTCTGGGGAAGCCGGCGGTGCGGGGCTCCACTGATGTGCCCCTTTTCTCCCTTAATGACCGGATAGGGATCGGTTCTGTGACAGCGCTCCAGCCGCGACTGGTACTGCTCCCGTCATTTAGGTCGTCGTAGGTCTGTGGAGGGCGCCGTTCCTGGGCTCAGGCCAGCCGGCCCAGCGCTGTTGCCAGTGGTTCCAGCACGGCGGGGGTGCAGGGCGGCGGCAGGTAGACGATGGCAAGCTCCGCACCGGCCTCGCCGAGCTCGGCGGCGGTGGCCGCCGTCGCGGCCGGATCGCCGCTGAACCGCACCTGGCTCGACAGCAGGATCTCCGCCGGGTGCCGGCGGACGTCGGCGCAGTGCTGGTGGAGTACGTCGCGCGCGGATGAACTGCCCGACCGTGCCGCTGTCGAAGTTCCAGTGCTGTGCGAAACGGGCGGCGGTGCGCAGGGTGCGCTTCTCGCCGCTGCCGCCGATGCACAGCGGCGGGTGCGGCCGCTGCACGGGCTTGGGGTTGCAGCGGGCGCCGGTCAGCTCGTATTGACTTGCTCCTCGGGCTGAAGCCCGAGGATTCCGGCCTTCTCGTCCGTTGCGCCGCGACTGCCGCGCCGGTCAAGGCCGAAGCGGGTCCGGCTGGTTCGGGAGTTCTGGCGCCCGCTGTCAGTCGCCGATGCGATGATCCCCGCACACGACAGCAAAGGAGACCCCTCTTGGGCAGCGGGGACATCGGGTCCTTCGGCAACGACGTCAGGGCAATCGGGCTCGTGTGCAGACCGGGGCTGCCGCAATGAGCTACGGCCTGGACCTCTACAGGTTCTTGGACGGTGAGCCGGCCGAGCCGGACATGGACGTGGTCCGGGCGGTCCTTTCGCCCTGTGATGCCGCGCCCGAGAAGGCGGCCGAGGGCGATAGGGAGTTCTGGATCCGTGCCGCCGACGGCAGCGAGGCCGAGGTGTTCGTCTTCGACAGCGGCATCGGTGTCGAACGCCCGCAGGCCGGCGACGTGTGGAAGATCATCATCGAGCTGGCGGACCGGATCGGCGCGGGGATCCTCATTCCCGACGGCACGCTCTTGTGCCGTGAGGACATGCGGGGACACCTTCCCGAGGGCCTGGAGAGCGATGCTGTTTTCGTCCCGGAGATCACCCTCGAAGTCTTTGAGAGGGCCGCGGGGCCGTTCAGTCATCCGCTGACCTGATGTCCGGCCCCGCGCGGAGAACTTCACCGCCGCCGCCCCGACCCGGCGGCGGGGTACGGACCCGATCGTCCGAGAGTCCGAGAGCCCGAGAGTCCGGGAGTCCGGGGGCAACCTTTCCGGCTCCTGCGGCCACTGAACAGCGCACCATCGACTCGCTCTTCTGATCGGACGGACATGAAGGCAACAAGACAGGCCGCGCGGCGTCGCCCGCGCAGGCGAGGGCTGGTGACAGGCACGGCGCTGGCGCTGGTCTCCACCGTTGTGCTCGTCTCCCTGATCGTGGTCCTCCGCTCCGGCCGCGACGCCGGTGCCGGGAACGCCGCGGCCACGCCCGTCGCCGGCTCCCAGGAGTCGGCCGTCCCGCCGGCGGCGTCCGGACGCAAGCCGGCCACGGCCTCCCCGGCCGCGACGGCCGGCGCGACCACTCCAGCGCCTTCTGCGACCACCACACCGGCGCGGACCCGGCCCGCGGCCACCCGTCAGCCGGCTTCCGGCACGGCGTCATTGGCGGGACGGATCCGGCCCGGGACCACCTATCGGGGAACCGCCACCCACTACGACGCCGGGACAGGCGACGGCGCCTGCCTGTACGGCCCGAGCGATGACCTCATGACCGCGGCGATGAACCACACCGACTACGAGTCGTCCAAGGCGTGCGGGGCGTACGTGCGCGTCCGCGCGGCAGGCGGCGCCTCGGTCACGGTCCGGATCACCAACGAATGCCCGCTGCCCTGCGCACCCGGGCAACTCGACCTCAGCGCACAGGCCTTCGCCGAACTCGCCGCCCCCTCGCTCGGCCGCATCCAGGTCACGTGGAGCCTGCTGAGCCCCAGCACGTCCGACACGGTCTCGGTCCGGTACAAGACCGGGTCCAGCCGCTGGTGGTGCGCCATCCAGGTGATCGGCCACCGGAATCCGGTGGCGCGGCTGGAGGTCCGCACCGGCGGCGGCTGGCATCCGCTGCCCCGTACCGACTACAACTACTTCCTCTCCGACCGGGGCAGCGGGTGCGGGGGCGCGATCAGGATCACCGACATCTACGGAGAACCACTGGTACTCAACGGGATCGCCCTGCGGCCGGACGCCGTGCAGCCGACGCGCGTTCAGTTCGCCCAGCACTGACCCCCGCCGACCGAGCGGTCGAGTCCGGCTCTGGCTCGCGCGCCGTGACGCGGCCCGGAATGTCCTGTCAGGCGTTCTTGAACTGCGCGGTGACGGCGGCCACGCGCTTGCCCTGGTAGACGGCGGCGGCACGGGCGGTGTCGTCGACGGGGATCGCTCCCTGGCCGTTGACGTGGCTGGTGCCGTAGGGGTTGCCGTCGGCGAACTTCACGGGGTCGGTGTAGCCGGGCGTGACGATGATGCCGCCGAAGTGGTGGACGGAGTTGTACAGGGCCAGCAACGTGGACTCCTGCCCGCCGTGCGCGGTGGCGGTGGCGGTGAAGCCGCTGTAGATCTTGTCGGCCAGCTTGCCCTGTGCCCACAGGCCGCCGAGGGTGTCGATGAACTGCTTGAGCTGGCTGGCGATGTTGCCGAAGCGGGTGGGGGAGCCGAAGACGACGGCGTCCGCCCACTCGATGTCGTCCGGGGTCGCCACGGGGATGTCCTCGGTGGCCACCATGTGCGCCGCCCAGGCCTCGTTGGTGGCGATGGCCTCCTTGGGGGCCAGTTCGGCGACGCGCAGAAGCCGTACCTCCGCGCCTTCCTTGCGGGCGCCCTCGGCCACCGACTCCGCCAGCTCGTGGACCGTCCCGGTGGAGGAGTAGTAGATCACTGCGATCTTGGGAGACATCAGAAGGTCCTTTTCATCTTCTGCCGGCGCGACGGCGCGAGTCGTCGTGCCGACGGCCGGGTGCGTGGTCGGGTTCGTGACGGGGCTGGTGGTGGGGCTGGCGGTGGGGTGAGCGGTGGCGGTCAGGGAGAGCCGCAGCCGGCGCGCCGCCATCCCGCGGGCGGCTGTCAGGCCGTGGCGGTGCCGGTCGACGGTCCCCGAGGCCGAGAGCCGCAGCGATCCGTCCCTGACGGTCAGTGAGTCGATCGTCAGCCGGAGGGGAGCCCGGTGCCCACGGACCGTGAGCGACCCCTCCACCGTCCAGACACCGTCGTCGCCGCGGACCGCCCCGCTCGACTCGAAGCGGATGGCCGGGTGCCGGTCCGTGTCCAGGAACGCGGGCGAGCGCACGTGATCGTCCCGGCGAGCCGCACCGGTGTGGAAACTGCCCGCCGCGACGACCGCGTGCACGGCCGACCCGGTCACCGGCTCGGCGACGGAGATGCTCGCCGACTCCAGCGTGAAGGTGCCGTTCACCCTGCCGAGGCCGAACAGGTGCCGGGTGGTGAAGGTGATGGACGATCGCGCCGGATCGACCTGGTAGGTCCCGGCGGGCGGCAACTGGACACTCATGCCCTTCTGGCCTCTCACTCGTCGTCGCACACGGCGATCCCCGACAGATTGTTCCTTGTGTAAGCAAGCATCTCGGCCATGGTGATGCTTTGTCAAGCAAGTAAACTGGGGCTTGTCGGACCGGTGCCTGCAGGCGTGCCATGGGCCGACTGGATCCCGCGACCGCCAGCCCGTTCGCCGCGCAGGCACAGGTGCAGGCGTGGGTGCGGTCGGTCACCGGCCGGCCCTGCCGGCGCCGCAGGCTGCGCGGGAACCCGGGGTCCGATCACTGCTTGAGCTTGCTTGCTTGAGCATGTAAGCTGCACGGATGAATGACGCTGATCCGCTGGCCGCCGAAGAAGAACGATTCTGGCGTGCCCTGATGCGCGTCATCATCGCGCTCCCGCGCTCGCTGGACGACGATCTGCTGCGGGCCACGGGACTGACGCTCACCGAGTACGTCGTCCTCATGAGCCTCTCCGAAGCGGAGAACCAGGAGCTGCGGATGACGGATCTCGCCGCGGCCAGCGCCCTGTCGGCAAGCCGGATCACCCGGATCGTGGACACGCTCCAGGCCCGGGGTCAGGTGACCAAGCGGCGCCATGAAGGCGACGGGCGGGGCAATGTGGCCTCTTTGACCCCGGAGGGGCTGAAGCGTCTTCAGGCCGCCTACCCCGTTCATCTGGCGAGTGCCCGTAAGCGGGTCGTCGACCAGCTCGACGGACGCTCCCTGCCCGCTCTGGTGAGGCAGTTCGAGGCCGTTGTGAAGAAGCTCGACTGAACCAGGCCTCGGACGCCCGCGTCCTGGTCCGGTCGGCCATCGGCCATCGGTCATCGGTCATCGGCCAGGCCGTCGGTCCGCGCTCGGCGAAGAGCCGCCTGCCGTCCTGCTCGATGAATTCGCCGGGATGACGGATCGAGGCGGTCATCAGCGTCTGCTGCCGTCGAGGCGCGGCTCAGGGACGTGTCCGTGACGCGGGAGGACCTGGTGCTGGGTTCCTCGAACGGTGTGCACATACCGGCGCCCTGGTAAGCGAGTTGGCGGTGTGGGCCTGCCCCGGATCCAGGGGTTGGCACGGTGCGTACCTGGTTCATCACCGGCGCATCGCGTGGCCTCGGCGTGGAGACGCGAAGGCGGCGCTTGCGTGCGGTCACGGGGTGGTTGCGGCCGCCCACGACGAACGGCAGGTCCGCGAAGCGTTCCCCGATGCCGGCGACGCGCTGCTCCCGGTTCGGCTGGACGGGACGGATGCCGCGCAGATCGGCACCGCGGCCGTCGAGCACTTCGGCGGCATCGATGTACTGGTGGACAACGCCGGCCGCGGCCTGCTCGGCGCGGTCGAGGAGGGCGCCGACTCAGAGGTGCACTCGCTCTGCGAGGTGAACGTCTTCGGCCTGCTCGCCGTCACGCGCGCCGTGCTGCTGGTGATGCGCGCGGCGGACTCCGGCATCGTCGTGAACGTCTCGGCGATCGCCGGCTTTCAGAGCGTTCGAGGATGGGGCCTGTACGCCTCGACGAAGTTCGCGGTTGAGGGCTTCACCGAGGCACTGCGCGAGGAACTGGCCCCGCTCGGCATCACCGCCGGCGTGGTGGAGCCCGGCTACTTCCGTACCGGCTTCCTCGGCAGCCCGAGCCTGCACGTCTCCGAGCGCATCGCTGACTACGAGGAGACCGCCGCCGGGCAGATGCGGACGATCGTGCCCGGCTTCAACCACCAGCAGCCCGGTGACCTGGTGAAGGGCGCCGCAGTCGTCGTCGACGCCATCGACGGCGGCGCCTTCCCGGTGCGACTCTTCCTCGGACCCGACACGATCAACGTCGTGACGGAGAAGATCGGCCAGGTCCGCACCGAGCTTGCCCGCCAGCACGACGTCGCCGTCTCCACGGACCGCGCCAACTGAGTGAGCGCGCCAGGAGCTTCGTGAGCAAGATCTTCTTGATCACCGGCGTCGGCAGGCCCGAGGGCGAAGGCCGGGGAGGCGTGCCGACCTGCATCGGCCCCATGCCGCAGTGGCGCCCTCCGGCGTGGGGCTCATATAAGCCGTAACCCAACCCAACCCAACCAGATCCACCCGTTGCCGGACGGGCTACGTGCAACGGGTAAGTGCGGTGCGTGCCGGGGACCCGTTGGGAGCCTCTCCGGTATCCCGGCCGGCAACTGTCCGCACCCGCCGGGCGCCTGACGGCGTGTCCGCAGGTCGCCACGCCGCCTTTCCGGGCGTGGTCGGGAGCCTGTGTCTCCCCGGTCCGGGTGGCCGAGCGCACCGAGTACGGCCGGCTGTCGTACGTGCGCACGCGGGGGACATGGCGAGGGCATCGGGTATGTGGGGCGTTGGCGTCCGGGATGGCGGGCCGGACCGGTCGGGGTTGGCGGATTGCTGGAGTGCGCCGAGAGCAAGTGCTTCGCCGTGGACTCATGAGTCCACAGGCGCGGAGTGACGCCCCGCATGTGACGCACCTCCTATCTAGTTCACAATTCAACTTCTTGCACGGAAGCATCTCTCGTGGAAGATTGATTGGTGTGAGCGTCCTACCCGGGGACGGGCCACCCGCCCCGGCGTGACACCCAAGGAGGCCGCGATGTCGGCATCCAAGAACCGACTGCAGGGACTGTTCGCACGGGTCGGCCGCCTCTTCGGCGGACCCGCCGGCAGACACGCCAGGCGTGTGTCCCTGCCTGTGACAGAAGAAAAGGAACCCATCATGTTCAACATCGCCAACGTCAAGGCCGCTCCCAGCCCGGACCTGCTGACTCCCGACAACTCCGTGATGCTGTTCGTCGACCACCAGCCGCAGATGTTCTTCGGTACCGGCAGTGGCGACCGCGGCGCGATCATCAACGCCACCGTGGGCCTGGCCAAGGCCGCCAAGGCCTTCAATGTCCCCGCCGTGCTGACCACGGTTGCCGCCGAGTCGTTCTCCGGCCCGCTGCTGCCGCAGCTCGCCGAGGTCTTCCCCGGCCAGGAGATCGTCGACCGCACCACCATGAACGCGTGGGAGGACAGCGCGCTCGTCGAGGCCGTCAGGGCCACCGGCCGCAGGAAGATCATCCTGTCGGGCCTGTGGACCGAGGTGTGCCTGGTTCTCCCGGCGCTGTCCGCGCTCGGACAGGGCTACGAGGTGTATGTGGTGGCCGACGCCTCCGGCGGCATCAGCCCGCAGGCGCACGAGCACGCCCTCCAGCGCATGGTCAGTGCCGGTGCTGTGCCGGTGACCTGGATCCAGGTGCTGCTCGAGCTGCAGCGCGACTGGGCCCGCGGCGAGACCTACGGCGCTGTCATGGAGATCGTCAAGGAGCACGGCGGCGCCTACGGTCTCGGCGTCGTCTACGCCCAGTCCGTCATCGGCGCCCACGCCGCGGGCTGACCGCCGTCTGGGCCGCCGGCCCGAGGGCGCCCCGCCCCGGGCCGGCGGCGGCCCGGGGCCCAGGACCTCGATGTGCACGATGTTCGGCGGTTTCGGCGGCGCGGACGTCATCTCGGGCCGCAGGGCAAACGCCACCCACCGCGGGCAGGCGCCGAACTGCACGCGAGTGACGGCCTGTTGGGCGGCCCCGGGAGGTGCCGCCGCGTGCAGGACCGAGCACGGTGGCCGTGTCGCCGGCCGCTGGCCGGTGGTCGTGGGTGCTGGGGCGGCGCCTCGTCCGTGCGGCCGTCGGCCAGGTGGCCGAGGACGCCGGCCGAGATCCTCGACCAGATCCTGGACACGGCCCAGGAGCCGGCCCATGCCTGCGGCGAGCGTCCAGCCGGCACGGCGGACGAGGTCTCCAGTCAGAGCAACCCAGACCGAACACGGGTCGTGGCCCAAGGAAACGACAGTGACTATCAACCATCCGCCGGCCCAGCGTGCGCCGGGCGGCCGTGAGCCGCTGCTGCCGGCCCTCATGACAGCGACGGCCGTGAGCGGCCTCATCGACGCGATCAGCTACCTGGGCCTGGGACATGTCTTCACCGCGAACATGACCGGCAATGTGGTCATCATCGGCTTCGCCGCCGCCGGCGTACCCGGCTTCTCGGTGCTCGGCTCGCTGGTGTCGCTGGCCGCCTTCCTGGTCGGAGCGGTGGCCGCCGGCCGTCTGGAAACCGTGATGCGCCACCGCACTTCGTCGCGCTGGCTGCGCTTGACCCTGGTGCTTGAAATGGTCTTGCTGGCCACGGCGACAGCCGTCGCCTTCGCCGCGAGCCATGCGGTCTATGCGCTCATCGCCCTGACCGCACTGGCCATGGGCCTGCGCAACGGGACGGTGCGCAAACTCGCCGTCCCGGATGTGACCACGACGGTGCTGACGCTCACTCTGACCGGACTGGCGTCCGACTCGACTCCGGCAGGCGGTACCAACCCGCGTGCCGGCCGCCGACTGGTCTCCGTGCTGGCGATGCTGACAGGCGCATTCGGGGGAGCCCTGCTCGTGCAGTACACGGGGCTTGGCTGGCCTTTGCTGGCTGGCACGTTCGGTACCGCTGCTGCCGCCCTGGCCGTGCCCCGCAGCGCATCCCCCAGCTGACGCAGCCCGCGGTCACTCCCCTCCCCACTGCGGCCCCCAACAGCTGCTTCACCCCTCACACGGCTTCTCAGAACTCCCTGCTCACTGGAGATGATTTCCATGGCCACTATGCCTGTGGCTGGCCTCCCGTCTGTCCACGACGATCACGTCGCCGACATCGTGGTCCGCAACGCCAAGATCTACACCGGCGACCCGGTGCGCCCGCAGGCCAGCGCGGTCGCCATCAAGGACGGCAAGGTCACCGTGGTCGGTGACGACAAGGACGTCGCCCCCCTGGTCAGCGCCCGGACCCGAGTGGTCGACGCGCTGGGCCGCCGGGTCATCCCCGGCCTCAACGACTCCCACGTGCACGTGATCCGGGGCGGCTTGAACTACGTCCTGGAACTGCGCTGGGACGGTGTGCCCACGCTGCGTCAGGCGCTGGCGATGCTGCGCGAGCAGGCCGCCCGAACCCCCAAGGGGCAGTGGGTCAGGGTGGTCGGCGGATGGTCGGCGGACCAGTTCGCCGAGAAGCGCCTGCCGACCCTCGCCGAACTGAACGCGGCCGCGCCGGACACACCGGTGTTCGTACTGCACCTCTACCAGTCCGCCCTGATGAACCGAGCGGCACTGAAAGCGGCCGGCTACACCAAGAGCACCCCTGACCCCAGGGGCGGTCAGCTCGTGCGCGGCCGGGACGGGGAGCCGACCGGCATGCTCCTGGCCGCACCCAGCGCGCTCATCCTCTACTCCACCCTCGCCGCGGCACCGACCCTGCAGGGCGAGGACCTGAAGACCTCCACCCGGCACTTCTTCCGCGAGCTGAACCGGTTCGGCCTCACCTCGGCCATCGACGCGGCCGGTGGCTTCCAGAACTTCCCCGACAACTACGGCACCGTCATCGACCTTGCCAAGGCCGGCCAGCTGTCGCTGCGCATCGCCTACCACCTCTTCCCGCAGACCCCGGGACAGGAGATCGACGACCTCAAGCGCTGGATCGGCATGATCCGGCCCGGAGACGGCGACGAATGGCTCCGGCTCAACGGCGCCGGAGAGAACCTGACCTGGTCGGCGGCCGACTTCGAGAACTTCACCGAGCCCCGGCCCGAACTGGCCGCGGACTACGAGGGAAGCTTCGAGCAGGCCGTGCGGCTGCTGATGGAGAACGGCTGGGGCTTCCGCTTGCACGCCACCTACGACGAGACGATCCGCCGCGACCTCGCCGTCTTCGAGAAGCTCGCCGCCGAGGGCCTCTTCCCCGCCGGGAACCGCTGGCTGTTCGACCATGCGGAGACCGTCTCGGGCGACAGCCTGGACCGCATCGCCAGGCTCGGTGGCGCCATGTCGATCCAGAACCGGATGTCCTTCCAGGGCGAGGCATTCGTACGCCGCTACGGCGCCGGAGCCGCCGCAGACGCACCGCCGGTACGCGCCATGCTGGAGCGCGGTCTGACCGTCGGCGCCGGCACGGACGCCACCCGGGTGTCCTCCTACAACCCCTGGGTCGCACTGCACTGGCTGGTCTCCGGCCGGACCATCGGCGATCTGACGATCTACCCGCCGGAAAACCGTGTCAGCCGGGAGACCGCACTGACCATGTACACCCAGGCCGGCGCCCAGCTCACCGGAGAACAGGACGTCAAGGGCATCCTCAGGCCCGGGTTCTACGGCGACCTCGCCGTCCTGTCCGACGACTTCTTCGCCGTCCCCGAGCAGGACATCCCGCACATCGAGTCCCTCCTCACCGTCACCGGCGGCCGCATCGTCTACGCCACCGCCGAGTACGAGGGCCTGGACGAGGCGATGCCGGCGATCAGCCCGGCATGGAGCCCGGTCGCCCACTACGGGGGCTACCAGGCCACCGTCAAGCCCAGCATCTCGGGCGCGCGACAGGCCGAACTGCTCGGCCAGGCCGTCGCCGAGTCCGAGCAGCACCGGCAGTGGCGCGCCCAGCGCGGCTTCATCCCGGAGGCTCGGACGGAGATCTTCGACACCTGCTTCGTGCTGTAACGCACGGAAACTCACCACTACCGCACCACCTACCCACGCATGAGGAAAGTGTCATGAACACCGGATTGCTCATCCTGAGGCTGGTCCTCGGCCTGCTCTTCGTCGGGCATGGGATCCAGAAGGTCAGCCACCGCCTCGGAGGCCATGGCATCGAGGGTGGAGCGGCAGAGTTCCGAGCAGACGGATTCTGCGGCGGCCGGCTCACTGCGGCCGCCGCGGGAGGCGGACAGATAGCCGCGGGGCTGCTGCTGTGTGCAGGAGCGCTCACCCCCTTGGCGGCCACCATCGCAGGGGGAGTCATGACGGTCGCGGTCACGGTCAAGTGGCGCAACGGCCTCTGGGTGCAGAACAACGGCTACGAGTACCCGCTCATCCTGATGCTCCTGCCGGCCGTGCTCACGCTCACCGGACCCGGCCGCTGGTCGGTCGACCAGGCCATAGGCCTGCTTCCCTGGGCCCGATGGTGGGCAGCCGCGGCAGTCGGCCTCGGCGTTTCCAGTGGGCTGATGACCCGCGCCCTTCTCGCACAGCCGGTCCCTCACCACTGAAGCGATCAGGAACATTCGCGCCACCCGCACGTTAAGACTGTTGTGGAGCGCGAAACGAGGGGTCGGCAGGGCGAGGAACCACCGCCCCCCGCCGACAGCGGCGACGACCGAGGTATCGAGCAGGACATTGATCGTGAACTGCTCGACTGGTGGATGCTGGTGATGCAGGGCTTTCACGCCACACATGGCTCCCTCGCGAGCGAGCTGACCGATCGCTTCAACCTCGGCCCAGGCGCGGCCGAGGTCCTGGTGCGCTTGCTCAGTGCCCCCAAGTACCGGATGCCGATGACACGCCTGGCACACGAGACACGTAAGTCCAGCGGCGGGTTCACCAAGCTCGGCGACCGGCTCTGCAACGCCGGTTTGACCCGGCGTGTGACCTGCCAGGATGACCGACGCCTCATCTACCTCGAACTGACCGACCAGGGTAAGGACATGGCCCGGGCCATCTCCCAGCTGCTGACGCAGATCATGCGCGCCCGAGTCCTCACCCCCCTCGGACGCGACGGGTTCGCCAAGCTCGCCGATGTCATGCGTGAACTGCGTGACGCCAACGACGATCTCGGGAAGTAACGGCGCGTTTGATGCATCACACGGTCCGCCCAGCAGGGCTCGCTGATCGGGGCATGGAGGGTCCGCCCCCTCCTTCTCAGAAGGTGCTGCCGCCTTCATCCTGTTGGTCGATCGACTCGATAAGGGCCTCGCTGATCTCGCGCAGCTGCTCCACCTGGGCAAGGGTGAGGCGATCGAGGAAGTGAGAGCGCACGCATGCAAGCTGGAGGGGAGCTGCTGCCTGCACAGCATCTCTTCCCGTGCCGGTCAGCCTGGCGAGGACGATACGACGGCCGACAGGATCCGGTACGCGCTCTACCCAACCGTGCTCCCGTGCGCGGTCCACCAGATGGGAGAGTCTGCTTGTCGATATCCCCATCCGACGAGCCAACTCGGTCAGGCACAGTTGCCCCTCAGGAGCTTCCGACAGCCAAGAAAGCATCTCGTAGTGGATCTGCCACATGCCGGTCTTGCGTCGGAACTCCTGCCCGACGTGCTCAGTGAGCCAGCGTGCCGCACTGCTGAAGACGCGCACAGGCTGTTGCGCGTCAAGGGCGGCCGATTCGGTTATCTCCACACGGGCTCCCTGGAATTGGCGATGCCGCACCGCTGTGTGTCACAGGCCGCCCCGGCAACGTGGGTTATTCGCGCAGCGGATGCGCTGATCGCGCTGGAGTCCGGCCGCACATCACGCCCTTAGGCGGGTGGTCCCAGCCGTCTCGGTCCCGCAGTCGGTGACACTCAAAGTGTAATTGAATTTTGCACGATATGAGAGCGGTGTGCGCCACGTTCGCGTTCCACGCACGGCTGTCGACACACCTTCCGTCCTTGGCGGTCTGAGCGGATGCGACCCCACCCGACGCGAAGCCGGTTGCCCCGGACCGCAGCGGGCGTACCTCGCGAGGGGAGCCGCGATCCCGCGTCGCCGAGGCGCCGACCGACTGCGGGCTGCTCAATCTGCCCGTCCAGTTGCGGATCCGTGAGTGGGAAGTCCCGTTCGGCAGGGACGGTCGTTGCATGGTGATGTATGGCAACACGGCAGAGCGGGCCTGGGGCCGGCCTGCCGTGCTGGCAACAACCGCGCGATGCAAGGGGAGCAGGAACGCAACGACGAACAGGCCGATCGGATCGAGGACGACTAGTGCCGGGTTCCTCTTTCGCTGGGGCGGTCTGCGACCAGTCGACGGCCAGGCCTTCACGGTGACCGCATCCTCCCGCAACGGCGTCTTCTGCCGGCAGTTCCTGCAACAGATTATGTGTAGCCCGTTTGAGGAACCCAGCACTAGGCGACACGGTCGCCGCCCGCGCGCCCGCGCGGTGGAGCCGACGCGGACCGCACCGGCGCCGGGCGGTCCGCGTCGCGCTCCCCGGCGCCGGGGATTCCCCACGCTCCGTCAGGCCCGGTACACGCGACATCCCGTCAGGCCCGGTACGCGCGACGCCCCGTCAGACCCGGTACACGCGGCGGGCGATGTGCTCCGCGATCATGATGGTGGTCGCGTTGGTCACGGTGGAGGGGACCTCCGGCATGATGGAGGCGTCCACGACGCGCAGCCGCTCGACCCCCTTGACCGCGCCCGACTCGTCGACCACGGCCCATTCGTCCTCGGGCCCTCCCATGGGCACGGTCGAGGTGGGGTGACCGTAGGTGGAGATCCCGGCCTCGATCGTGTCCAGCAGTTCCCCGTCGTCCCGGACCGCGTCGCCGGGAACGAGTTCGCCGGCCAGTACCCGTGCGAACCGCGGCGTGCCCACGAGGCTGCGCACGAGTTTCACGCCCTCCAGCATGCGGCGGCGGTCCCTGGCGGTCGCGAGGTAGTTGTCGTCGATGACCGGAGCGGCGTAGGGGTCCCGGCCGGCCAGGCGGAGGGAGCCTCGTGACTCCGGCCGGGTGACGGCCGTCGCCAGGAGCAGGGCTCCGCCGGTCGGGCTGAAGGAGCCGTCCAGCAGGTGCACGGCCACGATGCCGAGGTCCAGTTCGCCGGCCTGAGCCTCGGTCGAGGCGCACCACAGGCCCGCCGAGAAGGCGTCCGTCATCGTCTGGTGCCCGGGCGCCAGGGCGAACAGCGAGTGGAAGAAGGGATGGTCCTGTAACCGGCGGCCGACCGGCAGGTCGGCGACCACGTCGATGCCCAGTGCCCGCAGGTCCTTCGCCGGTCCGACGCCGGAGCGCAGCAGGATGGCCGGACTGCCGTAGCTGCCGGCGGCGAGTATCACCTCGGCGGCCCGGTACACGGTGCCGGAGGCACTCACCACGCCGCGCGCCGCGCCGTCCTTGATGAGTACGGTGTCGGCGGTGACCTCGCTCAGCACCCGGAGGTTAGGGCGCTGCCGCACCGGTGGCGTCAGATAGGCCAGGGCGGTGTTCTGCCGCACCCCGTCGACGATGTTGACGGGATAGCCGCCGACGCCCTCCTGCTCGGCCCCGTTGAAGTCCTCGACACGCCGGAACCCGCGGTCCGCCGAGCCGTCGACGAACGCCCGCAGAGGCGAGGTGAGTTGCTCGTAGGACCACTGGCGGACGGGGAAGGGGCCCAGGCGCCCGTGGTAGGCGTCGTCGCCGGCCGGTGTGTTCTCCATGTGCCTGAACGTGGGGAGGACGTCCTCGTAGGACCAGCCCTTGATGCCGTAACGGTCCGCCCAGGCGGCGAAGTCCGCGGAACGCGCCCGGATGGCCACCCCCGCGTTGACGGCGGAACTGCCTCCCATGGTCCGGCCGCGCGGAGCGGGGATGCCCGGGGCCCGGTCGGTGCCCCGCGCGGTGTAGCCCCAGTCGTGGTCCGGATCGGCCAGCAGATGCGGGGTCCGCAGCCCGTGGGGGAAGTGCCCCGCGGGGTAGTCCGGGCCTGCCTCGATCAGCAGGACCTCGCGCTGCGGGTCCTCGCTGAGCCGGGCGGCGAGTACGGCGCCCGCGGATCCGCCTCCGACGACGATGGCATCGGCGTCCTTGCCCGGCCGGTCGTTGCTGTCACTCACGGACTTTCCTCCGAGGGCTTGTCAGTGGATGCTCTTTTAATGCTTCTTCAAGCAAATTGATACAGCGGGGGCTGGTCAGGTCCCTGCCACGTGTCGCGGCCGGGGATGCGGTACTCAGTGGTGCGGTACCGCAGAGGTGCGGTATCTCAGAAGTGTGCTGTCTCGGGAACGACGCGTTCTCCGAGCAGCTGGAGGGCCGCCTGCTGGTCGGCTCCCCGTACCGGGCCGATGACGTGGTCGATGCCGATCCGGTGCAGCCGGCGCAGTTCGGCGAGCAGGCCCGGCACGTGCTCGCCCCGCGGCCCGGGGTCGAGGGGGAGGAGGACGGTCTTCTCGATCGTGTCGTAGTCCCGCCCGGCCCGGTCGCAGTGCCCGCGCAGCACGTCGAGCTTGTGCCGGAGGTCCGGTCCGTGGAAGAGGTTGCAGGCGTTGCCGTACTCCGCGACGAGCCGCAGTGTCTTCCGCTCGCCGGACCCGCCGATCAGGACCGGCGGATGGGGGCGCCGTACCGTGCGCGGGGAGTTGAGGGTGCGCTCGAGCCGGTAGTGGCGGCCGTTGAAGGGCCCTTCGTCGTCGCTCCACATCTGCAGGCAGATCCGTAGTGTCTCCTCGAGGCGTTCGAACCGCTCCGCGACGGGCGGGAAGGGCAGGCCCAGTCCGCGCGCCTCGGCGACGTTGAACCCCGCGCCGACGCCGATGCCCAGGGCCGCCCGGCCCTCGGACAGCACGTCGAGCGTGGTGACCATCTTGGCCAGCAGGCCGGGCTCGCGGTAGCCGGCCGAGGTCACCAGGGCGAGAAGCTCCACGCGCTCGGTGCTCGCCGCCAGGTAGCCCAGCGTGGTGTACGCCTCCAGCATCTCCTGTTCGGACGTCCCCACGATCCCGATCTGGAAGAGATGGTCCATGACGGCGATGCGTGTGAACCCGTACTCCTCCGCGGTGCGGGCGAGCCGGCCCACGTGACGGGCGATGCCTGCCGGGCCCCGGGGCTGGGTGAAGTCAGCGATGGCCATGCCGAGGTTCATGCGGGCTCCCGTGTTCCGGACCGACCGACCGAGTATGCCCAGGCATTCATCTGCTTTGTCAAGCAAGGAAATACCGGTGAGTATCGCTCCTATTGGTGCCAGGAAACCAATTTCCTGGCAAATGTGGTGTCCGTCGCCCAATGGCTCCATCCGTGCACGCTCCTAGCGTCGTCCTGACGGAAGCGGTCCGATCCCCGGACCGGAAGGAGAGCGGTACACGGGCGCGGCATGGAGCGGTACATGAACGCGGCGGACGGCTGGGCGGCCGGCCTGTCGCGGGCCCCGGGACGGCGCTCGCCCGCGACATGACCGTGGCCGCGCGGAGCGCCGTCCTTCGGCCGGACCGAGGTCCACTGCGCATCGCCCCCTGGCCGTGGCGGCCGTCGGACGTGCCGTCACCGAACGGACCGCATTTCGCGACGAGGGCGCCGGTGTCGAGCAGGATCGGATCGGCGCTTGGTTCCGGCGTCCCACGACGCGAGGGAAGGCGCCCGGGCCTTCACCGAGAAGCGCGCATCCCACGGGCAGGGCCGTTGACCCGGCGCCCGGCTCCAGCACGAAAGTCGGTGGCAACAATGACCGAGCAATCCACCGTCCACAGCGTGACCTACGACCTGCTGCGGACCCTGAAACTCACCACGGTCTTCGGCAATCCCGGCTCGACCGAGCAGACCTTCCTGCAGGATTTCCCCGAGGACTTCACCTACGTCCTGGCGCTGCAGGAGGCGTCCGTCATCGCGATGGCCGACGCCTTCGCCCAGGTCACGCGCCGCCCGGCACTGGTCAACGTGCACTCCTCGGCCGGGGTGGGAAACGCCGTGGGCAACCTGGTGGCGGCCTACCACGGAAACACGCCGCTGATCATCACCTCGGGACAGCAGCACCGTGAACTCGTGATCGGGGAGCCGTATCTCGGCAACCGCGAGGCCACCACGCTGCCGAAGCCGTGGGTGAAGTGGTCCTACGAGCCGGCCCGCGCCGAAGACGTCCCCGAGGCCTTCATGCGGGCCTACGCGGAGGCGCTGCAGCCGCCGGCGGGACCGGTCTACCTGTCGATTCCCATGGACGACTGGAAGCGGCCGCTGTCCGGGTTCACCCGGGTCCGGACCGTCAGCGACCGGGTCGTCCCCGACGCGCGGCGCCTGCGGCTGTTCGCCGACCGCATCTCCGCAAGCCGCCGTCCCGCGCTGGTCTTCGGGCCGGAGGTGGACCGCGCCGGCGGCTGGGACGCGGCCGTGGCCCTGGCGGAGAAGCTGCGTGCTTCCGTCTACGGCGCCCCGCTGCTGGACCGCGCCTCCTTCCCCGAGGACCACCCCCTCTTCCGCGGCCCGCTCGGCATGTCGGTGAAGACCATCAGCGACCGGCTGGCCGGGCACGACCTGGTGGTCGTGATCGGCGCGGAGGCCTTCCGCTACTACCCCTACGTGCCCGGCGACTACCTCCCCGACGGCACCGAACTCCTGCAGATCACCGGCAATCCGGGGGTGGCCGCGGCGGCGCGGGTGGGCGACAGCCTCCTGGGCGATCCCGCGACGGCGATCGAACTGCTCCTGGACACGGTCGCCGAGGGGTCTGCGCGGACCGCTCCGGAGCCGATGGCGCGGCCCCGTGAGCTGCCGCAGGTGCCGGGCAGCCCGCTCACCCCGCCGGAGGTGTACGCCACCCTGAGCAGGGTCCGGCCGCCGGACGCGGTCATCGTCAACGAATCGACCTCCACGATGGCGCAGCAGGTCGAATGGCTTCCGACGGTCAGGAGCGGATCGTTCTTCGCCACGGCCAGCGGAGGGATCGGCTGGGCCACCCCGGCCGCGGTGGGCGTCGCGCTGGGCGACCGGGACCGGGGCGTCGACCGGCCGGTGGTCGGCCTGATCGGCGACGGTTCCTTCCAGTACTCCGTGCAGGCCATCTGGACGGCGGCCCAGCACGACCTCCCCATCGTGTATGTGGTGATGCGCAACCAGGAGTACTCCATCCTCAAGTCGTTCGCGGTGCTGGAGGAGACGCCGGGCGTTCCGGGACTCGACCTGCCCGGGCTCGACATCGCCTCCGTGGCCCGCGGATTCGGCTGCCGGGCGGTCGACGTGGAGACCACGGGGGACCTGGAGCGGGAGTTCAAGGCGGCCCTGAGCGCCGGCACCACCACCGTCATCGTGGTGCCCACCCAGCCCCAGAAGGCGATGCTGTAGGCCGTGCGGCCGGCACGGCGGGACAGGAGACAGCGGACATGGACCTTGGACTGAAGGACCGGGTGTACATCGTCACCGGTGGCACCCGCGGTCTGGGCAGGGCCGCCGCGCGCGAACTGGTGGCGGACGGGGCGAGGGTGGTCGTCAGCGGCCGCGGCGAGAAGTCGGTGGCCGCCGCCGAGGCGGAACTCGGCGGCCGGGGGCAGGCGGTCGGTGTCGTGGCCGACAACGCCGACCCCGCTGCCCCGGACCGGCTCATCGGCGCGGCACGCGATGCCTTCAAGCGGCTGGACGGGGTGCTCATCAGCGTCGGCGGCCCGCCGCCAGGTACGTCGGACACCATCGACGACGACCAGTGGCGCGCCGCCTTCGAGTCGGTCTTCCTCGGTGCGGTGCGGCTGTCCCGCGCCGTCGCGGCGGAGCTGGACGGGGGAGGGGTCATCGGCTTCGTCCTCTCCAGCTCCGTGTACGAGCCGATTCCCGGCCTCGCGCTCTCCAACGCCTTCCGGCCGGGCCTGGCCGGTTACGCGAAGAGTCTGGCGAACGAGCTGGGCCCCCGGGGCATCCGCGTCGTCGGCCTGGTGCCCGCCCACATCGAGACCGACCGGGTCCGCGAACTCGACGCGCACACCGGGCACGCCGACGCCGCCCGCGCCCGTGCGACCGCAGGCGTCCCCCTGCGCCGCTACGGAACCCCCGAGGAGTTCGGCCGCAGTGCCGCCTTCCTGCTGTCGCCCGCCGCGTCCTACCTCACGGGCGTGATGCTGTCGGTCGACGGGGGTGTGCGCAGGAGCTTCTAGGGCCTGCCCGGCCGGTCATGCCGCCGCCGCGGGGCCCGGCACGCCCTCCTCCAAGCTCTTCGAGCAGGGCGTGCCGCCAGCGGTGTTGCCGTCGGCGGAACCTAGGGGCGCAAGGCGACGCCGACGGCCATGGTGAGCTTGTCGACGAATGCCGGACGGTCGGCGACGCGATGCTTCCAGCCCTCGGCGGCGGCGTGCAGGACCTCGGCGATCTGCCGCGGGGTGACGCCTGCGGTGGGCCGGCCGGAGGTGGCGACGGCCTCGGTGAGCGCGTCGAGGAAGGCGCCCCGGTAGTCGTCGTACATGTTCTGGAGCTGTGCTGTGCCGTGCTCCAGCAGGTCGTCGACGCCCTCGTTGATGTGCGTGCCGACGTAGCGGCCCAGATGGGCGTCGAGCGCGGCCACCAGACGCGCGTTGAGGTCCGCACCGGGCGCGGCCAGCGCCGTGCGGGCGTCGCCCAGGGCCTCGTCCAGCGCCTGCCGCATGGTCTCGCGGAACAGCTCCTCCTTGCCGGAGAAGAGGAAGTACAGGCCGGGGCGGGAGATGTCCGCCGCCTGAGCCACCGCGTCCATCGACGTCTTGCGATAGCCGAACGTGGCGAAAACGGTCAGTGCCGCCGCGAGTACCTGCGCGCGGCGTCGGGTGTCCCCACGGGTCACGGTCATATGCACACCATACCAACTGGGCGTGCTATACATGTTTTGTAGATTCTGTTTAGTAGCGGTGCGGGCGCACAGGCCACGCCGCGAGAGAGGGCATCATGCGCAAGACCGTTCTGATCACAGGTGCTTCGACAGGCATGGGCGAAGCGGCCACCTTCGAGTACGCCGCGCGCGGCTGGAACGTCGTGGCCACCATGCGCGACACGGCCAAGGCCAACCCGGCCTTCGCCGGCCTCGGCAACGTCCTGGTCACACGCCTCGACGTCACCGACGCCGCCGGCATCGAGCAGGCCGTCAAGGAGAGCGTCGACCGCTTCGGCGCCATCGACGCCCTCCTGGGCGCCGCCGGCTACGGGCAGGTCGGCACGGTCGAGGAAGTCAGCCCCGACCAGCTGCGCGACCAGTTCGAGACCAACGTGGTGGGCCTCGTCCAGGTGATCCAGGCCGTACTCCCGCACATGCGGGAACGCGGCCGCGGCCACATCATCAACGTCGGCTCCATGGGCGGCCACGTCAGCCTGCCCACGATGGCCGTGTACTGCGCCTCCAAGAGCGCCGTGCAGAACCTGACCGAGGGACTGGCCAAGGAGGTCGGCCCGCTGGGCATCCGCGTCACCCTGGTCGAGCCGGCGGGCTACGACACCAGCTTCGGGACCAACGCGAAGCTCCCCGCCGCGTCCATCCCCGCCTACGCGCCCGCCTACGCCGGCATGGCCGAATTCGACAAGCAGGCGGTGCGGGGCGACCTCATCAGGTCCATGGCGGCCGTCGCCGACATCACGGGCATCGACGAGCCCCCGCTGCACCTCGCGGTGGCCACCGCCGGCCTGGAGATGGTGCGCGGCCGCTTCGCCGAGCTGATGGACGAGTACACCCGCTGGGAGACGGTCACGGCCGGCACCGACTGACGGCGAGGAGCGGCTGACGGATCGCTCGGGGGCGACCGTCCGGCTGGCCGGCGCGAGGGCGTGTTCATGCCGGGGCGCTGCGAAGGAGCGTCAGGCCACGCACCCGGACGTGGCCCGGGGCCGCGGCGGATCAATGTACGTCGGTCACAACGCCTTCAGTGCGGGCTGTACTGCTGTGACCTGGCCGCCGCCCCGTCCCGGCCGCACGATGAAAGGCACTGGTCCCCGATGGCCGGGGGCAGGTGAGGCGAGGCGGTGACCCCACGGATGAACCGGGAGCTCGACGGGCAGTTCGGTGACTACCAGAACGAGATCTACATCGACGGGCTGTCCGGCGTGCTGCCCGCCCTGCCGATGGAGTTCCAGGAGCTGGAGGCGCGAGCGCAGGCGGCGCTGTCGCCGTCGCTGCTGTCGTATGTCGCCGGTGGCGCAGGAGACGAGTCCACCCAGCGGGCCAACGTTGCGGCGTTCCTGCGGTGGGGACTGGTGCCGCGGATGATGGTCGGCGCGGCCCGGCGCGACATGTCGGTGAACCTGTTCGGGACGAGTCTGCCGTCCCCGCTGTTCATGGCACCCGTCGGAGTGATCGGGCTGTGCGCGCAGGACGGCCGCGGCGACCTGGCCACGGCCCGCGCAGCCGCCCGTACGGGCGTGCCGATGGTGGCCTCCACCCTCAGCGTCGATCCGCTGGAGGAGGTCGCGGCCGAGTTCGGGGAAACCCCGGGATTCTTCTCGCTGTACACCCCCACCGACCGGGAGCTGGCCGAGAGTCTGGTGCGCCGGGCCGAAACGGCGGGCTTCAAAGGCATCGTGGTGACGCTGGACACCTGGATCACGGGATGGCGCCCCCGCGACCTGGGAACCGGCAACTTCCCACAGCTGCGCGGCCACTGCCTCGCCAACTACACGTCCGACCCGGTCTTCAGGGCCCGGCTGGCCAAAGCCCCCGAGGAGGATGTGCGGGCCGCGGTGCTGGAGTGGGCACGGATCTTCGGCAATCCGCTGACCTGGGACGATCTCAGCTGGCTGCGGTCGATCACCGACCTGCCGCTCGTCCTCAAAGGCATCTGCCACCCCGAAGACGCGCGCCGCGCCAGGGACGGCGGCATGGACGGCATCTACTGCTCCAACCACGGCGGCCGGCAGGCGAACGGCGGACTGCCCGCCGTGGAGGCGCTGCCGGGAGTGGTCGAGGCGGCGGACGGCCTGCCGGTTCTGTTCGACTCGGGTGTCCGCAGCGGTGCGGACGTGGTCAAGGCGCTGGCGCTGGGGGCCACCGCCGTGGGTGTGGGCCGCCCGTACGCATACGGGCTGGCTCTCGGAGGCACGCAGGGCATCGTCCACGTCCTGCGCTCGCTGCTTGCCGAGGCCGACCTGATCATGGCGGTGGACGGCTACCCGGCGCTCAAGGACCTCCGGGCGGACGGCGCGATACGCCGCCTTTGATGCGCGGCGGGCCGCGCGGGATCCCGCACATCACAGGCGGCATCAATCAACCCCGGTGAAGAGCCCCGGAGTTCAGCAACCGGGCGGGAACCGGCCGTCCCGGCCAGGCCCTGTCCGGCAGTGAGCACGGCGGGATCCGCGGAGCCGCAGGACGAGGTGGCGCACGCCGGCCGCGCTGGTTCAGGGAGTCCGCGGCGGCGGCCCGCACCCGGCACAACAGCGGGCCTGGCCGGGGGAGTGCGGTGCGGTCGATGCGTGAAGAGCGGGGCCTTTCGGCAGCCCGGGGACGCGACGCGTCCGGTGCGCCAGGAAGCCCTGTTGCCGCTGTACGCGCCCGCACCCGCGCAGTCCGGCCGGGCCGGACATCCCGGCCGGCATCCCGGGCCGGCCTGCTGGCACCGGGACCGTACGGGCGGTTGTGCAGTCGGCGCCTGCCGCGATGCCGGGATCGTCAGGTGCGGCCAGTGCGGCCGGTGTTACGGGTGAGGCAGGTGACTGTCCGGCGCCCGGAGGGCTTGCTCATGAGCGGTTGCTGCCGGGCTGCTGGTCGCGGCCCGCGTCCCCCAGCTCCTTGAGGAGCAGGGTGAGGGTCGCGAGCCGCTCGGGCCCGAGCAGGTCTTCGATCCAACGGCTCGTTTCCTGTGCCTGCCGGCGGCCCAGGGCCGCTCGCTCGTGCCCGGCGGGCGTCAGGGCGATCAGCTGCCGGCGGCGGTTGCCGGGATCCGTGCTCTTGGTGATCAGGCCGCGGGCCAGGAGCCGGTCGAGGAGGGGAGTGAGCGTCGACCGGTCGACCGCGGCGAGGGCGCCGAGGGTCTTCTGATCGAGGCTTTCGCGCTCATCCAGGACTTGGAGCACCGCGAACTGCGCAGGCGTGAGGTCGCTGCTGCGCAGTTGCCACGAGGCGTTCACCGCCTGCGAGGCGCGTCGCAGCTGGTGGGCCATGCCGTCGGCCAGCACCCCGTCGTATCGAGCTCCGATCGTCACCGGCTCAGGATACATCCGTGCACTGTGAGTCCGTACACGGACTGTTTGCAGTCGGAAGCTTCATCCTCTACATTCATCCGTGTACGGACTTACCGTGTACGGAAGGTGGTTCCCGTGCCGCGAAGAGTGATCTTGGGAATGACCGGGGCGACCGGCGCCGTCTTCGGTGTCGAGCTGCTCCGCCGGCTGCGGAACCAGCCGGACGTGGAAACACATCTCGTTCTGTCCCAGTGGGCCAAAGCGACAATCCATCTGGAGACCAGCCTGTCGGTTCGCGAAGTCACCGATCTGGCAGACGTGACCTATTCATGGAACGATCAGGGTGCGGCGATTTCATCGGGGTCATTCCGGATGGATGGAATGATTATCGCACCGTGCAGCATGAAGACGCTCGCCGGAATTCGAACCGGATACGCCGACGGCCTCATCCCCCGCGCCGCCGACGTCACGCTGAAAGAGCGGCGTCCCCTGGTGCTCGTGCCGAGGGAGACCCCGCTCAGCGAAATCCACCTCGACAACATGCTGGCGCTCTCCCGTATGGGAGCGAGAATCGTTCCGCCGATGCCGGCCTTCTACAGCCGCCCGAAAACCATCGACGATCTCGTTGAGCATGTCGTTGTCCGAGTGCTGGACCAGCTGGATATCCAGGTGCCGTCGGCGCGGCGCTGGGACGGAATGCCTCGCCCATCCGAATTGAAAGGCGTAAGGGACTGATGTCCGAAATCAATGACCTCCGGTCCTACATCTCCGCGCTCGACGCGCTGGGAGACATCCAGCGCATCCCGCGCGTGATCGATCCGAATCTGGAAGCCGCGGCCGTCACCCGGCGGTCCACCGAGAACGGCCGGCCCGCCCCGTTCTTCGAACACCTCAGCGGGGCCGGCGAGGGGTTCCGCATGATCGGGGCCCCGGGCGCCCTGTCGAGCGTTCCCGGGCACCCGCTGGCCCGGGTCTCCCTCTCCCTCGGCCTGCCGTACACGACGACCGCTGCCGAACTGGTCGAACATCTCAGGCAGGCGGGTACCGGGGAACTGCTCCCGCCGCGGCGTGTGGCAGCCGGCTTGGCGCCCTGCAAGCAGAACATCCTGACGGGGGAAGAAGCTCGTCTCGACCGATTCCCGATCCCGTTCGTCCACCAGAGCGACGGCGGTCCCTACGTCAACACGTGGGGTGTCATCGTCGCGAGGACGCCGGACGGCCGATGGACGAACTGGTCCATTTCCCGAATCATGATGATCGACGACCGGCACATGACCGGACTGGTGCTGCCGGGCCAGCACCTCGGCATGATCTGGCGTGAGTGGGAGGCCATCGGAGAGCCGATGCCCTACGCCCTTTTCCAGGGAGGCGACCCGGGCGCTGCCGTCGTCGGCGGAATGACCGTTCCGACCGAGGTCGACGAGGGAGCGTATCTCGGAGCGGTGCTGGGCGAGCCGGTCGACGTGGTGAAGTGTGAGACGAACGACCTGGAGGTGCCGGCCTCCGCCGAGGTCGTCATCGAGGGGTACCTGTCCGCAACGCGTGATGCCGTGGAGGGCCCGTTCGCGGAGTTCCACGGCTGGGCCCTGCCCGAGACGTCGCCGCAGCCGCTCTTCAGCATCGAGGCGATCACCTACCGGGACGACCCGATCTGGCCGCTGGCCGCCGCCGGACGGCCTGTCGACGACTCGCATGTCGCACCGGCCGCGGGCATCTCCGCAGAGGTCGTCGCGGTCCTGCAGAAGGCGGGACTGCCCATCACGACCGCTTGGCTGCCGCTCGGCGCCGCCTGCTTCTGGACGGTGATCACGGTCCCGCAGAACTGGCGCGATGCGCTGCCGGGCATGGACACCGCGCGATTCGTGCACCGCATCGGCGAGGTCCTGAACGGCACCCGGGTGGGCCGGCTTTCCCCGGTCGTCTACGTCCTCGACGACGACGTGGACCCGGCGAACGACTCGGATCTCCTGTGGGCGCTGGCCACCAGAGTGCATCCGTCGCTCCGTCAGGAGCAGTGGCACGGGCCGATCATGCCGTGGTACCCGTGCTTCCTCGAGGAGGAACTGCACAACGGCTGGGGCGCCATCGTCGTACACGACGCCCTGCTCCCGGCGGTGGGAAGCGGACGCGTTCCGCCCGCCACCTTCGACGGCGTCTTCCCGGCAGACGTGCGCGCCAAGGTCCTGGCCGCCGAATCCGAGCAGGCGGGCGACACCGGCTCTGCCGCATCGAGCTGACACCCGCGGTGCCGTGGGCTGACACCCGCGGTGCCGTGGGCTGACACCCGCGGTGCCCTAAAGCCGGCGCCTGCGCTGCCGTGGACGTCTGGGGCGCAACCGCCACCAGGTGGCCCGCCACACGACCAGTACGACGCCCGCCCCCCTGACCGGCCACAGCCCGGCGGTCAGGGGGTGGGCGTCGTGCCGGGCCCATGGGCAAAGGCGCGGAGCCGGGTGGACCGTCGTGCGCGGGCCCCTGCCCCGCTGAGCGGTGGACGCCGACCGGGTGAATGAGGAAGGACGAGAAGCCGCTGGTCGAGTGACCGAGGGGATCTCGCGATCACAGGCGGGTACCGATCAGCGTGCGCGTCGGACCGAAGCGGACGGCGGTCCTTCAACCCCAGGCGTCGAGACATCACTTGTGTGGCACGAGTCAGCGCGGTTGCCGACCCGATGAGTCAGGAAAAGGGACAGTCGTGACCCAGCAGAATGTGACAGTTGCTGTCACGGGAGCGGGCGGCACCGGTGTGGCCAAGGCCCTGCTCGCCGCACTTCAGAGGGACGACCGGGTCGGCCATGTCGATCTTCTGGTGTCGGCCAACGGGCGCAAACTGGTGGCCTTCGAATTCCGGACCGGCGAAGACCCGGACTCGGTGGTCCAGGCCCTGGAGGCGACGTCACCGAAAGTACGCTTCCTGGATCCGGCCGACATGTCCGGACCGGTGACCAGCGGCAGTTACCCGAGCGACGCAATGATCATCTTGCCGTGCGCGGCCGGCGTACTCGGACGCATCGCTCACGGCCAGGCCGAGAGCCTCATCGAGCGAGCCGCGGACGTGATGCTGAAGCAACGGCGCAGACTCGTCCTGTGCCTGCGGGAAGCACCGCTGAACCTCATCCACCTGCGCAACATGGTCGCCGTCACGGAAGCGGGCGCCACCGTGTACCCAATGATCCCCACGTACTACAACGTGCCCGAGACACTCGCGCAGCTGCGGGACGAGTTCGTCGAACGCGTCCTGCAGTTCCTGGGCCTGCCCGGCACGGACCGCTACCAGTGGGACGGCAGCGACACCACGGCGCGACGCGAGCACACGCAAGCGCGGTAACGGACTGTGGCCTTGCGCTGCAACATGAAAGACAGTCGCCGTCCGAGCCGGCCATGGTTCTGGTCTTCTGGGCCAAGCGGCGGACGTCACGCTCACGGTGCGTCGCCCACCGGTACTGGCCGCCCGAGAGACACCACGTTCGACGATCCCTCTGGAGAACTTGCCGGCCCCGTCACGGAGGGCAGCCACTGTGCTGCCGCCGGCACCCGCCTTCTCCGACCCACCCGTCACGACTCGACGGCATCGTCGAACACATCGTCACCCGCACCCGCACCCTCGGCCGGTTCGGTCATCAAAGAGCGTTTTGTCCTGGCGGTGGTGTTTGGTAAGTCATCGACCACGGCGCTCGCCTCGGCATCGATGTCGAAGCCGTCCACCGTGATCCCGCAGCGCTGGGTCGTCGAGCGCACCTTCGGCTGGCTCATGCGCCACCGCCGCCTCGCCCGCGACTACGAGACCCACCGCATCGCTCCGAAGCCATGACCCGCCTCGCGATGATCCACCTCATAAGCAGACGACTGACCCACGAATCCACCTCGCCAGCACAGAATGCCGGGGCTGTCCCCGATGACCTCCGCAGCGGCGGCGCGCTCCTGCTTGTGCATTTCCTTGACGGTCGTGAGCCCCCACCCCCACCTCGTCAGCCGGATAGCCCCTTCACGCGTGTCTGCAGGGCGGCGCCGTATCGGGAGTACTCCTTCCTGAGCTGGTCAAGTGTCGGGATGAGTTCGGCAGCAGCGGCGCCGAAGAACTCCTCAGAGTCGGTGAACTCGGTGGTGCCGTCCGGCTGTGGGGTGAGCACGAACGAGTGCCTGCCGAGAATCGCGTCGAGCGATCCGCCCTCCCACACCAGCCGGTGGGGAGCCTCCAAGTCGACGATCCTCATCGTGACGTCCTGCTCGGCGGTGTCGCCGCCCGAGAGGCGGCCCGGAACCTCCGCCCCGACCACGACCTGGTCGGGCTTCGCGTCGAGGGACAGAACCGGGTGCCACTGCGCATACTGGTCGAACGCCACGACCACGCGCCACACGTCCTCCACCGGAGCGGAGATCCTGGTCACTGCGGTGACGACAGGGGATTCCTTCACGATCGGCTCCTTCCGGTGTCGTGTGTCGGTCTCGGCGTTCACGGCACCAGCACGATCCGGCCGCGCTGGCCGCCCCGGGTGAGCTGGGCGTGGGCTTCGGCGGCCTGCGACAGGGGGTAGATCTGCGCCACGCGCGGCGTCAGCACGCCAACCTCGGCGAGCGCGGAGAGATACGAGAGACGGGTCGCTTCGGGACCGGCGGCGGTGAGCCGCACCACCACGCCTCGCTGCGGCGCCGGCAGCACGTCGCCCCTCACGCTCACGAAGATGCCGCCGTTGCGGACAGCCGCCAGCGCAGGGGCGCCCAGTGCTGCCGCGTCGAGCACGCCGTCCACGCCCTCCGGCACGAACCGGCGCACCGCCTCACTCAGCTCCTCGTCGCGCGACACGAACCAGGTGGCGCCACGACCGCGGAGAAACTCCTCGTCCTCAGGCCGCCCCTGCGCGACGATCCGCGCCCCCCGCGTCCGGGCCAGCTCGACGGCGTAGCCGCCAACGGCCCCGGCGGCGCCCGTGACAAGCAAAGTGTCGCGGGGGCGTAGCGGGAGGTGGTCCAGGGCCAGTGAGGCGGTCATCGCGTTGAGAGGGATCGTCGCCGCGAGCGTCAGGTCCATACCCTCCGGGGCGGGGGCGATGGAGTTGACGTCGGTCACAAGGAATTCGGCCTGGGCCTTCGTCGGGCGCAGCACGGGGGCATCGAACGCGATCACCGGGGTTCCGACCTTGAGGGGGACACCCGGGCCGACCGCGTCGACCGTGCCGGCAGCGTCCAGGCCGAGACCGGTGTATTCGACCTCCTCCAACGGCCTGAAGACCCCGGCCCACACAGCGGCATCGGCGGGATTGAGCGCGGCGGCCGCGACCTTGATGCGGACCTCCAGGGGACCTGGTTCCGGGAGGGGGACCTCCAAGACCTCGACAGCCTCGGGTCCACCGATCTTCTTCACGACTGCTGCGCGCATGATTTTCGTTCTTCCCTTTGCATATTCGAACGCTATGAGCGCTACGAACGCTAGGCGAGTTACGATCAATTCGTAAGTAGGCACTTTAAAGTGCGTTACGCCCCTGATCGGGCAGGCGGCCACCACGGTGAAGTCGGTGCGCCGGGGCGAGCCCGGCATGTACGAGGCGTGCACGCATGACTGCCTCCAGTCAGAAGAGGCTCACCCGGATCCTGCGCTCACCCGGAACGACCCGGGATCCGGCCGTGTAGCAGAAGGAGGAATTCTCCACCCACCTGGGCATGCGCACGGAGCGGTTCCTGCTGCGCGGCCGCGGCGACAGGTAGGGCGAGGCCTTCGATGCGGTCTTCGATGCCGAGAGCATGAGCGCGCGCCGTGGGCACCTCGGATAAGCGCCCACGGCGAGAGAGTCCTCGGCAGCATCCGGCGTGAGGCTTCGAGCACGTCATGATCCAGGACGAAATCCACGCCCGGCAGGTCCCTCGCCGAGTTCCGGCACGGCAACGAGCATCGTCCCCGCCGAACTGCGACCAGTTGCCGTCCGCAGCCCACCAGTGCCCCCCCGCCGCCGTGCACGACGTGGAAGGCGGCAGCCAATCACGTCCTCGGCGACGTCATACACGAGTATCGATATGCTCCCTGACCTGCAGTGATAACTGTCCGAGCCCTGTGATGATCGCTGACGGCGAGGTCGGTCATCCTGTTCGGGCGCAGGCGGGCAGCCCGCACGGGGGCGTCTGTTGTCGTTACTGGTCGGTCTTCCGGGTGTCGTAGTGGGCTCGTGCCTCGTCGACCTCGTCGGTCTTGTCGGCGGCCCAGTCGCGTACCTGGGACAGCAGGCCGTACAGGCCTTGCCCGAGCGGGGTCAACTCGTAGTCGACGCGTACGGGCACAGTCGGTGTGGCCGTCCGCTTCACCATGCCGTCGCGCTCGAGCATGCGCAGGGTCTGGGTGAGCATCTTCTGGCTGACGCCTGGGATCTCGCGGCTGATGTGGCTGTATCGCATCGCGTCGCCGTATGACCCGAGGGTGCACATCGTCAGGCTGACCCACCGGTTGCTGATCGTCGAGAGCAAGGCCACCGCGGGGCAGTCGTGCATGTATGCCTCGTACGTGCCGGGCTCGATCTGGCGCGCCGGCTTCGCCTTGGTGGTCATCCGTCTCTCCTGTCAGGAGCGCAGCGCACTAAAAAGTGCCTACTTACGAATCGATCGTAACCCACCTAGCGTTCGTGGCGTTCGAATTCGCAAACGGAAGAGCGAAGATCATGCGAGCAGTTGTTTACCGGTCTGTCGGCGCACCGGACGTCATCGAGGTGGCGGATGTCGACCTTCCTGAGCCGGGGATGTTCGAGATACGTATCAAGGTGGATGCCGCTGCCCTCAACCCGGCTGATGTGGCGGCCTGGAGCGGTCTGTTTCCGGCTCCCGCGCAGGGCAGTCACTTCGGGCTGGGCTGGGACGTGGCAGGTACAGTCGACGCCGTGGGCCCCGGCGCGGCGTGGGAGGTCGGTACGCCCGTGATCGCGATTGTGCAGGGCGCGACCGGTGTCGTGCGGGCCCAGGCCGAGTACACGATTGTGCCCAGTAACACCCTGGCCCACGCGCCGACCGGGATCGACGCCGTGCACGCGTCCACCATCCCGTTGAACGGCCTGACCGCCGCGCAATCGGTGGAGCTTCTCGGCCTCGGTGAAGGGCAGAGCGTCTTCATCACCGGCGCGGCCGGTGCGGTCGGCGGCTACGCAGTGCAACTGGCCAAGCGGCGCAAGCTGACGGTGATCGCCAGCGATTTCGCCGACGACGAGAACTTCGTCACCAGCGTCCTCGGCGCCGACGCCTTCGTGCCCGCGAGTGACGACCCCGCCGCAGCGGTGCGCCGGCTCTACCCGCACGGTGTGGACGCTGTGCTGGACACCACCACGCTCGGCGTCATCGCGGCAGTCAGGGACGGCGGAACCTTCGTCACCACCCGGATGGATGCCCTGCCACAGGCGGAGCGCGGCATCCGGGTAAGGCTGACCCAGGTCTCCCCCGACGCGGCGATGCTCACCACCCTCTCCGACCTCGCCACCTCAGGCGCCCTCGCCCTTCGGGTCGCCCAGACCTACGCACTGGAAGAGGCGGCGCAGGCCCACGGACGCCTCGCGGAGGGTGGCCTGCGAGGCCGGCTCGTCCTCACTCCCTGACCACTCGACGTCGTCCGCAGATCCGGCCGACGAGCTCGGACCGGGCCGCCTGCTCCGGCCATGCCGACCGGAGCAGGCGGCCCGGTCCGAGCCTGCTCGGGCGGCTCACTGCAGTTCACCTACGGAGGAAGACAATCATGGCCGTCATCGGCTTTATCGGCAGCGGCAACATCGGACAAGCCCTTGCCCGACAGGCGATCGCCTCCGGCCACGACGTCGTGATGAGTAACTCCCGAGGCCCACACACCCTCACCCGGTTGATCGACGCGCTCGGCCCGAGTGCACGTGCTGCAATCCCCGAACAAGCCGGCGCGGCCGGCGACCTGGTCGTTGTGGCGATCCCGTTCCGCAACGTGCTGCAGATTCCGGTGCAACCCCTGGCCGGCAAGATCGTCATCGACGCGAACAACTACTTCGCTCCACGTGATGGACAGGTCCCCGCCATAGACAACGCAGACACCGCGGCAAGCGAAATACTCGCCGCACACCTCACCGCACGCGTCGTCAAGGCCTTCAACGCCATCATGGCCGCCCACATCATCGAGCACGCCCGCCCGCCAGGAACACCTCACCGACGCGCCATACCAATCGCTGGCGACGACGACCAAGCAAAGCGAGCCGTCACCGAATTCATCGACCAGATCGGCTTCGACGTTGTCGACGCCGGACCACTGGTCGACGGCCGTAGCATCGATCCGATGGATGCCTGGGGCCCGGTTCTCGACGCGGACGCACTGCGCGCGGCCATGGCCTCACGCACACAACGCTGAAAGAGCGTTTGTCCTGGGGATAGTGTTTGGTTCGGAGTCAGGTGTCGCGCCAGTTCGGGGTCGCGAGGCGGATCATGGCTTCGGAGCGGTGCGGGTGAGTCTCGTAGTCGCAGGCGAGGCGGCGGTGGTGCATGAGCCAGCCGAAGGTGCGCTCGACGACCCAGCATCGCGGGATCACCTTGAATCCCTTCGCGGCAGGGTCCCGGCGGACGGCTTCGACGTCGATACCGAGGCGGGCGCCGTGGTCGACGGCTTTGGTGCGATAGCCGGTGTCGGTCCAGGCCTTGGTGATACGCGGGTTCGCGGCGGCGATCCGGGAGAGCAAATGGATGCCGCCGACGTTGTCGGAGACGCTGGCGGCGGTGACCCAGACGGCCAGCAGCAGGCCGAGGGTGTCGACACCGATATGGCGCTTGCGGCCTGCGATCTACTTGCCTGCGTCGATGCCCTGACCCGCGGCCGGCACGTTCGCGGAGGTCTTGATGCTCTGGGCGTCCAGTACGCAGGCGCTCGGTTCGGCGTCCCGGCCTTCGGCTTCGCATACCAACCGGCGCAGGAGGCCGTCGAGTTGGTCGAAGATGCCGTCCTTCTGCCACGCGGCAAAGTATCCGTAGACGGTTTCCACGGCGCGAAGTCGTGCGGCAGATACCGCCAGGGGATGCCGGTCCGGTCGACATACAGGATGGCTTCCATGATCCGGCGCAGATCGTGCTGCGGCGGGCGCCCGATGTCCAGGCCCTTGCCCCTGCGCTCGGCCCGCCAGGGCGGGCTCTATCAACTCCCAGCTGGCATCGGACAGAGGGACCCATGAGTATCTCTCGCCGATGCCCAGCGAGCACTCCATGCAACGCGGGCCCCAGCACAGGACGGCGTTGCCTCTGACCGGTATGAACTCGACCGCAGGATGAAAACACCTACTCAGCTGCCGGCGGTGCATCGCAGGACGGGCAGGGGCGCCGTTGCCTCGGCCGGTGCCGACGTGGGCACCGACCCGCCATTGAACAGGTGAGCTCCGTACGGGCAACCGGGCCTGTCCGGCAGGCTGTTGAAGGGGCATCGGGTCCGCCCGCCCGGGGATCCGCCTCTCCCGGTTCCCGTCCCTGGTCAGGGCATCTTCGCCCTGCAATATGCTGGCTTGGTGAGTAGCGAACCGGTTCCGCCAGAGGGCACCGCCGTCGAGCTGATGCGGGCGATGACGCGGCTGCGCGCGCGGCTGCGCACCGAGGCGCCGATCGACGACCTGCCGTGGAACTGGTCGCATCTGACCACGCTGCACCGGATCGTCACGGACGGTCCGATGACCGTGAGCGAGCTCGCGCAGGCCGAGCACGTGCGGCGGCAGTCGATGGCGGAGACCGTGGCCGCGCTGCGCGCCGGTGAGCTGATCACCACCGCGAAGGACCCGAACGACGGGCGCAAGGTCCTGGTGAGCGCGACTCCGGCCGGGCGGACGCTGACCGAGCGGATCCCGGCGGCCCGTGAGGCGTGGCTGGCCGAGGTGATCGGGTCCGCGCTTCGAGCCCCCGAGCGCCGGACGCTCGACAAGGCAGCCGAGATCATGAATCGCCTGGCGGACTCCGAGACCGTCTAGGCCCGCGGGGAGGAGCGCGGACCGGATTTCGGCGGTAGCGGTCAGCCGGTAGTGGACTGCTTCGGCACGCGCCCGGAGGCTCTGAGTTCCTGCAGGTCGGGGACGTGGTTGTAGAGGGTGGGAGTGGCGACGGTGGGCCGGCCGCCGGGGGTGGTGGTGTCCAGGCGCTCGTGCAGTGAGGAGAAGCCGATCTCGCGGCGCCGCAGTTCGCCGACCGTGTTCACCAGGTCCTTGAGGGATCGGCCGTAGCGGTCGAGCGCGGGAACCGCCAGGGTGTCGCCGGCGGTGAGGGCGTCGATCTGGCGGTCGGGCTTCTGCCCGCCGGTGGACACACACCCGTGCGTAGCCGATGCGGATCTCGGTGAAGGCCCTGAGGGGTGCTCAGGCAGGTCGGCAGCCGGCCTTCAGGAATCGGTGGCTTGTTGAAGCCGGTGTCTCTATCGGCGCGCGTCTGCAGGTGCCGGAACGAGAACTTGGCAGCCCACGGGCATCACCCGGGCATCACCGCAAGCCGGCGGGGCCGACCTCGGACCGTCGGATTCCCCCGGCCTGAGCTTGGAGTACACACGGATCTCTTGCCCCAACTGGTTTGTGATGCAAAGCTGATGCAATGGCAGACGCATCGGTGCCCTCTCCGGGCACTCCCCACGAAGTCCTCGCCGGCCTTGGTGACTTGACCCGCCGGGTCCGTGCCGCGCAGCGCGGCGCCTGGTTTCCCCTCCTGCTGCTGGGCGTGCTCACGCTGGGCGGGATCCTGGTCAGCCGCTTCACCTTCAAGGTCGAGACCGTGCCCTGCCCGGCGACCGCCCCCGCGGCAGGCACCGGCTGCACCCAGGTCACGCAGGTCACGCAGGGCTCGCCGGTCTACTGGCCCATCGGGCTCGCCCTCGCCTACGCCGCGACGGCGTTCTTCTACATCCGCCGCTCCCGCAACCGCGGCGTCGGCACCCCGGTCCGGCCGTACATCCTCACCGGGATCGCCCTGGTCGGCCTGGTGACCGCCACCGAGATCTGGAGCATCCGTCAGGGGATGCCGCAGCCCGGCGCCCCGATCGACTTCTGGGGCCTGCACCTCGACCCCGCCTCCGGGGTGACGGCGTTCCTCCACCGACTCACCGGGAACGCCACAGCCGTCGGGCTGCCGCTGCTGGTGCTGGCCTGGGTGGAACGCAGCCGCACCCTGCTGCTACTCACCGCGGTGTACCTGGCCATCGAGCTGGTGCCGCTCACCACCGGCTGGGCGGGGATCCCGTTCACCTCGCACTGGTCCGCCGTGCCTCGCTACGGCGTACCCGGTGTGCTGCTCCTGCTCGGCGCGCTCGGTTTCGCTCTGGCCGAGCTGTCCCGTCAGCGCGACGTCTCATGACCGATCAGCCCGCCCCGCACCCCGTCACCGGCCTGGACGACGTGGTCCACCAGCGTGTCCGCCTCGGCATCCTCACCGTCGCCCACCAGGCGCGCCGGGTCGAGTTCGGCTTCCTGCGCACGGCGCTCGGACTCACCGCCGGAAATCTCAGCCAGCACCTGGCCGTCCTGGAGAAGGCCGGACTGGTCGAGATCGAGAAGGGCTACGAGGGCAAACGTGCCCGCACCTGGCTCTCCCTCACCCCGGCCGGCGACCGCGCCCTGCAGGACGAGGTCACCCAGCTCAAGCGGCTCATCCACCAGATCGAGCAAGGCAGTTCAGCCCCGGAGTCCTGATCTGGACTCCTGCAAGCCGTGGTGAGCCGTGAGCGGCTCCCGCCGACGTCCGGCGGACCCGGACAGCACGCCGAACACCGTCCAAGAAACCTGGGGAGGACACGTGAGCATCACATCGGTCACCACGACGGACTTGACGCGCCGTCGCATGTTCGCAGCCGCGCTGGCGGCGGGGGTCGGGGCCGCCGTGCCGATCAGCGCAGCGCGCCAGGCGTGGGCGGCTCCGACCGACCCTGGCTCGTCTCGACTCACGCTGCCCAGGCCCACCGGGCCGCACCCCGTGGGCACGGTGCCGCTCCACCTCGTCGACACCTCACGTCCCGATCCCGTGGCCGGTCCCGGGCATCACCGCGAGTTGATGGCCGGCGTCTGGTACCCCGCCCGCAGGGCGGAGGGCCTGCCGCGCGCCCCCTGGATGACCGAGGGCGCGTTGCGGGCGCTCCTGACGGACGCCGGCTTCCCCCTCGACCCCGCCCTCGGACCGCTCACCGCCGCACACGTGGGCGCACCCGTGCACCATGCCGGCCACCGCCTGCCCGTCATCGTGTACTCGCACGGCTCGGGCAGCCACCGCGGCGACCACACCATCCTGGTCCAGGAACTCGCCAGCCACGGCTACGCCGTGGTCACCGTCGACCACACCCACGACACGTTCACCGAGTTCCCCGACGGCAGGGTGCTCACCCCGGCCGACGTCCCGATGTACCCGAGGGACTTCGCCGCAGACCTCCGGTTCCTGCTCGACTGCGTGGAGGGGCTCGCCGCCGGGCGCAACCCCGACGTCGACGGCAAGCCACTGCCCCAGGGCCTCCTCGGCGCCCTCGACCCGCAGTGCATCGGCGCGTTCGGCTGGTCGAAGGGCGGCACCGCCACCGCGCTCACCATGCTCGCCGACCAGCGCGTCCGTGCCGGGCTCAGCCTCGACGGCCCGATGCAGCCGACCATCACCGCCGACCTGGACCGGCCGTTCATGATGATGACCGCCGTGTTCACCCGGGACGCCATGCCGGACGTCGCCGAGTTCTGGACGCACCTTCGCGGCTGGCGGCTCGACATCCAGGCCGACGGGGCCATCCACCCCTCATACGGCGACAACGTGACGCTGATCCCGCAAGCGGGCAAGATCCTCGGCATGACCGACCAGCAGATCCAGGACATGATCGGCACCCTCGATCCGGCCCGGGCGGTACGGATCCAACAGGCCTACCCGCTCGCGTTCTTCGACCTGCACCTGCGCCACCGCAGGGAGCGTCTGCTCGACGGCCCGAGTACGGCCTTCCCAGAGGTGAAGTTCATCCCGTGAAGCGTCGGACCGCGCGATGCGCGGTTATACCAGGGCCGCCAGGAAATGCCGTCGCCATCCGGCTGCGGCCTTCGCGAAGGCGGCCATCCGCGCAGCCCTTCCCTCGCGTGATCGGCGCTCCTACCGCTCGCCGCCGTCCTCCTCGCCGGTCGAGGGTTCGCGCAGCGGCCTGCGGCCGGCCTCCTGCGGGCGGAAGAACACGTAGCGGCCGAGGAAGTTGATGTGATCGAACTGGAGCGGTGAGAGGCAGGCGAGCAGGTCGCCGGTGACGGGGAAGCCGTCGGCGGCGAGTTGCTCGCCCGCCCGGTCCAGGCAGAGGCTGTTCCACAGCACCACACACCACAGCACCACAGCACCACGGCGTTCAGCGCCAGGCCGAGGGCGCCGAGCTGGTCCTCCACCCGGCATCCCCCTGGCTCTTCCCCGGCTGCCGGGCGGGCGAGCCGTTTCGCCCCGACCATCTGTCCGCGCTCTTGAACGAGGTCGGGGTTCCGGCCGCTGCTGCCCGCGGCGCCGCCATCCGGCAGCAACTCCTTGAACTACCCGGCCCCGTTGTCGCGGACGCTCTCGGCTACCACGACAAGACCACCAGCCGCCTCATCAAAGAGACCGGCGGGACATGGAGATACGCCGCTGGCGATCACGCAAGGTCACCAGCGAGCCGGGTTCCTCGGGGGGCGGCGGCAGTTGAATACGAGACCCACTCGTACCGAGACCGGGTTCGGCCGAAACGAAGTCACTCACCCCCTGCCTCTACGCCGACCCGGAATTGGGTACGCGTACTCATGCGTGTCACCGCCAGGCTCGGCACCCTGCAGCCATGACGAATCCCCTTCCGGCGCCGAATCGCTGGCGCCCCTGGGCGCACCGAACACGCCTGGGCGCGGACGTTGCCCTCGCGATACCGCTGTTCCTACTGGAGACCGCGTGGCTGGTGCTGGACTGGATGTTCGGCCTCGGCATGGAGGTATGGGCGGCGCAAGGCGACAAGGCGCAGGTCGACGCGGCAACCCTCGCGCACATCAATCGGGTGTGGGTGCTGTTGGTCGCCGTACTCATCGTGGCAGTACTCGCGGGACTGTTCCGTGCCCCCTGGACGGCGATCGCACACCTGCTGGTGGCTCTCCTGGCTGGCCTGATACTGGGGGCCACACAGCACCAGTGGGATACCGACCACGCCCCCTCGCCCGGGTGTATCCGCTACAGCGCCAACTGCTGAGACACCCGGGCGCGGCTCGAACCACGCTGTTGCCCGATATCACTGACGGTGACAGCCGAGACTGGGCTCCGCAGAGATCTGGCGGCAGTTGAATACGAGACCCCACCAGTACCGAGGGCCGCCCGGCGTCGTGCCGGCTACCCCGCTGCCGTGCTCAGGGCGGCGAGGTCCGTGGTGCTGATGATCTCGGCCTGGTGGGGGAAGACCTTCTCCATGAGCACCCGGTGCACCTCCGGATCGGGGTCTGCGGTGGCGTCGGCCAGGAGGAACAGGCGGTAGTCCTCATCGGCCGCCTGCCGCAGGGTGGTCAGCACCACGCCGCTGGTGGACAGCCCGGCCAGGACCAGGGTGTCCACGTTCCGGGCGCGGAGTTCGGCGCGCAGGTCGGTGTCGCTGGCGAAGGCACTGATCCGTGTCTTGCGCACGGTCAGATCGTCCTCCTCGGCCTTCAGGGACTCGTGCACCGCCGTCGCCGCAGTGCCGTCGGTGAGGTACCCGGCCGCGGCGGCCTGGGAGAACGTCTTGTTGCGGGCGGGCACGGCGGCGGCGTCCTTCTCCGTGAGCGCGACGCGTACGAAGACGACGTGCGCCCCGTGGGCGCGGGCCCAGGCCAGTGCCTCGCCCGCGCGGGCGAGCACGCCCTGCGGGTCGGGCACGACGCCGAGCACGACGGGCTGGAAGTCCATCAGCAGCAGCGCGGTGCGGGCCGGGTCGAGGGCGGGGGTGGTGTGCGTACCAGTGGTCATGTCAGTGGATCGGCTTTCTGTGCGAGAGGGTTCTGCGCGAGTGGGTTCTGCGCTGGGCGCGGGGCCCGGATTCCGGGCCCCGGCCGGGGGTTGGTTCGTGTGGTGCCGGTCGGCGCGGGCCAACTGCCGGTCGAGGACGGTCATAACGAGGACGAGAGCGGAGATCGCGACCAGCACCCACGCTATGGAGTGCAGGCCGCTGTCGCTCACGCCGCGGTGGAAGGCGGTGCCGGTGATCGCCGCCGAGGCGATGGACCCGATGTAGCCGAAGGTGCGCAGCAGTCCGGAAGCGGTGCCCAGCGCGGCGGCGGGGGCCTCCTGGTAGAGGACGGTCTGGTTGGCGACCGTCCCGGCGCCGGAGGTCAGGCCGAAGACCGCGGTGACACAGATGACCGCCGCCATCGGGGTGCCGCTGCCCACGAACAGCGTGGCCACCGCGCCGACGAGCAGCAGGACCGCGCAGGCGATCAGCGGCAGCCGCACCGCCGCCCGCCGCGACACCACCCGGGCGGCCAGGGCGGTCAGCACACCCATCGGCATCAGCATCAGCCCGGCCTGGTAGGCGGACAGGCCGCGGGCCACCTCCAGCCACTGAGTGAGCCCGTACAGGATCACGTACGTGCCCATCAGGGTCAGGCCGTTGCGCAGGTAGGTACGGGTCAGGGCGCCGTTGGCGACGAGCAGCCGTACGTCGAGGAAGGGCTGGGCGGCGCGCAGTTCCCAGCCGACCAGGGCGGCGGCGAGGACCAGGGCGGCGGCGAGCGCGGCCCAGTCCGGGCGCGGCAGCGCGTCGAGGAAGATCATCAGCGCGGTGAGCGAGCCGCCGAAGCCCAGCATGCCGAGCAGGTCGATGCGGGAGGCGAGAGCGCGGGGCGAGCCGAAGCGCACCGGGTCGGGGTCCCGGGCGATCCCGGCCAGCGCCAGGACCAGGGCGATGGCGGCGACCGGGATGTTGATCCAGAAAGCGGCGCGCCAGCCCGCCCAGCCGATCAGCAGTCCGCCGATGGCGGGGCCGACGGCGACGGTGGCGGCGCCGGTGATCGACAGACCGCCGAGCACCTCGCGCGGCGGGGCCGCGTGGCCGGCCTGTTCGGCGCGGCGGCGGATCAGCAGCATCGCCGCCGGGTAGCCCGCCGAGGTGCCCGCGCCGATCAGTACCCGGGCCACGATCAGTGCCGTCAGCGAGTGGGCCAGCGAGCCGACGATCCCGGCCGCGAGCACCAGCGTGATGCCGGCCACGAAGATCCGCCGGGGCCCGAACTCCTCGGCGAGACGCCCGGCGGCGGGCTGGGCCAGCGCGCTGGTGAGATAGAGGCTGGAGATCAGGATCGCGGTGTCCCCGACGGGGATGTGCAGGGCCGCGGCGATGGCGACGAGCGCCGTCGCGATGATCGAGCTGTTGACCGGGTTGAGCGAGGCCCCCAGGTACAGCGGCGCCACAAAGCGCGCACCGAAGGGATTGCCACGGGGCGCTCCGGCCTCGGATATCCGCCCCGGAGTGCGGGTGTCACCGGCAGACGGCACGGCGCGGCTCCTTCCTCCGGGACCTTCCGCGACGGGGCAGGCCTGCTGGGGAGATCCCGGCGGAGATGAGCAGGCCACCTGACAAATATTAACAGGTAGCCTGCCTATCTCCGACAGGGCCGTCCACCCCGGCCGCAGAGCGGTCCCCGCGCAGCCTGCCGGGCCCCGCGCCCCGAACGGCGACGAACACGGCGACGCGACCCCCGCCCTCTGCGGTCACCGCCGATACGAACCACGGCCGGCACGGCCCCACCACAACGCCCCTCACACGGCGAAGCCGGTGAACGGGGGAGGGGAGATGCAGTCGGTCAGAGCCGGAGGACCGGCTGTCCCCGGACACGCGGGGTCCCGGACAGGCGACGACGGCCTCGCAGCTCACCCCCGGCCAGTCGAACTCCTTCACCGCCGTGCCGCAGGCAGGCGCCACCTCTCGGCCCGGCCCGATGCACATGTACGAACTCGACGCCTTCACCCCTCCTGAAGCACGAAGAGACGACAGCGTCGTGACGCACCCTTCCCCGCCCGTTCCTGGATCGTTGCTACGGTTCACCGCTTCGGTCATCGGGAGACACCGGCGAAGGGGACGATCCCCAATACGCCGTCGCCCCCGGCTTCCTGAAGGCCAGTCAGGGAGCGAAATTCGCCGTCATCGCCAGCGACGTGATCTACCCCGTCGGCAGCACGGACGGTAGGGGAGCGGAGTTCGCACGAGGGACTGGTGCCGGATTGCCGGTGTCCAGGAGGGTGCTGGGTAGAGCAGTTGCTGGAGCTTGGATGCGGCCGGTTCGGTGACGAAGATCATCTCCGCGTGTGCGGAACCACGGCATGCCAGCCGTCCCCTCGTTTCCCCCGGACAGCGATCCTTGTATAGGGGGCCATTCGGCCCGCAGGGGCGGCGCGTTGGCGGGGCACCGCTCCTGTGAAATGAGGGTAGGGCGGTTTGGATGCCGACTACCGCCGTTACTCGTTCGGCTCCGTGTAGGGCTCAGCGAGTCGCTGCGCAACATCATCCAGCCATTCCTGCGCCCAGTTCCGTAGCTCATTGACTGCTCCCCTCCCTGAAGGGAGGGGATTCCTTCCTTCGGGGCTGAGCGGGGATTCCTGGCTCAGGCTGCCTCTGGGAGCAGCGCTCCCGGTGGTCTTACGCCCTCGGTACCAGCCGGGTTCAGGCCTGCCCGGACGAGCATCACGCGGGCGGAGTTCTTGTCTCTGGGGGAGACGACTTTGCACGCGGTGCAGGTGTAGGTGCGCTCGGACAACGGCAGTGCGTGCTTGGTTCTCGCTCCGCACGATGCGCAGTCCATGGTGGTGTGTGCAGGATGGACGAGGCGGATGTCCCGTCCGTGCTTGCGGCCCATCTCGATCAGGGCCTTCTTCGTGGCGCCGATCGCGGCGTCCGCCGCTTTGCGCGCCATCGAGGACCTGGCGAGGAACTTCGGCTGGAAGTCCTCGACGGCGATGGCGTCGTGGTCGGTCACGGCCTTCTTTGCCCACTTGCGGCCGGTGTCCTGCCGCTGCCGGGCGATCTTCGCGTAGGTCTTCGCCCGCCACTTCTTCGCCTCGCGGTAGCCCTTCGAGGCGGCCTGCCCCTTCTTCGGCCGGCGGCGGGCCATCATCCGGTCGTAACGGGTCAGCCCAGCCTGCGCCTTGCGGCCGTGCTGGGCGTGCGGCAGGTCGTGTGCGTTGGAGGTGGTGGTCGCGGTCTCCCTCACGCCCCAGTCCACGCCGAGCACCCGGCCGGTCTTTGGCAGCGGCTGCACTTCGGCTCGGACCACGAACGATGCGTACCAGTGCCCGACGCTGTCCCGGTACACGCGCACCGAGGAAGGTTCGCCCGGCAGGTCGCGCGACCACACCACCGTCAGCACGATCCCACCCGCCAAATGCAGGCGGTCGTCCCTCAGCCGGAACCCGCGCCGGGTGTAGTTCAGCGTCGGCAAGGCCTCGCGCTTCTTCTTCCACCCCGGCATACCAGCCCGCTGCCACTGAGGCAGGCGTTCCCGGATGTCCTTGTGCGCCTTCGCGCGGGACTTGCCGAAGTCCCGGATCAGCTGCTGCTGAGGAACCGAGCTGCCCTCACGCAGCCACGGCGTACGCTCCCGCGCCCCGGTCAGCATCTTGTCGAGCTGCGCCGGGCCACAGGTCCGCTTCTCTCCGGTGGTTTTGTTGTGCAGGTGGACCGCCTTGGACTTGGCGACGCACTCGTTCCAGATCCACCGGCACCGTGCCCACTCCGCCTCCAGCGCGGTACGGGCACTCGACGACACGCGAAGCCGGTAGGTGTACCGGGCACGCCCAGCCCCGTCGGCTTCCATTGGCGTTGTCATGATGCCACCGTAGCGTCATGATTCGCTTCTCACTCCGGATCCCGGCAGACCTACACGAACAGGTGACCGCCCGCGCCACCGCGGACCGGCGGTCCCTCAACTCCGAAATCCTCCACCTCCTGGAGGTCGCCCTCACCGCTCCCCGGCCGGACACCGGATCGCCCAGCGGCGATCCGGCTTCCCCTGCCCCGCTCCGCGGGAAACCGGATTCCTCCCCGGCCTGAAGGCCAGGGCATCCTCCGGGAATCCCGGTGATATCAGCCGCGTCCAGTCCGTAAGCCTCGAATTCCGCATCGCTGATCCATTCCAGGCTTTCCAGCCGGTCATGGAGCTCTTGCAGATCGAACTCCTCCGGGCGCCGTGCGGCCAGGCCTTCCAGTTCTCCGGCGCTGTAGAGGTGCCGGGCAGCGTGGACGTCAATGGCATCACGAGCCAGACCACGGTCTCCCAACGCTCGCACCTTCGTGCCGATCAGGTCGTCCAGGGCGAGTACCGGCCCGACGTCCAGCAGGACAGGGCGACGCCAGAGCACCTCCTTGAGCAGATCCACCTCGCATGCAGCCCCGGTCGCCGGATCGGTGGCGAGGAAGCGAGCTTTCAGCGGAGCGATGTCGATAACAGTGACCTGCCAGCCTCGCTCGCTCAGGCCGAGTACCAGCTGTTCGATGATTTAGTGCATCGCTGCCGGATGCTCTGTGGCAAAGTCGAGGTCCTGGCTGGGCCTGTGGACAATGCCATGCGCCTGAACCGCGTAGCCTCCCATCAGTGCAAGTCCGAACGGGCGCCCGGCCGTGAGTGCGTCGGCGAGCAGGCGGCGGTGGTGGTCGGGCAGGCCGGGCAGTGTCACGCGGCAGCTGCCGGCTGCAACTGTGCGAAGCGGTCCTCCCACGCGGTGCGCACACCGCGGCCGAGCATCTTGCGCAGGATCGGCCAATGCGCGATCAGTTGTGCGGCGTCGAGATAGCAGGTGTAGTCCTCGCGTCTGCCGTTGAGCAAGACGATTCGGTACATCCCCAGCAGCAGTTTCTCGTCACTAAGATCGAATGCGCGCAGCCCCGACCACGCCAGGTGAAGAGGGAGGACGACCGTGCCCTGGGTGGGACCGATGAGCTCGGTGAGATCACCAGGCAGCTGATCCGGCGCCGGGGCCCAGCGGGATCGCGCGGTGGCATCCGATGCCTTTTCGATCATGTCCTGGTCTTTCGTTCTGCCCAATTCACAGGGTCGGACCGGCGGCGGCGAAAGCATGCCCCGCAGATGTCAGCCTAGCGGTCTTGGCAGCCAGAAGCGGAGGGACTCCGCGCTGGGGGGAGTGCTGGCCCAGGTTCTGTCCGGCCCATCACGGAGGAATCAGGTGAATCCGAGATAGTGCGCCGGCACGTAGCCCTACAGGTTCGGCGGTATCACCGGTGCGGGCAGGTCTAGAGCACGGCCGAGAGCGGAGGGATCTCCAGGACGGGCTGCAAAACGATCACCCAGGAAGTCTGTGGCACGCCTGCTCGCGCCGCACTGCGATGGTTACGCGACATCCTGCTGTCTCGCATCCCTACCGGCTGTCCCAACCGCCAACAGGAGCTGGGCTGTCTCTGCACCGAACATCCGATCAGCGCGAGGTTGCGCAGGCGGCCGATGCCGAGCAGGGCCACGGCCCGATGCACATGTACGAACTCAACGCCTTCACCCCTCTTGGAGCATGAAGAGACGACAGCGTCCCGACGCACCCTTCTCCGGCCCGTTCCTGGTCGTTGCTACGGTTCACTGACCCTGCGATGAACCACCGCTAGAGTCGCCCGGTGACCGCGGACGGCAGGCGCGTCGAGACGAGGAGCCCGGACGATGGACCTGGAGCTTCGGCATCTGCGGACCTTGTGTGCGATCGCCGACGCCGGGAGCCTGGGGCGCGCCGCGGCACTCCTGAAGTACTCGCAGCCGGCGATGAGCACCCAACTGCGCCGGATCGAGCGGCTCTTCGGTGAGGACTTGTTCGTGCGCACCGCGTCGGGAGTCGAGCCGACCCGGTACGGCCTTGAGGTCCTGACTCAGGCGCGCGACATTCTGGCCCGTGCGGATGCCATCAGGCGCCGTCCGGCAGGGGACGGCGTCGCAGCACCCCGGGCCCTGCGCCTTGCGGCGACCAACTCGCCCGTCCTGTCCGGCATGGTCGTCCGTATACGCAGCCGGAGGCCTGATCTCACGCTGACGGTGAGCAGCGTCTACCCGTCGTCGGAGATAGTCGAGCACTTGGAGAAGGGCGAGCTGGACGCCGCGATCGCTGCGGACTACCCCGGAATGGAGCTGCGGCACTCCGCGGCCGTGGCGCACCGCGAGATCGTCAACGAACCCGCGTTCGTAGCCCTGCCCGCCGGCCACCGCCTCAAGCACCGCATGGAGGTCCCCCTCGCCGAACTCGCCGACGAAGCCTGGTTCCTGACCCCCGACGACGGTGCCGGCTGGCCGGGCGTGTTCTACGCGGCCTGCGCGGCAGCCGGATTCACGCCCGCGGCCGTCCATGAATACCTCGGCGACCGGCTCCAGCTCCAGGACATGATCGCCGAGGGACTCGGCGTCTCCATCGTGCAGGCTACGACCCGGCCGAACCAGGGCGTGATCGTCAAACCGCTGGCCGGCACACCGCTGTGGACCCGCTATCTGCTCGCATGGCGCCGCGACCAGGTCACGGAGGACATCACGGAGACACTGTTCAGCTCCGCGCACGCGTCCTACCGCGACCTCATCACGCGGTCGGCGCACTTCCAGGCGTGGGCGGCGCAGACGTTCCGTCTGCCGCGTTCCTAGGGCCGGTTAAGGCGACGCCCGCGCCTTGGGACGCGGGGTCAGGCCAGGAGCTCGCCCATCCACGTCTCGATCGCCGACGCGGTGCGCGGCAGCGCCGACGACATGAGGCGGGCGCCGTTCTGGGTGACGACCAGATCGTCCTCGATGCGCACGCCGACGCCGCGCAGCTCCGGCGGCAGCGTCAGGTCGTCTGGCTGGAGATACAGGCCCGGCTCGACGGTCAGGACGTGGCCCGCCTCCAGGACGCCGTCCAGGTACTGCTCGGCACGGGCCGCGGCGCAGTCGTGGACGTCCATGCCCAGCATGTGCCCGCTGCTGCACCACGTGTAGCGGCGGAACAGACCGCTCTCGGGCTCAAGGGCCTCGTCCGGCGTCACCGGGAGCAGGCCCCAGGAGTGCAGCCCCTCGGCGATGACCCGCATCGCGGCGAGGTGGAAGTCACGAAAGCGCGCGCCCGGCCGGACCGCCGCGATACCGGCGTCCTGCGCGGCGAGCACGAGGTCGTAGAGGTCGCGCTGCGCGGCGGTGAAGGTGCCGCTCACCGGAAGGGTGCGCGTGATGTCGGCGGTGTAGAGCGTGTCCGACTCGACGCCGGCGTCGAGCAGCAGCAGGTCACCGGGGTGGACCGGACCGTCGTTGGCGATCCAGTGCAGTACGCACGCGTGCGCTCCGGCGGCGGCGATCGTCTCGTAGCCGAGGCCGTTGCCCTCCAGGCGGGCGCGCAGGCCGAAGATGCCCTCGACCCAGCGTTCGCCGCGCGGATGGCGGACGGCCTCGGGCAGTGCGCGCACGACGTCGGTGAATCCGGCCGCCGTGGCGTTCACCGCGATCTGCAGCTGCTCGACCTCCCACTCGTCCTTGACCAGGCGCATCTCGGACAGGAACGAGGCGAATTCGAGGTCGGCCTCTTTACGGCCGGTGCTGTCGAGGAGCGCGTCGATCTCCGGGTCGACGCCGCGCAGCAAGCGGGTCGGCCGCGCGCCGTTCAGCCGGGCGGGCACGTCGTCGAGGCCCTGGGTCGCCACGCCGAGCAGCGAGGAGGCCTCGTCGAGGGTGGCGCGGCGGCCGACCCAGATCTCGCCGTAGCGGCGGTCGCGGTAGAACTCCCCGGTGTCGCGCGGGGATCGCGGGCGGACGTGCAGCACCGCCTCGTGACCAGAGGCGGTCGGTTCGAGGATCAGGACGCTGCCCGGCTCGGTCCCACCCGTCAGGTACGAGAACGCGGTGTGCGGCCGGAACCGGTAGTCGCAGTCGTTGCTGCGCACCTTGAGGACGCCTGAGGGAACGACGAGCCGTTCACCGGGGAAGCGCGCGGACAGCCGGTCGCGCCGCTTGGCCGCCCACGGTGCGATCGACTGCGGGGGCGGATCGGTCCGCGGCGAAGACTCCCAGTTCCCCATGAGGAACTCGGCGAGCGCCGAGGAGACCGGAAGGTCGTGCGAACCGGTGTGGAGCGGCTTCTTCGTCGTCATCTGTTCCCTCCGTGGGTACTCCGTCCTTCAGGGCGGAGAGGAATCGGACTCCTGCGGAGCAGGGCAGGGAACGACGATTCGCCGCCAGGGTGGATCGTCGTTTGCGGCCAACTACCCGCAGAGAGCCACTAGTTGATGCGATAGTTTGTGAGCTGTGGCC
>NZ_KQ948471.1:55814-88689 GCF_001514115.1 Streptomyces olivochromogenes
CGGCGAACGGGGAGAAGGCACGCCGCAAGGTCGCCAGGATCCACGTCCGGATCACGGACCGGCGCAGGGACGGCCTGCACAAGCTGACCACTCGACTCGTGCGCGAAAACCAAACGCTCGTGATCGAGGACCTGGCCGTGCGCAATATGGTCACCAACCGGAAACTCGCCCGCGCCATCAGTGATGCCGCGTGGGCGGAGTTCCGGAGTCTTCTGGAGTACAAGGCCGTCTGGTACGGGCGGGACGTGGTGGTCGTGGACCGCTTTTTCCCCTCCTCCAAGTTGTGCTCCTACTGCGGTGCCTTGCAGGACAGGATGCCGCTGAATGTCCGCACCTGGACGTGTGACTGCGGAACGGTCCACGACCGGGACGTGAACGCGGCGAAGAATCTTTTGGCCGCCGGGCTGGCGGTGTCTGTCTGTGGAGCTGGTGTAAGACCTCAACGGAGAACTCCGGGCGGGCAGTCGGCGGCGAAGCAGAAAACCCCACGGCGCGAGCCGTAGGAATCCCCTCGTTTACGAGGGGGAGGAAGCCAAACCGGGATCGTAGGGAACAGGGGGCCGCCCCGCCCCATACCGTTTTCCCGCCGCACGCATAACACGAGGCGGAGACCTGCCCGGCGTCCCGTCCTGGCCGTCAACTGCCTCTGTGGGCACGGGTGTTATGGGCCGCCCCTCCATTGTCGTATCCCTCGGTCCGTTGTCATTGGCCACGGTGAGTGGGACGTTCCCCCCACGCCTCGCCGCTCGTGCTCGAAGCGACCCCCCACTTACGAAGGAGCATTGATGCGTCGTCGACCTGCTCTGCCCGGATTCCCTCCCGGGAGGCCGTCCGGATTCGCGTCCAGGTTCCTGGCCGTCAGCCTGGCGGTCAGCGCCCTGACAGCAGGCCTGCTGGCCGCACCGGCCCTCGCAGCAGCCGGACCGGCGACCGCCACAACGGCTGCTCCCACGACCACCGCCGTGACCAGGACCGAGCCGCGCGCGCTGTCGCCGCTCGGCGCGAACACCGCTGCGTCCGATCAGGCAGACGTCCAGAGCGGGCGACTGGCCGCCGCCCATGTCCGGCCGCTCAGACCGCAGTTGCCGCAGAGCTCCTCGTCCTCGAAGGCCGTACGGCCTCCCAAGGCCACGAATGGCGCGGCGGCCGCGTCGTGCACCCCGGCCGACTTCGGCACCCGTACCGGATCCGAACTGGTCGCATACATCCAGGACTCGACCACCGACTGCATCAATACGCTGTTCGCCGTCACCGGCACGGACGCCCGCAACGTGTTCCGCGAGGCGCAGATGGTGACCGTCGCAGGCGCCTTCCAGGACGCGTCGCAGACGTATCCCGGCGACAACTCCACCCACGTGTGGCAGCTCGTGCTGTTCCTGCGCGCCGGCTACTACGTGCAGTACAACGACTCGGCCGACGTCGGCGACTACGGCCCGACCCTGGCCGAGGCCACCGAATGCGCATTGGACGCGTTCACCGCCAACTCCCATTTCATGGACGTCAGTTCGGAACACGGCAACGTCCTGGGCGACGTCATCATCCTGACGGACAGCGCCGACGAGCAGGCCCGCTACCTGGACACGTACAAGCGAGTGCTGAACGCCTACGACAGCTCCTACGACGCCTACTGGAGCATGGACACGGCCGTCAACGACGTCTTCACCCCGCTCTTCCGCGGCCACTTCAACCCCGCGTTCATCAGCGCGGTCACCGCCGACCCGGGCATCATCGACACGCTGAACTCGTTCACCCTGAACCACCTGCCGATGCTGAGCGGGGCCTGGTACTTCATGGCCTCCAACGCCGGAACCGAGACGGCGCGCTTCCTCGACACGGCCGGGCTTAAGGACAAGGTGCGGCCGATGGTGAAGGGCCTGCTCGGCGCCTCCTCGATCACCGGCCCGACCGCTGCGCTGTGGGTCGGCGCCGCCGAGATGACCTCCGCGCACGACGCGGCCCAATGCTCGTACTACGACACCTGCGACCTGACGTCCAAGCTCACCGCGGCGGCACTCCCCCTCACCTACAAGTGCGACGACGGGCACACCTTCCTGGCCCAGTCCCTGACCGGCCCGGCGCTCGCCGAGGCCTGCAAGAGCGTGCAGGGACAGGACGCCTACTTCCACGGCATGGTCAAGGACAGCGGCCCGGTCGCCGACGACCACAACACCAACATCCAGATCGTCGTCTTCGCGAGCCCCCGGGACTACCGGACGTACTCAGGCTGGATCTTCGGCAACAGCACCGACAACGGCGGCGAATACCTGGAGGGCAACCCCGCCGACCCCGACAACCAGGCCCGCTTCGTCGCCTACGTGAAGAGCGTGGGCGACGGCTTCCCGGCGGACATCTGGAACCTGAACCACGAGTACACCCACTACCTCGACGGCCGCTACGACACCTACGGCGACTTCTCCGCCGGCCAGACGGTCCCGGACATCTGGTGGATCGAGGGCTTCGCCGAGTACGTCTCGTACAGCTACCGGGGCGTGCCCGACACCGAGGCGCTCCTTGATGCCGGGAAGCACACCTACACCCTGAGCACCCTGTGGCAGAGCACCTACGCCAACTCCGACCTGACCCGCACCTACCCATGGGGCTACCTGGCCGTCCGCTACATGCTTGAGAACCACCCGGACGACGTGCAGGCCATGCTCACCAAGTTCCGCACCGGCGACTACGCCGGAGCCTATGCGGTCTACAACACCGGCATCGGCACCCGTTACGACGCGGACTTCGCCGCCTGGCTCGACACCTGCGCGGCCGGCGCCTGCCGGGGGAGCAGCAGCCGACCGGGCGCTGACGGCTGAGCCGCCCGCCGCCTGCCCCTGCCCCCGCCTCTCGCTGTCACCCCGCGCCCTGACAAGGCGGCGGGGTGACACGCGTACCGGACGTACCACTCGCGCCCGTGGTCGTGCCCGGCGGCCTCGCTCCCCTCCAGCCTCCCGTCATGGCCGCGCAGCGACGGCGAACTCGACGTCCTCGCCCCCCTGGAGCACGAAGAGACGGCAGCGCCGCCACGCACCCCTTCCCCGGGGCCCGTCCCTGATCGTTGCTACGGTTCACCGGTGTCTGACTCTTCACGCGATACCGCCGAAGGCGCCGGCTGGGGCACCCTGGAACACGGCGAGTACAAGCACCTGATGCCGCACCAGGTCGACAAGCTCTCATGGCTCAGCCCGAAGACCCTGTGGGCCGCACGCAACGGCGTACTGGCCTCCTGGTTCGGGGACCCCACGGGCCGCACCCGCAGCCGCTGGGTGGCCCAGCGGACGGCCGCCGGAGCACCCGCCGCCAAGGTGATCCGGCGCGACGACCCGGACCACTTCTCCTTCATGGTCATCGGAGACACCGGCGAGGGCGACGATCCCCAATACGCCGTCGTCCCCGGCTTCCTGAAGGCCAGTCAGGGAACGAAATTCGCCGTCATCGCCAGCGACGTGATCTACCCCGTCGGCCGGGCGGACGACTACGGCACGAAGTTCTTCCGCCCGTACCAGGACTACCAGGCACCCATATACGCGATACCCGGCAACCACGACTGGTACGAAGACCTCGGCGGCTTCATGCGCGTCTTCTGCGACGACGCCCCGCCACTCGCCCCACAGCCCGCGCCGCGCCCCCTCTCACGGGCCTGGCTGCGGTCGCTGCTGTGGCACCGGCCGCACCCGGCCGACGGACAACACCTCACCGAAGCACGTACGTTGCGCTCCTCACCAGCCCAACAGGCCGTCCAGCCGGGCCCGTACTGGGCCATCGACGCCGGTCCGGTGCGGATCATAGGCATCGACACGGGACTGCTGGGAACCCTCGACGCCGAGCAGGGCGCATGGCTGCGCGAGGTGTCCAAGGGCCCCCTCCCCAAGATCCTCGTCACCGGCTCGCCCCTGTACGTGGACGGCGAACACCACCCGTGCCCCATCGAAGGCGGCGGCACCGTCGACGACCTCGTCCGCGACCCGGACCACCGCTACCTCGCGGCCATCGGCGGCGACATCCACAACTACCAGCGCTACCCGGTGCAGGTCGACGGCCGCACCATCCAGTACGTGGTGTCGGGCGGCGGCGGAGCCTTCATGCACGCCACCCACACCATCCCCCGCGTCTGCGTCGCGAACGTCACCGAGCAGGAGTTCCGCTGCTACCCGCTGCGCGGCGACTCCCTCGCCTTCTACAGCAGGCTCTACGGACACCGGCTCCGCCTGCGCCGCCTGTTCACCCTCACCGAGGCCGAGGCGACAGCCGTCGTCGCCGAGCGCCTCGGCATCCCGCCGACCCGCACCCAGGGCCCGCCCGCCCGCGTCACCCGGCGCACCCGCCTGATCGCGAACCTGCTGGGCGCGGGCGGCCGCCCCGACCGCACCTCACGCTTCCGCCTGCCCGTACGGAAGATCTACACCCAGCTCTTCTCACCGAGCTCGGCGACCTACAGCCCGCCCTTCTTCAAGTGCTTCCTGCGCCTGGACGTCACCCCGGAGGCGGTCCGGCTGCGCTGCTTCGCGGCCACCGGAAACCGCGCGCAGGAACTCGACCCGCCGGTCGAGGACGAAGTCACCATTGCGCTGACCTGAACACCCGAGGGCCCGGACGCTGCCCCGCACGGCAGCCGGTCCGGTTCCTGCGCCGCCGTGTGACCCGGGACGCTGGGACTGCGCTATCATTGATCTTGAGCAAGCCGCCCGAACTTCCGGCGGCCGGCCTCGCGTTGGTGGTCCAAGGAAAGACGTCCCGCTTCCTGCGGGGAGATGCAGGTGCAAGGCCTGCCCGGCGCTCCACACAGCCCCGCCTCCGGTATCCCGGAGGCGGGGCTGCTTTTTTGAACGCCGGGGACCACAGCGCCGCCAGGAGACCTCCCGGGCAGCCGGACGACAGTGCCACCGACGAGCCGCCGAACCCCGGTGGCGGCGGCACGGGCGCCGCCCCCCTGCTGGTCTGGTGCCAGGAACAGGACATCGGCCGGGTCTCGTTCACCCCCTCGGCCACGCCCCGCCCGCCTGCGCGGACCCGGCATCCGCGCCCGTCCGCGCGGCGGGATCAACCGGGCGGCCCGGACGGGGGACCAGTGACGTTTCTCCGGTGAACCGCTTGCGCCATTGAGGTGAGTAAAGCCCTTCCAAGGAGATAGTCCGGTGTCGCTATAGGGATCCTCTTGTTCTGGCAAAGGGCAGTCGTGTTGCGGCGGCCCTCTCCGCGCGACGTGTTCAACCCCACGAGAGGAACCGGACGTTGACCTACGGGAAGAAGCTGAGGGAACAGATCGCCGGGCCGGAGACCACCCCGCTGATCGGCGTGTATGACATGTACTCGGCGTCGATCGCGGCCGAGCACTACGACGGGATGTTCGTCTCCGGCTTCGGCTTCGCGGCCTCGTACTACGGGCTGCCGGACATCGGCTTCATCGCCTGGCCGGACATGGTGGCGTTCGTCCAGCGGCTGCGGGGCGCCTTCCCGCGCCACCACCTCCTGGTGGACATCGACGACGGATACGTCGACCCCGAGGTCGCCTGCCATGTAGTGGAGGGACTGGAGCGGATCGGGGCGTCGGGAGTGATCCTGGAGGACCAGAAGCGCCCGCGCCGGTGCGGGCACGCCGACGGCAAGCAGGTGCTGCCGCTGTCCGAGTACCTCGCCAAGCTGGAGATGGTCCTGGCGACCCGGCAGGACCTGGTGGTGGTGGCCCGTACGGACGCCACCGACGAGAACGACATCCTGCACCGGGCCGAGAAACTGGCCGCGACCGACGCGGACGTGGTGCTGGTCGACGGAGTACGCAGCGTGGAATGGATCCGGCGGATCCGCAAGGTGGTCGGCGACAAGCCCCTGCTGTTCAACCAGATCGCGGGCGGCAAGTCACCCCGGCTCTCGCTGACCGAACTGTCCGAGCTCGGCGTGGACGTCGCCATCTACAGCACACCGTGTCTGTTCGCGGCCCACCAGGCCATGCACTCCGCGCTCGCCGACCTCAGAAGGGCGGACGGCCGGCTCCCCGTGGTGAACACGGCGGACGGCGTCGGCGTCAAGACCTCCACCCAGCTGCTGGAGCGCAACATCGCCCGGCTGCGGCCGGAACCCCAGGGCGTGAGCGCGTGACACCGGCACGCGTCCCGCCACCGCGACTGCGCACGGCCGCCGTGCTGGCGGCGGCCCTGCTGGGCGCCGCGGCAACACCGGCAGCCGCGGGCGACAGCCTGATCACCGTCCTCGACAACTCGCACGCCGACTCGATCCTCGAGGTGGACCGGACCGCGAACATCCAGCAGGGCAGCGGAACGGCCGGCAGCGACCACGAGGGCAGCGCCGTCGACATGATCGAGGCCCTGGTCGCGGCGCACCAGCACGAGGAGGACCACGACTGACCCGCCGACCCGTGACCCGCCGACCCGCTGACCGGTCGGCCGACCGGGCCGACGACGGGACGCCGAGGACCTGCCGCTCGGGGGCAGGCCGCAGGAAGGTGACGGGCCTGCCCGGCCAGGGTGAGCGGGGTCCGGCGGGAGGCCCTGCGCGAGCCGGGCAGACGGCCGGGCGCAGCTGCCGGCTCTGGAGGGTCAGCCCGTGGCCCGTGCGAGGGCCAGTCCGTGCGGGGCGGCCGCTTCACGCTGTACGGCCACGGCCCTCAGCCGCAGTTGCCAGTACGCCCAGGGAAAGTGATGTCACACCCATCATGACAGGTCAGAGCTCGTTTTCGTAGGAGGAACGGCACAGGTGAGGAGCCTTGTCCGGCCCTCTCTGGGGCACCCAGAATCTCCGTCATGAATCACTCGGGGAAAGTCGATCAGGACGACATTGTGCGAGCGCGGAATGTGCTGCTCGCATCGGGGCGCCGCACGCCGCGCGAGGAAGTCGACGCCTACCGGGTGCTCGCCCAGGTCAGCCCCGCCTCATACCTGCCGCTCTTGGCCAGGGCGCTGCAACGTCTGAGTTACGACACGAGCTCCGGCAAGAAGCACGCGGCCTGCCTCGCACTGTGCGAGGAGGCGGTGGCCGTGGCGCGGTCCATCGATCAGGCCGAACCTGCCCGTGCGGATGTTCTGTACGAGGCCCTCAACACGTGCCAGAGAGAGCTGTACGACCTGGGGCGACGCGCCGAAGGGCTGGCCATGCGCGCCGAGATGCTCGCCATTGGGCGTGCGCAGGCCGAACTGTCCGAAGACTCCGTGGTCAAAGGACTGCGTGTATGGGCTGCCGGTCTTTCCGAGGAAGGCCGGTATGCCGAGGCTGCCGATGCCATGACCGAGCTGGTCGCAGCGATCCTGCCCGATGGGCCCGCCAGCGGGGGTCTCGCCTGGACACTTCTGGAGTGGATCGCCGCTCTCCATGACGCTGGCCGGTCCGGCGAAGCACTCGCCGCGTTCGAGACGCTCGTCAGTATGGAAGCGGCCGAAACCGCGAACGACCGCGGTCCGATGGCCTGCCATCTCTACTCCCTCATCGGGTACGCGCAGATGCTCGACACCCACGGCCGAAGAGGGCAAGCGGCCCTCGTGCGGCAAGAGGCACTCGCTTTGCTGACGGAGCTGGCCGACACCGGTGAGCGGAAGTCCTGGAGTGGCTACCAGGCGTCGTTCTGGGCGGTGCTGCTGGCCTTCTCCGGTGCCGAAAGCGATCGGCCTGCACCCGATGGACCGCGTCCGCCTTCGGGGGCGGCGCCCATGCAGTGGTCACCCGATGCCAAGCGGCGCTACTTCGATAGCCGTCACGCCCTCCGTGAAGAGGTGGACACCCTTGCTTCGCGAGCCACCGAGGATCCGGACCAGCATCTGGCCGAACTGGTCCGGCTGCATCGGGTCCTCACCGTCCGCTCCGCCGTTTACTGGGAGAACCGTACCCATCTGTTCGTGGAGCGAGTGCGCTCCCTGTTCGACGACGGAGTGGGTCTGGCCCGTCGGTTGTCTCAACACGATCCGACAGACGGAACGCGAACACTGGCCAAGATCCTGATCGACCGATCGACCTTCCACACCGCCGCCCACGAGTTCGGGGCCGCCCTCGACGACTTCCGCCAAGCCCTGAGCTACCTGGGGGAGGCGAACTAACCTAAGCCGGCCGACGTCCGCCCCAGGACTCGTAAACACGAGCCGCTCCGCCAGACCGAGGAAGCTCGGCGATTCCGCAACTTCCAATAGCCCGGATTACCAGTACTGAGACTTCCCCGTGCCGCCGGACGGTCGGGATCCCGGGCGTTACCCCTGTGAGGCACCGCCCGAGGGCAGGCGCTGTGTGGTGGGGGCGCATTCGGCTTGCTGGGCGGCCATGACCTCGTCACCGTGCTCGAAGGCCCATGCTCCGACGGCGTCGATGGGGGCCAACAAGGTCCGTCCCAGGGCGGTGAGCCGGTACTCGACCCGCGGTGGTGCTCCGGGATGTGCGTGCCGTTCCACCAGTCCGTTGAACTGCAGGCGCCGCAGTGTCTCGGTGAGGACCTTGGAGCTGATGCCCCCGATCCGCTCCCGTAGTTCGACCGGGCGCCTGGGACCCTCGCGCAGTGCCCAGAGCACCACGGCGTTCCAGGTGTTGGAGAGCAGGTCGAAGGCGAGGCGGGCGCGGCAGTCGGCGAGGAAGGCGTCGGTCGTCACGTACCGAATGGTGCCCGACAGGCCGCCTAGCGTCGTCCCGGAAGGCCGAAGCAGGCATGGAGAGGAATCGCGTGATGAGAATCGGCGTGCTGGGAACGGGCGGCATGGCGGACGCACTTGCCACCCACTGGGCGCGGGCCGGGCACGAGGTGACCGTCGGGGGACGGGACGCGGACAAGGCGGAGCGGCTCGCGACGCGCATCGGGGGCAGCGCGAAGCCTGCAGGTCTGCGTGCGGCGGCCGCGTTCGGTCAGGTGGTGCTGGCCGCGCTGCCCTATGACGCAGGAGCGGGCGTGGCACGGGAGCTGCGGGCGGACCTGGACGGCAAGGTGCTGCTCGACTGTTCCAATCCGGTCGGGCCGGGCTTCCGGCTGCTGACGGAAGGAGGACCTTCGGCAGCGCGGCAGCTGGCCGCGGCGGCACCGGGAGCCCATGTGGTCAAGGCGTTCAATCTCTGCCACGAGGACGTGTGGCGCATGCGGCCACCCGTCTTCGACGGGCGGCCACTGGCTGTTCCGGTCTGCGGGGACGACCAGGCAGCCCTCGCGCGCGTACGCGAGTTGGTGCGGGACGTGGGCTGTGCGCCCGTAGCCGGCGGCGGTCTCGAACGGGCGGGGCTCCTGGAGGCGACCGCCGCGCTGTTCATCGCGCTGTGGGTCGCAGAGGAAGCGGACGTCCAGGCGATCGCACCTCCGCTGGCGTATGCGGCCGGACCGGGCCGTGAGCAGGCAGAAGGCGGCGAGAGGGCTGATGGCGGACGGCGTCGTCGTACGGCGTGCGGCAGGCAGTGAGTGATCAGGATTGTGAGGGATCAGGAGTTCGGGCCGGTTCGGGCGCTGGTGGTCACCGCGCCCGGACCGGCCCGCTCCACGCCGGGCCGGGTCAGCTGTGCAAGGTCGTCACCGTCAGGGCCGGGTCGTCGGCGATCTCTGCCTGTGTGAAGCGTTCGGTGACCCACTGCTTGCGGGAGAAGAGGCGGGTCTGGTCCGTGTAGTGGGGCGAGGCCGGGTTCGACGACTGGCCGTAGGTGAGGAGGGTGTGGGCGCGGGGGCCGTCCGGGGTCAGTTCGACGGCCATCAGGAAGCTGCTGCCGAAGGCGCCGGCGGGCGGGGTGCCGGTGCCCGAGCCGGGGCCGGCGTCCACGACGTCGAAGCAGCCCACGTCGCAGCCGGGCAGCGGGATGCCGGCCCACTTCTGTACGGCGCCGAGCTCGGTGTCGACCGGGAGGTCACGGGCGGCGAAGTCCTGGACGGCGTCGGCCAGGGCGTGCTGGACGCGTACGTCGTCGCCGTTGATGCCGCGTGGTGTGGTGAGGGGCTGGGCGGGGTCGTAGGGGACGCGGCGCCAGGTGTCGGGCGGGCCGTTGTCGAGGAGGCGGTTGAAGAAGGTGATCCAGAGCGCGGCGCCCCGGCTGGTGGTGTCGGCGCGGGTGTCCCAGCGGGCGAGGGTCGTGCACGCCTGCTGTACGTCGACCTCCGTGCCGTCCGTGGTCGTCAGGCGTGGGTGGGCGCGGCACATGTCGACCACGTCGTCGCGGCCCGTCTCGGCCGACAGGACGCGGTTGCCGAGCATCGACGCGCGCAGGGTGGCCCGGGTGAAGCCCGGGGCGCCGAGTCCGTCCGTGCCGTTCGCGCGTTGCGCGATCATGCGGAGTCCGAGCTGGGCCCGCTGGTCGAGGTGGGGATCGATGTCGTACACGCCCGGGAGGCCGGTGAGGGGCGCCTCGGGGTTGGTGTACTGGGGTCCGTTGTTGGAGTTGGCGACGTAGTCGGTGCGGTTCAGCTTCGGCTGGCGGGAGGGGCCGTAGATGCCCGGCACGAGCGCGTCGGGGTCGCTGCCCCAGGCGCAGGCCGACGTCGAACCGTCCAGGGCGGCGGGTGTCTCCTTGCCGGCCGGAAGGGTGCAGCGGCCCAGTTGTGCGTCGGTGAGGCGCGGGACGGCCGAGGAGTCGGTGAAGTACGTGCCGCCGCTGGTGTCGGCCGCGAGGGTGTAGGTCCAGGGGATGCCCTGGTAGGTGTTCTGGGCGGTGCGCAGCTGGGCGAGGCTGTGGGCCTTGCCCATGGCCAGCCAGGTGTTCATGGAGCGCAGGTTGTCGGCGTTGGCGTCGCGGACGGCGTAGGCGGTCTTCGTGGTCCAGGCGGAGGAGAGGACCGGGCCGAAGCGTGAGGTGTACAGGGTGCGGTCGACGGTCGACAGTCTGCCGTTCTCGTCGCGGACGGTGACCGGGACCGTGCGGCGTTTCATCCGCTCGGCCTTCCCGTCGACCACGTAGCTGGTCGGGTCGCCGGGCACGAGCTTCAAGGCGTAGAAGGAGGCGTGCTGGGCGTCGCTCGCGGTGTGCGTCCAGGCGAGGCTCTGGTTGTGGCCGATCTCGACCAGGGGAGTGCCGTACAGGCCGGCGCCGGACACGTCCAGGGTGCCGGGGATCGTCAACTGCACTTGGTAGAAGCGGAAGTTGCCGACGGTCCAGGGAAGGTGCGGGTTGGCGAGGACCATCGCGTTGCCGGTGCGGGTGGCGTCCCGGCCGAGCGCCCAGCCGTTGCTGCCGACACCGGCCGTGGCGAGGCCCTGCGCGCCCGGGGTGAGGGATGCCGCGGCCGTCGCACGGGAGGTCCCGGAGGCCGCCGTGCCTTTGCCGGCTGGGGTCTTTGAGGCCGCCGTGTCCTTGCCGTCCGAGGTCCCGGAGGCCGCCGTGCCGCCGGCGCCCGCCGCCGGAGGCTTCGCGTCGCCGATGTCAGGCGCCAACGGGACCGTCGCGGTGATCCTGTTGACGTCGTACACGACGCTCCACAGGTCGAGCGCGGTGATCGGCCGCACCCAGGGCTTGCCCTTGCAGCGCGGGTCCGGCAGCTTGTCGACGCCCGTGTCGCGCAGATAGCGGTTGTAGCCGGCCGCGTACCCCTCGACCATCCGGCGCAGCTCCGCCGTCGGCCCCAGCGGCGCCTTCCGGTCGAGGAGCCGCTGGACGGTGCCCGCGCGCAGTTGCCCCTTGTAGTACGTGTCGCTCGCGAGGTCGGAGCCCTCTCCGGACTCCCCGTCGGGCCCGAAGAACTGGGACCGCTCGCCCCGTAAGGTCACCACCTGGTCGGCGAGTTCGCACACGTTGTCCTGCGCGAACGCGTAGCCGTAGCCGTATCCGAGGCCGTCGAAGTCCTGGGCCAGGATGTGCGGGATGCCGTACTCGGTCCGGCTGATCCGGGCCGTGTGCCCGCCCTCGGCCACCGTCTCGCCGCCCGGCCCCGTCGCGGCGGTGGAGGGCGCGGGCAGCAGGGCCACGGTGGCCGAGGTGAGACAGAGGGCGGCCGCGACGGCCGACAACCGGCCTGACAGGGAACGCTTATGACGCTTCGTCAGTGATCTGGGTTCACCCATGGCTGCCACCCTTCAGGGTGAACCGCCGGGCGGCATCGAGCCTCCGGCGGATTTCCGGGCGGCGTGTCAGTCCTGGGATGTACGCCTTTGGGCTCTGCCGGCTCTGTCAGCTCCGTCCGGCCCGCTGTCCGTCGCGTCCTTGGACCGGGCCCGTCCGTCGGGCGCCCAGTGCCAGGAGCTGTCCGGCCGGTCATGTGCGGAGCCGGATGACGAGTGCCGCTGCGGGTGACGGCGCCCGGGAAGACGGAGCCGCGCTTGCCGCAACGGGTGGCGGCAGCAGGGGAGTTCTCTCTGCCCACAGGGCCTGTCGGCTACTGTCGCGACAGCCAGGCCGTGATCTCGTCCACCACCGCCGGCTCGACGTGTCCTGGCCGCGCATACTCGGCCGGGGTGGGGTGGCCGCTGCCGGAGAAGAAGAGGTGGTTGGCGTCCTGGTGGATCCGGATGGTCACCTCGGGCCGGTGTGCGAGGGCGTTCTGCCAGCGGACCAGGTCGTCGGCGACGGTCACTTGGTAGTCCCGTCCGCCCTGCAGGATCAGCATCGGGCAGGCCAGCCCTGCCGCTGTGGCCACGGGGTCGTAGGCGCGCAGGTCGAGCCAGTAGGAGGCGGAGAACCCCAGCGGCAGCAGCTTTGACGGTGTGTCAGGGGCAAGGCCGGGGGATGCCACCAGCGCGGCCTGCCGGGCGAGTGCGGCAACCATCTCCTCCGCGCCGGGCCCGGGGGTGAGTGCCGCGAGATGGCGGGCGACCCGGACGGCCGCCTCGTGCATCGGCTGTGCGTCTGCCGCGAGCAGCACCAGGCCCGCGATCGACGGGTCGGCGGCGGCGATCCGGGGTGCCGCCTTGCCGCCCATGCTGTGGCCGAGCAGATGGATCCGGTCCGGGGCCACTTCGGGCTGCTGCCGGAGCAGGTGGACGGCGGCGAGCGCGGGCGGCAGGTACTCGTCGGCCATGGTGAAGTCCCGCGGCAGGCGATCCGGGTGCGCGAAGGCCGCCTTGTCGAAGCGCAGCACGGCCACCTGCCGGGTGACGAGCCCCCAGGCGAGGTCCTTGAGCGGCTTGTTCGGGCCGCTGCTCTCGTCCCGGTCGAACGCACCGCCACCGCTGAGCAGCACTACGGCGGGCCACGGTCCGGGGCCGACAGGCAGGCTGAGCGTGCCGGGCACGGCGAGCGGACCGGTCCCGAGCAAGACGTCCCGCTCGGTGAACCGGGCCGTATCCGCATAGTGCGGCGGATGCCACTCGGCGCCGCCGTGCGGGTCGAGCCGCAGTCCGTGCAGCAGGCCGTCACCGCCGACCGAAGTGACCACGGTGAAGCCGCTGTCCGCGCAGGTCACTGGGATGTGCACGCGCACGGGGTCGGCCTCGCCGGCCTGGCTTGCCGGCTCTTCGACCGCCCTGACCCCGCCATGTCCGGCTGCCTGGGCAGCCCATGCGAGCCTCAGCGCCTCGGCGGAGACAGCGGCGCGCAGTGGTGGCGAGAACAGCTCCACGATCTCGTCAAAACGCTCCGCCTGCAGCAGCGCGGCGAAGCCTCGCGCCACCTCCAGTGCCTCGCCCTTATAAATTCTCATGATTGAGAAAGGTAGCAGTCGTGAGAAAGTTTGGGCATGGACTCCTTGGACCTGCTCGCCCACCCCATCCGACTGCGGATCGTCCACGCGATGGGCGGCGGAAGGCTGCTGACCACCACTCAGCTCTGCGCACGTATCCCCGAAGCCTCCAAGGCCACCGTCTACCGCCACATCGATCTGCTGGTGGACGGCGGGATTCTGGAGGTCGCCGAGGAACACAGGGTGCGCGGCGCAGTACAGCGGCACTACCGGCTGCGGCAGGACCGTGCCGTGATCGGCTCCGAGACGGTCCGCACGCTCACGCCGGCGGACCATCGCCAGACATTCGCCACCGCGATGACCGCCCTGCTGGCCGAGTTCAACGCCTACCTCGCCCGCGAAGGGGCCGACCCGGTGGCCGACCAAGTGGGCTACCGGCAACACGCACTCTGGCTCAGCCCGGCAGAACTGGAAGAGCTGACCGGTGAGCTGCGCGCAGCCATCGCGCCGAGGCTGGCCAACCGGCCGAGCCCTGAGCGGGCACAGTACCTGCTCAGCCCGATCCACTTCCCGGTGGAAGACCCGCAGCGGGAAACCGGGCAGCCGGCGGCTGCAACGGATGTCGAAACGGACGTATGACCGGCCGGACAGCTCCTGGGGACGGAGCACGATCTTGCCATGAGTGTGCCGTCGTTCCAGTTCGCGGAAACGCGTCTCGCACCCGTTCCAGCGGGCAGGTGCGGGCTATCGGCACCTCCGGCTCCCCGCGCGCGGCGAGCCGGGCCGGCTCGCCGCGCGCGACCGCGCAGGCTGCCGCACCTTCTCCGTAGGCCCGCGCCCCACCCTGGCCGCAGGCTGCCAGTCGCTGATCGTGTTGATCCGCTCGGGCCGCACGCCCGACTCCACTGACGGCTCCACGTAGCCGTCGCCGATCGTGTCGATGAACGCGTCGACGTTCCGCCGGAAGCCTGCCGGATCCGACCGGCCACGTCCCGCCCGTACCCGACCGGTGACACCGCGATCCTTCAGCCAGGCGTGGTTCTGCTCACTCGCCAGCCCGAACACACCACAACGCCCGGCACCGTTCGGGGCGCTCGGCTGCGCACGAGTACTGGCACCAGGACTCACTCCCTCTCAGCCCTCAGGAGCGGTTGTCCAACTCTGGCTCGATGCTGGCCATTTTGTGCACCCGGACTTGCCGACGCCTTGACGATCCGTTTCCTGCACGTTCAACCAGCCATCTGTGCCTGCGTTGTGTGCCGTCCCTAAGGTCCCTGAGTGTTTCGGAAGAAGGGGCTCATGGACACACCTCTCGCAGTTCAGGCTCGCGGGATCACCAAGTGCTTCGGCGACGTCGTGGCACTCGACAGCGTCGATCTGGACGTGGCACAGGGCCAGATCCACGGCCTGGTCGGACCGAACGGCGCCGGCAAGACGACACTGCTCGGCCTCCTGCTGGGCCTGGCCGTCGCCGACAGCGGCCACCTCGAGATCCTGGGCACGCCGCTCAGGCGCGCGCTCGCCGCTCCCGACGGCGTCGCCGGCTTCGTGGACGGACCCGGCCTCTACCCCTCGCTCACCGCCCGGCAGAACCTCGCCGCGCTGGCCGCTCTGCGAGGCCACGACGCGCGGACAGCGGGAGTCGACGACGTGCTCGACCAGGTCGGGCTCACCGATGTCGCCGACGACCAGGCCCGCGGCTTCTCCCTCGGCATGCGCCAGCGCCTCGGACTCGCCGCCGCCCTGCTCACCAAGCCCCGGCTGCTCGTGCTCGACGAACCCTCCAACGGCCTCGACCCGGCCGGCAAAAAACACGTACACGGTGTCCTGACCCGGCTCGCGGCGGACGGAACCAGCGTCGTGCTCTCCAGCCACCGCATGGACGACCTCCAGGCACTGTGCTCCGAGGCCACCATCCTCGCCACCGGACGGGTCGTCTTCTCCGGCCCGCTGAGCAAGCTGGCCGCCGAGAACCGTGAACTCGACTACCGGCTGCTCACCTCCGACCCCCAGGCCGCCCGCCGGCTGGCCCTCGATGCGGCCGCAGTCCGCGTCGTCGACGACACCGGGACACGGCACGACGCAGAGGCGCTCGTCGTGCGCGCGCCGGTGCCCGCCCTCGACGAACTGGTGGTGCGGCTCGTGCAGGCGGGCATCGCGCTGCGCGAGCTCGCCCCCCTGGTGTCGCCGCTCGAAGCCGCGTTCCTCGCCCTCACCGAGCAGAAGGAGACCGGCCGGTGACCGCGACCCTCACCCACGACAACGTTGCCGCGGCCCGCCGCGTCTCCGTTCCGCGCGCCTACCGCTTCGAGCTGGTCAAGCTGGTCTCGCAATGGCGGATCCGGCTGCTGGTCCTCGCCTGCTGGATCGCGCCCGCGCTCTTCGTCGCCGCGGTGAGCCAGCAGAGCACGCTCCCCTCCGACACCCTCTTCGGCCGCTGGATGCACGCCACCGGGTGGGCCGGAACACTGGTGATGCTCGGCTTCGCGGGCACCTGGGCGCTCCCGCTGCTGACCTCGGTGGTCGCCGGCGACGTGTTCGCCTCCGAGGACCGGCTCGGCACCTGGCGCCACCTGCTCGTGGCGGTCCGCTCACCCAGGCGGATCTTCGCGGCGAAGGCACTGGCCAGCCTCACCGTCATCCTGCTGCTCGTGGCCGGACTGGCCGCGTCCAGCACGGCCGGCGGGATCGCGGCGGTCGGCGACCAGCCGCTGACAGGCCTCGACGGCCACCTGCTGAGCCCGGCGGACGCCGCAGGCAAGGTCCTGCTCGCCTGGATCTGCGTACTCGCCCCGACGCTGGCCTTCGCCGCGATCGGACTGCTCGGGTCCGTCACGCTGGGGCGCTCCCCGATGGGACTGCTGCTGCCCGCACTTGTCGCGCTCGCGATGCAGCTCGCCCAGATGATGCCGCTGCCCGTCGCCGTACGCCTCGCCCTGCCCAGCTACGCCTTCATCGCCTGGAACGGTCTGTTCACCAGCCCCACGCAGCTCGGCCCCCTCCTGATCGGCATCGTGGTCAGCCTGCTGTGGGCCGTGACCGCGACCGTGCTGGCCTACGCGCTTTTCCTGCGGCGCGACTTCACCAACCAGACCTACGACGGCTCGGCGCGCCGCGCGGTCACCACCGCAGGTCTGCCGCTCGCCGCTCTGGTCGCCGTCACGGTCGCGGTGCTCGCCTCGGCGACCGGTGCCTCGGGCTCCGGGATCGAGCAGGACAAAGTGCAGCGCTCGGTTGCCACGGCGTTCGCCCACCTCTACCGCCTGCAGACCGAGCAGCTCAACCGCCCCGCCGTCACAGAAGCGCAGCTGAAGGCCACGGCGACGTGCGACAAGGGCAGCGTCAAGGTCGCCGCCGAGGGGCCGGGCAACGACTGGCGCTGCGTCGTGTCCTGGCATCTGCCCGGCATCGAGGTCGCGGGGACGGCGATCTACCAGCTCGACCTCACACCTGACGGTCGTTTCATGGCCGACGGCGACGGACCGAAGGAAGTCAACGGCTACTTCCTGGTCCGCACCCCGACCGGGGACGCACCCAACCCGCTGTGGCAGTTCGACGGCAACGTCGACCTGCTCGCCACCCCGAAGGGATGACTCCATGCAGGTAGTACGGCAGCGCCGGAGCAACGAGAAGGAACAGATCAATCTCTTGGGCAGACGCGTCGGCCGCCGGAGCACTCTGGTGGCGGCGGGCATCGCTGTGGCCCTCGCCGTCACGGGCACCGCTGTTGCCTCGACGAGCCAGTTCGCCACCCAGCAGGTCGGCCAGGTCACCGCCAACGGCCAGGTCATCTCGAGCGACCAGTACATCGCCCCGTACGGCAGCCGCACCGTCATCGACAACGGCAAGATCATGTCGTCCTCGGTCAGCCCGGACGGGAGCCATCTCGCGGCCTCGGTCACCGACGGCGACGCGTCGCTGGTCGTCATGGACCTCAAGACCGGGCAGGTGAAGCAGCGCGTCGGCACCGCCTCGACGGACGACCTGCGCATCACGAGCGGCGCCGTCGGCCAGGAGGGCCCCACGTACTCGCCCGACGGTTCGCAGCTGTGGCTGGGCCAGAGCGACGGCTACACCAAGTTCACCGTGAACGCGGACGGCACCCTCTCCAACCCGACGGCCGTCCCGATCCCGGCCGACGGCTCCAAGCACGCACTGGTGGGCGCCGCGGTGTTCTCGGCCGACGGCTCCACCGTGTACGGCGCGGTCAACGGCCAGAACCGGGTGGCCGCCATCGACGCGGCGACCGGGACCATCAAGCAGAGCTGGGCCGTCGGCAACGCACCCCGTGGCATCGCCATGGCCGGCAACAAGCTCTACGTCAGCAACGAGGGCGGGCGTTTGGCCAAGGCCGGCGACACCACGATCAACTCCTACGGCACCCAGGTCCCGGCCGACCCGCAGACCGGCGCCACCACCACCGGCACGGTCAGCGTCATCGACCTGGCGGACCCGACCGCAGCCGTCGGGAGCATCGACGTCGGTCTGCACCCGACGGCCCTGTACGCCAAGAACGGGGCGGTGTTCGTCACCAACACCGCCGACAACAATGTGTCGGTCATCGACACCCGCAAGAACAAGGTCGTGCAGACCATCGCCACCCAGCCGTGGCCGGAGGCGTCGGTGGGCTACGAGCCCAACGCGGTGACGCTCACCGACGACGGCCGTCTGCTGGTGACGCTCGGCCGCGCCAACGCCGTCGCCGTCTACCGCTACAAGTCCCCGCAGGAGCCCGCCAGTTACGTCGGTCTGCTCCCGACGGACTACTTCCCCGCGGAGATCACCACCGTGGGCAAGAAGGTGATCGTCTCCAACACCCGTGGTATCGACGCCCGCCGCCCCACCAACAAGGCCGGGCACGGCACCCACGACACGACGTCGAGCCTGACGCAGTTCACCCTGCCGGACGACAGCGTCATCAGGTCCCGGACGGGCAAGGTCTTCCAGCAGAACGGCTGGACCCGCGGCTCGGTCTCGTCGGCCCACGGCAAGGGCAACCAGCGGCCGGTGCCGGTCCCGGCGCGGCTCGGCGCTCCCTCGACGATCAAGCACGTCTTCATGATCGTCAAGGAGAACCGGACCTACGACCAGGTCTTCGGCGACATGCCGCAGGGCAACGGCGACCCGTCGGTGACACAGTTCGGCGAGAACGTGACACCGAACCAGCACGCGCTGGCTTCGCAGTTCGGGCTGTACGACAACACCTACGACATCGGCACGAACTCCGCCGAGGGTCACAACTGGCTGATGCAGGCCGACGACCCGGAGTACACCGAGTCCTCGGCCGGTGAGTACACGCGCAGCTACGACACCGAGGACGACGCGCTGGGCCACCAGAAGTCCGGCTTCATCTGGACCGGTGCGCAGGCGGCCGGGAAGTCCGTCAAGGACTTCGGCGAGTTCCAGTCGTTCGAGAGCAAGCCGGCCGGCGCGTCCTGGCAGAACCTGTACTGCGACACCAAGACCATGGAGGCGACCGGGCAGGACACCGCCTACCCCATTCAAACGGGCTCGGCGATCCCGTCGCTCAACAAGGTGTCGGTGTCCGGCTTCCCGCTGTTCGACACCAGCGTCCCGGACATCTACAAGGAGCAGATCTGGAAGCAGGACTTCGAGAAGAACGGTCCGGCGAACCTGAACATGTTCTGGCTCTCCAACGACCACACCGGTGGTCCGGCGAACGCGGCCGCTCAGGTCGCGGACAACGACCTCGCGGTCGGCCGGATGGTCGATGAGATCTCGCACAGCAAGTACTGGAAGGACTCGGCGATCTTCGTCGTCGAGGACGACTCCCAGGCCGGCCTCGACCACGTCGACGGCCACCGTGCCCCCATCCAGATCATCAGCCCCTGGGCCCAGCACGCCGCCGTCGACAGCCACTACTACTCGCAGATCACGATGATCCGGACCATCGAGCAGATCCTCGGGATCCACCCGATGAACCAGAAGGACAGCGCGGCCACCCCGATGCGCGGGGCGTTCACCCGGCACCCCGACTTCACACCGTTCAAGGCGCTGCCCAACCGGACCTCGCTGACCGACGGCCTGAAGACCCCGCCCGCCTGCGGCCTAGACACCCCGGCGCCGCAGGACCCCAGCGCAGCGGCCGTGCCCTCGGCCAAGGTACCGGCGGACAAGCGGGCACTCGCGGCGACATGGGAGGAGTGGAAGACGCACCAGCGGCTGACCGGGCCGGGCGCCATTCCCGACTTCGCGAACCCCGCACAGATGAACCACTTCACCTGGTACCAGACCCACGCGTGGACCACGCCCTACCCCGGCGAGAACAAGATCTTCGCGCCCAAGGACGTGCCGGGCGCCTACATCCCCTCGTCGGAGTCCGACGGCTGACGCACGCTCATCGCGTCAAGGGCCCCCGGCCGGCGTCACCGCCGGCCAGGGGCCCCCTTCTGCCCCCTGCGCGGCACATACAGGAGCCCCGCCGCGGAACGCGAGCCGCCTTCCCGCCGCGACCAGGAGAGCGCCGTGGCAGATGCCGGAATCCGGACGACGAGCCGCCGGGAACCCACCAGCCCCTGGCCCAGGCCGCGTTGGTACGAACCGTGCACACCTCCCGCCCCTGCCGGCCGTCCGGACACAGGCCCGGCCGGCCCGCGACGCCAGCCGCGCCCAGGCCGCAACGGCAGCGAGACAACAAAGCATTGCCACCCCCGGCCACCCGGTTCCAGGTCACTGAAACCATCGTGAAACCGCGCTGAATGCGCCCTGCCGCAACCTCCTCGGCATGACGACAACGACATCGCACTCACTCGCCATCGCGGCCAAGGGACTGCGCAAGTCCTACGGCGACAAGACGGTCCTCGACGGCATCGACCTGGCCGTGCCGGCCGGCACCATCTTCTCCCTGCTCGGCCCGAACGGCGCCGGCAAGACCACCGTCGTCAAGATCCTCTCCACCCTGATCACCGCCGACGCCGGCGACCTGCACGTCGGCGGCCACGACCTGGCCGCCGCCCCGCAGGCCGTACGGGCCGCGATCGGCGTCACCGGGCAGTTCTCCGCCGTCGACGGCCTGATCACCGGCGAGGAGAACATGCTCCTCATGGCGGACCTGCACCACCTCTCCCGCAGCGAGGGCCGCCGCACCGCCGCCGAACTCCTGGAGCGCTTCGACCTGGTGGAGGCCGCGAAGAAGCCCGTCTCCACCTACTCCGGCGGCATGAAGCGCCGCCTGGACATCGCCATGACGCTGGTCGGCGGCCCGCGGATCATCTTCCTCGACGAGCCGACCACCGGCCTCGACCCGCGCTCCCGCCACACCATGTGGGGGATCATCCGCGAACTGGTCTCCGGCGGCGTCACCGTCTTCCTCACCACCCAGTACCTGGACGAGGCCGACGAGCTCGCCGACCGCATCGCGGTACTGAGCGACGGCAAGATCGCCGCCGAGGGCAGCGCCGACGAGCTGAAGCGGCTCGTCCCCGGCGGCCACGTCCGGCTCCGCTTCACCGACCCGGCCGCCTACCAGTCCGCCGCCGTCGCCCTGCGCGAGGTCACCCGCGACGACGAGGCGCTGGCGCTGCAGATCCCCAGCGACGGCAGCCAGCGCGAACTGCGCGCCATCCTCGACTGGCTGGACTCCACCGGCATCGAGGCGGACGAACTGACCGTGCACACCCCCGACCTCGACGACGTGTTCTTCGCCCTGACCGGTCCCACCACCGTCCCCACCCAGCCGAACCAGCCCAAGGAGAACGTCCGATGAGCGCCCTCTCCCTCGCCGTCCGCGACTCGAACACGATGCTGCGCCGCAACCTCCTGCACGCGCGCCGCTACCCGTCCCTCACCCTGAACCTGCTGCTCACGCCGATCATGCTGCTGCTGCTCTTCGTCTACATCTTCGGCGACGTGATGAGCACGGGCATCGGCGGCGCCGACCGCTCCGACTACATCGCCTATATCGTCCCGGGCATCCTGATGATGACCATCGGCGGCACCGTCATCGGGACCGCGGTGTCCGTCGCCACCGACATGAACGAGGGCATCATCGCCCGCTTCCGCACGATGGCGATCCACCGCGGGTCCGTGCTCGTCGGGCACGTCGTCGGCAGCGTGCTGCAGTGCATCGCCAGCGTGGTCCTCGTCGGCGCCGTCGCCGTGGCCATCGGCTTCCGGTCCACGAACGCCACCGCCCTGGAGTGGCTGGCGGCGTTCGGCCTGCTCGCGCTGTTCGCCCTGGCACTCACCTGGATCGCCGTCGGGATGGGCATGGCCAGCCCGAACGCCGAGGCGGCCGGCAACAGCGCACAGCCGCTGATCCTCCTGCCGCTCATCTCCAGCGCCTTCATCCCGGCCGACACGATGCCGGGCTGGTTCCAGCCGATCGCCGAGTACCAGCCCTTCACCCCGGCCATCGAGACCCTGCGCGGCCTGCTGCTCGGCACCGGGATCGGCAACAACGGGTGGATCGCGATCGCCTGGTGCGTCGGCCTGACCGTGCTCGGCTACCGCTGGTCGACGGCGTCCTTCAACCGCGACCCGAAGTAGCCGCCATGACAGCGCGGGCTTCCTCCCGCAACTCGTCCCGCTTCAGGGCGGCGTACTCCGACACCGCGTCGGCGTACGCCGCCCCGGCAGCGTCTCCGGCGGCCGCGACCGCCTTCCCGGCGCGGTCCGCCGACATCGTCGGCTGGAACTCGCGCATCACCCCCAGCCGTTCGGCCAGCGCGATCATCCGTACGGCACCGGTGTCGCCGGACGCGAGCCCCGCCATGCCGAGGGCGTGCAACACCGTGCCGAACAAGGGGAGTTCGGAGGGCGAGCCGACCGGATCGCACAGCAGCGTCTGCAGCCGCTGCCGCAGCCGGTCGACCACCTCCGTGACCAGCCCGAGCCGGCCGGCGTGCGCGTGCGCCGTCACCGCCACCGACTGGATCAGGAACGCCCACGGGTCGAGCCGGGCGTCGCCGCCGCGCACCGACCCGGCCGCGAGCATCCGCTCCACGGCGCCGCGCCACAGGCCGAGCCCGACCTCCGTCAGCCCGCGGGAGAGCGCGATCTCGGCGCGCCCGCCGAGGTCGGGCCGGTAGAAGTCGTCCTGCTGCGGGATGTTGTCGCTCTCCGCCTGCCGCAGCCAGTAGTCGGCCTCGTCGGTCTCGCCGCGCTGCAGACAGGCGAGGACCAGGAGCGAGCGGATGCTGATGTAGTCGTGCCCGTCGCCGAGCCGCGGCAGCACCCTGAGCGCCGCCTGGAGATGCTCGTACGCCTCCTCGCCCCGCCCCGTGCGCAGGCACAGTTCGCTCAGCCGGGAATGCACCATCAGCTGCACGGACGGATTGTCGACCGCTGCCAGTCCGGCGACCGCCCGGCGGGCCGAGACGAGCGCGCGGTCGATGTCGTGCTCGAACTCCCAGACGTAGCAGGCGACGCACTCGGCGATGCCGGAGAGCAGCGGCTGCTCGCTGCCGCAGAGCGCCTGCAGCACGTCGTAGCCGGGGGGCCGTATCTCGGGGACCGCGCTCAGCACGAGGGCGGTGGCGCGCATCAGTGTGTCCGGCGGGGCCGGGGGCAGCCGCCGGAGGGTGACGAGCTGGCGTACGGCGCGCGGGCCGGTGCCCATGAACACGGTCGCCGTGCCCAACACCGCGGCGGTGCGGGCGACTTCGACGTACTCGGGCCCGGGACGGTAGTGCGACAGCGGCGGGCCGGTGTCCGCGGCGATGGCGGCGAGGCGGGGAAAGCTGGTGCCGGTGGACCACAGACTGGCGAGGACGGCGGTGACGGCGGCGGTGGCGGGGTTGTCCGTACGGGCCAGGGCGTGCCGCAGGGCCAGCACGAGGTTGTCCTGCTCGGCCTTGATCCGCTCCCAGGCGGCCTGCGCATCCGAACCGAAGAGCGCGTCGTGGTACGCGACCCCGAAGTCCCGCGCCCAGGCGAGGAAGCGGCCCACGGCCTCCTCGTCCCCGCCCGCCTCCGCCCGCCGGGCCGCGCTGAACTCCCGTACGGTCTCCAGCATCCGAAACCGCACCCCGGCCGGGGTCTCGGCGACGGTGAGCAGCGACTGACCGGCCAACTGCTCAAGAAGCAACAGCGCATCCTCGCCGAGCACTTGCTCCGCCGCTTCACCGCCAAACCCTCCGGGGAACACGGACAGCGTGCGCAGCGCCGCCCGGGCATCCTCCGCGAGCAGGTTCCAGCTCCACTCCACGACCGCGTGCAGCGTGCGGTGGCGCTCCGGAACACCCCGCACTCCGCCGCGCAGCAGCGCGAACCGGTCACCGAGACGGCGGGCGATCTCCGGCACCGACAGCACCCGCACCCGCGCCGCGGCCAGCTCCACGGCGAGCGGCAGCCCATCGAGGTGACGGCACAGCCCGGCCACCGCGTCCGGCGGCAGCTCCACGCCGGGCCGGGCGGCCCGGGCCCGCTGCGTGAACAGCTCGACGGAGATGTCCAGACCCAGCTCCGGCAGCGCGTACACCGCCTCCGACGTCAGGCCCAGCGGGGCCCGGCTGGTGGCCAGCACCCGCAGGTCCTTCGAGGAGGAGACCAGCGCCTGTACGAGGCCGGCGGCACCGGCGATGACCTGCTCGCAGTTGTCGAGGACCAGCAGCGCGGACCCGGAGCCGAGCACGCCGAGGATGCCGGACACCGGGTCGTGGCCGCTCACCGCACCCGGCCGGCCCTCGCCCGCGCCGAGCGCGGAGGCCACCTCCGCGGCCACGTCCTCGTCCGCCGTGACACCGGCGAGCGGCACGAAATACACCACGCGCTGCTCGGCCCGGCGGCTGACGGCGTGCGCGAGCCGGGTCTTGCCGAGGCCGCCGGGGCCGACGACGGTGACGGCGCGGGAGGCGCGCAGCAGCCGCTCCACCGCCGCGACGTCCTCGGCCCGGCCCAGCAGCGGGTTCGGCTCGTGCGGCACACCGTGCCTGGCCACAGGCGACTCGCCGCGCAGCAACTCCTGCTGTACGGCCTTGAGTCCGGCGCCCGGATCCGTGCCGAGCGTCTCGCGCAGCTCACGGCGGTACGCCTCGTACCGCATCAGCGCGGCGGACGGGCCCGCCGTCGCCGCCTCGGCGCGCAGCAGTTCGGCGAGCACTTCCTCGTCCCGCGGATGCTCCGAGGCGGCCACGGCCAGCGGTCCGGCCGCCTCCGCGTGCCGCCCCAGCCGGGCGAGGGCGAGCGCCCGCGCGCGCAGGAGCGCGCCGCGGACCGGGGCGCGCTCGGCGCGCAACGCGGCCACGGGGTCGTCGGCGCTGCCGGCCCCGTCGGGAGTGCCCTCCCACAGCGCGAGCCCGGACTCGGCCGCGGCCAGCGATCCCGCGTGGTCCCCGGCCCTGGCCCGGTCAGCGCCGGCGGCGGCGTGCAGCAGCAGGGCGGAGCTGTCGACCCGGTCCTCGGCGAGCGCGAGCCGGTATCCGGCCGGCGTGCTCGCAAGGACGTCGGCGCCCAGCTGTGCCCGCGCCCTGGACACGAGGACCTGCACCGCCTTTCCCGGCCGCTCCGGCAGCTCGTCCGGCCACAGCCCGGCCACCAGCCGCTCGGTGCTGCAGCCCGTGCGCAAGTCGCCCGCGAGCAGCGCGAGGAGACCGCGGAGCCGGGGCGCGGTGATCTCCTGCCCGCGATAGGCGACACGGGGCAGCAGGGTCAGGTCGGTGGTCACCCGTGCAGATTAGCCAAGGCGCCGGCCGCCGGAACTCCCGCCGCAGGCCGAACTCCCGCTGCCCGTGCGGCCCTGCCCCACGCGCGCCCGCCGCCAGGGCGGCCGCCGTGGACCCCCGCAACACCTCCCGCACCCGCCCCGCATGCGGGCACATGGCGAAGGAGAACCGGCCCACACAGGAAAAGTTCCCCTGCGTCGCCTGCGGCCACAACGCGCACGCCGACACAGTGGGAGCCACCAACGTTCCACGGGCCGGGCTGGTCCGCCGCGACGCCAACCCGGCGTAACGAAAAGCCCCGTCCTTCCAGGACAGGAGGAGTCACCCGTGGAAGAACCTGTGCGAGGCGCTCAGAAGACGGTCGTGGCACACCACGGCTGCCTGCCTGGGGCAGCCCGCCCACTCGGCCCGATCAAGCCCCGCCGCCGAGAAGGCTCACACCCCGCGGGACCGTCGCCCGCAGTTCCCTCACCAAGGCGCGTACGGCGGCGGATCCGGCCAGTTCGGAGGTGGTGACATAGCCGACCTGGCGTGTCGGGCGCTCGGGGCCGAGATCAGTGATCCCGACCGAGTCCGGTGCCCCGGCCAAGGACAGCGCCGGCATGATCGCCATTCCGTGACCCCCGCTCACCAACGAGAGCACCGCTCCGTCGTCCTCGGCCTCGACGGTTGCCTTCGGGATCCAGTCCTGCGCAGCCCACCAGCCGCGGGTGTAGGAGCCACAGTTCTCGGCCCAGTCGACCAGCGGCAGCGAGCGCGGGGCGGCATGACCCGTCGCGTGCACCAGCGCATACGGCTCTTCAAGCAGGCTGTTCGCGACCAGACCCGGTGGAAGCGGCACGGAGCCGCCCAGCGTGGCGATGGCGATGTCGGCCTTCCCGTCGGCCACTTCGCCCGCAGTGCCGCGCCCCACCTCGCGCACGATCCGCACCCGCGGCTCGATCCCGGGGTGCCGGACGCGCAGCCGCTCCAGGACGGCCGGCAGCAGATGGAGAGCCGCGCTGCGGAAGGCCGCGATCCGCAGCGGCCCCTGCGCGGCATCGGGCCGGGCCGCGCCGCGCGCCTCGGCGGTCAGGACGTCCAGCAGGCGCAGGACGCGGCGGGCGTACGCGACGGCCTTTTCTCCGGCAGGGGTGGGGCGGGCGCCGGTGCGGCCGCGTTCGAAGAGAACGGCACCGATCCTGCGCTCGCTGCCGCGAACCGAGTGGGAGACCGCCGACTGGGTCAGAGCGAGTGTGCCGGCCGCGGCCGAGAAGCCGCCGCTGTCCGCGACCGCCACCAGGACGCGCAGTTCCTGCGGGGCGAGATCGGAGTCGGTCGTGCGGGCCACGGGGCGCTCACCTCAACGTATGAGAACTGCTCATGGAACGGCGTGTCGCATGAGCCCAACCGGCTGCCCGGGCGGCGCATTCCCGCCCTACGGTCCGGGCATGAACGAGACCGCGCTCACCGTGCACCAGACCGCCCGCCCCCACGGCTTTCCCACCGCCGAGCACTTCACCTTCGTCGAGTCCGCACTTCCCGGTCCCGCAGCCGGCAGCGCGCTCGTGGAAAACCTCTACTGGTCCGTCGACCCCTACCACCGCGAGATGATGGACGACGTGCCCGGCGGCTTCGCCCTCGACGCACCGCTGGAAGGCCGCACCATCGGGCGCGTCATCGCCTCGCGCACGCCCCGGCTGACCGAGGGCGAGATCGTGTTCCATCGGCAGGGCTGGCGCACGCACACGGTGGTGACGCCCGAGGAGATCCGGCAGCTGCCCCGCTTCGACAAGGTGCCCCTGACCGCGTACTTGAGCACCCTCGGCGGCACCGGCCTGACCGCCTATGTGGGCCTGACCCGGATCGCCCGGCTCCAGGAGGGGGAGGACCTGTTCGTGTCGGCCGCCGCGGGCGGGGTCGGCACCGCGACCGGGCGGTTCGCCAGGCTGCTCGGCGCCGGACGGCTCGTGGGCAGCGCGGGCTCGGCGGCGAAGGCCGCCCACCTCACGCGGGAAGTGGGCTATGACGCCGTCTTCGACTACCACGACGGGCCCGCCGCCGACCTGCTCGGCAAGGCCGCGCCGGAGGGCATCGACGTGTTCGTCGACAACGTCGGCGGCGCCCAGCTGGCCGCCGCGGTGGGAGCGCTGCGCGAGTTCGGGCGCATCGTCCGCGTCGGCACGATCAGCCAGTACAACACCCCCGACGCGCCGCCACCGCGCTTCAACTACGCGGACATCGTGGAGAAAAGCCTCCGCATGGAGGGCTTCCTGGTCAGCAACTACCGTGACATGCAGGAGGAGTTGTACGAGTTCGCGGTGCCGCATCTGCAGAGCGGCCGGCTCGCTCCGGACGAGACGGTGGTCGACGGTTTCGAACACATCGTGGACGCGTTCCTGGGAATGCTGCGCGGCGAGAACACTGGCAAGATCATCGTGCGAGACCGCACACAGGCCCGGGGTCCCGTGCGCACCACGCCGCCCTGCGGCCCCGGCTGTCCGCAGTAGGGCGGTCCTCACGGCCTCCGGCAGAGTCAGGCCGAGGGATGGCCGGCCCTGCGCCCAGCCGGGACGCAGCTATGGCGCTGTGACGACCAGTACACGTGATGCGGCGTTCTGAAGGCAGTACTTGTCGACCGTGTGACGCAGCCACCGCAGGACCTGCCGGCGCTTGCGACCCACCACCAGCAGATCTTCGGCTCCCCGGGCCAGACTCGTCAGCACCGGTCCGGGAACGCCCTTTGCCACCCGTTGCTCCACCGGCACGTCGTTGGGAAGAGAAGCGCGCTCGCACTGCGCGTCGAGTGTGTCCCGGGCCAACGCCTCCTGCGATGCGCTCAGCTCCGGACAAGGAAACATACGTTCGACGTATTCGCCTCCGAACGGACTCCACACCATGACGGCCACGAGGGTGGCATCCCGGCGCCGTGCCTCTTCCGCCGCGCGCTGCAGCACCGCGGTGCTTCCCTTCTCGCCGTCGACGCCGACGACGACGCGCCCTCGCCTGGCCTTTCGTTCGTTTTGCATGACAGCTCACCAAACCTGAGTGGTTGGGATTGATCAAAGGATCACTGCGAATACGCTAAAACTTCCTCCGGACGCGGGGGATCCCACAGTCGATGGAGCGGGTGGATGACGTGCCTGTCACACGACAGCGTTGAGCAGCATGATGCAGCCCAAGGATGTCAACGAGAGCAGAGTGTGGGACACGGTCCAGGTCTTGAGCGTGCCACTGACCGACATTCCGAAATACTCTTTGACCATCCAGAACGAGGCATCGTTGACATGCCCCATGAAGGTCGATCCCGAGCCCAGGGCCAGGGCGAGGAGCGCCGCTTGAGTGGGCGCCAGGCCGTCCGCGAGGGGGCCGACGATGCCGGCCGCGGTGATGGTGGCAATGGTGCCGGACCCTACGACGACTCGCATCAAGGCGGCGATCAGCCAGGCGAGCAGGAGCAGCGAGAGGTGGAGGTGACTTGCCGCCAGGGTGACGGCACGATCGACACCGGTGTCCTGCAGGGCCTGAGAGTATCCTCCGCCGGCTGCGACGATCACCAGTACACCCGCGACGGGCGCGAAGCTCTTGGCCATGGATGCCTGGATGTGGCGCCGGTCGGCGCCGAGCGCATATCCGAAGGTCACCAGCGACACGAACACCGCCACCAGCAGTGCGATCATCGGGGTGCCCAGAAACTCTACGGCGGTGTACAGCGTGCCGTGGGACATGGGAATGCTGTCGAAGACCGCCTTGAGTGCCATCAGCACAATGGGGAGCAGGATGGTGCCGAGGGTCGCCGGGAGGCTCGGCAGCCTGCGCGGCGCGCGTTCGACACCCCCCGTATCACCGCCGGCGCCCGTGTCGCCGCTCTTGTCGTGAGGGGTGGTGGTGAAGGCGGCTTCGACGGAGTCGGGCACGTGGGCCGGTACACGGGGCCAGATATAGGCGGTGAACAGAGGGCCGACGACGATGGCGCAGGGCACGGCCACGAGGAGCCCGTAAAGCATGGTGAGCCCGATCGAGGCGTGCACTGCCTGGATCGCGATCAGTGGCCCCGGATGAGGGGGAACGAGCGCGTGCACAGTGGCCAGACCGGCCACAACGGGCATGCCCACCCGCAGGACCGGGTAGTGGAGCTCCTTCGCCAGCTGCAGTACCAACGGCATCAGCATGATGAAGCCGACCTCAAAGAACATCGGCAGTCCGACGAGGGCCGCGACCAGGGTCATCGCCCACGGCAGCCATTCGGGTCGGACGGTGTGGGTCAAGGTGTCGACGATCCGGTCGATACCGCCGGAATCGGCCAGCATGCGGCCCAGAACCGCGCCGAGGAGAATGAGCACGCCAACCGAGCCCGTAATGCGGCCCACTCCGGTCGTGAAGGAGCCGACGGCCTTTTCGGCGGGCTGTCCAGCCAGGAGTGAGACGGCCAGGGAGCTCACCATCAGGGCCAGGAAGGCGTGGATCTTCAGCCAGCTGATGAGCAGAACGACGAGGGCGATGGAGACACCCACCACCACCAGGAGCCAGGTGTCTTGAGCGGTCCAGGGCTGAGCCGCCGACAACACCGCGGCCGCTGAGCTCGCCATCCCGTGGTCTCCGTTCCCGGTCCCCGCCTTGTCTGTCGCCCGGGCTTCCGGGGAAGGTGGGCGGACCGCCCACGCACGGATGGACCACCAGCAGAACGACACCACACCGAACTGCACACCATGCGGCGCAACGAGGACACGACTGTCGCCATCACTCGATCAGCGCGGCCCCGCACCCGTACCGGCTTGCCGAACACGCGGCGATCAGGGATTGCGCCACTGGCGGCATCGCCCATTGAGCCTGTGCGGGCAGTCGGCGGGCCTGATTCTGCCGGTCTGGTGAATGCCCCACGAGGGTGACGCGTAAGGATCAACGACTCCGTCGGCTATATCGTTTCGGTGACTTCAAATGCGCAGATGATGCGGGCAATCAAAAGAACCCGGTTCAGCCAGTCAGCCCCTGACCGTATATGGAGTGCCAGCAGGCCGAGAATATGGAGGTGGAGGCATGCCGGACGCCGAGCCGCAGCCCCGGGGCGGTGGAGCGCAGGGGCCCGCCCCCGCAGTCGACCCCGCAGTCGACCCTGCCGGGTCGACCGCTCCGACGCCGGCGATCCGGTCGGTGCGGTTGGCGGCACTGCTGGCGCTGGTCGGCGGCGGCCTTGACTCATACACGTTCATCAGCCGAGGGGGAGTGTTCGCCAACGCACAGAGCGGCAATGTCGTTCTGTTGGGCATTGCGGCCGCCGAACGGCACTGGTGGCAGGCGCTGGAACGCCTCCCGCCGATTCTTGCCTTCGTGGCCGGTGTCCTGGTTGCCGAGACTCTTCAGCGGCCGAGGGTGGCGGCGGTGCTGCGCCGGCCGGCCTGGGCGGCCATGGTGCTGGAACTCGTCGTGCTGGCAGCGGTCGGCCTGATCCCCGCCAGCGCGCCGGACACGCTCGTCACCGTCCTCATCGCCTTCATGGCCGCAGTGCAGATGACCACCTTCCGCACGCTTGTTGACGCTGTCTACAACAGCACGATGACCACGGGAAATCTCCGTTCAGCCATGCAGAACGCGTACGCGGCAGTGGTCAACAGGGACATGGACGCCAGACGCCGGGCGCGCCAGTTCGCCGGCGTCGTCCTCGCGTTCCTCGCGGGGGCGTTCGGCGGTGGCTGGTTGACCTTCGCATGGGGTGTGCGGGCGGTCTGGGCCGCTTGTGTTCTGCTGGCGGTGGGTTTGGCCATTTTCGTGCACGACGAGCGCGTAGTGCGCAAGCCGCGCGAGGGCCAAGGGCTTTGAGGCCGACGTGTTGCTCCCGTATGGGGCTCGTCGATCCGGTATGCGCGTCACTGATGTGACCCGAGGTCAACTCGCATGAAGCGCAGGGTGTTGTTTCCCTATCGGGAACAGCCCTCCACTCATCAGGTTCCGTGCCCCCGCCGACGTACCACCTTTTTCGCCATTGCCAGGACGGCATGCTGATTCTGCAATCCCTGCGAAGCCATCTCCGAAGCCCTCTCCTGGTCTTCTCGGCAAGCTGTCGGTCACGGTGGGGATCGGTGAGCGGCTGATGCCGGGAGCATCCCTCCGCGGCCACCGGATGCCGACGACGGGGACAGGGATAAATCGTCTCGTCGGGACAGTTAGCGATATCCTGCACTGGTCGAACCGGCGCCGCCGGCGCCGGCACCAGGCCTGCAACCAGCCACTGCACGACACGGCCGCAGCTCCTGAACCGCCCAGCAGCCAGAACAGGCGCTGTTGCCGTGCTCAACGCCGTCGGCCCAGGTGCCTTCACGGACGCCGGCGGGGCACATCGCAGTGCTCGCCGAGCCGACATCGACGAGCTGCAGGCCGCCCACCAAGAAGCTGATCGACATGCTCGCCTTCGTCCCGGCTGAAGCGATCGACCCGGCCGCGTATCCGAGCGGCCACCGCGCGAAGCCTCGTACGCTGCCAGAGGTCAAAGATCACGGACCCTCCCGTCCCGTCATCCCCGTATGGGCCATCCGGGGTGCCACTTCTTGCGGAAGAGCCGAGTCTGGGGTCAGGCGGCGGGAAGCACCGGCCGTCTACTCCGCTGCGTCATGCGGCCGGTGGCCCCGCCTAAGCTGGAGCTTCTAATGAGCCCGTCTGTGACGTCTATAGCCGTTATCTGCGACTGGTCGTTGCTTCAGCTCGGTCTCGCGCAGGCAATCAATTCCCAACCGGACTTGCGGATCACGACCTTCGTTAAAAGCGTGAATGACTTGCTCCGCAAGGCGAATGGCGTAAAAATTATTGTACTGACCAGCCTGCAGCTGTCCGACCAGGCGGCATCCGACCAGGTCGCTCAGCTGCATCGACAAGGGTACGCGGTCATTGTGATATCGACATCGGAGGTGCAGTCCGATGCCGTCCCGTGCATTAAAGCCGGCGCTCGCGGATATCTGAGTCGGCAAACCGACGATTCGGAGTTGGTGACGGCCATCCGCGCCGTTGCTTCAGGAAGAAGTTACTTCGGCGCCAGTCTCGCTGGCCAGAGTCTACCTGCGCCTCCTCCCCGTATCACCAGCCGCGAGAAGCAAATCTTGCAGCTCGTCGCCAACGGTGCGACAGATCGCGAGATTGCCAACAAGTTGAATATCACCGAAAACACGGTTCATACACACCTGGAGCGACTGCGCAGAAAGTATGGCTCCCGCCGCAGGGCCGACCTCACCCGCTTGGCCCTAAAATGTGGCGTAATGGAGAATTTCAAAGAGTAAGCAACTTGGCACACCGCTGCTCGCTGCTGCCGGATGTGTTATTCGTTCGGGTGGATATCGTCCAGACTGTTGACGAGAATCACGGACGGTGGATTTGAAGGCGTGGGCACCTGAATGAGAATGGGGACGTAAACAATCATGCCGTGCCTGTACTCGGCTTTCTTCGAGAGCCGATAGCACACAATCGCCGCCGGGTCGCTTCGCGTCGCATAGCACCGAAGCACCGACTTCGCGGGTGCGGCCTGCGAGGTAGGCGACGGGACAGTTGCCTCACTCACTGGTGCGCTCCACACCCCAACCGCCAAGCAAGCGGAGGCTGCGACTGCCAGACGGCAAGCATGGCCCATCCCATTAGCCTTCACTGTCGGCCATCCAACCTCAGCACCTCGCAGAGGGAACCTCTGCGAGGTGCTGACTCATCTGATTGCCCTTCGTCAACCGACGAACGAGGCCGATCTGACTGAGCGAGGCCCGGGGCTCCGCCCAGTCAAATGATCAACCTTGCG
>NZ_KQ948471.1:89423-182527 GCF_001514115.1 Streptomyces olivochromogenes
TGGGTGCCGCCTTGGGTGTTGCCGGTGCCGCCACCTTGTGTGCCGCCTTGGGTGTTGCCGGTGCCGCCGCCCTGTGTGCCGCCTTGGGTGTTGCCGGTGCCGCCGCCCTGGGTGCCGCCTTGGGTGTTGCCGGTGCCGCCGCCCTGGGTGCCGCCCTGGGTGTTGCCGGTGCCGCCGCCCTGGGTGCCGCCCTGGGTGTTGCCGGTGCCGCCACCTTGCGTGCCGCCCTGGGTGTTGCCACCCCTGCCGCCCTGGGTGCCGCCTTGGGTGTTGCCACCCCTGCCGCCTTGCGTGCCGCCCTGAGTGTTGCCGGTATTGCAGTGTTTCTGCTTGCACGGCTTGTCCGGCAGCAGGGGCTGAGCCTGCGATGTACCTTTACTGGCAAGTGTCTGGACGTGGGAAACTGTGCCAGTCACTGCCGGCGCCGCTGAGGCAGGGGCCCCGATGGCGGCTATTCCTCCAGCCATTGCCGCCGACACTATTGCTGTCGCCATCTTCTGCTTCCGAGTCTGCCGCACGCGCGTGCTCCTCTCTTCCGTATTAAGCACTATTCTTCGCTTCGGCGTCTGGTCATACGATGCGCAGAGCGTGGTCCGATCCGATCGTGGTGTTGTCGGCCACTCAGAAGACACGTCCGGCCAATTGAAGGCCTAGCGCAATAACCATGAATTCCTTCATCCCGCACCTGAAGGTGCTGGATCCGCCGGGTGCTTAGCTCCGCTGCCGGGCCGAGTGCCAGTGCAGCCCCTGGAGGCCAGTGCGCGGGAAGAGAAGCGCCGCGCTTTGTAATATCGGGCGCCTGGATACCTGCACAGCGACGAAGTTACAATCCCGATACTGGTCTCACGCGTCGGCTGAGTCAACTCGAATCGTGGGCTATAAAGGGCCTAACCACACCGCTTGTCACTAGAAAGACCCACACTTTAGATCCGGACGACCCAAGGGCCTCCGTTGAGCCCGTTACCGTCAATTTACTTCGATGGCAAAAGATCGCCGCAATCCACATATAGACTCGGGCGGCCCTGTAGCTGGAATTAGCTACACGTACGTCCCGGCTCGGCTCCAGCCCGGCGACTGGGAGTCGGTCGAGAACAGGGTCACCACGACAGTCGCCTCACTCACCCAGGCTTCCGAGCAGGGGGCCGTGTCCGTCCGGCCATGCTGGACCAGCCACTCGGGCGGGGGGTAGGTACCTGGGTGGCCGGCGCGAGCGTAGAGACGAAGGCTTCCGCGGCGGCGACAGGACGTCGGCCGCAGACCGTCCGTAACAGCACCCAGCCTCCGGTCGCTGACGATGGGGGCAGAGACATGCCGCAGGTTCCGCACACGGTTCGCTGCTCGCCGGCCAGCCGCTCCTGGGCGGAAGTGGGCGGGGACAAGTAGCCTGCCGGCCGCGTGGCCGGCCTGACGGTGCCGGGTCAGGTGGTCGGCCCAGTCGGGTTCTTCGGATCGCGGTGACCGAGAAAGTCGCGCTGCTCGGACTGTGGCTGTCGGGCCGAAGTCGATGAACAGGCCGAATTCCCAGCGGGCCACGGCGATACCGAGGGCGGAGGTCCTGAATGCTCCACGCGCCACCACCCGGCATCCTGGCCTCGCCCGGGATGTCGAACACGTGGACGTTCACTGCCGGAGGCGAGGAACCTCCCTGCCGAACCTGTCGTGGGCGCCAGTCGAATAATACTTCCGTATCTTCTGGTCGACGGCCTGGCGACGGGAGTGCAGCGGTAATGCGGAATGTGCGGGGCGGTCATGGGGGAAAGCCCCGTGAACGCATCGATGCGCTGCATGTAATCCAGAGAGCCAACCGAGGATCCGGCCGTGGGGAGAGTTCCTCGAGTTCTCGCTCCCTTTTTGCTTGTCGGCACGTCGTTGATCGCGACAACAAACTGCAGGAGGCGCTGTCACTGCGTTGAGCAGCGCAGAAGACACCTGGAGGTCCTGGTACCGGAGGGCGAGGGCGGTACGACACGGTCGTGATCGCGACGGCCTCACCGTTCTGGAGCGGGGCGGGCGGCGTTCGCGAGCAGGTCGACCGTGCCGCCAAGCAGGCCTCGCCCAGGAGTAGTTGGAGCGGCTGGAGCCGACCGGTCGAGCAGGACATGCTCGACGCGTTGCTCGGACCTCCCGGCCGCGGGGCGGCGGCTGTCCGCGACAAGCTCGAATGCGTCGCCGAGCCCGATGAGTCCGGCCGGGTCCACCGCAGGGCGTCGGCCTGGCCCCGGTGGGCCATAAGGGGTCCCGCATTCATAAAACCCCATAATCAAGGCGCAGTCCGCTTAACACTCTGTATGGGTGACATTGCCGTGTCGCTGTAGTTATGGAGTGATGTGTTGCGACAGTTTAGTCCACAAAGATTCCTATCTCTATCTGCAACAAGAAAGGGGTGCTGTGAAAAGGTTTGGTATCTACGCAACCCTGCCCTTTGTCGCCGCCGTGGCACTGACAGGCGCAACGGCGGGCCAGGCTTCCGCGGAACTCCGCAACGATCCTGAAACTCCCGCAGGAGTTACCGTTGTTTTCAACAACGGCGGGTCTTACGGAAATGTTTTTAATGAGGTGAACGGCAACAGCAATAACACTCAGATCGGTAACACCCAGGGCGGCACCCAGGGCGGCACCGGGAACACGCAGGGCGGTGCTGGCAACACCCAGGGCGCTACGCAGGGCGGGACCGGGAACACGCAGGGCGGCACGCAGGGCGGTACCAGGAACACGCAGGGCGGCACGCAGGGTGGGACCGGCAACACTCAGGGCGGCACGCAGGGTGGGACCAGGAATACCCAGGGTGGCACGCAGGGCGGGACCGGCAATACCCAGGGCGGCACGCAAAGCGGGACCGGGAACACGCAGGGCGGCACGCAGGGCGGGACCGGGAACACGCAGGGCGGCACGCAGGGTGTCCGGAATTCGGCAGCAGGGCGCATCATCACCGCGCCGCTCCCGTCTCCTTCTGCTTCACCCATGGCGTTCACAACGAGTCTTCTGACGTCGATCACTGATCGGGTGAGGCCGCTGTCGTGACGGCGAGGCCCCCGAACTGTTGAGCGGGATATTCCGATGTCTTCGCACCACAGCCCCGGGGGCCTCGTTGGTTTCCCCATGTGCTGGGGGAGTGGGTGACGATGCTCATCGTCACCCGTCAGCACGACCGACGGTGCAAGCTGCCACCGGCAGCCGGTGTCCGATCCGTCAGAGGCAGGCGTTCAACCCACTCAGCGGAGTGCCTACGCGTTACGTGAAGGCATTCCTGCCTCGGCACCGCCGACGTCCACGATCACGCCCGGGCGCCGGCAAGCTCGTCCGCAGGAAAGGCCGCCGCCCGCAGAGCCGCCCCGGCAGGACCACATCCGCGTCCAACCCGTACCGCTCCGCTGAGTGGAGCCGGTGCCCAAGTCCCCATCAGCGGTCTGTCGATGACCGCTCCATTGCGGGTCAACGAAGACGGCAACGCGGTCCGTCAAGACCTACTGCCTGCAGCATCAGCCAAGCCTCTCTTTCCTCGGCCAACGAACACATCAACCTGTTGCTCCTCTGATCAGGGGACGCGCGGCAGAGGCCAGACGAGCTGAAATGAATTTACGAAAGTTCGTCCACCTAGAAAAACGAGGTTTCCTCATGTTCAACACTCGACGTCACATGGCCCGCATCGCAGGGATTTCCTGCATCGCCGCACTGGCCGCAGGAACCGTCGGTGTGGCCAGCGCCGAGGCCGCGCCCATGCACCATGCAGCTGCGCATTCGTCCAGCATGAACCACCAGCACAACACCCAGGGCGGCACGCAGGGTGGCGGTCGCGGCAACACCCAGGGCGGTACCCAGGGCAACGGTAACGGGAACACCCAGGGCGGTACCCAGGGCAACGGAAACGGCAACACCCAGGGTGGCACGCAGGGTGGCGGTCGCGGCAACACCCAGGGCGGCACGCAGGGCAACGGAAACGGGAACACCCAGGGCGGTACCCAGGGCAACGGCATGGGCAACACCCAGGGCGGCACGCAGGGTGGTGGCAACGGCAACACTCAGGGCGGCACGCAGGGTGGTGGCAACGGCAACACTCAGGGTGGCACCCAGGGCAACGGCAACGGGAACACTCAGGGCGGCACGCAGGGTGGTGGCAACGGCAACACTCAGGGTGGCACCCAGGGCAACGGCAACGGGAACACTCAGGGCGGCACGCAGGGTGGTGGCAACGGGAACACCCAGGGCGGCACGCAGGGTGGCGGCAACGGCAACACTCAGGGCGGCACCCAGGGCGGCGGGGGCGGCAACACCCAGGGTGGCACCCAGGGCTGATCGTTGAAGAGTCCCCAGAACTCGGCACCTCGCGGAGAAAGCTTCCGCGGGGTGCCGAGTTCAGTGCATCGGAAGGTTCGGCGGCGGGGCCTTCGGCCGTGGCGGGCCTGTGCTGAGCAACCTGAATGTGCGGATCACTGGACCGGCCCGGGGCGAGACCGCATGATGCAGCAGACGTGTCCCACGGTCTTCGTGCTGGTGTGTGTTCCTTCGAACCCGTCGATGGTGACGTGAAGCCGGCCGCCCACAAGAACAGGCGCGCCTCGGCGGGTCAGGGGGTGTGGGGACCGGGGCGGTGGACCGGGCCGTGGATGTCTTCCTCGTGCGGCGGCTCCCCGCCGTCCTTGGCGCTGCCGTCCGGGCGGGTGGTGATGTGCAGGAGAGGGCCGGTGCCGGTGCGGTCTTCGCCGAGGTGGTCGACCTGCAAGGTGGCATGGCTGATGCCGTACGCCTCGCGCAGGTGCAGCTGAAGGGCTCGGCGCACGGCGTGGCAGTCACCGCCTGGGGTGACCAGGACGTGCGCGGAGAGAGCGGCCTGACCGGAGGTGATCTCCCAGATGTGCAGGTCGTGGATCTCGACGACTTGTTCGGTGGCGGCCATGCGGCCGCCGAGGATGTCAGGGTCGAGGCCGGCCGGGGCGGCCTCCAGGAAGATCCGCCCGGACTGGCGGACCAGGCTGATCCCGGCCTTGAGCATCAGCACCACGACGAACAGCGAGGCGATCGCGTCCGCGCGGAAGAATCCGGTCAGCAGCACGACGGCGCCGGCAATGGCGGTGGCGATGAACCCGTACAGGTCGGTCAGGATGTGCTGGTAGGCACCTTCGATGTTCAGCGAGGAACGGTTGGCCTTGGCGATCGCCCAGCCCGCTGCGATATTGACCACGATTCCGACGAGCGCCGTGATCACGACCAGGCCGCCGGTGACCTCGGGCGGGGCGATCAGCCGGCGCACCGCTTCGTACGCGAGCCACGCTGACAGCACCAGCAGGGTGACGCCGTTGGCCTGCGCTGAGAGGATCTCCGCTCGCTTGAGGCCGTAGGTGTAGCCGCCGCGCGCGGGGCGGCTGGCCAACCGCATCGCCACCAGGGCCAACACGATGGAAGCCGCATCGGTGAGCATGTGCGCGGCGTCTGAGATCAGCGCCAGCGAGTGCGCCAGGACACCCACGACCACCTCGCCGCACATGTAGACCACGATCAGGGTCAGCGCAAGGCTCAGCCATCGTCGGTCCGCGTCCGCGGTCACGCCATGGCTGTGTCCGTCGTGGGTTTCGCCGTCCCTGGCGTGGCCGTGCCGGTGTTCGTGGTCCTTCATACAAGGTCCCCGTGGGCTGTTGTGCCGACGGCCTGGCGGCGGCCGGCCCCCAGGCCAGTGGACCATGCCCCTGCCGGAAATTCCAAAGGTCGCAACGGTGACGGTGGCTGGCCCCGATACGGCTGACCTGCAGGTTTCCTGGCGGGGGAGTGCGCCCATGAGCCCGGATCATCCGCCGTCGGCGGACCCGGCGGCCCGGGCCCTGGCGAGCGGTGTCAACGTCTTCCAGGCAGGCGGGGGAAGCACTGGAGGGCGGCGGCGGAGCCGTCGAGGGCCTGGCCGAACAGTTGGGTTGAGCACGCTCCATTGCGGCATCCGCGGTTTCGGTGCCCGCCGGGGCGCAGTCCAGACGCGAAGCTGCTCCGCCACAGGTCACGAAGACTGTCGTAGAGGCTCGGTCGCAGCAAATCTGGCATGTGCCGCGACGGGTTGTCCCGGGCTGAGTCGGGGGCGCCTAACAGGCCTGTTTGTCCGGCGCGGCGGAGTATGGCGACATGAGGATTGAGAGTCCGTGGATCGGTCCGGCACCGCCGCCGGGTGACGGCCCGCACCGGTACTTCTGCACCCTCTACGCGCTGGACACCGTCCTGGACCTGCCGCTCTCCGCCGGGCGGCCCGAGGTGGAGGAGGCGATGGAGGGTCATGTCGTGGAGCGGGCGGCGCTGATGGGCCGGTTCCAGCGGGATTGACCGGCCACAGGAGCTGGGCCCGCCTGTTCGAGCCGGTCCCGGGCAGCAGGCCTGCGGCCCTCGCCGGACTGACCAATGGGGTGGCCGTCGGCTTTCCCCTGCTGGTGGGCGTGGCGGCCGGTGATCCTGCGGCGGGCGCGCTGGCGTGCCTGGGCGCGTATGTGGCGGCGTTCACCAACAAGGGCGGCCCCCGCGGGCAGCGGACCGCGGGTCTGGCTGTGGCCGGCGCCGTCAACGCGCTCGCTTTCTGGGCCGGGGAACTGGTGACCGATCTGTTCCCGCTCGCCCTGGCCCTGCTCACGGCGCTGGTCTTCCTCGCCGCGATGGGGCAGGCGGTGCATGGGACAGTGGCCCGCCTGGGCACGATGCCCGCAACCGCCCTGCTGGCAGGCGCCGGACAGGCCGGTTCGGACGCGGTGGGAACCGTGCGTGCGTTCCTCCTCGTGCTGGCCGGAGGGCTCTGGTACGCCGCTGCCACCGGTCTGCTCACCCCGGTGCCCCGCCTGCGAAGTGTGCTGGCCGCTGTCGCCGAGCCTTTTCGGGAGACCGGCCGACACCTCGATCGGATCGCCGCCGCCTCCCACCGGCCGGGTGGCGACCATGCACGCGCAGTGGCCGCACTGCGGCGAGCGGAACAAGCAGCGCAGGCACTGCACGGCCCGGACGGCGACGAGTATCTGGCCTCCCTCGTTGCCCCGCTGCTGCGCCAGGCATCCGTGCTGGTCGACCTCACCGCGGCGCTCGCGGAGACCGGCGCCCCGCCCCAGGCCGTTCTTGAGCCGTTCACCGCTGCAAGCCGGGCGCTGGCCGACCAGATCGCCCAGGTGGCCGGCCTGCTCACTCGCCGCCCGGGCCGCGGAACCTCCCTGAAGGACATGGCCGACGCGATGGCGACGCTCACCCTCGCCTGCGACAGGCTGCGTTCGCGCGCGGCCACCGGGCAGGAGCCCTACCCCGCGGTGGCCAAGGCCGGGCGCCAGCGCCGACTGCTGGCTCGCATCCGCACCGCGACCGGCACCGCACACCATCACGCCCGCACCCTTCGAGGCGTGGCCGGCACGCGCATTCACCCGGCTCCAGCCCCGCAGGCTCCCTTTGACGCGGCGCGCCTGCGCGCGACCATGACATTCAGCTCCTCCGCATACCGCCACGCCCTACGCGTCACAGCCGTCGCCGCCGCCGTGTTCACCCTGGTATGGGCAGCTCGCCTTCCGCACGGCGAATGGGCGACCCTGGCCGTCCTGAGAGTCCTGCGCCCTCAGTACGGCGCCACCCTCGAACGCGCCGGCCAGCGCATCACCGGCAACCTGGTCGGCGGCACTTGCGCCGCCCTGATCATCGCCGGAGTCAAGGAGCCCGCCCTCCTCGCGGTCATGCTGTTCGCCGTCATCAGTGCCGGCTTTGCCCTGAGGCCCGTCAACTACGCCTTCTGGGTCGTCTTCGGCACCCCGCTGGTGCTGCTGATCGGCGACGTGACCCAGCCAGGCGACTGGGGCTCCGCCCTTGAGCGAATCGCCATGACCGTTCTCGGCAGCGTCGCCGCACTCCTCGGCGGCTACCTGCTCTGGCCCACCTGGGACCACGACCGCCTCACCGAACAGACCACCGAAGCGACACGGGCAGTCGCCGCCTACCTGGACGCGGCGCTGAACCGGCTGACCCACCCCCGCAGCCCCTCGACGGACCAGACCCGCCGCAGAGCCGAAAGCATCCTGGCCAAAGCTCAGACCTCACAGCAGCACGCGCGCCGGGAGCCCGGCCACGACCCCAGGGCCGTCTCGGATGCCTCCACCACTCTCGCCGTCCTGGCCACGCTCATGGAACATCTCACCGCCCTGACCGCTCACTCCACACGGCAGGCAGCCCTCATCCCAGGGCTTTCTGACTACGGCACACACGCTCCCGCAGCCCTGACCGCGCCACAGGCCGACGAACGGACCGCCCACGCAGCAGCCCTGGCCGACGCCCTCGACGACATGCGTCTGTACCTCGAGGGGCTCCACACCCAGCGTCTGCGCGAACTGGCAACACGCCCGGACGGTGACACCCATGTGCGTAGGACGATCCGCGACGACGAACCCGTCATCGGACTCCTCACCAAGATCCAATCGTGCATCGGGCGCCTCCTCCGTCAGCCCGCCTGACCGGTGTCTTCTGTGTCACTCGTTCACGAAAGGCGGCCTTGTGACCTGTGCTGATGCACCATGGGAACGATTATGAAGAATACGTACATTAGACGGATGAATCGGATGATTCCTACAGTCAAAGCATGTCTCCTGCCGATCCCGAGGTGTCCACCGCCGTGGGCGCCGCATCCGATTCCCGGATGGCCCCGGGCGGTCCCGGCTACCGCCGGATGAACCTCGCCCTCTTCCTCGCGGGTGCCGCGACCTTCGTCCTGCTGTACTCCACGCAGGCGCTGCTGCCGCTGATCTCCGGAGAGTTCCGGGCGACGGCGAGCGAGGCGAGCTGGACGGTGGCGGCCGCGACGGGCGGGCTGGCGGTGTTCGTCGTGCCGATGAGCGCTCTGTCGGAGCGATTCGGGCGGCGCACGGTGATGACGGCGTCGCTGGCGGTCGCGGTGACAGTCGGCCTGCTGGTGCCGTTCGCGCCGTCGCTGGGCACGCTGATCGTGCTGCGGGCGCTGCAGGGCGCCGCGTTGGCCGGCCTGCCTGCGTCGGCACAGGCCTACCTCGCGGAGGAGGTCCGCCCCAGGGCCCTGGTCACGGCGATCGGCCTGTTCGTGGCCGGCAACAGCGTGGGCGGCATGAGCGGCCGAGTCGTCACCGGCTGGGTCGCCCAGGAGTGGGGCTGGCGGGTGGCCGTCGGGGTGATCGGCGTGATCGCGGTGGCGTGTGCGGTGGCCTTCCGGCTGCTGCTGCCGGCACCGAAGCACTTCAAAGCGGGCTCCCTGCACCCCCGCACACTTGCCCGCACGGTCCGCGACCACCTCACCGACCCACTGCTGCGCCGCCTCTATGTGATCGGCGCACTGTTCATGACGGTGTTCGGCGGTGTCTACACGGTCATCGGCTACCGCCTGACCGGCGCCCCCTTCTCGCTCCCCCAGGGCATCATCGGCTCGGTCTTCCTGGTGTACCTGGTGGGTACGGTCTCGGCGTCGGCGGCGGGCCGGCTGGTGAACCGCCTGGGCCGCCGGGGCGCCCTCTGTCTGGCGGCCGCCACGACGGCGGCGGGCCTGCTGATCTCCCTCCTCGGCACTCTCCCGCTGGTCCTGCTGGGCATGGTCCTGATCACGGCGGGCTTCTTCGCCGGCCACGCGGTCGCCGCCTCGACGGTCAGCAAGACGGCCACCCACGGTCGCGCCCAGGCCTCCGGCCTCTACCAGTCCGCCTACTACATCGGCTCCAGCGTCGGTAGCACGGTGGGTGCCACTGCCTTCCACGTGGCCGGCTGGTCCGGAACGGTAGGGGTCGGCCTGCTGGCGATGCTGGGCGTCGTGACGATCACGTTGTTCGGTTCCAGGGCGGCCCGGGCCGCCGCACGGCGGGAGACGGCCGCCGTCCGCTGAGGACCCGTCACTGACCCCCTCATGTCTCCCCGCATTACGGCAACGAGCCACACATGGCCCGGCAGCAGGGGCTCATATACCTTGGTAAGAGTCATCGAAAACTTGCCGGCGATCGTAAAGCAGTAAAAGCGCAGACGAAAGGTCGGGATTGCCGTGGCAACGCCAAGCCCTCCTCGCATCCGAGTGGTAATTTCCGACGACCATCCCTTGTTTCGTGAGGGCATCTCGCGCGCGCTGCAACTAAGTGGGTTCATTGATGTCGTGGCCGAGGCGGAGAACGGCCGGGATGCGCTGGAGATCATTCGCCGAGAAATTCCACAAGTCGCCGTGCTGGATTTGCGCATGCCTGAACTTGACGGAATCGCAGTGCTTCACGCCCTGGTTCGGGACCGAGTTGACACCCGGGTTCTCATGCTTTCCGCTTTCACCGACAGCTCCTCTGTCTACCGTGCATTGGAAGAAGGAGCTGCGGGGTTCCTGACCAAAGACAGCAAACGCTCGGAAGTCGTGGAAGCGGTGCGGGCGATCTCACAGGGTAAAACTGTCGTGCCACCCGAAGTGACAGGAGGGCTGGCCGACGAAATCCGCATGAGGCGATCCCAGAATTCGCCGACCCTCAGCGAGCGGGAAAGCCAGGTCCTGAACGGTATGGCCCGGGGACTCAGCATTCCGCAGATCGCCAAAGAACTGATCCTCGGTACGAGCACGGTCAAGACGCACGCTCAGCACCTCTACGAGAAACTACAGGTGTCGGATCGCGCCGCAGCGGTTGCGGAAGCCATGCGGCGAGGCCTGCTGGAATGATCACCAAATCACCCTGCAGGGCGCGATGCAAGAAACCATCGCTCATTCCACTGGTACAACGGCTTCGGCCGTCGTGCCGCCTGATGCATTTCTTCGGAGGGTGAAAACACCTCCCAGGCCCTCGATTCGCGCACGGTGCGAAGCGATCCCGATATGGCCTGACGAGAGACTCCTGGCCAAGCATTCGTTGGATATCCCTACACCGTCATCAGAAATCGAGAGTTTAACACTCGCTGAATCGTTCTGCTGCAAGGTCACGATGACATTATTTGCTTGCGCATGCTTCACGGCATTCTCCAGAATTTCGCGAGCCAGCCAGTAGAGCGGTCGATCCACAGAACCTGCAGACGCGATGCTGGACCGAACCTCTCCGTGAAATCTCCCGCGCTCGGAAGCCTGTTGAGTCAGATGCTGCAGAGCGGGCACCAGCCCCCCTGAAACGAGGACTTCAGGATGCAGGGTGCGTACCGACGAGCGGAGCTGCTTGCTTGCCGCGGCAAGAGCCTGATCGGCACGCTGCAGCGCATCGGTCACCCCGGGGCTGCATGCCGCTTCGTCGATGGAGTGCCTGGCCGCCAGAACGTTCTGCAATGCGCCATCGTGCAGCACTTCCGCAATTTTGCGCTGTTCCCTCTCCTCCGTCGCCATGATCCGGTCCAGCAGCCATAGGCGATGTTCCGCCAACTCTCTTATCGCCCTCACCCTGTGCTGCTGGACATCCGACAGAAGTACACAGCCCGCACAAACCACAAGAATGAACAGGGTGTGCATGAGTATGAAATTCCAGTACGGCTGCTGCAGATGGCCGACGGCAGTACCGACGGCGTAGCTCGCCGCTGCGAGCACTCCAGATGCCGCAGTAAGAACCGGCCGCATCTGGAACGAGGCGAGGACGGGTATGAAGAGAAAAATGTCAGCAGATACCGGCGAGCTCCAGTTCGGGTCAGAAAAATCGCCGGAAATTGCTATCAATGCGGTGAGCAAAGCCAGGTCGACCAGTGGATATACCCAGCTTGGATACGGCCTGCGCGATCTCCAGGACGCCCAGAGCATTCCAAAGGTCCATAGAGCATAGACGGCAGCCAGCGTCACCGAAATCTGCATCTGCTCAGACGGCGGAAACACTGCCAAGTCTGCCGTGAGTGCAACAACGATGGCGATCCGAAGTATCGCCTGCCATCTAAAGGCCCTTTGCAGGTGCAGGGCAGGCACTTCGGCCATGTCCCCTCGATCTGGTCGGCCACTTTCTCGAGCGGTCGGGAATGAGTCCGGAAGTGTCATGTCATCCTCTTACCGGCTATCGCCCTGGAGCTGGCTGTGCCAGGGGGTGGCTTGCGATGCCGAGCCCTCCTTGAAATGTTCTGGAGTACGCAACGCCATCACAACCGGATCGACTCCGGCGCGCCTGCACGGGCGGTGCGCCCGCGCAGATACACCACGGACAGCCGGCTCCCACCTTTCTCTTAAGAAGCCGATGTCTCCGTGAACTTCGCTGTGGCGGCGCTGAGAACCGATTCGCCTGTGTGGTGACTATTTTATGGCACAGACGGTGCATGGAGCGGTTTGCAAGGCCCACGCCCGGATCCGCTGCCGCGGCGAACGCGCCGTCGCCACCCTCAAGACCTGGAAAATTCTGACCAAGCTGCGCTGCAGCCCCTCCCGGACGACCGCAATGGTGCAGGCCATCCTCGTTCTCCACCACGTCGAAAACCCGGCCTGCCAAGGATGAGAAACGCTCAGCCATGCCGACCGACCCTGGTGATGAGTTTTCGCGCCCGCACCCGTCACACCTACGACGGGACACGACGAGACGGAAGGATGACGTGATGAGTGCGGACACGCGGCTGGAGGAGCCGGCGTTCTCGGGGCTGGCGGAGCGGCACCGGCGGGAGCTGCACGTGCACTGCTACCGGATGCTCGGGTCGTTCGAGGACGCCGAGGACACCGTGCAGGAAACGTTCCTCCGTGCCTGGCGGCGGCGGGAGACCTTCGAGGGGCGGTCGACGTTCCGGGCCTGGCTGTACCGGATCGCCACCAACGCCTGCCTGGACCTGCTCGCCAAGTGCCGCCCGGAGCCTGCGACCGGCGGCGAGGTGCTGTGGCTGCAGCCGTTCACCGAGTTCTACGAGTCTCAGTGATTCGCCCATTGCTGGGCGAAGGTCCCCGTCTCACTCAATACCAGGAGGTATCAATGCGGGGTAGACGCTTCAATACCACCGGCCCCGCAGGACGGGGTCTTACGGTCGGCTCCACGTCCGTTTTCTGTCTCCGGGCCACTCCCGGCGACGTGCCGCTTCACGAGCGCGGCGAGGTTCAGTGCCGCGTTCTCATCCCGGTCGAGGACGAGTCCGCAGTGTTCGCATACGTACATCCGTATCCGGAGAGGCAGTTTGGGTGTCACTGCCTGGCATCCGGAACACGTCTTGCTGCTGGGGAACCAGCGGTCCGCCGCTTCGAGCGTTCCGCCGTTCCACCGGGTTTTGTAGGCGAGCTGACGCCGGATCTCGCCGAACCCGGCGTCGGCCACGACGCGGGCGAGTTTGCGGTTCTTGAGCATCCCCGAGACGTTGAGGTCTTCCACCACGATCGTGCCGTACTCGCGGGCCAGGCTGGTGGTGAGCTTGTGGAGCGCGTCCCGCCGCAGGTTCGCGGTGCGGTAGTGCACCCGGTTGCGGGCCGCATCCGCGCGCTGCCAACGCTTCGAAGGCTGCTGCCCGGTGCGCCGGTCAGGGCCCAGACGGCGGGCGACCGTGCGGGACAGGCGGCCGAGCTTGCGGCGCGCGGTGTCGTAGTGTTTGGGGTTCTCGGCGGTCGGGCGGCCGTCGGAGAACACCGCGAGGTGCTTGATGCCCAGGTCGACGCCGATCACCGTATCCGCTCGGGACGGGGTACGGTCGGTGCGCTCGACTTCGCAGGTGAAGGACACGAACCAGCGGCCCGCCTCGCGGCGGACGGTCGCCGACTTCACCACCGCCGTGCCGGCCGCGATCCGGCGGTGCAGCTTCCGTGTGGACTCATGCGCCCTGATCGTTCCCAGGACCGGGAGCGTGACATGCCTGCGGTCGTCTTCCAAGCGGATCGTGCCGGTGGTGAACCGAACCGACGGCGTGGTCTTCCGCTTCGACTTGTAGCGAGGAAAGCCCATCCGCGGGCCCTTGCGCTTGCCGCGCCTGGAATCGGACCAGTTCTTCAAGGCCCGGGCGAGCTGGTCCAGCCCGGTGGCGTACGCCTCCTTCGAGCACTCCGCCCACCACGGCGCCACCTCGGTCTTCGCTGCGTTCCAGGCCTTGCGCATGGAATACATCGACCAGCCGAACGACGGCGTCAGACCGGCCTCGGCAATGCCGTAGGACCGTTCCGCCTCCCGCTGCCCGAGGTTCGCTTTCACCTGCGCGATACCCCAGTTGAACGCCACCCGGGCCGCACCGGCATGCCGCAGCAGCGCCCCGACCTGACCAGGCGTCGGGTCCAGTGCAAACCGGTAGGCATGCGTGACGATCACCCGATCAGGCTACCGGCCGCCACCGACAACCCCCCGACCATTAACGGAAGTTGACAAACGCTGAGATTCGATGACGAAGCCCACAGCAGTTAAGAACCCCCGGTGCTGCCACCCCAGACTCGCCCGATTCCCAACCCGTTTGACGCATTCCGATATGGGAATATGATGGCGGTCATGGCACGAGCAGCGACGACGTCGGACGCGTTCAACGCGATCGCCGAGCCGCAGCGCCGGGACATCCTGGCGCTGCTGCGGGCGGGGGAGCGGCCGGTGACCGACGTGGCCCGGGAGCTGGGGATGAGCCAGCCGGGGGCGTCCAAGCACCTGCGGGTGCTCCGGGAGGTGGGGCTGGTGCGGGTCCGCGGGGCGGGCAAGCAGCGCCTGTACGGCCTGGACGCCCGCGGGCTGCGGCCGGTCCACGAGTGGGTCGGCGGATTCGAGCGGTTCTGGAACGAGAGTTTCGACCGGCTGGACACCTACGTGCAGGACCTCAAGCAGACACGGCAGGAGGAATGACCGATGGCAGGGCCAAGGCAAGAAACGCGGGCGGAGCCGGCGACGGCCGACCGGGAGATCGTGATCTCCCGGGTCATCGACGCCCCGCGGGAGCTGGTGTTCGAGGCGTTCACCGAGGTCCGGCACCTGTCGCGGTGGTGGGGTCCGCAGGGGTTCACCACCGCGACGCGGTCCTTCGAGTTCCGCGAGGGCGGGGAGTGGGTCTTCGTGCTGCACGGGCCGGACGGGACCGACTACTCCGAGTGGATCCGCTGGCTGCGGATCGTCCCGCCGGAGCGGATCGAGCTGCTGCACGGTGAGTCCCGCGACGACCCGAACGCCTTCGAGTCGGACCTGACCTTCGCGCCGGACGGCGCGGCGACCCGGATCGTGATGCGCACGGTGTTCCCCACCAAGGAACTGCGCGACGAGGCGGTCGAGAAGTACCACGCGATCGAGGGCGGCCGGCAGACCCTGAGCAGCCTGGCGGCCTACGTCAGCGACCTCGCGCGGAAGGGGGCGGAGAGCTGATGGCCGGGAAGGTGTTCTTCAGCGTGTCGATGTCGCTCGACGGCTTCATCGCACCCGAGCCCGTGCCCGCCCAGGACGAGCTCTTCGCGCCCCACAGGCAGGACGACCCGGACGTTCGGCGCTGGATGGCGCAGTGGACGGAGCTGCAGCAGTGGATCTTCCCGCTGCGGTTCTTCCGGGAGAACCTGAAGCTGGGCGAGGGCGGCGAGGAGGGCCTCGACAACGACGTCGCGCGGGAGACGTTCGAGCGCACCGGCGCGAGCGTCATGGGCAAGCGCATGTTCGACCTCGGCGAGCAGTCATGGCCGCAGGAGGCGCCCTTCCACACCCCGGTCTTCGTCGTGACGCACACCAAGCGTGACCCGTGGGAGCGGCCCGGCAACACCACGTTCCACTTCGTCAACGACGGCATCGAGCACGCCCTCGACCAGGCCCGCGCCGCCGCCGGCGACCGCGACGTCCGCATCGCCGGCGGCGGCACGACGATCCTGGAGTACCTGAACGCCGGCCTGGTCGACGAGTTCTCGATCACGCTGTCACCAGTGCTTTTCGGCGCCGGCACCCGCCTGTTCGACGGCGTGGACGCGTCCAGGGTCGCGCTGGAGCCGGTCCGTTCGGAGCCGTCGTCGCGGGTGACGCACCTGACCTACGCCGTGCACCCACGGTAGCCGCGCCACCACTCGGCACGGACCGTCCGCGGCCGGCGGGATGCCCGCCCCTGGCCCTGACCGCCGGTCAGGGGCCGACTCGAAAACCTCATGGCCTTTCCAACGGCACGCGCGGCCGCCGGCTGACGAGTTGAGCGCCTGAGGGTGAAGACCCGCCCGCCGGCTGACCCCCATCCCCGGCGCTCTCGTCGGCGTCGGAACCGGTGATCTGGGTACTGTCCGGGGCCGGAGTTGATGAACACACCCTGCAGGGCGCGGGCGCCGAGCATCATGGCCTCGCCCTGCGCGGCGCCGCCGAGAGCGGAGGCGCCGGCGAAGCCGATCAGGCCGGTGACGAAGCGGTCATCGTGAACATCGCACTGCCCTCCGCCCAGCAGGACCTGGGGATATCGGACGGCAACCGTCAGTGGGTCATCACGGCCTACGCCCTCGCCTTCGGCGGACTGCTGCACCCGTGCGCCGGCGTACCTCATTGCCGGCACTTCCCTGCGCTAGTTTCCAAGAACGGAAGGCAATTCCCTGTTTCGGCCGGCGCGTTCAAGTACGGCCACCTCATGCTCTGCGGAGGCCTGAAGGAGGTGTTCTCCGATGAACCTTCCACCGCGGGCGTAGACCTCGAACCGGTCCGCTATCTGCCGAATCGTATAACCGGCTCGGCTTTGATGGGGGGCATGCTGAAACGCCATGGTTCGTGATCCTTCTCTGCCTTGCGGGCTTCAGGAGTCGTCGATGGAACTGCTCACCATTCGAACGCATTCCAGTGCCCGGTCGGATCCGTCAACCGGGGGACCGCACGGTGGGGGCTGCCGTAGTCGCGTCGGAGTGCTTGCCGCCGGATACGCGCCGCTCAGGCGCCACACCGGAGCGGGCCGGGAACCGGTTGACCGGACCGGCCGCAGACCCTGGCGGATGCCCCCGCTGGACACAGCGATGGCGGTGTTGAAGGTGTGATGGCCGCCGTCGGCAGCCATGCGGCGGGACGCGGCAGGGGAGGGGATGGGGATCCAGGCCGGCAGTGGGTCCAAGGCCGGCAAGTGGGTCCAGGACGAACGCCGCACGGATGTCCTGCGTTGACACCGATCGGACGGCAGCCGCTGAGGAGCCCGTGGCGCGCCATACGCCTTCTCGCATGCCTGCTCCCGGTCTGCGACGCGGGGCAACCGGACGGTGCCGATGCAGGCGGCGTAATCCCGCAGACCATTCCCATGTGCCGGCGACCACATGTTTCGTGCCGGCGCCGACGACGGCCCGCACTTTCGCCGAGAACCGGTAGCTGTGTGAGGAGGCAGCGGCCTTGTGGCCGTGGAACGGGCTTCAGCGACGTTGTTTGCCGTCCATCTCGTCCCACCACTCGTCGGACTTCGGGTCGCCGGACGGGGCGTCCCACCAGCGGTCGTCGGGGCCGCGCCGGTTCGCGACGATGGCGGCCACCGGCGGGATCACCATGGCGACCACGCACATGCCGACCGCCGCGGGAACCGACCAGATACGCACGACGCCCCAGGCCAGGACGAAGAGCGCGATACATGTCCCCATCATGGCGAAGTAGGTGTGACGGCGTCGTGCGTACATGACTCCAGGCTAGGTCGTGCGTACACGGCTCCGGGTAGGCCGAACGGCGGATCCACCACCCCATCGTGCCCCCCGATCCGGCCGGCAGTTTCCGGTGGGCGCCCGCTCGATCCGAGCTTCCGCTACTGGCGCAGGACCGCGGGCGAGCGGGGGATCCGCCAGGCGGCCGACGCGAAGCCCGCCGCCCGGATACGCGAGGTCCACCAGGACTCGGACGGTGTCTCCGCCGCCGGGCAGGTGCCTCTTTGGCCGGAGCACAGGATCAGGCGAAGGCCGTGTTGTATTCGTTGTCTCCGCGTACGACCGCAGCGTACCGTTCACCCAACTTGGCACGCAGGACACCGAGTTGGTGTGCAGCGGTGGCCGCGACATGTGACGCGGCGGGTTGCAGTCCGGAGGTCTCCCGTCAATCCGCGTCGGGCCGACCGTCACGCATCTTTGCCCGGACCAAGTCCGGCCGGAGGAACGGCGACGCCGGAGAGCAGACTGACCTGTGTCAGCCTGCTTGATCCAGTCGCGGTGGAGGGGTCCCGGCGAATGACGGACGTACGTTGGGCCTCCTCAAGCGCGTCCCACGAAGGAGCGGAGTTTCCCGGTGAACCGCGGTAGGCCGGTGTCGTCGATTTGGGTGCTTATGACCGGTTCCCGCCGACGCGTCACTGTAAGTATCGCGCTCACGTCGGCTGGTTCCCGCAGCCGCAGGCGCGGGTGTGGGTGAGGTCCAGACGGGCTGGCGGATACAGCGGCCCGGTTCCGTCTTCCGGCATGGGGAGCAGCAGGGCGTAGGCGCGGACCATCGTGAACGCGTGGGGTTCGGGCAGGTCCATGGCCGCCAAGGCCGCGGAGGCCGCTTCGTGACGTTCCCCGTTGACGCGGATCTCCGCCTGCATCTTGCCGGGTTGCCCACCGTAGAAGACCTTGATGCCGTTGAAGAACGGCGATTCCAGGTCTGCCGTGAACGTGTCCGCGATGTGGTGGAGCACGTTCGCGTCGACCAGGGAATTTTGCAGGCGACGGTTCTCCTCGGCGTCGACGCCGAGGCCGACGGCCCCGGAGGCGATGCAGTGCCACCCGGGAACGCCGCGTTCGTCATCGGGACCGGCATGGTCGGCGAAGTGCTGGCGCCGGTCCAGGAGTTCCAACATGCACGCACCGGCGGTTTGCACCCATGTGTCGGCCGCCTTGGGGGCGTCCCCGGCGATCGCCACAACGCAGTCCATGAAGCACGGCACGTCGGGCTGGAGGCTCGTGTCCGGCAGCGCGACCAGGTCGTAGTGGTGGGGACCGCCGTGCACGGGCGGCATCACGCCGATCGCCCACCCGTGCGGGCTGCTCAAGGAGTTGCCTTTCAGCTCGGTCCCTTCCGTCACACCCGGCGCGTACCTCTCCAGACTGGCCTTCACCAGAGCGAGGAACTCCAGGTCCGGCAGGCGTTCGGGCGGCGGTTCGGCGTCACGCGCTCGGCGACGTATCCAAGACATGCGGTGGATCTTAGAACGCCGTCATGCTCCCGGGGGTGCGTCCCCGTCCGAACGCTCCGCTGTGGCTTGTCGCGCAGTTCCCCGCGCCCCTGGTGCTATGGCTCCCCCGGGGACCCGTCGCCGTCCCGCGGTCCGTCGTAAAGCCCTGAGGCAGCCGCCCAACCGACTGACCTTGCGCGCCGCGCATTCCGTCACCCCGAGCACCGCATTTCGTCGGTTGCCCCCGCTGGGCGCGGAAGCTCGCCCGTGCTTTCACGGGCCTGGGCTCGCTGCCATTGCCACAGCCCAGCTCCCGTGGCCAACCCGGTTCCTGTGGAGGCGAGAACGCCCACAGCTCACCTTCGACGGCCGCCTCTCTGCAGTCCGCCGGCGACCACAACAGAAGCCCCGCCGCATCGGTCGTGGACCCCGGCAGGAGGCGCGCACATGAGCAGCGTCCACCGTCTGGTCCTCCGCTCGGGGGACACCGTCCGGCCCGGGTCGTGCGGCAGTTTTGACAGGACAAGCGAGACGCCTGGACGCGTGCTCGCACGGGTGGCGGGTTGGTGCGGGGCCGGCAATCGGCCATGAGTACCTCTTCCTCCCGCACGACGCAACGGATGCGGACAGGGGGCACACCCTGTTCGTCGAACAGCACGTCGGCTGTGGCACTTGACACCCCTCAATGCCGCGCCGCCGTGGGAAAGGTGCCGTATGGCCGAGCTCGGCTTGCCCGAAGGTAACGTGGCCTGCCTCTTCGACCTCGACGGGGTGGTCACCAAGACGGCTGTGGTACATGCGGCCGCCTGGAGGAAGTCCTCTTCCCCCTTCGCCTTCCCCCACCCCCGCCAGACGGCCCGCGCACCCCCCATTTCGTCCTGCAACACCGGATGCACGAACCACACACCGAGGGGTGCGCCGCCTGAGGGCAGTGAGATGGCACCGCCATCCTGCATGCCGCGACCAGTGGAGTGGATTCCATTGCGGATGCGCGTACAACATGCCGAAACAGGTAAAACCCCCCATTGAGATCACAGCGGGAACGGGTCTGCCGACCCTGCTCGTACGAGCCGCTGACACCACACTGCCGAAGTAAGGGATCCCCATGTCCACAGCCATCCGGCGTGCGACCTTCGCCGTCATTGCCATAGCGACCGCATTGGCTGCTACCGCCTGCTCGTCCTCGTCCTCGCCGTCGGCGGCCGCCGCGGCTTCGCCGCTGGCTGCTGACTCTGCCTCGCCGTCCGTGTCGAAGGGCGCCTTCTCCTCCGCGAAGGTCGCAGTCAAGGCCCAGCCGGTCGGCACAGTCAAGCTCGGCCTGCCGGGCGGAAAGGTCTCCGCCGCGTTCGACATCACCGGTCTCGCACCCGGCATCAAACACGCTGTCGACATAGTGCCGGGCAGCTGTGCCCGACCGCAGTCCGGCTCCGCGTTGGTGTCCTTCCCGACCGTCACCGACGACGACTTCGGCAACCTCAAGACCACTGTCCAAAGCACGCAGTCAGGACTTCGGGGGCTGCCCGACAACGCGGTCCTGGTAGTACGGCTGAGCGACGGCGACTCCCAGCAGCAGAAGGAACCGATCGCGTGCGTGCCGCTGCCCAGCGGTATGCCCGGCAACTCACCCGTGAAGGTGCAGCCTGTCGGCTCCACCAAGAGGGAGGGCGACGCCACCGTCGCCTACAACGCCGCCACCAAGACCTACACCGTGAAGGTGAAGGCCACCGGACTGGCACCGAACTCCCGGCACGCGGCGCACCTGCACCAGGGCACGTGCACCAAGCAAGGCCCGGTCCTGGTGATGCTCGGAGACCTTACCGCCGATGGCCAAGGCGTCATCGACCAGACCGTAAAGGTCCCCAATCAGTCCGCCCAGCTGACCGGCGCAACCTACCTCAACATCCACCTCGGCGACGGCTCTCAGATCCTGTCCAAGGACAAGAAGCCCACCCCGATGTTCCAGCCCATTCTGTGCGGCCCCGTCACTACCTGACCACTCACCCTGGGCAACACCGCGGGCTGCGCCTGCCGTAAACCCCATCCATGCTGGTCACGCCGCATATTGGTACTTGTGCAGGATGCCGCCGAGCCGTTCGTGTCGACGTATGTCGAGACGGATGATCTTCTCCGGATAGGTGATAGGTGATAGGTGATCGGTGCGGGCAGCGGGCGCACGGGGCGGCGTTCGCGGCGCCCTGATGGGGCCGATGGCCGGATGAGGAACCGGGCCTGGCAGCCCGCGTCCTCGAGGTCCATGACCAGATTCCATGCGGCCTGCGCCACGACGGAAGCGCTCGGGTGCGCGGTCGCACCCAAGACCCGGATCCGTCAGTTCGGGCCGGCCGATAGTGCTCACGCCCCCTTTGGGTCGGCCTCGACCAGGGCGCCGGGCCATGGCTTCCCTCTGGCCATCGTCGAAGACGTCGGCATCCGCCCATAGCGGTACGTCCCGCCGCCCGTGACTGCGAGGGATGCGGCGGGGCCTGGCCGGGCCCCGCCTCGCGTGAGGGGTCAGTCCTCGGACGTGATGTAGGCGTCGTACTCCTTCGCGCTCAGCAGGCCGTCGGAGCTCGGGTTCTGCAGGCTGATCTCGATCAGCCATCCGTCGCCGTACGGGTCTGTGTTGACCAGCTCGGGTTCGTCGTTCAGCCGATCGTTGCGTGCGGTCACCTGGCCGGCGGCCGGCATGAAGAGCTCGGTGACAGCCTTGACCGATTCCGCGGAGCCGAACGGCTCGTAGGCGTCAAACCGGTCGCCGATGTTGGGTTGTTCCACATAGACGAGGTCGCCGAGCTGCTTTTGGGCGTGGTCGGTGATGCCGACGCGGGCCTTGCCGCCGGTCATGGTGAGGAGCCACTCGTGGTCCTTCGTGTATTTGAGGTCTTTGGGGATGTTCGTCACGCCCCAAGACTGCTACACACATGCACATAAAGTGACAAATGTGACATGCTGGTGTGGGTGTCGCCTGGAGAATTCCCTCCCGCGGGCTCGAGTCCCCGGCGCCGGGCATGTCAGGCAGAGGACCGGCAGAAGTGCCTCGCGGCCGGCGTGTAAGCATCTACCTCTGATCTTGGCCAGTGCTCCGTCGTTTACGGCGAGGGTGAAGGCCATCTCGGAACTGCTCTGACTCGCGTGTGAGCATGCGTCTGTGCTGTCTGCCTCAGCTCGTGGGGCGCTGCTGGTCCTCGATGTACTGGCGTACGACGGTCAGCGGTGCTCCGCCGCATGAGCCGGCGAAGTAGGAGCCGGACCAGAAGTGCCCGCCCCACAGATACCTGTGGACGTGGCTGTCGTACTCCTGGCGCAGGCGTCGGGATGAGACGCCTTTGAGGCTGTTGACCAGTTTGGAGAGCTGCACCTTGGGCGGGTAGTGCACGAGGAGGTGGACGTGGTCCTGTTCTCCGTTGAACTGCTTCAGCTCGGCCTCGAAGTTGGTGCAGACCTCGCGCATGACCTCCTCGCAGCGGGTCAGCGTGGCGTCGGTGAACGCCTTCCGCCGGTACTTGGTGACGAAAACCAAGTGGACGTGCAGGTTGTGCACGACGTGACGGCCGGTGCGCACATCGGGGTTTGGATTCCAGCGTGGTGACCTAAACCAACACCGTAGTGTGTCGTCCGTGAGTGATCGCGGCTTGGAGACGCGGCAGTTCGGGCACCGCGCCCGGCTTGCGCTGTCCCCTGCCCTGGCGCTCAAGGCTGACGATCAGGCGCACGCGGCCCGCACGGTGTGGAATCTCCTGCACGCCTGGTGGCAGATGATGCCGAAGGAGAAGCGGACCCTGGCGGACGCGGACGCCGCGATCCGCCAGGCCCGCAGGGACGTCGACTTCCTCGCCGTCCTTCCCGCGCAGGCCGCGCAGGCGGTGTTGAAGACGTATTTTCAGGCGTGGAAAAACTGCTGGGACGGCCGGGCGGACGCCCCGAACTTCAAGGCCCGTTTCCGCAGCACCCTGACCGTTGATGTGCCGCAGGGCAGGGATCTGAACATCGTCCGTGTCCATCGCCGGTGGGGCATGGCCAGTCTGCCGAAGATCGGCCGCGTCCGTTTCCGCTGGACCAAAGACCTACCCGTCGGCAAGCAGGCCGGCAAGGAAAACCGCATCACCGGTGCGCGCCTGGTCAAAGACACGCTCGGCTGGCACATCGCCTTCCGCGTCCAGACCCTCGAAAAGGCGCCGGAAACGCACCAGGGGCCGGAGGTCGGCATCGATGTCGGTATCACCGTGCCCCTGGCCCTCTCCGACGGTGAGACGTACAAGCACGGACAGTGGCTGACCAACCGGGAACAGGCCAGGCTCCTGGGCCTGGAACAGCGCGCCGCACAGCGCAAGAAGCACCGCAAGCCCGGCGAACGCACCTCCCGCCGGCTGCACCACACCTACGACCAGATCGCAGGACTGCGCGCGAGAGCCAAGCGCCGGGCACTGGACTGGCAGCACAAGACCACCACCGACATCGCCCGCACGTACAGCGTCGCGGTGGTGGAGGCATTGCAGATCACGAGCATGGTCAAGTCCGCCAGAGGGACCATCGAGGAGCCGGGGAAGAACGTCGCCCAGAAATCCGGGCTGAACCGCTCGATCAGCGGACAGGCGTGGGGCCGCACGGTCACCATGCTGACGTACAAACTCGCCCGCCAAGGCGGAACTTTGGCCAAGGTCCCCGCCCCGGGCACCTCCCGACGCTGCTCCGCGTGCGGCCTCACCACACCCGGCAGCCGGGAGACCCAGGCCTTGTTCGTGTGCAAGAACTCCGACTGCGCATGGTCCGGCAACGCCGACCACAACGCGGCCCGCAACATCCTGCACCTGTACCGGATGGGCCTCGCGCTCATCCCGGCTGCCGGGAGGGCAGTCGCCAGGCGCGCACCGCGCGTCAAGCCCGCCACCGCAAGGTAGGCGGGAATCTCCCTGCTTCAGCTGGGAGAGCACTTCAAGGTCGGCGGACACGAACGGGCACAGGCCCACGCGGGGGAGTGGGGTGAGGGGTTGGGAGAGGGCGCTGTCGGTGCTGGAGGCGCTGTGTGAGCGCGGGCAGGCGGCCGGGCACGGCTGGGCGCTGGACACGGAGCTCCTCCCGGCGCACCAGCGGCAGGTGAACGCCCCGGAGAACCAGGGCCTGGTGGAGCTTGCCGGGAGCGAGGACCGCGCGGAGCTGTCGGCGCTGGAGGGTCGGCCCGTGCGGTGGCGGCCCGTCTGACGCCGTAGGGCCACGACAGCCTCGCCTACGCCCAGTCCCGTCCCCGGCCCGAGTCGACGTCCGGTGAGGCGGATTCGGACCGGCAGCTGGTGGAGCAGTTCCGTTCGGCGTCGTGTGATCACGGGATCAAGCGGTGGCAGCTGCATCTGAGCTGCATCTGACGCCAGAGCAGATCGCCTCCGTGGCCTACAGGTTGGGGCTGCACCGGATGACGGGCTCCGCCGCGGAGGCCAACCGCTTCGGCCGCGAGTGCGGCGTCGTTCACAGCCCTGCCCGGACCGGGGGCCGGTCGTCGAGCCGCCCGCCGGCGCGGGCCCGGTGCGTCTTCTCCCTGTCGTATGCCGGAGACCTGGTGCCGGCCGCCTTCGCCGCCGTACCGGTGGGCGTCGACGCCGAGCAGGTCCCCTCGCCCGCGACGGCGGCGGACGTGGCGGGGCTGCTCCACCCGTGCGAGCGCGCCGAGTTGTCCGCTCTGCCGGGGCACGAGCGCCCGACCGCGTTCGCCCGTTGCCAGGCGCGCGAGGAGGTCTGCCTCAAGGCCACGGGCCAGGGGCCGGCCGAGGGCGCGGTGGAGCCGTACGTCGGCTGCGGCCCCCACGCGTCTGCCCCTGACGGCTGGAGCGTGCACGACCTGGCACCGCGTCCCGCAACGGCGGCGGCACTGGCGTTGCGGGCGGGGCCGGCCGGGCCGAGCGCTGCTTTGCCGGGGCCCTAGCCGGGCGGAGTGTACTGACGCTCGCTCATGTGCCATCGGCCCGGAAGGGGTTGCCATGACAGCATCCGCAGTATCCGCGCGGGACCACCTCACCGCCGTCCACGACGAGGTGGTCCGCCGCAGTCCGGCCCAGCCGGAGTTCCACCAGGCGGCCCGGGAGGTCCTGGAGACGCTGGCCCCCGTGCTGGCGGCCCGCCCGGAGCTGGGGGAGGCGGCCCTGGTCGAGCGGGTCTGCGAGCCGGAGCGCCAGATCCTCTTCCGCGTCCCCTGGCAGGACGACACCGGCCGCACCCACGTCAACCGCGGCTTCCGCGTCGAGTTCAACAGCGCGCTGGGCCCCTACAAGGGCGGTCTGCGCTTCCATCCCTCCGTCAACCTCGGCATCGTGAAGTTCCTCGGCTTCGAGCAGATCTTCAAGAACGCCCTGACCGGCCTCGGCATCGGCGGCGGCAAGGGCGGTAGCGATTTCGACCCGCGGGGCCGTTCGGACGCCGAGGTGATGCGGTTCTGCCAGTCGTTCATGACCGAGTTGTACCGGCACATCGGGCAGAGCACGGACGTACCGGCCGGGGACATCGGTGTCGGCGGCCGCGAGATCGGCTACCTGTTCGGGCAGTACCGGCGCATCACCAACCGGTGGGAGGCGGGGGTCCTCACCGGCAAGGGCGTCGAGTGGGGCGGCTCGGCCGGCCGTACCGAGGCCACCGGCTACGGCAACGTCCTCTTCGCCGCCGAGATGCTGCGCCGCCGCGGCGAGGACCTGCCCGGCCAGCAGGTGCTGGTCTCCGGCTCGGGCAACGTCGCGATCTACACGGTGGAGAAACTGGGCGAACTCGGGGCGCGGGCCCTGACGGTGTCCGACTCGGGCGGCTACGTCGTCGACGAGAAGGGCATCGACCTCGGCCTCCTCAAGCAGGTCAAGGAAGTTGAGCGCGGCCGGGTCGAGGATTACGCGCATCGGCGCGGCGCCTCGGCGAGTTACGTCCCCGGCGGCTCGGTCTGGGAGGTCCCCGCCGACCTTGCGCTGCCCTCGGCGACCCAGAACGAACTGGATGCCAAGGACGCCCTGGCTCTGGTGCGCGGGGGAGTGAAGGCGGTCTCGGAGGGTGCGAACATGCCCGTCACCCCGGCCGCCGTCCGCATTCTGCGCGACGCGGGCGTGGCGTACGGACCCGGCAAGGCGGCCAACGCGGGCGGTGTCGCGGTCAGCGCCCTGGAGATGCGGCAGAACAGTGCCCGCGAGAGCTGGACGAAGGAGCGGGTGGAGAGCGAACTGGCCACGGTGATGCGTGACATCCACGACCTGTGCTGGCACACCGCCGACCGCTACGGCGCCCCGGGCGACTACGCGACCGGCGCCAACATCGCCGGCTTCGAACGCGTCGCCGAGGCCATGCGGGCCCAGGGCCTGGTCTGATGCCGTAGCCCTCCCTCCCGCGAGAACCGCGCAGGTCGGTGCCGGCGCCCCTTCGGGATGCCGGCACCGGCCTTTCGTACGTGCGGAGTTGTCGCGGATGACGGCCCTGCCGTGCCGTCCGGTTCAGCGGCCGACGGCGGGCCGGCCCGCGCCTGCCGGGGCGCTCACCCCCGCCGCCTCGGGCCGTGCGGCGCGGCTGCGCAGCATCACACAGGCCGCCGCTCCGACGGCCAGCACCGTGAGCGGCAGCAGGGCCGTGGTGTGCAGGGTGGCGGTGAAGGCGGCGGCGTACGTCTTGCCGGTGGCGAGCTCGGCGGCGAGCCGCCCCTGCAGCAGGGCGCCGGCGGCGGCGGCGCCGACCACCGAACCGATCTGCCGCACGGTGTTGTTGACTCCGGAGGCGGCACCGGCGAGCTGCGGCGGGATGTGCCGCATGGCCTCGGTGGACATGGGGGCGATGATGCAGCCGACCCCGAGACCGGTGACCAGGGTGGCCGGGACGAACGCGTACCAGACGCTGCCGGGCGCGGCGATCAGCGTGATGGCGAGGATGCCGGCGGCGTAGCAGACGAGTCCGGTGAGCAGGACGTACTTGCCGCCGATACGGTCCGCCAGGCGGCCCGCGAAGGGCCCGACCGTCATGGACACCAGTGAGGAGGGCGCGAGCACCAGCCCGGCCTTGACGGCGCTGAGGTGCAGCACGGACTGCAGATACAGGTTGAAGGGCAGGACCAGGCCGAGCATGGCGACGGAGACCAGTCCGACCAGGGCGGTCATCGCGGTGAAGTTGCGGTCCTTGAACAGCGCGAACGGGACGAGGGGTTCACGGTCCTGGCGGCGCTGCTGGTGCCGTACGAACCCGGCGCCCAGTGCGCCCGCGACGGCGAGCAGCAGCCAGATGCCCGGACCCCACTGGTACTTCTCGCACTCCTGCAGACCGAAGGCCAGGCAGAACAGGGCGGCGGCGGACAGCAGCACACCGGTGAGGTCGAAGCGGTGGGTGCGCGAGGGCCGGATGTCGGGTACCACCAGGAACGTCAGAACGAACGCGGCCACGCCGACCGGCACGTTGACCAGGAAGATCCACCGCCAGCCCACGGCCGACACCAGGACGCCGCCCAGGGTCGGGCCGGACAGGGTGGCCAGCCCGGCGACCATGCCCCAGATGCCCATGGCGGTGCCGCGCCGCTCGGCGGGGAAGACGGCGACGATCACTGTCATGGTCTGCGGGGTGAGCAGCGCCGCGCCCAGACCCTGGACGATCCGGGCGGCGATCAGCGCGGTGGCGGTGGGTGCGAGCCCGCAGGCGATGCTGGCGAGGGTGAAGACGGCGAGTCCCGCCGCGAAGAGGGTCCGCGGCCCGCGCAGATCCCCGAGCCGGCTCGCTGTGATGATCAGTACCGACAGCGCCAGCGCGTACCCGCTGACTACCCAGAGCATCTGGTCCAGCGAGCCGCCGAGGCCGCTCATCATGTCCGGGATCGCGATGTTCACGATCGTCAGGTCCAGCAGGGTCATGAAGAACCCGAGCGAGAGCGTTACCAGGACGGCCCACGGGTTCCCTCGCCACTTGCGCACGGTTGTGCTCCTTCTCTTCGCCCCGGCGGTGCCCGGGTCTCCGCAACGACGGTAACCCATCTTTTTGTGATGCATCAAGAGAGATGCATCAAGCAAGATGTATCTCTTTTGATGTAATGTGGGCGCATGAACGGAGTAGAGCTGTTCCTCCTCGGACGCACCCTGATGAAGATCGGTGAAGCCGCGATCCCGGAACCCGAAGGCGGACTCGCCCGTTACAGCGGCAGTGTCCGGTCCGTCCTCATCGTCGCCAGTGACCTGGCCACCCACCCCGACAGCGCCGTCGGCGAGATCGCCGCCCGCACCGGCCTCCACCAGAGTCAGGTCTCCACCGCCGTCGCCCGCCTGAAGGAAGCCGGCGCCGTCATCACGGCCCCCGACCCGGCGGACCGCCGCCGCCTCCTGGTCCGCCAGGCCCCCCACATCTCCGGCCGTGTCGCCGAAGTCAGGGCGGGCGCCATCGACGACGCCCTCACCACGGCCCTCGACGACGCAACCCCCCAACAACTCAAGGAAGTCAAGGACGCCCTCGAGGTCCTGGCCCGCCACCTCACCCCGCACGCACCGGCGCACACGTAGTCATGAGCCGGCCGGCCACCGCAGACCGCCCGCGGCCGCAGGCCCACCCCGCCGGCTCCGCAGCGCCACCCGAACCCCCTGCAAACCGCACGCAAGCCCGCCACGGGAGCATCCGCCGCACGCGACCGACGCCGACCTCCAGAACGGAGATCCCGAGTCCCGTGCGAGCCATCGGCATCCACAACTTCGGCGCCCCGCACCCCCGGCATGGACGCCTCCGCAACCGTGGACGCCACCGGCCCCGGCACCGACTTCACCCCCGGCCAACGTGTGATGGCGTACGTCAACCCGCTACACCCGTACGGCGGTGCCCAAGCCGAATGCATCGTCACCCCGCAGGACCACGCCGCGCCCCTGCCGGACGAAGCGGACCTGCACGACGCGACCGGCCTTCCCATGAACGGCCTCACCGCCCACCAGGCACTGACCCATCTCGCTCTCCCCGTAGGAGCCACCATCGCCGTCACCGGCCTCACCCGGGCCCCGGGCGGCTACGCGGTCCAACCGGCCGCCTATCAGGGCCTGCGAGCGTCGCTAAAGCGCCGGGCTTGCACAACGGGCATCACTGGGTGTGATGCTGTGTTTGCGTCCAGCCCCATCCGGGTGATTCCGGGGAACGGGCAGGGACCGTTGAAGGGGCCCCGCGTCGCCACAACTCCCGTGCTCTGGCACGGATGTTGCGGGTGGCCCGTTGGGCCTTGCGAAGCAGGGTCTCGCCGCCGGTGCCCAGACCGTCCGGGCCGGGGTCGAGGCCCGGTGACGAAGCCGTCGAGGGATACCGCGATGTCAGCGATGATGCGAGTCATGTCAGGGCAGATGTGATCCGCCGCCCGAACTCGGCGCTCTCGCATGAAGCATGTGTGGGATGCGAACCCGACAGCCGCGGAGCGGAGGGTCGCCGGTCCGTCAGTTTCCGGTTCACCGGCCGCGCAGGCCCGCGCTGATCACGCGGCCGGTCTGCCGGGCGGCTTCCGCCAGCCGTTCCAAGCGGTGCGCGGGATCGGTCAGGACGCAGAGGGCCGCCACCGGGGCGCCGTCCGCTCCGAGCAGCGGCACCGCCGTGCAGCACACCCCGCTCGTCACTTCCTCCTCGTCGAATGCGGCACCCCGGTCCCGGATCGCGGCGGCCTCCTGGAGCCAGGACGCGGGAAGCGGCCCCAGCAGGGGGTTCGGATGGGCCCCGGCTACCAGCACCTTGCCCGCCGCGGTGAACCACGGCCAGGTCGTACCGGTCCGCAGCGGGACCGGCTGCTCGGCCTCGCCGGGACTCCACTCCACCATCAGGGTCTCGCCCCTCCACAGCACGGCGATCCCCGCCGTCATACCCGTGATCTCCACCAGACGCCGCACCGGTTCCCTCGCGGCGGACCGCAACCGGGGATGCGGCTGCCACTCGCGCCCGAGGCTGAACATCCGCAGGCCCACCCGGTAACTCCCGCGGCACCGCTCCACCGCACCCAGGTCCGCCAGCTGTTCCAGCAGCCGGTACGCGGTCGTCTTGGGCAGCCCGCATTCGGACGCCAGCCTGGTCGGCCCGGCCTCCACGGCCCGTTCCACCGCTTCCAGCAACGCGAAAGCACCTTCGAGTACGCTCCGTCCGCCCACGCCCGCCGCCGAAGGCGCACCAGCCGTGGCAGTCGCACCAGCCGTGCCTGCGGCCGCACCCGCGGACCCGGGCGCCGGTGCCGGTGCCGGTGCCGGTGCCGGTGGCGGCGACGGAAGATTTCCCGGCATGACCTCCGGCATGACCTCCGGCATGACCTCCGGCATGACCCCCGACCGCTGCACCGCCACCCGTATCCCCGGTGCGATCACTCCACGTCCGGTCACGCTCGCGCCTCCCCCGTCTGCCCGTTGCGCAGCCGGCAGGCGACGGCCCCTGCCGCCGTGCTCGGACGGGACGCGGTCATCGCCCGTCCGTGCGACCACGCCCCAGCAGACTGGCACTGGAGTGTGGCTTGAAACCTTGTCGAATGCTTGTCTCCCAGGGGAGGACGCTTCCCGGAGGGGAGGCAGACGACATGGTGGACGTGCAGTTGCTCGGTCCTGTGGAACTGTCGGTGGGGGGCCACGTGGTGGAGGTGGGCCCGCCGCAACGCCGTACGGTGATGGCTGCCCTGGCGGTGGACGTCGGCCGGCCCGTCGCCGTCGACGTGGTCATCGAGCGGGTCTGGGGCGCGCGTGCGCCGAACGGGGCGCGGGCCGCGGTGCACGCCCATGTCGCCCGGATCCGGCGGATGTGCGAACAGGCCGCCGAAACGGCGAGAGAGCCCTTACGCGTGGCGCGGCGCTCGGGCGGGTACCTGCTGGAAGCCCGCCTGGACCAGGTGGACGTGTACCGGTTCCGGCAACTGATCGACCAGGCGCGGGCGGTGGAGCGGAGCGACCCGGCGCGGGCGGCGCGGCTGCTGGGCGACGCACTCGGCCTGTGGCGCGGAGACCCCCTGTCCGGTCTGCAGGGACAGTGGGCGGCGCGGATGCGCGAGGCCTGGCGGCGGCAGCGCCAGGACGCCGCCGTCGGGTGGGCCCGCGCGGAGCTGCGCCTGGGTGATCCCGTGTCCGTCATCGGCCCGCTGACCGGCCTGCTCGGTGAGTATCCGCTGGCGGAACCCCTGGCCGAAGCGCTGATGCGGGCGCTGCACGACACCGGGCGAAGCGCGGAGGCGCTGGACTGCTACGCCGCCGTCCGAGAGCGGCTGGCGGAAGAGCTGGGTACGGATCCGGGACCGGCGCTGCGGCAACTGCACCAGGCGATCCTGCGGGGCCACCAGTCCGAGTCCGCTTCGCGGGCCAAGCCCCCGCTGCAGCCGCCGTCCGCGGGGGCGCGACCGGGTGATCGTCCCGCCCAACTGCCCATGGCCGTACGCGGGTTCACCGGCCGTGACGAGGAACTGGCCCGCCTCGCGGCGATCCTCGCCTCGGCGGAGGGAGAATCCGCGGCGGTGGTGATCTCGGCGGTGTCGGGCATGGCGGGGGTCGGGAAGACGGCGCTGGCGGTGCACTGGGCGCGCCGGGTGGCAGGCGCGTTCCCCGACGGGCAGCTGTATGTGAACCTGCGGGGATTCGATCCGCAGGGGGCGGCGGCGCCTCTGACGGAGGTGGTACGGGGGTTTCTGGACGCCTTCGGGGTGCGGCCCGAGCGGGTGCCGCCGGGCCTGGAGGCCCAAGTGGGCCTGTACCGGAGCCTGTTGGCGGGGCGGCGGATGATCGTGGTGCTGGACAACGCGCGGGACGAGGAACAGGTCCGTCCGCTGCTGCCGGGCGCGGTCGGCTGCATGGCGCTGGTGACCAGCCGGAACCGGCTGACCGGGCTGGCGGTGACGGAGGGCGCCCATCTGCTGGCGGTCGACTCGCTGAGTCCGGACGCGGCGCGGGACGTACTGGCGGAGCGGCTCGGGGCGGGACGGGTGGCGGCCGAGCTGGAGGCCGTGGCGGACATCGTCGCCTCGTGCGCGGGACTGCCGCTGGCGCTGGCGGTGGTGGCGGCCCGTGCGGCCGTACAGCCGGGCAGGCCGCTCAGAGCGCTGGCGGATGAACTGCGGCAGGCGGGCGGCCCGCTGGACGCACTGGACGGGGGAGAGGAGGCCAGCCGGGTGCGGGCGGTGTTCTCCTGGTCCTACAGCGCGCTCAGCACCGGCGCGGCCCGGATGTTCCGGCTGCTGGCGCTGCATCCGGGGCCGGACGTGGGACAGGCGGCGGCGGCCGCGCTGGCGGGGGTGTCGCCGGAACGGGCCCGGGGACTGCTGAGTGAACTGACCGGCGGGCACCTGCTGGTCGAGCACGTACCGGGACGGTACACGTTCCACGATCTCCTGCGGGTGTACGCAGGGGAGTTGACGGCCGTCTACGACGGTGAGCGGGTGCGGCGGGCGGCGCTGCACCGGATGATGGATCACTACCTGCACACCGCGAGGGCGGCCGATGTACTGGTGACCCCGCAGCCCCATCCGGTGGCGACGGGGCCGGCCGCGCCGGGGTCCAACGTGCAGGAGCCCGCCGACTACGGGCAGGCGCGGGCCTGGCTCGTCGCCGAGCACGCGGTGCTGCTGGAGATCGTGCGGCAGCCGCCGCCGGACTTCGACGGCCATGTGTGGCGGCTGGTCACGGTGCTGACGAGCTTTCTGGACCGGCACGGGTACTGGCAGGCCTTGCTGGCGGCCGGGCGCAGCGCGCTGGCGGCGGCCCGGCGCGAGGGCGACCTCGCCGGACAGGCGGGTTCCTACCGCGGTCTGGGGCTGGCGCTGGACCGGTTGAAGCGCCCGGGGCCGGCCCGGGAGCACTACCTGCGGGCACTGGAGCTGTTCGGCACGCTGGGCAGCGACGCGGGGCAGGCCCGTACACATCAGCATCTGTCGCGGATGTCGGGGGCACAGGGCCGCCCCCGGCAGGCGCTCGAGCACGCGTACCGGAGCCTGGAGCACTACCGGACGGCGGGCGACCGGGCAGGACAGGCCGCGGCGTTGAACCACATCGGCTGGCGGCAGGCCAACCTCGGCGACCACCTCGGCGCGCTGGCGCACTGCGAGCAGGCCCTCGAGCTCGCGCACGAGGCCGGGGACGTGGACGGGCAGGCCCACATCCTGGACAGCCTGGGCTACATCCATCATCACCTGGGCCGGTACCAGCAGGCGGTCGACCGCTACCGGCGGGCGGCGGAGCTGTTCCGCGCCACCGGCGAGCGCCACAGCGAGGCCGCCTGTCTGCTCTGCCTCGGCGACACACACCGCAGCGCCCACCAGCCCGACGCGGCCCGCGACGCCTGGACCCGGGCCCTGTCCCTCACCGGCGAACTCGGCCTGCCCGACGACGACTCCCTGCGCGCCGAAATCCTCGACCGCCTGAGTTCCGCGGCCACCTCCGGCAGGCCGTCCGGCCACATCCCGGTCCGGCCCCAGTAGGCCCGGGCAGCGGACCGGCCGTTTCGGGCCTTCGGTTCCGCTGAGCGGAACAGGGCACGACAGGCCGTTCCACGCCCACCACACTTCCGAAAGAGTGACGACGCGCTGGCGCTGTTTTCGCACCTTTCGAGTGCCGGTTCCATCGAGCGGCGGAGGGGAGGGAACATCATGGAGAAGACCGTCGTGGAGAACGACCCGCAGATCGACGATCCGGATTCTGCCCTGGTCACAGTGGGAGTCAGCGTCAGTTTCTGACGCTGTCCAGAAGGACCCCGACCGGATTCCCGCGGGGTCTTCCAGACGCTTCCGGTGCAACCCGAGGATCCGGTCGCACCGGAAGCGTTCAAAGAACATCGGCATGGCAGGGTCACCGCACCGGGGCGGGCCGCATGCCATGCCCGCCCTGTCACCATCGAACGGCCGGGGGAGGAGCGCCATGGAGAAGACCGTCGTGCACAACAACCCGCAGATGGAAAACCGTGAAGACGTCGATTCGACGATGATATCGGTGATGGTGTACGTCACCTTCTGACCAGCGCGGCCTCGCTTCCAAGCCTTGCTCCGTGCTTCCGCCCGGGAGACACGGGCTCACGCCGGAGGGCATATGAAGATCACGCTGGTCTGCATGCCGTGGGCCACGACAGCAACCCCTTCGCTCGCACTCGGGATCCTTTCGCGAAGGATCGCGGACACCTTCCCGGAAATCGAGACGAAGACCGTCTACGCCAACATCGAGTTCGCCGACTGGATGGACCAGCAAGGAGGACTCGGCGCCCCGGAGTTCAGCTTTTTCTCCCTGCACAGCTATTTCCTGGGATGCGGCGACTGGGTGTTCTCTTCCGCCCTCTACAAGGACCCCTCGTGGCGGGTCGACGAGTTCACCGCCGGACTGAGGGGAAAGATCACGGACAACCAGTTGGAGACCTGTCTGCGACTGCACCGGATCGTTCCCGATTTCATTGAAGCCACCGCACGCCAGATAGTCGCCGACGGTCCCGATCTCGTGGGCGCGACCTCGACGTTCCAGCAGAACGTGGCGTCACTCGCACTGCTGCGCCGGATCAAGGAACTGGCCCCCGGCACGACGACCGTCATGGGCGGAGCCAACTGCGACGGCCCGCAAGGGGACGCGCTGCACCGCAACTTCGACTTCCTCGACTACGTCGTACGCGGCGAGGCGGAGCGGACGTTCCCGCAACTTGTCGAGGCCCTTCACACCGACGGCGAGCCGGACACCTCGCACATCCCCGGCCTGTGCCGGCGCGACGGCGGCGCCAGCGTGAGCAACCCGTCCACCGAGCGGCTCCTTGCGCCGTCCGAGATCCCCGCGCCCGACTTCGACGCCTACTTCGAGCGCCTCAGGCGCTCGCGCGTGCAGTCCTGGTACGAGCCGGTGCTCGTGGTCGAGGGCGCGCGCGGCTGCTGGTGGGGCGAGAAGCACCACTGCACGTTCTGCGGACTCAACGGCTCCGCGATGACCTTCCGCAGCAAGAGCCCGCACACCTATCTGGAGGAGATCCTCACGCTCGCCGGGCGCCACCATGTGCTGGACTTCTACGCCGTGGACAACATCCTGGAGATGTCCTACCTCGACTCCGTCCTGGACAAGCTCGCCGAGGCCCCCTTCGACCTGCGCATCCAGTACGAGGTCAAGTCGAACATGAAGCTGTCGCAGATCGCCCAGATGCGTGCGGCGGGTGTGGTCAGCGTCCAGCCGGGCATCGAGAGCCTCAGCAGCCGCGTGCTGAAGATCATGGACAAGGGCGTGAGCGGCACCCACAACATCCGCTTCCTCCGGGACGCCGAGACCCACGGACTGTCGGTGGCGTGGAACTACCTGTACGGGTTCCCGGGTGAGACCCAGGACGACTACCTGCCCCTCATCGAGCAGTTTCCGGCCCTGCACCACCTCCACCCCAGCACCGGAGCGAACAGGATCGCGCTGGAGCGTTTCAGCCCCTACTTCGACCGCCCCGAGCTGGGCTTCGCCGACCGGCGCCCGAACCCGCAGTACCAGATCACCTATGACCTCCCGGAAGCCGAACTGGCCGACCTCGCCTACCTGTTCGACACCCCCGCCCAGGGCATCGACCGCAAGCTCGCCGAACGGCTCGCCGAAGCCCTTCAGGAGTGGGCCGACAACTACATCCGCAGCAGCCTGTCCTACGTCGACCGCGGCGACCGCATCACGCTCACCAACTCCCGGCCGGGCTTCTCCTGGCGGTCCATGACCCTGCAGGACCCCGTCGAGGCCGAACTGTTCCGCGCCCTGCACGACCCCAGGTCCGTCGCTCAACTGGTACGCCGCGCGGCCCAGGTCACTCGCGCCTGGGACGAGAACCGCGTCGAGGCTTTGCTGGGCGACTGGCGGCGACAGGGACTGATCTTCGTCGAGGCCGACCGTGCCGTCCACCTCGCCACCGAGGACGAGAACCAACTGCTGTGCCGCATCCGGCGCGACTCGCAGAGCGGCGGACCCGAACTGGCCCTGGAACTGGCCGAGGAGTCCACATGCGTGACGATCTCCTGACCCCGCCGTCCACGACCCCGAACGGCTCGCCCCCCGCGCGTCACGTGCACGACCTGTACGCGCGCGGCGTGCGGTACGCCGAACTCCACGAGCCCGTCAACCTGAGCTCGCCCACCCCCCGCGATCTGCGCGCCCTCGACTTCGTCCGGGTCGCCACCGCCCGCGGCCTGCTGGTGCGCTGGCAGCTGCGGGCAGGCCGGCGCGCCGACCCGGCCCTGACCGCACGCGACCTGACACACCTTCAGCCCCCGGCCTCCCTCGACGGCACCCGGCCGGCCGAACGCCTCACCGAGTGGCGCAACCGGTTCTACATCGGCCGCTGCGTCTGGCGCCGAGGCCCCGGCTTCGTACAGATCCGCGACCGGCGGGACGGAGTGCTGCAACGGTTCAACCTGCTCCAGCCCGCATACGTGCAAGCAGCGACCCTGCTGGAGCAGCAGCAGGTGAGCGGCGTCGATCCCGATGTCCTCGTGGCACTGCGCGCCGAGCACCTCGTGCTGGACCTCGGCGGCCTCGACTGGTGGGCTCCCTGCCTCATCGACCGGTGGCCCGTCCCGTCCATGGTCCTGTGAGCGGTACGCCAACCTCCTGACCCGACCTCCCGAAGGAGCCGGCATGGTCAATGACGTCGCGGCCGCGGTCCTCGCCTGCGGGGCCGTGGCCTGGCTGGTGTGGCGCGGCTTCTTCACCGCACCGGGGTCCTTCGGCTCCTGGGCGATGTTCTCCCACATCGGCGGCTACCGCGCCCGGCTGCACGACGTACGCGACGGGCGGCCCGTGTGCCCCTGGGAGTACGAACTGCGCCAGGACCACTTCGGCTCCCCGGAGGCGCTCGCCTCGCTGGTGCGCTACCTCGAAGAGGAACACGGCCTGCGCGTGGTCGGGGACGGCGTACTCCTGGTGCCTTTCGGCCACATCAGGATCGCGGTCAGAAACGGCAGGATCGTGCGTGCATGACCTGCTGCCGGCCGCTTTCCCGGTCCACGGCACGGCGTCCGGACCGGCGCTGTGCTGCTTCCGCCTGATCCTGGCAGCCGCCCTGCTGTGGAAGATCACCGCCGACCACGTCTACGGCATGGCGCGGTTCTTCGACCTCCACCCCAAGTCACTGGTGCGCTGGCGGTACGAGCAGGACGACATGGCCGTCAAGGTGCTGCTGAGCCCCACGGCGTTCAAGGTCTTCTACGCCGCCCGGGCCGTGGCGGTGCTGTGTCTGCTGGCGGGGGTGCTCACCCCGCTCGCCGCGGGAGTCGTGGCCGCCTGGTGCATGTTCGAGTTCACCTTCGACCGCAAGTTCAACATCCTCTTCCTGGGCATGATGTGCGTCCCCTTCGTCTTCGCCACCGGAGCCGACGCCTATCTGAGCCTGCAGTCGCTGCTGGACGCCCCGTCCCCGGCCGCGTTCTTCGATCCCGCACGGGCACCCGGGCCGGCAGGACCCTCCTGGCCGCAGGCCGCCGCCGTCGTGCTGATGTTCCAGGTGTACTGGAGCAGCGCCTGGTTCAAGGCCGCCTCCCGCCAGTTCACCAGCGGGGACACTCTGCAGAAGATGTTCGAGCAACTGGCCGCGCTGCGCGACGAACTGCCCCCGGGACGGCGCGAATACTATTTCCCCGACTGGTTCACGCGCCGTTTCGCCACCGCCGACCCCTCGCTCGCCACCCGCCGCTGGCTCCTGCCCTCACTGGCGACCATCGCCGTGGAGGCCGTACTCCCTCTCCTGCTGATCTTCCCGGCCACCTGGCCGGCGGGCGCACTCCTCGGCCTCCTCACGCACGCCGCCTTCACCGCACTGCTGCCCAAACGCCTCGTACCCTTCAGCCTCGCCTCGGTGGGCACCTATGTGCTCTTCCTTCCGCAGCACACGTTCGTGACCCTGATCGGAGGACTGATGTGACGGACCAAGCGGTATGGGCGCCCACCAGCTTCGGCGCCCGCGCGCACGACTACGACCGGCTGCGCCCCGGCTACCCCCTCGAAGCCCTCACCGGGGCCCTGGCCGCCCTGGACGCCGGCCCGCCGGGCACCGCACTCGACATCGGATGCGGAACCGGCAAGCTCGCGGCCGCGCTGACGACGCTCGGCCACGAGGTCACCGGGGTCGAGCCGGACGCACGGATGGCGGAGGTCGCCTCGGCAGGCGGGCTGGCCGTCGAAGTCGGCGCGTTCGAGACATGGGAGCCGGGCGGCAGGCGGTTCGACCTGGTGGCGTGCGGCCAGGCCTGGCACTGGCTGCGCCCCGGACAACGGACACAGAAGGCAGCACGGTGCCTCGAAGCCAAGGGCCGGATCCTGCTCGCCTGGAACTTCGGCTCCTACGTGCTGCGCGACGCGCCCCGTCTCAACGACGTCTATGCCTCTGTCCTCCCCGGCGGCCTGCCGGCCGGGCCGGGCGGCCGGGTCTCCCTGTCGGAGTCCGACCTCGACGGCTACGCCGAGGAACTGCGAGCCCACGGTTTCCGGCACGTGACCCAGACCGCCGTGCCCTGGCAGACCCGTCTCACCTCCCGGCAGTTCTGTGAACTGCTGGCCACCGAGAGCCGCCACCTCGCCCTGCCCGAGGCGCTGCGGCGGCGGCTGCTGGGCGAGGTGGCCGCCTTCCTCGACGCGGAGGAAGGCGGCCGGATCGGCGTGGACTACACCTGCCTGGTCGTGGGAGCGTCCGCCGCCGGGTGACGCCGCCGAACCCGGGGCGGGCGGCCCGTCTCACACGATGGTCTGCTCGTCCGGGTCGGTGCGGGACTCCGATTCCCCGCCGCTTTCCGGCACTTCGCCCAACTGGCGCACGACCGGCACGACATGGTTGGCGACTGCCAGCAGGGCCAGGCCGACGGCGATGGCGATGAGAGGCACCTGGACTCCGAGACCGTCCGCCAGCGCGCCGCACACCACGGGGGCGAGCCAGCCGCACGACTGCGAGGCCATGTTCGCCGAGGTCATGACGCGTGCGGTCATCGCGTCCGGAACCATCGCCACCATGCCGCTGGCGAACACGACGTTCAGCGGAGTCACGAAGAGGATGCTCGCGCCCAGACACAGGGCCGCCAGCCATGGCCGGGACGCCAGCACCACGATCCCGCCGACGCCCGCCGCGACCATCCAGGAGACGATCAGGATGATCCGGTAGCCGGACAGACGCCGCACGACCCATCCGGCGGCGAGCGCGCCGCCGAGGCCGCACGCGGTGGCGATCGACTCGGCCGCGCCGATCTGCGAGGGCGACGCGCCGTGGTGCCGCAACGTCACGATGAACATGAATCCGATCCCGGTGAAGAACAGGTTCATCAGCGCCATCCACACCAGTGCGTACCGAAGGAACGCGCTGCCTCGGATGAACGCCAGCCCCGCGCCCAGGTCGCGGCGCAGCGCAGGGCGCCCGGCGGGCCGGTCGGCGGCGTCGGGTCCCAGGGGGGTGCGCAGGAACAGGCAGGCGAGGGCGACGGCCCCGAAAGAGAGGGCGTCCACGAGGAACGGCGCCCAGCGCGCCCATGAGAACAGCGCCCCGCCGAGCGGCGCTCCGGCCAACTGCGCACCGTAGTCGCGTGCCTCGACCCGGGCGAAGGCGGTCCTGACCTGTGACGCGGGAACGATGCGTTTCACCAGTGGTGCCGCCGCGCCGGCGAACGCCGCCGACGCCAGGCCCTGCACCAGCGCCACGGCCGCGATCAGCGGCAGCCACAGGCGCCCGGCGGCCACGATCCAGAAGACGACACCCATGGCGGCCAGTTGGACCAGCGAGGACCCGATCAGCAGAGCACGTCTCGGATAGCGGTCGGCGGCCACCCCCGCGGGCAACAGACCGGCCACCAGACCGACACTGCCGCACGTACCGACGCCCCCGGCAGCGGCGGCGGACCCGGTGGAAGCCAGGACCAGCAACGGGAACGCCAAGGTGGAGACACTGGTGCCCAGCCTCGACACCGCCACCCCGGACCACCAGATGTTGTAGTCCCGGTTCCGCCACAGCGGGGTGGGCTCCGGCCCTTGTGGACCGGCTTTCCGTCCGTCGTGTTGGGCCACGGTTCAACGTAACAGCCGCCCACCGAAGCGTGTCGACCCGCGAGCAGACAAGAACAGACCAACTGGCCTCAGAGAGAGGCTAGTTGGCCGAATCCGTCACCGCGTCTCCAGAGGGCCTTCAGGGGTCCGGAGCCCCGCAAGGAGTTCCGGCCACCCGACAAGCCGAACTCCACCTGATCAAGCAGCGGATGCAGGCCGGGAAGGCCAACAAGGCCCGCCGCGGTGAGCCGGGCTTCGCCCTGCCGATGTGATACGTGCGCCGCCCCTCCGGGGATGCGGTGCTCGACCCGGACAAGCAGGTCCGCTGCGCGGTGCGGCTGGCGAGCGGTCGCAGTATGCACCAATTCCGCACTTACCTCCCGTGAGGCATCGCCGGGCCGGTAACGTGTCCAGTCCTGGACGGGCAGGACGCGCCGAGGGCGGTGGGGGCATGGATCCGGTGTCGGCGGCGTTGCTCGCGGAACTGGCAGGAGGCGCCGCCGGTGCGCTCGGCCACCAGGCGTGGATGGGGCTCACCTCGCTGGTACGCCGCCCGTTCGGGCACGGCCACGACGCATCCGCGCAGGCTCCGGCTGTCAGCACCGGAGAGGCGGAGCTGATCCGGCTTCAGGAGGAGCCCGGGGACACGGCGCGCGCACGGGCGTTGAGCACCGCATTGGCGACGCGCGCCGCGGTGGATCCGGAGTTCTCCGCCGACCTGCGACAGTGGCATGAACAGGCGAAATTTATGCGAACCAACGACGGCGACATCCACAACACGGTCAGCGGCGGCACCCAGTACGGGCACGTGGTGCAAGGGCGGGACTTCTCCGGTCTGACCTTCAACACCCCCGCCCCGCCTCCACCCCCGACCACCCCCGGGGCGGAGACGCCGTCGACGCAAGACTGAGCCGATCGGATACTGCGGAGGTGGACGCCATGTGCGCAACATCGCAACATCTGCGGAGCTTCGTGGACCAGCACAGGGTGCTTCGCCACCCCTTCCTCGCGTTGGTGGCCTCCGACAGGGCCGATCCCGAGCATCTCGTCGCCTGGGGGCTTCAGGAACGCCACGTGTCGTACGCCTTTCCCCGGTCCATCGGTCTACTGATCTCGTACGCCGATGACTTCGGCATGAGGACGGTGCTCGCCGAGAACCTGTGGGAGGAGTTCGGTGAGGGAAATCCCGACCAGGCCCACGCCGTGCTGCTCGACAACCTGCTCGAGTCGATGGGAGTCGACAGAGACCGACTCGACTGCCCTGCGACCGACGGGACGCTTGCGTTCCTCAAAACGCAGCGCGAACTCACGACGTCGAGCGCCTGGCGAGGAGTGGGAGCCTTCTGCTACGCGAACGAGTATCTGTCGCTCGCCGAATTCCGCCCGCTGGAAGCCGCCGTCCGATCCCGTTTCCCGGCAGCCGACCTCTCGTACTTCACCGAGAACATGAAAGCCGACACACGGCACACCGAACTCCTCGAGTCGCTGATCGACGCCGCGGCGGAAGTCCCCTCAAACAGGGCGGACATCGAGTACGGCGTCAGCGCGGCACTCGACGCGCGCTGCCGGTTCTACGACTCCCTGGTGCCGTGGGAAGCCGAGTGACGGGCCATGGGTACAGGGCGTTCCGTACACATGTCGTGCGGGGAATGGCGCGACGGACTCGACGACCTGCTCGTGGCGTTGCCCGCGGTGCCGCGTCACGATGTCACGGCGTTCGCCCGTGCCGCAGCCAAGATGGCCGCCGAGCTGCCAGGCCCGCTTCTGGAGCGCCTGAAGGCGCTGAGAACGGGGCAGGACGGCCACGGCTATCTTCACGTGACGGATCTTCCCTGCGCCCCCGGCGCGCTGCCGAGTACGCCTGACAGCAGGCCCGCCCCGCTCGAGCGCCCGCTGCTCGCCATGGAAGGCTGGCTGTTGGCGATATGCACAGCAATGGGCGTGCCCACCGCTTACCGCGAGCTGCACTCAGGCAGTCTGATTCAGGACATCTACCCGTCGCCGAACGCCCATCCGCTGTCGGCACAGAGCTCGACCACTGCGCTGACCCTGCACTCGGAAATGCTCTACCACCGGTGGCGGCCGGACTTCCTGCTGCTCGCGTGCTCACGCGCGGACCACGACGGCGCTGCCGGGACGACCGTGGCGGCAGCCCGGGCCGCGCTGCCGCTGCTCGGGGCCGCCGAGCGGGAGATCCTGCGCGAGCACCGTATGACATGCGGCACGGACCTGGCCTTCCGCCACACGGACGGATCGAGCCCGCAGGCGCACGTGCTGGTCGTCGACGGCGTTCCCGCTGATCCTCGGCTCGCCTTCGACCGCGAACTGCTCGAGCCCGGCGACCCATCGGCCCGTCGAGCCCTGCAGGCGCTGTCCGAGGCGCTGGACGAGGTCACCGACACGGTGCGAATGCGCCCCGGTGACCTGCTGATCCTGGACAACACTCGCGTCGTGCACGGCCGCACGGCGTTCACGCCGCGCTGGGACGGCCACGACCGGTGGCTGCACAGGACGTACGCCAGGTCTCTGCCACGGGGTCCCGCCGGCGCGGAGGCCGCCTTCCCCTACCAGACCAAGCCGTTCGCGCCCCGCTGAGTCCGGCAGCCCCGCCCGCCTCGGCTCCCCGGCATCATCCGCCGCCGCGGCGCTGCACGGCTGTCCGCCGTTCGCGGAAGTCGGGGTTGGTGACGTCGGGAGAGCCGGTCCCTGACAGCACGTCGCACACTGCGCGGGCGGCGCGCAGGCCGGCGCGCAGCCCCGCGTCCCGGGTCAGGAAGCCCATCTGGGGGACGGACAGGAAGCGTTCCGGGCCGAGCGCCGTGAGCGCGGCCCAGGCGTCGCCGGATCCGTGGCCGTCCACCGCGGCCCGGAGGTTTTTGTGCTCGACGGCCCAGGCGAGCGCCACAGGATCGACGAGATCGTGATGGCCCGTGTTCACCAGCAGAGCGCCGTCCTTGCAGAGCGTCAGCTCCCGTGCGCCGAGCAACGGCGGTTCGTCCGCGGTGAGCCCCGGGCGGTGCAGGCTGATCACGTCGGACCGGGAGAGGAGGCCGTCGAGGTCGGTGTACGCGATACCCGTGGCGGCCTCGAGCGCCTGGTTGCGCCGCGGGGACGTGTACAGCACGCTCATGCCCAGTCCCTGGGCGATCGTGGCGACGCGTGCCCCGATCCTGCCTGCTCCGACCACTCCCAGGGTACGACCGCCCAGCTCGCGGCCCTCGGGAGGCGACACCGCGGAGACCGGGTCGGCCGGGGAACGCGGGGTTCTCACAATGGCGTCGGTGAACGGGCGGGCCAGGGTGAGCGCGAGCAGGACGGTGAACTCCGCGACCGAGGCCGCGTTCTCGCCCGGTGTGTTCGCGAGAGCTATCCCCAAGTCGTACGCCGTGCGCCAGCCGGGCAGGTAGCTCTGGAAGTCGGTGCCGACGAACGCTACGGCTTCCAGGGCCGCGGCTCGTTCGAAATGGGCGGCCTCCGGCTCCTCGTATCCGCCGATCAGGTACCCGGAGACGCCATCGAGTGCCGCATGCAGGTCGTCGGCACCCACGTGGTCGTCGGTGACCTCCCGCAGCGCAAATCCACGGTCGGCGATCAGGCGGCGAGCCTCTGGTGGCACCACGGCCGTTCCGGTCACCAGGACGATGAGCTGCTCATTCATGTGCCCTCCTGTGGCATGCGGCCCCTGGCCGCCGACATCGCCTCGGCCCGGAGCGAGGCGAACCGCTGACGGTCGAGGACGTCTCGCACCCTCACCGCAGATCGAAGACGATGAGGGACAGCGGCCCGCGCCAGGTGAACTGTCCGCAGACGATGACCCGTGCGTCGTGTACCCGTCCTGGCAGCGCCGCGGCGATCTGTTCCAGGGCCTCCTGCGTCGCGTCGTGTCCGTCGTCGTCGGGCTCGTGCTCGATGACCACCGTCGCACGCCGCATCATCGCGGCCGCCTGACGCAGCATGGCCGCGGTGGTTGCGGCGAAGCCCGAATCCCGCGGGGCCGCCTCCCGCCCGTGGTCGGCCTCGGCGGCGGCGAGAACATCGCGAGCCGATGCGGTCAGCCGCGGCGGGGCGCCCAGCAGCGGCGACCGCCGTCCGAACTGCGGCGAGGTGTACAGCACGGCGCCTTCCTTCGGAACCGGCAGGTCGCGCCAGCCGGCCGGGGCCGTTGCGTCCGCGCACACCAGCCGGCCGGTGGCAGCGGGGGGCCGGTGGCGCGCGAGATCGCCGGTGACCTCCTCGTACCCGAGCGGAGTACCGCGCGAGGCCCGTAGTGCCAGCACGACGGCCAGGCAGGACGCGACGGTCACCTCGTCGGCGCTGCCGCACGCGGGGAGCATCGCCAGCACCGACAGCAGGCCCTTGACGTCGTGGATCGGCGGCAGTCGCCGCAGCATCCGCGCATGGCGGACGGTGGCCCGGCTCTTCGCCAGGCTGACGCAGGCGAGGACAGGGTCGATCTCGATCCCGAAGAACGGCAGGTTCATCAGCCGGGCCGCCGCCGCCGAACTGCCCCCGCCGGCGAAGGGATCGACGACGGCGCCACACGACGGGCCCACGAGGTCGGTGACGACCGCCATCGTCGTGCGGACGTTGGAGGCGCTCGCCGTCTGGAACCAGCGGTCCACAGGTTCTCGCGGGTCCGGGTGGTAGCGCTCGGCATCCAGCGGCAGGGACACGGTCACGGCATTCCTCTCCTCAACCGATCAGGGACTGAACCTGCCGCGCGCAACCCCACGACAGCGTGACGCCCGAGCCTCCGTGCCCGTAGTTGTGCACCACGGGAGCGCCGTGGTGGGTGCCGCGTTCCAGCCGTACGCGCGGCCGCACCGGCCGCAGTCCGACCCGGAGTTCCCTGACCCGGGCACGGCCGAGTGCGGGCAGGACGGCGGCACAGCGCGCCACGATCCGCTCGGCGGCCTCCGGGTCCGGCCGCAGGTCGCCTCTGCCGTGCCTGACCATCCCGCCCAGGACGACGTGGTCGGGGTGTGCGATCCAGTAGGTGGGGTCCTCACTCTCGGGGAAGTCGGAGAAGAATCCCTCGATCCCGGGATTCTCCGTGATCACCAACTGGCCCCAGCTCGGTACCACTTCCCGGTCGCCCACCAGATCCCTGGCCCCCAGTCCGGTGCAGTTGACCACCACCGGAGCGATGTCCAGCGCCTGGTCCAGGTCGCGCAGCGGGCCGTCCAGCAGCCGGACGACGGCCCCGGACGCGACCAGACGGCCCATCAAGTAGTCGAGGTAGACGGGCATGTCGAAGACCGGCGCCCGGTAGGTCCACCCCCAGCCGAACCCGGACGGCAGTTCGGACGGGCCGCAGGTGGCGAATCCGCTCACCGAACGCAGCCAGGCGGGAGACTCCGCCGGCTCGTGCGAGGCCTCGATCCCCTGGACGATGCGGACGCCGGACCGCGGATCGGCGGCGATCGCCGTCAGGTCCGGCAGGCTGTGCAGGCTCCAGTCCAGCACCCGGGGATCGTCGAAGACGTACGGCCCCCACAGGGCCCCGGCCACCGCCGACGTCGTACGCTGGGGCACGCGGTCGGAGACGACGGTGACCGCCCGTCCCGCCTCCGACAGCACCAGTGCGGTGGTCAGCCCCGCCACCCCGTACCCGACAACGACGACCTCAGGATCCGCTGAGACAGCCACCGCTCCAGATTAGGGACTCGCCCGGATCGCGGCCAGATCGACGGCCCGTCAAATGCTGTGCATACGACCGCTGCTGGGCGCTTCAACTGGTTGACTGGGAGGAGGACGCCGCATGGGCGGTGGTCAGCTGCTTGCGACCGGGAGGCCGTGCCGATGGGAGGCACCGAAGGGCGGGACGAACGCAGTCCCGACCGGTCCGGGGCGACACGCTCCGAGTTGTCCGGGAGCGCCTGGGACGTGGTCCAGGCGCGCGACGTCACCGGCGGGATCCACTTCCACCACGCGGACCCCGCGCTGGGGCCGAGCCCACGGCAACTCCCCGCAGACGTGAGGGGATTCGTCGGCAGGCAGACGGCGCTCGACAGCCTCGACGACATCCTGGCCCGCGGCGCCGAGGGATCGCAGACCGTCGTGATCTCGACGATCGCCGGCACCGCCGGCGTCGGCAAGACCTCCCTCGCGACGCACTGGGCGCACCGGGTCAAGGACCGATTCCCCGACGGCCAGCTCCACGTCAATCTCCGGGGCTACGACGCGGGACCGCCCGTCACCGCCGATCAGGCGCTTGAGCGCTTCCTGCGCGCGCTGGGGGTCGCTCCCGGAGCGATCCCCGACGACCCCGAGGACAAGGCTGCGCTCTACCGGTCCCTGCTGGCCAGGCGGCGCATGCTCATCGTGCTAGACAACGCCGCGGCCGTACGCCAAGTGCGCCTGCTGCTGCCCGGGACCGCTTCCTGCATGGTGCTGGTGACCAGTCGTGACCGGCTGTCCGGGCTGGTGGCCCGCGACGGCGCGCACCGGCTGGACCTCGACGTCCTCGCCGAGGACGAGGCCGTACGGTTGTTACGGGACAGCACCCGGGGGCACCGCGGCCCCGACCCCGAGCCGGAACTGATCCAGCTCGCCCGTCTGTGCGCGCGTCTTCCCCTGGCGCTGCGCATCGCGGCCGAGCGGGCGGCGGCCAGGCCGCACATGCCGCTCAGCGAACTGATCAGCGATCTGCAGGACGAGTCCTCCCTCTGGATAGCGCTGTCGGCGGACGAGGAAGACGACGGCGACGCGGTGCACACCGTGTTCGCCTGGTCCTACCGGGCCCTGGGCGGCGAGGCCGCCCGCATGTTCCGGCTGCTGGGCCTGCACCCCGGGCCGGACTTCTCGGTGCATGCCGCGGCGGCCCTGGCAGGCGTCTCCACCGTCACCGCGCGGCGGCTGCTCGACTCCCTGGCCGGTACGCATCTGATCTCCGCGTCCGCCTACGACCGCTTCCAATTCCACGACCTACTCAGGGCCTTCGCCTTCGAGCAGGCGGTGAACGACGAGACGCCGGAAGGCCGCGAAGCCGCGGCGCGGCGGCTGTGCGAGTGGTACCTGGAGGCGATGGCGGCGGCTGCCGAGGTGCACGACGCGCAGTACGCCGACGACTGGCATGTGCATCCTGCGCGGGCCGACCTGCCCGGGCTTCCGGACGTCTCGGACTACGAACGGGCCATGGCCTGGTTCACCGTGGAGACCGACAACCTGGTGGCGGTCAGCAGGACGGCGGCCGAGGCCGGCCTCCATGAGGTGGCGTGGAAGCTGCCGGCCCTGTTGCGTACGCCCTTCCTGGACCGGCATCCCGTGCAGGGCTGGCTGCCGATGGCCGACCAGGCGCTGCTGGCCGCCCGGCGGTCCGAGGACCTGCTCGGCCAGGCCGTCACTCTCCTCGGCATGAGCATCGCGCACCGGCAGGCGCACCGTGTCGCGGAGGCCGTCGAGCACAGCCGCGCCGCGCTGGCCGCCGCCCGTCAGGCCGACGACGCGTGGCAGACGATCGCCGCGCTGGTCATGCTGGGGCACGCGCTGCGGCTGGGGCGCCGGCTCGACGAAGCCCTGCAGTCGTACGAGGAAGCGCTGGACATCGCCCGACGGCTGCGGCTGCGTCTGTGGATCGTATGGGGACTCATCGGGCGGGCCGAGGCGCTGCTCGACACAGGTGCCCACAGCGAGGCCCGCGAGTGCGTGGCGGCCACGCTCCGGGAGCTGCACGAGGGCGAGAGCCCCGGAGCCCGCTCGGAATGCCTGTGGGTCGAGGCGACGATCGACCGGGAAACGGGCCTCCTGGCCGACGCGGACCGGCACATCGGCCAGGCCCTGCACATGGCGTACGAGACCCGCAACGTCATCTACCAAGGCCAGTGCGAGACCGAACTCGGGCGGATCTGCCTCGCGGCAGGCCGGGCCGAGGACGGACTGGCCGCGCTTCAGCGAGCCGCGTCGATCGGCCGGCTCCTGGGTGACCAGGCGATGGAGGGGACGGCGCTTGACATGACCGGGCTGGCCTACCAGGCGTTGGACCGGCCGCAGGAAGCCGTGCAGTTCCACCGTCTCGCCGTGACGGAGTTCCGGGACCTCGGCGACGACTGGCGGGTCGCAGGCGCGCTGGAGAACCTGGCGGCTGCCCTGGACCGGACCGGCGATCCGTCCACTGCCGCGTCGCACCGGCGTGAGGCGGTCGGCATACTGCAGGGCTACACCGACGCCCGGGCGAGGGCATTGTGCTCCGCTGTGACGGCCCGGCTGCCTGCCGGGTGACGGAAGGCGCGGGCTAAAGCGATAGGAAATCTGCCAGCGTCCAAGGATGATGTCGTCGGCTCGGAGATCTGGAACTCCTCCGTGACCTCGGTCGGACTGAGGAAGCGAGGGCAGGCGGAGTGCGCCAGCGACAGGGCGTCAGAGGGAGCCGTTTCGGTGAGAGCATCGCCGCGGAGTCAAAGATCAGTTCGAGAGGGAGAGCCGGGTCGATGAGGTCACAGCCGGACGATGTCGTCGCGGTCCAGTTGCTCGCCATCCTCAATGATGCTGATGCGCCCGAGGGGGACCAGCTCGACGCCGCCATGGACCTGGAGGACCACTCGGGAGCCTGGTTCGAACAGGAGATCTTCAAGATCCTTCGGCGGGAGCAGTTCGCGAGCGTCCTGGCCCAGCACTGCGCGGAGTCACTCGCCGGCATCTGGGCCCGCGAGGGCAGGATCGACCGGGACTTCTTCCCCGAGCTCCGCAGGACGGCCCTGGACGAGGTGCTTGGCATCCTCGGAGCCCGCGCGCCGCACCTGATCCCGGCAGGAACCGGGGAAGACTGAAGGTCCTTCCTGCAGCAGCCCGGCAGCCACCAGGGTCTGCTCGAACTGGCCTGCAGCCTCATCTACCTTCGCCGCCTGCGTACCTCATTCTGAAACGATCAGTAAGGGGTCCGGCGGGGTACCTCACGGACCAGCACCAGGCGGTCCTGGCCCGGCCCGAGGTAGTCGCGGCGCCGCTCCGCGAGGCAGAAGCCCGCCGCCTGGTACAGCCGCAGAGCGGGGTGGTTGTCCGGCGCCACGCTCAGCCAGACCGCGCCGAGTTCCCTGTCGTCCGCGAGGCCCAGCACGGCGTCGAGCAGGCGGCGCCCGTGCCCCTGCTGCCGGTGGGCGCGATCGACCGCGAGCGCGAGGAGCCACGACCGGCCGTTGCCGTCGCCGGCCAGGAGCACGTAGCCGTACAGCCCCAGCCCCCCGGCGCCGGCGGTGACCAGCATGTGGTGGCCATGGACATCGAACAGCTGGCGCAGTGCGAAGTACGGATAGCTGAGACCGGGAAACGCGCGCGCCTCCAGGGCCGCGATAGCCGCCAGGTCCCCCTCGACCGCAGGTCGCACCTGTCCGTGCTGCATGTCCCTCAGTGTGCACCGGGCCTGGCGCCGGGCCGCCGTCCTTCACAGCCAGGGGGCCGGACGAAGTCTTCGCGCTGCGGGCAGGGCGGCCGGCGCCGCTGCCGGCGCTACTGGCCGGCCTCCCAGAGCGTCCTGAACTGCTGGACCCGATGGGCGACCCGGTGGGAGCGCAGGTCGATGACCGTCCTGGCGGCGACTCCGCGCAGGTCGGAGCCGATCTCGTAGGAGAGCGCCTCGTCGAAGACGATGAAGTCGTCGATCCCGGTGATCCGGGCGATGGGCGACAGTCCGGAGAGCGCCAGCACCCGCACCTCGATGCCGATGCTCTGCTGGTCCTCGCAGAGCCGACTCAGCTCGAGGGTGTCGTGCTCCGGTTCCTCGATGATGAACAGCCTCCGGATCCGCACACCACGTTCGATCGCGTCGCGCTGCGCGCACAGAAACCGAGCGCCGAGTTCGCTGCCCCAGAGGTCCCGGTCGGCCCAGGTGCTGGTGGCGTCGATGGTCAAGGCGGCGCAGCCGGTGAGCGCCATGATCCAGTCGTGGTCCGCTCCCTCCCGGTCGACGACCTCCAGGCCGAGGTTCTCCATCAGCGCGGTGAGCCGCATGACCTCCACACGGACGAAGTCCTGCACGATCGCCGGGGCGGCCGTCCCGGCGGTCGTCGCACTGCGGACCAGCCGCGTCACCTCGTCCCGCGGCAACGCCGAACGATCGACCAGCTCGAAGAGCTCGGTGACCTCGTTGACGCGGGCAAGGCCGTCGGCGACCAGCTCCTTCATCTCGGAGTCGTGCGTGGCGAGCGTCTCCTCGACCGAGGCGAGCCGGCTCGCGAAGCCGGTCATGAGCGGGACGATCAGCGCCGCGCCGCCCACAAGGATCGAGACGGTCAGCTTCCAGACTTCGGGCTGTTCGGTGAGGCTGGTGAGCAGATAGCCGCCTCCTCCGACCAACACGGCGTTCAGCGTCCTGAGCAGAATCGGCGGGCGGTGCGCAGCGGAAAGTGCAGCGGCACCAGGCGTGTTCGACGGTCCAGCCATGTGTCGTGATCTCCTCCGGAGGGATGGTGCACGTCCGCACCCGAAAGCAGGGCCCGAGCCCGTCGGCGGGCGGTCAGGGCTGCAGGTGGGCGGCGGTCTGCAGGGCCAGTTGGTCCCTGATCCTTTGCACCAGGATCTGCCACTGCCTGGTGAATCCGGGTTCGCGCTCCAACGCCTCCCACAGCGGGCGGAGGGGCTGGTCCACGCGCGCTGCCGGCATCCACAGGTGCATCAGGTGGTCGACGGCGGGGCGCAGCGCCGTCAGCGCGTCCCGCCCGTCGGTCGAACCGAGCCGACTGCGCTCGACCATCCTGACGAGGGTCGTGAGCAGCCAGTCGTGCAGGGCGAGGTCATGGCAGAGCCCCGCGGCGGCGGCCGCAGGAATGCCCGCCGGCAGCCGTAGCTCCGCCATCCGCAGTCCGTCCCCGGCGAGGGTGAACCGCTCAAGGGAGGGACCCTCGCCGTCAGCGGCCCGTAGCGCCACCCAACGCAGCCGGGTGACCTGGGACTTGAAAGGCGGTTGATTGTCGAGTGCCCGGTCCCGCAGCACCCGGGTGAGCGTACGGTCGGCGATCGCTCCCAGGTCGAGGTCACCGGGGCGACGGCCGGCGCCGAGACAGCCGTCGGCGACGTCCCGCTCGGGAAGCGTGCCGAACGGCTCGACGACGCCGGGGCGGGCCAGGTAGTGGCCCCAGCGGCGGCGCCGGCCCGGGCCGTCGGCGGTGACCGTGCAGTGGGCGCCGGCCTGGAGCAGGCGGCCCTCGGTGAGCGTGGCGCGGGCGGTGACGGTGCCGACGGCGCGGACCTTGGCACCGGAGGCGGAGGGCAGATGGCAGTCCACGCCGGTCGGCACGTCGGGCGACCGGACGTACAGGTTGGGTCGCTCGGAGAGCCGGACCCGCTCGTCTGCCCGCAGCCGCAACAGGTCGGCGGCGCCGCGCCCGGTCAGTGCCTGGCCGTGCTGCAGCAGGCAGGTGTGCACCTCGCCGAAGACCAGTACCGGCTCCGGGCTCTGCTCGGTGCGCTCACCGGTGTTGGCGGGCCCGGCCATGTCAGGGCCCCTCGTGGAAGACGTAGGAGATGCGGTCGGGGATCTCCTCGGGTACCGCAAGGCCCTCGCCGAGGGCGCGCTCGGAGACTTGGGCGAGAGCGTGCGGCTCGACGTCCACCTGGTCGAGGACGACCCGCACCGCATGTTCGACCGGCAGGAAGCGGGACGGCAGGACGGAGCAGGTGCGGTAGGCGGAGAAGGGCGCAGCGGAGGGGTTGAGCCGGATCACGGGCGGCAGCGCGTCCCAGTCGTCCGGGAAGTCCTCGCCGGCCGTCCACGGCACGGGCTGGAGAACGGGTTCGCCGAAGTGCCGCAGCAGGCCGAGCCTGGCCAGCTGCCAGACGGCGGCCAGGAACGAGCACGACCAGACGCGCCGGCCGCCGGGCGCGTCCCAGAGCTCGGCGTCGAGGAAGACCGAGTGCCGCCGGGCGGTGGTCTCGGCCGGCGGCTGCCAGTCGGCGGCGTCGGCCATCGCCGCCACGGTCCGCGTGCCCGGGGTGCGGCGGCCGTTGGAGAGCCAGCCGGTCTGGCCGACCGGAGGCCGGGAACCGTCACTGCCAGGGGGCGGCGACTCGACGAGGCGTGCCCCGACCCCTTCGGCGACGGGGACGCCGTCCGCGACGGCGCAGCCGGACTCGCGGGCCAGGTAGTCGATGACGAGGCCGGCCCGTTCGGCCTCGGCGAGCAGAACGGGAAGGAGCGCGGCCGGGGTGGCGGAGGGGGTGCAGTATTCGTCCACCAGGAAGCAGGTGCTCACCCGGGGCCCGCGCCCGCCGGCGGCGGCGACCGTGCGCGCCGTGTCGGCCCAGGGCCGGACCCGGGCGAAGTGCTCGCGCAGCCGTTCCGGACCGGCCTCGAAGTCCTCCATGGAGAGGTGGCCGAGTTCCAGTGACACATGGGCGAGTGGCACCGCCTGGGTGCGCGGCTCGGCGGTCGTCTCCCGGAAGACGGCGCCGGATCCGGTTTCGGTCACGGTATCCCCCAGGCGTCGTCGTCGGTGAGCTTCCCGGCCAGGTCCTGGAACGCCTTCAGCGTCTCCGGTCCGGCGACCCGGCTGGAGAACACGTCCTCGTCGGTGATGAGCTGTTCGCGCCACTGCAGCACGGGTTCGAGCGGTACGGAGCCGAGCATCGCGCTGTAGCCGACGCCGCGGTCGGCGGCGAGCCGGTGGAGGCCCTGGTCGCACGTGCGCATCCACGCGGACTGGGCGGGCGGCGCCAAGGACCACGGCGGTGTCTCGGGGTCGAGCACGGCGGCCCGTACGAAGCGCATGCTGCCGCGCAGTTCCTCGACGTCGTGACCGCGGGCGACGCCGCCGCTGAGGATGCCGCGTGGGCCGAAGGCGAACCCGGAGGCGGCGATCACATGCTGCCGGGTCCAGCGGTGATGGATCAGCCACCGGGCGCCGACGCCGTGCAGCTCGGGCCGCGCGGTGACCTCGAGCGCCAGGTCGACGGCATAGCTGCGGCCGGCACTGAGGTCGACCAGCACCACGTCGAACTCGCTGTGGAGCCGCAAGAAGAGGTCGATGCCGCGGATCACGGAGTCGTTGCCGACGGCGAACTCGCCGCCGCTGCGGTCGCCGGGGAAGAGCACGAGATTGCCGGAGCCGGCAGGCCGGTGGCGCAGTACTGGGTGCTCGGTGCGCGCCCAGACGTCGAGCCGGACCGGCTCGTGCGCCTGCCCTTGGAGGTAGGAGTGGAGGCCGCCCTGGACGATGCCACCCATGACGCTCGGTACGTCGAAGACCGCCGCGGCAGTGGGCGAGCCGAAGTCGAAGTCCAGGTAGCAGACGTCGTCCCCGGCCAGGGCACGGTGGAAGGCGATGTTGGCGCTGGTGACCGAGCGGCCGGTGCCGCCCTTGTCCGAAGCGGCGAAGACGAGCACCGTTCACTCTCCCCGGGAGGCGGCGCGCCTGCCCCGCGCCAGGCTGTCGAGCTCGGCCAGGGCTCCCAGGACGAGTGCCATCGCGGTGCCGGGCTGCTGGTCGAGGACCTCCCGTGCCCGGGCAAGTCCGGCCTCGACGGACTTGAGCGCGCGGCTGCGGGAGCTGTCCTGGGCCGAGGCGGGTTCGAGGAATTCCCCGCCGAACAGGTGGGTCGCCTCGCTGAGCAGCGAGGAGGCACTGCGGACCAGTTCGCTGCTGCGGAGCGGCGCCTGGTTGTAGAGCCAGTGGCCGGCCACCATGCATTCGACGACGCGTTCGGTGAAGCTCCAGGACGGCGGCCGCTCCATGGCCGGCGCGCTCGGGTAGACGGCCTGGACGTCGTCCCACAGGCCGGCGCCCTTGCCATAGCGGATCCGCCGCTCCCACACGTGGGCGAAGACGCGCTCGGTGAGCCTCAGCAGCCGGTCGTGCGAGGACACGTTCCGTGACAGCGCGCAGAGTTGGATGCTCCGCTTGAGCAACTGGGCGGGGAAATCGGCCACCGTCCACTGCATCGGGGGGCCGGTGTCGCCGCTGCCCTGGAGCGCCAGTCGCACACCCGGGGCATGCAGGACGATCGCCGTGTCCTCTTCCGTCATCCGGCTGCTGATCCGGCTGTGCTCGGCGAGCCGTTCCATCACCGCGACGGTACGGGTGAGGTCCTCGTCGGTGGCGCGGCGGCGGACCAGGTCGTGGACCAGGATGGAGGCGGCCGACAACGAGAAGTACGCGGACTCCATGCTCTGCCCGGTCGTGCGCCAGCGGATGTCCTCCAGCGGCCAGACGTCGCCGAACCGGGCGATGCCGGACCAGTACTGCTGAGTGATCTCCCACCGCAGGCGTAACGCCTCGGCGAGCCGTTGCTGCTCAGGGGTCAGCAGGCCGAGGGTGAGGGTGCGTTCGGAGGACAGGTCCTGGATGCCGTCGAGGGCGACGACGGTGAAGTAGAGGTACGGGACAGGCCAGGCGACGCCGGCGGGCTGCCGGCCGATGGGCTCCCTGGTCTCGACCGGCGGAGAGTCCTTCACCAGGGTCCAGGCCCACCCGCACTCGAAGAGCTGGTTCTGGTCCGTGAGGCGGTCGGCGATGTCGACGCCGAGCACGAGGCGCTCGTTGACGGTGGCGCGCAGTGCTTTGAAACGTTGCTGGAATCGCTCCACCACGACGCGCCGGGAGATCTGCCCCTGACCGAGGATGTCGCACAGGGTGCGGCCCTGCGGATCGTCGGGATCGAAGACGTTGACGGTGAAGGAGCGCAGCAGGCTCACCATGGCGGCGGTGAGCCGGGTCTCGGTGGCGGCCCTGAGCTTCTCGATGAGGGCGTGCACCTCGGCGCGCCGGGTTCTGCCCCTGTAGACCTTGAGAAAGCCGAGGGTGGCCAGGCACAGAGTGATCGACATCGAGAACGAGTCGACGACGCCCAGCCGGCGCTGTTCCTCGGTGAGTTCCTCGCCGGGGTCGCATGCGTCGAAGTAATGACCGCCCGCGAAGCTGGGCCCCTCGTCCTCGGCGGTATAGGTGTCCATGAACTCGGCGAGGATGCGCACCAGCTTCACCGGGATCTCCGTCGGGCCGCCGACATCCTTCAGCGCGGTCTGCACGTCGTGTTGCAGGGTGTCCGGGTCGTCCAACCGGAATGCGGGGATCTCCGTGGCCGGATACATCAGGCACAACAGCCGCTCGGCGTCGGCGACACTGCTGAGGCCTCCCTCTTCACCCCAGTCCCATTCACCGCTCTCAAACGAATGGCGTGACACCGCCTGCCATATATCAAGCAGGTGTTGGCGTGGCTTGATCTGCATCCCCCACCCCTCGCTCGGGTGTCCCGCGCTCCGGTCCAGAGCATATCCACTCCTGTACTTCCGATGGGCCTCGTAACAGTCGCCACCTGTCCGAATATTCGCACCGGCGGATTCTCCGTCGCATTCCCCAATCAGGTGGCGCCGCCTCGTCGGCAGGCGGTGATCTTTTCCCTGCGGCCTCGAGGTGTGCCAACTCAACGGCTCCGTCACGCAATCGGGATGCCGTTGGCGATCTCCATTCGTTTCGGTGAAGCCATGTCATGGTTGGCCGGTGGATCGGTGCGGTGTGCTGCGCTGGTTCGGGCGGGGTGGTCCGAGCGGTCGGAGGGGTGGCCGCGATGTCGATGGGTTCAGGTTCGGGCGGAGGATTCCGCCGTTGACGGTGCGGATGGCGCGGGCGAGTATTCCGCGGGGCACGGCGGCCATGTGGGTGCGTGACCGGTTGGGCGAACTGTTCACCGATGAGCACTTCGCCGACTGGTATCCGGTTGATGGGCGGCGGGGTTGTCGCCGGCTCGGCTACTGGCCGGGCGGCAACTCTGCGACCACACGCGCGACCATAACCAGAAGTGGCCGGAACGGACTCACCACCAGACGTGCAGGTGTTCCAGGCATGTGGCTCATGACCGCAGGAAAGCTCTGCACCCCTATGCCTACCGATCCAGAGCCGGGCGCCCGGCCCGCGAATCGCACAGTGCCGGCTTCGGCCGTTCCGGTCGCCGTGAGAGACCGGAGCAACCGTGACCACCCCTGGCGGTGCTCCTGGCGGTCATCATCATCCCGCGGCTTCGGCGCCGCACTCAGGCGCGGAAACGATCCGACGAGCAGCTGACCGTGCTCATCGTGCTGGTCTTCGGCGTGCTGGTCGCCCCCACCGCCTTCGGGCAGGGGATCCTCAACGTGGTCGGACAACTCGCAGACGGAATTACCCAGTCAGGCCACTGAGAATGAGTGAAGGACAAGCCCCTCCGCTCTCCGCCACCATGCCTGCCTCGCACAGGGACGGCCCCTGTGTGCGTCCGATGCGGCAGCGCACGTACTCGCATCACCCGTGGTGGTGAGGACGAAGCCGAGGGGACTGCTACCGATGCAGCGCTCCGTATCCAGGGCAGCGACGGACGCGGTCAGTTGACCGTCTGGGGCACCGCAGGCTGATTGCCTGTTCCTGATGCGGCCCATGCCATGACGGCGGTGGTGATCCTGGGTTCGTTGCGCGCGCCTGTCAGCCGTGGTTGGCTCGCCCGATGGAGCTTCTGTTGACGGCGAGTGGCCTGCGCAACGAGACACTGCGGGATGCGCTGCGGGACATGCTGGGAAAGCCGTTCGGGTCGGCGAACGTCGTGTACGTTCCCACGGCGTCCGTTGCCGAGCCCGGGGACCACGGGTGGTTCGTCGCGGACATGAACCGGCTGCACGGCCTCGGCTGGCGGGAGTTCGACGTCCTGGAACTGAACGGCCTGCCCCGGCAGATGGTGCTCGACCGGCTGCTCCACGCCGACGTCATCTATGTCGAGGGCGGCAGTCACTACCACCTTGCGCGCAGCATCACCGGCAACGACCTGGCCAACGGCTTCCTGGAGGCGCTGGAGAGCCGGGTCTATGTGGGAGTGAGCGCCGGATCAATGATCTTCAGCCGGAATCTCACCGAGCACTCCGCTGACGTCATCGGGGACGCGACGGACCTCCACGTGCTCGGCGCGACGACAGTGGAGCCGCCGTTCGGCCTCTTCGACTGGTATCTCAAGCCCCACCTGTACTCACCGGATTTCCCCGAGCGGGACGACGCCTGGGCTGATCGCATCGCTGCGCGGGCGGACTTCCCGATCTACTTCATCGACGACGAGACGGCCATTCGAGTCAGGGACGACAAGCTGGATGTCATTTCTGAGGGCCGGTGGCGGTTCCACCCGTGACTCGACGCGTGGTGGGGAACCCCGGGCGGGGCGGTGCGGCCTTTGCGGCGGGTGAGCCGTCTGGTCATCACGGTGATGGCGGCCCAGGTGATGAGGGATTCGCTCATTTCGGGGAGCCGTTCGTGGTCGCGGCAGTGGCGGCGCGCATGATCCACGACCAGGATCGCTCGACTGCCCAGCGCCGCGGGAGTACGACCAAGCCCTTGGCGTCGGGCGGGCGCCGTACCGTCTTGATGGTGATGTCGAGGTATTTCTTCGCCCAGGTCACCAGTTTCCCGCCGTAGGCGGAGCCGGCCCGGACGATGGAGATCTCGGGATGTGTGAGGGCGAGCCGGAACAGCAGTTCCTTCGCGGGGATGCTGTCGTGGACGCCGGCGGTGGTGACCAGCACCATCAGCACCAGGCCGCGGACAGGCCGCCCGACCGGGGACGCAAGGAAGCCCAGCGGGTCCCGTGCCGACTGCGTACTGCCCCAGGCCCGCAGCGACTGACACCGGAGGCGCCCCCGGACCACACCCCACAGCAGGAAGAAGCGGCTGACACCCCGCCCGGCGACACGGTGGTCCGGACGGCGAGCTGACCCCGCAGGAATGCAGCCGCACGAACACCAAGGAGTTCCTCAACCTGTACGTGGGTCAACCGACCCCGGAACACACAGACCTGTGGCCGGGCTTCGAGGCGGGCGCCCGGATGGTGACGTACACCCGGAAGAACGAGGGGACGGGGGAGTGCCTGGAGAGGCTGCACGAGATCGCGCGAGGGAGCTGATCATCTCGCCGGTCGGTGTGGAACCTCGGCGCGCATGCCCGCATCTAGTTGTCAGGTGAGGCAGGAGCGGCGGCACTCGGCCCCGCGGGAGTTGCATCGCGCAGGGGGAGATCTCATGTCACGGCGGACAGCGGCGGTCTGCACGGCCGGCCTGGTGATGCTGCTGGGTGCCGCCGCCTGCGGTCAGAGCGACAGCGCCCCGGGAACCCGGATCGCCGCATGCCAAACGCCCCAGCTGAGCTGGAAGATGACCCTTCTCCCGGGCAAGCCGCACAACACGCCGACGGCGACGCTCAGCGCCGCGCACAAGGGATCGAAGCCCTGCGCCTTCGACGGCTACCCGGAGCTCAGTGTGTACGTCGGCAAGGGGCCGTCGGCCGACTCCAAGCCGAAGAAGTCCACGCCGGTCCACCTGGTGCTGAAGCCGGGCCACAGCATCGCGATCCCCGTCTTCTACGACGCGATCGGCTCTGCGTCCGGGTCCTGTGAGGTCATGGCCGAATACAACCCCCGCGTCGACGTACGGCCCCCGCACCCCGCGGCGCACGACTACGGCTCCCGCGTGCAACTGACCGATGCGAAGGGGCACCACCGGCGGGCACAGGTGTGTGACCTCGACATGCTGCTGGGGGCACCCCAACTGCACTGACACAAGCCTCTGCGAGTGCTGCACCCTGGCCGACACCCTCGGCCGACTTCTCGACGACGGCACCGGCCGTGTCGCCCCTCCACTGCACCCACTGGTGACCGCCCTGCTGGAGACGGACCGGCCCAAGAGCCGCCTGATCTGGCTCCGCAACCCCAACGTCGTCCGACTACTACGCGGCCTGGCCGCCGGCACCATCCCGCTCACCCACGAGGGGCTGCACCAGGAAGCACCCTGGCGAACCGTCCACCACCTACGCGACCTGCTCATGGACAGCGGCGTCCTCCCACGCGTCGACCGTCAAATCCTGCTCTATCAGCGCTGGCTGACCGAACGGCTTGCCACCATCGAGGACCCCGAGCACCACCGGCTTCTCCGGCACTTCGCCACCTGGCACCAGATGCGCCGCCTGCGGGCTGCGGCGGAGAAGGGGCCGCTGGGACGCTCCCAGACCCACCAGGCCAAGCAGGAGACCATCCAGGCCGGCGCTTTCCTTACCTGGCTCGTCGGCCGAGGCCGCACCGTCGAGCACTGCCGGCAGGCCGACCTCGACGCCTGGCACACCGAGAAGCCGGCCACCCGGCGCCCGGCCCAGACGTTCCTGCGCTGGTGCATGAGGACCGGCCGGATGCCCCGCCTCACCCTTCCACCCCAGGTCATCGCCCAGGACCAGGCACCGCTGCACCAGCACCGCCGACTCGCCATGCTCCGGCGGACCCTCAACGACGACTCCCTGCCGCTGCGGAGCCGGGTCGTTGCCGCGTTCGTTCTCCTCTATGCCCAGCCCGTCGGCCGCATCGTTCGCCTCACCATCGACGACGTCACCGACGATGGCACTACCATCACCGTCAGCCTGTGACATCCACCGTCTCCGCTTCCGGAGCCCGTCGCCGACCTGATGCGGGCCTACGTCCGCTCCCGCCAGGACCTGCCCTACGCCAGCTCCAGAAGCTCCGGGTGGCTCTTCCCAGGCCGCCAACCGGGGCAGCCGATGAACCCGGGCAGCCTCCAGGCCCACCTACGCGAGATCGGTGTCCCGCCACAGCGCGGCAGGACCTCCGCGATCCGCCAGCTCGTCCTCCAGGCCCCGACGCCCGTCATCGCGAAGGCACTCGGCTACCACGACAAGACAGCCACCAGCCTGGTCACCGAAGCCGGAGGAACCTGGAGCCGATACGCCTCTGGCGACCACACAAGGTGACGATCCGGGAGAGTTGCTAGTCCTGCCAGTAGAACAGCAGGGTATCGATGCTGATGGGTTCACGCTTACCGAAGTAGTAGACACACAGGCCAGTGACTCGGATCGCGCCGGTGGTCTCGTCGATCCAGCGGAAGCCAGCCGATTCGAGGGCCTGACGGGCAGTCAGGTCGGTGTCGGCACCAGTGGCGAACCGCCCGAGGGTGCTGATGAACAGCTCGCTCTCGCCGAACTCGATCACGTGATAGGTCCCACCGCCCTGCTGGTTGTGCTCGCCGCAGGAGACAGGAGGCATCGGGGCGAGGCAGGCTTCAGTCAGCACGGCCGTTGCCCGGCGGAGCTGTTCGTCCTGGTCGGGACGGACGGGTGGCTCGGTGCAGAGGGCTTCGATACGCCACCGCGGATCGCTCTGTCGTTCGCAGCTGCTCGCGTACTCATGCAGGATTGCGCTTCGAAGTTCGTCGTCCAGACCGGCTACCTCGACCCGCGGGCGCCCCAGGGTGTCGTATATAAGTCGGGTCTCATCAGCGTCGCCGGTGAGGCGATGCAGCGCGAATGCGGTCCAGAGCTTCGCCTCGACCGTCGGCGCCTCGTCGAGGTAGCTGCGGATTCGTTTCGGATCCGACAGGAGCGACTGGGTTAGGTACGCGACACCACGATCGGGGTCCGCCAGCGCGTCAGTCACGTCAGCTCCGGCGCGATGCCGCATCCGGACGTGGAAAGCACGGTCCTCGGGCCGCATGTCGCCGAGGTCGGCCAGGACCACCTCGACCCCGTACCGGGTCACCAGCGCGTCTAGCCCGGCCTCGCCGACCCCCTGCCAACGCGGCCACGGAGAGGCCGCGAGCGTTGCCAACTCATGTGCGGCCGAGCGATCGCCGAGCATGCCGCGTGCCTTGAGGATCGCCTCGGGCATCCCGTACGAACGCTCGTGCTGCCGGTCTTCGTGCTTCAGCCAAGGCAGCAACTCCGCCCGGCCCGCGAGAAGGTCGAGAAGCGCAATGCGAACCTCGGCCACATCGTCCGGATCGGAGACGCGTGAGATCAAGTTGGCGACATGCCGTTCCGGTACTCGCTCGGCCAGCGCGTGCGTGCAAGGCCTGCGCCGCCACCATGGGTACGCCGGGTCGGCCACGTATCGAGCGAGTTCGTCGGCGTCAAGCTCACATAGGCCAGCGATGTCGGCCTGCCCTGCGTCTGGCACCAACATCTCGATACTTCTCATTCACGGATGCTACTGCCCCAAGGACTCGCAGATCGACGTCGCAGCGATCAAGAACTCGAAGCTACAACCGGATTGCGGGATGGGGCACTCATTGCTGCGCGAAGACGGGGACACCATCACTCACCGTGATTTGATTTGCCATCGGGCTGGCGCATACGCGACGCCGGAACATGCGACCTCACCAGTCCGGGGCCGGTCTCGCGGATCGCCCAGAAGCTCGCCATCACCTCGGGCAAGAACCAGGGCAAGCGCCCCTCGGTGCCTGTTCCGAACCGGTCCGCCTGTCCAGGGCTGTGATGGTCTTGGTTGGTGGGCCGACCGGTGGATGATCTGTGCGGTCTGTGTGACTGTTTCCTTCCGCTGATGAACCACTGTCGGCTTTGGCGCTCGCGAAGCTCCCGCTGCTGATCAGCGGCGCGTGCTCAACGGCAGGGCCGTCCTCATGGACGTCCCCGCCGTTGGCACTTGGCACAGGTCGGTCGGGTTACCAGTGGTCGTGGCGCTCGCAGCGCTTGTCGTGGTTGTGGCGCTTGATCTTGGTGAGGTCGGTGGCGGTGCGGGTAGTGGTGTCGCCGCCCCCGGTGGCCGTTGCGGTGTTCGCCACCTGGGCGTAGGCCCTGCAGGAGACGTCGACCTTCAGAGTGATGGGAAGGTAGTTGCTCCCGGCGGGGAGGGTGTCGTGCACGGTGACCGTGGTGACGTTGGTCGGGGCGGCCCCGGCGGCGTTGCCCACGGTGATGGCGTAGGTGCCATCCCGCCCCTGGGTGAAGTGCCTGGTGTGGGTCTTGGTGATGGTCAAAGACGGGACCGTGTAGGAGATGATCACCTGGCCGTTGTGGTTCGCCGTCCCCATCGCCGAAAGCGCATAGGACGTGCCGGTACCCGTGGGGGTGGCGAAGCTGCTGCCCCCACCACCCCCGCCCCCGCCCGCCCCGCTGCCCGTGTTGTTGACGGCGCTGCTGCCGCCGCCCCCGCCACCAGCGATGGCAGCGGCGGCGCAGCCGCCGTCGAAGTTGCCCCCGCTACCACCGGTACCGACCGTGGCACCGGAGAACCCGCTCCCCGGCCCGCCGTTCATGACCGCACAGGATGAAACGGTGCCGCCGGCCCCGCCGGCCCCGCCGGTGCTGGTGCTGCCACCGCCCCCACCCTGCCCCGGCGAAGACCCAGGGCCGGTGGTACTTCCCGCGGTACCGCCGGTAGCATCCGGCGTTGTCCCGCCGTTGCCTCCGTTCCCCCCTGTAGAGCCCGCTCCGGTGCCGCCGGCGGCACCGCCGCCCCCGGCGACCACCAGCAAGGAGCCGCCCGTGCTGATGCTGGAGGCCCCGCCCCCACCCGGCCCTTCAAAACGATGACCAGTGAGCGGAAAACTCGGAAAGCTCCCACCTGGGGCGCCGCCGTTGAACCCGCCGGCACCCGGCGTCCCGGTGCCGTTGCAGCCGGTGCCGCCGACGTTGATGGTGAAGGTCGTCGGTGCGGCGGTTTGCGGGAGGGTGGTGACGACCCGCGCCCCCGTCCCACCGGTCCCCGTGACGGAACAGGGGGTGCCGGTGTTGTCGGCGCCGCCGGCTCCGTCCGCGGTGATCGTGACCACCGCCGCCGCCGGAACCGTCAAGGTCTGCGGACCACCGGTGAAGGTGAAGGTCTGCGACGGATCAGCACTCTGCGTCCGCGCTGGTACGGCCCCCACCGGCGCGGCGGCCACCGGTGGGGGCCGTGGCCGCCAGCAGCGCCATACCGGACAGCAGCGCGCACCCCACCGATACCACCCCCGCGCCGCGCTCCCCACGCCGTCCACCCGAGCCGACAGGATCGGACGCAACGACGGCACGCACCGGGGTCGTTCCACCGGCCAGGGCCCTGAACACGGCCACGGGCCACTGACGGCTGACCCGATACCGCGACAAATCGCCCTGTCCACGAGTACGAGCTCTCATCCGCGGGTTCACCTCTCCTCACAGCAAAGCGCCCCGCACCCCTCACGCGGCAAGACGCAAGCACGGCAGGACACCTGATGGGAAATCATGACAAACCAGAATTAGATATCCTGATATGATCATTTCGAGGGTAGTGAGAAGCCTCGTGTGTCGCAGCGCCCCGCGCGCGCCGACGAGAAGGATGAGTCACATCATCGGCCCGGTCTCCGTCGTGCGTGGGTGAATGCCTGACGGTCTCGCCGGGGAGAGCGGGAGCCACTGGGTCGTTGAGAGGTCGCCGGCCTGGATCATGCACGCCCGCCGACACGCCCGGGACTGCGAATGGCTGATCCAGCCCGCAGAGTCGCTGGTCACCTGGGCGGCAATCACGCGGACCAGGCGGTTGACCGCTTTCCCACGCAAACGGTCCGGTCGGGCGACGCCGACAGCCGAGCCCATCGCCCCGGCGTGGTCCGGAAACGGCCGCGAGCGGCAGCCCCGCTACCGGCACAAGCCGATCTCGCTGTCCGCGCTGGCGATGAGCCACGGACGGCGGGCGTTCACCGAGGTCACCTGGCGTGAAGGCTCCCGCGGGCCGATGTGGCACTGCGAGTGCGGCCGGCCGGGGTCAGGGCCCGCCGTCTGACCCAGGCCGCCGCCACTGCCGGACACGGTCACTGGGACGGTGTCCTGCCCGACGCGACGATGCTGGCCGAATGGCCGCAGGACGCCCTACAACCCACCGGCTGCTGGCTCACCAGTCTGCCCACCGCCACCCCGCCGGCTGAACTGGTCCGCCTGGCCAAGATCCGCTGGCGCATCGAGCACGACTACCGGGAACTCAAGCACGGCCTCGGCCTGGACCACTTCGAGGGCCGCTCCTGGGCAGGGTGGCATCACCACGTCACCCTGGTCACCGCCGCCCACGTGTTCCTCACCGAACAGCGCACCCGATCGTGGTGACCTTCCAGCCCAGCTGACGGGCTGCCCGGCGCATCGGCCGGGGCCGGGCTGTGGGGTCACAGTCCCCGTCGGGCGTAGTCCTTGAGCCATGCCACGAGCCGCGGCACCGGCCTTGCGCGGTCGCGCGCCGGGTTCACCAACTCGCGCAGGGCTGGGCTGGTGCGCACGACGGTTGCCTGCCGCAGTTGATTCTGGATCACAGGCAGGGCCTCGGCGACGAGGTGGCGGCTGTGCGCGGGAACGCGCGCCTGCTTGACCCGCAGGCGCACTTCGCCGCCACTGTGTTCCCAGGATGCGCAGCGTGCCGCGGGGTCCGATGCCTGTTCCGCGAGCCACCGGACCGAGTTGGCGAACGTCCCCTGGGTCGCCTGCCACGGCAGTTCGTGCAGGCGCCAGACCTCGCTGAGCAGTGGGGTCGCGAAGACCAGGCGGTTGGTCGGCAGGTCCTCGCGCTTGGCGGGCTTGGCCTGTGCCTCGGCCCGTGCGTCGGCGATCCGGGCGCCCAGGAACGCCTTCGCCGCCGCGGGAGCCAAAACGGGCTGCCAACGGCCACATGGCACCGCATGCCGTGACCTGCCGCTATGAGTGGGGGCGCATCCAGCTGACGCGCTGGTCGGGGTTTTGGACGGGGCGCCAGACGGGTGCTGAGGGCCCGTGTGCAGCAGGTCGACCAGCGGCGCCGCCAGGACGAGAACCTTGCGCAGGAAGCCGGACAGTTCCAGATCGGCTGCAGTCGCCCGTAAGGCAGTGATCCGGGTCTCGATGCAGGCCGGGCCGGTGGCGTCCAGGACGAACAGCAGGCGCGGGAAGAGCGGATCGTGCCGCCGCCACTCCTCCTGCGGCGGCTCGTTACCGAACGAACGTGGACGGCCGACGGGCACGGGTATGTAGCGGTGCAGACGTGCGTAGGCGGTGATCTTCGCCGCGTCAGGACTGCTCGCGGCAGCCCTCTTCGGTGCACTCGAGAGTGACGAGGGTCTGGTCGACCTGCTGGCTGGTCAGAGAAGGTTCGGGCAGTTCGTGGGCGCCCTCGGTGCGGAAGGCGTCGAGCATCAGGTGGAGGTGGCGGCGCCAGGCTCGGGGAGCGATGGTGCGTGTGGCCTGGATGATCCCGGCCTGGGACCAGATCACGAAGGCGATGTCCTGCGCGGTGACGTCGCCGCGCAGGACGCCCTGTTCCTGGGCGTTGCGCATGATCTGGATGCAGAGTTCCTTGGCCCGTTCGTACATCTCGCGGCCGGCCACGTGAAGGGGCAGCCGTGCCGAGACCAGGTCGTTGAAGGCGCGGTCGCAGGCCTGCAGCTGGCAGAGTTTCTCCAGGTAGCGGCAGAACCCCTCCCAGGCGTCGTCCATGGCCGCGGCTTCTTCCGCGGTGATGAGCAGTTCCGTGTACTTCGCGTTGAAGAGTGTTTCGACCAGGTCGAGCCGGGTGGGGAAGTGGCGGTAGAGCGTGCCGATCGCGACGCCGGCCTCGCGGGCGACGCCCTCCAGGGACGCCCCGAGGCCCTGCTCGGAGAAGGCCGTGCGGGCAGCGGCCACGATCGCGTCCCTGTTGCGCTGTGCGTCACGGCGCAGGGGTTTCGCCGGTGTCTCCCTCACGGGCGTCTCCCTCACGGACGGGGCGTGGTGGTGGCTCATGGCTCGAGCGTAACATGAGGCCCCCCTCGAATTCGATTGTTGTCATGTTTCCGATCGCAATCTCGCCCCCTCCGACGTGCTGTGATGAGCCTCACGGCAAACATGAGGCACCCCTCGGGTACGGTGGCAGAGCCGAATGTGAGGCACCCCTCCGGATGACCTTGCAGCAAGCCGACTGACCCGGGATTTCCGGATCTCGGTTCACACAGAAGCGGCGGCCGCCAGTTCGGCGGAACCGCGGCAGTCTCGCAAGGGAAAAGACCATGAACAGCATGACCAAGCGCATCTCGATCGCACTCGCCTCCACGGCACTGGCCGGTGGAGCCCTTCTCGGAGCCGGCGGCTCGGCGTCGGCAGCCACGGCTTCGGCGCCCGTGCAGCACACGCAGTACGTGTCCGCCACCTCCGCGACCAGCAGCGAGCAAGTCGGCCGCCACACGGACGACGACCACCGTGGGCAGGACACCGTGCGCTACGTACGGGCTGCGGACCACAAGGGCGAAGCGGCCTCGTGGCACGGCGTCAGCGCCGCCCGCTGGTACGAGGACCAGGTCGACGAAGCGGCCTCGTGGCACGGTGTCAGCGTCGCCCGCTGGTACGAGGACCAGGTCGTGTGGTCCCTGGACCACAGCTGACGCGGCCCGAGCCGCCCCACTCCGGAACGCCGGCGCCTGCCCACACAGCAACACGGCCGCACCCCCGGCCGACCAGGATCCCGGATCGCGCGCCCCACGGCGGTCCGCACCGCCAGGAGACGAACGTCGCACGCAAGGCGAAGGCACTGTGGCCCTCAGCGCCCGCCACGCCGACCACGGCCGGGCCCGCACCGACACATGAACCTCGTCGACCGCTTCCCTTGCCGATCGCTTCCCCACACGCCGTGACACTCAGCCGGACCGGGCAGGTCCTCTCCACGCCGGGACAGTCACCCGACGCGAACGCCCAGAACGCCACCCCAGGGCGATCGACCGGTCTGGGGCCGGATCCGGGGCCGCAGTGGCCACAGAAGTGCCCGATCGGTCTGCCGACGACGTGCAACCGTACTCATGGCCGGCAGTTCCTTGCTCCGGTTGCAGCGAGCCGGGGGAGTCCCGGACGCCGAAGCGGTCAGCGGGACTGCTCGCGCGGCCGGCCGGATCGTTCGCGGTGATCGGCCCGCCGTCGTGCGGTGCCGACGGACTCCGGGCGCGTCGAGGCGCGGGCGCGCCACGCGCCCGCGGTGACCGAACCGGTCCCGTCGGTCGTGCCGCGGACCACACGTCGATCTCCATCAGGCCCTCAGCGCGGCCGCCGCACTGCTCAGCGACCGAGCCCGGCCCCGCTACCGGGGCCTCTGTACGGAGAACTCGTTGCCGTCGGGGTCGAGCATCAGCACCCGGACGCCGTCGCCCTCGCCGATGTCGGTGCGCGTCGCACCAAGCGAGATCAGGCGGTCGACCTCCGCCTCCCCGTCGGCGTCGGCGGGGAGCGCCAGTTCCAGGTACAGCCTGTTCGTGCCTGTCTTCGGCGCCACCGGAGGACCACCCCAGGTGATCTTCGTACCGCCGTTCGGCGACTGGATCGCGGTCTCCTGGTCCTGGTCCCAGACCAGCGGCCACCGCAGCGCCTCGCTCCAGAAGTAACCGACCTCCTGCGTACCGTCGCAGGCCAGCGCTCCGATGAAACCGGTGTCGGCGAGGAACTTGTTGCCCGCCTCGATCACGCAGAACTCGTTGCCGTCCGGATCGGCGAGCACCACATGTCCGTCTTCCGGGAGTTGGCCCACGTCGATGTGTGTCCCGCCGAGTTCCAGTGCCCTGGCCACCGTCTGCTGCTGCTCCTCCGGGGAGGTGCTCGTCAGGTCGAAGTGTGCCCGGTTCTGGCCGATCTTCGGCTCCTGGCTCGGCAGGAAACGGATGCGGAACCCGCCAGTATCAGGGGGCAGGATCGCGACGTCGCCGTCCGGACCGTCGGCCAACTCCCAGCCCAGGACCCGGGACCAGAAGCGCGCCAGGTCCGACGGCCGGGTCGCGTTGAAGCAGATCGCGAACAGTTGACTGGTCATACCCGGTGTATCTCCGATCCATCGACGGTCGACGCGGCGCCTTGCCCTCCGCGCGGGCGCAGCCTAGGGGCGGCCGTGCGGCACCCGCATCCGAGTTTCCGGCGCGGGCACGGCGGCGCGGGCGGTCAGGTCCAGGTCGAGGCGCGCAGGGGCGCAGTGTTCTGAGGGGCCGGCATCCGTGGTCGACTGGTCCTGCTGAATACGTCACAGGCCCGCTTGGAATCCCCGGGTGACGACATCCTTTGGTCTCCGCTCCGCCGTGGTGCGGCTGGACCGGCCGTCGAGACGCGGCGTCTGCCCGCTCCCGGCGAGGCGCTGGTGCGGTTCGTGGACGCGCAGAGCCGGGCTCCGTTCGCGGAACGCCTCGCGCGCGGCGTCCTCGACGCGACCGGGCTGCGGGCCGACCGGTTCGCAAGGCCTCCAGATCGCGGCGCCTACGCGGTCGCACACGTGGCGCTGAGACTGTTGCCGGGCGCCCCGCGCGCCAGGGCGTTCACAGGACTTGGTGATGACCCGCGAGGTCTGCCCCGAGTGCGGCGGCCCGTCCGAGCGGCCGGTTCTCACCGGCGGCGGCGCCCACGTCTCCCTGCCGCACAGCCGCCATGCGGTGTTCGTGGCCTGCGCGTCTACGCCGGCCGGGGTGGACGCGCAGGCCGTGCCGGTAGCAGAGGCGGTGGCACAGCGCGAGAACTGCTTCCACCCGGTCGAGGTCACTGCCCTCGACGCGCTCCCCGAGGCCGGGCGTCCTGCGGCGGTCGCACGCCTGCGGGCACCTAATGAGAATGCTCAACCCCTTCGATGCGACAGAACAACAGCTGTCCGTTCCCATCGAAGCCAGTCGCCATCTCATCCAACCCAGTCGATGCGGTCTGGGCCAGGCACGCTGTCACCCGCCTGGAGTGCCTACAAGTGCGCCTGAAGCCGAGCGAGTCTGTGTGGACGCAGACTCACCTTTGCTCATGGATCGAGCCGTCTTCCAGGATCGAGGTACAGAAATGACGTATGTCGCCCAGGACCGCCCGCGCATCGGCTGGATCGGTACCGGCCGCATGGGCTTCCAGCTCGCCGCCCGGCTGCTGGACGCAGGGCACGACGTAGCCGTCTACAACAGGACCCGCGCCAAAGCCGAACCGCTGGCTGAACAGGGGGCCGCTCTCGTCGACCGGCCGGCCGATCTGGCCGACCGGGACGTCGTCTTCACCATGGTCTCCGCTTCGCCCGACCTGGAGACGGTCACCACGGGCCCTGGCGGTGTGCTGACCTCGCCGGATGTCGCACCGGGGGTGCTGGTCGACAGCTCCACGGTGTCCACGCAGATGTCCGCGCTGATCCGGAAAGCAGCCGCCAAGCGTGGGACCGACTTCCTGGCCGCCCCGGTGAGTGGGAACCCGAAGGTGATCGCCGCAGGCAAGTTGACCGTCGCGGTCTCCGGCTCGCGCGAGGTGTTCGACCAGGTCGAGCCGTTGCTGGCGCGGCTGGGGCGCGGGGTGACCTACGTCGGCGAGGACGAAGTCGCCCGTCTCGTCAAGATCGCGCACAACGTCTTCCTCGGTGTCGTCACCCAGTCGCTGGCCGAGATCACCATCCTCGCGGAGAAGGGCGGTGTCAGCCGTGCCGCCTTCCTGGAATTCCTCAACGACTCCGTGATGGGTTCGGTCTACACCCGCTACAAGTCGCCCGCGCTGGTCAACCTGGACTTCAAGCCGACGTTCACCATGCCGCTGCTACGCAAGGACTTCGACTTGGGACTGTCCGCGGCCCGCGAGTTGGAGGTCCCGATGCCGCTCGCCGCCGTCACCGCTCAACTCGTCGCGGGTGCCATCGGGGCAGGGCATGTCGAGGAGGATTTCGCCGCATTGATCCTTGAGCAGGCCAGGAACTCCGGCATCGCGCTGGAAGCCCAGAACGTCCCCGTGGACGACGGCCTGTCACCGCGCGCCTGACCGGCCATAGCTCGACTGGGTTGGATGAGACGCCGACCGGCTTCGGTGAGAACGGACAACAGCGGGCCGACACCACTGGCTTCGTCGTCCTGTACCAGTGAGCCACCGACGGAATTCGGTGACCTGCGAGAACGCGGCGCCTGACGTGTGGGATCCCGCGTTGATGTGGAGATGCCCTGCTGACTCCTGGCCGTCGGCTGTCGCTGGTTCGGGTGCTCAGGAGCGATGCTCCCTGTGTGGTCAGGACGTTGCCTTGTCCCGCAGGTATCGGGCGACCTCGGTGAAGTCGGCCATGGGTAGGCCTTCGGCGGCGAGCAGACCGACCTGGGCCAACACCGCGGCTTGGTCCCAGTAGAGCCGTTCGCTCTCCATCAGGCCGTCGCGGAATTTCACCATCACCACCAGCGGCACTTCGACGGTCCGCCCGGTCGGGGCGAGTCCGGGCAACAGGACCCAGCGGGCCGGCGGGCACGGCTTCAGGTGCTCCGGCCTCCCGGTCGTCGGGGTGACTGCCCGTAGGCATTGCGGTAGGCGCGGCGGAAGTGGCTGGTGTCGGCGAACCGCCAGCGTGCCGCCATGTTCATCATCTGGCCGCCGGGGGAAGGCCCGTGACTATCGAGCTGGTGCGTGATAGCAGGTGGGACGTGTCTGGCCTGGTCGTGGCCTGTTCTCAGATGCTGGAGGTGCGGTCGGAGACGAGGCCGGCGATGGCGCGGTAGGTGTCGGGCAGGCGGTCGCGACGGTGCGTCCAGCGCATCAGTTGCGCTCCCACTGTTCGACTCTCCCGGAAAGGTGGGTGCAGACCTGCCGACGCGAACTCCTGGACCGCACCCTCATCTGGAACCATCACCACCTGCTCCGCGCGCTGAGGGAGTTCGAGCAGTTCCGCAACAGGCGTCGACCGCATCAGGGCATTGCCAACGCCCGCCCACTGCACCCGTCGCTCCCACCGGTCACCGATCCGGGGCGGATCGCCCGCCTCGACATACGAAAACGCGACCGACTCGGCGGCATCCTCCACGCGTACCAACATGCCGCGTGACCTGTACGGACGAAGTTTTCGGCAAGGACAACGTTCCGCCCGCACCGTGAGCAAAAACACAACCTAATTCGAGGGGGCCCTCATGTTAGTCTGGATGTATGAGTCACCAGCACGTCCTGTCCGCGCCCCAGGTGCCGGTCAAACCGCTGCGCCGCGACGCGCAGCGCAACAGGGACGCGATCGTGGCCGCTGCCCGCAAGGCTTTCGCCGAGCAGGGGCTGGACGCTTCCCTGGAGGGTGTTGCCCGCGAGGCGGGTGTCGCGATCGGCACGGTCTACCGGCACTTCCCGCGCCGGCTCGACCTGGTCGAAGAGCTCTTCACCGCGAAGTTCACGGATCTGCTCGCCGCAGCCGAAGAGGCCGCGGCCATGGACGACGCCTGGGAGGGGTTCTGCTCCTACCTGGAGAAGCTCTGTGAACTGCAGGCCTGTGACCGCGCCTTCAACGACCTGGTCTCGGCCCGCCTGCCGATCCACGCGCTCGGCAGGGGAATGTTCGAGCGCACGAAGGAACAGCTTGCTCAGATCTTCCGGAACGCCCAGGAGCAGGGCGTCCTGCGTGACGATGTCACTCCGGAAGACATCGCTTTCGTGATCTGGTCCCAAGTGGGGATCATCCAGGCCACTCGTGCCGTCGCCCCCAACGCCTGGCGCCGCCACCTGCACCTGCTGCTCGACGCCTTCCGCGCCGAGTGTGCCCACGAGCTGCCCGAGCCCCCGCTGACCCCCCAGCAGGTCGAGCAGACCCTCACCACTCTCGAGTGCCCCGAAGAGGAGTGCCGCGAATGCGGCGAGGAGGCATGAGCCGCGGCTGACGACGTCGGGCAACAGGGCATACAGCGGGACATGCGGCGGGCCCGGTGCCGCGGTCGGCATCCGGGCCCTCAGTCCCACGGGGGCGTCACCATCCAGGGGGATGGCGTTCAGTTTTCCGCCAGCAGCTGTGCCAGTTCGGCGTCCAGGTCGAACCGGCTGGATTCGGCCCCCGGCGGCACCGCGGACCATGTTTCGCGCAGGAAGGATTCCATGCCCTGTGCGGGGAACTCGAGCAGGGCCGATCCCGCGGGCGAACTGAGAACCATGCGCACCACATCGCGTCCCGAGTCACTGGTCGGCCACATGCGCACGTCTCCGCGCCCGGTGTGCTCGCTCAGAGCCTGAGCCAGCATGTCGCGACTGAGGAACCACTCAACCGTTCCGCTCTGGTTCAGGGTGTGGAAGACGGCATGCACGGCATAGGGATCATCCGCGTCGTACTGCAGTGCTGCAGGTATCGGCACCGACAGGTCGTGCGACAGGACGAGCCGCACGGGCAGCTCGTGCGCCACGGTTCTGACCGATCTCACTGTTCCTCACTTCCACGTCTCCGCTCGCCCGGCACTGCGATCGCTCCCCGTGTGCTTCGAGGCGCGGGGTGGCGGTACCGCCGGCGCAACCAGTAGCGCCGGTGGGCGGGGGCAGCGCACGCGGATCCCGCGTGTTGTCCCTGTTCGGCCGGGGGGCGATTTCACCGGCTCGCGCTCGATGTCGGCTCGGCGAGCGGTCGGTTTGACGAGTCGCAACGGCGCACCCCGAAGCCGCGTCGTTGCGGCCGGTCAAACCGACCGTGCTGGCCTGCGGCCGCATCAGCGCTGGTCCGTGTACCACGCGACCTGGTCGAGGTACCAGCGCTCGGTGCTGACGCGGTACGTCGTCGCCTCGTCCCAGCGGTACCCGTCCCAGACGTACAGGCGGCTGCCGTTCCAGCGCTCTTCCCCGTAGTGGCCCTGGCGGTTGTCGTTCGTGTACCAGCCGCGGGGTGTGCCCCAGCTGTCGTCCTGTGCGTTGTGGTGGGCGCTCTGGTATCCGTTCGCGCGGTCGCCGCCGGTGGTGAAGGCGGTGATCGCGGTCTGCGTGTGCTCCCCGGGCGCCGAGGCCGTCGCCGCCGAGGCCGTGCCGCTGACTCCGAGAAGGGCTCCGCCTGCCAGCGCCGTAGAAGCGACAGCGGTCGAGACGCGCTTGATCCACTTGTTCATGGTCATCTCCTTGTGATGTGCCGCGACTCCGTTGACCGGGCGGCCGTCCTGCCTGTGATCCGGGGAATCCGGATCGGCCGGGTGCCGAACTGTGAGGGTCATCCGGAGGGGTCCCTCATGTTCAACGTTGCCCAGCGTACTCGAGGGGGCCCTCATGTTTGCGGTGAGGCTCATCACAGCACGTCGGAGGGGTCGAATGGCACGAGCAGGGCGACGGTGGCCGAGGCGGCGGGCACCGGGTCTGACCTGTAGGAACGGACATCCGGGACCCGGGGCACCGACGCCAGGCTCGCGCTGGGAGCCGCCGGGATCAGGCGCCGCCTGCGCCGCGACCTGCGCATCGGGGATGTCGTCCAACATCACCGCTCGGCTCTCCCGCGGCCGACGCCGCCCTTGCCGAAAACCTCATCCGCTCAGGTGGAAGTCGGTGTGCGGGATGCGCGGGGTCTCGAGCGCGGATGCTCGGATCGGTACTCTCGCGCGGCCTGCGATCACCCCGGCATGATCGCCGGTCGTGCTGCTGCGACTGGCTTACCTGACCATGGCAAACGCGTTCGCCGTGCTGCGCCTGCTGCCATGAGCGACCGGGACAAGCACACAGAGATCCTCGCCCTGCGCCATCAGATCACGGTGCTGGAGCGCCAACTCGGTGGCGAGAGGATTCGGTTCTCTCCAAGCGATCGTGCGTTCCTGGCAGCGTTGCTGCACGGCCTGCCCTCGGAGGTGCTCGCAGGATTCGGCTGGTGGTGCGTCCGGACACGGTGCTGCGCCGACACCGTGATCGGGTCGCACGCCGCCACGCCGCCACGCTGCGCGCTCCCGGCTCAAGCGGCCGGGGAGGCCGCGGACCGTGCGCTTTGTCCGGCTGCTGGTGCTGCGGCTCGCCCGCGAGAACTCCAACTGGGGATATCGCCGCATCCACGGCGAACTCCTCGTTCTGGGCGTCAGGGTGGCAGCCTCCACCGTCTGGGAGATCCTCCAGGAAGCCGGGATCGATCCGGCATCCGAGCGTGCTACGAGCACGTGGGCGGACTTCCTGCGCTCCCAGGCCGATGCCCTGCTGGCGTGTGACTTCCTGGAAACGGTCACCTTGTCCGGGGCACGCATGTATGTGTTCGCGGTGATCGAGCACGCCGGCCGCCGGATCCGGATCCTGGGCGCCACCGCGCACCTCACCGCCAGGTGGGTGACGCAAGCCGCGAAGAACCTTGTCATGGACCTCGAAGACGGCCCCGGAGTCCTAGCCCAGACACCAGGGAGCAAGTAACCCGTCGGTAGGTTCTGGGGCCCGTTTCCCGGTGGTGGGACGCCTCGTCGGACTGTCCGGGTGAATGCCCGGGAGGCCGACGACAAGGGACGGGTGTGCAGCAGGAGTGGTCGCCGGAAGAGCTGCTGGCGAGCTGGACCCTGGTGGACGGCGACTGGAAGCTCGTGGCCAACAAGTCCGGGCCGACCAGGCTCGGCTTCTGCCTGATGTCGAAGTTCTTCGAGATCGAGGCCCGGTCCCCGGAGTTCATCGAGGAGTTCCCTCAGCCCGCGGTGGAGTACGTCGCGGGTCTGGTGAAGGTGCCGGCGGCGGAGCTGGCGAAGTACGACCTGGCGGGCGCGAAGCGGCACCACAAGCAGATCCGCGAGGCCCTGGGGTTTCGGCCGCCGACGCTCGCCGACGAGGAGTCGCTGACTGCGTGGCTGGCCGCGGAGGTATGCCCGGTCGAACTGGTGGAGGATCGGCAGCGCGAGGCCCTGCTGGTGGAGTGACACCGGGCGCCCGCACAATCCGGCGACCGTGGTGCGCGAGGTCGACGCGGTGGTCCGATTCGCGCCGACCGAACACGAGTTCGCCGTCACCGCGGCCGCCCGGCGCAAGGTCTTCGGCCTCGCCAGCGCAGACGTCCGTCTCGCTTGACCTCTTGCGCGTCAGTCCGGCAGCCAGTGCAGCTCGTGCGCCAGGGTTTTGGCGACGGCACGGATGCGGCGGTGTAGTGGCGACTGCTCGCGTGGGAGGACCAGGTGGATCGTCAGGCTGGGCGTGCCCCGCAGCGGTCGCCAGGTGAGACCGGCCGGTGATGCCGTGACCGCGGCTTCTCCGGCCGGGGCGAGGGTGACCCCGTCGCGCAGGTCGCGCTGAGACATGTCGAAAGAGACTGCGGGCGTGTGGAATCGGGGGTGTGGGCGGGTGTCTCGGAACAGTGCGGACAGCTGATCGTGGATCACGGGGTTGGCCGCACGGTCCGGGAGCCGCAGCGGATACGCGGCCGCGTCGGCGATCTCGATCTCCGGGTGTTCGGCCAGCGGATGGTGCTGCGCCAGCTGGACCCCGGTGCGCTCACGCCGCAGCAGGAACCGGCGCACGCCACGGCCCGGCTGTTCACCGCGGGTGATCCCGGCATCGATGCGGCCGTCGGCGACCGCAGGGGAGATCTCCGGTGTCGCCATCGGGACCGCGCCGACCTCGAGTCCGCTGTTGCCGCGAATCAGCCTGTCCACCAGGGCCGGTGCCGTCTCGGCCCCGGTGCTGAGGCTGTATCCGATGCGCAGCGTGCCCAGTTCACCGGCCGCCGCGCTCCGGGCGGTGTCCCATGCCCGGTCCAGCGCCGCCAGCGCGGGCGGCGCGGACTCCGCCAAAGCCGCACCGGCCGTGGTCAATACGACGCTACGAGTGTTGCGGACCAGCAGGGCCGTACCGAGTTCCGCCTCCAATCGGCGCATCCGGGCGCTGAGTGCGGGCTGTGCGATACCGATCCGTGCGGCCGCGCGGGTGAAGTTCAACTCCTGTGCCAGCACCAGGAAGTACCGCAGGCTCACCGTATCCGGCGCCACGTGCCCTCCCTGCCGATTGATAACGATCCGTTCTGAGCCTATTCCGTACCGGTCTTTCCCTCGCCCGCACATCAAGCCCTAACCTGCGCATATGACGATTCAACTGACCGGAGTACTGGACATCGCACTCACGCACACCGCCGATTTCGAGTCCGCCCGCACGGCTCTCGCGAAGGCAGCGGCCACCGAGCCCGGTGTGCTCGACTATGGATTCTGGCGCGACCCGACCCAAGCTGGCCACCGACTCCCACGCGCTCCTCGAAACCGCCTCCGTCCTCACCCAGATCCCGATGCTCCGCACCTAGCGAGGTCTGCGGCAGTTCTTAGCAGGAGCTCCCAGGTCACCCGGAGTGTTACGGTCTCGTCTCTGGACGGAGGTCGTCATGCATAAGTTGGTGGTCCTGTATTCCAAGCCCGCCGACCCTGACCACTTCCGCGACTACTACGTGACCAACCACCTTCCCCTGGTCATGAATTGGCCCGGCCTGCTTGCGTGGCGCTACAGCTTCGACGTGGCGGCGACCAAGGGAGAAGCGCCGTATTTCGCGGTCTTCGAAGGCGACTTCGCTGACGCCGCCGCCATGGCCGCGGCGCGGGCGTCGCCGCAAGGCCAGCGGGTGGCCGCCGATGTCGCCAACTACGCCACCGGCGGTGCGGTCATCGTCCACTATCCGGTGCAGGACGGCACCGGCTGAGGCAGGCCGGTACGCTCCGGGACGCGTTCGGTCGGCCGTTGCGGCCAGGTCCGGCTGTCGGCGGACGCCGTTCGCGGTTGCCGGTTCGTTGAGTGTCAAAGGTGGGCCGATGTCCTGGCCGGATGTCACGGTGGTTGATGCGTGCGTGCGGCGCGACGGCCGGGGCGGTAGCCCCACGTCCGTCACCGACGACGACCCGGCGGCGACGGACGCGGACCGGCGTGCGGTCGCTGCTGCGGCCGGCACCTCGCACGCGGCGTTCCTCGGCCCGGGGCGGACGCCGGACGGTGGCTGGCCGGTCCGGTTCTTCACCGCCACCGCCGAACTGTCCGGCTGCGGCCACGGCACCGTTGCCGCGCAGGCCGTCCGGTTGACCCGCACCGCGCTGGGCGAGCTGAACGACCGCCAACACACCGGCGGGCGCACGTTCGACACCGTCGCGATCCGCCGCCCCGCCGGCATCGAGGTGTGGTTCGACCAGGGCCTCGTCGCGCTGCGTCACCCGGCACCGGACGAGCGCGCCGCGATCGTCGCCGCGCTCGGGCTCACCGCGGACGACCCGCATCCGACCGACGCGCCACGGATCGCCGCGCCCGGCGCACCACGCATGCTGGTACCGGTCCACGACCGGTCGGCGCTGCTCCGAGTCCACCCACACCTCGGCAGGCTGACAGCGGCGTGCCAGCGGTACGGGCTCCTCGGCTGTTTCGTGTACGTACCGCCGGTGGGCGACCGACCGGGTGCGGCGCGGATGTTCGCGCCGGCGATCGGTGTCGACGAGGACGTCGCCAACGCCAACAGCACCGGCTGCCTGGCCGCCCACCTGCTCGACACGACAGGGGCGCAGACGGTCGCGATCGAGGTGGAGCAGGGCGACACCCTCGGTCGACCGGCCAGCGTGCTCGCTTCGGCCCGACGCGGGCCGGCGGGCATCACGACCCGGGTCGGCGGGTTAGCGGTGGTCCGCGACGGACACTGAGGCGACGACTAGACCGTCCTCTTCTGCGATCCGCGCATGGGGCTGGGGCTGTCCGCTGCGGTCAAGCGTTGGCACCCGGTGGCGGGCGTCAGCGGGACGCGGTGTCGAGGGCGCGGCTGAGTGTCCATCGGGAGACGCGCAGCTTGGCGGCGACGGCGGTTCGGGTTTGTCCGGCGCCGAGCAGGATGCGGGCGTCGGTGATCTGTTCGGAGGTCAGGGCGCGAGGACGGCCGCCGACGCGGCCTCGGGCGCGGGCGGCGTCGAGGCCTTCGCGGGTGCCTTTGACGATCTGCTGACGTTGGAACTTGGCGATGGCGGCGAACACGGTGAAGATCAGTTCGCCGCACATGTCGTCGCTGGTGTCGAGCACGATGCCGTCGAGGGTGCGGAATTGGCGGCCGTCGGCGTGCAGGTCGTCTTCGACGATGGCGAGGAGTGCATGCCGACCATCCTTCCGGCCGTGTGTATGGCCCTGCACCGCTTCGGGGCATCTGAGGAGTGGTATTCGGGGCGGGGCGTTGACATGAGCCCGCACCGCCCGGCCGTTTCATAGGTGGTCGCTCATGAAACACCCCGTCGCGGGATGGCTCACCTGCAGTGATCGCGTTTCATGAGTTGTTGCAAACGACTGAACCCCTGAAACACCCTCATGAAACAGTTCGGGGTGTGAGCGACGACTTCAAGCGCGTGGAGTCGCACGACTGCCCGATGTCCACCTGCGCCGCCTCCGCGGGCTCCCCGTGCCGGACCGGCAAGGCCAAGGTGGCGATCCAGTACCACACCGCCCGCTTCCGGCTCGTGCCCCAACTCGCCAAGGTGCTCAGCGTGCCGACCCCCGCGGTGCGCAAGCCCGGCTCGGCCTGGACCGAGCTGCCCCGGCCGGTAAGCGCCGGCATCGCCCCGGTCGGGCACGTCCGCCTCGGGTACGCCCGCGCCTCGACGGCCCGGCAGTCACTGGACGCGCAGCTGGACTCGCTCGCCGAGGCCGGGGTCACCCGGGTCTTCTCGGAGAAGATCTCCACCCGCGCCACCATGCGCCCCGAGCTGGACGCGGCCGTGAAGCTCGCCGGGGAGATCCGGGCCTTCGGCGTTGCCGTCACGCTCGTCGTGCACGAGCACAAGCGGCTCGGCCGCGGCATCGAACTGGCCATGCTCGCCGAGGAGCTGAAGGCGAGCGATATCGGCCTGGAGTTCCTCACTGGGGAGCTCAAGGGCTCGCACGACCCCTCCGGGATCGTCTTCACCGTGCTGGCCGCGATGTCCGGCATGGAGCGCGAGTACATCCGTGACCGCACACTCAAAGGCCACGAGTCCGCCCGCAAGCGCGGCAAGACCATCGGCGGCGCCGGCGTCACCGACGACGACATTCAGCGGAGTACGGATGCCTCGCATGAACTCGATCATGGAACGGTGAGTGCAGACCTGCCGACGCGAGCTGTTGGACCGCACCCTGATCTGGAACCTGCACCACACCACCTGCTCCACGCGCTACGCGAGTTCGAGAGGTCCTACAACGAGCACAGGCCGCACCAGGCACTCGCCAACGCCCGCCCCCTCCAACCGCTGCCCGCCCCGATCGAGGACTCGAACCGGATCGCCCATCTGGATATTCGACGACGAGCGCGGCTTGGTGACACGCTCCACGAGTACCGGCATGCTGCCTGACCAGCATGGATGAGGTATTCGGCAAGGGCAGGGTCCGGGAGCGGAACATGAGTGAGGAGACGGCCCTTGGCCTCGTTGCACGGATACACCACGGGCCCCGGGGAGTGAGGACATCCCCGGGGCCCGGCGTATGGAGTCGTGCGGTTCAGCGACCCCGTCATCGCGAGGTCACATGTGCGCGATTGGTCTTGCGTTCGCCCGGGATCGGGGCGGCTTCGCGGCGCCGACTTGTTGAGTTCGGCGCCGCTGTGGTCGGGCCTGAGTGGTTCGGCGTCGCGGTGCTTACCTGACGTCGACGAAGTCGCCGGGTGCTGTCGAGGCGGCGGTGGTGGCGGTGCCCGCGAAGACGTAGCGGTAGTACCCGTCGACCGTGGCCTTGGTGGTGGTCTTCAGGACGCCGGTGCTGCTGGTCTTGACGGTCTTGAGGGTGGTGTAGGTGCTGCTGCCCTTCTTGCGGAACTGCAGCTTCGCGGGCTGGGAGGCGTAGCCGGCGTACTTGCCCGTCGACCAGTTCGCGCGGGCGAGCTTGCCCGTGACCGTGATGGTCTTGCCCTTCTTGACGGGCTCGGGTGTGGCATCGGCGCTCAGCGTGGAGGACTTTTTGATCGCGGCGGTGGCGACGTCGTCGTTGTAGCTGGCGTTCGCGTACAGGTCCCAGGCACCCAGGAACAGCTTCCAAGTGCCGGCTGCGCCGTTGTCCTTCATGTCGGTGGCGGGGTGGATGTTGAAGACGGCCTTGCAGTGGTAGACGCCCTGGGTCGCGGTCTCCGTGCAGCTGGGGTTGTCGTCCGTCCCCAGGCCGCCGGTGATGCCGGCCGTGGTCGAGCTGTCGGTGCCCTGCCACAGGAAGGCCTCGGTGAGGGCGACGCCGTTCTGGTCGGTGGCGGTGTACGTGACGGTGACGGACTTCGTGCCGGTGGTGCCGAGGACGATGTCCTTGCCGCCGTTGATGACCGCCTGCGAGAACTTGGTGTTGCCCAGCGAGTCGTTCGGACGAACGGTCTTCGAGGCGAAGGAGCTGAGCTTCGCCGACGCACCCGCACGCTCCGACGCCTGAGCGGCAACCGGAAGAGCGAGCGCGGACAGAACGACGGCACCGGAAACTACGGCGGCCGCGACGCGTATACGCATGAATCCCCCACGGGAACCTGAGAGGCCCGCCGAAGTCTCCCTCGTGCCGGGCCTGTTGATCTTCGCATCATATGAACTCAGGTCGGAAATGGTGAAGATCCCTTGTGCAATAAGTGCGTAACGGGCTAGGGATGTCCGGCGGGTCATGTGACTGTCGGTCCCCTTGGTCCCGTTGGTGTCGGTGTGGAGCGGGGTGATCCGACGAACGCGGAGTGGGCGTGGCTGGAGGTGTGTCTTCCGCCGCCCGGCCAGCGCGGCGGCCGTTGGAATGACCACCGCTCGGTGATCGACGGGGCGGGGTCGATGGTGCTGAACCATGGTGGCCAGGCAGACGCTGGTCGGTGTCAGAGCATCCTGGTGATGTACTGATCCCACCGGTGCAGCCAGTCGTCGTGCCCGTCCTCGCCGGCCGCGGGGACGGCCCGCAGGTCCTCGGGCAGGGTGGTCCCTTCCGGCGCTCAGGTGCCGTCGTTGAAGTAGCAGACCCACACGGCCTGGCGAGCGGCGTTGATGACGACGGCGCCCACGGCTCCGTCGTCGGCGAAACAGTGTCGATCCGTTGGGGACCGCTGCTCGTCGAGGGGCGAGCGTACAACCCTGGGCACTTGTGGGATGTCTTCACCGTGTACGGCAAGCAACGTCCCGATGCTTCCACCCGCACCGTGAGGACCCCTTCCATGAAGTTCCGTCCGGCTGTGATCGCGGCCGCCGCCTCCGTCGCCCTGCTCGCCGGCTCGCCCGCAGCCCGGGCGGCGGTGGATCCTGGGTCCCTGCCCAAGTGCACCGACGTGTCGACCGCCTACGGCGGCTACGAGCAGGATGAGCTGACGGCCTCGGTCGACGTGGAGGCCACCGTGCTGATGGCGGGCGGCGACTGGCAGCCGGCCCGGGGCTCCGTGACGAACGTCGGCAAGCGGGACCTGCCGGCGGTCGTGGCGAGTGTGGACCCCTGGCTCGAGACCGATGACCCGGAGCTGGCCGACATGAGCGACTTCGTGAAGGTGCAGGCACGGACCGCGGACGGCGGGTGGCAGCCGCTGGACGGCTCCGGCAGGATCGACGCGCCTGCGTTGAAGTCCGGCGAGACGAGGACGTACGAGCTGCGCGTGCGCGTCGTCAAGGATGCGCCGAAGACGCTCGGTGGCTCCGAGTTCGACTTCACGGGCGCCTTCGCGGACGTCTACCGCTTCCCGGACACCGGCAAGGAAGTCGCCTGCGCGGGCGTCGCCCACGGCAACGACACCTTCCGGATCCAGCGGACAGCCACCAGCCCGACCCCGCAGCCCACCACCGCGAAGCCGACGCCGAGCGCCACCACGCCGACCTCGACGCCCTCACCGGCGGACTCGGCAACGGCCGCCCCGACGTCGCCGCCCGCCACCACGTCCGCTCCGCCCGCCGCGCCGTCGGACACCGACGGGGAGATGGCCGAGACCGGCACCTCGAACGCCACCGTCCCCCTCGCCGCGGCCGCCGGGGCCCTCGCCGTGCTCGGCGCCGGAGCGGTGCTGTTCGCCCGCCGCCGCAGGGGCTGACCAGCGCGGCCTGGTGGCCAGGGGCGTCTGCGAGGACCGGAGCATGCCATTCGAGATCGTCACGGCCGATGTCGGCGACCTCCACCGGGTCCTGGACGACCACGCCCGCTACTGGGGCCCCTATGCAGTTCGTCAAGGGAAATCGGTCTGCGGCGGGGCCGGGTGCCGGGCAGTATGGCGGGGTGTCTGAGCTGTTGTGGGATGACGTCGCCTACTTCTTCGACCCTGACCTGATGGGGTCACTGCCGGACGTGCGTGTCCCTGATACCTCGATGGAGGACTGGCAGGCGGTCCTCGATCTGATGGGTGAGCGCGGCTGGAAGTGCCAGTACTCCGAGGGCGATGCGGTACTGCCGGTGCCCCGGGCGGAGGCAGTGCTCTCCCGTCCGGGGGACGCGGAGTGCCCTGAGCTGCGGGTCTGGCCGGCGGACGAGGTGCTGGCGATCTTCCGTTTCCATACAGCCGAAGAGATCGACTTCGATGTTGATCTGCGGGAGCTTCAGGGCCGGGAGCGACTCGATGTGTTCTGCGGTTTCCTGCGGGCGATCGGGCGGCGGCTGGGCAAACCGGTGCTGATGGATCCGGAGGGCGACTACGGGCATCCCGTGCTCGGGTTCGACGTTGAGAGCGATCGGGTCGTTCTCCTGGCTGAACCACCCGTCACGTGACCACTGGCAGCGGCGGGAGCTTGTCGGCGGTGAGCTTCGCGCGCCTGCTCTTGCTGTTCGACAGAAGCACCCCGAACTTGAGCTCGGTGCCGTCCTTCAGCCGCTCTACACGGGGTGGCTTTGTTCACGAGGTGCGGCTCTGGCTCTCGTTGTGTGGAGCGTGACCCTGCGTACACGACGTCGTGGGCAGCGCAGGGCTGTTGATGTCGCCGGGAGCCGCCGTTGTCTCGTGGTCGCCGGACATCTGCGCAGTTCAGCGATGGTCTCGGTCGTTGAGGCACGTGGGGCACGTCCTCATGCGGTCCGAGGCGAACCGTGGGTGAGGCCCGGGGTTATAGTCTGCGGCGAGAAGCGGGAGCGCGAGAGATCGCGTCGGGAGTGGGGGACTCATGGCCTTCGGCTACGGACGGGCCGCGGCCACCGCCGCACTGGCACTCGCAGCCTGTTGGGGCCTGGCGGCCTGCAACGACGGTTCCGGCTCGGCAGCGAGTACGGGCGCCGCGGCTACGGCGGCCCGGAGTGCGTCGGGATCCGCATCGTCCCCGGCCTCGCCCACTCCGACGGACTCGCAGGCGGTGACGGCATCCCTCAGCCCGACCGCGGTGGCGAGCACCTCTCCGGCCCCCACCGCCAAAGCGATAGCCGGTGTCTCCCGGCCGACAGCAACGCCGAGCGCCGCCGCTGCCGTTGCTGCCGCGTGTAAGAACCTGGCGGTCCAGGCCGCTGTGAAGTCTGCAGTGACCCAGACCTGGGAGCATGCCAAGGGGGTCAGCCACATCCAGCCGAGGCCCGGCAACTTCTACTACGGCAGCTGCGGCACCACGCTCTATGCAGCCGTCCGCTTCGAAGCTGGTGCCGGCGCGACAGGCGACGACCGGGTCCAACTCCAGGACGAGGGATCGGGCCTGCAGTCCTTCCGGTTCACCCCCAGCACCGGGTGGCGGTTCGTCGGCTCCGATGCTTTTCCGGCCACCGATGACTGCTCGCGGTTCGCGCCCGTCGCCCTGGCACGCCAGTGGAACTGCTCCTGAGCGGAGCCTCACCCGGCGGCCGAGCAGTGCGGCCCTGGAGGGGTGCAGTTCTTCTTGACGGAGTCAGCCCGAACGATCGCGACCTCGGGATGTTTGAGGCGGAGGCGGAGCAGCGGCTGGCGCCCGCGCGCCGAACCGGTCCCGTCCCCGTACCTTCCGGCAGGCAGTCAGAACGTCTACCGGCCTGGATCGCCCAGTTCATGACGATGACCTGCTCAGCCTGCACCGCTTTCGCATCCCACCTCGAACGCGACCTCGACGCCGTCGTCGCCGGACTCACCCTCCCCCTGGGACTCCGGCGTCGTCGAACGACACGTCAACTGGATCAAGATGCCCAAGTGCCGGATGTTCGGCCGGGCCAGCTTCGCTCTGCTCCGCAGGCGCGTCCTGCTCCACTCGTGAAGCAGAGCCGAATCCTCAACGAGTCCAAAGCCCTCCGAGGCTCTCGAAATCGGCCAGGGCCGCTCGTCGCCCCAGCTGGTCCGGTGCTCAACGGAGTGAGGAGCTTCGATGAGCACCGCGCGTGTCTTCGGCCAGGATCACCGGCTTGTGGGGTGTGCGGGCCATGTCGGACGGACAGACCCTCATCGGGGTCCCCGCAGCAGCCGTCTACGCTCTCGGCATGCAGCGCAGCGATGTCACGCGGGACGACGGCACGTGGGTGGGCCTGTCCCTGGACGTACAGGACCGCCACCAGCCGGGGCTGTGCGTGTTCACTGCCGGTGCGCAACTGCTGGTCTCCCAGATGTCGCAGCCTGTGCTGCTCGCCGTCGTCGATGAGCAACACGAGGGCGTGGACTTCTGGCGCACCGACGGCTACCGCTCCTTCGTCCCGCCCTTGCGTGCCGATGCGGGCCGCGCCCTGGCGGGCAGTTCGGAACGGTGGGCCCACCGCTTTGCGCAGTACCTCATCGACTCGCCGGGCAGCCCGTTGCACGAGGGCCGGTGGCTGCTCTCGTGCGAGAGTCCGCTCCGGCGCTGGCGCCACGCCCACGCTTCGCACGCCGAGTACTGGAGTTCGATGCTCGTCGACGGCCATCCAAACGGTTACATCGACTGGTTCCTCCATGCTGGTTCGTGGGAGGTCCTGCCGCTGCGGCCGATGCCCGATGCCGACGACAGCCGGGTCAAGGCGTACCGCAAGCAAGCCCGTGAAGGGACACTCCCACCCGTCCTGTTGTGGTGGGTCAGTGGCCTGGACTGCCATCTGATCCTGGACGGTCACGCGCGGTTGGCCGCGGCAGTCGCCGAATCCGTCGAGCCTCCGCTGCTGCAGCTGCACCGCACGGTCCCGCGCGATGACCTGGCCACGCGCACCGAGGAAGCCGTGGGCTGCTACGAGGACGAACTGGCACGCTTCGCCGAACTCCGCGCCATCCACGGCCCCGCCGTCCCGGACGGCGCCGCCACCGCCGGCCCACAACTCGTCCGTGTCCTTCACGACCTGAACACCGCGGAACAGCCGACCTGGGCCTGGCCCCTGCCCGGCAGGGAAGAGCAGTGGCGTCGCATCGCGCGCGAGGTGACAGACAGCCAGAACTGGCCCTGTACCTGACGGGGCGTCCTGTTCGGCCTGGCGGATCCACGTCAGCAGTAGGTATCCGCACCGGTGACGGACGAGATCGGCGAACGCGCGGGCGAGGTCGCAGGCCCGGGTGATGTCCGGGCAGGCGAGCCGGACGTCCAGCAGCCTCCGGTCCTGGCTTTCGGTGAGGGTTTCGCGGGGCCGCATGATCCATGAGGTGATCTTGCGAGGGCAGAACACCGCCGACGCCTTCACCGACGGCATCAGCGGACCACCACACCCCCGGCACAGCCTCGGCCCCGTGTCGTCGTCCGTGACCACGAGCAGCCTCAGCCGGGGCACCTTGTCCCTGCGCATGCGGCCACCGTACGAAAGGGCGGTTGCCTCACCACGACGCCGACATGGGGCAAGGTCAGAGACGCGGCATCTGTCCCGGCCATGCGGAGCTACTGTGCTGTCGGGATTCGGTAGACGGAGACGTGAGAACGCGACTCGGCGGTGAATGCGGCGCCGGCCCAGTCCGCATGTCTGGTCTCCAGTTCGAATCCGGCCAGCTGAGCCATAAGGTCGAGTTCGGCCGGCCAGATATAGCGATGAGGGCTCCGGAACAACCGCGCCTGCTCAGTCTCATCGAAACGGAAGTGGTGCGATACCACGTGCTGGCGCAGGACGTCGTAGGTGTCCAACCCGATGTAGCCGGGTTCGGACTGCCAGACGGTGGCCGTTTGGCCCGGTGGGAGCTTGCGCAACTCGGGTACCCAGAGCTCAATCACGAACCGGCCACCAGGCGTGAGGTGGCGGGCAGCGTTGCGGAAGCACTGGACCTGCTCATCCTGGGTGAGCAGGTTGGAGATCGTGTTGTAGACGAGGTAGACGAGGGTGTACTTCCCGGGGGCGACGGTGGTCGCCATGTCACCAATGATCACCGGGATCGTTGCTTCATCTGCCTTGGCTCGCAGTTGCTCCACCATCGGGAGCGACAGTTCGATGCCGGTGACAGGGACTCCTCGCCCGGCAAGCGGGACCGCTACCCGGCCGGTCCCGATGGCGAACTCAAGCGCTGCTCCGTCCTCGGCGATCTGGGCGAGACGGTCCACGGTCGGCCCCAAGACCTCGGGCGCGAACATGCCGGAGCCGGGCGTGTCATAGCGCTGGGCGGCATCGGCGTCCCAGATCTTCTCCTGCTGCATTCCGTCAACGCTCGCCGCTGGCCCATGCGATGTCCAGCGAGTTCTTCGCACTGCTCTGAGGAAGGATCAGAAAGAGCCAGTCATTGTCATGCAGGCATCAGGGACAGCTTCTGACATCCCATGGATGGTGCCCGTCACGAAGCATGAGGACGGGCAGGTGAATGGACGCTCGGGTTCGGGTGACGCCTGCACTGCTGAGCCGTCGTCGGCCAAGACCAGCGGGAGTTCGAGCTGGTGCAGGGCCCAGACCGGAGCGCCGGCGGTGGTGTTCTGGCCGGCGATGAGCAGGGTCATGGTGCGGCTGCGGATCTGCTCGTCGCTCTGGACGGCTTCGCTGGGGTTTGTCGGCGGCCGGGTGATGAACGGAGTGAATGACTTTGCGCAGACCCTAGGCGTACCGACTAGTCGGTACTAGCCTCTGGCCACGCTCTCGGAGCCGGGCGCAGCGCGCTCCCGTCGCCCCGACACAAACACCCGGTTTCCGTATCCCCAGGAGGAGCCGTATGTCCGCCACTCCGACGGCGTTCGACGCCGACAGACCCACGCCCGATGGGCCCGCCGTGGACGCCCGCGGCCCGCTGGCCTGGCTGTACCGCCGAGACCTGGCGGACTACCCGCCCACCGGTCGCCGCATGGCGTATCTCGCGATTGTGGTCATCACCACCGTCGTCCTGTACTACATGCTGTACATCCAGTACGCGGTGGCGACGTCGATCATCACGCACTTCGACATGACGTACCGCTACTTCGTCTGGGTCTCGGTGATCGGCAACGCGATCGGGGCCTTCGCCTCGCTCGTGGCCGGTCTTGCGGATCGCTGGGGCCGGGCGAATCTGGTGGTCTACGGGCTGCTGATCGCCGCGCTGCTGGTCTTCTTCGGGCTGCCGAACGCGGCGAACAAGACCACCTATCTGGTGCTCTTCGCGCTCGTCAGCTTCATCGAGGGCATCGTGCTGGTCGCCACCCCTGCGCTGATCAGGGACTTCTCCCCACAGCTCGGCCGGGCCACCGCGATGGGGTACTGGACGATGGGCCCGGTCATCGGCTCTCTGGTGGTCACCACCGTCACCAGCAACACCCTCGACAGCGCCACCTGGCAGGACGAGCTGCGTTATTCGGCGATCGCCGGGTTCGTCGTCTTCGTCGTCGCGATCTTCGCGCTGCGCGAGCTGTCCCCGGCGCTGCGCGACCAGATCATGGTGTCGCTGCGGGACCGGGCGCTGGTCGAGGCGCGCGCCAAGGGGCTGGACACCGAGGCGGTGCGCCGCGGCGAGTGGCGGCAGATGATGCGCCTGGACGTTCTGGGCTCGGCCTTCGCCATCGCCGTGTTCCTGCTGCTGTACTACGCGGCGGTCGGCAACTTCGTCGTCTACTTCGCGACCACCTTCGGCTACAGCGAGCAGCGCACCAACGCGCTGGCCAACTGGTACTGGGGGGCGAACGCCATCGCCCTGGTCCTGGTCGGCCTGCTCTCGGACCGGCTGAAGGTGCGCAAGCCCTTCATGATCGTCGGCGCGGTCGGCTCCGTCGTGGTGACCGCGGTCTTCGCCACCCGCGCCACCCACCTGACGACCGACTACTACACCTTCGCCTGGCTGTTCGTCGGCATCGGCGTCTTCAGCGGCATCGCCTACGCGCCCTGGATGGCGAGCTTCACCGAGACCGTGGAGAAGCACAACCCGGCGGCGACCGCGGCGGGCCTGGCGGTGTGGGGCTGGACGGTGCGCATCGTGGTCGCCGTCTCCGCGGCCTTCATCCCGGTGCTGGTGACTTCCGTGACCCCGCTCGTGGAGCACGGCGCCGAGGTCAAGGCCGCCTCGGTGCAGGCTGCGCCCGCGCTGGCCATCGTCAACGCGCACCCTCAGCTCTTCGCCGAGCTGAACAAGTACACCCCGACCACGGTGCCGCCCGCGCTGGGCGCCCGCGCCGTCAAGGAGGTCGGTGCGGAGAACCTGGGTGTCGTGCAGAAGGCGGCGCCGCAGCTGAAGCTGCTGCAGGAGTACGGCCCCGAGGTCCAGAAGGCGTCGAAGGACGGCCCCGGCGAGTGGCGCAACTGGTGGTGGATCTGCGTCGGCGGCCAGGTGCTCTTCCTGCCCTTCGTCTTCGTGATGGCAGGTCGCTGGAGCCCGAAGAAGGCGCGTGAGGACGCCGAGGCGCACCAGCTGGCGGTCGACCGCGAACTGGCCGCCCTCGCCGCCGCCGAGAAGTGACCGGACGCGGAGCCGACCGGCCGTGGACGGGCCGGCCGGCTCCGCGGTCGCGTGTATCGGGGCAGCGAAGCCCCGCACCCCGGGTCGACTGCCCCTGTCGCTGTGATGAATCAGGCCGGAGCCCTTCTTGATGCCGCGCCGCCACAGCGTCATCTCCAGGGCATCCAGCGGGAGTTCGGTGCACATGTGGGTGGCAAGCTGCCATCCGACGATCATCCGCGAGTACACGGACGAAGGCGACACAGAGCCGGCCGGACCAGGTCCGTACATAGGTCGACGGACCGGTCCACGGCCGTCCGCACAGCCCGGGCAGGTCATCACGGGCTGGCTCCCGCAGAGGTTCTCCGATCTCGCCGTCTTCACCCGACCGGGTAGGCGCGGCCTCGCTGGACGACGTCCTGGACCTGATCGTGCGTGACGGCCGGCCAGTACCAGGAGACCGGTCGGTGGCGCGGAGTCCTACTAGTAGCTGTCGTAGCTGGGCTTACCGTTCGGCCGGTAGACGCCGACGATGGTGCCGCCCTTCGTCGTCGAGACGCTGACCGGCTCCAGTGCTGTGGGGATCGCTCCGTCGGCGAACAGCCGCTTGCCGGTGCCGATGATCACCGGATGGATGGTCAGCCGGTACTCGTCGACGAGGCCGTGCTGCATGAGGGTCTGGGCGAGGTCGCCACTGCCGACGACGTTGATGTTGCCGCCGTCGGACGCTTTCAGCTTGCGTACGGCATCGACGATGTCGCCCTCCAGCAGCGTGGAGTTCTGCCACGCGAGGGACGTCAGGGTCCGGGACGCCACGTACTTGTGCATGCTGTTCATCCGATGGGTGAACGGGTTGCCGGGATCGGCGGTCGGCCAGTACGACGCGAAGATCTCGTACGTCTTGCGGCCGAGCAGCATCGCGTCGGAGTGCTCGTACCAACCGGAGATGGCCGTGCCGACCTCGTCGTCGGCCACCGGTTTCTGCCAGCCGCCGTGCTCGAAGCCGCTCTCAGCGTCCTCGTCCGGACCGCCCGGCGCCTGCATGACGCCGTCCAGCGTCAGGAACGTGCAAACGATGATCTCGCGCATGGTGCGCTCCCTTCGTCGACGGGTAGACCGCACAACCGCCAAAAACTCATCGGCGGAACTTCCGCGGCGTAGCACTGGATCAGCCCGGCTGTGAGGTGCGGTACCTCTTGGCCGACCCGAGCGGGCTCCGGTGCGTGCAGCTGCACGGCTGAGGAGAGCGTCAATGCGGAGCATCGGCAACCGACGACAACGCCGCAGATGTGCGTGCCAGACCCCGCGCCGCCGGGATGATCCAAACGACAGGCCCTAGCCGGAGGCGTCGGCCATCTCCTGCTCGTGGTGGTGCTTGAGCGCGTCACGGGCCGCGAGGACGTCGGCCGGGGCGAAGCTGCTCCAGTACCGCGCGGCGACATCTCCTGCGCCAACCCTTGCGTCTTCTCTTGCGTCTTCTCTTGCGCGAGGCTCGCCGACGCCGCCGCATCCGTGCAGGTCACCCCCACCGTACGGGCGTGGTCGGGCCTCTGACATCCCCGTTGCGACCGCTCTTGCCCATGCCCTGGCTGGAGTTGAGGAGAGGGAGGGCGGGATGGGCGGCGCGGCCGCTGCCGGGGATCGGGGCGCGCTCGCCGGTGTTGCGCGCCGGGCGGGGCCGACGCGCCAGGGCCGCCGACGGTGCGGCGGCTGTCCCGTCTCAACCGAGCCGAGGCACTGCGACGCTGTGTCTTGCGGTGCCTCAGAATGACTGTGACGGCGGATGGTCGGGCGTCACAATCGATCCGAGGCATCCTTCCTTCACATCGACTCTGCTCGGACGACGAAGGGGCGATGCGGCTGCTGCGCCGGCGCTGCGAGGCCGGTATGACCGCCCGCGGCCTCGACATCGATGCGGCCGCCGTACGACAGCTGGACTACGACTCGAAGCTGTGGAGCTCACGGAGCTGAGCTTCAGAATGCCGATCTCAGTTTGCGCGGAACTCATCGCAGCCCTGAGGCTTCCCGCAGCCCTGAGGATTCCATGTGGCTGTCGGCGTCAGCCCACTCTGCGTCGGGTGGCCGTCCGGGGCCCTGCCGCACCGCCCCGCTGAGGCTGTTGGCTCATGAGATGGCACAAGCTCGAACACGGGCGGGGGGAGGTGGTCTGCCGTCGTCTACCCCGCCCGGAGCGGGCCAGAGGGATCCGGCGCCGCGTCGTTTGTGCGGCCGGCGCTGAGGGTTCGTCGCGGGCTCGGGAGCGCTGTGGGGTGGGCTCCGAGGACTCCGCGGGTTCGCAACTCGCCGAGGTCTGGCAGACGGATGCCGGGCAGTGAGTCGAGAAGGTCGGCCTGGGCGGCGCGGATGTTCTGCGCGGGAGCCTCGGGGCCGGTGCCAAGAGTGCGGCGGGTGGTCACGATGATCATCGTAAGGGCGGCCCTTGGCCGAGGGTAGCGGGAAGCCCGGCGCCGTACGGTGGGCACGTCGCCAGGCTCACTTGGGCAACAAGCCGTCCGGCAGGCGGTTACGGCCCCTTCCATCCCGCCAGGATCGGCAAGGACGGGCCCGGCCGGAGTGATTGGCGCTCTTGGTTCCTCCCCGTACGCGGCGATCCACTCGCGGTGGACGCGCAGCAACGCACTCTGCCGCTCGGCGGCAGGCTGCCGGCCGGTGCCGCGCGTCACGACTGCGCCTTTGCCCGGGCGAGCTCCTTCAGCGCCATCCGGGCCGCCGGCGTTCCGGCCGCAGTCTGCCAGTACGGGTGTCCGGCGATGCGCCGGGACAGCGAGGACCCCCCCCATCTGATCACCGCGTTCCGGTAGGAGCGTGCTCCCTCCGCAGAGCACGGTCCCACCCGAACCCGCTCCACTTCAGGGCGGCGCGCTACACCCCGACCATCCGCCGGCCTGGTCTGCGGGTCATGGGGGTGTGCCGGCCGGTGGGTCCGCGATAGGCGGGCTGGGCAGGGCCGGATCAACGGCGGGTATACCAGCGGATGGTGGAGCCTCTCGCTCTACTCGTTCCAGGTGCCCCAGGCCGATGCCGCTGTCGATGACCCCGCTCAAGAGAAAGCTGCCGATGCTCGAGTAGGGGGCGATTCCAGCCGCTCGGGTGGGGCCGCCCGGACGATGTCGCAGTCAATGACGTGTCCGCGGGCGAGGGCCGGTTGGGCCTGGGCTGAGAGCCTTGTCCCACCGCGAGCCGGCGGGGATCATGACCGTGTGCAGCACCAAGAGAAACTCCACGAACTACTCGTACGCGCCGGACTCACGGTCGTCGAGGACGTGCGCCCGGGCAGCCTGTTCCCGCCGGAGGCCGGCTGGCGGATCGCACGGGGAATCGGGGCGCCGGACGGTGCGGCCCGGGAGGCGCTCGACGCCGCGTGGTGGCGCCGCCTTTGCGATGTCGACGGCGAGTTCCTGGTGGCTGTCCTCGGGCACCGGATCGGCGGCAACGACTCCTGGTGGACCCGGGTCCGCTACGCCGGCGGCGGTGCGCCGGGGCTGACCGGCGCCCCCGGGTTCGTGGCGCTCTCCCTCGACGGGCAGGTGCTGCTGGCGGAGGTGCCCGGCGCGGACGGGCCTCGGGTGACGGCCCTCGACCGGCTGCCGGATCGGCTGGAGGAGACGGCCGCCGGGCGCGAGACGGAGGCCGAGCGCGCCGAGGCGTGGGCGGCGGTGCCCGGCCGGCCGGCATGGCCTTTGCACTGGGCGGAGGGGATCGGGTCCAATCCGGCCGCGCCGGACGAACTGCTGATCCGGCTGCTGGATGTGGAGGAGGGCTTCCTGCACGGCTGCGACCGGCCCGCCGTACTCGACGCCGCCGTGGCACACCCCGATCCGCGGGTGCGCTCGAGGCCCGCCGACACCTTCCGGCCCAAGCTCACGTCCGATCAGTGGATACGCATGGTCCGCGCCGAACCGTCGCCGAGCCGGCGCGTGCTCTGGGCCGAGCATGCCCGCGCCTGGGGCGTCGAACTCCCCGGGGACCTGTACGACGACCTCCTCGCCGGCCCGTCCCGCGCCCAGGCCGCCGAACTCCCTGGGCTCCCCGCACACCACCTCCCCAGCCTCGCGGCCGACGCCGATCCCCGGGTACGGACCGCTGCCTGCGCCCGGTGGGAAGACCTCGCCGCGCCACTGCGGGAGCGGCTGCTGACCGACACCGACGACGCGGTGCGCACGGCGGCGCTGCTTGCCCACCACACCGGCATCCCCATGCCCCGCAAGGTCTTCGCCGCGCTGCCCGAGCCCCGGCGCGCGCTCGAACAGTGCTGCCTCGAGCCCGAGTTGGAGGCGGAGCTGGTCCGGGACGGGGACGCGGAGGTACGCCGAGCGCTGGCCGCCAACCCGCAGCTCAGTGCACACAGCGTCGCCGTCCTGGCGAAGGACCCACTGGACGACATCCGCTCCACGGTGGCACTGCGCCCCGACCTCACCGAGGAGCAGCGCGCCGCGGTGCGCTACGACTTCGACCCGACGTCGATGTCGCACACCCTGCCCTGGGTCGCGGACCTGCACGGTGACGCCGACGCGATGCGCCGCCTCGCCGTATCGTCTCATCCGCTCATCCGCCGCAGTGTGGCCCGTGCCCGGCATCTCCCACCGGACGTCGTGGAGCGTCTGGCGCGGGACGAGGACCGGACGGTCCACCTGTTCCTCGCCGAATCGTGCGACGGCGCGCCGGCCGAGATGCTGTTGGAGGTCTGGCGCTGGTGGGACGGCAGCTTCAGTCACCCCGGCCGCCCCCGCAGCCACCCCAACTTCCCCCGTACGGGCCTGCTGCGCTACGCCGACGACTCCATCGGGCGGATGCGCCGCTTGGCCCTGGACGATCCGGAGTCCACGTCGGCCGACGTCGCACACCTGGCTCGCGACCCAGAAGCCGAGGTGCGCCGCCGTGCGGCGGAGGACCCCCGGCTGTCACCGGCCGACGCGGTGCGGCTGCTGGACGACCCGGCGGACCACGTCCGCTGGACCGCAATGCGCAATCCGCGGCTGCCGGCCCGCGTCCTGGCCGGGCTGCTGCACGACCGCGACACGGCATGCGTGGCGGTCACCAACCCGGCGATCCCGGTCCCTGTCCTGCACCGGATCCTGGCCGCGGCAGCGGCAGCCGTGTCAGCCCGGCGCTGAGCACCGAAACCCCGCAGGGCGGCCGCGGCGGTCTGACGCCGAACCCCGGCACGCATTGCTGGTCACCCCTACGCCATCCCCGCGAGCTGCGGGTGCCGATGATTACGTCCGAGCTGGTCAGGCTGCGTGTGCGTACTTGTGGAAGAGGCCGCCGAGTCGGTCGCGTCGACGGATGTCGAGGTGGTCGAGTCGGTCCGGTTCGGTGATCGGTTCGCGGAGCGGCCGAAGGGGAGCTGCGCTGTGCAGGGTGCGGTGAGGCCGATGCTGGTTGTAGATCGACTCGAACTCGCCGAGC
>NZ_KQ948472.1:0-816 GCF_001514115.1 Streptomyces olivochromogenes
CCTCATCACCCAGAAACACCTCCTGGCCGAGGTCTGGGGAGCCAGCCAGAGCAACAAGACCAACTACCTGCGGGTCTACATGGCCCAACTCCGCCGCAAACTCGAGACCGACCCCGCCCACCCCCGCTACCTCATCACCGAACCCGGCATGGGATACCGCTTCGAAAGCTGAAGCACGCGCACGAAACCGACGAAGAGAAGAGAAGATGGCACGAGGCAAGCTTCGGATCTACCTCGGTGCGGCACCGGGGGTCGGCAAGACGTACGCGATGCTCTCCGAGGCGCACCGCCGGGTCGAGCGGGGCACAGACTGTGTGGTCGCGTTCGTGGAGCACCACAACCGGCCGCGCACCGAGGTGATGCTGCACGGGCTGGAGGAGATCCCCCGTAAGGAGTTGGAGTACCGCGGCACCGTCTTCACGGAGATGGACGTGGACGCGGTGCTGACCCGGCGCCCCCAGGTGGCCCTGGTCGACGAGCTGCCCCACACGAACATCCCCGGCTCCCGCAACGCCAAGCGCTGGCAGGACGTCGAGGAACTCCTCGCCGCCGGGATCGACGTGATCTCGACCGTCAACATCCAGCACCTGGAGTCGCTGGGCGACGTCGTCGAGTCCATCACCGGCATCCGGCAGCAGGAGACGGTGCCGGACGAGGTCGTACGCCGGGCCGACCAGATCGAACTGGTCGACATGTCACCGCCCGCGCTGCGTCGCCGTATGGCGCACGGCAACATCTACAAGTCCGACAAGGTCGACGCGGCGCTGTCCAACTACTTCCGCCCCGGCAATCTGACCGCGCTGCGCGAGCTCGCGC
>NZ_KQ948472.1:1514-167600 GCF_001514115.1 Streptomyces olivochromogenes
TTGCGGTCCAGCGCACGCTGGTGGAGGACCTGGGCGGCACCTTCCACCACGTCATCGGGGAAGACATCCCCACGGCGCTCCTCGACTTCGCGCGCGGGGTGAACGCCACCCAGATCGTCCTCGGGGTGTCCCGGCGCAAGGGATGGCAGTACGTCTTCGGACCGGGCGTCGGGGCGACGGTCGCCCGGGAGTCGGGCCCCGACCTCGACGTCCACCTGATCACGCACGGCGAGGCGGGCAAGGGGCGCGGACTGCCGGTGGCCCGCAGCGCACGGCTCGGCCGGTCCCGTGTCGTCTGGGGCTGGCTGACCGGTGTGACCGGACCCGCCCTCCTCACGCTGCTGCTGACCGGTGTCGCGCCCGAAGTCGGCCTGGCCAACGACATGTTGCTGTTCCTGGCGCTGACGGTGGCCGCCGCCCTGCTGGGCGGGCTGTATCCCGCCCTGGCCTCGGCCGTGGTCGGCTCCCTGCTGCTGAACTGGTTCTTCACCCCGCCCGTCCACACCCTGACGATCGCCGACCCCAAGAACATCGTCGCCATCGCGATCTTCGTCGGAGTGGCCGTGTCGGTGGCCTCCGTCGTGGACCTCGCGGCCCGCCGCACACAGCAGGCGGCCCGGCTGCGCGCCGAGTCGGAGATCCTGTCCGTTCTGGCGGGCAGTGTGCTGCGCGGCGAGACCAGCCTGGAGGCCCTGCTGGAACGGGTCCGGGAGACCTTCGGCATGGAGTCGGTCGCCCTGCTGGAGCGCGCCAGTGACGTCGATCCGTGGACCTGCGCGGGCAGCGTGGGCACGCGTACGGCGGTCGCACGTCCGGAGGACGCGGACGTGGACATGCCGGTCAGCGACCGCATGGCGCTGGCGCTCTCGGGGCGGGTCCTGCCGGCGGAGGACCGCCGGGTGCTGGCCGCGTTCGCCGCCCAGGCCGCGGTGGTCCTGGACCGCCAGCGGCTGCAGTCGGAGGCCGACCAGTCGCGTGCGCTGGCCGAGGGCAACCGCATCCGCACCGCGCTGCTGGCCGCGGTCAGTCACGACCTGCGTACCCCGCTGGCCGGGATAAAGGCAGCGGTCTCCTCGCTCAGGTCGGATGATGTGGCCTGGTCGGAGGAGGACCGGGCGGAACTCCTCGAAGGCATCGAAGAGGGTGCGGACCGCCTCGACAACCTGGTGGGCAATCTGCTGGACATGTCCCGGCTCCAGACGGGCACGGTCACTCCGCTGATCCGCGAGATCGACCTCGACGAGGTGGTCCCGATGGCTCTCGGCGGGGTCCCCGAGGACAGCGTGACGCTGGACATCCCCGAGACGCTGCCGATGGTCGCCGTCGACCCGGGCCTGCTGGAGCGGTCGGTCGCCAACCTCGTCGAGAACGCCGTGAAATACAGCCCTTCCGACGCGCCGGTCCTGGTCTCCGCGTCCGCGATGGCCGACCGGGTGGAGATACGGGTCGTGGACCGCGGCCCCGGCGTCCCCGACGAGGCCAAGGACCGCATCTTCGAACCCTTCCAGCGCTACGGAGACGCTCCCCGCGGCGCGGGCGTCGGTCTCGGCCTCGCGGTCGCCCGCGGCTTCGCCGAGTCGATGGGCGGCACCCTCGCCGCCGAGGACACCCCCGGCGGCGGCCTCACCATGGTCCTCACCGTCCCGGCAGAGTCCGGCATCGAACCGGTCCGCCCCGACCTTCCGGTGACCGCCACCTCTTAGTGCTCCGACCAGAGGGCGACTGGTCCGTCTGCGTCGTGCCGTACCGGCTGAGCCTGTGAGGGATCGCAGGCTCAGCCGGTGCTCGGGCCGCTACAGCAGGCCGTCGGCGATGGTGCCGAGGGACAGCGCCGGAAGGAAGTTGAGCAGCGCCAGGACGACGGCCGCGGCGGTGGCCAGGACGACGAAGTTGACGCCCTGGGCGCGTAGCGTGCCGACCGTGACGACGCCCGGCTGCTGCTTGGCGAGGCGTCCGGCCAGGGCCAGCACGGCAACCATCGGGAGATACCGCCCTGCCAGCATCGCGAACACCATCAGCAGGTTGTGGAAGTCGGTGGCGCCGTTGAAGCCGGCCATCGCGCTGCCGTTGCTGTTGGTATTGCTGGTGTACGCGTAGATGAGTTCGGTCAGGCCGTGTGCTCCCGGGTTCCCCATGGAGCTCTGGCCGTCGCCGAAGGCGAGCGCGACACCCGTGCACGCGAGAATCACGGTCGGCGGGATCAGCGCGTACACGACGACCCACCGCATCTCCCCGTACCCGATCCGCTTGCGCAGGTACTCGGGCGTGCGACCGACCATCAGACCGCCGATGAAGACGGCCACCAGGACCACCATGATCAGGCCGTAGAGCCCGCTGCCCGTGCCGCCGGGAGCGATCTCACCGAGCATCATCGCGGACAGCAACACACCGCCGCCGAGGCTGGAGAAGCTGTCGTACGAGGAGTTGGCCGCGCCGTCCGCGGAGCCCGTGGCCCCCACGCCGAAGAGTGTGGAGCCGGGGATGCCGAAGCGGGTCTCGGTGCCTTCGTACGGTCCGCCGACCGCCTGCGTGACCGTGCCGGTGTGGGCGCTCTGCGCGAGTGTGCCCGCGGCGAGGAGCAGGCCGAAGAGGATGCCGACGACCGTGAGCAGGGTCCAGCTCTGCTTCAGGCTGCCGATCATCCGGCCGAACATACGCACGCAGGCCGTCGGGATGAGCAGCATCAGCACGATCTCGAAGGCGTTGGTCCAGGCGCTCGGGTTCTCGAAGGGGTGGGCGCTGTTGGCGTTGAAGACGCCACCGCCGTCACCGGTGAACAGCTTGATCGGCTCCCAGGAGCCCACCGGCCCGTCGAGGATCGTCTGCTTGGCGCCCGCGACCGTGGTGAAGGTGTGTCCGCCGCCGAGGCTCTGGATGACACCGCCCGCCATCAGGATCAGGCCGCCGACGACCGCCATCGGGACCAGGATCCGGAAGATCGTGCGCAGCAGGTCGACCCAGAAGTTGCCCAGGTCGTCGGTGGAGCGCCGGACCAGACCCCGGACCAGGGCGAGGGCCACGCAGATGCCGACCGCCGCCGACGCGAACGCCTGGACGCCCAGACCCGCCATCACGGCGAGATGTCCGGTGGTGGACTCACCGGCGTAGTTCTGCCAGCTGGTGTTGGTCGTGAAGGAGACGGCGGTGTGCAGCGCGAGCCGCCACGGCATGCCCTCGTGCCCCGTCGACCAGGGCAGCTTGCCCTGCAGGGTGAACAGGGCGAAGAGCGCCGCGATGCTCATGACGGAGAAGGCGAGCAGGGCGGTGAGATAGTGCCGCCAGGTCTGCTCCTTGGCCGGGTCGATGCCGCAGACGCGATAGAGGGTCTTCTCGCCCCGCCAGTGCCTCCCGCCGTCGAGGGCGCGGGCCATGTAGTCGCCGAGCGGGACGTGCAGCCCCACGACCACGGCGAGAATGATCGATGCCTGGATCCAGGCCGCCATGATCAGGCTCCCTGCTTCGGAGACGACGCGGTTGTCGCGGTCGTCGGGTACTTACGGTCGAGTGCGATGTTCAGCTCGACGACATTGACGCCCGGCTCGCCGAACACACCGAGCGCACGCCCGGTGGTGTACTTCGCGATCAGCCCCCGTACGTCGGCCAGGCTCGCGCCACGCTCATGCGCGACGCGCGGCGCCTGGAGCTTCGCGTACGCCGGGCTGATCTGCGGGTCGAGACCACTGCCGCTCGCGGTGACCGCGTCGGCGGGGACGACCGGGTTCGCCGGGGCGTCGCCACGCACGGGGACGGTCACGGCATGGCTGTAGTCCGCGCCGGGCTTCGCGCACGAGACACGAACTCCCTTGTACGTGGCGAGGAACGGCTGCGCGGGGCAGGCCTGGTCGAGGCTGACCACCTTGGTGACACGACCGCTCGTGCCGCCCTCGTGGAAGACGCCGAGGACCGCGCCGACGCCGTCGTCCGTGCAGTACGGGCGCGAACCGTCGACGCCTTCCAGGTCGCCGACCGCCTTGCTGCGCCCGCACACCAGGGTGAGCAGGCTCGGCTTGTCCAACGCGTCGACGACGGACTCGGGGCCCTGGTTGCCGGCTCCGGACGCGGCGGCGTCGTATCCCGTACCGGCGTTGGAGGGACGGGACTGGAAGTACTGCTTGAGCGGGTTGCCCTTGGCGTCGGTGAAGGACTGGCCGATGAGTGAGGATCCGGCCGGTCTGCCGTCGGCGCCGGTGACCTCCGACCTGCCGTCGAGTCCTGGGACATGGGCCGCCGCCACCATGGCCAGCGGATAGGCCAGGCCGGTCAGGAGAGTCAGGACGAGGACCACCCGGAGTGCCGCGATGTGCTGGGCGAGCCAGTGCGGGATGCGTGTCATGGTCAGATCCCCGGGATGAACTGGACGAGGGCGAAGTCGATGAACTTGATGGCCAGGAACGGGGCGATCACGCCGCCGAGTCCGTAGATCCACAGGTTGCGGGTGAGCAGGGCCGAGGCGGAGGAAGGCCGGTAGCGGACACCGCGCAGGGCGAGCGGGATCAGCGCCACGATGACCACCGCGTTGAAGACGACCGCGGAGAGGATCGCGGACAGCGGCGAGTGCAGAGCCATGATGTTGAGCCGGTCGAGCCCCGGGTACACCGCGGCGAACATCGCGGGCAGGATCGCGAAGTACTTGGCGATGTCGTTGGCGATCGAGAAGGTCGTGAGCGCGCCCCGGGTGATGAGGAGCTGCTTGCCGATCTCGACGATCTCGATGATCTTCGTGGGGTCGGAGTCGAGGTCGACCATGTTGCCGGCCTCCTTGGCGGCCGACGTACCCGTGTTCATCGCCACGCCCACGTCGGCCTGCGCGAGCGCCGGTGCGTCGTTCGTGCCGTCGCCCGTCATCGCGATGAGGTGACCGCCGGCCTGCTCCCGCTTGATCAGCTCCAGCTTGTCCTCGGGCGTGGCCTCGGCAAGGAAGTCGTCGACGCCCGCCTCCTCGGCGATCGCCTTGGCGGTCACCGGATTGTCGCCGGTGATCATCACCGTACGGATGCCCATCCGGCGCAGCTCGTCGAAGCGTTCGCGCAGACCCGGTTTGACGACGTCCTTGAGGTGGACGACACCGAGTACCTCGGCCCGGCCGTCGCTCGTGGACTGCGCCACGGCCAGCGGCGTGCCGCCCGACGCGGAGACCTGCTGGACGGTCGCCTCCAGCGCGAGCGGAACCTCGCCGCCCTGCTCGCGCACCCACGCCGCGACCGATGCCGCCGCGCCCTTGCGCAGCCGCTGACCGCTGGGAAGGTCGACTCCCGACATACGGGTGGCGGCGGTGAACGGCACCCACTCGGCGCCGTTCGCGACCCGCTCGGTCAACTCGTGCTTTTCGTAGGCGAACTCGACGATGGAACGACCCTCGGGCGTCTCGTCGGCCAAGCTGGAAAGGAGCGCGGCCTGCGCCAGCCGCTCCATGGGGACCGCCCCGACCGGGAGGAACGCGCTCGCCCGCCGGTTGCCGAAGGTGATGGTGCCGGTCTTGTCGAGCAGCAGGGTGTTGACGTCACCGGCCGCCTCGACCGCCCTGCCGGACATGGCAAGGACGTTGCGCTGCACCAGCCGGTCCATGCCCGCGATGCCGATCGCCGAGAGCAGCGCGCCGATCGTGGTCGGGATCAGACAGACGAGCAGCGAGACCAGCACGATGGCAGTGACACCGTTCGAGGTCAGCGCCGCGGTGTCGTGCGCGGCGGCCATCGCGTCCTTGGAGAAGATCGCCATCGGCTGCAGGGTCACGACCGCGACCAGGAAGACGAAGGTCAGCATGACCAGCAGCAGGTTCAGCGCCAGCTCGTTGGGGGTCTTCTGCCGGTTGGCGCCCTCGACCAGGGTGATCATCCGGTCGAGGAAGCTCTGCCCGGGCTCCTGGGTGATGCGAACGACGAGGTGGTCGGAGAGCACCCGAGTGCCGCCGGTGACCGCGCTGCGGTCGCCGCCGGACTCGCGGATGACCGGCGCGGACTCACCGGTGATCGCCGACTCGTCGACGCTCGCCGCGCCCTGGATGACGTCGCCGTCGCCGGGGATCAGCTCCCCGGCCGGTACGGACACGATGTCGCCGCGCCTCAACTCGGAGGCGGCGACGGCCTCTTCGAGGTAGGCGTCCTGAGGCGCCCCGGGCTCCCAGCCCGCGAGGCGCCAGGCGGTGGTCTGCTGCCGGGTCCTGCGCAGCGAGTCGGCCTGTGCCTTGCCGCGGCTCTCGGCCACGGCCTCGGCGAGGTTGGCGAAGACCACCGTCAGCCACAGCCAGCCGGTGATCAGCCAGCCGAAGAGGCTGGGGTGGACCACCGCGATACCCGTGGTCAGCGCGGCGCCGACCTCGGTCACGAACATGACAGGGTTACGGAACAGGGTGACCGGATTCAGCTTGCGCAGCGCCTGGGGGAGCGCGCGCCACAGCTGCGTCGGATCGAGCATTCCGGCGCCGACCCGGCGCGGTTGCCCCGGTCCGGGCGGAGGGGAGTCCGGCACGGGCGCGGGCCGGGTCTCGGCGGGAGCGGACATCAGAACTTCTCCGGCTTGATCAGGGCGACGATCAGGTAGGCGAGCAGTGAGACGGCCACGATCAGGCCGACGGTGTTTTCGACGGTCATCGAGACCTCGTCCTCACACATAGAGGTTTGCGGACAGGGGGCATTTATTGATCTTTCGGACCGCCCGTGCTGCACAACCCGTGCTGTACAAGGGGCAGCCCTCCGCCGAGGGGAAGCTCGGCGGAGGGTCCGGGGAAGGGACTCGGCGCTACAGTCCGATGTCGCGGCGGTTCATGTCGTCGAGGGATTCGCGGCGTACGAGTACGCGTGCGATGCCGTCGGAGACGGCGACGACGGGTGGGCGGCCGACGAGGTTGTAGCCGGAGGCCATGGAAAGGTGATAGGCGCCGGCGGCGGGGACGGTGAGAAGGTCGCCGGGGTGGATGTCGCCGGGGAGTGCTACTTCGTCGGCGAGGATGTCGCCGGCTTCGCAGTGGCGGCCGACGACGGTGACGAGACGGGGTGGTGCGGTGGAGGTGCGGCCGATGAGACGGGGTGCGTAGCGCACTCCGTAGAGGGCGGGTCGCGGGTTGTCGCTCATGCCCCCGTCGACGGCGACGAAGGTGTGGGTGCCGGTGCGTTTGACGGCCAGCACCCGGTAGACGGCGACGCCGGCGGGGCCGACGATGGCGCGGCCGGGTTCGAGGGTGAGGCGGGGCACGGGCAGCTGGGCGCGGGCGCAGCCGTCTTCGAGTTCGGCGCGGACCCGTCCGGCCAGGACGGAGATGTTGAGGTGTTCTTCGCCGGGGCGGTAGGCGATGGCGTGGCCGCCGCCGATGTTCAGCTGGGGGAGGGTGATGCCGTGCTGGTCGCGGATGCGGGCGAGGAGTCCGATCATGCGGCGTACGGCGGCGACGTACGGTTTCACGGTGGTGACCTGGGAGCCGATGTGGCAGTGCAGGCCGACGAGTTCGAGGTGGGGCTGGTCGAGTATGCGGGTGACGGCGTGCTGCGCCGAGCCGTCGGTGAGGGAGAGGCCGAATTTCTGGTCGTCGGTGCCGGTGCGGATTTTGGTGTGTCCGCCGGCGACGATGCCGGGCACCACGCGGACCATGACGGGCTGGCGGGTGCCGGGGGGTGTGAGCGCGGCGAGCCGGGCGATCTCGGAGGTGCTGTCGACGACGATGCGGCCGACACCCAGGCGCAGGGCGGTGCTGAGGTCTTCGGGGCTCTTGGCGTTTCCGTGCAGCACGATCTTCTCGGGCGGGAAGCCGGTGGTGACGGCGAGTGCGAGTTCTCCGGCGGAGCACACGTCCAGGCCCAGGCCTTCTTCCTGGACCCAGTGGGCCATGGCCCGGCACAGGAACGCTTTGGCGGCGTAGACGATGTCGGCGTCGGGGAAGGCGGTGCGGTAGGCGCGGCAGCGCTCGCGGACTTCCTGTTCGTCGAGGATGTAGAGGGGGGTGCCGAAGCGGTCGGCGGCCTCGGTGAGGGAGACACCGCCGACGGAGATGTCGCCGTGGGGTTCGGGGTGGGCGGAGCGGGGCCAGACGGAGAGGCCTTCGGCGTCTCGTGCGTCGGTGTGGGCTCCTTGGCCGGGGCTGTCGGTCCCGGGTGCCCGGTGCAGTTCCTGAACAGGCAGTTCCTGAACGGGCTTTTCCTGGACAGGCTGTTCCTGAACGGACAGTTCCTGGTCGGGCTTTTCCTGGATGGGCAGTTCCTGAATGGACATGGCGTCTCCTCAGCCGATCAGCAGGTTCAGGCACGCGACGACGGCGGCGGCGCCGGTCACCCGCAGGGCGCCGACGTGCTGGGGGTGCCAGCGGCGCCAGGAGTTCTCGCGCTCGCGGGCGGTGGCCGCGGTGCGGTCGGCCGAGGGGGCGGAGAACTGCGGGTCGATGGTGAGGGCGGTGACGCCCAGGGGCGCGGCGAGGGCGCGCAGTGCGGGTTCGGAGAGCCGGATGGAGGCCTGGTCCGTGCCGAGTGTGGCGGTGAGCTTGGCCGCCGAGGTGAAGCCGACGGCCGTACGGCCGCCCAGTGGGGTGCGGAAGAACCGGGCCGTGCAGCCCGTGGGCCCCGACCGGACAGGAACGAAGAGAAGTCCGGCCGGGAAGCGTTCGGAGGGCTCCGGGTCCTCGGAATGCTCGACTGGAGACATGATGCGGCTCCTCGAAGAAGGCGACGTGCGCCGCTCGGTCGGATCGGCCGGGCGCTTCGATGAAGCTATGCCCGCCCGACCGGGTCCGGGGCCCCTCACTGACGGATGCTTGACGCCCTGTCCCCGACCCATAACGCGACGCTGATGGGCAGGAGGATGCCTGGTCAGCGGCGCGTTCGAGGCCACGGTCAGAACCACGCCGGGGCCGCCCTCGGCCGCTGACGGGCGCGTACGGGATCGAGCCCGCGGACATGCCGCCGGCGCGCCGCGTCGCGGGCGGCGCACGACGGCGCCCGCTCTCGCTCGCCCGCAGGGGGCTCGGTCAGGGCCTGCCGTCCGTCAGCTCCCGGGCGTCGAGCGGCATCCGCAGACTGATGCGACGGTGCACGGAGGCGAGGTCGTTCTCGAGGGGCGAAGACGGCACCGCCGGCACGGGACAGGCGGCGTGCGCGAGGCAGTACCGGGCGACGGACGGGAACAGAGCGCGGTGCAACCTCCCCACGCCGCTCACAGCCAGCCGTTGCGTCGGAAGGCCCGGTAGATCACGGTGCAGATGACGATGATGCCGAGGATGACCAGGGGGTAGCCGAAGGTCCAGTGGAGTTCGGGCATGTGGTCGAAGTTCATGCCGTAGATGCCGACGATGCCGATGGGTACGGCGATGAGGGCGCCGATGGCGCTGATACGGCGCATGTCGGAGTTCTGCTGGACGCCGGTCTGCGCGAGGGCGAGGGACAGGGCGGTGTCGGTCACCTCGGTGAGTGTGGTGATGCGTTCGGCGGCCTGGGTGAGGTGGTCGCTGACGTCGCGGAGGTACGTGGCGATGTCCTTGTCCACGCCGGGCAGCCGGCCTCCGGCGAGCTCCCGCATCGGCCCTGCGAGCGGGGCCACCGCGCGGCGCAGCTGCAGGAGCTCGCGTTTGAGCTGGTAGACGCGGCGGATGTCGTGGGCCTGCTGGGGCGCGAAGGTGCAGCCCTCCGCTTCGTCCACGTCCGTCTCGACGGCGGTGACGACCTCGAGGTACTGGTCGACGACGGTGTCGGCGATGGCGTGCAGTACGGCGGCGGGGCCGTGCGCGAGCAGTTCGGGGCGGCTTTCCAGGGTGCGCCGGACGCCGGTGAGCTGGCGGGAGGGGCCGTGTCGTACGACGACGATGAAGCCCTTGCCCATGAAGACCATGATCTCGCCGGTGTCGACGATCTCGCTGGTGGCCGTGAGGTGTTCGTGCTCGACGTAGAGCGCGGTCCGCATCACGAGGAAGAGGGTGTCGTCGTAGCGTTCGAGCTTGGGGCGCTGGTGGGCGGTGAGGGCGTCCTCGACGGCCAGGGGGTGCAGGCCGAAGGCGCGCGCGACGCTCTGGAGCTGGTCTTCGGTGGGTTCGTGCAGGCCGATCCAGACGAAGCTGTCCGGGGTGGCGTGGCAGGCGGTCATCGCCTGGTGGAGGGGGAGGAGGCCCGGTCGGCGCTTGCCGTGTTCGTACAGGGCGCAGTCGACCACGGAGTCCGGGTTCGACCGCGGCGGTGGAGGTGTCGGGGGTGTATCGCTGGCCGTCATGGCGTCTCCTCGCGACCGGCGCGGCCTGGTGCGCGTACGGCCCGTTGCCATATTTCCACGAGGACACGAGTTACGTCGTGGGGCGCATCTGGTGCCGCCGTCACCCCCGGCTCGCTGACCGGCATCAATCCACGGCCAGGACACCCCCACGGCCAACCCGGCGCGGCGCGGCAACCGGGCTAACCCATTGGGCGGCAATCCCGCGTCGCGCGCGTACCCCCCCGCCTCCCAGCCGCCAGAATCACCGATCGATGAGGGGAATCCGGCACACCCCAGGAGGCGAACGGCGTGGAGCTCTCTCGGCGCGATCTCATGAAGGGGGCCGCCGTCGGCGGGCTCCTACTCGGATTTCCCGGGCTCACCGTGCAGTACGAGGCCATGGCATCACCACTGGTGAGACCTCTGGCCGAAGCCGTCGCGGCGGCCTGCGCCCGCCTCGCCGACCAGGGCTGGCGCACGCTCCTGCGCACAGTCACCCGCGGGGTCCTGGACATCGGCGCCCGCGACCTGGCTGCCGAGTTGGCCAAGCCGATCCCCGCACTCGACCGCGCGGTACCCGGCTTCGGGGACTTCGCACCGTCCCTGCCGGCCCGCGGCATCGAGCCCGGCAACCCGGCGCGCAGCCTCCTCTACCACGCCTTCGCCGCGGCGGCCGTGCTCACCGACGGCCGCGGCCGCACCCTCGGCGCGTTCCCCACCCTCGCCGAGATCGAAGCCGTCGAGAACTACGTCTACGGGGTCCACCCGCCCACCCTCGACCGGCTCCGGGAGATCGCCGGGGACAACCCCCTCGGCGTCGTCGTCTTCGCCCTCGACTACCGCGACGCGACCGGCTCCGTGCACGGTCGCCACGCCGACCTCTGCTTCTCCCGCACCGGCATCACCCGTATGGGTACCACCGGCCCCAGCTACGACGCCCGCGGCCGCCAGTTCGCCGCCCTCGACCCGAAGCAGCCGTTCGTCTTCCACACGGTCCCGCAGCGCTTCGCCCCGTACCTCGCCATGCAGGTGACCGGCGCCGACAGCCGGCGCTTCGGGCCCCGGAACGTGGTGTCCGGCGACGACGAGCGGACCTTCTGGGTACCGCTGCACAAGCTGTTCCCCGGCCGGGAGTGCGTCGCGGGCCTGGACCTGTCCCTCTCCCTCGACTCCCGCATGGTCAACGAGAAACTCAAGCGGATGCACCTGTTCCTGCGGGAGCAGGGCTATCCGACCGAGTGGACCGGCAAGGATCTGGACGCCTTCCCCTTCACCATCCGCGACGACAAGATCGCCGCGCTGCTCCCCGCACAGCAGGCCCACGGCTCGGGCGTCCTCGCCCCCCAGCCGCAGCCCTTCGCCAACCGGGCCCGGTTCGGGGGCAAGTGGCTGACCTTCGACGTCTCCTCCGACCTGGTCCAGGACCCGGGCATCCTGTACTTCTCCTCCGTCCAGCTCATCCCCGGCGCGGTCGAGACCGAGCCGACGTACGCGCAGGGCGCCGTCCCTGACAACGACCGGCGCTCCCCCGAGTACGTCAACATCCGCCACCGCCTGCACGACGACGGCCGGCTGGAGGACCTCAACCTCAACCCGGACATGGAGACGATCACCCACAAGGGCGGCTACCGGGCCCAGCACTGGATCGACTTCGCCGGGGACGGCTTCGTCTCCGTCCAGTGCCCGCAACTCGCGGCGGAGATCGACACCTTCAAGCCCGCCTTCTGCAGCGTCGCGCCCCCCGACTTCTTCCCCGACGTCAACCAGCACGACCTGACCGTGTGGTGGCGCACCTCGGTGCCCGAGGAGACCCGGGACGCCCTGTGGGCCCTACCGCCGCGGCCGCTTTCGGAGTTCCGCTTCGCCGGCGACATCACCCTCCCCAAGGGCTTCGACATCTACGACGACACCGTCACCGCGGTGGTCGGGCAGCCCGCGCCCGGCGACCCGGTGGCACGCCCTCTGCCCGACGACGCCCGCGGCCGGTACTCGGGCCTGCCCGACGCGGCGGCCGGGGTGACCGACCCGGGCTGGGAGGTGAGCCAGGGGCTGGTCTACAACGAGCCCGGGGCCCCGCTCCAGCGCTACATGCAGGCGTACAGCCTCGGCACGCCGTTCCTGGAGGACGCCAAGCTCTGCGCCGCGCTGGGCAGTTACTGGCCCGCCGTGGCACCGGACGCGACGCGGACCTTCACCCCGCTCAAGCACGCATCCGGTTTCCCCTACCCGTGGCCGACGATCGTGCCGCTGACCGATGCCGAGATCGGCATGGAGGAGGTCCGGGGACTGGGCCGGCTGCCGTGGGACGGGATCAGGGGACCCGAGGTCCGGGTGGTCGGCGGCCGCGCGGTGGTCGCGTACCAGGACATCGACCGGGCCGACTACATCACCACCCAGGACCGGCTCACCGCGTACCTCACCGCGCGTGTGGACCTCGCCGAGACCAAGGCACGAGTGCTGGCCATGTCGGCGGTCTACTGGAGCCTCGGCATCCACGACCCGGAGTTCGTGACCCGGTTCGGGGACCGGGCGGTGATCGAGATCCTGAAGGCCAAGTCGGCGTGGGCGGTCCTGTCGTTCACCGCGGTGGAGGCGGGCGACGCGGGACTCGCGGAGGCCGAACGGTCCGCCAGAGGCCGCCTGGCCGGACCGCGGCGCTACCGGTTCCGGGTCTACCGGCCCGGGGCCGAGAGCCGCGACCCCGGCAACATCCAGAAGGTGCTGGTGGAGATCGCCGAGGACGTCGCGGCCTACACCGACGGCCGTACGGTACTGCTGCGAAGGGACCAAGGCCCGTGGACGCGCGACACGTCCGTACCGACGCCGACGTCCTGATCGCCGGGGCCGGGCCCGCCGGATGCGCGGCGGCGATCGTCTGCGCGTCCGCCGGGCTGCGGACCGTGCTCACCGAACGCCTGGCCGCACCCGTGGCCCGCCCGGGCGAGGCCCTGCACCCGGGCGCCGAGACCCTGCTGGCCCGGCTGCTGCCCGGCGGATTCGCTGACGCCGTCGGAGCCCGGCACGAGGGGATCACGGTCGGGTGGGGCACGGAGCCCCGGTTCCAGCCGTTCGGGCGGGACGAGAGCGGTCCCTGGCACGGCTTCCAGGTGGACCGCCGGCGGCTGGACGCGCTGCTGCTGGACCGGGCCCGGGAGGCGGGCGCGGAGGTCCGTCTCGGCTGCCGGGTACGGGAACCGGTGGTGGAGGGCGGCGCGGTGACCGGGGTCCGGCTGGGCGGGACGGCCGCGCCGCTGCGTACCCGTACCGTCATCGACGCGACGGGCCGCGCCCGCTGGCTGAGCCGCGCCCTCGGCCTGACCGCCCCGCCGCGCTCGCCACGACTGCTGATCCGGTACGGCTACGCGGCCGGGTCCTGTCCGCAGCGGGACGCGGCTCCGGCGATCGCCGCGGACCGCTCCGGCTGGACGTGGACCGCGCGGGTGGGCCGGGACCGATACCAGTGGATGCGGCTGGACTTCGTACCGGAGCAGGGGCGGCCGCGCAGCGGGCCCCCGAAGGAGTTCGCGGGCCTTGTGCCCGAGGGACCGGCCCGGTCTGCGGACGTCAGCTGGCGGCTGTGCTCGAGGGCCGCCGGGCCGGGCTGGTTCGTGGCCGGGGACGCGGGCGTCCTGCTGGACCCCGCCTCGTCGCACGGGGTGCTGCGGGCCCTCCTGTCGGGCTGGACGGCGGGCTCGCTGGCCGCGGGGGTCGCGGGCCACGTCCTGGAGGAGGGTGAGGCGGCCGGGATGTACGGGCGCTGGCTGCGGGAGGGAGCGGAACGCGACATGACCGAGCTGTCCGCCCGCTACGCCGAGCTCGGCGCCCACGGGTTCGGCTGACGCGCGCGCGGTGGCCGCCGCGATCCGCCTGGCAACAGGATCACGTCGGCGTCCTTGCCGGGCGCGAGGCCGCCGTCCAGCCGGGCGATTGGTCCAACGCGCCAGCCGCTGCATCTCCTCATCGGTCAAGTCCGCCCCGTCGAGGACCACCGCGACCGGATCGCCGCGATTGGTGCTCGCGTGTTCACGCGTCGGCGGAAGCAGTTCCATGCGAACGGGCGCCGGGGCAATCGGGACACGGCCAGTTACGACAAGGTGGACTGGCCGACCGGGACTTCAGGACGAGGTGCCGGTGAGGCCACCGCACACCCGGGCAGCACGCCCTGCTTCGGTGCCTGGAAGCCGCCGATCTTCTGCTCGAGCAGTTCGGCCAGCCGCAGCGGGGTGCGGTCCTCGAACATCGGGCCGATGAGCTGCACTCCCACCGGCAGACCCTCGGGGGACCGGCCCGCTGGTATGGCGGTGGCGGGTAGACCGGGCATGGTGGGCAGACCGGCCCAGACGAGCTGGTCGAAGTACGGGTGGTCGACGCCGTCGATGTCGAGTCGGCGTTCCCTCGGATCGGGGTTGTGGTCGTGCGGGAACGCGGGAGTGGGCGTGATGGGACACACCACGGCGTCGAACTCGGCGAAGAGCCGCCGCCAGCCATGGCGGTGGAGCTCGCGACGGCTGTTCGCCTCGATCCAGTCGCGGTGGCTGAACACCATGGCGCGCAGCCGCGCCGCATCGAGACTCTGGTCGTCCGCGCCCAGTTCGGCGGCGCGGGTCCGCAGCTGCTCGTACGCTTCGACTGGAAAACGTGCGACTTGGCTCGAAAACAGCAACTGCGTGTAGAGCATCGCGGCTTCGGTCAGATCGGGCAGCAGCGGGCTGTGCCGTTCGACGCGGGCGCCGTCGTCGACCAGCGCGTCGGCCACCCGGTTCACGCCCGCCCGCACAGCGGACCCGGTCGGAATGAGCGGATGCTCGTCGAGGACCAGGACCCGGAAGTCGCAGAGCCGCTCGTGGCGCGCGGGCGGCAGCGTCAAGTCGTGCGCCACACCGAGCGTCAGCGGGTCCGGTCCGGCCATGACGTCGAGCAGGAGCCCGAGGTCGCGGGCGGTGCGCGCCATCGGACCGACGACGGCGAGGTCAGGGTCGGCCGGCAATGCCGGCGCGGACGGCGGGACCATACCGCGGTTCGCCGCCAGCCCGAGCGTCGGCTTGTGTGCGTAGACACCGCAGAAATGTGCGGGGGTGCGCAACGAACCGGCGATGTCGGAACCGATGGACAGCGCGCCGAATCCGGACGCCAGGGCCGCCGCTGATCCGCCGGAGGATCCACCCGGCGTGCGACCGTGATCCCACGGGTTATTGGTGGTGCCGTAGATCTCGTTGAAGCTCTGCACATCTTGCAGCCCGAAAGGCACATTGGTCTTACCGAGCACCACCGCGCCCGCGGCCTTGAGCCGCGACACCTGCACCGCGTCCTCGGCCGGCATGTAGTTCCGGTGCGGCGGCATGCCCCAGGTCGTGGGCAGCCCGGCGATGTTGTAGGACTCTTTCACCGTCACCGGAATGCCGAGCAGCGGCCGGTCCTCACCACGGGCGCGCGCCTGGTCGGCACCGCGCGCGGCGGCCCGCGCACGGCCGAAGTCCGGCACACAGATGGCGTTGATCGCCTTGTCGTCCCGCTCGATACGGGCGATCGCCTCTTCGGTCAGTTCCGCCGAGCTCACTTCACCGGCCCGCAAGGCAGCCGCGAGTTCTTCGGCCGTCGGAAAATTCCACTCCATGAATCCGACCGTATCGGCCACTGGAAGAGGCCATGAAATGCCGCTTCGCGCAACGGGGTTGGTGGTACGTGGTGAACGGGAGCCCGGGGCGCGCCCGGCCCACCACGGAGCCTCCGCAAAAACCCGTTGGCGGACCACCACGACCACTGCTACTTTGCCGGAGGCCGTGCGAGAGAACGAGGAGGTGGTACCCGTGAACACAGTATCGACATGGGTGCTCCCCTCCGGGGTCACGGTCGGGCGATAGGTCGTCCGGGAGCGCCGTTTCTGAGCACTCCCGAAAGGCTCGACCATGCACTTCACTTCCGAACAACGCCTCGACGACGGTGTCCTCGAGCGCGAATTCACCCTCGGCGAGATCCCCGGCATCCTGTGGACGCCCGGATCCGCATCCGCACCGGCGCCGCTGATCCTGCTCGGCCACCCCGGCGGACTGCACAAGATGTACTCCCGACTGGCGGCCCGGGCCCGGCAATCCGCGGCGGAGGGCTTCGCCGCGGCCACCATCGAGCTCCCCGGAAGCGGTGACCGGCCCCGTTCCGCCGCCGCCGAGCAGGCCCGCGCCGACCTGCACCGGGCGCTGGAGGCCGGCGAGCCGGTCGACGACGAGATCGTGGACCGGCTCGTCCTCCCCCTGGTCGAAAAGGCAGTCCCGGAATGGCAGACCACCCTGGACTCCCTCCTTTCGCTGCCCGAGATCGGCGGCCCGGTCGGGTACTCAGGGGGAGTCATCTCCATCGGGACCCGGCTGGCGGTGGTCGAGCCGCGCATCTCGGCCGCCGTTCTGTTCGCCGGGAGTTTCGTCCCTCGCACCATGTTCGAGGAGGCCCGCCAGGTCACCATTCCGCTGCACGTCCTGCTGCAGTGGGACGACAGAGGGAACGACCGGCAGGCGGCCCTGGACCTGTTCGACGCCTTCGGCTCCAAGGAGAAGACGCTGCACGCCAACATGGGCGGCCACACCGGCGTCCCGCAGTTCGCGGGAGACGCCGCGGCCCAGTTCTTCACCCGGCATCTGAGCTAGCCGCGGGTTGGCTCCGCCGCCGGGCCAGTGGACGGTAGGCGATGTCGGCCAGGATGCCGCTCATCGAGGACAGGTCCCGGCCCTCCTCGATGGGCGGTAGCCGGCAGATGCACGACCGCCCCGATCGCGGCGGTACCGGCCATCGGTGGTACCGGCCGGTCGGGGCGGCGCGCGGGCGTGGACGCCTAGGTTCGGTGTCGAACGCCTCGATTGGCTGACAGGGCGACCGGCTTCACTGTTGAAGGGTCTCGCGGTCGGTGCCGGAGACCGCTCTCGTGACCTGGGCTGTCGCGCACCTTACGAGTCAGCAGCGCGCAGGTCTCCCACCCGTGCGGTTGCCAGGTGGTCTGGGGACGAGCGCGGTGGCTTCCCCGGCCGGTCGGGCGGCGGATCAGCGCAGTCCGGCGAAGAGATCGTTCTCGGGTATGGCCGCGCCGGTGGCGTCCTGGACACGTACGAAGGTCTCCATGCCCATCAACTCGCCGAACCTCTCCTTGCCCATCTTGAGGAAGAAGATGTTCTCGCCCTGACTGGCGTGCGCGGCCAGCGCGTCGAACTTCTGACCGCTGAACGCGGTGGTGTCCACCCACGTGGTGATCTCATCGTCGGGGAGGCCGATCTCGGCCATCGCGGCGGCCTCGGCAGGATCCGGCTCCGGCATGTCCTCATGAAACTCGCGCATGATCTCGCCGAACCGCTGCATCATCGAGCGGGGCATCGTGGTCCAGTACACCTTCGGTGTCAGCGCGGTCATCTCCAGCGCCGCCATCGTGATGCGGTGGGCCTGGATGTGGTCGGGGTGGCCGTAGAAGCCGTTCTCGTCGTAGGTGACGACCACATCGGGTCGGTAGTGCCGCATGAGTCCCGCGAGTCGGGCCGCGCCTTCCTGCACGGGGGTCTGCCAGAAGGATCCGGGGGCGTCGTTGCTCGGCCAGCCCGTCATCCCGGAGTCGGCATAGTCCAGCATCTCCAGATCGCTGACCTTCAGGACGTCACAGCTCGCCTCAAGTTCCTGACGGCGCATCAAGGCGACCGCCGCCGGATCGTGCCCGGGATCGCCCGGCTTGACACCCCCCGGTCCGTCACCGCAACCGCCGTCGGTACACGTCACGAGAACCGTGCGGATGCCTTCCGCCGCGTACCGCGCGAGGACCCCTCCGGTTCCGGTGGCCTCGTCGTCGGGGTGGGCGTGTACTGCCATAAGCGTCAAGGGCCGGTCGGTCATGAAACAGTCCTCCTGCAGAAAAGCGTCTTGGTCCGAGTGCGCGGCGGGCGTACCGCGACCCTGGGGCCCGGATCCTGGTGGGGCGGACGACCTGATGGTCTCCGTGTTCCCCGCCCGTGCGGCGCCGGTCCCTCGGTCGATGCAACCGTGCCGGCCGGACCGGCTGTTCCCGCCGCGGCCACTTGGCCTTCCAGGCGTCGGCGTTTCCACGCGAACGAGGTACAGGCGCGACCCGCATGTCTCAGACCAGAGCGACCAAGGTGAAAATGATCTCTAAGGCGCGATCGCGACGCAGAGCACGGCCGGGCCGAGGGCCAGGCGTCCAAGGCATGTGCTTCCCCTTCGTCGGTCTCACGCCACCGCCGCGCGGGCCGCGCCCACCAGTGCGGCGTCCCCCGCGGGGCCGGCAGGCTTCATCGCGCGGGTTCGCCGTGCGTCGGCACGCGGGTCGTCCGGCGTCCAGCCCCCGGTCACGAGACCGGTGGACAGAGCGGGGGCGACGAGGTCCCAGGAGCGGGCCATGGAGCCTCCGACGACCAGGGCGGTCGCGCCGAAGGCCAGCAGGCGCGGGCCCAGCACGGCGCCCAGTCGGGTGAAGGCGTCGTCCAGCGCCCGCCGGGCCCGCTCCTCTCCTGCCCTGGCTCGTTCGGCGATGTCGTGTACATCGGCGGCGGGGTCGCCGTAGCGGGCGAGGATCGCCCGGCGGGAGACGGTGTCCTCCAGCGGCCGGTCGTCGATCTCGGTGAGGTCCATCCGCCCCTCGGGCGGTACGCCGGGACCGTGGTCGCAGATGCGGCCGTCGGCGAGAAACGCCGAGCCGACACCGGTGCCGAGCGTGATGCCCACGGCGCGGCGGTGCCCGCGGACGGTGCCCGCGGACCACTCGCCGGTCAGGAAGGCGTGGGCGTCGTTGAGGAACACGACGTCGCCGGGACACTGCCGCAGTCCGTCGAGGAGTGCTGCTCGCACGTCCATCCCGTACAGGGCCTCGAACTTGCCCACGCCCTTGAAGAGGGCGATCCCCCTCGCGTAGTCGAACGGCCCTGGCACCGCCACGCCCCACCGCGCACCAGGAGGTACCGACAGCCCGTCGGCGCAGTGTCGGACGATGCCGAGGATGTCTTCGGCGTCGCCGTCCGCGTCGAGCGGTTCGCGCGTGCGGCTGGTGACACGTCCGTCGCGCGGGTCGACGAGCGCCGCGGTGACATGGGTGCCGCCGATCTCCAGGACCGGAATCAACGGACCAGCGCCTTCACGACACGCACCGGGTCGGCACCGGCCGCTCGCAGGGTGTACCGGCCGACCGCGGCCGGCACGGTCAGCGTCTCCGCGTAGGCGAGTTCGTGCCGGTCCCCGGCCGCCGTGTGCACGGTGACGCCTTCCCCTTCCACCACGTTCAGGATGTGGAACCGTCCCTGCGTGTCGTCGGCGGCCTCGGCCTCGGCGTCGAGCACGAACCTCCGGACCTCGTAGAACATCTCGGCCAGCCCGCCGATGACCTCCTCCCGCCAGCCGGTGCCCTCGCGCAGGGTGCGCGGCTTCTGCACCAGGTCACGGGCGACGGCCTCCCCGCGTCGTCCGGTCTCCAGGTTGGCGAAACCGTGCTCGTAGGGCAGGGGGCGCGGGTTGCCGTCGGCGCCGGGCCGCAGCCAGTCGTAGAACCTCAGGCTGTAGAGATAGGGGGTGGCGCTGATCTCCAGTACGAGGTTGCCCGCGCCGCTGGCGTGCGGGGTGCCCGCCGGGATCATGAACAGCTGGCCCTGCTCGGCGGGGAAGGCCAGGACGTGGTCCTCGGGGTCCATGGGGACTCCGTCGGTGACGGCCCTCTCCACCTCCTTGCGGAAGACGTCGACGTCGGTGTCCTCACGCAGGCCGAGGAACACCTTGGTGTCGGAGCTGCCGCGGGTGAGGTAGTACGTCTCGTGCTGGGTGTACGCCCAGCCGAAACGCTCGCGCATATATGACTCCTTCGGGTGGCAGTGCACGGAGAGGCTGCCGCCGCCGACGGTGTCCAGGTAGTCGAAGCGGATCGGGAAGGACGTGCCGAAGCGGGCGTGCGCCTCTGCCCCCAGTACGCTCAACGGTTCCAGCACGCACAGGAGTTGGAACGGCACCTCGGCCTGAGTCTCCGGTCCGGTGCCGATGAGGATGCCCGCCTCGGGCGCGATCAGTTCATAACCGAGCGCGGTGTTGCGGGCGTCGGGGTTGAAGCCCAGCTCGCGCTGTGCCCAATGGCCGCCCCAGGGGGTGGAGTTGAAGTACGGACGGGTGCGGACGGGCTTGCGGGCCAGCGCGGCGTACGTGGCGCGCAGGCCTGCTCCGTCGATCCACGCCGGGTGGTCGGGGTGCTGCATGTCGAGCCAGGCGTCGAGGCGGTGTGCGAGCGAGTCGCGGTGCTGGTCGAGCATCGGCCAGTCGATGTAGAACAGCCGTCTGAAGTCGGGCTTCTCGTCCGGCAGACCGAGGTTGGCGCCCACTTCACCCGCGCCGACGGAGGCCTCCGCGTATCGCTTGGGCACATCGGCGTACCAGAGCAGGTCGTGATCCACGAGGGCGGCGCCGGGCCCGTGGACGAGGAGCAGCCCTTCCTGCGGCGGTGCGGATATCGGGAGGCTCTCGAAGAGGTCGTCGAGGGGATTTTCGGCGAGCTTGCGGAAGTAGGGGTCGTCGGCGTCCGCCGGGCGTTCGGTACGGCTCCTGACGTGCGCCGGCCGTGCGTAGTGGCTCCGGATGTCGAGCAGGGTGACGGGGGCGCCGCGCCCGGTCAGCTCGTGTGCGAGGCGATCAGCGAGGAGGGACCAGTCGACGGACGGGGGCCCGTCGATGGCCACCACCGCGGGGCCATCGGGGAGTTGGGAGGCCACTGCCTGCCATCCCGTGTGGAGGACGGCCTGCGGGGCGGGGGCGTAGCGCGGATCGAGCCGGTACACACGGTCTCCTTTACAGACGGGGGCAGCGCTCATTCCTTGCTCGCTCCGGCGAGCATCCCGGACACCAGAGTGCGCTGCGAGAAGAGGAAGAGCACCAGCACAGGCAGGATGGCGATGATGATGGCCAGGGCGAGTTCGGGGATGGTGACGTTCAGTCCGGCGCCGGCGACGGGGTTGAAGGACGGCGTCGAGGTCAGCAGTTGGTTCAGGCCCACCTGGACGGGGAACTGCTCGCTGTTCGGCAGGACGAGATACGGCAGGAAGAAATTGTTCCAGTTACCCACGAAGCTGAAGAACGCGACCAGTCCGACCACCGGCTTGGCGAGCGGGAGCGCGATGCGTGAGAAGAGCTGCCACTCCGTGCAGCCGTCGATCCGCGCGGCGGACAGCAGGTCCCTGGGAAGGCTGCTCCCGAAGTAGATGTAAACCAAGTACACGCCGAACGGATAGAACGAGAAGGGGAGTATCACCGACCAGATGGTGCCGATCAGGTGGAAGCGGTTGAGTTCCAGGAAGATCGGCAGCACCAGGGTGGCCTGCGGCATGATCATGGTGACCAGGGTGATCACGAGGAGCGTCTTGCGTCCCCGGAAATTCGTCAGCGCCAGCGCGTAGCCGGCCGGAACGCTGACGGCCAGCGTCAGGATGAGCGAACCGCCCGAGTAGACGGCCGAGTTACGCAGCCACTTCACCATGGCGCCGTCCTGGAAGGCGAACAGGTGCCGCCAGGCGGTGCCTATTTGATGGAACGAGCCGAAGGAGAGCGGGTTGTCCCGCACCACTTCGCCGGCGGTCTTCGAAGGCGCCAACAGCAGCCAGATCACCGGCAGTACGAAGAACACCAGGAGCAGAGCCAGGAGGAGTCCTACGACCACGAAGGGGAGGGTCCTGGAAAGGCGGATGCGCCGCTTCACGGCCGTCAGGGAGAGAGCGGTCTGTGTCATTTCTCGTCCAACTTGAACAGGTTCGAGCGAGCGACCAGCAGCCCGGCGGCGAGGAGACCTACGGCGAGGAGGACGACGGAGATGGCTGCGGCGCCGTTGAAGTCGCCCTGCTGGAAGGCGTAGACGTAGGCCAGTTGGTTGGGCGACCAAGTAGGGCTCACCCTGCCGAGGCTGGCGGTCTGGAGAAGCTGGGGCTCGACGAACAACTGGGTGCCCGTCGCGAAAGCCATGATCGTCATATAGACGATCCACTGCCGGATCATCGGGATCTGGATGTGCCAGGCGGTGCGCCATGGGCCCGCGCCGTCCATGCGGGCCGCTTCCAGCACCTCGTCGGGTATGTTGTTCAACGCCCCGTACATCACGACCATCCAGCCTCCGGCGCCCGTCCAGAAGGCGATCAGCATGAGGATCAGCGGCAGGTTGCCGGGCGCCAGGGCGGCGGCGAACGTCTTCAGCCCCATGGCGGTGAGCAGCCAGGACACCGGGCTGACGTCGGGGTCCAGCATGAACAGCCAGACCAGGACGCTCGCCACTCCGGCGAGGGCGCCCGGGATGTAGTACAGGAAGCGGAAGAGCGCCGATGTGCCCGGACGCACGCGGCCGCGCAGAACCACTGCGGTCAGCACGACCAGGACGACGAGGGTCACCAGCCACATGACCAGATAGACCAGCATGTGGGTGAAGGCAGGGGCGAAGCGGTAGTCCTGGATGACCTTCACGAACTGGTTGAGCCCGGTGAACTGGCCCCGGTCATTGGTGAGCGCGAGGTAGAACGCGTACCCGGTGGGGAAGACGCCGAACGCGAGCAGCAGCAGCGCGTAGCCGGCGACGAAGAAGTAGCCTGCGCGGCCGCGGGCCTTGCGCCGCGGCGTGGTGCCGCGGCGCAAGGGGGAGACGGCGACGCGCTCGGTCTCCAGCAAGGTCACTGATCGACCACCTTGTAGCCCTGGGTCTTGGCCTCGCCCGCGATCTCCTGCTGCCAGGCCGGCAGCGTCTCGGTCAGGCTCTTTCCGGAGGTCAGAGCCGGGAGGACGACGCTGGACCAGGCGGTGGAGTCCGAGAACCTGGTGTTCGACCAGCCGGTCCACACCTCGTTCGCGGCCTGCTGGAACGGCTCGCTCACATCATTGGCGAAGTAGTTCCTGTTGGCCGGGTTGGCCAGCCAGGCCTTCGCGGCCTGGGTGTAGGCCGGATAGGTGGGCGCGGTGGCCTGGTTCTCGTCGGAGGTGGTCAGCCAGGTGACCAGGTCCGAGGACGCCTTGAGGTTGGCGCTGTGCGAGGACACCATCCACACGCCGCCGCCGACGTTGCCCGTGGCGGTCGTGCTCTCTCCCTGCCAGGTCAGAGGGGGCGCCGCGGCGATCTGCTTGGCCGGAGTCTTGAAGCCGGCCTTGAAGAGGTACTGGCCGTACCAGGAAGGGCCGTAGGCCATCAGGACCTTGCCGCCGCTGTTCTTGGCGAATCCCTGGCTGAAGAAGCCCTGCGTGGCGATGGCCTTGGCGCTGATGAGGTTGTCCAGCAGCTTCGCCATCCGGGTGCACTTCGGGTCCTGCAGGTCGGTGCGCAGGGTGCCGGGCTTCACCAGACTGAACGCGGGGCACTGGCCCGACCAGAAGTACGACTCGTGGGAGTTGGTGTCGCCGACCGAGCCGACCAGATAGCCCGGATGGTCCTTGGCGGCCTGCTTGCCGAGGGCCTCGTACTCCTGCCACGTGGTGGGAACCTTGTATCCCCACTTGTCCATGAGGGACTTGTTGTACCAGAGGAGGACCTGCGCGATGTCATTGCGCATGCAGTAGGTGTGGCCGTTGAACTGACAGGGCGTCAGCGAACCCTTGGCGAATCCGTCCAGGGTGCTCTGCGGTACGAGCTTCTCGTCCAGGGGCGCGGCGAACGGCCGCGCGCCGGGCTTGGTGGCCTCCGACGCCCAGGTCACGTCGGTCGGCGTGCCGAACACCACGTCGGGCCACCCGCTGCCGGTCCTGTCGAACAGCTGCACCTTCGACTGCAGATACGTCGATCCGTCGGCTCCGCCGTCGTACGTGACGATCTTCATCTTCACGTCGGGGTGCGACTTCTGGTACGCCTGCACCGACGGCAGTCTGGTCGAGTCGGCCCACACCGTTATCTGCGAGCCCTCCTTCTGCGCGACCGGCTTGAACGCCGACTGCCCGGAGGAGGAATCGGTTGTGGTGTCGGCGCTGGCGCAGCCTGCCAGGGCGGCCGCGGTGGCCAGGGACAGCGTGACGGCCGCCGTGCGGAGCAGGGAGTGACGCCGGCCGGTTCTCGGAGCTATGGAAGACCCCATTGTCTTGCCTTTCTGTTCTTGCGCCGCTCAGCGCGGTTGCTCGACGAACGGCAGGAGTTCGCTGCCGTAGCCGAAATCGAGGGGAAGGGCTATGCCGGGCCCCGCGGGGGCGTGCACCAGGCCCTGGTCGTCCACGTGGCGCTCTCGGACGACGTTCACCGAGGTCACCAGGGACTCGTAGTAGGTGGTGTTGGAGATGGCCATGCACAGGTGGTGGTTGGGAATGTCCGAACCGTGCACCTCGGCCCGCAGACGGTAGGCGTCGGCGAGATGCGCGGTGCGCATGGCGCCGGTGATGCCGCCCCGGAGGGTGGTGCCGGCCCGGACACCGAAGGTGGCGGCACCGGCCCGGATGAAGTCCGCCGCGTTCATGTGCGCTCCGTCGGAGGTCTCCGCCACCAGAAGCGGTACGTCCACGGTCTCGGCCAGCCGCTGATAGGCCGAGATGCTGAATTCGCGGATCGGCTCCTCGTACCAGAGATAGTCGGCCTCGGAGAGCGCCCGCCCCAGCCGGATCGCGTCGGGCAGGTCGAAGCCCGCTGATCCGTCGTACATGAGAGGGACGCTCGGACCGACGTGCTCGCGCAGGGCCAGGCACAGTTCCGCGTCACGGCGGGCGTCGCCCCAGGCGTGCAGTTTGATACCGCGATACCCCAGGGCCAGGCACTGATCCGCCACGTCGAGGAACTCCGCGATGCTGGAGAACGTCGAGGTGGAGGCGTAGGCGGGGATGGCGTCCCGGAAGCCGCCGAGCAGGCGCCAGACCGGCTCGCCGTGGTAGCGGCCGGCCAGGTCCCACAGGGCGATGTCGATGAGGCCCAGGGTGGGAAGCGGGAGTTCGTGGATACGGTCCAGCTCCCACACCCGGTGCCACAGCCATTCCCGCTGGAACGGGTCGGCTCCGACCAGTTCCGCACGGAAGACCCGGTCCACCAGGTCCCGCAGGGTGGAGTAGGCGCCCGGGCGAGCGAACAGCGCCACTCCCTCGGCTCCCTCGTCCGTCCCGATGTGCAGGACCGCGCCGTCGCCCACCGGAGCGCTTCCGCTCAGCCCGTCGCGCCAGCGGAAGGGCGGACTGGCTGCCGGAACATCGATCCGGTGTACTTCGACATGGGTGATCTTCATCCTGGCTTTCGTCTTCTGTAGGAAGGGGTTTTGGCTCGGAAGCGGGGTGCTCAGAAGCCGCCGTACGCCTGGAGCCCGTAGACGCTGCCGCCGTTGCCGCTGGAATCGGTGACGGTCAGGCGCAGGTAGCGTGCGGTGACGGGTGCGTCGGCGAAGGAGTGGACGGCCGACGACGCGGTGGCGGCGGAGGTGTGGTCCTCGAACAGGGACCAGGTCGTGCCGTCGGTGGAGTACTCCAGGCGGTACTTGTAGCCGCCGGCCTTCTCGAAGGTGGTCACCACGCTGGAGACAGCGGTGTCCTTGCCCAGGTCGACCCGGATCCAGGACGGATCGGGCAGGCCCGCGCCCTGCGCCCAGCGGGTGGAGAGATCCCCGTCCACCGCCTTCTCGGGCGCGTAGTCCGCGGAGTACGACGACGAGGCGGTGACCTGCTTGTTCAGGGCCAGGTCGTGGTCGGCCGGCGTGGTGACGACAGCCGCCTTGCTGGGGTCGGAGGCGTTCAGCGCCTCGTCGCGTGCCACGACGGTGAAGGAGTACTCGGTGTCGGCGGTCAGGCCGGAGACCCGCAGGGTCATGGCGTCGGTGACACCGATCCGCTTGCCGTCCTGGTAGACGACGTAGCTGGTCACGCCGGTGTCATCGGTGGCCGCGGGCCAGCTGACATCCACCAGGCCGGGCAGCAGCGGCTTGACCGTGGGCTGCCCGGGGGCGGTCGGGGCCGTGTGGTCCGTGACGGTCCTGGGGGTGCCGTAGACCTGGAAGTCGTAGATGCTGCCGCCGTTCCAGCTGGATCCGGTGACGGTCAGTCGTACGAAACGGCCCGCGACCGGATCGTTCGTGTGGGCGTAGTCGGTCGCCGCCGTGGTGTTCGCGGCGGTGCGGTCCGCGAGTGTCTTCCAGTGGACCTCGTCGGGTGACACCTCGATGCGGTACTTGTACCCGCTGGCCTTCTCGAAGGTCGTGATCGCGCCGTTCACGTCGTACGACGCACCGAGATCGACCTGGATCCAGGACGGGTCGGGCAGGCCCAGGCCCTGGGCCCAGCGTGTGGACAGGTCTCCGTCCACCGCCTTTTGCGGGGTGTTGTCCTCCGAGTACGACGAGGCGGTGATGGGTCTCTTGAGGGCCAGGTCAGTGCCCGTGGGCATGGTGACGTGCAGGGTCGGGCCGGGGCCGGACTCGTTGCCGGCGGCGTCGCGGGCGGTGATCCGGAAGGCGTACGTCTGCCCGGCGGTCAGGCCCGACAGGCGCACCGAGGTGTTGCCGCTGGCGCTGATCAGCTTGCCGTCGCGGTAGACGGAGTAGCCCGTGACCGCGGTGTCGTCGGTGGATGCCGCCCAGGTGAGGTCTGCCACCGTCGGGAAATCGGTGACCGCGACCGGAGTGCCGGGACTGCCGGGCGCCTGGTGGTCCAAGACATCGGGGCCCGGGTCGAGATGGCGGTAACTCGGCTGCAGGCCCGCGTTGTTGACGATGGAAGCGGGCAGTTGGGCGCAGGAGTCCACGGTGGTGTTGCCGGTGATGGTGCTGCTCGTGCTGTTGGCCTGGGCGGAGTAGGCGGGCTGGGTGGTGTAGTTGCCTGTTGCCTTGATGTCCATGCCGTGGTTGAGGAACAGCCACTGGTAGGCGACATCGCACAGGGCGTTGCCGGTGTTCGTCCAGTACCGGCTGCCCTCGTCGTGGTAGATCGCGCCGTAGGCGGGCGACGGTATGCCGTGGATGTAGTTGCCGGACACCACGCCGCCGGGGTCGGTGCTGAGTGTGTAGATGGCACCGCCGTCGGCCTGCGACTTCATGATGTCGTAGATCTCGTTGTCCGTGACCTGGGTGTCGCGGCTGGTCGTGGGGGTGTCCCAGACCGGTACGCCCAGATTCCCCGGGTAGTTGCTGTTGCCGCCCTGGTCGGTGAGGCCCCAGCCCCAGCCGACGGAGATGCCGGTGTAGGGCAGGTCGTAGACCTTGTTGTGGGTGATCGTGGTGTGGTCGGTGTAGCCGGCCAGGATGCCGATGGAGCCGTTGTACTGGTCGGCGACCTTGGTGACCACGTTGTTGTCGACCCTGGTGTCCTTGGTGATGTCCCGGGAGTCGTCGGGGTGGGCGTCGATCACCGCGACCCCGCCGATCTGGATGCCGGTGGCGGCGATCTGGCGGAAGACGTTGCCCGTGATGCCGGTGCCCTGGGTACCGGTGTTCAGGTTGAGCCCGACCGCGCCGAGATGGGTGAAGGTGTTGCCCTCGAAGTCGATGCCGTGGCCGTAGCTGACATTGACGGCGCCGGGCGTCTTCTGCCACTTCAGGCGGGTCGCGTCGAAGTCGGGGTCGTTGCCGACCATCCGGAAGCCGGCCTGGCCCTCGATGAGGCCCTCGGAGGAACTGGGCGCGAGCCAGGTGGAGTAGGAGAAGGTGATGCCTCGGAAGGACACGTTACTGACTGGGGCGGTCCTGGTGCCGTTGATGTCCACCAGGTCCTGCACGAGCGGCACGGTGACAGTGGCGGTGGACAGGTTCTGGTCGGCCTTGGGCATGTAGTAGATCTCGCCCTCGCCCTTGTCCAGGTACCACTCACCGGGCGTGTCCAGCAGTTCGCGGGCGTTCTCCAGCCAGGTCGGGTTCTGGATCTCCTGGCCCTGCTGGAGATGGGCGTTGTGCCAGCAGGGCTGCCGCATGGTCATCTTGTTGTCGGCGATCGACTGCACGGGGCAGCGCATCAGCTTCCAGCCCCAGGAGCTGACGACCTCCAGGTCCGAGGGACGCTTGTAGGCGTTGAGGCTGGAATCCGTGAAGGCGTAGCCGGTGGACGTCTTGCTGAAGCCGGAGGGGTTCTTGCCGCTGCGCGCCCGGGTCTCCAACTCGCCGTCCACATAGAGCTGGCGGGTGTCGATGTCACCCACCTTGGCCTTGTAGACCCCTCCTGCTCCATCGGCCGGAACCCAGCCGGTGATCCGCTCGCCTCCGCTGATCACCGGATGTGCGCCGGGGGCGGCCTCGTAGAAGATCCTGTGTCCGTCGCGGCCGGAGTCCTGGGCGGTCAGGGCGAAGGTACGGCTGAGCCGGTAGGTACCGGACATGAGCCGGACATGGATGTCACCCTTGGCCTTCTGCTTGACGTCGCGTACGTAGTCCCGCGCATGGTCGAGGGTCTTGAAGGGGTGTGCGGCGCTGCCCGATCCCGCGTCCCGGCCGGTCGGAGAGACATAGACATCAAGGTCCGGCGGCGGGGGAGCCGCCTGGGCCGGCACGGCGTTCAGCAGGGCTGCCATCGCGGCCACCGAGAAGGCGGCCGTGAAACTTCTTCGCAGCGGCGCGAAGACGCCCCTGCGCGCAGACGGATGAGACACACGTATCCAATCGCCTGAGGGAGGTTGATACCTGGGAGTCCCGGTCGTCCACCGGGACTTCAGGGCGTTGGGCGGCTCGATCGCTGTGCCGCGGCACAGGCGGGGTCGGCCGGTTCACGAGACTGCTGCTTCCGCGCACGGCGGTGGAGCCCCGGTGCTGCCGCTCCGCTAAGACCCCGGAGGTCCCTCAGGGGCCGCGTGAGCGCCGGGGCTGAACAGCCGGTCGCGAATCTTCTTCTCGAACTGGCTCTGTGTGGTGGCGATGTGTTCCACCATCAGCCGCTCGGCGAGATCGGCCGCCCCCGCGGCGACCGCCTCCGCTATGGCCACATGCTGACCTGCGGCGACTTCCAGCGATCCGGGCACGTCACCGTGGAAGAGCAGCACGTCGGACTGGGATGCCAAGCGCCTCACACCGGCGACACTCGACCTCAGGAACACGTTGTGCGAGGCGGCGCCCACCGCGTCGTGGAAGGCCGCATCAGCCTTGGCGAAGGTGTCCACGTCGTTCATCGTGGCCGCTGTCAGGGAGCTCTCCGCGCTCTCCCGAATGGCCCGGACCTCGATCGGGGTGGCGTGGGAGGCGGCACGGCGTGCTGTCTCCGACTCGATCACCTTGCGGTAGTCCAGGAGCATGCGGACGTCTTCCATGCTGGTCGGCCGGAAGTGCGAGAGCTCGTCGTCCAGTAGCCCGCCGACCGAGGCGGCGACGAAGATGCCGGCGCCTCGCCGCACATTGAGCCGGCCGATGGCGGCCAGGACCTTCACGGCCTCCCGGGTGACGTTGCGGGATGCTCCCAGGATCTGGGCCAGGCCCTGTTCGGTGGGGAGGCGGTCGCCGGGCCGCAGGTTCTCCTGGGCGATGTAGTTCAGCAGTTGTTCCGCAACCAGTTCATACCCCGGACGGTAGGGATGTGACGTCGCGTCATCTGCCTTGCCAGGAACCTGTGTCGAGTCGCCCAAGGCGAACCCCCCTCTTGCGCCACGGATTAATCTGATTCATTGACGGTGGCCAATATGGCACTGCCGCTGCGCGTTGGGAAGAGATCAGTCAGACCTCAGGCAGAAGTCCTGCGAAGCTCGCATCAAAACGGAAGAAACTACGCACGCCTGTGGGGGTGTTGCGCAGAATGGATCCCATCCTTAAGGTCCTGCCTGCCAGATGAAGCAGATCCTTCCTCATGCGGTACGCGATACGGGGTGGCCCCTGCACGCGACGCCCGGTGGGACAAGGGCACCTCTGACCGGATGTTCGGGGTGCACGACTGATCCGGTACCTGGCTGACCGATGAACGCTACCTGTACGAAGGAGACATCGTGGAAGTGGGAATCGGCGGCGGCCACCAGCGCCAGACATCCGGGCAGGCCTGACATGGGTACGTTCGAAGGACTCAGCGCCCTGGTCACCGGCGGTGCCTCGGGCATCGGCCTGGCCAGCGCCCGGCTGCTCGCCGCGCAGGGAGCGCGCGTCGCCGTGCTCGACCGGGCCGAAGCGGCGCCTGAGGGCTTCGCCGTCCACGTCCGGGCCGACATCGGCGACGATCCCTCGGTCGTGACAGCCGTGGAGCAGGCCGTCTCGGCACTCGGCGGGCTTGACGTCCTGGTCAACAGTGCCGGGATCGGTGCGCAGGGCGGTATCGAGGACAACCCCGACGACGAGTGGCACCGGGTTCTGGACATCAACGTCCTCGGGCTTGTGCGGGTCACCCGGGCCGCACTGCCGTCGCTGCGCGCATCGGCCCACGCGGCGATCGTCAACATCAGCTCGATCGCCGCGGCAGCCGGCCTGCCGCAGCGGGCGCTGTACTCGGCCAGCAAGGGCGCGGTGCTCTCCCTGACCCGGGCGATGGCCGCCGACCTGCTGCCCGAGGGAATCCGGGTCAACGCCGTCAGTCCCGGCACCGCCGACACACCGTGGGTCAACCGGCTCCTCGAGCGGGCGGACGACCCGGCGGCGGAGCACGCGGCGCTGGCCGCCCGGCAGCCGCACGGCCGTCTGGTCAGTGCTGACGAGGTCGCTGCGGCGGTCGCCTATCTGGCCTCGCCCGGCGCCGCGTCCACCACGGGCACCGCCCTGGCCGTGGACGGCGGTATGGACGGGCTGCGGCTGCGGAAGGAGGGCTGATGAAAGCACCGATGAAAGCACCGATGAAAGTACAGCGCTTCGCCACCGTGATTCGGCTGCGCCCGGAGAAGGAGGCGGAGTACCGCGCACTCCACTCCGCCGTCTGGCCGGACGTCCTGGCAGCCCTCAAGCGTGCCAACATCGGCAACTACTCCATCTTCCTGCGCGACGGCCTGCTGTTCAGCTACCTCGAGTACACGGGCACCGACTACGCCGCCGACACCGCGGCGATCGCCGCCGACGCGGTCTCGCGCGAGTGGTGGGCGCTGACGGACCCGTGCCAGCGGCCCCTGGACACCGCGGCCGAGGGACAGCGGTGGGCCCCCGCGGAGGAGATCTTCCACCTTGACTGAGAGCTCACGTACGCCGGAGCCGTCCGCGGGCCGCACCTCACGCGCCGGCCGCTGCGAGAAGGGCGCTCCCGCGCCGCGCTCCTCGCAGCGGGTGCGTGCGCCTTTCCCTCGTCAGTTTTTCTCGACGCTCAAGGACCGAACCGTGCGTATCGATGCTCATCACCACCTGTGGGATCTGTCAGTTCGCGATCAGCCGTGGACCAGCGACGTGCCTGCGCTGCGCCGGACCTTCACCGCCGCTGAACTGAGGCCGGCGCTCGAGCGGAACGCGATCGACGCCACCGTGGTCGTACAGACCCTCGCCGTGCCGGAGGAGACGCCGGAACTGCTGGCCCTGACGTGTACGGACCCGCATGTGCGGGCGGTCGTGGGCTGGACCGACCTGACCGAACCCGGCATCGCCGACCGCCTCGCGGAGCTGCGGGAGCAACCCGGAGGGTCCGCGCTCGTCGGTATCCGGCACGGCATCCAGGACGAGACCGACCCGGAGTGGCCGGCGCGCCCCGAGGTCCGCCGCGGCATCACGTCGGTCGCGGCAGCGGGCCTCGTCTACGACCTTCTCGTCCGCCCCGACCAACTGCCCTCCGCGGTGCGGGCCGTGCGCGAGTCGCCCGACGTCCGGTTCGTGCTGGATCACGCCGGCAATCCTGTCGTGAGTCCGGACGGCCTCGTCTCCTGGACCGCGCTGCTGACCGATCTGGCCGAGTGCCCGAATGTGACGGTGAAGCTGTCCGGCCTGGTCACCCGGACCGGCGGGGCCCCGGCTGCGGCTCTGCGCCCCTACGTGGACGTACTGTTCGCGACGATGGGACCGGACCGCCTCATGTACGGTTCGGACTGGCCGGTCTGCCTGCTCGCCGCCGAGTACGACGAGGTGGTGGCCGTCGCCGAATCACTCACCGAGGATCTCAGCGCCGCCGAACGGGAAGCGGTCTTCGGGACAACGGCCGCGCGCTGGTACGGAATCCCCTCGTGAAGGCCCGCCCGCTCGGTCGTACGAGCGTCCGTGTCAGCACGCTGGGATTCGGTGCCGCCCCCCTCGGCAACCTCTACAGCCCGATCGACGACCGCCAGGCACAGGCCACCCTCGAGGCCGCCTGGGACATGGGGGTGCGCTACTACGACACCGCCCCGCACTACGGCCTCGGACTGTCCGAACGGCGGCTCGGCGATGCCCTCGCTCACCGTCCACGGGCGGAGTTCACCATCTCCACCAAGGTCGGCCGACTGCTGGAACCCCACCCGGCACCCACCGGATCCGACCTGACGGCAGGAGGCTTCGCCGTACCCGACACGCTGGTCCGCCGCCCCGACTACTCACGCGATGGCGTACTGCGAAGTCTGGAAGGCAGCCTGAGTCGCCTGCGACTGGACCATGTGGACATCGTCTACGTCCATGATCCCGACGATCACCTGGACGCCGCCCTCGACCATGCCCTGCCCGCGTTGACGGCTCTGCGCGACCAAGGTGTCATCGGTGCCGTCGGTGTCGGCATGAACACGGTCGCCCCGCTGCTGCGCATCGTCGCAGGGGCGGAGGTCGACGCCGTGATGGTGGCCGGGCGGTGGACCCTTCTCGACCGCACCGCTCGCCCCTTGCTGGACGCGTGCGCCGAACGTGGGGTCTCGGTGGTGGCCGCCGCCCCGTTCAACTCCGGTCTGCTCAGCCGCCCTCACCCCGCGAGTGACGCCACCTTCGACTACGGCCCCGCCTCGGAATCGGCACTGCGTCGTGCTCGGCTCCTCGCCGGGGTGTCCGGTCGACACGGCACCGCACTCCCTCACGCCGCCCTGCGGTTTCCGCTGCGCGACCCCTGCGTGGCCTGCGTGGTCGCGGGTTTCCGTACCCCGGAGGAGGTCGTGTCCGCTGCCCGCTGGGCCGCCACCGATCTGACCGAGGAAGCATGGCTGGACCTCGACACGGCAGCCACACAGGCGGCGGAAGGCCCGCCCTCGTAAGAGCGGCTGACACACCATGACCCGCACACATGTGACGTCGCGCATGGAGACATCCCCTCTCTCCGCCGTCGGAGGTCGCCCGTTTTGGTGTTCCACCTCAGATGCTCCGTCGGCGTCTGCGATCGAGGCCGCACCTCCTCAGAGCAGCGCCTGGTGGCGCTGACCTGCGATGGGAGGCCAGTCCATCCGTGGCGTCGCCGTAGGCACGCTGAGTGTTCGGCTGTGGCTTCTAGCCGCCGAATTCAGTGGAGAGCGGGGCGCAGAGGACCTCGTGACGTTCCAGCGGGAGCTTCTGCATCCACGATTGCCGCGAAAGGGGCAGCCGGATGGCAACCGTGGCGGACGCGTGGCGTCTTGGGTGCGAGTCGGATGCTCCGGTGTGATCGAAGCGATGGCCGAGTGCCTGACGCCCGTGCTTACCATGCGCCATGGATCTACTGGGCGGCGGCGATGAGAACGCCCCTGTCGTACCCCTCCGTGCTCTTGCGACGGCGCTCGGCGCTGCCGTGGTCTGGGGTACCAGGGAGGACGCCGACGTCAGCGACGTGATCATCGCGGAGCCGGGAGAGACGCCCGCGGCCGTTCCCCGCGCGCTGGTCCTGGCCGTCGGCGCGCGTGATGCCGCCGCCGTGAACGCCGTAACCTCCGCCGGGAAGACGGGAGCGAGTGCCGTGGCAGTCCGGCTCAAGGACGGTGAGAGCGCCGTCCCCGAGCTCTTGCGGATCGCCGGCGAGGCATCGGGTGTCGCCGTGCTCGGCATACCGAGCGGCACCCGGTGGGAGCAGGTGGAGACCGAAGCGCGGCGGATACGTCAAGGCGGACCCGGAGACCCGCAGCCGGCCATGCGCGGTGACCTGTTCTCTCTCGCCCAGACCTTGGCGACCCTCAGCCACGGCGTGGTCAGCATCGAGGACAACGGATACCGAGTTCTCGCCTACGCCGGACCGGGCGACGAGGCCGATGAGCTGCGCCGGCAGTCCATACTCGGCCGTCAGTGCCCGGAGCCCTACCTGGCGCTGCTGCGGGAATGGGGCGTGTACCGGCGCGCCCGTTCGGGCGGCGAGACGGTCGAGGTAGAGGCGCGGCCGGACATGGGCCTGAGGCGTCGGCTGGTGATCGGCATCAGCGCGGGCGGGCGCCCACTCGGAACGATCTGGGTACAGGAGGGCAACCGCCCTCTCGCGCAGAACACCGAGCAGACGCTGCGCGGCGCCGCACGGCTCGCCGCACCGCAACTGATCGACCACTACTACGAGGGCGACTCGACAGCCCGGCTGCTCTCCCGCTCCGACCTCGCCCACAGTCTGCTGACCGGGCGCTTCAATTCCGCGGCCCTCGCTGCCCACTTCGGGATCGAACCTTCCGCCGCTGCCGCCGTTGTCGCCTTCGATCTGCGCGAGCGACCGAACGGCGAGGAAGGCGGCGACACTTCCTGGCAGGAGGCGCGGCGCGCCGAGGCTGCCGAGATCATCGCCGTACACGCGGCCGCGGGACGGAAGAACGCGCTCGTAGCACAGGCATGCGGGCAGATCTACGCCATGCTGCCGGAGCCGGCCGCCGTCTGTGCGGGGCACCGGGTCGACGCCCCCGATTCCGACGACGCACCGCTCGTACGGTGGGCCACCGAGGTCGTGTCGGCGCTGCACCGGCACACGAATACTCCGGTGCAGGCCGTTGTCGCCGGCACGGCCGCGTGTCTGGAGGACATCCCCGCTGTCAAACTGCGAGGGCACCACGCTCTGCAGATCATGGCCCGCACTCCGGAGCGCGCGGTCGGCACCCACCGCGAGCTGGCCGCTTCCCTGATGGTGCGCGACCTGTTGCGGCTTCTGGAGGAACACGAGGAGATCCGCGACCGCGCGCTGCAGGAACTGGTCGCGCGGGACGCGGAGCAGGGAACCCAGCTGGCCGAGTCGCTGTTGCGCTACCTCGACGCCTTCGGCGACGTCTCCGAGGCGGCGAAGACCCTGAACATCCATCCCAACACCCTGCGTTACCGGGTGCGCAGGGCCGCGGCAATGACCGGCCTGGACCTGGACGACCCGGAACACCGGCTGGTCGCGATGCTCCAGCTCCGTCTCGGCCGAGTCTCCCCGGGGCTGAGAACCGATCCGTTCCCCGCCTCCTGACGGGTCACGAGAACACCGGCTCGATCGCCTTCCCCTCAGGCGGTCAGCTCAGCCGCGCCATGGGTCCCTCGCGCGACGGCTGATCCACGCCGACAGGCCACGTCCCGTACATCGCGCAGTTCACTCAGGCCCGAAGCATCCATGACTTGAAGATCGTTTCTTCGCCGGTGCCGTCTTCCGTCTTTGCGCACGCCGTCGCCCCGTTGACCGCCTTCAGGACGGCCGGCATCGACGGACATGAGGCGCACCCGTGAAGCACGAACCCCTTGTCGAGTGATCCAAGAAGGGCCCAACACTTCATGAAGCGACGCGATTTCGCCGCCGCCCTGACCGCGGGCGTGGCCGCCCCCGCGTTGCTGAGCGCGACCCCTGCGAGTGCGGCCGACCGGTCCGCCACCGGTCTGCTCCGCCACATGCGTGCCGTACTGGCCTCGGAACTTGACGACAAGGACACGGCCGAAGCCCTGGTCCCCCTTGTCTACGACGTGGGCTTTGACTGGCATCCGGAGACGGCGCCGTCGGCGGAGTGCGACTTCGTCGTGGCGTACGCCTTCGGCAACCGTCCCCCGGTCGGTGGCGGCGACCCGACCAAGGTCCGCTACGAACCGGGCCCGGTGAACGAGCAACTCGCGGACACGGTCGCCAAGGTCCGAGCCCGGCGGGATGTCCCCGTCTACGCCCAGTGGGAGATAGCCCGCTTCCTCGACTCGAAGTACGGGATGTCCGACGTCACTTCGATCGAGCCGGTGATCGCGCCGGACGGGACGATCACCTATCTGAGCACCGACGGGGTCGCCGCCCAGGTTCTGGAGGCCCGCAAGAAGGTCCCGGGCGGTGTCGGCACCGCCTGCGTCATCGGCTTCCGCGACCACCACAAGCGCTGCGTCCAGACCACCCGCGACCGCGGCATGAAGGCGTACGCTCCCCGCGGCTTCGCCATGCCGCACACGTACGACACCGAGTCGGGTCAGGCCTGGACCCGCCGCCGCGACCTCTACCTCGTACACGACATGTTGGCTCAGTGGACTGTGCTGCACGCCAAGCAGATAGCCGAGGCTTACCCGAACGGCTGACCAAGCGCTGACGGTCGCACTCGGATGCCGCCCTACGCGGCGCCCCGCAGGACCTCGAACGCCTCCTTCAGCAGCGCGGTGAAGTCGTCGACGGAGCGATGGTCCGCGTCCCCGGTGCTGTCGGAGGAGTAGGCGATCAGGGCGCTGCGGACGGCGGCGACCGCCGCGCGGGCCAATACCGAGGCGCGCAGTGCGCGCTTGTGGGACGGCTCGTCGGGCGCCTGCTGCGCGAAGCGCGTCTTGAGCGCGTCGGCGATGCCGTCCTCGAAGGAGGTCAGCACGTGGGTGCGCGGCGCGTTGCCCGACAGGGAGCGGGGCGGTGCGCCGACGAAGAGGATGGCCAGTCCCGAGTCGAGCTCGGCGGCGGCTGTGAGCAGGCCGTTCAGGACGGCGGAGAGCGGGGGCTCTGCCGAGGGCCGCCGGGGGATCTCCCTCTTCAACAAGGGCACCAGGTCGAGGATCTCGGCGAAGATCAGGTCTTCCTTCGAGGGGAAGTAGCGGAAAAAGGTGCGCTCGGTGACCCCGGCCGCCGCGGCGATGTCCTTGACCGCCGTCTCCTGGTAGCCGTGCTCCGCGAACATGCGGGCGGCCGCCTGCTGCAGTGCCTGGCGGGTGGCGGCCTTCTTCCGGGCCCTCCGCCCCTCCTCGGGTCCGCTTTCCACGTTGACGGATTCGGCGCGCATGCCCTGCTCGTTCACGGCCTCATCCTGTCACGCACCGCAGGCACCGTTCTGTCGCGTTCATGTCTATCGCGTTCCCCAAAAACTGTCAGTCCTGACACTTTGTGTATCGTGTCAGTCATGACACTTTTTCGCGGTCTACTGCGCCGCGCCCGGTCGCGGCCCCGCACCGCGGTCGCCGCGGTCACCGTCCTCGCCCTGGCCGGCGCCGTGGGCACGGCCGAGCTGACGGTGCGCGGCCGGGTGGCCGACCGGTTCGCCACCGCGGCCGAGCACCGGCTGGGGAAGACCCCCGACGTCGGCCTGGGCAGCACACCGGCGCTGTGGCAGCTGGCCCAGGGCGTCTATCCCGAGGTCGAGCTGGAGGCCGCCGGGGCGTCCGTGAACCAGTTTCACGATCTCGACATCGATGCCCGGCTCCGCGACGTGCGCCCCGGCGCCGGCGCGGTCACGGTGCGGTCGACCACCGTGGACGTCGGAATCGGCACCGAGTCCCTCGCCGGCGACCAGCTGCGGCAGATGAACGGCACGATGGCGGCCGACCCCGCGAGCGGACGTCTGATCGTCCACGCCGGTCCGGGAGGCGCGGTCGCCATTCCCCTGAAGCCCTCTCTGCACGGCATGTCGATCGAGATCACTCCCGAGCAGCCCACGTTCAACGGCAACCCCCTGCCCGAGGCCCTGTCGGAAAAGCTCACCGAAAAGGCCCGGCGCACCGTTGAACTGGCCGACCTGCCACTGGAGTTGAAGCCGCAGCGGCTCACCGTCACCGACAACGGCCTGAGCCTGTCCCTCCGCGGCGGCCCCGCCACCCTCGACGTCTGACCCACCGGCGTCCCCCGGCGGCCCGCGACCTTCGACGTCTGACCCACCGGCGCCCCCACGCGGTCCGACCCGCCTCTCCGGTCCTGATCCCCGGACGTGCCGCTCGCACTTCGTCACCCCCCTCAAGGAGCACGACTCATGGCTTCCCTGCTCTACCGGCTCGGCCGAGGCGCCTTCCGGCACCGACGTTCCGTGCTGGCCGCATGGCTGGCGGTGCTGGCCGCCGTGATCGCCTGTCTGGTCGCCTTCGGCGGCCAGACCGACGACGAGTTCACCATCCCGGGCTCGGAATCCCAGCAGGCCATGGACACCCTGAAGGCGTCACTGCCCTCCGCGGCCGGAACCAGCGCGCAGATCGTGTTCGTCGCGCCGAAGGGGCACGAGACAACCGAGCCGCGGTACGCGTCCGTGATCAGCGCCACGATGGCGAAGGCCGACAAGGCACCCCAGGTCGCCGCGGTCACCGACCCCATACAGAGCAGGACGATCTCGCCCGAGCACACGACCGCGCTCGGCCAGGTGCGGTACCAGGTCGGCAAGGCCGACCTGGCGGACACCAGCCTGCCCGCCCTGGAGAAGACCACACAGGCGGCCAAGGACGCCGGTCTCACCGTGGAGGTCGGCGGATCCGCCTACGGCAGCGGCGCCCGCAGCGAGGGCGGCCACTCCAAGGAACTGCTGGGCCTGGTGGTGGCCCTCTGCGTGCTGGCCATCACCTTCGGATCGCTCTTCGCCGCGGGCATGCCCCTGCTGACCGCCGTGACCGGGGTCGCCACCACCCTGCTCGGACTCCAGGCGCTGACCGGCGTGTTCACCGTCTCCAGCACCGCGCCCTCGCTCGCCTCGATGCTCGGGCTCGCGGTCGGTATCGACTACGCCCTGTTCATCCTCTCCCGCCACCGCTCCCAGCTCGCCACCGGCATGGCCACCGAGGAGTCGGCGGCGACCGCCACCGCGACCGCCGGCAGCGCGGTCGTCTTCGCCGGACTGACCGTCGTCATCGCGCTCGCCGGACTGGCCGTCGTACGCATTCCCTTCCTCACCGTCATGGGCCTGGCCGGAGCAGCCGCCGTACTGATCGCCGTCGCCGTCGCGCTCACGATGCTCCCCGCCCTGATGGGCTTCGCCGGCGAGCGGCTGCGCCCGAAGGCGGGCTCCCGCGCCGACCGCCGCGAGCGGGCGGCCCACGGCACCGGCCACAGTGCCAAGCGCGCCTTCGGAGAGCGGTGGGGCGCTCTCGCGATCCGCCGCCCGCTGGTCACCCTGGTCGCCGTGCTCGTCGGCCTGCTCGCCCTCGCCGCACCCGCGCGGGACCTCCAACTCGCCCTGCCCGACAACGGATCCGCCCCCGCGGCCAGTGGCCAGCGCAAGGCGTACGACATCATCTCGGACTCCTTCGGGCCCGGCTTCAACGGCCCGCTGATGATCCTCGCCGACACCTCCCGGGCCAAGGACCCGCAGCAGGCCACGGCCGCCCTCAGCAAGGACCTCAAGGAGACACCGGGCGTCGCCACGGTCGGCAGGCCCCAGCTCACCAAGGACGGAGACGCCGTCCTCCAGGTCGTGCCGCAGACCGGACCCGACGACGAGAAGACCAAGGACCTCGCGGAGCACATCCGGGACGAGGCCCCCGACTGGCAGGAGAAGACCGGCGCCGAGCTCTCGGTGACCGGCACCACGGCCGTCGGCATCGACGTCTCCGCCCGCCTCGCCGACTCCCTCCTCCCCTTCGCACTGGTCGTGGTCGGCCTGTCCCTGCTGCTCCTGCTGCTGGTCTTCCGTTCCCTGGTCGTCCCGCTCAAGGCGAGCCTCGGATTCCTGCTCTCCGTGGCGGCCACGTTCGGCGCGGTCGTCGCCGTCTTCCAGTGGGGCTGGCTGGCCGGCCTGCTGGGGGTGGAGGAGACCGGACCGGTCGTCAGCATCCTGCCGGTCCTGGTGATGGCCGTGCTCTTCGGCCTCGCGATGGACTACGAGATGTTCCTCGTGAGTCGGATGCGGGAGGCGTACGTCCATGGGGCGGGCCCCCGGGAGGCGATCCTGTCCGGGTCCCGGCACGCCTCGCGCGTGGTGACCGCCGCGGCGCTCATCATGTTCGGCGTCTTCGCGAGCTTCGTGCCCGGTGGCAGTTCGATGCTCAAGCCGATCGCCTTCGCGCTGGCCTTCGGCGTGCTCGTCGACGCGGTCGTGGTCCGCATGACGCTGGTCCCGGCTGTCCTCGCGCTGGTCGGCCGGGCCGCCTGGTGGCTGCCGAGGTGGCTCGACCGGCTGTTGCCGGACGTCGACATCGAGGGCGAGCGACTCAGCCGGGCGGCTACGGCGGCGGAGGGTGCCGGGCCGGACACCGACGCGCCCGGCACGCAGGTGGGGGCGGCCGACATCCCGTATCCGCAGTCGGGCATCCGGTAGCGGTTCCGGTCCATCCGTAGAACAGACCAAGTATCTCGGGCTGCTGCCGCCCACAACGGCGGCAGCAGCCCGAGATACTTGTGTGCCCGGGCGCTGCCCGGTCCGTCACTCCTCGCCCAGATACGCCTTACGCACACTGTCGTCGTGCAGCAGCCGTTCGCCGCTGCCCGACAGGACCACCCGGCCGGTCTCCATCACATACGCCTGGTCGGCGAGGGAGAGCGCGGCGCGCGCGTTCTGCTCGACGAGGAGGATGGTGGTGCCGGTCGCCTTCAGCTCGGCCACGGTCGCCATGATCTTCTTCATCATGATCGGCGAGAGGCCCATGGACGGCTCGTCCAGCATCAGCAGCCGGGGACGGCACATCAGGGCTCGCGCCATGGCCAGCATCTGCTGCTCGCCGCCGGAGAGGGTTCCGGCCGGCTGGATGCGCCGTTCGCGCAGCCGCGGGAAGAGCGTGTACGCCCGCTCCGTGTCGTCCGCGATGCCGTCGGCGTCCTTGCGCAGAAACGCGCCGAGCAGCAGGTTCTCCTCGACGGTCAGCCGGGGGAAGATGTGCCGGCCTTCCGGGGAGTGCGCCAGGCCGAGGGCCACGACCTTGTGCGCCGGCACGCCCGCGAGGTCCTGCCCGGCGAAACGCACCCGGCCGCCCGAAGGCGTCAGCAGGCCGCTGAGCGTGTGCAGCGTGGTCGTCTTGCCGGCGCCGTTGGTGCCGATGAGCGTGACGGCCTGCCCCTCCTCCACGGAGAAGGAGATGCCCTTGACCGCCTCCACCTTTCCGTAGGCGACCCGCAGGTCCTCGACCTCCAGCAGCGCGGTCATGCGGTCCTCTCCTGATTCGGGTCACGGGTCGCGGCTTCGTCGCCCTCGTCCAGGGGTGGTGGCTCATCGTCCGGCGCGCCGAGGTAGGCCTCCACGACCCGCTCGTCCGCCTGTACGTCCCCGGGCGCGCCCTCGATGAGCTTGGAGCCCTGGACCAGGACGGCGACCCGGTCGCAGAGGTTCATGATGAACCGCATGTCGTGCTCGATGACGAGGACGGCGATGCCCTGGTCACGGACAGCGTGGACCAGCTCCTCGGTCTCCCTGGTCTCCTGGGGGTTCATGCCGGCCGTCGGCTCGTCGAGCAGCAGCAGCTTCGGTTCGCTGGCCAGCGCGCGGGCGATCTCCAGACGGCGCTGGGCCCCGTACGAGAGGTTGCGGGCGAGCTGGTTCCCTTGCCCGCCCAGACCGACGAACTCCAGCAACTCCCCGGCCCTGGAATGGGATTCGCGCTCCTCACGGCGGTAGCGCGGGCCGCGTCCGATCGCGGAGAGGAGGCCGGCCGTGGTGCGGGTGTGGCGGCCCACGATCACGTTCTCCAGCACGGTCATGTTGGCGAAGAGGCGGATGTTCTGGAAGGTGCGGGCGACTCCGGCCCGCGTCACCTTGGCGGGTCTCGGCGGCAACGCCGCGCCGTCGAAGCGGACTTCACCGTCCGTGGGGACGTACAGACCGGTCAGGCAGTTGAAGAAGGTGGTCTTGCCCGCGCCGTTGGGACCGATCAGGCCGACGATCTGGCCCCGGCCCACCGTCAGGTCCACGCCGTCGACGGCGGTCAGGCCGCCGAACCGCATGGTCACACGGCGGGCCTCGAGCAGCGGCGAGGTGCCCGTGCCGGGGGCTTCGAGGACGGGTGGGGTGCTCATACGGTGGCCTCCGCGGCCACCTGGCGCGCCTCGGCGCCGGAGACCTGCTCGTCGTGGAACTCGAGTTGGTGCTTGCGGTCGGGCACCAGACCCTCGGGGCGGAACCGCATCATCACGATCAGCGCGAGGCCGAACAGCATCATCTGGTACCTGTTGAAGAACTCGAACTTCGCCGGGATCAGGTACAGGAGTGCCGCCCCGACGAGTGGCCCGGAGATGGTGCCCATGCCGCCGAGGACCACCGCGGCCAGCAGGAACGCCGAGTTGGGTGGTGCGGTGTCGGCGAACTTGTAGTTGTCGGGAACGGCGTTGGTCTGCAGGTGCGCCATGACCGTGCCCGCCAGTCCCGCGAGGGAGGCACCGAGCCCGAAGGCGAGGAGCTTGAACCGGAAGCCCTCGATGCCCATGGCGGTGGCGGCCTTCTCGTCCTCGCGCAGCGCGATCCAGGCCCGTCCGACCCGGGAGTCGCCCGCCCGCGCGTACACGAAGACGATGACGGCGATCACCGCGAGCAGCAGCAGGTAGTAGTTGGCGAACCTGCCGAAGGAGACACCGAGGATGGTGTGCGGTGCGCCGAAGTCGAAGCCGAACAGCTCGATGTCGGGTATGGCGTTGATTCCGTTGGGGCCGTTGGTCAGCGAGGGTCCCGAGGTGCCGTCGAGGTTGTTGACGGTGATGCGGAAGATCTCGCCGAAGCCGAGGGTGACGATGGCGAGGTAGTCACCGTGCAGCCGCAGGGTGGGCGCGCCGATGATCAGGCCCGCGAGGAGTGAGACTCCCATCCCGAGCAGGGCGGTGGCCCAGAACGGCCAGGGCGCGATGTGGAACGTGGAGAACGTCGAGCCGGAGACGAGCGCCGCCGAGTACGCACCCGTGCCGAGGAACGCGACATAGCCGAGGTCCAGCAGTCCCACCAGGCCGACGACGATGTTGAGGCCGAGCGCGACCGCCGCGAAGACGAGGATGTTGTCGGCGATCGCCGTGTACTGGTCGCCGGTCTGGGTGAAGGGGAAGACCAGCGCCGAGGCCAGCGCCGCGACCGCGACCCGATGGCGGGCGTTGATCTCACTGATCCGTCGCGTGACCCCCGCGACGGACAGCGCGCGGGCACCGAACCCCGCGGCGGGCAGGAAGGCCAGGAAGTCCTCGGCCGAGTCCGTGGTGATGCCGTACGTCAGCACGAACATGGCGGCCAGGAACACCACGGTGATCAGGGCGACTTCGACCGCCCAGGGCAGCCGCACGCCCTTCGGCGGCGACTCGGCCGTGTCGTCGGCCAGCGCGTGCGCCCCGGTCGCGAGGAGCAGTACGGCGACGGCGGCGAGCCAGCCGCCCGGCTCGACGTTGACGGCGCCGCCCAGGGTGATGGCGATCGCCGCGACGGTGACCCAGGTGGTGGTCAGCGCCGCGAGCGAGGCGGCCCGCAGTGCGCGTACGGCTCCCGCGGGCGCCAGCCGGCGCACACCCGGAACCCCGAAGGCGGCGGCTGCGAACATCGTGGCGAGCAGTCCGGTGACCAGCGTGACGACCTGGCTTCCCCCCGGGTAGCCGTTGAGCGTGAGATTGCCGGGGTAGGCGGCGGTCCATGTCCAGGCGAGGAACGGGGAGGCGAGCGTCAGCGCCGCACCCGTGGCGGTGAGGGCCTGCGCGACACGGGAACTCATCTTGATCGTCATGTCGGTCACGCCCTGTCCGCGATGCGTTCGCCCAGCAGGCCCTGTGGTCTGATCAGCAGGACGACGATGAGGATCACGAAGGCCCACACGTCCTTCCACACGGATCCGCCGAACATCTGCAGCGACGGCAGATGCGGCAGCAGCCCCGAGGCCAGGGATTCGGCGACACCGAGGACGACCCCGCCGAGCATGGCGCCCCGGATGTTGCCGATGCCGCCCAGCACGGCGGCCGTGAAGCCCTTCAGGCCCGCGATGAACCCCATGTTGTACGAGATGCTCCCGAGCCTGAGCCCCTGGGTGAGGCAGGCGACCGCCGCCAGGACCGCGCCGACGGCGAAGGCGACGACGATGACACGGTCCGTGTCGATGCCCATGAGGCGGGCGGTCTTCGGATCCTGGGCGGTGGCCTGCATGGCCCGCCCGGTGCGGGTGCGGCCCACGAAGTACGTGAGTCCGGTCATCGCGCCCGCCGCGACGACGAGCGTGAGGATCGCGGCGTACGAGACGGTCACGCCGCCCAGACGCAGGGGCCCGCCGTCGAGTTGGGGGAAGGGGACGGGGGCGGTGATGCCCATCGACTCGCCGGGCAGCGTGAAGAAGTTGAAGACGACCTGCTGAAGGAAGAGCGACAGGCCGATCGCGGTGATCAGCGGCGCCAGCCGCGGAGCGTTGCGCAGCGGGCGGTAGGTGAAGCGTTCGGCGGCCACCGCGGCGGTGACCGAGACCAGGACGCCGACGACCAGCATGACCGGCAGCGCGGCCCACAGGGAGATCTCGTGCAGGGCGGGCACCCAGGCGTAGGCGAACAGGGCGCCGAAGCCGCCCAGCATGAAGATCTCGCCATGGGCGAAGTTGATGATCTGGAGGATGCCGTAGACCATCGTGTAGCCGACGGCTATCAGGCCGTACATGGAACCGAGGACCAGGCCGTCGGTGAGAAGTTGCAGGAAGTCCGTGAAGGTCACCCGGGGTACCTAACGTGCGAAAACGTGCGAAAGCAGAGGGTGCGGGGGTGCGGGCGCTCCGTTGGCCGGGCGTTCGGCGGCGGAGCGCCCGCGTGGGTTACGGCTACTTGACGGTCACGATCTTGACGCCGTTCTTCCAGGCGCCGTTCTTCACGCAGTTGACGCTGATGACCTGGTTCACGCTGTCGCCGTACTCGTCGAAGCCGACCTCGCCGGTGGCGCCGTCGAACGCGACCTGCTGCATGGCCGCGACGACCTTCGGCCGCAGCTGCGTGAGGTCGCCCGCCTTGCCGCCGTTGGCGTCGACCGCGGCGCCGACCGCCTTGATCAGCGCGGTCGTCGCGTCGTAGACGTACGCGCCGAAGACGCCGTACCCCTCGGAGTAACCGGCCGCCTTGTAGTCGGCGACGAACGACTTCGCGGAGTCGAGGGAGTCGATCGGGGCGCCGTCCGAGTGTGCGCACACGCCGTTCGCGGCCTTGGCGCCGGCCAGCGGGATGAGCTGGTCGTCCTTGACGGCGTCGCCGCCGCCCATCGGACCGTCGAACCCGGCCGCGACGAGCTGCTTCTTCAACGGTCCGGCCTGCGGGTACTCACCACCGTAGAACACACCCTGGGCGCCCGAGGACTTCACGCTGTTGACGACGGCCGCGTAGTCGGCCTCGTCCGGGTTGATGGACTGGTGGATGGTGACCTTGCCGCCCAGCTTCTTGTACGCGTCGGTGAAGTTCTCGACGATGCCGGTGCCGTAGGTCTTCTTGTCGTCCACCGTGGCGATCTTCTTGACCTTGAGGTCCTTGTAGAAGTACTCGGCCATCACGGGAGCGGCCACGGCGTCGGTGCTGATGGTGCGGAAGTAGTTGTCGTACTGCCGCTTCGGCGCCGTCTTGTAGTCGGCGCCCTGGGTGAGGGTCGCGGCGGTGTTGGCGCCCGACACCTGCACCATCGTCGCGTCGTGCAAGGTGGACTGCATCGCTGCGGACACCGAGGAGTTGTACGCACCGACGACGCCGACGACGCTGTTGTCGGCGACGAACGCGGCGGCGTTCTGCTGGCCGATGTTCGGGGTCGCCTGGTCGTCCTTGGAGGCCAGCTTGAACGTGACGCCCGGCACCACCTTGTCGGCGTTGGCCTTCTTCACGGCCAACTCGGCGGAGTTCTTCATGCCCAGGCCGACGGCGGCCAGATCCTTCGACAGCGGGGCGTCGAAGCCGATGGTGATCGTCGTGCCCGTGCTCGCGGACGAGCCGGTGTCGTCGCCCTCGTCGCGGCTGCCGCACGCGGTCAGCGTCAGTGCCCCGGCCAACAGCGGGACACCGAATTTCAGCAGACGAGTGTGGTGCATGGATGCCTCCCCAGAAAGTTCCGCAGAACCGCGCCGGGGCATGGCCCCTCGGCGTTCCCTGGCCGGGAACTGCTGTGCGCGGTGGCTGAACGCTAGGCGTGCGGCGACCCTGTTACCTCTGTTCCCCAGGCAGATGTCGAGGGTCTGTTGTTGTCCGCCGGGACAACGCCGGTAGCACGGCTGTCACATGCCGCGCTCACCCGCGGTCCTGCCCACGGATCTTGCGCAGCTCCAGCATGGCCACGAGCCGTTGGTCGGGGTCGTGCAGATCGAGTCCGCTGAGCTGCACGGCCCGCCGGATGCGGTGGCGAAGGGTGTTGGGGTGGATGTGGAGCCTCTCCGCCACCTCCTTCACCTCGCCGAAGGCATCGAGGTACTGCAGAAGCGACCCGCACAGGTCCGTGCCGTGCCTGCGGTCGTGGTCGGCCAGGATTCGTACCGCGGGGTCTTGAATGGCCGGGTGGTCGGCGAGGAGGTCGAGCACCTGGCCCAGGACGACGGCGGCGCGCACCTGTGCGTACGTCGCCACCGGCCGGCTCGGTTCCCGCTCCATGACGCGCAGGATGCGGTCTGCCGAAAGCCTGGCCGCCGGGGCCTCCGTGAGCGTTCGTACGGGCGGGGCGATGGCGGCCTGGACGGGAGTGCCCAGGTGGCGCCGGAGGGTGGCCACGAGCTCGGCGGTCCACGTGAGCAGGGTCGACTCCGCGACAGAGTCGGCTTGGGAGGTGTTCGCGGCCTGGTCGGGGCCCGTGCCCGACTCCGGGACGAGCACGTAGAGCCGCCCGTCGAGCGGGGCGGCGACCGCGGTGCGCCGGTACGCCGCGGCGTGCACGGAGACGATCTCGGTGGTGCGCGCCCGGCCCAGTTCCAGTGACGGACCGTCCATGTCGTCCCGTTCACGCAGGTCGATGCCGATCACGGTCGCCGCGCAGTCCGGCATGACGCCGAGTTGTCCCGCCAGCGAACCGGGCGGCAGCCGCCCCTCCAGGAGCCCGGCGGCCAGTTCCTCACGCAGCACGCTGTGCCGTCCGGGTCCTCCGGGGTGCCGGATGAGCAGCAGCGTGGCGAGCCGGGCCGCACCCTTCAGCAGCTCACCGGTCCGCTCCGCCAGCGGCGCCGGTCCCTCCTGGACCCAGATGGTGCCCAGCAGCCTGCTGCCCGCGGTGACGCCGGCCACCACCCGGCGGCGTGCGCCGAGCTCCGGACGCTCGGCGACCTCCAGGACCTCCTCGCCGGCGCGCAGTCGCGCATACACACCTGCCTCGCGCAGCACCGCCAGATATCCCTCGGGACAGGCCTGGCCCAGGATCGACAGCCGACGCACCTCGTCGACCCGGTCGCCGGAGCGGGAGTAGGCCAGCACGCGGTTGGCGGTGTCCTCGACGCTCACGATGCCGCCGGTGAGCGAAGCCAGGGTCTGCGCGAGCGAGAACAGATCGTTGTCGGCGTACTGCCCGGCGAGATCCGGTGCCTGGTGCACCGTGTCCACGACCGTCCGGGCCACCGCCTCGACCTGCTCCCAACGGGCCCCGTCACTCACCCCCAGCAGTGCCACCCCGCACTCGGACGCGGCCCGGCGCAGTGCCTCCACGTCAGCGGGGTCCGCGCCCGTCCGCACGGCGACGGCCGTCGCACCGCACCGTCCGGCCGCCATCACCGCCCCCAGCGCGGCCCGGCCCCGCGCTCCGATGACGAGCACCAGCGCCTCGTCGTGGGAGCGAAGCTCGTCATCGGGCTCCGCGATCACCACCGACGTCAGCGGACGCTCGGTACCCAGCGGCGCGACGAGGAGATCCACCAGAGGACCGGAGAGGGTCGTTACGACATGCTGCAGCTGGACGACAGCGGGCACGGAGGGATCCGGGGGCGTGTACATGAGGCTCTCCGAGGAAGCCGGACGGGACCGCCGCACGCTAACTTCCCCCTCCGACCAGCGGAGTTGTCCGCCGGAACAACAACGGTCCCCTGGAACTGTCCCGCCGGGCAAAGCCACACGACGTCTCACTGTGGCTCAATGTTCCGACAGGCCCTTCCGGCTCGAACCCGGCGACCTTGTCGTGCTCGCCATCCCGCCGCAGGCGTTTCCCCGGTTCGCCGCCGCGCAGGCGTCCGGCACCTTCACCGACTGCACGGACGTCTCGGTGATGGCCGGTGTCGACATCCCCACGCGGGATGCCTGCGGTCCGCGCTCGTACGGGCCGCACGCCGGGCGGGTGAACTCGAGGGGGGGAGTGTTCACCCGCCCGGCCATTGACCTCGCAGCCGGGAAGCCGTTCACACCCCAGGCCCTTCGACCTTGACCGCTGAGGTGACGAACCCGGGATCCGACGGGGTTCCGTGCCGCAGCTCCACGTACCAGGCCATGCTCGTGTCCGCGGGAAAGGGGACGCTGACGCGGTACGTCCCGTCGGCTGTCTGTGTCATGGCGGTCAGGGACCACTTGGCCTGGCGCCAGTCCGTGCCGCGGACGCCGGCGGTGGCGAGGTGGGCCGCCGTGATCGGAATGTTCGTACGTGTGGTCACGGTGAGGTGATCGGAGGACCGCTCGGCCGTCAGGTTGTCGAGGGTGGGCAGGGGGCGTCCGTGGGCGAGGTGGTCCAGCCACATCCGCCAGGCGGCGAGGATCTTCTGGGAAGCCCAGGTGTGGGTGAGGTCGTCGACGGCGAGGAGTGTGGTCGGTCCCTTCGCGTGCCGCATGCTCTGCGCGACGTCCACGGCGAAGAACGGATCGTTCGTGCCGTTGACGACGAGCCATGGCGTCGTGAGGGAGTCGCGCCAGAAGTACGGGTCGAATCGCTTGAGCGCCTCGAAGCCGAGCGGGGTGTTGAACATCCTCAACTGCGTGTCGGCGGAGAGGAATCCGAGGCCCTCCCTGCGCACTGAAGGGCCGGCGACGTCCATGCCGAGCTGACCGATCTTGCGGGCGGTGGCCTCCAGCATGTTCATCCCGTTGGTGCCCGTCGTCACGATGCCGGCGAGGCGGTCGGGGTCCACTCCTGTCGCGATGCTCGAGCCGATGCCGCGCTTGGAGTGGCCGAACAGCACGGCCTTGCGGACGCCGAGTCCCGGGAGAGTCGTCAGGAGGGTGATGGCGCGCAGATAGGACGTGGCGACGGGGTAGTAGCCGTACCAGGTGAAGTCGCCCGTCTCGAAGAACTTCCGGTTGCTGTAGCCGTTGAGGTCCGACTCGTTCATGTCGATGGGGAGTTCGGGAGGGGTCGCGAAGACCATGACCGGAATGCCGAGATCGACGGCGACGCCTTCCGCGTACTCCTTCTCCGTCTCCTGGCCGGTCTCCGGGATGACACGGCGCTCGTTGCCGGGTTCCGTCCAGAAGTCGGCCTCGGTGCCGATGATGCCCGCGATTCCGTGGGCCGGGGGATGTTCAAGGGTGTGGGCGGGGGCGTAGACGTGGACGGGGTGACGCCATGTCATGCCGTGCCACCGCTGGCTGGTGAAGGTCAGGACGATCGTCCGCACGCGGGCGCCGGGCCGGGCGGCGCTCTCCTCGACCGCGTCCTTCTCGATCACCACGTCGAGACTCTCGGTGTCGTACAGCTCGCCGAGGTCGAAGAGGCCGGCGGGACCGACGTGCTTCCATGCGTAGTCACCGGCCGCCGTGTACGCCGAGATCGTCGAGTCGGTCATATGTTCTCCACTGCGGTGTCGGTACGGGTGGCGCGGGTGCCCGGGGCTGGTGTCGTGCCCCCGCCGGATGCGGCGTCCTCCAGGCTCACGCCCGTGGAACGCGGCCCGAAGAGGTACACGGCGCATCCGCCCGTGGCGGCGAGGGCGGCGAGGAGAACGAAGACGGCCGTGTAGCCGAGACCTCCGTACACGGCGGTCACCAGGGCGGGGCTTGCGAAGTTGACGATCCGCGAGAGTGCGTTGGCGGTGCCGGAGCCGACGGCACGGATCCGGGTGGGGAACACCTCGGCGGAGTAGACCTGCATGAAGGGCACGGCCATCTGGAACAGCAGGCTGACGGCGAATCCGAAGACGAGGATCGTCGCGGGGGACCGGGCCACGCTGAACAGCAGCAGCACGGTCGCGGTCAGGGCGCCGAGGACCAGCTGCGTCGTGCGCCGGTCCCAGCGGTCGATGAGCGGTGCGGCGACGATCGCGCCGATGGGGGCCGCCGTGGCGAGGACGGCGGAAAGCAGCAGCGTGTCGTCGAGGGTGAGGCCGTTGTCCTTGAGGAGGGTGGGGGTCCAGGTGGTGAAGGCGGAGTACGCGAGAAGGCCGGTGGTCCACAGGGCCGTCACGACGAGGAACCTGCGCCGGTACGCGCCGGTGATCAGGCCGACCGCACGGACGCGGGGCCTCGCTGCGGTACCGGCCCCGGCTCCGTCGGGGGATCGGGACGGCGCCGGGTCCGACGGCTCCACCCCGCAAGCGCGCTCGATGGCGCGGACGACCTCGTGGGCGCGCTCCGTCTGTCCGTGAGCGGCCAGCCAGCGCGGGCTCTCCGGCACCCACCGCCACACGAGCACGGCGAAGACGGCCCCGCACGCTCCCAGCCCGAACAGCAGACGCCATCCCCAACTCCATTGCGGCAGAAGGAAATACCCCGACCAGGCGGCGATCGGGATGCCGAGGGATCCGAGAGCCACCTTGTAGGTCTGCATGCGTCCGCGAGCGGCGGCGGGCACGAACTCGGAGAGGACGACGATGGCGACCACCGCCGTGCCCTGCGCGCCGAACTGCACGGCGGTGCGTGCCACCAGGAGTTGTTCCGGCGACTGCACCGAGGTGGCCGACAGGGCGGCCAGGCAGTAGACGGCGGCGAAGGCGAGGAGCGTGCGGCGTCGCCCGACCCGGTCGGCCAGCCAGCCGCCCAGGACACCGCCGGCGAACGCGCCGAGCGAGCTGACCGCGACGACCGCCGCGAGCCCGGAGATCGGCAGGTCCCACTGTTCGCGCAGGATGGGTGCGGCGAATGCGAAGGAGTGGGTCTCGATCCACTCGAAGACGATCATTCCGGCCAGCGCGACCACGAGTCTGCGGTGGAACGAGGTGAGGGGGAGCCGGTCGAGCCGGTCTCCCACGCTTCGGGCGGGGACGACAGTGTCCACGGTGAGCTGACCTCCGGTGCGGGGTTCGTGCGAGGACGGGGCGGATCAGGCCTTTCAGGTACGGGAGTTGGGCCGCTCGGTTCGCGGTGAGGTCAACCGCGTGGCCGGTCACCGAGAAGCAACGAGCCCGCGATGGCGTTCCGCTGGATCTCGGAGGAGCCGGTGAGGATCCGGAACATCCGCAACTGCCGGAACAACAGCTCTACTTCGGAGCCGCGGACGAGTCCGGCCTTGCCGTGGATCTGTACGGCGTCGTCGGCGATGCGGAAGGCGTTCTCGGCGACGAAGAGCTTGCACATGAACGCTTCCGTGCGCGGCTCGTCGCCGGCGTCCAGGGCGGCGAGCGCGTCGTACGTCATGGCGCGCGCCGCGTAGTAGGCGGCTGCCATGTCGGCGAGCTTGTGCTGGATGGACTGCAGGGCACCGAGCGGGGCGCCGAAGACCTGCCGGGTCCGGGCGAAGTCGACGCTGAGCGCGAGGGCACGGCGGGCGCCGCCGAGGGCGGTCGGGCAGTGCAGGAGGCGGTTGGTGGTGACGCGGCCCAGACCGATGCGCAGGCCGTCGCCGACGTCGCCGAGGAGCTGTCCGGGGCCGACGTAGCAGTCGTCGAGGACGATGTCGCTCTCGATGTGCTCGCCGGACATCGGGGTCTCGCCCGCCTCGACGGTGACGCCGGGTGCGTCGAGGTCGACAAGGAACGCGGAGAACCTCGGCTTGCCCGGCGGGGTGCCGTCCTCGGGCTCCGGCTCGGCCATGCGCGCGATGAGGACCGAGAAGTCGGCGAAGGGCCCCGCGGAGGAGAACACCTTGTGGCCGGTGAGGCGCCAGCCCTCGCCGTCCGGAGTGGCGGTGGTGCGCATGGCGCGTACGTCGGAGCCCGCGTCGGTCTCGGTGAGCGAGAAGCAGCAGGCGCGTTCGCCCCGGATGACGGGCAGCAGGTACTTCTCCAGCTGGTGGTCGGTGGCGTACTGGAGGATGGATCCCGCGCGCAGCGGCCCGCCCATCTCGCCGAGCACGCTGTGCTGCAGCACCCGGCCGGAGGCGCCCACTTCCTCCTTCAGGGCGGCGAGTTCGGTGAAGGTCAGGCCCTGACCGCCCTGCTCCACGGGCAGGTGGATGCCGTAGAAGCCGAGTTCGCGGCTGCGTTTCCAGACGGGTTCGAGCATCGAGCGGGTGTAGACGGATTCGTGGGTGAGGCCCAAGTCGGCTTCATAGGCGGCGAGTTCGCCGTCGAGGTAGGTCCGCAGGCGGCCGACGAGGTCGGCGAGGCGGGGGTTGTCGTCGTAGCCGGGGGTGAGGGAGAAGGGCATGGCTGTGCGGCTCCAGTCGTGGGGGCAGGGGGCGGGTCAGTGGACCTTGCGTATGGCGCCCGCCCAGTAGGGGTCGCGGACGGCGCGCCGGTCGGTCTTGCCGTTGCGGTTGACCGGGAGCTCGTCCACGAAGTCGACCGACCTGGGCTTCTTGATGCGGGCCAGGCGCTCGGCGCAGAACTCGATGAGTTCGCCCTCGGACAGCGCGGCGCTCTCGCGCCGTACGACGACCGCCTTGACGGCCTCGCCCCACTGCACGTCCGGTACGCCCACCACGCACGCCTCCGCGACGGCGGGGTGCTCGTACAGGACGGCCTCGACCTCGCTGCAGTAGATGTTGAAGCCGCCGGAGATGATCATGTCCTTCTTGCGGTCGACGATGAACAGATAGCCGTCCGCGCGCAGGTAGCCGATGTCGCCGGTGTGCACCCAGCCGTCGCGGAAGGTCTCGGCGGACAGCTCCGGCTCTTTCCAGTACGCGCGCACGCAGTCCGGCCCGCGCGCGACGATCTCGCCGAGGCTCCCGGCCGGTACGGGCTTGCCGCTGTCGTCGACGACCCGCACCTCCGTGTCGAAGACGGGCCGCCCGCACGACATCAGCAGGTCCGGGTCGGAGGTGATGCCGGCCGCCACGTCCTCGGCGGTCAGCACGGTGATGCCGCTGGTCGTCTCCCCGAGTCCGTACCCCTGCATGAGTACGGGCCCGAACGCCTCGACCGCCTGGCGCAGCCGCTGCGGTGACACCGGTGCGCCCCCGACGCGCACGGAGGTGAGGGACGACAGGTCGTGCCCGGCGAGGCTCGGGTGGGCCAGCACCATGTTCAGCATGGTGGGCACGAGGAAGGTCGTCGTGATCCGTTCGGCCTCGACGGTGCGCAGGAACAGCTCCGCGTCCCACTTGGGCAGTACGACGACGGTCGAGCCACGCGACAGGGACGCGAGGAGCCCCATGCCGGTGGCGTGGGTGATGGGTCCGGCGGCGAGATAGCGCTCGGCCGTGGAGGGACCGCCGCCCGGGGTCATCAGGAGTTTGCGCATGTTGGCGAGCCGGTTGCCCTGGGTCTGCACGGCGGCCTTGAGTTTGCCGGTGGAGCCCGAGGTGAAGTTCAGTACGGCGGGATCGTCCTCGCTCACGTCTACGGCGACGGGCTCGGAGGCCGTGCCCTCGGCCAGCAGGTCGCTGTAGTGCGTGACGCCTTCGACGGTGTTGTCGTAGTCGACGACCAGGCAGTCGGCGCCGGCGCGGGCGACGGCACGACGTGCGACCTCGGCGTGCGCGGTATCGGTGAACAGGACCTGTACGGCGGCGTAGTCGAGGATGTGCTCGACTTCCTCCGCGGCGAGGCGCGAGTTGATCGGCACGCGCAGGAAGCCGCCCTTGCACAGGGCCATCTCCGTCTCGACGAGCTGCCCGCAGTTGCCCGCGAAGGTCGCGACGGCCTGCCCCGGCTGAACGCCGCGCACGAGGAGAGCGGACGCGAGCCGGTTGGTGGAGTCCTCCAACTCCCGGTAGCTCCAGCGCTGTTCCTCGCAGACCAGAGCCTCCTGATCGGGCCAGAACGTGCTGCTGCGGCTGAGGTAGCTGCCCAGGTTCACCGGCGAACCACATCCCTCTCGACACTCGTGCGACCGGCAGATATTTGCCTTGATGACCAATGCTGGACAGCGTGTCTAGAAACAGTCGGACTGTCAATGGAGGTGTAACCTGCAACACGATCAGGACTGCGAGGAGGACCGATGTCGCCAGAGGTGGGGGACCGCCGTGTACGACGCAGCCGACGTCTGCTCAGGGACGCGCTGGTGTCACTGGTGCTGGAACGGGGCTACGCGGACATCAAGGTCGAGGACATCACCGAGCGTGCCGACCTGGGACGCGCGACGTTCTACAGCCACTACACGGACAAGGACGACCTGCTCGGCCAGGTCGTGACCGACCTCCAGGAGGAGCTGGACCGCCGGCTCCGGCCACTCCTGGCCGCCGACGCGCAGGGCTTCACCGGCAAACCGGTCCTGGAGATGTTCCGGCACGCCGACGAGGAGCGAGACGCCTACCGGGTCGTGCTGCGCGGTGAGGGCGACGGGCGGGCGCTGCGCCAGCTCGTGGAGGCACGGACCCAGGCGGCGGCCGCGGTGTTCAGCGCCCGTGCCGAGCACTTCGGGGTGACCCCCCGCATCGACGTCGAGGTGCTCGCCCGCGCCTGGGTCGGCGAGCAGATCTCCGTACTCCAGTGGTGGCTGGAGGCCGATCCGCGCCCACTGTCGCCCGAGGCGGTCACCGAGATGCTTCTCGACCTGTCGCTGAGGGGGCGGTACTGGGCGAACGGGTTCGAGGGGCGGCCACCCGTGGTCGGCGCAGAAGGTGGACCAGAGCGCCGGTAACCGGAGCCGGTCCAGACCGAGGCCGCTACGGCGCTGTGACGTACGAGGCGGCGGACGCTCTGCGTGGGGGCGACCAACCCTAGAGCCAGTCCCGCCGCTTGAAAATCACGTACGAACTGGCGCATACGATCCCCATCGAGCCGATCGCGAAGGGGTATCCGAACCCCCAGTGCAGCTCGGGCATGTGGGAGAAGTTCATGCCGTAGATCGTCCCAACGAGTGTGGGAGCAAGCAGAATCGCCGCCCAGCTCGAGATCTCCTTGAAGTTGTCTACCTGAGGGGCGCTGACCTGCGGCGATACGGCTCTGGCGGCCTCTGGCTACTCCCCAGATTCTCCCCAGCGAGGGTGTCCCGCAGGGATCCGCGCCACGTGTGCTCGTGCTCGCCGATCCTGTGCCCGCATGGGTTGACCGGGTTGCGTTCAGGCCGTCTGCGACTCGCAGCGACACCTGGCCACGCTCGGTGCGGCGTCGAGCGATGAGTTCCGATGCGAAGAGAGGTCTTCTTGGTCGAACGTGCCCCCGAGGTGCCGATAGAGAGGCTGCTCGGTCCTCGGATCGTGGGTACGTACCAACTCGGCCAAGACTGATGCCCAGCAGGGAGACCCCAGCGTGAGCGACCTTGTCGTCCAGAAGATCGTCCGGCCCGAGCGTGTGGTATCGGGCCCGTGGTTGGAGGTGATCGCCTCGAATCTCGACTACCACCGAGCGACCTTCCTGTGGAAGTGCGAGGGTCTCTCGGACGCACAGCTGCGGCTACGTGCTGTGGGGTCGTCGGCGTTGACCCTGCTGGGGCTCATGCGCCATCTGCAGGGGGTCGAGCGTGCCTGGTTCCAGCGGACGTTGGCCGGCACGACGCCTGACTTCTTCCCGTATCGGACCTATGCCACCGCTGACGGCGGCGAGTGGTACGACGAGTCGGACGCCACGCCGGCCAGGGACGTCTACGCGGACTACCTGAAGGCGTGCGAGGAGTCGCGGCAGGTGTTCGCGAGGGTGACCGTCGACCTCGCGCGCATTGTGCCGAACCGGGAATTCGGTGACACCGACGTGCGGTTCGTCCTTGAGCACGTGATCGAGGAGTACGCCCGCCACGTCGGCCACGCGGACCTCCTCCGCGAGGCCATCGACGGCACCACCGGCGAGTAGCCGACCGCTGCGCCCTAGCAGGAGACCGCCCAGATCGGAGCGCGGCTCATTCTCCCGGGATTCTCCCCAGCGGCCTCGGAAGCGCCGTCGGAGCCCGTGATCCGGGCCGCAGCCACTCACGGGCACGCCACTCAGGGCGATTACTCAGAGCCAGTCTTTCCGTTTGAAGATGACGTACAAACTGGTGCATACGACCGCCATCAGGAGAATCGCGAAGGGATACCCGAGCACCCAGTGCAACTCCGGCATCCGGTCGAAGTTCATCCCGTAGATCGTCCCCACCAGCGTCGGCGCGAACAAAATCGCCGCCCACGACGAAATCTTCTTGATCTCCTCGTTCTGTTCGAAGCCCGCCTCCGCCAGTGCGCGCATCTCGGCGTTCTGTTGTTGGGTGACGAGGGTGGCGTTGACGGTGAGGATGTCGGTGAGGGCCTGGCGGAAGCCGTCGACGCGTTCGCTGGTGTGGGTGACGTGGTCGGCGACGTCGCGGAGGTAGCGCTGGAGTTCCTCTTCGGTGCCGTACTTGGCGAAACCCGCCATCAGGCCGTGCAGCATGCCGACCAGCGGGCGCGTGGCGCGCTGGAACTCGACCATTTCGCGGGAGAGTTCATAGATGCGGCGGGACACCTCGGGGTCGCCTCGGAAGACCTCGGTCTCGATCTCGTCGATGTCGTTCTGGACGCCGGAGACGACGGGGACGTAGCCGTCGACCACGGAGTCGAGGATCGCGTAGAGGACGGCCTCGGGGCCGAGCTTCAGCAGCTCAGGGGTGTCCTCCATGCGGCGGCGCACCGCCGACAGGTCCGGCGCCGCGCCGTGCCGGACGGTGATCACGAAGTCGGGGCCCACGAAGACGTGCAGTTCGCCGAAGTAGACCTCCTCGGCCGCGTCCAGATAGCGGGCCGCGCTCAGGACGACGAAGAGCGTGTCGCCGTAGCGCTCCAGCTTCGGACGCTGGTGTGCCTCCATCGCGTCCTCGACGGCGAGTGGATGCAGGTCGAACTCGGCCGCCAGGGAGAGGAGTTCGGCCTCCGTGGGGCGGGCCAGGCCGATCCACGCCATGCCGGACGGCTGGTCGCGCAGCTCTCGGAACGTGTCGGCGAGGGAAGCGGGGGTGGAGACGCGCACACCGTCGCGGTACAGGGCCGCCTGTACGACGCTGTCGGCGGCGGCGGGTTCCGGCTCCGGGGGGTCGGCGGGCGGCGCCGGGGGTGTCACGCCGGTCGCGGCGGGCGGGTTCAGGGCGCGTCGCCAGACGGGCATTCTGCCGTTCTTGGCGGCCGGACGGGGGCGTCGCTCGGACATTGCGGCTGCCTCCCAAGTCGCAGGTACGTCGCTGTGATCACGGAGAAGGATATACGGGTCATATGTCGCGGGCGGGCAGTGGGCGTACCGTCCGGGCGGGTCCGGCCGGGCATGCCCGTGGAGGGTCTCACGGATTGCGGACAGAAGGTGTCCGCAAGCCCCGTTAGCGTGCACAGCATGACGACGACGACGAAGGCGAAGGCGAACGCGGACGCGAGCGGTGTGGACGGGAGTGGGAACAGGGGGCGCGGCGTCGGCGCCCACCCCGCACCCCTGCTCGACCCGCGCGCTCTCAATCGCGCGACCCTCGCCCGCCAGCTCCTGCTGCGCCGGTCCGCCGGGCGTGGCGTCACGGACGCGGTCCGGCACCTCGTGGGTCTCCAGGCGCAGAACGTGAAGCCGCCGTACTACGCCCTCGCCGCCCGACTGGAAGGATTCCGGCCCGAGGAGCTGTCGACGGCCATGGAGGACCGTGCCGTCGTCCGCATCGTGACCCTGCGCTCCACCATCCACACCCACACCGCCGACGACGCCCTCACCCTGCGACCGCTCGTGCAGGGGGCCCGCGACCGGGAGCTGAACAACTTCCGCAAGGGGCTCGCGGGTGTCGACCTGGACCGGCTCGCCGTGATCGCCCGGGAGCTGGTGGAGGCCGAACCGCGCACGATGAAACAGCTGCGTGAGGAACTGCTCGTCCACTGGCCGGACGCCGACCCCTTCGCGCTCTCGGTCGCCGCCCGCTGCCGGCTGCCGCTCGTCCAGGTCACCCCGCGCGGACTGTGGGGCCGCAGCGGCCAGGTCACGCTGACCACCGCCGAACACTGGCTGGGCCGTCCCACCGAGCCGTCCCCGGGCCCCGACGCGGCCGTCCTGCGCTACCTCGCCGCGTTCGGGCCCGCCTCCGTGAAGGACATGCAGACCTGGGCGGGGCTGACCCGGCTGCGCGAGGCCTTCGAACGCCTGCGCCCGCGACTGCTCACCTTCCGTGACGAGAACGGCGTCGAACTCTTCGACCTCCCCGACGCGCCCCGCCCCGACGCCGACACCCCGGCCCCGCCCCGTTTCCTGCCCGAGTTCGACAACCTGCTCCTCTCGCACGCCGACCGCTCCCGGGTGGTGCCCGCCGGCCTCAAAGGGCGTACCTGGGCGGGCAACCAGGCGTACTGCACGCTGCTCGTCGACGGCTTCCTGGGGGGCCTGTGGCGACAGGAGGGGGACGTGCTCACCATCGAACCCTTCGGCCGGCTCACGAAGGTCCAGCGGGAGGAGGTGGTGGCGGAGGCCGAGGGGCTGCTCCGGACACTGCTCGGCGCGTCGGCGTCGTACGACGTCCGCTTCGGGACCGTGGCCGCGTAAGCCACGTACGCAACCCGAACCGCGTACGCCACTTGAGCCATACACATCACCCGAACCGCGTACGCCACTTGAGCCATACACATCATCCGAACCACGTACGCCACTTGAGCCATACGCGTCACCCGAGCCGCGCACGTCACTGAAGTCGCGCAGCGCCCGTACGTCCGTCCAGGGCACTCAGTCCGCGCGACCCGTCACCGCCACCGTCACCCCGAGCCCGATGAGCGTGCAGCCGCCCGCGCCCCCGATCAGCGACAGCCGACGGTCCGAGCCGGCGAACCAGGAGCGGGCCGCGGACGCCGTCAGCCCCCACAGGGTGTCGGTGACCAGCCCGATGGAGATCGGGATCAGACCGAGCACCAGCATCTGCCCGGGCACCCGCCCCGCCGAGTGGTCCACGAACTGCGGCAGCACGGCCGCGAAGAAGACCAGCCCCTTGGGGTTGGTGAGGCCGACGAGGGCGCCGTCCAGGACGGTCCGCAGATCACCGCGTGCCGCGGCTGCGGGCTCCTGCCGCAACGCCGAGGCCTTCATCTCCTTGCGGTGCCGCAACGCCCGTATCCCCAGCAGGACCAGATACGCGGCACCCGCCAGCTTCACCACCAGGAAGACGGTCAGCGAGCGCTCCACCAGCGAGCCGATCCCGAAGGCGACCGCGGTCACCAGCAGATACGAGCCGACGACATTGCCCAGCGCGGTCATCACCGCCGTGCGCGAGCGCCCGCCCGATCACGAACAGCACACTCGGCCCGGGAATCACGATCACCAGCAGCGACATCGCCGCGAACGCCAGGAACCGGTCCGTGGACACCATGTCCATCACCCCCAACGGCCGCCATTCAAACAGGGGCCCTACAGTCCCGGACATGGAACTGCGGCAACTCGTCCACTTCGTCACGGTCGCCGAGGAACTGCACTTCGGGCGGGCGGCGGAGCGCCTGCACATCGTGCAGTCGGCCATCAGCCAGCAGATACGGCGGCTGGAGCGGGAGCTGGGTGCCGAACTGTTCGACCGTTCACCGCGGCACGTACGGCTGACGGGGGCGGGGGAGCGGCTGCTGCCCGAGGCACGGGCGGTGCTCGCCGCCGTGGAGCGGGCCCGCGCGTCGGTCGCCGCGGCCGAGGTGCTGCGCCTGGGCACCAGTACCGGACTCGGCGCTCACCTGGACCGGGTGCTCGCGGGCTTCGCCGTGCGGAAGCCCGCGGTCCAGGTCGAGCTGGTCTCGCTTCCCGCGCAGGAGCGGCTCGCGCGGGTCGTGGACGGTCGCCTCGACGCCGCGTTCGTACGGGGCGCGGAGCCCCTGCCGGGCGTACGCGTGCTGCCGCTGTGGCCCGATCCGCTGGTGGCCGCGCTGCCCGCCGGGCATCCCTTGGCCGCCCGCGACGGGATCGACCTCGCCGAACTTGCCCCACTCCCGCTGAGCATCACCGCGCGCCGGAACAACCCCACCCTGGTCGACCTGGTCGTCGGGGCCTGTCACGACGCCGGCTTCGAACCACTGCCAGGACCGGTGAGCGGCTCGCTGCAGGACACCCTCGCCAGCATCGGGACCCGGCCGCTGTGGACGGTCGTCTACGCCTCGCACGCCCGCGTCCTGCACAGCCCCCGAGTCGCCTTCGTACCCTTCCGGGCGCCGGGACTCGCGCTCACCACGGGACTCGCCGTGCACGGCGCGACGCCGACGCCGCACCTGGACGCCCTGCTCGCGGCCTGCGGCGATCACGAGAACTGATCGCTGCGGTCGCGATCCGCTTCTTGGTCGACGAGCCCCCGCGCGATGAACTGGACCCGTAGCCGGAAGGCGGCCGGAGCCGCCCCAGGAGAGGGAGTTCAGTCATGCCCATCGTCACCATTCAGCAGGGTCCGCGCGACGTCGAGCTCAAGCGGGACCTCGTCAAACGCGTCACCGACGCCTTCGTCGACGCGTACAGGATCCCCGCCGAGAGCGTGTACGTCTGGATCCACGAGGTGCCGGCGGACAGTTGGGGCAGTGCGGGGAAGCTGACCGCCGACAAGTAGAGGGGAGGAGCGGGGGAGGAAGCGGGGGAGAAATGGATAGGGGGCGTTGCGGGCCGCTCGTGGAGGCCCGCAACGCCCCCTGGCTTTCACCTGAGGGATGCTCAGGAGTCTGGGGAGCCCGTCGGCCGCCGGTGACTGACGAGCAGTCACCGGCGACTGGTGGCTACGAGTTGATCTGCGTCTTCACCAGGTTCGAGAAGGTCGTCAGGCGGGTGTAGACGCCCGGGTAGCCGGCCTCGGCGCAGCCGTTGCCCCAGGAGGTGATGCCCGCCAGGACGCCGCCGATGAGCAGCGGGCCGCCGCTGTCGCCCTGGCAGGTGTCGACGCCGCCGGAGGTGTATCCGGCGCAGACCATGTCGGAGGCCACGAAGTCGGAACCGTAGGAGCCGGCGCAGCTGGAGTTGGACACGATCGGGACGGTCGCGGTGCGCAGCTGGTTGGAGGAGCTGCCGCTCTCCGACGTGGTGCCCCAGCCGATGATGCGGGCGGTGGCGCCGGTGGCGTACACGCCGGTGTCCGTGGAGGCGACGTACGACGCCGGGGTGTACGACATCGACGTCGACAGGGTCAGCACGGCCACGTCGTCGCCGTTGGTGGCGTCGGTGTAGTCGGGGTTGATCCAGATCTTGCTGATCTTGCTGACGGTGCCGTTCGTGCCGTTGAGGTACGTTCTGCCGCCGATGACGCGGACGCTGCTCGTGGTCTCGCCGACCATGCAGTGGGCGGCGGTGACGACCTTCGTGGCCGAAACCAGGGTGCCACCGCAGAACTGGTTCTGCGAGGCGTCCGTGATCTGCATCATGAACGGGTACGCGGTCGTGGTGGTCGTCGTGCCGCCGACGATCGGCTGGGGGGCGGCGACGGCGCCGGGTGCGCACAGGAGAGCGGTCGCGGCGGCGGCAGCGGTCGCCGTACAGAGGGCGGCGGTCTTCTTGGCGCGGTTGAGCCCGAACATGGATCTCCTCAGAAGTTGCCGGTGGGGGGACGCGCGGGTGTGGGGGGTATCGCACGGCGTCTGTGGGTGGACGCCGTGTGCCCGAGCGAGCGGCACGACGCTCACGCTAGAAGGCGGAACGTTCCGCATCCAAGAGGGGAACCCCCTAGGCGAGTTGCGGGAGGGAAAACCCTTGCTTGAGAGACACGGGGTTTAGCCGCCGGACCTTCGCCTGCGGGCCGGTGGGGGTTGCCCGTACGGATGGGACGGGCAGGGGCGGCGGGAGCGGGGAAAATTCACCCGCTCCGGCGCCCCGCAGCCAGCCGAACGATGTCCACCCGCGACCGAATCCCCAGCTTCCGGTACACCCGCGTCAGCGTCGCCTCGACGGTCTTCACGCTGATGAACAGCCGCGCGGCTATCTCCCGGTTGGTGGCGCCCTCCATGACCAGCGCCGCGACCTGACGCTCCGTCGCGGCGAGGCTGTCGAGCGCGGCGGGGGCGAGCGGCGTCGTGGCCGAGGCCACCGCCGGCCCGGCCGCACTCGCGGACTCCACCTGCCGCAGCCACGGCAGCGCCCGGCAGCGGCGGAACAGCCGCGTCGCCTCGTCGTAGGAGGTCGGCCCCGGCCGGTGGGTGCGCAGCCCGGCCAGGGCGTACGCCGCCCGGGCCTCCTCCAGGCCGTAGCCCAGCTTGCCCAGCCGGTCCTGAGCGGCCGTCAGCTGACGTACCGCGGGCCCCTGTTCACCGCGCGCGGCCCGCACCAGCGCCTCCGCCCGGTCGAGCACGGCGAGCACGCTCTCCCGCCCGAGCCGCAGCGCCTGCGCCCGCGTGGCGTCGATGACGTCCTGCGCCTCGACCGGCTCACCGATCCGCACCAGCGCCTCGGCGAGGTCGCCGTGCCAGCGCCCCCGGGCCGGGTCCGTGACCCCGAGCCGCTCCTCCAGCTCCCGTACCCGCCGCAGGGACTGCACGACCGCGAGCGAGTCCCCGGCCACCAGCTGGGCGTGCCCGAGGGCGCCCAGGGCACGCGAGAGGTAGACCAGGTCGCCGTCCTCCTCCGCGCGGTCCACGGCCTCCCTGGCCAGCGCCAGCGCCCGGTCGACGTCGCCGCCCGCGGCCTCGGCGAGCGAGGTGAACATGGCGGTGGCCGCCTCACCGATTCCCGTGTCGCGGGCCAGCCGCAGGCTCTCCCGGGCCAGGTCGAGCGCCCGCCCGCAGTGCCCGGAGCGCAGCTCGGTCTCGGCGAGCCCGCGCAGGAAGTGCACCTCGCTCTCGACCATCCCGCGCCGCCGCACCTCGCGCAGCAGGGCGGTGATCGTGGTGCGGGCCTCGGCGAGCTGGTCGCCCATGATCAGCCAGCGGAAGCGGGCGGCGCCGGCGCCGTTGTGGTCGCACGCCACCCGGGGGTCCTGCGGTTCGCGCATCGCCCGCTGGATGGTGGCGGGTGCGCCCGGGTGGCCCATCAGGGTCTCCATCTGGGCCTGGAAGCCGAGCGCGAGGAGTTCGGTGGGCCGGTCCCCGGCGCGGGCGGCGAGCTGGGCGGCGATCGCAGCCTCCTCGCGGCCCTTGGCCATCTCGCCCTCCACCAGCAGGGCCCGCCAGGCGAGTTGGTAGCGCACGAGCGCGAGCAGCCGGGGGTCCTCGCCCGCGTCGGCGAGGGCCTGTGGGAAGACCGCGTCGACCTCGGCCATGGCCTGCCCCGCCGCGTCGATGACGACCATCCAGGCGCGGACACGATCCGCCGGCGCCGTGACCCGGCGGAGCGCGTCACGGGCGATGTCCCGCGCGAGGTCCGACTCCCCGGCGGTCAGCGCGTCCTCTGCGGCCTGCAACCGCCGTTCGTCCGGGCCGGGAACGGTCTCCGGGGGAGAGTGCCGGGCCGCGAGCAGCCCGAGCCCGGCCGCGACCGAGGGCGCGCCCCGGTCCCTGGCCACGGCCGCCGCCTCCCCGAGCCGGGCGGCGACCTGCGGATCGGTACCGGTGGTGGCCAGGGCGAGATGCCGGGCCCGTTCGATGGGGTCGGAGGCGGCAGTGGAGAGCGCGCCATGGGCGGCGCGGCGTTCCTGGGCGCTCGCCTCCGCGTACAGGGCGGCCGAGATCATCGGATGCGCGAACCGGATGCCCGGGGTCTCACGCTCGGTCGCCAGCAGTCCGAGCGAGGCGGCGTGCGTGGTCTCGGCCTCGGCGTTCTCGCGGCCGGCCGCGTGCAGCAGGCTCAGCGTGGGGCGGGCGCCCGCGCTCGCGACGAGCAGGGTGTGGCGGGCCTCGGCGGAGAGCATCTCCAGACGGCTGAGGACGAGCGCGCGCAACGAGGTCGGCACGGGCAGTGGTTCGCCGGGGTTGGGCCGGGCGGGATTCTCGGCGAGCGCGCGGCCGAGTTCCAGCGCGAAGAGCGGGTTGCCGCCGCTGGTGCGGTGGATGTCGCGAACGGTCGTGCGGGGCAGCCCGGTGTAGCCGCGGTTGCCGAGGAGTTCGGCGACCTGCGCGCGGGAGAGCGGGTTGAGCCGCACGGCCAGGGTGTCCGGCGGGGACGCGCGTAGATGGCGGTCGTGCTGTTGGTCCCGTGGCTCGGTGTCGGTGCGCACCGCGGACAGCATCCGTACGGGCATCTCGCCGAGCCTGCGGGCGGCGAAGCCGAGCAGTTCGGCGCTGGCCGGATCCAGCCACTGGAGGTCGTCGGCGACGATCAGGACCGGGCCCTGGGCTGCCAGCGCGCGCAGCACGGAGAGGACCGCGAGGCGCAGGGCGAGGCCGTCGCGTTGCAGGGTCGATTCTCCGCGGCCGGTGAGGGCCGATTCGAGGGCGGTGCGCTGTGGGGCGGGCAGCCGGTCGGAGACCTGGTCCACCACCAGGCCGAGGAGGTCGGCCAGGGCGAGGAAGGGCAGATGGGATTCGGACTCGGTCGCCGAGCAGCGCAAGACGGTGTGTGCCGATTCGGCGCATTCCGCGGCCAGCGCACGCAGGACGGTGGACTTTCCTATTCCCGCGGGGCCGTGCACCAGCACGCTGCCTCCGTCGGAGAGCTGCTCGCGCGCGCTCGCGAAGAGCTCCTCCCGGCCGATGACCAGGTCGGGGCGGGGTCTCGCAGGCTCCTTGAAGTCCCCTCGCACGGTCACCGCTCCCCTCGCATGTCGTGTCCGAGCCAATATTAGGCAACGACTCTTTGAATTTCGGAGTCTCGGGGTGGTGAGGGAAATAACAGGAGTGTTGGCATAACGTATTTCAGGGCGCCGCCGTCTGAATGAAGAACGCCAGATGGGGGGCGCGGAGTGGCCGGTGACGGGGGTCGCGGAGCGGGCATAAGGGGTGGTTGGGTGGGAAACCGTCGCGGAGCGACGGAGAAAAGGCCGCGGAGCGGCCAAAGCCGGGGCAGCCGGAAAGCTACGGCAACAACCCAACCCGCCGCGCGGCGACCACCGCCTCCCACCGGGTGCGCGCACCGAGCTTGCGCATGGCCGAGCGCAGATACCCCTTGACCGTCTCCGGCCGCAGCCCCAACCGCTCGGCGGCGACCCCGTTGGTGGCTCCCGTCGCGACGCAGGCGAGAACGTCGACCTCGCGCGGGGCGAGGTCGACGCGAGGCGTCCGGGCGTCGGACGCCGCCGCACCCGCCAGCCGCCCGCACACGTCCAGCAGTTCGGCCCGCAGCGCCGGGTCGACGATGCGCGGCGCCAGTGCCCGCAGCGCCCCGTGCGCCTCGCGGACCTCTTCCCACGCGGGGCTCCCGACCGCAGGTTCGGGCTCCCGGGCGACGGTCAGCAGCACCTGCGCCTCGTCCCGTACGACAAGCGCCTGCTCCACGTCCCGGGCCGCCGCCACCGCCGCGCCGAGCGTGCGGTCACCCAGGGGCTGGGCCGTGCGCAGGGCGCCGTACAACACCCCGCGCACCCGGCGGCGTACGACGACGGGTACCGCGATCACGGAGCACAGGCCCTCCGTGGCGACCGCCACGTCGTACTCGTGGCTGATCTGCCGGGAGGCGGAGTAGTCCGTCACCGCGCAGGGCCGGGCCAGCGCGACCGCCTTGCCGCCCAGGCCGTTGCCCGAGGACACGGCGAGGGCGCTGAGCGCGGGCGTCGCCGTACCGCTGAGTTCGCTGATACGTACCTGGGCGCGACCGGGTTCGACGAGGCCGCCGAAGGCGACCGGCAGCCCCGTGGCGCGCCGCAGTCGTACCAGCGCACCACGCATCTCCACCGCCTCGGCCGTGTCTGCTGCCACGTGTTCGCCCCTTCGTCGCGGCGTACCCCCGTTCGGGGGTGGTGAGACCTCCATCACGGAATACACGATGGTAAGCGGCTGTGCGGCAACGAGGAGGACACATGACGGTGACGAACGGTGCGACGGACGAGTTCCGCGCCGCGCGGGACTTCCTGCTGGAGCACCGTGCGGACTACGCCACGGCGTACGAGGGCTTCGACTGGCCCCGCCCGGAGTCCTTCAACTGGGCGCTCGACTGGTTCGACGTCATCGCACGGGACAACGACCGCACCGCCCTGCACATCGTCGAGGAGGACGGCGAGCGCGCCGAGTTCTCCTTCGCCGCCCTCTCCGAGCGTTCGAACCGGGTGGCCAACTGGCTGCGCGCCCGGGGCGTGCGCGCCGAGGACCGCGTGCTGGTCATGCTCGGCAACCAGGTCGAGCTGTGGGAGACGGCCCTCGCCGCGATGAAGCTGCGCGCCGTCGTCATCCCCGCGACCACCCTGCTGGGCCCCGCCGACCTGCGTGACCGGGTCGAGCGCGGCCGCGTCCGGCATGTGATCGTGCGCGCCGAGGACGCCGAGAAGTTCGACGAAGTGCCCGGCCGCCACACCCGGATCACGGTGGGGGGAGCGCGGCCCGGCTGGCAGTCGTACGAGGAGGCGTACGCCGCCGACCCGGGCTTCGAGCCCGAGGGGGTCACCCACTCGGACGACCCCCTGATGCTCTACTTCACCTCCGGCACCACCGCCCGCCCCAAGCTCGTCGAACACACCCACGCCTCCTACCCGATCGGTCATCTGTCGACGATGTACTGGATCGGGCTCAAGCCCGGCGACGTGCATCTGAACATCTCCTCGCCCGGCTGGGCCAAGCACGCCTGGTCCAACCTCTTCGCGCCCTGGAACGCGGAGGCGACCGTCTTCATCCACAACTACACGCGCTTCGACCCGGGCCGGCTGATGGCGGAGATGGACCGGGCGGGCGTCACCACCTTCTGCGCCCCGCCCACGGTGTGGCGGATGCTCATCCAGGCCGACCTGACGCAGCTGCGCACCCCGCCGCGTGAGGCCGTCGCCGCCGGTGAGCCGCTGAACCCGGAGGTCATCGAGCAGGTGCGGCGCGCCTGGGGCGTCACCATCCGGGACGGCTTCGGGCAGACCGAGACGGCCGTCCAGGTCTCCAACAGCCCCGGGCAGCAGCTCAAGACGGGCTCCATGGGACGGCCGAGTCCCGGCTTCCGCGTCGAACTCCTCGACCCGGTCACGGGTGCGCCCGGGGCGGTGGAGGGGGAGATCGCGCTCGATCTGTCGGCGCGACCGGTGGGCGTGATGACCGGCTACCACGGCGACGCCGACCGTACGGCGGAGGCGATGGCGGGCGGCTACTACCGCACCGGCGACATCGGCGCCCGGGACGAGGACGGATACATCACCTACGTCGGCCGCGCCGACGACGTGTTCAAGGCCTCCGACTACAAGATCTCGCCCTTCGAGCTGGAGAGCGCCCTGCTGGAGCACGAGGCGGTGGCGGAGGCTGCCGTCGTCCCGGCCCCCGACGAACTGCGGCTCGCCGTCCCGAAGGCGTACATCGTCCTCGCCACGGGCCACGAACCGGGCCCCGACCTGGCGAAGGTGCTCTTCGAACACTCGCGGACGGTCCTCGCGCCGTACAAGCGCATCCGCCGTCTGGAATTCGGCACACTCCCCAAGACCATCTCCGGCAAGATCCGCCGGATCGAGCTGCGCGAGGCCACGGCAGTCGGCTCGGACGCCGAGTACCGCGAGGAGGACTTCCGGTGAGCGCACTCTCCTACGCGCACGGAACCAGCGCGACGACCCTGCTCGGCGACACCATCGGGGCCAACCTGGACCGGGCAGTCGCGGCCTGGCCGGACCGGGAGGCGCTCGTCGACGTGCCGTCCGGGCGGCGCTGGACGTACGCCCGGTTCTCCGCGGACGTCGACGAGTTGGCGTACGCGCTGCTGGCCACCGGCATCGCCAAGGGCGACCGGGTCGGCATCTGGGCGGTCAACTGCCCCGAGTGGGTGCTCGTCCAGTACGCCACCGCCCGCGTCGGCGCGGTCATGGTGAACATCAACCCGGCCTACCGCACCCACGAGGTCGAGTACGTCCTCCAGCAGGCCGGCATCTCGCTGCTCTTCGCCTCCCTCAGCCACAAGACCAGCGACTACCGGGCGATGGTCGAGGAAGTGCGCGGCAGATGCCCGCAGTTGCGGGAGACCGTCTACATCGGCGACCCGACCTGGGACGCCCTGATCGGGCGCGGGACTCCGGATCTCCGCGAGGAACTCCGGGTCCGTGAGGGCGAGTTGTCCTGCGACGACCCCATCAACATCCAGTACACCTCGGGCACGACGGGCTTCCCCAAGGGGGCGACCCTCTCCCACCACAACATCCTCAACAACGGCTATTTCGTGGGCGAGTCGATCGCCTACAGCGAGCAGGACCGGATCTGCATCCCCGTGCCCTTCTACCACTGCTTCGGCATGGTCATGGGCAACCTCGCCGCGACCTCGCACGGCGCCTGCATGGTCATCCCCGCGCCCTCCTTCGATCCGGCCGCGACGCTCCGCGCGGTCCAGGAGGAGCGCTGCACCTCGCTGTACGGCGTACCGACCATGTTCATCGCGGAGTTGAACCTCCCCGGCTTCGCGACGTACGACCTGTCCTCGCTGCGCACCGGCATCATGGCGGGCTCGCCGTGCCCGGTCGAGGTGATGAAGCGGGTGGTCGCCGAGATGCACATGGCGGAGGTCTCCATCTGCTACGGCATGACCGAGACCTCGCCCGTGTCCCTGCAGACCCGTAGGGACGACGACCTGGAGCACCGCACCGGCACCGTCGGCCGGGTGCTCCCGCACCTGGAGGTGAAGGTCGTCGACCCGGCGGAGGGGGTGACGCAGCCGCGTGGCACCGCCGGAGAGCTGTGCACCCGCGGCTACAGCGTGATGCTCGGCTACTGGAACGAGCCCGAGAAGACCGCCGAGGCCGTCGACGCGGGGCGCTGGATGCACACGGGCGACCTGGCCGTGATGCGTGAGGACGGGTATGTCGAGATCGTCGGCCGCATCAAGGACATGATCATCCGCGGCGGCGAGAACATCTACCCGCGCGAGATCGAGGAGTTCCTCTACGCCCACCCGAAGATCGCCGACGTCCAGGTGGTCGGGGTGCCCCACGAGCGCTACGGCGAGGAGGTGCTCGCCTGCGTCATCCCGCTCGACCCGGCCGACCCCCTGACGCTGGAGGAACTGCGCGCCTTCTGCGAGGACCGGTTGGCCCACTACAAGATCCCCAGCCGTCTGCAGGTCCTGGAGTCCTTCCCGATGACGGTGTCGGGGAAGGTCCGCAAGATCGAACTGCGGCAGACGTACGCCGACTAGGACGCTTCCCCCTGCCGGTGTTCTGGCCCCACGCCGGGGTGCAGGCCCGCGTGCCGGTGTTCAGGCCCCGGTGGCGAGGAGTTCGTCGGCGTGGGTGTTCACCGGCTGGGGGGTGCCCGTGAGGTCGAGCACGAAGAGGGGGATCCCGAGGGCGTCGGCGCGGCCGCGGGCGTCGTCCGCGTACCCGGCCAGGGAGAAGTAGACGCATCCCGTGGACTCCGACATGGCCGTCAGCCACAGGCACTCCACGTCGCGCAGTGTGGCCGGACGGACGGTGGGGTCCACCTGCGCCAGCATGCCGCGGGCGGCGAGTCCGATGCCCGAGGGCGGGCGCTGGTCCGCCCTGCGGATGTCGCGGTAGCCGAGCCACCGCAGATACAGCGCGGCCGCCGTGACGGCGTCCCGGGCGGTGCGGATGGTCACCGGCTGGAACACCGGGCGCGGTGTCGGGGTGGTGCGGGGCAGCGGGACGTGGTCGGGGATGAGAGGGCTGCCCGGCGTGGCGGGGGCGGGTGACGACCCTGCGGTACCGAGGGGCGGCGACCCGGCGGTGTCGAAGGGCGGCGACCCGGCGGTGTCGAGGGACGGTGGCTCGGGGGTGTGCGGTGCCGCCTCAGGTTCCGGTTCCGTCTCCAGGTCCGCGGGGGCGCCGGTGCCCGGCACGACCTCCGCGCGCAGGGGGCGCCGTACCCCTCGTACCGGAATCCGCAGCATGGCTCCGCAGGGGCAGCCCAGTTCCGGATGGGGCCACTGGTCCGCGCGCCCGCAGGTGTCGCAGGGGACCGTGACCCAGTCCTCGTCCCAGGTGCGGTGGGTGACCGGCGCGGGATCGGCGAGGAGGTCGAGCGGGGGCGTGACGGGGGCGCCGCACACGCACGGGTACGACGGCGCGGCAAAGAGATGCTCGCGACGGCAGGCCGGACACCGCACCGGCACGCTCTCGGCCATGGCCCACTCCAGGACGTCACGTCGGGACAGCGTGTCCATCGTCCTCCAGGCGGGCGGCCCGCGGCAGCCAAACGCTCCGACAACCTCCGCCCTTCCCTCCTGCGGATCCAGCCGGCTGCGCACCCTTGACGCTCTTCGGCACGCCACCTACATTACTTCCAGATAGTAGAAGTTAGTTTCCGCAATATGGAATTACCGCACTGCGGAATCACCAGGAATCACCAGCTCTCCGAGGGGCGCGACGGGAGCGCGAATCCGACAGCCGAAGCAGGAGTACTCCATGGCTCGTATGACCGCTGCCCGCGCGGCAGTCGAGATCCTCAAGCGCGAGGGCGTCAGCGACGCGTTCGGCGTCCCGGGCGCGGCGATCAACCCCTTCTATGCGGCCCTCAAGGCCGCCGGGGGGATCAGCCACACCCTCGCCCGCCATGTCGAGGGCGCCTCGCACATGGCGGAGGGCTACACCCGCACCCACCCGGGCAACATCGGCGTCTGCATCGGTACGTCGGGACCCGCCGGCACCGACATGATCACCGGCCTCTACTCCGCGATCGGCGACTCGATCCCGATCCTGTGCATCACGGGGCAGGCGCCGACCGCCGTGATCCACAAAGAGGACTTCCAGGCCGTCGACATCGCCTCGATCGCGAAGCCGGTGACCAAGATGGCGGTCACCGTGCTGGAGGCGGCCCAGGTCCCCGGCGTCTTCCAGCAGGCCTTCCACCTCATGCGCTCCGGCCGTCCGGGACCTGTCCTCATCGACCTGCCCGTCGACGTCCAGCTCACCGAGATCGAGTTCGACCCGGAGACGTACGAGCCGCTCCAGGCGTACAAGCCCGCCGCCACCCGCGCCCAGATCGAGAAGGCGATCGGGCTGCTGAACGAGTCCGAGCGGCCGCTGATCGTCGCCGGCGGCGGTGTCATCAACGCCGATGCCGGCGAACTCCTCGTGGAATTCGCCGAGTTGACGGGCATCCCGGTCGTCCCCACCCTGATGGGCTGGGGCGTCCTGCCCGACGACCACGAGCTGAACGCCGGCATGGTGGGCCTGCAGACCTCGCACCGCTACGGCAACGCGACCTTCCTGGAGTCCGACTTCGTCCTCGGCATCGGCAACCGCTGGGCCAACCGCCACACCGGCAAGCTGGACGTCTACACCGCGGGCCGCACCTTCGTCCACGTCGACATCGAGCCCACCCAGATCGGCAAGATCTTCGCCCCGGACTACGGCATCGCCTCCGACGCGAAGGCCGCGCTCGAACTGTTCGTCCAGGTGGCGAAGGAACTCAGGGCCGAGGGCAGGCTGCCGGACCGCTCCGCGTGGGCCGCCTCCGCCCAGGAGCGCAGGGCGACCCTCCAGCGCCGTACACACTTCGACGACATCCCGATCAAGCCGCAGCGCGTCTACGAGGAGATGAACAAGGCCTTCGGCCCGGAGACCCGGTACGTCTCCACCATCGGCCTCTCGCAGATCGCCGGCGCCCAGATGCTGCACGTCTACCGGCCCCGGCACTGGATCAACTGCGGCCAGGCGGGACCGCTCGGCTGGACGATCCCGGCCGCGCTGGGCGTCGCCAAGGCCGACCCCGAGGCCTCCGTCGTCGCCCTCTCCGGCGACTACGACTTCCAGTTCATGATCGAGGAGCTGGCCGTCGGCGCCCAGCACCGGATCCCGTACGTCCACGTCCTGGTCAACAACGCCTACCTGGGCCTGATCCGCCAGGCGCAGCGAGCCTTCGACATCGACTTCCAGGTCAAGCTGGAGTTCGAGAACATCAACTCGCCCGAGCTCGGCGTCTACGGCGTCGACCACGTCAAGGTCGTCGAGGGCCTCGGCTGCAAGGCGATCCGCGTCACCGACCCGGCCGAGCTGGGCGCCGCCTTCGAGCAGGCCAAGAAGCTCGCCGCCGAGTACCGGGTGCCGGTCGTCGTCGAGGCGATCCTGGAGCGCGTCACCAACATCTCGATGTCCACGACGAACGACATCGGCAACGTCGTGGAGTTCGAGGAGATCGCGACCGAGCCGGGCCACGCGCCCACGTCCATCAGGACGCTGAAGGTCTGACGTACGCGTTCCTCGCGTACCGGTCGCGCACGTACCAGGGGCGGTTCACCGTTTGGGTGAGCCGCCCCTCGTGCTGTTCCCCCGTGTTCCCCCGTACCCCCGTCACGAGGCCCGCCGCCCCCGTGCCGGCGGGCCTCGTGTGCCGAGAATGTGCCCACCACCGGGGTGAGTTGAAGCCCCCGGAGCCGTGTTCAGAGCTTGATTTGAGGGTTGCGTATCCGGCGTACGTCCACTGGAGTACGTGTCGGAGGCGTGTTCTCAGTCCTCCGGGAGCTCGAGCTCCTCGAATCCCGGCCAGTGGTCGGGGCCGCCGCCCTGCCAGTCGATGATGTCGCTCTTGTCGACCTCGATCTCGTCCAGGTCGACCTCGGCCCGCCGCAGGATCTCGACGACGTCGTCGAGGTGATAGGCGACACCGAGCGTCTCGTCCCCCGTGGTGACCCGTCGTGAGCCGTCCAGTGCCGGGGCGTGCACGACGATGCTGGGATAGTCCATGCTTTCAGGCTGCTGTGCTCCGGCCGACTCCGCACCCCGGGAGCACGCCGGGACCGCGCCGGGAGCACCCCGGGAGCACGCCGAGGCGCCGGGTACGGAGTCCGTACCCGGCGCCTCGCTCGGTGTGTCTCGCTCGGTGTGTGACGGGGACCGCGGCGGCCGCGACGGAACCGGGGCCGGCCTTCCCTCAGGTCGAGAAGGGGGTCCCGGGACCTTCACCACCGCACTGGCTCACCTCCGCCGCGGTCCTCGTCGTGCCCGCGTGCCACCGGCGACCACCCCTCATCCGGGTCGCTCGGGTCCTCGCGGGCCGCGCGTCACCGGGCCGACCTCCCGTCTGGCCCGGTGACGCGGTCAGGGGGTCAGTCCTCGCGCAGGGCGTGGACCGCTTCCGCCACGCGCCGGCCGTACTCCGGGTCGGCGGCGTGGAAGTGGGCGAGGTTCTTCTCGACGACGTCGTCGCGGGAGACCTGCGCGAGGCCGCCGGCGATGTTGGCGATCAGCCGGGACCGCTCCTCGGCCGACATCAGGCGGTAGAGCTCGCCGGCCTGGAAGAAGTCGTCGTCCTTGGTGTGGAGGGGAGCCTCGTGAGTGCCGGTCCAGCCGGTGACGGCCAGCGGGGCCGACAGCGGGCGGCCGGTCTCGGCCGGGCCGCCGTAGGAGTTCGGCTCGTAGTTCTTGGCGGCGCGGCCCTGCGCGTTGGACGCCATGAAGCCGTCGCGGCCGTAGTTGTCCGCGGTCGTGGCCTTCGGCGCGTTCACCGCGAGCTGGGTGTGGTTGACGCCGAGGCGGTAGCGGTGGGCGTCGGCGTAGGCGAACAGCCGGCCCTGGAGCATCTTGTCGGGGGAGGGGCCGATGCCCGGAACGAAGTTGTTCGGGGCGAACGCGGCCTGCTCGACCTCGGCGAAGACGTTGTCGGGGTTGCGGTCCAGGACCAGCCGGCCCACGCGCTGGAGCGGGAAGTCCGTGTGCGGCCACACCTTGGTGAGGTCGAAGGGGTTGAAGCGGTAGTCCGCCGCCTCGGCCGCGGGCATGATCTGGACGTGGAGGGTCCAGGACGGGCGCACGCCCCGCTCGATCGCCTGGAGCAGGTCCGTCTGGTGGGAGTTCGGGTCCTTGCCCGCGATCTCCTGCGCCTGCTCGGTGGAGAGGCTGCGGACGCCCTGGTTCGTCTTGAAGTGGTACTTGACGAAGAAGGACTCACCCTCGGCGTTCGTCCACTGGTAGGTGTGCGAGCCGTAGCCGTTCATGTGCCGGTACGAGGCCGGGATGCCGCGGTCGCCCATCAGCCAGGTCACCTGGTGCGTGGCCTCGGGGGCGTGCGCCCAGAAGTCCCAGACGTTGTCCGGCTCCTGCTTGCCGGTGAACGGGTCGCGCTTCTGGGAGTGGATGAAGTCGGGGAACTTGAGCGGGTCCTTGATGAAGAAGACCGGGGTGTTGTTCCCGACGAGGTCGTAATTCCCCTCCTCCGTGTAGAACTTGACCGCGAACCCGCGCGGGTCGCGGACCGCGTCCGCGCCGCCCAGGTTGTCGGCCACGGTGGAGAAGCGCAGGAAGACCTCGGTGCGCTTGCCGACCGTGTTCAGGAAGTCGGCGTGGGTGAAGCCGGTGACGTCGTCCGTGACCTCGAAGTGGCCGTACGCGCCGGAGCCGCGGGCGTGCACCACGCGCTCCGGGATGCGCTCGCGGTTGAACCGCGCGAGCTTCTCCAGGAGGTGCTGGTCCTGGAGGAGGAGCGGGCCGCCCGCGCCGGCGGTGGCTGAGTTCTGGTTGTCGGCGACCGGAGCACCGGACTCGGTCGTAAGCACGCGCTTCGACATCGTGGACCTTCCATGCGAGGGGCAGCGGAAACCGACTTCCGCTTTGTGGAGCCTAGGTTTGGGGCGTTCCGAACGTCAACAGTTTGTTGAAATGGGTTGGGTTCCGGGTGGCGCCGCCGCTTGGGCGCGACAGGACAGGTGTCAGCGACGACACCACCCGGAAGTCTCAGAACCACCCCGAAGCCCTCGGGGCTGCGCCCGCCCCATCGAGTCCGCCCTCGACACATCGAGGCTGCGCCCGACATGGCGGGGCTGCGTCCGACGCATCAGGCCGCGCCCGGGGTGCCGGGGCTGCGCCCGGTGCACCGGGGCTGTGCCCGACTCCGTCAGGTCGCGCCCGACGTACGGGCTGCGCCCGCTGGGTCGGGGCTGTGCCCGAGGTGCCGGGGTTGTGCCCAACGCCGTCAGGCTGCGCCCGGGATATCGGGGCCGTGCCCGGTGTACCGGGGCTGCGCCCGACGCCGTCAGGTCGCGCCCGACGTACGGGCCTTGCCTGCTGCGTCGGGGCTGGGCCCCTCGCGCCAGGACGGCGCTTGACGCATCGAGCCGCGCCCGAGGTGTCAGCGCTTCGCCCCGCGTGTCTCAGGTCTGCGGCCGACGCATCCGGCCGCGCTTGGCACATCCGTTCGCGCGCGAGGCGCCATGGCCGCGGCCGAGGGATCAGGGTTGTGCCCGAGGGATCAGGGTTGTGCCCGAGGGATCAGGGTTGTGCCCGAGGGATCAGGGTCGTCGTCGAGGGCGTCAGGGTTGTGCCTGGAGTGACGGGGCGTGTCAGAGGTGGGCGCCTGAGAGGCGTTCCACGGAGCGGAGGAGGGCCGAGTGGTCGAGGCCGCCGTCGCCCTGGGCGCGCAGGGAGGCGACGAGCTGGGCGACCACGGCACCGACCGGCAGCGCGGCGCCGACCGTGCGGGCGGCGTCCGTGACGATGCCCATGTCCTTGTGGTGCAGGTCGATACGGAAGCCGGGCTTGAAGTCGCGGTTCAGGAAGTTGTCCTTCTTCCGCGTCAGTACGGTGGAGCCGGCAAGACCGCCGCCCAGGACGTCGAGCGCGGCCTTCAGGTCCACCCCGGACTTCTCCAGGAAGACCACGGCCTCGGCGCACGCCTGGATGTTCACGGCGACGATCAGCTGGTTCGCGGCCTTCACCGTCTGGCCGGAGCCATGCGGACCGCAGAGCACGATCGTCTTGCCGAGCGCCTCGAAGAGCGGCTCGGCCTCGTCGAAGTCGGCCTGCTCGCCGCCGACCATGATCGACAGCACGGCCTCGATCGCCCCGGCCTCGCCGCCGGACACGGGAGCGTCCAGAACCCGGATCCCCTTCGCGGCGGCCGCCTTCGCGAGGTCCACCGAGGTCTGCGGGGTGATCGACGACATGTCGATCAGCAGCGCGCCGGACCTCGCGTTCGCCAGGATGCCGTCGGGGCCGTACGCGATGGCCTCGACCTGCGGGGAGGCGGGCACCATCGTGATCACCACGTCGGCGTCCCGCACGGCCTCGGCGATCGAACCGGCGGCCGTACCGCCCGCGGCGGCGAGGCGCTCCAGCTTGTCCTGCTCCAGCGTGAACCCGGTGACGTCGTACCCGGCCTTGACCAGGTTCTCCGACATGGGGGAACCCATGATGCCGAGACCGATCCAGGCGACCGCCGGGCGGGCCGGACGGTTAGGGCGGGAAGAATCTGCAAGAGTGCTGCTCATGAGGGTGCCTCTCTGACTGCTCTGATACGTCGATGAGTTGCCGCTCAGCGGGCGGCTCGGGCCTCGGCCGGCAGCCAGTCGAAGGCCGCCGCGCTCGGACGGTCGCCCGGCTTGTACTCCAGGCCGACCCAGCCCTCGTAACCGGCCTTCCGCAGCCGGCCGAGCAGGTCCTCCAGGGACAGGGTCCCGGTGCCCGGGGCGCCGCGCCCGGGGTTGTCGGCGATCTGCACGTGGCCGGTCTTCGCGGCGTACCGCTCGATCACCGACGGCAGGTCCTCGCCGTTCATGGACAGGTGGTACAGGTCCATGAGGAACCTGGCGTTGCCGAGGCCGGTCGCCTCGTTGACCCTGTCGACGACGGCGACTCCCGCCGGGGCGCTCACCAGGGGATAGAGCGGTGACTCGGGCTGGTTGAGGGTCTCGATCAGGAGGATCGCGCCGATCCGGTCGGCGGCCCGGGCCGCGAGGACCAGGTTCTCCAGCGCGAGCGCGTCCTGCTCGGCCGCCTCCACGCCCTCGACACGGTTGCCGTACAGCGCGTTGAGGGCCTTGCAGCCCACCGACCGCGCGAAGTCGGCCGCCACGTCGATGTTGGCGCGGAACCGCTCCGACTCCACGCCGGGGATCGACAGCGCGCCCCGGTCGGGACCGGGCAGCTGTCCGGCGTAGAAGTTCAGCCCCGTGAGCTGGACGCCCGCGTCCTCGATGGCCTTCTTCAAGGCGTCGAGTTGGGACCGCTCGGGGGTGGGGGAGTCGACCCAGGGCCACCACAGCTCGACCGCGGTGAAGCCGGCCGCGGCGGCGGCCGCGGGGCGCTCCAGGAGCGGGAGTTCGGTGAAGAGGATCGACAGGTTGACGTTGAAGCGTTGCTCGGTGGCTGTGCCCCATTCGGAACCCGGCATGTGGCTCGGCGCTCCCTTCCGTGTCGAGACGTTCGGCGGCGAGAGTCGAGACGTCAATGAATTCCGTATTGCGGAAGTTACTTTCTGCTTAATGGAAGACTGCCGTCGGGCGTCGAGGCTTGTCAAGAGGGGGCTCCCGGAAAATCGGCACCGCGCAGTAGGTTGAGCGCGTGCGATTGAGAGTGGAGTTCACGACCGAGCCCTTCGACCTCGACGAGGCGCCCCCGCACGCGTTGGTCGCCCGCGAGGTCATCGAGGCGGCCGAACTGGACGCCGTGGACGTGGGCCCGTTCGGCAACACCGCCGAGGGGGACGCGGACGCGGTGCTCACCGCGGTCGACGCGCTGCTGCGCCGGGCTCTGGCGGCCGGTGCCACCAGGGTCTCGCTGCAGGTGAACGCGGTCGGGGAGGGCGATAAGTGACCGGTATCGGAGAGGACCCCTTCATCGCGGCGGTCAAGCCGCTGGTCGACGCCATGGGGGGCGAGATGGTGGCGCCCGACGAGGCCGGCCCCGACGACGTCGTGCTCTCCTGGGAGGGTGCGGACGTGGTCGCCGTACGGCTGCCGCAATTGGCCGACTCGCTCGATCACATCCTGGCGGCCCTGGAGCGCAAGCAGGGCAAGCCGCTGGCCGACCTCGACCGCAAGTCCAAGCAGGAGGTCGTACGGGTGCTCGAGGCCCGCGGGGCCTTCTCGGTGCGGCACGGCGTGGAGACGGTGGCGAGCGCGCTGGGTGTCAGCCGCTTCACCGTCTACAACTACCTGAACCGCGAGAAGGAGGCCTGAGCGCCGGGCGTCGGTGGTCGCCTCGCGCGGGACGTCGGTTGTTACCTCGATTTTTCAACAAAGTGTTGACGTGGTGTTTCCGAGGGCGTTAGCTAGCCGCAGCCCGTCCAGCACAAGGCCACGGAGGCTTCCCGTGACTTCGAGTACGACACCCGGCGGTCTCGCCCGGTTCAATGCCCTGGAGGAGCACGCGGCCCACGCCGCCCTCCACGAGGCGTGCGCCTCGACGGCCTGGGTGCGCACCCTGCTCGCCCGCCGCCCGTATGCCACCCCCGACGACCTCTTCGCCGCGAGCGACGCCGCCATGGCCGAGCTGACCGCCGAGGACCTCGCGGAGGCGATGGCGGGGCACCCGCCGATCGGGCGGCCGAAGCCCGGGGACCCCACCTCCTCCCGGGAGCAGCGCGGCATGGCCGGCGCCTCCGCGGAGCTCAAGGAGGAGATGCTCGAACTGAACCTGGCGTACCAGGAGAGGTTCGGCCATGTCTTCCTGATCTGCGCCACCGGCCGGACCGGCGAGCAGATGCGCGACGCGGTCAAGGAACGGATCGGCAACTCGCCCGAGCAGGAGCGCGAGATCGTGCGCTCCGAACTGGGCAAGATCAACCGCATCCGGCTGACCCGTCTCGTGGAGGAGGAGAACGTATGAGCACCGACACCACCGCATCCGTGTCCACGCACATCCTGGACACCAGCGTCGGACGCCCCGCCGAGGGCGTCGCCGTCCGGCTCGCGGCCCGTGGCGGCCGCACGGCGGACTGGCGGGAGCTCGGAGGCTCCGCGACCGACGCGGACGGGCGGTGCAAGGACCTCCCGGCGCTGCCGGAGGGGACGACCCACGTACGGCTCGACTTCGAGGTCGAGGCGTACTTCGAGAAGAAGCAAGCCGATGCGCAGCAGGACGCCCCCGCGAATCGGGACAGCGGTGCGAGCGGAGTGTTCTTCCCCGAGGTGACGATCACCTTCGCCGTCAGGCCGGGCGAGCACTACCACGTACCGCTGCTGCTCAACCCGTTCGGCTACTCCGTTTACCGAGGGAGCTAGCAGAAATGACTGACAATTCCCACCGCGGCCGCCCTGTGATGCTGGGACAGAACCAGTACGGCAAGGCCGAGAACCGCGTAGTGAAGATCACCCGCGACGGCGCGACGCACCACATCAAGGACCTGAACGTGTCCGTGGCGCTGAGCGGCGACATGGAAGAGGTCCACTACTCGGGCTCCAACGCGAACGTCCTGCCGACGGACACCACCAAGAACACGGTGTACGCCTTCGCCAAGGAGTACGGCATCGAGTCCGCCGAACAGTTCGGCATCCACCTCGCCCGGCACTTCGTGACCTCGCAGGAGCCGATCAGGACCGCGCGCATCCGCATCGAGGAGTACGCCTGGGAGCGCATCGAGACCTCCGACGCCAACTCCAGGTTCATCGGTGCCGACGACGTCAAGCACTCCTTCGTGCGCAAGGGCCAGGAGACCCGGGTCACCCAGATCACCTATGACGGCTCGTCGTGGGAGGTCATCTCGGGGCTGAAGGACCTCGTCGTGATGAACTCGACGAACTCCGAGTTCTGGGGCTACGTCAAGGACAAGTACACGACGCTCCCCGAGGCGTACGACCGCATCCTGGCCACCCAGGTCTCCGGCCGCTGGCGCTTCAACTGGACCGGCGACGAGCAGAAGATGCCCAACTGGGAGAAGTCCTACGACCAGGTCAGGAAGCACATGCTCCAGGCCTTCGCGGAGACCTACTCCCTGTCGCTGCAGCAGACCCTGTACCAGATGGGCTCGCGGATCATCGAGAACCGCAGCGAGATCGACGAGGTCCGCTTCTCCCTTCCCAACAAGCACCATTTCCTCGTCGACCTGGGGCCGTTCGGGCTCGAGAACGACAACGAGGTGTACTTCGCGGCCGACCGGCCCTACGGACTGATCGAGGCCACCATCCTGCGCGACGGCTGCGAGCCGCACATCCCGGTGGACCTCACCAACCTCTGAGCCGGCCTCCAAGCCGGCCTCCGAGCCGGCCTCCAAGCCCACTTCCGTACCAGCCTCCGGCCAACCTCCGAGGCCTTGGCGAAGGCCCCTCCTTCGGCACCCGTGGCATCGACCGCCGCGGCACTCAAACCTCCTAGGGTCCTGCCGTGCCCACCCCTCGAAACGAAGAAGGACGCACCATGGCAGCATCGGCAGAAGTCCAGCGCATCGTCATCGAGAACTGTGCGATCGCGACGGTGGACGCGGGCGACACCGAGCACGCATCGGGCCATGTCGTCGTCGCGGACCACCGCATCGAGTCGCTCGGCGCGGGCAGGGCCCCGGAGGGCCTGGAGAACGTCGTACGCCGTATCGACGCCACGGGCCACCTCGTGACCCCCGGCCTGGTCAACACCCACCACCACTTCTACCAGTGGATCACCCGCGGCCTGGCCACCGACCACAACCTCTTCAACTGGCTCGTCGCGCTCTACCCGACCTGGGCGCGCATCGACGAGCCGATGGTCTCCGCCGCCGCGCAGGGCTCCCTCGCCATGATGGCCCGCGGCGGTGTCACCACCGCCATGGACCACCACTACGTCTTCCCGCAGGGCTCCGGCGACCTGTCCGGCGCCGTCATCCGGGCCGCCCGCGAGATGGGCGTCCGCTTCACCCTCGCCCGCGGCTCCATGGACCGCAGCGAGAAGGACGGCGGGCTGCCGCCGGACTTCGCCGTCGAGACCCTCGAAGGCGCCCTCGCCGCCACCGAGGCGACCGTCGACGAGCACCACGACCCCTCCTTCGGTGCCATGACCCAGGTGGCCGTCGCGCCCTGCTCGCCCTTCTCGGTCTCCACCGAACTCATGCGTCAGGGCGCCGAGTTGGCCCGCCGCAAGGGCGTACGACTGCATACGCACGGCTCGGAGACCGTGGAGGAGGAGCAGTTCTGCAAGGAGCTGTTCGGCATGGGCCCGACCGAGTACTTCGAGTCCACCGGCTGGCTCGGCGAGGACGTGTGGATGGCGCACTGCGTCCACATGAACGACTCCGACATCGCCGCCTTCGCCCGTACGAAGACCGGTGTCGCCCACTGTCCCTCGTCCAACGCCCGACTCGCGGCCGGCATCGCCCGCGTCCCGGACATGCTCGCGGCCGGTGTCCCGGTCGGCCTCGGCGTCGACGGCACCGCCTCCAACGAGTCCGGCGAACTCCACACCGAACTGCGCAACGCCCTCCTCATCAACCGCCTCGGCGCCCACCGGGAAGCCGCCCTGAACGCCCGTCAGGCGCTGCGCCTGGGCACCTACGGCGGCGCCCAGGTCCTGGGCAGGGCGGCGGAGATCGGTTCCCTGGAGCCGGGCAAGCTCGCCGACCTCGTGCTGTGGAAGCTGGACACCCTCGCGCACGCCTCGATCGCCGACCCGGTGACCGCGCTGGTCTTCGGCGCGGCGGCCCCGGTCACGCTCTCGCTCGTGGGCGGTGAGCCGGTGGTGGAGAACGGCCGGCTGCTGCACGTCGACGAGGACGACATCGCCCGCGCCACGCGGGCGGAGGCACAGCGCCTCGCGCGGATCGCCGCGGGGGCCTGACCCACCGAAAGAACTCCGGCCGAGGGGGACGGCCCTCGGCCGGTAGCCGTGGACCCGAGCGGGGTCCATGGCGGCCGTCTCCGGGGCGTGCATGCACGTGCGCGCCCCGGAACGGTCTCCCTCGCCCCTTTTGAGGCGTTCCGTCCCCCGGTCCCGCACGACCGCGCACCACCTCCTGAAACCCACGTCAGAGCCGACGTGTTACCCGCCCGGAGGAGCCGCCGTGACCGCCCACCCCGTCGACGAGAAACTGCCCGCACTCAAGATGGCCACCACGGGCCTGCAACACGTGGCCGCCATGTACGCGGGAGTCGTCGCCCCACCCCTGATCGTCGGCGCCGCCGTCGGTCTGTCCCCCACCGAGCTGACCTTCCTCACCGGCGCCTGCCTGTTCACCGCGGGCCTCGCCACCTTCCTCCAGACCCTCGGCTTCTGGAAGATCGGAGCGCGGCTGCCGTTCGTCAACGGCGTCACCTTCGCGGGCGTCGCCCCCATGACCGCCGTCGTCGCCTCCACCAAGGACAGGTCCGACGCCCTGCCGATCATCTTCGGCGCGGTGATGGTCGCCGGCGTCCTGGGCTTCGTGGCGGCCCCCTTCTTCAGCAAGGCCGTCCGCTTCTTCCCGCCCGTCGTCACCGGCACCGTCATCACCCTCATAGGTGTCTCGCTGCTGCCGGTCGCCTTCGGCTGGGCGCAGGGACCCGATCCCGCGGCGCACGACTACGGTTCGCCGACCTACCTGGGCCTCGCGGCGGCCACGCTCGTGCTCGTGCTGCTGCTGCGCCGCTTCACCCGCGGTTTCGTCAAGCAGATCGCCGTGCTGCTCGGCCTGGTCATCGGCACGCTGGTGGCGATCCCGTTCGGTGTCACGGACTTCGGTCCGGTGACCGACGCGGACGTGGTCGGCTTCCCGACGCCGTTCCACTTCGGCGCACCGCAGTTCCAGCTCGCCGCGATCCTCTCGCTGTGCGTGGTCATGGTGGTCTCGATGACCGAATCGACCGCGGACATGCTGGCGTTGGGCGAGATCGTCGAGCGTCCGGCCGACGAGCGGACCATCGCGGCGGGCCTGCGCGCGGACACCCTCGGCTCGGCCCTCAGCCCGCTCTTCAACGGCTTCATGTGCAGCGCCTTCGCGCAGAACATCGGGCTGGTCGCGATGACGCGGATCCGCAGCCGGTACGTCGTCGCCACCGGCGGCGGTTTCCTGGTGCTGATGGGCCTGTGCCCGATGGCCGCGTCGCTGATCGCCGTCGTACCGCGCCCGGTCCTCGGCGGGGCGGGCGTCGTCCTGTTCGGCTCGGTCGCGGCCAGCGGCATCCAGACCCTGGTCAGGGCCGGCCTGGAGAAGGACAACAACGTCCTGATCGTCGCCGTGTCGCTGGCCGTCGGGATCATCCCGATCACCGCGCCGGACTTCTACCACGCGTTCCCCCAGACCGCGCGGATCGTCCTTGACTCGGGGATCTCCACGGGGTGCGTGGCGGCCGTCCTGCTCAACCTCGTCTTCAACCACCTGGGCCGAAACCGGGACGACGACGAGGTCACGGCTCCGATGGAGCCGGGCGAGGAGATCGCGGACAGGCGCACCGGTCCCGGCCCCGCGGTGGTGGGCGCGTAGCGGTCCGGTCGGGATCCGCACCCCGGGGCCGGATGATCCGCACCCCGGGGGCCGGATGATCCGCACCCCGGAGTGCGGGTCTCGGTCTCAGCCGATGTGGTAGCTGTCCCCGTACACCTTCCAGTCCAGTGGCGGATCGAGGTTCAGGTTCCGCTTTTGCAGGAACACGCGCTGTTCGGTGTCGACGCGGGTCGTGTCGGAGTGGGCCTCCTCCTGCTTCATCGCCCAGACGCGCGCGTCGAGGAAGGCGTTCAGATACGTCACTTCGTTGCCACCCTGGGCCGGCGGCTTGGCCTTGGCCAGGGCGCGCCTGCGGATGTTGCTGAAGCTGGTGCTGTCGCCGCCGTCGCCGTGCATCACGATGGCGTCGTAGTAGGTGAACTGGCCGAGGACGCCGATGCCGTCGGTCTTGCCCTGGGCGACGGCGGGGTTGAAGTAGACACGGTCGCGCTCGTCGTTCTGGGCCTGCTGGAACGCCGAGTCCTGGGCGGCCTTGCGCCAGTCGGCGGGGAAGCCGGGGTCCAGGCCCTGGTGCGAGTCGCCGCCGTTCACCTGGCGCAGGGCGGGCAGGTACTTGGCGAGGACGTTGCCCGGCTTGCGCTGGGTGTACAGCTCGACCAGGTCCAGCATGTCCCCGGTGCCCGAACAGAAGCCGATGATGCCGGCCGTGTAGCCGCGCCCGTCACCGATGTCCTCGATGTACTTGTACTGCGCCTTCCAGTCCAGCGAGGAGTTCTCCGCGCTGGAGACCAGCTTCATCGCGATCTCCTTCTTCGCCGGGTCGTCCAGGCCGCCGGAGGCGGCGGCCTGGGACTGGGTCGCGAGGAGGGGGCCTGCCACCAGCGAGGCTCCGATCAGGGTGAGCAGTGTGCGCCGTGAGGTGTGGAGCCGGGGATCCATGTGGGGGGTGTGCACGGTACCTCCGATGAGGGGAGTGTTGCGTCCACGTACTGTTAGGAAAGTTTCCTACCAGAGATTCCGAGCGGCGTACACCCGCCCGGCGAGGGCGAGTTGAGGCTTCTGCCACGGCTGCCGGGCGCCGCTGGGCTACGGTCTGAGCGCACAGCCCTGGTCGGGGCCGGTCACAAGGGGGAAGGCACGTGATGGCTTTCCAGGCCCTGTGGTGGCACCTCGCCCGCACCGGCCATCTCTTCGACGCCCGCGTCGACATGGACGGCGCCCGCCGCACCCGCGTCCGGTTCGCCCTCGGCTCGCCGGCCTACCCCGCCACGGTCGGCCTCGCCTATGTCTCGGCCCCGCTGACGCCGGCCGCCCACGGCCTGATCGCGGTCTACTGCGGCTTCAACCAGGTCCCGGTAGCGACCCGCAACGCCTGACACGGCCGCGCGGCCGGCAGTCGGCCGGTGAAGAACGACGTGGGCGGCACACCCATCAGCGCCCGGAAGTCGGCGGTCATGTGCGACTGGTCGTAGTAGCCGCTGGCGGCGGCCAGTTGGGCCCACGACGTGCGCGGCGCCTGCCGGGCACGGGTGAGGACGTGGCGGACGCGGGCGATACGGGCGTAGTGCTTGGGGGAGAGACCGACACCGTCCGCGAAGAGCTTGCGCAACTGCCGTTCGCTGACCGACAGCCGCCGCGCCAACTCACCCACCCCCGCGGGCGGTCGACCCGCGTCCGTCGACATCGCCGCCACCGCCGCCCGCAGCAGCCCGGTGCGCGCCCGGTCGGCCGGTGCCAGCCGTCCGGGCAGCGTCTCGGCAAGCCGGGCCACCACCTCGTCCAGCTCCAACGGCAGGAGTTCCACGGCCAGTTCGCGCGCGGTGGCCGTCGGGAAGTCCGCGAGCCGCGCCACCGCGCCCACCAGATCGAGCGCCGGCACGCCGAGCAGCGGGCGCGCCGCCCCCGGTCCCAGCCGCAGCTGTACGCAGGACGCCAGCCGCTTGCCCGCGTGGTAGGAGGCACGGGCGCGCGGGCCGACGACCAGCACATCACGGCGGCCGTTCTCCTCGACGCGCACCACCACCTTCGTCGCCGCGTCCGGGACATGCGCGAAGGGCTCGCGCAGATCACCGGCGACGGACGTGAGCCCGATGTCGGCGAACCAGGGGCGCAGTGCGTCGGGGACCGGCACGGCCTCCTCGTGGAGAGCGTTCGCAGCGCCGGGCTTCGCCTGCCCCGGGCCGTCGTACGAGGTGGTGGTCACGTTCCCACGGTAGACGCGCCGGCGCGCCGACCGGGCCCGGGAACCGTGCCGGAATTTCCTAGAGCCGGGCGGTACCGGCTAGGCACGGTGAGGACATGATCCTAGTGACCGGTGCCACCGGCACCATCGGCAGTGAACTCCTGAGACAGCTCGCGGCCCGCGGCGCGAAGGTCCGCGCCCTGACCAGGGATCCGTCCCGCGCGCAGTTGCCGCCCGGCGTGGAAGCGGTCCGCGGCGACTTCCGGGAGCCCGCCTCCGTGGCGGCCGCGCTGTCCGGCGCGAGCGCCCTCTTCACGGTGGCCGTCCTGGGCCCCGACGACACGGAACGGGACGCGGCGCTGGTCGACTCGGCGCGTGCGGCGGGCGTACGCAGGGTCGTCAAGCTCTCGGCCATCGGCACCGGTGACCCGGCCGTGGGCCCCGCAGGCACCTGGCACCTCGGCGGCGAACAAGCCCTCAGGGCAAGCGGTTTGGAGTGGACGATCCTGCGCCCCTCGTCGTTCGCCTCCAACACCCTGAGCTGGGGAAAGGCGATCCGCTCCGGCACCCCGGTGCCCGATACGACCGGCACCGGCGCGCAAGGTGTCGTCGACCCGCGCGATGTCTCCGAGGTCGCGGCCGAGGCCCTGCTCGCGCCCGGTCACACGGGCCGCGTCCACACCCTGACCGGACCCGAACTCCTCACCACCGCCGACCAGGCCGCCACCCTCGCCCAGGTGCTCGGCCGCCCCGTCACCACCGAGGACGTTCCTGCGGCGCGGCTCCGCGAGCGGTTCATCGAGGCGGGGATGTCCGAGGCCTACGCCGACGGCGTGCTGGCGGGCACCGCGTACGTCCGTACCGGCGGCAACGCGGTGGTGACGGACGATGTGCGGGCGGTGCTGGGCCGTGCCCCGCGTACCTTCGAGCAGTGGGCGCGTGATCACGGGGAGGCCTTCGCGCGGACCTGACGACCGGCTTCGGACGCGGGCTTCGCGTCGGCTGCGTGCGCCGCTTCGGGAGTCTCCTCCGCGGAGGTCCGCACCGGCTCTGGTGTCTCCTCGAGGGCGGGGGCGGGGGCGGAGGAGACGTGCGGGACGTGTCCCCGTCCCGGCCGCAGGATCGCCGCCGCCAGGGCCAGGGCCGCCAGCGCGATCCCCGTGGCCACCGTGAACGCGAGCCGGTAACCGTCCGCCAGGGCCGCCACGGTCCCCTCACCCCCGCCGGTCAGACGCTCCGTGCGACTCGCCGCCAGCGTCGTCAGCACGGCCAGCCCCAGCGAACCGCCCACCACCTGCGTGGTGTTGAAGAGCCCGGAGGCCAGTCCCGCGTCCTCCTCCCGGGCGCCCGTCATGGCGAGCCCCGTCACCGCGGGCATCGCGGCCGCGAAACCGGCGGCGAGCAGCAGCATCGCCGGCAGTACGTCGGCGACGTACGAGCCCTCGGCCGGGGCCCGGCTCAGCAGGGCCATGCCTCCGGTGATGAGGACGAGCCCGGCGAGCAGCACTCGGTACGGACCGAACCGGGCGATCGTCCGCGCGGACAGGGTCAGCATCAGCACCCCGACCGCGATCGGCGCGGGGAGGAACGCGGCGCCCGTGGCCAACTCGCTGTACCCGAGGACGCGTTGGAGGTAGAGCGCACCGATGTACTGGAAGCCGAACATCCCCGCGACCATCAGGATCTGCACCCCGTTGGCGCCGCTCAGCACGCGGGAGCGGAAGAGCCGCAGCCGCAGCAGCGGACGGGCGGCCCGCGCCTGACGCAGGAGGAAGCCGGCGTAGAGGCCGAGCGAGACCACGGCCAGGGCGAGCGTGGTCCCCGGATTCCGGTCGCCGGCGCCGACGATCGTGTACACCGTCAGCATCAGCGCGCCCGTGACCAGTGCCGCGCCCGGATAGTCGGCGCCCTTGCCGAGCCCGACTCCCCGGTCCGGGGCGAGGATCCGGATCGCGGCGAGCCACGCGACCACTCCGATCGGCAGGTTGATCAGAAAGATCCAGTGCCAGCCGACCGTCTGGGTCAGCGCCCCGCCGAGGAAGGTGCCGAGCGCCCCGCCCGCCGCGCCGACCGCGCTGAACACCGCGATGGCGCGGGCCTGTTCACGTGGTTCGGGGAAGAGCGCGACCAGCATGCCGAGGACGACGGCCGAGGTCATCGCCCCGCCGACACCCTGCAGGGCGCGGGCCGCGACCAGCAGGCCCCGGTCGGTGGCGACCCCGCACAGCACGGACGCCGCCGTGAACACCACGAGCCCGGCGGCGAACATCCGCCTGCGTCCCACGAGGTCCCCGAGCCGGCCCACGAGCAGCAACAGCCCCCCGAACGGGATCAGATACGCGTTCACCACCCAGGCGAGCCCCGGCCCCGAGAACCCCAGATCACTCTGGATCGCGGGCATCGCGACGGTGACGATGTTCCCGTCCAGGATCGTCATCAGGGTGCCCGCGCACAGGACGACGAGCGAGGCCCAGCGGGAGTACGGTCGGGGGACCGGCGGCTCGGACGGTGACTCGGTCCGGAACGGCATGACGACGACCTCCATGTATGCGACCACGTGTGCGACGCGCTTCCATAGGTGCACGACTTGTAACGGGGTACATCGTGAGTGACCATGGAAATCGGCATAAGGAGGCACCTCAATGTCCCAAGGGAACACCGGTGTTACCCCGCAGGTCGTGCACGCGCAGGCATGTCCGGTCCGCGAGGTTCTTGACAGGGTCGCCGGAAAATGGAGCGTGCAGATCATCGTGGCCGCCGCGCACGGCCCGATCCGCTTCACCGAACTGGAGCGCAGCATCGACGGCATCAGCCGCCGCATGCTCACCCTGACGCTGCGCAATCTGGAGCGCGACGGACTCCTCACCCGTACCGTCCACCCGACGGTCCCGCCCAAGGTCGAGTACGAACTCACGCCGGTGGCCGCCGAGTTGCACGCCACCCTGCTGTCCCTGACGGACTGGGCGGAGCGGCACCGCGTCACGATCGCCGAGTCGCGCGCGGCCTACGACGCCCAGCACAGCCCGGAGCTGCTGGACGTGTAGACCGCGCCACGCGGGGTGGGCTCAGAGGCCGAAGACGCCCGGATCGGTGGCCAGCGCGCGGAAGTACACGCGGGGGTCCGCAACCAGCCTGCGCTCCTTGAGGTCCAGCAGCCCACCCACCGCGGTGAACTCGGCGGCCACCGTGCCGTCCGCCTTCCGTATCGTCTGCCCGATCCGGTAGGTCTTGCCCTCACCCCAGGTGAACACGCAGGTCACCTCGGTCCGGTCCCCCGCACGCAACTCCCGCAGATAGCGGATCGTCGTCTCCAGGGTCACCGGTCCCACACCCTTGGAGACCAGATCGGTCTGGCCTATCCCGGCCGCATCGAGTAAGCACCAGCGGGCGTGTTCGGCGTACTGCAGATACACGCTCTGGTTCAGATGACCCTGGGTGTCGGTCTCGTACCCGCGAACGGTCACGGGCACGGAAAACGGCTCAGTCACGGCATTCCCCTCTTCGATCGTGTGTACGACAGCCGGAACGGACGCCACTCTACTGAGAGGCGGAAGGGGATCGAGGGACCTCACGCCCGCCGGGGTGAGGCAAGCACATACCGCGTTCCCGTACGCGGCTCCGTGTGCTCGCCGACCTGCCAGCCCGCCTTCTCCAGCGTGGCCGCGCAGGCCCGCAGCGCCTCGGCGTCCGGCTCGCGCACGGCGACCGCCTCCGGCTGCGGAGTCGCCCGCACCCGATAGCCGGGGCCCTCCCCTGCCGCGGGGCGGTGCCCGGCGGCCTCCAGGGCGAGCGCGGCGGCCTGCACCAGATGCGTACGCTCCCATCCGCACGGGCGGTCCACCGCCCCGTCCCGATGGGTCATCCGCCGCAGCTCCAGCAGCCCCTGCCAGGCACTGTGCACCTCGCGCGTGCGGGAGGGGCCGCCCGTAGCGTTCTCCTCGCCGCCGATCCGCGCGGTGAACACACCCGAGTCGGAGGGGGCGGCGGGAGGCTCAGGCGCCGCAGTCGGCTCGGGCGTCTCCCGTATCCGGTGCCCGGCGGGCGTCAGGAAGTGGTCGTGCGGCGGCCGTGGATGCCGGAAGGCGAGCCCCCGTTTCACCAGCGCGGCGAGCTGCGCGTCCGTCCCCTTCAGCCGCCCGGTGACCGGGTCCGCCGCATCGATGACACGCCGCTGCGCGACGGTCGGCGGTCGTGTCATGACGGCACCCCTTTCCGTATGTCGGCCGTAGCGCCCCGTCAGGGCGCGGGGAACCGCGCGAACGGCCCCCACCGGCCCGCAGTCCGGGCACGACGATCCCCCTGGGCCAACCCCGTCCCCGGCTCACCCGAACCCACTCGAAGACTACGACGGGGGTCTGACATTCCAGCCGGCCACGACATGCCGCCGATGCTCGGTGCTCAGCCGGCTCACCGTCCCGGTGGCGAGCTGGAACAACGCGCCGCCCGAAGCCCGCAGCCCCAGCCGCCGCGCGGTCAGCACCCGCAGAAAGTGCCCGTGCGAGATGAGGACGACACTGCCCTCCGCCTCGGCGAGCGCCGCGTCGACCTTGGCGAGCATCCGCTCGGCCCGTGCCCCGACCTGCTCCGGGCTCTCCCCGGGATGCTCCGGCGGCCCCGGCGCGACCCCGTCGTCGAACAGGAACCAGTCGGGCCGGGTCCGGTGGATCTCCACGGTCGTGACCCCTTCGTACCCGCCGTAGTCCCACTCGCACAGGTCCGCGTCCACCCGCGCCCCCTCGACCCCGGCCAGCCGCGCCGTCTCCCGCGCCCGTTGCATCGGGCTCACGAACGCCGCCGCGATGTGGTGCGAGGCGACCAGCGGGGCCAGCCGCTTGGCCTGCTCGCGGCCGTTCTCCGTCAGCGGGATGTCGGTCGATCCGGTGTGCCGCCCGGACAGGGACCACTCGGTCTCGCCGTGCCGCACGAGGATCAGGTCACCCATGGCCGACACCCTTCTCCGGTCCTGTCACTCCTCCCGTACGGTGTCATCGCCCCCTGCGGTCCGCAGGTCGGAGTGCGCCATACGGCGGCCCTACTGTCGATACCCGCCCAGGAACCGTCCGATCCGGCTGATCGCCGCGTCCAGGTCGTCGGCGTGCGGGAGGGTGAGGATGCGGAAGTGGTCGGGGCGGGGCCAGTTGAAGCCGGTGCCCTGGACGACCTGGATCTTCTCGCGGAGGAGGAGGTCCAGGACGAACTTCTCGTCATCGTGGATCTTGTGGACCTCGGGGTCGATGCGGGGGAAGGCGTACAGCGCGCCCTTGGGCTTGACGCAGGAGACGCCCGGGATCTCGTTGAGCTTCTCCCAGACACGGTTGCGCTGTTCGTGGAGGCGGCCGCCGGGCGCGGTCAGTTCGTGGATGGACTGGCGGCCGCCGAGCGCGGCCTGGATGGCGTACTGGGCGGGCGCGTTGGGGCACAGTCGCATGGAGGCCAGCATGGTCAGGCCTTCCAGGTAGTTGCGGGCGTGCTGCTTGGGGCCCGTCACCACCAGCCAGCCCGAGCGGAAGCCCGCCACGCGATACGTCTTGGACAGACCGCAGAAGGTGAGGACCACCAGGTCGGGGGCGAGCGCCGCGGCCGAGTGGTGGACCGCGTCGTCGTACAGGATCTGGTCGTAGATCTCGTCAGCGAAGACCATCAGGCCGTGCCTGCGGGCGAGGTCGAGGATGCCCTCGATGATCTCCTGGGGGTAGACCGCGCCGGTCGGGTTGTTGGGGTTGATGATGACGACCGCGCGGGTGCGGTCGGTGATCTTCGACTCCATGTCGGCCAGGTCCGGGTACCAGTCGGACTGTTCGTCGCAGAGGTAGTGGACGGCCTTGCCGCCCGCGAGGGTCGTGACGGCCGTCCAGAGCGGGAAGTCCGGGGCGGGGATGAGGACTTCGTCGCCGTCCTCCACCAGCGCCTGGACCGCCATGGAGACCAGTTCGGAGACGCCGTTGCCGAGGAAGACGTCGTCCACGCCGACTTCCAGGCCCCGTTCCTGGTAGCGCTGGGCGACCGCGCGGCGGGCGGAGAGGATGCCGCGCGAGTCGGTGTAGCCGTGCGCCTGCGGCAGCATCCGGATCATGTCCTGGAGGATCTCCTCCGGTGCCTCGAAACCGAAGAGCGCGGGGTTGCCGGTGTTGAGGCGCAGCACGCTGTGGCCCGCCGCCTCCAGTGCGTCGGCCTGCTCGATCACCGGGCCGCGGATCTCGTAACAGACCTCGCTGAGCTTGCTCGACTGCCGGAACTCCATGCGCTGTGTCCTCCGGTTCGTGGTGTTGCTTGGTTTTACCAAGTGAGTGCTTGGAAAGTCCAACAACATGTCTAGACTGCGTCGCATGTCACCTCGCCGAAGCTACGACCAGTACTGTTCCGCGGCCCGAGCGCTCGACGCCGTCGGTGACCGCTGGACCCTCCTGATCGTCCGCGAGCTGCTCGGCGGCCCGCGCCGCTACACCGATCTGCACGCGGATCTGCCGGGCGTGAGCACGGACGTTCTCGCCTCCCGGCTCAAGGACATGGAGCGCGACGGACTGACGACCCGACGCCGACTGCCGCCGCCGGGCGCCGCGTACGTCTACGAACTCACCGGCCGGGGGCGGGAGTTGCTGCCCGTGCTGCAGGCGCTCGGCGAGTGGGGCGCTCCCTCGCTCGGCGAGCGCGGGGCCACGGACGCCGTACGGGCGCACTGGTTCGCGCTGCCGCTGCTGCGGGGCCTCGCGGGGGAGGGCGCTGAAGGGCTGGTCGAAGTCCGCCTGGACGAGGGTGAGTTCCATGTGTGGCTGGGCGCCGAGGAAGGGCCCGCGTACGGGGACGGGCCTGCCCCGGAGGAGCCGGACGTCCGGCTGAGCCTCGACACCGGAACCTGCACGGATGTGAGCCGCGGGATCTCGACCGTGCTGGACGCGGTGCGCGAGGGACGGATCGAGGTCACGGGGGAGAGCACCCTCGCCAAGGTGCTGCGCGGGGAGTGACGCCGGTACGGTCCCCGTAGCCGTCGCGTGCCGCTCGCGCCAGACACTTCCAGCGCCTTCGAAAGCATTGCGGGTGGCGGGGCGGCGGCCACAGGGTGGCTCGCATGCGTATCAACAAGCCCCTGGCGGTGCTCTTCAGCGCCGCGGCGCTCGCCGTCGGCCTCGGGACCACCGCCGCGCCTGCCGCGTCCGCCGCGAGCGGCTGTTGGTACAGCGGGAGCCACTGGTGGTGCAACAACCGCTCGGGCGCCCCGGTCTACGGCTACAAGGACCTGGCCCGGTTCTACCCGGACTCCAGCCGCATCGTCGGTCACATGTACTCGAACCCCAGCTGGTTCGAGTGCCGTTACGACGGGGGCAACCCGGACGAGTACGTGGGCGGCCCGCACCCCTACCGCTGGGAGTGGACCGAGGCCGACAACGGGGAGTACGGCTGGATGAAGGACACCGCCATCGGCAGCGAGACCAACACGCTCCCGGCCTGCTGGTAGCCGGGACACCTCTCGCCACCCCAGCACCTCACCGGACCGGAACCCGGGCGGGGGACGAGGCCCGCCGTGCCGAGGGGGCACGGCGGGCCTTCGCCGTCACGGAGCCGTCAGGGACGCCTACGTGTGCCTACGCACCTGGAGCCGTCACGGACGCCTACGTGTTCCTACGCACCCGGCGGCACCCGGGAAGGCCGTCCCGACCCCCGGGTCAACGCGTACCCGCCGATGCCCGCGAGCGCCGCGAGGATGCCGCCGATCGCGGTCCACACCCAGCGGTCGGACCACCAGCCGGAGGCCCAGCCGTCGTCGGGCTCGATGGACGACAGCGCGGCCGTCGACGAACCGGAGCCGGAGTCGGACTTCCCGGCGCTCGTCGCGATGCCCGGCACCAGCGGCTTCGCCAGTGAACCGTCCACCGCCGCCGACCCGCCGATGTCCTTGGAGTCGACCTTGACCTCGGCCCCGACCGGCAGACCCAGGTCCGAGGCCTGCAGCCCGGTGACGGTCAGCCGGACGTAGTACGTGCCCGGCAGCGGGTCGTTGGCCCAGGTCTCCGACCAGGAACGGACCGTGCGCATGGTGCAGGCCAGCTCCACGGAGGCCGCGTCCTGCGCCGCCGTCCGTGTCTGCGCCCCGTACTGGCACGCCTGGCGGCGCCGCAGCCCGTCGTAGACGTCGAGCTGCCAGGTCTGGCCGGCGTGCCGCGTGGAGGCCTCCGGCAGCTTCACCGTCGCCTTCACGGTGGGCCGCTGCCCGGCGTCCGCGGGGAACGACCAGTACAGGTAGTCGCCCGTGGACCCGCTGGCGGTCGCCTGCTGGCCCTGCTCGATCTCGGTCGCCGTACGGAACGACGTGCCGGCCTGGGTCGGCGCGGCGCTGTCGCCCGAGGGGCTCGCGGAGGGCGAGGAGTCGGCCGCGGCGGGCGCCGCGGCGATCCCGAGCAGCAGCAGGGTGGTGCTCAACACTCTTCTGACACGCATCAGTTGGTCCTCCAGACCGCGATCCGCAGGCGCGAGACCCAGCCCCACAGCACACCCGCCAGGAAGCCGGTGAGCACGAGGGCGCCGAGCAGCCACCAGCCGCGGCCGAGGCCGAAGGAGGCCACGTCGCTCGCCTGGTCCGGCCCGTCCACGACGTCGACCGTCAGTTCCACCGGCATGCCCGGCGTGGTCTTCACGCCGCTCGCCGCCGAGAAGGAGTTGGACACCTGAAGACACACGGTCTCGGCGGGGGCGTTCTCGTCGTCGCTCTCGGCCTTGGGATAGCGCAGACCGGTCGAGATGACGTCGGTACGGCCGTTGCCCGCCGCCTCGCCACGCACGATCTCACGTCCGTGCACGGTGACGGCGCGCAGCAGCACCCCGTAGTCCGGGTTGACCTCGCGGTCGGCCGCGACGCTCACCGAGGCGCGCAGCTCCTGGCCCGGCTTGACGTCCACGCGGTAGTAGCGGTGCTGCCCGAACTCCTCGCGGTCCGTGTACAGCCCGGACTTCAGCGTCGGGGCACTCGTGCAGGCGGTGGCGCCTTCCACGGCGACCGGCGTCACCACCGGGTCGGCGGCGCGCTCCACCAACTGACCGACACGGTCGGTGAGTTCTTCCTTGTGCTGGATCGAGGTGTACGTGCCGCCGGTCGCGTCCGCGATGCAGCTGAGCTGGTCGCGGGTCTTGGCGTCGGGCACGAGCCCGAGGGTGTCGATGGTGAGCCCGATGCCCTTGGCGGCGATCTCGCGGGCCACCTCGCACGGGTCGAGCGGCTGGCAGGTGTCCTCGCCGTCGCTGATCAGCACGATCCGCCGGGTGCCGTTGCCGCCGTCGAGGTCGTCGGCCGCCTTGAGCAGCGCGGGACCGATCGGCGTCCAGCCGGTGGGCGTGAGCGTCGCGACCGCGGTCTTCGCCTCCGTGCGGTCCAGCGTGCCCACCGGGTACAACTGGGCGGTGTCCTTGCAGCCCGTCTTGCGGTCGTTGCCGCGGTAGTTGGCGCCGAGGGTCCGTATGCCGAGCTGGACCTCCTCGGGTGTCGCGTCGAGCACCTCGTTGAACGCCTGCTTCGCCGCGGACATGCGCGACCCGCCGTCGATGTCGCGCGCCCGCATCGAACCGCTGACGTCCAGCACGAGTTCGACCTTGGGAGCGGCCTGCTCCGCCGTTTCGTCGGCGACCGCTCCGGTCGGGAAGGCGATCCCGGCCGTCAGGGCGGCGAGCAGGGCGCAGACTCCTGCCGCCAGCCGTTGTCTTGTGATCATCGCAGGATCCTATGGAGCAAAGGTGCCGGGCTTCAAAACGATCTACGAACTATCGGGTGGCGAACGGGTTGGGAAGCTGCGCCCAGATGTCCCCCGGAGTCTCCGGAGACAGCCGCATCAGGCTCAACGCCTTGGTCGGCAGCGGCTCGTCGAGCAGGACCGCCAGGTCCGGGGTGCGCGGCAGATCCCGTACGACGCTCTCCAGGGCCTCCCGCAGTACGGCCGACGAACCGGCCGTCGCCCCCAGCGTGCCGCCGATCAGCGAGCCGAACATCTTGCGGCGCAGGGTGGTCACGTCGTCCGTGACGATCCGTCCGGAGAGCGCCGGGGCCGGGATGCCGTGCCGGGCCAGCCGGGCCGGGCTCACACGGATGTCGGCCAGATCGCGGTAGACGAGCCGGACCGGGGCGCCGGTGGCGGACAGCACGACCAGGAGGTTCTGGCCGTGCGCCTCCAGGGCCACCCCCAGGTCGAGCAGCCGCAGACAGACGGTGAGCGCGAGGCGGGTGAAGTCGGCCAGCCAGGCGGCCGATCGGGGCAGCTCGGTGGTGGCGAGGGCGGCCACGGGCAGGACGCGCTCGCCCGGGTGCGCGTACACGTCCGGGGACTCGCGCAGCACCGCCGCCAGGTCGGGGGAGTGGGCCGTGACGGCGCCCAGGGTGCGGGTGACGTGCAGCAGGCCGTCCGTCCGGGCCGCCATGTCCTCCGCGAACGCCGACACCGTCGCCGACGTCTCGATCGAGTAGACCGAGATGTCCCGTACGGAGGAGGTCAGCCGGGCGCTCAGCGCGGTCTTGACGTGCGGTCCGTCGGGCAGGGCGAGGGTGCGCAGCGACATCAACGGGTGTGCGGAAACGGTCTCCTGGGGCGCGGTGCGCAGGACGTGCGCCAGCTGCCAGGGGTGGACGGGGATCAGGAAACGGCCCTCGTCCCGCAGCCACTTGGGCCACTCACCCCGGACCAGACAGTCGTCCGCGCCCACCAGGCCGAGTTCCACGACCGGCCGGTGCTCCGGCCCGTAGGCGAGTTCCTCGGCCACCGAGAACCCGGGCCGGGAACGGCAGTTGGGATGGTACGGATGCCCGTCGACCACCCGCTGCTCCCACTCCCAGCTGGTCAGGGGCTCCTGGTCGACTCCGGGCTGGTTCGCGCGCGACAGGGCCAACGAGGCGACACTGTCGTCGAGCTCGACGGCGAAGGCGGTCGCGTGCGGTACACCGAGGGCCGTCATGAGCCGCGCCGGACGCTCGTACACCGTGTTGTCCAGCCGGACCTCGGTGACGTACGTGGTGGTCGCGTACGGATCCGGGCGCGGGCCGTGCAGCCGGCGGCCGTCGGTGAGGTGGAGCGTTAGCCCGTCGGCCCCCGGTTCGCGGCGCGCGATCCACGGCATCGGCTCGTACGCCAGCGCACGCCACAGACGGCTCAGCACGGCCGCCCGGGCGCCGGGGAGCCCGGCCGCGTACGGCGCCGAGAGGGCGGGGCGTACGGCGCTCAGCTCGTCGGCGAGCGCTGCCTCGGCGTCGGGCGTGGGGGGACGGTGCACGGTCGGGCTCCTTGGGTACGGGGACTGCGCGTCGCGGTCGCCCGCGCCGACAGACATACTGATCACCAGTGCACCGTATGGAACGAATGGATCGCGTGGACTCCATGCCCCCCAGGCACCCCAGGGACGACATAGAAGAGGCCGCCGACGAGTACGCCGCCGCGCCGCTGCTCAATTGTCTGCTGCGGGAGGTGGGGGAGCCCGCCGAGGGACCCGGAGAGCCTGCCGAGGAATCCGATGAGCCTGCCGAGGACCCCGGCCGGGTCGCCGAGGGCTCCGGAGTGTTCCGACTGCGACCCAGCGGGCGGCTGCTGCGGGTGCGGGGGACGCGCAGGCCCATGGCGCCCGAGGTGTACGCCGACGGGGCCTGGCATCGGCTCACCCACGCCGACCTGGTCAAACTCACCGCCGAGGAACTGCGCGGATTCACCGGTCTGTCCAACCCCGAGCTGCCCGCCGAGATGATCGACAGCCGGGACGCGGTGGCCACACTGCTCGCCGCGCGCCTGCACGCGACGCCGCCCGCGGACCCGTACATCCGCTCCGAGCAGTCCCTGATCACCGGGCACCCGTACCACCCGGCGCCCAAGGCCCGGGGCGGCGGACCCGTCGCCGGCTGGCTGCCGTACGCGCCCGAGGCGTACGCCCGCTTCCCGCTGGAGCTGCTCGGCGTGCGGGAGGACGCGGTCGTCGAGGAGGGCGACACCTCGGCGCTGGACGACTTCGGGCCGTCCCCGGAGGGCTACCGGCTGCTTCCGGCCCACCCCTGGCAGCTCGACCTGGTCGGCGCCCGCCCGGAGATCCGGGCCGCCTTCGCGGACGGCCGGCTGATCCGCCTGGGCCGCACCGCGCGCCCGCTGTGGCCGACGGCCGCCATCCGCACGCTCTACGCCCCCGAGGACGACGTCTTCGTCAAGTTCAGCCTCGACGTGCGCATCACCAACGACATCCGCCGGCTGTGGCGCCACGACCTCCTGAAACTGCGCCGTACGGACGAGGCGACAGCCGCCGCGTTCGCGAACACGACTACAACTACGACCACGGGGACAAGCTCGGGCACGAGGACCGGCGTGAGCACGGGCGCCTCCTGGCTGAGCGACCGCGGCTACCGCACCGCCGACTTCGCCTTCGAGGAACTCGCGGTCCTCGTCCGCGACGGGCTGCGTGAGCACGTCGTCCCCGGCGCGACGCCGCTCCTCGCCGCCGCCCTTGTGGAGGGCTTCGAGGGCAGCCCCCTCGACGGTCTCGCCGACCCGTCCGCCTGGTGGACGGCGTATCTGCGCCAGGTCGTCCCCCCGGCCCTGGAGGCGTTCGCGCGGCACGGAGTCGTCCTGGAGGCACATCTGCAGAACACGGTGGTGGCCGTGGACGCCGACGGCGTCCCCGTGCAGGCGCTGTTCCGGGACGCGGAGGGCGTGAAGCTGCTCACGGACGTGGACCGGGCCGCCGGATGGGAGCGGCTGGTCTACTGCCTGATCGTCAACAACGTGTCAGAACTCGCCGCCCTGCTCGCGGAGGACCACCCGGGCTGGGACCCGTGGCCCGCCGTACGGAGCGAACTGGCCCACCACGGCCTGCCCGGGATCGCGCACGAGATCGCGGAGTTGCTCGCCGCCCCCACGCTCCCCGGCAAGACGAACCTGCTGCTTCGCTGGACGGGCGCGGACGGCGCGGACGCCCGCTACCTCCCGCTGCCGAACCCACTGGCCCGCGCCTAGCACCGGGTTCCTCCTCACGCCCTCCCCCTGGCGAACGACCAGCTCAACTCCCGTGCCGGCCCCTGGATCCGGGCGGACCTCCACCATCGACCCGCCGACCTGGCGAGGTGAACAACAGGGGACGACAGATGAACGTGATGATGGAGCGATTCGACCCGGGCGGTGTCGCACACACGTCTGCATCCGCGTCCGGTAAACGACGGTACGATCACCGTCGGATTAGTCCGTTGGGTCGCCGCGGGTTCCTCCGCTGTGGGGTCACCCCGTCCGTGCCCTGCTTTCCGGGCAGGCCAGGTGCATGGTCCACGTGCGATGTCCGCGCTCTGACGAGCAGCTTGGGTAGGGAAAGGGAGAATCGCTCCGATGGCCAATGAGGACACCGTGTCCCAAGAGTCGGGCAGCGAACGGGTGATCGCCGGCCGCTACAGTCTGCTGTCGCCCCTCGGCGCGGGCGGCATGGGCACCGTGTGGCGCGCCTACGACAAGGTGCTGCACCGCGAGGTTGCCATCAAGGAGGTCCGGGCGCCTGCCGGACTGGCGGCGTCCGACATCGACCGGATGTACACGCGGCTGGAGCGTGAGGCGTGGGCCGCGGCCCGGGTGGCGCATCCGAACGTGGTGACCGTCTACGACGTGGCCATGGAGGAGGGCCGCCCGTGGATCGTCATGGAGTTGGTCCGCGGCCAGTCGCTGGCCGACCTGCTCAAGGCCGAGGGCCGACTCTCCCCGCAGCGTGCCGCGTCCATCGGTCTCGAGGTGCTCGCCGCGCTCCAGGCCGCCCACGAGACCGGTGTGCTGCACCGCGACGTGAAACCGGCCAACGTGCTGATAGCCAAGGACGGCCGGGTGGTGCTCACCGATTTCGGCATCGCCATGATCGAGGGCGACTCCGCGCTCACCATGACCGGTGAAGTCGTCGGATCGCCCGAGTTCCTGGCTCCGGAGCGGGCGTTGGGCCAGCGGTCCGGGCCCGCGTCGGACCTGTGGTCGCTCGGCGTGCTGCTGTACGCGGCCGTCGAGGCACGCTCCCCCTTCCGCCAGAACACCCCGCTCAGCACCCTGCGGGCCATCGTGGACGCGGAGTTGCCGCAAGTCCGCCGGGCCGGCACCCTCACTCCGGTCATCGAGGGACTGCTGCGCAAGGATCCGGACGAACGCCTCACCGCCGAGCAGGCGGCACAGGAGCTGCGCCTCGTCGGCCAGGGCGGCATCCCCGACGCGGGAATCGTGCAGCCGTCCTCCGACTCCCCGACCGTTTCGACGCAGCCCACGACACGCACGTCTCCCGCGGATCCTGGGGAACAGCCCACGGTCACGCACTCCTTGGCGCAGCCCACGGTCGTTGATCCCTTGGCGCAGGCGACGGTCGCGGAACCTTCGGCGCAGGCGGCGGGCGCGGATCCCGTGACGCAGCCCACGGTCGCTGATCCCCTGGCGCAGGCGAAGGCCGCGGATCCTTCGGCGCAGCCCACGGTCACGCATGTCCTGGCGCAGGCGACGGGCGCGGATCCTTCGGCGCAGCCCGCGGTCGCGGATCCCGCTGCGTTGGATCCGCGCGCCGCGGGAACACCCGCCTCCTCCGTCCCCCCGGTTGACGCGCGGCGCAGCCGGCGCAGCATCGCGCTCGTGGCCGCGGGCGTGTCCCTGTGCGTGCTGGCGCTGGCCGGGGTGGGCTATGCGCTCATGAACGACGGAAACGGAAGTGGAGATCGGCAGAGCGCCGGCGCCACCACAGGGGCGGGTTCGGCCTCGAAAAACGCCGGGAACGCCACCGCCGCGAGCACACAGGGCGGCGACCAAGGCGCCTCCGCCACCCTGGGGGTGCGGGTGACGGTGACGGGTTCGCACACGACGTACTCGGGACAGTGCCCGCCGCCGAGCGAGCAGGCGCCCACCTTTACGGCGACGTTCACGGTGGACCGGCTCCCGGCCCAGTTCTCCTACCGCTGGGTGTCCAAGGACGGCTCGGTGACCGATCCGCACTGGAGGACGCTGGTGTTCTCGGACGACGGAGGGCTCAGCAAGCAGGACACGGTGAGCCTGAGCACGTGGGCGGAAGCCGGAAAGCTCGAGAGCGAGATCGGCGTGGAGCTCAAGGCACCCGTGCACGGCAAGTCCAACATGGTGCCCCTGTCGCTGACTTGCGAGAACGGAACGAACTGAGGCACGCCGTCCGGGCACCGACCGACGGCTCGGACCGCCTTGCGGAGCGGGGCGGCCCTCGGTCCGGGCCGTCCCGTGCCCGGAGTTCTCCTGCGCGGCGAGGTGTCCGGAGTTCTCCTGTGGCGCGGTGAGGTGTCCGGATCGCGGCCCCGCGACGAGGCGCGGAACGAATTTGTCGCAAGAATCGAACTAAACCAGGTCACGTTCACGTTTGAGTGAAGGCTCCGGTCTCGTGTCGGGTCAGCCGCGTCACGCGGTCTCTCTTTCGCAGTTGGATGTCGTTCATAAGGAGTATGAGTGCCATCGGTCATCCTGGGGCAAACGGGCCCCTTCACTGGTCAAAGCGTGGTCCTGAGCGCTGCTCCACTGACGTTCGGTCGCAAGAGCGACAACGACGTCGTGATCGTCAGCGCCAACGCCTCCCGTCTGCACGCCGAAATCCTCGAGGAGGATGCCGGCTTCGTGCTCTATGACCGCAACAGCCGGAACGGCACCTTCGTCAACGACCAGCGCATCACACGGCATGCACTGCGCTCCGGCGACCGCATCCGAATCGGTGAGGAGACGTTCCTCTTCGAGTCGGAGGACGCCATCGAGACGATGATGGATCTCTCCCACCTCGACGCACCCCGGGTGAGCGCCTCCGCGGACCCCGGCGTGCTCAGGGTCACCATCACCGGCGGAGGCCCGGTGGGCCTCGCCTTCGCGCTGACGCTGGAGAACATGCTGCGCGGGCGGGTCTCGATCACGGTCTACGAAGGGCGGTGGACCAAGAACGGCTCCACCGTCGTCTGGAAGGACGAGACCCAGGGGAACGTCCGTCGACAGCAGGTCGTGACCGTCCAGAGCCGGCAGTACCTCGCTCTGCCCGAGGACATACAGTCGGCGCTGTTCGAGGACGTGGGCGACTATTCGGAAATGTGGCCCGTCGGACCGGACTCCGTGGACGGCCTGCCTCCCCGCAACATCCGGATCGCCTACATCGAGGACCGCCTGCTGGAGTTGGCGAACAAGAACGCCGCGATCCGGCTGGTGGCGGAGCGGTTCGACCCGTCGGAGCACCAGAGTCGGCTCGCGCAGGAACACGTCCTGGCGATCTGCGAAGGCGGACGATCCCGCACGCGGGAGCACTACGCCGACCGCTTCGGCGCGGCCGACGCCTCGATCTACTCCCTTGACGGCGACCACCTGCAGGACGTGGTGCTGGGGCTTCGGGTCAAGTCCCCGCTCTCGGACCAGATGAGCGTCCTGCTGACCGTGTCGCAGAACAGGTTTCTTCTCAACTCGCTGCGCGGCGAGGGCTTCTTGAACATGCGGCTCACCCGCGAGGAGGCCCGCAACGTGATCGGCATCGACCCGGTCCGTCAGGTCTTCGAGGAGTGCATCGCCGCTCGCCCCTGCGTCATGAGCCGCGAAGAGGACCACGAGTTCCGCTGTCCCACGCACGGAACCCTCTTCCTGCCCGCCCTGCTGCGCAGTTCACCCCTGTGGAAGCGGATCCGGGAGGGGCTGAAGCTGTTCGGCGTCCCGGAGAACGACCTCACCGCGATCACGTCGTTCCGGCTGGACATGGTGCAGCGCCCGCGGTTCACGGCGCAGCTGAGCCGACCGACCGCGACGGGCCCCGGTACGTACGGTCTTCTGCTGGGCGACGCGGCCAACGCCATCCACTTCTGGCCGGGCCGCGGTCTCAACAGCGGTCTCGCCTCCGCCACTTCGCTCGCTCGTTCCCTCAGCCGCACATGGCAGGGAAGGCCGCTGCGCGACGCCGACTTCATCCGGCACGAGGCGGCCATGTCCATGCTTCAGTACCGGCACAAGAGCCGGGCCTGGAACGCCATGGTCACCACCGACGAACAAGGCGTCACCCGCGCCATCAAGGACATCATCGCCCGCAGCATGGAACCGGAACCCGGCGACGGCTCCGAACCCGAGCACGCGTCCCTCGACGCCCTGCTGGAGCGCATGACCGCGATACGCGAGCGCCTCGCGACCCGTCTCCCCGGTATGCCTACCGACGAGGAACTGCGCAACCACCTCTTGACGCTGGACCCGGCCACGCTCCGCACGCTGCAGGAAAGCGGTGCGTGGGACACGCTGATCGTCGGCGGCGAGGAAGCCGACATCGACCTCTTCTACCAATCGGACTCCCCCGTCTACGTCCCGCGCCCCGTCGACCCGCGGATCGGCCCGCCGGCCCTCGTCCCGCAGGATTCCGTGCCCTCCAACCCGGTCTGAGGCCGGGCGGGACATTCCGCGCCGAGGAGAACACGGCTCCGCTTCTTCCCGGAGAAGAGGACAGTCGTGTTCTCCTCCAGCGTCTTTCAGGGGGCGTGCCGCGTTACGCGGTCGATGTGCCCACGGTTCTGTGGCACCGGCACCGGCACCGGCACCGGCGGCGGCGACGGTTGGGGTGGGGGCGGCTACTGAAAAAGGGCGGCTACCAAGAAACAGGTCAGGCGTTCCCGGCCGGGCCGACCCTAGGCACCCAGGGCACGACAGCCACTGGGCTACGTCCGCGGACGCACCACAACCGTCAGCCCTCGAGATGCTCCACGCCTCCCGGAGCCCGATCGCCCAGCACGCCGTCGACGTGGCAGTCCGCCATCGGCTTGCGCGATCGGAGACATCGGGCGACTGGATCGAGCTCGTCGCGCTGCCCGAGAACCGCGTGCCATGGCCGTGGGCAGTGTGGTGGGGGGCGGCCCGCGCGCCCGCGCCTGGATCGGCCGGCTGCGCGGCGCGGTCCGCAACCTCGCCTCGACCGGCCTGCCGCCCGACGAACTCCTGAGCCGTCTCGATCATCTCGCGACCCGGTGGGGCCACGGCCCTGACGCACGGCAGGGCTTTTTCAGGGGAGCGACCTGCCTCTATGCGATCTACGACCCGGTCTCCCGGCACTGCGCGGTGTCGCGGGCCGGGCATCGGCCGCCCGCGGTGATCAGTCCCCATGGCCGGGTGGAATTCCCCGACGTGCCGCCGGGCCGCCCCTCGGCCTGGGCGGCGGCTCCTTCACCACAGCGGAGTGGGAGGTGCCCGAGGGCAGCCAACTGGTGCTCTACGGCCACGGCCTGATCCAGCGTCGAGGAAGGGGCACGGATGCCGGTTTCGCACTGCTGCGGAGGGTTCTGAGCCGAGCTGCCGCCCGGAAAGGCGTTGTGGGCCCGGAGGAGACCTGCGCGGCCGTGTTCGAGGCACTGCTCCCAGTCCGTCCCGGCGGAGCCGTCGCGCTGATGGTCGCCCGCACTCGCGGCATGCGACCTGATCAGGTCGCCGACTGGGATGTTTCCTCAGAGCCGGCGGCGGTGGCGGACCTGCGCGCTGCTGTTGCGCGCCGGCTTGCGCACTGGGGCCTGGACGACCTTGCCTTCACGACCGAGTTGATCCTCAGCGAGCTGGTGAACAACGCCATTCGCTACACCACTGGTCCGATCCACCTTCGGCTGCTCTGTGACCACGCCCTCACGTGTGAAGTGTTCGACTCCAGCACCGCGATTCCCCATCCCCATCAGGCGTCCACCATGGACGAGGGCGATGCGCCCTTGCTGGACGGAGTATCCAAGGACTGCACGGTGTTCTTGTGGAGAATCTGAGCGCTGGCGGTGGCGGTGTAACTGCAGCCGGTGCCGAGGAATAGCTGCACGGTCTCGCGAAGCCGTGCGCCGCTCTCGTCGTCGACGGCCAAGGGTCCCAGGATGCCCCACACCCAGGAGCGCATGTCGTCGATGTTCGTGGCCATCAAGGCGATGGGACCGACATGGGAGAAGTTCGTGAACTGCGGGACTGGACTGGCCGCTGCCGCAAGTTCCTGCGTGCGTACTGCCTGGCGGTGAGTGGAGCGGAATCCCTCGATGCCGTAGCCCACGCGTCCAGCGCACACGTGCACGGAAGGATCGCAGCGCTCGACGACGTCCGACACCTGTTGCCAGGAGACGTCGCCGTGCGAGCCGAGCGGCAGCCAGGCCCAGGACACAACGGCGTCGCGGGGGACGAAAAGCGGCCTGGCGGGGCAGTCCAGCTTCTGGGCGACCTCGTTGGTGATCCGGTGGAGTCGGGCCAGTCCCTCACCCCCGCCCGTCAGTGTGGGCAGCCAGGCCACCAGTCCGAGGTGGTGCTGTCGGAGCCGGTAACCAAGGGCTGGTTCGGCCCAGTTGAGGTCGACGTCCTTCTCGGTGAGGATGTCCCGCACACGCGCGGCGCGCGCGGCGGTCTGGCTGAGCAGCCAGTGATCGCGTTCCTGTTGGTAGACCGCGATGACATGCTCGGTCACCCGGTCGTTGAAACAGAAGGCCACCTGCAGCATGCGGCGGGTGGTCGCGGTGGCGAGATCCACGTCTGCGCCCTGCCGGTTGAGTTCGTCCAGACACCATTGCAGAAAACGCCAGTGGCCGAGCCTGTGGGCCCTGATCAGCGTGCTGATGGGGATTTCCCTCTGAGCCAGCCTCCTGGCGTACTCAAGAGCAGCCGCGGGCCCTTCGATCTTGTCCAGAGGAATGTCGTTCTCGAAAACGTGCAGCAACGTGGCGGAATTTTCCGCGATGGTCGCCTGCATGATTTTAATGAAGGTCGCGTCGCCCCTGAGCTCCGGAATCTCGGCAAGTACATACTCTTCTGTGTCGCGGCTGAGTTCCGGGAGGTGTGACCCTACGTTCTCCGCGACCACGGACAGTTGTTTCGCAGCCTCTGGATGCTCCGCAGCCATACCTCGATGCTACAGGGACGTCCGTTTCCCGCTTCTTCGGGACGCGACAGGCCGCACTCCGGCAGCGCATGCGCACGGTCGGCCTGCTGCCCGCCTCAGGCGGGGCTGGTGCGAAGGAGCGTCGAGCCGAGGTACTGAACGGCGCGCAGCGCAATTTCCAGATCAGTGTGCCCTTTCTGGACAGGGTGCCCCATGATTTCCTCGGCTTTCCGGATGCGGTACTGCACGGTGTTTTTGTGGAGAATCTGAGCGCTGGCGGTGGCGGTGTAACTGCAGCTGGTGTCCAGGAATATCTGTGCCGTCTCCCGAAGACGTGCGCTGTTCTCGTCGTCGACGGCCAAAGGCCCCAGGACGCTCCACACCCACGCGCGCATGTCGTCCATGTTCGTGGCCATCAAGGCGATGGGAGCGACAGCGGAGAAGTCGGTGAACTGGGGGGCCGGCTTGGCCGCTGCCGCAAGTTCCTGCGTGCGTACTGCCTGGCGGTGGGTGGAGCGGAATCCCTCGATGCCGTAGCCCACGCGTCCAGCGCACACGTGCACGGAAGGATCGCAGCGCTCGACGACGTCCGACACCTGTTGCCAGGAGACGTCGCCGTGCGAGCCGAGCGGCAGCCAGGCCCAGGACACAACGGCGTCGCGGGGGACGAAAAGCGGCCTGGCGGGGCAGTCCAGCTTCTGGGCGACCTCGTTGGTGATCCGGTGGAGTCGGGCCAGTCCCTCGCCCCCGCCCGTCAGTGTGGGCAGCCAGGCCACCAGTCCGAGGTGGTGCTGTCGGAGCCGGTAACCAAGGGCTGGTTCGGCCCAGTTGAGGTCGACGTCCTTCTCGGTGAGGATGTCCCGCACGCGCGCGGCGCGCGCGGCGGTCTGGCTGAGCAGCCAGTGATCGCGTTCCTGTTGGTAGACCGCGATGACATGCTCGGTCACGCGGTCGATGTAACCGAAACTGACCCGCAGCATGCGCCGGTTGGTCGCGATGGCGAGATCCTCGCCGGCGTCCTGCCGGTTGAGTTCGTCCAGACACCATTGCAGAAAACGCCAGTGGCCGATTCTGTAGGCGCGCACCATCGCGCTGAGGGAGATACCTCTCTGAGCAAGCCTCCTGGCGTACTCAAGAGCGGCCGCAGGCCCCTCGATCTTGTCCAGAGATATGTCGTTCTCGAAAATGTGCAGCAACGTGGCGACATTTTCCGCGATGCTCGCCCGCAGGATTTTAATGACGGTTTCGTCGCCCCTGAGTTCCGGGATCTCGGCAATGACATAGTCCCCTATGTCGCGGCTGACCTCCGGGAGGTGTGACCCTACGTTCGCCGCGACCACGGACAGTTGTTTTGCGGCCTCTGGATTCTCCGCAGCCATACCGCAATGCTACAGGGCCGTCCGTGATCCGCTTCTTCGGGAAGCGACAGGCCGCACTCCGCAAACCTGCGCGAATACCGCCGACGGATTAGTTCATTGGCACCAACTCCCACCCGAAGGTCGTACTAAGCGCCCAGTGGTTGCCGTGCGGTTCACGCCTAGCCTCTGGTTACTGGCGACACCCTCCGGAGCGCGATCCGGGGGATCGACTCGCCTTCAAGCCGTTCTTCGGAAGCAACCTAGGGGCGATCGATGTCGACCAATATTGTCCGATACGGCCTCACGGAGGCACTGGGTACTCGAGAGGTGCCGGACGCTGCGATTGCGATGATCGACGGCGAGGGAACGGTGGTCGGTTGGACGAACACCGCGCAACGGCTTGTCGGTTACGCGGCCAAAGACGTGGTGGGCCGGCCCGCCTGGTTCGTGCTGCCGTTCCTCCAGGACGCACTGCACGTATGGGCCGCCTGCGAGCAGCGCCGCGCCCGGGGCGGCTGGTCCGGCACAGCGACGATCCATCACCGCGAAGGCCACACCCTCCATGTGAGCCTGCGTGTCTCGCTGTTGTGGGGGCGCGACGGATCAGTCCACTGGCTCGTCTCCGGCACCGATATCGCCGCACTCTCCGCGGTGGAGGCCGCCGGGTCGGTGCGGGAGTCGCTTCTCACGCGCACACCGATCGGCATCGTGGTGCGCGACGTGGAACTGCGCTGCACCTGGGTCAACGACGTCATCGAACTCCAGGACGGCATCCCTCGTGCCCAGCGGCTCGGACGGCGCCTCCCGGACTCGCTGCCCGGCCTCGAATCCGAGGCGCTCGAAGCGGTGATGCGCCAGGTGCTGAGCAGTGGCATGGCCGCGGTCCATGAATACCGGGCGTGGCCGCCGTCGGATCGGCGCAGAGAGCACGCCTTTGCGGCCTCCTTCTTCTGCCTGAGCGACGCCGATGGCCGGCCACTGGGGGTGTGCTCCATGAGCGTGGATGTCACCGGCAACCAGCGGGCCCGCGAGCGCCTCGCCATCCTCAGCGAGGCCGGCACCCGGATCGGCAGCACCCTGGACGTGATGCAGACCAGTCAGGAACTGGCCGACCTCGCCGTGCCCCTCCTGGCTGACTACGCCGCCGTCGACCTGGCCGAGTCCGTCCCGCTCGGCGACGAACCCGCCTCCCGCACCAGCACGTCGGGGCAGCGCGGTCCGGCCTTTCGCCGTGCCGGCCTCGCCTCGATCCACCCGGGGACTCCCGAGTCGCCTTGGACACGCGGCGAGTCCATCTGCGTCCCCCCGACCTCACCCTGGATCAGGGTGCTCTCCTCCGGAGGCTCTCACCTGCAACCCACCCTGGACGCCTCTCCCGGCACATGGGTGGACCATGACCCCGCGCGGGCGCAGGCCATTCGTGAAAACGGGATGCACTCCATGATGCTTGTCCCCATCCGCGCGCGGCACGCCGTGCTGGGTGTGGCCTTGTTCATCCGTACCGAGGAACCGATGCCGTTCCAGGAGGACGACCTGCTCCTCGCCGAGGAACTGGTCACCAGGGCCGCACTGTCCCTGGACAACGCTCGCCAGTACACCCGCGAGCACACAGCGGCCCTGGCCCTTCAACGCAAGCTGCTTCCGCACGGAGTGAGGGACAGCGCGGCGATCCAGGCGGCCTCGCGGTACCTGCCGGCCGACGTGGAGACCGGCGTCGGAGGCGACTGGTTCGATGTGATCCCGTTGTCCGGCGCCCGGGTGGCGCTTGTCGTCGGGGATGTCGTCGGGCACGGCATCAACGCCGCGGCGACCATGGGAAGGCTCCGAACGGCTGTGCGCACGCTGGCGGACATGGATTTGCCCCCCGACGAACTGCTGTCCCACCTCGACGACACGGTCCGGTGCCAGTCGGACGAAGACGACGACGCCGGCGACGGCGGCCTGATGGTCACCGGCGCCACCTGTCTCTACATCGTCTACGACCCGGTCACCCGGCGGTGCACGATGGCACGGGCCGGGCATCCCCCGCCCGCTGTCGTCGACCCGCAGGGAAAGGTCACGTTCCCCGACCTCCCCACCGGAGCCCCACTCGGTGTCGGCTCGGTTCCCTTCGAGGCCGTGGAGATGGACGTGCCCGAGGGGACCTTGCTCGCCCTCTACACCGACGGCCTGGTCGAGACCCGCGATCGCGACATCGACGTCGGCATGCGGCAACTGGGCGCCACCCTGGCAGCCCAGCCCCGTCGGCCCCTGGACGACCTCTGCTCCTCGGTGATCGAGGCGCTGCCGACGCAGTCACCATCCGACGACGTCACCCTGCTCCTGGCCCGGACCCGTGCTCTGAATCCGTGCCAGACCGCGTCCTGGGACCTGCCCCGGGACCCGGCCGTCGTCAGCAGTGCCCGCAGCCTGGTGGCCCGGCAGCTGACCCGGTGGGGGCTGGAGAGCCTGATCGCCGACACGGAGCTGATCGCCAGCGAGCTGGTCACCAACGCGATCCGTCACGGTGCCGGGCCCATAGCCCTGCGCCTGATCAAACACCGGCTGCTGACCTGCGAAGTATCCGACGCCGGCAGGTCCTTCCCGCGTCTTCGTCACACACGTACCACCGACGAGTTCGGCCGCGGCATCCTCCTCGTCTCCCAGCTGTCGCGTACGTGGGGCTGCCGCTGGATACCGGGCGGCAAGGTCGTGTGGGCTGAACAAGATCTGCCCAAGCACGCTTGAAGGGATCTGGCAGCCAGGACGGCGCCGCAGCTCTCCTCCCGAGCCGCGCCGCAAGGCTGACGCACGGCCCGTCGGGCGAATTGGTGCAGAACAACCAAATTGAGCGTAAATATGGTGTTCTGCGCCCAGTGGCGGTGCCTCTGCTCCCTCCTAGCGTCGTTCCTACCGACGCCATTGGATCCCCGATCGGGGCGATCGGAGCGATCGGAGCAGGAAGTGACACATCCAGGTCCCATCCACCATTTTCGAAGGAGCCCCCCATGCGCATCGGAAACCTCTCAGGCCGACTCACCGTCTTCACCGAACACGGTGCGGTGGATGTCGAGAAGGCCAGCGGCGGCCGGTTCGGCCCCGACCCGCAGGCGGCCTACCACGCCTGGGCGGACTTCCTGGGCTGGGCCAAGGACGCCGACCTGAGCAACGCGTCCGCGTTCGACACCGCAGACCTCGGCTCGCCCACCCCGACGCCGACCCAACTGTTCGCCATGGGACTGAACTACCGCGAGCACGCCGCCGAGTCCAACTTGGCGGCCCCGGACAAGTTCCCACCGGTGTTCACCAAGTTCCGCACCGCGATCAGCGGGCCGGTCGGCACGGTGACGCTGCCCGAGGGCGGGCACACCGACTGGGAGGTGGAGCTGGTCGTGGTGATCGGCCGGCGCGCCGAGCGGGTGTCCGCCGCCGACGCCTGGTCCTACGTGGCCGGGTTGACCGTGGGCCAGGACATCTCCGAGCGGATCCTGCAGACCGAGGGCCCCGCGCCGCAGTTCAGTATGGGCAAGTCGTTCCCCGGGTTCGCCCCGATGGGGCCGTGGGTGGTCACCGTGGACGAGTTCGACAACCCGGACGACCTCGAACTCGGCTGCGCCATCGACGGCGAGTCCATGCAGCACTCCCGCACCAGCAACCTGATCTTCCCGGTGCCCCAGCTGATCGAGGGCCTGTCGGCCACTCTGCCGCTGCTGCCCGGTGACGTGATCTTCACCGGCACCCCGGCAGGCGTCGGCATCGGCCGCAACCCGCAGCGGTGGCTGCAGCCGGGCGAGGAACTGGTCAGCTACATCACCGGCATCGGCGAGCTTCGCCAGCGGTTTGCGCGTGCCTGATCGGGGAGTGGCGAACTGACACCGGCCGGGCTCGATCCCGACCCCTTGCGCCCTGTCCCGCGTAAGGACACGAGCAGAAGAACATGCATCACACCGAAATGGGGCCTCACCCATGCGATATCTCGACTACAAGTGTTTCCGGATCGGGTTTGATTCCGGAGTCGCATTCGTCACCATCGATCACCCGCCGATAAATCTTCTCGATGAAGCTCTGTCGCAGGAATTCGACAAACTCGGCAGGGAACTCGAGGACGATGAGAGCGTCCGAGTCGTCGTCTTGCAGAGCGCGCTCCCCGATTTCTTCGTGGCCCACTCCGGTCTGGGCCGGGTCGGAAGTGGCTCCAAAAAGGTGTCCCATACGCGCAGTTTTCGTCTTACGCAGACGATCGGAGAGCGGTTCAGGAACATGCCCAAGGTGAGCATTGCCAAAATCGAGGGTCGGGCCCGGGGTGGAGGCAGTGAGATCGCGCTGGCCATGGACATGCGTTTCGCAGCCATCGGCAAAGCAATCTTCGGCCAACCGGAAGTGGCGATCGGTCTTGTTCCGGGAGGCGGCGCTACGCAAAGACTGCCACGGCTCATGGGGCGGGGACGCGCCCTGGAGGTACTCCTGGGTTGCGACGACATACCAGCAGAACTGGCAGAACGTTACGGTTATATCAACCGAGCGTTGCCGGCGGACGAGCTGACGCCTTTTGTCGAAAAACTGGCTCATCGGATCGCTTCATTTCCTGCGCATGCCATCGCCCACGCCAAGGAGTCCGTGGACACCGGCGCATTCAATTCCATTCCGGAGGGACTCTTGGTGGAAGCTCATGAGTCCGATTTGAGTGTCGCCAGCGAGGTGACGCAAGCGCGCATGGAGGAAGCATTGAAGGCCGGTGCCGAAACATATGAAGGCGAGTTGGAGATGGCCTATTTGTCGAAACTCTCGACTCAGAGGCCGGTCAACAACCCGACTCCTCGCAAACGTCCGCCCGAGTAACACGCGAATCTCGTCCTTGCCCACCCGGACACCTCAACGCTCTGACGAACCTCGGAGGTCATCGCATGAGGAAACTTCTCGCCCCCCGAACCACCCGTATCGGACGTCCGGACGGGCCGGCGCAGCCCGATGCGATCGGCATCGAACACCTCGGCGGCTCACCGACAGAGCTTGCCCGCGACCTGACCGAACTGCTGGGTGCCGAGCAGGTCTTGCATCGGCTCTCGGATCTGGTGCGCTACGCCTCGGACGCGAGCCCCTACCGGCTTCTGCCGCAGGTCGTCGTGCGACCACGAGACGCTGCCGACGTCGCCGCCTTGTTGGACTACTGTCGCCGGACCGGGCGACACACCACGCTACGATCCGGCGGCACCAGCCTCAACGGTCAGTCACAGTCCGACGACATCTTGATCGACGTCCGACACCACTGGAACGGAATGACCGTCGAAAACGACGGTGCCCGTCTACGGGCGCGCCCCGGCACGATCCTGTCTCACGCGAACGCCGTGCTCGCACGTCATGGGCGCCGACTCGGTCCCGATCCCGCCAGCGCCGATGTCGCCACCATCGGCGGAGTCGTCGCCAACAACGCGGGAGGCATGCGGTGCCGGCTGTCCCGAAACGCCTACCACTGCGTATCCGGGATCACCTTCGTGCTCCCCTCCGGAACCACGATAGATACCGAAGCCGCCGACGCCGAATCCGAGTTCCGTAAGGCGGAGCCCGAACTTGCCGACGGCCTGCTCGCCCTTCGGGCGGAAATACTCGCCGACGAGGAACTCGTCGAACGGATCAAGCACAAGTACACCATCCGCAACACGACGGGATACGCCCTCAACGCCTTCCTCGACGCGGAGACCCCGCTGGGAATCTTCCGTCGGCTGCTCGTCGGTTCGGAAGGAACCCTGGCCTTCATGGCCGAGGTCGTGATCGACACCCTCCCGAACCCCGGGACCACCACCGTGACCTGGATCTCGACCGAATCCATCGATGCGGCGGCACGTTTGGTGCCCGCGCTGGTCGGGCTGGGCGCCGAGGCGGTGGAACTGATGATGGCGCCCGCGTTGACCGAGGCCGCGAAGGCATTTCCCGGCGCCCCCTCCTACTGGCGCACGCTCGATCCCAAGGCAGCCGCGCTCCTCGTGGAGTTCCGCGGCGAAGCCGACGCGCTCGACGACGCCGAGCAGAGCGTGAAGGACCTTCTCGCGCACGCCACCCTGCTGCACCCGATCGAGTTCACCCGAGACGAAGAACTCATCGAGTTCAACTGGCGGGTACGCGAGGGCCTGCTCGGCATCGTCGGCCGTCTACGGCCCGAAGGAAGCGCGGTCGTCAATGAAGACGTCTGTTTCCCTCCCGCGCGTATCGCTGAAGGTGCCCACGACCTGCAGCAACTGCTCAGCAAGCACGGATTCCTGCCCGGGGTCGCCGGCCACGCCGCCTACGGCAACCTGCACTTCACCTTGACTCCCTTGCTCTCCGAGGAGACCGACAAGGAACGCTACGGGGCGTTCATGGCCGACCTCGTGGACTTGATCATCGGAAAGTACGATGGCTCGCTCAAGGCCGAACACGGCACCGGACGCAACATGGCACCCTTCGTGGAACGCGAATGGGGTGCCAAAGCGACCGACATCATGTGGCGCCTGAAGCGGCTGGCGGATCCCCACGGGGTCCTTGGACCAGACGTCATCCTGACGACCGACGAGGACATCCATCTCAAGCATTTCAAATCCACGCCCAAGATCGAACAAGTGGCGAACCTGTGCATCGAGTGTGGATTCTGCGAGGCCACGTGTCCCAGCCGTAACGTGACCACGACCCCCCGACAACGGATCGCCCTCCGCCGGGAGATGGCTCGCCAGGCCGAGGATTCTCCGGTGCTTGCACAGCTCCAGGCCGAATACGAATACGACGGTATCGAGACCTGCGCCGCTGATGGAACCTGCGCCATTCCGTGTCCCCTGCAGATCAACACCGGTGACCTGATAAAGGGCTTCCGCCGCGCCGAATCCACCGCTGCCCGTGAGCGTGCCGGGTTGGCCGCGGCCAGGCACTGGGGTCGGATCGAGAGGCTCGCGCGCATGGCGATGTCGGGCGTCGACGGCATCCAGTCCCACATCGGCGTGAAGGTTCTCACGGAGCTGACCAACGCGGCGCGCTTCGTCGCAGGCAGCGATCTCATCCCCTCGGTACCGGGCCCCATGCCCCACCCGGCACCGGCTCACCTCCCGCAAACCGAACGAGAGTCGGCGCGTGCGGTGTACTTCCCGGCTTGCATCAACCGCATCTTCGGCCGCGACCCCGACAAGCCGACCACGCCATCGCTCCCGGAGGCATTCGTCACGCTCTCCGCCCGCGCCGGCATGCCGGTGTGGATTCCCGATGACGTCCGCGGACTGTGCTGCTCGACGCCGTGGGCGAGCAAGGGTTTGGCAGAGGGGCACCGTTGGATGGCGGAGGCGGTCTGCGACGCCCTCTGGCGGTGGAGCGATCATGGCTCGCTGCCTGTCGTGGTCGACGCCGCATCCTGCACCCACGGACTGCTCGACGACGTCGCCGAACACGTTGACGACTCGCGGCGCGATCAGATGAACGCCATGAGCATCCGGGACTCGATCACCTGGTGCCGGGACCTGCTTCCCCTTCTCTCGGTGAACCGCAAGCTCGAGACGGTCGCGCTTCACCCCACATGTTCCACGACCCACCTCGGGCTCAACCGTGACCTCAAGGCCGTCGCGTCCTTCCTGGCGGATGCGACCGTGGTGCCCGTCGGCACCACCTGCTGCGGCACCGCGGGAGACCGTGGTCTGCTCCATCCGGAGTTGGTGGTCTCCGCGACACGGGACGAGAAGGCCGGACTCGACGCCTCTCCGGCGCAGGCGTACCTCTCGGCGAACCGCACGTGCGAGATGGGTCTGAGGCAAGCCACCGGGCAGCCGTACGAGTCCTTCATCTTCCTGCTCGAAGAACTCACCAGATAGTCCGTAGTGTTCTTGGTGTGGTGACTCGGGCACTCCTCGCCTGCGGTCACCCTCGGTTACTATGCTCACTTCATGCCGGAGGCCGGAAGCGACGGGCGCACATCAATTGCCCTGATTGCATATTGGGGGTGCGACGGCATTCCCGGGCGCGGTGGGTCAGCGCCCTGGTCGCTGTCACCCGCTCGATACTCGTCATCGCCCGGCACCGCCGCCACCTAGACCCCACGATCCGCGATCTCGTCCGCCAACTCCAGGCCGTCGGCCACCAAGTCGCGCTCACTCCGGCATCAGCCTGACCGGCCCGTCGCACCGTTACCCGGTCCGCACGCGGACCGGAGGCTGCCGCCTGCCCTCCCGGACATCGATTTTCCGATCAGCCTTGGAGCCAAGCCTCAAGGGGCCAGGGTGAGGTCACCATTGTTGGACTTGGCGAGCGACCGCCCGATGACCATGCGCTGAATCTGGTTCGTGCCTTCGAAGATCTGAGTCAACTTGGCCTCACGCATGTACCGTTCGACCGGGAAGTCGCGCGTGTAGCCGACCCCGCCGAGGACCTGCACCGCATCAGTGGTGACACGCATCGCATTGTCGGTCGCGACGAGCTTCGCGACCGACGCCTCACGGCTGAACGGCAGCCCCGCGTCCTTCAACCGGGCGGCATGGAGGGTCGCAGCACGCGCTGAAAAGACCGCGGCCTCCATGTCGGCGAGCAGGAACGCGACTCCCTGGTGGTCGATGATGCGTGATCCGAACGTCTCCCGATCGCGTGCATAGGCGATCGCGTGGTCGAGAGCGCCCTGGGCGAGACCGACCGCGACGGCCGCGATACCGAGACGACCGGAATCCAGGCTTGCGAGAGCGATACGCAGGCCGCCGCCCTCAGCACCGATACGCCGCTCGACCGGGACACGGACGTCCCGGAGGACCATGGTCGCCGTCGTGGACCCGGTCAGGCCCATCTTCCGTTCGGGCACATCAGCGGTGAGGCCCTCGGTGTCAGCGGGGATCATGAAGCACGAGATACCCGTGCGGTCTTCCGAGGTGCGGGCCATGACCTTGTAGTAGTCCGCGTGGCCGCCGTGGGTCGTCCAGGCTTTCGCACCGTTCAGGACGTAGTGATCGCCGTCTAGACGGGCCCGGGTCCGCAGCGCGGCCGGGTCCGAGCCGGCGTGCGGCTCCGAGAGGCAGTAGGCACCCAGCAGCTCGCCACCGAGCATCGCGGGCAGCCACTCCTGCTTCTGCTCTTCGGTGCCCATCGTCGCCAGGCCGAAGCACGACAGCACGTGCACGGAGACACCTACGCCGACTGAAGCCCACACGGACGCGATCTCTTCGACAACCTGCAGGTACACCTCGTAGGACAGGCCGCTGCCGCCGTACGCCTCGGAGTACGGCAATCCGAGCAGGCCAGCGCGTCCGAGGAGCCTGAAGACGTCACGGGGGAATGCCTCGTTCGCCTCATCGGCATCCGCTCGCGACGCGAGTTCATCGGTCGCCAGCTTCCGCACCAGCCTGATGAGGTCAAGGGACTCATCGTTCGGTAACAGACGACGCGCGCTCATGGCACCTTCCAGCTGTCGGGGCGAAACATCGTTCGGAGACATCTGCGGGCCAAGGCACCGCACGGCGCTCTTTGGGCAGACATCGAAACGCTTGGGGAAGGCTGGCCGCCGCGTGGGTCTCGGCGGTGACGTGGGTGGTGTCCCCCAACCAGGACGGGATCATGTTCACGCCGGTGGCGTCACAGGTGAGCACCAGCAGCTCGGCGTCGATACGAGCTGCCAGGTACGTGCAAATTCGGCGCCGGCGAGCGGTACGCGACCCGAGAGATGTCCACGCGCCCGACGGTGGTGGCCAACTGCCGCACGTGCCCACGCTCCGCGCGCATGAGCACCCACCCGTTCCGAGCCGGTCACATCCCGGCGGCGCGGCGGCAAGGATATCGAGCTGATCCTGCACCAGCACCCGCCCCGCGACCGTGACGTAGTCCTCCGATACATCTTGGGTGCAGGTCATCATCACAAGGTCGGACAGATGCGCGAGTATCTCCTCCACCCGGATACGGCTCGCGGTGAAGGCATTGGCGGGGCTCGGACACATAAGGTGCCACCAGGTCTTCTCCCTTGCGCGGTCAGGCAGATCAACCCGGCCAACGAGGAGAAGACCATCCTCTTGTCGCACGTTCACCCGCTCGCCGCGGCCGTGCCACGCGTCACGGTGAACAACCCGCCCGGAGTCTGCACCGTCAGCTTCGCCGCAACGGCCTTCTTCAAACGATGCCGGATCACTTCCATCCGGCGGGGCACCGCCTCCGGACCAAGACCCTCCACTACCTGCCGACAACACGCTGGACCGGCATACCAGGCCAGTACCGCAAGCAGATGTTCCAGAGCCTCGGTGTCCGGCGGATGTCCACCCCGGCGCGGGGTCGGGGATCATGGCAGTGGAGCCGGTAGGGATTGCCGGCACCGGCTCGATTCGCGGCAGTTCACCGACAACGTCGCACGCCGTTGAGATACGGGCCGGCTCCTGCTCACACATCACCGGCTGGACCATGAGCCGTTCAGCCTCGGCCCCAAGCCGTTCCGCTTCGCTGTGACAGGCGGCCTCCCGCTCCCGAAGCAGCCGCAGCACCTCATCACAGCTCATCCGACCCACCTCTCGCGCAAGCTGATCAACCTGCTTACCGCAACGAGATGGGTATCACGCCGGACACGGGCGACCCCCGCTAACCTCACCCAACGGGGAAACGCACCCGAGGTGATGATCGTCCCGGGTTGGCCCGAGACCGACAAGCTGGACGCGGTCTGGCTGGCCAAGGTCGCTGAACGGGGCATTTTCCGGGCCTTGTTCGTCCCTTTCTTTAGGATACGCAGATCAAACTGCCCACGGTGTTTGGACCTCTTCCGTGTATCGAGTGGGGGCCGGCTGGTAAAAGCTCGGCGCCGATCGAGGTTCTGACCGGGCAGTTCGACGAGCACCACGGCCGCCCGTGGACGGTTATGGCCTGCTGAGTCCACACCGACGGATTCGCTCTGCCATGGGGAGCCGTGATCGCAGCGGTGGGCGATTACGGGCTGAGCTGGGGATCTTGTGACGTACCCAGCATGAACTAGGCCCTACAGGCTGTGCGCTTCGGAGGATTTGGGGCGATTGCTGCGACATTTGGCCAGGGTGGAGGTCGAGTCGATCGAGCGTGCGGCTGGGACAGTCACGTTCTGCGTATACCCCGCAGTGCCGACGGCGAGGTGCCCAAGACGCGGAGTGGTGTCGTGGCGTGTGCACGACCGGTGCGCGCGCCGGCTCGCTGACGCGCACGTCGAAGGAGTCCCGGCGGGGGGCGAACTCGTGGTGCGCGGTTGAAGTGGCTCCATCCGCCGTGTCCGGCGACGGCGTTCGCTGAGCAGGTCGAGGGGCCGACCAGCCCGCAGCATCCGGTGGTACATGATCGTCAAGGTTGTGGATGTTCACACCGACGCCGTTCGGGTGGTTCTGTATGTCGAGCGGTGGCTCAAGGCGCGCTGCGACTGCCCGGCGGCACCTTCCAGGAGCGGGATCGGGGGACTCCTCAAGGGTCCGTTGTCTCGCCAGTGCCGGCAAACATGTTCGTGCACTACAGGTTCGATACCTGGTTGGACCGGGGCGTTCCCCACCGCCCAGTTCGAGCGCTGTACCGATGACGCGGTGGTGCACTGCGTCAGTGAGCGGCAGGCCGGACAAGGGCCGGCCGCGCTGGGAGACAGGGGGGATGAGGTCCGGCTGCGGCTGTATCCCGACAACGCCGAGATCGTGTGCTGCCAGGACGACGGGGACGACGGGCGGCGCGGCTCATTGCCCTCGACCGGCAAGGACGTCCAGAAGAAAGATCGGTGAGTCTGTTCGCAGGCGGAGGCTGCATCGCCAGATCGGCCTCTCCTTCGCGGGATTCGCCCGCCGGATGAAACCCGTTCGTGGCGGGCTGGCAAGATCTCCCGATCGTCGGCCTTTGCGCCGGTCAGCGCGAAGGTGGCGGGCGGGCCGCGCAGGGTGCACAGCAGGTGCAGGCGCAGGCCCCGGAAGTGCATAGAGTGCGGCGTGGAGGGAGTCCAGGTCAGGCGTCACAGCCGACCTTTGGACTCCCTCGCTTCATCTCATGCGGGCCAGCAAGCCCTTGGCATCATTCATCCAGTCGTTCCGGGAGTTCACACGTGAGGCCTCAGACCACCGACGTGCGCCAGATCGCCGAACCGCGTCGGACGGCCGACCATGGCAGAACCGGCCACCGCGCCCCGACCGCGCCGGCCATCGTGCACGCGTCCATCGCGCCCATCCCCGACCAGCACGTCCGCCCCGCGCTGCGCGCCGCGCTCGCCGCTGCCATCGAGGACACCATCATCTACGACCTGGACGGCATCGGCCGTCAGTACGCCGCCCTGTGCGCCGAACTGCCCGGCGTCGCCGTCCGGTTCGCGATGAAGGCCTGCCCGGTGGACGAGGTGCTCGGCCACCTCGCCCGGCTCGGCTCCGGCTTCGACGCGGCGAGCCCGCAGGAGATTGCCCAGGCGCTGCGCACCGGGGTGGCCCCCGGGCTGATCCACTACGGCAACACCGTCAAGTCCGACCGCAACATCGCCGAGGCCTACCGACTGGGTGTGCGTGACTTCGCCACCGACTGTCTGGAGGACGTCGGCGCGATCGCCGAACACGCCCCCGGCTCCCGGGTGTTCTGCCGGCTCGCGACCACAGGCGAGGGCGCGCTGTGGGGCCTCAGCCGTAAGTTCGGCTGCTCGCCCGAGGACGCCCTGCGGGTGCTCGGCGCCGCCAGGAGCGCCGGGCTGGTGCCCTCCGGCCTGTCGGTGCACGTCGGCTCCCAGCAGATGACCGCCGGGGCCTGGGTCGCGGCGATCGACTCGCTGGCGGCGGTCCTGGAGGCGCTCAGTCGGCGCGGCATCACCCCGGACCGGATCAACCTCGGCGGCGGACTGCCCGCCCTCGGCGTCCTCGACCGGCACGGCCGGCCGCTGGAACCGCCGCTGGAGAAGATGTTCCTGGTGATCCGCGAGGGCATGGAACGGCTGCGTGCCGTCAACGCCGCCCCGTTGGACTTCCTGCTGGAGCCCGGTCGCCACCTGGTCGCCGACCACGGCGCGATCCGCGCCCACGTCGCCCGGCTCTCTTCCCGCCATCGGCTCGACGGTACCCGCGAGGACTGGCTCTACCTGAGCTGCGGCAAGTTCAACGGTCTGTACGAGATGGACCAGTTGCAGTACCGCCTGGAGTTCCCCACCCATTCCGGCGGGCAGTTCGTCGACGCCATGGTGGCCGGCCCGACCTGCGACAGCGACGACGCGTACGCCCAGGAAGACGGCCTGGTACGGGTCCCGCGCGCGATCACCTCCGGCGACCCGGTGTGGGTCCACTCCTGCGGCGCGTACGCCGCCGCCTACGCCACCCGGGGGTTCAACGGCTTCGCGCCGCTGCCGTACACCTGCGTCGGAGGCCCGGCTCTGGATGGAGGAGACGCATGACCGACACCCGGATCCGGCGGTTTCGGGAGGAGGACTGGGACGAGGTGGTCGAGCTGGAGGAACGCGCCTACGCCGCGAGCGGTCTGTCCGAGGGGCGGGAGGCACTGCGCTCCCGGCATCGTGCCTCGCCCTCGACCTGCTTCGTGCTGGAGCACGCGGGCGGCTTCGGAGGCTACCTCCTCGCATTGCCGTACCCGCTGTTCCGCTGCCCGGACCTGAGCCTGGCCGAGGACGGCGCGGTACAGGAGAGTAACCGAGGGAGCAACCTGCACACCCACGACCTGGTGATTGCCGAGCGGGCGCGCGGCCGGGGCCTGGCCCGCCGGATGCAGCGGCATCTGGAGGAGACCGGGCGGGCGGCCCACCACCGAACCCTCTCTCTGGTTGCCGTGCGCGGCTCCGAGGTGCTGTGGTCCCGGCTGGGCTACCGCGCCCGGCCCGAGGTCGGGCTGCCCGCGAGCTACGGAGCCGAGGCGGTCTACATGGCGAAGCCACTGGAACCCGCTGTTACCGGTTTGACTCTCGGATCCTCTCCCAGAGCCGAAGTGGGCTGATGCAGATGTCCTCCGTACCCGACGAGTTCCGCCGCTCTCAACTGGCCATCAAGGCACTGTTCTTCGTCCTCGGATTCCAGTACGCCACCTGGGTTTCCGGACACTCGCAGCAAAGTCGCGAACGCGTTCGTCTTGCCCGGACAGGCCAGCCGCAGCAGCACAGCTGATCAAAATGCCGGGGTAATCGTCAGTCTCGGCAGCAGTACCGCCGACGCCACCGCGACCATCTCCCTCGCCACCATCGGCACTTCACCCGAGGCCGCGGCCGCCCTCGCAGAGGCCCTGCTCGACCGACCCTGCTGGGGCGGTGAGACTTGGTACCTCGAAGGAGCCGACTCCCCTCGCGGTGGGGCCGGCACCGCTACCCACGCCGGCAGTCCCACCGGGCGCACGAGTTGTCGAGCGCTGACAAGTGGGCCTCGCCTCTCGCCACGGGCGGCGAGCATCCGCACACCGAGGTGACCGGCAGTCGCCTCGGGCAGGGCCGTGGCGAGGGCCGTATGAAATGAATTTCGCCATGTGGAACGACCGCCGCTCACGCGGTCCGGAGCGTGGGCGCCGCGTGTGGTGGGTGCGGGGCTGCCGCCGCAGAAGGCCTGGTGTGTTGCCCGGAGTCGGGTTCTGGTGCACACCTACGATGCCCGGCTCGCGCAGGTCGCCGCAGCCTATGTCGGCAGGCGTGGAGCTCGGCGGCATGGGCGCCTGGCCCGCTCCCCTCACCTCGGACGACGCCGTGCCTGCGACCGTTTCGGCCACAGGCACGGGCGCGGCCAAGGATCTGCTCCGCACCTTCTGGGGCCGCATCCTGCTGAGCTCCGTGAAGCTTGACGGCGACCAGCAGGCCTTCGACCAACTCATGGATGGGGAGCCGGAGGTGCAGAGCCGATGCTCATCAGTAGCGCCAGCGGACGGCCTCGATGACGTCCGCATCCGTGTGCATCCCGAACAGCTCCGCCTCCGACCGCCGGACGGCCAGCACGGCCTCGTACAACTCGGGACCGAGCGCCTGCCGCAGCAGTGCGGACTTCTCGTACGCGTCGATCGCCTCCGGCAGGCTCGCCGGGAGGCGTTCGGCCGCGCCGAGGGCGGCGGGGTCGCTCTGGGTCTCGGGCGGGAGGGGCAGGCCGGCGTCCAGGCCGGCGAGTCCGGCGGCCAGCACGCCGCCGATCTCCAGGTACGGGTTGGCGGCGGCGTCGAAGCATTTGAGCTCGGCGTTGGCCTGCCCGGCGGCGGTGCCGGTGATCAGGCGCATCGCCGCCTCACGATTCTCCAGGCCCCAGCAGCGGTAGGCCCCGGCAAAGCGGGAGGGGACCAGCCGCAGGTAGGAGGCGACGCTGGGCGCGCCAAGAGTGAGCAGGGCGGGCAGCTCGGCCAGTACGCCCGCGAGGAACTGCTCGGCGTCGGGGTGCAGCCCGTGGGGGCCGAGGCCGCCGTGCCCAAGGTTCTGGCCCTGTCGCCAGAGGCTGAGGTGCAGGTGGGCGCCGTTGCCGACCGAGCCTTCGGTGAAGACGGGCGCGTACGAGACCCGCAGGCCGTGCCGGGCGGAGACGGCCCGGATGGTGTGGCGCACCAGCATCGTGGTGTCGGCCGCCTCGACCGGCCCCTCGGCGGCGACCGAGACCTCGAACTGCCCGGCGGCGTACTCGGGGTGGAGCTGGAGCACGGCCAACCCCTGGGCGGTGAGGGCGCGCAGCACCTCCCGCAGGTAGTCGGAGTGCTCGACGAAGCACGTCATCCCGTACCCGGGCCCGACCGTCGCGGGGGCCCCGGCGGCGTCGGCCACCACCCACTCGACCTCGATCCCGGCTCGCACCGAAAGCCCGCGCCGCTCGACGGCCTCGGTGACCTGGCGGGCGAATCGGCGCTGGCAGCCGGGGTGCGGGGTGCCATCCTGGGCGTAGCGGTCGGCCGGGGCCCAGGCCCAGCCGGGCTGGGCGGCGAGCGGCGTGAGCCGGTCGAGGTCGGGGACGAGCCGCAGGTCGCCCACCGGGCCGGTACTCGAAGGCGCAACGGTGAAGGAGTCGTCCACCAGGGAGACGTCGAAGCAGGGCACGGCGCCGACGCCGTGTTCGGCGGCGTGTTCGAGCTGGGCGAGCGGGACGGACTTCACCCGGGTGAGTCCGGCGTTGTCGACCCAGCCGAACACCACCCCGTCGATTCCGTCGGCGGCGAGCTGGGCTTCGGCCGCCCGGGCCTGGGCGGCCCGCTCAGCTCTGGGGTGCGTGGTGGCCATATCGGCCATGCTGGTGTTCGCGGCAGCCGGTTAGCCAGTGGTCGGCCGGGAGTTCACTCGTCCGTGAACGGTCGGAGCAGCGACGTGACTTCGGACGCGGGCGCGGGAAGTCTGCCGGGGAAGGTCTCTCCGATCACTGAGCTTTTCAGGGCGGGCCCGGTGAGTTGAGGGGCAGGGCGGTGGCGGTGCGGCAGCCGCCGATCAGGTGGGGCCTGAGCTGGATCTTGCGTAACTCGCGGCGGAGCGTGCGGTCGAGGTCGTCGGGTGTGTCGGAGGCAGTGTGGGCCGTTGCTCTGCGCACGAGTGACCAGACGGCGGCCTCGACCGGGTTCAGGTCGGGCGCGTCCGGCGGCGGTCAGACCGCGGTGAGTGCCGGGTTCGGGACGTGCGGGCCTTCCACGAGGCGGTGCTGGGAGACGGCGCGCTGCCGTTTTCCTGCCCTGCGCCGGGGGCCGGCGCGCGAACTCGGCAGTGACCGTGCAGCCGACCACTAGTAATAGGTAAATTAGAAAAGCGCTTCGCTTGGTGGGTGCGCCTACTGTAATCCGTAGCGGTCCGAACATGGATAGCACTCGCATGGGTGAAACCTGCCGAGAGCGTTTGGCCTCGACGGTCATGACTGGGCTACCGTGATCGATGAGCGGACGGATTACCCCATCGGCAAGGAATTCAACCAGCCGGGGAGTCCGGCACTGGATATCGAGAATTCCGGAAATGGGTGCTTCCGCCTTCCCCGCTGTGCGTGCTCCGGGGTGCGCAGTGCCCTGGGTCCCCCGTCATACATCTGCGTAGAGAAGTTGGAGCATCATGCCGCCCGTCGTTCCGCCGTTTCTGATCGGTCTCATCGTCGCGCCACTGGCCAAGCGTGTCCTCAAGCCGCTGGTGCGCGGTGTCGTCACGACGTCCGTCGGTCTTGTCATGGAGGTGAAGAAAGCGGCCCAAGAGGCCGGAGAGAACATCCACGACCTCGCGGTCGAGGTGGCTGCCGAGATGGTGGCGGCGCAGATCGCCGCTGGTGAGGAAGACCGGCCCACCGAGGGTGCAGCCTCGAGCGGCGAGAAGGACGAGGCCAGGACTCCGAAGATCCGTGCGACCGCCAGCGCCGCGAAGGCGTAGTGACGCCCTGATGCGCGGCCCGGCCCGCCGCCTGAGCACGTCTTCCTGCCGACCTGGGAAGACGGGTCCTCGCGGCGGTCGGCCGTGGGTCTTTTGGTCGCGCCTCCGCCCTCTTTCGGACTTTCCGCTCCGTCGCAGTAATCCACCGTGCGCCGAAATTCGCCGCGCATGTTGACGGATTACCCGTGACCTCCGTAAACAGGTGATCGTACGCATGTCATCGCTACTGGGTGCCTCGGCCGGATTCGGCTCCGCGGAATTGGACGTGAGCCCGCGCTCGGTCACTCCGGGCCGCCAGCGCTGGGACGTCAAGCTGGTGCTCGGACGGCCACGGACGGCCGAGATCCTCGCCGCCGCGCTGCGCCGCATTCCCGGGATCACCGAGGCCCGGGCCAACCCGGTCACCGGCGGGGTGCTCGTCCGGCACGATGCGCGGGTGCGCGCCACGGACGTCGGCTGGCTCGTCCGCAGAGCCGTCACCCTCGTCGCGGAGGATCCGACCGGAGCGGGACGCCCGGCACCGGCCCGACCCGTCGCCGCAGCGGCCCCGAGGGCGGACCGCGGCCTGGTCGTGCGACCGGTGCTCGCCGTCGGCGGCGGGGTCGCGGCCGGGATCGCGCTGATCAAGGGGTCGGCGCTGAGCAGGCAATTGGTGGCAGTGGGCGGGGTGGCCGCGCTGACCACGGCTGTCCTCCGCAAGGCCTGGCGCAGAACGGTCGACGCGTCCCAGGAAGCGGCCGGGCCCGGCGTCGAACGTCACCCCCTGGTGGAGATCGTCGGACCGCACCGACGCCGTCTCTACGGGGCCGTCGCCCTGTCCGTCGCCTGCCAGGCCTCGGAGATGGCGCTCGGTACCTTCCTCGGCTGGACCGGACTGGTCCTCATCAAGGGGCAGGCAGCTCCGCTGGTCCGCCTCGGCCTGACCACCGCGTCCGCCCAACTCCTCGGTCTGGCGGGGCTGATGACCGCCGCCTGTGCCGCCGTGGCGGGTCTCTCGTACGCCTCGAACCTCCAATGGCGCCGGCTCGGCCAGGACATCGAGCACGACTGGCGCAACCGGACGTACGCCCATGTGCAGCACCTCGAACTACGGCACCTGGAAGGCGAGCGGACCACCCGGATCGCCGGCGCGCTCACCGACGACGTCCGTCAGCTGGGCACCTTCTTCGCCACCTCGGCCAACGACCTGCTGCAACTCGGCACCAGTCTGGCCCTCCTGGTGCCGCTGTTCCTGTTGCTGGCACCACAGATCGCCTGGATCGCGTTCCTGCCCATCCCGGTCATCGCCTGGCTGTCGTTCCACTACCAGGACAAAGTCGCGGCCGACTACGCCGTCTCCGGCGAGCACCGGGCCAGGTTGCACAGCCAGTTGGTGAACACGCTGGAGGCCGGTGCCACCGTCAAGAGCTTCTGCACCGAGGATTACGAGGCCGAGCGCATCGACGTGCTGAGCGGGGAGGTCCAGGACAGCAGTCGGCGGACCGACCGGAGCACGATCCGCCACGCCGAGATCGTCCGGGTCTGCACGACCGGCTCGATGGCCGGGACCCTGCTGATCGGCGGCCGGGCGGTGCTCGACGGCAGCCTGCCGTTCGAGGTGTTCAGCCCGCTGATCGGGCTGCCCCAGATGGTGCTGCTGCGGATGAACCGGCTCGGCGGCATCGTCGACCAGTACCAGCGCACGATCACCGCCTACGATCGGGTCCAGCGGCTGCGCGCCCTCCCCGCCGAGACCGACGGCACCGGCGGACCCCTCGACGCCGAGAAGGCGCGCGGGGAGATCGTCCTGGACAGCGTGACCTTCGCCTACCCCGATCGGCCGCCGGCGCTGGAGGACCTCTCGCTGACCATCTCCGCCGGGCAGGTCACCGCCCTGGTCGGCGCCACCGGCTCCGGCAAGACGACGATCGCCAAGCTGCTGATGCGATTCCAGAACGCGGACATCGGCAGCGTGCTGCTCGACGGGCGGGACGTGCGCGAGCTGTCGCGGCACGACCTGCGCCACGCGATCGGGTTCGTCGCCCAGGACCCTTTCCTCTTCGATGGCACCGTCGCCGACAACATCCGTTACGGCAGCTTCGGCGCCTCGGACGAGGCCGTGACCGAGGCGGCCATGAAGGCCGAGGCACACACCTTTGTCGCGACGCTGCCGGACGGCTACGACACGGTGATCGGCGAACGCGGTGCCGCGCTCTCCGGCGGCCAGCGACAGCGGATCGCGCTGGCACGCGCGATCCTCAAGGACGCGCCGGTCGTGATCCTCGACGAAGCCACTTCCGCCGTGGACAACGAGACCGAGGCCGCCATCCAGCGCGCGCTCCGCGTCTTCGCGGCCGACCGGACGGTGCTGATCATCGCCCACCGGCTCTCCACGGTCCGCCACGCCGACCGGATCTACGTCATGGACAAGGGCGGCGTCGTCGCCGAGCAGGGCACCCACGACGAACTCCTCGCCCAGCACGGACTCTACGCATCCCTATGGCAACTCCAGGCCGGCGAACCCGCCGCCTGACCGCAGCCCCCCCTGCCGACCGACCGTGTGACGACACCACGGTCGGCGCGGTCCTGCGTGCCCCGCCACCACGCCTGCCCACACCCTCGGAGGTCCCCCCATGTCCCGTCGCGATGGTGACGCCCTTCCCCTGACAGCGGCCCAGCGCGAGATCTGGCTGGCCGAGCAGCGCTCCCGGACGCCGATTGCGGGCTACCGCGTCGGCGAGTGCCTGGAGATCCACGGGCCGGTGGACCGGGAGCTGTTCGAGACCGCGCTGCGCCGGGTGGTCGACGAGGTCGACGCCCTGCACGTGACCTTCGTCGACGGCGGCGAGGGCCCGCGCCAGGTTCTGCGGGAGAGCTGGGACTGGGCTCCGGCCCACCTCGACCTCAGCGCCGAGCCCGATCCCCGGGCGGCGGCCGTGGCATGGATGGAGCGGGACCTGCTGCGCCCGCTGGACCTCGCCCGTGACCCGCTGTTCGGCCACGCCCTGATCAAGGCCTCGCCGACGGAGTACCTCTGGTACCTGAACTACCACCACGTGGTGCTGGACGCGATCAGCAGCTCCATGCTCCGGCAGCGGGTCGGCGAGGTGTACTCGGCACTTGCCGAGGGCGGTGCCGTGCCGCCCTGCCCGTTCGGCTCGCTGCGGGACCTGGTCGACAGCGACGCCGCCTACCGCGCCTCCACCGACTTCGCCGCCGACCGCGCCTACTGGACCGAGCGCTTCGCCGACCTGCCCGCCCCGACCCGGCTCACCGACACCTCCGCGACCGACCCGCACCGCGCCCTCCGGCTGGCCGAGGAGCGGGAACTGCGCCGCCCGGACGCCCTGCGGGCGGCGGCGGGACGGTCCGGCGTCCGGTGGTCCCGGCTGGTGGTCGCGGCGACGGCGCTCTACGCCCACCGGCTGACCGGCAACCAGGACGTGGTGCTCGCCCTGCCCGTCACCGCCCGTCGGGGCGCCGACCGCGACCTGACGGCGGTGCCGGGCACGACGTCCAACGTGGTGCCGCTACGGCTGACGGTCCGGCCGGACATGCCGTGGCGCGAACTCGTCGCCCAGGCGGCGCGGGAGGTCGAGACGGCCGTCGCGCACGAGCGCTACCGCAGCGAGGACCTGCTGCGGGACCTCGGCGCCCCCGGCAGCATCGGGACGGCGTTCCCGCTGATCGTCAACATCATGGCCTTCAACTCCAGGCCGAGCTTCGCCGGGCACCCGGCCTCCGTGCACCACTTCGTGTCCGGGTCGACCACCGACCTCGCCGTCTGGGTCTTCGACTACCGGGACGGCAACCCGCCGCTGCTCCGGCTGCACGGCTCGCCGGAGGCGTACGGCCCCGACGACCTCGCCGGCCACCAGCAGCGGCTGCTCGCGCTGCTGGACACCCTCGCCGACTGCGACCAGGACGAGCCGGTGGGCCGGATCGAACTGCTCACCGCCGAGGAGCGCCGCGAGCTGGCGGTGCTCGGCTCCGGACCGGTGACGCAGGCCCCGGCCACGAGCCTGCCGGAGCTGTTCCGGGAGCACGTCCGGGCGACTCCCGACCTGGTCGCGCTGGTGTGCGGCGACGTCTCGCTGACGTACGCGGAACTGGACGCGCGGGCCAACCGGCTGGCGCACGCCCTGATCGCCCGGGGAGCGGGCCCGGAGCGGCGGGTGGCGGTGGCCCTGCCGCGCTCGGCGGAGCTGGTGGTGGCGATCCTCGCGGTGCTGAAGACAGGGGCGGCGTACGTGCCGGTCGACCCCGAGTACCCGGCCGCCCGGATCGCGTACCTGCTCGACGACGCCCGGCCGGCCCTGCTGGTCACGGACTCCCGCAGCGAGGGACGGCTGCCCGAGGCCGGGCCTGTCGACCGGCTGGTGCTCGACGACCCGGAGACGGCCGCCCTGGTGACCGACTGCCCGGCGGCCGACCCGATGGTGGCCGTCGACCCGGGCCTCCCGGCGTACGTCATCTACACCTCCGGCTCCACCGGACGGCCCAAGGGCGTGCTGCCGACCCACGGCGGCCTGCTCGACCTGCTCACCGACCTCCGGCAGGTGCACTTCGCACCGCTCCTGAAGAAGCGGCAGCGGCTGCGGGTGGCGCTGACCACCTCGGTGTCCTTCGACGCCTCCTGGAACCAGCTGTCCGTCCTGTTCGGAGGCCACGAGCTGCACGTCCTGGAGCATGAGACCTTTACCGACCCCGATGCCCTGGTCGCCTATGCGGCGAGCTGCGGGCTGGACTACCTCGAAGCCACCCCGTCCTATCTCCAAGTGCTGGTATCTCACGGGCTGTTGAGTGACCCGCAGCGCCGCCCGGCACTGGTCGGGGCGGGCGGCGAGGCCGTCCCGGAGCGGCTGTGGGAGCAGCTGCGGGCGGCGGAGGGCGTGTCCTGCCTCAACCTCTACGGACCGTCCGAATGCACCGTCAACTCGGTGGTCGCGCCGCTGGAGTCGAGCCCACGCCCGGTGATCGGCCGGCCGGTCACCAACGCCCGGCTGTACGTGCTCGACGGCGCCCTGCGGCCGCTGCCGACCGGCGCGGCGGGTGAGCTGTACATCGCGGGCGCGGGGCTGGCCCGCGGCTACCTGAACCGGCCGGGGCTGACCGCCGGGCGGTTCGTCGCGGACCCGTTCGGGCCGGGCGGGTCGCGGATGTACCGCACCGGGGACCTGGTGCGCTGGGATGCGGCCGGGAACCTGGAGTTCCTCGGCCGCACCGACGACCAGGTCAAGATCCGCGGCTTCCGGGTCGAGCTCGGCGAGATCGAGGCCGTTCTCGCCGAGCACCCGCAGGTCGCCCGGGCCGCCGTGACGGTGCGCACCGAGGAGGAATCCCGGCTGGTCGCCTACGCGGTGCCCGAGCCCGGCGCCACCGTGACCGGCACCGCCCTGCGCGACCACCTGCGGGACCGGCTGCCCCGGCAACTGGTGCCGGCCGCGTACGTGCTGCTGGACGCGCTGCCGATTACCCCGAACGGCAAGCTCGACCGGCGGGCCCTCCCGGCGCCCGAGCGACAGTCCGCCGCGCCCGGCCGCGCACCGCGCAGCGCGACCGAGCACCTGCTCGTCGGGTTGTTCGCCGAGGTGCTCGGGGTGGCCGAGCCCGGCCTTGACGACAGCTTCTTCGACCTCGGCGGGCACTCCCTGCTGGCCACCCGGCTGGTCGCCCGGGCCCGTTCGATCCTCGGCGTGGAGCTGCGGCTCGGCGACCTGTTCGACGCGCCGACGCCGGCGGAACTGGCGGCGGCCGTGGATGTCGCGGGCCGGGCCCGTCCGGCGCTGGGGCGGCGCGAGCGGCCGGAGACCGTCCCGCTGTCCTTCGCGCAGCGCCGGTTGTGGTTCCTGCACCGTATGGAGGGCCCGAGCGCCACGTACAACATCCCGCTGACCCTGCGGCTGTCCGGGACCCTGGACCGGCGGGCCCTGGAAGCCGCCCTGGCGGACGTGGTCGAGCGGCACGAGAGCCTGCGCACTGTCTTCCCGACGGTCGACGACGAGCCCTGCCAGCGGGTGCTGGACCCGGAGGAGGCCCGGCCACGACTGCGGATGACCGAGCTCGGCGAACGCGAGCTGCCGGAGCGGCTGGCGCAGGCGGCCCGGTACGGCTTCGACCTCGCCGAGGAACCGCCGCTGCACGCCGAACTCTTCCAGCTGGCGGCCGAGGAGCACGTGCTGCTGCTGGTGGTGCACCACATCGCCGGCGACGGCTGGTCGACGGGGCCGCTCTCACGGGACCTCACGGCCGCCTACGCGGCCCGCGCCGAGGGCGCGAAGCCGGAGTGGTCGCCGCTGCCGGTCCAGTACGCCGACTACGCCCTCTGGCAGCGGGAGCTGCTCGGCGACGGCTCGGACCAGGACAGCCTGCTGAACAGCCAACTCGCCTACTGGCAGCAGAAGTTGGCGGACCTGCCCGAACAGGTCGAGTTGCCGTTCGACCGGCCCCGGCCGACCGCGATGTCCTACCGGGGCGCCCACCTGCCGGTGCGGATCGACGCCGAGCTGCACCAGGGCCTGCGCGCGCTCGCCCGGGACGGCGGGGCGAGCCTCTTCATGGTGCTCCAGGCCGGACTGGCCGCCCTGCTGGGCAAGTTGGGCGCGGGCACCGACGTACCCGTAGGCACGCCGATCGCCGGACGCACCGACGAGGCCGCGGACGACCTGGTCGGCCTCTTCGTCAACACCCTGGTGCTGCGCACCGACCTCTCCAGCGACCCGTCGTTCACCGAACTGCTGGGCAGGGTGCGCACCGACGCGCTGGCCGCGTACGCGCACCAGGACGTGCCGTTCGAGCACCTGGTGGAGGCGTTGAACCCGGCCCGGTCGCTGGCGCACCACCCGCTGTTCCAGACCATGCTCGCGTTGCAGAACGCGCCCCTCGCCACGTTCGACCTGCCCCGGCTGCGGGTGGCGACCGGCCTGGTCCACACCGGGACGGCCAAGTGCGACCTGACCTTCATCCTGGCCGAACAGCCAGGTGAGGACGGCCTGTCGGGTGTGGTGGAGTACAGCACCGACCTGTTCGACGAGGCCACCGTCACCGGGATCGTCGAGCGGTGGCTGCGACTGCTGCGCGCCGTCGTCGCCGACCCCGGCCGGCGGATCGGACAGGTGGACGTACTGTCCGCCGACGAGCTCCGCGCGCTGCTCCCGGCGCCGACCGGCCGGACCGAGAGGCCGTCGGAGAGCAGTCTGACCGAGCTGTTCGAGCGACAGGTGCGGGCGAACCCGGCCGCCGTCGCCCTCACGGACGGTGAAGTCACCCTGACGTACCGCGAGTTGAACGCCCGCGCGAACCGGCTCGCGCACGCCCTGATCGGCCGGGGAGTGGGCCCGGAGCAGCGCGTGGCGCTGGTCCTGCCGCGCTCGGCGGAGCAGGTCGTGGCGGTGCTCGCCGTACTGAAGGCCGGCGGCGCCTACCTCCCGGTGGACCCGCAGTACCCGGCCGCCCGGATCGCCTACCTGCTCCAGGACGCCCGCCCCACCCTCCTCGTGACCACGAGCCGGACCGGCGACCTGCCGGGCGCGGAACCGGTGGACCGGCTGCTGCTGGACGCCGCCGACCTGGACGGCCTGCCGGACACGGACCCGGAGATCCCCCTCGACCCGGGCCACGCCGCCTACGTCATCTACACCTCCGGCTCCACCGGCAACCCCAAGGGCGTGGTGGTCACACACCGGAACGTGGTGCGACTGTTCGGCACCACCGAGAAGCTGTTCGGCTTCTCCGCCGACGACGTCTGGACGCTCTTCCACTCCTACGCCTTCGACTTCTCGGTGTGGGAGCTGTGGGGCCCGCTGCTGCACGGCGGCCGTCTGGTGGTCGTGGACCACGAGACCAGCCGCTCGCCCGGCCGCTTCCTGGAGCTCCTCGCCCGCGAACGGGTGACCGTCCTCAACCAGACGCCGTCCGCGTTCTACCAGCTGATGCACGCGGACGCCGAGCACCCGCGCGAACTCGCCCTGCGGACCGTCGTGTTCGGCGGCGAGGCGCTGGAGCACGCCCGGCTGGCGAGCTGGTACGAGCGGCACCCGGACGACGCGCCCAGGCTGGTCAACATGTACGGCATCACCGAGACCACGGTGCACGTCACGTACGCGGCGCTCGACCGGGCCGGAACCGCCGCCGGTCAGATCGGCACGGCCATTGCGGACCTGCGGACGTACGTCCTGGACGCCCACCTGCGGCCGGTGGCCCCGGGCGTGCCCGGCGAGCTGTACGTCGCAGGCGCCGGCCTGGCGCGCGGCTACCTGAACCGGCCCGGTCTGACCGCCGGGCGCTTCGTGGCCGACCCGTTCGGACCGCCGGGATCGCGGATGTACCGCAGCGGCGACGTGGTGCGCCGCGCGGTGGACGGCAGCCTGCGCTACGTCGGCCGGGCCGACCAGCAGGTGAAGGTGCGCGGCTTCCGGATCGAGCTCGGCGAGATCGAGGCGGCGCTGGCCGCGCACCCAGGCGTCGCCCAGGTCGCCGTCCTGGCCCGGCATGAGCGGGCCGACGACACCCGGCTGGTCGCGTACCTGGTGCCGACCGCGGATACCGCAGCGAGTTCGGCCGAACTGCGCGCGCATCTGCGGGAGCGGCTGCCGGAGTACATGGTGCCGTCGGCGTTCGTCGTGCTGGACGCGCTGCCGCTGACCGCCAACGGCAAGCTGGACCACCGGGCCCTGCCCGCCCCCGACCTCGCCCTGGCGGCCACCGCCCGCGCGCCGCGCACCCCGCAGGAGCAGGTCCTCTGCGAGCTGTTCGCCGAGGTCCTGGGCGTGGCGTCGGCCGGCGTCGAGGACGGCTTCTTCGACCTCGGTGGGCACTCGCTGCTGGCCACCCGCCTGGCCGCCCGGATCCGCGCGACGCTCGGCGTGGAAATGCCGCTGCGCACCCTGTTCGAGGCGCCCACCCCGGCCGGCCTGGCCGCCGCCCTGGTGGCGGCCGGACCGGCGCAGAGCGCCCTGGCACGGCGCGAACGCCCCGACGCGATCCCGCTGTCGTTCGCGCAGCGGCGGCTGTGGTTCCTGCACCAGCTGGAGGGCGCCGGCGCGAACTACCACATCTCCCTGGCCTGGCGGCTGTCCGGGGATCTGGACCGGCGGGCCCTGGAGTCCGCCGTGGCGGATGTGGTCGAGCGGCACGAGAGCCTGCGCACCGTCTTCCCGGCGGTCGACGGCGTGCCGTTCCAGCAGGTGCTGGAGGTCGAGGCAACCCGCCCGCGGCTGCTCGTCAGCCGGACCACTGAGTCCGAGCTGCCGAACGCCATGGCGGAAGCGAAGGCCCGCCGGTTCGACCTGGCAGTCGATGTGCCCCTGCGTGCCGGTCTGTTCGAGCTGGCGGCGGACGAGCACGTGTTCCAGGTGGTGCTCCACCACATCGCGGGTGACGGCTGGTCGCTGGGCCCGCTCGCACAGGGCCTGACCACCGCCTACGCGGCGCGCTGCCGTGGCGAGGAGCCGCAGTGGGAGGAGCTGCCGGTCCAGTACGCCGATTACACCCTCTGGCAGCACGAGCTGCTCGGTGACGCGGCCGACGGGGACAGCCTGTTCGCCCGCCAGGCGGCCTACTGGACCCGGCAGTTGGCCGATCTGCCTGAGCAGCTCCAGCTGCCCGGCGACCGGCCCCGCCCGGCGGTCGCCTCGCACCGGGGCAGTTCCGTGCGTGCCGGGCTGGACGCCGAGCTGCACCGCGGGCTGCGCGAGCTCGCCCGCGCCCACGGCACCAGTCTGTTCATGGTGCTTCAGGCCGGTCTTGCGGTGTTGCTGAGCAAGCTCGGCGCGGGCGACGACATCCCGGTCGGCAGCCCGGTCGCGGGCCGTACCGACCAGGCGCAGGACGAGCTGGTCGGGTACTTCGTCAACACCCTGGTGTTCCGTACCGACACCTCGGGCGATCCGACGTTCGCCGAACTGCTGGGCCGGGTCCGGGAGACCGCGCTGGCCGGGTACGCGCACCAGGACCTGCCGTTCGAGTACCTGGTCGAGGCCCTCAACCCGGTCCGCTCGCTGGCGCACCACCCGCTGTTCCAGGTCATGCTGGTGCTGCAGAACGCGCCCCGGGCCGACTTCGCGCCACCCGGGCTGCGCGTCGGCGACATGCCGTCGACGTCGACCACCGCCAAGCTCGACCTGATCTTCACCATGTCCGAGCGGCACGCGCAGGACGGCTCCCCGGAGGGGATCGACGGGTCCGTCGAGTACACCGGCGACCTGTACGACCCGGCCACCGTCGAGACGATGATCGAGCGCTGGGAGCGGCTGCTCCGTGCCGTGGTCGCCGACCCGCAGCGGAGGCTCAGCCGGTTCGGCCTGCTCACCGCCGAGGAGCACGGTGAGTTGACGGCGCTGGGTACCGGCCCGGCGGCCCAGGCCTTCACCGAGAGTCTGCCGGAGCTCTTCCGGGCTCAGGTGCGTGCGACTCCGGACGCCGTCGCGCTGGTGGGGCCGGAAGCATCGCTGACCTACGCGGAGTTGGACGCGCGGGCGAACCGGTTGGCGCATGCGCTGATCGCGCGCGGCGCGAGGCCGGAGCGGCTGGTGGCCGTGGCCCTGCCGAGGTCGGCCGAGCTGATGGTGGCCATTCTCGCGGTGCTGAAGACCGGCGCCGCGTACGTTCCGGTCGATCCGGAGTACCCGGCCGCGCGGATCGCGTACATGCTCGACGATGCCCGGCCGGTCCTGGCGGTGACCGACTCCCGGACCCGGGGTCGGCTGCCGGACGGTCCGGCCGGGTGGCTGGTGGTCGACGACCCGGAGACGGCCGGGCTGGTGGCGGGTTGCCCGGCGACGGACCCCGCGGTGGCCATCGACCCGGCCCATCCGGCCTACGCCATCTACACCTCCGGTTCCACCGGCAGGCCCAAGGGCGTGGTGGCGACGCACGGCGGCCTGTCCAACCTGTTCGCCGACCAGTGTCCGCTGATCTTCCGGACGGGGGAGCGGGTGCGGGTGGGGCTGACCACGTCCGTGTCGTTCGACGCCTCCTGCGACCAGATGTTCGCCCTGTACGCCGGCCACGAGCTGCACGTCCTGGACGAGGCGACCTGGACCGACCCGGACGCCTACCTTGAGTATGCGGCGCGGGCCGGGCTGGACACGGTCGGCGGCACCCCGTCCTACCTGCAAGTCCTTGTCGATCACGGGCTGTTGGACAACCCGCGGTGGCGTCCGTCGTGGGTCGGGCTGGGCGGGGAGACCGTTCCGGAGCAACTGTGGGAACGGTTGCGGGCGGCCGACGGGGTGTTCGCCCTGAACTACTACGGGCCGGCCGAGTGCACGGTGGACTCGACCTTCGCACCGTTGGAGTCGAGCCCGCGCCAAGTGATTGGCCGGCCGCTCGGGGGTGTGCGGTTGCACGTGCTCGACGCCGCGTTGCAGCCGGTGCCCGCGGGTGTGTCAGGTGAGCTGTACATCGCCGGTGCCGGGCTGGCGCGCGGCTACCTGAACCGTCCGGGCTTGACCGCGGGACGGTTCGTTGCGGACCCGTTCGGTCCCAGCGGTTCGCGGATGTACCGCACCGGTGACCTGGTGCGGTGGGGATCGGACGGGAACCTGGAGTTCCTCGGCCGCATCGACGACCAGGTCAAGGTCCGGGGATTCCGGATCGAGCTCGGCGAGATCGAGGCGGCACTGGCGGAACACCCGCAGGTCGCGCAGGCCGCCGTGACCGCCCGGCAGGACCGGGCGGGGGACACCCGCCTGGTCTCCTACCTGGTGCCCGCCACCGGGGCAGAGCTTCGGCCGGAAGACCTGCGTGCGCACCTGCGCGAGCGGCTGCCCGACTACATGGTGCCGGCCGCGTTCGTCGCCCTTGACGTGCTGCCGCTGAACGCCAGCGGCAAGCTGGACCGGCGCGCACTGCCCGAGCCCGAGTACGCGGCGTCGCGGGCCGGCCGGGCCCCGCACACTCCGCAGGAACACGTACTGGCCGAGCTGTTCGCCGAGGTACTGGGTCTACCTCAGGTCGGTGTCGACGATGACTTCTTCGACCTCGGCGGGCACTCCCTGCTGGCCACCCGGTTGGTGGCCCGGGTCCGTGCGGCCCTGGGCGTGGAGCTGGCGCTGCGCACCCTGTTCCAGACCCCGACGGTGGCCGGGCTGGCCGCCGGTCTGGGCGGCGCGGACCGGGCCCGGCTCGCCCTGGGGCGGGCGGAGCGGCCCGTGGGGGCACCCCCGGCCGAAGGCTGGGGGATGGTGCCGCTGTCGTCCGCGCAGCGGAGGCTGTGGTTCCTGCGCCAGCTGGAGGGCGCCGACTCGGTCTACAACATGCCGCTCGCGTGGCGGCTCTCGGGGCCACTGGACCTGGCGGCCCTGGAGGCGGCGCTGGGCGACATCGTCGACCGGCACGAAACCCTGCGCACGGTCTTCCCGGCCGTGGACGGAGTGCCCCACCAGCAGGTGCTGGCCACCGCAGAGGCGTGCCCGAGGCTGTCGGTCACCACGGCCGACGAGACGGTCCTGCCGGAACTGCTGGCGGGGGCCGCGGCGCGCGGATTCGACCTCGCGACCGAACCGCCGCTGCGCGCCGAGGTGTTCGAGGTTTCGGCGGACGAGCACGTGCTGCTCCTGGTGATGCACCACATCGCCGGTGACGGCTGGTCGCTGGGCCCGCTGGCCGCCGACCTGGCCACCGCGTACGCGGCACGCCGCCAGGGCGAGGAACCGGGGTGGGCACCGCTGCCGGTGCAGTACGCCGACTACACCCTGTGGCAGCAGGAGCTGCTCGGCGACCCGGCCGACCAGGACAGCCTCTTCGCCCGCCAGCAGGCCTACTGGACCGAGCAGTTGGCAAACCTGCCGGAGCAGATCCGGCTCCCCGCCGACCGCCCTCGCCCCGCGACCCCCTCCTGCTCCGGCGGCCACCTCGCGATCGAACTGGACGCCGAACTGCACGCCGGGCTGATCCGGCTGGGCCGGGAGCACGGCGCCAGCGTGTACATGGTGCTGCAGGCCGCCCTGGCATCGCTGCTGGACAAGCTCGGCGCGGGAACGGACATCCCGGTCGGCAGCCTGATCGCGGGCCGGACCGACGAGGCCCTGGACGACCTCGTCGGATTCTTCGTCAACACCCTGGTGCTCCGCACGGACACCGGTGGCGACCCGACCTTCGCCGAGCTCCTTGGCCGGGTCCGCGAGGGCGCGCTGGCCGCGTACGCGCACCAGGACCTGCCGTTCGAGCACGTCGTCGAGGCCCTCAACCCGTCCCGGTCGCTCGCCCGTCAGCCGCTGTTCCAGGTGCTGCTCGCGCTGCAGAACGTGCCCCGCACCGAGTTCGCGCTGGACGGTCTGGCCGCTGAGATCGTCCTGGTGCGGACGCCGACGGCGATGTTCGACCTCGGTTTCCACCTGCTGGAGCGCGGCGGCACCGGCGGGCCGGCCGAGGGCATCGTCGGGCGGGTCGAGTACAGCACCGACCTCTTCGACCCCGCCATGGTGGAGGCACTGGTCGCCCGGTGGCTGCGTCTGCTGGCGTCGGTGGTCGCCGAACCGGACCGGCCGCTGAGCCGGATCGACGTCCTCACCGCCGAGGAACGGCACGAACTGCTGGTCGTACGCAACGACACCGCCTGCCCGGCTCCCGATGCCGGCCTGCCCGCTCTGTTCGAGGCGCAGGTCCGGGCGACCCCGGAGGCTCCGGCGGTGGCGTTCGAGGACACCGTGCTGACCTACCGGGAGCTGAACCGAAGGGCCAACCGCCTGGCGCACGCGCTGATCGCGCGCGGGGTGGGGCCGGAGCAGGTCGTCGCCCTGCGGCTGCCGAGGTCGACCGAGCTGGTGGTCGCCGTCCTCGCGGTCCTCAAGACGGGTGCGGCGTACCTGCCGGTCGATCCGGACTATCCGGCCGCCCGCATCGCGTACATGCTGGACGACGCCCGGCCTGCCGTGGTGCTCGATGACCTCGCGGCCGTCACACCGGACGGAGACCTGCCGGAGCACGATCCGGCAGTCGTCGTGGACCCGCGGCACCCGGCCTATGTCATCTACACCTCGGGCTCCACCGGCAGGCCCAAGGCCGTGGTGATGCCCGCCGCCGGGCTGCTGAACCTGCTGGCGTGGCACCACAGGTCCGTCGGTGGCGAACTCGGCACGCGTACCGCGCAGTTCACCGCGATCAGTTTCGACGTCTCGGTGCAGGAGACGCTCTCCGCGCTGCTGTACGGCAAGACCCTCGTGGTGCCGACCGAGGAGCAGCGCCGCAGCGCCGAGCTGTTCGCCCGCTGGCTGGACCGGCACGGGGTCGAGGAGCTGTTCGCGCCCAACCTGGTGGTCGAGGCGCTGGCCGAGGCCGCCGAGGAGGCCCGGCTGGAACTGCCCGGCCTGCGGCTGGTCGCCCAGGCCGGTGAGGCGATGCGCCTCGGCGGTGCCGTGCGCCGTTTCCAGACCCGCCGGCCGGGCCGGGAACTGCACAACCACTACGGGCCCGCCGAGACCCATGTGATCACCGCCTACCCGCTGCCGGCCGACCCCGCCGACTGTCCGCTGCCGGTGCCGATCGGCCGGCCGATCGCCAACTGTCAGACATACGTGCTGGATTCGGCGCTGCGACCGGTCGCCCCCGGCGTGCTGGGTGAGCTGTACCTCGCCGGGGCGGGACTCGCCCGCGGCTACCTGAACCGGCCCGGGCTCACCGCCACGCGGTTCGTCGCCAACCCGTACGGTCCGGCCGGCGCGCTGATGTACCGCACCGGTGACCTGGTCCGCTGGCGCCCCGACGGCGAGCTGGAGTTCGCGGGCCGGGTGGACCACCAGGTGAAGATCCGCGGGTTCCGGGTCGAGCCGGGCGAGATCGAGGCCGAGCTGGCCGCGCACCCGGGTGTCGCCCAGGTCGCGGTGCTCGCCCGGGAGGACCGGATCGTCGCGTACGTCGTCCCGCCGGCCGGGGCCGGGGCGACCGCGGCGGCGCTGGCGGCGTACCTGCGCGACCGGGTGCCGGACCACCTGGTGCCGTCCGCGTTCGTACTGCTCGACGCGCTGCCGCTGACGCCGAATGGGAAGCTGGACCGGGCGGCGCTGCCCGCGCCCGAGCCGGGCACGACCGTCGGCGGCCGGGCGCCGCGCACGCCGCAGGAGCAGATCCTGTGCGAGCTGTTCGCCGAGGTGCTGGGCGTGCCGCGGGTCGGGGTCGACGACGGCTTCTTCGACCTGGGCGGGCATTCCCTGCTCGCCACCCGGCTGGTCTCGCGGGTCCGGGCGACCCTCGGGGTCGAGCTGGAACTGCGCAGCCTGTTCCAGGCGCCGACACCCGCCGGGCTCGCGGCCGGGCTGCACGACGCCGGCACCGCGCGGCAGGCCCTGGTACCCCGGCCCCGCCGCGATCCGATGCCGCTGTCGTTCGCCCAGCGCCGGCTCTGGTTCCTCCAGCAGTTCGGGGCGCCGAGCGCGACCTACCACATGCCGCTCGCCCTGCGGCTGTCCGGCGACCTCGACCGGGCCGCGCTGAGCGCCGCGCTCGCGGACGTGGTGGCCCGGCACGAGACCCTGCGCACGGTCTTCCCGCACACCGCCGGAGTCCCGTACCAGCGGGTGCTGGACGCCGGCGAGGCCGCCGTCCCGCTGACCGTACGCGCGGCCGGCGAGGCGGAGGTGCCCGCCCTGCTGCGCGAGGCGGCGGTACGGGCGTTCGACCTGACCTCGGAAGTACCGCTGCGGGCGGAGCTGTTCGCGCTCGCGCCGGACGAGCACGTGCTGCTGCTGGTGATGCACCACATCGTCGGGGACGGCTGGTCCATGGGCCCGCTGGCCCGTGACCTGGCCACCGCCTACACCACCCGGCAGGGCGGTGGGGCTCCGGCATGGCCGCCGCTGCCGGTCACCTACGGCGACTACACCCTGTGGCAGCACGAGATCCTCGGCGACGAGCACGACACGGACAGCGTGTTCGCCCGCCAGGTCACCTACTGGACCGAGGCGCTGGCCGGGCTGCCCGAGCAGCTGCAGCTGCCTGCCGACCGACCGCGCCCGGCCACCATGTCGTACGGCGGCGACCTGCTGGAACTCCGGATCGACGCCGAACTGCACGCGGCACTGGTGGAGTTGGCCCGAAGGTCGGGTGCCACCCTGTTCATGGTGCTGCAGGCCGCGCTCGCCGCGCTGTACACGCGGCTGGGCGCGGGCACGGACATCCCGATCGGGTCTCCGATCGCGGGGCGTACCGACGAGGCGCTGGACGAGCTGGTCGGGTTCTTCATCAACACGCTGGTGCTGCGCACCGACACCAGCGGTGATCCGAGTTTCGCCGAACTGCTGGGTCGGGTGCGGGAGACGGCGCTGTCGGCGTACGCGCACCAGGACGTGCCCTTCGAGCACCTGGTGGAGGCGCTGAACCCGTCCCGCTCGCTGTCGCACCACCCGCTGTTCCAGACCGGGCTGGTCGTACAGAACGCGCCGGGCGGCGACTTCGAGCTGCCGGGTCTCCAGGTCTCCGGGGTGACCGTGCTCACCGGGACCGCGCGGCTCGACCTGACCTTCGGGTTCGCGGAGGAGCACGGGACCGACGGCGCGCCGGCCGGGATCGGCGGTGCGGTCGAGTACAGCACCGACCTGTTCGACCGCTCGACGGTCGAGGCACTGGTCGCCCGGTGGACCAGGCTGCTGGCCGCGGTCGCCGCCGCGCCCGACCAGCCGATCGGCGGGATCGACCTGCTGTCCGCCGAGGAGCGTCGCGAGTTGCTGCCCGCGGTCGAGGGCGGGGCGGCCGGGGTGAGCCTGCCGGAGCTGTTCGCGGCGCAGGTGGCGGCGACGCCGGACGCGGTCGCGCTCGTCTGCGGTGATGTCGAGGTGACGTACCGTCAACTCGACGCTCGCGCGAACCGGTTCGCGCACACGCTGATCGCCCGGGGCGTCGGTCCGGAGCAGACCGTGGCCGTGGCCCTGCCGCGCTCGGTGGAGTCAGTGGTGGCGGTCCTGGGTGTGCTGAAGACCGGGGCCGCGTACCTGCCGGTGGATCCGGCGTACCCGGCGGCACGGATCGCGTTCATGCTGGACGACGCGCGGCCCACGGTGGTGATCGACGACCCGGCGACAGTGACCGAAGGAAACTGGCCGGACACCGACCCGCAGACCGCGCTCGACCCCCGGCACCCGGCCTACGTGATCTACACCTCGGGTTCGACCGGCCGGCCCAAGGGCGTCATGGTGAGCCACACCGGCGTGTCGGGCCTGGTGGCGGCGCAGGTCGACCGGCTCGGCGTGGCGCCGGGCAGTCGCGTTCTCCAGTTCGCCTCGCCCAGCTTCGACGCGTCCTTCTGGGACCTGTGCGCTGCCGTGCTCACCGGCGCCGCCCTCGTCCTGGCCCCGTCCGAGGCCCCGCTGGAGGCCCTGACGGACCGTCGGCTCGACGTCACCCATGTGACGCTTCCGCCCTCGGCGCTGGCCGCTCTGGAGAGCGCCGACCTCACGGCCACCACCCTGGTGGTGGCGGGTGAGGCCTGCACGCCGGAGCTGGTGGCCCGGTGGGCGCCGGGCCGGCGGATGATCAACGCGTACGGTCCGACGGAGACGACGGTGTGCGCGACCATGAGCGACCCGCTGTCCCCGGGGCCCGGTGTGCCGCCGATCGGCCGATCGGTCGCGGGCTTCCGGGTGTACGTCCTCGACGAGCGGCTGCGCATCGTGCCGCCGGGGGTGGCGGGGGAGTTGTACGTCGCCGGCCCCGGTCTGGCGCGCGGATACCTGAACCGGCCCGGGCTGACGGCGGGGCGGTTCGTCGCCTGCCCGTTCGGCCCGGCTGGCGCGCGGATGTACCGCACGGGCGACCTGGTGCGCCGGCGCACCAACGGCGGGCTGGAGTACGTCGGCCGCGCCGACCAGCAGGTGAAGGTCCGCGGGTTCCGCATCGAGCCCGGCGAGATCGAGGCGGCGCTGGCCGAGCACCCCGTGGTCGCCCAGGCCGCCGTCCTCGCCCAGGATGACCGGCTCATCGGCTACGTGGCGGCGCGGCCCGACACGGACGTACGCCCGGCGGAGCTGACGGCGTATCTGCGTGACCGTCTGCCCGACTATCTGGTGCCGTCGGCGTTCGTGGTGCTCGATGTGCTGCCGTTGACACCGAACGGGAAGCTGGACCGGGCGGCGTTGCCCGCGTCGGAGCCGGGCACGACCGTCGGCGGCCGGGCGCCGCGCACGCCGCAGGAGCAGATCCTGTGCGAGCTGTTCGCCGAGGTGCTGGGCGTGCCGCGGGTCGGGCTCGACGACGACTTCTTCGACCTGGGCGGGCACTCCCTGCTCGCCACCCGGCTGGCCGCGCGGGTGCGCTCGGTGCTCGGTGTGGAGCTGGGGTTGCGCGCGCTGTTCCTGGCGCCCACCGTGGTGGGCCTGGCCGAGGCGCTGGCCGGGGCTGGTCACGGCCGCCCGGCGCTGACCACGCACGAGCGGCCGGAGGCGGTGCCGCTGTCCTTCGCCCAGCGTCGGCTCTGGTTCCTGCACCGCATGGACGGCACCGCCGCGACGTACCACATCCCGCTGGCGCTCCGGCTGACCGGGACGCTCGACCGGGCGGCGCTGGACGAGGCGCTGGCCGACGTGGTGGCCCGGCACGAGAGCCTGCGGACGGTCTTCCCGGAGGTTGACGGCGTACCCTGCCAGCTCGTCCTGGACCCGGCCGAGGCCCGGCCCCGGGCGCGGCTGACCGAGATGTCGGAGGCCGAACTGTTCGAGCAGCTCGCCGAGTTCGCACGACAGCCCTTCGACCTGGAGGCCGAAGCGCCACTGCGGGCGGAGCTGTTCGTAATCGCGCCGGACGAGCACGTGCTGCTGCTGGTGATGCACCACATCGCCGGGGACGGCTGGTCCACCGGCCCGCTGGCCCGCGACCTGGCCGAGGCGTACGCCGCCCGGTGCGAGGGGCGCGCGCCGCAGTGGCCGGTCCTGCCGGTGCAGTACGCGGACTACACGCTGTGGCAGCGCGACCTGCTCGGCGACGCCGCCGACCCTCAGAGCCGGTTCGCCGAGCAGCTCGACTACTGGAAGCGTCAGCTGTCCGACCTGCCGGAGCTGCTCCAGCTGCCCGTCGACCGGCCGAGGCCGGCCGTCGCCGGCTGGCGCGGGGACCACGTCAGCCTGGAGCTGAGCCCCGAACTGCACACCTCCCTGCTGGAGTTGGCCCGAAGGTCGGGTGCGAGCCTGTTCATGGTGCTGCAGGCGGCGTTGGCGGCGCTGTACACGCGGCTGGGTGCGGGCACGGACATCCCGATCGGGTCTCCGATCGCGGGGCGTACCGACGAGGCGCTGGACGAGCTGGTCGGGTTCTTCGTGAACACGCTGGTGCTGCGGACCGACACGAGCGGTGATCCGAGTTTCGCCGAGCTGCTGGGTCGGGTGCGGGAGACGGCGCTGTCGGCGTACGCGCACCAGGACGTGCCGTTCGAGCACCTGGTGGAGGCGCTGAACCCGTCCCGCTCGCTGTCCCACCACCCGCTGTTCCAGACCATCCTGGCGGTGCAGAACGCTCCGATGGGCCGGTTCTCCCTGCCCGGTCTGGACGTCGCCACCTACGCGGTGGCCACCAAAACCGCCAAGTTCGACCTCGGTGTGAGTCTCGTCGAACAGTTCGGTCCGGACGGCAGCCCGGCGGGGATCGTCGGCGCGGTGGAGTACGCCACCGACCTGTTCGACCGCTCGACGGTCGCGGCGCTCGCCGGGCGCTGGACGCGCCTGCTGGAGGCGGTCACCGCCGACCCGGACCGGTCGATCGGACGGATCGAGCTCCTCGACGCCGACGAGCGGCACCGTTTGCTGGAGCGGGGCAACGCGACCGCCCGCGAGGTGGCGGCCGTCCCGGTGCCGCAGGCGTTCGCGGCACAGGTCGTGGCAACCCCGGACGCCCTCGCGCTGGTGTGCGGCGACGCCGAGTTGACGTACCGGCAGCTGAACGCCCGGGCGAACCGGTTCGCGCACGCGCTGATCGCCCGGGGCGTCGGTCCGGAGCAGACCGTGGCCGTGGCCCTGCCGCGCTCGGTGGAGTCCGTGGTGGCCGTCCTGGGCGTACTGAAGGCCGGGGCCGCGTACCTGCCCGTGGATCCGGCGTACCCGTCGGCGCGGATCGCGTACATGCTGGACGACGCCCGGCCGGCCCTGATGGTCGACGACCCGGCGCTGGTGACCGAGGTGTCCGCCTGGCCGGACACCGATCCCGTGGTCGCGCTCGACGTCCGGCACCCGGCCTACGTGATCTACACCTCGGGCTCGACCGGCCGCCCCAAGGGCGTCGTGGTCGGCCACGGCGGCGTCGCGAGCCTGGTCGCCGCACAGATCGAGCGGTTCGCGATCGAACCCGACAGCCGGGTGCTCCAGTTCGCCTCGCCCAGCTTCGACGCCTCGGTGTCGGAGATCTACACCGCCCTGCTGCGCGGCGCGGCCCTGGTGCTGCCCCCGACGGCGGACCCGGTGGCCGCGCTGGCCGACCGGGACCTCGCCGTCACCCACGTGACCGTGCCCCCGTCCGTCCTCGCCGCCCTGCCGGAGGGCTCGGTGCGGGTGTCGACACTGGTGGTGGCGGGTGAGGCGTGCCCGCCGGAACTGGTGGACCGCTGGGCGTCAGGGCGCCGGATGATCAACGCGTACGGTCCGACCGAGACCACCGTGTGCGCGACCATGAGCGCCCCGCTGTCCCCGGGGACGGGCGTCCCGCCGATCGGCCGTCCGATCGCCAACACCCGGGTGTACGTGCTGGACGAGCGGCTGCGGCCGGTGCCGCCGGGCGTGGCGGGGGAGCTGTACGTCGCGGGCGCGGGACTGGCGCGCGGCTACCTGAACCGGCCGGGCCTGACGGCCGGACGGTTCGTCGCCTGCCCGTTCGGAGCCGGTGAGCGCATGTACCGCACCGGAGACCTGGTGCGCTGGCGCAACGACGGCGAGCTGGAGTACGTCGGCCGTGCCGACGACCAGGTGAAGGTACGCGGCTTCCGGGTCGAGCCCGGCGAGGTCGAGGCGGCGCTGGCCGAGCACCCTGCGGTCGCCCGGGCCGCCGTCCTCGCCCAGGACGACCGGCTCGTCGGCTACGTCGTCCCGCACCAGGACGAGGCCCGGGACAGTGGCCTGGAAGCGGACCACGTGGGCGAGTGGCAGGACATCTACGACGCCCTGCCCATCACCCCTGAGGAAGCCGGCTTCGGCCAGAACTTCGTCGGCTGGAACAGCAGTTACGACGCGAGCCCGATCCCGGTCGAGCAGATGCGGGAGTGGCGGGACGCCACCGTGGCCCGCATCCTGGCCCTGTGCCCCCGCCGAGTGCTGGAGGTCGGCGTCGGCACCGGACTGCTGCTCTCGCAGATCGCACCGCACTGTGAGACCTATTGGGCGACGGACTTCTCCGCCACGGCGGTCGACGCGCTGACCGCGCAGGTCGCCCGGCAGGACGGCCTGGCCGAGCGTGTGGTGCTGCAGACCCGCCCGGCGCACGACACCGAGGGCCTGCCGGCCGGGTGGTTCGACACCATCGTGATCAACTCGGTGGTGCAGTACTTCCCGTCCGCCGACTACCTCGCTGACGTGACCGGGAAGCTGATGCGGCTGCTCGCCCCCGGCGGCACGCTCTTCGTCGGCGACGTCCGCAACCTGCGGCTGCTGCGCCCGCTGGCCACCGCGGTCCAACTGCACCGCACCGGTGCCGACGGCGACCTCGCGGCGGTGCGCCGCGCGGTGGAGCAGGCCGTGAGGGTGGAGAAGGAACTCCTGGTCGACCCGGACTTCTTCACCGTCCTGCGGGAGCACGGCACGGACATCGGCGCGGTGGCCGTGGAGGTCAAGCGCGGCCGTCACCACAACGAACTGACCCGCTACCGCTACGACGTGACGCTGCACAAGGCCCCGGTCGTTCCGGCGGCCCCGGGCCGGACAGTCGAGCTGGAGTGGGGACACCAGCTCGCGGGACTGGCCGAGCTGCGCGAACTCCTCGCCCAGCCCCCCGCTGACGTGCTGCGGATCACCGGAGTGCCGAACCGCCGGGTGCTGCGCGAGTCCGCCCTTTCGCGGGCGGTGCAGAACGGCGACGGCTCGCTCGCCGAGCTGCTGGAGCGGCTGCACGGCCCGGAAGAGAGCGAACTCCCGGACCCGGAGGACTTCCGGGCCATCGGGCTGGAGTTCGACCGCTGGGTGGGCGTCACCTGGTCGGCCACCGTGGCCGACGCCTTGGACGTCGTCTTCGCCGACCCGCGGGCGCATGACGGCTCCCCGGTCGAGCCGTACCGGTCGGCCCGGACCGCCGGCAGGCCGCTGTCGTCGCTGACCAACCGCCCGACCGGCAGCCGGGGCACCGGCGCCCTCATCGGCGAACTCCGCGAATGGCTGCGCGGGCGACTGCCTGACTACCTGATCCCGTCGGCGTTCGTGGCGCTGGAGACGTTGCCGCTGACGGCCAGCGGCAAGCTCGACCGCCGCGCGCTGCCCGCGCCCGACCTCGGCCCGGCCGGAGCCGGGCGGGCGCCGCGCACCCCGCAGGAACAGCTCCTCGCCGAGCTGTTCGCCGAGGTGCTCGGCCTGGCCCAGGTCGGCGTCGAGGACAGCTTCTTCGACCTGGGCGGACACTCACTGCTGGCGACCCGCCTGGCCTCCCGCGTCCGGGCGACCCTCGGCGCGGAGCTCGAAGTCCGGACGCTGTTCGAGACGCCGACCGTGGCCGGACTGGCGGCCCGCCTCGACGGTTCCGGCACGGCGCGGCCCACGCTGACCGCCCAGCCGCGACCCGAACACGTGGAGCTGTCCTTCGCCCAACGCCGCCTGTGGTTCCTGCACCGGATGGACGGGCCGAGCGCCACCTACAACATGCCGCTCGCGCTGAGCCTGACCGGCGAACTCGACCGCCCGGCCCTGCACGCCGCGCTCGCGGACGTGATCGCCCGGCACGAGAGCCTGCGGACGGTCTTCCGCGAGACGGACGGTGTGCCGTACCAGGTCGTGCTGAGCGCTTCACAGGCGCACCCGGAGCTGCCGGTGGTCGAGCTCGACGAGAGCCGGCTGGCCGAGCGGCTGGCGCAGACGGCCCGGCGAGGCTTCGACCTGGCGGCGGAGCCGCCGGTCCGGGCGGAGCTGTACGCGCTCGCGCCCGACCGGCATGTGCTGCTGGTCGTGGTGCACCACATCGCGGCCGACGGTTGGTCGATGGGGCCGCTCTCCGGCGACCTCGCGGCCGCCTACACGGCGCGCTGCCGTGGCGAGGAGCCGCAGTGGGCCCCGCTGCCGGTGCAGTACGCCGACTACACCTGCTGGCAACGCGAACTGCTCGGCATCGCCGCCGACCCGGACAGCCTGTTCGCCCGGCAACTGGCCTACTGGAAGGACGAACTGGCGGGCATTCCGCAGCAGGTGCAGCTGCCCGCAGACCGGCCCCGGCCGCCGGTGGCCTCCCAGCAGGGCAGCAGGGTCGCGGTCCGGCTGGACCCCGAACTGCACCAGGCACTGCGAGACCTGGCTGCCGAGCGCGGCGCCAGCATGTTCATGGTGCTCCAGGCCGGCCTCGCCGCGCTGCTCACCCGGCTCGGTGCCGGTACGGACATCCCCGTGGGCAGCCCGATCGCCGGCCGTACCGACCAGGCGCTGGACGACCTCGTCGGCTTCTTCGTCAACACCCTGGTGCTGCGCACCGACACGAGCGGCGATCCCGGCTTCGCCGAACTGCTCGGCCGGGTGCGGCAGAAGGCGCTCGCCGCGTACGACCACCAGGACGTGCCGTTCGAGTACCTGGTCGAGGTGGTCAACCCGGCCCGTTCGCTGTCGCACCACCCGCTGTTCCAGATCATGCTGGCCCTGCAGAACGCGCCAGTGGGCGAGTTCGCGCTGCCGGGCCTGGAGACCGGCCACCTGGAGGCGTCGACCGGGACCTCGCGGGTCGACCTGACGTTCAGTCTGGCCGAGCAGTTCCGCCCGGACGGTCCCCCTGGGCCTGGCGGCCCGGGAGGTGCCCCCAGCCCCGACGGCCTGATCGGCGCGGTGGAGTACGCCACCGACCTGTTCGACCCGGCCACCGTGGAGCTGCTGTTCGAGCGCTGGGCGCGGCTGCTGCGCGCGGCGGTCGCCGACCCAGGCCGGCCGATCAGCCGGATCGACATCATGTCGGGCGAGGAACGCCGCCGGCTGCTGTCCCGGTCCACCGGCGCCGCGGTCGAGCTGCCCGAGGCCGCGTTGCCGGAGCTGTTCGCCCGCCAGGTGCGCGCCACCCCGGACGCGGTGGCCGTCGTGGCGGGCGCCTCCGAGCTGACCTACCGGGAACTCGACCAGCGGTCCAACCGCCTCGCGCGGGCACTGATCCGCCAGGGCGTACGACCGGAGACACCGGTCGCGGTGCTGCTGGACCGCTCGGCGGACCTCGTCGTGGCGCTCCTGGCGATCATCAAGGCGGGCGGCGCCTACACGCCCCTCGACTCGCGCTTCCCGCAGTCCCGGATCGACCTGATCCTCCAGGAGGCCGGGGCCGCCCTGGTGCTCACCGAGGACGTGCTGACCGCCTCGATCGAGGGCGAACCCGACGCGTCCGACATCGAAGTACGCTGCGACCAGCGGCAGTTGGCGTACGTGATGTACACCTCCGGCTCGACCGGCCGGCCCAAGGGCGTGGCCGTCACCCACCGAGACGTGGTGGGCCTCGCGCTCACCCCTGAATACCACGGCGGCGGACACGAGCGGGTGCTGATGCACTCCCCGACCGCCTTCGACCTCTCGACCTACGAGCTGTGGGTGCCGCTGCTCAACGGCGGCCGGGTCGTGGTCGCACCGCCCGAGCGGCTCGACCTCGACCTGCTGCAGCACACGATCAGCACGCACGGGGTGACCGGACTGTGGCTGACGGCCGGGCTGTTCCGCCTGGTCGCCGAGGAGCGGCCGGCCCTGCTCGCGGGGGTCCGCGAGGTGTGGACCGGCGGTGACGTGGTCTCCCCAGCCGCCGTCGCCCGGGTGCTGGAGGTCTGCCCCGGCATCGAGGTGGTCAACGGCTACGGGCCCACCGAGGCCACGACCCTGGCTACCTGCCACCCGGTGCACAGCCTCCCCGAGCACGCCGCGACCGTGCCGATCGGCGGGCCGATGGCGAACATGCGCGCCTACGTCCTCGACGACCGCCTGCGGCCGGTGCCCACGGGCCTGGTCGGCGAGCTGTACCTCGCGGGGACGGGCGTGGCCCGCGGCTACCTCGGCCGACCCGGCCTGACCGCGGAGCGCTTCACCGCCGACCCGTACGGGCCGCCCGGGAGCCGGATGTACCGCACCGGCGACCTGGCGTGGTGGCCGGCCGAGGGCACACTGGAGTTCGCCGGACGGACCGACCACCAGGTCAAGCTCCGCGGTCTGCGGATCGAGCCCGGCGAGATCGAGGCGATCCTCGCGAGCTGCCCGGGCGTCGCCCAGGCGGCCGTCGTCGCCCGCGAGGACCGGCCCGGCGACAAGCGGCTCGTCGCCTACCTGGTGCCCGCCCCCGAGGGCGCCCCCGAGACGGGCGAGCTCTCCGGGCGACTGCGCCGTGAACTGCCCGACTACATGGTGCCGTCGGCGTTCGTCACCCTGGACACGCTGCCGTTGACCGCCAACGGCAAGCTGGACCGGGCCGCCCTGCCCGCCCCCGAGTACGGGGCGCAGGGCACCGGACGCGGCCCCCGGACGCCGCGAGAGCAGCTGCTGTGCGGCCTCTTCGCCGAGGTCCTCGGCCGGGAACAGGTGCACATCGACGACAACTTCTTCGATCTGGGCGGGCACTCGCTGCTGGCCGCCCGCCTGGCCTCCCGCGTCCGCGAGACCCTCGGCCTGGAGCTTGGCCTGCGCATGCTGTTCGAGGCGCCGACCGTGGCCGGACTCACCGAGCGCCTGGTCATGGACGACCCCGCCGACGCGCTGGACGTGGTGCTGCCGCTGCGTTCGACCGGGACCCGCACGCCGCTGTTCTGCATCCACCCCGGCGGCGGCATCAGCTGGTCGTACAGCGGGCTCCTGAACCACATCGATCCCCAGCACCCGGTCTACGCGATCCAGGCGCGCGGCCTGGGCCGGCCCGAACCCCTGCCGACGTCCTTCGAGGAGATGGCGGCCGACTACGCCGACCAGATCCGCAAGATCCAGCCCGAGGGCCCGTACCTGCTGCTCGGCTGGTCGGCCGGCGGGCTGATCGCCCACGCGATCGCCTGCGAGCTGCAGGCGCGCGGCGAGCGGACCGCGCTGCTGGCCATCCTCGACGCCTATCCGGTGAAGGACGTGCAGTTCGAGGAGATGCCCGTGCCCACCGAGCGGGACGTGCTTGTCGGTGTGCTCGACGTCGACCCGGACGAGCTGGGCGACCGGGAGCTGACCTACGCCGAGGTCGCCGAGGTCCTGAACCGGCGGGGCAGCGCGCTGCAGGGCCTGACGGAGCAGCAGATCGAGGTCATCGTCCACATCATGATCAACAACGCGAGGCTGGCGGTCGACTTCGTCCCCGCCGGGTTCGACGGCGACCTGCTGCTGTTCAACTCCACGATCGACCGTGACGGGGACGACGCCGGGCCCGCGACCTGGCGCCCGTACATCGCGGGCCGGATCGAATCGCACGAGATCACCACCCGGCACAACCGGATGACCGAAGCCGGCTCACTGGCCCAGATCGGACCGATCCTGGCCGCCCGCCTCGCCGAGGTCGCCGGTGACACCCCAACCCACCACCATGAGGACTGATTCCCATGACCAACCCGTTCGACGACGAGGACGGCACCTTCCTCGTGCTCACCAACGACGAGAACCAGCACTCGCTGTGGCCGCAGTTCGCGGACGTCCCCGACGGCTGGAGCGTCGCCCACGGACCCGACACCCACGCCGCCTGCCTGGAGTACATCGAGCGGAACTGGACCGACATGCGGCCCAAGAGCCTCGCCGACGCCATGAACGCCCAGCGGTAGCGCGGCTCGCAGTGAACCTGACCGAAACCACCGACGAGGCCCGCGCCAGCGCGGGCCTCGCCCGGTCCGACGACCTCGCCGCGGCCCTGCTCACGCCCGAGGCCCGCCGGGACCCGTACCCGTTCTACGCCCGCATGCGCCGCGAGGACCCGGTCCACCGCAGTACCCAGGGCATCTGGTACCTCACCCGGTACGCCGACGTCGAGGCGGCCCTGAGCGACCTGCGGCTGTCCAACGACCGGGACCGGATGACCCGCGCCTACAGTGCGCTCGGCGGCGACCTCAAGGCCTTCAGCCGGCTCACCGACCGGCTCGGCCGGGTGATGAGCAACACCGACCCGCCGGACCACGCCCGGCTGCGCAGGCTGGCCAACCGTGCCTTCACCGCGCGGCGCGTCGAAGCCCTGCGCGACGGCATCCAGCGGATCGTCGACCGGCTCATCGACGAGGCGGTCGCGGCCGGGCCGGCCATGGACCTGATCGAGGCGATCGCCTCCCCGCTGCCGATGTCCGTCGTCTGCGAGCTCTTCGGCATCCCGCCCGAGGACCTCCCGCAGGTCAAGACCTGGTTCCAGCGCTTCGGCCGGCTGACCGAGGACATCGACAAGTCCGAGGCGGCGATCGAGCAGTACGAGGAGTACCTCGCCCGGCTCGTCCGCCGCCGCCGGGCCGACCCCGGCGACGACCTCATCAGCGCCCTGGTCGCCACCCAGTCGCAGGACGACCGGCTCACCGACTCCGAGCTGCTGGCCACCTGCTTCGTCCTGATCACCGCCGGCGACGAGACCACCACCCACCTGGTCGGCAACGGCATGCTCGCCCTGCTGCGCCACCCCGACCAGCTGGCCCGGTTGCGCGAGGACCCGATGCTGATCCGCACGGCCGTCGACGAACTCGCCCGCTACGACACGCCGACCCAGGCGATCGTCCGGGTTGCCGCCGAGGACGTCGAGATCGGCGGGCGGACGCTGCGCGAGGGCGAGCTGGCCTACCTGTTCCTCGCCGCGACCAACCGGGATCCCGAGCGCTTCGAGGACCCCGACCGGCTCGACCTGACCCGCCCGGGCAACCGGCACCTCAGCTTCGGCAACGGCCCGCACTTCTGCCTCGGCGGCCCGCTGGCCAAGCTCCAGGCGGAGGTGGCCGTCGGCACGCTGATCCGCCGGCTCCCGCACCTGCGGCTCGCTGACGGCGCGGTACTCGACTGGCGGCCCAACCCGCTGCAACGGCGGCTCACCGCGCTTCCGCTCACCTACTGACCCATGAACGACGAAGGAGAAGTGACCATGGCCCGAGAGCTCGAGGTCCGCCGGGAACAGGACCTGCCCGCCACGCCCGAACAGGTCTGGGACGCGGTCGCCACCGGCGCCGGCAACCTCGGCTGGCTCTACCCGATGGAGGTCGAGCCGCGCGTCGGCGGAAAGGCCACGCGCGGCGACAGCACCGTTGTGGCGTGGGAGCCGCCGCACCACTTCGCGGTTCGGGCCACCCAGGACGGCGGGTTCTCCAACACGCTCACCTACCGCATCGAGCCGGCCGACGGCGGCGCGAGCCACCTGCGGATGGGAATCCACTGGGTGCACACGGGCGTCGTCGACGACACCTGGAACTGGGACACGAAGGCGGACGCGGCCGAGAAGCACGTCGACTTCTACCAGCACTCCCTCCCCGAGTACCTGAGGCACTTCGCCGGCCGCCCCGCCGTCTACGTCAAGGCCGCCCGTGGCGAGTCCACCGAAGACCCCGCCGACTTCGCCGCTCTGTGCCGACGCCTCGGCCTCGACGACGGCGCGGCCGTCGGCGACCGGTTGTCGCTCGACCTCCCGGGTACGGACGGCGGTTCGACGGAGGTGGTCGTGGACTGGCTGAGCCCTGACTTCGTCGGCCTGCGAGGCCCGGACGCGCTGTACCGGTTCTTCAACGGCAGCTCGTGGAACTGGCCGATCTGGCTGGGCCACCACCTGTTCGCCGAGGACGTGGACGAACAGCAGGCCACCAAGGCGTGGACCGCCTGGCTCAACGGCGCCTGACCCCTCGCCCACCACAACTGAAGGACCCCTGGTGGAAACACTGCTCTACGCCGCCGAACTCGTCCAGGAAGACGGCGCCTACAAGCTCGTCGTGCAGGACGTGGTGCGGGACACGGTCCAGATCACCCCTGTCCCCAAATCCGCGGTCGACCGGCTCCCGACCTTCCTGTCCGTGCTGACTTCCAAGCTCGGCTCCGCACCCGTGCGCAGTCGCTGGTAGTCCTCTTCCGACGTCAGCGGCCGGTGCCGTCCGGTGGGGCAACTCCCGGACGGCACCGGCCCCGCCGCGCCACGGGTCAGCCCATGACGGTTCGGGAGGCGGCCCCCTCGGCCAGGGGCCGTTTGCGGGAGAACGCACCGAGGTTGACGACCGTGCCGGTGTGTTCGCCGGTGTACCGCAGCGGATCGCGGTCATGGTCGTGGCCGGCCTCGACGCGGTCGACCAGGGTGGCGAGGAATCGGCCCGCCAGCGGAGCGTTCTTGAACTGGTTGCCGCTCGTGCCCATCGCGACGTAGAAGCCGGGCAGATCGGTGCGGTCGTAGAGGGGGGCCCAGTCGTCGGCGGCGTCGTACACGCCGGCGATGCCGGTCGGCCGGTTCGGCACGCGCAGCAGCGGGAATCGGCGTGCGGCCCTGGTCACTTGGGTGTCGAACCTGGTGGGCGTCGGGTGCGGGTTGCACAGGTCGGGGTCGTCGAGCCATTCCCTCGGGTCGCAGGCGGGCAGCGTGCTGCCGATGAGGAGGTGTCCGCCGCTGGGGCGCAGGTACGTCCCGAGGTCGGTATCGGCCACGATCAGGCCGGGCGTGGTCGCGGCACCGCCCGGGCCCGACGAGGTGGTGCCGCCCTGGCAGACCGGTGCGGCCACCTGGTGGACTTCCTGCCGCAGCGGGCGCACCCCGACGGTGAACTCGGCCCCGACGCCGGCCAGCCGGTTGAACGCTCCCGACCAGGGCCCGGCGGCGTTGATCACCACCGGTGCCGTGATCGCGGTGCCGTCGGCGAGCCGGAGGCCCGCCACCCGGTCCTCGCGACGCAGGACACCGACGACTGTGCGATGGAAGAGGAAGCGCGCTCCGAGGCGGCCCGCCGCGTCCGCGAGATTCTGTGCCGCGAGCTGTGGATCGTCGACGAAGCCCGCGTCGGGTGTGAACAGCGCGCCGAGTTCACCTTCGGGGCCGGAGAAGAACGCCTCGTCCCGCAGCGGCTTGGGAGGACCGTAGCGTCCGACGTCGATGCCGGGGATCCGGCTGCGCAGCGTCGCGGCATCCCAGCGCTCGTACGGCACGCCGGCACGCTCGAACAGGGCGATGACCTCCGGCGTCCCGGAGTCCGGCGCGTCGAGGAACACCGCTCCGGTCCGCCGGAACGCCGCCAGGCCCGGGCCCCGCATGGTGCCCAGGTGCTCCGCCCATCGTGCCCAGCAGTGCCGGGATTCCCAGGCGGTGGCGACACCGTCCCAGGTCGAGTAATTGAAACGGATGACCGCACTCGATGCGCTGGTGGATCCGTGACCCACGCCGCCGGCCTTGTCGACGACCACGACGCGCCGGCCGGTGCGCGCCAGTTCCAGTGCCACCGCGCTACCGATCACACCGGCCCCCACGACGACCGCGTCCGCGCCGGACGGAAGGGTGTCCGGTTCCCTGGCCGTCATGACGGCAGGTCCCCGGGGGTTCGCGGAGTCCGGTCACCGTCCGCGTTCTGGTGCACGCTGACGACGTGGGGCGGGCAGGCATCGGCGGGATACGGGAAGTGGCACGCGGCGCGGTGCGGCTGTCCGGCCGCCTCCTGCTGGGGGTCCCGTGCGGCGCACACGTCCCGCTCGGGACGCCGGTTCGGCCCGACGGGGCAGCGCGGATGAAAGCGGCATCCGGTCGGTGGCGACGCGGGGTCGGGTACCTCTCCGGGCAGGAGCGGCTCCCCGACCGGTCGTCGTCCGGCGTGCAGGCTCGGCACGGCGGACAGCAGCGTCCGGGTGTAGGGATGCCGCGGGCCGCGCAGCAGGTTCTCGGTGGCCGCGGTCTCGACGATCCGGCCGAGGTACATCACGGCGACGACGTCCGACACCTGGCGGACGGCGGCGAGGTCATGGCTGATGAACAGCATGGCGAAGCCCATGCGCCGCTGCAGGTCCCGGAGCGTGGTCAGAAGCGCCGCCCGGACCGACACGTCGAGAGCCGAGGTGACTTCGTCGGCGATGAGAACCGCCGGATCGACGGCGAGCGCGCGGGCGACGGCCACGCGTTGGCGCTGGCCGCCCGAGAGCTGCCGCGGCACCCGGTCGGCGCAGCCGGCGTCGAGACCGACCAGTTCCAGCAGTCCGCCGATGCGCTGTTCGCGGCTGCGGCGGTCCAGCCGGACGAAGGCTCCGGCCGCTTCGGCGAGCGACTGACGGACCGTCATGCGGGGGTCGAGTGCCGTGTCCGGGTCCTGGAACACCAGTTGGACCTGTTGGCCCAGCCGACGCCGATCGGCCGCCCGGCGGCCTCGGTACTCCCGTCCGCCGACCGTGATCCGTCCGGCGCACGGGCTGTCCAGCCCGACGACCGCACGCGCCAGCGTGGACTTCCCCGAACCGGACTCGCCGACCAGGCCGACCGTCGTGCCCCGGGGAACCTCCAGTGACACCCCGTCCACCGCCGTGACCGGCCCGAACGGCCCGTGGTGGCGGACGGTGACGTCATACAGCGCCAGCCCTGCCTCTGCCTCTTCCCTCACTGCTCCGCCTCCTCGGTCTCACGCTGTCCGTGGAACTGTGCCGGGGCCAGGGGCTGCCAGCAGGCAACCTCGTGCTCCGGGTCGAGGGCGGACAACACGGGGCTCTCCACGGCACACCGGTCCACTCGATGCGGGCAGCGGTCATGGAACGGGCAGCCCGGGGCCGTACCGCACGGATCGGGCGGCCTTCCCTCGATGGTGTGCAGGGGGTGGTCGCGATCCGTGGCCAGGTCCGGGACCGAGGCGACGAGCATCCGCGTGTACGGGTGCCGTGCGCCGGTCGCCAGCTCATGGGCCGGAAGGTTCTCCACGATCGTTCCCCCGTACATGACCAGAACCCGGTCGCAGGCGTCGGCCACCAGGGCGATGTCGTGGCTGATGAAGAGGATCGCGGTGGCGTCGTCGCGCCGGACACCGTGGAGCAGGTCCATGATCTGCCGCTGCACGGTGACGTCCAGGGCTGTCGTCGGCTCGTCCGCGACGATGAGGTCGGGCCGCATCATCGAAGCGGCGGCGATCGCCACTCGCTGGCGTTGACCGCCGGACAGCTGGAAGGGCCGGGAGCGCAGCAGCCGGCGCCCGCCGGGCAGCGCGACCCGCTGCAGCTGGGCCAGGGCCTGCTCGACGGCCTGGGCACGAGGGGTGCGATGGTGTGCGCGCACGGCCTCCGTCATCTGCGTACCGATGCGGAGCGACGGGTTGAAGGCCGAGGCCGGGTTCTGGAAGATCATCGCCATCCCCGTCGCCAGCTGCCTGCGTCGCTCTCTGCGGGACAACGAGTCGGCGTCCGTGCCGAGAAAGCGGTGGGTGCCCCAGGTGGCGCAGGCCCCGTCCGGCAGCAGGTCGGCGATGGCGAGCGCCGTCAGTGACTTGCCGGAGCCGGACTCTCCGACCAGGCCGACCATCTCGCCGCGCCGCAGGGCGAGGGTGACACCGCGGACGGGCCGGACCACCCCCTCCGCCGTGGGAAGGGCCACCCGCAGATCTTCCACCTCCAGCACGTGGTCCGCGGCTTCCGGAACGCCCGTGCGCGCCGGGTGCAGCGCGGGTTCTTCCGACTGCCGTGGGCGGACGCGTCGCGCGGCGGCTCCGGCCAGCATCTCGCCGAGCAGTTGGAAGGCCACGGCGGCGTAGACGATGGCGATGCCGGGTGCCACGGCGGGCAGCGGTTCGGTGTAGATGCGGTCCAGGCCCTGGCTGAGCAGGAGCCCCCAGTCGTACGAGGGGGGCTGCACCCCCAGTCCGAGGAAGCTCAGTCCCGACAGGGCCACGAGTGCCGAGCCCGTGGCGACCGTGGTGTTGAGCATCAGCGGTTCGGCGATGTGGGGCAGGACATGGCGCAGCAGGAGCCGGTGGCGGCGCAGGCCCAGCACGCGCGCGGCCGCCATGAAGTCGGTTCCGGCCACTTTGGCGGCAAGGGTCTGGGTGATCCGCGCGAAGCCCGGTGCACAGGCGACGGCGAGTGCGCACACCGCCCCACCCGCGCCCGCACCGAAGAGGGCCGCGAAGAACATCGCGACGAGGAGCGCGGGGAAGGCCAGCAGGAGGTTGATCAGGGCTCCCAGCAGGCGGCGGGCGCGTCCGCCGACGACGGCCGTGAGCGACCCGAGTGTGATCCCGGCCGTCGCGCCGAGGAGCGTGGCCGCAACGGCCGGCAGCAGGGAGAGCCAGGTCGCCGAGAGCAGTCGGGCGAGCAGGTCGCGCCCGAGGTGGTCCGTGCCGAGCAGATGACTTGCCGTAGGCGCCCGCAGCACCGCCGACGGGTCCGGACGGTCGGCGGCCTGCCCCCACAGCACCGCCCCCGCGACGGCCAGTACGGCGAGCGATCCGAGCATCACCAGGGTGATCACGCCCATCGGTGTGGACCAGCCCGACCGGGTCGCACGAGAACGGCCGGCGGTGGCACGCGGCGTGAGCGGGGAAGGGGAGGACAACACCATCGGATCACGTCTCCCGGATGACCGAGCGGGGGTCGAGCAGCGCGAGAGCCAGATCGACCAGGAAGTTCACCACGAGGACGGCCGAGCCCAGCACCAGGACCGACGCCTCGACGACGGCGTAGTCCTGTGCGGCCACGGACTGCGCCATCGCCGACCCGATGCCTGGCCAGGCGAACACCTTCTCGACCAGTACCGTTCCCGCGATCAGGGCAGGCAGCAGGTTCCCGGCCACCGTCAGCGACGCGGTCAGCGTGTTCGGTGCCACGTGGCGCAGGTAGAGCGGGACGGCGGACAGCCGTTTCGCGCGGGCGGCACGCAGATAGTCCGTCGCGAGCACCTTGAGCGTCTCCACCCGGACGATCCGCAGGAGTACCGCGGTCGGAGCGAGGGCCAGCGCGAGCACGGGCAGCACGTAGGACTGGGGACCGAGGTCGCCGGCCACCGGAAAGATGCGCAGGGCGACCGCCAGTCCCGCGGTGAGACCCGCCGCGAGCACGAAGTCCGGAACGCCCGCCATGACGGAGGTGGTGGCGGTGAACGCCAGCTCCGCCCGGGGCCGCCGCCCTTCGCGTGTCCACACCGCCGCGAGCAGCCCCCCGGGGAGGGCGACGACGAGTACGCAGGCGAACGCCAGGACAGCCAGCAGCAAGGTGGCCGGCAGACGTGCCCTGATCAGGTCGGCCACCGGCTCGCCGGTCACCAGGGAGACCCCGAGGTCCCCGTGGGTCAGATGCCTCAGATACCGCCAGTACTGCGCCGACAGGCCATGATCCAGGCCGAGTTCGTGTCGCTTCGCCGCTACCAGGTCCGGCGGGGCGTCCACGCCCAGCGCGGCCCGGACGGGGTCACCGGGCACCAGCCGGATCATCGCGAAGGAAGCGGTGACGACCACGAAGAGGGAGACCGTCAGCCGCACCGCACGCCGACAGCAGAACACCACCCACGGGTGGCGCCGGGCCAGGGCACCGAGCCGTGCGGACACGGTCGTCATGGGGGACCTCCTCGATTGGTGGCGGTCGGCCGTGTGCGACGTCCAGCGCCGCTATCGATGCAGGCGGATGCTGGTCGGTACGATCTGGCCGCCGGGCGCGACGGCGAAGGTCGTCCGGTAGCCGTACACCGTGCCCGTGCCGTCGGCGACGGGCAGCGCGTCGGCCGAGCGGAACAGCGCCGCGGCGGCCCTGTTCCAGTCCGCGCAGCTGGCCGTGCCCGGCGCGCGCAGCGCGAGGGCGACATAGCGGTCGTAGGCGCGGTTGACGACGTGTGCGAAGTTCAGTCCCCGGGACGGCGGCGGACCGGAGAAGTACGGGACGAGTTGCGCGGGCAGCGGCGGACCCGGCGAGCTGCCGACCACGACGTCGAAGTCCCCGCTCTGGTACATGGCCTGTACCACCGCGTTGCGGCTCTCGCTGACGAGGTCGACGTCCGCGCCCAGCGCCTGCCAGGTGGCGGCCATCAGTTCGGCGACCGACGGAAGGGTGGAGCCGAAGTCGGCGCTGCTGAGCAGCCGCAGCCGTAGCGGCCGGCCCTGCTTGACCAGCCTGCCCCGTGCGTTCTTCGTCCAGCCCGCGGCGCTCAGGGCTGCCACGGCACTGTGCGAAGGCAGGTTTCGGGCGGTCACGTCGGTGTGGCAGACGGAGCCCGCGGCGGTCAGATGGCTCGCGGGCGTTCCGTCGCCGCCGATCGCCACATTGGCGAGGCCCTTGCGGTCCAGGGCTCCCACCAGTGCCTGACGCAGCACGGGATCGCTCAAGGGGCGGCCGGACCGTTCGTTGAAGAAGGTCAGCCCCACCACGGTCGGCACCTGTGCGGTGGCCAGGCCGTGGCCGGTCAGCCGAGCGCGGTCCGGGCCGGTCACCGTCGCGATGTTCACGCCGCCCGTGAGCAGCAGATTGGCCACCGTGGACTCCTGCGGCACCACCGACACCACGATCCGCTCAGGCTGGCCCGCAGCCGCGTTCGTCGCTCCGCGCGGACCCCACGCGTACCCCTTGCGCCGGGTGAAGAGGTACGGGCCGCCCGAGGTGTAGCCGCTCAGCACGTACGGCCCGGTGCCCTGCGTGCTCCTGTCCAGCGCGCCGGGATCCGCCAGCCCGGAGGGGCAGACGACGGGCAGCAGACCGATCGTCCGCACGATGAAGCTGTACGGCGACGCCATCCGTACCGACACCGTCCGGGCCGCGTCGTCGGCCGACGACGTGAACGGCACACCGGGCAGTGCCGCCCGGGCGCCGACGAGCCGGTTGCGGGGATCGCCCGCATAGCTCAGTGACCGGGCCACCCCGGAGGCCGTGAGGATCGTGCCGTCGGAGCAGGTCACACCCTTGCGCAGGGTGAAACTCGCCGAAGTGGCTCCGGCCCGCCACTTCTCGGCCAGGCCCGACACCACCTGCCCGTCCGGCGCCATGGTGACCAACGAGTCGTAGGCGTAAGGAGCCAGGGCAGAGCCGAACTGCGCGTACGGGTGGAAGCTCGGGGTCTCGGATGCGGTGGCGATCGTGACGGTTCCCCCCACGACGACAGGGGTGCGGGTCGATGACACGTCGCCGCCGCCACAACCGGCGAGCACGGCTGACGCGACGGCGGCGGACGCCACCGCGGCCGACCGGGCCCTGGGAAACGACACGGTTCGGCGGCGCATGCCGTTCATCGTGTCACCGCGATCAACGGCATGGACCGTCTCTCCCGGGCCGGACACGAACGGGGCGGACGAATTCCCCCGTCCGAGTGAGACCCCCGACTCGCGGTTGATCTCCGTGCCTGATGTGGCGTCACCCGGCACGCACACTGGCACCATGGCGAACCACTCATCGGACCTCCCGGACGGCTCGGCGGCGCGGGAGGTCGACCGACTCGCGGCCGCGTACTGGGACTTCCTGCTCGCACGTGAGCCGTCGCTGCGGACCCGCCGCGGTCTGCCCGTCGAGTCGCTGCCGGGGGTGTCCGACGCGGAGGCCGACGAGCGCGCCGGGTTCGCGGCAGGGGTGCTGAACCGGCTGGACACGCTGCGGTCCGCGGTGCCGCCCGGCCCCTCCGCCGACACCGCGGAATTCCTTCGGGCGCTGGCCGAACAGGAAGCGGAGGCGGGACGTTTCCACTGGCTCACGCCCACCGCCACGCCGTACCAGCTCTTCCGCCTCCAGCAGTACGGTGACACGGTCTTCCGCCCGTTCCGCTTCGAGCAGCGGGCCGACACGGACCGGTACGTGTCCCTCGTACGGGACCTGGCCCGCTGCGTCGCGACGGTCGGTGACAAGGCCGCCGGGCAGGCGGCACGGGGCTTTCGCATCCCGGCCCCGGCGCTGGCCGGGGTCCACACCACCCTCACCAGGCTGCGGGCGTCGGCGACGCGGTACGTCCGAGCGGACGCCGAGCGGCTCACCCGGCTCGACGCGGCGAGCCGGGGCCACCTGCACGACGCGGTGGCGGGGCTCGTGGCCGCCGAACTGGAGCCGGCGTTCGACCGCCTCCTCGCCCTCGTGGACGACCCGGACTACCTCAGGGAAGCGCCGGAGACCGTCGGATGGGCCCACTACCCGGAAGGCGAAGCGGCGTACCGGGCGTTCGTCAGGACGTACACATCCGGCGACACACCACCCGAACGCCTCCACGAACTCGGCCGGGAGCACTGCCGCGAACTCAGCGAGCGGATGCGGGAGATGCGAGCCACACTCGGCTTCGCGGGGACGGAGGCGGAGTTCCACGAACGGCTCGCGACCGAGCCCCGCCTGTACGCCGCCACCCCGGAGGAGGTCGAGGCCCGCTACCGCGGACACCTCGACCGCCTCACGCCGCTGCTGCCACGCTGGTTCACGGTCCTGCCCGACGCCCCGTACGGCGTGGCCCGCCTCGACCCGGCGCTGGAGGCGTCGATGACGTTCGGCTACTACGACCCGCCGACCGCCACGCAACCGGTGGGCCGTTACCGCTACAACGCCTCGGACCTGGCGCACCGGTCACTGCTCGGCGCGGCCGCGCTGATCTACCACGAGCTCGCGCCCGGACACCACTTCCACCTCGCCCGTCAGGCCGAGAGCACCGAACTGCCCGACCTGCGACGCGAACTGGTGCCCTTCAGCGGGTTCCAGGAGGGCTGGGCGGAGTACGCGGCAGGGCTCGCCTGGGAGATGGGGCTGTACGACGACCCGTGGGACGCGTACGGACGCCTGGCCCATGAACGGTTCACCGCGCAGCGCCTCGTCGTCGACACCGGCCTCAACCTCGGGACCATGACGCTGGAGGAGGCGCGCACCTTCATGCGCGCCCACGCGGCGGCCGAGTCCGAGGAGCAGATCGCGACCGAGTTGCTGCGCTACGCGACCGATATGCCGGGACAGGCGCTGACGTACCGGGCGGGCCATACGGAGTTCACGGCATTGCGGGCAGCGTACGAACGCGACTCCGGCGCCGCGTTCGACGTGCGCGCCTTTCACGAGACCGTGCTGGCCGGCGGCACGCTGCCGTTTCCCGCCCTGCGCCGACGGGTGGAGAGGGAACTGCACGGGGCAGACGGCCGACCAGGCTTCCAGGGAAGGCCGCTCTACTCGAATGAGTGAAGGCCACGGGGAATTCGTAGCCGTTTGCCCGGCCTCGGATACTCTCTGTGATGGAGGGTGCGGGTCCGCTGAAGCGGAGTGCGTCCGTCTAATCATCATCTCCTCGACAGAAGAGAAGGATGTTGTGCCATGCCGCCTGTAGTACCTCCTTTCCTGATCGGTTTGATCGCCGCATCCCTGGTGAAGAGGCTGGGCAAGCCCTTGGTGCGAGGGGTCGTCAAAGCGTCGGTGGGCCTGGGAATCGAAGTCAAGCGGGCCGTCCATGAAGCCGGCGAGGGAGTCCATGATCTCGCTGCCGAGGCGACCGCTGGGGTGCTCGCAGCCCAGGGGACACCGGGAGCCGCACACGGCGTCAGCGCCCCGAAGGACGGCACCGCGGGCCGGGCCGCTGAGGCCACCAAGCCTGCGCCCGCAGCGGCAGAGGCCCCCGAGGGACGGACCGGCGGTCAGGACAAGCCCGTCGGCAAGGCCCGTAGCGCCGGTTCGGCCGCCGCCAAGGCGCGCTGAGTCTGCCCGCCGACTCTCCGTGTGATTTTGGCTCGTCCCAATGTCACGGCCACGTTTTCGTCTGCGTAACCGGTCCAGGCTTCCAAGTCCCAGCCAGAGCGGCCGTTCGTCGGCTCGGCCTCGCGCATGCGAGCACCGCGCCAACGGCGACATGGTGGGCTGCGCTGTATCGGCCACCACGACACCCTGATGGAGGCAGGTCAGATGTCTGCGACTGGAACCCCCCTGTATTCCGCGGCACTCATCCGGGAAGGCGGTGCCTGCGAACTCGTCGTGCCCGATCGCCGGCGCCACACCGTGCGGCCTGCATGCGTGTCCACGAGGGCGGTGGAACAGCTTCCCGCTTCTCTTGCCAAGCCCAGCTCCCTGCACCTGTGCGGGATCCGTCGGCGATGACGGCGACCGAAGCGAAGAAGTGGTTCCGTGTTCACCGGCGTGCGGCGGACCCCAGGCTGAGACTGGTGTGTTTCCCGCACGCCGGCGGCACGGCACAGTTGTTCCACGGCTGGCCCGCGCTGCTGCCGGCGGACGTCGAGGTGCTCGCCGTGCGGTACCCCGGCCGCCAGGACCGGCTTGCGGAAACCTGCATCGAGGACATGGCCACCCTGGCCGACACGATCGAGGACGCACTGCGGCCCTGGCTCGACCGGCCGCTGGCGTTCTTCGGGCACAGCATGGGCGCCTGCGTCGCCTACGAGGTGGCCCTGCGGCTGGAGGCCCGCGGCATCGTCCCCGAGCACCTGCTGGTCTCCGCACACGAAGCCCCCCAGTGGGCCGAATGCGTTGCGCTGCACGACGCCGACGACGAAACCCTGATCACCCATGTCCGGCACCTCGGAGACCTGCACTCGGAGGCCTACGACATCCCGGAGCTGCGTGACCTGCTGCTGCCCGCCCTCCGTTCGGACTACCGGCTGATCGAGGGCTACCACCCCCCGAATCCGGCTCCGGTCAAGGCGCCGATCACCGCGTACGTCGGCCAGGACGATCCGAGTTGCGTACTCGACGGGGTCCTCGCCTGGTCCGGCCTGACCGCCCCGGGCTCCTTCGAGCTGTGCCCGTTCCCCGGGGACCACTTCTACCTCGCAGCCCGGGAGGCCGAAGTGGTCGCAGACGTGGCAGCACGCCTTGCGCGCGCGTGAGGCGCTGGTCAGGCCTGACGGCGAATGCCCGTATCGAGATCCTGGAAGACCACGGCGCACACCCACAGGTCCCGGACTGTGCGCGGTCGGTTCCTGGCAGGGTCCGCACGGTGTCGGCGGCTGCCCGGCCGTGACGGAAGGCGGGGCCCCGGCACCGCGCATGGCGCCCGCGGGGTTCCCAGGGGACGATGGTTGTACCGGTCGCTGAGACGTGCGGTGTCCCCGGCAGCGGCCGCGAAGGCTGGGACGGAGAAGGGACTATGCGACCGGGAACACGTGCCGCCGACGCGATACTCCGGCTGCTCGGCCGGGACTGGGCCGGGCTGGGCATTGCTCTGCTACCGGCGGCCGGGGGTGCGCGGTGTGTATCCAGGGGGACCGGCCGGCGGATTCTCGGTGGTGTGCTGTGGGCCGTGGCCCTCGCACTCAGTCTCGGGTCGTTCCGCCATTTGGTGCACGTGGGCCGGATACGGGTGAGGTATCCGCCACCCGGACGAATGGTCGACGTGGGCGGCTACCGCATGCATGTCCTGGCCGAGGGAGACGCCGGACCGAAGCCAACCGTGGTCTGGATGCCGGGCGGCCATACCGGCGGGTACGCCATGTACCGGCTGCACGCGCTGGCGCGCGAACGGACGCGTTCGGTCCTGGTGGACCGTCCGGGCTCCGGCTGGAGCGACCTGGGCCCGTTCCCGCGCACGACGGCCGGCGAAGCCGTCGAACTGCTCACGGCGCTGGAGCGGGCCGGCGAAAAGGGACCCTACGTATTCGTGGGGCATTCTTTCGGGGGACTGCTCATGGCCAACGCCGCCAGGCGCCGCCCCGACCTGGTGGCCGGCCTGGTGCTGCTCGATCCCACCCCGCCCGATGTCGTCGCCTTCGGCCCGCCACTCCCGGCCCTGCGGCATACCGTGAGGGACCAGACCACCCTCGCACTGCGCCACCTCTTCGGCCTCCACGCCCTCGCGCCCAAGAACGAGGCGCATTCTCCCGAAGACCCGACGCATGTTCTCGCCGTGATCGAGACCAGGACCAAGGCGAACTGCGCCGCGGCATCGATCCTGCGAGAGCTGTCGCCGGGCGGCATCACCCGAGTCGGTTGGCAGACGGTCGTGTACGACGGCGAACTCGGCTCGCTGCCTCTCCTCCTCGTGGCGCCACGCGATCTGACGGGCGGTGGCGAGATCTTCGACGCGGTCGACGATCCGGAGGAGAGCGCCCGGGTTCGACACTTCCTGCTCACCGCGAGAGACCGCTTCCTCACAGCCTCCAGCTCGGCCCGGAGGGTCTATACCCCGGAGGGAACCGGCCACGACTTTCCCGACCGCGTACCCGAGTTCGTTGTGCATGTGGTGGGCTCTCTGCTGGACGAACGCGGGCCGGGCGGAGCCGATCCGTTGTGATCCCGTTCCGCAGCCACGGTCTGCCCAGGTGCGCAGTCCGAACGAATGAAAAGCGTCGGCGTCCCCGGGCGCATCGGCCGAGGGCCGACTACGGTGTTTTTGGCGGGGGTGACCGTGCCATGTGCAACCGTGCCGTGTACAGAAGAGAGGGTTCACTCATGCCCCCTGTAGTTCCTCCCCCCTTTCTCGTTGGCCTCGTCGCGGCCCCTCTGGTCAAGAGAGTGGCGAAACCGCTGGTGCGAGGCATCATCAAGACGTCGATCGGCCTGACCCTCGAAGTCAGACGCGCAGCCATCGAGGCGGGCGAGGAGATTCAGGGCATCACCTCCCAAGTGGCTGCCGAGAAGCTGGCGAGTTCGGCTCGCACACGTCGTGTGGAAGCCGGCGGCGAGGCAACGGCGCAGGCTGCTCGCTGACCCGCCGTTTCCCACGGCTGCACGGACTACGCGTGGGGGAGCGAACCCGTCGCACAACGGTGCGCGGCGCTTGCCCTTGCACGTGCCGGGGCGGGGCGGGCTGCGCGGATGGCCGTCAATCCATCGGACGACGGCACCGATCCGCCGAGGAATCCGCTCCGCCACACGTGGACGCCCTGTGGACCCCCTCCCTCAGGCGTGGTGCCGCTTGCCACGCACGGATGCCAACTTGCCCAGCGCGGCGTACCTGCCCCGCCCGCTGGGGTCTTCCGTGGTCGCCGTGCATGCCACGCAGCGCGACCCCGGCCGACGTGGGGATGTTCCGAAGGCCATGAAGATGGTCTCGCCGGCCGAAGAGTGGTCCCCGCCGACCCGGCCAGTACCTGCCCTTGGGGGGCCAAGCACCACCGCTTCTCCGCCCCCTCCACCGCGTGATGGTCCCCTGCGTCGACGCGGCAGGAACAAGCGCGACTCCGCCGCATCGCGGGCATCCACCACAACAGCGACGGCACAGCCGACTACAACATCAACTCCCATGACTGCCCCACTGAACAGAAAAACCGCCACTCGGAATGACGCCTGCCAGCCATCCGGCCAACATGGGCACCGCGCCGCCCGTCCCCGGACCGGGGGCTCCTCTGGGGAGAATCCGGGGAGTATGCGCGGCCCTGGGGAGCGTGTGGGGAGGGTTCCAGCACCCCCGTCGACAACAGGGCGTTCGCCGAGCTCGCATTGGCGTATAGAGCCGAAAGGGCGCCCGTCAGCGGTGGGAGCCCTCTGGGACTTTTCTGGGACTTCCGGCCCCATCAACCGGCACGAACGTGAAACAGCTGAAAGGTCATTCGCGCAGGTCAGCGACCATCAGTCACTCATCGCGGCAGGTCACCGCGTTCACTGGTCTCTTCCGGGACAAGTGATCATCAGGCACCAGCAGCTCCGCGCAGAACGTCGCCCGCCCTCGGCGCCTCATAGATACGCGCCACCCGACAGGGCCTGACCTGCCCAACAGTTCACCTGGCACCCCATCAGGGCGAGCGTCAAATGAGCGTCACGAGCTTCATTTCAGCGTCAAGATATCGCCTGCAACGCCCACACCGCACATA
>NZ_KQ948473.1:0-160233 GCF_001514115.1 Streptomyces olivochromogenes
GGGGCGACCGAGGGTTGGCAGAGGCGTGCGATGAACTCGTGGCCAACGTGCGGAAAGGGGTTGGCCAAGTCGTGACCGGGGTTGCCGGGGAGTTGCCCGACCGTTGCCCGCGCTTGGCCGAAGCCGTAGGCTCGGCGCATACCTCTGACTGAGTCAACTATCAGGTCCGAGCAACCGATATCAGGTCCGAGCGACCAAGGCCGCTGAGCCAGACCCGAACAGGCAGACCCGAACAGCCGGCGCCGACCATCCGGGGTTGAGTGATCATGACCGTCCAGGACTTCCGCTCCTTCAACCGCTTCTACACGAACGTCATCGGCGCCCTCGACTACGGCCGCCACCTCTACGCCCCCTACACCCTCACCGAGTCCCGTGTGCTGTACGAGCTCGCCCACTCCCCCCGCACCGACGCCGCCGACCTCCGCGGCGAACTGTCCCTGGACGCCGGTTACCTGAGCCGCATCCTGAACAAGTTCGAGCAGGACGGCCTGATCGAGCGGACGCCCTCGGAGCGGGACCCGCGGCGGCGGCGCATCACCCTCACGGCACAGGGCAGGGAGACGGCGGCCCTGCTGGACGAGCGCTCACGGGAATCGGTGGGGGCGCTGCTGGCGACCGTGCCGGCCGACGACCACCCCCGGCTCGCCGAGGCGATGCGGACCGTACGCACGCTGCTCTCCTCCGGGCGTCCACCCCGCGGCGAGGACGTCGTCCTGCGCGACCCCGGGCCCGGCGACCTCGGCTGGATCGTGCAGCGCAACGCCGCGCTGTACGCCGCCGAGTACGGCTGGAACGCCGACTACGAGGGCCTGGTCGCCCGGATCGTGGCGGACTTCGCCGAGGACCACGATCCGCACCTGGAGCGGGTGTGGATCGCCGAACTGGACGGCCGGCCGGTGGGCTGCGTGATGTGCGTACGCGACGACGCGCCCGGGACCGCCCGCCTCCGGCTCCTCCTCGTCGAGCCGGACGCGCGCGGGCTGCGCATCGGCGACCGGCTGGTCGAGGCCGTCATCGACTTCGCGCGCGACGGTGGCTACCGGGACCTGGTCCTGTGGACCAACGACGTGCTCTCCGCCGCCCGCCGCATCTACCAGCGCCACGGTTTCGTCCTCGTCGCCGAGAAACCGCACCGCTCGTTCGGAGCGGACCTGACCGGCCAGGACTGGCGGTTGGATCTGCACCCCCCGCAGGAGTGACCGGCCGGGCTCACACGGGTCGTTCCTGACGGTCCCGCAGGGAAAGGCTCGCCCCCCGCCGTGTCCGGATCCCGCATCAGAGGACCTCCCGGACCACCCACCACCGATTTTCCTTTCGACTCTCCTTTTGACCAACAACGGCGGACATCGGTACGCGAGTAGGGTCCATGCTCATGAAGCTGGCCTTCTCCACGCTCGGCGTGCCCGGGCTCCCCATCCCTGACGTCGTACGACTCGCCGCCGCGCACGGCTACCACGGGGTGGAGCTGCGCGCGCATCCCGAGGAGCCGGTGCACCCCGGGATCGGGGCGGCCGAGCGGGCCGAGGTGGTCGCCGAGTTCAAGGCGGGCGGCATCGAGATCCTGGGCGTGGCGGGCTACGCGCGGGTGGCGGCGCCGGGCGACGACGATACCGTCGTCGCCGAGATCAAGGAGCTCCTCGACCTCGCCCACGACCTGGGCGCCCCGTTCGTACGCGTCTTCCCGGGCGCGAGTTCCGAGCAGAGCGTCGAGGAGGCGGACGCGACGGCGGCTCGGCGGCTCGGCACGGCCGCGGAGTACGCCGCCGACCTGGGCGTACGGATCCTGCTGGAGACCCATGACTCGCACCGCACCGGCGCGGACGCGATCAGGATCCTGGGCCTGGTCGGCCACCACCACGTGGGCTCGCTGTGGGACGTCATGCACACCTGGCTCGGCGGCGAGGAGCCGGCCCAGACCTACGCGGCCCTGTGCACCTACCTCGGCTACGTCCAGGTCAAGGACATCGCCTCCGCCGAGGACACCACCCCGCTCCCCCTCGGCGCGGGCGTCCTGCCGCTCGCCGACTGTGTGGAACTCCTCTCCCGGGAGGGCTGGGACGGCTGGCTGTGCTGGGAGTACGAGAAGCGGTGGTACGAGGGGGCCGCGCCGCTTCCTGAGCTGCTGGGACCGGGCCGGGAGCACCTCGGGCGCCTGCTGAACGACTCCGCCTAGGACCGGTTCCGGCGACGCGCGCACACGCCCGGACGGGTGTCCCACGGCTCGCCGCCCCTTGCCGACGGGCTATCGTGGAGCGCATGTCGGCATCGGAACTGATCCGTATCGTCTCCCGCGACTCACCCATGGCCCTGGCCCAAGTGGAGCGCGTCCGGGCCGAGTTGGGCGCGCTCCATCCGCACATCCGCACCGAGGTCGTGCCCGTGAAGACGACCGGTGACAAGTGGATGGGCGACCTGGCCAAGGTCGAGGGGAAGGGCGCGTTCACCAAGGAGGTCGACGCGGCGCTGCTGGCCGGTGAGGCCGATCTCGCGGTGCACTGCGTGAAGGACATCCCCGCGGACCGTCCCCTCCCGGCGGGGACGATGTTCGCCGCGTTCCTGGCGCGGGACGACATCCGGGACGCCCTCGTGCACCCGGACGGGCTCACGCTGGACGAGCTGCCGCAGGGGACGCGGATCGGCACCTCGTCGGTACGGCGGGGCGCTCAGCTGGCCGCCTCGCACCCGCACTTGGAGTGTGTGCCGTTCCGGGGGAACGCCAACCGGCGGCTGGAGAAGCTGGCGGCGGGTGAGGCGGACGCGCTGCTGCTGGCGGTGGCGGGGCTGGAGCGGATCGGCCGGGCGGACGTGATCACGGAGATCCTGTCGACCGAGACGATGATGCCGCCGATCGGGGCGGGCATCCTGGCCCTCCAGTGCCGTGAGGGCGACACCGACGTGATCGAGACGATCAGCGACCTCGGCGACCCGAACACGCACCGCGAGGCCACGGCGGAGCGGATGTTCCTGCACGTCCTCCAGGGCCACTGCAACTCACCGATCGCCGGTTTCGCGAAGGCCCACCGCGGTGGCGAACTCTCCCTGCGTGCCTGCGTGTTCACCCCGGACGGCAAGACCGTACTGAACGCCCACGAGTGGGCGGGCCGTCTCGACGCCGCGACGCTCGGCACGTCGGTCGCCGTCGCCCTGTTGCGCCAGGGCGCCCGCGAACTGATCGACGACATCCCCCACTGATCACCCCCCGCCGATCACCTCACTGATCACCGCAGCGACCCGGCCCAGGCGGCGAAGGTCTCGTGGAAGGCGGGGAACGTCTTCCGTACGCAGCCGGGGTCGTCGAAGGAGACGCCGCCCGGCGCGCGGAGTCCGGTCACCGCGAAGGACATGACGATGCGGTGGTCACCGTACGTCTTGATCTCCGCGCCCGGCACGGGCTGCGCACCGGGGTGGATCTCGATCCAGTCGGCCCCGGTCTCCACCCGTACGCCCAGCCGCCGGAGGTTCTCCGCGCAGGCGTCCAGGCGGTCGCACTCCTTCACGCGTGTGTTGGCGACGTCCTCGATGCGGACCGGGCCCGAGGCGAAGGGCGCGATCGCGGCCAGCGTCGGCATGGTGTCGGAGATGTCCCGCATGTTGACCGTGAGGCCGCGCAGTTCGCCGGTGCCCGCGACCGTCGTCCCGCCGGAGCCGATCTCCACCCGCGCCCCCATCCGCCGCAGTACGTCGACGAAGCCCAGGTCGCCCTGGAGCGCGCCGGTGCCCAGGCCGGGGACCGTCACCTCGTGGCCGGTCAGGGCGGCCGCGGCGAAGAAGTAGCTCGCGGTAGAGGCGTCGGGCTCGATGGCGTAGGTGCCGGCGCGGTAGCCGCCGGGCGAGACCACGAACACCTCTCCCTCCCGGCGCACGGACGCGCCGAACGTCCGCATCATCGCGAGCGTGATCTCGACGTACGGCGCCGAGACCAGGTCCGTGACGGTGATGCGCAGGCCCTTGCGGGTCAGCGGGCCGAGCAGCAGGAGGGCGGTCAGGTACTGGGAGGACTGGCCCGCGTCGAGCGTCACGTCACCGCCCTCCACCCCGGCCGCCGCGATCCGCAGCGGATGGTGGCCCTCCGCCTCGTCGTGCCGCAGGTCGACGCCGAGGTCGCGCAGGGCGCGGGTGAGCGGGAGCAGTGGGCGGCGGCGCATCTGCGGGGAGGCGTCGAAGCGGTAGGTGCCGTGCCCGGCGGCGGCGAGGGTCGGCAGGAAGCGGGCGGTGGTCGCGCCGTCGCGGCAGTACACGTCGGCGTCGGTGGCCGCCGGGCCCTGGGGGCGGCCGTCGATCTGCCAGGCGTGCGGGGTGCGGCCGACGCGGTAGCCGAGCCGTGTGAGGCCCTCCGCGAAACCTTCCGTGTCGTCCGACCGGAGCGGCCGTACGAGGGTCGTGACCCCGTCGGCCGCCGCCGCGAGGAAGAGCGCACGCGCGGTGATGGACTTGGAACCGGGGATGTCGACGACGGCCATGTCCTCATGCTGGCTCCCCGACCCGCTCCGGCGCGGGAACGTCCGCCAAATGGACCTGTCTGCGCGAGCCTGATGTCGCACCGTCCCGCCCATTCGCCCCACCTGCACCAATTCCCCGAACCGGCGGAAACCGGGGAACCCCGACCCGCACCGGTTCGTCCAATCCGCATACTGCCGGATGAGTCTCCGCAGAGCGGTGTCGGCCTCGCTGCTGGCTGCGAACGCTGACCACCCTCTCCGCCGCCTGCGGCCGGCAGCACGCCGTCACCGGCGCGCCCCCCTCCAACTGCGCCGGTGACGGCCCCTCCCCGGGATACTGTGCACACCCTTGACTGGAAGAAACTTCCCGGATATTCGTGACTCCTCGGAAGTTTCCTTCATGAGGGAGGAGCGCACGTGGGGCCATCGAGATCTGCCAGACCGTCCAGACGTACCGTTCTCGCCGCCACCGCCGGGACCACCGCGGCCCTGACCTTGAGCACCACCTCCGTCCGGGCGGCCGAGGACCGGCCTGATGAATCGTCGCTCCGGGCGCTCGTCTCCCGTATGACGCTGGAGGAGAAGGTCGGCCAGCTCTTCGTGATGCGGGTGTACGGGCACTCGGCCACCGCGCCCGACCAGGCCGACATCGACACCAACCTCGAGGAGCTCGGCGTCAGGACGGCCGCCGAGCTGATCGCCAGGTACCGCGTCGGCGGGATCATCTACTTCACCTGGGCGCACAACACCCGTGACCCGCACCAGATCGCCGCCCTCTCGAACGGCATCCAGAAGGTGTCCCTCGACCAGCCGCGCGGGCTGCCCGTCCTCATCTCCACCGACCAGGAGTACGGAGCGGTGGCCCGGGTGGGCAAGCCCGCGACGCTGTTCCCGGGCGCGATGGCGCTGGGCGCGGGCGGCTCGCGGGAGGACGCCCGTACGGTGGGGCGCCTCGGCGGCGCCGAACTGCGCGCCCTCGGCATCCGACAGGACTACTCCCCGGTCGCCGACGTGAACGTCAACCCGGCCAACCCGGTCATCGGCGTACGCTCCTTCGGCGCCGATCCGGACGCCGTGGCCGGGCTGGTGACGGCCGAGGTGAAGGGCTATCAGAGCGCCGGGGTCGCGGCCACGGCGAAGCACTTCCCGGGGCACGGGGACACCGCCGTCGACAGCCACTTCGGCTTCCCCGTCATCACGCACAGCCGCGAGCTGTGGTCGTCCCTCGACGCCGTGCCCTTCCGGGCCGCCGTCCGTGCCGGCATCGACTCGGTCATGACCGCCCACATCATGGTCCCGGCTCTCGACCCGTCCGGGGACCCCGCGACGCTCTCCCACCCGATCCTCACCGGCATCCTGCGCGAGGAACTCGGCTACGACGGGCTCGTGGTGACCGACTCGCTCGGCATGGAGGGCGTCCGGACGAAGTACGGCGACGACCGCGTCCCCGTACTGGCACTGAAGGCCGGTGTCGACCAGCTCCTCAACCCGCCGTCCATCCACGTGGCCTGGAACGCGGTCCTGAACGCCGTGCACGGCGGCGAGCTCACCGAGGCCCGCCTCGACGAGTCCGTCCTGCGCGTCCTGCGCCTCAAGGCCAAACTGGGCCTGCTGGAGAACCCGTACGTCAGCGACTCCGGCGTCGACCACACGGTCGGCACCGCCGCGCACCGCAGGGCGGCCGACCGGATCGCCGAGCGCACGACGACACTGCTGGTCAACGAGGAGCGCCTGCTCCCGCTCTCGCGCCGGAGCACCCCGCGCGTCCTCGTCGTCGGCGCCGATCCCGCCTCGCCGTCCGGTACCGACGGACCGCCCACGACCGTCCTCGCGACCGCCCTCACCGAGCTGGGTTTCACGGCGACGGCACTGTCCACCGGAACGGCGCCCTCCGCGGCGGGCATCGACAACGCGGTGGCGGCGGCCGGGGGTGTGGACGCGGTCGTCGTCGGCACGTACAACGTGACGGCGACCGGGTCGCAGAAGACCCTCGTCGAGCGGCTCGTGGCCACCGGCGTCCCGGTGGTCGCGATCGCGATCCGCAACCCGTACGACGTGGCTCAACTCCCTGACGTGCGTGCTTACTTGGCGACCTACTCCTGGACGGACGTCGAACTGCGCGCCGCCGCCCGAGTGATCGCGGGCAGCGCGAGGCCCCGCGGGAAACTGCCGGTGGAGGTGGAGCGGGCGGACGACCCGACGAAGGTGCTGTATCCGATCGGGTACGGATTGACGTACTAGGTCCGGTATGGGCCGACGTATCACCCCGGGTGGGGATTGACGTACAGGCCCTACGCCGCACACCCGGCGCACTACCCCCAAAGGACGCAAAGCACCCCGGATGTCTGGCGTGTGCCCGTCGCGACGGGTCACGCTGGGCGGGGGTATCGGGGGGAAGCCATGCGAGCCAGCTCGTCGGGTCGGCGTTGCGTCGGGGTGGTGTGCGCGCTGCTGCTGGTCCTCGCCGCGCTCGCGGGGTGCGACCGCTGGTCGGGCTCGGGGAGCGCCGAGCCCGGCGCGGGGACGACGTCGACGCAGCCCTCGGGCTACGGGGCGGTGTTCCTCGCGGTCGACGAGTGCAGTTCCTTCGGGACGACCAGCTTCACCGAGGTGCCCTGCAGCAGCGAACGGGCCGCCGCGCGGGTGATCGCCCGTTACGACGGCAAGGTGGCCGACGGGCCGCTGTGCCCCGCGACCACGGACTTCGTGCTGCACATCAGCGAGACCCGGCCCGCCTCCGACGAGAACGGCGACGGGGTCGTCCCCCAGGGTTACGCCTGCATGCGCAAGCTGGAGGCCCCGCACCCCGGCGATCCGGGCGGGGGCGGCGGGCCCCGCACCATCGTCGGCGACTGCGTCTACAGCTCCGGTGACGGGCAGGTGCGGGAGACCGCGTGCGACGGCAAGGGCAAGAAGCCCCCGGACTACAAGGTGACGTCGGCGGTCGTCGACCGCGCCGAGTGCCCGTCGGCCACGGCCCTCTACGTCCAACTGGGCGGCGGCAGACCGGTGGGCTGCGCCCGCCCCGTGTAGCCGAGGGGCGGACGCAGCCGGTGAACCAGGTTGCAACCGGTGAACCGGGTTGCAGCCGGTGAACCGGGTTACGGTCGCAGCGCGGGCTCGCGCTCGATGTCGCGCTGGTCCAGCTTCGCGTCGAACTTCGCGAGGGGCCTCGCCGCCGACGGGTTCTCCTGGACCGTCGCCGAGGCGACACCCGCCCACTCCAGGATGCGGGCCGTCGCGAGGGCTTTCTCGTCGGGGACGAGTCCTGCGACGTTGGCACCGTGGTTCAGGCCGGGGGCGGTGAAGACGTACGAGTCGCGCGCGCCCTTGCCGAGCCGGAAGCGCTCCGCGCCCCAGGGGTCGTTCTGGCCGTAGACGAAGAGCATGTGGTCGGCGTGGTGGCGGACCCAGGAGTCCACGTCCGCCATGGCCCACGGCTGGAACCTCATGGGGATCGAGCGCGGCACGAAGTTCCGCGGCGGCTGGTAGCCGTAGCGGATGTACTTCTTCTCGATGGCCGGGAAGTGGATCGTGGGCGCGCCGAGCTGCGTACCCGCCTGGTAGTAGTACGGCGTGTACGTGTTCAGGCCCTGGTCGGTGTAGGCCGAGAAGCCCGAGATGGTGTCGACGGAGTCCCAGATCGCGTCATCGGTGGCGTGGGCGGCGTCGGCCGGGATCGAGGCGCAGTCCGAGAGCAGGCTGTACTGCCAGAAGCCCCACACGTAGTCGAGCACGACCGCCTCGTACGCCTTGTCGAGGCTTCCGATGGTGGTGAAGGTGTAGCCGTTGTCGGCGGCGTACGCCTCGTACTTCTTCTCCAGCGGTGCGCGCCGCACCAGCGCCTCGCGCTGCACGGCGTTCAGCTTGTCGCGGCACTCCTTGGTGCCGACGTTCCTGAAGAAGCGGTCGTACGCCGAGTCCTCGTTGTTCACCACGTCATTGGGGGCGACGTAGGCGACGACGCCGTCCATGTCGCGCGGGTAGAAGCGCTCGTAGTACGTGGCGGTCATACCGCCCTTCGAGCCGCCCGTGGAGAGCCACTTCTGGCCGTAGATCGGCTTGAGGGCCTCGAAGATGCGGTGCTGGTCGCTGGCCGCCTGCCAGATGTCGAGCTTCGACCAGTCGGCCGGATCGGGCCGGGACGGGGTGAAGAAGCGGTACTCCATCGAGACCTGGTTGCCGTCCACGATCTGGGTGGGCTCACGGCGGCCGGGGTTCGTGGAGACGTTGTAGCCGCCGGTGTAGAAGACCGTCGGGCGGGAGACGTCCTTGTGCAGCACGGTGATCCGCTGCTGGAACGTGCCCTTGGACGGGTGCCGGTGGTCGATCGGCTGGGTGTAGTTCAGAACGAAGAAGCGGTAGCCGGTGTACGGCTTCTCCTCGATCAGGCTCATGCCCGGTATCGCGAGCAGCCTGTCCTTGATGTCGGTGTCCGTGCTTGTGGTGCCTGGTGCCGTCTCCGGCTGGGCGGCGGTGGCCGCCCCGGCCGTGCTCAACGTGCCTATGAGCACCGTGAGCGCCAGCAGCCATCTGAGCGCCTTGCGCATGCACACTCCCCTGTGAAACGGATGTGCGCTGGAAGCTATCGGAGCAACTCACGGGCGCACCAGGGGAGATGGGGAAAACCCTATGGGAAGGCAGGTGTCTTGGCCGGTTCAGCACCCGGCCGGTTCAGCACTCGGCCGGCTCAGCAGAGGATCCAGCTCGAGCTCACCGAACCCGAGCCGACCGAGCCCTCGACGCGGACGCAGCGGTGGCCCGCGTGGACGGTCACCGGGCCCGCGTGGTGCGAGAAGCTGCCCCGGTCGACCACGGGTCGGCTGCCGCGCGCCTGCACGCTGACGGACATCGTCCGTTTGCGGGACTGCTGATTCTTCGGGACGGTCATCGCGCAGACATAGCCGTCGCGCTTGTAGATCTGGACGGAGCCGGTCGAGAAGCTGAGCGTTCTGACCTTGCGACCCGAGCAGTACGAGTCGGCCGCCTGCGCGCTGCCCGGACTCAACAACGCCATCAGCCCGGCTGCGGTCAACACCGCAAGGCCCAGCGCCAAGCGCCGGCGTATCGCACCACCACGGTCCACTGTCGTCCTCCCCCGGCCATTCAGCGTACTGGTGTACGGACGCAGCACGTACATCGGATGGTTGCCTTCACCCGAGAGAGGTTTTCTTCCGTGTTTGGGGCAACCCCACCCCTTTGTTCGGTGTCCAACTGGTCAGAAAACCGAACGAAAGGTACTCATCCATGTCCCGCACGTCACGTTCACGTACGGCCGTCGGCGCCCTCGTCGCCGCGGCGCTCCTCGCCACGGCGGGTGCCTCCGTGCCCGCGTTCGCCGGCTCCAGCGCTCCCCCGCCCGCCCGCAGCGGCGCCAACGGTCCCGCCTACGACCGGGTGGCGAACTTCTACGGCGCCTACATCGACGCGGTCACCGACGAGGGAAGCGGTCACCTCGGCTCCCAGCTGCGCACCTTCTACCTGACCAAGGATCTCCGCACCCGCCTGGCCAAGTGGGAGAGCCGCGAGCACGCCGACGGGGTGCTGCGCGCACAGGACGTGCCGCGGGCGTGGAAGGTGACGGCCGGAGACAGCGGCGCGGGCCACACCTGGTCGACGGTGCGCCTCACCTGGGGCTCCGCCCAGCACCCCACGTACACCTATCTGACCGTGCAGTCGGACCTGGCCACGAAGAAGATCTCCGACATCAAGGCGAAGAGCTGAAAGCTCAGGCCGATGAGGGAACCGGCTCTTCCTCCTCCGGGGCCCCGACGAACGTCCTCCACAACTCCGCGTAGTGGCCGCCTCGTCGGAGGAGCTCGTCGTGGGTGCCGTCCTCGGCGACGCGGCCGTGGTCCATGACCACGACCCGGTCGGCGCGGGCGGCCGTCGTCAGGCGGTGGGCGACGACGAGCGTCGTACGGCGGCCGGCGAGGCGGTCGGTGGCCTGGTTGACCAGGGCCTCCGTCGCCAGGTCCAGCGCCGCCGTCGCCTCGTCGAGGAGCAGCACGTCCGGGTCCACGAGTTCGGCGCGGGCCAGCGCGATCAGCTGACGCTGGCCGGCGGAGAGGTTGCGACCGCGCTCGGCGACCTCGTGGAGGTAGCCGCCGTCGAACGTGGCGATCATGTCGTGGGCGCCGACCGCGCGGGCCGCGGCCTCCACCTCGGCATCGGTCGCGTCGGGACGCCCGTAGGCGATGGCGTCCCGGACGGTCCCCTGGAAGAGGTACGCCTCCTGCGGGACGACGCCGAGACGGTGCCGGTAGGAGGTCAGGTGGAGCGAGCGCAGATCCGTGCCGTCGACCGTCACCCGCCCGCCCGTCGGGTCGTAGAACCGGGCGACCAGCTTCACCAGCGTGGACTTGCCCGCGCCGGTCTCGCCGACGAAGGCGACGGTCTGTCCGGCCGGGATGCTCAGCGAGACGGCGCTGAGCGCCTCCTCGTCGTCGCCGTAAGCGAAGTCGACGTCCTCGAAGGCGATGTCGCCCCGCAGGGAGAGGACCTCCAGCGGTTCGTCGGCGGCCTTCGTCGAGGTCGGCTCCTGGAGCAGTTCCTGGATGCGGCCCAGCGAGACCGTGGCCTGCTGGTAGCCGTCGAAGACCTGCGAGAGCTGCTGCACGGGCGCGAAGAACAGGTCGATGTAGAGGAGGTAGGCGACCAGCGCGCCCGTCGTGAGGGTGCCGGCGTCCACCCGGTGCGCGCCCACGATCAGCACGCCTGCCGACGCGACCGACGACAGCAGCTGCACGAAGGGGAAGTAGATCGATATCAGCCACTGGCCGCGGATGCGCGCCTGGCGGTAGCTGTCGCTGCCCTGCGCGAACCGCTGCCTGCCCGAGCGCTCGCGCCGGAACGCCTGCAGGATCAGCAGTCCGGAGACCGACTCCTGGAGGTCGGCGTTGACCGCCGACACCCGCTCGCGGGCGAGTTCGTACGCCTTCACGCTCGCCCGGCGGAAGAAGAACGTGCCGATGACCAGCGGCGGAAGGGTGACGAACACGACCAGCGCGAGCTGTACGTCGATCACCAGCAGCGCGCCCATGATGCCGAAGAAGGTGACGACCGAGACGAAGGCGGTGACCAGGCCCGTCTGGAGGAACGTCGACAGCGCGTCGACGTCCGTCGTCATCCGGGTCATGATCCGGCCTGTCAGCTCCCGCTCGTAGTAGTCGAGCCCCAGGCGCTGGAGCTGCGCGAAGATCTTCAGGCGGAGGGAGTAGAGGACCCGCTCGCCGGTCCGGCCCGTCATCCGGGTCTCGCCGATCTGCGCGGCCCACTGGACGAGCACGGTGACCAGCGCCAGCGCGGCGGCGGCCCACACCGCGCCGATCGCCATCCGGGTGACGCCCTGGTCGATGCCGTGCCGGATCAGCACCGGCAGCAGCAGGCTCATGCCCGCGTCCACGGCCACGAGCCCCAGGCTGACGAGCAGCGGGAGCCCGAAGCCGCGCAGCAGCCTGCGCAGCCCGTAGGACTCCTCGGGCCTGACCGCACGCGCCTCGTCGATGCCGGGGGTGTCGGTGGCCGGGGGCAGCGCCTCGACCAGGGTGAGGAGTTCGGGCGTGGCGGGCATGCCGGACAGGGCGTTGTCCTTGGGCTCCCGGTCGCCGGTCCACAGATGGGGAGTGACCCCGCGCTCGGCGTCGAACTCGGCGTCCAGCTCGTCCCGTACGGAGGTGTCCTCCTGGGGCACGGCGGGCTGGGCGTGGCCGGGCGAGACGCCGCCCAGCTCGTCCGGGTCGGTCAGGAGCCGGCGATACAGCGGGGAGCGCTGCTGGAGTTCCTCGTGGGTGCCGATCTCGGCGAGGCGGCCGCCGTCGAGGACGGCGATGCGGTCGGCGAGGTTGAGGGTGGAGCGGCGGTGGGCGATGAGGAGGGTGGTGCGCCCCTCCATGACCCCCTTGAGGGCCTCGTGGATCTCGTGCTCGACGCGGGCGTCCACGGCGGAGGTGGCGTCGTCCAGGACAAGCAGGCGGGGGTCGGTGAGGATGGCGCGGGCGAGGGCGACGCGCTGGCGCTGGCCGCCGGAGAGGGTGAGGCCGTGCTCGCCCACCTTGGTGTCGTAGCCCTCGGGCAGCTCGGCGATGAAACGGTCCGCCTGGGCGGCGCGGGCCGCGGTCTCGATCTCCTCCTGGGTGGCGTCCGGGCGGCCGTAGGCGATGTTGGCGCGCACGGTGTCGGAGAACAGGAAGGAGTCCTCGGGGACCATGCCGATCGCGGCGCGCAGCGACTCCTGAGTCAGCTCGCGGACGTCGTGCCCGCCGATGAGGACGGCGCCGTGCGTCACGTCGTAGAAGCGGGGTATCAGGAGCGAGACCGTCGACTTGCCGGAGCCGGAGGAGCCGACCACGGCGAGCGTCTCGCCGGGGCGGATCTCGAAGCTCAGCCCGTCGAGCACCGGCTGCCTTTTCGAGGTGCCCTCGTAGGCGAAGGACACGTCGTCGAACTCGACGGTCGCGGGCGCGTCGGCCGGGAGGGTCTTGGTGCCGTCCTTGATCGACGGCTCGGTGTCGATGAGCTCGAGGACGCGCTCGGCGCCCGCGCGGGCCTGCTGCCCGACGGTGAGGACCACGGCGAGCATCCGTACGGGTCCCACGAGCTGGGAGAGGTACGCGGAGAACGCGACGAAGGTGCCGAGCGTGATCTGTCCCCGTACGGCGAGCCAGCCGCCCAGCGCGAGCATCGCGACCTGGCCGAGGGCGGGCACGGCCTGGAGGGCCGGGGTGTACTTGGCGTTGAGCCGGATGGTCCGCAGCCGCCCCGCGAAGAGCCGCCGCCCGACGTCCCGGAGTTTCCCGGTCTCCTGCTCCTCCTGTCCGAAGCCCTTCACCACGCGTACGCCGCTGACGGCGCCGTCGACCACACCCGCCACGGCGGCGGCCTGCGCCTGCGCGTACCAGGTGGCGGGGTGCAGTTTGGAGCGGCTGCGCTTGGCGACGACCCAGAGGGCGGGTGCGACGGCGAGCGCGACCAGGGTGAGGGGCAGGGAGAGCGAGGCCATGATCCCGAGGGAGATCAGGAAGAGCAGCACGTTCCCGATGGTCATCGGGAGCATGAAGAGCAGGCCCTGGATCAGCTGGAGGTCGCTGGTGGCGCGGCCGACGACCTGGCCGGTGGACAGCTCGTCCTGGCGTCGTCCGTCGAGCCGGGTGATCGTCCCGTACATCTCGGTCCGCAGGTCGTGCTGGACGTCGAGGGCGAGGCGGCCGCCGTAGTAGCGGCGGATGTAGGTGAAGACGTAGACGAGGACGGCGGCGCCTATGAGCGCGCCCGCCCAGGGCGCCATGGCCTTGGTGTGGTTCCCGATGACGTCGTCGATGATCACCTTGGTGATCAGCGGGACGACCGCCAGGACCGCCATGCCGCCCAGCGAGGAGCCGAGCGCGAGCAGGACGTACTTCGGGTACCGCCACGCGTACCCGGCGAGCCGCTGCGCCCAGCCGCCCCTGTCCCCTTGCTCGAATGCCACGCCGGTGCCTTCCGTAGATCTCACTCCGCCGGAAGACACCAACGCTGAAACAAGCGGATTTCATCCCTCCGCAATAATCAGCCGTTCACCGTGTGTGGCAGGCGGGCACTCAGGGAGTACAGACGGGTGGTCTGGACGGCGTTCTGGTTGTCGTCGCTGACCAGGAGGAGCTGGAGACGGCCGTCGTGGGTGCGGCCGGTGATCGTCAGGCCCTCGATGTTGTCGAGGAGGGGGTTGGGCTGGGGCTGCTTGGCCCGGGCGCCCAGTGAAGGACAGTTCACGAGGTCGGCGAGGAGCGTCTTGCGGGCGAGCCGCACGCCGTCCTGGCCGGTCAGGGTGTCGACGCGGCGGGTGTCCGTGGCGTGACGGAGGTCGGCGAGGTAGAGGCGGACGGTGTTGCCGACGCCCGCGGTGAAGCCGCGCTCCAGGACGAGGAGGCGGCCGTCGGGGGTGGCCTGCGCCTCGGAGACGCCGAGGCCGGTGTCGGCGCGGTAGCCGTACTGGGCGGAGAGCCGGAAGTCACCCTGCCGGGTCGCGCGGTCCCAGGTCTGGAAGCGCACGATGCCGGCGGTGTCACCGCTCAGTGACCCCTCCATGGCGGCGAGCAGGGTGCGGCCGCCGGGGAGGAGCGTGAGCCCTTCGAAGGTCAGGTTGGAGGTGGCGCGGCCCGCGGGAGCGACCTTGAGCGCGTCCGGTACGGGGAGGCTCCCGACGAGGGTGCCGTCGCGCTCGTAGCGGCGTACGGAGGGATCGGTCTCGGAGGTGACGAGACGGGTGCCGTCGTAGTCGACGGCCAAACCCTCGGAGTCGAGCGCGGCGCCCTTCTCGTCGACGAGGTTCACGACGCTCGTCGGCTTCAGCGTCTCGCGGTCCAGGGTGAAGAGCGAGGACCGGTCGGAGAGCGCGGCGATCCGGCCGCCGCGGTCGACGGCGAGCGCGGAGAGGTTGCCGACGAAGGTGCCGTCGTACGTCGTCTTGTCGAGCGCGTCGGAGTAGCCCGCGATCGAGACGGCGGGCGAACAGGCGTGGACGCCCGGGGCTCTGCCGCTGTGGGCGTTGGCCGGAGCGGCGGCGGCCACACAGGTGGCCGCCGCCAGGCCGGCGGTGACGGTGGCGAGTACGGATCTCATGCGCATGCCGGTCACGGTAGGACGGCCGGGTGACGCGCGGGAGACCGCCTCGTGAAGCGTCAGCCCGCGGACGGTACCGCCGGGATCGCTTCCTGGGGGGTGGCCGTGGGCACGTAGCGCAGCACGCTCGCGCTGGTCGTGGAGGTGGTCGGCACCAGGTCCTTGTGGATGGCCTTGGCGACGGCCTGGATGGTGTTGACGCCGTACTGCATGGTGCTGTTGTCCTGCGTCAGCACGGTGATCATGTAGTCGTGGCCCGCGCCGTTGAAGGTGCCGATGCTGTGCACGCGCCAGCCGTGCGTGGCACGCGACAGCCAGCCGTTCTTGACGTGCACGGCGACCGAGGACGGCGCTCCGGCCGGGGTGCCCCAGCGCTGCGAGGAGATGACCTTGCCCATCAACTTCAGCTCGTAGGCACGGGCGTTGTCGCTCAGCACGGAGTTCTTGGCGGTGAGCAGCGCGAGCAGCTTCTGCTCGTCCCGGACGGTGATCTGGGTGAGACCCCAGTAGTTGTTGGCGCCCGGCTTGGTCTGGGTCATCCCGGCAGCGGCGAGGAAACCTTTCACCTTGGTCACGCCGAGCTGCTTCCACAGCGTGCTGGTGGCGTTGTTGTCCGACTTGGTGATCATGGCCGTGGCGAGGGTCTGCTCGCGGCTGGTCAGATACCGGTTGTGCTTCTTGGCGTCCCACAGCAGCGTGGCCAGCACGGTGGCCTTGACGACGCTGGCGGAGTCGTACGCCGTGCTGCTCCGCAGGGTGCAGGTGGTCTTCGCCGTACGGTCGTAGAGACCGACGGCGACGGTGCCGGCGCGGCCTCTGAGCGCCGTGGTGATGTCCTTCTGCAGCTTGACGGCCAGGCCCGCCTTGCTCGACGTACAGCTGACCTGCGGTGCCGCGGCTGCGGCCGGCGCGGCGGCGGCCGCGAACGGCACGATCACCCCGGCGCCGAGGCTCGCCGCGAGCACACGGGCACGCCGGGATATCCGGTGAGTCATGGAGGTTCCCCATCCCCTTCGACCAATACGAGCGCGCCTGTGGCGCACTCGCCTCTCATGACTCGTTCAGGTAGCCGAAAGTTGTACGTGTGTTCCCAGGAGGGGAGTTCGAGGCAGGGAAGTTCGGGGTCTGATCACAGAGGGCATCTGGAGGGTTCCGGTGAGTGACGGGGGGCGGGCCGCGCGCCGTCGGGAAACCGTCAGGTGTCGGCGCTGATCCATCGGGCGACGTCATCCTCATCCTCGATGCCGTCAGGGCCACCAGGGCCGTCATGGGCCGGCAGGGGAAGACGGGCCCCCCGGCTCTCCGCGATGCGGTGTACGTCACGCAGCGCCTCGACCATGCGAGCGGCCAGGAAGCGGAGTTGGGCGGCAGTGACCTTGTGGTCGTCGAGCATGTCGGCGGCATGGTCGAGGAGTGCGGCGGACATCCCCAGCTGCACGCTCTCGACGGCGTCGGCGACGCGGGAGAGACGGCCGGTCCCGTCGCCGACGAGATAGCAGGGCTTGCCGCCCTCGCCGGACCACGGGAGCAGCCGCGCCGATTCCGTCCCGCCGTTGATCACGGGGCCACCTCCACACCATGGATGAACCTCGGCCCGATGTCGACGCCGTGCACGGCCAGCCACAGGGCACGCCGCCGGGCCCGCTGCCTGCGCACCTCCTCGCTCCGCTCATGGGCGACGAGGTAAGGGCGGACGATCTCGTGGTCCTCGCCGCGCAGAGGTCGAGAACCAACGCGGCGGGTCGTCTGGCCAGGGGCGTACAAGAGGGTGGGACGTCGGTACGCCGGGGCGGTGACGGTGGCCGCGCGACGGCGGCGCCCCGAGCCGGGGAACAGCAGCCGCAACAGCGGCTCGAAGAGGCGGGCGACTCGGTGGCTCATGTCGTCAACTCCGTTGGGTTCAGACTCAGGGACATCGCTTTGCGTAGCGGTCTGCTTACAGAGTGAGACGGGTCGGGCTAGGCTCGCCAGAGGGTGGGATGTGACCAGGCATTTGTCACAAGGGAGTTGGCCATGACCAGCACGTACGGTGACTGGCTGAAGCAGCAGCGCGAGACGGCGGGGCTGACGCAACAGCAGTTGGCCGAGGCGGCGGTCATGACCCGTTCGCACATCGCGCACATCGAGGCGGGGCGCCGGATTCCCTCCCGGGAGGACGCGCGACGGCTGGACGAGGCTCTGAACACGGGGAATGTGCTGAGTAGTTTCCTGCCGGTCGAGGACGCGGCGGTCGCCGACTACTTCGAGGCAGCCCGGTATCTCGAACAACAAGCGGCAGTGATCCGCGAGTTCGCGCCCACCTTCGTGCCTGGCATCCTGCAGACGGAAAGGTACGCGCGTTCCCTTCTGAGCGTCGGATACCCCCCTGCGAGTGAAGAGGAATGTGACAGGGCCGTTGTCACACGGCTTGAGCGCTCAAGGATCCTCACCGACCCAGTGGTGCCCGTAGTGTGGGCGCTACTGGACGAGGCGGTCCTGCGACGCCCGGTCGGTGGCCCGCAGGTCATGGCGGAGCAGCTCATGCACATCGTCCGCCTGACCGAGACCAAGCGCGTACGCACCCATGTGATTCCGTACACCGTGGGCGCGTACCAGATCCTGAACAGCATGCTGACGTTGATGTGGTTCGAGGACCAGCCTCCGGTGGCCTATTCCGAAGGCCTGCAGTTCGGCAAGGTTCACGACTCCCCCGCCATCGTCGAACGACTCCAGGGCGCCTACCATCTCGCACTGAGCGACGCGTTGCCGCTGCAAGAGTCACTTGCCCTGTTGAGGGCGACAGCGAAGGACTACGGACACCATGGCTGAGCACACCATCTCGCGCGCAGACATACTGAGCGGTTGGCGCAAGTCGTCCTACAGCGGAACCGAAGCCAACAGCTGCGTCGAGGTACTGGACAACCACCCCTCCGGCGTCCCCGTGCGCGACTCCAAGGTCCCGCACGGCCCCGCGCTGGTCTTCTCGGCCGCGGACTGGTCGTCGTTCGTCGCGGCCGTCAAGCACGGCAGGTTCCCGGGCTGAACAACCGGCCGGGCCGAAGCCCCGGCCCGGTGGTCTGTTCGGACGCCCGGATCCCGCGGTGTCAGACCACCGCCGGACGGGCGGGGTCGTACGGGTCCCATCTCGAGTCCCACACCGTTGCGGGCCCCCGGAAGCGGATGGCCTCCCGCTCCGAGACGTGGATCGGGTAGGCCCCGACGATCCGCACCAGATCCTCCGGGGGCGCGTCGGAGTCCGCGAGGTCGATCGCTTCGGGGAGCGCGAGGGCGGGCGCGGGGCCGGCCAGGACCAGGCTGCTCAGGCCCGAACCTGCCACGTACGGCTTCATGTAGCCGATCACCATGCCTGGAGAGAACGGGCAGAAGCCGCGCAAGGCGGCAACGGCGAGGGCAGGAACCCTCGCCCATGCCTGATCGCCCGAACGCATCGTGATGCAGAGTTCGCGGGCAGGCGGCTGCCCGTTCGCCCGCTGCCACGGTGACAGCCCGTAGGTGACCCCGGTGACGAAGCCGGGTTCCGGGACGTCCGCGAAGACGAGGGCGAACACCTCGCCGTCACCAGGCTCGCGAGGCGGGACCTCCTGGATGTCCGGCTCCGTGCCGACCATCGCGCTCAGGCGCTCCGCAAGGCGAGCGAGCCGGTCTGGGTCGTTGAGGGGCGTCATTCGCCGAACCGCCAGTCCCACTCCGGCTCGCTGTCCTCAGTGCTCTGATCTCCGCCATGAACTCTCGATGCTCCGAGCCCGGCACGAGCCGCACGAGCGTGGGCTTCACTGGACGGTCCCTTCGAGGTTGTCTCCCGCCGGGTGAGGCCCAGCCCGGCCACGTCGTCGTAGCGGCGGCACATCTCCTCGACCCGGGCCTCGACGAAGTCGAGCGCCTCGTCGAGGCCGAGACCGTCGGCCCGCTGCCGGTACGGGACATGGACCCCGGCGGGCCACTCGCCCATGTCCCGCTCCAGGTCGAGCCGGACGAACGCCTCCACCGCGACCCCCGCCCCGGTGAAGGTGAGGGTCACGGCCAGGCGGTACTCGCTCAGCTCCTGGTCGCGGGTCAGGTCCATCCAGGTGATGGCATGGTCGAGCGTCATCTGCGGTGAGCCGTCCACGACGTCGAGCCGTACCTGCGGGCTGAGTGTCGAATCGCCGTCGTCTCCGGAATCGCTGCCGAAGTCGCACGCCAGGTAGGCGCCGAGCATGAACTCGGCCAGCTGCTTCTGGAAACGATCGAGAAGCAGCAGGAATCCCGAGAACTGCTCTTCCACAGAGGGCACGGCGAACGCTCCAAGTTCATGACGACGTCAGGGGTCAGGGTTCCGCACGGAGTCGGACGACAGGGCCTAGGACGCCCTGAGAGTGAACAGCACCCATGCCCCCTTGTGTCCATCCGTCCCCTTGTTGATCTTCATGACCACCAGGGTGAGCTTCGTTCGGATCCACAGCTGACCCCCAGGCAGACCACAGTGCGCACCCATCACCCCCCGGCACGGTGCAGTGGTGACGTCTGCCACCGATCCGCATCCCCACGCCTCCGCGCCCCTCGCGGCCAACACCGACTCGCCGCCTTCCGCGCGGTCCGGACCACCGGAGACACAGTCCGGCCCGCCGGAGAAAGCGCCCCGCTGGTCCCTCCCCGCCCTGATCGCGATCATGGTGCTGGCCACGGTGCTGTACTCCTGGAACCTGTCCGGCTCCGGTCTCAACAGCTTCTACAGTTCCGCGATCTACAGCGGAACCCAGAGCTGGAAGGCGTGGTTCTTCGGCTCGCTCGACGCGGGCAACTTCCTGACCGTCGACAAGCCGCCGCTCGCACTCATGGTCATGGGCCTGTCGTGCCGGATCTTCGGCTTCGGCACCTGGCAGATGATGCTGCCGATGATCGCGGCCGCCCTCGGCACGATCTGGATCCTTCACTCCTCCGTGAAGCGGGTGTTCGGCCACGCCGCCGCCGCGGTCGCCGCGCTCGTGCTCGCGCTCACCCCGATCACCGTCGCCATCAACCGCGACAACAACCCCGACACCCTGCTCCTCCTCCTGATGGTGTCGGGCGCGGCCCTCGGACTGCGCGCGACCCGCGACGGCAGGCTGCTGCCGCTGCTCGGCTCGGCGGTCTGCTTCGGGCTCGCCTTCAACACGAAGATGCTCCAGGGCTACATCGCGCTGCCCGCCGTCTTCGCGGTCTATCTGTACGCGTCGCACCTCGGCTGGGCGAAGCGGATCCGCAACCTGCTGCTGGCCACCGTGGCCCTGGCCGTGTCCAGCTTCTGGTGGGCGACGGCCGTCTCGCTGGTGCCCGCCGACGACCGTCCCTACATCGGCGGTTCGACGGACGGCACCGCCTGGAACCTGATCTTCGGCTACAACGGCTTGGGCCGCGTCCTCGGCGGCGAGGGCAACGGCGGTGGCGGAGGTGGCGGCGGCGGCTTCTCCGGTTCCGCGGGCCTCGGCCGGCTGTTCAACGACATCCTGGGCGGCCAGATCTCCTGGCTGATCCCCTTCGCGGGCATCGCCCTCGCCGGCGGCCTCGTGCTGTGCGGGCGCGCCCCGCGCATCGACCCGACTCGTGCGGCGCTGGTGCTGTGGGGCGGCTGGCTGCTGCTGCACTACCTGACGTTCGCCACAGCCGAAGGCACCATGCACCCGTACTACACGACCGCGGTCGCCCCTGGCATCGCGGCCCTGTGCGGTGGCGGCGGCGTCATGCTGTTCCGTGCCTTCCGCGGCGGTGACGTCCGCTGGTCCTGGGTGCTGCCCGCCGGGCTCGCGGTCACCGGCATCTGGGCGGTCGTGCTGTTGCGCCGGGCCACCGACTGGAACACCTGGCTGTGGCCGGCCATCGCGGTGGTCATGGCGCTGGCCGTCGTCGGCCTGCTCGTCTTCCGCTCCGGCAACCGCGTACGGCTGCTGGCCGCGTCCCTGGCGGCGGCGGTCGTCGCGGCTCTCGCGGGCCCGGCGGCGTACTCGTTCGCCGTCCCGGCCGGTGCGGGCGGCGCGGGCGGCGGCATGGGCGGCACCAATCCGACCGCCGGACCGTCCACCGGCCAAGGCGGCTTCGGCGGCGGACGGGGTGGCCCCGGCGGCAACGCGGGGGGTCCGGGCGGCGGCGAGATGCCTGGCGGCACCCAGCCGGGCGGCCAAGCGGCCGGCCAGGAGGGCGGCCAGGTGACGCCCGGCGGCGGTGGAACCGGCGAACTGCCCGGCGGCGCCCCGCAGGGCGGCGAGAACGGCGGTTTCCCCGGCGGCGGCACGGGCGGCCAGAACGGCGAGTTCCCGGGCGGCCAGAACGGTGGCGAGAACGCTACGGCCCCGGGCGGCACGGGCGGTCAGCGCGGCGGTTTCGGCGGCGGTGGCGGCATGGGCGGCGAGACCAGCAGCGAGCTGATCTCGTACCTGGAGAAGCACCAGGACGGCGCCAAGTGGCTGCTCGCGGTGTCCAATTCGCAGAGCGCCGGGCAGCTGATCCTGAGCACCCACAAGCCCGTCATCTCCATGTACGGCTTCACCGGCACCGACAAGGGCATGACGGTCGCCAAGCTCAAGGAGCTGGTGAAGAAGGGCGAGCTTCACTACATCCAGGTCGGCGGCTCGGGCATGGGCGGCGGAATGGGCGGCAACAACAGCACCAGTTCCGCGGTCACCGCCTGGGTGCAGAAGAACGCCACCGCGGTGAAGGAGAGCGCCTACAGCAAGACCTCGTCGTCCGAGTCGAGTTCGGCCACGGGCTCCGAGTCGGAGAACGGCCAGTCGGCCCAGTCGGCCTCGACGCTCTACCGCCTGGACCCGTCCGACCTGAACTGACCGGTCCTCGAGCGCCGGAAGGCCCCTGCCCACGCGACATATGGGCGGGGGCCTTCCGGTGTGTCAGATCACGCGCACAACAAGCGACTTGCCGGTTTCCGTCACCCAACCGACACGCTCCGTTCATTCCCTGAAACGCATGTCCATGTCACGCTCCGGTTGCCCGCTCAATCAACCCGCGTAGAACGGACGCCCCCACCATGCCCGCCACGCACATACGCCGCTGGAAGACGCTGGCGCTGACCACCTCAGCCGTCCTGGTAGGCCTCACCCTGCCGACGATGACCGCCACTCCCGCGAGTGCCACGACGACCGCGTACGACAGCACGTACTACAAGAACGCGGTCGGCAAGACCGGCAGCAGCCTGAAGTCCTCGCTGCACACGATCATCAGCAGCCAGACCAAGATCTCGTACTCCGCGGTCTGGAACGCGCTCATGGTCACCGACCAGGACCCGAACAACAGCAACAACGTGATCCTGCTGTACAGCGGCACCTCGCGCGCCAAGTCGCTCAACGGCGGAGACGTCGGCGACTGGAACCGCGAGCACGTGTGGGCCAAGTCCCACGGCGACTTCGGCGAGGTGACAGGTCCCGGCACGGACCTGCACCACCTGCGTCCCGCGGACGTCCAGGTCAACAGCATCCGTGGCAACAAGGACTTCGACAACGGCGGCAGCACGGTCAGCGGCGGGGGCGGCAGCCTCACCGACTCCGACTCGTTCGAGCCGCGTGACGCGGACAAGGGCGACGTGGCCCGCATGATCCTCTACATGGCGGTGCGCTACGACGGCGGCGACGGCTTCGCCGACCTCGAACCCAACGAGAAGGTGAACAACGGAAGCAACCCGTACATCGGCAAGCTCTCCGTGCTCAAGGAGTGGAGCGACGAGGACCCGCCGAGCGCCTTCGAGGAGAAGCGCAACCAGGTCATCTACGACAGCTACCAGCACAACCGCAACCCGTTCATCGACCACCCGGAGTGGGTCGACGCGATCTGGTAGACGGTTGAACCCCCGGTCGTCCCGTCGCACCTGATCTGCTTCGTGGTCAGGCCGGTGACCTGCGGCGACCAGATCAGCCGCGTGTCTTCCGGGCCGCCCGAGCGAAGGCGGCCATCCGCCGGACGTATCCGTCCGGGTCGCCGAAATGCACCGCGAGGTGCTCGGCGCCGGCGGCCCGGAAGCCTCGGCGCACGATGACCGCGCACCTGGAACGGATGGACGCGGACATCGCGGACCTGCGCAGCCGCCGGGCCGCGCTGGCCGCGTTCCGCGCCGCGACCGAGGCACGGCAGGCGTCCACGCCCGATGCGCTCCTCACCTGGTGAAAGAGGCGACTCAGCCGAGATGCGTCGGTGCGAACATCCGCAGCACCGCCGGGAGCAGCACCACGGACGGGCCGGGGCTCGCGAGGGCCTTCGCCAGGTCCTCCTCCAGTGTCTCGGGGGTCGTACGGATCCCCGGGACGCCGAAGGACTCGGCCAGCGCCACGTAGTCGGGGCGGGTCAGCTCCGTGGCCGTGGCCTGGCCGAAGGCGTCGGTCATGTACTCGCGCAGGATGCCGTAGCCGCCGTCGTCGACGATCAGCCAGGTGACGTTCAGGTCGTACTGCCTCGCCGTGGCGAGTTCGGCGATCGAATACAACGCGCCGCCGTCGCCGGAGACCGCGAGGACCGGGCGGGTGGGATCGGCAGCCGCCGCGCCGAGGGCCGCCGGGAAGCCGTAGCCGAGGCCGCCCGCGCCCTGGGCGGAGTGCATGGTGTTCTTTCCGCGCGGGTCGAAGGCGGACCACGCCCAGTACGCCAGGATGGTCATGTCCCAGAAGGACGGGGAGGTGGCCGGGAGGGCTCGGCGGACGGACGCCAACACGTCCTGTTCCAGGGTGAGTTCCTGTGCGGCGATGCGCTCTCCCACCCGGTCGAGCAGCGTGCGGACGCGGTCCGCGGCCGTCGGGTCGGGGCGGTCCTCGACGGTCTCCAGGAGCGCGGAGAGCGCGAGCCTGGCGTCCGCGTGGATGCCGATCGCCGGGTGGTTGGACTCCAGCTTGCCGAGGTCGGCCTCGATCTGGACGACCCGGCCGCGGGGCTTGAACGTGTGGTAGTTCGAGGACAGTTCGCCGAGGCCGGAGCCGACGACCAGCAGGACGTCCGCGTCCTCCAGGAAGTCCGTGGTGTGCTGGTCCTCCAGCCAGGACTGGAGTGAGAGCGGGTGGGTCCAGGGGAAGGCGCCCTTGCCGCCGAAGGTGGTGACGACCGGCGCGTTCAGCTTCTCCGCCAGCGACCTCAGCTTGCCGGACGCGTCCGACCGTACGACCCCGCCGCCCGCGATGATCGCGGGGCGGGCCGCCGAGGACAGCAAGTGGGCCGCCAGCGCGGTGAGTTCGGGGCGCGGGACGACGTCCTCCGGGGTCGCGTCGATCGCCGTGACCTGCGGCAGGTGGGTCTCGGCGAGGAGGACGTCCTGCGGGATCTCCACCCAGACCGGGCCGTGCGGGGCGGTCAGCGCCGACTCCCAGGCCGCCGCGATCGCGGAGGGGATCTGCGACTGCGTACGGACCGTGTGGACGGACTTGACGACACCCCTGAACGACGCCTGCTGGTCGGGGAGTTCGTGCAGATAGCCGTGGCGTCCGCCGCCCAGTCCCGCGGTGGGGATCTGGCTGCTGATGGCGAGGACGGGGGCGGAGGCCGCGGCGGCCTCCTGGAGCGCGGCCAGGGAGGTCAGCGCTCCCGGGCCGGTGGAGAGCAGCAGGGGCGCGGCCTCACCCGTGATGCGGCCGTACGCGTCGGCCGCGAACCCCGCGTTGTTCTCCACCCGCAGTCCGATGTACCGCAACGAGGACCGGCGCAGGGCGTCGAACATGCCGAGCGCGTGCTGGCCGGGCAGGCCGAAGACGGTCGTGGCGCCGAGACCGCAGAGGGTCTCCACGACCAGGTCTCCGCCGTTGCGGCCGGGGGGCGGATTCAGCGCGGCCTCCGTCTGCGCCGCCGACGGACGGAGCACCAGGTCGTGGTCGTGAGTCACTTGTTCCCGGCCTCCTGAGCCCTGGCCGCCGCGATCTGGCGGGACATGATCGTCGTCAGTTCGTACGCCGTGTGGGACGCGGCCACCGCCGTGATCTCGGCGTGGTCGTACGCGGGCGCGACCTCGACCACGTCCGCGGAGACCAGGTTGCAGGAGGACAGTCCGCGCAGGATCTCCAGCAGCTCGCGGGAGGTCATGCCACCGGCCTCCGGCGTGCCCGTGCCGGGGGCGTGCGCCGGGTCGAGACAGTCGATGTCGATGGAGATGTACAGCGGGCGGTCGCCGATGCGCTGGCGCAGCTGGTCGGCGACCTCGTCGGCGCCGCGGCGGTAGATGTCCGCCGAGGTGACGATGCCGAAGCCCATCTTCTCGTCGTCCGTGAGGTCCTGCTTGCCGTACAGCGGGCCGCGGGTGCCGACGTGGGAGAGGGCCTCCGTGTCCAGGATCCCCTCCTCCACCGCCCGGCGGAACGGGGTGCCGTGCGTGTACTCGGCGCCGAAGTAGGTGTCCCAGGTGTCGAGGTGCGCGTCGAAGTGGAGCAGGGCCACCGGGCCGTGCTTCTTGGCGACGGAGCGCAGGAGCGGGAGGGCGATGGTGTGGTCGCCGCCCAGCGTCATCAGGCGGGCGCCCGTGCCGAGCAGCTCGTCGGCCGCGGCCTCGACCGTCTCCACGGCCTCGTTGATGTTGAACGGGTTCGCCGCGATGTCACCGGCGTCGGCGACCTGGGCGAGAGCGAAGGGGGAGGCGTCCTGCGCGGGGTTGTACGGGCGCAGCAGGCGGGAGGCCTCGCGGATGGCGTTGCCGCCGAAGCGGGCGCCGGGCCGGTAGGAGACCCCGGAGTCGAAGGGCACGCCGACCACGGCGACGTCGGCTCGGCCGACCTCGTCGAGGCGCGGCAGCCGGGCGAAGGTCGCGGGGCCCGCGTACCGCGGGACGCGGGACGAGTCGACGGGGCCGCGTGGCTGGCTGCCGCCTGCTGCCGGGAACTCGGTGCTGCTCATCGTCGGACTCCTCCAGGTGGTACGGGTGATGCGTGGTGCGAGTGGTGAGTGGTGCGTGGTACCGGTGTTGCGTCTTCCAGTGTCGCGGACCCCGCTGAGGGGGACCGCCCGGCCCGGGCGCCGTGCGGCGCCCGGGCCGAAGTTCTTCGGGGGCTGGGGTGCGGTGCGGCGGCTAGGCGACCACGGCCGCCGGCTCGGCCTCGGCCTCGGCATCCGCGCCGCGCCCGGCCAGCCGCTCGCGCCAGGCGGCCAGGACCGCCGGGTCGGTCGCGGGTGTGGCCAGGGAGACGATCACGTACGCGGCCAGCGAGGACAGCAGCCCGTAGTAGACGGGCTCGTTCGCAAGGATGCCGTACGTCGCCATCAGCCCGACGACCGCGAGCCCGCCGACGACGACGGAGGCGAGCGCGCCGTGCACGGTCCCGCGCTTCCACAGCAGTCCGCCGAGGATCGGGACGAGCAGACCGCCGACGAGCAGGTTGTACGCGACGGTCAGCGCCTCGACGACGTTGTTGAGGGCGATGGCGGTGCAGATCACGGCGATGCCCATGACGAGGATGAAGACCCGGTTCCCCTTGACCTCGTCGTGGTCGTCCCCCCGGGGCCGTACGGCTCCGCGCAGCTTGGCCCAGATGTCGTTGTTGGCGACGGTGGCGCAGGCGATGAGGGCGCCGGAGGACGTGGACATCACGGCGGCGAGGGCGGCGGCGAGCACCAGGCCCCGTACGCCGACCGGAAGCTCGTCCTTGACGATGGTCGCGAAGGCGGTGTCGGCGCTGGGCAGCGTCGGGTAGAGCACCTTGGCCGCCGTGCCGATGACGGCGCCGGCGAGGGCGTACACCAGGCAGTAGGTGCCGGCGACGGTGCCGCCCCACTTGGCGGTCGTGTCGCTGCGGGCGGTGAACACGCGCTGCCAGATGTCCTGGCCGATGAGCATGCCGAAGGTGTAGATCAGCACGTAGGTGAAGATCGTCTCGCCGCCGATGCCCAGCGGGTCGAAGTACTCCGTGGGCAGCTTGGCCTTCATCTCGCTGAACCCACCGGCCTTGATCACCGCGATGGGGAGCAGGAGCAGGAGCACGCCGACGGTCTTCACGACGAACTGCACCATGTCGGTGAGGGTGATCGACCACATGCCGCCGAGCGTGGAGTACGCGACGACGATCGAGCCGCCGATGATGATCGCGAGCGTCCGGTTCATGTCGAAGAGGACGTCGAAGATGGTGGCGTACGCGATGGTCGAGGTGACCGCGAGCATCAGGGTGTACGCCCACATGACGACACCGGAGATGACACCGGCCCGGCCGCCGTAGCGGAGGTCGAGCATCTCGGAGACGGTGTAGACCTTCAGGCGGGCGATGCGGGCGGAGAAGAAGACGGAGAGGGCGAGGAGTCCGAGGCCGATGGTGAACACCATCCAGGCGCCGGAGAGCCCGTACTGGTATCCGAGCCCGACGCCGCCGATGGTGGACGCGCCGCCGAGGACGATCGCGGCCATGGTCCCGGAGTACATCGCGGGGCCCAGGCGCCGTCCGGCCACCAGGAAGTCACTCTTCGACTTGGCGCGGCGCATGCCCCACCAGCCCATGGCCAGCATGCCGGCCAGATAGACGACGATCACTGTGTAATCGATGGCCATAGGGGGCCCTCCTTCGCGCACTCGTCGGTGGCGTGTCGTGCAGATGGACGTGGGGACGCGGGCCGGGCGAGCGATACCCGGCCGGGAGTCCGGCAGCTGATCGCGGGGACATACGCCCGTACCCGCGGCTGCCGACGGCACTGACCTTAGGTGGCCGGAAGATGACTCTGAAGTGTACGTTTCATCCATTGCAGCCGACCGGGATGGAGGGAACGTCCACCATGCCGGACACATCCGCCACATCCGCCACACCAGTCCCGCCCGTCCAACCTGTCTCACCCGTCCAACCTGTCCCACCCACCCCACCGGTCCCGCTGTCCGCCCTCCTGGCCCGGGAGGACCTCGGCCTGCGCCACATCGCGGGCCCCGTCGCCCCGGACACGGTGATCCACTGGGCGCACACGTCGGAGATGGCGGACCCGTACCCGTATCTGCTGGGCGGTGAGCTGCTGCTGACCGCCGGGGTGCACATCCCGGAGGCGGCGGGCTCGGGCACCTACTTCGACGACTACGTCTCCCGGATCGTGGCGGCGGGCGGCGCGGCGCTCGGCTTCGGCCTGGCGCCGGTGCACGACACGGTCCCGCGCGCCCTGGTCGCGGCCTGCGACACCTACGGCCTGCCCCTGCTGGAGGTCCCGCCCCAGACCACCTTCTCGGGCGTGGCCCGCGCGGTGTGGCAGCTGATGGCGCAGGCCCGGCTGGCGGAGCTGCGGCGGGTCACGGAGGCCCAGCAGAGCCTGGCGGCCGCCGCGGCGCGCCCTGACCCGGTGGCGGCGGTGCTGCGGCAGCTGGCCCAGCGGGTGGGCGGCTGGGCGGTGCTGTACGGCCCGGAGGGCGCGGAGCTGGCCCGCGCGGGGAGAACACCGCAGGAGGGCCCCGTGGCCGCCCTCGGCGCCCTGGCCGCCGTCGTACGCCCCGGGCCGCCCCGGCCCGCGGTCCCCCAGGGCCCCACTCCACCCTCCGCCCCCACCCCCACTCCCACCCCCTCCTCCGCCACCGACACCGTGGGCGGCACCCACCTGGCCGCGTACGCCCTCGGCGGCGGGCGAGGCTTCGTCCTCGGGGTCGCGGCGCCGCGCCGGGACCCCGGGGACCACACCATCGCCTCCGTCGCGGCCGTCCTCCTCTCCCTCCTCACCGGGGAGCAGCAGAGCGGGAGCGGCTCGGCGCGCTCGGCGGCGCTCGTACGACTCCTGCTGGGCGCCGCGCCCGAGGAGGTGGCCCCGCTGCTCGGCGGGGACCGGTGGACCGTCGTGCACGCCCGCCCCGCGGCGGACGGTCCGGCGCCGGACGCCGTCGCCGCGTCCGCGCTGGGGGCGGCACTGGGCTCCGCGCTCATCGACACCGGTGGGAGTGTCGTACGCGTCCTCGTCCCCGGCGAGCGCGAGCCGACCGCGCAGCAGGGCTGGATCTGCGGGGTCAGCGCGGCGGTCGGCCCGCACGAGTGGGCGTCCGCCGACGGGCAGGCGGCCCGCGCCCTGGCCCGCGCCCGGGCGACCCGCACGCCCCTCGTCCGCCACAGCGAGCGCCCCGCCCTGGCGGACCTCGTGCCTCCGGCCGACGCCGCCGCCCACGCGCGCGCCCTCCTCGCCCCCATCGCCGCCACCCCCGCCCTCACCGAGACCCTCCGCACCTGGCTGTCCCTGCACGGCAGTTGGGACCGCACGGCCGTCGCCCTCTCCGTCCACCGCAACACCGTCCGCCAACGCATCGCGCGGTGTGCGGCGTTGCTGGAGGCGGACCTCGACGACGCGGACGTACGGATGGAGTTGTGGTTCGCACTGAGGGAAACCTGAGAACCCCGAGGACACCCCCGGCCCTCGCCTCTCGGTCTCACGCCGAGTGACCCACATCCCACGGTTCAGGACAACCACCCTCCCGGCGGAGCACCCCGGCACAATGGGTGGCATGCCGATATCCGGGACCCCCAGCCGCGCCGAGCTCGTCGACCATCTCGTGAAGACCCGTATCGCGGGCGACGTCGCCACGCCCCGCGAGAACAACCTCTCCCACTACCGCAAGCTCGCCAACGGCGACCGCAACTTCTGGCTCGGCCTGGAACTCGGCGACCGTTGGACCGACGAGCAGGACGTGCTCGCCGTGATGGCGGAGCGGTGCGGTGTGAACGACGACCCGGAGTACCGCTACGGCCAGGACACCATCGACCCGGAGCTGACCGTCGACGCCCTGGACCGGATGGCGGCGCGGCTGCGCAAGGCGGCGGACGGTGAGCAGCGGGTGCTGTTCGCGACCGGCCACCCCGGCGGCCTGCTCGACGTGCACCGCGCCACCGCCGCCGCGTTGCGCGGCGCCGGCTGCGAGATCGTCGTCATTCCGGACGGGCTGCAGACGGACGAGGGGTACGTCATGCAGTTCGCGGACGTGGCGGTGCTGGAGCACGGGGCCACGCTGTGGCACACCCACTCGGGTGAGCCGATGCGCGCGATCCTCAAGGGCCTGGAGGGCGCGGGCCAGCCCCTGCCCGACCTGGTCGTCGCGGACCACGGCTGGGCCGGCTGCGCGGGCCAGCTCGGCATCGACTCCGTCGGCTACGCCGACAGCAACGACCCGGCCCTCTTCCTCGCCGAGTCCGAGGGCACGCTCCAGGTCACGGTCCCCCTCGACGACCACGTCACAAGCCCTCGCTTCTATGACCCGCTGACGGCGTATCTGCTCTCCGCGGCGAACCTGTAGAAACCGTTTCCTCGCTCCCACCGACCCGCGCCGGACGAACAACCCCGGGAACGGCTGGGACGGTAGGGGCGACGGGGGGCGAAATCCCCCGTCACGGCCAGGGGTTCAGGCCCTCGTGGCGGCGTTGGGCGTAGCCAGGTGTCGGGTCGAGGTACACGCGGCTCACCACGGGGAACGCCTCTCGTAGTCGGGCCTCCGCCTGTTCGCAGGCCCATTCGATCTGGGCGGCGGTCGAGACGTCCCTGAAGTCGACCTTGGCCGCGACCAGCGCCTCGCGCGGGCCCTGTACGAGGGTCGTGAGCTCCAGTACGGCCTCGACGTGCTCCACGGCGAGCAGTTCGGCCCGGATCCGCTCCCGCATCGGCTTGGGGAGGGGGCGGCCGATCAGCAGCTCGGCGTTGGAGCGGCCGAGGACCCAGGCGACGTACAGCAGGAGGAGACCGATGCAGAGGGACGCGATGCCGTCCCAGACGCCGGAGCCGGTGAGCTGTCCGCCGAGCAGGCCGCCCGCCGCGAGGACGAGGCCGATCAGGGCGGCCGAGTCCTCCAGGACCACGGCCTTCACGGCGGTGTCCGGGGTGTGCCGGAGGTAGCGCTTGAAGGGCGCCCCCACCCGCTCCGCCTCCCCGCGCGCCTGGCGTACGCCGGTGCGCAAGGAGTAGCTCTCCAGCAGGAAGGCGACCGCGAGCACGATGTACGAGACGAGGGGGTCGCCCGGCTCCTCGCCCGCGACGAGGGTGTGGATGCCGTCGTAGAGGGAGAACACCGCGCCGCCGACGAAGGTGGCGACGGCGGCGAGCATCGCCCAGATGTAGCGCTCGGGTCCGTAGCCGAGCGGGTGGTCCTCGTCGGCCGGTTTCTCGCTGCGCTTCAGCGCGGTGAGCAGCAAAAGCTCGGTGACCGTGTCGGCCACCGAGTGCGCGGCCTCGGACAGCATGGCGCTCGATCCGCTGATGACGCCCGCGACCGCCTTGGCCACCGCGATCCCGAGATTGGCGAGGGCGGCGACGATCACCGTGAAGATGCTCTCGCCGCCGCCGTCGTCCTGCTGTCCGGCTCCCGCTCCAGTCATGGCCATGCCCCAGTCTTACCGGGTCGGCCCCCCGTCAGTCTCACCGGGCAGGCCCGGTCCTACCGGGGGACGCGGACCACGCCCTCCTGGATCACCGAGATGGCGAGCCGTCCGTCCTGGGTGTAGATGCGGGCCTGGCCGAGGCCACGGCCTCCGGAGGCGGACGGCGACTCCTGGTCGTACAGCAGCCATTCGTCGGCGCGGAAGGGGCGGTGGAACCACATCGCGTGGTCCAGCGAGGCCCCGACGACGTCCCCGGTCACCCAGCCGCCGCGCCCGTGCGCGAGCAGGATCGAGTCGAGGAGCGTCATGTCGGAGACGTAGGTGGCGAGGACGACATGGAGGAGGGGATCGTCGGCCAGTTTGCCGTTGGTGCGGAACCACACCTGGGAGTGCGGTTCGCGTATCTCGCCGACCGTGCCGTACGGAGGCGCGTCGACATAGCGCAGGTCGACGGACTCGCGCGCTTCGAGGAGCCGCTCGACGACGACCGGGTCCTTGATGACATCGGCGTACAGCGGCAGCAGTTCGGCGGCCGTGGGCAGCGTCTCCGGGTCGGGCGCGGACGGCATCGCGGCCTGGTGCTCCATGCCCTCCTCGTACGTCTGGAAGGACGCGGAGAGGTGGAAGATCGGCTGTCCGTGCTGGATGGCGACGACGCGGCGGGTGGTGAAGGAGCGCCCGTCACGGATGCGGTCCACCGTGTACACGATGGGCGCGCCGGGGTCCCCCGGACGCAGGAAGTACGCGTGCAGGGAGTGCGCGTGCCGGTCCTCGGGGACCGTGCGCCCGGCGGCCACCAGTGCCTGCGCCGCCACCTGCCCGCCGAAGACGCGCGGGACGACGGCGGAGCGGGACTGGCCGCGGAAGATGTCCTGCTCGATCCGCTCCAGGTCGAGCAGATCGAGCAGGGACTCAAGTGCCTGACTCATGCGTCAGTTGTATCGTGCGCTTGTTTCCGGTGATCTTCGCGGGCCTTAAAGGCCCATGTCCTTCGCGATGATCGACTTCATGATCTCGCTGGTGCCGCCGTAGATACGGTTGACGCGGTTGTCCGCGTACAGGCGGGCGATCGGGTACTCGTTCATGAAGCCGTAGCCGCCGTGCAGCTGGAGGCAGCGGTCGATGACGCGGTGCGCGACCTCGGTGGCGAACAGCTTGGCGCTGGCCGCCTCGGCGGGGGTCAGCTCACCGGCGTCCAGAGCCTCGGTCGCGCGGTCGACGACGGCCTCGGCCGCGTCCACCTCGGCCTGGCAGGCGGCCAGTTCGAACTTGGTGTTCTGGAAGGCGGCGACGGGCTGGCCGAAGACGACCCGCTCCTGCACGTACTGCTTGGCGAACCGGACGGCGGCCTTGGCCTGCGCGTACGCGCCGAAGGCGATGCCCCAACGCTCGGAGGCGAGGTTGTGGCCAAGGTAGTAGAAGCCCTTGTTCTCCTCGCCGAGGAGGTCCTCGACCGGGACCTTCACGTCGACGAACGCCAGCTCGGCGGTGTCGGAGGTCTTCAGGCCGAGCTTGTCGAGCTTGCGGCCCACCGAGTAGCCCTCGGCCTTGGTGTCCACCACGAAGAGGGAGATGCCGTGACGGCGGTCCTCCTTGGTGGACGGGGAGGTGCGGGCGCAGACGATCATGCGGTCGGCGTGCACGCCACCCGTGATGAAGGTCTTGGCGCCGTTGAGGACGTAGTGCGTGCCGTCCTCGGAGAGCTTGGCGGTGGTCTTCATGCCCGCGAGGTCGGAGCCGGTGCCCGGCTCGGTCATCGCGATGGCCCACATCTCCTCGCCGGAGACGAACTTCGGCAGGAAGCGCTTCTTCTGCTCGTCGGTCGCGAGCAGCTTGATGTAGGGCAGGCCGAGCAGCACGTGCACACCGGAGCCGCCGAAGGAGACACCCGCGCGGGCGGTCTCCTCGTACAGGACGGCCTCGAACTTGTACGAGTCGATGCCCGCGCCGCCGTGCTCCTCGTCCACGCGGATGCCGAAGACGCCGAGCTCGGCGAGCTTGTAGTAGAAGTCGCGCGGCGCCTGGCCCGCGGCGAACCACTCGTCGTAGACGGGAACGACCTCGGCCTCTATGAAGGCCCGCAGGGTCTCCCGGAACGCCTCGTGGTCCTCGTTGAACACCGTACGGCGCACCGCCGGCCCCTCTCTGCGCCTGAACCGGCGCCGCTCTCGCGGATGTGGTTGCCCGCCGTCGGGGTTGCGCAATGAACGGCCGCGACCCCTTGGCTAAGCGCTTGCTCAGCACTCAGGTTACCCGTCGGTCACGACGACCGTCCAGAGTCATCGGCCGCCCGCCCCCATGACGCTCGTCACGCCCGCTCCAGCTCCGCCAGCCGGGCGAGAACGCGCTGCGGGAGTTCCGCGGCGGTCAGCCGGAACGGAGTCCAGCGGTCGTTGGAGTCCGGCTTCATCGACGCCGAGAACCGGAAGCGCCCCCTGCTGTTGGGCTCGGCGACCATCTCGCCGAACGTGCCGCTCGGTATCAGCCAGGCGGTCATGATCGTTCCCCGCTCGACGTCCACGGCGACGAACAGCATGTCCAGGCCGGCCCGCGGCTGGAAGGTCTGAGCACGCACGAAGGCCATCAGCTTGCCCTGGCGAACCTGCGACCCGGTGGACATCCTGGCCTTCACCTGCACCGCCAGAGTCGCCGAGCTCCCGCGCCGGTGGAAGACGAGGTCCACCCCCTCGTCGTCCACCAGCGAGGTGGAGACGTTCAGCTCACCGCCCGTGGCGAGGATCGCCGAGGCCGCCACCAGGTACTCGGCGGCCTTGCCCATCCGTGCGGCCGCCGGGCTCTTCTCCAGGTAGTCCTCGTCGTCACTCATGACGTGAACCTACCGAGCACCCGGTGACACGCGCCCGAAGAAGCCACGATCAGAGATCAGGGATCAACGCGCCCATGGACCCCACCACTTGGGCGGCAGCGGGTCGGCCGGTGCCGAAGTCGGCTGATCGGGATGGAGGCCCAGCCCGCGCAGGGTGTCGGCGCGCACCCGGACGACGACCGTGCCGTGCCAGTGACCGTCCGACCGGACCCCGCACATGAGATCGATCCGTACGTCCCGTCCGGCGAAGGGGTCCCAGTCGATGCCCCGGTCACGCAGTCAAACCGCCATCAGCCGCCCCGGCCGCGGGCAGCCGGGGACGTTCTCGAAGCGGAAGAGGGTCACCCAGTCGGAAGCCTGTTCGCTCATGGCCATGTGTCCGTTCATGGCCGCCATCATGGCGCAGGGGACAGAGCCGCCGCTCGCACAAAAAACCGTAGGCGCGAGAACCCGCGTCAAAGAACGGCGTCCCCGGCCGCCGCCGCGAAGGCGCCCCGCGCCATCCGGTGCAGCAGGGCCGCCGTCACGCCGCGCCCCGGCAGCGCCCCGGGCCGCCCGAGGTGGGGTGTCGAGTTCAGGAGGCCGAAGACCGAGTGCACCGCCGAGCGGGCGGTGGGTTCGGTGAGGGCCGGATACACCTCGCGGACGACCTCCACCCACAGCTCGACGTACTGCCGCTGCAACTGTCGTACGAGCTTGCGGTCGCTGTCCCGCAGGCGGTCCAGCTCGCGGTCGTGCAGGGTGATCAGGGGACGGTCGTCGAGCGCGAAGTCGATGTGCCCCTCGACGAGCGAGTCGAGGACCGCCTCCGCACCCCCGTCGGCCTCCGCCACCCGGCGCTTGCCGCCGGTGAGCAGTTGCCCGCTGATCCCCACCAGCAGCTCGGCGAGCATCGCGTCCTTGCCCGCGAAGTGCCGGTACAGACCGGGGCCGCTGATGCCGACCGCCGCTCCTATCTCGTCCACCCCGACGCCGTGGAAGCCGCGCTCGGCGAAGAGCCGGGCAGCCTCCTTGAGGATCTGCTCGCGTCGGGTGGGGGCGTCGGTTCTCGTGGCCATGGAAGCAATTCTAGACAGGGAGGTTAGCGGTCGTTAACCTGGACGACATGCGTTAACGCTCATTAACTGGTGGACCACTGGTGAGGGGACCGCGGGACATGCACGAAGCACCGGAGCTGACGAGCGCGGCAGATCCCGCGTCGGAGGCCTGGCGGGCCAACGAGGCGGCCCATCGCGCCCTCGGCGAGGAGCTGCGCGCCAAGCTCGCCGAGGCACGCCTCGGGGGCGGTGAGCGGGCCCGGGAGCGCCACACCTCGCGCGGGAAGCTGCTCCCGCGCGAGCGCGTGGACACGCTCCTCGACCCGGGCTCGCCCTTCCTGGAGCTGGCGCCGCTGGCCGCCCACGGGATGTACGACGGGCAGGCCCCGGCCGCGGGAGTGATCGCCGGGATCGGCAGGGTCAGCGGCCGCGAGTGCGTGATCGTCGCCAATGACGCCACCGTCAAGGGCGGCACGTACTACCCGATGACCGTGAAGAAGCACCTGCGGGCACAGGAGGTGGCGCTCGAGAACCGCCTCCCCTGTGTCTATCTCGTCGACTCCGGAGGCGCGTTCCTGCCCATGCAGGACGAGGTCTTCCCGGACCGCGAGCACTTCGGGCGGATCTTCTACAACCAGGCGCGGATGTCGGGGGCGGGGATCCCGCAGATCGCCGCGGTCCTCGGCTCGTGCACGGCCGGCGGCGCGTATGTCCCGGCGATGAGCGACGAGGCCGTGATCGTGCGCAATCAGGGCACGATCTTCCTCGGCGGGCCCCCCTTGGTGAAGGCCGCCACCGGTGAGGTCGTCACCGCCGAGGAGCTGGGCGGCGGCGAGGTCCACGCGCGTGTGTCGGGCGTCACCGACCACCTCGCGGAGGACGACGCGCACGCGCTGCGGATCGTACGGAACATCGCGGCCACGCTCCCCGCGCGCGGGCCCCTCCCCTGGGCGGTCGAGCAGTCCGTCGAGCCCAAGGTGGATCCGTACGGGCTCTACGGCGCGGTGCCCGTCGACTCCCGCACTCCCTACGACGTACGCGAGGTCATCGCGCGCGTGGTGGACGGTTCGCGCTTCGCCGAGTTCAAGGCGGAGTTCGGACAGACCCTGGTCACGGGCTTCGCGCACATCCACGGACACCCGGTCGGGATCGTCGCCAACAACGGCATCCTGTTCTCCGAGTCCGCCCAGAAGGGCGCCCACTTCATCGAGCTGTGCGACCAGCGCGGCATCCCCCTGGTGTTCCTGCAGAACATCTCGGGCTTCATGGTGGGGCGTCAGTACGAGGCCGGTGGCATCGCCAAGCACGGCGCCAAGATGGTCACGGCCGTCGCCTGCACGCGTGTACCCAAGCTGACCGTGGTGATCGGCGGTTCGTACGGCGCCGGCAACTACTCGATGTGCGGCCGGGCGTACTCACCGCGCTTCCTGTGGATGTGGCCCGGCGCCAAGATCTCCGTGATGGGCGGCGAGCAGGCCGCGTCCGTCCTCGCGACCGTCAAGCGCGACCAGCTGGAGGCGCGCGGCGAGTCGTGGCCCGCCGAGGACGAGGACGCCTTCAAGGCCCCGATCCGCGCCCAGTACGAGCAGCAGGGCAGCGCCTACTACGCGACGGCCCGCCTCTGGGACGACGGCGTCATCGACCCGCTGGAGACCCGGCAGGTGCTGGGTCTCGCACTGACCGCCTGCGCCAACGCGCCACTGGGTGACCCCCAGTTCGGCGTCTTCCGGATGTGATGAGGGTGCCCGAGATGTTCGAGACAGTCCTTGTGGCCAACCGGGGCGAGATCGCCGTACGCGTCATCCGCACCCTGCGCGCGCTCGGCGTGCGCTCGGTCGCCGTCTTCTCCGACGCGGACGCCGACGCCCGGCATGTGCGCGAGGCGGACACGGCGGTACGGATCGGTCCGGCGCCGGCCGCCGAGAGCTATCTGTCGGTGGAGCGGCTCCTCGAAGCCGCCGCTCGCACCGGGGCCCAGGCGGTGCACCCCGGGTACGGCTTCCTCGCCGAGAACGCGTCGTTCGCGCGCGCGTGCGCCGACGCCGGGCTGGTCTTCATCGGCCCGCCCGCGGACGCGATCGCGCTGATGGGCGACAAGATCCGCGCCAAGGAGACGGTGAAGGCGGCCGGGGTCCCGGTCGTTCCCGGCTCGTCCGGCAGCGGCCTCACGGACGCCCAGCTGGCCGAGGCCGCACGGGAGATCGGCATGCCCGTGCTGCTCAAGCCGTCCGCGGGCGGCGGCGGCAAGGGCATGCGGCTGGTGCGGGACACGTCGGCGCTGGGCGAGGAGATCGCCGCCGCCCGCCGCGAGGCACGCGCCTCCTTCGGCGACGACACCCTCCTCGTCGAGCGCTGGGTCGACCGCCCCCGGCACATCGAGATCCAGGTCCTGGCCGACGGCCACGGCAACGTCGTCCACCTGGGCGAGCGCGAGTGCTCCCTCCAGCGCCGCCACCAGAAGATCATCGAAGAGGCGCCGAGCGTGCTCCTCGACGCCGGCACCCGCGCCGCAATGGGCGAGGCGGCCGTCCAGGCGGCCCGCTCCTGCGGGTACGAGGGCGCGGGCACAGTCGAGTTCATCGTCCCTGGCTCCGACCCGTCGTCGTACTACTTCATGGAGATGAACACCCGCCTCCAGGTGGAGCACCCGGTCACCGAGCTGGTCACGGGACTCGACCTGGTGGAGTGGCAGCTGCGGGTCGCCGCGGGCGAGCGACTGCCGTACGGGCAGGAGGACATCACCCTCACCGGGCACGCGGTGGAGGCACGCATCTGCGCCGAGGACCCCGCACGCGGCTTCCTGCCGTCCGGCGGCACGGTGCTCGCCCTGCACGAACCCCAGGGCGACGGAGTGCGCACCGACTCGGGGCTGAGCGAGGGCACGGAGGTCGGTTCGCTCTACGACCCGATGCTGTCCAAGGTCATCGCGTACGGGCCGGACCGCGCGAGCGCGCTGCGCAAGCTGCGCGCCGCCCTCGCGGAGACGGTCACGCTCGGCGTGCCGACCAACGCCGGGTTCCTGCGACGGCTGCTGGCCCATCCGGCCGTGGTGGCGGGGGACCTGGACACCGGGCTGGTGGAGCGGGAGGCGGAGGAACTGCTCTCCGGTTCCGGCGACGTACCGGAGGAGGTGTACGACGCCGCTGCCGCGGTACGGCTGTCGTCGCTGGCCCCGGCGGAGGGCGGCTGGACCGACCCCTTCTCGGTGCCCAGCGGTTGGCGTCTGGGCGGCGAGCCCGCGCCCGTGGTGTTCCACCTGCGCGCGCCGGGACTCGAACCCGTCGCTCACCGTCCGCGAGGCACGAGCACCGTCACCCCCGGCCGGGTCTCCGTCACCCTCGACGGCGTACGCCACACCTTCCACCGCGCCGGCGACTGGCTCGGCCGCGAGGGTGACGCCTGGCACGTGCGCGACCACGACCCCGTGGCCGCCTCCCTCACCGGCGCCGCGCACGCGGGGGTGGACTCGCTCACCGCGCCCATGCCCGGCACGGTGACCGTCGTGAAGGTGGCCGTGGGCGACGAGGTGACCGCGGGGCAGAGCCTGTTGGTGGTCGAGGCGATGAAGATGGAGCACGTCATCTCCGCCCCGCACGCCGGGACCGTCAGCGAGCTGGACGTCACGCCGGGCACCACGGTCGCCATGGACCAGGTGCTGGCCGTGATCACGCCGTACGAGGAAACGACACCGTACGAGGAGACGACATGAGCACCCCCGAACTCGGCCTCCCCATGGCCGTGGCGGCCCCGGAGCTGCCCGCGCGGGTACGGATCTACGAGGTCGGCGCGCGCGACGGGCTGCAGAACGAGAAGGCGACCGTGCCGACGGAGGTGAAGGCCGAGTTCGTCCGGCGCCTCGCGGACTCGGGCCTGACCACCATCGAGGCCACCAGCTTCGTCCACCCCAAGTGGGTGCCCCAACTGGCGGACGCGGAGCAGCTGTTCCCGCTCGTGAGCGACCTGGGCAGGTCCTCGGGGGTGCACCTCCCGGTCCTCGTGCCCAACGAACGGGGTCTGGACCGGGCGCTGGCCCTCGGCGCCCGCCACGTCGCCCTCTTCGCCAGCGCGACGGAGTCCTTCGCGAAGGCGAATCTCAACCGGACCGTCGACGAGTCCCTGGCCATGTTCGAGCCGGTGGTGTCCCGGGCCAAGGCGGGCAAGGTGCACGTCCGCAGCTATATCTCGATGTGTTTCGGCGACCCCTGGGAGGGGCCCGTACCCATCCACCAGGTCGTACGCGTCTGCAAGGCCCTGATGGACATGGGCTGCGACGAACTGAGCCTCGGCGACACGATCGGCGTGGCGACACCGGGTCATGTGCAGACCCTCCTCGCCGAGCTGAACGAGGAGGGCGTGCCGACCAGCGCGCTCGGCGTGCACTTCCACGACACCTACGGCCAGGCGCTCGCCAACACCCTGGCCGCCCTCCAGCACGGCGTCACCACCGTCGACGCCTCCGCGGGCGGGCTCGGCGGCTGCCCCTACGCCAAGTCCGCCACCGGCAACCTCGCCACCGAAGACCTCGTATGGATGCTCCAGGGCCTCGGCATCGACACCGGTGTCGACCTCGCCCGCCTCACCGCCACCAGCGTGTGGATGGCCGAGCGACTGGGCCGACCCAGCCCGTCCCGCACGGTCAAAGCCCTCTCCCACAAGGAATGATCCCCATGTCCCTGGACCACCGCCTCTCCCCCGAACTCGAAGAACTCCGCCGTACGGTCGAGGAGTTCGCGCACGACGTCGTGGCACCGAAGATCGGCGACTTCTACGAGCGGCACGAGTTCCCGTACGAGATCGTGCGGGAGATGGGCCGCATGGGCCTGTTCGGACTGCCCTTCCCCGAGGAGTACGGCGGCATGGGCGGCGACTATCTCGCCCTCGGGATCGCCCTGGAGGAGCTCGCCCGGGTGGACTCCTCCGTCGCCATCACCCTGGAGGCGGGCGTCTCGCTCGGCGCGATGCCGATCCACCTCTTCGGCACGGAGGCCCAGAAGCGGGAGTGGCTCCCCCGTCTCTGCTCCGGCGAGATCCTCGGCGCCTTCGGCCTGACGGAGCCGGACGGCGGCTCGGACGCCGGCGCGACCCGCACGACCGCCCGTCTCGACCCGGACACGAACGAATGGGTCATCAACGGCAGCAAGTGCTTCATCACCAACTCCGGCACGGACATCACGGGCCTGGTCACGGTCACCGCCGTCACCGGACGCAAGCCCGACGGCAAGCCGCTGATCTCCGCGATCATCGTCCCGTCCGGCACCCCCGGCTTCACGGTCGCCGCCCCGTACTCGAAGGTCGGCTGGAACGCCTCCGACACCCGTGAGCTGTCCTTCGCCGACGTCCGCGTCCCGGCCGCGAACCTGCTCGGCGAGGAGGGCCGCGGCTACGCCCAGTTCCTGCGCATCCTGGACGAGGGCCGCATCGCCATCGCGGCTCTGGCGACCGGGCTCGCGCAGGGCTGCGTCGACGAGTCGGTGAAGTACGCCAAGGAGCGCCATGCGTTCGGACGCCCGATCGGCGCGAACCAGGCCATCCAGTTCAAGATCGCCGACATGGAGATGAAGGCCCACATGGCCCGCGTCGGCTGGCGCGACGCCGCGTCCCGCCTCGTCGCGGGCGAGCCCTTCAAGAAGGAGGCGGCGGTCGCCAAGCTCTACTCCTCCACCATCGCCGTCGACAACGCCCGCGACGCCACCCAGGTCCACGGCGGCTACGGCTTCATGAACGAGTACCCGGTGGCCCGCATGTGGCGCGACTCCAAGATCCTGGAGATCGGCGAGGGCACGAGCGAGGTACAGCGAATGCTGATCGCGAGGGAGCTGGGGCTGACGGGCTGACGGGCTGACGGGCTGACGGGCTGACGTCAGGCGTTCATACGCCGGTGGTGGCCATGGATTGCCAATGGATTGGCGAGCCGGGCCAGAACCTGTCCCTCAGCTTGTGTGCTGGGCACTCAAGGAGTTCAGCAGGGCGGCTCCGCGTTCGGCGTCGTCCACGCTCACGGCGAAATCCCTGCCCCTTGAGGGGTGGATGACCAGGCACTCGCCACCGCGCAGCATCACGGTGGTTCCCAGCCCGCTCAGCCGGTAGCCCCATCCGCCGACCTGGGCGGGCGTGCGGTTCTCGACGCGTGCCGACTCGATGTCCTCGGCGGCCCAGTGTCGTGCCGGCCAGCCGAAGGGCCCGAAGGCGACGTCCAGACCTCGCTCGCCGACTCGCGCCCGCACCGAGGAGCAGCCGAGGACCAGGAGGGACGCGAAGGCGAACGGCGCGGCCGCCAGCAGGAACGGAAGGTCCGTCAGACCCGCGAGCGCCGACACGACGGCGGCGATCGCGAGCAGCCCGGTCAGGGCGGCGAGCGCGTGGAGCCAGGAGTTCGACGTGCGGGCGAGCCACACGACCCGCTGCCCGGCGGGAATGTCCAGGGTCGGGCCGTCCGCCGCGGGCCGCGGTTCGTCCGGCGCCCGGCGCACGGCCAGCAGACCGGCCGCGCCCGCTGCGGCCGCCACAACGAGCGTGCCCACGACCCCGCTCGTCACCGATCCCGCCTCGTGCCAGTCCGCGCGGTCCAGATTCGCCCGTACGACCGATGCCTGCGCGCCGAGCAGTGTCACACCGCCGAAGCCGAGGCCCGCAGCCGCCCACCCTGGTACGCCGCGACCGGCCCCTGCCCGGCGCAGCGTCAGCACGACGCCGAACACCAGCACACCCCAGATCAGCGCCGGGAAGAGTGCCGCGGCCCAGAGCGGCATGGAGTCGTCGGGCCTGTCCGAGCCTGCTTCCCAGTGGGTCGCCAGTCGGTCCGGGAGCCGGCCGCTCGCGGCCAACGGCAGCGCCACCAAAAGGGCCAGGACGCCGACGCCCCAGCCGACGGCGCCCCACGCCGCTCCGCTCTTGCGCCCCTGTTCGGTCACGAGATCCCCCTGATCATCTCGATGAGGTCGTTCTTGCTGTAGCCGAGGTGCGCCGCGTCGGTCACCAGGTCGCGTACGCGGTGCAGCAGGACGGAGCGCTGGTCCGCCCCGTCGGCCACCGTCACACCCCGGCCCCGCCGGAACTCCAACACCCCTTCGTCACGCAGCGCCCGAAGGCCCCGCAGAACCGTGTTGACGTTCACATCCAGGGCCTGGGAAAGATCCCGGGCCGGAGGAAGGCGGTCTCCCGGCCCGCACTCGCCCTCGGCGATGGCGCGCCGGATCACGCCGGCCACCTGCTCGTGCAGGGGGCGACCGTCCGCGGTGTTCAGCCTCAACAGCATGGTGCTAGTGAAAATAGCACCAACTGCTTGAAGTGCGGGTGCGGTTCGAGACAAACGACACGGCGTCGCCACCGCGCACTTCGCCCCCTTCGCCGCCGCACGCTTCGCCCCCTTCGACGCCGCGGGCGCCGCAAAACGCCTGGCGAAATCGTCGACAATTTCGTCGACATGTCTTGCGTCGAGATTGCCACCGGGCTACGTTCCTTCGCCGTACCGCCCCCGCAAAGTCGTGGGTGCGGAAGGAGGTTGTCACCGCCGTCGCGATCCGATCCGCACGTCCGCGCAAGCCGTCGATCGCCCAACGAATGGAGACCGAGCATGGCCACGCTGTCCAGATGGTGTCGGTGGAAGTCGGCCACCTTCATGGCCACCCTCGCGACCGCCCTCACGCTCGTGACCGGCGTGAGCGTGGCACTCGCGGCCGGCGCGACCGGCGGCGCGCAAGCCTCCGCCGCCGCCTCCGCCGCCGCCTCCGCCGCCTCCACCAAGGTCACCTCCGCCTCCAAGGTCGCCGCCAACATCGCCACCACGACCAGCGCCACCCCCTCCGGCATCGCGCCCGCCATGTCCTGCGCCGGCCTCACCTCACTGGACCTGGCCGCCGTCGTCCCGGGCGTGCCCTTCGAGATCACCTCGGCCACGGAGCTGGCCGCGGGCAACAACACCCTGGGCGACTGGGCGGCCTGTGACGTGAAGGGCGTGATCGCCCCGCAGATCCACTTCGAGGTGAAGCTTCCCGAGACCGGCTGGCAGGCGAACTACCTCCAGGTCGGCTGCGGCGGCCTCTGCGGCAACGTGAACGTGGGCAGCGCCCCCGCCTCGGCCGGCTGTGTCCCCCTGACCAGCGGCGCCTTCGCCGTGGCCGCCAGCGACGAGGGCCACTACCAGGGTGGCGGCCTGTTCTCCGCCGACCCGACGCTGCGCGCCGACTTCGGCTACAAGTCCGACCACCAGCTCGCCCAGGCGGCCAAGGCCGTCATCGAGCGGTACTACGGACAGGCCGCCGACCACGCGTACTTCGACGGCTGCTCGCAGGGCGGCCACCAGGCCCTGACGGAGGCCCAGCGCTACCCGGCCGACTTCGACGGCATCATCGCCGGGGCCCCGGCCAACAACTTCACCGCGCTGAACACCTTCTCGCACGCCTGGACCGCCCAGTCCGTCTATCTCGGCGGCGGCCCGGCCACGATCACCAACGCCGACCTCGCCGCCCTGCACGCGGCCGTACTCAAGGGCTGCGGCGCTCCCACGGACGGCATCATCGCCGACCCGCTGAGCTGCACCTGGGACCCGGCGGCCATCCGGTGCGCGGCCGGGCAGACCTCCACGAGCGAGGACTACTGCCTGACCGCGGACCAGGTCACCACCCTGCGCAGGATCTACGCGGGGCCCACCGACGAGAACGGCAAGCTGCTGTACCCGGGTTACCAGCTGCGCGGCTCCGAGCTGAACTGGGCCGGGATCATCACGCCCGCCACGGCCACCGGCGCCTCCGGCGACATCAGCTTCGTCCGCGAGACCCTCCGGTACCAGATCTTCGACAGCCCGCAGCCGACGCTGACGTACAAGGACGTCAAGTTCACCGCGGCCTACTACAAGAAGGTCATGGAGCCCAACGAGGGCATGTACGACGCGACCGACCCGGACCTGAAGGCGTTCAAGGCGGCCGGCGGCAAGCTGATCCTCTGGCACGGCCTGGGCGACCAGCACATCCCGGCGGTCGGAACGATGGCGTACTACAAGGCGGTTGAGAAGGTCATGGGCGGCAGCGCGGCCACGGAAGGCTTCGCCCGGCTGTTCCTGCTCCCCGGCGTCGCGCACTGCGGTGGCGGCCAGGGCCCGGACACCTTCGACGCGCTGACCGCGATGACCGACTGGGTCACCAAGGGCGAGGCCCCGAGCAGTCTGACGACCAGGTCCGTGGACAGCGGCGGCAACACCACCGCCACCCGCCCCGTCTATCCCTTCCCCTACGTCGCCAAGAACACCACGGGCGGCCCGTCGGACGACGCGGGCAGTTACACGCCCGTCAGGTCCACCGCCGAGGCCAACCTGACGCTGAACCGGCTCGGTTCCTTCCGCTCCGGCTACGAGACGGTCGGCAACTGGGTGCACGGCAAGTGGGTGGTGTCCAAGGGCAGGGCCTGACCGCCCGATCGACAGACCGGCGGCCCACGGGCCCGGGCGGAGGGCACCCGCCCCCTGGACAAGTGGTGAGGTTAGGCTAACCTACCTTCGAACTTGTCCGGCGGGCGCTCCCGCCCCGTGCCGAAAGCAGCCACACACATGTCCAACGCCCGTGCCACCCACCTCACCCGCCGCGGCATCCTCGCCGCCGGCGGCGCCCTCGGTCTCGGTGCCGTCCTCGCCGCCTGTGGCGACGACGACGGCAAAAGCGGTGGCTCGGAGTCGACGAAGGCCGCCGCCAAGTCCGGCCCCTGGACCTTCAAGGACGACCGCGGCACGACGGTGAAGCTGGACAAGACCCCGGCGAACATCGTCGCCTTCACCGGTGTCGCCGCCGCACTCTACGACTACGGCATCGAGGTCAAGGGCGTCTTCGGCCCGACCACGACCAAGGACGGCAAGGCCGACGTCCAGGCCGGCGACATGGACGTCAGCAAGCTGACCGTCCTCGGCAACGAGTGGGGCCAGTTCAACATCGAGAAGTACGCGGCCCTCGCGCCCGACGTGCTGATCTCCACCATGTTCGACTCCGCGGGCACCCTCTGGTACGTCCCCGAGGAGTCCAAGGCGAAGATCCTCAAGCTCGCCCCGAGCGTCGGCATCTCCGTCTACGACCGCCAGATGCCCGCGTCGTTGGAGCGCATGCTCGCGCTCGCCGTGTCGCTGGGCGCCGACGAGAAGTCCGCCAAGATCGCCGAGGCCAAGAAGAAGTTCGAGACGGCCGCGGAGCGGCTGCGCACCGCGGCCAAGGCCCGCCCCGAGATCAAGGTGCTCGCCGGTTCCGCGAGCCAGGACATCTTCTACGTCTCCGGCTCGAACCTCTCCATCGACCTGGAGTACTTCAAGGCACTCGGCGTGAACATCGTCGAGCCCTCCGCCAAGGCCCTGAAGGCCAGCGGCGGCTGGTTCGAGAACCTGAGCTGGGAGAACGTCGACAAGTACCCGGCGGACATCATCGTCATGGACGACCGCAGCGCGACCATCCAGCCGGCCGACATCACCGAGGCCACCTGGAAGAAGCTGCCCGCGGTCAAGGCCGGCCAGGTCATCGCCCGCTCCCCCGAGCCGATCGTGTCGTACGACAAGTGCACCCCGCTCCTCGACAACCTCGCCGAGGCGATCGAGAAGGCCAAGAAGGTCGCCTGACACCCCCTGCCGTGATCACCTGACGATGACTCAGGAGCCCCCATGACGACGGCCGTAGCCGCCCCGTTCCGTTTCTTCTCCCTCCAGGTCGTACGGACGAGGCGGCTCGGCCCGTCGCTGGTCCGGATCACCTTCGCCGGTGACGACCTGGTGGCCTTCGCCTCCCACGGCCGGGACCAGAGCCTCTCCCTCTTCCTGCCGCACCCCGGCCAGAGCAAGCCGGCCGTCCCCCACGAGCTGGGCGACGGCTGGTGGCAGGGGTGGCGCGAACTCCCCGACGACGAACGGGCGGTGATGCGCTCGTACACACTGCGGGCGCTGCGCCGGGACACCCGGGGCCATGCGAGCGAGATCGACATCGACTTCGTCCTGCACGGCGTGGAGCCGGACGCCGAGGTCCCCGCGGGTCCCGCGTCCCGGTGGGCCTCCCGTGCGGCGGCCGGTGACCGCGTCGTACTGCTCGGCCCGGCGGTCGAGGACAACCGGGCGATCCGCTTCCGCCCGCCCGCCGACACCGACCTGGTCGTCCTGTGGGCGGACGAGACCGCGCTGCCCGCCGCCTCCGCGATCCTCGAGTCCCTGCCCGCCGGCACCCGCGTCCGCGCCTGGCTTGAGGTCCAGCACGCCGAGGACGTCCAGGACCTGCTGGTCACCGCCGAGGCGGAGATCACCTGGCTCGTGCGCGACGACGGGGCCCCCATGGCCGTCGACGCGGTACGGGCCGCCCGGCTTCCCGCCACCGAGAGCCCGTACGCCTGGATCGCGGGCGAGTCCGGGTGCGTGAAGGAAATGCGCCGTCATCTCGTGCGCGAGCGCGGCATCGACCGCAGGCGGGTCACCTTCGTCGGCTACTGGCGGCGCGGGCTGACCGAGGAGCAACTGCGCGAACAGGACTGACCGTTCGCGAGAAGTCACAGGTGGGGCGGGGTCGCAGTTCGACTTAGGTTAGGCTAACCTAAGTCGAACTGGGCCCCGCCCCTCTTTTCGTCCCGGCCCAGCCCTCGCCCCCACCCGTCCCGCTCGGACTCTCCCGCACGGAGGACCCCCACATGCGCTCGCACCTGCTCAATGACACGACCGCGGAGCGGTACCGCCGCTCCGTGACCGAAGGAATCGAGCGGGTGGCGGCCAAACTCGCCACCACCGACCGGCCGTTCACGGGCGTCACGGTCGACGCCCTCGCTCCCCGTATCGAGCAGATCGACCTGGACCGCCCGCTGCACGACACCAGCGCCGTCCTCGACGAGCTCGAAGAGGTCTACCTCCGGGACGCGATCTACTTCCACCACCCGCGCTACCTCGCGCACCTCAACTGCCCGGTGGTCATACCCGCCGTGCTCGGCGAGGCCGTCCTGTCCGCCGTCAACTCCTCCCTGGACACCTGGGACCAGTCGGCCGGCGGCACCCTCATCGAGCGCCGGCTCATCGACTGGACCAACGAACGCATCGGCCTCGGCCCGGCCGCCGACGGCGTGTTCACCAGCGGCGGCAGCCAGTCCAACCTCCAGGCCCTGCTGCTGGCCCGCGAGGAGGCCAAGCCAGGGAGCGGACCGGGCGACAACGCCGCCAAACTCCGTATCTTCGCCTCCGAGGTCAGCCACTTCAGCGTCAAGAAGTCGGCCAAACTCCTGGGCCTCGGCGCGGACGCCGTCGTCTCGATCCCCGTCGACCACGACAAGCGCATGCAGACGCTCGCCCTCGCCCACGAACTGGAGCGCTGCGAGCGCGACGGCCTGGTCCCGATGGCCGTCGTCGCCACCGCCGGCACCACCGACTTCGGCTCCATCGACCCACTGCCCGAGATCGCCGAGCTGTGCTCCCGGTTCGGCGCCTGGATGCACGTGGACGCGGCCTACGGCTGCGGACTGCTCACCTCCCTCAAGAACCGGGACCGCCTCGAGGGCATCGAGCGCGCCGACTCCGTCACCGTCGACTACCACAAGTCCTTCTTCCAGCCCGTGAGTTCCTCCGCCGTGCTGGTCCGCGACGCCGCCACCCTGCGCCACGCCACCTACCACGCGGAGTACCTGAACCCGCGCCGCATGGTCCAGGAGCGCATCCCCAACCAGGTCGACAAGTCCCTCCAGACCACCCGCCGCTTCGACGCCCTCAAGCTGTGGATGACGCTGCGCGTGATGGGCGCCGACGGCATCGGCGAACTCTTCGACGAGGTCTGCGACCTGGCCCAGGAGGGCTGGAAGCTGCTCGCCGCCGACCCCCGCTTCGACGTGGTGGTCGAGCCGTCCCTGTCCACCCTCGTCTTCCGCTTCATCCCGGCCGCCGTCACCGACCCGGCCGAGATCGACCGCGCCAACCTCTACGCCCGCAAGGCCCTGTTCGCCTCCGGTGACGCCGTCGTCGCGGGCACCAAGGTCGGCAGCCGCCACTACCTGAAGTTCACCCTGCTCAACCCCGAGACCACGGCCGACGACATCGCCGCCGTGCTCGATCTGATCGCCGGCCACGCCGAGCAGTACCTGGGAGAGTCCCTTGACCGCGCTTCCTGAATCCGTCGAAGCCACTGGAAAGACCCACGACTTCGTGGGCATCGGGCTCGGGCCCTTCAACCTCGGCCTCGCCTGCCTCACCGAGCCGATCGCCGAACTGGACGGCGTCTTCCTGGAGTCCAAGCCGGACTTCGAGTGGCACTCCGGGATGTTCCTGGAGGGCGCGCACCTCCAGACCCCGTTCATGTCGGACCTGGTGACCCTCGCCGACCCGACCTCCCCGTACTCCTTCCTCAACTACCTCAAGGAGTCCGGGCGGCTGTACTCCTTCTACATCCGCGAGAACTTCTACCCGCTCCGGGTCGAGTACGACGACTACTGCCGCTGGGCCGCCTCGAAACTGAGCAGCGTCCGCTTCGGCACGACGGTCGAGGAAGTGACGTACGAGGGCGATCTGTACCACGTACGGACGGCGGCCGGCGAGGTGCTGCGCGCCCGCCATCTGGTCCTCGGCACCGGAACACCCCCGTACATCCCCGAGGCCTGCGCGGACCTCGGCGGCGACTTCATCCACAACTCCCGCTACCTCCAGCACAAGCGGGAGCTCCAGGCGAAGAAGTCGATCACGCTCGTCGGCAGCGGCCAGTCCGCCGCCGAGATCTACTACGACCTGCTCAGCGAGATCGACGTCCACGGCTACCGGCTGAACTGGGTCACGCGCTCCCCGCGCTTCTTCCCGCTCGAGTACACCAAACTCACGCTGGAGATGACCTCCCCGGAGTACATCGACTACTTCCACGCGCTGCCCGAGCCGACCCGCTACCGCCTCCAGACGGAGCAGAAGGGGCTGTTCAAGGGCATCGACGGCGAGCTGATCGACGCGATCTTCGATCTGCTCTACCAGAAGAACCTCGGCGGCCCCGTCCCGACGCGTCTGCTCACCAACTCCTCCCTGAACACGGCCGCTCACGAGAACGGCACGTACACCCTGGGCCTGCGCCAGGAGGAGCAGGGCAAGGACTACGAGCTGAGCTCCGAGGGCCTGATCCTGGCCACCGGCTACAAGTACGCCGAGCCCGCGTTCCTCAAGCCGGTCCAGGGCCGGCTGCGCTACGACACCCGCGGCAACTTCGACGTGGCCCGCAACTACGCCATCGACACCACGGGCCGTGGCGTCTTCCTGCAGAACGCGGGCGTCCACACCCACAGCATCACCAGCCCCGACCTGGGCATGGGCCCGTACCGCAACGCGTCCATCATCCGTGAGCTGCTCGGCACCGAGTACTACCCGGTCGAGAAGACGATCGCGTTCCAGGAGTTCGCCGTATGAGCACCACGAGCCGGACAGGCACGACCACCGACCTGGGCACCTTCACCATCCGCCCCCTCGACCCCATCGAGGACGCCGAACTGCTGCACGGCTGGGTGACGCATCCCAAGGCCGCCTTCTGGATGATGCAGGAGGCGAAACTGCACGACGTGGAGCGCGAGTACATGGCCATCGCGGCCAGCGAGTACCACGACGCGTTCCTGGGGTCGCTGGACGGCGAACCCGTGTTCCTGATGGAGCGGTACGACCCGGCGCACGTGGAGCTGGTCGGTCTGTACGAGCCCGCGCCCGGGGATGTCGGCATGCACTTCCTGGTCGCGCCGGCGGAGACGCCGGTGCACGGGTTCACCCGGGCGGTGATCACCGCGGTGATGGAGCACCTGTTCGCCGACCCGACGACCGCGCGGGTCGTCGTCGAGCCCGACGTGCGCAACACGGCCGTGCACGCGCTGAACGAAGCCGTCGGGTTCGTGCCCGAGCGCGAGATAGAGAAGCCGGAGAAAAGGGCGTTGCTGAGCTTCTGCACCCGGGAGCGGTTCGAGCAGACGGCGGGGGTGACCGTATGAGCCTCGCCGACGCCGTGGCCCATCTCTCCCCCGAGCACTGGGAGCGTGCCAACCGCCTTCTCGTCCGCAAGGCCCTCGCCGAGTTCGCGCACGAGCGCCTCATCACGCCGGAGGCCGACGGAGACGGCGGGTACGTCGTCCGCGGCGACGACGGCCTGACCCGCTACCGCTTCACCGCCACCCTGCGCTCCCTCGACCACTGGCAGGTCGACCCCGAGTCGATCACCCGCCACCGCGACGGGGCCGAACTCCCGCTCGCCGCGCTCGACTTCTTCATCGAGCTGAAGACGTCGCTGGGCCTGAGCGACGAGGTGCTGCCGGTCTACCTGGAGGAGATCTCCTCCACCCTCTCGGGTACCTGTTTCAAACTCACCAAGCCGCAGATCCCGTCCGCCGAACTCGCGAAGGCCTCCTTCCAGGAGATCGAGACCGGCATGACCGAGGGCCACCCCTGCTTCGTCGCCAACAACGGGCGGCTCGGCTTCGGCGTGCACGAGTACCTCTCGTACGCGCCCGAGACCGCGAGCCCGGTCCGGCTGGTGTGGCTGGCCGCGCACCGCTCCCGGGCCGCCTTCACCGCGGGTGTGGGCATCGAGTACGAGTCGTTCGTCCGCGCGGAGCTGGGCGACGGGACGGTCGAGCGGTTCGCCGCCACCCTCACCGAACAGGGTCTGGACCCCGAGGACTACCTGCTCATCCCCGTCCACCCCTGGCAGTGGTGGAACAAGCTCCCGGTGACCTTCGCGGCCGAGGTCGCCCAGCGCCACCTGGTCTGCCTCGGCGAGGGCGACGACGAGTACCTGGCCCAGCAGTCCATCCGGACGTTCTTCAACACCACCAGCCCCGAGAAGCACTATGTGAAGACGGCGCTGAGCGTCCTCAACATGGGCTTCATGCGCGGTCTGTCCGCCGCCTACATGGAGGCGACCCCGGCGATCAACGACTGGCTGGCCCAACTCGTCGAGAACGACCCGGTGCTCAAGTCCACCGGCCTGTCGGTCATCCGCGAGCGCGCCGCCGTCGGCTACCGCCACCTGGAGTACGAGGCCGCCACCGACCGCTACTCCCCGTACCGCAAAATGCTCGCGGCCCTGTGGCGCGAGAGCCCGGTCCCCTCGCTCCAGGAGGGCGAGAGCCTGGCCACCATGGCCTCCCTCGTCCATGTCGACCACACGGGCGCCTCCTTCGCGGGCGCGCTGATCGAGCGGTCCGGACTGACCCCCGTGGAGTGGCTGCGCCGCTATCTGCGCGCCTACTTCACGCCCCTCCTGCACAGCTTCTACGCCTACGACCTGGTCTACATGCCGCACGGCGAGAACGTCATCCTCGTCCTCAAGGACGGCGCCGTGCAGCGCGCGATCTACAAGGACATCGCCGAGGAGATCGCCGTCATGGACCCGCAGGCGGTGCTGCCGCCCGTGGTCGAGCGGATCCGCGTCGAGGTCCCCGAGGACAAAAAACTCCTGTCGATCTTCACGGACGTCTTCGACTGCTTCTTCCGCTTCCTGGCGGCCGACCTGGCCGGCGAGGGCATCCTCGACGAGGACGACTTCTGGCGGACGGTCGCCGAGTCCGTGCGCGAGTACCAGAAGTCGGCGCCCGAACTCGCCGACAAGTTCCGGCAGTACGACATGTTCGCGCCCGAGTTCGCGCTGTCCTGCCTGAACCGGCTCCAGCTGCGCAACAACAAGCAGATGGTGGACCTGGCCGATCCGTCCGGCGCACTCCAGCTGGTCGGCAGCCTGAAGAACCCGATCGCGGGTCTCTGAAAATCGCGGGCCTCGGAAACCGGTGGGGCTCAGGAGTACGGTCCTCCTGAGCCCCGTCCTTCCCGTCAAACGCCGCTCACGCCGCGGGCCAGGGCACCTGGGGCGAGCGGTAGTAGCCGATGCCCAGGGCCTCCCAGCGCGGCCCCTGCGCCGCGAGCCGCACCTTGTAGGTGTCCCAGTCGTGCGTCGACGCGGGCGACCAGCCGAGCTCGGCCGCGCCGGGCAGCCGCGGGAAGGTCATGTAGTCGATGTCGGCCCCCTTGACGATGGTCTCCGTCCACAGCGGCGCCTCGACACCCCGGATCGCCGAAGCCGGCGCTCCCGGAAGGTAGGCGCCCGGATCCCAGTCGTAGGACCGTTTCACCTCCACCAGGCCCGCCCAGTCCTGCCCGAGCGGGGTGTCGGCGGTGTACTTCATGTCGAGGTAGACCCGGTCGGCGGGCGACAGCACGAGCCCCGTCCCGTTCCGCGCGGCCTCGGCGACCTGCGCCTTCTCCGTGGCGCTGGTGTCGTCGAGCCCCCAGTACTGCGCGATCGCGCCCTTCACCGGGTGCGCCCCGGTCAGCTGGTGCCAGCCGACCACCGTCTTCCCGTACTTGGCGACGACCGGCTGCACCTTGTCCATGAAGGTGACGTAGTCGGCGTGGCTGGTGGAGTGCGCCTCGTCCCCGCCGATGTGGAGGTACTTGCCCGGCGTGAGCGCCGCCAGCTCCCGCACGACGTCGTCCACGAAGTCGTACGTCACCGGCTTCGCCACGCACAGCGAGCTGAACCCGACGTCGGTGCCGGTGTAGAGCGGGGGCGCGGTCCCGTTGCAGTTCAGCTGGGCGTACGAGGCGAGCGCCGCGTTGGTGTGGCCCGGCATGTCGATCTCCGGGACGACCTCCAGATAGCGGGAGGCCGCGTACCGCACGATCTCCTTGTAGTCGGCCTTGGTGTAGTAACCCCCGTGCCCGCCGCCGACCTGCGTGGACCCTCCGTACGTGGCGAGCCGCGGCCAGGAGTCGATCGCGATGCGCCAGCCCTGGTCGTCGCTCAGGTGCAGATGCAGTTTGTTGACCTTGTAGAGGGCCAACTCGTCGATGTACCGCTTGACTTGCGCGACACCGAAGAAGTGCCGGGAGACGTCGAGCATCGCGCCGCGGTAGCCGTAGCGCGGGCTGTCCTTGATGGTGCCGCCCGCGACGAGCCAGGGGCCGCGCTGCACGGAGTTCTTCTCGACGGCGGCGGGCAGCAGTTGGCGCAGCGTCTGGACGCCGTGGAAGAGCCCGGCGGGTGCGGCGGCCGTGATGGTGACGCCGCTCTGCCCGCTGTCCAGGCGATAGCCCTCGGCACCCGTGGACCCCGCCGCGATCCGCAGCCGGATACCGCCCGCGCCATGTGTGGTGACGGGCAGTCGGTACCCGGTGGAGGGACGCAGGACGTCGGCCAGATAGTCGCCGACCCGGCGGGCCTGAGGCGAGTCCTCGACCCGGATACGGGTGCCGTCGGTGATGCGGTACGGAGATCCGCCCGCGTCGACCGAGGCGGGGGCCGGCACCACCTGCCCGAGCGGGGTCGCGGTGCGGCCCGACTCGGAGTGTGCGGCACCGGCGGCTGAGACACCGGCGGCCGCCACGAGCAACAGCGTACCGAGAAGACGGGGCGTTCTGTGCTGTCTCACATGCGCTCCCTTCGAAGGACCCTGCAATGAATTGCGAATGGGTATAGACCACTCTTCCGCAGACCCGGTGAAACAATCCCCCTCATGGCGGAAATCATCCAGAAGGACGGGACGTGGACCTTCGACGGCGACGCGCTGCGGCTGACTCCGGGGCGCGACAAGAACGTGAGCCTGCTCCGTAAGACCTTGGGTGAACTGAGTGTCCCGCTGGGAGCATTGGCGGGGATTTCCTTCGAACAGGGCAGGAAGAGCGGCCGGTTGCGGCTCCGGCTGCGCGACGGCGCCGACCCGCTGCTCCAGGCGACCGGCGGCAGGCTCGCCGAGCCGAACGACCCCTACCAGCTCACCGTGGAGTCCGACCGCTACGGCGTCGCCGAGTACGTCGTGGACGAGGTCCGGGACGCGCTGCTCCTGGACCAGGTGCCGGCCGACCCGGTCGACGGCTATCTGCTCCCGGGCCCCTCCGTGCCGCTGTCCGTCTCCGCCGGCGACGGCACCGCGAGCTTCGACGGCGAGCGCGTGCGTCTGGAGTGGAACTGGAAGACCGAGGACTCCAAGTCCGCCGCCGGAGCCCGCTCGCTCGCCCTCACCGACCTCACCACCGTCGAGTGGCACCCCGCGGTGGGCCTGGAGAACGGCTACCTGCGCTTCACCGTCCGCGGCGCGGAGAGCAAGGCCCCACCGAAGTACGACCCCAACTCCGTCGAACTGTGGGGCTTCAAGAAGGACCCGCTGATGGCCCTGGTCGCGGCGGCGGTACAGGCCCGGCTCCCGCATCCCACGGCCTCCCCGGAAGCCGCGCGGACGACGGAGCAGCCGGCCGCGATCGCCCCCGAGGACGACCACGACGCCCTGCTCCGCCGCCTGCGCGAACTGGGCGACCTCCACAAGTCCGGCGTCCTGACGGACGAAGAGTTCGCCACAGCCAAACGGGCGGTCCTCAAGCGGATGTAGAAATCCGCGACGAGGACCGCCCGAGGTCGTCCCACCTTGCCTTCTAGGCGTACGACCACGTGGTCTTAGGGGCGCGAGGAACTGCGCGACCAGCCCCCACCGGCCCGCACCTAACGCACTCGACGGGCCACCGTGAAGTGGTCGACCTCCGCACCCGTCTCGGCAATCCCCCGCACCGTCAACGTGGCCAGCCGCCCCTTGTGCGCAGGCGTGACATCCACCCGCAGGAACGAGTAGTTGAGGTAGCGCACCCGGGACCAGGCGACCGTCTCGTTCTGCTTGCCGTCCTTGAGGTTGATGAAGGAGGCGACGGAGTCGACCTCGTTCTCGTGACCCTCGTACGACTCCGGGGCGGTGAACGCGTACAGGCTGCGCCCCGCCGCGCCCGCCGTCACGTACACGACACCGTCGGTCTCCGGGTACGCCGTGCCGCCGATCGGCAGCTTCTTGGTGACCGCGTTGCCCTTGATGACGTCCGTGCGCTCGTACTGGTGGTTGTGGCCGTTGATGACCAGGTCCACCGTGTACTTGTCGAACAGCGGCACCCACTCCTGTCGCACGCCCCCCTCCGAGGCGTGCGCCGTGGAGGTGCAGTACGCGCAGTGGTGGAAGAAGATCACGATGAAGTCGACGTCCTTGGACGCCCGGAACTTCTTGAGCTGGCCCTCCAGCCAGTTCGTCTGCGTTCCTCCGGAGATGCCCAGGTTCGCCGGGATCTCGAAGGAGATGTCGTTGGCGTCCAGCGAGATGATCGCCGTGTTGCCGTAGACGAAGGAGTAGACGCCGGGCAGGTTCTTCTTGTCGGGCCCGTTGTCCGGAAGCGTCCAGCGGGCCTCTTCGCCGCCGTAGCCGTTGGGCGAGTACCAGGCCTCCATGTCGTGGTTGCCGTACGCGGGCATCCACGGGACCTGCTTGGCGACCGTCTCGGTCTGGGCGAGGAACTGGTCCCAGATGCGCGAGTCGAAGCCGGTGTCCTCCTTCTTGCCCGCACCGGCCGGGTCCGCGTACGCGATGTCGCCGGCGTGCAGGTGGAAGGACGGGTTCTGGCCGAGCAGCAGGGCGTCGTTGGCGAGGCCGTGGTAACCGACACCCTCGTCACCGAAGGCCGTGAAGGTGAACGGCTCGGCGTGCGAGGGCGCGGTGGTGAAGGTGCCGAGCGTGCCCAGCAGGTGGGGCGCGCAGGGGTCGAAGCCCGCGTGGCCGACGCCGTAGTAGTACGTCTTGCCGGGGCGCAGGTGGGTGAGCTTGGCGTGCAGGTAGTACTGCGTGTGGTCGCCGCTCGCGCCGACGCCCGCCGGGGTGTAGAGGGTGCGGACCTCGGCCTCGATCTTGCGGGAGAGGTCCCAGGGGTGGGCGCCGATGCGGATGAACGGCTTCTTCACCGCGGCCGGAACCTGCCAGGAGACCGTGATCTCCGTACGCGGGTCATTGCCGAAGGCGAGGTGACGGCCGAAGGGGGCGACGAGGGCGCCGTCGACCTTCTCGGTGGAGGTGGCGGCGGCCTGTGTCGGGACCGCGGCCTGTGCGACGGCGCCGGGCACGAAGGCGCCGCCCGCGACGGCGCCGAGGGTCACGGCCCCGCCTCTGATCATGTTGCGCCGGGAGAACTTGGCGCGGAGATACTCGTGCTGCTCGGCCATGGTCATGCGCTCGGCGAGCTTCTCCGGTACGCCCATGCGTGGAGTGTCCATGGCCACAGAAGTTGCTCCCGGCAATCGACGCGGCACAAGACGCAGGATGGACAGCTTGCAAACAGCCCCCCATAAGACCTTCAACAGCCACTTGCCCGATATCGGGCAGGATTCTTGCGAATCGGCTCTTGGTACCCCAGGATCAACGGGTGCACGACGAACTTGTTGATCACCTGACGCGCTCCACCCCCCTGAACCGGGGCGAGGCACTGCGGGTGATCCAGGACGTGCTCGCCTACTTCGACGAGACGACCGAGGACTACGTCCGTCGCCGCCACCGCGAGCTCCAGGCCCAGGGCCTGGTCAACGCGACGATCTTCGAACGGATCGAGGCGGACCTGAAGTACCGCGCGGTCGCGCCGCCGGAGCTCACGCTCAGGCAGCTGCGCCGCATTGTCTACGGCTGAGGAATACATATATATGTGCGGAATCGTCGGATACATCGGCAGGCGTGACGTGGCACCGCTGCTGCTCGAAGGCCTCCAGCGCCTGGAGTACCGCGGCTACGACTCGGCGGGCATCGTCGTCACGACGCCGAAGTCGACCGGTCTGAAGATGGTCAAGGCCAAGGGCCGGGTCCGTGACCTGGAGGCCAAGGTCCCCGCACGCTTCAAGGGCACCACCGGCATCGCCCACACCCGCTGGGCCACCCACGGCGCCCCCTCCGACGTGAACGCGCACCCCCACATGTCCGCCGACAGCAAGGTCGCGGTCGTCCACAACGGCATCATCGACAACGCCTCCGACCTGCGCAAGAAGCTCGAGGCGGACGGCGTCGAGTTCCTCTCGGAGACCGACACCGAGGTCCTCACCCACCTGATCGCCCGCTCCCAGGCCGAGAAGCTCGAGGACAAGGTCCGCGACGCACTGCGGGTGATCGAGGGCACGTACGGCATCGCGGTCCTGCACGCCGACTTCACCGACCGCATCGTGGTGGCCCGCAACGGCTCCCCGGTCGTCCTCGGCATCGGCGAGAAGGAGATGTTCGTCGCCTCGGACATCGCCGCCCTGGTCACCCACACCCGCCAGATAGTGACCCTGGACGACGGCGAGATGGCCACCCTCAAGGCCGACGACTTCCGTACGTACACCACCGAGGGCACCCGTACGACCTCCGAGCCGACCACCGTGGAGTGGGAGGCGGCCTCGTACGACATGGGCGGCCACGACACGTACATGCACAAGGAGATCCACGAGCAGGCCGAGGCCGTGGACCGGGTGCTGCGCGGCCGCATCGACGACCGGTTCTCCACCGTGCACCTCGGTGGCCTGAACCTGGACGCCCGTGAGGCACGCCAGATCCGCCGTGTGAAGATCCTCGGCTGCGGCACCTCGTACCACGCGGGCATGATCGGCGCCCAGATGATCGAGGAGCTCGCCCGCATCCCCGCGGACGCCGAGCCGGCCTCCGAGTTCCGCTACCGCAACGCGGTCGTCGACCCCGACACCCTGTACGTGGCCGTGTCCCAGTCCGGTGAGACGTACGACGTACTGGCCGCCGTGCAGGAGTTGAAGCGCAAGGGCGCGCGGGTGCTCGGTGTGGTCAACGTCGTCGGCTCGGCGATCGCCCGCGAGGCGGACGGCGGCATGTACGTCCACGCGGGCCCCGAGGTCTGCGTCGTCTCGACGAAGTGCTTCACCAACACGACCGTCGCGTTCGCGCTGCTCGCCCTGCACCTCGGCCGCACCCGCGACCTGTCGGTCCGCGACGGCAAGCGGATCATCGAGGGCCTGCGCCGGCTGCCCGCGCAGATCTCCGAGATCCTGGAGCAGGAGGACGAGATCAAGAAGCTGGCCGAGGAGTACGCCGAGGCCCGCTCGATGCTCTTCATCGGCCGCGTCCGGGGCTACCCGGTGGCCCGTGAGGCCTCCCTGAAGCTCAAGGAGGTCTCGTACATCCACGCCGAGGCCTACCCGGCCTCCGAGCTCAAGCACGGCCCGCTGGCGCTCATCGAGCCGGCGCTGCCCACGGTCGCGATCGTCCCCGACGACGACCTCCTGGAGAAGAACCGCGCCGCCCTGGAGGAGATCAAGGCCCGCAGCGGCCGGATCCTCGCGGTGGCGCACCAGGAGCAGGAGAAGGCCGACCAGACGATCGTCGTCCCGAAGAACGAGGACGAGCTGGACCCGATCCTCATGGGCATCCCGCTCCAACTCCTCGCCTACCACACGGCGTTGGCTCTGGGCCGTGACATCGACAAGCCGCGCAACCTGGCCAAGTCGGTGACGGTGGAGTAAAAGTCCACCAGCCCACCGAAGCGACAACTGAGGAACCCCCGCGGCGCGCAACCACCTCCGCGAGAGCGGCGCCGGTTTAGGCGCAAAGGGCGAGAACGGGTCCCTGTGCACGCCACCACCGCACAGGGACCCGTTCCTTCAGGGGGCCGGGGCCGCCCATGCCCCGGCCCGCGCCGACTTCAGCCGGTGGCCGTCACCCCCCGGCCGGCGGCGCGTCCGGGCAGTGCGGTGGGCCAGTGAGCCATGGCCGCCGTGGCCCCGTACCAGGCGAGCGCTCCGCCCGCGACGGCGAACCAGCCGCCGACCTTCCCCAGACCTCCGCTGTCGCCGAACTGCCCGACGGCCAGCAGGAGAAGGGCGACGAAGAGCAGCGCGTACGTTCCCCGGGTGAGAAGGGGCGCGCCGCTCGCGCCGGCGGTCAGACTGAGCGCGACGAGCGCGAACAGGAGCAGGAAGAGACCGGTCGCGTTGGCGGACATCTGCGTGCCGGCCGTGACGCCCCAGGTGAACCAGAACGCACCGAGCGCCGTGAAGGCCGTACCGGTGAAGGCGTCGTGGTCGCGGAACGCGAAGAGCCCGGCCACGAAGAGCGCGATGCCACCGACATAGGTGGCGAGGGAGACGGAGTCGGCCGCTGTCACGCCGTCGATCACTTGGGTGTTACCGAGGCCGAAGAGCAACAGGGTGAGGCCGAGCGCGAGGTGGCCGAGGGTCGAGGTGATGCTTCCCGCGGAGACGTCTTTGTCCACGGCGGGCTCCCTTCATGCATGTGCAGTTGTGCTGCGTGGTACCGGCCGTGCGGTTGGTCCGGTGACCGGTATGTACCCTTCACAAGGGCACAAACCACCTCTACGCGCGAGTAGATTCATGCCGTTCCAGGCACCCGCCAAAGGGAGTTGACGGTAGGTCAGGGGATGCGTCGGAGGATGTGTCAGGGGATGACGATCACCGGGCGCTGCGCACGCTTCGCGAGCCGTCCGGCCACCGAGCCGAAGATGCGCCCGACGATGCCGTGCGTGGAGCCGACGACGATCGCGTCCGCCTCGTACTCCCGCCCGACCTCTTCGAGTTCGTGACAGATGTCACCGCCGCGCTCGACGAGGATCCAGGGCACCTCGGCCAGATATTCGGCACACGCGAGTTCGAGGCCGAGCACCTCGGTGCGGTGGTCGGGCACGTCGACGAAGACCGGTGGTTCACAGCCCGCCCACACCGTGGTGGGCAGCCGGTTCGCGACATGCACGATGATCAGGCCCGAGCCGGAGCGGTGGGCCATGCCGATCGCGTAGGCGAGGGCGCGCTCGCTGGACGTCGAGCCGTCGAAACCGACGACGACGCCGTGCTTGAAGGCGGGATCGCAGGACTGGCGGGGTTCTTCCGCCGCCAGGGGCTCGGCCGCCGTGGGATCGGCGAGCGGGCGCTTGCGGTTCGCGGGATCGAAGAATTCGTGACCGGCCATGGGTATCTCGGCGTTTAGATCCTCGTGGTGGGGACGACAACGTGCGGCAGAGCTGTGTCCGGGAATCATCTTCCCAACCCCATACCCCCAAGGGTACGGCGGCACGCCTCCTCTGCCCAGATCTCGCGCGCACTGCGCGGCGTTCCCCGGAGCATGCATGAGAGGCGCCCTTAACGCAATGGTTGCTGCCCCGTACAGGCGGTTTGCACAGGGTTCACCCAGGCTCGAGGCCTTTCGTAGGTGACCGGCGGGTCGAACACGCGTTGAACCGATGAGCCACCGCCATGGAGAGCACTGGAGTACCAGGGAACCAGGGAGCCAGACCGTGCCAGGACCAGAGACCGTGTCCCACCCCTCCTCCCCGGCGCCCGCCGCGTCGCCCGGGCCGGACACGGCGAGCGAGGTGGTGCGGTGGGCGGCCTTCAGTTGTGTCCTGGTCCCCGTCGTCCTCGTCGGGTTCGGCACCTCCCTCGCCGGCGCGGCCGGTACGGCGCTGGGCCTGGCGGCCGTGACCGGTGCCTGTCTGGTCCTCCTGCGTCAGTCCGAGCGCGTCGCGGCCCGCCTCCGCGCGGATGAGCCGGCCCCGCCCCGGGCCCGGCACAGCAGGAGCGGCCACCACGGCGCCGCGCACCACCACCACGGCCGCCCCGGGCGTGGCCGCCGGGGTCGCACCGAGGCGGCCCGCGGGGAGGGAGACCCCGGCACCCGGGATCACGGCGACGGGGGCCGCGGGGGCCGGAGAGGAGCGGGCGGCGCGGAGAGGGGAGGCGGCCCGCGGGAGGGCGGTGGCGGGGCCCACGGCGAGACGGCCCACGCCGAGGGGACCACCCCCGGCGCACGGAGCCCCGGCACCGGGGCCCGCAGCGACCAGAGCCGCGCCGCGCAGGACCGGAACACGGGGGACGGGGACGCCCGGGACCGGGACGCACGGGACCGGAACGAACGTGACCGGAACACACGGGACCGGGACACGCAGAATCCGGACGGCCGGGATCCGGACGGACGCGAGCCCGGCGCGCAAGCCCACGACACGGCGAACCCGACCGGACAGGGCCGGACCCCGGGAAACCTGGCCGAACGAGAGGGGCACCCGGAGAACCTGATCACCTGGGACCGCGCCCCGCAGAACCTGATCACGTGGGACCCGAGCGACTGGAAACAGGACGCACAGGATCCGGACACCCGCGTCCGGGACGCCCGGGACCGGGACACACGCGACCAGGACACACAGCCCGACGTCCCTCGCGGCGGCGTCCCGCTCGAGCGCCCCGCACGGCACCGTGGCACGCAGGATTTGGCCGACTCGCACATCATGAACGGCTTGCGGGGCAGTAGTGGCTCGGGGGCGCACAGGGGCGGCCGTCACGGCGGAGGAAAGAAGCCGGTTGACTGACCGGTTTGCGCGCACGCCCCCGCTTCTTTTCAGCCAACTTCGGTCACCCGCGCATCCCTTGCTCGAACGACCCCCCAACCCGCGTTCCACCTGCACCGAAAGCCCTCTGGAGGGCGCGCGCACCCTATGGGGATTGGCCACTGACACGAGGCGCACTTCCCTGCAAGGCCCACGAGTGCAACGCTTCGTGATCGAATGCTTCACGCCAAGTTGCCATGTCGACATTCTGCCGACTGCCGAACTGGTCACCTTGGCGCCACGGGACACAGTAGATTCGATCTTGACTGTCTTACGGCGGGGGACTCGTGCAGGACCGAGGGGAAACGTGCAGGAGCGACACAACCGAGGAGCCGCGACCACCGAGGGGGGCTTAGCAGTATGAGCCACGACTCCACTGCCGCGCCGGAAGCCGCGGCCCGGAAACTTTCCGGGCGACGCCGCAAGGAGATCGTCGCGGTGCTGCTGTTCAGCGGCGGCCCCATCTTCGAGAGTTCCATACCGCTGTCGGTGTTCGGGATTGACCGCCAGGACGCCGGCGTGCCGCGCTACCGACTTCTGGTGTGCGGCGGCGAAGAAGGCCCGCTGCGGACCACAGGGGGCCTGGAACTCACCGCGCCGCATGGCCTGGAGGCGATCTCGCGGGCGGGCACCGTCGTGGTGCTGGCCTGGCGTTCGATCACCTCTCCGCCACCGGAGGAGGCGCTCGACGCGCTGCGCCGGGCGCACGAGGAGGGAGCCCGCATAGTCGGACTGTGCACCGGCGCCTTCGTGCTGGCCGCCGCCGGACTGCTGGACGGCCGACCGGCGACGACCCACTGGATGTACGCACCGACGCTGGCCAAGCGCTACCCGTCGGTCCACGTCGACCCGCGAGAACTCTTCGTGGACGACGGAGACGTACTGACCTCCGCGGGTACGGCGGCCGGAATCGATCTCTGTCTCCACATCGTGCGGACGGACCACGGCAACGAGGCGGCCGGCGCGCTGGCCCGCCGTCTTGTCGTGCCCCCGCGCCGGAGCGGCGGTCAGGAGCGCTATCTCGATCGATCTTTACCAGAGGAGATCGGCGCCGACCCCCTCGCGGAGGTCGTCGCCTGGGCGCTGGAGCACCTCCACGAGCAGTTCGACGTCGAGACGCTGGCGGCACGCGCGTACATGAGCCGCCGCACCTTCGACCGCCGGTTCCGCTCGCTCACGGGGAGCGCTCCCCTGCAGTGGCTGATCACTCAGCGCGTCCTGCAGGCGCAGCGGCTGCTGGAGACCTCCGACTACTCGGTCGACGAGGTCGCCGGACGCTGCGGCTTCCGTTCGCCGGTCGCGCTGCGGGGTCACTTCCGGCGCCAGCTCGGCTCGTCCCCGGCCGCGTACCGGGCGGCGTACCGCGCGCGCAGGCCGCAGTCGGAACGGCCGTCGGACGTGGACGGCTCCGCGGGCCAGGCCGGGCCGTCGCCCGTCCTGAACCAGGAGAGCCCGGTGCCGCTGCAGACCCGCCGCACGGCGGCCGCCACCGCCCTGGGCCCGTCGACGTCCCTGTCGACGGAGCCGGGCAAGACGGGCACCGAGCTGTACGCGGCCGGGCGCCTGCCGGGGCAGCGCAGCGCGCCCTGAGGCGATGACGCGAGACGGGGGCGGCCCGGGACCCGACCAGGGTCCCGGGCCGCCCCCGTACCCGGCCACCACGCAGGTCACCGCCGTCCCGGATCTGCCCGTGCGCCTGGGCGCGCCGTAGGGTTAGGGCCATGAACGATCGCATGGTGTGGATCGACTGCGAGATGACCGGGCTCTCGCTGTCGGAGGACGCACTCATCGAGGTGGCCGCGCTGGTCACCGACTCGGAACTGAACGTGCTCGGCGAAGGGGTGGACATCGTGATCCGCCCGCCGGAGCGGGCGCTGGAGACGATGCCGGACGTGGTGCGCCAGATGCACACGGCCTCCGGCCTCCTCGACGAACTGGCCGAGGGCACGACCCTGGCCGACGCCGAGGCACAGGTCCTCGCCTACGTACGTGAGCACGTCAAGGAGCCGGGCAAGGCCCCGCTGTGCGGAAACTCGGTCGGCACGGACCGGGGTTTCCTGACCCGCGACATGCCGGCCCTCGAGGACTACCTCCACTACCGCATCGTGGACGTCTCCTCGGTGAAGGAGCTGGCCCGCCGCTGGTACCCCCGGGCCTACTTCAACAGCCCGGAGAAGAACGGCAACCACCGTGCCCTCGCCGACATCCGCGAATCCATCGCGGAGCTCCGCTACTACCGCGAGGCGATCTTCGTCCCGCAGCCCGGCCCCGACTCGGACACCGCCCGCACCATCGCGGCGAAGCACGTGCTGCCCGCCGAATGACGCATGTCCGGGGCCCCGAGGGACCCCGGAGAAAGTCTGGCGCGAGCACCCCTTCGGACCCTGTACACTTTTTCTCGGCCGGTCAGGGAAACCAAGACCGGTCGTGGTGGGTGTAGCTCAGCTGGTAGAGCACCTGGTTGTGGTCCAGGATGTCGCGGGTTCAAGTCCCGTCACTCACCCTGATCGACTGAGGCCCGGTCCGCACAAGCGGACCGGGCCTCAGTCGTACGGCGAGTCGTGCGGGCGTACAGCCGGGTCCGCGCCTGTCCGGCGCGCCCTCTAGGCTCACCCAATGCCTCCGCCCCGCCTCCCCGCCCACACTCTGCGCACCGCCCGTCTCGATCTCCTTCCCCTCCGCGTCGAACATGCCGGGGAAATGGCCAAGGTGCTGTCCGACCCGGCGCTGCACACGTTCATCGGCGGCGCACCCGCCACTCCCGAGGCCTTGCGTTCACGCTATGAACGCCTCGTCGCGGGCTCCCCCGACCCGGCCGTCGTCTGGTGCAACTGGGTACTGCGGCTGCGCGAGGAGGGATGTCTCGTCGGTACGGTCCAGGCGACGGTCACCGGGGAGGTCGCGGAGATCGCCTGGGTGGTGGGCACGCCCTGGCAGGGGCGGGGGTTCGCCGGGGAGGCGGCGCGGGGGCTGGTCGGCCGGTTGGGCGAGGAGCCCGGCGTCCGTACGGTCGTCGCGCACGTCCACCCCGACCACCGGGCCTCCGCGGCCGTCGCCGCGGCCGCCGGGCTGGGCCCGACCGACCGGTACCAGGACGGCGAGGTCCGGTGGGAGCTGCCGCTGCGGCGGTGACCTCAGTTCCCGTGCGGGCTATTGGCGGCGCGCCACGCGTCGGCGAACCGGTGGACGTCCTCGAAGCGTTCCTCGGGGTCGGACCGGGTCGCCCGGACGATCACCGCCTGCTGGGCCGGGGTGCCCCGCCAGGCGCGTTCCTCGTCGCCCGCGTCCAGCAGGAGCCGGGCGGTGCGGCCCAGGGTGAAGACCGTCGTACGGGTGTCGATCACGGCCCCGCACTCGAACTCCTCGGGGGCCATGAACCGGCGCGAACCCGGCAGGCGTTCCTCCTCGACCACGAACGGGCCCGGCCGGTACTCGTCGAGGTCGACCAGGTGGACGACGTCGCCCCCGAAGTCGTAGAGCAGCGCGCCGTCGTAGAAGTCGACCGCGACATGCCCGGCGACCTCCACCGCGAGATGGGCGTCGAGGACGCGTTCGAAGGCGGCGAGGACGCGGGAGATCGGCAGGGCGCGGAAGCGGGCCATGGGGCTGCCGGGGCCCGTACGGTCGCGCGGTCCGCCCACCATCGCCGGGTACAGCACCTCGCCCTCCCGCCAGGGCATCACCACCGCCGCACCGCCGCGCCCCACGGAGATGCGGTGGACCTGCGGGACGATCGCCCGGTGCCGCACGGCCCGGTGGAAGGCCCAGGCGCGTTCGAGCGAGTGCCGGCCGTGGTCGGTCACCGCCTCCTTGACGAACCAGCGCGCCCCGTCGAGCAGCCGGACGCCGTACGACACGCACCCCGAGTCCTGTTCCCGGAACGCTTGGAACACCTCCCCCACCCTGCCCAGGTAGGGCTCCATGGCGGGCACTTCATCGACTCCGAGCAACGGGTGGAGGACCATACCGATCAGATTGCCCTATCGAAGCCTTTCCGCGCGTCAGGACGAGGCCCGTACCACCAGTTCGGACGGCAGCACGACCTGCCGCTTCTCCAGACCGCGCGAGACCGCGGGCCGGCGGTCGGCGATCTCCCCGAGCAGCAGGTCGATCATGGCGCGGCCCATCTCCTCGATCGGCTGGCGCACGCTGGTCAGGGGCGGGTCCATGTGGCGGGCGATGGCGGAGTCGTCGTAGCCGACGAGGGCGACATCGTCAGGTATACGGCGGCCCAGCTCGCGCAGGACCTGGCGGGCGCCCGCCGCCATCACGTCCGAGCCCGCGAACACCGCGTCCAGGTCCGGGCAGCGGGCCAGCAGCTCGGTCATCGCGCGCCGGCCGCCCTCCTCGGTGAAGTCGCCCGGAATGATCAGCCGGTCGTCCGCCTCGCGTCCGGCCGCGCGCAACCCCTCGCGGTAGCCGTCGACGCGGCGCTGGGCGCCGAAGACGTCGAGGCGGCCCGCCAGGTGGACGATCCTTTGGCGTCCCCGGGCGATCAGGTGCTCGACGGCCATGCGGCCGCCGCCGTAGTTGTCGGAGTCCACGGACGGCAGGGTCTCGTCCGCCGAGCGGCGACCGCTGATCACGGCCGGGATCTCCAGCTGGGAGAGGAGGTCGGGCAGCGGGTCGTCGGCGTGGACGGAGACGAGGAGTACGCCGTCGACGCGGTGCGCGGCCAGGTACTGGGCGAGGCGCTGCCGCTCCCGGTCGCTGCCCGCGAAGATCAGCAGCAGTTGCATCTCGGTGTCGGACAGCTCCGCGCCGACGCCGCGCAGCATGTCCGAGAAGTACGGTTCCGCGAAGAAGCGGGTCTCGGGCTCGGGGACGACGAGGGCGATCGCGTCCGTGCGGTTGGCGGCGAGGGCGCGTGCCGCCGTGTTCGGGACGTAGCCGAGTTCGGCGACCGCCGCCTCGACGGCCGCGCGGGTCGCGTCGCTGACCCTCGGGGAGCCGTTGATGACCCGGGACACCGTGCCGCGGCCCACGCCCGCGCGTGCCGCGACCTCTTCCAAGGTCGGCCGGCCGCCTCCCCGGCCCCGCGCTCCGTGGCTTGCCATGGTCCGCCTCCCGTCGACGTCGCGCGCTCCGCGACTGGCCTGGAATCTAACAGTCCCGTTCATCACCCGGACCTCGGCGACCCGTACGTGGACGAGGTTCCGCCCGTCCCGGCCAGGGGCCGTCGACCGACCGTCCCGCCGGGGCCAATACCCCAATGACACGCGCCACTTCAACCGTCCGCGACGCCCCTCCCGCCCGTCCCCCCGGCGTTAGCTAACGGGCCGATAACTGAACGCATCTCTCCGCGTCGGCTCCCTTGACACCCCCGCGCGAACCGACGACTCTTCAACACATCACCTGTGGGAGCGCTCCCACGGTACCTGACACATACACATCCCGCACGTTCCCCGCCCGAGCCGCAGCGAGAAACAACGGGCCCAACAGTGCAGTTGGCCGGGGGGTCGGCACGTCAGGCAACAGGAGGACGCAATGCGCACGATCACCCGTCGGTCCCGCAGTCTGGGGGCCCTCGCGGCCGTCGCCGCGCTGACCACAGGGCTGCTGGCCGGCTGCGCCGACGACAGTGGTGGAAGCAGCGGTGGGAGCAGCAGCGACACGGGCGGAGGCAAGGGCAAGACCACGATCACCTTGGGTCTCTTCGGCACTCAGGGATTCAAGGAGGCCGGCCTCTACACCGAGTACGAGAAGCTCAACCCGAACATCAAGATCGCCGAGAACGTCGTCGAGCGCAACGAGAACTACTACCCGGCGCTCGTCAACCACCTCACCACCAACAGCGGCCTGCAGGACGTCCAGGCCGTCGAAGTCGGCAACATCGCCGAGGTCGTGGGGACCCAGGCGAGCAAGCTCGTCGACCTGTCCAAGGTCTCGGGCGTGAGCAAGACCAACTGGCTGGACTGGAAGTGGCAGCAGGCCACGACCCAGGACGGCCAGACGATCGGACTCGGCACCGACATCGGGCCGATGGCGATCTGCTACCGCAAGGACCTCTTCCAGCAGGCCGGCCTGCCCACCGACCGCGACAAGGTCGGGCAGTTGTGGGCGGGCGACTGGAACAAGCTCGTCGCCGCGGGCGAGACGTACAAGAGGAAGGCGCCCAGCGGCACCACCTTCATGGACTCCCCCGGTGGTCTGCTCAACGCGGTCATCAGCAGTGAGCAGGAGAAGTTCTACGACTCCTCCGGCAAGGTCATCTACAAGACGAACCCGGCCATCAAGGCCGCCTTCGACCTGACCGCGAAGGCCGCCTCGGAGGGGCTGGTCGGCGCGCAGACGCAGTTCCAGCCGGCCTGGGACACGACGATCGCCAACAGCAAGTTCGCCGCGGTGGCCTGCCCGCCGTGGATGCTCGGCTACCTCAAGGGCAAGTCGAAGCCGGACGCCGCGGGCAAGTGGGACGTGGCCGCCGCGCCCAAGTCCGGCAACTGGGGCGGCACCTTCCTGACCGTGCCCAAGAGCGGCAAGCACGTCACGGAGGCCGAGAAGCTGGTCACCTGGCTGACCGCGCCCGCTCAGCAGGCCAAGCTGTTCAACGTGCAGGGCAGCTTCCCGAGCGCACCCGGTGCCTACAGCCTGCCCCAGGTGACCGGCGCGAAGAACACGATGACCGGTGACACCCCGATCGGCACGGTCTTCGCCGAGGCCGCCAAGGCCATCCCGACCCAGGTGATCGGCCCGAAGGACCAGATCATCCAGCAGGGTCTGACCGACAACGGCGTCATCCTCGTCACGAAGGGCAAGTCGGCCGCGGAGGCCTGGAACACGGCCACCAAGACCATCGACAACAACCTGGAGAAGTGACCGGTATGGCCACCCGGCACGACACCGCCGCGCCCCCCACCGAGGAGGGGGGCGCGGCCCCGGGCCGTCCGCCCGCCGCCGTACCCGACGAGAAGGAACAGCGGCGCCGCAACCGTATGTCCCGCCGCTGGCAGCGGGACATACGGTGGAGCCCGTACGCGTTCGTCTCCCCGTTCTTCCTGCTGTTCGTCGCGTTCGGCCTGTTCCCGCTGATCTACACGGGCTGGGCCTCGCTGCACACGGTGGAGCTGACGGCGCCCACCGACATGCAGTGGGCGGGCCTGCGCAACTACACCCGCATCTTCGACGACGACTTCTTCTGGAACGCGGCGAAGAACACCCTGACCATCGGGATCATCTCGACCGTCCCGCAGCTGCTGATGGCGATGGGCCTGGCCCACATCCTCAACTACAGGCTGCGCGGTTCGATCTTCTACCGGGTCATGATGCTCGCGCCGTACGCGACGTCGATCGCCTCCGCCTCGCTCGTGTTCGTGCTGCTGTTCGGCCGCGACTACGGCATGATCAACTGGGCGCTGCACGCCATCGGTTTCGACAAGATCGACTGGCAGAACGACAAGTGGCCCTCGCAGATCGCCGTCTCGACGATCGTCATCTGGCGCTGGACCGGCTACAACGCGCTGATCTACCTGGCGGCGATGCAGGCGATCCCGCACGACCTGTACGAGTCGGCGGCCCTCGACGGGGCCAACCGCTGGCAGCAGTTCTTCCACGTGACCCTGCCGTCGCTGCGGCCGACGATCCTGTTCACCGTCGTCGTCTCGACCATCGGAGCGAGCCAGGTCTTCGGCGAGCCGCTGCTGTTCGACGCCAACAAGGGAGCCTCCGGCGGCGCCGAGCACCAGTTCCAGACACTCGGCCTGTACCTCTACGAGCAGGGCTGGGTGAACCAGCACCTGGGCCGCGCCTCCGCGATCGCCTGGACGATGTTCCTGATCCTCATCGTGATCGGGATCGTCAATTACGTCATCTCGCGCCGGCTGCGCGCCAGTAGTTAAGGAGAACCGGCCGTGACGACGACCCTGACGAAACCCCCGGCGGACGCGGTACCCGAACCGCCGAAGCGGCTGCGCCGCCCCAAGTCGGCCCGCGCGGGCGGACAGATGCACGCGGGACCCCTCGCGTACGTCATCCTCGCGCTGTTCACGATCGGCTCGCTGGGCCCGCTGGTGTGGACCGCGATCGCCGCCTCCCGCGACACCAACCGGCTGGCGCAGTCCCCGCCGCCGTTCTGGTTCGGCTCGAACCTCTTCCACAATCTCGACGTCGCCTGGACGGAGGCCAATCTGGGCGAGGCCTTCGTCAACACCACGTTCGTGGCGGGTGTTTCCGCGGTGACCGTCGTCTTCCTGTCGACGCTCGCCGGGTTCGCCTTCGCCAAGCTGCGCTTCAAGGGCCGGGGCGCCCTGATGCTGATCGTCGTCGGCACGATGATGGTGCCGCCGCAGCTCAGCGTGATCCCGCTCTACATGATGGTCGCCAAGCTCGACTGGACGGACCAGCTCCAGGCGGTGATCTTCCCGTCGCTGGTGAGCGCGTTCGGGGTGTTCTTCATGCGGCAGTACCTGATCCAGGCGCTGCCGGACGAGCTGATCGAGGCGGCCCGTGTGGACGGCGCGAGCAGCTGGCGGGTGATCTGGCACGTGGTGTTCCCGGCCGCCCGGCCCGCCATGGCGGTGCTAGGCATGCTGGTGTTCGTGCAGACGTGGAACGACTTCCTGTGGCCGTTCCTGGTGCTCACCCAGACCGGCAACCCGACCGTGCAGGTCGCGGTCGCGGGACTCGGCCGCGGTTTCACTCCCGACCAGTCCCTGATCATGGCGGGCGCGCTGCTCGGCACGCTGCCGCTGCTCTTCGTCTTCGCCCTGTTCGGCAAGCAGATCGTCGGCGGCATCATGCAGGGCGCCGTCAAGGGCTGACCTCGTTCGTCGGCGGGAGAAGGGGAGCCGGGCCACCGCCGCCCCGGCCCCTCCTCCCCCTCTTCTCTCTCCCTCGCCCCTCCCCCTCTTCTTCTTACTGTCGGTCTCCACGACCTCCTATGGGAGCGCTTCCATGCCTGAGTCCGCATCGCCCGTGACCTTTCCCCCCGCCTTCCTCTGGGGCGCGGCGACCTCCGCGTACCAGATCGAGGGTGCGGTGCGGGAGGACGGCCGTACGCCCTCCATCTGGGACACCTTCAGCCACACGCCCGGCAAGACCGCCGGTGGTGAGACCGGTGACATCGCTGTCGACCACTACCACCGCTACCGGGACGACGTGGCGCTGATGGCGGAGCTGGGCCTGTCCGCGTACCGCTTCTCGGTCTCCTGGTCCCGGGTGCAGCCGACGGGCCGCGGTCCCGCGGTCCAGCGCGGCCTGGACTTCTATCGTCACCTCGTCGACGAGCTGCTCTCGCACGGCATCAAGCCGGCCGTCACCCTCTACCACTGGGACCTCCCGCAGGAGCTGGAGGACGCGGGCGGCTGGCCGGAGCGCGACACGGCGTTCCGTTTCGCCGAGTACGCGCAGATCGTGGGCGAGGCGCTGGGCGACCGTGTGGAGCAGTGGATCACCCTGAACGAGCCGTGGTGCAGCGCGTTCCTGGGCTACGGCTCGGGTGTGCACGCGCCGGGCCGTACGGACGCGGCGGCCTCGCTCAAGGCCGCCCACCACCTGAACCTGGCGCACGGCCTGGGCACCACCGCGCTGAGGTCCGCGATGCCGGCCCGCAACACGGTCGCGGTCAGCCTGAACTCGTCGGTGGTCAGGCCCCTTTCCCCGGCCCCGGCGGACCTGGCGGCGGTCCGGCGCATCGACAACCTGGCCAACGGCGTCTTCCACGGCCCGATGCTGCACGGCGCCTACCCGGAGGGCCTGTTCGCGGAGACCTCCTCGATCACGGACTGGTCGTACGTCCTGGACGGCGACCTCGCGGTGATCAAGCAGCCGCTCGACGCGCTCGGTCTGAACTACTACACCCCTGCGCTGGTGTCGGCGGCGGAGAAGTCGGCGGAGGGCCCGCGCGCGGACGGGCACGGCGCGAGTGCCTTCTCGCCGTGGCCGGGTGCGGACGGCGTCGCGTTCCACCAGACTCCCGGCGAGCGTACGGAGATGGGCTGGACGATCGACCCGACCGGCCTGCACGACCTGATCATGCGCTACTCGCGGGAGGCCCCGGGGCTGCCGCTGTACATCACGGAGAACGGCGCGGCCTACGACGACAAGCCGGACCCGGAGGGCCGCGTCCACGACCCCGAGCGCATCGCGTACCTGCACGGCCATCTGGCGGCGGTGCGCGGCGCGATCGCCGACGGCGCGGACGTGCGGGGCTACTACCTCTGGTCCCTGATGGACAACTTCGAGTGGGCGTACGGCTACGACAAGCGGTTCGGGGCGGTGTACGTCGACTACGCGACCCTGGCCCGTACGCCCAAGTCCAGCGCGCACTGGTACGGGCAGGTGGCGCGGACGGGTTCCCTGCCGCCGGCGGCGTCGGCCGGCGCCGCGTAGGCCACGGAGTCCATGGTCCGGGGGAGGCGGGGGAGGGGGCGCGGCATCTGGGGGGTGCCGCGCCCCCGACGCGGTCGAGCAGAATGGGGCGGTGACGCCAGTTCAGGACACCCCACCGTCTCCGAGACCCGACGATCCGACACCACGCGGGCGTCGCCCGGGAGTTGTGCCGCCCATCGTGTTCGGTGGTTGTCTGGTGCTGATCGGGGTGTGGCTGCTGCTGGGGCCCATGCTCGGAGCCCGGCACGAGGAACGGGACTTCAGGGCCGCGGTCACCTGTCCCGAGGAGAGGGACTCGACGGGTCCCGAGGACTGTCTGCGTACCGTGGGCGCGCGGATCGACCACACCGAAGTGGTGACGGGCAACAGGTCGGCGTCGTACTGGCTCTACGTCACCGAGGCCGACGGCAAGGGCGACCGCACGCGGATCAGCGATTCCGGTCCGAAGTCCCCGAAAGCCTGGTCCGGGGTGCGGGTCCAGGTCACCCAGTGGCGGGGGAAGATCCGGTACGTCGACTTCCCTGCCGGGCGCCGGTACACGCAGGCCGACCCCCGCGACCGCTATCGGCTCTTCTACGCCGGAGGCCTCGGTCTCGGCCTCTTCGGCGTGGGAATCGTCCTGAGCGTGTTCTGGTGGTCGCGGGTGTCCGCCGTCTCTCCCCGGAGCTACCCCTGGCAGATCACGCCCGCCGCGACGGGCCTGCTCGTCCTCGTCTGCGCCGGTGTCGTGGCGCCCCTGGCGGTCGACGGGGTCGGCGCCCCGCTGCTGGTCGCCGCGTCGGCCGCGGTCCTCGTCCTGGTCGGATGCGCCGGGGCCTACCAGCTGCTGCGGCGGCGGCACCGGAGCGGTGACGACACCGTCGTGGTGACGCCGAAGGTCCCGGAGACGGAGCAGTGCTTCCAGGGTGGCGTGCTGGCCGAAGGCGGCGACAAGCGCTATGGCGGGGGCGGCTATCTGGTGGCCGGCCCAGGCCTTCTGGTGACGACCCCGGACCCGACCGGCAAGTTCGCCCGCCGGACCGTACCCGCCACCGTGGCCCCTCAGCGAGTACGCCCGCCGTACTGGACGGATCCGCACGGCGGCAACTACGGCACCGACACGCTGGTGGTGGAATGCCGGGACGGCGACGCCCCGGTACTCATCGTGACGAAGAAGGAGAACGTGCCCTGGATACTGGGGGCACTACAGCCACCAACCACGCCATCCTGAGCGACAACGGGCGCCGCGGGTCGGCCCGGCAGAAAGTGGCCTCGGCGCCTTCGGGAATGCCCCTGGCGCGCCTGTCGAAGGGGGCCTGGGTGACCGTGCGGCGCACCCCCGGCGGGGTGGACGCGGCGTCCCGTCCCGGGTCCCCCAAAGCCTCTTCACGCCTCTCCAGGGATCCGCCCTGACCTGGCCTTTCGTGGCTTTCGGGCCTACCGTTCCCCCCATCCTGGAAGGGGACCGTATGGACCGGAACATACGCACCGTCGACGATGTGCTGAAGCTGCTGGACGGCCTGTTCGAGCCGGGGGCCGATCGGTGGACGGCGGGTGGCGCCGCCTGGTGGGACGGCTTCTACGCCGACCGCTCCAAGCCCGTACCGTTCTTCGTCGCGAAGCCGGACGAGAACCTGGTCGGATACCTCGACAAGAACCTGATCGCCCCGGGCCGCGCCCTCGATCTGGGCTGCGGGCCGGGGCGCAACGCCCTTCATCTGGCCGCCGCGGGCTTCCAGGTGGACGCGGTCGACCTCTCCCCGACGGCCATCGCGTGGGCCGAGGACCGTGCGCGCGAGGCCGGGGCCGAGATCCGCTTCCACTGCGGTGACGCGTTCGCGCTCACCGACCCCGGCTGGGGCGGCCCGTACGACCTCGTCCACGACTCGGGCTGCTTCCACCATCTGCCGCCGCACCGCCGCATCAGCTACCTCGCCCTGCTCGATCGCGTCCTCGCCCCGGGCGGCCACCTCGCCCTCACCTGCTTCGCCGCCGGCGCGATGGGTTCCGAACTCCCCGACGAGGCCTTCTACCGGCAGTCCGCACTGCACGGCGGACTCGCCTACACACCGGAGTCCCTGCGCTGGGTCTTCTCCGACCTGACCGAGGTCGAACTGCGCCGCATGCGCGACGAGCCGCCCGAGTCCGGGCTCTTCGGCGAGCCCTTCCTCTGGACGGCCCTGTTCCGCCGCGACGGGTGACCCCCTGGCGGGGTCGGCTACTTGTACGCGCCGAACGCCTTCGAGAACGCGCCCGCGTCCTGCACGACCGAGCTGCAGGTCGCGTCGGCGGAGTTCTTCGCACCGCCCGGGCACTGCTTGTCGCGGGTGGCGGACCACATGGAGAGCCAGCCGAGGCCCTTCGACTTGGCGAAGTCGACCAGTTGGGTCGCGTCCTCGACCTTGAAGGTCTCGGCGGCGACGTCGTTGACCCCGATCATCGGGGTGACGGCGACGGTCTTCCACGCCGCGCTGTCCGACAGCCCGAGGACACTCTTCACCTGGGCCTGGGTGGCGGTGGCGGCCTGCTCGGCGTAGGTGCCCATGTCACCGTTGTACGAGGGGCCGTAGTCCATCGCCATGATGTTGACCGCGGAGATCTTCACGCCGTTCGACTTGGCGTTGGAGACCAGGTTCACGCCGTCCTGGGTCAGGCCCTCCGGCATGACGGGGAGGGTGAAGGACACGTCCAGGCCCGGGTGTTGCTGCTGGAGCTTCGCGATCGCCTTCGCCCGGTTCGTGTTCGCGGTCGTGTTCGGCAGCGCGCCGCCCTCGACGTCGAAGTCGACCTTCGTCAGGTTGTACGCGTCCACGGCCTTCCCGTACGCCGCCGCCAGCGCGTCCGCCGACGAGCAGGTCGTCGCCAGCTCCGAGCCCGAGGCGCCGCCGAAGGACACCCGGACGTCGCCGCCCTTCGCCCGCAGCGCGCCGATCTGCGACGCCACGCCGTCACTGGCGAGGTCGGTCACCCCGCCCCACTTCGGCGTACAGCCGCCGCCGTCGGTGATGAAGGCCAGGTTGTAGTCCTTCACACCGGTGGCCGTGGCGCTGCCGACCAGGTCGAAGGCAGGGTAGAGGGAGGTGTCGACGTACGGCGCGAAGCCCGCGCCGGTCGTCGTGCCACTGCCGGTGGTCTGCGAGGCGGAGGGAGTGGGGGTGGGCGTCGAGGTGGGAGTGGACGTGGGGGTCGGGGTCGACGTGGGGGGCCGAGTGGCGGTGGGTGTCGGGGTCGGTGACTGGGTCGGGCGGCCGCTCGGCTCCGGCGTCGCGCCGTCGTCCACGGAGCACTTGGCGCCGTCGATGACACAGCCCTTCGGGTCCGCGGTGCCGTTCACGACGAAGCCGACGGTGACCGACTCACCGGCCGCCAGCCCGTCCTTGTCCCAGGACGGCGGCTTGACGGTGACGTGCTGCCCGCTCACCGTCGACGTTCCGTTCCACAGCGAACTGAGCCCGGCACCCGACGGCAGGTCGAACTCCAGCGTCCAGTCCCCCTTCGCCTGGCCGGTGTCGTTGGTGATGACGTACTGCGCGGTGTAACCCGTCGACCAGTCACTGGTCTTGGTGTACGCGGCACCGACGCCGGCCGCCAGCGCGGTCCCGGAGAACAGGAAGGCGCCACCACCGACCACGGCCGCGGCGACGATCCCGCCTATCGCCTTGTTCCTGCCACTGACCTTGCGCCGGTGCGTAGTGCTCATCGCGTGTGCCTGCCTTCGCCGTTCACGGGGGGATGCGGCAGCACGCTAGCGATCCGAAACCGGGCAAAAGGCCTGATCGGGGCACCCGTTGGCGATCTTATGGTGCGCTTAAGGAAGGCATCGGGGACGGTTAAAGGTAGAGACCAATTCGCTTCACACCCGGCTCGCGCCCACGCCCCGCCTACGACGCCGCACGGACCCCCTGTGCCCGCGCCGCACCGGAGCCCGCCCGTCCAGCTGGATCCATATGCGCACCTCGGTGCCGCCCAGCACCGACGAACCGATCCGCACGTCCCCGCCCGTCGACTCCGCGAGCCGGCGCACGATGTCCAGGCCGAGGCCGGTCGAACCGTCGCTCCCGGAACCCTTCCCGCGCGCCATCGCCGCCTCCGGGTCCACGATGCCCGGGCCCGCGTCCGACACCAGCACGATCACCGCGTCCTCGCCGTTGTGCACGTCGACCGCGAAGGCCGTGCGCTCGGGGGTGTGCCGGAACACGTTCCCGAGGAGTGCGTCGAGCGCGGCGACGAGGTCGGCCCGGGCGACGGGTATCCGTACGGGACGGTCCACTCCCGCGACCCGCACCTTGCGCCCCTCGTCCTCGGCGAGCGCCGACCAGAAGTCCATCCGCTCGCGGACGACCTCGGACGCGTCGCACCCGGCGCCGATGACGGTCGCCGCCGTCTGCGGCTTGGCCTCCCGGGCCGTGCGGATGATCGTGTCGACCTCCCGCTCCAACTGCGCCACCGCCGCCCGCGTCTGCTCGGCGGCCGGCCCGTCACCGAGCGAGGCCGTGTTGAGGCGCAGCACGGTCAGCGGGGTGCGCAGGCGGTGCGAGAGATCAGCGGCCAGCTCCCGCTCGTTCGCCAGGAGTTGTACGACCTGATCCGCCATCGAGTTGAACGCCACCGCCGCCAGCCGCAGTTCGTTCGGCCCCTCCTCGGGCACCCTCGCGCCGAGCTTCCCCTCGCCCAGCTCGTGCGCGCCCTCGACCAGCCGCTGTGCAGGCTGCACCATCCGTACCCCCAGCCGGTCGGCGACCGCGACCGAGCCGATGATGAGCGCGACCCCGACCGCGGCGAGCACCGCCCAGGCGGTGCCGACTCCGTTGCTGACCTCGGACTCGGGGACGTACACCTCGACGACCGCGATCTCGCCGGAGCTCAGCGCGGTGGGCTGGAGCAGGATGGAGCCGCCGGGGACCTCGGTGGTGGAGGCCCGGCCGATGTTGCGTGTGGTCGCGATGTCCTTGGCGGCGGCGCGCTGCCGTCCGATGTCGACCGCCTTGGCGCCGTCGCTCGCCGGTATGTGCACGGCCATCCCGTCGTCCGAGCCGGCGGAGGCGACGACCCGCTCCAGCTGGTCCCGGTCGGTGGTGATGGACAGCGCGGGCGCGATGGCCGCGGCCTGCCGCTCGGCGTTCGAGAAGGCGCGGTCCCTGGCCATCTCCTTGATGACGAGGCCCAGGGGGACCGCGAAGGCCACCACGACCATCGTGGTCACCGCCACGCACACCTTGACCAGTGCCCACCTCATCGCGGCGGCTCCAAGCTCGGCGGCTCCAGCTTCACGCCGACCCCGCGGAGCGTGTGCAGATAGCGCGGCCTCGCCGCCGTCTCGCCCAGTTTCCGGCGCAGCCACGACAGATGGACGTCGATGGTCTGATCGTCCCCGTACGACTGCTGCCACACCTCGGCGAGCAGTTCCTTGCGCGCGACGACGACACCGGGCCGCCCGGCGAGAAACGCGAGCAGGTCGAACTCGCGCCGGGTGAGGTCCAGTCGGGCGCCGTCCAGCTCGGCCTGGCGGCGCAGCGGGTCGATGGACAGGCCGCCGACCCGGAGGACCGGCGACGCGGGCGTATCCCCTGTCGCCCGCGAGCGGCGCAGGACGGCGGCCATCCTCGCGGACAGGTGCTCGACCGAGAACGGCTTGGTCAGATAGTCGTCCGCCCCGTCGTTCAGCAGGCGGACGATCTCCGTCTCGTCGTCCCGCGCGGTGGCGATGATCACCGGGACGTCGGTGATACCGCGCAGCATCTTCAGCGCCTCGGCCCCGTCCAGATCGGGCAGTCCGAGGTCCAGGATGACGACGTCGAAGGAGAAATGGGCAACCTCGCGCAGCGCCTCAAGGGCGGTGCCGACACTGCGCACCGTGTGTGCGGCTTCGGTCAGATGCCGGATGAGAGCGCTGCGTACGAACTGGTCGTCCTCGACGACGAGCACACTTGCCATGCGCCGCACCGTACGCCATCTGTGCGATGCCGGTCCGGTGCCTGTGGACAACTCGGGCCGCCGCCCTGTCCGGAGACACGGGAGACACCCGTGGGGCGCGTGAGGCAGTATGGCTGGCGATGCTCAGAGGATTCGTACACGTACTGGCTTGGTCGCTCGCCACGGGCGCGGCGGTCACGCTGTCGTGGTGGGGCGTGCACACGGTCATGACGGGGACGGCCTACGATCCGCCGCGCGCGCTGCCCATCATGGTGGGCGGGGCGGCGACACAGGAGGCCAAGGCGCTTGCCTCGTCGACGAGTCGGCCGTCGACGAGCCCGAGCCCCTCCGCCTCGAAAACGACGGCGAGTCCGCGGCCGAGCGCGACGCCGGTTCCCTCGACATCGCCCTCCGCCGACCCGAGTCCGAGCGCCTCCGCACCGGTGGGGCAGGTCAAGAGTTACGACACCGACGGGGGGCGGGCCGTCTTCGATCTCGGCACGACCTCCGCGACGCTCGTCTCGGCCACGCCGGGTTCGGGGTGGTCGATGCAGGTGTGGAAGACGGAGTCGTGGATTCGGGTGGAGTTCACTTCGGGGGCGGACCGGGTGTCGGTGTTCTGTACGTGGCACGACGGGCCGCCGCGGGTGGAGATCGGCACGTACTAGCTCCGCCGGCTTTGCGGGTCGGGTGCGGGTGGTTCGTGGCTGGGCGCGCCCACGCGGCGGAGCCGCATATGTTCACAGCCTCGCGCCCCTCTGGGGCGCGTCATACTCACCGGAACACAGAAGCCGGCGGGGCCGGGGATGCCACCGCCGCCGCGTCCAGCACCGGCAGCGCTCCCCCGGTGAAGTCGGTGAGTTGTCTGCCGTGTTCGAGTCTCGCCGGGTGGGGGTCCGAGGCGGCACGGCGGGTGAGTTCGGCCAGGGGCAGGGGGTGGCCGGAGGCCACGAGGACGGCGTTGCCGAAGCGTTTGCCGCGCAGGACCGTGGGGTCGGCGATGAGGGCGAGTTCGGGGAAGACGGTCGCGGCGGTGGCGATCTGGCCGCGCAGGTGGGCCAGCGGGGGGCCGTCGGCGAGGTTGGCGGCGTACAGGCCACCGGGTTTGACGGTTCTGCGGACGTCGGTGAGGAACTCGACCGAGGTGAGGTGTGCGGGGGTACGGGCGCCGCTGAACACGTCCGCTATCACCAGGTCCGCCCAGCCGTCGGGGACCTTGGCGAGGCCTTCGCGGGCGTCCAGGGAGCGCACGCGGATACGGGCGTTCGGGTCCAGGGGGAGTTCGCGGCGGACCAGTTGGACGAGGGCCCCGTCGCGTTCGACGACCTGCTGGGTGGAGCGGGGGCGGGTCGCGGCGGTGTAGCGGGCGAGGGTGAGGGCGCCGCCGCCGAGGTGGACGGCGTGCACGGGCTTGCCGGGCGGGGCCACGAGGTCGATGACGTGACCGAGGCGGCGCTGGTACTCGAAGCTCAGATGGGCCGGGTCGTCGAGATCGACGTGGGACTGCGGGGCGCCGTCGATGAGGAGGGTCCAGGCACGCGGGCGGTCCCGGTCGGGTATCAGCTCGGCGAGGCCGCCCTCGACCGTCTCGACGACGGCGGCGGCGGACGTCTGCCCGCGGCGCGAACCGCGCGACGCCTCACGCGCCGCGCCCTGCGCGTCGTCGGACCGCTTGTTCCTCGACCTTCCCATCCTGCCATTATCAGGGCGTACAGGGAGGTCGGCGCAGCGGCAACCCGTGGGGGCGCCGCCCGGTGTCTCTGGTGTCAGCGGCAGTTGTCCGCGGCCTCGATCAGCCGGGCCGCCTCGCCCAGCGCCGCCCGCAGCACGGTCGGGTCGGTCGCGAGGTCCGCGTCGCCGGGCGGCAGCAGCCAGTCCGAGCCCTCGACCGGGGGCTCGGGTGCCACCAGGCTGAGGCCGCGGCCGTTGGTCTGGGTGCAGGTGCTGCCCGGCATGTCCCATGCGTCCGCGGTGCCGGGCGGCACCAGGAAGCCGAGGGTGTCGCAGCCGTCGTCGAGCAGGACGGGCCCGACGGAGTCACAGGACCCGCGGCGGAGGATGTCGACCGCCTCCAGCCCCTGGCGCGCCGGAACGGTCACGAGGTCGCAGTCGGCGACCGGCTCCGGTGGGGCGTCGCACTCGGGGGCCGGCCTGTGCTCGGCGGTCGTCAGCGGCGTACGAAACTCGGTGCTCTCCATCCCGGCCTCCAACACGGAACCCCTCCTCCTGCACGAGTGGGTCGGGAGTTCGGGTGCGCTCCCGGTCCACCGGGTTCAACGCGTCAGAACGTCAACGGCTACGGCATAACACAGCCGCAAAGGATGGCAGTTCATGGCAGATCGTGGATGAGATATCCGTTTTGTAGCTAAACCCAGCGTGGCGACGCCGTCACAGCAGGTACGTTCTTGCTCCGCCGGGACGAGGCGACACACGCCGCAACACGGACAACTCACCTTGAGTCCGGCATGGTTCGACGGTTCGTAAGAGAGGGCCCGGCCATGGCGTCGTCAGCGGTGACCTCATCCCAGTCCCCCCGGCCACCACGGCCGAATCTCGCCTTCCGGCGGCTGCGCGGACAGCGCTCGCCGGGCGAGTTCGCCGCGGCGGTACGGAGGGCCGCGCGCGAGATCGGGGAGCGGGTCAGCTGTGACGCGCGCTACATCGGGCGGGTCGAGGCAGGCGAGATCCGCTGCCCCAACTACGCGTACGAACGGGTGTTCTTGCACATGTTCCCCGGCCGCACGCTGACCGACCTGGGCTTCTCGCCCCGCTCGTCCGTACGCGGCCGAGGGGCGCGCGACACGGACGAGGCGCCCCCTCCGCACACCACGAGCCCGACGCACACCACCGGTGAGACGGAGGAGACGTACGAGACGTATGACACGCAGGACCCCTACGACACGCACGAGAACCACGAGGAGAGCGACGTGCAGCGTCGCGCATTCATGACTGGAGGCACCGCCACCGTGGCGGCGGCCTCACTGGGCCCCTTCGGGGTCACCTTCGGCGCTCCGGCCGCGGCCGCGGACCGTCGTGTCCACCGGGTGGGGACGTCCGAGGCGGGCGCCCTCGAAGAGGCCGTGCGCCGGATCCGGCTGCTCGACGACCGACACGGGGCCGACGGCCTCTACCGGCGGGCCGCGGCGCCGCTGCGGACGGCCTACGAACTGCTCGACGCGGGCACCACCCGGCAGACCACCGCCGACCGCCTGTACGCGGGGGCGGGCGAACTGGCGATCTCGGTGGGCTGGTTGGCACACGACTCCGGGCGCTTCGAGGACGCGCGCTCGCACTACGCCGAGGCGCTGGCGACCGCCCGGATGGCCGGCGACCCGGCCCTGGAGGCGCACGCCTTCTGCAACACGGCGTTCCTGGCACGCGACGCGGGGCGCCCGCGCGAGGCGGTGCGCGCGGCGCAGGCGGCGCAGCGCGCGGCACGCCCGCTCGGCTCCCCGCGGCTGCTCTCGCTGCTCGCGCTGCGCGAGGCGGGCGGCTGGGCCGGACTCGCCGACCGCCCGGGGTGCGAGCAGGCGCTCGTCCGCGCGCAGACGCTCTTCGAACGCGGCCCCTCGGAGACCGATCCCGAGTGGATGACCTTCTACGGAGAGGCCGAACTGGAGGGTCTGGAGGCGCAGTGCTGGTCGACGCTGGGCGACTGGACCCGCGCGGCCCGGCACGCCCGGCGCGCCGCGCACCTCCAGGACCCGCACTTCACCCGCAACATCGCCCTCTACACGGCCGAGCTCGCCGACGACCTCGCGCGCGGCGGCCGCCCCGACGAGGCCGCCCTCGCGGGTCTGCGCGTCCTCGACCTGCTGGGCGAGGTCCAGTCGTCGCGCATCCAGACCATGCTGGCGGGCACCGCGCGCGTACTGCTGCCGCACCGCCGGGCGTCGGGTGTGTCGGCGTTCCTCGAGCGCCACGCGAGTCTGCCGCGCATCGTGTGATCCCGGCCGCCGGTCGGCGCTTACGGGGTCAGGTGCCCGCAGTCGTTCCACGCCTCGATCGCGGGCTCTCCGTAGGCCCAGCCGAGCACCGACAGCGAGGTCGGGTTGAGGCGGATACGGGCCGCGAAGTCGAGCGGGAGGCCGAGCCAGCGGGCGCCGATCGAGCGCAGGATGTGCCCGTGCGCGAAGACCAGCACATCCCGGTCCTCCGCGCGGGCCCAGGCGACGACCTCGTCCGCGCGCGCGGTGACCTGCTCCAGGGTCTCCCCCTCGGGGACGCCGTCGCGCCAGATGAACCAGCCCGGGCGCACGGCCTGGATCTCGGCCGGGGTCATGCCCTCGTACGCGCCGTAGTCCCACTCCATGAGCGTGTCCCAGGTGGTGGCACGCTCGCCGAAGCCGGCCAGTTCGCACGTCTCACGTGCGCGTGCCAGCGGACTGGTGCGCACCTCGACCCCCGAGAGCCCGTCGAAGGGCGCCCGGTGCAGTCGCTCCCCCAGCACCTTGGCGCCGCGTCGGCCCTCTTCCAGGAGCGGGATGTCGGTCCTGCCGGTGTGCTTGCCGGACAGTGACCACTCCGTCTGACCGTGCCGGGCCAGCAGGATGCGCGGTGCCATGAAGAGAAGCCTTTCCGGTTCGCGTGAAGAACGTACGGGACGAGGAGGAGACGCGGACCTGAGAGATGGGTCATTCCATCATGTCTCACCCCCGCGCCGGGCAACCCGGCGGGCGATCTCCGCGTCTTTGACGACCAGGGGGGCGCCTCCTTAAGCCGTTCACATACACCGTAAAATCGGATGGCCCTGTCACCGGGGCGCAATCGGCTGGTCACGTAAGCAACAACCACAGGTCACGCAAGCAGATGGGGAGGGCGATCGGATGCCGCAGACCGATGCACGGCGAACCGAGGCGGCACCACGCGCCCGGCTCAGCCGGTGGACCGAACTGCGCACCGCCGCATCGCACACCCGGCTGCGCTGGTGGACCGAGCTGCCACTGCTCGTGATGGTGTACGGGTCGTACTCGGCGGGCCGGCTGCTCGCCCGGGGCGACACCGACGACGCCGTCGGTCACGGCCTGGAGATCCTGCGCATCGAGAAGGCCCTCCACCTCAACGCCGAGCACCCGCTGAACCGGTTGTTCACCCGCGAGGCCTGGCTCGGCGTCCCCGCCGACTTCTGGTACGCCTCGCTGCACTACCTGGTGACGCCCGCGATCCTGATCTGGCTCTTCCGCTCCCGGGCCGTGCGCTACCGCGCCGCCCGCACCTGGCTGATGACATCCACGCTGATCGGGCTGATCGGCTTCACGCTGCTGCCGACCTGCCCGCCCCGGCTGCTCTCCGCGGGCCACGGCTTCGTCGACACGATGGCCCAGTACAGCTCGTACGGCTGGTGGGGCGGCGAGGCGAGCGCACCGCGCGGCCTCGGCGGCATGACCAACCAGTACGCGGCGATGCCCAGCCTGCACGTGGGCTGGTCGCTGTGGTGCGGAGTGATGCTGTGGCGCTACGGCCGCACACCCGTCGTCCGGCTCGCGGGCATCGCCTATCCGCTGCTGACCACGATCGTCGTGATGGGCACCGCCAACCACTACTTCCTCGACGCGGCGGCCGGCGCCGCGGTGATGGGGATCGGGCTGCTGCTGGCCCCGTACGTGATGCGGCTCGCGGACCGTGTGCGGGAGCTGTTCAGTGCCCGCATCCCGTGGGCCGCGGGCGCCTCGCGCGACGCACGTTCCTCAATTGTCAGTGGCGGATGCCAGACTTCCACGGGTGAGCGAATTCCCCGACAGCGCGAGTCCCGAACCGGGCACGAAGCCGAGCCGGGTGCCTCCCCCAAGGATGCCGGGGAAGGTGCTGCGGCAGCAGCTCGCTGAGCTGCGCGGTTCCGCCGTACCGCCCAAGGCGCTGGACGCGCGGGCCCTCGCGGCGCTCGCCGCGAACCCAGGGTGTGATCGACGCGCCCTGTTGGACGGCGCGGGCGTCGACAAGGCGAAGCTGGCGGACGCGCTGGGCTCGCCGTCCGCCTTCGGCCAGTCCCAGTTCGCCTTCATGCGGGGGAACGCGTTCGAGGCGCGGGTCAAGGCCGACGGCGGCGCGGAGCTGCTGCGGCTGGTGCACGAGAAGCTGGACCCGGGCGCCGAGCCGCCCGCGGCCGGTGTCGTCCCGGACCTGAGCGCGGTCGGCCCCGAGGGGCGCGCGGCCCGTACGGCGCTCGCCCTGCGCGAGGCCACCACGGCCGCCGCCTGGACCCTGCTCGACCACCCCATGCTCGCCCTCGACGTCGCGGGCTCCCCCGCCTTCCTGGAGCCGGACGCCGTAGTCGTCCACCCCGACGGAAGCTGGACGGTCGTCGAGATCAAGTCCTTCCCGATGCTGGACGGCTCCGCGGACCCGGCGAAGGTGGGCGCCGCCGCCCGCCAGTCCGCGGTCTACGTGCTCGCCCTGGAGGAGGTGGCCGCGCGCCTCGGCGCGGGGCCGCAGGGGCGTGGCGCCCAGGACGGCGGCACCGCCCCCGACGTTCGCCACCGGGTCCTGCTGGTCTGCCCCAAGGACTTCTCCAACCTGCCCACCGCGTCCGCCGTCGACATCCGCAAGCAGCGCGCGGTCACCCGCCGCCAGCTGGCCCGCCTCACTCGCGTCGAGGACATCGCGGACGCCCTCCCCGAGGGCACCTGCTTCTCCCCCGACCTCCCGGCCGCCGACCTGACGACCGCCGTCGAGTCCGTCCCCGCGACCTACGCCCCCGAGTGCCTGGCCGCCTGCGAGCTCGCCTTCCACTGCCGCGACCGCTCCCGCGCCGAAGGCGTGGTGACGGCCCTGGGCCGGTCGCTCCGCTCCGAGCTGGGCGGGCTGACGACGATCGGCGAGGTCCTGGCGGCGGCCCACGGCGCGGCCGGGGACCCCGACGACCCGGCGGTCGTGGCCCTGCGCAGGGCGGCGGCGCTGCGGTCGGAGGCCCTGCGGGGGCGCGCGACGCCTCCCGCCGGCCGGCAGCAGCCGGCCGGCGAAGTCCTCCCGGAGGTGGCCCCTTGTCGCTGATCGCCACCCTTGCCCGGCTGGAGGCCGTCGAGAGCGGGCGGGCCCAGCCCCTCGCCACCGTGCGGCACCGGCATCTCACCGAGCGGCCCCTGGTGTTCGTACCGCTGACCACCGCAGGTGAGGCCGGGGCCCCGCTCGGGGCGCTGGTGGGCACGGACCGGGACGCGCCCCGCCTGCTGTTCGTGCCGCAACCCCGGGACCGCGACCTGCGGTTCGCGTTCCTCGCGGAGCTGGCCGATGTCGTACTGCCGTACGTGGACACCTACGCCGACGCCGTCGAGGCGGCCGAGCGCAGCGAGACCGATCCCGAGACCGGCAAGCGCGTCAAGGTCGAGGTCGAACTGTGCGCGGACGCCCCCCAGCTGATCCTGCCGAGCCGCGCGGGCGTGGAGTTCGTACGACTCCTCGGCCGCTCCACCCGGTTTCGGCGCACCGCGGAGCAGGAGCCGGAGGCACCCCATCCGGCGCCGCCCCGGGTGCCGTTGCTCGGCCGGTGGCTGACGCACTTCGGGGAGCGGGCCCGGGTGCCCGGCTCCGCCCTGCTGCTCGCCCTCACCGATGTACTGTCGCGGCACTGGGCGACCGGCCAGAGCAGTCTGGAGGACCAGCACCTGGGGGCGCTGCTCGCCTGGATCGACCCCCCGGAGGGTGCGTCGGGCGCGGCGGCCGCGCTGCGGGCCGAGTTGCGGCGCGATGCCCGGGGACAGCTCGTGTGCCCGCCCGCGGGACCGGCCACCGACCCCGCCTTCGACAACAAACTGCTCGCTCCCGCCATCGAGCGCTACGACCGCGCGCGGACCGCCCTCGCCGCCGCCGAGGACGGCTTGCAGGCGGACGACCGGCTCGGTGAACTCACCGCCGCCGAGCGGGAGATCCGCGCTCTCGTCGAGCAGGTCACCCGGCCCACCTGGGACGCGGTGTGGCGCGGCCTCGACCTGCTGCGGACGCTCCCCGAGGGCACCCACGCGGCCGACCGGTGGACCCGCGACCGCTGGTCGTTCACCGGCCACCGCGACCGGATCACCGCGGGCGAGCCCCCGCAGCCACGCCGTGACGACGCGGTCACCGCGGCGAACAAGCTGGCCACACGCGAGCGCGAACAGGCCCGCCTGGACGCGCAGGAAGCCCTCGACGATCCGCTGGTCATGGCCGGGCGGCGGCTGGTCGGGGAGGCCTTCGCGGGTGAGGTCACGGACGTCGTCATGGCGTACAGCGAGAGCAAGCGGCCGAGCCCCCGTCCCCTGGTGACCGTACGCACGGACGACCGGCCGCACCTCGGGGAGCGGACGAAGGTGTACCGGTCGCTGGGCGGGAAGCCGCAGGCGGCCGAGTTCGTCGGGTACGAGGAGTCGTCGGAGGGCGACGGTCTTGTGGTCCTGCGGATCGTCGACAAGATGGGGCGCGGCAAGGAACCCGAGACCGGGTCCGTGCCGGAGAAGGGGGACCTCCTCTGCTTCACGCTCTTCGAGCACGAGCAGCGGGGCGGCGCGAAGCTCCCCGACCCGGAGGAGACCCCGTGGACGCACGGCGGACCGCCGGGCGAGCCCGACGCGGTACCGCAGCCGGACCCGGTGACCGAGGAGGACATGCTGTGACCACGGCCTTCGATCCCGCAGCCGCGGCCGGCCGCGCCACCGACGCGATCCTGGACGACACCCTGCACGGCACGCACCGCGGCATCGTGGTCGACTCGCCCCCGGGTGCCGGGAAATCCACCCTCGTCGTCCGCGCGGCGCTCGAACTCGCCTCAGCGGGCCGCCCGTTGATGGTCATCGCGCAGACCAACGCCCAGGTCGACGACCTGGTGCTGCGACTCGCCGAGAAGAACGGGGAGCTGCCGGTGGGACGCTTGCACAGCAGCGATCCCGACCCTTACGACAAGGCTCTGGACGACCTGCCGAACGTACGCAAGTCGACCAAGGCCGGCGATCTGGCCGGCCTGGACGTGGTCATCTCGACCGCCGCCAAGTGGGCCCACGTCAAGGGGGTCGAGCCGTGGCGGCACGCGATCGTCGACGAGGCCTACCAGATGCGGTCGGACGCGCTGCTGGCCGTGGCGGGGCTCTTCGAGCGGGCACTGTTCGTGGGCGACCCCGGGCAGTTGGACCCGTTCGCGATCGTCGGCTCGGAGCAGTGGGCGGGGCTGTCGTACGACCCGTCGGCGTCCGCGGTGACGACACTGCTGGCCCACAACCCCGAACTGCCGCAGCACCGCCTCCCGGTGTCCTGGCGGCTGCCGGCCTCCGCGGCGCCGCTCGTCTCGGACGCGTTCTACCCGTACACGCCGTTCCGCAGCGGCACCGGCCATGGTGACCGGCGGCTGAAGTTCGCTGTGGCGTCGGACGGTTCGGGTCCCGACCGGGTCATCGACGAGGCGGCGGAGGCGGGTTGGGGGCTGCTGGAGCTGCCGGCCCGGCACACGCCGCGTACGGACCCGGAGGCGGTACGGGCGGTGGCCCAGGTCGTACGACGACTGCTGGACCGGGGCGGGGCGGCCACCTCGGAGCGGGCGGACGAACCGGCGGCGCTGACCGCCGACCGGATCGCCGTCGGCACGGCGCACCGGGACCAGGCGGCGGCCGTACGGGCGGCGCTCGCCGACCTCGGGGTCGCGGACGTCACCGTCGACACGGCGAATCGGCTTCAGGGGCGGGAGTTCGACGTCACCGTGGTGCTGCATCCGCTGTCCGGGCGACCCGACGCGACCGCGTTCCACCTGGAGACGGGGCGGCTGTGCGTCCTCGCCTCGCGGCATCGGCACGCGTGCATCGTGGTGTGCCGGGCGGGGGTGACGGAGCTGCTGGACGACCATCCGTCGACGGAGCCGGTGCAGCTGGGGGTCACGGTGAAGTTTCCGGACGGCTGGGAGGCCAATCACGCGGTGCTGTCGCATTTGGCGGAGCATCGGGTGCTGTGGCGACCGTAGATCCACCCATGGATCCACAGCGGATCCATGGGTGCAGGCCGTGGGTCCGGCTGGCACGGTTGTGCGGGTCCGCTCACACGGGCCTACTTGCGCGGACGGGGGAGAATGGACGTTGGCCCACCCACGAAGCGGGCCCCTGAACCGTACGAGGAGGAGAAGACATGGCGGAGCCCACGCCGCGTCGGAACGAACCGCGGCTACGCCCCGCGCCCCTGCTCTTCGAGCCCGCGGAGGCGGCCGGTGATCCGGAGCACTTCTTCGATCTCGAGTCGATCGACGACCCTCGGGCGCTGCTGGCGCGGGCCACGGAGCTGACGCTCGCGTTTCGCGCCGCGGCCGATCGGGCGCTCGAGTTCCAGGCGATCGCCGCCGCGCAGCTGGCCGATCCTCGGCGCTTCGATCGGCTGACGCCGGCTTCGATCGCGGAGCGGGCCGAGTGGACCGAGGACTACGCGAAGAAGATGATCGAGTTCGGCCGGGATCTGTTGCGGGGGGCCGAAGGGGACGGACGGGGGCTTGGGCACGGGGTGGGCGACCATGCGTGAGTCGGCCGTTTCGGTGTAGTCGCGGGGCTCGCCCGCCCCCGCCGCCCGGGCCGGTCGCGCAGTTCGCCGCGCCCCTGAAGGTCTAAAGGCCAGGCCTGGCATATGCCGCGAGGGCAAGGTACTCCTCCCCCGGCGTTCTGTCCCGGGTTCTCGCAACTCTCGGGGGGCGGGTGCTTACCGACGGTAGATCTCATAGCCATGAGCAGCACACGGAATCCGGCAAGCTCCGCCGCCCCGTTGCCCGACCGGTTCGACGTCAGCGGCGTCACCCCGGACGGAGCCGCCTGGCTCGCCTCGGCAGGAACGTATCCGCGCAGCACCCTCACCCTCTGGGAGGAACGCCCGACCGCCCCGGTCGTCCTGCCCTGCGGCACCGCCTTCGACATCGTCAACGTGCCCGCGATCTTCGGCCGGCGGATGCTCGACCAGCTGTGGGACGAGGGGCCGGGCTCGGGCCCGGTGGCCGTGCACCGCGGGCGGACGCTGCTGTTCAGCGCACCGGGCACCGCACAGCGCCTGCCGTCGCTCCTGGAGTGGGAGGAGTGGGGGGCGGGCGAGTCGGGGGGATCCGGGCGCGTCGACGCCATTCCTCCGCTGCTCTGCCACGGGGTCGGCGACGCGGTGACCGTGCCCGCCCTGAGCCCCGTCGCCCACCTCGCATCCCGCTGGCTGGTGGCCCCCGACACCCGGCATCCGTGGCTTCCGGGGCCCGAGATCCTGGTGTGGGCGGCCGTCCGGGCGGCCCGCACGGCCGCCTCCGCCGCGGTGCGGATATCGATTTTTCCTCCCGCCGATCAGGATGCTAAGGTCTACGACGTCAGCAGGCGCCGCTAGCTCAGTTGGTTAGAGCAGCTGACTCTTAATCAGCGGGTCCGGGGTTCGAGTCCCTGGCGGCGCACAGACGGTGAGAAGCCCCTCGCGAAAGCGAGGGGCTTCTTGCGTGTCCGGCTCCGCGTGGGCGAGGGGCTCAGCCTGTCGTGATCTTCACCGTCCACGCCCCGGACGCCGTCCGGTCCTCGACCTCGACACGCACCTTCTCGCCGGGGACCGTGAAACTCTCCCCGAGTCCGACCGGCGCGTCCGCCAGGGGCGGGTAGACCGATTCGCCCCAGCAGGACTCGGAGTGCGGGTGGGCGTCGACGACCTCGACCGGGCCGCCGCCGGAGTCGGCCTCGCTGCGGATGCGGTAGATCAGGACACCCTGGGTGCAGGTGGCGCCGTCGTTGCCCGTCGAGGTGCGCGCCTCGAAGGCCAGCGCGCTGTCGGGCCCCGTACGGACGACCGCCAACTTCGTACCGCGACCGGAACCGAAGATGCGCGCCCCTGGGGCCGAGGTGGGCAGGACCGCCCCTGAGACCGACAGGGACGGGGCCGAGGCCGACAGGGCCGAGGCAGGCAGGGACGGGGCAGGCAGGGACGGGGCAGGCACGGACGGGGCAGGCAGGGACGGGGCAGGCAGGGCCGAGGCCCGCGCCCGGGAGCCCGGGGCGGACTTCCCGGAGACGGAGCCCGAGCCAGGCGTCCCGGGACCGGGAACCGACCCCCCGGACGCCGAGGCGGAGCCCTCCGAGTCCGAGGTCGGCCCCCCGGAGCCGAGAGCCGGTGCCGGACCGGCCTGGGCGGCGGTGCTCGCGACGGAGACCGGCGCTCCCGACGCCGCCGTCCCCACGCCGCCCGTCACCGGACCCGACCCCAGCGGCTCCAACGTCAGTCTCGTGGTCCCGTGCTCCCGCAGACAGGCCACCTGGCGTGTTTCCAGCCAGCCCAGTTTCCACTTGTGCCAGCCGAACAGATCGGGGGCAAGGCCGAACTGGCTGCCCATGAGGTCCCAGTCGCCGACATAGGTGTCCCAGTCGCCCTTGCCGTCGGTGGGGCGATGGTAGAGGTCGGGCAGGTCGAAGACGTGCCCCGTCTCGTGGGCGAGGACGAGGCGGTCCGGCGGGTGCTTCTCGAAGACCGTGACGACGCGGCGGAGGTCCTTGCCGTCAGCCTCGATGGGGGTGTCGAGGTTGACGACCTTCGTCGCGTCGGAGTCGACGCCCGGCGCGTCCGGGTCGGCCACGAAATAGACGATGTCGTAGCGGGAGAAGTCGACCCGCCGGTCGGCCGCGGCGACCGCGTCACGCAGATAGGCGCCGCGCCGCGCGGCGTTCCAGTCCCGCTTTATGGCGTACGAGGTGGACGCGTGCGGCATCCGGATCCAGTCGCGCTGCGGATGCGGGCGCAGCGTGAACCTGCCGTACGAGGCGCGCTCGAAGAACTGGCTGGTGGCCGGGAAGTAGTCGGCGGCCAGTTCGGCGGGCGTGGTGCGGGGCCGGGAGTCCGGGAAGGACAGATAGACGAGCACCGCGTCGAGGGGGCGGATGGGGCGCGGATAGTCGGCGTTCCAGGTGTCCAGGCCCTCCGAGTGGTGGGCCTCGGAGCGCCTCAGGGCGCAGGGGGAGAAGAGGGGTTCGGCGAGGGCGGGGCCCGTGATCAGGGAGGTCGCGGCCAGCGCCGTCATGGAGGTGAACACGGCCGCGGTGCTGCGCCAGCGCGGCGCACCCTGACGGACGAAGGCCCGCAGCGCATCCGGACGAGCGAAGGCCCGTGGCACGCCCGGACGAGCGAGGACCCACGGCACGCCGAAAACCGTCAGGACGTCAGGAACCCGCGAAACGCCACGGGTTCGACGCCGCCGGGCCTCTCGGGCGAGACTCCTCGGGGGGCGCTGACGCGGCACGTCGACCTCCGGATGCGGTTTTCGGGACACCGCACCCAGCCTGGGTTACTTCGTGACACTTTGCCCTGTTTGTCTGCACCAGAAGAGTGAGGGGCCATGACCAGCCGAAACCCCGAACGACACCCCGAACACTCACGGAACGTCACATGCGATCGCCAGGCACAGGAACCGGTCCAGATGCAGGCAGAAACGATCTGTCAGAACCGGTGGTTGTTCCGGGACACTGGACTATGGCTGGAAGGCTCCGGAACCAGCCTCTATGATCGGCACACTTTCCTGCACGGACACGGCTTGTTCGGCCGTCCAGCACCGGCCGACCACCCGAGAGACCCATACGAAGAACGAGTGCACTGCGGGAGCGAGCGGTGAGCGGAACGTCCGAAGGGCCGACGCCCACGGCAGATCTCATCCGGTCGGCCGTCACAGAGCGTCACATCGACACATCTCCGCGTACGTCTCCTCGTACGTACGCCGGGGTGCCTCCCAGCGCATCCGTCTCCGCCGTTTCACCCCCCGGCGCATCCCCTTGCGCCGGGTCCTCTCCCGGCACGTACGCCCCGGCGGAAACACCTCTCGGCACCCTCGACGCGCCTGAGTCCCCCCTCGACACGCCCGCGTCCATCCCCGACACGCCCGAGTCCATGCCCGGCGTTTCCGAGTCCGTCCCCGATGCGTCGTTCGTCCCGTCCGATACCCCGTCCGCCATCCCGTCCGCCGGGACCTCGGCATCTCCCGGTGCGTTCCGTGCCGCCTTCGGCGCCGCGCCCCTTCCGATGGCCGTGGTCGACCGCGAGGGTCTGGTCGTCATCGCCAACGAGTCGCTCGGCGCGCTGCTCGGCGCCGGATCGGCCGCGCTCGTGGGGCGGATCGCGGCCGATCTGGTGGATCTGGCCTCCGACGCCCGTACCTGGCACGCGTACCGCGAGGTGCTGCGTGGCCGGCAGGCCCGGCTGCGCTGCACCCGCCGACTCAAGCACCCCGACGGGCACTCGCTCTGGGTGCAGGTGACGGTCGCTCCGCTGCCCGCGCAGGAGGAGGCGGTCCTGCTGTCCATCGCGGACATCAGCGCCCGCCGTGAACTCCAGGCGCGGCTGCGGCACTTGCAGATGCACGACCCGGTGACCCGGCTGCCCAACCGCACGCTGTTCTTCGAGCGGCTCTCGTCCGCCCTGGAGGCGGAGGCGTACGAGGAGGGCGGCACCGGCCGGATCGGGCTCTGCTATCTGGACCTGGACGGGTTCAAGGCGGTCAACGACACGCTCGGCCACCGGGTCGGCGACCGGCTGCTCGCTGCCGTCGCCGAACGGCTGACGCGCTGCGCCGACGAGGCGGGTTACGCCCGGGGGGCCACTCCCCTGGTCGCCCGGCTGGGCGGCGACGAGTTCGCGCTGCTGGTCGAGGACTCGACGGGGACGGACCAGTTGGCCGACCTCGCCGAGTCCGTCCTCAAGTCACTGCAGGCGCCCTTCGACCTCTCCGGGCAGCGGCTGTCGGTCTCGGCGTCGATCGGGGTCGTCGAGCGGCGCGCCGCCGGGACGAGCGCGACCCATCTGATGCAGGCCGCGGACACCACGTTGTACTGGGCGAAGGCGGACGGCAAGGGCCGCTGGACGCTGTTCGACCCCGAGCGCAACGCCCACCGGATGACCCGTCAGGCGCTCTCCTCCACCCTCCGGGCGGCGATCGACCGGAACGAATTCGCCCTGGAGTACCAGCCGTTGGTGGGCATGGAGGACGGCGGGGTGCGCGGGGTCGAGGCGCTGGTCCGCTGGAACCATCCGCAGTTCGGCACGCTGACGCCGAATCGGTTCATCGGATTGGCCGAGGAAGACGGTTCGATCGTGCAGCTCGGCCGTTGGGTACTGGCCACGGCCTGCCGCCAGGCCCGCCGTTGGCAGCTGGACCATCCCGACGCGGTGCCGATCTTCGTCAGCGTCAACGTCGCCGTACGGCAGGTGTGGGACTCCGACCTGGTCGCGGACGTGGCGGAGATTCTCGCGGAGACGGGTCTCGCCCCGCATCTGCTCCAGTTGGAACTGACGGAGTCGGCGGTGATGGGTTCGGCCGGGCGGCCCCTCCAGGCCCTTCAGGCCCTCAGCGACATGGGCGTCCGCATCGCCATCGACGACTTCGGCACCGGGTACTCCAACCTCGCCTACCTCAGCCGCCTACCGGTCTCCGTCCTGAAGCTCGACGGCTCCTTCGTGCGCGGCTTCCAGTACGAGGGGCCCGACGGCGGTGCCGGCGGCTCCCATCCCAACCCCGCGGACGAGGTCATCGTCGAGGCCCTCATCCAACTCGCCCACCGGCTCGGCCTGACGGTCACCGCCGAGTGCGTGGAGACCGCCTCCCAAGCCACCCGGCTGCGCGGGATCGGCTGCGACACCGGGCAGGGCTGGCTGTACTCCCGCCCGGTGGCGCCGGATCGTATCTCCGCCTTGTTGACCGCGAACTCCTGACCGCGAACTCCTGACCGCGAGCTCCTGACGGCGAGTTCGTTACGGCGAGTTCGTGACCGCGAACGGGCGCTAGTCCGCGTTCGGCAGCCCGTACGCGTCCGCGATCAGTTCGTACGAGCGCAGGCGTACGTCGCCGCCGTGGGCGTTGCCCGTGAGCATCAGCTCGTCGGCGCCGGTGCGCTTCTGGAGGTCGTCGAGGCCGGCGCGGACCTCGTCCGCGGTGCCGTGGATGACGTTGGCGTTCCAGGAGTCGACGAACTCACGTTCCATCGGGCTGAAGTCGTACGCCTCCGCCTCCTCGGGGGTCGGGACGAGACCCGGGCGGCCGGTGCGCAGCCGGACCATGTTCAGGGCCGCGGCCCTGACCTGGCGGCGGGCCTCCTTCTCGTCGTCCGTGGCGAGGGCGGAGACGCCGATCAGGGCGTAGGGGGCGTCCAGTACGGCGCTCGGCCGGAAGGACTCGCGGTAGAGGTCCAGCGCCGGGATCGTGTTCTGGGCCGAGAAATGGTGCGCGAAGGCGAAGGGGAGGCCGAGGACGCCGGCCAGCCGGGCGCTGAAACCGGAGGAGCCGAGGAGCCAGATCGGGGGGCGGTGCGGGGACTGTACGCCGCCCGGGGAGGTCGACTGGACGGGGCCCGGGACCGCGTGGATGCGGGCGTAGGGGTGACCGGCCGGGAAGTCGTCGTCCAGGAAGCGGGTCAGCTCCGCGAGCTGCTCGGGGAAGTCGTCGGCGCCCTCGTGGAGGCGCTCGGTGCGGCGGAGGGCGGCGGCCGTCGCGCCGTCCGTGCCGGGGGCTCGGCCCAGGCCCAGGTCCACTCGGCCCGGGGCCATGGCTTCCAGCGTGCCGAACTGCTCCGCGATCACCAGGGGGGCGTGGTTCGGGAGCATGACGCCGCCCGAGCCCAAACGGATGCGGGTCGTGTGGGCGGCGAGGTGGGCGAGGATCACCGCGGGCGAGGAGGAGGCCACGCCCGGCATGGAGTGGTGTTCGGCGACCCAGTAGCGGTGGAAGCCGCGGGACTCCGCGAGGCGGGAGATGGCGACGCTGGTGCGCAGGGCGTCGGTCGCTGTGCGGCCTGCGCCCACGGTGACCAGGTCCAGTACGGAGAGGGGTACGGGCGCGGTGCCTCGCGCGGTGCCTCGGATCTCGTCCGTGTCGTCCACCGGGGTGCCTCCTGTTGCGTACGTGTTGCTGTCCTCACGACGCCAACAGGAGACAGTCCCCGCTTATTCCCCCCGCCGCGCCCGGGCCCATCCCGTCCCCAGGGGCTCCGCCCCCGGGAGGCGTCACACCTGGATGATGGGCTCCTTTGTGAAGAGGGTGCCGAGGGTGGGGGCGTTCACCTTGCGGTCGGCGAGGCGCAGGGCCTCCCAGACCGTGACCTGGTTGGCGGTGAGGACCGGCTTGGAGAGGTCCTTCTCCAGGGCCGAAAGGTGCGCCGCCGTGTGGAGGGCCGTGTCGGGCAGCAGGACGGCGTCCGCGTCGGGGTGGTCGCCGGCCCGGGCGAGCTCGAGGATCTCCGTCTCACCCCAGGTCCCGACCTCCGCCGCCGTGATGATCCCGGAGGCCCTGGTCGACACGACCTCCACCCCCGCCTCCCGAAGGAACGCGGCGAAGAGGTCCGCCACGTCCTGCGGATAGGTCGCCGCGATCGCGACCCTCCGGGCCCCGACCTCCCGAGCGGCGTGCGCGAACGCGAAGGACGTGGAGGAGGCGGGCAGCCCGGCCGCCCGGGCCAGGGCGCGTACCTGCTCGTGGGCGCCCTCCCAGCCGTACACGAAGCTGCCGCTGGTGCACGCCCAGACCACGGCCTCCGCGCCGGACAGCCGCAGCTCCTCGACGCCCGCCGAGAGCCGGGCCGCCGAGCCCATCTCGCGCAGCGCGTCGATCCGGTGGGCGTCCTCCCCGATGTCCGTGTGGACCAGCTGGAGGCGGACGTCGCTGCCCAGGAGCTGTTCGATGCGCGGGTAGTCGTCCTCGGCCGAGTGGCCCGGGTAGAGGAATCCGAGTGCGGTCATGCCCAACCTTCCTGTTCTTCCGGCAGTACGGGTCCCCCGCGGGCGGACTGATCGATCAGCCGCTGATAGGGGCCCACCGCCCGGGTACCCAGGTGACGCAGTGCCGCCCACATCGTCACCTGGTTGGCCGAGATCACCGGTATGCGCAGTTCCGCCTCCAGCTGGGGGATGACGTCGTACGTCGGCAGGTTGGTGCAGCTGACGAAGAGGGCGTCGGCCCCTTCGCCCCGCACCGCGCGGCGGGCCATGTCGACCACATCACGGTACGGAACTTTCCAGATGTGCCTGGTCAGACCCATGAAGGCGCGCCCGGTGACATGGACGCCCGCCTCGGCGAGGTACTCCTCAAGGGACTGGGTCACCGAGACCGTGTAGGGGGTGACGAGAGCGATGCGGTGGGCGGCCAGCTCGGTGAGCGCCTCCAGCAGTGCGCCGGAGGTGGTCAGCGAGCGCACCTCCCCCGCCCGTGTCATCGCCTCGCACATCGCCCGCTCGCCCGCGACCCCGCCCACGAAACTGCCGGAGGTGCACGCGTACGCCACGACCTCGGGCGCGACCGCGTTCAGCGCGCGGACCGCGTCGCCGAGCGTCTCGTGCTCGGAGACCAGGCGGGCCAGGTCCAGGCTCACCTCGACCGGCACGAACGGGGTGCGGGTCAGATGCAGGGAGACGTCGTCGGGGACCCAGCGCCACAGCTCGCGGTCGAGGGCGAAGTCGAAGGGGGCGACGACACCGATCCCGCGCTGGGGACGGGGACCGCCGAGAAAGGAGACGTCCATGGCAGCACCGGCCTCGCGAAGGGAGACGAAGGGGCAACGGACCGTGCGTGCGTCCGTGTTGACGAAGGTAGGTTCGGGTGCGAGCGTGGTCAATCCGCGCATCTCAGACGGCTCCGGCCGCCCCCGCCCACCCCGCAGGTTCGTCTTCTCAGGAACTCAGGAAGCCTCCGAAACCCTTCGGGACCCTTCGGAACCCCTCGGGACCCCTCGGGACCCTCCGGAACTCTCAGGACTCTCAGGACTCTCAGGACTCTCAGGACTCTCAGGACTCTCAGGACTCCTCGGAACTCTCAGGAAAGCGGACTCGCATTGCGAAACGGTTTCCCTCGCCCGCCCCGCCCCGTATCCGCGTCGGCCCCGGCCTCCGGGTCCGGCGCCGGATCCCGCACCACCCTCCTCGTCCTGGACGCCGAGCCGCTCCCCCGCCTCGGCAGACTCACCGGCCGGGTGCGGATCGAGCACGCCGACGAGTCGACGCTGGCCGAGCGACTGCCGCGCGCGGACGTGCTGCTCGTCTGGGACTTCACGTCGCACGCGGTGCGCCGCGCCTGGCCCGGCGAGGGTCCCCGGCCGCGCTGGGTGCACACGGCGAGCGCGGGCGTCGACCACCTCATGTGTCCCGAACTCGCCGCGTCCGACACGGTGGTGACCAACGCGCGCGGGATCTTCGACCGGCCGATCGCCGAGTACGTCGCCGCGCTGGTCCTCGCGATGGCCAAGGACCTGCCGAGGACGTGGGACCTGCAGCGGCAGCGGGAGTGGCGGCACCGCGAGTCGCAGCGGGTGGCGGGCACACGCGCGTGTGTGGTCGGTTCCGGGCCGATCGGGCGGACGATCGTCAAGACGCTCAAGGCGCTCGAGGTGACGACGGCCCTGGTGGGGCGTACCGCGCGCACCGGTATCCACGGGCCCGAGGAGCTCGACCGGCTGATGGCGCGCGCCGACTGGGTGGTGTCGGCGGCGCCGCTCACCGAGGCCACGTACGGCATGTTCGACGCGCGGCGCTTCGGGATGATGCAGCCCTCGGCACGCTTCATCAACGTCGGCCGGGGGCAGTTGGTCGTCGAGGAGGCGCTCGCCGAGGCGCTGTCGAAGCGGTGGATCGCGGGCGCGGCCCTCGATGTCTTCCAGGACGAGCCGCTCGGCCCGGACAGCCCGCTGTGGGGTGTCCCCGGGCTGATCGTGTCGCCGCACATGAGCGGGGACACGGTCGGCTGGCGGGACGAACTCGGGGCGCAGTTCGTGGAGATGTACGAGCGCTGGGAGGCGGGCAGACCGCTGCCGAACGTGGTCGACAAGAAGCGCGGATACGTACCGGGACACTGAGACTCCCTCTGGAGGGGCCGATGCCGGAACTCGTCGAGCTGACCGCGGTACAACTCCTCGACGGCTACCGCAAGGGCGAGTTCAGCCCCGTGGACGCCACACGGGCGGCGTTGCGCAGGGCCGAGGAGATCCAGCCGGCCGTGAACGCGTTCGTCCGTCTCGAGACGGACGCGGCTCTCGAGGGGGCGACCGAGTCCGCGGACCGCTGGCGGCGGGGTAAGCCCGCCGGACTGCTGGACGGGGTACCGGTCTGCGTCAAGGACATCCTGCTGCTGCGCGGCGGACCGACCCTGCGCGGCTCCAGGACCGTTGATCCCGAGGGCAGTTGGGACGAGGACGCGCCGTCCGTCGCCCGGCTGCGCGAGCACGGGGCGGTGTTCCTCGGGAGGACGACGACACCCGAGTTCGGCTGGAAGGGCGTCACGGATTCGCCGCTGTCGGGGGTCACCCGCAATCCCTACGACGTCACGCGCACGGCGGGCGGCTCGAGCGGCGGCAGCGCGGCGGCCGTCGCGCTCGGGGCGGGGCCGCTGGCGCTGGGCACGGACGGGGGCGGCAGTGTGCGCATCCCGGCCGCGTTCTGCGGGATCTTCGGTCTGAAGCCGACGTACGGGAGGGTGCCGCTGTACCCCGCGAGCGCGTTCGGGACGCTCTCGCACGTGGGGCCGATGACACGGGACGCGGCCGACGCGGCGCTGATGATGGACGTGCTCAGCGGGCCGGACGCCCGTGACTGGTCGGCGCTCGGGCCGGTGGACGGGTCCTTCGTCGAGGCCCTTGGGGGTGGGGTGCGCGGGCTGCGGGTCGCGTACTCGCCGTCCTTCGGCGGGCAGGTCGCGGTCCGGCCGGCCGTCGCGGCGGCGGTACGGCGGGCGGTGGAGCGGCTCGCGGGGCTCGGCGCGTACGTCACCGAGGCCGACCCCGATCTCACCGACCCGGTGGAGGCCTTCCACGTCCTGTGGTTCGCCGGTGCGGCCCGGGTGGCCCAGCGGCTCGGGCCGCGGCAGCGGGAGTCGCTGGACCCGGGGCTGCGGGAGATCTGCGCGCGGGGCGCCCGGTTCAGCGCGCTGGACTACCTGGCCGCGGTGGACGTCCGGATGGAACTCGGGCGGCGGATGGGGCGCTTCCACGAGTCGTACGACGTGCTGGTGACGCCGACCCTGCCGCTGATGGCCTTCGCGGCGGGGGTGGAGGTGCCGCCGGGCTCCGGGCACCGCCGCTGGACGGGGTGGACCCCGTTCACGTACCCCTTCAACATGACCCAGCAGCCCGCCGCGAGCGTCCCGGTCGGCACGGACGGCGACGGCCTCCCGGTCGGCCTGCAGATCGTCGCCGCCCGCCACCGCGACGACCTCGTCCTGCGCACGGCACACGCCCTCTACGAGACGGGCACCGCGGGGGTGGCTCCGCCGCCGGGGTTCTAGCGACGGCCCGGCACCCCACGCCCCACATGCCGCATGTGCCCCACGAGCCCTACGCCCTACGGAAGGTGAGCGTCTCCCCCTGGGCGCCCGAGCGCCAGAGGTCGTTGCAGGCCTCGGCCATCGCCTCCAGGCCCTCGGTCACCTGGCCCCAGACGATGCCCGGGACCCAGCCCACGTCCCCGTTGAGCAGCAGGTTGTTGCGTTCGTAGAAGAGGGCGAGGTCGACGACCGTGGTGCCGGGGCGTACGTCGGTGTCGTAGCCGTAGGCCTTCGTACCCAGTTCCGTGCCCGCGAAGGCGAAATAACAGAGGTCTCCGGGAATGGGGGTGACTGTCGGATTTTCCAGCGGTGGCTCCGATTTCGCGAAAGGCGGGAAAAGGGCGTAGATCTCATTGCGTGCGTACTTCGCGTGGTAGACGTCGCCGCCCAGGGGAAGCGCGTCCCACACCGCCGCACAGGTGACCGGCGCCCGGTCGTCGAGCAGTTTCGCGGTGCAGTGGATTCCGCGCTTGACCAGCGAGACCTCGATGAATCGATCAGCCATGCATTCCATGGTCTCCCCGGAGTCAAGGGCGCCTCGGCATCACTCGACGTCGCACGGGGCCGAAATCGATCCGAATACTTCGCATGCCCTCGGGTAGCCGCGCGGCCATGGCTCCACCACTCAGGAATGACGGGAATGACGGGACCGACGCGCAGAAGCGAAGTCCGGGTCGGCGGTCGCTGCTCGCGGGTGTCTCCGCGCTCGGTGCCGTCGGCGCGCTGGGCGCCGCTGGCTGCACCCGGGTCGCCACCGCGTCCGACAACGGCGGTGATCTCCTCGACCGGCTCAAGGCGCAGGGCGTCGTACGGCTGGGCATAGCCGGTGAGATCCCGTTCGGCTACATCGACAAGAACGGTGAACTGACCGGCGAGGCGCCCGAACTCGCCAAGGTGATCTTCAAGCGGCTGGGCGTCGACCGGGTGCAACCCGTGCCGACCGAGTTCGGCTCGCTCATTCCCGGGCTCAACTCGCAGCAGTTCGACGTCGTGTCCGCGGGGATGTACATCAACCCGGAACGCTGTCAGCAGGTCGTCTTCGCCGATCCGGACTACCAGATGCTGGACGCCTTCATCGTGCGCAAGGGCAATCCGAAGGGCCTGCACGACTACAAGGACGTCGTGGCGAAGAAGGCCAGGTTCGCGACCGGCACCGGATACGCCGAGATCCAGTACGCCGTCGAGGCCGGGTACAAGGAGAGCGACATCCTGATCGTGCCGGATCAGGTGGCCGGGCTGAACGCGGTCGAGGCAGGACGTGTCGACGTCTTCGCCGGGACCGCGCTGACCACGCGCGAGGTGGCCAGGAAGTCCCGCAAGGCCGAGAGCACGAAGCCCTTCACGCCCCTGGTGAAGGGCAAGCCGCACGTCGACGGCGGCGGCTTCGCGTTCCGTTCCGCCGAGACGCGGCTGCGCGACGCCTTCAACGTGGAACTGAAGAAGCTGAAGGCCAGTGGGGAGTTGTTCCGCATTCTGCGGCCCTTCGGGTTCACCCGGGCCGAGATGACCGACATGACCGCGAAGGAGCTCTGCCGCGGATGACCTCGGGACTCTGGGAACTCGTACTCAAAGGTGTCTGGGTCACCGTCCAGTTGCTGTTCCTCAGCTCGCTGGTGGCCGGGGCCGTCTCGTTCGCCGTCGGTGTCGCGCGCACCTCGCGGCGGTGGATCGTCCGCTTCCTCGCGGGCCTCTACACCGAGGTGTTCCGCGGCACCTCCGCCCTGATCATGATCTTCTGGGTGTACTTCGTGCTGCCGCTCGCCTTCGGCTGGCAGCTCGTCCCGATGTGGGCGGGCACGCTGGCGCTGGGGCTGACCTACGGGGCGTACGGCAGTGAGATCGTGCGCGGCGCCCTGAACGCCGTCGACCCCGCCCAGCGCGAGGGCGGCATCGCGCTCAGTTTCACGCCCTGGCAGCGGATGCGGCTGATCCTGCTGCCGCAGGCGGTGCCCGAGATGATCCCCTCCTTCTGCAACCTGCTGGTCGAACTGCTCAAGGGCACGGCCCTGGTGTCGATCATGGGCATGGGCGATCTGACGTTCAGCGGCAACCTCGTGCGGCTCGCGCTCCAGGAGAGCGCGGAGATCTACGCGTACGTCCTGCTGATCTACTTCGCGATCGCCTTCGTGATCACCCGGCTGATGCGGGCACTGGAGAAGCGGCTGAAGGCCGGGGTCGGCAAGGACCCCGGGACGGAGGCGGCGGCGCGTGAACTCAAGCGCGCACAGACAACCGGCGTGGGAGCCGCGAGCGGAGGTGCCGCATGAACTGGGACTGGGGCGCGGTGCGCGACTTCATGCCGCACTTCTGGGACGGACTGCTGGTCACCCTGCAGGCGCTGGCGCTCGGCTCGGTGATCTCCTTCGCCCTGGGTCTGGTGTGGGCGCTGCTGATGCGCGCGCCGACCCGCTGGGTGCGCTGGCCGGTCGGGGTCCTCACGGAGTTCATCCGCAACACCCCGCTGCTGGTGCAGCTGTTCTTCCTCTTCTACGTGCTGCCCGAGTGGAACATCACGTTCTCCGCGCTGACCACCGGTGTCGTCGCGATCGGGCTGCACTACTCGACGTACACGATGCAGGTCTACCGGGCCGGTATCGAGGGCGTGCCGGCCGGCCAGTGGGAAGCGGCCACGGCGCTCAACCTGCCGCTGCGGCGCACCTGGACCGCGGTGATCCTGCCGCAGGCGATCCGCCGGGTGGTGCCCGCGCTCGGCAACTACGTCATCTCGATGCTCAAGGACACCCCGATGCTGATGGCGATCACCGTGCTGGAGATGCTCGGTGAGGCGCGGTTGTACTCGCAGGAGCACTTCCAGTTCACCGAGCCGCTCACGGTCATCGGCGTGGCCTTCATCCTCATTTCCTATCCCGCTTCCCTCCTTCTGCGAGCCCTGGAGCGACGTCTTGTCCGCTGACACCCCCCTCGACACATCCGCGACCCCCGCAGACACGGCCCCTGGAGAAAAGGCCGACCACACGGCCAATCCGCCGGTGGACGGCGGCGAGCTGATCCGTTTCGACAAGGTCACCAAGCGCTTCGGGGACAACACCGTCCTCGACGGCCTCGACTTCCGCGTCGACTCCGGCAAGCACGTCACGCTGATCGGCCCGTCCGGCTCCGGCAAGACGACCATCCTGCGGCTGCTGATGACCCTGGCCAAGCCCGACGAGGGCACGATCACGGTCGCCGGTGAGCGGCTCCACCCGGCCCCCGAGAAGCAGATCCGGGAGGTCCGCAAGAAGATCGGGATGGTCTTCCAGCAGTTCAACCTCTTCCCGAACATGAAGGTGCTCCGCAACATCACCGAGGCACCGGTCACCGTCCTCGGGCTGTCCGGGGACGAGGCCGAGGCGCGGGCCCGGGAGCTGCTGGAGATGGTGGGCCTGGCGGACAAGTGCGACGCCTACCCGAGTCAGTTGTCCGGCGGACAGCAGCAGCGGGTGGCGATCGCACGGGCGCTGGCGATGCGGCCCCAGGTGCTGCTTCTGGACGAGGTGACGTCCGCGCTCGACCCCGAGCTGGTCACGGGCGTCCTCGACGTCCTCCGTGACATCGCCCACACCACCGACATCACGATGCTCTGTGTGACCCATGAGATGAATTTCGCCCGCGACATCTCGGACCAGGTGCTGATGTTCGATTCCGGCCATGTCATCGAGTCCGGTTCGCCCGACCGGATCTTCACCGATCCGGAGCACGAAAGGACCCGGGAATTCCTCAGCGCGATCCTGTGACTACAAAAAGTGAACGCGACAAGGTACGAGGTCCGGACCACGTGGCATGCCCACTGAGCCATGACCTCGGCATATGCCAGGGTGTCGCACTCCTGTTGAGCGAACCGGAGCGCACCGACTTTCTCGCCAACAGCCCCTCCCCACCAAGCGTTTGACAGTTATCGTGGAGGAGTTCAGCTGTCCGGAACGATGGCCCAAAAAGCGCAGGGGGAAACCGTGGCGCTGATGAACGAGCCGACCGCGCCGTACCACTCGGCCCAGGACGCCCTGCGCGTCCTGGAGACAGTGGCCCGGCACTCCGGCGGCGTCACCGACGTCGAGCTCGCCCGCCAGACGGGCCTCGGCACGGAGCGCCTGACCACGCTGCTGCGGATGCTGCGCCGGGAGGGGTACGTCGAGCAGGTCGTCGACGGCGCGTACGTCGCCGGTGCCGCACTCGGCCGGCTGGGCTCCGCCCACGGCCGCGACCAGGCGCTGCGCGAGAAACTTCAGCAGACCATCGACCGGCTGCGCGACTCGGTCGGCGCCGCGATCTACATCAGTCGCTACATCGACGGCGAGGTGCACGTCACCCAGTGCGCCGAGGGTCCCGCGACCCCCGCGGTCAACGAATGGGTGGACTTCCGCTCCTCGGCCCACGCCAGCGCGGTCGGCAAGAGCCTCCTCGGCCAGCTCGACCTGAACGCCCGGCGCGACCACCTCTCCCGCCACAAGATGGCCCGCCTCACCTCGCGGACCATCACCAACGAGCGGCTGCTGCTGTCCCGGCTCGACGCCCAGCCGGCCACGGTGCCGGTGCTCGACCTCCAGGAGTACGCGATCGGCACGGTCTGCGCGGCCGTCCCCATCACCGCGGGCTCCTCGGTCGGCTGCCTCGCCCTCTCCCTCCCGGTCGAACACGCCCACCGCCTGCGCCGCGCCGCGGACACACTCAACCGCGGCGCCACCCCCGTCCTGCTCTCCCTGGCCATCTAGGACCTGCTCTCCGGGATCAGGCCCTGGGTGGTCGGAAGCACCCGTCCGGACCAGGTAGTATTTCTTTTGTCGCCGACCGCGGGAGCGGGAGGCGAGAGTCATGCGCCGCTAGCTCAGTTGGTTAGAGCAGCTGACTCTTAATCAGCGGGTCCGGGGTTCGAGTCCCTGGCGGCGCACAGAAGAAGGCCCTTCACCCTTGGTGAGGGGCCTTCATTCGTCTGCCATGGCCAGCGACAGGGCCTGGACCGTGGGATGCGTGTAGAGCAGCCGCATGGAAAGCGCGGGCAGCCCGCGCTCGCGCAGGGCGGTGCCGACACGGATCGCGTAGAGCGAGTTCCCGCCGAGCTCGAAGAAGTTGTCGTCCGGGCCGACGGGGACACCGAGGATCTCCTCCCACACCCCTGTGAGGGCCGTCACCAGGTCTCCGGTGGGCGCGGGCACCGAAACGGGCTTCTCCGGCGCCGGCAGACGGTCGCGGTCCAGCTTGCCGTTCGGGGTCAGCGGCAGCACGGGTACGCGGGTGACGGTCGTCGGCAGCATGTGGTCGGGCAGCAGCCGCGCGGCCCGCCGCCGTACGTCGCCGGTGTCCCCGTCGGCCACGACATACGCGTCGATCCGCACCCCCGCCGCGTCCTCGAAGGCGTCCCCGCTCAGCACCACCGCCGCCGCCGTGACCACCGGGTCCTCCAGCAGCACCGCCCGGATCTCGTCCGGCTCGATCCGGTACCCGCGCACCTTCACCTGGCTGTCGATCCTCCCCAGGTGCTCCAGTGAACCGTCGGCGCGCAGCCGCCCCAGGTCACCGCTGCGGTACCACCGGCCGGGGCCGTACGGATCGTTCACGAACCGCTCGGCCGTCAGCTCGGGCCGCCCCAGGTATCCGAGGGCGACTCCGGCCCCGCCCACCCAGATCTCGCCCGCCGCGCCCGTCGGCAGCGGGCGCCCCCGCTCGTCGCGCGCCGACACCGACCAGCCGGGCAGTGGGCGGCCCACCGAGCGGGAGGCGGCCAGGGCCTCGCGCCGGGTGACGGTCGCCGCGGTGACGTGGACGGTGGTCTCGGTGATCCCGTACATGTTGACCAGGCGGCAGCGGTCCTCCGGGTGACGGTCGAACCAGCCGAGCAGCGGCCGGGTGTCCAGCGCCTCCCCGCCCAGCACCACCAGCCGCACCGACAGCCCTTCCTTCGCGCCGCGGTCCACCGCCCGCAACTGCCCGAAGGCCGACGGGGTCTGGCTGAGGACGGTCACCGACTCCCGTACGAGCAGCGCGTGGAAGTCCTCCGGCGAGCGCGCCACCCAGTGGTCCACGACCACCAGCCGGGCGCCGGTCAGCAGGGCGCCCCAGATCTCCCACACCGAGAAGTCGAAGGCGGCGGAGTGGAAGAACGTCCAGGTGTCGGCGGCGGTGAGGGCGAAGTCCTCGCGGGTGGCGTCGAGGAGGGCGAGGACATTGGCGTGGGGGACGACGACCCCCTTGGGGCGGCCGGTCGAACCTGAGGTGTGGATGACGTAGGCGGGATCCTTCGGGGTGAGGTCCCGCGGTGTGCGGTTCCGCGGCCGGTCGGTCCGCGCGGCGCCGAGGTAGGGCGCGGTGTCACGGACGACCAGCCGTACGTCCGCGTCGCGCGCCGTGCGGTCCAGGCGCTCCTCGGGGTGTGCCGGATCCATCGGTACGTACGCCGCGCCCGCCTTCAGCACCGCGAGCATCGTCGCCACCAGGTCGGCGCCCCGCTCCAGCCGGACACCGACCCGGTCACCGGGGCGGACCCCGGCGGCGCGCAGTCCGGCGGCCAGCCGCTCGGCGCGCTCGCGCAGTGCCCCGTACGTCGTCGTGGTGCCGTCGTGGGTGAGGGCGGGGGCGTCGGGGTGGCGGTCGGCGCGGGCGTCGAAGGCGGTGTCGATACGGGAGGGAACAGCGGGCCGGGGTATGCCGGCGGGCGGCGGGAGCAGGCGCTCCGCCTCTTCGTGGGGGATCAGTTCGATCTCCGCGAGGGGGCGGTGGCCCAGCTGAGCGTGCACGTGGGTGAGGTGGCGGGCGAAGGCCCGGGCGGAGGCTTCGTCGATGTGCCGGAGCTGGTGGTGCAGCTCGACGGTGGTGCCGCGCGGGACGAGAGTGAGCGGGAAGGGGGCCGACTGGAACGGGAGTCGGTGACTGAAGGTGGGGTCCACCGGGCCCACCTCGTCGAGGACCGTGGCGTACGCGGGGAGTCCGTCCCCCGGGTCGCGGTGCTCGTAGCGGGCGAGGACCAGGGCCGCGGCAGGGGCCCCGGCCGGTACCGGGACGGTGACCACGCCCGTCCGGTCACCGGCCCCCTCCTCGCCCGTCGCCCAGTCGATACGGGGCCTGTGCGGGCCTTTCGGGGGCTTGTCGCAGCCGAGGGGAACAGTCACTTCGGTGGCCGGGCGGTGGCCGAGCAGGACGTGGGCGATGTCCTGGAGCACGCCCGGGGTCAGCAGCGCGTGGTGCGCCACCAACACCAGATGGGCGCCCCCGTCCTCGTACCGCAACAAGACCGCGCGGAACGCGGGACCCCCCTCGGTGACGGGCCGGTGCAGTTCGGCCCGCAGACGGTGTTCGGCGAACCGCGCGGGCACCTCGTCGTGCCACAACACCGGCCAGCGGTCAGGTAGTTCGGGCCACCAGCCACGTACGGCCGCGTCGAGGACGGGCCCGGGATCGGCGGACGCCGGAACGCGGAGGGCGAGGGCGTGACACGTCACGTTCAAGTCTCCAACCGTGGGCAAGGGTGCCGGACAGGGCCTAGCGGGCCGAGAAGCCTCCGTCGACGGTGAGGACGGTGCCGGTCACCTGGCGGGACTCGTCGGAGGCTAGCCAGAGGGCGGCGGTGGCGACGTCGTCCGGTTCGACGAGGGCGTTCATGGGCTGGGCCTGGACGAAGGTCTGCTCGTGCTCGGCGACCGGCACGTCCAGGGCGCGGGCGATCTCGGCGAGCATCCGGCCCTCCACGCGGGGGTCGTCGCGGACCGAGCCGGGGCAGATGGCGTTGACGCGGACCCGGCGGGGCGCGTAGTCGAGGGCGACCGCCTTGGTCAGGCCGATCAGGCCGTGCTTGGCGGCGACGTACCCGGCGAAGTGGCGGTAGCCGACCAGACCGGCCGTGGAGGCGATGTTGATGATCGAGCCGGCGCCCCGCGCGGTCATCAGGGCGCCCGCCGCGCGGATCGTGCGCCAGGCCCCGGAGAGGTCCACGTCCAGCATCAGCTGCCACTCGTGCTCCTCGATCTCGTGGGCGGCCCGGCCGGAGGGCGCGGCGATCCCGGCGTTGTTGACGAGGACGTCGAGCCGTCCGAAGCGGGCCGTCGTCTCCTTCACCGCCGTCTCCACCGCGGCCAGGTCCCGTACGTCGACCCGGGCCGTACGGACGGCGGCGCCCGTCTCCCGGCAGAGCTCCGCCGTGTGCGCCAACTGGCTCTCGGAGCCCAGCGGGTACGGCACACCCGGAAGGTCCGCCGCGATGTCCACGAGCATCAGATCGGCGCCCTCGCGGGCGAACGCGACGGCGGTCGCCCGGCCGATGCCGCGGGCCGCCCCGGTGACGAGGGCGACCTTGCCCGAGAGCCTCGGACCGCCCGGGCTCACCGGTCCCACCGGTCCCACCGATCCACCCGGCTCACCGCGCGCGTCCGGCGCGGAGTTCGGCTCCGATCAGGCGCAGGAGGGCGCCCGGGTTCTCCGTCAGGTACATGTGGCCGCCGTCCAGTTCCGCCGTGGTGAGCTTCCCGGCGGTGGCGCGGGACCACTCGGCGGCCTCGGCCGCGCTCACCAGCTCGTCGTCGCGGCCGCGCAGGGCGAGGACCGGGACGGCGAGCGGGCGGTCGGAGGCGGGCCGGTACGTCTCGTGCATCCGTACGTCGGCCCGCAGCAGCGGGAGCAGCAGCTCACGCATCTCCGGGTGCTCCAGGACCGGGTGCGCGTACCCCGCGAAGGTGCGCACCCGGGCCAGGAACTCCGCGTCGGGCAGACCGCTCGCGCGGTCCGCGCGGCCGGTCCACGGGCCCGGCGCGCCGCTGACGACGAGGGCGTCGAGGCGGACGCCGGGGTCTGCCTCCAGCCGGTGCGCCAGTTCGAAGCCGAGCACCGCGCCGAGGCTGTGCCCGAACACCGCCACCCGCGCGCCCTCCGGGAGCTGCCGGGTCAGCAGGGTGTGCGCCTCGGCGGCCGCCCGTACCGCGTCCGTGTGGGGTTCCTCCACGAACCGCTCCTCGCGGCCGGGGAGTTGCACCGGCAGGACGCTCACGCCCGCCGGTGCCCGGTCCTGCCACGGCTTGAAGAAGGACGCGCCCGCCCCGGCGAAGGGCAGACAGACGAGGTGGGTCTCTTCCACTGCTGACATCGCTCCCGAGTCTCGGTTCCGGATACGAAGAGGCCGGTGCTCAGCCCGTGGTGACGAACTCGGTGAGGACCCGGGCCAGCAGGCCGGGGTCCTGCGCCCCGCACAGCTCCCGCGCGGAGTGCATCGACAGCCCCGGTACGCCCACGTCGACGGTGGCGACTCCCAGCCGGGCCGCGGTGATGGGGCCGATCGAGGTGCCGCACGGTATGGCGTTGTGGGAGACGAACGGCTGCCAGGGCACCTCGGCGCGCTCGCAGGCCGCGGCGAAGGCGGCGACTCCGGTGCCGTCGGTGGCGTACCGCTGGTTGACGTTGACCTTGACGACGGGTCCGCCGTTGGGGAGGGGGTGGTGGTCCGGGTCGTGGCGTTCTGCGTAGTTGGGGTGCACGGCGTGCGACATGTCGGCGGAGACGCAGAAGGCCCCGGCGAGGGCCCGGTTGAAGTCCTCGGCGCTGCCGCCGCGTGCGGCGACGGACCGGCCGAGCACCCGCTCCAGCAGGGGGCCCTGGGCGCCCGACTGGGAGCCGCTGCCGACCTCCTCGTGGTCGAAGGCGGCGAGCACCGGGATGTGGGCGGGCGGCCGGGCGGCGGTGGCGGCGGCGACCAGCGCGGTGACGCCCGCGTGTACGGAGATCTGGTTGTCCAGACGCGGTGAGACGAGGAACTCCTCGTCGGCGCCGAGGTAGCCGGGCGGCTGGATGTCGTGCAGCATCAGGTCCCAGCCGAGGACCTCGGCGACGTCGGTGTCCGCCTCGGCGGCGACCCGGGCGAGCAGGGCGCCGGGCCGGGTGGGGCCGAGGCCCCACAGCGGGGTCATGTGCAGTTGCGCGTCGAGCGCGACACCTTCGTTGACGCTGCGGTCGAGGTGGATGGCGAGCTGGGGTACGCGCAGCAGCGGCTGGTCGAGGCAGACGAGGCGGCTGGATCCGTCGCGCAGTGTCAGCCGGCCCGAGATGCCGAGGTCGCGGTCGAGCCAGGTGTTGTGGGGGACGCCGCCGTAGATCTCCACGGCGATCTGCCGCCAGCCCGCGGAGCCGGTGTCGGGCTCGGGCTTGATCCGCAGGTTCGGGGAGTCGGTGTGGGCTCCGACGATCCGGAACGGGGTGCGGGCCGGGGCGCCCGCGGGGACGTACCAGGCGAGCAGCGCTCCGGCGCGGACGACGTACCGGCCGCCCTCGGCACCGGCCGTCCAGTCGTCCGTCTCGCGCAGCTCCTGGAAGCCCGCCTTCTCCAGGCGCTGGGCCGCGTTCGCGACCACGTGGTAGGGCGAGGGGCTGGAGCGGACGAAGGAGAGCAGATCGTCGCTGTGACTGCGGTCATGTGTGGGGGACATGGGCGCTCACGCCTTTCGGAGGGGCTGGAGAGGGTTGAGGAGTGAAGCGACGGGCGCGTCCGGCCGAGTGCACAGTTCGGCGAGGACGGCCTGCCAGTCGTCGAGCAGTTCCTGAGCCGTGGCGGGGTCCCACAGATCGGCGGAGTACTCCAGGAAGGTGCGGTAGCCCTTGGCCGGGTCGCGGCGCGGGGCGAGACCGAAGGAGAGGTCACCGCGGGACACGGGCGGGGCGAGGTCGTCGACCTCGACGTCGAGTCCGGGGATCTCGATGTCCGTGTCCAGGGAGTTCTGGAAGGCGATGGTCATTGGGAAGCGCTCGGGCACCGCGCGGGCACCGCTCTCGCGCAGGGCACGCACGATCCGCGCGGTCGGCAGGACGTGGGCCGTCGCCTCCAGGGCGCCGGCGCCGGTGCGCTCCACGAGGTCGCCGCGCGTCTCGTCCGGGTCGGGCGTCACCCGCACGACCACGCCGGTCGACGTCAGCGCGACCATCGACTCGAACGCGCTGCGCTCGCGGTGGGCGTACGGCGTGCCCATCGCGATGTCCCGCACCCCGGACCGGCGGGCGACCAGCACGCCGAGCGCCGTGGCCGCGACCCCGAACGGCGTGGTGTGCCGGGCCGCCGCCAACTCCTCGACGGCCCTGCGCAGTTCACCGGAGGCAGTACCGCGCAAGGTGTCGCCGTGTCCGCTCGGCACCGCGGGCCGGGCCCGGTCGCCGGGGATCTCGACCGCGGCCGGGATCCCCTCCAGATACCGGGTCCAGTACGCCGTCCTGCGGGCCTCCTCGGCGGGGTCGGCGTGCTCGCGCTGCCAGCGGGCGTAGTCCGTGCACTGCGCCGCCGGTTCGGGCAGGCCGTGCGGGCGGCCCGCGGCGGCGGCCGTGTAGAGCGCGGCGAGCTCGCCCAGGAGAAGGGAGAGGGACCAGCCGTCGACGCAGATGTGGTGCACGACGAACATCAGCGTCCACCGGTCGGGTGCGACGCGCAGCAGCCGCAGGACGGGCAGGACCGGCAGGGCATCGCCGGTCACCGTGATGGGCGTCGCGGCGGCCTCCCGGCACAACTCATCGGCGCATGCGAGCCGTTCGGACTCGGCGGCGATGCCGGTGAGGTCCTCGACGGGAAGGGCCGGGGGCGGCACGTCGAGAACCTCCTGCCGCCAGCCGGTCCCGTCGTCCGTTCCGTACGACGGCTCCGACTGCCCCTCTGCGGGTACGAAGCGGCACCGCAGTCCGTGGTGTCGGTCGAGCAGCCCGGCCACCGCGGTGCGCAGGGCGGCCACGTCCAGGGGGCCGGTGAAGCGGATCCGGGTCGGGATGTTCCACACCTCGGGGCGGGGCATGCTCAGGACGCCCGCGATCATGCGGGCCTGCTGGTCGCTGACGGGCGCCGTGTCCACCACGGTCACGCCCCGGGGTGGCGCGAGCCGGGCGGTCATCGCCCCCAGCGTGGCGTCGGCGAAGAAGTCCGCCAAGGGGTATTCCACGCCGAAGCTGTCCCGGACCCGGTTCACCAGTCTGATCGCGCCGATCGAATTCCCCCCGAGTTCGAAGAAGTTGGCGTCCGGGGTGAGATCACCGACCGGGCCGAGTGTGTGCTGCCAGAGGGTACGGAGCCGGTGGACGCCGTCGGGGGTGCCCGGGGTGACGGAACCCGGTGTCAGGTCGCCGACCGTCTCCGCGGCGCCCGCGGTCATGCTGGTCAGCACGCTCTCCAGACGGTCCAGGTACCCCCGTGCCGTCGCCTCGTCGAACAGGTCGGCGTCGTAGCGCAGGCGCAGGTCGAGGTCCTCGTCGGGGAGCCGGGTCGCCATGAGGGCGAGTTCGAGGGGCGCGGACTCGGTGCCGCCGTCGAGGGGGGTGGCGCGCAGGCCCGGCAGGGCGAGGGCGGTCAGGGGCGCGGTGTCGAGGTCGGCGGAGACGGTGACGAGGGGGCGCGGGTTGCCCGGGTCGGGGTGACGGGCCGCCGACAGGCCGTCCAGGTCGACGTGTTGGCGGGCGTCGGCCGCGAAGAGCGTGTCCCGGGTGGCGCGTACGGCGTCGGTGAGTGTCGTGCCGTCGGTCAGGGTCCCGCGCAGGGGCAGCAGGGACACGTGGAAGCCGACGGTGTCCCGCGTCTCGGGGGTGCGGCGGCCGAAGGTGGACCCGATGACGAAGTCGTCCTGTCCGGCGTACTGGCGCAGCACGATCCGCCAGGCGGTGAGCAGCGTCGCGAACAGGGTGACCCCTTGCCGCCCGCTCCACTCCCGCAGCCGTCCCGTCCGCTGCGGGCCGAGCCGCAGTCCCACGGCCCCGCCGCGTCCGGCGACGGTGCGGGTGCGCGGTCGGTCCGTGGGCAGTGCGGGCGCGCCAGGGCCGTCCCCGAGGTGGGCGCGCCACCAGTCCAGGTCGTCCGCTGTCCCGGTCGCCGCGATCGTGTCGAGTGTGCTGCCGGCGGCCCGCTCGAAGCGGGGCGCGCGTCCCTCCGACGCCGCCCGGTAGAACTCCCCGAGGTCGGCGGCGACCAGCCCCGCGGAGTGGCCGTCGGTGACGAGGTGGTGCATGCCGAGGATCAGCGCGTGGTCGTCGTCGGTGAGCCGCAGCAGCCGGGGCGTGAACAGCGGCCCCGTCGCGAGGTCGTACGCGCGGGTGCTCTCCTCCCGCAGGGCGGCCCGGATCACCTCGTCGGCGTCCCGGCCCCGGACGTCGTCGACGATCAAGGCCGGACATCCCCGGTCCCGGCCCCGGCCCTCCCGTACGACCTGGAAGACCCCGTCTCCCCCGGCCACGAAAGCGGTCCGCAGCCCGTCGTGGCGGCGGACGAGGCCGTCCACGGCGGTCCGCAGCGCCTCGACGTCCAGCGGACCCCGCAGCCGTACGCCCTGGATCTCGTTGTACGCGGCCGGGTTGGCGATCAGCGTGGCGGCGAGCCAGAGGCGGCGCTGGGCCGGGGTCGCGGCAGCCCGCCGTTCGCGTACCTCCGTCGGGGGCTCGTGGTAGCGGCGGCGCAGGACGTCCAGCTGCTCCAGGCCCGCCCGCATCTCCTCCGGCGGCAGTCCGAAGTCGACCAGGGCGGCGATCTCGTCGACGCCCGCGGCCCGCAGCGCGTCGACGGTGGCCGCGCAGGTGTCCGGGGAGCCGATGAGGGCCCGTTGGTCGCAGTAGCGGTCGTAGGCGCGGTCGAAGAGGTAGGCGAGGTCGGCCTCGCTCGCGTCGGCCACGTTCTCGGGGCGGCCGCCGAGGGCGCTCGCGGCGGAACGCATCTGGAGGGAGGAGCGCAGGTAGCGGCTCATCGGTTCGCGCGCGGCGGCCCGGGCGGCGGCGTGGTCCTCGGCGAGGTGGGTGTGGAGCAGGAGGGTGACGCGGCCCGCGTCGGGGTCGAGGCCGCTCTCGGCGCGCAGCCGGCGGTAGTGGCGGATGTTCGCCGCGAGCTGCTCGACCGTCTGGTTCATGAGGTTGGTGACGATCCCGAGGTCGCGGCGGGCCGCCTCCTCGTACGAGGCACGCCGCCCGGACGTCGCCAGATACATCGGCGGCAGCTCCTGCACGGGCCGCGGATGCAGGCGTACGTCGATGGGGTGCCCTTCGCCGGTACGGCGCGCGACGCTCTCGCCCCGCCACAGCCGCCGTACGTCCTCCAGGTGCTGGAAGGCGATCTCGGTGCGGTCGGTGAAGCGGTCGGGGTGCAGGGCGAAGTCGCTCGCGTGCCAGCCGCTGGCGCAGCCGATGCCGACCCGGCCGCCGGAGAGGTTGTCGGCCACGGCCCACTCCTCGGCGATCCGCACGGGGTCGTGCAGCGGGAGGACCACCGAGCCCGCGTGCAGACGGATGCGGCGGGTCTCCCGGGCGAGCGCGGCGGCCAGGACGGACGGGTTGGGGAAGAGGCCGCCGAAGGAGTGGAAGTGGCGTTCGGGAAGCCAGAGCGTGCTGAAGTCGTGGGTGTCGGCGAAGCGTGCGGTCTCTATCAGCCGTTCGTAGGCCTGGGCGCTGTCCTCGCCGTCGGGGTGGTCGCCGAAGAAGTAGACGCCGAAGTCGGGGGCGGGGCGTTCGGCGGCCTCGCCGCGGCTGTGACGTCGACTGCGCCGGGCCGTCGTCGGGAAGTGGCCGCCCGCGCGCAGCTCCCGCAGTGAGTCCTTCACCGCGTCCGTGATCCGTTCGACGTCGGTGTCGGTGTGCGCGGTGGAGAGGTAGAAGGAACGCCACTCCCAGACGTAGATCCCGCGCAGGAGGAGGTGGTGGTAGAGCAGGTCCATGTCGGCGCGGTGGGTGAAGCGGAACATGGACCCGAAGTGGGCCGTTTCCAGGGGGAATTCCTCTGCGCGGAAGAAGTCGTCGAGGTCGGCGGCGAGCGCGTCGGTGCGGGCGTTCAGCGTCTGCTGGAGCCCCGGGCCCTGCTCCTTGAGGTGGGTGAGGACAGCGCGGGCGGCGGCCATCGACAGGGGGTGCTGGATGTACGTACCGCCGAAGAAGGTCGTGTCGCGCGTCGGACGGCTGTCGTCGCCGTACCGCCAGAAGCCGCCGTCGATGCCGTCCATGAGGTCGGCGCGGCCCGCGATCGCGCCGATGGGGTGACCACTGCCGAGGGCCTTGCCGTAGGTGGCGAGGTCGGGGACGACGCCGTAGTGGTGCTGGGCGCCGCGGGGGTGGGGGCGCAGGCCGGTGAGCATCTCGTCGAAGAGGAGGACGATGGCGCGCCGGGCGGTCAGCTCCCGCAGCGCGCGCAGGAAGCCGACGGGGCGCAGGGCGGGGTTGCGGCACTGGACCGGTTCGACGAGGACCGCGGCGATCGTGTCGCCGAGTTCGTCGATGACGTCCAGGCTCTCCTGGCTGCCGTATTCGAGGACGAGGAGTTCGGACACCGCGCTCGCCGGGATGCCGCGCGAGACGGGGACGGCGTGGCGGCCGTCGGGTCCCGGGCGGCCGAGGACCGAGTCGATGTGGCCGTGGTAGGAGCCGCGGAACATGACCACGCGGTCGCGTCCGGTGGCCGCGCGGGCGAGCCGTAGGGCGGCGGAGTTGGCCTCGGTGCCGGAGTTCGCGAACGCCACCCGCTCCATGCCGGTGAGCTCCGCGAGCAGTTCGGCGGCCACGCCCGTGTCCTCGGAGCGCGGTCCGAGGCGCAGTCCGTCGGCGAGGTGCCGGCGGACGGCCTCCGTCACCGGGGCGGGCTCGTGGCCGAGCAGCAGCGCGCCGAAGCCCATGGTGATGTCGGTGTAGTCGTTGCCGTCGACGTCCGTCAGCCGGGCGCCGTGCGCCGAGCGGGCCGCGATCGGGTACTGCATCTCCTTCGTCGCCCGCCGGAAGCCGACCACGGCCCGGCTGTCCGCCAGCACCGTTCGGTGCCGCTGCGCCAGCTCCTTCGACGCCCGGGTCCGCTCGGTGAAGCGGCGGACCAGGTCGTCGGCGTGGGCCCGCTGGGCCTGGCTCGCGCCGGTGCCGGACATGCCGGAGTCAGGGGGGAGGGTGACGTGGGGGCCGTGGTGGAGGGGTGGCCCGGCGGGCGGCTCGGTGCGGTGGCGGGCCGCCGTCAGGAGTTCGTCGAGCCGTCCGGAGACGGCGACGGTCCGGGCGACCGCCTCGGCGCTCGCCTGCGACTCGGGGCTGGTCCGCACCGTGGTCATCCCTCGACCTCCTTGCGGCCCTCGGCGAGCAGGGCCACGGCCTCGGAGAGCTGACCGAGCATCCTGGTCTGGGTCTCGGCGAGTTGGCGTATCTGACGGGCGAGTTCCTCGACCTCGGCACGGGTGGCGTACACGGGCTCCTCGTCGGGGGTGACGTGCACGGGCTCGTCGTCGGGGGTGACATGCGCGGGCCCGTCGTCCGGGGTGACGTCCGCGGCGGCCGGGACCGCCCCCCGTCCCGTCCGCTCCGCGATCAACCGGGCCGCGAGCCGTGGGGTCCCCGCCTCCTCCAGGATCTCCCGCATTCCGATCTCCACCCCGAACTCGGCCTCCAACTGCCGTACCATACCGATGAGTTGAAGCGAGTCCGCGCCGAGCCCCACGAACGTCCGCTCCGCCGTGATCTCCTCCGGCGTGTATCCGAGATGACGGGCGCTGAGCGCCAGCACCCTTTCCAGTACGGCCTGTTCGGTCATGCCGTCCTCCGTCCTGCGGTCGTCGGCCAAGGGGGTGGGCGGCGGTCCTGTCCAGTACGACCGGTGCTGGAAGGGATACGGCGGCAGCGGGATCCGGCGGGCGTCGCTGCCGTCGAGCAGGGCCGCCCAGTCGAGCCGGTGGCCCGCGCAGTGCAGTCGGGCCACCGCCGCCCAGAGGGTGCCGAGGCCACGGTCGCCGCGGCGCTGGGTGGGGACGGCGGCGGTGTCCGGCCGGGCACGCCGGACGAGCCCGGTGAGGGGCGCGTCGGGGCCGATCTCCAGATGGACCGGCCGCCCGGGTGTCCGCTCCAGCGTGCGCAGTACGGCGGCGAAGTCCACCGGCCGCCGGGTCCCCCGTACGAGGTGGTCGGCGTCCGGCAGCCAGCCCACCGGGTGCCGGACCCCGTCGAGGCCGCTCACGAACTCGGTCCTGGTGGGCCGCAGCCGTACCTTTCCGCAGGCGTCCCGGAAGTCCGCCAGGACGGGGTCGAGCAGGGCGGTGTGGAACGCGCGGTCCACCGGCAGGGGCTCCGCGGGCGTGCCGCGTTCCGCGAGCCGGGCGCGGGCGGCGGCCACCGCCTCGGGCGGTCCGCCCACGACGTACTGCCCGGGCCCGTTGACCACGGCGAGTTCGAGGCCGTCGACATCCGTGACCAGCCTCCGTACGACGTCCTCGGCGGCGAACACCGCGAGCATGCCCCCGGCCGGGGTGCCGTCGCGCATCAGCCGCCCCCGCCTGCAGACCAGCCGCAGTCCGTCCTCCAGCGTCAGCGCCCCGGCCACGCACAGGGCCGCGTACTCCCCGGCGCTGTGCCCGGCCACCGCGACCGGTTCGACGCCGAACCGCCGCCACAGCCGCGCCTGCGCGACCTGCAGGGCGAAGAGCGCGGGCTGCGCGAAGGCGGTGTCCCAGACCCGCACTCCTTCCGGGTCCCGGGCCCGCGCCCCCTCCGCAGGACCGCCGTCGGCGCCGCCCAGCAACCGGTCGAGGAACCCCTCCTCCCCCGTCTCGTCCCGGTGGATCCCCGCGCACTCCTCCAACGTGCGGGCCACCACCGGGAACCGCCGGGCGAGCGCGGCGCCCATCCCGTCGTACCCGCTGCCCTGGCCGGTGAAGAGGAACACCGGTCCACCGCCCGCCTCCGCCCCGGCGACGCCGTGCGTGTACGCCCCCGCCTCGCCCCGTACGAAGGCGTCCAGCGCCGTAGCCGTGTCGTCGACCGCGGCGGTGACCACCAGTCGGTGTTCCAGGTGCCGTCGCCCGAGCGCGGTGCTGAGGAGCAGGTCGGCGGGGTCGGTCCCGGGGTGTTCGGTGAGGTGGTCGCGGAAGGCCCGCGCGGAGGCGAGGAGCGCCTCGGGGGTGTGGCCGGACAGCGGCAGCAGTGCGGGGGCCGGACCGCGGTCCGACGCGTGGGGGGCCGGGGGCGGCGCCTCCTCCAGGATCACGTGGGCGTTCGTCCCGCCCATCCCGATGGAGTGCACCCCGGCCCGGCGCGGGCGGCCCTCCTCGGCGGGCCAGGGCAGGGCGCGGGTGGGCAGGACGAAGGGGCTCCCGGCCACGTCCAGGGCCGGGTTGGGGCGGGTGTGGTTCACCAGCGGCGGTATCTCCCCGTGGCGCAGCACCAGCACCGCCTTGATCAGCCCCGCAAGGCCGGCCGCGCTGTCCAGGTGGCCGATCGCCGACTTCGTGGAGCCCAGCGCGCAGAAGCCGGTGCGGTCGGTGTGCAGCCGGAACGCCTCGGTGAGGGCGGCGAACTCGATCGGGTCGCCCTTGAGCGTGCCGGTGCCGTGCGCCTCCAGGTAGCCGATGGAGTCGGCGGGCACCCCGGCCGCGCGCATTGCGCCGAGCACGGCGTCGCGCTGGCCGGTGGAGCCCGGCGCGGCGAACCCGGCCCGGTCGGCGCCGTCGTTGGTGACGGCGGACCCGGCGATCACCGCGTACACGGTGTCGCCGTCGGCGAGCGCCCTCTCCAGCGGTTTGAGGACGACGGCGGCGACGCCGTTGCCGCCGACGGTGCCGTCCGCGTCGGCGTCGAAGGCGCGCACGGTCCCGGAGCGCGAGATCGTCGAGCCGCGTACGTGCCGGTGCCCGGTGACCTGGGGCACGTGCAGGGCGGCCGAGGCGACGACCATGAGGTCCGCGTCTGCGAAGTGCAGGGCCTGGCAGGCGAGATGGACGGACACCAGGGAGGACGAGCAGGCCGTGGCCACGTTCAGGGCCGGGCCCGTCAGTCCGAGCCGGTGGGCCGCCCGAGGGGCCGCGAAGTCGGGGTAGTTGCCGACCTGCGCCTGCTTCTGTCGCTGCCAGTCCCCCGAACCCGCCTCCTCCCGAAGGTTGTTGGCGAGGTAGCTGTGCAGGGAGTGGAGCCGGTAGCCGGTGCTCCCGCACACCCCGATCCGCACCCCGGCGCGCGGCTGCGCGTACCCCGCGTCCTCCAGGGCGTGGTGGGCGCACTCCAGGAAGAGCCGTTGCTGCGGATCGGTGACCGCGGCCTCGCGGGCGCTCATCCCGAAGAAGGCCGCGTCGAAGCCGTCGATGCCGGGCAGCGGAGCGCTCGCGGCCACGAAGTCGGGCGCGCCGTACTCCTCGGGGGCGAACCCGGCCGCCGCCAGCTCGGCGTCGGTGAACCGCCGTACGTGCGTCACGCCCGCCCGGATGTCCCGCCAGTACCCGTCGGGGGTGTCAGCTCCCGGAAATCTCAGCGCCATCCCGACGACTGCCGTACGCACCGCTCGTTCCCTCCTTGCCCGCGCCGTGGACCGCGTACAACCGGAGCAGGTAGATCCCCGCGACCACGATGGCGAGGCCGTGCGACCAGGCCACGACGGTGAACGCGGAGAACGATTCGAGGGCCGCCGACACACCGATCATGCCGATCCCGAAGCCGAGGTTCTCGACCGTCGCCGTGAGCCCGAAGGCGTGGCCGCGCAGGGTCTCCGGCAGGGTCTGCAGATGCGAGGTGTACGACACCTCGGTGAGCCCGTCCGCGGCACCCGCGACGAGGGCGATCAGCACGGTCGCCGCCATCGGGAACCCGGCGAAGCCGAGGATGAACGCGGAGGACATGACGATGGTGCCGAGGCCGAAGCCGAGCGCGCCGACGGCCCGTCCCGAGCGTTTGGCCCAGCGTTGGATGACCTGTTGTGCCAGGACGTTGCCCAGCGCCCAGAACAGCCAGAAGCGGCTGACGAACGCGGCCGGGTCGTCCGGGTGGAGCGTGCTGGAGTAGACGGGCAGGGCCGCGTTGTGCGAGGAGGAGCCTAGGGCGTCGACGGTGCGCAGGCACATCATGAGGCCGAGGGCGGGCACGGTGGCCAGTGCCGTCATCGCGGCCCACACGCCGCGCTTCTCGCGGGGTTCGTCGGGCGCCCGCGGGGGCTCGGGGGCGCGTTCGATGCCCGGCAGCCACGCGACGGCCGCCGCGCACACCAGGAAGCTCGCCGCGTCCACCATGAACGCGGCGGTGAAGCCGAGCCAGGGCACCACCACACCGGACGAGGCGAACCCGGCGACCATCGCCAGCGAACGGCCGCCGACCATCAGTGAGTTGGCCCAGGCACGCCGGTCCGCGCCGACCAGGTCGGGGATGGAGCTGCGCAGCGCGACCATGAACACGGTGCTGCACGCCCCGACGGCCGCGGACACCGTGAACAGCACGCCGGTCCGCAGTCCCCCGTCCGGCGTCACTACCAGCAGGAACATGACAACGGCTTGGGCGATATTGGCCCACAGCATGACCGGCTTGACCCCGAACCGGGCCTGCACGCGCCCCGCGACCGTCCCCGCCAGGAACCCCGCGCCCAGCCGCACCGCCATGAACAGTCCGATGGCGAGGGCGCTGTGGGTGGTGGCGTAGACGAACAGGTTGAGCGCCACCATGTTGAGAAAGGTGCCGTACGAGGAGACGGAGTAGCCGGCGACCAGGACGCGGTAGCGCCCCTCGGCCGTCACCGGTGCCGCGCCACGAGCCGTCCCGGGACCACCGCCCGCCCCCGTCCGCCGCATGGCGGTGCGGCATCGGCGATGTTCACGACCCGGATCAGGTGACGCATGTTCCCTCTTTCCTCGGCGCGGGCGGCACAGGTGTCCGGGGGCATCCTCCCCAGGTGGGGTGCAGGGGATTCCTCTGCCCCGGGACTCCCTGAGACGGGACGTCCGCCGGACCGCCGAAAGTTCCGGCCGGCGGGCGCCCGCGCGAAAAGCGCGCCCGGAACCTACCCGGCCGGCAGCAACTTCTCGCGCCCGCGCGCCCGGTACTCGGCCAGCAGCCCCTCGATGTCCGGCTCGCGCAGCCTGCGGTACGCGGACTCCCCCGGTGGCCGCCACCACACCGGGTCGGCGCAGCGGAAGCCCTCGCGGCGCAGCCCCACCCGGTGGATCTTGTTGGTGGCGGTGACCGGCATCCGCGTCACGATCCGGACGAAGCGGGGTGCCATCTTGGTCCCCAGGTCGGGCTGGGCGAGGAGGAACTCCGCGAAGGCCGACGGGTCGAAACCGGCCCCCTCGCGCGGCGCGATCGCCGCCATCACCTGGTCCCCTGCCACCGGGTCGGGGACCGCGTACACCGCCACGGCGGCGGCGCCCTCGTGACGGGCGAGGATGTTCTCGATCATCGCGGCGGCGAGGTTCTCGCTGTCGACGCGCAGCCGGTCGTCCGCCCGCCCCGCGAAGTAGAGGAAGCCGTCGGTGTCGCGGTAGAAGAGGTCGCCGGTCCAGTACCAGCCTCCCCCACTCCCGGCTTCGCCCGAGCGGGGGGACCCCCGTCGGCGGCGGTCGGCGTCCGCGGCGGGGTTGCGCCAGTACCCCTCGAAGGGGTTGGGCCCGCGGTTCACCAACTCCCCTATCGCCTCGTCCCCGTTGAGAAGCCTCCCGTCCTCGGCGAAGACGGCGGGCGGGCACTCGGCCGCCGTCTGCGGGTCGACCACCGCGAGGTCGTCGCGGGGTGCCGCCCGCCCGATCGCGCCCGCCGGGGCGCCGGGTGTCCACTGGATGGCGGCGCCGCCCTCGGACGAGCCGTACCCCTCCACCAGCCGCACCCCGAAGCGCTCCTCGAAGGCGGCCGCGTCCACGGCCCCGGCCTCCGTCCCGAAGCCCATCCGCAGCGGGTTGTCGCGGTCGTCGCCGCGGGCGGGCGTGGCCAGCAGGTACTGCACCGCGCGGCCCACATAGGTGAAGTACGTCGCCCCGCAGGCCCGTACGTCCGCGAGGAACCCCGACGCCGAGAACCGCCGCCTCAGCGCGATCCCCGCGCCCGCCGCCAGGGCGGGCGCCCAGTCGGCGATCACCGCGTTGCCGTGGAACATCGGCATGCAGATGTAGTGCGTGTCGTCCGGGCGCACCCCGAACTGGTCGACGAGCGAGCGCCCGGCGGCGGCCAGCCGGCCCTGGGTGCAGATCGCGGCCTTGGGGGCGCCGGTCGAGCCGGAGGTGAAGTAGAGGAGGAGACGGGCGTCCGCCGACACGGAGGGCGCCGCGTCCGGCTTCGCGCCCTCGTACGGCGTGAGGAGTTCCTCGTACGCCTCGGTGTCGGTGACCAGGACGCGTACGCCGGGCAGTTCGAGGCCGTCGAGGAGGGGCAGGTGGGTCCGCTCGGTGACCAGGACACGGCACTCGGTGTGCAGGATGTCGCGGGCCAGTTCGGGGCCGCGCCGGGTCGGGTTGATCCCGGCCACGGCGGCTCCGGAGAGGGCCGCCGCGCTCAGCCACAGCGGATATTCGGGGGTGTTGTCGAGCAGCACCCCGATGTGCGGTGCGGCGCCGGGCGGCAGGAGGTCGGCGAGGAGCGCCGCCCGCGCCGCCGCGCCCGCGGCCACCCGGTGGTGGCTCAGCACCCGCCCCTCGAACCACAGTCCCGGCCGGTGGTCGCCCCACCGTTCCTGCACGAGCTCCGCGACGGTACGCCTCATGGACCCCATGGGGGCGCACGATAATTGACGTTCCGTCAGAAGGGGAGGCCCGTGCCTTCGAAGTCGTCTCCGCCGGACGAGTCGTCCATCGAGAAGAACCCGTGGACGCCCACCATGAAGCCGATGCAGAAGAGGACGATCACCCCGCAGAACACCAGGATGCCCACGGTTCCCGCCGCCAGCTTGCCCCGGCTCGGCGTGTGGGCCGTGGCCTTCTCCGGGCGCTCGGCGATGTAGTGGACGGTGACGATGTCGCCCTCGATGATCGTCGCCGGGCCGTTCTTCTCCTCGAAACGGACCGTGCGGCCGTCCCGCGCCCTGAACTCGTACACGTGGTGCAGGGTCGTGGACACGGACGTGTCGCCCGCGCCACCGCTGGTCGTCGTGAAGGACCGCAGACAGCGTGCCTCGGCAGTCAGCCCGCTGCTCCAGGCCCGGTTCATCTCCAGCGAGCGGCGGATCACCGCGACCGCCATGAAGACGGCCACAGCCATGATCAGCCCTGGCACGGCATAGAAGAAGACGTCCACGACATTCCCCCGTCGTCCGGTACAGCTCCACGCACGCCGTCATGGTCATGTCGACGTGCGTGGAACCTACCCGTGGGGGGTGCGCGAGCTCCTCAAGAGAGGCTCAGAACATTTCCGGTCCGCACGCGCTCAGAACGTTCAGAACGTGACGTCCGCGCACGAGTAGAACGCGTTCGCGGTGTCGGCGATCGTCCACACGCCGAGGATGACGTGGTGACCGCTCAGCCCGGAGGGCAGCGTGCCGGTGTGGCTGAACGTGGACGGCGGGCGCTGCCCGTTGTACGGGACGGTCAGGAACGGGGTGGTGTTCAGGTCCGCCCTGGTCAGTGCGTGGTTCTGGTTCCAGCCGGCCTTGGTGACGAAGTACTTGAAGTCGGTCGTGGCGTGCACGGCCGTGAACTGCCAGCGGAAGGTGTAGCTCTGCCCGCCGGTGACCTTGGTCGTCGGCCAGGCCGCGCCCGAGGGCGTCTTGGGCTGGTCGAGCTGGCTGAAGTTGGTGTGGTTCGCCGAGCAGATCTGTCCGTCCGCGGGACCCGCCGCCGGGAAGCCCTTCGGGCCCTCGACGCTCTGCGGCTCCCACTGGATGTCACCGCAATTGGCAACACTGCCGCCGTTGGCGGCGCACAACTTCTGCCGGCTGAGGGGCTGGTCGGTGTAGCCGTGGGCGTCGGCTCCGCCGGTGGAGAGCACGAACGTGCCCGCCGTGGCGAGGCCCACGACAGCGGCGTACAGCTTGACTTTCCTGCTCGTACGGACCCCTGTCGCAGGGATCCTGGTCGTCCGTATGCGCATGCTGCCGCTCCTGGAGGACGTGGGGGAGGTTCTCGTGAGCCGTGCGCGCGATTTTCAGGTCTAGACCAAGTCCCAGATTATTGCCACGACTTGAACATGTCCAGACCAATAACCAAGCTCTCGGCCCCCGTCACGGCCCCGCTGTCGGTCCGCGTCACGGCGAGGAGTCCCTGCGCCCCGTGTAGAACGCCACCGTCAGGTCCTTCACCAGCGCCTTGCGCTCGTAGTCGTCGAGCTCGACCAGCCCGCGCATGGTCAGCCGGGTCACCGTGTCCTCGACGGAGTCGACGACCGAGGTGAGCACGGTGTCGCGGTGCTGGGCGTCCAGGGTCGCGATCCGGCGGCGCTGCATCACGGCCGCGACCTCGGGGGCGTACTCGATCCGGGTCGGCTGCGCCGAGAACACCTCCAGGCCGACCGGCGCGGCGTCCGCGGCGATCATCCCGGTGAGTGCCTCGCCGACCGCGTCCGTGTTGCGCAGGGTGGCCACGTCCTTGATGACGGCGGGCGGCGCCTCGGCCGGCAGCTGCGAGAGCATCCGTGACATCGCCGCCTCCACGCACTCGCGCAGATACGTCTCGTGGTCCTCGACGCCGAGCACGGCCCGCGCGGTGTCCTTGACCCGCCACACCACGAGCACCACCACCCGCAGCGCGACCCCGTTCGCGTCGACCACCGACATCGGCTCACTGCGCCAGTGCCGCAGCCGTACGTCGACCCGGCGCCGCAGCACCATCGGGTTGATCCACAACAGCCCGGTGCGCCGGACCGTGCCCCGGTAGCGGCCGAAGAGGCCGAGCACCCAGGCGCGCCCGGTCCGGCCGCGGGAGAGCCCGCCGAACCCGAACAGCCCGAGCGCGCCGGCCCCGGCGTACGCGGCCCACTGCGCGGGGCCGAGCCCTGCCCCCGCGTACCAGGGCAGCCCGATCGCCCTCCCCGCGCTGTGCGGCAGCACACCCGACCACCAAGTGGTGAGTACACATCCGGCCACCCCGCAGGCCCCGGCCAGCACACCCGCCACTCCGGGCAGCACCCATGCGGGGCGCTCCACCAGTTCGGGGTCGACCTCCGGCACCGGGCGCGGGGCCCGGCCCAGCACGGGGCGCCGGATCCGGGGCTGTTCGCCCGTGCCGCGCCGTCGCCCCACCACGGCGGGCGAGAGCGGCACGGGCACCGGCTCGGGGTCGTCACGGAAGAGCAGATGGACGGGGATCTCGGTGGTCGCCTCGTTGTGGATGAGCCGGGCGGACCGGGAGGCGCCGCCGCCCTCCGGCGTTCCCCCCGACTCCGGGGTGGGTGAAGTCGTCGTACTCATAGCTGCCTCCATGCCTCCGCGCGTGGAAGGGTGATCCCGGCCGGGTGACGAGCCCTGGTGCGATTCCTGGTGCGAGCCGTAGTGCGTTGCCTGGTGCGAGCCTTGGTGCGTTGCCTGGTGCGAGCCTTGCTGTGCTGCCTGGTACGAGCCTTGGTGTGCTGCGTGACGGGTTGCCTGGTACGGGCCCGGATGCGAGCCGTGGTGCGAGCCCTGCCGCCCGGCCTTTCACGAGAAGAGCCGGCGCCAGGTCTCCGGCCCCGGCCAGCCGTCCGCCGCGCCGCCGCGCCAGCCCTGCGCGCGCTGGAACGCCTCGACGCCCCGCCGGTCCGCCTCGCCCCAGCGCGGCCCCGGACCCGATGTGTAGTACGTGCCGAACCCCTTCTTCACGAGTTGCTCGCCGAGCCGGGTGACGAACTCGTTGTCGGCGCCGGGGCGGAACAGCCCGCGCCCCGGATAGCCCGGCACGGAGGGGTCGGAGGGGCGGGAGGGGAGGGAAGGAACGGAGGGAACGGAGGGAACGGACGGGGCCGAGAATCCCTTCGTCCCCGGTCCGCCCACCACCGGGGTCCCCGGCACGGGCCTCCCCGCCGCCGGAGTGTCCCTGCCCTTCCTCCCCACCAGGTAGGACCAGGTCTGCGGCCCGGGCAGCCCGTCCGCGTCCGTGCCCCGCCAGCCCTGCGCCCGCTGGAACGCCTGGGTGGCCCGCCGGTCCGCGTCCGACCAGCTCGGTCCGGGTCCGGTCGAGTAGAAGCGGTCCGCGCCGCGTTCCACGAGGAGCCGGCCCAGCCGGGCGACATGGGGGTTGTCCGCGCCGGGGCCGAAGAAGGACCGGCCCGGGTAGCGGCTGCTCCCCGCCCCCGGCGCCAGGACGCCCGCGTCGCTCGTCTCCTCGGCCAGCCCCTTGTAGCGGTAGGGCACGTAGCGGTCCGAGTTGCTCCAGTAGGCGTACGGAGCGGACAGCCCGCGGGTGTGCGGGCGGGTCTGTTCATAGGCGAGGTAATAGGTGTGGGTGTAGTCCGACCAGCCGCCGAAAAGGACGACGTGCGAGCCCTTCTGCGGATCCGCCGAATTGTGGAACAGGAGCATGTCGCCGGGCTGCAACTGGTCGCGTGGAATGCGTACGCCGAACGTGCCGAGGCTGCCCGTCCATTCGTTTCCCGGCAGGTTCCAGGCCATCGAGACGAAGCCCGAGCAGTCCTGCCGGTATCCGTCCGGCCAGTACTCGGTCTTGCTGTACGGCACCCGCGAGGCGACCCACTTCTTGGCCCGGTTGATGATCTCCGCCCGGGTGGTCGCGGGGAGCTCGCCCCCCGCCCCGGGCTTCGCGGGCCCCGCCAGGCCCCCGCCCAGGCCGTGCAGCGGGGTCTGGTCGCCCTGCGGGGTCTCGGGCCCGTCACCTTTGGGGTCGCCCGGCCGGACGGGTCCGTGCGCGGCGGCCACGGCCGGCACCGGCTGGCCCGCGGCGAGGACGGTGCCCGCCGCCGCGGCCAGCAGCAGCGCGCCCCGCGCCGCCGGGTGTCCCACGGGCCCGGGTGGTGAGGACGGGGGCATGACGCGCCGCCAGTGCACGCATCCGGGGCAATCACAGTCGCTCACGGGATCGAATTCCTCGAATACCGGAGCCTCCATGAGATTCCCCTCACACCACAGGTCCATATCTCCGCACTTCTGCACAGTCGTCAGTTTCGCAACTGTCGCCTCTTGTCGCATGTTGACGGTCCGAATGATGTACAGGGACCACTTCCGGCCGGTTCGGGACACCTCTCCGTTCACTTCACGGCACCCTCGCGGTCCGGAGCACCCTCCCCGGTCGGGTAGAGTTCTCGGGTCAGCAGGCGCCGCTAGCTCAGTTGGTTAGAGCAGCTGACTCTTAATCAGCGGGTCCGGGGTTCGAGTCCCTGGCGGCGCACCGACACCGAAGGGCCCCTCACCGACGTGAGGGGCCCTTCGGCTTGCGTGGGCGGGGCGGGCTCCCCGCGGGCTCCCCAGGAACGCAACCGGCGCAAAGAGGCGCATAAGGGCGCATAGGGGCTGGGCATATGCGCCCGGCGTATGGGGTGGTGACCCCATCTTCGTACACGCGTCCCAATTAGCGCGTATGACCGGTTAACACCGCGTTTCGCGTCTTGCGATCATGATGAACGCCGTAGAACCCTGGGCTTCAAGGGACTGTCGATACCTGACAGTTGGGGGTATGGCCGGTTGCGTCCATGGGGGGTTGGGGGCCCCGTTCATGAACCGATGCCGAGGGGGGCATCATGCAACCGGAAGGTCGCATTTCTATGTCTCCCTTGTGTGGAGCATGTGGTGATGCCGACCTGCCAGCATGCGTCCGTGACGGTCAAGGGGGACTCGAACGGGCGACAAGAACCGACGAACACGCACCTGGACGTGCGTGCGGGGGGAATGACTCATGACGTCGACGCCGACGGGCGCCCGGCAGAACTTCGACCCGTCTGAGACGACCCAGCTCCGGATGCCATCGCACCGGACCGGCAGCAATTTCCGCAGGATCAAGAAAAGCCTGCCGAGATACGACTACGAGCACTACAGCCGGCTCGCGGGTCCCCTCACACAGCCCGATCCGAACAAGCCGTACAAGGTGCAGTACCGCTCGCTGCTGTCCCAGGAGCCGCACCGCATACGAGCCGCCCTGATGCTGGGTGCCGCGCCGCTGCTGTCGCTGATCCTGCTGGGCTGGCTGCTCCAGCCGGAGCACTGGACCGAACGCGACTACCCGGCCTACGACTTCCTGCCGGTGCTCGACATCGTGATGCTGGTCTCGATCGGTCTGATCGAGTTCTTCCGCTGCATGAACGTGCTGTCGAACGCGCACGCCACCCTGGTCGCCCGCGACCCGATCCCGGTGGTCCCGGAGACCGGCACCAGAGTCGCCTTCCTCACGTCCTTCGTGCCCGGCAAGGAACCCCTCGCCATGGTGACCAAGACCCTGGAGGCGGCCGTCAAGCTGCGCCACCGGGGCCTTCTGCACATCTGGCTCCTCGACGAGGGTGACGACCCGGAGGTGAAGGAGGTCTGCAAGCGCCTGGGCGTGCACCACTTCTCCCGCAAGGGCGTCGCGAAGTGGAACCAGGCCAAGGGCCCGCACCGCGCCAAGACCAAGCACGGCAACTACAACGCCTGGCTGGAGGCGCACGGCGACGAGTACGACTTCTTCGCCTCGGTCGACACCGACCACGTGCCGCTGCCCAACTACCTGGAGCGGATGCTCGGCTTCTTCCGCGACCCGGACATCGGCTTCGTCATCGGCCCGCAGGTCTACGGCAACTACGACAACCCCATCACCAAGGCCGCCGAGTCCCAGCAGTTCCTCTTCCACGCGCTGATCCAGCGCGCCGGCAACCGCTACGGCGCGCCGATGTTCGTGGGCACCTCCAACGCCGTACGCATCAAGGCGCTCAAGCAGATCGGCGGTCTGTACGACTCGATCACCGAGGACATGGCGACCGGCTTCGAGATGCACCGCGCCAAGAACCCGGCGACGGGCAAGAAGTGGCGCTCGGTGTACACCCCGGACGTCCTCGCGGTCGGCGAGGGCCCGAACGCCTGGACGGACTTCTTCACCCAGCAGCTGCGCTGGTCCCGGGGCACGTACGAGACGATCCTCAAGCAGTACTGGAAGGGCTTCTTCTCGCTGCCGCCGAGCAAGCTCTTCAACTACACCATGATGATCATCTTCTACCCGATGTCCGCCCTCAACTGGATCCTCGCGGCCCTCAGCTGCGCACTCTTCCTGGGCCTGGGCGCATCCGGTGTGAACATCGACCCGACGGTCTGGCTGATGCTGTACGGCAACGCCTCCGCGCTGCAGATCGGCCTGTACGTGTGGAACCGCCGGCACAACGTCTCCCCGCACGAGCCCGAGGGCTCGGGCGGCGTGGCAGGCATGATCATGTCGGCGCTCTCCGCGCCGATCTACGCCCGCTCGCTGATGGACGCGGTGCTGCGCCGCAAGAGCAAGTTCGTGGTGACCCCCAAGGGTGATTCGGCCAGCCCCGACACACTGTTCGGGACCTTCCGGATCCACCTGTTCTTCATCCTGGTCTTCGCCGGCTCGATCGTCGCCGGACTCCTGCTCGGGCACTCCCACCCCGCGATGATCACCTGGGCCTGCTTCGCCCTGCTGATCACCGCCTCGCCGATCCTCGCCTGGCAGTGGGCCCTGCGCCAGGCGAAGAAGAAGCCGTCGGCGCCGCCCGCCTCACCCGAGGAGACGGTGCCGCTGCCCGCTCAGGCCTCGGCGCCCCAGCAGGAGCAGCACACGCCGCATGCCCCGCACGCTCCGCACGCCCCGCAGCACAAGCCCAGCTGGGCGGCGGCGCAGGGACAGGGCGGCGGCAGCGGCGCGGGCAATGACCAGACCATGCAGATTTCCCTTGGGGGACGTAAAAAATGAAAGACGGTGCCCGTCGCCGCCGTGCTCGTCGTCTTGCGATAGGCGGGGCGGTGGTGCTCGCGCTGGCCGGAATGAACGGGCCGTGGGTGTACCGCTTCAGCACGGAGAAATACCACGACTACACGATCAACAAGCCCGAGTACAAGGCCAAGAACGGGCACTGGGACATCATCCAGTTCCCCGAGGAGTACAGACAGAACACCATCCACGCGGCCCTGCTGCACACCGGCAAGATCCTGCTGATCGCGGGCTCGGGCAACAACCAGGACAACTTCGACGCGAAGAAGTTCGACACGCGGATCTGGGACCCGGTCGAGGGCACCATCAAGAAGATCCCGACGCCCGCCGACCTGTTCTGCACGGGCCACACCCAGCTCGCCAACGGCAATCTGCTGATCGCGGGCGGCACCAAGCGGTACGAGACGCTGAAGGGTGACGTCACCAAGGCGGGCGGCCTGATGGTCGTCCACAACGAGAACCCGGACAAGCCGATCACGCTGCCCGCGGGCACCAGGTTCACCGGCAAGGAGGACGGCAAGACGTTCGTCTCCAAGGACCCGGTGCTCGTCCCGCGCGCGACGAAGGTCTTCGACAAGGCGACCGGCAGGTTCCTGCGCAACGACCCGGGCCTCGGCCGTATCTACGTCGAGGCACAGCGGAGCGGCCAGAAGTACGAGACGGGCACCCAGGACAACTACCGCATCCAGGGCCTGACCGGCGCCGACGCCCGCAACACCTACGGCATCGCGCAGAAGCTCGCCCTGGACAAGAAGGACTTCCAGGGCATCCGGGACGCGTACGAGTTCGATCCGGTCGCCGAGAAGTACATCAAGGTCGACCCGATGAACGAGGCCCGCTGGTACCCGACGCTCACCACCATGAGCGACGGCAAGATCCTCAGCCTCTCCGGTCTGGACGAGATCGGCCAGCTGGTCCCGGGCAAGAACGAGGTGTTCGACCCGAAGACCAAGAAATGGACGTACACCAAGGGAGTCCGCCAGTTCCCGACCTACCCGGCGATCTCCCTGATGCAGAACGGCGAGATGTTCTACTCGGGCTCGAATGCGGGCTACGGACCGGACAACGTGGGCCGCGACCCCGGCGTCTGGGACGTGGCCACCAACAAGTTCACCAAGCTGCCGGGCCTGAGCGACCCCAACATGATGGAGACCTCCGGCACGGTGCTGCTGCCGCCCGCGCAGGACGAGAAGTACATGGTGATCGGCGGCGGCGGGGTCGGCGAGTCCAAGCTGTCCAGCAAGAAGACCCGGCTGATCGACCTCAAGGACAAGAACCCGAGGTTCGTGGACGGGCCCGAACTGGAGAAGGGCACCCGCTACCCGCAGTCCTCGATCCTGCCGGACGACACCGTCCTCGTGTCCGGCGGCTCCGAGGACTACCGGGGGCGCGGCGACTCCAACATCCTCCAGGCACGGATCTACGACACCAAGTCGAACACCTTCGACCGGGTCGCCGATCCGCTGGTGGGCCGCAACTACCACTCGGGCTCGATCCTGCTGCCCGACGGCCGGGTGATGTTCTTCGGCTCCAACTCGCTCTACGCGGACAAGGCCAACACCAAACCGGCCACGTTCGAGCAGCGCATCGAGATCTACACGCCGCCGTACCTCTACCGGGACTCGCGGCCCGATCTGACCGGCGGTCCGAAGACGATCGCGCGCGGCGGCTCGGCGACGTTCACCTCGCAGCACGCGTCGACCATCAGGACGGCCCGGCTGATCCGGCCGAGCGCGTCCACGCACGTCACCGACGTCGATCAGCGTTCCATCGCGCTGGACTTCAAGAAGACGAAGAACGGGGTCACGGTGACCGTGCCGAAGAACCGGAATCTCGTGGAGTCCGGTTGGTACATGCTGTTCGTGACGGATGATCAAGGAACGCCCAGCAAGGCGCAGTGGGTGAAGGTTCCGTAGCGCTTCCGCGGGAGCGTCTTTGGCTGCGGGTTCGTTGTGGCTGGTCGCGCAGTTCCCCGCGCCCCTAAAAGACAGGGGCGCGGGGAACTGGCGTTACTTGGATGCCTTGGCCAGCTTCAGTGCGTACTCCGCCCACCAGTCGCCCGCCTTCGGACCCCCCTTGCACTCCCCGTCCGACTCACCCGGCCGCTTGACCCAGAGATACGCGTCGACGAGCGGATCGGCGGTCCTGGTCGTCGGGGTCTCGCCCAGCGCGCGCCCCGGCGGATTGCACCAGTTCTCGTCCTCGTCGCCGGCCGTGTAGGGGCCGTTTCCGTTGCGGCTGGTGTCGATGACGAAGTGCTTGCCGCCGACCTTCGCGGACAGCTGCTTGCCGTACGCGATGGAGTCCTTGGTCGAGTAGAAGTTGGAGACGTTGACGGAGAAGCCGTCGGCCTTGTCGATGCCCGCCCGCTTCAGCGACTGGAAGATCTGGTCGGGGTGACCCCAGCCCGCGTTGCCCGCGTCGAGGTACACCTTCGTGTTCTTCAGGGCCTTGAGCTTGGTGACCGCGGTCTCCAGGAGGAAGTACCGCTCCTCCTGGAACTGCTCCGGAGTGCACTGGTTGACCAGGTGCAGAATGGCGTCCGGCTCCAGGATCACCGTGGCGGGCCGGTCCTGGATGCCGCGGGCGACGCCGTCGATCCAGGCCTTGTAGGCGTCGCCGTCCGCCGCGCCGCCCTGCGAGAACTGGCCGCAGTCGCGGTGCGGGATGTTGTAGAGGACCAGGATGGCCGCCCGGTCGGCCTGCTGCGCGGCCTCGGTGAAGCCGCGCGCCTCCTGCTCGGGATTCTCCGGCCCGATCCACTCGCCGGTCGGCTGTTCGGCTATTTTGCGGATCTGCTCGGCGTCGTCCTTCTTGCCCGCCTTGGCGTACGCGGCGACCTGCTCGGCCGCGTTGCCCGCCGGGTTGACCCAGAACGGGTCGGAGTTCTTGGGCTGTTGTGTGACCTTGGAACCGGAACCGTCGCTCTTGTCGCCGCCGCCCCCGGAGGAACACCCCGCGAGCACCAGCAACGCCCCCACCACCGCGACGGACGCCCGAGCCCCGGCCCCCTTGCTGCCGTACATGCAACTCCCCCTCGGGTGCACTGTCCTTGGGGTCAATCGTGACATAGGTGGCGCCTCGCCCACGAGATCGCCCGCCCCTTATCGGTGAGCTGTTACAGCCCCGGGGACAGGGCCTGGGCCAGAACGCTCATACGTTCTAGAGTTGCCTCAAACGGACCCAGAACCTCCCGCGTCGACCGCCGGGTTACTCCCGCAGCCCGTGCGCGCGCGGTCGAGGACCAGCCCGGTCGGTGGCTCCGGGGGGAGCGGGCCGCCGACCGGGCCAGGTGGAACCGGTCACCGGTCACCGGTTCATCGCCCGTGGCCCGTGAGGTACGCCGACACGACCACGTTCGCGGTGTAGGTGCGGCTCACCCGGTCGAAGGTGCCGCCGCAGGTGACCAGACGCAGTTCGGCCCGCCCCGACTCCCGGGGCCCGTAGGCCTGTCGGGCGTCGAAGTGGTCGCGTGGGAAGACCTGCACGTCGTCCACGGTGAACTCGGCGACCGTACCGTCGTCGCGGACCACCCGGACCGTCTGCCCCGGCCGTACCGTGCTGAGTTTGTAGAAGACCGCGGGCCGGGTCTCGGTGTCGACGTGCCCCACGAACAGCGCGGTCCCGGCCGCCCCGGGCCGCACCCCGGCGGCGTACCAGCCGACCACGCCCGGCTGGTCGAAGGGCGGTGGATCGATCGCCCCCTGCCCGTCGAGACCGCGGCCCACCACCGGCGCCTGCACCCCCATCGAGGGAATGTCGATGCGCTGCGGCGCGGCGCTCGTCAGCGGCTTCAGCGCGGGTGGCAGCCGTACCTCGGGCGGTCGTCCGACCGCCGCGATGTCTCCCGTCGTCGGCGCCGCTATCCCCTGCCGTACGTCGGTCAGGTCACGGCCCCACAGCCACAGCCCGAGCAGCAGCACCGCCCAGGCGACACCGGTCAGCAGCCGGCCGGCGCCGGAGGAACGCCCGTGTTCGGGCATGTCGTCGGACATGTCAGTCTCGGGTGTCGTGGCCCCGGCGCGCGCTGCGGACCGCGACCGCCACCGCGGCGGCGCTCGCGAGGACGAGGCCGATCACCGCGTGCTTGGTGCCGGGGCTCGAGGAGCGGGCGTCCACGGAGGCGAAGTGCGCGGTGCCGCCGCCGCCCGCGTGCACGGGGGCGACGGGCGAGGCCAGGCCGTTCGGGAGGGCGAGGACCGACGCCAAGGAGGTCGGGACGGCGAGGGCGGACCTCAGGGAGGTCGGTCCGCCCGCCGCGCCGACCGTGACCGTGCCGGTCACCCGGTCCTGGCGGCCGTCACAGCTCACCTTGACCTCGTAGGAACCGGGCGTGGCCGACGAGCGGACGCGGGTGTCGCCGACGAGCACCCCGCCCTGGCCGGTGAGCCGCGCGTCCGCGACGAACGCCGTGGAGACCGCGGTACCGGTCGTCCCCGTACAGCCCAGCGCCCGCAGCTGGACGTCGCTGCCGGGTGCCGGGGACGCGGGAGAGACGGAGACGCCGCCGTCGGCCGCGTACGCGGCGGGAGTGAACGCCGCCGCGTACAACGCACCGGCACAGAGAGTGAGTCGCGCACAGAGAGCGAGTCGACATGAACCCATCGTGAACCTCCAGATACCTGGAGACTCCCCCTCCGGACCGCGGGACGCATCCTCAGACGCCCCCGACTGCTCCAAACGGGTCTCGAAAGGTTTGGCGCGGGCCGGTGGCCCCCGGTCCGGGCGGCGTCAGATCCGCTCGACGAGGTCCGCGATCGAGTCCACGATCCTGGAGGGCCGGAAGGGGTACCGCTCGATCTCCTCGCGGGTGGTCAGCCCGGTGAGGACGAGATAGGTCACCATGCCCGCCTCGAGACCGGCCAGGACGTCCGTGTCCATCCGGTCGCCGATCATCGCGCTGGTCTCGGAGTGCGCCCCGATGGCGTTGAGCCCCGTCCGCATCATCAGCGGGTTCGGCTTCCCGGCGAAGTAGGGCTGCTTGCCGGTCGCCTTGGTGATCAGCGCGGCCACCGCGCCGGTCGCGGGCAGCGGGCCCTCGGCGGACGGACCGGTCTCGTCGGGGTTGGTGGCGATGAACCGGGCGCCGCCCTTGATCAGCCGGACCGCCTTCGTCATGGCCTCGAAGGAGTACGTACGGGTCTCGCCGAGGACCACGTAGTCCGGCTCGTGGTCGGTCAGGACGTACCCGATGTCGTGCAGTGCCGTGGTCAGGCCCGCCTCGCCGATGACGTACGCGGTGCCGCCGGGCCGCTGGTCGTCCAGGAACTTGGCGGTGGCGAGCGCGGAGGTCCAGATGTTCTCGACCGGCACGTCCAGGCCCATGCGCCGCAGCCTGGCGTGCAGGTCACGAGCGGTGTAGATCGAGTTGTTGGTGAGCACCAGGAACGGCTTCCCGGACTCCCGCAGCTTCTTGACGAAGGCGTCCGCGCCGGGGATCGGCACACCCTCGTGGATGAGGACGCCGTCCATGTCGGTGAGCCACGACTCGATGGGCTTGCGCTCTGCCATGGTGCTGGTTCTCCTGCCGTCCTGGCGTACTGCCGTCCTGGTACGTACGCACACGATCCGGGGGCGCCGGAACGACGATGTGCCGACGCCCCCAGCCTAGTCAGGGTGGAGTGTCAGCTTCCCGTGGCCGTCTTCCAGTCCTCGACGTACGAGGTCAGGTTCTTGTCGATGTCGGCCCAGTCCGGCTCGAAGAGGGCGACGCCGTCCATGAGCTTGGTCAGGGCGATGGCGTTCGCGTCGGTGGCCTTGACGTCCTTGCGTGCGGAGAATCCGCCACCGATCTCGCTGACCTGCTGCTGCGCCTTGGCGGTGAGCATGAAGTCGAGGAGTTTCCTGCCGTTCTCCGAGTGCGGGGCCTTGGTGACGAGTCCCGCGGCGTACGGGAGGGCGAAGGTGGTGGGCTTCCCGGCGGCGTCGGCGGCCTTGTCCGTGGCCTTCGGGAACCAGATGCCCAGGTTCGGCATGTCCTTGGACTGGGCGTAGTTCATCTGGACGTCGCCGTTCGCGACGAGGAGTTCGCCCTTGTCGACCTTGGGCGCGAGCTTGCCGGTGGAGGCGGACGGGCCGACGTTGTTGGCCTGGAGCTTCTTCAGGTAGGCGAGCGCCTGTTCCCTGCCGCCGAAGTCGTGGATCGCCTTGACGAGCACGGCCGTTCCGTCACCGGCGACACCCGGGGTGGAGTACTGGAGCTTGTTCTTGTACCGCGCGTCGAGCAGCTCCTCCCAGGTGGTGGGGGCCTGCTTCAGCTCCTTCTTGTCGTAGACGAAGCCGAAGTAGTTGTTGACGACGCAGGTCCAGGTGGCGTCGGCGGCCTTGTCACCGCCGGCGACCTGGTCGGAGCCCTTCGGCGTGTACTTCTGCAGCAGCCCCTTGCCGTCGGCCTGCTGGATGAACGGCGGGAGGGTGACAAGGACGTCGGCCTGCGGGTTGGTCTTCTCGCGGACGGCGCGCTGGACCATCTCGCCCGAGCCGCCCTCGACGTACTTGACCTTGATCCCGGTCTGCTTCTCGAAGTCCTTGAAGACCTGGTCGTACCAGCCGTCGCCGTTCTCGCCCTTGAGGCCGTCGGCGCTGTAGACGGTGACGACCTTGGCGTCGGAGGCGCTGGAGGCGCCGCCGCAGGCGGTGAGGGTGGCGGCGAGGGCGAGGCTGCCGACGACGGCGGCGATCGGCTTGAGGTGGTGGAGGTTTCTGGGCATGGCGAGATGAACTCCTTGCGATGTCGGGAAGGTCGGCTGATCAGGATCGGATCGGGGTCAGCGGTAGGAGGCCTTGGTGCGGATCCGGAAGACGGCGAACAGGACGAGCACCGTCGTGGTCATGAGGACGACCGCGAGCGCGGAGCCGGTGAAGAGGGCGCCGCGGTCCGAGGCCGCGTAGATCTGGACGGGAAGCGGGGTCCAGTCGGGCGGGTAGAGCATCATGGTGGCGCTCAACTCGCCCATGGACAGGGCGAAGCAGAGCCCCGCGGCGGCGGTCAGCGTGGGCAGCAGCAGCGGCAGCCGCACCCTCCACAGCACATACGAGGGCCGGGCGCCGAGCGAGGCCGCGGCCTGTTCGTAGGCCGGGTCGAGACGGGCGAGGGCGGCCGACACCGACTGGTGGGCGAAGGCCGTGACCAGCACGGTGTGCGCGAGGATGACGATCCACCGGGTGCCGTTGAGCAGCATCGGCGGTTGGGAGAAGGCGACGAGGATCGCGAGGCCGACGACGACCGAGGGCACGGCGACCGGCAGCATGAACAGGGCGTCCAGGACCCGCCTGCCGCGCTTCTTGAGCGCGTGCGCGGCGAGCGCCGCCCAGGTGCCGACGACCAGGGCGAGCAGGCTCGCGGTGACCGCCGTGACCAGGCTGGTGGTGAGGGCCTGGAGGGACGCGCCGCGGGTGGCGGCCGTGTAGTGCCCGGTGGTGAAGCCGGACGGGAGCGCGCTCGACCAGTTCGTGGCGAACGACGCGGCGAGGACGACGAGGAGCGGCAGGGCGAACAGGGGCAGGAAGAGCAGGAAGAAGACGGCCCAGGTGGCCCACTTCCCCTTGCGGCTATGCACCAGCACGGCGGCTCACCACCCGGTAGAGGCCGTAGAGCCCGACGGAGACGAGGACGTTGACGACGGCGACCACGCACGCGCCCGGGTAGTCGGACTCCAGGATCGCCTTGCTGTAGACGAGCATCGGCAGGGTCGTGACGCCCTTCGCCCCGGTGAACAGGACGATCCCGAACTCGTTGAGGCAGAGCACGAGAACGAGGCTGCCGCCGGCCGCGAGCGCGGGCCGCGCCTCGGGCAGGATCACCTGCCGCACGATCCGGGCGGGCCGCGCCCCGAGGGAGGACGCCACCTCCAGCTGGGCGGTGTCGATCCCCGAGAAGGCGGCGAGCAGGGGCCGCATCACGAACGGGGTGAAGTACGTGATCTCGGCGAGGAGGACCCCCCACGGGGTGGTGAGGAACTGGAACGGCCCCTCGGCGGCACCGGTCACGTCCGTCCACAGCCCGTTGGCCATGCCCACCGTGCCGTAGATGAACAGCAGCGCGAGCGTGATCAGGAAGGACGGGAAGGACAGGAAGACGTCGATGAACCTGGCGACGGCCTTCCCGCCGGGGAACGGCACGAACGCGATGACCAGGGCGAGCACGAACCCGAGCACGAGAGCGCCGACGGTCGCCGCGACGGCGATCCAGACGGTCGTACGCAGGGCCTCCAGGAAGGACGGGGACGCGAGGACGTCGGCGTACGGCTGGAGGGAGGTGCCCCCGGTGTCCGGCTGGAAGGACTGCTGGACGACGAGCGCGAGGGGGTAGAGGAAGACGAGTCCGAGGACGGCGACGGGTGGCAGGGCCCAGGCCCAGGTCGGGATGCGCGGACGGGAGCCGGAAGACTTGGGGGACTTGGGGTGCTTCTTCGGCGGGGCGGCCATCGCGGCGCTAGCCATCCGTGGTCACCCCCGCCGACAGCAGCACCGCGTCGTCGGGCGCGAAGTGCAGCAGTACGGAGTCCCCGTGCGCCGGAGGCTCCCGCAGCTCACGCAGGTCGGCCATCACCCGATGGCCCGCCACGTCGACGTACAGCCGGTGCGTGGCCCCCCGCCACTGCACCTCGCTCACGGTTCCGGCGACCTGGTTGGGCCCGGTCCCGAGCCCGACCAGGTGCGGCCGTACGCACAGGGTCGCCGAAGCTCCCGGCGCCGCGTCCCCCGTGGCGACCTTGAGTTCGGTCCCGCCGAAGGCGACACCCTCCGCACCCACGGTCACCGGCAACAGGTTCGCGTTGCCCACGAACGACGCCGTGAACGCGGTCCTCGGCGCCCGGTACAGCTCCCGCGGCGTCCCCACGTCCCGCAACCGCGCCTTGTCCATGACCGCGATCCGGTCGGCCAGCGTCAGCGCCTCGATCTGGTCGTGGGTGACGTACAGGATCGACATGTCGGGCAACTCCCGGTGCAGCCGGGAGAGTTCGGCCAGCATCCCCGACCGCAGCTGCGCGTCGAGCGCGGACAGCGGCTCGTCGAGGAGGAGGACGCCGGGCCGGATGGCGAGCGCCCGCGCGATGGCGACCCGCTGCTGCTGCCCGCCGGACAGTTCCCGCGGATGGCGCCGGGCGTAGGCCGCCATCCCGGTCATCTCCAGCGCCTCGGCGACCCGTCCGCGGATCTCGCCCTTGGCGACCTTCTGCGCCCTGAGCCCGAAGGCGACGTTGTCCTCGACCCGCATGTGCGGGAACAGCGCGTACTGCTGCACCACCATGCCGACGCCGCGCCGGTGGGGCGGCAGCGCGGTCACGTCCCGGTCGCCGATGAACACCCGGCCGGAGGCGGGCCGCACGAACCCGGCGACGGCCCGCAGCGCGGTGGTCTTCCCGGACCCGGACGGCCCGAGCAGCGCCATCACCTCGCCGGGCTCGACGGTGAGGTCGAGGGAGTCGAGGACCGTGGTGCCGTCGTACGCGACGGACACCCGGTCGAAGCGGATGCCGCTGCCGCCGCTCACCGCCCGGCTCCGGGACACGGATCGGCTCCGGGGAGCGGGTCGTCTCCAGCGAGCCGTTCGTCTCCAGGGAGCCGTTCGTCTCCAGGGAGCCGTTCGTCTCCAGGGAGCCGTTCGTCTCCGGGGAGCGGGTCGTCTCCGGTGGGGCCGTCGAGCAGGGCGGGAAGTTCGGCCACCGAGCCGAGCACATGGCCGGCCCCGGCCGCGCGCAGCACCTCGTCGCCGTGCGCCCCGGTGAGCACACCGGCCACCACGCCCGCCCCGGCGCGTACGCCGCTGAGCATGTCGTACGAGGTGTCGCCCACGACCGCGACCTGCTGGACGCCCTCCGCCGCCTTGGTGCGCAGGAAGGCCTCCAGGACCATGTCGGGGTACGGTCGCCCGCGGCCTCCGGCGTCGGCCGGGCACAGCGTGAGCGGCACCAGCCCCTGCCAGCCGAGGGCGTCGAGGATGGCGTCCTGGGTGACGCGGGCGAACCCGGTGGTCAGGACGACGGTACGGCCGCCCGCCTGGAGCTCCTCGATCGCCTCGCGCGCCCCGGCGATCGGCGCGAGGCGCCCACCGTCGACGAGTTCCCCGTACGCCTTCTCGAAGGCGGCGTTGGCCCGCCGGGCGAGGGACTCCTCGCCGAACAGGTGCCGGAAGACGGAGATCTTGGACTCGCCCATGGTGGCCCGGACGTGGTCGAGCTTCCTGATGTGGTCGGCGGACCCGGGCTCGACGCCCAGCTCCCCTGCGGCCACGGCGAAGGCCCGCTCCACCAGGCCGCCGTCGGCGACGGTGGTGCCCGCCATGTCGAGCACGACGAGTCGTATGTCCTCGGTCATTTCTTTCACCATCCCAGCTCGTTGGCGGTCGTTTCGGCGATGGCGGGCGAACAGGTCATGCCGCGCCCGCCGGGCCCGGTGACCAGCCACACCCCGTCCCGCACCCGCTGCCGGTGCACGACCCGGCTCGGGTCGGTGCACTGCGCGTACACCCCGGCCCAGCGGCGCCGGATCTTCGGCAGCGGGCGGCCGAGGAAGGACTCGACGACCTCGGTGAGGTGGTCGTAGGGGTCTTCGAGGGTGTCGAAGGCGAAGGGGTGCTCGTACTCGTGGGTGTCGCCGATGGTCAGCCCGCCGTCCGCGCGCTGCACCATGAGCAGCTGCATCCGGTGCGCGGCGGCGATCGGGGCCTGCGGCTGGTGTGCGTCGAGCTCGTCGAGGGCGGGGCTGCGGTACGCGGGGTAGTACCGGAAGCTGTCGGCGTCGGCGACGGAGGTGGTGAGCGGCTCGCCCAGCGGTTCGGTCTGCATCATCTGCAGCCGCACCCGCCGTACGGGCAGCTCGGGCCCGGCCAGCTCCCGTACGAGACCACCGAGCCAGGCGCCCGTGCACAGCACGACGACGTCACCGGTGTGGACGTCCCCGTGGTCGTCGCGCACTGCGTGTTCTCCGACGACGTCACGGACCTCGCGCCCCGGCAGGAAGGTGTAGTTCGGGGACTTCGACAGCTCGGCGCGGAGGGCGAGTTGGGCCGTGCGCGGCTCGACGGCCGCGTCGCGCTCGCAGAACAGGGCCGCTTCGAAGGCACCCCGCAGGGCGGGGTTCACGGCGCGCGCCTCGTCCGCGCCGAGCAGCTTGTAGCCGCGGGCGGCGGCGTCCTCGCGGGCCAGGGCGGCCTCGGCGACGGCGAGTTCGCGCGGGTTGCGCACGGGGGTCAGCGATCCGCACGCCCGGAAGCCGACACCCGGGACGCGCGCCCCGATCTCCTCCCACAGCTCCCGCGCCCGCAGGGCGGTCTCCAGCTCCTCTCCTCCGGCGCGACCACTCACCCAGATCTGCCCGAAGTTGCGCAGCGAGGCCCCGCGGGCCTCCGCCTCACGCTCGATCTGTACGACCTCGTGGCCGCGTTCCACTGCGTGCCAGGCGTGCAGGGTACCCACCACGCCGGCTCCGACGACTATCACTCTCACGACGGCCACGCTCCTCGGGAAGGGGGAATCGAAGGGGTCCGGACAGCAACCAGATGGTGAACCGCCCATCACGTTTGGGCTAGACCCGTTATCTTCTCGTGACAATACTTGACCGAAAGGGTGAGTCCGAATCCACCCAGGCCCGCCGCGCGTCAGCTGCCGAGGTGCGCCGTGAACGAGAACCGGTCCCCCCGGTACAGCGTCCGCACCCGCTCCAGCGGCCGCCCCTTCGTGTCCCGCGAGACCCGGTGGATCAGCAGCATCGGCAGCGCGGGCGGCGTACCGATGAGCAGCGCCTCGCGCGGCGTCGCCAGCACCGTCTCGATTCGCTCGTCCGCGTCACCGAACGCGATGCCGAGCCGGTCGTGGAGGTAGGCGTAGAAGGAGGAGTCGGGGTCGAAGTCACGGTCGAGGTCGGGCACCCGGGCCACGGCGACGTACGTGCTCTCCAGTCCGACCCGCTCGTCGTCGGCCAGCAGCACGCGCTCCATGTGCCAGACGGGCTCGCCGCGCGTCAGCCCCGCCTCGGTGGCCAGCGCCTGCGGGCAGGGGAAGCGGTCGAGCGAGATGAGCGTACGACCGGGGGTGCGCCCCTGCCGCCGTACGCCTTCGGTGTAGCTCGCGAGGGAGAGCGGCTGCTCCAGTTTCGGTCCCGCGACGACCGTGCCGCGCCCCTGCCGCCGCAGCTTGCCCTCGAGCAGCAACTCCCGCAGGGCCTGCCGTACGGTCTCGCGGGCCACCTCGTACTGCTCGGCGAGATCGCGCTCGGTGGGCAGGAGTCCCCCTTCGCCCAACTCCTCGATCAGCACGGCGATGTGCGCCTTGACCGCGTAGTACTTCGGGATACGGCCGTGCTCCGGGATGCCGGAGCGGACGGGGGCGCCGGGCGATTGGTCGTTCGGGTAGTCCACGGGGGGATGGTCGCAGATGCGGTACGGGCGGTGCGCCGGTGGGAGGGCTCAGCGACGCCGGAACCGGGACCAGCGGGAGGCCGCCAGCAGCGCGCCTCCGGCGGCGAGCAGGACGCCGCCCACCGCCAGGGCGGCTCCGCGCGGCCCGGTCATGGCCAGTTCGTCCGCGGACGAGGACCCGTCGTCCGCCGACGAGGACCCGTCCCGTTCCTTTCCCGCGGCGTCACCCTCGCTGTCACCGCCGTCACGACCGCCGCCACCGCCGTCACCGCCTTCACCACTGTCACTACCGTCGCCGGTACCGGTGGGGCTGCTGGTGCCGGTGCCCGTGCCGGTGACGCCGTCCGTGGTACTGCCGGTGCTGTTGCCGGTGCCGGTGCCGGTGCCGGTGGCGTCGGGAGCCGCGCTCGTACCGCCGCCGCCTCCGCCGTCACCTCCGCCATCGCCGCCCCCAGTACCACCGGTACCCCCGGTACCCCCGCCATCCCCAGTGCCCCCAGTGCCCCCAGTACCACCAGTGCCCCCTGTACCTCCGTTGCCCCCGGCGTCCACAACGTCCCCGTCGCTCGTCCTGCTCTCGTCGTCGATCCGGAAGCGGTACGCGTTCGACTCCCCCACCCAGTCCCCGTCGTTGTTGTGGCGCTGCACCACGGCCGCGTTGGCGACGACGTCGTTCGGCACGGCGGCGTCGGAGGTCACGGAGAGCCTGACCTTCACGGTGAGCGTGCGGCCGGGTCCGACCGTGAACCCCGGGAACCCGTCGTCGAACGCCCCGACGTTCTCGTCCTGGTCGCTCTTCTCGAACTCGACGGGATGCGTGCGCGCCCCCTCGTAGAACTCCAGCCGCGCCTGTTCCGGCCGCAGCACCCGCTTGCTGTCCACGAGTACGACGATCGGGTGGATGTTTCCGCAGGTGTGCGCGGTGGTGTTGGTCAGGTCGATGTACCAGGTCCGGAAGTCGCCGCCGACGTCGTAGGCGTCCGGCCCGCCGTGGATGCGGCTCTTGATCGGGAAGGCCCGGGTGTCGGGCGCGGCACAGGTGGGGCGGGGGCTCGCGGTGGGCCCGAGAGGCATGAGCGCGTGGGCGGCGGGCGGCGGTGCGAGCCCGAGGCCCAGGGCGGGGGCAACGGCGGTCAGGGCGAAGGGGCTGGTCTTGCGCAGTCGCATGAGGGGCCTTTGCCGGTCAAGGGCGGCGGGAGGGGGCGGGACAGGGGTCGGGAGCGTCGGGTGGTGAGGGCAACGGCGTACAGGGCAACGGCCCCGTGACCGTCCCACACCGGCCTGCGCCCACCGCCCCGCCACGCCCGCGACACACCCCGCCCGGCCCCCGAAGTCCCCCCGAACGGCCGAGTCACCCCGCCCCCCGAAGCCCCTCCGGACAGTCAAGTCACCCGGCCGGGAACCCACTCCGGACAGCCCAATCACCAGGCCGGGAACCCACTCCGGACAGCCGAGCCGCTCAGTCCTCCCCGCGCCCGAACAACGGCGCCAGCAGCAACTGCGCCGCGCCCTCCGCGACCCCACGCGCCCCACCGGGCGCCACCCGCACCGGAATCGCCCCGTCGTCCACGCCCTCCAGCCGGGCCCGTTCCTCAAGAACGGCACCGACACCCCGTACGAAGGCCTCCTCATGCGCGGCGACGGTACGCCCGCCGAGCAGCACGAGGTCGATGTCCAGCAGCCCCACCAGATTCGCGGCGCCCACCCCGAGCACCCGCGCCGCCTCACCCACGGCACCGCGGTCCACCGCGGCGAGGCACAACGCCTCGATGCAGCCACGGTTGCCGCAGCCGCACGGGGGCCCGTCCAGCTGAATGACCTGATGCCCGAACTCCCCCGCCCCGGTACGCGCCCCCCGGTGCACGCCCCCACCGATCACGAGCCCCGCCCCGAGCCCCGTACCGAGATGCAGATAGGCGAAGGATTCGAGGGGGCCGGGGGCTACATCCCCCGTCTTCCCGATGCCACTCTCCCTCCCCACCACCGCGATCCCCAACGCGGCCGCGTTCGTGTCCTTGTCCACCACCACGGGCACCCCGAGCCGCCCCGCCAGCGCGTCCCGCAGCGGGAACCCGTCCCACTCGGGAAACCCGGTGACCCGATGCAGCACACCCCGGGAATGGTCGAGCGGCCCCGGCAGGGCGACGCCCGCACCCAACACGGACACCCCCGCCCTCGCGAGCAGCGCCTCGACCTCCCCCGCCGCCGACTCGACGACCGCGTCCGCCCCGGCCCCCAGATCGAGCGGAACCCGCCGCTCGGCGACCACCGCGCCGGTGAGGTCGCACAGCACGACGGTCATCTCGTCGCGGTCGAGGTGGAGCCCGACCGCGTGCCCGGCCTCGGGCACGAGCCGCAGCACGGTCCGCGGCTTGCCGCCGGTCGACGCGCGGCGCCCCGCCTCCGCCACCAGCCCGTCCGCCCGCAGCCGAGCGGTGATCTTGCTGACGGCCTGCGGGGTCAGTCCGGTGCGCTCGGCGAGTTCGAGCCGGCTGATCCCGCCCTCCCCGGCCGTGCGCAGCAGATCGAGCACGAGCGCGGCGTTGTGGCTGCGCAGGGCGAGCAGATTGACTCCCGACTCGGCGTTGGTCCTGTTCACGTACGCCATTGTCCCCCGCGCTTGCACTTTGGCAACAGCGTTGCGAAAGTGGACGTCATGACTGGTACGACTGGCACGACTGCCACCCCCCTCCGCGTGGCCCTCATCGGTTACGGCCTCGCGGGCTCCGTCTTCCACGCCCCGCTGATCGCCACGACCGAGGGCCTGGCCCTGGACACGATCGTCACCTCGAACCCGGAGCGGCAGGAGCAGGCACGCGCCGAGTTCGGCGACGGAGTCTCGTTCGCCGCCACGCCCGAAGAGCTCTGGGCGCGCGCCGACGAGCTGGACCTGATCGTCATCGCCTCCCCGAACAAGACCCACGTCCCGCTCGCGACCGCCGCCCTCAAGGCGGGCCTGCCGGTCGTCGTCGACAAGCCCCTCGCCGGTACGGCGGCGGAGGCCCGCGAGCTGGCCGCGCTGGCCGACGAGCGCGGCCTGCTCCTCTCCGTCTTCCAGAACCGCCGCTGGGACAACGACTTCCTGACCCTCCGCAAGCTGCTCGACGAGGGCGAGCTGGGCGACGTATGGCGCTTCGAGTCCCGTTTCGAGCGGTGGCGTCCGCAGCCCAAGGGTGGCTGGCGCGAGTCCGGCGACCCGGCAGAGATCGGAGGTCTCCTCTACGACCTCGGCAGCCACGTCGTCGACCAGGCCCTCGTCCTCTTCGGCCCCGCGGCCTCGGTGTACGCCGAGGCGGACGTCCGCCGCCCCGGCGCGCAGACCGACGACGACACCTTCATCGCGATCACGCACACGAACGGCGTCCGCTCCCACCTCTACGTCTCCGCGACGACCGCCCAACTCGGCCCGCGCTTCCGCGTCCTGGGCTCGGCGGCCGGTTACGTGAAGCACGGCCTCGACCCCCAGGAGGCGGACCTGCGCGAGGGCAAGCGTCCCGACGCGACCGCCGAGTGGGGTGTCGAGCCCGAGTCCCTGTGGGGCCGCGTCGGCTCCGGCGAGTCCCCGCTCACGGGTGGCGGACGCCCCGAGCCCACGCTCCCGGGCGCGTACCCCGCGTACTACGCGGCCATCGCCGCCGCCCTCCGCGACGGCGCCCCGAACCCGGTCACCGCGCAGGAGGCCGCGGCCGCCCTCGACGTCCTGGAGGCGGCCCGCCGCTCCGCCACCGAGGGCACGGCGGTGTCCCTGTGAGCACCGAGGACACCGCGCGGCTGCTCGCGGAACAGATCACGGAACTGGAGTCCCAGGAGCGGCAACTGGTGCTCCCCCACTTCACGTACGACGACGCGTGGACGCTGGGCACCCTGCTCGTGAGAATGGCCCGCGAGGCCGCCGCTCCGGTCGCCATCGACATCCGCCGCGGCGGTCAGCAGCTCTTCCACGCCGCCCTGCCCGGTTCGACCCCGGACAACGACGCCTGGATCGACCGCAAGCGCCGCGTCGTCGAGCGCTACGGCTGCTCCTCGCTCCTCGTCGGCACCCGCTTCCGCGCCAAGGGCACCACCTTCGAGGCCTCCTCCCGCCTCGACCCCGACACCTACGCGGCCCACGGCGGCGCGTTCCCCCTCACGGTCGAGGGCGCGGGCGTCATCGGCACGGTGGTGGTCTCGGGCCTCCCCCAACTGGAAGACCACGCCATGGTCATCAAGGCGCTCCACCAGTTCCTGGGAAGGTAAGCCCCACACCCGCGCCCCTGTTCTTCTCAGGGGCGCGGGAAACCGCGAGTTCTCTTAGGGGCGCGGGGAACCGCGCAATCTTTTGGAGGACGCGCGGAACTGCGGAACCTCGGCAGCACAGGTGACCGCAGGCTTTCAGGGGCGCGGGGAACTGCGCAGCCTTGGAAGCGAGGGTGACCGCAAGTCCTTAGGGGCGCGGGGAACTGCGCAATCTTTTAGGGGCGCGGGGAACTGCGCGACCAGCCACAACGAACCGGCACCCGACAACGCACCCCAACCCCACCCGCACCCCCCCGCCAAACCCAACGGAGTGCCTACGCCGGTTTGAACTCCTGCCGCTGCCTGCCCAACCCCCCGATCTCCAGCTCCACCACATCCCCGGCCCGCAAATACGGCTTCGGCTCCGGCTGCCCCAAGGCAACCCCCGCCGGCGTCCCCGTATTGATGACGTCCCCCGGATAGAGCGTCATGAACTGACTGACGTACCGCACCACTTCCGCCACCGAGAAGATCTGCTCGGCCGTGGTCCCGTCCTGCTTCAGCTCACCGTTCACCCACAGCTTCAGCGAGAGATCCTGCGGGTCGGAAACCTCGTCCGCCGTCACCAGCCACGGCCCCAGCGGATTGAACGTCTCGCAGTTCTTCCCCTTGTCCCACGTCCCCCCGCGCTCGATCTGGAACTCGCGCTCGGAGACGTCGTGCGCCACCGCGTACCCGGCGACACGCGCGAGCGCCTCCTCGTGCGACTCCAGATAGCGGGCGGTACGCCCGATGACGACCGCGAGTTCGACCTCCCAGTCGGTCTTGACCGACCCGCGCGGCACGAGCACGGTGTCGTCGGGCCCGACCACCGTGTCCGCCGCCTTGAAGAAGATCACCGGCTCGGCAGGAGGCTCGGCCCCGGTCTCGCGGGCATGGTCGTGGTAGTTGAGCCCAATGCAGACGATCTTGCCGATCCGGGCGAGCGGCGGCCCGACGCGCAGCCCGTCCGCGTCCAGCACGGGCAGTTCCCCCGACCCGGCGGCCGCACGGACCCGCCCGAGCGCCGCGTCGTCGGCGAGCAGCGCCCCGTCGATGTCCGGTACGACTCCCGACAGATCCCGGAGGATCCCTTCGGCGTCGAGCAGCGCGGGCCGCTCCGATCCCGCCGTACCGACTCGCAGCAGCTTCATGATCCCAGTCTCCCTCGATCGCGGGCAGCCACCGACGGGTGCAGCCATCGGAGGACTGGTCGATCCTCCAAGCTGCACGTCCACTCCGCAATACCCCGTTCACGGACTGGACCGCCGCCACATCCTCAGGGATACAGGACCGCTCGCTCCACGGCACTCCAGGCCGTACTGGTCACCACGTACAACGCGGCGGCCAGCGGCACCACCGCCACGGTGACGAGCGTGAAGAAGGACAGGAACGGCACAAACGCACTCACCGCGCCGAGGCCGGGCACCTGCGCCCCGTCGGCCGCGGGCGCCGAGACGGCCATCGTCCGCTTCGTACGGCGGTAGTTGAAGACGGCCACCGCACCGACAACCACGAACAGAGCGAGGTAGACGAGCCCGGCGGCGCCGAACACCCCGTCGCCCCCGAGCACGTCCAGCCACCGGCCGCCGAGCGGCGCGGCGAACAACTGGTGGCTCAGCAGCTCGTTGGCCTCACCGCCGACGGTGGAACTGGAAAACAGGTGGTAGAGAAGGAAGAAGGCCGGCAGTTGAAGGAGCCCGGGCAGAATCCCGGACAGCGGCGACACCTTCTCCTTCTCGTGCAGTTCCAGCACCGCCTTGCGCATCCTCTCGGGATCCTTCCGATACTTCTTGCGCAGCTCGGCGATCCGCGGCTGCAACGCGGCACGCGCCCGCTGTCCCCGCGCCGCCGCCCGGGACAGGGGATGCACGAGCAGTCGTACGAGCGCGGTGAACAGGACGATCGCTGCGGCGGCCGCCGAAGCGTGGAACAGCGGTTCGAGCAGATCGGCGAGCCGCTCGACCAGCCCGGCGAAAGCGGACATGGGGGTGGACGTGGAGGCGGACATGAAGGTGGACATGGATGAGCCCTCCGGGGGTCTCGTCGTGCCGGAATGAGAAATGACGCGTCGGCATGACGACCCGCGCGGGGTACGCAGACAGGGGTTGTACGACAGGCGAGTTCTGGCGAGTTCCTGCTGGGATCCCTACGCGGCGGCCGTCAGGAGGGCCCGCCCGGGCGCTCGGGGACGCGGACGCCCCGAGGCGTCGGGATCACGTTGGGGCAGGAACGCCGTACGGTGCTCACGGTCGCGGATCGCCGTACGAACCCGCGTACGCGGGACGGCGGACGCGCTGCGCGAGCCGATGAGGGCGCAGACGGCGAGCGCGGCCCCGGCCGCGGCGGTCGCGGTGAACGCGACGGCGACGGCTGCCGGGAGGCTGCCGGCGTCCAGCACGGCGAGTTCGAGGAGCAGCACGAGCAGAAGGGCGACGGGGCGTACGTTCACCGAGCTCCGGACCACGGACCACCCCTCCTCTCGCCCTCTCGTACGCGGGCTCACGTCCCCCGTACCTGCTTACGCATGACCGATGTCGATCTTATGCGTGCCTCGTGTCGATCGGCTCCAGCAGCCGCCTCGGCTTGAGCAGCGCCCGGCTGACCGGATCCGCCGGGTCCGGATCGAGTCCCGGTCCCGGCACCATTTCGACGTCCGGGACGGGTACGACGGTTCCACACGTGGCACATTCGCCGTACGGGCCGAGTTCCGTACCGCAGGTCGCGTGCCGGAAGTACCGCAGCCGCGCCTCGCCGAGGTGCTCGCGGCCCCACCGCCCGAGCGAGCGCAGGGTCGGCCACAGGGCGATGCCGCGGTCGGTGACGACGTACTCGTCGCGCGGCGGCGACTCCTGGTAGCGGCGCTTCTCGAGGATGCCCTCGGCGGTCAGCGCCTGGAGCCGGGACGCGAGAACCGCGCGCGGGATGCCGAGGTGGACGAGGAAGTCGTTGTAGCGCCGTACGCCGTAGAGCGCGTCGCGCACGACGAGGAGCGTCCACCGCTCGCCGACGATCTCGAGCGCGCCGGCGATCGAGCACTCCTGCGTCGCGTAGTCCTTGCCGAGAGCCATGACCTCACTGTAGCCACTTTTCGACAACTCGGTTCAATGAATGAACCTAAGGTGCTACGGTCGACCCACGGGGCTGGTTCATTGACTGAACCTACCCTTCCACTGATCCGCTCCGGAGCCCGAAGGGCAGACCATGTCCCAGCTCGATCACGCCACCAGCGCGCAGGCGTCCTCGGCACCCCCCGGCACAGACCTCGAGACACCCCCGCGGGCGACCGCCACCCTCGCCGTCACCAGCGCCGCCACCGCCGTGGCCCTGATGACGTACACCGCGCCGATGGTCACGCTCCCCGACACCGCCGCCGCGCTGCACACCCCCCTCTCCGCCCAGGCCTGGCTGCTCAACGGCACCCCGCTGGGCCTCGCCGCGCTGCTCCTGGTCGCGGGCAGCCTCGCCGACGACTACGGCCGCCGCCGGATCTTCCTCTCCGGCACCGTCGCCCTCGGCATCACCACCGCGCTCGGCGCGCTCGCGACCTCCACCTGGCTGTTCACGCTGGCCCGGGTCGCACAGGGCGCGGCGAGCGCCGCGATCCTCGCCAGCAGCCTGGGCCTGCTCGTCCACGCCTTCCCGACCGCCCGCGGCAGACTGCACGCGACCGGCGTGTGGGGCGCGTTCGTCAGCGGCGGCATAGCCCTGGGCCCGCTGCTCGCCGGTGCGATCGCCCAGACCCTGAACTGGCGGATCGCGTACGCCGTCCTGGGCGCCGCCGCGCTCCTCGTCGCCCTGCTGGGCACCCGGGCCCTCACCGAGTCCCGGGCCTCCCGAGGCGGTCGCCCCGACCTGGCCGGTGCCTTCACCTTCGGCCTGGCGCTGGTCGCCCTGGTGGCCGCGCTCACCCTGGGCAGGGACGGCTGGCTGCGCCCGTCGGTGGGCCTCCTGCTGACGGCGTTCGTCGTCCTGACGACGGCGTTCGTGTTCGTCGAACACCGAACCCGTACGCCCATGATCGACCTCTCCCTGCTCCGCCACCGCCGCTTCCTCGCCTCCTCCGCGAGCGGTCTGTTCACCGGCCTCGCGGTGATCGGCCTGTTCAGCTTCCTGCCGGCGCTGCTCCAGCAGACGCTGGGCCTGTCCGCGCTGGACACGGCGTGGCTGTTCCTGCTCTGGTCCGGGCTGTCCTTCGGGGTCGCGCTGCAGGTGCGGCGCCTCGCGGGCCGGGTCTCCCCGCGCCACCAACTCGCCCTCGGCTTCGCGCTGCACGCGGCCGGCGTCCTGACGATGCTCGGCGCGCTCGACGCCGGTTCATGGACCCGCCTGCTGCCCGGCTTCCTCGTCTCCGGCGTCGGCAGCGGGCTCCTCAACGCCGCGCTGCCGCTCGTCGCGGTCGAGTCCGTCCCCGCGACCCGCGCCGCGATGGGCTCGGGCGCGCAGCAGACCTTCCGCTACATCGGTTCGTGCGCAGGCGTGGCCCTGACCATCGCGATCGTCACCTCCACGGGCGGGCTCGCGCACGGCGCGGACATCGCCATCGCGGTCTCGGCGGGGCTGGCGCTGGTGGCGGGCGCGAGCGTGCTGGCGCTTCGGGACCGGGCCTGACGCTTGCCGGGCGGGGGCGTTTCCTCGGAGGGGACGGAATCCCGGGCGGGGCCTTTTCCTCGGAGGGGACGGATCCCCGCGTGGGGACGTTCCCTCGGACGGGACCGTCCCCCGGACACGGCGGATCCCCGCACGGAACCGATCCCCGCACCGGGCCGTTCCCCGCACGCCACCGTTCCCCTCACGGGACAGTGATCGTCGTCACCGCGGGCGCATCGAGGTCAACTTCCCCCACACCACGAGCCGATACCGGGAGGTGTACTCGGGCGTGCAGGTGGTGAGGGTGATGTAGTACCCCGGCGCGCTGTACCCGTAGGCGGGCCGAACGGTACTGCGCGGCACTTCCCCGATGACCCCTCCGTCATGCGCGGAGGTCCGCGGAAGCGTCTTGTCGACGACGTAGACGTAGCGCCCCGCCGCCGTCTCGACATCGATCTCGTCCCCCCGCCGCAGCCGGTTGATGTACCGGAACGGCTCCCCATGGGTGTTCCGATGCCCCGCGAGCGCGAAGTTCCCCGCCTGTCCGGCCTGTTGGGTGTGCGGGTAGTGCCCGACGTACCCCTTGTTGAGGACGTCCCGCTTGCCGACCCCCTCCGCGACCGGCACACGAAGACCGAGCCGGGGAATGGAGAGCACGGCGTACGCCTGGGACGACCGGGGCGTTCCCTGAGCCCGCCCACTCCCGGTGGACGCCCCGGAACCACCCCCGCCGGACGCCCCCGAACCACGACCGGAGGACGCGCCACCTCCCGCACCCGACACCCCCGCCCCCTGCTCCTGTCCCTCGCCCTTCCCCTCCTCCTCCCCGCTCCCCCACTCCTTCTCCAACGCCTGGACCTTCCTCTCGGCGCCCTCCCGGGCCTGCCGATTGGTCCACCAGAGCTGATGCACGACAAGAAGCAGGAGAAGGAGGCCGACGGTGACGAGAACCTCGCCCCCGCCCCACACCACCCGCCGGTACACGGCTCTCCGCCGCCGAGTGCCGTGATCCACGACACCGGGAACCCCGAGTCCGCGCCGCACGATGCCGGGAGCCCGCATACCGACGCCTCGTCTCCTCGACTGCCTCGCCTCCCTGACCGGGCCCGCAAGATAAGGGCTGCGCCCCGAACTCACCAGCCCCATGACCGCCCGGACCGTTCGTCGGCACTCAAGGGCAGCGAAGAGATCCCGCCCCCTGGCCTGCAGGTATCTCTCCCTCGAACGGCATCGGCAGTACGGTGTCCCCCATGCGCCCCGACACGTCTGCCGAGCACGTCGACCACAACGCCGAAGCAGCGCGCCTGGAGCGGACCGCAGGCCTCTACCCCGAGGACGCCGAACACCTGCTCGTGCAGGCCGCGGCCCACCTCGAACTGGCCGGCGACCGCCCCGGAGCCACCGCGCTCTACGACCGACTGCTGTCGTCCTCGACCCCCCTGGAACATCCCCACCTGGTCCGCGCCCTCAAGGCGTCGAACCTGTGGGAGTACGGCCACGAGGCCGAGGCCCGGGCGATCATCGACGGCATCCGCGCCGCGTCTCCCCGGGACCCGGCCCCCTGGGTGATCGTGGCCGAGGCCCTGGAGTCCCACGACGAGCTGGAAGCGGCGCAGGAGACGTTCACCCAGGCCGCGCAGCTCCTCCTCGCGGAGACGTCGGAGCCCCCGTACGCCACCCACCCGCTCCTCTTCGGCCGCCACCGCGTCCGCCGCATGCTGGGCGCGGCCCACGACGACTGGGACGCCCTGGCCGACACCCTCCACTCGTCCCCGGTCTCCCTCGACGAACTCCACGACCCGAAGCGCGTCTGGTCCCTCGGCTCGGACAACCCCGCCGAACTCCAGGCGGAAATCTCCCGCCTGAGGGCGGAACTGGGCACGTTCAGGGAGGCGTTGTCCCGCCCGTTCCCGGTGGCGATCCTGCACTGGCCGACCACCGAACTGACGGAACTCCTGACGGCGTACCCCACCCTCACCTCGGAGTACCCGTCCCACGAGGAACACCTCGCGACCATAGAGGCGTCGCTACGGGAACTGGCGACTTCCGGCACGCCGAACCTCGGCATCGTCACGGGAACCGTCCCGTCCTACGAGGCCTTCGCCGCCTCGGAGGCCTCCTCCCCGTCGGACGCGACCCTGCTCCCGCAGTACGCGACGACGCTGGCGGCACGGGGGCTGGCGGTGGCTTGGCCGCCGCAGCGGGGCGTCGAGTGCTGGTGCGGGTCGGAGCGGGGCTATGGGGAGTGCCACAGAACCATCGCCGAGTAGCCACCACCAAGCAGTCACCACCGAGTAGCCACCGCCAAGTAGCCGCCACCGAGTAACGCAACTCTCCTCCCCCGGCTCCCCGGCCTCGGGGCCGGGGGTACCGGGCGTCATCAGCTTGCCCCCCGGCTCCCGAAGTCATGGCGTCACCCTGCCTGGCGAACCCCAGGTGTCCCAGGTGACGCCCCGGTGAAATCAATCGCAAGGATCTGAGCACCCCCGGCGCCCCGGGAACCCGCCCGCCACCATGGCCCTCCCAGCCCCTTCTTCCGCGGGAGTCGACCGTGAACGGTTCCTGGCAACTCGGGTTCGCCGTACTGGGCTTGGCCCTTCCAGGGATCGCGGCGCTCTGGGAGTTCGTCCTCGTCGGCCGCAAACGGCTCGGCTACCGGGTCCAGATGGACACGACCGCCCGCGACGAGCGCGCCTTGCCGTACGCCGGGGTGCTTCATCAGATGCAGCGGGCCAACGGCGGACCGCTGCGTGACCCGTCGTTCGTGCTGCTGCGGATCGAGAACAGCGGCTGGGCCCCCATCGTGGAGCACAGCTACCTGGCGCCCGACCGTGGCCACGCGGGCATCCAGGTCAAATGCCGGGGCCGCCGCGTCGTCGGCATGGTCGTGACCGAACTCAGCCGCAACGAGCTGCGCGGCTTCTTCACGCCGAGCAGCGACGACCAGCACCCCACACCGCACGTCCCCGGCCTCGGGGTCACCGACGGCGTCATCGAACTGCCCAAGGTGAAACTGAACCGCGGCGACCACTACAAGGTGCTGGCGGTCCTGGAACGCGAGGAGAGCTTCACGGACGAGGAGTTCCCCGAGCCCGAGGTCGTCGCGAGCATCGTGGGCGGAGTACGCCGCGGGAAGATCAAGAAGACCGAGTACTACCCGTTCGCTTCGAAGCCGGTCAGGTGGGTGCTCGCCCTCCTCGTCATGGTCAGCGCCGTCCAGTCCATCCTCACGTTCACCAGGCACGATGCCACGGCCGCACCGCTGGACTGCGCCACTGGGACACTCACCCTGTCCGGCTCCACCGCGTTCGCGCCCGTGCTCCAGGAGGCGGCGAAGGAGTACCACAGGACCTGCCCCGACGCCTTCATACCCATCACCGCCGACACGTTCCACGGCAGCGTGTCGGGGCTCGACGCCCTCGCCGCGGCGGGCGGGAAGACCAAACTGACGGGCAGCCAAGGACTGGGCGACCGGCTGGCGTTCAGCGACGGCCCCAAGAGCGACGGCCGTCCACAGCTACTCCCCAGACCCGTCGCCCTGTCCCTGTTCGCCCTGGTCGTCAACAAGGACGCCGGCGTCCAGGACCTGTCCCTGAACCAGATCAGGAACATCTACGCCGGAAAGATCACCAACTGGAACCAGGTGAAGGGCAACAACGTGCCCATCCACCTCGTCAGCCGCAACCCCGGCTCGGGCACCCGAACCACACTGGAACGCCAAGTACTGGACGACAAACCCCTGTTGGCCGTCACCGCGAACGACTGCACGGCGCTGGACGAGACCAAGCCCGGCCGCTGCGAGGTCAGCAACACCGAGACCCTCCTGAGCACCGTGGCCTCAACACCCGGAGCCCTCGGCCACAGCGAGGCCGGCGCCGCCACCGCACACGACGACGTCCAGCAGATCCGCATCGACGGCTACCCGGCCACCCTCGAAGGCGCGGACGAGGGCGCATACCCGTACTGGCAGACCGAGTACGCGTACACCTACGGAGAGCCGCCCGCGAACTCCCTCGCCGCGGGATTCCTGCGCTACCTCGCCAACGAGGTCGGCAAGGACATCATCCGCTCCCACGGCGACCGCCCATGCGCCGAACTGGCCAAGCCGCTGCTCTGCCGCCCCAGTTAGCTTCGGACTTTCACGTGGCTCGCGCCCGGGCGGGTGTGCAGGGTGGGGTGTGGGGCCGGGATGCCGGTGAGCAGAGGGACCCGGACCGCCGGGTGTTCCGGGGGCGTAGAGGTCGTCCTGGCCGTCATCTCCATCTCCATCTCCATCTCCGGGGATGGCTCGACGGCCGGGACCACAGTGGCCTGGGGCACTCACCGATTGGCGTACAGCTCGTCCAGTCCGCCCGAGAGCGCGGCGCGTACCTGGCGGGTGACCTCGTCGACCAGCACTTCGGGTTCATCATTGAGCAGCCCCGTCATCGTCGCCTCGGCCACGTCGCCCGCAAGGATTTTCGGGGAGTCGACGTCCGACGCCAGGTCGGTGTCGACATAGCCGGCATGCACACCGACCACCAGCGTGCCCTGCTCCCGCAGTGCCAGCCGGAAGGCGTTCGTCAGCGACCATTGAGCGGACTTGGAGGCCGCGTAGCTCGGAAACTGCCGATTGGCCACCCACGACGCCACGGACAACATGTTCACCAGCGCTCCCCCGCCGTTGGCGGCCAACACGGGCGCGAACGCACGCGAGACAGCCCAGGTGCCGAAGTAGTTGACCTCCATCTCGCGCCTGGCGCCGTCCAATGAGCCCTCCAGGAGCGACGGGCCACCTGTGACCCCGGCGTTGTTGATGACGATGCTGACATCATCGGCGGCACGTGCGGCCGCGGCGACCTGCTCCTCGTCGGTGACGTCCAGCCGCAACGGAGTGAGGCCGGAGGCCAGGACTGCCTTCGGGTCCCGGACACCGGCGTAGACCTTGGCTGCGCCGTGAGCAAGCAGGGCCTCCGTGAAGGCCATTCCGATGCCACGGTTGGCTCCTGTGACAAGGGCTACCGAACCGTTGATGTCCATGATCATCACTTCCGTCAGTGAAAGCGGAGGACCCCCTTCTTCAAGGCTAGTACTCCAGCCGCACTGCTCTATTTCTCCTGGTCAACGGCCTGGCGGTGGGGAGCGTAGCGAGGGTTCGGCATGGGCGAGACGGTCTTGGACCGGCCCATAGCGCTCCCACCCACGTGTGCCTGCGCCGCAGTGGCACCGCTATGGTCCGGCACCCCCGTCGTCATCGCATTCGCCACCGGCGGGCATCCACCGAGCAGTCGTCTTCGGTGATGTATGGATCTCCGAACTCGCGGGGTTACGAGATTTCTGCCCCGCACTTCGATCGTCCCCCTCTATCCCCTCGTACGCCACCTGATCCGGTCCTACTCACGTGTCGCGCCCTCCGGCCACAACACGCGGACCGGGACCCCGTTCCGTTCGGCGTAGGACACCACATCGGCAGTGCCCCCATACCCCCACGCCGGCTTCCCGTCCCAGACGGCGAACAGTTCCTCGACCAAGCCGACCAGGATCTCGCTGGCCACCATGTGCGCGTCCGAGTCCGACGCCGTCTTACCCGTGTGATGCACCCGTGCCGCACGGCGCATCAACTCGTCGTAGACCGGCCAGTGACTTTCCGGGAGACCTTCGCGGTACTGCTCGGCGGGAACAACGACTTCGAGCTCCCCGCCGTACTTCAGCACCGCCTCCGCGAACCACGCATCCGGACCATCCGCAATGCACGAGACCCCCACCAGTTCAGCCGCATCGATTTCACGAACAGCCCCTTCAAGAAGCTGGCGAACCTGCCGCTCAACGTCTCGACTCAGACCTCGATGCCCGGTGATCCCCACACGCATGACCGATCCCCCTCCTACAGGTAGACGCCATGAAGGCGTTCATCGAAATCCCGTACCACCTTGGGCAGTGACGACAAGGACGGCGACCGGCGGACCTCCAGGGCTTCGATGGCTCAGTGCCCGCGTGCGCGTTCCGCCAGGTCGGCGGGTGTCGCCTGGTGGGCTGTCAGGCTGGCGACCACGTGGACGCGTTCAAGCGACACCATTCCGGTGCGCACCGTGCGCCGTCGGCGGAAGAATCGCGAGCACCACAGGGATGTGACAGTCGGGGAGGACGCCTCACGGGTGCGGACCGATAGTGCACCGCGGACGATGGACTCCCTGAGAAACCTGGCCGTCGGCGTGCTCCGCCTAGCGGGGCGGGACAACATCGCCGAGGGCCTACGCCATCACGGACGGGACATGACCCGGCCGATGGCAACCCTCGGACCCACGTGATCATTCCCGGCTGATCACGAGAACGACGGAGCCCTGCGCCTCCGACACCTGCACGTGCGCTGGGAACCACGCACCAACACCCGCGGAGCCTTCCGCGAACTCGCCTGCTGGCTCAGCACCAACACAACTCAAGTCACTGCCTTGGTAGTTGTTAGAGTCATGACATGGAGACAAAAGTTGACACGATCGTTCCTGGAAATGTACGCACGCGAGCAGAGATCATCCAGGCGTTCGGAGGAAGCACGCAGGGCGGCATATGCCCCTCAATCGAAAAGCGTAGCGTCAACCTCTACTCGGACCCCACCGTCGGAGAGGCCAACGGCTACTACGACGGTTGGCTGGCAGAGGAAGACGACCTGGGGCCCACCTTCGAGTACACCGGGGCTGGAAAGTCTGGCAACCAGACGTTCGCCGGATCCGCTGGCACAGGCAACCGAGCCATCCTGCGCCACGCCGAACAGGGCCGCACATTACGAGTTTTCACACAGGTCGGCCGGGTCCCCAAAAGCGACACCAAGACGCATCGATACCTCGGGGAATTCACTCTGGACGCATTGGAACCTTATGTGTGGCGCAGAGTGCACGGCGAGGATGGAAAACAACGCAATGTAATTGTTTTTCGCCTTCGACCGGACGGGGAAGTCCAGCACTCGTCAAAGAACCTAATCCCACCTGCAAAAGAGACCACATGGGAACTCATCCCATTCGAGGTAGTTACTGCAGCGACCCTTCAAACCGATCCTGCAACTACTGGGGCGCTGCCAACTTCCAAGCAGCGTAGGAAATCCAGCTCTTTGCGAAAGGCTAACGAGAACGCCGCTACCAGCGGCACGTTCGTCACTCCGGAGGCCTTCAATAAGAAGATGAGTCTTCGCGCGTCAGCCGCAGCCCACATCGCTGTGCGCCGTGAAGCCGAGCTGACGCGCACCTACATGGCCTATCTTAAATCTATGGGACGCAAGACTGGCGCCTTCCAGATTAAAGTCAAGGGTCTTACGTCCACTCTGAGGACAGATCTCTATGACGCAACGGAACACGTACTCTACGAAGCTAAGGGATCTAGTGCCCGCGAGGACGTAAGGATGGCTCTCGGTCAGATTCTGGACTACAGCCGCTATGTGCGAACTAAGGACCACGCAGAGCCACCCAAGCGCGTCATCCTCCTCCCCGAAGAACCTGATCTGGATATGTTCGATCTGTGCGAATCATACGGGGTGGAAATAGTTTACAGATCGGAAAATGGTAGCTTCATCGGAGAATCCGTACCAGCCGAATAAATCTTCTGAGCCTTCTACTCATAAGCCCTCCAACATCTTAGGGGGCCTACCTACGGGAGTCATGCGCCATCGACGTGAAATGACGCCAAGGCGAGCGGCTCCCGCATACGGCACGAGGTCGATCGGGTTCATCCAGGCATCAGAAAAGTGAATGTTCAAGTGTAGCGCGAGAGCTAAGAGAATGTCCTGAGATGTATCCGTATCGATTTGCGCGAGTAGAGACCCCGGCCCGGGCGAACGCTCTAGAAGGCGACTGTCAGGGTTCTGCCATTGCAGATGCCCTTTACCTAGCACCCACACGCTATCAGGCCATTCGAATGGAGGCCGATTTTGACACCAGTCCATAAGATGGCTACCGATGGTCTCTAATTTCAGACTATCAAAAGCGACGATGATTCCAGAGGTTGGGAAAAAGTCGTAGACTTTCCCATACGCCGACGTTTTCCGCGGTATAAGGCCAGGCGTCGGACGATAGGAACCCTTCGACATGTGCCGCAATTTACTGATCTTGTTACACGCGTCTACGAGTTGTTCCTTATCTAGTTTGGTCTTCACTTCAACGACGCCATAAACGCACTCATTTGGGAGGATCCGGTACCCGTTCAGAGTGGTGAAGGGTGGGGTTCCTCGATCCGCGAGAACGATGTCACATTGAGGAGAGGTCTCACCTGAGGCAGTGATGATTTCGGCATTATGTACCGTTTCCACGTGGGATGGTAAATAGCTAGCGAGAAACTCGCGAACCAGAGCTTCTCGGGAGGTGCCCGCTTCGCCGTTGTGGCTGAAATTCCTTGATTGCTCAAAATCTGCACGCATTCGCATGGCAACTGAGCCGAGTATTCTTCCAAGTTTCTCTTGAGGCATGAAATGATTCTAGGGTAGTCAACGGGTTTCTGCAGCTAAGAAAGGAAACCCAGCCGGGGACGGGGTCGGTCGGGTCCCAAGCGTCACCTAATCACCGATGGGCTCGGCACGGCTCTCGCGGCGATCGTGCTTCTGTCCGCCGAAGCACAGTTGGGTACGTCCAGTGGTCGGCCATAGCCTGCCCACTGTCAGTGGCATCTGTTACACATGGCCACAGCTGTCTGAGCGATCAAGGGAGCCAGAGTGTCCGAGCCGGGGGATCTGACGCAGCCTGCCGTGGGGGTGTATGAGGAGCTCATCACGGTGCGCTTCGAGCAAAAGTTGAAGGAGTTCTCGAGCCTCGGGTGGCATCCGACGAGCGACTCGGTAGGAGCCGAGTCCGTTCCCCATGTTCTGGCAAGACACATCGCCCGGACGGTGCGCCGCGTTCTGCAGAGTCTCCCTGCCGAGGAGCGGGTATACGCGGCGAACCACATCCTTGAGTCCATCAGCACCCTCGACGGAGCACGGGAGTGGGTGGATCTCGTGGCCGCAGGACCTCGCCAACTTCTCGCGCTGACAAAGCAAGAGGCGCCCGGCGTCTTCGCTGTCCGTCCAGCCACCCCTCTGTCCGATACGGCTCTGATCACCAACTCCCCGGACGATCCAAGCCTCGGCTTTGAGCTTCGTGCAGAGCTCGCCACAGCCGACCACGTGGACTTGCTCTGCGCCTTCGTTAAGTGGCACGGGCTACGCATCATCGAGCAGTCGCTCAGAGCAGCTCATGAACGGAACGTTCCCATACGTGTCATCACGACGACCTACATCGGGGCGACTGAACGACGGGCGCTGGACAGGCTGGTGCGGGAGTTCAACGCCAAGGTCAAGGTCAACTACGAAACGCGGACGACGCGTCTCCACGCCAAGGCGTGGCTCTTCCGTCGCAACAGTGGATACGACACTGCCTATGTCGGTAGCTCGAACCTCTCCAAGGCCGCATTGCTCGACGGCTTGGAGTGGAACGTCCGGCTGTCGTCCATCGCCACGCCTGACGTACTGCGGAAATTCGATGCGACCTTCGACGCCTACTGGAACGACCCGTCATTCGAGACGTACGACCCTGATGCTGACGGCACCAGGCTCCAGGAGGCGTTGGCCATCGCGGGCGGTACATCGTCCATCGCAGCCGCGGACCGCAAGATCACTCTGTCCGGCCTTGAGGTACGCCCATACCCGCACCAGCGCGACATGCTAGAACGACTGGACGTAGAGCGAGAGGTGCACGACCGGCACCGGAATCTCCTAGTTGCCGCGACGGGGACCGGGAAGACGGTAATGGCCGCGCTCGATTACAAGAACCTGTGTAAGAAATACGGCCGGGATCTGCGCCTGCTGTTCGTCGCCCACCGCAAGGAAATCCTGCAACAGTCGATGCGGACTTACCAAGACGTCTTGGTGGATGCAAACTTCGGCGAGTCACTCCACAGTGGGGAGATCCCGGAGCGCTGGACCCACGTCTTTGCCAGCGTTCAGTCCCTTAATGCTAGGGCACTGGATCAGCTCGACGCCGGCCACTTCGACGTGATCGTGATCGATGAATTCCACCACGGCACATCACCGACGTACCGAAAGATTGTTGATCACTTCCGGCCGATGGAGCTACTGGGACTGACCGCGACGCCTGAGCGCATGGACGGTAGGAACATCCAGGACGAGTTCTTCGGCGGGCGCATCGCTGCCGAGATGCGCCTGTGGGAGGCCCTGGAGAACGAGCTCCTCAGCCCTTTCCACTACTTCGGAATCAGCGACAACACCGACTTGAGTGCAGTGGAGTGGAAGCGCGGCGCCTATGACGACGCCGCCCTGAGCAACGTCCTGACCGGCAATGACGCGCGGGCGCGACTCATCGTGAAGGCCGTGGAGGAGAAGCTCGTCGAGCCCAGCGCCATGCGGGCGCTGGGCTTCTGCGTCTCGGTCGCGCATGCCCACTTCATGGCCGAGTACTTCCGTTCCGCCGGTCTGAACGCCGTGGCCCTCTCCGGCGAGACTCCGACCGAACAGCGTAGACAAGCCCTCGCTGACCTCAAGTCCGGCGCCTTGCAAGTGATCTTCTCCGTGGACCTCTTCAATGAGGGACTCGACATCCCCGACGTAGACACCCTGCTCTTCTTGCGCCCCACCTCCAGTGCAACCCTGTTCCTCCAACAGCTCGGCCGAGGTCTTCGCCGGAGCGAGAACAAAGCAGTGCTCACAGTGCTCGACTTCATCGGACAGCACCGCAAGGAGTTCCGCTTCGAAAACCAGTTCCGGGCCCTGACGAACCTCACCCGCAAACGGCTCCTGGACAACATCGAGCATGGCTTCCCGCAACTTCCCTCCGGTTGCCAGATCATCCTTGAGGAGAAGGCCAAGAAGGCCGTCATCGACAACATCAAGGATCAGATCGGTGTCAACGTCACCGCCCTAGC
>NZ_KQ948473.1:160414-161480 GCF_001514115.1 Streptomyces olivochromogenes
TGTATTGACCCGTGAGGTTGGGGACGCGGCTGGCGGGTGGCTGGCCCTTGAGCGCGGTGTGTCCGCGGTGGTGATTGTAGGTGTGCAGCCAGTGCGGGTAGGCGTCGCGTCGTTCGCTCTCGGTTCGGTAGGGCGTCGCGTAGGCCCATTCGTCGAGCAGGGTGCGGTTGAAGCGCTCCACCTTGCCGTTCGTCTGGGGCCGGTAGGGCCGGGTTCGCTTGTGGGTGATCCCGGCTGCGGCGAGCGCGTCGCGCCAGAGGAACGACTTGTAGCAGGAGCCGTTGTCGGTCAGGACGCGCCGCACGGTGATCCCGCAGGAGGCGAAGTAGGTGTGGGCCCGCTGCCAGAACGCGGTGGCGGTCTCCTTCTTCTCGTCGGTGAGTATCTCGCTGTAGGCCAGGCGGGAATGGTCGTCAACAGCGTTGTGCAGGTAGCTCACGCCGGCGTTGGCGCGGTTCCTGCGGCCTGCCTGACGGCCGAGGGCCTTGTGGCCGCCGCCGTCAGGGATGTTGCCGAGTTTCTTGATGTCGACGTGGACCAGGTCGCCGGGTGCCGGGTGTTCGTAGCGGCGGATGACCCGGCCTGTGGCGCGGTCGAGGTGGGAGAGGCGGGACAGGCGGTAGCGGGTCAGGATGCGGTGGACGGTGGCCGGGTTCAGCCCGAGGAGGTAGGCGATACGAGCCGGCCCCCAGCGGCGCAGGACGCGGACCTTGATGACCCTGCGCTCGGTGCGTGTCGGGGTCCGGCGCGGGCTGTGGTGCGGGCGGGAGGAACGGTCGGCCATGCCCGCCTCGCCGAGCAGGCGATAACGCCCCGCCCAGCGGGCAGCGGTGGTGACCGATACCTGAAACCGTTCCGCGGCCCGGCGGAGCGGCCATCGGTCCTCGACGACGCAGCGGGCCAGACGCAGGCGGCCGGTCTCGGTCAGGGGTGCATTACGGTGGGGCATGAGGGCCTTCTGATCGTTCGTGTGTAGACGTCGCAATCCACACCGAACCCGGAAGGCCCTCACTCGTTCAAGATCACCCAACCGTGATCACTGTCACCAACCTCCGTGGACAGAACA
>NZ_KQ948474.1:0-11014 GCF_001514115.1 Streptomyces olivochromogenes
CAAAGTAGCTAATGCCGTTAGCTACAGACTAGCCACATTAGCTGTGAGGGTCAACGCCTCACCCAGCCGCGCTCGATCGGGGGCCGAGCCCGGAGCAATGGGCTGCCGCACGGCGTAGTGCTGTTTTTCCGCGAGAACTACTGGGACCCTCATCACCGCAACGTTCCAGGTCGGAGTGCCCAGCTCGTGCTGCTCAGGACATGATCGGGTCGCTCTGGCTGCGGTGCGGGTGCGCGGCGTGGATGTACTTCATGGCGGTGCGGGGAGAGAGGCCGAAGAGGCGGATGAGGTGGAGGGGGTCGTCGGTGTGCTGGGCCTCGTTGAGGATGCGGTCCACGCGCAGGCGGCCCGCTTGGTGGCCGTGGGCGCGCAGGGGCTTGTTGATCGCCTGGATGGACACCGGGGGCTGTGTGTCGTCGGCGGCGGTATGGGCGGTGACCAGCAGGTAGGGGCTGGTGGTGGCGGGCCAGCGTCGGTGGCGTTCGGCCAGCCACTGCCGTGCCAGGCGGTAGGTGAGTTCGTCCAGGTAGACGGTGTGGACGGGCTTGCCGGTGCGCCGCACGCGCAGGGTGGCGCGGCTGTGGTCGAGGTCGTCCAGCAGCAGGTGGCGCTGGTCGTGGGTGCTCAGGGCGTGCACGGCGGCGAGCACGAAGCTGAGCCGGTCGCGGGGGTTGGGGAGGCGGTTGAGAGTGCCGCGCAGCATGTCGTCGGCCAGTGGTCGCGGCAGCACGACGGCGGTGGTCAGGGAGACGGTGCGGGCCGGGTCGCGGAAGATGAGTTTCTCCCGTTTGAGGGCGCGGAACAGGGAGCGCAGGGCGGTGGCCAGGGACTTGGCGGCTTCTCCCTGGACCGGTTCGAGGGCCTGCTCGATGTGGGTACGGGTGACGGCCCGCAGATCGGTGACGCCGCCCTCGTACCAGGTGCACAGCGGGGGCGCGGCCAGACGCAGGTAGGAGCAGACGGTCGACGGGGCGAGCGGCGAGCTTGGGCGTTGGGCCGTGCCGCACAGGACGTCGATCCACCGGTTGAGCGGGGCGCGGAACGGGGCGGGGGCAGTGTCGGCGAGGTGCCGGGCCCGGGCCAGAGCTGCATCCGAGTGCCGGTCGGGGGCGAGGTTTCCGGTCAGGCGCAGGTAGTTGATGACGCGGGCGCCGTGGAAGTGCTTGCGGCGGGCGATCAGCCGCACGTCCTCCTCCGGCAGTGGGGCATGGGCTCCGAGGTGGGCGAGCAGGACGCGCAGGGCGCGGATGCTCCCGTTCATGCGGCCGGCATCCCAGCCGCGGCTCTTGATGTGGGCGACGAACCCGTTGAGCAGGATCCGGGCGGCCGGGGTCAGGGCCGGGAGGTGCCGTTCGTCCACGCGGGTCCAGTCGCGGGGCAGGTGAAAGAGCTCCAGTTGGCCTGGCAGCGCGAGGTGTTCGGAAACAGGGCGGGTGGCCCGTGAGGCTTGAATCGCTTCACGGCGCTTGCGCTGGAGACGGCGGCGCCCGTACAGCCCGCCTTCCCTGCTGCGCGGAGCGAGGGGTCCGCCGAACCAGAGCTGGTCGCGCCGTCCAGGCGGATGCCGTCGAGATCGTAGTCGGTCTCCGCGACGGTGAGCACGCAGCGCCGACAGTGGTCGTCGCGCAACGGCAGCAGCCGACCGCACCGGTGGCACGGGGCCGCCCGGCGGCCGGCGCCCCAGTCCAGACAGGACGTGCACCGCTGGTCCCGCTCGTTCGTCCAGGCCAGGCACTCGCGACAGCTGCCCAGGCCGGCGGACATCCAGGAGGGCACCAGCCGCGGCTGTGGCGGCGCGAGCAGCCCGGCCCGTTTCAGGGCCTCGTGCAGGGTCGGCGCCATCTGCGGGAGGTCCGCGAGCGTCTCGGGGTGCACCAGGCGCTCATCCGGGGGCCGGGCGGCCAGCGCGAGCCGGGCGCCCTCCTCAGTGTGGAAGTGCCAGGTCTGCCCGACGCGGCGTTCGGCGGCCATCTCCTTCAGCACCGCCTGGACTTCGGGGAAGTCGGGGATGGTCCGGCCGCGGATGCGCTTGCCGTGGGCGCGGGTGAAGGTCCTGGGCCAGGGCGCGAACAGCCCGAACTGGCCGGGGATTTCCTCCACGCACACCGCGGGGTCGTCGAGGGCCGTCGGTATCGGGCCGCGGGCCCACGGCGCGAGCCTTTGTCGCGGGCCGGTGGCGGCGCGGTGGCGCAGCGGGTTGCTGTTCAGCGCCAGTCCCTCGATGCGCACGGCCAGTTGCAGCGGCCGTCCGGCGGGTAGGTCGCGCCTTTCGAACTCGGCATGCATCCACGCCGGATCCTGACCGAGCCGGACCGCGATCCGGCATTCCCGGCAGGTGCCGTCCGCGCCGACGATCCCCGGCCAGCCGCACCGGCGGCAGACGGCCTCCCGCAGCCCTCCCTTGGCCCTCTCGTAGCGGCCGCCGCGGCACTCGTAGCACAGGCCGGAACCCGTGATGGTGCCCCAGATCGCGCACAGGCCGCACGAGCCAGGCCGGTTCACCCGTGCCATCCTGCTCAGTTCGGCGGCAGGCGCCGTACGGCGCCTTTGCCGCCGCTCTGCTTCGGCACCGGCCGCCCGCCGCTGCCCGCACCCGGGTCCTGGCCGACCGCTTGCTGCCCCTCCTGCTCCCCGGATTCGCCGCCGGCGAGCGGCTCGGCCTCCATCAGATCGGCGACTGTGCACTTCAGCGCAGCGCAGATCATGTCGAGATCGTCCAGCCTCACGGTCACCGGCCGCGCCGACCACAACGCGCACACCTTGCTCAGTGACGGGGTGAACCCGACCGCCTCGAACGCGGTCTTCAGGTCACTGGGCCGCCAGATGTCCTGCCTGGCCGCCACCCAGCGCAGATTCCACTTCACGCCCTCACGTCTCCCCGCTCAGCCGGCGCACCGCGCGCCGGGACGACTCCAGACTGGCCCGCTCCGGGTCCGCCTTCGCACTCGCCAGATAGCCGACCGTCGTGGTCGGCCAGGTATGCCCCAGCAGCACTTGAACGTCCCAAAGCGGCATCCCCGACTCGTAGTTGTGCGTCGCGCAGGCGTGCCGCAGCAGATGCGGGAACAGCACCGTCACCGTGCCCTTCAGATGGGCGAGCGACGCCGCACGCAGCGACCTGCGGAAGGTGTCGGCGCAGACCGGCGGCGCGACCGCTACCTCGGCACTCAGCGCGGTCGGCAGCCGTTCGGAAGGGAACAGCGCCGCGTACGGATCCAGCGCATCGTCCGGGAACAGGCCCCGGATCTCCTCGATGTACCACCACAGCAGCTCGCGGCCCTCCGCGAACATGAACGCCTCGCGCTCCCGCGGGCCCGACCCGCGCGCGCCCTTTCCCTTGACGAGGAAGCGGCCCCACTGGCCGTTGTCCCAGTGCAGGTCACCCAGCCTCACCAGGCACAACTCGGTTGCCCGCACCCCGGATATGTAGGCGGTCTTGGCCATCACGTAGTTGCGGACCGCGACCGGATACTTGCGCGCCGAGCCCAGTTCCTGGCGCCACGCGGCGAAGAACGCCGTCATCTCCGCGCGCGAGGGCGGGATCCGCAGCCCGAAGTCCCCGCGGTGCCGGGGCCTGTTGAAGGCATCGACCGGTGACTCCACCACCGCCCCGAACCGCCGTCGGATCTCCCCGGCGTACCGCTGTTCGAGGAATGCGAAGTACAGGTCGATGCTGGTGATCTTCTTGCGGACCGTGGTGTGACCGCGCTTGCCCGCCCCGGCGAAGTACTGGTCCAGCTGCCGCGGCGACAGCTCCCAGGGCAGGACGTCGTAGAAGGTGCACACCTCGATCACCGGCTGCACCAGGCGGTTCAGCGTCGTCGGCGCCAGCCCCGCCACATCCCGCGCCCAGCAGTACTCCGCGAGCGTGTCGTAGTAGAGCGCCTGCTCCGCCTCCCGCGACGACGGGTGAACACCGCGGCGCTGAAGGGTCAGGACATCGGCCAGGCCCTCCTCCTGCCTAGGAGGCTGGCCTGGCGAGCCGCGCCCGCTAATCAGCGAGAAGCGGCGAGTATCGGAATCCGCCACGGACATGCAAATTACGCAAGCAGCTCCCGGAATCTGCGAGTTACTGGCAGAACTTCACCCTTTCGAGTGGACGTCACTGTCGATTCGCCAACCAGCATGAACAGGTCGAATGCCTGGTAGCCGGACGCGGTCGAACCCGTCGGTACTCCAGTTTCGCGGTCGCGGCCACCGCATCCGGCCAGTTCACCGGGCCGGGCGGTGTCCTCGCTGTCGGCCCCGGCCAGGTGGCCGACTGGCTCGGACCGCTGCCCGTCGAAGCTCTCCACGGCATCGGCCCCCGTCAGGCCCAGGCCCTGCGTGACTACGGGGTGCACTGCGTCGGCCTGCTCGCCGCGATCCCGCCCGCCACCGTGCAGCGTCTCCTGGGCGGCCGGGCCGGACGCCAGGTGGCCGACCGGGCCCGCGGCATCGACCCCCGCCCCGTCACCCCGCGCGCCCTGCCCGCCTCCGCGAGCGTGAGCCGCACCTTCCCCCGGCACACCCTGGACGGCGCCGCCGTCCGCGCGGCCCTGCTCGACCTCGTCGTCACCCTCGCCGTCCAGCTCCGTGGTCGGGGCCAGGCGGCCCGCGGCCTGACCCTGACCCTGCGTTTCGCCGGAGGCACCACGTGGGAGAAGACCCGTCGGCTCCCGGAGGCCTCCGCGCACGATGACGACCTGCGCACGCCGGCGTACCGGCTGATCGATGCGGCAGGACTTCAGCGCGGCCGCCTCACCGGAATCACGCTGAAGGGCGACGATCTGGTCGCCGCCGGCCAGGTTGCCGAGCAGATCAGCTTCGACGGTGCGCGCGAGGCCCGGCTGGTCGCCGAAGAGGTCAGCGACCGCATCCGCGCCAAGTTCGGGCCCGGCGCGATCCGCCCCGCCACCACACTCCTGCGCGTCTCCTGACCGTCCGACCCCGCCGTGGAGGCGAGACCCGTGCTGCTTCAACCGCCAGGATTTCCAGGCCTGTTGCCCCACACCTTGCCGCACTGGCCGTACGCCACCGCGGTGGGTCAGGCGCTGGTCGACTGCGGTGTCCCGCCGGGCATCGTCCGCGTCGACCTGGCGCCCGCCCGGACGAGCGGATGCGCATCCGGCTGCGGTGGGATGTGAGCCGCTGCGCAGGCCCGGGCGGAATCCGTCTCCGCTGGGACGAGGAGACGGGCTGGGCGTACGCCTACGTCGGCCCCGGAACTCGATGCCCCGCGGCCCGGTCACCTCACTCCAGCGCGTCTACGCGACACCGGAGTCGGTCGCGGCCGACTCCCTCGTGCGCACCGGGTGGCCGCCTGCCGAAGCTCACGGAGAGGAGTGGCCGCAGGCGGGCGCGGTACGCGCCGCGATCGACGCGTACCGGCGACGCACCCTCGGCTAGCTGACGGCGTCGGCTGGCCGCTGCTCGCGGTGGTGCTTGAGCGCGTCCCGGGCGGCCTGCCGCCTGTACTGATCGCGGACACCGTCGGAGAGGTAGCCCGCTGACGTTGAGGTGAAGCTTGCGCACGTTGCAGAAACCCGTGGCTGCCGAAGTGACGCGTCCCTAGGCTTCCCTCATGAGAGCAGCGACGACGAACTGCGGGTGGTGCAGCGCGTACGTGGCCATGATCCCCGTCAACGTCGCTGCGAGCGCCACCGACCGTGGCGACAACCATGGGTTCGACCTCCCTGGGACGGCACTGCGGCGCGCCTGAGTGAGTGTTCAGCGGTCCGGCCGGTGCAGTGCCAGGTCTGCCTCGCTGAACCGGGAGGCCACGAGGTTGGCCTGGTGCCAGTGCGGATAGATGAGGTCGGGCGCGCTCACTTTGTCGAGGCGGTCCACCTCCTCCGGCGAGAGCTCCAGATCAGCCGCCCCGAGATTGTCGGCCAGTTGTTCGTCCTTGCGGGCGCCGACGATGACGGAGGTGACGGCGGGTTTCGTGAGCACATAGGCCAGGGCCACCTGGGCCGGCGAGGCCCCGCGCGCGGAGGCCACCTCGACGAGGGTGTCGATGGTGTCGTAGAGCTTCTCCTCGTCACGCACGGGGGGCTCGGACCACTCGGTGAGGTGCCTGCCGTCCTCGGGCTGCTGGTCGCGCCGGTATTTGCCACTCAGCAACCCTCCCGCGAGCGGGCTCCAGACAAGGATCCCGAGCCCCTGGTCCACAGAGGCGGGAACGAGTTCGTACTCGGCGTCCCTGGACTCGAGCGAGTAGTAGATCTGGTTGCTGACGAACCGCTGGTATCCGTGCGCGTCCGCGACACACAGCGCCTTCATGAGCTGCCAGCCAGAGAAGTTCGAGACGCCCAGGTACCGGACCTTTCCCGAGGTCACGAGGCTGTCGAGGGTCTGCATGGTCTCTTCCAGGGGCGTCAGACCGTCCCACTGGTGCACGTGGTAGATGTCCAGGTGGTCGGTGCCCAGACGGTGCAGGCTGGCATCGATCTGGTCCAGGATGTGCCGGCGCGACAGGCCCTCGTCATTGGGTCCGTCCCCCATGGGCAGGCGTACCTTCGACGAGATGAGGACCGTGTCCCGCCGGCCTGCCAGGGCCTTGCCAAGGATCTCCTCGGCCGCTCCCGAGGAGTACATGTTCGCTGTGTCGATGAGGTTGACGCCGGCGTCGAGGCACATGTCGACCTGACGACGGGCACCGTCCACGTCGGTATGGCCCACATTGCCGAAGACGTCCTTGCCGCCGAATGTCATCGTGCCCAGGGCGATCGTCGAGACCAGCAGCCCTGAGTTCCCCAGCTGTCGGAAATCCATGGTCAGTCTTCTCCCGTTCCTGATCGGCAGGGCGGTGAGGCAACGGCGTGCGTCGCGGCCACTCGGGTCGACCGGCCGCGTCGCGAGGGCTCGTCGCCCGGCAATCCGAGCGGCCGGCCCCTCACGACAATGCCCTGCTCAGAGCTTCCAGACCATCGCCGTAGATTCCGGTGACGAGAGCGACGACGTCGGCTTCCGAGGCGTCCGTGGGAACGAAACGTCCCGACCACTGGATCTCGCTGACGGTCGCGTCGCCTGAGACGGCGTGCACCCGCAGGGTGGAGACGCAGTCGGTCACCAGGAACGGCGCCTCGATATTGGCGTAACTGTACTGACGCGCTCTTCCTCGTTGAAGGCGACCAAGCGCTCGACGATGGTGCCCCCGTCGGGGGTGCCGAGCCTTTTGAGGCGTCCTTCCTCCTCCAGGGTGCTTGACGGAATGTAGGGAAGCCAGTCGGGCAGCAAGCCGACCCCCCGATCAGCTGCCACACGCGTTCCAGAGGGGCCGGGAACGTCCGTTCCTGGGCGAGCCGAGGATGAGCGTTCGCCGGGGGGAGAGAGCGGATGGAATTAGATGCCGCTCGGCAGAGGTGCCTGCGGGCTCACCAGCCGTGCCTCGCGAAGTTCTCGCCAGAACCGGTCCGGGGTCTGTTCGTGGAGTGCCGCCAGGTCCTCGGCGATGCGGCTGGGCTTCGTCGCCCTGGGAATGACCGCGGCGCTCACCGGGTGGGCGAGCGAGAACTGCAACGCGGCGGCCTTGATCGAGACCCCGTTCCGGTCGGCGATGGCCTTGATGCGCCCCACCCGTTCGACGACTTCCGGGGGCGCGTCCTGGTACTCGAAATGGGTTCCGCCGGCCAGGATTCCGGAGCTGTACGGTCCGCTCACCACCATGCCGACTCCCTGCTCCTGCGCCTGCGCCATGGGCAGCAGCCGCTGCAAGGCCCGCTCGTGGTCGAGGAGGGTGTACCGGCCGGCCAGCAGGAAGCCGTCGGGCTTCGGTCCATCGAGTGCCGGGGTGAGTTCGATGGGTTCGGTGCGGTTGACCCCCAGGCCCCAGGCCTTGATGACGCCCTCGTCCCGCAGCTTGCTCAGCACCCGGCACGCCCCGGCCCTGGCTTCCTCGAACTTGCCGATCTAGAGGTCGCCGTGGAAGTCCTGCGCCACGTCGTGCACCCAGACGATGTCCAGCCTGTCCACGCCGAGGCGCTGCCAACTGCCGTCGATCGAACGTTCCGTGGTATCGGCGGTCCACTCGTGGAGGATCTTGTCCGGCCTTCCCTCGGCGAACGGACTTCCCTTCTCGCCCAGATCGCGACTGCCGGATGGTTCCTTTCCGGGAGTCGGTCACCCTATGGAACCGGGCTGGGGTGCCAGCGGCTGCTCCGCCGCCCGTGTCACGCGAGTGGTGGAGAAGAAGAGGAGAAGGCCCGCCAGGGTGAGGAAGAAGCCGGCCCACGCCGAGGAGAGGATTCCGAAGCCTGCGCCGATCACTGCCCCGCCCGCCCAGGCGCCGACGGCGTTGGCGACATTGAGCGATGCCAGATTCATCGCTCCCATGAGGGTGGGAGACTCGGGGGCCAGGTCGGTCAGGCGCACCTGGATCGTCGGAATGGCGGTCATCATGGCCGCGCCGATACCTATGAGGGTCACGAAGAGGACCCACGGCTGGGCGCCGTACAGGGCGAGCAGTACCAGCAGGACCAGCGCCGTGCCGAAGCCGCCCACCAGGCCGCGCGACGGATGCCGGTCCGCGATGCGGCCGCCGTGGAGGTTCCCGGCGGTCATGCCGATACCGAAGACGGCGAGAGCGATCGGCACGACGCCGAGGTCGAGGCCGGCCGCATCGGTGACGTAGGGACCTATGAAGCTGTAGACCGCGAAGATGCTGGCCACGCCCACGGCGGCGACGCCCATGACGGTCCACACTGCGGGCTTTCGCAGCGCGCCGACCTCCTTCACGAGGGAACCGCCACTCAGATCCCGGGTCCGCGGTACGAAGAGCAGGAGCGCCAGCAGAGCCGCGGCACCGACCCCGGCCACGATCACGTAGGTGACTCGCCACCCCGTGGTCTGCCCGAGGAATGTCGCGAGGGGCGATCCGACGATCGTGGCCACGGTCAGACCGGTCATGACGAGTGAGAAGGCCTTGCCGGACCGTCCGGGGCCGACGACGTAGGAAGCGACGACCGCGCCGGCACCGAAGTAGGCCCCCTGCGGCAGACCGCTCACGAACCGCGCCGCCACGAGCATGCCAAGGTTCATGGCGAGGGACGACAGCAGGTTTCCGACGACGAACAGGCCCATCAGCCCGAGCAGAAGCGGGCGTCGGTTCATACGGGCAGCAGCCAGTGTGATGGAGGGCGCGCCGACGACCACCCCGGCGGCGTACGCGGCGATGGCGTTAGTGGCCGAGGAGAGCCCCAAGTGAAGGTCGGCGGAGAAGAGTTGAAGAATCCCCATGCTCGCGAACTCGGACGTTCCGATCGCGAAACTGCCCAGGGCCAGAGCGAACAAGGGAAGCCTGCCTGGCCGCCGGTGGGGGATGACGGCGCAGCGCTTGTCCTCTGCCGCGCATTGGGCTGCGTACGCCTTCTCATGCATGGACTGCCACCTCTGCTGCCCGGAGAACGCCGAGACCGAGGACGCCGGCTGCTGGAAGAAGGCGGGCGCGCCGGTGGTGCGTCGGACAGGGTGAACAGAACCTGTCCATCGGGCTCAGGCCTCGCACAGGATCCCGCCCGCGGACGCTCGTATATCGATTGTGCACCCGCTTCTGCGATACTGCAGCAGGGCATTTCGATGTCTCTACTCCACCAAGTTCGCTGTGGCTGAGCTCATGCGTTTGAGGCGGAGTTTCCCCACCTGGAGTGTCGTCTCCGACGAGCCGCAGCGTCTGCTGCGCTGGGATTTCACCCCATCGGCTGTGCGTGAGAATTCGGCTCGCATTCTAATGCCGTGTGGAATTATTTGATTGAATATGGATGCCTGAAAATGGTACGTCGGAATCAGCTCTTCGGGATGCGGTCCTTAATGCGGGCAACATCCGAATCGAACTCGTCGCTGCCGGCTGGGAACCGTCGGCGTATTACGTCCGTGCCGGTGGGGCCGGCCACTGCGGCGGAGGAAACAGGCTGAGCCTGCGCGGCCCGCGGCTCGTTCGGGCCGCCGGCGGAGCTACGCGCTTGCCGGCCGTTCTTGCTGGCCTACGACGGATGAGCACGCAGCCGGTTCCGGAACGATGATCTCAGCACATCGACCCTGTGCGACGAGAGGCGCAGGCCTGCCCGATTTCGGCAAGGCCGGGCAGTACCTGCTGGCAGTGCCGGAGTTGCTTCGCGGACGTGGATACGACGGGTGACGGTGCATTCTCGTCGAATGCGACCTGATGGCCCGGTGGGGTGCGGTCATGACCGATCCTTCTACGGCGTCGGCCGGTCACTGTGCCACGGCCCAAGACTCTCGGGGCGCGGAGCCGGACTCCCTCGGGTACACCGCCAGGTCTCACTCTGCCCTGGGCCTGGGGCCCTTGCTTGCGCTGGGAGTCCTTCTGCTCGTCGCTGCCTGGGTGGTGAAAGTCCGAGTCGTCGACGAAGGCTGGTCGCCCGGCCCGCTCGTGATGCCGGCTGACGCCACGACCGGCCCCCTGACCTCACGTGGACACCCCGCGCCTGCGCGAAGACTTCTCCCGCGACGGCGCCGCCGCTCCGGGAGGTCGCTCAGGGGAATATGGTGGGGACCAGGCCGCCGTCGACGCTCAGCGCCGCGCCCGTGGTCGCCGCCGCCTGATCCGATGCGAGGTAGGTGATCAGGCCGGCCACCTCTTCCGGACGGATCAGACGTCCCAGCAAGGAGTTCGCGGCCCGCCCGTCCGCGACGAACCTGCGCTCCTGCTCGGCGACGTCGAGGCCCGGGTAGAGGTCGGCCCACATCTTCAGCACGCCGGAGCTCAAGGTCGGCCCGGGCAGTACGCAGTTGACGGTCACTCCGCTGTCGGCGACCTCCTGGGCCATGCCGCGCGACACCGCCAGCTGTGCCGTCTTGGTCATGCCGTAGTGGACCATGTTCGTGGGCGTTTGGATCGCGGCCTCGCTGCTGACGAACACGACCCGGCCCCAGCCGCGCTGCGCCATCCGGGGAGTGTAGTGGCGCGCCAGACGTATGCCGGAGAGCACGTTGACGTGGAAGAAGCGCAGCCATTCCTCGTCGGGAATCTCGAACACCGGCTGGGCGGCGAACACGCCTGTGTTGTTCACCA
>NZ_KQ948474.1:11816-47001 GCF_001514115.1 Streptomyces olivochromogenes
GCAAGAGGGGCGCAGAGATGACATCCCCAGCCTCGTCCCCCCCTGACCGTGGCAGAGGTGCGGCGACTGCTGCACACTTACCTGCCCCCTCCGCGACCTGACCGCAATGCCGTCACCGATGCACTGCCATGGCTGGTCCGGAGAAGACACCGCCAGGCCATCACCCGCCGCTGCCAATACCGAAGTTGCAGCTCAGGACACGAACCGCTGCTGGAGTACTACTCGTAGTCCGGCGCATGTGCGGTGTCCTGTCGATGGGTCGGGGTCCGTTGGCCGGCCCGCCTCGCGAGCCCTCCGCTGATACCCCAGGCCAGTCGGTGTGGTTCGGCCGAGGACGGGGTGACAGAAGGGCAACTGGCTCCGTCAGCTACTGGCAGCAGATTCACACCTCAGCGCGTCCTGTGGCCCGCTGCCACCGGAGCCAGTTCCGTCTCAGGGGGGTTGGATGCCAGATCGGTACGGGCCTTGGCTCGGTGGCCGGGGGTGGGTGTTGGGCGCGCTGACTATTTCGGGCTGCGGGTTGCGCGTACTGCGGTGTCGGGGGTGCTATGCAGCTTGCGCATAGGGGCCAGCAGATCGTGGTGCAGGTGTGTGCTGGGGGTCGAGGTAGACCTGGCCCAGAGGACTGTGCCGCAGTCGGCGGATTTCAAGGTCGGCGATCCGCGCGGCCGTGTTCGCGATGGGTTGATGGTGTGCTGTGGCTCGTTGTATCGCGGTGGCCACAGCGTCGACCGCTTCTGTGGTGTCGCCGATGACGAAGTAGTGCCAGGTCACGTCGGTCTTCTTGGTTGTGCGGAGGCGGAGGCCCACGAGCCACCGGTCCTGGGGGGCGGAGAAGCCGACCGAGTGATGCCGGTGTGTGGTGTGCATGAGTGCTACTCTCCTCGATCACTTGACCACTGAGGGTGTCCGTCTATGGGTCCGCCCGGTGGCTCGGTGCAACCAGCGGACACGGTCAGTACGACTGAGGCCCCCGTTGGGCGGCGCCGCGCCGCTGCTGTGCCCGGTGGGCCTCCGCAATCCAGGACACCACGCGCCGGAGGCCCTGCGGAGGGCGCTTTCCAGCCCTGACCTGCCAGGGAAGCGGTTGCCTAGGACTCGGCGACCCCCCATTCCCCGGTCGACCGCGGAATGCCGCGGGCAGAGAATGGATGCATGGCCAGAAACGTGGAGCTCAGCGAGTTCCTGCGCCGGTCTCGCGCCCGTATCACTCCCGAGTCGGCCGGGCTTCCCGAGCGAGGGGCCTACCGGCGGGTGCCGGGTCTGCGCAGGGAAGAAGTCGCTCAGCTGGCCGGGGTGAGCACCGACTACTACACGCGCCTGGAACAGGGGCGGCAAATCAGTCCGTCCGCCGGGGTGCTGGAGTCAGTGGCCGTTGCGCTGCGGCTGGACGCCCCCGAACGCGCACACCTGTTTGACCTCGCCGGGCCCAAGCCCGACACGGCCCGCCGCTCCGCACCGACCGTGCAGCGCGTCCGGCCCGGGCTGCGGCGGTTCTTGGACTCCTTCACCGACCAGGCCGCCTTCGTCCTGGGGCGTCGCACTGACGTGCTTGCCACCAACCACCTGGCCCGCGCGTTGCTTACGGACTTCGAAGCCATGCCCGCGCGGGAGCGCAACCTCACCCGCTGGATCCTGCTGGACGAGGCAGCCCACGCCCGGTACCCGGACTGGGAACAGGTCGCCGCCGAGATGACCGCCATCCTGCGGCTCGACGCCGGCCGTCACTCCGGGGACACCCGTACTGCCGAGTTGGTGGGCGAGCTGACCATGAAAAGTCAGCACTTCCGCCGCTGGTGGGCCGAGCACCAAGTGTTCGACCGCAGCCACGGGCACAAACGCTACCGCCACCCCGTCGTCGGCGACCTGACCATCGACTACCAGGCCTTCACCATGCCGGGCGAGAACGACCAAACCCTGTTCCTCTACCTCCCGGCCCAAGACCAGGCCTCCCAGGACGCCTGGAAGCTGCTCGCCAGCTGGAGCGCCCAGGAACCAGCGACACGACGGGACACAAGCAGCCACGGCAATGCCTCGCCGCGTACCCCGCACACCCAGCGACTTGATTAGCGCTCTGCCTGAAGCCGGAAGAGGCTCGGCACGCGTTGAACGAACTGGATCCTCAGCATCATGCGGAAGCTGTCTGCGCAGCATGCCAAGCGTGGTTGAGCAGACCAACAGAATCAGGCCCGAGCGGGAGTTCGTGGGCCGTGCCGATGCTCGCGCCGAGGACGATGGCGGTGTTCACAGCAAGGTTGGTCGGCAGCCCATGAGGCGCCCGTGGGCTCGCGGCGGTGGGAACGGACAGCGGATGTGTCACCGGGGCGGGTGACGTCGGTACGGGCCGCGCACTCCTTTCGAAGTGCCGGGCCTGCGGGCCGTGACCCGTCTCCCGCGGGGGATCGGTCAAGGGCCCGCGGATCACCGGGCTCTGCCACCGGTTCTCATGTCGCCCGGCTCACATGGTGTACCCGAACAGATAGAGCCCCGGCCCACGCGGACCCGGGGCGACAGCTCTTGGCGCCCGATCCCGCCGAGTGGCACCGGCGCCGGCGCCGCGGGGGTACGGTTCGGCAGGGCTCCGGCCCGAGTGCTTCGACGGGCTTCGCTCGGTCTCAGGCCATCGAGCCGTTGGCCGACGGCGAGGAACTCGAGTCGAATGTTGTCGGGATCGCGGAACACGACAGCCGAGTAGGCGAAGGGTTCCGTCTCGTCCCTGATGGGCGTGTGTGCGATCCCCAGCTCGTCGAGCCAGGACATCCAGGACTCGAGGTCGACACGGGAGCCGGCCTGGAACGACACATGGTCCAGCCCGGTCCGGGATTCGAGGAATCCCTCGTGCTGGTTGACCGTGTCGGTGCGCAACCCGATCACGACACCGGACTCGGGTGTGATCGGCAGGACACCGTATCCCGTCGATTCCCGGTACAGGTGGTTGAACTTGTAGTCCACGCGCTCGGCGCTGAACAGCAGTTGATACCAATCCAGACTGTCGTCCAGGTTGGACACGGTACAGGTTGGACACGGTAAAGGAGAGGTGGTGGACCCCGGTGATCCTGGGACCGGCGACGGCCTGACGCGTGACTCACCTCCGGTGAGGGGTAGTTGGCATGGCATCCCACCCCGGCCTCTCGTCCCGTCAGGAGAGGTCCTTGAGGAGCTCTTTGGCGAGAGGGCCCGAGGAGGCGGGGTTCTGCCCTGTGTAGAGGTTGCGGTCCACGACCGTGTAAGGCTCCCAGGCAGGACCCCGTGAATACTCGGTGGGCATCATCTTCAGCTCGTCCTCCAATAGCCGCTTGGCTTTGTCGGCGAAACCGACGGCAGCCTCCTCTTCGTTGCAGAAGCCCGTCAGACGGAAGTTGGCGAAGGGTGGGCCTGGGTAAACTCCGCTATGTCGTCGAGCAGACCTTCGCCCTCCTGCACCAGTTCAAAGCGCCTCGCCGTCCGCTGGGAACGCCGAACCGAACTCCACGACGCCTTCATCTCATTGGCCTGCAGCCTCATCTGCTGGAGGCGATTGAAGAAGCACCTATCATAATCGTGTTACAAGCTCTAAATGGCGAACCGTCGAACCTGATCACGAATATCCGGGCTTGATTATTCCGCACCGAACCGCACGGTAGGCTGAACTGTCTGGCTCATCGTGCCATCCCTTGATGGTTCAGCAGGATAGGAGTGATTGCGATGCCCATGCCGGCCCACCCGCCGAAAAACCCATCAAGCCCATTTTCGTCCTTCCATGGTCACCATGTTGGTATCCGTGTTCCCGACTACGACGCGGCGAAGGCTTGGTACACGGAGAAGCTGGACTTCCGAGTACTCCAGGAATGGCCCTACGGTGAGCTGAAGCTCGCCTAGCTCTGCCCGCCCAACGATGACAATTTTCATGTGGAACTGCTGGCCGGACCGGTACCCTTCCCGAACGAGGTCCTCGACGACCTCGGAGTCAGCCTGCAGCACGGCGGCTACCAGCACATGTGCGTCCATGTAGACGATGTCGACGAAGCACGCGCCGAGCTCGCCAGCCGTGGCGTCGACCTTATCGGTGAGCCTTTCGAGATCGAGGACATCAGCCGACGACTGGCGTTCTTCCCAGACCCGTGGGGCAACATGATCGAACTGTCGCAGAAGCTGCCCGGCGCTGGTTCCTGATCAGCCTCACAACGTCGTCAGCGTCCGCGCACACGGCCCGAGCCCCTCCTAACCAGGCTCGGGCCTCTGCACGGCTTACATGCTTCACCAGTTGCGAAGGCCCTTACTCGCCCACCGCACCGTCCGCGAAGAAAAGCGCGGGCATTCCCCTACCGTGTGTTGCGCTTCAGTCGAACCACACGTCGTCGTCCACGATCCACGGCCGAGTACTCACCGGCGGCCAACTCCGGCCTGAGCCGAACGGCGACATCGCCGAGTCGGTCTGGACTCCGATCCCCGATGTTGCTTGCCTGGGCCGGTCATCGCTGGTCGACATCGGCCTCGCCCTGGCGCAGACCGTTCCGGCAACCGGCCACGTCGCTCCCGTCCCGGTCGGCGGTCTGATCCAGCACTGAGGCACTACCACCATCTACCTGGCGCGCTCGACCGTCATCTGGCTCCGCACGCAATGGATCGGACGGGCTCGATCGCCTCGGATGCGGGCGTGCAGGTGCATGTCGTGTCGGCCGTCGTCGTGGAGGGCGGCGCTGCGTTTGGTGCCTTCCAGGAGGTAGCCGGACTTCGTGGCGGCCCTGCAGGAGGCATGGTTGCGCGTCGAGTGGTCCAGCTGCAGGCGGTAGAAGCCGATCTCGTTCAGGGCCCAGTCAGTGAGCGCCGCGAGGGCGCACGAGGCAACACCGGCGCCGATCCCGCTCGCCGAGACCTGGGACTCCGGCACCGGTCCCGCTCGCCGAGGCCTGGGACGGCGCCTCCACCTGGACACCCAAGGAGCGCGAGGCGGCCTACGCCAACGACCTGGACGACCCGCGCGCGCTCATCGCGGTCTTCGCCGCCTCCAACCGGTCCAAGGCCGACAAGGACCCGACCCAGTGGCTGCCCCCGTACGCCGGCCGCTGGTGCACCTACGTCACCAGCTGGATCGCCGACAAGACCCGTTACCAGCTGACCGTCGCCCCCGCCGAGCAGACCGCCCTGGCTGAGCGCCTCGCCATCCGCCCCGACCAGCCCATCACCATCACCCTCGCCCGCTGAACACACAAGGCCAGGCCCGCCACTACGGGGAAATCGGTGGGCCCGGTTTCCGCATTCAGCCTTCTGGCCGGCGACTCGCAGACTGTCCTGGCCTGGCCGACGGCCCCAAGAGGTCCTAGGTCATTTTCGGTATCGCCGGCACGCACAGCCAGGCGAGGCCCGCGGCGGCCAGGTAGGCGAGCGCGCCGATGGCCATGCTGGTGCGCAGCCCGGTGTTGTAGTCGGTGGCGGTGGCGAGCAGGCTGCCGCCGAGCGCGACGCCGGTGGCGCTGCCGATCTGGCGGGTGGTGTTGAACAGGGCGGAGGCTGCGCCTGAGTACGCAGAAGGCGCGGCACCCATCACGGTGGCGGTTGAACCGGTGAGGGCGAAGGAGGTACCGAATCCCGCGGCCATCATCGGGGCCACCAGCAGCGGGTAGGCGGGGTCGGCTCCCGCCGCGGCCCAGCCGGCCAGCCCCAGGGCAGCCACGAGCATGCCGGCGACCACCAGTGGACGGTCGCCGGTACGGCGGCTCAGGCGCCCGGACAGGACGGAGGCGAACATGGTCATCGCCACCGCAGGGAACAGCGCCAGCCCGGTGCCGAGGGCGCTGAAGCCGCGCTGGTGCTGGAACTCCAGACTGGCGGTGAACACCATGCCGTAGAAGCCGAAGTTGAACAGCAGGCCGATGACGGCTCCACCGCTCATCGCACGGGACCGCAGCAGGCTCGGCGGAAGGACAGGAGAGCGGGCCAGCTGCTCACGTACTGCGAACGCCACGGCGGCCAGCATGGCCAGGACCACCCCGGCGAGAACGGCCGGATCGGACCAGCCCCGCCGCCCGGCCTCGTTGAGCGCCGCGGTCAGCAGCGCCACCGCCGCCATCACCGCGCACTGCGCCGGCCAGTCCAGGGCCCGGGCGGCGCGCCGGGGCGAGCGTGCCACGTGCCGCAGCGTCAGCACCAGGCAGGCCACGCCGACGGGCAAGTTGATGAGGAACACCCAGCGCCAGCCCAACGTGGAGACGAGCAGCCCACCCAGCAGCGGACCGGCGGCGGCCGCGATGCCGGCCATCGAACCCCACAGTCCGAAGGCCCGCGAGCGTGCGGCCGGCGCCGGGTAGGCCTGCTGGAGCAGTGCCAGGGAACCGGGCACGATCAGAGCCGCACCGAGCCCCTCCGCCAGCCGGGCCGCAACCAGGGACGGGGCGCTCGGCGCGAGCGCGCACGCGGCCGAGGACAGAGTGAACACCCCCACGCCCGTGCAGAAGACCCGACGGTTGCCCAGCCGGTCACCGAGCGCGCCACCGGTCAGCAGGAACCCGGCGAAGACCAGGGTGTACCCATCGGCGATCCACTGGATGCCGGTGAGCGAGGCCGACAGTTCGCGGCCGATCACCGGCACGGCGACGTTGATGGCCGTCACATCCAGGATCACCATGAAATACCCGGCGCACACCGCCAGCAGCGGTGCCCAGGATCGTCGCTCGGACTCCGGGGCCGGCTCGGGAGAGGGCATCGACTCACCACCGCCGGCCGACTCCGCGAACGCCACGGCCCCAACTCCATCCCATCCGCCGAGACACGACAACCAAAAGCTACAATAAGGGACATATGTGGGACAGGGGGCATGTGTGGGACCGCAGGATCGCCCGGTGGCGGCTCGTGGACCTACCTCGGCTGGACTCCCGGACCCGACCGCAGCATTCGGATCACCGTTTCAAACGACCTCTTGCCAAGGGCACGATCAGGCTCCCCTGGCAAGGACCGGGGTGCACTCGCGTACACAGCCGGCGAGGCCGCCGGTGGACATCGACCCTGCCCAGCGGACCGCACTCGCCGAGCGACTCGCCGTCTGCCCCGGCCGACCCGTCACCGTCGCTCTCGCCCGCTGAACACACATGGCCGGGCCCGCCGCTACGGGGGAAAGCGGCAGGCCCGGATACCGCCACGCTCCCACACCACCGCCTCCAGCACACGGCATTCGCGTTCTGCGCTCCGGCCGGTCACCGGCGGGCTGCCGCCGTGCGATCAGCTGAGGCCGTGGCGGCTGAGCGCGGTCCGTGACCACCGACTACATCACCGAGAACGCCGACGACTTCGAGCGGCGCTGGCAGGCCTTCACCCGCCACCACGCCGACCCGCAGCAGTAACGCGGGCAAGGGGAGAGGAGGAGGCCATGGCTCAACGGTCTGAACGGCGGGGCTTGACAACGATGTCGATCGGCGGCAGTTTCCACCAGGCGCGAACGGTGGTCGATGCACCTTCACGACGGGCCACAGGCCCGCTTCAGGACGGAGTTGTCCATGAGAAGAAGATCAGCGTTACGCACGGCGCGGTTCCTGCGAAGACGTGTCACGGTCGTCGCCCTCGTCAGCAGCCTGGCAGCCATGATGGTGACCGGTATCGAAGAGGCGTCGGCGGACGCACAGACGGCCCACCGTACTGCGTCGGTGACGTCCGGCAACGCGCGTTTCCAGGTTCTGTCCCCGACCCTGATACGTACGGAGTACGCGCAGGACGGGAAGTTCACCGACAGCGCGACCTTCAACGCGATCGGCCGCACCGCGTTCGCGCCGACCTCGTACACCTCAAGCACGTCCGGCGGCTGGCTGACCATCAGCACGAGCGCGCTCACCCTCCGATATCAGGAGGGTTCCGGGCCCTTCGACGCCCAGAACCTCTCCGTGCAGTTGTCGGCCGGTGGGTCACCGGTCAGCGCCACGCCGTGGAAGCGCCTCACGTGTGCCCTCGGCGCCCTGTGCGAGGCAGAGCAGCTGTCCCACAGCGGGGTCGGCGTTGCCTCGGACCACACCGGTTACACCGGCTCCGGTTTCGTGGCCGGCTTCGAGGGGGCGGGCGACTCCTTGTCGGCCGACGTCGACGTCGCCACGTCGGGGACCTACCAGTTCGACGCCCGCTACGCCAACTCCCTCGGGGGTGACGGCCAGACCACGACGCGCACTCTGACGTTGTCGGTGGACGGCGTCGCGAACCGGTCGGTGAGCCTGCCGGTCACCGCGAACTGGGATACGTGGGGCCTGGCGAGCAGCGCGGTGCAACTCGGCGCCGGCCACCACATCGTCACGCTGGCAAGGACCGCCGCGGACTCCGGGGACGTCAACATCGACAGCGTTGCCCTGGTGAACCAGGGCGGCAGTTTTCCGCCGTCGTCCGCCACCGCGATCACGGCCTGCGGGTTCGGCGTGAACTGCGAGGCCGAGGCCGACCGCATCTCGGGCTCGGCGATCACGGCCACCGACCATGCCGGCTACTCAGGCAGTGGCTTCGTCGGGGAACTTAACCAAGGGGCAGGCGTGTCGGCCCACGTGGTCGGCGTACCGGCGGACGGCTCCTATGCGTTGCAGGTGCGCTACGCCAACGCCACCGGCGGTGACGGCCTTTACCGGACTCGTACGGCGACGGTGTCCTCCGGGGGCACCACGCAGACCCTGTCGCTGCCCGTCACCGGAAACTGGGACACCTGGAAAACCGCGACGGTCCCCGTCACCCTCAAGGCCGGAGCCAACGACATTTCCGTCGGCTGTCCGGACGCCGCGAGCTGTCATGTCAACCTCGACACGGTCTCCGTCACGGCGGCCGGCTCGCCGGCCCCGCAACCGCACCTGGCGCTCGGCGGCTACCGCCGCAGCCTCGACGGCGTCAACGGCGACAACGGCGCGCCGCCCACCACGCCCGGTCTGCTGTACAAGGACGGCTGGTACCTGCTCGACGACACTGCCTCGGCTCTGTACGACACCGGCACCCGCCAGGTCACCCAGCGTCCTTCCCAAGGTGGTACGCCGTACCAGGACGGCTATGTCTTCGGCTACGGCCACAACTACAAGCAGGCCCTGTCCGACCTGGCCATGCTCACCGGGCCGCCCAAACTGCTCCCGCAGTGGGCGTACGGCGTGTGGTACTCGGAGTACATCGACCGCACCGCCGCCGACTACGAGAACACGATCCTGCCCGCCTTCCGTTCCGAGGGCGTGCCCCTGGACGTCCTAGTGACCGACACCGACTTCAAGTCGCCCAACACCTGGAGCGGTTGGGAAATCGACAAGGCCAAGTTCCCTGATCCGAAGGGTTTCTTCGACTGGGCCGCCGCGCAGGGCCTGCACGACACGCTCAACATCCACCCGAGCATCCTCAGCGGCGACCCGCAGTTCGCCCAGGCCCAGGCCACCGCCAAGGGCAAGCTGCACAAGGGCGGTTGTGCCCCCGCCGCGAGCAGCGGCTCCGGAGACTGCTACACGTTCGACTGGGGCGATCCCGATCAGCTCAAGGCGTACATGGACCTGCATCAGACCATGGACCAGCAGGGCAACGACTTCTGGTGGCTGGACTGGTGCTGCGACAACTCCCAGTCCTCGCTGCCCGGCGTCACTCCCGACGCGTGGATCAACCAGCAGTACGCCACAGATGCCGACAAGACCATCGGCCGCGGATTCGTCGTCTCCCGCGCCTACGGCTCCCTGCAGGCGGGCGGCTACAGCGGCCAGCAGGGGCTGCCCACCGGACCGTGGGCCGACAAGCGCACCACCGTCCACTTCACCGGCGACACCGCCTCCACCTGGGGCACCCTGAAGGCGGAGGTCGGCTACACCCCGGGCGAAGCGGCCGCCACCGGCATGTCGGCGATCAGTCACGACATCGGCGGCCACAACGACACCACGAACCTGACCGGTTCGGAGACCTACACGTCCGACGGCACGACCCACACCACGCACAAACTCCCCGACGACATGTATGCCCGCTGGGTGCAGCTCGGCACCTTCCAGCCCATCGACCGTCTGCACAGCAACCACAGCGACCGGCTGCCCTGGCAGTACAGCGCCGCGGCTCGCGCATCCGCGGACAAGTTCCTCAACCTGCGCGAGAATCTGGTGCCCTACACCTATTCGCTCGCGCAGCAGGCCAACACGACCGGCGTCCCCGTCACCCGCCCGACGTACCTGGAATACCCCGACGAGCCCCAGGCGTACGCCACGGCCGGCAGCGAGTACTTCTACGGCCCCGACATGCTCGTCGCCCCCGTCACCACGCCCGGCACCACGGCGACGACCTCGGTGTGGTTCCCGCCCGGCAGCCAGTGGACCGACTACTTCACCGGGCAGACCTACGCCGGCGGCACCACCCAGAACATCACCACCGGCCTCGACACCATGCCGGTGTTCGTCCGAGCCGGCGCCGTCGTCCCGACCCGCACGAGCAACGTCACCAGCAACGACAAGGCCCCGCTGACCAAGGTCACGCTCACTGTCGCCGCGGGCGCCTCCGGCTCCTACACCCTTTACGAGGACGACGGAACCACCGGGCCCGGCCACAGCGCCGTTACGAAGATCCGGTACCGGGAGAACGGCGCCAAGCACACGGTGACGATCAACCCCACAACTGGGACCTTCCGCGGTCGGCTCAAAACCCGGCAATGGACCGTCTCCCTCCTCGGCGTCACCGCCCCGAGCAGCGTCCGCATAGGAGGGTCCCAACTGTCCCCCGATGAGTACCACTTCGACAGCACGACCCGCACCCTCACCGTCACGCTGCCCCCGCAGAGCCTGCACGCGCCGACCACCGTTTACGTGCAGTTGACCACCACCCGGCCGCCGACGGCCCCCCGGTATCCGCAGGGCCCGTGACGGCGCCCAGTCCTAGCTAGGCAACGGGCCGCCGATCAGCCCGCGACGCCGAAACCCGGACAGCAAACGGCCCGCCTCAACTTCCCTGAGGCGGGCCGACGTCATGCCGTCACCAGATCACCGGTACCAGTACTTCACCCCACGGTGATGCGAACACGTCCCCTGAAAGTGCGCCGAGTATGAGTAGCTGGCGTCCTTGCACTTCGCCATCGCACCACGCGGACGCGCACCGCCCGCCCGGCACGCGCCCGCCGCCGGCCCTGCCCTGAGCTTGGTGAGCACGGTGTTCCCTCCAGTTTGGTGAGCACTGATCGTTTCAGTGTGTTTGACGGCCGGGCTGCGGCAGGGGCCGAGCAACACGAAGAGGGGAAAGGGGCCTATCCCAGCAGGCCATCGGGCAGGCGGACTCAGATCTGGCGGACGTCGTGGGGGTTGTAGTGGATCTCCCACTTGCCGTTGCGGCCGCTGTTGTGAGGTTCGGCGGCGACCCCGGCGCCGAGTCGTGGGTGCGGGCAGGTTGTGCTGGGTCCGGGTTCGGCAAGTGCTCGTGCCAGGCGGTTGCGTGGTAACGGGGCCTGTCAGGCGGCGGTGGAGACACCATGGTGGGGTTCTACGCCGCCGAAGGTGTCGTCGAAGGACAGTGAGCGGTTTGAGGGGACGAGGAAGTAGGGCGAGCCGGAACCGGCGGGTGTACGGGGCCCGCCCCGGCCGGTCATCAGCACGTCGTAGGGAGTGAGTACGTCGAGGTTGTCGAAGACGTAGTAGACCGGCAGCAGTGTCCACGCCACCAATTGGAGGTGGGCGTTGACCGCGGCGCGTTCTACTGCGTGGCGTTGGGTGGCGCGGCTGGTCATCCGGCTCTTGCAGTCGATCAGGGCAACCCGCCTGCCCTGGGCTGTGATCAGGCCGGGTGTTTCTCTATTGGCGTCCGTCAGCGTTCGCTGGTGTCTCACCGCCCCTGCCGCAGTTCGACCGGATCCCATCCCCGTGTTGGGTGATGATTTCCTCGGCTGCGCTAGCCCGTCGGCTCCGGGGCACTACCTGGTGACGAGGTGTCAGAGGTCAACCGAGCCCCGACGCCCTGTACTTCACGTCCCCGCCTGCGTGCTCGGCCTGGAGTCCCTCGCCCATCACCTGCCAGCGCAGCCCGTGATGCTGGCGCCCACGCCGAAGTCGAAGCACGAGGCACCGGCGGCACGTGACGGGCGGACGTGCTGGCCAGCGCCCCTGCCCCGGAAAGCTGGCGGTTCCTACTCCCGGCGGTGGTCATACGACGCCGGTGATGATCCTCCAGTCTGAGCTGAGTTGTCCGGCGGCGAGGCCGGTGTAGATGCCGTCGGTGCTCAGCCGACCGGTGGCGATGGTGCCGTTGTCGTTGCGGTAGAACAAGAGCTCACGGCCGAGGGCGTTGATGAGGAACCAGTCTGAGCTGAGTTGTCCTTCGGCGAGGCCGGTGTAGATGCCGTCGGTGCTCAGCCGACCGGTGGCGATCTTGCCGTTGTCGGAGCGGTAGAACAAGAGCTCACGGCCGAGAGCGACGATGCGGGTCCAGCCTGAGCTGAGTTGTCCTTCGGCGAGGCCGGTGTAGATACCGTCGGTGCTCAGCCGACCGGTGGCGATCTTGCCGTTGTCGCCGCGGTAGAACAAGAGCTCACGGCCGACAGCGACGATGCGGGACCACTCTTTGCTGAGTTGTCCGGCGGCGAGCCCGGTGTAGATGCCGTTGCTGCTCAGCCGACCGGTGGCGATGGTGCCGTTGTCGTTGCGGTAGAACAAGAGCTCACGGCCGAGGGCGTTGATGTGGGTCCAGTCAGCGCTGACTTTTCCTTCGGCGAGGCCGGTGTAGATGCCGTCGCTGCTCAGCCGACCGGTGGCGATGCCGCCGTTGTCGCTCCTATAGAAGAACAGGTCGCCGGGCACGGTGACTCCTCGGGTTGTCGGGAAGGTGTCGCTCTCCCGCACCCCCGGAAATGTCGCCGACTCGGCCACCGTCACGGGAGAAGGAGACGCCCGCTGCTGCCCGCGGGCGGACAAATCAGCACGGCTGCCTCATCTACGACGCTACTCTCCGGCTCCTGCGGCCGCATTCCGAGACAACGAGGCAGCCGGGAGGGGCACCCGCCCGTCGTAGTTGTCTTCAACTCCGGACGTCTGGGTCGGGGTACTGGCAGCGCATCTGCTCCACTGTTTCGTTATGGGGGTGGTCCGGGATGGGGTCTGTCGTTCGGGTCGGGTGGGGGCGGGTCGGTGGCTGAAGCTGGGGCGGGGGTCGGGGTGTGCCGTGTGATGCGTTCGAGGTGGGTCAGGCCCCGGTCGGGGGCGGCGAGATTCAGGAGCCGGTCGCGTTGTCGTCGTCGTGCTGACTCCGTGCGGTAGGTGGAGATGCTGGCGAGTACGCGGTGAAGCTTTGGGTTCCCGCTCCGAGCAGGGTGGGGAGCAGGATGAGGACCGAGATCCAGGGCGGGGTATTGCCGATTGCTGTCAGGCCTCGCGCGGTGAGGCGGCTGAGGGCGTCGGTGATGCGGTGCGCGGTCATGCGGGGCCTCCTGAGTCGGGTGGGTACCTGGTGGTGGAGCGTGAGGGGTCTGCGTCCCTTGTGTCGCGGGCTGGCGGTGGGACAGCAGCGGGTCGGGAGATTTCTTGGTGGGCATTGTGGTGGGGCGCGGGGTTAGCGGCGCAAGTCCGCAGGCCGGAGGGGACGTTGTCACCCGGATCGGGCCCATTCCAGGCCTGTGGGCTGCAGCTCCCCGCGCTCATTTTTACTGCAAGGGAGTCGGTTGCCTGCCGGGTGTCTGGGTAGACAGCGGCTTCCGCTACACCCTCGGCCTGTTACTGGCTCTAACAAAAGCTGTTGATCACGTGACTGTTGGCTCGTCTGTTCTTTGGTCTGGTTGTGGGGCAACGTCAGTCGAGGCCGTGGATCGTGTCGGATGAACTGTGGTCGCTCATCGAGCCGTTGCTGCCCGCGCCGGACCGAAGCTGGTGGAAGGCAGACCTCGAGTGCCGGACCGGCAGGCACTGTGCGGGATCCTGTTCGTGCTGCACACCGGCATCCAGTGGGAGTACCTGCCGCAGGAGTTGGGCTTCGGCTCGGGAATGACCTGCTGGCGACGGCTGGCCGCCTGGAACGAGGCCGGCGTCTGGGACCAGTTACCCGTGGTGCTGCTGAAGGATCTCTGCGGTCGAAGAACCAGCTGGACTGGTCGCGGGCGGTGATCGACTCCTCTCACGTCCGGGCTGCCCGGCAGGGCCCCAAAGCGGTACCAGCCCCGTCGACCGCGCTCGGCCGGGCAGCAAGCACCACGTCGTCACCGACGGCCAGGGCATCCCGCTCGCGGTAACGCTGACCGGCGGAAACCGCAACGATGTCACCCAGCTCCTGCCCCTGCTCGACAAGATCCCGGCGGTCGCCGGCCTGGGCATCTTCCGCTACGTCGTCGAGCGCACAATCTCCTGGCTGCACGGCTTTCGCCGCCTGCGCATCCGCTGGGAACGGCGTGACGACATCCACGAAGCCTTCCTCGGTCTCGCAGTCTGCCTGATCACCCACCGACACGTACAACGGCTTTGTTAGGGCCAGTAAGGGCGGGCGATCGCCCCAGGGGGTGGCCTGCTCGATGCGTCAGAACGCATTCGTAGCGGTCGGGCCCGCGCAGCCTCACATCCGGGATCTCAGCACGTCGACCTCACAGCCCGGCGCGAACGGGTCGAAGCCGTGCTCGATCAGCCAGCGAACTGCCAGCAGGCTTCGCAACGACCACCACGCGTGGATCACGTCGAGGTCGATGTCGGTGCCATAGCCGGCGACGACGTCGTCGAGGTGCTCCTCGTGTCCGAGTGTGAAGGTGGCGAGGTCGTACAGGGCATCACCCTGGCCCGCCTCGGACCAGTCGATGATGCCCGTGACCTCGTCGCCGTCGACGAAGACGTGCGCGATCTGCAGGTCGCCGTGCGTGAACGCCGGAGTCCACGGCCGGAGCGCAGCCTCGGCGACCTGGCGGTTGCGGGTGACCAGGTCAGCGGGCAGGACACCGTTCGTCACGAGCAACTCGCACTCGTCGTCGAGTTCCGCCGCCAGCGCGACGATGCTCCGGCCGGCCCGGCCCGGCAGGGGCGGCAGGGGCGCTTCGTGCAGCTTCCGGATGGCGGCGCCCGCCGCGGCCCACGCCGCCGACGACCCGGTCGACGGCCCGCCGAGGCGCCCAAGCGTCGTCCCCGGGAGTGCGGCGATCGCGAGCACGGGCGGCTCGCGCCACAGGACCTCCGGGGTCGGAACCGGCGCGAGGGACATCGCCTCGACCTCGACGTCGATGCGCGCCTGATCGGCATCCACCTTCAAGAACACGTCACCGACGCGCAGAGTCGCGCGCTCGGAATGGGCGACGACGACTTTGACCTCATCCATGGGCGACCAGTATCCCGGGGACGATCGCCGACGTCGCCAGGTATATCGCGTGCGACTACGCGGCTGCTGATCTCTTCGGGTTGTTGTCGGGGGCGGTGACGTGAGGTGATCCCTGCGTTGGGCCGGTGGTATGCGGTACGCGCAGGGTGGTGGACTGACCGCTGAGCGGGGGGGGGGGAGTTCGGGAGCGGATCCGGTACGAGGCCGGCGAGCGGTTCGCTCGCGGGGAGAAATTCGCGGTGATCGCGAAGGATCTGCGGGTGAGTGAGAGGTCGGTCGAACGCTGGCGTCGTGCGTGGCGGGAGGGCGGTATGGCTGCCCTCGCCTCGGCGGGGCCGCCGAAGCTGCCCAGTGGCTGTGCGACGGCCAGTTCGCCGAGTTGGAGGAGGAGTTGGCGTTGGGGCCGGTCGTGCATGGCTGGGAGGACCAGCGCTGGACGCTGGCCCGGATCAGAGCGTTGATCGCCCGAAGGTTCCGGCTGGACTGCTCGTCGGCGGCGGTGTGGCGGCTGATGCACCGGCATGGCTGGTCCTGGCAGTGTCCCGCCCGCCGGGCGCTGGAGCGCGACGAGGGTGCGGTGGGCTTGTGGAAGAAGGATGGGTGGCAACAGGTGGAATGACTGCGGCGGCGCTGGGGGCCTTCATCGTCTTTGAGGACGAGGCCGGGTTCTCAATGACTCCGTCGCGCGCTCGCACCTGGGGTCGGCGTGGGCACGCGCCGGTGGTGCGGGTGCGGGGCCGCTCCTGGCGCCGCTGGTCGATCGCCGCCATGTGCTGCTACCGGCCGGGCGAGGTGTCCCGGTTGGTCCACCGGTCGGGCACCATCCTCCCCAACAGTCTTTGTGGTACGGACCATTGACGTCCGATCGGGGTAGTGAGATCTTCGCGATGGTTACGTTTCCATAGCTCCGGACGCCTGGATCCGTCCGGCCCCCACGGCGAAACAGGAGACGCAGACATGACCGCCCCGTCAAGGCCATGGAGACCCCTGAGAGCGGTGCTCGCGCTGCTGCTGTTGGTGCTCTCCCCGCCCCTGCTCCTGCTGAGTTCGGCCCCGCGCGTCCACGCTCTCGACAACGGCCTGGCCCGGACGCCCCCGATGGGCTGGAACGACTGGAACGCCTTCGGCTGCAATGTCAGCGAGGCGCTGGTCGAGCAGACCGCCGACTATCTCGTTTCCTCCGGTCTGAAGGACGCGGGGTACCAGTACGTCAACATCGACGACTGCTGGATGACCTCGGCCCGGAACGCCGCCGGTCAACTGGTACCCGACCCCGCCAAGTTCCCCGACGGCATCAGCGGCACCGCTGCCTACGTCCACTCCAAGGGACTCAAGCTCGGCATCTACGAGAGCGCCGGCACCGCCACCTGTCAGGGATTCCCGGGCAGCCTCGGCCATGAGCAGACGGACGCCAACAGCTTCGCCTCCTGGGGCGTCGACTATCTGAAGTACGACAACTGCAACCACCAGAACGTGCCCGACCAGCAGCGTTACACCGCCATGCGCGACGCCTTGGCCAACACCGGCCGACCGATCGTCTACAGCCTCTGCAACTGGGGCCTCGCCAGTGTGTGGACCTGGGGTGCGGGGGTCGGCAACAGCTGGCGCACCACCGACGACATCAACGTCAACTTCTCCACGGTGGTGTCGATCTACAAGGCCAATGTCCAGCTGGCCCAGTACGCCAAGCCCGGCGCCTGGAACGACCCGGACATGCTCGAAGTCGGCAACGGCATGTCGTTCACCGAGGACCGTTCCCACTTCGGTCTGTGGGCCGAGATGGCCGCGCCGCTGATCGCCGGAACCGACCTGCGCAAAGCCTCTGCCGCCACCCTCTCCCTCTACGGCAACAAGGACGTCATCGCCGTGGACCAGGACTCCCTCGGCAGGCAGGGCACCGAGATCTCCTCGGCAGGTGGTCTGCACGTCCTCACCAAGCCCCTCGCCAACGGTGATGTGTCGGTCGTCCTGTTCAACGAGAACTCGAGCGCGGCCACGATCACGACGTCGGCGTCCGCGGTGGGCCTGCCGGCCGCTTCGTCGTACCGGATCAACAATCTCTGGAGCCACCAGATCAGCAGCACGACCGGCAGCATCGCGGCCAACGTACCGGGGCACGGCTCCGTCATGTACCGGGTGTCCGTCGGCAGCGGAACCAGCGTCGGGACGACGCACCCGCTGATCGGAGCCTCTTCCAACCGCTGCCTCGACGCGTACGAGGGCCAGACCACTCCCGGCACCAAGATCGAGATCTGGGACTGCGGCGGCGGCGCCAACCAGGCCGTCACCCTCACCGCCGCCGGTGAACTGCGGCTCTACGGCGGCACCCAGTGCCTGGACGCCTACGACAACGGGACCACGTCCGGCACGAAGGTTCAGCTCTGGACCTGCAATGGCGGCGCGAACCAGCAGTGGCGTCTCAACGGAAACGGCACCATCACCGGCACCCAGTCGGGGCTCTGCCTCGATGTCACCGGAGGCGACAAGCCCGCGGGGAACGTCAACGGCACCCAGGTCGAGCTGTGGACCTGCAACGGCGGCGCCAACCAGCAGTGGCGTCTGGGCTGACGGCCCGCATCCCCCCACGCCCACGGAGCTGACATGAACTCAACGGCAAGACGTGTCCGGAGAATCGGGACCGGACTGATCGCGACGCTGACCCTCCTGATCACGGTCACCGGCGGCGTCGCGACCGCCGCCCCCGAGGCGACGATCTGCAACAAGTACTGTGACGGCCGCGACCCGGCCCTGTCCCCGGGAGACCGGCAGCCGGTCACCGCCACCATCTACTCCCGCACCCTCGCCCTGCACTTCGACGACACCGACGCGATGGGCTGGGCCTCGATCACCAACGGCAGCCCGACCGACGAGGTCTGGCTCGACCGCTCCCTCGACGGCGGCCGCACCTGGAGCTCGGGCAGCAAGCTCGGCGACACCACCATTCCCTCAGGACAAGGGGGTTGGCGCACTCTGATGTACAACGTCGACGACTGGAACAACAACGGCGTCGGCGCGCTGCGGGCCTGCGGCAAGGCGGGGGACCGGGCCGAGATCGCCTGCACGGCATGGGCCCGTACCACCTGGAACGCGTACAGCCGTCCCACGGCGGCGGCCACCGCGCTGATGCAGTCGTACAGCAACTCCACCGGCCTGTTCGACACCACCGGCTGGTGGAACTCCGCCAACGCCCTGACCGCGATCATCGACAACATCCGCGTCACCGGTATGCCCAGCTACAAGTACGCCATCGCGAACACCTACAACCGGCAACTGGGCTCCCAGGGCGGCCAGTTCCGCAACGACTACATCGACGACACGGGCTGGTGGGGGCTCGCCTGGGTCGCCGCGTACGACCTGACCGGCGACAGCCGCTATCTCAACACCGCGCGCGCCGACGCGGACTACATGGCGCAGTACTGGGACTCGACGTGCGGCGGCGGGGTGTGGTGGAGCACGGCGAAGACGTACAAGAACGCCATCGCCAACTCCCTCTACCTGGAGCTGAACGCCGCCCTGCACAACCGTATCGGCGCCGACTCGGTCTATCTCGGCCGGGCGAACGCGGAATGGTCGTGGTTCAAGGGCACCGGCGTGATCAACAGTTCGCACCTGGTCAACGACGGCATCGACCTGTCGACCTGTCGCAACAACGGGTCCACGGCATGGTCGTACAACCAGGGCGTACTCCTCGGCGGGCTGGCCGAGTTGTACCGCGCGACGGGGGACCCGGCCCTGCTGACCACCGGCCGCCAGATCGGTGACGCCTCGACCACCTCCGCATCGCTGAACTCCGGCGGAATCCTGCGCGAGCCGTGTGAGACGAACGGCTGCGGGGCCGACGGGCCGACCTTCAAGGGCGCCTACGTGCGCGGTCTGAGCGCCTTCAACGTCCGGTTGTCCGACCGCCCCTACACCTCGTACCTCGCGCGGCAGGCCGACTCCGCCTACGCCAACGACCGCAACGCCCTCGACGCGTACGGACTGCACTGGGCCGGGCCGATCGACTCCACGGACGCCGCCCGCCAGCAGAGCGCACTCGACCTGATGAACGCGGCGTCCTGACCGGTCGTCGCCGACCGGTGCCGCCCTCCTGGGAGATGGTGGAAGGTGCCGATGACCTGCTGGTGGATGCCCTGTCCGCGCTGCTAGGATGCCGACCATCGCATGAGCCTTCCCGGCGCGGACTCCAATCCGCCGGGGAGGCTTTTTTTCATGCCCGGGTCCAGCCTGCCCCGGCGGACTCGCTTTGACGGCGCTCACCCGCCGAGCGGCCTGAGCGCGCCACGCCGCCCATCGGTTCCTTGTGCCCAACCCGCAAGAGGAGATCCATGTCATGAGTCCACGGACGAACACCGCGCCAGGCACGGGTACTTGGCGACTCGGTGACCTGACCGTCAACCGTGTCGGGTTCGGCGCGATGCGCCTGACCGGGACCGCGCCCTTCGACCGCGGCGTGCCGCGCGACCGCGAACGGTCGATCGGCGTGCTCCGGCGGGCGATCGAGCTCGGCGTGAACCACATCGACACCGCCGCGTTCTACTTCTCGGCGACGCGCTCCGCCAACGAACTGATCAACCGGGCGCTGGCGCCGTACCCGAAGGATCTGGTCATCACCACCAAGGTCTGGCCGGGCCGTGATCCCTCGGGCGGGTGGTGGTGGGCCACACCGGACCAGTTGCGCGGCCAGGTCGAGGAGAACCTGCGCCAACTCGGCCGCGATCACCTGGACGTGGTGAACCTGCGCGTGCCGCCGAGCAGGCGCACCGGTTCGATCGGCGAGCACTTCGGCGCGTTGGCCGAACTGCGCGATGCCGGGCTCATCCGCCACCTCGGTATCTCCAACGTCACGTCCGGGCAACTGGCCGAGGCCCGGGCCATCGCCCCGGTCGTCTGCGTACAGAACCCTTACGGGATCGGTGAGTTGAGCGAGGACCTGGCTCTCCTGCGGCTCTGCGGTGAACTCGGCCTCGCCTTCGTCGCGTTCTTCGCGATCGCCGGTTCCGGGCGCGAGGCGGGTCCGGCCGCCCGTGACAGCGAGGCGGTGTACGCCGTCGCCCGCGCGCACGGTGTGTCCGTCGCGCAGGTCCGGCTGGCCTGGACCTTGCAGCAGGGGCCGCATGTGCTCGCGATCCCGGGCACCGGTGATCCGGACCATCTCGCGCAGAACATGGCGGCCGGCACGCTGCGCCTCTCGGAGGAGGAGATGGCGCGCCTCACCGCGCCGCCCGACCTGTTCGGACCCGCGGCCCAGGCCTGATCCAAACGACGGGCCCTGGTGGCGTAGTCGGTCGTCGTACCAGGCGTTGACCGTGCTGCGGTTGATGATCTTCTGTCCGGCCGGCAGCGCCTCGACCAGCTCGGGAGCGGGCGGCCCCCTCATGCTGTGGGCCGCGGTGGTGGTGACGACCAGCGGGATGTCCAACACGGTCGCCGCCCGTGCCGGCGCCACCACGTTGTGCTTCGGCTCGCCGACCGGGATGTCCCGGACGCCGGACAGCAGGCCCACCTGGTGGTCGACCAGCACCACGGCGGCGTTCTCCCGGGTGATCGACAGCTCACGCTGAACGGAGAGGAGGATCTGGGCGGCGAGCACGCCGAGGTCCGGTTCTGCGGCCTGGTACTCGCTCAACGCCTCTCCCGTCTTGGCGGTCGTCCGCCGCTGTGCGTTCCGTCGAACGCAAACCCGACCCCGGGGACCGCCGCGCCACACTGATCTGCCCCACCGAACGCGGGCTGCTCCAGATGGAGGCCGCCGTCTCCATCATGCGCACGATCGAGGAACGCCACGCGAAGGCAGCGGGGCAGCAGGGGTACGCCGCCTTCAAGGCGGCTCTGCATCGCGTGGCCGATCTCCAACGCAAGATCCAGCACGACAGCCAAGGCGCGCAGACGCGGTCGGCGCGACCGGGTGACCAGTGACGCCGGTGCGGCTTCGGCACCCCGGGGGTGACCGACCGAGGACACCGTGGTCGCCACCGACCGGTGGCCCACGTGCGGTCGCGAGGTCTAGAGTGAGGGCAAAGTGGTTGAATGGCGAACGGAGTTTCCCATGAGTGCACTGGAGCCCCTGGACCTCGCGGCGATCGAGGCGGAGCGCACGCGCATCCGCGACACGCATCTGGCCTCGGACCGGCCGGCGAGTTCCGCACGCGGAGTGCACCACGTGGCGCTGCTCTCCGCCGACGTCGAGCGGACCGTCCGCTTCTACCAGGGCATCCTGGAGTTCCCGCTCACCGAGGTGATCGAGAACCGCGACTACAAGGGTTCCACCCACTTCTTCTTCGACGTCGGCAACGGCAACCTGCTGGCCTTCTTCGACTTCCCCGGCCTCGACCTCGGCCCCTATGCCGAGGTGCTCGGTGGACTGCACCACCTGGCCATCTCCGTCGACCCCAGCACCTGGCAGCGGCTGCGCGAACGGCTCGACGCCGCCGGGGTCGACTACGAGGAGGAGAGCGGCACTTCGCTCTACTTCCGCGACCCCGACGGCGCCCGCGTCGAACTCCTCGCCGAGCCCTTGGGCGAGATGTACGGCAACTCCGTGCGCTGACGTCCGCTGAAGGCGCGGGGCTCAGGGCGCGGGGCTGAAGGTACGGGCCGGCAGGTCAGCCCAGCGCGCTCGCCCAGTTCGCCGGCACCCGCCCCGCGGGGCCCGGTGTCGGCTGGTCCTCGGGGTGGCTCAGCGGGGGAGCGAGGTCCGGGCCGGTCTCGTACAGCTCGGACGTGTCGTAGTTCCAGAACCAGGCCTCGCCGGGTTCGAAGCTGCGGATGATGGGATGGCCGGTGCTCTTCGCGTGCGCCGTGGCGTGCTTGGCGGGCGAGTCGTCGCAACAGCCGATGTGGCCGCACTGCGCACAGCGGCGCAGGTGGAACCACCAGCCGCCGGCGGCGTCGCAGTCCCCGCACCCCGGACCGCTCGGCGGAACACTCGGGTCGATTCCGGCGGGCAGGCTCATGAAGACTCCTCGGGTGTTTCGGTGTCCGTGGCGGTCAGGGGAAGGCGCACCTGGAAACGGGTGTCGCCCGGGACGGACTCCACGTGAAGACTCCCGTGGTGCTTGTTGACAACAATCCGAAACGAGATGTCCAGACCGAGCCCCGTCCCCTCACCGACCGGCTTGGTGGTGAAGAACGGGTCGAAGATGCGGTCGCGGATCTCGGGCGGTACCCCGGGACCGGTGTCGCGGAACTCGACGAGCAGCTGGTCGTGGTCGAGTGCGGTGCGCACGGTCAGGGTCCCCTCGCCGTCCATCGCCGAGACGGCGTTGTCGATGAGGTTCGTCCACACCTGGTTCAACTCGCCCGGATACGCGGGGATCTTCGGCAGCGTACGGTCGAACTCCTTGACGACCTTGACGCCGGAGCCGATCTTCCCGGAGAGCATCATCAGCGTGCTGTCCAGGAGATCGTGGACGTCGACGACCTGATAGGGCGCGCGGTCGAGCTGTGAGTACTGCTTGGCCGCGTCCACGAGGTGCGTGATACGGGTCGTGGAGTCCTCGATCTCGTTCATGAGGAGCTCGGTCTCCACGGTGTAGTTCAGCCAGTGGACGGCGCCCTGGAGCGTCTCCTCGTCCACGGCCGCCGCGACCTGGTCCAGCCAGTCCGTGTCGAGCCCCGCCTGCACGAACGTCGGCGCGAGCTGCCAGCCGCCCGCGATGTCGTGGTCGTCCAGCCAGTCGGCGAGCGCGTCCTCCCGGTCGGAGGTCTCCAGCGGGCTCAGCGGCGTGGCCTTGGCGACCCGCTCGGCGGTGCGCTCCTGGATCTCGACCAGGATTTCCAGAGTGTGGCGCTTGTAGGGGCCCGCGGCGATCGCGCCGAGCTTCTGCCGCATCTTCGCGACCCGCTCCCGCAGCGCGGAGGTGGCCCGGACCGCCGCCGCGGCCGGATTGTTGAGCTCGTGCGTCAGCCCGGCCGACAGCGAACCGAGCGCCAGCAGTCGCTCGCGCTGCCCGATGGTCCGCTGGGCGTTCTGGGTGCCGTAGAAAAGCCCTTCCAACAGGTGTACGGCCATGGGGAACCAGTCCCGCATGATCGAGGAGAAGGTCTCGGCGGGCAGGATGAAGAACCGGGAGGGCACGGTGACGCGGAGGGAGCCCCTGTAGTTCGCCTGGTCCGGCCCGCTCACGTAGGCCTGGGTGGCCCCGGCGTACACCCCGCGCTGGGAGCTGCGGGTGGTCTCCACGTCGTCGGCCCCGACCCGGCGCGACATCACCAGGGTGCCTTCGAGGAGCACGAAGAAGCAGGTCGCCGGATCGCCCTCGATGTAGACGGGGCCCGGGTCGAACTCCTCCACCCGGCCTTCCCGGCACAGCCGGCCCAGCTGGTCCGCGTCCAGCTTCTCGAACAGGAACAGCGTGCTCAGTTCCCCCATGTCGCACGGCATCGGCCGCCCGCTCATGACTGCTCCAGATAACGGTGGACGAGCATGACGGCCATGGCTCCCTCTCCGACCGCGGAAGCGACCCGCTTCGCGGACTCGGCACGTGCGTCCCCGGCCACGAACACGCCGGGAATATTGGTCTCCAGGTGGTACGGCGGCCGGTCCAGCTCCCAGCCCTTGGGCGGCTGCCCGTCGATGGTCATGTCGGGACCCGACGGGATGAATCCGCGCCCGTCCCGCAGCACGGTCCCCTCCAGCCAGTCGGTGAGCGGGGCCGCGCCGATGAACACGAACATCCACTGCGCGTCGACGAGTTCGGTGTGCCCGCTCGTCACGTCCCGCAGGGTGAGCTGCTCCAGATGGTCCGTGCCGTGCGCCGCGTCGACGACCGTGCAGGTGCGCACCGTGATGTTGGACGCCTCCTCGATCTGCTGGATCAGATAGTGCGACATCGAGGCGGACAACGACGTTCCCCGTACGAGGAGGGTGACCGACTTCGCGCCGCGCGACAGGTACATGGCGGCCTGACCGGCCGAGTTCGCCCCGCCCACGATGTACACGTCGTGGCCCTGGCAGGCGGCCGCCTCGGTCAGCGCCGAACCGTAGAAGACGCCGCATCCGGTGAGGTCGGCCAGGCCGGGCGCCTGCAACTGCCGGTACGAGACACCGGTCGCCAGGATCACCGCGTGCGCGGAGATCGCCGAGCCGTCCGAGAAACGGATGGTGCGGGAGGCTCCGGTGACCTCGAGGCCGGTCACCTCGCGCGCGGTGAGGATCTCGGCGCCGAACTTCGCCGCCTGCCGCCGCGCCCGGTCCGTGAGCTGGCCCCCGGACACCCCGTCCGGGAAGCCGAGGTAGTTCTCGATGCGTGAGCTCTGCCCGGCCTGCCCACCGGTCGCCGACCGCTCCACGAGCACGGTCCGCAGCCCCTCGGACGCGCCGTACACGGCGGCTCCGAGTCCGGCCGGACCGCCGCCGATGACGACGAGGTCGTAGAACTCCGACGTCGGCGTCGTGGCCAGGCCGACCCGCGCCGCGAGATCCGGATCGTCGGGCTCGACCAGCGGTGTACCGTCCGGCGTGATCACCAGCGGCAGCCGCTCCCCGTCCTGACCGGCCGCGGACAGCAGCCGCTGCCCCTCCGGTGTGTCGGACGAGTACCAGCGGTACGGCACCTGGTTGCGGGCCAGGAACTCCCGTACGTCCGAGGAGCGCGCCGACCATCGGTGCCCGACCACCTTGCAGGTCGCCACGGGCCGGTAGTCGCTGGTCCGCCAGGCGTCCAGCAGATCGTCGAGGACCGGGTAGAGCTTCTCCTCCGGCGGATCCCACGGCTTGAGCAGGTAGTGGTCCAGATCGATCACGTTGATCGCGTCGATCGCCGCGTTCGTGTCCGCGTACGCGGTCAGCAGCACCCTGCGTGCGCCGGGGTACACGTCGAGCGCCTGTTCCAGGAACTCGATGCCGTTCATCTGCGGCATCCGGTAGTCGGCGAGGATCACCGCCACCTGGTCGCCCCGCAGCTTCAGCTCCTTGAGCGCGTCCAGCGCGGCATCCCCGGACTCCGCGCGCACGATCCGGTGCGACTCGCCGTAGCGGCGCCTGAGATCGCGCGCCACGGCGCGCGACACCCCGGGATCGTCATCCACGGTCAGAATGACGGTCCGCGCTGTAGCGGCGGCCTGTGCCATACGTCTCCCACCCCGAGCAGGACAGTGTCGTCCTCAATCGTATGTACGAATGGTCGCCTTCGCTCTGGAACCGCTTCACGCGGGCTCTGTGGGGGCCTCCGCCGGTGGCAGCAGGGACTCCCGCAGCTTGGGGAGGATGTTGGTGACGTAGTCCTCCACGGCGGTGTCCAGGCCGATGTCGTGCTGGGCCTGCTCGGACAGGTACCAGCGGTGTTCGAGGAGCTCGTGGTAGATCTCGGCCGGGTCCATGGAGCCGCGCAGGTCCAGCGGCACCGCACGGACGGTCGGCCGGAACACGTCCCGCACCCAGCGGTGGGCGAGGACCTCCGGGCGGGCGGTCAGGGGGTCGCCAGGCGTGTAGTCGTCCTGGGTGGCCATCCAGCTCTCCAGGTCGTTCAGGAGGCGGCGCGCCTGGTTCTCCTCGGCGTCGAGCCCGGTCAGCCGCAGCAGCTGGCGCTGGTGGTGGCCCGCGTCGACGACCTTGGGCACGAAGGTCACCGTGTCCCCGTTCGAGGAGTGCGCGATCTGCATCTCGGCGACGTCGAAACCGAGGTCGTTCAGGCGGCGGATCCGGCGGTCGATGTAGTGGTGCTTGCCCGCCGGGTAGACGGATGTGCGGGTCAGCTCGTCCCACAGGCTCTGGTAGCGCGCGCAGATCTCCATGCCGAACTCGATCGGATCGACGGAGGGGTGCAGGGCCCCCGCGGCCTCCAGGTCCAGCAGCTCCCCACTGATGTTGACGCGGGCGAGATCGAGGTCGTACTCCCGTTGCCCACTGCTCAGTCGCGGGTGCAGCTCCCCGGTCTCGGCGTCCACGAGATACGCCGCGTACGCTCCGGCGTCGCGCCGGAACAGCGTGTTGGACAGCGAGCAGTCGCCCCACGCGAACCCCGCCAGATGCAGCCGCACCAGCAGCACCGCCAGCGCGTCCATCAGGCGGTGCATGGTGGCGGGCCGCATGGTCGTCTCGAACATCGACCGGTAGGGCATCGAGCCGCCCAGGTGCCGGGTGATGAGGACGGGCTCCAGCGGGCCGCCCTCGCCGTCGGTGCGCCCGGTGACCACGGCGAGCGGGTCCACGGCGGGGATGGCGAGCCGGTCCAGGCTGCGCAGCAGTTCGTACTCGCGCAGGGCGGGCCGCTCGGCCAGCTCCTTGACGGCCACGACCTCGGTCCCGGCGCGCGCGTAGCGCACCACGTGCCGCGAGATGCCGCGGGGGAGCGGGACCAGGTAGTGCTCCGGCCACTCCTCCAGGGGCAGTTGCCAGGGCAGTTCGAGCAGGAGCGCGGGGTGCTCCGGGTTGGTGGCGCTGATCTGCAAAGCCATCGACGGGCTGCCCTCACCTCGGGGTCGAACGTGTACCTGGCCCCAGCATCTACGAATGATCCCCGAGGCGGAAGACGCGGCGGGCGTTGCCCGCCAGGAACAACTCGGTGGTCTCGGCGTCGAGGCGCAGGTCAGGAAGGTGTTCCAGGGCCTGACTCGGCGTGATCATGGGGTAGTTGGAGCCGAAGAGGACCTTGCGCCGTCCCCGGCCGCGCAGATAGTCGACCAGTTCGGTCGGGTAGCGGCGGGCGGTGTAGGCGCTGGTGTCGATGTGGACGTTGGCGTGTTTGTCGGCCACCGAGATCATCTCCGTGGTCCACGGGTAGCCGATGTGCCCGCAGACAATGGTCAGCTCGGGGAAGTCCAGCGCGACCTGGTCGATGTACGGGATCGGCCGGCCCGTCTCGGAGGGGCGCAGCGGTCCGGTGTGTCCGACCTGGGTGCAGAACGGGATGCCGAGCTCGACGCAGGCGGTGTACAGCGGGTAGTAGAGCCGGTCGGTGGGCGGCAGCTGCCACAGCCACGGCACGATCCTGAGGGCCACGAAGCCCAGCTCCTGGACGGCCCGCCGCAGCTCCCGCACGGCCGCGACGGGCTTGGTCAGGTCCACGCCCGCGACCCCGCGCAGCCGCCCTTCGGACCGGGCGACGAACTCGGCGACCTCGTCGTTGTCGATGAGGGGCCCCTGCGGCCCGTACCAGGCCGCGGACAGCCCGATCTCCACGTCGGCAGCCGCGAGCGCCGCCACCGTGACCTTCACCGGAAGCGGTTCCTCCGGCAGCCCCATGCCGGTCCAGCGGCGCAGCGACTCGAACATCTCGTGGTTGGAGTGGCGCGGTGTGGGGTGCTGCATCCACGCGTCGATGACCGGCATGATCCCCTACCCTCCCCGGGCTCGTTGCTAAGCGATTGCTCATCCCGACCTTAGACGGGGTCCGCGCGCGGAGTCGGCGCTTGACGGGAACCATGGGTGAGGACCGAGGACCGAGAGGACTCCGCCATGCCGACACGGGCACAGACGCAGGAACCCCAGGCCGATCTGGACGCGCGCTACAGCTCTCCCGGGGCCACCGCCACTCCCTGGGCCGAGGCCGTCTCCCGCCTGGAGAAGGCCGAGATCTTCTGGCTGTCGACGGTACGTCCGGACGGCCGACCCCACGTGACCCCACTGATGTCGGTGTGGCTGGACGAGGCGCTCCACTTCGCCACCGGCGCGCGCGAGCGCAAGGGGCTGAACCTCGCCGCCAACCCGCACGTCGTTCTCACCACCGGCGCCAACGCCTACGGCGAGGGCCTCGACCTGGTGGTCGAGGGCGACGCGGTCCGGATCACCGACGAGAAGCGGCTGGCCGAGCTGGCGGCGGCGTGGGAGGCGAAGTACGGCCCGGAGTGGCACTTCGAGGTGCGGAACGGGGCCTTCGACTCCGCCACGGCGGCTGCGGCGCCGCCGTCGACGGAGGAAGCCGGGGACGCGGGCCTCGCCCTGGTCTTCGAGGTGGCGCCCCACAGCGTCTTCGGGTTCGGCAGGGGCAGGAGTTTCAGCCAGACCTGTTATCGCTTCACCCGCTGACCATGGCATCGACGAGAGCGGTCAGCGCCGAGGTGAGTCGTGAGAACCCGGGGCCTGTGGGGCCGCCCGGTTCGGTCATGTACATGTCCCGCCGGATCTCCACCATCAGAGCGGTGACCCGCGGCTCCCTCTCGTAGAAGCGCAGTGGGACGTACGCGCCGGAGAACGGGCTGTCGATCCCGACACCGCTCAGGCCCGCGAACGCCTTCTCCGCGAGGGCGACCAGCTCGGGCGGCGTGTGGAAGGAGTCGGTTCCCAGACAGACCTGCGGTCGCGGACCGTCGCCGTGCAGCTCGTAGGGCAGCCGGGCCGTCGGATACGAGTGGACGTCGACGATCACCGCCCGCCCGGTGACGGCGAGCCGGTCGGCCACCGCCGCGGTCATGGCCGCCGCGTACGGGTGGAAGTAGTGCTCGATCAGTGGCCGCGGGTCGACGTCGGCGGGCCGCAGCGGTGTGCGCCGGGTCGTCCGTGTGTAGACCGCGCCCATTCCGACGGACAGCATCTCCTCCCGGTCGTCGGGAAAGCGTTCGGGATCGACCACCAGCCGGGACAGCCGGTTCACGAACCGCCATGGCGTGACCTCGGCCGCCCGCGCCGCGGCCGCGGCCAGCTCCGCGGTGTGCGCGTCGGTGATGTGGTCCAACTCCCGCTCCAGCGCGGCGTCGTCGAGCGCGATGCCGGCGCGCACCAGCGCCGGAATGCGCCGCGAGGAGTGGGGGACGTGCAGGATGACGGGGGAGTCGGGGGCACCGGGCAGGAGCTCGAAGGACGTCTCGTTGCGGTCAGGAGTCTGGTTCACGTGAGATTCCTATCGCAGCCAGGTCCCCGCCGCTCACCTCAGCGCACACCGCCACCGCCGTGGCGCGCGTAGTGTTCGATCAGGGCCGCCCGGGTCGTCTCCAGGCGGTGCGCGAGGATCGCGGCGATGGTCCGGGTCAGCGACAGTTCCAGGGCCGGATCCTGGTCGCACAGCGTGCGCACCTCCGCGGCATCGAACTCGTAAGCGCGCACGGGACTGAACGCCTCGGCGCCGAAGTCCCAGTGGTGCGGCGGGAACAGCCACGACCAGCCGAGCAGATCGCCGGGTCCCAGCGTCGCCACGGAGATGCGTCGCTCACCGACGACCCGCTGGTGCAGGGAGACCGTGCCGGAGCGGACCACCCAGAAACGGTCCGCGGTTCCCCCCGCCTCGAAGATCTTTCCGTCCGCCGGGAAGGAGACCTCCCGGGCCAGGGACATCAGCCGTGCCCGATGGTCGGGGGAGAGGGCGGGCAGCAGCCGGAGAGCAGTGGGCATCGCGGACCTCCATCGCACCGCCGCAGGGCCCCATGGACGCGACGGCACATGTCGTACCGGTATATCCGGTCATCTCCATTGGACCGGCAACCACGGAATTCGTCGCGCCGGGGACCGGATCGAGACCGTGGGCCCTCCCGCGGGCCGCTCAGGGCAGCGGTTGTTCGGCCCAGATGACCTTCCCGGCCGGGGTGTAGCGGGTGCCCCAGCGTTCGGCGAGCTGGGCGACGAGGAACAGGCCGCGTCCGCCCTCGTCCGTGGTGGCCGCGTACCGCAGGCGGGGTGAGGTGCTGCTGTTGTCCGAGACCTCGCAGATCAGGCTGCGGTCACGCAGCACGCGGACCTGGATGGTGCCACTGCCGTAGCGGATGGCGTTCGTGACCAGTTCGCTGAGGATCAGCTCGGTGGTGAACGCCATGTCGTCCAGGCCCCACTCCGCCAGCTGCCGGGTGACCGAGGCGCGTACCTCCCCCACCGCCGCCGGTTCGGACGGCACCTGCCATTCGGCGATGTGCTCGGCGCCGAGTGTGCGGGTGCCCGCGACGAGCAGGGCGATGTCGTCGCTCGGGCGGGCTGGGAGCAGGGCGTCCAGGACCGCCTGACAGGTGTCCTCCGGTGACCGGTCGACCCCCGTGAGGGCGGCGCGCAGCAGTTCGAGCCCCTCGTCGATGTCCCGTTCCCGGTCCTCGACGAGTCCGTCCGTGTAGAGCACCAGACGGCTGCCCTCTTCCAGCTTGAGCTCGGCTGTCTCGAACGGCAGACCCCCGAGCCCCAGCGGAGGCCCGGCGGGCACATCGGGGAACTCCACGCTGCCGTCGGGACGGACCAGCGCCGGGGGCGGATGGCCGGCCCGGGCGACCGTGCAGAGCCGGGAGGCCGGGTCGTAGACGGCGTACAGGCAGGTGGCGCCGGTGATCGCGGCGCTGCTGTCCGCCGACGCCTCGTCCTGGTCGATGCGGCCGACCAGCTCGTCGAGGAGCCCGATGATCTCGTCCGGCGGCAGGTCCAGGGCGGAGAAGTTGTGGACGGCGGTCCGCAGCCGTCCCATCGTTGCCGCCGCGTGCAGTCCGTGGCCGACGACATCCCCCACGACGACGGCGACCCGGGCGCCGGACAGCGGCAGCACGTCGAACCAGTCCCCGCCCACCCCCGCCTGCGCCGGAAGATAGCGGTAGGCGATGTCCAGGGCGCTCTGCTCGGGCAGGTTGCGCGGCAGCAGACTGCGCTGCAGCGTCACGGCCATGGTGTGCTCGCGCGTGTAGCGGCGCGCGTTGTCGATGGAGACGGCGGCACGGGCGACCAGTTCCTCGGCGAGCGCCAGCTCCTCCTCGTCGAAGGGCTCGGGCTTGCGGGAGCGCCAGAAGTTGACGACGCCCATCACCAGGGGGCCCACCCGCAGGGGCACGGTGATCAGCGAGTGGATGCCGTACTCCACCACCTGCGTCGTGCGTTCCAGGTCCTGGGCGAGCCAGCCCGGGGCCCCTTCGAGGTCGGGCTCGACGACGGCCTCGCCCGTGCGCAGGCTCCGGGCCTGGGGAGTGGAGGCGACGAAGCGGATCTTCTCGCCCACCGGGTAGAGCGGGGCGTCCTTGCGGATGCCGCTGCACGCGGTACGGCGCAGCTCGGTGACTCCGTCCGGCTCCTCCCCGTTCAGTACGGCGTCCGCCAGGTCCACGGTCACGAAGTCCGCGAACCGCGGAACGGCCACCTCGGCCAGCGTCTCGGCGGTGCGGGTCACGTCCAGACTGGTGCCGACGCCCACCCCGATGTCGTACAGGAGCTTGAGGCGCTCGCGCGCCACCTCGGCCCGGCCGGACAGCGCGCGCAGCTCGGTCGAGTCACGCAGGGTGGCCACACTGCCGGGCGGACCGCCCTGGAGGTCCGTGGGCCGCTGGTTGATGGCCAGCAGCCGGTCCCCGACCAGGTGCACCTCGTCCGTGGCGACCCGTCCCGAGGCGAGCAGCTCGGCGGTGTCCGTCTCGAGGCCCAGTTCCAGGACATGCCGTCCTTCGGCGTCGGCGGGCAGGTCGAGCAGGCGCTGTGCCTCGTCGTTGGCGAGCAGTAGCCGTCCCTCGCCGCCGGCGATGATCACCCCCTCCCGGACGGCGTGCAGCACCGCGTCGTGGTGCTCGTACATCCGGGTCATCTCGTACGGGCCCAAGCCGTGTGTCTGGCGCAGCAGGCGCCGGCTCACGAGCGCCGTACCCCCGGTGGCCAGGGCGAGCGCGGCGGCCGCGGCGCCCAGCAGGAGGGGCAGCTGCCGGTCCGCGACGCCGCCCACGTTGGCGGTCGTGATACCGGCCGACACCATGCCCACGACCTTGCCGTCGGGCGCCTTGACGGGAACCGTGGCCTGCACCAGCGGCCCGATGGTCCCGTTGATCTCCTCGGTGATGGAGTGGCCGGCCAGCACGGGGGCGGTGTTCCCGACGAACTTCTTGCCGATCCGGTCCGGTTTGGGGTGGGTGTAGCGGATCCCGTCGGTGTTCATCACGACGATGAAGTCCACGTGGGACTGCTTGCGGGCGGCCTCGGCCTGCGGCTGCAGCACGAGCGTGGGGTGGGGGCTGCTCAGCGCCTCACGGGTGCCGGGCGCGTGGGCGAACGTCTCGGCGACGGCCAGTGAACGATTGCGGGCCTCCTGCGTGCTGTCGTGCCGTACCTGCAGCACCAGCGCCACCACCGCGGAGACGATCAGCAGCAGCACGATCACCACTTGCAGCACGAACACCTGGCCCGCGACGCTGCGCCCGCCCAGCGCGGACCGCGGTCCCCACGCGGGTCTGCGCCCCGCGCGCGGACCGTCTGGGCGAGGGGTCGACCGAGCCCGGGATCGACCCAAGAGCCGGACCATGTGCCTATGTCTACACTGCCGGGCGCCCCGAGGCGAGAGGCGGCGCGTGGTGTGACAGGGGCCGGTTCGGGCCCCGTGGCACGGGCCGCTCGGCGAGTGCTGCTGTCGGGCTGATCTGGCCGCATCATGGAGGAGGGTCGATTTGCCCGCCTATGTAACTCTGGCTTGTCTCGGGTACGGGAGGTCGTCATGCACACTCCGGACCGCTACCGGTTGATCTTCACCCATCAGGAATCAGGCGTCGGCGTCATCACCGACGAGGTGGTCGTCGAACGGACCGACACCTTTGGACCGGGCGGGAACCCGGTGTACTCGGACCCCACCGGCATACTCCGCGCCGAGATCAGCACAGCGGGGGAAGTGCGGATGCTGGCCAGCGGCGGCTACCAGTCGCCGATGGTCCCCACCGCCGAACCACTGCCCTGACCGTCCGGCCTCGCCCGCGACGAGCCGGCCGCGGGCCAGGCCAATGCGGCCAGGGCGCCGAGCGTGAGCAGTGCGCCGACCAGGAACGTCCCGCGCACCCCGGCGGCGTGGAGCACGGCGCCGCCGGTCAGCGCGCCCGCCGCGACGCCCGCGTTGAAGGCGGCCGAGTTCGCCGCCAGGGCGAGTTCCGTGCGTCCCGGCGCGACGTGGAGGACCTGACTCTGCGTGGCCATGAAGACGGGGCCCACCGACGCGCCCAGGAGCATCAGCAGGGCGACGGCCGCCACCTGACTGCGCCCGCCGCCCAGGTACAGCCCGAGCAGCGCCACCGCCTGGGTCGCCACCGGGACCGTCAGGGTTGCGCGCGGGAAGCGGTCGAGGAGCGGGCCGGCCGCCGAGACGCCCGCGATGCCCGCCACCCCGAACGCCAGCAGCACGGCGCTCACCGAATCCCTGGAGAAACCGCTCACGTCGTCGAGGAAGGCGACGACGTAGGTGAATCCCGCGAAGGCGCCGGTGACCGACAGCGCGGTGGTCGCCAGCACCACGGCGAACCGGCGGACGTCGGGAGCCGCCCCGTACGCCGCGTGCCCCTCGTCCGGGCGCGAGGTCGGCAGCAGGATGGCGACGGCGACGAGCGCGACGAGGCCGAGCGCCCCGAGCACCACGAAGGGCGCCCGCCAGCCGCTGTGCCCGCCCAGCCAGGTACCCGCCGGAACCCCGAGCACCGTGGCGAGTGAGCCCCCGACGGACAGCAGCCCGATCACCCGCCCGCGCCGCTCGGGCGGGAACAATCCCACGGCGACCGGACCCATCACCGCCCAGAACAGCGCCTGGGCCAGCGCGGTCGCGATCCGTGCCGCGAGCAGGAAGCCGTACGAGACATCGCTCAGCGCCGACATCCAGCTGGCCACCACGAGCAGTCCCAGCAGGCCCGACAGCAGATGGCGGCGAGGAACCGACCGGGTCAGGTGCGCGACGGGCAGCGAGACGACGGCCACGGTCAGGCCGTACCCGGTGACCAGCAGCCCGACGGAGGAGAGCGACACACGCAGGTCGTCCGCGATGAGCGGGAGCAGTCCGACGGGCAGATTCTCCGTGGTGTTGAAGGTGAACGCGGCCAGCATGAGTGCGGCGACGACGGCGGCTCTGCGCCAGGTGGTGAGACGAACGCTCGCCATCCACGAGCCTTTCTGCGAAGGGGTGTTGAGAGGGGTTGCCGAGGCGGCTTTTGAGGGGGTGCCGAAGGGGGAGGGGCGGCCGGATGCGGCCACGGCCAGCCTGCGGGGTCCTCGCGCGGCCCACTACTCTTTCGGCTGGAGCCGAATCGCCCGTCCCGACCCGGTGAGCTCGGCGACCCCGTGAGCTCGGCCGAAGACCCGTCGGAGACTGTTTTGCCGCTGACCCTGCACCTCGGTACCGACGATCTGACGCGTTGCCGGTTCGCGGTGTCCCCGCTCTGTCAGACGCACGAGGCGTTGCGCATGCTGCGGCGCCCGGACCGGCACGCCTTCCACCGGGACTGGCTGCGGCGCGTGCGCGACATCGTGGCGGGCCTGGACCTGGTGGAGCTGTGGTTGTTCATCCCCCGCAAGGGCGGTTACACCCCGGACTTCCTGGGACCGCCGCCGCGGACGCCGAACGCCTCCTTCGAGGAGGAGCTGGCCCAGATGCGCGCCACCGACCCCGCCATGGCCCGTACGGAGCTGGCGCGTTCGCTCGCCTGCACACCCGGCGCCGCCGCATCGCCGTACGGGCGGGCGGCGTTGGAGGACCCGGCGGGCACCGTGCGACGCCTCGCCGACCTCACCGAGCGGGCCTGGCACGCGCTGCTCGCGCCGGACTGGCCCCGCCACCAGGCACTCCTGGATGCCGATATCGCCTACCGCTCACGGCAGTTGGCGGACGGCGGCCTCGAGGCACTCTTCGGCGACCTGCACCCGGAGATCGAGTGGGCGGACGACACCCTCACGCTGCGCATGTACGCCGACCTGAAGGAGGCGCAGGGGCCCGACGGGCGGGGTGTGCTGCTGATGCCCAGTGTCTTCGTACGGCCTGACGTGGTGAGCGGCTTCGCCCGGCCCTGGCAGCCGACGGTGATCTATCCGGCCCGGGGCGCGGGCGGCCCGCCGACCGGGGCCGCTCCCGCCGAGGCGCCCACCGCGCTGGCCCGGCTGCTCGGACCCCACCGCGCCGCCGTCCTCGTCGGCCTCGACGGTCCCGCCTCGACCACGACCCTGGCGAACCGCCACGGCCTGGCCCCGTCGTCGGTCTCGTCCCACCTCTCGGTGCTGCGCGAGGCCGGACTGCTGGTGTCGCACCGACAGGGGCAGTACGTCCTCTACGAGCGCACGGCGCTGGGGGACGCGCTGGCGGCCGGGGCCCGGTGAGCTACGGGGCGCCCTTGCAGGTGACGGTGAAGTGCG
>NZ_KQ948474.1:47944-148177 GCF_001514115.1 Streptomyces olivochromogenes
GCCGAACACCGCTCCGTCCCGGTCGGCCAGCAGGGCCGCCCGGCCCGGCGGGAACGAGATGGGCCCCACCGCGGTCGTACCCCCGCGCTCCTGACTACGGGACACCGTCTCGTCCGCACTCGCCACCGCGAAGTACGGGGTCCACGTGGCCACCCTCCCTCCGAAGCCGGACATCGCCGAGACGCCGGCGACCGGCACCCCGTTGACCCGGGCGAACCGGTACTCCCTGCCCAGCTTCCCCGCGTGCCACTCCCAGCCCAGTACGGCGTGGTAGAAATCCTGCGCGGCCCGCAGATCGCGGGTGGCCAGGCTGACCCAGCAGGGCGCTCCGAACACCGAGTGGCTGGAGACAACCGCGCGGTCGAGTGTTCCGTCGCTCTTCATCGCTGTACCGTCCTGACCTCACTGGTCTGCAGCGGCTGGACGCGAGTACTCCGGGACGTCGGTGGCGTACGGCACGCGACCGGCACCCGCCCAGCCCGGGGAGGCCTTCCGCACCGGAAGGCCTCCGACGGCTCAGGAGTACCCGCGGATCCGCTGTCTCATCAGCTCCAGCATCCCCCGCCTCGGCCTCCTACGCACCATACAAAGACATGAACGGGCATAAACGGATTTATGCTCGGGGTCGCTCGAAGGTCAGGAGCAACCCCTCCACCGCGCCGGGGCCTATGCGGCCCTTGACATCGGCGGACGTGATCGCTTTGAGCGCCCAGCCGTCCCCGGCGTGCTTGTTCAGAACCTTCTCCAGCTTGTCGCTGTCCAGCGCGTCGCCGATGAGCGACTCCCGGAAGGTGACGACCTTGTACTCGTACGTGTAAGCGTTGCTCATGACTGCGGGGTTCTCCTGCGGTTCGAACGGTATGGCCGCGCCCACCCAATCACTGTTCGATGGCGTGGCACAGGGGAGAGGCCCGTCCGTACGGATACCTTTGGTGAAGCTTCATGGAGGGTCGGTCCGGGGCGTGGGGAAGGACCGGCCGGGCGGAGGGAACTCATGGACAAAGCACCGGGCAGCGGCCACATACGCGCGACCGAAAAGGCTTCCGGAGGCACTGCCGCCGGCGACGGGGGCACGGACGTCTTCGCCGGGCTGCGGGCGCGCGACTTCGGCTACCTCGACGAGGGCGGCCACACCTACCTCGACCACACGGGCGCCGGGCTTCCGCCACGCTCGCTCGTCACGGGGAGTGCCGAACGGATCACCGGCGGGTTATTCGGCAACCCGCACTCCGAGAGCCCGGCCTCCCGCGCCTCGGGACTGCTGCTCGCGGAGGCCCGCCGCGCGGTGCTCCGGCACTTCGGCGCGGACCCCGCCGAGTACGCCGTGATCTTCACGCCCAACGCCACGGGCGCGCTGCGCCTGGTAGGCGAGGCGTATCCGTTCGTGCGCGGCAGCAGGCTGGTGATGTCGCTGGACAACCACAACTCGGTCAACGGTCTGCGCGAGTACGCGCGGGCCAGAGGAGCCGCGGCGGCGTACGTCCCCGTGAGCGGGCCCGGCCTGCGGATCGAGGAGGAACGGCTGTGGGACGCGCTGACCGCGCGCGGACGCGGTCCCGGGCGTCATCTGAGCCGTCTGAGCCGCCTGAGCCGCCTGAGCCGCCGGGGGCGGCGCGACGGCGTGGGACCGCGCGGGCTGCTGGCCTACCCGGCCCAGAGCAACTTCACCGGCGTCCAGCATCCGCTGGAGTGGATCGCGCGGGCGCAGGAGCAGGGCTACGACGTCCTGCTGGACGCGGCCGCCTTCGTGCCGACGAACCCGCTCGACCTCGGCCGGTTCCACCCGGACTTCACCGTGGTCAGCTGGTACAAGGTCTTCGGCCACCCCACCGGCATCGGCAGTCTGATCGCCCGCCGGGAGGCCCTCGCCAAGCTGCGCCGGCCCTGGTTCTCGGGTGGCACGATCTACGCGGTCAGCGCGCAGGCGCAGTGGCACGTCCTCGCCGACGACGAGGCGGCCTTCGAGGACGGCACGGTGAACTTCCTGTCCGTCCCGGACGTCACCGCCGGGCTGGAGTGGATCGACCGCCTCGGCATGGACCGGGTGCACGCCCACGTCACCGGCCTCACCGGCCAACTGCTCACCGGCCTGAGGGCGTTGCGCCACAGCGACGGTTCCCCGATGGCCCGCGTGTACGGCCCCTTGGACGCCGGGGCGGCCCGTGGCGGCACGGTCGCGCTCAACCTGTTGGGTGCGGACGGCCGGATAGTCGACGAGCGCGTCGTCACCCGTGACAGCGCAGCGCGCGGCATCTCGCTGCGGACCGGCTGCTTCTGCAACCCGGGTGCCGGAGAGGCGGCGTTCGCACTGCCGCTGCGCCGGCTGCGCTCGGCCGCGGGCAGGCAACTCGGTTCGATGGAGGAGTACTTGGACCTGCTGCGGCTGCCTTCGGCGGGTGCCGTCCGCATCTCCCTGGGCGTGTCGTCCCAGCCCAGGGACATCGAGACGTTCCTGACGTTCGTGACCCAGACCTACCGCGACCGGGTGCCGGGGGTGACGGGGCTGGCGGCTCGGGTGGGGTGCTGAGGGTCTGGCGGGGGTGACAGCCGCTCAGTGACCCGCCCGGCTCCGTACCGCGCCCTCCCGGCACTTGCGCACCAGGACCGCCCACGTCACCGCGAGGAACAGCACGGCGAACCCCGCGAGGATCAGCCAGCCGCGGCTCGCCGGATGACCGAACGAGTCCCCGTACGAGTCCAGCAGCGGCGGTCCCAGGGGCGACGCGCCCGTGCGCCACAGCGACTCCAGGCCGACCCCGCTGCCCAGTGCCTCGAACGCCCACCGGTTGGTCATCGCCCAGCTGATCGCCTCCCCGGCACCGGTCATCCGCGGCACCGGCACGAACGCCCCCGAGAACAGCACCTGCGGGAAGCACAGCAGCGGCAGCATCAGCGTCGCCTGACCCGGCTCCGTCACCGCTGCCGAGGCCAGCAGACCCAGCGCGAGGGCCGCCGCCGAGGCCAGCACGCTCGACACGAACAGCGAACCGTACGTGCCCCATCCGGCCGCGGGCAGCCGGTCCAGCGCCCGCAGCACCACCAGCAGCAGCACGTCGGCGACCGCGAGCACCGGCAGCATGGTGGTCAGCTTCGAGGCGACGTAGGGGCCGATCCGCAGCCCGGCCAGCCATTCCCGGCGCAGCACGGGCAGCTCCGTGCAGATCTGCAGCAGCCCGTACGTCAGGCCGAAGAAGAACGCGCCGAACGCGATCCAGAACATGATCATCGCGGTCGATCCGGGGTCGGGCGCCGCGCGATCGAAAGCGCCCGCCCGGAACAGCACCGCGAACATCGCCACGATCATCACCGGCGAACCGGCAAGGACGGCGACCGAAAGCCGGTTGTGCAGGAGGAGTGCGGTACCGCGACGGGTGAGCAGCGCCCATTGGCGCAGGGCGCCGACACGCCGGAGGGGAACGGGAGGTGACGGTGTGTCGGCCTGGCGTACGTCGTCCGGCGGCACGGCGCGCTCGACGCGTACACCCTGGGCCACCGCCTCGTACACCTCCTCGACCGTGCCCACCCCGAACGCCCCGGACAGCGAGCCCGGTTCACCGGCGTACGCGACCTCGCCGTCGGGGGAGAGGAACACCACCTGGTCGCCGCGGAGCAGATCGGCGAGCGTGTGCGTGGTGAGGACGACGGTGGTGCCGTCCTCGGCCAGCGCGCGCAGGGTCCGCAGCAGGGCGGCACCGGTCACCGGGTCGAGCCCGGAGGTGGGCTCGTCGAGGAAGAGCACGCGGGGGCGGGTGAGCAACTCGACGGCGATACTGGCCCGTTTGCGCTCCCCGCCGCTCAGCGCACGTACGGGCGTCGCCGCCCGGGAGGAGAGACCGAGAGCCTCCAGGACCCGGTCCACGCCCGCCGCGACGGACTCGGGCGTCGTGCCCGGCGGCATGCGCAGGCCCGCCGCGTACACCAGCGTCCGGCGCAGCGGCAGCTCGCGGTGGATGATGTCCTCCTGCGGAACGAACCCGAACTCCGGCCCCGGTGGGCCGGGTTGCGCCCCGTCGTGCAGGACCGTCCCCGCCGTCGGCGCGCGCAGCCCGGCGAGCGTCTGCAACAGGATCGTCTTGCCCGCTCCGCTGCTCCCGGCGATCACGGTGAGCCGACCGGGCGCGACGTCGAGGGACACGTCGTGCAGGACGTTCCCGGCGCCGTGTATGCGCTGGCCCACCGAACGTGCCTGTATGCGCAGGCCGTCGACCGAGGTGGCGGAGGCTTCGGCGGACGAGGACGGCTGTGTGGGCGTCGGCATGGGAGCAGCATGCCAGGGGGTGGCGCACCGCGCGGCCCAACCGTAGGCGCACGCCCCCAAAGGACGCGGCGTTCCGCGCGGGCTACCGAGGCGTCGCGAACCCCGGCGACCGGGCCGGCTCCGGGCGATGGACGCCGCGCGGCCGGTACGCGAGCCGGTCCGCCACGCCCGCCAGATCCGCGAGCAGCCATACGATCGCGAGCCACATCTCGGTGCCCTGAAGCCCCGGCTCGCGGCCCGGACCCCCACCGCCCTCGCCCGCGGGACCGAAACCGAATCCGGCGCCGTCCCGCCAGCGCCCCAGCGCCCGCGCCAGCTGTTCCTCGGCCCACGACCGCACCTCGGCCGCCCGATGCCCGCTGCGCCGTCCCGCGAGCCACAGGGGATGGGCCACGTCCAGCACGTTGCAGGCGTTCTCCCGGCCGGCCGCGAACCAGCGCTGATCGCGGCCATGGGCCAGTACGGTGTCCACGACCCGCTCCGCGTACGGCACTTCGAGCCCGAACTGGGCGTAGGAGCCCCGGGTGAGCCGGTAGTAGCCGTTGACCAGCTGCAGCCGATCCGCGGCGGGCGACCCGGCGGTGCCCCACATCCCCGTCCACGGGTCCACCCGTGTGGTGAGCCAGCCGAACAGCGCCTCCAGCGCGCCCGGCTCCCCGTCCTGGACGCCGAGCTCCAGATTGCGATGGGCGCCGGTCGCCCAGCAGTCCACCCACGCGCCGGCCGACCAGGTCCGCGTCCGCCACGGCAGTGACTCCAGCCGGGCGAGCAGCTGACCGGCCGTCATGCGGCGCACCACGTGCACGGGTTGGGTGAGGCGGAGCCCAGCAGGTCCAGGGCGTAGCCCACGGCCAGCACGTGGTACTCGGCGGTGCCGTCATCGATCCAGCCGTCGGCGGCCGGGGCGGGAAGCACCCCCGGACCGCCGTCCGGAGCGAACTCGGGTACCAGCCCGCTGCCCGGATCCTGAAGGGCGCGCAGCCGCGCGGCGTGTTCGTCGGTGGCCAACTGCTCCGGAGGGGAGTCCAGCAGCAGATCGGCGATCTCGACGGCGTCGCAGTGCGCTCGAACGGTCGCGGGAGCGCCCGGCCGGTCGGCGTAACGGCCGGTGTCGGGGTTCCAGCACCGGGCGACGAGATCGGCGGCCTGCGCCCGGGCCCGGTCGGCGAACCGGGCGACGGCGTCCCCCAAGTCGCCTGACGGGTCACCCGGGCGGCCGCCCGACAGGTCGTCCGAGAGTCCGCCCGGCAGATCGCCCGAGAATCCGCCCGGCAGATCGCCCGAGACCGCTCCATCCCGTCGTGGTCCGCTCTGGGAGCGGCGATCGCGCAGGGGGCGGGCCGGGTTGCCCGCCGCGACCGTCCACGGCGCCAGATCCTTGGTGACGACCGCGCCCGCGCCCACGACGCAGTGGTCGCCGATCGTCACCCCGTCCACTACGACCACGTGCGAGCCGATCCACACGTCGTCGCCGACGGTGATGCCCTTGCCGGTGAGGGGCTGCCGGTGCACCGGCCGGTCGGGGGCGAAGCCGTGGTTGAAGCCGAGCAGCGAACTGTGCGCGCCGATCCGGACCCCGTCGCCGAGCGTGATCCGGCCCCGGACGGTGGCATACGGGTTGACCGTGCAGTCGTCGCCCGCGGTCACCTCACCGGTGACGTAGGCGTGCCCGGCGATGTAGGAGTCGGCGCCCAGGCGCAGTGTGTCGGTGAAGACCCCGGCGGCCGGAGAGACGTAGCAACGCGGCCCGAGGCGCACGCCTGATTCCGAAAGCCGTTGCTGGTGCGCGTCCTGCGCGGCCCGCTGCCCGGCGGAGGCACGGTCCACGAAGTCCCAGGGGCAGTAGTCGAAGTAGGCGTCATCGAGAGCGGTTTCCGCGTCCATCGCACGAGAGTCTAGAGAGCGCTTGCTGTCCGGGCAACGCCCGCCGATGCCGCCTGCGCGCGCTGCCGCCTCCTCGCGACTCGGTTTATCCGCGCGACTCGGTTCATCCGCGCGACGCGGCTCTTCGGCGCGACGCGGCCGACGTCGGCGGGAAATTGGCCCGGGCTGCGACCGCACACCCCGTGATGGTGTACCGCCGCAGCCCGGAACACTCCGTGGGACCCGCGTCGGAGCGCACGCGGGCTCCCCCATCCCCGCGGCGCGACGACCGGTCCGCACGTCGTGTCGTGATCCTGCAATCCCCCGTCATTCATGTCAACTGTTCTAGCCGAGTACGGCTATTGGAGTATCTTCCGCTCTGGCCGGCCGGGCTCGGCAGCGGCTAAAGTCTCGGAAGTCAACGTGCAGTTCCCCCCGTCCGACACCAGGAGACCTGCCGGTGAGACAGACGCGCCGAGCGCTCGCCGAGACCCTCAGCCGTATCGGCTCGCTGATCGGGGACGGGCAGAGCCGCGACGACGTGCTCGACGTGGAACAGCTCTCGAACGAAAGCGGCGTCCCGCGAGACGTCGTCCGGATGCTCCTAGACGGCGAGGAGCCACCCGTCGAGGACATCACCGACCGGATCGTCCGCCGCATCGTGCACCTGCGCGAGACACGCCTGCGCCCCGACGGGACCCGCCACTCCTACGACGAGATCGCCGCCTCCTACGGGGCCTCCAGGGCATCCCTGTCGAACCTCGTCAACAGCCGCCGGAAGACGCCCTCGCCGCAGATGCCTTCGCGCCAGGCGCTCTCGCCGCAGGTGCCCTCGGAGCAGGTGCCCTCGCGACAGACGGGGGAGCGGCGCCCGGCCCGCTCCGGTGGCCCGTTGGCATCCACCCAGGCCGGCATCGAGTCGTTCTTCTTCGGCCAGCCCAACGGCTGGCTCTCCGCCGAACCGCAGGCCTCGCTCGACAACGCCCTCCAGCCCGTCCTGCGCGGCCTGGAGGGAGAGGCGGACGATCCGATGGCTCGGCTGCGCAGTACGCACGGGCTGCGGGAGTTGGCCGCGCGCGCCCCGCAATTGGCCGAAGAAGAGCTTCAGTTGGTGACTGACTGGATCGACACCATCCTGCAGCGCAGAAACGCTCAGCAGGTACGGGGTTCGGGGTCGGACAGTTCGCACACCGAAGGGCACTGATCATGGGGGTACACGGTCGTACGCAGGCGCGTCGCCGCCCTGGGCGGGAACCCCACGCCGCGCCGTCCGCCGGGCGCGGCCACCGGCAGGCGTCCTGTGCGCGGGCCGGAGCGCGTCCGGAACGCATCGGATGCGCCAGGACCGGATGCGTGTGTATCCCGTTTGATCGGTATTTGATCCCCCTCAGCTTGCTGCACACCGCAGAGCCTGGCGTGGCCGACAAGGCACCTTGTTTGGCATATTGACAGGCCGAGTTGGGCGTACCTTCGGCCGGGTGGGTGCAGGCAGGGTGGGATCGGTGGGCGCCGTGCGACGGTGGCCCATGCTGAAGTTCGCGGGGGAGAGCGGTGCGCACAGGCAGAGCCAAGGAGATGCGGAACCTGATCGGCCAGTTGGCCGACGGAGTGAGTCTGCCCGTACCCGCCGCTCCTGACGCGCTGTTCGACGCGCTGATCGCCGTGGTCGCCGACATCCGAGGCCGTGAGGTCGTCCTCCTCAAAGAGGAGTTCCCGCACCGCACCGCCACGGGACTGTGGCTCGACATGCCGGACCACGACATCGTCCTCATCGACAAGCGGGCAGCGCCCGTCCACCAACTGGCCATTCTCTGCCACGAGATCTGGCACATGATCAAGGGCGACTGTGGCCACCACGCCGCCGGGGTCCCCGTCGCCGCACGCGTGTTGAGCGACCGGGCCGATGTGCAGCGGACGGTGAGGGCCGTGGCCGCGCGAACCGAGTTCCACGAGCGGTCGGAGCAGGAGGCCGAGACCTTCGCCCTGCGAGCGGTGACGCATCTGCGGATCTGGCTGGAAGGAGAACCGGGCAGCCTCGCCACGGACCGGTCCCAGATCGCCGGCCGGATCGGCGCCTCACTGGGACAGCGCCGGTCCCAGGTCTGAGACGTGAACGCCTCGCGCTACTACATACCCGCGCTGGCCCTGTGGGCCGGCCTCGGAGTGAAACTGCCGGATCTGATCCGAACCCGGCGCGACCCCCTGGTCCGCTCGGTCTGCTGGGTGATCTTCCTCGGAGGCGCCGGATTCCTCTTCGCCGCCCCGCCCACGGTCGCCGCCGTGAACAGAGCGAGCGGCATCCCGAACCTCGCCGCCCCGCTGGACTACGTCATCGTCAGCGCCTACAGCGCCGCCTGCCTGCTGCTGATCCTTCACTGGCGCGGCGGCCCGGCCGACCACGTACGCCGACTCGCCCGACTCTGGCAGATCGGCTACAGCGTGCTGATCACCTTGATCATCGTCCTGTTCGTGGCCGGGGACGCCCCCGTCGAGCGCCGTACGGATCTCGACACCTACTACGCCACCACGCCCTGGATCGGGCAGATGATCGCGCTGTACCTGCTCGGTCACATCACCGCGGCGGTGGCCACCACGGCGCTGTGCTGGCGCTGGGCGCTGGAGGTGCGCGGATGGCTGCGGGCCGGGCTGTGGCTCCTCGTGGCCGGATGGCTGCTGAACCTGTCCTTCAGCACCCTGAAGCTGACCGCGGTGGCGGCGCGGTGGACCGGCGGGGACTGGGACGTGCTGAGCACCAGCCTGGCGCCCGGCATGGCGAGCCTGGCCGCCACCGTCGCCACCGTCGGCTTCACGGTGCCGCTGTTCGGGCCGCGGCTGGGCCTGCTCTGGCACACCGTGGTGACCTGGCGGCGGCTCGGCCCGCTGTGGCACGAACTCAACGCCGCCTCCCCCGGGAGTCCGCTCGCCGCTCCGATCCCCTGGTATTCGTCGTACGCCGTGCGGCTCACCAGGCGCGAGGCCGGCATTCAGGACGGACTGAACCTCCTTCGCCCGCATCTCGACGAGCGGATCCGCGCCCGGGCGCAGGCAGCGGCCCGGTCCGCGGGACACGGCGACGAGGACGCCTCCCGCATCGGACTCGCCGCGATGATCGCCGCCGCCGTTCGGGTCCACCCCGAGGGCGCGCCCGCCGAAACCGCCGTACTCGACCACTCCGCGGGCCTCATGGCGCGCGCCACCTTGATGGGTGTGGCGCATGCGTTGCGTACGTCCCGCGTCGTCGCGGAGGCCCGCGCGGCCGCGGTGGCCGCCGCGGCCCCCGCCGACGAAAGAACCCCGTCATGAGCCCGCACGGCGTGGCCTCGCGCCGGCCCGTCCCTGCACCGGACACGCCCCGGCGGGCCACGGCGCCCATTCCGCCGTCCGATCGACCGGTCCCACATACATCCCCGGAAGGCAGGCAGGCCTAGTGGACAGCGGCATCGTCTTCTACATACCCGGCGTTCTTCTCCTGGTCGCCGCGGGACTGAAGCTGTCGGCGGGCACGGGCCTCTGGCGGGATTCCCTGGTCGCGCCGAGCAACGCGATCCTGCTGGTCGGCTCCGCCGTGTGCGTGCTGGCCGCCCCGCCCACGATCCGGTACGTCAATGACGCGACCGGCGTCGCGAACTTCAGCGCCCCGCTGGTGTACGCCGGCATGACGGCGCTCAGTGCGAGCTACCTCGTCCTCATGATCCGGTGGAAGGGCGGACCCCCTGAGACACAACAGCGCGCCGCCCGGCTCGTACTGGGCGTCTACGCACTGGTCATCGCGGGAATCTGGGTCCTGTTCGTCCTGGCCGAGGTCCCCGTGGAGCGGACCCAGGACCTGGACACGTACTACGCCAACACCCCCTGCATGCGGGAAATGATCGTGCTGTACATGGTCGCGCACACGGCCGCCACCGTCGCTCTCGCCGTCATGAGCGTGAGCTGGTTGCGAGAGGTGCGCGGTGTGACCCGCGTCGGTCTGATCCTGCTCATCGTCGGCCTGACGTTCGACGCGGGCTACCAGATCGCCAAGTACGCGGCCATCGCCGCCCGCTGGAACGGGGTGGACTGGGATTTCCTCTCCACCGACGTGTCCCCACCGCTCGTCATGCTCGCCGGCATCACCACCGCGGCCGGCTTCGCCGTCCCCCGGGTCGGTCCGCCGGCGGTCGACAATCTGCGCGCGTGGAAGCGCTACCGACAGCTGAAGCCCCTCTGGGCGGAGCTGCAGACGCTGCGCGCGCCGACCGAGGGGATCATCCGCTGGTGGGATCCGCCGGTCGTGCGCCTGGCCCGCCAGGAGATCGGGATCTGGGACGGCGTTCTGGCCTGCGCGCCCTGTCTCGACGACCAGGTGCGCGCGACCGCGTACGCCGAGGCCGTGGCCTCACTCGCCGCCGATGGCACCTCCGGAGTCCGATCACCGGACCAGGCCACGGTGGTGGCCGAGGCGGCCATGCTGGCCGCGGCCCGTGTACAGGTCTTGCACGACGGTCGCGCGGAGGTACCGGCGAGAGCGGGAACCCTGGAGTCCATTTCCAGACCGCAGCGGATGGTTCTGCTGTCGCGCGCGCTGTCCTCGTCCCCGATCGTCGCCCGAGCCCGACGGCAGGCCGCCGCCCGTACGGCCGCCGGCCGTGACTGAGCCTCCCGCTCCCGCAACAGAAAAGAGTGCACCCTATGTCGTCGTCTGCCAGAACTGCCTCCCGCCGTACCGCGGTGGTCATCGGAGGGGGGATGACGGGCATGCTCGCCGCGGCCGTGCTCGCCGACTTCGCAGACGTGCGGATCATCGAACGCGATGTGCTGCCCGACGGCCCACATCCCCGCAAGGGACTGCCACAGGCCCGCCATGCCCACGTGTTGTGGTCCGGCGGCGTGAAAGCCCTCGATGACCTCCTGCCCGGCATCGTCGACCAACTCGTCGACCAAGGCGCCCACACACCGCGCATCATGACCGACCTGGTGTCCAAGGCCCCCTCGGGGCAGTGGTTCCGCAGATTCACCCACGCCCGCCACATCAGCCTCCTGTGCAGCCGTGACCTCCTCGACGCGGTGATCCGCGCCAGGGTTCTGCGGGACCACCGCATCACCCTCCTCCAGCAGACCGAACTGCTCGCCCTGCTCGGCGACGGGGACCGGGTGACCGGCGTCCGTGTACGCGCGGATCAGTCCGAAACATCCCTCTCGGCCGACCTGGTGGTCGACGCGAGCGGACGCGCCAGCCGCGCCCCCGTCTGGCTGCGGGAACTCGGACTTCCTCCGGTCCAGGAGCGCACGGTCGACGCCGGTATCGGCTACGCCAGCAGGATCTACCGTGCGCCCGGCAGCGCCGCGGACGGCTTTCCCATCGTCAACGTCCAGGCCGATCCCCGCCGGATCCCCGGCCGGGGCGGCATCATCGTCCCGATAGAGGGCGGCCGATGGCTCGTGACGCTCGCCGGATCCCGCGGCGGGCAGCCCAGCAGCGACAACGACGAGTTCATGCCCTTCGCCCTGAGCCTGCCGCACCCCGTCATCGGTGAACTGCTCGCGAACGCCGAACCAGAGACCGACGTCATCACCACTCGTAGTACCGCCAACAAGCGGCGGTACTACGAGAGAGCCGCCCGCTGGCCCGAAGGCTTCGCCGTGCTCGGCGACGCCGTCGCCGGCTACAACCCCGTCTACGGCCACGGGCTCAGCGCGGCCGCGCAGAGCGTGATCGCCCTGCGCCACGTCCTGCGGCGACAGGATCTCGGCGCACCCGGTACCGCCCGGCGCGTCCAAAAGGCCGCGGCGCGGCCGGTCGAGAACGCCTGGAGCCTGGCCGTGGGGCAGGACGTGTTCTATCCGGACGCCAGCGACCAGCCGCCCACCCGGCTCGAACGGACCCTCGCTGCCTTCGTGGACAAGGCCGTCGACGCCGGCTCGCGCAACCCCCACGCGCTGCGCATCCTCCTGGACGTGATGAGTATGGAGAAGCCGCCCGCCCGACTGCTCATGCCCGACATGCTCGCGCTGGTCTACCTCGGCCGAAAGACGCCGCCCCTGGAAGGCCCGCCCCTGACAGAGCAGGAGCGCAAAGCCACCTCGTGATGTGTCAGCCGCTTCCTGCGCGGGATTGCCCGCGCAGGCGACGACCGGCCCAAGGAGATGTCACGAGCCGGCGGCGAGCCATGGCATCGGGTCGGTGTACGTGCCGTCGACGAGTACCTCGAAGTGGAGGTGTGGGCCGGTCGACAGGCCGGTCGAGCCGACGAACCCGATGACCGTTCCGGCGTCGACGCTCTGGCCCGAGGTGACCTGAAGGGCCGACAGATGGTTGTACGTCGTCTCCACCCGTTTCCCGCCGATGGTGCCGTGATCGATCACGATGCGGTTGCCGTAGGCCTTGGTCATCGCCGCGAACACGACCTGTCCCTGTCGTGCGGCGGATATCGGTGCCCCCTGGGGCGCCGCGAAGTCGACGCCGGTGTGCAGCTTGGTCACACCGGTGAGCGGGTGCTGGCGCGTGCCGAAGGGTGAGGTGACCACGAGAGAGGTGAGCGGCGGTGCCAGTACCGCGCTCGCCGTCCCGCCGCCGGAACTCCCGCTCTCCACCCGGTCGTACGTCTTGTAGCGCGGGAAGAGCGCCTTGACCTCGGTGACGTAGGACCGTGCCTTCGTGGGGACCTGCCCCGCCCGGGTCACCGCGTCCGTGCCCACCGTGTAGGCGGCGAGGGTGAGGTCGAGGAGCTGTCCGGTGACCGTTCCGCGGTTCTTGAGACGGGTGGCCTTCTCGGCGAGAGCGCAGTCCTCGCGGGCGAGCGCCACGATGGCGTCCACCGGGTCGCGGGGCGAGGACCGTTTGTTGCCGTCCTCGTCCTTGCCCCAGGTCCGCCACTGCGCGTCGGTGAACCCGGCGATCCCCGTCTCACCCGAGAGCGTGGCGAAGTCGCTGTCCCAGCTGGAACGTTGTTCGATCTGGGCCGCGAGGACGGACGGCTTCAGGACCGTGCACGTCCTGGCCGCCACACGCAGCCAAGGCACGTAGGCATCCTCGACATGCTCGGCGACCGCGCCGTCCGCGACCACCGCGCTGTTCGTACCCGGGTCCGGCGACACAAGAGTGGTCAACCGGCCCGTCGCCGTCATGAACACAGCGAACCCCACCACGGCGGTCAGTCCCGGCAGGACCAGCAGTGTGAACGGTCCGGGGCGGCGTCTGCGCCGGGTGCGCGCGGCCCCGGGCTCGGGTGGCGACTCGGGGGTCGTGATACTCACCAGGGGACGCTAGCGTTTCGTCCGCCGGACTTCAGGAGGAGTAGAGGCAAGGTCACGTGCCCGTTCGGGCACACCGCGGCGGGCGGCGAAACCCGTCGCGGCGTTCATGTGGTCCTTCCTCGGCCCGGAGCGAGCGCGTCGATCCACTCGCGCACGGCCCGGGCCGTCGTCGGGGCGTTCTCCTCCAGCACACCGAGATGGCTGCCGGGGGTGTCCACCGTGTCGTGGGGGAGCGGCCACGACGACCGCCACCGTTCCGGCATGTCCGGCAGTGGCTCGCAGGCGCGCACCAACAGGGTGGGAACCGGGGTGGGTTGAGGGTCCCAGCCGCGGAACATACGGGTGTACGCGCCCAGCGCCAGCAAGGTCAGATCGTCCACCGCGCCGTCGAACCGCTCGCCGACGGCCGCGGGGATCCGGGCGGGCATCGCCAGCAGCCAGGGCTCGGCCTCCCGATCGGGGGTGACGTGGTACGAGTCCACCAGCACGAGTCCGACCGGGGGCGCGCCACCGGCTGCCAGCCGGGCGGTGACCGCGTGGGCGGCCGAACCGCCCATGGAGTGGCCCACGACGACGTAGGGGCGATCGCCCAGGTGCCGCCGGACGGTCGTGGCGTGCAGTTCGGCCAGCGTCTCCAGGTCCCGCGCCACGGCGACTCCGGTGTCGACGCCGGGGTGGCGCAGTTCGAAGACGTCCCGCTCGCCGTCGAAGGGGCCGGCGAGCCCCGCGTACCAGGGCCGACCGAGGTTGGTGGCGAAGCCGGGAACGCAGACGAGTGCCGGACCGCCCGCCCCCGAGGCCAGTCGCAGCGGCGCTGTCGCGTGCCGGGCACCCTCGTCGTGGCCGAAGGTGGGTGCGGCGAGGGACGCGCTCACGAGGAGGTGCATCGCGGAGACGACATCGCCCGTTTCGCAGACCTGCCGATAGAGGGTCGGCAGCGACCTGCCGGTTCCGCGCCGGCGCTCGACCGTCGGGAGCGCGGGGCGGGTCGCTTCATGACGCCGATCGCTCTCCGGCGGCCCGGCGGCAGTGGCATCGTCGGCCAGGGCGCCGCTCAGTTCGGCGTACACGTGCTCCGCGAGCCGCTCCGCGCTCGGCCAGTCGTACGCGACGGTGGCCGCCAGCGGGATCCCCGCGAGCAGGCTCAGCCGGTTGCGCAGCAGGACGCTCATCAGCGAGTCGAGACCCAGCTCCGGGAAGTCCCGGTCGACGGCATCGACCTGCGTATGACCGAGCACCGCGGCGACCTCGGCGCGGACCAGTTCCACCAGGGCGGGCGCCCGCTCGGACGGCGGCAGTGCCGCCAGGCGCTCCCGCCAGGCCCCGGCGACACCCTCCGACTCCACCACCCCCTCCTCCAGGGCGCTCACCACTCCGTCCATCGCCGTGGCCGTCGGCCGGGCAGGGCGCAGCAGCCCCCGCAACGGCGGCGGAACCGGGGTCCCGGCGGGCAGCGCTCCCGGCGAGCGGTCCAGCGGCAGCGGTGCGAGGACCGGCTCCCGGCCGCCGAGCGCGGCGTCGAACAGTGCCAGCGCCTGTTCCGGAGAGACCGCGCGCACCACCCCGCCGTGCACCCGGCCCGCGCGCGCCGCCATCCCGTCGTCGTCGGCCCAAGGCCCCCAGGCCAGGGACAGCGCGGGGAGACCGAGGGCGCTGCGGTGACGGGCGAGTGCGTCCAGGAAGGAGTTCGCCGCCGCGTAGTTGGCCTGACCGGGATTGCCCAGCAGTCCGGCGGCCGAGGAGAACAGTACGAACTGCGACAGCGGCAGGTCCTTCGTGAGCTCGTGCAGCTGCCAGGCCGCGTCGGCCTTCGGCCGCAGTACGGCCGTCAGCCGCTCGGGGGTCATCGCTTCCAGCACGCCGTCGTCCAGGACCCCGGCCGTGTGCACCACGGTGGTGAGGTCGGGCCCGAACTCCTTGATGAGGGACGTCAGTTGATCTCGCTCGGTGATGTCGCAGGCCACCAGGTCCACCCGCGCGCCCGCTCCTTCGAGCGCGGAGCGCAGCGTCTGCGCCCCCGGCGCCCGCTCTCCCCGTCGGCTGACGAGCACGAGGTGCCGTACGCCGTGCCTATCGACCAGATGCCGGGCCAGCAGCGCGCCCAGGGAGCCGGTGCCACCGGTGATCAGGACGGTACCCCGGCCGAGGGAGCCGTCCGCCGCCGCCCCGGGAGTGGCCGCGAGCCGAGGGACACTCAGCAGGCCGTCCCGGATGGCCAGTTGGGGCTCGCCCGTGCCGAGGGCGGCGGGCAGCAGCCGTAGCGACTCGGGCCGGCCGTCCACATCCACGAGCGTGAGGCGCCCGGGGTACTCGGCCTGCGCGGCCCGCAGCAACCCCCAGACCGTCGCGGCGGGCAGGTCCGGTGCCGCATCGGCGGCGCCACGCGTGACGACGGCCAGCCGCCCGGCACCGGCGAGCCGCGCACGCAACTGATCCAGCGCCCGTACGGTCAGCGCGTGGGCCGCGGCGGCGGGGTCGGTCCCCTCGTCGGCGTGCGCGGACAAGGACACCACGACCACCTCCGGAGCGTCCGCGGACCCGGACTCCGAGTCCCGCTGTGGCAGGAACGCGGCCAGCCCCAGGTCGTCGGGTTCCGCCACCGCGACGACGGGTCCTTCGCCGACAGCCGGAACGCCGGTCCACCGCAGTCTGTACAGCTCTCCGACCGGGGCGACCCCCGCCGTCGGCACCGGTCGGGTCGTCATCGACTCCAGTCGGGCGACGGGCGCACCCGAGGGCGTGGCGAGGTCGAGGCCGACCATGTCCGGGCCGGTGTTCCTGATGCGTACGCGCAGCGCCGTGGCCCCGGTCGCGTGCAGTGTCAGGCCCTGCCACGCGAACGGAAGCCGGGCCGGTCCGCTGGGCGGTTCGGCAAGCAGTCCCGCATGCAGGGCGGCGTCCAGCAGCGCCGGGTGGAGAGCGTGACGCCGGGCCTCCGGGAGAGGCACCGGGCCGACTTCGGCGAACAACTCCTCGCCTCGCCGCCACAGGGCCGTGACGCCCTGGAACGCCGACCCGTACGTGAGACCGGTGGTGGCCAGCCGTTCGTAGGCGCCGGTGAGATCCACGGCCGTGGCATCCGGCGGCGGCCACGCGCCGAGCGAGGCCGGGCGCTCCAGGACACCCGCCACCGCCGGACCGAGCCGACCGGTCGCATGGTGCGTCCAGGCGCCGAGCGCACCCGACTCCTCCGGCCGCGCGTACACGTCCGCCGTGCGCCGCCCGGCGCCGTCCGGCTCTCCCAGGGCCACCTGGACCTGGATCCACTCGTCGTCGGCGGCGGGGAGGAACAGCGGGGTGAGAAGGGCGAGATCCTCCAGTACGGCGACACCACACGCGTCACCTGCATGGAGCATCAGGTCGGCGAACGCGGCCCCGGGCACCAAGGTGTGGCCGCCCACGACATGGTCGCGCAGCCACGGCTGGGCCGCGCCGGACAACCGGCCACCGCACAGCACACGCTCCGTGCCCGGCACGGTGACCGTCTGCGTGAGCAGCGGATGGCCCGAACCGGCTGCCGCGTTGTTGGCGGGTTCGGACAGCCAGTAGCGCTGCCGCTGGAAGGGATAGGTCGGCAGGTCGACCCGTCGGGCGCCGCCGGCCGCGTACACCCGGCGCCAGTCCACCGGCACACCGTGGACATGGAGTCGACCGAGCGCGTCGAACAGCGTCCGCGGCTCCGGGGCGCCCCGCCGGGTGGCGGCCGTGAACAGCGGGTCCTCGCCGCTCTCGGAAAGAGCCGTCGTGGCCTGGGCCGTGAGGTGCGCGTCCGGCCCGATCTCGGCGAACGCGGTCACCCGCCCGTCGTACGCCAGCCAGCGCACGGCGTCCCCGAACCGCACGGCCTCGCGGGCGTGCCGTACCCAGTACTCGGCCGACCGCAGCTCGTCTCCGGCGGCCGGGCGTCCCGTCAGCCCCGACAGCACCGGAACGCGGGCAGGACCGTACGTCAATCCGCCGACGACACGGCTGAATTCGGCGAGCATCGGGTCCATCAGCGGGGAGTGGAAGGCATGGCTGACCCGCAGCCGGACCGTACGGCGCCCGAGCGCCGCGAAGCGCCGGGCGAGCGCGAGGACGGGTTCCTCCACGCCCGAGACCACGACCGCGCGCGGGCCGTTCACGGCAGCGATCACGGCCCCGTCGGTCAGCTCGCGGGTCACCTCCACCTCGGTGGCGTCGAGCGCCACCATGGCGCCGCCCTCAGGCAGCTCCCGCATCAACCGACCCCGGGCCGCGACCAGTTCGACGGCGTCCCGCTCCGACAGGATGCCCGCGGCGTGCGCCGCCGCCGCCTCGCCGATCGAGTGACCGGCCAGGAAGTCCGGCCGTACGCCCCAGGACTCCAGCAGTCGGAAGGCGGACACCTCGAAGGTGAACAGGGCCGCCTGGGCGAAGTCCGTACGATCCAGCAGCGCGCTCTCGGCGGTGTCCCAGAGCACCGAGCGCAACGGGCGTTCCAGGTGCGCGTCGAAGAGGTCGCACAAGGCGTTGAAGCTGTCGGCGAAGACCGGGAAGGACTCGCACAACTCGCGACCCATGCCTGAGTGTTGGGCTCCCTGGCCGGTGAACAGCAGGGCCGACCGACCGGCGGAGTCCGCCGTGCGCGCAGCGGCGGTCGACGCCAGGGCGTCCAGGGCGCTCAGCGTCCCCGCGCGGTCGTCGGCGGCGACGGCGGCTCGGTGGGGGAGTGCGGCCCGGCCGGTGGCATGGGTGAACGCCACGTCGATCAGGGCGAGTTCGGGCCGTTCCCGCAGTGCCACCGCGGTCCGCGCGGCCTGTGCCCGCAGCGCGGCCGGGCTCGCGGCGGACAGGAGCAGAGGCGGCGTCGACGCGCCGCGCCGGGAAGGTACCGCGGCAACCGTGGTCGTCTCGGCCTCTTCCAGGATCACGTGCGCGTTGGTCCCGCCGATGCCGAACGCCGACACCGCAGCCCGTCGGGGCCGCCCCGGCGGGGGCCGCCACTCCTCGTCCCGGGTCAGCAGCCGTACGGCGCCCGACGACCAGTCCACCCGAGGCGACGGCTCGTCGGCGTGCAGCGTGCGTGGGAGCCGTTCGTGGTGCATCGCCAGGACGGTCTTGATGACACCGCCCACCCCGGCCGCCGCCTGGGTGTGCCCGACGTTCGACTTCAACGAACCGAGCCACAGCGGCCGTTGGGCGCCCCGGCCCTGCCCGTACGTGGCCAGCAGCGCCTGCGCCTCGATCGGATCGCCGAGCGCGGTGCCCGTGCCGTGCGCCTCCACCGTGTCGACGTCCGCCGGAGACAGTCCCGCGTCGGCGAGGGCCGCGTGGATCACCCGTTGCTGTGCGGGCCCGTTGGGGGCGGTCAGCCCGTTGGACGCGCCGTCGGAGTTGACGGCAGAGCCGCGCAGTATGGCCAGGACCGGATGACCGTTGCGCCGCGCGTCGGACAGCCGTTCCAGCAGGACCAAGCCGACGCCTTCGCCCCAGGCGGTGCCGTCGGCCGCCGCGGAGAAGGGTTTGCAACGCCCGTCCGGTGCCAGCCCGCGCAGCCTGCTGAACGCGACGAACGGGCCGGGCGAGGCCATGACCGTGACCCCGCCGGCGACGGCCAGCGAGCACTCGCCGTCGCGCAGGGACCGTACGGCCGAGTGCATCGCCACCAGCGACGACGAACACGCGGTGTCCACGGTCACGGCGGGCCCGCGCAGCCCCAGCGTGTAGGCGATCCGGCCGGAGGCGACGCTGCCCGCCGAACCGAGGGCGAGATGGGCCTCCAGTTCGTGTCCGCCGCGATGCAGGAGGCGGGGCCCGTAGTCGGCGTGCATCACGCCGACGAAGACACCGGTGTCGCTGCCGCGTAGACCCGACGGGTCGAGGCCCGCCCGTTCCAGCAGCTCCCAGCCGGTCTCCAGCAGCAGTCGTTGCTGCGGATCGGTGGCCAGCGCCTCGCGCGGCGACATGTTGAAGAAGGCCGCGTCGAAGTCGGCCGCCCGGTGCAGGAAGCCGCCCCTGCGGGTGAGGGAGGTGCCCGGCCGGTCGGGGTCGGGGTCGTACAGGTCGGCCGTGTTCCAGCCACGGTCGGTGGGGAAGTCCGAGGTCGCGTCGGTGCCGTCCGCGACGAGCCGCCACAGATCCTCCGGGGACTCCACGCCCCCCGGGTAGCGGCACGCCATGGCCACGATGGCGATGGGCTCCCTGGGCCCGACGCGGGGTCCGCCGCTGGACGTCCGCGCGGCGGCGGGCTGACGGTCGCCGTGCAGCGCGTCGCGCACCAGGACCGCTGCGGCGGCCGGCGTGGGATGGTCGAACACCAGCGTCGCCGGCAGATCGAGACCGGTCGCCGTGCCCAGTCGGTCGCGCAACAGCACACCGCCGAGCGAGGTGAGTCCCTGTGCCGTGAAGGGCAGTTCGGGATCGAGCCACTGCGCGGGGACGTCGAGCGTGCGGGCGGTCTCGTCGAGTACCAGGTCCAGTACGGCGTCGGACGCGGCCGTCAGCCGCTCACGCAGCGCCGAGGACGCGGCCGCGCGTTCGGCGGCGAGCCGCTCCGTCAACTGCTCGGCGAGCGCGGACCGGAGGATCTTGCCGGAGGGCGTACGGGGGATGGCGGGGGTCGGGTAGATCTCGTCCGGCACCTTGAACCCGGACAGCCGCTCCCGGCAGTCGGCGAGCGCCCGCGCCGTGTCGAACCCGTCAGGTCCCGGGACGACGAAGGCGACCGGCACCTCGCCCAGCACGTCGTGCCGTCGGCCGACGACAGCGGCGTCGGCGATGTCGGGACGGGCCAGCAGTACCTGTTCGACCTCGGACGGGTTGATGTTCTCCCCGCCCCGGATGATGAGTTCCTTGACCCGGCCGGTGACATGGAGATGGCCGTTCGCGCCGAGCCGGCCCAGGTCCCCGGTGCGGTACCAACCGTCGGAGAACGCCTTCGCGGTGGCGTCCGGACGGTTGTGATAGCCCCTCATCAGCCCGGGGCCGCGGACCCAGATCTCCCCGTCGGCCCCGTCGGCCCCGCCGGTGACCTCGGCACCGGTGGACGGATCGGTCAGCCGCACCGAGAGCCCCGGCAGGGGAGGCCCGCTGGAGGCGTCGTCACGGGGTCCGTCGAGGCGCTGGACCGCGATCTTCCCGCAGGTCTCCGTGGAGCCGTAGCCGTCGAGCAGGGGAGCGGCCAGGACACGGCCGACCTCCGCCTTCAGCTCAAGGGGACAGGGTGCGCCCCCGGTGACGCACAGGCGCAGTGACGAGGACACCGGGGCCGCCGTCTCCCGCAGCGACTCCAGCAGGAGGCGATAGGTGGCGGGCACCCCGGCCAGAATGGTGAACGGCTCGGCGGCCAGTGCCTGAGCGACGCTCGCACCCGGGGCGAGGAGGCGAGCGCTCGCACCGACCGCGATCACTCCCATCAGGCACAGCGAGTGCGCGAAGGCATGGAACATGGGCAGGGGCCACAGCAGCCGGTCCTCCTCCCGCAGTCCGTGCGCCGGCACGTAGGCCGCCGCCACCGACCACAGGGCGGCACGCTGGGTGGAGACCACTCCCTTGCTCTCCCCGGTCGTGCCCGAGGTGTAGAGAATCCACGCCGGATCGTCGAGACCGAGGTCGTCCCGGGGCGCCACATCAGGATCCGTCCCGGCCAGGTCCTCGAAGGCGAGCGCGTCGGCGTGCAGATCCTGGAAGCGGAGCTCGTCCAGATCCTCGAAGTGGAGCTCGTCGACGGGCAGGTCGCCCCGGCCGACGACGGCCATCCGTAACTCGGTTCGCTCAGCGGCCAGTCGGGCGACCCGGGGGGCGAGCGACTCCTCGGTGATCACCAGGACCGCGCCACTGTCGTCGAGGAAATACCCCAGCTCCTCGTCCGACGCACCGGGGTTCAGCAGCACGCCGATGGCCCCGGCCCGCAGCACCCCGAGACAGCTCTCCACGAGCTCCACCCGATTGCCCAGATGGATCGCGACCCGCTCCCCGCGCCGCACCCCGAGCCGCGCCAGATGCCCCGCCAGCCGACCGGTGCGCTCCTCCAACTCCCGGTAGGTGACGGCGCGGCGGCCGTCCACGTAGGCGGTCCTGCCTCCCCGCCGAGCCGAGTGCTCCCTCAGGGTGACGGCCAACGCACGCATCAACTCGCCCTGGAACTCGGCCATTTCCCACCCCTACGACTTCGACCGCAGACCACTCGGCGTAACCGTACGTCAGCCGGATCCCCGTTCATCAGCGCTGCGACCTGGCGGCGCGTCGGCCACGGCTCCACACCGTCCCGCCTCCGACATTCCGGAGGCGGGGCCTTCTCGTTCAGTCCGAGCGCGGACCGGCGATGCGCTCGACACGCGGCTCGGCGAGCCTGGCGTAGTCCGCCCCGGACATGGCCAGTGAACGATCGAGGCGGGCGGCGTTGAAGTAGAGGCACGGCCGCGCGACGACGTCCGGATCCGCGACGAGTTCGAGTGCGGGGTCGAAGCTGAAGGGCAGCACGGTGCCGGGGACGGCCCGGGCCAGTCGCTCCGCCGTGGCAGCGTCGCAGAATCCGACGTAGCGGGCCGCGAACAGCGTGCGGATGGCGTCGAGGTCCACACGCCGGTCCCCGGGGACGACCGCGAGCACGTGGCGAGTGACCCGCCGGTCGATCTTGACCATCAGGACGAGGCACTTCGCGGCCTCGGACACCGGATGCCCGCGCAGTGCGCTGACCGTCTCGGTGGTGCCCTCCGGTTCGTGGTCGATGAGTTCGTACGCGGTCGCGGTGCTGTCGAGCAGGCTGATCAGACGCTCGTAGGTGCCGTTGCCCGGCAAGGGGACTCCTCGATGTGGGTGGCGCGGTGAGTACGTTCGATGTGCTGTCCCCAGTACGTCCCGGTGACCATGAGCGCGGCGCCCAGGGCGGCGAGGACGGTGAACCCTTCGCCGCCGAGGCAGACGCCGACCACGACCGCCCAGACCGGTTCGGTGCCCAGCAGCAGACTGGCTCGGCTGGCAGAGCTCTTCTGCACCGCCCAGGTCTGGGCGAGGAAGGCGAACACGCTGCAGAACAGGGCGAGATACACGAGCTGACCCCAGACCGCGGCATCGACCCGGGTCAGCGTCGGCAGCGCGCTCGCGGCGGGTACGAGGAACAGCGCCGAGCCGACACCCGTCTGGACGGCCGTGAGCTGCAACGGCCGCACGACGCGGCCCTTGGTGAGCCGTCCCACGAGCGCGACATGCGCCGCGCGCACCACCGCGGCGGCGAGCATCAACAGGTCGCCGATCCCGGGAGTGTGGAAGCCGCTGCCGGACATGAGCAGGGCGACGGCCACCAGACACACACCCGTGGCGGCGAAGAACCGCGGAGGCAGCCGTCCATTGTCCGTCGTACGGTCCAGGAGCGGGGTGAGCACGATGGTCAGGCTGATGATCAGTCCGGCGTTGGCCGCGCTGGTGTGCGCGACACCGTACGTCTCCAGAACCAGGACAGCGGCCTGAGTGACCCCCAGCACAGTCCCGACCCGTACTTCGTCCCGCGTGCAGCGCTCCTTCCGGCGGCGGGCGGCGACGAGGGCGAGGCAGGCGATCGCGGAGATCGCGTACCGCGCGAACAGCACCACCAGGACCGGCAGGGCATGGGTGGCCGTCTTCGCGGCCAGGTAGCTGGAGCCCCAGACGATGGCGACAAGGAGAAGCACTGCGTCAGTGCGGCGGGTGTGGAACACGCCCCTACGCTGCACTGCTTCCACTCTGAAGCCAAGAGCGAGATTCTTCAGCGAACCTGAAGGATCACTACACTGAGCAGGTGAATGAGCGGCAGTTGCAGATCTTGCGGGAGCTCGGCGAGTCGGGAAGCGTCACCGCCACCGCTGAGGCGCTGTTGATGACGCCCTCGGCCATCTCCCAGCAGTTGCGGCTGCTGCAACGCTCGATCCCGGTCCCTCTCACCGAACGTGACGGCCGACGGCTCGTGCTCACCGATGCCGGGCAGGCACTGGCCCGTGCCGCGATCGAGGTGGAGACCGCCATGGCCACGGCACGGCACGCGATCGACGAGTTCGTCGACCAGCCGGACGCGGGCGTGTCGGTGGCGGCCTTCCACAGCGCGGCCTCCGCGTTCTTCCCGCTCCTGCTGCTCGGCCAGGCAGGACCTGGACGCCCGCGGCTCTCGCTCGCCGACGAGGATGTCGCGCAGGACCACTTCCCCGGACTGACCCGGGACTACGACCTCGTACTCGCCCACCGTCTCGACCAAGCGCCGCCGTGGCCGGCCACGGTCACCGCCGACACGCTGCTGCGTGAACCGCTGGACGTCGCCCTGCCGGCCGACCACCCCCTGACCGCGAAACGACGTCTGACCCCGCGCGACGTCGCGGACCAACCCTGGATCACCGTTCACGACGGGTTCCCGCTGATGGCCACGATCGACGCCATCGCGAGCGCCGCGAACCGACGGCTCGACGTCGTCCATCGCATCAACGAATTCTCGGTCGTCGCCGAGGCCGTCGCCGCCGGGGGCGGCCTGGCCCTCATGCCCCGCTGGACCACGCGTCCACACCCCGCACTCGTCCTCAGACCTCTCAGCGGCGTGCACACCCGGCGCCACATCGACGTGCTCCACCGCCCCGAACGCGCCGCCCGGAGCGCCGTACGCACGGTGCTCACCGAACTCCACCGGGCAGCGGCGACGATCCAGCGGCGGGACGGCGGCGCGGTTCCGGCGTGAACGCCGTCGTGCGCGTCGGAGCAGGTGACCAGAACGGTCAGGATTCGAGAAGCGCCGGTGAGTGAGCCGCGGCTACCGTGACGGCCATGGACATCGCGATCCACGCCCCGACACAGGAAGACCTGACGTTACCCTCGGGGCTGGTCGGATCCAGCCAGGCGACGCCGACGGAGTCCGCGCAGGCGGCCCCACTCGACAGATGGAGACACGATGAGCATGGCCCCGAGGACGGACCCGCAGTCGCCTGCGCCGCACGTTGCCGACAGCCACGATCTGATCCGCGTGCACGGTGCGCGCGAGAACAATCTCAAGGACGTCAGCATCGAGATCCCGAAGCGCCGGCTGACGGTGTTCACGGGCGTGTCCGGCTCGGGCAAGAGCTCGCTGGTGTTCGACACGATCGCCGCTGAGTCGCAGCGACTGATCAACGAGACGTACAGCGCCTTCGTGCAGGGCTTCATGCCGACACTGGCGCGGCCCGAGGTCGACGTCCTCGACGGGCTGACCACCGTGATCACCGTCGACCAGCAGCGGCTGGGCGCCGATCCCCGCTCCACGGTCGGCACCGCCACCGACGCCAACGCGATGCTGCGCATCCTCTTCAGCCGACTCGGCAAGCCGCACATCGGATCGCCCAAGGCGTTCTCCTTCAACGTCGCCTCGATCAGCGGAGCCGGCGCGGTCACCATGGAGCGCGGCGGACAGACCGTGAAGGAGCGCCGCAGCTTCAGCATCACCGGCGGCATGTGCCCGCGCTGCGAGGGCCGAGGCTCGGTCTCCGACCTCGACCTCACCCAGCTCTACGACGACTCCAAGTCGCTCTCCGAGGGCGCGATCACCGTCCCCGGCTACACGGGGGGCGGCTGGAACTCACGGCTCTACAGCGAGTCGGGTTTCTTCGACCCGGACAAGCCGATCCGCAAGTTCACCAAGAAGGAACTGCACGACTTCCTGCGCCGCGAGCCGACCCGGATGAAGATCGCGGGCATCAACATGACCTACGAGGGGCTGATCCCGCGGATCCAGAGGTCGATGCTCGCCAAGGACCGGGAGGGCATGCAGCCGCACATCCGGGAGTTCGTGGACCGGGCGGTCACCTTCACCACCTGCCCCGAGTGCGACGGCACCCGGCTGAGCGAAGGGGCCCGGTCGTCGAAGATCAAGCGGATCAGCATCGCCGACGCCTGCGCGATGCAGATCAGCGACCTGGCCGAGTGGGTCCGCGGTCTCGACGAACCGTCGGTGGCGCCGCTGCTCACCGCGCTGCAGCAGACCCTCGACTCGTTCGTGGAGATCGGGCTCGGCTACCTCTCGCTCGACCGGCCGGCGGGCACGCTGTCCGGCGGCGAGGCCCAGCGCGTCAAGATGATCCGCCACCTCGGCTCCTCGCTCACCGACGTCACCTACGTCTTCGACGAGCCCACCATCGGCCTGCACCCGCATGACATCCAGCGGATGAACGACCTGCTGCTGCGGCTGCGGGACAAGGGCAACACGGTGCTCGTCGTGGAGCACAAGCCGGAGACGATCGCGATCGCCGACCATGTCGTCGACCTCGGCCCCGGTGCCGGTACGGCGGGCGGCACCGTCTGCTTCGAAGGCACCGTCGAGGGGCTGCGGACCGGTGGCACCATCACCGGCCGCCATTTCGACGACCGGGCCGCCGTCAAGGAGACGGTGCGCAAGCCCACCGGCACGCTGGAGATCCGCGGCGCGAGGACGCACAACCTGCAGGGTGTCGACGTCGACATCCCGCTCGGGGTGCTTGCCGTCGTCACCGGTGTGGCCGGATCCGGGAAAAGCTCACTCGTGCACGGCTCGATCCCGGCCGGCGAGGGCGTGGTGTCGGTCGACCAGGCCGCGATCCGCGGCTCCAGGCGCAGCAACCCGGCGACGTACACCGGACTGCTCGACCCGATCCGCAAGGCGTTCGCCAAGGTCAACGGCGTGAAGCCGGCCCTGTTCAGCGCCAACTCCGAGGGCGCCTGCCCCACCTGCAACGGCGCCGGCGTCATCTACACCGACCTGGCGATGATGGCCGGCGTCGCCACCACCTGCGAGGAGTGCGAGGGGAAGCGGTTCCAGGCATCGGTGCTGGAGTACCACCTCGGCGGCCGCGACATCAGCGAGGTGCTCGCGATGTCGGTGACCGAGGCCGAGGAGTTCTTCGGCGCCGGTGAGGCGCACACGCCCGCCGCTCACCGCGTCCTCACCCGACTCTCCGACGTCGGCCTCGGCTACCTGACCCTCGGCCAGCCCCTCACCACCCTCTCCGGCGGCGAGCGCCAGCGCCTCAAGCTGGCCACCCACATGGCGGAGAAGGGCGGCGTCTACGTCCTCGACGAGCCCACCGCCGGCCTCCACCTCGCCGACGTCGAGCAGCTGCTCGGCCTGCTCGACCGGCTCGTCGACGCCGGCAAGTCGGTCATCGTCGTCGAGCACCACCAGGCGGTCATGGCGCACGCCGACTGGATCATCGACCTCGGCCCCGGCGCCGGCCACGACGGCGGCCGACTCGTCTTCGAGGGCACCCCCGCCGACCTCGTCGCAGCCCGTTCCACCCTCACCGGCGAGCACCTCGCGGCCTACGTCGGCACCTGACGCGGGCCCCCGCTCGACGGTGCTCTTGACGTCAGCCCCTGATCAGGCAGAAGGGATGCCCGGCCGGATCGGCGAAGACCCGCCATCTGTCGCCACCCGGTTGGTACTCCGGTTTGGTCGCGCCCAACCGCAGCAGCAGGGCCTCCGCCTCGTCGAGGTCATCGACCGCGAAGTCGAGGTGGCTCTGCTGGGGCGCGGCCTGGTCCGGCCAACGCGGAGCCTGGTAGTCGTCGACGCGTTGAAAACCGATCGCAAGCCCGTCCTCGCGGGTGACGCCGGCGAAGTCACCGTTGGATTCGGGGTGAAGCTCGAGCCCGGTGGCTTGGTGATAGAACGCGGCCAGTGTCTCTGGATCGGCGCAGTCGAGCGTGATCGCCGTGAGCTTCATCTGCGGGGGCATGGCAACCGACGCTACAGGCCCCCTGACGAAGCGCCTCGATCACCCCTGCAACAGAACGCATTCCGGTGCCGCCGGTCCCGTTCGACCCCGCACCGGCGGGTGGCCTGCATGAGTTCGCGCGGCGGCGGCACTACGGTGGTCGGCGTAAGGGTGTCATCACATGACGGCCGACCCCCGGGTGGCGCGATGTGCTGGAGTGCGACGGCCGACCTGGCCGCCGGTGTCGGGATCGGCGCGGTCGGCGTGGTCTGTGTGGCGCGGGTGCGGCGGGTCCGTGTTCTGCCGCTGGCCGCGCTGCCGTTGATCCTCGGGGCGCATCAGATCGTGGAGTCCGTGGTGTGGGACTCCGGCGGGGGTACGGGCCCGGCGACCGTCGCCTGGGCCGTCATCGCGCTGCCTCTGCTCGCGGTGTGGGTCCCGGCCGGTGTGATGTGCGCGGCGCCCCCGCACGCCCGGCGCGGGCTGACGGTCCCCCTGGCGATCGGCCTCGTGACGGGCGCCGCGCTCGCGTACGCCCTCGTGACCCGCCCCGTACGAGCGGAGGTCCGCGGCCACACCCTCGGCTACTTCGTGCATCTGAACCATCCCGAACTGCTCGTCGCCGGCTATCTCCTGGCCACCGTCGGCTCCCTCCTGCTCTCCGGTGACCGTGGACTTCTGCTGCTCGGCGTGCTGATGGGCGCGGGCGCGCTGATCTGCTGGGCGCTGTGGGAGCTGGAGTTCGTGTCGACCTGGTGCGCGTTCGCGGCGGTGGGTTCGGTGGCGCTGTTCGGCTGGGTGCGTCGGCGCCCGGCAGGGCCGGACGCGGGGCGCTGACGGGCACGTCCTGCGCGGCCCGCACGGCCGTCGACGTCGTTCAACCGATCGGTTGAACGCGGGTTCCACCGCCCGCGCGTCCCACGCTCCGCACGGATGACGCGCGACCGCACGCCACGGCGCCAGAATCGCCACTGACCATGGCGCCGTGCCGGCGGAGACACCCCGACACAGCAGCACGGCACCAAGGCCGCGTTCCTCGAGCGCTTCTCGGACATCGACCTGAAGCTCGTCGCACGGCGCCTGGGTCGCCATCGGCGCGATCGGCTTCAGCTTCCTGTACGACGTCGCCGCGGCCGGCGCGGGCGCCCCGAAGACCCCGCTCGACCTGATCGACCCGAAGTGGAAGGGGAAGATCGCCTCGTCGTACCCGCACGACGACGACGCGGTCCTCTACCTCTACAGCCTGTACGCGCGGAAGTACGGCTGGGACTGGGTGGCCGCGCTCGCCCGGCAGGACGTGCGCTTCGCCCGGGGCAGCAACTCCCCGGGGGACGCGGTCAGAGCAGGGCACAAGGCCGTCGACGCAGAGGTCGTCGGCGAACGCGTCGGCCAAGTGGTCGACCCGGAGCAGGACTTGAGCCATCGCGAGATCGAGGTCGTCCGGTTGCTGGCCGAGGGGCGCAGCAACCGGGCCATCGCCGAGGCGCTGTACCTCAGCGAGGCCACGGTCAAGACCCCTCCGCGCCCGTGCCGACCGTCACGGACGGGCGCGGAGAGGGATGGCGCCGTAGGGCTAGGAACCGGCCCCGGCGGTCACGTCGGACACCGTCCACCGTTGGTTGGAGCCGGAGTTCGGCGTCCAGATCGTGACGGCGGATCCGTCGGCGGTGGCCTGGCCGCCCACCTCCAGGAGCCTTCCGGTGGCGGCGTTGACGAGGGTCCAGGTGCCGTCACCGGTCGTCGACATGATCCACTGCGTGGCCGTGTCACGCGGCCCGGTGTCCGCCTCCAGGACCGGGGCGCCGTCGCGCACGGCCAGCCGCTTGCCCTCCACCGGGTTGGTGAACACGTACCGCTGCCGGTTGCCGGTCCCGCCGCTGATCTCTCGCAGCTGCCACCGCTGGCCGGCGACCGTGGCCGCGTCCGTGCTCGCCGTCTTGATGACGAGCTTGCCGCCGTCGTCCGCGACGGTGAGTGCCTTGCCGCTCTGGACGCCGGTCAGGGAGTAGGTGTGGCCCTTCTTCAGCAGAGCGGCGTCCTTGGCCACGCCCGACACGCCCTTGACGACGAAGGAGGTCACGGACTGGGCGGGCACGGTGAAGGTGGCTTGGCGGTCGGTGACCGGGACGGGGGTCTGGCGTGCCAGCTTGCCGTCGGCGCTGGTCACCACGGGAGTCACCGTCGCGCCCCGAGCGATGTGGCCGAACTTGGACAGGTCGATGGTGACCGTACGCGCGCTGGTGGTGCTGTTGACGTGGACGACGGTCGCCCCGTTGCCGCTCTTGGAGACCGCGGCCGCGCTGGACGTGTTGTCGGTCTTGATCAGTCGGTCGCCCGGCTTGATGTAGTGGGTGAAGTTCCGGGCGGTGTCGAACTTCGTGTTCGTGTGGATGGGGCAGGTCGCGAGGGTGTCCGCGGAGGTGCAGCTGAACGGGAGCTGGATGCTGCCCCAGTTGCCGCCCTTGGCGGACTCACCGCCCGGCTTCATGTTGTCGTAGTCCTCGACCGGCTGCCAGAACACCCAGGCCTTGGGCTCGAGTTCGCGCAGGTCGTCGACCATCTGCTGGGCCAGGCCCAGGCCCGGCCGCATGTCCGTGAAGCTCTGGCCGTCGCCCCAGTCGCCCTCGACCTCGCTCATCCACAGCGGCTTGTTCGCCGCCTTGGCCAGGTCGCGCACGCTGGTTCGGCCGCCGGTGCCGTAGGTGTGGACGTTCAACTGGCCGACGAGGTCCCGGACGTCCTGGGGGTAGGCGTTCCAGTTCTGCGTGAAGATGCTCGGGTTGGTCTCGTCCATCGCGGAGATCTTCGTGCCGGTCTTCGCCTTCTCGAGGGCGGGGGCCAGCGCGCGGATGACCTGCTGCTGGAGCTCGGGGCCGATGTGCGCCCCCTCCTGGCGGCCGCCGACCGGCTGCCCGTCCGCGCCCAGGCGCGTACCCCAGTAGTTCGTGTTCGGCTCGTTGAACGGGTCGAGGGTGTCGACCTTGATGCCGTGTGCCTTCTCCAGCCGCTTGGTCGCGCCCGCCAGATAGGCGGCGAAGTCGTCGACGGAGTCGGACTTGAGCTGGTCGGCGGAGGAGTTGAAGCCGCCGGAGACATAGCCGCTGTTGGTCATGAACCAGGGCGGCGAGTTGCTGAACGTCTCCCAGTGGGTGATGTCCTTCTTGATCCGGTCCACCCACCAGCGCTGGGTGGCGTCGGCGTTCGGGTTCCAGTCGGCCGCGTCGCCTGCGCTCCACCAGTCGGTGTCCGTACGGGTGGTGCCGTCCGGGGCCTTCCACCAGCCCTCGACCGCTCCGCCGGCCCGCAGGTAGTTCTTGACGTCGGGGGCGTTGCCGCCGCCGATGTTGTAGCGGGCGATGTTCAGATTGAGGCCGTCGTTGCCGAACAGGAGCTTGGCGAGCTTCTCGCGGATCGGGGCCGGGTAGTTGCCGGTGGCGTTGGCGAACCAGACCAGACTGGTGCCCCAGCCCTCGAAGCTCTGCTCCTTGTACGAGGGATCCGGCCGGACGGTCACGGACGCGGCGGCCGTCGGCGCGGTCTCCGCGCTCGTCGGCGGGGCCGTGACCAGGGCTGCCCCGGTGGCCAGTGCGGTGCCTGCGATGGTTCCCAGAAGCCGTCTTGTGCGGGTACGGCGTGCCAACGTGTGCTCCCAACTCGTGTGTGGTCGCTGCGATGGACCGGCGTGCCCCCGGGTGGGGACACGCCGGCGTCACCCTCGAACGGGGGGCCGTGCTCGCTGTTCGAGGGCTGTCAAAGGGCGGGCTGCCGCAGTACGGCGACGTCCCGGGGGGCGAGGACGACGGTGCCGTCGTCGTCCGTCCGGCCGACCAGCAGGTCTCCGGAGACTCCGGCCAGCGGCACCGTCTCGTCGGTCCGGTTGACCAGGAACAGATAGCGGCTGTCCGCGCTCCGGCGCACGATCAGCTCGACGCTTCCCCGCGCGCCGTCCGGCAGTTCACTGTGCACACCGGCCGGGGCGAGCAGCTTCGGCAGCAGCGCGGTGAGACCGTCCGTGCCGAGCCGGGTGGAGACGTATGCGGCCGAGCCCTGGCCCGTCGGGCGCCGGGTGACGGCGGGGCGGTCGGCGTACGTGCCGCCGCGGTAGTGCGCCAGCACCTCCACCGCCGGGTCGGTGACGCTGATCCGGTCGGTCCACAAGGTGCCCGTGGCGGCGCCGTCCACGCCGTCCAGGTCGACGTCGGCCGTCTCGCCGTCGAGCAGCGGGCCGAACTCCTCGATGCGGATGCCGAGCAGCTCGCGCAGGGCGCCCGGGTAGCCGCCGAGCCAGATGTGGTCGTTCTCGTCGACGACACCGGAGAAGTACGTGGTGATCAGGTGGCCGCCGTTCTCGGCGTACCGGGTGAGCTCCTTGGCGAGCGGGGCCGGCATGACGTGCAGCACCGGCGTGATCAGGACCTGGTAGCGGTCGAGTTCGGTCTGCGTGGTGACGACGTCGGCCCGGATGCCGAGGGCGAGGAGCGCGGAGTACCAGTCCAGCGCCTCCTGCCGGTAGCTGAGCTGGGCGGTGGGGTGGGAGTCCTGCTCGCTCGCCCACCACGAGTCCCAGTCGAAGACGATGCCGACCCGGGCCGGCTCACGCTCGGTCCCGGCGACCGGAGCGAGCGTCTTGAGGGTCTGTCCGAGGCCGGCCACCGCGCGGAAGAGCTCGCTGTCGGCTCCGGCGTGCGGGACCATCGCCGAGTGGTACTTCTCGGCGCCTGCCGCCGACTGGCGCCACTGGAAGAAGCACACCGCGTCGGCGCCGTGGGCGACGTGCACCAGCGAGTCACGGGCGAGGTCGCCCGGCCGCTTGGCCACGTTGATCGGCTGCCAGTTGACGGCGCTGGTGGAGTGCTCCATGAGGAACCACGGACGGCCACCGGCGATGCCGCTGACGAGGTTGGCGGAGAAGGACAGCTCGTCGCGGTCCTGCGGGCCGGGCACCACGTAGTGGTCGTTGGAGACGAAGTCGATCTCGGCGGCCCAGTCCGCGTAGTTCATGCCCTTGGTGTTGCCCATCACCATGAAGTTGGTGGTGACCGGAACACCGGGCGTGAGCTCGCGCAGGACGTCCCGCTCCGCGCGCAGATGGTCCTTCAGCACGTCGGAGGAGAAACGCTTGAAGTCCAGCTGCTGGGTGGGGTTCGGGTGGGAGGCGGCCAGCCGGGGCGGCAGGATCTGCTCCCAGTCGCTGTAGCGCTGGGACCAGAACGCCGTGCCCCAGGCGTGGTTGAGGGCGTCGAGCGTCGTGTAGCGGGCGCGCAGCCAGTCGCGGAAGGCGCGGGCGGCGTCGTCGGAGTAGTCGTAGACGTTGTGGCAGCCCAGCTCGTTGGAGACGTGCCAGGCGACCAGCGCGGGGTGGTTCGCGTACCGCTCGGCCATCTTGCGCACCAGGCGCAGCGCGTGCTCGCGGAAGACGGGGGAGGTGGGACGCCAGTGCTGGCGCGCCCCGGGCCACAGCGTCTCGCCGGAGGCGGTGACCGGAAGGATCTCCGGCTGCGCCGTGCTGAGCCAGGGCGGCGGGGAGGCGGTGGCGGTGGCCAGGTCGACCCCGATGCCCCCCGCGTGCAGCAGGTCCATGATCTCGTCGAGCCAGCCGAAGTCCCACTCGTTCTCGGTGGGCTGGATGCGGGCCCAGGAGAAGATCGCCACGGAGACGATGTTGACGCCCGCCTCCTGCATGAGCCGGATGTCCTCCTCCCACACCTCGCGTGGCCACTGCTCCGGGTTGTAGTCGGCGCCGTAGGCGAGGCGGGGGGTGGGATCACCGTCCGGCCCGTGCCGCAACTGGGACAGGAGGGTGGAGATCATGGTGGTCCTTCCGGTTACTGCACGGGTGGCGCGAGGTGCGTGGTTGTTTCCGGGCGGCCGCCGCCGAGCGCCTGCTGCTCAGCGGCGGCTCCCGAGGGGAATGCCGGCTACTTCGAGACGGTGAAGCCCTGCTCGTTGCCGTACTTGATGGAGGCGTCCTGCCAGGACTTCAGGCCGGCGGCCAGCTTGGTGCCGGAGATGTAGGCCTTGCCGACGGTGTCGTTGAAGATCGAGTTGGCGTACTGCTGGAAGGGCAGGTACGACCAGTCGCTGGCGACGTTGGCGGCGGACTCGGCGAAGATCTTGTTGGCTTCCTGGCCGCCGAAGTAGTCGAACTTGGTGTTCTGGAACTCGGTGGACTGGAGTTCGGCCTTGGTCGCCGGGAAGGCGCCCTGCTTGATGCGGGTCTGCACGCCGTCACCGGAGTTGGCGTACTCGACGAACGCGTAGGCGAGTTCCTTGTTCTTGCCGAGCGCGGGCAGGGCGAGGGAGCTGCCGCCGTTCTCCGCGCTCGCCTTGTCGCCCTTGGTCCACTGCGGCATCGGGGCCGCTCGCCAGTCACCGGAGGCGTTCGGAACGCCGGAGACGAAGTTGGCGGGCATCCAGGCGCCGGTGGTCAGGGTGGCGATGGTGCCGTCGCCCAGGCCCTTGTACCAGTCGTCGGTCCAGCCGTTGATGGGCGAGACGAGCTTCTCGTCGATGAGCTTCTGCCAGGTGTCGGTGTACTTCTTGGCGCCCGCGTCCTCGAAGTTGACCGTCACCTTGGTGCCGTCGACCTTGTAGGGGCGCGAACCGGCCTGCCACAGCATGCTGGTGGTGAAGCCCGCGTCGCCGGCGTCGTTGGCGATGTAGACCTTGGGGTCGGCCTTGTGCAGCTTGCGGGCCGCGTCGACGTACTCGTCCCAGGTGGTCGGGACCGCGATCTTGTACTTGTCGAAGACCTTCTTGTTGTAGAACATCGCCATGGGGCCGGAGTCCATCGGCAGGCCGTAGACCTTGTCACCCTCGCTCACGGCGTTCCACGGACCCGGGGTGTACTTGGCGGCGAGCTTGTCGGCGCCGTAGGGGGCCAGGTCGCTGAGGCCCTTGGTGAGGGAGTACTGGCTCAGCGCGAAGTACTCGACCTGCGCGACGTCGGGGACGCCCTTCCCGGCCGAGATGGCGTTCGACAGCGCGGTGTAGTGCTTGTCGCCGGACCGCTCGCTGACGAGGTTGATCTTGACCTTGGGGTACTTCTTCTGGAAGTCGGCGGCGACCGTCTTCAGCGTGGGCTCCCAGGCCCAGACGTTGACCGTGCCGCCCTTCTTGAGGGCCGCCTGGATGTCCGTGGCGGAGACCGCCTTCTGGCCGGAGCTGTCGTCGTCGGAGCCTCCGCAGGCGGTCGCCCCCAGGGCGAGGACGGAGAGGAGGGTCAAGCCGCGCAGCAGGCGGCCGGAGGTTCTGCGCATGGAGGTGCTTCCACTTCTTCGTGGGCGGGACTTCTTCATGGGTGGGACAGAGTGAGGGTGAAAGAGGTGAGGCTGCGGGGGGTGGGGGCCTGAGGGCGGGCTATTCCTTGACGCTTCCGGCGGCAAGTCCGGACTGCCAGTACTTCTGCAGCAGCAGGAACGCGGCGATCAGCGGCACGATGGTGAGCAGCGAACCGGTGATCACCAGGTTGAAGATCACGTCGCCACCGATCGTCTGGGCCTGGGAGTTCCAGGAGTCCAGGCCGAGGGTCAGGGGGTACCAGTTCGGGTCCTTGAGCATGATCAGCGGCAGGAAGTAGTTGTTCCAGGTCGCGACCGTGGTGAACAGCAGGACGGTCACGGTGCCAGGAGCGAGCAGCGGCATGGCGACCTGGAAGAAGGTGCGGATCTCGCCCGCTCCGTCGATGCGGGCGGCCTCCATCAGTTCGGTGGGGATGGCCTCGGTGGCGAAGACCCACATCAGATACAGGCCGAAGGGCGAGACGAGCGAGGGGATGATCACCGCCCACGGTGTGTCCGTCAGCCCCATCTTGCTGAACATCAGGAACGTGGGCACTGCCAGGGCGGTGCCCGGGACGGCGACGGCACCGATGACCACGGCGAAGACGGCGCGCTTCCCGGGGAAGTTGAACTTCGCCAGCGCGTAGCCGCCTAGGATCGCCAGGAGGGTCGCGCCGCCGGCGCCGAGCCCGACGTACAGCAGGGTGTTCAGCAGCCAGCGGACGAAGATGCCGTCGTGGTACGTGAACGTCTTGCTGATGTTGTCCCAGAGGGCGAAGTCGTGGCTGAACCACAGGCCCGACGAGTTGGCGAGCCCTTCCTGGGTCTTGGTGGCGCTGATGACCAGCCACACCAGGGGCACCACGGTGTAGAGCATGATCAGGCCGGTGAGCACGGTCAGCAGGACGCTGCGCTTGGGGCGTCCGGGAGTGTGCTTGCGCCGCGTGCGCAGTCGGGGTGTGTTCTTGGAACCGCCGGACTGACCGGACTGAGCGGACGGGGGCTGGGAGGCGGTGGTGACGGGGCTGCTCGTGCTGCTCATCGGGTCACGCTCCCTTGCGCATGCCGCGGAGCTGCACGACATAGGCGATGACCATGGTGATCAGCCCCATGATGATGGCGACCGCCGCGGAGTAGTTGTGCTGCTGTCCGTTGAAGGACAGTGAGTACGTGTAGTAGTTCGGGGTGTAGTCCGTCGTGATGGCGTTGCGGGCCAGCGGCCGCAGGATGCTCGGCTCGTTGAAGAGCTGGAAGCTGCCGATGATCGAGAAGATCGTCGCGATGACCAGGGCGCCGCGGATGGCGGGGAGCTTGATGGCCGAGATGATGCGGATCTGCCCGGCGCCGTCGATCTCCGCGGCCTCGTACAGCGAGTTCGGGATGACCCGCAGCGCGGAGTAGAAGATCAGCATGTTGTAGCCCACGAACTCCCAGGTGACGATGTTGCCGATCGACGCCAGGACCAGGTCCGCGGAGAGCGGGTCCGGCAGGGTGACGTCGAAGGCGCTGTTGATGTCACCCACCAGACCGAACCGGGTGCCGTACATGAAGCCCCACATCAGGGTGGCGACCACGGCGGGCACCGCGTACGGCAGGAAGATCGAGATCCGGAAGAAGTTCCTGCCGTACAGACGGCCGCTGTCCAGCGCGAGTGCGACGAGCAGGGCGATCCCCAGCATGATCGGCACCTGGATCAGCAGGAACAGCGAGACCCGCTCCAAGGAGGACCAGAACTGGTCGTCCTGGAGAGCCTGCTTGTAGTTGTCCAGGCCGACGAAGGACGTGCCCCCGATGAGCTTGTCGCGGAAGAGGCTGAGGTAGATCGAATAGGCGATCGGAGCCAGGAAGACGAAGGCGAAGACCACCGCGAAGGGGCCGATGAACCCCCATCCTGTCCAGGAGCGGCGGTCCCTTTTCGGAGGCCGGTCCGGGCGCCGTGCCACGCCCGCAGGGGGTTGAAGCGTCGTCATGTCGTTCCTCGCTCGTCCATCTCGGAACCGGCGTCTCACGCCGTCGCGATGTTTACGTAAACATGCCGTCCCCCTTTGCGTCGAGGGCTGTTATGTTTACGTAAACATCTGATGGCGGCATGTCTACACTGCGCCAATGTCGGTGGTCAAGGGTCGTCTGACGAAACGACGACCCGGGTAACAAAGGAGACGGGTGGACACTGCGGACAGCGCCTCGACGGGGACGGAACGGTCCCGCGGGCGCAAGGGAAAACGGGCGGTGCGTCGCACGCAGACCGCGTCCATGGCGGATGTCGCACGCCTGGCCGGGGTCTCCTCGCAGACGGTTTCCCGCGTGTCCAATGGTTACGCGGGTGTGAACGAGGAAACCCGTGAACAGGTGCTGGCGGCGATGAAGGAACTGGGCTACCGGCCCAACAGCGCCGCCCGGGCCCTCAAGCGCGGCGAGTTCCGCACCATCGGCGTCATCACCTTCAACCTCTCCACCACGGGCAACATGCGCACCCTGGAGGCGATCGCCACCTCCGCGGCGCAGGAGGGCTACGCCGTCACGCTGCTGCCGGTCGCCGTGCCCACCCAGGACGAGGTGCGCGGCGCCTTCTCCCGGCTCGGGGAACTCGCCGTCGACGCCGTCATCGCCATCATGGAGGTGCACCTGCTCGACGCGGCGACCATCTCCCTGCCCCCGCACGTGCAGGTCGTCGTCGCCGACTCGGACGCGGGCGACCGCTACGCGGTGGTCGACACCGACCAGGCCGGGGGAGCCCGGGCCGCCGTACGCCACCTTCTGGACCTAGGCCACAGCACGGTCTGGCATCTGGCCGGCCCCGAGGAGTCCTTCGCGGCACAGCGACGCACCGATGCCTGGCACGCCGCCCTGACCGAGGCGGGCCGCGTTCCGCCGCCCCTCGTACGCGGCGACTGGTCGGCGGAGTCCGGCTACCGCGCGGGCCTGCGGCTCGCCGACGAGCGCGACTGTACGGCGGTGTTCGCCGCCAACGACCAGATGGCACTGGGCCTCCTGCGGGCCCTGCACGAACGCGGCCGGAAGATCCCCGACGACGTCAGCGTCATCGGCTTCGACGACATCCCCGAGGCCGGCTCCTTCCTGCCGCCGCTGACCACGGTCCACCAGGACTTCGCCGAGGTGGGACGCCTGTGCGTCGAGGGTGTCCTGCGGCGGATGCGCCACGGCGGGCCGGAACACGGCACCACGCTCGTCCCCACGAAGCTGGTGGTGCGGGGGAGCACGGCTCCGCCGGCCGGGGATGCGTGAGGTTCCAGACGCGTGAGGTTCCCGTGCAGAGAGCAGAGAGCAGAGAGCTGAGAGCTGAGAGTGGTGAGGCGAGAGGCGAGCGACGCTGAGCGGCAGGGATGCCGTGGCCGTTTCAGCCTCGCGCTATCGCGGTGCGAGGGTTTTGAGCCAGTCCTCTACGGTGACGACATCCGCCCATTGCGGGAACAGCTTCTCGGTGAGGAGCCGGTGCACCTCAGGGTCGGTGTCGAGGCAGGCATCCGCCAGGACGGTGAGGTCGAAGTCCAGGTCGATGGCGTGGCACAGGGTGGACAGCACCACACCGCTGGTGGCGATGCCGGTGAGGACAAGGCTGTCGATGTCACGAGCCCTGAGTACCAGGTCGAAGTCGCTGCCCGAGAACGCGCTCCCTCGCCTCTTGGTGACCACGACGTCGCCCTGCCTGGGCGCGACGTCGTGGTGGATCTCGGTGCCGGGGGCACCCTCGGTGAACAGGCCGGCCCGCACGGCGGCGGTGAGCACCCTGTTGCGGGGGCTGACCTCCGGATCGCCCGGCCGTAACGCGATGACCACGTAGATCACGGGGATGCCCGCCGCGCGGGCACCGTCGATCGCCCTGCCCAGGCGCGGCAGATATCCGGAGCCGTCGTCGGCGATGCTCACGATGTCCCGTTGGACGTCCATCACGAGGAGCGCGCGGTTCGCCATACTTGCCGTCCCTTCGGCACGGGGAAACAAGGGCAAGTCTGGGGGGATCGACCGAGCCACGCCGGGGAATCGCGGAGATCCTCATGCGGGATCGACGCCGTCGATCTCGATCAGAAGGTGGCGGGGGCCGCGCAGGCTGGGGCTCGTACGGTAGGGCGGTGGGTCGGCGACGAGTCGGGGGTTCTTCAGCCGGTGTGCCAGCTGGGTGAGAGCGATCTGTGTCTCGGGACGGGCCAACGGGGCACCGAAGCAGTAGTGGATGCCGCCGCCGAAGCCGAGGTGCTCGTTGTGCTCTCGATCGGGATCGAAGCGGTCGGGGTCCGTGACGAAGCCGGGGTCGCGGCTGCCGGAGGCGAGCACGAGGGCGACCGGTGAGCCCTTGGGGATGGTGGTGCCGGCGATCTCGATGTCGTCGAGGGTGTTCCGGCCGCTGGACAGAAACTGCACCGGTGGCTCGTAGCGCAGGAGTTCCTCGACCACGTGGGCGGCCAGATCGGGTTCGTCGCCGCGACGTAGCCGGTCGAGCACCTCGGGGTGGCGCAGGAGGGTGAGCATGCCGTTGGTGACGAGGTTGACGGTCGTCTCGTGACCGGCGACGAGCAGCAGGGCCGCGTTGCTCAGTATCTCTTCGCGTGACATCGGCGCCTCGTCGCTGTCACCGCTGAGCAGTCCGGAGAGCAGGTCGTCGCCCCGTCGGCCATGGCGGGCGTCGAGGAGCTGGGCGAAGTACTGGCCGAGGTCGGCGACGGCCTTCGCACGTCGGCGCTGCCGCTCCACGATCCCGCCGGTGGTCGGATCGGCGGTTTCGATGACCGCGCCGGACATCACCTGGAAGCGCGGTTCGTCCTCGCGGGGTACTCCCAGCAGCTCGCAGATCACCGTGACCGGGAACGGATAGGCGAAGTCGTCGACGATGTCGACCCGGACCGTGCCGGACCCGTCCTCCCCTGTGAAGTCGTCGATCAGTCTCGTCACGATCCCGAGCAGGTCGGACATCATGCCGTCGATACGTTCCGGACGGTGGGGCGGGCCGAAGTTCCGCGTCAGCAGGCGCCGAAGGCGGTCGTGCTCGGGCGGGTCGGTCCGGATGAAGTTGGGCGGCAGCCCGGGAAGGCCCTCTTCGTACTGCGCCGCGACATCGGCGCCGACCTCGGGAAGGTTGCGCGCATCCGAGCTGAGCCGTGGGTCGTGGAGCAGGGAGACGATCTCGCGGTAGGTGCTCACGACGTAGGTCCCGTCCTCCACCCGTACCACGGGTGTCTTGCGCAGCTCGGTGTAGAGCGGGTACGGGTCGGCACGGTGGGAGGGATCCAGGATCTGCTGCCAGGTGCTGGTCCGGGTCATGGAGGGCATCTCCCGCAACTCGGGGATCAGGGACGTGCGGTGGCCTGGGCAGGGGTCACAGGTACGTTCTGCGGACCAACGTGGCCCGCCGTTCACTGGGTCCGTGCCCGGTCACCACGACCGTGGCCTGAGGGGTGGGCCGTTCCGGGACCTCGGCCGCGACCGGGTGCCCGTCGGTGGGCCGGTCGACGGTGCGGAAGGACGGCGGGAACGGCGCCGCCCGGTCGATCAGTCCTGCATAGAACTCCAGCCACTTGGCCTGGTTGAAGGCGACCGCCGCGGTGATCCGCCCGCGGTAGCCGTAGACGGCGACGAAGCGGCGCTCGGCCACCGATCCCTGGGCGATGACGACGTGATCGGCGTGGGTCGGGACGCCGACGGACTTGATCTCGGTGCCGAACTGGGTGGACCAGAACTCCGGCAGCGCCAGATGCGGCCAGCGCTCACTCTGGGTGCTGATCATGTTGTGCGCGGCGATCCCCGCCTGGGCGACGGCGTTGCCCCAGTGCTCCAGGGCCAGGTACTGGTAGTCGTAGACGGGGTGTGGGCAGCGGGCCACGTCGCCCGCGACGAACACATCGTCGGTCACGAGGCCGTTGACGTCGACGGCGCGGCACCCCGCATCGCACGCCACGCCCCAGGCCCCTGCCGCCAGCCCCGAGCCTTCCAACCACTCCACGTTGCGGATGCTGCCAAGAGCGGCCACCGCCACTTCGACGTCCAGAGTGCTGCCGTCGGACAGACGGGCGCGCCGCAGCCTCCCACTGTCGTCGCCTTCCAGTGACTCGACTCTGACGCCGCACCGCAGGTCGACGCCGTTGTCGCGCTGCATCTGCGCCGCGACCCCGCCGATCACCGCGCCCAGCGCCCCGGCCAACGGGGCCGGGCCGCGCTCGAGTACGGTCACCCGCAGATCCAACTCGCGGCAGGCGGAGGCGACTTCACAGCCGGTGAACCCGGCACCGATGACCAGCACCCGGCCGGGCCCGGCCGCCAGCCGTTGCCGCAGCCCTTCCGCGTCTTCCGGCGTACGCAGCGCGAACAGCCCGTCGAGAGCGGCCTCCGCCTCGTTCGGCCACGGGCGCGCCCGTACTCCGGTGGCGATGAGCAACCGGTCGAATTCCACCTTCTCGCCATCGGCCAGCAGCACCTGCTTGCCGCTCAGGTCGAGCCCCGTGGCCGCGACCCCGAACCGCCAGTGCGCGTCGAGTTCGTCGCGGCGGGGCAGTCCGGTCCGCCGCGCAGGAACCTGGCCCATGAGGACCTGCTTGGACAACGGCGGCCGGTCGTAGGGTGCGTGAGGCTCGTCCCCGATCACGGTCAGCGAGCCGGTGAAGCCCTCCTGGCGCAGCGTCCGACCAGCCCGCAGGCCGGCCAGGGACGCCCCGACGATGACGATGCGCCCCGTACGCTTGAACGCCTCCCCAGGGCCGGGGGCGGCCACGTGCGTCTCGGGCGCGGGCTCCTGGATCCGGGTGTCGTCACGGGTGTCGTCACGGTCGAGGAAGATGGCCTGGACCGGGCAGGCCGCCGCGGCCCGCACGATCTTCTCCCGCTGCGCGTCGTCCGGTTCGGTGTCGTACAGCAGCGCCTCGTCCCCCTGGATGACAAACACATCCGGCGCGGCGAAAGCGCACTGCGCGTACCCCTGGCACCGAGTGAGATCCACGACAACCTTCATGTGGACGCCCCTTCCGAGCCCTGCGGATCGGCCGTTTCGTCCCCGCCCGCGCACCGCACGGACGTCGTGATGTCTGCTCTTTCAGTGGATCACGGTAGGCCCGGGCCCGCATCCCGCTGCGGGCCGACAGCAGGCCGGCCGGATCACGGCTCGGCGGGGTTCTTTCCCCAGACGAAGACCTCGGTGCTCGGAAGGCGCTCGGAGAATCGGCCCGACGGGGACACCTCCCGCAGCAGGAGACGCACGTCCGACTCGAAGGAGTCACGGCGCGCGCCGAACAGGTGCGGAGCAGAGAACGACATCGAGAACACCCCCGCGACGACGTCATCGCACGTGCGCTCAAGCGCCTGCCCGCCGGGAACGACATGACGCCGAGGACCGGAGAATCCCGCGCGCGTGAGCACCGCCGCCTCGCCGCCGGGCGTGCCCTGCGGCAGCACCCCGCGCCTGGCGCGTCGTACCGGTCCGAGATAGTGCCTGACCAACTCGTCCATCGCGGGATAGGGCACCGCCGGATACGGAAGATCGTCGACGGACCGACGCTCCGTTTTCAGATCCGAGATGTGCACGAACGCCCCGCCGGGCAGGAGCATGTCCCTGATGGTCGCCGCCACCAGATCCCGATCCATCCAGTGGAAGGACTGGGCGAAGGTCGCCACGGTGAACGTCCCAAGGCCTGCGGGCAGGTCCTCGGCCCGGACCCGCACCCACCGCGACTTTCCGCTCACCCCCGCCTCGGCGGCTCCCCTTCGAGCTTCGGAGAGCATCCCGCTGTCCGGATCCACACCGACGATCTCACCGAACAGGTGCGCCAGACTCAGTGCCAGGGTGCCCGGTCCGCATCCCACGTCGATCAGGCGCCCCCGACCGTCGAGTCGCAGAACCTCGGCGAGCACATCCGCGAGACCGGGTGCGTACGGGAGCCTTCCTCGTCGGTAGTAGGGGGCCGTCCCCGAGAACAGCGTGTCGTCCCACTCCCAGCCGGCGACCACCGCCACCCGCCACCCTTCACAGAAACACAGGATTGCCCGACGGCGGTCGCCGCACCGGCCAAGATAGCGAACGCACGGATTGCCGGACGACCAATTTCGTGCCGAGGACCACGTGGTCATCGCCGGTCAGGCGCTCCTCGCGCTCCAGGGCCAGGCGTACGGCGATGCGGCTCAGTCCGGCTGGAGAGCGAGCGTGTGGATGGTGTGCTGCCGGTAGGGGGTGTCATCGACTACACGACCGCGGAACGCAGAATTCCCGGCGCACCGAAGCAGCGACCATGCCGGTACTTCGTACTCATCGAGCGAGTGCGACAGCTCGCTCGGGGTTGCTTGCGGGACCCGTCGCCGGGGTGCTCGTGGCCGGAGCCTTTGCCGCCCTGTTCCTCGTCGCGCTGGGGGTCCTGTGCCTGGACACCTTCACCTGACGGTGTCGATCTCCCGCACCGCCAGGCCGCGGTCACAGACCCCTGACCCATTCTCGTTCGGGCCGCCATCGCCCCCACGGCCCTCCTGGTGTGGCCCGGCCCTTCTGACGGCGACTCCTAGGGGCGCCGGCCAATGCCGTCGACCACAGCGATCTGCTGGAGGCCCTTCGTTTCGAAATACGGGTTGGTGTCCCGCCACTGACCGTTCACCAGCTTCGTTGTGCAGCCTTTCAACCGCATGCCCAGATAGACATAGGTGTCGCGGTCGAAGAGGAAAGTGAAGTCGATGCCCGGGTAGGACACCCCGACTCCCGGTCGGCCGAGGATGTCCACATCATCTCGGTCGACGCGCACCCGCGGGATGTCGGCGAGCGCCTCGAACGCAGCAGCCTGAAGCCCTGGTGGCATCACCCGCGGTCCCTGCATGAGCAGACACGCGTCGAAAAACGCGCCTTGGTCCGTCTGCGGAGTGCTCTGCTGTCCGTGGCGGAGCGTTTCGAGGAGTTCGTCAGGGTCTGTGGGCAGCTTCTTTAGCTTGGCGTAGACGGTGGGCGGCCACCGCACTTCATGCTTGCCGAGCGGCGGGTCGTGGTGGACTTTCCCGTACTCATGCCGGAGCGAGGGCTTGGAGCCGTCGACCGACATCCAACTCTCGTCCGTCCAGGTGCGCGTCCTGCCGCCCTTCAGGGGTGTCCGTTCGATGTAGGTCTTGGTGTAGAAGTACTGGTCGTCGCGCGGGATGGGCAGCCGGCTGTGGTCGGCTCTCGAGGCGTCCGCGGCCTTCTGGAGGATCTGGGCCGCGCTGAGCGTGGTGAGGTTCGGCGTGCTCGCACTGTCGCCGTCTCTCGTGACGGCGACGGCGATACCTGCCGCGGCCGCGGTGGCAGCGCCGACGAAGGCGCCGCGCAGAACGAGGCGCCGGGACAGTCGGCCTCTCGTGCCCTGGCGCGCTTCATGGTCGATGGCGCGGAAAAGGCGGGCCCGAGCCGCAGCGCGAGCCTGTGGGGTGAGCTGGAGGTTGCCGGCTTCCCATTCCCGCAGCTCAGTGAGGTCATCCATGATCGTGCTCCTTTTGGAGTGCAGCCGCGGAGGGGACATCCTGGGCGCCCACCGTTTTGCGTAGCTGGGCACGCGCCCGGTGCAGGCGTGAGCGCACGGTGCCGATGGGAATGCCCAGGGACTCCGCGGTCTCCGCGTAGTCGAGGTCACCCCAGGCGACGAGGAGCAGCACGTCACGGTGACGGGCGGGCAACTTGGCGAGCGCGCCCGCCAGCACTCCCGAGGAGCGTTCGGCGCTGACTCTCTCGGCGACTCGGTCCTCCATGGGCTCGCCTCCTTCGCTCTCTCCGCTGGATGCCAGGGAGACCGCACGTGACATCGCACGCAAGCGCCGGGCCTCGGCTCGCCGGTGGCGTCCGACGAGGTTGGTCGCTATGCCGTACAGCCATGGACGGGCTTGGGCCTGAGAGAGGTCGTAGCGACGGCGCTGCTGGAACGCGATCACGAACGTCTCGGCCATCAGGTCATCGGCCGCATCGACACCCAGCCGTCTGGCCACGTAGCGGTGGATGTCGCCGGCGTAGCGGTCGAACAGTACGGCGAAGACGTCCGGCGTCTCCCAGGAATCCTTGACGACCGAGGCGTCGGAGGCCGGCTCGTTGTCGTCCCGGGTGCCGTGCCGAACACCGATGCCCGGTGAGAGCGTCACCGGTTGCCTCTTCGGTTCATGTACTTCCCTTGAAGTCGTTCGCGTGGACATCAGTGGTTCGCCGATGACCTCGCACGAGTTCCACATCAGCGATGTGACGTGAACCACACGGGACACGGTCACGAAGTCGGCACCAGACCGTGGGAGTGGCACTGACGCCGTCCGCCTGGTTCGCCCTCGCTCCGACCGTCGTCTACAGGCCTACGTAAAGTCCGAGTACGCGAGGTGAGTTGCGCAGACGCGGCATCGGAAGAGGTAGGCGGTGGGCCCGCCGTCCTTGTCCAGAGTGCTGAGGTGTTGCTCCACTTCGTCCGGAGGCCATCCCCAGCCGCCGGCCTCCTGGCGGAGCGTCTCGATCGCGTCGGGATGGGGGGCGAGTTCGGCGGCTCCGACCGCGCCGAGGAATGCCGTGCCGTCACCGCAGTGGAAGTACCACTGAGGTTCCTGCCATCCGGGAAAACCCGGCGTACGGCCGGCCACCGCCACGAAGACCTCGATCGGTACGTCGTCGCCGACAGCGCCTCCCGTAAAGGTGGCCTCGTAGCGGCCGGCAGCTGTTCCATCTGCGATGCACCATGGGCAGAGCCGATCGGCGAGGTCGTCGACGGAGTAGACGGGGCCTGTGTAGATGTACCCGCGTGCCTGCCCGCAACAGACGCACGTCGTGTCGGACGGTACGACCGCGCCCGTGGCGATGGGATCAGGATGGTAGGGGAATTCCGGCAGCGGCTGCGTCACAACCAGCGACGGTAACAGCTGCCGCCGCCACCCGGGCAGAAGGCAAAGCCCAAGCTCAGCTGGGGGTTTGAGCTGCCGACCGGAAAATTCGCTGGGTAAGTCCAGGGAAGCGCCCGTATGTTGGCGCCATCACGAATGAGGCGGAGCGGGAGGTCTTCGTGAACCGTTGGATCGATACATCGAGCCCGGAGCCGGAGCCGAACCCGAGCCCGGAGCCGAATCCGAGCCCGGAGCCGAATCCGAATTCGAGCCCGGTTGGACGTGAGTCCTCCCGGGGCATCTGCCGCTGCTTCGACCAAATCCGCTCCCAGCCGCGCGCTCGCGTCGGCTTCCACACCGAACGGCAGGACACCTCGGCGCCCGGCTGGCAGCATCTGCTCGAGCTCATCGACGAGGCGGCCGCCGACGGCCGGGAGGAGTTCCGTCCGCTCGTCGAGCTCAACCCCCAGGAACGGCGGCAGATCGTCACTCTGCCGCCGACCATCGCCAAGCTGACGGCGGTCAAGCACCTCATGATCTACGGCAGCAACCTCGTCCGCATCCCACCCGAGATCGGGGCGATGACCAGCCTGGAGGAGTTCACCCCGTACACCTCCTACCGACTGCACTGGTTCCCGTACGAGATCACCAGATGCACGAGGCTCACCGAGAGCACGGTGAGTACGCGCACTCTGTTCGGCAACTACAAGCTGCGGCCCCCCTTTCCGCGGCTTCAGCCTGCCGAGAGTTCGGTCGCCGGACTCGATATCGGCGACCTGGACCCACGCCGCTGGGGCACGACAGCCATCTCCTCATGCAGCGTCTGCGACCGAGCCGTCGAGCTCGGCGGGCTCCACCCGGTCTGGATCTCCCTGCGGGTGGCCACGGACGTTCTGCCCCTGCTGGTCAACGCATGTTCGGCGCAGTGCGTGGCCGCACTTCCCCCGCCACCCGAGGGTTACGTCCAGTCCGCGCACACGGGCGGCCGGGTCGGCCAATCCTCGGCCGACTGGGACTGACCGGCACACGGCCCGGTCAGTCGATCCGCGCCTCGCCGTACGGGACCAGCCGCACCGGCCCGAGCAGTCCGTACGCCTGACGCGCCGTGCCGCCGTAGACCGCGGGGTCGCTGACCCGCAGCCGGTTGGAGAGCGGGGTGGCGACCTCGACCTCGATGACATTGACCCCGCGCCCGAGTACGTCGCCCAGGTCCACGACGGGATGGATCTGGTCCACGGGGTCGAGGCGGTGGCCGTTCACGGTGACTCGGCAGGTGTCGGTCACGGTGCCCAGTTCCAGACGGGCGCCGTGGCCGCCGGTCCAGCCGTCGTCGAGGGTGACCGTGGTGCGGTAGCGGCCGATTCCAGAGACGTCCGCGAGCTCGCTGATCTGCGACCAGGGCAGCAGCGCGTCGAGGGTGAGGTCGTGCTCGACGACGGTGGTGCGGTAGGGCGTGTCGCCGGGCCGCCAGTCCTGGACGTGCAGCTGCCAGGAGGCGAGATCGATCGGCGCGGGGACGGTCTTGAGTGTCGTCCGCACGGTGCGGCCTGAGGACAGGACGGTGCTGTACGTGCCTGCCGTGGTCGCCCGGACGGTGAGTCCGGCGTCGGTGAGGCGCACCTCGTCCGCCTCGCTGTCGACCGCGTGCGGCCGGCGGCCGGGACGGGCGCCGAAGAGCCCGGGGCGGCCGAGGGCCAGGATCAGGGTCTCGGCGGGCTGGAGGGTGACGCGAGCGGTGACGGCGTCGCCGTCCTCGGTGTAGCGGGCGAGGCGCTCGGCCTTTCCGGTCCACGGGTCGAGGAGGTAGGGCACGGCACCCGCGGTCGTGCGGCGCAGGGTGACCTCGTGGTCGATCGCCGCCACCGGTGGTTTGACGGTCTCGGCGTGCTTGCCGTTGCAGAGGTAGTAGTAGTCCACGCCGTCGGCCGTGCGGTGGGCGTTGAGCAGGGTGGAAGAGGTCGCGTAGCGGACGTCGGGTGCCACCCCGAGGTCGGCGAGAGCGGTGGGGACGGCCGACTTGTCGGTGACTTGGCGGACCAGCGGCTGGGCCAGCAACTCGGCCACCACGGAGCGCAGTTCGTCGCTCTCGCCGCTGTCCGGGACGCCGGGTGGCACGACGGTGTCCCAGGCGCCGAGCAGCACGACGGGCAGTCCGGCGCGGGTGAGGCGCAGCAGGGCGCGGGCGTCGGACAGTGCCAGGGTGACCGTGGAGCCGTAGAAGAAGTCGCCCTCGACGAACAGGGCCTTGTACGCCGGGCCTTCGGGTGCGAGGCGCCCGTGGCGCACGGTGGCGGCGGGCAGGTCGAGCAGCGGCCCGCTGAGGAACTGGTGGGTCCAGCCCAGGGGGATGCCCGTCGCGGTGAACCAGGAGGCGCCGATGCCGGTCGCGGTGTACCCGGTCTGCCGGAACACCGCGACGTCGACGCGCGGGCGGCCGGTCTGCAACACCTGGTGAACCCGGCCCAGGTACCCCGACACGTCCGCGACGTGCCGCCAGGTCGGATGCCGCGGGCCCCAGGACTCTCCGTAGCCGACCGTCCCCTTGTACGGGGTGAAGGCGGCGTATCCGGGCCAGTTCACGCCCGGCAGCTCGGCGTAGGAGAAGCCGTGGACGACCGTCTGGTTGACCCCTGCCGCATAGGCGCCGCCCATGGTGCGCAGGAACTTCTGCCAGGTGGTGTTGTACGCGCCGCCGGCATAGGCGCCCGCCTCGCAGGACAGTACGGTGTGCCCCGCCATGTCTCGGCCGCCCGCCAGGCAGCGGTAGTCGTCGAGGTTCTTGAACCCGAGGGACTCGCCCTCGGGGATGTCCAGGAGTGCGGCCGAGGCGATCGCGTCGGTCTGCAGACCGTAGGGCTGGGAACGCAGTTCGAGGCCGAGGGAATGGGCCCAGGCGCGCAGGGCCGTCACATGGTGCCGGTTGAAGAGGACGGACACCGTTTCCCAGAAGTCGTGCCGGATCTGCCGGGTGACGGCGGCTTCGAACGCGAAGACCTGGCTGCCGTGGTTGAGGACCACGGCGGGCAGCAGCGGCAGCAGGGAGCGGCCGGTGTGGGCGAGGAACGCGTCCGGGAGGCCGGGCGTCCACTGGAGGCCGTCGGTCTCCAGCTCGATGGAGTCCTCGAAGAGCGCCCCGCCGGAGACCTTGAGCAGGCGCCGGACGGTGGGGGAGAGGAGGTGGGCCTCCCAGAAGTCGGTCACCGCGCGTGTGCCGGCCGCGCTGAAGTGGTCGACCACGTACGCGGCCGGGGCGGTGTGCGGGCCGCCCTCCGGAGTCTGCCCGGAACCGCGAACCCAGTAGGACACGATCACCCAGCTGCCGTCGTCGGGCGCGGTCCAGGTGAGCGTGCCGTCGGTGACGGCGCCGGTGAGGTCCCGGACGGAGTCCAGGTCGAGCCCCGTCTCCTTGCGGGTGGAGTTCGCGGTGTTCACCCGGGCGGCCTGGACCAGGAGCAACTGCTGCCGGGTCACGCCCGAGGCGGCGGCGTAGACCGGGGGCGGCACGGGGCCGGAGTAGACGGTTCCCGCCGTCAACGAGGCTGTTCCGTAGGAGAGTTCCTTGACCGCCGCCTCGCTGTCCGGTGTGATGCCGGGGACCGCCGCCGGCCAGCTGGGACCGATGGTCAGATCGACGGTGAGGCCGCGCCGGGCCGCCTGGCCGAGTGCCGCCTCCACACCCGCCACCCATGCGGCGCTGCCCCAGCCGTGCCGCGCGGTGTCCAGGACCGAGGAGTCCGTGACGCTGTGATGGACCGCAGCTATCTCGGCCCCGCCGAAGCCGGCGTCGGCGATCTGGTCGATCTCGCGTCTGATCTCGTCGGGCTGCACGAGGCCGTCGGGCCACCACCAGCGGAACTTCGGCCGTACGGCGTGACCAGGCGTCGCGAAGGGCGGGCCGACGGCGGTCGAGGCCCCCGCCACCGAGGGCAGGCTCCAGTCGAACGCACCGGCCGCGGCCGTGGCGACGGCGGCTCCGAGGAGAGCGCGGCGGGGAAGCCCCGAGCGGTGGGCCGGGGTGACGTTGCTCATGGATCTCGTCCACTCTCTCGGAGGGCAGCACAAAGAGGACCCCTTCGGGCCCACGCCTTTGAATCGTTTAAATCCTTGGGGAAGCTACGGCCCCGGATCGGAGAGCGTCAAGATCCGTGCACACCTTCGACCACAGTCGCGTCAGGTGGCGTGCGTGAGCTTCGCAGGCGGATATCAGGAAGTTGTCAGGGTGTGGGAAGACCCTCTCGCCTCCCCTTTTCCCGAGCGCAGACGCTTACTATCGGCCACGTGTGCGCACATGTGCTGGTCGCGGAGGACGACGAGAAACAGGCGGAGCTGATACGCCGCTCACTGCTTCAGGAGGGACACACCGCGACCGTGGTCCACGACGGCGAGGCCGCGCTCGACGAGGTGCGGAGGCACAAGCCCGACCTCGTCGTCCTCGACCTGATGCTGCCCGTGGTCGACGGCTTCGGCGTATGCCGGGTACTGCGCCGGGACGACGACATCCCCGTCCTCATGCTCACCGCCCGCTCCGCCGAGGAAGACGTCCTGCTCGGACTGGAACTCGGCGCCGACGACTACATGACCAAGCCGTACAGCCCGCGTGAACTGATGGCCCGTATCCGCACGGTCCTGCGGCGCAGCGGGCGCCCGGCCGATGATCAGGACCGGGCCGTACGGGCCGCCGGAATCACCGTCGACCCGGTCCGGCACGAGGTGCACTGCGACGGCGCGCGCGTGGAGTGCACCCCCGGCGAGTACGAGATCCTGCGCGCCATGACCGCGGAACCGGAACGGGTCTTCTCCCGGCGGCAGTTGCTCCAGTGCACCCGCGGTATCGACCGGGCCTCCACCGAACGGGCCATCGACGTGCACATCATGAACCTGCGCAAGAAGATCGAGCCCGATCCCCGCCGGCCGGTGCGGCTGCTGACCGTGTTCGGCGTCGGGTACAAGCTCAGCGGTGGGCGCGGGTGAGCTCCGGCATACCGCTGCGCAAGAGGCTGCTCGTACGGCTGATGATCACTTCGGTGCTCGTCGCCCTCTGCTCGGTGGCGGCGACGGCGTGGCTGGCGGTGCAGACGACGACCCGCGCCATCCAGGAGGAGCAGGGACAGGTCCTCGCCGACGACACGGACATCCTCCGGCAGCTCAGCGGATACGCCGCCACCCACCCGAGCTGGGCGGGCGTCCAGGACACCGTGCGCCGGCTGTCGGCCGCCACGGGGCGACGGATCGCGCTGACGACGGCGGACCGTACGCCGATCGCCGACTCCGCCAAGTCCCGCACCGCCCTGCCGCCCGGGGCCGCCGCCACCGTCGACCCCCTGCACACCGACACCTACTCGGAGCCGGGGGCACAGCTCAGCGGCGTCGACCCGCGCGCGGTGGGCCCCTACCGGCTGACGCCCCTGGAGCGGGCACGGCTGGGCAAGCTGGCGACTCTGCGGCAGAAGTGCGCCGCGCGCAACGGCGTCGACACCACGATCACCTGGACGCCGAGCGGTAGGCCCGTCCTGTCGGACGAGAACGGGATCCTCCCGAACTCGACCGTGCCCGAGGTGTGCGCGGACGGACAGCTCAACACGCTGACCCACACCGAGGAGACGGCGCTGACTCGGCTGACGAGCCTCGCCGAGGCGTGCCTGCGGCGCAAGGACGTTGCTCTGCCCGCGAAGGGGTTCATCTCGCTGGAGTTCTCCAGCCAGGCCCCACAGCCGCAGTTCGCCCTGGGTGGGAAGGGCGTGGGTGGGCGTCCCACGGCGATCGGGGCGAAGGGGAGCGAGTGTGTCGCCGAAGCGCGCCGGGAGCAGCTCGACCCCGATGTCGCGCCCGTCGCCGAGCTGTTCCTGGGCACGGGGGACAGCGCCCTCCCGCACTTCGACATGTCGAACGCCAACAAGGCCAAGATCGTCGGAGTCACCGGTCTCGTCCTGGCCCTCACCGTGGCCGTGACCGCGCTGGTCGCCACCCGCCTCGTACGCCCGCTGCGCGCGCTGACGCAGGCCGCCCAGCAGCCGTTGGAACAGCATGTACGGGTGCCCGTCACCACCCGCGACGAGACGGGCATCCTGGCGCTCGCGTTCAACGAGCTGACCGAGCGCCGGGAACGGATGGAGGCCCAGCGCAAGGCGATGGTCAGCGACATCGCGCATGAACTGCGCACCCCGCTCACCAACATCCGTGGCTGGCTGGAGGTGACCCGCGACGGCATCGTCGACCCCGACCCGGAACTGCTCGCCTCCCTGCATGAGGAGGCGGTACTCCTCCAGCGGGTCATCGACGACCTCCAGGACCTCGCGGCGGCCGACGCGGGCACTCTCGCGCTGCACCGCGAGGCCGTCCGCGCCGACGAGCTGCTCGAACAGGTCGCCGCGGCGCACCGGGTGGGAGCGGAGGCTGCGGGCATCGGGCTGCGGACGGGGACGGACGGGACGTCCGCGCCGACGGGGAGCGGGACTGCGTGGATCGACGCGGATCCGGTCCGGATGCGGCAGGCACTAGGCAATCTGGTGTCCAACGCGATCCGGCACACACCGGACGGCGGCAGGATCACCCTCTCGGCCCGGAAGGAGGAAGACCAGGTCGTCATCGAGGTGGCCGACACAGGCAGCGGTATCGCCGCGGAGGATCTGCCCAGCGTCTTCGACCGGTTCTGGCGGGCCGAGAAGTCCCGCAGCCGACGCACCGGCGGCAGCGGGCTCGGCCTGTCCATCGTCCGCCAGCTCGTGACGGCCCACAGCGGTACCGTCGCGGTGGCGAGTGAACTCGGCGCCGGTTCGCTCTTCACCCTGAGGCTGCCCGCCACCGACCCTCCGGTTGACGCGGACGAGGTGCGCTGACCTGCGCAGGGTGGTGGTGCCGGTACCAGGATCCGCGTTCCCCCGTACGGGAGGGATCTGGTTGCGCCGGCGTCCTGGGAGCACTGTGGTCACATGAACACCACCAGGATGCCGGGGGCCGGAATTCGTGTCACGCCCCTGCGGTCACTCGCGGGACGCACCTATGTCCCGCGCCGCGGAGGAAGCGGAAGGGGCGCAGAGAGGTCACGAGGGTCAGAAAGTCAGGCTCCGGCCGTCCAGGCAGCCGGGGTCGACGGTGAAGATGCCGGGGGTGTTCTCCATGACGTGGAGCCTCCAGGTGCCGTCGGCGGGGAGTGCCGGGGCGTCGACCGTGTGGATCGCGTGCGGCTCCGTGCCGGTGTCCCGGGCGAAGTCCTTCACCAGTGCCTCTCCGGCGGGTCAGGCCGATGACCTGGCCGCCGATGAAGTCGTGGGCGAGGTCGACGGAAACGGGCCACTTCCCGACCGCGGGAAGTGGCCCATGCTGAGTTCCTCACCGGAAGACGTTGTCGGAGTCGTCCCAGATCGAGGGCTCGCTCGGCGTGTACTCCCGCGGGACCCTCGACGAGGTCTGGTACATCGCGTCGATCTCGGCGGCGAAACGCCGTGAGATGGCGTCCCGGCGAAGCTTCATCGACGGGGTCAGCAGGCCGTTGGTCTGGTCGAAGGGTTCGGGGAGAACACGGAACACCCGGATGGACTCGGAGCGGGACACGGTGCTGTTGGCCGCGGCCACGGCGCGTCTGACCTCTTCCCGCAGCTCGTTCTCCTCCCGTGCGTCCCGTGCCGACGCGCCCCCCTTGGACCAGGCCCCGCGCCAGTGCGCGAGGAAGTCGGGATCAAGGGTGATGAGGGCTCCCACACACGGTCGGTTGTCGCCCACGACGACCGCCTGATGGATCAACGGGTGGACGCGTAGCCGCTCTTCGAGGGCCGCGGGAGCCACGCTCTTGCCGCCGCTCGTGATGATGACGTCCTTCTTGCGGCCGGTGATGGCCAGATACCCCTCGGCGTCGAGGCGCCCGAGGTCGCCCGTCGCCAGCCAGCCGTCCTGGAACGCGGCGTACGTGGACGGGGGATCGTTGACGTAGCCCTGGAACACCGAGGGCCCCCACACCAGGATCTCCCCGTCCTCGGCCACCCGGATGTCCGTACCGGGCAGGGCGCGGCCGACCGTTCCGAACTTCTCGCGCCCCACGGGCTGGGCCGTGATGCCGCCGCTCGTCTCGGTGAGCCCGTACCCGTCGTGGATGACGATCCCGATGCCCGCGTAGAAGAGGGCGAGTTCACGGTTGAGCGGTGAGCCGCCCGACACCGCGCCGCACACGCGTCCTCCCAGGGCGGCCCGCAGCTTCCGGTAGACGGTCTTCTCGTAGAGGGTGTGCTGCAGGCGCAGGTCGAAGCCGGGGCCGGAACCCGTGCCCAGTCGCTGGCGTTCGGTGGCCGCGGCGAAGTCCTTCGCCGTCTGGACGGCACGCTCGAACAGGGCTCCGCGGCCCGTCCGTTGCGCCGTACGCAGGAAGTTCTTGTAGAGCTTCTCGAAGACGAACGGAACGGCGTAGAGATAGGTCGGGCGGAAGGAGAGGAGCGCCGCGGAGAGCGTCTCCTCACTGACATCGGGCTCGTGTCCCAGCAGGATGCCGCCCCGCAGACAGAGCCCTTGGACCATGATGCCGTACACGTGCGAGAAGGGCAGGAAGGCGAGGACGGCGGGCTGCTCACCAGGGGGAGCAGCCGTGTGTCTCCAGCCCGCGAGGAGGGTGTCGCAGGGGCTCGCGAGGTTACGGTGGGTGAGGGCACAGCCCTTGGGGTGACCCGTTGTCCCGGAGGTGTAGGCGATGACCGCGGTCGAGTCGGGCAGCACGATGCGGCGCAGCGAGTCCACCGTCGTCGTCGGGATCGCCCGGCCCCGTTCGACCAGTTGTGCCAGGGCCCCCGTGTCCAACTGCCAGACGTGGCGCAGCGACGGGAGCGACGCGCAGGCCGAGCCGACCGTCATGATCCCCTGCTCGTCCTCGACGACCACGGCGACGCAGCCCGCGTCCTGGAGGATCCACGCGACCTGTTCGTGCGACGAGGTCGGGTAGATCGGCACGACCTCGGCGCCGACCGCCCACAGCGCGTAGCTGAGGACGGTCCACTCGTAGCGCGTACGTGCCATGACGGCCACCCGGTTCCCAGGGCGCAGGCCGGACACGACCAACCCCCGGGCCAGATCGACCACTTCGTCCCACAGCTCGGCCGCGGTCACCGTCGTCCAGATGCCGGGATCGGCGTCGAGACGGCGTGCGATCTGCGGCAGATCCGGCTCGCGGCGAGCCGTTTCGAAGAGACTGTCGGCGAGTCCACCCTGCATCACTGTCGCAGCCGGTGAAGGATTTTCGAACGCGTGCATCGCCGCTCCAGAATTCTCCGCGGCATGACCCCACCGAGAGGCTCCGGTGCCGAGGATTCACGAATCTAGCCCAGACCGACCACGACTGTGTCGGATTCAGGCAGCAGTTCGTCTACCGATGAGGTTACGGTCGTATCAGGGACTTGCCACGCTCGGGAGTCGGTCATGGGTGAACTCCGTGCGCGGCCGGGCAGAGGTTGAGATCAGGCCGTCCCGGCGCACCCGAGCCCGGCGAGGACGACCGCCCACCACTGGTCCGCGACCCACCGAGCAGGGACGGCTTCCGGTCATGCGCGGCTCAGGAGCGTCTCCCGGGAGATGAGGGCGGTGGAACCCGGTGCCGTACAGGCGTGGGCACCCGCGATCGCCCCGAGCCGGGCGCACTCCCTTACGTCCCGGCCGGCGAGCCTGCCGTACAGGAAGCCGCACACGTACGCGTCGCCCGCGCCGTTGGAGTCCACCACCGGAGCGGACGGGACGGCCGCCGGAATGTGCCGCGGATCGGGGCCGCCGTCTTTGGTGAGGACGTAGGAGCCGTCCGCGTCCGCAGTGGCGACCACCGTGCGTGCGCGCCCGGCGCGGAGGATCTCCCGCATCAGCGCGGGGGCTTCGTCGCCCACGCCCGCCGCGCTGAAGAAGACGAGATCGGAGCGGAGGGCGAACTCCCGATGGTGGTCCGCGAGGCCGTCCCAGTCGTGCAGATCGGTGGAGACGGGGACGCCGAGGTCCTCGATGTCGTCGTAGAGGAAGCGCCCGAAGTTCATGATGGAGAGGTGGACGTGGCGGGCGCGCCGCAGTCGCGGTAGGTAGAAGTCCCGGGGCATCCGCAGATCCGCCGGGTCGCGGCCGTCGTAGAAGGACATCCGACGGCCGGACGCGTCCACCAGGTTGACCGCGCGCCGCGTTCCGGCGGGGGAGATCAGCGGGAGGAAGTCGACACCGCCCTTGGCCATCCGCTCACGCACCTGTGCGCCGATCCAGTCGTCACCGATGCAGTCGAGCAACCCGACCTTGAGGCCCAACGCCCGTGCGCCGAGGGCGACGTTCCCTCCGGTGTGACCGGGCCACTCCTCGATCGGGCCGACATGGACGGAGTCGGCGAGCGGGACCGGCAGGGAGTCGACGCGGACGATGGTGTCCACGCCGCTGCCTCCGATCACCAGGACGTCGTATGTCCCGTACTGGTCGTATGCGCTGTACGGGTCGTGGTCGTGGTCGCTGTTCGGGTTGTTGTCCGCGTGCTGTGGGATCACAGATCCATCTGCCCTCTCCTTCCCCGCCGCCCCCAGTATGGCGGGCCATCCCACAACGCGGCGGACAGTCGGTCGGTTCATGCCGCGGCGGGAACGGCGGGAGTCCGCGTCGGTCTTGATGGGAGTGGGGTTTCCTTGAAAGGGGGTGAACGAGGTGACTGCGGCAGCGGATCCTCTTGCCGTGACCGAGGGAACGGCAGCCGACCGCCCGGCGTGGCCCTTGACTTCACAAGACCACCGCGCGACATTCCTGACTCCGCATCAGAACCGGGACGCGGAAGACCCGTTGCTTCCCGGGGCACAGCACGCTCGCCCATTCCTTCGCCCGGCTGGAGCGCCCTGCCATGTCCACCAACGCGGACCCTGTGAGACGTACCGAATCCCCCTCTGCGTACTCCACCGCTTCCACCACCGGACCCGGCCCGTCGCGTCGCCGGGTGCTCGGCGCGGCGACGGGAGCCGGGCTCGCGCTCGCGGCCGGTCTGCCAGGTGCCGCGGACGCGGCCGACCTGCCTCTGCTCGGCACGTACGACGTGGTGGTGATCGGCTCGGGAGCGGCGGGGATGACCGCCGCGCTGACGGCTGCGAAACAGGGGCTGAGCTGCGTCGTCGTCGAGAAGGCGCCCACGTTCGGAGGATCGGCGGCGCGTTCCGGCGCGGGCGTCTGGATCCCGAACAACCGGGTGATCCTCGCCGCGGGGGTGCCGGACACCCCGGCGAAGGCCGCCACCTACCTCGCGGCGGTGGTCGGCCCCGACGTCTCCGCCGCACGCCAGCAGGCCTTCCTCGGCAGTGGCCCCGCCATGATCTCCTTCGTCATGGCGAACAGCCCGCTCCGCTTCCGCTGGATGGAGGGGTACAGCGACTACTACCCCGAACTCCCCGGCGGACTGCCCGGCGGCCGCTCCATCGAACCCGACCAGCTCGACGGCAACATCCTCGGTGCCGAACTCGCCCATCTGAACCCGTCGTACATGACCGTGCCGACCGGCATGGTGGTTTTCAGCTCCGACTACAAGTGGCTGACGCTGGCCGCGGTCAGCGCGAAGGGTGCCGCCGTCGCCGCCACCTGCCTGGCCCGCGGAACCCAGGCGGCCCTGCTCGGCCAGAAGCCCCTCACCATGGGCCAGTCGCTGGCGGCCGGCCTGCGTGCCGGACTGCTCGCGGCCCAGGTTCCGGTGTGGCTGAACACCCCGCTCTCCGACCTGTACCTGGAGAACGGCACCGCCACGGGAGCCGTGGTCACCAGGAACGGCACCCCGGGCCTGATCAGAGCCCGGCACGGGGTGATCGTCGGATCCGGCGGCTTCGAGCACAACGCGGCCATGCGCGACCAGTACCAGCGACAGCCCATCGGCACCGAGTGGACGGTCGGAGCCAAGGAGAACACCGGCGACGGCATCCAGGCGGGTCAGCGGGCCGGCGCGGCGCTCGACCTGATGGACGACGCATGGTGGGGCCCGGCGATCCCGCTGCCCGACCAGCCGTACTTCTGCCTCGCCGAACGCACCCTGCCCGGCGGGCTCCTCGTCAGCGCCGCCGGCGCGCGCTTCGTCAACGAAGCGGCCCCCTACAGCGACGTCGTGCACATCATGTACGACCGTGACAGCGGCGCGCCCGACATTCCGGCGTGGCTGATCGTCGATCAGAACTACCGCAACCGCTACCTCTTCAAGGACGTGCTGCCCACCTTCACGTTCCCCGACGCGTGGTACACGTCCGGCGCCGCGCACAAGGCGTGGACCCTCGACGCCCTCGCCGGGCAGATCGGCATGCCCGCCGCCGCGCTCCGCACCAGCGTCAACCGCTTCAACAGCCTTGCCCTGAGCGGCAACGACCCCGACTTCCACCGCGGCGACAGCGCCTACGACCACTACTACACCGACCCCGCGATCCTCCCCAACTCCTGCCTGGCGCCCCTGTGGCTCGCCCCCTTCTACGCCTTCAAGATCGTTCCGGGTGATCTGGGCACGAAGGGCGGCCTGCGCACGGACGCCAGGGCGCGGGTACTGCGGCCGGACGGATCCGTCATCCCGGGCCTGTATGCCGCCGGAAACGCCAGCGCGGCGGTCATGGGCCACAGCTACGCGGGCGCGGGTTCGACGATCGGCCCGGCGATGACCTTCGGCTACATCGCGGCGCTGGACATCGCGGCCGGCGCGGGCGCCTGAAGGAGGTGCGGGGTTCCAACGGACCGTGGGGTGCCCGACCCTGGTCGTGTGATGCCGGCGTCATGACTGATCAACGCGAGACTGCCGTCGTCCGCCGATCAGGTCAAGGTGCTTCTGTCGACGAGGGGTGGAGCGCGCCCTGGGAGCCGACGCCGGCGCCTGAGCGGAACTCGCTGGATCCCACGGGAACTCGGGTGCCAGGCAGCCTTTGCGTGCGCAGTTGCGTTTCTTGGGCATTACGGGACACGTGAGTCCTCCGCCGTACATGTTGCGCGTCTCCTATGGCGGTGCATGGTTCGCAGGTTTCACATGCTCCGCACAGCCAGAGGAGAACGACCCGTGTTCCGACGTCCCGCCCGTCCCGTCACCGCGGCTGCCGCCGCGCTCGCAGCCGTCGGCGGCCTCACCGTCACCGCGACCGCCGCCACACCCACCCCTGCCACATCCACCTCCGCGCACTCGCCCGCGCACGTCGCGCGCCACGTCCTGCTGCTGTCGATCGACGGCCTGCACCAGTCCGACCTGGCCTGGTACGTCGCGCGTCACCCGAGGTCCGCGCTCGCGCGGCTCGCCACCGGTGGGGTCGAGTACACCCACGCGAGGACCACCGACCCCTCCGACTCGTTCCCCGGCCTGGTCGGCCAGCTCACCGGCGGGAACCCGGGCACCACGGGCATCTACTACGACGACGGCTACAGCTCCGCACTCCTCCCGGCCGGAACGACCCACTGCGCGGGCGCCGAGCCCGGCGCCGAGGTCGACTTCACCGAGGACCTCGACCGCAACAAGGACTCCATCGACGCCGGCCAGGGGCTCGCCGGCCTGCCCGGCAGCATCCTCAAGATGACCGGTGTCGCCCGCGGCCTCATCGACCCGTCGAAGCTGCCGGTCGATCCCAAGACCTGCAAGCCCGTGTACCCGCACTCGTATCTGAAGGTGAACACGGTCTTCAACGTGGCCAGAAAGGCCGGACTGCGGACCGCCTGGTCCGACAAGCACGTCGCGTACGAGATCCTCAACGGCCCCTCCGGCAACGGCGTCCAAGACCTTTTCGCCCCCGAGATCAACAGCCAGGCGATCGGCTACCCGGCAGGCATGGACTGGACGAAGGACAACGCGGCGACGGAGCAGTACGACGGATACAAGGTGAAGGCCGTCCTCAACGAGATCGACGGCTACGACCACAGCCGCACCCACAAGACCGGCACCCCGGCGGTCTTCGGCATGAACTTCCAGTCCGTCTCGACCGCCCAGAAGCTGCCCGCCTCCGAGGGGCTGACGGGCGGCTACGCGGCGAAGGGCGTCCCCGGTCCGCTGCTGGCCAAGAACCTCGCCTTCGTGGACCAGGAGGTCGGAGGGTTCCTCACCGAACTGCGCATGCAGCACCTGGACGGCAGCACGACCGTCATCCTCTCCTCCAAGCACGGCCAGTCACCGACCGACCCCAAGGCCCTGACCCGTATCGACGACGGCCCCCTGCTCGACGGCCTCAACGCCGCATGGAAGAAGGCCCACCCGGGCGCCGGTGACCTGGTCGCCCACTCCGTGGACGACGACGCCATGCTCATCTGGCTGAACGACCGCTCGCAGGCCGCCACCGCCTTCGCCAAGGCGTACCTGCTCGCCCAGTCCGGCACAGGCAACGACATCGCCGGCAAGGCCAAGCCCTTCACCGCGAGCGGCCTGAAGACCCTGTACGCCGGTGCGGCGGCCGCCCGGTACTTCCACGTCGAGCCGGGCGACTCGCGCGTGCCGGACCTGTTCGGCATCGCCCAGTACGGCGTCGTCTACACGGGCGGCAAGAGCAAGATCGCCGAGCACGGCGGCGCCCACGCCGACGACCTCGACGTCCCGCTCGTCGTCTCTGGCGCCGCCACCCCGCACGGCGTGCGCGTGAGCGGCCCGGTGGAGACCACGCAGATCGCCCCGACGATCCTGCGACTGCTCGGCCTCAACCCCCGGGCCCTGGACGCCGTACGCGTCGAGCACACCGCGACCCTGCCGGTGCGCTGACGCCACCCGGACGCCCCACCGACGGGACCGCCGCCATTGCCATGACGACGGTCCCGTCACCGGGTTCCGGGCCTAGGGGACTGTCAGTGGTGGCTGCGAGACTGTTGGACATGATCGAATCGAATGCGAAGGCGGATCTTCTCCGCTCTCTGAAAGCCGCCCGTGACGCCCTGCTGTGGAAGCTCGACGGGCTGTCGGAGTACGACGTCCGCCGTCCGCTGACGCCGACCGGCACGAATCTGTTGGGGCTGGTCAAACATGTCACCGGAGTGGAGCTGGGGTACTTCGGCGACACCTTCGGGCGGCCGTTCTTCGAAGAGCCGCCGCTCTGGTTCACGGCCGACGCCGAGCCCAACGCGGACATGTGGGCCGACGCCGAGGAGTCGCGCGAACAGCTCGTCGGACTCTACCGCCAGGCGTGGAAGCACTCGGACACCACGATCGAGACCTTCGCGCTTGACGCGATCGGTCGTGTGGCGTGGTGGCCCGAGGACCGGAGAGAGGTGACGCTGCACCAGGTCCTGGTGCGCGTGATCGCCGACACCCACCGGCACGCGGGCCACGCCGACATTCTCCGGGAGTCCATCGACGGGGCTGCCGGCATGTGGGAAGGGAACGACGCCATGCCGTCGGGCGATCGGTCGTGGTGGGAAGGCCATCGAAGCCGACTGGAGCGCGTGGCGCGGGAAGCCGGCCGCGACTGACTCCGCCCCACTGAACCGGAACGCCTCGACCTCGGAAGTCAGTTCCACAGGGGAAGGTCGACCCATTGCCCGAATCCGTTCGGCTTCCCATTGGTGTAGACGAGGCTCAGCTGGGTGTATTGCGACAAGTCAGGGTGCTTCTTCCAAGGCTGTGTGGCGTTGAGCCGCACGATCACCGGGTACGAGTGGAACTTGCCCGCGGCGCAGTACGGCTTGCAGTCGTTCACCACGTTGAAGCCCTCGGCCACCGCGGAGTCCCGGTGCCACTGGGACCAGCGGAGCGAGGTGAGGCGACTGTTGCCGTCACCGCACGCGAGAATGAAATCGGTGGGGCGCACCTGCGCGTGCCAGAAGCAGTCGACCATCACGGGCTGTCCCGCCTGGCGCTGCACGCTGGGCGTGGACGCCGGAGACGGAGCAGGGGTGGAGGAAGCTGTTCCGGCAGGGGTGGAGGAAGCTGTTCCCATGATTGCTGCGAGCGACACAGCGGCACAGAACGTCACCGCTGTCCTCACTGTGCGTTTTGGCATGTTCGCTCCCAGTCGCAATCTCTTTCGACCAGCAGGCCCGGTGCCTGATCCGCCCCTTCTTGCGGCGGTCGGCTCCTCTATCGACGCTACGACGCTGTCGGAGGATGCACCACTCGCACGGAGTAACGCGTGCTCCCTCCCAGCGACGAACCCCGAAGGAGAGACAGCGTGAGTACGACCAATCCACGGAGGCGGGCCGCCATGTTCGTCGGGGACGACGACGATCCCCGGCTCGGTGCTCCCTCGACCGGCGAGGAGCGAGCCATGCTCATCGGATTTCTCAGTGCCCAGCGGGCGACGCTGGAGCTGAAGTGCGCGGGCCTGGAAGGGGAGTTGGCCCGACGCTCCGTCGAGCCCTCCACGCTCTCTCTGCTCGGACTCGTACGCCATCTCGCCGACGTGGAACGCCGGTGGTTCCGTCAGGTTCTCGCCGGTCAGGACGCGCCACCACGCTTCTCGTCGGCGGTGGAACCGGACGGGGACTTCGACGGCGCGGTTCCCGATCCCGATCTTGTGACCGAAGCGTGGCAGGCATGGCGCGCCGAGGTCGCGTTCGCCGACGTCTTCACCGGGGACGCGCCCCACCTCGACATCGCGGGCAAGGACGCATGGCGTGGGACGGTGTCGCTGCGCTGGGTTCTCATCCACATGATCGAGGAATACGCCCGTCACAACGGACACGCCGATCTCCTCCGTGAACGTATCGACGGGGCGATCGGCGTCTGAGGAGGTGTTCTCGGAGCTTGATCCACCCCACTGAGTCGGCCGTTGAACTGAGCGTGTCGTCAGCCCGGCGGTGCTGTGGCAGCGTGTCCGCCGTGGGGGAGATGGTGGAGCGAGTGGACGAGCAGGACCAGATACTCGGGGTGGTTGATCGAGGCGAGGCCATCCGCCGAAGGTGGCTGCACCGGGTTGCCACCACCGTCTGCCGCGACCCTGACGGTCGGATTCTCGTGTACCGGCGCCCCGATCACGTTTCCCGCTTCCCTGGCCAGTACGACTGGCTGGTCGGTGGTGCCGTGGGCGTGGGCGAGACCTACCCGGCAGCCGCCTCTCGCGAACTCGCCGAAGAACTCGGGGTCGACACCCCGACGCGGTTCCTCTTCAAGTACCTGTGCCGGGGTGTCATCAGTCCGTACTGGATGGGCGTGCACGAGGCGGTCCTCAACCAACCGGTTGTACCGGATGCCTCGGAAATCGCCTGGCACGCCTGGCTCACCCCGGTTGAGCTGCGCGCTGCGGTGCACGACACGAACTTCGTCCCCGACGCCCGCGACGCGTTCGACCGGTACCAGGCGGAGAAGGGGGGTCCACGCGGCTCTTTGCCACGGCGCTCGTCGCTCCCACCGGGTTCGGAACGCTCACTCTGACCGCTCTCAACTCGGCCTGGGCCGTGGGCGGCTCGTCCGATCCGCCGTCAGCCCGCGCGGGAACGCCGCCGGCCACGTTCGGGGCCGCGACACGACCGCACAGATCCCCGTACGCGGCATCAGGACACCGACGACGCGGTCGGGAGGGCGATGCGTGCGGTCAGTGCCACATGGTCGGAGAGGAACGACCTCTTCCGGCCGCCGAGTTGTACCGGGTCCGTGAACAGCAGGCGGGGTTCGGTCACCGGGTACCGCTCGGCATCGCCCGCGACCAGTAGATAGTCGACGCGGTGCGCCGAGGCGCCCGGTTGCAGCAGCTCGGTATGGAACGTGGGGCGACCGACCGCGCGGAACGGGTCCCGCCAGGCTCCTTCCTCCACCACCAGTGGGTAAAGGGGGCTGCTGTCAGGGATGTTGAGGTCACCGCCGGCGATCACCAGTTCCGTGTCGTCCCGGCGAGCCCTCTGAAGGGCCTGGTGGAACATGGCCAACTGCCGCCGCTGGAAGCGATGATGGCGGTTGTCCGCCGACCAGTCGCCGTCCTTGTTCGCGGTCAGGTGGACGTTGCCCACCAGTGTGCGGCGTCCCGCCAACTCAAAGGTCAGCACGCCCTGCAGACGCCCCCACAGGGCCCTGGATCCGCGGAACAGCGCGCCGGATTCCTCGGGCCGGGAACCACGGAACGACTCGTACGACACCGACCGCAACGGCAGCCGCGAAAAGGAGGCCAGGCCCCCGGTCGGCTGACCGGCCACTCCGATGGCGCGGGCGACGAAGGGATACGAGGGCAGGTGCGTGCGGATGGTTCTGAACAGCGCGGCCGTCCAGACCTCCTGGAAGCTGACCACGTCGACGCCCGATTCCTCGATTCTCCGGCAGAACTCGACCGCACGCTCCTTCGGCGGAGGCAGCGTCGACGAAAACCCGCAGCAGACATTCATCGACGTCAGGCCGATCGTCGCTGGTCCGCCGTCCATGCGGCACCTCCCCGAATGAGCCCGCCCCCGAGTGTCTCGGGGGCCGACCGTACTCCACTGGGAATCCCCGAGAGGGATGCGACTCAGACGGTGAAGCGCGGTGCATCGCGGTGAGCCGCTCCCGGTGATCGCGGCGGTGGACAAAAAGGTGCTGGCTCTCGACCGCCGAGCCGCAACAATCCTGGATGAGGGACGGGAGAGGACGTATGGCCGTGCCCGTGTCCTGGCCGGCCCAGGCCTGCCTGATCCCGACCCTTTCTCCGACATCGCCCTGGTTCCGCGACACTCGCGGACGGGGAAGTCGTGGCAGCCGTCAGCCATGGTGGACGGCGTGCCGTTGGCTGTCGACGTGTGGATGCATGTGGCCTTCCGGCACGACCGGTTGCCCGTCCCCGCGACAGGCGGAATGCCCGATGGTGTCTTCCGTGACTCTTGGGGACGTTCCGGCCTGACGCGGGAGCGTTCCCGCACACGCTGGTACGACTGCCCGCCGTCCGCCGACCGAGGCTGCGCAGGATCTACGACCGCGTGAGCAGCCACTCGTACGCTCGCCCGTTCTAGCCAGCACCTGATCCTCGCGCGCAGCGGGTTCAGGCCTGATGGGGCTGGTCGCCCAGTCGCGCAAGGAGACCCGCGGGCGGCATCGACGCACCGACCGATCCGCTCATGCGGGCCGACGCCCGCCATCGCCTCCGCGCGGAGCGGTATCCCGAACCGAGCCAAGCCCTCGCCCTCGAAACGCATGTCGATCCTCCTGGCCCGGCAGTGCCCCACTGTTCCCGGGAAAGCCCGCCGTATCGAAAAGTCCGCCGTTCCGGTTCGTCGTCGCATGACGGCAGTGATGCCACTACATTTGGTGTCATGACTGCCATCACCCTGCGGATTCCCGACGCCATGGACAAGGCGCTGCGCGACGCCGCAGCCGGCGCCCCCTCCCTGAACGACTACATCCTCCGCGCCGTGCGTCGGCAGATGACGCTGGACGCCGCCCGTCGTCTCGCCCGGATCGAGCCCCTCGATCTGGGCGGCGAGGGCGACGCCCTGTGACGATCCAGAAGGGCGATGTCTGGGAGGTCGACACCGGCAAGGAGAACCGCACGGTCCTCGTCGTCAGCCTTGACGGACTGGCCGATGCGTACGGCGCCGTGGTCGCTCTGGTGCTGCATGCCCCGGCCGTGCACCCCGATACGGCGATGAGCGTGCGGCTGACCACCCCGGTCGACGCCTCGGTCGTCGCCGTCAACCTGCTCCAGCTGTCCGCGGCGCGTTTCGAGACCGCCACCCTGCTCGGCAACATCGGGCCCGAGCAGCAGGTGCTCATCGACAACGCGCTCCGGGCGGTCCTCGACCTGTGAGGTGCGCGGCCCGGACCGCATGCCCCGCTGGACCTCATGGACGGCCCTGCTCGGGTATACGATCAAATGGTGCGCGGTGAGCAGGGCGGATTGCCTGTGCGGCGTCTTCCTGAAGGGCTGCGCGCCTGGGAAAAGGGAGCCATCGCCCCTGGCGCAGGCCCTGGCGTCCGCCGGGAACCCCGGCCCTGATGAGCGCCGCGCAAGGAGTGCTCATGACCAGTCCACACGAGATCGATCCGCGCGCTCTGGAAGATCCGCGCAACGTCTATCCGACCGACGAAGAGTTCTACAGGAGCGGGCGCCCGGCCGACGCCGCACTGCCGGAGGACCGGCCCCGTGGAGGAGCGCCCTCGACACCGCTGAAGAGGCGGGGGACCTGGGCGACCGTTGCGCTCGTCGCCGGCATCATCCTGCTGATCCTGGTCGGGATCGCACTGTTCCCGTGAGTGATCGGGAGTAGCCGAAAGTCACCGTCACAAGGGAGACCCGCAAGGAGCGGGAGCCGGACACTCGGACCGGCTCCCGCTCCGGAAGGGCACCGCTCAGGTGCGGTAGGCGTAGTACGCAGCGTTCGGGTACGACGCGATGATGCTCGCCACCGACCTGTTGTAGGTGTTGGTGGAGTGGTACGTCACGTACGGCACACCCTGCGGGCTGCGGTAGGTGACGATCATGCTGTGGTCCTTGGACCCGTCCTTGTTGAAGTCCATCTGCAGGACGTCACCCACGTCCAACTGGTAGACGTTGGCGAGGCTGGTGACCCGCTTGGAGGACAGGGCGAACCACGAGAACTCGTTGACGCCGACGAACGAGTCCGACTGGATGTCGGAGTTCCCGAACCACTTGTGGAAGTCGTCCGTGTAGCCGGGGACGTGCTTCCAGCCGCCTGCCTTCAGGGACTGGCTGACGAAGTTGGTGCAGTCGCCGCCGGCACCCTGCCCGTTGAAGTCCGGGTAGGCCGAGTTGTAGTTGTTCCAGTACTTGGCCGCGTACGCCGCCATGGCCTTGTAGTCGTAGCCGGAGGCCGAGAAGTTCTTCGGCTTGGCCGGCGCGGGCCACGTGGTGACGGAGCGGGTCGCCGAGGGCGGGGCGTCGTCGGCGGCCGTCTTCGGCGCGGCGACGAACGTGGTGGCGGCAACCTGGTTGACCGCGACGCCGTCGTCGGTGTCACGGATGCCGGTCAGCTGCCAGTCGCCCTTGCGATCGGCCTTGAACGTCAGCTCGTGGTGCGCCTGGAAGCCGGTGGTCTTCGGCTCGTTGCCCTTGACCTTCTCGTAGGTCAGCGTCGTCGTCTCGGTGACGTTGACCGTGGCGTGACGGCCCTTCAGCCGCGTACGGTCCAGCGAGACGCTCGTGTTGGCGGAGCTGTACTTCTCGCCGAGCGACTCCAGACGCGACTTGCGGCCCCGCAGTTGCGACAGTGCGGACTTCTCCTCGCGCGACAGCGTGGAGGACACCCGCACGTCGCCGGAGAACCGCGACGACAGTGACGTGTTCCGACTGGTCTTGCCGCCGTCCACCAGGGCGTCCGTACGGTCGGTGAAGACCGCGTCCGCCAACCGCTGGAAGGTGGCTTTGGTCGACGGATCCACAGCGGGATCGGCGACAGTCGACGCGCCCGCGCTCCAGTTGGGCAGCAGCGCGGCGCCGGCGACGACCGAGGCGGCCGCTGCCGTGACTATGGTCGCCCGTCGCCGCTTACGGCTCAGTTTCCTTGATCTCAATGATGTTCCCCTCTACGCCGGTACTCGATACCGGGAGCCGCATCCTCGCACGGCATGTGTGGCTCCTGTGAAGGGGGTTGCCGAAGTGGCCCAACCGCAACACACGACTCGCCGACGGGACCGTCGTCCCTCTGCCCGCCCCGACGCCGTGCCGCGCGTTTTCGTCCCGATACCGCTCACCCGCACCGGGGCGAAGCAGCCTAAATCGCTGCCCCGTGAGGGCAGCGCTCCGCCGCCACCTCGACCCGGTGGCCTCCGGCTCCGTGATCCGTACGTCGGCCTCCGCAACATGCCGTAGGGCGAGGGGGTGTTACCGATGGCGGGGCATGCGAGCTGTGCGTCTCAGGAGGTGACGCGGGCGAGGAAGTCGCGGATGTACCCGGCGATTTCCTCCAGGTGGCTCTCCAGAGCGAAGTGCCCGGACTCGAGGAGATGGATCTCGGCGTCGGGCAGGTCGCGTTGGAAGGCGCGGGCTCCGTCCGGGCCGAAGATTTCGTCGTTGGCCCCCCAAACGGCCAGCAGCGGCACCTGGCTGTCGCGGAAGTACTGCTGCAACTGGGGGTAGAGGGCGACGTTGGTCGGATAGTTCCGGAACAGTGCGAGCTGGATGGCGTCGTTGCCGGGGCGGTCGAGCAGCGCCTGGTCGAGGGTCCAGCTGTCCGGGCTGACGAGGCTCGGATCCGTGACCCCGTTCAGGTATTGCCATCGGGTCAGTTCGAGGGTCAGGGCCCCGCGGAGGGGGGCTTCGTTCTCGGGCGTCGGGTTCTCGGCGTAGGCGAACAGCCCGTCCCAGAAGGCCTTGACGAATCCGTCGGTGTAGCCGTTGCCGTTCTGCGTGATGATCGCGGTGATGCGCTGCGGAGACCGCGTGGCGAGCCGCCAGGCGATGGGTGCTCCGTAGTCCTGCGCGTAGACGGCGAACCGGTCGACGCCGAGCTGCTCCAGCAGACCGGCGGTCACGTCGGTCAGAGTGTCGAAGGTGTAGTCGAACTCGTCGACCGTCGGCATGGCCGACTGCCCGAATCCGATCATGTCGGGCGCGATGACGCGATAGGTGTCGGCGAGTGCCGGGATGAGGTTCCGGAACATGTGCGAGCTCGTCGGGAAGCCGTGCAGCAGCACGAGCGCCGGTGACCGCGGGTCCCCGGCCTCTCGGTAGAAGACGTCCATGCCGTTGACGGTGGCGGTGCGGTGGTGCACGACGCTGCTCATGTCAACCTCCAAGGTTGCTTTGAACGGTTAGCCGCAGTCCAGCATGGAGGGTCTAACCTGTCAAGTCGTCTTTGATGGTTAGATTCGCTGAGCCGGAAGCCCCGAACTCCTGGAGCCCCCGCCGGGGGACTCACAGATCCAGCAGGACGTCAGAGGTGGGGATGCTGCAACACGGCAGCACTTCACCCGAGGCGGGATCCTCCAGGGGCTGCGTCGTGTACTCGACCTGACCGGTGAGCAGGGGTGTGGCGCAGGTATGGCACACCCCTGTACGGCAGGACCAGCGCGTGGGGATCTCGCATGCCTCCGCCAGCTCCAGCAGCGTCGCGTACCGTTCCGACCAGCCGGTGGACAGGCCGCTGCGGGCGAAGGTCACGGAGGGCCCTGTGCCCCGGGGGCCGGGCGGCTGGTGAGGAGGTCCGGAACCCATGTGGACGATGCCGGGGTTGATGGCCGCGAGCGCCCCGAAGACTTCGGTGTGGATGTTCGAACTGCGCAGCCCCGCCCGCTGGAGCGCGGATGTCACCGTCGACATGAAACCCTCGGGGCCGCACAGATAGGCGTGCGCATCCGCAGGGATGCCGAGCTCCCGGATCCCGTCGCTGGTCATGCGTCCGTGCGTGATGCCCGGCCCCCCGGCGATCTCGAGATCCGGGGCGGTGTAGTAGATGAAGGCGCGGGCGTGCGGCAGGCGGTCCAGGAGTTGCCGGGCCTCTTCCGCGAAGGGTTGCTGTCCCGGATCGCGCGCGGTGTGCACCCACCACACGGCTCGGGAACTGTGCTCGAGGGCCAGTTGGTGCAGCATCGCCAGAACAGGCGTGACGCCGATGCCCGCCGAGAACAGCGCCACAGGCGTGTGGTCATCGGCCAGCACGAACGTCCCGCGAGGGGCTGCCGCTTCGATGACGTCGCCCGTGTGCAGATGGGTGTGGAGGTAGGTGCTGACCTCGCCACGGTCTTCGCGTTTGACGCTGATCCGGTACTCGGCGGCACCGGGGGCGGAGGACAGCGAATAGGAACGCACCAGGGCGGGCCGACCCTCTTCGGGGATCCGCACGGTCAGGTAGTGGCCGGGCGCGGCCGGGGGCAGCGCCTGTGAGTCGGTGGGTCGCAGGAGGAACGAGGACACCGTGGGGGTCTCGGGTACGACCTGGGTCACGCGCAGTTGTTTGAAGCCCTTCCAGCCCGGCGCGGTGGGTGCGGGGGCGGGCGGCTGGTCGAGTCGGTGGCTCATCTCCTGGAAGGACTGCTGCCATCCGGGGCTGAGCGCCTCGATGGTCAGGGCGGCACGGAGTTTGGCCGGGTCGGGGTCCGGAAGGTAGAGCAGGGAGTCGGTGTCGGCGACGGTGAGGGAACCCCGGCCGGTACGGGTCCGGGTGATCCGGTCTCCGGCCCGGACCCGGCCCTCGGTGATGACGCGGAGGTAGAAGCCGGGGCGGTGGTGGGCGACGAGCAGGGAGGCCATGCGCGGTTCGTTCAGGCGCATGCCGACGCGGTAACAGGTCACGCGTGGCTGGGTGACCTCGAACTCGGCTTCGCCGATGCGGTAGCGGTCACCGATGCACACCTCGTCGTCCGCCAGCCCGTCGACGGTGAAGTTCTCCCCGAACTGGCCGAACTCCAGATCGTCGCGCTCGAGAACCTTGCGCCAGTACGTGTAGGACTGCGTCTGGTAGACGAGGACCGCCCGCTGCTCCCCGCCGTGGCCCTGAAGGTCACCCTGGCCGTCGCCGTCGATATTGAGGTGGCGCACCATCCGGGGGCCGTCGACGGGATGCTTCCACGCTCCCGTGTGTACCGTCCTGCCGCGCCAGCGCACGTCCTTCGGCCGTCCCACGTTGACTGAGAGCAGAGTCGCCATCTCGTCCTTCCGGTGCGGCACCACCGCACGGCGAAGTCGGTCGCCTCGGCATGCTGCTCAGTGATCCGGCCGATCGGATCCCGGCTTCATGGGGCATGTGCACGTTTTCCTCCGGCGCGGGAGGCGAAGAAGCCTATAAAAAGGTACAAAAGTAGTGTGAGCAAGAATCCTGAAACCCCGCAAGACATGGACAAATGGGCTGACCGGATCCGGACCGTCTCCTCGACTTCCGATCCTCAGGCCGCCCGCAAGCTGGCCGGTGACATCTACCGTGCCGCACAGGAAGATCTCGACGCCGAACGTGCCCGGGCGGAGTACGAACGCGAGGAATGAGCCTGTCCGTCCCGTCGGCACATCACGCCTCACGGTGCGGGGGCGACCCCCGCCGTGGGGCGAAGCTCGGGTCCCGTGGTGGGCGGCTTCGAGCGCCTCCCGGTTGTACCCCGCCGTCCGCGGCCGCCTCCGTTTCAGCCGCCTCCGTTTCAGTGGGGGAGGACCTCATCGGTCCCCAGGCTGCGGTCGACCCCGTGAGGCACCACCTGCTGCCCCGGTTCGAGGTGCAGTCGCTCACCGTCGAGGTAGACCTCGACCCTGTCGGGCTCGAACGAGACCAGGTCGTCGACGCGCCCGACCTCGGGGTAGGCCTCGCGGTACGACCACGCCGCCTTCTTGGCCTCGCCGATGTCGTAGTAGTCGGCCAGCCCCTTGTAGGGGCAGAACGTCCGACCCTCCACCGGCGTCAGTTCCTTCTCCTGGATGTCCTCGCGCGGTACGTACCACCGCGGAGCGAACCCTGACTCGTAGAGCACCACCGGACGGGTGGTCCGCGCGATCACCGTGTCCCCCGAGCGCACCTCAAGGGTGCGGGAGGTGTCGCGGATGTCGATGCGGTGATAGGCGTCCGCCGCGTGCCCGAGGATCCGCTCGTCCTCCTCGTAGAAGGCGTCCATGGCCCTCCAGGCGAAGGCGACACGCCCCTCCAGCTCGTCGGCGTACGAGGGGAGCCCCGTGAACTGCCATGCCGCTCGCTCGGTGCGACGGTCGCCGACGTCCACGGTGAACCAGGACGTCTCGCCGAGCTCGCGGTGCTGGGTGGTGCGCCCGCTCGCCTCGAGAACGCCGGAACGAAGCGACGAGAGCGGGAAGTACGCGACGGGGTAGCGCCCCGGCTCGTGCAGCAGTACGACGTCCTCGCTGTCCGCGATCCATTCCCCGCCGAACCTCACCCTCATCCGGCGGCGGAGCTGCTCCGCGAAGAGCAGCCGCTCCGGCAGCGGCTCAGGGGTGAGGAACCTTCCGAGCGCTGTGGAGGAGAGCGGTCCTTGCTGCCATGACAGTCCCATGGCCGGTTCCCTTCCGAGGCTAATGGATACATCGAGCGTAGAACCATTAGATTGCTCCCGCAAGGTGGCGTGCTAATGGGTAGCATGCAGCTGTGCGCATTCGAGTCGATATAGATGAGCTTCAGGCTGCGGGTTTCCCCATGGGTGGTGAACCGCTCGTCGCACTGGACCTGGCCGACACGCTGATGACGGTGACCGAACCGGCCGCGGACCTCATCGGGACCCCGGAGGCCTCGGCTGCCTGGTGGGCACTGCAGTCCGGAAGCCTGCCACCCGGGCCTGCACCCGACGCCGCGGCCGTGCGCCGGCTGCGTGCGGCGGTTCGCGACGTCCTGGACAGTCACCTCGAGGGCCGCACCGCCCGGCCCACGTCGCTGGACGACATCAACGCCGCCGCGGCAGTGGCTCCCGTGAGTCCTCGTCTGGTCGTGACGGTCGACGGCATCAGGGGGGAGGAACGCTGGCACACCGAACACGGCGGGAACGCCGCGTTGGCCGCCATCGCCGCGGAGGTCATCGGGCTCCTCGCCGACAACGAGCGGCTCGGGCTCCTGCGCCGCTGTGCCAATCCGGCCTGCTCGATGCTCTTCCTCGCCGAGAACAAGCGGCGCAAGTGGTGTACCAGCAACATCTGCGGCAACCGCGCACGGGTCGCCCGCCATTACGAACGAACCCACACCGACGGAGCCGGCGGCATCTGACACGCGGAGCGGCCGCCGCAAGGGGCGGGCGGCAGAGGGGCTCCTCACCGCGGGGCGCGGGCCTCCGGGGCGACAACGGCCACGTACGGTTCCCGCCCCCAGCGGGCACGCACCGGCCGGATGCCGCTGCGTGCCCACGCCGTGAACTTCTCACCCCGTAACCCCGAACTCGCCGGACGGTGGGGGCTACGCCAGGCCACGGCCTGCCCGGCGTCCAGTTACGCGCTGGTCGGCGCCGCCTGCTGCACGACCTCGAAGGACCACAGCGTGGACCCGCTGGCCGCCGGCTTGGGGCGCTCGCCGCTCGCCGCGTCACCGCCCTGGTGGGCCGCCTTCATGGGGCCCTCCATCCAGGCCTGGAAGGACTCCTCGTCACGCCACCGCGTGTACACGAGGTAGCTGTCGGTGCCTTCGACGGGGCGCAGGAGTTCGAACCATTCGAATCCGTCGGAGTTCTCCACGGCATGAGCACGCGAGGCGAAGCGCTTCTCCAGCGTCTCCCGCTGCTCGGCCGGGACGGTCAGTACGTTGATCTTGACTACGCTCATGGCCCCATCCTGCCGCAAGGCGCTCCTGGGAGACGACCAGCCCGGGTGTGTCAACGTCCCGGCCGTTGGTGCCGGATGCGCTGGGCGACTTCGCTGTTCTCGGTCTCCCACCAGGGACGTACGAGCTCCGATGTCCGTGCCGCTCCCGGCGCGGGCGTCGCCGGGACCAACTCCGCCTCCAGGCGGCGATCCAGTACGACGGTCTCGGCGCGTTCGGTACGGGCCCACTGCACCAGGATCGCGAGGAGGAAGGGCAGCGCCACCAACTCGGCGATGCTGATCATCGCGCCACCGCCCAGCTGCTGGTCTTGGAGCACATCCGGCGCCCAGGACGGCGCGTGACGCAGATACCAGGACCCGGCGATGAGGGTGCCGTGGGTCATCACGACGATGCCCGGTACGGCGTCGATGATCCCGTCGAGGAAGACCAGCGCCGCCCGTACCGGATGGGTACACCACTTCGGCAGGGCCGCCTCGCGGGTGAGCATCGGCATGACGAACAGGCTTCCGGCGAGCAGCAGGTGCAGATACATCACCTCGTGCAGCCAGTCGTCGCGCAGGGCGGTCTCGAAGTACGGCGTGAAGTACACCGTCAGCTCCGTCGCGAGCACCAGAGCCGTGCTGACCAGCGGGAAGGTGAGCAGGCGCACCAGCCGTCCGGCCAGCGCCCGCTGCACACGCCCGGCGGCACGCTCGGGCAGGGAACGGAGGGCCAGCCGCAGCGGATCGCCCAGGGCCAGCCCGAGCGGTGCGATCAGATCGAGGAGGACGTTCTGAACGGCGGCCGGCCAGAACAACACGTGGTCGTACACGGCCAGCGCGGACATCGTGGCCACGACGAGGGTGCCCAGGCCGAGCAGCGCGAAGGCGCCGACGCGCGGGAGGGGCCAGTGCTCGCCCCGGCGCTTCAGACGCAGCACGCCCCAGCCGTACATCGCGCCCAGGACGACGACCACCAGCAGCGCGGGCACGTCCAGTTGCCATGAGGTGAGGAGTCGTCCCACGGTGAGCTGTGGTGGATTCCCCATCGCGTTCTACCTCCACGGCATGTCAGATCTGCGGTGGCACTCTATGCCGCGCACGACCGGCCCCGGTCGCGCACGCGCCGGACTCGCCCGCGGTCACACCGAGCTCATACCCAGCTCATACCAAGCGCGCCGGATGTGTTTCGACGTGCGTCGACGCACGTCGACCTGCCTCGACGTCCGCTCACTGTGCGGTCGTGTGTGTCCCGGACGGTTCGAAATGTCCGGAACACACGCGACGCCATAGGCAGCGGCGAGCGGGCCTATCTGGCGAGTTCGGCCGGTTCATCGAGCCGCGTCAGTTTCCGCGGGTTCGCGATCGCGTGGATCCGCGTCACCTTCCCGTCTTCCACCACGAGGCTCACCGCGGCCACTCGGCCGTCGATCTCGATCCGGCCCGCAGGCGCGCCGTTGAGCCACACGGCTGACACCATCCGGTCCGGGCGAGCGAGCATTTTCGCCACGAGTGCGGCCCCGTGGATCGGAGCCGTAGCGGCGCCCGCAAGCCCGCCGCCGTCGGCGATCAGAACCACGTCCGGTGCCATGACGTCCAGGAGTTCCTGCAACTGGCCGGTGCGCAGCGCGGCCAGGAACCGCTCCACCACAGCCTGCTGCTCCGACCGGCTCACCGGCACCCGCGGCCGCCGGGCCGCCACGTGCTCGCGTGCCCGCCGCGCGATCTGCCGCACCGCTGCCGCGGACTTCCCGACGGCCTCGGCGATCTCGCCGTACGGCACCTCGAAGACCTCGCGGAGCACGAACACTGCGCGTTCCGTGGGCCCGAGCGTTTCGAGCACGGTCAGCATCGCGATCGAGACGTTCTCCGCCAGCTCGATGTCCTCGGCGACGTCGGGGCTGGTCAGCAGCGGCTCCGGCAGCCACTCGCCGACGTACTCCTCGCGGCTGCGCGACAACGTCCGCAGACGGTTGAGCGCCTGCCGTGTGACGGTTCGTACGAGGTAGGCCCGCGGGTCACGCACCTGTGTGCGGTCGACGTCGGCCCACCGGAGCCAGGACTCCTGCAGCACGTCCTCGGCATCGGCCGACGAGCCGAGCATCTCGTAGGCGACGGTGAACAGCAGGCGGCGATGGACGACAAAAGGGTCCTCGGTCATGCCGTCGACGCTACGCCGAAGTTCTGCGGACGCGCGGCCAACGGAATCTCGCAGGCGTCGGAGTAGCCCTGCGACGTGATCCCGTGCGCCGTGTTGCACCTGGTGGCAAAGTTGGCGAAGCCGATGAACACGGTGAGTTCGACCATCGCGGCCGGGCCGAGCCGGTCGAGCAGCCGCGCGGACAACTCGTCGGTGACGGTCGTCGGTGTGTTCGTCATGGCCTCGGCGTACTCCATCACGTCCCGCTCCAGCGGCGTGAACACCTCCGACTGCCGCCAGCGCGGCACCTGGCTCGCCTTGGTCAGGTCCAGGTTCTGGTTCAGCGCGTGGAAGTAGTTGATGTCGAGGCACCAACTGCAGCCGACCTGTGCCGCGACGGCCATGTGCGCGAATGTCTTGAGGCTCGCGTCGGCCGCGTCCCACGTGGCCACCTTGGCCGAGAACTCCTGGTTGGCCTCGGCGAGTTCGGGGTGGTTCCACAGCACCTCGACGGGCTCGGGCACGGTACCGAGTTGCTTGATCATGATTTCGCGGAGCTCGACGGGGAGCTCGGCCTTCGGGACGCGCAGTGTCACTTTGTTCTCCTTGTATGTGTGCCTGTTAGGCCGTCCGTCATGAAGACACCGCCGGACGCACGCATGTGACAACGGGGCTGAGGGCCCGGCTTCGGGTTTTCCCCACCGTGGGCGGGGCCGGCACCACCCTTGGTCCGGGTGGTAGGGCCATGGGGCCCGGGTCCGGGGTCCGGTTGGCTGGTTGGCGTCAGCAGACGGTGGTCCACCAGCCCGAACCGGAGGTTCGAACCATGCATGCTCTTGAGGCCGGTACGAAGCACACAACAACCAAGGCCGGCAAGAAGAAGGTGTCAGCCGCCGCCCTCGTGGCAGCCGCGCTGGGCGCCGCCGTGTTGCTGCCGGAGGCGGCCTCCGCGGCCTCCGGGCACCGCGCCGCACATGCTGGATACACCCAGGCCGAGCTCCGCCGCGACGTGGCCGCCGTACGCAAGGCGGGTGGCGGGGACGTGAACGTGCTGGCCAGGGTCGACGGCCTGCCCGGAGGACGGGTACAGGCCCGCCTCGGCACCGTGTCGGCCGGTTCCCACGCCGCCCTGCCGTGGGGCTCGCACTTCCGGACGGCCTCCACCACCAAGGCATTCGTCGCCACCGTGGTGCTGCAACTCGCCGCCGAGAAGCAGCTCTCGCTGGACGACACCGTCGAGCACTGGCTGCCCGGCGTGGTCTCCGGCAACGGCAACGACGGCTCCCGGATCACCGTGCGCGACCTGCTCCGCCAGACCAGCGGGCTGTTCGACTACATGGACGACCCGGACATTCAGCAGAAGCTCCGTGAGCACTTCGACGAGAACCGTTACAACGACACCTCTCCTCACGACCTGGTGGTGACGGCCGTGGCCCACAAGCCGCTGTTCGTGCCGGGGGCCGGCCGCACCCGCTGGGCATACTCCAACACCAACTACCTGCTGGCCGGGATGATCGCCGAGAAGGCGAGCGGCACCGGTTGGAGGGAGTTGGTCGAGCACCGCATCATCGCCGGACTGGGCCTGCGCCAGACCTCGGTGCCCGGTCTCGACCCGTTCCTGCCCACGCCGTACGTGAGCACCTATCTGACCGGCACGGACGGCACCAGGCTCGACGTCACCACGAACAGCTACCTACACACCGCCGACTCCGGAGTGGTGAGTACCACCGCGGACCTCAACACCTTCTTCCGCTCGCTGGCCGACGGCCGCCTGCTGCCGGCCGAGCAGTGGCGGGAGATGCGGCAGACCGTACAGCGCACCGACGACCCGGACGATGTCGCGGAGCTGCCCGAGGGCACCTACGGCCTGGGCCTGCGCGAGATCCCACTGTCCTGCGGCGGCCACTACTACATGCATGAGGGCGACGGGTTCGGCACCTACACCCGCCCCGCGGTCAGCTCGGACGGGCGGCGCGCGGTCACCATCTCCGTCACCACCACCTCCGGGATGCCGGACCTGCCTACGCTCAACCGGGCCACCGGCACTCTGATCGACCACGCGCTGTGCGCCGCCGGCCGCTAGACAGGGCGGGCCCCGCGCAACGGCACCAGGCACACCGGCACCATCGAAGTGGTGGGCCGTCAGTTCGACGGCCTCGGCTCCGGTCGTCCGATCAGTCGTCCTGCTTCCATGACCCGCTGGGTCGGCCGTTCACGCAGCGCACGCGGAGCTCGACCTTGCCTGACGTGCCCTCGAACCTCACTTCGGCGTGTGCGTCGGGCCCCGCGTCGGCGCGTTCGACGCCGAAACCCTGGGCGGGGGCCCACGACACCAGCCGCACCACCGCGCCGTCGCACTCGGCGATGTCCGTCCCGCCCGCGCGGGTGTTCGGCGTACGCTGCCTGCCAGTGCGCACGCTGTTCCTTCCAGGGAACGTGGCGGGGTGCGGTGGGGGTGCCGCCTCGTAGACCAGGGTGGTTGCTTCCCATGAGGGCTCTCCTTCCTCCGGTCGGCCAGTCCGCTGTGCAGCCTAGGTGCCCGCCGCCCAGGGGGGCCGAGGCAAGGGCACTCCGTGGTCCACGCGCGTCGTGCTCGTTCCGCCCGTGCTCGTTCCGTCCGTTCTCGTCGAGTCGGGGCAGGGCAGGGCAAGGCAGGGCTCACTAGAATGGCGGCGACAGCGCCGCGCTGACCAGGTGGTCTCCTGGTGACCCGGTGGTTTCCCGGTGCCGGAAGCCAGGAACGAGGAGGGCCGCGATCATGCGTGAGCTGGCGGACACGGCACGGCGGTGGGCGGCTCAGGGGCGCCCGGCCGTACTGGCCCGGCCGATCACCGAGCAGGGCTTCGGGCCCCGGCACCCCGCCGACGCGCTCCTCATCGACGAGGACGGGAACCGCCAGGGCACCTTGTACCGCGGTGCGTTCGACGACCACTTGGCCGCAGAGGCCGCGGCCCTCCCGCCCGGGCACACCGCGCGGGTGTGCGAGGTGGCCGTACACGATGACGAGGTCAAAGAGGCACGGCTGACCTGCGGCGGACAGGCCGAGATCCTGCTCCAGTCGCTGCACACCGTCCCCGCCCGCTGGTGGGACCTGCTGAGCGAGGGCGCCGACGCCGCGCTGATCACCCGGATCGACGAGGAGCGGACCCAGGCTGTCAGCGACGTCGTCACTCCGGGGATCGTCACTCCGGAGTCGCAGGGCGATGATCCGGCGGCCGTCGTTCAGGCCGCCGAGCAGGCCAGGCAACTGCTCGCCCGCCACCGCGCCGGACGCGAGACCCGCCGCGCCGCCGCCGGACTCGTCCTCATCGAGGCCTGCCCAGCCGTCCCTCACCTGGTCATCGTCGGCGGCGGCGAGCTCGCGGAACTCCTCACCACCCAGGCGCAGGTGCTGGGCTGGCAGGCCACGGTCGCGTATGCCGCCGGGGATGCTCGCAAACCGATGGCCGACCGTCCGGCCGCGGCCTGCCTGATCGTGCTCAGTCACGAGCCCGACCTCGACATCCCCGCCCTGCACGCCGCATTGACGGCCGGCATTCCCTACGTCGGCGCGCTCGGCTCACGCCGTACCCAGGCCCGCCGCGCCGAAGCCCTCACCGGGGCGGGGCTCACCGAGGAGCAACTGCGCCGCATTCACGGCCCGATCGGACTGGACATCGGCGCTCGCACCCCGGCGGAGACGGCCTTGGCCATCTGCGCCGAGGTTCTCGCCGCACTGGGCTGACCGTAGGGGCCCGGTCCGCAGGCTCAAGGGCTGGTCACCCCCGCCGCGTCGAGGGCCTGCCACACCCGGTCGCGAGTGAGCGGGAGTTCGGTGAAGCGGAGGCCCGTCGCGTCGCGCAGCGCGTTGGCGAAGGCCGGGGCGACCGGGTTGAAGGGGCTCTCGCTCATCGACTTGGCGCCGAGGGGACCGATGGCGTCGGCGGTCTCCATGAAGTGGACCTCCGTGCGCGGGATGTCGGCGTACTGAGGCAGGCGGTAGCGGCGGAAGGCGGCCGTCTCGACCTCGCCGCGGGCGTCGACGCGCACGTTCTCGAAGAGCGTCGCGCCCAGCGCCTGGGCCACACCGCCCTCGACCTGGCCGCGGCACTGCATGGGATTCATCACCTTGCCCGCGTCGGCGGCGTGCACACTGCGCAGGATGCGGATCTCGCCGGTGCCGGGATCGACGGCGAGGCGGAACCACTGCGCGTTGAAGGCGACCGAGCGCGGGGTGCCGCCGAAGTGCCCGTCGGCGGCGCAGGTGACACCGACCGCCCTGGCCGCCTCGTACAGCTCCTTCAAGGACAGGCGGCCTCCCGGATGCGTCACCGCCTCCTCCACGAGCCGGCAGTCCGCGCGCGGAACGCGCAGGGTGGCGGCGGCGAAGTCCAGCAGCATGTCCGCGAGGGCACGGGAGGCACGCAGGGTGGCCTTGCCCGCGACCACCACGCCGGTGGAGGCGAAGGCGCCGGTGTCGTGCTTGACGACGTCCGTGTCGGACTGGCGGACGGTGATGCGCTCGACGGTGGTGGCGAGTTCACCGGCCGCGATCTGGCGGTGCACCGTGGTGGTGCCATTGCCGAACTCGGCCGTGCCGACGGCCAGGTCGAAGGTGCCGTCGGGCAGCAGCGCGGCCCTGGCATCGGCGATGTGGCCACCCGGCGGACCCGTCGCGATCATCGCGAGCGCGGTGCCCTCGCCGACCAGCCAGCCGTCCGGGACGGGCTCGGACACGGGCTCTTCCTGGGCGCGGCGGACGATGCCGATGCACTGGTCGAGACCGTAGCTGGCGATGTGCAGGTCCTCCTCCTTGCCGCCGGCGGTGATCATCGGCTCCCCGGGGCCGATGATGTTCTTCGCCTTGAACTCCAGCGGGTCCAGGCCCACTCGGCGGGCGAGTTCGTCGAGGGCCGACTCGACCGCGAACATGACCTGCCCGAGTCCGTAGCCGCGGAAGGCGCCGGCCGGGACGGTGTGGGTGTAGACCGAGAAGGCGTCGACCTTCTTGTGCGGGGCGCGATAGACCGCCATCGACTCGCCGACGCTGTGGAACATCACCGCGGGACCGTGATTGCCGTACGCGCCCGTGTTGGAGACGACCCGCAGTTGCAGCGCGGTCAGGGTGCCGTCGCGACGGGCGCCCGCCTTCACACGGATCGTGAACGGGTGCCGGGTGGTCGCCCCGTAGAACTGCTCGGCCCGCGTGTACTCCAGCTTCACCGGGCGGCGCAGTCGCAGCACCGCGAGGGCCACGATGTCCTCGACGAGCATCTCCTGCTTGCCGCCGAAACCGCCGCCGACCCGGCCCGCGACCACCCGCACCTGCTCCAGAGGCAGGTCGTACAACGCGCACAGCGCGCGCCGCGTCAGGAACGGGGTCTGCGAACTGGTGCGTACGTTCAGCCGGCCGTCCTCGTCGAACCAGGCGACGGCTCCGTGCGTCTCCAGGCTCGCGTGCTGGACACGCTGGGTGCGGTAGGTGTCCTCGTAGACGGCGTCGGCCTCGGCGAACCCCGCCTCGACGTCACCGATCTCGCCGTGCGCCTCACCGACGACATTGTCCTGGGGACGGGAGATCCGAGCCGTCGCCGCGTCCTTGTCGTGCACGACCGGTGCGCCCGGCCGCATCGCCTCCTCCGGGTCGACGACCGCGGGCAGCACGTCGTACGTCACCTCGACGAGGCGGCAGCCCTCCTCCGCCGCCGCCTCGCTGTCCGCGACGACGGCCGCGACGCGCTGGCCGATGTAGCGGACGGTGTCGTCGAGGACGCGGGTGTCGTCCGGATCCTCCTCCGGGTGCTCGTGACGGGCGGTGGAGAAGTGCCGTTCCGGCGCGTCGTAGTGGGTGAGGACCGCGTGCACGCCCGGTACGCGCAGGGCGGCGGACGTGTCGATGGCGAGGATGCGGGCATGGGCGTGCGGGGAGCGCAGCAGCTTCATGTGGAGCATGCCCGGGATGTCGACGTCGAAGGTGTAGCGGGCGGTGCCCGTGACGACCTGCGGTCCGGCGGGGGCCGGAAGGTTGCGGCCCACGGCCTCGCCGGCCGACGGAGCTTCGGCGTGGCACACCCCTCGTACCGCGTCCTCGATGGCCCGGTAGCCGGTGCAGCGGCACAGATTGCCCTTGAACGCTCGGGGGAGATCGGCCAGTTGATCGTCGTCGAGCGCCGCGGTCGTCATCAGGAACCCGGCGGTGCAGAAGCCGCACTGGAAGCCCTGTGCGTCCAGGAACTTCCGCTGTACGGGGTGGAGTTCGCCGTCCTCGGAGGCCAGGCCCTCGACCGTGGTGACCTCGCGGCCGTCGGCCCGGAAGGCGGGGAAGAGGCAGCTGTGTACGGGCTCGCCGTCCACGTGGACCGTGCACGCGCCGCAGTCGCCCGCGTCGCAGCCCTTCTTCACGCCGAACCAGCCACGCTCACGCAGATAGGTCCTCAGGCACTGGCCGGGGCGTGGCTCCTGCGTGAACGGCCGGCCGTTCACCTCGATCCCGAAACTCACTGCGGCTCCTCACCGTGGGACAGCTCGCGGCGGATGTCCTCCGCGTACCGGAACGTCATGTGCCGCCGCCATGCGGGAAGCCCATGGATGTCGTCGAACCACTCGTCGTCGGCGACGGCCGCGTCGATCGCCGCACGCAGTCCGTCCGCCGTCGGCGGCAGCGGGAACCACAGCCGGACCGGGCGGACGGTCGAGGCGGTGATCGTGATCGCGAGGGAGTGGTCGACCGGGTCCAGGGTGCCGATGACCAGTGCGCCGGAGCGGCCGAGCCCGTACAAGGACGCCTGCCGGAACGCCGTACGGCAGGCGAGGGCGCGGGCGGGCAGGGTGATGGACCGCAGAAGTTCGCCCTCGGTCAGGACCTTGCGGCCCGCGCCGGTCACGAAGTCCACGACGCGGACCCGGCGGCGTACCCCGTCCTGGGCGTGCAGCAGGCACTCTCCGTCGAGGGCGGCGGTGAGGGAGATCATCGGGCCGGCCGGGAGGGAGTTGCAGAGGTTCCCGCCGACCGTGGCCATGTTCCAGATCTTGAAGGAGGCGAGGAACGCGCGGCAGCACTGCTCGAACAGGGGTGCCGCCTCGGCCCGAAACTCCCTCGCGAACCGGGACAGCTGGGCGATCGTGCAGGTCGCGGCGATCTCCAGCGAGCCGTCCGGGTGCGGCCGCACCGGTGTCCAACCGGTCCGGCTCAGGTCCACCAGCCGCCGCAGGTGCGGCTGCGGCTCGGAGAACAGGTACGTCCCGCCGCCGAGCCAGGCGTCACCCGGCCGCCAGGGTGCGGGATGCCGTGCGTCCCGTATCTCCACCACGGTGTTCAGGTCCATGAGCGCCAGTGAAGCAACGCGACCGGGCTCCGGACGACTGGTTCACGACACGGAAACGCCGAGTTTTCCGGCGGGTGTCCTGGAGGATCAACCAAGAGGCATACCGTTCGTCTCACCTTGCACTTACGATGCGATCACTCGCATGCACCTGGTGAATGTGAGATGCCGGGCGCGCGCCCTCGTGCCCGACTGCCGCACAAGGAGCCAGAGCACATGCACGTCGACCACCTCCTCAAGGACGAGTCCCTGGGCCTGCGCCTGCTGTGGGCCGAGGAACCACAGCTGACGCGGGAGATCAGCGGGGTGACCGCCACCGACCTGGAGGACCCCGCCCGTTTCGTGCGACCCGGCGAGGTCGTGCTCAGCGGCCTGGTGTGGTGGACGGCCGAGGGCGGGCGGGACAAGGCGGAGCGGTTCGTGGCCGCGCTGCGGACGGCGGGCGCCGCCGTACTGCTGGCGGGCGAGGAGACCCACGGATCGGTGCCCGACGACCTCATCGAGGCGTGCGCACGGCACGGCGTCCCGCTGGCGGCGGTCCCGGCCCACATCATGTTCCGCGCGATCACCGACACCGTGTACTTCCAGCAGTGGGGCGAGCTGAACCGCCTCCACGCGCTGCCCGAGAACGTACGCGTCCGGCTGAGCCGACTCGTCGCCCAGGACGCGGGCCCCGACGTGGTCGTCGCGTCCGCCTTCGCCCACGTCGACCGGGCGACCGCGTACGTCTTCACACCTGCCGGTCGGACCGTCGCGGCCACGGAGGGCGCGCAGTCGGTCCCGGCGCGGGAGGCCGTCGCGCTGCTGGCCGACGGCGCGGGGATCACGGTGTCCGTCGACTCCGATGCCGTCTCCCCGTACGAGCGCTGGCACCTGTATCTGCCCGAGCCCGGCGGTACCCCGCCGCGCATGCTGCACGAGATCGCCGCGATCCTGGCCCGCTGCCAGGAGTCACGAGCCCGGCGCCGGGCTGCCGAACACCAGGAGGCGGACGAACTCGGCGCCCTGCTCCTCGCACCCGGCGCCGAGGCCGCCGCCGTGGAAGGAGCGCTGCGGAACTGCGGGCTCCCGGCCGAGGGCCCCTACCGGGTGATCGTCGCCGAGACGGGATCGCAACGGGCGGGACTGGCGGAGGGGGCGTTGACGGAGGCGGTCGCCCATGCGGGGCCGGGGCGCGCGTCCGTGGGGCGGCTGCCGGACGGCACGGCGTTCGCGGTCGTACCGGAGACAGAGGACGCCGCAGGCCGATGTGCGGAGTTCTGGCCGCTTGTCGCCGGCTGCGAGCCGTCCGTCCCGCTGCACGGTGGTATCGGCTCGCCCGCCGCCGGGCCGCAGGACCTCAACGGGGCGCTGTCCGAGGCCCGTTACGCCCTGGCTTCGGCCCGCACGACCGCTCCCGACTCCTCGTCAGTGGTCGACTCCTCGTCCTTCACCGGACTGGACACCCTGCTGACCGGCATACCGGCCGAGGTCCGCACCGCCTACAGCCGCACCGTCCTGGGCCCCCTGCTGGACACCCGCAACGCCTCCGCCGCCGCACTGCTGAAGACCTTGGAGACCTTCCTCGCCCACGACGGCTCATGGGCCCGCACTGCCGAGGTCCTGCACCTGCACGTCAACACCGTCCACTACCGGATCCAGCGCATCGAGCACTTCACCGGCCGCGACCTGTCCCGCCTCTACGACCGCCTCGATCTCCGGGCCGCTCTGCTGTGCCGTACGCCTTCGGCTACGAGCGATCCACGTGCACGCTCGTCGACTTCACCCGCGCGGTGACCGTGACACCGACCGAGAGGTCCAGCTCTTCGACCGCCTCCCGGGTCACGAGCGACACCACCCGGTGCGGCCCTGCCTGGATCTCCACCTGCGCCACGACGTCGTCGACCGTCAGCGCCGTGACGATGCCCGTGAACGCGTTGCGCACCGATGTGGGCGGGCCGCCGCCGACGGTGCCGCGTTCGTCCTCGACCGCACGCGCCCGCGCGAACCGGGCCAGCCCGACGCCGTCGATCACCCGGTTCCCCGAACCGTCCCGACCCATGGGAAGCCGGCCCCCGTCCGCCCAACGGCGCACGGTCTCCGGACTCACCCTCAGCAGGCGCGCGGCCTGGCCAATGCTGTACGACGGCACACCGGCACCCTAACCGCGTCTTCGAGGAGTCCGGGTCCATCCGGCACGACGCGGTTGGCCAACGGGCGGAGTACGGTGGGGGAACCGAGGCCAAGAGGCCCCGCCTGCCGCCTGATTCGTCCTCACCACTTTCCTCACCCGGGCTGTCCGTCGTTCCTTCCTTCCGCCGTCCGCCGCAGACAGCCTCGGGGGCAGGCCATGAGGCCGTGCCCCCAGACAGGAACGCCTTCATGGCCTCCGTCCCTCAGCCCCCGCCCGCAGGGCCCGTGGCCCGTCTACGGTTGGCGCCGCACAGCGCGGTGCCGCGGCGCATCGACGGGGCATGGTGGCCCCGCTCACGCAATCTGCTGGTCGAACTCCCCCTGCTGATCGGTGCGTTGCCCCGGGACTGGGGGCAGATCAACGGCGTCACCGTGAACGCGGAGATGTGGTCCGCGTCGCCGGGACGGATACTCGTCGCCAACCACGTCGTACGACTCCGCAGGGAGCCCGTTTCGCGGGACCGGCACACCGTCTGCCTGCTCAGCCCGGCCCGTGGTCGATGGGACCTGTTGGTCGTGCCCCCGGAGGTCGACGCGGCGGACGCCGAGTACCTGATGGCCGCCGTGGCGACCGACACCCACTGACGAGGGCCGAGCCCGGCAGGTCGCGCTGACCACCGGTCAGCGGGGGCTCGGCGGGGGAGCGGTGGAGCGGAAGTCGTGAAGGAGAGAAGACGGCAGCGGAGGCGCCCGATGGTCGAGGAGCAGGGGAGTGGAGCCGGTGCCCGTGAGGAGCCGCGCCGTGGGTGGGGACGGGTGGTGCAACCGCAGTGAGGCGTGCGCCGTGGTGGCGTGCTCCGACATCTCGAGGAAGACGTTCAGGCCGTTGCTGTCGCAGCGGCCGACCGTGGTCAGGTCGACGTCGATGGTGGTGATCCCGTCGTCCAGGCACCGCTCGAGAACGGTGCGCACCAGAGGGGCTGTGGCCGGGTCGATCTCACCGGCCAGGGTGATGAGCGCCCGACTCCCCCGGTCGTGCCGGTAGATGTTCAGTCGTGGAAGAGTCATGGTGCGGACCTCGGTTCCTGGCAGCCGTGGGTTGAGGACGGGAGGTCTCCGCACGGGAGATCCGGTCCGAGCTTGTGCGCATCGGGGCCAACCGGCGGTGTGTACGGCGGCCTTGGGGCGGCACGGGTCACCGCTCGTTGCGGGTGGTGTGGTTCCGGTGGCGGCGCGGCGGGAAGCGGCCACGGCCTCCGTCGCGGTGGTCACGTCGCGCGCCCGACCTCGCCGTATCGGACTGGTCCGGCGGCACGGGAGGCCGAGCCGCTTCGTGGCCGCGTCGGCGACTGGACAGCAGGCTGCTGTACTGGTGCACGGCGATCCTTTCGGCGTGCTGGGTGTTGAGCCGGTGGATTATGTACGCAGCGATGGCGATGAGCAGCAGCAACGCGACGACGGTCAGATAGGTGTCCATGGTGCGGGCGCCTCACATTCCGATGACGAGGCGACTGGGTCGCTCGGGGACGGCAGGGGAGTCCGGGGAGGTGCCACCCTCGTATTCCCACGCCTCGTCAGGACCGAGCGGCCGTTCGGCCGCGGAGACGTCGTGGTGGGCCCGGTCGGCGGCGACGAGCGCGCTCGCGGTCAGCGGCGAGCCGTCGCCGTCGGACGCGGCCGTCATCAGACGGACCGCCGACGCCGTGGCGGTCTCGGGCGGGATGACCAGCAGGTCCCAGCGGCCGGTGCCGTAGGAGAGCAGCAGCAGTTGGTGCGGGTCGATCTCCGGAGTGAACCAGCCGACCTTCACGACATGGCCGTCCACGGGCACCCGGTGCGGTACGAACAGCCAGTGCTCGGGGTTGACGGCGATACGGGTGATGCGGCCCCACAAGGGATCCAGCACATCCATCAGAGAGGGCAGTTCGCGCAGCAGGTCCCGGGAGCGGGGCCACCAGGCACCGTCCAGAAGCCCCTGGGGGGTGCCGTCGGTCTTCAGCGCGAGGCGGGCGGGCGGGGCGGCGACGGGTTCACGCCGCGGCAGGGTTGCTTCGAAGGGCGCGGCCATGATGCGGACCCGTCTTCGGGCCATCCCCTGAGGTCACGGCCCGGGTTCTTCGCTCACCGAGAACGACCCGGCGTGGCGGCCGGTGTGCGGAATGCCCTCGGTAGTCCCCACCGTACTCCCACCCGTGCTGTAAGGGTCGGCGCGAGCGACTGGAGTACGGTGGGAACCACCGAGGGCACGTCGTATGCCGGTGACCTGACCGGCCTCGTCCTCGTCGCGCAGCAGACACGGGCCGCTCCGGTCCGGGGCAGGTTCCGCCCTATGACATCCGAAGCCACATACCGATCGGACTGCGCCGCGTCTTCCGACCAGCCCCACGGGCAGGACCGGGTGGAGGTCCGCCTCGTCTCCGAGAACCCCGAGGCGGCCCGACGTGTCGCCGACGCGCTCCGGTTCCTGTTCGCCGGGGACGAGCAACGGAGTTATCCCGGGGGCCGATCGGGAACGGGGGTGCGACTGCATCTCACGATCGACGCCTCGCACGCCGCCGGACCGCTCCGCTCCTGGCTCGACACCAGCAGACCACCCGCCGACCGGTCCCACCACGGCGAGACCGCCTGACGGTGCCGGCCGCCCGTACCCAGGACTGGGCGTGACCGCCGGCTTCCACCGCGGCCTCACCCACGGTGGCTACCGGGCTGTCCGGTCGACCTGGGGGTGTGGTGAGTGTCTTTACATGCGCAGCAGCCGCTGTGTGATCTCCCGGTACTGCCTCAGTGCGTGCCGGAGTTCGTCCGGCTGTGTATCGGGCTCCTGGTCCTGCCAGGTCGCGTGCAGAACACGCCGCCGTTCGGCGAGAGTGCTCATGAGCTGGGCGGTGACCTCGTCGAACGCGGTCTCGGCCTCTTCCAACGCCTCACGCGGGCTGTCGGCGAAGGTGTTGAGGGCGTGTTGCAGGCGCTGGGCGAGCTTGGCCCGTTCGTCCGACGGGAGCAGTGGCTCGGGGCCCGGCGTACGACGCCCGGCCGAACCGGGCTGTGTGTCCGGAGGCTGCTGGGCGCGTGACTGGTCGTACATCATCATGTGCCACTTTCCTGTACGTCGTACCGGCCGCGTCGGTGTCGTCGCCCTGGGCGGGGCCGCGTCGTGCACAGGCCCGAAGGGTGCTTCACCCGCCGGTGATCACGGCTGTCGTGGTCAGTGGAGTGTGTCACCGCAATGGCAGGGCTCCGCACCGTGCTGTCAGTCAACGCCCGGCAACCGGCCGTGTCAACGTGACGTCGGCAGGGGCGAGTTCCGGCGGCTGGGCAGCGGCTGACGGGGAGAAGGGAACTGGGGCGGTCCATTCGTGACCGCGATCGTTCAGAAGACGCGTCCGAGGTCCTGGCGGCAGGCACTTGTGGCCGAGGACGAGGCCCCTGGCCCGCGACTTGACCAGGAGTCGGGCCGTGCCGGGGGAACCGGCGTTGAGGAACACGGCGTCCGCGGTGATCCGTATCTGCTCCTGGACCGTGGCGCCGGTGTCGACGCGGTCGACGGACAGGGCCCAACGTTTGTTCGAGTCGCTCGTACAGGCCCTGCAACTCGCCCCGGACATAGCTCCAGTCGATGGGCAGCGGCACCCTGAACGGGGTCAGGCCCGCATTCGGGACGATGTCCTGGAACAGGCGCGAGGACTTGTAGGGGTCGGAGATCAGGACGTCGTACGGGACGGTGGAGATGCCCAGCATCCGGGCGACCGTGGGAGAGGCCCACTGGTTCAGTTCGTCGTAGAGGTCCGCCGCCACCGGCAGGAACGCGGCGAAGTGCGCCTTGGCCGGCTCCAGGGTCAGGCCGTGATACATGATCGACCCGCCGCCGACCGCGGCCCCGCACATGGCGGTCATGCCGTTGCCTTCGACGGCTTCGAGCACCCCGGTGAAGGGCGTCCATGTCTTCTCGACGTTTGCCGACGATGCTGTGGTCGGTGAGCCAGGCGGCTCCGGCACGGCGGCCGGGGCCGAGGACGACGCCGAGGAGGGGAGCCGCTCCAGGGGCACCGTCGCCGACCCGGCCACCGGGACGTCGGCGTCGGACCCGCTCCCCGAACCGGTGCTGACCACGACAGGAGCGCGAAGAGCGCCGCCCGTGATCTGACGGGATAATGGCGAGCACCATGGCTGGGATCGAGGAGAGCGGCCAGGGGTCGACCGTCGGATGGGTCGATCCCATGGGAGACCCGTTTCTGCGCACGCGGTTCGCCCCGCCGGCGAGGCCCGTCACCTTCCTGCGGCGGGAGCGGCTGGTCGAACACCTGGACAAGGCGCTGCTGACCCCGCTGACGGTGGTCAACGGAGCGGCCGGGGCGGGTAAGACCCTGCTGGTCGCCGAGTGGGTCGCCGGGCTGGCGCGGCCGGTCGCCTGGTTCACCGCCGACACGGCGGATCAGCAGCCCGGGATGTTCTGGGCGTACGTGCTCCAGGCCCTGCGGTCCTCGGGCGTGCCGGTGCCCAGCGATAATCGCTGTCCCGCCGACGCGAGCCGGGTGGACCGCACACTGCTGGCACGGCTCGCCGCCGAGCTGAGCGGACGCGACCGGCCGGCGATCGTCGTGCTCGACGAATACGACCGCGTGACCGCGCCGGAGATCGCGGAGCAGCTGGAATTCGTCCTGCGCCATGCCGGACCGGGAATGCGCCTCGTCCTCGTCACCCGCACCGAGCCGCTGCTGCCGGTGCACCGCTACCGGGCGGCCGGTGACCTGACGGAGATCCGGAACGCGGAGCTGGCCTTCACCCCCGAGGAGGCGGCCGTACTCCTGGAGCTGCACGGCCTGCGCCTGCCCGCGCACGGGGTGGGGGCACTCGTGGACCGCACCGGCGGATGGGCGGCCGGCCTGCGGCTGTGCGCCCTGGCCGCGCGGGAGAGCCCGGATCCGGAGAGATACCTGAAGGAATTCGAGGCAGGGCGGAGTACGGTCGCCGACTACCTCCTGGCCGAGGTGCTCAAGCGGCGAACTGCCGAGACCCAGGACCTCCTGCTGCGGGTCAGCGTCCTGGAGCGCCTCTGCCCCGATCTGGCCAACGCGCTGACGCATCGCACCGACGCCGAGCCCATTCTGGCCGAGCTGCACCGCGAGAACGCGTTCGTCGAGGACCTCGGACACTCGTGGTACCGGCTCCACCCGCTGTTCGGGGAGATCCTCCGCGCCCATCTGCGGGAGCGCTGTCCTGGACTGGAGCCCGAACTCCACCGGCGGGCCGCCCGGTGGCTGCTGCGCTCCGGATTCCTCCCGGAGACGATCGCCCACGGCGCCGCCGCGGGCGACTGGGAGTTCACCGCCGGCGCCTTCGTCGACGGCCTGGCGATCGGACAGCTCTTCACCGGTCTGCGCCGTGACGAGCTGGCCGAGCTGTTCTCCCGGATGGGACCCGAGGCCACGAGCCCCGCGACGGACGTCGTCCGAGCGGCCCGGGACCTGTCCCAGTGCGACCTCGACCGCGGTCTGGCCCGTCTGCACCACGCCGAGGCGAGCCTGGCCGCGGACGTGCCCGACGCGGCCACCGACGTGCCCGGCCCCGCGGCGGCACGGCTGAGCTGCGCGCTGCTGGAGGCTCTGGCGGCCCGTCTGGCCGGGTCCCCGCTCCAGGCGGAGAGGGCCGCGGAGGCGGCCGAGGAACTGAGACACGAGGTTCCCGCCCACCTCTTAGGGCAGCATCCCGAACTCATCGCCCTGCTGCTGACCCATCTGGGCTCGACGCGCCTGTGGGCCGGGCGCTTCGAGGACGCCCGCACCGCGCTGTCCGCGGCGGCGGGCTGTCCCGGCGGGGCCTCGACGGCGCTTCCGCGAGAGGAGTCCCTGGGGCACCTGGCGCTGATCGACTACCTGAACGGCTGGCTCGGCAGGGCGGAGCGCAAGGCACTGGCGGCGACGACCGACTCGGAGCGGTTCGGTCTGTGCGGGCCGTCCGGCTCGGACATCGCGCGGGTGGTCCTGGCCGCCGTGGCCGTCGACCGGAACGAACTGGATCAGGCCCAAGCCCTCCTCGACGAGACGGTCGGTTCGCGCCTGGCGACACGGGACCCGGTGCCGGCCACGGCCCGGTCCCTCGTGACGGCACGCCTGCTGCTGGCCCGAGGCAAGACCCGAGCGGCCCTGGCCGCAGTGCACCCGGCGGTTTCCACGGATGTGGCATCACCCTGGGCGCAGGCTCATGCCGCTCTGGTCGCCTCCGCCGCCCACCTCGCCGAGAGCCGACCGGACGCGGCCGCCGAGGTGCTGCGACAGGTGCCGGACGACCAGCCGGCCTGTGTGGTGGAGGCCGCGCGGGCCCAGCTGGCGGCGGGCCGCCCCGCCGCCGCGCTCGACCTGCTCGACCGTCTGCGCGCCGAGGGCCCGGCCGGTCCGGCCGTGACCGTGCGGGCCACGCTGACCCGGGCGCAGGCCGCACTGGAGGCGGGTGACCCCGCCGCCGCGGGCAAGCTCGTGGGCCAGGCGCTCCTGGAGGCCCGGCGCGAGCGGCTGCGGCGTCCTTTCCTCGAGGCCGGACCGTGGATCCGACGTCTCCTGGGCACGACGCCACTGCACCCACTGGCCGCGGGCTGGTTGACGACCGGCGAGGCGCCCCGGCTCGAAACGCCCGCGCCGCTCGTCGTGCAGGAGCTGAGCGAACGCGAACGCGACGTTCTGCGGCGACTGGCCCAGATGATGTCGACGGAAGACATCGCGGCCGACCTCTGCGTGTCGGTGAACACGGTCAAGACCCACCTCAAGAGCGTCTACCGGAAACTGGCGGTGAACCGGCGCAACGAAGCGGTGCGCCGGGCGCGCGAGCTGCGGCTGCTGTGAACCCGTACCAGGTGACCACCCTCGCCCGTCACGGGTGAGGCGCGCGGCGAGCCGTTCGGATGCGATAGGAGTGGCGGCCGAGCACGCGGGCCGCTGCCCGGCCGAATCGACGGCTTCCCGGGCCGACTCGGTGAGGTGGACACCGTGAAGCACAGGCGGCCTCTGATCGTCCTGGACACCTCCGTCGTGAAGTTGTCCACCGGATGGATCTGACGTGCAACGATACTGCCATCGCCGCCTCTGACCTGCAGCGATGAGTCTTTCAGCGTCTTTCAGGGTCGTGTGACTTTACCTAGCCGATTCTCCCCACGCGCTCCCCAGCAGGCTCCGTACTCCCCAGATTCTCCCCAAGGATGACTCATGTCGCGGGCGGTGGCGACGGCGGAAGCCAGCCCTTACTGATCGTTTCAGTATGAGGTTCGGAGTCGCCTCAAGCAGATGATGCTGCAGGTGAGTTGGAGCAGGCCGAGATGAAGGTCGGCGCGTATCTCGTAACGATCCGCAGGCGTTTGAACTGGTGGAGCCAGGCGAAGGTCCGCTCGACGACCCAGCGGGTTTTGCCCAGGCCGGAGCCGTGGGCCGTGCTCCTGCGTGCGATCTTCGGTGTGATGGCGGGCCCGGAGAAGTCGGCGGGGCTTGTCGTAGTCGTAGCCGCGGTCGGCATACAGCCGGCCCGGCCTGTGACGCGGACGACCCCGGACTCCGCGAATGCGCGGTATCGCGTCCAGCAGCGGTATCAGCTGGGTGACATCATGACGATTTCCGCCGGTCAGCGAGATGGCCAGTGGTGTTCCGTGCCGGTCGGTGATCAGGTGGTGCTTGCTGCCCGGACGTGCGCGGTCGACCGGCGAAGGTCCGGTGTGAGCCCCCCTTTGAGAGCCCGGACACGCGAGCCGTCCACTGCCGCGTCGTCCATGTCCAGCAGACGGGCCGCCCGCAATTCCGCCAGAAGGACCTCGTGCAGACGAGGCCAGACACCGGCCTCGGTCCAGTCCCTCAACCGCCGCCAGGCGGTGACTCCGCTGCAGCCGATCCTCTCGGTAGAGACATCCGCCCAGCTCACGCCCTTGCACAGCACGTAGACGATCCCACGCAGGGCAGCCCGGTCGTCCGCCGGAAGCCGACCCGGACAGCGTCGGCGCCGCGGAGGGCGGCGGGGAAGCAGCGAGGCTACCCGTTCCCACAGGTCATCAGGCACAAGATCATCTGACACCTGCAGAACTCTGCCGCCCTGAGACCCAAGCTTGGGTATGGGGCTTGCCCTCGGCCCGTTTGCGATCGTAGAAGCGGCGAGACTCCTCGCTCCGTCGGATGCTGAACAGCGCGGAGGTGTAGAAGACGCGTCGGAGGCGGCGGTTGTATCGCTGGGGCCGACGCAGGTTGCCGCTGACCTTGCCCGAGTCCCGTGGAACCGGCGCGACGCCGCCGAAGCCGGCGAGGCGGTCGGAGGTTCCGAAGACGGTCATGTCTCCGCCGGTGGCAGCCAGGAACTCGGCGCCAAGGATGATGCCCAGCCCGGGCATGCTGGTGATCACGTCGAAGTAGTGGTGGTCGCGAAACCGGGCCTCGATGAGCTTGTCGAGCTCGGCGACTTGCAGATTGAGAGCCATCACCTCCTTCGCCAGCGTGTGCACCATCTGCGCGGTCAGCCTCTCGCTGGTCAGGCTGGTGTGCTGGCGCTCAGCTGCCCGGGAGGCCGTCTGCGCGAGCTGGTCGGCGTTGCGAACGCTGCGGTTGCGTAGCCAGGTCGCCAGCCGTTTGGTACCGAGTCGACGCAGGGAAGCGGGGGTCTGGTAGCCGGTCAGCAGGGTGAGTGGGCCGGTGTTCGTGAGGTCCAGAACCCGCTCAAGGCCGGGGAAGAGTCCGGACAGTTGCGCCCGCAGCCGGTTGACGGTGCGGGTGCGGTCCGCAACCAGGTCCATGCGCCGACTGGTGAGAATCTTGAGGTCGGTGATGGTCTCGTCGGCGGGTCGTAAGGGCTGGAGGTCACGCCGGATACGAACCTGATCCGCGATGACTGCGGCGTCCTTGGCATCGGTCTTGCCTTCACCGCGGTAGCTTTCGGAGGCGCGGTGGATGGCTCGGCCCGAGATGTAGTGGACGAGCTGGTCATGGTTGAGGAGGATTACGATGGCCAGGGCGGATCCGCCGTCGGCCAGGTCGATTCCCCAAGTCACCTCGTCGCCCAGGGCCAGGACGTCGGTGAGAAGCTCGAGAAGGTCGGGCTCATCGTTGGCGACGCGTCGCGACAGCAGCCGGCGGCCACCCTCATCGATCGCAACGCAGTGGTGGTGGGTCTTTCCTGCGTCGATGCCGGCCCAGATCGCGGCCATGCGGTGCCTCCGTACAGTGCGCTGCGGGTGCCTACCACGGACGACCTCGCTGTCAGATCCCTACTCAGCGATCATTCGCGATTCCTAATTGGCAGCCGAGTCGTCTTGGGGCGCCGAGCGGCCAATCGTTTCTAGCTCCGAGCAGCAGATCAGTTAGAGCCACACTCAGCGCCCCTGGGTGGGTGAACCATACGAAGGGCTCACCGCGTCCCGCAGAACAACGTAGGGATCAGTTATGAGCGGACACCCGGCCTGCCGGCCAGCAGTTGCGGGCCCTCGGCGCGGAAGACGGCCGCTCTCTGAGCGTGGTCCGAGCCAGTGGTACCCGATGCGCCGGGACCACTGGCTTCTGGCCACTGCCATGCTGCGCATGGTTGTCGCGCGGCGGGGGCGGTCAGAGATGACGCGCCACGAAATCGGCCACCTGGGTGCCGAGTTGCTGGCCCGCGCGGTTGTCGAGGGAGGTGTGCTGGCCGGACCAGATCCGGCTGAGCCACGCTTCGGTGGCGGCGTCCTGGAAGCCGGCGAAGGTTCGGGTGACGCCCTTCGATGTCACCGCGAGATGATGCCGCGCACCGTAGAACCCGGCGAGCGTCGTTGCCGCAGCCTGGCTGAGAGCGCCGTGAGCGCCGGGATAGGACGGATCCGGTGCAGTCGGCAGCAGGGGAGTCCAGTTGGGATCGCCGACGATGCTCGGGTTGTAGTGCGTACCGCCGAGCCGGATGGCGGTCACGGGCCGCCATACGCGGTAGGCGTACTTGGCGTCGTACATCGCGATTGTGGTGTCGGCGAGGGACAGGTCGAGCCGGGCGAAGACCTTCACCGCCTTCTCCAGGCTCGCGTTCTGGGAGGTGACAAGGCCCTGCGCGACCTGGTTCCAGACGTTCCAGACAGGTGCCGCCGCCCAGAACTTCGCGGCTGCCGTCTGATCGGGGGTGCGGGTGGTGCTGGTCTTGCTCCCCAGGCTCTGGACCTCGTTCAAGGCGGTGGCGTAGGCGGCGCCGCTTACGGCCGGCGGCGGTGCCGGGCGGAACTGGCGTCCGCTGGCCAGCACGAACGGCTTGACCGAGCCCCAGTTGGTGAACACCGGTGCCGGGAACTTGGGAGGGGTGGGCCGGTAGTCACCGGCCTTGTTGCCGGGGCGGAACCGCGGCGGCTCGGCTGAGGACCCGTCGTTGGACCGCAGGCTGATCAGTCGGCGGGCGACCGCGGCTCCCACACCGATGCCCGCCTGCTTGCCCGGGCCGCCCGGAATCGCGGACAACTGGCTGCTCAGCCGCTGGTCCACGCCTGCGCGCTTGGCCGGGTACAGGGCGACCAGCACATCGTGGGCCGCCTGGTCCGCTGCGGCATCCGCACGAGCGCCTCCTGGCGCCGACACCGAGAACACGTAGGCGGGGCCGGCCCGGGTGATCGATACCACGGCGTCGTACTCGGCGGCCTGGAGAAGCGCGAAGCTGCGCGTGGGTTGGACGGTGGACGGCTGCGCCTTCGGATCGCCGAGGATGGTGATGAGCTCGCGGTTCCACTCCACGACCGACATCCCCGACCCCGTCGCGGCGGTGCGCAGGGCCGGCGAGTGAGCGGTGGTGGACCCGAAGGCCGGGCTGGTGAGTCCGGCTGCCAGGACGGTTCCGGCAAGTATGGCGAGTGTTTTCTGCTTTCCACCCATGTTCTGTGGCTCCTTGTCACTGGTGGTGGGCTGTGGCAACTGGCGGTCATGCACGTGGCTCATCTGGGCCAGCCACGCCAGCGTGATGGTGTCGGAGTGGTGCGGGCCGGCCGCCAGGTCGGGATGGCGGCGGTCGTGGCGGAGGAGTTGTTCGGCGGCTTCTGCGACCGGGCAGGGGCCGGGGTCGTCCAGGGCCATCCGGTCCATGAGGGCGGTCCGGCGTAGCAGCCAGGCGCGTTCGGCTCCGAGGACGAGCACTTGGTGCATCTCGCGGCGCAGATCTGGCGCATTCGTTTGTGCCTCGTGCGGAGGCGGGGCGTCGATGCCCTTGCCGCTGTTCGGGGTGACGTCCACGCTCACACCTCCGCCGGTACGCAGAGGCCGGCGCCGCAGCGTTGACACAGCACCGTGTCGTGGTGGGGGCCGCCGTGATCGAGGGCCGATGGGTGTGCCGTGGACCGCATGGGTAGGTGGACCGGGCCCGGGCGGCCGTCGATGGGGCACGGCTCGTGGGTCGCGAAGACCCGCTCGGCGGGGGCGTCGGGTGACCCGGCGCCGCGGCCGCGCCCGGTAGCCCGTCGCTGTGCTGCAGTTCCGGCCCCGGCAGGGGGTCGCAGCTCGTGCGGAGCGTACGGTCCGGTCATGGCGAGCACCTCAGGCTGGCGCGGACTTCGCGGCCGCTACGTGTCTGGTGGATCTCGGTCGACTGGGCGAGGTACTGGACGATGCCGGTGCCGCGGCCGTGTTCGTCCGGGGCGATGTCGGGGCGATGGCGTTCCACGGCCGCGCCGGAGTCAGTGACCACGATGTGCAGAGTGTCGTGGTCGAGGGCGAGCAGCAGGGTCATGCGCTCATGGCCGTACTGGGCTGCGTTGCCGGCGAGTTCGTCGACGATGAGAACGGCGGAGTCCCTCTCGCTTGTGGGCACACTCCAGGTCTCCAGCAAATCGGCCGCGAAGTGACGGGCGGCGGAGACGTGCGCCTCCTGCGCCGGCAGGGTGCGCAGTGCCTGGCGGCGGCAGGGCCGGCCAAGCAGTGAAGTCGAGCTGGCGGAATCGGTCACAAACATGGTCTTCTGGCTCTTCTGTGGATTGGCTGAGACCGGCACGGGGTGACCGCAAATAATTTCGGGGGCGGTCGGTAGGCCGGATCCTGATCCTGCATGGGCGCGCTCATTCAGTTCCACGGATGACGCATGCCGGACGGTTCGAGCTATTCGCATCTTTTGTTCGGATTCTTACGAGTCATGTCAATGCCGGCGCCTGTCTGGGCTCAGCCGCCTCTGCCCAGAGCTCGCTGCCGCACGGCCGGACCGGGCACCGGCAGCTCGGTCCCCTCGCCCGTGGTCTTCCGGACGGCCCTGCGGGAGCGTCGCGCCGTAGAGCGGGACGGACATCCCTGCCCGCATCTCGGCTGGGTCGCGGTCCTCGGCGTGCAGACGTGCCGGATCCTCTTCTCCGGGCGGTACGGACTTCGGGGAAAAGTAGAGTTGTGCACGCCCCGTCGGCCCACTCACCCGGTCCACCGGTCTTGAGGCCGCCCGGCTGCTGTCGTCATGTCACTGGGCGGCCGGGCCGTGCCGTGACATGACCGCCACGGCCTGGCCTCACGCCCGAATGGTGACCAGCTTCTGACCGTTGCCCGCGAGGATCTCAAAGTGCTCGATGGCTCCCGGAGCCATGGCGACCGCTCCTGGGATCGTGGTGCCGGGAGGGTACTCGCCTGCCCGCCAGGTAGCGCCGTCCGCCCTGGCCCCGCCGGGCCCGACCGCCTGCAGCCGGCAGGTGATTCCGGCGGGTGCCTCCTTGGCCGAGATCTGCAGGACACTGCCCCAGGCAGAGGGCGAGACCTTCACCGAGGCGGAGACACCGGTGGTGGGATCGCTTCCGGAGAAAGTGCGCCAGGCAGTCGGCCCGGGTGGCTTCGCCTGACTGCCCACGGATCCGACAGCCGCCAGCCATGTGCCGCCGGCCGCTGCCGCGATGAGCGTCAGCGAGACTGCAGCGCCAGCAAGTTGCAGACGCCAGGACTTGCGGCGCCTGGCCGCGGCCTGCTGGAGCAGCCTCTCCAGCACACCCCCCTCTGGCGTCTGCGACACCGCGGGCGCGGCGGGCCGTTCGGGCAGGGAGCCCTGCGCGCTTTCGGCTGCCCGTGCCACCAGCCGGTCGGTCAGGTCCCTGTCGGCCGTCGGCACCGTCTGGCCTGAGGCTTCGGCTTCGGTCACCGTCGCCAGCAGCGCAGGCAATCCCGCCAGCTGGACGTGTTCGGCCCGGCATTCGGCGCATGCCGCGAGGTGGACGCGCAGCTGTGCCATGTCGGCCGAGGGCAGTGTGCCCAGGACGTATTCTCCCAGCGTCAGCCGGAAGGCGTCGTGCTCCGCACTCATGGTCACCGCCCCCTGCCCGCCACGGTCATGGCTCGATGCCCCGTTCCTGCAGCGCCAGCCGCAGGGCGTGCAGGGCGTAGTACGTCCGCGACTTCACGGTGCCCAGCGGGATGCCCAGCGCCTGTGCGGCCTCCGCCATGGTCCGGCCCCGGTAGTAGGTCTCCAGCAGGACGACGCGGTGGTCCGGGGACAGTGACCGGATGGCGTCGGCCACCGCCCAGCTCTGCAGTGCCTGCTCGATCTCGTCCTAGCCCGGTTTCTGCTCGGCTGCTCGCTCCAGCGCCTCGCCGCCGACCTCGGCCGGTCTGGCCTGCCGGGCCCGGTGGGCGTCGATGACCAGGCGCCGGGCCACCGTGCACAGCCAGGCCCGGGCCGGGCCGCGTGACGGGTCGAACGCGGCGGGATGCTGCCACGCTCGCAGCAGCGTCTCCTGCACGACGTCCTCCGCCCATTACCAGTCTCCTGAGGTCAGTCGCAGCACGTAGTGGAACAGGGGTCCTGCGTGCTCCGCGTACAGAGTGCGCAGCAGTTCCTCATCTACGGTCGAAAAGGTCCCTCTATCAGAGACACGGTGCGCGGAGCGATCCGGATCGGTCCTTGGACCACGCTTTCGGGATCGGAGCCAGGTCAGCACCGTCGACGCCAAGACGAAGCAGATGACCGTCGTACGGGACGGCAAGACGATCAAGACCATCCCGATCTCGTCCGGCAGCACCGAGCACCCGACGTACAACGGTCAGATGGTCATCTCCGAGAAGTTCAGGCAGATCCATATGAACGGTGCGAGCGTCGGCCTCATGAAGAAGGACGGCAGGCCCGCGTACGACATCAAGGACGTACCGCACGCCATGCGCCTGACCGCCTCGGGCACCTTCATCCACGGCAACTACCGGGGTGCCGACTCGCTCTTCGGCAAGGTCAACACCAGCCACGGCTGCGTGGGCCTGAAGGACGTCAAAGGCGGCGACGGCAAGCAGCCCGCCGCGTGGCTCTTTGACAACTCGATGATCGGTGACGTCGTGATCGTCAAGAACTCCGAGGACAAGACCACGTTGGCACCGGACAACGGCCTCAGCGACTGGACCATGGCCGTGGAGCGAGTGGGGCGCGGGCAGCACCATCCACTGACACCACGCCACTCTCCACGCAGCCGAACCGGAATCCCTTCCGCCAGGCGGCGACCGACACCATGTCGACCGCGCCTGCGTCGTCAGGGCGCTCGAGCAGCCCTCGGCCCGGGGAGACCCCGCGTCCGCATGCCCAGCATGGACGGCATCGAGGACACGCGCCGCATCGTCGAGTCCGGCGGCCCTTCCCGCATCCCTGCGCTGCACTATCGGGGGAATACTTCCCAAGACCAACTAAACGCCCAGAATTCCAACTTGAAGCTGCCGGTGGACTCGAGCGCTGATGAGGTCCAGCCTTATCCCATCCGGCTGGTGAACTGGTTCATGTCGAAATAGTCGCGCCAGGCGTTGATCTTGCCGTCAGTGACCTCGAAGGTCCCCATGACCGGCAGTTCGAACGATTTGTCAGTGAGCCTGAAGACGTCCACCCGCTCGGTCATCACGACCGGTCCGTTGGCTGCGATGTTGATGACGCGGAACTCGATGTGCTCAATGCCTGGCGGGCCAGGGCGGATGAACGAGGTGATGGTGTTGGCGATGGCCTCCCGGCCGGTGATCGGCGCCAGCGGGATGTTGTGGTAGATGGCGTCGTCGGTGAAAAATGCTGCCAGCTCGGCGGCCCCAGTGTTGTCCGACCACGCCGCGCAAAACCTGCGCACTACCTCGATCGGGCTCTCCATCTGGCTCCTCCTGCGGTTGATCTGAACAGTGCACTGCGATAGGCCGCTAAGAGGTGAGGATGAGCTTTTCGTGCGCTGTGCCCACTTCGAGGAGGGCGTGCGCCTGCGCGGCGTCCCGCATCGGCAGCAGCCGCTGGGCACGCAGGCGGAGTTGCCCGGAAGCGAGTAGTGGCATGGTCTGCTCGACCGCGTCGGGAGCGCGGTCCGGGGTCGGGGCGGAGAGTGCGACGCCGAAGTCGGCCGCGTGCTCGTCCGCGAGGGTGATCACGCGCGCGGGGCCGCCCGCGAGTTCGACAGCGTCGCGCAGGCCGCCCTTGCCTCCGGCGTCGAAGACGGCGTCCACCTTGCCGACGTGCGCGCGCATCTGCGCAAGGAGCGCCGATCCGTAGCGGACCGGGATCGCGCCGAGATCCTTGGCGAACTGCTCGTCGCTCGGGCCGGTGGCGCTGAAGACTGTGAGGCCCTGGGATACGGCCAGTTGGGTGGCGATCACGCCGACCGAGCCTCCGCCGCCCAGGACGAGCAGGGTCTCGCCGGAGGTGACGCCGAGTTGGCGCAGGACGCCGACGGCGGCTTCGGCCGAGGCGGGCAGCGCTGCGGCGTCGGCCCAGCTGACGGTGGCCGGTTTGACGGTCCAGGCCGAGGCGAGGGCGTATTCGCCGTACCCGCCGAGCGTGGGCAGCTGGGCGGCGACCTCGTCACCCAGCGACACGCCAGTCACGCCCGGTCCGAGGGCGTCGACGGTGCCGGCGGCCTCGAAGCCGAGAACGGCGGGGTCGGGCAGCGGGAAGACCTCTCGGAGGTCGCCGCGCCGGATCTTCAGGTCGGTCGGGCCGACTCCCGCCGCGTGTACGCGCATCCTGATCTGACCAGGTCCGGGTGCGGGCAGGGCGACTTCTGACCACACGAGCGTCTCGGGCGATCCGTATCCGGTGAGCACTGCTGCGTACGGCATGGATACCTCCTGCTCCTGGCGATCGGCGCGAGATGATAGGGGAGCGGCACGCCTCGACGGTGGTGCTAGACAGAAAGTATAGGTGACATGTCACGCAATGCCAACAGTGGCGCGCCGGCGCCCGAGGGCGGGTGGCTCGACGGCGAACAGCAACGGGCCTGGCTGGCGTACATCCGGGTACAGCTGCGGCTGACCTACGAGATGAATCGCCAGCTGCAGTCCGACGACGATCTGTCCCTGCCGGATTACGATGTCCTGACGGCCCTGAGCGTCGCCGACGGGGGCCTGATGCCGATCACGGTGCTGGCCGCGCAGATCGGCTGGGAGCGCAGCCGGGTCTCGCACCACGTGCGGCGGATGGCCAAGCGGGAACTGGTGAGCTGCAGCCCGTCTGCGAACGACCGGCGCGTGACCGAGGTGAGTCTGACCCAACACGGCCGGAAGGTGCTCGAGGCCGCGGCTCTGGGACACGTGGAACTCGTGCGTCGCCTGTTCTTCGACGGCTTGCCGCGCGAGCTTGTCGGGCCGCTCAGCCAGGCGCTGGAGAGCGTCTACGCGAACATAATCGCGCAGGGCACGCTGCCGCCGCCGGTGGACTGGCGCCCGCCCCGGGGCGAGTGACCGGCGGCGGGCGCCGGGCTTGACTTA
>NZ_KQ948475.1 GCF_001514115.1 Streptomyces olivochromogenes
CGCCGGCGCGCAGTCGGCGCGCGGCATGACGAAGGGGGCCCGTCGCGTTCGGCGACGGGCCCCCTTCGGCTGTGGTGTCCGGGAACCACTCTGTCCGGGAACTACTTGGCGAAGCCGTAGTTCAGGAGCTTGGTGGCGTCCGTGGCGCGCTGGGTGATCGAGGTCGACGCGAGGACCGTGCCGATGATCGTCTTGCCGTTGCGGGTGGCGGCGAAGACGAGGCAGTACTTGGCCTCGGGGCCGGAGCCGGTCTTCACGCCGATGGTGCCGCTGTAGCTGCTGAGCAGCGTGTTCGTGTTGGTCCACGCCGCCATGGTGCGGGTGCTGCCGGTCTTCGTGACGGTCTTCGCCGTGTACGACTTGGTCTTCACGACCGTCTTGAACGTGGTGCTCTTCATCGCGCTGCTGGCGAGCTTCGTCAGGTCGCGCGGCGTCGAGTAGTTGCTGCCGTTGCCGATGCCATCGAACGAGTCGAACTTCGTGTTCGTCATGCCGAGGCTCCGCGCGGTGGTGTTCATCTTGCCGATGAACGACTTCACGCGGGCGGCACGGGTGGAGCCCGAGCCGAACTTGTCGGCGAGCGCGTACGCGGCGTCACAGCCGGACGGCAGCATCAGACCGTAGAGGAGCTGGCGGACGGTGACCTTGTCGCCGACGATCAGGTGGGCGGAGGACGCGGTGTTGGCGACGATGTAGTCGCTGTACGCCTTCTGGATCGTGACCTTGGCGTCGAGGTTGAGGTTCGGCTGCGAGAGCACGACCTTCGCGGTCATGATCTTGGTGGTGGAACCGGTGGAACGCTTGGTGTCGGCAGCCTTGGTGTACAAGGTCTTGGCCGTGCCGTTGTTCATCACGTAGCCGCCGGCGGCGGCGATGGTGGGCGTCGTGACGGCCCCTGCGGGGGCGGCCCCGAAGGCTCCGGCCGCCAGTACGGCGCCGGTGGTAACGGTGACAGCGGCGGCTCGGCGGAAACGCGTGCCCTTAATGCCGGTAATCAAAATGAACGCTCCGAATGCGCGAAATGCCCCTGGGAGAACGGCACATGGCAGTGCCGTCTTACGTACGGACTCGTGAGGGACCCAAAGGGATGCACGGAAGATGGGGTGGAATTGTGTGACGTGGGTTACGCCGAGGGGCGGGCGTTGACCGCGTGAAGGCTACCGGTCCGCATCCTGGACGACGCACGGCCATGTGTACGTGTTGTATCTATGATGTGCGCATGCCTGCCGCGCCGTCCGTGTCCGCTCCGCCCGCCACCAAGCAACCCCCCGCCGCCGACCGCGTCTACGCCCACGTCAAGCGGGGCGTCCTGGAACGTCGTTACGAGGGTGGGACGCTGCTCACCGAGGGCGAGCTCGCCGAGGCCGTGGGTGTCTCACGCACGCCGGTGCGCGAGGCGTTGCTCCGGCTCGAGGTCGAGGGCCTGATCAAGCTCTACCCGAAGAAGGGCGCGCTCGTCCTGCCCGTCTCCGCGCAGGAGATCGCGGACGTGGTCGAGACACGGCAACTCGTGGAGGAGCACTCGGTCCGCAAGGCCGTGCCCGCGTCGCCGTATCTCATCGCGCGCCTGGAGGAACTTCTCGCGCAGCAGAAGGAGCAGGCCGCCGCGGGAGACCTGGCAGGCGCCGCCGTCACCGACCGCTGCTTCCACGCCGAGATCGTCCGCAGCGGCGGCAACGAGATCCTCTCCCGGCTCTACGACCAGTTGCGCGACCGGCAGTTGCGGATGGGCGTCGCCGTCATGCACGCGCACCCCGACCGGATCACCAAGACACTCACCGAGCATGAGGCGATCCTCGAAGCACTGCGGTCCGGCGACGCGGAGGCGGCGGTCGACATCGTCCACGGTCACGTCAGCTGGTTCTCGAACCTGGCGCGGGGAGAGGTGCGATGAGCTCCCACTCGGCCGTCTCGCTCCCCGGAGACCCGCCCGGCGGCCGTCGCGCGATCGGTGTCTGGGGTATCGGCGTCTCCGTCTACTTCGTCGCCGTCATCTTCCGTACCTCGCTGGGAGTGGCCGGGCTGGACGCGGCGGACCGCTTCCATGTGAACGCCTCCGCCCTCTCCACCTTCTCGATCCTGCAACTCCTCGTCTACGCGGGCATGCAGATACCCGTGGGACTGCTGGTCGACCGACTCGGCACCAAGAAGGTGCTGACCATCGGCGTACTGCTCTTCACCGCCGGCCAGTTGGGCTTCGCGTTCTCCTCTACCTACGGGATGGCCCTGGCCTCGCGCGCGCTGCTGGGCTGCGGGGACGCGATGACGTTCATCAGCGTGCTGCGGCTTGGCACGCGGTGGTTCCCGGCGCGGCGGGGGCCGTTGGTCGCGCAGCTCGCCGGTCTTGTGGGCATGGCGGGCAACCTGGTCTCCACCCTCGTCATCGCACGGCTGCTGCACGGGGTGGGGTGGACGACGGCGTTCGCGGGCAGCGCGTTCGCCGGGGTCGTCGTCCTCGTACTCCTCCTTCTCTTCCTGAAGGACCACCCCGAGGGGCACGAGCCGGAACCGTTCCCGCATCAGGGGGCCGCGTATGTGCGGCGGCAGATCGCGGCGTCGTGGCGGGAGCCCGGTACGCGACTGGGGATGTGGGTGCACTTCACGACACAGTTCCCGGCGATGGTCTTCCTGCTCCTGTGGGGCATGCCGTTCCTGGTCCAGGCACAGGGGCTGTCGCGGGCGACGGCCGGTGAACTGCTCACCCTCGTGGTGCTGTCCAACATGTTCGTGGGTCTTGTCTACGGGCAGATCGTCGCCCGGCATCACGCGGCACGGCTTCCGCTGGCGCTCGGGACGGTGACGGCGACGGCGGTGGTCTGGGCGAGTGCGCTGGCGTATCCCGGTGACCGGGATCCCATGTGGCTGCTGGTCGTGCTGTGCGCGGTGCTCGGGGCGTGCGGGCCGGCTTCCATGATCGGGTTCGACTTCGCGCGGCCCGCGAATCCGCCGGAGCGGCAGGGCACCGCGTCCGGGATCACCAACATGGGCGGTTTCGTCGCCTCCATGACGACGTTGTTCGCGATCGGCGTGCTGCTGGACGCGACCGGGGACAACTATCGCGTCGCCTTCTCCGCCGTGTTCGTTCTTCAGGCGCTGGGGCTGAGTCAGATCTTCCGGTTGCGGAAGCAGGCGGCGCGCAGGGAGCGTGAGCGGTTGGTGGCCAGCCGCGTGGAGACGGTACACGTCCCCGCGTAGCGCCCCTTCAGGAGCGCGGGGAACTGCCTGACCAGCCCCCGCCCACCCGCAGGCTCCCGCCCACCCGCAGGCTCCCGTTCACCCGCAGGCTCCCGTTCACCCGCCGTCGAAGAACCCCGCGCTACGGCGTGACCGCGAAGTTCCTCAGGATGGCTGTGGTCAGTTCCGGGTCGCCCTCCGTCTTGATGCGGTCGGAGACGGCGTCGGCCGAGACGCGGCCGCAGGCGAGACGGAAGTACGTCTCCCAGTCGAGGCTGAGGGTGGCGGCCGGGCCGAGCGAGGGGGCGCCGTCTATCGAGCCGCGCCCGTCCGCATCGACCCGCACCGTCCGCAGGAACTCCAGCGGCCCGTGGATGTCGAAGACGACCGCCGAGTTCGCGGGCGCCCCCGCGTCCTTGGCGACGACCTTCGGCAGGGCCCCGAGGAGCTTGTCGCGGACGATGTGCGCGCCGGGGGAGTCGAGGTTGCCGGGCACGCCGAGGGCCACCCGCAGGTCCTGCTCGTGCACCCATACATCGAACGCGCGCCTGCGCATCGCCTGTTCGAGGGTGATCTCGGTCCCGAGCGGCCCGCGCACCTTGGCGTCCGGCTGCCGCGACTCGTTCCGCAGCTGACGGTTGCGGCGGATGATCGTGTACTCCAGCTCGGAGGTCATCTCCGGCGCCGTGTGGTGGCGGCGCACGTCGACCTGCATCTCCATGTACCGCTGGTGCTCGTTCGTCACGTGGAACAGGTCGCGGGGGAGTGTGTGGATCGGCCGAGGATCGCCCAGCATCTCGCAGTCGAGCCCGATGACATGCGAGACGAGATCCCGCACCGACCAGCCGGGGCAGGGTGTGCGCCGGTTCCACTCACCTTCCACCAGCGGCGACACCAACTCGGATATCGCATCGACGGAGTGGGTCCAGGCGTCGGCGTAGGACTGAAGGCTGGGATGCAGACTCACGGAACGGGACCCCTCGGGCGGTTGGACGCGGGCAGTGCACAGGTAGCGGGTGTCTTGGGACGCTAAGTTACGCTGCTGTGAGGCACCCCGGCAGTGCTTTCGTGTGACGATCGTAGGCCTGTATGGACGGCTCGAATGCCAGGACGGTGGTAGTGTGCGCGCCTCTCTCCTCCAGATCGACGTAAACGACGGCGAATCGGTCGATTCGCGTCGACGGCGTGTGGCGGCTCTGGTACGAGAACAAGCCGGAGTCGATCTGATCGTGCTGCCGGAGCTGTGGACCACCGGGGCGTTCGCCTACGAGTCGTTCGGTACGGAGGCGGAGTCCCTCGAAGGGCCGACGTTCGAGGTCATGGCGAAGGCGGCGAGCGACGCGGGCACCTGGCTGCACGCCGGGTCGATCCCCGAGCGGGACGCCGACGGCACGCTCTACAACACCTCCCTCGTCTTCACCCCCTCCGGCGACCTGGCCGCCGCCTACCGCAAGATCCACCGCTTCGGCTTCGACAAGGGCGAGGCCGTACTCATGGGTGCGGGCGGCGAACTGGTGACGGTCCGTCTGCCGGAGACCACCCTCGGCATCGCCACCTGCTACGACCTCCGCTTCCCCGAGCTCTTCCGCGGGCTCGTCGACGCCGGCGCCGAGACCCTCGTCCTCTCGGCCGGCTGGCCCGAGCGGCGCCGCTCCCACTGGACGCTGCTCGCCCAGGCCCGCGCGGTCGAGAACCAGGCGTTCGTTCTTGCCTGTGGAACGGCCGGCACGCACGCGGACGTTCCCCAGGCCGGTCACTCGATCGTGGTCGATCCGTGGGGGGAGGTCCTGGCGGAGGCCGGGGCCGGGGAGCAGGTGCTCACGGTGGACTTCGACCCCGGGAAGGTCGCGACCACGCGGGAGCAGTTCCCGGCGCTGAAGGACCGGATGCTGGGACTGACGGCACCGCGCCGCTGAGCCAGTCCTTCGTCCGGTCTCCTGGCCGGTCCTCTCCTCGGGCCCCTCCTCGCCTCGGTCCTTTGAGTCAGTCCTCGCCCCGCTCCTTCTCCGCCAGGTGGATCACGCACACCGCCACCGCGATCAGCAGCGCGGGGTCCGCGTCCTCGCGGACGACGTCGACGCCGTACGTCTCCCGTACGTGCAGCCAGCGGCGTGAGATCACCGCCAGCAGCTCACTCTCGTACTCGACGGCGAACTCGCGGTCGAGGATCTTGCCGCTGACGTCGAGTTCCGTACCGTCCGCCAGGGACACCCGGTAGTGGTTGCGGAGCAGGGACAGCCGCTTGCGTCTGATCGTCGCCAGCGATTCCCCGTCCCGCCCGATCGCCATCGTGTCCCGCAGGGCGAACATCTTCTGGTGGATGTCGATGAGGACACGCCCGCGGGTGTCCTTCAGCTCGAAGGTGTCCCGCAGTCGCATCGCCTTGCCGTCGACGAGGAACACCTTGTTGCCGTGGTCGTCCTCGATCCAGTAGTCGTCACCGAAGCCGAGGAGCCGGTCGCGTACGAGGAATCTCATACCGTCACCGGTTCCCGGGAACCGCAAGATCATCACGCGTTCACCCCCTCCGATGGCGCCGCGTGCCCTCGTCGGCGACTACGACGTGCGCATCGCAGGTCGAGGGCGAGCATGTGTGGCACGTGGTGGACGCCACCACGGGGCACGCGCTGACCTGACTGTCGGTGGCGGGTGGCACCCTTGTTTCCATGAACGACTCCGCCCCGACCGCAGCCTCGGCACCCACCCCCCGTCGCGTCCGTGTCCGTGCCCCCGAGCTGATCGGCAAGGGCGGCTGGTTGAACACGGGAGAGCAGCAGTACACCCTCGCCGACCTGCGAGGACGCATCGTCATCCTCGATTTTTGGACCTTCTGCTGCATCAACTGTCTGCATGTCCTTGATGAGCTGCGGGAGCTGGAGGAGAAGCACCGGGACACGGTGGTGATCATCGGGGTGCACTCGCCGAAGTTCGTGCACGAGGCCGAGCACCAGGCGGTCGTGGACGCGGTGGAGCGGTACGGGGTCGAGCACCCGGTGCTCGACGATCCCGAGCTCGCGACCTGGAAGCAGTACGCCGTGCGTGCCTGGCCGACGCTCGTCGTGATCGACCCCGAGGGGTACGTGGTCGCACAGCACGCCGGTGAGGGGCACGCGCACGCGATCGCCCGCCTGGTGGAGGAGCTGGAGGCCGAGCACGCGGCCAAGGGGACGCTGCGCCGCGGCGACGGGCCGTACGTGGCACCCGAGCCCGAGCCCACGGCGCTCCGCTTCCCCGGCAAGGCCCTCGCCCTGCCGAGCGGGAACCTCCTGGTCAGCGACACGACCCGGCACCAGCTCGTGGAGCTGGAGAGCGACGGGGAGAGCGTCGTACGGCGGATCGGCTCCGGGGTGCGGGGGTTCGTGGACGGGTCGGCCGAGGAGGCCGGGTTCAGCGAGCCGCAGGGGCTGGCGCTCCTCGAGGACGGTTCGGTCGTCGTCGCGGACACCGTGAACCACGCGCTGCGCCGCCTGGACCTCGTGACCGGCGAGGTCAGCACCCTCGCGGGGACGGGACGCCAGTGGTGGCAGGGCTCGCCGACGTCCGGCCCGGCGCGCGAGGTGGACCTGTCCTCGCCGTGGGACGTGGCGCTGTTCGGTGGGAAGGTCTGGATCGCCATGGCCGGGGTGCACCAGCTGTGGGCGTACGACCCGGCGGACGCCACCGTCGGAGTCGCCGCCGGTACGACGAACGAGGGGCTCGTGGACGGGCCGGGGGCCGAGGCCTGGTTCGCGCAGCCGTCCGGGCTCGCCGCCACCGCCGACCGGCTCTGGCTCGCCGACTCCGAGACGAGCGCCCTGCGCTGGGTGGACCTCGACGGGGCCGTGCACACCGCCGTCGGCACCGGTCTTTTCGACTTCGGACACCGGGACGGGGCCGCCGAACAGGCCCTGTTTCAGCACCCGTTGGGTGTCACGGCCCTCCCCGACGGCTCGGTCGCGGTCAGCGACACGTACAACCACGCACTGCGCCGCTACGACCCCGCGACGGGCGAGGTGACCACGCTGGCGACCGACTTGAGGGAGCCCAGCGACGCGGTTCTCGTCGGGGACGACATCGTGGTCGTGGAGTCGGCGCGACACCGGCTGACCCGGCTGCGGCTTCCCGAGGAGGCCGTACGGGTGGAGTCGGTCGCCCACCGTACCCAGCGCGCCGCCACCGAAGTCACCCCGGGCGCTTTCAAGTTGGACGTGATCTTCCAGGCGCCGGCCGGCCAGAAGCTCGACACCCGCTACGGCCCGTCCACCAGACTCCTGGTCTCCTCGACCCCGCCCGAGCTGCTGCTTACGGGCGAGGGCGCGGGAACCGATCTCTTCCGCGCCCTGGAGCTGAACCCGGCCGTCACGGAGGGCGTCCTGCACGTCTCCGCGATGGCGGCGTCGTGCGACGACGACCCGGCGAACGAGTACCCGGCCTGCCACGTCCACCAGCAGGACTGGGGCGTGCCGGTCCGCCTCACCGAGGGTGGCACGGACCGGCTGCCGCTGGTGCTGGCGGGGATGGCCGACTGACCGTCCCCACTTCCGTGGCGTCGGCTACACGCCGTAGCCGCCCCGGTGGTGCCGCTCCTCCTCGATCACCGGGGTGCTGGGCGGCATGACCACCCGGCGCCTCCTGGCGATGCTGCTGAACGTCACCACCCCGATCAGCCCGACGATCATGAAGATGATGCCGACCAGGTCGAGGTTGACCCCCTTCATGTGCCAGTCGGTCGCGAATGTGAGGACCGCCCCCGCTGCGATCAGGATGATGCATCCGCCCAGGCTCATGGGTGTCGCCTCCTTGTAACCAACTCGGCTTCTCTCAGGCCCGGTCCGGGTACCCGGCGGCGCGCCGGGCATGCGGGACTAGCCCTCCAGGAACGCCACCAGCGCGTTGGCCAGCAGGAACGGGTCGTCAGCGCCGCAGAGTTCGCGGGCGCTGTGCATCGAGAGGATGGCCACGCCGATGTCGACGGTCCTGATGCCGTGGCGGGCCGCCGTGATCGGGCCGATGGTGGTGCCGCAGGGCATCGAGTTGTTGGAGACGAAGGACTGGAAGGGCACGCCGGCCTTCGCGCAGGCGGCGGCGAAGACCGCACGGCCCGAACCGTCCGTGGCGTAGCGGTTGTTGACGTTCACCTTGAGGATGGGGCCGCCGCCCGCCCGCGGGTGGTGCGTCGGATCGTGCCGCTCCGCGTAGTTGGGGTGGACGGCGTGGCCGGTGTCGGAGGAGAGACAGATCGTGCCCGCGAAGGCGCGCGCCCGGTCCTCGTACGAGCCGCCCCGCGCGAACACCGAGCGTTCGAGCACGCCGCCGAGCAGCGGACCGTCGGCGCCGGTGTCGCTCTGCGAGCCGCTCTCCTCATGGTCGAAGGCCGCGAGGACGGGGATGTACGAAAGCCCCGAAGCGGAACCCGAACCGGAACCGGAACCCGAAGCGGAACCGGAACCCGAACCGGAGCCCTCGCCCGTCGCCGCCGCGATCAGCGCCGCCGTACCGGCGTGCACGGACAGCAGGTTGTCCATGCGCGGTCCGGCCATCAGCTCCTTGTCGCGGCCCAGGTACGCGGGCCGCTCGACGGAGTGCGTCATCAGGTCCCAGCCGCTGACCTCGCCCGCGGACAGCCCCGACTCCTCCTCCAGGAAGGCGATCAGATCGCCCTCGCCGGGGTCGCCCAGACCCCAGACGGGCTGCAGATGACGCTGCTTGTCGAGCTTGAGGCCGTCGGTGGTGACGGAACGGTCGAGGTGCACGGCGAGCTGGGGCACACGCAGCAGGGGCCGGTCGATGTTCACCAGGCGCGAGGAGCCGTCCTTCAGCGTCAGGCGGCCCGCCAGCCCCAGGTCCCGGTCCAGCCAGGAGTTCAGCAGCGGGCCGCCGTAGATCTCCACGGCGACCTGGCGCCAGCCGTGTGCCCCGCTGTCCGGCTGCGGCTTCACCCGCAGATTGGGGGAGTCGGTGTGCGCGCCCACGATCCGGAACGGGGTGTGCGGCTCGGCACCCTCGGGCACGTACCAGGCGACGATCGCGCCGCCGCGCAGCACGTACTTGCCGCCGCTCGTCCCCTCCCAGGCATCGGTCTCGGCGACCTGACGGAATCCGGCCTTCTCCAGCCGCTCGGCGGCGTTCGCCACGGCGTGGTACGGCGTCGGGCTCGCCGCCAGAAAGGTCATGAGGTCGTCGGTGTGGCCGCGGTCGAAGCGGGCGCTTGTGCTCATGGGTTCACCTTAACGACGCCCGAGGGCCCGCTCCCGGCGATGGGTAGGGCCCTTCGTAAGGGGGATGTGAAAGACGGACATCTGACTGGAGGGGCAGATTCCGGTTCGCTCTCCGCGCCCCGCGGTCTTCGCAATCCATGCGGGAAAACCATGCGAGGCCGTGCGGGGCCATGCCGGAAACCCATGCGAGGCCGTGCGGGGCCATGCCGGAAATCCATGCGAGTTCGTGCGGGGCCATGCGGGAAATCCGTGCGGGGCCATGGGGAAATCCCTGCGTGGAGCGGGCTGCCACGCGCCCGCCCCGTGGCCGCACACGACGGCGGCCCGCCCCCGGAGATTCGCTCCGGGAACGGGCCGCCGACGGCGATGCCCTCAGGCCACGAGGATCAGAACGCCGCCTCGTCCAGCTCCATCAGGTCCAGGTCCACGCCCTCGGCGAGCTTGCGGGCGCCGGTGACGCCGGGCAGGACGTTGGCGGCGAAGAACTTCGCCGCGGCGATCTTGCCGGTGTAGAAGGGCCTGTCCTTCGCCGAGGCCGTCTCCAGCTTCTCGGTGGCCACGGCGGCACCGCGCAGCAGCAGGTAGCCGACGACCACGTCGCCGGAGGCCAGCAGCAGGCGGGTGGTGTTGAGGCCGACCTTGTAGATGTTCTTGACGTCCTGCTCGGTGGCCGCCAGGTCCGTGAGCATGAGGCCGACGATGGCCTCCAGCTCGACGGCCGCCTTGGCGAGCTGCTCGCGGGCCGCGGACAGGTCCTCGCCGCCCGTGCCGAGCGCCAGGAACTTCTTGATGTCCTCGGCGAGGGAGTTGAGCGCCGCGCCCTGGTTGCGGACGATCTTCCGGAAGAAGAAGTCCTGGCCCTGGATCGCGGTCGTGCCCTCGTAGAGGGTGTCGATCTTGGCGTCGCGGATGTACTGCTCGATCGGGTACTCCTGCAGGAAGCCGGAGCCGCCGAAGGTCTGCAGCGACTGGGCGAGCTGCTCGTAGCCCTTCTCGGAGCCGTAGCCCTTCACGATCGGCAGGAGCAGGTCGTTGAGGGCCTCCAGGGCGGCGGTGTCCTCGCCGGCGGCCTCCTTGACCTGGATCTCGTCCTGGATCGCGGCGGTGTGCAGCACCAGGGCGCGCATGCCCTCGGCGTACGCCTTCTGCGTCATCAGCGAGCGGCGCACGTCGGGGTGGTGCGTGATGGTGACCTTGGGCGCGGTCTTGTCCATGAAGTTCGCGAGGTCCGGGCCCTGGACGCGCTCCTTGGCGTACTCCAGCGCGTTCAGGTAGCCGGTCGAGAGCGTGGAGATCGCCTTCGTGCCGACCATCATGCGGGCGAACTCGATGATCCGGAACATCTGGCGGATGCCGTCGTGCTTGTCGCCGATCAGCCAGCCCTTGGCGGGGTGGCGGTCGCCGAAGGTCATCTCGCAGGTGTTGGACGCCTTGAGGCCCATCTTGTGCTCGACGTTCGTCGCGTACGCGCCGTTGCGCTCGCCCAGCTCGCCGGTCTCGAAGTCGAACTCGTACTTCGGGACGAGGAAGAGGGACAGGCCCTTGGTGCCGGGGCCGGCGCCCTCGGGACGGGCGAGCACGTAGTGGAGGATGTTCTCCGACATGTCGTGCTCACCGGACGTGATGAAGCGCTTCACGCCCTCGATGTGCCAGGAGCCGTCCGCCTGCTGGACCGCCTTGGTGCGGCCCGCGCCCACGTCCGAGCCGGCGTCCGGCTCGGTGAGCACCATGGTGGAGCCCCACTGCTTGTCGATGGCGATCTTCGCGATGTGCTTCTGGACCTCGGTGCCCTCCTCGAAGAGGATGCCCGCGAAGGCGGGGCCGGAGGAGTACATCCAGACCGCCGGGTTGGCGCCGAGCACCAGCTCCGCGTACGCCCAGATCAGGGAGCGGGGCGAGGTGGTGCCGCCGAGCTCCTCGGGCAGGCCCAGGCGCCAGTACTCGGAGTCCATGAAGGCCTTGTACGACTTCTTGAAGGATGCCGGTACGGGAGCCGTGTTGGTCTCCGGGTCGAAGACCGGCGGGTTGCGGTCGGCGTCCGCGAAGGACTCCGCCAGCTCGTTCTCCGAGAGACGGGCCAGCTCGTCGAGGACGCTCTTGGCGGTGTCGACGTCCATCTCCGCGAACGGTCCGGTGCCGTACAGCTTGTCGCGCCCGAGCACCTCGAAGAGGTTGAACTCGATGTCGCGGAGATTCGACTTGTAGTGCCCCATGGCGACGGCTCCGTAAGGGATCGGGGAGGTGGAGGTACTCGCAGCCTCGTTACACGTACTGGCAAGTAGCTACGATGATGCTACCCGTCGGTAATAAGAATCAACCCCCGATGGCCCATATGTGGCCGACTACTCTTTGACCCATGTACGGCTACGACCAGAATGCGGGCGCCCAGCAGCAGTACGCCCCGCCGCAGCAGCAGATGCCCGGCGGTTACGGCCAGCAGCCGCCGCTCTACCCCGAGCCGTCCCCGCCCTCGCTGGCGGACGCGGTGCGGGCGTTCACCACGGGATCGATGTCCGCGGAGGACTTCCAGCAGGTCTTCGCGACGTCGAAGGTCTACTGCCCGCGCGGCGACAACCCCGGATTCCTGGCGCTGCACAACACCCAGCAGCCGGTCATCCCGATGTTCACCTCGCTCAAGGAGCTGCGCCGGTACGCCGGCAAGGAGTCCAAGTACTTCGTGATCACCGGCGCCGAGGTGATCGACCTGCTCCCCACCGGCTACGGCTTCGTCCTCGACATGGAGGGGGAGCACCGCATGGTCTTCGACGCGAAGGCCGTGGAGCAGATGGTGGACTTCGCCATGCGCCGTATGTACGGGTAGTGAACCGCTACGGGTGGCGAACCACTATGGGTGGCGAACCACTATGGGTGCGAACCACTACGGGTAGCGCCCACTCCCCTACGACAGTCCGGACGCCCGGAGGGAATTCCCTCCGGGCGTCCGTCGTTGTGGGTGGCAGAAAGTTCAACAATCAACTAAACTCGAAGCACAAGGAGGTACCGACATGCCTGCAGTGACCGTCGAGAACCCGCTGGCCCTGCCCCGTGTGGCCGCGCCGGCCGACGCCGTGGACCGTCCCGTGCTCACCGTGACGACCGCGCCCAGCGGCTTCGAGGGCGAGGGTTTCCCGGTCCGCCGTGCGTTCGCCGGGATCAACTACCGCCACCTCGACCCGTTCATCATGATGGATCAGATGGGCGAGGTGGAGTACGCGCCGGGCGAGCCCAAGGGCACCCCCTGGCACCCCCACCGCGGCTTCGAGACCGTGACCTACATCATCGATGGCATCTTCGACCACCAGGACTCCAACGGTGGCGGCGGCACCATCACCAACGGCGACACCCAGTGGATGACCGCGGGCGCCGGCCTCCTGCACATCGAGGCCCCGCCGGAGTCGCTCGTCATGTCCGGCGGCCTCTTCCACGGCCTCCAGCTGTGGGTGAACCTCCCGGCCAAGGACAAGATGATGGCCCCCCGGTACCAGGACATCCGCGGCGGCTCGGTCCAGCTGCTGAGCACCCCCGACGGCGGCGCGCTGCTGCGCGTCATCGCCGGTGAGCTCGACGGCCACCAGGGTCCCGGCATCACGCACACGCCGATCACCATGGTCCACGCGACCCTGGCGCCCGGCGCCGAGATGACGCTCCCGTGGCGCGAGGACTTCAACGGTCTCGCGTACGTCCTCGCCGGACGCGGCAGCGTCGGTACGGGCCGTCGACCGGTCCACACCGGCCAGACCGCCGTCTTCGGCGCGGGCGGCTCGCTGACCGTCCGCGCGGACGAGAAGCAGGACGCGAACACGCCGGACCTCGAGGTCGTCCTGCTCGGCGGACAGCCGATCCGTGAGCCCATGGCCCACTACGGCCCCTTCGTGATGAACACCCGCGAGGAGCTGCAGCAGGCCTTCGAGGACTTCCAGAAGGGCCGCCTGGGCACCGTTCCGGCGGTGCACGGAATGTCCGAGGGCGGGATCTGACCCCTCTCCGCTCAAGCGCGAAAGGCCCCGTCCGTACCCCGGACGGGGCCTTTCGCGCGTCGGACGGGGCTTTTCGCATGGACGCCGTGTCACCCGGCCGGGCCGTCCCGGCGGGACGGCCCGGCCCTCGCGTGGTCGGGTGGAAGCGTGCAGCTACTCCCCGAGGGCGCCCGGCGGCTGGCCGCCTGGTGCGCCGTGATCCTGCTCGTCGCCGGTGTGGCGTGGGTCGGGATCCGGCTGTGCGGGGAGTTCCGTACGGCGATCGTGCCCGTGCTGCTCGCGCTCCTCGGCAGCGCGCTGCTCGGGCCGATGTACCGGCGGCTGGTGCACGTCGGGGTCAACCGGTCGCTGGCCGCGGGGCTCACCTGCGTCGCGGTGGTCGTGGTCGTCGGCGGCGCCGTCTACATCGTGGTCGCCGCGCTCATCGACACCGGGGACCAGATCATCGCCTCGCTCAGGCTGGCCGCGCGGTCCGTCGCCCAGCACTTCGGTGCGGCGGGCACCTCACTCGACGACCTCGCCGCCAACGCCAAGGACCTGCTGACCAAGTTCGGCGGGACGGCCGCGTCCAACGTCATCAGTGGCGTGAGCGTGGTGGGCGAGTCCATCGCCATGGCCGTACTGGCCCTGCTGCTCGTCTTCTTCTTCCTCCGCGACTCCCACCGCACCGCCGGGCTGCTGCGCTCGCTGGCGCCGCGCGGCACCGCGGACACGGTGGAGGCCATGGCCCGCCGCGCCTTCGACGCCGTTCAGGGCTTCATGCGCGGGACCACGGTGATCGCCCTGATCGACGCCCTGTGCATCACGATCGGCCTGCTGATCCTGCGCGTCCCGGGCGCGGTCGGGCTCGGTGCGCTGGTCTTCGTGGGGGCGTTCATTCCCTACCTCGGCGCGTTCCTCTCCGGCGCGGTGGCCGTGCTGGTCGCGCTCGCCGACCGGGGGTTCGTGATCGCGCTGTGGGCGCTCGGGGTCGTGCTCGCCGTGCAGGTCCTCGAAGGGCATGTGCTGCAGCCGATGATCCAGAGCCGGACCGTGCAGATGCATCCGGCGGTGGTGATGCTGGCGATCACGGCGGGTGCGTCCGTCGCGGGCATCCTGGGCATGCTGCTCGCCGTACCGCTGACGGCCGCCGGGTTCGGGGTCCTCGCGGAGCTACGGACCCGCTACGAGTCGGCGTCCCCGTCCCCACAGGCGTCCCCGTCCCCACCGGACGCCTCGTAGAACTCGAACCAGATGCTCTTGCCCTCGCCCCGTGGGTCCACGCCCCAGGCGTCGGCGAGGAATTCCACGAGCATCAGCCCGCGTCCGGAGGACGCCAGTTCGCCCGGGTGGCGGCGGTGCGGCAGGTCGTCGCTGGCGTCGGTGACCTCGACCCGCATCCGGCGGTCGTCCGCACCGCCGGTCACCTCGGCGACGAGCAGCGCGTCGGCGTCGGTGTGGACGAGGACGTTGGTGAGCATCTCGGAGACGAGGAGGACCGCCGAGTCGCGCTGGTCGGCGCAGGCCCAGTCGTGCAGCATCTCGCGCAGCTGCTGGCGGGCCCCCGAGATCCGCTCGGGCTCGGCCTGCGCCACGGTCAGCGCGGTGCGCCGCACCGAGGGGGAGAGCGGGGCCTCGACCGCCTCGCCGTCCCCCTTGCCCTGCCGGCTCAGCAGCAGCACGGCTATGTCGTCCTCGCGCCGGTCGGCGAGCGGCCCGGGGGTGTGGTGCGAGGAGGGCCCGTGCACGCCCTGGACCAGCGCGTCGGCGAGCTCCTCCATGTCACCGTCGTGGGACTCCAGGATGTGGCGGATACGGCGCCACCCGGTGTCGAGGTCGTGGCCGCCGGTCTCGATCAGCCCGTCGGTGCAGAGCAGCATGGTCTCGCCGGGTTCCAGAGCGAGCCGGGTCGTGGGGTAGTCGGCGTCCGGGTCGATGCCGAGCGGCAGTCCGCCCGCCGTGGGCCGTATCAGCACCGTCCCGTCCGCCATGCGTATCGCGGGGTCCGGGTGGCCGGCACGGGCGAAGTCCAGGATGCCGGTCGCCGGGTCCACCTCGACGTACAGGCAGGTCGCGAAGCGCGGGTCCGCGGTGTTGCCGCCGCTCTCGCCGGTGGAGCCGTACGTCACCGAGTCCGTGATCCCGCACAGAAACCGTGAGGCCCGGGAGAGGACCGCGTCGGGCCGGTGGCCCTCGGAGGCGTACGCGCGCAGGGCGATACGGAGCTGGCCCATCAGCCCGGCGGCGCGCACGTCGTGGCCCTGGACGTCCCCGATGACCAGGGCGAAGCGGCCGCTCGGCAGCGGGATCACGTCGTACCAGTCGCCGCCGACCTGGAGGCCGCCGCCGGTGGGAACATAGCGCGCGGCGACCCCCATGCCCGGCATCTGCGGGCCGAGGGTGGGCATCATCGAGCGCTGCAGGCCGTCGGTGAGCTCCCGCTCCGTCTCGGCGGCCACGGCCCGGGAGAGGGCCTGCGCGAGCATCCGGGCCACGGTCGTCAGCACGGAACGCTCGTCGGGCGTGAAGCTGACGGGATAGGTGAAGGCCGCCATCCACGCGCCCATCGTGCGTCCGGCGACGGTCAGCGGCAGAAAGGCCCAGGACTCCCGCCCGAAGTGTTCGGCGAGCGGCCAGGAGACCGGATAGCGCTCCTTGTAGTCCTTCGGGGAGGAGAGATAGACGGCGCGGCCCGTGCGGACGACCTCCGCGGCCGGGTAGTCGGTGGCCAGGGACATATGGGTGAAGGGGCCCTCGTCTCCCGGCTTCTGCCCGTGGTGGCCGACGACGGTGAGCCGGTCCCCGTCCACGCCGAAGACGGCCAGCCCGTCCGGTGTGAACCCCGGCATCGACAGGCCCGCCGCGACCCGCAGTACCTCGGCCGTGGACCGCGCTTCGGCCAGTGCCCGCCCGGCGTCCAGCAGGAACGCCTCGCGCGAGCGGCGCCAGTCGCCGGTGAGCGGGGTGCGCGCGGCGGTGGCCTCCGAGGTCTCGGTGACCTCCTGGAGGGTGCCGAACAGCACGAACTCCCCGGTCTCGGGGTCGACGGTCGGCTTGGAGCGGCTGCGCACGGTACGGATCACCCGCCCGTGCTCGTCCATGATCCGCAGCCGGACCTCGGCGAGCGTGTCCTCGGCGACGGCGAGCTGTACGACGCTGACGACCTCGTTCCAGTCGGCCGGGTGGAACCGGGAGCGCATGGCCACCTCGGTGACCGTCGTCCTTTCCGCGGGCAACCCGAGGAGCCGGGCGGCCTCGGCGTCGATGGTGACCCGCCCGTGTGCGTTGTCCCAGCGCCACACGCCGGTCGCAAGGGCGGCCAGTACGTCCCCCACGGCGGGCAGGGGCTCACCAGTGCGCATTGACCCACTCTATGAAGAGGTGATCGGAAGGTGCCACCGAGAGTATTCGGAGTGGTGATCTTTGGGCGGCCGGTACCCTTGGGGGATCCGGGCGTCGGCCCGGAAGTTTCACGTGAAACAGACCCAAGCTCATGTGAAACAGACCCCGATCCGCGAAGACTGGATGAACGACGATGCATCGGTACAGGTCCCACACCTGCGGCGAGCTCCGCGCCTCTGACGTCGGCAGCGACGTCCGGCTGAGCGGCTGGCTGCACAATCGCCGAGACCTGGGTGGCATCCTCTTCATCGATCTGCGCGATCACTACGGCATCACGCAGCTCGTCGCCCGCCCCGGCACGCCCGCCTACGAGGCCCTCGACAAGGTCTCCAAGGAGTCGACGGTCCGCGTCGACGGCAAGGTCGTCTCGCGTGGCACGGAGAACGTCAACCCGGATCTGCCCACCGGCGAGATCGAGGTCGAGGTGAGCGAGGTCGAGCTGCTCGGCGCCGCCGCCCCGCTGCCGTTCACGATCAACGCCGAGGACGGCGTCAACGAGGAGCGGCGCCTGGAGTACCGCTTCCTCGACCTGCGCCGCGAGCGCATGCACCGCAACATCCTGCTGCGTACGGCCGTGATCTCCGCGATCCGTCACAAGATGACGGCGCTGGGCTTCAACGAGATGGCGACCCCGATCCTCAGCGCCACCTCCCCCGAGGGCGCGCGCGACTTCGTGGTCCCCTCCCGTCTGAACCCGGGCAAGTTCTACGCCCTGCCGCAGGCGCCGCAGCAGTTCAAGCAGCTGCTGATGATCTCCGGCTTCGACCGCTACTTCCAGATCGCGCCCTGCTTCCGCGACGAGGACGCGCGCGCGGACCGCTCGCCGGGCGAGTTCTACCAGCTCGACGTGGAGATGTCCTTCGTCGAGCAGGAGGACGTCTTCCAGCCCATCGAGAAGCTGATGACGGAGCTGTTCGAGGAGTTCGGCGGTGGCCGTCACGTCACCTCCCCCTTCCCGCGCATCCCGTTCCGCGAGGCGATGCTGAAGTACGGCTCCGACAAGCCGGACCTGCGCGCCCAGCTGGAGCTGGTCGACATCACCGACATCTTCGAGGGCTCGGAGTTCAAGGCCTTCGCCGGCAAGCACGTACGTGCCCTGCCGGTGCCGGACGTCGCCGGTCAGACCCGGAAGTTCTTCGACGGCCTCGGCGACTACGCGGTCGAGCAGGGCGCGAAGGGCCTGGCCTGGGTCCGGGTGGGTGAGGACGGCTCGCTGACGGGCCCGATCGCCAAGTTCCTCACCGAGGACAACGTCGCCGAGCTGACCAAGCGCCTCTCCCTGGCCCCCGGCCACGCGGTCTTCTTCGGCGCGGGCGAGTTCGACGAGGTCTCGAAGATCATGGGCGCGGTGCGGGTCGAGGCCGCGAAGCGCTCGGGCAACTTCGAGGAGAACGTCTTCCGGTTCTGCTGGATCGTCGACTTCCCGATGTACGAGAAGGACGAGGACACCGGGAAGATCGACTTCTCGCACAACCCGTTCTCGATGCCCCAGGGCGGCCTGGAGGCCCTGGAGACCCAGGACCCGCTGGACATCCTGGGCTGGCAGTACGACATCGTCTGCAACGGCGTCGAGCTGTCCTCCGGCGCGATCCGCAACCACGAGCCCGAGATCATGCTCAAGGCCTTCGAGATCGCGGGCTACGACCGTGACACCGTCGAGGAGCAGTTCGCCGGCATGCTGCGCGCCTTCCGCTTCGGCGCCCCGCCGCACGGCGGGATCGCCCCGGGCGTCGACCGCATCGTCATGCTCCTCGCGGACGAGCCGAACATCCGCGAGACGATCGCGTTCCCGCTCAACGGCAACGCGCAGGACCTGATGATGGGCGCGCCGACGGAGCTGGACGAGACGCGACTGCGCGAGCTGCACCTGTCGGTGCGGAAGCCGCAGCCGAAGTAGGCAGTTCGGCCTCAGCCAGGCCGAAGGGCTCGAAACCGACGCCGGTTTCGAGCCCTTTCCCTTGCGCACCACGTTTCACAGCGCATTCCAATATTCTCCCAGGCTTCCTCACCTCTACCGTCCCGGGTCATGACGGATTCTCAAGTACCCGAAAACAGAGGGAAATTGGCTCGCCGTACGGTCCTGATGGCGAGTGGTGCGGCGGTGACCGCGGTGGGGGTCGGCGGCGCGCTGTCGGTGAACGCCTCGGCGCAGGAGGCCGCTCCGCGGACGCCCGCTTCGGCGGAAACGTGCTACACGCTCACCTCGGAGCTGGTCGAGGGCCCGTACTACATCGACGCCGACAAGATCCGCCGGGACATCACCGAGGACCAGGAGGGCATCCCGCTCACCCTCGAACTCAAGGTGATCGACGCGGACACCTGCAAGCCGCTCAGAAACGCGGCCGTGGACATCTGGCACTGCAGCGCGACGGGTGTCTACTCGGGTTACGAGTCGAGCGGCAACGGCGGCGGTGGACCGGCACCGACGGGCCCGCCGCCCTCCGGCACCCCCACCGGCGAGCCTCCGACCGGCGGCCCGGGCGGTGGCGGCGGGGGCCACCAGGAGCCGACCGACGACGACCGCTTCCTGCGCGGCACCTGGCACACGGACCGGCACGGCCACGTCACCTTCAAGACGGTCTTCCCGGGCTGGTACCAGGGCCGCGCCGTCCACATCCACACGAAGGTGCACGTGGACGGCACCTGGACCGACGCGGGCTACGAGGGCGGGCACACCTGCCACACGGGCCAGTTCTTCTTCGACGAGAAGTCGGTGCTGGCGTCGGCGGAGGTCGCCCCGTACTCCACCAACACCAGCACGCGCACCACGCTCACCGAGGACACGATCTACCCCCAGAACGGCCACACGGGCGGCCTCCTGTACCTGAAGTACGACAAGAGGAACATCGCGAAGGGAGTTCGCGCCCACCTGACGATGGGCGTCGCCCCGGACGAGACGCACGACAGCTCGGACACGCAGCCGAGCCCGTCGGCGTCGCCCTCGGCGAGCTGACCCACCGACTCGCTCGACCCGGGCCCGGAACTCCACTGGTTCCGGGCCCTTTGGGCCGTACGGCTTCCGTTGCGCGGGCCTGCGGGTCCTAGAGCGTTCCGGCGTCGGGCCAGTGGGACCAGTGGGTGTTGGGCGGGAGGGTCGGGCGGTATCGGGCCGGATCCGAGGAGCTCAGCACCTCTGCGATCAGCCGGAAGGTCTCGTGCGTACTGGGCACGGCGTCCCAGAGGTCTTCCGGCTGGTGCCACGCGTCGAGCCGCAGCAGTACGGGCAGGTCGGCGGGGAGGTCGGCCCGCAGTTCCGTCTCGTCGGCCAGGAGAAGCTCCTTGCTCCCCTCGGCGAGCAGGCGGAACACGTCCTCCAGTGGGGTGCCCGCGGCGGCGTCGACGGTGAGTGCCGTCCCGCGGACGACCACGGGAACCCCTCCGACGTAGACCTCCGCGCCGTCGGGATCGATCTCCTCCATGTTGTCCACCCGGTCCAGGAAGTCGCCGAGCCCGGGCTCGCCGCGCGTCAGGCAGTTGCCGAAGCGGTGCATGACGTCGATGAGGTTCCCGCCGCGCGGGTTGTAGCCCAGCAGTTCGGCGACCATGGCCCAGCGGGTGGTGTCGCCGAACAGATGGATCCGCGCGCCGACCGGGCCGGGACCCCGTCCGGGGCGGTTCACCGTGGACGCACAGGCGGTTCGGCGGGGGTGCACAGTGGTTGGGCGTGTGATGGGGAGAGGCGGGTGAGGTCACCTCGCGCCGTACCGGGACATCGCAAGCGCCGGAGGAAGCCATGGGAGTCGTGCTGGTCGCAGTGTTGCTGATCGTCGGAGCGGTGGCCGCGGTCGCCTACCAGCGACGGCTGTCGCAGCCGTACGGTGCGGTGTCCGACCTGGACGCGGAGGCGGAGGCCCACCGTTGGGTGGAGCGGCTCGGCGGAAGCCTGTCGACGCTCGACGCGCGGGGCAACGCGGCGGCGGCGCAGGCGCTGACCGACGCCGCCGAGCGCCACCGGGCCGCGCAGGGGGAGTTGACCACGGCTCGCTCCGGCGCGCAGTACGCGATGGCCTCGCAGACGGCCCTGGAGGGCCTGCACTACATCCGCGCCGCCCGCACCTCACTGGGCCTCGACCCCGGCCCCGCCCTCCCCGACCTGGGCACGGGCGCGATCACCGCCCGGGACGGCCGCGTCACGGTCGACGGCCGGACCTACGCGGCCTCACCCCGACCCGGTGACGCGACGCCGTACTACTACCCCGGCGGGGTCGTGGGCGGCCGGCAGATGCCGGGCGGTTGGTACAGCGCCCCCTGGTGGAAGACGGCCCTGGTCGCCGGCGCGGCCGGAGCCGGCGGGGTGATCCTGGCCGACGCCGTCCTCGACGGCCTCCGCCGCCCGCACGGGGGCGGCCCGATGGGCGGTCCCGGTGGATTCGGCGGGCTGGGAGGCCTGGGGGACTTCGGCGGACGCTTCTGAAGGTCGGGCTTCAGGTCTCTGAACAAAGGTCGGCAACCTTTTCGATCTCCGTGGCCACTGATGAGTCAGAAGCACCGTTGAGCGGGGCTTCACGCATCACAACACGTGCTCCACAACCACGTAAGGACTCATCCGTGGCATCCCCCTCGCACCGCAGGTCCCTCCGCAAGCGTCGCGCCGTCATCGTCTCCGCCGCCGCCGTCACGGCCGCGGGCCTCGGCGCCGTCGCGTTCGTGATGAACGCGAACGCGGGTACGGTCGACCTCGCGCACCAGGTGCTGCCCGCCAAGGACGGCTGGGCGGCGTCCGGATCCGGGACGACCGGCGGCTCGCAGGCCGACTCCTCGCACGTCTACACCGTCAGCACCCGCGCCCAGCTCGTGAAGGCGCTGGGCAAGGCCGACAACTCCACGCCGAAGATCATTCAGGTCAAGGGCGTCATCGACGCCAACACCGACGACTCGGGCAAGAAGCTGACCTGCACCGACTACTCCGCCGGCACGGGATATTCGACGGCCGCCTATCTGAAGGCCTACGGCCCGGCCACGTACGGCACCTCCAAGCTGCCCTCCGGCACGCAGGAGAAGGCCCGCGACGCCGCGCAGCAGAAGCAGGCGAAGAACATCGTCTTCAAGGTGCCCGCCAACACCACCATCGTGGGTGTGCCGGGCACCAAGGCCGGGATCACCGGTGGCAGTCTGCAGGTGCAGAGCGTCGACAACGTCATCATCCGCAATCTGACCTTCTCCGCCACCGAGGACTGCTTCCCGCAGTGGGACCCGACCGACGGCGACAGCGGCAACTGGAACTCCGCGTACGACGCCGTCACCCTGCGCGGGGCGACGCACGTGTGGGCCGACCACAACACCTTCACCGACGCGTCGCACTTCGACAGCGCCAACCCGAAGTACTACGGCCGCGAGTACCAGATCCACGACGGTGACCTCGACATCACCAAGGGCTCGGACCTGGTGACCGTCGAGCGCAACCAGTTCACCAACCACGACAAGACCATGCTGATCGGCAGCAGCGACACCGACAGCGTCGGCAAGCTGCGCGTCTCCATCCACCACAACGTGTGGAAGGGGATCGTTCAGCGGGCTCCCCTGACCCGGATCGGGCAGGTGCACATCTACAACAACTACTTCGACACCACGACCGTCAACGGGTACGCGCCCCTCTACAGCATCAACTCCCGTGCCAAGGCCCAGGTCGTCGCCGAGGACAACTACTGGAAGGTCCCGACGGGCGGGAAGATCTCCAAGCTGCTCAGCGGCGACGGCACCGGCTCGATCGCCGGCACCGGCAACCTCGTCAACGGCACCTCGACCGACCTCGTCGCCGCGTACAACGCCGCGAACTCGAAGAAGCTGAAGACGACGGTGAACTGGACGCCGACCCTGAACGCCGGGATCCAGTCCTCCGCGAAGAACCTGCCCACCGAGCTGGCCACCACCACCGGTGCGGTTCTGACCTCGTAGGGGACGCGAAGGGCGCCCGGGGCTTGAAAGCCCCGGGCGCCCGGTCCGACTTCGAAGGCTCAGGACAGGGACTTGTAGCCGCCCCAGCCCGTGCCGATCTGCGTACGGCCGCCGAAGGAACCGGCGCCGTTCCCGTTCAGGCGCCAGAGCTTTCCGGCGGTGTCGCGGGCCACGAGGTCGGCCTTGCCGTCACGGTTCAGGTCGCCGACGCCGACGACTGTGTCGTACGTGGAGCCCCAGTTGGTGAACAGCTTCACGCGGGCGGCGAAGGTGCCATTGCCCTTGCCGGCGTACCGGTAGAGGGTGTTGGACTTGTCCTGGGCGAGCAGGTCGCCGATGCCGTCGCCGTTGAGGTCGCCGACGCCGACGATCTTCTTGTAGCCCTTCCAGTTGTCGTAGAGCTTCACGCGGGAGGACAGCTTCCCCGTGCTCGTGCCCTTGTAGAGGTAGACCGCGCCGGTGGAGGAGTTGCGGGTGATCAGGTCCGGGCGGCCGTCACCGCTCATGTCGCCGGGCGAGGTGAGGATGTCGTACTGCGTCCAGCCGCTCGTCGCGAGCGTGGTGTACGACGTCGACGGCTTGAGCGCGTTGCCGCAGCCCGGCCTGTAGAGGCGCAGGGCCCCGCTGCTGTAGCGGACGAGGACGTCGTTGCAGCGGTCGCCGCTGAGGTCGCCGAACGGGACCGCCTTGATGGAGGTGGCCCAGCCGGTGCCGGTCGTCTTCTCGGAGAACTTGCCGTTGCCCGCGCCGTGTTGGTAGCTCAGCCCGCCGGAGGAGTTGAGGGTGAGGAGATCGCCGACGCCGTCCGGTTCGCCCTCGATGCTGTTGAAGTCGTGGCGTACCGCCGCGCCGCCGAACACTATTCCTGTGCCGGTGGTCACCGTGGCCGCTGTCGTGCTGCCGAGGCCGGTCGCCTTGAGGGTCCACTTGAAGGGGCCGTTGGGGAAGTAAGTCCCGTTCGTCGCCTTTGCGTTCCAGGTCGGCGAGAGCCAGGCCGTGGCGGCGCCGCCGGTGAGTGTGCGGGCCGCCTTGCCGGTCTCGCCGCTCTGGACCGAGGTGAAGGTCAGGGACCAGGAGGTGACGGGGCGGGACAGCAGCCAACTGCTGTTCCACGTCTTGGAGTCGGTGTCCGAGGACTTGGACCAGATGAGGTCGTCGACCGTGCCCTCGTAGACGGTCGGGGCGGACGGGGCCACCCCGGTCGTCGCGACATGCGTCCGCTCGTACGTGTCGAACCAGGCGACCAGGCCCGTGTACTCGTCCACCGTCCACCGGTGGCGGCGGTCGGTGACCAGGCCGGAGTCCGGGAGCCCGGAGGCGATGACACGGGTGGCGCCGGTGGCCGCGTCGGTCAGGACGAGTTCGTCCGTCGTGTGGTCGTGGCGGACGGTGAATCCGTCGCCGAGCAGGACGTCACCGGGGGTCACCGGCACGGACGTGCCGGCCTTGGTGTCGTACACGCCCGCCGAGTTCCCGCAGGACCAGTACACCCAGCGGCCCGCCGCCTGGAGTTCGGTCGGGACGCAGCCCGCGCCCGCGATGGTGACCGTGGAGAGGGTCTTCTGCTCGGCCAGGCTGTACGAGGTGAGCTTGCCGGCGGTGGAGGTGGCGCTCCAGAGGGTGGAGCCGTTCAGCGCCGCGGCCCGGATCGTGCGCTTCAGCTGCTGTCCGTAGCCGAACCGGCCGACGTACTGCATGGGCGTGGTGCCGCCGGAGTCGTAGACCGCGTAGCCGTCCGAGACGTCGACGATCCTGCCGCCCTGGGTCCCGAACTCCAGCGTGTAGTTCGATGTGGCGTCTCCGATGGCGACCAGCTTGTCCGCGTTCGGGAGGCCGGTGCCGCCTTCGTCGACGTCGTCGAACGTCATGAGGTAGACGTCCTCGGGCCTGCCCCCGCGGTTGCCCCACATCGCGGAGCAGGTGGTGCCGGCGTACGGGCACGCGGGTCGGACCGAGTCGCCCGCGGTGGCGGCGGAGGCCGTCAGGCCGGCGGCGCCGTCGGTGGTGAGGGTCCGGATCGACGTGGTGTCGAGGGTGGAGGAGGGGTTCTCCTCGGCCACGCGCAGACTGCCCCGGCTGAGCGCGAGCCCCGTCTTGGCGTTCTCCGCCGCCGGGATCTCCCGCACCTTCGTCAGCTCCGGGGAGCCGTCGGCGGCCCGGCCGACGCGCTGCACCCACCAGTCGGCGGCGCCGGTGCCGCCGGTGACGAGGGCGTCGTCGCCGGACGCGTGGATCGCGTACGCGCCGGAGGCGCCCAGCAGGGTCCGCGAGGAGCCGTCGGCGAGCGAGACCGCGGTGATCGCCGTGCCGGTGTTCGTGTCCGTGGGCAGCAGCAGCCAGTCGCCGACCAGGACCGGGTCGCCGTCGAGGGCACCGAAGTTCGGCAGGTCGACGACCTGTTCCTCGGCGGCGGCCGGGTCGGTGCGGGACTTGAGGTGGAGGTCGCCGGTGCTGGTCTCGTACCAGCCGATCCGGTCCTCGCTCTGTACGTACGGCGAGTTGGCGGTGACGTCGCCGAAGGCCCGGGTGCCGACGGCCGAGTCGATGTCGATGTAGTACAGGGCGGTGCCGTTCTCGACCAGCACGCCGTCGGAGTCGGCCGCCACGACCGCCTGGTCCTGGACGGTCAACCAGTCGCCGGTCACGAAGCGTTCGCGTCGCTCGCCGGCCACGGAGTCGATCAGGGTGCGGCCGGTGACGACGGTGTCACCGGCCAGCGCCCGGTAGTAGTAGTCCGAGGTGACGGTCGACGTCTTGTGCGTCGACGGGTCCCAGAGGGTGACGGACTTGCTGGTCAGGGACGTCGGCAGGGCGACCAGGTCGCCGTCCGAGCCGTACCAGGCCGTCCGGCACAGCGAGCCGAGGTAGGTGCAGCCCGCGCCGGGTGTGTAGACGCCGTTCGCGTTCTCGACGGTGACGGTGGAGCCGTCGTCGTAGTCCGTCCACAGCAGTCCGTCGACCCCGCTCTGCCGGTGCAGGAAGCCGGTGGAGCCCGCGGTGAGCGGCCGGTCGACGCGCGGGGTGTCCGTGTTCGGGTCGACGAGCGTGATCTCCTTGGTGCCCGTGCCCGCCACGGGCGCCGCCTGGGCGGTCGCGCCGCCCGGCCCCTGCGCGAGCACGGTGATCGCCGTGGCCGTGACGGCGACGGCGAGTGTGGAGACGGCAGCGGCAAGACCGCCCCGTCTCAGGGCGTGTCTGCCCACGTGAGTTTCCCTCCCCGCGGGGGTCCCCACCCCCGCCAAGTGGCCGGATGCTACCAGCGAGTTTGGCTTTTGTTCAAGAAAAGGCAAAGGGGGAGGGAGGGGGGCGCCGCGCGGCTCAGGTGTCGTACTGGCCGTCCCACGGCTCCGCGAACGCGAGACGGTCCGGGTACAGCTCGGCCCAGGCCTCCTCCTCGTCCTCCCTGATCACCAGGCCGAACAGGACGCCGTCGACGGTGCGTTGGAAGGGGCGGATCGCGATGTCCGTGTAGGAGCGGCGGGGCAGGCTCCGCAGGAGTTTCGCCAGATGGGCCCTGGCCCGGGAGAGCACCGAGTCCGGTCCGTCCGGCGCCAGTTGCTGTTCGGCCCAGGTGCCCGCGCACCAGATCTCCGAGTCGCGGTAGCGGCCCTCGGCGTCGAAGGTGTGCAGCACCGTGTAGAGGCGTTTGTGCTGTTCCCAGCCATCGTCGGGACGGTAGCCCTCGGGGAAGGCGTAGGTGATCGACGCCAGGAACTGGCCGTCCGCGTAGCGACCGATGCTCTCGGTGCGGGACTTCGGCTCGTAGGCGATCGGGATGACCGGAGGGACTGCCATGGCGAAACCATACGGGTGGTCAAGAGCATGTCACCAGCGGGGTCGGTTTCCGGCCGAGGAGTGAGACGCAGGACGGGAAAAGAGAGGGGCCCGGCACCTCTTCGGTGCCGGGCCCCGCGCTACGCCGTCACTACTCCGGTGCGCCGCCGAAGCGCTCCTTGTACGACTCCAGGTCCTCGTCCGTGATCTTGGCGAACAGGACCGGGGGAACCGTGAAGGGGGTGCCCGCGGGGACGGAGGACAGGGACCTCGCCTCGTCCGCCGACACCCACACCGCCGTGTCGTCCGTCAGCGCGAACGCCGAGCGCATCGCGCGGGAGGACGCGGGGATGAAGGGCTCCGAGACCACCGAGTAGAGGTGGATCAGGTTCATCGCCGTGCGCAGCGTCAGGGCCGCGCCGTCGGGGTCGGTCTTGATCTCCAGCCAGGGGGCCTTCTCCTCCAGGTAGGAGTTGCCCGCCGACCACAGGGCGCGCAGCGCCGCCGCGGCCTTGCGGAACTGGAGGGCCTCCATCTGGGTCTCGTACTCGGCCAGCAGGCCCGCGATCTCCTCGCCGAGCTTCGCCTCCGCCTCGCCCGCCTCGGTGCCCGCCGGGACCTCCTCGCCGAAGCGCTTCTTGGAGAAGGACAGGACGCGGTTGACGAAGTTGCCGAGGGTGTCGGCCAGGTCCTTGTTCACCGTGGCGGTGAAGTGCTCCCAGGTGAAGGACGAGTCGTCCGACTCGGGGGCGTTGGCGATCAGGAAGTAGCGCCAGTAGTCCGCGGGCAGGATGTCCAGCGCGTGGTCGGTGAAGACACCGCGCTTCTGGGACGTGGAGAACTTCCCGCCGTAGTACGTCAGCCAGTTGAAGGCCTTGACGTAGTCGACCTTCTTCCACGGCTCGCGCACGCCCAGCTCGGTGGCCGGGAACATGACGGTGTGGAAGGGGACGTTGTCCTTGGCCATGAACTCCGTGTAGCGGACCGGGTTCTCACCGGTGTCCGCCTCGTACCACCAGGACTTCCAGTCGCGGTTCTCCGGGTCCTGGTCTGCCCACTCCTTCGTCGCCCCGATGTACTCGATCGGCGCGTCGAACCAGACGTAGAAGACCTTGCCCTCCGCCGCCAGTTCCGGCCAGGTGTCGGCCGGGACCGGGACGCCCCAGTCCAGGTCACGCGTGATCGCGCGGTCGTGCAGGCCCTCGGTCAGCCACTTGCGGGCGATGGAGGAGGCGAGCTGCGGCCACTCGTGCTCGTGGCGCGCCACCCACTCCGAGACCTCGCTCTGGAGCTTCGACTGGAGGAGGAAGAGGTGCTTGGTCTCGCGGACCTCAAGATCCGTCGAGCCGGAGATCGCGCTACGCGGGTTGATCAGGTCGGTCGGGTCCAGGACGCGGGTGCAGTTCTCGCACTGGTCGCCGCGGGCCTTGTCGTAGCCGCAGTGGGGGCAGGTGCCCTCCACATAGCGGTCCGGGAGGAAGCGGGCGTCCGCCGGGGAGTACACCTGGCGGATCGCGCGCTCCTCGATGAAGCCGTTCTCGTTCAGGCGGCGCGCGAAGTGCTGGGTGATCTCGCGGTTCTGCGGGCTGGAGCTGCGGCCGAAGTAGTCGAAGGACAGCTCGAAGCCGTCGTACACCGCCTTCTGCGCGTCGTGCGCCTGTGCGCAGAACTCGTCGACCGGCAGACCCTGCTCCTTGGCCGCCAGCTCGGCCGGGGTGCCGTGCTCGTCCGTCGCGCAGATGTAGAGGACGTCGTGGCCGCGCTGGCGGAGGTACCGGGAGTACACGTCCGCCGGGAGCATGGACCCCACCATGTTGCCCAGGTGCTTGATCCCGTTGATGTACGGAAGGGCGCTGGTGATGAGGTGTCGAGCCATCGCGGCTGCTCCCAAGTCGTTACGTGTCGTTACGTGGGGTGACGATCGTCGGTGCTGGTCGTACCGTCGGTCGTCTTGCGAACCTTGAAATCGTAGCCGACATGGGTGGGCCGCCCGTTTCCCTTTTCAAGGGGTGGGAAACGGGCGGCCTCGGATGGATCTTGTGGGGCTTACGGGCGCCAGTTCTCCAGCACGCCGTCGTAGACCTCCGCGTCGGTCAGCTCGCGCGGGGTCGGGCCCGCGTGGAAGAAGGCCGTGTTGTCGCTCTTCAGCTTGCGGAGGTAGTCGAAGGCCTTGTTGTCCTGCTCGCCGAACGCGACGAACGAGAAGAACACGGTGGGGTGGTCCTTCGCCGCGTCCGTGAGGGACTGGGTGGCGGGGGTCTTGGCGTCCGGGGCGCCGTCCGTCTGGAAGATCACCAGGGCCGGGTCGGTGGTGCCGGACTTCTGGTGGTGCGTGACGACTTCTTCCACCGCGATGTGGTAGCTCGTACGGCCCATGCGGCCGAGGCCGGCGTGGAGGTCGTCGATCTTGTTCTCGTGCTCGGAGAGGGTGAGCTCGCCGGTGCCGTCCAGTTCGGTGGAGAAGAAGACGACCTGGACCTTGGCCTCGGGGTCGAGGTGGGCGGCGAGGGCGAGGGCCTGCTCGCCGAGGGCCTGGGCGGAGCCGTCCTTGTAGTACGGGCGCATGGACGCGGAGCGGTCCAGGACGAGGTAGACCTTGGCCCGGGTGCCGGTGAGGTCCCTCTTCGCGAGGGCCGTTCCCGCTTCCTGGTAGGCGGTGGCGAGGTCGGGGGCGTGGGTCTTCACGTGGGTGAGGGGGGTGGCGGGGGTGCCGGTGCCGGTCGTTCCGGCCTCGGCTTCGCCTTCGGCCGCGTCTTCTTCCCCGCCCGCACCACCCGTGACGCTCTCGTCGTCGGGTGCGGGTGGCCCTGCCGGGGGCTGATCGCCGTCGGCGGCCACCGGCTCGTCCGCCGGCACATCCACGGAGTCGGCCGTCGGCTCGTCCGCCGAGGCCGCTACCGGTTCCGCTACCGGTTCCGCTACCGGTTCCGCTACCGGTTCCGCGACCGGTTCGGTGACCGGTTCCGTGGTCGGTTCGGCGGGGGTGACCTCGGCGGTGACCGGGGCGGGGGTTTCCTCGGCGACCGGCTCCGAGGGCTCCTCCTCGGCCACGGGCTCGGCGGCCTCTTCGGCCACGGGCTCGGCGGCCTCCGCGGCGACCGGTTCAGGGGTCTCCTCGACGGCGGGCGCGGGGGCTTCCTCGATGACGGGTTCCGGCTCGGGCTCGGAGACCTCCTCGGCCACGGGCTCGGGAGCCTCTTCGGCCACGGGCTCGGGCTCGGGGGCGGACACCTCGGGGGTTTCGGCGACCGGCTCCGATTCGACCACGGGCTCCGGCTCGGGCGCGGGCGCCTCGACCTCAGCCTCGACCTCAGCCTCGACCTCAGCCTCGACCTCAGCCTCGACCTCAGCCTCGACCTCAGCCTCGACCTCAGCCTCGGCCACCGGCTCGGCCTCGGGCTCCGCCGCGACCTCGGTCTCGACCTCGGCGGCGCTCACCGGTTCGGGATCCGGAGCCGGAGACGGAATCGAAGCGGAAGTAGAAGCGGAAGCGGGAGCGGGAGTGGAAGCAGAAGCGGAAGCGGCAGTCGGAGTCGGCTCCGTCTCGGCCTTCTCCTCCTCCGTCGCCGTCGCCTTCTCCTCAAGTACCGGCTCCGCCGGCTTGGGGACCGTGACGTTGTCGAAGGCCGCCGACACCAGCTCGTCCACCACGGACGGCTCCGACGAAGGTGCGGGGATCTTCGGCTCGGCCTCCTGAGCAGGAGCCGGTGTGGGCTCCGGCTCGGTGGCCGGGGCCGGGACCGTGGGGGCCGTAGCCTCCGTCGGCGAGGTCTCCGCGTCGGCGTCACGCCCCTGGCGTGAGCGGCCGAACGCGTTCCGCAGGAGAGTGAGAATGCCCATGTGCGCAACCCTTCGCATGAGTTGAAGCCGTCAATCCCTGGCCAGGACGGACACGTAAGGTTAGCGGCCGTCTCCGGCGATCTTGGGCAGGGTCGGGTACCGACAGGTAGCGGTGTCAAGAGCGTTATCAAGACCCCTGCGGGAGCGGGAGGTTCACACTCTGTTCACCCGGCCGCAGGGTGCTTGCACCCGCACCCCCCTAGCGTCACGCTCACACCAAGGGTTCGTATGGGGAGAGTAAAGTGCGCAGACTGCTGCCGTTGATCGGAACGCCCGGTTCGCATCCCGGTGGGCGATCCGCCCTGACCTGTCGGTTCCGCTGTGGTGACGCATGCTTCCACGAGGTGCCCAACACCAGCGACAACGCGTACGTCGGTGATGTCATCGCCGGTGCGATCGGCCGCCGTTCGATGATGCGGGCCGCGGCCGTCGTCACGGTCGCCACGGCCACGGGTGCGGCGGTCGTCGGCACCGGCGCCCAGGACGCGCGGGCCGCTCAGGCGGTGGAAGGGGGAGCCGCGGCCCGTACCGGACACACGGTCGACAAGGCCGCGCGCGGGCTCCGGTTCAGCCCCGTCGCGCCGAACACCGCCGACGCCGTCACCGTCCCCGGTGGATATGGCCAGAATGTCGTCATCCGTTGGGGTGAGCCCATCCTGCGCGGCGCTCCCGCCTTCGACCCGGAGCACCAGACCGCCAAGGCCCAGGCCGGGCAGTTCGGTTACAACAACGACTTCCTCGCTCTCCTCCCGCTGCCCGGTGAGCGCGGTCGGCAGCTGCTCGTGGCGAACCACGAGTACACCGACGAGGTGCTGATGTTCCGCGGGTACGACCCCGCGAACCCCACCCGTGAGCAGGTCGAGGTGGCGTGGGCGGCCCACGGTCTGTCCGCCGTCGTGGTCGAGGAGGACCGCAGGACCGGCAGGCTCACCGCCGTCACCCGGCACGCCCTCAACCGTCGTGTCACCGCCACCACCGAGTTCCGGCTCACCGGCCCCGCCGCCGGGTCCGACCTGCTCAAGACCTCCGCGGACCCGACCGGCCGCAAGGTGCTCGGCACGCTCAACAACTGCTCCGGCGGCACCACCCCCTGGGGCACCACGCTGCACGGCGAGGAGAACTTCAACCAGTACTTCGCCAACGCGAGCCGTGACACCGACAAGCGGTACGGGCTCGGTACGGGCGCGACCGAGCGCAAGTGGGAGCGGTTCGACAAGCGGTTCGACGTGGCGCAGGAGCCCAACGAGTCGCACCGCTTCGGATACGTCGTCGAGTTCGACCCGTACGACCCTTCCTCCACGCCCCGCAAGCACACCGCGCTGGGCCGCTTCAAGCACGAGGCCGCGACCGTGCGGCTGACGGACGACGGGCGGCCCGTCGTCTACACCGGCGACGACGAGCGTTTCGACTACTTCTACAAGTTCGTCGGCAGCAAGCGGATGCGGCACGGTTCCTCGCGCTCCGTCCGGGAGCACAACCTCTCCCTCCTCGACGAGGGGACGCTCTACGTGGCCCGGCTGACCGGCGACTCCCCGGCCGCCGAGATCGACGGGAGCGGGAAGCTTCCGGCGGACGGGGAGTTCGACGGCAGTGGTGAGTGGATTCCGCTGGTCACCGCGACCGCCCGCGGGGCCGTCTCGCACGTGGACGGGATGACGGTCGAGGAGGTCCTCGTCTTCACGCGGCTCGCCGGTGACAAGGTCGGCGCCACCAAGATGGACCGGCCCGAGGACATCCAGCCCTCCCCGCACACCGGCAAGGTCTATGTCGTTCTGACCAACAACACCAACCGTGGCAAGGCCGGGTCCGCGGGCGCCGACGAGGCCAATCCGCGCAACGCCAACAAGCACGGGCACATCCTGGAGCTCACCGAGCGCCGGGGCCGCGCCGAGGCGACCACCTTCGGCTGGTCGCTGTTCCTCGTCGCGGGCGACCCGGCCGACCCCGCGACCTACTTCGCGGGCTTCCCGAAGGACAAGGTCAGCCCGATCTCCTGCCCGGACAACGTGGCCTTCGACCCGCACGGCAACCTGTGGATCTCCACGGACGGCAACCAGCTCGGCTCGCACGACGGCCTGCTGGGCGTGGCGACGAAGGGTGAGCGGCGCGGTGAGCTGAAGCAGTTCCTGACGGTGCCGACGGGCGCGGAGACCTGCGGGCCGATCATCCAGGACCGGCGGGTACTCGTCGCGGTCCAGCACCCGGGCGAGATCGACGGAGCGTCGGTGGAGAAGCCGGCGAGCAACTGGCCCGACGGACCCGGGAAGATCGTGCGTCCGGCGGTCGTCTCGGTGTGGCGCGCGGACGGCTGCGACATCGGGGTCTGAAGCCGCGGTCGCGAAAGTCGCGTACGGGTCTTAGGGGAGGGCTGGGACGGGGTTGTCCACGCCGCTGTGTTCCAGCCACTCCCGGTAGGCCGGGGACTGCTGTGCCGTCTCCCGGTACGCCTCCGCCAGGTCCGGATAGACGCCGTCCAGCTCGGCCTCGGTGCGGGCCGCGAGCAGCAGGCGTACGCCGAGGGGGTCGCCGTACAGCCTGCGGACGACCGACTCGGGGCCGGACTGGCGGGTCGGCTGGCAGACGGTGATGACCTCACCGGTCGCCACCAGGGACGCCGTCGTGTGGTAATCGCCGTGCAGGACGCGGGGGTTGAGCCCGGCCGAGCGCAGCATCCGGTGCACCGCGTCCCACTCGCCGTCGACCGTCGGGTCGATCATCCAGCGGTCCTCGGCCAGGTCGGAGAGGCGTACGACGGAGCGTGCGGCGGCCGGGTGGTCGTTCGGCAGGGACACGAACTGGGGCTCGCGCTCGACCAGGACGCGCAGCCGCAGCCCGCTGGGGATGCGCAGCGGGCAGCCCTCGACCTCGTGCACGAAGGCCACGTCGAGCCGGCCCTCGGCGACCAGGTTGAGCAGGGCGTTCGCGGACACGTCCATCTGGAGGACCGGTTCCTGGCGGCGTTCGCGCAGTCGGCGCAGCCAGCCCGCGAGGGCACGGCTCGCGGTGGAGCCGATGCGCAGTTGGGGGTCGTCCGCGGCGGCGGCGCGGGCCTCCGCGACCAGGGACCGCATTTCGGCCACCAGCGGGCGGGCCCGGCCGAGCACGACCCGGCCGAGCGGGGTGGGTCGGCAGCCGGTACGTTCGCGGGTGAACAGCTCCCCGCCCAGCTCCTGTTCGATCCGCCGCAGCTGGGTGCTCAACGAGGGCTGGGCAACGCCGAGCAGGCGCGCGGCGCGGTGCAGGCTGCCGGTGTCGGCGATGGCGCACAGCGCGCGGAGATGCCGGACCTCAAGCTCCATGCCGTCGGAGCCTAAGTCGCGAGCGTGGGTTGCACCAGACGCACAAACCCCTTACAAGGCAGGCGAGTTGGACGCTCCGGGACGGTGCGGGCAGCTCGCCCCGATAGGGCTGTCCTATTGCCGATTGCCATCATCACAGCGGACGCACAGGCATCGACACTCACCGATGACGACTTCACCCCCCACACAAGGAGTCATCGTGCGACTCTCCCTGCCCATGCTCTCGGCCGCGGTCGGGTTGGGCCTCACGGCCGCCACGTTCGGCGCGGTTCCGGCCACGGCGGCCCCCACCCCCGCTTCTGCCCCCGCTTCCGCCTCCGCGTCGGCCCCGTACGCCGGCTACTCCGGATCGGCCGCGGAGGCCAAGGCGAACCAGGCGTTCTTCCAGGCGGTCATCAAGTCCGTCGCCGAGAAGCGCGCCGCGAACCCGAGCAGCGCCGCCGCCGTCACGGTCGTCTACAACGCCTCCCGTGCGCCGTCCTTCAGCGCGGAGATAGCCCGCAGCACCCAGATATGGAACAGCGCGGTCTCGAACGTCAAGCTCCAGTCGGGTTCGGCGTCGAGCGCCGACTTCACCTACCGCGAGGGCAACGACTCGCGTGGCTCCTACGCCTCCACGGACGGCCACGGCGGCGGGTACGTCTTCCTCGACTACGCGCAGAGCGAGCAGTACGACCCGATCCGCATCACCGCGCACGAGACCGGCCATGTGCTGGGTCTGCCCGACCACTACTCCGGTCCGTGCAGCGAGCTGATGTCGGGCGGTGGGCCCGGCCCGTCCTGCACCAACGCGATCCCCAACGCGACCGAGCGCTCGCGCGTCAACCAGCTCTGGGCCAACGGTCTCGCACAGGCCCTGGACAAGGCGCTCAGCAAGAGCAACGCCCGCTGATCACCTAGCCCGTCAACAGCCAGTCCCCACCCCCCACAGGTGCGGGCCGTCCCCTGCACGGGCGGCCCGCACCCCCTGTTTCCGGGCCGGACGGCGTGGCGGCTGTCTCCGGGCGGTCAGTGCGGTGACGCGATGGCGCGGGCCGCCGCGACCTCCTGGCGCAGCGGCTCCAGCACACTGCCGGCCGGCCCCGTGAGATCCGTACGGACCGCGACGAGGGTGTCGGTCTCGCGAAGCCCGTCCGACAACTCCCGCAGTTGCAGCGCGACATGGGAGATCTCGGCCGGGGAGGGGCGCTGGGCGCCGTGCCGGATCCGTACCCCGGCGGCCGTGGTCGCGTCCACGATCCGCTCGACCGCGACGACAAGCGGCAGCCAGGCGGCGGCGCGCCGGCCGTTGGGCGGCGGTTCGCTCAGGGCGCGCTGGAACTCGGTGCGGATGGCGGACAGGTCGCGGTAGAGGCGGCGGCGCATCCGGGCGCGGGCGGCGTGGTCGACGTCCGCCCCGAAGGCGTACTCCACATAGCGGGCGGTGTCCGCGACCGCGTCCGCGAGGCGGTCGCCGACCCGGGTGTGCCAGCTCTCCGGCCACAGCAGATAGCCGGCGACGAGGGCGATCGCGCAGCCGATGAGGGAGTCGACGAGGCGTGGCACGAGCAGGGCGGTGCCCAGCTGGTTGAGGACGTCGGAGAGGAGGAGGATCACCGGGGTGACGGCGGCGGTCTGGTAGCCGTATCCGCGTCGGCCGAGGACGGGGATGAGCGGGCCGAGGACGAACATGACCGGCACGTCCCACCAGCCGAGCGGCACCAGGGCGAGGACGACGGCCGCGACGACGAGTCCGGCCACCGTGCCGAGCGCGCGCAGCAGTGCCCGGGAGAAGACCGAGCCGAAGTCGGGCTTCATGACGAAGGTGATGGTGAGGGCGACCCAGTACGAGCGTGGCACCGGGACGAGGGAGACCAGGGCCTGGGCGAGGCCGATGCAGAGGGCGAGGCGCAGGCCGTAGCGCCAGGAGGCGGCGGACAGCAGGACGTTGCGGGAGGCGCGGGTGGCGCGCTCGCGCAGGGATGGGGGTCCCCCCTGGTCGAGCGAAGCCGAGAGCTTGGGGGAGGGCCTGCCGAGGCGGTCGTCGACGTTGCGGAGGGACGCCTTGCCGGCGGACCGGTCGCTGACGACGTCGGCGGCGTGCCGCAGGGCGTGGTCGACGGCGCGAGCGGTCTCGTTGGTGGGGACCGGGAGGCCGAGCCCTATGGGGCCGGTGTAGCCGGTCTCGACGGCGTCGGCGAGGTGGCGTACGGCGTCCGGGATCTCGGGGGCCAGCGGCTCGTCGAACTGGTGGGCGGCCGCGGCGGCTTCGACGACGGGTGTGATGGCGTTGAGCTGGGCGAGCAGCCGGGCGAGTTCGGGGTTGCGGCCGTGGTGGAAGGCACGCCGGGCGAGGGCGAGGTCGTAGGACTGGTCGAGGGACTGGGTGACGGCGAGGCGGACGTCGACGTACCGCTCGGTGCCGGTCGCGGCGAGCAGGTCGGCGACGGTCCGGTAGGTGTGGGCGACGGCGGCCCGTTCGGGGATGCCCGAGCGCAGCGGCCAGGCGAGCAGGGCCAGGGCCAGGACGAGGAGGCCGCCGCCGGACATCAGCACGGGCGCGAGCCACCAGGATCCCGGCAGGGGAAGTCCGGCGCCGATGGAGCAGTTGAGGAGGAGCAGCAGGCTCGACACGGAGGCCACGGCGCCGATCGTCGAGATCATCCCGGAGACGAGCGCGACGCCGGTGACCGCGCCGACGGCGACCCAGCCGTGGCCGTGGACGAGCGAGCCGATGGTGACGCCGATCGCGCCGAAGAGCTGGGGGACCGCGATGTTGAAGATGCGCATGCGGTAGGCGTCCGCGGTGTCGCCGATGACGCCGGACAGGGCGCCCATGGAGGCGAGGGCGCCGTACGCGGGTTCGCCCGCCGCGAGGCCGATCGCCAGCGGCAGGGCCAGCGCGATCGCGGCGCGCGCGGCGGCGGCCCAGGGCATGGGTGCCTGCTGCGCTCGGAGGTTCCTGACCAGCCAGTCGGGAGGAGTGAGAGCACTGGGCAACTGGCGGGGCATGGACCCATTATGACCGCATCGCACCACCGCTTCCGGGGCTCATTTGTGCTGGTGGAGGGTGATATCGACGACGAGCGCGCGATGGTCGCTGCCCGCGATGCCGAGGAAGGTGGCCGTGTTCGCGGAGAAGTCCCGGGAGACGAGGACGTGGTCGATCTGGGCGCCGAGGGCGGGGGCGGTGCGGGCGGGCCAGCTGGGGGTGCGCGGGGAGCCGGCCAGGCGGGCGCTGTCGCGCAGTCCGGTGTCGAGGATGCGGCGGAACGCGGCGTGGTCCTGGCAGGCGTTGAAGTCCCCGGCGAGGATGGTGGAGCCGTCCTTGCCCCCGGCGGCGTAGTCGCGCAGTTCGCCGAGCTCGTGCCGCCACAGCCCGACCTGCCCCGGCAGCGGCGGCATGGGGTGCGCGAGCTGGAGCCGTACGGCGTGCCCCTGTACGTCGGCCACGGCTCCCGGCATGCCCATCGTCCCGCGTACGCCGTCCGCCACCGCGAGCGGGAACCGGCTGATGATCACGGATCCGTCGGATCCGGCGCCCTCGACGGACACGCGGTACGGATAGCCGCCCCCCGGGCCCTGGAAGGCCTTCTTGAGCGTGGCGGAGCATGTGTACTCGCACTCCTCCACGAACACGATGTCGGGCCGGTGCTGTCCGACGGCGGCGACGAGCGCGCGGGCACCCCGTCCGAACTGCACGTTCGAGGTCATCACCCGCAGTTCGGCGACCGGACTCCCGGTCGGCTCGCTGGTCCTGCCGTAGGGCTCGATGTACCAGGCGAGCGCGCCCAGCACCAGCACGCCCCACACCATGCCGATCCGCCGGCGGGTGAACAGGGCGAGCAGGAGTGCGAGGCCGGTGGGCGCGAGGAGCCAGGGCAGGAAGGCGAGCAGCTGGGGCACGGGGGTGATGCCGTCGCTGTCGGCGGCCCGGCATCCGACCACCACGCTCACCCCGGCCAGCAGCAGTCCGCCCGTCCAGGCCGCGGCCCGTCGGCCCCCGGACCGCGTCGGCCGGTCCTCGGAGCCCGCCGGGGCGGTCACCGCAGTCTCCAAGTCCGGGCCTGCCTTCCGCTCGTTCGCGTGGGGTGCCCGAATCCTCCCTCACCGGCGGGTGGGGCGTCCGCTCAGGCGTCGAGTCCGTCCAGGAAGTCCGCCAGCATCCCGTTGAACTCCTCCGGCCGCTCCAGGTTCGGCAGATGGGCCGCCGAGGCGATCACGCCGAGCGTGGAGTGCGGCAACGCCGCGTGCATCGCCTCGGCGTCCGCGACCGGGGTGTACTCGTCGTCGGCGCCCACGACGACGAGGGCCGGGACGGTGACGCGGGTCAGCAGGTCGCGGTAGTCGGGGCGCTCGGCCCGTCCCCGCAGGGCCGCCGCCGCGCCCTCGGGCGGCGTGGCGGTCATCATGCGGTGCACGTGCGCCGCGACCTCGGCGTTCGCGTACGGCGCGACCATCTTGTACAGGACCTCGTCGGCGTAGCCGGCCATGCCCTCGCGCAGCAGGCGGTCCGCCATCGCGGCGCGCGCCTTCCTGCCCTCCGGGGTCTCGGCCGACGGGAACGTGTCGGCCAGCACCAGCCCCCGGATCCGCGCCGGGAACAGCCGGTAGCACTCCATCGCGATCTGGCCGCCCATGGAGAGTCCGGCGAGGATGAACCGGTCCACCCCGAGGTGGTCCAGCAGCGCCGCGATGTCCTCGGCGAAGGTGGCGAGGGGCGTGACGCCGGGGACCACCGGAGACGCGCCGTAGCCGCGCAGGTCCGGGGCGATCACTCGCCGTCGCGACGAGAACGCGGCGATCTGAGGGGTCCACATCGTGTGGTCGAAGGGGTGGCCGTGGATCAGGACGAGAGGGAGCGCCGAGGCATCGGGTGCGCCCCCTTTGTCCTCGTATGCGAGGAAGGGTGCCATGGCCACGACCCTAGGTCCGGCCAACTGCTCGGTGCAATAAGATCTTTGCCCTCGGTGCAATCCGGGCAGTGCGATCCAGGCAGTGCGATCCCAAGCGGTGCGACCCGATGCCGTGATCCAGAACGCGAACAGGGGGACTTCACGTGGTGGACGACTACCGGCGCATCGCCGACCGGCTCGCCGACGACATCGCCGCCGGGCGGCTGCGACCCGGCGAACGACTGCCCCCGCAGCGGGCGTTCGCCCGGCGGTGCGGGATCGCCGGATCGACGGCGGGACGCGTCTACGCCGAACTGGTGCGGCGCGGACTGGTGGTCGGCGAGGTCGGGCGCGGCACCTTCGTCCGGGCCGCCCCGGCCCCCTCGGGACGCGCCCTCGCCGAGCCCTCCCTCGAATCCCCGGCCCCGCTCGTGAATCTGGAGCTCAACTACCCGTCCGTGCCGGGCCAGTCGGAGCTGCTCACGCCCGCCCTCGCCCCGCTGCTGCGCCCGGACGTGCTCACCGAGTCCCTGCGCACCGCTCCCGCCACCGGTACGCCCGCCGCCCGCGAGGCCGTCGCCGACCTCCTCGCCACCCCGGGCTGGCGTCCGGCCCCGTCCCGGCTGGCCTTCGCGGGCAACGCCCGCCAGGCCATCGCCGCCGCGTTCGCCTCCCTCGTCCGGCCGGGCGGCCGCGTCGGCGTCGAGGCACTGACGTACCCCCTGGTCAAGGAGATCGCGACCCGGCTCGGCGTCACTCTGGTACCGCTGGCCATGGACGGCGAAGGGCTGCGGCCCGAGGCGGTCACCGCGGCCCACCGCTCGGCGCCCCTGTCCGCCGTGTACGTGCAGCCCACCCTGCACAATCCGACCGGCGCGACGATGGGGGACGCGCGCCGCCGGCAACTGGCCGACACCGCACGCGACCTGGACCTCCCGCTCGTCGAGGACCGCATCTGGTCCTTCCTCCACACCGGCCAGGACCCCCTCGCCGCCCACGCTCCCGAGCGCACCTACGTCGTCGACGGCCTCTCCAAGCGGGTCGCGCCCGGCCTCACCGTCGGCTTTCTCGTCGTGCCCGAGGGCCGGGTGGAGGACGTGGCGGCGGCGCTGCGCTCCGGTGCCTGGAGCGCGGGACGGTTCGCACTGGAGGCCGCGGTGCGCTGGCTGGGGGACGGCACGGTCGCCCGGCTGGTCACCGCCAAGCGGGCGGACGCGGCACTGCGGCAGGGGCTGGTCGCCGAGCAACTCGCCGGGTTCCGTGTGCGGGCCGATCCGCGGGCGTACCAGGTCTGGTGGGAGCTGCCCGCGCCGTGGCGGGCGGACACGTTCACGGCGGCGGCAGCGGCGCGCGGGATCGCGGTGACCCCGGGCTCGGCCTTCGCCGCCGCCCCGGCCACCTCGGCGGCCGGGGCGGACGCCGTCAGGCTCGGACTCGGGTCGGTGGCTCCGCCGGAGCTGGCCCGGGCGCTCGGGACGCTCGCCGACGTCGCGCGTACGCGGCCGTGAGCAGGGCGGTCAGCGCCACCGTGAGGCCGAGCGCGAGCAGCGCCCAGGAGACCAGGCGCAGGGTGTCGGTGAGGGCGTCGTACACCGCGCCCACCGCCGTGGGTGACACGTCGGGCGGCAGGTCGGCGAGGGTGAGCCGGCGGCCGACGGCGACCGCGACGCCGAGCAGCGCGGCGCCCACCGCCGTGCCGAGCCCGGTGGCCAGCACCGCCTGCCTGCGGCACACCGCGACGAGGATGCCCGTCACGGCGAGGACGGCCGCCGAGACGGGCAGCCAGAAGCCGGCGACTTCAAGCACGTGGAACCCCTTCCGGAGCTCGGCCAGATTCTCCGAGGGCAACACCGTGATCTCGGTGTGCTCGACGTGGATACGGTTCGCCAACGGCACGTGCGCGCCGGCGAGTTGACTCCTGACCTGTTCGGCGACCGGGGCGAGGTCGATCGTCACGGCCTCCTCACGGTCACTGCGCAGCGCCCGCATCACCGCCTCGTGCGCGGCCCGGTTCGCCGCCTGCCACGCCGTGTGGAACGCCGGTGTCAGCGTGAACGAGCGCACCGCGTCCCGTACGAAGTGGTTCACCGGCCCCTGGAGCGGCGCCCGCACATGGACTTCGCGCAGGATCCCGGTCGTGACGGCCGCGGCGATCGCCTCCCGTACGTCCGTGTCGGCGGCGAGCGGCTCCATCGCGGCCGCGTAGCGCTCGTCGTCGCCGATCCCGTACGCCGCCCAGGTCGACAGCGCGCCGAGCGGCGCGAACAGGCAGGCGAGGGCGATCAGGACGGCCGACAGGGTGCTGCGCACACGAGGGGACACCTTTCCAGGCAAAGCTGCGTGGGCGGCGGGCGCGAGCGGTGTGACTCCATATGGGTGCAAACGACAAGCCGCTCCGGTGGAGAGCTCACCCGAACGGGTGTTACCTGGTTGTAGCGGCTCTTCCCCAGACTCCTGGGACCTGGTCCCAGGGGGTAGGTGAGTGAGGGAGGTGCACGAGGCCCCGGCAGCCTGCCGGGGCCTCGTGCACCATGCCGTGGCGTCGCGTCGGTGTGCCGCCGCGTCAGTTCACCGGATGGCCGGCCGCGTCCTCGTGCGTGTAGTAGTGGTAGAAGCTTCCCGCGAGCACGAACACCGAGACTCCCAGCGCCATGAACGTGGAGCGCAGCACGGAAGCGCCGGTCAGGCTGTAGAGGAACCCGAACGCGATGCCCGCGAACGCGGTCCACACCAGCGCGTGCAGTTCACGCCTCAGCACCGGCGCCAGCATGCGTACGCCGATGTAGGCGGCCGCGAACAAGATCGCGCACACGAACCCGAACAGGACGTTCCAGCCCGTGATCGATCCGCCGTCGCGCAGGCCGGCGTCGCGCGCGTTGGCCGCCGCCCAGTACCCGTAGAGAAGCCCGCCGACGACGGGCACCGCCCACTTCGCGACGGCGTGGGTGCGCTCGTCGAAGACGGCGGGTGCGCGGTGCGTGCGCGCCGCCCAGGTCGAACCCGCGATTCCCGCCGTTCCCGCCGTACGCCCTGTCACCGCTCCGTGTCGTGCCCCTGACGCCTTCGAGACTGGTGCCGTGTGAGTCATGGGAGCACTCCTCTCTCCTCGCCCCGCCTTCCAGGTCACACCCCGGCCGGATGGCTGGCAAGTCGGGATGCGGGGGTTTTGGCCTCGTGTTTCGCTGAACTCCATGAAGGTCGTACTCTTCGGCGCCACAGGAATGATCGGCAGCCGCATCGCAACGGAGGCATCGGCGCGCGGGCACCAGGTCCTGGCGGTGAGCCGCTCCGGGCAGTCGCCGGTCCCAGGGGTCACGGCGACCGCCGCGGACGCCTCGGACACGGCGAAGGTGACCGAGCTGGTGGAGGGCGCGGACGCGGTGGTCTCGGCCTGCGTACCGCCGAGAGACGGGACGGATCCCCGGGGGCCGTTCCTGGCGCTGAACGCGGCGCTGGTGGAGGCCGCCCGGACGGCCGGGGTGCGGCGGCTGGTGATCGTGGGCGGGGCGGGCAGCCTGGAGGTCGCGCCCGGAGAGGCGGTCGTGGACCAGCCCGGCTTCCCGGAGGCCGTCGTGGCGGAGGCGCGCGCCCACAGCGACGCCCTCGACTTCTACCGCACGGTCGACGACCTCGACTGGACGTACATCTCGCCCGCCGCCGACATCGCCCCCGGCGCCCGTACCGGCGTCTTCCGCCTGGGCGGCGACCAGCTGCTCACCGACGAGCACGGCAACAGCCGGATCAGCGCCGAGGACTACGCCATCGCCCTCGTCGACGAGCTGGAGACGCCCGCCCACCCGCGCGCCCGGATGTCGGTGGCGTACTGACGAGGAAGGGGTGGCACGGCGACGTGGGCGGCCTGCGACGCATCCGAGACCTGTCGCCGCTGCTCGGCCCGGTGCCCCCGGAGCAGCGCGACGACTCCGTCCAGCGGCAGAAGATGCTGCGGCTGCGCGGCCACAGCGTCGCCTGGGTGCCGCCGCTGTTCCTGCTCATCGCCATCGGACTGGCCGACTGGAACACCTCCGGCGAGTTCCGGATCATCTCCTGGATCGTCCTCGTCCCCGGCATCGCGGCGGCGATCTGCGGGGTGTGGACCACGGCGGTCTTCGCCTGCCTGGCGGTCGTCACCTACATCGAGGTGGACGCGTCCTGGCAGCACCAGTACCAGACCGGCCTTCCCGACTTCATCCTCGTCAGCGTGGGCGGCGTCCTCGCGGTCATCGCCTGTGCGGTCCGGGTCCGCGGCGAGCGGCGCATGCTGCACATGATGGACGTCGCCGAGACCACCCGGCGCACGGTGCTGCGCCCGATACCGCCGGGCTGGGGCGATCTCGACCACGCGGCCGTGTACCTCCCCGCCGACAGCGAGGCCCGGGTGGGCGGGGACTTCTTCGACATCCAGCCGGGCCCCAGCGGCACCCGGCTCCTCCTCGGCGACGTGCAGGGCAAGGGGCTGGGCGCGGTGGAGTCGGCGGCCGCGCTGCTCGGCACATTCCGCGAGGCGGCCTACCACGAACCCGTCCTGCGGACGGTCGCCGACCGTCTGGAGGTGCGGATGCGCCGGCACGTCGGCTACCGCAAGGCGGTCGGCCACGACGACCACGACCGCTTCGCCACCGCCGTCCTGGTGGGCTTCCCCGACGTCGCCCGGGACACCGTCGAGTTCGTCAACTTCGGCCACGAGCCGCCCCTCGTGGTCGCGCCCGACGGCGTACGCGCCCTGCCGCCGGGCCACGGACTCCCGCTGGGTCTCGCCGAGCTGACCTCCGACCAGCCGCTCGTCCTGACCGCCGTACTGGTCCCCGGCGAGACCCTGCTCCTCGTCACGGACGGGGTGACCGAGGCCCGCGACGCCGACGGAGCGTTCTTTCCGCTCCTCGACCGGGTGACGCGCGCCCTGACCGAGGACCCGCGCACCGTCGAGCCGCAGCGCCTCGTCGAAGTCGTCCGCGACGGCACACTGCGGCACAGCGGCGGGCGGCTGGCCGACGACACCACGATCTTCGCGGTACGACGACGGGGGGACCCCAGACCGGTGGTGTCACCGAACGTGGTACCGGAAGGCACGGGCGAGGGCACAACCCAGCCATAGGCGGGCGTTTGCCCGGCTGCCGTCCCCCCTTCGCAGGCGCAGCGGTTACGGTGCTGGCGTACGTGATCGATGGGGAGGGAGGGAACCATGCCCGGAACCGTGCTGCTCCTCGCGGCCTCACCGGTGGGCAAGGGGTGTCTGGTGGACGCGGCGTCCGTGCTCCCCGTGCTCGCGGCCGTGTCCCCCGCGGTGCTGTCCGGCACGGACACCGCGAACGTGGTGGAACTGGCCGACCCGTTGGAGCCGCAGGCCGTGCTGACCCGGCTGCGCGCGGCCGCCACGGCTCCCGGCCCGCTGACGATGTTCGTGACGGGCCAGCTCCAACTGGACCGCCGCCAGCGCCTGCCGCACCTCGCGCTGGCCCGCACCACCCCGTCGACCGTCCGCTACACGGCCTTCCCCTGGCACTGGATCACCGAGGAACTCCGGCTGCGCGCACCGGGCACCACCGAGCTCCTGGTCGACCTGCACGCCGACGCGGAGACCTGGGAGTACCTCGCGACGAGCCCGCTCACCGCGGGCACGGGGGTCGGCCTGTACGGGCGCGTCGCCCCGCCGCCACCCCGGCGCACGGTGGCGTCACCGGCGTACATGAAGGCCCTCGCCACGATCCTGCGCAGCGGCCTACGGCCCGAACTCCCGCTGCTGCACCAGCAGTCGCTGGCCCGGATCGAGGCCGAGAGCGGGCCGTCGGGGATCGTGCTGGCGGCTCCCGCGCGGATACCCGTGGTCCCGGACCCGCACGCCGCGATCACCGCCGCCGCGCAGGCGGGCCGGCACGACGAGGCCGCGGCACTGGCCGCGCGCTGGGCGCAGGAGGCGGCCCGCACCTGGGGCGTCGCCTCCGAACAGGCCCTGCACTGGGCGGAGGTCCGCGCGGACCTGGCGATGCTCGCGGGCGACCCGGTCGGCAGCTGCCGCACCTGGCTGGCGATCGCCGGACACCGGCTGGACGCGGGCCAGCCCTGCGACGCCCCGGCCGTCGAGTCGGCCGTGGACCGGGCCCACCACCAGTGGGGGCAGATCCGCGACTCCGCGCGGGCCGTCGAACTCGGCGCCGCGCTGGCCGAGTTGAGGCTGCGCGTGCCCGGACGCCGACGGGGCGCCCTCGACCACGTACAACGGCACCTCAGCAGGCTCCAGGCGGGAGTGTGACGGCCGGGTTCAGGGCCCGGCGGGCAGTCTGACCCTGAACCACGCGCCGCGGGCGGAGGGTTCGAGCGTCACCGTGCCGCCGTGCGCCGCCGCGATCGCCGCGACGATGCTGAGCCCGAGCCCGCTGCCCGTACTCCCGCCACCGCCGGCGCTCGCGCCCTCGCCCCGTACGAACCGGTCGAAGATCCTGGCCCGCAGCGCGTCCGGCACCCCCGGCCCGTCGTCCGTCACCTCGATGACCCGGTGGTCGTCCTCCGTGCCGAGCCCCAGCGTGGTCGTGGTGCCGGGCGGGGTGTGGGTGCGGGCGTTGGCCAGCAGGTTGGCGACCACCTGGTGGAGCCGAAGCGGATCCCCGGCGACGGTGTGCTCGCCGGGCGCCACCAGCAGCCGTACGGGACGGTCGGGGTGGCAGTCGCGGGCGGCGGTGACGGCGGCACGGCACAGCTCCGCCAGGTCCACGCACCGCACCTGCAGGGACCGGCCGAGGTCCAGTTCGGACAGCAGCACCAGTTCGTCGATGAGCGAGGTCATCCGCTCCACCTCGGTCGACATCCGCCCGAACGCCTCCTCCCGCATCCGCTCGGAGGACGGATGACCGACGCGGGCGAGCTGGGCGTACCCCGAGATGGTGGTCAGCGGATTGCGCAGTTCGTGTCCGGCGGCGGCGAGGAACTCCCGCAACCGCCGTTCCGAGTCGAGCCGTTGCCGGGCGGCGCGGCCGCCCAGCCACCGGGCGCCGCCCGCGACCGCGGCGAGCAGCACCAGCGAGGCGGCGGCCTCGGCCCGCAGCAGCCGGGTGACGGCCTGGTGCGCGTCGGCCATCGAGCGGGCGATGACGACATAGGCGCGGTCGCGGTCCGGGGCCGGGCCCCGGGGGCGCACCACGAGCGCCCGGTAGGTGCCGCCGATGCCCACCGGGTGCCCCCGTGCGGCGAGGGCGGCCAGCCGGGCCGGGGCGAGGGCGGGGAAGGACGGCAGGCCCGGCGCGCCCGCGTACCGCTCGGTCACCCGGCCGGTCCTGTCCAGGACGAGGATCAGGCACGACCGGTCCAGGGCGGAGCGTCCGTTCGGGCCCGTCACGCCGACCGCCTCGCTCAGCTGGACGCCGCGGTACTTCTCGATCTCCTCGTCGGTGCGCAGGACGAGGTGGTGGCCGAGTGCCTGGGCGGAGAGCGCGGCGACCGTGCCCAGGGTCACCAGCGTGGCGGCGAGCCACAGGGCGACGGCCCGCGAACCGGCGGCGACCGGTGGTCGCGGGGGCGCGCGGTGCGGGTCGCGCGGATTCCCGGTCGTCAGTCCGAGCACAGCAGATAACCCGCCCCGCGCACCGTCCGGATGAGCGGCACTCCGGCGTCGCCGAGCTTGCGGCGCAGGTAGTAGACGTAGGTGTCGACGATGCCGGAGCCGTCGGCTCGGTGGTTCCAGACCCGCTCCTGGATCTGGGCGCGCGACAGTACCCGGCCCGGGTTCTCCATCAGATAGCGCAGCAGGGCGAACTCGGTGGTGGTGAGGCCGACGGGTTCGCCCGCGGCCCACACCTCGTGGGTGTGGACGTCCAGGCGCACGGCTCCGGCCTGCAGGGTGTGCCGCTCTGCGGGGCGCTCGGCGGCGCGTCGCAGCAGGGCCCGTACGCGGGCCGCGATCTCCTTGAGTTCGAAGGGCTTGGTGACGAAGTCGTCGCCGCCCAGGTCCAGTCCGCGCACCCGGTCGTCGACGTCACCGCGCGCGGTGAGGAACAGCACCGGCATGGTGTGCCCCCGCGTCCGCAGGGTCCGGCAGATGTCGAAGCCGTCCAGGTCGGGCAGGTTGATGTCGAGCAGCACGAGGTCGGGGCGGCCGCGCGCGACGGCGTGGAGCGCCTCGCGCCCGGTGGCCGCGCCGGTCACCTCGAATCCCAGGAACTCCATGGCCATGGTGAGCATGGCGCGCAGATGTTCCTCGTCGTCGACGACGAGGAGCCGGGCGGGGGAGTCGAAGGGGACAGGGGTGGTCATGTCCTGTTCCTTTACTGGCACATTTTGTTGAAGACGTCGATTGAAATATCAATTTCAAACAGAGCGGCTCGTATGGTGACACGTACCGGCAGGTAGTGAGGCCAGGTCGGGAACAACTGTCCGAGACATGCGGAAGCCCGCCTTCCCCGGGGAAGGCGGGCTTCCGGGCCACGGCGCCGATGTATGAGCCGATGTATCAGCTCAGCCGACGTATCAGCTGGTGAAGATGAAGTACTTCCAGTCGCCGTGCGTCGTCGAGTTCACGTTGTCGCCCGACGTGCCGTTGTAGTACGAGGAGCGCACGCGCATCCGGTAGCCCGTCTCGTGGGTGCCGCCGAGCTGCACCCTGGACACGCCCGCGGAGCTCAGCTTGAAGTACTGGGTGCCCGCGTCGTACCAGGTGCCCTGGTAGTAGAGCTCCATCTCCAGCCGCTGCTGACGGTGCGGGTACGCCGTCATCGTCGTGGTGAACAACGGGTCCTTGGACTTGTGGAAGTAGTAGTACGTGTGGCCGTACACCGACTTCTTCTTGTACTGGCCGCTGATCGCCGTGGACACCTTCACCTTGGCGCCGACGGTGCTGCTCACGGACTTCGACTTGTAGCGCGAGTCGCCCGCGAACTTCGCGGTGACCTTCGCGTCGCGCGTGAGGTCGAGCGTCACGGTGAGGTTGCCCGAGGAGTTCACCTTGCCGGACTTCACCAGCTTGTTGGGCTTGTCGGAGCCGAACGGGTCGGCCCAGATCTCGACCGTGCGGTTCTTGTACGTCGACCCCAGGTGCGCCGTGAACTTCACGTCGGTGCCGTACGCGTACACCTTGCGATCGTTGTTCAGGGTCAGCGTCGGGGTGGCGCGCGAGACCTCCACCGTGTCCGAGGCGGACGCCGGGGTGTGGGTGGCGTCGCCCGCGTACTTCACCGTGTACTTCACCTTGCCGCCGGCCGGCGGGGTGTCCTTGAAGGAGAACTTGCCGCCGGTGCCGAGGGCCTTGGTGCCCAGCGACTTGCCGTTCGGCGACTCCAAGTCGGTGCGGGTGACGGTGAGCGGGGTCCCGGCGGGCAGCGCCAGGGTCGCGCTGAGCGTGCCCGAGACGGTGAGGGACTTGGCGCGGGTCGCGGTCGCCGGGGCGCTGACCGTCAGCGTCGGCTTCGACTGGGCCGGGGCGTTCATGACGCGGAGCGAGTACACGCCCTCGGAGTTGTACGACACCGCGAACAGCCGGCTGCTGGTGCCCGGCTCCCAGGCCAGAGCGCCGTCGGCCAGCGTGTCCGAGCCGCTGCTGTGGCCCGTGTTCGGGAAGTCGTACTGCCGTACGGCGCTGGTGGCGCCCGGTGTGAAGACGTGGACGTCCGGGTCGTACCAGGAGAAGGAACCCGCGGCCACGGTGCCGTCGTCGGCCACCGCGTCGGCGTTGGCGTAGTGGGTGGTGGGCAGCGAGCCCGCCGCCGAGAGGTCCGAGGCCGCCCAGACCAGGTTGCGGTCGCCGCCGTTGGCCGTGATGACCTTGCTGCCGTCCGGGGTGAACGCGAGGTCCCCGGTCTGACCCTGGTTGTGGTCGACGAACGCCGTGCGGGCCGCCGTGCCGCCCGCCACGTCGTACACCGCGAGCAGCGACGAGGAGGTGACCCGGTCCCCGGCGGCCAGTGCGTTCGGCGCGCCGGGCGTCGCGGCCAGCCGCGGGGCGTCCCGCCAGTGCGAGACGCCGTCCTGGCCGAGGGTGACCACGGGGTCGGTGCCGCTCAGGTCGAGGGAGCCGATGTTGCCCGCGTCCGAGGTGCCGTAGCCGAACCAGATCTTGTTGCCCGCGGCGGCGAGGTACTCCGGCTCGGTGTCGGCGCCCGTCGCGTACCGCGCGGACTCCGTCAGCGTCGCCGTGTCGATGGCGACGATCGCGTCGTCGTCGCGCGCGGCGGCGTACAGCGTGCCCGAGTCGGCCGACAGCTGCAGACCGGTGACGCCCGCCAGGGACGTCACCTGCTTGACGACCCGCCCGCTGTAGTCCGTCACCACGACCTTGCCGTTGCGCGGGTCGCTGACGAAGACGTGCTGGTGGACGCCGTCCACCACGAGGTCGCCGGTCTCCATGACCGGCAGGACGCTGCTGGAGTCGGCACTCGCCGTCGTGGCCGTGCCGATGGCCAGGGCGGCGGAGCTGAAGGCGACCGCGAACGCCGTGGCGATGGGAAGAGTGCGCATACGCACGCTGATTCGAACCCCCCGGTACGAAGTGTGGGCGCCACGGACACGGGTCGAGTGATGTCCCGGCCGTGTATGGCCTGCGAGTCATGTAGGACCTGTGAGCCATGTGTGGCGAGTGGGCAAAGGTTAAGTCATGGCACTGACAACAGGAGGCGCAGGGGTCGCTGGAAGGCATGGGCATGCCGTTCCGCCCCTGTCGAGAGCCTCCCCCGGCGTCAACTCCGGTGCCATGATGGTGAGTCATGACTGCTGAGGGGGAGGGTGTGGCAGCCCGGGCCATCCGCGTGCGTCTGGACGGGACGGCGAGCGACAGCGATGTCGGCGCCCTGAAGAAGTGGCTGGAGCGGGAGAGGCCGCTGGAGCAGCTGGTCAAGCGGGGCGATCTCAGGATCGAGGAGCGCGCCGGGACCGATGAACAGGGCACGCCCATGGGCGTCGGCATGGACATCGTGCTGGTGCTGATCGGGGCGGGCGCCGAAACGCTCTTCAAGGAACTGCTCGCACAGGTCAAGAGCGCGGTGCGGGCCTGGAGCGACAACCGCGGCTCCGTGGAGAACGGCGATCCGCCGGAGGCCCGTGTCGATCCCCTGGGTCCCGACGAGAGGTAGCCGGGTGGACCGCTTCGACCCGCGGGGAAAGGTGAACCGGGCGCTGCTGGTCGGTGTGTCCGAGTACGAGTTCACGCGGCCGAAGCACCGCGACGGCGTCCCGGGCCAGCTGCCCGCCGTCGCCCACAACCTGGCCGTGCTCGTACGGGCCCTGGAGCGGGGCGGAGTCCTGCGGCCCCTGGAGATCACCGTCGCGCGCTCGCCGCGGCTGGCCGACTTCCGCCACTCCCTGCGCGCGGCCGCCGACTCCGCCGAGGGGCTGCTCCTGCTCTACTTCGCCGGACACGGCGCCGTGCCCAGCGCGGGCGACGAACTGTGGCTGCAGATGCGCGACGCCGAGGTCGTCCGGGGCGAGACGGCGGGGTTCGAGGGCGCGGCCCGGTTCACCAACGTGCTGCGCATCCTCGCCAACAGCCACGCGGAGCGGATCGTGGTCGTCCTCGACTGCTGCAACGCGGGCAACGCCGCCCGGGTGTGGGAGGCCGTGGAGCGCCCCGACGTCCGACGGCGCGTCTCGGTGCTGATGAGCGTGCAGGCCAACCACCGCATCGACGCGGGCGACGCCGACACCCCCACACCGTTCACCGCCCGGCTGGTGGAACTGCTGACGTCGGGCATCGAGGATCAGGAGGGCGCCGGGCGGGGCGACGAGGGGCGGGGCGACGAGGTTCACTTCCTGGCCCTCGCGGAGGCGCTCAGGGCCTACATGTCCACCCACCACCGGACCGAACGCGGAGAACCCTGGGAACCGCAGAGCCGCACGGAGAACCCTCCGGTGGACGTGGTGCTGGGGATCCGGGCGGGGGCCGGGAGACCCGTCGGCTCCCGGGCGGAGGCCGTCGGCGAGGGCGCGGCGAGCCGCCCCACGTCCGGTCGCCGTCGGCGGCGCGCCTTCGTCGCCCGGGTGCGTGCGGCGGCGGCCCGGTTACGGTCCGTGGCCGTGGGCCCGCTCGCGCTCCTGCCCTCGGCTCCCGCCCCGAACCGGCCCCCCGGCCGGGCCCCCGGCAGGCGATCGACCCGCCGCGCCGCCGTCGTCCTCCTCGTCCTCGCCGCCGCCCTCGGTCTCGTCGGCTACTTCGTCGTCGGCAACGCGGCCTCCGACCGGTCCGCCTGCGGCCCGCCCGTGGAGCTGCGGCTGCTCACGGACCCCGATCTCGAATCCACCGTCCGCAAGGCGGCCGACGCCTATCTCACGTCGGCGGCGAACACCACGGGCGGCGGCTGCCGGCGCAGTGGGATCACGGTGTACGGCGCGGGCTCGGCGGCCGTGGTGGCGGGCCTGCGCGACCAGTCGGACCCCTGGCAGCGGCCGGTGAGCGACGACACCGACCCGCAGCGCGACATCGGGCCCCAGCCGGACATCTGGATCCCGGGCACGCTCGCGACCGCGGCCCGGGCGCGCTCCTTGGGGGTGGCGCGGACCTACGTGACGCTGGAGCCGGACGCGGCGCCGTTCGCGTACTCCCCGATGGTGCTGTCGCTGCCACAGGACATCGCCGAGGACTCGCTGCGCGACCGGACCGGCGACTCGCTCGCGGGCCTGCGGGCGAAGCTGGCGCGCCGGGACAAGAGCGCCTCCCTACGGCGCCCGGACCCGGAGTACACCGACTCCGCGCTGCTGGCCACGGTCGGCCTCTACGGCCCGGGCAAGGCCGACGTGGGCCGGGCGGAGGAGAGCGTGGCCCAGACAGGACCGCCCGCGCCCACCGCCGGTGACCTGCTGTGCACCCTGCCCGACGACGCGGACACCGACCGGAGCACGGCGGCCCTCGTCCCGGAGTTCCTGATGGTGAGCGGGGTCGGCTGCGACCGGACGACGCGCACCCCGCGCTGGGCCGAGTACCCCGACGACGTGCCGGGCCTGACCCCCACCTTCGTCCGTGTCCGCTGGACGGGCGGCGACAAGGACGAGGCGGTCCGGGACGACGCGGTACGGCGCTTCCACGACTGGCTCACGGGCACCGGCGACACGGGCGGGAAGAACAGCGGCAAGGAGGTCGACGACGGTCTCGCGGTCTTCGGGCGGGACGGCTTCCGCGCCCCCTCCGGCGCCCGCGCCTTCCTCGCCGCCCACGACTCGGCCACCGGTCTGATCTCCGACCCCGGCCGGCCCGCCGGGGCCGCGGGCGCCGAGGCGATGGACACGGCCCTGAACCAGTACCGCAACGCCAAGGGCCCCGGCCGGGTGCTCTTCCTGCTGGACAGCTCCGGCTCGATGGCCGGCCTGTGGCAGGGGCCGGGCGGCGCCCCCGGCATCCTCAAGCAGTCCCTCGGCGGACTCGGCACACAGGACGAGTACGGCGTCTGGTCCGTGGCCTCCCCGGACCGGAGCCCGTACGCCGAACTGCTGCCCTTCGGACCCCACAAGCGCCGCGACGCCGAGCGGGCCCTTGACCGGGCCGCGGTCAAGGACGCGGAGGCCGACCCGTACGGCGCGCTGAAGGCGGCGCTGGACACCATGGACCGGAAGGGCAGGGACGACGACCGCCCCGAGCTGATCGTCTTCCTCACGGACGACGAGGACGACAACCACCTCACGGCGAAGGGCCACTTGGACGAGCTGCTCGACTCGGCCCGGACCAAGGGCGTCCCGGTGGTCATGGCGGCCCTCGACAGCGGCGGCTGCGCCAAGGGCAGGCCCGACCAGCGGATCTCCGACGCGAGCGGCGGGCGCTGCCTGGACACCAAGGGCGACCTCGTGGCGGGCCTGCGGGACGAGGTCGCGCGCACCGGAACGGGGGACGAGTGATGCGGCGACGGCGACGGACATCCGGGCGGGGCCATGGGTGGATCCACGGGCGAGTCCACGGGCGGGTCTACGGATACGGGCTGGCCCTCGCTCTGCTGCTGACCGCCTGCACCGGCGGCGGGCAGGCCGGACCCGGCGCCACGGTCACCCCCGGCGCCTCCGGGGACATCGTCGTGGCCAGCGGACGGGACGTGACCGGCAAGGGCGGCATCCGCCAGCAGCTCATCGACGCGTGGAACGCCCGGCAGGACAGGGAACACAGCGGCGTCCACGCCCGCCTGGTCGAACTCCCGGGCTCCGCCGACCAGCAGCGCAGCCAGCTGCTCGGCGCGCTCCAGTCCGGCAGCGCCCAGTACGACATCGTCAACCTGGACGTCACCTGGGTGCCGGAGTTCGCCGCCGCGCACCTTATCCGCCCGCTGCCGGACGACCTGGTGGACGCGGACGTCGTCAAGTCGGTCGCGAGCACGGCCCGTTGGGGCGGAAAGCTCTACGCCGTCCCCTTCAACAGCGACGTCGGCCTGCTCTACTACCGCCGGGACCACCTCAAGCAGGCGCACGTCCAGGACACCGACCTGAGCAAGGGGATCACCTGGCGGCAGCTGCGGGACCTCATCGATGCCGTCGAGGCGCCGGGCAGGTCGCGGCCGAAGGGGTACGAGAAGGGCTGGACCACCCAGCTCGGCCCCTACGAGGGCCGTACGGTCAACGGGATCGAGGCGTTCCTGTCCGCCACCGACGGCGCCGCCCTCACCGACGAGAACGGCCGTTACACCGCCACCGTCCAGCAGCTGACGGACGGCCTCGCGGAGCTGCGCGCCCGCACCCAGGGCGCGTACACGCTCGGGGACGCGGTCCGCTCGGACGAGGGCGAGTCGCTCACCGACTTCGCGGACGGGCGTACGGCGTTCCTGCGTCACTGGCCCTACGCCTATCGCACCCTGCACCAGTCTTTGAGCGACGCGCAGCTCGGCGTCGCTCCGCTGCCCGGCCGGGCGGTGCTCGGCGGCCAGAACCTGGCGCTGGCCGGATCGTCCCAACAGACAGACAAGGCAAGGGATTTGATACGGTTCCTCACCAGCAAGGAGAGCGAACGCTGTCTGCTCGACGCGGGGTTCGCGGCCACCCGGGAGTCCGCGTACACGGCCGACGACGTGACCTGCGGCGTGGCGAGGACACCCGGAGCGGCCTCTCCCTCGGTCTCTCCCTCGGCTTCGCCCTCGGGTGAGAGCGCCGACCGCATGCCGCGTGACGACCGCGGGCGCCCCGCGTACGCCCGGACGATCCTGCTCCCCGCGCTCCGGCGCGCCGTCCAGCGCCCCCGCACCCCCTTGTACGGCGCGTTCACCCAGACGTTCGCCACCGAGCTGGGCACGCTGTTCACCGACGACCCGCCGGGCGACGCGGAGTTGGCCGCCGAGCTGGACAGGGAACTCAGGAAGGTTCTTCCGGGGTGACGAGATACGCGAGTGCCCCCGACACCAGCGTCCGCACGCCCGGCGCGAGCGTCGCCAGGTCGGGCGCGAACTGCGGGCTGTGATTGCTGGGCACGGCCGCGAACTTCTCCATGAGGTCGTCGCCCGGGGCCGCGTCCCACACCTCGGCCGGGGTGCTGGTCACGAACCAGTAGGAGTACGGGATCTTCCCCTCCGCGAGCCGGGGGAAGTCCTCGCTGGCCATCGCCGGGCCCGGGTCGAGGATCGTCCCGGCGCCGAAGACCTCGCCGTGCACGGCCGCGACCCGGCGGTCGGTCTCCGGGTCGTTGACGGTGACCGGGAAGCTGTTGCCGACGACGACGTCGGGCTCGCGCGGGCAGCCGGCGGCCAGGCACTCGCCCGCCGCGATCCGCCGGATCGCCGCGATCATCCGCTCACGGACCTCGTCCGACTGCGTACGGATGTTGAGGGCGATCCGGGCCTCGGCGGGGATGATGTTGTGCCGGGTGCCCGCCTCGATCCGTCCCACGCTCAGCACGGCCGACTCGCGCGCCGCGATCTCCCGGCTGACGACGGTCTGCAGCCGGGTCACGAGGTACGCGGCGGTGACGACTGGATCGACGGTCGACTCCGGACGCGAACCGTGCCCGCCCCGCCCGTGCACGACGATGTCCACGTCGGTGGAGGCGGACATGATCAGTCCGGGCGAGTGGGCGTAGAGCCCGGCGGGTCCGGGGGCCGCGTGCTGGGCGAGCAGCACGTCCGGCCGCGGGAACCTCTCGTACAGTCCGTCCGCGACCATCCCCGACGCGCCCTCGCCGGTCTCCTCGGCGGGCTGCCCGAGCACGAGGAGCGTGCCGGACCAGGTGTCACGTCCGGCGGCGAGCGCCCGGGCCGCGCCCGCCAGCCAGGTGACGTGCAGATCGTGCCCGCAGGCGTGCATCACGCCGGGCGCCCTGGAGGCGTACGGCAGTCCGGTCTCCTCCTGCACCGGCAGCGCGTCCATGTCGGCGCGCAGCAGCACGGTCGGCCCGGGCCCGTTGCGCAGGACGCCGACGACTCCGGTGCCGCCGACGCCGGTGACGGTGTCGAACCCTGATGTGCGCAGCCGGTCGGCGAGCGCGGCGGCCGTCCGGTGTTCCCGCATCGACAGCTCCGGGTGCCGGTGCAGGTCCCGGTAGAAGTCCTCCAGGTCGGGAACCGGGAGGTCGGCTGTGAGGTCCAGTGCGATACGTGCGGCAGGCGAGATCACGGGGCCAGCGTAGGGGCCGCCGACGGGACGGGGGAGTTCCCGTCGGCGGCCGGTCTATCGAAGGGCCTGCGCGTGGCCCGTGAGGTGCTGGAGGTGCGGGGTGGTGGCTTCGGCCGCCCGGGCGGGGCCGGCGTTCGCTGCCAGGACCAGGGCGGCGACGGCCACGACGGCCGCACCGAATCCTCTGAAGTAGCGCGCGGAAATACGTCGGAGCATGGCGACCTCGCAACAACAGCGGCGTATTAAGCAGGCTTAATCCGCCGCTTAACGTAGGGGTTCGAAGCATCAAAGGGCAAGGGGCGCAAGGGGAGTTGGACAATAGTCAAAAGTTGGCCGAGTGTAAGTCGGGTTAATGGCATGCTTAATCCATGGCGGAGCGTGACGGCCCGGAGGTCATCGGGCGCAGGGTTCAGCAGTTGCGTACGGAACGCGGGCTGACGCAGAAACAGTTGGCGGAGCCGGCGTACACGCCCGCGTACATCTCCACCCTGGAGGCCGGGCGGGTGCGGGCCTCCGAACCCGCGCTGCGGCACATCGCCGAGCGGCTCGGGGTGGCGTACGAGGAGATCGCGACCGGGCGCCCCGCCCACCTCGCCACCGATCTGCGGCTGCGGCTCACCGACGCCCAGCGCACGCTCGCCACCGGCGAGGCGGAGGTCGCGGCGGAGCAGTACGACGCGCTCCTCGCGGAGGCGGACGCGCACGGGCTTGTCGCCGAGCAGGCCGCGGCGCTGCTCGGGCTCGGCGAATGCGCCCTGGAGACCGGGAACCTGGAGACCGCGCGGGAACGATTCGAGGCCTCGGAACAGCGCCTCGGCGACGCGCCCCTCCCGAACCGGGTGCCCGCCCTGCGCGGCCGGGCCGTGTCCCACTACCTCGCCGGTGAACTCCGCTACGCCTGCTATCTGTTCGAGTCCACCCTCGACGAGCTCAACCGCACGGGGATGCACGACCCGGACGCGCTGCTGCTCCTCTACACGGGCGTCATAGCCCCGTACATGGACATGGGCGCCCATGCGCGGGCCGCACAGGCGGCGGAGTTCGCGCTCGCCCTGGCGCCCCAGGTGGGCGATCCGGCCCTCGTCGCCCGGATGCACCGCTCCGTCGCCCGCACGATGATCGCCGAGGGCCGGGTCGCCGAGGCGGACGCCTCCCTCGCCAAGGCCTCCGAGCTCTACCGGCAGCTTCAGATCCGTACCGAGCTCGCCAACTGTCACTGGATGCGCGGCTACTTGTACGTCCAGAACGGCGAACTGGAGCGGGCGGAGAGCGAGTTGCGGGAGGCGCAGGCGATGCTCTCCGCGAAGCGCGCCGCCCTGTACACGAGCCAGGTCAACGTGGAGCTCGCGGACGTACTGCACCGGCGCGGGAAGTCGGCCGAGGCCGCCGTCCTCCTCCACGAGGTGCTCGGTGACCTCAGTCCCGAGCGCGGCGCCGTGCACTCGGCGGGCGCGCACCGCCTGCTCGGCATCATCGCCGAGGACGCCCGCGACACGGAGTCCGCCGAGGAGCACTACGTGCGGGCGCTGAGCCTTCTTGAGCGGGCGGGGGCGGCGGGGGATCTCGCCGACCTGTGCCGGCTCCTCGGGGACCTGCTGCGCCGCACGGGCCGGGTGGAAGCGGCCCTCGACGCCTACCGCACGGGCCTCGGCCACCGCACGGCCCCCGGCACCACCACCCTGGGCCCGGCCCCGGCCCAGCCCCCGCTGTAACGGCCGGTTCCGAGCCTGCGGGCGGTTCCTCGGCTGCGGGCCGGTGGGGGCTGGTCGCGCAGTTCCCCGCGCCCCTGAAAGCCTCGGCCCGTCCGGCGTTTGTGGGCGAGGCCGAAGACCGCACCCACCTACCTCTGCCGGCATCCTCCAGCCCGTCGCCTTTGAGGACGAGGCCGAAGGCCGTTGCCCCACCCACCCCTGCCCGCGGCATTCAGCCTGTCCGGCGTTTGAGGACGAGGCTGTCCAGGCCGACAGGGGGTCTGGGGGCGCAGCCCCCTGGGATGGGACGGGTAGGGGCGGCGGGGGCGAGGAAGCCGGGAACCCCTACGGGCGGCGGCCGTGCGCGGATATCTCGGAGGCGGGGATCTCGAAGATGGTTTCGAGGCCGTCCTCCTCGTCCCACTGTTCGCCGACCTCCGTGAAGCCGAACCCGGCGATCGTCGCCAGGGACGCGGCGTTGTCGGGACTGATCGTCACGCGCAGGGTCCGGACCCGGGCGTCGGCGGCGGCCCGGCGCATCAACGCGGCCAGGATCGCCCGCGCGTAGCCCCGGCGGCGCTGGGCGGGGTCCACGGAGTAGCCGATCTCCACCATGCCCGCCTCGTCCGGCGGCCCGTGGAATCCGGCGTAGCCGACGACCGTACCCTCCGGTTCGGCGATCACGACCTTGGACAGCCATCCCGCGCACTCGGGGTGCGTGGTCAGCTGGTTCAGCCGGTAGCGCCAGAGCCAGCGCGCGCCGTCGCTGAGGAAGTACTCGGTGAGTTCGGCCCCCACCTCGGCTCCGGCCCGGTCGAGGTCGGAGTCCAGCAGGGCGGCCATGGCCGCGCTCGTCACCTCGACGAAGCGCACCGACTTCGGACCGGCGGGGAGGACGCGGGTGGCCGGCTCGGCTTTGTCACTTGCAGCGTTGTCTGTCACAGCGCGGATCCTCATCGGGGGGAGCCGGACCTGTCGAGCGGTTTTCCCCGGCACGCCCTCCCGGGGGCTTTACGGCGTCACGATCGGGAACGCCTTGTCCGGCTCGGAGACGTACGACAGCAGCCGGGCCAGCACGGTGGTGTCGCCGTCCGACTCGATGCCCGCGAGGCCCCGCCCCGACACGACCCCGAGCAGTTCCGGGCGGGTGAGGGTCAAGGTCAGGTCCGCGTGCGGCTTCGGGGTGTGATGGACCGGCATGGCGCGGTGGGTGAGGGCGCCGTTGTGGAGGTTCACTCGGTGGCGGCGCTGCTCGTCGATGATGACGAGGTCGAGGGTGAGGTGTTCGTTCCAGGCGCGGGGGCCCTCGATACGGACGGCGAGCGAGTCGAGGAGCATGCCCACGGTCAGCGCGGACGTCAGTTCGGGGCTCGTGGTGTCGACGGGGATGTCGGCGGTGCCCGCGCGCAGTTCCAGGGCGGCCGTGAGGTAGGCGTTGCGCCAGGTCCCGTTCTCCGCGCCGTAGCCGAGCCGTTCGTAGACGCCCGCGAGGGTGTCCTTGGCCGCGTTGTTCGACGGGTCGGCGAACACCAGGTGGTTGAGGAGGGTGGCGGCGAACCGCAGGTCACCGGCGTCGATGTACGCCCGCGCCTTGACCAGGGTCTCCGTCTGGCCGCCCGCCAACTCCACGTACCGCCGCCCGAGTTCGACCGGCGGATGCTCCCAGAGGTGGGCGGGGTTGCCGTCGTACCAGCCCATGTACCGCTGGTAGACGGCCTTGACGTTGTGGCTGACCGAGCCGTAGTAGCCGCGGGCATGCCAGGCACTCTCCAGGGCGGGCGGCAGCAGCAGTTCCTCGGCGATCTCGGTGCCGGTCAGGCCCCGGTTGAGCATGCGGAGGGTCTGGTCGTGCAGGTAGGCGTACAGGTCCCGCTGTTCGCCGAGGAACCTGACGATGTTCGCCCGGCCCCAGATCGGCCAGTGGTGGGAGGCGAACGCCACGTCGTAGGTGTCACCGAACACGTCGATCGTCTCGTCGAGGTAGCGGGCCCACTCGTGTGCGTCGCGGACCGGGGCCCCGCGCAGGGTGAGCACGTTGTGCAGGGTGTGGCTGGCGTTCTCGGCCACGCACAGGGCGCGCTGCTCGGGGAGCAGGAAGTTCATCTCGGCGGGCGCCTCGGTCCCGGGCGTGAGCTGGAAGACGAACCGCACGCCGTCGATGGTCTCCTCCTGCCCCGTGCGGGTGATGTCCACGTTCGGGGCGATGAGCGTGACGGTGCCGGTGGAGGTGATGGTGCCGAGCCCGGTACCGATCTGGCCGCGCGGGGCCCTCGGCAGCCGGGAGCCGTACATGAACGCCGACCGTCGCAGCATCGCGTTGCCGGCGAAGACGCTCTCGCTGACCGCGTGCTCGAGGAATCCCTCGGGCGCGAGGACGGGCAGCCCGCTCTCGCTGCCGCGCGCCACCACTCCGCGGGCGCCGCCGAAGTGGTCGACGTGGGAATGGGTGTAGACGAGCCCGGTCACGGGCCGTGAGCCCCGGTGCTCGTGGTAGAGGCCGAGGGCGGCAGCGGCGCACTCCGCCGAGATCAGCGGATCGATCACGATCACACCGTGCTTGCCCTCGACGAGGGTCATGTTCGAGAGATCGAGGCCGCGCACCTGGTACACGCCCTCGGTGACCTCGTACAGGCCGTGGCGCGCGCACAGCTGTGACTGCCGCCACAGGCTGGGGTGCGCGGTGTCGGGGCAGTCCTCGTCCAGGAACGCGTACGCGTTCCCGTCGTAGACGATCTGTGCCTCGGCGTCGGTGATCACGGGCGGGTCCAACGCCGCGATGAACCCCCGATCGGCGTTCTCGAAGTCCGTGAGATCGTCGAAGGGAAGGTCATCACGCGCCGGGACGGTCATACGTCCAGCCTCTGCCGACGAGCGGCGAGCGGCTAGTGGAGTGGGCCGTTCGTGACGTGCGCGGTCGCGAGGTGTGGGCTCGTGACGTGCGTCAGAGCCGGTCCATCCGGGTGTAGGGGCTGAGGATGCGGGCCTGGCGGGAGCCGAAGTCGACGAGCATGGCGATGCCCTCTTCGACACCGATGATCGTGCCCAGGCCGAACTGGTCGTGGGTGACCCGGTCTCCGAGGCTGAATTCCTTGGCCACGGGGACGACCGGGGCGGCGAAGGGGCTGGTGGGCAGGTGGCGCCGGGGCGCGGAGGGTTTCGTCATCGTGTAGCCAGTATGGGCTTTGTTTGGCCGGTTGGAAGCCCCGGATTTGGTTCCGCAGCCGGATCGTGGCCTACGGCGGTGCCGACGATCTTGGACCAGACGCCCTCGGAGACGGACAGTGAACGGCTCCCCGCCGTGTACGGGAGGGGTGCGGGCAGGGCCGCCTTCTTGCCCTTGGCCGGGTGTTCCGCGAAGAGGGCGACGGTGAGGGTGAGGTGTTCGTCGTAGGCCGTCCGCCAGAGCGTGCGCAGGCCCGCGGCGCCGGTCTGGGTGGCCAGGGGAGCGTCCAGCCGGCCGTACAGGAGCTTGGCGACCGTCCCCGCGTCGGCGCGTGTCATGGCCGTACGGGTGCGGGGATGGGCCTCGTAGAGGGTGCGGCCCGCGCGGGTGATCTTCGCGACCGTGTACGGCGTGGCGTAGACACCGTGCGCCGCCGCCGTGGCGTACGCGGAGGCGAGCCGGAGCGGGGTCGGGGCCGCGGTGCGGGTGAGGCCCGTGAGGGGGGCGAGCAGCTTCATGCCGGAGAACGGCTCGAGCGCGGTGCCCGCCTCCACCGCTCCGTCCCGAGCGTCGTTGAAGGGCTGGCTGGCGTAGTCCGCCCCGCCGTACAGCACGCGGACCGCGCCGTCGCCGGGCACCAGCGCGACCACGGCCGTGTGGACCCGGACGTCCCCGCTCGTCTTCACCTCGGCCCGCTTCTTTCCACCTGCCTTGGCCTCGGCCGCCTTCTCCTCGGCGGTCTTCTCCCCGGTCTTCTCTCCCGTCTTGTCTCCGGTCTTCTTGTCGGTGCCGTCGGCCGCCAGCTCCGCCGTCGTGTCCTGCGCCGTCAGGTCGAAGGTCGTACGGACCGTGTAACCGCCGCGGGCGAGCTGGTCCTCCGTGATGCCGAGCCGGTCGGCGGCCTCCGAGGCGGCCGCGTCGATGAGGTACTGGCGCTGACCGTCCGTGTCGCCCGGCGGATAGAAACGGAAGGCCGGGAAACGGGCCCCGGCCCGCTGCGCGGACGTGATCGCGCCGCTGTCCGCCATCGCGTCCAGCACCCACTCCCAGCGGTCCACCAGCTTGGCCGTCACCTTCGGGTCGGAGCCGGCCTTCTCGTAGTACGAGGGAATGTTGATGACGGACGCGAGCGCCGCGCCCTGGCTCACCGTGAGGTCCTTGGCGTCGACGCCGAAGTAGTTCCTGGCGGCGGACTGGATGCCGGCCGCGCCCCGGCCGAAGTACACCGTGTTGAGGTAGCCCCGCAGGATCTCGTCCTTCGAACGGGTGCGGTCCAGCTTGATCGAGATCAAGGCCTCGCGCGCCTTGCGGGACAGCGTCTGCTCCGGGCTGAGCAGGGCGTTCTTCACGTACTGCTGGGTGATCGTGGAACCGCCCTGCCGGTCGCCCCCGCTCACCGTCGCCCAGGCCGCCCGGGCGATCGCCTTCGGCGAGATGCCCGTGTCCGTGCGGAAGGAGCGGTTCTCCGCCGCGATCACCGCCTCCTGGACATAGCGGGGGACCTGCGAGAGCGGGATCTCCTGCCGGTCCACGGGGCCGCGCCGGCCCAGGTAGTCGCCGTGGTCGTCGACGAAGACCGTGCTCTGCATGGCCGTCTCCGGGTGCGGCTCGGGGATCTTCGTCAGGTGGTACGCCACCACGGCCGCGCCGACGAGGTTCGCGAGGAGCGCGAGCAGCACGACGAGCGCGCGGCGCAGCCGGCGCCCGCGGGTGCGACGGATACGGATCCGCCGCCTGACGAGCCTGCGTCGCAGGCCCGCCATGAGCCGGCCGCGCCCACCGGCGCCGTGGCGTCCGCCGCCGGGCCCGCGGCCGGGGCTGCCGCCCCTGCCGTGGTCATCGGCGGTCTCAGCGACGCCGGTGCCGCCGGTGCCCGCGCCCGTGTCCACGCCCGCGCCGTTCACCGGCCGGCCCCCGTGCTCGCTGTCACCCCGCCCGACGAGTCGTACACCGTGACTCTCCTGGTCACATCGACGGGCCTGCCGGGGGCGACCGACTTCGGTGCGCTCACCATCGCGTACCAGACTCCCCAGCGCGGTCCGCCCGCGAGAGTGAGGGCCGTGCCCGCTATCTGGCCCGCGGTGGTCTCGATCTCCACCCGCGCCGCCTCGCGCTTGCCGCGGTAGACACCGGAGAGGAAGTACCCCCGGTCCCCCGCGCCCTCCTGCTGGACGGTGACGCCGGGCTTGTCGGCGCCGTCCTTCACACTGCTGAACAGCGGCCCGGAGCCGGCGGCCGAGGACCAGTGCGCGCCGTCCTCGGTGAGCCAGATCTTGATGCCGTGCGCGACCTCGACCCGTTCGCCGGCGGTCACGACCCGCACCGTGGCCATGGGCGTACCGGAGGGGGACGTCCCCCGCTCGTCGCCCGACTCCGGGGACACGGCCGCGCGCAGGGCGACCACGGCCAGCGGAACCACGAGCAGCGCGCACACGGACCCCGCCACCGCGGCCGTACGGCGCCGCCCGCGCCGCCGGCCCGTGCGCTCGATGGCCGCCAGCGGCACGGCCGAGGGGGTGACGTCGTAGGCGGCTTCGGCGAACACCTCGCGCAGCCGCTCGGACTCGGGCGAGGGACGCGGGAACTTGCGGTGACGTTTCATGAGCGGGCTCCGGAGACGGGGTGTCGGCGAGCGGGGTACGGGGCGACGGAGGGGACGGCGAGGCGGGCGGCGAGGGAGGGATGGGCGCGCAGGGCCGCCAGACCGCGCCGGGCATGCGCCTTGACCGTGCCGGCCGAGCAGCCGAGCAGCTGCGCGATCTCGGCCTGGCCCAGTCCCTCCCAGTGGCCCAGCACCACCACGGCCCGCCGCCGCGCGGACAGCGCGGCCAGCGCCCGGCCGAGCGCGTCCCGCCGGCCGACGGCCGCCACGGAAACCGGCAGGGCCCGGCGCGCCCGCTCGGGCAGGAGCGGCATCAGCAGACGGGCGGCGCGTCTCCTGCGCGTCCGGCCGAGGTGGGTTCTGACCAGGGAGCGCCGTACGTAGAAGTCGACGTCGTCGCGCGGGATGCGCCGCCAGCGGGCACGGACCCGGGCCAGCGTGGTCCGCACGAGATCCTCGGCCTCGCGGAGGTCGCCGGTGAGCAGGTGCGCGGTGCGGACCAGACGGGGCCAGGCCGCGGTGGCGTACGGGGCGAACTGGCCGTTCCCGGCAGACGCGTCGGCGGTTTCGGAGGCGGCACGCGAGGAGGCATGCGCGGTGACAGGGGAAACGCCAGGGGAAGCGGCGTCGGAGAAGGCGGGGGAGTAGGTGTGAGGCACGGCCTGCGGTCCCTCGGAGTCGGGTACGTGGGGGGTGTGGGCGGGCGGGGGAGCCGAGACCTGAACACCCGGCTCTCCCGCCCGCACGCTCACTTCAGCGCGCTGCCGGCCCGCCACTGGGCCCAGTCCGCGTTCCAGTCGCCGTAGCCGTTGCCCACGGCCACCGTGTCCTTGGAGCCGACGACGGTGATGACGTCGCCGGGGATGACCTCGTCGTAGAACTTCTTGGCGGTGCCGTCCGTCGCGAGTCCGACGCACCCGTGGGTGACGTTCTGGTGCCCGGCGTACGTATTGGCCTTCGGGTTCTGGTGGAGGTAGGTCCCGGAGGTGGTGAGGTGGACGGCGTAGTAGTAATAGCCCGCGTACGCGTCGCCGTAGCCGACGGTCTGCGAGTTCATGAAGACCTTGGGCGCCTTGTCGGAGACGACCATCGTGCCGTTCCAGGTGTCCATGCCCGGGGCGCCCGCGGTGATGGGCACACTCCGGGTCTGCCCGTCCTTGACGACTTTCATCGTGTGCGTGCGCACGTCGACGGTGGCGACGAGCGAACGGCCCACGGTGAAGTGCCGGGTGATGCCCGAGCCCGCCCGTACCGTGACCTCGGTGCCCGGGCTCCAGTACGCGCGCGGCCGGAAGTCCACCCGCTGCCCCTCCAGCAGATCGCGGTCCTTCACCCAGCTCCAGGAGCCCTCGACATCGGCGTCGACCTTCAACTGCCGCTCCACCTCGGCCCGTTCACCGGCCGGTATCGCGTGGTCGAAGGTCACGGATATCGGCATGCCGACGCCCACGGTCTGCCCGTCGGCGATGTTGATGTGCGCGCCGGTCAGCTTCGCGAGGGGTTTGGTCTCGACGGGCCGGGGGGTCGGCTTCTGACCGACCGTCGCGTTCGGCTTCGCCGCCGTGTCCACCTCGGTGCCCGCGCCCCCCGCCACCGCACCCTTCGAGCAGCCGGCGAGCGCGAGCGCGCACACGGCGGCCGCCGTCCAACCGGCCGCGATACGACGGCTCCTGGCTCTCCTGGTCATCCTGATCCCCCTGCGGTGTGTTTCGATGAGCGGCGTACGGGACCTGTACGCACGGCACGGACCGCAGGGTTGCACGGGGCAGGGGAAATTCCGAAGCCTTCGGCGGGGGCACGACCGAGGAAGAGACGGGGGGCATGACCGAGGAAGAGTTCGACGCGTTCTACGCCGCCGCGTTCCCCCGGCTGACCGGTCAGTTGTACGCGTTCACCGGGGACCACGGCGAGGCGCAGGACGTCGTCCAGGAGGCGTTCGTCCGCGCCTGGGACCGGCGGCGGGACTTCCTCGCCGAAGGGGCGCCGGAGGCGTGGATACGGACCGTGGCGATGCGGCTCGCGGTGAGCCGCTGGCGCCGCGCGCGCCGCTGGCTGGAGCTCGTCCGCCGCACCCCGCCGCCCGAGCACACGCCGGGCCCCGACCCCGAGCGCACCGCGCTGGTCGCCGCGTTGCGCACACTGCCCGAGGCGCAGCGGATGGCGCTGGTCCTGCACCATCTGTGCGACCTCAGTGTCGAGCAGGTAGCCTCCGAAACCGGTGCCCCCGTGGGCACGGTCAAGGCCCGGCTGTCCCGCGGCCGGGCGGCGCTGGCGCAGACGCTGGCGACGGCGGACGAGTGGGAGACCGTCGACGGGGGCAGGAAGAGCGCGGGCAGGGGGAAGCCGTCCGCGGGTTCCACGAGTTCCACAGGTTCCGCGGGCTCCCCGGGTTCCGCGCGCTCGCTGAATCCGACGGACGAGGGGAAGAGGGAGGACGACCGTGTCCGATGAACTCGCCTCCGGCCTGCGAGAGTTGGCCCAGGACGCCGAGACTCTCCCGGCGGTGTCCGGCGCCGAGATCCGGCTGCGGGCCGTACGCCGCAGGCGTCGGCGTTTTCGATGGACCGCCGTGACCGTCGCCGGTGCCTGCGCCGCCGCGAGCCTGGCCCTGGTGGTGGCCCTGAACCCGACCGGCGGCGATCGCGGGGACCGCCCCTCCCCGGCCGCGAGCCCCACCGCCCCGCCCAGCACCCCCTCCCCGGCCGCGCCCGACGCCACCGTCGACCTCTCGCGGCGCATGCTGACGGTCGCGGGTCGCGAGCTGCCGATCTCCTCCGGTTCCGTCCGCTACCCCACGGCCGGCGGACGGATGATGGTCGTCTCGAAGGACAGCGTCAAGGCGCTGTCCTTGTTCGCGGGCAAGTACATGGAGAAAGTGGCCTGGGTGATCGGTCTGCGTGCCGCCGACGGGACGACGAACTTCGTCGGAACCCTCGAGGGCGACGACAAGGCCCCCGGGAACTACGACGTCACGACCGGCTGGATCGGCCTGCGCCGCGCGGACGCGGTATGGCTGTACAAGCAGTTGGAGCCGGGCGCGGTGATCGAGATCAGGGGCGCGGCCACCCCGACCCCGACGGTGGACCTGTCGCCGTCGGCGACCGAGGGCACGGTCCTGCCGGGCGGCGCCGGCGGCGCCGCGACCTATCCCGGTCGGACCGCCGACACGCCCGTGCCCTCGGTGTCCACAGGGCCGTCCGTGGTGGCGGTACCGGCCGGGTAGGTTCGGGGCGGAGCCCCGCCTCAGGGGCGCGGGGAACTGCGAGACCAGCCCCCACCGGCCTGCGGGCGAGGCACTTCCGGTGGAGGGGGATGGGGGCGGAGCCCCATCCGGTGTCGGGCTCCGGGGTCAGCCCTCCTGGGCGGTGTCGACGGTGTCGACGGTGTCGGCCGTATCGGCCGTGGTGTTGTCGGTGTCGGCGGTGTCGGTCGTATCGGTCGTATCGGCCGTGGTGTCGGCGGTCTCGGCGGGCCTTTCGGTGAGGGGTTCGGTGGGCCTGCCGGTGAGGGGGGCGACCGGCGCTGAGGTGGGGGCGGCCGGTGCCGAGGTGGGGGTGGCCGGCGCGGAGGTGGGGGTGGCCGGCGCGGAGGTGGGGGGTCGGCCCGCCAGGACGTCCTGGAGTCGTTGCGTACCGACTTGGACCGCCTGTTGGGTGGAGTCCTGCGCCGCCCCGCCGAGTCCCCCGTTGGTGAGGGAGACCGCCCGGTCCCCGACCCGCACGGCGGCGAAGTCCAGCGTCAGCATCGGCGCCGCGCCGGAACCGCCACCGGCGTCGGCGGGCGACGCACCGCTCATCGTCAGCCGCAGCCCCTCCCGCGCGTCGCCCACCCCGGGCAACACCGCCGGCACGACCGTCACGTTGAGCCGCCCACCCCGCACGTCCGTCGACGTGAACTGCGCGCACTTCGCGGGCAGCGTCCGCAACCAGGCCAGCTTGGCGTCCACCTCCGAAGGAGCGGCGTACGCGGCGACCTGGTAGCGCAGTTGCGCCGCGTTGCCGCTCTCGTCGAGGCCCACGACGGCCCGGGCCCCCGTCGGCTCGCCCAGCAGATCCTCGGCGTACAGACCGTCGAGCAGTCGTTGGCAGTCCGGCACGTCCGTCCTGGTCTTCAGGAGCCCGTCCCGCCAGGTCGCCCCGCCCTGCGTGGCGGACCAGCGACCGCCCAGCTCGCCCTGGGTGATCAGCGCGGCCGAGGCCTGGGCGTCGGTGAGGGAGGGGGTGGCGGAGGTGGCGGGCGGCACGATGGGCGGCGCGTCCGCGTGCCTCATGACGCCGGGCAACGAGCACGCGGACGCCGACACCAGGACGCCCGCGGTCAGGGCGCGGGCGAGGAGACGGTACGGACCGTTCGGACCGGTCGGAACCTTCATGGCGGGGGCCTCCTGGGGGCGGACGCGCGAGTGTCCCTCCCACGCCACCACCGGGCCCGGCGGCGCACCAGCCGCACCGGGCCGTCCGGGTGAGCGGCCCGGCCGAGCGTCCCGCCACGGCCCGCAGGACCGCCCAGGCGCGGCTCCGCGGGCGCATATCTGTCATGGCCGTGGTAGAAAATGGGCCGCCGTCCGGGCGGTTTTTTTATTCCCCCGGGTGGGGTGAGATAGTGCGCCGCCCTTCGGGAGCTGCACGTGCTAGTGTCGATATCAGTTGCAGTTGTGGTTCCCAAAGTCTTGGAGCGTACTTTCCGGTCCGTACCGGTCGGTCGCTTCTGAATTATCCGGAAGTTTTTCCGGATGGGGCAATCATTGCGGCGACGCGGACCCGCACAGTGTGGGTCCTCGAGCTTTGCCCCGAAGGAGATTTGACATGGCTACTGGCACCGTGAAGTGGTTCAACGCGGAAAAGGGCTTCGGCTTCATCGAGCAGGACGGCGGCGGCGCCGACGTCTTCGCCCACTACTCGAACATCGCCACCCAGGGCTTCCGTGAGCTCCAGGAAGGCCAGAAGGTGACCTTCGACGTCACGCAGGGCCAGAAGGGCCCGCAGGCGGAGAACATCGTCCCCGCCTAGTCCGGGACCTGCTGACGCCTGACTTCTGAGTCGGCCGACGCTTACAGGTGGCCGGGACCTGCACCATGAGGTGCGGGCCCCGGCCACCTGCTTTTTTTCTCCCGTCCGGGTCGGCCCCGGTTCAGTCCCCGCCGTTCCCCGCCGTTCCCGGTCGTTCCGGATTGAATTTCCGGCGAATTTTCTGGCCGCTGTGCCCACTTTCCGGTACGCCGTGCCCACCTTCCGGCGCCGTGAAACTTCTTCCCGCGGAGACACCATGCGTTGTGTGATCGCCCGTTTCCCCTTCGACCTCATCAAGAGCGAGGTCGAGCACTCGATGGCGGGCCGCGAGCCCGAACCCGTCACCAGCGCGTCCGTGGTCATCGGCCCGCACTCCTACCCCGTCAAGCAGGTCGGGGAGGTCATCACCAAGCAGGACCGCCGCGACTTCACCGAGCTCGAGGTCGCCCGCGCCCTCACCCGTCTGGGTTTCGTCTGCCACCCGACCGTCACCCCGGCCCGCTCCGCCGTCCCCAGCTGGGCCGAGACCGCGTAACACCCCGTTCGGCCCAGCAGCCCCGCCCTTTTTTCCGGACCGGCCGGACCTGCGCGGTCGAAGAAGATCCCCTCAGCCCTTCAACCACGGGGCGCCGGGGACACCCGTGCGCACCCTCGTCGCCACGAAGTCCACCGTCGCGTAGCGGCCCGGCGACATCCGCGCCGTGACGCGGCGGAGATTGCCGTCGGTGTCGATCCAGTAGGTGAGAGTGGAGTCGTCGGCGGGGCTCGCGGAGGCGGGGCTCGGGCCGGGGCGCGGGTCGGAGAAGACGCCGTAACCGTGGCCGTCCAGGCGTTCGTCGCGCAGCCACAGCGGACCCGAACGGGCGAGGAGTGCCGCGTTGTCGGGCCGGTCCGCGGCCACGGACACCACCAGGCGCAGGGCTCGGTCCAGGGGCGCCGTGGAGTAGGGGCGGCGGGTCCACTCCTCGGGCTTGAGGGTGCCGGCCCTGCGGACGGCCTGCGCGGCGGTCGTCACGATGTCCGGGGCGGGAGGCCTGGCCGTCGTTCGGCCGGGCTCGGCGCCGGGCGCGGGAGCCGGCGGGCGGGCCACGGCGATGCCTTCCAGGTCCCAGGCGAGCAGGCCCTGCACGGTCCGGGTGTCGTCGACGATCTCGTACGCGCCCACGGCCCGGTGCAGATGGTGGTCGACCACCGCACGCACGGTGATCGTGCCGTCCCCCGTCTCCGCCGCGGGCAGCCGCACCGTCACCTCCGCGGGACTCGCCTCGTACGCGCGGAACCGGGCCAGTGCCATGCGCTCGGCCTCGTCCGCCGAGACCGGGTGCGGGGACACGCCGTGGTTCCCGGAGAGCAGCAGCAGGAGGGCGGTCAGGGCGCCCGCCAGCGCCGTCGTGGCCGCGACCGCCGTCACCCAGACCTTCTTGCGCGGCTCGCGCGGTTTGCCCGGTTCGCGCGGCGGTTGCAGCACGTGGGGTTCGTGAGGCTCGTGAGGAGAGAAGCGCATGCTTGTCTCTACCTGTGGGCGGGCTCTCCACCGGTCGACTCCGCTGGACGGGCCGCCCCGGGTCACTCTCCCGGGTGAGACGGGCGGGGCTACACCGCCAGGATCGCCCGGACCGTCTTGCCGCCGACGCCCGTGTTGACGACCTCGAAGCGGTGGGCGAGCTGCTGGACCATCGCGAGGCCGCGGCCGCTCTCGGCGTCGGTGTCCACCAGGCCGACCCGGGGGCGGCCTGGGCTGTCGTCATGGACCTCGACGGTCACCTCGCCGCCGTGTCCCAACTGCAGCCGCAGCCGGCAGCCCGTACGGCCGTGCCGGACGGCGTTGGCGACGAGCTCCGAAGCGATGAGCGTGGCGTCGTCGACCTGGTCGGCGGTCGGCGCCGCCGTCCGCGGACGCGGACGGGTCAGGAACGCCGAGGTCAACCTGCGGGCCCTGCCTGCCGAAACGGCCGCGCGCGGCAGTGTGTACTCCACGCGGGCGGTCAGTCGGACGGCGCGCTGCTGCGCACGCATGACAACCTCACTTCCCCTCCCAGGACAACCGGTACCCGGCGACCGGACCCCCGCCGGCCGGGACCCGCGCGAACGGTGCGCGGCCGGTCCTGCCTTCGGGTGATGCCCGCCCCCGGCGATCGGCAACCAGGGGCGGACGTCACAAAGCCGCTAAGGATGTGCAGAGTTGCTGGTGGTTCACGGCCCGTTGCTGAGGAGGCGGAAGTCCGCGTAGTCGAAGCCGGGGGCCACCACACAGCTGACCAGGACTTCCCGGTCGCCTGCCGGGCGGGCGGACTGCCAGACGTGGCCGGGGACCAGGACCTGCGGGCGCTCGCCGCTTTCCAGAGCGGGTCCCAGACGTAGGACCGCCGGCTCCGCGTCCGGGGCTTCGCCGTCGCCGCCGAGGAGCAGCTCGAGGGGGCCGCCACGGTGCCACAGCCACAGTTCGTCGGAGCGGACCGTGTGCCAGGCGCTGGTCTCCCCGGGGGACAGCAGGAAGTAGATGGCGGTGGCGGCGGCACGGGGACCCGGGTAGCCGTCGGGGTGGAAGTCCCGCGCCGCCCTCCACGTCTCCACGAACCAACCGCCCTCGGGATGCCTCTGCATGCCCAGTGCGGCGGCCGTCGCCGGCTTCTCCGGATCGGTGCTCGTGTTCACTTTCCGTCCTTCCGCTCGAAAGTTCTCCGACCACTCCCGTGTCTCACAGGAGTCTGAAAGGGTGTGGGGATGCCGACCCTTTACAGAAGAATGCTCGGTCTGCTGCCCCGGATCGGGGTGCGGGTTCTTGATCTCGGTTCGGGTGCGGCGGTGGTCTACCGGCGCGGCAAACGTACCCGCGTCCCCTTGGGGCGCGCCGCCGATCTGATCGCCCGCGGCAGCGGACAGTACGTGGTCACACCGGTGGGCGCGGAGGCGAAGGCCGACATGTGGGTGGTCGCGCGGGAGCCCTCGTCGCCGGGTGACGTCTGGGGCAGTGTCTCCTTCGGCGAGTCCGGTGGGCGGTTGCTGGTCGACGAGACGGCCTCGGCGGCCGACGAACGCCGCTTCCAGCTGGCCGCTGCCGAGTATCTGTGTACCCAGCACGTGACCGCTCTGCTGGAGAAGTACCAGGTCAACTGTGTCTTCGACGTGGGCGCCAACTCCGGCCAGTACGGGCGGCGGTTGCGCAAGCTCGGCTACACCGGCCGGATCGTCTCCTTCGAACCCACCAAGGACGCCTTCGAGAAGCTGGAGCGCGCCGCCAAGAAGGACGACGACTGGTGGGTGTACAACGTCGGGCTCGGCCGCGAGGACTCCGCCCAGTCCATCCACGTGGGCTGGAACACCATGAACTCCCTTCTCCCGCCCAGCGACTACGGCAAGGACCGCTACCTCCGGTTCGCGAAGACCAACACCGAGGAGATCGAGATCCGGCGCCTCGACGGGATGCTGGAGAAGGCCCTCGACGGCATAGCCGACCCCCGGCCGTATCTGAAGATGGACACCCAGGGCTACGACCTGGAGGTGTTCGCGGGGGCCGGTGAGCGGATCGCGGACTTCGTGGGCATGCAGTCGGAGGTCGCGGCCCTGCGGCTCTACGAGGGCAGCCCCCGGATGAGCGAGTCGATCGCCACGTACGAGGGCAGCGGGTTCGAGATCTCGGGGATGTACCCGGTGACGCGCGAGGAGAGCACCGGCCGGGTCGTCGAGTTCGACTGCGTGATGGTCCGCGCGGACGCCGCACCCAAGGAGGAGTGACCGGGAGGAGTGGCCCTCCCCCTCCTCGGCCCTTGCCCTCGGGCCTCGTCAGGCCGGATACGCGTGCGTCTGGGCGGCCTTCACCGTCGCCCAGACCGGCGCCCCGGTGTGCAGGTCGAGCTCGGCCGCGGCGACCGTCGTCAGGTCCGCGGCGAGCGCGAGCTCTCCGGTGAGGTCCGCGCGGATCTGGTCACCGTGCGTCTCCAGGCCCGCGACCTCGCACCGCCACAGGTTGCGCGCGCTGGAGCCGGTCGGACGGTCGCGGTACAGCGTGACGGCACTGGGCGGGAACGCCACGAAGACGGGACCGGACAAGTCCTCGGTCGTGGTGATCGCCGGACCCGTGTCCAGTCGTACGGTGTGGCCCTCGGCCGCGCCCCGGTAGAGGTTGAGGCCGACGAGCTGGGCGATGTAGTCCGTGCGCGGGTGGCGGGCGATGTCCGACGGTGTCCCCTCCTGGACCACCCGGCCGTGTTCGACGACGACCAGCCGGTCGGCGAGCACCATCGCGTCCAGCGGGTCGTGCGTCACGAGTACGGCGACGGCCTCGAAGTCGCTGAGGTGGCGCCGGAGTTGGGAGCGCACATCGAGGCGGGTACGGGCGTCCAGCGCGGCGAGCGGCTCGTCGAGCAGGAGCAGCCGGGGGTGGGTGGCCAGCGCGCGGGCGAGCGCGACGCGCTGCGCCTGTCCGCCGGACAGCCGGCGCGGCTTGGCGGCCGCGTGCTCGGCCAGCCCCATCCGCTCCAGCCACTGCGCGGCCAGCTCCCGCGCCGCCGCCTTCGGTACGCCCTGGCAGCGCGGCCCGAACGCCACGTTGTCCAGGGCGGACAGGTGCGGGAAGAGCAGATAGTCCTGGAAGACGACGCCGACCGGGCGGGCCTCGGGCGGCGTACGCCCCAGGTCCGTGCCGTCCAGCCGGATCAGGCCGCCGTCGGACAACGGTGTGAGCCCCGCGAGCGCCCGCAGCGCGGTGCTCTTGCCCGCCCCGTTCGGCCCGAGCAGCGCGACGACGTCACCGGGCGCGGCGGCCAGGGCGATGTCGAGACGGAAGGTGTCGCGGTGGACGACCAGGTGGGCGTCGAGGCCCTTGTCGGAGGGCTTGCTCGGGGGGAGCGTCGGGTCCGTCATGACGGCGCCGCCGTCCAGCGGTCCCTGAGGCCCGCCAGGACCGCGATCGACACCGCCAGCAGGACCAGGCTCAGGGCGATCGCGGCGGCCGGGTCGTTCTGAAGGGCCAGGTAGACGGCGAGCGGCATGGTCTGGGTGCGGCCGGGGAAGTTGCCGGCGAAGGTGATCGTCGCCCCGAACTCGCCCAGGGCGCGCGCCCACGCCAGTACGGCACCGGCGGCGATCCCGGGCGCGATCAACGGCAGGGTGACCCGGCGGAACGCGGTGAACCGGGAGGCGCCGAGCGTCGCGGCGGCCTCCTCGTAGCGCGGATCGGCCGCCCGGAGTGTGCCCTCCACGCTGATGACCAGGAACGGCATCGCCACGAACGCCTCCGCGACGACGACGCCCGCCGTGGTGAACGGCAGCGTGATCCCGAACCACGAGTCCAGCCACTGCCCGACGACGCCGTTGCGCCCGAGCGCCAGCAGCAGCGCCACACCGCCCACCACCGGAGGCAGTACGAGGGGCAGCGTCACCAGGGCCCGCACGAAGCCCCGGCCGGGAAAGTCCGTACGGGCGAGGAGCCAGGCCAGCGGCACGCCCAGCACCAGGCTCACCCCGGTCGCCGCCGTGGCGCAGACCAGGGACAGCTGGAGCGCCTGCCAGACCGCCGTACTGGTCAGCTGGTTGGGGAGGTCCCGCCAGGGGGCTCGCAGGAGCAGGGCGAGCAGGGGGAGCAGGAGGAAGGCCAGGCCGACCAGGGCGGGGAGGAGGAGGGGGAGCGGGACCCCGGCCGGCCGGCCGCCGGTCCGGACGCGCCGACGCCGCGGCCCACCGGTGAGGGTGTCGGCCGCGGCGTCGGAGGCGTCCAGCTCGGTCACGGCTGCAGGAACCCCGCGGCGGTGAGCACCTTCTGGCCCTCGGCGGACTGCACGAGCGCGATGAACGCCTTCGCCGCCTCCGCGTTGGGCGCGTCCTTGAGCAGGGCGATCGGGTAGTCGTTGATGGCCTTGGCCGACTCGGGGAACTCCACGCCCTCCACCTTGTCACCCGCCGCCTTCACATCGGTCTTGTAGACGACGGCGGCGTCGGCCTCCTTCAGCTCCACCTTCGTCAGGGCGCTCTTGACGTCCTGCTCGTAGGAGGCCGGGGTGAGCTTCAGCTTGCTCGCGTCCAGCGCCTTCTGCGCGGCGGCACCGCACGGCACCGTCTTGTCGCAGAGTACGACCTTGAGGCCGGACTTCGTGAGGTCCTTCAGGGAGGCGACCTTGTCGGGGTTGCCGGGCAGGGTCGCGATCTCCAGCTGGTTGCGCACGAAGGTCGCGGGCGTGGTCGCGGCGTCCTTCTTGTCCGTCACGACCGCCATCGTCTTGGGGCTGGCCGCGGCGAACACGTCGGCCGGGGCGCCCCCGGTGATGCTGGCGGCGAGCGTGTCGCTGCCGCCGAAGTTGAAGGTGACCTTCGTGCCCGGGTTGGCCTTCTCGAACTCCTTGCCCAGGGTCGTGAAGCTCTCCTTGAGCGAGGCGGCGGCGAACACGGTCACCGTGCCGGAGAGCTTCGGCGAGGAGGAGGCCGAGGTGTCCGACTTCGGGGAGGAGTTGGAGGAGGAGTCGGAGTCGGAGGACGAGCAGGCGCTCAGCGCCAGCAGCGCGGCGGCACCGACGCCGGCCACGCGCAGAGTGCGGGTGCGGGTCCGGCGCGTGGATCGGGTCATCACGGGTTCTACTCCCTCGGAAGCCTCAGACATGCCTACGCCGATCATACTTCCGCAGATGCGAGCCAGAAGTCTCCTGTCGCATCGCATGAGCTGCACGATCGTTGCCGGGGTGTACGCATGTGCGTTTGTACGGGACCGCCTCCTGGGTACGGACATTCGGGAGGTGGTGCCCAGTGGGGCAGTCCCCGACTCAGTCGCCCGCTCACTCGCTCGCGTCGGTCGCCCTGACCGGAGACCTCGCCCGCCCGGTCCGGCTGACCGTGCCCGACCTGTTGGCGTGGCCCCAGCACCGGGCCCGGGTCAGCTTCGAGTGCGCCACCAGCGGCGTACAGCACCACCGCTTCGAGGGGCCCCTGCTGCACGACGTCCTGTACGACGCCGGACCGGGCTTCGACCCCGCCCGCCGCAAGGACCGGCTGCGCTTCCTCATCGCGGTGGCCGGGGCGGACGGCCATCACGCGCTCCTCACCTGGGCCGAGATCGACCCGGACTTCGCGCATGCCCCGGTCCTCCTCGCGGTCGGCATCGACGACACCCCGCTGGACCGGGCGGGCCCCCAGCTCGTGCTGCCCCAGGACCGCTGCGGCGCCCGGCACATCAGCGGCATCAACGCGATCCGCGTGGACGGGCGCTACCCGTCGTGGACGTAGCCGGGCAGGGCATGGACGCCACGCACCCGCGTCTGCGAGCCTGACCCGCCGGGGAGGTCGTGGATGCTGCTGCGTCAGCTGGAGTACCTGGTCGCGCTGGCCAGGGAGCGGCACTTCGCCCGCGCGGCGGCCGCCTGCTTCGTCTCGCAGCCCTCGTTGTCCGCCGCGATCCGCCGTCTCGAACACGAGCTGGACGTGCCGATCGTGCGCCGGGGCAGACGGTACGAGGGGCTGACCCCGGAGGGTGAGGTGGTACTCGCCTGGGCGCACCGCATCCTCGCCGAGCGCGACGCCCTCCACCAGGAGTTGTCGGCGCTGCGCGGCGGCCTCACCGGCACCCTGCGCCTGGGCATCGTCCCCACCGCGCTGCCCGCCGCCTCCCTCCTCACCACCCCGTTCTGCGAACGCCACCCGGGGGCCCGCGTCGGCCTGGAGTCCCTGTCGTCGGCCGAGATCACCCAGGGGCTCGCCGAGTTCGAGCTCGACGCGGCGATGACGTATCTCGACGACGAAGAGCTCCGTCACGTACGCCGCTTCCCGCTGTACGAGGAGCGGTACGTGCTCCTCACCCCGGTGACCGGTCCGCTCGGCGCGGCGACGACCGCCCGCTGGGCGCACGCGGCCGCCCTGCCCCTGTGCCTGCTGAGTCCCCGGATGCGCAACCGGCGGATCATCGACGAGTGCTTCGCGGCGGACGGCGCGCAGGCGACCCCGGCGATCGAGTCGGACAGTGTCGCCGGGCTGTACGCGCATCTGCCCAGTGGCCGCTGGTCCAGCGTGATCTCCCATGCCTGGCTGCACATGTTCGGGGTGCCGGAGGGGATGCGGGTGGTTCCGCTGGAGGGGCCCGCGCACGGGCCGAGGGTGGGGCTGGTCATGGCGCGGGACGATCCTCCGTCCGTCCTCGCGGAGGCACTGTTGACGGTGGCGCGGGAGGCGCGGGTGAGGGACGCGCTGGACGCGCTGCTCCACACCTATCTGGGCGAGCGCGGCTGACGGCGGGAGTTGATAGCCGCCGTCTATGCGGGCATAGCGAGGTTCGCTTTGACCAGCGCGATCGGCTCCGAGGATGGTGACAGCACCGTCCGTTCAACGGAGCCCACGATCAACGGAGTTGAGGAGAGCCGCGTCATGGCCAAGGTGCTCTGCGTGCTGTACGACGACCCGACCGACGGATACCCCACGACGTACGCCCGGGACGATCTCCCCGTCATCGACCACTATCCGGGCGGCCAGACCGCGCCCACCCCGAAGGCGACCGACTTCACCCCCGGCCACCTCCTCGGCAGCGTGAGCGGCGAACTCGGTCTGCGCCGCTTCCTGGAGGAGCGCGGGCACACCCTGGTCGTCACCTCCGACAAGGACGGCGACCGTTCCGTCTTCGACCGGGAACTGCCGGACGCGGACGTCGTCATCTCGCAGCCGTTCTGGCCCGCCTATCTGACCCCCGAGCGGATCGCCGCCGCGAAGAACCTGAAGCTGGCGATCACGGCGGGCATCGGCTCCGACCACGTCGACCTCGACGCGGCCATCGCGCACGGGGTCACGGTCGCCGAGGTGACGTACTGCAACAGCATCAGCGTCGCCGAACACGTGGTGATGATGACGCTCTCCCTCGTCCGCAACTACCTCCCCTCCCACCAGGTCGTCCTGGACGGCGGCTGGAACATCGCGGACTGCGTGGCCCGTTCGTACGACCTGGAGGGCATGCACGTCGGTACGGTCGCCGCCGGTCGCATCGGCCTCGCGGTGCTGCGCCGCCTCGCGCCCTTCGACGTGAAGCTGCACTACACGGACCGGCACCGGCTGCCGGCGGAGGTGGAGCGCGAGCTCGGTCTGACCTTCCACGCCACGGCCGCCGAGATGGCGCCGCACTGCGACGTCGTCACCATCAACGCGCCGCTGCACCCGGAGACGGAGGGCCTGTTCGGCGACGAGCTGCTCGCCACGATGAAGCGCGGCGCCTATCTCATCAACACGGCGCGGGCCCGGATCGTGGACCGGGACGCCGTCGAACGGGCGTTGCGCAGCGGGCAGTTGGCGGGGTACGCGGGTGACGTCTGGTATCCGCAGCCCGCGCCGGCCGACCACCCCTGGCGCACCATGCCGCACCACGGAATGACCCCGCACATCTCGGGTTCGTCGCTGTCCGCGCAGGCCCGTTACGCGGCGGGCACCCGGGAGATCCTGGAGTCCTGGCTCGACGGGACCCCGATCCGGGACGAGTACCTGATCGTCGACGGGGGTGCGCTGGCGGGGACGGGGGCGCACTCGTACTCCGTCACCCGATGAGCGGGTAGACCGACGGTCGTCGAGGCCGCCGCCCGAAGGGCCTGATGCGAAAGACGGGTCCTAGACCCGGTCGATGTGCACGTTCGTCGACTTCACGCGGGCGGTGGCCTCCATGCCGACCTCGAGGCCGAGTTCCTCCACGGCCTCCCGGGTCAGCAGGGAGACCAGCCGGTGCGGTCCGGCCTGGATCTCCACCTGGGCCGCCACGTCGCCGAGCTTCACGGCGGTGACGATGCCCGGGAACGCGTTGCGCACAGAGGTGTAGGAGGCGTCCTCCTCGCCGCTGCCGCCCTTGGCGAGCTCGACGGAGAACGCGGCCAGGTCCCGCCCGTCGATCAGCCGCCGCCCGCCCTCGTCCCGGTGCGTCGCCATCCGCCCGGCGTCCGCCCACCGCCGTGCGGTGTCCGGGCTCACGCCGAGCAGCCGGGCCGCCTGACCGATGGTGTAGGACTGCATGCGCGCCAAGATAGGCGCGAGATCCTTGCATATGCAAGCAAGCCCGTGGGGCGCGTCAGAGATCGCCCTTGACGTACGAGCGGGCCGCCGCCATGACGTCCTTGTGCCGGTCCTCGGCGATGGCCTGCAGCGGTGAGTCGTCCTCCAGTTGCGGATTCATGCCGATCATCCAGGCGCGTGCCGTGTGGCAGTTCTCCTGGAGCTCGATGATCTGGAAGACCTGGTAGGCCGCCCGCAGGCGCAGCTCGGAGTCGATTCTCGGGCTGTTCTGGGCGCTGGACCACTTGCCGACCTGCTTCGGGTCCTCGATACCGGCGATGAACGCGGTGAGTTTCTGCCCGAAGTTGTCCTGGAGGAACCGCGCTATGTCGGCGATCGACTTCTGGACCGTGTTGGCGTGCGCGGTGGTCTCGGTGACCGTGTCGGTGACGCTCGTGGTGACCGTCTTGGCCGCGGGCTCTCGCAGTGGCTGCATGATTCCTCGCTTCCTGGCGGTCATGAAACGGGTAAGACGCGGGATGGCGCGAGGGGTGACAGACGGGGTGTCAACATGGCGTCTCCTCAGTTGTGTTGAGGGAAGTCTACCCGTGCGAGGGTCTCTCACTCCACCGTTTTCCCCCCTTCAATCCCCTGTGAAATCCCACCTGGAAAGTGGCGTGAGGGGTTTGACCAGGGATTTTCTCCGGTGTCGCCGGTGGGTGCGGGACGGAGCACCGCTCGATCGGGCGACGCGGGTGCGGCCGAACGCACGGGGCGCGGGCGCCGTTCGGCGGACCCGAAGACCTCGCTCAGGAGATCCACGCGCCCTGATCAGGAGATCCGTGCGCCCCGTTCAGAAGACGCGTAGGCCGTACTCCGCCGCGACCGCGCGCAGTTCGGGGGACTCCGGCTGGATGGGGCGCCGCTCGGCCTCGACGAGATCGACGTCGTGGAAGATGGCCCAGCAGGTGCGCCCGCCGTATCCGGAGCGGTAGGCGATGCCCTGGGCCAGGCGGTGGCCGGCTTCGTTGCGCTGGGCGACCGTCCACGCCGCGATCTGCCGGGCGAGCCTGCGGTCGCGCCCGTGGATGTGTACGTCGGTGAGCGGGGGCGCGATGTCCCACGCCGCCAGCTCGCCCCGGAGTTCGCGCGCCAGGACGGCCCGGGTGGCCTCGGCGTCGACGTCGAGGAACTGGGCGTCCTTGGCGGGTTCGAGCCGGACCAGGATGTGGTCCTCGCGCCAGCCCGAGGCCAGGTGGCCGAGCCTCATGTGGCTGGGCCGCTCGTCCCACTCGTGGCCGATGAGCCCGCGCAGCTTGGGATGGACGCGGAAGGGCGCGAGCGCCTCGGCGTAACAGCCGGCCGGATCGCTGGCGCAGTACAGCATTCCGTAGGTGGCGAGGCTGAAGCGGCCCGCGCTGGAGCCCTGGCTGGTCTCGGGTTCGAGCCGGTTGTACTCCTTGGGGTGGTCCCTCTTGCCCAACCGCCACACTCCGCGTTCCGGAGCGGGGACGAGGGACGGTAAGTGGGCTGTGGTCACCGCCGAAGGGCTGTTGTTCATCCTGGTCCTCGCTGCTGAGCCGATGGTCTGCGGCCGCTGCCGCACCGCCGGGGCGCCGCCCGGCGGGCCGAGGGGCGTTGGCCCGGGTGGCCCGCGCGGCCCGCGTGCCGTGCGGAAGGTGCCGCGCGGTCCGCACGAGGCGCGCGTCCCTGTGTCCCGCAGGTTCCCGTGCCCGTACGTTCCCGTGCCCGTACGCTCCTGTGCCCGTACGTTCCTGTGCCCGTACGTGTCCCTCGTCCGCATGTTCCGCCGGAACATGCGGGCGATCATTCTCCCGTAGCGCGCGCCCCGGGATGCCCGCTTCCACGCCGTGGCGGGGGCGCGAGAGGGGGGCGCTGGGGCACACGGGAGGCGCACGTCCACATTCGGCGGCCCGACGGGCGCCGGATCAGCGCCCCTCCATTCGGATGTCGAACACGCATACGCCCGCGACTCCGGCCGCGAGGAGCACGGGGTGCTCGGGGTGCGGGCCGCCCGGCTGCCGTGCGTCGAGCGCGTCGAGGGCCCCGAGCGGGCTGCCCGTCACGATCCGCAGCAGGTGCGAGCCGGTGTCGGTGTCCCACAGGTGGATGGTTCCGCCGGGGCCCGTCGCCGCGAGGCAGGGGCGGCCGGTCGCGGTCCGGAAGAACGCCAGCGCGGTCACCGGCCCGTCGCCGATGTCCAGCCGCCGCCCGACCGGCCGCCCGGTGTCCGGATCCCAGAGCCGGATCGTGCCGTCCTCCCCGCCGGACGCGACGAGGACGGCACCGTCCGGCTCGTCGACGGGCACGGCGGCGACGGCGTTGACGACCCGCTGCTCGCAGTGGAGCGGCGCCCCCGCGGGCCGCAGCGTGACTGGATCCCAGAGCCGTACGGTCCCGTCGGTGCCCGCCGAGACGATCCGCGGACCCCGTGCCGTGTCGAGCACGGCGACGTCCCGGACGCTGAGCAGATGGTCCTCCCGGCAGGCCAGCGCACACACCCGGTCGAGGTCCCAGAGGCGTACGGTGCCGTCGGCGCCCCCGGTGACCAGCAGGGTCCGCCCGTCGTGCGGGAAGGCGGCCATCGACCGCACCGGCAGGCTGTGGCCGAGGAGTCCGGCCAGCCGTGCGGGGGCGGCGTGGGCGGCCCGGTCCAGGGACCACAGCTGGACCCCGGCGTCGCTGTGCGCGGTCACCAGCAGGGGTTCGCCCCGGACGAGCGCCGAGGCGAAGGCGGTCACCTGGGCGTGGCCCGCCGGGAGGGGGACCGAGCGACCGGTCCCGGTGTCCCACAGCGCCGTACCGGACTCGTCGGCCACGGCGATCAGCGGCGCCCCGGCGGTGGACCCCGGACCGGACAGCGCCGCCGCGGTGACGGGCCGCCGGACCACGCGCCCGGCGCCGACGCCCGGGCGGCCCGGCTTCCAGCGCCGCAGGGTGTGGTCCGCGCCGGCCGAGACGAGGAGCTCCTGACCGGCCGGGGCGGGGAGTTCCCGCGAGGTGCCCGGCGAGGTGGCCGGCAGGGTGGTCAGAGCCACGGGAGGAGCGGTGTGCCCTTCCAGGGGGCCGCCGATCGCCGCGCCCGTCCGCGCGTCCCAGACCCGCAGGGTGTGGTCGCTGCCCCCGGACGCCACCGCCGCCCGGCCCGCCACGGTCAGGGCGGTCAGGGCGACGACGGGCCCCGCGGGCGGAGCGGGCGCGACGGCCGTCTCCCGGCCCGTCGAGGCGTCCCGGAAACCGATGTACCCCGAGTCGTCGCAGAGCGCGTACCGCCCCGGCGCCGCGAGGTCCACCAGGGCACGTACCGCCCCCTCGTGCTCGTGCTCGTGCGTGTACCCGTCGGCCCGCCGCGGATCCCAGACGCGCACCCGCCGGCCCTGGGCCACGGCCAGCGCCATCCCCTCCGCCCCGCCCAGACCGACCCCGCTCAGCAGGGCCGGCGCGGGATCGAGGGAGGGCAGCGGGGTGTCGACGGGCCGGAAGGTGACGGGATCCAGCGCGCCGAGACGGCCGTCGCTGTGGGCGACGAGCACGACCTCCTGGGCGTCCTTCGCCGCGAAGAGCGTGAGGGCGCTGACCCAGGTGCCGGGGCGGTGGACGGGTTCGGCGAGCAACTGGCCCCGGGTGAGGTGCCAGACGCGCACCGAACCGTCGGTGCCCGCGGACAGCAGCAGATCGCCCGGCAGCGGCAGCAGATGCTGGACCGCGCCGCCGTACGTGTGCAGCGGCGCCATCGCCGGTACGCCGTGCGGCTCCCACATGCGGATCGTGCCGTGGTTGTCGCCGCTGACCAGCAGGGAGCGGCCGTCGGTGGTGGTGGTGCGGGTCAGCGATTCGAGGCGGGTCTCGGAGACGGCCAGTACGTTGTCCTGCGCCGTCCAGTCGCTCCACAGCGGGGTGATGCGCGAACCGGACATCCGCGCGGCGGACGTGTCGAGCGGGGTGCGGGGGCGTGTCGCCGCGTGATGGGCCAGGTGCAGACTCGCCAGCCGGGAGTCCGGACCGGCGCCGCCGATGAAGGGCTCGATGCGGGCCCACGCCTCCAGCCACTCCTGCCGTCGCGCGGTGCTCACCGCGTCGCTCTGCCGCAGCAGTGTGCGCACGTTCGCGCTGGACTCCCAGGGCAGTACGGCGAGCGGTACATGGGCGTCGTCGAGGACCTCGCCCCGGGCCGCGTGATGGGCCAGGTGGCGGCTGAGGTACGGGTGGGGCGGGATCGTGGGGTCCGCGGCGACGAGCCGGGACAGCGCCTCGGCGATGAGCCGGTGCGCGTCCTTCGTATCGGACCACGCCTTCGAGCCGTCGGCCCACGCCTTCGGGTCGCCCGAGTCGGAGCGGCCCGGACGGGGCGCGCGGTACGGGTTGTCCGCGTCGCTCATACGGCGTCGCCCCCGACGCCTGCCAGCAGGTCCTGGCGGGGATCCCGCAGGAGCTCGGCCAGGGCTTCGTGGGCCGGCCGGTACACCAGCCGGTCGTCCTCGTCGTCGTGGGCCAGATATCCGGCGAGCCTGCTCTTCAGCAGGTTCTCGATCATCCGGTCCGACTCCTCGACCGGCCGGCCGAGCAGCGCCCCCGCGACGGCAGGCCACACGTCCGACCAGGGGATGCCCGCGCCCAGCGCGAACGCGGCGGCCCGCAGCAGCGCGAGGGCGACCTCCGCGGGCAAACCCTCGTCCTCGACGAGCGCCAGATCGCGCCGGAGCAGACCGATGGTGCCCGCCTGCAGCAGGTCGAGCCAGTCGGGGTTGCCCGCCAGCGCGTCGGGGTCGGACGCGTGGTGCAGCTGCTCGCCGGCCAGCCGGGCGTCCAGGAACGACGGCCAGACCCGCTTGGCGACGGTCTCGGCCGCCTGCCGGGTGCTGTCGCCGCCGGACGTCTCGGCGCCGACCAGTGCCTGGACGTAGTCGGCGATGTCGCTCTCGCTGTCCGTCTCGTCGGTACGCAGCACGGACGCCGTGGGAAAGACCTCCCGGAGCGCGCCGAGCAGCCCCGCCTCCCGCCCCGCGGGGCCGGGAGGGGCGGCGTGGTCCGCACGGGGACGGCTGCTGCGTACGCCGATCAGCAGCCGCAGGGACCGCTGTCGCTCCGCCCTGCGCTGGCCGGGCAGGGCGGGGGCGGCGCCGCAGTGGGCGGTGAGCGGGGCGAGGACGTCCCTGACCACGCGGAAGGGTTCGACGGACTCGTCCAGGCCGTCGAGGACGAGCGTGACCGGGTCGCCCGGCTCGTCCAGATGAGCCAGCAGCTGGGCGCGGCGCAGTTCCACCGGGTCGTCGGTCGGCCCGGCCGGGCGCGGCGGCAGTTCCAGGGCGCGCAACAGGTCGCCGAGCACGTCGGAGACGGTGCGGTGGCGGGCCAGTACGGCGGCGGTGACGGAGCCCTCGGGCGGGACGGTCTCGGGCGCGGCCGAGCGCAGCGCGCGGCCGTAGCGCGGGTCGTCGCGGAACAGCGGGTCGCTGAGCGTCACGGCCCGCGCCAGCACGGCCGACTTGCCGCTCCCGGCGGTTCCGGTCAGCAGCAGGACACCGCGGGGACGGCCGAGGAACGCGGTGATGGCCCGGCCCAGTGCCTCGCGACCGCTGAAGTACCAGCCGGGGTCGGTCTCCTGGGGGCGGCCGCTGGCGCGGTCGAGCCAGTGGTCGACCTCGTCGGCGGGGGTGGCGACCTGGCGGCGGGCGGGCCCCACCAGTTCCCGTAGGGGCCGGTAGCCGGGGTTCGGCAGACAGGGCGTCAGGGCGGTCTGGCCGCCGCCGTCCAGGACCCGCTTGAGCCGGTGCTTGCGCCGCTCGGTGTCGGTGCCGAGTTCGCTCTCGAACTCCGTCATCAGATGGGCGACGCTCAGCCAGGGCGTGGTGATCTGGGCGGTGGTGCGCAGCCGCTCCAGCACTCGGCGCAGCACCGAGGGGAACTGCCGTACCTGGACCAGCTGGTCGTGCGCGCAGGTGGCGACGACGTCCAGGCTGCCGCCGGTGCGCCGGCTCGGCAGGATCTCCTGGTGCAGCTTCTCCAGCTCCTCGGCGATCCCGGCCGCGTAGCAGGTGTTGATGACGACCAGGACGTGTTCGGCGCGGGAGTCGAGGGCGGCGGCGACGATCTCGCTGGTGCGGATGGCCGTGGCCAGCTGGCGCCGGGGTTCGGTCCTCGGCAGCTGGAGGAAGTGGGTGCGGGAGGCGCCCAGTTGACCGTGTCCCGTGATGAAGACGACCAGGGCGCGGCCGCGCATCTCGCGCACCTCGCTCTCGTGCAGGAAGCGCTCCACGTCGTAGCGCTCGCGCAGCTCCGGCGCGGGGACGTGGGTGAAGGGCTCCGGTGCCCCCGGGGCGCACCACCAGTCGGCCACGACGGACAGCTGCTCGTCGATGCCGGCGGTGAACTCCGTGTCCCCGTCGCCGTAGTCACGGACGGCGAGGGTCAACAGGGTGCGTCGCGCGGAGTCCTCCTCCACGGTGTTCACCGACGCTCGGCCCGCCGTGGCCTGCCCCGTATCGCCGGCGTCCCCCGGCTCCCCGATCCTGACAAGCCCGCCCGCCCGCCCTCGCATGCTCTCTATTCTTCCCGCCATGACCGAGCCGTCGCAGCCCAATACCGCAGGCCGCCGCCTGGACGAGCGGCCCTACCGCCTCCCCGGCCTCTCCCCGAACACGACGCAGGACGCCGTCGTCGTCGTTCCCGGCATCATGGGGAGCGAGTTGTACGACACCGAGTCCGGCGATGTCGTCTGGGGCCTCGCGAACGCCGGATGGCTGCTGAAGGCGTGGACGGCGCCCCGGGGCTTACGCGCTCTGCACCTCACGCCCGACGAACGCGAGGGCCGCCTCGGCCGCATCCGGGCCCGGCGCCTGCTGCGCACCCCCGCCTGGAGCCCGTTCCTGCGCGGCATCGAGCCCTACAACGACCTGGTGGCGACCGTCACCCGGAGCGTGGCCGACCCGGAGGCCGTGCTGCCCTTCGCCTACGACTGGCGGCTGTCGGTCGCCACGAACGCCCGGTTCCTCGCCGAGGCGGCGCGTGACCACCTGGAGCGGTGGCGGCGGCACCCCGCACACGCGCTCGCCCGCAAGCACCGGGTCGACGAACGAGAGGGGCGGCTCGTCTTCGTCGCGCACTCCATGGGCGGACTGCTCACCCTCGCCGCTCTCACCGACGGCCCCGACGGCGACCTCGCGGCGGACACCCGTGGGGTGCTCACCCTCGGTACGCCCTTCCAGGGGGCGGTGGCCGCCGCCGCGATCCTCAACACCGGGCAGGGCACGCCGGTTCCGCTGCCGCACGGCAGGCTCAGGAGACTCGCGTACACCATGCCGGGCCTGCACGACCTGCTCCCGACGTTCCCCTGTCTCGACGAGGGCCTGAACATCCGCGGGCTCAGCCCCACGGACATCGCCGACCTGGGCGGCGACAAGGATCTGGCCGTCGACTCCCAGACCCTGCACGACACCCTGCGCGGGCGGGCGCTGCCCGGGCACCGGGCGCTGGTGGGCATCAGCCAGCCCACCCTCCAGTCCCTGACCCTCCATCAGGGGGTGGTGACCGCCTCCGAGCACTGCTACCGCGAGCACAGCGACGGCGAGCTGATGCGCGACGAGACCGGCGCCCCGCGCCGCTTCGACGTGGGCGGCGACGGCACCGTACACAAGGAGTCCGCGGCCTCTCCCCTGAACCGCGCCATCGTGCCCCTCGCGCTGCAGCACGGTGCGCTGGCCCAGGGGGAGGCCGCGCTGGAGGCGGTGACCTCGTTCCTGGAGGAGGACGAGCACCTCGGTCCCCCGCAGGCCGGGGCACGGGTCGGCATCGAGGTCCCGGACCTCGTCGCGCCGGGCACGCCCTGGACGGTCCGGGTGCGCGGCGTCGACAGTCCCGCGGGGCTGGACTGCGCGGTCGAGGAGGTCGGCGGGGCCTTCGCCGGACCGGCCCGGCTGTACGGCGACGACGACCACCTCGCGGCCCGTGTCACCGTGCCCGCGCCCGGCCTCTACCGGGTCACCCTGGACACGGGCGACGCCACTCCGCTGACCCAACTCGTCCTCGCGGCCCCCGACGAGCGGGACGACGGCTGAGACTGCCCCGCAACCTGCGCCGACTAGGGTGTCGACACGAATCGAACGCGGAATGGTTCGAACCGGTCCGGAGGGAGCCCTCCGGAAGGAACGGCAAGGGGCACGCGGTGGCGGACGAGGGGCGGCTGGTCGCCGGGCGCTACCGGCTGATCGAACAGATCGGCCGTGGCGGCATGGGCACGGTGTGGCGTGCCGAGGACGAGGTTCTCAGCAGGGAGGTCGCGGTCAAGCGGCTGCATGTCCAGCGGCACCTGACCGACGACGAGCTCGCCACCCTGCACGAACGCACCCGCCGCGAGGCGCGCAGCGCCGCCCGTATCGCCCATCCTCACGTGGTCGTCGTGCACGACGTGGTGGACGACGAGGGGCTGCCCTGCATCGTCATGGAGTACGTGCACTCCACGACCCTCGCCGCCCTGCTCGCGGACGGCGGCGCGGTGCCGCCCACCGAGGCCGCCCGGATCGGCCTCGGCATGGTCGCCGCGCTGCGGGCCGCGCACGCCGCCGGGGTGCTGCACCGTGACGTCAAGCCGGGCAACGTCCTGCTCGGCGCCGACGGCCGCGTCGTCCTCACCGACTTCGGCATCGCCATGGCGACCGGCACCTCGACGCTGACCAAGACCGGCGAGATCATCGGCTCGATCGACTACATCGCGCCCGAACGGATGCGGGGCAAGAAGCCCGGACCCGCCGCGGACCTGTGGGCGCTCGGGGCGACCCTCTACCAGTCCGTCGAGGGGCGGCCCCCGTTCCGCAAGGCCACGGCCGTGGAGACGGCGTACGCCATCGCCGTCGACCCGGTCGACCCCATGAAGCAGGCCGGGCCGCTGGAACCCCTCATCGACGCGCTGCTCGCGAAGGAACCGCAGGAGCGCCCGTCGGCGGAGGAGGTGGAGCGGGTTCTGAGGGAAGTGGTGTCGGGGGTACCGACGCAGCTGACGCCCACGCGCCAGGTACCGGCACCGATACCAGCACCGATACCGGCGCCGGCGCAGTCTCCGGAGACCGCGACGACGGTGGCACCGGCACGGGAAGACGCACCGCCCCGGTCTCGCGCGCGCCGGGTGGCCCTCTGGAGCGCGCTGGCCGTGGTGGTGGCGGCCGTGACGGTGGCGGGAGGGTGGTCCATGACCCGGGACGGCAAGAGCGGCGGCACCCACCACAAAGCCGCCGCTTCCGCCTCCACGCCCCCGGCCGTTCCCGCGGGCTACCACCTGGTCACGGAGAAGAAGCTGGGCGTCTCCTTCCCGGTCCCGGACGGCTGGAAGCGCGGCAAGGCGAGCTCCGAACAGGTCACCTACGCCGACGAGACCGGTCTCGTCGGCCTCACGATCGGCATGGTCGAGCCGGCGGGCGCGAACCCCGAGTCGCACTTCACGAACATCGAGGCGAACACCAAGCTCAACTACCCCTCCTCGTACCGGAAACTGCGCATGCAGCGCACCACGTTCCAGGAGAAGCCCGCGGCCGTGTGGGAGTTCACCTTCAAGGGCCGGGTCCGGGCGTTCCGCGCCATCGACCTGGGCTTCGGGCAGGAGGGCGGCCGGGAGTACGACATCTACCTCTCGGCTCCGGACCTCAAGTGGGACACCTTCCGCCCGGTCTTCGACACGGTCTCGGCGGGCTTCCGGGTCGGCTGAGCCCGGACGGCGGGATCGGGGCAGCGAGGGTCGGGGCAGCGGTTCAGGACCTGCCGTCCGTCAGTTCGCTGGCGTCGAGCGGCAGGCGCAGGCTCACCCGGCGGCGTACGGAGGCGAGTTCGCGGTGCAGCGGTGAGCGCGGTACGGCCAGCACCGGGCAGGCGGCGTACGCGAGGCAGTAGCGCGCGACGGACGGGAACAGCGCCCGGCGCATCCGGCCGCGTCGCCCGCCGCCGATCACCAGGAGGTCGCCGATCCGGTCGGCGGTCCGCACCAGGGCGCGCCCCGGCCGGTCCCACAGGACCAGCCCCCGGTACGGCACCCCGGGCCCGTCGTCGCCGAAGGCCGTGGCGAGGGCGGTGAGGAGCCGGTCGTCCGCCATCTGCCGGAACTCGGTCATCGGCGGCGCGAGCATCGAACTCGGGTGGGCGAGCGCGCCGCGCGGCGGTTCCCAGGCACCCACGACCAGCAGCACGGCGCCGGTGCGGCGTGCCTCGAACGCGCCCCGGTGCAGCGCCGCCAGACTCCCCGGCGAACCGCTCACCCCCACGACGACCCGCCGCCGCTCTCCCTCGCCCATCGCTCGCTCACCCCTCGGCGTACGTCGACACGGGTATCCGCGTTCCATCGAACGCGGGGGGAGGGCGGCGGGCCAGGGGGTTGGCGGTGACCTGACGTGGTCCCGACCGTTCATGACACTTCGGCACACTCCTCTGTCGTCCGCCCCGGTCGTCGGAGCTCGCGACGACCGGGGCGGGGGCGGTTGAGGTGCCTTGGATCAGCCGGCGCAGAGGGTCAGGTTGATCGTGTCGCCGATGGACACGGTCTTCGGGCTGTGCGGGTCGACCGAGTGGACCGAGCCCGGCTTGCCGTTCTTGCCGCAGTCCACCTTGCTGACCGTGCCGAGCTTGAGCTGGGACTTCATCAGCAACTGCTTGGCGAAGTCCAGGTCGAGGCCGGCGAACTCGCGCTTGATTTTGCTGCCGTTGACCAGAACGGTGGTGGCGTCGTCGCCGGTCGCGGTGGTCGCGGCGGCGGGCCGGGAGGCGTCCGAACCGTTGGAGACGGCGGTGGCCAGGGCGGTGCCGCCGCCGGCCACGATCAGGGCGGCGGCGAGACCCGCGATGGCCGTGACGCGCTTGCGGCGGGTCTTGCGGACGATGCCGACGGTGTCGACGGACGGCGCGTCGGCGGAGTTCGCGAGTGCGTTCATGGCGTTCACCAGTTCCTCTTCGAAGGGTGTGTAACCGGTGCGGCTGGAAGGCCGTGCATCGTGTGAAGTCATCGGTTTCCTTCCGTGGGCCGCTGCGGTGAAGGGCCGGGGAGCGCGGGGAACTGGCTTCTCAGCTTCTCGATCCCACGAGCGAGCTGGGACCGTACGGTACTTGCCGAGATCTTCAGGTCGGCCGCGATCTCCGCATCCGACAGATCGTGGAAGTACCGCAGGACCACGACCGTGCGCATACGCATCGGCAGCTGCTGAAGGGCGCGAACGAGCTGGTCCCTGCTGTCTATCTGCCCGTACTCGTCCCCCGGAGCGGCCCGGTCGCCGCCGCTGTCGGGGTGCGGGGTCGTGCGGCGGAATCTTCGCCAACGGTCGTTCGCCAGGTTCACCATGATCCGGCGCACATAGGCGTCGGGGGCGTCCTTGGCGGCGATCGTGCGCCACTTGCGGCAGGTCCGTTCCAGGGTCTCCTGGAGCAGGTCCTCCGCGGCTTCGCGGTTTCCCGTCAAGACGAGGGCGCCACGGAACAGGGCGGCCGACCGGGCGGCGACGAAGGCGGGAAAGTCCATGTCCAGCGACTCGGTCCCGCCGCGCTCGGCGCCCAGCTTCCACTCGGTTGCCAGATCCACACGCTCCTCCCTTCCTGTCACCCCTCCACGACGGGGCGGCCCCCTCGTCTGCTGCACGGCGGAGATGAGAGCTGGGTCACAGCGGCCGTATCGGATCGGCATGCGGTCGGTATGCGCTCGGTATGTGGTCGGTATGCAGTAGGCATGCACTCGGCATGTACACGGTCCGGCAGACTGACATAGCGGGATTTGCCCTCGTGGCCGGTCGTTAGGGTGAGCGCGCCAAAACGTCCGGGCCGAACCATGCCCACGGTGAAGAGTGAAGAGGTGACGGCGGTGGGGGCGCCGATACGGTCGCACATTTCCGACTACGCCGAGACCGGGCCGGCCGAGCCCTCGGCCGGGGCCGGTTCCTCGGCGTCGGAACCTCGTCCGTCGAACCCGGAGCCGCGTCGTTCGCGCCTGCTCGACTACGCCGAGGCGGAGCCGCCCGTACGGCCGGACGCGGAGGGACGGCAGGCCCCGAAGCCCGGCGTTCCGGCGTACCACACCCCCGTGCTCGTCCCGGCCCATCCGCGCTACGTCGACGTGCTGGACGCCTCCGGCCGCCCCACCCGCGTGCCCTTCATCGCCTACGAACTGTTCGAGCACCCCACGGACGGGACCGTGGCCCTCGCCTTCACCACGCCGGCCCGGCTGGTGGCCGCGCTCGGCGAGGCCCAGCCGTGGGTCGCCACGTCGATCGGGCCGCTGGCCGAGGGTGTGCGCGAGCACGGTGTCACCGTCCGCGTCGACCCGCGCGTCGCGCCCGGACTCCACAACTGGCAGCCGGACGATCTGGCCGCCTACGCAAGGGAGGTGCGCTGATGCCGCCCGACTTCAAGGCGGTCCTGAGTGACCTCACCTCGACGTCCAAGACCTTCCACGACGAGGCCACCCACTACCGGAACCTGCACGACCAGATCGCTCCGCCCGTCGTCAGCGGCGGTGACAGCGGCCTCGACCACGCCATCAAAGAGGTCGCCGACCTCATCGTCGCCCTGCACACCGGCTTCGCCGACCGGCTGGACGACCACGGCGACAAGGTGGCGTACGCCCGCGACTCGTTCCAGCGGCACGACATCGACGTACACGGTCTGTTCGAGGACCTGATGGTGGGGGACGGCTGATGAGCGACAGCTGGGTCGGCGGCGACATCGGTGGACTGCGCACGATGGCCGAGACGTACAAGAACGCCAAGAAGAAGCTCGAGGATGTCGTCCATCCGCTCAGCAGCGCGGTCGAGGAGCTGGTCGGCGACGCGAACTGGAAGGGCGAGGCGGCCGAGACCTTCCGCGCCGCCTGGAGCGAGGACGCCCTCACGGCGGGCGCCTTCGCGGGCCTCGTCCACGACGCGGGCGACATTCTCGACACCCTCGTCGGTGCGCTGTCCGCCTGCGAGACCGCCCTGCAGAACGCCGAGCACATCGCCGTGAAGAAAGGCGTACCCATGGGCGCCCAGGGCGCTCCGCTCCAGTTCGTCACGTCCGATCCGCCGAGCGCCGACGAACAGCAGACGATCTCGGCGTTCGGCGAGTACGACAAGGTGCGCACGGAGATCCTGCATACGGCGCAGCACGCGAGGCTGGTCGCGGCGGACAAGTTGCGGGGGTTGTACGCCCAGGTCACCGCGTCGGTGTCACCGGGCGACAAGATCACCCTTGCCGACTACCTGCGCGGCCTCTACGCCTATGACGCCGAGGACGCCCGGGTCGGCGGCGCCAAGGCCCGCACCGAACTCGACGACGCCAAGGCCGAGGAACAGGCGGCCAAGAAGGAACTCCGCGCCGAGCGCAAGGCCTTCCAGAAGGCAGGCCGCGCACTGCCCAAGGACCTCCCCGCCAAGAGCGCCTACCGCGACGCGATGACGAAGGTCGACTCGCTGGAAGAGGACATCGCCCGTGCCGACCACGGCAGCACCAGCCTCCCCTACGACCGGGCCCTGAACGTCAAGCTGACCGACGCCGCGGCGGCGCTTCGCGCGGGCGAGAGCGTCGACAAGCTGCCCGACTTCCTCAAGGAGGTCCCGGTCCTGGACGTCGCCGCGGCCGGTGCCTGCGGGATTCTCGAAGCCTCCGACGACCACGACAAGGGCTGGTCCTGGCAGCACTCCGTCACGGTCGACGGCGGCGCCAACCTGGCCGGCCTGGCGGCCGGTACGGCCATCACGGCGGGCCTGGTGGCGGCTGCGCCCTTCGAGGCACCCGCGATCGTGGTGGCCGGGGTCGGCGGCGCGGTGGTGGTCGGCGCGACCGGGGTCATCGACCACGCCTTCCACGAGCACTGGAGCGAGGACATCCACGACCACGGCGTCGTCGGCGGGGTGCTGCACGGCACCGGCCATGTCTTCACGGAGACCGGGCACGATTTCGTACGACTGAAGGATGACGTCTGGCATGGCATCAAGAGCATCTTCTGAAGCCCCGGCCTCCGGAACTCCCGCCCGCATCCCGGCGCTGCCGGGGCTCGGTACCACCTGGTATGAGCGTGGTGTGCGCTACTGGCTGCGTCGTGTCTCCGGGGCCGTCCTGTGGTTCGCCGTGCTGGCCTTCGCCTGCTATATCGCGCTCGTGCTCTACCAGTCGTTCCGCGGCGACCTGCCGTCAGGCGTGCGTACGGTGTGGGACTGGGCGCAGGTGGCCGCCTCCTGTGTGGCCTTGGTCTGGGGGTGGGTGGTGCAGCGCAGGGGCCACCGCAGGGACCTCCTGGACCCGCCGACCCCCAGCGAGGCCCGCGGCCGCAAACGTGACCAGACCCGCCGTTCCACGGGGCTGGCCCTTGCCGGCCGCATCCTCTTCCTGATCGCGGCACCCGTCCTGCCGGCCCTTCTCGCGTACGCCGTCGGCTGGGTCCTCGCCGCGTTCACCGTCCGCGAGTACCCCAGCGAGGTCGGTGCCCGGCGCCGGCTGCAAGAGGCCGGCCCTCAGCGCGGCCCGCGGCCGCGCACGTGAGCCGACGTCGGACGGCATCGGCCGCCGCACATGGCCATGGCGGCTCGCTTCCTTTTGGGTCGTCAGTTCCAGGGGGTCACGGTGAGGCGGACCCGCGCGGTCTCTCCGACGATCGGGATCGCGGAGGGAGGCAGTTCGATGTGGCTGACCCAGACGCCGGGGGCGGGGTTCTCGTCGCCGAGGGTGTGGCCGTCGGGCCGGTAGGCGCTGATCGGGCCGGCGATGGCGGAGTTCCAGGTGGCCGAGAGCGCGGGCGCGGAGGCGGTGGGGTCGGCGCGAATGTCGATGACCAGGATGTCGTCGAAGTCGGCGGTCTGCTCCAAATGGTCGTTGAAGCTCAGCAGCCCGTCACGCCGGTGCAGTGACAGGATCCGCAGATGCAGTGCGTACCGCATGGTGCCGGAGTCCGCCGCCCGGAGGCCGCTGCACAGGAAGGTGTTGACCAGCGGGACCGTCGTCCCGTCGTCCGCGCCGGCGCCCGGCAGCTGGATGGGGCACCACTGGGCGCTCAGCCGCTCGTGCGTGACGATCTGGAGGCCGCGCACCGACAGACGGACCTCGGCCTGCCAGATCGTGTCGGCCCGCTCCGCCAGGTGCACGTCGACGAGCTCGGCTTCCGCCTTGCGGTCCCCGCACAGGAAGCGCCGCAGGTTCTGGTAGCCCTCTTCGGAGTTGACGAGTCCGTAGCGTCCGCTGTGGCTGCGGTGCACGTATGCCTGGTACGCGCCGGGAACGTACGCGTTGTCGATCTGCACCAGACCGTCGCTGCGGGGCCCGACCGAGGCGGCCGACAGGCCGTGCGCCACGTCGTAGTCGGTCGGGTCGGTGCCGACCAGGCAGAAGACCCGGTCGTGGGGGAAGGCGAACGGCCCCTCCTGGGGCATCGTGCGGGCGTCCCACTTCGGTGGCGGGCCGTCCGGGTCGGCCTGTGTTTTCGGCGTCAGGTACTCGTACATACGCTCGGGCCCGAAGATCTCCGCGCCGTTGACGCCGGTGACGTCACGCAATTTCTCCAGCATGCCGAAGCCGAGGTCGAACGCGATGCCGCCGTGCGGGGTGCCGTAGGTGAAGAGCTTGCCGACGTAGTCGGCCGGATCGCGGCCGAGATCCGGGAGGATCTTCTGGATCAGGCAGCGGCACACCAGGCCGCCCATGGAGTGGGCGACCAGGTGGACACGTGGTGCTTTCGACTTGCTCTTGATCGTCTCGATCAGTTTCAGCAGGTCCTGCGCGGCCGTCTCCAGCCGGAACGCATGAGGACTGCCGCCCCAGGTGGTCGCGGACGTGTCGTAGAAACGGTGGATCCAGATACTGTCCGGCGGAATCGTGTCGTGGGTGGCGAGATAGAGATCCTGGCCACCCTCGACGAGGATCTGATAGCCCTCGTCCATGTGAAGGCGCAGCAGAGGGCTTTCGAACTCATAGAAACATGGCGCGTCGTCCGGTCCGATGCGGATGTGTGTGGAGCCCTCGTTGAACCCGTAGAAGGGGTCCGTCACCGCCTTGTCGATGCCGGCGGTGCCGCCCGCGTATCCGCGGACGTAGACGATCGGCAGTTTCGGGGCCGGTGTCATACGGTCCTCCAGGAGCCCGGGGATGGACGTAGTAACACGGATGCCGCTTCCACAAGGTGGTACGCAGGCTGCCCCTGGCGTGGTGTTCGGTGACCTCGGGCCACAGCGTCCCGGCGAGGACCGTCCGGCACACAGAGCCGGAAATGGCCGAGCAACCGCAATTCAGGAGAGGAAACCACCTTGATCGCCTCGCTCTCCATGACCCGGCCGAGCGCGCCCCACTATCAGTGTCAGCCGGTGCGACCAGGCCGTGCAACTCCGCGGAACGGCACCTCGTGATTCCGAGCTGCTTTTCGGGCGTGGGAAAGCCGTGTCGCTGCGTTTGCGGACCCATGGACCGAGGACGAGACGCGAAATTGCGGACGATGCGTCACATCGGTGGCAGGTGGAGCAGGCGGGTGATCGTGCGCAGGACGCCGTTGTCGTTGTTGGACGGGGCGAGGTGGCGGGCCCGGTCGATGATGGCGGGGTGGGCGTTTTCCATGGCGAAGGACCACTCGGCGGTGTCGAGCATTTCGAGGTCGTTGAGGTAGTCGCCGAACACCATCGTCTGGGCGGGTGTGATGCCCAGGTCGTCCTGGAGACGGCGTACGGCGGCGCCCTTGTCGGCGGTGACGTTCATGATGTCGACCCAGTGTTCGCCGGAGACGACGACCTGGTGGGTCGAGGTGAAGGGCCGCAGGGCCGGGGCCGTGGTCCGCTCCACCGGTCCGAAGTCGAAGAGGGCGACCTTGAGGATCTCGTCGTCGACGGCGGTCGCGTCGGGGACGGGCTGGAGCCGGGTGTAGTACTGCCGGGCCTCGGCCAGGAACGCTTCGTCGGTCCGTTCGACGTACGCGGACCGCTTGCCGCAGACCACCGCGCCGACGTCCACGCCCTCGGCCCGCAGCCCCCGTGTCGTGGTGACGATGCGCGCGGCGACGGGCGGGTCCAGCGGGTCGGAGCTCAGCTCCACGCCGTCCCGTACGACGTACGTGCCGTTCTCGGCGATGAACACCATGCCCTGCCCCGCGTCGGCGAACTCCTTGGCCAGGGTGGCGTACTGACGGCCGCTCGCCGGGCAGAAGAGCACGTCCCGTCGGCGCAGCTCGGCCAGGAGCGACCACAAGCCGTCGGGTATGCGCTTGGCGTCGTCCAGGAGCGTGCCGTCCATGTCGGTGACGATGAGCCGGATGTCGGCGGCGGCTCCCTCCGCGGGCTGGGGCGCGGTGACGGCCAGGGGGGAGGTGGCGGGGGTGGTCGCGGCGGTGGCGGTCGCGGGGTGAGGAAGGGGCATGATCTTTCCTGTTGCGGGGGTTGCGGGGGTTGCGGGGGCGACGGGCGGCAGTGGGCGTGCGGGGCCGCCGCTTGGTCGCGTGGTCTTCGGGCGGTTCAGTCGGCGTCGCCCAGCGCCCCGGCTTCGACCGGCGGCGGCAGGGGAGCCGGTGTGTTCACGGCGTCCCGTACGGGTTCCGGCAGGGCGGCGCCGGCCGTCGCTTGGCGGATCTCCATTTCCGCCACCCTACCCGGGGGATATGAGCAAGGGTTCTCGCCTTACCAAAAGGCTCATTTCAGGCACGCCCGTGCTCGCTTCGGACTCACCCGGGTTCCAGTCGCCGAAGCGGGAGCGGTCCGCGGAACCGACCTGACCGGTTCCTCACAAGTCACGGCCAGGCTGACGACCATGGCTTTCCTCACCCGTCGCCCGGCCTCCCCCCGACGGCGTCCCCGTACGCCGTCGATCGCCGCCGCGGCTCTGGTCGTCCTGTCCGTCACGCTCGCGGGATGCGGGAGCACCCGCGCCGAATCGGCCGACGGTGCCCGGGAGCCGGCCGGCGCCCCCGGCACGACGCAGGCCAGGCCCGGGCGGCCCGCACCGGACCGTGCGGAGTCCTCCGCGCCGGTCGTACCGGCGCGGCTGCCGGGTGTCGGCGCCGCGACGCTGGCCGGGATACCCGGGAACGCGCGGCAGGTCGTCCTGGTCACCGGCCGGGGCAAGGACTCCCCGGTGTCACAGGTGGTGCTGTACCGGCGTACGGGCGCGGGCTGGGAGCGGGGAGCGACCTGGCCGGCCCACAACGCCCTCAAGGGCTGGACGGACGACCATCACGCCGGTGATCTCCGCTCGCCCATCGGCGTGTTCACCCTCACCGACGCGGGCGGACTCCGGCCCGACCCCGGTACCAAGCTGCCCTACGACCGGTCGGTCGGGTTCACCATCGCCGGCACGGGCTTCGAGGGGGAGTCGCTGGCAGGGTCCTTCGACTACGTCGTCGCGATCAACTACAACCACGTGCCGGGCACTTCACCCCTCGACTGGACCCGCCCGCTCGGCGCGGGCAAGGGCGGCGGCATCTGGCTGCACGTCGACCACGGGGGCCCCACGCACGGCTGTGTGAGCCTGGCCCAGGAGCACATGAGGGAACTGATGCGCACGCTGGATCCCGCCCAGCATCCGGTGATCGTCATGGGCGACGCCAAGTCCCTCGCCCGTTGACGTCCCTCCGGCCCCGCGGCGCTTGTCAGCGCGAGGGCGTCGCCGGACTTCCCTCGGTGGGCAGGGCCGGAAGCCCGGACAGTCCGCCGCCGAGGAGCCCCGTGACCACCCCGACCACCGGCGACAGCAGGCCGGTCACCGTGCCCAGCGCCCCCGTCAGGCCCTTGACCAGCCCCTCGACCGTCGACTGGAGCTGGACGAGGAGATCCGCCACCGGATCGGCGACCGCGACCATGCCCCGGGCCCGATCGGTGACGCCGGGGGCGGCGGAGGCCCGTTCCTTCAGCCGCCGCTCGAGAGACGCGTTCGCCGTCTCCAGGGCGCGCGTGAAACCGGCGGCCTCGGCCGCGTCGAGACGGCCGCCCCGTTCGGCGACGGCGGACAGTACGTCCAGCAGCGGGTGGAACACGGCGTCGTGGTCGGCCCTGTCGACCGGGCCGCGGACCGGCGCGGCGCCGAACAGGAGCGGCGGGAGGAATCCGCGGGATCGGGACATGCCGGATCGGGATGCGAGGGATCGGGATATGAGCGCACGCATACGTGGTCCTTTCGACGGCTGCTTCTGCTTGGGCCCACCGTGAGATCCACGGCCCCCCGCCGCAACCCGCCCCATGACCCCGCCGCGCCCCCCGCTCCCTCCCCGGTACGGCACTGAACAGCGCCTTTCCCCCGATGCGCCGCGACCGCCCCGGCCCGCCGCCGTTCGGCTGTCAGGGGAGTCGACGGAGGCGAGGGGGGCCGGTCACGGTCTTCGCTCCTGGTGTCACCAGCCGGTCAGCAGGAGGTGGTTGAGGAGCAGGGCCAGGGTGGCCTGGGCGGTGAGCCAGGCGCGGGGGCGGGGCAGGAACGCACAGGTCGGCAGGAGCCACATCGCGAACGGCAGCCAGATCCGTTCCGTCTCCGCCTTGCTCATGCCGGAGAGGTCGGCGGCCAGGAGGGCGAGCAGGGCGGCGAGCGCGAGGAGGGCGAGGCGGGGCCCGGGGGAGAGGGCGTGCGGGCGGCGGAGGGCGCGAGGGCCTTCGCGTACGGCCGTCGCGACCGTTCGGCGCAGGCCCGCCACCGTCGCCGGGCCCACGATCAGCGCCGTACAGGCGAGGTTCGCCCAGACCCAGTAGCCGTACGGCCTTACGCCGCCGACCCCTTCGTAGTAGCGGGTGACCAACAGGCGGTACCCCTCCCACCAGTTGAAGCCGAGCAGCGTGAACAGGAGGGGGACGACGGCCAGTCCGGCGAGGACGTACGGGAGGGGGCGGAGTCGGCGGGAGCCGAGCAGCAGGACGGCGGCGGCGATCACGGCGAACAGCGTCAGGCCGTACGAGAGGTACGCGGTGAGGCCGAGGAGGAGCCCGGCGGCGAGGCCCGTCGCCCGGGGCCGGCGTCCCGTGACCGCGAGGGCGAGGAGGGCGACGGCCCAGGCGGCGACCGCGGCGAAGTAGCCGTCCGCGGAGGCGCCCACCCACACGGCGGCCGGGGCGAGGACCAGGAAGGGGGCGGCGCGGCGGGCGAGCTCCTCCGCGGCCAGCGCCCGTACGGTGACCAGGACCGCGGCCGGCGCAGCCGCCCCGGCCACGATGCACCAGACGCCCGCCCAGCCGCCGCCGGCCAGCCCGACCCGGTCGAGGAGCACGAAGGTGACGGTGGCCCCCGGTGGGTGGCCGGCGATGTGCGCGGGCCAGGGGGCGGGGGAGTGACTCACGATGTGGTGGGTGAAGTCCCGCAGGGTGGCGGGGATGTCGTGGAAGCGGTTGACGACCGTGAGGTACTCGTTCGTGGCCGTCAGCCGCCCGGCGATCCCCCGCTGCCACCCGTCGACCAGCGCGAGGGAGAACGTCCAGGCGGCGGCGGTGCCCCAGGACGCCCACAGCAGCGCCCGCCACGGCAGCCGCGTGGCGACGAGCGGCCCGTACGCGATGACCGCGACGGCCACGGCGAGCGCGGCCGGGGTGCCGGGGCCGAGGTGCGGCTCCCACTGGGCGAACAGGGGAGGCCAGCGGACGAAGAGCGTGTGGTGGCGGTGCTCGATCGACGTGCCGACCAGCGCGGCCGCCGTGACGAGCAGGGCGGCGGCCAGGACGGCGGCCAGGTCGAGGAGCGGATCGCGGCGCCGGTCGTGGCGTCGGTCGTGGCGCCGGTCGAGTTCCGGGGGAAGGTCCTGGGAAAGGCCCTGGGGAAGATCGCGGTTCACATCAGCACGCTAGGCCGCGGACCGGCCGCCGGAGCCGCCGCAGGAGTGGATGTCAGAGTTTCGTCATGGTTCGCGGACCCGTTCGGGGGGTGTCGCGGTCCTACGGTCGGGGCATGCCACGGTCTCCCTCCTCCCCCGCGTTCTGGCGCAGCCCACTGCGCGGCCCCTGGTTCACCTCGGTGCTCGGCGTCGTCCTGCTCGGCGGCATCACCGTGCTGTTCGTGACGGGTCTCGTGTCGTACGCCGCCTACAACCCGAACCTGTCACCGGTGAACGACATGACCCCGGACAAGGGGCTGCTCGGCTTCTACCTCTTCTCCTGGCCGACGAACCCGTCCTGGCTGTACCGCCTCACCCAGGGCGTCCACGTCACGCTCGGGATCACGCTGATCCCCGTACTGCTGGCGAAGCTGTGGTCGGTCGTGCCGAAACTGTTCACGCTGCCGCCCGCCCGGTCACTCGCGCACGCGCTGGAGCGCATCTCGCTGCTCCTCCTGGTCGGGGGCGCCCTGTTCGAGTTCACCACCGGCGTGCTGAACGTCCAGCTCGACTACATCTTCCCCGGCTCCTTCTATCCGCTGCACTTCTACGGGGCCTGGGTGTTCTTCGCCGCGTTCGTGGCGCACGCCGTGCTGCGGGTGCCCATGGCGCTGCGCAATCTGCGCCATCTCCGCGACGAGGATCAACGTCCGCGGACTGATGACGAGTTGGTGGCACCGGACCCCGCCCCGCCCACCGTCTCGCGGCGCGGTGCCCTCGGGGTCGTCGGCGGGGGATCGCTGCTGCTGTTCGCCACGACGGCGGGCCGCAGCTTCGACGCGCCGCTGCGGGAGACGGCCGTACTCGTGCCGCACGGCGGTCCCGAACCGGGCGGCGGACCCGGCGGCTTCCAGATCAACAAGACGGCCGAGGCGGTCGGCATCGACATGCGGGAGACGACCGGGGAGACATGGCGGCTGCTCGTCGAGGGGCGCGGACGCACGCTCCGGCTGAGCCGGGACGAGCTGCTGAAACTCCCGCTCCACAGCGCCGCGCTGCCCATCGCCTGCGTGGAGGGCTGGTCGACCTCGGACCAGTGGTGGCGGGGGGTGCGGCTGCGGGACCTCGCGGCGCTCGTGGGATACGAGGAGGGCACGGCGCCCGACGTGCTGGTGGAGTCGTTGCAGCGGCACGGGGCCTTCCGGCACGCGGCCCTGCGCTACAACCAGGTGCGCGACCCGCGCTCCCTGCTGGCCCTGTTCGCCAACGGCGAGGACCTGACCCCCGACCACGGCTATCCCGCGCGGATCATCGTCCCCGCGGCGCCCGGCGTGCTCAACACCAAGTGGGTGGCCCGGATGACGTTCGGAGAACTGTGATGCGACGACGTGTGTTGCGGCGGCCTGTGTTGCGACGACCTGTGTTGCGGCGGCCTGTGTTGCGACGGCCGCTCGGGAAGCCTGCCCTGGGCAGTCCGCTGCAGATCCTGCTGCTGGCCTGTTCGTTCGCGCTCGCCGGGTACGCCGGGGTGCGGCTGCTCGCGGGGGACTGGTTCGGGGTGGCGCTGTGGTTCGTGGGCGCGGCGGTCCTCCACGACCTGGTGCTCGTTCCGTTGTACGCGGGGGCGGACCGGGCCGTGGCGAGAGGGCTCGGCGCGGTCGGCCGCCGGGAGTGGACGGTCTACGTCCGGTTCCCGGCCGCGTTCTCGGCGCTTCTGCTGCTGATGTGGTTTCCGCTGATCAGCGGGCAGATGGCGGAGCACTACCGGTTGGCCAGCGGGCTCTCGGGCGACGGCTTCCTGGCCCGCTGGCTGCTGATCACCGCGGTGCTGTTCGGGGGTTCGGCGGCGCTGCTCGTACTGCGGCTGTTCCGGTCGTCCCGGTCGTCCCGGTCGTCCCGGTCGGCGCGGTCATAGCGGTCGTCCGGGCCGTCGCGTCCGTCGCGGTTGCGCAGGGCGACGAACGAGCGGCCCCCGGCCGACCACTGACCCTCCCGGCACCAGCCCGCGCGTGCCGCGTGCCGGAGCAGCGCCGGGGTGCCGAGGCGGGCCCACGGGAAGGCGGGCCCCGCCGTGCTCCGGGGGTCGGTGACCCGGACGATGTGGACGCTGACCCGTTCGTCGACGTCCACGTCCGCTAGCGTCTCGACGATCAACAAGCCCCCAGGGGTGAGGAGTTGGGCCATCCGGCGGAGCAGGGCGGCCGGGTCGCCGCCGATGCCGACATTGCCGTCGAGGAGGAGCGCGGTGTCCCACCGCCCCTCACCGGGGAGCGGCTCGAAGACGGAGCGCCGCAGGGCCTGCCCGCCGAGCCGCGCGGTGTGCGCGACGGCCGCCTCGCTGACGTCGATGCCGAGCGCGGGCCGCCCCCGGGCGGCGAGTTCGGCGACGAGCCGCCCCGGCCCGCAGCCCACGTCGAGCACGGTCCCCTCGCAGCGCCCCAGCACGGTCAGGTCCACCGCGTCGGCCCGTGCGCACCAGCGCTCCACCTCCAGGGGCAGCAGCCAGCCGTCGGTGCGCCGGAGGAAGAGCGGGCCCCGGCCGGTGACCAGGGCGTCCGAATAGGGGTCGGCGGACCAGGGGCGCGGGCCGGGCACCCCCGGTGGTGTCGTCGTCCCGTGCGCGGTGCTCATCGTCCGGTGGCCGTCCGCAGGCGTCCGAGCTCGGCGGCGAAGCGGCTGCCGGGCGGCGCGAGGGCGGCGACCGCCTCCGCGTCGGCGGCGGTGTCGACGTCCCGGAGGCGGGGCAGGTCGCGCACGCGCAGCCCGGCGGCGACGAGTCGCTCCCGCTGCACCGCACCCGTCGTGGGCGTCGACATCGGCACGCCCCGCAGAAGCTCCGGATCGGGGGCGGCGAGCCCGAGGGCCCAGAAGCCGCCGTCCTCGGCCGGACCGAAGTACGCGTCGCAGCCGGCGAAGTCCACGGTGAGGAGCGCGGGCGTCACCTGCGGGGTGTCCATGCCGATGAGCAGCGCGGGCCCGGCGCACTCCGCGAAGGCGGCGGCCAGCCGTTCGTCGAGGCCGCCCGCGCACTGCGGTACGACGTCGAAGCCGGCCGGCAGCCAGTCGCCGGCCGCTCCGTCGAGCACGAGCACCCGGCGCCGTGCCGGGGTCGCCGCCACCGTGCGCAGGGTGTCCACGAGGGACGCCTCGGCGAGCAGCGCCGCCTCCCGGGGCGTGAACGGCGGGGTGAGGCGGGTCTTGACCCGTCCGGGTCGCGGTTCCTTGGCGATGACGAGGAGCGTCGTCACTGGCTGGTTCCTCCCTGGGAACGGGAATCCGTGGAGGCGCGGGAAGTGGAGGCGAGTGAAGGGGTGGGGGCGGCGTGGGCGTGGTGCGACGGCGCGGGCGGCTCGGCGAGGACGCGGCGCATGTCCCGTACCGCCTGCCAGGTGCCGCGCCAGGTGCCGGTGACCTTGGAGGCACCGGTACGCGGCAGATACGGCACGTCGTGCTCGGTGACGCGCCAGCCGGCGTCGGCGGCGCGCACGACCATCTGGAGCGGGTAGCCGCTGCGGCGGTCGGTGAGGCCGAGGGCGAGCAGCGGTTCGCGGCGGGCGGCACGCAGGGGGCCGAGGTCGTGCAGGCGCAGTCCGGTGCGGCGGCGGAGCATCCGGGCGAGGGCGAGGTTGCCGGCCCGGGCGTGCGCGGGCCAGGCGCCCGGGCCCTGTGGGCGGCGCCGCCCGAGCACGAGGTCGGCCTCGCCGTCCCGCACCTCCTGGACGAAGGGCAGGAGCCGGGCGGGGTCCAGTGAGGCGTCGCAGTCGCAGAAGCACACGATGTCGGCGGTGGCGGCTCGCAGACCGGCGTGGCAGGCGGCGCCGAACCCGCGGCGCGTCTCGCGCACGACGGTCGCGCCGAGGCCGCGGGCCAGTTCCGCCGAGCCGTCCGTGGAGCCGTTGTCCACGACCAGCGCGCGCCACCCGGCGGGGACGCGGGCGAGGACCCAGGGGAGGGCCTCGGCCTCGTTCAGGCAGGGGAGGATCACGTCGACCGGGCAGGGGAGGACCGCGTCGACCGGACGGGGGAGGACCGCGTCGACGGGTGCCGGGTCCGTGTCCGGGGCCTTGTCGGGCTCGGGTTGGGGAGAGGTCGTCACGGCTTTCACCCTACGAACGCGAAAGGGAGATATCGGACTTCAGGTCCTTACGAAACACGGACGTCGCGGCGGGATCGCGGCAGGCGGGTGCGGCCGGTGGGACGCTGGATTCATGCAGCAGCCGTACGAATCCGCAGGTACCGGACCTGCCCCGGGCGGGCCCGGGCAGAGCGCCCGCGTCCTCGTCGTCGACGACGACCCCACCGTCGCCGAGGTGGTCTCCGGCTACCTCGACCGCGCCGGGTACGTCGTGGACCGTGCCGCGGACGGACCCGCCGCGCTCGCGCGGGCCGCCGCGCACTGGCCCGACCTGGTGGTGCTGGACCTGATGCTGCCGGGGATGGACGGCCTGGAGGTGTGCCGCAGGATGCGCGGCCACGGGCCCGTGCCGGTCATCATGCTCACCGCGCGCGGAGACGAGGACGACCGGATCCTCGGCCTGGAGGTGGGCGCCGACGACTACGTCACCAAGCCCTTCAGCCCCCGCGAACTGGTCCTGAGGGTGGAGTCGGTACTGCGCCGCAGTCGCCCCGCCGCGGGCGCGCGCCCCCTCCGGCTGGCCGGTCTCGCCGTCGACCCCGACGCCCGCCGCGCCACCAGGAACGGCGAGGATCTCGCCCTCACCATCCGCGAGTTCGACCTGCTCGCGTTCTTCCTCCGCAATCCCGGCCGGGCGTACAGCCGCGAGGACCTGATGCGCGAGGTGTGGGGCTGGGACTTCGGGGACCTGTCGACGGTCACGGTCCACGTGCGCCGGCTGCGGGGCAAGGTCGAGGAGGATCCGGGCAGACCGCGACTGATCCAGACGGTCTGGGGGGTCGGTTACCGCTTCGAGGAGCCCACGCCCCGCGAGGCCGCGACTCCCCACGAGGAGGCGGTCTGACCATGCATTCCATGACCTCCATGCACTCCGTGACCTCCATGCGGTCCACGCAGGTCACGCAAGCCATGCAGACCGTGCACTCCACGCACGACATGCTGCTCATCGCCCTGTACGCCTTCCTCGGTGCCGCCGCGGCCGGGCTGCTCGGCGCGGGGACGCTGTGGCTGATCCGGCGGCGGTCGCTGACCGTGTCCCTCGCCGTCGTCGCCGCCGTGGCGGTCACCGCGATGCTCGCGGGGACGCTGGCCGTCGCCTGGGCGATGTTCCTGTCCTCGCACGACCTGGGCGTGGTCACGACCGTGGTGGCCATGGCGGCGGTGGTGTCCCTGGCGACGGCGCTGTTGCTGGGCCGTTGGGTGGTGGCCCGCAGCAGGGCGCTCACCCTCGCCGCGCGCTCCTTCGGCGACGGCGGCGACTTCGCGGCCCCCGACGGCGCGGCGACCGCCGAACTCGCCGCGCTGGGAAGGGAGTTGCAGGCGACCAGTGCGAAGCTCGCCGAGTCCCGCGACCGTGAACGCGCGCTGGAGAGCTCCCGCCGTGAACTCGTCGCCTGGATCTCGCACGACCTGCGCACCCCGCTCGCCGGACTGCGGGCGATGTCGGAGGCGCTGGAGGACGGGGTGGCGGCCGACCCGGACCGCTACCTCCGGCAGATCCGCACCGAGGTCGAACGCCTCAACGACATGGTCGGCGACCTCTTCGAACTCTCCCGCATACACGCCGGGACCCTCGCCCTGTCGCCCTCCCGCGTCTCCCTCTACGACCTCGTCGGCGACGCCCTCGCGGGCGCGGACCCGCTGGCCCGCGAGTACGGCGTACGGCTGGTCGGGGACCGTGTCGAGCCGGTGCCGGTCGAGGTGGACGGCAAGGAGATGAGCCGGGTGCTGGGCAATCTCCTCGTCAACGCGATCCGCCGGACCCCGGCCGACGGCACGGTCGCGATCGCCGCCGAGCGCTCGGACACGGGGGTCGTCCTGTCCGTCACCGACGGCTGCGGCGGCATCCCGGAGGAGGACCTCCCGCGCGTCTTCGACACCGGCTGGCGCGGCACCCACGCCCGTACGCCCCCCGCCGGAGCGGGCCTGGGCCTGGCCATCGTCCGGGGCATCGTCGAGGCGCACCAGGGCCAGGCCGCCGTCCACAACGTCCCCGGCGGCTGCCGCTTCGAGGTCACACTGCCCATGGCGGGGGCGTGAAGCGGCAGCCCATGGCGGAGGCGTGAAGCGCGGGCCCCGGCCGCTGCTCCCCTGCTCCCCCGCTCCCCTACTCCCCGCGCAGCCTCGCCGTCGCGAACTCCCGCATCCCCTCCGCGAAGCCGGTCTCGGGCTTCCAGCCCAGCTCGGCGCGCAGCCGTGCGGAGTCGGCCGTGATGTGGCGTACGTCGCCGAGTCGGTACTCCCCGGTCACCACGGGCTCGGGCCCGCCGTGGGCGGTGGCCAGGGCCCGGGCCATCTCGCCGACCGTGTGGGGCTCGCCGCTCCCGGTGTTGTAGACGGTCAGGGCCCCGGCGCGCGAACCCGCCTCCAGGGCCGCCACATTGGCCGCGGCCACATCCCGTACGTGCACGAAGTCCCGTCGCTGCCCACCGTCCTCGAAGACCCGCGGCGCCTCGCCCCGGGCCAGCGCGGACCGGAAGAACGAGGCGACGCCCGCGTACGGGGTGTCGCGCGGCATCCTGGGTCCGTACACGTTGTGGTAGCGCAGTGACACCGCCGAACCGTCCGCCGACCGGGCCCAGGTCGCCGCCAAGTGTTCCTGGGCCAGCTTGGTCGTCGCGTACACGTTCCGGGGGTCGACCGGAGCGTCCTCGCGCACCAGGCCCGGTGTCAGTTCCTCGCCGCACCGCGGGCAGCGGGGCTCGAACCGCCCCGCGTCGAGATCGGCGACGGTCCGGGGCCCGGGGCGTACCGGCCCGTGCCACTCACACCCGTACGCGCCCTCGCCGTACACGACCATCGACCCGGCGAGCACGAGGCGGCGCACCCCCGCGTCGGCCATCGCGGTGAGCAGCACCGCCGTGCCGAGGTCGTTGCGCGACACGTACTCGACCGCGTCGTCGAACCCCTTCCCCAGCCCCACCATCGCCGCCTGATGGCACACGGCGTCCACGCCCGCCAGCGCCGCGCCGACCGCCTCGGCGTCCCGTACGTCCAGGCCGTCGCGCAGGTCGAACACGACCGCCTCGTGCCCTTGCGCGCTCAGCGCCTCGACGACATGGGACCCGATGAACCCGGCACCGCCGGTGACCAGTACTCGCATACGCCGAACGCTAGGACCGCGACGGCGGCGCACGGCAGTACCGCGCCCGTCACGTCACGGGTCCGTAAGACCCGCCGGGAGGCCCGGGGCCCCACGCGGGCCGCGGCCGCGTCTCGTACACCGGCCGGATGACATACGTATGGCACGGAAGTACTAACCGCCGGGCCGCATTCACCTCCGGAGTGCCGCCGAGTGGCGACCGGGCGTTCCTAGCCTGGCGCAAGGAGGCCATGAAGGCCTCTTTTCCCCTCTCCGGGAGTCATTCGTGGCCACGTTCCTCTATCGTCTCGGCCGGTTCGCGTTCCGGCGGCGACGACTTGTCCTCATGCTGTGGATAGCCGTCCTGGCGGCCGTCGGCATCGGTGCCGCCAGTGTGTCGGCCGGCACGTCGGACTCCTTCACCATTCCCGGAACCCAGTCCCAGAAGGCGCTGGACCTGTTGGGTAAGGAGTTCCCGCAGGCCTCGGCCGCCGGAGCCACCGCCCGTGTCGTGTTCGAGGCCCCGGACGGGCGGAAGCTGACGTCCGGCGCCGACAAGGCCGAGGTCGTGTCCCTCGTCGCCGACCTTGAGAAGGCCTCCCAGGTCGCGAGCGTCGCCGACCCGTTCGCCGGCGGCACCGTCAGCAAGGACGGCTCCGTCGCCTACGCCCAGGTCACGTACAAGGTCGCCCAGGCCGACGTCACCGACCGGGCCCGCGCGGACCTGAAGGCCGTGGCCGACCGGGGCGACAAGGCGGGGCTCGCGGTGAGCATGGGGGGCAACGCCGTCCAGGTGAAGTCCGAGCAGAGCGCCGGTGAGCTGATCGGCCTCGCGGTCGCCGCCGTCGCGCTGGTCATCACCTTCGGCTCGTTGCTCGCGGCCGGACTGCCCCTGCTGACCGCGGTCTTCGGCATCGTGGTGGCGGTGTCCGCGATCACCCTCACCAGCGCGTTCGTGGACCTGAGTTCCTCCACCTCGACGCTGGCGCTGATGCTCGGCCTCGCGGTGGCCATCGACTACGCGCTGTTCATCGTCTCCCGCTACCGCGGTGAGATCAGGGAGGGGCACGAGCCGGAGGAGGCCGCCGGGCGCGCGCTCGGCACGGCCGGATCCGCGGTGGTGTTCGCCGGTCTGACCGTGGTCATCGCGCTCGCGGGGCTCAGCATCATCGGCGTCGGCCTGCTCACCGACATCGGTCTCGGCGCCGCGGGCGCCGTCGCGATCGCCGTGCTCATCGCGCTCACCCTGCTGCCCGCCCTGCTGGGCTTCGCCGGTCCCCGGATCATGAAGGGGAAGCTCAAGACCCGCCGGATGCGGGCGATCGAGGAGCGCGGCGAGGGCGAACCCGCAGGCGTGCGCTGGGCGCGGTTCGTCACCCGCAACCCGGTCAGGGTCCTCGCCGTCGCGGTGGCCGCCCTGTTCGCCCTGGCCATTCCCGCCCTGTCGCTGCAACTGGCCATGCCCAGCGACAGTTCGGCCGCCCCCGGCTCCACCCAGCGCATCGCCTACGACACCATCACCAAGGGCTTCGGGCCCGGCTACAACGGGCCGCTGACCGTGGTCGTCGACGCCCGTACGAGCGACGACGCCAAGGGCGCCGCCCAGGACGCGGTCACCCTGCTCGACGCGATGCCCGACGTCGCCTCGGTCAGCCCCGCCACCTTCAACCAGGCCGGTGACGTCGCCCTGATCCGCGCCGTCCCGAAGAGCTCACCCAGCAGCCAGGACACCGTCGACCTGGTCTCCGCCATCCGCGACCGCGGCACCGCCCTGCACGCGGACACCGGCGCCGAACTGATGGTCACCGGCACCACCGCGCTCAACATCGACATCTCCGCCAAGCTCGGCGACGCCCTCGTGCCCTACCTCGCCGTGGTCGTCGGCCTGGCCCTGGTGCTGCTGCTCCTGGTGTTCCGCTCGGTCCTGGTCCCGCTCAAGGCCGCCGCCGGGTTCCTGCTCAGCGTCCTTGCGACCCTCGGCGTCGTGGTCGCCGTCTTCCAGTGGGGCTGGTTCGCGGGCGCCCTCGGCGTCGACCAGACCGCGCCGATCGTGAGCCTGCTGCCGATCTTCCTGGTCGGTGTGGTGTTCGGGCTCGCCATGGACTACCAGGTCTTCCTCGTCACCCGGATGCGGGAGGAGTACGTCCATGGCGCCGAGCCCACCGAGGCGGTGGTCGCGGGCTTCCGCCACGGCGCCCGCGTCGTCACGGCCGCGGCGATCATCATGATCTCCGTGTTCGCCGGGTTCCTGCTCAGCGACACCGCGCTGATCAAGTCGATCGGCCTCGGTCTCGCCGTCGCCGTGCTCCTCGACGCCTTCGTCGTCCGGATGACGATCGTGCCCGCCGTCATGGCGCTGCTCGGCCGCCACGCCTGGTCGCTGCCGCGATGGCTGGACCGCGTCCTGCCCGACGTGGACGTCGAGGGCGAGAAACTGCGCCATCTGCTGGCGAAGGCGCAGGACACCGAGGGCACGCGGGACGCCGAGCCCCTTCCCACCGTCAGGGGGTGACCTGTCGGCCGTACGATCCGCGACAGGACGTACGGCCGCACCCGGCCGTGACCATCGCGCCCCGTCCGCCGGTCCCCACTCCCCCGGGGGGCCGGCGGACGGCTCCCCGTACCGAGAGGGCGTACGACGTGACCGCACCGACCGCGCCCGGGCCGACTTCCCGCCCCGTCACGCCCGAGAAACTGCTGGGCGGGGCGCAGCACCGCTCGGACGTCGCGGTCCTGCAGTGGCTCGCCCGGGTGAGACGGGCCGACCTGGCCCATCCGTGGGTCAAGCGGGTGACGGCGCCGCTTCTGTGCGTGGCGCTGGGCGTCCCGGCCCTGCGGGACGCGGCGGACGGCATCGGCCGCGGAGTCCCCGTGGTGCTGGCGCTGATCGCCGGATACTGCGTTCCCCTGCTGTGGCGGCAGCAGCGGCCCGTCCTGGTCTTCGCCCTCACCTCCGCCGTCGGCGCGGTGGCCCTCGCCATGGACGTCAGTACGGGCTCCGAGGCCGCGCGGATCGTCGCGCTGCTCAACGTGGGCCGCACGGTCGGGCCCGCCCGGTTGGTGGTCTGTATGGCGATCGCCGTCGCACAGACGTCCGTGGGGGTCGTCGCCCGCGCCGCCGGCCAGCCGGACAGTTCGTTCCTGGAGACCGTGGTGTTGGCGATCGTGCAGGCGGCCCTGGTGGCGGCCGTCGCCGCGGCGGGCCTGGTCGGCCGGGTCGTGAACGCGTACGTCGGGGCCCTGCACGAACGCGCCGACCGCCTGGAGGTGGAGCGCGACCAGCGGTCCCGGCTCGCCGCCGCCGCCGAACGCGCCCGCGTCGCCCGGGAGATGCACGACATCCTCGGCCACACCCTCGCCGTCATCGTCGGCCTGGCCGGCGGCGCCGCCGGGCTCGCCGAGAAGTCCCCCAAGCGCGGTGCCGACACCCTGCGGATCATCGCCGACAGCGGACGCGGCGCCCTCGGTGAACTCCGCCGCCTGCTCGCCGTCATCGGTGAGGAAGGCGACGGGAGCGACGAACCGGGCGGCACCCCGCTCGCGCCCCAACCGGGCCTCGCCGACCTCGCCGCCCTCCTGGAACGGGTCCGGGCCGCGGGCCTCACCGTCACCCTGGACACCGAGGGAGACCTGACGGGCCTCGCCCCCGGTATCCAACTCGCCGTCTACCGCATCGTCCAGGAGGCGCTGACCAACACCCTCAAGCACGCCGCGTCCGACACCACCGCGCACGTAGGCGTCACCGCGGACCGCGACCGCGTCCGCGTCACCGTCGACGACACCGGCCCGCCCCGCACCCCGCGCGCCGAGGCCGCCCGGGACGACGCACGCGGTCTGGTCGGCATGCGCGAGCGGGCCGCCCTCTACCAGGGAACCGTCACCGCGGGCCCGAACACCCGCGGCGGCTGGACCGTCCGTGCCCTCCTGATTCCCACCACCGCTCCCACGGAGAACCATCCGGCATGACCACCGTGCTCATCGTCGACGACCAGGCCCTGCAACGCCTCGGCTTCAGCATGCTTTTGGAACAGCACTCCGACCTGACCGTGGTCGGCGAGGCCACCCACGGCGCCGAGGCGGTCCGTTCGACCGCCGAACTGCGCCCTGACGTCGTCCTGATGGACGTCCGGATGCCCGGCATGGACGGCATCGAGGCCACCCGCCGCATCGTGGAGTCCGGCGGCCGCTCCCGCGTCCTCGTTCTGACCACCTTCGACCTCGACGAGTACGCCTACGCCGCGCTGCGCGCCGGGGCCAGCGGCTTCCTCCTCAAGGACGCGCTGCCCGACGAACTCGTCGCCGGAATCCGTGCGGTGGCCGCCGGGGACGCCGTGATCGCCCCGGGCCTGACCCGCAAACTCATCGACGCCTACACCGAGCGGCGCCCGGGGCACACCGTCGAGCAGGAGCGCCGGCTCGACGCCCTCACCGACCGCGAACGCGAGGTCCTCACCGCCATCGCCTCCGGCTGGAGCAACGCCGAGATCGCCGACCGCCTCTCCCTCGCGGAGTCCACCGTCAAGTCCCACGTCAGCCGCGTCCTCGCCAAGATCGGCGTACGGGACCGGGTCCAGGCGGTGATCTTCGCGTACGACGTGGGCCTGGTACGGCCGGCGTAGCGGGACGTCCGGCCTAGAACAGCGGGAGGGCGTCCGTGTACGCGTTCACCGGCTTGGCGACCTTCTTGACGGTACGGGCGTCCAGCGCGGCCGGGGCGGAACTCGTGCCCAGCTTTCCGCCGGGGTGCCACGTTCCGGTGACGGTCACCCAGGTGTCGGCGGGCAGGGCCGGCGCCCCGTGGATCCGCACCTTCACGGACTGGGCGTCCGCCGCGCAGCAGGTGAAGATGATCCTGGTCAGGTACCAGCCGTCGGCCCCCTTGGCGGGCGTGACGAAACCGGTCATCCGGACACTACGGCCCCCGATGTCCCGCTTGTGGTCCTGCTGCACCCGGCTGGTGAACTGGGTGAGCGTCAGCGGGACGGGCGAGGTGGCGGGCAGCGGATCGAAGTACCTCTGCTCCGTGACGGCCTTGGGCGCCTCGCGCGCGGCGGTGTACGCGCCGAGGGCCGGCGGGGCGTAGAAGAGCAGACTCAGCGCGGGGAGGAACAGCAGCCAGGCGATACGGGGCACGGTGGAGTGGTCGTGGCCGTGTGCGTCCACATGCCGTTCCGCGTCCGTGTCTTCGTGATCGTGTCCGTCCTCGCCGGCCGGTTTCTGATGCGACCACGCCTCCGCCACGCCCAGCACGAGCAGCAGCACCCCCGACGCGACCAGCATCGGACGCATGCCCTCCTTGACGAACCTGAGGCTCAGGTCGGTGAAGAGCGAGGCGTGCAGCAGGCCGAGGCCGCTGAGGACGAGCAGGGTCACCTGGAGGGGGCGTTTCACAGCAGGACTCCTCCGATGAGCGCGCTGCACAGGATCGCGACGACCGTCGTGGCCGTGGAGAAACGGACCGCGAAGGCCCGGCCGAAGGTGCCCGCCTGAAGGGCGATCAGTTTCAGGTCGACCATCGGCCCGACGACCATGAACGCCAGCCGGGCGACGGGCGAGAAGCCGGTGAGCGAGGCCGCGACGAACGCGTCGGCCTCGGAGCACACCGCGAGCAGGATGGCGAGCGCGGCCAGGAACAGCACCGAGAGCCAGGGAGAGCCGGAGAACGCGTCGAGCACGGTGCGCGGGACCGCCACGTTGAACGTCGCCGCCGCCATGGCCCCGAGGACCAGGAAGCCGCCCGCGTGCAGGAAGTCGTGCTGGAAGCCGCGCCGGAACTCCCGCAGGCGGCTCTGCTCGGGCTGGTGCCCGGTGTGCCGTACGGCAGGCTTGAGCCATGTGTCGCGGCCCAGGAAGAGCCACAGCCAGCCCATCACGGCGGCGGTGGCGAGCGAGGCGAGCAGCCGGGCCAGGACCATTTCGGGGTGGCCGGGGAAGGCGATGGCGGTGGCGGTCAGTACGACCGGGTTGATGGCGGGCGCCGAGAGCAGGAACGCGAACGCGGCGGCCGGGGTGACACCCCGGCCGATCAGGCTGTTGGCCACCGGCACCGACGCGCATTCGCAGCCGGGCAGGACGACTCCGGCGACTCCGGCGACCGGGACGGCGAGCACGGGCCGCCGGGGCAGCAGCCGGGTGAACACCCGGGCCGGCACGAAGGCGTTGATCGCGCCGGACAGCGCCGTGCCGAGCAGCAGGAACGGCAGCGCCTGCACGGTGACGGCGAGAGCGACGGTCCGCCAGGCCTGCATGGCCGGCTGCTCCATCCACCGGCTGAGGACGTAGAGCGCGGGCCCGGACAGCGCGCACGCTCCGAGCAGAAGGGGCCAGTGGCGGGGCCAGTCGCGCCGGGGACCTCCGGCGCTCGCCCTCGCCGAGGGGACCGCGACGGCCACGTCCGCCCCCGTGGACGGTTCGACCGCCCCCACGGCCCGTTCGTCTGTCTTCTGCACGCCAGCTCCGAGTCTCGGATGATCGCACCGAACATAGCGGGCCCGGACCCCGCCGCTCACCACGACTTCACCACATCTCGGTCATGAGTCGGACCGCTGTGGCGACCGGCGACTGCGGCCGTCGGAACGCCCGCGCGTCCGGAGCCCTCTCAAGGGGTGGTGGGTGGGAGCCGCGCCGGGTCTCGGGCCGGGTTGTTATATTGCGCAACCATGCAAGTGAGGCGCCCCCGCAACGCCTGACGTATGCCTGGACGGCCCGACCGTTTCGTGGGAGTGCGAACATGACTGACCCTGGGGACGCCCCCGCCGGCAACGCCACACGCAGCCACGCACGCGGGGTGCCCCGGCAGCGCCACACCTCCGGTTCCGCGACCTCAGGTTCCGCGACCTCAGGTTCCGCGCCCTCCGGTTCCGCGACCTCAGGATCCGCGACCTCTGGTTCTGCGCCCGCCCGTCCCGCGCCCTCCCGGACGGGATCCCGTGCGCGTCCCAAGGGCGGCGCGGGGCGCCGGGCCCGGCCCGTGGGCCGGGGCAGGCGGATCCTGCGGACGGCCGCGATATCGCTGTCGGTGCTGGTCCTGGCCACCGCGGGGGTGGGGTGGTGGTTCTACGAGCATCTGAACGGCAACCTGCACAGCGTTCCGTTGACCGACGGCTCGGGCGACAGCGCGGGCAAGGAGAAGGCCGACGCCTTCGGCAGGACCCCGATCAACCTCCTGGTGGTGGGCAGCGACGGCCGTACCAACGCGAGCGACTGCAAGCTCGGCGGCGGCTGTTCGCAGACCGGTGTGCAGTCCGGGTCCAACGCGGACGTGGAGATGGTGATGCACATATCCGCCGACCGCTCCAACGCCACCGTGATGAGCATCCCGCGCGACACCGTGACCACCGTCCCCGCCTGCAAGGACACCGAGACCGGCGTCTCCACGAACGGCTACACCGGCATGGTCAACAGCGCCCTGCAGTACGGGCCGGCCTGTCAGGTGGCCACCGTCCACCGGCTCACCGGCATCCCCATCGACCACTTCGTCAAGCTCGACTTCTCCGGCGTGGTGAAGATGTCCGACGCGGTGGGCGGGGTGTCGGCCTGCGTCGACAAGGACGTCTACGACACCTACTCACACCTGAAACTCGCTCAGGGAACGCACACCCTCAAGGGCGTGGCGGCCCTGGAGTTCGTCCGCTCCCGGCACGGCTTCGGCGACGGCAGCGACCTGGGGCGCACCTACTCCCAGCACATCTTCCTCAGCTCGATGATCCGCAAGTTCAAGAGCGCCGGCACCCTCACCGACCCGACCGCCGTCTACCGCCTGGCCGACGCCGCGACCAAGGCCCTCACCGTCGACACCGGCCTGGGCACCATCAGCAAGCTGATCGGGCTCGCCGCCGACGTGGACAAGGTCCCGGCGAAGCGCATCACCTTCACCACCATGCAGACGGCGCCGGACCCGGGTGACAGCAACCGGCTCGTGCCCGCCGCCACGGCCCAGAGCCTGTTCGCCACCATCGCGAACGACCAGTCCCTGACCAACGCGTCGGGCAAGAAGACCGCCGCGGCCTCCGCGACAGCCAAGGCCCCGGCCGCCGCCTCCACGGTCCCCGCCGCGCAGATCGCGGTCACCGTGGAGAACGGCACCACCGTCACCGGTCGGGCCTCGGCCGTCGCCACCGCCCTGCTCGACAAGGGGTTCAGTTCCGGCACCACCACCGGCAACGCCGCCGGCACCACGTCCACGACCACCCTCGCCTACGGCAGCGGGCACAAGGCCGAGGCCCAGACCGCCGCCAAGGCCCTGGGCCTGCCGTCCTCCCACCTCAAGCAGAGCGCCGCCACCGGCACCGGCCTGACCCTGGTCATCGGCACCGACTGGACCAGCGGCACCGCCTACCCCGCCGCTGCCCCCGCCGACACCAAGACCGCCACCGCCGACGCCCACGCCGAGACCGCCGACCAGTCCAAGACCTGCGCCAAGGTCAGCCCCTACAAGACCGTCAGTCTCGACGGCGTCGCCATGACCCCCACCCAGGCCTACCGCGCGGCCACCGGCACCAAGGACTCGGCACCGTGAGCCGAAGCTGCCGGTTCGGCGGCGGCGCCCCGGGGACGGACGCCTAAACTGGGTCGGCGCGGACGCGGGCACGGATGCCCGGGGCGGGACGGGAGAAAAGACTGTGACGGCATACGCCGGTGGCTTCGACGATCCGTCCGCCGAGGTGCTGGCGGACGCGGCCGCCGCGTTCGGACTGCTGGCCTCCTCGCCCCGGCTGCACATCATGTGGGCCCTCGCGCAGGGCGAGAGCGATGTGACCCACCTCGCGGAGCGTGTCGGCGGCGCCCTGCCCGCCGTCAGCCAGCACCTGTCGAAGCTGAAGCTCGCGGGCCTCGTCCGCTCCCGGCGCGAAGGCCGCCGACAGGTCTACTACGTCGACGATCCCGATGTCGTGACCGTGGTGCGCCTGATGGTCGGACAGCTGGCCGCACGGGCCGAGGAGGCATCGTCACCCGTACGCACGCTGCGCGGGATCGGTGGCTGAGACGTCCGCGACGGCGGGAGGGGGCGCAGAGCGCCCCGTCTCCGCGGACGGCCCGGCGGCGGAGAGACCCCGGGTCCTCCAAGGCACTTCGGGCAGGGAGGAACACGGCGAGCCGACCGCGCTCCAACTGCTCCGGCGGCTGGACAGTGGTCCGCGCGGGCTGACGCAGACGCAGGCCGACGAACGCCTCGCCCGGTTCGGGGAGAACATCCCGCCCGCCCGGCGGCCCGTTCCCTGGTTCGGGCGGTTCCTGCGCAGTCTGCGGGATCCGTTCACCGCCGTACTGCTCTGCCTCGGCCTGGTCTCGGCGCTCGTGGCCTCCTGGGGCACCGCGAGCGTGATCACCGTGCTGGTGGTGGTCAGTTGTGTGCTGAGGTCGTCCGGTGAGCATCGGGCCGACCGTTCGATGGCGGCGCTGCGCGACCTGGTCGCCAGTACCGCCACCGTGCTGCGCAGGACCGACGCGCACGCGGTACCCGCCGACCATGACCTCCCGGTCGACCAGCTGGTGCCGGGGGACGTGATCCGGCTCGGTCCTGGCGACCTGGTCCCCGCCGACGTACGGCTGCTGCGGGCCGGTGGGCTGACCGTGTACCAGGCGGCGCTCACCGGGGAGTCGGCGCCGGTCGCCAAGTACCCGGTCGACGCGCCGGGCGCCACGGCGGGTGAGCTGTTCGAGCAGCCGCAGCTGTGCTTCCAGGGCAGCAGTGTCGCCTCCGGCAGCGGCACCGCCGTGGTCGTGGCGACCGGCGCGCACACGCGGTTCGCCGAGGGGCACCGGGAGCCGGGGCGGCGGGAGGCGAGCGCCTTCGACCGGTCCGTGCACGGCATCTCCTGGATCCTCATCCGGTTCATGCTGCTCACCCCGCCGCTGGTCCTGATGGCGGGCGCGGCCCTGCGCGGGCGGGGCCTGGAGACCCTGCCGTTCGCCGTCGCGGTGGCGGTCGGGATGACCCCGGAGATGCTGCCGGTCGTCATCACGACCTGCCTGGCCCGCGGGGCGTCGCTGCTGGCCCGTACGCACGGAGTGATCGTGAAGCGGCTGCCCGCGCTCCACGACCTCGGCGCCATCGACGTGCTCTGCGTGGACAAGACCGGCACCCTCACCCAGGACCGGCCGGTCGTCGACCGCGCGCTGGACGCGGACGGAAAGGACGCGCCCGCGGTACTGCGCCGGGCGGCCGCCGCCGCCTGGTGGACGCTGCAACTCGCCGACCTGCCCGCACCCGACGCCCTCGACGAGGCGCTCCTGCACACGGCCGACGAGGACGACCTGATGGCGTACGACGGGATCGCGGCACTGCCTTTCGATCCCGTACGCCGCCTCGCCACCGCCGTCGTACGCACCCCCGGCACCCTCGGCTCCCACACCCTCCTGGTCAAGGGCGCCGCCGAAGCCGTACTGGAGCGCTGTGCGCTGGATCCGCAGGAGCGCACACGGCTGCTCGCCCGCGCCCACCGGCTGACGGACGACGGGCTGCGCGTCCTGGCGGTCGCCTTCGCCGTACGCCCCGCCCGCCACCGCGATTACACCCCGGCCGACGAACGCGGCCTGACCTTCGAGGGGTTCGTCACGCTGCGGGACGCGCTGGTGCCGAGCGCGGCCGACGCCCTGCGGGTGCTCGCCGACCGGGGCATCGCCGTACGGGTGCTGACCGGGGACCACCCGGGCACGGCCGCCCGCGCCTGCCGTGACCTGGGCCTCGACCCCGGGGAGGTACGCACCGCCGCGGACCTCGACGGTCTCACGGACACCGAGCTGGGCGAACTCGCCGACCGCACCACCGTCTTCGCCCGCTGCACGCCCGAGCACAAGGCGCGTATCACCGTCGCACTGCGCGCACGCGGACACGCCACCGGCTACCTCGGCGACGGCGTCAACGACCTGCCCGCGCTGCACGCCGCGGACGTCGGGATCTGCCCGCGCGACGCCACGGACCTGGCCCGGGAGAGCGCCGACGTGGTGCTGGCCGACAAGGACCTCACCGCGATCTCGCACGCGATCACGGCGGGCCGCTACTCCAGTGGCAACATCGGCACCTATCTGCGGGTCACCCTCTCCTCCAACCTCGGCAACGTGATCGCGATGCTCGCGGCGGGCATCCTGCTGCCCTTCCTGCCGATGCTGCCGACGCAGGTCCTCGTGCAGAACATGTGCTTCGACGCGGCCCAGCTCGCCTTCGCCTACGACCGCCCCGCGCCGGGCACCCTGAAGCGCCCCACCGTGCTGTGCTCGCGCGATCTGCTCGGCTTCATCACCGGCTTCGGCCTGCTGAACGCCGTCGCCGACCTCGCGACCTTCGGCGTCCTCGCGCTCGCCGTGCACGGGCCGGGGACGGCGAACGACGAGTCCGTGTTCCACTCCGGCTGGTTCACCGAGAACCTGCTCACCCAGGCCCTGGTGATGCTCCTGCTGCGGCTCGGCCGCCGGGGCGTCGAGGGCCGGCGGAAGCCGGGTCCCGTCGGCTGGGGCGCGGCCGCCCTCACCGCCGCCGGCCTCGCGCTGCCGCTCTCCCCGCTCGGCCCGCCGCTGGGCATGACCGCGCTGCCCGCCCTCTACTACCTGCTGCTCGCCGCAGTCCTCGGCCTGTACGCGGTGGGGCTGGTGGCCACACGCTCACGCTACGAACGCCGTCGCTCCGAGTGCGACGGCGTGATCACGCAGAGTGATCGAGGGGCGCGCGGCGAGCGCATCCACGACGGAGGGTGACGCGGGCTTACTCTTCCCTCCAGCGATTCGCCTCGGCGCACCGGTGAACGGGCGGAAGAGAGAAGGCGGGACATGGCCGCATCCTGGACGCGGTGGCGGTGGCTCACTCTGCTGGTCCTCGCCCTGGCCCTCTACGTCATCGTGCGGGCGGCCAACACCCCGCAGGCCACCCCCTCGCACGTCACCCCTTCGCACGTCCCCCCTCCGCGAGCCACTCCCTCACCCGCCACTTCTTCGTCCGCCACCACTCAGCCCGAGGCCACTGTGCCTCCGGCGGATGCGGTCTATCCGTAGGACAGGTTGGAGCACACGTCGTCGTCGGCGGAGCGCGCGTCACGCGCCACCGAAGTGGGCAGGGCGGTGGGCGTGGACGCGGGTGAGGCCGGGGTGCTGCCCTTGGCGGCGTAGGTACGGCCCAGGACGACGTCGACGCCCGCGCCCGGCACGGAGTTCAGTTCGGCGCCGGGAAAGAGCCGGGCGACCGTCTGGGCCCGGGACCGCAGGCCCGCGCCGTACTCGATCACCGTGTCGGCGCGGTTCCGGTCGACCGCGTTCGCGGTACGGGTGACGGTGAAGCCGTGCTCGGTGAGGGCCGTCGCGGCGCGCGAGGCCAGGCCGCGCGTGGTGGTGCCGTTGTAGACGGCGACGTCGATACCGTCCCCCGAGACCTCCGCGGCGGTGCTGGGCGCGGTGGCGGTCTGCCCGGCCTGCTCGCCCTTCTTGCCCCCGGCGTCGGTGCCGTCGAGCGTGCGGTCGGCCTTGAGCGCGGCCCACAGCTGATCGGCGTCCGGCTGGACGATCGCGACCCGCTCCCCCTGGTAACGCCAGGGGATGGTCGCGAACTTGGTGTCGTGGAGGTCGATGTTCTTCAGGGACATCGCGAACGAGATCAGCCGCTTCGCCGATCCCAGCCCCGGGTCGACGGTCAGCGACTTCGTCGCGGCGTCGGCGAGCGGCAGCAGTCCGGTGGGGGTGAGCCCGTCGCTCCTCACCTTCTTCACCAGGCTGGCGACGAAGGCCTGTTGGCGTTTGATGCGGCCGATGTCGGAGCCGTCGCCGATGCCGTGCCGGATACGGACGTAGTCCAGCGCCCGCTGCCCGGAGAGCTTCTGCTCACCCTTCTTGAAGAGCAGCCCGCCCCGGGTGGCGCGGTTGGGGTTGAGGTCCTTCTCGTACACGTCCTGCGGGAGGCACACCTTCACCCCGCCGACGACCCGCGTCAGTGCCGCGAAGCCCTTGAAGTCGATGACGACGGTGTGGTCGACGCGCAGGCCGGTCAGCTTCTCGACCGTGTTCTGGGTGCAGGCCGGGTTGCCCTTGGCCGTCTGCCCCACGGAGTACGCCTCGTTGAACATCGTGTTCGGCCGCGGCCTGGTCCACTTCCCGTCCGGGAGTTTGCACGGGGGGAGGGTGACCAGTGTGTCGCGGGGTATCGAGACGGCGACGGCGTGCCGGTGGTCGGCGTAGACGTGCAGCAGGAACGCGGTGTCGGAGCGGCCGATGTCGCCCTTGTCGCCGCCGCCCAGCGCGCTGTTTCCGTCCGTGCGCGTGTCCGAGCCGATGACGAGGACGTTCTCGCCCTTCGTCGAACCGGCCGGCCGGTCCTTGGAGAGACCGTCGGCGCCGAAGGTGTCGATGTTGCCGTTCAGCTTCAGATAGATCCAGCCGAGTCCGGCCGTGCCGAGCAGGAGCACGGACAGGGCCACGACGAGGGCGATCCGCAGAGGGCCCCGTCTGCGGCGTGGCGGCCGCGCCTGGTCGCTGGTCGTCACATGTGTGCTCTCATCTGTCCGACTCATACGTAGGGGACGTTCGGCCCGGCCCGATGGTTGTAAAGTTGCGCAACGTAGCAATAGTGAAGGGAAGAGGTGGGTGGGATGCTCCGCAACGGACTGGAACCCTGGCACCTGCTGATCGTGGCGATCGTGATCATCGTGTTGTTCGGCTCGAAGAAGCTGCCCGACACCGCCCGCGCGCTGGGCAAGTCGATGCGCATCCTCAAGAGCGAGGCCGGCGCCATGAAGCACGACGGCACCGCGCCTTCCACCGCGCCCTCCACCGTGCCCTCCGCCGCGCCCCGGTCCGAGAGCGCGCCCGAGGCCACGTCGGTCCGCCCGGTCGACGAGGGCACCGCGACCCGCTGAGCGTTCTCAACAGGCCTGCCCTCTCCGGCCTGGTTGGCTCCGGTCCGCACCCGGGGTGGCTACGAGGCGGACTCGGCGGTCCATGTCTCGGCGGTCCACGTGATGTGCGGGGGTTCGACCCGCGCGCACAGGGGGTTGCCGTGAGCGTCGGTCAGGCCGAGGCGTCCGACCAGCAGGCCCTCACGCGCGGCGGCGGCGAGCACCTCGGCGGGGACGACGTCGAGCATGAGCTTGGCGCGCCGGAACATGCTGAAGACGCCCGACTCGTCGACCGTGCCCCATGACAGGTAGATGAACCGGCGGCCCAGACGGTCCTGCACGTAGGGCCCTTTGACGTCCGTGCCGGTCGGCGAGGCGAGCGCGGTGCACTCCAGGGTCCAGGTCGCGGACGCGGCGTCGCCGGGCTGTGGTTCGAGGAGTTCGGCCGGGCGGTCCCGGCGTTGTACGGCCACGTGGATGTTGTCGTACGTCGGCGCACCGCTGCCGGCGGGGGCCGGACAGGTGCGGCCGGGCAGGTCGACGGCGTCGATACGGATGCGCATGCCGACCATCATCCCGTCATTCCGGCGACGTTCTCCACGAGCTGCCATGCGACAAAGCGGACGATACGATGAAAAACGGCGCGCAGGCACCCCGCTGACCGCGAATCGACGTACCCCCAGGTCCTCGACCTGGGGGTTTCGCGCGGGACGAGACGCCGTGGAGGACGGGACGGGCCTCTAGTCGATGCCGATGCCGATGCCGGCGCGGATGCCCCGCGCGAACGGCTCGAAGATGTGGCTGAAGGTCCAGGTGTCCTGGGCGATGCCGGAGCAGGAGTTGGCGCCGGCCGTGCCCACGCAACCGCCGTTGTCGCGCTGGAGGGCCCAGAAGGAGAGCGTGTCGATGCCCTTGGCGACCGCCCAGTTCTCCACCTTCACCGCGTCCTGCGGGGTGAAGGTCTCCTCCGGGCCGTAGTCGTCGATGCCGGGCATCTCGGTGACGCCGATCATGTGCCAGAGCTTCGCCGGGTTCTTCTTCGGGTAGAGCGCGGCGAGTTGGTCGTGCAGCCCGGAGGCGGCGGTCTTGGTGTCGGCCGCCATGTCGTGGGTGGCGCCGTCCCAGTAGTCGAACGTCATGATGTTGACGACGTCCACGCGCGCGCCGTTGTCGACGGCGTTTCGCAGCAGCGCCACGCCGTTGGGCGCGAGGCCCGTGGCGGTGGTCGGCAGGGTGTAGGAGAACTGCACGCTGCGGCCGGTCCGTTCGGCCCAGCGCTCCACCTTGGCGATGGCCTTGTTGCGGCGGTCGATCCCGGCGGTGTTGTTGATGGAGTCGGCCTCGATGTCGAGGTCGATCCGGGTGACGCCGTAGGTCTTGACGAGACTTTCGTAGACCGAGGCGATGGCGTCGACGTCGGTGCAGCTGTCGGCCAGTTCGGTGTTGGTGGTGTCGGCGCTGTAGCCGCCGAAGGACGGGATGACGTTGCCGCCGCGCGCCTGGATCGCGGCGATGTCCCGGCCGAAGGTCGCCTTGGCGATCGGCTGGGTGGAGGCGCCGTTCCAGTACGCGGTGCACGAGCCCGCCGCGGCCGTCTGGAGAAAGGCCATCGTGAGGTACTTGTTGCCCGACTCGGCGGCGAGCGCGGCGGGGCTCTCGCCCGTCCACGCCTCGAAGTACGGCGCCACCACATGCGCGGGCATGTGCCGCGCGGCATGTGCGGGCGCCTGTTCCGCGGCGAGCGCGCCGCCTCCGCCGAGCGCGACCAGCCCGGCTGCGAGAGCGGTCGCGGTGGCGCCTGACAGCAGCGCGCGAAGTGGCCCAGATCGTCTCATTGACGCTCCCATGGTGAAGGAAGAGCAGGTGGGACAGCGGGAATCCGGAAAGGTTCGTGCGATGTCCACCGGTCGGTACACGCCGGAGAGCTCTCCATGACCAAGGGCGAACAGGGACCATGGTTGGACTAGACCAATTGTCTGTCAAGGTTCTTTACGGTTAACTGTTCAGGACATGGCGAAACCGCCCCGGAACCGGGTTGTCCGGCGGGGCGGGGCGGGCGTGGATACGCCCCGGGATCACGGCCGGGGCGGCATCCGCTTCAGCGGGTGTTCAAGCGGGTGTTCAACAGCCGGTCCCGCTCGGGGTGAACTCCATGCGGGCGTGCTCGTCCGTGCCGCGGGCTTCGGCGTAGGTGGCCTGGGTGACCTGGTACCACACGTCGTCCCTGGCGGTGTCGCCGTCGACGTCGTCCAGGCTCACGCACCACCGCTGCGGCCGAACGGTTCGTGTGTACGTCTCGGTGCCCGTGCGGACCTTCTTGCAGCTCTGGTACCGCTCCGTGGTGTACCAGGTGCGGGTCGTCCTGTGCGTGCCCGTGCCCGTGCGCTGTGTGTGCCTGACCTGCCTGGTGGCGGACGTGCACTTCTTGACCAGGTGCGGGCGGGTGGCCCTGGTGGTCTTCGCGGCGAGGTGGCGGAACGAGTCCCTGAGCCCGGAGACGGTGTCCGGGCTCGGCGAGGGCTCCTGGGCGGTGCCCGCACTGTCCTGGCCGACATCGGTCACGGCTGCCGGGTCCACGCCGCGCGTGTCGTTCCCGCCCCCGCCGCCGCACGCGCCGAGCCCCGCTATGAGCACCGCGGTCGCTCCGGCCACCAGCAGCCGCTTGCCGAACATGTCTCCCCCTGAGGTCAGCGGCGGTCAGCGTAACGGATCACCGGACACGCGGCGCTCGGGGGAGCATGGGAGACCTCGCGCTGTCAGAAGACCTGCGTGAAACAGCCGAAGCCGATCACGAGCACCGCCACGATCGCTGTCAGGGCCTTGAGGGCCTGGGGTGTTCTCGTCGTCATCGCGGACTCCTTTTCACAGGCAGTAACGGACGAGCCACTCGTCCGCGTTGTACGCGTCTCGCGCCGGGTCGGGCACCGTGGCGGGCCGCTCCTCGACCGTGTCCTCGACCCGGACGCGCTCCGGCAGCGTGCCGAACCGCGCCCGGCGTGCCGCCTCCGCGGCGTCGGGGGCCTTCTCCGTCCGCTCCGTCAGTGTCATCTCGCGTACCTCGCTTCGGTAGGTGCACCCCGGTCGGCGACATCGACCAGTCACCTACTCAACTGGTGATGATGCCCAGATGTTCCGGCCTCGCGCATCACCTGTCAAGATGGTGATGTGAATCTGGATCACGTCTTCGTCTGCGGGAACCCGGCCCTCGACTTCGCCGCCACACTCCGCGCTCGCCGCTCGCTGCGGTTCGAGATGTTCGCCTCGCCGGACCGCCTCGACGCCTGGTACCTGGAGTCCGGAGTCGTCGACTCCGTCTCCGCGAGCCAGGACTCCGACGTCGTGCGGGCGACGGCGGTGCGGGAGGCCGTCTACGCGCTGGTCACCGCCCGCCGGCTGGGCGACGCGTACGACGACGAGGCCCTGGCCGTGCTGAACGCCGCGGCCCGCAACGCCGCGGCGACACCGCAGCTCACCCCGGCGGGCCGGTGGACGGCGGCGACCCCGGAGGAAGCGCTGTCGACCGTGGCGCGGCTCGCCGTCGAGCTGCTGGGCGGACCGGATGTGCCGCTGCTCAAGGAGTGCGGCAACCCGGAGTGCACCCGGATCTACATCGACCGCTCGCGAGGCATGCGTCGGCAGTGGTGCGGCATGGAGTCCTGCGGCAACAGGATCAAGGCCGCGGCCTACCGTGCCCGCAAGAGGGAGACGCGGACGGTCGCGACCGCCTGATCGACGGTCGGCGCCGCGCGCCGGCTCAGTCGCAGGCGGGTGACTCCTGCGGCGAGGATGCCTCCGCCGGCAGTTGGAACCACATGGTCTTGCCCGTGGCGGTACTGGTGCTGCCCCAGGCCTCGGCGAGCAGATCGAGCAGGTCGATGCCGCGCCCGCCTTCCGCGTCGGCGTCGACGACACGCCGTACGGGCCCGGTGGGGTCGGTGTCCTCGACCTCGCACCGCAGGCGGGAGTCGCGCACCTGCAGGTTGAGCCGCAGTGGGCCGCGCGTGTGGCACAGGGCGTTGGTGACCAGTTCGCTGACCAGGAGCTCGGCCGTGTCGGCCAGGTCCTGCAGACCCCAGTCGTCCAGTTGTGCGGTCACCAGGCGTCGGCCCCGGCGGACCGAGGTCAGCTCCCGCGACAGGGGCCAGGAGGCGTCCCAGTCGGTGGCACGGCCGCGAGGCGCGTCGAAGGGGCGTACGGGTGCCAGCGTGCGCGACCAGAGGGCCTGGTGCCGGGCGAACCACGAGGCGAGTGCGGCCTTGCGCCCCGACTCTTCCTGTCGGCGGCGGCAAAGCCGGGCAATGAGTCCCCTGCGCGGGGTCGCGGTGAGGCCGATGGCCTGGAAGGCCATGGGGAATCAGTCCCTTCTGAAGCGTCGGCGGCCGTGGTTGCCGCGGCGGCGGAGCTGCGCCGGTGACCGGGCCTGGCATGCCGGGCCCCGCATTCGCGTAGCACTCGCTACATTTCAAATATACGCGTAGCGGGCGCTACAGTAAATACCTTGGCGAAAAGCAATAAATCGGACACCGCACCTCCGACCGCACGGGGAGCCTCCATGCCGCGCCCGCCCGACCCGGCCAAACGACGCGACCTGCTGGACCAGGTCCGCGAGTACATGATCCGCAATGGCCTGGCGGAGCTGTCCCTCCGCCCGCTGGCCCGGGCCCTGAGCACCAGCGACCGCATGCTCCTGTACTACTTCGGCACCAAGGAACGCATGGTCGCCGAGGCGCTCGCCCTGGACGAGCGGCGACCGCTCCTGCGTGCCCGGAGTCTGCTCGGCGCCGTCGACGCCCACAGGGACCCGGCATGGGTCCGCCGCTTCATGGAGGAGGTCTGGCAGCAGTTCGCCGACCCCGACCTGCGTGCCGCGCTCCCCCTCTATCTCGAGATCATGGTCACCGGTCTGCTCCGTCCCGACCGGTACGCGCCCGTCGTGCGCGACGCGCTCACCGAGTGGAAGGACCTGCTCGCCTCCGTCTTCCGCGGCATGGGCCTGCCCGAGGCGCGAGCCCGCACGGAGGCCGCCCTCCTGGTCGACGCGTGCTTCGGCCTGGTCGCCGGACCTGCGGTCGAGGGTGACTGGGACGAGGCCGAAGCGGCCTTCCGTCTCCTCCTCGACCGCCTCGAACCCGGCTGGCGAGCCACGTAGCGAACGCCGCCCCGCTGCGCGCCCCGCTGGGGGAGGCGCTGTGGGCGACCCCGTGGGCGACGTCGCGCGAGGGGACGTACGAACCGGTACGTTGGGAACGAAGGGCACATCTCCGCCCCCTGTGGGAGACCCACCATGCGCAGGATCAGTCAGCGCTGCCTGAGCGCGGTCGCGGGCCTGGCCGCCGCCCTCGTCGTCGCCCCGCCGGCGTCGGCCGCGACATCAACCCCGCATGGCCGACAGGACACCCAACAGCGCACGCAGGTATTCCAGTTGGTCGCCAGACAGACCCAGTCCGAATCCCTCGACCTGGGCAAGAAGGGGCTCAGCCGGGGTGACGAACTCGTCATCGCCGAGGACCTGTACCGCGACGGTCGGAAGATCGGCGACCACAGCGTGGTCTGCGTCCATGTCCACCTCGATCCGGACGAGCTCCAGTGCGTCGGCACCTTCGCTCTGCCGCAGGGGCAGATCACCTCGCAGGCGCTGCTCCACCTGCCGCCGGCCCCCTCGATCGACATCGCCGTCACCGGCGGTTCGGGTGTCTTCAGTTCGGCTCGGGGCTACGTCCACACCGTCCCTGCCGGGAAGACGGTTCGGAACCTCACCTTCCACATCACCCTTGACGCCTCATCAGGACACTGAGCACGTCGAGAAGAAGGACATCCGCATGGACCTGAAACTCGAAGTCATCGTGTTGCCCGTCTCCGACGTCGACCGGGCCAGGAGTTTCTACGAGGCGGCGGGATTCAGGATGGACGCCGACCACGCCGCCCATGACGACTACCGGGTGGTGCAGTTCACGCCGCCCGGCTCCGAATGCGCCGTCATCTTCGGCAAGGGGGTCACCTCCGCCGAGCCCGGCTCGGTCCGGGGCCTGTACCTCGTCGTTACGGACATCGAGAAGGCCCACGCGGAGCTCAGCGGCCGAGGTGTCGAGATGAGCGAGGTGTTCCACGACGCCGGAGGGATCTTCCAGCACGGCCACGGCGCCCAGGGGGTCACCCACCAGGGCGGGGAGGCGGAACGGGTGCCCGGCCCGCACCCCGACCGTGCCGACTACGGCTCCTACGCCACCTTCAGCGACCCGGACGGCAACGGCTGGGTGCTCCAGGAGGTGAGGAAGCGGGCCCCCGGCCGCTGACACCACGTGCCCGCGAGCGTAGAACCAGGCCGGTATCCGGAGGCAGGGATGACAGACAGCAACCATGGCCATGGCATGACCGTTCTCGACGACGGCCCCTCCTCATGACCGCCGCACCCGGCGTTCCCGGCACCCACCGCCGCTCCGGCCTCGCCGACCGGACGGTCGTGGTCATCGGCGCCAGCGCGGGAATCGGACTCGAGGCCGCCCGCCAGGTACGTGCGGACGGCGGCCGGTTGGTCCTGGTCGGGCGCAATCCCGAACGGCTGCGGCAGGCCGCGCTGGAGCTGGAACCCGTCGGCACGGCCGCGTTCGACGCCACCGACACCGACCGCCTCCAGCGGTTCTTCCAGGATCTGTCCGGACCGGTCGACCATGTACTGGTCACAGCCGGCGGCCCCTACTACATGCCGTTGGAGAGCATGGACCTCGCCGAAGCCCGCCGTGCCTTCGACGAGCGCATCGCCCTGGCCCTCGGGGTCGCCCTCTACGGCCGTGACAAGATCCGCGCCGGTGGCACCCTGTTGTTCATCGGCGGCACCGGCGGCCGACGCCCCGGTGTCGGCATGGCCGTCGCGTCGGCCGCCACCGCGGCTCTGCCCGCCCTCGTCGCCAACCTGGCGCTCGAAATGGCGCCGGTCCGGGTGAATCTCATCGCCGCCGGATTCGTCGACACACCCCTGTCGGCCTCGTTGTTGGGGGACCAGCTCGATGCCCGGCGCGAGGAACTGCGGACCACGCTTCCCATCCGACGGGTGGTCGAGCCGGCCGACGTCGCCGCTCTCGCCGTACACATCATGTGCAACGACGCGCTCACCGGCGCGACGTACGACATCGACGGCGGCCAGCAACTCCTCCCGCACTGACAACCGCCTGGGGCCAGTTGCCGTTCAGGCACGGCCCTTCGCTGCGTCGTAGTCCTTCCGCGCCTTCTCCACCCGGTCCATCCGGTCGTTGGTCCACAGCGCCAGCGCGCGGATCTGTACGGCCGCCTCGTGGCCCAGCTCCGTCAGGGAGTACTCGACGTGGGGCGGGATCACCGGCTTGACGTCGCGGTTCACCAGACCGTCCCGCTCCAGCCTCTGGAGGGTCTGGGCCAGCATCTTCTCGGTCACCGGGCCGACGGAGTCGGTGGAGTCGATCGCCCGGCGCAGTTCGGCGAAGCGATGCGAACGCTCCAGGAGCCGGATCAGGACGAGGACGCCCCACCGGCTGGTGACGTGCTCCATGGTCAGGCGCTGGGGGCACAGCTGCCCGGTACTCACGGCCATGCAAGTACCGTACTTGAAAGTACGTACTCACGCAGAGTGACCAAAACTCCTAGGGTCTTGGGCAGAGCCTTTCTCGCTCTTCACGGCCTTCAGCGCCCTTTCGCGCCCTCACAAGGAGTTGTCCTCACCATGAGCTTTGTCGTCACCGGAGCCTCCGGGCATCTCGGCCGTCTGGTCGTCGAGGGACTGTTGGAGAAGGTCCCGGCCGACCAGGTCACCGCGCTCGTACGGAGCGAGGAGAAGGGCGCCGCCTTCGCGGCCCGCGGCGTGCGGACCGCGATCGCCGACTACAACGCCCCCGAGACCTTCGACGGCCTCTTCGCGGCGGGCGACAAGGTGCTGCTGATCTCCAGCAGTGAGATGACCAGGGACCGCGTGGCCCAGCACAAGGTCGTCGTGGACGCCGCCCGGGCCGCCGGGGTCGCCCTCGTCGCCTACACCAGCGCCGCCGGCACCCACGGGGCCCCGCTCACCGAGGCCCACCGGGGGACGGAGAAGGTGCTTGTGGACTCCGGCCTGCCGTACGTCCTGCTGCGGAACAACTGGTACAGCGAGATCTTCGTCGACCGGCTGGAGACGGTGGTCGAGCACGGCGTCCTGGTCCGGGCCGCGGGCGAGGGCCGTATCGCCTCCGCGACCCGCGCCGACTACGCGGCCGGCGCCGTGGCGGTGCTCACCGGCGAAGGCCACGAGAACACGACGTACGAGCTGGGCGGGGACCGCGCCTGGAGCTTCGCGGAGTTCGCCGCCGAGCTGGGCCGGCGGACAGGCAAGGAGATCGTCTACCAGCCGGTCACCGTCGAGGCGTACGTCGACCTCCTGGCCGGCGCGGGGATGCCCGAGCTGTACGCCGGGATCATGGCGGACGCCGACGCGTCCTTCTCCAAGGGAGAACTGGCCTTCACGAGCGGAGAGTTGTCCCGCCTGATCGGCCGCCCCACCACGCCGATCGGCGACACCGTCGCGGCCGCGCTGAAGCGACCGTGACCGCGACCGTGACCGTACGGATCACGACCCCCTTCACGGCCGCCTCCACCGTCGCCGAGGTGACCGACGGCCTCGACCCCTCCTGACCCGCAGTCAATTGTCGGGGTGTGGTCAGGGTTCGCTCAGGGGCGTTCCCTGATGAGTCGGGGTGTCGGGGCGGATGAGACTCGTGGCAGGGCCGTTCGACCGCCGGTCCGACCGCCACCACTCTGGAGAGCCTCGCTGTGAACTCCTCTGCCACCCGTACCCGTTGGTCCACCGTGGCCGCGTCCGGCGCCGCGCTGGTCGCCCTGGCCGCGGGGACGGCCGCTCCCGCCTCCGCCGTCACCCCGGCACCAGCACCCGCCACCGCCGCCGCGACCGGCGCGCCGCTGCCCGGGCTCGACCCGGCAAAGCTCCAGGCGGCCATCGGCGGCCTGCCGAACGCGGATGTCACCGGCGCGCTGCTACGGATCACCGGCAGTGCGGGCCACTGGTCGGGCACCTCGGGCGTGGGCGACCTGGAGACCAGTCAGGGCGTCCCGCCCGACGCGCACATCCGGATCGGCAGCATCTCCAAGGTCTTCACCGCCACCATCGTCCTCCAGCTCGCCGCCGAGCACCGGATCGACCTGGACAAGCCCGTCCAGCAGTACCTTCCGGGTGTCCTGCCCGCCGACCTGCCGCCCGTCGAGGTCGGTCAGCTGCTCAACCACACCAGCGGCCTGCCGCGCGGTGCCGCGAGCCCGGACTTCGGGGACGGCAGCCCCGAGTGGTTCGCCGCCAACCGCCTCAGGAGTTTCACCCCGAAGCAGGTGGTCGACCTGATGGCAGGCCAGCCCATGCAGTTCGCGCCGGGCACCGCGCAGCAGTACAGCGGGATGAACTACTACGTCGCCGGCCTGCTCGTCGAGAAGATCACCGGGCACACCTTCGCCCACGAGGTGCGATCCCGGATCACCCGGCCCCTCGGACTGCACGACACCTACGTCCCCGACGCCGACGACCCGCGCCTGCCCGGCCCGCACTCCCACGGCTACCTGACGGTCACGTCCTCGGACGGCACCACGCACCCGGTGGACGTCACCGAACAGAGCCCCTGGCCCTGGGCCGAGGGCGGCATGATCTCCACTCCCGCCGACCTCGACCGTTTCATGACCGCTCTCTTCCGTGGCCGTTTCCTCCCGCCGGTCCAGCAGGCCGAGCTCTTCAACGTCCCCGACGTCCCCAGCTTCCACAGCAGCCAGTGCCGCACGGAGGCCGACGCCGGCCGTGCCTGTATGTCCATGGGCATCATGAGGGTGAAGGCCTCCAACGGTGTCGTGGTCTGGGGCAAGACCGGTTCCCGCCCCGGCTGGACCAGCGGCGCGTTCGCCACCCGCGACCTCTCCCGCAAGGTCGTCTACTCCGTCAACCCGACCAACCTCAACGGCACCGAGATGCGCTACGTCCAGCAGATCGCCGCCGCCTCCTTCGGCACCGTGGTCCCGGCCGCGAACTGACCGCCTCGCTCCGTTTTCGCTGGTCGCAGCAGTGACCGCGCGGTGCGCGCCGGCAGGATGAGGTGCCGGTAACAGGGGTACCGTGAACTCGTGACCTACGGCGCAAAAGCGAAAAACCCTGAAATGTGATGCCATGCCTCGCCGCCGCACCGATTCGTCCAGTGGGACCGCAGAGCTGCTGAACACGCTCGGTGATCTCACCGGCCGGATACTGGACCGGATCAAGGTCCAGCAGGCCCGCGTGGAACTCGCTGCCGCGCTGCAGCGCCAGGTCCTCGCCGCCGAGTTGCCGGTCCTGCCATACCTGCACGTGGCGGGACGGTACGCACCTGCACGCGACGGGCTGGACATAGGAGGCGACTGGTACGACGGCTTCCTCATGCCGGACGGCTCGGTGGGATTCGTGATCGGAGACGTACAGGGCCACGATGTCGAGGCCGCGGCTCTCATGGGGCAGGTGCGCACCTGTCTGCGCGCCGTCGCCACCGCCACCACGGACCCGGCGGAGGTGCTCCGGCGCACCAACGACCTGCTCGTCGCCATGGACTGCGGGCTGTTCGTGACCTGCTCGTTCCTGCGCTTCGACCCGGTCACGAGCGAGCTCGTCGACGCCCGCGCCGGGCACGTCCCCGCCGTCTGGGCCATGGCGGACGGCTGCTGCGACATCGTCCTGAACGACGGCGGTCTGCCGCTGGGCATCCGGGCCGGCGAGGACTACCCGTCGACCCGCCGGCCGCTCACCGGCGTGGGCGCCTTCGTGCTGCTCACCGACGGCGTGGTGGAAGGCCCCAGCTATCCGATCGAGGAAGGCCTCGAGCAGGTGGCCGGCCTGGTCGCCGGCGCCCGTCGCACCGACCCCGACGAGCTGGCCGCGCAGGTGATCAAGGTGGCTGATCTCACCGGCCACAGCGACGACGCCGCGGTCCTCGTCCTTCGTTACGGAGGGCTCCGGGACGAGCGGTGTCCGGGAGGGTCCCAGGAACAGCGGCGGGGCGAAAGATGAGCGGCATGCGTGGCAGGTACGACCCCGGTGCGGCACGCTTCGCCCGGTGTGATCGCTGTGGTGGGCGATTATGAGCAACGCGGCGCGCGGTGATCGGCTCCGGCGGTACACCGTCAAGGGCCTGCAGTTTGCTGCCGTCGCGGCCGCTTACTACGGCAGTGCCGAGATCGGGCTGGAACAGCAACTGGTACGAGGGCAGGTCACGCCGCTCTGGCCGCCCACCGGCGTCGCCGTCGTCGTCCTGATGCTCTGGGGCCTTCGCCTGTGGCCAGGAGTCGCTCTGGGAGCGTTCCTGGTGAACGTGATGCTCGGGCCGTCGATCCTCCCCGTGCTCGCCATCGCGGTCGGCAACACGCTCGCCCCGGTCTGCGCCTACCTCCTCCTGCGGCGTGTGGGATTCCGTATCGCACTCGACCGGCTGCAGGACGCTCTCGCGCTGGTCTTCCTCGGGGCCCTGAGCGGGATGGTGATCAGCGCGACGGTCGGTACGGGAGCCCTGGTGGCCTCCGGCGCGCTGCCGGTCCATGACTTCTGGCCGACCTGGTCGGTGTGGTGGACGGGCGACGCGATGGGGGTCCTGGTCATCGCGCCGTTGCTGCTGGCCGCGCGCACCGTCCGATGGCCACGCGGCGCACCTGTCCTGCGCTGGGTCGAGGCGATCGCCCTGCTCGGCGGCACGGTCGCGGTCAGCGTGCTGGCCACGCACAGCTCGGTCGCCCTTCTCTTCCTCGTCGTCCCCTTCCTGATCTGGGCCGCCTTCCGCTTCCAGCTGGTCGGCGCCGCGCCCTGTGCGCTGATCGCTTCCGTGATCGCGATCGACGCGGGCGCCGCCGGGGCGGGTCCGTTCGCCAGTCACGACCTCCTGGCCAAGATGGTCATCCTGCAGGCCTTCAACGGCACCGTGTCACTGACGGCACTGCTGCTCTCGGCGGTCATCAGCGAGCAGAACCGCACCCTCCGGGAGATCGAGGAGGCCTGCGGGCGCCTGAGGGAGGCGCTGTCCCGGCTCGCGCCGGACGAGACGTTCGATCAGTGCCCGTCTCCCCGCTCGGAGGGGTCGGATCACCAGAAGTAGCAGGCGCGCGGTCAGGAGCCGCGCGGCCGCCCCTAGCCGTGCTGCTCCTTCGCCTTCGCCTTCTTCTCCGGCTTCTCCGGCTTCTTCTTCGTCGGCCGGTCGGTGGCTTGAGCGGCCGAAGGGTGCCGGGAGGCGTACGGATCGGCCGGGGCCCCGGCGGGGGCTTCCTGCTCCAAATCCCGTTTGATGACGAGCAGTTCCTTCCGTGTCTCTTCCCCCACCTCGGGGTACTGAGGATCGATGTCCATCAGAGCGTGTGCGAGGACCGCCGCCGCGCAGATCCGCGCGAACCACTTCCGGTCCGCCGGCACGACGTACCACGGCGCCCACTTCGTACTCGTGGCCGACAGCATTTCGGAGAATGCGTCCTGGTAGTCGTCCCACCGGCGCCGCTCCCGGATGTCGGCCGCGGAGAACTTCCAGTTCCTCTCCGGCAGGTCGATCCGCTTCAGGAAGCGGGTGCGCTGCTCCTCCTTGGACAGGTTCAGGAAGATCTTCACCACCTTGAACCCGTTGTCCGTGAGGTAGCGCTCCCATCGGTTGATCTCCCGGTAGCGCCGGTCCCATACGTCCGGCCCGAGGGTGTCGCCCGGCAGCCTCTGCCGGACCAGGTTCTCGGGGTGGACTCGTACGACGAGAACCTCCTCGTAGTGCGAGCGGTTGAAGATGGCGATCTCGCCGCGCGTCGGCAGCCGCTGGGCGTAACGCCACAGGTAGTCGTGGTCGAGTTCCTCGGTGGAGGGCACCTTGAAGCTGCTGACCCGTACACCCTGGGGATTGACGCCGCTCATCACGTGGCGGATCGTCCCGTCCTTGCCTCCGGCGTCGAGGGCCTGGAGACAGAGCAGTACGCCGTACGTGTCCTGGGCGGCCAGCCGCTCCTGGTACTCGGCCAGCACCGACACCCCGGTCCGCAGCAGCTCGATCCCGTCCCGCTTCTTCAGACCGGCCCTGTAGCGAGGGTCGAAGTCCCGGTCCAGGCGCACCTTCGACCCAGGTTCCACCCGGAGCGGCCCGATCAGTGGCCCGATGAATTCCGCGATGCGTTCGGTTCTCTCGTCCGACATCACCTATCAGTCCTTTTCCGGGACCGGCGTTCGACCGAGGGGCAGGCGGCCCTCAGCCGCGCCACCATGTTCCGGATTCCCTCGCGGGCACCACGTTCCGGATTCCCTCGCGCTCATTGTCTGCTCGCCCCGACAAGATCGCCCTCTGAGGCCGGGTGCACATCGTGCGCCCGGTTCCGGTTTCACCCGCCGCGGGTGAGACTTGGGAAGCGACGGCGCTTGCGCCGCGGTCCGGCCCCCGGCCTCCGCCCCCTGCCGGGGCGCGGCCTTCCCCGTGCTAGGTTGCGCTCCTTGATCGTGAAGGTTATGTGGGGGCCTTTCATGAAACTGGTGCGATTCGCGCCGCCGACCGCCGCTGCGCTGCTCCTGGGACTGACGACCGTCATCGGTCCCGGCGCGGTCGACTCGTACGCGGCGTCGGACGTACCGTTGCCGATCGCGCACTTCGCGCACATGGTCGTGGACGCTCCGCACGGCCACCTGTTCATCAGTGGCGGCCCCGGCACCGACGGCATTCTCGTCACCGACCTGGACGGCGGGAACCCGACGACGATCAGTGGTGAGCCGGGCGCCACCGGTCTCGCCCTCTCCGGCGACGGATCCGCGCTGTACGCGGCTCTCCCGGACCAGGACGCGATCGCGGCGATCAGTACGGAGAACCTGACCGAGTCGGCTCGTTACGGCACGGGCGAGGGCACCCGTCCGGACTCGCTGGCCGTCGCTGGGGGCACTCTCTGGTTCGGGTACGTCACGGCAGGCGCCGGCGGCATCGGGTCCCTCGACGGGTCCGGTGCGGTCACTTTGCGGCAGGATTCCGGCACTTGGGCGGCATCGCCGACGCTGGCGACGACCCCGACACCCTCCGGCGTACTCGCGGCCGCCGTGCAGACGGGCGACACCTCCGCCTTCGTCACGTACCAGGCCGAGGGCGGTGCGCTGACCCGGCAGGCCGCGAAGGCGCTGCCCGTCCCCGACCTGAGCGACTTCGCGGTCACGGCGGACGGGCTGCACCTGGCGGTCTCGTCCTGGTTGCACGCGAGTGACCAGCGGTACCGCACCTCGGATCTGGCGGTGGACGGGCAGTTCGCCACGCCGGTGGCCGCCAAGGCTGTCGCCGTAGCCCCGGACGGCACCGTAGCCAGCTGCGGCTGCAACTACGGGTTCGAGGCATTTCCGGAAACGGGCGAGGGCTACTACCACCAGTACGAGTACGACTATCCGCTGCGCCTGGCCGCACACGGTCTTGCCTGGGCACCGGACGGGAGCCGACTCTACGCCGCGGGCGTGGACGCCTCTGGGGGAACGCCGACGCTCCAGATAGTTCGTAACCCGGAAACCGCGTGGGTCCATCTCAACGGACGGGCGACCACCACTCCGCTCGCCCCCGGTGAGGCCTATTCGTTCCGGGCGAGCTTCGATTCGCCCCTCAGCCTCGGCGCCGGAGAATCCATGATTCCGGGCGCCGTACGGATCACCCGCTACGACGCCGCCGATCCGGACGGCGTGCTCGTCCCGGACCCGACGACCACCCCGGGACGCACGCCGGCCGACTTCTTCGGCTCCTACTACGTCTCCGGCACCGCTCCCCTCACCGGACCGCTGAGCTTCCACGTCGACTACTCCGGAAGCGGCCACTACGGCCCGGCCGCCCAGACCTTCGACATGCCCGTCGCGAAGTACGCGCCCACCATGACGCCGATCGCCGCGTCCACCGCCGGCCGAGCCGCGCCGATGACCGTCACCGGGCGTCTGACCTGGCCGCACGCGCACGTGAGGACCGGCGCGGTCCACGTCGTCAAGACGGACCTGGCACACCCCTCGGGCTACTCGGTGGGCACCGTGCCCCTCGCCGCCGACGGCAGCTTCGCCTTCCACGACACCCCGCAGGTCGGCGGTGCGAACACCTACGCCTTCACCTACGACGGCGGCACGTCCTACCTGCCGGTCACGGCGTCGGCGAAGGTGCAGGTGTCCCGGGCCACTCCGAGCCTGAGTGTGACGACCGACGCGAAGTCGTACCACTCCGGCGCGACCGTCAAGGTCACCGCGCACCTGGGGACCACGTACAACTCCCGTCTCGTGACGCTGTACGACCAGCCTGCGGGCAAGCCGCGGGCGCGGCTCAAGAGCGGCAAGGTCGACGCGCACGGGAACCTCGTCGCGTACCTCAAGGTCACCCGCAACACCGCCTTCAGCGCGGCCTTCGCGGGTGACTACCGCTACGCGCCGCGCACGGCGACCACCACCGCGACCCTCACGCCGACGGTCCGGACGGCGGTGCAGTACCCGCTTGCGACCACCCGCGTCGGATCCACCACCTACCAGGTCTTCTACAAGTCCGAAGTCAATATGGGCTTCGACTTCCAGGTCACTCCCCGTCAGTCCGGCGGCTGCACGACGGTGTACCTCGAGCACTACTACTCGGGGGCCTGGCACCAGGCGACCTCAGAGAGTTGCGTGCCCTTGTACGGCGACGGGTGGTACGGCTACACCCGGGCCCTGAAGCTCTTCGCGAGCAACGACCACTACCGGATCCGCGGCCACTACACCCCACCGGCCAAGGACGCACAGACCACCGGCGCATGGAGCCAGTGGACCTACCTCACAGTCCGCCCTGGCAGCCCCTCATGAGGCCCAGCCCCTCGAACCCGTCCCACACCCACGAACTGATCACGGCAGACACCGAACGGCTCCGCACCCACCCCCTCTCCGCCTTGCCGTCCCGTCACGCCTTTTTCTGTCCACAGGCCCAGGAGGCGACGATGGCTCGTCGTACCACCGTCCGTGCCACCGCCCGTGGCGTCGTCGCCGCGTTGGCAGTCCTCGCCGTGACCGCCGGTCCCGGCCCGCTCGCCGTCACGGCCGACGCGGACAACGGTGCCGGGGGCACCGCCCTCGCCGCGGAGAAGGTCTTCCAGGCGGACCGCTACATACCGCGCAGGGACCGGATCTACAGTGCCGGCCCCAGTGGCTATCTGCATGCCCAGGAGGGGCGTTCCGGCTACCTGTGGACGTCGTACGACACCGGTGCGACGACCGAACTGGGAGACCTGGCCCGGCTCGAAATCCCCGCGTACCTGGGATCGTCGTCCGACGTCGTGGCCGATGTCGTCTCGCCCACCCAGAAGGTCGTCCTCAGAGACCTGTCCTCCGGCACCACCACGGACGTCGCCCTCACCCACGGCGCATACGCGGCCACCTTCGGCACCCATGTGCTGACCCAGGCCCGGGACACCGACGGCAACCGCGTGCTGTGGCTGTACGGCGACGGCGCGCCAGCCGAGGGCACCCTCGTCGCCGGATGGCCGACCGGAATCACGGCCAACTTCAGCGTGCTGGGCGGCGACAGCGGCACCACCGTCATCAGCTACGCGCTGGGAAACGGCGAGCGACACCTGGCGCTGGTGGACCTGGCCACCGCGAGAGTCACCGGCGATGTGGTCGTCCCCGTCGCTCCGAAGGGCGTCGCGCTGAGTGCGGACCGGCTGGTCTGGTGGTCCGACCTCAGGGTGGCGCACGTCCTGGACCGTGCCGACCTCTCCGCCGCCGAGACGACGGTGACGCTGCCCGGCACGGAGGGCACCCCGTCCGTGGGCATCGCCGGGCGCTGGCTGGTGGTGGCCCGTTCCGTGCCGTCGGACCCGAACGACCTGGCCGACAGGCCCGGCGAGCGGCTCATGGCCGTCCCCCTCACGGGCGGTGACCCGTTCACCCTGCTGCGGCACGCGAACAGTTCCCTCGTCACGGCACCGGACGGCAGTCTGCTGGCCGTCGGCGGCACCGACACCGGGCACTGGGCGGTACGCAGGGTCACCGACACGGGGGCGGACACCCCGACGCTGACGGAACTGACCGCCGTACCGCCGGCGGCCGCGAAGATCAGCCGACTGTCTCTGCAGAACGGCACCCTGGCCACCGACGAGGCCGACAGCACCTTCCTGGGCGCCTACTACACCCGGCGGATCGCCGCCGACGGAACGCCGGGCGCACCGACCTGGCAGACCTGGGATGTCCGCGGGGCGGGCCCCTACGCCACCGGCGACGGACAAGTCGTGACGTTCACCGCCGAGCCCGACCCCACTGTCGGGTCGTACGTCCAGTCCCTCGACGACCAGGCGGGCTTCTTCCTGCCCTCGGCCGCCGGCACCCTCGTCGATGTCACCGGCCGCTACGCGATCGTCAACGGTTCCTCCCCTGCCAAACAGTACGTCGGTGACCTGGGCGCCTACACCGACCTGCGGCCCATCCTCACCCGCTCCGTCACGGCCGCCTCCGTCTGGGGGACCAGCCTGTGGACGCCGGGTTCCGGCACCGGTGTCGTCACCGCCAAGGACCTGAAGACCGGCAAGACCACCGCCACCGTCAGCACCGGCGCCCCGTGCGTCCCCAAGGAGCTCCAGGCGGTGGGCCGTTGGATCTACTGGTCCTGCGGCCCGACCGCGACGGCGGGTGTCTGGGACCGTACGGCCAAGAAGAACATCCCCGTCCCGTCCGGCCAGGCGCTGCTCGGCGACGGCTACCTCGTCCGGCACGACACCTCGGCCGGAGCGCTTCTCCTCACCGCCTTCACCGGCGGCACCGCGACCACCCGCAAGATCGGCGACCTGGCGGTGGGCAGCTCCAGCCTGCGCGGGGTGACCTGGACCGTGGACAAGTTCGGCGGCCCCGCGGCCTACGTCGACGCGGACAACCGGATCCACCTGGTACCCAGCGAGACCGCCACCCAGCCCCTCTCCGTCATCGAGTCCCAGGTGACCGACAACGCGGGGGAGAGCAGCGCGGCCGCCACCCCGTGGTGGCAGTGGCGCGGACTGCTCTCCAAGCCCGCCGCCTCCTGGAAGGCCACGCTCACCAGCAAGGCCACCGGCGCGGTGGTCCGCACGCTCTCCGGCGGAGAGGTCGACGGCACCCTGACCACACGCTGGGACACGCGCGACAGCAAGGGCGTACTCGTCCCCAACGGCACGTACACCTTCGAGCTGACGGCTCCGCCCGCCGACGGTTCAGGACCGGCGCTGACGGTGTCGCAGACGGTGAAGGTGTCCGACGGAGCCGCCGTACGCCACGACTTCACCAACAGCGGTACGTGGGCGCCGGACGGGACCGGCGACGCCCTGACGCTCACCTCGTCCGGTGTCATCAGCTACCGGCCGGGCAACGGGACGGGCACCTTCGGCAAGAGCATGTCGGCCTCGGGCTGGCCCTCCTCCGTGACACTCGTCCCGTTCGGCGACGTCAACGCCGACCGCCGCAACGACATCCTCGTCCGGTTCAGCAGCGGCGAACTGCGGGTGTACCGGACCATGCGCGGGCAGGCCTTCCTCACGAGCACCCCGCACACCTCGCTGGGCACCGGCTGGAACCAGTACGACGTGCTGACCTCGCCCGGGGACATCACGGGTGACGGACGTCCCGATCTGATCGCGCGCAAGGCGTCGACGGGAGAGTTGTTCCTGTACAAGGGCACGAGCGCGGGGAAACTGTCGGCACGGGTCCGGATCGCGGCGAACTGGTCGGGCTACAAGAAGATCGTGGGTGTCGGGGACCTCAACGGCGACGGCCGCGGTGACCTCCTGGCTCAGGACCGCTCCAACACTCTCTGGCGCTACGACGGCAACGGCTCCGGCGGCCTCAAGTCCCGCGTGAAGGTGGCTTCAGGCTGGGGCTCGTCGTACAACGTCGTCGTGGGCGTCGGCGACATCACCGGCGACGGCAGGGCGGACATCGTCTCCCGCGACACCTCGGGCAACCTGTGGCGTAACAGCGGGAACGGCTCAGGGTCGTTCGGGCCCCGCACGAAGATCGCCTCGGGGTGGCAGGCGTACAAGGGTGTGTTCTGACGTCCGGCCTGCGACGGCGCTTGTGGGGCTGTCTGTGACCTGGGCGTATTCGTCGTGCGGGTGCCGTCGCGGTCGCACGCGCCGGCTCCGCCCGACCGTGCCGCGCCCTCAGAAGGCGCTCGGGCCTATGGTCTCTCGGCCCGAGCGCCGTCGCTGTCGTCTTCGTCGCGGCCGTCCTCGAAGACGAAGAGCGGTTTGGCGCCATGGGCGGGTGCTTCGGCGAACGAGATGGCTTCGGTGAAGCGTTCGAGCGGGAACGGCTCGCCCTGGGGGATGCTCAGCACTTCATCAGCGACGAGACCGCGAACCTCGGACAGCGCGCGCAGCGCTTCCGCAGGTGAGGCAGTGCCGAACCAGCGGTTCAGCCAGAAGCCACGGACGGCTTTGGTCTCGTAGATGACCGAGCGTGCCGACAGCGGGATCGTCAGCGCTGCCGGGTCGGTCTGCCGATGGGTGGAGAGCGCGCCGTAGACCACGACCTCTCCCCCCGGAGCCAATGCCTGGGACACCTGGGCACCCACCTCGCCCGCGACACAGTCGACGGCCTTGCGCACGCCGGCCGTTCCCGCGATCTCGGCCACACGCCGCAACAGGTCCTCGTCCTCGGTGCAAATGACCTCGTCACCACCGAGCGCCTTGATCTCCTCGACGGCATCGCGCCGCCGCACGACATTGATCGTGCGCACACCCAGATGCCTGGCCAGCTGCATGACCAGCCGGCCGACGGTGGAGCCCGCGGCCGTCTGCAACAACCATTCACCCGGCCGTACGTCGAGTTCGCGAGTCACCAGGAGCAGCGCGGTCAACGGGTTGACGGCGAGCTGGCAGGCGCTGGAGTCGCTCAGATGCTCGGAGACCGGCAGGAGCCTTCGTGTATCGGCAACAAGGTATTCCTGCCAAGTGCCGGCCACCTGCGGCCCCGGTATCGCCGGGACAGCAACGGCCACCACGCGCTCGCCGATCTGCAGTCCCTCGGTATCCGGGCCCAGGGCCTCAATACGGCCCACGCACTCCATGTGACCCCCGACAGTGGGGAACTCGGGGGAGAAACCGTAGCGGCCACGCAGCACGTGCAGATCACTGGCGTGAATCGGAGTCGCCTTCACGCGGATCAACGCCTGACCGGCTTCTGGCGTGGGAACAGGACGGGACTCCAGCCGCAGGACATCGGCCGGCTCGCCAACCTTCCCGGCTACGAGCGCGCGCATGGAATGTGGCATGAGTGACCTTCCGTCTCTCAGCGCCCGACGAACTCGGCGGGCGTTCTGGACAGGCACAACGCCGGCGGCGGCATCCTCGCCCCGCTGAGTCCGCCGCACGCACCGCACCCGAGAGCCCCTGGAGTCCCGGACATCACGCTAAGCGCCACCGACAGGCTCTGCAATCCAGCCTCCGACGGCACCGCGCCCCCCCCCCGGGTGAAGGAGGGAGGCCCGGTGCGGCCGGACGGCGGCTGTGTCGTGGGACGCCGGGTCGGCTACCAGGAGAGGGCGTCCGCCGCGTTGTCCTGCCAGTAGGTGACGGTGGCAGCGCTGTTGAAGAAGACACCGCCGTTCGGCAGCTTCAGGGTCTTCTCCTTGGCGGTCGCGCTGCCCTTCCTGTCGGTGAAGAACACGCCCAGGGTCTTCTCCTTGGCGCCGCCTTCGCCGTCGGGGGAGTACGTCGTGATGCCCGCGTACGCGGACTGGCCGGGCTTGAGCGTCACCACGGCCTGCGGAGTGGTCTCCTCGGCCCACGACAGCGGGGCCTGGGCGTCGGCGCCGGCCCTCAGGAAGGGGGCGATGTAGGCGTAGCAGGGCTTGCTGCCGGTGTTCGTGGCCTTGAGCAGCAGGTGGTTGATCGGGCGGGACACCTCGGTGACGGTCAGCTTGGTGTTCGCCGTCGTGCAGGTGACGACCGAGGACGCCTTCGTGGTGGCGGCGGAGGCGGTCTGCCCGGCGGCCTGGAATCCGACGAGCGCGAGGGCGGCGGCGACGACCATGGAGGAGGCGGCCGTGCGGGAGGCGAAACGAGTGGCGATACGCATGAGTGGACTGCTTTCTCTGAACATCTGGGCGCGCCGGAAGTGCGGGCCACGAAAGCGGAGTTGAGCAGGGCCGATCACCGTGTCCGGCGAGGCGCCGTGCTTGGATGGCCCAAGCCTGTGCCATGCGCCGTCCCACGCGCCGTTCCATCGGGAGTTTCGGGACGCTGGGATGCGCAAACCGGCTCTGAGCTGGGGAAACGTGACCTTTCTGGGAAGCAGAACGGAATGGAGGACTGGTGGGGGCGGCTGAGGAGATTGCTGATTTTGCGGCGCTGCTGCGCGAGTTGAAGCAGCGATCCGGGCTGAGTTACGAGGCTCTGGCGAAACGGGCGCACATGAGCACCACGACGCTGCACCGGTACTGCAAGGGGGAAGGAGTGCCGGCCGACCACGCGGCCGTCTCCCGCTTCGCCCGGGTGTGCAAGGCGACTCCCGAGGAACGGGTCGAGCTGCACCGGCGCTGGGTCCTGGCGGACGCGGCGCGGGAACGCGCCCGGCGGGCCGCAGTGGATTCGGAACCGGACTCCGCGGACCGGGCCGGAGCGTCCACGTCCGGCTCAGGCCAGGAGCCACGCTCCGCGCAGGGACGCACGGACCCACCCCGGCCGGAGGCCGTGTCAGACGTTCCGCGCCCGCCCGTCCCCGCGCAGCCGACCGCGTCCGCAACCGCGCCCACATCCATGAGCGAGCCGGGGGACCCTCCCGGGTCCGTCGCCGAACCGTCGCCGGAGGCGGGTTCCCTCCCTCGCCGCACGCCGGTCCTCATCCGGACCGCCCGCAGGCGGTGGGCCCTGATCGTGGCGAGCACCGCCGTCGTGGTCGCCGTGTCCACCGCGCTCACGTTCGACCTGAAGGGCGGGGGGACGGACCTGGCGGAGAACGGCCGGCCGGCCGACACCGTGACCTCCTCCGGACAGCCGGCCTCCGCCGCCCCCACGCGGCACCCGTCGGCGTCCACGTCCCCCTCCGCGCGTCCGAGCCGCTCCCCAGCCCCAACCCCCGGAGCACCCGACGCCAAGCCGTCGATACGCAGCACCGACACGGGCCGCGCCCAGGACAGCGATGAGGTCCCGCTCACGGTGAGCACCCGCACCTATGCCTGGGACGACCCGCAGTGCGAGGGGAAGTACCTGATCAACCGGCCTCCCGGCGAAGTCTCGCCGCCGGTGATGGGGCAGGACGTGCCGGGCTGGGTGAAGGCGCACGGCGCCATCGCCGCTGACAGGCAGCGAGTGGCGCTGACCGTCCAGGGCACCGGGGACGAAACCGTCGTCATCGAGTCCATGCACGTCCGCGTGGTCAACTCGAGCACGCCCCCGGCCTGGAACGCATACCTGGGGTCGTCGGGCTGCGGCGGAGGCGTGGAGACGAGGTCGTTCGACACGGACCTCGACGCCGGTCACCCCACCATCGTGCCGAAGGCCGGCCAGCGCGGTCTCCCCTACAAGGTCAGCCAGTCCGATCCCGAGGTGCTGTACATCACCGCCCAGGCCAGTGCCCACGATGTGAACTGGTACGTGGAGCTGCAGTGGTCCAGCGGCGGCCGTCAGGGAACCACACGGATCGACGACCACGGAATTCCGTTCCGCACCAGCGGCAGTCAGGGCCGTCCCGTCTACGAGTACCCGGTCGGCGGCACCGACTGGTACAGGGTGGCGGAGAACTGATCTCCAAGGTCCTTGGCAAGGAAGCGTGGAGAGCCCCTCCGCGCTTCGCCCGTCTGTGGTTCGTCACGTAGGCGGCTGCGGCCGAGACCACCGACGCGGAGAAGTCGGATGCTCTACGAAGCGGCGGTCAGTACAGCGCCTTGTAGCCCTGCCAGCCGGCGGCGATCTGGGTGCGGGGACCGAAGGAACCCTTGCCGTCGCCGTTGTTGCGCCACAGCTTGCCGGAGGTGTCGCGGGAGACGATGTCCGCCCTCCCGTCCCCGGTGATGTCGCCGGCGCCCACCACGACGTTGTAGGAGGCACCCCAGTTGTCGGCCACCTCGACCCGCGCCCTGAAGCCGCCGGTCGCCGTGCCCGCGTACCGCCACAGCTTGTTCGACGTGTCCTGCGCCAGCAGGTCTCCGTACCCGTCACCGTTGAGGTCGCCGACGCCGACGATCTTCTTGTAACCGGACCACTTGGAGAAGATCTTCACCCGTGCCGAGAGCTTTCCGCTGCTCGTGGCCTTGTACAGGTAGATGTCACCGGTGGACGCCTGGCGGGCGATCAGATCCGCCCGGCCGTCACCGGTGATGTCGCCCGGTGAGGTCAGCACGTTGTACTGGTTCCAGCCCGACGTTCCCAGCGTGGTGTACGGCGTGGATGTCGCCAGGGCTTTGCCGCACCCCGGGCGGTACGCCCGCAACGCACCACTGCTGAGCCGCACGAGCACGTCATCGCAGCGGTCGCCGTTCAGGTCTCCGAACGGCACCACCGTGATCGAGGCCGGCCAGCCCGAAGCCGAGGTCTTCGTCGAGAACTTCCCGGCGCCGTCGCCCCGGTGGAAGGAGAGCGCACCCTGGGAGGTGAGCGTGAGCAGGTCACCGATGCCGTCGGACCCGACATGGTCGCGTCTCACCGCGGCACCCCCGGTCAGCTTCAGCGAGCCGGACGCCGTCGCCGACGCACCGTGCTGGTCAGCCGGAGCCACCGTCAGCGTCCAGCTGTACGTGCCGTTCGGCACGTACGCGCCCGTCGACGTCCTGCCGTTCCAGGACGTGTGGACCGCGTCGCGCGCGGCGCCACCGGACAGGGTGCGCACGGTGGCCCCGGTCGCCTTGTTCCTTAGCACCAGCGTCCACGACGCGGCCGGCTTCGACAGCCACCACGTGCCGTCCCACGAGGACGACGGGTCCACCAGGCCGACCGAAGGCTCCGTCCTCGCTCCCAGGACCGCGATGTCCGTGGCGGAGATGCCGCTCCGTAGGACATGGATGTCCTGGGAGGCCGGGTCCACGTAACCGACCAGGCCGGTGTACGGATCGACGTCCCACTTTCCGGCCTTGGCCGCCAGGGTCCGGCTCACCGCGGAGCCGCTCGTGACGTCCGTGAGGTTCAGCGCCCCGGACGCGGAGTCACGCGTGACCAGGAAGCCGTCGCCCAGGCGCGTCCCTGTGCCGGTGGGTACGGCGATGAGCGTCTTCCTGCGGGTGTCGTACACGAGGGTCTTCTGCACGCTGCCCTGGGGAAGATCGCACCAGCCGGACCAGTACACCCAGCGTCCCACCGCCTGGAGGTCGCTCGGACCGCAGCCGCTGCCGACCATCCGGAACGACGTGATCGTGTTGCCCGAACGCACCTCCGTGGCCGTGACAACGCCGTCCCGGGCCGCCGTCCACAGCGTTTCCCCCCACAGGGCGGAGGGGACCGCACCGGCCGCGCCCGTGCGGGTGAGCACGACCTTCCGTGTGTCCAGATCCGCCACCATCAGGCCGTCTCCCGCGGGCGAGGGCCCACCCCAGGCCGCATACCGGCCCTCGACGTCCACGAGGCCATGGTTGTCCTGGAGACCGGAGGCCAACACGGTGCCGGGAAGGGACTGACCCCGGTCCAGGACGGAGACCTCCCCGGCCGCGTTATGGATGACCGCCCGGCCGTCACCCGTACCCATCAGGTCGGGACAGCTCCCGTGGTCCCCGACCATGAATCCACACCTCTGGGTCTTTCCCCGGTCCGTGCGCGTGCCCGCCGTCAGGGTCCCCGCCGTGGCCAGCGAGCGGCTGTACAGGTGCGTCGCCCCGTCGCCGGACTCGTAGGTCGTCAGCTCGCCGCCGCTCAGATCGAGCGACTCGATCCCCATGGGCACGGCCGGAAGGTCCACGATCCGGCGGGCCCGGGGCAGACCGTCGGCCCCCGCTTCGATCTTGGCGATGCCGTAGTCCAGAGAGGACTCTCCGCCGGCGAGGACCAGGCCGCCGTCGGGGGTCACGACGGCGGCGGGATCCGCCCGCTTGGCCAGGGGCAGCTCCGCGGAGCCGTCGAAGGGCAGCGCCGACACGCTCCAGACGGAGGAGCCGCTGCGCCGCGCGACGACGAGCGCGTCACCGACGACGCCGAGGATCTTGTTCTCGGAGGTGTGGGGGAACGCAACCTCGTGCGTGGGCGCGTCGTAGGCGCCCTTGGCGTACACCCGCACCCGGGTCGTGCCGTACCAGCTGACCAGGTAGTCGGATCCCACCACGGCGTCCATGCCCGCCACCGGTGAAGGCAAGATCGTGGCGGCGCCGGTCTCCGCATCCACCCAGGCGAACTGGAGGACCCGGTCCGGGCCGTAGTAGTTGACGAGGATGCCGGAGGCGGAACCCTCGGGGAAGAAGGGGAAGACCACCCCGTCCGGGAGTCCGGTCACGGGCTTCTGCACCGTGCTGCCGTTCTCGTTGTGCAGCAGGAACAGCCGAGTCCGTTCCCCACCTGTCGACGTGCCGGTCAGGACAGTGCGCCCGTACGTCTGCAGATAGCGCTGGTCCGCCGGGACGGCCACGGTCTCCGTCGTACCGGTTCCCATGTCCCGGAGCACGACTTGCCCACCACTGCCCTGGGACGCGCGAAGGGCGACGACGTCCGAACCGGTGCCGTACACACCCGGAGTGCCCGGCCCGAGTCGCTCGCCGCCGTCCACCGGCTTTCGGCTGCCGTCGTAGCTGGTCCACCAGAGGCCGTAACCCTCGGGGGTGGAGCGGTACTCGAGGAAGCCGGAGGCCCCCGCGCTCTGCAGATACGCCGTGCGCGGAGTCGTGCCCATGGTGGCTGGAACGGTGATTTCCGTCGCGGTCTCCGCGTGCGCGGGCGCCACCAGCGGCACGGCTGACACAGAGAGCGCCAACCCGATGACCGTGGCAAGAGAGCCACGCCTGAAGGTATGACGAGTCACTTGCTCCCCCTCTACAACGGAGGGCCCCATCCCCCCGAACAAGCGGGCGGATATTAGCATTTGTTCAAGACGGATGACCTTGCCGAGTCGGTTGGCCGGCCCGTGTGCGGACGGCGCGGCCCGCCCGCGCGTACAAGCCGCGGAAGCTACCCCCGCTCAGAGTCGGCGATCGCCCCGTCGTCCGCCACAGGCAGCAGGTGCCCCGGGGTGCTCCCGGCGGCTGTGCCCTGAGAGACACGCGTGTTTGCGCCGGAAACGTGAGCTTGTCGCCGTGCTCCTGATACGCGATCAGCGCGCTCATCGGATCGGACTCCTCGCGTTCCCGGCTCTTCTTCACGGCCTCCAGCCTGCACCGCGTGGCCGTGACGGTCAGTAACGTGGATGTCCGTTCCGGGGTGGTACTAGTCGCACCTTCAAGGCGGACGCCTACGCCATAGACCGCCCCTGACCTCGACACCTACCGTCGCCGTATGCACACAACGCCCGCCTGCGGCGTGTGATCCTGCGGCCCTTCCAAGAAGCCGGACGTTCGATCGCGTTCATTGCCACGAGTGTCCTGCTGGTCATGGCCCTGCCGTACTGCTGCCGGAATCGCCCTGCTCGGGCCCGGCCGTGAGGAGCAGTTGGCGCGACGGGTCGAGGCCCTGACCGAGAGCCCGCGGGCATGGTGGACGTCCGCATGCTTCCCGGCTTCACGGACGAGGGAGCGCGCAAGTCCCTGACCTGCGCGCTCCACGGCCCAGCCCCCAGATCGTTGGAGGTTGCCCAATGCCGACGGGACTGCCGAGGGTCCGCGCTTCGCGCGACGTGCGGCGTAGCGGGGATAGAAGCTTGACGCTCGCCAGGAAGATCTGTAATATGAGCAAGTTGCCTCGAGCCGATACGATTCCGTAGTGGAATGCACCGCCACTCGGGCGACAGACCAAACCACTGGCGCGGCCTCCCAACGGGACTCAATTCGGGCATGTCTGCATGCGTGAATTCAGCTCCATCGCCTCGATTATGAGCGGCCGGGAGAATCCGCTAAAGTTTGGGACGTCGGAACGGCCCAAGGGTCTG
>NZ_KQ948476.1:0-24421 GCF_001514115.1 Streptomyces olivochromogenes
GCCTATCTGCGCGGCCTCTCAGTTGACCATTGGGAGGACCCGGTCATGACTGTCACGGATGCGGAGCCCGCAGTCGGAACGACGTTGCGCGGCAGAGGCGGAACCGCCCGCCTGGAGCGCGAGACCGTCATACTGGACCGGGCAGGGATCCGGCTCGTCATCCCCCTCGACGCGATCGAGACCGTCCATGTCGCCAGAGGCAGGCGCCCGACTGCCGAGATCCGGCTGAACTCGGCGGCCACCAGAGCCGAGCCGGCGACGGTCTGCGCGATCAGCTCCCGCCGCACCGAGGAGGTGGAGGCCTTCGCATACGCCGTCAACGCGGCGGTCCCGCAACGCGACGAGGCCGAAAAGCACATCGACGGCGCGGCCCTCGTGAGGGCGGAGAAGCGCCCCTTCACGCCCAGGCCACGGCGCAGAGCGTTCCTGTCCACGGGCCAGTGGTGGGCCTGGTCCACGCTCACCTGCCTTTTCCTCCTCGGCCTGCTGCTCCCCGTGTCGGCGGGCGACGGGCGCCTCACCCAGTTGTGGGCCGCGGTCTTCCCGGTGCTCGTGTGCGGCTGCTTCGCCGCCCGCGGCACGTGGCGTGCCACGGTGACCTGGTGGCTGCTGCACCGCTACGGCGTGACGACCGTCGCCACATGCGTCGGCTACCACCCCGCGCCGGACCCCACCGACCCCGGCACCGTCCTGTACTCGTTCACCGACACCAGCGGCACACCTCACACCTTCGAGCGCACGGGCCACCCGTCGGCGCCCGACAAGAGGATCTCGTACGACCCGGCCAGACCCGACTTCGCCACGGGGCCGGGACAACCGTGGGTCAGGACCCTGATCCTGCTGATCCGCCTCCTCGTCGGCGTGCCGGTCGTGCTCGTCATGGCGGCCTACCTGCTGTGGTACTTCACCACCGCGATGCACGCGTAGAGCAGGCACAAGCCCCGATGCCGGCGAAGCCGTGGCCTGTTCGGGGCCCGCGGCTGGCGTGGACTCACCCAGTCGTTTCCATCGGAACCGTTGAGGGCATGTGGTCACGGATCATTGTCCGCTGCGACTCGGGGGAGACTGGTCACCGTGGTGGACCGGGTGCTGGAGGGGACGTCGTACAGCCCGAAGCCAAGCCAGGAAGTCGATCGCGCAAGGAACGTGGTCATGGACCTCCAGGATGCCGACGCCACCGTCCGACACCTGATCAGGGACCGCGACAGCAAGTTCACTGGCGCGTTCGATGCCGTCTTTGAGGCCGAGGGCATCGAGATCGTCACCACCGGCATCCGCGTTCCCCGCATGAACTCGACCATGGAGCGCTGGGTGCAGACCAGCCGGCACGAACTCCTCGACCGCACCTTGATCTTGAACCACGCCCACCTGCTCCACGCGCTCGGCGAGTTCGAGTCGATCTACAACCAGCATCGGCCTCACCGCACCCTGCACAGCGCAGCTCCCCTTCGGCCGCTCCGCGAACCGATCACCGAACCGGACCGAGTCGACCACGTCGACATCCGTCGACGCGACCGACTCGGCGGCCTCTTCCACGAGTACGCACACGCGGCCTGACCAGCTCGGACGTAATAATCGGCACCCGCAGGTCTCGGCGGGGCGCATGGTCAGGGAAGCCGTGCCTGCGTCTGTCTGCCGGTGTGAGGGTCGTCGGTCTTGTCCAGTGCGTGCGTGTGCGTGGCTCGTATCGTTGCCGCGGCCTCGTGCGTGTCTTTCGCAACGCCGCCGCGCAGGTCCTGGATCTCTTTGAGGCCGAAATCGTCGGCGTGGGCAGCCAACTGCTTGCGTACGAAGGTCTTGGGGTTCAGGTCCTGGAAGTCGAATTCTTCGAACTCGGGGCCCAGTTCCTTCTGGATCTCCTGCTTGGTGCTGTCCGAGAATTCCCGGACTCTGCGGACGAATCCCATGGTCTCGGTGATCATCCTGGGGAGCTTGTCCGGTCCGAAGACGAAGACGGCGACGGCTGCGAGCGCGACCACCTCGAGGGGACCTACATCGAATATCACCTTGGAGCTCCTCGGTCGTTGGACGGTGAGGCTTGTCTTTGTGGGGTGTTCTGCTGGGGTCGGTCTTCTGGCGAGGCCCGCAGGTGCGGTGGTCGTGCGGTGGTCGTGCGGTGCCACCGGTGCTGTACGGACTCAGAGGGCGGCATCCACTGGTTTCCGGGGCTGCAGGGCAGTGGCGCCTGCGCGGGAGGAGGGCGTCAGGTCCAGGGAGGACACTTCGTCGTCGCTCAGTCGGCTGTCGAGGTCCGCCGCCCAGCGACGTGCTTTCGCGCGGTCGTGGAGGGTTGCGACGGCCAGGGCGGCCAGGAGGAGCAGGCTGATGGGTACGGCCAGGGCGATCATGGTGATCGGGTCGCCGGTGGGGGTGGCGACCGCCGCGAAGACGAAGACGGCGAAGACGGCCGTCCGCCATTGGCGGCGCAGCGTGGCGGCGCTGAGGATGCCGAGGAAGTTCAGCAGGAGCAGCATCAGCGGGAGCTCGAAGGAGAGGCCGAAGACGAGCACCGCGCGGAGGAAGAAGTCCAGGAACTCATCGCCGGGCAGCGAGAGGGAGAAGGTGTCGGGGTTGAACCCGGCCAGGGTCTCGACCCCTTTCGGGAAGGTCACATACGCGAGGTAGCCGCCGAGGCAGAACAGGGGGACGGCGGCAGCGACAAAGCCGAGGCCGTACTTCTTCTCCTTCTTGTACAGTCCTGGCGCGACGAAGGCCCAGAGCTGGTAGCTCCACACCGGAACGGCCATGACGAAGCCGGCCGTCACGGCGACCTTGAAGCTCAGGGAGAGCGGGGACAGCAGTCCCGTGTTGACCAGCAGCCCGTTGGGGCACTCTTTGGTCGGCCGGCCCACGCCGTGGACATGGGTCAGGGTGCAGGCCGGTCCGGTCAGGAGTTGGAGCAGCCGGTCGTGGATGAGCCATCCGGCGACGGTGGCGGCGGCCAGGGCGAGGATCGAGATGGCCAGGCGGTTGCGCAGCTCACGGAGGTGCCCGGTGAGCGGCATGACCTCCTTGGATGCCTTCCTTGGCGTCATGGAGATGGCGGATGCGCCCTGGTGGATGCCGTTCACCGGGTGTCCTCGGGTTCGGTGCGGGTGCGCTCAGCGGCGTGGTGGGCGTGTTCTGCTGCCGCAACGGCATGGGTGCCGGCTTCGACGAGGTCGAGCTGGGTGCCTGTGCGCGGTGTGGCGCCCGGTTCGGCGGTGTCCGTCTTCATCGCGCTGACTTCGGACTTGAGGATGCGAAGGGACTTGCCCAGTCCTCGCGCGGTTTCGGGGAGCCGCTTGGCTCCGAAGAGCAGCAGGACGACGGCTGCGATGATGACGATTTCCAGAGCACGGTTTTCGAGCACGGGATGTCACTCCAGTTCAGGTCTTGTGTGCCGGCTGCACGTCCCGGCTGGGGCACAGCCGTGACGTGCGCAGCCGATCTCGGGGTGTGTCGGATGTCTGGGGGGGGGGAGCAGAGCCGGCCCAGGGCATGGGCAGGGGGCGGAACTCGCTCGTCTACCGCAGCGACCGGAAGCCCGCGCGGAGTTCCTGCGCAAACAGGTGCGGTTGTTCCCAGGCCGCGAAGTGGCCGCCCCTGGGGAGCTTGTTGTAATGGATGAGGTGGGGGTATGCCTTCTGCGCCCAGCTCTTGGGGGCCTGGTAGATCTCGTCGGGGAAGACGCTCACGGCAACCGGGATGGAGACGCCCTTGGCGTCGACGACGGAGAGCTTGTTCTCCCAGTAGAGACGCGAGGCGGAAACCGCCGTGTTCGTGAGCCAGTAGAGCGAGATGTTGTCGAGGACGTCGTTGCGGGTGAGGCCTTCGCGGTGTCCGGCGAAGGTCCGGGAGACCAGCTCCAGACTGCGCACGTCGTGGTCGAGCATGAAGGCCGCCAGGCCGACGGGAGAATCCGTCAGGCCGGTCAGCGTCTGCGGGCGCGTCCCCATGATTCGGGCGTAGGCGATGTGCTGCTTGTACAGGGAGTCCAGCTGCTCGCAGGCGTGCTTCTCCTCGTCGGACAGACCGGGCGGCAGCGGGCTTCCGGATTGGAGCGCCTTGTAGATGTCGGGCGGAACCGTGCCAGGCAGGTTGGTGTGGATGCCGAGCAGCCCCGCGGGTGCCTGTACAGCCATGAGATCCGTGACGAGCGCACCCCAGTCGCCGCCCTGCGCGACGAAATTGGTGTATCCCAGGCGCTTCATCAGCTCTGTCCAGGCACGTGCGATGCGCTGGGGGCCCCAACCCGTCGTGGTCGGCTTGCCCGAGAAGCCGTAGCCGGGCAGAGACGGGATCACCACATCGAACGCGTCCGACGCGCTCGCGCCGTGGGCTGTGGGGTTGGTGAGCGGCTCGATGATCTTCAGTTGTTCGATGACCGAGCCGGGCCATCCGTGGGTGACGATGAGCGGCAGGGCGTTCTTGTGCTTCGAGCGGACGTGGATGAAGTGAATGTCCAGGCCGTCGATCTCGGTGATGAACTGCGGCAGGGTGTTCAGCCTCGCCTCGGCCTTGCGCCAGTCGTAATCCGATGCCCAGTAGCGCGCGAGTTTCTTCATCGTCGCGAGCGGCACGCCCTGGGACTGGTCCGTGACGGTCTCCTCGTCGGGCCAGCGGGTCGCGGTGATGCGGCGGTGGAGATCGGCCAGATCCTTCTGCGGCACGTGGACACGGAAGGGGCGGATGCTTCCGCGCGCCGACGCATCGGGGCCGGATCCCGTGGCGGTTGCGGCTGCGGCCGGGTAGGCGGGGAACAGACCGAAGGATCCGGCGACCGCTGCGGCCGTCGCGGCTGCCGAGGTGGAAAGGAACTTCCGACGAGAGTGTGGGGCAAATATTTCGGACACGGTGAATCTCCTGGGGTTACCGCCATGCATGGGCGAGGGGAATACGTCGCGCAGCGTGTTGGTGGCGCGAGGTGACCATTTGAGGGCCGGTGCGGCCCGGATCGCATTCAGGACGGAAAGCGCCATCCGGAATGTCGGGCGAAGCTCTCTCGCTCGCCTCTGATTCCACGGTAGGCGGCTGGCTTGCAAATCGCAAGACAGATCTCGGTGTGAATCGACCGATATCGGTCAGACCTGTGCACTGGCGGCACGGCGGGGACATGAGCACCGGATGTAAGGCCGCAGGAGGAAGACCGCACTCGGCCCGGGCACCCGGCCCCTGAAGACCGCGGCCCCGGCGGCTGCCGTTCCGTTCCCCCGGCAGTGGCCGCGCCCGTGCGGGCGGACGCAGCCGTCCGGGCACGTCCCCCGCGCGCTGACACTTCTTCAGCCACGGGCGCCGCACTGAACCGCAGGGGCCGACGCGCCGTCAACGCCAGGCGGTCCGGCTGTCACAGCATCGCGCCGATCGCACGCCGCCCCACGAAATCGCGCGCCGCCCTACGGACAGGTCCGCGCAAGGGTGACATGCCGCGGTCACGGACCGGGGCGGCCTCCGCGCGGCGCCGCCGGTCAAGGCTCGTGAACGCGCGGGATGTCCGTCCGGGGCGCACCCGCTGCCGGTGAGTGCTCGCTGGCCAGGGGGCAGGCCACCGCGCAAGTCTCCCCAGTGACACGGCAGTTCAGCGGAAGGAGCGGCGGCTCTACGGTCGTCAGCGCAGGAGGGCCGGCTCGGCCCTGCCCGCGGCTTCGGTCAGGTTCTGGCCACCGTGTCCGTGACGGTGACCACCTCGGTGACGGGCACTTCGTGACCGTCGTCGTCGAGGAATCCCACGTGGACGGGCCGGCCGGTGGAGCGTGTGCGCCGCAGCGCGGAAGGGCCCGAGGGGCGCGGTCGATGGAGGTCGCCCCACTGCTGGAGCGCGGACAGCACCACCCGCAGGTCGCGCCCCGCCTCCGTCAGGTGATAGCTCTGCCGCGGCCTGCTGCCCGGCTCCCGATAGGTCTGCGTGCACAGCACGCCGCTCTCGACAAGAAGCTTGAGCCGGGCGCTGAGCAGGTTGGTTGCGATGCCCAGGGCTGACTGGATCTCGGCGAACTTGTGTTTGCCGGCGAAGATCTCGCGGAGCACCAGAAAGGACCAGCGTTCGCCGAGAATCTGCAGACTGCGCTCGATGGAGCAGGCCGGGTCATCGTTCATGGGGTCTGACCACTGCCGTTCGGTTGGCACTGTCCACCTCCCACATGGCGCCGGGTTCCGCATGCACCTGCTGCGGCGCTGCGCAGGGACGAGTCTACTCCCTGAGTTTCATCTTGCAATTCAGGTCTTCGGCCGCCGCTCGGCCGACGGCCCCGCAGGCCCCGACCCCACGAGCCCTCACCCTCAAGCCCTGGGCGCACCCGCCGGCCAGGCCGGCACCCCGACCACCCCGCCCTCCGTCCGCCCGGCGCTGCCGCGGCCGGCGCGCCCCGCACCTCCAGCGACTGAAGCGTCTCAAAGACCCCAGAACAGTGCATATCAGGTGTGATCCACCTCAATCCCGACCTAAGCTGACTTGCATATATAAATCTAGACGCTAACGTGGAATCCAAGAGCGGCGTCCTGGACGTGAGCCGCTCGGGAACGCTTGACCCTGATGCCGTTCCGGCCGCGCCGGATGGTGCGGCAGCGGCCGTCGAGCCGACCGCGGCCGGATTACGCCCCCCATTCCTGCCAGTCCTGCCCGGCCGACAGACGACCACTTGCCAAGAGCCCGCCCGGACAGGGCGTGCCTGTCGCAAAGGAAAACGATGGACATCAAAGGATCAGTCGCCCTGGTGACGGGCGCCAACCGCGGCATCGGCCGCGCATTCGCCCGCTCACTGATCAACCATGGCGCAGCGAAGGTCTACGCCGGTGTGCGCGACCCGGCCGCCGTGGAGGATTCCGACCTGGTCCCGCTGCGCCTGGACGTCACCGACCAGGCGGACGTCGCCGCGGCCGCCGCCCTCGCCAACGACGTCTCCATCGTGATCAACAACGCGGGCATCGGCGGCGGCGACATCCAGCTTCTGGAAGGCGCCTTCGACGGTGCGCGCCAGGCGATGGAGGTCAACTACTTCGGCACGTGGGCCGTTTCCCGGGCCTTCGCCCCGGTCCTGGCCCGCAACGGCGGCGGCGCGCTGGTCAACATGCTCTCGCTGGCTTCCTGGGTCGGCCAGCCGCAGTTTCCCGGCTATGCGGCCTCCAAGGCCGCGCAGTGGTCACTGACGGACGCCCTGCGGCAGGCCCTGAACGCGCAGGGAACCCTGGTGGTCGGGGTACATGCCGGTTTCGTGGAGACGGATCTCAGCACCTGGACCAACGCCTTGAAGGTCAGCCCCGCCACCGTGGCCGAGCTGACCATGGGCGCCCTGACCGGCGACCAGTTCGAAGTCCTCGCCGACGAGGAGACCCGGCGCGTCAAGGCCGCACTGTCGCAGCCGGTCAGCGCGCCCTCCGGCCTCTGATGCCTCGCGCCGGCCGGCGCGAGGCTGTGGAGCCCGGCTGCCCCGAGGAAAGGGACGCCGCCGGGTCCACCCCCGGTCGGCGGTGCGCCAGCCGGGGCCGGGAACGGCCGCGCAGGGGGTCCTTGCGCATGGCGTTGCGGAGCCGGCCGGCCGGGGATCTCTCTTTCCTCCGGCGCACGCCCTCGCCGCGGGTCCGCCGCCCTGGACGGGCGTTTCTGCCGCGAAGCCTGCCGGGGCCGCGAGCGTAGGCCGAGTACCCTCGCACCCCACCACGGGGCACACAGAAGAACGCGGCGCACACAGAAAGGTTGACTTCTCCCCCTCGTAAACGAGGCGGATTCTCCGCCATGGCGGCGAATCCCAGCCCCTCGCCCTGTTCCACAGGAGTCCGCTTCCTCTCCGCCCCGAAGGGCGGAGCATCCACGGAGGAATCAAATGAGTTCCATGGGAGCGGCATTCGCCGCAGCCCAGACGGCCGTTGAGGCGGCCAGCGCCGGCGCGGCCATAGCCCTACTGGACGCGGAGGAGAGGGTGGTCGGGTGGACCCGGGCCGCCGAGCGGCTTGTCGGCTACGCGCCGGCGGACGTGGTGGGCCGCTCCGCCGCCGTCCTGCTGGCGGACGGCGAGGACCGGGCGAAGGCGTCGTCGTTCTTCGAGCAGGGCACTGCCCGCGGTCGCTGGTCCGGCTTCGCCAAGATCCGTCACCGTGACGGTCACAGGATCGACGTGCGCCTGTGCGTGCAGTCGCTGTCCGGACAGGACGGCCGGGCCCAGTGGGTCGTATCGGCGACCGACAAGGCAACGCCTCCCGCGTGGGCGGCGGACCGAGCGGTGCCGGCGTCACCCCCGGGGGCACTGCATCTCCCGAGCCGCCTGCCGGTCGGTGTCGTGATACGCGACACCGAGCTGCGCTGCACCTGGGTGAACGACACCCAGGGCTTCAAGGACGGCATCCCCATCTCACGGCGGCTGGGGCGCAGGTTGCCAGAGGCGGCCCCCGGCACCGAGGCCGCAAAGCTCGAGGCACTGATGCACCAGGTGCTGCAGAGCGGCGTGCCGGAGCTCAACGTGGAATACCGGACGTTCCTGCCGACGCATGCCCGCAGGGGACGCACCCTGACGGCCTCCCTCTTCCGCCTCGACGACGCACAGGGCCGTGCCCTGGGCGTGTGCGCCGTGAGCGTGGATGCCACCGACAGCCGACGGGCGCGAGAGCGTCTGGCGATCCTGGGCGAGGCCAGCAAGCGGATCGGAACCACCCTGGATGTGATGCAGACCGGGCAGGAACTCGCCGACCTCGCGGTGCCGCTCCTCGCGGACTACGTCACCGTCGACCTGGCGGAGTCGGTTCCCCTCGGCGAGGAGCCCCTGGCACGCCTCGGCCTGCAGGGCGGGCGCACCCCCGCGTTGCGCCGCGCCGGCCTGGCCTCGATCCACCAGGAGGCCCCGGACTCCCTGGCCGCGCGGGGAGAACCGGTCTTCGTCCCGCCTGCGTCGCCCTTCACCAACGTCCTGCGCTCGGGGAAGTCCCACTTCGAGCCGATGCTGGACACCTCGCCCGGCACGTGGCTGGACCACCACGATGCAGCGCGGGCGGCGATCGACGACTACACGGCGCACTCATTGATCGTCGTCCCGATCCACGCACGGGGGGCCGTGCTGGGCGTGGCGGTGTTCGTACGGACCCACGACCGTGCGCCGTTCGAGGAGGACGACCTGCTCCTGGCCGAGGAACTGGTCAGCTGGGCCGCGTTGTCCCTGGACAACGCCCGCCAGTACGCGCGTGAACGCTCCGCGGCCCTCGCCCTGCAGCGCCACCTGCTCCCCCACCACGCGACGGGCGGCTCTGCCGCCGACGTGGCCTCGCGCTACCTGCCGGCAGACAGTCACCACGGCGTGGGAGGCGACTGGTTCGACGTGATCCAGCTGCCCGGCGCCCGGGTCGCCCTGGTCGTCGGAGACGTGGTCGGACACGGCATCAACGCGGCGGCGACCATGGGCCAGCTCCGCACCGCGGTACGCACTCTGGCCGACATGGACATGCCTCCCGACGAACTGCTGACCCGCCTCGACGAGCAGGTCATCCGCCTCGCCGGGGCAGGTGCCGACCCGGGTCACCCGGGTGACCCGGGCAACGCGACCATGGCCGCGACGTGTCTGTATGCCGTGTACGACCCGGCCACCCGGTGCTGCACGATGGCGCGGGCCGGCCACCCGCCGCCCGCGATCGTCGATCCGCACGGTGACGTCACCTTTGCCCGTCTGCCTGCCGGAGCGCCGCTCGGCCTCGGGCTGGTCCCCTTCGAGTCCGTGACAGTTCAACTGCCCGAGCACACCACGCTCGCCTTCTACACCGACGGCCTGATCGAGGACCGCAACCAGGACATCGACGTCGGAATGGACCGCCTGGCCACCGTGCTGGCGCAGCGTGGCCTCACGCTGGACGAGCTCAGCTCGTCGGTGGTGGAGACGCTGCCGGCGAGGGCACCGAGCGACGACGTCACCCTGCTCCTCGCCCGGACCCGCTCACTGGGCCCGGACCAGGTCGCCTCGTGGCAGCTTCCGGCCGACCCGGCCGTCGTCAGCCGCGCCCGGGCCCTGGCCACCCGGCGACTGGCCCAGTGGGGACTGGACCACCTGTCAACGTCCACGGAACTGATCGTCAGCGAACTCGTCACCAACGCCATCCGGCACAGCGACGGCACGATCGGCCTGCGCCTCATCCAGCACGAGGCGCTGACCTGCGAGGTCTACGACACCAGCAACAGCCACCCGCGCCTGCGCCGCCCCCGCACGACCGACGAGAACGGCCGTGGCCTCACCCTCGTCTCGCACCTGTCCCGCCGATGGGGAACCCGCAACACACCGGACGGCAAACTCATCTGGACCGAACAGCAACTGACACCCAGTCCGTGACAGCGCGCCCCCACACCCCATGTCCCGGCGAGGCATGACCCATCGGCCCCGCCCTTGACCGGTGACGAAGGCCGTTGCGGGCGTGGTCCCATGCAGCGACCATGCAGCCCGGGCGGACGCAGACGCTCCGCCGATCCCCGATCCCCGGCCCGCAGGAGAGAATTCCCATGACCCGGGAGCCTTGCCGGCCGGCGACGAAGCGATCCGTGCCGGGGAACGCGTCAGTCGGCGGGAGGCAGAGGTCCTGACGCGTGCCGCTCGAGTTGGCCGGTCACCGTCTCCAGCAGTTCGTCGGAGAGGCCGGGGTCGGCCAGGGCCCGGGACATGAGCGTGGCGCCGACCAGGGCGCTGAGGGTGAGCATCGCCTCGGCCCGGGCCTCCTCGGTGTCGCCTTCGAGGCCGGCGATCAGGTCGAGGTACGCGCGGACCTGCTTCTCGTAGGCCTCTTTGAAGTGCTGGTCGCCGCGTCCGGCGTCGGCACCGAGGGTGACCAGGGCGCAGCCGGTGGCCGGCGAGTCGCGATGCTGTCTGGCGAGGTAGGCGTCGACAAGGCCGGCACGCGGATCCTGCTCGTTCTTGCGCGCGGCCCTCTCCATTTTCGCCGAGCCCTCGGCCAGGGCCACGGCCGAAGCCTGGGAGATCAGGTCGTCCCGGGAGGTGAAGTGCTTGTAGAAGCCGCCGTGCGTCAGCCCGGCCTCCTTCATGAGTTCCGCGACGCCGGGGCGGGTCACGCCCTCGGCGCGGACCTTGCGGGCCGCGATCCGCAGCACCCGCTCGCGGGATGCCGCCTTGTCCGCCTGCGAGTGCCCCATGTCGGGCCTCCCTTCGAGGAGCTGGTATATGCAGCCGACACAGCTGGATGATTTACATCATACACAGGGCACAAAACCCGAATGTGAGCTGCATCTATTTGACTTTCAGGATGACGCAGATAATCCTCAATCTAGATGTTGCACATCATCCAGATCTGAGGAGACACCATGACCGGGACTTACGACCCCCGCCGCACGGCGGTCCTGCTCGTCGACCCCTACAACGACTTCCTCTCCGAGGGCGGCAAGGTCTGGCCGCGCCTGGAGCCCCTGGCGGAGGAGGTCGGCCTGCTGGACCACCTGCGCTCCGTGGTCACCTCCGCCCGCGAGACCGGCGTACGTGTGGTGTTCGTCCCGCACCGCCGCTGGGAGCCGGGCGACTACGAGACCTGGGACCACCCGAGTCCCACCCAGCGCAAGATCCAGGAGCGGCACAACTTCGCCCGCGGCACCTGGGGCGGCCAGTTCCACCCCGACTTCCAGCCGCAGGCCGGCGATGTCGTCGCCCAGGAGCACTGGGGGCAGAGCGGGTTCGCCAACACCGACCTGGACCTCCAGCTCAAGCAGCACGGCATCACCCACGTCGTGGTGATCGGCCTGCTGGCGAACACCTGCATCGAATCCACCGGCCGGTACGCCATGGAACTCGGTTACCACGTGACGCTGGTCCGCGACGCCACCGCGGCCTTCCGCCCCGAGGAGATGCACGCCGCGCACGAGCTGAACGGCCCCACCTACGCCCACACCATCGTCACCACGGACGATCTCACCGCCGCATTCAAAGGAGCCCGGGCATGACACTGACCGGAGAACTGCTGATCGGAGCGGCCCGCGTGCCCGCCACCGCGGGAACGATGAAGGCCCTCGACCCCTCCACCGGAGAACTCCTCGAGCCCGAGTTCTCCTTGGGCGGCCCCGCCGAGGTCGACCGCGCCCTCCGCCTCGCCGACGAGGCCTTCGACGGCTACAGCCACACCGGCCTGGCCGAGCGCGCCGCATTCCTCGACCTCATCGCGGACAAGCTCGAGGCGGTCAAGGACGAACTCGCCGCACGTACCTCGCTGGAGACCGGCCTGCCCGCCACCCAGCTCGAGGGGGAGACCCTGAGGGCCGCAGCACACTTCCGCAAGTTCGCCACCGTCGTCCGTCAGGGCCGGTTCCTCCAGGCGACCATCGACCCCGCACAGCCGGACCGCCAGCCCGCACCGCGCATGGACCACCGGATGCAGAAGGTGGCCCTCGGCCCCGTGGTGATCTTCGGCGCCAGCAACTTCCCGATCTCCTACTCCGTCGCAGGCGGCGATACCGCCTCCGCCCTGGCCGCCGGCTGCCCCGTCGTCCTCAAGGCGCACAACGCACATCCCGGTGCCTCCGAGATCCAGGGACGCGCCATCCAGCAGGCCGTCGCCGAAGCGGGACTGCATGAAGGTGTCTTCTCGCTGGTCCGGGGCGCGGGCAACGACATCGGCGAGGCACTGGTGTCTCACCCCCTGGTCCGGGCGGTCACCTTCACCGGCTCCGAGGGCGGCGGCATGGCCCTCTTCCGCCGGGCCCAGCAACGCCCCGACCCCATCCCCGTGTTCACCGAGATGACCAGCGTCAACCCGACCTTCGTCCTGCCCGCCGCCCTGGCAGCCCGGGGCGCACAGATCGGTGCCGACGTCGCCCAGCGCGCGCAGTACAACGTCGGCCAGGCCTGCCTGAAGCCCGCCGTCCTCCTCGCCATCGACGGACCCGGCTTCACACAGCTGCGCGACGCGGCGACGGCCGAGGTGGAGAAGACGGCCGCGCGGACCATGCTCACGCCCGGCATCCACGACTCCTACACCCGCCGCGTACGGCGGATGGAGGAGGACGGCGCCACCCGGATCGGCGCGGGAGCGGCCCCGGTCCGCGCCGGGGACGGCCAGTCTGTGCTGTATGAGGTCACCGGCGAGCAGCTGCTGGCCGAACCGGCCCTGCGTGAGGAGGTCTTCGGCCCCACCGTCCTGCTGGTCCGGCTGACCGACCCGGAGCAACTGCAGGAAGTCGCCCGCTCCTTCCGAGGACAGCTGTCGGCCACGGTCCACGCCGAGTCGGCCGACCGCGACGGCGCCGTTCAACTCCTGCCGATCCTGGAGCGCCGCACGGGCCGCATCGTGATCAACGCCTTCTCCATGCCGCAGGAGGTCTCCTACGCCTCCGTCCACACAGGCCCCTTCCCGGCCACCTCCGACAGCCGCTTCACCTCCGTCGGGATGAGCGCGATCGAGCGGTTCCTGCGGCCGATCACCTACCAGGGCTTCCCCGACGAGCTGCTGCCCGAACCGCTGCGCGAGGCCAACACACTGCACCTGTGGCGCCTCGTCGACGGCGAACTCACACGCAACTGACCCCCGGGGGGCCTGCCCCCCCCGCAGGCCCCCTCTGCTCTCCCCTCCCCAAGAAGCAGCACGCTGTCCACCGTCCCGGGCACGAAGCGTGGCACCACGGCTTCGACACCGCCACCGCCACCGCGACATCATCCCCCTCGCCGACCGCGCCCGGCCGCGCAGCCTCACCGCCCTGCTGCTCGCCGTCACCTCAACCAGCCCCGCTCGCAGGGCCAGAGGCCAGTGCTGCGCGCCCTGCGCCAGCCGTCCCCGAACACCAGCAGGCTCTCCACGAGGCCGGCCGCCGCCCGCGCCGTCGCCGCGGGGAACCCCACGCGACGGGGCCGGACGACGAACCCACCGAGGAAAGGAACTCATCCATGACCGACGACGACCACGCCACGGCAAGCAGCGAACGCAAGGCCTGCGAAGAGGTGCGCAACAAGCTGCTGGGCGCATGGAACCTGGTGTCGTACACCGCCACAAGCACGGACGGCCAGGTCATCCACCCACTCGGCCCCCGGCCCCAGGGGCTGATCGTCTACACCCCCGACGGTCACATGTCCGCCCAGCTGTGCCGCGGCGACCGCCCGCACATGGGATCCGACCGTCTCGAGGAAGCCGCCACGGAAGAACTCGCCGAGGCAGCGCTGACCTACGTCGCCTACGGAGGTCCCTTCCACGTGGCCGATCCGACGACCGTGGAACATCACGTCACGACCAGCATCTTCCCCAACTGGGTCGGACGGCCCCAGGTCAGGACGGTCACCTTCGAAGACGAGCTCCTGAAGCTGAGCCTGGCCACCCCCACCCGCCTCTGGGGCACCCACCGCACGGCCGAACTCACCTGGCGCAGACCGCGCTGACACCACCCCGGCGACGAAGGACTGCGTCCAGTCCACGGCCGAAGTCCGGTACCCCAGATCGGCGAGGGAGGCTGCGCAGGCGTCCAAACGGCACCCCACATCCTCTGCTTGCTGCCCAGGACTGGATGAGGTGTGGTCGGCCAGCAGGCGCAGTTCCTCGTCGTCGGCAAGGCCCAAGCCACGGCCGCCGGCGAAGATCTCACCCCACTAGGTCACCGGGACGGTGGGTGCCTCCCGGCTTCGGTGTCGGGTGACGGTGACGGAGTCGGGGCGCCGGTGCATGTCGGGGTGTTACCGCTGGTCAGGCGGCGAAGCCGACGTTCGTCACGTACTCGTGCTGTCCCCACTGCGAGCCGAGATCCACGATCTGATCGACCCATGCCTCGTGCAGTGCCCGGTCGTCGCCGGCTGCCCAGGCCCGCACGACGGCGTCCCAGTGACGGACATTCAAGCTCCGGTACCCCAATACCCGTTGGCGCGGACGGTCCACCTGGGACTGATTCAGTGGGTGCAGCTCGACGCGCGTACCGCGGCCCTCACGGTTCAGACGGCCCAGAGGGTAACGGGCCACGCTCTGCCGGCGGACCGTACGGTAGGCGATCTCCACGCGTTCCACGTTCCGCTTGGACGGGGTGCGTTTCCCGTCGAGCCAGGCTTTGAGGGTGCGGTCTGTGACGGTCAGGCCGGCTTCACGCGCCGCTCGACGGACGTGGTCGGTGCGCGTGAGGTAGTGCAAGCGCCTCCGCGACCAGGCACAGCGCGCCCTCGATCTGCTTCGCCCACTCGCCTTCGCCCAGGGCCAGGGCCAGCCATGGAAAGACCTCTGGGCCCCCATCGCCACCGCCATCTTGGGCCACCCCTACACCAACGATGACCTGCACTGGCTCCGCGGCGCCGCCGGCGCCTACGAGGAAAAACGTTGGATACGGAGACGATCGAGGCTCTCGCCGATCCCCGCATCCGCAACAGCCGTTCCGAGACCGAACAGAGCGGTGCGAAGGGCGAGTTCGAGGGTGGTGAGGGTGAGGGTCGGGAGCAGGACGTCGCGCGGGTGAGTGGGGCTGCGGCCGGGGTGCTGCGGTTCAGTGAGGAGCGGGATCCGTTCGCGCTGACGCAGTTCGTGCGGCTGCGAATCATCGACCCCGAGGGGGCGTACTGGCGACGGGGCATCGAGGCCGCGACGAAGTGGCTGCGCGAGACCGGCAACGTCGAACTGCGGGTGCCGTACGTCTTCGTGGCGCCTGCGGAGTGGGGCGCGGTGGGCGGGTATCCGCTAGGCCGGTGGATCGGGGAACAGCGCCGCTACTACGCCGCCGGCATCTTGGAGGCCAAGCGTGTCGTGGAGCTGGAGGCGTTGGGGATGGTGTGGTCGGCGTGGGAGACCGCGTGGGCTGAAGGCCTCGCCGTGGCGCAGGAATGGGCAGCCTGCGACATCACAAGATCCCCGACAGAGCCGAATTACGTGATCGTCCACAGAGGTAACTGCCGCGGACAATATCGAGTGACTTCGGAGTCTGGCTGGGTGGCAAAGCCTGCGGCCACAACGCCCGGCCAGGCTGCCGTGGGCAGCTGGTCTCACGCAGACGGCCGGCCGTGACGGGGGCTCAGTCAGCCGACCTTGATCTCCTCGTACACCGGAACGCCGAACTGGTTCAGCGCCACATTGGAGAGCTTCTCCGCATAGCCGGCGGTGCCGTGCACGTACCAGAGGGGAATGCCGGCCATGTCGTCCCGGACCACCTCCTCGGCCTGCTGGAAGATACCAACAGCCTTTGCTCTGCCGGTCTCGGCGTTGGCCCTGTCTACCAGCTCGTCGAACTCCTTGTCCGACCATTTTCCGTCGTTCGATGACGCGCCGGTGTAGTAGAGCGGCTGCAGGAAGTTCTGGATCAGCGGATAGTCCATCTGCCAGCCGGCCCGGAAAGGACCCGTCATCTTGTACTGGGTGACCTGGTTGCGGAAGTCGGCGAACGTGCCGATCGGGTTTCCGACACAGGCTCTGTCGTTGCCGAGCGCGTTGTTGATGGAGTTGCAGGCCGCGTCCACCCACTCCTTGATAGAGGCGTCCGCGTTGTACGAGATCTCCACCTGACCGCCGGGGAGGCCGCCGCCCTCCTGGACCAGCTTCTTCGCCTCGTCCGGGTGGTACTCGCAGGCTTCACCGCACAGGCCCGCCTTGAAGCCGCCGCCCTCACCGAGGACCGGCGAGGTCCAGTCACTCGCAGGGGTGCGATTCTTCTGGAAGATCGTGTCGATGATCTGGTTCCGGTCGATGGCCATGGACAGGCCCTTGCGGACCTTCTCCGTCCCCGGCTTGGACCACGCCTTGTCGTAGAACGGGAAGGCCAGGGTCTCGATGCCGCCGGCCGGGGTGTTGATGTACCGGCCATCGAGGTCGGCCTGCACATTTCTGAGCTGTGACAGCGGCACCCCGGTGACGAGGCCGAGATTTCCCGCCAAGAGATCGATGTAGGCGGCGTTGCTGTCGGTGTAGACCTTCAGGTCAACTCCGCCGTTCTGCGCCTTGTCGTCTCCCGAATAGCCGTCCCATCTGCGCAGGGACATCCCCGAGGCGCGGGTGTACGACTCGACGGTGTACGGGCCGTTGCCGATCGGCTTCTTCAGCCAGGCGTCGTGGTCGTCGAAGAACGCCCGCGGAAGCGGGGCGAAGGTCGCATAGCCGAGGGTCTCGGGGAAAGTCGAGAACTTCTGGTTGAGCCGGACGGTGAAGGTGTGGTCGTCTACGACCATGAGGCCTGACAGCGTATCGGCGGTCTGGCTGCCGGACGCCGGATGGACCTTGTCGTATCCGTCGATGTAGCCGAAGAAATAGGCGTTCCGCTGGTTGTTCTTCAGGCTTGCGCCGTAGTTCCAGGCGTCCACGAAGGATTTCGCGGTGACCTTCTCGCCGTTGCTGAAGGTCCAGCCGTTCTTGATGGTGATCTTGAAGTTCTGCGAGTCGGAGGTCTCGATCTTCTCGGCGAGCATGTTCTCGGCCTTGCCGGTCTTCGCGTCGTATCGCTTCAGGTTGCGGAAGATCATGTCCAGGACCGTGGTGCCCAGCGTCTCGCCTGTGTTCGCCGGCTCGAGCGGGTTCTGCGGATCGCCCCAGGAGGCACTGAGGATTCCGGAGCCGCCGCTGCCGCTGGCGCCGCCGCTCCCCCCTCCGCAGGCCGTCGCCGTGAGAGCGGCCGCCACCGCGCTCACGACCCATCGGGCGTACGTGGCTCCGCGCATGGACTTCCTCCTCGGAGTGCTCGGTCCATGCCCGGTCCCCTGCTCGGCACCGCGCCCGGTCCCGCTGCTCTGTCTCAGGCCTGGGTTACGTACGGCCCAATATCGCCTGATACACCATGAACCACGCATTCACCCCGCCCGTGACGGCCGAGGGTCATCCGGATATATGCATTGCGATTGCCCGCGAGGAAGCCGAAGCCCTGCGGGCTTGGGCAGATATGCCGTCGGTCGTCACTCTGCTGGCGGCGGACGTCGCCACCGGGGCCCTGCTGCTGGAGAATGTGGAACCGCGGGCGGGGGTGTCCCGACGGACTCCGCTCGGTTCATGGTGCGGGGGCCTTTTCCGCGGTGCTGTGGGACGCCACCGGGACGGTTCGCCGGGTGAGAGGAATGGGTGAGGATGAGGCGCCCGCCGCTCCTGCGGCGAAGAAGGCGATTACTTCCTGAGCCTGCAGCATGGCTGGAAATGGCCTCAGCAGCTGTGATCGTGCCGTTCTGGGCCGACCCCGGGAAGAGGCGGTGTTCCGGTCCCGGCCGGTGCCCCGTGCCGGAGAGACGATTATATCAGGAACGTGAAAACGAGCTCGATCAGCGGCTTTCCGCCGAACTCCAGCACGATCCGCACCGGACTACGCGGGTCGAGGGAATTCACCCACCTGACGAAGACGGCGTAACCCTTCTTCGCGGCGGCCCCGGCTTTGACGTATTCCTTGCCCAGGTACTGCTTGATGTAGGCGACGATGTCCTTGGCGGCGTCGCGGAGGTCCGGATTGATGCCGGCGGCCTTGGCGTTGCTGGGGGAAGTGCCAGCGCTGTACGCGGCGAGGATGATGGTGTTCACGTCCCCGGCGCTCTTGACGGCCTGGACCTGCATGGTGGCGGCAGACGGAGTTCGGGCCGCCTCGGCAGCGGAGGTCATCGGGACGGCGACACCGAGCGCGAGCGCAGGAGTTACCGCTGCGGCGGCTATGCGGAGCTTGCTGGTCACGAGAAGACTCCTCAGTCTGCTGGTCCGCTGCCGCCCGCGGGCACATGGCCGCACGCGGGCGGCAGCGGGTTGACCGGAGTGGTCCGATCGATCACTCAGGAGTCTTCCTGGCCAGGGGTGCCGACCGGTATCAGATCTTTTGGCATAGGCCCTTGGTACACCGGTCAGAACGGGAAACTGTCCCTGTGGAAGAGGACCAGGTTGACGGTAGCGATGCCGATGGCAACGAGAGCCTGGCGTGCTCCGGTGAGTTTGCTGGTCTTCTTGACGGCCAGGCACCACAGAGTTCCGAGAATGACAGGTGCCCAGGAGCCGAAGTAGACGATCCAGCCAGCGTGTTGGCCGGATTTTCCGTGGGCGAAGGTTGCTATGCCGATCGAAACTGCAGCGAGGACGCCTGAAGCGAGCCACCACAGGTCCGTGGGGCTGAACCTTTCGGTCTCCTGCTGTGCGGATGTCATGTATTTCCCCCTGTAATAAAATGGCCCCCGCTCAGGGGCAGGGCCGTTGCAAAGTGCGGTGGTCTTGTGGTCGCGCTGGTCAGACGATGCCCAGTAGGTCGAGCGGGCGGGTGAAGGGCTCGTAGGAGACGTGCCGGATGCCGGCCGCGATGTTACGGAGTCCGGCGGCGCGGAGCGCGTTGATCGCCAGGTTGCGTAGGGTCGACATGTTTTCGGGGCCATGGCCGGTGCGGATCTTCGAGGTGTCCTCGGCGAAGGTGGTGTCGCGGACGAAGCGGAGCCGATTCTCGGTGGTCCACTGCGACCTGGCGAGTTGGCCCAGCCGCTGGGGCGATGCCTGATGCGAGTTCAGGTCTGTGATCGCGTAGACGGTCTGGCGGCTGACGGTTTCGGTCGTGCGGTCGGTGCGGTGGCGCAGGATGCGTACAGCCTGGGCGGCGTGGGGGAAGTCGAGGCCGAGGTCGGTCACGGTGAGGGCCCTGGTCACTCGGGTCTCCCGGCGGCCGTGGCCGATCTCCCGGTCGTAGCGGCGGACGGTGACGTCCTTCCACGGCAGTGATCGCAGCCTGCGGTGCAGTTCGGGCTGGTTGGCCTTGACCACCAAGAGGTAGTGCGCCTTCTTCTCGTCCACCAGGAAGCGTGCGTGCGCGCGCTGGGTGTGCAGGGCGTCGGCCGTGCCGGTGACCCCGGTCAGGTCGAAGGGCGCCAGTAGCGCGGCGAAGCAGGTGTTTTCGTTGGTCTTGTCGGGGATCCGCAGCTGGGTGACGGTCGGCCGTCGCCGGTCATCGCGGCCAGCAGGCGGGCGGCGGGCGTCTGGCCGTGTCGGGAGCCGCGGGCGGCCTGGCCGTCGAGCGCCACCGCGTCCGAGCCGGCAGGATCAGCGCCGGTCAGATCGGCCAGTCCGCCGGGGCAGACCAGGCCGACAATCCGCCGAATCGTGGCGGCACTCGGCGCGACGCGCACGCTCAACGACCCTACGACCCGGGTACCCAGGCGGGCCAGGGCGTGCTGCGGCGCGTTGGCGGACCACTGGCCGATAGCCGTATACGAGCGTGCGCCGGCCACAGCCGCGGAGGTGGCAACCAGCAGCACCGCCACGAACGGGTGACGCACCCCTCGACGTCGACGCGGATCCGGCAACAGCCGCAACCGCTTCACCAGCGACAACCCCGCAGTGTCCTCCAGAGCGGGCGACTTGATCAGGCAGACGGTGGCAGACTGACGACACATCGAAGCTCCGGTGGTGCGAGGCGACTTGGGAAGGTCACCCCGTTCAACCGGAGCTTCGCTGCGTGCGTGACGGCCCAGCCCGCGCTCCTTGGACCGCCGCGACCTGCGGACCCTCAGGGCTGGTCGTACCAGGAGAACGCCGCGATCCGCCAGCCCTCCGGGGTGCGGACGAACTGGATGGTCTTGGTCCCGCCGCCCTCGAACGGCTCGCCGTCCAGGATGCCGGCCTTCCGGTACTCGCCGAAGCGCGACGCGATGTCGCCCGCGATCTCGGTTCGCTCGGAGGTCTCCCACTCCGAGAACTCGACCAACCGGCCGTCGGCGAGCAGACGTTCGCGCGGCTCGATGAACTCGTCCACGGTGTAGACCGTGTACTTCGGCCCGGTCAGCACGATCACACCACCCGGAATGACCAGCCGGCGGATCCGGGCCACGTCCGCGGCCTTGCCGCCACGGTTGTCGAAGGCTCCGAAGAACTCGGCGGCTATCGCGTCAATCTCGATCTTGGACATGGCGCGACGGTAACACCGCTAGGGGGCAACAGACATGGCGTCGAGGCAGCTTCGACCCGAGGCACCCACGAGATCATGCGACTTTGCAACAGCCCTGCGCTGCGGGGGCAGCGAGAGCCAGTAAATCATCTTGCCGATCAGGCGTGGTGGGCGATCCACTCGATGATTGCCCAAAGCGTCGGGACGTTGGAGAAGGCGAGGATGGTCTTCCAGACCCACTTGATGGGGCTCCAGGAATGCATCTCGCTGAACTTCCTCTTCAGGTAGGCGACACCCGCGGTCTTGCCCAGGCTGTACGCCTTCTTGGCCACGTTGCGCGACCACTTCCAGGCCCCCGGCACCCTCTTGAGGAGCTTGACGGCCTTGGCGACCAGGCTGGCGACGCTGTCGGGCGACACTTCGCCCTGGACGGCGGCGCGATTATCTGCGCACCACCCCATGAAGCAGTGCGGCCGCGCCGGATTCCGGCGCGGCCGCACTGCTTCTGCTGCTGTGATCAGGGAGTGAGGTCCAGAACTCGGACCCGGCTCCCCTTCCCACCGGTGTGGGGCGGTGGTGGCGATGATCGCGCCGGACGGGACGATGGCAGCATGCCGTTGATGAGGACCTCGGCAATGATTGCGAGGGGATGCACGGTGCGGCTGACGATCGATACGGCGACGGACACCTATGAGCAGGCGATCGCCGCAGTCCAGGCCGCCCACAAGCTGCGTCCGGTCACCCCGGCTGGCTGGCCGGACGCCCCGCCCGGACCCCCGTCCCGATCCGCTGGACCTCGCCGAGGACGACCTCGAGGACGGCTGGAGCGACCGGGCGCTCTTCCAAGTGATCGAGGGGCTGATGCCCGGGGCCCGGGCGGTACTGCGCCGGATCATCGACCTGGGCGACATCGCCTCCTACGACGGCATCCAGCAGCACTTCGCCACCCACCCGACGAACCCGATCCCGTGCTCCCGGATCCGCGGCACTCTGACGCGTAAATAGCAGCAGGTCAGGGTGGGTGTGGGCAGGGCTGGGTGCCCGGATGGCCGTGGCGGTCGCCGGGTGCCCTGGCTCGGGTCGGTCAGGCCGCGCTTTCCAGCGGGTTGAGGGTGACGGTGTAGCCGAGCTGGTTGAGTGCGTTGATCGCGCGGCGGGTGGCGCGTTCGGGGTCGCGTTGGGCGAAGTAGGTGCCGCCGAGCTCGTGGTAGGCGATGTTGTCTGTGAGCATGTGCCAGATCGCGGTGATGATCGAGTGTTCGACGGCGACCAGGGCCCTGAGCGGGCCGCGTCGGGCGGTCAGCCGCTTGTAACGGGCCTGCAGGTAGGTGTCCTTGGTTCTCACCGCACCGAACGCCGCGAGTCCGAGGGCGCCTTTGAGATACGGGTTGCCGGGGCGGACCTTGGCGTTCTTGGTGCGGCCGGCGGACTCGTGGTGGCCGGGGCAGACGCCGGCCCAGGACGCGAGATGCTTGGCGGAGGCGAACCGGTTCATGTCGCCGCCGGTCTCCACGATGATCACTTCGGCGACAGCCCGGTTGATCCCGGGGATGGTGTCGAGGAGGTCGAGTGCGGGCTGAAAGGGGGCCATCGCCTCCTTGATCCGCTCGTCCAACTGCCGGATCGCGTCGGTGAGCTGGTCATAGTGGTCCAGATGCAGCCGGGTCAGGAACGCGTGGTGGGCGCGGAAGCGTCCGGTCAGTGCCTCGGTGAGTTCGGGGATCTTGTTGCGGAGCCTGCGCCTGGCCAGCTCCGCAAGGGTCTGCGGGTCGCGTTCCCCGCCGGTCAGCGCCTCCAGCATGGCCCGGCCGGAGACGCCCATGATGTCGGAGGCGACCGCGGAGAGCTTGATCCCGGTGTCTTCGAGTAGTTTCTCCAGGCGCTGGACGATCTGGCCGCGCTCGCGGGTCATCTGGGTGCGAGCGCGGGTCAGGTCCCGCAGCTCGCGCACCGGCTGGGGTGGCACGAACGAGGCGCGCACCAGGCCGTGCGCGCCGAGCTGGGCCAGCCAGGCCGCGTCTGAGACGTCCGTCTTGCGGCCGGGCAGGTTCTTGACCTGTCGCGCGTTGACCAGGATCACGTTCAACTCGTCGGCCAGCAGGTAGTAGAAGGGCTTCCAGTAGTCCGAAGTCGCCTCAATCACGACCAGGGTGACCTCGGCGGCGAGCAGGTGCTCCCGCAGGGCGAGGACCGCGTTCGTCGTCGATCCCCAGGTGGTGGTCTCGGTCGTGAACGACCCCCGCCGCTTGGTACTCGGGGTGCGGACGCACGCCTTGGCGTCCTTCTTGCTGATGTCCACGCCAGCGCAGCGTTCGTGCAGCACGTCCATGTCCCGATCCCTCCCTCAACGGCCGAGTAGTACGCCGTTCCGGGAGGGCCAGGGTGAATCAGGAATTCTGACGCACGTGCTCACAGCAACACTCCACGGTTCCCGTGGACGGCCCTCAGTACCACGCTGACCAGCGAGCTCGCTCGCATCACAGAGCAATCGGTCTCGGCCGGAACGAACACCTCCAGCGTTCCGGACTGACGTCAACCTCCGTCAGGGCAGACAGAAGCACCCACAGCGCGCGCCACAGGATTTACCACGCCCCCGGCGCGCACCGAAGGTGCGCTGGACCGCTGACCAGCGTCAAGGCCGTCCAGCGCCGCGCCGGTCCGCTCGCCCCCTGCTGCAACGGGACGAACAGGCCCGGATCTACCGCATCGGCCCGCCCCTGGTGGAAGGTCTCCGGCGGGCTTTCGCTCTCGCGGACGCCCGTCCCAACCTGCTGCGCCGCCAGGCCGCCGAACCCGGCGCCTGAACTGCCAGACGGCCAGATCGCCCTGACGCCGACCGCCGGTGGCTTTGTTCACGAGTTGCGGTTCTGGCTCGCTTTCCGTGAACCGGTCACGGTGGGTCATGCGACGTCGTTCAAAAGCTGTGGTTCTGATGCGTTTCTGTGGCGAGAAAGCCTCGCGCCGCGGAGGTGACCTGGTCGCGGATGTGTTGCTGGACCGGAGGTTGATCGTTCAGCAGGTCGAGTGCTCTTGCCAGGTCGACGATGGGTTGCAGGGCGTCGGGGTATTCGAGTTCCGCTGCAGACTCCTGATAGATCAGTTTGGCTCCGTGTACGGGATCGAGCTGGCCCGACACGATCTGGCCGGCCCACCAACGAGCCGCAGTCCATCGCGCATTGGCAAGATCTTCCGAGGCCAGCGGCAGCAGACCCAACTCTTCCAGCACAAGGTCGAACAGCTCGCGGGCCTGGGGGTACTCACCGCGTGCGAGCCCAGCCAACAGGGGAAGCGAGGGAGTCTCGATGTCGGCCATCAGAGCGTCCAGGCCCAACTGGACCAGATAAGCGTCCGAGGGGCGCTGCCAGGGCCCCATGGTCAAGTCTGCAGCCGCCATGCGGATCAGGCTGATCGCTACTACTGCGTCCACGCTGTCACCCCCTCATCATCTTTTTGTAGAGGGAAGTCGTATCACCGCTCAGAGGCGGGCGGTTGATCAGGTGGCCAGCAATACGCGCCTGCGTAGCAGGCCGAAACCGGCTCGGCCGAACATCTCGCGCTTGAGCATCTCGATCCGGTTGACATGCCCTTCGACGACGCCAGAGTTCCATGGCAGCTTGAGGCCGGCGATGACGGCGTCGCGGTCGCGGTCGATGCCTGCGGCGAGGGTATGAAGGCTGGGGATGTCATCTCTGCGCCGCTCTTGCA
>NZ_KQ948476.1:25262-124402 GCF_001514115.1 Streptomyces olivochromogenes
GGTCGTCCTCCCTCCTCCCCGCGTCGGCGGGGGTGAGCCGCTCCTGCGGGACCTGGGGGACGCCGTGTTCACCTCCTCCCTGCGCAGGCGGGGGTGAGCCGATCTTCGGCAGAGAACCGGTCGTGATCCTGGCGTCATCCCCGCGCAGGCGGGGGCGAGCCGACCGTCGGCGCTGGCCTGGCACGCGCCGTTGTCCTCCCCGTGGCTTTGTACGTGACCGCGGCAGTCGTTTCGATGTGACCGTGGGAGTCACTGGCTGAGCGAGTTTGCGGTGTCAGCTTGTTTTGATGTCACCAGGGGGCTTGCGGCGTTCGCCTCCCGCCTGCGTGACCGCTCTCGGGTCGTCTGTCCCGGCTGCCGTCCCTGGGCCATACGGGCCATTGAGTGCCGCCGTTCGATGGATACGGCGGTTGGGTCCGATGCGGCTGTCGTCCGACTGGGACATCTTCCGTGCGGGCGTACCGGTAGATACGCCCCGGCCCGAAGAGGAACCCAGTGTCGTGCGGGTTCCGAACCGCTTGCCCGCCGTTCACCTGAGTGGTTGTAGGAAGGACCCTCGACGTGTCTGATCCCGTCGTCCTCATCACGGGCGCGCTCACCGGTATCGGCCGCGCCACCGCCTTGGCTTACGCACGTCAAGGCGCGAACCTTGTGGTCTCCGGCCGCCACGAGGACGTGGGTGAGCAGTTTGCCGGGGAGCTGGCCGGCCTCGGCGCCCCGGCGGAGTTCGTGCGTGCCGACGTCCGTTTCGACGCCGATGTGAAGGACCTCGTCGACCGTGCGGTCGCGCGATTCGGGCGGATCGATGTCGCCTTCAACAACGCCGGCACCGAGGGAACACCCGGCCCTGTCACCGAGGTGACCGACGAGGCTTACCAGGCCACCTTCGACACCAACGTCAAGGGAACGCTGCTGTGCTTGAAGCACGAGTTCGGGGTCATGAGGGAACAGGGCGGCGGCAGCATCGTCAACGTCAGCTCCGGCTACGGCCTGATGGGTTACCCCGGGGCGACCTTGTACGTCGGCAGCAAGCACGCCGTCGTCGGCATCACCAAGGCGGCCGCACTGGAAGGCGCCGCCCACGGAATCCGGGTCAACGCGGTCGCGCCCGGCTACACCCGGACCGCCATGTACGACCGGTTCACCGGCGACGACACCGCGCGTGACGCGGTCGATTCGGTGCTGCCCATGCACCGGGCAGGCACCCCGGAGGAGATCGCCGAGGCTGTCCAGTTCCTGGGTTCGGACAAGGCGAGCTACGTCACCGGGCACATTCTCGTGGTCGACGGCGGCCTCATGGCGGGCGGGCCCCTGTTCCCGAGCACGTGAATCGCAGGTGGCTCTGGCCCACTTCGTGTGGTCGCGTGCACAGGGTGACTGTTGATCTTCGCCTAATGGTGGTGGTCGTAGGCGGTCAGTGCGCGCATCACTGGCTGGCCGCGCATGAAGCTAGCTCACCTCATCGGGCCCCTTGGAATCGATCATCTAGGCTGGCGCGGTGACTGATGAGCAGGAGCGGGTGCAGCCGTCGGGAGTGTGGGCCACGGCGGTGGGAGTGGCCAGGGTGCGGGCGCTGGAGACCGAGCGGGAGAACGCGCTGTTCCGCGACCCACTGGCACAGGCCTTCGCCGCCGCCGGCGGCCTGTGGCCCTCCTCGCCGCCGCTGCCCGATGACGAGGCCGCGCGACGCCGCCGGCTGGCCGTGTCGTTCTCCATCGTCATCAGGACGAAGTTCCTCGACGACCTGTTGCAGCAGGCCTCCGCGTCCGGGGTCCGGCAGGTCGTGCTGCTCGGCGCAGGCATGGACAGCCGGGCCTTCCGGTTGGACTGGCCCGAGGGCACCCGGCTGTTCGAGGTCGACACCGCCGCGCCACTGGACTTCAAGGCTTCGGTGCTGCGCCAGGAGCGGGCCGTCGCGCGCTGCGAGCGGATCACCGTCGCGGTGGATCTGCGTGAGGACTGGCCAGGCGCGCTGGCCGCCGCAGGGCACGACCCGGCGGTGCCGACCGTGTGGATCGCCGAAGGACTGCTGATCTATCTGCCCGAGGATGCGGTGGAGCTACTGTTGGCCCGGATCAGCGCGCAGTCGGCGGCAGGCAGTCGGATGGGGCTGACGTTGGGCTCGCGCGGCGTGATCGAGCGCTTCGGCACGGACGCCGCGCCGGGATCGGCGGCGTCCATGTGGATCTCGGAGATGCCCGACGACCCGGTGGGCTGGCTGGCCGGGCACGGCTGGGAGGCCGGCAGCCACACCCTGCGCGAGCGCGCTGCCGCCTACGGCCGCCCGATCAGCACCCCGCCGCAGCGCGAGGAGCGGCCCGGCGGACTGATCTCGGCGGTCCGCCGGTAGAGCGCCTCCCGGTTCCCTAGATGATCGATTCCAAGGGGGCTGATGAGCGGAGCCAGGTTCATGCGCGGCCAGCCAGTCATGCGCGCCCTGACCGCCTACGACCACTAAAGTCCGCCCGAAAATCGCCTGGCTGGACGGTGGTGTGGTCGACAGTCCTTCGCCGTGAACGAAGTGCTGCCGCAGTTGAACGAGCTGCTGTTTTCCTCGGTCGAGGGCGTGTTGGTGGAATCGGTCGAGGTGATCGACACGGTCGTCCGGGTCGAGGCCCGTACGACCGCAAGGCGGGCGACCTGTCCGGGGTGCGGGTGCTGGTCGGGGCGAATACACGGCTCCTACCTGCGATTTCCTCGTGATCTGCCGACGGCGGGCAAGTTCGTCGTGGTGTCGTTGCGGGTGCGGAGGTTCGTCTGCGAGGAGGAATCCTGCGAACGCATGACCTTCGCCGAGCAAGTACGCAGTCTCACCCGCAGGTTCGGGCGACGGACCGAGCGGCTGCGGTCGACGCTGGTGGCGGTCGGTCTTGCGCTCGCGGGCCGGGCCGGCGCCCGGATGACGGACGCCCTCAAGGTTCCGGTCAGCCGGAACACCCTGTTGAGGCTGATCGCCTCGCTTCCGGACCCCGCCACCCCAGTACCCCGCGTGGCCGGCGTGGACGAGTACACCCAGCGCAAGGGCCGTGTCTACGGAACCGTGCTCGTCGACGTCGAGACACGTCGCCCGGTCGACCTCCTTCCCGATCGGGAGGCGGACACGCTCGCGGTCTGGCTCGCCGAGCGGCCCGGCATCGAGATCGTCTGCCGTGACCGGGCACCCTTCTTCGCTGAAGGTGCCACCCGCGGCGCCCCGCAGGCCCTCCAGGTCGCCGACCGATGGCATCTCTGGCACAACCTGGGCGAAGCCGCCGAGAAGTGCGTCTACCGGCAGCGTGGCTGCTTGCGTCCCACGCCGGCCCAGCCTGAGGAGCCGCAGGAAGAGGCGGAGCCAGCTGCGTCGCCCTGGCCGACCGGGCACCGGTTCGCCGAACGCACCCGCGCCAAGCACGCCACCATCCACGCTCTCCTCGCCGCCGGGCACAGCAAGCCGTCCGTCGCCCGGCAGTTCGGGATGACCCTCAACACGATCTTGCGTTTCTCTCGTGCCGCTACTGCGGAGGCAGGACGCTTCGCGGCAAACCACAACCGGTCGGCCCCCGCCCGCCGTCAGCCCGGGCCGTTACGCGCTGGATCCTCACCCACCCCGACGCTCTACCCGAAGGCGACCGGCTCCAGCTCAAAGCCGTCCTGGCCAATTGCCCCGAGCTGACGGCACTTGCCGAGCACGTGCGCTCCTTCGGGCACATGGTCGCTCACCTCCAGGGCGACCAGTTGCCCGACCTGGATCGAAGCGGCTACCTCCACCACCGAACTGCCCAGCCTCCGGAGCTTCGCCCAACACCTCGAACGCGACCTCGACGCCGTCACCGCGGGCCTCACACTGCCCTGGAACTCCGGCGTCGTGGAGGGTCATGTCAACCGGATCAAGATGCTCAAGCGCCAGATGTTCGGCCGCGCAGGATTCGAGCTCCTGCGCAAACGAGTCCTGTTGGCGTAACCGAGAGTCACGCGACCACACGAAGTGGACCAGAGCCCTCAGAAACTGACACAGCCATCCCCGCGCAGGCGGGGGCCGAAGGCGAGGCCGATGGCGGGCAGCACGTACCGGTCCTCCACGCGCAGGCAGGGGTGAACCGTGGAAAACGTCGTACGTCGACACGATGATGAGACTTCGTGAAAATGGGTCTGGTCGGAATTTTGTGATGGTTACGGAGGCTGGCTCTATTCCCCTGGGGTCCATGGCGGGTAGGGGGTGATGTCGGCGGTCCACTCAGTCGAGGCTGTCAGCAGGGTCTCGGGCGTCATCCGGCACACGACCGTGAACGGGTCGCCTGCGCGATTCCGCTTCCGCCAGGGCGGCGAGAACTCAAGGTCCAAGCGGATCTGAAGGGCGATCTGATATGCATCGGCCCGGGTAGCCGCGAAGGCCAAGTTCGGCTCGATGAACTCAAGGCTGTCATCCGCCTGTTGGCCACCATCGGGCGAGCGAGCGAAGTCGCGAAGCCAGGTAGCCAACGCGATCGCATCCTCTGGAGTCAGAGCCTGCCAACGGAAGGTCCACGCTCCCTGCGGGCAATTCGCAGTACCTTCGACGATCAGCCAGCTACGACGTTTCCCCATGTGAGCAGCGTCTGGGAACTGGTAGTCCGTCACCCTCAGCTCAATGCCGTGCCCGTCACTGTCGATCAACCGCATTGCCCCAGCATGTCACTCGCGCGGTTCCCTCTCTCAGAATTGGTCGCTCGGCTGGAGCATGGACGACGCGCCCACAACGGTCACGATCGCAGCAGGACGCGGGTGCGCAGGATCCGGAATGATCCCCGGCCGTACATCTGCCGCTTGATCGTCTTAAACGGTTGACGTGGCCTTCGACGACGCCGGAACTGTAGGCGAGTGTCATGCCCGCGAGGACGGCATCCCAGTCCGGGCGCAGGAATCCGGCGAAGCCCCGTACCGGAGCGGGCCCGTTGGTCTCGGCCTCGCTGATCCAGGCGGCCAGGAGGTGGCCGCGGCGGTCGCGAACCAGGCCGGTGAAGACTCGGGCCAGGTCGCAGGCGGTGGAGATGTCGGGGCAGGCGGTGCGGGCCTCGTCGAGTTGGGACTGCTCGTCGTCGCTGAGGGTGTCGCGTGGGCGCATGATCCAGGAGGTGATCTTGCGCGGGCTGGGGATCGGCCGGGAGGCTTCGGTGGCTGCGGTGCCGCCCCGCAGGCTGCGGACGTCGAGGCGTACGGCCTGATGGTTGCCGCGGAAGCCGTGTTCGCGGATCTCCCGGTAGATCTGGGTCGCGTTGGTGCAGCCGTCGGTGAAACGCTGCTGGATGTACGGACGGTAGGGGTCGATCTGGCGGGGGCGGCGGTCCCGGGCCGAGGCGATCAGCATGTCAAGGTCGTTGCTCAGGTAGCGGCGGACGGTCTTGCGGTCCAGTCCGAACCGGCGGGCGATGGCGCTGATCGTCCATGTCGCCTCCCGCAGCCGGTGGATCTCCGCATACCGTTCGCTGACCCGTTGCATGAGCGGGGTCGCGGGGATGTTGTCGAGCGGCGGCGTCAGCGGCAACAGCGTCGTGGGTGGCGCGATCGCCGGGGTGGGTGCGTCCACGTCGTCCAGGGCGTATTTGTGCAGGCAGGCGCGGTGCTGGTGGCAGGTCTTCTCGACCGCTGCCGACAGATTCTGAAGCAAGTGCCAGCGATCGGCCACCTCGGTCGCGTCCGGTGCGGCCTCCTTGATCACGCGGCTGTAGCCGCTGTCGCGGTCCCGGCAGACGATCTCGGCGCCAGGGTGTGCGGTGAGCCAGGCGGCGAGCGTCTCGCTGGTGCGGTCGGCCAGGAGGTCGACCGGGGTGGATCTCTCGACGTCGACCAGGATGGTCCCGTAGGTGCGCGAGCGGCGGAAGGCGAAGTCGTCGACACCCAGCACCCGCGGACTGCGGGCGGGAACCTCGGGCGCGTGCAGCTGGCCGAGCAGCCGGGCCCGGCCGGTGGGCACGGCCAGCGAGTTGCACAGCCGCATGCCCGGACGGCCGCCCGCCACGAGTGCAACGGACCGCCACAACGCCTTCACGCTAGGCCCGGCACGGGCATAACGCGTGGTCAGACCCTCGACCTGCGCCACGAACGTGCGTCGCCCGCAAGCGGGTGCGTTGCAGAAGAACCGCCGGACCTCCAGCTTCACCACCACCCGGCGCCCGCCGGCGGGATACTCGGCGAGCCGTCGCCCATAACGGCTGTGCACCCGACGCGAGGGAGTCGCGCAGCTCGGGCATCTCAACTCCAGTACGGCGCTATGGGCTTCGGCCACAACGACCCCGTCCACCTCGGTCAACCGGTCCAGCACCATCCCCGCGGCGTTCGGGAACAGTGCGTCCTTCAACGCCGACAGATCCCCCATGACCAGGACATTCCCACCGTCAAACACGGGACGTCGAATACACGATCGTGACCGTCACGAAATTCCGACCAGACCCACTTTCAACGAGCCCCATCGACGTTCCTGAAGTCCTCCCCGCGCAGGCGGGGGTGAGCCGCCCCCGTACCAGTCCTCGCTGGCCGACCATGTGGTCTGGCGTTAACGGTCCGAAGTGGGGTCTGGCACAAGTTCCGAGGAGCGTGCACGCTGAGTAATCGGTTGGGGGTGACAGTCCCGACTGGTTAGGCTCCAAGCCATGAGTGGACCGGTGTTGGTGATCGAGTTGACGGAGGCGGTCCCACACGCAGCGATCCAGCAGCTTCGCGAATTTCTGGTTCGCTCATCGGCGCGTTTTGAGGAGAAGCGGGTCGGCAAGTACGACTTGAACATTCGTGCGGACAGCCTGGGCATCACGGACACTGAGGGTGTTGACGGGCGTCGGCCCGTCCTGGTCTCTGTCATGGGTCCCGGTATTGGCGACGAGGCCATCTTCGACGCCGAACACAGCGACGAAGGCGATCAGAGACCTCTCATCGGCTTCGCTCCGACCCACGCGGTCCACGTCATCGCGTTCTGCGACAGTTCGGTCGACCACGTCGTCACAGCCTTGTTGACCGCCGCCATCATGGACCTGATCGGCGGCGTCGCCAACGCAGAACTGCGAGAGGATCAGGTGTCAATCGCCGCTGGTCTTCCGGGCGTCGTCGTCACCACGACCAATCCGTGGCCCGCCGCGTACGGCTCTGCGGAGTTCCTCAGAGCGTGGACCGAACAGCCCGGTTTCCGACTCCTGAAGTAGCCGAAACTCATCCAATCGGCTCACGCGAGCAGTACCCGCTTGCGCAGCAGCTTGAAGCCGGCGCGGCCGAACATCTGCCGTTTGAGCATCTTGATCCGGTTGACCGCTCCTTCGACCAGGCCGGAGTTCCAGTCGGTGGTCAGTCCGGCGGTCACCGCATCGAAGTCCCTTTCCAGTCCGGCCGCGAAGGTGCTGATGCCGGGCAGGCCCGACGTCACGGCCTCGGTGATCCACTCGGGGAGGCGCAGTCCGTCGAGTGTGGTGAGCATTTCCGCGAACGAGCCGGTCAGTTCTGCGGCGGACGCCAGTTCCGGACAGCGGTCGAGCACGGTCTTGCGGTGCGGTTTCTCCTCTTCGGTCAGGGCGGCCGGGTGCCGGGTGAGCCAGCCGGTCACCTGTCGTACCGACGGCGGTGGCGGAGCCGGTGTGAAGCCTTCCCGCTGGGGCAGGTCGCGCCGGATCCAGTCGCAGACGATGGAGTAGAGGCCGCGGAAGCCTCGGTCGGTGATCTCCCGGTGGAGGTCAAGGACGGTCACTTTCCCGTCAGTCTCGGCCCAGCGTTGGGTCAGGTAGGGCTTGAACGGGTCGAGTTTGCTCGGAAGCTGCCGCTTGCGGCCCTTGACCATGTGCTGCCAGCGGGCCGCGCGTGCGTACCGCGGCCCGGTGTGTCGGCCCCAGCCCAGATGCTCGGCGATGCCCCGCAGGCTCATGCCCTGGTCGAGGAGTTCGTGGACGAGAGCATGGTGGACGCGGGCCCGCTCGGCGAATTTGCCCGTCGGTGCGTCCGTTTCGTCGCCCTGGCCGTGGGCCGCGCCGGTCGGCGTCTCCCAAACCGGCTCCGGGCTGGGCAGCGGCAGGTCGCGCAGGCAGGAGCGGTGGGCGACCACGGTCTTCTCGACCGCGGAGGCGAGGCTCTGCCAGAGATGAATCCGGTCGGCGACCTGGTGGGCCTGGGGCGCGGCGGTGGCAGCCGCCTCGGCGTAGGCTCCGGCGCGGTCGCGGCAGACGACCTCGATTCCGGGATGGGCCGCGAGCCACGGGGCAAGGGTGGCGGCGTCGCGCTCGGGCAGCAGGTCGAGAACCTGGTGGGTCTCGGCGTCGATCACGACCGTTCCGTAGACGTGGCCGCGCCGGAGCGCGAAGTCGTCCACGCCGACGGCGCGGGGCTCCGTCGCTGCCGGGTCGGACAGGTCCATCACCCGCCGCAACAGCGTGGTGCGGCTGGTCGCGATGCCCATGACCCGGGCGAGACGGGCGCCGGCCCGGCCCGCCAGGGCCAGCCCGATCGCGCCCATGGCCTGCCTCAGCCGCTCGGTGACCCTGCAGTGGCGACGGGTGAGCCCCGGAATCTGCTCCACGAACGTCCGCCGCCCGCATGCCGCAGTTCCGCAGTAGAACCGCCGGACCCGCAACGCAAGCTGCGCTCTTCGCCCAGCAGTCGGCAGGTCCACCGGGAACCGCAGGTAGGAGCTGTGGCCCCGTGCCGTCCACTGGCCGCAGTCAGGGCAGGCGGCCCCGGTAGGCGCGCACCGGGCCTCGATGCGTATCACCTCTCCGTCCGTATGCAGGTCCACGACCGCGGCACCGGAGACCGACGGGAAGAGCAGCTCACGCCGCTGGGACAACATCTCGTTCACGGCCACCGAATGTCAGCCGCACCCCACGCACGAGGAACGATTTCAAGGCGAGTTCCGCATCCTACGAACGGAGATCAACAACTACAACGCGTAGTCGGCTCACGGAACTTGTGCCAGACCCAGTTTGGGCTCTGGCACAGATTTCATGATCGGTTACGGTGCGTGTTGGCCACTGGTACCCGGCAGTGGTGCACTGATGGCCAGATCTTCGTCGAGTCTGGCTGCCAGGTCCTCGGCGAGAGTCGGAACATGGCGAGTGGCCCACTGCTTGGTCAGAGAGAGAAAGCCTTGCAGTCCCTCCTGCACGGTATGCAGGATCCCCGGTAGGTCACCCACCACGATCTCGATGGGCTGCCCGGAAGAAGTTTCTTGAGCGTCTACGCTGTCCGGCCACAGCTGCACGATCTCATCGGCATGCTCAAGCCTTGGTGAAGGGTCATGGCCGAGCCACAGGGTCTCTCCGTCTGCGACGTCGAGCCACTCGCGCCAGTCCTCCAGCCCACAACAACATCCTGGCTGGACGGTGACGTTGGTACGGGTGTCCGGTTCTTCCGGTTCCTTGACCTGCCGGGGCGACTCGGGCGCAGTGCCACGCAGGCACTCCCGATGGTCGGCGACACACCGTTCAGCGGCTTCGCTGAGGTTGTGCCATAGGTGCCAGCGGTCCGCAACTCGCACCGCTTGAGGTGCCCCAGCTGTGGCACCTTCGGCAAAGAACGGGGCTCGGTCCCTGCAGACGACCTCGATCCCTGGCCTCTCGGCCAGCCAGGCTCGATGCCTCCCGGTCCGGCAGCAGGTCAACCGGCCGTCGCGTCTCGACGTCGACCAGCACGGTGCCGTAGCGGCGGCCCTTGCGCGTGGCGTATTCATCGACGCCGACCACCCGCGGGGTCGGTACTTCCGGTTCGGGCAGCGCCTCGATCAGTCGCAGTACGGTGCTGCGGCTGACGGTCACCCCGAACACACCAGCCATCCTGGCGCCCGCCCGACCAGCAAGGGCGAGACCGACCGCCGCCAGCACCACCCGCAGACGCTCGGTCCACCGGCCGTACCGCCGGGTCGACCCCGGCACCTGCTCAACGAACGTCTGCCGCGAACACGTAGCGACCCGGCAGCCAAACCGGCGGACCCGCAGACACAGCACCACCGGGGCAGCCCTGCGCTTGCCGCATCCGCCGGAAACCGCAGGTAGGAGTTATGAACGCGACTCGACCAATTCCGGTAGCCCGGACACTCCGAACCAGATGCTGTAGTGCGGGCCCCGACCCGCACCGTCTCGTTTTCCATGTCCACCGCCACCACCGCCACGTCCGCGATCGACGGGAACAGGAACTCCTCCAGCCGGAGGACCACTTCTTCTACGGCCTCGAACTGTCAGTTACCCGAGATCACCCCTGATCATTTTCAGGCGACTTCCCAGAGGCCGGTACGACCACGAACCGTCACTCAGCGTGCCCGCATCACGGAATTTGAGCCAGAGCCCGAGTTGGACTGCGCCGGGCCTTCCTCCCGGGCCGAGGAAGCGCAGGACCCCTACTGGGACCCCAAGGCGCGACGACCACTCTATGTGGGGATTTTCCCGCTTTGGGTTGTAGAAGCTCTGGCAGTGATCACAGCGACCACAGGAGTTTGCATGCCCAAGACCATGACCATTCGCGCTGACGAGCAGTGGACCGACACCGGCTTCTCCCGGCCGAGGGATTCCAATCACTTCCTGCTGGTCCTAGCTGAAGGGAGCTGGACCTTCCGGCCTGGCGGTTCCGAGTGGACCGTCGGGCCGAAGGGCGGGAACAAGGCTTCCGATTACGCCCGCGTGGACGCCCAGGAAGAGCTACCCCTTCCACGGCCCCGGCGCCGTCAAGGGCGCCCTGATCGGCAAGTGGGGCAAGAACGGCGAGACCTTTGTCGCCGGCGCGCACTACACCGAAGCCGGCCAGCAGAGCGATCCCCTCAAAGGCAGGACGCTGTTTCTCGGCATCAACGATGACCAGCACGACAACAACTCCGGATCCCTGAACGTCCTCCTGGAGGAGCAGAAGCTGGCCAAAGACGTCGAACCGCCGACCTACCACTACGACCCTGCCAACGGATGGATCCAGGACTGACACCTCCGCTCGGCCTCGGCGGAGCAGCCCTGCGGTTTGGGCCAGGTTCAGGAGTCCCCAGCGGAGTATGGCCGTCGTTCCCCGCTCCGTTAGGTCGTTCGCCAATGCTTCGCTCGGGGTGCTCCGCCTGGCTCCGCCGATGGGTGAAAGGCGAGGGGGACCTTGGCGGGCGGGAAGCGGTCGGCCTGGCGCTGTCCGTTCTCGTCGTGAACATCGACCCCGGCCCAAACCAGGTGCCTACCAAATGCCTGAAGAACCGCTGTCATGACTGGGAACAGAGTCAACTATGGCACCGCCGGATCCGGCGGTGCCATAGGCGTCTGATGCTGTGCTCAGGTGGTGAGGTCCAGTACGCGGACGGGTTCGCCGGCCCAACGGTGCGGGGCGGTGGTGGCGATGATCGCACCGTCGGGGCGGTCCGGGGTGGGCTGGGCCGCGTACTGGCTGTGCGCCGCGGCCCACGTCTCCTGCCGTGCGAGGGACAGGGCGGCGGTTAGGTCCAGGTCCAGGACGGTGATGCCGAGAAGGGAGGCCAGAGCGCAAGGCTGACTGCGTCGGAGTTCACAGTCCGCCGTCAGCTGGCGCCGCCAGATCGGCAAGGAGACCGGCACCCCGCAGGAGGGCGACGGCTTCCGTTAACTGAGCGAGGAGCAGCAGCCCGAGCCCGCCGCGCTTGCCGACGGTCGGCGCGGCTCCAGGCACCCGAAGACTGTCCACTCGGTCGGAGGCACTCTGCACAGCTGAGAAGCCGCCGCGCGAGAGCGCCTGCGACGTAGACGCGACAACGGATGGAAGGGGTCCGGCCACCGAAACCGCCGGAGTCCAGCCTTGGTAGCCGCGCATCTGTGTAGGCAGACGCAAAACAGCTGTGCGACCGGCGCGGACACTCCCGGGAAGGGGGTTTCCGCACCGGGCGCACCGGATGCTACGGGGCGGCCTCGTCGTTCGTGTGAGTGATCCGCGTACCAGGAATACCCAACGTCTGAAGAATCCGGTCGGCGGCCTCCGGGGAGAAAAGCCCCTTGGTCACGCTGAGGACGAATCCAGCCACGGGAGGATGGTCCACCTGCCGCAGCAGGATGAATGCCTCCCCCTCCGCCGGGGAGAAAGCGAAGCAGAACCACTCCGCAAAGTCGTCACGGGCGATCTCCGGCGCGCCCCAACGCTCCTCGAGTGCCGCGCGCTCGACGTCGACCTGGACGAGCCACCTGATGGCGCGCGGGTGACATCCTGTTCGAGGATCCGCTTCAGACCTGCCGGGTCCAGCCCCCGCAGATCCATATCTATCTCACCTCCGTAACGATGATCGGAATAGCAGCCCATTCGTCACCATCCTTGATGAAGGAGTTGACGCCAGCCTCTACCTCAGCCTCCCACGCAGCCTGTCCAGGCAGACTTCGGCCATAGGACTTGGGCTGCACGGTGGTGTAAAACTCCAAACTTCCCGGCTTGGCGACGGCCAGGCGGCCCGGGACCATTGCCGAACGTGACCAGGGCAGACCATAAAGAACAAGCTCAGAAGCTGTTTCACATCATCTTTTCGCAGGTCACGGGGGCGTGAGGGATGGTAATGATCCCGTTTGCCGTTCGGTTGGGCGTCGATGGTTGCCGTTCCGAACGGCAGCGGCAACGTGCTGGTCTTCAGGCGGCTGCGAGGGTGACCGTCGACGCCTCGGTCTGGCGGCGGGGGCGGGCCAGGCGGCGGGACATGAGGGTGATGGCGGCGGCCGGCCCGGTCCGCCGCCGTTCGGCCAGCCACCGGGCACAGCAGCCGACCCCGAAGAAGCCCAGGGACGTGTGTCTGGAAGACCAGGGCGAGACGGCAAACTCCCCCGCTTCGCCCGGTGCTGAATCTGTGGCCGGAGAACGCGTCAGGGGCCCGGCTGGTGTCGGGCCCCTGCTTTTTGTAGCGGGGACAGGATTTGAACCTGTGACCTCTGGGTTATGAGCCCAGCGAGCTACCGCGCTGCTCCGCGATCGTCCCCACCGCCGGCGCCCTCGGCACCTTCCCGGCGGACGCCACCGGACAGGCCCTCCGCCTCGGCGTCCGACGGCTCGCCCAGGTAGGGGAACAGGGGCGGGTGCAGGCGTAGGACAGGCGTAGGAGGCGCCACGAGTTCCACGGTGTCGCCGGCCTGCGGCTCTGTCAGGGCCGCCGCTGCAGGAGAACGTAGCCGTCCTGGTCCGCGACGGTCTGGTAGCGGCCGTTGTTCCGGGCCTCGGACAGCAGCCTGCGGTCGTCGTCGGGTGAGATCGGCCAGCCCTGTGGTTGCGCGCTGTCGTCGATGATCCACTCCGGGTCGGGACGGCTGCCCCCCAGGCCGAACACGCTGACCAGGGTGCGGTTGGTGAGCTGCGGGACCAGCCGGTTGGAGGCGGCGACGGTGGCGCCGTCCGGGATGCGGTCCATCAGCCGCCGGGCGGTCGCGAGCCGGGGGTCGGTGTGCCAGGTGGCGGGCTGCGTCAACTGCCACAGCGGGAACTGGGGCAGCAGGAGCACGGTGACGGCCGCGCTCGCCGCCAGCGCGTACCGCACCGGGCCGGGCCGGGTCAGCGCGTCGACGAAGGCGGCGAACAGCACCGGCATCAGAACCGCGCTGTAGTGGTAGCCGGTTCCCCAGTAGGCCTGGTTGTCCGACGCGAAGCGCCACAGGAGCGTCGGCAGGGCCGCCCGCAGGAGCGGGGAGCGCACGGCCAGGAACCCGGTCACGGACAGCAGGGCCAGCACCGTATGCGCCTTGGTGTCCGGGGTGACCAGCCCCACCGTGTAGTGGAGGAGCAACTCGCCGGCGCCCGGCGTGGCGGGCCCCGCGCCGGGCACGCTGGAGGTGTAGGCGAACGTGCCGCCGGGGTTGAACGCCGGTATCACGACCAGCATCTCCAGGAAGGACCCGAGCACTCCGGCCAGGAACAGGGCACCCCCCGTCCTGCGGTCGTCGCGCTCGCCGGTGCGCGCGATCAGCAGACCCATGACCGCGACGGTCAGCCCGAGATCCTCCTTCACCAGCAGCAGCGGAAGCGCCCACAGGGCCGCGGCACGCGTCCTGCCACGGCCCACCGCCGTCAGGGAGAACGCCAGCAGCGGCACGGCGAAGCACACCTCGTGGAAGTCGAACCCGACCGCCTGTACGACACCCCAGGAGGTGCCGTAGCCGAGACCGACCACCAGCGCCGCCCGCCGGCCGCGTACCTCCTCGGCCCACCTGGCCAGGGGTATCACCGCCACCGCGAACAGCGCGGCCTGCGCCACCAGCAGGGTCACCGGCGTCGGCCAGACCCGGTACAGCGGTGCCAACAGGGCCAGTACGGGCGAGAAGTGGTCGCCGAGCAGCGGGAACCCCGGTCCCTTGAGCTCGGCCACCGGCAGGTGCCCGTGCGCGTAGGACCGTACCGCCTGCTCGAAGATCCCCAGGTCGTAACCGGTGGTCAGCATCCGCTGGTGCAGCCGCACGGACAGCGCCGTGTACGTCACGAAGCACACCAGGGCGAGAGTCAGCGCGGTCGCCCAGCCGGGGGCACCCTGCGACGGCCGGGCCGTTCCGGCGACGGGCCCGGCCGCGTCGTCGCGGGACGGCGGGCGGGACCGGCGGGGCGGGGAGAGGAGCGCGGGCAGGCGGGTCGGCATGTAGGGGCCTTTCGTCCGGCGGATCACCGATACGGCGCTCGCCGCGCGGGTGGGGCCGGCACGGCGAGCACCCTTCTGGGGCCCGGACACCGTGCCGGAGAGCCGCTGACCGGGGCCTGACCGAACCTGACGAAGCGATCAGGGAGCCGCCGGAAGCCTGTGCCAGGCTGGCGGGATGAGGATTCTGGTGGTGGAGGACGAGCGCGAACTGGCGGAGACGCTGCGCCTCGGGCTGACGGCCGAGGGCTATCGCGTGGACGTGGCCCATGACGGCCGCGAGGGCCTGTGGAAGGCCCGCACGGGTGACTACGCGGCCGTCGTGCTCGACCTGATGCTGCCGCTGCTCAACGGCTACCGGGTCTGCGCGGAGCTGCGCCGCGAGGGCATCACCACCCCCGTGCTGGTGCTCACCGCGAAGGACGGCGACTGGGACCAGGCCGAGGCTCTCGACACCGGCGCCGACGACTACGTCACCAAGCCGTTCACCTACCTGGTCCTGGTCGCACGGCTGCGCGCGCTCATGCGCCGGGCGCGGGGAGCGGCCTCCCCGCTGCTGGCGGTGGGCGACCTGGTGCTGGACGTGGCGGCCAGAACCTGCCTCAGGTCGGGCGTCGCCGTCCCGCTCACACCCCGGGAGTTCGGAGTCGCCGAGGTGCTCGCACGGCGGCCGGGCGAAGCGGTCACGAAGTCGGAGATCCTGCACCACGCCTGGCCGGACGAGGCCGAGGACCTCAACCTGGTCGAGGTCCGGGTCAGCGCCCTGCGCCGGAAGATCGACACGGCCTTCGGACGGCAGTCCCTCCTGACGGTGCGCGGGGTGGGCTACCGGTTGGTCGACGACCGCGGAGAGACGAGAGAAGGCGCCGTTCAGGAGCCCCAGGCCGGGCGGAACTCCGGTGACTGACGTCCCGAACGGCCGGGATCCGAACGGCCGGGATCCGAGCGGGCGCCACACCCTGGTACCCGCGTTCCCACCCGGCATGCTCCGCCGGCTTCAGCGCGCCCGCCTGCTCCCACGCTCGGTACGGGTTCTCCGCTCGCTGCGGGTTCTCCCACGCTCGGTGCGGGCGCGTTCCGCGCTCGCCGCCGCCTTCGCCGCGGCCGTGCTCTTCACCTCCGGGGCCCTGCTGATGCGGCATCAGCTGTACGACGAGCGGCTGCGGGCCACTTCGTCGGTGGCCCAGCAGCAGGTCGACACCCTGCTCAGCGCAACCGCCGACTCATCCATCGGCGGCCCCTGGGGAGCGCCGTACGAAATCGTCGCCGACGACGGCGTGCTCCTGGCGTCCAGTCCCGAGCTGGAGCCGTACGAGAAGGACGGCCACGCGTTCCTCCCGGGCCCGGGCCGGGGCGGGAGCCTGCCCCTGTACACCAGACGCCGGTTCACGTTCCCCGCCACGGCCGAGCCGGCGGCCCGCCCGCTGTCCGGACACACCCTGACCACCGTCGAAGGGACAGTGCCCGCCTCCTACCTGCCCGGCGAGACGCAGGGGCGCGGGGTGGCCGCCGGCGCCCGGGTCCGGGTGTACGTCCTGATCGTCCCGGACGATGCCGAGCGGGCGGTCGGCGAACTCGACGGGGAACTCGGCGTGGCCGTTCCCGTCGCGACCGCGCTGGTGGCCGGGGTGGCCTGGCTGGCCACGCGGCGGGCGCTGCGGCCGGTCGAGGCGATCAGGGCGCGCACCGCCTCGGTGACCGCGACGGACCCCCGCGAACGGGTGGAGGTACCCGACACCGCCGACGAGGTGGCGGAACTGGCACTGACCATCAACGCCACCCTGCAGCGGTTGGAGGAGGCGGCCACGGCACAGCGCCGGTTCGTTGCGGACGCCGCGCACGAACTGCGCAGCCCGCTCGCCACCCTGCTCGCGGGGCTGGAGGTGGCCACCGCCTACCCCGACCGGGCCGACTGGCCCGCCGTGGTGTCCGCGGCCGGCCGGCAGGCGCGGCGGCTGAGCGGTCTGACGGAGGAACTGCTCCTGCTGGCCCGGCTGGACGCAGGCGCTCCGCCGGCCCCCGCCGAACGGGTCGACGTGGCGGCACTGGCGGGCCGGCTCGTGGAGGAGTACGCGGAACGCGCCGGGGGTTCCCCGAAGGTGGATCTCCTCGTCGCCTCGCCGGATGCCGCGACGACGGTGTCCGCGGCGCCCGGTGACCTCGAACGGATCCTCCGGAACCTGCTCGACAACGCCCTGCGCCACGCCGTCGGCCACGTGCTGCTGACCGTGGCCCGGGACTCGGCCGCACCCGGGTCGGTGCTGTGCACCGTCCGCGACGACGGGGTCGGCGTCGCGGAAGCCGACAGCGAACGGATATTCAAGCGGTTCACCCGTCTGGACGAGTCCCGCGCCCGTACGGACGGCGGCACCGGCCTCGGCCTCGCCATAGCCCGCGATCTGGCGGCCCGGCACGGCGGCCTGCTCGTGCTGGCGGTGCAGCCGAAGGGTTCGGGGGCGTGCTTCGTCCTCCGCCTGCCCGCGGGAAACCCGATGTCGATACGGCCCCGCCCCTGAGCTTGTTCTTTATCTTCCGTCCGCGTCGTAGGGCGGGGACGGAAGGTTCCAGATGGCGTCTGATCGGCTGACGATCTTTCGAAGTTCGCGGGCGCTTCGTGGGGATATAGCCTGCATCACGGTGTCGAGGAGGGCTCGGGCTTCGAGAGGGTTTCCGCAGCAGAACCAGTGCACGTTGTCCCACTCGTAGTCGTGCCAAAGGTCACGCTCGGGCTGGTGGACGTAGTCCTTCCACAGGCCCACAGCCGCGCTGACGTCGTCTGGCTGCAGATAGTTGCGGGCGTGCTCGAGACGGATGATCTCGGACAGTGCACGCGAAGACAGGCCGTCGATGACTGGCCTTGCACCTGTTGTCCGGTGGCTGCCGGGGGCGCCGACACGGATCTGTCCTGGCCGTCTACGCGGCATGGACCTTTCGGTTCGTCGTCATGCGGTACATGGTGCCACGGTCTCGAATGGCGTCTCGAACGGATTCGCTCGCATGGGGATTCGCCGGATGCGGGGGCGGCCTTCGTCTGATCCTGTGCTCCGACCAAGGTGCACGCGACCACGACGAAGGCCGTGAGGGTGAGTCTGCTGCCTGTTGCTGCCGGCGGGAAGCGTTCGCGGAAGCGTCACGCTTCCGGGGTGAGTTCTATAAGTGTCTGACTGCCCGGCGGGATGAGTTGTTCAAGCTCACCGACGCGCTGCTGTGCGTCGACGGGCCGGTCACCTCGCCGGTGGAGTTGACGCTGGTGCCCGAGCACCGGCGTGGTCACGGCGCTTTGTACGGAGCCCTCAACCACGGCCGGATCGAGGTCGACAGGTTGCGGGCCCTGTTGGCCGACATGCCACTGCAATGCTTCGACGGTGACCGCCTGGTGCTCGCGGTCGACGTCACCGTGGCTGCGCTCGGACGCGCCGTGTTCGGCGGACAGGTTGTTCTGCCATGTCTACGGCCGGGCGAGGTCCGCCTCCCCATTCATCCCGGGCTGGCCGTACTCCTTCGTCGCCGTCCTGGAGCCCGGGGCCACCTCGTGGACCGGGATCTTGGACGTGGTCCGGCTCGGGCCGAAAGACGATGCGACCGCGGTCACCGCCGCCCAGCTCCGCACTGTGGTGGAGCGGCTTGTCGCGGCTGGCCAATGGACACCTGGAGACCCGGACGCCAAGGGCTGGGAGAGCGTGGACGTGGACGAGGAGGAGGCGGCCGTCCGCGTGATGCTGAGCATGATGCGCGGCGCCGGCCTCTGACAAGCCGCCGGGGCGGCCGTTGACATCAGCTTCATGGCGAGGTTGAGCCGGGCGGGCTGGAGGCCCGCCCGGCCATCCACCAGTCCAGCAGGAGACTGACGGCCACCTGCTTGCCGCGCGCCGTGGTGCGGTAGTTGTGCTGGGGGGGCCTCTATGCCCTTCGTCAAGGTGTGACTGTGTGCCGTAGCTGGCAGCTCCTGAGCACCTCGGCAACCATTTCGGCTCGGCGGAGGTCCTCCCTACCAGGCCCCACTCGGGGCCATCGGACGCGAGGGTGGAGGAGCGCCGTGGGGGTCCGCAGGGCAGCGAAAGGCGTCGGCGACTTCCTGATCGAGATGGTGGGAGAAGCCGTCGCCGAGGTGATCCTCAGCCTGCTCGCCTGCGCCCTGCTCGGCTGCCTGGCTCTGATCGCCTACCTGAGCTGGTCCTTCAGCCCACGCTTCACCATCGCGGGGGCCGGGCTGCTCAGCTTCTTCCTAGCCCACGGGGCCTGGCAGACCTTCCGCACTCCCACGAAGGGTCGCCGTCGGGGCCTCGCCGCTCTGACCGCTGTCGGCTTCACTGTGGCCGCCATGACGGCCCTCTTCCTTCTGCTCTACGCCACAGGGTGCGACTGCCTGTGAGGCCGTTTGGCTCCATGGGCTCAGCCGGCCGGTGCAACGCTCAGCGGCCAAATGAACGCTCAGCCATCGCAAGACCGGGGCCGGTCATGCGATGGCTGTTTCGGGGACGCGTGACTCGTAGAACGTGCCATCGCGGAGCACGGCCCGCAGCTTGGGTTCGCTGTTGGGCAGCGGTTTGTCGAAGACCTTCTTCCTTCCCGGCCGGGGTGAGTCCGTTGCCGCGGTGGGCGGTCTTGCCGACGTCCAGGCCCCTGACCTTGCGCACCAATCCCCTCGGGCCGGATCTCTATGCCCGGGACGACAGGCACTCGCAGGGCCCCGAGGTCGATCTGGCCACCCTCGACGGCGCGGTTCTCGACTTCGGTCACATCCCAAGGCCCCACGTGGCCGTCCCGCACCTGAGCGCGGGCGAGCTCGCCGGAGGCCACGGTTCCCGCATACTCGGCCTCTGCCCGCGCCAGCAGCTCTTCCAGGTCCGGCTCAGAGAGCTGAGAACGCAGCATCGCAGCGTGCAACAGTGCCGCGAGGTTGTACAGAGTGCCCAGTCCTTTGGCGTCCGCCGCGGCCCCATCCTCGAAGTCGCCGAGCAGCCCCCGTGTGAGGAGCACGGCGTCATCCGCAGTGCCCGCGAATCGATTCCCGCCGAAGTCCGGGAACAGGCCGCGTACGACCTCCTCAAGCCGGTCGCCTCCGCCCGGCCGCGCGACCGCCATCTCGTGCACCCACAGACCATAGGCGTGGGCAATCACCGCGGTCAGTGACACGTGGTCCCAAGCAGCAGCCGTGCGCCTGCCGTCCTCGGAGACGACGGGCTCGCCCTGCTCGAACTGCCGCAGAATGGCCCTGGCCTCGTCCTTCATGTTCTGATCCTCATCATCTGCGTCGCCGTATCGCTCGGGAAATGGCCGTACCCACCACCATCCTCGTCGCTGAGGTGCCAGGCCGGATCGCCGACGTTCGCCCAGTCTGTAATCGACGCCCTCGACACCAGCGCCGATATGGCGGACACCGTGTGCCCGCGGTCAGCTAAGTACGCTGACCTCACTGGGCGTTTTCGTGCTGCGCCTCGCCCGCACCCCGAGGGGATACCGGTCAGGCGCTGGGTGGTGAAGAACGCCGAACCGTGGTGCCGCCGTCCTTGCCGGTGTGCACGGCGACGGGGTGGTGGTGTCCCCGGTCGTCGGGAAGGTCTGGGTCAGCGACCAGGCGTCCACGTTCTGGTAGCCGGTGCCGACCAGGACCTGGGTGCGGGCACTTCCCCTGCGAAGATCACACTGTCCCGGCAGACGTTCAGGCAGGCTTCCGAAACACGCGCCCTAGCGCTTTCCTTCTTGTGACATCGGGAGCGGTCGTCCAGGGCCTCGGTGCTGCCGGGCCGCCCGTCTAACGGCATGACCTCGATCGCGCTGGTGACGCGCGGCCTGTCGATCTGCCGCTGCACGACGGCCAGCTGATGGCACAGCGTCAATATCTCGATGTCCTTGCCCACATCACTCATCGGGAGCAGTCTCATGAGGGCGAACACGCTCGACACAGCGAGGCAGGACAGTCACAGCAGCACGATCAATCAGCCTGACACGACCCGTCCGGCGACCGTCACCCGTTCACAAGAACCTGCACGCCACAGGCCATGGATGGGGCTTTCGGCACCCGCACCGGCAACCGTCAACTCCCTTTACGGGCAGGCGAGATGCTGTGCCAGACTACGGTGATCGGAAAGCACCGCTGATCGCCTCGCGCGCTGGAGCCCGTCATGACGCCCGACATACCCATCCCCTCGCGTTTCCACACGGCCACGGCGCATCCCGCCAGGGTCTATGACTGGCTCTTGGGCGGCAAGGACAACTACCCCGTCGACGAGGCAGTGGGCGAGAAGCTACCGCCCGAAGCACGTGACGCGGCCCGGCAGAACCGTCAGTTCATGCACCGGGCGGCCGCCTGGCTCGCCGCACAGGGCATCGATCAGTTCCTCGACATCGGCACCGGCATCCCCACCCGGCCGAATCTGCACCAGATCGTCCAACAGATCACGCCGACGGCGAAGGTCGTCTATACCGACAACGACCCGATCGTGCTGCGGCATGCGGAAGCCCTGCTGATCAGCCATCCCGAAGGGGTCACGGACTACATCGAGGCCGATGTACGGCAGCCGGACTCCATCCTCGAACGCGCCCGCGCCGTACTGGACTTCAACCGCCCGATCGCACTGTCCTTGATCGCGCTGATGCACTTCATCACGGACGAGCAGGACGCCCACGGCATCGTCCGCGGCCTGGTCGCCACCCTGCCGCCAGGCAGTCACCTCGTGCTGTCGCACGCCGCCTCCGACCTCTACCCGGAACTGGCGGAACAGGTCACCGCCGAATACGCCAAGGGCGGCATCCGCCTCGGCTTCCGCACCCGCCCGGAAGTCACCCGCTTCTTCGACGGCCTGGACCTTCTCGACCCAGGCCTGGTCACCGCCCCCGAGTGGTTCAAGACGGCCCCCGCGCCCGCGCCCGAGGGCAGCGGTATCTACACCGGAGTGGCACGCGTTCCCTGACAGGCCGTCACCTTCTCCTCCACCTCGCCCCCGGTGGCTGGCAACTCCGCTCCGCCGAAACCCAGGGTGCGGGGGACGGCCTCCGGCCGGGGATCGCCAACCAGGCCGGTCAGCTCACCGACGGACGGGACGGGGGTAGTCCGGCTCCCGCAGGTCGCGGCGGGACTCGTCGTACAGGACACGTATCAGCGGCTTTCCCTGCCCAGAGATCGTCATGGCGACATCACAGGGAGACCGCCTGCCCTTGCGCCGCCGCTCTTCCGACACCCTGGCCCGGTCCAGCCCGAAGATAAAGATCAAAATCAGGTCTCTCTCCCCGGGTCCAGCCGGGCGTAAGCCTTCTGCGTGCTGAGTGACGCGTCCATGCAGCCCTACGTGTCATTACGCTAAATAGCAACATCGTCGCATAGCGTGCCGATCGGGCGTCTGTGCCGTTTCCGTCGCCACGATGTACTGGGATCCGCTCTCGAACAGCACCCGGGGCGGTCACGGTCCGCAGAACCCGGCGGCTGCCTGGGAACCGGCCAGCATGGTCGGCCCCCAGGCAGCCGCATCAGCCGTTAGCGGTGAGGGAGCGCAGTGAGCGACAAGGAACCGAAGCTGATCTACGGACAGGGCGCCGAGGCGTGCCCCGAGGGGAACTTCTGTCTCTACCGGGCCACTGGCTTCAACGTGGGCCAGACCCCGGGGCGTGGAGACAAGATCCTGGCCATTCCGATGGGCGCGTACGTCAACAACTTCTCCGAGTACGGGTTCGACCACAGCGGTGACGGGGTGAGCGGGGTCGTCAACAACACCGTCGAGGACAACGCGCTCTTCTCGGCCGCCAACCAGCAGGGGCACTCACTGCCGGTGGACCGGGGGACCTCGATCGCGAACCTGGCCGCCATCCCCATGGCCGGGAGCCCGAACGGCTCCTGGAACGACCAGGCCCAGTCCGCACTGGCGTCCCGCTTCGTGGGGAACCTGCGCGTCGACCAGGAGCTGCGCGGCCACTGGGCGGAAGGCCCGGGGCACCTCTACTCCTACCGGCTCACGATGTACGCCGAGGACACCCGCGTCACGAGGTGGACCGTGGGCTTCGGTGCCCTGCCGGGGGGAACCTCACTGTCCAAGAGCTTCATCGACGCCTTCTGGGGGGAGATCCTCCGCAACGGCACCGACGGTGCCGTCCTGCTCGGCTCCCCCGCAGGCGGCGGACACAGCGTCGATCCCGGGACGGCCCTTCCCGTCGACATTCAGGTCGTCTACCCCGACGAAAACCCCGCCTACGAACGCCTCATCGGTCTGAACGCCCAACAGCTGGGCTGAGTCGCCACCCGGCCCACACCGGACGGTCCCGAGCCTCAGCAAGGCGGGCAGCCATGCCCTGTACTGGGACTCGCTGGCAGCCAAAGCAGACGGTGGCCACCGCTCTGATTCCCGGCTCACGTACCTCAGGCGTACCGGCGGTTCCGTTCGTGACACGGCGGGCCTTTTCCAGTAGATCCGCCGAATCCTCGCCCGCCCGGTCCGGGAGGAAGACGGGCCTTTCCTTGCCGACAGACGAATACGGAACGGGCCCACCACCAGGTGGTGGGCCCGCCGTCAGGTTCAAGGGGTTCGGCTGGAAGGACTATAGCGACCTGATCATCCACGCCCACTCACAGCTCGGCGGCCCGATCGTGCTCGTGTGGGACAACCTGCGCATGCACCTGGTCGCGCCGCTGCGGGAGTTCTTCGAGGCCAACGCCGACTGGCTCACCGTGTTCCAGTTGCCGACCTACGCGCCCGACCTGAACCCTCAGGACGGTATCTGGTCCCTGGTCAAGCGCGACATCGGCAACCTCGCCGCCGCCGATCTCAGCCAGATCACCCGAGCAGTGAAGCGAAACTCAAGATGATCCAGTACCGCCCGCACCTGATCGACGGCTGCCTCACCAGCACAGGTCTTGTGCTGGACTCCTGACGCACCGGACCCACACCGCGGTCGGTCGCACGGGCCAGGCGCGCGACCACGCCTGGCCGGCGCCCATGTACGCCGGGTGCTCGGTGACGGGGAAGACCATGCCCAGCACGTCTGCGAGTTGCTCCGCCGCGAGGGATGAGTCGGTGTAGCGCTGGAGCACCTCGCCGAGCCGCGCTCACCCCGGTAGTCGGTCATCAGGCGGTCCTGATCCCGGAGGCCTTCCACGGAGGTCCTGAGCAGAGTGAGGCCTGCCGCCATCTCGCCTGCGGCGCGGGGTGAGATCGCGGTAGATGCGGGAGGCCTCCACCGGGTACTCGATCCCGGTCCCCCGGTACTGGAGGTCGGTGACGAACTGGGCGAGAGAGCGGGCCGCGCTCTCCGCGTGCCGGACGACGTCCTCGGTGTTCTCACTCATACGGAGCCGGTTCTCCTTGCTGGGGCGGCGGGTTACGGACGGACGATGACGCGGCAGCGGTCCCGTACGGACAACGGAGGCACTGCGGTGGCCCGCGCGTCCCCGTCACGGCGAACGGGCTGCTCCACAGAGTCGGCCCCCGCTTCGGGGCGGCCCGCGGCGGCGCGGGTGACACTGCTTTTATCACCGGGGACGGCAATGGCCGTGTCCGGCCGGGCCGCCGGGCCGGGGTGCCGGCCGTGGATGAGGCCGGGGGGTTGCCGGCCGTAGAAAGTCGACAGGCCCAAAGCGCTCGGTGGAGAAGGCGCAACGGTCCAGGCACAGCGGCAGGACTTCCACTCGGCTCTCGCCGCCGCCGGACACCCCCGCCGAGGGGCGCATTGGCTGACCCGCGACGGAGTGCCCGCCCTCCTGGCTCAACTAGCCTCTTCTCATGGTGAGTTCACCCACCAACAGCTCGACGACCTGCCCAACACACCGACCACTCGCTACATCCGCGACGTCCTCGTCGCCGACGCGGTGCTGCCGCTGCGGGACGAACGATTGGAGGCCCCGCCCCGCTGGGCGGACGCCCTCTTGGCCCAGGCACCGCTCCCCCAGCGGCCCACCGGCCCCGTCCGCTACGCGCCGGCACGCAGCACCAGATGCGATCGCGACTGCGCCGGGCCCTGGAACTGCTCGACTGGCTCGACGAGCACGGCATCGCCCTCGGGGAACTCGCACAGCCAGAACTCGAGATGTGGCTGGAGGAAGGGGCTGTGGAACGTCGTGAGGTGCGTGCCATCGTCACCTGGGCGCGAGGTCGGGGCCTTGTTGGCGAGCTTGTAGTTCCCCGGGCTCGCATCGCCGCACCCAGCGTCTTCATCATGGACGAGGAGCAGGCCGAACAGCTGCACCGGTGTCTCAGCGACGATGCTCTGCCTCTCGATGTTCGTACGGCTGGCGCCCTGACGCTCCTCTTCGGGCTGCAGCACACCAAACTGCTCGAACTCACCGTGCACGACGTCATAGACGACAACGCGATGGTGGCGCTCAATCTCGCAGGCCACCGTCTTCCGCTGCCGCCCGAAGTCGCCCGGTTGGTCCGTGCGCTACGCGACCCGTGCCAGGCACGCTGGCAGCTCGATCAGACAGCCAGCACAACACCGTGGCTGTTCCCCGGCCAGGAGCCCGCCCGCCCTCTCGGAGCCACCTACCTCAACTTGAAGCTCCGCCGATACGGCATCGCGCCCCGCCCCGGCCGCAACAACGCTCGTCTCGCGCTGGCCACCGACCTGCCGGCATCCGTCCTCGCCAACTTCACCGGCACCAGCATCAGCAACGCCACCCGCTGGACCGGATACGCCAGACGCGACTGGCTCGACTACATCGCGTCCCGCACACAGATCTGACCGCTCCCAAGAGCGGTGGGCCGTGGTCCAGCGAGACCACCAGAAGATGGGGTCCGTTATCGCGCCTCGGCGCATTCATCGACGAACGCACAAAGCCGACGGATGAGGCTCAAATTGGAGGGGGTGGGGTCCGAGTCGCCCTGCATGTGAGGTGCATCCTGGAGCCACTGCTGCCACAGGCTGCCCGGTTCCCGGAAGCGGTCGGCTTGACCACCTCCTAGGTTCAGGTCGATGAACTGAAGAGCGCCCATGACGACCGTCTGGTCGTACGCGAGGTCAGGGCGGCAGAGGTAGCGATCAAGGTAGGTGGCGAGCAGATCAGCGTCGCGCGCCGTTCCGAAACTGGCCAGGGCCACGCTATAGGCCAGCCCAACACAGCAGACCTCGCTGGCCAGCAGGAGTTCCCCGAGGCGCTCACGGAACTCGGTCCGGCGAGAGACAGCTACGAGCCAAGCCGCAGTTCTCCGCTCTCGCCAGCCGCCCTCAAGAAGAGTGGCGATCTCAGCCGCGGTGATGAGTCCCGCGTCCTCGCAAAGTTCTCGCATGAATCGGTCGCACTCAGGACTTTGCATGCGCAGCATGCTGCCGCCGAGCTTCAGGTAGCGCCGCTCGGGCGTGACATAGCGGCGAACCAGGGCCAGCAACTCGGCATCGTCTTGGGGATGGCGTATCACACGGCCGATCCTGCCTTGCTGGTGTGAAACGAGGCCAGCCCATTCCTTGCGCTGCTTGTCCGAGGAAAGGCGACGGCCTACGCGGTTCGTCATACTCACCCACCCACCCACGCGCGCGAGGCTCCTGCGGCGACTTGGCACCGGACTACCGCGGCTACGGATCAAGTGCACTCCGCCAATATCCGAAAAGCTCGGCTGCTGCCTGGAGTGCTACGACGGCACACCCGTGGACCCCACCAGCTACACCGCCGTCCTGGCCACGCACTCGCTGGCCGCCTGATCCGAGAGGACTCCCGCCATGAGCACCAACGTCTCTGCCTTCACCGAGCCCAACCGCCCGAGCAATCTGCGGATGAAGAAGTCGGTGTCTCTCGCTCGCGAGCACCGGCATCATGGTCGTCGGTAAGGCCATACACGAGAGGTTGAGTGCGACGGGTGTCTGGAGACGGGCAGACAGATCTGACGGAGCTGTGGCAGCAGCGATGGCCCAGTTGCCCTCCGGTTGGGTACAAGCTCCGTGACCCATATCGGGATGTCTGGGTGCGTTTTCACAGCCTGCCGGGGGCAAGCGGTATGCCGAGGACGAGAGCGAGTACGCCGTTGTCCTGGAGCGTTACAACACCGTCCTCGATGAGTTGTTCGCTGGCGCGGAGGTGTATGTGATCACTCCACTCTGGACGACCGAAGCCGAGGTTCCGTCATCGCAACCCGCCACGGGGTACTGGCAGAGCCTGCTGGTGGAGGACGATCCTGACCCTGACTTCCGCACGTACTGCCACCTCTTCGCCGCCCGCCGGCCCTGGCGGCGAGGCTGCATCGACGAGCTGCTCCGAGACATCGCCGACGACAAGGTGGCGGGAATTCTCATCACCGACACCCGCATGCAGCGCATCCACCACCCCTACGACGGTGGCGCCGACGTCTTCCTCGCCACGTCCGAGGAACGGGACCGGGTGCGCGATCGGCATGCCGACCGGCTTTCCCGTCATCCGTCGGGTCTCTGACCGATTCGGATCACCGCTCCACTCAGAATGGTCTTCACCGCAAGTACCGGGTTGAGAGGCTCGACGAGTTCCTTGGTGGCGACGGCTACGAGGCGCGCGGGCACATCACCGTCCAGCAGGGCGCTCACGTACTCGATGGCCTCCGCAGGCGAGAGCACAGGCAGCCTCCGGCGCAGTGTCCGCGCAGCGTGCATGCGTCTGCGCGTAGCGGCGACTCCGCAGAGCTCATCGTGCAGGTCGTCTACTGCGGTACGCACCGGCAGCCCACGTATCCGGGCCCGGTAGTCGGTCTCCCACTCCCCTGTTTTCGCGGAGACGACGCCGATCTGGTGTAGTCCCCCGTCGACGCGGTCGACCAGGTACGGCCCATTACCGACCAGCATGTACCTCGAGTTCCGAGTGCGTACGAACTCCTCGGACTGCCAGGAGACGATCCACACCAGTTCGTGCTCCTCGACGCGAACCACAGCCATCCGTATCGCGTCCACACTCACAGCCCGCCACTGCTGATAGTCGCGCTCCAGCTGTTCTTCGACAGCCCGAACGGCGGCTTCTCGCTCGATCACGCGTGCAGCATCCCGTACCGACCCCTCTGCGGACCAGCGAATTCGCACGGCCAAGCGCCACGTACGAGGGGCTGACGGACCTTCTTGCTCAGGAATACGACAGCAGCGGAACAAGTGCTCTGCGCCAGTACCCAAAGCAGGCGAAAATCCCGTGAGGTGAGTACTCCCCAGCCCGTTCGGGGCCGGTCCTGCGTGTCATTCATCGGGTCCTCCACCCGAGGCACCATGCCGTGATCAACCCCAACCGGTCGTAGTGGTTGAGGAGTTGGCCTCATACCGGGCGACGGCCCGGTGCCGAGCGCACCCGGGACCTCGTTCACTCCGAGTTCACTCCGAAGAGTTGTTTCCCCGCCGGTCGAGGCGAACGGAGCATGCGGCGCGCTCCTCGGGGGAGAACCAGTGGCGTACGCGAAAGTCGACATCAAGGAGGCCGCGCGTGTCCGATGTCGTCTTCACCGCGGACTTCGCCTCGACGCGGCAGTGGGTCGCGGGGCATTCCTGGGCCTATCCCGACGGCGGCCCCGTCAACCCGGACGACGACAAGCTCGACTACCTGGTCCCCGACCCCGACCACAGCCGCACCGGCACCTTCCGCGCCACCCGGCGCCCGGACGGCAGATGGAACACCGGCCTTCTGACGACCGAGGACAGCGACGACGGTTTCCTCCTGTGTGCGGGGGACGTGCTGGAGACCCGGGTGAGACTCCCCACGCAGATCGGCGCCTGGCCGGCCATCTGGACATGGCGGGACGGAGACCAGGAGGTCGACGTCTTCGAGTACCACCCCGACCATCCCGATCTGCTGGAACTCTCCAACCACGTGCGCGGCGGGCACCGCTACTACCGCGACGAGGCCGTCCAGCCGGGTGCCTGGGTGAACCTGCGCGTCGAGTTCGGTGCCCGTTCCGTCGTCTGGTGGGTCAACGGCAATCGCGCCTACGCCGACCGGCGGGGCGTAGGGCGGAGCTGGCACGCCCACCTCATCGTCAACCTGTCCGTCTGCGCGGGGCGTTACCACCCACCACCGGCCGGCGGGGTCTCCGAGATGGCGTTCGAGGTGGCACAGCTACTCGTCCACCGACCGAGCATGCTCGGCGACGGCCTCTAGCGTCGCCACACGACCGGCCGCGACACCGAGACACCCCACACACGCGACACCGTCGCACCCCGCGCCCCGACGCCGTAGCACCCCGCTCGCCGCCCGCCTGTCGAAGATCAGGCGGGCGGCCGCAGGTCGCTCCTGACAGCACACGCGTGCGCGGTGCACGCGTGCTCAGTGACAAGCCTCAGCCGACCTCGATGAGCAGGTCGCCGCCCTCCACCTGCTGGATCCGGTTGATGGCCAACCTGGTCACCCGGCCGGCCTTCGGGGCGGTGATGGAGGCTTCCATCTTCATCGCCTCGATGGTGGCCACGGTCGCCCCGGCCTCCACCTCGTCGCCCTCGGCGACCGCGAGCGTCACCACACCGGCGAACGGCGCCGCCACGTGCCCGGAGTTGGCCCTGTCAGCCTTCTCGGTCACCGGTACGTCGGAAGCCGCCGCGTTGTCGCGGACCTGGATCGGCCGCAGTTGGCCGTTCAAGGAGGACATCACGGTGCGCATCCCGCGTTCGTCCGCCTCGCCGATGGCCTGGAGCTCGATGAGGAGCCGCACGCCGGGCTCGAGGTCGACCGAGTACTCCTTGGCGGGGCGCAGCCCGTAGAAGAAGTCCTTGCTGTCCAGCACGCTGGTGTCACCGTACGCCTGGCGGCGGGTGTCGAAGTCGCGCGTCGGCCCGGGGAACAGCAGCCGGTTGAGGGTCGAACGCCGGGACTTCTCCAGGCCCGTACGGTCCTCGGCGGTCAGCTCCGGTACGGGCTTGGCCTCCGCGCGGCCTTGCAGCGCCTTGGTGCGGAAGGGCTCGGGCCAGCCGCCGGGCGGCGTGCCCAGTTCGCCGCGCAGGAAACCGATGACGGAGTCGGGGATGTCGAACCTGTCCGGTGTCGCCTCGAAGTCCTCCGGCGCCACCCCGGCACCCACCAGGTGCAGGGCGAGGTCACCGACGACCTTGGAGGAAGGGGTGACCTTGACCAGGTGGCCCAGGATGCGGTCGGCCGCCTCGTACATCGCCTCGATGTCCTCGAAGCGGTCACCGAGGCCGAGGGCGACCGCCTGAGTGCGCAGGTTGGACAGCTGGCCGCCGGGGATCTCGTGGTGGTAGACGCGTCCGGTCGGCGAGGCCAGGCCCGCCTCGAAGGGCGCGTAGATCCTGCGGACGCTCTCCCAGTACGGCTCCAGGTCACCGACGGCCCCCAGGTCCAGGCCGGTGGGCCGGTCGGAGTGGTCGGTGGCGGCGACGATCCCCGAAAGCGACGGCTGGGAGGTAGTGCCCGCCATGGAGGCGACCGCGCCGTCCACCGCGTCGGCCCCGGCCTGGATCGCGGCGAGGTAGGTGGCGAGCTGACCGCCCGCGGTGTCGTGGGTGTGCAGGTGCACCGGCAGGTCGAACTCGCGGCGCAGCGCCGACACGAGCGTGGCCGCGGCGGGTGCCCGCAGCAGACCGGCCATGTCCTTGACGGCCAGGACATGTGCGCCGGCCGCCACGATCTGCTCCGCGAGACGGAGGTAGTAGTCCAGGGTGTACAGCCGCTCCGACGGGTCGGACAGGTCGGAGGTGTAGCACAGGGCGACCTCGGCGATCGCCGTCCCGGTCTCGCGTACGGCGTCGATGGCCGGGCGCATCTGGCCGACGTCGTTGAGCGCGTCGAAGATGCGGAAGATGTCGATGCCGGTGGCCGCGGCCTCCTGGACGAAGGCGTCGGTCACCTCGGTCGGGTACGGCGTGTAGCCGACGGTGTTGCGGCCGCGCAGCAGCATCTGGAGGCAGATGTTGGGCACGGCCTCGCGCAGGGCCGCCAGGCGTTCCCAGGGGTCCTCGGCGAGGAAGCGCAGGGCGACGTCGTAGGTGGCGCCGCCCCAGCATTCCAGGGACAGCAGCTCGGGCAGCGTCCGGGCCACGGCCGGGGCGACGGCGAGGAGGTCCTTGGTGCGTACCCGGGTGGCGAGCAGGGACTGGTGGGCGTCGCGGAAGGTCGTGTCGGTGACACCGATGGTCGGCGACTCGCGCAACTGCCGGGCGAAGCCTTCCGGGCCGAGTTCGACGAGGCGCTGCCGGGAACCCGCGGGCGGCTCGCCGGCGGGCAGCGGCGGCAGCTTGGTGACCGGGTCGATCAGCTCGGGGCGTTCACCGTGCGGCTTGTTCACCGTGACGTCGGCGAGGTAGGTGAGCAGCTTGGTGCCGCGGTCGGCGGAGTGGCGGGCGGTGAGCAGGTGCGGCCGCTGTTCGATGAACGACGTCGTGACCCGCCCGGCCTGGAAGTCGGGATCGTCCAGGACGGCTTGGAGGAACGGGATGTTCGTGGCGACGCCCCGGATGCGGAACTCGGCCACGGCACGCCGGGCGCGGCCGATCGCGGACTTGAAGTCCCGGCCCCGGCAGGTGAGCTTGACCAGCATCGAGTCGAAGTGCGCGCTGATCTCCGTACCCGCGTGGGTGGTACCGCCGTCCAGACGGATACCCGAGCCGCCCGGCGAACGGTAGGCGCTGATCCGGCCGGTGTCCGGGCGGAAGCCGTTCGCCGGATCCTCGGTGGTGATACGGCACTGGAGAGCGGCCCCGCGCAGGGTGACCGTCTCCTGGGAGAGCCCGAGATCCGCCAGCGACTCGCCCGAGGCGATGCGCAGCTGGGCCTGGACGAGGTCGACGTCGGTGACCTCCTCCGTGACCGTGTGTTCCACCTGGATGCGCGGGTTCATCTCGATGAAGACGTGGTTGCCGTCGCGGTCGAGGAGGAACTCCACGGTGCCGGCGTTGCGGTAGCCGATCTCGCGGGCGAACCGCACCGCGTCGGCGCAGATCCGGTCCCGCAGCGCCGGATCGAGGTTCGGCGCGGGCGCCAGCTCGATCACCTTCTGGTGGCGGCGCTGCACCGAGCAGTCACGCTCGAACAGGTGGATGACGTTGCCCTGTCCGTCGGCGAGGATCTGCACCTCGATGTGGCGCGGATCGACGACCGCCTTCTCCAGGAAGACGGTGGGGTCGCCGAACGCCGACGTCGCCTCGCGGGAGGCCGCCTCGATGGACTCACGCAGTGTGGCCGGGTCCTCGACCCGCCGCATACCGCGCCCTCCGCCGCCCGCGACCGCCTTGACGAACACGGGAAAGCCGACGTCCTCGGCGGCGCGGACCAGTTCGTCGACGTCGGTGGAGGGTGCCGAGGAGCGGAGGACCGGCACGCCGGCCGCCCGGGCGGCCGCCACGGCGCGGGCCTTGTTTCCCGTCAACTCGAGAGTGGCAGCGTCCGGGCCGACGAACGTGATGCCCGCCTCCTCGCAGGCGCGCGCCAGTTCCGGGTTCTCGGACAGGAACCCGTAGCCCGGGTAGACGGCGTCCGCACCCGCCTTGCGTGCGGCACGGACGACCTCCTCCACGGAGAGATAGGCCCGCACCGGGTGCCCGGGCTCGCCGATCTCGTAGGCCTCGTCGGCCTTCAGCCGGTGCAGCGAGTTGCGGTCCTCGTGAGGGAAGACGGCCACGGTTCGCGCGCCCAGTTCATAGCCAGCGCGGAACGCGCGAATCGCAATCTCGCCGCGGTTGGCGACCAGCACCTTGCGGAACATCCTGGATCCCTTCGGCCTGCCGGTGACGAGGACCATGCTGTCGGTGACGCCCCCGTTATGCCATGTGAACCGGGCCACTCCCGTCCATGCCCCTCTCGGAACACCGTGAACTCGGGGTGGACCGGCCAGGGCGGACGTACGTCGTCGCCCGCACGGGTGGTTCCCGCCACCATCATGGTGCCCCGCGTGCCCCGACGGATGCGTACCTGCCGCCGTACGACGGGGTCTCGGGCGGCGTCCTCGTGCACCGTCGTCAAGAAGCAACCGTCGGCCGCGGTTGGCAGATTGTCGCCGTTGACCCGTATGTACGGCACATGACAGCGTCGGCCCTGCCCGGGCGGCAGGCCCCGGGCACATCCGCAGAGGGGACCGATCAGCATGGGCGGCAGACGGGCCACGTACACGGTGGCGGCGACCACAACAGCCGCACTTCTTCTCGGAGTCTCGGGCACGGCGGCCGCGGCCGCCGCCGGGCCTTCCCCGGCCGCGACACCCCCGGCAGCCGTGCACGCCTTGGGCCAGAGCGACTTCTCCCCGGAGGAGGAGGCGCACCTGCGGGAGGTGGCCGCCTCCATCTGGAACGCCGACCTGGCCGCGGGCTGGAACATGAACCCCGACGTCGCCGACGTCCTCTCCCAGGCGACCGGGGAGATCCTCCGGTGCTCCGAGGCCTTCGCGCTGGTGCCCCGGCCGCCGGGTTTCCTCCCGGGCATCGGCTACCTGCTCAGTTACTGGAAGAACCTCAAGGACTACTTCCTCGTCGTGAAGGACAACCGGACCTATCGGGCCTGCGTGGTGACCGCGGCAGCGAACTACCGGTCGGCGATCGAGATGGCGTCGATGGGCATCTGACCGGCCGGCTGTGACGCTCCGCCACAGACCGTTCCAGGTCTCCGGGTCGTGGGCCATAGGTGGCAGAGTGCCCCGCGCCCGCGTGTGCCTCCCGTCCTGTTCCCTCACCGCACTGCACAATCGCCCCTGGTCAAGACGTACGGAGACGTCTCGGTGGACTGAGAGGTCAGGGCTGATGGACAGAGCGGGACATCCCGATCGCAGAGTTCTTCTCGTCGGCGGTCTCGTGGCCGCCACGGCCACGCTTGCGGGGTGTTCGCCGACGATCGCGGCCTCGTCGGCGACCAGCGCTCCGCCACAACCGCCACCGACCACGCCCGCCGCGGCGTTCACCAGACTGATGGAAGGCAACGAGCGCTGGGTGAGCGGCGATCTTCGACATCCCGACCGCGATCCGGACCGGCGCGAGTTCGTGGCCGAGAAGCAGGAACCCTTCGGGTCGATCCTCTCCTGCATCGACTCCCGGGTACCGCCCGAACTCCTCTTCGACACCGGTCTGGGTGACCTGTACGTGATGCGCACGGGCGGGGAGGCCATCGGTCCGGTGGTCACCGGTTCCGTGGAGTACGGGCCCATGACGAGCGGCACTCCGCTCATCGTGGTGCTCGGGCATCAACGCTGCGGCGCCATCGAGGCGGCGTACAAGTCCATCCGTGACGGCAAACCGCTGCCCGGCAATCTGGAGGCGATCGCCAAGGCCCTGCGTCCGGCGTACGAGCAGGCGGTCCATGGGGGCGGTGCCGACCTGGTGGATTCCATGGCCCGAGCGCAGGTCACGCTGACCGCTGCCGACCTGCGCTCCAATCAGGACCTGGCCCCTCTCGTGAAGAAGGGTGCCCTCGCCGTGGTCGGCGCCTACTACTCGCTCGACACCGGCAAGGTGGAAGTCCTGGCCGGAGCGCCCGCCTGACAGGGCCGAGCCGCTGGCGGAGGGCACGGCCCGCATGACAGGGTCAGCCTGATCGGACACAGGCGGGCGACGAGGATGAGTTCATGGATGCACAGACGTGGGACGCGCTGGTGGAGTCGATGAAGAGCGCGTACTCCGCGGGGCTCGCCGAGGGTGCCGTGCCACGGCCGGTCATCATGCCGCTGGTGCGCGGCGAGTTGGTCGGCCTGATCTGGGTGCGGCCGACCGAGCCCGGCAAGGACGCGCTCACCGGCATCGCCGAACTCGCGAACATCGCCGCGGCGGCCGGGGCCGACGAGGTCGTTCTCGCCTGGGAGACCCACGACGTCGCCACCGCCTGCCAGTTGCCGATCACCGGCCCGGTGCCCTGTCTGAACATGGTGCACGCCACGAAGGACGGCCATGTGCTGCACCAGTTCCCCTACACCGAACAGCCCCAGGCGCACTCCCCCGAGGGTCGGGGCTCGGCCGAGCCCGCATGGCTGCCCGCCATCGAGCCACAGCCGGGCGGCGAGTTGGTCCTTCCCGTCCGGGCCGCGGTCGACTACTCCTTCATCCCGCTCGAACTGGACCATCCCTCCCCGTTCGGCGTCACCGTCGTCCTCATGGAAGAAGACGGCTACAACGTCCGCCTGAACGAGGCGTTCGCCGGCTGACCGCGACCTCGGCAGAACGGTGACCTCCGCAGGACGGTGACCTCCGCAGGACGGTGACCTCCGCACCCGTCGCGTGGGCGGTCTGTACGCCGCGGGCATGATCCGCCTGGGTGGATCATGAGCAGAGGTCGTGTTCGGATGACGTCGCTCCGGAAGAGACGTCACACTCGGTGGGGCGTAGGCCTGTCGACAGGAGGTGGGCGGGCACGTGCGGACATCCAGTCGAATCCGTCCCGGGTCGGTCGCGTCGTGGCTGCGCGACCGCGATCCCGAGCTGGCGGCGACCCGGCGTGCCGGGCGGACGGCACTCGTCATGCCCGCGCTGTTCGCCCTGTGCAGCCAGGTCATCGGCTCACCGACGATGGCGACCTTCGCCGCGTTCGGTGCGTTCTCGATGTTGCTGCTCGTTGATTTCACCGGCCCGATGGTGCAGCGGCTACGCGCCCACCTCGGCCTCGCGGTGGCCTGGGCCGTCCTGATCTGTCTGGGTACGCTCGTAGCCGACAAGACCTGGCTCGCGGTCACCGCCATGGTCGTCATCGGTTTCCTGGTGCTGTTCTCCGGGGTGGTCAGCTCCGTCCTCGCGGGCGCCTCGACCGCGCTGCTGCTCGCCTTCATCCTCCCGGTGACCTCGCCCGTCTCGTTCGCGGCGCTTCCCGCCCGGCTCGCGGGAGCGGGCCTCGCGGCAGCCGCCTCCATGCTCGCGGTCACCCTGCTGTGGCCCCGTCCCAGCGGGGACCCCCTCAGCGCACCCGCCGCCCGGGTCTGCTGTGCGGCCGCCGAGCAACTGCGCACCGACGCGTCCCTCCTGGCGGGCGGGCCTGCCGCGCCGAGCACGGGTCAGTGCCGTACCAGAGCCGACGAGGCCGCCGCCGCGGCGGCCGAGCTGCGCACCGTCTTCGACGCCACCCCGTACCGCCCCACCGGCCTGTCCACCAGTTCGCGCGCCCTCGTCCGTCTGGTCGACGAACTGACCTGGCTCTGCAGCATCCTGGCCGACAGCGCGCCCCCGCTCGACGGTCGACCGGCCTGCGACATCGCCGCCCGGTCCGTACGGCTGGCCGTCGCGGCCGTACTCGACCAGGTGGCCGCGCTGCTCGACGCCCCGCGCGGCTCACCGGAGGAGCTGGACGCAGCCTCGGAGAGTCTGCGCAAGGCCATGGCCGATATGGAGCGCAACGCCACCACCCGGCTGCCCGTGGGCCGGGACGACGCCGGCACTCCCTCGCGGGTGCACCCCGTGATCGGAGCGCTGGACCTTTCGTTCCGCGCGCAGGAGCTGGGTTTCGCGACGCTGCAGATCGCGGACAACGTGACCCTGGCCGCGGCCGCCGAACGCCGCAGCTGGTTGGAACGCCTGCTGGGCCGCGAGCCCGACGCCGTGACCCGACCGCTGGCGGCGGCGCGCGAGCGGGCCGCCGCCCACCTCCAGCCGGGGTCCGTCTGGCTGCACAACAGCCTGCGGGGAGCGCTCGGCCTCGGCATCGCGGTCGGCCTCGCCAACGTGACCAGCGTCCAGCACTCGTTCTGGGTGCTCCTGGGAACCCTGTCCGTGCTGCGCTCGAATGCCCTCAACACGGGGCAGAACGCGGTCCGCGCCCTGGGCGGCACCCTCGCGGGTTCGATCATCGGCACCGGGCTGCTGCAACTGATCGGCCACCACGGGACGGCGCTCTGGTTCCTGCTGCCGCTCGCCGTGTTGCTCGCCGGCATCGCCCCCGCAGCCATCTCCTTCGCCGCCGGTCAGGCGTCCTTCACCGTCACTCTCGTCATCCTGTTCAACATCGGCCAGGACCCCGACTGGCACATCGTGCTGCTGCGGATCCAGGACATCGCCATCGGCTGCGCGGTGAGCGTGCTGGTGGGCCTGTTCTTCTGGCCGCGCGGCGCCACGGCGGCCGTCGACCGGGCGCTCGCCGAGGCGTACACGGACAGCGCCCGGTATCTGGCGGGCGCGGTGCAGTGTGCCATCGGCCACTGCGGCACCGCGCCCGGGCCTGCATCTGTCGAGGTCGCGCTGCGGGAGGGCGTCGAAGCTGCCGCGGCCGCGCGCAGGCTCGACGACGCGTTCCGCAGTTATCTGGCCGAACGCGGTGCCAAACCGGTGCCCCTGGCCGACATGACCACCCTGGTGACCGGCATCGTGGGGCTGCGCCTCGCGGCGGACGCGGTCCTGGGGCTGTGGCGGCGCGCCGGCGAACCGGACAGCGAGCCGAACCGGGCGGAGGCGGGCCTCGTGCTGCTGAGCGCCGCCGACCAGATCTCCGGCTGGTACCGGGATCTGGCCGCCGGTCTCGGGCACAACGCCGCCATCCGGGATCCGCTGCCGCGCAACCCCGTGGCCGAGGCACGGCTGGTCGAATCCCTCCGCCGCGACCTCAGCGACGAGCAGGGACAGGCCACGGACACGGCCGTCCGCATCATCTGGACCGCCGACCATCTCGACGCCGCGCGCCGGCTCCAACCGAGCCTGGTCGCCGCGGCGAGGCCCGACGGTCCGTCCTGACCCGGGGGCGGCGCCCGAGGTCAGACCGCGGCCTTCGAGCGCGCCGGCAGGCGGCCGGGGTCGAAGGCGGTGGCACTGAGGGTGCCGTCGGCGGTGATCAGGCCGAAGACCGGGTATCCGGTGATGTCGAAGGCCTCGCCGAGCGGCCCGTCGCCCGGCTCGACCACGACGTGGGCGACCTCGGACAGCGCCGCCACCTGCTCGCGGGCCTCCTCGTCGGTGCCGTGCACGACGGCCAGGACGCTGCGACCGGTCTCGCGGGCCGTGGTGCGGGCCTGCTCCACGAAGAGCGGCAGCCGCTCCTTGCAGGCCCGGCAGTCGGGCGAGAAGAAGCCCAGCATGGTCTCGCCGAGGCCCTCGCGAGTGATCCGCTCACCGGCGGTGGTGACGGCGGAGAAGCCGGGGACGGCGGAGCCGGCCGGGATGATCAGGCCGTCCGCCACCCGGTCGGCCTTCTCGTCGGCCTGGGCGCGGAGTTTGCGTATGACGCCGAAGGTGAGCAGCAGGTTCAGCAGACAGAGCACGGCGATGAGGACGACGGCGGTGACCAGAAAGGGCATGGGTGACTCCGGGGTCTCGTGTCATCGTGGGGCGGGGTGTCCGCCCATCGGATCGCGGGATGCGACGGCGCGACGCTGCACGGGTGTGCCGCGCGCCGTGGTGCGGCGGCGGCTGCGACGGGTGCGTCGCGGCGGCCGCCACGGTGGTGTGTGAACATCAACCGCCCGGGAAATCGGGAGGGTTGTCGCCTACCGGGTCGCCTGCCCGGGTGCCTACGGGGCTGATCCGCGAACGCGTCCCGAGGTGCGTGTGGCGCCGTCCTCGAACAGCGTGCCCAGCTCGTCCGTGAAGATCACGAGCAGGGCGCCCACCAGCGCGCCGAACGCCGCGATCAGCACGCCGGCCGCCTGGGCCGGCGCCGGCGTCCCCGCGAGGGCGGCGGCCAGACCGGACGCGGCCAGGACGAGCAGCACGGTGTTCCGCACCACGTGGCGACGGCCGATCGGCGCGGTGGAAGCGCCGAAGCAGGCGCAGGACGCCTTGGTTCCGCTGCGGAGCGTACGGACGATTCCGGTGGTGAACGCGGCGAGCAGCAGCAGGGTCAGGACGAAGCCCGGCGCGCCGCCGGGCCCCAGGGCGAGCAGCACCACCGCGGCGCACTCCCCCACGACCACGGCCACCGCCACGAGGCGGCTCAGGCGGGCCGGAACGCCCATGGAACGGGTCGATTCCTCGAAGCCGCGGAAGGCCGCGGCGCCTCGTAGTTTTCCGGTCGCGGATGCCGCGAACACGATGCCGACGAGGAGTCTGACGGCAAGCAGGGCGTAGGCCACGAGCAGCTCTCACCTCCCGGGACGACTGGACCAGAGGCAATGTAGCCGCAAGTCGACATGAGCAACAGTGGCCACTTTCTCCCACATCTCCCCAGGCGAAACTGGAAGCAATCCGTCAACTTCCGCACTCTTGCGCTCAATTGGCATCGCAACATAACTTCTGCTGCGGCCGGACCTTACCCCTGGTCCGGCCTTCACCCTACGAGGGAGGTCCGTGATGACCCGTGTGATCGGCACGATGGGCGACAAGTTGCTGGGCATGCTGCTGAAGGAGGACCGGGCCGGCGCCTGTGTCCCGGAGCACGGCACTTTCTGCAAGTGCACGAACCACGTCCGGTACGTCTTCAGCTGCAACGGCCCCTGTGTGAAGTCCGGCACCTGCTGACCCAGCCCCATCCCGTCACATCACGTCGCACGACCAGGAGGTAGTCATGAGGCGAATGATCGGCACGATGGGCGACCGGCTGCTGCGGCTCGTACTCGACGAGCAGCGCGCGGGGGCGTGCGTCCCCGAGGTGGGTCAGCTCTGCTATTGCAAGAGCGGACACCAGTACCGATTCGCGTGTAACGGCGTGTGCACCAAGCGCAGCAACACCTGCTGATGACGCACTCCGACCCACCTGCCGGTTCCCCGGAGGCCGCTTCGCCTCCGGGGAACCGGCTGCGGGCCCGCGCGGCATGGGCCGCGGTCGCCCTCCAGTTCCGCGCCACACCCGTCGGCGCTTCCCTGCTGTTCGGGGTGACCGTGGGAGTCGGTGTGACGCCGGCCGCCGCCGCCTGGCTCGCCAAGCTGCTCTTCGACGAACTCGGCCGCGGTGCGCACGCCGACGCGCGGCACGCCGTCAGCCTCGGCATCGCCACCGCCGCACTGGGCGCCCTGTCCGCCGTCCTTCTTCAACTGGCCGCGTATCTGGATGAGTTGGTGCGCAGACGCCTCGTCGTCGAAGTCGAGCGGACCCTGTTCGCCAAGGTCGACGAGTTCCGGGGACTGCGGCGGTTCGAGGATCCCGCGTTCCACGACCGACTGCGGCTCGCCCAGCAGGCCTCGGAGGACGCACCGCACAACGTCACCATGTTCACCCAGGAGGCCGTGCGTTCGGTGGCCGCGCTCAGCGGCTTCACGGGCGCCCTGCTCGCCGTCTGGCCGCCGATGGTGGGCCTTTTGTTCCTGGTCGGCGCCGCCGCACTGCTGGCCCGGCTGTCGCTGGCCCGCCGCCAGGTGGTGGTCTGGGAGCTGACCTCCGCCCGGCTGCGCCGCCACCTCTTCTACCGCTCACTGCTGACCGACCCCCGCGCCGCCAAGGAGATCCGGCTGTTCGGCCTCGGCGGCTTCCTGCACGGCCGGCTGATCCGCGCGCTGAACGACGCCACCGAGGCCGAACTCGCGGTGGCCCGGCGTGGCGCCCTCGTGCAGTCGGCTTTCGCCGCGCTCAACGCCCTGGTCGCCGGGCTCGGTACGGTCGTGGTGGTCGCGGGCGCGGCCCACGGCAGATTCACGATCGGCGATGTGACACTGTTCGTCGCCGCCGCCGCGGGAGTGCAGGGGGCGTTCACCGGGATCGTGCTCCAGGCCGGATCGGCCGCGGAGGGCGTGCGGCTCTTCGGCCACTATCTCGACCTGCTCGACACCCCCGACGACCTGCCTCGGGGCGAGGCCCCCGCGCCGGCCCTCACCGGACGAATCGAACTGCGCGACGTCTGGTTCCGCTACGACACCTCCGGCCCCTGGGTACTGCGCGGGGTGAACCTGACCGTCCCGGCGGGCGCCGCGATGGGCCTGGTGGGCCGCAACGGTGCCGGCAAGAGCACCCTCATCAAGCTGCTCTGCCGGTTCTACGACCCCGAACGCGGCGCGATCCTCTGGGACGGCACCGACATCCGGACCATGGACGTGGCCGAGCTGCGCCGCCGGATCGGCGTCACGTTCCAGGACTACATGACGTACGACCTCTCGGCGGCCGAGAACATCGGCATCGGCGATCTGCCGTACCGCGAGGACCTGGAGCGCGTCCGGGACAGCGCGCGGCTCGCCGGCATCGACGCGACCCTGCGCGGCCTCCCCGACGGGTACGAGACCCAGCTCAGCCGGGTCCACCTCGACGAGGAGGACGGTACCCCCGGGGTCACCCTCTCCGGTGGCCAGTGGCAACGAGTCGCGCTGGCACGTTCGTTGATGCGCACCGACGCCGATCTGCTGATCCTGGACGAGCCCAGCTCGGGCCTGGACCCGGAGGCCGAGCACGAGGTGCACCGCACGCTCGGTCGCCACCGCCTGGGACGGACCGCGCTGTTGGTCTCACACCGGCTCGGTGCCCTGCGCGACGCGGACGCGATCGCCGTGCTGGTGGACGGCCGGATCGCCGAACTCGGCTCCCACGACGAGCTGATGGCCCTGGGCGGCGGCCACTACGCCCGGCTGTTCGGCCTGCAGGCGGCGGGCTACGCCGAGCGCGCCGACCGGGGCAGGACCACGGAGGCGGCCACATGAGCCGCCCGGAACGGAAGACGGCCATATGACGGGTGCGGGGCGGACGACGGTGGCGATGGCAGCGGGCGCGGGCATGCTGCTCCTGTCCGTACGCGTACTGCGTTCACGCCTCGCCCTCATCAGGGTCACCGGGTCGAGCATGACCCCTGCCTTCGCGGACGGCGACCGGCTGCTGGTCCGCCGCACCACGCGCGTGCGACGCGGCGACGCGGTGGTCTTCCGCAACCCCGTCCCGTTCGGCGACGGCGACGACGCCCTGGCCTGGCTGGTCAAGCGGGTCTCCGCCCTGCCCGGCGATGCCGTGCCGCCCGATGTACGCGAGATCGTCGGGGCCCCGGACGGCGGCCGGGTGCCGCCCGGTTCCCTGATCGTCCGGGGCGACGCCGCCCGCACGCAGGACTCCCGCCACTTCGGTTACGTCCCCCAGTCGTCCCTGCTGGGCGTGGTACTCACCCGCCCGACTCCCCTCGGCCGCCCCTGAACCCGCCGCCACGGCGGTGTCCGCTCGGGGCAATCCGCGGAATGCCGCGCTTCTCGTGTGCCCCTCGCATACGCCCCTAGCACACCCCCCTTCTTTCACGACGTGAACTCACATACGCCGGAAGGACTTTCCCGACTTCACCTCTTGACGTACGGAGTGACGGGGAGCACATTGTCCGCGCAGCTGCTTTGAGAGCGCTCTCAAAGAACGTCGGAGCGCTCTCGCCACCACCCGCGCACCCCACTCCGTACCCGAAGAGGCACCCATGAGTGAACCCTCCGGCACGCCTGTCAGACGCGGCTCCCTACGCCGCGTCCTCATCGCCGTGTTCAGCGCCCTCGGCCTCGCGGCCGCCGCGGCGGCGGCCGCCACCCTCCCCGCCAACGCGTCCGCCCCGACGCCCCCGTCCGGCTGGTCCCAGGTCTTCCTCGACGACTTCGACGGAGCCGCCGGCTCCGGCATCAACAGCTCGAACTGGCAGTACACGACGGGCACGAGCTACCCCGGCGGCCCGGCCGGCTTCGGTACCGGCGAGGTCGAGACGATGACCTCCAGCACCAACAACGTCTCGCTCGACGGCGCCGGAAACCTGCGGATCACCCCGCGGCGCGACGCCGCGGGCAACTGGACGTCGGGCCGCATCGAGACGAACCGCTCCGACTTCCAGCCGCCCGCCGGCGGCAAGCTCCGCGTCGAGGCCCGGCTCCAGATGCCGAACGTGACCGGCGCGGCGGCCAAGGGCTACTGGCCAGCCTTCTGGATGCTGGGTGCCCCGTACCGCGGCAACTGGTGGAACTGGCCCGGCGTCGGCGAGCTGGACATCATGGAGAACGTCCAGGGCATCAACAACGAGTGGGCCACGATGCACTGCGGCACCAGCCCGGGCGGCCCCTGCAACGAGAAGTCCGGCATCGGCGGCCAGAAGGTCTGTGCGGGCACGACCTGCCAGGGCGGCTTCCACACCTACGCCGTGGAGTGGGACAAGTCGACCAGCCCCGAGGAGATGCGCTTCTACCTCGACGGCGTCAACTTCCACACGGTCAGGCAGAATCAGGTCGACGCGACGACCTGGGCCAACGCCACCAACCACGGCTACTTCATCATCCTGAACGTCGCGATGGGCGGCGAGTTCCCGGCGGCATTCGGCGGCGGCCCCGACGGCGGCACGGACCCCGGCCACCCGCTCGTGGTCGACTACGTCCAGGTGCTCCAGTCGACCGGCGGTGGCGGCACGACCCCGCCACCCACGACCCCGCCGCCTTCCGGCAACCGTGACGCGTACAACGCGATCCAGGCCGAGTCGTACGACGGCCAGGCGGGCGTCGGTACGGAGACCACCACCGACACGGGCGGCGGCCAGAACATCGGCACGCTCGCGAACGGCGACTACGCGCTCTACAAGGGTGTCGACTTCGGCACCGCGGCGGCCAGGCAGTTCTACGGCCGGGTCGCGAGCGGCGCGGCGGGCGGTGTCAGCGGACTGGTCGAAGTGCGTCTCGACAGCCGCACCAGCACGCCGATAGGCAGCTTCGCGGTGGCCAACACCGGTGGCTGGCAGACGTGGAAGACGGTCCCCGCGAACATCAGCTCCGTCACCGGAACCCACGACGTCTATCTGACCTTCACCAGCGGCCAGCCCGCGGACTTCGTGAACGTCAACTGGTTCGACTTCGGGCACTGACGGGAGAGTTGACGGATGATCGCATATCTCCCGGCCAGGTCCAGGAGGTCACGCCCCGGGGTCAGGCGGCTGGTGACGGCCGTCCTGACCGCCCTCCTCACGGTGCTGGCGCTGGGTCTGGCCGGGGCGGTGCCCGCGAAGGCCGCCGCCGACTACACCCAGGGCGTCACCTCGACCGGTTCCGGTTCGGTCCAGATCTGGTTCAAGCCGACCACCCCCGCATCCCTGGTCGACGTGCACTACCTGTCGGCCGGCGCCGGCCAGCAGAACTTCCGGATGACGAACAACGCGGGCACCTGGCAGCAGAACGTCACCGGCCTACCGAGTGGCTTCACCCTGGAGTACTGGTTCACGTACGAGAAGAGCGGCCCGCTCTACGACACCCCGCACTTCACCTACTCCACCGGCAGCGGCGGCGGAGGGAGCGGGGGCGGGGGCGGCAGCTTCCCGATCACCTTCCAGAACAACACCCGTGGCACGTACACCGACGCACAGATCCACGTCACCGTGCTCGGCCAGGTGACGCCCGGTCAGTGGTCGTACATGAAGGCCGACGGAACCATGACCCACATCAACCACCTGGACGCGAACGCGCCCGGACACCTGACCAAGAACGGCGTGAACTACCCGAACATGTCGTTCACGCTCGCCCAGTCGGGCGGTTCGGTACCGTCGCCGACGTCGATCCGCGGCGGGCGGATCTACGTCTCCCTCGGCTCCCCGCTGTACATCCCGGTCTCCCCGGACGACCAGGGCTGGGGCGGCCCCGACCTGCGCAATCCGAACGACCCCAACACCGACGTCTACTACGACTGGTACGAGTACACGTACGTCTTCGGGCAGGTGGCCTTCGGCGGCAACACCACCCAGGTCGACCAGTTCGGCTTCCCGATGACCTCACGTCTGACGCAGACGTCGAGCGGCTACGACACCACCCGCGGCATCACACTGACCCGCGCCCAGGTGATGTCCCAGTACGCCGCCTCGGTGGGCGCGGCCTTCAAGCCGCTGCAGAACACCTACCGGATCATCGCGCCGCGCTCCTCCAATCTCTTCCTCACGGGAGGCTCCCAGGCGAACTACCTCCAGTCGACCATCGACCAGACCTGGTCCTACTACTCCACGCACCCCTTCAGGCTGACCCGGCTCGGTGAGACCTTCACCGGCGGTGTCTCCGGGACCACGCTCACCTTCACCAAGAACGGCGCCGGTCCCTACGCGCTCCAGAAGCCGTCCTCCCCGGACGTCGTGGCCTGCTCGGGCGCGCTGGCCTCGGGCAGCGACCCGGAGAAGCAGCTCGGCGCGGAGTTCTGCGCCGCGTTCAACCGGGGCGTGGCCCTCGACACCTCGGCCTGGTACACCCCGTCCGCCTACTACACCGGAGGCATCAAGAACGACTACGCCGCCTTCCTCCACACCGTCGGCCTCGACCGGCGCGCCTACGCCTTCCCCTACGACGACATCAACGACCAGTCGTCCGTGCAGATCCTGGGCAACGCGAACCCGCCGACCGCCCTGACGCTCGGCATCGGCTGGTGATCCACACGCAGTGAAGAGGGGGCGGCCTCGCAGGCCCGGCGTCGGAGAGCCAGGCGTCGTCGTTCGAGGCGCCCCCTCCCTCAGCAGGAGAGGGTTCTCCGCGGCCCGGTCAGCGGGGTGTGGTGCGCAGGTCGATGCCGCGGCGGTGGGCGTCGGAGGCCACGACCTGGGCCGCCAACTGGGACAGCCGCAGACGGTCGGCGTCCGGGAGCGGCGCGACGGACAGCTCGATCTGCTCGGCGAACTGTGCCGCGAGCTGTTCGATGAGCTGTCGGCCGGCGTCGGTGATGGACACCTGGAACGCGCGGCGGTCGTTGGCGCTGACGGTGCGCGTGACCAGGCCGCGACGCTGTGCACGGTCGACCAGGCCACTGATCGAGGACTTGTCCAGGCCGAGCAGCCGGCCGAGCTGGTTCATCGTCGGCTCCCGGTCCCGCAGCACCCCGAGCAGTCGCGCCTGGATGATCGACAAGTCCTGCTGCCCGGCGATCTCGTCCAGGACGTTGTGCACCAGAAACGACAGCTGGGCGAGGGCGTCCACGTCCACCAGTCCGGGTTCCCCACCTGTGCGTGACGGTGCGGCCGAGGGCGGCGTGTCGTTGGGAGAAGTCATGCTCCGATTCTACTTGCAAAGGTACGTGGCGCGAACTACTTTAGTTCGTGCCACGTACCAACCTTGGTGCGTCGCCTCCGAGCGTGCCGAACCGCTCGGACACCAACCGCCGACGGAGAGCTGAGCCATGACTCACACCCTGGAAACTGACGTGATCATCTGCGGAACGGGAGCGGCCGGATTAACCCTCGCCATTGACCTCGCCCGCCGGAATGTCGGATTCCTGCTGATCGACAAGGCGGCGCATCCGTTCATCGGCTCACGCGGCAAGGGCATTCAGCCCCGAAGCCAAGAGGTGTTCGAGGACCTCGGCGTGATCGACCGGATCGTCGCCTCCGGCGGTGAGTACCCCGTCCAGCGTTTCCACACCGCCGAGGGACCGGTCGACAGGGCCACCGTCGAGATGTCGGATCCGACGCCGGACGAGCCGTACCAGATCCCGCTGCTCGTCCCGCAGTTCCTCACCGAGCGCCGGCTGCGGGAACGGCTGACCGAGCTCGGCCACGCCCCGCACTACAACCACGAACTCGTCGGCTTCGACCAGGACGCCGACGGTGTGACCGCACGGATCGCGACCCCTGACGGCGAGCGGACCGTGCGGGCCTCGTACCTGATAGGCGCCGACGGCGGATCGAGCTTCGTCCGCAAGGCCCTCGGCATCGGCTTCCCCGGCAAGACCCTCGGGGTCCGGGCGATCGTCGCGGACGTACTGGTCGATGGCGTCTCGTCGGATGCCTGGCACCGTTGGGGCGAGGACACGGCGGCGCAGGTGTCGATGTGCCCGCTCTACGGCACCGACATGTTCCAGCTCCAGGCCCCGATCCCGTTCGATGTCGACATCGACCTTTCGGCCGAGGGGCTCACCTCGTTCTTCCGCGACCGCACCGGCCGGAGCGACGTCGTGATCCGTTCGGTGTCCTGGGCGTCCGCGTTCGAGATGAACGCCCGGCTGGCCGACACCTACCGGCGCGAGCGGGTGTTCCTGACCGGGGACGCGGCACACTGCCATCCGCCGACCGGCGGACAGGGCCTCAACACGAGCGTCCAGGACGCCTACAACCTCGGCTGGAAACTCGCCGCCGTGCTCGACGGCGCCCCGGAATCGTTGCTGTCGACCTACGAGAAGGAGCGCCGGCCGATCGCCGAGGCAGTCCTCGGCCTCTCCGAGCGGCTGCTCGAAGCGGCCAAGAACCGCGACACCCACCGGGGCCGCGAGGTGAGTCAGCTCGATCTCGGCTACCTGGACTCGCCCTTGTCGATGACCAGTCCGGACCGCGACAACGGCGTCCTGGCCGGCGACCGCGCGCCCGACGCGCCCGTGACCGGCGCGGGTGGTCTCCCCACGCGCTTGTTCAGCCTGTTCCAGGGGCCCCACTGGACCCTGCTCGGCCACGACGTCGACGATGTCCCGGCACCGGCGCCGCGCAGCGGCCTGCACATCCACGTCATCGGCGGCGGGGGCGACATCCTGGACACCGGCGGCCATGTCCACAGCGCATACGGACTGTCGTCCGATCAGTGGGTGCTCGTCCGCCCGGACGGATACATCGCGGCCGTGGTCGGCACGGCCGAACTCGGCTCACTCGCCCCCTACCTCGACGCCGTCGGCATCCGCCCCGTGACGGTGACTCAGCCGCGCCACACGGAAACGAGCGCCGACATAGCCGCACCGAGCCGTTCGGCCGCCCCCCGCACCCGACGTGAGCACCGCCGGATCCGCAGCGCCGCCGAGGAGCGACTCGCCACCGCCCAACGCGAGCTCCATCAGCTCTCGCGCCAGGTCCAGCGCGACCTGCGCAGCGTCCGCCGGCAAGGGGAGACCACCGCGATCGTCGCCCGCTCGAACTTCGCCGAGCTCGCGGTCCAGAGCATCACCCGGCTGGCGGCCAACCTCCGCTCCGACCCCAGCGACCGAAGCGGCCGGGGCGACCGGTAACCCCTCGGTCGCCCCGGCGCCGACGAGGCGAATGCCCCATACGGGTGATCCTCCACACGGCGCGTCAACTCCATGGCGCTGTGCGCCCACCACGGAGCTCGACCGCGGTGCCGTTGAGGCACTCACGGTGGGGCATGCGTGGTGGGACCGTACGCGCTCAGCCTGAACTGGAAGTGTCGGACACCTCGTTCGCGGCGCGACGGTACTCGGCGTTGATGCGCTGCGCTTCCTCGAGTTGGTCCTCGAGGATCACGATGCGGCAAGCCGCCTCGACCGGGGTGCCCCTGTCGACGAGCTCGCGGGCGCGGGCGGCGATCCGCAGTTGGTAGCGGGAGTACCTCCGGTGCCCACCCTCCGAGCGCAGCGGAGTGATCAGGCGGGCTTCCCCGATGGCCCGGAGGAAGCCGGGAGTCGTGCCGAGCATCTCGGCGGCCCGGCCCATCGTGTACGCGGGGTAGTCGTCGTCGTCCAGACGACCACTCAATGGAGTATCTGCTGTCATTTCACCTCGTTGTGCAACGCGTCGAGGGGCCCCGATGCCGTACGGCACCAGGGCCCCGAAGGAAATTGAACACCATCTGTCGGCGCTACTGCTCTGCCGACCTCTTGTTTCCGCTACCTGGCCCCTGTGAGGGGGCGGGAATGCGGGGTTCGCGGATGCGTGACCGGGGACCACCTTCCATTCCGGGCTCTTGCGGCACCCGACCTCGTGCATGTCGGCCGGGTGATCCCGATGGCGTCGGCTCCTTCCGTACCTCCGCTGAATCAACTCGCTTGTCAGGCGGCGGCAACCGTCGGTCCCGTCACCGTCCTACGGACAGCTCGGCTTCGAGACTCCACAGCTACCCCGACCTGCGAACTTCTGCACTACGAGAGAAACACTAACCACGCAGCAGCCCAATGTCTACTCTGACAAACATAGATTTTAGGTTGCTCAGGGCATCGATATTCTCTGTCATGTGGGCCATATGGGCAGGTGGTAGCGGGGGCACGGCGGTCAGCCGACTCCAGCGCTCGGATCGCGCACCGAATAGAATCGGCTCTCATGTCGAACCCTGACGAGCTGCTCGTGGATCTCTGCGCGCTGGTGGAGTCCGAGCAGAGCAATCAGATGTCATTGACCGTGGTGGTCGGCGGTGCCGTCATCACTGGGCGGCTGGCTCCCGAAGTCGTATGGAGGGAGCGCGTGTCGGAGGTCCTGAAGGACTCGGACCGCCTGGGCCCCTTCTCCGACGTCTTCGCCGCCGACCGGACAGTGGGCCGGCCCGAACCCGGCGGGGCCCCCACACATCTGCACTTCCACCTCGCCCGGATCCTGCAGGGCAGCGTCGGAATTCCCGAGACGGGCGGAATGTATCGCGTCGCGATCGAGGACGTCAGCGCCTGGACCGTGGGCGACTTCAGTTACTCCGACCAGTGAGGCACCGTATCCGGGCCGCTCCGGCCGGCCGGGAGCCGTCGACCGGACGGTGACACGCGATGGGGCCCTGCCGACGCGCGTCGGCAGGGCCCCATCGTTGTCCTGGTATCAGCTTCCGTCGGTTCTCACAGTCCCAGCGGCGCGGGGCTGCCGAGCAGCGCCGACGCGGTCTGCAACGGCGTAAGGGCCCGCATGGCGGTCGCGGACTCCCGGGTGGGCTCTTGGGTGCCTCGGCAGGTGAAGCCGAGGCGTGTCATGGCCCGGGTGACCTCCCCGCTGGTGAAGTCGCGGGGGTCCTGCCGGGTGATGACCACGCCCACCTGCTTGGCGGGGTAGTGGCGGCGGCCGATGAGCACGGACTCCCCCGTGATGGGCTCCGGCTTGACGCCCTTCATCGAGGCAAGTACCCCGCTCTTGGTGAGGTCGAAGGGGAACCGGGCGATGACGCAGCGCATGATGCCTCGCAGGGAAGGGAGAAGGGAGAGGGAGGAACGGGGCTGATACCGAACGGTCGGCCGGATCAGAGGGAGACGGTGAGGGCGAGGGCACCCGGGCCGCGGCCATGCGGTCCGCCGACGCCGAGGACGTCCCGTACACGGATCCGGTCCGTATAGGCGGGGCTGTCACGGACCACGGCGAGTTGGGCCCGCGTGACCGAACCGGTGCACTGTTCGTCCTGGTCGCAAAGGAGCAGGTACTCGACACGGGCGCTGGCCATGAGGAACAGGGCCACCTCGACGGTGATGTCGTCACCGACCCGCGGTCCGGATGTGTCCAGGGCGTCGAACACGGTCGTGGGAGCGGAACCGACCAGGCGTTGCTGCGTCTGAACCAGCGTCAAAGGAGTCCTCCTGGGTGGGTGGGTGGGGCTTCCGATCACGAAAGGTTCTAGGCCGCCGCTGTGGCCACGGAGGACCGCCGCGGCGTACGGCGTGCCGCCTCGCCGGTGGATCGGCCCTCGCCGGTGGATCGGCCCTGGCCGGTACGGCCGCGCCGGCCCCGGGACGGGGAGGAGGAGCCGCGCCGAGGCCGTTCCACGACCGGCGCGGTGATGGTGACCGCGATCCCCGAGGGGGCCTGGGCGCCGGTGATGCGACTCAACTCGGCTTCGCCCGAGCGCACTTGGGTGGTCTGGGGAGTGATGCCGGCGGCAGTCATCAGTCGGCTCATGTCGCGTCGCTGCTGAGGCGTCACCAGGGTGACGACGCTGCCGGACTCGCCGGCGCGGGCCGTGCGGCCGCCCCGGTGCAGATAGTCCTTGGGGTCGCTGGGCGGGTCCACGTTCACGACCAGATCGAGGTTGTCCACGTGGATCCCGCGCGCCGCGACATTGGTCGCCACCAGCACCGTCACATGCCCGGTCTTGAACTGGGCCAGGGTCCGTGTGCGCTGCGGCTGGGACTTGCCGCCGTGCAGGGCCGCGGCACGGACGCCGCTGTTCAACAGGTGCTCGGTCAGCCGGTCCACCGCGTGCTTGGTGTCCAGGAACATGATCACCCGGCCCTCGCGGGCCGCGATCTCGGTGGTCGTACGCTGCTTGTCCGCGCCGTGCACGTGGAGCACGTGGTGCTCCATGGTGGTGACCGCGCCCGCGGACGGGTCGACGGAGTGGACCACCGGGTCGGTCAGGTAGCGGCGGACCAGGAGGTCGACGTTGCGGTCCAAGGTGGCCGAGAACAGCATCCGCTGCCCGTCGGGGCGCACCTGGTCGAGCAGCGCGGTGACCTGGGGCATGAAGCCCATGTCGGCCATCTGGTCGGCCTCGTCGAGGACGGTGATGGCGACCTGGTCCAGACGGCATTCGCCGCGGTCGATGAGGTCCTTGAGTCGGCCCGGCGTCGCCACGACGACCTCGGCGCCGCCGCGCAGCGCACTGGCCTGCCTGCCGATCGGCATCCCGCCGACCACCGTGGCCAGACGCAGTCGCACGGAACGGGCGTACGGAATGAGAGCGTCGGTGACCTGTTGGGCCAGCTCTCGGGTGGGTACGAGGACCAGGGCCAGCGGCAGCCGCGGCTCGGCGCGCCGACCGGCCGTACGGGCCAGCAGGGCGAGACCGAAGGCGAGGGTCTTGCCGGAGCCGGTGCGGCCGCGGCCGAGTACGTCACGGCCCGCGACGGAGTTCGGCAGGGTCGCCGCCTGGATCGGGAACGGTACGGTCACGCCTGCGTGGCCGAGCTCGGCGAGCAATGGCGTCGGCAGGGCGAGATCGGCGAACGCCTCGACGGCGGGCAACCCTGGGGTGATCGTCTTCGGCAGTGCGAACTCACCTTGCGGCGTGGCCTGTTGACGTCCATAACCCTTCGCACGGCTGGGAGCAGCGGAGCGGCTGGAGGATGCGGCTCCGAAGCGGCCGCCGCCCCTTTGGGAACCAGAATTTCCGGTGCGGGTTCGGGTGCGGGCGAAGCGATCATTTGTACGCGTGCGGTTCATGCGGAACCTTCCTTGATGTGGCACGTATCAAGGAATTCCCGCAGCGAATGAACAGCGCAGAGAATCGCAAGAACGAGCCGAAAATGATGCGGAGCCGAATCAGTCGGTCGGATCGGATCGGTCGGATCGGTCGGATCAACCGGATCAACCGGATCGGCAGGAAATGCTCTCGAAATGCTCCGGCGCAGAGAGCAACGTGATCTCGACAGTGAGATCAGGCATTCCGTGAGTGAGCCTTGGCGGATTTACATCCGGAGCGTTGGGGTGCAGCATCCCCGGGGGATCCGGTGGAGCCATCCCAAGGGGCGGGGCCGCAGCGCCCCTGAATCATGCCGTGGGGGACATCACCACGGCCCCGACGGAGCGGCTGCGCCCCGGAAAGCGGCGAGCTGGGGCCCGCACCCCAAGGTGCGGGCCCCAGCTGCGATGTACGTGTCAGCGTCAGGCGGGAACGATGTTCTCGGCCGTCGGGCCCTTCTGACCCTGCGCGATGTCGAAGGTCACCTTCTGGCCCTCCGACAGCTCGCGGAAGCCCTGGGCGGCGATGTTCGAGTAGTGGGCGAAGACGTCAGCGCCGCCGCCGTCCTGCTCGATGAAGCCGAAGCCCTTTTCCGCGTTGAACCACTTCACGGTACCGGCAGCCATGTCAAATCTCCTTCGGGACGGTGTCCGGAGTTCCGCACTGTGCGCACTCCGCGTCGCCGCGATGATTATCCCGCCGGAAAATTCGCCGGAGCCGAAAAAGAGCGCCACCAGCAGATGAAGCCGGTGAGGGCACTTGCAAGATTTCGGGAACCACAACTGCAACTGAGATCTACAGTAGCACGTTGCGATCGATCGTGTGCGATAAACAACCCCGCACCGCCTGTCGATACAGTCGATGCAGGAAAACTCGTTGCACCTTCCGTCATTTTCTCACTTCACGGGCACAGATATTGGTTCATTCGGCTCCCCGCGATCGCGGGGAGGTCGGGCGACTCGTGTCCTTCTTCGGCCGCGCCGCGTGGGCCACGAGGAGCAGGAACAGTCCGCAGGTGGCGACCAGGATCCAGCCCGGGCGGGACGCGCGTGCGAGTCCCGCCGGGGCGGTGCCCGCGACCAGGCCGCCCGCGATGGCTGTGCCGAGCGCGGAGCCGAGCTGACGTGCGGTGGACGTGATCGCTCCGGCCACGCCGGCACGGGTGGCAGGCAGTCCGCTCACCGCGGTGTTGGTGATGGGCGCGTTGGCGAAGCCGAACCCGACGCCTATGAGCACGTAGGCCGACAAGAGCAGGAGCACGCTCGTGTGCTGGTCGAGCCCGACCAGGCAGAGTCCGCCCACCGTGATGAAGCCGCCGGCCAGGACCAGCGGCAACCGCGGTCCGGTACGACCGACCAGGCGGCCGGACAGGGGTGCGCAGACGGTCGCTCCGACAGCCATGGGCAAGGTCGCCACCCCGGCGGCCAGTGGTGTCCATCCTCGGGCGTGCTGCAGGTAAAGGGTGTTGAGCAGGAGCGTCACGTTCAGGGCGACGAAGACCGCCACCGCGCCCAGCACGGCACTGCTGAAGACCGGATGCCGGTAGAGCCGCAGATCCATCAGCGGCTCGCTCCTGCGGGATTCGGCCGACACGAATCCGACTGCCGCGACGGCAGCGATCGCGTACGCGACCAGCGCCGGAAGCGACACCCAACCGATGCGCGGTCCCTCGATGAGGACGCCGACCGAGACGCCGATGACCACGGTCAGCAGGGCCTGTCCCGGGAGGTCGAGCCGCTGTGCCCGCGGTGCCCGGGATTCCGGCACGAACAGCGCGCTCAGCACGAGGGCGGCCACGATGACCGGTGCGTTGATCCAGAACACCGACCGCCAGCCGAAACCCGCGATGAGGGCGCCGCCCGTGACCGGACCGGCGGCCATGCTGAGCCCGAAGACCGACGCCCAAACACCGATCGCCTGTGCCCGCTCCCTCGGGTCGGGCATGGCGTTCACCACGATCGCGAGGGCCACGGGACTGAGCATCGAGGCGCCGATTCCCTGGACAGCGCGGGCAGCGATCAGCACGCCCACCGAAGGGGCGATCGCGCAGACCAGCGAGGCAGCACCGAACACGACCAGGCCGACCTGGAACACCCGTCGGCGTCCGAACCGGTCCGCCAGCGCGCCGGAGGAGATCAGGAGACTGGCCAGGACGAGCGTGTAGGCGTCCACGGTCCATTCGAGGCTGCGGGTCCCGATACCCAGACCGTGCCCGATCGCCGGCAGTCCGACATTGACGATGGTGGTGTCCAGGCCCACCAGGAACATGCTCAGACAGCAGACGGCCAGCACCGTCCAGCGCCTGCGTGCGCTCAGAACGGGCTGAATGGGGTCAAGTGGCTGAAGGGGATGGGTGGTCGCGGTCACCTGGTACCTCTCACGTCCGGAAGGGGCTGCCCGGCAAGGCTCGGGCCGGACCACACCTGCCGCCCACCAAATTTGCGAAGGCCGCAAACTGGACCCCATGGACGCGGAGCTGGAACAGATCATCGACGGCATCGGCCCCCGGCTGCGCACGCTCCGCCGGGACCGCGGGCTCACGCTGGAGGCGCTCGCGGCGACGACCGGAATGTCGGTGAGCACGCTGTCGCGTCTCGAGTCGGGCAAGCGGCGCCCGACCCTGGATTTGCTCATCCCGCTCGCGCGTACGCACCGCGTCGCACTCGACCAGCTGGTGGCCGCGCCGGCCACCGGTGATCCTCGGGTGCATCTCAAACCCTTGCGCAAGGGCCACGGCAGCGTGCTTGTGCCTCTGACGCAGTACCCGGGTCGGGTGCAGGTGTTCAAGCAGGTACTGGCTCCCCGCGAGCCGGCGTTGGTGACCCATGACGGTTACGAGTGGCTCTACGTCCTCGCGGGCGACCTGCGCCTCATCCTCGGAGAGCGGGACTGCACACTCCACCCGGGCGAAGTGGCCGAGTTCGACACCAGAGAACCGCACTGGTTCGGTCCGGCGAACACCAGCGCCGTCGAAATCCTGCACCTGTTCGGACCGCGAGGCGATCAAGCCGTGGTCCGCGCGAAACCCTCCCCATCCGGTTCCGACCGGGCGGCCGCCACCACCCCGCCGTCGACAACGTCATGAGTCACAACACCCGGTCCGTCGGGCGTACTCCGACCCGTCGTCGCCGTCATTCGCCCGCGGGGAAGTCCGCCGAGCGGCTGATGTCGGCCCACCGCTCGGCTTCGGCGGCACGGGTACGGGAGGCCTTGGCCGCCATCTCGACGGCTCCGGCGCCGAGCAGCAGGCGCAGCGGCGGCTCGTCCAGGCCGACGAGGTCGGTGATGATCTCGGCTGCCCGGGCCGGGTCTCCGGGCCAGGTGGCGGCGGTCTGTTCGCGGTAGCGGTTCATCGCGCCAACGGTCCCTTCGTAGGCAGGACTTACGGGCAGGGCGGTCATGGACGAGCCGCCCCAGTCGGTGCGGAAGCCACCGGGCTCGATGATGGTGACCTTGATACCGAGAGGCCCGACCTCGGCGTTGAGGACCTCTGAGAAGCCTTCGACTGCGAACTTCGCGGTCTGGTAGGCGCTCAGGCCCGGTGATCCGCCCACGCGTCCGCCGATGGAGGAGAACTGGAGGAAGTGGCCGGAACCCTGTTGGCGGAGTACGGGCAGGGCAGCCTTGGTGACGTTGACGACGCCGAACAGGTTCGTCTCGATCTGGGCCCGGAAGTCGTCGTCCGGCATGTCCTCGATGGCGGCGCTGTTGGCGTACCCGGCGTTGTTCACGACGACGTCGAGGCTGCCGAAGGCGTCCAGGGCCAGTTGCACGGCGGCGCGGGCGGCTGCCGGATCGGTGACGTCGAGGGCGACGGCGCGGACCCGGTCGCCGTAGCGCTCGACGAGGTCCTTGAGGTGTTCGGGGCGGCGGGCAGTGGCCACGACTCGGTGGCCGTTGTCGAGGACGTGGCGGGCGAGTGCCCTGCCGAAGCCGCGGGAGCTGCCGGTGATGAGCCAGGTCTTGGTCATGAGATGTCTTCGCTTCCGGGATGGCGCTGGCCGCAGGGCTGGACCCTGCTAACTAAACAGTCATTTATATAGTGCGGCCGGCCGTGAGGTGTGTCAAATAAACAGTTAGTTGCACTACTCTGGGGTCATGCCCCAGCACCAGCCCCCGGCCCGCCCCCGGGACTCCGAGGCCTCCAAGGCCCGCCTGCTCAAAGCCGCGACGGACGAGTTCGCGGCCCGCGGCATCGCCGGTGCCCGAGTGGATCGCATAGGCGCCGCGGCAGAGGTGAACAAGGCCCTCATCTACACGTACTTCGGCAACAAGGAGCAGTTGTTCGACGCCGTCATGGATGCGCATGTCGCCCGCGTCCTCGACGAGGTCCCCTTCACGCCCGAGGACCTGCCGGGCTACGCGGGCCGCCTGTTCGACTTCCTCCTCGCCAACCCGCACCAGCTCCGGCTGGCCACCTGGCACCGCCTCGAACGCTCGGGCACCGACCACGAGCCTCAAGGGCTGGGAACCTCCATGCGGCAGAAGACCGCCGCGATCACCCAGGCGCAGACGGCCGGCCTGCTGACCACGACCTTCACCCCTGAAGACCTGCTCGTCTTCACCCTCGCCCTCGCCAACGCATGGATGCCCACCAGCCCCATGGCCACCAACGACCAGGCGGCCGAGCAGACCCGACAGCACCGAGCCGCGGTCGTCGAGGCCGTCCGACGCCTCGTCGCGGGAATCCCGACGACACAGGCTTCTTGACGACACAGGCTCCTTGAGGAAACGCGGAGGCCGAGGAATCCGCCGCGGCGCGGGCGGCGGTCGCCGGCGGGGCCATGGCGCCGACGTCTCCACAACGTGACGTCCGAATCCCGCCGGGCGAGGCGGTCCGCAAGCCGCAAGGTGGGGGGTGACATCCCGCAAGGTGGGGGGTGCGACACCACTGACGCCCCCTTGGCCTTGGGCAGGAAGGGATCGGGATCGATGACGCCCGTCGCCGCGCACCGCACGTACACACTGCTCGGCCCGGACGGGCGGCTCTGCCGGAGCGGCACCCCGGGCACACTCGGCGGACACCGGCGCGGGCGCCTCTACGGGCGTCTCGACTGCCCTTCCGCCCTGCGGGCCATCGCCCGCGGCCACTACACCGAGCACCGCGTGTTCTTCGCGGACGAGGCCACCGCGATCGCAGCCGGATACCGGCCCTGCGCGGTCTGCCTGCCCGACGAGTACGCCCGCTGGAAAACGACCCGAGAGAGCAGCAGCGCCTCGTCATGAGCATCCTCGCCGAGCGGGAGCGGTCCCGCTCACCCCTGATCGGTGCCGCCGAGTTGGCCGAGTTCGGCGACCTGCCCGCACCCACGCCGCACACGGAGGCCGAACTCGCGGCCCTCATGGGCCTGTTGACGGTTGTGAAGCCACGGATCGAGACCGTGACCATCGGCCACAGCCGCGATGCGGTTTCCCTGGCGGCCGCCGAAGCCTTCGCCGCCGCGTGGGAGGCGCGGGGCGGACAGGTCCTCGCGTCGGTGGACTGGCCGGAGACCGCCGCGTCCTGGCTGCGCCCCGCCAGAAGGCTGACTGCCGAGGCACCCGACGCCTGGGTCGTCGCCGCGGCCCCGCTCGGCTTCGCCCAACTCGCCCGCCGTCTGCGTCACTCCACCGACTGGGACCCGGCGCGCACCTTCGCCTTCGCCTCACTGCGGGACTCCCGACTCCCCGCGCTCGCAGGCCCGGACATCGTGCACGGCCTGCGCGGGGCGACCACCGACGGCGGTACCTGGCATGTCCGCCACCGCTGGGTCATGTCCTAGGTCACGAGAGACCGTGCCGAGCCGGAACGACTCACCCCGTTGGCGCTGGCCTGCGGTTCGTGGCCGTTGCGGCGGGCGTAGACGACCATGTCCCGCGCCACCTGGGCGGCGAGTGCGGGACCGTGGCGGACGGCCAGCAGGTGCAGCGCCAGGTCGATGCCGCTGGCGATGCCGGCCGACGTCACCACCCGGTCGTCGGTGGTGAACAGCACATCCCGCACCACGATCGCCCGGGGGTGGCGGGCCGCCAGCTCGTCCTGGAGGTGGTGGTGCGTGGTGCACCTGCGCCCGTCCAGCAGCCCAGCCCTGCCCAGGGCCTCGGCCCCGGCACACACGCTGGCGACGGCGCCCCCGGCGGTGTGGTGGGCGCGCAGCCGCTCCAGCACGTACCGGCTCAGCTCGGGGCCGCCGCGCAGTGTGGACGCCCTCCACCCCGGCACCACCACCAGGTCGTCGGCGCTCAGCTCCGGCCACTTGGTGTGGGCGGCCAGCGGCAGGCCCTGGGCGCTGCACACCTGTTCCTGGTCGGCGACGTAGCTCAGCCGGTAGGGCTGTCCGAAGTCACCCGCCATGCTGAAGACCTGGGCCGGTCCGGCGAGGTCGAGCAGGTGGACGCCGGGTACGAGGACGAAGACGACATGGCTCACGCCTCGGATGCTCCCAGCTCCGCCTCCCGTTCGGCCACCGTGGAGATCCGGGCGAACCGGTCGCGCAGGACGGCCTCCGTGCGCTCGATGATCGCGTCGGCGCTCAGGTCGCCGATCGGATTGGTGGTGGTGGCGTCGGTGACGAAGACCATCCGGTATCCGAGGTCGCTTCCCACCCGGGTGGTGGTTTCCACGCACTGCTCGGTACGGATGCCGCAGACCGTCAGCTCGCGCACGCCCGCCTCGGTGAGCAGTTGTTGCAGATGGGTGGTGGTGAAGGCGTTGTGGGAGGTCTTGTGCAGGACCGGCTCACCGGACCGCGGCTGCTCCAGTTCGTCCAGCAGGCGGACGTGCCCCTGGGCCGGGTCGAAGACGCCGCCGCTGCCGGGCTCCGTGTGGAGGACCCAGACGACCAGGTCGCCGTTGGCGCGGGCGAGTCGCACCAGACGGTTGACCGGTTCCGCGATCTCCGGATTGGCGATCTGCTCCCACAGCGGGCGGGCTCGGAAGGATTCCTGGACATCGATCACGATCAGCGCTCGGTTCATGCCTCCCATTCTGACCTGGCCGGATACCGGATCAGCAGGCCTGATCCAGGCCGGCACCGGAACGATCCGGTCAGCGGTGTGAGGGCTCGGGGTGAGGACTCGGTGCGAGGGCTCGCGGAAAATGAGACGCGGCGTGCCGACGGGCCGCGCGCGACCCTGCCGGCCGGCCTCTCAGTACGCCGCGAGCCCCGCGACGAGTTGACGGCCGGTCACCAACTCGGGCTCGATGCGGATGAAGACCTCCCCGGGTGAGGCCACCCATGAGCGCGGGCCGGTCCGGGCCAGCCGCCCGTGCTCCGCGGGATCGGTCACCACCGTCGCGCGGCCGGTGACCACGACACTCCAGCCGGAGTGCGCCGTCGCGTCCACCTCGTCCGCTTCGAAGGCGATCACCACGCCGTCGACCGCGGCGGCCAGTTCCGAATCGGCGGAAGTACGCATCAGTACCGCGGAGTCGACGTCCAGGCAGAAGTTGACCGGCAGCACCGCGGGCAGGGCATGGCGCGTGTGGACGACGCGACCGATCGGTGCCCCCTCCAGCAGGCGCAGGCACTCCTCGCGGCCGAGTTCACGGAAGCCGTCGTTGGTGTTCATCGCCGGGTCCAACCTTCACGGGGTACAGCGCTACGCGTTTCAGCGTGTGGGGTGGCGGGCGCCGGGAAGAGGGCCCACCGGCACGGGGCGGCCGAAGAGCGACGCCCCTCGATGCCGGCGGTCAGGGCACATCGATCCGGCGACCGGTGACGGCGACCGGATCGACGCACACCCACAGGGACCGCTCGCCGCCCGCCCACGGATCGCTGTACGCGCGTTCCTCCAGCCGACGCGCCGCGTCCGCGTCCGTCACGGCCCTCGCGCGGCCCCGCACGAGCACGCTCCAGCCCTGGCTGAGCGCCTCGTCGATGTGGTCCACCTCGAAGGCCACGTCGGTTCCGACGGCCTTGGCGGCAGTCGTGTCCGGTGCCGTCCGGAAAGCGATCGCACCGTCGACGACGCTGTAGTTGAGGGGGACGATCAGCGGCCCTTCGGCGGTCTCTGTCGCCAGCCTTCCCACACCGTGTGTCGACAGCCGCGCCCGGCACTCCTCCGCGCTCAATTCGATCAGCTGGGCGTGGTGGGCGGCTCGGCCGGTCCCGGATGGCAGGTCCGCCTCGCCACCGCGCAGGGCCTCGACGCTGGTCTCGAGGACGTCGGCAAGTCTGATGAGAACGCCGACGCCCGGCGTGGCGGTCGACTGTTCCTCCAGGTACCGGACGTAGCCGGGAGCCGTGCCCGCCCGGTTGGCGGTCTCCTCCCGAGTCAGTCCCAGTTCCTCACGCCGTCGGGCGATACGGCGCCCGATGTCGCCCCGCGCGCTGTCCGCGGTGGCCGAGACGGCGTTCGGCTGTGTCTGTTCACTCATGGCCGTTCACTTCCTCCTGTCAGGGCGTCCTGACCGTCAGGCTTCAGGGCGTCAGGACCGTCAGGGCGTCGTGCTGCGGTGCGCCGAGGACGACCTTGAGCGCGCCTGTGTCGGCGGCCCGCGAGAAGACGTCGTACGCCTCCTCCATCGCGTCCAACGGGAAGGTATGGGTGACCAGGGACGACGTGGGAAGTTGCCCGGCGGCCGTCATGCGCAGCAGGGTGGGCGTGGAGTACGTGTCGACCAGGCCGGTGGTGATCGTCACGTTCTTGCTCCACAGGTCTTCGAGGTGGAGTGTCACGGGCTTGCCGTGCACGCCGACGTTGGCCACGTGCCCGCCGGGCCGCACCATGCGCGTACACGCCTCGAAGCTCGCGGGCACCCCCACCGCCTCGATGACCACATCGGCTCCCAGGCCCTCGGTGAGGTCGGCGACCAGCTGCTCCGCCTCCTCCCCCGCCGCGGCCACCGCGTCGGCGCCGAGGCGCTTGGCGGCGTCCAGCCGGGCCGGGGCCAGATCCACAGCGATGATCTTCCCCGGGGTGTACAGCCGGGCCGTGGCGATCGCGGCGAGCCCGATCGGCCCCGCTCCGACCACGACGAGGGTGTCCGCGGGCCGTACCCGCCCGTTCAGCACGCCCACCTCGTAGGCGGTGGGGAAGATGTCGGCCAGCAGCACGGCGTCCTTGCTGTCCACCGCGCCCGGCAGCAGATACGTCGACAGGTCCGCATGCGGAACCCGGACGTACTCGGCCTGCGTGCCGTCGATCAAGTGGCCGAGGATCCATCCCCCGCCACCGCGGCACTGCCCGTACATGCCTTCCCGGCAGTAGCGGCAGCGGCCGCACGTGGTGATGCACGAGACCAGGACACGGTCACCGGGGCGGACCGTGCGGACGTCACCGCCGACGTCGACGATCTCCCCGACGGCTTCGTGTCCGAGTACCGTGCCGGGGCGCACCTCCGGTAGGTCACCCTTGAGGATGTGCAGGTCGGTCCCGCAGATCGTGACGGCGTCGACGCGGACGATCGCGTCGGTGGCATCCTGGATTCCGGGGTCCGTGACGTTCTCCCACGCGGACTCTCCGGAACCGTGGAACACGAGTGCTTTCATGACGATCCCTTCCTGGCTCTTGCGGATGCCGGTCTCGGGGCACCACGGCGAGCGGGCGCCTCGTGCCGCGCCACCACCGCTTGCCGTCGAAGTCGTCGACTCCGACGATGGTGGTACGCCGCTCGACGGCCTGTTCGCGCATGGATCGACCTCGTATGTCCAGCCTGAGCGTGACCGTCGCTGTCCGCTTGGGCCGGTCGGTCCCCATCGCGGGACCGGGCGGGGCCGCGACGGCGCCCGGTCGGCCTCTGCCGCCGCGCATTCCCCGACGCGACCGTCCGGTCCGTGACGACGAGGAGGTGCGGTCGGATGCGCAGGACCGAGCGTGTGAGGCAGCTGCTGTGGCGCTGGCGGAACAACCCCCTGCGCCGGCACGACGACGTCGTCGAGGCCTGGATCGTGCTGGCCATGTGGCTGGTCATCACGATCGGCGGCACCCTGACCGGGCTGCTGACGGCCCATGCCGCCGACGCGTCCTTCGCGCGGCTTCGGCACGAACGGCACGCGGTGCGGGCCGTCCTCGTCGAGAGCACGGCCCGGAGGGTGGGAATCGGGGCGGACACGCCCTACGACCGTGTCCGAGCGACGGTCCGCTGGACGGCGGCGGACGGCTCGACCCATACCGGCCGGGCCCTGGTGGACGACGGCTACCGGGTCGGATCGAAGGTCGTCGTCTGGCTGAACAGCAAGGAGCATCTCACCACGGAGCCGCCGACCGCCTCGGCGGCCGGCGTCGAGGCAGCCTCGCTCGGCGCGGCGGCCGGGGTCGCCTTCGGCGGCCTGGCATTCGCCGCCGGGCGCGTCGCACGGTGGCGGCTCGACCAGCGGCGCTACGACCAGTGGGGTCGTGAGTGGGACCAGGCCGGACCACAGTGGCGACGCAAGACCACGTGAGACACCCCGCGCCTGGTCAACTCTCACTTGTCCTCCGGGGCTGGTCAGTCGTGCGGGACGACGGCGACGGGGCAGGGAGCGTGGTGCAGTACGGCGTGCGCGACGGAGCCGAGGTGGGTGCCCAGCCGGGTCTCCCGCACCCGGCGTCCCACCACGAGGAGAGCCGCGCCGGCCGAGGCGTGGATCAGCTCGCCGGCCGCGCGCCCCTCGGTGACGGTCTCGGTCACGGCGACCGCGGGGAACTTCTCGCGCCAGGGGCGAAGCGTCGCGACCACGGCACCCTCGTGCTCGGCGCGCAGTTCGGGGTCGTTCTCTGGGGCGAGCCGGTCGATCGCGGCGTAGGGGGACGGACCGCTGAAGGCATGGACCACGCGGAGCGGGGCGGCACGGCGTCGGGCGGCGTCGAAGGCGAACTCGATCAGTTCGTCGCAGGGCCGGTTCGTGTCGAGGCCGAGCACGACATCGCGGTACGGGGTCTCGGGTATCTCGTCGGGGGAGATTCCGTCCACCGCCGAGAAGTGCTCGTCGGCGGTGCACTCCCCCGCCCGCACCAGCACCACGGGACGCGGTGACCTCGCGACCACCCGCTGAGACACCGACCCGGTCAGGAAGCCCGCGACGCCGCTGATCCCGTGGGAGCCAAGGACCAGCAGATCGGCCTCTTCGGCCGCCGCGAGCAGGACTTCGACCGGTGCGTCGGCGACCGAGTGGGTGAGGACCTGCAGGCCGCTGTGCGCGGCGCGCATGCTGTCCGACGCCTGCGCCAGCATCTCCTCGGCCCAGGAGCGCTGCGACATGTCCGCGGGCACGGTCGGGGCCGGTCGCGGCTGCCACTCCCAGGCGTGCACCAGGCGCAGCGCCGTGCCTCGGCGCAGGGCTTCTCTGGCCGCCCAGTGCGCGGCGGCCATGCCTTCGGGAGAACCGTCGATCCCTGCGGCGACGTGTCCAAGCATGGTCCGCACCTCCTGCGCGCATGCCGGTGGATTCCTCTTCTCCCCTCAAGCCTGTACCGGGCCGGGCCCGGGCGCAGGGGCCGGGCAGGCCCTGCCGAGGGGCCCTTCGGCCCCTGGTGGAAGGGGGCCCGGGGAAAGAGATTGGAGGTGGCCTGGTCGCGCTCCTGGAAGAGGAGCTCGAGGAAGAGGACACGACCATGAACACTTCCGTCACTTCCAGCATCCTGCGGGCCTTGCCCGCCGAGCACGGCGAACGACTGATGCGCAGCGCCCGGGAGGTGTCGTTCCCGGTGGGAACCCGCCTGTTCGAGGAGGGACGGCGAGCGGACCGGTTCTGGATCGTCCGTACCGGCTCGGTGGCCCTCGACATGCGTGTGCCGGGCCGCCGCGCGGCCGTGATCGAGACCGTCGGGCACAACGAACTCGTCGGCTGGTCCTGGCTGTTCGGACCGCACACCTGGCATCTGGGCGCCGAGGCCACGAGTCCGGTGCGCGCCTATGAGTTCGACGCCGAAGTCGTACGCGCCATGTGCGGGGCCGATCCGGCGCTGGGCATGGCCGTGAGCCAGTGGGTGGGAGACACGGTCGCCCGCCGGCTGCGGTCGGCCAGGACCCGGCTGTTGGACATGTACGCGCCCTACGGCAGCGGAAGTCTTCGCTGACCGCGTCGCCCTCGACCGAGGAGGCACCGTGCACGGCAGCCCTCACATCGTCAGCGACGTGATGACCCACACCGTCGCCGCCGTCGGCCGCGAGGCGAACTTCAAGGAGATCGTGCGGCTGATGGAACAGTGGAAGGTCAGTGCCCTGCCCGTTCTGGAGGGCGAGGGCCGGGTGATCGGCGTGGTCTCCGAGGCCGATCTGCTCCCCAAGGAGGAGTTCCGCGACAGCGATCCGGACAGGTACACGCAGTTGCGGCGGCTCTCCGATCTCGCCAAGGCCGGCGCCGTGACCGCAGAGGAAATGATGACGGCCCCGGCCGTCACCGTCCGGGCGAACGCGACTCTCGCGCAGGCCGCACGGACGATGGCGCACGCCAAGGTCAAACGGCTGCCCGTCGTCGACGACATGGGGCTGCTCGAAGGCGTCGTCAGCCGCGGCGACCTTCTGAAGGTGTTCCTGCGGGACGACGAGGACATCGCCGAGGAGGTGCGCCGCGAGGTGGTGTCGTATCTGTTCCGTGCGCCGTCGTCACCGGTGCGGGTACAGGTGCATGACGGAGTCGTCACCCTCGCCGGGCGTGTCCGGGACACGTCGTTGGTGCCCGTGGCCGCGCGCCTGGTACGGGCCGTCGAAGGGGTGGTGGACGTGGAGTTCGAGCTCACGGGGCCGGCCCGCGGACCGGAGCGGTGACCGGGGGCCGACGCGACGGCCGCGGTCAAGTTGGGCCGGTCGGCCCTAGTGAGTTCGGCCCCGGAGGGTGATGATCGTCGTCACAGCCGGCTCGTGGTCCACAGTCCGCCACTGAAACCGAACAGGGGGTCGTCATGGCCGAGGCGCGCACCTTCACGGAACAGAACCCCATCCGGGTCTTCCTGCTGGACGACCACGAGGTGGTGCGCCGCGGTCTGACCGACCTCCTGGACGCCGAGCCGGACATCTCGGTGGTCGGCGACGCGGGCAGCGTGGCGCACGCGCTGGTGCGCGGCCCGGCGCTGCGGCCGCACGTGGCCGTCCTGGACGTACGCCTGCCGGACGGCGACGGGATCAGCGTCTGCCGGGAGCTGCGCAGTCAGATGCCGGAGCTGGCCTGCCTGATGCTGACGTCGTTCGACGACGAGGAGGCCCTGCTCGACGCGATCATGGCCGGAGCGTCGGGTTATGTGCTCAAGCAGATCAAGGGCTCGGATCTGGTCTCGGCGGTACGCACCGTGGCTTCCGGTCAGTCGATGCTGGACCCCACGACGACCGCCCGGCTGATGCGGTCGTTGCGCGCGGACCCCACCGAGGCCCCGGCGCTCGCTCCCGAACTCGCCGCTCTCTCGCCCCGCGAGCGCGACATCCTCGCGCTGATCGGTGACGGGCTCACCAACCGTGAGATCGGCAAGAAACTCTACCTGTCCGAGAAGACGGTGAAGAACCACATCTCCCGGCTGCTGGCCAAACTCGGCGTCCAGCGCAGGGTCCAGGCGGCGGTCCTGGCCAGCCAGCTGGAGCACCCCGGCCCCGCCGACCACCAGAGCCGCTGACCCCGGGGAACACCCCTTCAGGACCGCGGGGAACCGCGCGACCCGCCCCCAGCACCCGCAGCCCCACGCGCACCCTCACGCTCACCCGCACCCTCACACTCACGCGCACCCTCATGCACACCCACACCCGCACCCACACCCACACCCGCAGAACACCGGCCGCGCAGGTCGCCGACAGTCTCAGCCATGCGCCGGACCGCCCCCCGGGCCCGCGCCGGGTGCGCTCACCGGTACCCGCCACACCAGCCGTGTACCACCGCCCCCGGGCCGTTCGCCGAGCGTCAGTACGCCCCCGAGGGCGATGGCCCGGTCCTCCATGTTCTTCAGCCCGCTGCGCCGCACCTCAGCCGGCACCCCGCAGCCGTCGTCCGTCACGGTGAGCGTCAATTCGCCACCGGCGCACTGGAGCCGGACATCCACGGCGTGCGCCCCGGAGTGCCGGGCCGCGTTGCTCAGCGCCTCGCCGAGCACCGCGACGGCGTGGTCGGCGATGTCGCCGGGGACTTCGGTCTCGACGAGCCCCTCGATCCGCAGCGCTGGTGAGAACCCGAACGACGTGGTCGAGGCCGTGACCGCCTCGGAGACCCGGCCGCGCAGACCCTTGCCGTCCCGGCCGGCCCCGCCGTGCGTCCGCAGGCCGAAGATCGTGGACCGGATGATCTTGATGGTGTCGTCGAGGTCGTCGACGGTCCGTGTCAGTCGCTCCATGCCCTCGGCATGCTCCATGAAGCGCTGGGCGCTCTGCAGTGTCATGCCGGCCGCGAAGAGCCGCTGGATGGCGAGGTCATGCAGGTCCCGGGCGATGCGGTCGCGGTCCTGGAGCAACGCGATCTGTTCCGCGTCCCGCCGTCGCTCGGCCAGCTCCAGCGCCAGTGCGGCCTGGTCGGCGAACCCGAGCAGCGGTCCGGTGTCCGCGTCGCCGAACGGTGTGCCGCCCCGCAACCGGCCCAGCAGCAGCACGCCCCGCGCCTTGCCGCTGGTACCGAGCGGCACCGCGACGACGGGTCCGAGCCCGGCCCACTGGGCTTCGCCCTCGCCCACGCGGGGATCGTGTTCGATGTCGGCGCTGACCACCGGCTCCGCGGAGCTGAGCGCGGCTCCGACGAAACCGCCCCTGGCCGACATCACCAGGCCACCGCGCTCCTCCGCGCCGAGCCCGACGGCCAGCGCCGGCCGTAGCTCCTCTTCGCCCGCCACGTGCTCCGCGATCAGCCCCATGTCCGCGGAGACGATCTTCCGCGCCTCGTCGACGATCAGTTCCAGCACCTCCGCGCCCGGCGCGCCGGTCAGCAGAACGCTGGTGACCTTCCCGCTGGCCCGCTGCCAGCGTTCGCGGAGCCTGGTCTCCTCGTACAGCCGCGCGTTCTCGATGGCGACGCCGGCGGCCACGGCCAGCGTCGCCAGGACGGACTCGTCCTCCGCGTCGAACTCCCGCTCGTTGCGCTTCTCGGTGAGATACAGGTTCCCGAACACCTCGTCCCGCACCCGGATCGGTACGCCGAGGAAGGAGTGCATCGGCGGATGGTGGGCGGGGAAGCCGTACGACTCGGGGTGCTCGCAGAGCTCCGGCAGCCTCAGAGGGACCGGGTGCCGGATCAGCTCGCCGAGAAGTCCGTGCCCGCTGGGCAGCGTCCCGATCTCGGACCGCCGCTCCTCGTCGATGCCGACGGTGATGAACGCGGACAGCTTCCGGTCGACGCCGATCACGCCCAGGGCCCCGTACTCGGCGTCCACCAGGACGACGGCGGCCTCGACGATGCTGCGCAGTACCTGGGGCAGGTCCAGCTCCCGTCCGACCGACAGGACGGCCTCCAGCAGGCTGTGCAGGCGGTCCCGAGTGCCGCGGACGGCGTCGATGCGCACCTGCAGCTCACCCAGCAGCTCGTCGAGCCGAAGCTTGGGCACATGCTGCTCGGATCCCCCGCGTGTCTCCGCGCCCATCGCTTCCTCCGGCCCATTCGGCGGACAAGAGGCCGCACACCAGTCCGCCTGCCCTCACCGTACTGCCTGGCGACCCGAGGGACCGTCCGGTCACTGGTCCGGCAGGGTGAGGGTGCAGGACTCCCCGGGTGCCACGGACACGGTGCGGTCCGCGAGGGCGATGTCGATCGGGTCCTGGTCGGACGCAGGCACTGCCAGCATCAACTGGTCGGTCGTCAGGCGCAGTTGCACTCCATGATGGCCCCGGTAGCGGATGGCGAAGCCGTACTCGGAGAACTCCGGCAGCGGCACCGGATCGAGCCGCAGCGCGCCGCCCCGGGTCTCCAGACCGGTCAGGCAGCGCTGGACGAGATCGAGGGTGCCGGCCATGGCACCGAGGTGGATGCCCTCCCCCGTGGTGCCGCCCTGCAGATCGACGACGTCCCCGGCCAGGGCCTCGTGCACGAACGTCCACGCCTCCGCGCGCCGCGCCCGGGCCAGCACCCACCCATGCACCAGGCTGCTCAACGTCGAGCCGTGACTCGTGCGGCGCAGGTAGTGGTCGACGGTGCGCCGCCAGACGGTGTCGTCCACCTCGTGCCCCAGCCTGCGGAACAGCCCGCCTAGCTCGGCGGGCGAGAAGAGGTAGCCCAGCATCAGGACGTCCGCCTGCTTGGACGCCTGGTAGCGGTTGACACTGTCGTCCTCGGCCTCCAGGATCCGGTCGAGCCGCCGGATGTCGCCGTAGCGGGTCCGGTAGCCGTCCCAGTCCAGCTCCTCCAGGGCGCCGTAGCCCTCGAACTGGCTGATCACCCCGGCGTGGAAGGGCACATGCAGCTTCCGGGAGACCTCCTGCCAGCCGTCGAGTTCGGCCGCGTCGAGGCCGGTGCGCTCACAGAGGTCCCGGCGGGGCAGTTCGGGCAGGTCGTAGAGGACATCGAGGGTGCGGGCGATCACCCAGGCCGCGGTGACGTTGGTGTACGCGTTGTCGTCGAGTCCCTGCCGCGCGGCGCCGGGATAGGCGTCGTGGTACTCGTCGGGGCCGACGACGCCACGGATCCGGTACCGGCCAAGCGTCCCGTCGTACGCCGCGAGGCCGGCCCAGAAGCGGGCGATCTGCACGAGCATCTCGATGCCCTTGGTGTGCAGGAACTCGGTGTCGCCGCTCGCCTCGCAGTACTGCCACACGTTGTACGCGATCGCCGAGCCGACGTGGTACTGGAGCCGCGAGTGGTCGGGCAGCCAGCGCCCCGAGCGCGGGTTCAGGTGCAGTTGCTGGGTCTCCTCCCGGCCGTCGCTGCCGCTCTGCCACGGGTACATCGCGCCGGTGTGCCCGGCGTCGACCGCGGCCCGGCAGGCCTGCTCGAGGCGGCGGTGGCGGTAGGTGAGCAGGGCGCGGGAGACCTCGGGGAAGTGCAGGTTGAGGTACGGCAGGACGAACAGTTCATCCCAGAAGACGTGTCCGCGGTAGGCCTCGCCGTGCAGACCGCGCGCCGGCACTCCGACGTCCAGCTCCGCGGTGTGCGGGGAGAGCGTCTGGAGCAGGTGGAAGAGGTGCAGTCGCAGCACCGGGCCCGCGCTGTTCGGCACGTCCAACTCGGCGTTGCGCCACAGCTGTTGCCAGGCCGTGCGGTGGGAGTCCAGCAGGGTCGCGAAGTCCGGAGCACGGCCGACCCGGTCGAGGGCGGCGTGCGCCGGCTCCTCGATGGCCGGGTCGTGGGAGGTGTGCAGGGCGACGGTCTTGTCGACCGTGACCGTCCGGCCGTCGGCCAGGGAGAGCCGCAGCAGCTGAGCCGCCCGCGCGTCCTCGTGTGCGTCCACGGTCCGGGCGGGTACGTCGGTGACCGTGCGGGCCGCCAGGCCGATCCTGATGTCGGAGGTGTTGGTCCGGCACTCCAGCCAGATCGTTTCCGGCGCCGCGGTGCCGGTCCGGACGTCCGCGAGATGCCGGGAGGCGAGGGAGCGGTAGCGCTCCACCCCGGTGTTGGCGACCCTCCCGTCGAGCGCCGTCTCGACCTCGATCTCCCCGGACCAGCCCTGGGCCGTCAACTCCGTGCGCAGCATCGCGAGATGGGGGTCGGCCATGTGGACAAGGCGCACCTGCCGTACGGCGAGCAGACGCCCCTCCTCATCTTCGTACCGAAGGGTTCGTTCCAGGATGCCCGCGCGCAGGTCCAGGCTCTGGTGGTGGTCGAGAAGCTTGTGGGTGTCGGGCGTGAGCCAGGCCCCGGAGGCGGTACGGAGCCGGAGCGGCAGCCAGTTGGGGAGGTTGACCATGTCCTCGTTCTCGACGCGGTGTCCGGCCACGTCCGAGGTGAGGCGGTTGTAGCAGCCCGCCGCGTACGTGCCCGGGTAGTGGACGGGGTCCGCCGCGCACTCGGGAGCCGCGCCCCGGGTGGCGAAGTAGCCGTTGCCGAGGGTGCACAGTGCCTCGCGCAGCCGCTCCTGCGCGGGCTCGTAGCCTTCGTACGCCCAGGTCCAGTCGGACATCCTCAGTCCTCCTTCCGTGTGAGCAGCTCCGCGAGGTCCTCGACCACCAGGTCCGCGCCGTGCTCCATCAGGGCGGTCCGGGTGGCCGGGGTGCGGGCGCGGTCGACGCCCACGACGAGACCGAATCCGCCGCGTCGCCCGGCCTCGACTCCGGCGAGGGCGTCCTCGACGACGGCGGCGTGTTCGGCGGGGACCCCGAGGCGGCGGGTCGCCTCCAGGAAGAGAGCGGGGTCGGGTTTCCCGGGCAGCCCCAGCCGAGCGGCCTCCCCTCCGTCCACCAGTGTGTCGAAGAGACTGCGAACTCCCGCCTGTTCGAGGAGTTCGGTCGCGTGCCGGGAGGCGGAGGCGGCGGCCAGCGGGATCCCGGCGGACCGCAGGGCGCGCAGCAGGCGGACCGTGCCCGGGTAGGCGTCGACGCGCCCGGCGCGCAGCCGCTCGGTGAACAGCCGTTCCTTGTGGGCGGCGACGGCCCGGATCTCGGCATCGGAGGGCCGCAGCCCCCGGGATTCGAGGAAGGCCGCGGTTCCGTCGAGGCGCGACTTGCCGTCGACGTGGCGCAGATAGTCCTCGCGCGGGTCGAAGGGGCGCTCGCCGCGTGGGCGCAGAAAGGCGTCGAAGGCCGTCTTCCACGCGGCGGCGTGCAGCCGCGCGGAGTCCGTGATGACGCCGTCGGTGTCGAGGACCACGGCCCGCGTCCCCCGCAGCGCACGGGGTGCTTGGGCCGTGCCGTTCCGCTCCGCGCTCATCGGTGGTCGGCCACCCTCATGTCGATGCCGATGCGTACGTCATGGCGTTGAACTCCCTTGCGGGGTGCGGGATTTCGGCCGGTGCGGGGTGGAGGCTCAGCCGCTCCAGGTCCAGTCGGCGACCTCGGGCAGGTCGGTGCCGTGTTCGCGGATCCAGGCGTGGTGGCGGGTGCGGACGTCGGCCATCTGCTGGCGGACCGCGGCGGCACGGACGCCGAGGCCGGGGACGCGGTCGATCACGTCCATGACGAGGCGGTAGCGGTCCATGTCGTTGCGGACGACCATGTCGAACGGGGTCGTGGTGGTGCCCATCTCCTTGTAGCCGCGTACGTGCAGGTTGGCGTGGCCGGTGCGGCGGTAGGCGAGCCGGTGGATCAGCCAGGGGTAGCCGTGGTACGCGAAGATCACCGGCTTGTGGGTGGTGAACAGCCCGTCGTACTCGAAGTCGCCCATCCCGTGCGGGTGTTCGTCGCGCGGCAGCAGCCGGGTCATGTCGACGACGTTGACGACGCGGACGGCGAGCTCGGGCAGATGGCGTCGCAGCAGATCGGAGGCGGCCAGGATCTCCAGGGTGGGGACGTCACCCGCGCAGGCGAGAACGACGTCCGGTTCGCGGTCCCCGTTCGCCGAGCCCGCCCACTCCCAGATCCCGGCGCCGCGGGCGCAGTGGTCGCGGGCCTGGTCCATGGAGAGCCAGTCGAAGCAGGGCTGCTTGCCGGCGACGACGACGTTGACGTAGTCGCGGCTGCGCAGCACGTGGTCCGCCACCGACAGCAGGGTGTTGGCGTCCGGCGGCAGATAGACCCGTACGACCCCGGGGCTCTTGTTGAGGACGTGGTCGACGAAGCCGGGGTCCTGGTGCGAGAAGCCGTTGTGGTCCTGGCGCCAGACGTGCGAGGTGAGCAGGTAGTTGAGGGAGGCGATCGGGGCGCGCCATGCCAGCTCCCTCGACGTCTTGAGCCACTTGATGTGCTGGTTGACCATCGAGTCGACGATGTGCACGAACGCCTCGTAGCAGGAGAACAGCCCGTGCCGGCCGGTCAGCGTGTAGCCCTCCAACCAGCCCTGGCAGAGGTGTTCGGAGAGGATCTCCATCACTCGGCCGTGCCGGTCCAGGTGCTCGTCCACCTGGAGGGTCTGCGCCTGCCAGGCCTTGCCGCTGGCGCCGAAGACGGCTCCCAACCGGTTGGAGGCGGTCTCGTCGGGGCCCACCAGGCGGAAGTCCCGGCGTTGGGAGGTGTCCTTCATGACCTGTTCGAGGAGGTCGCCGAGGACCCGGGTGGGCTCGTGCAGAGTGGCGCCCGGTTTGTCGACGGGGACGGCGTAGCGGTCGAGGGACGGGATGGGCAGATCACGGACGAGCAGGCCGCCGTTGGCGTGCGGGGTGCCGCCCAGTCGCTTCGAGCCGTCGGGTACGCAGGCGAGGACGTCGGCGACGGGGCGCCCCTCGGCGTCGAAGAGTTCCTCGGGACGGTACGAGCGCAGCCAGGTCTCCAACTGCCGCAGGTGTTCCGGGTTTTCGCGGACCGCGGCCAGCGGAACCTGGTGGGCGCGCCAGGTGCCCTCGACGGGCAGGCCGTCGACCTCCGCCGGTCCCGTCCAGCCCTTCGGGGTGCGCAGCACGATCACGGGCCAGCGCACCCGCTCGGCCGCGCCGTCCTCGCGGGCGGTGCGCTGCATCAGCGCGATGCTGTCCAGGGCCCGGTCGAAGGCGTCCGCCATCGCACGGTGGACCTCGTGCGGGTCGTCGCCGGTGACGTGGATCGGGTCGTGGCCGTAGCCGCGCAGCAGCTCGTCGAGTTCGGCCTCCGGGATCCGGGACAGGACGGTCGGGTTGGCGATCTTGTAGCCGTTGAGGTGCAGGATCGGCAGCACGGCGCCGTCGTGGACCGGGTCGAGGAACTTGTTGGAGTGCCAGGACGCGGCCAGCGGCCCCGTCTCCGCCTCACCGTCACCGATGACGCAGGCGACCAGCAGGTCCGGGTTGTCGAAGGCGGCCCCGTAGGCGTGCGCCAGCGAGTAGCCGAGCTCACCGCCCTCGTGGATCGAGCCCGGGGTCTCGGGCGCGACATGGCTGGGCACCCCGCCGGGGAACGAGAACTGCCGGAACAGCCGCTCCATGCCGGCCGCGTCCCGCGAGACGCTCGGGTAGGTCTCGCTGTAGGTCCCCTCCAGCCAGGAGTTGGCGAGGACCGCGGGCCCGCCGTGTCCGGGCCCCCACACGCACAGCGCGTCCAGACCACGGGCCTTGATCACCCGGTTGAGGTGCGTGTGCACCAGGTTGAGGCCGGGTGAGGTGCCCCAGTGGCCGAGCAGCCGCGGCTTGATGTGCGCGGGGGTCAGGGGTTCGGTCAGCAGCGGGTTGGCGAGCAGGTAGATCTGGCCCACGGCAAGGTAGTTGGCGGCTCGCCAGTGGGCGTCCAGGGTGCGCAGTTCCTCGTCGGTCAGTACGGTGCTGTCCTGGTGTTCGACCTTGGGCATGGTGACTCCGTAAGTCATCGAGGTGCGTCACGAGGCGTGTCGCGGGGCGTGTCGCAGGGCGTGGCATCGGTGTGCGTGATCGAGCGGAGGAGGCGGCATGGCCGGCGAGAAGACGGCGAAGGTGCCGGTTGAGGCGTACGAGCGGGAGCTGTTGCGCCTGCAGACGGAGCTGGTGAAGCTTCAGGAGTGGGTGCGCACCGAGGGCGCCCGGCTCGTGGTGGTCTTCGAGGGCCGGGACGCGGCGGGCAAGGGCGGCACGATCAAGCGGGTGTCGGAGCTCCTCAATCCGCGCGTCGCACGGACCGTGGCGCTGCCCAAGCCGACCGAGCGCCAGCGCACCCAGTGGTACTTCCAGCGGTATGTCGAGCATCTGCCCGCCGCCGGGGAGATCGTGCTGTTCGACCGGAGCTGGTACAACCGCGCCGGCGTCGAGCAGGTCATGGGCTTCTGCACGAAGGAGGAACACCAGCTCTTCCTTCGCCAGTGCCCGATCTTCGAACGGATGCTGGTCGAGGAGGGGATCCTGCTGCGCAAGTACTGGTTCTCGGTGAGCGACGCGGAGCAGCAGAAGCGGTTCCGGCGCCGGCTGAAGGATCCGACGCGGCGCTGGAAGCTGTCCCCGATGGACCTGGAGTCGATCACCCGCTGGGAGGCGTACTCCCGGGCCAAGGACGACATGCTGGTGCACACGGACGTCTCGGAGGCTCCGTGGTACATCGTGGAGAGCGACGACAAGCGCCGGGCCCGCCTGAACATGATCGCCCACCTGCTCGGCTCCGTTCCGTACCACGAGGTGAAGCCACCGGTTCTCGAACTGCCGCCCCGGCCGGCGTCGACGGGCTACGTGCGCCCGCCGCGCGATCTGCAGACGTACGTCCCCGACCACGCGGCGACCCTCTGAGTCGCTCATCCCCGTTGCGGTACGACGGCGACCGGGCAGGCGGAGTGATGCAGGAGCGTGTGGGCGATCCGGCCGAGCTGGAGTCCGGCGAGTCCGTGGTGGCGTCGGACTCCGACGACCAGCAGGTCGGCGCCGTCCGAGGCGTCCAGCAGGATCCGGCGGGCGCTGCCCTCGGCGGTCCTGCGGTGCAGATCCACCGCGGGATGCTCGTCCGCGGCCTTGCTCAGCGCCGACTCCATGATCTCCGCGGCCCGCTGCTCGTGCAAACGGGCCGGTTCACCCTCGAGCAGCGGGTCGTCGGCGCTCTCGTACGCCGGACAGCGCCAGGCCCGTACGGCGTCCAGGGTGGCCTTGTGGACCTCGGCCTCCTCGAAGGCGAACCGGGTGGCCACCGTGCCGTGCGGCTCCTCGCCGACTCCGAGGACCACACGCCGGTACGTCGTGGCCCCTGCCTGGTTGTCCTGGTCGCCGCGCAGCACGATCACCGGGCAGGCGGCGCGGCCGGCGACCGTGAGGCTGACCGAGCCGAGCAGCAGTTCGGCGAGGCCGCCGCGGCCGCGCGACCCGAGGACCAGCGCGGCGGCGGTGTGCGCCTCGTTCAGCAGCACGCTCGCCGCGTCGTCGGGCAGGACGTGGGTGGTGACCTTCACCTCGGGGGCCCGGCGGTGGGCCCGGCGCGCGGCGGTCTCGACGATGTTGTCGGCCATCATCTGCTCCGAGGACCTGCCTGGGCCCTCGGCGAGCGCGGCGCCCTCGTAGCGCTCCCACAACGACGCGTACACCAGGCGCAGCGGTGCGCCGCGCAGCGCGGCGTCGTCCGTCGCCCAGTCCACGGCGCGCAGGCTGGGCTCCGAACCGTCGACGCCCACGACCAGGGGCAGCTCCACCGTCCTCACCGTCCTTCGCCGGAGACGAGGGGCCGGGACGCGCGGATGACCCGGATGGTCCCGTGCGCGGGCACGGCCACCATGACAAGTCTCCCTCCACGCTCGTACGACTGCCGCATTCATGGGCGCTCTCCTCGGGTGGTGAGGCGCGTCTGATGGTGAGTCGTGTCGGTTGATCGGTTGTGTCGTCGGGTGATCGGTCGTGCCTGGTGATCGGTCGTGCCGGGCCTCAGTCGTGCGGGACCACGGCGACGGGGGCGGTGGCGTGGTGCAGTACGGCATGGGTGACCGGCCCGATGTGGACGCCGAGCGCCGAACGGCGGATACGGCGGCCGACGACGACCAGGGAGGCCTCCGCGGAGGCCTCCACGAGGTGGTTGGCCGCCTTCCCTGACAGGGAGTCCTCGACGACGTCCACCGTCGGGAACTTCTGTCGCCACGGCCGCAGCACCTCGCTCACGGCGGCGGCCTCCCCCGCGCCGATCTGGGCGTTCAGTTCCAGGTCAGGGGGCATGCCGTACGCGATGTAGGGCGGCTCGTTCCAGCCGTGGACGACACGCAGGGAGGCGCCGCGCAGGACGGCCGCCTCGAAGGCGAAGCCGATCAGGGTGTCGTCGGGGGCCGTGGTGTCGAGCCCGAGCACAACGGGTCGCGGGGCCGGAACGCCGGAGTCGGTGCCCGAGGTGTCTCCTTCGGCCCGTACGAGGACGACCGGACGCTCGGCGTGGGCCACGACGGCCAGGCCGACGGAGCCGACCACGAAACCGCCCATCCCGCTCAGGCCACGGGATCCGAGGACCAGCGGTTCGGCGTCCTTCGCGGCGTCGGTCAGCACCTCGGCCGGCCGCCCGGTGACCTGCTCGACGAGCACGTCGACCCCTGGGTGGGCCGCCCGCAGTTCCCCGGCCGCTTCACGCGGTATGTGGTCGCTCCACTGCTGACGGGTCTCGGGCCCGAGCAGTGGGGCCTGGGCGATGGGGGTCGGAGCGGGCTCCCAGACGTTGACCAGCTTCAACGGCAGCCGGCGCAGCTTCGCCTCACGGGCCGCCCAGTCGGCGGCGGCAAGGCTCTCGGGCGAGCCGTCGAGGCCTACGGTGACCGTGCGGGGCATGATCTCCACCTCCTGAGCCGGGATCGCTCGACCCCGGTTCCATCGTCGTGTCGTGGGGGTTCGCGGTGCAGGGGCCGCAGGTCCCCGGAAGGGGCCGATCGGCCCTATGCGCCCGCGGGGCGAGTGTGGGACGGCGGCCCTGTCCGCAGGGGCTGTTGGGCCTTGTCCCGCACGACCACACCAAGGGGCACCGCCTCTGCCCGACGCCCTTCGAGGAAGCCGGCTACGTCTCCCTGTCACGGTAACGGCCTCCGCGCCGGAGCCACTCCCGGAAGGCGGCCAGGGCCGTGGGCAGGGTCGGGAAGATCCGGTCGGCGCCGATGGCCTCGGTCAGCCCGAAGGCGTCGAGGTCGTCGCGCAGGTCCTGCTTGACGCGGGCGAGCGCGAAGACGATGTGACGCTGTTCGAGTTCCTGGCGCAGGGCGTCGACCGCGTCGAGCGCGGTGATGTCCACCTCGACGATGGCCTCGGTGTTGAGGACGAACCAGTCGACAGGACCTTCGTGTCGCTCGACCGCCGCCAGCGCCCGTCGCTTGAAGTCCTCGGCGTTGGCGAAGAACAGGGGCGAGTCGTAGCGGTAGACGAGCAGACCGGGGACCGTGTGGGCCTGTGGATAGTCGTCGACGTCGTGCATGCCGGCCAGTCCCGGCACCAGACCCTCGATCGCGTCGTGCGGGCGGGCCACCCGGGTGAGCAGCTCCACGACGGAGAGCCCGACCGCCACGAGCACGCCGTACAGGATGTCCAGGGCCAGCACTCCGGCCAGACAGCCCAGAGCCAGGAGCAACTCCCGGCGCCGGAAGGCGGCCAGCCGCCGGAACCCGGCCAGATCCATCATGCGAACCCCGGCATAGACGACCAGGGCGCCCAGCACGGTCGCCGGCGTGTGCGCGAGGAGCGGGCTGAGGAACAGCAACACGGCGAGGACCACCGCGCCGGCGACGAGCGAGTACGCCTGGCTGCGGCCCCCGGCCGAGTGCGCGAGCGCGGTACGGCTGGCGCTGCTGCTCACCGGGAAGCCGTGCAGCACGCCCGCCCCCAGGTTCGCGCCTCCCAGGGCCAACAGCTCCTGGTTGGGGTCGAGTTCTTCGCCGCGGGCCGAGAAGGCGCGCGCGGTGAGGATGACGTCGGTGTAGCCGACCAGGAGCACGCCGATTGCCGGCAGTACCAGTTGCGGCAGGTCTCCCGGCGTCGGCAGGCCGGGGCTCGGCAGCCCGGCCGGTACCGCGCCGATGACGGCGATGCCGTGGTCCTCGAGTCCGAAGACCGCGACGGCCGCCGTGCCGAGCACGAGGGCCAGCAGGGGACCTGGGACACCGGGGAAGAACCGCGCGACCGCGAAAAGGAACGCGATCGCCGCCACAGAGAAGATCACCGTGGCGGGATGGGCTTCTCCCAGGTTCCTCACGAAGGAGAGCAGTTGAGGAAAGAACTCGGATCCCGAGGTGCGGACACCGGTCAGTTTGGGGAGCTGGTCGACGATGATGATGAGCGCCACGCCTGTCAGGTAGCCGACCAGGATCGGTCGTGACAGAAGGTCGGCGAGGAAGCCCAGCCGTGCCACCCACGCCACCAGGAACATCGCCCCGACCACGACCGCGAGCCCGGCGGCGAGCGCGGCGTACCGGTCCGGGGCGCCCGCCGCGAGGGGCCCCACCACGGTGGCGGTCATCAGCGCGGTGGTCGACTCGGGCCCGACGGACAGCAGCCGTGACGAACCCAGCAGGGTGTACAGCAGCAGGGCGGGAAGGATCGCCCACAGTCCCGCGACCGGCGGCAGTCCCGCGAGGCCCGCATAGGCCATGACCTGCGGAACGAGATAGGCCGCGACGGTCACTCCGGCCAGCAGGTCGCCGCGCAGCCACGAACGGTGGTAGCCGGCCAGTACGGCGAGGCCGGGAGCCGTCCGCCGCACGAGACCACGTCGGCCCGCCCCGGCGGCCGCATCCGAGCGCTCGGACATGGGGCTCCCTTCGTCACCTTCTTCAGCATCGCCCGACGGTAGTCCCGCCGCACGGTCGTCCCGCCGCACGGCCGATCCGCCGTCGCCCGGCCGGACCGACCGACGACTGAACGTGTCGGCAGACGGACGAAGCCCGCGCCCACCGCAGACACGATCGACCGCGGTGCGGCCAGAAAGAGACATGCCCGAGTGATCGCGACCCAAGTGCGCTGAGATGGCCCGAGCGACCCCGTGCGGCGGGTCCCTGGGGGGCGAACGTGGAAGAAACGATCAGTTCGGCTTCGGCCGCACCGGACCCGGCGTCCGGCTGCGTGGCGTTGACCTGCTGTGGCGGGGAGTGCGGTGCCCGTTCGGGAGGCGCCGAGGACAGGTTTCGGGGGCTCCTGGAAGCGGCGCCCGACGCCATGATCATCGTGAACGACACCGGGACGATCACACTCGTCAACGCCCAGACCGAAGCGCTCTTCGGCTACGGGCGCGAGGAACTCCTCGGCCGGACGGTGGACTTGCTCGTACCCGACCGCTTCCGAACCCACCACTCGCTGCACCGCTCCAGCTACGCCGAGAATCGTCAGGTGCGTCCCATGGGCGCCGGGCTCGAACTCCACGGCCTGCGCAAGGACGGCACCGAGTTCCCCGTCGAGATCAGCCTCAGCCCCCTGGAGACCACCGACGGCCTCCTCGTCTCCGCCGCCGTCCGCGACGTCAGCGACCGCAAGGCGGCCGAGGACCGGTTCCGGGGATTGCTGGAGGCGGCGCCGGACGCCATGGTGATCGTGGACGACACAGGGACGATCAGGCTCGTCAACGCCCAGACGGAAGCGCTCTTCGGCTACGGGCGCGAGGAACTCCTCGGCCGGACGGTGGACTTGCTCGTACCCGACCGCTTCCGAACCCTCCACACCACGCACCGGACCGGCTACACCGACAACCGTCAGGTGCGCCCCATGGGCGCCGGGCTCGAACTCCACGGCCTACGCAAGGACGGCACCGAGTTCCCCGTCGAGATCAGCCTCAGCCCGCTGGAGACCACCGACGGCCTCCTCGTCTCCGCCGCCGTCCGCGACGTCAGCGACCGCAAGGCGGCCGAGGAACGCATCAACGAGCTGGCCGCGCTCGTCGAGTCCTCCCAGGACGCGATCCTCGCCAAGACCCTCGACGGGCACATCACCTACTGGAACGCCGCCGCCCAGCGCCTCTACGGGTACACCCGCGCCCAGGTCATGGGCCGCCATGTGTCCCTGCTGGCCCCGCCCGACCACGGCCACGAGATCGACCTCCTGATGGACCGGTTGCGCAACGGGGAAAGGGTCGAGCACTTCGAGACGCTGCGGGTCACCCGTCACGGCGATCTCCTCGACGTCGACATCACCCTGTGGCCGACCCGTTCCCCCGACGGTGAGGTCATCGGCGCCTGTGCCATCGTCCGCGACATCAGCGATCGCAAGCGGGCCGAAGCCGAGCTGACCGTCCTGTACGAACAACAGCGGCACATCGCCCTGACCCTGCAGCGCAGTCTGATGGGCACTCCGCCCGCCATCCCCGGTCTCACGACCGCCAGCCGCTACCGGCCCGCCACCCAGGGGGCCGGGGTGGGCGGCGACTGGTTCGACCTGGTCCCGCTGGGCGCCGGCCGCGTCGGCGTCCTGATCGGCGACGTGATGGGACGCGGGCTGGAAGCCGCCGCCGTGATGGGCCAGTTGCGTTCCGCCGCACACGCCCTGGCCAAGACCGGTATGCAGCCCCGCCAGCTCATGCAGGCCCTCGACGCGGCCGTCGCCGACCTCGACGTCCCGGACCAACTGGTCACGTGCTGCTACCTGGTGATCGCGGCCGACGCGGGCGCGGTGACGATCTGCTCCGCCGGACATCTGCCCACCCTGGTGGCCACCCCGGGCGAGGGCGCCCGTGCGCTGTCCGCGCCGGTCAACGCGCCCCTCGGCGTGGGTGATGTCCTCTACCAGCAGTGCAGCGCGGTCATCCCGCCCGGCGCCACCCTCGTGCTCTACACCGACGGACTGATCGAAACCCCCGGCAGCGACATCGAGGACCAGCTCTCCCAGCTCACCAGCACGCTGAGCGACCTGTTCAGCACCGCCCCCGACCTGGAAATGGCCGCCGACCACGTCCTGACCACCTTGCTGCCCGACGCCGAGGGCCACAACGACGATGTCACCCTGCTGCTGACTCGGCTGCCCGACGCTCCGCTGGCCGCCGTCTCCCTCGACCTCCCGGCGGTCCCCGACTCCGTCCCCGAGGGCCGAGCCTTCCTCAGCAAGGCCCTCACCTCGTGGGGCTGCGCCACCAAGTCCGACGACGCGCGGCTGCTGCTCTCAGAAGTCCTCACCAACGCCGTTCAGCACGCCCAGGGCCCCATCGGACTGCACCTGTGCAGGACCGCCTTGGACCTGACGGTCGAAGTCGGCGATCACAGCCCTCAGTTGCCCCAACCCCGCTTCGCGGCCGAGGACGACGAATCCGGGCGCGGACTGATCCTCGTCCGCGCGCTCGCCGACGACTGGGGCGTGCGACCCACCGACGACGGCAAGACCACCTGGTTCACCCTCCACCTGTGAGCGATCCCGCCGTCATCGTGCTGCCTGGTGACCTCGTGCTGCCCGGCGTCGCCTCGTCCGGCGCTCACTTGCCGGAGGTGGCGGTACCCGAGCCCGAGCCGCTGGACGGGCCCTGACCGCTCAGGACGAGTTCCTTCGCCCTGCGGAACTCGTCGTCCGTGATGTCGCCACGGGCGCGGATCTCGGACAGCTTGGCGAGTTCGTCGACGCTGCTGGTTCCGCTGCCGCCGCCCGCCGCCTGCCGGATGTAGGAGTCGAAGGCCTCCTGCTGTGCACGGGCCTGATTCACCTCTCGGCGACCCATGTTCTTGCCGCGGGCGATCACGTACACGAGGACACCCAGGAAGGGCAGGAGGATGACGAACAGGAGCCAGCCGGCCTTGGCCCAACCACCCAGCTCGTCGTCACGGAAGATGTCGATGATGATCCGGAAGAGCAGGATGAACCACATGATCCACAGGAAGAACCAGAGCATGCTCCAGAAGACGCTCAACAGCGGGTAGTCGTACGCGAGGTACATCTGTGTGCTCATGTCGCTCCTCCATCCCGGGCGTTCGCCCGGCGGTCGTTCCTCCCGATTCAGCATGCGCACGGCAAGGTTCGTCCGGCCTCACCCGGGACGGGTGAACGTCCCCGCCGAGTCTCAGGGCGACTGGGCGGAGCCGTAGGGGGCCGTGGCGCGTGCGCGGCGCAGTGCGGCCCGCCAGGCGAAGGCGAGGACCAGTTCGATCAGGCCGAGCAGTACGAGCCACAGGCCGAGCAGCCGGGTCAGGGCGCGGGCGGACTCGGTCGGCAGGGCGAGCACCACGACGCCCGCGACGATGCCGAGCGCCGCGGCGCAGAAGACGACGCCACGGTGCGGGAGGGCCTTCATGGCGATGGCCGTGTAGGCGGTCAGCATGCCGGACGCGAGCCAGACGACGCCGACGATCAGCGAGAGCGCGGCGATGGTCTGCAGCGGGTTCCTGAGGCACAGCACCCCCGCCAGGACGAACAGGATCGAGAGCAGGAGCCCGGGAATCCGCTCGCCGTGCTCCTCGCGGCCGAAGACCGCCACGAAGCGGAACCCCCCGGTCACGACCAGATAGAGACCGATGAGTACCGCCAGGATGTGCAGGGTCTCGTCCGGCCACACCAGCACCAGGATGCCCGGCACCAGCGTCGTGATCGCCGAAGCCAGGATCCAGGTCCATGAGCGGCCGAGTCCCGCCAGGAGTTCCTCGGGGTCGGTGGGTGGCAGAGAGGCAGCCTCTTCGGGCCTCGGCCCGGCCTCGGTACGCGGCGCCGGACCACGCGATTCGGTCATGGCTCCTCCTCACGCGGTCGAGTCCTGACGCGGTCGAGCGGGTCGTCGCCGGACCGCCGACGGGACGGTGTGCGGGGACTTCACCGGCTCAGCGTCCCGCGCGCCGCCCGTTGCCGGGTCACCCCCGGCGGGTGATCGTCCCTGCCCCCGGGACGGCGTACGCCCGGTCACTCCGGCAGCCGGCGCATCTCTATGACGTGCAGTCCCAGCGACTGGCAGCGGGCCAGCAGCCCGTACAGCTGGGCCTCGTCGACCACGGGGCCGAACAGGACGGTCTGACCGGACATCACCACGTGATCCATCTCCGGAAACGCCTTGGTCAGCGTCTCCGTCATGTGTCCCTCGACACGGATCTCGTAGCGCATGGGCTCGGAACGACCTTTCAATGCGTCAGGCTTTCAATGCGTCAGGACGAGCTTGAACGAGATGATCAGCAGGCCGAGCAGCAGATTGATCGAGGCGGTGACGGCCGTGAGGCGCCACGAGGCGCCCGCGCGGCGTGCCGCTGCCGCCGACCAGCCCACCTGCCCGGCCACGGCGACGGCGAGCGCCAGCCAGAAGGTGCCTTGGAGGCCGAGGCCCAGGAGCGGGCTGACGGCCACGGCCACGGTCGGCGGGACGGCGGCCTTGACGATCGGCCACTCCGCACGGCACACCTCGACGACGGTCTTCCGGTCCAGGGCCTGCCGGGCCAGACGCGCCCCGAACAGCTGGGCGTGCACGTGCGCGATCCAGAACGCCACGCCGGTGCCCAACAGCAACACCGCCAGCTCCAGGTGGGGGAACGAGCCCAGCGTCCCGGTGCCGATCACCACCGACGCGGCGAGCATGGACCCGTAGACACCACCGGTGTAGTCGGCCTGCGCCCGGTGGTCGGCGTCGGCCGCCGAGGCCGCGGCAGGTTCGGTCCGGGGCATCAGTGCCTTCTCTCCGATTCAGCGCACCGGACCGGGGGGCATCGGCCGCATCCTCGGATTCGGGATGCTTCGGACGCCCCGTCCGCGCGGTCGGCAGGTGCGTGGTGACGAGGAAACCGGCGAGGGTGATTCCGCCGGTGGCGAGGATCGCCGCCTTCAAGCCGTCGAGCTGCGCCGACGCGTACGAATCCGTGACGGCGTCGACCTCGGACGGCGGCAGCCCGGCACGCTCGGCCGCCGAGCGCACCTGGTCGGTGGGGACGAATTTCACCCCGGCTTCGAGGGCGATCGCGGTCTGATGCCGGGTTTCGTCCGACAGGGACGGGTTCTGCTCGACGTGCGTGGTGAAGGCGTTGGCCAGGGCGCCGATGAGGAGTGATCCGATGAGCGCGGTGCCCAGCGCGGAGCCCAGATTCTGGGCGGTGAACTGGAGTCCTCCGACCTCGCTGCGTTCCTGTTCGTCAGCGCTGGACTGAACGACGTTCCCCAGCTGTGAGGCGAGCAGGCCCATGCCCACCCCGAGCAGGGCCATGGCTCCGGCGAACTGCGCATCGTCGATGACCGGCTCGATGGTGGCCAGCAGCCACACGATGGCCGCCGCCAGGGTCACCAGGGCCAGTCGGACCACCCGGCGCGGTCCCGCCACCCGTCCCAGCCTGGCGGCGCCCATGGAGGTGACAAGCATGGTGATGGACACGGGGAGCAGTCTCAGACCCGTCTGGAAGGCGTCGAAGCCCTGCACGACCTGCAGGTACAGCGGGATGGTGAAGAACAGTCCCAGCAGGATGAGGTTCTGGCTCAGCAGAGTCATCAGACCGGATCGCAGGGGAGGCCTGCTCAGCAGAGGCAGGTGCACCAACGGATCGGCGCCGTGGGCGTCCCGTCTCCGTTCCCAGTGGACGAAGAGCGCAAGGACGACCGCGCCCGCGCTGATGACGAACAGCGTGGGGGCGAAGCCCAGCACGGTGAAGGGCGGGTTCCGGGGCTGTACCCATCCCCAGGAGCTGCTCTGCAGCACACCGAGCACACCCAGCCCGAGTCCGGCCGCCGAGAGTGCGGCACCCACCACGTCCAGCCGGGGGCGCGGGTCGGCCCGGACGGATTCGGCGACCACCCGGTGGAAGCAGAGGATGGCCGCGACGACCACGACCTCACCCGCGAAGACCAGGCGCCAGGAGAGGTACGTCGTCACCCAGCCGCCCAGCAGGGGGCCGACCGCGATCCCCGCTCCGGCGAGTCCGCCGATGACTCCGTAAGCGACAGCCCGCTCCCGTCCGTGGTACGACTCCGCGACGAGCGCCGCCATGGCCGGAAGTACCAGCGCGGCGCCGAGTCCCTCGATGACGGACCAGCCCAGTGCGAGGACCCACACAGTGGGAGCGAGGGCGGTCAGGGCCGACCCGATGCCGTAGACGACGAGCCCGAGGATGAACAGACGGCGACGGCCCAGGATGTCCCCGAGCCTGCCGCCGATCATCATGAACGCCGCCATGACCAGGGCATAGAGCGTGATGACGGCCTGGATGGTGGTGACCTCGGTGTGGAAGTCCTCGACCAGTTGGCTGATGGAGACGTTCATGACGGAGGTGTCCAGGACCATCAGGAACTGGGCCGTCCCCAGGACGATCAGAGCCCGCCAGTGCTTCACGGTGTCCACCTCACCGAGTCGGCCCGGGACGCCGGTGGGCGTCACCCGGGCAGCGACCGCCGACGACCGGCCGCCCCCTCCATGCCAGCTCAGAAGCCCGTCCGGCGCCTCACCCGCCACGGGCGAGCCTGCTACCGCGCGGCCATGACCACGGACCGGTGGAGCCGTGAACAAGTCATGGCAACCGCAGCTCGCGTGCCCGGCGCACCGCGTCGGGAGTCGACCACGATCTGGGGAGTTTCGACTGGCAGGCCGATCCCCCTGCCGCCCGAGCAGCCCGTCAATGACGGCGCGCCCCTTACTCCCAGCCTCCGGCATGAAGTGGGCATAGTAACCAAGCGTGACAGTGGGCGAAGAGTGCCCGAGCCATCGCGCCAGCGTCACCACGGACTCCCCCGCCTCCAGCATGATCGAGGCGTAGGTGTGCCGCAGCACACAGGTCGACCATGGGCGCGATCAGGGGTGCGATGGGGTGGGGAACTCCGAGCCGACGCGCAAGGGTCCAGACGTTCCCGAAGGAGAAGACGAAGGCGAGTGCGGCTATGGCCGCCATCACGGGCGTCCGCCTGGTACCGCAAGCAGCACCGCTTCCGTCCACAGGAAGAGCTGACGGCGCTGTGGGAGGCGGCAGCCGACGAACACGGCGGTGCCGACACCTTGCGCGACCAGCCGCTCAGCTTCGCGTCGATGACGCGCTCGCCCGCCGAGCCTGACGGCGTGCGGCTTTCGGGCTCAGGCGTCGATCGCCGTGCGGATCGCCTTGATCTTCTCCTCGGTGAACACGCCGCTGTCGAGGAGGGGGAGGACGGAGAGGACGCCGCCGCTGGAGCCCCACCATGTCGACGGCACCGGCCACGATGCGGTCACGCGACGGCGCGCTGGATGGGGCCAAGGCGATGCCCCTCTCTGGCTATAACGATCGTCATAGTCTAGCGTGAGCCCGGCTATAGCGACTGTCATAAACCGTGTGCACCTCACAAAGGGAGATTTCGTCATGCCGATGATCCGGCTCACCGTCCCGCCCGGCTCCCTGACCGAGGAGGGCCGTACGACCGTCCAGCGCGACCTGGCCACCGTCCTGCTCCGCTGGGAGGGAGCGCCCGACACCGCGTTCTTCCGCGCCCAGGCGTGGAGTTACCTTGTCGAACTGCCAGAAGGCGCACAGACCACCGCCGAGGACGACGCGCCTCGCTTCCTCGTGGACGTCACCGTCCCGCAGGGCGCGCTGTCCGAGCGCCGGAAGGCGGGCCTGGTCGAGGATGCGACGAAGACTGTGCTCGGCGCCGCCGGGCTGCCTGAGGACGACGCGCTGCGGGTCTGGGTGCTGGTGCACGAGCAGCCCGACGGCACCTGGGGAGCTGGAGGGTCCGTCATCCGCTACGCCGACCTGGTGGCACTGGCAAAGGGGCAGCGCACCGATGCGTGAACTGACCTACGTCGCGAAGCGCACCGTCGAGTGGCGCGAGGCGCCCGACCCGAAGCTCCAGTCGGACCAGGAGGCGATCGTCGCCCCAGTCACGGCCACCTCCTGCGACGTGGACTCCGCGATCCTGGCCGGGCACGGTTTCATCGACCCGCCGTTCGCTCTCGGTCACGAGTGCGTGGCCCGGGTCGTCGAGATCGGCGACGCGGTGACGGCCGTGGCCCCCGGCGATCTGGTGGTGGTCCCCTGGTCCATCAACTGTGGCACCTGCGCCAACTGCCGCGCAGGACTGACCGCCCACTGCACGGCCGTACCGCACATGGCGATGTACGGCGCGCCGATCGGCGGGAGCTGGGGCGGGCTCTTCTCCGACCTGGTCCGGGTGCCGTGGGCGGACGCCATGCTGGTGCCCCTGCCGGAAGGTCTGGACCCGGTCGCGATGGCCTCCGCCAGTGACAACTGGTCCTTGTCCTGGCGGCTGGTCGCACCCCACCTCAAGAACAGGCCCGGCGCCCGGGTCCTGGTTGTCGCCCGCGGCAGCATCGGCCTGTACGTGTGCGACATCGCCCGCGCACTCGGTGCCTCCAACGTCCTCTACGTCGACCCGGACCCCGAACACCGCGAGATCGCCCGCGGCTACGGCGCCGCGACCGCCGAGGCGCTCGAACCCATCCGCCACGGTTTCGACATCGCCGTAGAGGCCACCGGCCGCGTCGACCAACTCGCTCTGGCCGTCAAGTCCGTTGCCCCGGAAGGCATCTGCGAGTCAGCCGGCAACCACTTCCGCCCCGGCGGACTACCCCTCCTGGACATGTACCTCACCGGCGTCACCCTGCGCATCGCCCGCGACAACGTCCGCAACCACATCCCCGACGCCCTCGACCTCGCCCGCTCCGGCAAGGTCGACCCGGCACGGGTGGTCTCCCACGTCCTCGACTGGGAGCAACTCCCCGATGCCCTGCCCGAGAAGCACCTCAAGCCCGTCTTCGTGCGCGCCGACGGCTGACCACGACGCGACCACGGCGACAACACCCCGACCGAGAAACCCGATGAACGTAGTACCGACAGAATCCCCGGCGACGAACCCCGACACCGCAGGAACGACAGGAGAGGACCTGGACCACCAACGGGCCGCGATCGCCGCTCTCGGCCACGAACTGCGGGCCCTGGTGGACGCCACCGTACGCACCGCGGCCCCGACCGAAGTCCTGCACCAAATGACGGACGAAGTCCGCCGCATCACGGGGCAGTTGACCGGCCGACGACGTACCCGAGCGGAGATCCCGGCCGTGGACGAGTTCCCCGGAGGGGTACGGATGTACAGCCCCGTCACAGGAACCGGCAGTCCCCTCGCTCCACCCATGCAGGTGACTGCGGACAGTGGTGGCGTCGTGGGCCGCTGCACCCTCGGTATCGCCCACGAAGGACCGCCCGGCTACGGGCACGGCGGCATGAGCGCCATGCTGCTGGACGAACTCATGGGTTGGGCCTGCGCCGCCGCCGGCTTGCCCGGCATGACGGTCTCCCTGCAGGTGCGCTACCGCCGACCCGTCCCCCTGGAGGCACCCCTGCGGGTCTACGCCCGGGTCACGGGCACAGAGGGCCGCGAAATCTTCGTGGACGGCTCGATCAGCACCGAGGAGGATCCGTCGGCCGTCGCGGTCACCGCAGACGGCGTCTTCGTCTCACCCGACCCCGGCCGCACCCGTGCCCTGTTCCCGCATGTCCGTTGAGTGCTGCCCACGTCACACACCACTGATCAGCTCAGCGCAGGTCGTGGCGCATGGCATGGGAGATGAGTTCGCCGATGAGTACGGCCGTAGCCGCCGGGCCGCGCAAGGGGGCATCCGGAAGAATTGACGTGTCGGCCACACGGAGTCCGGCTATGCCATGGACCCTGCCGTACTGGTCGACGATCGTGGCGGGGTCGTCGGCCGGTCCTATCGGTGCGGTGCCGCAGGTGTGGTGAGCGGTTCCCAGGTGGCCCGCGATCCACGCGTCCAGGTCACGGTCGTTGGCGAGTGTTCCGGGGTCGGGACCGAGGAGAGCACGGGAGACCTCGCCGAAGGCGCGGGTGTCGGTCAACGCCACTGCGGTACGGACGCCTTCACGCAGGCGGCGCCGGTCCTCGGGTGCCCGCAGGTAGCCGTAGTCGATGCGTGGAGGCCTCGCGGGGTCGGCGGACCGGAGGCCTAGCCTGCCGGTCCGCCGGGGTGTCTGGGCGGACACCAGGAAAGCCAGTGGGACGCCCGGGACCGTCACCGTTCCGCCGACCAGCGCTGCCATGGGGGTCAGGGACTGGAGGACTTCCAGGTCACCCTCGTAGGCGCCGTCGCAGGAGGACAGGCGCAGGCAGCCGCCCAGCCAGGAGTCGGTGGGTTCGCCCAGGTCCTTCCGCGGGGCCCATTCCAGTAACACCTGGGGGTGGTCGCTGAAGCGGGCGCCGACGGCGGGGGCGTCCTTGAGCACGGGCAGACCCAGGCGTTCAAAGTCTGTGCGCGGTCCGATGCCCGACAGGTGCAACAGGTGCGGGGTGACGAAGGACCCGGCGCAGAGCACGACTTCGCCAGCGTCGAAAAATGGTATGCCGTCCGCCGTGGTCGACGAGCACTCCGGTGGCACGGCCGCTGCTGATGCCCACCCTGAGCACCCGGCTGTTGCCGACGACGGTCAGGTTCGGGCGGTTGAGAGCGGCCCGCAGGTAGCTGACGCCGGTGTTGAGCCGCAGTCCGTCGACAGCGTTCGACGGCACCGGGCCGAAGCCGCATCGAGCACTTCCGCCTCAGCTACCCCAGGCTGACTCGCCCTCCAGAGAAGCGCAACACCCATCCCTCCCGCTCAGCGCGTGGACCTTCCCACACCAAGACCTGCCGCACCGGACTCCCCCTCCCCCTGGTGTTTGTGACGAGCTTGGGGAGAACTGATGTGCGGGTGGGCGGGCATGGCGGGTTGGCTCACCAGGGGCGGGTGACGGTGTTGGTGTCCAGGGCTACGGAGCCGTCGCGGGCCAGGGTCTGGCCGTTGACGGTCGCACCGGCATTCACAGTGATCGATGTCGCGGCCAGGATCCTGCCGGCGAAGGCGGTGTCGGTGCCCAGAGTGGCTGAACTTCCGATCTGCCAGATGACGTTGCGGGCTGTGGCGCCATTGGTGAGGAGCACGCCGCTTGCTGTTGCCGTGGTCAGGGTCGACCCGATCTGGAAGATCCATTCGGCGTTGCGGTTGCCCTGGGCATCCAGCGTGAGTGCGCCGGTGAGCCCGATGGAAGAGGTGGCGTTGTAGACGCCGGGAGTCAGTGTCAGGCCGCCGAGGTCTCCGGAGATGCCGGCGTCCGGGATCCGGCCGGCGGCGTTGTCGTACGTCGCGGCCAGATCGGCGTGGGCCTGAAGGGCGTCCGCATCGGCGGTGTGGATGGTTCCGTTCACCTGGCCGGGCGGGAATCCGGTAATGGACACTCCCGGGCTCACTCCGAGGTCTCCGGTGACGCTGGTGGGTCCGGTGTTGGTGACGGACTGGCCGCCCAGCACCGCGAAGCGTCCCAGATACGTGTAGGCGCCCGAGGCGGTGGCGGTGCCGCCGAGGGTGGTGACGGAGACATCGGCCGAGCCGAGTGCCCCGGCGGGTACCAGGGCGTCGATCTCGGTGTCCGAGGCGATCCGATAGGAGAGGGCGGGTGTGCCGCCGAAGGTGACGCTGGTGGTGTAGGAGAACGCGGTCCCGGTGATGACCACGAGGTTGCCGCCGTCCACCGGTCCCGAGTCGAGGGTGACGACGGTGAGGGAAGGCGAGCCGAGATAGGTGTAGGCGACTCCGCCGGCGATTCCGCCCCTGGTGCGTACGGTGACCGCGACCGGGCCCGTGGAAGCCGCCGCAGGAACTGTCACGGTGAGTTGGCCGTCGGAGTCGCCGGTGAATTCGGCTGCCTGCGTACCGAATCGGACCTCGCTCGTGGTGTAGAGGCCGAGGCCCGTGAGGGTCACTGTGTTGCCGCCTGCCAGGGGGCCCGCGGGAGGCGGGATGAGGCGGAAGGAGGGCGGCGGCAGGTAGTAGAAGGTGCCGACAACTCCCGTTCCTCCGGGGGTCGTCACGGAGACGGGCACGGGGCCGTGACCGGAGGGGGTGACGGTGGCGGTGCTGGTGTCGCTGACGACCGTGAAGCTCGCGGCCTGGCGGGAGCCGTAACGCACGCCGATGGTGTTGGTGAAGTGGCTGCCGGTGAGGGTCACCGCATCGCCCCCGCCGGTGGATCCCTGATTCGGTGAGACCGCCATAGGGGACTCCTTGAATCCATCAGGTCGACGAATGGGGAGCGTTTCGAGCCGACCTCTCCGCCGACCACCACAGCCGTTCGTTACCCGAAGGCTGTTCGTTACGCGAAGTAGCCCACTGGCGGGTGACCGCGGCAATGACCGGGGAGCTAATTCACCCGAAAGAGGAGGTCTGGCGGTCAGGGGGTGGAAATGGTGATACACCCCGAGCGGCAGTGCCGAAACCATCGACCGGATACGGCATGGAGAAGTCTGTTCAATTCCAGCTTCGCGGATAATACAAAAATACTAAAAGCTATTCACATATGCACCGTTAATGCGCCGCATTTCACCTCTGTGCGCTCATTCGAATGGCTCGCGTCCTGTCAAATGCCTTGCGCATAAGGCCACTCGAATGGGTTACTCGCACTGTTCGTTTCGACGGATGAGCGAACTTTCGAATGGTGTGCGAGCGAATCGCTGATCCGGCGTCGGCCGACGTCGGACCAACGGTGCTCTTCAATGGCCCTGCATATCAGGCAGGCGGCCGACACCGCCTGGCCCGAGCATCACAGCAGGGCCACCGAATTACCACTTGGCCAGTGGACACGAGAGCCGACTCGCAACCACTCGAGACGTACGCGAATCCGAACGTCCACATCACTACTCGCAATGTACCGCATTGCGGGCGAGGAGGAATCGCTCATGCCTATCAGCCCGAACCAAGGATCAAGTGGGGGCGGCACACTCGTCACCATCACCGGCACCGGCCTCAGCGGCACCACCGCGGTGCGCTTCGGCACCCGGTCCGCCACCGCCGTCACCAACGTCTCGCCCACCCAGGTCACCGCCATCTCCCCCTCCGGCAACGGAGCGGTCGGCGTCACCGTGACCACTCCGGGAGGGACGAGCAACCCCATCCCCTTCTACTACGTCGGGGCGCCGTTCAAGCAGTCCCTCAGCCCGACCTCCGGGTCGACGGCGGGCGGCGGAACCGTCACCATCAACGGCACCGGCCTGTCCACCGCCACCAGCGTCGCCTTCGGCGCCAACTCCGCGGTCCCCACGGTCGTGTCCGACGGCCAGATCACGGTCGCCGCACCGGCCGGTGCCGCAGGCTCTGTGGGAGTCAGCGTCACCACGGCAGGCGGCACCAACAACGGGCTCTCGTACACCTACGTCGCCGCCCCGACGGTGACGACGGTCACCCCTGCTGAGGGACCGACGACGGGCGGCACGACCGTGACCGTGGCCGGCACCGGCCTCACCAGCACCACCGCCGTCACCTTCGGCGGAGCCCCGGCGCCCTTCACCGTGATCTCCGACACCGCGGTGTCGGCCGTCACGCCTCCCGGGACGGCCGGTGCCGTCGACGTCGTCGTGACCAACGACGCCGGCAGCGCGACCGCCGTGGGCGCGTTCACCTACGTCGCCGGGCCCGGCATCTGACCCCCCTCAAGGGTCCGGCCACCGCCGACGGCAGTTGTCCTGTCCGGAGCGGATGCGCCGACCCCGCGGGGTGCCGTGCCCGTCTCCCAAGCCCCCGGCCCGGAAGTCATCCCGGGCCGGGGGCCCTACCCGTCCGACCGGTCGCCACGCCCTGACCCGACTGCGAGCGTTCTTCTCGGCCCGGCTGGAGCCCGCGTGACGGGTGGAGGCGGGCGAATCCGATCAGTAGTCTCCCGCCCTCCTTGGGGCGGAGCCACACCATACGGAGACACCGTGGAAAACAGTGATCTCGCGGCGCAGGCGGTACGGCCGAGCGTCGCAGCCGCCGCACCCGTCCTCAGTTCGGTCATCCCCAGCACAGGGCCCTCGGCAGGCAGCAGCACGGTCACGTTGAACGGCAGCAGTTTCACCGGAGCGACCGCGGTCAACTTCGGCACCAACCTCGCCCTCAGCTACACGGTCGACACCGCGGCGAAGATCACCGCAGTGACACCGCCCGGCACCGGCGCCGTCCCGGTCACCGTGAGGTCCCCAGGCGGGACGAGCAATTCGGTCACCTACACCTACGCGGCCACCCCGACCCTCACCACCGTCTCTCCCAACCAGGGTCCGGCCTCGGGCGGCACCACCGTCATCCTCACGGGTACCGGCCTGACCGGAGCCACCGCGGTCACCTTCGGCAGCAACGCCGCCACCACCTACACCGTCAACTCCGCCACCCAGATCACCGCCGTCGCGCCCGCCGGAACAGGAGCAGTCCCCGTCACCGTCACCACCATTGGCGGTACCACCGGTCCCGTCTACTTCTTCTACCTGAACGCCCCCTCCCTCATCAGCGTCTCTCCCAACCAGGGCCCGGTCTCGGGCGGCACCACCGTCACTCTCACGGGCACCGGCCTGACCGGAGCCACCGCGGTCACCTTCGGCAGCAACGCCGCCACCACCTACACCGTCAACTCCGCCACACAGATCACCGCCGTCGCGCCCGCCGGAACAGGAGCGGTCTCCGTCACCGTGACCGCACCGGGCGGGACCAGCAACACCGTGATCTACACCTACGTGGCGGCACCGGTGCTCAGCGTCCTCTCCCCGGCCCAGGGGCCGACCGACACAGGGGCCGGCGTCACCCTCACCGGGAGCGCTCTGACCACGACAGGCACCGTCTCCTTCGGCGCCACACCCGCCGCCTTCACCGTGCTGTCCGACACCACCGTCGTCGCGCTCGCACCGGCGGGACCGGCGGGGCCCGTCTCCGTCAACGTCACCACGGCCGGCGGCATCAGCAACTCCCGCACGTACACGCGTGTGTCACCTCCTGCGATCTAGACGTGCCGCCCCGGATCGTGCTCAGGAGCGGGCCGACCCGCTTGGGGCGATGCGGATGGCCAGGCCCGCCCATCCGGGGGAACCTCCTTGACCACATCAACCGATCGCGAAGATTTGTCACATAATGCGGATATTTGCGCCTTACTGTGTCACTCCCGAGCAGCGCGCAAGCCTCGGCTAGCGATCGATCAAGGAGTGGGAACAGTGACACGTTGGAAAGACCGGGCAGGCTGGAATCTGGTCACCGTCGCCGCCCTGACCGCCTTAGTGGCCCTGGCCTCACCGGCAGCAGCGGCAGGGTCGTCGACGACCACGGTCCAGGCGTCACCTTCGGCCGCGACAGTCGGACAACCGGTGAACCTGACCGCGACGGTGACCTGCGCTGTCAATCCCACCGGCGGACTCGGCGTGACGTTCTTCGACGGCGGAGACATTCTGGACACCGTGCCCGTCACCGCTGGGGCAGCCGTGTTCACAGCCCGCCTGTCCACCGTCGGCGCACACACGATCACAGCCACCTACAACGGCAACGACGACTGCGGCGCCTCACACGCCGAGACGACGGTAGTGATTTCAGCAGCGTCGGTACCCACGCCTCCGAATGGGCTCTGCCTCCTCGCCTGCGGCGGCCTCATCAACTTCAACGTCGGCGACATCCACAACGAGATCAATATCCACCGCGGGATCTGAGGGTCCTCGGGCAAGAGCCACCCGATGCCGCGTTCGACCGCCCACCGTCTCGGAATGATCGTGAACCCGCGTACTCCCGGCGGGCGTTGGACGGACTGAACGTCGAGCCAAGGCGAGCGCCGTGGTTGATGGCTGTGGCGCGGTAGCCGGCGTCCACCCACGCCTAGCCATGCGGGACGGCGGGTGGACGCCGGCCGCGGTATCGGACACGGGGCGGCGGTACCCAGGACGGATCCAGCCGCACAGGAATGTGGAACCGCTACGCCAAAGAAGGGCGGGCAGTGGAGTGTCGCCCTGACAAGCGTCGGCCAGCACTATCTGGCGCACGGCACGTACCCTCCCCGCGGTTCACGCTCGCAGAAGACCCAGGCCGCCACTCCGCAACCCCCGTCCAACCGCGCGCAGGAAACTCCGGCCTCCGTGCGAAAGCCAAGCTCTCCCCCGCAGCCTCGCGTGACGTTCACGGAGCAGCTGCTGCAAGAGCTCGCGGAGGCGGGCGGCCGGATCGTCAAGAACGGAAGCGGGCCGGATTCCGTAAACTGGCCGTCCCGTATCGCCGCTGCCCGCAGGTCCGGAAGGATCCCGGAGACGAAGGAGCTGTACGGGGGCTGGTGCCGTGGCGGGTACGAGATCGAGCTCGTCGACATCCCCGCCTGGCGTCTTGCCGTCCTCGAACCCGTCCCCGTGCCCTCGCGGCTCGTGCGGCCGCTCCCCGTGGTTCGGGCCATGCAGAACGAACGTCAGCCGCTGGGCCTGACCAAGCCAGTCCAAGGGCGTGCTCTCCGACTCATCCAGGCGCTGATCGCCGCCGCCGAGAACGACGGACACTCCAGTTCGGCAGGACAGACTGGCTTCGCACCCCCGTCTCATCGCCGGCGCAGGGCATCTCCCCACTTCACCATCACCGCGCAGGGACAGACCGTGGGGTTCCTCGTGCTCCAGGAGCAGGACCGGACGGAGCACGTCGCCACCGAGACGGAACTCACCGAGGCGAAGAAGTACTCCTGGGTCAGGATCCCCCGCTTCGACTACACCCCGTCCGAGCGTCTCCGCTTCGTCCTTAGCGGTGGCCAACCGCACCGGGCGAGCGAATGGGCCGACACTCTCGGACGCTCCCTCGAAGAGCAGCTCGCCGAGATCGCGCAGGAGGTCGCCCTCCGCGGCGAAGCCGCAGAACGCAGACGTCTCGACGAAATCGAAGCGGCACACCAGAAGCGCGTCCGCTGGGAAGCTGTCATGGCGGGGGCTCGCCTCCGGTACGCGGAGGCGTACCGCGTCAGGCACCTCGAAGCCCAGGAAGCGGCATGGCGCCACGCCACCCGACTGACCGAATATGTGAGCGCCGTGCGCACGCGAATCGAGGCCATGCCGCCGGGGAAGGCGAGAACCGAAGCCGAAGCATGGATCAGCTGGGCAGCGGACACCGTGGAGCGTCTCGACCCCCTGGAAACTCCGCCCCAGTTGCCCGACATCCCCGAGCCGCGAGCCGACGACCTGAAGCCCTTCCTCGGGCACTGGAGCCCCTACGGCCCCTGACGCGCCACCCGCCCGACGGCCCGCCCAGCGTCACAGCGAGTTGTAGCACGAGGCGTTCAGCAACGGCTACTTCACATCACCGTGAGACCAGGCACATAGCTGGACCCACGGTGACCGCACCACAGTTCATCAGGGCCGGCAGGACGGCCGGACGCTGAGCAGCTCGGTCCGCAGCACGGGCATGCCGTCGACAGGCGCCGGGTCCTGCGAAGTTGGCTCGATACCGCCAGCCGCGATCTTGTCGAGCGTCTTCAGGCCGGCGGCACCGACAGTGCCGAACACCGTGTAGTCCGGTCGCAGCGCGGAGTTGCCGTAGACGACGAAGAACTGCGAACCGTTCGTGTTCGGCCCGGCGTTGGCCATCGCCAGCAAACCGCGCCCGTAAAGGCGACGGACGCCGGTCGGATCGCTCGGTGCCGGCGGCAGGTCCACCGGCAGCTCGTCCTTGTACGCGTACCCCGGCCCACCCTCGCCAGTGCCGGTCGGGTCGCCACACTGCAGGACCTTCAGCGTCGGATACGCCGTCAGCCGATGGCACACCGTACGGTCGTAGAACCGGTGCCGCGCCAGGTGCACGAAGCTCTGGACCGTGCACGGCGCCTTCGCCCGGTCCAGACTCAGCGGGAGCGGGCCCTGGCTGGTCCGGACAGCCATACCGACCGTGCCGTGACTGGGGGTGTGCCGCGGGTCGGGCGGCAGGGGAACCCGCCGCGCCGCCGGCTCGTCCGGGGTCTGGGTGTACTGGCAAGGACCGTGCGTGGTTCGCGGCGGGGCATCGTAAGCGGAGGCGGTGGTGCTGCCCCCGGACACGACCAACGCTGTTGCCGCCAATGCGGTCATGAGAGCTCGGTTCATCCTGCACACCCTCCAAAAGATCGCCAGATTTCGGAGCGGTCGCAGCCTAAAGCGCGGCCCGGCGGGCGAGAACCCGCCCGCAAGCCAAATCCACCTCCCAGCCTTCGGCCCGCGGCCGCTGGCCACTTCGTTCGGATGCAGCACAGCGTCGGCTGGCCGATCAGGGCGTCCACCCGGTGTACGACGGATGCTCCCCGAACCCGGTCGAGCGGCCTCCCCAGTCCACGCAGAGGCCCCCACCGAACGCTGCCGTGCGCATGAGGCGATCTCACCGGGGTGCCGCTGTCGAGACTGACGGTGCCGCTGCCGTCATCTCGGGTCACTCCGGGGGAAGTCACGCATCACAGCCCCTATGAGCGGGGTCCTGACTGTAGCCATCTGACCAGGTGGAAGCCTCCCGGGCCGCATAGCGCTTGAGGCAACGGACGATTTCGCGACGGGTCTTACCCCAGGGCCCCGGCAAGCTGTCATCAAGTCCGCTCGAACTGACATGAACAGGATCACGAGACACTAGCCAACGCCCACCCCGGCGGAACGAATACGGCGAGACCTCCACCAACCCCAGACCGTGTGGCCCACCAGAGCGACCGCAACGGCAACAGCCGTGAACCGAACGGCGGTCCAGGCACCCAGAACAACCTGACTCGGCCCGCGCGACTCCGTCTCCAGACGCATGGAAGTCTCATAAAAAGCCACCAGGGGAACAAGCAACCGGAAGAACAGGCCGCCGATGCCCGGCACCTGTGCGAGGTTCCCCAGGAGCCCAAGAGGTGCTCCGAAGAAGAATGCCAGCACACCCCAGAGGGCAATTCCGGATGATCCCGCACCTGAGGAATCCAGTCCACCCAGGGAGGCCAGGTATCCCTTGGTCAGGTAGTAGGTCACGACACCGATAGCCAGCCCCAGAGGCGCGAGAACAACCGATTCGATTTTGGACCGGCGGAAATAACCCACCAGAAACGCGTAACAGGCCCACGGCCACCCACCGCTGAAAACGGCGCCCACGGCCGCACCTGGACGGCCGCCCCAATGCTCAGCGATAGGCCCTGCCAGGCCAAGCAACAAGCCAAGCCCGAGTAGCACCACAAACGACGCGGCCCGAGCACCCCAAAAGTTCACCCTCTCCCCTTCCGGCCCTAATGTGGCATTACTCCGGGCCCGTGTAAGGCCTTGGCCGATTTACTGCCCCGGCACGGCCTGAAACCGTTGTCCGGGCGGTGGTATTCACGGGCCTTCGCGAGTTTGTACATTCTCGCGATCTGAAGCGGTCCGTCGCCCGATTTGGCACGACCCGCTCATCATCTACTTCGAACATGCGTTCCGAAAAGGGGGGTCTGCCTCAACTCCGCGAGTAGTAGCAGAAGTTGCCCCGCGGTCGGACGAAGCGCAGGCGCAGCCAGGAGGGTTCGACTATGGGCGCTGCTGCGGGAGGGAATGCGCGTTGGCGAGCCCTTCTCACTGGATGTCTGCGACGTCGCCCTCTCCGCGAACGCCATCGAGGCCGAGGACACCAGGACCGGGACCACAGGGCAGACTCCGACCTACCATCTGCGCGAGTGCCAAACCCGTACGCCCGCACGCTGCAGGTGTCGACCGCGACTGCACTCTCGACGCCCGCCCTGGCCGCCGGACCCGCCGGCTCCTCCTTCAACACCGACAGCCCAGCCAAGGGCTGCTCAACGCCTAGCGAAGCTCGTTGAGGGCGTCCTCAAGCAGGTGGAACCGCACGCGTTCTTGTTCGAGTCGCACGTTCGGGCCGAAGTCGCCGCCCCGTAGCCAACGCCGCAGCCGCCCCGGCGGACACGGCTGTCCGCGCGCTCGCCTCGCTGTTCGGCATCCCCGACCTCGCCCCCGCACCCCTGGCCGAACCGGAGCGCAGCTACCTCTCCGGCTACCTTTCCGGTCTCGCTGTGACCCCGCCCGACGGACGCGTCCCCGTCCTGCCGCCGGGCGCACCTTTCGACCCGGGCCACGCCCTATGGGTCGACGGCGTGCTCGCCGGACCGTTCTCCCGCACCGCCGCACCCACCGCCCCCTCCCTTGTGCCCGCGCAGAGCGGCGCGCCCGCAGTCGAACCGACCGTGCCGACCCGCCGCCTGGTCATCCTGTGGGCCTCGCAGACCGGCAACGCCGAGGAGTTCGCCGCCAGCGCCGCCACACACCTCACCCCGGCCGCAGGCCGCACCCCCGAACTGCTGGCCATGGCGGACGCGTCCCCGGCACAGCTGACCTCCGAGGCCGACGTACTCCTCGTCACCAGTACCTTCGGCGACGGCGACGCCCCCGACAACGGCGCCGGCTTCTGGCAGACGCTGTCCGACCCGGACTCCGCACGGCTGGAGGGAATCCGGTACGCGGTCCTCGGCTTCGGTGACTCCAACTACGACGACTTCTGCGGCCACGGCCGCCGGCTCGACGAACGCTTCGACGCCCTCGGCGCCACCCGCCTCCTCCCCCGCACCGACAGCGAACCCGACTTCGAGGAAACCGCCGAGCAGTGGCTCGGCCAGGTCGTCACAGCACTGGCCACAGCAGATGACCGGCAGCCTGTTCCAGCGGGCGCGGTCGAGACGGCGGTCCCCGAACCCGCCGTCACCACCACCCCGGCCGTTACCGCCCCGCCACCCGCGCCAGCACCGGCCGGCTTCACCAAGGCATCGCCGTTCTCCACCCTGCTCGTCGGCAACAGGCTGCTGAGCCTGCCTGGTTCCCAGAAGGAGGTCCGGCAATTCGCCTTCGACACCCGCGACGGCGAACTCGCCTACGACGCCGGTGACGCGCTCGGTGTGTGGCCGGCCAACGGCGCCCCGCTCGTCGCCGAATGGCTCGCCCTCACTGGACTCGACCCCGACGGGCCGGTCGACCTCGGCGACGGCGCGCCCCTCCCCCTCGAAGAAGCTCTGCGCACCCGGCTGGACATCGCCCGCATCACCACCGACCTGCTCAAGTTCACAGCGGACCGCACCGGAAGCCACGACCTGAAACGCCAGCTACGCACGGACAACAAGGACGCCCTCGCGAAGTGGAGCCGAGGCCGCCAGGCCGCCGACGTCATCGCCGAATTCCCCGTCCGCGCCTCGTCCACGGAGTGGACCGGAGTCCTCAAGCGCCTCCAGCCCCGCCTGTACTCCATCGCCTCCAGCCCGCTCGCCCACCCCGGCGAGGTCCACCTCACCGTCTCCGTCGTCCGCTACACCAACAACCTCGGCCGCGACCGCAAGGGCGTGTGCTCCACCTACCTCGCCGACCACGCCGACGACGGCCCGGTCCAGGTCTTCATCCAGCGCTCCCCGCACTTCCGCCCGCCCGCCGACCCCGCCACCCCCATGATCATGGTCGGCCCCGGAACCGGCGTGGCCCCCTTCGTCGGCTTCCTCGAAGACCGCCAGGCCCGCGGCCACACCGGCCCCAACTGGCTCTTCTTCGGCGAACAGCGCGAAGCCACCGACTTCTACTACCGCCAGGACCTGGAGGCGTACCAGGCATCCGGCCACCTCGACCGCCTCGACCTCGCCTTCTCCCGCGACCAGCGCAACAAGATCTACGTCCAGGACCGGATGCGCGAACACGGCCCCCGCCTGTGGCAGTGGCTCCAGGACGGCGCCCACTTCTACGTATGCGGCGACGCGGCGCGCATGGCCAAAGACGTGGACCAGGCCCTCAAGGACATCGCCACCACCCACGGCGGCCTGAGCCCCGACGAAGCAGCCGCCTGTCCGCGGACAAGCGCTACGTCCGCGACGTCTACTGACAGCACGGCATGCGGTGGGCGCAGCGGGTCGCGACGGCGTGGCCCGGAGGAAGGGAGCGTAGAACGGACGCTATTGGCCGCGTGCAACGTAACGTGGCCATGGCCGTGCATGCCTGTCTGGCCGTCCTGCACGCCCGAGAGCCGGGCGCGGGCAAAGCAGAAACGGCCGTGGGGGCGGCGGGCGGAAGAGAGGCCCGAAGCCTCCTCGCTGGGCCGGAGTCGGGCGGTTGGGCCTCTTCCGAGGCCGATGGACCCGTATCGCCCGTACCCTTCGTGGTGACTACAGCGTCCCAAAGCGGGCGCCAAACCACTGGAGGCAACACCACGTGCTGATCGCTCAGCGTCCGTCCCTGACCGAAGAGGTCGTCGACGAATTCCGCTCCCGGTTCGTGATCGAGCCGCTGGAGCCGGGCTTCGGCTACACCCTCGGCAACTCCCTTCGCCGGACCCTCCTC
>NZ_KQ948476.1:124919-144744 GCF_001514115.1 Streptomyces olivochromogenes
CCGCGAGCTCAACATCGACGCCGAGGGCATCGACATGGGCCCGTCCCCGGTGGACGCCGCCCTCGCCGCCGATCTGGTGATGCCGATCGAGGAGCTCGACCTCACCGTCCGGTCGTACAACTGCCTCAAGCGCGAGGGCGTGCACTCCGTGGGTGAGCTCGTCGCCCGCTCCGAGGCCGACCTCCTCGACATCCGCAACTTCGGTGCGAAGTCCATCGACGAGGTCAAGGAAAAGCTCGCCGGCATGGGCCTCGGCCTCAAGGACAGCCCGCCCGAATTCAACCCGACCGCCGCCGCGGACACCTTCGGCACCAACGACGTGGACACGGGTTTCGTGGAGACCGAGAAGTACTGAACGCTGCGCTGCGCCGGTCATAGAGACACTTCGCGCACGGGGACACGAGAACCTCCGTGCTGCCCGCTGGGCGGCCTCGACCGAGCCCGCGCCCGGCCCTGCGCCTGCGCCTGCGCCTGAACGGGCTGACCCGCGATTGAGCACCAGACAACTAGAACTAGCGAGGCCGTCTCTATGTCCCCACGCTCACCGACCAAGATCAATCGCAGGTCGGCCCAGTAGGGTCGGGGGGCATGACGACACCTCTTGCCGGCAGTGCCTTCGACTCGCTCCGCCTCGACGCGGTGCCCGACCAGGAGGCGCTGCGCCGGGTCTACGAACTCCCCAGCGACGCGGCCGTGCGGAAGCAGATGTCCGAACTCACAGACCAGACTCGGCGGTTGATCGGCTGCTCATCACTGGTCCTGATCGCCAGCGCGGACGCCGAGGGCAACTGTGACGTCTCGCCGCGCGGCGGCCCCGCCGGGTTCGTCGCCGTCCTGGACGCACGGACGGTGGCGATACCGGACGCGACCGGCAACAAGCGTCTGGACACCCTGCAGAACGTCGTCGCCACCGGACGGGCCGGGCTTCTGTTCGTCATCCCGGGGCGCACCACCACCCTGCGGGCGAACGGCCGGGCTGTCGTCTCCACCCGCCCGGAGCTGCTGTCGCAGCTGACCGCCGTGGGCAAGCCGCCGGCCAGTGCGCTGGTGCTCGGGATCGAGGAGGTCTACCCGCACTGCCCCAAGTCACTTCTGCGCAGCGGGGCCTGGAAGCCGGAGCAATGGCTGCCGGCGGACGCCCAGCCGACCTCGGCCGAGGTGACGCTGGCCCAGCTGCGCATACCGGAGCTGACGATCACCGACATCGAGCAGGCGGAGGCGGACTCGCTGAGGTACCGGTACGAGTAGCGGGCCGACCTGCGCTTGCTGAACCACCAGCCAGCCGAACCCCCAGGCCGGCACACCCCAAGGTCAATCGCGGGGCAGCCCGTAACCCTGGCAAAGGCCGCCAGCCACAAGGTGGCGGAGCTCCGGCGCCTGATGTACAACCCGCTACTCGGCCTGTCGGCCGTCGCTGGCTGTCGGCCTTACCTGCTGTGTCCGTCAACCCAACTGGGGGCGCAATGCGACTCCACCCGGCACCTACTACACGGGAGCGCACGTCAAGCGCCTGACCGCGGACAAGCACTACTTCCGCGACGTCTGACAGCACCCCTCCCGGGTACGACACGGCGGGCACCGCCACCCCTCTCACGCCCCGCGTCGGCAGCAGGCGACGTCCCTGCCGGGGCCACGCCCAGATCACCGGTAACCGGGGCCGCATGGCGGTCGCCCAGCGCCGGACGACCGCCACGAGTTCTCGAAGTCCACCCGAGTACCTGGTTCTTGCCCTTGCCGAGCAGGCGGCTGCCGTCGCGAGGGCGCTACACGTCTTCGGCCTTGACAATCCGTTCCCGCCACCTGAAGGCTGACCGACCAGTCGGTATGTAGGAGTGAGTCGTGACCGCGCCAGCACCCTGTCGCACATCAGAAAGGACAGGGCCGACGCCCTGTGGGGAGACGCGCTGCCGAACGGCATCGCCGCTGAACTCGCAGGCACCTTCTTCAAGTACATCGACGAAACCGTCACGGAGAGCGCGCCGTCCTCAGGACGACTGCCCGGCTCCGGACTGGTCGGCGACTGGGTCCCCCTCGACGCGTTCGCCCCGGACGTCCGCCTCCGGCGCGGACCTGACTTGATGCTCCTGGTTGTTGAGGGACGCGACCGCATGCGGCTGGGGCTGAAGTACCGGGAGGACCACCCGGCGGCCGACCTCGGCGAAGGATTCCTCCGAGGCCTCGCCGGTCTCGTGCGGTTCATGGGCGGGGGTCCTGAGAGGGCTGAGGCTCGCGTCGGCGACGCTCTGGCGACACAGCCGTAGACCTGGCGTACCAACGGCCGTCGTACGACTCGACGCGGATGGGCCGCCCGAAGCACGCGGTGAAGTTCTCCGACGTGAGCACTGTTTCCACGGGACCGGAGACCAGCTCACGGCCTTCCCGCAACAAGAAGGCGTGCGAGGTGGACGGCGGCAGCTCCTCCGGATGATGGGTGACGGTCACCGTGGACAGTCCCGGCCGGCCGGTCGCGAGGCGGTACAACGCGTCCACCAGGTCCTCCCGGGAGGGAAGGTCGAGTGCGTTGAACGGCTCGTCGAGCAGCAGCAGTGACGGGTCGGACATCAGCGCGCGTGCGATGAGGATCCTCGCGCGCTGCCCGCCCGAACAGTCACCGAAAGCACGCCGGGCGAGTTCCTTGCAGTCCAGCTCGGCCAGGAGCAGGTGGGCGCGCTCCCGGGCAGCAGCGTCGTACATCCGCCAAAGCGGCTGCACCGTGCCGGTCGCACCGGTGAGGACCACCGTGTGGGCGGTGGCGTCCAGCGGCACCTTCTGCGCGGCATTGACAAAGCCGATACGGGCCCGCAATTCCCGCACGTCCACCCGGCCGAGGCGATAGCCGAGCACGTCCACGGTTCCGGTGGTGGGGTGGAGCAAAGCTCCGGTGAGACGCAACATGGTGGTCTTGCCGGCCCCGTTGGGACCGAGCAGCGCCCAGTGCTGTCCTCTGTGTACGGTCCAGTCGACCGAGTCCAGAACGACCTCCTGGCCCGTCGTACGACGGTGGACACTCACCCCGGAGAGCTCAATGACGGGACGAGCGCCGCTCCCACCTGCGAAGGAACCTGTCATCCGGGCAGGCTACCGGTCCGACGTGGCCCGCCGCCCCGCCGTCAGCCTGCCCTGCCTGGTCCGTAGCGGCTTCCTCGACCTTGACCGATGTGCTCCTGGGCAAGATGGGTGAGAGCCACGCCGTGCTAGTCGATCCAGGCCAGGAAGTCCAGGGGCGACGCTGACGCGGCGCCGCAGGTCGTCGGCTCAGCTCGCCTGCCCTCGGCGGCCCGTCGATGCTCGCCACCTTGGCAGGGTTCTGACCTGCCCGACAAGTTGCCTGACGCCCCATCAGAGCGGGCGTCATTTCAGCGTCAAGACATCGCCCGTAACCCGCACAGTACACCCGCACAAAACCGCAGGTCAGGAGCCCTTCGCGGCCGGCTCCAGAAATCGCCACGCACTCCACATGATGAGTCTTCGGAAAGACGTGGTGACAATGCCAACGCCCCCACCAGCGGTGCTGGCGCCGGTTGAGCCCTATGCAACTCATCTCCAACGCTGAGCGGAGCAGGGTATCCGTCAATGGCCGGTTACCGAATCCGGTGATTCCGCGGATTATTGGCAGTCCGCCGCGTATCTCCGCTTCCCCACCACCGCGGAAGCAACTAAACCCGAAAGGCACTGCCGACAGGAATGCCCAGTCAGAGCGGCGAAACGCCTCACGGCCAGTTCAGCCCCGAGCACATCCGCGCCACCTGGAGTGGGACGGCGAGCGTCGAGGACGCCGCCCAAGCGTTCGGCTTGTCGAGATCGAAGAGCTACGGCCTCGCTCGCCGCGGAGAATTCCCATGCCGCGTGCTACCAATAGGCCGCACCGCCCGCGTCGTCACCGCCTCGCTCCTCCCCGTACTCGAGAGCGGCGAGCCGGAGTACAACAGAGCCCTCGCACAGGCTCCAACCCATCCTGACCAGCCGCACGACGAGGCCCCGCCGGACCAGACCGGCGAGGCTTCGTCGTGCTGGACGCCCCTATAACGGGGGGGTCGGTAGAGACCGTCCTGACCAGGTTGAAGACCTCGCGGGCGGCATATCGCTTGAGGCATCGGATGATCTCACGTCGGGTCTTGCCCTCCTGGGTGCGGCGTTCGTAGTACGCCTGGGTGCGGGGATCGAAGCGCAGCCGAGTGAACACAATGCGGTGCAGAGCCGCATTGGCTTGCCGGTCGCCCCCATGGTTGAGCCGACGCGAACTCCGACGGCCGGAGGAGTACTCGCCGGGGCTGACTCCACACAAAGCGGCGAAGGACGCCTCGGCTTTCAGCCGCTCAGGCTTGTCTCCCATGATGATCAGGAGCGCGACGGCGCTGTCCGGCCCGATGCCCACCGGTACGAGCAGTTGCGGGGCGTGGCGTTCGACGAGTCGGGTCAGGCGCTGATTCAGCTCATCGATCTGCCCGGTGAGCTGCTCTATGCGCTGGGCCAGCAGGCTCAGGGTGATGCGCGTGGCCTGGGCCACGGCGTCCGCGTCGTCCCCGTCGGGCAGGCTGAGGCACGCGCAGGTGGGGAACACCTCGCGGTTGCCCAGACTGGACAATCGTTCCCGCAGAGCGGGGTCGGCTATGACCAGGACGGCCTTGAGCTGGTTGATCGCCTGGCTACGGGCCTTGACCGCGGAGTCCTTGGCGAGTTTAAGCATCCGGGCGCTGTGCACCGGACCGTCGCCGGTTTTCGCCCGGGCAGGGCGCGACCACTGAGCACAGCCCGCGCAGCAGCCTGCGCATCGAGCGGGTCCGACTTCCCGAGCAGACGGCGGGCCGTGCGGTCGGGCCGGTTCACTTCGTACACCTGGACGTGCTGAGCCAGCAGGTAGCGGGACAGGCCCGCTCCGAAGGTGCCGGTGCCCTCCACACCGGCCCGGCGCACCATCCCCAGCTTGCGGGCCCAGACGAGCAGCCGACGGTAGCCGGCCGCCGTGGCCGGGAAGGACTCGGTGCCCAGGACCTTCCCCAGCGGGGAGACCACGGCGGCGGCATGAGTCTCGCCGTGCGTGTCCACGCCCAGACGACCTCACCCGGATCGTCGGCAAGGCCCCTATTGGGACACGCCCTGTGGCTCGGTGGCAGCAGGCACCATCCCGCAACGACAGTCGACACGCCTGTGACTGGACACTTCGGTCATAGATCTCATGAGTCAGACCCTCGTCCGGGACGGCGCTGCGCAACCGTCCCATTGGCCCCGGCACACCGGCACCAACCGATCACAGCAGCATGGCTTCGAACGAACCGGCGCTCAACCTGGCTTTGACGGGCTGACATTGTGTTGACTACTCGCCCATTCGTGACCGGCATGGACGAACGGCTTGTGGCCCTGCCCGGGAGAGGGTAGCGAGCTATCGGCTCCGTCGGTTTCATCGGTGGCGGGCGCTTCGGACATGCGCGGCGTAGTGTTCCCCGAGCCGGGCCAGTCGGCCTTAGATCATTCACGAAACTGCGTCAGCGCTAACGAGGCGGACAGTCTTTCGCCGGCACCGCGGGGCAGGTCGACGACCGTCGTCTCCGGCAAGGTCCTGATCACGGCTCGCAGCCTCGCACCGGCGGTCGCGGCGTGAGTACCCTCGCGGCCCAGGCCATCAGCACCACGCGGCTGGGCCTGCTTCCGCTGCACGTCGCGCATGCCGAGAAGATGACCGCGGTGTTGTCCGGTCCAGCCCACGGGGAGCCCATGAGGTGGTAGTCAGTCAATCTCCGCCCCCGCAACCAGCGCATCGAGCGCCGTACGCAGCGCGGCCAGTTCGTCCGGAGTGGGATCGGCCGGTTCGTGCGCCACCAGCGCAGCGGGGTTCACCACGGGGGTGGCGCCCTCAGGACCGGGTGCACCCGTGGCGCGGGCAAGGGGCGCACTCATTTCGGGCGGCGGGGTGCCGAGGCCGTCGCCGAACCGCCGCAGCGCGGCCGCGAGCAGAGGCTGGGGGAAGGGGAAGTCCGCGGGAAGCAGCCCGGCCTGCCGGGTGTGGTCGTCGCCGCGGAAGTCCAAGACCCAGTTCTCCCAGCCCGGCAGCGGCCAGTTGTGAATGCCGGCCACGGTCTGCACTGCCCACAGCGAGACGGTGCGGGCCTGCGGGTCGAAATGGACGCCGCCGTGCGGCATGTCGGTGAGCGCAGGAGTGGCCGGCGACGCGACGATCAGGTCGATCAGGCCGGGGCCGGCGGCGAGGTGCTCGATGGGCTCCCAGTCGCTGCCCCACGCGCGAACGCTTCCGTCGGGCAGGCGCAGGGAGGCGACGGAGCAGGGCTCGGTGTACTCAGTGTCCGCGAACCCGGAAGGCTCGAAGGTCTCGAACCAGCCCGGCGCACGGGTCAGGTCCCTGCCGAGGCCCAGATGGTGGGTCAGATCGCCGATGCCGTCGTGCGCGAAGCGGACGTCCCAGCCGGGCCAGGTCCGGGCCAGTACGGCGCGGGCGGCAATGTGGTCGTCCCAGCCGTCCGTGGGGGCGAACCAGAGCAGAATCCGGCGGTCGTGGTCGACGAGTGCGGCGCCCTGGCACCACACGTCGTCGAGCCATTCGTCGATCTCCCGGTTGGCGCGGAAGCAGCGTGTCGCCGCGGCCGGACCGGGCAGCAGATCGTCGACCACCCGGTTGGCTGCCCAGTGCGAGTAGTACCGCTGCCAGGCGCCGTTCTCGACCACCACGTACTGCGCTCGCGCTCCCATGATCAGCGAGGCTAGCGCCGCTGGGCTACGGGCGACGAACGCTTTTCTGGCGAACGCCACTCTGCTGCGGCGGTTGCCCGGCCTGCGGCTGGCCGTCCGGACCGGGGCGCCGGATGAACGGCCCCCGAACGGGCGCCTCGGCGCCCCGAGTCGAGGTAGGAGAGGACTCAGTGGCGTGGCGCGAAGTGGACCAGGATCCGGCCCGTGTTCGCCGTGTCGATCTCCACGCGGTCGTACAGCTTCCTGATGTGCTTCTGGCCGAGGAACGCGAGGACGCGCCCCTTGAGCTGTCCAGTGCCCTTTCCGTGAATAATCTGCACTACGGGCTCCCCCATGCGTTTCGCCTGGAAGACGATCTGCCGCAGCGAGAGTTCGATGTCACGGTTGTTCCGGAAGATCGGGTGCAAATCCAATGTCAGCAAGGTGCTACCTCCCGCCGCCGCCACCTGTGACGACCCGGTCCGAGTGTGTCATGCGACACCCTGCCAGGACCCCGACCTGGACAGGTCCGAACGGATCGACCGGAGAGGGTGTGCGCCCCTGGCACAAGGACGCCGGCGCGTGGTTCACCGATCGGTGACCACGATCTCGCGCTTGAGGATCTTGCCGGTGGGGCCCTTGGGGAGCTCGGCTGTGAAGGTGACGATCCGGGGGTACTTGTACGCGGCCACCCGGTCCTTGACGTGGTCGCGGATCTCCTCGGCCGTGGCATGGGCACCGGGCCGGACCGTGATCACCGCCGCGATCTCCTCTCCGTGGACCGAATGCGGTACGCCGACGACGGCGGCCTCGGCGACGGCTGGGTGCTCGTACAGCACCTCCTCGACCTCGCGCGGGTAGACGTTGTAGCCGCCGCGGATGATCAGGTCCTTCTTGCGGTCGACGATGAAATAGAAGCCGTCCTCGTCGGCGCGGGCCAGATCACCGCTGTGGAACCATCCGTCTCGGATCGCTTCCGCGGTCGCCTCCGGGCGGTTCCAATAGCCGGTCATCACGTTCTCCCCGCGGATCGCGATCTCGCCGACCTCGCCCGGGGGCACCGTGGCGCCGCCCTCGGCGACGAGCCTCATCTCGACTCCTCGGATGGGCAGCCCGATCGAGCCTGCCTTGCGCGGGCGATCCGGGTGGTTGAACGCGGCGACCGGCGATGTCTCGGAGAGTCCGTATCCCTCCAGCACGGTGACGCCGAAGCGCCGCTCGAAGCCGTGGAGCACCTCGACCGGAAGCGCGGCACCGCCCGAGACGGCCAGGCGCAGCCGGCCGGCGTCGAAGCCTTCGGCGAGCTCGGCGTGGAGCAGCGCCGCGTACATCGTCGGCACGCCGAGGAACACGGTGACCCCGTCACGGGCCATGATCTCCAAGGCACGCTGCGGCTCGAACCGCGGCAGCAGGGTCAGTGTGGCGCCGGCCGCGACGGCCGTGTTGAGCGCGCACGTCTGGCCGAAGGCGTGGAAGAGGGGCAGGCCGCCGAAGAGCACGTCGTCAGGTCCGACCTGCAGCAGCGTCTCGGCCGTGGTGGCGGTGTTGGTGGCCAGGTTCCGGTGTGACAGTTCGGCGCCCTTGGGCGTCCCGGTCGTGCCCGAGGTGTAGAGAATCAGGGCCGGGTCGTCATCGGCCCGGTCGACGATGCCGAGCAGCGGTGCGTGAGCCCGCAACATGTCGTCGAAAGCCAAGGACTCGGTCACCAGGCATTCGGTTCCGGTCTCGGCGGCGGCCTTCGCCACCTGGTCAGCGAACAGGGGAAACACCAGCGCGATCTGCGCCCCGCAGTCGCGCAGAGTGAAGGCCACCTCACGGGCTTTGAGGAGCGGATTCATCGGCACGACCACGCCGCCGGCCCGCAGGATGCCGTAGTAGACGACCGGGAACAGCGGGATATTGGGCATGGTCAGCGCGACGCGGTCGCCAGGCCGCAGGCCGCGATCGCGAAGGAGGGCGGCGACTCTGGCGCTCGCGTCGTCCAACTCGGCATAGGTGAGCGTGCTGTCGTCGTGGCGCACGGCAATGCGATCGCCCTGGGCCGCAGCGGAGTCGACCAGGAACGAGGCGAGGTTGGTCATGTCGGCAGTCTCCTTGAGTTCGTCGCGGCCCGCGACGCGGCGCTGCGGGGTCGGATCACATCGCGCGGGGTGACCCCGTTGCGAGCGCCGTCGATACGGGGGCGGTGCGGGAAGGCCAGCCACAGTCGCAGGAGATGGCGGCTGAGTTCGGGCCGGCAGTCGTCCTCGAATTCCGATCGCGCATGCATGATCCTGTGACTGTTGAGCAGCAGCAGATCGCCGGCCTGGAGATCGATGTCGAGCCGGAACTCCGGGGAGGCGGCCACTTCGTCGATGAGGTCGAACAGCTCCACGTCCGCCGGTTCCAGACGGGGCACCTGGGGGAAGCGCTGGGCGGATTCCAGGTAACACCGGTTGTAGCGCATGCTCAATGCCCCTCCCGGCCGGGCGGCGAGCGGGTCGGCCACATAGGGCGCCTCCTCGGGAGGGTGCTCCTGCCGACGGTCGAAGAAGTACGTGCGGTACAGGCGCTCGGCCAGATCGGGGCGGAGGCTCTGCACCGCGTTGTGCACCGCCGCCGAGCTGACCAGGGAGGTGCGCCCCCCGGTGCGGGGCGTCCGCAGGGGCAGCAGTGCGAGCAGATCGGCCCCGTCGGTGTGGAACGGCAGCGCCGCCCGGGTCTGGTAGCCGCGTGTGGCCGGATCGGCCAGACTGCGGCCGGTGTCCCGGACGTGGCCGAGCATGTGCCCGTCCGCGTTCTGCGGGACCGGGCGCCCGAGGTACTGACCGAGGCCCCAGAACACCGCTCCGGCGGCCACCTGGCCCAGCTGCTCGACCGGGATGCCCTTGATGAGCGCGAACCCCCGACCGTGCTCGAGTACCTCGCCGACGCGTTCCAACTCACCGGCGAGCGTGGGGAGTGGGAAGTCGGCAGCTCTCAGCTTCAGCAGCGTGAGGTCACGCCTGCGCGCCTCCCGCAGAGCGGAGTCGATCTCGGCCAGCTGGTGCGATGAGAACCGTAGAATCCACTCCTCGCGGTTCGCCAGGTCACCGCCGTGCCACACCGAGGGGCCCTCGCAGGCGGCGTGCAGCGCCTCACCTGCGTCCGTCATACCGGTCATATGCACCTCCGTAACCGTCACGCGTTCACCGGCCCGGGGCATTGGGCACCAGGGGACCGGGCCGGTGAACGGCGCCATGCTAGGTTGCCCACCCACGTCCATGCTTGTCCTGGCGTGACATGAGATTTATCTTTTCGGGACACGGTCGCGAGACAGCCTTGGAGCGTGCACATGAGGCCCCTGGTCCGCACCGCAGCCCTCAGCGGCTATGTCGAGCTGTGCCGCTCGCTCGGTATCGACCCTCAGCCGCTGATGAAGCGCGTGGGCTTGGACACCGCCGCCCTCACGATCCAGGACCGGTGGATCTCCGGCGCTGCCGCGGTCCAGGTGCTGGAACTCTCGGCAGCCGCCTCGGGCCACGAGGACTTCGGAGTGCGCATGGCGGAGTTCCGACGCTTCTCCAACCTGGGCCCCATCAGTCTGGTCGTCCGCGAAGAACCCGACGTGCGGAGCGCACTGGGACTGTTGATCCGTCACCAGCACATGTACAACGAGGTCCTGGACACCCGGCTGTCCGAGAGGGACGGGCTGGCCACGTTGAAGGTCGGCCTGCGGCTCGGCGAAGCGATGGCGGCCCGGCAGGCCACGGAGTTGGCCATCGCCGCCTACCACCGGATCCTGCGGGAGTTCCGCCACGCCCAGTGGCAGCCGCTCTCCGTATGGTTCAGGCACCCTGCCCCGGCGGACGTCTCGACGCACCGGCGCGCGTTCGGCGCCCTCGTGGAGTTCGACCGCGAATTCGACGGCATCGTCTTCTACGCCGACGATCTCGACGCGCCCAACGCGATGGCGGATCCATTGCTGCGGGAGTACGCCCACCGGTACTTCGAGGCGATCGCGGTCCCCAGGGACACCACCGCCGCGGACCGGGTGCGCGAGCTGATCGAGGTCCTGCTGCCGACCGGGCGCTGCTCGATCGAGCAGGTCGCACGGAGCCTGGGCGTCGATCGGCGCACCGTCCACCGGCATCTGGCCTCCTCGGGCGAGACCTTCTCCTCGCTCCTCAACGCCACCCGCACGCACCTCGCTGAGCAGTTCGTCGCGAACCCACGGCGCTCGCTGACTGAGATCTCCGACCTGCTGGGGTTCTCGTCGCTGAGCGGGTTCTCGCGCTGGTTCCGCGAGCAGTTCGGGTGCAGCCCCAGGGCGTGGCGCAGCGCCAGGAGTCGGCAGCAACTCCCCCATCAGGACTGATACCGCGGACGGGGCCGGGGCTTGACCATGCGCCGCGCCCGGGGCGCTTGGCACGCCAGCGGCGATGTCCCCAAATGGCAAATCATCTGTCACCGAGAGTCAAACAGCTCCGGGTGCTCGGCCCTACCTTGGCACCACCGCAGAGACGCGGTCGGCCGCCGGAGAGGGGTGTGTTCCCCTGTGCACTCCTGCTCCGGACCGGCCGATCGTACCGGGCCGCCATGCGCCCGCTGTCTCCCGGTGACCCGCATCGATCCCCGCCGGGCATTCCAGGCCCCCGCATCGCACACGCCGATGCTCCCGGCGAGTGATCACCGATCCTACGAAGGAGACGGACCGTGCACTTCCACGACGACTCGCTCTTCCCCGAGAACCAGGAAAAGCTGGTGATCCAGGCCGCTCCCTACGGGCCGGAGTGGCTGCCGGGGGACGCCGACGACCTCCCCCTGACGATGGACGAGCACGTGCAGGCGGCCGTCGACTGCTACAACGCCGGCGCCACGGTGCTCCACATCCACGTGCGAGAGCTCGACGGCAAGGGCTCCAAGCGGATGTCCATGTTCAACGAGCTCCTGGGCCGGCTGCGTGAGGCCGTGCCGGACATGGTGCTGCAGATCGGCGGCTCGATCTCCTTCGCCCCGGAGGACGAGGGCAGTGAGGCGAAGTGGCTGAGCTACGACACCCGCCACCTGCTGGCCGACCTCACCCCCGCGCCGGACCAGGTGACGATCGCGATCAACACCAGCCAGATGAACATCGTCGAGATCATGACCGACGACGACCTGGAGGGCACCTCGATCGCGAAGCCCGAGTACTACAAGGCATACCGCGACATGGTCGTCGAGGCGGGCCCCGACTTCTACCTCGAGCACCTCAAGCGCCTGCGGGCGAACGGCATCCAGCCGCACTTCCAGCTCGCCACACTGGCCCAGCTCGAAACCGTGGAGCGGCTCATCCGGGCCGGCGTCCACACTGGTCCGCTGATCCTCAACTACGTGGCCATCGGCGGCGGTTTCGCGGGGCGTCACCCGGCCGACCTGATCGAGTTCGTCCGCCGCACTCCGGACGGCGCCGTCCTGACCATCGAGAGCTCCATGCGCGCCGTGGCACCGATGAACGCGATCGGCATCGCGCTCGGGGTCCACGTACGCGTCGGCAACGAGGACAACCTGTGGCGGCGCAAGGGCGAGCGCATGACCACTGTCGATCAGGTTGAGCAGATGGTGCAGATCTCCGAGGCGCTCGGCCGAGACATCGCGACCGGCGCCGAGGCCAAGAAGATCTACCAGCTGGGCGAGTACTACTCCGGCGCCGACGAGACACTGGCTCACCTCGGCATGGTGCCGAACCGCCACCCCGGTCGGCGCGGCTTCATGCTGCGCGACGTCTGATCGCGGCACGGGACCATCGCGGCACGGGACCACGGCGCCGCCGCCTATCCGCGCCGGCCCATGAGGCCGCCGGGCCGGGGCCACGCCCCCGGCCCGGCGGCCCTGCCCCTCCTCCTCACCTCCCATGAACAACGGAGCACGCCCATGGCTCACGCCATTCGTTTCAAGGAATCCGGCGGTCCCGAAGTCCTGCGCCTGCAAGAGGTCGTCGTCGGCGACCCCGGCCCGGGCGAGGTACGGATCCGGCACGAAGCCGTCGGACTCAACTTCGCCGACACCTATTTCCGTAGCGGCCTGTATCCCGCGCCGCTGCCGGCCGGACTGGGCGTCGAGGCCGCGGGGGTGGTCGAGGCGGTGGGCAAGGGCGTCACCCAGGTCACCGAGGGGGACCGGGTCACGTACACCGGAAGCCCGCTCGGTGCCTACAGCACGGAACGGGTCATGCCCGCCGACTCCCTGATCCGGCTGCCGGACGGCATCGGCTTCGAGACCGCCGCCGCAATGACCATGCGCGGCCTCACCTCCGCGTACCTCATGCGCAGGATCCACCCGCTGAAGGCCGGCGACACGATCCTGCTGACCGCGGCGGCGGGAGGCGTCGGCCTCATCGTCTGCCAGTGGGCCAAGCTGCTCGGACTGACCGTCATCGGCACCGTCTCCACCGAGGAGAAGGCCGAACTCGCCCGCGCCCACGGCTGCGACCACGTCATCCACCACCAGAGCGAGAACGTGGCCGAGCGAGTGCGCGAACTGACTGAGGGCGCCGGGGTCCCGGTCGCCTTCGACAGTGTCGGCAGGACCACCTACGCCGCCTCGCTCGCCTCGCTCCGGCGCCGCGGTCTGCTCGTCTGCTTCGGTACGGCCTCCGGTCCGGTCCCGCCCATCGACGCCATGCAACTGGCCGTCGGCGGCTCCCTGTTCGTCACCCGGCCGGCGCTCGCCGACTACATCGCCGACCCTGCGGAGCGGGCCGAGCTGGCGGGCGAGCTGTTCGACCACGTCGCCTCCGGACGCATCGCCATCGAGATAAACCAGCGCTACGCGCTCGAGGACGCCGTACGGGCGCACCGCGAGCTGGAGGCGGGACGGACCACGGGATCGTCCGTCTTCGTCCTCTGAGCCCCCTGCTGGATCACACGCATCACGCCCTCTCCAGGAGGAAGCACCATGGAAAAGTCTCTTGCTCCGCTGGAGGGCGCGCCCGCGTCGGTGCGCGCCCACTCCCGCGGCTCGATCAGGGTCGAACCACTGACCTGCACCATCGGCGCCGAGCTCTTCGGTGTGCACCTCGGCGACGCCTCGCGCGACGACAGCCTGTTCGCCGAGATCAGGGCCCTGCTGTTGCAGTACAAGGTGCTGTTCCTACGCGACCAGGACATCACGCGCGCCGAACACGTCGCCTTCGCCGAGCGCTTCGGCCCGCTGGAGGACCACCCCGTCGCCGGCAGCGACCCCGAGCACCCCGGCCTGGTGCGCATCTACAAGGACCTGGACAGCGCTCCGGAGCACTACGAGAACGCCCTGCACACCGACGGCACCTGGCGTGAGAACCCGTCGATGGGCGCCGTTCTGCGCTGCGTCGAATCGCCCCCGGTGGGTGGTGACACGATGTGGATCAACATGGCCGAGGCCCACCGCCGGCTGCCGGAGCACATCAAGACACAGATCCAGGGGCTGCGGGCCCGGCACAGTATCGAGGCCACGTTCGGTGCCGTCATGCCGCAGGACGCGCGCCACGCGCTCAAGGCGCGGTTCCCCGACGCGGAGCACCCGGTGGTGCGCACCCATCCCGAGACCGGCGAACAGATCCTCTTCGTCAACGCCTTCACCACCCACTTCGTCAACTACCACACGCCCGAGAACGTGCGCTTCGGGCAGGACTACGCCCCGGGCGCGGGCCTCCTGCTGAACCACCTGATCAGCCAGGCCGCGATCCCCGAGTACCAGGTGCGCTGGCGCTGGACGCCGAACAGCGTCGCCATCTGGGACAACCGCTCCACCCAGCACTACGCCGTCCAGGACTACTGGCCCGCCGTCCGCCGTATGGAGCGCGCCGGGATCGTCGGCGACAGACCGTTCTGACCATTCCTTCGAAAGCACGTGAGGTGATGACAATGGAGTTGCACACCACTGCTGAGCCCATCCCGAAGACAGAGACGACGGTCTCGTCCGGATGGCCCGTGTCCCGACGGTATGCCTGGGTGGTCTTCGCCCTGAGTTTCGGCCTGCTGCTGTCCGACTACATGTCGCGGCAGGTACTCAACGCCGTCTTCCCGATGCTGAAGGCCGAATGGCTGCTCTCCGACGCCAGGCTGGGCTCGCTCAGCGGCATCGTGGCCCTCATGGTCGGTCTGCTCACCGTTCCCATGTCGCTCCTGGCGGACCGCTGGGGCCGGGTGCGGAGCCTGCTGTTCGCCGCGACGATGTGGAGCGTTGCGACCCTGGGCTGCGCGGTGTCCGCGAGCTACGGCCAGATGTTCGCCGGCCGCCTCTTCGTCGGCATCGGTGAGGCGGCATACGGGAGCATCGGCATCGCCGTCGTCCTGAGCATCTTCCCGGTCGGCCTGCGGGCCACCCTCTCCGGCGCCTTCATCGCAGGCGGGGCCTTCGGCTCGGTCCTGGGCGTGTCGATCGGCGGCGCGGTGGCCCAGCAGTTCGGCTGGCGCTGGGCGTTCGGCGTCATGGGCATCTTCGGACTCGTGCTGGCCGGGGTCTACGGCTGCGTGGTCACGGAGAAGAGGCTGGCTCCGCGAGCGGGTTCCACCGACGCGAAGACCGACGCCGACCCACGCGGGACCCTGCGCGCGCTCCTGCCGCGGCTGTTCTCCTCCGTCTCGGTGATCAGCGCCTACGTCGGCAGCGGACTCCAATTGTTCATCGCCGGCGCGCTCATGGCCTGGCTGCCCAGCTATTTCAACCGCTACTACGGCATGACCACCGCGAAGGCCGGCGCGACGGCCGGGGTCTTCGTCCTGATCATCGGCATAGGCATGATTGTGGGCGGGATCGCCTCGGACCGGATCGCCCAGGCGTTCCCGATCCGGAAATGGTCCGTGGCCATCGCCTGCAGCATCGGCTCGCTCGTCCTGCTCATGACCGCGTTCCAGCTTCCGACCGGCCCGCCGCAGCTGGTGACGCTGGCCACCGGAGCCCTGCTGTCGGCCGGCTCGGCCGGTCCCGCCGCCGCCATGGTGGCCAATCTGACCCCCGCGTCCATCTCCGCGACGGCCTTCGCCACGCTCACTCTCGCCAACAGCCTGCTCGGACTCGCGCCCGGGCCCGCGGCCACCGGCGCGCTCGCGGACAGCATGGGTCTCCTCGGCGCACTGCGGATCGTCCCTCTGACGGCGCTCGCGGCCACCGTGGCATTCCTGATCGGCCGCCACCACTACGACCGTGATCTGCGTCGCCTGACCAACCGCGCCCCCGTGGCGGAGCCGAAGGAATCGGAGGTGTCCTCATGAGCCGTACCACCGAGCCGGTCCTCGTGATCGTCCCCGGCCTGCGCGACCACGTCGAGGAACACTGGCAGACCCTGCTGGCCAACCGGCTCGCCGAGGCCGGGCGTACCGTCCGCACGGTTCCCCCGCTGACGCAGAACCAGCTCAGCCGGGAGGCCCGTGTGGCCGCACTGGACAAGGTGATCGCGGAGATCGCGGGGCCTGTCGTGCTGGTCGCCCATAGCGCCGGTGTGATCACCACCGTCCACTGGGCCCAGTGGCACGAGGCCCGGGTACAGGGGGCGCTGCTGGTGACACCGCCGGACTTCGAGAAGCCGCTGCCGGAGGAATACCCCACCCCCGAGGCGCTCGACGAGCACGGCTGGACACCGGTGCCCCGCTCCCCGCTGCCGTTCCCCACCATCGTCGCGGCCAGTTCGAACGACCCCCTGAGCAGCGTCGAGCGCGTCGCCGAGCTGTCCCGCGACTGGGGCGGCCGCCTCGTGGAGCTCGGCGAGGTCGGTCACCTCAACCCCGCCTCCGGCTACGGCCCGTGGCCGCGCGCGGAGGAACTGCTCCGCGAACTCGAAGTTGAAATCGACATCGAACTCGACTGAGCCCCCGCCCCCCCATGCAGCCCCCGCGAAAGGCAACGATGAACACCGACCCCGACCTGCTGTGGTCTCCCACTCACCGTGAGCTGGAAGACTCCAACGTCGCGTTCTTCATGGAATGGGTGAGCGAGGAGCGGGGGCTGCACTTCTCCGACTACGCCGAGCTGTGGCGGTGGAGCTCCACCGACCTGCCCGGCTTCTGGTCCGCTGTGTGGGAGTTCTACGGGCTGGACGCGGTCACCCAGTACGACGAGGTGCTGGGCGATGCGTCGATGCCGGGCGCCAAGTGGTTTCCCGGCGCCCGCCTGAACTTCGCCGAGCGGTGCTTCGCCCAAGCCACCGACGCCCGCCCGGCGCTGGTCAGCGTGGCCGAGGGCGGCACGCCCATGGAGACCTCGTGGCAGGAAATGCGCCACCAGGTCGCGGACGTCGCGGCGGCCCTGCGTCGCATGGGCGTCGAGCCCGGCGACTGCGTGGCCGGATACCTTCCCAACCTCCCCCAGACCGTGGTCGCCCTGCTGGCCACGGCCGCCATCGGCGCCGTCTGGACAGCGTGCTCCCCGGACTACGGCACGCCCAGCGTGCTCGCCCGGCTGCGGCAGGCGCGGCCGGCCGTCCTCATCGCCGCGGACGGATACCGCTACGGCGGCAAGACATACGGCAAACGCCCGGAGGTCGCCGAGCTCGCGGACGGACTTCCCACCCTCCGTCACATCCTCGCGGTCGACAACCTCTTCACAGCCTCGACCGAGCCCTGGTCGACGCGGCCCGAGATCGAACAGCACGCCTGGTCCGCGCTGCCGGCCTCCGAATCGCCACTGGAATTCGCCGACGTGCCCTTCGACCACCCGTTGTGGATCCTGTGGTCATCGGGGACCACCGGGATACCCAAGGGGATCGTCCAAAGTCACGGCGGCATCGTGGTCGAACTGCTCAAGGCACTCGGCCTGGGCTCCGATCTGCGCCCCGACGACCGCTATCTCTTCCTCACATCCACGAGCTGGATGGTCTGGAACTTCCTGGTCGGCGGCCTGCTGCACGGCAGCACGATCATCCTGTACGACGGCAGCCCCACCTTTCCGGACATCAACGGGGCCTGGCAGGTCGCCGAGCAGACCGGCGCCACCATGGTCGGCGTGGGCGCGGCCTACCTCGCCGCCGTGGAGAAATCGGATAGGCATCCCGCGGCCGAGTTCGGTCTCGACCGACTGCGCTCCATACTCCAGACCGGATCATCCCTCCCCCCCAGCACCTGGCGTTGGGTCTACGACCGGCTCGCACCGAACGTCTGGCTGCAATCGATCTGCGGCGGTACCGACGTCTGCTCGGTACTCGCCGGCGGTTCCACCCTGCTGCCCGTACGAGTGGGCCGGATCCAATGCCCCGCTCTCGGCGTCGCGCTGGCCTCGTGGGATCCCTACGGGCGCCCCCTGGCAGGTGAACACGGCGAGTTGGTGGTGACCGCGCCGCTTCCGTCCATGCCACTCCACTTCGTCGGCGACCCCGACGGCGCCCGCTATCGGGCCAGTTACTTCGACACCTACCCCGGGGTCTGGCGGCACGGCGACTGGGTTACCGTCGACGAAGACCTGTCGGTCGTCGTCGCCGGCCGCTCCGACTCCACCCTCAACCGCATGGGCGTACGGATGGGCTCCGCCGACATCTACGCCGTCGTCGAACAGCTCCCCGAAGTCGCCGACAGTCTCGTCATCGGCGTAGAACAGCCGGACGGCGGCTACTTCATGCCGCTCTTCGTCGTGACCGCAGGCGGCATCGCCCTCGACGACGGACTGCGCGAGCGGATCGCCACGGCCATCAAACGCCGTTTGTCCCCGCGCCACGTGCCCGACGTGATCGTGCCGATCCCCGCCGTCCCGCGCACGCTCACCGGCAAGAAGCTCGAAGTACCCGTCAAGCGCATCCTGCAGGGTTCCCCTGTCACCGACGTCAGCGCCGAAGGATCAGTCACCCACTCCGAGATGCTCACCTGGTTCGAGGACTTCGCGGCCCTTTCCGCAACGGACAAGTGAACACCGGCACCGGCCGCAGCGATACCGGCTGCCTCGCAACGCCGCCGCCGGCAGCCGCACCGAGCACCACCTCCTACAGACGTTCGGGGCTGCCGCCGATCGAGCGTCACTGGAGCGTCAGGAATCCTCAGCGATGTCCCGACCCTGTCGCCCTACGGTCGTTGGCTTCCCGTGCTCGCAGTCGCGGGCACCGCCATCACCGAGCAGGGTGTCGACGTATCACTGCGCGACATCGCGCGCAGGACCGACGTCGGGCTCGCGACACTGCTGCGTCACTTTCCGACGCGCGAGGCACTGCTCGATGCCCTGCTCCGCACGAGCTTCGACGAGTTGGCGGCGCAGGCAGCCCAGCTCGAAACATTGAGCTCGCCCGAAGATGCTCTCGTTTCATGGCTACGCGACTGCGTCGCGTGGACAACCGAGTATCGGGGCGTGAGCGTGCTGATGGCAGCCGCCATCGAGGACACCGAGTCCGCACTCCACGCTTCGTGCGTCACCCTGCGCGCGGCCGGTGCGCGGCTCCTCGCCCGTGCCCAGGCCGCGGGCATGGCGCGGAGCGATATCGATGGCGCCGATTTGTTTGCGCTGGTGGCCATGCTCGCTTGGCTCGGCGATCAACCCTCGCTCGCGCCACGCGCCGACCACCTCTTCGAGGTTGTCGCGAGCGCGACTCTGACGAGCGCAGAGAGCAGCGATGCCGAGGAGGAACGCCGCCCTCGGGCCCGTAGCTGACATTCGTCGTGCACGCGGACCAGCGAACTCGGCCGCGCGCTCGGCAGGAGCGGTTCGACGCCGAGTTCGCCAAGGCGGTGAAGGGCACCGGCATCGAGCCGCGCGCGACGGCTGGACACTGCACCGGATCCGCCACAGCACCCTGACACACGACGCCGAGGGCGGCACGTCCACCCCGATGCTGCCGGCCCGCCGCCGCCACGCCTCCGTCCGCTCCTTGGAGCGGTACGCACGCCCCAGCGTCGACGCGGTCGCCCGGCACGTCGCCGAACGCGACCCCGTCGCCCGACGGATGCGGCCGTCCAAATCCTGGATCTGTTCCGTGAGCTGGCCGATTCGCTGGGCCAGCAGGCACAGGATGATGCGGGTGGCCTGCAGCACCGCCTCTTCACCGTCTTCGCCGTTCTTGCCGTCGTCGGCGAGCCGTGCGCAGGTACGGAAGAGTTCTGCATTGTTCAGCCCGGCCAGTTCTTCCCGCAGGTTCGGGTCGGCACTGACGAGGACGGCCTTGAGCTGGTTGATCACCTGGGTGCGGGCCTTGACTGCCGAGCCGTTGACGTACATCGGGCGATCTGCACCGGTCCATCGCCTGGCCTAAGAA
>NZ_KQ948477.1 GCF_001514115.1 Streptomyces olivochromogenes
GAGAGCCTGAGCCCCGCATGACAAGTTGAGCGGGCTTAGACACAGGTCAGGGTCCTATCGCATGGACGGATCCGCCCGCTGACCTACTGCGGTGTCAACGGGTTGCAACGCCGACGCCCCTCCCCAGGTCCGGGAACGGCTCGGCTTACGCGCCGACCCCGTGCTCCCCGGCCGTTGCCTTCCCGCTGAGACAACGGTCCTCCGGCTCCTGGCTGGCATCGACGGTGATGCCCTGGACCGGGCAGTAGGCCGCTGGCTCGCCGACCGCTGTACTGGAGCGGCGAGCTGCGCGGCCTGGCAGCGGACGGCAAGAGCGTGCGAGGTGCCGCCAGGGCCACGGGGCGAAAGATCCACCTACTCGCGGCATTGGACCACACCACCGGCCTGGTCCTGGCCCGGCTGGACGTGCAGGAGAAGACGAACGAGATCTCGTGCTTCCAGCCTCTGCCGGACACTGTCACCGACCTCGCCGGCGTGGTCGTCACCAGCGACGCCATGTACACCCAGCGCGAGCACGCTGCGTACCTATTGGACCGCGAAGCCCACTACATCGTGATCGCAAAGGGCAACCAAAAGAAGCTGCCCATGCAGCTCAAGTCCCTTCCCCGGGCGAGATCCCACTGCAAAGCCGCACCAAGGGCATGGGGCACGAACGCGCCGAAATCCGGCGGATCAAGGTAGTCACCATCAACAACTTGCCTTCCCCTGCGCCCGCCAAGCGCTCCAGATCAAGCGCCGTCGGGTGAACCACAAGACCGGCAAGACCACCATCAAGCCGTCTATGCCGTCACCAGCCTGACCGCCGAGCAGGCCACCCCCCGCCCAACTCGCGGCGCTCGTCCGAGATCACTGGAAAGTCGAGGTCCTGCACCACATCAGGGATACGACGTTCGCCGAGGACGCCTTCCAACTGTGGACCGGCAACGCGCCCCGCGCCATGGCCACCTGGCGCAACCTCGCCGTCGGAGCCCTCCGCCTCACCGGCAGCACCAGCATCGCTGCAGCTCTGCGACGCAACGCCCGCGACCCACGCCGATCCCTCGCACTCCTCGGGCTCACATAATCACGAAACGGACATCAGCCGCCCGAAGCCCTGGCCCAGGCGCGGCGGGGCCGTCGTCTCATAGGTCCAGTACAACCCCTCCTGCGGGTTTGGAGCAGCAGATGAGGATGTTGCCCTCGGCGGGAGGTTCGACGGGGTCGGGTGAGTAGTTGACGGTGCCGGACATGAGGGCGAGTTCGCAGGTGTGGCAGACCCCGGTGCGGCAGGACCATTGGACGGGAACGTCGCAGGCTTCGGCGAGTTCGAGCAGGGACTCCTGGGCGTCGTTCCAGGGGACGGTGAGTCCGCTGCGGGCGAAGGAGACCTCGGGTCCGGTGCCGGGCGGGCCCGCGGGCTGGTGGGACGCGGGCCCGGTTGCCGAGCCCTTGATCCCGGGGGTGATGGCGGGGCCCGCGCCGAAGATCTCAGTGTGGACGCGGGAGGCGTCGAGACCGCAGTCCACGAGCGCGGAGGTGAGGCTGTCCATGAATGCGGTGGGGCCGCACAGGTACGCGTCGGCATCGGTGGGTAGGCCGAGCCGGCGGACGGGCTCGGCCGAGAGGCGGCCTGCTTCCGCGTAGTCCACGCCAAGGTGGTCGTCGGCGGCAGGCCTGCTGTAGTAGACGGTCGACCGGGCTTTGGGGAGGGTGGCGATCAGGTCGCGACTCTCCTTGGCGAAGGGGTGCTCGCTCCCCTCACGGGCGCCGTGCAGCCACCACACCTGGCGGGTGGAGCGGTCATGCGCGAGGGCGTGCAGCATGGCCAGGACGGGGGTGACGCCGACCCCGGCCGACAGCAGCACCACCGGGTTGTCGCCGCCGGTCAGGCAGAAGGTGCCGCGGGGCGCGGCGGCCTCCAGGTGGTCGCCGACATGGATGTGGGCGCGCAGCTCGTTGCTGGCGGCGCCGTGCGGTTCGACCTTCACGCTGATCCGGTACGCGCCGGTGCCTGGCTCGCCGGACAGGGAGTAGCTGCGGATCAGGGGTGGAACGTCTCCCTCGGGCTGGACTTTGACGGTGAGGAACTGGCCCGGCAGCGCGGCCGGCAGCGCCGAGCCGTCTGCGGCGGCCAGGTGCAGGGAGAACACGCTGCGGCTCTCGGACTGGATATGCGTGACAGTCAGCGGGCGGAAGCCCGGCCAGGCAGGCGGCGATGCGGTGGCCGCGGTGTTCAGTCCGGCGCTGCCCGAGGAAGCACCACCCTCGCCGTCGGCCTGGTCCAGCAGGGTCCGCATGGAACCCTGCCAGCCGGGGCTCAGCGCGGGGATCCGCAGGGCCCGTTCGACCTGTTCACGGGTGTGTCCGGGCAGGTAGAGCACCCGGTCGATCTCCTCGACGGTCATCGCCTCCGGGCCGGTGGAGACCTTGACGATCTTTTGCCCGGCCTCGACCTCGCCTTCCTCGATGACGCGTAGGTAGAAGCCGGGGCGGTGGTGGGCCACGAGCAGTGCGGCCATCTGTGGCTCGCCCATGCGCAGCCCCACCCGGTAGCAGGTCACCCGGGGTTGAGTGACCTCGAACAGGGCGTCCCCGATGCGGTAGCGGTCCCCGATGCAGACCAAGTCGTCGGGCAACCCGTCCACGGTGAAGTTCTCACCGAAGTTCCCGGGGGTGAGGTCGTCGCGGCCCAGCTCGTTCGCCCAGAAGCGGTAGGAGTCGAGCTGGTAGACCAGCACCGCCCGCTGCTCACCGCCGTGCCCGCCCAGATCTCCCTGGCCGTCCCCGTCGATGTTCAGCCGCCGCACCATCCGCGGCCCGGCCACGGTCTGCTTGTAGACGCCGGTGTACACGGTCTTTCCGTGCCAGGGAACGCCCTTAGGCATCCCGACATTCACTGCTGTCAATGTGGCCACCACGCCGCCTCTCTGGGGGGCGCTTCCCATGCCGCTCCAACCGGGAAGCACGTCGCATCAGCCGCCGCATCCGCTGAGGGGGCGTGGGTCTCGCTACGCTTCATGTGAGGACGCGCCCGAGGAATCCGTGGATGTATCCGCTGATGGCGTCCAGGTGCGTCTCCAGGGCGAAGTGCCCGGCGGGCAGCAGGTGGACTTCCGCCTCCGGCAGGTCACGGGAGAACGCCTTCGCGCCGTCCGGCCCGAAGATCTCATCCCGCTCGCCCCAGACCGCGAGCAGGGGCACTTGGCTGGTACGGAAGTACTCCTGCAGTTTCGGGTATCCGTCGATGTTCGTCGGGTAGTCGCGGAACAGCGCCAGCTGGATCTCGTCGTTGCCGGGCCGTTCCAGCAGCAGCTGGTCCAGGGTCCAGGTGTCGGGGCTGACCAGGTTGGTGTCGGTGGCGCCGTTCTCGTACTGCCAACGGGTCGTACTGGGACTGAACTTGGCCCGCGCGCCCGGTTCCGTGTCGCGGCCGGGGTTGGTGGCGTACGCGAACAGGTCGTCCCAGAAAGGCTTGGCGAAGCCTTCCATGTAGGCGTTGCCGCTCTGCGAGATGATCGCGGTGACGTCGAAGGACGGGTCGAGCGCAAGGCGCCAGCCGATCGGTGCCCCGTAGTCGTGCACGTAGACGGCGAAACGTTCGATGCCCAGATGCTCCAGGAGTCCGGCGGTGATTCCTGCGAGGTTGTCGAAGGTGTAGTCGAATGCGTCCACCTTGGGCATGGCAGAGTGGCCGTATCCGATGTGGTCGGTGGCGATCACGTGATAATCGTCGGCCAGCGCGGGGACGAGATGGCGGAACATGTGCGAGCTGCTCGGGAATCCGTGCAGCAGCAGCACGACCGGAGCGTCGCTGGGGCCGGCCTCGCGGTAGAAGACTTCTTGGCCCTTGATGGTTGCTGTCTTGTGTCGCGTGGGAAGCACATCGACCTCCGGGCGCCCGTGGGCGCGGAACTGCGTCAAATCCGCCCGTGTAAAACCCGGCTGGACACGACCAAGGTCAGGACGGTTGCCGTGGAGGCTCGGGAACCATTTTCCCTCGGCGGCGTGGTGCCTCGCGGCAGATGGCGCCGGTTGCCACCTTCCTCACGCTAGACCTGACCCGCAGGGAGCACAACGCAGCAGAACCAATAAATGGGATCACGGAATTCACGTGCAGCTCGCTGAATCACGGGTACCAACACATTACGGAACACAATCACAGCAGAGAGTCACAGCAATGTCGCGAGTCGTTGTCTCTGCGGGATCTCCCGGCGGTAGGCCCGACATCCCTGACGTCAGCCAGGAATACCGCAGTGACGTATAGCCGTTCCCGTCCGGCTTCCTACCGCGAGGTCGAGTTGGCCGCCCAGCACTGTGCTGGATTCCGTGAAGGCGCGGACCGCACCCAATCATTAGTGACGCACTTCGGCAATCGTGCCGCTGCTGGGCGTCAGACCAGGATTCCACCGCGCCCCTGAACGGGAACCCGGCCGCCGTCCGGCACCGCACACGACACCCGCGGCGGGCCTGTGCTCACGGTGTCATCCGGGGCCCGGCTGGCGCCCGGGGTCTCGTGCGTTCAGCCGCGGGCGAAGGCCAGCAAGTCGGCGTCGAAGACGTCCTTGAACGGAGCGACCATCGACAGGCCGTGCGGGGCCCCGGGGTACACCTTGAACGTGTTGTCCTTGACGATCTTCGAGGACTTCTCACCGGCCGCGACGATAGGCACGATCTGGTCGTCGTCACCGTGCGCGATGAGCGTAGGGAAGTCGAAGCGTTGCAGGCCCTCGGTCAGATCGGTCTCCGAGAATGCCTTGATGCAGTCGTAGGAACCCTTGATCCCCACCTGCAGCGACCACAGCCAGAACGCGTCACGGGTGCCTTGGGACACCTGGTGACCCTCGCGGTTCGCGCCGTAGAAGGGGGCACTCAGGTCCTGGTAGAACTGCGAACGGTCGGTCGCCACGCCCTTGCGGATCTCGTCGAACACCTCCCGCGGCAGCCCCTCGGGGTTGGCATCTGTCTTGAGCATCAGCGGCGGGATCGCGCTGAGCAGGACCGCTTTGGCGACCCGGTCGCTGCCGTGGCGGCCGACATAGCGCGTAACCTCGCCACCCCCGGTGGAGTGCCCGACAAGAATGACATCACGTAGGTCAAGGGTTTCGATCAGCTGCGCCAGGTCATCGGCATAGGTGTCCAGGTCGTTGCCGTTCCAGGTCTGCCCGGAGCGCCCGTGGCCGCGGCGGTCGTGGGCGATGGCGCGGAATCCGTTGTCGGCCATCAATTGGGTCTGGGGGTCCCAGGCGTCGGCGTTCAGCGGCCAGCCATGGCTGAAGACCACGGGCTGTCCGGTACCCCAGTCCTTGTAGAAGATCTCGGTATCGTCCCTGGTGGTGATGAAAGGCATCGCATGCCCCTCTCGATCGAATCGACATGAAGTGCCGCAGCCCCGTGCGGTCTGACTCGTCCGGAGAACATGGGCGTCAGCTCGCATGAGGCCATCGGTGCCGTCAACTCGATTGTCGGTAAGTCGATCCGGTACCTGGGGAAGGCGCACGATGTGCCGGGCGATCGCTGAGCGCCTCGCGCCTTCACGCTACCCGCCGCACCGAATTCACGCGCCCCCAGGCGCGGGCCCCCGCGCTCATCCCCGTACGGCCGAGGCCGCTCACCGCATGCCTCGGCTACCGCGAGGGTGTCCCCATATAGATGCAGCTTGACGACCTTTTCGCCTGCCACCTGAAGGTGCATTGCGATGGGCGTCATGAACGTCCGGCCGGTGCCCTTCGCGGCGGCTGGCCAAACTCCGCACCGAGGGGCTGGTCGACGCATCACTCTGGCGCAGGCCGGACGGACCCTGGTGTTACGGGGTGCAGATCGCCTTCGAGCGGCCCGAGTTGCGGGGCCGGCGGCCCGAATCCGCCCCCGGGCCGAGATCGCGCACCACAATCCGTCCCCGGCTGATCGGCTCGCCCAATTCCGAGACAGGGGTGGTCGGTCCGAATTTGACCAATGGGCTGCAACCAACGACTTGGTTCTGCAACTGCGCAAGCGGGGAATACAAAGGATTATTCTTGGCGGGATGCTGGCGAACATGTGCGTCGAGTCCCATATGCGTCACCTCATCGAGGAGGGATTTGAGGTCGCCGTGGTCAGGGATGCAACAGCCGGACCCCGACACCCGGTCTGGGGCGACGGCTATCAGGCGGCGATCATCAACTACCGTTTCTTCGCCCATGCGTTACTGTCGACTGACGAAGTACTCGATCGAATGCACTGAGGAGCTCGCAGCCGAAATAGTGCTCGCGTAGGACGATAGTTACGCTTTCAACAGGCGTCGTCGACGGTCACCGGTCTACTGCGCGGGAGTGCCGTGAAAACATGTCTGCCCGACAATAGCCGGTGCTCGGAACGACGTGTCGGTAGCAACAGAGGTTGCCGACCACGAACGAGCGGATTCGGGTCGGCGCGAGAGGGCATACTTTGGAGTTCCAACACATCGTGGAGTTGGTCGGTCGAGCCGTTGACGCCGCCGGCGTAGCCATCATAGTCGTGGGAACGCTCTTGGCGACCGTTCTCGCGGCTATCCGGCTCAGTCGCCGACAGGCGGGTGTGTACCGCGGCTATCGCCGTCGCGTCGGGCGGTCGATCCTGCTGGGGCTGGAGTTCCTCGTAGCCGGCGATATCATCCGTACAGTCGCCGTCGCACCGACGTACGCAAGCGTCGGAGTGCTGGCCGTGATCGTGGGCATCCGCACCTTCCTCAGCTTTTCTCTCGAGCTCGAGATCACCGGGCGGTGGCCATGGCAGAAGCCAGTGGCCGAAGCCGAAGACTGACCCCGCGTGACGCCGGCGGCTAGCTAAGCGGCGCCATCCCTGCCGTGAATTCCTAGGTCGGAGCTCAGTCTCATCGATCTCAATTGGTGACTCTGCGGTAGCAGATGAGGGTGCAGGCGATGCTCGTGAAGGCGAGGAAGTTCTCGGCTTTGCGCTCGTAGCGTCGGTGGAGACGGCCGCAGCCGGCGAGCCAGGCCATGGTGCGTTCGACGGTCCAGCGGTGGCGGCCCAGTCGCCCACGTCTTCGGCTTCTCGAGTAGCTCTGCGCGACCGTGGACAGGAGGGGAGGAGCTGGACCTTGGGCCAGTGGCACAGGCAAACGGCAGTTCAACACGCAGAACTTGACAGGGAACGGACTTGGACCGACGACACCACCCATGCCATCCACGCGTCACAGACGCTGCGCATCGAACGCGTCCACGAAGCCGATCCCCGCGAAACCGCCTGGACCATCGCAGCCTACGAAACCCCGGTCTCCGACAGGATGTGACACCTCACCATGACTGGCGCCACACCAGCCCCGGTCTTGCTCACTCTGCTGAACACTCTCGCCGAGGGGCACGCGCGGGAGACAGCGGTCGGAAGCCCCGCCACGGAGAAGACCGTCACCGAGGCCCACCCGCCCTCTTATCGACGCGGGCTGGAAGCACACCGTCGACGGACGCTGGATCCGCTGGGAGACCTCCCAAGGCGACGCAGGAGTCCAGTTCGACGCCTTCGCCGCCCAGAGCCCGCATACCACCCTCGCCACCTGGACCCTGTGGGCCGGGGCCAGCACCGACCGGCCTCTACACCCGCCCGCCTCGCAACGCAACGCGACACGATTCGACAGAGTTATCCCAGTACCGAGCCCGGAGAACGCGCCTGCGGGGTTGGTCCCATGTCGTGCAGCCCGCCCAGTAGGGTGTACAGGGGACCAAACCCGCAGGCGCGGGGATCACACGGTCGCCAGGATCATGCGGACCATCGGGATCGGAGGAGTACGTCTGCGGCGTCGGCACCGCACCACCATCGCAGACCCGGCCGCCGCGAAGGCCCCGGACCTGATCGGTCGCGACTTCACCGCGACTGAGGTGAACACGAAGTACGTCGGCGACATCACCTACCTCAGCATCGGCGGTGGGAAGTTCTGCTACCTCGCGACCGTCATCGATCTCTCCCGCTGGTCGTCCACGGACCTCGAAGCCGTCGCCATGGCGATCAACAACCGGCCCCGCAAAGTCCTGGGTTGGCGGACGCCGGCCGAGGTCTTCGAAGAACAGCTACGCTCGCTGCAACAGCCCGGTGTTGCAACGACTGGTTGAACTCGCCCAATATACGAGTCGGGATTTCGCGGAAGCCTGCAGGTCAGCAGGAGTGCGGCAGAGTATGAGCGCGGTCGGGTCCAGCGCGGACAACGCCGCCGCGGAGAGCTTCAACGCGTCCTTTAAAAGGGAGACGCTGAAGGGCCGGAAAGGCTGGTCGAACGAGCCTGAGGCCCGACTCGACGCCTTCCGGCGGCTGTCCCGCTACAACACCCGGCGCCGCCATTCACGGCTTGGCCAGCGATCTCCGATCACCTTCGAGAACGCCCTCCACTCAACATCAACTACCCTGACCCGAGCCGCATAGACGTGTTCAAACTCCGGGGTCAAGGCCCAGCGACGTGTCGGGTCCGGGCCCAGTCGCCCGGCTGCAGCGTTACGGTCGGGGCTTGTTCGCGAACACCCACCGGTTACCCGCCAGGGCGTCGTTCTGCTCGGGCAGCGGGCCGCGTCCGTGCTGGCGGGTGAAGTCGAAGGGGGTGTGGACCGATGTGGACCAGCCCTTGCTCGCCAGGTCACCTGCAGAGTCGGGCCGCGGCTCCTTGTCGAACAGGTTGAGTAGGTCGATGCCGATTTGTTGTGTCGTCGAGGTGTAGAGCGGGCTGTCGCGGTATTCCAGCAAGTCCTTGTCGAGCTTGACCTCGAACGCCAGAGCGCTCCCTTCCGTGCTCAACCGGTCCACCATGTCAATGAGGTTCGTCTCGGCGACGGTCGGCAGGTAGAACAGCAACCCCTCGGCCAGCCAGACGCTCGGTGCGGTCGTGTCGAAACCGGCGTCGGCGAGTGCTCCGACCCAGTCGGCGCGGAGATCGATCGGGATGGGTACGCGCGCTGCCTTCGGGGTGGCCGACAGTCCGTCGAGCACCTCGTGCTTGAACTCCAGCACTCCTTCCCTGTCGATCTCGAAGATCACGCACCCGGGAGGCCAGTCGAGCCGGAAAGCCCGCGCATCCAACCCCGCCCCGAGCAGCACCACTTGGCGGGCGCTTCCCGTGTGCACCGACCGGAGAAGAAAGTCGTCGAGGACCCTCGTCCGCAGACCGAAGTAACGCGCGAACCGTCCCCACAGGGGGTTCGCGTCCCCGTCCGGGACCTGTTGCATGCGGACCGGCCAGCCGGCGGACGCCGGTGCTGCGCGCACGAAGTGCTCCGCATAGACGTCCCGCGCCAGGGTGTCGTGGCGGTGGGTCTCGATCGCCCGTGCCGCGGCGACCATGAGAGCGGTCACCCCTATACCTCCTTCCACGCCTTCCACGCCGGTGTTGTGATGCGTTGTGCCGACCACGTTTCCTCCGTTGGCGAATTGGGACCACGAACAGCGAGGGATGCGACTGACGGATCGAGGGTGGACACGCGACAACACCGCTCAGGGCTCCATGTTCCCGAGGGGTGCCCGATGGCGCACAGACCTGCGGCCACCCGGTTCCTCAGTTGGGCCGGCCCGGCACGGGGCAGGTCGCCGCGCGGGCCGGCCACAGCGACGCGGCGTCCAGAGGTGTTTTCGTCAGGTAGCGGCCAATCAGATGACGGTTGATGAGGGCCGATCGACAGGCAAGGGGCGTTGACTGCCTCACTCATCGGTTCCAACCCTCCGGAATCACGACGGGTTTGACCACGCGGCCCGCTTCGCAGTCACGTTCGGCCTCGTTGATGTCGGCGAGCGGATACGTACGGATCAGCTCGTCGAACGGAAACCGCCCGGCCTGCCACAGCCCGGTCAGCCGCGGAATCAGCAGGCCCGGTACCGCATCCCCCTCGCAGATGTGGGAGATTCTCCTGCCTCGGTCCAGCGCCCCCGGTTCGAGCGGCAGCGTGGTGTGGAGCCGTGCCACCACACCGAGGTGGCCGGTCGGGCGCAGAGCCCGGAGCGCGTCGTTGATCAGCTGGGCGGAGGCCGTGGTGTCCAGCGCGTAGTGCGCGCCGCCGTCGGTCAGTCGCCGGAGGCGGCCGGGCAGGTCGGGTGTTGCGGCGTGCAGCGGGGTCGCGCCGAATCGTTCGGCGAGGGCCAGCCGTTCGGGGTGCCGGTCGACGGCCAGGGGCACCGCTCCGGAGGCGGTGGCCGCCATCACTGCGGCCAGGCCCACCGCTCCTGCGCCGAAGACCGCGAGGGTGTCGCCCGGCCCGGCGGCGAAGGAGTTGAAGACCGCCCCGGCGCCGGTGAGGAACCCGCAGCCGAGCGGTCCGAGCAGCTCGATGGGGAGCGAGGGGTCGACCCGCACGGCGTTGCGGGCCGGGACCACCGCGTACTCGGCGAACGAGGACTGGCCGAACCACCGGGGGGCCAGTTCGTCCCCGGCCACGTCGGTGAATCGCGCGGCGTTCTCCTTGCGCCCGCCAAAGAGGTTGAGCGAGGCGAAGGAGTCGCAGTAGGCGGGGGCAGCGTTCAAACAGTTCCGGCAGTGGCCGCAGGAGTCGAAGCTCAGTACGACGTGGTCGCCGTTGCTCAGGCCGGTGTGGGGGCCTCCCGTCTCCGCCACGACCCCGGCACCTTCGTGGCCGAGCACCGCCGGCAGCGGTGAGCGGCCCGCCGAACGCCGGACCGCGAGATCGGTCCGGCACATCCCGCAGCCTGCGATCTTGACCAGGATCTCGCCGCCGGCCGGTCCCGTGTTCAGGAGCACCTCCTCGACGGCGAATCGGCCCTCGTACGAACGCAGTACCGCCGCGTTGAACCTCATCGTCACGCCTCCTGCGGACGGTGCACGACGAACGGTCTGAGGTTGCCGTACAGCCCCCATGAACCGCCCGCGACACCGACACCGCTCTCCTTGGAGCCCGCGAAAGGCTGGGCGAGGGACAGTTCGGCGTGGTGGTTGATCCATGCCGTTCCGCACTCCAGCCGGTCGGCCACCTCCTCGGCCTGGTCGAGGTCGGTCCCCCATACCGAGCCTCCCAGCCCGAAACCGGTGTCGTTGGCCGCCTCGACAGCTTCGTCGACGCTCCCGTACGGCAGCACCGGCAGGACGGGCCCGAACTGCTCCTCCGTCACCACCGGGCTGTCGACCGGGACATCCGCCAAGATCGTCGGGGCGAAGAAGTAGCCCGGCCGGTCCAGCCTGCGGCCCCCGGCCACGGCTCGGGCTCCGTCTGCCAGGGCCTGCGCCGTGTAGTCCTCGACCCGGGCCAGTTGGGCGGCGTTGTTGACCGGTCCCAGTTGCGTTCCCGGGGCGAGGCCGGCTCCGACGACGGCGGTCTTCGCGCGTTGTGCGAGGGCCTCGACCACGGGCGAGTAGAGCCGAGCCGGGGCGTAGACGCGCTTGACCGCCATGCAGACCTGGCCGCAGTTGCGGAACGCCGCCCAGAACAGCCGGTCCGCGATCCGCTCCACATCCACGTCCTCCAGCAGGATGGCCGCGTCGTTGCCGCCCAATTCCAGGGTGACGCGGGCGAGTGAGGCCGCTGCCCCCTGCGCGACGGCCCGTCCGGTGGGAATCGAACCGGTGAAGGTCACGTGGCGGATCCCCGGATGGGATGCGAGGCGGGCGCCGAGGGGTTCGTGACCGGTGACGATCGTCAGTACGTCCTCGGGAAGGGCGGTGGCAATAACGGATCCCAGCAGCCGTGTGGCGAGGGGTGTGTAGGGGGAGGGCTTGAGCACCATCGTGTTGCCTGCGGCGAGCGCGGGCGCGAACTTCGCGGACGCGAGCTGGAGGGGGAAGTTCCACGGGATGATCGCGGCGACGGGCCCGAGCGGGCGCCAGCGGATCTCGCTGCGTACCGGCCGACCGTCCATGATGGGCTGGGGCTGTGGGGCCAGCTCGGCAAAGTAGCGCAGGCGGGCCGCCGTGCGGGCGATCTCCTTGTACGACTCGGCCAGGGGTTTGCCCTGTTCACGGGTGAGCAAGGGGGCGATGTCCGCCCCGGCCGCCTCCACGGCGTCGGCTGCCTCGAGTAATGCGATGGTGCGGGCGCCGGGGTCGGCCCGCCAGTTGCGCCACGCCTCGTGGGCCCGGCCGACGACGGCGTCCAGCTCGTCCGGCTGCTGGTCGGGAGCCTCGTCGAAGGTCTCGCCGGTTGCCGGATCGAGGACGGCGAAGCGCTTGCCGGGGATCACGGGCACGTGCCGGGGCTGATGCGCGGCCATGCCGGCGGTCAGCTCGCGGCGGTTACGGCAGCCGTGTGTTCTCGGGCGTGCCGGTCCATCTCCGCCCGGAAGGCGGCAACCAACTGCGGCTGGATCCTTCCGGTGTTGCGGTCGCCCCTCTCGCAGACCGCCCCGCGCACACCCACGATGTCCGTGCCGATGCGGGTCAGTGCACCGAGGTCTCCCACCTTCACGCTGCCCGCAAGGGCGGCGAGCAGATCGGCTTCGTGGGCCCGCCGCACGAACTCCGCGCAGACCTCAGGCGGAACGTGGTCGAACAGCCGTGTCCCGTCCTTGACCGCGGTGTCGAGCATGGCCGCGTCGGAGCCGGAGCGCAGGGCGATGTCGGGCAGTGCGAGCGGGTTGACACAGCCGATCCGGTGGGCGTCGGCGTAGCCCGAGGCGACGACGAAGGCGTCCGGCCGATGTTCCTTCACTGCCCGGACGACCCCTCGCATGACATCGACAGCCTGGTCGGGTGTCGTGCATCCGTAGAGGCCGACCTTGATGTACGTGGCTCCGGAGACAGCCGCACCAAGCGCCGCCTGGGCCACTGTGCCGGGTTTGTACGGCACGTCTCCCACGGTGGCGGACACCGGCTTGTCCGCCGGGACCGCGTCGCGGATCTCCCTGATGACCCACGGGAAGTTCGCGCCGAGCGAGCCCTCATCGGGCTTCTTGACATCCACGATGTCGAGATGCTCCGCCGCCTTCGCGCAGTCGAGGGCCTCCTCGACGCTGTCCGGGGAGATGAGAAGTAACAACGTGTGCTCCTTCCCCGCATATCCACCTGGCCAGGAGGCAGGGGTGCGGAGTCGCTTGGATTTCTTGCGGTCTGCTCATCATTGAGGGCGGCCCGTGACCACCGGTAGGGCGTGCAGAGACCGAACGGGGTGCTGCCGGTCTACCCAGTGCGCCGTGCGCGCCGGTTCCAACCAGCTCCCGTCCGATCCGCAGAGGGGGCTCGATGTGTGGAGCACGGCGACGGCTGGGTCGCGCACGTGCAGGTGGTCTCCAGCGGCTCGGCCGACGACATGGGCAAGGCCGAGGCCGCCATCGAGGAGGCGTGGGACGGGACGCCGACTGGGCGGCGAAGAGGCCGGTTCATGCCGGATCGGCGCCATCTCCACTCTTTCTGTTGACAAGCCAGCCCTCCCCGGGACACCGGATTCCGCAGCCCGCATAGTGACAGCGCGACGGCCATGCGACCGGCCCGCCGCAGACACGGCTTCCCCCGCCCCGCGCGGTGTTTCGCCGCACCTGTCGGCGGCTCACCGCTACGCCGCCGTGCCGTCGCGCACCCTACGGCGCAGCGGGCACGAACGGCCGTCCCATCTCCTGGCCTGACGAAAGGTAAGAGCCTATGCGCAGTGAAGCGGTCAACCGTGTGAAACTCGTTTTCACCCTGTTCGACGCCGACGGCAACGGGGTCCTGGAATCCGACGACTTCAATCTGATGAGCAGCCGGGTTGCCGCGGCCGTGCCCGGATCCGACGAGGCACGGAAGCAGGCCATGCAAGCCGGCTTCACGCGCTACTGGAACACGCTGGCCGGCGAACTCGATACCCATCACGACGGCCAGATCACTTACGACGAGTACCAGGCATGCGTCCTGTCGCCGGAGCGCTTCAGCGGAGCGATCGACGAGTTCGCGGCCGGCTTCGCACGCCTCGGTGACCTGGACAGCAGCGGTACCGTCACACGACCGGTGTTCACCAGCATGCTGAGAGGGGTCGGCTTCGACCTGGCGAACATCCAAGCCCTCTTCGAGGCCCTCGGGCCCGATGATGCCGACCGGGTCGGGGTGGATGTCTGGGAAGCCGAGATCAAGAAAATTTCGTCTTGGGCGGCGATTCTGTTCGCTCCGACGCTGGTGGGGACGATCTACGGCATGAACTTCAGGGAGATGCCGGAGTTGCACTGGGTGCTCGGATACCCCTTCGCTATCGTTCTAATGGCTATCGTATGTACCAGTTTGTACGTCATCTTTAAGCGGCGGGATTGGCTCTGAGTAATCAGCCGCGCGAGCGCGTGCCCCGCGGACCAGAAGCAACCAGGACGCGCGTCATGGCCTCTCTCGGGCCGCTGGGGAGAATCTGGGGAGAATGAGATGCGCTCCGCTTCAGCCGGTTCTCCCCGCCGCGAGCCAACGGCCTTGTTGAATCTTCGGGCATCAGCATCAACGGCGGACGCCGATCATCACGGAGGGTAACCGCACTTCCAGACCGGAACGCCAAAGAGGGGCGCAGCAAATGCTGCGCCCCTCTTCTCGTAGGCGTCCAAGTATCGTGCCCACTACCCGGCCGTGTCCCGGTCGCTTCGGTTGAGGAGTGCGTCGATGGCACCACGCCCCTTCCCGCCGGCCTCGGGCATGAAGTGGGCGTAGAAGTCGAGGGTGATGGTGGGGGTCGAGTGGCCAAGCCACCGAGCGAGCGTGACCACGGACTCGCCCGCTTCCAGAATGACCGAAGCGTATGTGTGCCGCAGCACGTGGAAGCCGTCCTTGCGAGACGCCTTCCAGCGTTCCCCCTCATTCCGCACCGGGATGACGCCGGCCGCGGCCAGAGCGGGCTTCCACACCTCGACATTGAAGATGTTCGCCCGGAGGGCGTTGCCGTACGTCGTGGTGAGAATGAGCGGGAACTTCCTCCTCTCCCGGTCGTCCTCCGGACCGCCCCAGGGCAGCTCCACCTCGACAGCGGGGTACTCAAGAAAATACTCCGCCAAGGCCGAGGCAACCGAGGGAGGCATGTCGACGACGCGCGTCTTGCCCCCCTTCGGCAGCGTGAAGTACAAGCGCCCATGCAGGAGCTGCACCTGCCGGCGGATACGCAGCGCCCCTCGGGCGAAGTCAACGTCCTCCGGTGACAACCCGAAGACCTCCCCCTGCCGCAGTCCACAGCCAAGCGCGACCACAGCGGCGATGCGGTAGCGCGGGCCGATCGCGTCCCGAACCCGCAACGCCGTCTCCAACGGCCAGGCTTCCCGCTGATCCTCCGGCGCCTTCGGCCAGCGCACCGACTTGGCCCGCATCGGGTTACGCACGAGTCGCTTGTCATCAATGGCCGTCTCGAAGATGTTCGAGAGCGAGGTGAGGATCTGCCGTGCGTAGCGCGGAGCACATTCGCCCTCCAGCGTGGCGATATACCCGCGCAAGACCGCCGGCGTGATGTCACGCAGGGAAACCGTGCCAAGATGCGGCCGGATGTGCAGACGAACTCGCTCGTCGATACGCTTGACCGTACCTGGCGCGCCGCGGACTCCCGCCTGCCAGAAGCGTGTCACGTAGTCGTCCAGCGTGATCGATCCGTCGCGCGGGTCAACGAACTCGCCGCGTTCGCTGTCGGTACCGGCCCTGCGAAGCCACGCCTTTGCGTCTTCGAGCACGTCGAACGACTTGTCCCGGACTCCGGGGATACCAGCGACCCGGTACCGGGAACCCTTGCCGTAGCGGGCCGTGCGTGCCCGCTTGCCGGTGACAGGGTCTTTCTTCTTCGTGAGCCAGCGGTCTTCGATGTAGCCGGCCAAGCGGCTCCTTCCAGTAGGTGATAAAAAAGGTGGGTCAGACGGCCCCTCAGGCGCTCGCGTCGTAGTCCGAGCGCATCCGTGGTGCTGTGTTGAGCGGGCTCAGGGACCTGTTGGCGCGCGAATCAGCCTGCTCCTGTTCTCGAACCCAGACGTCGAGGGCTTCCAGCCGGTACATGACGCGGCCGCGTTGTCCCATACGGAAGCTCGGCGGTCCTTGCCGCCGGTGCCGCCAGACGTACAGGGTGTGGGGCGAGAGTCCGAGGTACTCGGCTGCATCCCTCACATTCAGGAACGCTTTACCAAGGGCGCCAGGCGCGTCCGGGGCGGTGGAGGGAGCGAGTAGCGGGCGAGCAGCCATGGGATGTCCTATGAGAGAGGGGTGAGGGGCCACGGACGGGGAGAGCGTGAGGCTCCTACTCCCGTGGCTTTTGGTGAGAGCACAGTGAGATCCGTGGTCAAGCCGCGGATCGACGCACTGCTACGGATGCCGAGCAACGCCCTTGGGTTCGCACGCCAGATCGTTCGTGGCGAAGGCGGCTCGATAAGACCGTTGGCAACTTGCCCCGACGCCTGGAAGCAGTGCGGAAAGCGCCGGGCGAGTGAGAGGGCGCTGACGCGGACGCGCTCAGCGATCACGATGACGTCCAAGGCTGTGCGGTGGCCGCTCAGCCAGGTTGAAATGCGGGCGTCTCGGAGGTCGGAGACGCTCTCGCCGAGCGGCGAGTCGATCTCATGCGCTGCCAGAACCGCCTTCCGCGCCTCGCGCCATGTCCCGCAGTAGACCGCGCCGGACAGCGACCACCCGTCCTCGCGGGTGAACATTGGGTCCCCGGGGCCAAGACCGGCGCTCGGGTCGATGAACACGCCTTGGTCCTTGTCGGATTCCATCTTGTTGCCGTGGGCCTCGGCCTGAGTCTTCTTCGGGAAGCTCTCCTCGCGCTGCCGGCCGGTTCGCCCACCTGGCTCGCGAAAGCGGACGGTCCAATCGTGCCCGCATCGAACCTTCTCGCACGGATAGTTCTTGTTCCGCTTATCGGTCTTGCAGCGCTGGAAAACGGTAGCCATGCGGCCCCTTTCATCTACCGGGGCATCGCCAAGCAGCCTTACCCGTGGTTTTCTTCTAGGAAGGCGACGATGTCGCGTTCACGGAACCGCAGGAGACCGCCGATTTTCTGAGCCTTGATTCCCCACGCCGGATAGTTGTTCTTCACGGTGATTTCACTGACCTTGAGCCATGCGGCTACCTCTTCCGGGGTCAGCAGACGATTGCTTCCTCCGGCGGTCAATGCGCCGCATCCCCGGTCGCTCCAGCGAAACCCTTCGGACGAAAGGCCACTTGCGCCACTCTCCCTCGGCAAGGTGCCGTAGCGGTTGAGCGACGGGCACCGCGGTCATCTGTGCAGCCGAGGACAGCGCCGCTCTCTCCGACCACTGAGTTCCGACGCCTCCACGGCATCCGCTGCAGCTCCACCGCCAAGCGCAGCCGCCGCGAACTCCTCAATGGTCACGAGGATCGCCGGTTTGGCTAACCGGCGATCGTGGTCTATGTTGCGCGCCGCATCACGAACCCGGCAGCTGCTTGGGTCGCCGCAGTCAGGGGCCAGCCGATATGAACGCAGGGCCGGCGGCGCGCCGTTCTGTGGCGAGCACCAGCAGACCGTCAGCCGTGAGGCGGTCGCGATTCCGCGCAACAAGGCGCTTATGCCACTTGCCGTGTTGTTTGCGCCAGGATATGCCGCTACGCATGCGAGGACGGCACGGTCGCAGCGGTAGCCCCGTTGCCACAGGCCCTCGCCGAACAGGCCGGCCGCGCAGACGCAGACGCACAGCCCGGTGGAGACAGCGCCATAGTCGCCCGCCACCTGGCCGTACCAAGGTTCAGCGCGCCGAGGGCAAAGAGCGCCAGTGAAGTGAAGCGAGCGGATCGAATAGCGGAATCAGACAGACAGACCTCCCAAGCAGGATCCATGCCAGCAAGACAGCCTCACGCGGTGCGGGATTCCGAGATACTTCGCAACCCTGGCCGCAGCGGAGTATCTGCGCATCCTGGCCTGGTGTTTCCGGGACGTTGTACGTTGACATGGTTCCGGCGGAGGTATCCAGTCCTGTCGCCCTTTTTCCTGTCTGCCGTGAGCGATACTGTCCTTTGACAGTGAAGTCAGTCGCTTTGTCATCCAATCGAGACTCTTAATGGGTTTAGCCAAGCCGCCTGAACTTCTCTGGCTGCCTTCTCGCACGGGTTGTACTCCTTCTCGTAGAGACGGCCGTCCTGGAGCATGGCCCACAGGATGGAGACCCGCTGACGAGCGACAGCGATCACGGCCTTCTTGTGGCGGCCACAGGGCTTCGGCGTAGTTTGATGTCGTCCGTTTTGATCATGTGAGGCCGAGAAGGGCAAGGGGCCGGGTTTGGTCTCGGGCTGCCCGTCGGAGGCCGGAGGCGATGTTGCGGGCGCCGGTCAGGCGGAGATCTCCGATCGCGAGGTTTCTGAAGGTGGCCATCGCTCTGGGGGTGTTTCCGGTCCGCAGCTGGGAGGCGTCCTCGGCGAAGGTGACGTCCCTGACGTGGTGCAGGGCCTCGACAGTCCAGTGCCCTCGGATCAGTCGGGCGAGCTGAGCCCGGCCGGCCTGCTCTGCGGTGAGGCTGGTGACCGCGTAGACGGTCTTGAGGCTGATCTTCCCGGTCTTGCGGTGGACGCGGCGGCGGACGATCTGGACGGCCTGGCGGGCGCCGGGAAGAGCAGGTTGTTGACCGTGCACACCTTCAGCCGGCGGATCTCCTGGCGGCCGTGACCGGTCGCACGGGTCCTGTCCTGCAGTGGGATCTGTGTCCAGGGAAGGGACTTGAGCTGCCGACGGAGCTTCTTCGTGTTGCGCTTGGCGATCACGATGTAGTGGGCCTGCCGGTCGAGCAGGTAGACGGCGTGGTCATGCTGGGTGTGCATCGCGTCGCTGGTGACGACTGTGCCGGCCAGATCCTCGAGGGTGTCGAGCAGAGGCCGGAAGCGGGTGATCTCGTTGGTCTTCTCACCGACGTCCATCTGGGCCAGGACCAGTGCGTTCACGTGGTCGCAGGCGGCCAGGAGGTGGATCTTCCGTCCCTTCGCGCGGGCCGCACCCCGCAGCGACTTCCCGTCGACCGCGAGCCCTCGAAGCCCTTGTCCCCTGGTCTGCCGGTCCGCGAGCCAGGCTCCGACCGCCCGGTCCAGGGCGTCCGCGTCGATTCTGGCGAGCAGTCGCCGGATCGTGGATTCCGCGGGCCAGGACCGTTTCGGGACCAGCAGGTCGACGGCCGTGCCGAGCCGTTCGAGCAGGGCCGGCGGTGCGTCGGCCACCCATTCACTCACCGCGAGCCGGGATCGCGCTCCGGCGAGGACCGCGCAGGCCGTCAGTGCCAGGAGCGTCACGAGAGGGTGCCGTACTCCCCGCGGATCCCGCGGGTCCGGGACCTGCGCGAGGTGTTCCAGCAGATCCGGAAGATCGCTCCCCGACACTTCCGGATGCGGTCTGAGCTGTTCAAAGGCAGGGGAGATCAGAGATGATGCGTCGGCAGGCACGGGCAGTCCAAGGTCACAGAGCGTAGAGAACTCCGTGATCGCGAACGTCCGTGCCTGCTGTGTACCGAACCCCACCCAACATGACGATACGTCAGCAACCGCACGTCAGCCGACTACGCCGAAGTCCTGACCGAAGAGGGCGCGGTAGTACGCGACTTCCGGTTCGCGCTCCATCCAGATGTTGCCGGTGGGGGTCTCCGTTGTTGCGTTGTCGGACCATCCGGCCTGTTTCCGCTGCGCTCTTCGAGATGCACGACGAATGGATCGCCTTACCTCGCCGCCACCTCCCCGAAGGCGATATGGGTGATATCTACCGTAAACTCTCTTTTGGTTCCTTCGCGCTGCCCAACGCACCGAAATGCAACCGCCAGTTGATCCCCAACACCATGACGAGGGACACTACCTGGCGGATGCGTGTTCCCGGCCGAGTGGCACTCGCTTCGGTATCTTCCCGTGCAGGTCATCGGAGGCCATTTACCCAGAGATTACTGGGCAGTTGACCTCAGGGTTTCGTGGTAGCGTCCTTGTTCGGAGGGACAGTGCAATCTGAAAGGGAAATCGTGAACACGGAGAAGATCGCCGCTCGCCGCCTCTCGTTGGAAGAGGTGACGAAGCTCGGCGTGAAGGACAGGCTCTTCGTTTCCGCCGACACGGCAGAACTCAAGCTTCCCGACTGCTATGTCCCTGCTTTTCTGACCAAGTCCGGCGAGGATTTCGAGGGCGGCTCGATCACGGCGAGAACCGTATTCCAGGAAGAGGTCTCCTGCCTTCCCGACGACGAGAATGAAGCCGGAATCTACTTGGCCGACGAGAACGGCTCGGTGACCATCGAGGTCCTCCAGTCCGCCGGTGTCGTGCTGGACCTGGCACTTTTCGTCCCTGGTGGGGACAAGGGGGCCCTCACGGCCCTTTACGCTGCGGCCCGGCAGGCGTTCGGCGCCGACATCGTGCAGATCTGGCGCCAGGGCCTCAAGGAGGTTCCCGACGTGAAGGTCGACATCTTCGAGGAGCAGATTCCCCGGGGGCGCAAGGGGAGCGACAGCCCCAAGCGTGACCGTCGCGCGATCGATACCTACCCCACCCGTGCGGACTTCATCGAGTTCTCCGCAGGGTGGAAGCCGGTCGTTGAGATTCACAGGCCGATTGTTGACAACACCCCGACCATCTGAGGCGGCGATACCTCTCGGTCTCGGCCTGAGGGAACGCCGAGAACGCATGCGCCGGACCCGGTCGACCCCTGAGCGGCCCAGGGAGCCGTCGGAAAATAACTCACGAACGCCGAAGCGCCGTTCCACTCGATGACCTCGCGAGACAGCCCGCCTGACCAAGATCAAAGCCTGAAGTTATTCTGCGACAGCCCTCAGGGCTTCGGCGTAGTCGAGTGACGTCCACTTCATGCTCAGGCGAGGCCGAGGAGCGTGAGGGGTCGGCGGGCGTCACGCGCATTGCGGCGACGGCCGGAGGCGATGTTCTTCGCGCCGTTCAGTCGCAGGGCGCCGACCGCGAGGTTGCGCCAGGTCGCCATAGCGCGGGGTGCGCTGTCGGTCCGCCATCGCGCACGCGGTCAGGTCGAGGACGACGGCCAGCGCGTGCCGCACTCCTCGCAGCCGGATCATCTGCTATCAGCCCGAACGCCCAGCCCAGCCGCTCATCCCATGCACGAGCGTCGTCCACATCTGCACCTGTCTCTTCAGCCACGCAGGAGTCATCCCCCGGCACCGTCGGCTGGCTCCGCCCGACGGTGCGCGGAGACGCAGGCCACCGAGGCGCAATGGACATGAGACAGGAACCGTCCGCTCGCGCTCCCTTCACCGCAAGTGGTCACGAAACGGACGCCCGCCGACTACGCCGAAGCCCTGGTGGCGGCCCCTGTCGTGCGTGTAGCCCTTGTACTTGCGCCGGTACGTCTCGTTCTCCCACGCCCCCACGGTCAAGCACGCAACCTGGCTCGACAGGAAGAAAGCCCGCCGGAGGGGGCGACTGTACTGGGTCGGGCGCAGACGGTTTCCGGTGTTCGATCCGGAGTCACGGGAGACGAGGGCCATCCCCGACAGCGAGCCGCCCAGCGGCCGGGAACCTGGAGGTGTCGCCGATCGCCGCGAGGAGTTCACCGAAGCCGGGCATGGAAAGGACGATGGGCGCCTGGGGGGTGTGGGAGAGAAGTTCCTTGACCTTCTTCTCCAGCTCCTTCAGCCGGTTGTTCATCTCCGTAATCTTTTGAGCAAGTTCGGCCACCAGCTCGGCCGCCAGGTCTTCTTCGCTGGCCGCTGACTCTTGGGCCTTAGCAGCTGTTACGGCCTTCTCTGCGATGGCTCCTGCCTTCCTCACCCCACGCTTGGCGAGCCAGGCAGTCAGCCTGCTCTCGCCCATGCGCCGGATGGCCGCCGGCGTCTGGTATCCGGACAGGAGGACGAGCGGCCCCTGAGACTGGGCGAAATCGAAGGACCGCTCCAGCTCCGGAAAAATGCTGGTGAGCAGGGCCCTCATGCGATTGATGGTCCTGGTGCGTTCAGTTGAGAGGCCATTGCGGTGGACCAGGATCAGCGTGAGTTCCTTCGTGACCCTGGGGGGCGCTGGCACAGGGACTGTCTGCCGCCGGAGACAGCGGGCGAACTCGGCAATGATGTAGGAGTCCTTCAAGTCGGTCTTGCCCTGGCCACTGAAGCTCTTCTTGAAGGCCGCGAACTTCGCGCCGGTGACGTACCGCGGGTTCTGATCGTGGCTACTGAACCTAATTGGGTGATGTCGGAGCCGTTCGCCTGACGGTGGGAGGGCCGTTCCGATAGCCCTGGAATGTGAGATACGCGCAGGGCGGCGGGCTGACCGACGCCGGGAGGGCCGCCCGGGAGCGGGTTCGGCTGCAGGCCGTGGAACGCTTCGAGGGCGGCCAGAAGAATCGGGAGATCGCTGCCGCGCTGCGGGTCAGCGAGCGGTCCGTGGAGCGGTGGCGTCGCCAGTGGCGCGAGCGTGGGAAGGCCGGCGTCCTGACGAAGGGATCCCCAGGCCGACCGAGGCTCAGTGATACGCAGATCGCCCGGTTGGAAGGGGAGTTGGAGCGCGGACCGCTGATCCACGGCTGGGTGGACCAGCGGTGGACCCTGGCTCGGATCAAGACACTGATCGGTCGCCTGTTCCACGTCTCGTACACGGTCGAGGGCACATGGCTGCTGCTCAAGCGGCATGGCTGGTCGTGGCAGCAGCCTGTCCGGAGGGCCATCGAGCGTGACGACACCTCGGTCGAAGTCTGGAAGAAGGAGACATGGCCGCGGGTAAGAGCATCGCGGCGGAGCGGGGGGCCTGGATCGTCTTTGAGGATGAGGCCGGGCAGTCGCTGACTCCGCCGCGTGCCAGGACCTGGGGCCGCCGGGGCTGCTCGCCGGTCGTGCGGGTGCGCGGCCGCGGTTCCGGGCGAGTGTCGATGGTGGGCATGACCTGCTACAAGCCTGGTGAGCGGTCCCGGCTGTTCTATGCGGTCCGGGAGTACACCGGGCGCAAGGACCAGCCGAAGGGCTTCGGCTGGCGCGACTTCCGTCATCTGATCGTCCGGGCCCGCATCCAGCTGGGCGGCCCGATCGTGCTGATCTGGGACAACGTCCGACTGCATCTGACGAAGCCGCTGCGCGAGTTCATCGACGCAAACGCCGAGTGGCTCACCGTCGTTCAGCTGCCCACCTACGCGCCCGACCTCAACCCAACCGAGGGCGTGTGGTCCCTGGTCAAGCGCGACATCGGCAACCTCGCCGCCGCCAGCCTCAGCCAAGTCACCCGCGCGGTCAAGCATCGACTCAAGAAGCTCCAGTACCGGCCAGACGTGATCGACGGCTGTCTCGCCGGTACCGGCTTGGCCCCGGGGCACGTGACTTTCCAAGCCTGGGCCTGACTGTGTTGCTCGTCCGGCGATAGGAGACGATGCAGCCCACGCCAGCGCACGAAAGCGAGTAACTCAATGACGGAGCCCGCTCCGATGGATCTGATCCACCTCGCCGATCCGGATGGAACCCGCTGTATCGTGCGCGTCACAGGACGGTCCCAACCAGGCGTGCTGACCGGCCACGACATTCTGCACGCAGACGTGCTCGTCTCCGCAAGTTTCCTCGACGCCCGGCTTGACCTTTACCTCTTCCAGCATGACCTGGACTCCTGGGAACAGGAGCTGTCCAACCTGGGACCAGGCCAGACGGTCAGCATCGGCGGAGACCGCGGCCTGAGCCTCGACATCCACGTGCACGAAGACGGCTGGCTGTCGGTCCAGGTCAGCGACCCGGACCGCCTTACAACAGCCCTGCGAACCCGACCCCAGGAGGACTGGATCGCCGAGCACCGCGGGCGCCTGGAACAGGTCCGACTGACCTGGCCCCGCGAAGTCATCGAGACGGCACCAGGAGCTTACGAGTGGAGCCCCAATCGCAAGCGGTGACCGCCTGATCCCAGCAACCGACATCACGCTTTCAAGTTCAGTAGCCAGGACTTCCAAGAGCAGAGATGCCGGGCCGTCAATGAGATCGAGAGCCCAGGTCACGTGGTCCGACATGCCCACGGCCTCACCGAATGCGGCCAGGATGTCGGACTCGGAGTTGATCACCTTGCGGTTCCACAGCGGGTCGCCGTCGCTGTCGACCACCGTGATCCAGTGGTGTCCTTTGCCTACGTCGATCCCGGCCCATACCTGCGGTGGCCGCTGCGTCATCTCGTCTCTCCAGGTCGATCACGGACGGGAAGCGCCAGGCCACCCCTTCAGGCCGGGGCTGGGTCGAGCACCAGAGACTCCAGGATCGCGGCAGTAGCGACAGGGTCCGAGGTGTGGTGAACCGTTCGGATGCCCAAAGTTTCGGCCGGCGGCAGGTTCTCTGCATGGTCGTCCACGAATGCGCACCCCGAGCCGATCAGCCCCAAGGCATCGAGAGCTCGCTCGTAGATGGCTGGGGACGGCCTCCGCACGCCCTCCAGCTCCGAGAGGATCACCGCGGCGAAGAAGTCGGTCCACGTGCCGGGTTGTAGGGCTCGATCCCGAAGCTGTTGCTGAGCATGGCGACCTTGATTCCCGCTGCCCGGGCGCGCTTCGCCACGGCGACGATCTGCGGCTCGGGGTGAAGGTTGGCGAGCGCGCGCTGCATCAAGTTGGTGGGGTCGATGCCGAGGATGCCGCCGATGACACGGTTCCAGTCCTCCTGCGTCGCCTTCCCCACCTCCAGCCCTGCGTAGATCGCGACGCCTTCGGGGTTCTCGTTGAGGGCAGCGAAGTATTCTCCGGGCTTCAGGCCCTCTTACCTTTCGAACGCCTGCCCGTTCAGCCTCATGCGGGTAGTGAGTACGCCGCCGAAGTCGAGAATCAGGCCACGGCGTCTGGTTGGCAAGGCAGCCTCCCTGTATACGTTCAAGCGTGAGCATCTGGTAATTGGCCCGGTCCGTGGGCTACATGATCCCCTTCCAGCGCCATGGTGGCGCCCCGGACCGGTCGCGCAAGCAGTCAATGCGGTACTGCGCCTCACGCCGCCACTCCGGACGGGAGGCAGCGTGCTGCGCGGCGTAGGTCGCCATCCGCAACTCACGTGCTCCAGATAGGAGTCCATACCCTTCCCACTCGGTGACGTCAGTGCCGTAGGTCTCGCAGAACTCGGCGTACTCCTGGGCAGACACCGCGCCGGTCGTGGTGAGCTTCACCGCGGTCGACACGAGATCCCACTCCGGCGGGCCGAACGAAGCGCGCTCGAAGTCCATCAACAACGGGCCAGCCGCCGTGCGCGCCACATTGCCGACCCACGCATCCCCGTGGACTACGCACTCTGGCAGGCCCTTCGGTCTCGTAGCCCACTGGTTCTTGAGGTCTTTGAGCCGGCCGTGCAGCCACTGCCGGTCATCGTCGGAGATTGTGCTTGCTGCTTCGATGCGCTCGACCACCCGGACGAAGGGGTCCAGCTCGCCGAGCGGCAGGTCCGGCTTCGGCAGGGCGTGCAGTTGCTTGAGGAGCGTGACGACGTCGGCGACGGTCCCGATTTCGTGAGGTGGCAGTTCTTGCCAGAATGTCGCCGGGTGTCCGTTGGCAGTTACCGGCTGCCGCAGGTCAAGGGCGCGTACGGCGGGCACGCCCTGGGTCGCCAGCCAGCGGGCGACCTGAACCTCACGCGTTGCAGCGGCAGATTGGCCGGGCTGAGTGATGCGCACCACAATCCCCCCAGGCAGACGCCATATGGCGTTCTCGGCAAGCCGTATCGGTTCGGCGTCCGTCGCGTCGAGGCCGGCGGCGAGGCACGCCGCCTGTAGTACTGCTGGGATGGGCGTTGGTGAAGTGGTCACGCCCGCACCGTAGCCGCGATGCGCTCACGCAGGTCACTGGCCTCGGAGAGCTTCCGGTACCGGCCAGCGAACCGGGCGAGTTCCCGCAGGTCGTCGGCGGCCCGGCACGAGGTCAGCTTGCCGGCATCGTCCAGCGCTCGATGACCCAGCACGACCGCGTGCCGCGGATCGTCGCCCTTGGCCATGACCAGGGAAGCGAGCTTCGTCTCAGAGATGGCACGTGAGCGGGCGAAGGCGCTGCCGTGGCCTCTCACTGCGATCTCGAAGCGGCGGCCCGCTTGCCCCGGGTCCTCGTCCGCGTGGACCGCGAGATCGAACAGCGCGTGTGCGGTGTCGCCGTGGTGCTGGGCATAGTCGTAGTACGCCATCCACGGTGGATCCTGTGCCGGGTCGGACTGTTCGAAGGCGGCGTCGGCTTCTCCGACCGCGCGCAGAGTGTTGCCCACGTCGCGCATCTTGGCGAAGGCGCGGGCACGTGCGGTGTGCAGCATGGCGCGCTCGGTCGCAGTGAGGCGGTCGGAGCGCACCAGGCCCTTCTCCGCGTGGGTGAGGCCGGTGTCCGGGTCTCCGACCCAGATCTCCTGCCGGGCCATGAACGAGTACGTCTTGGCGCGCAGGTGCCACTCCCCGGCTTCTTCCGCGCACTCGGCGGCTAGCCGAAAGCTGACCCGGGCGTCGTCGTGGGCGTATGCGTCGAACTGAGAGGCGCCGACAACGATCCCTAACCGGGCTACAGATGCTAGGAGTTCAGGCCGGAGCGGCTCGGGGCAATGGACCGACAGCAGGGAGGCTCCCCACATGATGGCGCCGCGGGCGAGTTCTCGTACCGCGCCGCCGCCTCCGTGCTCGTTGTCCTGGCGGTGGATGACATCTGCAAGCGACTTCAGCTGCCCGATCTCGCGCGGGCGGATCTGTGTCGGGGTCTCCCGAGGGGCTGCTGGGGCGACGAGGTGGACGAGGTCTATGGGGGCGATGGCGGCAAGGCCACTCGTGGCGAGGAAGGCGCGACGGTCCACAGAGGCAGGGCTCCCGCTTGGAGGTGTTGTACTACCTCTGCCCAGGATGCGGCCTTCATGGACCTGAACAGACGCCTCCGCCCTACCGCGGGGTGCACTTTCCGTTTCGGGGCGGGGTTTTTCCGTTTGACCAAACACCATTCCCCACGCCCTGGTGAAGACGCCGCCGGTCTGCAAGACCTCGTCCAGGCGCTCGGCCAAGTCCTTCGAGCAGGTAGCAGTCCCCTTCTCGATCTTCTCAATGAGTGAGCCGCTGACCTGCACTCTCGCGGCCAAGTCGGCATGCGTGAGAGGGCCGCGCTTCTTGCGCCAGGTCCGCAGTTCATAGCCAAACCAGTCGCGCGGAGACGCATCCGGAGTCAACTGCTTCTCGGGTCTTGGCATGGGCTGTTCCTCGCTCGCGAAACGGAAGATCGAGGTTTCCGAATCAAGATCTGCACGCGGTCCTATCGGCCTGGCTCAATGGTTGCTCACGGCCGCCACCCCAGTACACACCGCATCCGGCGCCGGTTGGAGAGATTTCGTCGAACGAGGGACTCCCCATGAAGGCAGACTTGATGGAGGCTCAACAGCCCATCACGGAGGGCACAAGCTCAACGGTCCGGACGCGCTCCGGCGCATGCGAAATCGACATCGCTCTGACAGCCGCAGCCGTCTCGGGCGTGCGTGACCTCGTCAGGGCGTGCCTACGTCTGTGGGGCCTGACCGAACTCGACTGGCGGGTCACTCTCACCGTGTCCGAACTGCTGACGAACGCCTTCCAGCACGCCCGCAAGGAGCACGAGTCCTCGGTTCCAGTGAAGGTCGTTCTCACCCGAACCCCTGACGGTGTCTTCCTGTGCGTCAGTGACCCGCACCCCCGGCTCCCGGCCCCCGTCTCGGCTGGCGTCAACGACGAAGGCGGTCGCGGCCTGGTGCTGATCAAAAAGCTCAGCGACAGATACGGCTGCTCGTCCACTGCGCACGGCAAGGACGTTTGGGCCACGATCCTGCACTCCGCGTAGCCACACCTGCCCGTCTCACACGAGCCGCGAAAGGACCACCACCATGTGCCGGCACTCGCCGCCGTTCTCCAGGGCCGACGCAACCGACCCGAAGGCCGACGGGATTTCATCGGCGGCGACGATGCGTTCGGAGAGCCCGGATGAGGCTTCGGTCCGGGGCCCAGCCCCCGTGCGGAACCTCTCCGGGGAGGGGAACGTTGGCGAGGACGCCCGTGACTCCGGGTCTACCCTCCTCCGTATCTCCGCGGGCAGGCCGTGATGAATGCCCGCGGGGACGCCACCGTCGAGGAGTTACGACAAGCCTGCCTACGAGCGCTCCGACACGTCACGCCAGTAGGTCGCAAGCATCTCGCTCGGCCAGGCCGGCTGGCGGACGGTGCCTCGGGGCCCCATCTCCTCAAAGTAGGGGGCCAGGTCCACAACCGGTGTCCCGTCGACCGCGTCGAGATCCGTCACCAGGAGGTCGCGGCCTTCCACGCCCAGCAGCCTTGGGTAGCTGATGGCCAGTTGGTTGGGGCGCCGGTGGTTCCGGTGGACGAATGTTCCGGTCGCCGGCCACTGCGGGTTCCCCCGGGGGCTGCGGGCGTGGAGCTGGACATCCTCGGGCTGCGCCAAGTGAAAGCGCCACGTCACCGTCAAGTGGGAGAACTCTTCGATCCCCTGAAGGGTTTCGAGGGGGTACCCCTGGTTGAGTCGGATCACCGACTGGACCCCGCCCTGGTAGTCGTCCTGAACGCGGGTGTGGCCGCCGACGACCGATGCGATCGATTCGACCTCGTACGTCGTCACCGGTACTGGTTCCTCTCCCTTGGAGATGCGGATCCACGAGCTGCTGTGGGGCACCACAAGCCCGTGTCGCGATCAGCCTATGGCCCGCAGCATGCTCCGTGCCCGGTGGTCCAGTTCGGTGACATGGCGGCCCCCACGTTGCCGGACGGGCGAGAGGTCGCTCTGGAGGCGGACGATGACGTCGCGGGCGCGGCCAGACTGGACGCCAGTCATGGCGTCGAGTGCTTGGTTCCAGGTGGCGCATGCCTCGTCGAGGCGGCCTTGCTGGACCTGGACGGCGCCGAGGTAGCCCAGTGTGACACTGTGGGTTCGGGCGTACTGCTGGCGTCGGCGGGTGGCAACGCTGCGCTTGAAGTGGATCTCCGCGTCGAGCGGCTGGCCCATGTCGCGCAGAGCGCAGGCAGTTTCGTGGGCGAGGGACGCTTCCTGGAAGAAGCCGACGCGGGCCGGCGCCTCGACTGTGTCGGCGCGGGCAAGGTCCCGCTCTGCGCGGCTGATGGCCGCGAGAGTGCCGGCCCGGTCGCCGTCGGCCGCGAGTGCGCGTGCATGGACGATCGCCAGCAGTGCCTTCTCACGATTGCTGGCCTGGCCGTAGCGGTCGCGGGACATCGAGGCGTCGGCCAGGGCGAGCGCCCTACGCGGATGCCCGAGGTCCACGGCCTGGTGGGCGAGGGCGCGCAGGACATGGCCGCCGAGCGGTCCGTCTCCGGCTTCCGCCGCGATCCGGGCGGCGATGGTGAGGTAGCGCTGGGCGGTGCGGTGCTCACTGGCATCGAAGGCCATCCAGCCGGCGAGATAGGTCATCTCTGCCACGGCCGAGTACGTGTCGCGACGGAGCTGATCCGTGCGGAATCGACCGCCGAGCAGCGGCACCGCTTCGTCGAGCAGGTGGCTGGCAAGGGCCTTGCGGCCGGAGGCGCCGCCTCGCTGCTGGTCACGCGCGGAGTAGTAGACCGTGAGGTCGCGGACGTCGTCGATGTCCACCTGGGTCACCGAGCGCGGGGATACCGGTCGACGGTTCGCCGCTGCGGCAGGGGCGGCTGCCCACCACGAGGCGGTAGGCAGGGCGAGGCCAGCCGCGGAGTAGGCGGCGGTGGCCAGCAGCTTGCGTCGGTGCATGTCGAGATCGTCGCTTCCCAGCTCGGCCAATGCGGTCAGAGGGTCGACGCTCCAGTCGGAACCGCTGTCGGTCGTGCCTGTCGGCTCTTCTTCCAGCCCGAGGTCGGCCAAGGTGAGGCGGCGGCCGAGTCTGCGGGACAGCGTCTCGCGCAGGATATGCGGCGCTCTGCCACTCGGCTTCGTGCCCAGGACCCACATGGAAATGTGCGAGCGGGAGATCGCCTCCAGCTCACGCACGCCGCTCTCCGCGGCCACCCGGGCAACGGCAGCGGCTGCTTGCGGCTGGGACCAGCCTGCTTCGCGCAGGAGTGCGGCGAGGGCGACGTTTCGTTCACGGGCCATGGACTGCCCCTCGGTTCCGAAATGATCTTTGGCGCCTTTGGCGGCCTTCCGGTCCGCACAGGCATACCCCTCAGACGGGATTCACGGTTCGCTCAACGTAGCGGCCAGATCACTCACTTCGCACGCCAGCCGTCGGTGCCAACGGGCGATCTCGGCTCACTTTGGCTTGATCCGAACAGGAGTTGTGTCATGCGTCTTTCGCTGGTCCCTCGCGGAGGAGACATCCAGGGCCGGAGCGGAGGGCGAGGGTCCGTCACCGTGGAGCGGGCGCCGCAGCGTGATCACGTGGTGGCCGCGTCGGAGACGGTGACGCTCGTGCTGGGCGATGATTCGCCGCTGCCCGAGAGCGCTGCTGATGTGGAGGACCTCGCTCGCCGTCTGCGGGGTCACGTTGCCCAGTTGGGAGCACGGACCGCTTCGGGCATCCCTGTCCTGCTGCGCGCGCAGCGGCTCTGCTCCGAAAGCATTCCCGAGGGCTACATGCCCAGCCGGGTGTACCTGGTCCAGCTCGCCGAAGCGACCCAGGAACTGGTCGCGTATGTGGAGCGCGTCGGCCCCAGGCGGCGTTGGCGGAAGCCGAGGATCAACGTGCTGCGCGGGGCGGTCTTCGCTGTTGCCCTCGCCTGCTTGGTCTGGGCCGCTTCGGTGCCGCGGACATGACGGCGACCGGAGCCGTCGTCATCGGGCTGATCCTCGTGCCGATGGCCTGGCTTGTTCTGCGCGGCGAGCGCGCAACCGGCCCTGCTGCGCCCGGCGAGGAGTCCCCGCCGTCTCAGATCGCCCCTTCCACGCCCCGGTGACACCGGTGCCTCTCGTTCCTACCGTTCCCGGCCGCTGCGGCGGCCCCGAAGCCATCCCCGGATCCGCGGGGCCTACGGAGATCCACACGATGAAGCGCCTTCCGCGTATCGAGCAGTACGGCCTGATCGGCGACATGCAGACCAGTGCCCACGTCTGCGACGACGGTTCGATCGACTGGCTGTGCCTGCCCCGGTTCGACTCGCCGGCCGTCTTCGCCAGCCTGCTCGGCACGCAGAAACACGGCACCTGGCGGATCGCTCCGGCCGCTCCCGCTGGCCGTTCCAGCTCCGAAGCAGTCGCCGAGCGCCGGTACCGCGGTGACTCGCTCGTCCTCGAATCGGTATGGCGCACCCAGGCCGGTTCGGTCCGCGTCCTGGACTTCATGCCACCGCGCGACGGAGCACCGCAGGTGATCCGGATCGTCGAGGGCCTGACCGGTGAGGTCTCCATGGTCTCGGCCATGCGTCCGCGGCCGGGGTACGGCGGCGTCAGCCCGTGGATTCACGAGGCCGGTGGGCGCATGGTCGCGGAGGCCGGCGCGGACGCTCTGTGGCTCGACACCTGCGTCCAGCAGGTGGAGAAGGACGGCGTCATCGTCAGTGCCTTCTCCGTCGCCGCCGAGCAGAGCGTGGCCTTCGTCCTCAGTTGGTGCCCGTCCCACGCAACGGCGCCCGACGTTCCCGACCCGGAGGCCGCGCTCAGCGAGACGCTCATCTTCTGGCAGGACTGGACGCGGGAGTGTACCTACAACGGGCCGTACCGCGAGGCCGTGGTTCGTTCCTTGATCGCGCTGAAGGCGATGACGTACGGGCCGAGCGGTGGGATCGTCGCGGCGCCGACCACGTCGCTGCCCGAGGAGATCGGCGGCAAGCGGAACTGGGACTATCGCTTCACCTGGTTGCGGGACGCCTCCACGACGCTGGCCGCGCTGCTGGGGACCGGGTACCGGCAGGAGGCGCAGGCGTGGCGGCGATGGCTCTTGCGTACCGTGGCCGGCGACCCGGAGAACCTGCAGATCATGTACGGGATCACCGGGGAGCGCGATCTGCGGGAACGGGAGCTTCCCTGGCTTCCCGGGTACGAGGGCTCAACCCCGGTACGGGTCGGCAATGGGGCGGCGGACCAGCTGCAGCTCGACGTGTACGGCGAGGTGATCGAGACCCTGTACCTCGCGCACGAGAGCGGTGTGGCCCACTGCGCCGACACCGCCGTGCTGCACCAGCGACTCGTCGAGCACCTGGCACAGCGCTGGCAGGATCCCGACGAGGGGATCTGGGAGATTCGCGGGGCACGCCGGCACTTCGTGCACTCGAAGGTGATGGCCTGGGTGGCGATCGACCGCACCATCCGCTTGGTGGAGGCCGGCTCCCTCCACATGGACCTGGACTACTTGGCCGAACTGCGGGCGAAGATCCACCACGAGGTCTGCACCAAGGGCTTTGACCCGGTGCGCAACACCTTCACCCAGTCCTACGGCTCGCAGGAGCTGGATGCCGCCACGCTGCTGATCCCCCGCGTCGGCTTCCTGCCGCCGGACGATCCGCGCGTCGTCGGCACCGTGGACGCGGTACGTCGTGAACTCTCCACCCCGGACGGGCTCGTACGCCGGTACCCGACCATCGGCGACCACGCCGGGGTGGACGGCCTGACCGGAGACGAGGGCACATTCGTCCTCTGCTCCTTCTGGCTCGTCGACGCCCTGGCCCTGACCGGCCGACTGGACGAGGCCCACGCCCTATTCGAACGCCTCCTCGCGCTGCGCAACGACCTCGGGCTCCTGGCCGAGGAGTACGACCCCGTCCAGCAGCGCCAGCTCGGCAACTTCCCGCAGGCGTTCAGCCACATGGGCCTGATCCAGAGCGCCCGGCTCCTTCAGCTCCTGGCGACGCAGTCCTCCCACCACCGCGGCGCGGTCGCGGTTCCGACGCCCCGCTCGACCTCACGCAGCACACGCCAGACCTGCGCAGACCTGACGCCGCAGCACGCTTAGCCACCCCCACCCTGACGAGGATTCCCATGCCTGACAGCGCCTTCCCGGCACGGCCGGCCGCTACCGGCCACCGCAGACGGCGGCCTCCGATCGACGCGTTCACGCTGCACCGTGCCCGCCGCGCCGTGGCACTGCCCCTGGTGCTCCTGGCCGCGCTGCTCGGTGCCGCCTTCCCCCTCTGGTCGGTGTCCGCGGTAGGCCCCGGCTGGCTCCTGGCCGGCCTGGTCTGCGGACTGGCTGGGGTCGCCACGGTGGCAGCTCGCGGAGCGCGAACGGCCGCAGGGGCCGTGCAGACAGCCGCGGAGGAGGCCCGGGCAGCGGCACTGACCGCGGTCGCGGGGGCAGCGGCAGCCGTCGAGAAGTCGGTGCAGTGGTCGGCGGACGAGCTGTGCCGCGGGGGACGCCCGCCGCTGCCGGACCTGCAGGCGCCACCATCGGCCAGTCCGAACGCCGAGATCAACAAGGCGTTGAGTTCAGTCCAGGCGCAGGCCATCGCGTCGCTGATACGTGTGCACGACGAGTCCCAGTCCGTCGTCCTCCTGGAAGTGCTGCGCCGTCTGGCCATGCGCGAGCACGCCCTGGTCGGCAAGGCGCTTCAGGCACTGAGCCAGCTGGAGATGCTGACCGACGACCCGGAACTGCTGGCCAAGATCTTCGAGATCGATCACCTCGTGACGCGGATGCGTCGCCAGGTCGAGAGCACGGCGGTGCTGGGCGGGCAGTCCCTGCGCAGCGTGCGCCGGCCTGTTCCCGTCGCGACGGCGCTGCGCGGCGCGGTCTCCGAGGTCGTGCAGTATCCGCGTGTGGCCGTCGCGGCCGGGTCCGTGGGCGCCGAGCTGGGTCTTCCCGGACATGTGGGTCCGGACCTGACGCACCTGCTTGCCGAGCTGATCGAGAACGCCTGCGAGTGCTCCGATCCGGCGACGAAGGTGATGGTGCGTGCGCAGCGGGTGGCAAACGGGCTGGCGGTCGAGGTCGAGGACCGGGCCATCCCCATGCATCCGCAGACGCGGGCACAGATGAACCACCTACTCAAAGCCCCCGACGAGGTCGATGTCAGCGGCCAAGTCCGAGCCGGCCAGCTCGGCTTGCTGGTCGCCGCGAAGATCGCCCAGTCCCACGGGCTGTCCGTTCTCCTGCAGGAGAACGTGACAGGAGGCACCACCGCCCTGGTCGTTATTCCGGCACGGCTCCTCGTAGCGATTCCCTCCGTCGACGATGCGAGCGCGCTGCCAAAGGAAGCCCGCCCCATCGCGCCTCAGCCGCGGCAGGTTGCCGCGACTCCAGCCATCCCGACGGCAGGCCAGGTCACACGCCCCGGCACCGCAGGGGCACCGGGAGCCGCAGAGGCAGGTCACTCTGCTGATGCGCCCGCTCTTCCCACGCGTAGACGTCAGGTCGGCTCGTTCCATCCACCACGCGAGCGGGAGCAAGCCCCCGTGACCGCGGCGACGCCAGGGCTCGCAGCCGCCTTCCGCAACGGCATCCAGGCCGGCGGGGCCGCCGGTCCTCCCACCGCTTCGACAGAGCAGCCCAGGCCCTGAACCTCGCCCTTCCTTCCACGTTCCCGGCGGCCCGTTACATCCGCTGGCCCTTCCCCCTTCTGGAGCGATCCCTATGAGCACCCACCCCGCGATGAACAACGTGACCGGCGACGCGCCCGCATCCGAGACAACGGCAAGCGGGCAGCGGGACAACATGGCCTGGCTGCTGCGTCAGTTCGCTTCCGATGTCCCGGGCGTCACGCACGCCGTCCTGCTGTCGCGCGACGGACTGCGGCTGCTGGACAGCGACGTCGACAAGGACTGGGCGGACGAACTGTCGGCCGCAGTCAGCGGAGTTGCCTCCCTCGCGGCGAACATCACCGGCCCCAGCCACAAGAAGAGGCCGGCCAGGCAGGTCATCATCGAGCGAGACGACTGCCTGTTCTTCGTCCAGAGCGCCGGGCGCAGTGCGGCCTTCGACAACCGCCCCGGCAACGAACGCGGTGAGGTGGACACGATCCTCGCCGTCATCGCCACCACGGACGCCGACGCCGGCCTGGTGGGTTTCGAGATGGGGCGCCTCGTCCAGAAGTTCGCCCCCTACATGCAGATCCCCGTCCGCGTCGGCACGGGTGCTGAGGTCCGGTGAGCACACACGGCCGCGCGGCCGAGGAGTCAACGTTCGTGCGGACCTACACCTTGACGCGCGGGCGCACCAAGCCGCGGCACCTGCTCGGTCTGGAGACCGTGCTGGACGCCGGACCGGGGCGGCCCGGCCCGGCGCAAGCCGAGGAATGCGAGGAGATCCTCGCCCTGTGCCGGGAGCGCCGGCGTTCGGTGACCGAACTGGCGGGCCGACTCCGCTGGCCCGTCACCGCCGTCAAGATCCTCGTCTCGGACCTCCTGGACGCCGATGTCTTGGTCGTCCCCGTCACCGCCCCCTATGCCGCATCCGACACGGACTCGGATGCCAGTCCTTCCACCCAGCTACTGGCGGCCCTCTCGGCGGGCCTGAAGAGGAAGTGGCCCGATGCCATCGCCTACCCCCAGGCCGGGTGACCCGGCCGTGGGCCTGCGGACTCCGTCGCGCCCGCCTGCTGGTGCACCGACCGTGCTGAAGGTCGTGATCGCCGGCGGCTTCGGCGCGGGCAAGACCACCGCCGTGGGCGCGGTCAGCGAGATCACGCCGCTGAGCACGGAGGAGTACCTGACCGAGGCAAGCGCGGACGTGGACAGCCTGGAGGGCGTCGAGGCCAAGCAGACCACTACGGTTGCCTTCGACTTCGGTCGCCTCAGCCTGCCCGACGCGCCCGTGCCCCTGGAACTGTTCCTGTTCGGCACGCCCGGCCAGGACCGGTTCGTCGACCTCTGGTACGACCTCTCCCGCGGAGCCGTCGGGGCGGTCGTCCTGGTCGACACCCGACGCCTGGAAAGCAGCTTCACCCCGGTCAGCTTCTTCGAAGACATCGGGCTGCCCTTCGTCGTCGCCGTGAACCAGTTCGACGGAGCACACCGCTACCACCCCGAGCAGGTCCGCGCCGCCCTCGAACTCCCCGCCTCTGTACCGGTGGTCACCTGCGACGCCCGCGACCCGAACCACGTCGCCGGCGTCCTGCTGACCCTCGTCGGCCACGCCGTGAAGAACGCAGCGGCAGGTCCCGTTCGCCCCACATCCACTACCACCCTCCAGGACGCCTGATGTCATATCAGCCCAACGACCCCTACCTCGTACCGCAGACCGCCCCAGCCACGCTTTCACTGCCGCGACGCCGCATGCGGGACACCGCCCAGGGGACGTCCGTCCCGGCCGGCGCCGTCACCGGCCCGCAGGACCAGCAGGCGACCGAACTGGCGCTGCGGTATGAGCTGCTCCAGCGCCTGGGCGTGCCCACTGCTGCCAGTCAGGAATTCGACGAGCTGGCCCGCGACATGGCCACGCAGGCCGGATTCCTGTACGGGTTCGTCAATCTTTTCCTGGAGGAGCAGACCTTCGTCGGACTGCACCAGCCGCCCGCGGACAGCGGGTACGTCATCGTCGGCCGCACCATGAGCCGCGACCACGGCTGGTGCCCGGAGGTCGTGGCCCGCAAGAAGGCCCTCCCACTGCACGACGTGCACGCCAGTCCTCGCTTCAGCGGCAACCACGTGGTCGACGCGGTCGGGATCCGCTCCTACTTCGGCGCACCGCTCATCCACGACAGCGGGACCCTGCTGGGCACGGTGGGCATCATCGACCCCGAGAAGCGGCCCCTGAGTGAGGCCCGGCGGGTGAGAGACATCGTCATCAACACCGGCGCCCAGGTGATGGACCGCATCGCCCACGCGCCCGTCCGCTAGGCCCGTTCCACCACCCCCACCCGGGAGCCGCAGGCGATCCCCGGCCGCTCCACCGTGCGACCTTCACCCAGGGAGAGGGAGACGACCATGCCCGCCACACCCGCCACGCCGCCTCCGGCGCTGCATCCCTATCTCACCGCCCGCCACGAACTGCTGTGGGACGAGGCGGACGCCTTCGCGGCCGAGCACATCGCGCCGCGCGCCGTGCGCATGGAGGCCGCTCCGGGCAGGGTGGAGCGCAAGGTCGCCGATCTGATGGCCGCACGGGGCTGGTTCGCCGTCACCGTCCCGCCCGCCTTCGGTGGTCTGGGCGCCGGCCATGTGGCCAAGACGGTCCTGGTCCACCGCATCGCCTGCGTCTCGGCGGCTGCCGCGGCCATCCTGCAGGCCACCCTGATCCCCGTCGGCGCCCTGTTGCACTTCGCCACTTATGAGCAGAAGGGCCGCTGGCTGCCGCGGGTGGCGGGCGGTTCACTTCTTTTGTCGATCGCCGTGACCGAACCGCGGGCCGGCGGGCACATCGGCGGCATCGAGACCACCGCCGAGCGCGCCGGCAATCAGTGGGTGATCAACGGCAGCAAGGTTCACATCGGCAACAGCCATCTCGCGGGAGCCCACCTCGTGGTCGCCCGAACCGCCGCGCCTGGCGTGCGTACCTCCGAGGCACTGACCGCGTTCATGGTCGAATCCGACCGCCACGGGCTCTCCGTCTCCGACCACCGCCCCGGTCTCGGCCTGCATGGCTTCTCCGCCGGCCGCCTCGACCTCGACCAGGTCCGCGTCCCCGCGGACAACGTGGTCGGAGGGATCGGCCAAGGGCTGAGCGTGGCCCAGAGCAGCAGCATCCTGTACGGCCGGCCCAACCTGGCCGCGGTCAGCCTCGGAATCCACGAGGCGGTCGTCGCCACCACGACTGCTCGCCTCAATGCACGCCCCCGCTACCGGGGCGCCCTGTCCGATCTGCCGGTCCTGCGGGACCGCATCGGTGACATGGAGGCCCGCCTGCGCGCCGGACGCATCCTGGCCTACCAGTCCGTGTACCTCCTCGACCAGGGCTTGTCCTGCGACGCCGACCTGATCAACGCGAAGTACCTGGGTCACCAATGGGCCATGACGTCAGCCCAGGACGCCATGGAACTGCACGGCGCCCAGGCCCTCGACCGCGACTACGTCCTCCAGCGCCTGTGGCGCGACATCCAGCACACCTACCCACCGGCCGGAACCGGCGAAGTCCAGCGCATACGGCTGGCCGACGCCGCCTTCGACGAGGACCACATCCAGTGGTCCGAACGCCTTGCCGCCGAGGCGGCCTGGGCACGACCCGACCCTACGGCCGCATGAGCCCCCGTGCGCGGCACCCCGTGAATCCAGACCGCCGCGCACGGGCCCGTGCCGCCGGCCCCCGTCCCCCGCGAGGACCGGCGGCACCCCTCCCGGTGAACGTCCACCCAGCCGAGAAAGAGACACCGTGACTCCGCCCGTGACGACCAGCGCACCGATCACACCCCTGACGCCGACACTGCAGCGCGTCGCCCAGCACCTCGCGAACCCCCTCACCCCCCAAGAGATCGCCACGAAGACCGGACTGTCCGCCGTTACCGTCCGCCAGTACGTCCGAGACATCCGCGAGAGCCTCCACTGCCCGCCCCGCTGCAAGCCCCCGGTGATCGTGCACCGCCTGTTCGCTCTCCAGCAGGTGGCTCCGCCGACGGCGGACAGTCCAACGCCGGAGCTCGGCTCGGAGCAACTGCTGCTGCTCCGAGCCGTCGCTGAGCACAGCGATGCCCGCGACATCGCCGTCGCCGCCAAGATCGCCCCGGCCGACCTGCGCGCCGCGCTCGACCAGCTCCTCGCCGACACGGGCGCACGGGACACCACCCAGCTGGTGATCCTCGCTCACGGCTGGAAACTGCTTACGGCCGAGCCGGCCCACGCGACGCGGAGCGGAGCGAGCCAGTGAGCAGGCCCCCGACTCCCATGGCCCGCAAGGAGCGACCGGCTGCGGCGTCGTTCACTCCGGCGCCCCTGGTCGCCATATACGAGATGCGCACGTTACGCACGGACGCCGAACGCGAGGAAGCTGCCGCCCTCGTTCAGGACCGCCAGCGCTGGCTCACCATGCGCAGCCTGCCGGTGCCCGCTCGAGCTGACATCCCGGATCTCTTCCGCGACCCGCAGGCACAACCGGCCGGGCTGTTCGAGGACGGGAAGCTGCTGGCCTGCATGATCCCGCAGCCTGACCCCGACCTCGGATGGGGCCAGGGCCCGTGTCTCTTCCTGGGCTGCGTCCACACCCTGCCCGACCATCCCGACGACATCACCCGGCTGATCACCCTCTGGGCCTCCGACTTCGCCGCCCGGCTCGACCTCCCGCTCGTACGGACCGAGGCACTGGCCCGGCACGCCCTCGAAGCCGAACCCGTGGCCGCCCTTCTGCTTCGGCTCACCGACATGGGCTGGGATGTACGGGGTTCCGGCACAGGACGAGAGGGTGACCGAGTCGCCCGCCTCGAACTCGCCGCCGAGCGCCGGTCCGGGCTGAGCGCACTGATCGGCTGTCGCGTCCACGAGCCGCAGGCAGCCCCGAGCGATCGGAACAGCGCGTGATGACCGCCGGCCCCCAGCGGCCCGACCTCGCCCGCGAGCTGATCGCCCGCGCAGCGGACTCGGCCGCGCACCGGGCCAAACGAGTGCGCAACCAGCTCGATGCCGTCCAACTCGGCCAGGGCCGGCATGCCGACCACGCCAACACCAAGGTGCTGCGCCGCATCCTGGCCGAGCACGACTGGCCCGGCCACCTCCTCGTCGGCCCTGCCGCCGCTCGCGCCGCTTGGAGCATCGCCCTTCACAGCGACGACGAACCCGACTTCCAGCGCGCCGCCACCACCCTGCTCGAGCGCGCGGTCCAGGCCGACGATGCACTCATCCAGCACTGGGCGCACCTGCACGACCGCGCCCTGATCAACAGCGGGCACGACCAGGAGTACGGAACACAGCTCCTCCTGCGCGCGGACGGCGTCGAGCTGTGCCCGCTGCGCGTGCCGGGATCACTGGACCAGCGAAGGGCCACCGTCGGACTGCCACCGATCGCCGTCGCTCTGAGGACAGTGCGCCGCCGGTACACCCCTGACGGCTCCGCCGGTGACGCCCCGACCGTCGTGCTCGCGGGGGCCGCATGAGGAAGCGGAGCCCCTGCATCTCCACCAGCCGGACGCCCGGCCACAACCCCGCTTTACGAAAGGAACGTTGACGTATGAAGCTCACCACCGCCGTCCTCGCTACCGGTGCAGTCCTCTCCCTCACCACCGCCGTGGTCGGAGCCGCCCGGCTCAGGCAGGACGCGCGGCACCAGGCCGAGCGGAACGAGGCGGTCGTCGCCCGGAACCAGCTCGACTGGCTGGCGCAGATGTCCACCAACGCCGACCTCGCCAAGCTGTGGAAGCCCGAGGACATGGACGTCGAGGAGTACATGCAGCTGCTGAAGGCCAACCAGCTCATCTGCACACTCAGCCTGCGCGACCGCCTCGGCTTCGTCCGCGACGGGCATCTGCCGTTCTTCGCCTCGATGGTCATGAGCAGTGACGTCTGCCGACGCTACTGGCACCGATTCGGCGACCTCCGCGCCCGGGAGGCCGAGGGAAACGAGCGGGCCGAGCACTTCACCAGGGTGCTGGACCAGGCCGCGAAGAACCACCCGCAGGCGCAGCCCGCAGCAGCCTGACGGCACCACACACCCCCAGGCGCCACGGCACAGGCGACTTCGCCGGCCACCGCCGTCTGGCAGCAAGCTCCGGGACCCGACCGGGCCCCGGTACCCGCACCATCCACCACCCCTAGGAGGCATGCATGACCGCCATCCAGGCCGAGAGGCCGGCCGCTCCCGCGCAGGCGGACCTCGTGAAGACCGACGCCGACCCGTTCGGGCTCGACATCACCTTCATCGAGGGCACGCCGGCGACCGAGACGGTCCTGATGTGCAGCACGGGCGACACCTGCGGCAGCTCCTGCCCCAGCGCCTGCACCACCTCGTAAGCCGGGCCACCCCGGCAGCGCGGGCCGGACGGGGCTCTCCCCGTCCGGCCCGCCCCCGCCCGTCACGCCAGAAGATGAGGAGAGCGCTGATGACACGGCAACGGCCTAGCCTGTACCAGGGTGCGGGGCAGGCCATGCTGCGCGCCGCGGCGCACACGACAGAGCCCACCATGCCGCCCTGGCCGGCATCCACGGCGCCCGTGGAGCAGTGGCGCGCGTGGCTGAACACGGTGTGGTCTGACACCGACTTTCGCCGGACCGTGTCGCAGGCGAGCCCGCACCTCGTCGAGCAGGTGCAGGCCATCATCGACGGCCGCACGCCGAAGGTACGCCGGGTGCGCCGGGCAGCGCTGGCCACCGCCCGCTACGCGATCCGCTACGCCCGCCGCTCCACCCCCTACGGCCTGTTCGCCGGTGTTGCCCCGCTCGGCTTCGACCAGGCAACATCCGTGCGCTTCGGCGAGGAACACCAGGCCGTCACCCGCCCCGACCCGGTCGAGCTCGACGAGATGCTCAGTGCCTGGGAGAGCGACGCCGCGCGCATGGCCGACGCCGAGGTCTGCGTCAACACCCTTATCCGGCAGCGCGACCAGCACATCCACGTGCCGTCCGAGGGCGACGCCGAGTTCCGCCTCGCCCTCAGCCCCGCGCTGCGTCTCGTACTCGACCTGGCCCGATCCCCAATCGCGTATCGCCAGTTGGCCGACAAACTGGCTGCGGAGTTCCCCGCCGTGAGCGACACGGCGCGCGACCGGCTTCTCGGTGAACTGTTGCGGGTGCGGCTGCTGCGCTCCTCGCTGCGCGCGCCCGCCACCATCGCCGAGCCCGCCAGCGTCTTACCGCCTGCGGCGCACACCCAGGCAGCCAGCCTGCGGGCAGCGTACGACCTGCGGCTGGACGCCGACGTGCGGCTGCCCGAGCAGGTGCTGACCGAAGCGGAGACCGCGGCGACCATCCTGGCCCGCCTGGTCACCCATCCGAACGGGACACCGACCTGGCGCCGGTGGATCGAGCAGTTCACCGAGCACTACGGCGAGAACAACAACGTGCCGGTGGAGGCAGCAACAGATCCCAACCGAGGCGTCGGCTTCCCAGCAGGGTTCGTCACGGCGAGCGAACCGCCCCGGCCGATGTCCAGGCGCGACCGCCTGCTGCTGGAGCTGGCCGGCACCGCCGCCGCCGCCGAAGGCAGCCGCACCATCGCGCTGACCGGGGCGATGATCGAGGAACTGGAAGCAGCGGCCGGCGACAAGCCCCAAGACCTGGCGCCCCACCTCGAACTGGCCGCACAGGTCCACGCCTCCTCCGTCCAGGCCCTGGACCGAGGCGACTTCCGGCTGCGCGTTCTGACCGTCTCCCGCTCGGCCGGATCGATGACCGGACGGTTCTGGCACCTCCTGCCCGGCAACGAGGCGACGTACGCGAACCTGCCCACCGTCGATCCGGAGGCGGAACTCGCGCAGCTCTCCTTCCACGCCGGGCGGGTGCCGGCCGACCTGCTCACCCGCGCGCCGCAGGCCCTGCCCCGCGTCGTCAGCGTCGGCGAATTCCGCCACTCCGAACCGCACGTCCTCTTCCCTCGCGACCTCTCGGTCACCGTCACCGACGGCCGTCCCCAGCTGGTGGAGTCCGCGACGGGCAAGCGACTGGAATTGCTGGCCCCCACCGCCATCAACTTCCTGTGGAACAACTACACCCCGCCGATGGCCCGCTTCCTCGGCGAGATCAGCCGGGCCGCGTCCCCGCAGGTGACCTGGTTCGACTGGGGCGCCGCCTGGACCCTGCCCTTCACCCCGGCCCTCACCTACCGGCGCACCATCCTCACCACCGCCCGGTGGAAGATCCGCAGCCGCACGCTGCCCGCCCGCACCGCCCCACTCCAGCAGTGGGCGGACCAACTCCACGCCTGGCGTGCCCGGTTCCGGGTGCCGGAGCGGGTCCTGCTCGCCGAGGACGACCAGCAGCTGCCCCTCGACCTCACCCGCGACGTCGACCTGGACCTCCTGCGCGCGCACCTGGACGCCAACCCCTTCGGCATCGCCACGCTGCACGACGCGCCCCCGCCGGACGCCGACGGGTGGATCGGCGGCCGGTCCCACAGCATCGTCGTCCCCCTGGCCAGGCGCTCATGACCACGACGACCGTGCCCCGTACGCAGGACCTGTCCGAGGGCGCTCTGGGGATGGCCCTGCTCGACGTCGAGTGCCGTGACCTGTCCACCGCCCGCCGCCACCTCACCCAGGCCACCGTCCGGGGCGTCAGCACCGGCAGCAACGCCAGCCTCTTCCACGGCGCACCCGCCCTGGAATTCGTTCTGGCCCGCGCCCACGGGGCCAGCGACGACGTCCGCGCGGCCGTCGACCGCGTCGTGGACGCCCGGCTCGCCGCCGCCCACCGCCGTCATGCGGCCGGCGCTCTGCCCCACCTCGCCGAGTGGGACCTCATCCGCGGCATGACCGGGCTCGCCGCACTGCTGTTGTCCCGCCGCCCGATCGCGACCCGGCTGCCCGACGTGCTCGCCTGTCTCGTCGCGCTCGCACACCCCGCCCGCGGTGAAGGCCGGATCCTGCCCGGGTGGTGGTCGCCGGTCGGCCCCGACGGGAAGGAGATGACCGGCGGACACGGCAACAACGGCATGGCCCACGGCATCGCGGGGCCCCTGGCCGTGCTCTCCCTCGCCCTGCGCGCCGGAGTCAGCGTCCCCGGACAGGAGGAGGCCGTCGGCACATTCGCCACCTGGCTCGACCGGCACGGCACCCACTACTGGTCCACCGAAGCACACCTGGACGCCGACCAGCCGCCCGAGGCGGAACCGGCTCGCCAGTCCTGGTGCTACGGCCAGCCCGGCATCGCCCGCGCCCAACAGCTCGCCGCGCTCGCCCTCGGCGACCCCGCACGGCGCCAAGCGGCTGAGGACACCGTCGAAGCCATCCTGACCGACCCTCTGCGGCTCGCCCGCATCACCGACTCGACCCTCTGCCACGGCTGGGCCGGCCTGCTGACCCTCACCCGCGCGGTCGCCGCCGACAGCACCGCTCCCGCACGCTTCACCCCCATCGTCCAGGACGTGTACCGACGGCTGGCCGCCGACTGGGAGCACCTGCCCAAACCCGGATTCATGGAAGGCCGCGCCGGAGCCCAACTCGCTCTGAACGCCACCGACACCACCGGGTGGACCCGCGTCCTCCTGCTCACCTGACCTCGCCCCCCGCCGCCTCGCAAGGAGTTCCCTCCTCATGACTTTCGACGACGAGAACCTGCCGATCCCCACGGACACGTCCTGGTGGCACGCTTCCGTGGCCTTCCCCGACCAGCAGGCGGACGCCGCCCAGGCCCTGGCGACCGCGCTGGCCGGGCGCCGCTTCCACTTCCTGCGCAAGGACGCCGGCGTGCGCCTACGCACCGAACTGCCCGCCACCGAACTGCTGGACCAGCTCGTCGCCGACCGCGTCGTCACCGGCTGGACGGGCGGGATCTACGAGCCGGAAACGCACGCCTTCGGCGGCCCCGAAGGCATGGAGGTCGCGCACGACTTGTTCTGCGCCGACAGCCCAGCCGCGCTCACCGAGACCGGCAACCCCGGCTCCCGTGAGCGCAGCGTGATGCTGCTGTCGGCCATGATCCGCGAGGCGGGACTGGACCCGTTCGAAGCCGGAGACGTATGGGCCCGGTGGGCCGCCCTGCGGCCCCCCGTTACCCCGCCCAAGGCGCCCGCGCTGGAGAGAGCCGTCTCCGCGATGCGGCGACTGATGAACGCGGACGCGGCCCTGCGTCCAGACGCGGAAGCGGGCTGGGTCGAGCGCGTCGCCGCGTTCGAGGACGCAGGCCGTCGCCTGCGCCAGCTCGCCGCCGACGGCCGACTGATACGCGGGCTGAGGGGCGTCATCGCCCATCACGCGATCTTCGCGTTCAACCGCGCGGGCGTGCCCGCCGAGACGCAGGCCGCCACCGCGTGGCTCGGCCGTCACGTCGCCTTCTCCACCGGAGAAGGAGCTGACGTGTCTACCCGCAAGTCCGCCTCCGCGGACCCTAGCCTCCCTCGAATGGAGACCACTGTGACACCCGTAACCGACCCCAACGAGCTGCGCGAAGCCCTCGCCCAGCGGCTCGTCGACAGCGGCCACCTGCGCAGCCAGGCGGCCATCGACGCCTTCCGCACCACCGACCGGCACGCCTTCCTGCCCGGCGTCGACCTGGACGCCGCGTACAAGGAGGACGCGGTCCCGATCAAGCACGACGAGCACGGGGAGATGATCTCCTGCATCTCCGCGCCGTCCATCGTCGCCACCCAGCTCGAACAGCTCGGCGCCCAGCCCGGGCACAAGGTTCTGGAAGCCGGAGCCGCCACCGGCTACAACGCCGCCCTCCTGGGCAAGATCGTCTCCCCCGGCGGGCAGGTGTGGACCCTCGACGTCGACCAGGACCTCGTCGCCGGCGCGAGCAAGCACCTCGCCGAGGCCGGCGTCGACAACGCCACTGCGGTGATGGCCGACGGCGCGGCCGGGCTGCCCGAGCACGCCCCCTATGACCGGATCATCTTCACCGTCGGCGCCGGTGACGTACCCGTGAAGATCCTCGACCAGCTTGCCCCCAGCGGGCGCCTGGTCCTGCCGATGCGCATCCGCGGGAGCATCTCCCGGAGCTTCGCCTTCGAACGCGACGGGGACACGTGGAAGACCGTCTCCTGCGAGATGGCCACCTTCATCCCGCTGCGCAAGGGCGTCTGCGACGACGTGTACACCCTCGTGCCTATGGCCGGCGCGGGCAACGTGCGCCTGGAGACGTTCAGCGAGCAGGACGTCGACCGCGACGCGCTGCGCTCCGTCCTCGACCAGCATCAGACCAAGGTCTACACCGGGGTGAAGTTCCGGCAGGGATCGGCGTGGGAGTGGTTGTACCTGTACCTGGCCTGCGTGCTGCCCAACGGCCTGTCCCGACTGCCGGGCCAGCGCCCGGGCTTCACCCCGCACTTCGGCTGGGGCTCCATGGCCGCCCTCGACGGCGGGTCGCTCGCGTACCTGACCATCCGCGAGGGCGAGGACGAGAAGGGCCGGTATTGGGAGGTCGGCGTGATCGGCCACGGTGAGGGCGGCGCCGACCTCGCCGAGCGCGTCGTGAGCGAGATCCGCGCCTGGGACGCGAGCGGCGGCAACGGCGCCCCCGAACCGGGCTTCCGGATGGCCGTCGCCGATTCGCGTGACCGGCTGACGGTGGACGACACTCGCTTCGTCGTCGACAAGCCCTACAGCCGACTCGTCGTCGACTGGGCGCGCAAGGGCTGAGCCGATGATCCCCGCGATAGCCAGCCGCATCCCCCTGGTCCGCCGCACCAAGGCGCCCGCGCTCCCGCTTCAGGAGCGCATCAACCACCTCACCGGGCTGACCATCGCGCCCGCAGGTGCGAGCCACCACGACCTGGTGGCCCGCGCCTGCGGGGTCCTCAACTACGCCGCGCTGATCGCCTCCGACGTCGGCCTGCCCGACCTGGCCGCCAGCCTGTGCTGGCGCCAGCACCAGGTCTTCGCCGACGCCGGACGCCTGAGCGGACCGATCGCTGTCATGTCGCTGATGCCGCTGGTCAACCTCTCCCGGCTACTGACCCGCGACGGCCAAGGCAAGGCCGCCTACGACCTGCTGGCCCGCCTCAATGACGCCGCGCGGAAACGGGAGAAGACCGAGATCGACGGGCGCACCGTCGACCTGTCGGCCCTGACCGCTACGGATGAGGAGCACCGCAGGGTGTGCCAGGAGCTGTGGGTCACGCTGCTCGTGGACGGCGCCCGGGCTCTCGCCGGCATCGGCCGGTGGACCGACGCGGCCGAGGCCATGGCTCAGCACCGCGGCATCGGCAACCGGCTCCTCGACGGCCGCCAGATCAAGATCATGGCCCTGATGGAACAGGGGCTGGACCAGCAGGCCCGCGACCTGATCGACACCACCCAGCCCACGGAGCCCTGGGAGAGAGCCATCGCCCTCCTCCTGCACGCCCACTGCCGACCCGCAAACACACCTGTCGTCGAAGCCGACCTCGACCACACCCTGCGCGAAGCCACCCTGCTCCTTGCCCACCCCGAACCGTCGACCGCCGCCTTCCAGACCCGGACGGGCCTATCAGCCCTCGAACTGGAGCCCGCCGGGCGGCACACCACCCCCATGCTCGACGCCCTCGTCGACGTCGCCCGACTCGACGCCTACGCCGCACGCGACGTACTGCACCATCCCGTTGCCGCATCCGCCTTGAGTACCGGCCCGACAGACGCTCTCAGCGCGGTGATCACAGCGGCGGGACTCGGAGCCGGCTCCCTGCCCGCGCATCACCATGAGGCTCTGACCGGCGCGGTCGCCCACGCCGAGACAGAGCTGGAATGGCTGCTCGAGGCCGAGCGCGATCTCAGCCAAGCGGGGAGCCAGCCAGGATGACCTGCCGCATCACCTCACAGCACGGCGGCGTCGGCGTTTCGGCCACTTCGGGCCCGGAGCCGCTCCCCACCAGACCAGGGATCCCGGACCCGCAGGGTCTCCTCGCACCGGAAATAGCGGGCTCCCAAGCACGACCGAATGACGTGTGTTCGAAATCGCTGCCGGGTCGTTGATCCTCACGACTCCGCCGCAGCGACCGTCCCAGGGGGAACGATGACCTCGGCCATTACGCAGGATCAGCCGCCACGACCACCGAAGGGCACCTCGCAGGAAGACGAACCGCAGGGGGCCAGTGTTCGAGAGGAGGAATACCTCTACCGCGACGAGTCGCGGCTCCAGGCGGGGTCGCTGCTGACCTCCCGCACGATGGCGCGGCGCCTGCCCTCGCTCGTACGGCGCTCGGTGCAGATGGCCTGGCGGGTCGACCGCGGCGCGACCATCGGACTGCTGGTGTGCCAGATCGGGACGGGTGTCCTCGCGGCTCTTGGCCTCCTGGCCGTCACGGGCACGATCACCGCGCTGATCTCCTCGGGCGACATCACCGAGCGGCTGTGGGACGCTGCCCCGCAGCTGGCCGTCATCGCCGCGGCCACCGGCCTGCGTTCGCTGCTGGGCATCACGGTTGTCTGGCTGACTGGCCGTCTGCGCCCGGTGCTCGGCCGGGCGGCGGAGCTGACGATGATCGAGGGGGCGCTCGGCGCGGAACTGGCCGCCAACAACAAGCCCGGCTACAACGACGCCTACGACATCGCGGACCGCGGCGCCCAGGTCACCCCTGACCTGGTAGAGGAAGCTCAGGACGTGCTCGCGGCGACCGCGACGCTCACGGCCGGCGCGGCCGTCCTGACCGTCCTGCACCCGCTGCTCCTTCCCCTCCTCTTCCTCGCCTGCTTGCCGCAGGCCGCCGCCTACGTCCGTTCCGCACGCGTGATCTACCTCGCCAGCCTGGAGACCTCCGGGAGGCGCCGGATGCTGGGCAAGCTGCGCTGGCACATGGCCTACCAGGAGTCGAGCGAGGAGATGCGCGCCTGCCTGGCCGGCCCCTTCCTGATCGGCCGGTACCGGAAGCTGGCCGCCTCGGTCAACGCGGCTGAACGCAAGGCCGCGAACACGGGTGCCTGGATGGGGCTTGCCGGAGCTGTCGCCGGCGGGATCGCCTCGACCGCGGTGTGGGCGGCACTGCTGTGGCTCCTGGCCTCCGGCCAGATGAGCCTGGCGGCCGGGGGCGGCGCCGTCTTCGCCCTTCAGACGGCCACCGGCTCGGTGCGCGGCATCATCAACGGCGGGGCCCGCCTGGTGCGCACCGGCTGGTACGTGCAGGACTGGCAGAACTTCCTCGACAACGCCCACGGTCAGGCCATGATCGACTCCCGCGGGACCGCGGCCCTGCCCGCGGTCCCGGAGCGCTTCGAGGTCCGTGACGTCACCTACCGCTACGACGGCGCCCCGAAGGACAGCCTGAGCGGCGTCTCCCTCCACGTGCGGCGCGGCGAGATCGTGGCGCTGGTCGGGGAGAACGGCTCCGGCAAAACGACCCTCTCCCGCCTGCTGTGCGGGCTGCTCCTGCCCACCGAAGGCGACGTGGCCTGGGACCACGTCTCCACGGCGGACCTGGATCCATGGGGGTCATGGGAGCACGTCGCCTTGGTCCCGCAGAAGTTCACCTACCTGCCGCTGACGATGCGCGACAACATCACCTTCGGGCAGGGCGACACCAGCGACGCGGCCCTGCTCGCCGCGTGCGAGGCGTCCGGCGCCGCGGAGATGCTGCCCAACCTCCGCTCCGGCCTGAACACCCTCCTGACCAGCGAGTGGTTCGGCGGGCAGCAGCTCTCCGGCGGGCAGTGGCAGCGACTGGTCCTCACCCGCGCCTTCCACCGGCAGGCGGCGCTCCTGGTGATGGATGAACCCACGGCCGCGCTCGACGCACGGGCGGAGCACCGGATCTTCTCCGGCCTGCGCGAACTGGCCAAGGACCGCGCCGTCCTGCTGATCACGCATCGACTCACCAATGTGGCCGTCGCCGACCGGATCGTGGTCCTGGACGAGGGGCGGATCGTGCAGGAGGGCACCTACGCCCAGCTCACCCGGGAGCCGGGTCTCTTCCAGTCCTTGTGGGAGTTGCAGCGCCGGATGAGCGGCGACACTGCCTGATCACCACTCCCGGTCCGCGCCGGACATGCGCCCGCCCACCATTCTGAAAGGCAGAGCCTCGTGACCTCTCCCGTTTCCCCTTCGGATCACGTTGCACCGCAGGCTGCCTCGCGAGCAGCACAGTACTCCGCGTCCCGGCACGCGGTGTGGCTCGGCGCCGCCGCGATCGTCACCGACCAGGTCGGCCGCGTCCTGCTGGTCCACCCCACCTACCACCAGGACGACCGGTGGCTGCTGCCCGGAGGCGTCGTCGAACCCGGCGAGCATCCGTTGGACACCTGCCGACGCGAGATCACCGAGGAACTGGGCCTGGCGGACCTGCCTCTGTCGAGCGTGCTCGCCATCCACTCCCTCTCGCCGCACCACCCCGACATCAGGCCCGGCATGCCCTGCCCCGGAGAGATCCGGTACGTCTTCGACGGAGGAACTCTCACCGCCGACCAGCTCGCGGCGATCCGCCTGCCGTGCGACGAGCTGTCCGAGTTCGCCTTTCTCGAGACCCGGGACGCGGTGCAGCGGCTGCGCCCCGTGGACGGGCAGATCATGCTCGCCGCCTACCGCGCCCGGCTCGGGAACACCGCCACCGCCCACCTCGCCGACGGCCGGCACATCCTCGACGTCCCGGCGCTGGACCGGCACAACGTCCACGTCCGCTACCGCCCCCTGTGGGACAGCCCCCTCAACCGCGGCCCCGTCCCCGAGCCGCTCCCCGTGCAGCAAGCCTGGGCGTGGTGCTTCGTTCCCGACGGCCGGGTCGTCCTCGTTGCCGACCCCGGTCCCCGGGGTGCGCTGCCGATGCTGCCCGGCGGCACCGTGGAGAAGACCGACGCGACGCCCGAGGGCACCCTCCACCGGGAAGCCGCCGAGGAAGCGCAGCTCACTCTGACCGATCCGGTGCGACTGGGCTGGGTGCTGGATGAGACCGGCGAGGTCTACGGCGGGGTGGGGCCCAACGCCCGGCTCCGCCTGGCCGCCCGTGTCACCGGCATCGGGCCGGCGGCCGTCGACCCCGCCACCGGCCGCCCTTTCGCCCGCCTGCTCGCCACCCCCGCCCAGGCAGCCGCCCTGCTGGGATGGGGCCCGCCCGGAGCGCGGCAAGCCGGACTCGCTGCGGAGACAGCTCGGGAGCGCTGGGGCCTGCCTGTCGCTCCTCGCGCCGTGATCGAGGAAGTCCCCGCGGAGGGGATGCGGCTGAGCTGACACGAACGACCACCCCGCCTGGACTCGTCCCGCACCGCTCCCTCTGAGGTACACCTATGCCGTTGTCGCACGACCACATCCGCACCACCGTCGAGACCTACCTCGCCCGCCACCCTCACGAGCGAGTACAGCTCGGCGGCCTCCTGGACGCCCTCGACCGGCCCACCGACATCGCCGGCCGCTCCACCTTCACCGGACACGTCACCTGCGGCGCGATCGTCGTCGACCCGCTCAGCCGCGTCCTGCACGTGCTGCACGTCGCGAGCGGGAAGGTCCTCGCTCCAGGCGGACACGCCGAGCCCGAAGACGAGTCCCTGGCAGGGGCGGCTCTGCGGGAGCTGCACGAGGAGACCGGGATCCCACCCCAGGCCGTGGCACCGTGGTCCGGCTACGAGACCGTGCCGTTCGACATCGACATCCACGACGTCGACGCCCACCCGGGCAAAGGCGAACCCGGCCACCAGCATTTCGACCTCCGCTTCCTCTTCCGTCTGCAGACCGCGACAGAGGTGCCGGTGGTGCTGCAGGAGGAAGAAGTCGCTGGCATCGAGTGGCGGCCCGTGGACAGGGTGACCTCCCCCTCCCTGCGCGAGAAGCTGCTCAAGCTCGCGCCCGAAGCCGAGCCGGAGACCGCCAACGCCTCCGCACTGATCTACAACGACCGCGGCGAGTACCTGCTTCACCTGCGCGACTACTTCCCCGGCGAGATCTGGGAGCCGGGCATGTGGTCCCTGCTGGGCGGCGGCCGAGAGCCCCAGGACGCCACCCTGGAACACACCGTGCGACGCGAACTAGCTGAGGAAGCCGGCCTCGACCTCGGCGACCTGACCCCGTTCGGCACCGAGTACGCCTCCGACAACGCCGACGCGACCGTGCCCATCGCCACCTACGCCGGCCGCTGGAACGGGGATCCCCGCGACCTCCGCCTGACGGAAGGGGTGATGCTGGCCTGGTTCGCCCCAGACGACCTCCACCGCCTGCGTATCGCGGACACCACCAGCGACCTCGTGCGGCGCCACGCTGCCAGTCTCCCGGCCAGCACCGCGCCGCAGAGCGGGCTCGCGCTGCAGGAGGAGCACCGAGCTTCGCCGCATGGCACGGTCCTCAACGTCATCGGCGTCCACCTCTACCTGGAGCGCCCCGACGGGACGGTGCTGCTCGGGCTGCGCCACCCCGACTCCACGTTCGCGCCGTCCACCTGGCACGTCCTGGCCGGCCACTGCGAGCAGGAGAACGCCATCACCTGCCTGATCAGGGAGGCGCGGGAGGAAGCCGGCCTGTACATCGAGCGCCAGGATGTCGAACTTGTCCACGTCGTCCACCACATCGACAAGGCCGGGGACCGGCCTCGCATGGGCCTGTTCTTCCGCGCCCGCGCCTGGAGCGGCGAGCCGGAACTGCTCGAGCCGGACAAGTGCACCCAGTGGAGATTCTGGGATCCCGCCGCCCTCCCCGACGACCTCGTCCCCTACACCCGGGTGGCCATCGGAAAGATTCAGAACGGGGAGCTGTACAGCGAGACGGGCTGGCCCGCATGACCGGCACACCGAGCGGCGCACACCGTCGCGTGTCCACTGCAACTGCGGCCGGCCGTGAGAACACCCGCCTCGTGGTGATCCGCGGCAACTCGGCGTCAGGCAAGTCAAGCGTGGCCCAGGGCCTGCGAGATCACTACGGCCGCGGTATCGCGATCGTGGGCCAGGACGTGATCCGCCGGAACGTGCTCAGGGAACACGACACCGCGCGCGGCGCCAACATCGCCCTGCTGGGCAGGATCGCACGCGAAGCACTGAACGCCGGCTTTCACGTAGTGCTCGAAGGGATCCTGTACGCCGACCGCTACAGCCACATGATCACGTCTCTGGTACGGGACCACCGCGGCGTCTCCAGCTGCTACTACCTGGACGTGCCGCTGGAAACGACGTTGGTCCGCCATGCGTCGAAGGCGGATGCCGCGTACCTGGCGCAAGTCACCGACAACCACCTCACCTCCTGGTACCGCGAGCTGGATCTGCTTCCCGGCCATCTGGAGACCGTGATCCCGGCCGACAGCACGCTGCAGGACACCGTCGCGCGAATCCTGCGCGAAACCGACCTGGCCTCTGCCTCCACCATCCCGCCACCGCAGTGCAAGCCGTCGCAGGGAGAAGCGATGAACCCTCTGGTGTTGATGTCCGATCCGCGGGTCGCCGCGATCCCGGTGCGCGAGTGCGGGGAACCGCTCGTCGACGTGCGTGACCACGACTTCCGCGTCGATCCCCGCAAGCAAGATCCGCTGGGCGCGTTCGCCCACGTCCGCGAGGGCGTCCTGGCCCGGCTGGAGCACGCCCGCTCGCTCCTGCCCGTCGGCACCGACCTGCTGTTCATCGAGGGCTACCGGCCGCTGGCCCTCCAGCAGCGCTATTTCACCGAGTACCGGCACGAGCTGTCCGCCGCTCAACCCGGCTGGACGGCTGAGCAGCTGCACCAGGCCGCCAGCCGGTACGTGTCTCCGCCGGAGATCGCGCCCCACTCTGCTGGTGCGGCCGTGGATGTAACCCTCGTCGACCAGGACGGCCACGAACTCGATCTCGGCACGCGCGTCAATGCCTCCCCCGAGGAGAGCGACGGTGCCTGCTTCACTCACGCCCCGAACCTCAGTGATCGTGCACGCCACCACCGCACGCTGCTGCTCAACGCCATGGAGAGCGCAGGTTTCACGAACTATGGGACCGAGTTCTGGCACTTCTCGGTAGCGGACCGGTACGACGCGCTGATGCGGCAGGAGCCGCACGCGCGCTACGGACCGATCGAACTGCCCTAGCGCGCCAGCTGCCTCGTCCACTTCCTTGCCCCCACGCCGATCCGGAAACACAGGAGCGCGGCCACCGCCTCCTGGCCCGGTCGCGATCCCAAGACCGCAACGGACGGAACACATCGAACGGAGGCACGTGTGCCTGACGACACCCAGCAGGCGAGCCCAGTCGTCCCGAGTCCGGCGGCCGGAGACGAACCACAAGAGCACCACATGCACCTGCTCGGGCGGTGCTACCGCCAAGTGGAAGCAGGCCGCAAGACACTTGAAGTGCGGGTGGCCACCCCGAACAGGCGCGCCGTCGGCGTCGGCGACACGGTCGTCTTCCACGACCGGGACACCGGGCTGGAACTCGACGTCGTCGTGCAGCGGATCACCCCGTACCCCTCCTTTGAGGACCTGCTCAGCTCGGAGGAGACCGCCCGCATCGACCCGGACGGGCCGCCCGGAGAGCTGCTCGCCAACCTCCGCAGCATCTACCCGCCGGCCAAGGAAGCCCTCGGCGTTCTCGCCCTCGCTTTCGACCACCGCCCTGCCCGGCCCGGCCGCCCCATGCCGATGACGGCCGAGGAGTACGCGCAGACCGTCCCCCATCACACGGTGTACGGCTGCCTCTACATCCGCGACGAACGCGACCGGCCGGTCCAGCTCCGCTCGGTCTACGGCTCGAGACTCTGGCAGTTCCCGGGCGGCAACCTGGACGCCCCGGGCGAGGACCCGCTGCAGACCGCCCAGCGCGAGGCGGTCGAGGAGACCGGCCTCGAACTCGGTCTGGAAACACCGAAGCTGCTCCTGACGCACTTCCTGCACGCCGGGCCCCGCCTGCCGCTGAACAAGGTGGGGCTCATCTTCGACGGAGGCCAGCTGACCGCCGACCAACTCGGCCGGATCCGCCTCGATCCCGCCGAGCACGACATGTGGGCCGTCCACGACCTCGCAACCTGGCATGAGCTGATGGCGCCGCGCGCCTTCGCCCGCCTCGACGCCATCGAACGAGCCCGGCGCGGCGAGGGCCCCGCCTACCTGATCACGCACACCTGACCTTCAACACCCCCACCCAGGAGGCAACCATGCCCGTCGAGGACATCAACACCCGGGCCTGGCAGCTCTACGGCCAGCGTCAACTGGCCCGCGCCTACACCCCGCCCGTCCCCGAACGGCTCGGCTGGACGCCCTGGGAAGGGATCGGACCGGGAGCAGAAGTCCTCGGCGACGTCACCGGCCGTCGCGTCCTGGACATCGGCTCCGGGGCCGGCCACCACGCCGTCCACCTCGCCCAGGCTCACGGAGCGCGCGTCACCGGCATCGAGCTGTCCCCGACCCAGCACGAACGCGCCATCTGTGCCCACGCGGACGTGGACGGAGTGGAGTTCGTCCAAGCAGACGTGACCGAGTACCTGGCCGGCGCCGAGCCGTTCGACGCCGCGTACGCGATCGGGACCCTAGGGTTCATCGATCCGCACCGCTCCCTGCCGGCACTTCGCGACGGACTGCGTCCCGGCGCCCCTCTGATTCTCTCGCTCCTGCACACCGATCTGCACGGCCGTAGTCCGTCCACGGAAGTGGCGCCGCGCGAGCAGATGATCCTTCTGCGCGACGATCCGCCCCTGCCGACGCAAATGTGGGTCTTAGCGCCGCAGCTGTGGGAGGACCTACTCACCGAGTACGGCTTCCGTGTCGAGGCCATCGATCTGCTGCCCCACCCAGACGACTCTGCCGCGGTCATCCAACAGCTCATCCGCGCCCGCCGCCTGCCCGACCGATCAGCAGCCACCTCCGGCACGTGAGCCCTATGCCGGGCGGGTCCTGCGGCCATGAACCATATACGGCGCTGTCACGCCGTCCGGTAGCAACTCCCCAACAAACAATGACCACTTGGAGCCCTCCATGCCGCATCTCTCCATGAGCCGGGCCATATCCTCGGACGGCGCCGTCGGCACCGAACGCCTGCATCATCTGGAACAGGCTGCCTCGCGCTACGGGGTACCCGTCGAGGACGTGCTGCTGATCGCCGTCAACCTGTACGGGATCACCTCGGAGCAGGACCGTCACCGGGCCCGGGTCAACCTTCGCCTCGTGCGCCGTCCCGACGTCCCCTGGCAGATCATCGTCCCGCTGAACCGGCCGGCCAGCCCGTTCCGTCTGCGGGGCGACGAGCTGTCGCTGAACGGCGAGCTGATCGCGCATGTCGAGCGCATCGACGCCGACGAGGCGGTCGGAGGGTACTTCCGCAACGACGGACGTGCCGCGACCCTCAACCCCAACGCCCGCAGCCGGTGCGTCGGGTGTGGTTGGTGCCCCAACACCCTGGAAGCCGCCGCCGATCCGAGGCTGCAGGAGGAGCAGGGACTCGACGACCTGCTGCGCGCCCTCTGCGAGCAGCACCCCCGCCGCACCCTGGCCGAACTGAGCGAGGTCACCGTCTCCACCGGGTGCTTCGAGCGGGAGGAGGCCGCTGTCGCGCACCTGACCGCCTTGCGGCCCGCTCTGGAGCGGGCCGGCGTCACGGCCCGGATCGGCTTTCTCACCTCCGTGCTGCGCAGCGACGAGGCGTTCGCGACCATCGCGTCGCAGGTATCGCCGTTCGTGCTCAGGCTGACGGCCGAGCACTTCACCCGGCGAGCGGCCTTGATGAAGTCCACCAAGGCCGACCTGCGGCCGGAGCAGATGCCGGACCTGCTGGCGCGGGCGCGAGCGGCGGGGCTGGACACTTCGTACACGTACATCGTCGGGCTGGACCCGATGAAGGACCTCGTGCGCGGGGTGAACGCGCTGGCGGACGTGGTCACCGCGTTCCCGAACTTCCAGGTCTTCCAGGCACACACGGTGATGATGCAGGGCATGCGGACGCCGGACGCGGAGCGCCTGGAGTACTACCTGCAGGCGCGTACGGCCATCGAGCGGGCCATGGTGCCGACCGGGCTGCGGCCGGTGGGCTGGGAGTGCTACCGGCCGCTGTGGTACTTCACCTACGTGGGGGAGGACCTCGTCGATGGACCTCGCTGACACGGTCATCGAACGGGTGCGGGTCGAGCGCCTCGACGAGAACGTGGCGGGCCCGTGGGAAGCGGGCGATAGCCGGTTCGCGGTAGTGGTCGAGGCCCGCGGGGTGGCCGGGGCGTTCGCCCCGGTCGACGAGCTACCCGCCGCGCTCGTCGCCACCCGGCTCGGGCAGAGCGCTCTGCGGCACCCGGTGGTCGACCACAAGGGTCTGCTACGCAGGCTCCTGGACGAACTCGGTCCGCATGCGGCGGGGCTGGGGCGCTGGGCGGTCGGGGCGCTGGACTGTGCGGTGTGGGATCTGCACGGCCGTCTCGCCGACCTCCCGGTCGCGGCCCTGCTCAGCGACCGGCCCGCGCGGCTGGTGCCGGTGTACGCCTCCTGGCTCTCCCTGGACCTGTCCTCCGCTTCGGCCGCCGAGTCGGTCAAGGCCACCGTCGGCGAGGGGTTCGCCTTTACCAAGTGGGCGTTGCGCGACGCGGAAGCCAGCGAAGTGGCGCTGCTGGCCGAACGGGCGGCGGCGTGGGCGGGGCAGAGCGTGGCGGTGGACGCCCTGGGCACATGGGGCCACCTGCGGACCACGGAGGTGGCGCCGCTCCTCACCCCGGAGGCGGTGCGCTGGGTGGAGGACCCGCTCGCGTGGACCGACCGGGCCGCGTACGCGCAGCTGCGCGAGCAGGCCGAAGGTCTGCGGGTCGCGTTCGGGGAGCGACTGGCCCATGTGGAAGACACCCGGGCCCTGCTGGAGCACTGCCGACCGGAGGCGTTCACGTTCGACGCGGTGTGGTGCGGCGGCATCGCCGAAGCGCGGGACTGGCTGGGCGTAGCCCACGACGTGACGGTCCCCGTCCACCTGCACGGCCGGGCGTTCTTGCCCGCCGTGCACCTGGCCGCCGCGTTCCCTCAGATGGCGGGCGCGGTGGAGTACCAGGTGGTGTGGGAGCCGCGCCGCCAACGGGTGCTGCGCGGCACGCTCCAGCCGGACGGTGGGTACGTCCCGCTCCCCGATCGCCCCGGTCTCGGGATAGAGGTGCGCCTGTAATGCCCATGCACACCGGCGAGCTGGCGGTCCACGGCCACCTGGAGCAGCGCGAGGAGAAGGTGCTGCTCGTGGTGCACGAGCGGCTGAGCGGATTAGACACCTTCCTGTCCGCGACCCTGCGTCTCGACCGGCCGATAATGCTGCCACAACTCCCGGTCCGGATCCTCACGTTCGACGACGTCACCGTCCTTTCGCCTCTCGGCCCGGCTATGCCGCAGGCACAGGCCAGCGAGGAGTGGAGCGGCACGCTGCTGTTACCGCACGGCGCGCGCCCGCCGACGATCCCCGACGACCTCGCCCAGGCGGCTGCCGCGGCCGGTGTCGACACCAGCGGCTGGTCGCCGGCCGAGGCCCGGCAACTGCTGACCTTCCTCGGCGAAGCCGGCCCCGGTCCCGTGCGCACCGAGCGGATCGGCATGATCATCGCGACCCTGGCGGGTCGTTCGTGAGCGCGGTAGCACCGATGCGGCTGGTGAGCCTCGATGTCGGATACACCCTGGGAGAGCCGTCCGGGACGACGCTGACGCAGCGCCTGGTGGAGCTGTCCCCGTTACCGGTCCGGCAGGCGAAGCAGGTCGCCCAGCAGATCCTGCACGCCCTGGACCCGCGCAGCGATGCGACGGGGCCGCAGACAGTCTGCGCCGCTCTGGGGATCGCACTGTCCGCCTTCCCCCACGACCACCGTCCGCCCGGCTTCGCCCTGTGGCCCGGAGCGGTGGAGGCGGTGGCACGGATCGCCCAGGTCGTGCCGGTGGTCACTCTGTCGAACGTGAGCCACTGGGACGAACGGGAGACCAACGTCGCCGCCCTCCTCGCCCCCCACCTCCGGGCCCATCACCCCTCGTGGCAGCTCGGCTTCGCCAAACCTGACCCGGGCGCCGTGCAGACTGTCGCTCGACTGCACGGCCGCGACCCAGCGGAGGTGCTGCACGCCGGCGACAGCTTCGACTACGACGTGCGCGGCGCCCTCGCCGCCGGAGCCCAGGCTCTGTGGATCACCTCGCGCCCGCCGTCGGCCGAAGAACTCCGGCTGCTGGCCGAGCACCCCGGCCGGGTCACGGTCCTACCGGACCTCGCCCGCGCGGTCCGGCACATCGAGCAGACCCTCCTCCCGTAAACCTCTTCCACCAGGAGCGCTACCCCGTGAACCAGTTCGACACCACCGCCCCGTTCTACGCCGCCTACCGGCCCGGCATCCCGAAGGAAGCCGTCGAGCTGCTCGCACAGCGAGTGGCCGGCAAGGAGCACCGGGTCCTGCTCGACCTGGGGTCCGGCACCGGGCAGGTCCCGCTGGCCTTGGCCGGGAAGATGACGGAGATCGACGTCGTCGAGCAGGACGCGGGCATGCTCGGCGAGGCCGACAAGGCGCTCGCCGGGCTGCCAGTCGCCGTCCGCCTGCACAACGTGCCGGCCGAGGAGTTCACCCCGTCCGCCTCCTACCAGGCCGATCTCGTCACGGTCTGCCGCGCCTTCCACTGGATGGACCAGGGCGTGGTGCTGTCTCGCCTGGAGGGCATGACCGCACCGGAGGCGACCGTCGCGGTCATGGGCGACGGCAGCCTGTGGACCGCGCGCACCGAGTGGACCGACGCCCTGCGGGCCCTGATCCAGGAGTACCTGGGAGAGGAGCGGCGGGCCGGAGTGGGCAAGAAGTACGCGGCGCACAACCGGCCGTACCGCGAGATCCTCGCCGAGTCCGCGTTCGGCCAGGTCGAGGAGCACACCATCGCCGTCGAGCGGGAGTGGAGCGCCGAGACGGTGATTGGCTACCTGTACTCGACCTCCTTCGCCGCCCGGCCGCTGTTCGGCGAGCGGGTCGACGACTTCGAGCGCCGCGCCCGCGCCCTGCTCGACGAGCACGCCGCCGACGGGGGCCTGATCGAGCACGCCTCCTTCCAGGTCGTCCTCGGCCGGCGCGCCTGACCCGCCCCTCCCTCTTCGCCGGGGCAGCCCCCCTTCCCGCCCCGGCCCTGTCCCGTCCTTCCAGAAGGAGATCCACCATGCCCCGATCCGAGACGTGGAGCGACGACGAGCGGTGCCAGTTCGTCGACGACGGCGTGCTCATACGCCGTGGCCTGATCCGCGGCACCGTGCTGTCCAAGGCTCGCGACCTCGTCAGCGGCTGGCTGACCAAGGCGTACGACCCCGCGCGGCTCACCGCCTACACCGAACGCAGCTTCGCCCCCGAGCTGGAAGAACACCCCGATGTCCTCGCCCTCTACCAGCGAAGCGGCCTGGCGGAGCTGGCCGGAGACTTGCTGCGGCCCGCGACGCCCGCCCCGGTCACCCGGGCGCAGATCCAGATCCGGCTGCCGGACGGCGTGCAGCAGCCGGTGAAGGCGATGCACGTTGACGGTGTCTCCTGCCCCCACCTGGAACCGCGTGACTTGCGCACGTTCACCTTCATCGTCGGCGTCGTCCTGGACGGCAGCGCCACCGCGGACGCCGGCGCTCTGCACTACGTGCCCGGCGGGCACCACCGGATGGCCGACTACTTCGCCACGGACTGGGTCCTGGGGCAGCCGGCCCAGACCCCCGACGACATCGACGCACAGGACGGCACCGCCCTCACCGCCGAGCCCGGTGACGTGGTCGTGATGCACCACCTCGTCCCGCACCGGGTCGGCAGTAACACCAACAGCACGCCCAGGGTGATGGCGTACTTCCGCGTCAGCCACGCCCAGCACCCCGACCTCGCCCTCCGCGCTCTGTCGGACCCGTGGCTGGAGTACCCGGCGCTCGCCGCGCTCGCCCGCCCTGGAACCGTGTGAGAGGGGAGAGCGCCGTGGACGTCTTAACCCCCGCCCAGCTCCCCGACGCGGCCCGGTTCCTGGCCGCCGGGCAGATGGTCGCCGTGCCCACGCCCCGCTGGTACATGCTGTGTGCCCGCGCCGCCGACCCCGCCGCCACGAACGCGGTCTTCCGGGCCAAGCAGCGCCCCGGCACCAAGCCGCTGCTGTTCCTGCTCGACTCCTCGGCCACGGCAGAGACCCTGTTCGACCTGAGCGACGACGCCCGCCTGCTGGTCGGCGGCCTGTGGCCGGGGGATCTCGCGCTGCGTCTTCCGTGGGTGCCGGACGTGGAGCCCGTCGCGGCGGTCGGCTCCCCGGCGCTCGTCGGATGCCCCGGCGGGGTCCTGGGCCAGCTGGTTGCCCTGGCCGGAGAGCCGCTGGCCGCCGCCGTGTGCAGCATCTCCACCCCCGCCGCCGGGGACGAGGACCACCCGGCGCTCACCGCCGGCCAGGTCGTCGGCTTCGACCGGACCACGGGGGCCGGTATCGCCGCGGTCGTCGACGGCGGGATCTGCCCGCACGGCCGGCACATGACCATCGTCGACTGCCCCGCGGGCGCCGCAGCCCGCCTGCACCGGGAGGGCACCGTCCACGCCCGCGCCGTCGAAGCCGCTCTCGCCCCGGCAGGAGGACCGCATGTGGGCTGACCTCGCCCGCCGGACGAACCGCCTGGTACCCGACGCGTCGGTGGCCGCCGTCGCCGACGCGCTCGACTACCTCTGTCTCGCCCAGCTCTACCTGCGCGACAACCCGCTCCTAGCCCGGCCCCTGACCCCGGCCGACGTCAAGACGCGACCGGCCGGCCACTGGGGAGTGTGCCCGCCCGTCAACCGGATGCTCGCCACCCTGGGCCCGCTCCAGGCGGCCGTCCCCAACGGCTACGAGCTGCACGTCCTGCACGGCGCCGGCCACGCCGGGCCCTCCGCCCTCGCCCACGCCTACCTCACCGGCCGACTCGGCCACGCCCACCCCGACCTGCGCCAGAACGCGGCCGGACTGCGCGAACTCGTCGCGGGCTTCCCCCGGGCCGACATCGGCGGAGAGATCACCCCGATGATCCCCGGCCACCTGCACACCGGAGGCCAGCTCGGCCCCGCCCTCGCGATCGGGCAGGGCACCGTCCTCGACGCACCCCACCGGCTGTCCGTGGTCCTGATCGGCGACGGAGAGTGCGAGACCGGGACGACCGCCGCCTCCTGGCTCGCCACCCGCGCCCTGCACGGTACGGGCGACCACGGCACCGTCCTTCCCGTCGTCCTGCTCAACGGGATGCGCATGGGCGGGCCGAGCGTGCTGTCCACCCTGAGCCGCGCCGAACTCACCTCCTACTTCACCGGCCTTGGCCACCAGCCCGTCTACAGCGACGGCCGCGACATCGGCCAACTCCGCCAGGCCGTGGCCGAAGCGCTCGGCGCCGCCCAGCCCCTGGGCATTCCGGGACCGTCAAGCGTCCTGGTGCTCACCCTGGACAAGGGTCACGGCGCACCCGCCCACCTCGCCGGCACCCCAGCGGTCCACAAGACGCCGCTGCGCGATCCGGCCGGTGTGCCCGCCGAGTTCGACGCGCTCGCCGACTGGCTGGCCTCCTACCAGCCGACGCAGCTCCTCACCTCCAGCGGCCGGCCCCGGCCGCACCTGCTGCCCGCGCTCCCTTTGCCCCGACCCGAGCCCGACGGTCTCCCGGCGCCGCGCGGCTGTGTCGCCGCCTCCGCCCAGGTCGCCGGCCACGCCGGCGGCCGCCCGTTCGCGCAGGTGATCCCCGAGGTCCTGCGGGCCCGCGCAGAGCAGGGCCCGTTCCGCGTGTTCAGCCCCGACGAGCTGGCCTCCAACCGCCTCGACCTCGCCGACTCGCACGGGCGTCTGGTGCCGTGGGCGGTGGAAGTGCTCAACGAGGAGCTGTGCCACGCCTGGGCCCAGGGCTACACGGAGACCGGCCGACACGCGCTCGTCGCCACCTACGAGGCGTTCGCGCCGATCACCCTCAGCCTCATCCAGCAGCAGATCAAGCACCGTGCCGTGCGCCGGCACGCCGGGCTCGCCCCGCTGCCCAGCCTGGTCTACCTCCTGACCAGCCTGGGCTGGCACAACACCCTCACCCACCAAAACCCCAGCGTCACTTCGGCACTTCTGGCCGGCGGCGATCCCACGCTCCACGTCCTCACCCCCGCCGACCCCGCGCGCACCGCCGCCGCGCTCACCTTCGCCCTGCGCAAGCTCGACCGGTGCACGCTCGTCGTCGCCGGCAAGCACACGAACGTCCACCACCCGCTGGAGACCCTCGACGAGGAGCTGCGGCACGGCATCGCGATCTGGCCCCACCTGACCCACCCCGGCCCCGGCGAGCCCGACCTGATCCTCGCCTCCGCCGGCGACCTGCCCGCCGAGGCCCTGACCACCCTGGCCCGACGGCTCCGCGCCGAACGCCCCGACCTGCGCCTGCGGTACGTCCACATCCACGACCTCACGGCCCTCGCCGAGGACGGCGCCCGCCCCCTCGCCCTCGCCCCAGACGCGTTCGCCCGCCACTTCGGCACCCGAGCGCCGCTCGTTCTCGCCACCAGCGGGCACCCGGCCGACATCCACGCCCTCCTCGGCCGCCGCCACCCCGGGCTCCGGCTTGCCGTCCTCGGCTACCGCGACCCCGGCCGCCCCGTCCCCCAGGCCCACCTTCGCCAGCTCTGCGGCCTCGACGACGCCGACCTGTGGCAGCTCGCCACCACCCTCACCGACGCCCCGAAGGAGATATCGGTCCCATGAGCACCCCGTTCCCGCTCGTCGCCCCTGATGCCGGCACCCTCGACGCCTTCGAACGCGACGGGTACGCGGTCATCCGCGACGCGATCACCCCGGAACTGCGCGACCAGCTCCTGACCGCCGCCGAGAAGCTGCTGGTCAGCGACATCACCCAGGGCCGCGACCGAGGAGGCGACGGCAAGGACGGCTTCCGCGGATGCCTCAACCTCGACCGCGCCTTCCTCCCGCTCCTCGCCAACGCGACCGTCCTGCCCACCGTCGTCCAACTCCTGAGCCCGAACATCCACCTGCTGTCCGCCCACCTCATCGCCCTGCCCAGCGGCCCGCCCCACACCATCCGTATCCCCGGGCGCCACGGCTGGCACCGCGACATGTACGGCGTCACCGCCGACCTCGGCTTCCCCCACACCCCCCGCATGGCCATCAAGGCTGCCCACTACCTCACCCCCGTCACCCCCGACTGCGGGCTGACCATGTTCCTCCCCGGCAGCCACCGCCTCACCGAAGAACCAGTCGTCCCCGCCGGCGCCATCGACCCACCCGGCGCCATCACCCCCAACATCACCGGAACCGACGCAGTCCTCTTCGAGAACCGCACCTGGCACACCGGAGGCATCAACCTCTCCGGCCGCCTCCGCATCGCCCTGATGCTCCAGTACGGATACCGCTGGCTCCACCCCGTCGACGACCCTGCCACCAACCTCCAGAAAGACTCCGCTCTCACCCCCATCGAGCAGCAGCTCCTCGGCCTGCCCGACCGCCACCCGGACGGATCCCTCGCCAAGGGCAGCGGAGCCGCCCCCATCCGCTCGTGGTGGGAGACCGGCCCGTGGACCCCCGTGTCGGCCAAGAAGCGCTAGCCGAGATGATCGCCGTCGCCGAAGAAGCCGGAGAATCCGCCCTCGGCGGGCTCACGCTCCACCGGATCGCCGCCGACGGCACCACAGCCCCGTGGCCACCGAACACCGGCCTCGACGCCACACATCCTCTCGGCGTCCGCCTCACCCACCGACTCCTTCACGGCCCCGCCGTTCGAACCCCCGCTAGAACCACGGGTACGCCACAATGACCCCACCGGTACGAGCACCACGAGGGAGCACAACATCGTGAGCGAGCCGACCGCCGTCCTGCTCATCGGGATCACCGGCTCCGGCAAAACCCACCTCGCCCAGGCCCTCGCGGACCACGGCCTCGTCCGACTCAGCGTGGACGAGGAGATCCACCGTCTCCACGGGCGGTACGGCGTCGATTACCCCGAACACGGGTACTTCGAGCGCGAGGCCCCCGCGGTCGAAACCGTACGCGCGCAGCTCACGGAGCACCTGCTCGTCGGCCACTCCGTCGTCCTCGACCACGGCCTGTGGCGTCGCTCCGATCGCGACGAGTGGAAGAAGACAGTCCGCGCCGCGGGCGGACGCCCGCTGATCGTCTACCTGCCTGCGTCCAAGGAGGAACTTCTGCGGCGCCTCGCCGCACGCAACCAGCGCCAGGATGCCAACGCGCTCGCCGTCACCCCCGAAGCCCTGGACGACTTCTTCGCCCGCTTCGAGCCCCCGGCCGACGACGAGGACGCCACGGAGTACCACGGCGACGTCGACGCGGTCTACTCGATGACGCAGTGAGACCCGCACGCGACGCCGGCCGACTGGGAGACAGGAAGCCCCCTGCTCGGCTTGGCGCGGGGGAACTGGTCCGATTCTCGGTGCCGCTGCTCTACTGGACCCCCGGCCCTCAACTCGACGCACCTGAGGCAACAGCCCGAAGCAGCGGCGTCAGCTCCTCCGCCACGGCGAGGAGGACACGGTCTGCGTACGCCGGTCCGATGATCTGGACGCCGATCGGCAGCCCCTCCTCGGTCGTGGTCACCGGTATGACCAGGCTGGGCAGGCCAACGTGGCTGGTGAGGTTGGCCCACCCGGTCTGGTCGAAGAAGCTGCGCTCCGTGCCGTCGACCACGAGCGAACGGCTACCGGCGGGGATCGCGGGGGTGGGGGCGGCTGGCGTGAGGAGGACGTCGTGCTCCGTGAAGAACTGCTGCCAGGTCTGTCGGAGCCTGGCTCGGTCTTCGTCCGCACGGAGCCAGGTGCGATGGGTCTGGGTCCGGTGGCGGAGGAATGCCGCGCGGGGGCTGGCGTCGTCGTCCCCTAGTGCTCGTGCGGCGGCGAGTTCCTCGGCTGCGGCTTCGTCGCCGGTGGTGGCTGTCGCGGTGGCGTGCAGAAGCTGCTCGAACAGGCGCGTGGAGTCACCGAAGTGCACGGGGCCTGTGGAGCGGCGGACCAGGGCCCCGGTCCTTGACAGCGTCTGCTCGACGGCAGCCAGAGCCCGTGCGGTCGCATGGTCGACGGGGCAGCTCGGGTCCTCAGCCCAGATCGCGACGCGCAGCTGGTCGACGTTCTTGCTCGGTGTCGGCAGTTCCACGCGCCAGGGTGTGTTTTCGCTCGGTGACGGTGCGGTCAGCGCGGCGAGCAGCAGGTCGAGGTCTCGGGGGTGGCGAGCCAGGGGGCCGGGCGTGACCATGTCGCTGCTGGTGAGCCAGCCGGGCAGCCTGGGGATATGGCCGCGGGCCGGGACGAGCCCGTGCGTGGGCCGAAGGCCGTACACCCCGCAATTGTGGGCCGGCAGGCGGAGTGAGCCGGCGAGGTCGCTGCCGAGGTCGGCGGGTGTGAGGTGGGCGGCGACCGCTGCGGCGGGTCCGCCGGAGGAGCCGCCGACTGTGCGGGCTGGGTCGTGCGGGTTGAGTGTGGGGCCGAAGAGGGCGTTGTCGGTGTGGAGGTCCTGGCAGTAGGCGGGGGTGTTGGTCTTGCCCATGATTACCGCGCCTTGGTGGCGGAGCCGTGCGACCGCGTCGGCGTCCCGCTTGGGGATGTGGTCCTTCAGGTCGTCGGCTCCGCTGGTGGTGCGCAGGCCGGCCGTTTCGAAGCTGTCCTTGATGGTGAGCGGGAGGCCGTCGAGGATTCCGGTGTTCTCGCCGCGGGCTCGGCGTTCGTCAGCCGTGCGGGCGGCTTGCCGGGCCGCGTCGTCGTCGCGGGTGATGACGGCGTTGACGGTGCTGCCGTCGATCCGGTCGAGGTGGAGATCGAGCAGTTCGCGACTGGAGATCTCGCGGCGGTCCAGGGCGCGGAGCTGGACGTGCGCGGGCTGGCGGGTCAGGTCGGTCGTCATGCGCAGGCTCGCTCGGTGTGGGGGGCGCGGGCGGGTTCATGGGGAAGGTGTCGGGCGACGGCGAGGAGGGCGGCGATCTCATCCAGGGGCCCACTGGTCTGGCGGTCGGCGTCGGCGAAGTCGGTGAGCTGGTCGGGGTCGGGACGTTCGCCTGCGGCGCGGGCGGCGATGCCGGCGAGGATCTGGTCGGCGGTGACAGCGGCGTTCAGCTCTTCGCCGTGGAGCCCTTCCGCCCGGTGGTGGGCTTCGCTGCTCTCGCGGACCCTTGTGTCGAGGTACGGGCGGATTACGAAGCGGCCGTCACGGATCTCAACTACGCGCCGGTAGAGCTTGATCCCGATGCTGCGGAAGCGACGTCGCTGGGCGGGGTCGGCCCGGTCGATCGGCAAGGCGATCTCGGGCACCTCGCTGTAGAAGGCCAGCCACAGGGGGCACAGGCCACGGTAGCTGCGGTGCTGCTTGATCCGGTGCTGGACGTTCCCGGCCTGGTCACTGACCGTGGGCACCAGCCAGCCGATGAGGGTGAGCATGGCGCCGACGTCGCCGCAGGTCCAGGCGAAGCTCTCCCACTGGGCGAGGGACCTGTCGAAGGCGCCCGCGATGACGTCGCCGATCCGGACGGCGCTGTATCCGAGGGTGATGGTGGCGCCCAGGGCGACGACCCGCAGGCCGATGCGGACGGAGGCGCGGCTGCTGCGTCGGGCGAGTCGCCAGCAGGCTCGGACGAGGAACAGCTCTCCGAGGGTGTAGGCGGTGACGTACAGGGTGAGGTACGCCGCGTACAGGTTGTCGTGGGCGTAGTACAGCGTGAAGTCGATCGGTCTGGGGGCGCTGGGTGTCAGCAAGGCGAACAGCACCAGCAGCCCCGCGATCACCCCGAGGCCGACGCTGAGCCACGCTCGTGCTCTCCTGCGGGCGACCTCGGGAGGCGAGCCCCAGTAAGTGAGAACCACCTGCTGGCAGGCGATCAGCGCGACCACACATCCCATGGCCAGCGGCACGGAGACGTTCACCGTGCCCAGGACACGGTCGAGGTACTGCCACATCGGGGTGATGGAGAACAGGAACGACAAGCCCGACAGCAGAAAGACGGCGGCCAGGGCCGTGGAGGCGGGGTCGCGGCGCCGGGCGGGGACATCCCGCAGGAGGCACAGGAATCCCAGCGCGGCGACGACAAGGCTGATCGGGTGGAGCAGGTCCTTCACCGTCGCGCCTCCCGTCGGCGCAGCAGGGTGTGCGTGACCCGGTCCTGGACGTCGTCGCCGGAGGACTCGTCGCTGCGCAGCCAACGGTCGATGATCCGGCTCTGGACGAGCGAAGCGAGGAGTTCGGTGTCGCGTTCCTCGGCCTCGTCGTACTTGGTCCGCCCCAGCATCATCTTCACGACCGCTGGGTCCATGGTGGTGATGAGAGCCGGCGCCAGGGCGGACAGCGGGCGGGACTCATGGTGCCCGAGCAGCAGGTGGCTGAACTCGTGAGCGATGATGTGATCTTGATGCAGAGGGCTGGTCCGCGGGTCGTAGAACACATAGACGGCACTCTCGGTGACGGCACATGCCCCGCAGACCGACGGCGCCTGCTCCTGCGGCACCAGAATTACCTCGCGGCCGGTGCGACGGGAGATCTCGTCCCGTAGGTCGCGGACGCTTGTGACGTGGGGGAGGTCCAACTCGGCCAGGAGATCCCCCTGGCGTCGCCTACGTACAGACCACATTCTCGTTCCTTGCTCATTTCCTGAACTGCAGCCGGAAGTCGACTAGTTGGAGGGCGGAAGCCCCTCCATCTTTCGCACGCCGTCCACGAGACCGAGAACCGCGTCCTTCCCGTCCGCCGAGACATCGGAGAGACGAAGGAGAACGTTTTTGATCTTCGAATCGCGGAGCAATTCCAGCAACTTCAGCTCCTGCGCAGTCTTTTCGGCGACTTCATCGTCGAACCAGTAGGCGGCAGGAACACCGAAAAACGTTGCGAGCGCTTCGAGATGACGCATCGTCGGATTATCGCGGCGTCCGGTGCGCAGCATCCACAGATAGGTGGACGTCACCGTTTCAAGCCCTCGCGCGGCCATCAGCTCGGCCACCTCGGCATTGCTGTACGGGCCGCGATCAGGCGGGTGCACCACGTCAAACAGGCGGTTGAGCCGCTCGCTGAGCTTCCGCGCGCGCGGACTCATCGGCTCCTTTGTCAACTCTTTCATGATCCTTTCCGGGACGCGGGTTCATTCGGGTTGAGTCACTGTACTCCACCATTAACACCAGTTGACGCACCGATCCTGAATATGGATAGTTCTTCCTCACCAGCACGTTTCCGCGTCTACGCGCGCCTCCCCGGTCGGCCCGTTCGCATTTACCGGCAGAGGCGCACTGGCCGACGTGACGCGTGCCATATTCACCCGGCGACATACGTTGCGCCTGGGACTGCAGGGCGTTTTTGATCTTCGAGCGGAAGGTGCAGGGGTGGCGGTGGGAACACTCAATCCACTTCGCAATGGCAGTGCAGCCAATTCCGCGCACCCATTCCATTTCGGACATTCTGGCGCACTTCGCAAGTTCCGGGCAACCATGACCATGGACCACCCGGCGGCTTCGCCGCAGACCGCGCCGCCAACCGCGAGCGATTACGAGAGCTTTTCGCGCCATCACGCTCTGCGACTAGTACAGAGATTAAGAACCAACTCTGGATCTTGACACGGGTCCGTGCGTATGTTCGTCGTCCCCGGGCAGCCCGCCCGGCGCCACGAACGTGAGGAGCACGGCAGGTACCGACCAGACCGTGTAGGTCCGCATACAGCGGCGGCGCCCGAGAGCGGTAACTCCCGGACGCCGAACGCTCAGCGGCATAACCCGCCCCGGCAAGGGCGGAGATTGCCCACCATCACCACGCTGATCCCTTCCACGGGGCGCTTCAGCGTGGCAACACTGCAAAGGGGATTCTTGCATGCCTCCTGCCCTGCGCAAAAGGCCAAACTGCCTGGCCTGCGCGGCAGCCGCCTCCGTCTCGGTGCCTTCCCAACCCGGGCCGGACCACACCACCACGGCCTCGGCAAACCGTCGGCCCCGCCTCGTGAGCGGGAGCGGCCGATGAGCAGCGATGCCCGCGAGTGGGTGTGGGAGCACAGCTCCAGCCGGGGAACCGCACGCCTGGTCCTGCTGTCGATCGCCGACCGGGTGACCGACGAGCAGTGCGTCTCCTGGGCCTCCCTGACCAGCCTGGCCAAGCGCACGCGCGCCTCCGTGTCCACGGTGCGCGAGGCCATCGGCCGGTTGGTCGACGACGGTGAGCTGGAGCAGCTCGACGACCTCACCGGCCCGCAGCGCAGCACGGTCTACCGCCTGCCCCTCGCCGCCAAGGCCGTCGCGCAGGCCCTGCGAGAGCAGCAGGAGGCCCGCGACGGCGCGTCGGCCGACGAGTCCGAGGCCGCCTTGACACTCCGGATCTCGGCCCTGCGACGGTGCGGAATCCGCCCGCGAGAGGTACCGGAATCCCCCGCGAGGGTCCGGAAACCGGCAGTACCGGAAACCGGCAGGTCCCGACGGAAACCGGCACCTCGACGTACCGGAAACCGGCATAGCGATGTACCGGAAACCGGCACACAGAACCGTAGTGAACCGGAATTGAACCGTAGGTACAGCAGTGGTGGTGCCGCCGTCACCTCGGCTGCCGAGTGGCAGGTCGACCCAGCCACCCACGCCTGGGCCCGCCAGCAGGGACACCTCGACCGCCTCGGCGAGGAGGGCCTGCAGGCAGCCGATGCGAAGTGGCGTGCCCACCGGGCCGACTTCAAGCCGCGGACTGCGGCGGTCTGGGCTGCCGACTGGCGCTCCTGGGTCGCTCGGGAGCACGCCTCGGGCCGCCCGACTCTCTACGCCGTGCCTGGCAAGGGCCCCGCTCAGCCGGGCGGCATGACGCGGGCCGAGGCCCACACTGCCGCTCTCCTCGCCGCCCTCGACGAGCCGACCGGAACGGAGTAGCCACACCGTGGACCGCCGCGAAATCGCCGCCCTGCTGGCCTACATCGGCCGACTCGACCCCCGCACCATCCGCACCGACCAGGGTGAGGCCCGCGACCAGCTCGCCCAGTGGCACGAGCTGCTCGGCGACGTGCCGATGGCCACCCCGCACGGCTGGGACGCCCGCGTCGCCGCCCGCCAGCACATCCGCATCTCGCCGTACCCGATCCTGCCCGCGGACGTCGCCCGCCCGTGGGAGAGCTACCGGCGCGACCGCCTGGCCCGGCACACCGACCCAACGCCATCCGTGGACCCGGACGACCAGGCCGCCTGGACCGCAGAGCTGGCCGGTACCCGCCGCGCCGTCGCCACCGGCACCACCCAGCCCGCACAGGCTCGGGCGATCACCAGCGGCCGGGACGGGATCGACCCGAAGCTGGAGGCGCGGCTGCGGGAGATCGGCTCCTGCATACCGCCCGCCGCCCGCGCCGCCCTCGCGCCCTACCGTCCAGCCCGAGCAGCCCGAGAGGCCGCCGTAGCGCAGGGAATGCCCGACGCTCTGAGCGTTCGGTGCGAGTGGTGCCTGGCCCAGCCCGGCGAGCCGTGCCGCCGCCGGAGGATCGGCCCCGACGACGGAGCACGCGGAACCGCCCCGCGCGCCACCCCGCACCCCGGCCGCCTCGACCTCGCCGCCGCCCAGCAGGCGCAGCAGCCCGCCATGGCCTGACCGGCGCATCCGGCGCGTGCATCCCGTCCGCTGCACCGCCACAACATCCCCGTCCCGCACCGGCTGCGGCGCACGCCCTCGTGCCGCAGCCGGCACCCGACGCCGCGCCCGCCGAGCACCGCCCCGGCCGGCCGACGCGGCAGCACATCGGAGACCCGCCTTGCGCCACATCACCACCCACGACGTGCCGGCCACCGGCCTGCGCGGCATCGGAGACACCAGCTGGCACACCCGCGGTGCGTGCCACGGCATGGACGTCGAGGACGCCGACGCAGTGTTCTTCCCCGGGCCCCGGGACCACGAAGAGATCGCGGAGGCGAAGGAGCTGTGCGGCTGGTGCCCCGTACGCCGCGACTGCCTCGACTTCGCCCTGGAGAACGTCCTCAAGGAGGGCATCTGGGGCGGCCTCACCGAAGCCGAGCGGCGTCCCCTGCACGACGGACTGCACCGGCGCCTCGACTACCGGCGCGTCACCGCCTTCTTCCAGGGACGCGACGTGCACCTGACCGAGGCCGAGCGGCAGGTCGTCATCGACCACGCCTACGTCCGGGGCTGGCGGCCCGACCGGCTCGCCGCAGCCCTGCAGATCAGCCACAAGCACGCCCGAGACCTGCTCCGGCAGGCCGCCAACAAGGTCTTCGACCGCGACCGCACCTACGGCGTTCCCCGCCCCAAGAAGAAGCGGAAGAAGACCTGCAAGGCAGCGAGCACCCTTACGCCCGCCGCTCCCGGCACTCAGCAGCCAGCAGCCCGCCCGGCAGCGTCGACCCCGGCGCCCGCCCCTCTCGGAAAGGCCGCATGACCCACCCCGTCCTCGCCTTCGGTGCCGCTTCGGACCTCCCGCTCCTTCTCGCCGCCGTCGTGTCCGCCGCCCTCACGCTCGTGCTGACCGCCTGGACCATCCGGCGCCGGGGAACTCGCCCGCAGAAGCGTCTCGGCGGCCCGGCGGTCAAGGTCGCCGCCGTTGCCGCCCTCGGCTGTACCGCCTACAGCGCCGACACGAGCTGGCGCTTCGCCGCCGACTACCTCGACATGGCCGGCACCGCCGAGCGGGCCGGCATGTTCGCCGCCGCCGAACTCGCCCTGTTCGCCACCGCGCTAATGGCCCGGCAGAACCTGGCCACCCAGGGCGCCCCCGGTCTGCCGGGCACGCTGGTCTGGGTGATCACCGGAGTGCAGGTGATCCCCGCCTACGCCGAGAGCGGCCCTGTCGGCGGCACGGTCCGCGCCTTCGTCGGGCCGGTCATGGCAGCGATGCTGTGGCACCTCGCCATGGGCATCGAACTGCGCCTGCGCACCCCCGGCGCCGCCTCACACGGGCTGATCGCCGTCCTGGGCCGGGAGGCACGCGAGCGGCTCCTGTCCCGCCTCGGCATCGCCGCGCGAGACCGCGACGCCGCACAGATCACCCGCGACCGGGCCACCGCCCGGGCAGTCGCCCTCGCCGCCCGCCTCGCCGAGCGCGCGCCCGAGCAGCAGCGAAACCGTAACGGTCGACGGCTGACCCGGCGCCTGTCGAAGGCGGTCGGCAGGGCCTCGGTCGGGACCGACCCTCTCCAGCGCGCTCAGCTGCTCGACCAGCTCGCTGCCCGTCGGCACGCCCTCGCGCTGGCCACGGTCCCGCTCCCCTCTCCTTGGTCCCCGGCGCACAGCAGCGCATCGGCAGCCACGGTCCCCTCGCAGCCGACGGCGAACGCGCCGGTCCCCGTCCCCGGTCTCCACGGTCCCGACGAGCCGGGCTCAGACCGGGGACCGAGCACTCCTCGGGGACCGGTCCCCGAAATCGCGGACTTGAAAGCCCAGCCAAGCGCGGGGACCGAAGGCGACGAAATGGGGACCACCGCGGGGACCAGCGGCCCTGAAGACGGCGCGGTCCAGGAGACCGGTCCCGCCGATCCGGAAGCCGCGGAGCGGGACACCGCAGCCACGGGGACCGACCGCACTACGCGAGAAGTCGCTGCTCAGGGCCCAGATTCGCATCGGGGACCGAGCGCCGCTGAGTCGGGGACCGAGACCACTGGGGACCGGGGACCGACCGACACCGACACGGGGACCGAGACCACTGGGGACCGGGGACCGACCGACACCGACACGGGGACCGAGACCACTGGGGACCGGGGACCGACCGACACCGACACGGGGACCGAGACCACTGGGGACCGGGGACACAAGGTCCCCCTCCGCCGGAAGACGACCACGAAGCCCCGGACGAAGAACAAGGGGAAGCGCGCCCGGCCCCGCACCCCGCAGACACAGCGCCCGCCACGCGAGCCGGAGCAGTCGGTGGACCAACTCGTCCAAGAGGTCCGTCCCCACGTCCCCGCCCTGCTCGAACGGGACGGCAACGAGTCCGTCACCCGGGTCCAGCTGCGGGAAATCCTCCGCCGCGAGGGCCTGAAGGGCGGCCGGAACGACCGACTGAGCCTCGTCCTCCAGCAACTGCGGAGCGACGACAAAACGACGCCAAGGAGCACCGCCCGATGAAGACCTGCCACCAGTTCGACACCGTCCGCGCGGAGTACGAGCGGGAGATCGGCTTCATGCTCGCCCACTCCAAGCGGCACGAGGGCAGGCCGGCGGCGAAGTCCAGCGCGAAGCAGGCTGCCTCGACGAAGCAGCGGATGGCCCGCGCGCTCAACAGTCACGTCGGCCGCTGCCCAGAGTGTGGCTGAACCGGCAAAACCCCAGCTCAAACCCCTAATCGCAACGGGTGGCCCGGCTCTGTGCCGGGCCACCGCCCCGCTCCAGGAGACACGCCGTGATTCCGCGTCCCCCTCGCTCATCCGAGCCCACATCCGCCGAGGCCAGCGCCTGGGCGGACGTTCTGGTCCGCCGACGACTCCTGCACGCCGCCGTCCGCATGCCGACCGGCCAGTGGCTCGTCCTGGACCACCCCGCCGGCCCCGTCCGCCTTCTTCTGGGACCGGCCGACGTCCTCGCGCTGGCCGCGACCATCCAGAACCACACCCGCTCCACGAGGTCCGAAACACGATGACGAACCCCGCCCAGAACGGCCCCACCCCGGAACCTGATCCCGACTCCAACTCGGTCTCGGGGCGAGCAAGTTGGGGCGGAAGCGTAGCTTCCGTCAAACCCGCCCGCGAGGGGGCGGGAGAGGACCTGCACCGGGGGGCGCAGGTCCTTCAGGCTTCGACCGGGGGCGGATCGAAGCCGGGGCAGGAGGAGAAGCAGACTGAGCCGCGCGCCCGCCGACAGCGCGCTCCTCGCGCCCGCCAGCGCCCGCGCCAGTCACCCGAGAACAAGCGCCTGCACCAGCCCAACACACGCTTCAACGATGATGAGTTCGCCCTGATCAAGTCCGCCGCCGCCCGATGCAATCTTTCCGTCGCCGGATTCCTCGCCCGCTCCGCGCTCGCCGCCGCACGCGACCTCGACCGCACCAGCGCCGAGATCGCCGACGAACGCGAAGTGATCACAGCCCTGTTCGACAGCCGGCGTCGGCTCGGCTGGGCCGGCAGCAACCTCAACCAGGCAGTCAAGGCACTCAACTCCGGTGCAGACGCTCCCCAGCTTGAAGCAGCCGTCGCCGCCGTACGGCGGGCCGCCGACACCGCGCACGAAGCCGCAACACGGCTGATCGAGCACCACGGCTCATGATCCCCAGCGTCAACCCGTCCGGGTCGGACACCAGAGGTCTCCTCTACTACCTCTACGAGACCGGCAAGTACGAGGACCACACCGACCCCCACCTCGTCGCCTCCTTCGACGGCATGGCCCCCGACCCCGGCCGCGACCCGAACGCCACCCTCAAAGACCTCCAGCAGCTCCTGGACCAACCCGTGATGGCCCTCGCCAAGCACGCCCGCCCGGCCAAGCACGTATGGCACACCTCCGTCCGCGCCGACCCCGGCGACCGGATCCTGTCCGACGAGGAGTGGGCCGACATCGCCCGCCGGATCGTCGCCGCCACCGGAATCGACCCCGGCGGCGGACAGTCCGGCTGCCGCTGGGCCGCCGTACGCCACGCCGACGACCACATCCACATCGTCGCCACCCTCGTCACCGAGGACGGCCACCGCCCCGACGACTTCCGCTCCGGCGCCCGCGCCCAGGCCGAAGCCCGGCTCATCGAGAAGGAACTCGGCCTCCACCAGGTCGCACCTGGCGACGGCACCGCCGCACAGCGGCCCACCAGCGCCGAACGCCACAAGGCCGAGCGCCAGGGCCGCGAGCGCACCGCCCGCGAGGAACTACGCGAAGCGGTACGGCGGGCGGTCACCGGTGCGAGGAGCGACGAGGAGTTCTTCGACCGTCTCGCCGCCGCCGGCCTCCTGATCCGCAAGCGCGCCGCACCTTCCGGCGACCTCCTCGGATACAAGGTCGCCCTGCCCGACGACCTGAACAAGAACGGCGAGCCGGTGTTCTACCCCGGCGCGCGCCTGGCCCCCGACCTGTCGCTGCCCCGCATCCGGGAGCGGTGGTCCGCCGACGCCCAGGACGGTCCTCCTTCCCAGCAAGAGCAAGCGATCCGTACAGGGCCGGGCAGTCCGGCCGCCGCACGCCGCGGGACGGCGTCAGCCGTGTGGCAGGCCGTGCTCGTCATCGAGCACGGCGAGGACGCGGTTGCCGCCGGCCACATCGCCGCAGCCGGGGAGGTCCTGGACGCCCTCGCGAAGACGTCCGCCGCCCACACCCGCCGCGAACTACGCGACGCCGCCACGGCTTTCGAGCGGGCCTCGCGCTCCCATGTTCGCGCCGTACGGGGGCACGATCGGGCGCTGCGGCAGGCCGCCCGCGACCTCGTCCACGGCGGCCCGGCCCTCGGCCGCGGGGAGGACGGCGCCACCACCGCGATGGCCATCGACATGCTGTTCTTCCTCATCACTGCCGCCGCGCACTGGCACGCCAGAAAGGGACACGCCCAGCAGGCCGAAGCCGCCACCCGGGCCGCCGAGCACCTGCGCACCGCCTACCAGGCCGCCTCCGCCCAGCCCCTCGGCGTGCTCTACCAGCGAGGCCGGCGCCTGAGCCGACCGATGCTCCAGCGGCAGACCGCACTGCTGCGGGAGACGCTGCCGGAGCTGGCCGAGCAGATCCTCGCCGAGCCCGGCTGGTACGCCTTGGCCGCGACTATCGCGGAGGCCGAAGCCGCCGGCTGCGACCCGGCCGTCCTCCTGTCCGACGTTGCGGAACGACGCGAACTCGACACCGCGGACTCCGTCAGCGACGTGCTCGTGTGGCGGATGCGGCGAACAGCCGACCTGCCCGCCGACGCGTCCCACCTGCCCGAGACCAACACCGCAGGGCGCCGTTCCACACCGCGCCGCTCGACGTCCAGGCCCTCCGCGCCCGATAGGCGGCGCAACGGGGAGCAGGCATCGCCCAAGACCCGTTAGGCCGGCCGGGTGCCGCTACGCGGCCTGCGGCAGGCCCTCGCCGAGTTCAACCCCGACGGTGTCTTCGACGAAGTCGTACGCACCGAGGCCATCGTCGCCACCCGCCCCTGACAACCCACCCGTTGCTGCCTGGTCCACGCCCCCGTCGCGCGGCCAGACAGCAGCGCCGCCTTGAGACACTCCCCCGCTGGAACAGGTTGACAGACCGCATAACGGCGAAGTCGAGCCGTCGAGGAAGACGACGACGAGTGATCGGGCACACCGTGGCAACGGCACCTCGCCGCACGGAGACACGCACCGTGGCCAACTCGTCATCTGGGTAACCGAGAAGCCGGAGCACCCCTGATGACCTGGCCAAAGGTGACTGTGAACTTTGTGAATTGAAACCGCCGGGGGCCTAGGGCACGATCATGAAACGCGCAGGACGAGGCGACGAGGTAGAGGAGGACGCCAGGGTGTTTCACCGGATACGCCGCCGGGCCAAGGAGCCGAGCGAAGCTCAGAGGCAGTTCGCCGAGCTGCATGCGCGGCTGCAGGGCCAGATCCCGCCGGGCTTTGGAGTGCCAGCGGCTGAGCCGGAGCCCGCCGAGCCGGCCGCCGTCGTGGACGACTTCCTTCCGCCGGAGCTGCGCGTGCCGAGCCACGACCAGGTCGACGGCAAGATGATGCCGTGGAAGCAGCCCCTCGTCCTCGACGGCGAGATGGTCGCCTGCGCCGAGTGCGGCGCGTACCGGGACTGGCTGGTCCTCTCCACCCGCGGTGAGATCTGGCTGCGCTGCCGGGCAGGCCACCAGCAGCTGGAAACCCGCCTCGACACCGCCTGGTACAACCGCAACAGTGGACCCGCGGACGCGACGCACGCCACGTTCGAGGACTGCCTGCGCCACCTCGGGCACTGACCACCACTCCTACGACCCCACCGGGCCCTCGGGCCCGCACTGACCACCCGTCGCCTAGTACCAAGGGGTCAGTTCCGTCATGCGCGTTCGCGTCGCCACCACCGCCCTCAGCATCACCGCCGCCCTCCTCTTCCTGCCCGCCTGCTCCATCGACACCCCCGGGGCCAAGCGCCAGGCCCCCTCCTCCACCCGGACGGGAAAGTCGGCCGACGCCGTCCAGAAGCCGGCCGTGCCCTCCTCGGCCGCGCTCAAGTCCGGCCTGCTCGACCAGAGCGACCTCGGCAGCGGCTACCTGCGTAAGCCGGAGCGTCCGGCCCAGCACGACGACGTCACGGTCATCGGCTGCCCGGCCCTGAGCGAGCTGGGCGGCGACGCGGCGACCGGCGGGACGCTCGCCTTCCCGCACAAGGCGAAGGCGGACTTCACCTACGGCGGCAGCTCCTCGGAGATCTCCGAGGAGCTGTACAGCGACAGCGCGAAGAAGCTGTCCGACGGTGTCGCCCGGATCTTCGACGCGATGACCGGCTGCCCGAACTATCAGGTCGTCGCGGGCGGCTCCCCGGTCGACGTGGCCTCGCAGAAGCTGCCCACACCCCACGACCTCGGTGATGAGCAGTGGAGCCAGCTCCTGACGTTCTCCACGGGAGGGCGGAACACCGTGGTCAAGCAGACCGCGATCCGCGACGGCAATCTGCTGCTGATCGTCTCTGGCTCCCCGGCCCTCGTGGACCGCCACCTGGACAAGGCCCTCGTCAAGGCCACGGCAGCCAGCTGACCGACGCCCGACGTGCTGCTGCCCCCGATCAAGATGGTCGGGGGCAGCAGTGCTGTGCGGCTCGCTCCGCTCCACGGTTCGGCAGGTTCTCAATGGGATGTGATCCATGCGGCGATTGAACTCCCCGTCGTCGTGACGAGGGTTGTGATGACGACCGCCACCAGCCAGGGCGAGATGCGTTGGACGACGATGTGCACTCCACCGAGGCGGAGTTCAAGGGCTGGTTGCTGCTGCTTCTCTTCGGTTCGAGGCATGTGGCTATTCAGCCGCACTGGAACGTGGCATCGCTACGCCATACCTTGGCCACCTTGCCCCAACTTCAATGGGCCTGTGAATACCACATGTTGAGCGGCACCACTTCGCCAAAGCTTGGCCACCTTTCGCCACTTGAGGCGCTGGCAATACCACATGAGAAATCCCCACCGCTTGCCCGAGCTGGCCCCACTTCACCCCACTTCCCTGCCTCGGAGCCTGTCAGGGGCGACACCTTGCGCCTGCCGCCCGGGTCGCCCTCCCTCGACTCGATGGGTCGTCCAAGCCACTGACGGAATGCCAGAAGCCCGGCCTCCGTTCGGGACCGGGCTTCTTCTGTCGGGTTGAAGGACGCCGTCGATCGCTAGGCCGGCGCCCGCAGCAGTCGCTCCCGTGTGGCCAGGGGCGTCACCCGGCGCAGGACCGGTGCCGTCGAGCTGAGGGAGGCGGCGAAGGCGGACACGAGGTCGTGCGGGACGCTGGAACCGAAGGAGGCTGCCCACAGGCAGGGTGCGCCGAGCGCGGGCTCCGCCCACGCCTGCCATCCAGCCGGCCCCGCCTCATCGGCCTCGGCCGTCAGGGCTCGCGGGTCGGCGTCCTGGATGAGAGGCGGCACCTCGCCGAGGCTGATGTGCGAGGTGAACGTCGGGTCCGTCGCTGCCGCGTGGGGTTGGTCGATGTCGCGGAGCCATCCGTGTGCGGCGACGGCGTCGAGGACCAGCTCGGGGCCCGCGAGCGGCACGGTGGGCTCGCCCCGGGCGTCGAGCGCGACGAGGAAGTCAGTCACGGCCTCGCCGGGGACATCGGTGGTGAAGTAGGACGACCACGACGCGAGCGGACTGCTCGTGTCCGCTCGGGCCGAGATGTGCCAGGCGATCGGCAGGTCGCCCAAGTGGAACGGCTCGTCCGCCAGACTCCACTGCGCCCAGCGGAGGGCGTCGGGGCTGATGTGCAGGACGGTGCTGCGCAGGACCTGGCGGTCCTCCGGCACCTCGTCCGGCTCATGCCGTCCGCGAACGATTGTCAGGCTCGTCCAGCCCAGGCCGGAGAGCGTGTCGGCGACGGCGTCGTACAGGCGCCCATCGTCGCCGGCCAAATAGCGAGGGCCAACCCAGAACGCGGGCTGGCCGCCACGCGGAGTGGACGGGTCGAGCGGGAAGTCGGGGTACAGGGGCGCCTCCAAGGGCTCGATGCGGGTCTAGTTACCGCCGGCACGGCGGCGGGGGCGGCGTGGGGGTGCCTGGACGGGGCCCTGCCAGGTCAGGTCGACGGCGACCTCGGGCGGGAGGTGGCCGAGCTGTGCGTCCTCATCCCGTCCTTCGGCGAGATAGACGACGGTCCGGCCGGTCTCGTCCACGGACTGCACGACCTGCGCCAAGCGGTGTGCCATCGGGAAGAAGGGGTTCATGGCCTGGCGGACCGGAGCACTCTGGTCGCAGGCGGACAGCAGATCGATGAGATCGCCGACGGTCATCTCCGGGGACGTCACGAACAGCCTCCTGGGGTGAGGGGGTAACGGGAGCGAAGGAACGGGCCGGGGGCCAGCCGTAAGCCAGCCCACCGGGTGGGACTGCCGGGGACCTGCACCGTCATATGCGGCGCGAGGTCTCCAACACGCGTGCCACGGCGGCGGCGACGATGTCGGCCGGCGTCTCGGTGTCGAATGACAGGTGGTAGCCCGGCACCCTCGCCGTGCCGGTGACGGCGATCGTCCACCCCTCGCCGTCGGTACCGGGGCGGCCATTCGGGAACCAGCCGAGGTAGAAGCGGCCGTCCTTCGAGCTGACGTGCACGTCCGCGCGGTCATCCACGATGAGGTGGAAGTCCTCTGCGGAGAACTGGTCCGTGACGAGCGTGGGCTGGCCAGGGCCGAGCTGCCACTCGCGCAGCCGCAGGGCTCCTACGGTGGTGGAGAAACCAGGGCCGGCGGGAGCTACGATCACAGGCAATCACCTCTCTGACCTGGGATTTCTTGCAAGGTCGTCTACGTTGACATGCCCTCGCCCGCGTTGGCCAGTCTTTCCACGCTCTTTCCTGTCTGCCCCCGGCGAACTGCTGTCCTTTGTCATCCAATCGAGGCGTTTGACAGCGAACTCAGTCGTTTGGGCTTTTCTGACAGTGAATCTAGTCGGAGGGGTGATCACGCTGGGGGTGTCGAATGTCGGTATCGACAGGGGTGGAGAGCACTGCCCCGTACGTCGAGGTGTCGTGCCGTGTGGACGACAAGCGCGGGAGTAAGCGGCGTCGTCCGTTGCTGGACTGCGCGACGGCCAGGTTCGAAGACGCGGTGCCTGTCCGGCCGTTTCGGTGGTCGTGGGGTGGACGCAATTTCCCCGGGTGGTACTGGGCGGCGACTACAGGGCAGCACGTCGGTTTCGAGTCGTGGTTGGAGCGGGACCGGCTGGTGCTCATGGACTTCGATCCAGCTGTGGTGGGGATGGCGTCCCAGCCGTTCTGGCTGCACTGGCACGACGGGGAACGTGAGCGTCGGCATGCCCCGGACTTCTTCGTGCGTCGGGTCGATGGCTCGGCGGTGGTCGTCGATGTCCGTGCCGACGACTGGATCGCTCCGCGGGATACCGAAGCGTTCGAATTGACGCGCAGGGCATGCGCGGAAGTTGGGTGGTGGTTCGAGCGGGTGGGGACGCCGGAGGCAGTGCTACTGGCGAATGTCCGGTGGCTGTCGCGCTACCGGCACCCGCGCTGCCGGCGGGAGCCGGTCGCAGCTCGGCTGCTGGAGGTCTTTTCTCAGCCGGGGCCGCTGATGGCTGGGGCTGATGCGGCTGGCGACCGGCTCGAGACGCTGCCTGTGTTGTTCCACCTCTTGTGGAAGCACGAGTTGTCGGCCGAGCAGATGGACATCGAACTGCTCGGTCCGCGCACGGTCGTGCACCGGGCCGGCGGGAGTACCGGATGACGAGCGAGGAGCGTCGGGTCCCGCCGACTGCGCGGATCGCGGAGTTCCCTAAGAAGGCTGCTGAACAGGCCCGTTGGTGGGAAGGACACATCCTGGAGGTGCTGCACGGATTGCCGCCGGATGCTCCCCACGGGGCAGTGCCGCGACCGGAGTTCGACCCTCGGCAACGTTGCCTGGCCGAGCGGGAGCGAGCCAAGGCCGCCGAGCTGACAGCGGCGGGCCATCGGATGACGGCCAGTGGAATCAAGCAGCGGCGCCAGCGTTATCAGCGCGACGGGCTGGTGGGGCTGGCGGACGGCCGGTCGGCCAAGAAGCTGCCGGACTTCGGCCAGATCTCCCCGTTGGTGGTCGAGGCAATGAGGCAGGCGATCGCCGAGACGACCGATGCCTCATCGAGGACGGTCCGTTTCACCATCTGGCGGACGAAGGAGATCCTGGCGTCCCGCGAGGATGCCGACGGCATCGAACTGCCTACGGAGCGCACGCTTTATCGGCTGTTCGACAAGTTGGCGCTGGGCACGCACGCGACCGGTTCGGCGAGGACACGCCGTTCGTTGCAGGCGCGTCCGGCCGGTCCGTTCGGGGAGGTCCCGGCTGTCGCGCCGGGCGAGCTGATGCAGATCGACTCCACTCCGTTGGACGTTTTGGTACGGCTGGATGACGGCATCGCGGAGAAGGTCGAGTTGACCGCGCTGGTCGACATCGCGTCCAGGTCGATCACGGCGGCAGTGCTGCGTCCGACGACGAAGGCGGCCGACGCCTCCGCCCTCCTGGCCCGCAGCATCACACCGGAGACGATGCGGCCGGGCTGGCCACAGGCGCTGCGGATGTCCCGGTCGGTGCTTCCGCACCGGCGGCTGCTGGCCCTGGACGAGCGGCTGGAGCAGGCGGCGGCGCGTCCGGTGATCGTTCCAGAGACGATCGTCTGCGATCACGGCAAAGTGTTTATCTCACACAACTTCCGTGCCTCCTGCCGCTTCTTGGGCGTCTCGCTGCAGCCGACGCACAAGGCGTCACCCTTCGAGAAGGGCGTGATCGAGAAGACGCTGGGATCGGTGGCGACGCTGTTCGCGCAGTTCGTCGCGGGGTACACCGGCCGCTCGGTGGAGCGCCGTGGCCGGCATGTGGAAAACGGGCCGTTGTGGTCCTTGCCCGAACTGCAGGACCTGCTGGACGAGTGGGTCGTCACGGTCTGGCAGAACCGGCCGCACGACGCGCTGCGCGATCCCAGCACGCCGAAGCGGGCGTTCTCGCCGAACGAGAAGTACGCGATGCTACTGGAGTCGTGCGGCTACGTTCCGGCCCCGTTGAGCGGTGAGGACTATGTCGAGTTGCTGCCGGAGCGGTGGCACACGATCAACGCCTACGGCATCCGGATCAAACATCGCACCTACGACAGCCCGGAGTTGAACCCGCTGCGCCGTCAGCACTCCGGGGTCGCGGAGAAGAAGGGCTTGTGGGAGATCCACTACGACCCCTACGACGTCTCCCGGATCTGGGTACGCGACCGCCGCGGTGAGAGCGACCGGTGGATCACCGTGTTCTGGCGGCACCTGCACCGCGTCGGCGTCCCGTTCGGCGAGATGGCCTGGGACCACGCCCGCCAGCAGGTTCCGAACGACAGCGAAATCCAGATCGCGGAAGCGGCAGCAGCCCTGCTCAAGCGCGCCCACAACGGCCCTGCCGACGAGGACCGCCCTCCGACCAAACGATCGAAGAAGGATCGCCGGGTCGCAGCCCGCACCCGAGCGACCGCCCCGAGCCGGGAGATCCCTGACCCACCGGCCGAGAGCGAGCCCATGGACGAGGACCCGGCGGACTCCGCGCCGGCAGAGGTCATCCCGCTGGGCCTGTTTGACCCGCTGGCCGATCCTTGGAGGCGCACGTGACCATCTCCAAACCGGTGGCCCGACACACCGTGCTGCAAGAGACCGACACCGAGGCCGACCGGCAGCTGAACACTCTGACCGGATGGCGCAGGTTCATCGACGGCCCACCCACTCCCCCGGTCTTGGCGTCGCGCAGTGCCTGGCAGCAGATGAACCCAGCCAAGCGGGATCTCTATGACGAGTCCCGCCTTGACCATCACGCTCGGATGCTCACCGTCGCCACCTCGTTCGTCGAGCGGACGGCGATCTGCGGCCGTCGTCTGGTGCTGCTGAACCGGCACGCGATCAGCGCCCGCCGCGGCTTGATCGTTTCCGGCCCGGCGGGAACCGGAAAGACCATCGCCATCACGCAGTTGGGGCTCTCCCATGAACTACTGGACCGGGCCCGGCACCCTCATGCCACACACCGGATTCCGGTCGTCTACGTCACCGTCCCGCCCGCCGCGACCGCCCGCATGATCGCGACCGAGTTCGCACGCTTCCTGGGCCTGCCGGTGCGGGCCCGCTCGAACATGACGGACATCATCGAGGCTGTCGTCGGTGTCTGCACCGATACCCGCACCGCTCTGGTGCTGGTCGACGAACTCCACAACATCTCACTGACCAGCCGCCACGGCGCCGAAGTCGCCGACACCCTCAAGTACTTCTCCGAGCGACTGGCTGCCACCTTCGTCTATGCCGGCATCGACATCGACGAATCCGGGATGCTGTCCGGGACACGCGGCGCGCAGATCGCGGGCCGCTTCACCCTGATCCCCTCCCGCCCCTTCCCCTACAACAGTGAATGGAAGGGCCTGGTCGCCGCCATGGAAGACACCCTGCGGCTGCACGAACACCGCTCCGGCGCTCTCACCGACCTGGACCGCTTCCTGCACAACCACACCGGCGGCATGATCGGATCCCTCTCCCACGCCGTCCGCGGAGCCGCCCTCGACGCCATCCTCACCGGCACCGAGAAGATCACCAAGAAGAGCCTCCAGGCCATTCCGCTCGACCACACCGCCCACACGACGGCGTCGATGGCCACGAAGACCGCTATGTCCCGATGAACAGCGAACTGCCGCCCCGGTTCGCGCCGCTGCCGGTCCGGCTCCGCCCCTGCCTCGGAGAATCCACCAACTCCTACATCCGGCGCCTGGCCCGCGCCAACCATCTCCAGCCCAGCTTCCTGCACTGCTATCTCTGCGGCCCACCGCAGTGGTTCGGCAGGCCGCTCCTCGAACACCTCGCCACCACCGCCGGCCACTCGCCCGAAGCACTCGAACGGGCTCTCGCCGATGCCCACTCCCTGGGCGGCACAAACAGACCACGCCGACGCCTCCCCAGCAGGAATCCCTTCGCCAGGCGCCAGGACCTGGCTAACCGCATCGTCCAAGAGGCCCTCAAGGGGACGCAGATCCGCACGCTCGCAAAGCGCCACAACCTCCGTTGCTCGGACATCCGCTTCGCCCTGGAGATCCCACGCCTGACCGCCACCGAGTCGGGTCAACTGGGCGACCTCATCACAGGCGGACTCGCCGACCTGATCGAGAGCATGATCAGCAGAGGGCTCAACGGTAGGCAGATCTGGACAGACCTCATGGACCACCACGACTACTTGGTCACCTACCACAGCATTCGGCACTACATCAGATACACGCGACTCCGAACGGCGTCAGCACGCGTAGGGAACCCAGAGGCGCAGACAGGGGCCCCAGCCGCCTCTCCCTGACAGCGGTGAAGTACGAGGCCCCATGCCAGAGCCGCATGCATAGGTCACGGCCGTCGTAGACAGCGACGCCACCGAGCTTGCACGGAGCGGCGACGCTCCGGGAGGCAAGCGCGCAGGCGTGGTCCGGCGACTCGGAAGGGCCACCGGCGGAGGTGCAGCGGAGCGGCGTCCGGGGCGGCAGGGACGCAGGGGCCATGGATGACGAAGAGGAGGAGCGCCAAAATGTCACCTGGCGACCATCGCGTGACCGCTATCCGCGGGGCGATTTGTCAGATCCCGGGGAAGGATGGGAGGGCGCTACGGCGAGCAATCAGCCGCTGACGCACCCTCCCACATCACCCGAACCGCGCCGGAAGGACATGTCATGGCCGCCACCACACCCAAGGCTCCGACTGCACCAGGGGTACGGTCCTGGTGGGGGATCCCGTACGCCACCGCCGAGCGGTACCGCCGCCCCGTGGTCGCGGATTTCGATCCGGACCTCCCCTATGACCGCAAGGGCGTCGTCTCCGTCCAGCCCGACAGCGGTGACTGGCTCGAAGCGGACAGCGGGATGGGCGAGGACTGCCTGAACCTGAACGTGTGGGCTCCCGAGCAGCCGGCCAGGGAGGCGCTGCCGGTGGCCGTGTACATCCACGGCGGCGGATTCGAGTACGGCGCGAACACGCAGATCACCTCGAACGCCGCTGGCCTCGCCGCGACGGGGCGAGTGGTGGGCGTGTCGGTCAACTACCGGCTCGGCGCCCTGGGCGCGCTCTCCCTCTCGCAGTACGGCGGGCGGCTCGCCGAGGCCAGCAACCTCTTCCTGCAGGACGTCATCGCCGCGCTCACCTGGATCCAGCGGAACATCGCCCACTTCGGCGGCGATCCCGACCAGGTCACCGTCTACGGCCACAGCGGCGGCGCCTATACCACCTTCGGGCTGCTCAGTGCCTCCTCCGCCAACGGCCTGTACCGGCGCCTGGCCGGGTTCTCCGGCGGGCCAGCCCGCTCCATCCCGGCCTGGTGGGCCGAGGAGCTCGCGCACAGGTTCGTCACGGAACTCGGTGTCGCAGACAACCCCGACAAGCTGATCGACCTCGACACGGCCTCCTTGGTGGCCGCCCTGAAGAAGGTCGCCCCGACGGATCTCGGAGTCCGTGGCGGGGTGGACAACCAGGCCACCGGCGTCGTCCTGGACATCGGACAGCCCGGCGCGGTGGTGCACGCCCACCCCATGGATGTCCTGGCCTCGGGCGCGCACCGCGGTGTCGACGTGCTGCTGAGCATGGCCAGCGACGACATGGGCTGGTGGGTGGCGAACGACCTCGACCGGTTCGACCCGCACACGCTCGACCGCGTCACCGACGAGGTCGCGGGGTGGCGCATTTCCCGCTCCCGCGCCAGGAAGATCGTCCATGCCTACGACCAGGGCGGCCGTACCCCGGCCGAGGTTCGCGCCGCGCTCATGGCGGACTACCTCTTCGCGCTTCCCGCCGCCCGCGGTGCCCTGGCCCACGCCGCCGCGGGCGGCAACGCCCATCTCCTGGTGATCGGGCCCGCCGAGGGCGCGCCCGCCGTGCACGGCACCGAGATGTACGCCCTGGTCGGCCAGGAACAGCCGGGCCGCAGTGCCGAGCAGGCCGAGCGTGACACGCGTATCCGCGACATCCTGCTCGACTTCGTCACCGGCGAGCAGTCCCGGCTGTGGCCCGCCGTCACGGACCGTCCGACCTCGGAAAGGGTCGGCAACCCTCCCTTCGAGGCGAGCGCCCACTATCAGGCGGCCCTCGACCTGTGGGAGGGCATCGACCGTCCCTGACGGCCATCGGGGAATACGGGCATGCGGAACAGCACAGAGCTACCAGGGGACGAACACGGTAAAGGAGCTGGGTATGAGCCAAGGGACAGCAGCCGGCGATTCCGTACCGGCGACGATGCGGGCCGTTGTCGTCACCCGGCCGGGCGGCCTGGACGCACTGGAGATCCAGGATGTGCCGGTGCCCGTCCGTAAGCCCGGCTGGGTGCGGATCAGAGTGAAGGCGTTCGGCGTCAACGAGTCCGAAGTCACCACCCGCAAGGGCGAGTCAGACGCCGAGGTCACCTACCCGCGTGTACCCGGCATCGAGGGCGTCGGCGTGGTCGACGAGGCCGACGAGAACAGCGGGCTGCGGCCAGGACAGCAGGTGGCCACGATGATGGGTGGCATGGGCCGTTCGTACGACGGCGCGTACGCCGAATACGTGACCGTCCCGGCGGCGCAGGTCATCCCGTTCGAGACCAGTCTGCCGTGGGAGGTCGTCGGTGCGCTGCCGGAGATGTTCCAGACCGCCTACGGATCGCTGACCACCGGCCTGGACCTCAAGGCCGGGCAGACGCTGCTGATCCGCGGCGGCACCTCCACAGTCGGGCTGAGCGCGGCCACGATCGCGAAGGACCTCGGAGCCACCGTGCTGTCCACCACCCGCAGCCCCGGCCGGGCCGGGGAACTCACGGCCGTGGGCATTGACCATCCCCTTGTCGACGACGGCACTCTCGCCGACCAGGTGCGCGCGCTGCTGCCGGACGGCGTGGACGCCGCACTGGAACTGGTGGGCTGCTCGGTCCTCGCCGACACCCTCAGCACCGTCCGCCGCCACGGCACGGTCTGCTTCACCGGAGCCCTGGCGGGCCAGTGGACGATCCCCGATTTCAGCCCGTTCATGATCCCGGGCGGGGTGCGGCTGACGTCCTATGGCGGTCAGGCAGCCGACCTCCCGGCCGACGTCTTCGCTCACCAGCTCCAGGCCATCGCCGCAGGACGCCTCAACGTCCCGGTCGCGAAGGTCTACCACGGCCTGGAACAGGTCCGTGACGCCCAGGCCGACGTCGAGTCCGGCACCACACTGGGCAAGCACGTCGTCGTCCTGGACGACTGAGCCCGGATCCCTCGACTTGTGCGGCAAGGGCGGTCGGCGCCGTTTGGGGAATGTTCGAGCAGGCTGCCGCCGGTCCGGGCGACCTCAGCGTGCTCGAGGGAAAAGCCGCTCGACAGCGGTCACCACTGCGGCGCGGCGGGCGGCGGCGGTGGGGTCCACGGCGTGTGCGGCGGCGGCCTTGCTGTGCTCGGGCTGTGACGCCCAGGTCGTGGCGATCTGGTTGACCAGGGCGAGGACGTCGGCCGGGTCCCAGGCGGGGTCGAGCTGTCCGGCCTGCTGCGCCTGGCGGAGCTGGTCGATTTTGTGGGCGAGCAATGCCTGGGCGTGCTCTTCGGCAGCGGTTGTGGTGCCCGGCAGTTCGAGGCGACCCCAGGTGATCAGACGGAAGTGGTCCGGACGGGCGACGAAGTAATCGAACAGGCGGCCCGCATAGCCAGGGAGGTCGGAGGGGTCCAGCTGGGTGGCCTCGGTGATGACGGCGTGCTCCTGTGCAGAGACGTCGGCGTAGAGCGCGTCTTTGCTGCGGAAGTAGGCGTAGACGCGTTCTTTGCTGGTCCTGGCGAGTTTGGCGATGCGGTCCACGCGGGCGCCGGCGATGCCGTGGCGGGCGAACTCGTCCATGGCGGCGGCAAGGATGCGCTCGCGCGTGGTGTCGCCGGGGGCGGCGGGAGCTGCGGTCTGGCCGGAGTCGCGGGACTGGGACATGCGCCCAGGATAGAGCACCGAACTGTTTGGTTTGGCATTTGGGTGATCGGCGCGTAGGGTCAAACGGAACAGTTCGGTTTGACCTCTGCGGGTGAAACCGGCGAACCACTGAGGGAGTGAACTCATGCAGCACCGCAATCTGGGCTCTCAGGGCCTGCGCGTCTCGGCGCTCGGCCTGGGGACCATGGGCATGTCCATGGCCTACGGCGCCTCGAACGACGACGAGGGCCTCGCGACCATCCGCCGCGCCCACGAACTCGGGATCGACTTCTTCGACACCGCCGAGCTGTACGGCGCCGGTACCGGCAGCAACGAGATCCTCCTGGGCAAGGCGGTCAAAGACTTCCGCGACGAGGTGGTCCTCGCCACCAAGTTCGGCTTCGACATGACCGCCCCGCTGCACAGCCCCGGCTACAACAGCCGCCCGGAAAACATCCGCAAGGTCGCCGAGAACAGCCTGCGCTACCTGCAGAGCGACCACCTCGACCTCTTCTACCAGCACATCTCCGACCCCGACGTTCCGGTCGAGGAGGTCGCCGGCGTGGTCGGCGAACTGATCACCGAAGGCAAGGTGAAGTACTTCGGCCTGAGCAACGTCGGCCCCCAGTACATCCGCCGCGCCCACGCCGTCACCCCGGTCTCCGTACTCCAGTACGAGTACTCGCTCTTCGAGCGGGAGGTCGAGGAGAAGATCCTTCCCGTCCTGCGGGAACTCGGCGTCGGCCTGGTGCCCTACTCCCCGCTCGGTCGCGGCTTCCTCACCGGCCAGGTCAAGCCCGCGAGCGAGTACCCCGCGGACGACATGCGCAGCTGGGACGAGCGTTGGCAGGGCGAGAACTACACGTACAACCTGCACGCCACCGAACAGCTCAAGAGTCTGGCCGACACCAAGGGCATCACTACCGCCCAGCTCGCGCTGGCCTGGCTGCTCGCCCAGGGCGAGGACGTCGCGCCCATTCCCGGCACCCGCAGCACCAAGCGCCTCGAGGAGAACGCCGGCGCCACCGACGTCCAGCTCTCCGCCACCGATCTGGCCCGCATCACTGAGATCCTTCCCCACGGATCGGCAGGCAGCCGCCTCCCGGCCGCGATGCTGTCCAGCTTCACCACCGACTGAACCGCCCCTCCGCGCGGCCCGCACGGGCCGGTCGACGGGAGCCGGCGACGCCGCACAGGTGACGTGCGGGTCATCGTCGTCAACCGGCCCGGCGGCCGAGTGTGGTAAGTCAACAGACTTGTCACTGCGGTGACGTCGAAGTTGCCTTCACGCGGTCCGTGCCGAACCGAAGCGCGTACCCGATGAACGCGGCGTCCGTGTCGGCCGCCGACGATCACTCCTACTACACCCCGGAGAGCGGAACTCCTATGAGAATCCGACTGACCGCCGGAGAAACCGTCCTCAGCGCAACCCTCGCCGACAACGCGACGGCACGCGACTTCGCCTCGCTGCTTCCGCTGACGCTGCAGACGGACGACCTGTTCAAGCGCGAGAAGTACGGTCGCCTGCCCCGGTCTCTCGCTGAGGGAGGCGAACCGCGGTTCAGCTACGAGGTCGGCGACATCGCCTACTGGTCACCCGGTCCCGACATCGCCATCTTCTATGCCCACGACGGCCAGTCCATCCCCGACCCCGGCATCGTCATCCTCGGCACCATCGACTCGGGGGCCGATGCCCTCAAGAAGTACGACGGCGCGGTCGACGTCACCATCGAGGCTATCGACTGAGACCCGGCCGGAAACCACCGAGATCGTCAACCCAGGGGAGGTGTGGGGAGGGTCGGGGTCTCGCCGGCCGCGAAGGCGGCCGGGGTGAGACCGGTGCGGTCGCGGAAGAAGCGGCCGAAGTTCGCGGGGTCGGTGAAGCCGAGGTGGACGGCCACCGTCCGGGCATCCCACCGGGCACCTCCCAGCAGGCGCCGGGCTTCCAGGAGGCGCCGCTCGTCGATGAGTTCACGTACTCCCTTGCCGGTGGCGTCCCGGGCGGCGCGGCTGAGGGTGCGGACCGAGCAGCCGAGCAACTCGGCGTAGTCCGCTGCTTGGTGCAGCTCACGGAAGTGCAGCTCCAGGGCGTCCAGGAAGCGCCCGTACCTGTCGGCGCGGCCGGTGCCGGCGGTGGCCGTGCCGGTGGGGGTGATGCCCGGGGAGTTGGCCAGGCGCAGCAGCAGCGATTCGAGCAGGCTGCGCCGCAGGGCGTGGTGGATGTCGAGGGGGCGGCGCCCCAGGGCGCGGTGTTCGTCCAGGAGCTGGAGTGCCGTCTGCTGGAGCCAGGCGGTGTCGTCGGGGTGCGGGCTGAGCACGGCAGGGGCCTCGTGCGCGGTGAGCGGGGCCAGGAGACGCGCGAGGTCGGGCCGCAGTACGTCCGGTTCGAACAGGATGAACGGGCCGCGGGCCGCGCCGGGCGGATGCCAGCACTGCGCGTGCCCGGGACGCACCCACAGCCACTGGCCGGGGGCGACGGTCCGCGTGACGTAGTCGACGTCGTGCCGCAGCTCACCCTCGGTGACCGCGATGAGGTAGTGGAAGGTGGCGCGGCCGGGACGGGGCGGGTTCCATGGCCAGTCGTCGTGCTGGGCGAAGAAATCCTCGACGGTACTCACCTCAAGGCCGTAGGGAGTACCGACCGGGGGCTGGAAACCGTACAGCCGAACCGCGGCAGGACCGGTCGCGGTTCCGCTCGCGTCGGAGTGTCGCTTGTCGACCATCACGTGTCCGCAGCCTACCGCCCTTCCGGTCGGTTTCGGCGGAAGGATGGAACGTGCCACCGCGCCCGCGCGGCGCGCCTCCTACCTCCTTCGATGCCGCAATCCGTCACCACCTGAGAAGGCCCACTGCCCATGAACGCATCGACCCTGCACAAGACCGCCACCGACTGCGCGGAGGAACTGCCCGGAGCGCAGCTGGAGCATCCCTTCGGTCCCGACTGGGAGGTCTACAAGGCACGAGGCAAGGTGTTCATGCTGATGACCGAAGTCCCGGGGCGGCCCGTCGTGATCCTCAAGGCGGACCCCGGCGAGGCCCACGCCCTGCGGGAGCAATACAGCCACATCACCCCCGGCTACCACATGAACAAGAACCACTGGATCACCCTGGAGAGCGGAGAAGGCGTCGACAAGGAGCTCGTCAGGGAGCTCGTCGCCGACTCCTACCGGCTCGTCGTCGCCCGCCTGCCCAAGGCCCAGCAGCCCGTCGACCCGCACACCTACGGAACCGGCACGCGGGCGGCCCGGTGAGCGCGGCCGGTGACCGGCTCCAGGACATCGCCCGCCAGGCGGCCCTCGCGCTGCCCGGGACGGACCACGGCTACCCGTTCACCCAGCACCTGGACGTGTACAAGATCGCGGGCAAGGTGTTCCTGATCGTCACCGACGACCCGGACGACCAGATCATCACGGTCAAGTGCGAACCCGAACACGCCCGCGCGCAAGTACGCGGCTACGTCTCGATCACACCGGGCCGCTACCTCGACAAACGCCACTGGATCTCGCTCGGACCGGGCCCCGGCATCACCAAGCGGCTGGTCACCAACGCAGTCGAGGACTCCTACGACCTGGCCGTCGAGCGGCTGCCCAGGCGCGACCGCCCCCGTAGCCGATGAGCACCGCAAGTGCGCCCACGAGCCGCTGAGCCCACGTCTGTCAGTGCCCCGTGCAAGGCTCGCCACGCCCGCACACCTTTGCCTGCGATCGAAGAGACCGATGGAACCGACCGAAGCGACCCTGCCGCTCTTCGACGAGGAGCCTGCCAGGCCACTCGCCGACCGCCTGCGCCCCACCCAGCTGGATGAGGTCGTCGGGCAGGACCACCTCCTGGCCCCGGACGCCCCGCTGGGTCGCATGGTCGCGTCGCAGCGCCTCGGCTCCGCCATCCTGTGGGGTCCGCCCGGCGTGGGGAAGACGACCATCGCCCGCCTGCTCGCGGACGGCAGCAACCTGGCCTTCGAACCGGTGTCGGCCACCTTCACCGGCGTGGCCGACCTGCGCAAGGTCTTCGCCGCCGCACGAAGCCGGCGCACCATCGGCCAGGGCACCCTGCTATTCGTCGACGAGATCCACCGCTTCAACCGCGCCCAGCAGGACAGCTTCCTGCCCTACGTCGAGGACGGCACGATCACCCTGGTCGGCGCCACCACCGAGAACCCCAGCTTCGAACTCAACGGCGCCCTCCTCTCCCGCACCCAGGTCCTCGTCCTCAAACGCCTCGACGAAGCCGCCCTGTCCACACTCCTCGACCGTGCCGAGGGCCTCACCGGCCACCGGCTGCCCCTGGCCGACGACGCTCGCCGCGCCCTGATCGCCATGGCCGACGGCGACGGACGCTACCTCCTCAACATCGCCGAACAGCTCCAGGCCCTCCCGGACCCCGGCACCCCCCTGGACACCGCCGCGCTCGCCCACCACATCCAGCAGCGCGCCCCGCTGTACGACAAGGCGCAGGAAGGCCACTACAACCTGATCTCCGCGCTCCACAAGTCGATGCGCGGCTCCGACCCGGACGCGGCCCTGTACTGGCTCGCCCGCATGCTCGACGGCGGCGAGGACCCCCTGTTCGTGGCCCGCCGCCTGGTCCGCTTCGCGAACGAAGACATCGGCATCGCCGACCCGCACGCCATCCAGCAGGCCCTCGCCGCCTGGGACGTGTACGAGCGACTCGGCTCCCCCGAGGGCGAGTTGGCGATCGCCCAAGCGGTCGTCTACCACGCCACGGCCCCCAAGTCCATCGCCGTCTACCGCGCCCTTGACGCGGCCCACCGCGCCGCCCGCCGCACCGGCTCACTCATGCCGCCCGCCCACATCCTCAACGCCCCGACCCGGCTGATGAAGAACCTCGGCTACGGCAAGGACTACCAGTACGACCCCGACACCACAGACGGCTTCTCCGGAGCCGACTACTTCCCCGACGACATGGACCACGAGACCTACTACCAGCCCACCCGCAACGGCTACGAAGCCCAGATCAGCGAACGGCTACGCCACTGGGCCGCCCTCCGCGCTCGCCGACGCAGCGGCTGACGCGGACGCGTGGGCAGCGGACAGAGTGTGCACACGGCAGATGTCGCGCACAATCCGCATCCAGCGTCCCCCTCCGACACGATGTTCCACGCTATCGCCCGCTGTGTTGACATCCAATCCAGTCGACGCAGGTCAGCGCGCTGCGCACGGCTAACTTCGCTGTCGAAGGACAAACTTGTCTTTTGTCATCCAATTGTAGGGTCTCAAAACCCGCTGCATAATCTCAACGAGAACTGCACGGTGGCGGCACTTATGCTGCCGCCGTGAGACCCGCAGGTCGGAGCATCACCTATTCGGGTGACGAGAACAGTGATCCATTCCGCCCGCGTTCGCTGCGCTGGTGTAGGTCCTCAAAACCGCGCCATATTCTGAGCGCCGTCTGCATATCAGCGTCACTTATGGCGTCGTGCTGAGATTCGCAGTTCAACGGACTCACTCTTTCGAGTGACAAGGGTCGGTTCTGTCCGCCCCGTCACTGGAGGAAAGCATCGTGGCTATACAGGACATCACCCGGGCTGGGTGTACGCCATGGACGGTCCCGTTGTAGCGGTCAGTGTCCGTTTCCCGGATAGCAGCATCTTCGAGCGGCTCTTCGTCGCCGAAGGTGACCGGCGTCGTATGCGCATCGAACTGCATGAAACCGAGCCCGATGAGCAGTCTGCCGCGGTGCTTGGTATCGCCGACTACAAAGCGCAGCTGGGGCCTATTTTGGGCATGAAAAAAGCCCCCGATTAGGGGGCATTAGGTGGAGCGTTACGTACTCTAGCCGTGATGCCTGAGAAAAATGTCCCAGATTGCTAGTGCCGTGATATGAGCAGCGAGGCTAATCGCGTACGCCCACACCCTGTCTCTGATTCTCTGCGTTGACACCGTGCCTCCAGTGGTTCGTTTCGATGCCACCCAAGCCCTCGCGCGAAGTCCGCGCGACGGGTTGGGCGGTATCAAAACTCACCTTTGAAGGCGCGCACCAAGCTACCCTCTTTCGGACATCTCGTCAACTTGCCGCAGAACGTTGTCTGTTGCGTCAAAAAGGATCAACGGCTCGACGCAGGTCAGGGGGTGGATGCCATCCGGAGCGGGAACGCGCGGGGACTCAACTGCGTCCCCGCGCGGCAGGAACTGCAGCAGCAGCTGAGACTCGGCCGAGCCGGGGTAAATGCGGAGCGGTGAGACAGCCCAGGCCAGAGCGCCGGTTGATGCAGCGAGCTGCGAGAACCTACACCAATCAAGGCGTTTGAGAGCGAACTCAGTTGTTTCGGCTTCTCTGACAGTGAATCCAGTCGTGAGGAGTGAGCACGCTCTACGCGGTCCGTACGTCGGCCGCGTCCACCGAACCGGGCGAGCACCTGCGCCCGTTGTCAGTGCACCATGCGGCCCTCAGCCTCACCCTCGCGCAGCCGGCGCGCCTGTTGAGATGGAGGACGACGTGAGTGACGGCACACGGACCGCCGCACCTTCGCCGGAGGACGCGCTGCGTTCTGCCCGGCTGCTTGTCCGTGCCGAGGCGGCCGTCATGGCGATCTTCGCCACGCGGGCCTACGAACTGGGCTGGACGGTACGGGCAAGCTGAGCGGCATCTTGGATCACGTGACGCTGTCCTGCGACGCGGGCCTCTCCACTCTCCAGTCCGCCGCCACCGCCGCGATCCCCGCTGGCCTGGCCGTCGCCAAGGGTGCCGTCGGCACCCTTCTCGGCCGTACCGGGACCGCCTCCTGGCTCCCGGCGAGAACCGACCCCGCATCCACGTCCACGACCAACTGACCGTAGGAGCCGCGCCATGCCCGACGGAGAGGTCGCCCTTGAACTGGCTGTGCTCCGCCGCGCCCTCGAAGTCGGGCCGGCGCGCATCGACAGCCAACTCGCCCTGATCGCACAGCGATCCGACCAGATCGACAAGGCCGTCGAGGAACTCGGCGACAGGGTCACTGCCCTCGAACGCACCCGCTGGCCCCTGCCGACCGTCGGAGTACTGACCAGCCTCGCAGCTCTCGGACTCGCCGCATGGTCGGCGCTCGGCCACTGATCGCACCGGACCACAGAGATACTCGCCTGGGTACGTGGCCTTCGTGGTCACCTGGTCGGCGTTCGCAGTGTGGTTCCTGGGACATATCGTGACGTAGCGTCGAGTGTCCGCGAGTTGGCCGCCTTCCGACTCGTCAACTCGTCGATGTGGAACAGGTCGTGACCGTACGGTAGGTGCGCAGGGTCAGTACAGCGCCGAGCGAGCGTCCAGAGATCAAGGCGGAGCCGCAACAGGGAGATTCATTGACGTCGCCGCCACTTCCCCCCATTCCTCCACCACCGGGATCCCGCACAGGTTCCGTGAAGCACATCCACCACGTGATCGAGAACTTGATGGCTGGGCGGCCGGAGGCGTGCCACCTGGCGAAGGCCCTGGCCAAACAGGCTCGTGCCACGCACCGCCGCATGGCGAGAGCACGTGCCGTTGGGTTCGAGGCGTACGAGACGACCCTCACCGACCTGCTTCTAACGGAGCTTGCGCATGTGGACCCGCGATTCTGGCGGGTGGTTAGGTTCAAGCCGCACGAGGAGCGAGGGAACGGCGCCGACTGGGAGTGGTGGATCCAGCGGAGCGACTTGTCGTGGGTGCGGCTCTGGATTCAGGCCAAGCGCCTCTACCACCCCGGCGAACGCTACGAGGAACTCAAGCGCAAGGTCCGGAGAGGATCAGACGGCAGGATTTGGCAGAGTCGGTTGCTGGTTGAGGCCGCGCGACGGGAAGGCCGGAGCGGTAGCGTCCTGCCGGTCCCGCTGTACGCCTTCTACAACTGCCTGCAGGGTAAACGGGCTGAGCCATGGCCGTGTAAGAGACTTGAGCCGTGTCAGCAGCAGCCCCTGCTCGGCATCACGATCGCCCCTGCCCAGCAGATCGACGAGCTGATTGTGAAGGGTAAGAACGGCTACCGCGACGTACTGGCCGAAAGTAAGCCGCTGTCGTGCCTGGTGCACTGCCCGACAGTGTGGTCGGGGCATCCTCAGGACTCGTACGCCTCGACGCTGCTGATGGGCATGGAGTGGCTGCACACCAACGACGTCCTCCCTTCGGCTCCGTCTCTGCCTGGCCGCATCGAAGAAGCGCTTGAGACGGACGACGAGGTGGTCGCCGAGGAGTCGGACCCTCGGATCGCTCTCATCACGGGTCACGCGGCGCTCCCCGGTGCCCGCATGGATGAAGTGCCACCAGGGTTGGCCGACCTGCGGGAGCGGTTCGACCTGCGGGCACTGGAGCAGCAGGGGTGGCGGGAAACGACGTGACAGCGCCCCGGGCAGAGTGCGAGTCAGATCCCGGGGCGCTTTTCCACATTGGAAAGAGGCGGAGAGCCTATGACCCGCGCTCAACTTGAGCAAGCACGAGGCATGTCCCACCGGGTATGGGTTCCGTGTTGCCATAGGCCCGTATTGCGTAGCAACACTGTCACCACCGTTCGGGTCGCCGTGTCGATGACGCAGGCGCAATCTCGACGCTGGTGGACGCGCCGGGCACCTGGGTATTTCGGGTCGCCTCCGTAGGTTTGCTCGGGAGATATGACGCACCGCAGCACTTCACTCTCATCGAAACCGAGCTCCTTCGCCCGGGACAGGGCGTGCCGGCTCAGCGTGACGCCTGCATGCGTGCGAAGTCGGGTCAGCGCGCGCTCTCGACGAGCATGACGTCGGGCGTTGCTCATGAGGCGACATCACCGGACACTAGATCCATGACAGCGCTTCTGCCCCAGTCGCCGCTGCGCTTCCGCGTGGGAATCGCTTCCAGCCTGAGGTGACGAGCGATCTCCTCATACGAGTACCCCGCCTGGCTCCGCAGGCGCTTCGCGACGGCCCTCGCGTGATCGATGGACCGGGTGGTCTCGATCACGGTGTGGCTGTCGTGCATCCGAAGGGCAGCGAACGTCTTGATCACCTCCCGCAGAACTCGCTCTTGTCCGGAACCTTCAACGGTCGACTTCACCGACTTGCCCGCCTCCAGAACCTGGACGCCGAAGTGCTCGACCCACCTGTACGCGACCAGCCGGTCCAATTCGCTGGGAAAGAGGGAAGAATCGGCTACGTAGAGGGTGCGGACAGGCGCGGGTGTGGTCACGAGGTGGAGAAGGTCTGTGAGCCCGAAGTCCGGAGTGCTCGGGGTGAAGGAGAAGGCGAAGAGGTGGTCGTGCGCCGTCGCGATGTTCTGGACGTCCCTCGATCGCGTGAGGTGATCTCGTTCGTCGTCTGGTCCGTAGACGGCCATCACCTCGAACTCCTGGAGAACTTGATGTGACCTCCCGCTGGTACGGATCCGCTCGCCATCGACCGTCCGGGGGGCATCGTCGTCCCAGCACGCGTCTTGGAGGAGCCGGTGAACGACCTGCTTGTTGAAGTCCTGCTCACCCTGCACGCCATCCCACATGTAGCCCGCTTGGTTGAGGAGGTCCGCAGTCTGCGCCAGCGTCAGTTGAAACCCGACGTGCAACTTGTGTGCGAGCCGCACCACTTCGTTCTTGCTCAGGCCGCGGCCGATGTCCAACTGGCCCTGCTTGCCTCGTTGGCGAGGAAGAAGCGCCCGAAGTGCAGCGCAGGTATCCTGAACCTGGTTGCGAACACCTCGCTCGGTGTTCCGCAGCGGGTGATCAGGTTCGATGACATCACCGGCCACGGTCAGTGTCGCTCGGTGATCCCGGATCTCGTCGCGGACCATCTCCCGGGTGATCGGATCGCCCAGGTCATCCCACCTGGACACGCAGATGCTATCCACGAGATCGGCACGCAGGCAGAACAGAACCTCCTGGAGCGCTGGACGATCGCCCGCCGCTACCCTGCTGCGTGACTCCGCTTCGGTACGCCATAGCGTCCCGTCCTTCGGCGCCTTGTCTCCATGACGCACCACGCGATACCCGATTTCGGACGCCGACATGCTTCCCTCCAAGGCTCTGGCCAGCAACGGAGCGCCACTCTGTCAGCTCCCTGGGTCCCTGCAAGCGAGCAATTAGTCTGGCGATTTCGACGATGCGGACGTTCAGAACGTCGAGGTCCCGGTCGCTGATCTGGGAGCGCAGCATTCGCGCGGACTCCGTGGCCCACTCCAGATACGTCCACAGCCCCTCGAAGGCAGTGAGATACGGCCGCTGTAGGTTCATCGCGGTGGTGTGGACGACGCTGGGACCTGCCGGATGTTCTTCCGTTCGGCGCCGGGGCGAGGAGTGATAAGCATGTGCCGATCCTGTCAGCGCGGCCCCCAGGTGCGCCTTGGGTTTCCATAAGGGGTGACATAGGACTTCGACCGGCACCCGGCCCCTCCGGCTCGAAGAGCCTCCTGCCCTAGGTCGACCAAGGAAGTTTCTTGCCAACCAAGTTAGTCCGCCCAGGTCACAGACCGACAGCAGACTAACTTCGCTGTCAACGGACAACTGCTGTCCGCTGACAGCTGTGGGATCTCAGATTCTGTGTCGGAATCTCACGAGTGATATCGGATCGGAGTCGGATCCGACGCGGAGCTGAGATCCGCAGGTCGCGGCTATACCTCGTGCGTCGGCACGTCGGCGGGAGCACCGTGCTGTCGAGGACAGTCCGACCCGGGGGTGGGTATAGAAAGCGACAGTTAGCTTCCGTGGGCACGGCGGCGGAGTTGAGGAACGGCCTTGGGAATCTGTGGCAGCGGTGTCGCTCCAGTCGGCCGCCCCTTGGCGGATGTTTCGCTGGCAGAACGGGCAGAAACACTGTTCCGGCACATGCTGGTCGGCGACGCTCCGGGATCACGTGATCTACGAATCGCGTTTGGAGCTCGCCCGGCTGCTGTTCGCCGACTTCGATCCTTTGGTGCGCGGCATCGTGGCCCAACCGTTCCTGCTGAAGGTCGCGCCGATGGGGAGTGTCGTGTGGATCAGACCGACTCCGGGAGACGGCGCCGTGCGGTCGAGCGTGACCCCGGCACGAGGCAGTGATTTGTGATCGGTCTTCGGAATCGACGCACGGCTCGTACGATGTGACTTGCCACACGTAGCAGTTGAGGGGGAGTCATGTCGCAGCTCGTGCGCTTGCAGATGCCGGACGAGAAGGTCATCTGGGCAACGGTCGACGAAGGCGTCGACGGGCCGAGCGACTCGGGTCTCGGCGAGCGGATCACGGAAAAGCTCGACGGGTTCCAGGAGGCGCTCCAGACCGTCGCGTCCAATGTGCGCAATGCGGTGGCGTCGGCCCGCCCCGACGAGACCAGTGTCGAGTTCGGTCTGGAACTGGCCGTTGGTGAGGCCGGCATTGTCGCCGCAGTAGTCGGCGGCAGCGGCAAGGCGGCGTTCAAGGTGACGTTGACCTGGAACGGCCAGGGGCTGCCCGCCACACCGGCGACACCGGTCGTGCCACCGCAGCCGGCACAGCCCCCGGCCGTACCCCCGTTGCCACCGGTTCAGGACTGAGGCCGTCCGCTGTGCGTAGGCCCTCACCCCTGTCCCTTCTTCAGGAACACCTAGGCTCCTGTCGCCTGCGCGTGCAGGGGGTTTCGCAGGGGACGGGTTTCTTCGTCGCCCCGGGCCACGTCGTGACCTGCGCCCATGTGGCGGGGACGCAGCCAGGGACTCGGTTGCCCGTCTTCTGGGAGGACACGGAGTTCGAGGGAATCGTGCTGACCGCCTCGGCCCCGCCCAAGGGCAGGGAGCTGTGGCCGTTTCCGGATCTGGCTGTCGTACGGCTCCTCGACGCACCCTCGGGTCACCCGTGTGTCTGGCTCGATACCGTGCCTCCTTCGCATGACGCCGGCCTGACCGCGATCGGCTTCTCCGACGTCTATGAGCCCGGCAGCGCGGCTGAGCGCTCCGCCGCCCTCGTCCGCGGGGGCACCCAGAAACTGCAGGTCGGCGAGATGCTGGAGCTAGTGGGCGGCGAGGTCAACAAGGGGCTGTCCGGTGGCCCGGTGCTGAACCACGAGTCCGGTGGTGTCTGCGCGATCGTCAAGGCGACCAGACTGCGGAACACATCCATGGGAGGTCTGGGTACCCCCGTGAGCGCCCTGAGGCTGCTGGACCCGGACGTCTACCGCAACCTCATCCGGGCACACGACGCCTTTCACGGGCAGGACGACCGGTGGTCCCGGCTGTCCGACCGCGTCATGAGGCATGACGCGGGCGGGGCCGACGAGGGCCTCGACACGGCGCTCAACTCCACCGAAGAGCGGCAACTGCTGGCGCTCATCTCCCAGTTGCCGGAGGACCCGATGGACGAGACCCTCTCCGGTACGAGCAGCCATCTCGCCGCGTTCTTCGCCGCGGCCGTCGAAGGCGCCCTCCCGCCCGCGACGTACCCGCTGCTGGACCACCGTGACGTCTTCACCGAGCTGGCCGCCCGGATGCTGCCCGAGGACGGTGGGCTTCCCTACGAGCTGGCCTTCGCCGCCGACCTCGCCCACCGGGGCGCGACAGCGGGGCCGGCCTGGCAAGGCGCTGTCCAGCAGCTGCGCGACCGAGTGCTGATCACGGCGGGCAGGCTGGGACTCGGTGACACGATGCAGCGACGTCTGGCCGAGCGGCCCGGGCCGGAAGTCCAGCCCTCGATCATCGGCAGGATTCGACACTCCATGCGCGACCGGCGGCTGTACCACGTCATGGTGTGGCGATACCGCTCGGCGAGCGACATCCGTCCGGCCGCCCCGGAGTCGGACGCGCTTCCCCTGGACCAGGCGGTTAAGCATCTGGCGGAGCTGCTGCCCGCGCAGATCGAGATCATGGGTGGGGCCACCAGCCCCGGTCTGATCGAGTTGATCCTTCCCGTGGAGGCACTCGACGAAGGCTTCGCCGATCTCGAGCTCTGGCCGCAGTTGCCCTGGTTCTCGCTGGGCCGCAAGCAACGGGTGGTCGTCCGGCCGCTGGAGCGACACGAGGCGCCCTCGTTGCATGCGGCGTGGGCTGAGCGCTGGCAGCAACTGGACGGCAAGGCGGTCGGCGACATGGTGGTGTGCGTGTGCGGCCGAGGTGACCAGCATCAGGCCGCGCTGGACGCCTCGTTCGACAACGACCCGGCATTGGGCGCGCTCGCGCTCGCGGGTACGCCGCAGTCGCCACCGGTCTCGGACGCCTACCAGGTGGCCGTCGCGTCCGGAGTACCGATGATGATGTGGCGGCGGGGCAGCCCGGCCTGCGAGCGTGCCGACGGCGGCAGGTGCGGGGCGCCGGGCCGTCGGACCTGCCGTGGCAACGGATTCTTCACCGAGCTGTGTGCCTCCTTGGACGACGCGCGGCGGGACGACCTGCCCGAGCGGATCCGCCGGTTGCGCGTCGAAGCGGAGAAGCCCCCGAAGAGGGAGGGGCACCTCGGTGGCGACATCGTTCTGCTGTGGGACGACCCGCGGCGCCAAATCCCCCGATCGCCTTTGGCCCCGGCCCAGGAAGGACGCTCCCGATGAGCGAGTGGCGGATCTATCAAGGTGTGCGCGAGCCGCACGACGGCATCGACCGCCTGCCAGCCCCACCGCCGTGGCGGGACTTCGAACACACCGGTGAGGTGACGCCGTTCGACCGAAACGTCGAGTCCCACGGGGACCGGCGACTGCCGAACGCCGACGCGTACAAGGCCGAGGAGGACACGGTCGAGGCGGTGAACACGGCCCTCTACTTGCGCCGCCCCCTGCTGGTGACGGGCGATCCCGGCGTAGGCAAGTCCACACTGGCCTACGCGGTCGCCCGTGAACTGAAGCTGGGCACGGTGCTGCGCTGGCCGATCAACAGCAAGGCCGGACTGCGCGACGGTCTCTATCAGTACGACTCCCTGGGCCGTCTGGAGGACGCCGGAGTCACCCGCGCGGCCAGGGACGCCCCACCGGGTTCCGAGGAGGAAGAGGAGCGCGCCACGGACATCGGGCGCTACCTGCGGCTCGGGCCGCTCGGGACGGCCCTGGCGCCGTACGCGTTGCCGCGCGTCCTGCTCATCGATGAGATCGACAAGAGCGACATCGACCTGCCGAACGACCTCCTCGATGTCTTCGAGGAAGGCATGTTCGAGATCCCGGAGCTCTCCCGGGTGGCCGACAGACATCCCACGGTCCGGGTCCGCCCGGCGGACGACGGCGAACCGGTCAAGGTCGTGAGCGGCAAGGTACGCTGCCGCACCTTCCCCTTCGTCATCCTGACTAGCAACGGCGAACGCGAGTTCCCACCCGCGTTCCTTCGCCGCTGTGTCAGGCTCAATCTCCCCGCCGTCGACAGCGACGAACGGCTGCGGACGATCGTGAAGGCGCATCTCCCCACCGCAGCCGAGGACGTCGACGAAGTCATCAACCGGTTCCTCAGCCACGCTGCTTCGGGCGAGCTGGCCACGGACCAGCTTCTCAACGCCATTTACCTGGTGAGCCGTACGACAGGTGACGGTGCACCGAGCCTCGATCGGCTCAGCGAACTGGTCTTCCAGCATCTCAATACGACGGTTCCGGCGAAACCGTGATCGAGCGGCTCGGCGCGTTGCTCGCCGACCTGTGTCCGGCAGGGCAGCCGCCCATACCTCGCGAGGTCGCCGAACTCATCTGGCTGGCACGGCACTTGCCCGCTGAGAGCGGGTGGACCTCGTCGACCGCCGTGCCGACCGCGGGACGTTCGACGCCGCCCACCCTGGAAGGCGGCGCCGAAGAGGAGCCACCAGAGGCCGGTGACGACGACCGCTCCGAGTCCGGGGCCACGCGGTTGTACGTGCCCAGACGCCCCTCCCGGGATGGAGAGGAGGAGCCACAGGTCGAACAGGCGGCGCCGGTCCGCGTCACGGGACCGCCGGCGCTGCCACGCCGCCGCGAGCTGGCGCGTGCCCTGCGCCCGCTCAAACGGCGCGTTCCCTCCAGGGTCCGGACCGTCCTGGACGAGGACGCCACCGTCAGCCGGATCGCCGATCACGATCACTGGATCCCGGTCCTCGCACCCGCGGCGGACCGATGGCTCGACGTTCGAATCGTCCTGGACTCCTACGGTGAGAGCGCCGTCTTCTGGGAGCCGCTCGCTCGTGAGCTGCGCACGTTGCTGCTCCAGCTCGGCGCGTTCCGCGATGTCCGGCTGCACTGTCTGGCCCCCCGCAGCGACGGCGGCCCCGGGATCGGAACAGGAACAAGTTCGTCAACGTCGTCGCAACCGCTTCGCTCGGCGGGGTCACTCGTCGATCCGACCGGCTGCACGGTGACCCTGGTCCTCACGGACGGCGTGGCACCGGCCTGGCGCACCGGCCCGATGCTCGAGGCGCTGCGGACGTGGGCGGACCACGGCCCGACAGCCGTTCTCCAGACCCTCCCCGAGAACGTGTGGGCACGGACAGCCCTGGCACCCGAGCCTGGGCGCTTTCGCAGCACAGAGGCGGGCGGTCCCAATTCCCGTTTGCTGTATACGGGTTACGGGCTGCAGCCACCCGTGGTGGGACACCGCGTCCCGGTACCGGTGCTGGGGGTCACTCCGGAATGGCTGGGGCCGTGGGCACACGCGATCGCGCAACCGGCCGCGTTCGACGGAGCGGCCATGCTGCTGCCCGTGTCACCCAGATCTCCGCACCACCGCGTCGACGCGCCGGGGGACATCGACGTACCCGACCGGAGCATCACGTTCGAGGACTTCCAGGCCCAGGCACAGCCGGATGTCCTCCGACTCGCCGCGTATCTCGCCGCCGCCCCGCTCAATCTCGGGGTGATGCGGACTGTGCAGTCCGCGATGCTGCCAGCCAGCCCGCTGTCCGACCTGGCGGAGATCGTCTACAGCGGACTGCTGCGAAAGGTGAACGGCGACAGCCGCCCGGACGACGCGCTGAACCATGCCTACGAGTTCGTTCCGGGCGTACGGGAGCGCCTGCTGAGCACCATCCGGCGGGACGAGGCCGACGAAGTGATCGCCGCGATTTCGGCGTACGTGGACCGGAACGCTCCGACGAGCGGCGCTCGCTTCACGGCCGCCGTGCGGGACCCCGACGGAACGCTCGCCCTGCCGATCGGTGCGCGTCACTGGGCGGAGGTGCACAACCTCGTACGCCGACGACAGGGCAGGCACATGGCCCCGGCGACACCGCGCGTACGGACGCCGGTGGACGACCTGGTGCTGAAGCCCTCGGCGGAATCCGCAGGGCAGATCTCGGTCCCATCTGGCTCGGACACGGAGGGACGCCGCTTCCTCGTCACCATCGGTGTCTCGCGTCATGAGGACCCGTCGCTGGGTGACCTCCCTGGCGTGCGGCCGGGCATCGTGCGTGTGCACGACATCTTCGAGAGGCTTGGCTACGCACACGTACTGCTCGAACTGGCCGCCGATCCGAAACGCGCCGAGCTGGTGCAGGGCCTGCGTGAATGGGCTGTCGACGCCTCACTGGGTCCCGCCGACGTGGTCGTCGTGTACTTCGCCGGAATCGCCGAGCGTGTGGGCGGGCAAATGCGTTTGCTGGCCTCCGACAGCGTGCGACAGGACGCGCGCACCACCTTGATCCCCGAGGTGGCGTTCGAGGGCCTGCTCCGCAGCGGAGTCGGGCATCTACTGCTCCTCATGGACACGTGTGTCGGCGATCCGGATGTCGCCGGCGACGACGTCTTTCGGCGGCTCGTCCGTTCCTCTCGGCCCGGCGTCGAGCTGTCAGTGCTCAGCGTTTCCGTCAGTTACGAGTCGGAGGAGGGAAGCCGGTTCATCGAGGCGCTGGCTCACGCATTGTCCGTTATTCCCGTGACCGTCGGCAGTGGCCGCTTCATCGATCTGAGCGAGGTGCGGCGAAAAATGTCGGAATTCCTCGGCTCACGGTATGGCGGAGCGGGCGGGGAGGTTTTTCTCTCCACGTCGGGTGCGGCAGAGCAGCCGTTCTTCCCGAACCCGGAGCGCTACGACGTGTTCGTCTCGTACGCGCATGAGGACGGGCAATGGGCGGTCACGTTGGCCGAAGATCTTCAGCGGCGAGGGCTTGAGGTGTGGCTCGACCGCTGGGAACTGTCCCCTGGACAGGATGTGGCCGCAGGCTTGCGGGACGGGCTGGCGAAGGCCAATGCGATGGTGGCCGTGGTGAGTCCGGGGTGGCTGACTTCCGAGTGGGCCACCAGGGAGTTCGAGGCGGCCACCGCGGACGGCCGCACGCGGGTGTTCCCGGTGCTCTGGGGGGGTGTGACGAGAGTCCCCTCCTTCATCGCCGAATGGGAGTACTTCGACTTCCGTGGAGGGATGACGCCGGATGAGTACGAGGAAAGTCTTCGGCAACTAGTACGCGCGATCCGGGCGTCGCCGGCCTCCGCACGCCCGGCGGTTCCGCCCGCGGCGTTGTCCTGGCTCACCCGGCCGATGCACGACAGCGGGACCCGCGCGGGGCGGCGTGACTCCTTCACGCTGTTCGGCCATCCGACCGACTGCCACATCTACGAAGGTGACGGAACCCGCCCCATCAAAAAGGAGAACGTCCGCATCCGCTACACCCCGGAGCGCGTGACGTTCCCCGAGGAGATCGCAGGCTGGCGGCGGACGATCGAGGACGAGGAGCGGCAGAAGGAGGCGGCGGGCCGACCACACAGCTGGAACTCCCGCCGCTTCGCCGTCGACGGACTGACCGTCTCCCGCACGCACATCGGCGAGTCGCCGATCGTCACGCTCTCGCTACGGGATGCCGACTACTTCGACTTCCTGACCACGTCCCTCAACCTCGACCGCCCGCAGACGAGCGGCCTGACTCTGCGCCAGCAGTACCTGGAAAACCAGGACCCCGTCCAGGCCCCGTCGTTCATGTCCTGCAGCTTCGGGGTTCACGTGGCCGTGCGGACCCGCAGGGACGGCAAGATGTTGTTCTCGCACCGCAGCGGCAGCGTCGCGGGACCGAACCGCTCACGCTGGAACTCTTCGGCGAACGTGGGCATGGCGCTCAACGATGACCTCGGGCCAGACAGGCGGATCAGCTTGCACGCCGTGGCCCGGCGCGCCCTGCACGAGCAACTGGCGATTCAGGCGGCGGACAGCCTCGACCTCGAACTTCTCGGCTTCGGCCTGGACCTCCGGAACAACCAGTGGGCGGCCTTCTTCAGCGCGGAACTCCACGACCTTGACGAGCGGGCACTGCGCCAGCGATGGGCCCGCGGAACCGAGGACAAGTGGGTGCACGACGAATACGACTTCGTGCCTGCCGACCCCGACTCCGTGCTTTCGTTCCTGCTGAACAAGCACGTCGACACGTGGACGCCGTGTGCCCCGGCCGTGTACTACCTGGCCTTGGTCCGTGCCGCCGTACGCAGCCGCGACGGTGACCCGGCGGGACGCGTCGACGTCGGCGTCGCGGAGCAACGGGTGCTGCGGGCGGCGGGGGGGGCGGACGGCTGAGGTCAGCTGTCAGCCGGACAGTCCGACGCCGACGTCTTCTCCCACAGAGGTTCCCGTCGACGAATCCGCAGGCGAGGGTGACCATGGCTTTGTAGTGGCGGGCGACCAGCACAACCTGGCGCGCTTCCAGTTCCTCCAACGGGGTCGTGCCCTTCGGCTCGGCCCCTACGAGAGCTACGAACATCTCGGCATCGAGCGCAACCGTCGTCCCACTGACCGCGTGAGTGCCAGGGACGGGTGTCATCAAGGAGAAAGGCAGGCTTGATGTCTGGAACGGAGAGTGCGGAGGGCGAAGTAGAGCCGGGCTCATCGCTTTCTGGGACCGCGCTCGTCGTCGCGGTGACGGTCATCGCGGTGTGGCTCGGGCTTCTCGTTTGGTTGGCCGTCGATACAGACGCGAGCGAGGTCATCTGGTCACGCCTGTTGGTCGTCCTGGGATCGGTGGAGGCCGTCGCGTTCGCGGCAGTTGGTGCATTGTTCGGCGCGACGGTGCAAAGACAGCGGGTGGCGGACTTGCAGGCGAGGGCGGATGCCGCCGAGTCCCGCGCAGAGGCCAACCAGGCAGCGGCCATCAATGGCGAGAGGCTGGCAGCGGCGGTGCGGGTAACTCACGTGCCTGGAACCGATGGAGGGGCGGAACGGCTCTCGACCGATGCCCGACTCGGTGGGGATCCCGTACTTGAGTTGGCCAACCGCCTCTTCCCGGACTGAGGCGTCGTCGTGGACACCATCGGAAGGCTGGTACGCGACGGTAAGGCCGTCGCGACCGCATTCATCGTCACTGCCGACGGGCTCGCCGCCACCGCCGCACACGTTCTCTCTCCTCACGCAGGCGCCGAATGGACTTTTGAGCCCATCACTGCGCCCGGATTGTCACTTCCCGTCGACACTTCTTTGCCCTCAGACGCGGCAGCCGATGTGGCGCTCATCCAAGTCCTCGGAACCGGGGACTGGCAGCCGATGACGCTTGTGTCACGCACGACCGCCACACCGGGGGACCCGGTTCACCTGCGCGGTTTCGCCGCCTCACGCGACTACGACTCCGGTGTCGGCAGCTACGTCGGCGCAACAGCGGAAAACGGCCGTGCATGGGTGAAGGTGAGCTGCCAGCATGCTCAACCAGGCATGAGCGGCGCACCGGTGCTGCTCACCGGAACGGGCAGCGTGATCGGCGTCGTAGCGTCGCGCCTCAACTCAGAACGTTGGAACCGCGACACCGTGCTGCTCGCACCGGCTGAGGATCTCGTCGCGCTCGCTCCCGAGCGCCTCCGTCTCACCGAACCAATCCGCCAGTTCGCGAACGGGACGTTGCGGTTGTCATGGCTGCGAGGAGACGCGGCGGAACTCATCCTGGAAACAGACGACTTCAACGTGTCGCTCGGCCGTAACTCACACAATCGTCTGAACCTGCCGGACGACCGTGACAGCCGGTTCCACGGCCACCTGGCCTTGGTCGGAACGACACTGCTCTACCGGCACATGGGCTCTCGCCCCGCGTTCCTGTCCGGCGCCACGCGGCAGCTGAAGCTCGCCAAGGGTGATTCCTGCCCGGTCGGTGACAAGGACCGCCTGAGTGTCGCGAGCGGAACGATGCTGGTGGAGTTCTCTGCTCCTGACCTCTTCGACCCGAATGCGGGACCAACGCCGCAGGCCGACGAGGAGGACCCAGGAGTTGGACGCTGATCTGACAGCCGACGAACCGTACGAACCTCCCCCACCGTTAGCGGGTGCGCCCGCAGCCATCGGCGAGGTGCTGGCCGGCCGCTGGTCCGTGGCGGAGATCCGTCGCGGTGGGCAGGCGTGGGTCCTGATCGTCGACGACCTTGAGCGCGGACAACGCCGCGCGATCAAGACTCCGCTGTCCACCGCGCTCACCGGCGACGCCGAACTCGCGATGCTGTTGGGGCTCGAACCCCATCCCCACACCGTCACTACGCTTGACGTTCTCGAGTTGCGCGGGCAGTTGGGCATTGTCTTCGAGTACGCCCCCTCAACCCTGACCGACCTGATACGAAGGCAGCACGGAGTCCATCTCGCCGAAATCCTCCAGCAGGTGTGCGACGGCATGTCGCACCTGTCCAAGAGGGGCACCGAGGTCGCCCACCTCGATCTCAAGCCGTCGAACGTACTCGTCGACGACACTGGTCGCGCCAAGGTCGCCGACTTTGGCTTGGCTCAGCAGGTCCGCATCCAGGGTGGGCGCTTCTCGGCCGCACGGGGTGGAACCTGGGCCTACGCCGCGCCCGAGGTGCTCCGGCAGGAGCCGTGCGACTTGCGGGCCGACGTGTTCTCCTTCGGAGTGCTTCTCTACGAAGCGTGCACGGGGAAGCTCCCCTACCCCTTTCCCCTCGCGGCGGACCCAAATACTCAGCGCGCGCAGCTGCTCGACTACTACGCGTCTTCAGGCCCGCGCCGCCGAACCGAGCAGTTGCACTCGTGGGGTCAGTCCACGATGACGGAAGTTCCGCTTCCCCCACCCGGCAAAGACATCAGCATCTGTCTATCAAATTGCCTGCAGGAATACAGGGAGAGGCGCCCAGAGTCATTCTGGAATCTCGCCGTCATGCTCGCCAGAAGCTTCCGGAGGCCGCCTGTAGATGCCACAACCGTTCCACTGCCAGCAATGGACCAGCAGCAAAGGGACCTCGCGCTGGCGCAGGTATTGATCCGGCTCGGCCAGTTCACGGAGGCCGTGAACCGGCTGAACCGCTTGCTGGCGACGCCACTGCCCCCCGAGCTCGTCGCGAGCGTCCGGGACATGGCCCAGCAAGCGTTGACTGGCGCCGGACGCCATGCCGAAGCCGCTGCACTCATGGATTGGCGATGATCCTCATGCGACGATTCGAGCCCCCACAACAGTGGAACCACATTCCGGCACTGCGGCAAAGGGTAGCCGACCTTCTGGAGGCTGGTCGGCGCCGCACGGCTCTGGACGAGGTGCTGCGACATCTGCGCCACGACCCCGAAAGCACTGACGGCCTGTTTGTGGCTATTGGGGTCCTGAGGCAGGGGCGCACGGAACATCTTGAATCCGACGAACCGCAGACCGACGTCCAAAAATTGAGCGCGCTGGTGGCGCCGGTCGCAACGGAATGCTCGGCCTGCCGTCTCCTCTGGTACTCGAGTCACACATTCCTGATGGCCGACGATGGTTTTAGCCAGCTCACCATACGCAATCCCGTGGGCCTGCAATGCCAGAAATGCCGGTACACCCTGTGCAAGAAATGCCTGAGCGGAGGGTCGCGGTCGTACACGGCGCGTGATGACACACTTGAGTTCCCTGTCGACCACCCTTGCCCGAGCCCTCTATGCACGGGGAAGCTGACCACACCGGTACTCCCCACCGGGCGACATGACGTGACGCCGATGGATCCCGAGGAAATCGAAGGGGTCATCGTCGCGCGGGACGGCTTCATCCTTCCGACAATGGACGAAGCTCTCGTGCCCGTGACCAAGCATCTCCCCCTCATCGCCGATGACGCGCCCCTCATCCACATTCGCCGAAGCATTCCGGGGATGATGGGTGATGAATCAACCCGCAATGAACTCGCACAGTCCCTCGTCCGCGAGTTGGAGCATGAGGGGGCGATAGCCGCTGGCGCCTGGGGGCGCTCAAAGCGCATGTTCGTTCTGGCGGGCGACGCGAACGACACCAACTACCTGATCACTGTCGTGCGGAAGAAGACGCGCGCACAGACCAGGCCAGAACCTGCGCAGGAAGCCCTGCCCCAGCCGCACGCGGCTCCCGGGCTGCAGGCCGGGAGCCGCGTGGAAGAGAGGGACACCTACGAGCCGCCCACACCGGAAGCAGTGATGTTCGCCGGCGAGCGTGGGCTCGGGGAGCGGGAGCGGCAGCGGGCGTTTCGACGGCATCAGATCGAAGAGAAGGACACCTACGAGCCGCCCACGCCGGAGACCGCGATGCTCGCCGCCGAGCGTGGGCTTGGGGAGTGGCGGCGGACGTTTCGGCGGGCTCAGACCTGGGTGGACAAGAAGCACAATGAGTCGCGGCTATACGTGTATGACGATGGTGTGGTCGTACGGACGGCGCGGATGTCCCGCGGGAAGGACCTCTTCGAGGCCGCATACGACTGGGGGACCCTACGGGTCCTGCGGTATCTCAACCCCTCCCGAGGGGAAGCCCGGTATACCCTGCTCGACCCGGGTGGCGTCGCGCTGAACGTCGGCCGCGGGATTCGGATCTTCCTCAAGGAGGACAGGCAGGCGCTCGGGATCACCTCGGTGGTCGAGGGCACGGCGTTTGCCTGGCCCACGTTGTGGGGGGATCACATCGAGGAGTGCGTTACGCGGGTGCAGTTGCCCAGCGTGCTTGCGCGGATCGAGCGCGGTGAGACGGTGGACTTCGGGCCGTACAAGGTCGACCGACAGGGGGTGGCGGGCCGGAAGGACGCGGCTGCCTGGTCGGAGATCGCTGATGTCTCCGGCGACAACGGTACGTTGAGGTTCAAAGCAAAGCGCAGGGGAACATACGTTGACCGCGCGAAGCTGCAGAACATCGCCAATGTGAATCTGTTCCTCAGCGTGTGCACCGCTTCAATGGCCAGGGCTGAGGGGGAGCGTACGTGATGGATCAGCAGGACTCGTGGCCGCCCCAGGCCGGGGCCCAGTCAGCTGCGGAACCTCGCGATCAGTACCCTTCTCGCGAGGAAATGCCACGGACTTGAGACTGATCATGGGTGACAAGGCCGTGAGACAGCCAAGAACGCCCAGGTCACGCAAGATCGACATGTCACGAGCGGCGAGACCCTACACAGCCAACCCAGTCCGGTCCAAGTCCCCGACCTGCGCGGACTGGATTGGCTGTCAAAGCGTGACTCGTTGAAGCGTGGCGGCTCGGCCCATCTGAGCTCGGAAGACTCGGTTGGATGGCAAGGCAAGGGCCAACACCGACTGGGTTCGATGACTGTGGGCTCTCTTTGCGCTCGGCAGGCAACAAGCCGTGACCTGCCGATCCCTGCTCTGTCTCACACCGATGGCCACGCTTCCTTCTCCGGAGCGTGGCCATCTCTTAGGTCGGTTCTGACGCGAAACCATGCCGGGCGTCCCGTGCGTCTTGCGAGAACCGTGGGCGAGCGGTCGTGGGTACGCTTACGGACGGCGGGACCGGACTTGGGGTGCTGTGCTGGCGGGCGAGCAGGTGGCGGAGATGCGACCCGGTGGATCTAATCGGCTGCGAAGGCTTGGGCAGGCCACGACCAGGAAGAGCGTTCGTGCGTGGCCGTGACGCTGTTTCTGGCCGAGGTGGAAGAAGGGGACGCTGCGGCCAGGTGCCGCTGCGCGCTGCGAGGCGCGGATCGGTTCGCGGATACGGCGCCCGGGCGGCGTCCCCATGCGCGACTCGGGAAAGGACGGATGCGGGGGTGGCCAGGTTGGGAAACTCCATTGCTGTGGCGGCTGGTGTTCCGCCCATCCATTTCGGAGTGCACGAAATCCGGACCGGCAGCCCGGATGGCGCACGAGCGGACTTCGAGAAGATGCTTGCGCAGCTCGCCAGTGCGACCAATCCAAATGTCCGGATGATCGCTGCCAATCCGGGTGACTGGGGAATCGACGCTTTCGCCGGTGACCTCGGAGGCGCCATCACGGTGTGGCAGTCCAAGTACTTTATGCCGATCACCACAACCAACCAATCGCAGCAGATCCGCGAGTCGCTCGCCAACGGGCTGAAGGCCGCGGCTGCCAACGGTCACACCATCGAGCGATGGATCCTGTGCATCCCGTCTAGCATGGACGGGCCGGCAACCCACTGGTGGGACGGCTGGAAGAAGCGTCAGGAAAAAACTCACGGCATAGTCATCGAGCTTTGGGACGAGACCAAGCTGGTGAAAAGGCTGCAGAGTCCCGAAGGCGACCAGGTACGTCGTGCCTACTACGAACCATTCACAGCACCTGCCGCACCTGCCAACGTGTCGGAGGCGTTCCGGCAGGGCGGCCCCGTGCCGTCCGGTAGAACGGTGACGCTTCTACCCCCGACATCAGGTCTGTCGGAGGAAGAATTTCCGGGACTGCAGCGGAAGGTCGTGGGTCCTCACGCTGGGCAGTCGGCAGCCGAGAACCAGTCGGGTCCGGGAACGCTGATCGGCCAGTGGACGCCGTACGACTTGGAGGTGCATCCCGCTGGCCCCATCGTGTCAAGTTCCCGTTCCGGTCCGCAGCGGCGGATGCTGCCCGGCTACGTCCGGCGGGAGCACGATGAGATCATCGCGGAAGCGGTCGAGGCGGCCGCTGAGGGACAGAGCCGGATGGTGGTGCTAGTCGGTTCGTCATCGACGGGCAAGACGAGAGCGTGCTGGGAGGCTGTCCAGCCTCTTGCGGAAGCGGGTTGGCGGTTGTGGCACCCCTTCGATCCCACTCGCGCCGACGCCGCGCTCGCAGACCTTCAACAGGTGCGGCCCCGCACTGTTGTGTGGCTGAACGAGGCTCAGCACTACCTAGGAGACGCGAGGGTGGGCGAGCAGATCGCCGCCGCGGTCCACGCCCTCCTCACCGATTCTGAGCGACGGCCTGCCCTTGTGCTCGGCACGCTCTGGCCCGAATACGCACGGCAGTACGCCGCCCTTCCGACACCCGGCAGCGGAGATCCGCACAGCCGTGTGCGGGAGCTGCTGGCTGGACGAACGCTGACCGTGCCCGAGATTTTCAACGCCCCGGCGCTGACGGCTGCCGCTCAACTCGCGGTGAACGGAGACCAACTGCTGGCGGAGGCCCTCACCCGGACCGCCAACAGCGGACGGGTCACACAGGACCTCGCTGGCGCCCCCGAACTCCTGCGCGCCTATGAGCACGGCAGCCCAGCTGCCCGGGCCTTGCTTGAAGCCGCGATGGATGCCCGCCGCCTCGGTGTTGGCCTCCATCTGCCCCTCACCTTCCTTGCCGAAGCGGCACTCGACTACCTCGATGACAGTGACCTCCAGGGCCTCGGAGATGACTGGGCGGAAGCCGCGTTCGCCGAACTCGCCCGCACTGTTCATGGGAAACAGGCAGCCCTGCGACGTGTACAGAGCCGTCTTCTGCGCAACGCGCCGACAGCAGGGCTGAAGTACGCCGGTCCGGCGGTTCCTGTGTGCCGGCTCGCCGATTATCTAGAACAACATGGCCGTACTACCCGCCGACGCCTGTGCCCGCCCGCCTCGTTCTGGCAGGCTGCCTGCACCTACCTCACTGTCCCCGACGACCTCAGCGTGCTTTCCCAGGAGGCCGAGGTCCGCTTCCGTCTCTCGTGGGCAGACCGCCTCCGCCACCGCGCGGCCGACTCTGGCAGCGCCACCGCAATCCTGGAGCTGGCCCTGCTCCGGGATAACTCCGACGATCCCGCAGGCGCTGAAGAACTCATCCGTCAAGCAGCCGCTCTGGGGAACCTTTTCGCACTTGAGGAACTGGCCCGCAGGAGGGCGCGAGCTGGAGATTACGTGGAAACCGAATCCATCGCCCTCCACATAGCGAACCAGGGAAACACGCGCACTCTCATCGAGCTGGGCCAGAAGCGCGAAAGAGATGGTGACTATGCAGGGGCTGAGCGCAATTACAGGCAGGCTGCCAATACCGGAGACGCTGAAGCCCTGGTGAAGCTGGCATGGATGAGGCGGAAGGCAGGAGATAAGTCGGGTGCCGAGACGCTGTACCGGCAGGCGGCCGAAGCGGGTGATCCTTTCGCCTTGCGTAATTTGGCCTGGATGCTGCAGGAGGCAGGCGACCATGCGGGGGCTGAAGAAGTAGCTCTCCAAGCAGCAGATCAAGGGAACACCTTCGCCTTCCGGGGCCTGGCCCAGAATTACGAAAGGGGCGGAGACTATGCGAGGGCCGAACGTTTCTATAAACAGGCCGCCGACGCTGGAGACGCCGAAGCTTTAAGGGACCTTGTTGTGATGTGGGCGCGATCTGGAGGGCAATCCATTACAGATGAAGTCGCCCGCCAAGCAGTCGATAGCGCAAGTGCTCGTGCCGTTCGTGAATTGGTGGAGATGCGGGAACAAGCTGGGGACCGGGCAGGCGCCGAGAGACTCGCTCACCGAGCAGCCAACAGCGGGAAGCCCGAGGTTCTCCTGGCGCTGAGCCTGATGCGGGCGAAGGCAGAAGACCATACCAGCGCCCAGAAACTCGCCCGCCAAGCAGTCGAGTTCGGAGACACTCGGGCCCTTCGTGAACTAGCGCAGATGCGGGAACAAGCCGGAGACTGGGCAGAGGCCGAGCGACTCGCCCACCGAGCAGCCGACAGCGGAGATGCATTCGTGCTTCGACGTTTGGCCGAGCTGCGACTGAAGGCTGGAGACCGCGCTAGCGCCGAGCACCTGGCGCAGCAAGCTGCCAACGTCGGCATCCGCTCCTCCTGGGGGGCGTTTTCCGTGCTTGTGCACGCCGAATCCAGGCATCTCCTCCGCACGATGTGGCCGTACGGCCTGGACCCTGATGGCGCGCCGACATCAGAAAAACGGGGCCTTACCCCCTAACACGAAACCCAGCCCTTTCCAATCTGACGGCGGAACCGTCGAGGTGAGCTGCTGTACGTTGCAAAGAGGCTGCTGGTAGGCGGGTGCACTATCGGCACAGCCTCGTCCGCCCCAGCCAATACGGCCATACAACACCCCTAGCGTGCTCAGCCCACACGACTGGATTCTCACGCTCGCAGAGGCCGAAGAGGCTGGCTTCGCTGTCAAACGCCTCGATTGGATGACGA
>NZ_KQ948478.1:0-114011 GCF_001514115.1 Streptomyces olivochromogenes
ACCTTCCTCGCGGAGCAGGATACGCAGGCCCTCGTGGCTGATGTCGTCGACCACCCCCTCGGCGACCAGGAAGTCCGCCAGTTTGGCCAGCCTCCAGGTCGAGAAGGGCAGGCCGTGCTCGGCCGGCTTGGACTTGGCGATCTTCTTGATCTCGCGACGCTCAGGCAGCGTGAAGGTCCTCGGCCGTCCGCCCTTGCACTTCAGGTAGATCGACTCGAAGCCGTCGGCGCTGAAATTATGGATGACGCCCCGGACCCGGTCGGCGCTGGTGAACGTCACCTCGACGATCTTCGCCACGGGCATGCCCTGCGCGGACAGCGGCACCATCTGGGCCCGCCGCCACGTCACCACCGGCCCGGTGCCCCTGCCGACGATCCGCCGCAACCGCCGGCCCTCATCGTCATCGATCCCACGAACGCGTACTCGCTCCGCCACCCCGCATGGCTTGGCGGCCACGCGCCACCCAGGACAGAACCGGCGGCGCGTCAGTCACTCCGTGTAGACCTACCGCCGACGGTCTGTCAGTGCTCGGATGAGTTCGGCATGGTACTGATCGGCGTCGAAATGAAACGTTGGGGGCCGCACCTTGTCAACGGGCACCTGCCACTCGGACCACTCCACGATCCCGCCATGACGCTGCACGAAGACGGACAGGTAGCCACAGCACCCGCCGGTGCACTCAGGCTCGCCCAGCACTACACGTCGCCCCTCGCCGGTCGCCCAGAGGGGACCGTGGCCGTCGGCGGGCAGCGCCTCCTCCGCAAACGGCCCGCGACCTCCCTCGCCGACCACTTCTGACACCACTTCCTCGCCATCAACCCAGAACTGCAACTGGGCAGCCCATCGGGGCCCCGGGGGCAACGCACTGACCTCAAGCCGGTTGAACACCCGAACGTGGGTACTGGCCACCACAAGTCCTTTCCCACGACCGGGTGCGGGCGTCCGGCCAACCAGCAGTCGACGTCCCAAGAAGCAATCGTTGCCTGATGCGGCACTAGTGCCGCATAGCGGCTTCACCTCCCGGCTCCGCCCGCAGGACAGCCGTACAAAGCACCAGCGTCTGTCAGCCGGCCTGCAAGAGTGCTCAGACGACCGTCTTGAGCATGTGACTGAAGCCACCCTCGACGGCGAGCCGCTTCCCGCTCGGGAACGCAATCAACGCCAGGGCGTGCTGTGGAGCCGCCCCCACGGACCGTGGCTCGGCACCACGGTGCGTGCTGGCGGCGCAGCGCTCGAGGGGGCAGCGGGGCTGGTCACCGTGCCCGGGGCCTGCGTGAGTCCGGTGGCCCACAGCTGGTCGACACGCGAGCGCTCGGTGGCGTTCGGGTAGCGGTTGGTGCAGGACGGGCCGGCGCTGCCGCCCGACATCAGCTCACTGCACGGCCCGCCGTAGTCGTCCGGCAGGCCCAGCACGTGCCCGGTCTCGTGGGTGACGACGCGGACCGGGTCGTACTGCTGGCTCTGGGTGTAGTCGATGAAGACGTAGCCGCTTCCGTGGCCGTTGGTGGAGGCGTAGGACCCGCGCGGGTCGTTGCCCTCCTGGTAGGAGAAGTCGGCACCGCTAGACGCCTCCTGGAGCTTGACGTTGGACTCGGAGCTGTTCCATATCGAGGCCGCGCTCGATATCTGCGAACGGAAGCTCGGTGCCTGGGAGGCGTTGTAGTAGACAGTCACCGTCTGCGCGTTCGGCTGGGCGGCGCGCTTCTCGGCGACGGACTTGAGCACGGCCTGGAAGAACGCCTTGTTGTTCGCGGCCTCCTCGACCGACCCGCCGTACCGTGCCATGGAGGTACCGGCGGCAGCGGACGGGGTGGCGGCCGTCTGGGCGCTCGCCGGCACCGCCGCGCCCAGCACGCTGGAGGCCAGACCCAGGCCGAGGGCGAAGACTCTCGTGGACATTCGGGACGACTTCATTTGGGGGGCTCCTACTCGCTCGGTGACGCCGAGCGCACGGTGCGCGGTCGACTCAGCGTGAACACCGGTTCCGAACTGCGGCGACGTCCTGTGGGTCGCCATTCTTAGAACGGCTCGACGGGTCGCACAATGGGTCCCGCCACTACGTCGCCTCGTAGGTCCCGGGACCTCGCCAGGGCAGTCCACGGGGTCTCCGGTCCGCACATGGCGGCAGGAGAGGAATCTGTCGCGGCGTCAGAAGCCTTACATCACGGGGCAATGGGCGTGCGGGCCGACCGGGCGGAATCCCGGAACACGCGGCGGAATCCGCATCCGGGCCAAGACGGACAAATACTCAAATGTCTGCCATGCCGCGTCTACTAAGTGCGCCGGTTGGTTGGCGGGGCGCTGTGACCGACGTCATAAAACATGACCTTCCGCTTCTTTCGCGCCCCGCCGACCCCGGGGCCGCCCCCCAGGGAGTCACCCTCGGCGCTGGGCGGCATCCCTCACCGCTGAGCCGCCGCCGCTCAGTCCCGATCAGGACTGAAGCCGGGCCCGCCGTGCAGCCCGGCGAGCGGCGAGCGGCGAGCGGCGAGGGGAGAGATCGGTTGGTTCCTCGCCCGCCTCCAGCAGCGTGTCCGCCGCACCCGGTGGCTTCAGGACTACGCGGGCCCGGCTGCCGTCAGCCACGCGAACGAGGTGCGTGCCCGGTCGTAGAGTGCCGGCTGCACTCCGGCCCCTCCGCCGGCACCAGCACCACCCGGTGGCCTTCCATGTCCTTGCGCGGGACGTATCCCAGGGCCTCCATCCAGAACGCGGCCGCACGCGGCACATCCGAGACACCCAGCACAACGGAACCGACTCTCACCATGCGCCGATTCTGAAGGTCCAAGATCCACGTCTACGCGGCGATCCGCCGTGACACCCGGGCAAGGGTGCCGCACCGGGCCTTGATGCGTGAGTACGAAGCTGGATTCTGAACGGTGAAGGCCGTGTTGGAGTCTGTCTACCGCTCGCCGGCGCCAGGGCAGCGCGGGCACACATTGCCACCGCGAGGTGATCAGTCCTTGCCCTGCCCGGCAGCGGCTGCTGCGCCGTGCCGTGTCGGGTCAGGTGTCGAGAGATCGAGTTCGTCGGCAGCGCGGGCCCCGCGGGTACGAGAAGCTGCCAGCACGAGTGCCTGGATGACTGCTCCGGACAGTCCAATCCACAGGGCGAAGCGATAGCTGATCTGGTCGGCAAGTACTCCGCCAAGTGGTGCCCCCACCGCTACCATTCCCCAGTTCATCGAGCGGATCGTCGCGTTCATCCGTCCGCGCAGCCGGTCGGGTGTCACCGCCTGGCGGTAGCTCATCTCCACCGGACTTCCGACGCCGATGGCCAGGGACACGATGAAGCAGGCGAGCGACACGCAGGCAAGCGCCCACGGACCGCGCTCGGCCAGGACCAGAGGCAGCCAGCCGATGGCTGCGAGCAGGCGGAAGACAATCAGAGTGGCCCCGACGTCCAGTCTTCTGGCCACGCGCCCGGAGAGCGCACCGCCGAGTAACGCGCCGACACTCGCACAGGCATAGGTGACCCCCAGACCGAATTCCCCGATCTTGAGGCCGTGCAGGGCGAAGACCACGAAGACCGTGCTCACCATGCTGTTGAAGAGGAGCATCGCGTGCGAGGTCAGGGCGATGGACGCCAGCGTGCGATGCCGGTAGACCCATGCCACCCCCTCACGGAGCTCGCTGCCCAGGCTGCGCCGTGCACCTCGATCGGGGACGGGGTCGGGCGCCTTCACCGAAGCAAGGAGCAGGCCAGATATCAGATAGGTGAGGGCATCCACCAGCACGGCCAGCGGCGCTCCCATGATCTTGATCAGTACCCCGGCAATCAGAGGGCCGGTCGAGCCGGCCACCGCGTCGGCCTGTTGCACACGGGCATACCCCGCGTTGAGCAGCTCCTTTGGTACCAGCTGTGGCACATACGACTGGTTCGCCGCCTCGAACAGCAAAGACAGCACCCCGAACACGAAGACGAACACGCACAGCGCGGGAATGCTGAGCCGATCCAGCGCATACAGCACGGGTATCGCGCCGAGCAGAACTGCCCTTCCGAGATCAGTGGCGACCATCATCGGCTTGCGCCGCCAGCGGTCCACTACGACCCCGGCCATGAGTCCGAAGAGCAGATACGGAACCCAGCGGGCGGCATTGACGATGCCCACCTCCGTGGCAGACGCGCTCAGCGCCACAGCGGTCAGGATCTGCAAGGCCAGCCCCGTGACCTGAGAACCGAAAGCGGACACAGCCGAGGCAGTCCAGAAACGTACGTACCCAGGAACTTCCACCAGGCGCGGCATGACCGGACCGTACCAGTGAAGATCACCGACAGACGATGTCGGAACAGGTCACCCTCACTCAACGACGGCAGGATGCGCCAGTGTTGTCAGTTCTCATCGACATTTTTCGAGCGGCCTGACCGCCAAGTGCTGCCCCAAACCGTCGATAGACGTTGCCCGCTCTCGCCTGACGCAACCAGGCGAGGGGCGGAGTGCGGAAGATCCGTGCACTGCCTTCCGGGCAAGGGCCTCCGCTCGCGTCATGTACAGCAGCGTCTGTGCCCGCGCCCCGTCAGTCCCAACGGCGGCTTCCGGCCCGGGGGGTTCGACACCTCGGTGCTCACCCCGAACATCACCGCCGCGCTGAAGCGGGGCAGGCCGTTCTCGATCCTGGCCGGGATGCACTATGGGACGCTGGGCGGCTTCGCCCCTGTCGTCCTCCTCGCCGCCGACTCCGACCTGGTCCGCCAGGACGTCGCCGCCCGGCACTGGCCCGCCCTGCGGACCGTGCTCGGGAAGATCGGCGCGGCCGAGCAGGCGGTACGAGGCGCACCGTCGCGATGGAGCTGTCCAGCCGCTCCCTGATCGAGACCGCACGCCTGGCACGTGCCTACCCGCTGGCCACCGGCGCCTTGGCGGCCGCCGCCGACATCTGCACGTACCGCAACGCCCGACCCCCACAGGCCCGCGCGACACTCTCTCGGGTCGGCATGGAGGTCATGCAGTTTCTCGCCAAGCCGTTCGCCCGGCACCAGCTGCACACGGGGACCTGGACGGACGCCGAACGCGACGTCCCCGCGGACGACTTGCTCTCCCTCGTCGCCCGGCTGCTCGCCCGCGCGCCCGAGCCGGTTGACGCGCACCGACATCCTCTCGGCCCTTCCCGCCGCCGCGCAGCACCCGCACCGTCGGCAGATGGTCGGAGTGGGCCGCCTCCTGCACCGCTTCCCCGCCTTCCACCTGCCCGCCCCCGGGAACTGGCAGGTCGGCAGGGCCAACATGCAGATCACCTCCCCGCCCTGGGCGTAATGGTGCCTACGGACACCACGTCGGTGGGCACGGTGACGTCTTGGACACCGTCGAGGCCGTCGAGCTGGTCGCCGTCTTCGGCCAGTTCGAGCGCGGCGACGGGCTCGTCGACGATGAACCGGCGTTCAGCAGGGTGCGGGAGAGCCCTTCGTCTCCGGGGTCAGAGAGACCCTCCGCGCCGACCTTCACCTAGAAACGGGCGACGCGCACGTGCCGGAACTCGGCCCACGCTCAACGGCCGGTAGCGGATCTCCAACATCACGCAGCCTCCGGTTGGCCGGTACGGGCCGTGTTCCATGCCCGGGGGCCGGGCGGCGAAGTCTCCGGTGCGGAAGGTCTGATCCAGGGTCAGGTCGTGCAGGTCGCCTTCGAGGAGATAGACCTCCTCGACCCACTCGTGCCGGATCACGCCGGAGAGCGAGGTGTCGAGGCCGGGCTCCCAGCGCACCAGCCGGGTCAGCACCTCCGATGAGCCAGCTGTGCTCGGCTGCGTACTGCCGTAATCGGCTGCGGCGATGAACATTCAGATGATCCCAGACGACCACGATGGGGCCGCCGCGCTGGAGGTGAGCCCGGACGAGAAGGTCGCGGTAGACCCGCCAGGTGAAGTCCCGGTGATCGCCTCAGTGATCGCCTCGGTGATGGCCCTGGATGCGAGGGCGGTAGACCAGTCGGCTGCCTTCGCCGGCCTTGAAGCAGGTCAGCGCGGCCATCGTGATGCGGCCGCGGGAGAGGCGCCGTTGAACCGGACCATGAGTGTGCCGGCTTTCGGTACCCAGGTGCGTGCGCGGTGTGACGTCATCGAGACGGCGGCTTCATCCTCGAGGACCAGAAGACCACAAGACCAGCCGTGCCCCGAGCGCCGCCGCGGTGGCTTTGCGCGCGGCCAGGTCTCCTTCGCCCAGCCGGCCACCGCCGCATCGTCTCGTTCGACCGCCCGCCGCGCAGGTTGCAGACACAACCAGCTGTGCCGCCGCAACAACTCCCACACACCGCGGACCGACAACAACACCCCAGTTCCTCCGCGGTCAGCAGCCGCACCCGCGTCAACGTCCATCGCTCATCCGCCCAGCCCTGACTGAGCCATCGCACCCTCCAGCAGGAGCGGCTCGACCACGGCAAAGTCACTGTCGTCGGCCTTCGGCCGCTTCGCAGGGCCCGAAGTGCGCAGTGCCTCTCGCCCTCCCTCCCACCAGGATCGGCTCCACCGTTCCACCGACCACACACTGACCCGAAGTCTTTGTGCCGAAAGGTCCCCGGGTGCGACGCCTCGTTTCCCGGGCCGGAAGCAGCTCTCAGGGGACCCGAGCCGGACCCCAATGCCGCGGTATGGCGGTCGACCACACACAACTGCTGTTGCTCGGCAAAGGCCACGGCCGACGCGGTAACCCCTGTGGAACATCAGCCGTACCTGGCAGTCCCGTTGTGCTCGCTCGGCGACCTCCTGTGCACAGTTCGGTGCGCGTCGGTGGCGGACGTGAGTTCTTGCGCCCACCCGGGACGGCAACTGGGCGCAAGGAGACGATGATGGCTTCCGCGAGTCCCAGTGGAGGCTGAAAGTGTGAGGAAGTTGCAGGTCAGGCGTCACCTTTCGAAACGTTTTGATAGTCCGCCCCGCACCACGGCGCTTCAGATTTCCGCCTGTTACCCGGGGAGCGGCAACCCCTCGTTCACGGGGGTGTCACCCGGAGACGGCTTGCTGGGGGCGAAGTTATCTAGACAACTTTGCTGACCCGGGTGTCGCCAAGGCCGCACTCGGGGCGGAGAGGATCCAACACCGTGTCATCCCTCTCACAGGCCGCAGCGTCCGAGAGCAGCATCACGACCGGCTCCACGACAGCCCCGCGGCGCGGCGACAAACTGTCCTTCACCTGGGCGACGGACGCGCCCGACCCCAAGAACTGGATCGGCGTCTACCCCGGCGACCGACTGCCCGGCAGCGGCAGCAACTCCCTGGTGTGGGCGTACACGCCCGGCACGTCCGGCCGGACGACCCTCGACACCTCGGGCCTGAGCGACGGCCCCTACACCGCGTATCTGCTGGCCAAGGACGGCTACGACATCCTCGCCCGGACAGAGTCGTTCAGCTTCGCGGGCCCGCCCGCCGGCGACTCGATCAAGCTGACCACACCCACCCCGCACGAGGGGGACAAGGTCGCCTTCCACTGGACGACGGACACACCCGACGCGAAGAACTGGGTCGGTGTGTACGACGGCGACCGGCTGCCCGGGCAAGGCTCCTCCCTCGCCTGGGAGTACACCCCCGGCGCCGCCGGCGACATCACCCTCGACACCTCCGGTCTGAGCGGCGGGCCGTACACCGCCTACCTGTTGGCCAAGGACGGCTACGGCATCCTGGCCCGCTCGGCCGCGTTCAGCTTCGCTGTCCGCCCCGTGATCCCCCGCCCGCATGCGGTGGTGGACGCCCTGACCACGGCCCCGCAGACCGCCGGCACAGACATTTCGGTGAAGCTGGGCGGTCTGTGGGTCAGACCGGAGGGCAATGCCCCCGGCGGCGCGACCTTCAGACGGGTCGCGGGTGACCCGTGGCTGTCGGTGACCGAGGACGGCACGGTCAGCGGCAGAGCCCCGGCCTCCGCCCCGCGCAATCCCGGCCGGATCGTGGTCGCCGTGACCGACAGCGCCGTCGGCACCGACACCGTCGCTGTCCAGGTGCCCGTGCGCGCCGCCCGGGACCGGCTGCGGCTGAAGGTCGCCACGCTGAACCTCTGGGACGCCGGTACCCACGTCGACGGGTTCCTGGAGAAGCAGCTGCGGCTGGTCCTCACCCAGGACCTGGACGTCGTCACGCTGCAGGAGTGCGGTGAAAACGGAGCCGGCAACCTCGCCGATGCGCTCGGCTGGCACGTGCACCAAGCGGGCGGCCTGGGCCTCGTGAGCCGCTACCCGCTCACCGACGTAGTCGCCCCGACCGCGGCACTGCCGGCCGCCGCTGCGACACTGCACCTGCCCGGCGACCGCACGGTGCGTCTGTGGACGGCCCGGTTGGACGAAGCCGACTACGGGCCGTACGCGCTGCTCGCGGGCCGCACCCCCGCGCAGGCCGAGGCAGCGGAGAAGGAGACCACCCGCTACCAGCAGGTGCAGGCACTGGTGGCCGCGCTGCGACCGGAACTCGCCGCGCGCACCCCCCTCGTGCTGGCGGCGGGACTCGCCTCACCGTCCCACCACGACTGGACGAGCCGGACGGCGTCCGCGCACGGCGGAGTGGGCCGGGTGCGCTGGCCCGTCACCGAGACGCTGGAGCGGGCCGGACTAGTCGACGCCTTCCGCGACGCCCACCCCGGCCCGCTGAAGACGCCCGGCATCACCTGGTCCCCCGTCAGGACGCAGCGCGAGGGCGGGGGCGCGGAACCGCAGGACCGGATCGACCAGATCCAGTTCGCCGGGCGGCTCAAGGTACTGGAGGCGCACAACCTCTTCACCGGCTGGCCCCGACCGGTGCCGGACACCGCCGCCAACGGCTGGCCCTCCGACCACGCCGCCGCCGTCGTCACCTTCTCCCTGCCCGCCCGCGGCTGACCGCGAACGATCCGAAGGACCTTCCTCCCATGACCGAGATCAGCCGCCGCTCCTTCATCGGCACCGCCGCGGCCGGAGCCGCCCTCGCGGCCGGACTCCCCGGCACGGCCGAGGCCGCCGGCCACAACGCCCGCGACGGCAGCATCGCCGACGTCAAGCACGTCGTCATCCTGATGCAGGAGAACCGCAGTTTCGACCACTACTTCGGCACCCTGAGTGGCGTACGAGGCTTCGCCGACCGCCAAGCGGCCGTCCTACCGGGCGGCGACCCGGTGTTCCGCCAGCCCGCCAGAGGCCGCAAAGAGGGCTACCTCCTGCCGTTCCGCATGGACACCACGAAGTACAACGCACAGAACGCGGGCGGCCTTCCGCACGACTGGGACACCGGCCACACGGCCGTCAACGGCGGCGCCATGGACAAGTGGGTCGCCGCCAAGGGCGAGCGGACCATGGGTTACTTCACCCGGCAGGACATCCCCTACCAGTACGCGCTGGCCGACGCCTTCACCCTCTGCGACGGCTACTTCTGCTCGCTGAACGGCCCCACGGACCCCAACCGCCTCTACCTGTGGACCGGCACCGCCGGACCGGGAGTCGACGGCACCACCGGACCATGGACCGACAACACACCGGTCACGGGCAACCCGGTGGCCGACTGGACGACGTACGCCGAGCGCCTGGAGGAGGCCGGCATCAGCTGGCGCGTCTACCACAACCCCGACGGTTCGGACGACCGTTACGGCGACTACGACGACAACGCCCTGTCGTACTTCAAGCAGTTCCACGCGTTCCCCAAGGACGATCCGCGCTATGTCAACGCCATGACGAAGTTCGACCTCACGGCTTTCGACCGGCACTGCAAGGACGGCACGCTGCCCACCGTCTCCTGGCTGGTGGCGCCCTACCTGTTCTGCGAGCACCCGAACGCCAGCCCCGACTACGGCGCCCACTGGGTCGACACCGCGCTGCAGTCGCTCTTCGCCAACCCGGAGGTGTGGAAGCACACCGTCTTCCTGCTCATGTACGACGAGAACGACGGGTACTTCGACCACGTCATACCGCCGTTCCCCGAGCCGGGCACCAAGGACGAGTTCGCGAACGGCAAGCCCATCGGACTGGGCAGCCGGGTGCCGCTGTGGGTCGTGTCGCCGTGGTCGCGCGGGGGCTGGGTCAACTCCCAGGTCTTCGACCACACATCGGTGCTGCGCTTCCTGGAACGGGTCACCGGTGTGCGGGAACCCAACATCTCCGACTGGCGGCGCACCGTATGCGGCGACCTCACCAGCTGCTTCGACTTCGGCAAGCCCGACTACAGCATCCCGACGCTGCCCGACACGGTCGCCCTGATGGCCAAGGCCGACGCCGGCAACTCCCTGCCGCCGGTCAAGGTGCCCGACCAGCAGTCCATGCCGGCGCAGGAGCAGGGCCGGCGCCCGCACCGCGCGCTGCCGTATCGTCCGTGGGCCGACGTCACGGTCGACCGGACCACCGGCAAGGTCACCTGCACGCTCACCAACGACGGCAGCGTCGGCTACCACTTCAGCGTGCTGCCGAACGTCTCGCTGCCCTCTACCGGCACACCCTTCACGGTCCCGCCGCGCTCGTCCCGCACCTATGTGTGGGACGCCGCGGACACCGACGGCCGCTACGACTTCTCCGTGTACGGCGCCGATGGTTTCGTCCGCCGCTTCTCCGGCACCGTCGTCCGCACAGGTCAGGACGATGTGGCGGTGCCGTCGGTCACGGCGGCCCTTCGGTACTCCGGGCAGCCGGAGCACGCCTCGCTGGAGCTGGAGCTCCGCAACGCCGGCGGCACCGAGGCGGCGTTCACGATCACGCCGAACGACTTCGTCGGAGAGGAGCGGACCGTGTGGGTCGGGGCCGACGACCGCACCCGCCTGACGTGGCGCACCGATGAGGGGCGGTACGACGTCACGGTATCCGCGGCTACCGGCACCCGGTTCGCCCAGCGGTACGCCGGAACCGTCCACACCGTGTGAGACACCGCCGGGTGGGACCGGGCGCCGACGACGCCGGATCGTCCGGGCCCACCCGGCGTTCCGGCGTGCCCACCGCGGAGCCGACGGGCCGTTGCGGCGGTGCTGGCACTGGATCACCCTGCGTCGCCCACAGGGGTCGGTGGCCTTCACCTCCGCGCCCAGGTCCCCGCCACCGCCCACTCGAACCGTGCCCGGCATCCGTCGGGGCGCGTCAGGTCCCGCACCGCGCCCTCGAACCGGAAGTGGTGTAGGCCGTCCAGCTGCGACGGCCCGTAGCGCGAGCCCCTGGGCGCATACCGCTTCCCACCGAGCTTTCTGGTGTTGCCGGCAGACCCAGCCGACGCCCGCCAGCACCGCGAGCCTGCGACGCCGACATGGTTGTGACCGTGTCTCTGTGAAGGACCCGCTTGCCCAGGTATGGGCCGACGACGCATGGGTCGTAGTCACATTGGAAGCCTGTTCACAATTTCGGGACACGACTCCGAGAGCCCCTCTCAGGGGGAGTTGCCGGTTGTCGTCGGCCGGCCCGGCTCGAAGTCGGCGCCCGCAGCCTACGGTCGTCGTTGTGAGTCTGGTCATGCGACGGCCGCCCGACGACAAGATGGCAGATCAGCATCGAGCAGGGTCCCAGGCCGCCGCGTACTGACGAAGGCACCGGTCGTCGGCGTACTTGAGGGTGCTCAACCAAGTACAGACAGACGTGCTCAGTTGGGGATCACCGACGACGGCGGCATCAAGTACGCGTGCGGCGACTGCCGCAACGTCCCGGAGTTCGACGCAGGTTGGGCGGTTCCGTGACTACATGCCGGCCGCAGATCGGGAGGAGTTCCTGCGTCTCGTGGACAGGATCGCAGCTGAGCCTGAAGGCGCCGACAGACACCTTGCCTACACGACCGACGAAGTGACGCGCTCGGCCTGGGAAGACCACGTGATGGTCCACTACGTCGTGACGAGCTTCTACGTGGTCGCCATCGAGACGGACATCTACGCATCCACAACGCGGCGCGCGGCTTCAACGAGGTGTAGAGCCTGTCCGGCGGATCTTGCCGGGCCCCCCTGGTGTCGGCGAGGAAAGCACGTCGGGGGCATGTGGGGATCAGCCCTCAGACAAAAGGCCGGCAAGCGCGTCAGCGTGGACCTCGAGGCCGAAGGTTCGACTCTGGGCCATGGTGGACTGACGCATCGGGCGACCGTGGCCAACTGCGGTGCCCGCAAGGAGGACTTGGTGCTGGAGCACCGGGAGGCGTTCGTCCGGAGCCTGGCCGGGCTCGCGGCCGGGTGCCTGGTGAGGGAGTCCGCACCTGGCGGTGCTGCGCGGCGCCTCCGAGGACGTCGTCGCCGGGGCCGATCGCCGGATTCGCGGGCCCGGAGTTCTCCCGGACGATCGACGACAGCCCGACGTTCTCCGCCTGTCCGCGGGCCCCGCACGAATGGCGCGAAGAGGTCTTCGCGGAGGTGCTCGCCGAAGCGACCGGTGCGACGGGCGGCGTCACCCCGCGTATGGCGGCGGCGCTCGTCGCGGCCCTGCACCACGTGCTGTTCCTGCCGACCCAGGACCTCGCCCTCGGTGGGCGGGACGGCCCCGAGACCGCGGAATTCGTGGCCGCCAAGGCGAGTCGATGCGCCTTCAATCTGCCGGACACCTGGCCTCGCGGACCGGGCGGTGCGGCCGGGCGGCTGCTCCCGTGAACGAGCGGAGCGGGATGAGGAGGGCAGGGGATCGGTTGTGGTCCGTCGGGTTACGGGTCTGTCCCAACGGGCGACGGCTGCGAACAGGTCCGCGACGGTGGCAGGAACCGCCGTCCCGGCTGGCCTGCGGCGCGTCCCGGCGCGGTCTGCCCGGTGATAGCGCGCGTTGTGCCTGGCTGTGCGTGTAACAGGAATGTCTTATGCGGCGGCTGGACGGAACGGCCGACCGGGCAGGGCCGCTCCTGATGGTCGGAAACGCTCGCTCGTACCGACCCGTACCGAGCGGCCGACACTGCCAACCGATACTGAGGAAGAAACGATGCGCGTTCACAAGCTCACCTTCGCCGCCCTGGCCGTCGCCGCCGGTCTCTCGCTCACGGCCTGCCAGAACGACGACGCCGGCAAGGGACAGAGCGACCCGTCGTCCGGGGCCACCGCCTCATCCGGGGCCACCGCGTCGCCCTCGGGCGGCGGTTCGGACTCGGGCAGTTCGGACCAGGGCGGCGCGAAGGACTCCGCCGGGACGAGCTCCGCAACGAACTCCGGCGCAACGAGCTCCGGTGGGACGGGTACGGCTGCCGGGAACGGCTCCAACGCGAACGCCAAGGTCGGCAAGTGCCGCACCGACGAGTTGGAGATCACGGCGAAGGACAACACCATCGACGGCGACCCCGACGGCACCGTCGTGGTCGAGCTGACGAACCACAGCGGCCGGGACTGCACGATCTCCGGGTACGCGGGCGTCGACCTGAAGACCAACGCGGGGTCGCTGTCCGCGAAGCGCACCGGTCAGCAGGCCGACTCGGCCGTCCTCAAGAACGGGAAGTCGACGTACTTCCCCGTCAACTACCCGTTCAACAAGTCGGGCGGCTCCGGCGTCCGCGTCACCGGGCTGGTGGTGACCCCGCCGGACGAGACGAAGTCGGTCACCCTCAACTGGCCGGGCGCCGCCACGCTGCCCGTCACGGACGGCTCCGGCTCCCCGGTGAAGGTCGGCCCGGTCGGAAGCGCCGGTCAGGGCGGCTGACCCGCACGCCCAGGGCGTGTTGTGAAAGTTGGTGTTGGGCATATGGAGTCCATGAAATTGCTGGAGGGCCAGGGGCGTTGATCACTTCATGACTCAACGACCAGCGCCTCGCTCACTGTCCGAGGAAGCCCTCTCCAGCTTGCTTGGCCAGCAGCAGTTCGGCACGCTCGCCACCATCAAGCGCAGTGGCCACCCCCACCTGACAACCATGGTGTACAGCTGGGACCCCGAAGCCCGCATAGTGCGGTTCTCGACCACGACCGACCGGGTCAAAGTCCAGCACCTGCGGCGCGATCCACGCGCGGCGCTGCACGTGTCGGGCGGCGGCGTGTGGTCCTTTGCCGTCGCCGAGGGCGAGACCGTGGTCTCTGAGAGCACGGCAGTTCCTGGGGACGCGGTCGGGCGGGAACTGCTCGGGATGATCCCGAAGTCCGGGAGGCCCGAGGACGAAGCCGCGTTCCTGGAGGAGTTGGTTGCCGAGCGCCGGGTGGTCATCCGGCTGAAGGTGGACCGACTGTACGGCACAGTGCTCGACATCGACGGCTAGCACGTATCGGGCCCGTGCTGGTCACAGCCACTCGTTGAGGACTGCGACCAGCACGGTCGCTTCGTCGCGGACAACGAGCTTGTCGTACCTCGTTGCCACGGCCCGGTGCCGCTTGAGACGGTTGGTCCCGCACTCGGCAGCATGCCGCTCGCGGTAGTCGACGTTGTCGAATTTCGGCGGCCGACCGCCCCGGGAGCCGAGTCTCTGGAGGTTGCGGACCCGGTCCGCTGGGACCGGGATGGTCGCCTTGATCCCCCGCCTTCGCAGGTAGGCACGGTTGCGGCGGGAGTCGTACGCTTTGACGGCCCCCGCCCAGGTCCGGCCTGCCGCGGGGCCGGCCAGGGCCAACGCGAGGCACCCGGATCGCCTCCAGGACCGGCTCGAACTGCGGGGAATCCCCACGCTGCCCGGCAGTGATCACAACCGACAGCGGCTTCGGCCCTTGCTCGACAGCGAGGTGGGTCTTGGTGCTCAGCCCGCCCCGGGAACGTCCAAGACCATGGTCGGCCGGCTCAACGGCAACGCCGTCGGGCGGCTCCTTCCGCAGGCCCCCCTATTCGACGCCCCGGCGGCGTGCTGGTGGGCCCGGCAGACGGTGGAGTCGACGTTCACATCCCGGGTGATCAGTCCCTCGCATCGACCTACATCTGGAGCTGGGTGACGAGCCGCGCTCATGTGCCATCGCGCTGCCAGCGTCGGAACAAGGTCATAGATCCGGTCCCAGGGCCGTAGCGTTCCGGCACGTCGCGCCAGGGAGCCACCGGCGCGGGTCCGCCACCGTATGCCGTCTATCAGCTGCCGCCGCGTCCACACGCCATCATCCAGCCCGGCACCGAGTCCAACCACCTCGCACACACCAAGGCGCAAGCCCAGCAAGCCGCGGTCGGCTGACGCGGTCGCCCAGGCCTCGCACCGGCCCGCGTCCGGGAGGGGAACCCCTCGCCCCCCGCTGGGCATCAACAGCTCCAACTGGCCGCGCTCCCCTATTGGTTGTAGAGTTTTCCAACCACTGAAGACCCATGCAATGAAGGGGACCGATGAGCACACAGGGCTCCGGTGCATCGCCCCGGCCGTGGCACGGTGTACACAAAGCGCTCGCCGATCCCCTGCGCATCCGGCTTCTAGAAGCGTTGTGGGAGATGCCACAGTCCGCACGCGAACTCGCCGACCACGTCGACCTTCCACCTGACCGGCTCTACTACCACCTGAATCACCTCGAACGGGCCGGGCTGATCGAGATCGCCGAATACCGGCCGCTGGCCCGCGGCAAGGTCGAGCGGGTCTATACCCCCGCGGTTACAGAACCCCCCAGCGATGCTGCGAACCCCGAAGAGATGGCCGAGTTCCTCGGCTCGATGCTCGACGCCACCCGGGCCGACATCAACGCTGCCTACCGGTCCAAGCAGACTGGGGGCCGCCGGGAGGTCGACCTGCATCGAGGTGCGCTGAGACTGACCGACGAGGCACTCGCTGAGTTGCGCGGTCACATCGAACGGCTCGCCACCCAATTCGGGGACCGCGACGCTCCAGGGGTCTGGACGCGGGTGGTTGTCACGGTCGTCGACCTGCAAGACCGCCCATCCCCGGACGCCGCTCCCCCGCGACAGAGAGGTCGCCATGAATGACAGCGAGGAGCACATCACCAGCCCCGCATTACGAGCCTCGGACGCCGAACGCGACCAGGTCGAGGCACAACTGCAACACCACTACGCAGTAGGCCGACTGACACTTCCCGAACTTGAAGAACGGGTGGTCGCGGCCTACGAAGCGCGGACCCGCGAGCAACTCCACGCCCTCTTGAGGGATCTGCCACGCGAAGTGGAAATACCTGCGTCACCCATTCGTGTGATCGACTCCCGCCTGCTGATCGTCCTGCTGTGCGTCTCGCCTCCCGCGGCGCTCATCTACTGGCTCATCTCCCAACGCTCGGTCCGTCGAAGGGACCCGCGGCCACAGACCCTGGAATGTGCATGAACAGGGAGACCTTAGTACTCCAGCGATAAATCGTGATCTTCATGTCTGAGTTGCGGCTTGGCGCCCTGATCCGCCGCAACCGCCGCACCGGTGAACTGGCCTACTACCGCTGCCATTCCACCGGACCGGTCACCTGGGCCCGCTGGGTCACCCTCGCCATGCTCGCCCACGCCTTCCTCGGCGTCGTCCGCGCTGACGACATCAAGCCCGATCACGCACCAGTAAGTACAGCTTCCTCGGCGCTCACGACGGCCTCCCGGCCCTCGGACCGTCGGCCCGGCTCGTCCGTGGCTGCCGTCAGAGGCTCAGCAGCAGGTCCCGGACCGCGGCGGGCCGGGACAGGAACGGATGGTGGCCGGCCTCGAGTTCGACGACGCTGCCGGCCCGGCGGGCGAACTCGCGCTGTAGGCGTAGCGGGGTTCCGCGGTCCTGAGTGCAGACGAGGTACGTCGAGGGCACCTGGTGCCATGCGGCCGCCCCGACCACCTGCCCGGTCACCTGCACACTCTGCCGGGCAAGGTGGTCCGCCGCCTGCGCCTGGACCTCAGGGTCGCAGTCCTGCAGGAACGTGTCCACGAGCAGCTCGGGGCGGACCCCGAACGTGCCGGCGTCGGGGTCGACGTCGAGGAACGGGGCAGGACTGCCGTCCCCGAACTCCGACAGGCTCTGCCCGACCTCGGGCAGGTAGCTGGAGACGAGCAGCAGATGGCGCACCGACCCGATTCCCGCAGCGGCTTCCGCGGTGATGATGCCGCCGTAGCTGTGGGCGACCACGATGGTCGGCTCGTCGCCGGCCTGCAGCACCTGTCGCACCGCGGCAACGTCCTCGGACAGCCCCGGACCGGCGACGCCGCCGGGCACGCCCGCCTCGCCGCAGCTCGGCAGCGCCGGGGCCACGCTCGGCACCCCTCGCTCCTGCAGCAGCTCGGCGGTGCGGTGCCACCACCACGACCCGTCCCGCACGCACGCCCCATGCACGAACACGACCCTCATCGCTGCCTCCACGTCTGCCTTGACTGCCTTTCGATCAACGGTAGACGTAGCCGCCGTTACGTGAAAAAGTCGCGCCGTGGGCAGACGACCGCAACCGCACATCAAGGAGAAGCTGCTCAATGCCTGCGCTGATCACGCCCTCGCGCACGGCCTCCCCGACCGGCTCGAGCCGCTGGCCACCGCCACTGGTACCTCAGCCCGCATGCTGATTTATCACTTCGGCACCCGCGACGCCCTACTGCGGGCAGTCCTCGGGCACGCGCGGCAACGCCAACTCGACACATTCGGCGAGCTCCTGCGGGTGCGACCCGGCGAGCCCTACACGGCGACCCTGGATCGCGCCTGGACCTCCATCACCGGCCCGGACGGGCGGCCGTACCTGCGGATGTTCGGTCAGCTGCGCGAGAGCGCGGAGCAGCAGTTGTGGCCCAACTTCCGGCGCACCGCGACGACCGACTGGCTCGGACCGCTCGAGGACGGCCTGCGCAGCATCGGTCGGCCTGATCTCGCGACGCTCGTTCTCGCTGTCATCCGTGGTCTCCTCATGGACCTCGACGCCACCGGCGACACCACCCGCACCGACCAGGCCTTCCGCGACTTCCTCGGCGCAGTCGAGCACCTGCCCAGCGGCTACCGCTCAAGCGCTTAAGCTCCCTGAAGCGTTGTCAGAACTCGCAGACGTCACCCTCCGGCGAAACCGAGCGCTCTCCAGGCTGAGCAACAAACGCTCTGAGATGCCACGTACAGATCCACCGTGACGGACCCCGGACGGCTCATGTCGGCGCCCGCGGTGGCAGGGCACACCGCTCTGTGGGGCGACAGCGTGCGTGAACCCAACGGCAGCCCGCGGGCATGACGACATGCGCGCAGCGGCCCCAGGCGAGAAAGTCTGAGGGACGCTGTTGTCGTACGGACAGGACCTCTCGTCTCTTCTCGTCAGACAGACCGTACGACGATGCCGTTGGTGCGCGCGGCAAACTCGCCCTCGTGGATGCTTGCCGCCAGGTCGAGGCGCTGCTGGAACTCCTGGTAGCTCGCAACCGGTTCGCCCTCCACTTCGAACGCCCATTCATCGAAAGCGGCGCCCACGAGAGCCGCCTGGAGATTCGAAAGCAGTTTGACTCCGACAGGGGCGGGCGGACGCGGACGGGGCGACCGGGTAGTCAACTGCCCAGTTGGTGTGTGCCATACGGTGGACACCAATCGGTGCCCGTCGCCTCGCGGTGCCGGCCGGCGGCTCAGGGTGGCTACCGGTGGCGCGGTGCGGTGGCGCGGATCTCCGCGAGGACGGCGCCCGCCACGGGGTCACGGTGCACGGGGACGTACAGGGCCAAGTCGGCCTCCCCAGCGGTGAACCAGTCCCCTGCTCACGGGCCCGGGGTGGTCGACAGCTCACGGCCACCGAGCGGGCTGACCACGAGTCGGACGATCACAGCAGTCCCTCCATCCGGCCAGACTCTCCCGCCTCACCCTTGAGGCGGGGGCTCGGCCTCGGCAAGACGGCGTCGAGACCGGTCGGCGTCTCCCCCTCCCTGTTCCGCCGAGTGCCACCGCGAGCCCGACATCGAGCAGGATCCTGCTCGGATCGTGGACCACCCACGGCTTGCGCCACGGCGCGAGCGCCGCCGATATCGCAGTGTCAGGGCCACACCTGCGGACCGTCTCCGCCGGCAGTACGGCCCCGGCCTTGGGAGACCCCCCCGTGACAGCCGCCCTCGACGCGGTCACGGGGGTAGTACCCGGCACCATTCTTCAGGGGACATCGGGGGAACTGCCTCACGCCTGGGCGAGAGGTGCGACCGGAACGGTGGCGCCGAGCGCGGCGCCCTGCGACGCGGTGATGCGCTTGATGACGAGCCCCAGCAGCACGGCCGCCGCGATCACGAGCGCCTCCGCCACCACGAGGAAGCCATCTCCCCCGGGGCCCCCGGCACGAGCACCGACGCGTGGGTGATCCAGGCGACCCACTACAGGTTCACCAGTGTCGTGTCTCGCTTCTGCTTGCACGACGCGGAGCTCGCGCACCCCATGTCGAGGACGAACTGGCGCAGGACAAGGAAGTTGGCCACCGGTATGAACCACGTGCCGATCGTCCAGCCCCGACTCGGGACCGAGGCCCAGGGGGTACAGCTCCTGGGCGTTGCGCCGGGACCGGACGAGCCACACGAGGAGCAGCGCGATCGCAAGAGTCATCAGATAGAGGAAAATCATGGAGATGAGGCCCGACTTGTGCAGGGACGCATCCGTATGGTGCAGGTTGTGATCCCGGACCGCCGCCGCGCGGAACGTGTCCGCCACGGCAGCCGCCGCTATCGCCACCGAGCGGAGCGGGCACGGATCCAGGCAGCTTTGCGGGCGGCACTCGTCATCGTCTTTGGCCTGTCTCGGAGGCATGTACGGCCGCAGCGGACACCGGCGCGGAGTACTCATAGGGTCTGAATCACCGCACGCTTGTACGACTTTCGGGTCCTCAGCCGCGGGATGCAGGTACCCGACGGCAGAGGGCCGTCAGCGCACGGAGACCGGCTGCGGGCAGCACGCCGATCAGGCAGGATGCAGTCGAATCGGAGGCAACCGGCCCGAACACAGCGGGCTCGGCCCTTGTCCAATGACACCTCGGACACCGCAGCTGATGAAAGCGCGAGGTTAGAGCTCTCGCGCATGTGTGAGCTACGAAGTATCCGCAGGTCAGTCGCCTTGTCTGCGGGGACGCCCTGCGGGTGTGAAAACATCGGTTGGGGCCCGGTCGGCCTGGTTGTTACTCCGGGCGAATCCAGGTTTGGGCGATTTCCGCGACCCAGGTGGCCGCCGCCTCGGGAGCAGGTGGGGGTGCGCCGACGACGACCAGTTCGGTGACGCCTGCCGCGCCAAGTGCGGGGAGGTGCTCCGGGGTGCCGTCGCTCAGCGCGACGGCGACTGTGAGCTCGTCAAAAGCGCGACCGTGGCGCGCGCACTCGTCGACGAGAACGGCGATGCGCGCCGGGACGTCGGCCACCGGGACGCTGAACCCGTACCAGCCATCGGCGAGCGTGACCGCGCGGCGCAAGGCGGCGTCGCTGTTGCCTCCGACCACGACCGGGAGCCGACCGCCGCGCAACGGCTTCGGGTTGACCCGGATCGCATCGAACCGGGTGAACTCCCCTGTGAAGGAGGCCGGGTCCTCGGCCCAGAGAGTGCGCATCGCGGCGAGGTACTCTTCGGTGCGCTGCCCGCGCCTGGCGAAGGGGACTCCGAGCGCTGCGAATTCCTCGGCCGACCAGCCGACTCCGACCCCGAGGCTGAACCGCCCGGCGGAGAGCACATCGAGTGTGGCGGCCTGTTTGGCGACCACGATCGGATTGTGCTCAGGCAGTAGGAGTACCCCGGTGGCGAGTTCGATCCGGCTGGTGACCGCCGCAGCGAAGGTCAGGGCAAGCAGCGGGTCCAGCCAGTCCGCGTCCGCGAGCACGGCGATCCGGCCGTCCACGGAGTAGGGGTAACGGGAGGCGGGCGCATCCACGAGCACCACGTGCTCGCCGCACCAGAGCCTCGCGAAGCCGTGCGTCTCCGCGGCTGTGGCCACCGCACGGATCACCTCGGGACGGGCACCGTCACCGATACCGAGCGCGTGCAACCCCACTCGCATTCTCCACCTCCGGGCGTCACCTTAGGTGCGAAGGGCGGACGCGCTCGGTGACGTGGCGCGACGCGCGCGGAGGCAGCGGGGCCTGTCGTCCGGACGAGTGAGACCACCGCCCCCGCCGTTGACATGCCTGCGTCCGCGATCGCGGATCTGTTCGATATGCACATCAACACTTCTGTCCGCCGGGTCCAGCATGCCAAGAGGGACTGGATCGATTACGTGGTGGCCAGAGCAGAGGAGCGAGGTGTCGAGGTTTCGAGGTGTCGAGGATTAGCGCCTGCCAGGTAGTTGACACTTGCTGTGTCACATCTGAGGGACAGGGCCGACGACCTGGCAACATCCTCTTGGTGTCTCAGGCCTCCGGCACTGTGGCGTTCCCACCGACGAGGTCGGTGGTGAGAATTGGGGTGCCGTCCGGTCCCGGCGCATTCAACAATCGTCCAGTGACTGATGAGAAGCGTTGCCTCACCCTTCGCGTTGTCGTTCCTGATCCCACGCGGAGGGGCGCAAACGTGGAGGTTCGGGCGCTGATTGATGGTAGGGACATCCTGGCTGACGCATTCGCAGAGGGCCCGGGCGAAGATCCCCAGTACCTCTTGGTGCCGGGCGGCCCTCTCACTGCTACATCCGAACCACACGAGGTGCGGCTGGCCGAGGCAGCGTGCACCGAAGGCTGCTGCGGCGCTCTCTACGTGACCATCCAGCGCAACGGCGATTACGTGCTCTGGGACGAGTGGCGCAATCCCGACGGGGACGAGGTTGACCTGCCTGCCTTCCGCTTTGAGGCTCAGGAGTACCAAAGAGAAGTCGAGCGGGCGGCCGCGGACCGCAGCTGGGAATGGCCGGCGCGGACCGTTGCACGACTGCTGGAGCAAGACCTCCGAGCACGCACTGACTGGCTCGCACAGTGGGAATGTGAACTCGGCGCCCTGTCCGCCTGGCCCTGGGAACCGCACCAGGTCAACGTCTTCCTCTTCCATCCAGGCCGCTCTGCGATCAGGGAAGACCGTCCATGGCTGCAGTTCCGGATGATCCTCGCCGTCTCCGGTGACGACCCGGCCGATGAAGCTGAACGGCTCGCTGAGCAACTCGTCGCAGCTGACCCACGCCAAGCCGCCGAAGTCTGCGGTGGCTCACCGGAGTTCGCCAGGCAACTCGGTTACTCATGGCCGCAGCTTCGCAGAGGCTGAGCCATGTAGCCTCCGACCCCGTACGTCACGTTTCCAGCGGGCTCCGGCCAACCCCGGCTCCTTACTCCTCACTGCTTACAGAAGGTCACTGTCATGAAGAACGAGCGGGAATTCTTTTCACCGGACACCATGCAGTGGCGCACCGGGCCGCAGCCCGGGACCGCCGAGAGGATTCTGAGCAGGGACGAGGCTGATCCGGAGGCCCTGACCCGGCTGGTGCGCTGGGAGCCCGGCCTCGACACCTCGCTCTCCGGCGTGATCCGGCACGAGTGGGTCGAGGAGGTCTATCTCCTCGAAGGCGACCTGCACGACCTGACCCTGGACCAAACCTTCCGCGCCGGAGACTTCGCCGCCCGGCCCCCAGGCATGGAACACGGCCCGTACCGGACAACCGGAGGCTGCGTGATGTTGGAGATCCGCTACCGGCCGTAGAGCGTGGCCCGAGTTCCGGTCTTCAGTGGAGGCTACGGAGCCAGATGATCGCGCCACGTAGGCGGAGTCCGGCCAGGTAGCAGGTCGGGGCTTTGTCGTAGCGGGTGCTCGCCGAGTCCGCGCCACTCGTTGATCTCTTCGATGGTCGTCCGCCGGTCTGGGTTCGCGAACTGTCCTATCGGTTGGTGCTCCTGCAGCGACCTGACGAGCCGGCGCTCATGCGTGAAACCGCCGAGCACCTGTGGGTGCACAGACCCGGACCGGGATCGCGTCGCAGCGGACCTGACGAGGCGGGCAGGCGCCCTGGAGGCCGGCTGAGTTGGGACACGATGTCCATGCTGCGGCCAGAGGCGGATCGACGCCACGGTGACGGTGACCTGGAAGACGTTTCCACACCAACGCGGGCCGGCTGCCCCGAGCCCCGGCAGCGGCTGACGGTCATCCGTCGCTCGAGGCGCGCCTGGGACGACGCAACGGGCTCAGGAGCGCGCCGGCACAGCTCGACGATCTCAGCCTTGAAGTCCGACGTGAACGAACGGCGAGGCCGAGACTTCTTCTTCCCCAGGCTCTCCATGATGGACACCCTTTCGGGGCAGATCCCCTGATCTCAAATGTCCGTCAAAGTGGATCAAGCCCAGATATCTCCTTCTCCAGCGGAGAGACAGCAGGATCTGGCGTCTATGAGTTCGTAACAGGATCTTCTGCGTTGGCCCGGATACAGCCACAGTGAAGCGGTCGAGAGATCTTCGAGTCGTGGAAGCTGACGGAGGGGCCCCCTGAGCTACTCGCTCGGTCGCTTTCCGTAGTAGGGGCTGACGGTCCGGGCCAGCTTCCGCTGGATCACCCGCAGCACCCTGATCGTCGTCGCGTCGTCGCGCCCCGTGGTCGTTGACCATTCGACGCCCGAGCCGGCGAGGTCGCTGACGAAGACGATCTCTGAAGCCAGAAGTGTCCGTGCCCAGTCCGCTGCGCCGAGTGGGGCGTCTTCGCCAAGGGCCCTCCGGAGCCTTTGGCACTGGTCGAACAGATCCTGCGTGTCAGTAAACCCCATGCCGACGGCGAGTTGATCGCTGCAGTGTGCGGGGCCACCCCACTCCAGGAGCGCACGAGTCAACAGTTCGACCTCGTGCTCGGTCAACAGCTCGCTGGCTCTCACCATGTCTTGCGACACAGGCTCGCCCTTTCCAGTAATCCGCCGAACCGGGCCCGGTGCCTAGCCTGCACGGACACCATGTTCCACCGGATCGGGGATGGCATTTGCCGTCGCATCCGGTCTGGAATTTCACTCGAAGCCCTCGGGTGATCACGCTACCTGTCTCTTGAGTCGCCCCCAGCAGATGAGGCTGCAGGCCAGCGAGACGAATGCGTCGTGCAGTTCAAGACGTCGCTCCCAGCGGACAGCGAGGCGTTTGAACTGGTGGAGCAGGGCGAAGGTCTGCTCCACGACATCACGGAGCTTGCCCAGGCCCTTGATGTTCGGGGCGCCCTTGCGGGAGATCACTGGCATGATGCGCCGGCATTGCAGCTCGCGCCGCACGGCTCGGGAGTCGTACGCCTTGTCGCCCAGGACGGATTCGGGGCGGCGTCGTCGACGGCCCGGACGCCCGACCACCGGCGGGATGCCGTCAACCAGGTTGAGTGTCTGGGTGATGTCGTTGACCTTGGCCGCGGTCGTGATGACGTGGAGCGGGATGCCGCGTCCGTCGCAGATCAGGTGGTGTTCGCTGCCCGTCTTCCGCCGGTCGACCGGTGACGGATCGGTTGAGGCTCCCCCCCAACTCCGTCCCGCCGCCCGCCACGGCAGCCCTCGCCTCCAGTACCCGAGCCAGCGTCGTTGCCACACACGAGACGACGTGCCCGCAGATCGTGTCGCACCTGTCGGCCGGCGACAGGACGGTCCGCCAGACACCGCTGGTAGTAGCAGTGCACGCGCGTGGATCTCCGTCCGCGTCTCGGACGCGCGGCCGACCCCGCCGGGTAGCGCATAGCAAGTCGGGCCTCTCCCCCGCCCAGGCCACCTCCGCGACCTCCACCCCAACCCCGGGAAAAGGAAGGTCGGAGGCGAACCGCATCCATCACGCCCAGGTGATGCCCGCCAGCTCTGGATCACGCCATGTACCCCCAATTCGGCGACAGAGCCCGAGAAGTGGGCCGGACCCGTTCAACAGCCCCAGCATGACGGTCTGCGGTGGCCCCGTCTTGTGAAGGTTCCCTGTATTGCCTACGCACTGAAGCGGCCCCGGGCACGGTGTGAACTGGCCGCTGGGATGCGGTTGTTGTCGCGACCGGGCCTCGGCATGATGGATGCCGCATGCCATGAATCGACGCTGCCCATCGCCTCTCCGTGATGGGACCCGGCCGGCATTCATGTCGCGATATAGCGTTAGTCTTCTCCTCGCGCCGCTGCCTGCGTCGCGCGGAGACGTTTCACAGGACCAGGACGGAAGTATGTCGGGAGAGATTTCGCCCACCGGGAAGCACTCCGGCCCCGGCTCGCCGCCCGAGCTGCGAGCCTCTCATGCCGATCGGGACCGGGTGGTGGATGTGCTGCGTATCGCGGCGGGGGACGGCCTGCTGACCGCGGACGAGTTGGACGAGCGCCTGGAAGCTGCCCTGTCGGCGCGGACTCTGAGCGAACTGTCCACGCTCACCGCTGACCTGCCGCCCGTATCGGCTACGGTCGGCGGGACTGGAGCAGAGGTCAAGGACATAGTTCGGATCGAACAGGTACACAGCGGCGCGGTCGAGCGCGTGGGGCGCTGGGTGGTACCGCGGAGGCTGGAGCTCGCGGTGACGTACTGCCAGGTGACGCTTGACTTCACTGACGCAGTGATCACGCACGGCACCTTGCGGATCGACGTGGGCATGACGGGGAGGACCCTGACGCTGGTCACGAGGCCGGGCATCGTGGTCGATACTGATGGTCTCCAGCTGGTGCACAGCAGGGTCAAGTACCGTCAGACTCCGACGGATCCTGATACGCCGGTCACTCTGCGAGTGGAGCTGGTCGGTCAGAAGGCCCACGGCCGCGTGGTGGTGCGACCCCCGCGTCGGACGTTCGGGCAGTGGCTGCTGCGCAAGCCCACGTCACCTTCTAGAGGAGCTTGACTTCGTCGTCGTGAACTGTCGGCGGGGCGGTCGCTCTGGTCTCCTAAAATCGGCGACACTTACGTATTGCGGGCACGGCCGCTGCCGAGGTGAGCCTGGTCGGCTCGACTGCTTGGTCTGGTCGGCTTCGCTGCGGGCGAGCCTGGAGGACTCGGTTCCGGTCTCGATCAAGGTGGCGGAGAAGGTGGGCCAGTCCACGATCGCCGTGCAGAGCCGCGCGTCGGTGAGGGTGCGGCTCCGGCCCGTGAACGCCTCGTTCGATGCGACCGTGATACTGCTCTTCCCCTCACGCTCGGCGAGAAGTTGGAAGAGCCTCTCCGCGCCGCGGCGGTCCCGTTCGAGGTAGTCGAGTTCGTCGAGTTCGTCGAGTTCGATAAGGCCGACGCGCCCGCAGCGGGCGCGGGTCTTGCCCAGCTGTTTGTCGTCGGCGGCTTCGACCGGCTCGTTCACCAAGGACGTCGCGATCGCCGCCCCCAGCCACCGTGCCGTGAGGGAAGTGCCTTGGCCTGCCGCATCACGGGGATTCCGCGGCAGGCCAAGGAAATCGCAACCCCAACGCCCAACCCCGCGCCCCCTGGGAGGCTCGGGCCCTGTGCTCATACGCCTGCCGGTCAGGTGTCTTGGGGGCGGAACCCGTCGAGATCGGCCTCGATGGGTCGGGTGCGGGAGCGACGTACTCGGCGTCTGCCTGCGGGCCCAAGCCGTCACGTCGGAGGCGTGGCTCGTCTCGATCTCCGGCGCGAGCTGCTCGTCGGCGATGTGCTCGACCTGGGCAGGCAGCAGGTGCCGACGAGCGAGGTCGTCCGGAGCGTGGCAGAGCGCCGTGCGCTCGGGGCCCGCGGATAGGACTTGGCGGGCGGTGTTGAGGGCTCGGGAGACGGTGGCCTGCCCGACGTCCAGGAGCGTGCGGTACTTCTCCCCGCCCTGGACCCCCGCCCTGGACCTCCGCCTTGGGCCCCGCCCTGGACCTCCGCCTTGGGCCCCGCCCTGGACCTCCGCCTTGGGCCCCGCCCTGGACCTCCGCCTTGGGCCCCGCCTCGGGCCCCCGCCTTGGGTCAGGCGGGCCGCTGCTCGGGCATGGGTGAAGCCGCCTCGCTCAGCCGGCGCGGCCACCAGGACCTCCTCCTTGGCGCGGCGCACGGCGCCGATCACCTCAGTGCGCTCCTTGAAATGGCGTTCCCCTATGCCGGATGCCGGATGCCGGGGTCAGGGTGTGTAGGTGGGCCAAGGGATGTCAGTGGCGACTGCGGCGGTGTAGTCGATGCCCGGCACGGAGAATCCGTACAGGCGTTGGACTTCGGCGCGGAACCAGGCAAGGTCGGCGAGGTCGGCGATGGTGTTGGTGGTGGCGGCCTCCCAGCGTTCGGCGACGGCCGCCTGTACGTCGTCAGTGAGTTCCCAGTTGTCCAGGCGGACCCGGCCTTCGTCATCCACAGTGAGCGGGGCAGCACCGGTGAGCTGGTCCCAGAGGGCGGCGAGCTGGTGTACCGGCGGAACCATGTGCTCTCCAACGACGCCGCGCAGCAGCCCTGTGTACAGAGCGATGCCGGGGATGGCGGTGGAGGACTGGGTGACGGCGGCGCCGTTGACAGAGGTAACGGCCCGCCCGCCCACCGTTTTCTCGAGCAGCTCGTTCAGGGTGCGGGCGGTGGCCTCCAAGTGGGCCTTGGCCGCGCCGATGGTGCCCTGCCGGTAGATCGCCGCTGTCAGCGGCGATCCGATGTACGACAGCGCGGCGGTAGCGAAGCCGTCGCCGAGCAGGTTCCGTCCGGCGAGGTGGTCGACCCAGCGTTCCCAGTCCGCGCCGCCCATCACGGCCACGGTCTGGTCGACGTCATCGTCCTCGGCCGGCCCGGTCTCGACCTCGCGGACCTCGGGAACGCCCTGGTCGTCGAAAAGTAGGGTCTTGGTGCGGTTCGCCTGGCCGATCGGCTTGAGGACGGAGGCGTACGTGGTGCCGGTGTCGGGGTCAGTGCGCCGGGGCGCGGCCACCGAGTAGATCAGGTAATCGAGCCTGCCGCCGAAACGCTGCTCGATGAGGTCGGCGACCTCGTTCTTCATCGTGTCGGAGAACGCGTCGCCGTTGAGGAAGACCAGATCCCGCCCGGCGGTGCGGGCGATGTCGGCGGTGGCGGCAGTGCGGTACCAGCCGGCTGTAGCGGTACGACGTTCGGTGGGGGCCTTCTCGAAGGAGACCATGATGCCGCGGATGCCGGCGCGCTTGAGTCCGGCGAGAGTGGCCGCCAGGCCGTATCCGGCCGAGGAACCGATGATCAGAGCCACCGGCCCGGCGCCCTCCGGCACGTTGGCAGGGTCGGGGCATGCCTGCCACATGTCGGCCACCAGTTGCTCGCAGCCCGCCGGGTGGGAGTCGAGGAAGAGGAAGCCCCGGTTGCGGGGGGTGAGAACGCGCTCGCTCACGATTGCAGTCCTTGGTTCGGCTGGGGCGAAGACACGGCGACCAGCCGGGCCACCGCGTCCTGCAAGTCTGCGACAGGACGGACACGGACAGAGGTCCTGCCAGAGACAATGATCACGAGCAGGTCTTGGAGTGTTTCCACCACTTCCAGCAGAGCAGTAGCTGCCGCCGGCTCGGCATTACCGCCCAGCACTTCGCCTACACCCTCCACTGATCCGCCGCCGGGCCGGACGAGAGGGAGACAGGGCGCTGCCGCCGCTGCGAAGCGGGGCCGCAACGCGGCAGATTGAGGTCTTCCCGTCCTCCAGGGATGCGGATGACGACGAGACAGGGCTGCCGCCGCCCGCACAGGCGCTACGAGCGCAAAGCCGAGCACTTCCTGGCCTTCGCCGGCATCGCCAGCGCCCTCATCCGCTACCGCCGTTGAACCAACTGAGGCGGCCGCTTATTGGTTTGCCGCCGGCCAGCCCGGTCGGATAGGAAGCTCGCATGCTAAAGGGCAGCAAGGTCGGGCTGAGGGCCCGGCACGAGGACGACATCCCGGTCCTGCGGGCCGAGCTCTACGACGACGTGGTCAACGGCTCGCGGGCCGAAAGCCGGCCGTGGCGGCCGATCACGCCCGGTTCGAAGGACTCGCGGCTCGTAGTGGACGACAAGGAGCAGGGGCTCGTCCCGTTCTCCGTGGTGGAGCTGGACGGCGGCACGCTGGTCGGTACCGCGACGCTGTGGGTGTCCGTGCGCCGCCCGGCCATTCCCGACCGGCGGGCAGCGCGGACCGAGTTCCTGCGGGCCGCCACAGCCGTTCTCGCCGCGCTCGCGGTCAGCGGACTGTTCTCGTCGTTGGTTCCTTCCTTCCTCCGTGAACAGTTGCACGTCCACAACGTCGCAGCTGTCGGCGCAGAGGTCGGGCTGCCACGGCCAGCGACTGGTTGACAGCCGCGACAAACGTGGCGAGCTCGTCGAGCGTTTGTCGGACAACGCCGCGATGCTGCGTTCCGCCGAGCGCAACGGGTTCGTCCGCGAGGGCGTGCTGCGCTCCTCGGCCTGGGTGCTGGGCGAGTTCCTGGACGAGGTGCTGCTCGGGCTCCTCGTCCAGGACTGGAAGCCGGACTCGAAGTTGGAGTCGAAGTTGGACTCGAAGCCAGGCTCGAAGGCCTAGGCTGCCGCCCGACGGTCAAGGGCGGCGCCCTTGAGCACTCCGTCCGCGAGAGCGCCGACGATCTCGGCACCACGCCGACGGCAGTGCCTGTCGGCATGCCGGGTTGTACAAAGCCGAGTTCTGGCGGGCCGGTGCCCGTCACGCGGAGCCGGCATGGACGGCCGAGAGCCCGAACGAATCGGTCACTCTGGCGCTTCCAGCCACCGCGTATCCGAGTACAAGGGCGGAGTACATCTCTCGCTGGTGCTGCCGACGCATGGCATCTACCGGGCCGCGGTGGGCGCTGCGGGCCTGCGCGCATCAGGACGTCGGGACACGGCCCTCGAGCAGGGGAAGGGCTGTAGGTCCGCTTATGGGCCATGCTCGCCACGCTCGTCGTGTTCACCGCGCTCGCAGGCCTCGTCCTCGACCGACACACCGAACCAATGCACCCAACACCGATGGAGGAAAGCCATGACTGACCCTGCAATCAACGCCCGCGTCTTCGACAACCCGGTCCGCGACCTACCACTCCACGACCTGGCCGGATTCACCCACCGCTGGGTCGACGCGGGCGGCGTCCGACTTCATGCGGTTGAAGGCGGTCAGCCGAGCGGCCCAGCCGTCGTGCTGCTCGCCGGATTCCCGCAGACCTGGTGGGCATGGCGAAAGGTGATGCCCGACCTGGCCGGTCGATTCCACGTCATCGCGATCGACCTGCCAGGCCAGGGCCACTCCGAACGCCCGGAGGGCAGCTACGACACGCACACCGTCGCCGCGTACGTCCACGCCGCGGTGAAAGCGCTCGGGGTTTCCACATACTGGCTGGCCGCCCACGACATCGGCGCGTGGGTCGCCTTCTCGCTCGCCTTGAAATACGAGAGCCAACTGCGTGGCGTCGCACTGCTCGACGCCGGAATCCCGGGCATCACACTCCCCGACACCATCCCGACCGACCCCGAGGTGGCGTGGAAGACTTGGCACTTCGCATTCCATCTCGTGCCCGACCTTCCCGAGACACTGCTCGCAGGCCGCGAACGCGAGTACGTCGGCTGGTTCCTGAAGGTCAAAACCCTCTCCCCCGACACCTTCGACGACGCCGAGATCGACCAGTACGCCGCGGCCATCGCCGCTGACGGCGGACTCCGCGCTTCCCTGGCCTACTACCGAGACGCCGCTGAGTCGGCGCGAAAGAACCACGCGGCCCTTGAACAACAGCACCTGACAGTGCCGGTTCTCGGGATTTCCAGCAGCCACGGCTCCATCCCCGACATGGCAGCTTCCCTCAGGCCGTGGGCCGACGACGCCACCGGGGTCGTCGTGCCGGACGCAGGACACTTCATCCCGGACGAACAACCCGACGCCGTCGCTGCCGCCCTAGCCCGTTTCACCGCTCAAGGCGACTGACACCGGCCAAATGCCATCTTCTTGAGTACGAGGATGAACTGCGGGCTGTCCGCGGCCTGCCCCGAGGCCAGGACGAACGCCGGCCGCTCCTCCCACTCGGGAGCGAGGGTCGCGTTCGGTGAATTCGTGGTGAGCCGGAACAGGCAGGTCGCCGGGCGAACGCAGATCGTATCGACGTCCACACCCCCGTGGTACCACCGTTCTGGGGTGAGGTATTGCCGAGTCACGGTGGAGACCGTCGGGTTGACCCACCCTGAAATGGAGCCCAGAGGCACACCTGAAGTTCATGGACGACAACCAGATCGCCACCAGCGTTTCGGCAACTTCGCCACCGTCCCACTGCCCGACGTCGAAGGCGCCGTGTCCGAGGCCGAACACGCCCTGGACGAGATCGACGCCGACGGCGTCGTGCCCCTGAGCAACTACGAGGGTGTCCACCTCGGAGACGCGAAGTAACCACCGCTCCGGGACGCACTGAACAGGCGGACCCCAAGTTCAAGCTCTTCTACTGGGACACGGAACTGTCGTCCGGACCCACCGCATTCCCCAGCTTCCTGGCCTTCGCGGACCGCAAGCGCATCTTCTTCGCCAGCAAAGTGTCGCGCCGCTCCTTGCCGCGCGCGGCCGAGTTCGATGGTCCGCGTGCGCGACGAATTCAACTACGAGTCCGGGGGCGGCGTTCACCGGGGGCATCGGAGCTCGCTACGCTGGTCAGGATCGCACTCGCGACAATATCGAAGAGATGATCGGCGCGTGGGGCGAGCGAGGGTTGATCGCTGAGCCACGCGAGTGCCGCTACCAGCGCGAACACATCGGTGCCATCAATGTCGGCCCGCGCTACGCCCGCGGCCTGGGCACGGGCGAGAAGCCGCGCACCGGCCGCGCGCAAGGCGACGCACGAAACGTGGAGTGCGGACCCTGCGTCCTCGATGGCGGCTGCCATCAGCACCGTCACGCCCCGATACTCGGTTGTCCACGCGACGCAGTCGCGTAGCCACGTAACGAGAGCATCTTCGGGCGAGCTCGACGTCTCCAGCTCGCCTGCCCGCGCCGTCATCTCGTCGAAGCTCGTGCGGAGCAGAGCCTCGAGCAGCGCCTCGCGCGTCGGGAAGTGACGCAGCAGCGTCGCGAGCCCGACGTCGGCCCTGCGCGCGATGTCACGCAGTGACACGTCGACGCCTTGCTCGGTGATGGCGGTGCCCGCAGCTGCCAGCACATGGTCGCGGTTCTTCTTGGCGTCGGCCCGCATCTGTCCCTCTTGACTATCTGGATCAGTGGTCCATATATTCGGATCAGTGGTCCGGATATGCGGATCGCTGATCCGGTAAGCCTATCCCCCGACAGGGGCAGGAGAAAACGATGCCGAGACACACGATGAGGGCGATCCGGGTGCATGAGCACGGTGGCCCTGAAGTTCTGCGTTACGACGAGGTGCCGATTCCCGAGCCGAGGCCGGGTGAGGTGCTCGTTCGCGTTCACGCGGTTGGTGTCAATCCTCCGGACTGGTACCTGCGCGACGGGCTGACGATCCTGCCTCCGGAGACGAGGCCGAAGTTCAGCTTGCCCGTGATTCCGGGGACGGACGTGTCTGGCGTCGTCGAGGCCGTCGCCGCGGATGTGGACAGCCTCGACGTAGGTGACGAAGTCTTCGGACTTCTGCGTTTTCCCAGCTTCGACGGCAGCGCATACGCCGAGTACGTGGCCGCGCCCGCGCCGGACCTCGCGCGCAAGCCGAACGGCATCGATCACGTGCACGCCGCCGGAACGCCTATGGCCGGGTTGACGGCGTGGCAGTTCCTGATCGAGCTCGGACACGATCATCCGTCGCCCTTCCAGGAGGCACGGCATCGCCCGATGGCACTCGGCGCCGACACCACGGTGCTCATCAACGGCGCCGCGGGCGGCGTGGGGCACTTCGCAGCACAGCTGGCGAAATGGAAGGGTGCGCGTGTCGTCGCGGTGGCATCGGGCGCGCATGAATCGTTCCTGCGCGAGCTCGGCGCCGACCAGTTCTTCGACTACACCAAGAGCCGTCCCGAGGAACTCGTGCACGACATCGATCTCGTTCTTGACACCGTCGGTGGCCGCGACAGCAGTCGCTTCCTGCGCACGCTCAAGCGAGGCGGCGCCCTGTACCCGGTGTTCTTCGGCGACTACGACGACGAAGAAACCGCGAAGCTGGGCGTCACGGTCTCGGGCACCCAGGTCCGCTCGAACGGCGCGCAACTCGCTGAACTGGGACGCCTCCTCGACGCGGGCACGGTTCGCGTCGCGATAGACAGCACGTTTCCGCTCGCTGACGCCCGAGCGGCACACGAACGCGCAGCGCGGGGGCATATCCGAGGCAAGATCGTACTCACGGTCGCTTAGTGGTCCGTTCCGGAAATACTTCAGGGGTTGATCACGCGGTGATCCGGGCGGAGGATTCTTCGATTCTTCCTGCCGATCGGGTGCATGCCGGTCAAGTCTGGCCGGCAGATCGCCCAGGCCGGAGGCGATGAACCTCCACCGGAACGGCTGTGCCGTGGCGTAGTAGCGGTCATCGCATGCTCGGAGCCGTTCCTGGACCTCGCGGAGGTCGGTGAAATCGTTGGGCGAGGATGTCGCGCTCGCGCATCACGCGGGCGGTGCGCTTGCGGTTCACCCGCCGCCCCAGACGCCGCGGTTCGGCGTGGATGCGCGGGACACCGTAGGTGCGGCGGGAGGCGACGTGCAGCACCGTGATCTCGTGCGCGAGTGCGTCGTCGGCGGCCTGCCGGGCATGGCGGGCGGCCTCGCCCTCGCGCCACGCGTAATAGGAGGAACGAGCGATGTGCAGCACCCGGCACAGCAGAACGATCGGGTAGTTCGCCTTCTCCGCGTGGATGAACCGGCACAACTCGCTCACCGGTCGTTCTCCTTCACGAAGAAGGCGGTCGCTCTTTTCAGGATCTCGATCGTCTGCTGCTGCTCGCGGTTCTCCCGCCGCAGCCGCTTGAGCTCCTCACGCTCGGCACTGCTCAATTCGCCGGGAATGCTCTCGCCCCGGTCCGCCTTCGCCTTGCGGTACCAGCCGGGCAGGAACTCGGAGCTGATGCCGAGCTCCCGGGCGACGGCCGTGACCGTCTTGCCCGAGGAGTCGACGAGCGCGATTGCGTCCCGCTTGAACTCTTCGGTGTACCGCTTCGTGTACTTGCTTCCCACCTGGTGCTACTTCCTCTGGAACCTCAGGTCCCAGTCTCCAGGTGTCCACGATCAAGGGGAAGGTTCAGTTCCCGGCAACGCGCCGACGCCGTACAGGCCTGGCTGGCCGACGTACTCCCGTCAACGGTCACCTTCGAGACGCGAGGATTCGGCGAGCGGCACCCGGCCGCGTCGAACACGGCGGGGGCCGGACGACGAGAGAACTGGCGCGACGAGATCTCGTTCCCGCGGACGGCGAGTTGACGCGAGTCCAGACGGCCGCACAGAGGAGCGCGACAATCCACGTCCTGGCCGACGCCGACGCCGAGGTCGAGGTCGAGGTCGAGGTCGCGGCGCAGGACCGTGATGGCCGCTACATCTCCAGGGTCGTACCCATGCCATGGGCGCGGGCGACATCGTGGACCACCGCCGCCGCAGCGACGTCGAGCGCGGCGTGGCCCGTCGACTTGAAGACTGTCAGCTCGGTGGGCTCGCGACGGCCGGGATGACGGCCGTCGAGGACCGAGCCGAGGAGGGTGATCCGGTGTGACGGGATGCCTTGCAGTTCGTGGGCCCCCGCCGGCGGAGCCGAGCCGGCGGCACCCGGCCATTCGACGAAGAGAGATCCGGCGCGGACGGTGTCGGAGGCGAGTTCGTGGCCGTGGGAACCGCCGACGGAGCTGATGTGAGCACCCTCGGCCGACCACGACGGGTCGAGCACGGGTTCCCGGGCGCTGGTACAGCAGAACACGACGCCGGCCCCGCGGGCCGCCTCCTCGATGGAGCCCGCGGAGGCGTTCGGGTGCAGTTCCGCAAGCCGCCGGGCCCGCTCAAGATCCTGGCCACCCACGACGAGGGGTGCATCGGCGTCGATCGTCGCGAGCAGTTCGACCTGGGCGCGGGCCTGAACTCCCGTGCCCAGTACGGCGATCCGGTCCGGGTGAGGGCGTGCCAGCGCGCGCATGGCGATCGTCGCGACGGCGGCGGTGCGTACGGCGGTGACCGGTTCGGCGTCCATGAGCGCGAGCGGGCGGCCGTCGTGTTCGTCGAACAGGGCTACGACGCCACGATGCGCGCTGCCTCCTGTCCGGCCGGGCACGGCGAAGACCGACACCAGCTTGGCGGCCAGACCTAGGCCCGGAACGTAGCCCGGCATCGCGCCGAGGAGTCCCGCGGGCGCTTGCGCGGCGATCCGGGCAGGAGCCGAGACCTCGTCGCGGCTGATCGAGACGAGCGCCTGAGTGACCGCTGTCAGGACCCGCGCCGGATCCAGGCCGGCCCGGGTCTGCGAGCGGTCGAGGACCAGTACGCCGCTCATCCGGGATCCGCCTGCGGCGACGAGGAAAGGCCCGTCAGCGCGTCCTGCAGTGCGTCCGTCGCGCCGCGGAGCTGCCGCTTCAGTTCGGACAGGTGCGGCTCGTCGAACTCGGCGTCGAGCCCGACCAGGGTGAGCGCGCAGATCGGCCACCCCTTCGCGGAGACCACGGCCCGGCTCACCGACGCGACGAGGTGCTCGGCGCGACCGCGTTCGAAGGCGTAACCGGTGCGTTCGGCCTCCTCGATGTCCGTCAGGAGGCCTTCCGGGCCGGTCAGCGGATGACCGGCCTCCTCCGCCAGGCGCAGATAGGGGCGTCGCGCGTCCTTGTCGAGCAGTGCCACCAGCGCCACTGGACCGGCGAATCTGTGGACGGGGAGCATCTCGTCCCGCAGATGATTGATCATCTCCAGTCGCGGCGGTCGTACGACGTCGATCACGCGCGAGCGGTCGGCTTCCAGCACCTGGAGGTTCACCATCATGCCGGTGCGCTCCGAGAGGGCCTCCAGCATCGGACGGCCCACCGCGACAAGCGAGTTGTGCGCAGCCGAGTGCGACAGCTGGAGCGCTGCCGCGCCGAGGAGGTAGTGGTCGTCGGTGCGCAGCACCCAGCCTCGGCGGATCAGGTCGATCAGGACGCGGTAGGCGGTCGCACGATGCAGACCGACCTCGCCCGCGAGCTCACTGAGGCGCAACGGGCGGTTGGACCGGGCGAGTGCCTCGATCAGGTCCAGTGCCTTGTCGACAGCGGAGCTGGATGGCTTCGGCATGCGTGGCGCCCCTTGTCGCACTCCGGTGCTACATTCTCGATGTTGCACATGATGATACACATGTTGCGCCTGATGTAACACCACTACTTGCGTCCCCACCACGGAGAGGTCAATTCGATGGGTCATGAGGTTCTCGGTGCGCCCACTCCCTGGGCCCCGCCCGCGACGGGCGCCGTGGTGGTCTACCGAGGAGCGACGGTGATCGACGGGACGGGCGGACCGGCGCGGACGGCGACGTCGATCGTCACCGACGGCACGACCATCCGGGCCGTCGTCCCCGATGCCGAGATCGCCGACAGCACAGCGACGGTCGTCGACCTCACGGGACGCTTCGTCGTCCCCGGCCTGATCGACTCCCACCAGCACATCGCGACGCCGCCCGATCGCGACGCCGCCGAGGCCATGCTGCGCCGACAGGTCTACGGCGGTGTCACGGCGATCCGGGTCATGGCCGACGACCTCCGTCAGGTGGCCGAATTCGCCCGCGCCGCGCAGGTCGGCGAGATCCCCGGACCCGATATCCACTTCGCCGCCCTCATGGCCGGGCCGACCTTCTTCGACGACCCGCGCACCCAGCAGGTGTCACAGGGCGGAACGCCCGGCGCCGTGCCGTGGATGCAGGCGATCACCGACGAGACCGACCTGCCCCTGGCGGTGGCAATGGCTCGGGGCACCGGTGCCCGGGCGGTCAAGATCTACGCCGACCTCACCGCGGACACGGTCACAGCGATCACAGCCGAGGCACACCGGCAGGGGCTCGCCGCCTGGGCGCACGGCACGGTCTATCCCGCGAGCCCCGGTGACGTCGTCGACGCCGGCGTCGACGTGGTCTCGCACGCCACGGCGCTCGCGCAGGAGGGCACCCAGCACCCCTTGACCACGTACAAGGACAAGCCACCCATCGAGTACGACCGGTTCGCGGACGGCGACGACCCGAACCTCCAGGCGCTGTTCGAGCGCATGCTGGAGCAGGGCACGATCCTTGACGCGACCGCCGGCATGTGGGCGAACTACTTCGCCGCCGAGGCGACGGATCCCGAGTCACAGGAGCGTGTTCGGGCCAACTCGCGCCTGGCCGCCCGGATCACCAGCCACGCGTACCGCGTCGGCGTCCCCGTCTCCGCGGGCAGCGACTACGAGAACGCCCCCGAGCACCCCTTCCCCGCACTGCACGACGAGATGGCCTTCCTGGCTCGGGAATGCGGCATTCCCCCAGTACAGGTCATCCGCTCAGCCACTCTGGTCGGCGCCATGAGCATGGGCGCACAAGACGTAATGGGCACGCTTGAGACGGGCAAGCTCGCGAACTTCGCCGTCCTGTCGGCGAATCCGCTCGACGACATGGCCCATCTCACCGGCATCGAGTTCGTTGTCAAACGCGGCTGCCGCTACGACCGTGGCGACTACGAGCCGGCCGCCCCCGGCCGCTGACAGTCGTCGGACCCCAGCCACGAGACATGCACACCCCGAAGGGACACGACGCCCGATGACCGCCAATCCCCTTGCAGACGCGGACCACTTCACACGCGACTACATGATCATCAACGCGCTGGGTGTGCTGGACAACCCCAACGCGCCCCACTCGTCGGCGACCGCCGGCAAGCTCGTCCAGACCGGCGAGGACGTCACCATCGACGCGCGCACCCTGGCCGAGGCGCACGCCTCCGGGCTGACCGCGGTCAACATCACGCTCGGATACGTGATGGGCGACATGGACCCCTACGAGCACACCCTGCACGACATAACGGTCTGGGACACGATCCTGCGGGACAACGCAGCCGACGTCGTCAAGGTGCGCACGGCGGCCGACCTCCACCAGGCCCAGCGCGACGGCCGGATCGGCGTCATCTACGGCTTCCAGAACGCCGTCGCGCTCGGCGACGACGTCACTCGTGTCGACACCTTCGACCGGCTCGGCGTACGCGTCGTCCAGCTCACGTACAACCAGGCGAACGCACTCGGCGACGGTTCGATGGAGCCGCGCAACCGCGGCCTGACGCCCTTCGGCCGTGAGGTGATCCAGCGCCTGAACGACCGTCACCTCATGGTCGACCTTTCCCACAGCGGCGAGCAGACCTGCCTGGAAGCAGCGCGGATCTCCCGACAGCCTGTCTCCATCAACCACACCGGCTGCCGCGCGCTCACCGACCTCCCGCGCAACAAGACGGACGAGGAACTGCGCCTGGTCGCCTCGCGCGGAGGGTTCGTCGGCATCTACTTCATGCCGTTCCTCACCTCCTCCGGCCACGCCCGCGCCACCGATGTCGTCGAGCACATCGACCACGCCGTCAACGTCTGCGGCGAGGACCATGTCGGCATCGGCACCGACGGTCCCGTCACCGCCATCGACGACCTGGACGCCTACCGGGCCGACCTCGCCGAGCAGGTTGCCCGGCGCCGCGAGGCCGGCGCCAGCGCGACGGGCGAGGGCGACGACGTCTACCCGTTCGTCGTCGACCTGCGGGGTGTCGACCAATTCCGCGAGCTGATCCGGCTGTTGGAGAAGCGCGGTTACCGTTCGGATCGCATCGAGAAGATCCTCGGCAAGAACTTCGCGGACTACGCGGAGCGCGTCTGGACTTCTTGATGCCGGCGTCAGAGGGGGTCGGCCGTCGTGATCGGCGGCATTTCGTAACTGCCGTCGAGCAGCGCCTTGCCCGGCTGATAGGTACGCAGTACCAGGATGAAGAAACCAGTCGACGCCGGAAGCCAGTTGGCCTGGCCTTCTGACGGCTCATCGTTCTGGATGAGCAGTTCGAGCGAACCGTCGGTGCCGTAGGCCAGGCCCGTCGTACGGTCGCCGATCGAGTAGCGCTGGATCGGATTCTCCACGAGGCGCCAGTCCTGGCCGTACAGCGTGACCGACCAGAACGCGTCGACCGGCGGCAGTTCGCCGGCCGCGGCTTCATCGCCCTGCGCCGCAGAGGCACCCGCGACAGCGGCTGAACACCGGACAACTCGCGCCGTTCATCGCGTAGCGCCCCGGCCCGATGGCGGCCTGTCCGCCGGTCGTTCGGGACCCGCCCAGCCGTCCGCTTCTTGCAACTGCGTGTACATCTGGGTGAGTTGCACGTCCAGCACGGTGCACAGACGGCTGAAGGTCCAGTAGTAGCCGCAGAGATGAAGGAGCTCGACAAGTTCGCGGCTGGAGAGGAACTCGCCTGCTGCGGCGAACACTTCATCGGACACCCGGGGTCCCGCGACGACCTCGGCGGCGAACTGGATCACCGCACGGTCGTGCTTCGACAGTGCCGAATTCACATGGTCCCCGTTCTTGATCAGTTCGCGGGTCGCGTCGTCCACGCCGGCGTTCCGTGACAGGGGTACGTGCTGAGTGAAGACGAAGTCGCACCGCACACCCTCGGCCACGGTCAGGATGGCCAACTCCCGCGCTCGCACGGGTAGTTCAAGTGAGGTGTAGAGGGCCTGCGCCAGGCCGATGAAGGGCTGAACGGTGGACGGTGAGTGTGCCAGCATCCTGAACATCGGGTCCGGCGGGAAGTCGGCCAGGAACCGGGCGACATCCTCGGGGATGTCGTTCGGGTCGGGGTCCCGCAGTCGGGTCATTACTCTCTCCGTCCGGTGAGATTCATCAACTCGGCCACGTCGGGGAGGCGTTCGAGTCCCTTGATCCGCTCGATGATCTTTCGCGCGGCCGGGCGGCTGATGATGCCTTCGACGTTGTCGAGGAACTTGGTCTCGATGTCGGTGTCTTCGGTGTCGGGGTGCGCGGGGTGTCCCCGGACGCCCCACTGGGTGTGGGACAGCACGCGGCCCTCGACGAGGGCGATGTCGACCCGGCAGCTCAGAAAGGGCGCGTCCGACGGGAACTCCATCGCATAGGGCACCACCTTGTCGACGACCGACAACAGATCCGGGTCGGTCCACAGAGCGGGATCCATGTAGTCCTCGGGACGGTTGTGGCCTCGGACCAGCCGCAGCGCCACGCTGAACGCCGTACTGAACTGTGCCGAGACCATGTCCGTCGGCCGGGTGACCGCCGCCCCGTGCCCGACCGCGATCGCGGGCAGACCGAGCCGGATCTCCTTGATCTCGCGCCACGGCAGGTGGTCGCGGGCCAGAAGATGAGCCACGGCTTCGATGGCCGGTCCGGCGGATCCGATCGTGGGATACAGCCGGAAGATCGTGTCGACGATGTGGAAGTGGTCCCAGAGCCCGTCGACGCCCGACGTGTCCCGGGTGCCGGCGAAGAGACGGAAAAGTCCGCGCTCGCCCTCGATGATCGTCGCCGGTCCGGTGAGTCCGTCCTGGGCAAGCAGCGCGGCCTGGGAGCCGCTGCGAGCGGCTGATCCGGAGTGCATCCGCTTGACCTCGCCGCCGCTCCGCTCGTACTCCATGGTGCCGCCCGCGTCACGGCCCGCGATCCCGAGGGCTTCGGTGAGCCGGCCCGGAGTCAGGCCGAGGAGCCGGCCCGCCGTCGCCGCGGCACCGAAGGTGCCCAGGATCTTGGAGCCGTGCCAGCCCACACGGACCATGTCCCGCACGGTGGTGGCGCCCAGCAGCGACATCACCTGCGCCCCGGCGACCACGGCCGTGAGCACCTCACGGCCGTCGGCACTGGTGCTCTCGCCGAACGCCAGAGCCGTCGGGACCACGGCCGAGCCGATGTGCGCGGCGTACATGTGGACGTCGTCGAACTCGAAGGCGGCGCCCAGGGTTCCGTTCGCGAAGGCAGCGTACGGGGCGACCGTCCGGGCGCCGGAGAGCACCATCGTGCTCTCCGGCGTGGCCTTCATCGCTTCGACGAGCCGTAGCTCGGGCTGGACGTTGGGCAGGGTCGCGCCGCGGACCTGCAGACCCAGTTGGTCGAGGATCAGCAGCTTCGCCATCTCGACCGCGCGGGGCGGCAGTTGGTCGTACTCCAGGGCCGCGACCCATGCTGCCAGCCGGGTTGCCAGAGTGTTCTCACTCATCACGCACCTCGTCGCGGTGGGGGTGGTCAGCGCTGGATGGCCTTGGTCTCCAGGAACTCCTCCAGGCCGAAGCGACCCATCTCGCGGCCGTTGCCGGACTGCTTGTAGCCGCCGAACGGGGCGAGCAGGTTCATCTGCGGACCGTTGACGTCGATCTGCCCGGCGCGCATCCGCTTGGCGATGGCCAGTGCGTGCTCCGTCTCGCCGAACACGGCGCCGTTGAGGCCGTAGTCCGTGCTGTTGGCGATCTGTACGGCGTGGTCGTCGTCGGTGTAGGGGATGACCGCCAGCACGGGGCCGAAGATCTCCTCACAGGCGATGACGGAGTCGGGGTCGACGTCGGCGAAGACGGTGGGCCGGACGTAGGCACCGGTCTCCAGTCCCTCGGGCCGGCCGGGTCCGCCGACGACGACCGTGGCACCGTCGGCGACGCCGCGTTCGATGTAGGTGGCGACGCGTGCGCGCTGGGTCTCGGAGGCGAGCGGGCCGAGAAGGGTGCTCTCCTCGGTCGGGTCGCCCACCGTGTACGCGGCGGCCGCCTCGCGGAGCAGGTCGACCACCTCATCGTGCAGTTCGGCCGGGACCAGCATGCGGGTGTAAGCGCCGCACACTTGGCCGCTGTTGATCCAGGCGCTCGACAGGCCGCGGGTGACGGCGTCCTTCAGGTCGGCGTCCCGCAGGATGATGTTCGCGGACTTGCCGCCGAGTTCCAGCGCGACCTTCTTGACGGTCGCCGAGGCGAGCTCCGAGACACGCTTGCCGGCGCGGGTGGAGCCGGTGAAGGACACCATGTCGATTCCCCGGTGCGCGGCGATCGCCTCACCGACGACCGGACCGGTGCCGTGCACGACGTTGAACACCCCGGCGGGCACACCGGCCTCGGCGGTGACCTCCGCGAGGATCCGGGCGGCCAGCGGGGCGACCTCCGACGGCTTGAGCACTACGGTGTTGCCCGCCAGCAGAGCCGGGACGACCTTGGTGATGACCTGCTGCAACGGGAAGTTCCACGGGGTGATCGCGCCGACCACACCGATCGGCTCCCGTACGACGAGCGAGTTCGCGATCTCCTCGGTCCAGGGGAAGTCCGCCACGACGGAGACGGTGGCCTCGGCGGCCATCACCGGCAGGCCCGCCTGGCCCATACGGGCGAAGGAAATCGGTGCACCCATGTCGGCGCTGATCGTGGCGGCGATCTCCTCGGAGCGCGCCTGAAGCCCCGCCGCGACGCGCCGGACGACGGCGGCACGCTCCGCCGGGTCTGTCGCGGCCCAGGCCGGGAACGCGGCGGTGGCCGCCGCCACGGCACGGTCCACGTCCTCAGCCGTGCCGGCCGGGACCGTGGCGATGACGGCCTCGGTGGCCGGGTTGACCACTTCGATCACGGGCCCGTCGAAGGGAACCGCCTTGCCGTCGATCCAGTGGGCGGGGGCGGGGAAGCTGAGTTCGCTGTTGGCGTTCATGCAACCCAGAGTCACAAGCGCCGAAGATCGTATCCAGGGACAGATTGTCCCGTGATCCACGTCACATTCAGTACGGCTGGTGGCCGCTCATCCACGGATCGACCGACCCTGGCTGAGCTCTTCGGCGGCCCTGTCCGATCTGCGAAACTGGGTGATGGGAGCGCTTCTGACCTGGGCGTCGCCGATGAGCGAAGTGAGAGGAGCAGGCGTATGGACCGCGCCGAGCTCGCCGACTTCCTGCGTACCCGGCGCGCGGCGCTGCAGCCCGAGGACGTCGGTCTGCCGCGGACTCGTCGCCGCCGTACCGGGGGTCTGCGCCGCGAGGAGGTCGCCGCCCTCAGCAGCGTGTCGACCGACTACTACAGCCGTATCGAGCAGCAGCGCGGCCCACGTCCCTCCGAGCAGATGCTCGCCGCCCTCGCGCAGGGCCTGCGCCTGACGCTGGACGAACGCGACCACCTCTTCCGGCTGGGCGGCTACGACACTCCCAAGCGCGTCTCACGCACCGACCACATCAACCCCGGGATGCAGCGCATCTTCCAGCGCATGGACGACAGTCCGGCCCAGATCATCAACCATCTGGGCGAGACACTCGCGCAGAACCGCCTCTCCACCCTCCTCGTCGGCGACCAGACCCTGCACACCGGCATGGCCCGCTCGCTGGCCTACCGCTGGTTCACCGACCCCGCCGAACGGCAGCGCTTCCCGGCCGACGACCATGCCCAGCACGGCCGTACCGTCTCCGCCCAGCTCCTCGCGACCCACACCCGCAATCCCGACGACCCCCGCGTCACCGGCCTAGTCGAGGCACTGCTCAAGAGGAGCGAGGAGTTCGCCGATATCTGGCGCCAGCACCCGGTCCTGGGCCCGTACTGCGCACCCAAGCTGATAGAGCATCCCCGAGTCGGCCTCATGGAGTTGCACGGACAGAGCCTGATAGATCCCGACCAGTCCCAGATCCTGACTGTCTTCACCGCCACCCCAGGCAGCGAGAGCTACGAGAGACTCCAATTCCTCTCCGTTCTGGGCGACCAACTCCTTTGACGTGCGGCGAACGACTCGGAAAGTTCCCACTGGCTGATCGCCGAAGGGCGGTTGCCACGGCCCCGGCAGGCAGGCTGTACTGGAGCACGACGTTGAGCAACCTGGCGGTAGTCGCCTTGCTCGACCTCACGGGCGTGGTGAGCGCCTCCGGCATCCAAGCCGTTCGAGGATCCGCCACTGCCGACGTCCTCATCCCCAGCGTTCCGCTGATTCTGGGCCTCCACCGGAACTTGGGGGTCAGTCAGCTTGCCCCGACACGCAGGAAAGGTTTGCGATCATGCGACGGTACGTTCTGACCGGCACTCCGGGTGCCGGCAAGACATCGATCCTGCGGTGTCTGGATGATCTCGGCTACGGGGTCGTCGAGGAGGCGGCGACAGCAGTTATCGCGCAAGCGCAGGCCCGGGGCGAGGACGAGCCATGGACACGGGCGTCTTTTGTCGAGGAGATCGTCGTTCTGCAGCGACAGCGGCAGTTGGCGGCCCCCACCACAGGCTCTGTCCAAGTATTCGACCGGTCGCCGATCTGCACCCACGCGCTCGCTACCTATCTAGGGTGGCCAGTGCCCCGGTCACTGACTGCGGAGCTCGAACGGATCGCCTGCGAGGGAATCTACGAGCGCCAGGTGCTCTTCGTCCGCAATCTGGGGTTCTGCGAGCCCACCGCGGCACGACGGATCGGCTTCCAGGAGTCACTGGTGTTCGAGAAGATCCATGAACAGAGCTACCGCTCGTTCGGCTACGAGCTCATCGACATCCCTGCCGGCGACCTGGCCCACCGTGTTGCAGCGGTCAGCTCAGTGATCTCACGCCCTGCCTCGTGAACAACGCCCGTCATGCTCGATCCGCGCGGGGAACACGACTGCCCCATGCGCGACGTCCCGGGCGCGCTCGTCGCGTGCCCGGGACGTTCCGCCGCGGTGGCCGCTTTCTTACACCGCGGCGATGCCCTCCATGCCGGAAGCGGCGAAGGCGGGCAGTCCTGTGACCGTCGTGATCTTGGTGAGGGCGCCGGTGCGCCCGACACGGAAGCCGTCGACGGTGCCGGAGGTCGCGTTCTGGACGTAGACGAACTTGTCGGCGGCGACGGCGAGGTCGATGACACCTTGCGACATTCCGGACGGCGCGGCGGCGATGCCCGCCTCGTCGGTCAGGGCGAGTCGGCCGTGCGCGTCCTGGCGGTAGCCGCTGACGGTTGAGTTGCCGGTGTTGCCGCCGTAGAAGAAGTCACCGGCCCGCTCCAGCCAGCACAGGACGTTCTGCCCGTTCGGCAGGGACGCCTGTACGGTCTTCAACTCGCCGTCGTGGCGCACCTTGTAGGTGGTGACGGTGGAATGGGCGGCCTCGGCGACCAGCATGCGCCCGGACTTGTCGAAGGCGATGGCGAACGGCACCATGCCCGCCGACTTGTTCACGACCGGCTTGTCCGCCGGGAGGCCGTCCTCCCCCACGGGGAAGACCTCGATGGTGTTCGCCGACTTGGTGGTGACGACCAGGTTCCGGCCGTCCGGCGTGAACGCGACCTGTCCCGGCGAGCTGCTGAACAGCGGCACCTTCTCGTTCTTCAGCGCCAGACCGCGGCTCGAACCGCTCAGCGGCTTCAGCCCCTTGGAGGTGATCCGGAAGCCCTGGACGCTTCCCGCACCGCCCGCGTTCATGACGTAGGCGAGATCCCCCGAGACCGTGACGGCGGATGGGAAGTCGCCTCCCGTGGATACCGTTTGACGGTTCGTCAGTTTCTGACCGTGCACGGCGAAGGACGTCAGCGTGCCGCTGCCCGCGTTGACCGCCAGGAGCCGGCCGGAGCGGTGGTCGTAGACGAGTGATCCTTGCGAGGCGAGCGAGTCGGTGGGCGCGTCGGTCTGGTCGCCGCCCTTGCCGCCGGTCGCGTACGTCCCCGCGGCGGTCAACTGCCCGTCGTCGCCCCGGCGGAAGACGCGGATGGTGTTTCCGCTCAGTTCGTTGCCCTGGACGAATACGGCGTGGTCGGCCTTCGAGGCGGCGCGCGGGGTGGGTGAAACCTGCGCCGCGGACGCGACGTTGACCGCGACCACGGCCGCCACGACGGCCACCGCCCCTCCGCCTAAGACGGTCAGTCTCTTTTGTAGCTTCGACCTGCGTTTGTTGTGCCTGCTCATGTGCGGCTCCTCTGGCCCGGGGGGTGTGGGACCAGAGTTGCCACTGTGCAGCAATGTATCAAGGCGTTCGGACTCCGCGTCAGAGTCTCGTAAGGTCCTTGCGCAGTGCTCCCGCCTGGGCGACCAGTACAACGTTCTCGGGCCTGCCGAGGCTGCCGATGTCGCGCAGGGGGTCTTGGTCGACCGCCACGAAGTCCGCGGTCTTACCCGCCTCCAGGGAACCCAGTCGGTCGTCGACCCCAAGGAGCCGGGCCGCGGTGAGCGTGCCTGCGGTGATCGCGGCCAGTGGGTCCATGCCGAGTTCCACCACAGAGTGATGGCAAAAGACGCACGGCCGCACGCCCTCATCGACCGGCTCTTCCACACATGCTTCATCGCTCATGGCAGACAGGGTGCCAGGTGGCCTCCGGCCCGGCAGCAACCCACCACCTTGACCAAACACAAAGCGGCACCCCCCGCTGAGACCGTCTACCACGCAGTGACCGGGCGAGGACGCACCGCCCTTCCGGTCACGGACCGGGATCAGCGTGCCGTTCACGATCCACAACCGCTCCAGCCCCTCGACGTCGTGAGATTCGTGCGGTATTAGACCGACCCCAGCAGCACTTGCTCGGCCAGCGGCAGGCAGCACGATCGGCCGCCTCCGGGACCGGTCCCGCCCCATTCCCCCACCACCGTCAGCACCCGTTCGAACTGCCTCATCCGCAGCCCGGTGAACGTCTCCACCCACACGGCTCAGCCCTCAAGACCCCAGCCATGCAAGGGAAACGCCCGGCTCACAGGCTTCTGCAACACCCTTCAGTCAGCAAAGCGGTCATCACCCGGCGCGCTTCGACATCGACGACGTCATTCTCAACACCATTGGAGTGCTGGGGAGTTGTCCCAGCTGGGGCGACGACACGGCCGGGCGATGCGCCGCGCCCGGGCCGTCAGTTCCGCAACCGGCGCGACTCCCAGGAGACCTGGGCCAAACCCGAACGGCTGGTCCGGACCAAAGTATTGACACCCCCTTACCTCACTCCTTAAATCAAGAGGCGATGCACGCACCCCCCACCTCAGTCGGCGCCCCCTTCTCGGGGCACCGTACGGAAGGGAGAGTCTTGGACTCCCCACGTCTGCTCCGCAGATGCCTCTTGGCAGCGTTGTCCGCAGCGCTCGTCACCGCTGCCGCCATCGTTCCCGCCCAGGCGGATCCCCCCACGGCGGCCGCGGCCGTCACCACCTTCTCCGACACGTTCGACGGTCCCGCGGGTGCGGGCGTCGACACCTCGAAGTGGCAGATCGAGACCGGAGACAACGTCAACAACCACGAGCGGCAGTACTACACGTCCGGAAGCAACAACGCGACGCTGGACGGCCAGGGTCACCTGGTGATCACCGCTCGTCGCGAGAATCCTGGCAACTACCAGTGCTGGTACGGGCGTTGTGAGTACACCTCGGCCCGGATGAACACCTCCGGGAAGTTCACCGGAACCTACGGCCATGTCGAGGCGCGGATGAAGATCCCGCGCGGGCAGGGCATGTGGCCCGCTTTCTGGATGCTCGGCAGCGACATCGGACAGGTCGGCTGGCCGAACTCGGGCGAGATCGACGTCATGGAGAACGTCGGCTTCGAACCCTCGACCGTGCACGGCACCATCCACGGGCCCGGGTACTCGGGATCCGGGGGCATCGGCGCCGCCTACTCCCTGCCTGGGGGCCAGGCCTTCGCCGACGCCTTCCACACCTTCGCCGTCGACTGGGCCCCCGACTCGATCAGCTGGTCGGTGGACGGCACGGTCTACCAGCGGCGCACGCCCGCCGATCTGGGCGGCAAGACCTGGGTGTTCAACAAGCCGTTCTTCATGATCCTCAACCTCGCGGTCGGCGGCTACTGGCCGGGCGACCCCGACGGCTCCACCGTCTTCCCGCAGCAGTTGGTGGTGGACGAGGTGAAGGTGACGACGAGCGACGGTTCGGGGTCCACCGGCGGCCCGATCACCGGCCTGGCCGGCAAGTGCGTGGACGTGGCCGGGGCGAACGCGGCCAACGGCACGCCCGTACAGCTCTACGACTGCAACGGCAGCACGGCCCAGCAGTGGACGGTCTCCTCCGACGGCACCATACGCGCGCTGGGCAAGTGCCTGGATGTCACCGGCAACGGCACGGCGGACGGCTCGACCGTACAGCTGTGGGACTGCACGGGCGGGCCCAACCAGAAGTGGGCCGTCAGCGCGGCCCACGACATCGTGAACCCGCAGGCCAACAAGTGTCTGGACGTGACGGGCAACAGCTCGGCCAACAGCACCCGGCTGCAGATCTGGTCGTGCTCGGGCGGCGCCAACCAGAAGTGGACCGTGAGCTGAGATTCCGCCACGGGGGACGGGGGAACGGGGGACGGGGGTCCGGTGGGGTTCGCCCCGGCCGGACCCCCGTACGCGTCCCTCGTGCTCAGCGCCCGGGGCGCACGTACCGTCGGCTGTCCGCCTACGGCCTCCCACCACGGGCGGACAGCGCCGGTCTGCAGCCCATGAACCAGGTGTGCGGTCCGTATACGGAGCGGCCGGCCCGGACTTCGTCAACCACTGATCTAGAACTGGCGCATCCTCAGCCGGCGCTGTGACCGGGAATGCTTGCCTGGTTGCTCGTTGTGCCGGTTCAACGTGAATCTCCGACCAGGAGGCGGAACGGCACCACCCGTCGGGATCCGCAAGCTCGCCATCCGCCCAACCGCCGGCTCCTGCTGGGCCGAACGTGATGCCTCAGGTACGGACAGATCTGGGCAGTCGGACTTCCGTGTTCTCTCAACCGGTGTGGAGGATCCGAAAGCGATCGGGTTGCGCCGGATCTCGATCAACGACTTGGACAGGCGTCCAAGCCCATTGCCAAACGCTGATGCCTGGCGCGCGGGAGAACTGGATCTGCCCGCGGGTTCCTTCGACTGAGACGCGCGGCCAGGATTCGGCAGTGCGCGCCCGGTCCGCGCCGTGAGAGCGCAGCACATCGGCGAGGACGACGACCGTGTCGTAACCCTCGAAGGCGACGAACGAGGGGGGTTCGGCCAGCCGCTCGCGGAGGGCCGTCTCGACTCGTGCACCGAGTGGGCTGAGGCGCTCGGGCAGGTAGCGCAAGAACGGGATCGCGGCACTGTCGTCGCCCAGCAACTTCGCCCATTCGGCGAACTCCGGTTGCCCGGCCGGCGCACCAATCATGATCTCGGCGAGGCGCTGGTCGCGGCGGACGGACTTGACGATCGACGCGGCCGGCTCCGGGTGGCCGACCAGAAGAAGGAGGGCTGTCGCGCGATTGTCGGCGAGTTCGTCGCACACGGCCGTGGGGTCGAGCGCGCGCATGTCGAGTCCGATGACGGTACCGCCGCGTGGAGCGAGGTAGTCCCGCAGAATGCGGGCCCCGGATGCCCAGTAGACACTCGGCTCGGCTGCTACGGCGATTCGATTGTGGCCCGCGCTGAGGAGGAAGTCTGCGTAGATCCGCCAACCGTGGGACTGTGCGGGGGCGAGGCGCGCGACCCAATCGGTCGGCTGTTCGGTGAGCGCGTCGAGAACCGCTGACGAGCAGAGGAACGGCAGGCCGAGGGCGTCGGCCCTGGCGGCAGCGGCGCGCGCGACGACGCTGTGATACTCCCCCGCCAAGGCAGCCACGCCCAGGCCAGCCAATTCGTCCACGGCCGACGCGGCCCTCTGCGGATCGGCCGCGGTGTCTCGGACCACCAGCTCGAGCGGTCTTCCGACGATCCCGCCGGCGTCATTGACTTCGCGAACGGCCAACTCGAGTCCAGCGAGCAGGTGTTGGCCCGCCTCGACCCAGCCAGGCCGAGTCAGCGGAACGAGAGCGCCGATCCGGACGGACGATCCGTCAGTCCGCTCCGCTCCAGGCGGCGATGGTGGCGTATTCATGCGGTGGCGTCTCCCGAGTGGCGGTTCGGTCGCGGTTTGCCCGAATCGCAGAGTGAACGTCAGTGGCGCCGAGAGTAGCCGAGCCGCGAATGGCCGACTTCGGCGCCCCGTTCCGTGGCCGTCAGCCGGCCCTCGCGCCGTCGATCGAGCCTGAGGGGCTTCGGGCAGCCCTGCCGCAACAGGCCCACCAGGAGCACGGGACGCGGCGAGTAGGGCCGGATCCCAGTGGGCCTGGCACCAGGGCAATCCGGGGGCTCAGCTATCCGCCGAGCCGCAACTCTGCCTACACACCGAGTCGTTGGTGGTTCGAGGTCATGGTGTCGGCGCAGGATGGTGCCCGAGAAAGCGATCAGGTACGGATGCCGAAGCACGACACGATCCTCGGCGGCTGCCGGCACCGCGGCAATGACCTCCAGCACGCGGACCAGGCCGTGGCCCACCTGCACAATCCCACCTTCACCGCGTGACCAGCACACGCCAACAACCCAGCGCAGAAAAACGTGATCACGGGATACGAACGAGTGCTAGCGTCGCCCGTATGCCTGAACTGATCGCACCCACAGGTCGGCTGCATTCCTCATGGCTCGCAGCGCGTGACGAGTGGTCTCCAGGTGCCCACCAGGACGGGACGGGCCTGCGTCTCGCTCCTGATGCGGACCTCGACAGCCCCGACGTTTTCTCGGAGTGGGTCGAACGACTGCGACAGCAGTCGGACAGGTCGGTTGCCGTCGGGGAGGAGCGCGTTCATGCCACCCATTGGTGGATCGTCGAGGGTGACAGCTACCTGGGGGCCATTGATCTGCGGCACTACCTGAACGCCCTTCTGCTCGACATCGGCGGGCACATCGGCTACAGCATCCGACCCTCCTTCCGGAGACGCGGCTTGGCTACCTGGGCTCTCGGGGCGGTTCTACCAGAGGCCCGTGCGCTCGGTCTGGATCGAGTCCTCGTCACTTGCGACGACGACAACGTCGCGTCGGCACGCAGCATCGAACGCAACGGTGGTGTCCTGGAAGATGTCCGCACCACCGACGCGGGCATCAAGCGCCGCTACTGGATCACTCTGTAGACAACGTGCGCAACAGGTGTGGTGCTATCGCTGGTTCGGGCGAAGGAGCGGCGGCGCCATGTCGTACATGGCACGCCTGATGTGACCCCGAGGCCGCTGGCGCCTGGGCGCGACGGCCGTACGAAGATTCAGCGACCCCCTTCGTCGTCGGCGCCTTCCGGCTGCCGGTGGCCGATTTCCTGGAGTGTCCAGGTGTTGCCGTCCGGGTCGGCGAAGTCGGCGAAGCTGGCGTAGTCCCGGCGGTCGAGGTCGGGGCCCGACGCCCAGTCGCCTTTCCAGTCGTCGATCGGTGACTTGTGTCGGATGCTGCTGACCTTGACGCCGCGTTCGGTGAGTTGGCGGTGTGCGGCTTCGATGTCGGTGACGGCCAAATAGACGGCGCGTGCCGATCCCGGTGGGGCATCGGTGAGCCCGACACCGATCTGGATCGAGCAGGCCGAGCCCGGCGGAGTCAGCTGCAACACGCGGAAGTTGTCGGCCGGGTGGTAGTCGACGTCGAGGATGAAGCCGGCCTGGGTGTAGTAGGCGGCGGCCTGGTCGACGTCGCTGACGGACAGGGTGATCACTTCGAGCTGGTAGTCCATCAGGCACCTGCCGGGCTTCGGTGGGCGCGGGCATCCATCCGTACGGCGACTTGCTCGTCCCACGCCGATGGGTCGATGTCGGTCTCGAACATCCAGCCCTGTCCATAGGGATCGGTGTTGGCGAAGCCGGTGACTCCGACGCGGACGAGGCCGCCGGCATGGTCCAAGCGGAACCAGCGGCGATCACTGCTGTAGCGCAGGTCAGCTGGGGTCTCGGGCATCGTTCCTCCTGTCGATACTGCTCACAGGGCGGGTGGCAGAGCTGATGGCCGGACGTTCACCGTCCCGGGGTATCCGGTGGTCCGGCGGACGGCGGGTGGCTCGTTGGACCGCCCTGCGTGCCGCCCGGACTGCGGTATGCCAGATCCGATTGGCGGCGCATGCCTTGTTCGATGACCGGGGGATGTAGATGGCCGGTATCGGGCCGATGGCCGGAGTGACGGCGACCGGATCCGACTCGGCCGGTGCGACAGCTGTCTGCTTGTCGTCGTCGGCTCTGTCTGGCTGTGGGGCTGGTGTGGTCATGGTGTTGGCCGGCCTTACATGTCGAGGACGACGTCGGTGCTGGGCTGGGCACAGCAGATGAGCACGTGGCCGTCGGGTGGGGGCTCCAGCGGGGTCGGGGAGTAGGTGACGTCGCCGGACAGGAGCGGGGTGGTGCAGGTGTGGCACACGCCGGTGCGGCAGCTCCAGCGGGTGGGGACGTCGCAGGCGTCGGCGAGTTCGAGCACGCTGGGCTTGCCGTCGGGGAAGGGCACGGAGATACCGCTGCGTGCGAAGGTCACCAGCGGGCCGGTTCCGGGCGGCCCCGGGGGCTGGTGGGGTGTCCGAGCCTCCTGTCCGGTGAGGCCGGGGTTGATGGAGGGCATGGCTCCGAAGAGCTCGGTGTGGATGCGGGACGGGTCGATGCCGGCCGCGGTGAGGGCGTGCTGCATGTCGGTCATGAACGAGGCGGGTCCGCAGACGAAGGCGGTCGCGTCGGCCGGAACGGACAGCGCGACCAGTTTGTCCTTGGTGAGTCGCCCGGCGACGGCATGGGCACGCTTGCGTTCTTCGGGTGTGGCTGTGCTGTAGAAGACATGCTCGTGGGTGTGCGGCAGTGAGGTGAGCAGGACGTGTGCCTCGGCGGCCAGCGGGTGTTCCTGTGGCCGACGGGCCCCGTGGATCCACCAGATCTCGCGCTCGCTGTCCTGGGCGGCGAGCTCGTGCAGCATGGACAGCACCGGGGTGAGGCCGATGCCGGCGGAGACGAGGAGGACCGGGCCGGTGCCTTCGTCGAGCATGAAGTCACCGCGCGGTGCTGCGGCGTCGAGGATCGCTCCCGGCCGCAGCCTCGTGGTCAGATAGCCGCTCGCGGTGCCGTGGGGCTCGTGTTTGACGCTGATCCGGTAGCGGCCGGCATCGGGCGTCGAGGACAGCGAGTAGCTGCGCACCGGGGCGGGCCGGCCGGCCTCGCGGATGCGCAGGGTCAGGTACTGGCCTGCGTGGGCAGCCGGGAGCCGGGACCCGTCCGGGGCGGCCAGGTGGATCGAGGTGACCGTCGTGCTCTCGGGGACCACTTCGGCCACACGCAGCGGCCGGAAGCCGTCCCAGGCCGGGCCGGTGGCCGCGACGACCACCGGGCTGTCGACGGACTTGAGCAGGTCACGGAACGACTCCTGCCAGCCGGGGCTGAGGGCGGGGATCCGCAGGGCCAGGCGCAGCTTGGCGGGTTCGGGGTCGGGGAGGTAGAGCAACGCGTCGGTGTCGGCCACGCTCAGCGCTCCGGGCCCGGTCCTGGTCTGCACGATCGGGTCGCCGGCCTGGATGTGTCCCTCATGGATGACCCGCATGTAGAAGCCAGGACGGTGGTGGCTGACCAGCAGCGCGGGAAGTTCGGGTTCGCCGAGGCGCAGGCCCACGCGGTAGCAGGTGACCCGCGGCTGGGTCACTTCGAATTCGGTCTCACCGATGCGGTACCGGTCGCCGATGCAGACCTCGTCGTCGAGCAGGCCGTCGACGGTGAGGTTCTCCCCGAACTGGCCGAACCCGAAGTCGTCGCGTCCGAAGTACTGCTGCCAGTGCCGGTACGACTGGATCTGGTAGACCAGCACGGCCCGCTGCTCGCCGCCGTGGCCGTTGGTGTCGCCCTGGCCGTCGCCGTCGATGTTGAGCCGACGAACCCTCGCCGGGCCGTGTATGGGGAGCTTCCACACGCCGGTGCGGACGGTCCTGCCCTGCCAGGACACGACTTTCGGCATGCCGACGTTCACCGACAGCAGGGTGGGCATCGCGTGCTCCTTCCTGTGGCACCGGCAGTGCCGTCGAGTACGACGGTGCCGGTCATGCCTGCCGGACGGCGGTCGTCTCGTCGAGGCTGAGGTTGCGGTCGACGCCGTGCGAGACCACGCCCTGACCGGGCTCCAGCCTCAGCCGGATGCCGTCCAGGAGCACCTCGATCTCGTCCGGCTCGAACGACACCAGCCCGGAGACACGCCGCACCTCGGTCCAGGCGTCCTCGTACGACCACGCCGCGCGGTGGGCGCCGACGATGTCGTAGTAGCTGGCCAGACCCTTGTACGGGCAGAACGTCCGGCCCTCGGCCGGGGTCAGCGCGGACTCGTCGACATCGGCGCGCGGGACGTACCAGCGGGGTGCGAACCCGGACTCGTACAGGACCAGGGGGCGGGTGGTGTCGGCGACGACCCGGTCGCCGCTGCGGACGACCAGGTGGCGGCTGGTGGAGCGGATGTCGACGCGGTGGTAGCTGTCGGCGGCGTGGCCGACGATCCGCTCGTCCTCCTCGTAGAAGGCGTCCATCGCCCGCCACGCGAAGGCGACCCGTCCCTTCAGGTCTCCGGCGTGGTCGGGCAGTTCGGTGTGCTGCCACGCCGCGCGCTGCCTGCTCTGCGTCCCGGCCCGGACGGTGTACCAGGACGTCGTGCCGAGGTCACGGTGCCGGGTCGTGTGCTCGTCCGGCTGCAGTACGTCGGCGGTGACGTCGCCGAGCGGGAAGTAGGCCACCGGATAGCGGCCGGGCTCGTGCAGCAGTACGACGTCCTCGCTGTCGACGATCCAGGTGCCGCCGAACCGGACACGCATGCGACGGCGCAGCGGCTCGGCGAACAGCATCCGTTCGGGCAGCGGATCGGGGACCAGAAACCGGCCGACCGCCGCGGGCGCGAGCGGTCCTTGCTGCCAGGAGAGGCCCATCGTCTTGCTCCTTTCGGAGTCTTGCTTCCTTTCGGAGTCATGCTTTCCTTCGGGGTCCTGCCTCCTTTCAAAGTCTCGTTTCCTTTCGGAATCTTGTTCGGATCGGACCGGGGACGGGATCAGGTGAGCGGCTCACCGCCGTCGATGTGCAGGGTCACGCCGGTCAGGAAGGTGCTGGTCATGGCGAACAGGACGGCATTGGCGATGTCGTCGGCGGTGCCGATACGCCGTGCGGGGTTGCGGGCGCCCATATCGGCGAAGTAGTCCGCCTTGCCCTGCTCGCCGAGGGCGTCCCAGGCGCCGGTGTCGATCACACCGGGAGAGATGGCGTTGACCCGGATCGGGGCCAGTTCCAGGGCGAGCGAGCGGGCCAGGACCTCGGCGGCGCCGTTGGTGATGGCCACGGCCAGGGTTCCCACCGCGATCTTCGCCGCGGCCACGCCGGAGAAGAGCGTGAACGACCCGCCTTCACCGATGCGGGGGCTCAGGTGCTTGGCCAGCATGAGCGGGCCGATCACCTTGGTGTCGAACGAGAGCCTGACCGCATCCCGGTCCAGGCCGGCGAGGTGCCCCCGAGCACGGGCCGAGGCCGTGGACACCACATGGTCGACGGTACCGAGCCGTTCGCCGAGGGCGGCGATGGCGGCTTCGTCGGTGAGGTCGACGGTGTCGGTGGTGATGTCGGGCTCGCCGGCGTAGGCGTCGGCGAGGGCGTGCCGGTCGCGGCCCGCGGCGATGACGCGGGCCCCCGCGTCCCGGGCGGCGAAGGCGATGGCGCGGGCGATCCCACCGCCCCGCCCGACGACAAGGACTGTCTCGTCCTTCAGGAGGCCGGTCATGTCAGTGTCCTTTCCAGGAAGCTGCGGATGGTGCCCGCAGCGGCGTCAAGATGGCTTTCGAGCAGGAAATGGCCGCCATCGAGCAGGCAGATCTCGGCCCGGGGTGAGTCGTCGGTGAAGGCGAGCGCGCCCTCGGGGCGGAAGATCTCGTCGTTGCGGCCCCATACGGCCAGCAGCGGTACCCCGCTGTCGCGGAGGTAGGTGTGCAGCTTCGGGTACAGCGGGAGGTTGCCGGCGTAGTCGGCGAACAGCCGCAGTTGGACCAGGTCGTTGCCCGGCCGGGACAGCAGGGCGAAGTCGTGATACCAGGTGTCGGGGTCGACCAGGCTCTCGTCCGGCACGCCGTGCAGGTACTGCCATCGCGTGACCTCCAGGGTCAGCGCCTGACGTATCGCGGCCTCGGTCTGCGGTGTCTGGTCCTGCCAGTACGCGCGCACCGGTTTCCAGAAGTCCTCCGTGAACCCCGTTTCGTAGCCGTTGCCGTTCTGGCTGATGATCGCCGTGACCGCGGCGGGGTCCGCCAGGGCGAGCCGCCAGCCCAGGGGTGCGCCGTAGTCGTGGACGTACAAGGCGAACCGGCTGACCCCGAGCTGTTCCAGCAGCTCCGCGGTCAGGTCGGCCAGGGCGTCGAAGGTGTAGTCGAACTCATCCACCGGTGGCGCGTCGGAGAGGCCGAAGCCCAGATGGTCGGGGGCGATCACGTGAAACCGGTCGGCCAGCAGCGGGATCAGGTTCCGGAACATGAACGAGCTGGTGGGAAAGCCGTGCAGCAGTACCACGGCGGGCGCGGCGGGCGGCCCCGCCTCCCGGTAGAACAGTCGCTGTCCACGGACGGTGGCGTAGCGGTGGTGGATGGTCGTCATGGCTGCTCCGTTCACGGTCCGTCCCCCACTGATGTCCTGGTCCAAGCCTGCGACCGGCGGGGCGACGGTCGCATCCGCCACTGGCTGGCCACCGTCGCCGGTGCGCCGGCCGGAGGGGGATAACGTGGTGCCGTGCGTGAGGCCGCGGACCTGCCGGGCTGGAGGCGCGCGGCGGAGCTGACGGGCCGCCGCGGCGAGTGCGGGGTGCTCGACCGGCTGATCGGGGCCGTACGCGGCGGTGAGAGCCGGGCGCTGGTGGTGACCGGCGAGCCGGGCGTGGGCAAGACGGCGCTCCTCGAGTACCTGGCCGTGCAGGCACTCGGCTGCCGTGTCGTACGCGCCGCGGGTGTCCAGTCGGAGATGGAACTCGCCTTCGCCGGGCTGCACCAGCTGTGCGCGCCGCTGCTGGACCGGCTCGAGCATCTGCCGGGGCCGCAGCGTGACGCGCTGCGCACCGCCTTCGGCATGAGCGAGGGACCGGCGCCGAACCGGTTCCTGGTCGGTCTGGCCGTGCTGGGCCTGTTGTCCGAGGTCGCGGAGCAGCGGCCGCTGATCTGCCTGATCGACGACGAGCAGTGGCTCGACCGCGCCTCGGCGCAGGTCCTCGCCTTCGTCGCGCGCCGTCTGGGGGCGGAGTCGATGGGCCTGGTCTTCGCGGCCCGTACCGTGCACGGCGACCTGGCAGGAGTGCCGGAACTGGTGGTCGAAGGGCTGCGGGAGGCCGACGCGCGGGCCCTGCTGGACGCGGTACTGACCGGGCCGATCGACGCCCGGGTACGCGACCAGATCGTGTTCGAGGCACGGGGCAACCCGCTGGCCCTGCTGGAGCTGACGCGGGGACTGACGCCCGCGGAGCTGGCCGGCGGATTCGGGCTCCCCGGCCTGATGCCGCTCTCGGGCAGCATCGAGGAGAGTTTCCTACGGCGGGTCGGCGCCCTTCCGCAACAGTCCCGGAGGCTGCTGCTGATCGCGGCGGCCGACCCTTCCGGCGACCCGGCCCTGGTGTGGCGGGCAGCCGGCCGACTCGGGACCGGCACCGACGCCGCGGCACCCGCCATCGAGGCCGGCCTGGTCGAGTTCGGCACCCGGGTACGGTTCCGCCATCCGTTGGCCCGCTCGGCGGCCTACCGCTCGGCGTCGGCCCAGGACAGACAGGAGGCGCACCGCGCCCTGGCCGAGGCCACCGATCCGCGGCTCGATCCCGACCGGCGTGCCTGGCATCGCGCGCAGGCCGCCCCGGGACCAGACGAGGACGTCGCCGCCGAACTCGAACACTCGGCCGGGCGGGCCCGGGCACGCGGCGGTACGGCCGCGGCAGCCGCGTTCCTGAAGCAGGCGGCGCTGCTCACGCTCGACCCGGCAGGGCGGGCCGGCCGGGCCCTGGACGCTGTGCAGGCCACGATCCAGGCAGGTGCTTTCGACGTGGCGTCGGAGCTGCTGGCCATGGCCGAATCCGGGCAGCTCAGCGACTTCCAGCAGGCACGTGTCGACATGATGCGGGCCCAGCTCGCGTTCAACACCAGCCGGGGTGGTGATGCCCCCGCGCTGCTACTGACGGCGGCCGAGCGGCTCCGGCCCATCGACGCCAGTCTCTCCCGCGCGGCCTACCTGGACGCGCTGCTCGGCGCGATCTTCGCCGGACGCCTGGCCGGTCCCGGCGGTGACGTGCTGGAGGTGGCCCGGGCGGCGGGCGCGGCACCTCCGCCGCGTCACGCCCCGCGCGCTCCCGATCTCCTTCTCGACGGCACGGCGGCAACCCTTGATGTCGGGTATGCGGCAGGAGTCCCGGTCCTGCGCAGGGCCCTGGCCGACTTCGGAGCCGGCATGTCCGTCGAAGAGGAACTGCGACGCATGTACCTGGCGTGCATCACGGCCATGCGGCTCTGGGACGACGACAGTTGGGAGACGCTCTCGGCCCGGTACATCCGACTGGCGCGCGAGACCGGCACGCTCAGTGAGCTGCCGCTGGCCCTCACCGCACGTGCCTACGTGTTGCTGTTCGCCGGTGATCTGCCCGGCGCGGCGTCGCTGTCCGACGAACTGCAGGCGGTCAAGGAAGCGACAGGGAGCGGCCTGGCGTCCTACAGCGCCATGGGCCTGGCCGCACTGCGCGGTGACGAGACCGGGGCCTGCGCCGTGATCGACGCCACGCTGGAGGACGTGACCACGCGCGGCGAGGGAATCGGCGTCACCTACGCCGAATGGGCGAAAGCCGCCCTCAACAACGGCCTCGGCCACTACGACAAGGCCATGGCCGCGGGCCTGCGTGCCACCGCCTACGACAACGATCCTGCCGGGATCTGCTGGCCCTTGGTCGAGCTGATCGAGGCCGCCGCACGCTGCGGGACGCCCGAGGCCGCGACCGACGCCTGTCGGCGGCTCTCCGAGATGGCCGATGCCAGCGGCACCGACTGGATCCTAGGGGCTCGGGCCCGGTCGCGCGCGCTGCTCAGCGAGGGCGACGCAGCCGAGCGCCTGTATCGCGAGGCGATCAGCCACTTCGCCAAGACCCGGCTCCGGGTCGATCTCGCCCGCGCGCATCTGCTGTACGGGGAATGGCTGCGCCGGGAACGCCGTCGCAATGACGCACGCGAACAACTACGCACGGCCCACGGCATGCTGGAGACGATGGGCATGTCAGCGTTCGCCGAGCGTGCCGGCCGCGAACTGCGGGCCGCCGGCGGAACCGCCCACAAGCGCACTGCCCCGGCCCGGCATGAGGAACTGACCGCCCAGGAAGGCCAGATCGCCCGGATGGCCCGCGACGGCCTGTCGAACCCGGAGATCGGCACCCGCCTGTTCATCAGCGCACGCACCGTCCAGTACCACTTGCGCAAGGTCTTCACCAAGCTCGGCATCACCTCACGCAGCCAGCTCGACCGAGTCCTGCCGAGCAGCCCTGGCGGCGCATAAGAGGTTGTTCTGGAGAGTTCGTTCATTCTCGTGGGACTTGAGGCGAGTTGTCTCGTTCTCAGCCTTCCGCTTCACCAGGGATACCGTGTGCTGGTGGACGGTCAGCGTGCTCGGCGACGGTCATGCGATTGCGGGATTGCATCAGCGGCGACGTAGTGACGAGACGATCAGCTCGTGTGTCTCCGACGTTCTCGCACGCTCTGTCTGTTCGCCTGGTGAGCATTTCGAGCGGCGCAGGCGTCACAACCGGCCCCTGCCCCCTCTCCGTCACGCCATCTTCCACCGCTGAGAGTTGCCTCCCGTGCAGTTCGCCGCCGAGACAATCATCGGGATGGAGCTTCCCGTCGTACACCACAAGATCCACTGCTGGCGCTCCCCGCCGCACTTCAACAGCGCCGGCCTCTTGTTGCTGCGGCTCCACCACCACTTCTCGTGAGCGCCGATGCTACAGCCGGTGACATACACGGCCCAGTCAGCCCGACCATCGAGGCATACCCCCCCCCGAGCGTCTTGACCTTGGGAAACTGCCGTCCGGGCATCTCGGCCACCACATCCGGCTGAGTGCGCACGGCCTCGGCGGTGGTCTACGCGACGGTGGTGCGGATGGTGGCCGCGACCATCTCCGCTGAGCCCTTGTCGATCACGCTGAAGACGTCGCGCACGAAGTGAACCCGACACCTTTGCCAGGCCGAGCCGAGGAAGACGGTGCGGAGCGCGGCCACCAGCCCACTGTGGCTGTCGGAGATGACCAGCCGGACGTTCTCCAGACCGTGGGCTCGTAAGGTGCGCAGGAATTTAGTCCAGAACGGCTTCGACCGGCTGTCGCCGACCATCAGACCGAGGGTCTCGCGGTGCCTGGTGGCCGAGATGCCGGTGGCGATGGCCACCCCCTGGGAGGCGATCCGCTGGTCCACCTGGGCCGTGCAGTAGGTGGCGTCCAGGAACACGTGAGGGAAGACCGTGTGATCCAGCGGCCGTTCCTTGAACCCGGCCAGTTCGGCATCGAGTTCACCGCAGATCCGCGACACCTCCAACTTCGAGATCCCGTTGTCCGCCCCGAGTGCCTTGCCAAGGTCGTCCACGCTGCGGGTGGACACGCCGTGCACGTATACCTCCACCGTGTCCCAGCCCGTCATCGCCGTGGTCCGACACAGCGCGGGCCCAGCGGAGACGGCCCTGCTCGAACTCCTGCGTCAGGAGACCTGGTCCGAGTCCGCTTCCTTCTCCTCGGTGTCCTGACGGCCGAGAAGGAGGCGGGCACCGCTGAATTCCTTGTGTCGAAACTGGCGTTCCGGAATGCCGTCGGCGTCAACCCCTGGGGAATTCACCGCCGTCCACGACGAGATTGCTCCCGGTCAGCCAACTCGCCCGGTCGGACATGAGGAACAACACCGCGTGGGCGATGTCGACGGGCTGACCATCGCGCCCCAGCGGCGGGGTCGTGTTGTCCTGGCCCGGCCCCGCGTCCAGGCACGCCCACTGCTCCCGCGTCGCTGCGCCGCCGGGGGTGGCGGTTCTGCCGGGAGACACGGTGTTGACCCGGATACCGAACGGGGCCAGCTCCGAGGCCAGTCCCCAGCTGTAGGCCCCCAGGGCCACCTTTGCCGCCACGTAGCGCAGGAACGATGGTGGCGTGAGGGTGACCGCAGCCGAGGAGACGTGCACGATCACCCCCGAACGCCGTTCCCGCATCCCCAGTGCCAGCAGCGAGTCCAGCCGCACCGACGCCAGGAAGTTCAAGTCCAGCGCGTCCTGCCGCTCCTCGTCGGGAATGGCCACGGCGCCGGCGTGCGGTCCGGCCCCGCGCCCGCGTTGTGGACGAGGATGTCCACCCCGCCGAGCACCTCGTGCGCGGCCGCGGCGAGCGCCTCCACTCCAGCCCGTGTCCGCACGTCGGCCGCCACGAAGGTGGCACCCTCCGGTACCGTGCTCGTCGCCGACCTGGCGGTCGTGAGCACCTCGGCGCCCGCGTCCGGGAGTTGGCGCACGACGGCCGCTCCGATTCCGCGAGAACCTCCCGTGACCAGGGCCCGCTTTCCCGCGAGTTCTCGCGTTCCCGATCCGTTCTCGATCGTGGTCATGCCACCGGTCCTCTCAATTATGTGTTCGTCCGCTCGGCGGAAGAAGGATCGACGTGTGCGGAGCGCGAATCTTCGGAGAAATCGCGGTCAGCACCTCGTCGAGCTGTTTCACGGTAGGTCCGGAATAGAACGAGAGGCAAAGACGAAATGTCAGCAGCTGCTATAGGGAATTCCTATGGCGCCCCGACCCCGAGCCGGTGATCATGTGAGTGTCCAGGTCCCATGAATGCCGAGCGAGACCGCGCCTTCCCTCATATATCCCCCATCCCCACCGCGTTGGAGCAACTGACCCGTGCCGAGGCGACAGCCCCGATCGCCGAGCGGCTCGCGCAGCTCCAGATCGCCGACAAGAGCTACGAGATCCCGACCTACGCCCCGCTGCTGAACACTCTCGACCTGGTGGGCGCGGGCTCGCGAGGAGGCAGCACCGACGTGTGTGAGAAGGGTGAGCCGCCAGTCCCCCGGGCCGCCGTCCGGCACGCCCCGCGCCAGTGTGCCGAGGGGTTGGACCAGGATGCTCTCCGGCATGCGCTTCCTGCAGCGAACCGAGAACGCCGCCCATTCAGAGTTCAGGTCTCTCGTCGAGGACCCTCGAGACCTGACCGACGAGGACGTCGACGCCAGTACGAGAAGTTCGTCACCAGCAAAGTCGAGAACGAGCCGTCGGCAGTCACCCGTACTGCCCCATCCCAGGGTTTCCGAACATGATCGGGCACTCCGAGGAGAAGAAGTGCCATGACGGCTGACAGCCGCCGAACCTATGTCGGGAAGGAAAAGACATGCTCCTGGACCTCACGGGACGGACCGCGTTGGTGACGGGATCCACCCAAGGCATCGGAGCCGCGATCGCGGCCGGACTCGCGCGGGCCGGCGCCCGGGTTGGAGTCAATGGACGCGACCGGGGCAGGGTCGAGGAGTCCATCGAACAGCTCAAAGCCGACGTGCCGGCCGGCGACTTCCTTCCGGTCACCGCCGATGTCACGTCCGAGGAGGGCGCCGTCGCCGCCCGGGAAGCCCTGCCGGACGTCGACATCCTCATCAACAATCTCGGCATCTTCGGCGCCAAGGACCCGTTGGAGATCACGGACGACGAATGGCGTCGCTATTTCGAAGTGAACGTGCTGGCCGCCGTCCGACTCACCCGTACCTACCTGCCGCAGATGATCCAACGGGGGTGGGGCCGCGTCCAATACATCGCAAGCGACTCCGCAGTGGTGATCCCCGCCGAGATGATCCACTACGGCATGTCGAAGACCGCCCTGCTCGCGGTCAGCCGTGGCTTCGCCAAGCATGCCTCAGGGACCGGCGTCACCGTGAATTCCGTCATCGCCGGCCCTACCCACACCGCTGGTGTGGAGGATTTCGTGTACCAACTCGTCGACCGCGACCTCCCTTGGGACGAGGCACAGCGAGCCTTCATGCGAGAGCACCGCCCGCAGTCGCTGTTGCAGCGCCTGATCGAACCCGAGGAGATCGCCAACATGGTGGTCTACCTGAGCTCCGACCTGGCGTCCGCCACCACAGGCGGCGCGCTGCGGGTGGATGGAGGGTACGTCGATTCCATCCTCCCCTAAGGATGGCCCGAACTCGATGACCCATGTCCGACGAGGTCGGCGCCGCTCCGTGCTTGGTACCCCGCTACCACGGGGGCACCAACTGCCGGGAGGCCGAGCGGGCCTCCGCCTTCAAAGCAGTCACTGCGGTGACGGCCAAGTGCCCTGTGCGCGGCAACAAAGCGTGCACAGGCCCCGTGGCCCCGGGCGCCCCTGGGATCGGTCCGGGAGGTGTCCGGGGCACAAGGCCGCGGGTTGTCGTGGTGGGGCCCGTCTTCCGAACCGTTGGGGGCGGCACGGTCAGTGGAAGGCCGACGTCACGAGGTCCTGCTGTTCGCCGGCATGCCGGCGGGCAGACCCCACGGCGGGCGCCGGCGCCTGCGGGCGGCTGACGCATACGACGGGACGGCCCGCCAGCCGGTGCACATGGGGGCCCACGAAGGACCATGCGCCTTGGTTTTCCGGCTCCTCCTGCACCCATCGCACCTCGGCCCCGACGGGGAAGCGGGCGAGTTCCGCGCCCAGCTCCTCCATGGGGAACGGGTAGAGACGCTCCAGGCGGACGATCGCGGTGTCCGACAGACCGGCGCTTCGCCGATGGGCGTCCAGGTCGTAGAAGACCTTGCCCGAACACACCAGCACACGTCTGATCCGGGCGGTGTCCGCCGTCTCATCCGGTATGACCGCACGGAACGCGCCCATGGTGAGCTCCGTCAACCCGGAGGTAGCCACCTTCGACCGCAGCATCGACTTCGGCGTGAAGACGACCAGTGGCCTTCTGCGCTCGTCGAGCGCTTGCTGCCTGAGCAGATGGAAGTAGTTGCCCGGTAGGGAGGGCATGGCGACGGTCATGTTCCCTTGCGCGCAGAGCTGGAGGAACCGTTCGATCCTGCCGGAGGAGTGGTCGGGCCCCTGTCCTTCCAGGCCGTGCGGCAGCAACAGCGTCACTCCGGAGCGCTGGCCCCATTTCTGTTCGGATGACGCTATGTACTCGTCGATCACGGCCTGCGCGCCGTTGGCGAAGTCGCCGAACTGGGCCTCCCACAGCACCAGAGCGTCGGGCCGCGCCAGTGAGTAGCCGTACTCGAAGGCCAGGGCGCCCAGTTCGGACAACATCGAGTCGTAGGGTGCGAAGTCGGCAGCCCGCGAGCCGAGGGAGCTCAGTGGCGTGTGCTCCGCGCCGGTGCGCCGGTCGGTGAGTACGGCGTGCCGTTGGCCGAACGTGCCACGGCGGGAGTCCTGCCCGGCCAGCCGCACCGCAACCCCGTCCAGCAACAGGGAGCCGATGGCCAGTGTTTCCGCGGTGGCCCAGTCGATCGTTCCCGCATCCAGCATCGTGGTCCGCCTCTGGAGCTGCGGAAGAACGCGCGCGTGCACGGTAAAACCTCCCGGCACAGCGGTCTGGGAAGCGATCACCTGGCGGGCGGTGGCCTCCGTGATCGCGGTCGCCGCCTGGGAGGCGGCCGCATGCTGAGCGTTCACGGGGTTCGTGGCGTTCAGGTGGTTCACGGGCGTCGGGGAGGGGGGCGCCGGACGCGTCCGGGTCTGGGTGAAGGCCCGTGCGAGGTGCCCCTGATAGTCCCGCAAGGCGCCTTCCACCTGCCGCTCGGTGATGTCCCCCCGGCGGACAAGCGCCTCGGCGTACAGCTTGCGCACCGAAGCCCTGGCGTCGATGCGGTCGTACATCGCCGGCTGCGTGATGGAGGGATCATCGACCTCGCTGTGCCCGTGACGCCGATAGCAGACCAGATCGACGACGACGTCCTTGTGGAACGCCTGACGATAGTCGAAGGCCACGCGCGCGACCCGGACCACGGCCTCGGGGTCGTCTGCGTTGACATGGAAGATGGGGGCCTGGACCGTCCGTGCCACGTCGGTGGCGTATGCGCTCGAACGGCCGTTGGCGGGCGAGGTGGTGAAGCCCAGCCGGTTGTTGATGACGATGTGGACCGTCCCGCCGGTGCGGTAGCCGGGCAGCTGGGACATGTTCAGCGTCTCGAAGACCACGCCCTGACCGGCGAACGCGGCATCGCCGTGGACGGCGATCGGCAGGACGGGGAAGGCTTCGCCACCGTCTGCGGCCCTGTCCTGCTTGGCGCGCACCACCCCCTGGGCCACCGGCCCCACGAGCTCCAGATGCGAGGGGTTCGCCACCACGCAGACCGCGATCATGCCGCCGTCCAGCGCACGGTAGGTCCCTTCCGCACCGAGGTGGTACTTCACGTCGCCGGATCCCTGGACCGACCGGATGTCCACCGCGTCCTCGAACTCATCGAAGATCTCTGCGTAGGACTTGCCGATGATGTTGGCCAGCACATTGAGCCGACCCCGGTGTGCCATACCGATGACGGCTTCCTTCACCCCGTGCCCGATGGAGCGCAGCAGCAGGGCGTCGAGCAGCACGATCGCCGACTCGCCGCCTTCGAGCGAATACCGCTTCTGTCCCACGTACTTGGTCTGCAGGAACGTCTCGAAAGCCTCTGCCGCACCCAACCGGTAGAGAATCTGCAATTGTTCGGCGACGTCCGGCCGGGGCTGAGGCGATTCGATCCGCTGCTGCACCCAGCGGCGTTCCTGAGAGCTCTGGATGTGCATGTACTCGGTGCCGACGGTACGGCAGTACGAGTCCTGCAGCGCATTGAGCACATCGCGAAGCGTCATGGTGGCCTGCCCCGCGAATCCGTCGACGACAAAATCTCTTTGCAGGTCATCGCCCTGGAGCCTGAATGCCGTGAGCTCGAGTTCCGGATGCGCGGCCACCCGTCCTGCCGTGAGCGGGTCGGTGTCGGCCACCAGATGTCCGCGGACTCGATACGCCTCGATGAGCGCGGCAACGCGGACCGCTTTGACGGCCGCCTCGTCCGTACTCTCCTGCGCGGTCGTCGCACTGTTGCGCGCCTCTCGGCGGGCCGCGGGGATCGGGGAGGCGAACAACTCTCTCCAGGTCCGGTCGACCGAGCCGGGGTCGTTCAGATATCGCTCGTACTGCTCGTCCACGAGCCATTCGTTGATTCCGAATTCCAGCCCGTGGAGCGCCGGCTGTCCCGCGCGTGATTGCGATGCCACTGGGTGGATCGCCTTCTTTCCTCATTCGCAATGATCGATGACGGACACGGCCGGACCCCCGGTCGTCATTCATCGTGCCCGCGGGCTTCGCTTTCCGCTGGTGGTATCCGCCGTGGAGGCGAAACCGTCCGACCGCGTCGTACCACCGACGCTATGGCATAGCGGGAGCCGAGCAAGACACCCCGGAATGCCATAACGCCGTCACATCAGGACATCGCAGCAGTAAGGCGGCCTCCGCGTGGAATGCTTCCACGCGTAGCCGAATCCTGATCATCGGCCGCCGCGCGTCCCCGAGGTGAACTGCGGTTGCGGCCCAGTCTGCCGTCGCACGGCAATCCCCTCCCCCGCGCCCCATGCACCCGAGACGGAACAGTCGTCCAGGTCACACGCTCGACGCTGTCCGCCGCTCCGGCATCACCGGCCCCCGGCCGGCAGGTCGGCGACACCAACCTCGGATGAGACCCGTACCAGGCACACACAGGGCCGACACCGCTGTCGTCACACATGAACAGGCAGGACAACAGGCAGGACAGCGAACGACACCCTCGACTTCTTCCAACCCGAACTCGTCGTCATCGTGCGCGGAGAGGGCAAGTGGGAGCACGCCGGCCGCACCTGTCGCAGTATCTTCCGCGATCCCACCCGCGGCCTCGTCTTCACCGGGATCAACAAGACCCCGCCCTCCGCACCTTCGGACCGGCTGGCGGGCGTCCTCAGCCACACGCAGGACGACTTCCAGCGCTTCGTGATGGTGCTGGTCCGCATCCATGCGCTCAGCGGCACCGACATCCGCAGCCAGCTGCTCACCGACCTTGACCTGTCCCGCGAGCATCTCGTCGTACGACGCCCCGGACAACGGCACACCATCTACCCGAACAAACTCACCTACCGCTACGCCTCCGCATGGCTCCGCGAACGCCACCTGCGCTGGCCGGTCACGACCAACCCCCATCTGTGTTCGGCATCGCCTCCTACACCGCGATGCGGTACATCACAGCGGCGCGCCCTGAACGCACCGCACAACTGCCTCGTCAAAGAGCTGGCAGAGGCGCGAAGGACGCTGTCGGCAGGACGACCCGTGATCCCCGACGGCGGCTATCGCGGTACCGGCCTGGAAAGAAGGGCACAGCGCCTCGTACCGCAAGGTCCGTGCCTGCGTCGAGCGCGTCTTCGCCCGCATGAAGACCTGTCCCCGGGCAGTCGACTCCTCTCGGCAGCCGGTACGCCCTTGCGATACGGATGGTCTTTCAAGCACCTGCGTGTACATGGGCGGCCCATAGCAGGGGGGCTTGCGTGCGGTCGAAAGGAGCCGGCAGCCCGAGGCCGTCACGGATCTGACGGAGTGCTGTGTGCAGCGCTCGGGCGGACTCTGCACAGTCCGTCCCCACCGCGTCGGCCTGCAGGCCGGCGTAGAAGAGAGCGGCGACGGTCACCGCCATGTCGTCGTCGATCTCCCACAGGGTTCCGATGACATTCGGGATGCCGGCGAGCTGGAAGGCGGAGGTCAGATGGATGGCTTCGTCCAGCAGTGCGGGTGTGTCGACGACCGCGGTGCGACAGGCGGACAGGTAGGCCAGCCTGGTCCGGTCGAGTGCGACAGGTGCGAGGGAGGCCACGGTGAGCGGGTCGTCCGCGTGGTCGTGGAGCAGCAGCAGGCTCCTCGATGGATCGACGGGATCGCTGTCACCATGGCAGGCGAAGTGCGCGATCGCGCACTCCGGCAGGCGCGCCAGCACGTTGTCCTTCGTCGGCACGGCCTCTGCCGGATCGCCCGAAGCTCCGTCGGACTCGGGCTCCCGGAGGAGCACGGGACTGGGCAGACGGTCCAGCAGCATCGCAACTTCGGCCTCGACGAAACCCAGCCGCCCGCCGCCGGGGAGCCCGGGAGTGGTCGGCATCGCCACGATCAGACTCCGCGGACCCGTGGGCGGCTGCGCCGCAGGAGTCTGCGAGCGTTCGCGGGCGTAGCCCAGCGCGCGCACCGTGGGGATGTAGGACGAGACGGCCCGGTCCATCACGGTTCGTGGCCGTGGGCCCCCGGTCTTGTCCGTGTGGTGGCCTGCGGCGTGCACGGGCAGTTGTCCCAGTAGTCCGCCCGGCGCCCACCACACCCGCGGCAACAGCTCCTTGCCGGAATCGCCGCGCTCGACCGTCAGGTGGCCGTCGCGTTCCAGTGTTTCCATCACATGGCCGACAGCCTCGTCCCATAGCCACTCGAGGACCTTGATGAGGGTGGCCTGTGCTGCTTTCCGGATGTCGTGGTCGGTGCCTGACACCGCGAGCTGCCGCGCCTGCCGGAAGACGTCGGTCTGCTCCGTCACCCGGGCCGGGGAGAGGCCGGGCAATTCAAGGGCGGTGATGCCCTTGGAGGTGAGCAGCAGGGCGTCGCTGCGGTGGTCACTGATGTTGAACACCACCACCGGGCCCTGGGCCGCTTGGGCAAGGAGGTCCTTGGTGGATGGCGGCAGCGCGAAGGAGGTGAAACCGTCCAGCGAGCGGATCTTGTCCAGGACGGCGGTGAACTCCTCCACGGTCACTCGCCGGTCCCGTACCAGCCGAAGTGTGTGATCAGCGGCCTCAGCGGCCTCAGCGGCTTCTGCGCCCACTTCGCCGACCGCCATGGTCGTGGGCTCGTCGAGGCGCTCTCGCAGTTCCATGAACCGTCGGGCGAGCCCTGGATGGCGCTCACGCAGGGTGGTCAGGTCGGTGCGGGTTTCCAGGGCCTGGCCGAGCAGGACCGCCCGGCTGGCCTCCAGAAGCCTCAAGGCCTGCTCTGCCCGCTCCGCATCATTCCCGACCGCGGAGGCCAGGGCCAGCGCGGCGGCTTCGCCGGCCAGGCCGGCGAAGCCGCCGATCGTGTACTGCTGGTCGCCGCGTTCCAGACGGCGTGCAGTGGTCTGGGGCAGGAGCAGCACCGCTGCTTCCGCTGCCTGTGCCGCCCGTTCCCCGTCGCCGGACGCAGCCAGGAGGCGAGCGGCGCTCCATCCTGCTCGAACGCGCAGGGAGGGTGGCGCCGATTCCGTCCATGCCACTTCCAGCCAGCAGGACACCGCCTCACTGAGGTCGGCTGCCGCTCCGGTCCGCCTGCGCCTGGTCTCGAGCGCGTTCCCGAGGTTGAACAGCCACAGTGCCCAAGTGGAGTGGTCGGCGGGAGCGATGGCCACCGCCGAACGGAAATGCTCGATGGCGGTGTCGAGGTCCGCCGGGACACTGGTCCGCCTGAACCGTCCCAGCAGGGCGCTGCCGAGGTTGGACAGCCGTGTCGCCCGACCGGGGTGGTCGGCGGGGGTGGCGGCCAGGGCCTCCTGACCGATCACGATCGCCGCGTCCAGGTCGGCCCGCACGCCGCTGCGCTCGACCCCTCTCAGGAGTACGACGCCGAGGCTGGACAGCCACATGGCACGGCTGGGGTGGTCAGCGGAAGTGGCGTCCACGGCCTGCCGGAGGTGCGCGATGGCCGCTTCCAGATCTGCCGGCGTTCCGGTCCGTTCAAACCGCATGTGGAGTGTGGCGCCGAGGGAGGCCAGTCGCATCGCGCGGGCGGGGTGGTCCGCGGGGGTGGCGGTCAACACTTTCTCCAGCACCATGACGGCGGTGCCCAGATCCGCCAGCCCTCCGGTTCGCTCGAACCTCCTTCTCAGCGCGCTGCCGAGGTTGACCAGCAGCAGGCTACGGTCGGGGTGGTCATGTGGGGTGGCGGCCACGGCGTCGCGAAAATGGTCAATGGCGGTGTCCACGTCCGCCAGTGCACCGGTGCGTTCGAACCTGCTGCGCATCGCGCCGCCCAGGGCGTTCAGCCTGCCGACCCGGTCGGGATGGTCGTGCGGGGTTGCGGCCACCGCCTCGCGCTCCACCGCGACTGCCATGTCGAGGTCGGCCGCCTCGCCGGTCCGCTCAAACCTCATGTGCAGTCCGTTTCCGAAGGCGTGCAGCATGCCGGCACGGTTGGGATGGTCGGCGGGGGTGGCGACGAGTGCCTCCCGGGTGTGGCAGATAGCCAGGTCCAGGTCCGCCGGCTCGCCGGTCCGCTCGAACCTCCTGTGCAGCGCGGTGCCCAGGTTGGCCAGCCACATAGCGCGGTTGGGATGGTCGGCGGCGGTTGCGGTCACCGCCTGCTGTCCCGCCTCGATGGCCGCCTCGAGGTCCGCCAGAACTCCCGTTCGTTCGAACCTCTTCCCCAGGGCGGTGGCGAGGGCGGACAGTATTGCGGGTCGGTCGGGGTGGTCGGTGGGGGTGGCGGCCACGGCCGCACGCTTCACGGCGACGGCGGTCTCCAGGTCTGCGAGCGCACCGGTCCGCTCGTACCTCGCCAGCAGCACGCTGCCGAGGCTGAACTGTAGTACCGGGTGGCGGGGGTGGTCCTCGGGGGTGGCTGCCAGCGCTTCTCGGAAGTGGCCGATGGCCAAGTCCAGGTCCGCCCGCTCGCCGGTCCGCTCGAACCTACTGTGCAGTGAGTTCCCGAGGCTCAACAGCCGCTTCGCGCGCTCCGGATGATCGGTGGGGGTGGCGGTCACCGCCTCACGCCCCACCGCGACAGCCGTATCCAGGTCCGCTGCCGTCCCCGTCCGCCTGTGCCTGGCCAGCAGCGCACTCCCGAGGTTGGACTGCCGCGTCGCACGGTCGGGGTCGTCGGGCAGCGAAAGGGCCACCGCTTCCCGGAAGTGGCCGATGGCCAGGTCCAGGTCCGCCAACTCGTCAGTCCGGTCGAACCTCTGGTGTAGTGAGCTCGCGACGTTCGACAATCGCATCGCCCGCTCCGGATGACCGGCCGGCGTTTCCGCCACTGCCTCCCGCCCCACCACGACTGCCATGTCCAGGTCCGCCCGGACCCCGGTCCGGGCATACCGTCTCGACAGCGCATTCCCGAGGTTCGACAGCCGCATCGCACGGTAGGGGTGGTCGGCAGGGGTAGCGGCCATCGCCTCACGCCCCACCGCGACAGCGGCATCCATGTCCGTCGGCGAGCCGGTCCGTTCGAACCGAAGTCCCAAAGAGCTTCCGAGATGGGAGAGAATTGTCGCGCGGTCGGGGTCGTCGGCTGCGGCGACAGCCACCGCCTCCCGCCCCATCGCGACAGCCTCGTTCACATCGGCCAGAGCGCCGGTCCGCTCGAACCTCAGCAGCAGCAGGCGCCCGAGGGAGGAGAGCGTCCTTGCGCGGTCGGGGTCATCGGCGGCGACCATGGCCGCCGCCTCACGCCCCACCGCGACAGCGGCGTCCAGATCCGCCGGCGTGCCGGTCTGCCTGAACCTCTTTCCCAGGGCGCTCCCGAGCATCGACAGCGCGGTCGCACGGCTCGGGTGGCCGGCCTGAGTGGTGGCGACCGCTTCCCGGAAGTAGCCGATAGCGGTGTCAATGTCCGCCGGCACGCCGATGCGCTCGAACCTCACCTGCAGCACGAGCCCGAGTACCGTCAGAAAGGATGCGCGGTCCGGGTGGTCGGGTGAGTCGACCACGATGCGGCGCCACAGATCCGCTGTGCCGGAGAGCAAGTCCGGGTCGAGGGACACCTGTAGGCGCTGGAACATCTCGAAGGCCCGCGGGACAGCGGCATAGGCGAGGAGGGGCTGCAGCAGTTCCGGAAGCCCGGCCATGCCGATGACGTAACACGGGGTGAATGCCTCGACGGCGGCGTTCAGTTCCGCGTCACAACTGTTTGCGGGCAACGCCTGGTAGCGGTACCAGTGGAACCAGCCGAGGAGGAACCCGGCTTCCGGGTCGCCAGGGCCGTGGTGCGCCGCCAACTGCCCTGCCTCGCGCAGAGCTTCGGACTCCAGCACGGGTGACAGGTCACGACCCTGGCCTGTCCGCTCCAACCGTGCTCGCAGCGCAGCCAGTCGTTCGTCGCGCATTCTTCCCCCCTGGATGCTCACGCTCTGCGATAGTAGTGGCACGCTTCGTGAGGTGGCGGCCTGTCGTGTGGATACGCTGGCCGCAAAGCGGCCGGACAGCCTCATCGACACCGGCAGGGAGCGGTTCGGACCAAGGGAAGCGGGGGACGTGTGACTGAAGAGACGGCGCAGCGGATGGCGATCGTCTGCGCGAACGTGGAACATATCCGCCGGCGTCTGTGCGACAGCCCGGCCGGGGACGACACGGTTCTCCAAGAACTGCTGAACACTGCACGCGGCGGCGGGGAGGTAGCGGGCCCCGTGAACGTCTTGCACAGTGTTCTGCAGGCCCTCGGCGACCTCCAGGGCCTCAGCACGTACACGATCCGCAGGCGCACAGGAGATCGCGATGTGCACCCGGCGGGCACCGACCGTGAACGCCCATCAGAGCCGGTGTACCTGTGCCCGGCCACGCGGTGCGCACGCTCCTGGTGGCCGCAGGGACCCGTCCCAGTGCCCCACTGCGCGATCAGCGGAGAAGCACTTCGCCGGGACCAGTTGTAGCCGATGGGCGGCATGCTGTCAGAACTCGGCAAGAAGCTCGCCGAACGATGGTTGTCCCTGCTCGTCCTGCCCGGTGCCCTTTACCTGGCGGTCGGCGCCACCGCCCTCACCCTCGGCCAGGCACACCCCTTCGACCTGCACCGCCTGACGGGCCAGATCACCTCGTGGGCCATCGCCCCCGCCACCGGCACCGCCGGCGGCCAAGTGGTGCTGCTGGCCGCCTCGCTGGCGGGAGCCGCAGCTGTAGGACTGGCCGCCCAGACACTGGGCTCCCTGACCGAACCGCTCCACCTCGCCGCCGACTGGCCCATCTGGCCACCAGGCCTTCGCCATCTCGCGCAGTGGGCCACCGGACGCCGGAGAACCCGTTGGACGGATGCCGCCGTGTCTTGGCACCGTCACCGGGATGAAGCCGCCGCCGCCCGCGCCCGCGGCGCACGGACAACTCCCCTCCCACGGTACGCGGCCCGCGCAGCGATGACCCGCATCTCGCCCGAGCGCCCCGAACGACCCACCTGGAGCGGTGACCGCATCCACGCCGTGGCCGTGCGGCTGGAGCGGGACTACCACCTCGATCTGGCGGCCCTGTGGCCGCACTTGTGGTTGTCGCTGCCCGACAATGTCCGCACCGAGATCTCAGCCGCCCGCCAGGCCCTCACCCGGGCCACCACCCTGACAGCCTGGGCTGTGCTGTACCTACTCCTTGTCCCGTGGTGGTGGCCCGCCGCCGGAATCACGGCCGCCCTCGTCATCACCAGCTGGCGCCGCACCCGCACCGCCGCCGACACGTACGCCACTCTGCTGGAGGCCGCCGTCCGCCTCCACGCCCGCGACCTCGCCGGCCAGCTGGGCCTGGACTGCGATTCCCTGTCCCACGAATCCGGCGACGCCCTCACGCGCCACCTGACTCCCAGCGCTCCCCCACGGCCACCGGATGACACGACGTCCATCGGCCGCCCCCGATCCGCGCGCGAAGACAGCAGCCACTGAGCCCCTTCCAACCTGGCTGTGAGATCGAGCGGTTGCGGTGACGGGGCAACGAAAACTCAGGTAGATGGGTTGTCGACTAACAACTACCTTCTCCGCCTAGAGCCCCCGAGCCATTGCCCACCCATCCGGGCTGCATCTGTCCAATTCCGCACTCCGACTGCTGCGGCGGGGGTTGGCCGCTCGGCGACGACTGATCGGCACCCGGCGGCGGCTGACCTGCAGCCGCCAGGCGCCGACGACCCTGGCCCACCTGCGCTGCAACCACACTTTTGCCGAGCTCGCAGCCAGATTCCGCTCGGGCCTACCCCCAGCCGCACCGCCGCGCGAAATCAAAAACCAAGCTGCGAAGGAACGTCTGATCACACGAGGCGGACTCGCGCGGCTGGTATGCGGCCGGGCAGGTAGACGAATCCGTTGCCGTTGTCGAGGAGCAACCCCTCATCGATGCCGTCCACGGACCAGAGATCAACCGGCCCACCGGTGTTGTTGATCTGAAGGAAGAACTCTGCTTCCTCCTCGCCCCGACAGACGAAGATCCCCTCCACCTCAGGGCGACGGCTGCCGGCGATTCCCGGTGCGGCGCTCATCCGGGCCCAATCCAGGCCATGTTGTGCGATCGACTGCCGATTGAGCATGGACGAAACGTGGAAGAGGTTCGACGTATCAAACACGCCAGGAGTATAGAAGGCAGTGAGGCTTCCTCCTCAGGCTGAGGCGGTCAGCTCCAGGGTGAGGACGGCCTTGACGAGGTCGGTGATGCGGGTGGCGCCTGCAGCGGAGCTTCCACAGCAGGCGCCAGGACTTGAGGGTGGCCATGGCCTGTTCGCCGAGTGCGCGGATCTTCGCGTGGGCGCGGTTGACGGCCTTCTTCCCGGCGGAGAGCTTGTTCCAGCGGCCGCGGAAGGGGACACCGACCGCTCGCTGCCTCGCAGCGCAGCAGCGATCTCCCGGTTCTTCTCTCCGCCCCCGAAGCGTTTCACGGCCTGCAGCCGGATCCGCTCCCGCACGGCTCTCCCGGCGTCGGTCAACCCACCGCCCTGTGCGTATCTCACAGCCCAGGGCTACTGGAACCAAGCGCCCACCCTGAGGCGAACGGCTCCGACATCACCCGACCAAGGTCAGTACCTGCGGCGGACGGTGGTGTGTTCGCGTTCGGCGACGCCACGTTCTACGGTTCCATGGCAGGAAAACCCCTCAATGGCCGGATCACGAGTATTTCGCCGACGCCCACGGCCTCGGGATACTGGCTGAATGCCTGCGACGGTGGCGTGTTCGCATTTGGTGACGCGCCCTTCTATGGATCAAATCCGGTGTACGGCTGCCGAGGGACGTGACAGCCGACGCCTTACACCGGGCTCAGGCATGGCTCGCAGGGCATCGGCGTTGTAGTACGAGGGGCAGGGCTTCGGCATAGTCGCGTGACGTCCATTTCGTGATCATGTGAGTCCCAGGAGGGCGAGAGGTCGGCTGGCGTCGCGGGCGTTGCGCCGGAGGCCGGCGGCGATGCTGTTCTTCCCGGCGAGGCGAAGGGCGCCGATGGCGAGGTTGCGCCAGGTCGCCATGGCGCGGGGTGCGGAGCCGGTTCGCAGCTGGGAGGCGTCCTCGGCGAACGTCGCGTCTCGGACGTGGTGCAGGGCTTCGATCTTCCATTGGCTGCGGATCAGCCGAGCGAGCTCGGCGGGTGTGGCCTGTTCCGCAGTGAGGTCGGTGACCGCGTAGACGGTCTTGATGCTGACCTTGCCGGTCTTGCGGTCCATTCGGCGGCGTTTGAGCTGGATGGCCTGGCGGGCGCCGGGAAAGAGCAGGCTCCTCGCCGTGCACACCTTGATGCGGCGGATCTCAGCGCGGCCGTGGCCGGTGTCGTGGGTGCGGCCCTGCAGCGGGATCTGCTTCCAGGGAAGGGATTTGAGCTGCTTGTGGAGCTTCGCCTGGTTCCCTTTCGCAATCACGATGTACTGCGCGCCTCGGCCGAGCAGGTAGCCGGCGTACTCGCGCTGGATGCGCATGGCGTCCGCTGGTCACGACCACGCCCGCCAGATCGGCGAGGGTCTCCAGCAGAGGCTGGAAGCAGGTGATCTCGTTGGTCTTCTCGCCAACGTCGAGTTGGGCCAGGACCAGGCCGGAGAGGTGGCCGCCGGCGGTGAGCAGATGAATCTCGCGGCCCGTGGCCCTGGCCGCTCCGCGCAGGGTCTTGCCGTCGACCGCCACGCGTACAGCCGGCCGTCGGCCCCAGTGCGCCGGTCGGCCAGCCAGCGGCCCACGGCCCGGTCCGACGCGTCGCCGTCGATGCGGCCCAGCGGCCGACACACCGTCACCTCCGTCGGCAGGCACCGTTTCGGGGACAGCGGATCGGGCTGTACGCCGAGACGCTCCAGGGCGGACGGCGGGGCGTCGGTGATCCACTCACCCACCGCCAGCAGGGAGGTCGCTCCGGCCAGAACCGCCCACGCGGTCAGCGCAGGCATGACGACCAGCGCGTGCCGTACACCGCGCGGATCGCGAGGGTCGGGCGCCGCGGCCAGACGCTCCAGCAGGCCCGGGATCTCCCCAAGTACGGCCCCGGAATGCTCGCGGAGTTGGTCAAAGGGGCAAGTGGGATCGGCGATAACGCGTCGGCAGGCACGGTTCATTCGCCCGCGGTGTCCTCGGCCTCCCAGCGAAGCAGGTCGCCTGGCTGGCACTTGAGCACCTCGCAGAGCGCGGCGAGTGTGGCAAAGCGCACCGCCTTGGCGCGGCCGTTCTTGAGTACCGCCAGGTTGGCGGGCGTGATCCCTACGCGGTCCGCGAGTTCGCCCACGGACATCTTCCGTCTGGCCAGCATCACGTCGATGTCGACGGCGATCGGCATCAGATCACCTCGTCCAACTCGGCCTGCATCTGCGCCGCTTCGACATCGCGGGCGACGGCCTGGGCGAGCAGCATCCGCAGCACGAGCACGATGAGCGCGACTCCCAGGATGGCCACGCCAATCCCGCCCATGATGAGGGTGACGCCCGGGTCGTCCCGCTGGCCGGGCGCGTTGAGGGCCGTGACCGCGAACCACACGAGAGCAGCCGCGACGATCGCGCCGATGATGCCGTCCACGTACCGGAAGGCGGCGTGGGAGAACACGGTTCCGCGTCGCACCATCGTTACCAGTCGCCATACACAGACCAGGGCGACCTGGGCCGCCCCGATGCCCAGGATCGTGACCACGCGCAGCGGGGTCAGCGGGAGTGACCCGTCCTCCGGGTCACTCCCGCTGACCAACGCCCACACCATCAATGCCTGTACGAACACGGTGCCGGTGAGCACCACCACGAGCACGGCGCGCAGCGCGCGCACGGTCAGCTTTCCCATGACCCATCCTTCCATCGAGATGCGATGGGAATCTATCGACACTCGATAGGTGAAGCAAGGGCTGGGTCGGAGGGCGGGCGGCGGTCTCGCACCATGACAGGATGCCGCCGCCCCCTCCCGCGGCATGGCGCGATGCGAAGGTTCTCGATCTTGCCGAGTCGACCTCGCTCAGCCACAAATCGGACGCCATCCGACTACGCCGAAGTCTTGGTACGAGTCCCGGTTCGCGGCGGTCTGCCGGCCGGTGGCAGCCGGAACGTTGGCCGCACGGGTTTGAGCAGCAGACACGAGGTTCCTACCCACTTGGTAGGGGCCTCGTCGTCGCGAACGCTCTCCGCCTCTGCAGTCTCCTCGGCGGGCTCGTCCTCCTCTGCAGCGAGCACAGCAAGCCTGCGTGCCGGTTAAACAGTCACTTGCCGCCCTCTCGGTTCGGCGGTGACCTCTTGGCCGACCGCCACCACCGGTGCTCGCCCCCGAGCCTCCGCCGACGGCGCCGCGCGGGACGAGATCCGGGACTGCACCTGCGTGAAGTTCTGTGACGAGGACCCGGAGACTGCCTACGGCCTCTCTGGCCGTCGGCACGTGCACCTGGCCAGCCAGGGCACAAGCTCCTGCCCGTCCCCCCTGGACGCTGCAGTTGGTGACGTCTGATCGACAGCCGTCAACCCGTATGCGAGGCCTTGTGATTCAGGGGTTCGCGTACAGGTTCCCGAGCCGTGACGCCCAGGATTCCTGGAACCCGCGCGCCTTCCCGTGCGGCAGCCGCAAACTGGGCCGGCGCGCACGAGCGGCAGACCTGTATGTCGGCTCCTATCACCGGGCGTGCCGCAAGGCGGCTGATGCGCTGCGGCCCGACCGGCTGCTCATTCTCTCCGCGCGGTACGGCCTCCTCGACCTCGACGACGTCGTCGACCCGTACGACACACACCATGGCGCTGCCGACGCATCACGGCCCAAGCCCTCCTGAAGCAGGCCACGGTGCGCGACATCGTCCCCCTCGACCCCGTTGTGGCTCTCGGCGGCGCACAGCATGCCGACCTCGTCCGCACCGTCTGGCCGCACGCCCGCACGCCACTGGCCGGGACACGCGGCATGGGTGAGCAAATGGCCCGGCTCGCCGTGCTGCGCAAGGCACACGAGCAGCAGCTGATGTGACACCGCATGCCGCTGCGGGAAGGCGGCCCGGCCGCGGCCGACAGCCGCGTGACCGCGCAGGTGCGCAGGGCGGGGCAGGGCGGGGCGGAGCAGCGCCGGTGGCTAGGGTGCCTCCTGTCGGCGAGCAGGTGCGCGGCGCGGTGGGAGACGGCCACGACCGCGCCGCGAAACAGCGCCCGGACCAGTACCGGACGACGGATGCCGGGACGGGCGTTCTCGCCCACCCCACTGCGCCCATGATCACGCGAATGCCACGGCGGGCCCGTCAGTGAGAGAGCCGTTCAACCCTCGTCGTGTGCCAGCGTCAGATCAAAGGCCTCCTGGCCAACCGAATCCAGGGTGAGGGATGCCGCCCGAGCCGGGTACCCCGCAGCGACGACGGTGTACTGGTCGGCTTCGAGACCGGTGAAGGCGTACGAGCCGTCCTCGGCGGTGAGCGCGATGCCTACGATGTCGCCCGCCGGGTCCAGAAGGGTGACGCGGGCCTCGGAAACCGGGCGGCCGTCCGTGGTGCTGCTGCGGACGGTTCCCCTGAGCGCGGGCGCCACGCCGCGGCGCGCGTCAGGCTCGGCGGCCCCGCGGCGTGCATGCTCAGGGACGGGTCGGCGCCGCGCGTGCCCGGTGGCGTAGCGCAGGGAGCGGCTCACCACCACCATCCAGGCAATGACCACCAGCACGTAGAGCACGACAGCCACCCATATGAACAGCTGCGATCCGGTCCGCGCCGCGAGAGCGCTCGTGGCCGTCACACAGGCGCCCACCGGGAAGATGAACGACCACCATGTGGGCGCGAAGGGCAGCCCGCCCCGGACCGTCCGTGCGGTCAGCCCCGCGGCGAGTGCCAGCCACAACATGGCGAAGCCCCACACCGACACTCCTCCCAGCAACGCGGCGACCGCGGCGCCTCGCGCGTAGGGCGCGGGCAACACGCTCGGCGCCACCGCGGCCAGCGCGCCGAGCGCAGTCACCGACTGGCCCAAGGCGCCCAGGCCGATCCACACCGTGGGCACCACTGTTGCGGCGGGTACGTCGTGGTGCACCAGGCGGCCGTAGATCATGGCCAGCACCAGTAGCGCCGCGACGAAGCCGAGCCCCAGCATCGCGTAGCACCCCAGCAGCAGGGCGAGCCGCAGTTGCCCGGCCGGTGCGTGGGGCACCAGCAGCGCGCCCGTCGCGGCGGAGACCATCGGCGGCACCACCGGCATCAGCCAGCCGCCGAACGCCGCGTCCGGCGCGAAGCGGTGCCGGGTGACCATCAGATACGGCACCGTGCACGCTGTGACGAGACCGAGCACGGTACCGAGCGACCAGAGCACCCAGTCCACGCCCAACGCGGCCTCGAGCCCGATCAGCCGCCGACCCAACACCAGCGTCCCGGCGCCCACCGTGAGCAGCGCCACCGGCGGTGCTCCGAAGAACTGCGCCGCCACCGGATCGGCCGCGTGTACCCGCAGCGCCCGCTGCCTGAGGTAGCCGACGGCCAGCAGGATCAGCAACAGCGCCGCGCCCAGCCAGACCACCGTGGCGAAAGTCCGCAGCCCGGGAAAGCTCCGGGGCAGCGTGACCGCCGCGTTGGCGACGATGCCCGTACCCATGACCGACGCGAACCAGCTGGGGCCGAATACCGCACGCGTCGTTCTGTCTGCGGCAGGCGGCAACGGGCGGGCGGACGAGGAGGAATTCATGACCCAAACCTATGGCGGGGCTGGGGCAACACAGCCGGTCATGTCCAGATCTGAGGGGCTTGGAGCACATATCGAGTGACCGCCACAGTGCGGCAGTCCCGCAGGGCCGACCCAGCCGGCGGCACCCCGGTCGGCCGGCTGCCGACCGTGATTCCCGAGACCATGAGTTGTCCCGTAAAGATCACTCCCACCTGACAGTGCGTCATTGTTCGGCGACTGCCGCGTTGATGGCTCACCGTGCGGGTCATGTTCTGGTGTTGACCAGTTGTTGGCACCGGCCGCGGCGAGGGCCGGCGGCGCGGCGGCGGCCGAACGGAGCCTGTTGCGTAAACGGGCGGCGGTTGTTCGAACCCGGCTGCGTCGCTCGCCGGGTGGCGTGACCGTATCGTCTTGACCTGAAGCATGGTTGAGGTTTCACGATGGTGCGGTGACTGACAACGGAATCACCCTGATCGACGCGTGGGAACTGCCCGAGGACCGGATCGACGAGTCCATCGCACGCTGGCGGGAGCGCGTCGGGCTCATCCACGCCGCCCCCGGTTTCCAGGATGCGCGGCTACACCGCAGACTGTTCCCGCAGTCCCGGCTCGGCCTGGTGAATGTGGCGCACTGGGACAGCATCGAGGCCCGGGACGAGGCTCTGGCGAATCCCGACTTCACCGCGTCGGCAGCCACCGCGGCCAGCTATGCCACCGTGCACGGCGGATGGTATGAGGTGGCGGCCGAATTCCGCGCAGTGGGCAACGGTTCGGGCGAAGGGCCGGGAATCACCTTCATCAATGCCTTCGAGCTGCCCGCCGAGCGGATCGATGACTTCCTGCCTCACTGGCTCGACCGCGCAGAGCCGCTGAGCAAGGCGCCCGGCTTCCGGGACGACCGGCTGCACCGTGCGGTGGACCCGGACACTCGCTTCCAACTGGTCAGCATCGCGCACTGGGACAGCCCCGACGCATGGCGCACAGCAGACAACGACCCCCGCTTCCCACAGCCACAGCAACTGTCCTCCTCCCCTGACTTCGCCATCGCCGACCCCGCACTCTTCCGGGTTGTCGTCGATTTCTGAGCGCGGGTCGTTCGCTCCCGAGCCGTTCGCCCCGGTGGCCGAATCCGCCAAGCAGGCAAGGGGCAACCAAGAAGTCGCGCAGTTGGGCGTGTGGGCGACCCCGGCAGAGAAGCGGGCACAGGCCTTGATGATCATCGAGTTTCGACGCTCCGTGATCACCGGGAAAACCCGTGCCTGTACTGCCATCATGACTGATCGAACCGCTGTGGGACCTGTGGGACCTGTGGGACCAATTTTCGGCCCTGCTGCCCGAGCGGCCGCGCTACCACCTGGATCATCCCCCTGCGCTACGACCGTCTGCGCATCGACGACCGGATCGTGTTCGACAAGCTCCTGCAACTCTTGCGATTCGACTGCTCCTACGAAGCAATCGCCGACACGACCGGTTCGGTCGGCACGATCCGTAACCGGGGCGAACAAGGCCTGAAACGCTCCGGCATGACCGATGGGTACGGCATCCCAATCGGCCGTGTCCTCGCCCGGGCGAACTGCCACGATTCTCCGCTGCTGGCCCCCACGTTGGACCGCCTGGACAAGCTCGGGCCGCTGCCCGACGACACCGCGGTGCACCTGGATGCCGGCTACGACTCGAACAAGACCCGCGCCCTGCTCGAAGAACGGGGTCTACACGGCCGGATAGCGCACAAGGGCGACAGGGCCCCGATCCAGGCGCGCCGGCGCTGGCACGTCGAGCGAACGCACGCCTGGCAGAACGCCTTTCGCCCCTCGCCTGCCGCTACGAACACCGTGCCACCGTGACCGACGCGTTCTTCGACCTCGCGGACACGATCATCACCGTCCGTCGCCTCATCCGACAGGTCTGGATCGCCCGCGACAGGCGCCCGCCTCCGCCTCCACCCGCATCCGGGAACAGCCACGGCCCCGCCCCGCGTTGCCACGAACATGACTACGAATACGCCAAGGCCCGAGGTGCTGCGATACACCGCCTTCTCCAGCACTCCCGACGGCGGAAACCCCGCCGGCGTCGTTCTGGACGCCAACACCCTGGACGACAGCGACATGCTGGCCATCGCCGCCGACCTCGGATACTCGGAGTCCGCGTTCCTGACCGCGCCCCCGGAGGGTCTCGGCGGCCAGGAGGGGCGGACGTACACCATTCGTTACTTCAGCCCCAAGGCCGAGGTGCCGTTCTGCGGGCACGCCACCGTCGCGACCGCCATCGCGCTCGCCGATCGGATAGGCCCCGGGGAGCTCGTGTTCGCGACGCGCGCCGGCACCGTGCCGGTGGAGGTGACAGAGGAGGACGGGAAGCTCCGGGCCACGCTCACCAGTGTCGAGCCGCACATCGAGGAGATCGCCGACGCCGACCTCACGGAGGCGCTCGCCGCGCTCGGCTGGCCGGCCACCGATCTCGACTCCGACTTCCCGCCTCATATCGCCTTCGCCGGCGCCCGCCATCTCGTCCTCGCGGCGGCGACGCGCGCCCGCCTCGCAGATCTCGCCTACGACTTCGCGCGCCTCGAAGCCCTGATGCACCGCTTGGACCTGACCACAGTCCAGCTGGTGTGGCGGGAGTCGGCCACCGTCTTCCATGTCCGTGACCCCTTCCCCGTCGGCGGCGTCGTCGAGGACCCGGCGACCGGCGCCGCGGCCGCCGCGTTCGGTGCTTACGCCCGTGATCTCGGCCTGGTCCCCGAGGACGCCGTCCTCACCCTGCACCAGGGCGCGGACCTGGGCCGCCCTGGCGAGCTCACAGTGACACTGCGCGCGGGAGACACGCGCGTCCGTGTCAGCGGGGCAGGAACTCGCATCAGCTGAAGCACAGCCATGATGGCAGTGCAGGCACAGGTCCTGCCGGTGGCCACAGAGCGTCGCAATTCCGTGATCGCTAGGCCTGTGCCTCATCTGCTCCCAGGGTGCTCCATCGCGCCTGTCCGAGCGAGCTTTAAACCGAAGTAGTCCGGACGCCGGGCGGCGCGCGTGGCGCGCCGCCCGGCGTTGTCGTCAGTGGTCATAGGCGGTCAGTGAGCGAAGGACGGGCCAGCGTGACCAGTTCGGCGTCGATGAGCTGCGGGGCGATCCCCACGGCAGGCCACCATGGCGCGAGACACCGAGACGCCTTCAACAGATCGTCGGACTTCACATGGAGCGCGGTCGCGAGGGTGTCCAACTCTGTCTCCACGCAGTGACGTTGGACGCCCTCGTCGTATGCGCGCAGCCGATCCCCTGGAATCGATCATCTAGCGGGCCGCGAGGTGGTGAACGGCTCGTCGGCGCCGGCCAGTGGAAGCTGGGCGCGCCCGAGGTCCTGGTCGTGCTGACGCCGGAATGACGCACTCTCCCGCGCCGCTCCGGGCGGACTCGACGTGGGGGCGAGCCGAAAGGGCGCGTACGGGACCGCCGACTACTCGCGTACGGCACCACCGACTACTACGGGGCCTGGCGGCACGCCTCGGTTGCGACGACGCCCGCCACCCCGGATCGGACCAGATCGCTGACACAGCCGCTCTGGTCGCCCACCAAGCCGACGTAACAAGCCATCCGGACGGCATCCGTGACCTCGGTGCCCTGGTCCTGGACATAGTTCTCGCAGGCGGCGATGTCCGCGTGGGCGGCTGGTGCGGCGAAGAAAGTACCGCCCAGGGCGAGGGCCAGGCCGGCGAGAACACTGGGAATACAAGCCGAACGACGCATGAGGATGCACCTGCTCTCTGGGTCGGATCACGCGGTCCTGGGCGCGCCGGACCGCGGGCGGGGGCGGCGGCGAGCGAACGCGAGAGACGGAATCCCCTGGGCTTCGAGCACCACCAGGGTGGAGCAGGCGGTGTGCCGTGCCTGTCGTGCGGGTGGTGTGCGCTTCCTCCGAGACCCGATCGGCCCGGTATCGACCACCCTCGCTCTTACGACGCTAGAGCACTCCATGCACGCCCGCACTCCCGGAACGACGGTTCCCGGCGCCCGTTCTCCGACGCCGAAGTCATTCCCGAGGGGCTGTGGCCAGGTGGTTCCCCAGGCACTGACCTGACTGGCGGCGAACCCGCCAGGCCTCGTCAGGGGTGGGAGGCCCGTGCCGGGGATGTGGCTGGTGATCCGCAGTGCCTCTGGCAGGGGGGCGGTGTCCTCACCGGGATCGCCATCGCCGACGAGCCGCGTCACCACCACACGCTCGGTGTAACTGACGGCGGCCGTTGTCGGCCGCCGCGCCGTCGATGACGAACCAGGTCGCGACCGCACGCACCCCCTCTCGCCAGGGTAGGCAAGAGTCCTGGCCCAACTGGCCGGTGGCTGGTGGCTGGTGGCTGGTCAGCCGATCGAGGAGGGACCCGGTGCCGACGGGCTCAGGCAGGGGGGATACTGGCCGCCAATACCTGGACCTCGGCCAAGCCGCGCAGCCGGCGCTCCGGCAGAGGGACCCGCTTCTCCACGAAGCGACCGCCGAAGGTCTTGACCTCCATCTCCCGCAGGCCGACTGTCAGCTGCAGCGGGCCCAGTCCGCCGAGCCGAGCCCGGCGAGCGCCCGCCGGAGCGGGAAGTCGCCGCAGCAGCCGGAGAACGACTCCATGCCCAATCGGTCGCCGTCGGCGGGTCAACACCGGGTCCAACGAGGTCGGCGAGGCTGGTTGGTGGTAGCGGACGGCCGCCGCGTGAGCGACCGTCATGTCGGCCGGTGGCGAGGACCGTTGGCACGGCGGCGAGGGCCAGACCGGCCGTGAGGACACCCCCGTGCAGCAGCACCGGAGGACGCCGGGCACCGCCGCCCGCACCGTGGATCTCGTACTACATCTCCAGGCCGTTGACCGTGGCGAGGACAAAGCGGGCCAGTTCGGTGTACACATCCCGTTCGGCGGGCGCCGTGGAACGAGCAGACCGGGCAGACCCACCCGACACGCAGAACTCATCGGCCCGGCGTCCCGACCGCACTCAGGTCACACCACCCGCAGGTGACCCCTGCAGGTCACACCCCTGCAGGTCACACCATCCGCAGGTCACTGCCTGGAAGGTCGCCTCCTGATGTGTGCCGCATCCCGTGCGTTCCCGTGCGTTCCCCTGCGCTCTTCCGGGCCCTAGCCCCGTGGCCAGGTCCGGTCCTGGGCCGAGCGGGACGGCGGGCTCGTCCCCGTCTCGGGCTGTGCCCGGGCGGCACCAGCGGCCTCCTCCCCCGCCGTGTTCTCCCCCGCCCTCCGATGTCACAGAACGGCGGGGCTGTCTCGTCTCAGATTGCCGAAGACAGACTCCGAAATCAGGAGAGTGATGGTCATGCGGGTGTTCGTGGCAGGCGGGAGTGGAGTCCTGGGGCGGCGGCTGGTGCCGCAGCTCGTGGCTCGTGGTCACCAGGTGACGGCCACGACGACGAGCACGTCCAAGCTCGGCTTCGTGGAGCAACTGGGCGCGGACGGCGTCGTGATGGACGGACTGGACCCGCTGTCCGTCGGCGAAGCGGTGGCGGCCGCCCGGCCGGACGTGATCGTGCACCAGATGACCGGGATCAGCATGGCCCACGCCGGCAAGCCCGATCTGAAGCACTTCGACCGGTGGTCCCTGCCCACCATCAGGCTGCGCACCGAGGGAACCGATCACCTGCTGGCCGCCGCCGAGGCGACCGGCGTGCCGCACTTCGTCGCGCAGGGCTACGCCAACTGGAACGGGATCCGCGAGGGCGGCTGGGTGAAGACCGAGGAGGACCCGCTGGACCTGCACGAGAAAACACCCGCGCACCCGGCGATGGCAGCGCTGCGCCACGTCGAGGATGCCGTCACCAGCGCGGGCGGCGCGGTGATGCGATACGGCGCGTTCTACGGACCCGGCGCTACCGACGACCAGGTCGTACTCGTGCGCAAGCGGCAGTTCCCGCTGGTCGGCAACGGCACCGGCTACGCCTCCTGGATCCATCTCGACGACGCGGCGAGCGCCACCGTCCTGGCCATCGAGCAGAAAGCGAGGGGCGTGTTCAACATCGTCGATGACGACCCGGCCCCGGCCGGCGAGTGGCTGCCCCATCTCGCGGCGTGCGCGGGGGCGAAACGGCCGGTGCGCATCCCCCCGTGGCTGGCCCGGCTGCTGGCCGGGCAGGTGGTGGTGACGATGATGACCGAGGGGCGCGGCTTCTCCAACGCGAAGGCCAAGCGGGAGCTCGGCTGGGAGCCGCGCTATCCGTCGTGGCGGCAGGGCTTCAAGGAGGGGCTGGCGTGACCCGGACCGAAGAGTTCGAACAGCTGCGGCCGCTGCTGTTCTCGATCGCCTACCGGATCCTGGGCAGCGTGAGCGAGGCCGAGGACGCGGTCCAGGAGACCTGGCTGCGCTACGAGCTCTCCACGACCCGGCCCGCGTCGGCCAAGGCGTTCCTGTCGGCCGTGGTCACCCGGATCTCGATCGACGTGCTGCGCTCGGCCCGCCTGCGGCGGGAGGAGTACGTCGGGCCGTGGTTCCCCGAGCCGCTGCTCACCGACCCCTACGAGGACCCGGAGCACTCGGCGGAACTGGCCGACACGCTGTCGATGGCATCTCTGTTGCTGCTGGAACGGCTCAGCCCGCTGGAACGTGCGGTCTTCGTCCTGCGGGAGGTGTTCGCCTTCGGCTTCCCGGACATCGCCTCGGCGGTGGGCAGGTCGGAGACGGCGTGCCGCCAGCTCGCGGTGCGGGCACGCCGCCACATGGACGCGGGCCGGCCCCGGTTCGAGGCCGACAGGAAGGAGCGCGAGAAGCTCGCCGAGCGGTTCTTCGACGCCTTGCGGGAGGGGAACATCGACGGGCTGCGGGAACTCCTCGCCGGCGACGTGTCGCTGGTCGGGGACGGCGGCGGCAAGGCCCCGCAGTGGGCCAGCGGCTTCTTCGGCGCCGACCATGTGTCCGAGGTGCTCGCCACCCTCCTCCCGCCGTTCATCCAGATCGGTGGCGTCGTGGAACGGCACCAGGTGAACGGCCAGCCGGGCGCGATCTTCCGCGACCCGGACGGCAAGGTCCTCAACACCTGGACACTCGACATCCTCGACGGACGGATCCAGACCATCCGCACGGTGAGCAACCCCGACAAGCTCGGGCACGTGGGCCCCGTAGCGGACGCATGGGCGGTCCTGCGCGAAACACAACAGGTCCGTCGGGACGTGGACTGACCCGAAGCGCGCAGTGCGCTCCAGACTCGTGGTGCCGGGTGCCGCAGTCGGGCCGGGAACTCGCCGTAGCAGCAGGGATCTCACCATCGCGGACATGCACCCCCGCACACGGCTCGGGCAAACAGCGTTGGACGGCAACGGCTTGTCGGGCCCCAACCAGAAACCAAGCAGCGACAGGTTCGGCGCACCAGGACCAGAACCAGAACCAATTGCAGAACCAATTGCAGAATCCAGAACAGGAGGATCGGACATGATCAGGATCGGCATCATCATCGGCAGCACCCGTCCCGGCCGGAACGGCGACCAGGTGGCCCGATGGGTCCGGGAGCTGGCGGTTGAACACGCGGGCGACGTCGCGGACTTCGAGCTTGTGGACCTGAAGGACTACGCGCTGCCGCTGCTCGACGAGCCCGTGCCGGCGCGCATGGCACCGGGCCGGCGGCCCCACACACGGCGATGGGCCCACCGGATCGAATCGTGCGACGCCTTCATCGTCGTCACGCCCGAGTACAACACCGCCCCGCCCGCCGCCCTGACCAATGCCATCGACTACCTCCACGCGGAATGGGGCGGCAAGCCGGTCGGTTACGTCGGCTACGGCATCTTCGGCGCGGTCATGGCGGTGCAGAAACTACGTGCGCAGGCAGGCCCGTTGCGGATGGCGGACATCGGGCCTCAGGTGGCGCTTTCGCTGCGCGAGGACTTCGAGGCCTTTGCCGACTTCCGGCCGCAGGAGCTGCACGTGGCGGAGGTGCACGGGCTGATCGACGAGCTGCTGGCCTGGGCGCAGGCGCTCGGCCCGCTGCGCGCAGCTTCCCGGGCCGCGGCCTGAACGGCCGAAACCCCCCGTCCCCATCCTCTACAACGTTGGATCCGCTGTACGAACGGTGACGGTCCGCACCCCGGCCCTCGCGCCGGAGGCGGACCGGCCCGTCGATCCGATCGTCTGGCCCGCTGCCAACCTCAACACCGGCTGCAGGACCTGATCTCCATCGTCACCGACCTCCTCGGTGCCAGAGACCCACGGCGTGGCGAGGATGCCGCTGCGGCGTTGCGCGTGGCCGGCGGCAACGCGCGCGGTCGTCCTGGACGTCACCGACCAGGCCACCGCCCGGGCCGCCGCACAGCAGATCGGGGAACGCTTCGGCCACCTCGACGTGCTGATCAACATCGTCAATGTCAGTAGCGCCGCCGGGTCGCTGACCATCACGAGCGACCCGAACGGCCCGCTGTCGGCTCTACCGACGTCGGCCGCGTACATTGAGCGGCGAGCGGACCGTGAGGTCCACGTAGGTGTACTCGTCCTGCCGGACGGGGCGGTATTCGACGCGGAAGCAGGCAGGGCTGTCGACGGTAAGGCGTTCGCCTGCCTCAAGGGCGACGACCTCGCGTTCAAACTCGGGGACGGCACACCCGCCCACGCCGAAGCCCTTGCCCTCTCTGGCGCGGAACTCTTCGACCCGTCCGGCAATCACCGCCCCTTCAAGGACTGGGTCGCCGTTCCCTGCACGCACGCCGCGCAGTGGCTCCGCCTGGCCGAGTCCGCACTCGACGGCGTCGGCGCCACCTCATGACGCTGCGGGCCATCGCGTCGCGGACGCGCTCGGTTCGTGACGGTGGCTGCGCTGTCATTCTCGTGATGTTGCCGAGGCGTGCTCGGTGATGGCCTCGAAGAGGAGAAGGCCCTGATCCACCAGCTCGTCCCTCGAGATGTCCAGAACTCCGTTGAACCAGCTCAGCAGCATCTCGCTGACCGCGCCCACGACCGCCACGGACAGGGTGGCGGTGTCGATCCGGGGGTCGTGGAGCCCTTCCCTCAGGAGGGAGTCCACGAGGCCGCTCATGCGCTGCAGGCCCAGACGTCGTTCGTGTGCTGTGAGGGGACCGGCACCCAGGGATTCCGCGAGTTTGACGCGCCCTTTCCTCGGGTCTTGCAGAGGAAGCCCGACGATGACGTCGATCATGTTTCGAGCCCGGTCGCGCAGCGGCTGGTCTGTTCCGATCGCCTCGGCGCATCGGGTGATCTGCTCCTCGTAGATGTCTCTCATGAGCGCTGCCATGAGATCGTCGAGGGATGAGAAGCTCTCCGCGAAGTACCTGTCCTTCAGTCCGGCGTGGCGGAGTACCGCACTGATCGACGTGTGGGCGTATCCCTGGCTGGAGAAAAGTTCGAGACCGCTTTCCATGAGGCGCCGACGGCGGAGCGATGTGCGCTGTTCCGCCGTTGCTCCGCCATATGTCCTCATGATGTGCACCTCTCTTTGAGGCGTCCTGCTCATGGTGCGAGGTCGCGCACCGGGGCCTGGCCTGCCGACCGCGATGCTCACTGGCATCGCGTGAGGATTTGAGCCGTCGGTCCGGCCTTCCCCCATTGGGCGGCCACCAAAGTTTTCTGCCTATATTCTACCCATCTGGTGACGCTCTACCCCAGATGGGTGTAATGTCGCATTTATTCAGTCGTGAATCATGAAAGCGCTCCTCGCAAGGCCGGTACCAGCCCCAAGGGGCGTCGCAGATGTGGCCCACCCGCAGGTTCGGCGCGCCGGGCCACGGCGCAAGAAGGTCATGACCGGTAACGGCCTGCGTGCCGTGCCGAGCACCCTCGTGCCCGCTGGTCATCCACGTATCGAACACCACGGAGTGCCGTGGTCCCGAGGCCATGCCGAGGGGAGATTTCGCCATGCATCACAACCATCTGTTCATCGGCGGACGCTGGGTACACACGTCCGGCGATCGCGTCATCAATGCCGTGTCCGCAAGTACCGGCGATCACCTCGGTGCGGTACCGGACGGTTCCCAGGTCGACATCGACCGGGCGGTCGGGGCCGCTCGTGCCGCATTCGACGCACCGACCGGCTGGGCTTCCTGGAACACGGAACGTCGCGCGGCCGCCATGATCCGTCTCGCGGATGCGCTCGATGCCAGGAAGGGGGCGACGTCCGACGCCGTGAGCGCGCAGAACGGCATGCCGATCACTGTCGCCCGGTCCTTCGAAGGTGTGGTGCCGTCAGCCCTGCTGCGCTATTACGCGGCTCTGGCCGACAGCATGCCTGGCGAGGAACTGCGTACCGGACTGCCCCGTGGCACCACCCTGGTCCGCCGGGAACCCGCAGGCGTCGTAGCCGCCATCATGACCTGGAACTTCCCTCAGACCATCGCCTTCTTCAAGATAGCCCCGGCTCTGGCGGCCGGTTGCGTGCTCGTCCTCAAGCCGGCACCGGAGACGGTCCTCGACTCGGTGCTGCTGGCGGAGGCGGTCGAGGAAGCGGGCATCCCCGACGGCGTGATCAATATCGTTCCGGGCGGCCGCGACACCGGCGCGTATCTGGTCTCCCATCCTGGCGTCGACAAGGTGTCGTTCACCGGATCCACCAGAGCGGGGCGTCAAGTGGCTGCCAAATGCGCCGAGTTGCTGCGGCCGGTGACCCTGGAGCTGGGAGGCAAGTCCGCCGCCGTCGTCCTCGACGACGCCGACCTCGCCGCGAACCCAGAGCAGTTCTTCATGGCCAGTCTGCTGAACAACGGTCAGACCTGTTACGCGAGTACCAGGATCCTGGCCTCCCGCAGCAGGTATCGGGACGTGGTCGAGTTCTGTACGGCGATGGCCCGTGACGCCGTCGTCGGTGACGCGCTCGACCCCGACACCCAGATCGGCCCGCTCGTCAGCCGGCGTCAGCGCGAACGTGTGCTGGGTTACATCAAGACCGGCCTCGACGAGGGGGCTCGGCTCACCACCGGAGGAGGCCGCCCGCCCGGCCTCGACCGAGGCTGGTTCATCGAACCCACCGTGTTCGCCGACGTCGAGAACGCGTCGACCATCGCGCAGGAAGAGATCTTCGGCCCGGTCCTCACGATCACGCCCTACGACGGCGAGGACGAGGCGGTACGCCTGGCGAACGAGTCGGCCTACGGCCTCGCCGGCACCGTCTGGACCACGGACCTGGATCACGGTGCCCAGGTGGCCCGCCGTTTCCGGACCGGCACCGTCGGGCTCAACGGCTATCTGCCCGACCTCACCTCCCCCTACGGAGGCAGGAAGGCCAGCGGACTCGGCAGCGAACTCGGGCCCGAGGGGCTTCTTGCATACCAGCAGGTCCAGTCGATCTACCACCCCTGATGCGACGTCCGGTATCCGTCGCCCGGCTCGGGCGAATCGAGGCGACGGCCGTCCGCCGGGCGAGGAAGGAGCCAGCATGACTTCCACCGGAACCGAAGGATTCGATTACGTCATCGTGGGCGCCGGCAGCGCCGGTTGTGTGCTCGCCGACCACCTGAGCCGCGACGACCGCGTCCGCGTGCTGCTCCTCGAAGCGGGCGGCCCCGACACCGACGAACTCATCCACATCCCGGCCGCGCTCGGAATGCTCTTCGGATCGCACTCCGACTGGAGCTACCGGACCGTCGAGCAGTCCCAGCCGGGCCGCACCTTCTCCTGGCCCCGGGGCAAGACACTCGGCGGCTCGTCATCCACCAACGTCATGATCTACACCCGGGGCAACCGGCACGACTACGACGGCTGGCGTGACGAGCACGGTGCGAAAGGCTGGGGCTACGACGACGTCCTGCCGTATTTCATGAAGTGCGAGTCGAACCGCCGCCTCGGCGAGCCCTACCACGGTTCGGACGGACCCCTGCACGTCGAGGACCGCGTCTACACCCACGAACTCTCACGGTCCTGGCTGGACGCCGCCGTGGAATGGGGACTGGACCACAACGACGACTTCGCGGGTACGTCCCCTGTCGGCGCCGGCCTGTACCAGGTGACATGTCATCACGGGCGACGGTGGTCCGCGGCCGACGCCTATCTGCGCCCGGCCCTTGACCGACCCAACCTCACGGTACGCACCGGCGCCATGGCATCGAAGATCACACTCGACGGATCACGCGCGACCGGCGTCACCTATCTCCGGGACGGACAGGAGCGGGCGGCCCACGCCGACAGCGAGATCCTGCTCTGCGGCGGATCCATCAACTCGCCCCAACTACTGCTCCTGTCGGGCATAGGTGACCCTGACGAGCTGCACGATGTGGGGATAGACGTCCGCGTCCCCCTGCCGGGGGTCGGGCGGAACCTGCAGGACCATGTGATGGCTCCCGTCGTGTGGGAGACCCGGGACTCCACCGACATCGTCCGGGACCTGCTCACCCCGGACAACCTCGAACGGTGGCGTGCCCACGGCGACGGGCCCTTCGCCTCCAACTACGGCGAGGTCGGTGCGTTCCTCAACGTCACGGACGGCACCGGCCGTCCTGACGTCCAGCTGGTCGGAGGGGCCACGGCACTCATTCTCAGCGGTGAGGAAGTACCCGACCGGCCGGTGTTCACGACGAACTGCTACCCCCTGAACCCGCGGACCCGCGGCACCGTCCGTCTCGCGTCGGCTGATCCGCAGGCCCCACCGCTGATCGATCCCCGGTACTTCGACGTACCCGCGGACATGTCGGTCATGGTCGCCGGACTCAGAGCGGTCATGGGCATCGCCCGCCACGCACCGTTCGCCGCACACCTGGCACGGTCGTACCTGCCGGCCAGTGCCGGCCCGGACTGTCTGGACGGCATGGACGACGCGGCCCTCGAGGAGTACGTCCGCACATGGAGTGCCACGGCGTATCACCCGGTGGGCACCTGCGCCATGGGAACCGGAGACGACTCCGTCGTCAATGCCGACCTGGAGGTCTACGGAGTCGAGCGACTCCGTGTAGTCGACGCCTCGGTCATGCCGACCGTCATCAGCGGAAACACCAACGCACCCACGATCATGATCGCCGAAAAGGCGGCCGAGCGGATCAGGGAGCAGCGTCGCCGTCACAGTGGCGAACCACACCGGGTGACCGCAGCCCATTGATCTGATCAAGGGCCTCCAGCGGACGGTAGAACAGGCCGAGGCATCCGGACGGTGACGGTGACGAGAACATGGACGCGCTCGAGTACTCGCCCGCCGACGCCTCCAGCGCGTTCACCGTCGCAGCCTCCACCCTCACGGACGAGCGCGCCCACTTCGTCATGGCTGTCACCCGACAGGGTCGGCGTCCTGCCACCGAGACGGTTCCAAATTCCCCAATGCGGCTGTGGGTTGGGGCCTGTCCGGCGGATCTTGCCGGACAGGCCCCTGGTCCCGAAGAGGGCTCAGCGCTTGAGCGTGAAGGTGAAGTCGCCGGAGAGCCTGCCGTTCAGCCGGACTGCCGAAACGAGCTTGCCCTCCGTGATCAGTCTCTCGACCTCGGCCCGCGCAAGACCGCAACCTTCAGCGATCAGTCGCACCGGCCGGACAGGGATCCGCGCCGCGAATCGGACCAGAACGTCGATCACCTCGCGGTCCAGGTGATCCGATCCGCCGGTGTCGAGGCGCCAGGCGTTGTCCCAGTCGAGGGCGATGCGATTACGGCGCCGCACGACCGGATCCTGGAGCAACTCGGCTGCCAGACCAAGGTCGTTGTCATGCAGCCGGTCCAGCAGCTCAGGTCGTACAGAGCGCACATTCATCCGCTCCAGGACCGTGAGCTTCGCGGTTTCCCCGCACGCGGTACAGAGCGCGAGGAGCCAGGCGTCGATGAGCTTGTGGTTCGCGTTGACGCGAAATTTACCGTTTGCCCGGAAGCGCTCGGACGCGCACGCGTGGCAACGGCGACGAACGAGCGGCAGGCAGGTGGGCGTGACCACCCAGTTTTCGAGCACAGAAGTACACCGGTTTCAGTGAGAAGTCCGCAGCAAAAAGGAGCGCGGCGCACATGCGCGACGCGCGACAGAGCAGCGCTCGGGAGGTCTCACACGGTGTACAACGGCACGTCCTTCACCAGACGACTTGGTTCGGCAGCACGGTAATGGCGCAACGCGGCGCTGCTCCACTGGTTTTCGAGCGCCTGACCGCCGGGTTCCATCCGGCGGATCACGGACGAAGTCAGAGCCGGATCACGGCGCTTGTACATCACCTTGTCGAAGTCGGTGGGCCGACCGCCTTTGCTGCCCCGGCGCTTGCGGTTGGCCCGCTGGTCCTTCGGCTCGGGGATGGTCTGCCTGATGTAGGCGTCTGCGCAGGCAGCGGCGATTACGGCGGGAGTTGCACGCCTTGTCGCCGCCGAGGTGATCCGGGCGGGTGCGTGGACGCCTGCCGCCTCCACCGGCGTCGTCGGGGCGGTGCTGTCTGTCGGGGCGCGTTTCCCTTCCCGGCACACGCGACGGCTTCTTACGTGCTCCGGCGGCATGTTGGGGGCGCGACAGGGGGTGGAGTCCACGCTCGCCATGGATCAGTCGATGCGACCTGCCGCGTCGGCGTCGGTTCGGACGGCCCGCAGGATCTTTGATGGCTCGTTCAATGACCAGACAGGCCCTGGTCGGTGGTTCCGTAGGCGGCCATGAACATGTCCAGCAGTCCGTCGATCGCGGCCTCGTCAATGGGGCGGGTTGACAGCAGGCTGCGGTAGTAAAGAGTGCCGCACAGCACCTCGGCAGCGAATTCCAGGTTCGCGTCCGCGGTCAGTTCACCGGTGTGCTGGGCGCGGGTGATCCGATCGAGGGTGCTCTGCTCGACGGTGGCCAGGAATCGTTCGTGCAGGGTCGCCCGTAGCACGGAATCAGCCTGCGCTTCCGCGATAACTGCGCGGTAGATGGGGCCGATCGGCGGGCTGGAGAGGGCGAAGCCCGAACGTAGGAACTGTTCGCGCAGATCCCTTCGGACGTCCCCGGTGTCGCGGTAGTCCAGGTCCCTGGTCCACACGTGACTGAGCGCGTCGAGCAGCAGCGCCGCCTTGGACGGCCAGCGCCGGTAGATCGTGTGCTTTCCGACCCCGGCCCGCCGGCCGACCGCCTCGATGCTCAGGCCCGCATACCCGGCCTCCGCGGCCAGATCGAGGGTTACCCGCAGCAGCTCTTCGGTGCGCGCGGCCCCTCGGCGGCGTGGCGTGGCGGGCGTGTCGCTCATACGCCAACTCTATCGGCACGCAGCGTGCCGTTGACAACGCCGAGGGCTGCGCGCAGCATTCAGTATCGATCGGCACGGTGCGTGCCGATGCTGGAGTGACGGCGTGTCGCCACAGACGCCCAAAATCCCGTCGGATCAGATCAACACCCGCCACATCGGATCAACAAAGGAAGATCTGCCATGACCAGCACCGACAACAGCACGCACGAAGGATTCACGGCCGAGGAACGGGCCGCGATGAAGGACCACGCCCAAGAGCTCAAGACAGCAGCACGCCGCGGCTCGCGCGCGGACAAGGCGGCGGAGGCGGAGCGGGACGTGCTGGCGAAGATCGCCGAGATGCAGGACTCGGACCGGATCATGGCCGAACGCGTCCATGCCGTCATCACAGCCGGTGCCCCTGTCCTCGCGCCGAAGCTCTGGTACGGAATGCCCGCCTACGCGCTGGACGGCAAGGTCGTCTGCTTCTTCCAGAGCGCGGCGAAGTTCAAGGCGCGCTATGCGACGCTCGGGTTCAGCGACCAGGCGAAACTGGACGAGGGCACGATGTGGGCGGCCGGTTTCGCCCTGACCGAGGTGACGCCCGAGGTGGAGGCACGGATCAGTGCCCTCGTGAAGCAGGCGCTGAGCTGAGCCACGCCCGGGGCCCGCGGCATGTTCGCGCGCTCGGCGCCACCATGACGGCGTCGAGGTACCGGGCTGAGCACAGCAGGTGTCGAGTTCCGCCCACCGGCTCGGCCGTGTCCGGCAAGGATCGCCGTCCGCCAGGCGGGATCTGGGCGGGACTTGTCGGACACGGCCTATCCCTTCGCTCCGGTCGGCAGCACGGCATGGGCGATGCCGGTGAGGTTGCCCTGCAGGATGAGGATCTCGCTCCGGTTCGATCCGTCGAGGTCGGCCGCGTAGACGTTCCCGGCGAGGTCGGTCACGTACATGCGGCCGTCTTCCAGATCGAGGGCGATGCCGATGCCTTCCATGAGGTGGGTCAACAGGATCTCGGGTGTCCGCTGCCCTTCCGGCACGTCCATCGGCGAGCGGTTCACACTGTTGCCCCGCGGCGGGTCCCCGCGATCCGTCCAATACAGCATGCGCTGCGTGAGGTCGAGTTCCAGGTCGATCGGCTCGGGCAGGCCCTCGAACAGCACCTCGATGTCGTCGCGTTCGGCCGCTCGTTCCCCAGCGGGCAGGTCGATTCCGGCTCGCAGGATCTTCCCGAGTCCCGCGTCGCTCGGGCCCTTCTGTGTCCAGTAGAGGTGCCCGCCGACCGGGTCGACGGCGACCCCCACGCACCACTTGGTCTCGTCCGCGCGGTCGTCCTCTCCCTGTCCCGTCTGTACGAGGGTCTCGACGTTCTGGCCGTCGAGGTCGCAGCGCATCACGCGCATGCCTTCGCGATCACCCCAGTACAGCTTCCGGCCGGCGGCCTCGAAGTGGAGTTGCTTCGGCGTATGCGTGCCACCGTTCGGGACGATCGTCGTCCGGTTGCCTCCGTCCAGGTCCACGCGTTCGATGGAGCCGTCGTTCTCCGGCGGACGGCCCATGTTCGTCCAGTAGATGTGCCCGGCCTGGACATCGACGGCGACCCCGTCGGGGATCCTGCACCCGGTGACGATGACCTTCTTGTCGGAGCCGTCGGGGTTCGCGGAGAACAGGCGACCGCCGCTGCTGGCCTCGAGCACGAACAGTCTTTCCTGGGGACGCGTCACGATTCCTCCTTCGCCGGGCGACCGGCTGCGGCGCTCCGCGGGCCGAGCGGGTCGTGCTCGGCCCGCACGGCCAGCAGGGCGGACAGCATCGCGTCTCGCCGGGCGGCCAGCTCATCGACCGAGTCGCCGTGTGCCTCCTGCAGGACGCCGCCCACGATCTTCTCCTTGAGGTCAGCCGTGAACTCGGGGGTGCCAAGGTCCTGCCAGGACGCCACCATCCGCGGCATGAGGGTGTCCATGAAGTGCTGAATGCCGCCCTCTCCTCCGCCGAGATGCCACAGCAGATGGGGACCCATGACTCCCCATCTGAGCCCCGGCCCCCAGGACACCGCGTCGTCGGAGTCCGCCACGTCGAGCACTCCCTCTTGGACCAGGTACACGACCTCTCGGTACAGCGCGGCCTGGATACGGTTGGCGACGTGCCCGGGAAGCTCCTTCTTGAGGTGAATCGGTTTCTTGCCGATCGCGGCGTAGAACGACATGACGTCCCGGATCGTCTCCGGGGCGGTCTTCGTCCCGCCCACGACCTCGACCAGCGGGACAACGTGCGGCGGGTTGAAGGGATGACCGATGACGGTCCGCTCCGGATGCCGGCATTCGGCCTGGATGACGCTCATCGTGATGCCCGACGAACTCGACGCGATGATCGCGTCCGGCGGCGTGGCGTCGTCGATGTCGGCGAACAGCTTGACCTTGAGTTCCGGGCGCTCCGGCGCGTTCTCCTGGACGAAATCGGCGTCCTCGACGGCCTGACGCATGTCCGTGGTGAAGCTCAGGCGATCGGGCGACGCTTCGGGCGCGAGCCCGATCGAAGCCGCCGTGTCCCATGCCGCCTCCACATACGACCGCAGGGCCGCCTCCGCGGTGGAGGCGGGGTCCGTCGCCGTGACGTCGAAGCCCCGGACGAGATAGTGCGTCGCCCAACTCGCACCGATCGTGCCGGTGCCGACGATCGCTACGCGGTGGACGGGCTTGTGTGCGTTCATGACTGGTTCACTGCTCCTGGAAGTCGGACACGGGCTGCGGTGGAAAAGCGGCAGAGGCGGCCGGCGTCAGCGGCCGCGCCGGGTGGGGGCACGCTTGCCGGCGAACGCCCGTGCGCCTTCCCGCGCGTCCTGGCCGACGGCCAGCCCGCTCGTGAGCTCGTCCTGGTGTCTGAACACGTCGCTCTCCTTCAGTCCCTGCGTTTCACGCAGGGCCTCCTTGACGGCTGCCGGTGCAAGCGGTGCGTTCCGCGCTACGCGGCGCGCCGGCTCTCGGGACCCGTCCAGCGCGGCGCCGGGCGCGCGGCTACGTGGTACGGAAGAAGGCGCGGCAGCCTGACCAGTTCGCCTCTGCCGTCACGGGACCACGCATGACCTCGGCCCGCGACCGCCGCGAGCTGGACCGCGCCCTCGTGGTCGACGTCGTTCTTCTACTCCAGGCGGTTGATGGCGATGGCGATGGTCAGCACGCTGCCGCGGCGCTCGTGGAGCACTACGCCGGACGCGTCGGGCGCCGCGCTCATCGAGCCCCCTCCGCTTCCGCCGGGCCGGGAATCGCTCCCTCGGCGCGCAGTTCGGCGATCTCGGCGGGGCCGAATCCCAGCTCGGCGAGGACCTCGTCGTTGTGCTCGCCCAGGTCCGGTGCCCGCTTCGCCGGGACCTTCGCGACGCCTCGCAGGTTGACCGGGCTGTTGATGGTGTACTCCAGCCCGCTGACTCCTTCCAGCGGCACGACGATGTCGTTCGCGCGCAGCTGCGGATCCCGCGCGGTCTCCTCCGGTGTCTGAATGAGGCTGTAGGTGACGCGTTCCCGGGTCAGGGCGTCCTTCCAGTGGGCGAAGGGCCGCGAACGGAACTCGGCGTCGAGCAGCTCGGTCAGCGCGGCGGAGTTCTTGACGAAGCCCTCGAGGTCCGCGAAACGGGGATCCTCGAGCAGCTCGGGGTGCCCGATGGCCCGGGTCAGTCCCGGCCAGTGCGGGGCGGAGGTGACGAGCATGAACCATTCACCGTCCGCGGTTTGGTAGGGGTTGATCAGCGGGTTCGCAGGCGCCTTCCGGTCGTGCAACTCGAACGGCGTGCCGTCGGCGAGCGCGCCGGCCACGAGCGTTCCCGTGGCCCAGACCCCCTCGGCGAGCAGAGACGTCCCGACGCTGGCCCCTTGTCCGGTCCGCTCGCGGCGGTAGAGGGCGGTCACGATCGCCGCGTAGATCCCGATCGCCGACATGTAGTCGCCGCTGCCCCAGACCGGGGCCGTCGGCGGGGCCCCCGCGTCCCGGGTGGAGGCCAGCAGCCCGCTGCGCGCCCAGTAGGCGGTCAGGTCGAAGCCCGGCTGCCCGGCGTCGGGACCGGCATCCCCGAAGCCCGTGATGTCGGCGTAGACGACCCGCGGGTTCCAGCCCGAGACCTCCTCGTAGCCGAGGTGCAGCTTCTCACGCGTGCCGTGCGGGAAGTTGGTGATCACCACGTCGGCCCATTCGACGAGGCGTTTGAGGATCTTGGTGGCCGCCGGTGCCTTCAGGTCGATGACCATGCCGCGCTTGTTGCGGTTGGTGAGGTGCCAGCTGTAGTTGGCCCGCGCCCGGGGGCTGGGCGGCACGGAGCTCAGTCCCCGCTGGGGGTCGCCCTTTCCCGGTGACTCGATCTTGATGACGTCGGCTCCGAAGTCGGAGAGCACGGTGGCCGCGGCCGGTCCCGCGATGAAGCTCGACGCGTCGAGGACCTTCAGGCCGGTGAAGACGGATTCGGTGGTCATCGTCGTCACCTCACGAAGGCGCTCAGGCCGTCGGTGACGGCGCGTCCGACGATGAGGGTCTGGATCTCCCGCGTGCCCTCGTACGAGTAGATGGCCTCGGCGTCGGCGACGAAGCGGCCGACCTTGTAGTCGAGGAGGATGCCGTTGCCTGCCAGCAGTTCCCGGGCCCACCCCACGTTCTCGCGCATCCGCACGGTGCAGTAGGCCTTCGCCAGGGCGGACTGTTCATCCCGGAACACCCCGGCGTCCTGCAACTGGGCCAGGCGCGTCATCATCCCGCACGAGGCCGTGGCGTTGCCGAGCATCTTCACGAGCAGGTCCTGCACGAGCTGGAAGCCCCCGATCGGGCGCCCGAACTGCTCGCGCTCCTTCGCGTACTGCAGGGCGATCTCGTAGGCGGCGAACATCACTCCCACGGCCTGCCACGCCACCCCGCTGCGCGTCTGGCGCAGGATCTTGGCGGTGTCCTTGAACGAGTTCGCGTTCTGCAGCCGGTTGGCCTCCGGAACGCGACAGCCTTCGAGCACGATGTCGGCGTTCTGCACGATCCGCAGCGCCATCTTGTTCTCGATCTTCGTCGCGGTGAACCCGGGGGTGTCCTTGTCCACGACGAAGCCCAGCACATGACGGGTCTCGACATCGCGGGCCCAGATGACCACCAGGTCGGCGAACGTCGCGTTTCCGATCCACCGCTTCGCGCCGTCGAGGATCCATTCGTCGCCGTCGCGGCGCGCGGTCGTCTGGAGGCCGCCGGCCACGTCGGAGCCGCCGTGCGGCTCGGTCAGCCCGAAGGCGCCGATCTTCTCGAAGCGGCTCATCGCCGGCAGCCACCGACGCTTCTGTTCGTCGGAGCCGCAGGTCAGGATGGTGCCCATGGCCAGACCCGTGTGCACGCCCGCGAACGTGGCCACGGACGCGTCGACATGCGCCAACTCCAGCGCGAGGAAGCCCGCGAAGAGGTTGCTCGGCTTGGACTCCGGTGAGTCCGGGTCGGCCCAGTCCATCAGACCGAGCCCGCCGAAGCCCCCGATCAGCTGGAAGGGGAACTCGGCCCGGGCCCAGTGGTCGTCGACGATCGGTGCGACCTGCTTGCGGAGGAACTCGCGCACGGACTCGAGCTTCTCCCGCTCCCCGTCCGACAGCAGGTCCTCGTAGGCGTAGAAGTCGGCGGGCAGCAGCCCTTTGTCCAGGTACGGACCGGATGGTGTCGGCAAGGTCGTTGCGCCGCTCATGGCAATCTCCCTCAAGCGCTGCGGGGCATGGCTCGGAGATCCGCGCCCGTCAGCGCTCTCCGCTCCTGGCGTTTCGGTTCTCCGGCGCGATTAAACGCGGATCCCGGGCCGGTCCCCCGGACCCGCGCCGCGCAGAAGTGCCGTTGTCGCCGCGGACCACTCCAGTGGCCCGTCCCGCCCGGTGTGGGAGAGGTGAGGCAGGACCGCGAGGTGCCCGAGAGGGGCGCGGACAAGCCTGCGGACGAGCGGGAGGTCGCCGGGCGCTGAAGGACATCCACACCCTGACCGGGCACCGCATGCGGATCCAGCGCATCGAGTGCGCTGGATCCTGGTCCGCCCCACCGCCGTCGGCGGCGGGTCAACGCAGGGCCGCTAGCTATAAGCGTCTGGCCCGGGCCAGGAAGGGGACGAACTCGCCGGTGCGGCGGCCGGCCGCTACTACAGACCTGGGAGAAGGTCACGGCCCCGGCTGGGACCATCGCCGCCAAGCACCGCCTCACCGCCTGCCTGCGCGGAACCGTCCCCACCGACGAACACGACACCCTCGCCCCGGCCCGGCGCTCCGGCCCAACGCCCTACAACGACCCGCACAAGGAATGCGATCGGCTTTGGTGGTGGTGTCCAGAGGGAAGGACTGAGCGTTCGGTTGGTCGACGGAGCCGCGCCCGCGATGTCAGGGCTGGGGCGGACCGAACCGCGGGATCTCGTCGGGGTCGGGCATGGACAGGAGATGCTCGGCGCCGCCTTCGAGCATCCGGGCTATGTCGGCCGAGCGCGGGAGCATCGACTTCTCGTAGCTGTGTACAGCGTCGTCGATGGTGGAGGAATGGGCGAGTGCGAGCGCGAGTTCGCTGGCGTCGAGCATGGCGAGGTTGACGCCGACGCCGAGCGGTGGCATGAGGTGCGCGGCGTCTCCGAGGAGTGTCACGCTGGGTGAGTGCTCCCATGTGTGCGGCACCGGCAGGGCGTAGAGCGGACGATCGACGTAGGGGCCGTCGTTGTCGGTGATCATCCGGAGTGTCTGTGGTGACCAGGCCGCGTACTCGCTCAACAGGTGCGTGCGGATGCCCTCGGTGTCCTCGGGGCGAAGCCCGTTCGTCGTGATCCAGTCCGCAGGGACGCGCTGCATGATGTAGACGCGCATGTGGCTACCGCTGTTGCGCTGTGCGAAGAGGCCGCGCTCGCCGTCGGCAACGTGGGCGCTGCCCTTCCCGACCAGTTCGGAAAGCTCAGGATGCGCGCTCTCCATGTCGTCGAACCATGCCTCGAGGAAGCTGACCCCGGTGTAGCGCGGTGTCGCGGGCGACACGGCTGTGCGGACGCGAGAGGAGGCGCCGTCCGCACCGATGACGAGATCCGCTTCGACGGCCGTCCCGTCGGCGAACGTCAGTGTGCGCGGCCCGTCGGCCGGTCCGCTCACTGATTCGAGCGTGCGTCCCCACTGAACCGTCCCGGGAGCGAGCGAGCCCAGCAGGAGATCGCGAAGCTGTCCGCGGTCGATCTCGGGGCTGGCTGTTTCGCCCTCGTCCGGCAGATGGTGGGCAAGGACGCGCCCTGCGGGGTCCATGCGGCGCATCTCCTGGCTCTCGAGCCTGGCGAGCGCGAAGAACTCCTCCAGTAGGCCCGCTTCACGGAGCGCGAGCTGGCCGTCTTCCTTGTGCAGGTCGAGCGAGCCTCCCTGGTTGCGGGAGTTCACCTCTGCATCACGGTCGTACACCGTCACCGCAATGCCGTGCTGCTGCAGGATGCGTGCGCACGTGAGGCCTCCCGGGCCGGCACCGATGATGCTGATCCGCGCGTCTGCGGGCATCGGAGAGTCCACGGTGGATTCCTTTCGTCGGCGGGGTTCCGGGGGACGCCACGGCGCGGCGATGACCGGTGCCGCGACCCCACCGGGATGCGGCAACCCCTACGACGACCACCAAAGCAGAAACGAGTCCATAAGTGCAACCGTTTCAGTTTCTGCTTCATTCCAGTTATGGAGTACAGTGACGCCATGCCCGACTCTCCGACCGTTGGCCGTCGCGAGCGCAAGAAGGCCGCGACGAGGCAGGCCATCGCCGACGCCGCGCTGGACCTCTTCCTGGAACACGGATTCGAACAAGCGAGTGTCCGCGACATCGCCGAACGAGCCGACGTATCGACGACGACCCTCTTCGCGCACTTCCCGAGCAAGGAGGCTCTGGTCTTCGACCGCGAGGAGGAAGTCGATGCAGAGCTGACCGCCGCCGTCCGTGAACGACCCGAGAACCAGAGCGTGGTCGAGGCGCTCCGCGCCCACGCGCTGAAGTCCTGGGTGCCGATCGCGTCCGATCCACGTCTGCATCAACTCACCGCTCTGGTGGACCAAACGCCCGCGCTCCGCGAGTACGCGGAGCGTATGTGGATGCGGCACGCGGGCACCCTCAGCGCCGTCATCGCGGAGGAACTCGGCCGCGAAGCGGATGATCTCGCATGCTCGGCACTCGCACGGTTCGTCCTGGAAATCCCGACCTTGACCAAGGGCCGACACGATCCACGCGCGACCGTGGAGACAGTGTTCGACCTACTGATCCACGGTTGGCAGTCACAGCACGATTCCGGGGACGCGATCACAGGCTCTTGCAAGGGCTGACACATCGAGATGGGTCGACTTTGCAAGCCCCTGGAACCGCTATGGCCGCACCGTGAGCGGCGCCGGTTGCGGGAGCGGAACGAGGTCGACACGTGGCGGCGACCTCACGAGGCCCTGCTCACTGAGCTGCACGCGGCTTCGCAGTGATGGCGATATCTGAATCTCCCCTGCATTGGGCACATGAACCACGATGTGCCGGGCGGCGAGCCTCACCGGCCGCGGCGGAGGCCGTCGCGGTCATCTCCGAGCTGTATGGGGAGGGGTGAACCGCCGCTCCGGAGAAGGGCGGTGCAGCCCGATCGCGGTGACGGGGGTGGCGGGCCGTCAGGCGCGGTTCGGTGCCGACTCCGACTCGGGCTTCGGCTCCGGCTCCGGCTCCGGCTCCGACTTCGGCTCGGCGAGAGGCGCTGCCGCGCGGCGGGGAAGCAGCAGCGGGGTCGCCAGCAGGAGCACGCCGGCTAGGCCGATGGCCGTACGCGGGCCGAGCAGGGCGCCCAGCACGCCCCAGACGGCCGTCAGGAGCGCGGTCGAGGCCTTGGTCGTCACCGTCCAGGCGGACAGTGTGCGGGTGATCCGGTCGGTCGCGGTGCGCTCGAGGCGGTAGGTGGCGTAGACGGGGTTGAAGACCCCGCAGCAGAAGATGAGCCCGAGCTCGACACCCATCACCAGCAGCAGCCCTCCGGTGCCCGGTCCCAGGAAGGCCAGGCCGACGGGCCAGAGCGCGCGCAGCGCCCCGGTCACGACCAGGACCTGGTGCTGTCCGAACCGGGTGACGAGCGGTCGGGCCAGTCGCGAACCGAGCAGCCCGCCGATCGAGGGCGCGGCGAAGGCGAGGCCGTACTGCCACGGTGTGAATCCGATTCGGCCGAGCATCAGGACGGCAAGCAGCGGCTGGGTGGCCATCACCAGGCCGTTGAACAAGGCGGTGTTGAAGAACAGCGGTCGCAGCGTCGCGTCGGCGAGGATGTACCGCCAGCCGTCGAGCAGGTCCCGGGCCCGCAGGCGCGCGGCTTCCCGGCGCTCGGGCCGCGGCTCGTGCCGGCCCGTCGCGCGGATGCCCAGGGCCGAGAGCAGGTAGCTGACCGCGTCGGCCAGCACCGTCGCCACCGGGCCGAGGAGCGCGATCGCCGCGCCGCCCAGCGGCGGTCCGATGATCGTGGTCGTCCAGTCCGTGGACTCGAATCGGGCGTTGGCGACGAGCAGGTCCTCGGCCGGCAGCAGGGTCTTCAGGTACGCGCCTGAGGCGGCGCGGAAGGTGATGTCCGCCGCCGCGACGACGACCGAGACCAGCAGGAGCTGAAGGAAGGTGAGCACGCCGAGCGCGAACGCGGCGGGGATCGTCAGCAGCGCCGCGAACCGCACCAGGTCCATCGCGATCAGTACCGGCCGCTTGCGTCGGAACTCCACCCACGGGCCGAGCGGCACCGCCACGGCCGCGCCCACCGCAGCCCCCACGGAGGAGAGCGCGGCGACCTCGGCCGGTCCGGCGTGCAGCACGCGGATGGCGATCAGCGGGAAGGCGCCGAAGGCGAGCCACGTGCCGAGCGCGCTGGTCCCGTACGCTCCCCACAGCCACCCGAACCGCCACCCCAGCCGATGTCCGAGCAGATGTCCCAGCCGATGTCCGAGCAGATGTCCCAGCCGGTGTCCGCTCCCCATGCCCGACGCCCTTCGCCACTCACCCGCACAACCGATTCGCGTTCGGTGGCAATCAAAGCGAGCACCGTACCCAGGGATCAAACAACCACAGGGCCGTCGGCCACAACCATCGGTTGTGCTCGTAGGATATCGGCATGGACCTCGACATCGTCCGGACCTTCGTCGTCGCCGCCGACGCAGGGCAGTTCCAGGAGGCCGCCGCCGAGCTGGCGGTCACCCAGCAGGCTGTCTCCAAGCGCATCGCCGCGCTGGAGCGCAACCTCGGTGTTCGGCTCTTCACCCGCACCGCGCGCGGCGCCGAGCTCACCATCGACGGGCAGGCGTTCTTGCCCCACGCGCGCGAGCTGCTGCGCGTCGCCGAGCGCGCGGTCGCGTCCGTGCGCCCCGGCCGCCGTCCGCTGCGCGTCGACGTGATCGCCTCGCGCGGCGCGGCGGCGGGCCTGATGCGCGGCTTCTACCGCGCGCACCCCGAGATCGACCTCGACGTGGTGATGCTGTTCGACATCGAGACGGCCGTCGCCGCCATCCGGTCCGGTGCGATCGACGCGTCCTTCCGCGCCGTCGCCGCGCCCGGCCGGCCCCTTCCCGAGGACATCGAGTCCGTCCGGGTGCTCGACGAGCCGCTCGAGCTCCTCACCGGCCCCGCCCACGCGCTGGCGGGCGCCAGGTCGGTGACTGTCGCTCAGCTCGCCGGACACCGGATCTGGATGCCCGGCATCGTCCCCGGTACCGAGTGGGCCGCCTACTACGACGACCTCGTCGCCGAGTTCGGCCTCACCATCGAGGCGACGGGCCCCAACTTCGGCTCCGACGCGCTCCTCGACACCGTCGCCGACACCCCGGCCCTGGCCACCTTCATGGGCGGGCACACCCGCCTCGTCTGGCCCTCCGGCCACGGCCTGCGCCGCATCCCGGTGACCGACCCGACGCCCGTCTACCCGCACTCGCTCCTCTGGCACCGCGACAACCCCCACCCGGCGCTGGGCACCCTCCGCGCCCATCTCGCCGCCACAGCGACCGGCCACGACGCCACCGGGACCTGGGCGCCGAGCTGGGTGATTTCGTCCCGCTGACCGGCGGAGTCCACAACGACGTCACGCGGCCTCTGCCTCTGCTGTCTCTGCTGCTCGATACGATTCCGCCGGTCCGCGGGCGGGTGGGTCCGTCAGCGCCGCAGACCCGACTCACTTCTCGCCGACCACGGCTACGACCACGACGTCTGCCGCGACCAGGTCCCTGCCGCATCACCCACCGACAACTCAGAGCATGACGGTGGCCGTTGTCAGCCATGGCGTGCCTTTCGTTCGGTTTCCGCGGGCAGATTCTCGGCGGTCACTTGGCCGCCCGGGCTTCGGCGGCTTCCAGGGTGGCGAGTTGGCAGCGGGGTTCGGCCCAACTTAGTGATCTTTCGGGCACGATCCGGCCATGGGATTTGGCCTCACTCAGGTCGAGCGGCATGCTGATCCGACACGCCGGGTTCGACGCGCGGGCCTGGCATCGGGGTGGGGAGAATCGCGTTGATCGTCTGGGTGAACGGTGCGTTCGGCAGCGGGAAGACCACGCTCGTGGACGAGTTGCGTCCTCGTTGGCCCGAGGCACTGGTCTATGACCCGGAGATGGTCGGCTTCGTGCTGCGGGAGATCGTGGAGGTGCCGACCGGCGACTTCCAGGATCTTCGGTTGTGGCGGCGACAGGTTGCCGACCTGGCGGTAGGGCTGATCGAGGAGTACCGCCGCCCGGTCCTGGTCCCCATGACCGTGGTCAACCCCGGGTATGTCGGCGAGATTTTCGGCGCGTTGAAGTACGCGGGCATCGACCTTCACCACTTCTTCCTCAAGGTCTCTCGAGAGGTCTTGGAGAAGCGAATCGACGGGCGAATCTTCTTCCCTGATGATCCCGAGCGGGAGGAGCAGGTCCGACGCTGGGTCAAGGACAGGATTGAACCGTGCATGGCCGCGGTCGACACCCTGCCCGGTGACACGGTGTTCCTGGACGGAGAGCTGACACCGCCGGAGTTGGCCGACCAGGTGTTGGCCCGTATCGGGGTGGGTTCGGAGAGGTAGGACACCCGGGCGTCGCGAACGGCGCCCGGGGTACGGCCAGTCGAGCGGGTGGACGGCTTCCGGAGCGAGCGCCGGGATCAGGTCGAGCCCGGCGTACGGCCCGACTCGTCTGCCTCTATCTCGTTTCGCGGGTCAAAGGGGCGCACTGGCGCACTGAACAGGGCCGAAAGGTCTCCAGACTCACACCCTCGACCGTACCGGTGTTCACTCGGCCGTGTCGGCGTTCAGGGGATGCGGATGTGTCCCGGCCTGCAGGCCGTCCATGAGGAGCCTGATCTGTCGGTCGGCCTGGCCTTTCCAGTCTCCGGCCACGTCCAGGCGGAGGAGCCCACTCATGGCCAGCACCACATCGGCTGTCTCAAGGTCGGACCGAATCGTTCCGGCGGCGACGCCCGCGGCGACAAGGGTGTCGATCGTGTCGAAGACCTGCGCGTACGACTCCGACGCCCATGCTCCGCTGGAGGGCCCCACGCTCCGCAACGCTTCGGACATGTGTTGCTTCGCGACCAGCAGACTGGCCAATCGGGCCATCCACTCGCGCAGTGCCTGGTGCGGCGGCAGCGTCCTGAGGAGCTCGTCCGCTGTGGAGCACATCTGCTCCACCTCGTGCTGATAGGTGGCCAGGACGAGGGCCTCCCGCGTCGGAAAGTGCCGGTAGAGAGTACCGATGCCCACCCCGGCAGCTCTGGCGATGCTGTCCAGCGGTGCGTCCTTACCTGTGCGAGTGAACTCCTCCAGCGCTGCCGCCAAGAGCTTCTCCCTGTTACGTCGGGCATGGGCGCGCATGGGTTGCGCAGGTCCTTGTTCGTGCATCCGTGCTGCCCTCCAGACCGGCGCGCCGACCGAACGACAGCCGCCGAGATCTCACCCTCGCTTGCTTAGCGGAGGATCCTCCACTAACGTCCCACATACCGGAGGATCCTCCGTTATGTGTGTCATGGTACAGCCACATCGAACGGAGACATCCCGTGAGCAAGACTTCACTCGGTGGCCTCACCACGTCGTCCCAGGGGCTCGGATGCATGGGAATGAGCGAGGGGTACGGCCCGACCAGTTGGGACGACGCGATCGACACCATCCGTCGCGCCCTGGACCTGGGTGTCACGCTCATCGACACCGCCGACGCCTACGCCTTCGGCCACAACGAGGTGCTGGTGGGCCGAGCCATCGCCGGTCGTCGGGACGAGGCGCAACTCGCGACGAAGACGGGTATCGACCGTATGGGCAGCGACACTTGGGTGCTGCGCGGGGAGGCGAACTACATCAAGCGCGCGTGTGACGCCTCCCTCATGCGTCTGAGCGTCGACCACATCGACCTCTACTACCTGCACCGGCCTCCGCAGACAGCAGAGATCGAGGAGTCCGTCGGGGCCATGGCAGAGCTGGTGAAGGCGGGAAAGATCCGGCACATCGGCCTGTCCGAGGTCGATGCCGCGCTCCTGCGGCGCGCCCACGCCGTTCATCCGATCGCTGCGGTGCAGAGCGAGTACTCGATCTGGTCCCGCGATCCCGAGACGGCGGTCGCGGACTGCCTGCGCGAACTGGGTGTGGCACTGGTGGCGTACTCGCCACTCGGCCGAGGCTTCCTGACGGGCACGGTCGATGTGACATCACTGGCGCCGGGCGACGCCCGCAATCGGCTTCCCCGCTTCCGGACGACGGCCAACCAGGTCATCGCGGACGCCGTCCGCGCACTGGCGGAGGAGAAGGGTGTCGCTCCGGCCCAGCTGGCGCTCGCCTGGGTGCACGCACGCAGTGAGCACCTCGGCATTCCCGTGGTGCCCATCCCGGGAACCAAGCGCGTGAAGTGGCTGGAGCAGAACGTGGCCGCCGCTGACATAGAGCTGACGGCCGACGAGATCGCCACGCTCGACGGGCTGGCCGCGCAGGCGGTGGGCGGGCGCTACTGAGCGATGAGGGGAGACCGTGCCGCTCCGGCGTGGCACATCGGCCCCCGCACCCGAGGGAGAGGGAGGCATGGCGATCACGTAGTACGGTCACGCACGACGGCGGACGCTGGAAGGGGAGCCACATGAACCAGACGTCGGACGAAGCCGCGCGCATCGAGGACGCGGCGCTCACCCGTGCCGCGCAGGCGGGTGAGGCCACCGCCCTCGGCCTGCTGCTTGAACGGCACCAGGCAGGTATGCGCGCGGTGGCGCTGAGCATTCTGGGACCGGGGCCCGACGTCGACGACGTGGTCCAGGACGCGGCTGTGACCGCGCTCCGCCACGTGGGCGACGTCCGCGACCCGGCGGCCGTGGGCGCATGGCTGCGGATGATCGTGCGCAACGCCAGCCGTTCCCTGTTGCGATCCTCCGTCCCCGTCCAGCCGATCGACGACCTGCACCTGCCTGCCACGGACGCCGGTCCGGAGCGGTGGCTGGAGCGGCACGCGATGCGGGACTGGATCTGGGAGGCCATCGAAGAGCTGTCCCCAGCGCTACGCCTGCCCCTGGTGCTGCGTCACTTCAGCACCGGCGTCACTTCCTACGAGCGGATAGCCGACGCCTGCGGGGTCCCGGTCGGCACGGTCCGCAGCCGGCTCAACCAGGGGCGGGCCAAGCTCGCGACAGCCCTCGCCGCCACGGCGGACGCCCCGCACGGAAACACCGCACAGCGCCTCCGCGCCAGCCGTGTCGAGGCACACGAGACACTGGCCGCCGCCGAGAGCGGACGCTTCGGCGCGCTGATGACGGAGCGCTGGTCGCCCGAGATCGCCCTGCTCAGGGGGAACGACCCAGTGGGCGGCAGGAGCGTCCTCGCGCGCGGCATGGACGGTGACCTCGAGGCCGGCGTACGACAGCGCCTGGTCCATGCCGTGGCCGGACGGTCCCTTGCCGTCTGGGAGATGGACCTCCTCAGCCCCGCCGACAACCCCGACCACTGCCCGCCCTCGGTGGCCTGGCTGATGACCCTCGACGACGCCGGTCGTCCGCACCGGCTGCGTCTCCTGCATCCAAGGCCGGTGCAGGCCCTCCAGTCGCTCACCCTGATGTGACGGGCGTCACGTGGTCCGGGTCGAACTTCGTCCTCTCTGCAGCGTCATGCCGGTGTCATCGACACCTGCCCGATACGGAGACCCCATGACCACCTCTGCGACCGAACCTCTGGCCGCCGGAACGCACACCGTCGAGATCGACGGAGTCGTGCAGCGCTACCACGTCCACGGCACGGGTCCGGTGTGCGTCGCGCACTCCGGCGGACCTGGCATCGACTGGGAGTACCTGCGCATGCCCGCGCTGGAGCGGCATCTGACGATCGTCTACCCGGAGCCGATCGGCACCGGCGGCTCCGGCCGCCTGCCCTCCCACCCTCACGGCTACACCCGGGCCCGCTACAGCCAGTTCCTCGGGGCGCTGATCGAACACCTCGGCGTCCCCGAGGTGTACCTGCTGGGCCACTCGCACGGCGGCTTCGTCGCCCAGTACCACGCCCTGCACCACCCCGAGCTCATCGCCGGGGTGATCCTCTACGAGAGCGCGCCGCTGACCGGTCCCGAACACGGCGCCGAGGCCATGCGCCTGGTCCAGTCGTTCGCCGCGCTCCACGCCGACCACCCCGAACTCCCCGAGGTCCTGGCCGCGTTCCAGGCGATCCCCACCATCTCCGACGACGCACAGATGACAGCCGTCGCCAGGGGGCTGCTCCCCGCGTACTTCGCCGACTACTGGGGGCGCGAGGAGGAGTTCGCTCCCATGCGGGCCTCGGTGCGGGCCGCGCACATCTCCGGGCTGGACGAGAACCTCTCCCCACACGTCATCGACGACCGTGCGGACCTCGGCTCACTCACCGTACCGACCCTCGTCGTCGTCGGCCGCCATGACGTCATCTGCGGGGTGCGATGGGCCGAGGAACTCCACCTGCTGATCCCCGGATCGGAGCTGCTGATCCTGGAGAACAGCGGGCACTTCGGTCACCTCGAGGAGCCGGAGGCCTTCTCGCAGGCGGTGACGCGTTTCGTGACGGCCGCGAACTCCTCTGACCACTAGGTCATTTGAGCGAAGCCGGGACGGACGGTCCGGCGTGAGGCTCGTCTCGCAATGCTCGTGGAATCGACGTGGACGAGGCGGGGCGCTGTGTGAGCCGCCTCGTCCATCCGGCGAGAGCGAGATGCCTGCTTCCGTTCAGGGAGTCCTTCTCCCTTGAGGCGCCGGCGGGGCATCACGAGGCCGCTGCCCGGGCAGCCGCCGTCGGCGGTCGTAGTGCTGTTCCCGACGGCGGCCGTGGCCCCGCACTCTTCCCACGCCGTGCAGTCGGCACGGTTGCCCAGAAGCGGCCGGCGGACCGCGACGACCCGGCGGCTGTCGCCGTCGTTGACGGTCTGGTAATGGGCGAAGCATGCGGGGCCGAAGCGCGAGTCGGGGACTGAGGTGGCCGATCATGCGGTCGGCCGCGGACTTCGAGGCGCCGAACACCGGGGCGCGCCAGGGCAGGGCCGCCGGGTAGCTCGCGGCAACGCACTTGTCGGCAGCGTCGACCGTTGCCCCAGCGAGCCCGAACGGTCCAACGCCCACTACCGCGCCCACCGCATGACCTGGAGCGAACTCGCGCTCACCGCTGTGCGCGGGGCGCCCTCAAGTCCGCTTGTTCCGCAACCGTGTCAGTCCTCCTCCTGCGACCTTCGCGTTGCGTGTCGCCGCGCGCACCGGGCACGAGCGGCGTCGTGGGCGCTGCGCAAAAGCTCTACGACCGTGTCCGTCGTCCTCTCACCAGGATTGACGACAGAGATCCAGCCGAGTGCCCCGTATACCGGGTGCGGCATCACGGTGTCGGCCGCCGCGTAGTCGCGAGGTCGGGTGAGGCTGCGCGGCTCCTCCCCCGTGAGCTCCCGGAACGTCGCGCGGTCGACATGGATGTTCAGGCGCCAGCGGCCTGGAGAGTCAAGGTCGGAAACGGCGTCGTCAGGATAGTTCTTGGTGACGATGGTCCCGTAGGGCTGGACGTTCTGAGGCGCCCGGCCGTCGGGGGCGTAGGAGAAGAACGCATCCCCCCACACGAGTTCGGGGAAGTCGCCGCCCTGCTCCGGGACAACCACGAGCGCGCCGACGAAGCCTCGCACGGTGTCGATGATCTGTTCCATACTCATGGTTCAAGCATCACCTTCAAGTGCTTATGTGGGGTTGGCTGATGGGCGAGCTGGTGAGCGGTTCGCGACGGGTACCGCTCCGGACCGTCGATGTCGCCGGAGAGTCGGGGTACTCGGTGCAACAGGTTCGCGACCTCGAGCGACTGGGAGTCATTCCCCCGGCCGCTCGATCGAGCAACGGCTACCGTTCCTACACACCGCTGCACGTACATGCCCTCCGCGCCTATCGAGGACTCGCAGCTGCCGTTGGGCCAGTCACAGCCCGGCGCATGCTCGCGGAGCTGCGAACCGAGACGATCGCGGAGGCGGCGTCGGCGATCAACGCGGTCCACGTTCGGCTCGCGAGAGAACGAGAGGAGGCCCTGCGCGCTCAACAAGCGCTGCGTGCGATCCAAGCCGAGGCGAACGCGACCGAGTTCGAGCACGAGAGTGACGCGATGACGATCACACAGCTCGCCGGGGCGCTCAATGTACGTCCCTCCACTCTGCGGTTCTGGGAACAGGAAGGGCTTGTCACGCCCGAGCGAGTGACGTCACTGCAAGCACGCCGCTATGGTCTCTCAGCCATCAGAGCGGCCCGAATCGTCGCGGCCCTGCGCGGCACCGGTTACAGCATTCCCGCAGTGCGCGAGATCATGGGCTCCCTGCACCAACTCGACAGCCTGGGCAGGACCCAACACATCCTGCAACAACACCTCGACCAGATCGCCACACGGACCGTGGCGCTACTCCGAGCGGGTGCGGACCTGGCAGCCGTCGTTGGCGACCACGGCTCGTAGGCGCTGGTGGTCGGCGTGGCGGCATCGCTTGGTGGTCAGGCGCGGGGAGTGGGTGCCGCACACGATCGTCGGGCCGAACTCGTCCACGGCGGACGAGAGGGCCCCGCTGGTGTGGTCCCAGCGGGGCGGTTGTGGGCATGGGGTCGTTCTGGTCGGCAGGGTGTCGGCCGTTCACGCGAGTTGCATGTACCGCCTGGTCGTGGAGCCCCCGAATGTCACCTTCGTGCCGGGTCAGTGCGGGGAGTGATGGCCCAGTGGTTGCTTCGCGGAACTCGGTCCGCGAACGTCACGTTGCGTTCGGCGATGAAGCGGAAGGCGAGAGATCGACAGATGCCGTTCGAGGCCCTGTCGCTCGTCGCCGGGAACGCGTCCACGTCTCCCCAGCGGTCACCGTCCCGAGCCTGTTCAGGCAGGGTGCGGGCCGGCGCGTCACCGCACCCCGTCGGCAGGCGGCCCCAACAACACCGGTACCTCCTGCGGCCCGTTCGAAATGAACGACTCCGTCGGGCGCAGCGCACCCGGCTCCACCGCCAGCCGCATCCCGGGAAAGCGGTCGAACAACGCCTGAAGGGCGATCTCGGCCTCCAGCCGCGCCAACGGCGCGCCCAGGCAGTAATGCACTCCATGACCGAACGACAAATGCTCCCGCCGCGTCGCCCGCATCACATCGAACCGCTCCGCATCCTCCCCGTGCACCCCCGGATGCCGCCCCGCCGCCGCGAACCCGATCACCAGTGCATCCCCCCGCGGGATCACCGTCTCCCCCACCCGCACATCCTCCACCGCATACCGCAAGATCGCGTTCGCCCCCGGCGCCTCCACCCGCAACGCCTCCTCCACCACGTCCCCCCACGACGCCCGCCCCGACCGCACCAACTCCAACTGCTCCGGCTCCTGCAGCAACAACACCACCGCGTTCGCCAGCAGATTCACGGTCGGCTCGCACCCCGCGCTCAACAGCATGATTAGGTTGTCCACCAACTCCTTCTCACTCAACCCCCCACCCCCCGCAGTCTCCGGGGCACCCGCGCCCGCACCGTCCACGACATCCGAGAGGTCTGTGATGTCTGCGAGGTCAGACAGGGCGGCCGGGGCCGCGGGATCCGCTCCACTCCCCGCAGCGATCAGCGCACTCGTCAGATCCTCACCTGGACAACGTCGCTTGAACGCCACCAACTCCCCCATCGTCCGATACAACGCCGCGTAGTTACGCCGCGCATCCTCCAACGACACCCCCGTAGCGAAGAACCCCTCGATGATCTCCCGCAACGCCCCCCGGAACTCCTCCGGAATCCCGAACAACTCCAGCATCACCCGGCTCGGCAACGGCTGCGCATACAAGCCCCGCACATCCACCACGCCGCCCCGAGCCTCGCGCGCCGCCGCCTCCAACCCTTCCAGCAGCCCTGACGCGATCTCTCCGACCCGCGGCCCCAGCAACCCCACCCGCCGCGCCGTGAAAGCCGACCCCATCAACGCCCTCAGCCGGCGGTGCTCCGCCCCGTACGACGTCACCAGGTTCTGCACCGACACCCACACCGCCAAGGGCCACTCCGCCCCCACCTCACCCCGCTGCCACGCCGGCCAATGCCGATACGCATCCTTCGAGACCCGCCCATCCGTCAACAACCCACGGATCACGGCCGGATCCGTCACCGCCCACGCTCCGACCCCTCCCGGCAACACCACCCGCGCCACCTCGCCCTGCCCTCGCAACAAGGCCCCCTCCCCCTGCACATCCCGCCCCAACGCATCCATCACATACGGACACCCACCCCGCCCAGCACGCAGATCCGACACCCCCTGCGCATCCGGCAGATTCTTCTGGTCCGGCCCGTTCGGCACCCCACGGAGGCCCGCCACACCCCCGCGGCCGCCCCGCAACTCCCGCTGCTCCTGCTGCTCCTGTCGGCCCCGCTCATCCCACCGACCCTGCTGCTCCTGCTGCTCCTGCTGACGCTCCACCGGACACCTCCACGACATAGACCGCGAAAACTTCCCGACAAGCACCACAAACACACGCCAGGTCCCGCCCCGCAAAATCACGCCGGAAGCCCGCCACCAGTCACGGACCCCCGAAACCCGATCCTCCGCGGCACATGGAAACCCAACCCCTGGACAGACACGCGGAAGCCGTCCCCAGACACACAGGCACAGGCGGGACGCGGCCCACATACACGCGGGACCAGGCCCCGGACGCACGCCCGGACCTCAACACCAGCAACCGCCCAGCCCCACACCCGGCACACCCGCGCACACGCCCTGGGTGCCGGTCACAGGTGGTGTGCATCCGGC
>NZ_KQ948478.1:114641-115221 GCF_001514115.1 Streptomyces olivochromogenes
CCACCGTCCCCCGCGAATACGTCCACCGCTCCACCCTCGCCGAGGTCTTCCTCACCGGCTGCGAACAAACCGGCGACACCCACTACACCCTCACCGCCCAATGGCCCCGCGCCCACACCTTCTTCACCACCCCCGACGGCACCCACCACCACCCCCTCCAAGCCGCAGAAACCATCCGCCAAACCGGCCTCTACCTCGCCCACGCCGAACTCGGCATCCCCCTCGGCCACCACTTCCTCATGCGCAACCTCCACCTCACCACCCACCCCCAACACCTCACCATCGGCCCCACCCCCACCGACCTCACCCTCACCGCCACCTACACCCCCACCACCCCCACACCAAACGCCCCACCGACTTCACCATGCACATCACCATCACCCGCAACGGCCACCCCACCGCCACCGGCACCGGCCGCTTCACCTGCCTCACCCCCACCACCTACCAACGCATCCGCCACCCCCACACCACCACCACCGCAGGCACCACCGCAGGCACCAGCACTACCCGCACCCAACACCAACCCCCCAACCCCCCACCCACCCACTACGGACGCACCCTCCCCCACGACATCGTCCTC
>NZ_KQ948479.1 GCF_001514115.1 Streptomyces olivochromogenes
AGGCCGCTGTGGCTCTACTGGTCGTAGTGGTCGGACGGTTCGTCGGGCTCGCCCTGCCGGGTCATGCAGGCCGGATCGTGGAGTTCGTCCGGCCTGGCACCGCAATCGCAGTGCACGTCACGACTCCGCGCGGGTCTGGTTGACGTGCGCGGCCCTGACGTAGCGCAGCTTTCCGATCCCGGGGGTGTGCAGCGTGTAGGTCAGCTGGCCCGTGGAGGTGGAGGAGTCTACGACGGTCCACCAGGTGCCGCGGAAGCGCTGGATGCTGCCCTCGTACTTGACGAAGGCTCCGCGACTGAAGCGCTTGGCAGGCATGGATCCCCCTGTGGGTGGTGGTTGGTGCGGTGTGTCCACACTAGCCCATCTTCTATTACGTACGCAATACAAGATGCGGGAGGATCACACGACAAAGGGGCCTAGCCGTCAGGCCAGACCCCTTTGCGCCGAACACACAAGATCAAAACGGAGGTTCGTCCCCTCCCCACGACCCCGCAGCCTGACCCGCCGACTGCGCCGCAGCACCCCACGGATCACCCGACCCAGCCGACTGCTGCTGACGCGCCTGCCCGTACTCCTGCCGGCCCTGGCCCTGCCCCGAGTTCCCCGAAGCCTTCGTCACCTTCGCCGTCGCCGAACGGAGGGACGGGCCGATGGAGTCGATACGGACCGAGATCTTCGACCGCTTCCCACCAGTCTGCTTGTCCTCCCACGACTCCTGCACGGCCCGGCCCACCGCGACCACCTCCATTCCCTTGTCCAAGGAGTCACAGATGTTCTCGGCGAGCTGCTTGAAGGCCTTGCAGTCCCAGTACGTCGTGTCCGCGTCGGACCACTCGCCGGAGGCAGAATCCTTCACCCGCCGCAACGTGACGATGGTGAACGCCGCTACCGCGACACCCGAAGGACTGAACCGAAGCTCAGGCGACGCGGTCAACCGGCCGGTCAAGGTCATCGTGGTGCTCATGCTGCTGCTCCTGCCTTCTTGTTGGAGGACCTCAACGCCAGAACGTTCAAGGACCGATTCATCTCTCGCGAAGCCTTCTCGGACGACTTGCCGCGCCCCTTACCCAGCGGGCCGCCCACATGCTTGTAGGTCAAACCAGTGATCACGCTGCCGATAACCTTCCGGGTCACCCCGTAACGCAGCCCCAGCTCCTCATGCGTCACCCCGCCCCTCGCGTACCGCTGGCGGATCTGCAACACCTGCGCATCCGTCAGCAAGCCCTGCGACGGCGGCACAACCGGGAACACCAGCCCCTGCCTCACGTACTTCTTCCGCATCCGCGACACGAACTGGGCCGTCGTATTCGGGGACTGCCCCCGCACCCGGTCGATGTCCAAATACGTCATCTTCCGACGCAGGCCCTCAGCGATCGCCGCGAGCTGCTGCTCATGCGTCAGACGCACCAGACCACCAGCCAGATAGTCGTTGATCTCACCCGCGTCGTCCGCCGAGGACGGTCCCAGAGCATCCCGGCCGGGCTCCGCGTCCGGCACGATCTCGCCCGCAAGCCGGCCCGCCAGCCTGAGCGTCACCATCGACACCCCAGGCTCCGCGACCTCCGCGACAGGCTTCCCGTACGCGCCGGCCTCCAGCGCCAGCAGTCGAGCCTCCTCCGCGTCATACGCGCCGTCGATCCGCTCGTCCAGCAGCAGCTGGGCACGCTCCGAACCGGTCAGCCCGCCGCGGATCATGGGTTGTGAGACCAGCACGGACTCGTCGGCATCTATCTGCGCTGCTAGGCATTCCTGGAGCACCGGGCAGGACAGGCACGCCTGGCGGGCCCGTACGGCCTGTACAGCGTCGTCTCCGTCCCACCAGGACGCGGGGCGGTTGTAGCAGGAGGATCGATGCTCCCAACTGTTCGTGAAGGATGTGGGGCGACGCCTCCAGTCCGTGGTGGGGAGCGCTGCCAGTGTCGTAACGCGGCGCGTCGCGGTCGCAGTGGCGGTCATGCGAGGACTCCGGGCGGGTTGAGGAGGGCGATGTGGTCGGCGTGCATCTGGTCGAGGTCGGTGATCCACAGGACGAGCTGGGATCCCTTGACCGGGGTGCCGATGCGGGGGTCGGGGCCGAGGAGGTGGTCCTTGTTGTCGTCGGGGAGGATCCCGGCGTCCACGAGGCCATCGACAGCAGCTTTGGCGGAGGGCGCCCAGTTGCCGGGGTCGCGGCGTTTGATGCTGGTGTCCGGGTGGATGACGAAGTAGACGTGGGCGCGCTGGAGGGCCGGGATGTCGCTGTGGCGGGCCATGGTCCATGCGGCGTTGCGGATGACCTTCACCATCTCGGCTTTGCGCCTGAAGTGCAGGTTCTGGTTGGCGTTGATGAGCTTGGTTTTGGCGGGGAGTTCGAGGCGCCAGGACTGGGGGCGGATGATGCCGCCGTGCTCGGCCTCGGGGGCGGTCATGGTCACGTGGCAAGTCCCCTCTGGTTACGGAGTCGGTAGGCCCGCATGTGCTGTGAATGGACTGCTTTGCATTCCGGGCAGCGGCAGCCGTAGTTGTTGTAGGTGGCTCGCTTGCCGTGGCCTGCTCGGTCGGCCCTGGCAGGGTCTGCTCGGCGTTCGGCACGAATGCGGACTTGTTCACGGGCGTGGGCTGCACGGCATTCGGAGCAGCGGCAGCCGCGCTGGTAGCCGTTGAGGCCGTGTGTGATGGGCGTGGCTTGTCGCGGCTTGTAGTGGCGAGTGCAGAGGGGGCGAACCCCGTCGTCGGTGCTGGTGCTGGGCTTGTATTCGGCGAGGGGGCGCCATTCCTTGCAGGCGCGGCACCACTTCAGTCCGGCGTCCTTCTTGGTCATGTATGCGGCCGGTGTGAGTCCGAGACGGGTCGCGGCTGCGCGGATGCCGGCCGGGTACTCGGCGGTCTCAGGGGCGGTCATGGTCACTTCGTCACCGCCGTTTCCTGCGGGGCGGTGGTGAGCATGCGGTGGCCCTGGTAGTCCTCGCGCGGTACGAGGGTGAGCTGGCCGGGCGGGTCCGGGATGGGCTGCGGGTCGGCGGGGCCGTCGTCCTCGTGCCGGTACTCGATGCACCGGTACTGGTTCGGGATGGAGATGTATCCCTCCACCGAGCGCGGTCCTTCCATCCACTGGATGGGGGTGCGGCCCAGGTAGGCGACCATGATGAGCGGGCATCCGGGGCCGGCGGTCTCTTCGGAGCGCTGCTCGCGGTCGTGCCAGCAGGTCTCGCAGTTCGCGTAGAACCAGCCGTCGGCCTCAGTCCCGTTGGAGAACGGTGTCTCGTGGCGGGCTTCGTCGTACAGGGCGTCCACACTGTCGGGCGTCATGCCTCTTCCTCTTCGTCGTCGATGCGGGTCTGGGTGACGGCGATGGTGAGGGGGACGGATCCGTCGGCGTCGGATGCGCAGAACACCCACTGGTTGATGTCCGGGTCGATGTGGGCGTGTTCGTGGTGGGCCATCTCGACGTACTTGCCGTCGGGCAGGAGTACGTTGCATTCGACGGCGAACGGGGTCTTGGGGAGGTGCCCAAGGCGGAGGAGGTCGCCGTTCCAGACGCGGAGGCCGGGGTGGGCCTTGACCGCGGCGCCGAGCTGGTTGTCACCGTTCTCGGCGGCGATGAGGGCGTCCACGTTGGCCTGGTGGAGGGCGGCTGCGAGGGCGGCAATGTAGCCGGGTGTCGGTTCAGGCATCCGCGGACTCCTTGAGGGCGTCAGCGACGGTGCGACCCCGGTAGGTGAGCGTCGGCGCCAGTTCCCGGGCGAGCTTCAGGGCTGCGTCGTGGTCAAACTGGTGCGTGGCCAGCCATGCGGCTTCAGCCTGGTCGTCCTCCCCGAAGTCGGGCTCGTAGGACCAGGTGCCATCGGTGCCGTAGCAGCGGAGGCGCTGTGTGATGGAGTACTGGCCGTTGCCGCGGTAGTGGACGTTGATCGTGAACGTGTATCGGTCTTCGTGGCCTTCGGGAAGGCTGCTGACGACGTAGCGGATGGGAAGGATGGTGGCCTGCTGACTGGTCTCTTCGGCTTCCTGCTGGGCCTGTTGCTGTACGGCTGCTCCTGCGAGGACGGCTTCGATGACGTGCTGGAGGATTTCCTTCGGGTCGCCCTGGAGGACGATCGCCATGGCGGCGGCCGGGCAGAGCTGGTTGAGGGCTCCCGCGGCAATGTCAGTGAGCTGGGCGGTGTCGGTCACGGCTCGGGGTGCTCCTTCGGGGTCTCGGTGTCGGCGGCCGTGCGGGCGGCGAGACCGGCGGCGATGGTGGTGACGGAGAGCGGCTCGGTGTCCGCGGTGGTCTTCTTCGCGGCCTGGATGCCGTCGATGAGCGCGAGCGCTTTGGGCGTGTAGTGGCGGGTGTGGCAGTGGACGGCGTGGGCGACGGCGGAGCGGAGGTCGTTGGGGGTGTGGATGGGTTCGCAGTGGTGGGCGCCTTGGGCGCAGGGGGTGAAGGTGTGGAAGGGGGCGGCGGAGTTGTCGTCGGGGGTGTAGGCGAGGAGGGCTCCGGAGGGGAAGGAGCGGGTGACGGTGCCGTCGGGGCGTTCCTGCCAGTCGCGTATGAGGCCGGCGGGCAGGTTGTGGGTGCGGGCGGCGTAGTAGGCGGCGATCTGCTTCTCGGTGATGAACTCGACGGGCCGGGTGGGGAGCGGGGCGGGCGGCTTGACCAGGGAGACACGCGGGCGCTTGGCCAGGGACACAGGCGGGTTGGCGGGCTTCGGGATGGCCTTGCGGGCCGGCCGGGTGCTGGTGCGCTTCGCGGCCGCCTTCTTGGCGGCGGGCTTCGGGGCCGGTGCGGTGGTGGTGGCCTGCGCAGCGCGTGTTCTGGTGGTCATTGCTGTTCTCCGTCCTGCGGGTTCTTGGGTGGGGCTGTGCTGCTCCGGTGCTTGTGCTGGTGGAGGGTGATGAGGAGTGCGATCGCGGTGAGGACGGCGGCGGCGATGCCGTCCGGCCAGCTCATTGGGAGTTCGCCGCCTGCTGTGATGCGGTGACGATGCAGTCGGCCGCGTGCATGTAGCGGGCCGGACTGTTGTCGTCGTGCTCCCGCTCCGGCTGGCAGTGGCACAGCAGCGCCTCGATGGCAGTCAGCTGCCGCTTGGCCTCGTCCAGTTCGGACTTGACCTGCTCGATGCGGGCGTTCAGCTCGGTGGAGCGATCGGCCAGGTTCTGTTCCATCAGGACGGCTCCTGCTCTGCACGGCCGGAGATGCGGCGCTCCTCCAGCTCGGCGCCCTTCACGTAGGCGCTGTAGCCCTGGGCGTACGCGAGGTTGGGGTGCAGGTCGGCGATGTATGCGGCACGGACGCTGAGCTGGTGGATGGTCAGGGTGGCGTGGTCGTCGTAGGCGTCGGCGCGTCCGGCGAACCGGTCGAGTTCCGCGGCGGAAAAGTTGCCGGCGGTCTGGGCGAAGGTCATGGTCGTCATGGCGTCGGGTTCGTTCTTGGCTGGGGGGTGGGGGTTATGCGACGGCTTCGGTGATGTCCGGGTGGATGTCCTCGCCGGCGAGGGAGAGGGCGTGGACCAGGACCGGGGTGCTCGAGCCGTCGGAGCGGAGCTCGGTGTGGGTGTGGAGCGTCCAGAGGGTTACGGCGCCGCCTGCGCGCTGCCGGGTGACGTAGCCGCCCAGGGCGTTGATCCAGGCGCGGAGTTCGTGGATGTCGGCGGTGAAGATGTGGGCCGCGGTGTCGCGTGCGGTGATACGTCCTGTGGGGAGGCCGTGGAGGTCGGCGGTGACCTGGGCGTCGATGGCCGGGTCGGTGCGGCGGATGCTGATCGGCATGCGGGTCTCCCCTGCTGGTGGTGCGTGTGGTTGTTCACCCGGCGCGCGCAGAGCGTGTCGTGCGCGGCCGGGGAGCTGTTGGGTGTCAGGCGACTTCGCCGCGCATAACGGCCATGAGGAAGTCGTCCAGGACGATCGGGGCGGGCTCCGGGTGGTCAGGAAGGGTGCGAGGACTGCCTGTTGGGGCGGTTCCTGGGCTGTGGGACCACCGTAACCCATCTTCTATTACGTACGCAATACAAGAGCGCGGGGGATGAGAAAAGCCCCTGCCCCGCGGGTCTGGGGGCAAGGGCTTCACTGGCAGGGTGGGGCGTTCAGGCGTCGCGGGCTCTGATCTTCACCGCGTGGACCTTCAACAGGGCCGTGTACGAGAAGTAGTTGGTCTTGCCGCGGCGGACCTTCTTGATGCCCTCCTGGCGGATCCAGTTCTCCAGGGTGCTCTTCGGGGCCGGATGGCCGGTTCGCTGGAACAGCGCGACAGCCTCATCGAGAGTTACCGGATCGGGGATGCCGGCGATGGTCGGTATGGCGGACGTGATGGCCATGCGGCCTCCCATGATCGACGGCCACAGTTCGCAGCTCCGGCGGCCGATGACGGGCGGATTCGAGGAATCCGTTCGTGTGCTTTGTGTGCGGTTGTTCTTCTGTAGACAGGCGAACCGGCAGTCAGGTTGCGCGGATTTTCAAGATTTCTTTCTGCGTCACGTACTGAGTAGCCAGGCGGGCCAGGGTCCATGCCGACGACATTCCGTCGCGTCCACGGCACTCCACGTTCAGGCACATGGCCCGCCGCGTGTAGGGCTGCCACTGCAGGCCCCACGTCGTGCAGCGGGGGCAGGGGTGCGCGCAGACGACATCGTGGTCGCCGAGCGCGATGGCGTGCTCGAGGCTCTGACGGTAGATCACGATGTCGCGGCGCTGGCGGACTTCGGCCGGGGCGTCCTCGGTCTGTTCCTCCCACCAGGCGTAGACGTCGCGGACGCGGGCCGGGACCGGTCCGATGTCGCCGGCGGCCTCGTCACGGGCATGCTGGACGACTTCGTCGACGCAGCGGGACATGTAGTCGACGATGCCGAGGTTGAGCGGGGCACCGGGGGTGACGCTGGGGGAGCGGCGTTCGGAGGGGCCGGTCTGGGGGTGTTCGCGGTAGTGGGTGGCCAGCAGGTGGAGCCGAAATGCGGCGTCTTCTGTGTCGCGGCCCATGGTGTCCCCGTCCCCTCGGGCGGCCCCCGGGGCGCGGATCGTCCGTACGTATGTCGGGGCGCGCGCCGGTGGCCGGAAAGCGTGATTCCGGGCTGTTTCCGGACGCCCCACTATGGCACGCGAGTGAGGGGACGTGAACGTTCCGTAAGAAAGGATCAATGCCCCTGGCATGAGAGTTACTGAGCGGTGACCTTGTGAAGATGAAACAACCCCCGGCATATGCGGACAAGTTCAGAGGAGGCCGGGCGCCGCCTTCATCCCGTCGATCATGGCGTGAAGTTCCCGGCGTTGCTCATCGTCCACGATCCCGTGCACGTGGGCTCCCGCAAGCATGGTGCTCACCAGGTCCAGAGTGATCTGATAGGCCTCTGCGGTGTCCGGGTCGGTGAGAGTCCGCTCGCACTTCAGGAAGCGCGCCTCGACGCTGTCGGTGAGACGCTGCTGCGGGGACGCTGATGGTTCGCTGGATTCCCTGGGGTCCGGCACGGTGTCCTCCCTACGCTGCTTACGGCGTGAGGAAGGGCCCTTGCGGAACAGGATGACGGTGCCAGGGCCACCGTCTGGCCCGGGGTCAAGGGGCTCTGCTGCGGACATGGGGTGTCCCCGATCCCTGGCAGAAGTGGGAAGGTCCTCGTACGCCCGGTCGGTGTCGGCGGTCCACCCGGGCCCCCCGCGCGTCCGGCTGCCAGTCCAGACACTTGGACTTGCCACTGTGGCATCGATTCCAGGCGGTCGGTAAGTGACTGCGGGGTATTAACCGCCTGCTGACATGTATTCGATACGGTTTTGGCCAGAGGGTGACGGAGAGGCTACATCCGGATACGGAAACAGCCCCTGCGAGTGCCAGAAGGTTCAGGCGATTCGAGGGGCTGAACGGTCCTCCCGGGCATGCCCGTTCGTTGACGGCAGTCTAATCCGGGAAGTCCCCATGCAGTACAGAGGCTTGCCCAGTTTTTTCGGCCGGGGAGTGTGGGGGATGGCGGACGCGCGGCCGGGCCGCCCCCGGAGGGCTGCGATCCACGCGGGGGCTGTCCCCGGCCGTGCAGCCGTCGGCCATGGGAACCGGCAGCACCCCCCACCCAAGGCGCATATATGCACTCCGGGAAGGGACTTGCACAGGGATCACTCAGGTGGGTGACAGATAAACCCCGTCATCCGGCACGTATTCGACCGAATCTGGTCGGCGCATGACGAGGCCCCGCCCTCTACCTCGCGGGCAAGGAGAGCGGGGCCAGTCGCGCAGATGGTTCAGATGGCGCTCGCGGTCACCCGCGCCAGCACCCTGGCCAGGGCTTCAGGGTTCTTCTCCCGGCCTTTCTCCAAGAGGACGTGCAGCATCAGGAAGTACGGCTCGTCGACCATCTTCAGCGCCAGGTGCTGCCCCAGAATGGGGCCGTCGTCGTACGGCAAGGTACTTCCGCTGGGCAACGGCGCTTCGAGGCCCCGCTCGGTGTGGCGCGGCTCGGGGAGGACCGGCTGGATCGGATCCGGCTGCGCCTGCACGGCATCCGGTTCCAACGTGGCCGGGTTCGGCTTTACCGCGCTAAAGGTCTGCGCGGTGGTCACCGACTCGAGGACCGCCTTGCCGGATGTGGGCGGCGGCTGTGGTGGCGCGTATACCGCGGTATACGTCTCCGGGGCCGGGGCCGCCTCTACAGCCGTCGCGGGAGCCGAAGCCGGCGCGGCGGCGGGAGCAAGGACGGGGGCAAAAGCAGGGACGGGGGCGGGTTTCGGTGCGGAGGGTGCCAGGGGCGGCTGCTCCTGGTCCGTCTTCCACGCCGGATACTGCTCGTCGGATGGCATTGCCGCGTACCGGCGCATGTCCCGGAACGCCGTCAGCTTTCCGTCGAAGACGAGCTGCACCATCTCGTCGGTGAGGCGCAGCAGGCCGATCCGCTGGTTGAACCATTGCTTCGACTTGCCCATGGCCTTCGCCGCGGCGGACTGGTTGCCGTCGTGGAGAGCCAGCATCGCGTGCAGGCCGTTGGCCTCTTCGATGGGGTTGAAGTTGGCGCGCTGCACGTTCTCCGCCAGCACGGCGGAGAAGAACCGGATCCTGGACTCGGTCAGGTCGTGCCGCAGCAGCACGTCGAGACTGTCCAGGCCCACCTTGAGGGCGGCACGCCAGCGGCGCTCACCGGCCGCCATGACGTAGCGGCAGCCGTCGGGCAGATGCCCGGCGTGTTCGGGGTACAGCTTCAGGTAGGCGGCCTTGGAGACGGCCACGCAGGGCTGCAGCTGTCCGGCACGCATGCCCTCGCCGAGCTCGGCGAGTTCGGTCTCGTCGAAGTTCCGCCGCGGGTTGAGCGGTGTGGGAGCGACGGTGTCCGGGTGGACGTGGACGAGATCGGGTCGGCCGGCCCCGGGGACTGCCTCAACCTTGGCGCCGGCCAGGGAGGCGAGAGAGACGCGCTTGCCCGACATCAGCGGCGTCCTCCGTAACCACGCTCCAGGGCCAGGCGGAAGTAGTCCTCGCGGGCGCGCAGCGTGGTGCCGTTGTCCGCGTACTGCGTGACGACCTTGCCTTCGGAGGCGGCCCTGGTGTGGATTTTGTAGCGGCGGATGACGGTCTTCGCGCGGGGCCAGCCCATGGCGTCGATGTACTCGATGGTGTCGTCGAGGTCGGCGCGGCCGTCGCGGGGGTCCCAGGCGTTGATGACGACGGTGTAGGGGAGGCCGCGGGGCACGATGACGCGTTCGATGGTGCGGGCGGTGGGGTCGAAGGCGAGGGGCTCGGGCGGCATGGGGACCAGGACGTCGTCGGCGATGTCGAGGGCCGCGGCGAGGATGTGCTCGTTCTCGAGGCTGCCGGGGGTGTCGATGAAGATGTGCTGCCGCTGTTCGTTGTCGCCGAGGACGTCGTGGGTGACGGCGGCGAGGTTGACGGCGGTGGTGGTCTTCCCGACGCCGCCCTTCTGGTTCGCGATGACGTGGATCTGCGCGCCGAGGTTCTTCAGGTCGGCGAGGCTGTCGGAGTCTTCGTGCGCGGCCGCGAAGTCAAAGGGCAGGTTGTCGCCAACGCGGTCTGCCCACCAGATCGTTGATCCCTGTGGGTCGGTGGAGACAACGAGGACTGAGGAAGGCATGGTGCTCCGTTTCCGTGTGCTTCCCGAGCGGTGCTCGGTACTCGGACGGCCATAGCTTCTCAGATCGGTGCTGTGGGGTCGGGGATTGGGCAGGGTTTGCGCCTGGCGGCGTATACCGCGGTATACGTCCATCGCCCTCGCCCGCGCGCCTCCCTCGCACAGTCCACCCCGGGCTCGGCGTATACCGCGGTATACGCGGGAGTGGTCAACGCGGTCGGTCAGATGTCGTCTTCGTCCACGTCGTCCTCGTCGAGCAGGGCAAGACCTTCGGGGTACACGGGCTCCTGGAACAGCCGGTGACGCTCCCACGCGGGCGCCGGCCCGGCCTGCCGGGGCGCGGCAGGAACTTGGGCAGGGGTGGCGGTCTGCGGCATCGGGGGCTCCTCAGGCGGCGTGGGGAAGCAGGCGGCGGAGGCGGGCGTAGTCGTCCAGCCAGGCCCGTTCCTCGCGGTCCTGCTGCCGGTGCCACTCGGGGGTGAACTCGGCGGGCGCGTCGGTGTCCTCGAGCGCAGGGTGCGGCAGGGTCTCCAGCATGGGCGGCTCCGTTCGTGCGGGGTGATCGCGAACAGGCTCCCGCAGATCTTGCGCAGTGTTCCCTCCGCTCAGGCGACGTCGAACGCGCGGCGCACCGGTGCCGCGTCGCCGCCGCGCTTGCGGGCGATCGCGGCCCGGCGGATCTGTTCGGCGCGGTCCAGGGTCGGGGCGGTGAGCCGCTCGAGCTCGGCGACGGCATCGGTGAACGCGGTCTCCGGCTCCCGGTTCGCGGGGTGGGTCAGGACCTGGTTCTGCCGCTCGATGGCGTCGGCGACGCGGGGGTCGGTGGGCGTGCTGCTGGCTTTGGCGGCCTGGTGGGCTTCGAAGGTGCGGCGGTAGCCGGGGGAAGCGGTCTCTCGCGTGCGCACGGGTGCAGGCGGCACGGCGGGCTCCTCGACGGCGGGGGACGGTGCGGCGGTGGCTCCGGCGGCCAGCACGCGGATCTTGCGGACCGCGGGCCGGCCGAGGCGGTCGTTGAGGTGCTTGGCCAGTTGCCGCTCGAAGAGCCGGATCTGCGTGGCGTACGCGGCGCTCGAGGGCCGGAGGGTGAGCAGGCCGTGTTCGGCGTCGTAGCCGACGGGCTGCACGGTGGTGGCGAGTTCGGTGGGGCAGATCTGCGTCCACTGGTCGATGAGTTCGCCGCCGCCGATGCTTTCCTTCCAGCCTTGTTCGGCGGTGAGGCGTTCGAGGATGCCGCCGAGGCCGATGGGGTCGCGGCCGCCGGTGCGGCTCTCGCGGACGGTGCGGCGGGTCTTGCGGGCGGGTTCGGCCGGCCGGGTCTTGGCGGCCGCGCGGGCGGCGGCGAGGGCCTGGCGGGCGAGGTCCGCGCCAGATGCGGTGGGCTCAGCCACGGTGGTCCTCCATGCGGTAAACGCGGACGGGGATACCTGCGGTCTTGGCGCGGCTGATGCAGTCAGCGGTGCCGCGGGAGTTGTTCCGGGAGAAGGCCAGGACGAGATCGACGCCCATGTCGACCATCAGCTGGTTGCGGTAGTGACCGGCCAACGGGCAGTACTCGCCGTGCCTGGACATCTTGCGATGTGGCGTGGACGGGCAGGCCGGAGTGCAGGGGCCTGACCAGTTGGCAGGGAAGCCGTGGTGGAACACGCCGTTGTCAATGGCCCACTGCTTGGCGATGGCGTCAGCGCCGGTGGGGCAGTCGCCATGGACGACGGTGAAGTGGACTTCGGGTGAGACGGTCTGGACGGCATCGTGCCAGGCGTCCAGGAGCGCGTCAGCGACAGCTTGTTGGTCGGCCCAGGTGCGCGATCCGGTGACCAGGACGTGGACTTCCTGAATGCAGCCGATGACCTTCTTGATGATCGGCTCGGGAAGGGCGGCGTTCAGCTTCTCCGCCATCTTCAAAGCGACAAGGCGCAGCTGGGTCAGCCAGGCCTGGTTGATGCACTCAACGATCAGGATGCCGCGCGGTGCGTCGAACCCAGACGGCGTCCACCCGTACGACCCGTGCGGCTGCCGGAGCACGGATGCCCATGCGGCCACTAGTTCAGCACTGATAGCTGACTCGGTCATGCCCATGCTCCCTGACGCTCGAGAAGGGCCTGCTTGCCGATGGCGTACTTACACAGGGGCTCGCCGTACAGATCGAGGGCGTCGTCCTTGTCCTCGTCGTAATGGGCAATGACCTCGGGCCAGATGTCCCAGTCCATCTGCGCTCGGGCCCGTTCCTCGGCGGTATACGCGCGCTTCGGCTCCGTCTCGGGGGCGCCGAACAGCGCTTCCAGGGCAGCGCGTGCGGCGGCCTGCTCGCGGCCCGCGGTGCTGTCCTCCCAGGCGACGGCCTGCGCCAGCTCCTGCTGGTGCTGGGTGTCCATGGCGATCCGGGCGCGGATGAACGCGACGGGGTTCTTGGGCTTCCAGCGCATGCCGGAGCACATGCCGTTGAGTTCGTCGGCGATGCGTAGACCGTCCCAGCCGCGGTCGGTCCAGGGCCGCAGGACGTACTCGAGACGGCGCAGCGGCACCTTCTGCGTCCAGTTGACGAGGGCTCGCACCAGCCGGATGGTCTGGCTGGCTTTCTGGACGTCGACCGCGGTACGGCGGCGGCCGTCGATCTGGCTGCTCTGGTGCGGGATCGGGGTCTTCGGCGGCCGAGCCTGCGAGGTGTAGTTAAAACCACCTACTAGATCAACCTGACTCTCTTCTTTAACCACCGTTAGGGAAGGGGGCGCAAGGCTCTCCGAATCGGAGTTGTCCACAGGCGGGTTATCCACAGGCTTCTCCTGGCCCCGAAGGTCCACGATGATCCGAGCGGTGTACCCGGAGCCGACGATGCGGTGGCTCATGGCGTGGTCGTAGACCGGGGGGATGACCGCGGCGTACACGGTGGCGGTGGCCGCGTATCCGCCGAGGCCGAGCATGGGGCGCACGTTGGTGCGGGTGCCGTGCTGGACCCAGGCGAGGGCGCCCAGCTCCCGCAGATATGACACGTGCCGCTTCACGGTGGCCTTGTCGACGCCGAGCCGGTGCGCGGTCTCGAGCATGCAGTAGCGGGCGTGCCCGGTGTCGTAGTCCATGCGTGCTGCGAGGTCTTCGGCGACGCGCAGCGTGGTGGCGTTCGCGCGGCCGTGCAGGCCGGCTGCGATCAGCCACGCGACTGCGCGAAGCCACCGACGCGGGCCGCTCCGGCGCGAGGCAGTGCACGCCACCTCTTGGGCGGCGCCGCGGACGAGAGCAACCTGGCCTGCACTGTAGTCGTACGCACGTTCGATTTCGACAGTAGGGGCGTATGTGTCCGGGGTGGATTCGGTGCGCTGGATGCCACCCGACCGGGGGGAGATTCCTCGCGAATCGCCCACGGTGGAGTTGCCAAGCTGACAAGAAGGGGTGCGGTGCTGCACTATGTACCTGCCTTCGTTGATGGCCTTGCGGGAACGCAAAAGCCCTCGGTGGCGGTGAAGTGGTTCGTGGAGAACCTGCATTTCGCTCGCTCGGGTTGGCGCCCGGCGGGCCTTAGATCGGCATTGGCGTGCTGATCCGTGGTACGAGGGCCGCAGAGGCCCGGAGGTGTTTGGCGCACCAGTCCGGGACGCGGCCAGGCGGTCGAGGAATCTCCCGCCCAGAAAGCGCTACGTCATCTGATCTCTCTTTCGTGGTTGTCGAGCACCGTCCCCGAGGCGCGGGGTACGGGAGTCATCGGCGGCCAGCCACCGCTCCTGGTAGGCCAGGGCGAGCGGCAGGCAGCTGTGCCGCGTGTGGAACACGGCGGTGTTGGACCCGAGGTCGGGACGAATCAGGTTGTCTCCCGGGAACAACATGCTGTGCTCCCGGGGCGTTACGGCCTGGCCGCAGCCGTGGCAGGCGCCGTGGACCAGCCGCATCTCGAAGTCGATCCGCTTACCCTCGATGGCCATCACGCGGTCCATGAACACTTCGCGGCAGGGCGGCAGGTCGCCGCAGTGGCTGCACACCGCGTAGTGCTTGGGGAGAACCAGGTACTTCCAGGACGCCGGGGCGGTCCCCACCTTCAGCGGGTCCTTGGTGCGGTCGGTCCGGTTATGGATGTACAGCGGGCGACCGTTCCACGTCTCATGGTCAGGCTCACCGGCTGCCTGCCAGGCCTGGACGAAGCTGGTCTTCCAGTTGGCGAGGTTGATTTCCTCGGTGCGGACGATGAGCAGCGGCTTGTAGTTCCACGCCACCACGGTGCCGGGGACAATCTCGGCGGCCGTGACGACGGTGGTGTCCTGCTCGTCGGGGGACCACTCGTCATACGGACGGGCGGCATAGCCCCGGGGGCTCATCGTGTGCTGTGGGTTGAAGTGACAGGACCCGTCTGCATCGCCGGTGTGATCTTCACGGCGGTGTCCGGGGTTCGACTGTCTGATTGCCCGGGTGTCCGGGTACGCTCTGCCATGTCGGCACCTTTACTTCGTCGCAAGCTTTGTGGTGTCGTCAGCCCTCGCGTTCCGGCTTCGCAAACCGGGACCGCCACCAAGGTGGCAGCGGGGGCTTCCGACTTTGTCGGAGTGCGTCCTCCGCGCAGCCTCGCAACTGACTGCACCTCAAACGCAAGGCTCAGCCTACCGTTTCGACTGGTCATCTGTCCCGGTCCCTTCCCTCCGTGTCTTACGTACGACTAGTCACACCGCAGTTGATGTCTCACGGGTGTTCACGGCCGTCCTCGCCGTCCGCGGGATGCCACTCCGGAGCCCGCTCAGCCGCCACCCGCGACTGGCCCGCCATCCCGCCCATCGCCAGGAACCCCGCCTCCGTCAACTGCCCCTGGAGACGCGCCAGCTTGTCCCGGTTGAACCGCGGCGCGTTCATCAACTGGCCCGCCCGCACCCCCACCACCAACGCCCGATCCCAAATCTCCTGCACCACCGCCGGATCCACCCCCGGGAACAAGTCCGCCGGAAGCTTCCGCGGCGTGCCCACCGTGTCCAACTGCGCGGCCGCGATCAGCCCCGCGATATGCGCGCCCGTCGACACCGCCCGCCCGGCGAGCACGAAGTCCACCGGCGGGACGGCCGGCGGCTCGGCGGCCGAGGCGCTCGAGCTGGTGGAGGCGACGGAAGACGACGGGGTGGGGATCTGGCTCATGCTGCGGCCTCCAGGCGTGCGGTGCGGATGGTGGTGGGGAAGGGAAGCGGCTCAGCGACGTACGGAGCGACGAGGCGGAGTCTCGGACGCAGGGAGCGGCGCGCCGAGGCCGCGGCGGAGGGGGTCTGGCGCGGCCTCGGCCCGCGCCGCGGGGCCGGCTGGCCCGGCCACAGGTTGAGCACCAGCTGCTGCGGGGCGCCCGCGGCGATCCGGCGCTGCCGGGCACCGTCCGTCGTCGGCGCCGCCGCGATCGGCCACTGGCCGTCCGGGACGATCCGGCACCGGCGCGGCAGCAGATCATGCGCGGCCGCCAGCCGCAACAGCTGCTCCCGGGTCGCGGTCTCCTTGTTCAACCCCAGCAGCGTGCACAGCACCGACCGGTTCCAGTTCGCCGTCCGGACATCCATGCCCGCCCGGTACGCCACCAGCTCCTCATCCGTCTCCCGCGCCAACGCCGCCAGCACGGCCCGCTTCTGTACGGTGCGCGCCTCCGCGAGATCCTGCCGCGCGGGCAACGGCGCGTTCGCACGCCGGGCAATCAGCGCCCGATGACGGTCCAGAGCCAGCTCCCCGCCCCAGATCCCATCCGGCTGCACCAGCTTCCCGTCCGCGGTCTCCGAGTTCGCATACGCTCGGCAGGCCTCCAGCACCGGACACGCCCTGCACACCGCCAGCGCCCGCTTCTCCCGGGCCAGCCGGTCCTTCTGCGCTTCCCCGCCATCCTCCGAAGAAGACGACCACGCATCCAACGACAACGACGCGTCCCCCAGCGCCCGGCCGGGCAGAGCCGGATCCCAGTGCGGGGCACACCCCTTGTACTTGGCGAACCGGTGCTCGTAGAAGGCGGCAGCCGCCTCGATCGGATCCAGCGTGCTCATAGAGCAGGCCCCCCTTCCGGGTTGTGGTGTGTAGCGAGAGCGGTGTCCAGGACCAGATCCGCGGCATCCAGGACCGCCCGGTCCTCGAGCACCGCGTGAAAGCGGACGCTGAACGCTTCGATGTCACGGATGTGCGCGGCGCCCTCGAGACGCCGAACGGCGCGCTCCGCGAGCAGAGCGCGCCGCAACTTGCGATGCCGGCGCACAGCGAGCGCACCGAACAGAGCCGCCGCGGTGAGGGCCGCGGCAACGGCTATCGGACGTAGGGGCATAGCGGCCTTCACCTCCAGGGCAGGGGCAGGAACGGACGGGGAGTCGATCGGTCAGGGGTGGAACAGGGCGTTGCGCTTCGCGGCCTCCGCCATCCGGGCCGCCGTATACCGAGCGGCCTCCTCGGCACCGACCCGAACGTCCGGGTACTCCCGAAGCCGCTCGCGCGGCGTGCGCAACGTGCCGGTCTCGGCCATCTCGGCCGCGTCAAGCACCGCGTCGTCATGCCTGCGCTGCTCACGCCTCGGCAGAGACCGCCAGGACCGCATCCGAGCGACGTGCTCGGGAACGCTCGGGCGGCGCTTCTCCCACCAGAACGCGACGGGGACGCCGACCACGGCGACGACCAGGACAGCGGGGATCAACAGACGGACCAGAAGTTCGGATGTGGACATGGCGGAGCTCCGTTCGGCGATAGCCGGATGTGGGTGGTGGTGCGGAAGCCCCGTGGGGTGGGCTGGACGTGATGGCCGCGCTACGCGGCGGTGCTCAACCGGATGAACCAGGTGACCGCCAAGTCGGCAGCCGTGCACGGCTCACACGGGATCTCATAGTGCGCGGTATGCCACTGATACCCGCTGCGCGTCCCGCACTCGGGACGCTCGGCCGCGGTGGCGTGGACGCGGCGAGGCGAGTGGTAGCGGTTGCTCTTCGCCGCCTGGCGCGCCACGTCGACCTCCGGCGCAGAACGCCGCGGCTTGGCTACAGCCTTCCGGCGCGACCGGCGCGGCATCTGGCCGTTCTGAACGATGTACCGCTCCCGGCCGTCCAAGCCCCCGCGGATCCCCTCACGGTCCGACGGACGCAACCTCTTCTCATCCACCAGAGTGGCGGACAAACACGCCTCCCTGACCGGACAGCCAGCGCATGCGGCCCGGGCGCGAGCCTCCTGCTCTGTCGCCCCCTTGGACGGGTAGAACAGCGCCTGGTCCAGTTTCCGGCATGCGGCCCGCTCCTCCCACCCGGCGGCCATCAGGCGGCCTGCCCTTCCGTGGCGTTGGCCTGGGCGGCCTGCTGCTTCAAGTGGGCGATGCGGCGCGTCAGGAGGTCCTCGACACGCACGTCCATCTCGCCGACCTTCACCGGCTCGTCCAGCAGGCCATGTTTCCGGGCGTCGGCAAGGTTCTGCTCGCATGAAAGGCGGTTCGACCAACCGGCGTTGATCTTTCCCTTCAATGCCTCCAGCGTCGTGCCGCCCGCCTGCTCCTGGCGGCGCACGTCCTCGCGCTGCTCCGCCCGCCCGGTCTGCTCCTGTTCCGGCGGGGTGGCGTCCTCGGTGGCCTGCGATCCCGGTTCGGGCCGCACCGGCGCATCGTCCGGCTCCGGAAGCGGCGCCGCGACCTTCTCCCATTGCTCCGGCGGATGCGCGGCAGAGAAGTTCACCACCGGGGCCGAGGAGCCGTCGTTGTACAGCGACAGCCCGAACGCGTCCCCCAGGTGGGTAGCGGCCCGCTTGAACGCCTGAGACGACGCGGTCTTCATTCCCATGTCGTGCGCGTCTGCCAGGTTCGGCAGGTTGTTGCCCGCACCGGCCGCTTCACCGTCCCAGTGCCCCAGCTCCCGCCCCTGAACGTCCTTCACGATCAGACGGACTTGCGCCCGGTACACGACCGTCCACTTGGAACGGTTCCCGTTGGGCGTTTCGATCTCCCTGACCAGGGTCAGTTCACGGTTCTCGGTGTCGTAGCCGGCGAACCCGAACACGCGGAGCAGATACCGCTTGATGTCCCAGGCCTGCATGTGCGCAAAGCCCTTGTCGTCCTTACCAACCCGCTTGGGGTCAACGGCCCGGTGCAGCAGCCGAAGCTGAGGCGCGGTGAAGCGGCTGACCTGGTTTTGGGTGTGCTGGGTGGGGCCCTCCGCCGTCGTGCTGGCGGGGGCCTCAATGGCCTGAGCCATGAGGTCTCCTTGTGATGCGTGATGTGGCGGCCAGCCCGGGGAAGACGTCGTCCCTTCGGCCCGGGCCGGCCGCGGCCGCTACTCGGCGGCCGCCTCAGTTCCTTCGGGCGCGGCCGGGTACAGGCGGGCCATCCACTGCGTCGCCAAATGCCGGGCGTTCAGCTTGTGGCCACGAATCGTCGGCCACTCGTGCTCGACCACAAAATCGGCCGCAGCCTTCTCAACTCGGGTGACCAGGGCGCGCGGCGCCCGGATGTTCATCACCGACTTCGCCTCAGCCTCGCCGTGCCGGGCATACGTCGGCTTCTCCGGAGTCCACTGGCCGGCCAGGAACCGAATCCACCCTTCCAGCACGTCCGCCGTCAGATTCGACGACTCATAGGCACGCATGTGAAGGCCGGACTCGATCGGGATCGCCATGGGCACCAGGTCGATACGGCTTACCGCATCCAGGGCCACGTCGAGCGCGTCGGCGGTCTTGGTGGCGCTGTCGATGAGGGCCTGCACCGCTTCGGCCTGTAGAAGGTCCCCACGCGAAGCGAGAGCATCGGCCACGGTCTGGGCGTCGGTGGTGACTTCAGTGAGGCGGCTTCGCTGGGGCTTTGCGGGCATGGGGGCGTGTCCTTCCGGGCGCCGGCATCCATCCCGGCGGCCGGGCGGGCGCCTGCTGTCGTGTGTGGGCACGCCTAGTTTCCTCCTTCTTCTATTGCTGTCACACCTGGGGGGTGTACGGGGTTGTCCCGGTACCCCAGATGATACGCACTCTTGTATTGCGAGTGCAATAGAAGAATGGGTAAGGTGGTCACACACCACAGCAACAGGGGGAACCACCATGAAGGCCAACAGCCGCAGTGCGCGCCGCACCATCCGCACCCGCGCCACACAGACCCGCGCAACCCGCCGCGCCCACCAGGCCGTTGCCACCGGTACCCCCCAGACCGCCCGCACCCACCTCATCGCCGCCGGCATCGACGACCCCACCGCCAAGCGCTTCGCCGGCGCCTTCTCCCGCGGCGTCACCGCAGCCGCCCGCTTCGAGCAGGCCGCCCACCACCTCGCCGCCTGACCGCAGCCTAGGCATTTACCACCTGACCGCCCGCTAGGACAGGACGACCACCATGGGCATGTCCACCCACATCAAAGGCTTCGCCCCACCCGACGAGCGCTGGCAGCAGATGAAAACCATCTGGGACGCCTGCCGAGCCGCCCACATCGACCCACCCGCCGACGTGGAACGCTTCTTCGACGGCGCAGAACCGAACCGGAACGGTCAAGAGGTCGACATTCCCCACCGCGATTGGCAGGACGACCAGCGCCAGGGAATCGAGATCCGGACCGACGACATCCCTGAAAACGTTAAGGTCATCCGCTTCTACAACTCCTGGTAGCAGGCAACGCCGCAGCCCCGGAGACGACGAAGGCCACCGCCCCGGACCGGGTGGTGGCCTGACTGGTCAGACTCATCGCGCACAGCGATGTTACCCCGAGAACTCCCCATGCAGGTAGATAGGTTGGGGGATCGATTTGGAGGAGGTTTTCTCGGTGACCGTGACCGTGATGACGGACCACCAACTGGTGGACGTGTTCGAGGACCGGAAGCGGTGTACGGCGTGCGGTGTGGTGGCGGTGCGTCAGTACAACCCGCAGTCCCGATCCGACGCCAAGGTGTGGACGGACTGGCGGGCACCGGACGGCCGGACGTGGCTCACCACGCCTGACGGATACATCCAGCCGCCTTCGTGCCCGCTTCCCGCCGTGGAGGCGCTGTGTCCGTGGGAGGACCGGGCGATGCGGTACGCCGGCCCGAAGGGTGACGTGCAGCTGGCGACCGCGATGGCGACGTGGTGCGAGCGGCATGAGATGGCCGTGGCCGACTGCCCGGAGCCGGGTCCGTACTGCCCAGGGGCCCTGGCGCACGAGGACGGGGAAGAGGGGCGGCCTGGTCCGTGCACCGGGCGGGAGAACTCCTGCAAGTGCATGTGTTCGGCCTGCTGTGGCGACGATCCGCATACGTGGGGATACGACGGGCCGTTCTGAGCGTGCCTGCGGGCCCGGCTGGTGGAGAGCGCGGGCCCGCGGCAGGGGTGGTGCGGGAGCTCCACCCTTGGGAAATGTTGCTCGACCGCACTGCCGGGCAGGTTACGCCCCGCCGGCCGTCCCAGGGAACACCCCGGACCACACCGCCCCCACACCCACCCGGGGCACCCCGATACCCCATCTGACCTGCCACTCTGCAAAACTTCGGAGCCCCCACCCTCCCAGCCGCACACGCGCGGCCCCGCCCCGCACACCCCCACGATCCGCACCACCAGCGGCAGGGGGCTGAGGCGGCTCCGAAGTTTTACCAAGTAGATCAACAAGGGTTTCGGGCAAGATAAGACCATGGACCCCGTCGACCTGCTCAACGACTGGCTCGCCACCAGCGCCCTGAGAGCCAGCACCCGCGCCGAATACGGGCGCGAGATCGGCTACTTCATCGCCTGGTGCGCCCACCAGACGCCGCCCGTCGACGTCCTCACCGCAGGCCCCGCAGACATCGCCGCCTGGTCCCACGATCACCACCTGCACGCCCTCCTCGACGGACGGCCCTTCGACGGACCCGACGCCCTCGGCTACCTCGCCGCCGCACACCCCGACGCCGCCCGCACCCACGACCGCCGCATCACCGCCCTCACCCAGTACTACGAAGCCGCCAGGAACCGCGGCCACATCACCCTGCCCCCCGACCTGTCCGTGCTGCGCTCCGGCGTACCCCGCCCGGCCGGCGCCAAGAACCGCCTGGACCCCCGCGAACGAGCCGTCCTCCTCGCCTGCACCGGCGGCTGGGGACCGCAGCGTTCCAAGCACTACCAGCGCGACCAGCTCATCGTGTACCTCCTCCTCGAAGGCCTGCGCCCCGCCCACGTCGTCCGCATCGACCGCCGCCACCTCTACCCCCAACCCGACGGCTTCTGGGACATCCGCGCCCCCGACGACCACGAGAACGTCGGCCGCAAGTTCACCCTGGACCCCCTCACCGGCGCCGCCCTGAAGGCCTACCTCGCCGTACGACCCGACCCGGTCGAACCCGACGAACACGCCCTCCTCCTCAACACCCACCGCCGGGCACTCTCCTCCGGCTGGCTCAACATGCTCATCGGCCAGATCGCCGCCACCCACCCGCTGCTCGCCGACCGCGACCCCGCCATCACCGCCGACGCCGTCGCCCACACCGGCCTGTGGGACGCCCCCGAGCAGGCCAACGGCTGAACGTGGCCGCTTCGCCGGACGCAGCATGACCGGCCTCGCTAGGGTGACCCGGTGACCGATCAACGAGGCCCAAAGCGCGACGGCGATCTGACAGACGAACAGGCCACCCTGCTCCTGCAGTCCTTCACCGAGACCATCACCGAGGCCGGTGAAATCGCGGCCATGCTGTCCAAGTACGTTGCCGCGGGCGGCCGGGACTGGGAAACGTACGAACGGATGCTGGACCACTGGGCCCGCCAAGGCCTGAAGATGGTCCACGCCGGACGCGGCGCCCTGCACCCCGAGCTGGTCCCGCTGTCGGCCAAGCAGATCGAGCAGGCCGCCGGGATCACCGGCCGCGACGGCGGGATGCGTGAGCACCTGCATCAGACGATGGCAGCCGCGTTGCTGTCCACGGTGTGGTTCGTCGGCGAGCACCACCTCATCGAGGCCGAAGACTGGCCGGAAGACCTGCCCGACGTCGTCCTGAGCGCCGTACGGCAGGCACCGGGCATCAACAACGACCCCACCATGCGCAACCTCCGCGACACAGGCCGCCCCCGCCGGTAAACCGTCGCCCACACCGGCCTGTGGGACACCCCCGGCCAGGGCGACTAAGCGTCGGGGTCCTGCTTCTTCACGGCCGCCTTGCCGATCTGCGCGAGCGGGTTGTTCTCCCCCTGGCTGTCCTGCCGCGCGGGAGCGGGCTCCGCGAATTCCTTGGTGTAGGGATCCCAGTAGCGCAGGCGGACCCCCAGGATGCGCACGGGCGGGAGTTCCCGGTAGCGCTGGAACACGGTGCCTGTACGCCCGTCCACGCCCTCAAGGGTGTTGCACTGGCGGCATAGGAGGCCACGCACCAGGCCGGTTCCGTGATCGTGGTCGACTACGAGCTGATCCACGCGCCCGCAGATCGCGCACCGGCCCGCGTGCCATTCGTACAGGACGGTGTCGGCCCGGTCCTCTGCCTCGAACTGGCTGTCAGCGGTCACCGAGTGCAGCACCTCGGCGGACTCGGGGCGCGTGATGGGCCAGCTCCAGCAGGCAGGTGCACTCAGCTGCAGTCCGCTCCTATACCTGCGGTACGGCTCCCCCCAACGTCTGTCCTTCTCGGCCTTTCGCTTCTCGTACTCGGCACGCTCTGCCGGGTTCAAGTGCGTGACACAGGCAGGGAAGGGGGACAGTCGGAAGCCACGGCAGGGCTTCCTCGAACTCGCCGTGGTCCGCCCGCAGCGTGACTCTTCGTCCATCGTCACAGCCCGATCCCGATCAGCGCGTTGTCGTCCTCGTCCCACTGGTCGACGATCTGCATGTAGCCGTCCAGGACCTTCGAGCCGTCGGCGTGCCCGGTTACCGCGGCAATGGCCTTGCGGTCCTTCCCGGCGCGGCGTGCCTCGGTGGCCATGCCGGAGCGCACGGAGTGCCCGGTGAAGAGTTCCTCGAACCCGGCGCGTAGTCCGGCCGCGGTGATGAGGTCGCCGGCGCGCTGCGGGGTGAGGCCCTGCGGCTGTACGGATCCGGTGTGGTGGATCCGGCGGAAGGCGTGCCGGTCCGGGTCGGCGATCTGTGCGGCGTCGCGCCAGGCCTGCCAGGCGAGTACGGGGCAGGTGGCCGCATGCTGTCCGTACGGCACTGCGACGGTGCGGGGTTCGGTCTTGGAGACGCGGACGTCGACCAGGAGGCCCTTGTCGTCGTCGCGGATGTTCCGCAGCCGGAGCCCGGCGAGCTCGGCGCGGCGTGCGGCGATGGAGAACCCGAGCAGGATCATCGCGCGGTCGCGGATGCCGAAGATGTCGGTGTCGCACTTGGAGACGATGAGGCGGAGATCGACCAGGCGCATTGCGGGGGCCTTCCCGCGGCCGCGCGCGGGCTCCTCTGCCTCGTCGGCCTTCTTCTGGTAGTCCTTCAGCAACTCGCGGGCCGCCTTGGTGGCTTCCGGGTCCACGATGACGCTGTGCTGCTGCCGCAGGGTGACGGTGACGCCGGCGAGCTTGCGGTCGACGGTGGAGTAGGCGCGCTTCTCCCGGTTCCACAGGTAGTCGACGAACGCGCGCAGCGTGCCGCGCGTGGCGGCGGTGGGCGGGATCTGGAGCTGGGCGCAGAACGCGGTCCAGGTCTTCCAGTCCCCGGCGTAGGCGCGGGTGGTGTTGTCGGGGCGCTGGTCCTGCGCGTGGGTGTCGGAGGCGGCGTCGAGGGCGGCGAGGCGGGCGCGCAGCTCGTCGTCGAACTCTGCGGGGAGCGGGGGGCGTTCGTCCGGTCTGGCGGGAAGTCTGCCGGTGCTCATCGAGTCGGCCCGTTCTGCGGGATGAGGTCTCCGCCGTGTTCTCGGTTCATCTCGCAGACTTCCTCCCACGTTCGGGCGAACTGAAAGTAAGCGGCGCGTGGGTCGTCGGCAAGGACGTGCCCCAATTCGCGGCGGGTGCGCTCGCGCTCGGAGTGCGCGGCCTGTTCGGCTCGCCACTCGACGATCTCGTCTGGTGTGGCGTCCATGAGGATGAACGTGTCGGTGATGCTGGAGAACACGGCGAGCAGGCCGTCTGGTTGCTTGATGATCTGCTGTCCCATTGCGGCCGCCTCAGTTCTTCCATTCGGGCAGGAAGTCGGGGTGGTCGCGCCACTGCCGGGCCGCGATCGTCAGGAAGAAGTGCAGCGTGCTCGGGTTGTCGCCGCGCGCGATCTCAGCCTGGGCGGCGCCCTTGATGACGGTCGTCATGTCGAGGAGGGCCTGGTGGGGCCGATCTTCGGTGGAGCTGTACGGGATGGCGTCGCGCAGTGGCTTGACGCGAGCGTTGATGAAGTCGATGACCTTGTCGATGTCGTCCATGGTCTTGGCTAGTGGCGGTGTGTAGGCGTCGGCCTGAGTCATGGTCACATTCTATCGATCTTCGCTGGCCATATGTGAGCTTATCGCGTCTCACGGGGCGTCAGATTCTTCGTCAGGAGCGATTCTCCGGGTCGGGACGCACGGGGGATGGATTCCGTCTCGACATCCCTTGCAACTTCGCCTCACCGTGAGGCATACTGAAGTCCTGAGGTCGAGGGAACAGCCCGAAGCCCAGCAAGAGGGGGAACACCATGACCTTCACCAGCCGCGACCTCCGCGACCAGATCGTCACTGCCACCGACGCCAGCGACGGCGAATACGACGTCGACGCCATCGTCGAGGAGATCGTGGCCGCACACGGCGCCGTCGACATCGACACCCTCGACACCGACGAGTTCTGGGCCATCGTCGGCAAGCACGCCACCGCCTGATGGCTGCCGAGCCCGAGCGGTGGACGATCGCCGAGGTGGCTTCCTACCTCGGTGCAGCGTCCACCGGAAGCGCCCGCAAGACACTGTCCCGATGGGGCGTGAAGGCCGTCGCCCGCCAGCCTGGCCGCGCTGGCGCCAGCCTTTACGACGCTGAACAGATCCGCGCGGCGCGATCCTCCGCGCCCGGGCAGGGCGCCCGAACCGACCGCGCCACCGAGGAGTGAGGACACCGACGGTGAGCGAATCCAGCACGCAGCCCCCAGAGCAAAAAGCCGCCGCGACCCTCGCCCGCGAGTGCACCGACCTTGCGGCAGTCGTCCTTTGGTGCGCCGACCGAGTCCGGTCCGTCGACGACAGCCCGGCGGTACAGGACGCAGCCGATCACCTGCACGACCTGTCCGTCAGGGCGCGAGCCGACATGACACCGATCACGGACTACTGGTCCAATCCGGACAGGGCCTCAATCATCCGCTGGTGTGCGCAGGATATTCACTCCATGGGCGGCGATGCTGACGTGGAGCGTGCCGCCGAATACCTGGACGACCTGGCCCTGGAAGCACAGGAGGCGCACGACGAAGCGGAGGCGCAGGCCAACTTGGATGCACTCGTGCCGCTTGCCGAGAGCCTGACCGCTTGCGGGTGCACCACGGGTTCGCCAGGCATGTACGAAGGACCAGCCCGGGATTGCCCCCTCCACGGCAAGAAGTGAGGACACCGACCGTGAACACCGACATCTGGAACGTCCAGAGGTTCGATCAGACGCTGGGCGTCTACTCCAATCCCGAGGCTGCCCGGGCGCACGGCGACCACGCCATCCACGCCCACTTCCGCCACCACATGGACCGTCACAGGGTTCCCGACAGCCACCGGGTCATCGACTGGCGCGTGGACTGCTGCGGGCACCTGTACGGCCCCGGCCAGTTCAACCACACCGCGTACCCAGAGAAGCATGCAGAGGGATGCTCACGGCAGAAGTCCGGCCTGCTGGTCCTACGCCCGTTCTGGGCCGCGAGCGGCACGAAGGTCGGCACCGGTCACGTCAGCACTGATTGGGAGATCTGGCAGGGCGTGGCCTGCGACCGGTTCGATCCCAGCTTCGATCCGAGCACAGTGCTCGTATAGGTCTGTCAACGACGACGCCCCGGCTGAGGAAAGCAGCCGGGGCGTCGCCATGCAGGCTATCCGCTGGCGTCGAAAATCGGTCAACCAGCAAAACCGCAGGCTAGCGTTGCCTAGCGGAAGGAAGCGGAGCGTAGCAGTTCCTTGCGAATTACCCGCGAGTTCCTTTGGGTTCCCGTCACTTCACCTGCTCGGATGATGCCGATGGCTGGGTATGGCAGAGCCGCCTGCGAGAGGTCAGGTTTCTGTCATACCGTTCCCGAACTCGCAGGAGAAACCGGCTTACGGGGAGAAGAGCATGACCATGCGGCGAGAAAGTGGGGACTGTCACATCCGGCATGAGGAACGTCGCGTTCCCCCGGGTTGGTTAGGCGTTGGTTCGGATCTGAGTTGCTCTGAGTGGTTGTCAGTGGCCCTTCGAGCGATGACGAACCGTCACCAGTCGTCCGCTCAGGGCGTCGTCTTGATGCTCGGACGCCCCGGTGTACGTGGCGCGTCGTAGACTGCGGGATGCAGAAGGACCCCATTCCCAGCACGAGTTGTCGAGGCCCGTGTGTTGGGAGGGGTCCCTGCGTGATGTTCCATCCGCCCCAGTAGAAGGAAGAGGATAGATACACCGTGAAACACCTTAACAAGGATCCCGACGGTTCAGACAGTAGCGTCCAACGGATCCGCGTGAAGATTCGCGATTGGATGAAGCGCAACGGCCGTGCTGTCCACGACCAGATGATCCGAGGCGCCTCGTACAGCCTTGGCAGCGGGGCCGTGAGCCTCCTCATCGTCTGGTTCGAAGCCCGCCACTGACGGCGAAGAGGTCCTCGATGACCCCCGCGGGAGGATCCGTGGGGGTCATCTGCGTTGTACGGCTACTTCGCCCGCCCGGCTTCCACCTTGGCCAGGCAGACGACGCACAGGGGGCAGCCGCCGAGCCCGTACCGGTGGGTGGGGTGGCCGCAGCCCGCGCACGGGCCGACCTGGGCGGGCGCGCACACGGGGGCGGGAGGGACGGGACGGGCCGCAGTGGTGCTCATGGCGCCATCGTACGTACGTGCGGGTATCCAGCACAGCAGAGTGCCCCCGCTCCCCCGCCGTGTGGCGGGTGGAGCGGGGGCACTGTCATGCGGTTCGTCAGGGTCGTCAGGTGCGGCGCAACAGCCCCAGAGGCAGCAGCGGAGAGGGACTGTCACTCGGCGACGGCTGCTCGCTAGGACTCGGACTGGGCGCGGGTGACGGGCTGGCCGTGCTGGTCTGCACACAGTGATAGCGCGGATTGTCCGGGTCAAAGTTGTCGACCGCGGTGCACTGGTACTCGTTGCCGTCCTGGTCGGTGTACGTCCAGGACTTTGGAGGAGAACCGTTACTGCCATCCTTGCCCGGCGCGCCGCTCGCGCCCTCGGCTCCCGTGGGCCCGGCAGGTCCCGCGGGGCCGGCCACCGTGGAGTTCGCTCCCGGGGCGCCCGACGGTCCCGGGGCGCCCGACGGTCCCGGAGGGCCGGTCGGCCCGGGGCTCGGGGTGATGGTGGGGGCGGCCTTGCCCGGCTGCCCAGACGCACCCGTCGGGCCAGGGGGCCCGGACGGTCCGATCAAGCCCGCCGTGCCGGCAGAACCACGCGGCCCAGCCACTGGGGTACCGCCCAGTGATTTGACCTGCGCCGCAAGGAGGTCACTGCGATGTCGCTCAGCCGAAAGGTTCTGCGACATCATCAGGAACCCAGTAACAACGGCGGCCAGCGTGCCAGCCGCCAAGGCGATCGCCGCAGCAGCGACCAGGTTGCCCCGCCGGTGTCGCCTACGTGCTTCCACCCGGCTGCCAGAACTCGGGGGATTCATTTCCCTCCCATCATGACCAGGATGACCGGGATGACGAGCCCGAGGATCGGGATGATGACCGAGGCGACCATGTAGCGGCGGGTTTGCGTGACCCGGTTAGCGTCTTGGGAGCGCTGGTTCTGAATGGCGGCCACATCCCGGTCGTGTCTGGTGGCCAGCTGCTCGAGGTCTTTCCCGAGGTCGCTGATGTCCTTCGCCATAGCCGCCTTTTCCGCGGCGTACACGTCGGCGCTCACCAGCTTGTCGAGACGAGCGTTGATCAACGCCATGTCCTCGCGGACATCGCCTCTCAAGAGCTGGATGAGCCGTCCCAGCTCGCCCAGAGACGGCTCATCGGCCATGGCTTGCTCCGGTGGGGGGTGTCGATAACAGGATCAGGCCGCGTGCTCGAGGCTCGGACTCCTCAGTGCGGCCGCGGGCACCGGAGCGGTGACCTGCGTGCGACTCCACAGGCCGATCACGACGGTGACCAGCGACAGCCACAGGGCCTGGTGGTCGGCGTCCAGCTTCAAGCCGAAGCCGACCGCGGCGGCCACAAGTGCCTGCGCCAGGTTGAAGACCGCCGCGCCGATGCTGTCGTGAGCCACGACAGCGATGAACAGGGCGACGCCGCAAGCGGCGACCGTGTTGACGGTGGCCTGCTGGTTCACGGTGGCGTGGAACACGTAGGCCGAGGCGAGCTTCACCAGGATCGAGATGAAGGCCAGGACCGCGGCGGGCTCGCGCCCAAGGATCTTGATGGAAGGCATGGGAGGAACCGTTCTGCGAGTAGGGGTCAGTCGGTGATGGTGAAGCCGTGCTTGGAGCCGAGCTTCGCGAGGGAGGTCTTGCCGGGGATGCCGTCGGCGGCGCTGCCGGTGTAGCCCAGCCGCCCCTGCCACGCCTTGTAGGCGTTGACGGTGAGCGTGCCGAACGATCCGTCGACGTACTGGGAGGCGAGGAGCTTCTCCGCGGCGAGCGCCCGCTCGACCAGCAGCACCTCGGCCTTGTGCGTCGTGTGACCCTGTGCCGCGGCCGGGTCGTGCTTCGCCGCGTACACGACGTGCGCAAGGGAGACCTTCGGCTTCGTGGCCGGCTTCGGCGGGACGGGCGGGGGCGGGGTGGGAGCGACCGCCTTCCCCGGGACCTTGGTGATGTCGATGCCGCCCGGGTCCCAGTGGGTGTTGCCGGGAACGTGGCAGTGCCCGTAGTGCCCAGCCTCGGACTGCCAGATGACGCGGGAGCGCGGCATTGCTTGGCTCGACGAGGTGACGGGGGGTCCTGCGGGCCAGACGTCGGGGATGTTGTGCGCCCGCCCGGCGGCGAGGAGCTTGCGGAAGTTCGGCTTGGCGGCCGGATCGAATCCGTCGGTCCAGGGCGGGGACGGCATGGCGACGACCTCGACCTGAATGTTGACCGTGCCCTCGCGGTTCGTGCGGCGGGTGCCGTCGTTCTGCAACGCCCGGGCGGACTGGGTGAGGGGGCCGAACTGGCCGAGCCTGTCCGTCTTGGGGTCGTACAGCACCTGCGGCTCGAACCCTGCGTTGATCAGGTAGGACGCCATCGAGGTGAAGTAGCCGGTGGGGCTGACGGTGACGTGCCAGGTGAACCGGGGGCCCGCTTCGGGGTGGTCCATGGCGCCGCCGATGACCTGCCCGCCGAGACGCTCGACGCCGTCGATGTAGGCGGGGCCGCTGGGGGCGGTCTGCGGCGCGACGGCGCTCTCGAGTCCGGGAGCGGGAGCGCGGACGGTGAACGGGGCGGCGTCGACGGGCTGGTACCAGTCGAGGTCGCCGCCCTCCTCGTCGGGACGGAGGACGAAGAACGCGCCGTCCTGCCGCGGGTGTTCCTTGACGAACCGCGGCACGTCCTCGAGACCAGCGAGGGCCCGCACGGTCTCGACGTGGTCCTGGTCGACCTCGCCGCAGTAGGTGACGGTCTGGTCGGGGTGGACGATCGCGGCGTGGAATGTGGTCATCACAGCCCCTTCGTGATGGTGGGGACGTTGTTGTCGTGCGCCCACTCGTTCACCAGCGCCACGACCTGAACCAGTCGAGGATCCGCAGAAGGAGTGGGCGACGGAGGAGGGGAAGGAACCGGCGTGGGCGCCGGCGGTACCACGGCAGGGAACGGCTTGCCGGTGAGAGCGGTGTAGTCCGCGGCGAGCGCCGCCAGGTCGACGCCGGCCAGGAACGCCGGATGCGTCAGGTGCTCAGGGAAGATGACGACCCAGGCCTCCTCGACCTTGCGCCGCCAGTAGGCGTCGGTGAACGACGTCTCTTCGGCCCATGTGATGAACCGTTCATCCCCGCCGAGTGGACCCGGGCCGGCCGCGCCGTAGCCGCCAGTGATGACGGAGTGGCCGCCGTCGTCCGGGCTGGATCGGTGGTAGTCCCAGGGCTTCCCGCTGTCGAAGTCGGTCATGTTGGCGGCCTGGACGACGATGCCGGTCCACACGAATCCGAAGATCGCGATGGCGGCCTTGACCTCGTCGGGGCTGGACGGGTCGACCTTGGCGAACGCGAGAGCCTTCTTCCCGTCCGGGCCGCCGTGCTTGACGAGGTACTCGAGGAGGGTCTGGATGTCCATGCCGTTGTCGTGCGACGAGCCCGGCCCGTTGGTCTCGGCGGTGCCGTTCGGGTCGAAGCCCGGGTTTTGCGTCTTGTAGACGGCCCAGACCTCGTCCTGCGTCGGGTAGTACTCGGCGCCGAGGATGAAGGTGAGCAGGCGGCGGACGTTGGCCCACGTGACCGCGACACAGTCACCGGCAACGTCGTTGCCGCGCATCTCCCAGGCGGCGAGCCGCGCAAGGTAGTCGGCTGCGGCCGGGTGCGCAGGGACCTTGCCGGTGAAGAGCCGGGCGAACTTGAGGGCCGGGGCCTGTTTCGGGGCGCGGCGGCCGTACTTGCGGATGGTGCTGGTCAACGAGCCCTCCAGGGCATAAAAAAGGCCCGGCCGGAGGGCACGGGCGTCGACGTGGCGCGGCTGGTCAGGAGACTTCGGGCTGCGGGTCCAGCAGCACTGCGGAGACGAGCGTCATGAGCTGCCTGCACAGGCCGCACTCGGCGAAGACTGTGCCGACGTTGGAGTAGCAGGGGTTGACCTCGAACTGCTTGCCGCTGTTCGGGCACGCCTCGTTGTCGTCGCGGGCGGTGACGTCGTAGTACAGGCCGGGTTCGAAAACGGGGGGCGTGCTCATATCCCCATCACCATCCAGCTGATTCCGGTCGATGTGTTGTTCGTGCGGGTCAGCCACACCGTGAGGCCGGTCGCGGAGACGTTGGTGACGCCGACTCCGGTGACCTGGGTGCCGGGCAGCGACGTCTGCGCTGTGGCGAATGCGGTGAAGGTGGAACCCATGAGGTTCAGGCCGGTGACGTTGAAAGACGTCGGCACGCCCGGGGACGGCGTGATGTTGATCGTGCCGTAGGCGATGTTTGCCGCGGTCAGCACGCCCAAGACGTCCATGTTGCACTGGTTGCTGTCCTCTGCCTGGACGTACACGTAGGGGTGGCCGCCCTCGAACGTGGACTCGAGCGTGAGCATGGCCCGGTGTGCGGTCGACGCGACGTTGCCCGATGTCAGGATGAGATCCGTGTACTGGAACGCGTCCGAGTCGTAGGTGATCCCGGCCGGGACCGCGACCTGGCCGTCCTCGACGGGCCGGAACTGCAGTTGCCCGCTGCTCAGATACCCGCTCATGTTGATCGGGTCCTGTAGGCCGCGCGTCCATAGACCGCCACCGCCGTTGCCGGCGTCCGGGCCCAGTTCCGCCAGCAGGGTCGTGCCATCGTCCGCGTACACGCGCAGGGTGCCGACGGACGCGGCCGTCATGCGGCGTGCGGCCCGCATCTCCCTCACCTCGCGCTCGAGGGAGGCAAGGCGTCGGGCCAGTGAGGTGGCGTCCGGCGGGAGTTGGTCGAGTTGCCGGGGCATTCAGCTCTCCTCTACCAGGATCGGGCGGATGCGGTCGGCGCCCGGGTCGAGCTCCCACGACCAGCAGCGGGCGACCACGTTGGCGCCTTGCGGGTGCCGCGGTGAGCGTTCGACGGCCATGCGGACGGTGTCGCCGAGCGCCCAGTCCCGGTTGAGGCGTGGGGCGCGGGAGGCGACGGCCTCGATGGACCACACCTGGGCGCCCTGTTGCATGAGCGTCAGCGACTGCGCGGCGTGGGCGTTCAGCTGGTCCGGGTCGGTGACGCCGGTTGCGGGGGTGTAGCGGTATTCCCAGCGGGGCCAGCCTGCGGCGATGAGCGCGGTCGCCTCGTGCGGGCTGGACGTGAGCCGGGACGACCCCTCGCCCTCACCACGGGCGAGAACGACGGTGGCGCCTTTGCCCTGTTCGTAGGACTCGGCGAGGGTGTACGAGTCGACGCAGCCCGGAAAGTCGAAGGTCGCTTCCGGCGTAGTTGTTTGGCTGCCGATGGCCGGGCGGACGCGCAGCGGGAACTGGAACCCCGAGTGGCTGCCGTTCCAGACGACGTCGACGGTCCACTCGGGGCCGCCGTCCAAGGCCATGAGCTCTTTGAGGCAGGAGAGGATCGACTTGTCGTCGCCGTCCTCGGTCAGGTAGGTCATGGTGACGCCCGTGTTCGGCGCGTCGATGACGATCGGCGGCCCGTTGGTGAGGGCGGGGGTGACGAGGGCAGAGATGACCGCTGCCTGGTCGGTGCCGATGAGGGTCTGCGTTCCCGGGTAGCGGCCGTCGAGGTAAGCCTCGAGGGTGATGGCCCCCAGGGACAGGGTCTGCGGGCTGCCACCGCCCCGGGTCAGTACCGCGCCCGCCCAGAGCGGCGTGTCAGTAGCTGTGTCGACGGCCACCAGCGCGGACTGGCCCGGCGTGGTCGCTTCGGTCCAGCCGCTCGGAGCGCCAGCCAGGTTGAGCTCGAACTGGAGCGTTGTCGAGTCGCCGAGTTTCCGTGTGAGCGCCCCAGTCGGCTTGAGGGAGGGGAGGTCCTCGATGATGCCGCCCGAGCCCAGGTCGCAGCCGTACCAGGCAAGTTGGTAGGGCGTCTCCGTCATCAGACGGACTCGTAGGAGCCGGTGATGCGGACCTGGCTGCCGTTGGCCATGGTCTCCGGCACGCCCTGGCTGTGGAAGGCGAGCCGGCAGTCGGTCTGTGAGGGCGGGAAGAATGTGCTGATGCTCGTCGCGGTCGGCGAGATCACGGTCTGTCCCGCCCACCGGTTCGTGCCGAGCAGCTGGGCGACGCCGATCATGGAGGCGCCGAGGTTGGCGGCCGCGAAGGGCGGCATTGTCCAGTTGTAGTTGCCGGACCCGTATGTGGTGGTCGAGCCGCAGGTGAGGTTGATGTGGAAGATCACCTGGCGGCCGATCTTCTGGTAGCGGCCGGCCAGCGTCCCGTTCCCCACGGCCGGGTTGGTGGTGGAGCCGGTCCACACCGGCGTGTAGGACGTCCAGGCGCCCGGCACCTTGTAGTAGGTGTCGTAGGAGGATCCGTTCCAGCGCAGCAGGTCGGTGCCGTTGTCGTAGAACTGGCCGATGTACGGAGTCGAGGGCGCGGTCGCGGTGGGCAGGATGCCGCCCGGTGCCACGGTGTTGGGGCGGACCGCGGTCGACACGGAGGCGGTGCCGCCGTTCGACACGGACAGCACGCTGATCGTGGCCAGCGGCATGTAGATCTGCGTGCCCGCCGGGGTCGGCGCGACCGGGGAGGCGGACGGGGTTCCCGCCAGGTAGACGATGTCGCCCTTGGCCAGGCCGGACGCGTCGACGGAGTTGTCCCACACCCTCAGATAGACCAAGTCCACCCTGTTCAGGGTGGCGTGGGCTGCCGTGTACGTGCCCGGGGACACCGTGGACGGGAACGCCACCCGGTAGACGCCTTGCCCGCTGAAGGCGACCGCGGCCACGCCCGCGCTGCAGTTGATGGTCGTACCGGCCAGCGTGACCGTCAGGCCCGGGTCGCCAGGCCGGACGCCGGACCGGGAGCCGAGGGCGGTCCCGTCGGTCATGATCTGCATGGCCTCGACGTTGCGGGCCTCCAGGCCCGAGAAGGTCAGCGAGTCGATCGCCCATACGTCTACTGGCATGTCTGCCTCCTCACATCCAGGCCGAACGCCATGTGGCGGTCAGCATCGCGCTGGCGTTGTAGGTGCCCGACTGGAACTGGTAATTGACGGCCGAGCCGGCGGGGATCGTGGGCCAGCCGGACGCGACGGTCATGAAACGGCGACGGGAAACGCCGCCGTTGAGGACCACGGTGTGCGCGTCGGTGTCGATGACGAGGACATCGCCGCTGGCCAGATCCAGCGAGTAGACGAGCTGTCGCACCGTGCCGTCCGGATAGAGAGCGGACACGGTCGGCGCGACGACGGGCCCGGCGATCGTCAGGACCGGGCGGGTGTCCATGGAGCCGATGTTGATGGCGTTGATCTGCCCGGACACCGTCGTCGCCGAGAATGCGGCTGGGAACGTCACCGGGAAGGTCAAGCCACCCGTTGTGGTCGGCAGGCCCGTCGTGCCGGACTGCAGGGTCGTGCTGTAGCGCCGCGGATCCGCGGCCGTCACCAGCACGCTGTAGGTGGCGATCCGGTCCGTGACATAGGCCATCAGAGGCTTGCCGGACCGCCGGACCGTCGCCTGCTTCGGCCCCGTCAGCTCGTACACCACCAGCGTGGTGTCGCCCAGGGCGGCTGCCGTCCGCAGCCTCTCCAGGGCGTCCTCGAGCGTCGTCCGGTCCGGTGCCGTGACCGTGCCGGCCAGCGTCATCGGGCGGGAGCCGAGATAGGTAGGCGACGCCCACGCCCCGTGGTCGGCTTCCCTCTCGGTGTATTCGGACCGGACCTCGGCGCTGTCCCAGCCGTCGAAGGACTGCAGGGACCAGGCGACCCCGTTCGCGTCCACCCCGCCGAGCGGGATGGCGCCGAGGTCGACCCGTAGTCCGCCGAGATCCTGTCCTGCAGTGAACGGCACCGCGCCCCCTTCCTCAGCCGACGAAATTCATGTGCCGGGCAATGTCGGCGGCCTGTTCGGCGCTGGTCTGCTTGGCGCCATTGAGGGTGATGTTGGTGACGCGGTCGCCGTGCCCTCCGCCCCACGGGGTGCCGTAGTCGTTGCTGGCGTACCGGCTGGCCGGGACCAGGTGGTAGCCGAGCGCCGCCGCGGAGGCGGCCAGCAGCGCCCTGCTGCGGGCGGTCCGAGTGAGCGGGATGAACGCCTCCGGCCCCGCCTCCCCGGCCAGAACCGGGGTGGCCCGGCTGAGGATCCCGCCCAGTGCCATGGCCTTCCCGCCCTGGGACACCCACTGCCGGACGAAGACGTCCTTGTTCGGTGCCGGGAGCGCGCCGATCGCGCCGGTCATCTTCGGGACCAACGCCTTGATGACGTCGGTGCCCAGGCCTGCGGCGATGAGATCGGCGTAGCCGCGCCCGGTGCCGCCGCGCAGCGTGGACAGCAGGATCAGGCTGTTGGTGAGGTCGTCACCGGTGAGCGTGCCCTCAGCCTTGCCGACCGCCTGGTTCGCCTTGGCGGCCTGCGTCTTGCTGCCGACCGCCTGGTGAGCGAGCGTCTGCGCGTTGGAGTCGCCCTGCGCGGCGAGCGCGGACGCCAGATCCCCGAACCCTTGCGAGGCCAGCGTCTGGAGATCCTTGGCGAACTGCTGGTTCGTGGTCGTCGCCGCGCCGAGCTGCTTGGTGAAGTCCTGCAGCGTGGCCTTGGCCACGTCCCCGGTTTTCTGGAGCTTCTTGACGATGTCGTTGAACTGCTTGTTCGAGGCTCCGGCCAGCGAGTTGACGAGGGCGTAGCCGTCCTCGCCCATCCCTTCGAGCATCGACTCAACCTCGGCGCCGCCCCGCTTGCTGATCTTTGCGAGGTTGCCGCGCCACTTGTCCGTCGCCGCGACGCTCTTGTTGAGCTGCGTCTCGTAGGCCTTGAGGTCGAAGCCGGTGGGGGCCTTCGCCCCCTTCTTCACGCCAAGGGCCGCGTCTGCTTTGTTCACACCCGCGCGGTCAGCCGAGACCGTCTTGTCGGCAGACTTCTTCGCCGACCTGGCCTTGTCGACCCGCGACTGGGCGGCCCGCAACTGGGCCGCCGTGTGGTGACCGTGACGTACCCGGGACAGGTTCTTCTCGGCGTTGCTGAGGTCGTCGGCCTTCTTCTTCGCGTCCTTCAGCGCCGAGTTGAGCTTGTCCCATGCCGCCTTCAGGGCGTCGACGGCCTTGTCGTAGCGCGTCTTCGGATCCGACGGGCCGCCCAGCACTGCCTGCCCGGTCGGCGTGTAGGTGAAGCCGGCGAGCCCTCCGCCCGCGAACCGCTTGGCGTTGAGGCGGTCGAACATGTGGGTGCCGTACTTGCGGACGGCGTCTGCCTTGATGACGTACTCGCCGTTGGAGACGAGCGCCGGGATGCTGTCCGAGGTACCCGTGCCGGGGCCTACAACCCGGCCGCCGAACGGCATGTACTGGATGGCACCGCCATCCGCGTAGCCCCGCACGAGGCCGCCGCGCGCGTACTTGCCGCCCTCATGGGCGACCGTGCCATGATCCGTGTGCGTCGTCACGACGTTGACGGAAACGGTCTTGCCATGGACACCGTCGATGTAGCCCTGGATGGTGGCCGCAGCCGAGCTCGGACCGCCCGTCGGCAGGGTGATCGTGACCTGCTTGCCGTGCGTCCGCGAGATGTGGAACCCGAGCGACGAGAGCGCCTCCTCGGCCACCTTGGTCAAGGCTCCGACCGTGACGGTCTTCCCCTTGGTACCGGCGACCTTGCGCCGTACTGCGTCCAGATCCGTGAGCGCCTTGGAAGTTGCAGCACTGACCGGCAGCTTCTTCCCCGGCAACTTCTTCGCGAGCAGCGCGTCAAGAGCGGCAGCAGCCTTGTCGGTCGGCGCCGTGATCTCCATCTGCCGGCCGCCGGGCAGCGTCTTGACCTTGAAGCCGACCGACTCGATGTCCTTCTTGGCCTCGGTGGTCAGCGCCGACACCCGGATCGTGGAGCCCTTCGGCATGTGCCCGGCAAGACCCTGGACGTACAGCAGCTGCTTCTGCGTGTCCGACAGACCCGGCGTCGACATCGTGATCGCCAGCGACGACGGGATGAACCCCATCTGCATGGCCAGGACCTTCGCCTGGTCGGCGGTGAGCCCGAACTTCTGCCCGGCCCTGACTGCGGCCTTCCACGACTTCTCCATGGCGCCCTCGGCCTGCTGCAGCGCCGGAACGACATCGGTCTTGTTGGCCCTCGCGTAGTCGTAGGTGGCCTGGGCCGCGCCGGCCGTCTGCTCGTTGAGGCCCTGCAGCTTGGTCCACAGGGACTGCCCGTTCTCACTCGTCGTGTTCAGGCTGCCGTCGACCTGCAGAAGAGCCTTGCCGTAGCCCTTCGCGTGGTCGACGCCGTCCTTGTAGCTGCCGTTGAGATCAAGCAGCGCCTGATTCATGACCGCGACCGCCGCCTGCACGTCCAGCTCGCCGCCCGACAGCAGATCGAGAGCAGTGTGCAGAGCGCGCGCCTTCGTGTCCGCATCCGATGCGGAGTCCCCGAGCGTCTTGATCGCGCCCTGCAGCCGCCCCGTCGGATCGGTGGCATCCAGAGCCGCAGCGCCAGACCCCTTGACCGCGTCGGCCAAGTCCTTCTGCTTCGTGCGAGCCGCGTCGAACTCCCCGGAGAGAGAACCGAGCGCATCAGCGGCGTTCTTGTAGACCTGCCCCTGCGGCGTGTACACCTTGCCGGCCGTCCGGCCTGCGTTCACAAACTTCGTGTTCTCCTCGGCGGCAGCGGATAGCCGCTTGCGCAGCCCATCAACCGATGTGCCCTGCCCGAGGTAGGCGTCCGTGAGCTGGGTGGCGTTGATGCCCGCGCGGTGCATGACGTCCAGCAGTTGCGTCTTGCCGTCCTTCAGCTTTGTGTCCGCCAGGGTCTGCACGGCCGCAGCGCGAACGCTGCCGTCTGCCACACCGGCGGACTGCTGCAGTGCCGTAGTGAGAGCGGAGATCCGCTGCTGGTGGGCTGCCGCGGCAGCCGCGGCTTCCTGCTGCTTCTTGGCCAGCAGGTCCAAGCCGATCATTGCGGCGCCGATTGCGACACCCCACGGCCCGCCGAGGAACCCGTACAAACCCCGGGCGGCACCCATCAGCCCGCGCCCGGCGCCCGTGCCGATCGCGGCCAGAGCGCCGCCGGCCGCCGACCGGAAACCGACCAGGCGACCGCCAGCCTCCTGGATGCCAGTAGAGGCGGTGCGGAACGAGTTGCCCATCGCGGCGATCGTCGGGGAGCGGGCCTCGAGTGCAGCGAGCCCGGCACCCCAGCGGCCGAGCGAAACCCCGGCCCGGCTGGCAAGGATCGTCTGCGTCTGCATGGCGCCGCGCACGCCGTTGAACGACGCGACCGCCGAACGGCCGTAGCCCGCGACCGCGTTCTGCATGCCCTGGATCTGCCCACGGAACGGGCGCATGGCGAGCATTGCCAGCACGGACAGCTGGATCGGGCCTGGCAGCCCTGCGAACGCGTGCGCGATGCCGCCCACGAGCTCGCCGACCGGGCGCAGGATTCCCGACATCTCCCCGAAGAGCCCCACGCCGACCTGGAGACGGCCTGTGAGCACACCAAGGGCACCCGCCCCCGAGGAGACGGACCCGAACATGTCGTGCAGCCCGCCGAGCAGTGGCTGGGCGGCAGCCCCGGCGTTGCCGAACGCCTGGCCGAGGGAGTGCACGGAGGTGATGGCCAGCGGCACGGAAGCAACCGCAGCCGACGTGATCGCCGCCTTCAGTGGGGCGGCGAGACTCGACGCGGCCCGGCCGATACCGCCAGCCGCCGAGTGCAACTTCGCCTCGACGGACGGCCCGTAAATGTCCCACAGGTCACCGGCGATACGGATGCCGGACTTGATGTACGGGATGGCCTTCGAGACGCCCTGCGTCATCGACCGCGTGATTCCCTCGAGGCCCGGGGCGATGCCCAGGTAGATCTGGAGGAACGCGCTGGAGATCTGCTTGCCGAGGCCGCGCATCGCGCCGCCCAAGCCCTTGGACTCGGCGGCAGCCAGAGCCGCGGCCCCGCCCACACGACCTACCTGCACGCCGAACGTCTGGAAGGCTTCCCCGCCCTGGTGCGCGAGGGCCACCATGCCCGCGAGGGCGGGCTTGCCGAACGCCATTGCCGCGGCGGCCGTGAACTGCTGGGTGGTGAGGTGGTGGGAGGCGTCACCGAGCTTGGTGATGACGTACTGCAGGCCCTTGAAGTTGCCCTGGCCGTCGAACGCCTCGATGCCGAGCTCGTGAAGACCCTTGGTGGCCAGCTTGGTCGGCTTGGCCATGTTGACCAGCGCCGACCGCAGGGCGGTACCGGCGGTCTCACCGATGATGCCGGACTTGCCGAGCAGGCCAACCGCAGTGGCTGTGTCCTTGATGGAAACGCCCATGGTGTGGGCGATCGGGCCCACGTACTTCATGGCGTAGTAGATGTCCATCAGCTCGCCAGAGGCACTGTTGGACGTGTTCGCAAGGACGTCCGCGACGTGGGTCGCCTCTGTGGACTTGAGGGCGAACTGGTCCATGATGTCGCCCTCGATCTTCGCCGCGGTTGCGACGTCAGTTCGAGCAGCAGCAGACAGCTGGATCGTGCCTCGAGCAGCCCTGATCGCGTCCTGCGCAGACAGGCCCGCCTTCGACAGCTCCACCATCGCGTCCGCGGCCTCAGCCGCATTCGCCGACGGCAGCTTCATGTCCGCGCCGAGGGCCTGCGCCTCACGGCCGGCCGCCGCCATCTGTCCCCCCGAGGCGCGCGTGACCTCGAGGAATTTGTTCATCGCGTCCGTGTACTCGTTGCCCGAGTGGACGATGTCGTGCAGGCCGAAGATGATCGCGCCGCCCGCCAGAAGCGCGCCGAGGTGCTTCATCGGGCCTAGGACTGATGTGATGCCGGACTGGACTGAGCCCATTCCGGTGCGCGCCGCAGCCCCCATCCGCCCGAAAGCGGGCGACGTCAGGGCGGCCTCGTTCCGCATGGCCCGCGCGCCGCGGCCTGCGGCCAGCGCCGCAGCTTCGGCCTCACCGACACCCGCCGCGCCGCCGCGCGCACCCGCCCCCATGGCCATGAGGCCGGTGCGGGCTATCGCCCCGTCCGCGCCGAGGGCGCGAATCCCGCGCCCAGCGACAAGGGAGGCCTCGCCGAGGGCCAGCAGTTCGCCAGTGCCGGTACGCACGATGGTGCCAAAGCCCGGCATCTCGGCGATGACGCGGACGCGCACGGTACGGTCGGCCACGGCAGCCCCCTATTCAGTTGTCGCGCATTGAGGCAGGTCAGTCGGTGGCCAGCCCGAAGGAGCGGAGGACGTCGGCGGCAGCCTGCGAGGGCGGGCCGAGCTCGCCGGTCTGGAACTGGATCTGGATGGCGGCGGACCACAGTTGTGCGAGCTGCCCGTCGGAAAGCTCGCTCCAGAAGGCCGCGAACTCCTCGGGTGTCGCTGGCTTCGGCTCGATCAGCTGGGCCTCGACGAGCGCAGGGGCGAAGGCATCCGCGTCGAAGGCCGGTTCCTCGCTCCCGCCGCGGGCTGCCGCCTTCTCGATCTGGTCCTTGGTCGGCGGATGCTCCACCCGCAGTGCCTGGTAGGCCCGATGGGTGATGGCTTCGAGGGTGAACCGGACCCGGGACTCTTCGGCCTGCGCTTCCAGCTCCTGGAGGCGCTTGGCGACGTCCCGGGCGGATTCTGTGCCGTTGGCTTCGTCGTGGCGTTGCGCCCGCTCGAGGAGCTGCTCGAGGGCGTCGATCTCCGACGCGGCCTCAGCGTTCATGACGAGTTCGACGATGTGCCGTGGCCGCTGGATCTTCGCCCGGATGTCAGCGAACGTCAGCGCTGGCTTCGCAGCCCGGCGCGCGGGCGGCTTCCTGCTCGTAGTCATTGGATTCCCTGTCCTTGACGTGCTGTTACATGGCCTGGTGGACGGCGATTTCGATGCCGGTGACCAGGTCTTCGGCGTTCGCGTCGAGCGCGGGGCCGAGGTGTGGGAGGGGGGCGTTCTTCGAGGTGCCGTACTCGATGATGTTGCCGAGCGGCCCCTGCGCCATGCCCTTGTCGGGGCCGATCTCGCCCTCGACGCCTTCGGCGGTGACCTTGACGTCGTAGGTGATCGAATACGGGTAGGCGGGCAAGTACTTGTGGCCCTTGATCCGGTTGCGGGCGTCGTCCCGGACCTTCTGCGAGGTGACCTTCACGGCCTTCCCCGCGTTCACCCGCAGCCGCTCAGCGAAAGTGCCCAGGTCGTCCACCACCACGGTGAGGCCAATCACGTCGATTCCCGCCATCACTGCTCCCTCCGGAACACGCTGACCTTCAGCCCCTCGGTTTTGCCGCCGTCTTCCTGGTGTGCGGCCACCCGGCGGGCGCCGGCGAGGCAGGCGTGGCATTTCGTGATCGACGCGTCGTAGGCGAACTCGGCCTCGGCCTGCGTGGTCTCGGACAGCAAATGGCCACAGTCTCCGCACAGCCCCGATTCGGCCTCCATCAGGGCCATTGCCCACCAGCGGTCCTCCGGCAGCCATAGCGGCTCACCGGGGGCAGGCTGCGGGCGGCCGAGGAGGATGCTGCGCGGAATGCCCCAAGCCCGCGCCGCTTCAACTTCCCGCCGGTACGGGAGGCGGTGATCCCGCAGGCGGGCTACGAGAAAGGGATCGGCGACGGCTCCTCGTTCACCGCGAGCGCCGTCGCGAAGAGCATCCTGGCGGTGCCGTCGTTGACTACGTCCAGCAGCCTGTCGACCTGCGCCGGCGTCAGCGACGGCTCGACACAGCAGGCAGCGAGAACCGCGGGCAGGAACGTGCCCGCGTCGTAGGGCTCCTTCGAGTCCTTCGGCGCCGGATGAGCGGCGAGCAGGTTGCTGTAGGCGCGGTGCCCGAGCGCCCGAAACCGGAACTCGACCGCCGTCTCCCGCACCCGCTCCCGGGCCGCAGCAATGCGCTCCTGAAGCTCGAACGCCGGGTTCGTCTCGCCGAGCGACGTCGGCTGCCACTCCCCCAGCTGTCCCAGCTCCGCCTCCAACGCCTCCAACTCGGCGCCCGCGTCGCCCGCAAGGCACACCGGAACGGTGACCTCGCGAGGCGACGCCCCTGCCAAAAGCTCCGAGATGTCCGGCATCAGGCGACGACAGCCCGCGTCGCCGGGTCCGACGTGACCTTCAGCGGCGCCATGAACTTCGAGACCTCGTTGGCCGCCGGGGCGATGTTCTGCGCCTCGCCCGCCGCGACCGGGTACACCTCGACCTTGTCGCCGGTGGCGAACGCGGTGGCGTAGGCCACGCCGCGGCGCACGATGACGAAGCCAGTCGCGCCATACGTCAGCGTGGTGTACGGCTGGTCCTCGGTCGGGGTCGAGCCCCGCTTGAACGTCAGCTCGACCGTGTAGGAGCGGCGGCCGGGCTGGTTGGTGGTGAACGTGCTGGCCAGCGACGACGTGTCGACGTCCGCCGTCGCCGGGTCGGCCTTGAGGCCGTCCGGGGTCAGCCGGGTCGTCCAGTCGTTCGCGGCGGTCAGCTCCGCGACCGTCGGTGCGCTCAGGTTCGCGATGCTGGTCGCGAACGCGACCTTCGTGTTGCCATCGCTGATCAGGTCAGACATGAACCCTCCTCGGGGGCATGAAAAAAGCCCCGGTCAGCGGGGCGGGGCGAGACTGGGGGCGGGCAGGGTCAGATGCGCAGCGCGGCGACGGTCACCGACGTGACGGCCGAGTAGCCGACGCTGGCCTGCTGGTTGATGTCCGCGTGCAAGGACGAGTCGATGGGGCCGATGAACTTGTCGGTCGCGTTCGCGACGGTGACGATCCGATCCGGCAACGTCAGCCCCTTGACCTGGTTGGACTGCGTCGTGATGGTCACGGTGACCGGGCTGGCCCCGCCGTTCTTCACGTGCAGGAAGATGTTGGACGCGCCGAGCGGGATCTTGTCGCCGCCGCCCGCGGCCGTCGAGTAGGTCGCGGCCAGACCAGCCGCGGTGATCGACTGAAGGCTGAGAACTGCCATGGTGATCTCCTCACTGAGGGATTGAGCGCAGCCGGTACCGGGCTACGGCGTAGTAGTTGGGGGGTGTTACGTCGTCGTCCCTTTGCACCGGCTGACCGTCGAGGAACTCCGGCCGCCAGGACACGCGCCCAGCGACCGTGATTCTCGCCGCGAGAGCCGCCATGGCCCGGTCCGAAACAGATGCCGCCTGCTCGGCGGTGAGCCCAACACAGGTGAGCTGGACCTCGCCGACGAAGTCGACAAGGTCATCAGCGAGTGATGCCGCCACCGCACGCCCCGGAGTCGGGTAGAGCACCGTGTACGGCTGGGTGGCCGTCGGTACGACGCCCGGGGGCGCCCCACCGAAGTAGACGGTCAGATCGGCCCCGGTGAGAGCTGCGGTGACCGCATCGACGTGAGGAAGAACAGCGGGAGTCGTCACGGGCGGCCTCCCGTCACGTGGCGCCTTCGACGGTGATCCGCCATGCGGTCGCCGTGCTGCTGAAATCGACGGCCATCACCGCGAACGGCTGGTCGACGAGCCGGGTATCACCGGACGCCGTGATGACGACCGCGTCCCCGACCCGCAGGTTGTCCGTGGCAAGCGACGCGAACGGCAACGCCAGCTCGTAGCGGGCCACGATCGTCAGCCGCTCCCCCGCCTCCTCGTTGCGAGGAACCCGCTGGGGCTTCAGGCGGCACGCACCCGAATACAGGACCGTCGGCGTCCCCGGTGTGAGGACGCTCGTAGGGCGGTCCAGGGTCGACGCCCCGGGCCGGCTGATCGTGCAGGTGTCCACCAGCAGCTGATCGTGTGCGGCGCGGCCCGCCGCCAGCAGCGGCTGAATGTCGATTGCCGTCATCACGTCACCGGTGCCACAGAGAACGACCGTCCGCGGTACACGCGCAGGGCCTCTTTGTGGTCCGCGGTCAGCAGGGCCCCGCCGATGGTCTCGGAGGCAAACGTCCGCTGATAGTCGTCGATCGACTCCGACCGCAGGCCCTGCGGGTTGGTCATGTTCATCTGCGCCAGATCCAGCACCACGTCGACGACGTCGTCCGGGACCTCGGCGTAGCCGTGGCTGTAGGTGACCCGGACCCGCTGGGCCCAGATCCCCTGAGGCCGCATGAACGGCCAGCCCATCAGCCGGGTCGGCGCCCACCACGCCTCGCCGCGGGTCAGCTCGGAGCCGATCCGGGTGAAGTCGCGGCCCTCGATGGCCGTGTACTCCTGATCGGCGATCCCGAACAGTTCCACGACCGTCAGCGGGTGCGTGTCGTCGACGACGACGGGCCGCTGCGGCAGCCGCAGAATCCGCCCGTTCCCGGGCAGGGTGACCGTCTCGTTCTCCACCAGGGTGAACTGCTGACGACAGTACTTCCGGACCCGCGCGGAGGCCCGGCGGATCGCCATCGCCGCCTGCGCCGGATCCAACGACCGCTGCAAGGCGGCCTCGAGATCCGCCTGCGTCGCGAGAGGGGTCGGGGACATGCGGGCCCCCTCTACTCCTCGGCGTCGGCCAGGGCCGTCAGCCGCTTCACCACGGTCGACCGCGGCTTGTCCTTCGCCTGCTCAGCCGCCAGGGCCTGCGCCGCACGCTCGCGGTCGCCGTCCACCCACGACATGAGGTCGTCGATCGTGCCGTCCACCGGCGGACCGTCGCCCTCTTCCTGCTGCTCGGGCTCGGCCGGGGGCTCCTTCGGCGCCTGAGGCGGCTCGGGGTCCGCCTCCAGGATCTCCACCGATCCCTCGGGAGCGTTGTCGGCGAAGTGCCGGGCCTGATCGCCCTCCAACTCCGCGTCCTTATGGAACGTGGTGACCGCATAGTTCCAGTACGCGGTGAACTCCTCGAGCACGCGCACGCGCATGACTCATCTCCTTCGTGAAGGCCCGCCGGCGCGGACGGACAGGGATGCGTCCGCGCCGACGGGAGCCATATCAGGCGTGCTCGATGACAACGCCGCGCTTGTACAGCGCCGCATCGCCCGTGCCCGCATCGGACGGAACACCGAAGTCACCGACCCACGACCAGGTCGAGGAGATGACCTGCTGCAGGCGGTCCTGCGCCGGACGCACCAGCAGGGTGACGTCCACGGCAGGCGCGGCCTGGATGGTGCGGATCTCGGGCACGTCCTCGACGCCGGTTCCGGCGAGGAGACTGTTGGTGCCCTCGAACGGAGCCGCCATCAGCGCGTTCGCACCCAGCACGATCGGCCGGTGCACGAGCAGGGTGCCCGCCGAGCCGCCGTTGGCGATGGTCGGGGCCTCGAGGTTGCGGACCCAGTCGATGCCGGCGAAACGCCCGATGCTGAGGTCCCGGTAGATCGGGGAGTCGATGCGGCCCTGAAGGGCCTGCTTGAAGTCGGAGTCCGCGAACAGCTGGGCCTCGGTGTCGGGGTCGATGTGGGCGACGTAGTAGCCGCCGACGGTCGGGACCGCCATCTTCCGCAGGCGCGCCACGGCGGCCCTGAAGTTCGCGAACGTCACCGTGTTCGACCCGGTCAGGTCGTAGGCGGAGTTGCCGGTCGCCCGGACCGAGATCGGAGCGTTCGCCGCGACCACGTAGTCACCGGCGACGTCGACGCGGGCAGTGCCCAGGGTCAGCGTCTTGGTGCCGAGGTTCACGCCGGTCACCGTGTTGCCGGTGCCCGCGATCGACACGGTGAGCGGGTTGGACGCCGACACGGCGGTCGGGACACCGTTGACCATGACGGTCTCGAAGCCGTCCGTCGAATTGACGATGATCGACGTGTCCGAGGACCCGGCCGTGGTGCACCAGGTCCGGCCGCCCGCGTAGGCCTTGAACAGCTTGTTCCGGGCCACCTGGTTGATGGTCTGACCTGCGTTGATGCCGAGGTTCTCCACGTCGGCGAGGAACTTGCTCGCGAGGGCCATCGAACTGCCCAGCATGTTGGTGTCCATCGAGTTCGCGTACTGGTCCATCGTCACGGACCACTGCTCGATGCTGTACGTGGCCGCCGACGGGTCCGACCCGGTCACCGGAGTGGTGACGGGGGCGAGCAGGCCCTTGCGGGTGAAAGTCTTGGTGTCACCCAGGCCGCCCATCCACGGCTCCGCGTCCGCGATCTGTGGGAACAGGAAGTTCGGCACCAGCGCGTCCCGGAACACGCGGTCGAGCATGCCGTTCTGCAGCATCGCCTGGATGCCAGCAGGCAGGGACGGCCGGACACCAGCGTGCCGGTCGAGTCGGAACCACGGCCGGGCCGGGCCCTTGACGGAAAGCCGCGGACGGGCCGCGGTCAGGCTGGGGGTCATGTCACTCCTCAGTGATCTCTACGGACACCAGGTCCGGGTATTGCTCAGCGACCATCTGGAGGCCGAGCAGTGCGGTTTGGGCGATGGCCGAAACGGCGGCGCAGACGCGACCCCCAGCGGCGTGCTCCTCGTGACCGGCCACCGTTATCTCGGTGCGCCCGTCGCCCAGATGGGCACGGACTTCGATCACACGCGTTGCCTGTAGCCGTACTTGGCGAGCTCCGCGGCGACCTGGTCCTTCGAGGCCTCGAGGTAGTTCACCGGCGCGGGAGCACCGCGCGAGCCCTGGCCGGGGTCCGGCTTGGGCTGCGGCTTCTTCTCGGGGGCCGGAGCAGCCGGCTCGGGCCTGGCCCAGTGCGGCTTACGCTCCAGCAGGTCCGACAGGGCCGTCTCGATGGCGTCCGTGTCGATCTCGCCGTCGGCGTCGACGTACTGGCTGGGGTCACGCATCAGCACGTCCACCGCGTCAGTCGGGTCGGCGAACTCTCCGGCCGCCGCACGGACCTCGGCAGCCACAGCGCGCGCCGTGGCCTTCGCAGCCTGCTTCTCGGACCGTTCGGCCTTCGCCGCGAGCTTCTCCGACTCGGTCCGGTCGCGGTCCTTGAACTCCTCAACCTGGCGGGCGAGGTCGTCGGCGCGCTTCTTCTCCGCGGCCGCGGCCTTCCGGGCTTCCGCCTTCTCGGCCTTCATACGGTCGAGCGCTTTCTTACCCGCGTTGCCGAGCTTGTCGGCGCCCTCGGGCTCCGGCTCAGGCTCGGGGTCCGCCGGATCGTCTGCAGGATCCGGGGCGGGCTCGGGGTCTGCGGGGTCGTCCGCCGGGTCCGGAGCAGGCTCGGGGTCGGACGGCTCGGGGTCGTCGTGTCGGGACAGGTTGAACCAGGCGATCCCGGTTGCCGGGACCTTCTCAATCTCGGTGGACATTGCGTCCGCCCCTTCAGTTGTGGACATGCGAAAGGGGCCCCATTGCGGGACCCCCTGGTGTTGGTCGATGGTCATCCCTGCCGGAAGCGGCTAGGACAGATAGCCGAAGCGCTTGAGCATCCCGATCAGCTCGTCGCGATCTTCGGAGAGTCGGAGGATCTCGCTGGGCGTGAGCCGCGGCGTCTTCAGGTGGAAGCGCGGCAGTCCCTGTTCCACGTCGGCGCGGCCGCGAGCGAACCGTTGGCCCGTGCGCTGCTCCGCCTCGCGGCGCATCTGCTGGAAGAACTCCCCGCGGCGCGTCGTGCCCTCGAGCGTGGCCACGACCTTCTTGCCGTAAGCGTCCAACGTCACCGTCGACCGACCCGCGTTGACGACCTTGTAGATGTCGGCGCCGTTCCGGATCGCCTCAGCGCCGCCGATCGTGAACCGGCGATCCTGCTCAGCGCGCGACAGGCCGTTGAAGAACGACATCGGGTTCACGTGCCGCCCAGGGCGCGCATCGGTGGCGGGAACCCCATAACAAGCGCACCTTTTGTGACGTTGAAAGTCCGCGTTCCACCGGTACCAGCGACCCGCCAGGATCGCGCACCTCGCGCAAGCTCCCGCCCGGACTTGCCGGACGTAGCCCGTCACCGAACGGTTCGCGACCATCGCCACACCAGCCGCGCCGCGGCCCGCATCCGCGACCTCCGACGCGGCAATCCGCAGCAACTGGGCCTGCCCGGCGAGCATCGCCTCCTGCAGCGTCAGGCCGCCGCCGATCAGCGTCTTCGTGCGGATCACCGGCAGGTACAGTAGCGAGTCCAGCGTCCGGCCGTCCGCGGCGACACCCGAAAACGAGCGGGCATCCACACGCGCCGCCTGCTCCAGGTAGTCGTTGCTGAGGCCGTCCATGCGGACCATCGCCTCGATGTACGGCTGGCCCGTGGACGCCGCCACCAGCTGGCCGGCGGACACGGCCCGGACCATCGCCGCACCCAAGCCCTGCAACCAGGACCCGGACAGGTCTGCAGCGGCAAGCCGCTTCCACAGCCGTTCCATCGTGACCGTCGTCTGAATGACGGCCCGCTGCTGAGACCGGCCGTAGGCGTCGACGATGGCCGCGTGGGCCTGCGTTGCAACGGCCACGTCAGCCTCCCGCAGGGGCCTCGAGCGGCTGCGGCTCCGGCTGGGCGGTGGACAGCTGGTGCAGATCCATCGCCGTCATCCGGGTCAGGGCCTCGTCCTGCATGCCCCGCATTCGGTCCCGCTGCACTGCGCTGTAGCCGAGGTCTTCCCATGCCTGCTCGGTCGGCAGGATGCCGCTGGCGTGGAGTTTCACGACGGCGTCGGCTTTCTGTGCGTAGGTCGGAGTCGCCGGGTCCCGCCACACGGTCTCGAGCTTGCCGGTCCGCGGGTCGAGTTTGCCGTCCCGGACCAGCAGGACGAGCCGCATGACGCGTTCCCACGCCTCGCCGAACGCCCGCTGACGCCGCTCCGCGCGCTTCACCAGACGAGCCTCCGACGCGCGGATCGCGTCCGCGGACGGCGGCTGATCGGTGGCCAGGCCGAGGAATGCGGGCGGCAGGCCCGTCAGGGCAGCCACCAGACGCGCAAGAACGTTGATCGTCTCGTGGAAGTTCGACAGCTGCGCCTCGGGGAACTGGCCGAACTTGACGTTGTCGCCCTCGTTCACCCACAGGCGGCCCGCCAGCGACGACATCGCACCGAGCGGCTGCCCGTTCTCGTCGGCGAAGTCGTCCCGGGACATGCCCGTCGCCCACCGGCGCGGCATCGCGTGATACTCCGCGCTGACCATCATGTCCGAGGCGATCTTGCAGGCCGCATCCGAGATCGGAATGACGGAGCGCAGTTCAGACGTGCCGTCCAGGTGGCGCAGCCGCGGCCGGTTCGCCAGCGGGACGACAAGCACCTGGCCGAGCTTGTGCTCGTCCTGCTCAACCGCGGTCCAAGCGCCCTTCTGCTGCTCGAACGTGATCCGCTTGTTCGGCAGATACAGCGTCGCCCACTTCACCGGGGCAGCCCCCGCGGAGGGTTCATCCCACCGCTTGATCGCCGCCATCACCTGCCGGGTACGAGGATCCCGCTCCGCGAACACCTCGAGGGCGGACTCTGCGGTGATGATCGGCGTGGCCTCGTCGTCCTCGTTCGCGCCGATGATCGCGTAAGACCGTTTCAGGGCCAGCGCATCGACGTGGGCCTGCTGGCTGCCCTCGTCCATGTCGGAGGCCTGCCACACCGACCACAGATCCTCCGCCGTGGTCTCACTGTCCGCGTACCGGAAGCCCTCGACGTCCAGCCGCTCATCCAGCGCGTCCACCACCAGTTGCGGCCAGTTGATGACCAGCTGCCGCATCCGGTCCGACAGCTCCGACTGGATCTCCGGCGCTAGATACGACAGAGGCTGCGTGCCCTCGTAGTAGCTGTCCATCAACCGCAGATTCGGCAGATCGTTGTCGTGCGCCGCAATCAGCCGCTTCAGCCAGGCATCCGGCTCGAGGTCGAGGGCCACAGGTCACCCCCGTCATCGTCATCGCATCACAGTCGTCTTCCGGGAGCGCGGCGGCTCGTTGCCGCCCGCCTTGATTGCGTCCCGTCGGGCTTCCCAGGACAGGCAGCCCGCCATGGAAAGGTCGATCTTCCGAGGGGAGTCGTGGCGGTCCTTCTGGATCACCCACATCGGCTTGCCCTCGTCGTCCTTCACTCCGGCGTTCCGCTTCACCGCATGGGCGATGTGCCGGGCGAAGGCGTCGCTGCCGTCGTGCGACAGCTCGCCGCCCGTCATTGCCGTCTTGTACGCGCGCAGGGCGAACGCCATCTGGCGGCGCCGGTGCGTCCACCACTCGGTGACGACCTTCGGGCCGTACTTGCCGGCCCAGCCCGCGATCGTCTCCTCCCAGTAGGCCGGGTCCGCGTAGACGCGCACGACCCGCCACGTTTGCATGGCCTCGTCCAGTACGGCGTTCACCTCGGCCTCGGGGACTTCCCACGATTCGGCCTCCTGCTTGTTCGCAGGCGACTCCCACACCCCGAGCACCCACTGGTGGCCCGTCTCGATGTGGGTCGCGATGAAGCCTGTCGAGTCGCTCCACTTCGACCCGTCGAAGCCGATCGCGATCGCTTCCTTCGCCGGGACGATGAAGTGCGAGTCCGCCAACTCCCGCCAGCGCCCCGGGTCGAACGCCTTCGCTGAGGCGGTTCCGGGCTGGTTCAGGAAGTACCTGCGGGCGTCCGCCGGATCGGTGTCCGGCTCCCGCATATCGCTGGCAATCCGCTCGAGATCCATCCACTTCGCTGCGTCGCCGTACACGAACTCCAGAGCGGGCAGCAGCTGGTCGTCGTCGTGCAGGTCCTCGACATGCGGGGCTTCGCGGTGGTCAAAGAGCAGACCGCCGTCACGTACCCGGCCCGAGGCGACCGCCTTGTGGTACTCGTGCGTCGCCTCCGCCACCGAACTCTCGCCGACCGCATACATCGTCGACGTCTCCAGTGACCACGGCTCGGCAGCACGGCGCTTCACCAGGTTGCGGCGCACCGTCTTGTGCATGGCCTTCAGCTCGGGCAGGACGTACAGGTGCGTCTCGTCGAAGACGCTGAACGTCTCCTTGCCGCCATCCTTCGCGGCGCCGGACGACGTCGACGGGACGATCTCGCCGCCGCCCTCGATGAAGATGCGGCTCGACGTCTGCGCCGAACGCCCCAGGTCGATTCCCGGGAACTCGTCGCCGGCGTATTCGACGAGGTGCTCGAGCATCGCCGTGACGTTGTCGTAGGTGTTGCCGGACTGGTTCTCCTCCGTCGCCAGGCAGCGAATGAAGGGGTACACCTGCGCGCGGCCCACCGGATCACCGGCAGCGTCCCAGCCGTCGAACCTGCACGGCCCCAGCGCCTCGAAGCACACCAGCGCGCCGGCGAGCTCGCTCTTCGCCCTGCCCTTCGGCCGGGACAGGAACGCGCGGTTGACCTTCCGGCGGCCCGTCACCGGGTCGAGCTGGTAGGCCTTGACGATGAACGCGGCCATCTCGTCGTCGATGAGCAGAGGCTCGCCCTGCACGTCGCCGGGACCGTGGCACAGGTAGTGCTCGATCCAGTCGATGGCCTCGAAGCCGAGGGAGACGAAGCGGTCCGGGTCAGCTATCCGCCTGGCCATCGACGACCTTCAGGACGCGGTCCCTGCGTGAGGTTCCACCGCGGGGGCTTGCCGAGCGCCGGGCCACAGGCTCGATGTCCGGCTCGGCTACGGTCCAGCGCAGCCGCACCCGGTCCGCTGCCGTGCCGCCGAGGGACGCCTCGTTCAGCCGGATCTCCGCCAGCAGATCTTTCCTCGGCTCGCCCCAGTACTCCTGCACGAGTTCGGCGAGCATGTGCAGCCGCTGCCAGTCCGTCGGCAGGAACGTCGCAGCTTGCGGGCTGCTGCGCCACGTCTCGTACCAGGCCAGCGTGCGGCTGTCGTAGTCGTGTCCGCCGGGCAGTTCCGGCGTGGGTCCATCCGGTCCGTTCGCCGGGAGGACTGTCGTCGTGACCGCGTCGGCGTTGCGCCGGCGCCGCTGAGACGCATCCTTCGGCAGGGGTCCGTTTCCAGGCATTGTGATCACCTCTGTTGGTGCCGTTGCGGCATCAGACCGACGGCCATTGCGGCGCGCCGGTAGCTACACAGGGTTACGCGATGAAGATCGATTTCCGGGGCCCAAAATCCTGTGACCCGTATGGGACCCGATAGCCCTCCCCGTAGGTCCAGATTCCATGATCCAATGACCCTTTGGCCCCTGGGTCTTGCCCGCCGAGGTTACGCAGCGTGATCCTGCTTGGCGCTGTTGCAACCCAGGCAGCAGGTGCGGACGTTGGCCAGGGTGTGGTCGCCGCCCTTCGATAGCGGCGCCACGTGGTCGACGGTCGGGCTCATCACGTCGAACGGTGAGGCGTCCGGGTCGGTCGGCCGCTCGCACCGGTAGCAGACCCAGCCGTCACGCTCGAAGACCTGGAGCCGGTCGAACCGATGGATGACCGTCGCGCCGGCAAGCTGTGCTCGCTTCACCGCGTCGGTGCTCCAGTCGTAGCTGCCTGTGTGTGCGGCTGCTGGTCCGAACTGCACGATGCGGCGGCAGGCTATGGAGCAGGTGGGCCTGCGGTCTGCCTTGTGTGGGCGTCGTATCGGGGTACCGCAGGCGGTGCACGAGGTGGGGATAGCGGCGTGCCTGTTGGGCTGGTGCTTGCGGTTGTAGTGGGTGGAGCACAGGCCGAGAGCGCGGTACTTGTTCGGGCATCCAGGTTCGGTACAGGTCTTGGTGCGTGAGGGGGTGAGCGTTGGCATGTCGGTCTCCGGGTATGGCGAAGCCCCCGACACCCGGATGGGTCGGGGGCTTCTGCTCGCCGGGATCAGTGGCGAGTGCTGGTGGGTTGGTCAGTGCAGGCCGAAGGTTCCGGGCTGCTCTCGTGCGGTGCTGCTGGCGTGGCAGAGGCCGCAGAGTCCGCGCCCGCGCTTGGGATCGTTGTGGTCGAGCCCTCGTTCGATGAGGTCGCGCTTACTCAGTGGCCAGTGGTCTGCGTGTTCACTGGGTCTGGCGCATGCGGAGTCTGGGTCGCTGCACTGGGGGCAGCCGGGGCAGACGCAGATGGGATCGCGGGCCAGGACTGCCGGCCGGAAGCGGGTCTCGTGTTCTCGTCCGTATCCGCGCTGTCTCGCTGTGCCGCGCCGTTGTTCCGCCTCACGGCGGTGGTCGTCGCACTTCCCACCGCGATCGCTGAACTCGGGGCAGCCGGGTACGGAGCAGACGCGCCAGCCGGTTCGTCGTGGCATGGCGGCCTCCCGTTCAGCTTCGGGGGGCCAGACGGCGGACAGCGGCCTTGGCGAGTTCCCACGTGAAGGGGATGTCGAGTGTTCGCGCCTTGCTGAGCTTCAAGACCGGATGCAGCGAGAGCTTGCCGTCCGTGCTCTGCACCCAGCAGTAGGACTTGCCGAAGAGGACGGTCTCACCCGTGCGCCAAGGGGATTCCATGCGGCGCCTCCGCTTCAGGTGATGCCGAGGTAGCCGGACAGCCGGACGATGTTCTCGGATCCGGGCGGGTCGAAGGACACGTAGACGCGGTAGTCGCCTGCGGCCAGCGTGAGCGCCCCGCCGTCGGGTCCGATGAGGAGTCGGGCCTCGGTGCCGTTGGCCCACGTCCCGGTCTGCCAGTCGCTGGTCACCGGGTTGTCCCGGTTGGAGACGGGGAGGAAGGCGAGCTTGGGTGGGGTGCCGGTGATGTCGACTCCGGCTGGTGCGGTGACGGGGACGTGGACGTACTCGGTCGAGGTGGCGGGGATCAGCACGGTGCGCCTACCTCCAAGTCGTCGGCTTGGGGTGCCTGCACGGTCCAGGTGGGCACGTATGGCTGGCCTGCTGCCCACGGGCTGTAGGGGGCGCCGACAGTGACGTTGATGTCGTCGTGGGTGCCGAGTGTTGTCCCGCTGGCTGTGAGCGTCGCCGTGGCGGCGAGCGCGGCTTGGCCGGCTGCCGCCGTGCTTCCTGCTGCGGTGAGAGTTGCCGCGGCGTTCAGGGCGGCGCCTGCGATCGTTGCTCGGGTGCCCGCCGCTGTGAGGGTGCCTGTGGCGCTCAGTGTGGCGTCTCCGAGTGTGGGCGCCGTGCCGGTGATTCCGCTGGCCGTCAGTGTGGCCGTGGCCGTGAGGGCGGCGGCGGCGTTGTATGCGGCCTGTCCTTGGGCGGTCAGTGCGGCGGTTGCAGCGAGTGCGGTGAGTCCTGGGTGGTCCACTAGTCCGGCGGCTGTCAGGTTCGTGGTCGCCGTGAGGGCTGCGTTGCTGCTGGTGGCTAGCGTTCCGCTGGCGGTCAGGGTCGCCGTTGTGGCGAAGGTCGCCGTTCCGGCTGTGGCGCGGATGCCGTCTGCTGTCAGGCCGGCTGTGGTTGTCAGCGCCGTATCGCCCGTAGTGGCGCGGAGGCCGGATGTGGACAGGGTTGCTGTTGCGGCGAGGGCGGAGGATCCTGCTGTTGCCCGTAGGCCGGTGGCGGACAGTGTGGCTGTACCCGGGAAGGCCGCGTCGCCTGTGGTGCCGGTGGTGACGTCTGCCGCGGTGAAGTCGTCGAAGCGGAGCAGGTTGGTGGATTCGGCTCGGAGGCCGACGCTGGTGCCGGTGGTGACGGCGGTGTCGGTGACGGAGACGCGCTGGACGCCGTTGACGAATCCTTTGATCGTCGAGCCGACGGCCTGCACTTTCGCGATGTCGCCTGCGACGGCTGCCCCGGCAAAGGAGCCGATCGACGTGAACGAGCCGCCTACGACGGAGAAAAGGTTCCAGCTCGTGCCGTCGTTGCGCCACAGGTAGCCCTGGCTGATGTTGCTGTTGCCGCGGCACCACACGCCGTGGCTGACGGCTGCGGTGGCGGCGATGGTGACCTGGGCTGAGTGGTCGTTGGTGGCCATCGTTCCGGCAGCACGGAGGATGATCGTGCCGCCCGCTGAGCCGGAGCTGAGCTGGTTGGAGATGATCGACCAGTCGCCGCTTACCTCGACCCAGTTGGCGCCGAGGTTCGTGCTGTCAGCGCGGTTGAAGTCGTCGGTGATGGTCGTCATGGCGACGTCTCCGATCAGCCGCTACGCCGCCTCAAGGGTCAGGAGGCTTGCGCCCCGAGGCTTACACCCAAAGATTGCAATGTGAATGTGTCGCCCGACGCCCACGCCTTGCTGGCCGTCAGTGCCACCGAGAACAGGAACGTGCCGCCGCTGCTCGCGGTCCATACGGAGATGTCGGTGATGGTCTCCGAGGTGCCGCCGTTGGTCCAGGCCGGGTTCGTGCCGGTGAGGGCGAGTGCGGAGCCGGCGGACGATGCGGCATGCGTGAAGATCACGCGCGTGTTCGATCCGGCGCTGATCGCGGTGGTTCCGGCGGCGCCGGGGTTGGCGGTGTGGAGCTGCGCGTACTGGGCGGCGACGGGCCCGAAGGCGGCGCCCGCCGCCCTGAGCGTGTTGAGCCAGTTGGAGACCAGCGTGGTGGACAGTCCTTCAGCCATCGGTGGGCTCCTCTTCGTCGTTGAGAGGCGCGGCCTCGTCGGTGTCTGCTGGTGTCGGGTGGGGGGCGGGGGTGACTTCGCCGGAGGCTTCGATGGTCAGGGCGAACGTGTGCTCGTCGGCCACGGCGTCTCCTTCGATGGGGCGGGTCACGATCTGGTTCTTGCCGTGTACGCCGTGTGTGCGGGCTGTCATCATTCGCGGCATGTCTGAGCTGACTGATGCGTCTGCCGTGCCGCCGATGCCCGAGAATCCGCCTGCTGCAGGGAGGCGTTGGCCGCGTCCACTGGTGACCGGGCTTGCCGGTCTCGCCGTCGGGGTGGTTGCGGTGGGCCTGGCGTGGGGCCTATCCAGCGGCGGCGGCGCAGGGACATCGCCGGGCGCGAAACCGGTGAAGACCTTCACCATGAAGGGCGACATGAAGCTGGTGCTCAGCCTGCACGAGGCGCTGCAGCAGCTGTCTCAGGGCGGCCAGTGCATGCCACGCCATAGCGGCCCGTACATGGACATCCAGGAAGGCGCCACTGTGACGGTGTACAGCGCCAGCGGAAAGGTCGTTGCGACGGGCGCGCTTCAGCAGGGCGTGCCGAGCGCCACGGATTGCACGTTCCCTTTCACGGCCAGCGGCGTGCCCGAGGGTGAAAAGTTCTACCAGGTAGAGGTCGAGCACTCGGGAAGGAAGCCGGTGTCGGCGCAGAAGGCCCGCCAGGGCGAGGTCCTCATCGAGCTCAAGTCGGGCTGAGGCTGGGCGGTCTGTTCAGTCGTCGGCGCGCCAGTGCCAGGTGCCGCCATCTTCGGCGGACCCCTCGTAGGCGACCTGCTCGTTGAAGAACATCCCTGTGGGGTTGAGCACAGCCAGGCTCACCACGGCTGGCGCTGTAGTGACGCCATGCTCGTCTTTGCCCCGGTCGGTGCCCGCCACAACCGCGGTGATGACCGCTGCGCGGCACTCCTTGCCGTACTCGCCGCCAGGGGTGCCGTAGCTGACGTAGTGGACGATGTCGCCGACGCTGGGCTCAGGCATCGAGTGTCCTTCGGGAGCGGAGGCGGATGAAGGCCGATCAGCGAGGCTAGCTGAATTCGCGGTCGTTGAAGTCGTGGCCGCAGGACTTGAAGTCGTTGGCGCTGGTCCTGCCGTACTGCCGTTCGGGGGGCCGGTTGAGGTGGTCGATGCCGTCGGCCTTGGCGTGGGCCAGGTCGAGCAGCTCGGCGAGGCTGCATTCTCGGCCGTACTCATCGACGATGGGCCCGGACAGTGCGCGTCGCACCCAGTGGGCGAAGACTTCGTCGCGCGGCCATTCGGGGTCGGCGCGGAACAGGAATCGCCAGCCTGCGGACGACTTGCCGAGGTGGATGCGCTCGGATTCCGCGCAGTGCTCGCAGGCGTTGGGGCAGGACGGGGTGTTGACGTAGTAGTTGGTGCCCATGGTCAGCTCCAGGTCCAGCCGCGCACGTACTCGATGTCCATCTGGGCGCTGGTGTTCGGCTTCGGCGCGGCGCCTTCGAGGGCGGTCTCGTTCTGGATGTCCCAGCTCATCGGCGTGTTGGGGACCGCGGTGGTGCTGTGGCCGGCCGTGCGCCCGTCGATGGTCAGGGTGACGCTGCCGGGCTGCCAGGTGATCACGGTGGTGTGCCAGTCGGTCCACTTCGCGCGGGCGTCGTAGGCGTCCTGGTCGCCGCCGATGCTGTTGAGGTGGTGGGCGTAGCCGTTGACGCTGCCCGTCCAATTCCCCTCGGGGAAGTCGATCTCACAGTTCGGGCAGGCGCTGTCCGTCACGGGCCAGAGCAGGTGCGCGCTCTTGTAGCCGGTCGCGGCCTTGGAGACTCGCCACCGTTCTTCGTACCGCCCGTACCGCTGGCCCATCAGGGCCTTGGGTACGACGGTCGCGGAGTGGACGGGGCCGCTGGCGCCGCGCCACATGCGGATGTGGAGCTGGCCGCCGGAGATCCACAGGGTGGTGGCGGGGTCGTAGTAGCCGCCGACCGGGTAGTTGCGCTGGGTGGCGGTGTCGGGCCAGCCCGCGGGGTACGTCCACCAGGCGGCGCGGACGCTGCCGGTGAGGCCGCCGCAGTACGCCTTCGGGGTGTCCGCGGCGTGGTTGCAGTCCGTGAAGTGGCCCTTGGCGACGGGGGTGTTGAATCCGTCGGCGTAGCGGAGGTGCCAGGTTGGGGTGCTGCCGGCCGCGGTGGGTGCGGTGAGGCTGGCGAGCAGGAGGCCGGCGGCGAGTGCGGCGGTGGTGAGGATGCGGCGCATGGCACCCCCAGGTCTATGGCGTGGTGTTGCTGGGTGTGGGGTCCGACGCTCTCGGTGTAGTGGTCGGCGTGGGTGTGGGCGAGGGCGACACGGGCGGGGTCGGCTGGAGTGTCGTGGATGGCGCCGTGCTCGGCGACTTGCTCGGTGTTGCCGTTGTGGTGCTGGGTGCCGGGCTGGGGTTGTCGTGGGTGCAGGCGACGGGTCCGACGAGGAATCCGGCGACGAACAGGGCGGTGATGAGGGGGCGGCGCACGGTTCTCCTCGTATGGGGTGTTGGCGAGTCCCGCCGCCCTCGGCGGGGGTCCGATCGGGCGGCGGGACGCTCAGGGTTTGTGTCCGCCCGGTCCCCTTCCCAAGGGCCGGGCGGACGTGGGCCGAGCGCGTGGCGCTTCGAGGCCCGTCCCTGCGGCGCCCACCGCAGGGAGATCTAGGCGGCGTCGACGATCCGGGTCCGTCCCTTGATTTCGGGCGGCGGCGTCGGGGTGATGACCTCTCGGGTTTCCTTGTCACGCTCGGCTGGGTCGATCTCCATGAGGTCGTAGCGGGCGTTCTTGCCCTTGCCGTAAACCTTGATGCGGCCTTCGGATGCCCAGCGCCAAATGGTGCCGACGGGTCGTCCTGTCCAGAAGGCGACGTCGGCGGCTGTGGCGAGCGCTACGGAGGGCATGGTCACCTCCAGATACGACGAAGGCCACCCGTGTGGAGGGTGGCCTTAGCGCGAAAGTCGTGCGATCTAAGCAGAGCCTGACTTCGCGATCACTGATTGTCAAGCCCATACGGCTTTTTGCGCCCCTCACGCCACTTTACGGCGCCCTTCAGCGAGCGACCTGAGATCGGATAGCAAGTAGAGGCTCACGCCGTCGTCGTCTACCACGAAGGGTTTCAGCTTGCCTCGGTGTTGCCATACGGCCGCCGTGTTGTGGCGGATGCCCAGGAGACTGGTTGCTTCCCTGAGGGTGGACAGGTCCGGCTGGAGGGGAGGCCCGGGTGTTACGGCAGCAGTGGCGGGTCTGCGTTCCAGCCCCGCCAGCGTGGGCCATTCCGGGTCCGGGGGACCGAACTGATCCGCCACAGCTGCAATGTGCGCATCTAGCGCTTCATCGCGACGGAAGTACTCTCCCCTGCTGGTCACCCGGATGTTGCGGAATTGCTGGTGACGCAGCGACTCCCCTTCGCGGCCGCCGGGTTCCCAGGCAAGCACCTCGTCGGGGAGCAGTGCTTCGAACCTCTTGTACGGGCTGGTTGTCGTCCCGATTTTCACGAGGCGCCCGCGGAGGGCGTAGTACACGATCGATGCGGGGATGCGCCCCGGCTGGCGTGCGGCTGCCAGCCGCTGTTGCTCCGCAAACTTCTCCCGACCCGCCTCTACGGCTGCGCCAACCTCTTGCATCGTCAGCGTTCCCCGCTCTGTGCGCTTTTGCTGGAGCTGGACTGCGATGAAGGTGAATGCCGGGTCGTCTGTGTCGATCAAGTCCATGAGGGTCTGGATACTGCGCCGAACACCATCTCCGACACGGATCCTCTCCTGCCAGTCTCGGGACAGGCGAGGTCGCCTAAGCTGTGGCATGTCGATCTCCTCTGAAGGTCGGCCACGCCCCGGGATCGGTCGCACGGTCGCCGGGGTCTCAACTGTCCCAATTCTACCGGCTTTTGGATCTATTCGCCGGGATTCTTGCAGGTCATTCGGGGTGGCAGCAGTTCATGGCGTCGCATTCGTCCGGCAGATGCCAGTCGCCTCGACACCCGCACGGGCAGCCGCCCATCTTCCCGGAGGCGATGAGCTTGCGGGCTTTGGCGAGGAGCAGGTTCTCGGGGATCGGGCCGAGCTGGGCTTCGAGGACGGCGTGGACGTTCCACCGCATGCGCCAGTTCATGGACGAGGTGCCGGGGGTGCGCCGGACGGCGTCGAGGAACGCCTCGTCGGGGATGTCCTTGCACTGCATCGGGCGGCCGTGGACGAGACGGATTCCGTCGGGACGTACGGTGCCCTCGCGCAGGTCGGGGTGGAAGGCGAACATGAAGGACGCTTGTGCCTTCTGTAGGGCGTCGACTGCGCGGCTTGCGTCGATGGTGATCTCGATCGTTACAGGCTCGGGCTCGTCTTCAGGCTGCTCGTTCACGGCGTCCACTCCTCGCCTTTGTGGTCGGGGTGCCCGGCAAACGGCTGGGCCAGGAGGCACAGTGTCTTCTCGGCCGCGTCCAGTGCCCCGTAGTGGTCGACTTCCGTGTCGCCCTCCGCGGCCGTGAGCATCCCGACCATGTGGTCGATGAGGGCGAGCTTGGCTTCGACGTCGGCAAGGACGCGGGCAGGTAGACCACAGTTGCAGGCGCCTGTCTCGTTGTTTGGGTGCAGGACGTCAGGCAAGGACTCGCAGTCTCTGTGATGCGACTCTTCCCATACGTCCTGCTGACGGGCAGCATCCTCGGCGAGCCGTGCCCGCAGGAAGTCGGCGATCTCGTTCACGGCTGTCTCCTGACTGTGGGCCGTCCGCCGATCCCGGTTTTGATGCTGCCGCCGGGGTGGAGGTGGCCGTCGGCTTGGGCGAGCATGTCGAGGCCGCGTCCGAGGACGGCGACGGGGTCTTCGCCGCGGTAGCAGCGGCGGAGGATCTGCCACATGCGGATTGTGGGCTGTACGAGGGGCAGGGAGCGCAACCCGGTCACGCTGCGACTCCTGCCGTCTCGGCAAGCACTTGTTCTTGTGCGGCGCGGAGTTGGCGCCACTCTCCCAGGGTTTCCCAGCGGGTTCCGCAGGTGGCGCATCGGACGCGGTGGGAGGTGGCTGTGGCGGTCAGTGGCTGTCCGCAGAGGGTGTTGTCGGTGCGGGTGGGGCATAGGCCGATGGCGACGCGGCCGGGCCGGCGTTCGTTGTTGACGATGGCGGTGCATTCGCCGTGGAGTTTGCGGAGGTCGTCGATGTCCTGGCCGACGGATTCGTAGCTGGAGCAGGCCCAGAGCAGGTTGTTGGCGAGGAACGTGGCGTGGGCGGGTACGGCCTGGGCGGGGCTGCCGCGCCAGGGGGCGACTGTCCAGCCGAGCGCGTTGCGCCACGCGTCCTCGATGTCACGGAGCCGGGCTGCGACGCCGCCGGGGCCGACGAGGGCGAGAACTTCGAGCCGGGGCGGGATGGGCGGGGTCTTCGAGCCGGAGCTGCCGCCGCCTATCCGGCGGGCGCCGCGCATGAGGGCGGCTGCGGTGTTGAGCTGCCGGAACAGGGTGGGGAGTTCGGTGATGCGGCGGCTGGTGGCGTCTTCGCAGGGCCGGCAGGCCTGGCGTCCGGTTTCGGTGATCCAGAGTTGCCGGTTGCAGCGGGGGGTGCTGCAGGTCGGCCACAAATAGTCGTCGAGCGCGGTGGGCTGGTCGTGCACGGTCGGCTCCCTCGTCTGCGGGCCGGCCCCGCTGCCCGGGGGAAGTTGGGCGAGCCGGAGCACTTCGGCTTGGTGTTGATGCTGTCGCAGGTTGGGGGGTTTGTCTGAGACGCCTTCCCCCGGGCGGGACCGTGAGCGCGCATGAGGCGGCCCCGCCGGTCTGGGGATGACTGGCGGGGCCGGTGTGCTCGGGGCCTGGGGAGGGCTGGTCCGAGCTGGGTGTTGCGCGGCTTGCGGTGCTTGGGGCGGGGGGACGCTTCCGGAGCTCCGGGCCGTGCACGTCTGATGGTGGCGTACGGGCGGGGCTTTGTCTGAGCCGCTTCCCCCGGGGCTGGCTCACCGCCAGGGCGGGAGCCCGCCGTTGGCCCACTGCACGAGCGCGTCGCCGTTGATGAGGCGGATCGGCTGGGGCAGCATCGCGTTGGTGTCGACGGCGGCGCGGGTGAAACCGGCGGTGGTGACGATGGCGGCAGCGTGGCAGTGGTGGATGTCGCGGTAGACGCCGTTGGTGGTCTGGACGACCGGGGAGCCGACGTTGTTGCCGTCCTGGTGGTGCTTGCACTGGATGAGGATGCGGCGTCCGTCGTTGAGGTGGACGAGGACGTCGGCGCCGCGGTCGTTGGCCTGGCCTACGGCGGTGGCTCGGGTGACGGAGGGGTCCTTCTGGGCGAGTTCGGCGATGGCGCGTTCGAAGCGGGCCGGGGTCATGCGGTGGAAGGCGTCCAGGGTGCGGCGGCCGCGGGCGGGCAGCGCGGGTCGGTAGAAGCTGAGGCCGTTGATCCTCTCGATGAGCGGGGCGAGGCGGCGGGGCCGGACGGCGCGCAGGACGAGCAGGGCACCTATCAGGGCAAGTGTGGTGGCGGTGAGGACGGGCCAGGTCTTGGCGATGCCCATGAGGGTGATGGCGATGCCCGCCCACCACCAGCCGAGGCGGGGTAAGCGGCGCCGGTAGCGGGTTCGGGTGGGGCGCTTGGTGCGGCGGGTCGTGTTGTGGGTGGCGGTCATGAGGGTCTCCAGGTGAGGGGCGGGGGCGATGGCTACGCGTCGGTGTCGTCCGGGGCCGGGCCGAGGCCGTAGTAGCCGCGGACTTCCTTGCCGTTCTCGGTCTGGCGGTGGATCTTGTCGGCCTTGACGAGGCGGGAAAGCGCGTTGTCGAAGGTGGATCCCTGGACTCCTGCGAGCTTGGCGATCTCGTTCTTGTCCTTGTAGATGACGTCGATGCCGAGTGGGTCGGAGACGTCCTCGAGTGCCCGCAGGATCTTGTCGTCGGCGCTGGCGGGCTTCTTCGGGGTGAGGTCGATGCCGCTGAACAGGACGGAGCTGCCGCCGTCTTGGTCGTCGCTGTCCTCGTCGCTGGGCAGGACGGAGCGGGCGGCGAGTTCATGCCGGTCGTCCCAGAACGGCCAGTCGGCGGGGTGGGTGATGTTGTTGGTGTCGATGTAGGGGGCGGCGTCCTCGAGGATCCACATCCGCATCATCTCGGCGTGTCCGCCGGGGCTGGCGGCGAAGGCGAGGCCGAAGGTCCGCTCGGGGTCGTCCGGCGGGGTGTTGGGGTCGTACACCATTTCGCGGTCGCCGGACCAGGCCGGGGGGATGTCGGCGGGGTTGCAGCCGGCGAAGTTCTCCGGCAGGTCGATGAGGGTCTTCTGCTGGGAGTCAGAGCGCAGCAGGATGAGGGATCCGCCGTAGAAGATGTTGTCGCGGATGGCTGCTTCGCCTCCGAGCTGGTCGAGTTGCATGATCTGGTTGGCGAGGATGATCGGCATGCCCATGGAGCGGCCCAGGCTGGCGCCGGCCTTGATGATGAACTTGGCTTCCTTGCGGTGTTCGGCGCTCTCTCCGAGGAGCTGGCTGGCCTCGTCGAAGATGAGGGGCGCCCAGGGGCGTTCGGGGCTGGGCTGGAAGTTCTTCATCTGGTCGCGTGCGGACTGTTCCACGCGGTGCATGAGGCCGTGGTACCAGATGCGCAGGGAGCCCATGGCGTCGTCGATTCCGAGGCCGGGGTGGGCGGCCATTTTGGTGATGGCTGGGTTGGAGGATCCCTTTGGGTCGGCGTAGATGATCGCGGATCCGTTGACGTGGTGGGCGAGGGCGATGAGCTGGAGGGTGCCGCCCTTTCCGGATCCGGTGACGCCGGCGACAAGGACGTGCTGGGAGCCCAGGGCGGGGTCGTGGAGCTGGATGCGGGCGGGGAAGCCGGAGACGCCGGGGCCGATCTGGATGTAGCCGTTCTTGTTGGGCTTCAGGACGTGCAGGCCGGGGAACGCGGCGCCTTTCTGGAGGGGGTTGTGGGTCATCTTGCGGATGACGGCTTCGCGGGGGTTTTGGCGGGGCTCGTAGGAGATGAGGATCGGGGTGGTGCGGAGGGCTCCGGCGAGGGCGTTGCGGTCGGGGTGCGGAAGTCGGTCGAGGTCTTCACCTGCGACGACGAGGGCGACCTGGCCGCCGGTGTTCGGGTCGTCCTGGACGTTCTCCAGCTTGGTGCCGGCCATGAGGCCGCCGGGCTTTGACACCCACTTGCGCCATGCGCCAGTGAGGGTGGTGGGGTCGAGTTCGGCGGGTGCGACGAGGTTGACGGTGATGTGGCGTTCGCCGGCGTGGGCGCCGTGCTTGAGCTTGATCCAGCTGGGGTCCCGCTTGAAGAGGCTGGAGATGGTTTCGGCTGTGACGGTGACGGAGGATCCGGCGGGGGCGGTGATGGTGCCGGTCCAGCGGGCGGGGCTGGTGGTGCGGACGGTGAGGTCCTGGCGTTTGTGGCTGCCGGTTTCGGTGTTGGAGATGTGGTCGTACCAGCGGCGTGCGATGCGGTCGGCGTCGGTGAGGGGCAGCGTGGCCGCGGCTGCGGCGGTCTGACCGACGGCGGCGGTGGTGGCGGTCTTGGGCGGGCGGCCGAAGAAGTTGCGGAGCTTCCACGGGACGATGCCGACCGCGGCCCACCAGCCGAGGGAGACGATCCCGGGGATGGAGGGCAGGCCGAGGATGCCGGCCATGAGGGCGTCGGCGCCATCGGATCCGAGGAGGGTGCCCATTCCGAGGGCCATGCCAGTGGTGAGGGTGCTGATGAACATGGGGCTCTTGTGGGCCTGGACGATGTCCCCGGCGGGGAGGTTGCCGATCAGGCCTGCCGGTAGCCGGTTCATGTAGTTGGCGGTCATGAATCCGGCGGCGCCGCCGTAGGCGATGGCCGCGGTGAAGGCCGCGCCGCCGTCGAGGAACGGCGCGATGATGCCGGTGGCAAGGGGTGCGGCGCTGGTGATGACGGCGATGGTGCGCTCTGCGGAGGCGGCGCGGGGCTGGGCGGCGGCGGGCGTGGTCACGGCGTTCTCTCCTGGACTAGGGGTCGGTGCGGGCAGGGGGCGGGTGGGGGCTATTCCTGGGCGAACCAGGCGCGGTTGACGTCGTAGATGTGGCTGCCGACGGATGAGCGGCTGACGGCCTCTCCGATGCCGTGGTGGCTGTCCTTGTTCTGGTCGCGGGCTGCCTGTGCGGACCGGGCGGTGGTGTTGCTGGCGGCCGCGTAGCTGGTGGCTGCGGCCTCCAGACCGGCCATGATCTTGGCGAGGTCGCGGGTTTCGCCGACCGTGGCGGAGTCGACGCCCAGGGAGCCGATGCCGTCAGCGACCTGTCCGGTGTCCCGGGCCTCTTCGATCATGTTCGTGGCGTAGCCGCGGATTTCTTCACTGCTGCGGGCAACGTCCTTGGCGAGCGCTGCGGTGGCCTTGTCCAGCTGGGCGTAGGTCAGTTCAGGCATGGGTCATCTCCCGGTAGTAGGCGAGCTCGGCGGGGGTGGTGAGGGGAGAGTTCACGACGGCCTGGTAGATCGGCTCGTAGCGTTCGCTGGCGTTGGCGTGCAGCGCCCGGCAAGCCTCGACGGCGCGCAGCGCACGCTTGTGGAGCTCGGCGGCCTTGCTGGCCTGGACCATGGCGTCGTCCGAGAGTTTGGCGAGCTTCCCGGCGAGCTTGTCTCCGCCCTTGACGGCCTTGGCCTGCTCGAGGAGCTTGATGACGGCCTTCGCCTGCTCCTGGGCGTGCTGCTCGAGGACGCGGGTGGCGTCGACGACGCGGGTCATGACGTCGGTCTTCTGCTCGAGTCGCTGCTGGAACCGGCGCAGGGTGCGGACTTCGCCGCGTGACATGGAGTCGCGGTAGTAGTCGTTGGTGCTGTACAGGTTGACCGTGTCTTCGGTGATGTGGTTGGCCCAGACGGGCTTCACTTCGTTGTCGGGGTCGGCGGCGGGCGCGGGCGTGGTCGGCGGGGGTTCGGTGGGCTTCGGCGGGTGGTAGTCGGCGCTGCTGGCCTGTCCGGTCACGGGGACGTCCTTCTCTCGCTGCTGCTGGAGCTCCTGCTTGCGCTGCTGGTGGGCCTTGTCGAGGCGGGCCTTCTCGCGTTCGGCAGCTTCAGTGGTGTCGCGGTGGCCGTCTTTGAAGCCGTCGCGGTAGGCCTGAACGTGAGCGACGGCTTTGGCGGTGCGGGAGCCGTCGCGGTAGCCGGTCTCACGGGAGTCCTGGGTGTTGACCTGTGTGCCCTGCCCGGTACCGGGAGTGGCGCCGGGCTTCTGGGGGGTTTTGCCGTCCGGTGCGGCCGCGCCCTTGCTGTCCTTGCTGCCCTTGGCGTCCTTCGGGTCCGTCTTGGGGTCCTTCTGGTCTGCGGCCTTGGGGTTGAGGTCCTTCGGGGTGTCGGTCTTCTTGGTCTGGCTGGTCTTGTCGGCCGCCAGGGACTTCTTCGGGTCGGGGCTGGCGTCGGGCTTCGGGCCCGTCTTGGGGTCGCTGTTCTTGGGGGTGTTGTTCTTGCCGCCGTCCGGGGCGGGCGCGGGGGCCGGCGCCGGAGGGTTCTTGCTGGCAGGTCCGGCGGGTCCCTGGGGGCCGGCCTTCCCCGTACCAGCGGGACCGTTGCCCGCGGGCCCGTGCTTGCCGTCCTTGCCGGTGCTGCTCTTGCTGTCGGGGCTGTTCTTCGGGGTGGGGGTCTTCGGGTCCTTGGCCTTGGACGGCTTGTCGGTGCCGCCGGTGTTCCCGCCGCCGCCCTTGGCGGAGCCGTTGCTGTTGCCCTTCGCGCCGTCGTTCTTGGGGCCGCGCGGGCTGGCGCCGGACTGGCCGCCGGATCCTCCGGACGGTCCGCGGCCTCCTCCCCCACCGGTCCCCGAGCCGCCGCCACTGCCACCGGACTTGCCGGTGGATCCGTTCCCGGACGATCCCGGCTTGTTCTTCGGCCCCTTCGGGCTGTGTCCGCCGCCGCCTTTGCTGCCCAGGCCCTTGCCGTTCCCGGGCTTTCCGCCGCCGGACGCGCCAGAGCCTCCGCCGGAACGGCTGGAAGTGCCGCCGAACAGTCCCCCGCCTGCCCTGTTAACCGAAACGGTGCGGGTTTCCTTTACCTGGAATGCATTCGCTTTCGCCTTGGAAATGTCGAGGCGCTTGTTGCGTGCGTCGGCGCCTTTCTTCCAGCGTTCCGCTCCGGCGAGGAGCCAGGCGCGGATGACACCGCGTTCCTGCCGCGTATTGGCGGCCGTTTTCGAGTCGTTCCGGGGGGTGTTTTCGTCGTTGTGGTAGGCGGCGCTGGAGGCTCCCGAGGAGGTCTCCTCGTTGGCGCCGTGGCCGGCCGTTTCGGTGGTGGGGTTGAGGTCGAAGGCGGGGGTCGCCGGCCGGGCGGGGTCGACCGCGGCGAACAGGGAGGTGAGCGCACCCGGCTGGGGGCTGCGGTTGGTGCTGGCCGCGGTCGGGTCGTTGGGGTCTGGTACGGCTGCAGAGACCGTGTCGGCCGCCATCAACGTCCTCACTTTCTGTGACGGTTGGAGTTACTTCCTACTGGCCTCCCACCCCGGAAAGACCTGCCCGGGGCGGATCATGGGGCGGGAAGATCGGCGTTCTTGGGCTGGGAGGGAGGTAGGAAGTAACTCAAGTTGGTTACGCAGGGTTGTTGCGGGTGCCCTTGCGGACGGCGATCGCGACGCCGGCGACGAGGACGCCTCCGGCGATCAGGAAGCCGGTGCTCGTGCCCGTCTTGCTGGTGTCGGTGGCGGACGCCGCGGTCTGCATGTCGTCGCCGCTGGTGCTGGTGTTGTACTGGGCCTGGCAGGCGTCGACGATGTCCCGGTAGGAGGAACTGAGGGACTTCCCGACGAGGTCCTTGCTGTTCGCGACGCAGGCGTCGACCTGCTTCTGCCGGACACTGTCCGTGCTCGTCTGGGACTTGTTGACCTGGCTCTGGACCTTCAGCTTTTCCAGCTCGAGGAGGTCTTTCTTGTAGGCGATTTCCTGCGCCTTGGCCTCGCTCTGCGCCTGGTCGGCCGAGTACATCTGGTAGCCGACGAGACCTCCCGTCGCGATGGCGGCCGCGCTGATGGCGAGGGCGACCTTTCCGCGCGGTGTGAGACCGGTCTTCACGGGATGGGCGGAAATTCCGTAGGGGGTGGGGTCGGCGTATTCGGGCTGAGGATTGGGGGAATTCACGGTGTATCCCTCGCTGATGACGCGGTCGAATTCGGGGTCGTGGGCAGGCATTTCACTCTCCGTTCTGTCGTGCGAGGCGGGCGGCGTGGGTGAGGAGGGTCTCTACGGCGGGAAACTGCTGGTCAGGGAGGTCGTTCCAGGTGAAGAACTGCATGCCGATCCCGGCCTGGGCGAGGGCGGCCTGCATGTACTCGACGGCCCTTTCGCGGGCGGCGGGGGTGACGTGTCCGGTCTTCTGGAGGAGGTTCTGGGCGCCGCGGACGCACATGCGGCCGGTGGGGGTGACGTCGACGGACTGGCACCAGCCGTACCGGCGGAGGAGGGCGAGGGTCTGTTCGAGGTGGGTGGAGGGGCGTTGGGGGGTCGGGTTCTGCCACCAGCCGAGGTCGGCGAGGAGTCCGCGGACGGTGGCGGGGAGGAAGCGGTGGGACCAGGACGGCGTCTCCGGCACGGGCGCCGGCACCGGCCGGGGGGCTGCTACCGGGGTCCGGGTGGGGGCCGGGCGCGCGGGCGCCGCGGACGGGGTGGCCGTCCGCGACGCCTGCGGGGGGATCGTGGGGGCGGTGCGCATCGGGGGTCCGGTCTCCTTCTTCGTGGTGCGGGTTAGAGGTATCCGCCGTCGGTGGTGGTGCGCTGCTGCTTGGTGCGGGACAGGACGGTGCGGACGTACGCATCACTCGCATCGATTCCGTGATGCGCGAGGCGCGCCACGATCTGAGGCGCTGATGCGGTGGGGAGCGCATCGCGTACCACTCGGACTGCGGCAGCCTTGGAGAGGCCGTCGAGGTGCAGCGCCGCATCACCGTTGTGGGGCGCCACGGTTCGGGGCGCGCCACTGGGCATCTGGGGCGCATCATGGCCGCGAGCTGCGACTTCACTGACCGCATTAGTACGCGGGACGATGCTGCGAACCGGACTGTGGGGCGCCGGTGATACGCCGAGGACGACGGCCGCATCAGCAGAGTGGTGCGCATCGTCGGCCTGGTGCGCATCGTCGTGATGCTGCGTGATGCGCTCCGTATCACCGGTGGTGAGTTCGAGGGGGCGGCGGCGCATCAGGTCGCGCTGCCGGTCCTGCCGCGTCAGCTCGATGTCGAAGTCGGTGGAGACCTCCGTCATGAGGAGTTCCGCGCCCATCTGGCGGCGGCGCATCTCGATGCGGTGCTGCTGTTCTTCGAAGACCATGCCGCGTTCCATCTCGGCGAGGGTGTGGAGTTCGTCGTGGGTGAGGGCGGCCGGGTCGCGGAGGTCTGCGAGGGCGAAGACCCATACGACCTTCGCGCCGAGGGGGAGGAAGGGGCCGACGACGGCCAGGGCGAGGCTGTTCTTCTCGATGCCGTGGAGGGAGAGGAAGGAGGCGACGAGGAGGAGGGTGATCCAGCCGACGGTGGGGACGGGCCATGCCCGGCGGGCGATGCGGAGTCCGCGGGCTTCGGCGATGATGACGGAGCCCCAGACGATGTCGGCGCCGGAGGCGGCGGTGAGGGCGATGGGGCCGGTTCCGATGAGGTCGACGAGGCTCCATGTCGTCCAGGCCAGGGAGGCCAGCGACAGGAAGACCGCCGGGTACAGAAGCGGGCTGCTGCGCCGCTTCGTGGGGGCCTGGACGGTAGTCACGGGGATCGGTGTCCTTTCGAGTTCAGGCGGTGCAGTAGGGGGTGTTGGGGAGTCCGGTGAGGGCGGCGATGGCGTCGCCGGTCAGGTGGTGGTGCTGGTGGAGCGCACTGGCGACGGCGGTGACGGCTGCCCAGTGGGTGTTCAGGGCTTGGTCGGCGAGGTCGTGAATGTGCTGGTAGTGAACGTCTTTGTCGCCGAACCCGACGTGGGGGTTGATGGCGAGGAAGGACGCCCGGTCGCTGTGGGCGGCTACCTCATTCGCGACGGCCCGTGTGGGGCTCCACAGTCCGGCTTCGTGCAGCCACCGGTCTGCGGCGCGTTCGCCGGCTGCGGAGTAGATGGCGTAGGCGTGGCCGTCGGCGAGGTGGCAGGCGTAGGTGATACCGCCTACTTCGGTGGTGGCCTCGCCGTGGACGATTTCGGCGGAGTGGAGGTGGGCTCGCGCGGTGAGGACGGTGATCGCGTGTCCGGATTCGTGGATGGCCCGGAGGTAGTCGAGCTGCGTTTCGGTTAGGCCCAGGGCGGTGTCGCTGTCGTCGCCAATGTCGGCTGCGTAGTTCCGGGTGGGGTAGGGCTGGCCGATAACACAGATGCCGTCGTGCCACGTGCTGGCGGGCGCTGCCGGGGTGCTGGTCATCGGGATCGGTGTCCTTCCGGGAAGTTCGGGCGGGCGGTCTGGGGGTCAGTGGCTGTGGTGGATGGGGGCCTGGAGGACCGTGTCGGGGGCGGTGTTGGCGGCGAGGGCCTCGAGCGCGTCGGCGATCCGGTCCAGGGCGACGGCCTTGGCGAGGCTGGCGTGGACGTCGGCCTCGTGGAGCTGGCCGGCGCTGAGCCGGTTGAAGCCGTCACGGGGGATGAGGGCCTGGCGGGCGAGCTTGCGGTATTCGGCGGCGGTGTCGGCCATGGGGTTCGGTGTCCTTCCGGTGGTCAGGCGGCGGGCGCCCAGCGGGCGGCGGTCTTGCGGAGGGCTTCGTGCCAGTCGCCGGTGAACGCGGCGGGGGCTTCGGGGTAGATGTCGGATCCGATGATCTGGAAGACCCGCATGCGGGCCTGCGCGTCCAAGATCTGAGGCACGCGGGCCTCGACGTACGCCTCGTACGCCTTGTGGCTCTCACTGGCCTCCGCGGTCCCTTCGCCGCGCCAGGGGCTCCAGTCGGGGTTCTGGGCTACGTACTCGGCGCTGGCCTGCACGTGCGCGGCGTGGCGTGCGTTGTCGTCGGCGTCGGTCATGGTGTCGATCACGGCGTTGGTCCTTTCTCGTGTGGTGCGGACGGGTGGTCGGGGGCGGGTCAGCCGCGGCCGATGGCCTTGCAGGCGTCGCAGACTCCGCCGTTCCAGTTGTCGAAGACGCCACCGCAGCCGTTGCACTGGCCGGAGTTCGCGACCACGTGCCACAGGCGGATGGCCTTCTTCTTCAGGTCCTTCATGGGGTGGTGCTCCTTCCGGTGGTGCGCGGTGGGGTGGTTGCTGGTCGTGCTCGGCACCGGGCCACCGTGGTGGCTGACCCGGCACCGGGCGCGGTCAGAGCGGGTTGAGGTCGTAGACGGTCTTGGCGATGTCGGTGCGGGGGGTGATGTAGGCGTCGTGGTCGGCGAAGTCGGCGCCCGCGGTGCGGGCCTGGTCCTGGGTGTCGGTGGGGAGGGTGCGGAGTGCCGGGTTCTCGTCGGCGTTCAGCAGCCGGGCGACGAGGGCGGCGATGAGGGCGGCCACGTCGATCTGCTGGCCGGCCGGGTCGGTGGATCCGGCGAGCATGGTGACGACGGTCTGCGTCTGCTGGATCGTCAGCCGGTCCACGGCCAGGGCGCGGACGCCGTCGGCGATGAGGTCCAGGCCGTGGTGGAAGCCGGCCAGGTCGTCGAGGAGGCCGGCGAGGTCGTCGTTCAGGGGCGGGACCGCGTTGTCCGCGGTGTGCACGTGCGTGCCCGGGTGCGCGGCCATCAGTCGTCGTCCTCATCCGCGTACGGGTCGACGATCTCGCCGAACCAGTCGTCCAGAGCCGCGATCGCGCGGGGCATGTCGACCTGCCGGTGGTCCAGCACGGTCTTCGTGATCTCACGCGGATCCAGCTCGAGGAACGTGTCGACGATCTCGGCTGCCAGCTCCGGGTCAGTGGAGATGAAGGCGTCCGCGGTCCACTCCCCCGAGTCGATGACCTCGCCGGTCTGGCCTTCCATCCGCGCCATCAGCTCGGCACAACGGCGGGCAACGCTGGCGTCGTCGACCTCGATGAGCGCTTCAATGGCGGGCTGGGCCTGCTGGAACGCGGCACGCAGCTTGTCGTCGTGGGCGCTCATCGAGTCGATGACGTCGGCGAGGGTTTCGGCCTGCTTTGCGGACAGGTCGATGCTGTGGCAGCGGTCGACGTCGTCACCGGTAACCCCGATCGGGGCGAGGTTCAAGCGGATCGTCGGCTTGTCACCGGGCTTCCGCAGTCCCTCCAGCAGATGCAGGGCCTCGGACAGGTGCTCGATGGCCCGGTTCCGAACCGCCTTCTCGGCCTCGCAGAGGGGGCAGCCGGTGACGAAGCGGAGGGTCTTGAGGTGGTTGTGGCCGGCGTCCGGGTTGCGTTCCATCAGACCGTCACCTTCTTCACGATGACGAGGAAGGAGTCGGCGGCGAGGTCCATGACGACCTCGGCGGGCTGGCCCTCAAGGCGGAGGGCCTCGGCGAACTCCTCAGCCGGCCAACTGCCGCGCGGGGCGCCGGCGGGGAACGACTCGAGGACGGTGGTCTTGGGAGTGGTGCTAGCACTGCTTGTCGATGCGCAAGTAACATCACGCATTAGGTCGACCTCCTGGTGAAGCAGGGGTTCGGCTGTCCGTTCCGGTGTTGAAGCACCGTTCGGGACTGGGAGCCCCGGTCGGCCACAACCCGACCGGGGTTTCTTGCTGTACCGACACTACGACAGTACTTGCGCATTGACAAGTACTATGGAGAGGTGAGTTCATGGCAGCAGCAGACGAAAGGAGGGAGATCCCCGAGATGGTGACGTTCACGGAGATCGCAAAGCGTGTGACGGACCGGCAGCTGGTCCCCAGACCGATCACACGCCAGGGCGTCCGGCACATCGCGGAGACCGACCCGGCATGGCCGGTACCGGCCGAGAAGTGGATGAAGATCGGAAACGCCTGGGCGATGCCGTGGGAGCCCGTCGAGGAGTTCTTCAAGAACCGTGAGGTCCGCGGGCGAGGCCCAGCCAAGGCCCAGCAACGACAGCCAGAGGTAGGCGACGAGGGCTGACAGTGCGCCCGCATGCGGTCCTCCAGAGTCGTCGATCAGTACTGACTCCATGCCAGCACCGGTCGCAGGCCTCGGAGTTGAGGCGGCTGTTGGCAATCAGGCCGACGATGATTTGCCAACAGACAAAGACCGCGAACAGGGCGCCAAGCCCTCCCGGCGAGATGAGAGAGGAGGAAGACTCGGCGCATGACGACCTTCCCGGAACTGCTCCGTGAGTGGCGCCTGGCTGCCCACATGTCCCTCGCGGACCTGGCCCAGCGCGTCCGCTACGACCGCACGTCGCTGCACAACTTCGAGACCGGCCGCCGGCCGACCCCGTTGTCTGTGGCGGAGGCCGCGGACGAAGCGACCGGCGCGAACGGCGCGCTGGTGGAGGCGTGGAACCGGGAGGACCTTCAGCGGCGGGAGGCTGCGGCAACGCACCGGGTGAGGGCTGCGGCCCTGGCCATGACGCGGGATCTGACCGCGCTGGCGGACCTGGACATCGCAGAGCTGCAGGACGGTGTCGCCATTACGGCGGTCGACTATCTGGCTTCTCCCCCGGGTCCGATGATGGACCGGGCGCACGTGCTGCGCGGTGAAGCGTTCGAGCGGATCCGGTCCGGGCATCACCGTCCGGCTGACCGGTCCGATCTGTACGTGGCCGCGGGCCGCCTGTCCGGGGTGCTGTCGTACGCGCTGCTGGATATGGGCGATGCGGACGAGGCGCTCGAGCACGCCACCGCGGCGGGCCGGTGCGCCGAGTTCGCCGGGGACGCCGAGCTGGCCGCGTGGGTGGCGGGTACGAAGTCGCTGATCGCGCGCTTCCAGGGCGACTACGGGCGCGCGCTGGAGTACATCCGGGACGGCTACCAGTGGGTTGGGGCCGGGCACGGCACCGGTGAGGCGCGTCTGCGCTGCGGTGAGGCCCAGTGCCTCGCGAACCTCGGTGACAGCCGGGCCGCGAACCAGGCCCTGGACGGCGCCGAAGCCGCACGGGAACGGATCCGCCGCCCGGACTCTCTCGAGGGTCTGTTCGGGTTCTCGAGGGCGAAGCAGTCCTACTACGCCGGGTCCAGCTTGATCTGGCTGCAGGGCGGCCACGACGCGGAGCGCGCGGCGCGGGAAGCCCTCGAGGCGATCGCGCTGTGGCAGTCCGGTCCGGTGGAAGAGCGGTCGCTGGATGACGAGCGGCTCGCCCACATCTACCTCGCCACGGCCCGGGTGCAGCTCGATGACGTGGAAGGCGCGGCCGATGCCCTGGTGCCGGTCCTGTCGTTGCCAGTGGAAGAACAGATTTCGTGGATCGTGAAGCGAATGGACCGGGTGGCGGGAATGCTCGGTGCTCCCCGGTACGCCGGTAACCAGACGGCTACCGAGACTGTCGAGCAGATCAACGCCCTTGCGGCGTGAAGGAAGGAGCGTGTCAGGTGCGTAGCCCGCCCTGAACAGCAGAGACGGCCGATCCGGGTTTCCCCGGTCGACCGCCTCCACGCCGGCGTACTGCGAATACGACCCGGCAGCACAGAGACCCACTCCTGAAAGAAGGACCTGTACGTGTCGAGCCTAGCGACAACTTCGAGAACATCGAAGTTCAAGGGTGCCGGTGATCCCCAGTGACCCGCAAAACACCCACCTTCGTCACCTTCACCACCGGCGCCCAGCTCCTCATCAACGAGGGCCTGGTGGAGAGCATCACGCCCGACGGCCTCCGGTACATCGCCCGAAAAGCCAAGGACTGGCCATTCGGGGACAAGCCCGGAAGGCACCCCTACGTCATGGTCGGCAACGCGCGAACCATGGAAACCGGTGTCTTCCTGGCGTACTTCAAGGCAGGACCGCCTCGAGGCGGCCGCGGGCCGAACAAGTCTTAGGTCGCGTCTCCGACCAGCTCAGATCGCAGCCTGAGCCCGGAAACGCCGAACGGCCGGCTAGAGGTCGCAGCGCCCCATACCGGCCGTCCAAAGCACAACCAGCGGATTGGCGTCCGCTGGCTCGAGAAGTCCCACATGCGATTGAGCGAGGCTTCATGCTCAGAGTAGCGGGTGTTGGCGTATCGCCAAGTAGTCACCCTCATCAGACGCGCCACATGATCCACGTCGTGACGGAGGTGTCACGGTGAGGAAGCGCAGCGGTCGGCCGCCGCGGTTCGCGGCAATCCCCAACGAGACGATCGATGACTCGGCGAGCCTGGACTTCATGGCTCTTGCCCTGCTCAGCGTGCTTCTCCGGCATCGAGACGGGTGGAACATTACGCTTGCGGTGATCGGCGCGAAGTACGGATATGGCCGTGATGCACTGGCGAAGGCGATGGGGTTTCTCCAGGTCGCCCGGTACGTGGTGAAGATCCGAATCATGTCGGCCGAAACCAACCAGTGGTCGACGGAGATGTGCGTCTACGACACGCCCGCCACGGACGCGGAGGTTGCCGCCCTGCTGGAGGCGGTTCGTCGGGAACCGGATGTGCGCGCAGTGCAGGTCATCGAGCCGACGGAGGCCGCTGTCGAACACGCGGCGAAGAGGCGGGCCAAGTTGCAGCCCGCGGACCGCCGGACCTCCCCCAGCGTCGCAATCCCCCGAGTGCCGGAAAACCCGCACTCGGGCGCGGCCAGCGAGAACGGCGAGTTTCCCCAGGTGAGCCCCGAGTGCCGGGATTCCCGACAGTCGGGGAACCCTGCAGTCTTTAAGAAGACGGTGAGTAAGAAGACTGGAGAAGATGAAGAGCCCTGGGGTGACGGCCGGAGGCCTTCTACAGGTAGGGGGTCATCGAGCGCTGGCGGCTCCGCCGCGTCCGGCAAGACGAAGCCCCCATTCTCCCGAGACGAACGCGCCCAGTACGACGCGTTCGTGAAAGCCCTCCCCTCCCCCCTCGCTGCTCTGGTGCCCCGAGGGCTGCCGGATGCTTTGGTGCGGGCCGTACTGGCCGCGGTGGACATCAGCAGCCCAGAAGGCCGCACCGTGGAGCAGCTGGTGCGGTACCGGCTGATGCCGAAGTGGGATCGGTACTACAGCTCCCGAGACCAGGCCGGCCCGATCGAGAAGCCGGTGGGTGTGCTGGTGGCGATGCTGCGCCGGGATGCCGAGTGCGGGGACGCCCGGTGCGACGAGCGGACGAACGTAGACACGGGGCAGGCATGCAGCGCGTGCGAGATGCGGGCTGTGGACCGGCGTGCCGACCGCGAGAAGGACCGGCAGACCTCGGATGCTGCCGTGGTTCCGGCTGCCGTTCCCGGACCGCGCACAACGGCTCCCAGGGCGTCGGCGGCTTCGGCAGTGAAGGTTGCGCCCGTGGTGGTGGACCCTGCGTCTGTTCCTCTTGGGAACTACCGGAGTGGTGCGCAGATGGCCCGGGCGGGGATGGTCGACAAGGCGTACCGGCCGAGGTGACCCCCAACACACTCCATCTTGTATTGCGTACGTAATAGAAGATGAGTTAGTGTCTTACACGTACCCGGGACCGGCTGAACACAGCTACCAGGCCAGGATCAGCCGGCCCCGGACCCTCCCAAAACTCCAGGACGGGCGTGCCACAGCATCCCCGACAAGCCCCCACCACGCCCTCCTGGAGACCCGAAGTGACCGACGACAGCCCCCACAACGACCAGAACCCGACCCCCTACCTCAGCATCATCGCCCTCGCCGCCCTCTACTTGCTGATCCGCACGATCGGAGGCCAACCCGAAGACGCCACCGCCGCAATCACGGTGGCCAGCCCCCTACTCGACGTCCGCCTCTAGCCAGGGCCCGCCCGAATCCCCCCGGGTGGGCCCTCCCTCATAAGCGGGGGGAACACGCGACAGATTCCACGGCACCGTGAAGGTGCGCCCACCCACCAACCTGCGGGAGCCCCGGATGCCCGACCCGTACTACAACGATGACCAGGTGACACTCCTCCTCGGCGACGCATTGGAGCAGTTGCGCACCCTGCCCGATGGCTCGGTCGACTGCGTCGTCACCTCGCCCCCGTACTACGGGCTCCGTGACTACGGCACCGAAGGGCAGTACGGGCTGGAGTCGACGCCCGCGGCCTACGTCGAAACGATGCGTGCCCTATTCGCCGAAGGGCGACGCGTCCTTGCCAACGACGGAACGCTGTGGCTCAACCTCGGCGACAGCTACGCCGGCTCCTGGGGTAACCAGGGTCGTGGCGAGCCGCGGCCGATGAAGCAGGAAGTTCACGACGGCAGATACCCCGACAAGGGGGCCCGGACTGGTGCTGTATCGCCGGGAGCGCCGCCCGCGAAGAACCTTTTGGGCATTCCGTGGCGGGTGGCATTCGCGCTCCAGGACGACGGCTGGATCCTCCGCAACGAGATCATCTGGTCGAAGCCCAACGCGATGCCGGAATCCGTGCGCGACAGGCTCAGTAGCAGGCACGAGCATCTGTTCCTCTTCGCCAAGTCGCCACGGTACGCCTTTGACCTCGACGCGATCCGAGTGCCGCACACTTCGCCGCGCGCGAGGCTTCTCGCTGGCACCTCAACCGGCGGGCAGTCCCGCACAGGTAAAGCGACCGGCATCGGCGTGGGTGACCGCGACGGAGGCACCGCGGGCGGCGACCTGTCAGCCACCTCCCACGCGCTTGGACGGAATCCGGGCGACGTCTGGTCGATCAGCACGGCCAAGTACCCTGCCGCGCACTTCGCGGTGTTCCCGATCGACCTGCCGCTGCGCTGCATCAAGGCCGGATGCCGTCCGGGCGGGACTGTCCTCGACCCGTTCTCCGGGAGCGGCACGACTGGCGCAGCCGCCAGACAGCTCGGCCGTAAGTACATCGGCATAGACCTGAACCCGGCCTACCACGAGTTGGCCCGCGAGCGCTTCGCGCAGGGCGTCCTCGACCTCGACCTGCCTGCGTGATCGCTAGGCCCACCCGTCACCCCCCGGGTGGGCCCTCTTCATGCGCCTAGGCGTTCGACTCACTCGAGGACTTCGAGGTCCCGCGGGCCCCACAATCTGAGCAGCACCCGCCCACGAAACGGAGACCGATGATCCCCGCCAACGGATCGCACTACGTCCACTTCGAGAAGAACGGCAGCGGCTACGTTCCCAGGCTGCCCGTTGTCGCCTGGGACGACGACGGCTTCCCCCTCGTCGTAAAGAGGGGCATGCTGCGCCGCGCCTCCGACCTCGGCAGCGTCACCGGCATCCATCAGAATCATGCTGAGGTTGTCGGCGCTGTACCGGGTGGTGGCTGGCTGATCGACTGCACCGACAGCGAAGGCAACTCCTGGACGACGCCGATCCTCGCTTGGACGATCCACGCGGACACCACGGCGATCCCTCTCACGTCGGACAGCGACGGGGTGACCAGCGATGCGACGGAAGGCCTCGAGTCGTACCGCATCTACCACCCGGACATGACGGACGTTCAGAGCGGCGAGTAGCCAGTCCCGGCCCGGCCACCGTCCTGTGCGGTGTCCGGGCCGCTGTACGCCCCGTGGGGCGTCTCGAGTCGGCTCCCGCCCCGTACTCCCCCACCGTCCCGGCCGGATCGCGCTCTACCCCCGTCCAGCCTGCTCGTTGACCCTCGAACCATGGGCGCTGGGGAGCAGCTCGGAGCATGCGACGAATGCGGCAGCAGTCGGGGGCGGGTACGGGACTTGGGGCTGCGGGATCCGCTCGCCCTGTGCGGGGACTGCCTGAACGGCGCAGTCACGGCGTGGCGGGGGATCGACCCGACGCCATTGACGACGTCCGAGGTGGAGCGGGCGGCCGCGGCAGGGATGGACCCGAGGATGCTGCGCCGGCGCCTCGACACCGCACGCGAGGGTGATACCGCCTGAAACCGGGCCACGCCTTACGCGGCGTGGTCGTCGTCCGCGGTCGGGAGCTCGGTGTGGCCCTCGTGCCAGGGGTTCGTCCACCCACAGGCGCCGCAGGCGTACCGGCCGTTCACCCCGGCGATCTGCGTTCCGCAGCGGCGGCAGTCCGTGGTGGTGATCTCCTGCGACTCAAGGAACGCCACGGCCGGCGTCGGGGCGTGTTCAGCGGTCATGGGCGGCACCCTACCTGCGGGGCGGGTGCGGTACCGGAGATGGGCCCACACAAAGGGCACAGCCACGATCCGTCAGGGCCTTGCTGTCCGGAGCCTCCGCACTTCGTGCACTGCACGGCGTCCACCGTCCCTCGGTTCGGATTGTCGGGTCTCTTGAGGATCCCGCGGGAGGCGTGCGGGCGGTAGATGACGGGGCGGCCGGGGTCTTCCCTGCGGGTCCCGGGTCAGCCGCCCGGTGTGGGCGAGGGCCGCAGTGCTCCCTTCGCTGCCGCCACCAGTTTCATTCGGCACCGCTGTCCCGCCGTCTCCAGGACCGGCCAGCGCGCCCACTGCCGGTCGAACGGGTAGGACGCGTCGGCCTGCTGGTCCAGGTACTCGCGGAGTTCCTCGACATGGTTCGCCATGTCCTCCACGGCGTTCTCCACGGCCTCCGGGCCCAGCAGGTGCGCGCGTTCCAGGGGCTTGCGGAGGGGCGTCTCTATGGCGTCCACGGCCATTGCGATGGCTTGGTGGAAGTTCTCCGTCTCCCCGTGGTCGTCCATCCACCGCTCGCGCTCGTCCCAGGTCTCCACGATGCCTTTCGCGTCGCGCACGGCGGCGTCCCAGGCGTCCAGGAGCAGCAGGTAGGCCTCCTGGCGTTGTCCTCGGAGCCACTGCCCGTGTTCCACGACGGCCTGGTCGGTGACCCCGCGGCGGCCGACGTAGATGCCGGCGAAGGTGCCGCCGATACCGAACACGCCTGCTGCGATGGCGGCGACGATGGCCGCCCATGCGTCTGTCATGCCGTCATCCTGCCGCTCGGGGGCGGGGTTGGGGAGGGCTCTCACACACCACACCTCTTGTATTGCGTACGTAATAGAAGATAGGTAGGGTGGACCCCACACCAACACCCCAGGGGGAACCCAATGGCCACCGTCACCCTCACCAAAGACGCCGTCACCCTCTACGACATCGAGCAGAACCGCGTCTGGGACACCATGAGCGCCCGCGACGGCGAGCGCGACGTGCGACTCTGCCGCGAACTGGGCGACACCGTCCAGGAGTACGAGACCACCGACCGCGACGGCAACCCGTACCGCATCGTCTTCCAGATCAACGCCCCCATGGCACACCGCGGCCAGGACCAGGGCGGCGTGTACGTCTTCCCGCTTCCCGCTGCGAACTGACCGACCACCTGCCCCGGCCACTCAGGCCGGGGCAATGCCGTGCCCGATCCGCGAAACCATGACCGTGGACACGCCTCCCCGCCCCTGGAGCAGCCCATGCCCAACACCAGCCCACAGCCCGAGCGCACCCCGTACTGCCACAAGATCCGCTACGGCATCACCGGCGCCCCGATCCTCGACGAGAGCGAGATGGACGGCAGCCACGCCCCCGGTGTCGGTGTTAAGCCAGCGCTGATCGAACTCATCTACAGCGCGGCCCAGGACAGCCAGCCCGCGGTGCCTGCCCGCGTCAGCGCCTCCGTGACCGGCTGGTGGATGCGGTTCGGCGAGCGCGTGCAGCCCGAGAGGCAGGTGACGACGCACTTCACGAACGGCCCGAACGGCTGGCCCGCGTGGCTGGCCAAGGAGGCGCGGCTCCACGACCCGGCCGCCGCTGTGTCGTCTGCGTCCGACGGGCTGCCCCGCATGGCTGAGGAGGCGCAGCGTGGCTGGCAGCAGTGCCCGGCCTCCGAGTTCGACGGCTACGGCCTCCAGTGCCAAAAGGAAGCTGGGCACAACCTGTGCACCTTCGAGGAGCCAGGGCAAGCCGACGAGGCGCAGCAGCCCGAGACGCAGGCCGCTGTGGCGTACCGCTCGCCCGGCACGCGAACGCTGTACTGCCTCACCTGCGCACGGCAGGAGACCGCCTGGCGCCCCGTCACCAAGGCCGACGTGCGCGACGACACCGAGTGCGACTTCTGCGGAGGCCGGGTCCTCGCTGTCGCCTCCCGGACGCTCGGCGAGGTCGTTGCCCGCTACCTGCCCGCCGCCGTATCCCAGCCCGGCAAGGAGGAGGTCTGACCATGGCCGGCGCCGATCGGAAAAAGCTGCTCCGCCAACTCGAAGGCCGCATCAGGCGGGGCATCGCCCTCACCGACACACGCTGGCAACTCAGGGACACCGGCATGACAGCAGACGAACTGTGGGCGTTCGAACTGCCGATCCGACGCCGCATCCGCGAAGAACGAGCCGGAAGGCACCGCAAGGGTGAGCGACGTCGCCTGACCGGGCCCACGTCTCGCCGATCCCGCCGGCCCGCTCCCGTACCCCACGCCCCCGGCGCGCTGCCCGGCCAAACCCAACTGGACCTGTTCTTCCATCAGCCCACCTTGGACAGCATCTGATGACCATCACCGTGACGCACGAGGGCAACGACCCCATGGGAGCCCCCAGCACCCACCGCGGGCTCCTCGAGAACTGCAGCGCCCCCGACTGCCAAGACCGCGTCCTCGAGCAGCAGAACGCCTGGGGCGTGTACTGCCCGCACGGCAAGCAGATCGTGGAGAAGGACCCCGACCGCACCGACCCCGAGGGCTACCCCGTCGGCCGGCTCGTCGACCCGTGGCCCTGCACCGTCGACGGCTGCACCCTCGAGGCGTTCGAGCAGCGCGAGCAGGAACGCGAAGACGAGTACTGGGACGCGATGAACGAGATCGCATCGGACGTGTACCGGTGATAGCCGACCTGCTGTCCGCCGTGGCCATCGTCGCCCTGGTCTGCGCGTGGACGTTCCTTGCCACCGTCCGCTGGGCGCGATTCGACCGCACCCCACCCGAGAGGACCCGCCCGTGACCGACAGCATGGCCGCCCGGGTACGCATAGCACTCGCCGCCGCAGGCCCCACCGTGGTGCCCGCCCGGTTCAGGGACGCCTACCAGCGCGGCGGAACCCCCACCCACACGCACCTGGTCGCCATCGCGGCCGCCGCCGGCACCACCCCGATCTGGCTGATGACCGGCTGGCCCGCAGCCCACGCCATCAACGCCCTCGAGAGGACCCGGCCGTGACCGACTACAGGGAATCCCAGGTCGACGCGCAGCTCGACGAGTACTTCGCGAAGCGGCAAGCCGCCCGTGCCGCCAGAGTCCGCGCCTTCCTCGACAGCCTCACCGCCCGCGAACGCGCACTCTTCCGAGACGCCGCCGTCATGGGCTACGTCCGCGGCACCATGCATCCCCGAGACGCGGAAGTCCCCCTCAACCAGGCCATCGTCGACGACGTCGTCCACGCCTGCTTCGTCTACCCCGACCTGTACCCGGCCGTCGCCACCATCGAGCGATGCCCCGGCTTCCCAGAGAAGTGCCCGAACCTGCGCGTCGTGCCCGCAGACCCGCCCACGCACGACGGCGGAGTCCGCTGCGGATGCGCCGACGACCCCGAGGACGAATCTGAAGGAGGACGCGCGTGACCAAGCACATCGAGCAGGTTGAGGCCATCAACGCCGAACGCGCCGCCATGCCCAAAGAGCAGCGGGTAGCGCTCGAAGCTGCCGATGCCCCGCTGCTGCGCATCCAACTCGCGTACGCCATGCAGCGCGCCGAGGACGCCGAAGCGAAGACGGGGCCCACCGACGCGCTCGAGCAGCGCCTGGCAGCGATGGAGAAGCTGGCCGCGGCCTGGCAGAAGGAAGCCGAGCGTGCCCGCAAGGATCTCGCGGACCAGGCATACCCGGACGACGCCATCGAGTTCGTCGCCTGGTCCGCGCTGGCCGGACCGCTCCCCGAGGTGGACATCATTTCCATCCTCCGAACGATCCGTCAGTGCCGGTACGTGGCCGCGAACTCCATCCACGTGTTCCTCGACGACTGGAAGGCCGCCAAGAAGCGCGTCACGGACCTCCATAGCCCCGTTCAGCACATGGGGCAGACCTGGTGCGGCGAGTGCTCCGTACGGCGCTCCACGGGCCCGAAGGCGGAGGAATGGGTGGCGTACATCCCCCACCCGTGCCCGACCCTCGACGCGCTCGAGGGCAAGGGCTGGCCCAAAGAGGAGGACAGGTGACTGAGCAGCCCCCGGCCGCACCACAGCCCTGCGCCGGCTTCCCCGACCAGTGTCCCTACCTGCTCACCGTCGACCCGAATCCACCGCACCACGGTGGCGGTGTCTGCTGCGGATGCAACGCCCGCCGAGACCTCGAGGACATGGCCTTCGAACTCGCCACCGGCGCTGGCGTCGTCGACCCTCGCGCGTACAAGGCCACCCTGGACCGGTACGCCGCGCAGGTCCTCACCCGGCACGCTGAGTTCCTTGAGAACCTCCCACCCGGTGGTGAAGCCCTCAAGGGACCGTACTGGTACCGCAACGGCATCACCGACGCGGCCTACTTGGCCCGCGACAAGGCCGACTGGTACGACCACGAAGCCGAGAAGAAGACCGATCAGCCCAAGGAGGACTGACGTGGGAGCCCTGAACCTCGTACCCGACCAGTCCCTCACGCCGGATCCGAGCACGAAGACCGGCGGCCGCGGCGGAGGAGGAGGATTTGCCGACCTGGCCCAGCAGATCTACCAAGACGACCGCGCCGACGCGAAGTCCCGCCAGCTCCTCCTGGCGTTCGCCTACGTCGTCACCATGCAGCGCACCGACGACCCGAAGGAACAGTGGCGCAACCTCCGTAAGGCTCTGGGCCGCAGCGAAAGGCACCGCTATACCGACTTCCTGCGCGAACTCATCGAGCACGACCGGCCCCGCTACGTCCCCCCGGACGAGCGGCCCGGCGGCTACGACCCGTCCAAGCGGCTGTGCGTCGGCCCGCGCCTCCGACCGTTCAAGGAGCGCCCCTACAAGGCGGAGCAGATGTCCCTGCCCGCCCGCGTAGCGCAGACCAAACGGGACGCCGAGGACTTCCGCAACACCGACAACGTCTGCGGCGCCCCCGGCAAGGACCGCGTCCTCGAGAAGCTGCCCGCCACCGGCTGGTACCGGTGGCACTGGTTCTGCCAACGGCACCGCGACCACGCCCTGCGCGTGAAGGAGCAGGTGAAGGCTCAGAACGCGGCCGCACCCGAACCCATCCCGAACGCCGGCGGCCTGATGCCGTGCTACTTCGAAGCCGACTGGGTCCGCCTGTACCGGCACTACACGTGGGACACCTGGGAGCCGCCCGTGTACGGCGTGCGCGCCGACGACTGGCCCATCCCCGGCAAGCAGCCCGTCCCGCAGCGCGCCCGGCTCAGCCTGGTCATCGGCGGAGGGCTGGAGGATCCGGATGAGTGATGAGCAGCGCCTGGCCAGGTTGGCGGAGGAGCTGTGCCACGTCTACCACTACGGGGTCGGCCTGGATGAGCTCGAGGAGGAGGACCCCGACCGGGCCCGCGCGCATCGGCGGGCCGCGCGCCGTTTCCTCCGCTGGCTCGAGAACGCTCCCAAGGAGGAGTTGAGGGAGGAGAGGCGGGCTGCGTTCCGGCGGGGCTACGACCGCGGCGCCGAGAACGCGAAGAAGTCGACCGCCGAACAGATCGAGCGCCTCGAGGCGGATGTCGCCGAACTCCGCAAGGACCGGGACCCGGAGGGCCTGCGGGCCCGTATCGCCGATCTGCAGTACGTGAACCGCGGGTACTCCCGCATCGTCATGGGCGGTTCAGACCTGCGCGCCGAGCTGGCCGATGCGCTGAGCCGGCTCGAGGCCGTACAGCGGGAGCTGGCCGTGCTGAAGGGTGTGCAGCCGTCCAACGCGACCGGTGAGCGGCCGTCCTGAGTCGTCAGGCCGCCGACTGATCGGTCTTGGATATGTCGCCTAACGGGGCACTGTCGTCGAAGTGGTAGTCGGGCGACAGGGCGAACTTGCAGCCCAGCTGTGCGGGCGACACGGCACTGAACTTGTCCTTCAGCACCTCAATGTGCTTCGTCAAAGTGCGCGGGCTGATGCCCAGCCGGGCCGCCGTCGTGCGCTGCTGAATCCCGTCGACCATGTCCCGCAGGATCGCCCGCTCGAGCGGTGTCGTCCGTACGCCCGCGGACGGGCCCGACACCGTGTCCACAGACCAGGGCCGGGCGCCCGCCATCGCCTCCCGGACGTCCGATCCGGTCCGCGGCTCCCCCTTCCACGGCTGGGCGAGCTGCCAGGCGTTCATGAACGCTCCCACGATGAACCCGATCGCCGCACGGTCCGTCACATGCCATGCCGCGTGCGCGGGTGAGCCCTCCACCACATAGTCCGATACGAAGGCGTGCTGGCGGTCGATGACGATGGCCCGCTCGTACGGGGCGACCAGCGTGCGGTACTCGGCTCCGTGACCGCTCATCATCCCGATGTGGGAGGCCATGGCGGAGGACTGGCGGACGCTGTCCCGGTACAGGGTGTACATGGTCACCCCGCGGTCGAGGGCGGCCCGGTCACGCTCTACTGACCGCTCGAGCTGTTCCTTGGTGCGGGCGCCGCCGGGCTGGGCGGCGAGGATCTCCGTGCTGGCCGAGTTGAGCAGGTCGTCGAGGCGGGTGTTGACCACTGTCGCGTCGTCGATGTACTCGCTGCCGCCGCCGGCCAGTGACTGGGCGCGTTCGAACTGCGCCGACAGCTGTTCCGACATCTTGCGCAGACCTCGCATTTTCGCGACGCGGTCTGCTGCTTCGGTCAGCATTGCCTCGAGGCTTCTCTGTGCAATGTCCTCGGGATTCAGGGCGACTGGTCTGCCCCCACCACCTGAATCGATCTTCACAAATCCCCAGGTGGCCAACTCGGCGACGGAATCCGCACACCCCTCCGGGACCGGTTCACCCGCCGCGATCAGCCCAAACGCGTGCACAGCGTCCGCGGACAGCAACTCCCGATCACCCATTCCTGAATTCATGGCCAAAGCTTCTGTTCCCCCGTCAAAACAAGGCCAGGCGCTGCGTATACGCGCAATGCGTAGATACGCAGCACACAAAGGTTGAGGATGAAAAGACTGTACGGCAGTTTAGTTGCGGGGCGTCCCCCGGCGCTCGTACTCCACGTCCTCCCCACGCACCGCACGCGTCTACTGCCAGCACGCGCGCCACAAGCCACGGGATTCGCAGCGGACCAGAGCACGAGAAAACCGGGACGGCGCCCCACTATCGTTCCCCGGACAACCGAAGAAGGGACACCGCCGTGAACAAGCGCATCCGCTGCATCGTCGCCGGCCTCACCCTCGCCACCGCCGCAGCGACCGGCGCCGTCATCACCCACACCGTCACCGCCCCCCGCACAGACACCACCTGGGGCGCCCCGGCCGACACCACGTGGGGCAGCGAGCCGGTCGACCTTCCCGTCACCCTTCCCGTCGACCTGCCGACCATCACCCCCCTCGACACCACCTGGGGCTGACCCGGCCCGGCCTGGCACGGCATGCCCGACGGGGACACCCCGTGCCAGGCCCGCCCCGACCCGGGGCAACAACCGCCGCGATCCGCGGGACCGTGGATGCATGGCCCTTCCCCGACCCGCCGAAGAGGAACGCGTCGCCCTCTGCGAATGGCTGACCGCGAACGGCATCGACCCCAACACTGTTCCCCTGCACTCCGAACTGTCCATCGTCGACGGGGTCATCCGCTTCGAGCAGTACATCCTCACCGACGACGGCCACAAGCAGGTCGACCCCGAGCACCGTGATACCGCGTGGACCCGAAACGCCACCGCACCGTGCACGGTTGCCCCGCCGGCCGAGCTGAACATCGCAACAACCTGAACGCCCCCGTGCAGGCCTTGGACGGTAGGCTGGCATCAGCCCTCCCACCGAAACCGGACCCCTCCTGATGTCGTCTGCCGCGTACGCCACGTTCGCCACCGTCTTTGCTCTGATCGCGTTCGGGCACGCACTGCTGGCCTGGACGAGGCGCAGCAGGACAGGATCCACTCCGCGAGGCGGCCGTTCCGCCTTCAACTACCTCGTCTCGGGCGCCGTGTTTTTCGCCGGAACTGCCGTCTACTGCGCTGTTCTCGCCTGAACCACCCCTTCCGCACCCAGGTGGATGCGAGACTTCCCGTGGCGCTGGTGGCGTGTACGTCCCCCGTGGCGGCACCAGCCGACACCTCCCGGCCGCAATCCGCATTGCCGCCCGGGGAACCCTGTGGCCCGCGTCTCTGGGGAGACCGGGCCACAGGCATGCCCGGGCCCGTTGTCAGTGGGCCGTGCCAGTGTGGAGACCGCACCAAGCCCGTCCCTCGTCGGCGGGGGACGGGCTTACGCGCATTCGCTCACGCCTGTGCAGTTTGGGGCGGCCGAGCCCAATACCCGGCCTTGGCCTTGGCCTGACGACACTCCGGGCAGCGGCACCCCTGGTTCCGGTACGTAGCGGCAGATCCGTGCTTCAGCTTCGGGTCGCGTCCCTTCAGTAGGGCATCGTCCAGTTCACGCCTGAACAGCGGATTCTTACGGGCGAAGCTGTGGATCTGCGGTCCGGGAACTCCGAGGATCCCCTCTATCTCCCGGAAGGTTCGCCCCTTGCTGACCATGGCGAGCACCCGCTTGCGCAGGTCGATAGGGAACACGGCGCGGGCAATCTGTCGCGTGCGCTTGCGGTCCTGCGGCTTGCGTTTCTTCCGGCACGCGTCACAGCGGCTGTAGCTGGTGTGCGTGAAGTCGCAGCAGTCATGGCACTTCTTAAGGGGCGGTTCGCTCACGCCTCGTTCCTCCGGGCAGTTCGCTTGGATCGGTAAGCGCCACGTTGTCGGCATACGCGATGCTCAGGGCTGGCACCTCCTGCGCGATGCGCGCAACGACGGCCCGGTGCCAGGAGGCTGGGAAGTCGGCTTCGGGATGCGCGGCGTGGTACTCCGCGTCGCTCCGGTAGGTGATGAGGCCAGGGTCGGGAATGTCCATCAGCTTGTCCACGGCGCCCCCGATGAACTCTCCAGTGCGACGCTCCAGGTCCTCGATGGCGAGCCGGACGCCGTCGGGGATCGGGTACTTGCCCTGCTCCCAATGTCGAACGGTGCGTGAGGAGACGCCGAGGTGGGCGGCAAGCCAGTCGCCGGTGAGGCCGAGGAACTCGCGAACGACCTTGAACTCTGCGTCCGTCATGCGCTCGTCCTCGGGCATGCCGGCCGGGTCGGTGTACTCGGGCATCGGAGACTCCAATGAGGGAGGCCCCGGCTGGGGGGTGCCGGGGCCAGAGTGGGGCGCTGCTAGGCCTTCTCGACGGTGACGATGTAGGCGTTGTCCGTGACGTCCCAGTCGCCGACGGTCTTCCAGCCACTCGCGGCCAGGAGGGCTTCCGTCTCGGTCTGAGCGTCGTCGATGTCGCCGTCGCGGGCGTCGACCGTGGTCACGGCGTAGAACTTCTGGTCGCCCTGGGAGGCCCAGACGGGGGTCTCGTTGCCCTCTTCATCCTGCTTGTAGCTGATGGCCTGGTCTTCGATGACGGTGACGTCCATGCAGGGCTGGTCAAGAGCGGAGGTGTCGTTGACGAGCCAGGCGGTGAAGTGGGTGAGGGCCATGTCCGGGTCCTTCCGGCGGGGTCTGGGGCTGATCCCCTGACCTCATGACCAGAACTCTAGCTTCCTACTTTAGGAAGCGCAAGGGTTATGGCGTCACATCACCCCTCGAGGTAGCCGAGCTCCGCATCTGGCCGGCAGTGGATGCAAGCCTCCACCCCACCCGCAATCGCCCGCCGAACCGTGTCGCTGTCCACGCCCTTCACCCGGCTCGACTTCGCCGCGATATGGCAGTCCCCGAGGTGCACAGCCACCGGCATCGCGTCCCGGTTCAGGCCGTACTCGATCAGCCAGTCCGGCGCCGGCGGCCGCGCCCGCTCACCCCGCTGCCTCTCCTCCTCCCGGAGCAGCACCGCTTTCTTCTTCGCCCGCACCCGTTCCAGGGACAGCACCAGATACGTCTCGATCGCTTCGAGTCGCGGCAGGTCAGGCGGCAGATCATCGTGCATACGTTCGAGTGTAGGCACAAAAAAAGAAGGGCCCGCCGCTCCGCAGAGCAGCAGGCCCCTCTCCACCTCCCAAGTGTCCCCACACCGTACGCCTCACTCCTGGTACGGGTGAAGTACCGCGTCCACCCTCGCGGCGACCGCGGCCGCACGCTGGGGATCCCGGGCCTTCGGAGCGGCCGCCAGCGTCGGCACCAGCCACGTCGGGTCAAGGACGTACACCGGGTCCGCCATCCCGGGCACCCGGACGTCCAGGTGCCCGCCGGACACCGGGGAACCGTGCACCACCAGCAGCGGCAACACCTTCACCCCCGGCAGTCCGAGTGCCCGGGATATCCGTACCGCGTACCCGGCGACCTTCTCCACCTGGCCGTGACGGTCCTCGTCCCCGCAGTACACGCGACCGCGGACAAGCCTGGTGGTCCAGTTCCGGCGCCACGCCTTCGTATCCAGCACCACCACCGCCGTCCCGCACGGGGAGACGAGGACCGTGTCCACGTTCCACCGGGCCCCGGATAATCGGAGGTCGTGCCGGATCGTCCAGCCCGCCCGTACGAGGGGCGCAAGGAGGGCTTCGGTGACAGCCTCCCCGGCCGCTCCGTGCGCCCACAGGGCCGCCTGGGAGTCCGCGCGGGCGGCCGCCGGATTCAGCCCCGCCCACGCCGTGACACGCCGCCACACACCCCGCCGGGCGTGCGCACGCAGCGCTGCAGCCTTCGCCGCCGCCGAGTTCCGCGGGGCGCTCACCGGTCCCCCTCCAGCAGCCTCTTCAGGAACGCTTCCCGCGCCGCGGACCCCTCGAAGCACTGAATGGCCCACGCCAGGGAGGTCCGGATGCCCGCAGCGATGCCACCCTGCGTGGCCCGGCCCTCTTCCGCGCCCGGCTTCGGGGGCTGCGCGGCACAGGCGGTCATCCTCTGGAGATCGGCCTCGAGTTGGGCCTTCAGCCGTACGTACTCGGTCGGGACAGGCCCGCGGAGCGTTCCCGGCTGCTCCGGAGCAGCGCGGTCTTTCCAGTCATAGCGGACCAGGAGCAGCATCCACCCGCGGCTCGACAGCACCCGCCGTACCGGCTCATACGGCGTCGACCTCGCCAATGTGACCCGCACAGCCTCAGGGTTCTGCTTCTCCCACACAGACAGCCGGCAATCCCGACCCAGACGGATCCTCATCGTCCTTCCACCTCCCCAAGCAGGCCTTCAACGTGAGCGGAGGCCCGGCGAACGAGGACCCCGAACCGAACCGCCACTACGGCTGCCGCCAGGGCGAGGAGCGTCCACCACCACATCAGCTCTGCCCCCTTCCACCGGCCGTGCGGCGGCAGACGTCCTGTTCTTCGCGGTCGGACTGGATGTTCGGCTTCTCGGTCATGCTGCTCCTTCGAGGGATGAGGGGTTCCAGGTGTCGGGACCGGGGATCGTGCGGACGGGCCGGCCGTTGTGGCGGGTGGACCAGACCCGTGTCAGTCGGCGCCGGGACTGCGGGCATTCGGGTCGGCCGTGCGTCCACAGGCGACGTTTAGAGGTCAGGGCCACACGGCGTCCACAGGACGGGCAGGTGACGCGCTGCTCGGCCATCACAGGACCGTCTTCCGATGCTGGGCAGGCACCGGCCGAGGACGCCGGGAGCGGGCTATGGCCTCCAGCACGGTGGCCAGGCCCATCACCCCGGCCGCGGCGACCGGGTTCACCCACATCGGCGGCCGGTACGTACCGGTGACGGCTATCCACACGCCGGCGAACGCGCTGGCGAGGGCGGCGATGAGACCGATCTGATCGAAGAGGGTGCGGAGGCGTGGAGGCATGAGCCCTCCCAAGGGTGATGTGACGGTGGGTAGTTGTCCGCCCGTGAGCGGAGAAGAGTTTGGCTACGCCGCGTCAACCAGGCCGTGTTGTACGGCGATCCGCAACGCGGCAGCGCGACGCTCATCCTTGGGGACATCCGACAGCCCCAACTGCGTGTAGATCTTCGACAGCCTGGCCGCCAAACCCTCACGAGGAATGCCCAACTCAGATGCTGCTTCCGACAGCGTCCTTCCGCCCGTGACGGCGCCCAGCAACTCCGCCTGGCGCGCCGTCAACGGAACCCGGCGTGCGGGCATCCGCCACTCCCGCGACAGCATGTAGGCCATATCGACCTCCAGCGCGAAGCACGCCTGGGCGAAAACTCTCAGGGTTCCCCCGCCGGCCTCCAGCCGCTGAATGGCGGTTCTGCCCAGACCAGCCCGGGTGGCAAGGCGAGGCTCCGACCAGCTACGAGCCTGCCGTTCGGCACGTATCCGGTCGCCGAGGTCGGCGAGGACGTCCTCCCAGTCCGGGGACGGGACGGGCCCGTCACCCGAAGGCGACGGGCCCACCTGCACCGGGGCGGTCATGCTGCGGCCCCATACGGCTCGAGGACCGCCACGCCCGGCAGGTACAGCGGATGCCGCGGCTGCCCCGTCGACGTCTGTCCCAGGCACTGCAGCTGCACACCGCGAGCCCGCAGGGTCTCCGCAATCCGGGCGCCACGCCCGTTGTGCTCGACACCAGCAGCACCCCACGCCACGACCACCGTGCTGGCGCTCGCGGTGGCCCGCCGTATGAACGCGTCGTTCACCGGACCGACCGGGTCCGGATGGTGGCGCAGAGCCCGCGGGTCGGTGGAGCACAAGGCGAACAGGTTCACCACCACCAGCCCACCGGCGCCCTCACGACGCGCGAAGGACGTGCACCGGCGGATGGTCGGATCGTCGTCCATCGCGTCCGCCGTGCTGGGGTTGAGCATGACGAACACGGCCGGCGCGATGGTTGAGTCCCAGATCCGGGTCAGCAGGTACCGGTAGGTGCGGGCCCGGCTGTCGAACACCGCGGCCGCGATACCGCCCGCGAGGTCCTGCTTCTGCTCCACGTGCACAGACAGCTCAGTCTCGGCCGGCATGAGGGTCAGAACGCTCACGCGCCACCGCCACGGGCCGGCCTACGCTCGCACAGCGAGGCACGGGACTCGGATCCGCACACCGGGCACCAGAACTCGTCGACCTCGTCACCATGCTGGGTGCCGCGCCCGTTCTCCCAGAACGCCCACCGCATGCACTGCGGGCACTGGTACTCGTAGGCGTCCTTCGTCGCCTTCACCCACGCCTCGAACGTGGCTCCCTCGTACTCAGCGACCTGATGCGCTGTCTTCAACGCCTCGTCCAGCGTGTACGGGTGCGCCTTCTCCAGGCCGACGGAGCCGATCGACAGCCACTGGCCGTCGATCCACACCTTCGGGTCCGTCATCGACCCGTCGGTGACCTGCCAGCGGTCCTCCGCGAGGGTCCAGCGTCGGACCACGACCTCTCCGTACCCGCCCATCGTGTTCGTGAGGGGGACGCGGAACTCCTGGGCGAGGGAACGGAGGAGGAGGGACTCCTGCCGGAGGTGGTGGAGCTCGCTTCCTTGCTCGTCCTTGGACCAGCCGATGGGCTGCTCATCGGCCGGCTTCCGGTCCACAGCCTCCGCCAGCGCCCGCGCGGCGAGGGCGAGCTGCTCGATGGAGTACTCGTAGGCAGCGTCCTCGTGCGGGTCGTCGGCCCGGCTGTAGTGCGTGGCAGCCACGACATGCAGGGCGGTGGAGACGACGGTCTCGTGCTCGTCGACAGGCGGGTGGTACATGCCCATGGTCAGGACTCCTTCAGTTCAGGGAAGAGGGACTGCGCGCGGCCGTGAGGGCAGGCCGGGCTGGTGGCCGTCCATCCGTGGGCCTGGCAGTAGCCGTGGTGGTCGAACCAGCACGGGTCGGGGTCGGCCATGCCCTGCACCAGCGCCTCCAGTTCGGCGACGCGGTCCAGGAGGAACGGGACGTCCTCTCGTGCGCGGGCGGCGAAGCTGGCGTTGCGGTACGTCTGGCCGTCGCCGTGCTCGCCCTGGAGCGTGGCCACGACGCCGTCGGAGACCATCCCGGCCCCCCGCTCCGTGCGCAGGCGGGCGTGGACGTAGTAGGTGCCCTTGCCGTCGTAGTCGGTGCCCCAGTGGCCGGGCGTGGCCGCGTCGGCGCGGGCGCGGATCTCTTCGATGCGGGGTGTGGCGGTCATGCGGTGATACCTCCTCATAGGGCGGGCAGGTAGTGGACTTGCAGAGCCTGGCCGTCGCCTTCGTCGGCCCAGTTCATGAGCCACGCGCACTCGGCGCCTTCCGGCTCCCACTCGAAGACCACCGCCTTCGGCTTCAGCTCGGCCAGTTCGTCGCGGATGGTGCTCTCGTCGTCGATGCCGCACTGCTCACGCAGGTAGGTGGCGACAGCGGCCTCGGCCTTGTCCCGGTCGGCGGTGATCGCCACCATGTCGTCCTCTTCGAACTGGACGACCAGGACGCCGTCGTACGCGAAGTCCATGCCGGGGTGCTGAGTGCCGGGCTGGAAGCGGCCCATGGGCAGAGCTGGTACGGGTACGACCTGCTCGAGGTAGCGCAGGCCTTCGTAGTCGGGGCACAGGGCAAGGTTGGAGCGCTGCCCGTCCAGGCGGACCCGCAGGCTGGCCACGTCGTCAGTGACGGCGGTGATGATGCCCGGCAGGTACAGGGTTTCGGAGTCGTTGTGCAGGCTGCGGTAGTAGGCGAACTCGACACGGCGGCCGACGACGGCCAGGTCCTCGAGGGTGCTCGTCATGCTGCGGGGGTCTCCTTCGGGGTCTTGGAGCGGCGGGTGAACGGGAGCCGGCCGGAGGGCCGTGCGAACGTCTTGCGGAGGGACGGCTTGGACGGGGCCAGGGCAGGCTCAGGAGCAGGCGTCACAGCCTCGGGGTGCCACAGCTCCACCCACACGCCGTTCGACCGCCACACGCACGTCACACGGCCCGGGACGCTGTAGTCGAACCCCGGCCGCTGATCGCCCACGCCACCCAGAACGAGCGGGTACTGGGACGCGAACAGGCGCAGAGCGTGCGCGGCACCCGGGCCGACCACTTCCGCAACCAGCCGCGGCGAGCCATCCGGAGCCTTCGTCTCACGCCAGTCGGGCACGCGGGCCCTGAAGTTGCGGTGGTTGGTGAACAGGTACCAGGCCTTCACGGCGTGGTCCTTCTCGGTGGCGACGGTCTCGGGATCGGTCATGGGGCCTTCCGTTGGGTGAGAGCGTTGTAGAGGTGGTGGATGGTGCGGGGTGTGAGCTGCCAGACCGCCAGCGGCCACAGAAGGAACGCGGTCACGGCGGGTCCAACGGCAACTTCTTCCAACCCATGAGCGTCCACTGGAGGCCCTTGACACGGCGCTGGTCGCAGATCGGGTGGTTGCATTCCTCGACGCTTCCGTCGCCGAGCCTCTGGTAGCCCTTGCACTGGATCAGCCACTGGTAGACGCGGCCATGTAGGGCGCTCTCTTCTTCGTTGAGCTGCTCGTCCCGGGCGATGGCGGAAGCAAGATCTGCTGCACCCCACTGGTTGCGGCAGGGGCCTTCCCCGCGCGGCTTGTCGTGCGGGTAGAGGAGTCCGTCGCGGGTGACGGCGGCGAAGGTCCGGCAGGCGTGGCAGGTGGCTTGGCTGCCCCAGTTGGTTTCAACGATGACGCCCGGTCCTGGCCGCTCCATCAGCGTGTGCATGCGGTTCTCCGAGGTCTCGCAGGAGGTGGGCCGCCCACCGCGGGCTGCGATGTCTGGGTGGGCGGCCCGTTCGTGGTGGGGGGTGGGGTCCTGCCCCGAGGTTGGGGGGCGGGGCAGGACCCCGGGGGTGGCCTCCGGGGGGGGCGGAGGCCGGGGAGGGCCTCCGGAGGGGGGAGGG
>NZ_KQ948480.1 GCF_001514115.1 Streptomyces olivochromogenes
GATCTCTAGACCTGGGCCCCACCCGGACCGTGCGCGCCCGGCCAACCCATCCGGACGCACCGACGGTTGTTCGCAAGCATGAACAAGAATCACGTACCCATCTATTGACGCGTTCACAGCAAGCGCTTACGTTCCCCTTCGAGAACTTTGGAAAGCGCTTTCTCTTGCACGGCACCCCTGGTCACGGACGAACCTGGAGGCAGAACGATGCAAGTGAGACCCGTCATTGCGTGTGTAAGCCTGCTGGCCGGCGCGCTCGTCGCGCTGTCCGGCACCCCGGCCGAGGCCGCGAGCACCACCCAGTACGTGTCGCCGAGCGGTACCGACAGCGCGGCCGGCACTCAGTCCGACCCGACGACGCTCACCACGGCGATCAGCCGCATCGCGTCCGGCGGCACCATCTACCTGCGCGGCGGAACGTACGACTACTCCTCGACGATCACGATCCCGGCGGGCAACAACGGCACCTCGAGCGCGCGCACCACCCTGTCCGCCTACCCCGGCGAGACCCCCGTGCTGAACTTCTCGGCGCAGAGCGAGAGCTCGTCGAACCGCGGGCTCCAGCTGAACGCCAACTACTGGCGTCTGTACGGCATCACTGTCCAGCGCGCCGGCGACAACGGCATCTACGTCGGCGGCAGCAACAACGTCATCGAGCGGACGGTGACCGCGTACAACCGCGACACGGGACTGCAACTGGGCCGGATCTCCTCCAGCACCCCCAGCAGCCAGTGGCCGTCGAACAACCTGATCGTGAGCTCGGAGTCGCACGACAACGCCGACTCCGACGGCGAGGACGCCGACGGCTTCGCCGCGAAGCTCACTACCGGCACCGGGAACGTCTTCCGTTACGACGTCTCCCACAACAACATCGACGACGGCTGGGACCTGTACACGAAGACCGACACCGGCGCGATCGGCCCGGTGACGATCGAGTACTCCCTGTCCTACAAGAACGGGACTCTGAGCGACGGCACCGTGAACTCCAACGGCGACCGCAACGGCTACAAGCTCGGCGGCGACGACATCGCGGTCAACCACGTGGTCCAGCACGACATCGCCTACGGCAACGGTCATCACGGATTCACGTACAACAGCAACCCGGGCACGATGACGATCTCGAACAACGCGAGCGTCGACAATGCGCAACGCAATTTCTCGTTCGACGCGGGCACGTCGGTCTTCCGGACCAACACGTCGTGCCGCTTCAGCGTCAGCGGCTCCAACGACAAGACCGTCGGCGACGCGGACAGCTCGAACCAGTTCTGGACCGGCGCGAACGGCTCCCGCTGCTCCTCCTACAGCGGCACCCTGGGCTGGTCCTTCGCATCGGACGGACACCTCGCCGTGACCTTCGGCGGCAAGGTCGTGACGCCGTAACCACGACCGAGGCGGGGGCTGGGCGCTCGCGGTCCGCAGATACGCGAACGACGTGTCCAGCCCCCGCTTCAACACCCCTGCCGTTCCCGACTCAAACCCACCCTCGACACACACGTTGTGGCGTGCGGCCTCAGGCTTCGCCCATGGTCGCTCCCGGGACGTCGTACCGCGACTTGCCTTCGGTCCGGGCTCGCGCCCAGGTCGGCGGACTCCCATGCGCGGACGAATCTCGCCACGATCGCATCCTCGGAGAGTGAGTCGGAGGCGGGCGGCGGTTCTCGGCCGTCGGTCGTGGGACCTCCGGACCGAGCGGTGCGTCGATGACACCCTCAAGGAGGGCGTTGGGAATGGGCTCGAGCCAGACGACTTCACCGAGTCGGGTGGGCTCGGGCGGTTCCACATGGGGCACGTCCCACTCCTTGGCCTGGCGTCGGCCGGCAGAACATCGCGCGTTGAGGCACCGGTTGGTTGCGATCCGATACAGCCAGGTACCCAGTGAGGCGCGTCCCTCGAACTCTGCGAAGCCTTGTCAGGCGGCCAGCAGCGTGTCTTGCAGGACGTCCTCGGCGTCCTGGAACGATCCGAGCATCCGGTAACAGCGCACGTGCAGCTCCCGGCGGTACGGCTCGGTCAGCTCCCGGAACGCCTCGCCGTCCCCGGCCCGCGCCCTGGAGATCAAGTCGCCTACCGCGTCGCCCATTCTCGGATCACCCTCTTCCCGCATCCCGTCGCACTCCTGCGCCTCTTCAGCGAGGCCGGCGACACCTTCACGGGGCTCAGGGTCACTCGCCCGGTCCGGGAGGGGGCGACCGCACGTCTCGGGCCTCCGATCGAAGTCGGTCATGCCCGTTCACCCATTCGGAGTAATAGTGCGCGCGAGCCGTGCCGTGACCGGCAACTGTTGTAATCCGAATGGGGGAAGATCCCGAAGGGAGACGCCATGCGTATCCGCCGAACTCTCGGACTCGCGATCGCCACAGCAACCCTCGCCGGACTCAGCCTCACAGGCGCCGCTACCGCGCAGGTCAGCACACCTCACACCAGCGTCACCCCCGAACAGTGCCGGCAAGGCGGCGGAACGGTGAGCAGTAGACCGTACGCCGGCGAGTACTGCTCGGGCGGCACGTACAGCAACAGCCCCATAGCGTGACACGGGCGATCCGGCGGGCGCCCGCGGCCGCGTGCTGAGGGGCGCCCGTGTCCGAAACGAGGCTTGCGGACAGGAGCCCGACCGGCATGGACGACACCGACGCGAGGAGCAACCCGGCGGGGCTGTGCGGCCACAGCGCTGGCTGCCCCTGCGTCGATGTCGGTCGGCGAGCGCTTCCGTGCGGGCACTGCCCTTCACGGGGCACGCTGGTGGGACCGGAGGGCGGCGAGTCTGTTGTTCCCGACTTCGTCGGGACCGCTCCGCCAGCAGTCTGTTCAGGACGCCGACAGCCACGCGCGGTAGCGGCGCAGCGCCCGTCGCTGCTGACGCTGCTCGGTGATAAGGGCGTACGCGGGGCGGGTGTTGGGCTTGGGACGGCTTCCGCGGGCGATGCGGCGCAGCTGGTGACGGACCTGCGCCATGCTCGCGGCGGAAGCGAGGGCCTTGTCGGACCAGGTCACCGGCCGCAGCAGCCGGTCCGCCTCGCGGCCGTGGCGCCAGCGGTCGGGCAGGTCAGGGGTGACGGCGAGGGCGGTGCCCATCCCGACGAGCGCCACGCCAGTGGCGAGAACCCGTTCGGCGGTGTCGCGCCGGTTGATGCCGCCGGTGAGCATCAGCGGCAGCGGACTGGTCTTGACCAGGTCCTTCGCCAGGTCGAGGAAGTACGCCTCACGGGCCTGGGTGCGCGCATCGGCGGGGCGGCCGGACATCGCTGGGCTCTCGTAACTGCCGCCGGACAGTTCCACCAGATCGACGCCGAGCGGTTCGAGCATCGCGATCACCTGCCGAGCGTCGTCGGCGTCGAACCCGCCACGCTGGAAATCCGCGGAGTTGAGCTTCACCGCGACCGCGAAGGACGGCGAGACGGCAGCGCGCACGGCCCGGACGACGTCCAACAGCATCCGAGCCCGGTTTTCCAGGGACCCGCCCCACTGGTCGGTGCGTCGGTTGACCAGCGGGGACAGGAACTGTGAGAGCAGGTAACCATGCGCGGCATGGACCTCCACACCGTCGAACCCCGCCTTCTCGGCGCGGTGGGCCGTGACCGCGTACCGCGTCACAGTGGCCTCGATCTGCTCGGGGGTCATGGCGACAGGGCGACCGAAACGGCTGCTGTGCTTACCCAGGTCGACCCCCACCGCGGACGGGCCCCACACGACGCCGGGCATGTTTGCCTGGATCTGGCGGCCGGGGTGATTGATCTGCATCCACATCGCTCCGCCGCCGGACTTGCCGGCCTTGGCCCACTCGGTGAAGGGCTCCAGCGGCGCGGCATCGTCGAGCACGACGCCGGCGGGACCGGTCAGTGCCTCGGCGTGGACCATGACGTTGCCGGTGATCAGCAGTCCGGTGCCGCCGGTGGCCCAGCGCCGGTACAGCGACAGCAACTGTCCATCGGGCAGCTGGCCGTCGCCGGCCATGTTCTCCTCCATGGCCGCCTTCGCGACGCGGTTGCCCAATACCTGCCCGGAGCGCAGGGACAGCGGTGAGAAAAGCTCGCTGGCCATCCGGATTCTCCTCTGCATCGAATACAATGTGTGCACCGTTCACATTAGGCGGGCAATGTGTGCGGCGTAAACATGAGGGAGGGTGTTTCATGCCACAAGCGAATGACTCGTACCACCACGGCGATCTGCGCGCCGCCTGCCTGCGCGCCGCGCGGGAACTGCTGGAGGAGGACGGCAGCGCCGGACTGTCCCTGCGGGCGGTCGCACGGCGGGCGGGTGTGTCGGCGACGGCCCCGTACCGCCACTTCGCGGACCGCGACGCGCTCGTCTCCTCGGTTGCCGCCGAGGGCTACCGCGAACTCGCCGGATACCTGACCGCTGCGCATCCCGCGCCCGCGATGCCTGACGATCTCACCGCGGTCGCCGTTGCCTACGTCCGATTCGCGCTCGATCACCCGGCGATGTTCCGGGTGATGTTCGCGGAGCCCTGCGATCCGGGCAACGAAGAGCGGGTGGAGGCGACCACCGTCCTGTCGGAATACGTCCGCGGCATCGTCCGGGGCGCCTTTTCCGACGCCGATGTGGACGCGCTGTCGACCACGGTGTGGGCCCTGGTCCATGGCTTGGCCTTCCTGCATCTGGACGGCAAGCTCGACGCCTCCACCCCAGAGGTGGTCGCCGACCAGGTCCGCGCAGCCGTCCATGCGCTGTTCACCGCCTCCCCGGTGGTGTCGCAGGCGGCAACCGCACCGTCCGGGCGGGCCGGGGCGTAGCGGTCCCCGGGTGATAGCGAAAATGGCCTGTCGGGCGGGCCGGGCGGCCGGTCGCGGCGACAGGTGAGCAGATGGCGCCGGTCGTCGGTGACGTGGACATCGGGGTGCCGCAGAGCAGGGCGAGGATGCTGCCCGACCCGAGGTGGCGACGAGCGCGTCCCGGCTCCTGGGGCGGCGGTGCGCAACGATCCGGCAGAGCGACGTGGTCGTACTCGTTCCAGCGCGGGTCCTGGCCCAGCGGCTGCTTGAACCCGGTCGACTATGCGGCGATTGAATCCGGCCGCCTATGCGACGAGTTGCGCCGTTTCGCGTCGGCGCGCGAGGGTGCCCGACACGAGGTGCGGGTCGCGCGGGTCACGACGGGCCAACTCCCGGCCGACTCGTCGGCCCGGAGGCCGCGAAAGCTCGGATCGCGGGTCCGCGGACATTGTCCGGCGCCATGTCGATCACGGGGTGGCGAGTGCGCTCACCCGCCGGGAGCAGGCGTGGCCGCGCGAGGCGACGGCGCTCACACGGGAGTTCAGTGCCCTGTTCCCGCTGACCTCGGCCAGCGGCTGGACGCGTGGGGCGTGCCGGAGGGCCGGCCGTTTCCGGCCGGCCCGAGGGGCGAGTACGACGGTGGGCCTCGCGGTCAGCATCATCGACTGCTGACTGGCGCCGCCACCGCAGCGCGTCACAGCGTCGCGGTCGTCCCCTCCCCGGACGCGCTGCCCGCGAGCCACTGGTCCCAGCCCAGGTTGAAGTCGGCGTAGCCGTTGTCGGCCGGCGCCTTGGCGCGGGGCGAGCCGGTGATGGTGACGGGGTCGCCCTGCTTGACCTGGCCGTAGAACCACTTGGCGTCCGACATGGACAGGTGAACGCAGCCGTGCGAGCCGCGGGCGCTGCCGCTGCCCGGGTTGGGGTCGCCGGTCGAGTAGTGCACGTACGTGCCGGACTGGGTCAGGTGGACGTCCCAGGGCAGCGTCAGGTCATAGTAGTTGGGGCTGCCCTTTTCGCAGCTGATGCCGACGCTGCAGGAGGTCATGTGGACCTTCTCCTGCTTGTCGATGACCGCCATCGTGCCGTTCCACGTCGGATACTCGGCGCTGCCCGCATTGATCGACAGGGTGCGTACCGCCTTGCCGTTCCGGGTCACCTTCATGGTGTGGCCGGTCACCGAGACGTCCGCGCGCACGTCGTCGCCGATGTTGAAGGTGTGCGTGTAGTTGTGCACGCCGAAGCGCCCGTTGCCGTTGCTGACGCCGTTGATGTCAGCGTCGATCTTTACCTTCGTGCCGGAGGGCCAGTACGTCTTGGGTCGCCAGTCGGCGCGCTTGTCGCCCATCCAGTGCCAGGCGCCGGCCACCGGTTGGGAGGCGCTCACCTTCATGTGCTTCTCGACCGTGGCCCGTGCTTTCGCCGCCACCGGGTTCGTGAAGATCACCGAGATCGGCATGGCGACGCCGACCGTGGTGCCCGTCTGCGGGGTGATCGTCTCCAGCAGCATCGGCGGGCCCGCGGGCTTCGTCGGTGACGGAGAGGCGCTCGCACTCGGCTTTCCCGACGCCTTTGCGTCGTCCCCGCTCGCCTTGTCACTCTTGCCCCCGCCGCAGGCACTCGCGCCCACCAGCATCACACCCGTGACGAATGCGATCCCTATGCCGCCCTTGCGCCGTCCCACGATCTGCCCCGCTCTCTCGCTCCTCGGCCCTGACGGGCCCGACTCCCTTTCAGACAACGTTGGCGTGGGCCGCAGTTGCGTGCATCGCGTAAAGCATGTCTCAAGATTCGGTGCGCACCGGCGGTTCGGGGACGATGAGTGGTGCGACATCCCGCCTGCCGACTTCGCTCGATCACGGCCGTGCTGTCCGCGCAGGAACCCGTGCGTGCTCCAGTTGCGACGTGGACGGTGAAGTCGGCCCCGCGCCGCGGAGGCGACGTTGGGGACGGCGACGAGCTCAACGTCGAGGACGGCGCCCGGCAGGCCGGCGGCAGCGGCCGCGGCATTGAGGAACTGGCGGGACGGACAAGGTCGGTGCAATGCCGGCTCCCCACCTGTCGGGGCGCGGTACGCATCTCGCATCTCCAACTCTCCCCCTTCGGCTCGCCGACCCAGCCCGGCCGAAGAACAGAGCCGGCAAGCATCGGCTCCGGCAGCGTCCGAGTCACGCCCCCGGTTCGCGCCGGATACGCGCAGGCTACGGGTGACGTACGCAGACTGCCCGGAGACCGTCGAAGGGCACTCCACATCAGGAGCTGACGAATGGAAACGCCGGACCCAATTGACCGTTCCACCACGATTGACCCTTCCACCACGCCTCCGAAGGCTCAAGAAGCCGAGGAAGGCGTGGTGCTGACAGGCGGGCGCATTACCGCCGGCGTCGTCCGCGTCGGTGAGACGGTGCGCCGGCCTGCTGCTCCAGCCTCAGGCTTCGTCGCCGACCTCCTCGTTCTGCTGGAGCGTCGAGGCTTCGACGGAGCACCCCGCTACCTGAGACGGGAGGGCTCCACGGATGTCCTCAGCTACCTGTCCGGTGAGGTCCCGGCACGCTTCCGTACCTGGTCGGACCGGCAGGTCGCTGCCGCCGGATCACTTCTGCGCGCACTGCACGACGCGACCCGCAACAGCCTATTGGCAGCGAGCTCTCCTGTCGTCTGTCACCACGACTGCGGGCCGAACAACGTGGTCTTCCGCGATGGACTGCCGTACGCCTTCATCGACTTCGACACCGCGGCGCCTGGACTGCCCGTGGAAGACGTCGGCTACATGGCGTGGACGTGGTGCATCGCTTCCAAGGGCACCGCCCCGGCTGTGCCGGATCAGGCCGACCAGGTCCGGGTGCTGGTCGATGCGTACGGACTCGATGCCCACGAGCGAGGTGAGCTCGTCGACGCCATCCTGGAACGGCAGAGCCGTAATGCCCGTTTCTGGACCGAGTGGGTCCCTGGGCCCTGCGAGGTTCAGCCCGACGAGGACGTCATTGTGGCACGCATCGAGTGGAGCCGCCGAGAGCACGCATTCGTCAGTGTCCACCGTGCAACGTTCGAGCGGGCCCTGACCTGACCGGCACCAGTCACCCCGCACGACGACTGGGCGATCGCGGTGTGGACAGCGAACACCGTCGCATCGTCGATGGCAGCCACGTCGATGACGACCAGGGCGGGTTCGGAGACATACCGAGTTGGCCAGGGGCGAGCGAGGTGGCCTTGCACCACCGGTCCCCGTTGTGACGCCGTTGCCGTGCTCTGTGTCTGGAGATCCGTGCAGGCGATGCCGGCCGAGCCGGCCGACCGGCGTTCGGCAGTCAGCCGTGAGGCGTCTCGGGTCGGTCGGTGGCCGGGGCGAGGGGGTCCGGACCTGGTTCTCCCAGGATGTTCTCGAAGTAACCGGGGCCGGTGCTGGGGAGGGCCTTGAGTGCGGTGGTGTACCGCAGGGTCTCGGTCTCCCAGGCGTGGTAGCCGCCGATCCATGCGGTCATGACGTCGACGTAGGTCTCTACGGCGGTCCGCTGCGGGGCGGGGAGTGCTAGGTGGGTGCACATGGCCGGGATCTCGCCAGCGAGTTGCTGGAACCGGGTGCAGCGCCGGTGGATTTCCCGCTGGGCCGCGGTGACGGCCTCGTCGCGGGTGCGGTGCTGGGTGTGTTCGATGACGAGGACGAGATTGTCCATGTCTCCGCGTGCTTCCTCCTTTTCGAGGGAGTACACGTCGTTGCACATCAGCGTGATGTCGATGGCGATCTCCCGCATGATCCTCAGCTGCGGGCTGTGGAAGACCGCCGCCGGCAGGCTGAGACCCACCGCGCGTTCGGCCAGCGACAACGGCAGCGCCGTTCCGGCGACGCCTCTGCGTACATGGAGGTAGTGCTCCATGTCCACCGGCGTCCCCCGGCACCGGTTGACCGCTTCGTGGGCGTGGGCGGCGAAGTAGTACTCCCACTCGTGGGCGACCCGCGCCACCCACCCGGGAGCGGCACCGTCGGTGCTGCGGCGCCAGAGGTCGGCGAACGAGGCCGAGCACGGATCGCTGCCCGTGCCGGTGCCGGTGCCGGTGCCGTGGACTATGTCGATCAGGCCCTGGCACACCCGGGCGACTCGGTCGGGCGCGAGGCCCAGAGGGCCGTCGAGCTGATCGTCGAAGACGAAGAAGAACGCCATGGCATCGGTACACAGATCCAGCCCCTGCCCGGCGGCGTCGGGAAAGCCATAGGCGGCGAGCCGGGGCATGTCCCACGAGGTGTACCAGTCCACGGACCGCTCACCACCCACCAGCCCCTGCCGGCGGACCCAGTCAAGGTTGCGGCGGCGGGCGCCCTCCATGTCTGCGCTGACCCGAAGCGGGAAGGGCAGATCGAACTCGATGTCCTGTGGCATGACATCCCTCCACATGGCGGCCCGCCCTCTTCCGAACCGGTCATGGCCAGTCTGTCGGCAGAGCGGGCCGTCACCGCTGGTTACCTGTGAAATACCCGAGAGGAGGAACGGCCCCTTGGTGGTAGATCGCGCGGGCGTCCGTTGCCGATGCCGAGTTCGACGATCCGGTCCGGTTCCTGAGGACGGTTCTTCCGGCCGTGTTCCTGTTCGGCATAAATCTCTTGAAGGGCGGCGATCTTGGTGGTGGCGGTGCGCTGCAGGCACATGGCGTGCCACGCCCGCGTTCATTGGAATCAGGTTTGTCATGCGTTCTTGGCAGAGGCAGCGCACCGACAGAACGGCCGGCTCGGCCCGGTTCCCCCTGCGGAGGCGACCTTCAGCTGCGCAAAGACCTCTCTGAGGAGCGCTCGCACCGCCTCTTCTTACAGGTCCCGGGACAGCTCGATGCCGGCCATGAACCCCGCGTCAGCGATCGTCATGGCTCAGCTGTGTGGCACGAGTTGGAGGCGAGGCCGTCGGTGAACGCAACGCTTCGCGCAGGAGCGCGACGGCCGGGGGGATCTCCGTGTCGCTGATGTTGCCGTACCCGAGGACGAGCGCGGGTTCCGCCGACTGATGCGCGCGATAGTCGTCGAGGTCCGCCAGTCGTAGCCCGGCGGCGGCCGCCGCCCGGACCGCCCCGCGGGTGTCGGTGCCGTCCGGTAGGTGGAGCAGGATGTGCAGCCCGGCGGCGGTGCCGGCGACCCGACCCTCCGGCACTTGGGCGCCGAGCGTACGGACCAGCAGGTCGCGGCGGGAACGGAACCGCCGCCGAGCCGCGCGCAGGTGGGCGTCGTACCACCCGCGGTCGATGAAGGTGGCGAGCGCGAGCTGGTCCAGCACCGGTGGCGCGGGGGCGACGAGGTTCGCGGCCCGGAGTACCGGGGTCATCGCGACAGGCGCGACCAGCCAGCCCAGGCCGAGGGCCGGCGACAGCGTCTTGCTCACCGAGCCGAGGAGGAAGACCCGGCTCGGATCCATCCCCTGCATGACGGCGACCGGGTGGTGGTCGTAGCGGAACTCGGCGTCGTAGTCGTCCTCGATGACGAAACCGTCGACCTCGCGGGCCCAGCGCACCAGACGTGCCCGGCGTGCCGCGGACAGCACCGTGCCGGTGGGAAACTGGTGTGCCGCACCGACGACGACGGCCCGGGCCGGCGTACGCGCGAGGTCGTCGACCCGGAGTCCGTCGTCGTCCACGGGCACCGGGTGCACGCGTAGGCCGGCGCTCGTTGCGGCGTCCCGCAACCGTCCCCAACCCGGGTGTTCCACGGCCAGGTCGGCAATCCCTTCGGCGCGCAGCGCCCGGCACGTGCGTACCAGACCGTCGGTGACGCCCGCGCACACGGAGACGGACACGGCGTGGGCGTCCGCGCCGCGCGAGCGCCGCAGGTACTGCGCGACGGTGGTACGCAGCACCGCGTGCCCGGCGGGGTCGGGCAGGCCGAGGTCGTAGTGGACGGCCGAGCCCGTGACCGCTCGGACGGCGTCCGCCCAGCGGCGGCGGGGAAACGCCCGCAGGTCGGGCAAGCCGGGCGCGAGGTCGTATCGGATCGGTGGCCGTGCTGGTGCGCGCTGCGCGCGAGGCCGCAGTGGCGCGGTGTCCGGTGACCACGAGACACGCGTGGCGGAACCCGCCCGGGCGGAGAGGTAACCCTCCGCGATGAGCTGCCCGTACGCCTCCGTGACAACCCAACGTGAGCAGCCGAGTTCCTCGGCGAGCGCTCGGCTCGGTGGCACGGCGGCGCCCTCCGCCAGCCGGCCGTCCCGGATCGCGGTGCGCAGCGCGTGAGCCAGACGATCGTGCAGGCGCCGCCGCCCGCCATCAGCAGGACCGACATCCAGCAGCGTCGCCCACGCGAGATTGGTCTGGAAAACAGCCACGAGATTGGAGCGTACCGCCGATCCGAATCCGCCTAGCGTGAGGGACATGATGGAGAACTTGGTTCTTGGGGCCATGCTGTTCGGCACGGCTCAGGACGAACGCCGATCGTTCGAGCTCCTGGACCGTTTCGTGGATGTCGGGGGCGTCTGGATCGACACCGCCAACTGCTACGCGTTCTGGGACGACCCGACCGGCTTCGGCGGCCAGAGCGAGACGTTGCTCGGGCGTTGGCTGGCAAGCCGCCCGGGCGTCCGTGACCGCGTCCGGATCAGCACCAAGGTGGGTTGCGAGCCGACCGTGGCCGGGCGATTCCCGGAGACGGCCGAGGGCCTCTCGGCCGGGGCCGTCAAGAGCGGGATCGAGGGCAGTCTCCGACGGCTGGGAACGGACCACGTCGAGCTGTACTGGGCCCACAAGCCCGATCCGGCCACACCGCTGGAAGAGACGGTCGCCGCCTTCGACGAGCTCGTGTCCGCGGGTACGGTCGGCCGCTTCGGCTGCTCCAACTACCCGGTCTGGCAGATCGAGCGGGCACGGCAGATCGCGCGGGCCCACGGCAGTGTCGGCTTCACTGCGGTGCAGCAGCACCACACGTACCTGCAACCGCGCCCCGCGACCCGGCCCACTGTGGTGCACCGGTTCGGTGCGGTCAGCGACGAGGTGCTCCACTACCTGGAGCACCACCCGGATATGACTCTGTGGGCGTACACGCCGCTGCTGAGCGGTCGTTACACCCGCGCGGACAAGCCTTTGCCCGCAGAGTACGACCACCCCGGCACCGTCCGCCGCCTCGCGGTGCTCGACCAGATCGCCGCCGAGACCGGCACGAACCGCAACCGGGTGGTGTTGGCGTGGCTCACCGGAGGGAACCCGGCTGCCACGCCGATCGTCGGCGTCAGCACGGTCGAGCAGCTGGACGAGGCGGTCGCGGGGGTGTCACTGGAGCTGACCGCCGATCAGCGCGAACGCCTGGACTCCGCGGGGTGATCTGCGAAACGAGTTGATGCGAGGAACTGTTGTGACGGCTCTGGTAAGTGGTGAGCGTGCCCTGCGCGAGTCCCGGCTTTCGTGGACGTTTCCGCGTCCGGGGACGTTTTCGACGAACACGTTGCAGTGGGCGCACTCGATCCGCGACACGGGGGTGGCCAAGGCCCTGTGCCCGAATGACCACGCCTCGGCGATCCGGCACGGCGACATCGTGGACATCGCTGTGCCGGCCATGACCGAGCCGCGCCATGAGGCATGGCGTGTGTCTGTTCAGTGGTCCCGAGTCGGTGACGCGTCAGTGGTCCCGAGTCGGTGACGCGGCGGGAGCAGGTCGAGTGCGTCTGCGAAGCCATCGGCCGCAAGGCCGTCCTGGAGGAGACAACCGCCGAGGAGTACCGGGACGCACTCGGCCGCTGGGGCGACGCGGAGGTGGTCGACACCCTGGTCCGCATGGGGCTGCCCGACCTCGCGGGCCCGTCGAGCCGCCCGCCCGGCTGCACGGTGACCTCTGGCACGGCAAGGTCGTGTAGGGCGCCGACGACACGTCCGGCCGATCGACCCGGCCGCGCACAGCGGCCACCGCGAGACCGGCCTGGCGATGCTTGCCCTCTTCGGCCGCGCGTACCTGGATTGTGTCGGACTGCATCAGCTCTTCCGGCTGCTGGTGCACGCCGTGCACTTCGGCCGTGGTTACGCGGAACAGGTCCTGAAAACGGCTCGGGCGGCGTTCGCGTGGTGAGCGTGAACGCCGCCCGGAGCGACATTGAGGGCGAGGGAAGCGAAGGGACTCGCATTTAAGCCGCTTTCACGGCGGAGGAGAAGGAAGCCCTTTCATGGCCTTGCCGCAACCGATGCTATCAGTCGGTTCGGGGCCAAGTCGTGTGTGTTTTCCGGGGTGATGACCGTCGGCGCACACACGAAAACTGGGAGGCGCCGCGCGGGCGCCTCCCAGTCGAAGCCGGCGGCGAGGAAAGCGAAAGAACTTGTTTTCGTTAGAGGAATTGAGAAGGAAGCCCCTTCATGGCCTCGCCGTGGGCAACGCTAGCACTCAGCCCGGGATCAAGTCGCGCAGATTTTCGAGGGTGATGACTCGGGAGTCCGGGTGCAGCCCCTCGGGACGTTCGAGGCCGATGTACATCACGGGCTCGTCCGGGACCGGCCCGCCGTCCCACAGGTCCACGGCCGTGGTGTCGCCGGACATCAGGTCGATCAGGTACCGCACCGTCAGATGCTCGCGCTCCACGATGGCGCGTACCACCTTGGACACTGACACCTGGTTCTCCTCGACCCGGTTGGCCGACGAGATGCCCTTCAGATACAGGTGCAGCCACTTCGCGCGCCACCGACCGTCGTCCTCGCGCCGGAACACCAGCGGCAGCGCCACTCGACCCACCCCGCGAAGCTCCGACTTCATGCGCACCGTGCGCGGCTCGAACGGCCGGCCCTTCTGCTCACCGTCGCGCAGCATGAAACCGAAGAACGACTCCTCGACCTCCTCGAAGTTCTCGCCGGCGTAGATGTTGACCTGCGGAACGATGAATGTGCTGCGTACCCGGTCCAGGGACAGGTTGATGAATTCCGAGGCCCCGTCGGGCGCCTCGGTGACATCGCCCGAGTGCTCGCCCCCGACAGCCTTGAGGGAGGTGTAGGAGAGCCAGGAGTCGGTGCTGTAGTCGGCGTGGAGAAGCAGCGCCGAGAGGTCGTAGTCGGTCCGGTTCTCGGTCTCCTTCCAGTACACGAAGAAGCGCAGCTGTTCGCCGTCGACCGCCGAGACCGAACCTCGCGGCAGAACGCCGAGTCCGGCCGTGGTCGCCCTGCCGCTGAGCGGGAGCGCCACGTCGAGGACGTCGGGGTCGAGCAGCAGTCGGCCCGGCGCAGGGAGCCTGCGGCGCAGCTCGGCGTCGAGGGCGGCGATCAGACGATCGCGGTCGGCGGCCGGGATGGTCGGCCGGTAGTCGGGGGTCACCCAGGCGCGGCCCCGGCGGTTGACGAAGATGCGGGGTTCGCCGGCCTCCCGCTCCCGGTTGTGGAAGTGCTCGCGGACCGAGAGCACTACCCGGCCGGAAACCTCGGGGGCGACCCGTACCGCGGCGGCCACCACCGCGTCCTGCTCCTCCTGGTCGGCGGCGATACGCAGCAGGAGGTCCAAGGCGCGGAACAGCTTGCCGGGAGCGGACTTCAGCAGCTGCACCGCACCGAGGACGTCGAACTCGTCGAGCAGCTTCTCGACACGGCTGTCGAAGGACCGCGCCTCCTTCTCGCCCCGCGCTACGGCGAACACATCGTCGGCGTGCGGCCAGCGCGGGTACTCGTGCGGGTGGAGACGCTCACCGAGCCGCTTGAAGGGCTCGCGGTGCGCGTGCACATCGGCCAGCTTGGCGGGGTTCGCCGCGACCACGGCGTCGAGGCCCGCCAGCAGCGCACGGCGGGCCGGCCGCGAGAGCGCCCGAAACCGGGTCGGCTCCTGCAGCGTCACGTCGCCGCCCGACAGCGCGCAGGCCAGCCGTAGCACGTCGATGACGGTGTCCAGAAGGAGGTCCGCGCCGACAGCGAGCCGGGCCTCGTTGACGACCGCCCGGTTCTCCCGGACCGGGATCGACTCCGGCTGAGGGCCGAGCGCGCACCGCTCGGCGAGGGTCTTGAGGTCGCGCAGGTGGTCCTCGCCCAGTGGCGTCGTGCTACCCGCCAGGGCCAGGTACAGGTCTGTGAGTTCGTCGTCCAGGTCCCGCCCGAGGTGCAGCACGGTCACCCGGTCGCCCGCCGAGGCGATCAGCTCGTCCTGCGCCGCGAGCATCTCCTCGTAGGTGTGCTGGTAGCGGCCGTACGTGGGGAGGCTGAGCAGGTCCAGCACCCCGTGTGCCAGTTGCGTCAGCACGTTCTCGCGCGACTTGTCGTCGCCGAGCGCCTTCGTCACACACCGCATCCAGAACTCTTCGGTGTCCGGCACGTTCGCTGGGAAGTCGATGAAGTACGAGTTGTGCCGGGCATGGTCGCCCACCATCTCGCTCACGGTGCGCAGCGTCCGCTTGGCGGTGTGCACGACCGCGGCCTCGGACAGCACCGACAGCCGCTCCAGCAGTTCCGCCGAGAGCTTGAAGCCCACGGATGTCAGCGCCGCGTCGAACTGCCGTGCGGCGGTGGCTCCTTCCCCGGCGGAGCCCTTGGGGGTGGAAAGGCGGTGGGTGTGCCGGATGACCAGCGATTCGAGACTGTGCGCCATTGGGGGATGATCGCAGAGGTGTGCGAGTCGGCGCACAGGGGTTTTTGTACGCGCTCCGACCTCCGACGCCGTGATCACACCGGCGTCGAGGCCTGTGGCGCTGACGGTGTCACTCGTGTGCTCGCGACGGCCAAGGTGGCGGGCAAGAGCCCTCAAGTTCTTCAGGTGTGCGACACACTGGTTCGGTCGGATCCGTTCCGAGCGGGTTTCGCCGACGCCGCGGGTGGCGTCACTGGATGTCGGCGGCGAAATGATCGGTGCCCAGCACGGTGAGCAACGCGAGTTTCTCGTGGCTTTCCGTGCCCGGGGTGGCGGTGAAGATGAGCAGCGACTGGCCCTGGTCCGGCTCGAGCAGGAGTTGGCAGTAGAGGTCCAGCTGTCCGACCTGGGGGTGGACGAATCGCTTGGTTTCGCTCCACCGGAGGCCCACCTCGTGGCGCTCCCACAGCTGGGCGAACTCCTCGCTGGTGCGCAGCAGGACGTCCGCCAGGTCCGCCGCGGGAGAGCCGGGCCCGGTCCGGGTGACGGCCGCGCGCAGCAACGCGGCGTTGGTCCGGCTGTTGTCGTCGTGCTGCTCGGGGTGGTACCGCTCACGGGCGGCTGGATCCGTGAACCATCGGTACGTCGCGCTGCGGGCGTTGCCGGTGTACTGGGTCTGCTCGCCGAGCAGTGCCACCGCGGACGGCGTCTGCAGCAACGTCTCGCCCAGCGGGCCCATGACCTGCGCGGTGGTGCCGGCCAAGCCGTCCATGACCCGCATCAGCCCGGGGCTCACATGCTGAAGGCGCAGGTCACGGCGGGCGGTGCGGTAGCCGGCGAGCAGGAACAGGTGATCGCGTTCGTCCGGGGTCAGTCGCAGGCCGCGGGCGATGGCCGCGACCATCTGCTCCGACGGTTGCGGCCCGTCGCCGCGTTCCAGCCGGGCGAAGTAGTCGGCGGACATCGTGCACAGCTCCGCCACCTCCTCGCGGCGCAGCCCAGGAGCGCGTCGGCGCTGTCCGCGGCGCAACCCGACGTCCTCCGGTTGCAGCGCCGTACGGCGAGTGCGCAGGAAGGCACCCAGGGACGAGCGGTCGAACGTATGGTCCATGGTCCTCATGGTTGGCCATCCGGCGCGGCTTGGCCACGACCTGTCAGTCAGTGGTTGCACGTGTCCTTCCAGCGCCCGCGGTGCGGCGAGTTCACTGGCGATGCGATCACCGGTCGCCGAGAACCCACCACCGCGAACCACGAGCCACGGAGCCAAGTCCCATGAACAGCATGACCAGTTGGACAGCGAACGACCTCCCCGACCTGACCGGCCGTACGGTGGTGATCACCGGTGCCGGCCGTGGCCTCGGCCTGATCACGGCACGCGAATTCGCCCGTGCCGGTGCCCACGTCGTGCTGGGAGTACGTGACACCGACAAGGCTCGTCACGCCATCGCCGACCTGCCTGGCACCTTCGACATCCGCCCGCTCGACGTGTCGGACCTGACCTCGGTACGAGCCTTCGCCGACGCATGGTCCGGCGACATCGACATCCTGATCAACAACGCCGGCGTGATGGACATCCCCGCCGCCCGCACCACCGACGGCCTCGACCTCCAGACCACCACCAACTACACCGGCCCCTTCCTGCTGACCACCCTGCTGCTGGAGCACATCACCGACCGCGTTGTGCACGTCACCAGCGAACTGCACAAGCAGGGCAGGATCGACCTGCACGACCTCGACTGGCGGACGCGCAAGCACAACGGGATGCAGGCCTACCAGGCGTCGAAGCTCGCCGTCGTCCTGTTCTCGCTGGAGCTGCAGCGCCGACTGACCGCCGCCGGCAGCCCGGTGCGTTCGGTCCTCGCGAGCCCGGGCATCGCCCGCACCTCGCTGGCGGCCCACTCCCGGTCGAACGTCATCAACCGGTTCACGTTCCTCACCAACGCCCCGGAGCGCGGAGCGCTGTCGCTGCTCTACGCCGCCACCCAGGACGTCCCCGGCAACTCCTACGTCGGGCCGGACGGCATCGGTGGCTTCCGGGGCTCCCCGGCCGTCCGCCGGCAGGGCAAGGCCGGCCTCGACCCGGTCCTGGCCGGCCGACTGTGGGACGCGACCGCCGACCTCGTCGGGACGGTCGCCCGATGAGCCACCCGGAGGCGTACCCGAAGGCATACCTGGAGGCCGCCGACCACGCCGAGATCTACGTCCCGCACGGCCACCCGGAACAGACCGCCGACCTCGGCGAGATCCGGATGAACTACGCCGTGGCCGGCGATCCCGAACTCCCGGCCATGCTGCTCATCCCGACGCAGACGGAGTCCTGGTGGGGCCACGAGGCCGCCACGCGACTGCTGGCCGACCGCTACCACCGGGCAGCACACGCAGTGGCCCCTCTGGCGGCGGTGCAGACCGAGCGCTCGTTGTTCAGTCGCAACGTCGAAGGCGACGGCGTGCTCGACACGGTCCGTGAACTGGGAGTCAGCTTCGTCGCGTACGCGCCGCTCGGCCGCGGCTTCCCCACCGGGGCCGTGTGATCGGTGCACGACCTGCCGACCCACGACTTCCGTCGCACCTCGCCCCGCTTCGCCGACGCGAACCTGGAACAGAAACCGTCCCTCCTCGACCGGATCGTTGGGACGACAGACACTCTGGGCGTGACGATTGGTCGACTCGCCGTCGCCTGGGTGCTCGCCCAGGACGGTGTCACGGCTGTCCCCGGAACGAAGCGGCGCTCCTGGCTCGACCAGAACGTCTCCGCCGCCGTTGATTCGAGGTGAGTACACCGGCGGACGAGTCGGGCAGACCCGCGTCGCTCAGTGACGCCGGCCAGCCAGGTTGAGGCCGGGGAGAGCGAGGTGTGGCGGCAACCGCCAGTCCTCCGGGCGCATGCTTGATGCTCCCTGTGATGAGCGCCAACTTGAGGTGAGCTGTGGAGTGTTGAGGCAGCGGCATGTAACCGCGCGCATCGCGGCGGCCGTACAGGCATCAGCCGATCGTGCGCTCGACGTTCCAGCGGCGGTGCGGGACGACGAAGCCCTTCGTTCCTTTGACCGGGAGGCGATGCGCAGGGTGAGCTAGTGGCTTGTCACGCAGCCTTGGCCAGGTAATCGACCTCCTGGTCGTTGGGCAGCAGGCTGTCTCCAACATCTGATCTTGGAGGCGGACGGGGGACGTCGACCCGGTGTGTGCGTCCGGCCGGTCAGCATGGAGGAGGGCCAGAGGCTGCAACGGATCAGCCGGACCGCGAAAGACCCGGTGAAACTCCGCCGTGGTGCTGATGTCCGCCCAGGCCAGCACGCTCGCCGAACACCTCATCAAGCGGAAAGTGACCGAGGCCATCAGCCGGGGAGACCCTGCGCCGGATCCTGCGAGAGGGCAAGGTTTCCTGGAAGACCACCACCACGTGGAAGGCGTCCAACGACCCGGAGTTCATTGCCAAGTTGCACCGTGTCCTGATGCTGCACGACACCTGGCCCGTTGACGGACGGGTCATGTGCGTCGACGAGTTCGGACCGCTGAACCTCATGCCTCGCAAGGGCAAGGCGTGGGGGCCGGTCAAGCGTCCGCGCAGGCTGCAGGCCACCTACAACCGCTTTGGCGGCGTGATGCACATGCTCGCCCCTCTCGACCTGGCCACCGGCAAGCTTTACCACCGCATCCGGCCGGGCAAGCGGTGGCGCGAGTTCCTCGGTCTCCTCAAGGCCCTGCACGCCCGCTGGCCCAAGGAGAAGCCGTACGTGGTGCTGGACAACTTCTCCCCGCGCAAGCACACCAAGGTCCGTGCCTGGGCAGCCGACAGCGACATCCAACTGGTCTTCCTGCCGACCTATGGCTCCTGGTTGAACTGGATCGAGGCCGAGTTCGCGGCCTTGCGCTACTTCGCGCTCAACGGCACCGACCACCGCACCCATGAAGAGCGGAACGCCGCCATCGCCGCTTACGTCCGCCGGCGCAATGCCCGCGCCAACCCGAAGACGAACTTCGCACCCGCCTCACCCGTCCGTTCGTGGACCGAATACCTGGCCAAGGCCGCGTGACCAGCCGCTCTAGATGACTTCCCGGAGCACGTCGTTCGCCGGGGTGGCGCTCACGCCGAGTATCTTCTCGGTCTCGGAGTAGTCGATGACGAACGGGTGGCCGGGCTTGGTGAGTACTTCGTGCATTTCCGCCCAGAACGGCTCGGTGAACGCGAGCAGGGTCAGATCGCGTTCGGTCATCTCTTCCATTCGCGGTTCGGGTGCCCCCGCGAGTTCGGCGAGTCGCACGGCCAGTTCCCGAACCGACAGGGTCGAGGTGGGTGCGTGCCAGGCCCGGCCGTACGCCTGCTCGTTGCGACTTGCCGCGACCAGCGTGCGTGCGGTGTCGCCGATCGCCGAGTAACTGTGGGGCACGTCGAGTTCTTGCGGCACCAGGACCAGCTTCCCTTCCAGGACCTGCCGCTGCACCATGAGGCTGAACACCGAGAAGGCGCCGGCGCCGTAGAACTGGGCGGCCCTCACCTCGGTGACCTTCACCCCTGAGGCGGCGGCTTCCTCCCATACCCGCGCCCTGGTCCGCCCCTTGGGGCCGGTCGCGGCCAGGGGGAAGTCCGGCGTGATCGGCCCGCTTGCGGGCCCGTAGGCGTAGAGGTTGCCGAGCATGACGTACGCGGCGCCGGTCCGTTTCACTGCGCTCAGGAGCGACCCTGACAAGATCGGAAACTGCTCGGGCCAAAGGTGGTACGGCGGCGCGGCAGTGGTGAACAGCGTGTCGGCCCCCTCCGTCAGCTCGGTGAGCCGGTCGGTGTCGGTCGCGTCCGCTGTGACCTTGTCGATGAGTGGATGGTCGGGCCCGCCGCCGGTTCGGCTGATCATTCGCACCCGCTCGCCGTCCTCGGCCAGCAGCAGAGCGGTCTTCGACGCGGCGGCCCCGCGGCCCACGATCACATGAGATTTCATGCTGACAACGGTGCCGCTCCACGGCCTCGTAGGATACTGGCCGGAATGCCAACCCTCCGGAGGATCTGGCCATGCACCGCGTCGCCGCAGTCATCGTGCCGCCCGTGCTCAGCTTCGACGTCTCGATCCCGCTCATGGTGTTCAACAGCGTCCCGCACTATGACGTGCGCGTCTGTACGGCGCGGCCCGGCCCGGTGCCAACGGTCAGCGGCCCCGACATCGTGGTGCCGGACGGCCTGGACGCGGTCGAGGGCGCCGACACGGTCATCGCTGTCGGCAGCGGCGGCGAGCAGGCTCCCACGGAAGCCCTCGACGCCCTACGGAAAGCCGCGGCCACCGGCGCGCGGATCGCCTCCCTGTGTACGGGCGCTTTTGTACTGGCCCAAGCAGGCCTGCTCGACGGGTTACGCGCCACGACCCACTGGGGACTGGCCGGCGACCTCGCCACTCGCTTCCCGTCCATCGATGTGCAGCCCGACCTCCTCTTCGTCGAGGACGGCGGCATCTTCACCTCGGCGGGCGCAGCCGCCGCCATCGATCTGTGCCTGCATCTGGTCAGAATCGACTACGGCGCGGCGGTCGCCAACACGGCCGCGCGGCTCGCGGTCGTCCCTCCCGTACGGCCGGGCGGGCAGTCCCAGTTCATCGAGACACCGCTACCGCCGGAGCGCGGCACCTCTCTCGCGCCCACTCGCGTCTGGGCGCTCGAACACCTCGATCGCCCGCTCACCCTGGCCGACTTGGCCGGTCACGCCAAGATGAGCGTGCGCACCCTCAGCCGGCGCTTCCATGCGGAGACTGGGCTGAGCCCGCTCCAATGGTTGCTGCACCGGCGCATCGACCGGGCCAGAGAGCTGCTGGAGATGACCGAGCTGCCCATGGATCAGGTAGCCCAGAAGAGCGGTCTGGGCAGCGCGGACTCTCTCCGCAAGCACATGGTCGGCCGGGTGGGACTCACTCCCACGGCCTACCGCGCGAGCTTCAACCGAGCGCCCACTGATGCCTCCCGCTGAGGTTGGAAGCATGACCACGCTGCGGTAGGGCACCCCGTCCGCACTGCGAGGGCCACGATCTGTTGCACCGTGCGCCTTCTTGATCCGTCGACCAGAGCACTCCTACAGGGGGGCGACGTCCACGACCACCTCCGAGATCAGATCTTGAAGACCGTCTGCCGGCCGACGCGCAGCAGGTCGTCTACCCGGCCAAGGCCGCGTGACAAGCCACTCGTGCTCTGACCACATCGGTTCGCCGGGAGGACAGCGCTCTCGAAATCCGGATGCGTCAAGATCACTCATCTGCGATAGTCGCGCGTTGTGAACAGTGCTGAGCTTGTATTTCGGCGTGCGAATGACTCTGATGCGGCCGACATTGCCGAGGTGTGGCTGCGTTCATTCATCGCTGCGCTGCCGACCGTGCGCCGCGCGCACGGCGACGACGAGGTGCGGAGCTGGTTTTCCTACGTGGTCGTGCCGCAGTGCGAGACCTGGGTGGCCATCTCCGAAGGCTCCGTGATCGGGCTCCTGGTACTCGATGGAGAGGAACTCGAACAGCTCTACCTCGATCCGTCCTGGCGCGGCCGGGGTGTGGGCGACCGGTTCATGGACTTGGCCAAGCAGCAGCGGCCCGATGGACTGGGACTGTGGACGTTCCAGGTCAACGAACCAGCCCAACGGTTCTACGAGCGGCACGGCTTCATCGCGGTCGAGCACACCGACGGACTGCGCAACGAGGAACATGAGCCGGACGTCCGCTACACCTGGCAGCCTCACGAGCAGGACCCCCGCTGAGAAGATCGGTCACGCGGCCGTTGTTGGTGTTGCGCCGGCCCAGATAGGCGTGCAAGGCCCGGGTCGGGACAGTGAGGTTCGGACGGTTTGAGCTGGCGAGGGTGAACTGCCGCAGCGGCCCGAAGTGCGCCTAGACCGGGTTGGCCCAGGAGACGTCGGCCGGGTGAAACACAGCTCGCCCGGGTGCTTCTTCGCGCAGGCCCGGATCTTGGAGCCCTTGTGAGCGGAGAGGTTGTCCAGGATCACGTAGAGCGGAGCGCCGTCCGGGCGCGCTGCCCGGATCGACTTCAGCGCAGCCAGGGAGTTCACGGCGCCCTTGTGGCGGTGGTTGACACCCCACAGGGTGTCGTCGCCAACGGAGTGGCAGCTGTGGAAGTACGTCACCCCGTGGGTGCGGTGGTAGGTCGCCGGGACCCGGTCGGGGAATTGCTCCGGAATGTACTCGATCCGGTCGAGTTCGGCGTCGTGCTCGGGGTCGGTGGACTCCTTCCAGGACTTGGTCCGCTGGAAGGTGACCCCGCGCCGGGCAAGCAGGCAGCGCAGGGCCTCGCGGCCGATCCGGATCACCCGGTCGTGGACCTTGCGCAGGTAGGCGGCGAGTTTCCGTAACGACCAGCGGGTGAAGGGCTGGCCGAACTTGTCCGGGCCGGTGGTGGCCGTCGCCGCGACGAAGTCCTCGTCGTCAAGGCTCAGCAGGCGGGGACGGTCTCCCGCCCCTTGAGGGTCCAGGCAGGCCAGGCCGATCTCGTTGAACCGGTGGATCACATCGGGCACTGTGTCCTCGTCGGCCTGGACCAGTTGGGCGATTACTGGCACGCGGTTGCCGCCGGCCGAGGCCAGCAGCATCATCGCCCGCGGGTAGCGCACCGAGCTGGCGCTGCCCCGGCGCACGATCCGTTGCAGCCGCTGCCCCTCCAGATCGGTCAGCCTGCGCACTCGGACGGGCTCTGCCACCATGCCTCCACCTGCCGGACCGAATAAGCCCTTTGAGCGCTGCCGCTCCAGGGTGAAAACGCCCGCGGCGATTGACGACATTCGATTCCGGCTGCACCGGGACCCGCGGAAGATCCGCCACGGCTTCAGTCGTGCCACGCCGCACTCGACCGGCGCCCGTGCCGCGGACAACGCGCGGTTGACGGATCGACAGGGCCCTCTCTCCAGGCGGCCACAGGGTCACTTTGCACTCCGGGCGGGACGAAATCACGACCAGCTTCCTCTCTGCTGATAGCCCCTTCCTTCCACCACAGGTCAGCGGACTGCCCCGTAGGAACGGCGCCCGGCTCGCGGTGGAACTTAGTTGACCGGTCGGCTAGCTTCGATGGTGTGCGCGGATTGGCGACCGCTTCTGATCCAGTTCCTCAAGGAGATACACCGTGAGTGCGTACAGCCAGGGAGCCCTGCCAACCAGGCGGGGCATCCATGCCCAAACGCAGCTCTGTCCCCCGGGCCGTCCTCGCCGTCGGAGCCGTGTTCCCTTCAAACCCGGAGTCAAGCGATGAACGACAACAGGCATCAAGATGGCATCCACCCCTTCCCGGCCGGTATGCAGTCGCGCGAGATCGAAACCAACGGCGCCAAGATCCACGTACGCGTCGGCGGGCAGGGTCCAGCGGTCGTCATGCTCCACGGCTTCGGCACAACGGGCGACATGTGGGGTCATCTGGCGAGCGCACTCATCGAAGACCACATGGTTGTCGCGCCCGACCTGCGCGGGTTGGGCCTCTCGTCGAAGCCTGATGGCGGCTACGACAAGAAGAACCAGGCGGCGGACGTGTGGGGCGTCCTGGACGCCCTGGGTGTGCGTACGATCGAATTGGTGACGCACGACATCGGCATCATGGTCGGCTTCGCGGTTGCCGCCACCCACCCCGAGCGCGTGAGCCGATGGGTGGCGATCGACGCGCCGCTGCCCGGCATCGGACCCTGGGATCAGATCACACAGGATCCGACCATGTGGCACTTCGGCTTCGGTGGCCAGGACATGGAGCGCCTGGTCGCCGGCCGCGAGCGCATCTATCTCGACCGCTTCTGGAACGAACTTTCCGTGGACCCGAAGCGGTTTGATGAAGCGAAGCGCCAGCATTATGCGGCGCTCTATGCGCAACCCGGCGCGATGCGAGCGAGCTTTGCCCAGTTCCTGGCGTTCAGCCAGGATGCGGCCGACAACAGGATGTTCCTTGCACAGGGCAAGCTTCAGATGCCGGTCCTGGCCTTCGGTGGCGAAGCTACTTTCGGCCCTGGGATCGGCGAGGTTGTGCGGTGTGTCGCCGATAACGTCGAAGATGCGATCATCCCGGATTGCGGGCACTGGATCACGGAGGAGCAGCCGCAGGCGACGACAGACCTGGTCGTCGACTTCCTGCGCCGGGCGCGTTGAAAGGCGGTCCCTGCCTTTGAGACCGACGCCCGGTCAGGTGTGAGCTGTGGCGGCGTCGCCGTCTGGGGCGGGACGTGGTTGTGGCTCACCGCCGTCGCCTCTCCCCGGGAACCGGCACTGCCGACGTCACCATGACCACCACCGCCGGCACCAGCCCCGTCGACTCCGCCAAGGACTTCTTCACGTACGGCGCCCACTTCGCGTTGCCGACGACCGCGTCCGCAGGCAACACCTTCCGGAACCTGTTGGGTTGGGCGGCTGTGCGACGAAGGCCATTGACGGGAACGAGGAGACCAGGCGGGCCACCGACTCCGGCGTCACAGCGGCAACGCTGGACTTGACCTGGCCGGCCCCGGTGTCGTTCAGCCGGACACATTTGAGGAATGGACCATCGACGGGTAGCGGATCAGGTCGTACCGGATCCAACACTGGGACGGCTCGGCCTGGGTAACCCTCGTCAACGGCGTCCAGGTCTCGTAGGCCGAATCACCGGAGACCGCCAACAGCGAGGCACATGGGCTACGCGCCGGAAGGCACGTAGCCCAGGTATCCCTACGATGCCCGCGTACGCCACTCCTGCGGCGACAGCGGAGGGCCGCGTGCGATGGTGATGGAGCCGCTCGAGACGCCGGTGACGTCGTCCGTGCCGTTGAACACCGGGATTCGGGTGGCGCTCGCGGTATGCGCGACGCACGAGGCTCCCGTGCCGTTGGGAGAGGTGTTCGAAGTCTCAACCCACAGGCAGAGAAGCCGCGTTGGTTCCCTATTGTGTCGTACTCGACCTGCCTCACGCCCTGGTCGAGTGGGTCACCATGCTCATCGCCAAGGCGTGAAGGTGCAGTTGGTGACCGGTCCGGAAGGCTGGCTGCTGTGGATCTCGCTCGCGCTACCTGGCCGTGCGCACGACCTGACCGCGGCCCGTACCCCCGGATTCTCTGGGTCTGCGAACGCCAGGACGTCCCGGTCCTCGCCGGCCGTGCCTACATGGGAGCCGGCCCGTGGGTGACGACGCCCCTCAGACGCCCGCCAGGCCGTGACCTCACACCAACCCGGCAATTCGTCAACCGGGCGTTGTCCGCGGCACGGGACCGGTCGAGCGCGGCGACGCACGGCTGAAGGCGTGACGGATCTTTCGCAGGTCTCGGTGCAGCCCGAATCGAAGGTCTGCAATCGGCGCGGGCGTCCTCACCCTGGAGCGGCAGCACTGAAAGGGCTCAATGTGTCCCTCACATCCAACCGGCTCAGCGGACCTGAGCGCGAGCAACAACCTGGTGACACGATCCCGGTCACAGCCATGTCGGCCTTCGTCATCCCACCACGCGGCAGTCTCGCCCCCGTCGTCCTTGACCGCCAGATCCGCGATGCCCCCTGGTGGCGTCAGCACCTCGACGCTTCACAGCCGCGCGTGGCCGACCACGAACAAGTCCTTGTCGGGAACGCCTGGTTCAGGTGTGAGCACGACTACACGACCGCCAACCGCGCCGTATTCGCGAGAGCCCTACGCTGACTGCCCGCGGTTTCGTCACTAACGGGATCGAATACGCAGCGACACGCTTCACACAAGGAGAGCCAGATCCTGACTCAGCCAGCGAGGCGACGGGGCATGACTCCGAGGACCAGGTTCGCCATGGCCTCCGGCATCTGACCGAAACTGGCTACCCACGTCTCTACGAGGTAGACCTCGCCGAACTCGTCAATGCCGAGAAAGTGCCGCCCCTCGTCGAGCTCGCCGAGCGGAAAGATGTGACGCCTGATTTCCTCGCTCCACGCGATGAACCGGTCCTCCTCACCGACCAGCAGTTCGGGATCGAACTCGAACGGTGTCCGAACGACGCAACTTCCATTGATCACGGGCGCGGCCAAGCAACACACCATGTCCTCACTGAACCTCCCTGCAATGGGGTGTTCCGGAAAAGACCGGCACGCAGTGTGCGATGGCCCGGACTCACTGCTTGCGACGCTGACGAAACGTCGGGGGAGTGAGTCCGGGCCGTCGCACACTGCGGCGCGGTGCTGGGTGGTCAGGCTCCCGTCGCGTCCTTCACGTACGGCGACGTTGCTGTCGCGGGTTCTACGGCGGCCGTGAGTTCGGGGCCGCCTTCGCTGAGGCCGAACCGGTCGTGGAGCTTGCGAAGGAAGCCGGGTGCGTACCAGGCCGAGCGGCCGAGCAGGCGCATGGCGGCGGGGACGAGTACGCCGCGTACGGCGAGGGCGTCGATGAGGACGGCCAGTCCGCTGCCCAGGCCGAACATCTGCATGAAGCTGATTTTGGCGGTGCCGAAGGCGAAGAAGCTCACCGCGAGGAGGAAGGCTGCCGCGCTGACGATGCGTCCGGTGTGGCCGAGGCCGTCGACCACTGCGGTCTCGTTGTCCTTGCCCAGATCATGGAGTTCCTTGATCCGGCTGGTGACGAACACCTCGTAGTCCATCGAAAGGCCGAAGGCGATGCAGAACATCAGCACCGTCATCGACATTTCCATCGGCTGCGCCGTGAAGCCGAGCAGGGAGGAGAGGTTGCCGTCCTGGAAGATCCAGGTCATGACGCCGAGGGTGGCCGCCAGGCTGATCACGTTGAGGACCAGTGCGCGCAGCGGCTGCACGACGCTGCCGGTGAACAGGAAGAGCAGGACGAAGGTGGTGAGGGCGACCAGGGCCACGGCGATCGGGAGCCGGCCGCCGATGGAGTCCTTGGAGTCGACCAGTACGGCGTCGGTTCCGCCCACCAGGGGGTGTGTCCCGGAGGGCGGGGTGAGTGCCCTCACCTCTTTGACCAGGTTCTGGGCCGCGTCCGACTTCGGTGTCAGGGCGCTCACCAAACTGATGCGCTGCGCGTCGGGCCGACCAAGGGTGATGTTGCCGGGCGCGGTCGCCGTGTTCTGTCCCTCGGCGTAGGTTCCCGTGCTGGTCTCGACGCGTACGACGCCCTTGAGCCCGGACAGTTCGACCGCGTACGACTCCAGCGGGGCCTTGTTCACGGGCTGGTCGATGACGATGTTGACGGCCGAGTCCTCGCTGCCGTCGAAGTTCGCCCGCAGTGCTGTGGAGACCTGGCGGCTGGCGGCGTCCTTGGGCAGGACGCGTTCGTCCGGTGTGCCGAAGGTGATGCCCAGCAGCGGGCTCGCCGCCGCCAGCAGCACGGCGAGTACGGGGAGCGCGGTGAGCGCGGGCCGCCGCATCACGGAGCGGGCCAGCCGTCCCCACATCGGTGCCCGGGCGCCGGAGTGCCCAGGCTTCGCCCACGGCAGCCGCCCGCTGTTGACCCGGTGCCCCAGGACGGCCAGCAGGGCCGGCATTACGAACAGGGTGCCGAGGGCGGCGATGGCGACGACACCGACTCCGGCGAAGCCGAACGAGCGCAGGAAGTACTGCGGGAACACCAGGAGTGCCGCGAGCGCCGCCGCCACGGTCGCGGCGGAGAACGCGACGGTGCGGCCGGCCGTGTGCACCGTGCGCTGTACGGCGTCGTCCACGCTCGCCCCTGCCGCGAGCTGCTCCCGGAAGCGGCTGGTCATCAGCAAGGCGTAGTCGATGCCCAGTCCGAGGCCCAGGGCGGTGGTGAGGTTGGTCGCGGTGTCGGCGACGTCGGTCACGCTGCCGAGGAGGGAGAGCTGGGCGAACGAGCCGATGACGGCGATGACGGCGATGGCCAACGGCAGCAGGGCCGCGACCACGCTGCCGAAGACGAACAGGAGCAGCACGAGGGTGAGCGGTATGGCGATGGTCTCGGCCAGGACCAGATCGTCGACCACCTGTTTCGACAGGTCGTTGCCCACGGCGGCGCCGCCTCCGGCCTGGACCGTGAGTGCGCCCTTGTGGGTTCCGGTGTAGGCGTCGAGGATCTTCCGGGCGTTTTCCCGCTGCTGTGTCTCGTCCCCTGTCACATGAGCGAGCACCATGGCTTCGTGGCCGTCCCGGGAGCGGAGATCGGGGCTGCCCGTGTCCCAGTACGAGACGACGTTGGTGAGCTCCTCCTCTTTCCTGAGGTCGGCCACCAGGGCCTGTCCGCTCTGCCTGGCGGCGGGGGTGTCGACCCGGCCGTCGGGGGCTTGGACGAGCAGGACCAGGTTCGTCTCTCCGCCGAACTTCTTGTCGATGACCTTCGCGGCCCGGGTGGACTGGGAGGCGGGGTCGTCGAAGCCGCCCCCGCGCAGCTTTTCGAATGCGCCGGCTCCCAACACGCCCATGAGGGCCACGGCTACGGCGGCGATGACGAGGACCAGCCGGGACCGGCGAATCGCAAGTTCGGCCAAGCGTTCAAACACGTGCGTTCTCCTTTGCGTTCTTACGGTGGAAGTGGCGTGAAACAGCCGGATGTACGGCGGAGCCGGCGCAGCGACCCGCCAGGTTTCTTGGCCCCTGATGCCTCGTCAGGGTTTGCGTTACCTGCTCTCGGGTTCGTTAGAAGTTGTAACTCACCTTCGAAGGGAGTGTCAATAACCATCGTGATAACCTCTAACTTGACGGTGAGGGAGGGCAGGTCATGGACGGAGCAGAGGCGACGACGCCACGCGAGCGCTACCGCGCCCAGGTGCGTGCGGAGATCAAGGAGCGTGCGTGGGAGCAGATCGCCACGGCGGGGGCGTCCGCGCTCTCCCTCAATGCGATCGCCAAGCGAATGGGTATGAGCGGCCCCGCGTTGTACCGGTACTTCGCCAGCCGTGACGAGCTGATCACCGAGCTGGTCAGGGACGCGTACCGCAGCCTCGCCGACACCATCCGTGCGGCCCGCACCGCTGGTGCCGACCCGACCGGCCTCGCGCACGCGCTGCGCGGTTGGGCCCTGGCGGACCCCCAGCGGTACTTCCTCGTCTACGGGACCCCCGTCCCCGGCTACCACGCGCCGGACGACATCACCGCGATCGCCTCCGAGATCATGGCGTCCCTGCTCGACGCGTGCGCCGAACTGTCCGCGGACGGCCCGGCGACCCCGTTTGATGCCCACCTCGCCGACCACCGGGACTGGGCGGGTGACCACCCCGCCCCGCCCGCCACGCTGCACCGGGCCCTGACCTTCTGGACCCGTCTGCACGGCGTCCTGTCCCTGGAACTCGCAGGCCACTTCACCGGGATGGGGTTCGACCCCGCGCGGTTCTACGACGCCGAACTGGCCGACCTGCTGAGCGTGCCCGCGAAGTCCTAAAGGCGCCTTGTTCTGCCACCCACTCAGCTCTCGCCGGTGGTGCGCGTCGGCAGCGGCTGCCGCGCAGGCCCGCCAGAAGAGCGGCGGGCTCGGTGAAAGGCGGGTGCGGCGGGCTCCGTCCATGCGCAGCAACGCGTCGCCCCGCGAGGGCATGCACGCGTACAACTCCGACCGGACGTGGGACACTCCCGAGAACGCATCGCTCAGGGTGCCCTGATGTGCCGGACTCATGCCCACGGCCTTCGCGCCGTTCCTATGCCTCTGTGACCGAGCACAGGATCAGACGAAGGCCGCCTCTGTGTCAGACAGTTCGCTTCTCGGTGATCAAGTTCGAGGGGTCAATCGACTGAACCCAAGAACTTCGCCTCCTCCGGAGGGTTACGTGCGGGGGAGCGAGGTGTTGGTGATCGGGAGCGGCTGGTCCGCGCCCGCCACATAGAGGTCCGTCGGAGCCGTGCGCAGCTTGAACGTGTCGTCGTCGCGCGAAACGCGCACGGACAGCACGAAGAAGCCGTGGTCCTCGGTGGTCGTCTTCACGTGGTACTCGCTCTCCCAGTAGGTCTGGAGGAAGACCTTGGCGCCCCCGGGCTCGACCCCCTTGGGGAGGGTGACCTTGCCCAGGACGGTGAGGATGTCGCCCGCCTTCACCTTCTTCTTGTTGACCCGGTAACTGACGGAGCTGGACTTGGCGTTGGCGGCCACGGTGGTGTCCGCGAAGTAGCCGTCCTGCGGGGTGTTGAGGTCGCCGTCCTCGTCGTAGAGAGCGGTGATCTGTACGCCGTGCTGGACGTTGAGCAGGCTGCTGCCGGTCACGTGGTCGATGTCGACGTCGGGGACGGTGAACTTCCCGCTTGCGTCGGTGACCGGCTTGCCCAGGTCACGCGGCTCGTAGTAGTTGGGGTCGATCGGGTCGCCCCACGGGTTCCAGGTGGTGAATTGGACGACCTCCTGGACGGTGACGGGGATGTTGGGCGCCGGGGTGCCGTCGGCCTTGGTGACGGTGCCGGTGACGTCGACGTGGCGGTGGTCGTAGTCGGTGCTGGTCGGGTTGGTGGTCACGGTCAGCACGTAGGCGTCGCCGGGGGAGGCGTCCGAGGGCTGCGCCGAGGCGGCGGACGCGGACAGAGCACCTGCGGCGAGCAGGAGCGCGGCGGTGGCGGCAAGCCGCGTCGGCAGGGACTTCCTTGGCACAGGTCGACTCCAACTTTGGTCGGGAGTAATGGAGTTGCGCCGGGCGGCACCGGTTCCGCCGCGGCGCAGGTGTGCGACGCAGCGGGTTCGACCGGCGGGGTGGGGCGGGAGTTGTGCTCCGTGCGGCCGCTGTTACGCGGCTGTGGCGGGAGGCGGATTTGTCCGGGTTGCGGGTTCACCTGGACGTCGGCCGCAGGACGCCCCGCATTGCCCTCGGCGGGTGGGGTATGGGGATGTGGGGGGGACTAGGCCGGTTCAGCCCAGATCGCTGTCCCCTGAACGGCCTGCGTGCCCTTCTGACGGTGGCCGTGCACGACCCGCCTGCCAGGTCTAGGACATCGCCGACGCGCTCGCCCTCAACGTCGGAGCGACGAGCCAGGCCATCGACCGCCTGGAGTGCCTGGGCCTGTGTGTACAGCGCCAGGGCCAGTGCGTACGCCGCGGCGATCCGACGGGCCGACGCTCCAGCGGGGTCGAAATCACCACCGAGGAACGCCAGTTGCTCGAAGAAGCGGCCCCGGTGTACGACCACACCCTCGACACCTCCCTCGGTACGTCGCTCACGGACCCGGAGTGTGCAGGCTCTCGCACGGACGAGGTGACCCGATGGCCCCCGGTCCCTTTCCCCTGTCGAACTCCCCTTTGAAGCAGCCCGGTTCAGGAATCTCTCGGACTCGGCCGTCAGTCGCGTACGGACCCGTCGCAATGTTCCCGGCCGGAGGAGCCCGGTTCAGGGTGGGCACCGGTGAGTTCGGGCTCCAGACCCTCTCTCAATCCGGCATGTCCGCGGCCCGCGTCGGTGCGCCAGGCCTCGAAGGCCCAGGTGGTGAGGGCGACGACGGCGAGGCCCAGAAGCCAGCCGCCCACGACATCGCTGAACCAGTGCACGCCGAGCGCGATCCGGGTGAAGCCGACGCCGAGCACGGACGCGACCGCGGCGTACCAGCACAGCGCCCGCAGCGCGCGCGGCACCAGGGGCAGCAGGACCAGCAGCAGGATCGCGAACGAAGTGGTCGCGGTCATCGCATGCCCCGAAGGGAAGGAAAATCCCGGTGCGTGCGCGACCGGGTCCTCCAGGGCCGGTCTGGCCCGCTCAACCACCGTTTTGACCAGCAGCCCGACGAGTCCGCCGGCCACGGCTGTCACGGCGGACCAGGCGGCGAGTCGCCAGGCCCGGCGGTACAACAGCCACACAGTCAGCAGCGCGACGACCGTCCGCAGGGTGAACGGGTCCCACACCCGGTCGGACAGGAAACGAAGGGTGTCCGTCCACGCCGGGTGTTCGAGGGCGGTCTCGTTCAACCGCCGTGCCGCGCCCACGTCGAGACGGCGCAGCGGCTGCCAGTGCCCCTCGACCAGGACGAGCAGTAGGCCGAAAGGGACGGCGGCGAAGGCGGCGACGGCGGCCGAACCGAGCAGGTGGATGCCGAATCTCCGATCGGCTGCCCGGCGGCGATGGTCACGTAGGCGCTGGGCCATGGCGCGGACCACCATTCAGACTCCCGGGTCGGCTGTGATCGGACCGGGCCGCAGCGCCCGCGAGGCCTCCAACTGCGCGGCGAAGGACAGCCCGAGAAAGAGGGCGATGGAGGTCAGGTAGGCCCAGAGCAGCAGCGACATGAACGCGCTGAGCGGGCCGTATACCGTGTCGAATGACCCGCTGATGCCCAGGTACAGGCTTAGCAACCAGGTCAGGGCCGTCCACAGCACGAGGTACACGGCGGCGCCGAAGGCCAGCCAGGTGTAGCCGGGCTGTCGGCGCCGGGGGGAACGGCGGAAGATCGCGCTGGCCGAGAGGAGGGCGAGCAGCAGGCCGAAGGGCCAGCGCAGGATCTCGCAGACGGTCCTGGCGTCGCCGTCGAGGTGATACACCGTCACCGCCGCGGCGGCCAGGTCGCCGCCGGCCACCATCACGATGAACCCGAGGCCGAGCGGGATCCCGGCGCTGAGGGACATCACGAGCCCGCGCAGGTACTTCTGGTGGAAGGGGCGGTCCCGTTCGTTCCCGTAGATCCGGTTGGCGCCACGTTCGATCTGGCACATCGCGGTGGTGACGTTGACCAGTGAGAAGACCAGGCCGAACCAGAGGGCGATCTGGTCACCGTCGCCCGCGCTGTGGCGGCTGCGGTCCAGTGCGTCGTCGACGACGTCGGCGCTGGGCCCCTGCGCGATCCGGTGGATGGTCAGTTCGGCGAGTCTGCCGATGTTCTCCGTGTGCAGCGCGGTGGAGAGTCCGACGAAGGCGATGGCCAGCGGGATCACCGCCAACACCGTCTGGAGGGCGAGCGCGCGGGAGTGGCTGAAGCCGTCGGCGTAGCGGAACCGGACGAAGGAGTCGCGCAGCAGGGGCCAGCGGCCGTAGCGGCGCAGCGACGTCAGTGCCTCGTCGGCCGAGAGTTCGTCGCCGGTCATGGCGCGGGTCTCGGGGACCTTGGTGGCGGTTCCCATTCACTTCTCCCGGGCGGGCAGCAGGACGGTCAGCGCGCCGGGCCTGACCTCGGCGGTGAGACGTCGGCCGTGGGACACCGGGTCCCCGTCGAGTTCACGCGACTGCGGTGCGGCGAAGGTGAGTTCGGCCCGCCGGAAGGTGAGGAACTCCACCGGTACCCCCTTCGTACCGGTGCCCTCCGGGACGAGCGTGTCCACGGTCATGAGCCGCGCGTTGCGCCCGCGGCCGCGCATCAGGACGCCCAAGGCACGCATCCAGCCACCGGGGCCTCGCGGGTCGAGGATCAGCAGATCGAGCAGTCCGTCGTCGGGCCGGGCCGCCGGGAGAAGCGTGAGACCGCCCTGTACGGTGCCGACGTTGGCGACGAGCACCATCCGGGCCGTACGGTGCAGGACGGGCGCGTCGTCGAGCCGGACCGTCAGCCGCATCCGGGGTGTGCCGAGTGAGCCGATGATGGCGAGGAGGTAGGCGGGCCAGCCGACGGCGGACTTGGCGCGGTCGTCGGTGTGTTCCAGCATCGCGGCGTCGAGCCCGGCCCCGGACATCGCGGCGAAGTGGGTGGGGGCGAGGCCGTCGCCCTCGACGCGGCCGAGGTCGAGGCGGTGCGGGGTGCCGGACAGTGCGGCGTCGAGCGCGGTGGCGGGGGTGAGCGACAGGCCGAGGTTGCGGGCCAGCAGATTGCCGGTGCCGCAGGGCACCACGACGAGCGGTACTCCGCTGTCGGCCAGGGCGTCCGCGGCCGCCCTGACGGTTCCGTCGCCGCCGCAGACCACGACCAGTGTCGCTCCGTCACGGACCGCGCCGGCCGCCTGGCCGGTGCCGGGGTCGTCGGCGGTGGTCTCGATGAACGTCGGTGCGCGGTGGCCGTGTTGTTCGAGGATCCGCCGCAGTTTCTCGCGGGTCGCTTCGCCGGTCACCGTGGGGTTGAAGATCACGGCGGTGCTGCCGGGCTCGGGCTCCTCGGCCCCGGCGGTCGCGTCGGTGTGCCCGGTCCGCGGTGAGGGGACGGAGGCCACGGACCGGTCGGTGAACAGAGCACCGCCGACGATCAGCAGGGACAGGACGCCGTTGGCCATTCCGCCGAGCACGTCCGTGGGGTGGTGCATGCCCCGGTAGAGGCGGGCGATGCCGACGGCCAGCGGCATGAGAAACAGCAGCCCGGCCAGCGGCCACCGCCACGACCTGCGGACCCGGGACAGCACGAGCACCGCGAGTCCGGCATACAGCGCGGTGGCCGCGCCGGTGTGGCCGGAGGTGTAGCTGGACGTGGGCGGGGACGCGTCGAGGCGGTGCACGTCTGGGCGAGTGCGGTCCACCGACTCGGTGACGGCCAGGAACACCAGTGACTGGAGCGAGACGGCGACGGCGAGGAAGACCGCCTCGCGCCACATCGGCAGCCGGGGTATGAGCAGCAGGGCCACGCAGCTCAGCAGGGTGATGGCGATCACCGTGAGTGTGTTGCCCGCCTCTGAGCCGAGGTACGACAGGGTGGTGAGCGGGCCCGTACGGATCCGCTCGAATCCCTCGTTGACGTTGTCCTCGACCGTCAGTGGCCATACGTTCCGGGCGGGGCCCGTGATCAGGAGCCCGAAGCCCACCATCAGGGCGGCCTGGCAGATGGTCAGTACGCCGATGCGCGCTGCGGTCCTGCCGATACCGCGGGGCAGGACGGACGAGCGGCCCGGCCGGATCGCTTCGGGTCCTTCCCCAGTCGTTCCTGCGGCTCTCTCCGGCACGGCGGTCGGCATCGGGACTCCCACGGGTCGGCGCCTCGCGGCGGTCTTCGGCCGGGTGGCGTTCGCACCCGGTGCACCGCCGTGTGCCCCCGAAACGGAGGCGCAGACGCTCCGTGACGTGGGAATCTACGAATCCGCGCGCCGGACGCGCACAGAAGGTGCCGGTGGGGCGTCGGTCGACGGACCGGGACCCGACGCCGGTCCTCGTCGCCCACGGGCAGACGGGAGCCGCCGCGACCGTGGAAAGACGCCGGTCGTCGGCCGACCGGCAGGCAGTCACCGTCACTGGAGAACAACGTCGGTCGGCGGCCGGGCACCAGCCTTGTCCGGCGTACGACATCGGGCAGCGGCCGACAGGAACGCCGTCACCGTTACCGGCGAACAGCGTCGGTCAGCGGTCGGTGGAGGAACCCCGGCCGGCGTCTCCTCGCGCCGCCTCGTCCGCGCGTCTTGGCGTCTTGGCCAGTTTGCACGCCGGCGGCAACGCATCGCGTCACGTGGCGAACGATTCCCACATCGCCCGCTGCGACGGCGGCACTCGCAGTCCGAAGTCCCCCGGCGCCTAGGCTGGTTAAGCGGGTCGACCGGCGACTGCGCAGCCGCTTCGAACGGACGGTGGAATCCCTGGCGTACCACTGGCGACGCCGGGGTGGGCCGAGAGAGGCCAGCGCTCGTCGACACATCTCCGGCCTCCGGACTCGTGAGCCCGCATATTCGTGTGCCGCATGTGCCGATCCGTAGGAGCATCATCGGTCCCTTCTGCCAGCGTCCTGCCGACCGCCCTCGGCGTCGCCACCGCAATCCTGGCCGGCACCGTTCGAACCACCACCCGCCCGGCCCATCCCCATGGATGTCCGGGCGTCCAGAGCGCCCTGACCACCAGCGACTCCGGACAGGAAGTCCGTGACCTCCTCGTCGCCCGGGGGCGCTGGACGTCTGCAGTCATCCGCCGCGTCGGGAGGAAGCGGCTAGAGACCTGGCTCCGCAATCGCCGGGTTGTCCGGCCTGGCCGGGGCGCCGCGACGACCGCCCGGATATCGAGGCACGCTCCCGGGACCGTCACACCTTTCAAGCGATCACCAACCTGCCGGGTATGGGCCGCATCCGGGGTGCCGAGTTCACGGCCGCGGCCGGGGGAGACATGACGGCATTCGGCACTCCCGAAGTGCCTCGTCGGCTTCGGCTGCAGGGCGGCCGGCCCGCCCTCTGCTGTCCACCCGGCAGGAGTGCAAAGAGGCCGTGACCGAAGCGCCTTGCCGCGCCGCCTCGGACGAACAGCCCGCGGATTCCGTGCGACACCAACTGGCTCAGACACACCGACAGGTCACATAACGCCGTCGAGGACGGTCCCCGCCGGGAGGTGGTGGCCGGCGAGGGCGAGGTCTCCCCATGCGGCGGTGACATCGCACCCGAGCGGGCGCGCAGCCGGACCCCGTCGTCAGTTCACCAAGGGCCCCGGGTCCTGCGTCGGGCAGAAGAACCGACATGTGCCGACGTCAGGATCCGGCAGCGGACACATGGCGAGCCAACTCGGTGGCCAGGCGTTGCATGACCGTGCGGTTGGCGCGTCGTATCGTGGCCCGGACGACGGGTCCCAGCAGGCGGTCGGCGAGCGGGACGCGTGCCCAGGCGTACGTGAACGACACGTGACTCCCGCCAGTCCGCAGCGGTTCGATGGTGTAGGTGCCCTGGGCCTGGCGTCGGCCGGCCGCGCTGACGTTCTGTTCGACGATGCGCCGCGGCGGGTCGGCCTCGACGACCTCGATGGTGACGTCGGTCTTCACGCCGCCCAGCGCGGCTGTGACCGTGGCACACGATCCGATGCCCCGATCGGGGCCGCTGTAGCGCCATCCGGTCAGGTAGTGGTTGGTGAATCGCTCGTGGTGAGCCATGACATCGAGGAAGTCGTAGACCTGCTCGGGCGTCTGCGGTACGTCGATCGACACGGTGACAGACTTCATGTACCACACGGTACACAGGGCATGTACCAATTGGTACACTCGTGAAGTGGTGAATAAGAACGGCCTACATCCTGAGGGCGAGGCAACGCCCGGCACGGACGGGGACCGGCGAGCTCAATTGGTGAACCTGGCCGTCGACTACGTCGCGGCACACGGCATCGCGGACCTGAGCCTGCGCGGCCTGGGCGCCGCGATCGGCGTCAGTCACCGCATGCTGATCCACTATTTCGGCTCCAAGGAGCACCTGCTCGTCGAGATCGTCCGGACGTCGGAGCAGCGCCAGCGTGACCTGCTGTCCCGGCTCCGCCTGGACCCCGGTCTCTCACCCGCCGATGCTGCGCGGCTCCTCTGGCAGCAACTGACGGACCCTCGACTGGCTGGTCAGGAGCGGCTCTTCTTCGAAATCTACGGGCACGCGCTGCGGGGCCGTCCTGAGGCAGCCCCGCTCCTCGAAGGGCTCGTGAACGACTGGCTGGAGCCGCTCGTGGCCGCCGAGGTCGCCGCAGGGGCGGACCCTGCCGTGGCCCGGAACCGCGCCAGGCTGGGACTCGCCACCGTTCGCGGGCTGCTGCTCGACCTGCTTGCCACCGGTGACCGCGCCGGTGTCAACGCGGCGATGGAGGACTTCCTCCAGCTGTACTACGGCTCGAAGTGACGGAGTCGCCGATCAGGCCACGTGGCTGGGCCGGACGGCGATCACCGTTCGAACAACGGTCGCCGAGGCGGACGTACGCCTCGACCTGCATCGCAGTCTTTCTCTCCAGACACCTCCGAAGCGTCTGGAGAACCATCGAGTTTCATCTCGTACCTCCAGTCCGCGCCGGTGGGCAGTTCGAGTATGGACTGGGTGACGGAGACGGGTCGGTCCACCCGTCCGGCCTGCGGCGATGTCGGCGGTGGTGTGCGTCGCGGTTCTCTGGCCTGCTGGGGTGCCGGGTGGGCTGGTCACGCATCCTCAGCCGGGCGGGGCGGTGAGGCGGCCAGCGGCGAGGCGTCTTCGTATCGGACCTCGTAGACGCGCTCGGTGAACTTCCAGCCGTCGCCGGTGCGCTGGTAACGGTCATGGTAGATGGCGTAGTTCAGCCCTCCGCGGCCGTCGCGGCCACGCCCGACCTCTGACATATAGGCGCGGCCCGACGCGGTGTCGCCGTCGAGCCGGATCACGCCCGGGTGCGTGTTCTGCACGAGAAAGTCCACAACGTCCGGCACCCGCCTGCCCCAGGCGCGGATCGGCTCCTGCCCTTCGAGTTCAACGGGGATGTTGGGCATACGCCATACGCCGTCCGGTGTGAACAGCAGAGCGATACGGTCGTAGTCGCGCATCATCACCGCGTCGGTGAACTCAGCGCGCAGCGCCTCGATCTCGACACGATCCGCGATGGCCTGAAAGTCACTCATCGATTTCCTCCTGATCGCCTTGGACTCGGTGCACGAACGACACCGGTCCGCCCTGCGACGGAAGCCTCCACGTCGGCGCTGCGGCCGGTCCCGCCAAGCGTCCCTGGGTCTCCTGCTCGCTGGATGGTGTGTTCGTCTCAGCAGTACGACGACAGGGCCCTCCGGAATGTGACACGCCCCCGTTCGGGGCGCACCGCAATCAGGATCCGTCGGCACGAACGACAACGGATGAGAATCCGCAAGGTGTAGAATCTCGCCGCTCGTTGCCTAGGCAGCCTTCGCTGAACTGCGGTTCTTCCGCTGTCTCAAGACGGCGACACAGCCGCTCGGTCTCACGAACGCGGCACTTCCCTTTGCTCTTGGTCGGCCGGAGCCGGCGTACCGGGACAGTTGGTCCAGGAGTCAGGTGGTGAGGGATGTGTCAGCTCCACGTGAGTCCTCGAGTCGGCAACCAGGCGTCGATGACGGCTGCCAGCTCGTCGCGATCGGTGAAGACGTGTCCGTTCATACCCATGGCCTGCGCGGCGCGTACGTTCTCCTCGCGGTCGTCGACGAAGAGGAAGTCGGCCGGGGCGGCCCGCATCGCGACGACGCAGTGATGGAAGGCTGCCGGGGCCGGCTTCGCCGCTTTGATCTTCCCGGAGAAGGCAACGTGGTCCAGATGGTGCAGCCAGGGCTGCGCGGCAAGGAAGGCGTCCGCGTGGTCCGAGGGGATGTTGGACAGCAAGGCGACCTCGGCGACGTCGCGGAGGGACTGGGCGTAGGCGACCATCGGTTCGTCGATGCGTGACCAGCTGTCGATGTCGGTGAGGCGCAGTTCCTCGATGGTGTCGGCGTCGACGGACAGGGACAGCCGTCGCAGTACGGCGGTCCAGTATTCGGGCGCGGACTGCTGACCGGCGTCGTAGGGCGGGCGGCAGGCCCAGTAGGCCGTGGTGAAGGCGTCGGTGGGTGTGTGACAGCGGGCGGCCATCTTTCCGAGGGCGCCTGGGCGTTGGTGGCGAGCGACGACCCCGAAGAGGTCGAACAGCACGATGCTGCGGTCGGTGGACATCGTCGTGGTTCCTCCGGATCTCGAGGGGCGTTCAGCTGCTACTTGCTGCCATCTCGCGCGTGCGGTCGGAGCCGGTGCGCAGGATCCCGGCGGCCACGGCGGTGATCGCACACAGCAGGATCAGCAGTGCGAAGGCGTGGTTCAGGGCGACGAGGTGGGTCAGCCAGCCGATGGCGGCGGGGCCGGCGAGCATGCCGACGTAGCCGAGCCCGGCGACGCGGGAGACATTGGCCCCTGCAGCGGAGGGGTCGGCGTGCCCGGCCGCGCTGAACAACTGCGGGACACAGCCGGACAGTCCCAGACCGAACAGCGCCCACCCTGCGAACGCGGCCCATATCCACGGGGAGACGGTCACGATCGTGATGCCGACGGCAGCCGTCGCCGCGCCGTGACGCAGGATCGCCATGGATCCGAACCTGGCGACGAGGCGGTCGGCGAGCAGTCGGCCGATGGTCATGGTCGCCGCGAAGGTGCCGTACGCGAAGGCGGCGGTGCTCGCGGGTGCGCCGAGGACGTCCTTGAGGTGCAGCGCGCTCCAGTCGTTGGCGGCTCCCTCGCACAGCATGACCATGAGAGCCAGGGCGGCGAGGATCCAGATGCGCTTGCTGGTGCCGCGGTGCTCGGCGGCCGGCGCCTGCTCGGTCTCCTCCGCGGAGCCGGTGTCGGCAGTGGTGGGTGCGGTCGGCAGGAGGGCGCGTGCCGATACGAGGGCGATCGCGATACCCAGGGCTCCCATGGCGGCCATGCCTGCGGCCGGGCTGAGGCCGGCGCTCGCCGTAGCCGCTCCGACGAGCGCGGCGAGGACGCCGCCGACCGAGAACGTGGCGTGGAAGGCCGACATGACGGGGCGGCCGTACGCCTTCTCCACGTGCACGGCGTGGGCGTTCATGCTCACGTCCAGGCAGCCGTTGCAGAATCCGAAGGCCAGCAGGGCGCCTGCCAGCGTCCACGGCTCCCGGGGAAGTCCGGGCAGCACCAGGGCCGCGCTGCACAGCACGCCGGTGGCGGGGACGACGATGCGCGCCCCGAGAGAGTCAGTCAGACGCCCGGCCACCTGCATACCGATGAAGGCCCCCAGCCCCAGCAGCACCAGCAGTCCACCGAGCGTCGCGTGAGTGATGCCCACGCGCTCCTCGATGGCGGGGATGTTCACCACCCAGGTGCCCATCAGAGTGCCGCACAGGCTGAAGTAGACAAAGGTCGCCACTCGGGCGGCTCGAAGCGAATCATTCATGACAGCCACCGTAACGAACATATTGTGCGGTTGAATACTGTTGCTTCGCACACATTGAATGTTTGTTTCGTGTGGTGTTCAATCGCGGTATGAGTAACGCAGACCGGCACGGGATGATCGCGCAGGCCGTCAGAGAGACGGGAAGGATCACGGTCCAGGAACTCGCCGAACTGACCGGCGCCTCCGAGATGACCATCCGGCGCGACCTCGACGCGCTGTCCGCGCAAGGCGTCCTCGAACGCGTCCGCGGCGGTGCGCGCACCCTGCTGCTCAGGGGCGAGGAGCCGCCCTTCGCGCTGCGTGCTCACGAGGCCGTCGACGCCAAGCGCCGCATCGCCGCCGAGGTGGCCTCGCTCATCGCCGACGGCGAGACCGTCCTCCTCGACAGCGGCACCACCTGCCTGGAGATCGCCCACCTGCTGCGCCGGCGACCGGTCACTGTGATGCCCCTGTCATTGCAGGCCATCCACGTACTCAGCGAGGGCCCGGGCCCGGCCACACTGATGGTGCCCGGCGGGCAGCCTCGGGCAGCCGAGGGAGCCCTCACCGGCCCCCTCACCCTTGCGTCCCTGGCGGCACTGCGCTTCGACACTGCCGTCATGGGCTGCTGCGGTCTCAGCGCAGCCCAGGGCCTGACCGCGTACGACCTCGACGACGCGGCCGTGAAGAAGGCCGGCATCGCCTCCACACGCCGCATCATCGTTGCCGCCGACGGCAGCAAGCTCGGCCACACCGCGTACGCCTACGTCGGTCCCTCGACGCTCCTGCACACCCTCGTCACCGACACCGCGGCACCCGTCGACGAGGTCATCGCGCTCGAAGGCACTGGGATCGTCGTCAAGGCCGTCTGACAAGAAGCGCAGGAACTCCCGACCATCGCAGGCCCGCAGGCGCCTCTTCGCATTTCGTCGTCCACAGGCCGACTACCGCGTGGCGAATCCAGGCTCAGTGGGTGGCCCGGGGCGTCCCGATTCCTGTCGTCACGGCCCAAGTTGGCCACTCTCGCGAGTCCTAGGCTGCAATGGGGGTGACAGACAGGCGCAACGGGAACAGGCCGCACGGGCCGGCCACGCTTCCTCACGTGTCCAACCACTGCGGCCGTTCTCACGTCATGGCCCAGTTGTCCCCAATGTCGTAACCGGCTTCACGTAATCAGGTGTAGAGGAGTTCGGCCTGCCACTCGTCCTGCGGCTGCTGATGCAGGTTCAGGTAGGCTGCGGCCAGTTTGTCGGGAGAAAACCGCGGGTTGTCACCACCGATGGAACCACCGACCGTCACGGTGGTCACGTGCACGTCGGAGCCTTGCTGCTGCTTGTGGAGAGACTGGACGTATGCCCGCAGCGACGCCTTGCTCACCGACAGAGACGTGTACTCGGGCGAGGGGTCCAGAGCCAAACCGCCACCGGTGAACAGCAGGCTCCCTCGGCCGTCACGCAGGAGCGGGAGGACCGTCCGGGCCGCGACCACGGCTCCAGTGACATTGACCGCGAGGGTGTGTGCAAACTCCCGTGCATCCAGCTCGGTGGGCGTATCAGGGCTCATCAGGGCCGCGTTGTACACGAGCACTTCCGGTGACCCGAACTCGTCTGCGGCGCGCTTGAGCGCGGCCTCCAAGCCTTCGGGATCGGCGGCATCCACCGAGTAGGCGCGCGCTGTGCGGCCCTCAGCGTTCAGCTCAGACGCGTACTTGTCCAGGCGCGCCGCGTCACGTCCGAACAACGCCACAGGGTGGCCGTCCCTGGCGAAGGCCTCCGCAAGGGCCAGGCCGAGGCCGGGGCCGACTCCGATGATTAGCGCGGATCCCTTAGTCATGATCTCTACTCCTTCTACTGAGTGTTGATATGGGGCGCGACAGTGCGCCGACCTATGTCGCCACCAGGGCGGGCGAGCCTGGCGGAGCCTGGTCCGACGTAGCAACCAACAGCCCGGGGGATGAGCTTGTTCCGCTTTTGACGGACAGCGTCGGTGTCACGTTCAGGCCGGAAGGGCGGTCCCGAAGCCGACGGCGGTGACCGAGGCTCCTGTGAAGTCTGCGGAACACTCGTCGGCCGACGTGCCGCTCGCCGCGGGAAACGCGACCTGACGGCACGTCCGCCCGCCCCGGTGGGCCCGCAGCCGGGGTGAACAGGCCGCCCGGCAGGCGGGCCGGCCAGCCGCGGACCTTCAGCGCATACGCGCGGTGGCGGACCTTCTCCACCTCGTTCAACCGCTGCGCGTCCCGGCCCGGACAGGTCGTCAGCTCCCGTGCCGAGACGGGCTCGGTCCGGGCGAGGACCGCCGCGAAGGGCTGCTGGTGCTGCCCCGCGAGCACCTCTGGGCGCCCTCCTGCCCGCCGCACCGGAGGCCGCGGGTCGTGGCCCGCGGGCAGACCCGTCGGCACTACCGGCCCATCCGAGGCGTCGGCCGCCGCGTCCGGGCCCGGTTCGGCCGCCCGGGAACCCGCCGAAGCGGGCGGCGTCGCAAGCGCCTTCGCTTCCCGCGCCCCGGCCACGGCCTCGTCCTCCTCGGGCAGCGCCCACAACACCTCCTCCTGGCCGATCCAGGCGTAGTCCAAGCGCTCCCGGCAGACCGCCGCATGCTCCTGCGCCTCGCGCAGCCGCTCCATCCAGGCATCCAGATCTTCCCGGGCCCACGGCTCGCGATGTTCCAGCAACGCGATCACCGGCGGCATGAACCGCACCTCCACGACCGGCTTCACTGCCGAACGGCTGCTCCGCAGACCCCGCCCACACGCCACGGCACCGAGAAAGCCCCAGCTCATCGTGGTACAGATTGGTTCACCACCACGTTCTGAAGACATTCAGATCCCAGTCCTCACTGGTCGTCCGACCGACGGCCGGCACCGAATCCCGCGACCACCTGTTATTCGGCCTCCGGCGAGCGGGAGGCCGATGGCGGCATGGCACGGCTGGCGAGCGCGAGGACAGCCATGATGGCGATTTGAGCGGCACCAGCGGCGGCGAAGGCTTGAGAGACGCCGTGGTTCTCAAGGCCGAGGTAGAGCGTGCCGATCGTGGCGACGCCGAGTGCAAGGCCGCTTTGCTGGATGGTGACGAGTACCCCTCCACCGACACCGGCGTGATGGAGCGGAACGTCGGACAGCACGAGGCGGAACAGCGATCCGAACACGAGAGCTTGGCCGAACCCGACAACGGCCAGAGCAGGGGCCAGGGAGAGCAGGCTGACGTGTGGCCACTTGTCGGTCACGACGACGACCAGGCCGATCAGTCCGATCCCGTTCACCGTTGCCCCGAGAGCGACCGTCATGCGGCCACCGAACCGTCTGACGACCTTGGGCGTGAGGAGCGAGCCGATGAAGAAGGCGATGGCCATGGGGACGATGGCGAGGCCACTTTGCAGCGGGCCGGCGTGCAGTCCGTGTTGCACCGTGAGCGCGAACACGAACATGAGTGCGCCGTAGCCGAGCATGAACAGGAGCTGTAGGAGCAGTCCTCGATGCATCGACCGGGTTTTCAGGAGGGATGGCGGCAGCAACGGGACTCCACCGCTGCGCTCGAAGCGACGCTCGAAGACGATGGTGATGAACGCGAGGATGGGTGCGCATGCGAGGAGGATCCAGGTCCATGCCGGCCACCCGACGGTTTGGCCTTCGGCGAGGGGCACGAGCAGAGCGACGAGCGTGGCGGCGAAGAGCAGAGTTCCACGGGTGTCGATGGTCGCGGGGTGCTTGGAGCGTGTCGGGGGCACGAATCGTGGGACGGCGATGAGCGTGGCGAGACCGATGGGGACGTTGACCCAGAAGATCGGTCGCCATGTGGTGCCGGCGATGTTGATGGTGACCAGGAGCCCGCCGGCGAGTTGGCCGACCGCGATGGCCAGCCCGGCGGCTGCACCGTAGAGGCTCTGAGCGCGGTGCAGTTCGGACCCTTGGAGTGTGGCATGGAAGGTGGCAAGGACCTGGGGGACGATGAGTGCCGCGCAGGCGCCTTGCAAGAGACGGGCGCCGAGTAGGAACCACACGTCCGGCGCCGTCCCGCAGGCCAGTGAGGCGGTCGTGAAGCCGGCGAGGCCGATCGCGAAGACGCGGCGTCGGCCGACTATGTCGCCGAGACGGCCACCGACGACGAGCAGCGCCGCGTAGACAGTGCCGTACCCGGCCACGATCAGCTCGAGGGCTCCGGAGGATGCGTGGAGCGACTGGTCGATCGTGGGGAGGGCGACGTTGACGATGAAGTAGTCGGCCTGCGGCATGAACACGCCGATGAGCAGAACCATGATCCCGACAGGACCCAGGTTGCGGGCGCCGTGGTCGCTGGTCAGGCGGCTCTTCAGGCGGTGGTTCTTGGTGGCCTGGGGGTCGATGCGGCGGTGGACGACGGTGCGCATGGCGTCGACGATAGGTAGGAGGGAACCTAGTAGCCAGCAACCATTTATACTGGTAGTACCCCTACCAGCCTGGAAGGACAAGCAAGGATGGCGACAGCGATATCGTCTGCCGGCCCCGAGGATCCTGGCAGCTTGCGGCGCGCAGAACTGGCCGAGTTCCTTCGGAGCCGACGAGAGCGCCTCACGCCCCAGCAAGCCGGAGTGATCTACACCGGCCGTCGCCGCACGCCGGGCCTGCGCCGGGAAGAAGTCGCGCAACTGGGCGGGATGAGTACGACCTGGTACACGTGGCTCGAGCAGGGGCGCGACATCAAGGTTTCCGATCAGGTACTCGATTCGCTGTCACGGACATTGCAACTCGACCATGACGAGCGAAGTCACCTGTTCGCTCTGGCCGGCGCCCCGGATCCCACCACGACAACAGAGTGCGACGCCGTCACGCCGCAGATGCGAGCAGTGCTGGCCAAGCTGGATCCGTACCCCGCCTGTGTGCAAGGCGGCAAATACGACCTGCTCGCGTACAACACTGCGCTCCGCTTGCTGCTCACCGACCTGGACGATGTACCCAGAGACCAGCGCAACTGCGTGTGGTTGACATTCACCCACCCGGCTTGGCGGGAGAGCATCGTCAACTGGGAAGCCACCGCCGCGCGCATGGTCGCCAACCTACGAGTCGCCATGGCCGACCACGTCGGTGACCCCCTGTGGCGGAACCTCGTGTCCCGGCTTCGGGCAGTGTCCCCGGAGTTCGCCGAACTATGGGACCGTCACACGGTTGCGCAGGTCGAGGACTCCGGAGTTCGGACGATTCGCAACGCCATCGTCGGTGAGCTCCACTTCGAGGTGTCCAACACCTGGCTGGCACCACGGTCGGGCCACCGCCTACAGGTCTTTACCCCGGCCGATTCTGAGACCGAACGACGTCTCGCCACCTTGGTCAGCCGGCCCCCACTTTCGGCCCGCGCCGTGAGCTTGCCGTCTAACCTCGGCGTGAGAAGAGTCGAGTGAGTGACTCTGTGGGTCGGCAGTCTGTTCGGTTCGGCCGGCCTTTCCCAAGCCGCCGGAGGTCGGTGGTCGGTGGGCGGGCGAGCCGGAGCTGGGCATAGGCGGCGATTACCAACCACGTCCACGGGTCGGCCGCTTCCGAGTCGCGGAGCCGGGTCCTGGTCCAGCTGAGTGTCTGGCTGGACAGGCGAAACGTGTGCTCGATGTCGAAGCGTCGGAGGAAGGACTGCCAGCAGCGGTCGACATGCGCTTCGGGCGCGCCGGTGCCCGACCACCACAGCCATACCGGCTTGTTGACCCGGCCGCTGGGCGACTTCTCCACGACCAGTCGGATGACGGTGCCCTCGATGGTGGGCAGCGGGCCGTCGTGGTCAGGCCATGCGGCCCGACGGGTCAGGCGCGGGTGTAGCCGGTCCGACGCCTGAGCGGTTGCCCTTCCCATGGAGTCGCGTGTCCGAGGCCGTCACCGTCTGCTCGGTGCCCCAGGTTGCCGGGTGGCCGAAGACGAACTCGCCACCGTGCTGGGCGGCCGGCCACCCTTGAGGTCGTGGACCCGCTGCGGTGTCGGCCGCCGCATCACGCGGTCCGAACGGGGGCGCCAGACTATCTCGACAGGCAGCCCCGTCGGCGAGTGGGCGATGCGCGGAGCGTCGTATCCCGCGTCCAGCGGGACCAGGTCCTCCACGCAACAGGAGCAGCAGGGCCGAGAAGAGCCCCCCGATCGCACCCCAGCGCCAGTCGAAGGACGAGACGACGCCGGACACGATCCAGGGGATGAAGCCGCGCAGATGACCCTTTGTTCGTTCGAGACCTCTTCTGGCCCCTTGACCCCGGAGATCACGCGCACTTTGCCGGACACCGAGATCATTGACCGTTTGCACATCAACGCATGGCGGAACGGGACCCTTCGGGCTGCCGTCGAGGCCATCGGCCGACGCCCCCTGCTCATGGCCGGCCTGTGGACCGAGGTCCGCCTTACCTTCCCCGCGCTGTCGGCGACCCAAGCCGGGTACGAGGTGTTCGCCGTCGTCGACGCCTCCGCCGGGTCGAGCACCGCGGCCCACGAGGCCGCGATCGTACGACGCTGTCATGGACATCGTCCGCGACCCCATGGGCGCTTGGGGACAGGGCGCCAATCGTGTGAGTGCGGGATTCAGCAACAAGGAGCGTGAGTGAGAGGTGTTGGATGGGAGTCGTGAGCGCGAACCGGCAACGCACCCGTGTCAGCGAGGGGCCCCTGGGCGACCCGACCTACCGCATGCTCTGGGCCGCCCAGTTGGGCTCGGCCGTCGGCGGCTGGATGCAGTCGGTGGGGGCACAGTGGATGCTGGTGCACCGTCCGGGCGCGGCCACCTGGGTGTCGCTCGTGCAGGCGGCGAGCCTGCTGCCGGTGATGTTCGTGTCGCTCCCCGCGGGCGTGCTCGCCGATGTCATGGACCGGCGACGGCTGCTCATCGGTGTCCAGAGCGCGATGACGGTGCTCGCGGCGCTGCTGACCGTGCTGACCGCCACCGGACGGACTACCCCCGCCGTGCTCATCGCGTTCACCTTCCTGCTCGGCTGCGGGCAGGCCGTCGGCAACCCCGCCTGGCAGGCGATCCAGCCCGAACTGGTGCCCAGGGAGCAGATCCCGGCAGCCGCCGCCCTGGGGAGCCTCAGCGTCAACGTGGCTCGCGCGGTGGGCCCGGCCCTCGCCGGCCTGCTGCTCACGGTCACCTCCACCTGGGTGCTGTTCGGCATCAACGCGGTCTCGTTCACCGCCGTGATTCTTGCGCTGCTGCGCTGGCGTCGGACCGAGGAGAGAAACACGGCGCCCGAGGCGGTCCTCGCCGCCCTGCACGCCGGCGGCCGCTACGTGCGCCACGCCCCGGGCGTACGCCGGATCCTGTGGCGGGCCGCTCTGTTCGTCGTGCCCGCCAGCGCCCTGTGGGCCCTGCTGCCCGTGATCGCCAGTGAGCACCTGCACCAGGGCTCCGGCGGTTACGGTCTGCTGCTGGCGGCACTCGGGGCAGGCGCGGTCGGCGGAGCGCTGGGAATGGGGCGGTTGCGCAAGGCGCTGACGGCTAATCAACTCCTGCTGTTCTCAGGCCTGCTCTACGGCGCTGGCGCCCTGATCACCGCACTCTCCGCGAGCCTGCCCGTCGTCGCCGCGGTGTCGGTCGTGACCGGGGCGGGCTGGCTGGTCACCCTGTCGACACTCAACACCTCCATGCAACTGACCCTTCCCGCCTGGGTCCGGGCCCGCGCCCTCGCGGCCTACCTGATCGTCTTCCTTGGCGGCCAGGGCCTCGGCTCGCTGCTCTGGGGCCTGGTCGCGCGCCCGCTGGGCACCCAGGGAACGCTGGTGCTGGCCGCCTCTCTGCTGGTGGTGGGTACGGCGAGCCTCCCGCTGTTCCCGCTGCTGCCCGGCACCGGCACGCTCGACCGGACCGTCTCGGCCCACTGGCCGGAGCCGGCCCTGGTCTTCGACGCGGTCGGCGACACGGGACCCGTCCTGGTGGAAATCGCCTACGAGGTGACCCCGGAGGATCTGCCCGAGTTCCTGGAGGCGGCCCAGCGGCTGTCCCGCTCCCGCCTCCGCACCGGTGCGACCCGATGGCGTCTCTACCAGGACGCGTCGGACCCGGCGAAGCTGTACGAGGTCTTCGAAGTGCCCACCTGGGACGAGCATCTCAGGCAGCATCACGAGCGCACCACCGGCTTCGACCAGCAGCTCCTGGACCGGGTGCGGGCCCTGTCGCGCACCGAGCCCCGGTCGCGCCATCTGCTTCCGGCCCGCTCGGCGGCGGCTCGCGGCTGACTCCGGCCGGGACGCCGGGGTCGACAGCGATCTCCTGTCAGAGCTCCCGTCACCGGTACTGCCAGGAGAGACCACACCATGGACCCACACCATCCCAGCGCACTGTCCCACTTCCGGCAGTCTCAAAGATCATTTGGCATTGATCGGTCAATCGACTTCTCCATTCTGGCTCATTTGCGCCATTCGAAATACAACGAGAAGAACGCCGACGAAAACAGCCGACGCAGCAGGAGAGGCGAAGACGACGACGGACTTCACAGGCCATGTCGTGGCCACGGACCGGGGCAAGGTCCGAGACTCGGCGACGGAATCGGTGGTGGCCTTTCAAGGCATTCCCTACGCCGCCTCGCCGGTGGACATGTTCCGCTTTGCGGCGCCGCACAAGCACCCGGGGTGGACGGGAATACGCGAAGCGGTGGACGCGGGACCGGCCGGACCGCAGGGCCCGTCACGGCTGGAACGCGTCATGGGGCCTCGTACGCCCGACTGGAACGAAGATCCACGGAGGCGGTTTCACCAGTGGCTCGGGCGGATGGGACTGGTACGACGGTGCCCGCCTCGCGGAAGCGGGCGACGTGGTGGTGGCGACCGCCAACTACCGGGTAGGGCCGCTGGGTTACCTCTATCTCCCGCAGATCGGCGCCGACAATCTCGGCGCCCAGGATCAGGCCGCCGTCCTGCGCTGGGTGCGCGACAACATCGTTTCCTTCGGAGGAGACCCTCGGGCCATGGCGGCCGGTGGGCAGTCGGCCCTGTCACTGGCGTTCGATCCGGCTACCGGGGGGCTTGTCAGGAGGGTGCTCCTGCAGAGCGGCCCTTGGGGCCTCCCGCCGCAGAATCCCGAGCAGGCCGCCGAGGAACACCAGCGCCTGCTGGACGTCCCCAGTACCGCAGATCCCGGGCAGGCCCTCTGCGCTCTCCCCGTCGGGCGACTCCTGTCCGCCTACGGCGAGTTGGCAGCTCGTCTCGCGCGCCCGGGCAACGCCGCCCCTCCAATGTACCCGGTTCTCGGCGGCGTCGGCATACCCCAAGCCTGGCAACAGGCGATGGCGAACGGGGCCTTGGAGGGCAAGGACCTTCTGATCGGCACCACCCGGGACGAGATGACCACCTTCTTCGCTTTCGAGCCACGCATCCAGTCGCTCACGCGAGAAAGCGCACTGCAACTCCTCGCCGGCCAGTTCGGCCCCAGCGCACAGGACGTCTTCCAGCGCCACGCGAACGCACTTCCGCACGTTCGACAACTACCCAGACAGCCCGATGTTGGGGACCCCCTCGGACACCGAGCGGGCACGGGGGCGGTCCTTCGCCACGGCTGTCGCCGCATTCGTCGCCACCGGCTCCGCGAGCGACTGGCTTCCGTACGCGCCTGCGGCCACCGCAAGAATCCGACACTTCGGCTGAAGGTAACCCTCGCCGACCGGTTCACGGACTGGAACGAGTGGCTGCGCCCGCTTCCCCTCACCCTGGGAGTGCTGTTGCTCCTAGTCTTCATCGTGATGCCAGACGCCGGGTCCGTAGCCCCTGGCCGATCCGCGTGGAGTGGAAAGCGGCATCACAACGACAGTGCAGTGGGACGCACCAGGCCTGTGCGTTTGACGCCAGTGAGAATGGGCGTCACCTCAATGTCGGAGATATGTGGCAAGGCCCCCACCGTGGCGGTCAGGAACGCATAGAGCGCGCTCAGATCGGCGGCGGCCACCGCGACCAACAGACTGCTGGCGCCCGTTGTGGCGGCGGTGAAGCGCACCTGCGGATGCCGGCTGAGGATCTGCCCGGTCTCCTGCAACGCCCCTGGTATCGCCTTGATCCACAGCAGTGCCTCGGCATGCACCCCCAGCAGAGCGAGATCGACTTCGGTGGCCAGCCGGACGGCATGCGCCTCCACCAGGGCGTCCATACGGCGACGCACGGTCCGCGCAGTCTTGCCGGTGCGGGCGGCAAGCTCCTCGTAAGTCATCCGGGAGTCCTCGATCAGCGCATCGACAAGTACGTCATCTCCCGGCAGCGGAGAGAGGGGCTCGGGGGAGGCATCGAAGCCGGGCCACAGCTGCGCGGACTCCTCCTGAGTCAGCAGTCCAGCGCTCCAGGCAAACCCCGCGGGGAACACTCTCAGCAGTTCGTACGACGTCCAGGACTGCACGGCCGCGGTCGCAGGCAGGTCGCGCAGCACAAGCTCGTTGCGGGCATCGCGTCCGTTCAGGAAGAGCACGACGCAGATCTCGTCCCCGCCGCCCAGAATGTCGACCCAGACGGTGTCGCGGCGCCGAGCGAGGGTGGCGGCGATGGCGGTGATCCGATGGGGGCGGCAGCGGATGCGCAACACCATGGGGATGAGGTGGGGATAGAGGGCGGGGTTGCGCACCGCCGTCGCCCGGAGGGTCTGGTCGTGGAACAGCGGTGCGGCGCGGCGCACGACCGTGCGCTCCGAAACACCCAGCACGTCGGCGACATGCCGCCAGGAGGCGCGGGGAGATGCCAGCAGCACGGCCGTGATCCGCCGATCCACAGCATCAAGATCCTGGCGTACTTTCGGCACCCCAACCCCTCAGTGATCTTCTTCCTCTGGAGACGAGCGTATCCGGGGACCGCGATCATCGGCGCCGCGCTACCTGCGCCAGCCCCGACGGATCGTGGCTCGACTCGGTGCATCGGACCTCGCGTCATCGCCCTGGAAAACACCCACCGCGGAACGCCGTCCTCGGTGTGCGCGGTGTCGATGCCGAGGGGATGGCCGTGCGGCGTGCGACGGCGCCGTGCGGCGTACGACGGTGCGCTCGGACAGGCCCAGGCGGCGTGACCACCTAGCGCCAGGAGGCGCGCGGCGAGGTGTGAAGAGCAGCTGGCAGCCGCGATCCCCGACGGTTCGTCTCGTCGAGTGATTGGCGCATGATCAGTCTGATGAGCCGCAGTCGTGGCGTAGTTTCTGCGTTCACGGCTCGAAAATGTATGTGAATCGGCTGAGAGTCCGTAGAACGGTCTTGTCGGCGGACGTGGTGGACGATCTTCGGCCGGGCGCGGACCCGGCCCCCCCTGCGGCCCCTGACGCGCCCTCAATGACGACTTTCAGATGGTGGGGAGAAGACCATGACTGATCACGGAGCCGATCTGGTGATCCGGGCCGACGCGGTGCACACACTGGTGCCCGGCCAGGCTCCGCAGCGGGCGCTGGCCGTGCGGGGCGACCGCATCGCGGCCTTGTCCTCCGACCGGAACGGACTCGACCACTGGGTGACCGCCCGCACCACGGTCCACGACCTGCCCGGTGCCACGGTGCTGCCGGCGTTCGACGACACCCACACCCACCTGATCTACGCCGCGCTCGGCGCGTACGACGTTCCCGTGCACAAGGCGCGCACGATCCCCGAGTTCCTGGACCTGATCCGGCAGCGGGCCGAGCTGACCCCCGAGGGGGAGTGGATCCGCACCACCACGAACTGGCAGGAACTCAACCTGGCCGAGCGCCGCATGCCCACCGCGGCCGAACTCGACCGGGCCACCGACCGGCACCCGGTCCTGGTCAAGCGCGGCGGCCACAACGACGTCGTCAACACCTACGCGCTGCGGCTGGCTGGCATCACCGAGGACACCCCCGCACCGCCCGGCGGTGTGATCGGCCGCGACGCGGACGGCAGGCTCGACGGTCGGCTGATCGACAACGCCCTGGGCCTGGTGGAGCGCCTGGTTCCGGCGCCGGACCGGTCCCAGCGGATCGACGGGTTGCGCCTGGCCACCAGCCAGTACGCCGCCACCGGCATCGGCAGCGTGCGCGACTGCGCGGTCACCCTCGAGGACTACAAGGTGCTCCTCGCCGCCCGCGAGTCGGGGGCGCTGAGCACCCGGGTGCGGGCCCTGATCTCCGCGCTCGGCCTGACCAGCGCGGCCCAGGTGGAGGACCTGCTCGACGCCATGGAGGACTGGCGCTACGGCTCCGACCCGTGGCTTCGGGTATGGGGAGTGAAGTTCGGGCTCGACGGCGGGCTGGAGGCCGGGGCCACCGAAGAGCCGTACGCCTGCGACCACTCCTTCTCCGGCACGCTGACCTGGGAGCCCGACGCCCTGGTCGAGGCGGTCGAGGCCGTGGTCCGCCGCGGCTGGCGCGTCGGCACGCACGCCTACGGCGATCGCGCGGTCCGCATCCTCCTGGACGTCTATGAACGCGTCCTGGCACGTAACCCAGGCCTGGCCGCCGGCACCCTGGTGATGGAGCACGGCGGCCTGGCCGGCCCCGAACAGCGCGCCCGGGCCGTCGACCTGGGTATCCCCGTGACCATCCAGCAGCCGCTGCTCCACGACACCGCTGAGGTGGAGGAGGGCTTCTGGGGCCCGGAACGCGTCGCCCGGCTTTTCCCGGCCCGCGGCTGGATCGACCTCGGCGCCCAGGTCAGCGCCGGATCCGACTTCCCCGTCGGCCAGTTCGGCGCCATGCGCTCCGTCTGGGGCATGACCACCCGGCAGACCGTCATCGGCGTCAAGGGCCCCGAGCACGCCATCACCTACCAGGAAGCCCTCGCCCTGCACACCACCAACGCCGCCCGCCTGTGCGGCGAGGAGAGCCTGCGCGGCACTCTCACCCCGGGCCGCTTCGCCGACCTCACCGTCTGGGACCAGGACCCCGCCCACTGCCCCAGCGGCGCCCTGCGCGATCTCAACCCCACCCACACCATCGTCGGCGGCCTCCTCGTCACACCCGCCGATGCCCGCTAGGAGACCGCGCCGCAGAGTGAAGAAACGCGCGACTCGCCCGGCACGCAGCAACCACAGCGACCGGGCGAGTCGCGCGGACAGGTGCGCACATGGAGCACGAACCTCGCCTGACTCAACCCGTGGCCGTACGACTGGTGGGACGCGCCGTGCCTGGAAAGCGGCCACCCATACCGTCGAGGCGGACAACGGCGATCGGTACTCGGTGTGGACGGCCACGCGATGACCGCCCGCCTCCAGATCGCCGCCGGGCAAGTTCTGCCCGGCATCCCGGCCTGACCTGCCCACTGGACCCGGCTCGCCGTCCGCCCCTTGGTCCCCGGGCGCTGGGTCCGTCGCTCCCCGCTCTCCCAGGTGGACCGCGCCGCGCACGGAGCTGGGTCCAACTGGGTCCGAGGACCTGTGACACCGATCAGTTGTGTCATCGGTGTCATCTGTGGCATCGGCGCCACGGCCCGAGGTGGGAAGGTGCCTCGTCCGGGTTCGGATTCGTCGTACCCATCCCCGCGCTGTACGCCTTGCTGTACGGTCGGAACATGTCGAAGTCAGTGACGATCCGGGTCCCCGAAGAACTCCACGCGCAGTTGCAGGAGCGGGCGGAAGCCGAGGGCACCACGGTCACCGCGCTCATCACCGAGGCCGCGCACAACGCGGTCCGCGATCCCCGCCTGGACAGCGCCGCCGACGTCTTCCGCGCGTTCGTCGCCGACAACGCGGCCGCGTTCGACGCGGCGTTTCCCGACGACGCTCCCGCCCGGCTGGACGCCTCTGGACGGGCTGCTGCCTGACCATGGAGCTCCACATCGACATCCGCTGGCTGCTGGAACGTCAGTCGGAAGTGCTGCCCAAGCACCCCTCGGTCCACGACTTCTCCAACCTCGTGGCCGCCGTCGCGCGCCACCGGGTCAACACCCCCCAGGTCGGCGTCGCCGTCGACAACGCCTGGCGAGCGGCGGCCCTGATGCACGCGATCATCCGACTGCGCCCCCTCCCGGCCCGCAATGCCTTGTACGGTGCCGCGATCGTCACGGCGTACATGGGCGCCGCGGGCGAGGCTGTCGACCCGCCGTACGGTGCGCTGATTGACCTCGCCCGCGACATCGACGCCGGCCGCGCCGACGGGTACGACGCGGCCGACCGCATCCGCTCCTGGCGCATCTGAGCTCACCCCATATGAGGCGCCTGGTGCAGCGCGGTGTCCTGCAGGGTGCGGTTTTGGGCGTCGGAGAGTGATGACACTCGGGGCTGTCGGCCAGTCGGCCAGTCGGCCAGTCGGCCAGTCGGCCAGTCGGTCAGTCGACGCAAGGGCGCTGCATGGGAGCCGCATGAGCAAAGGGCGGTCATCCTCTCGGGGGTGACCGCCCTTTGTGTTGTTCGGGTGTCCTTTCGAGTGATCACGCCGTTTCCCTGGCGGGGCCGATCGGTGCCGGCCTTCGGGTGTGCCACGTTGAGGTTGAGCCCAGCCCAGCCCAGCCGGACCGACGGGAGCAGAGGACCGACGCCATGACGTCTGCGATCACCCGAAGCCTTGCCGTGACAGCGATGATCGCCGCGCTGGCCGCGACAACGGGGTGCAAGGACGAGGACGGGCAGCCGACACCTCAGCCGACGGGGACCACCGCGACCGGGTCGGTACAGAGCACTGCGTCCGACGGCGACCCCGAGCTGGGCAGAGTCGACGTCGGCGACGGCTCGGACGAAGGACGTACAGTGCCGGCGATGCATGTCCCGACCGCGAACGTGGGCGAGCCGGCCGGCGGCAGGGTGGACTTCGTCAACACCGGCCATGTGCCGACGACGTTGCAGCAGTTCGACGCCGCCACCGATAGCGGTGAGACCTCGATCACCGCGAACGGCTGCGAGAACGTCGAGCTGCAGCCCGGCGAGAATTGCCAGGTCGCGCTCTCGCACACCGCTGAGGAGCCGGGACGGTTCAGCGTGACTCTGACGGCCGTGACCTCCCAAGGAGGGACGCTCACCGTGACTCTCTCCGGGGAGGCGGTGGGAGCGTCCAAGACGACGACGGCCACGACCGAGGAGCCGACCAGCGAGCCCCCATCGCCCACTGCCACCGGCACGGAGTCGACGCCGACTCCCGACGTCACGGACACACCGACACCGACACCGACCGGGAGCGGAGTCTCCTGACGCGTCGGGCGCTTCGCCGGGGCAGGCCGGTGACGCACGGCCTGGTCGACACCCCGAGCCCTTGGCTCAGCTCCACAGCCTCTAGCTCAGCTCCACCCGCACGGTGTCGTCGTCGGGGAGGACCACGACCTTGGTGCTGTTGTAGTCCGCGGTCTTGGAGACCAGGTAGTAGCGGCTCGGCGACTTCGCGATCAGCCGGAAGCCGCTGTACTGGTAGCGGTACGGACCGGCTCTGTCGCCCAGGTCCTTGTATCTGATGTCCCGCGCGTGGTGCTGGAGGATCACACGTGAGTGGACCACTACGTGCTGACTCTTCCGGTAGTGGTCCTGAGCGGCCGCGACGGCGTTGCTCACGCCCGCCATCGACGCGTAGCGGGCCATGGTGAAGAAGAGTGTCATCGTCAGTAGCCCGAGGAGCAGGGCTCCCCCCGACTGCCATAGCCGGTCCCCGGTGCGGCCGGGCCGGTCGTGTGTCCCTCCGTCGTGGGTGAGGCGCAGTTGTACGGCGAAGAAGGCCAAGGTTGCGCCCAGTGCCACCAGCATCGCAGGCACGAACTGGGCGGCCCAGCCGCCCGGAAGCGTAGGGAGAATCTTCTCCCAGAAGAAGACCGGGAAGCCCAGCAGCAACAGGGCAAGGCCCGAGCCCAGCAGCCAGAGGATCACCTTGCTGCGACGGGCCGCATGCCGTGGCCCGCTGAGCGACTGTCCCACCCAGCCGAGCACCAGTAACACGATGAGCCCACACACGAGCAGGAACCACAGCGGCAGGAAGATGGCGTCAGGGCTCTTGGCCAGCATGGCTTGCACGGAGAACTGCAGATCTTCGGGGATCACCCCGAGTGCGGTGTAGTACGCGCGCTGGTAGACGTTGCCAAAGTAGTACAGCAGCCCGATGGCCACAGTCCCGGGCGCCGCGATGTATGCAGCCTTGTCCAGAAACGCGGACTTCGGCGGCCGTGGGGGAGGCTCGGTTGCAGACCTGGGCGGCGGCTCCTCGGGCGCGGGCATGGCACCAGTCTGTTCGTCGGTTGCCCCGCCCGCACGTGAGGCGAGTCCGGTCGAATGACCATGCGCGTAAGCCGTGCCGTTGCAGGCAGCGCGTTCGTTCGGCATGGCCTATCGGGTATGACGGACCCTGTCTTCACAGGCAGGGGAGCGAAGCTGCCTATGCCCTGATCGTGATCGGGGCCCGCACCCCTGCGTACCCTGTCTCCGTGTCAGCCTCTCGCCTGCGTCGCGTCGCCGTTCTTGTGCTGGAGGGTGCGAAGCCGCTCGATGTCGGAATCCCCGCGCAGGTGTTCACCACGCGCGCGAGCATGCCGTACGAGGTGCGGCTGTGCGGCGCGGCACCTGGTCTCGTGACCGGTGGCGACGGCCTCTCGTACCACGTCGCCCATGGCCTTGACGCACTTGCATGGGCCGACATCGTGTTCATCCCCGGCTATCGGTTCCCGGACCGTGACGATCCGCCTCAAGCCGTCGTCGACGCGCTGATCGCTGCCCACGACCGGGGCGCGCGGCTCGCCGCCATCTCGACGGGCGCCTTCGCGCTTGCCGCGACGGGCCTGCTCGACGGCAGGCGTGCCACGACGCACTGGCACTACTCACGGGCGCTGGTGGCGAAGCATCCGCTCGTCGAGGTCGACGAGAACGTTCTGTTCGTCGACGAGGGCAGCGTGCTGACGTCGGCCGGCGCCGCCTCGGGCATCGACCTGTGCCTGCACATTCTGCGCGGAGACCTCGGGGTGGCCGCGTCGAACCACGCGGCCCGGCGATTGGTCGCGGCCCCCTACCGAAGTGGCGGTCAGGCGCAGTATGTGCCGCGCAGCGTGCCGGAGCCACTCGGTGAGCGGTTCGCCCAAACTCGCGAGTGGGCGCTGCACCGGCTCGACGAGCCCCTCACCCTCGAGGTGCTGGCGCAGCAGGCAGCGGTCTCGCCGCGCACGTTCTCGCGGCGCTTCGTGGCGGAGACCGGGTACACGCCGATGCAGTGGGTCATGCGAGCCCGCATCGACATGGCCCGCGAGCTGCTCGAGCGTTCGCAGCGCAGCGTCGAGCGGATCGCCGCAGATGTCGGTCTCGGCACCGGTGCGAATCTGCGGCTGCACTTCCATCGCATCCTCGGCACCACGCCGAGCGAGTACCGGCGCACCTTCGCCCAGGGCGAGTAGTCCCGTCACCGGCGCACCTGGCGCGATCCTTTTGAACCATGGCGATCCCGCCACTGTCACCGGTGGGGTGCCGCGAGCGAGCCTTGGTGGCGAACCGAAGGGACAGCACTTATGACTCGCATCGCCATCAACGGATTCGGCCGCATCGGACGCAACGTGCTGCGCGCACTGCTCGAACGCGACAGCACCCTCGAGGTCGCCGCCGTCAACGACCTCACGGAGCCCGCCGCCCTCGCGCGACTGCTCGCCTACGACACTACGGCCGGCCGGCTCGGTCGCCCGGTGACCGTCGACGGGGACGCCCTCGTCGTCGACGGCCGTCGCATCAAGGTGCTCGCCGAGCGTGAACCGGCGCAGCTGCCGTGGGCCGAACTCGGTGTCGACATCGTCCTCGAAGCGACCGGCCGTTTCACGTCGGCCGAGGCTGCCCGCGCCCACCTCGCTGCGGGCGCGAAGAAGGTGCTGGTCAGTGCGCCGTCGGACGGCGCTGATGTCACGCTGGCGTTCGGGGTCAACAGCGACACGTACGACCCGACCCTGCACACGATCGTCTCGAACGCCTCGTGCACGACCAACGCGCTCGCACCGCTGGCCGCGGTACTCGACGAGCTCGCCGGCATTGAGCACGGCTTCATGACGACGGTGCACGCCTACACGCAGGAGCAGAACCTGCTGGATGGTCCGCACCGCGACGCCCGTCGCGCCCGAGCTGCCGCCGTCAACATCGTGCCGACCACGACGGGCGCCGCCAAGGCGATCGGCCTCGTGCTGCCGAACCTGGCAGGCAAGCTGTCGGGCGACTCGATCCGTGTGCCGGTTCCGGTGGGCTCGATTGTCGAGCTCAACACGACCGTCACTCGTGACGTGACGCGCGACGACGTGCTGGCCGCGTACCGCACCGCGGCGGATGGGCCGCTCGCCGGCATCCTCGAGTACTCGGACTTCCCGCTCGTGTCCTCCGACATCACGGGCAATCCGGCCTCGTCGATCTTCGACTCGGCCCTCACCAGGGTTGATGGCCGGCACGTGAAGGTGGTCGCCTGGTACGACAACGAGTGGGGCTTCTCGAACCGCGTGATCGACACACTCGAGCTCCTCGCCACCCGCTGACCCGAGGGTGTCGGGCCACTGAGGGACTGGGCCCTCCTCGACCGCGACCTTGACGATCGTGCCCTGCATGGGCGAGGCGAGGGTGTCCCCGGAGGCGACCGGGCCGGACTTCTTGGCCGCGCGGCGCTTCGGCTTGGCGCCGGCCGCGAGGCCGGTGCGGGCCAGGGACATGCCCAGCGAGGACGGCAGCGAGACCTCGAGGCGCTTGCCGCCGACCTCGACGACAACCGTCTCGCGGCCCGGCTCCTCGTCGGTGTCCGTGTCCGCGGGGGCCGTGAACGCGGGGATCTCGTGACGAACTCGGTCTCGATCCAGCGGGTGTGGACCGTGAACGGGTCGGCGGAACCGGTCAGTTCGGGGGCGAAGTCCGGGTCCTGGACCACCGCGCGATGGCAGCCCGCCGCACGCAAGCCCACTACGGCTTGATGCAGCCACTGCGCCTCGAGGAGGCGCTCGGGCCCCTTTGCCGTGGGTGCGCGGCCGGGTCCGGCGTCTCGGCGGGGCCGCGCGGTCGAGGGGGTTCCGCGTCGGGCGCCGACAGCGAGGCCGATCGGCTGACCGTCTTCGAGCCGCTCAGCGATCGTCGACCGCTCGTCGAAAGGCGACTTCTGCCGAAGGTCTACTTTCCTGCTCTTCGCTGGGAGTTGCGCAGTGACGAGAATGCGGCCCGGAGTTCGTCTGTGAAGATGCCCGGGACCTCCCAGGCCGCGAAGTGGCCGCCGCTACGGGCCTTGTGGTAGTAGAAGAGGTCGTGGTAGGCGCGTGACGCCCAGCTGCGCGGGGCCTGGTAGATCTCGCCGGGGAACACCGTGATGGCGGCCGGGATGGACACGGACACGGCGTTGAAGTTGTTGGCGTTGTTCTCCCAGTAAAGACGCGACGAGGAGACCGCGGTGTTCGTCACCCAGTACAGGGTGATGTCGTTGAGCATCTCGTCCTTGGTGAGTACGCGCTCGGGGTGGCCGCCGCTGTAGGTCCAGGCCGCGAACTTGTCGTACATCCAGGCGGCCAGTCCGGCGGGCGAGTCCGTCAGTCCGTATCCCTCGGTCTGTGGACGGGTGACCATCATGGCCGAGTAACCGGATCCAGTCTTGTAGAAGGCGGCCAGCTGGTTGTAGGCGGCCTTCTCGTCGGGGCTGAGACCGGCGGGTACGGGGTCACCGCAGGCGAGCTTCTTCGCGATGTCGGGCGGCACGGTGGCCGGGAAGTTGACGTGGATTCCGAGCAGCCCGGGGGGTTTCTGTACGGCCATCTTGTCCGAAATCACAGCACCCCAGTCCCCGCCCTGGGAAACGTAGTGCTTGTACCCCAGACGCTCCATCAGCACGGCCCAGGCGCGAGCGATGCGGTCAGGGTTCCACCCGGTGGCCGTCGGCCGTTCCGAGAAGCCATAGCCCGGCATCGACGGTATGACGAGGTGAAAGGCGTCCTCGGCGCGGCTCCCGTGGGCCGTGGGGTTGCTGAGTGGCCCGATGACCTTCAAGAACTCCAGAATGGAGCCGGGCCAGCCATGGGTCAAGATGATCGGCAAGGCATCCGCGTGGCGGGAGCGGACGTGGATGAACTGTATGTCGAGTCCGTCGATCTCTGTTATGTACATCGGCAGAGAGTTGAGTGTCTCCTCGATGTTCCGCCAGTTGTACTTCGTTCCCCAGTAGTGGGTGAGTTCCTTCATCGTGGCCAGCTGGACACCCTGGGACTGATCGCGGACGGTTTCCCGATCGGGCCATCGTGTCGCCTTGATGCGTCGACGTAGATCAGTCAGATCCTGCTCCGGAATATGCACGCGGAACGGGCGGATGCTTTGCCTCTCACTTGCCGACATCGGATTTCCGGATTCCCCCCAGGCTCGCAGACCGAAATCACCCGTCGCCGCCACGGTCGCAACGGCCGCCGATGTGGAGATGAACTTTCGACGGGAATACGAACGGAGAAAATCGGGCATGACGGATCTCCCTGAATTCATGCGTCCGAAGTCGCGGAGTGTGCAGAAGGAGCGCTTCCTCGGTGAGACTTCCACTCGCCGGCGCGGACATGAATCGTGCGCACACCGAGGCTGCACCGCAGGTGTACCGAATCGGGCGTGGAGTCGCATGGCACCCAGGCGCTCATGCCACGCGACAGGCCTATTACTGTCCGTAACGCTAACCTTTCGCCCTGTGAGCATGCAACTCGAACGAGTGACGCCGACGAGGCACCCGCGTACCTGGGATATTGGATGCCACGTAGGGGCATGGCTCCGTCGGTCACGGCAGGCTCGGCACCGAGGCAGTCGAACGGGTGCACGCAGGTGGCTGCCCCGCTGGAGGCGGGTTTCAGGGGTTATTGCAGCACGCAGGGGTTATTGCAGCACAAATGATTCACTCGCTATGTCCAGGAGTTCAAGGGCTGTCCCGCTACTCTGCCCTGGCAGCACGCGGGGTTGAGTCCTGCTTGCATTGGCCGATACCGGATGCGGCTTCCTGACCTGACAGTGTGCCCCTGCACGCCCTCGCGGAAGACAACCTGGCCGCGGCGAGTCCGGATCTGCTGCGCGCGATGGTGAAGACGTGCGCCGACGCGCTCATGTCCGCGGAGGCAGATGCCCTCTGCAACGCCGAATACGGGCAGGTCAGCGACGAACGCGTCAACCACCGCAACGGCTACCGCCCGCGCGAGTGGGACACCCGCGCCGACACCGTCGAACTGGCCATCCCCAAGCCGCGCCAGGGCAGTTGCTTCCCGCACTGGCTGCTCGAACGCCGACGCCGGGCCGAACAGGCCCTCATCCCGGTGCTCGCCACCGCCTACCTGCTCGGCGTGAGCACGCGCCGGGTCGACAAGCCCGCCGCCTCTCCCGGCGTGACGCAGCTGTCGAAGTCCCAGGTCAGCGCGATGGCCCGGCACATGGACGAGCAGGTCACAGCCTTCCGCAACCGGCCCCTGGACCAAGGTCCTTACGCGTTCGTCCGGGTCGATGCGCTGACCCAGAAGATCCGCGAGGGCGGCCGGATCATCAACGTCCACGCCCTGATCGCGGTCGGCGTGAACACCGACGGGCACCGCGAGATCCTCGGCATCGACGTCGCCACCGCGAAGGACGGCGCCAGCCGGCTCGCCTTCCTGCGCTCCCTGATCGCCCGTGGCCCGAGCGGTGTCCAGCTGGTCATCTCCGACGCCCACGCCGGCCTCGTCGACGCCGTCGGCGCATTGCTGCCCGGCGCCTCCTGGCAGCAATGCCGCACCCACTACGCCCGCAACCTGCTCAGCCAGGTTCCAAAATCCGCCCAGCCCCGGGCGGCCGCACTGCTGCGACCATCTTCGAACAGCCCGACACCGACGCCGTCCAGGCCCAGATGCGACACGTCCTGGACACCCTGGAAGCCAAATTCCCCAAAGCCGCAGCCCACTTGGACGCCGCCCAGCACTACCTGCCGGCGTTCACCGCCTTCCCTCGCGAGACCTGGCGGCAGATCTGGTCGAACAATCCGCAGGAACGGCTGAACAAGGAGATCCGACCTCGCACCGACGCGGTCGGCATCTTCCCCGACCGCACCGCCGTCATCCGGCTGGTCGGCGCGGTGCTGGCCGAGCAGAACGACGAGTGGACCAAGGGCCGCCGCTACATGGGACTCGACCTGCTAGCCAAGGCCCGCCTCCACCCGATCGAGTCACAAACCGACGAGACCGCCCTGCCCACCGAACTCACCGCGTAGCCTGAAAATGAGATCACCCAGTAGCCGTCGATACACCTCTCCTGCGGACGTGGCCCTCGGCTGACGTCCGTTGAACGGCATGTCGGACGATGCGGCCGCTCTCGGGGGTCTTGTGTAGTTGTTCTTCGTGGACCGGCGCCGGGTATGGAAGGTGGGTTCGGTCGCAGGTTTCCTCTGTCTCGTGAGACATCTAAAGGTCTGGAGAACCCGGGTTCACCAGACGCCTCAAACTGTCTCGCCACCGCGTCGGGAACAGAGCTTCGATGCCGGGCTCCTCAAGACAGAGAGATCCGACGCAGGCACTTCGTGACATACAGCCCACAGCCCACCTCCAGCAGCCGAGGGAGTTCACATCCCGTCAGGGCTTGTTCACCCAGCCGCGGCCGTAGCCGCCCAGGGACGCCGCGGCCAGCCCGCTTGCCCCTCCCGAAAGGGAGACATGGGCGTCAACTCACATACCGCCCCTCACGAGTTGGCAATCCGTTCAACCGGCCGGACCCGGAACGGCTCGGTAACCTTCTCCGCCGCTCAGGGACTCGTACCGGATCTCGTCGAGTGTGCGTCGCCGGCCTCGACTGGATGTGGCGATCTCCGCAACCGATGCCCGCGCCGGGACGATTGGTTTCGGTTGCAGTTGTCAGGTGGCAGCGGGAGCGTGCTCCAGCTCGGAGACGGTTGTGGGCTCCTCGGTTCCCGCTTCGTGGCGTCGGGTGAGGTGGCGGTCCAGCAGAACGCTGCCCATGTGGGCGACCCCGAAGGCCGCGCCGATCCAGGCCGTACCCGCCAGCCCCAGTCCCGTGTTGATCACGAGGCCGGATGCCACGGGGGCGACGGCGATGCCGACGTTGAAGGCGGCGATGTTCACGGCGCCGCCGAGCGTCCTGGTCTCTCCGAGAATGGAGAAGACTCTGGCGTTGACTGCGGGCGTGACTCCGAAGTTGGCGGCGCCCAGGAGCACCACCAGCGCGACCGTGACCCAGGCGACATGTGCGGTCACTGCGAGTGCTGTCGCGGCGACGATGAAAGCGGCCATGCCCACCAGCAGGAGTGTGAAGGGGGCGCGGTCGGCCACGCGTCCTCCGATGGTCAGGCCGATGAACGCGCCGACGCCGTAGAGTCCGAGCACGAGGGGTACCAGGCCCGTGCTGAGGCCGGTGACGTCCTCCAACAGGGCTCCGAGATAGGAGAAGATCGCGAATTGGGCGGCCACGGTCAGTGCGGTGGTGGCGTAGGCGACCCAGAGCCGTGGCTGCATCAGCGAGCGCAGTTCCGTGGCCAGACGCGGCTGTGCCCTTGTCGTGTCCCGGCCGCCGGGCAGGGCGATGAGCAGTGCGATCGTGGACACAGCGGTCATCGCGGCTACGGCCCAGAAGGCGGCCTCCCAGCCGGCGTGCTGTGCGAGCAGGGTGCCGCCCGGGACACCGATGATCGTGGCCACGCTCAGTCCCGAGACGACCACTCCCATGGCCCGGCCCTGCTTGTCGGCGTCCACCAGCGAGATGGCCGCGACCGAGGCCATGGCCCAGAATCCGGCATACGCCATGGCCGACAGCACCCGCATGACCAGCAGGAATCCGAAGTGCGGGACGAGGGCGGCGCCGACGTGAGCGGCGATGAAGACGAGCTGGAAGCCGACCAGCGCGGCACGGCGCGGCATCTTCAGGGTGACCAGGCTCATCAGCGGTGCTCCGACGAGCATGCCGATGGCGAAGGCGGACACCAGCATTCCGGCGGAGGTGAGGGGGATGTCGAGGTCCTGGGCGATGGAGGGCATCACGCCGGAGAGCATGAATTCCGAGGTGCCCTGGGCGAAGATGCCCAGCCCAAGGACGTAGATCACAAAGGGCATGATTCATCTGCTTCGTGTGAGGAACGAGGGGTAACCGGGTGCTGCGCTCGGCCGTGCGCGGCCCTTTCTCAGAAAGGGCCCGTTGCCGGCGAGGGCCACCTGTGGAGGCGGCGTTGCCTCCCGGTTCGCGTCCAGCATCCCGCCCGGGACACGCGTGCGGACGCCTCGCGCGCGCCCTGCTGAACCTAGGTCTGGCTGGTCCACTCACCGGCCCGTCATGCCGCTGTAGTGGTATCACTGGATGCATGGATCAAAGCGACGAGCTCGGTGACTTCCTGCGCTCGCGGCGGGCCCGTCTGCGTCCCGAGGACGCGGGGGCGGCTTTCAGCGGCGGTGCGCGCCGGGTCCCGGGACTGCGCCGTGAAGAGGTCGCGCACCTGGCCGGGGTGAGCACGGACTACTACGCCCGTCTCGAACAGGGCCGCCACCCCCACGTCTCGGAGACGGTGCTGGAGGCGGTCGCCCGCGCCCTGCGCCTGGACGACACCGAACGCGGCTACCTCTTCGAACTCGCCCGACCCAAGTCCCCCAGCCCGGAACGGCGCCGTCCGGCCCCGCTACCGCGCGTGCGTCCGGCGATCCACCAGATGCTGGACGTCCTCAACGATGTCTCGCCGGCCCTGGTCCTCAACCACCGCAGCGACGTCCTGGCAGTCAACCATCTTGCCAAGGCGCTGATCACGGACTTCGACGCACTGCCGCACCGCGACCGCAACTTCGCCCGATTCGTACTGCTCCAGCCCGCCGCCCGTGACCTCTATCAGGACTGGGACCGGGTCGCGGAGGCGTTCGTCGCCAGTCTTCGTCTGGCTGCCGGACGCCATCCCGACGACCGCCTGCTGAACGAATTCGTCGAGGAACTGTCCACCAAGGTTCCCGAGTTCGACACCTGGTGGGCCGGCCACCGCGTGGACCAGTGCGCCCACGGCACCCGGCGCCTGGTTCACCCCGTGGTCGGCGAACTCACCCTCTCCTACGAGATTCTGGCCCTGCCCGCCGACCCTGACCTGAGTATCTGCCTCTACACCGCGGAACCCGGTTCGGCCTCTGCGGAGACGCTCAGCATGCTCGCCAGCTGGAGTGCCCCGACGGGCCTACGAGGGCGCAGCTCCTCCGAGGCACCCTCAAGTTGACTCCCCAAGGTCGTCCGTAATTTCCGCTTCCCTGTGACCTGCGGCAGCCGTCCTGCCGCTGCCGCGATGTGCTTTGCCCTCGTCTGCGCGGTCCCGGACGATGGCCGGCTCCTCTGCGGACTCCCAGGACTGCGCACGGAGTTAGGTGTTCTCTACATCGCGGCGAGGATTCTGCTCATGCGCCTGTTGCGGCGAGTGACAGTTCCCACAGGCGCTTGGCGGCGTCCGGGTCGAGCGCGTACGGGGCTACGCCGCCGGGGGCGGATCCCACGGCCTCGGCGGACAGCTTCTCCGCTTCGTTGTTGTCCTCGAAGTAGCGGCCACCGATGCCCTCCAGCTGGGGGGAGGCCGCGACGAGCACGCTGGTCGCGGCGCCTTGGGCGATGGTCTTGAACCGGAACGGTGCGCCCTGGATCGAGCCGAATTCTCCGGCAGCCTCGGCGGCGCGCAGCTGTGCGGCCTGGTCCGGATCCATGTAGCGCGACAGGTTCGTCGACATGATCACGCCGGGGTGGACGGCGTTGGCGGTGATCCCGTCGCTGGCCCAGCGGTTGCTCGCTTCGACCGCGAAGAGAACGTTGGCGGTCTTGGACTGCCCGTAGGCGAGCCACGGGTCGTAGGCGCGGTTGTCGAAATTGATGTCGTCGAACTCCACGGGCGAGGCGTGGTGGCCGCGGGAGCTCAGCGACACGATCCGCGCGTTGCCGGCGGCCGCGAGCGCGTCGTGCAGGCCGAGCGCGAGCGCGAAGTGGCCGAGATGGTTGGACGCGAACTGCAGCTCCCAGCCGTCCGGTGTGCGCTCGAGCGTGGGCAGCGCCATCACGCCGGCGTTGTTGACGAGGATGTGCAGGGGCCCGGCCCAGGCGTTCGTGAAGGCGGCGATCGACGCCTGGTCGGCGAGGTCGAGCCGGCCGACATGGACGGCGTCGTTTCCGGTGGCTTTGCGGATGTCGGTCGCGGTGCGCTCGCCGGCGTCCGTGTTGCGGACCGCGAGGGTGACCGAGGCACCGGCGTCCGCGAGGGCGCGGGCGGTCTCGGCGCCGAGACCCGAGGCGGCGCCGGTGACGACCGCGTGCTTGCCGGAAAGGTCGATGCCCTCGATGACCTCGGCGGCCGTCGACTCTTCTCCGAAGGGGGTGTGGATGCGCTGGGTGGTTGTCATGACCTCAAGTCCTAGTTACTGGTCGGTTGTTCTGCCCTCACCTGAACAGGTGCGGGAGGCGGTCCCGGCACACCTGGTGCAGGTGCGCCGGAAGACAGAGGGGTGGGCTCACGCCTGGTGCTCGAGTTCGAGGACGAGCTTGCCGGTGTTCTCGCCGGTGAACAGGCGCCTGAGCGTGGCCGGGAACGTCTCGATGTCGCCGTGCGCCGTGTCCTCGACGCTCGTCAGCTGACCGTCGGCGAGCCAGTGCGACATCTGCGCCATGGCCTCGGGATACCGGTCGGCGAAGGCGGGAGCGGCGACGCCTGCCATGGAGGCGCTCCGGTACAGCAGGGTCAGGTAGTTGCTCGGTCCCACAACCGCATCGGCTTTGTCGTACTGGGAGATCGCGCCGCTGATGACGACTCGCGCGCCGCGGGCGAGGCGGGTGAGTGCCTGGTTGAGGATGTCTCCGCCGACGTTGTCGAAGAACACGTCGACGTATCGGGGGGTGCGGTCGCGCAGCTGGTCGGGAAAGTCGTCCCGCTTGTAGTCGGTGGCGGCACTGAACCCGAGCCGGTCGACGAGCATGCGCGTCTTCTCGGGGCCGCCCGCGATCCCGATCACGTGCGCGCCCTTGATCCTCGCGATCTGACCGGCGGCGCTTCCCACGGCCCCGGCTGCTCCCGATACGAGCACCACGTCGCCCGCGGCGAGCCGGCCGACGTCGAGGAGCCCGAAGTAGGCGGTCATGCCGGTCATGCCCAGGACGCCGAGATACGCCGCGAGCGACCGGCCCTCCTCGGGGTGGACCTGGTAGACCCCGGTTCCGTCCGACAGCGCGAACTCCTGGACGCCGAACGTGCCGTGGACGAAGTCGCCCTCCGCGAAGCCGGGGTGGCGGGAGTCCATGACCTGTCCGATCGTGATCGCCCGCATGACCGCTCCGACGTCCACCGGAGTGACGTGCTCTGCTTTCATCCAGCCGCGCATGGCAGGGTCGATCGACAAGTGTGTGATCTTGACCAGGAACTCGCCGTCGCCGGGCGCGGGAATAGGTGTCCGGACGAGCTCGAAGTCGGAGTCTTCGAAGGGGCCGGCCGGGCGGGCTTTGAGGCGGAACTGGCGATTGGTGCCGGTCATCTCGGCTCACCTCGCCCGGCCGTGCGGGAAGTGGTCGGCGAACATCGGGAGGCCGCTTGCGGACTCGGCGCGGGTCGCCTCGTCCTCCCAGACGTCCCAGTGTTCGGCCAGTCTGCCGTTCTCGACACGCACCACGTCGGCCACGACGGAGGCGGTCTCGCCGGTGCCTGAGAACCGGCCGTAGAACATCACGTAGTCGCCCTCGGCGACCGCGAGTTGGTTGTCGTAGCGCAGGGCGGCGGGCAGGGCGCGAACGAGGTTGAACAGACCCTCCCGCCCCGGCGGGATGTGCCGGCTGTGCTGAAGGTAGTCCTCGGACCAGAACTCCTCCGCGGCCGCGTAGTCGCGCTTGCCGAAGAGTGTGTCGAAGGCCGTCAGAACGAGTTCTTTGTTCTGCTCAGGTGTGGACATGCCGTGCTCCAGAGGATGATTGTCATGTGTGCCTCGGGCGTCGTCACCTGTGCGGCTACGCACTCTTCGCGCTGACGTCGGCGAGGCGGCGCCACTGGGTGAGCGGCGGCGTCTCGCCTTCCTCGGCGGTGATGAGCTGCAGGGCCAGGTGGTCGGCGCCGGCGGTGTGGAACTCGGTCAGGCGGTCGCTGATCGCGTCGTCGGTTCCCCAGGTCACCAGGGAGGCGACCAAACGGTCGCTGCCGCCGCCGGTGAAGTCGTCAGCGGTGAAGCCGAGGCGTTCGAAGTTCGTGGTGTAGTTGGGCAGCCGGAGGTACAGCTCGAGGAAGTCGCGTGCGACGGCACGTGCCCGGACGGGGTCGTTTTCCAGGACCACGGTGACCACGGGAGCCAGGAGCGGTCCGTCGCCCAGGACCTCCCGGGCCTGCTTGATGTATTCGGGGGTGACCATCGCGGGGTGGGCGCCGACGGCCCGGTCGCGGGCGAGACGCAGCATCTTCGGTCCGAGCGCCGCCAGGATCCGGCGGTCGGCCGGGACGGGGGTGGCTGCGTTGTCGAGGGCGTCGAGGTAGCCGACCATCGTCGAGTAGGGCCGCTGGTAGTTCTGGGCCAGCTGGGCGTGGCTTGCGCCCAGGCCCAGGAGGAACCGGCCGGGGTGGGTTTCCTCCAGCTCGGCTCGCTGCCGGGCCACCGTGGCGGCGTCCTCGTGCCAGATGTTGAGGATGCCGGTGGCCAGGGCGATGCGTTCGGTGGACCCGGCGAGCGCGGCGGCGTGGTGCACGCTGCTGTTGCCCCCGAGCCAGATGACGCCGAAGCCGAGTTCTTCCAGCTCGGCTGCCGCGCGTCGCCGTTGCTCTTGAAGTGCCGGGTCTTCGGAGCGCAGTTCGTGGCTGAAGATTCCGAAGCGGCCCAGGGACTGCTGCGCTGACTGTCGCGGTGCGGTGCGAGGTGCGGAGTGCATCGTTTATTCCCTAACAGGATGAATGCGTTATTCGTGCTGCCGATCTGTGTGGGTGGACCTCCCCTGGCCCGGAGGGGTGTCATGCCGTTCACCGGGCCGGTCGAGCCGCCGCTGCCGCGGCTCGGCCGAGGACCTGGAATTCGGCCTCGCCTCTGGCGACCTGAATTCCTGGTCATCAGTCGGCTGTGTTTCTCTCATCCGGGCAGGTGGGGGAGTGGGTCTGGCCGGCCGAGAGACAAGGGGCGGAACAGTCGCTGATGCTGGGACCCGGACCAGGCGCTGGTGAAGGCGGCGATCAACGCCCTGCCGGAGAGATCGAGCGGGCCGACATGGACGGCGTCGTTCCCGGCCGCCTTGCGGATGCCGGTCGCGGAGTGCTCGCCGACGTCCGTGCTGCGGACCGCGAAGATGACCAAGGCGTCGGCGCTCGCGAGGGCACGGGCGGTTTCAGTGCGAGACCCGACGCGGCGCCGGTGACGACCGCCTGCTTGTCTGAGAGGTCGACGCCCTCGATGACCTCGGCGGCCGTCGACCCTTCTCCGAAGGGAGTCTGGATGAGCGTGGACGTCATGGCCTCGAGTCCTGGTCACTGATCGGCCGCCTGTTCCTCATCAGCCGTACGGTGCCTGGGAGGGGGCGGCCTCGTGTGTGTTCGTCGGTGTGGTCCAGCTGGCGAGCAGGCGGAGTGTTTCCGCGGAGGCGGAGCCGGGTTCGGTGGTGTAGAGCACGATGCTCTGGTCAGGATCGGCGGGTAGAGCCAGCGTTTCGTAGGAGAGGGTGAGTTCGCCGACCACGGGGTGAACGAGGCGTTGGGTGCCGTGGGCGCACTGGTCCACGCGGTGGCCGGCCCACCAGGTGGAGAACTCGGGAACCTTGATGGACAGCTCCCCGACGAGTTCGTTCAGCAGGCGGTCGTCGGGATGGCGTCCGGAGGCCAGGCGCAGACTGGCGACGAAGGTCTCCGCGACCCGGTCCCAGTCCTGGTACAGGTCACGGGCGGCGGGGTGGAGCAGTACGAATCGGGCGAGGTTGCGGTCTCGGTGCGGCAGTGCGTCGAAGTCCGTGATCAGCTGTCTGGCCAGGTGGTTGGCGCCCAGGACGTCACTGCGGTGGTTGATGACGACGGCCGGTGAGACGTCGTTCAGGACGTCCAGCATCTGGTGGATCGGCTGCCGCACGCGTGGTGCGCGGGCGGGACTGCTCCGGTGGCGTCCGGGTGTCCTGGGTCGGGCGAGTTCGAAGAGGTAGCCGCGTTCGGTGTCGTCCAGGCGCAGGGCGCGGGCGACCGCCTCCAGCACCGTCTCCGAGACGTGAGGGTGCCGGCCCTGTTCGAGGCGGGCGTAGTAGTCCGTACTCACCCCGGCCAGATGTGCGACTTCCTCGCGGCGCAGTCCGGGCACCCGGCGCGCGCCGCCGCTGAAAGCCGCCCCCGCGTCCTCGGGACGCAGACGGGCCCGCCGCGAGCGCAGGAAGTCCCCCAGTTCGCCGTTGTCGTTCATGCGGCCAGTGTGCTCCCCGTAGCGGCGTGACGGGCCGGTGAAGGTGGACCAGTCAGACCTAGGTTCAGATGGGCGCCCTTGGAGCGTTCACGCACACGCAAAGCAGGCCATGCTGGATGAAAAGCGACGACCTTCTCCCGTGAGGATGCCAGAGGAAGCCAGAAGGCCTCCCTGCACCGGGCAGGAGAAAGGAGCGGCTGTCCTGCACCGGCCCGCTGTCGCCTCGAAGACCGCGTTGCCGCAGGCCAGGCCCGAGCCAGTCCTCACACGGCCCCTTGGAACCCCATCACAGGACACCCCTCCGCCCCAGCCCTGGGGCGGGCCACCCGAAGGAGATCACCATGACCGAGTTCGCGCCTGTACCCGACTTCGCCCTGGGCCCGGACATCCCGGAGTCCGGGTATGTCGTGCAGGACCTGGGCGGTGGTGCCCACTTCGTCACCCAGGGGATGATCAACACGATGTTCGTGGAGACGAAGAACGGTGTCGTCCTCGTGGACGCCTCACCGTTCCTGGGGGACAAACTGCTGGAGGCGATCGAGTCGGTCACCCCCAAGCCGGTCACCCACCTGATCTACAGCCACGCGCACGCCGACCACATCGGGGCGGCTCACCTGCTGAAGCGGGACGGCCTGAAGATCATCTCCCATGAGATCACCGGCGAGTTCATCAAGGAGGTCAAGAACGACGACCGGCGTCCCCTGCCCACCGAGACCTTCAGCGGCCGGCGCAAGGAGATGGACATCGACGGGGTGCGGTTCGTCCTCGACTACACGGGAGACTGGCATCAGGCCGGCAACCTGTTCATCCACCTGCCGGAGCTGAAGCTCATGGGAGCCATGGACAGCTTCACTCCGAAGAGCGCGCCGTTCTTCCGCCTGTACTTCTCCGCGCATGTGCCCGCGTACTTCGACGCCATGGACCAGTTGCTGGAGTACGACTACGAGACCATCGTCACGGGCCATATGGCGCTGCCCGGTACGCCCGAGGACGTGGCGACGAACCGGGAGTACATCCGGGACCTGCGCGCCGCTGCTTCCGAAGCGCTGCGCACGGTCGACATGAAGGAAGCCTCGGCCGCCGCCAAGGTGCCGGCCGACAACAAGCAGGCGGAAATCAAGGTCTGGATGGATGCGGTCACCGCCCGCGCGGCCGAACTCATGCCGTCCTGGGAAAAGCGCCTGGGAGGAACCGACATCTTCCTCTCCGACAACCTCAACGCCACCGCGTGGAGCGCCTTCATCGACTAGGACGACGCCTACGAATGAGGGGCGAACCGCGGTGATTGCGTTCGGCGCAGTCGACTTCGAAGGAGGGTTGCCGCATGCTGCCGGCGACGAAGGTGGAGCAGTTGGCGCAGAGCATCGATCTGGTCGTGGACGCTGTGCGCGGTGCACCGGTCGATCAGTATCACAACCCGACGCCGTGTTCGGCGTGGACGGTGAAAGACCTCGTCAATCACATCGCGATGATGCTGCTGATGACGAGAGACGCGGGCACCCGCACGGCATCGGATCCGGGCCTGCTGACCGCGAGCCCGGTGCCACTCCTCGCCGGGCGGCCGGAGTCCGAGTGGGCGTTGCTCCTGGCCGGCGCGGCGGAACCGGCGGCCAGGGCCTGGTTCGAGCCGGCAGCGTGGGAGGGTGAGGCGGGCCTCGGCGGACCGCCCATGCCCGCGACCGCGCTCGGCGGGATCCTCATCGCCGAATTCACCGTCCACGCCTGGGACACGGCGGTGGCCACCGGACAACCGCTCGCCGTACCCGCGGCCTTGGCCGAAGCCACGTTCGCGACATACTCGCGTGAGGCACCCCGCATGCGCGGTCTCGGCCTTCTGGGTGACGAAGTACCCCAAGACGCAGACGCACCCGCGCTCGACCGCGCACTGGCCCTCACTGGCAGGAACCCCCGATGGACACCAGCGGCGCATTAGGGTGTGCCCGACGGTCCACCGGGGCCTTCATCGCCGGCGAACCTTCCTGCCTCGCGTACGGCTGGTGCATCGATCACGCGTTCCTGCGCACACTGCGCGTGCTGACCGCTCAACTTGGCGTCGAAGCAACCATCCGCGAAGAGGACGTCAACGTCATCGCCATCCTCAGCGGCCACCACAACGGACGGCGTGTGGTCTGCTTCCTGCGTCAACGTGGCCTCTTGAAGCCCCGGCCGGTGACCAATGCGGAACTGGTCCGTGCCCGGAAGCTTGTCGACTCTCTGTCTGGACCGTTCGCCGACGCGGTTCACATCTGGATCGACGTTCTCCTCGGCCAAGGCAGCCGATCCAACCCCGCTCTCGCCTCCGGGACGATCTACGTCTACGTCTGGAACGTGGCCCCGATCCTGACCGTCTTCGAGCGGGTCGGAATCAGCGCCAGCAGGCTGCGTCAGGACCCCATCTACGACGAAGCCCGGCACTCTGCCGACCCTGTCCATCTGATACGCATGTTCGGGCTGGCGACGTCGACGGCCATGAAGTACGTCATGGCGGCGCACCCCGACATGCAGGCCGATCCGATTCAACCCTGAGGAATGTGCGTCACCAGTTGGTACGGGCGAACGTGCCGATCCGAGTGCCGCCATGGTCTGACCGGCCGATACCCTGCGCCAGTGATGACCGCCGATGATCGCCACTTTCCAGATGCACTTGCCGCCGCGCTCGCTGTCCCCTTCAGCTACGACGCCGGTGACGGGGTTGATTTCGAGCCCTTCCCCCGCTTCCTGTCTGCTCACGAGACCACTGACTGGATTCACGCATGGACCGGAAACACGGAACTGACCGGTGACGATTTTCGGGTGTTCGGGCAGAACGGCTCCGGAGGATACGCAGCGTTCTGGCTTGTCCGCCGTAATGAGGATCTTGCCGAGCAGCCCATCGTCTTCCTCGGCTCCGAGGGTGAGACGGCCGTCGTCGCTCGAGACTTGGCCGACTTCCTGTGGCTGCTTGCGGGCGGCTACGGCCCCTTCGAAGCGATCCCCGCTTTCACTGACACATACGAGTCCGACTGGCGTCCGCGACCCATCCCGGAGCGTGCCGCCATCGCCGAACGCTTTGCCTCCCAAGGCCGACGCCCGCCTGCCGACGTGATCAAACTGGCCGCCCAGGAGTTCCCTGACTTCGAGAACACGATTGACCAGCTGTGTCGCTGAGTAACCGACCTGTAGCACAGTAAGAGCCAAGGGTATGCACGCACAGCCGTGCCCTGAGTTGCCGCCAACTTGAAGTCCCAGGTCAAAGGGTTGGTGTGATCGGCTCTCTGGGTACTCGTGCTAGTCGTGGGCGGGAGTCCGCGGAGAAGATCGTCTGTCAGCACGGTTGGGTCGAAGAGAAACGCGATGCAGCAGCGTCGGCGGATGTGCGAGCCTTCTTTTCCCAGACGCCGACCGAGAAACTCTGATGACCCGCGATGACGCCCTCAAGCAGCTCAGCCACATCGCGCGCGAGCGGGCATTCGGTAGGCACGTCGGGTCCGACCGGCTCATCCAGGCAGGGCTTGACGCACTCATTGCCGAGGTCGAGAGTCCTTCTCTCGCCATGTTGGCCGGCCTCCTCCGGAGCGAGGAACCCGAAGCGCCAGCGCTCTTCGACCAGGTACTGGAGGAGCTGGGACTGCTCTTCCATCCGCCCGCCGACCCTCGGGCCGCAAAGTGTGCGATGGCCCACTGGATCGCCGGTCAGATAGCCGTCGGAACCCTGGATCCCGCCACCGGCACCCACCTCATCTGGGCAGACATCGCCGTCGACCTCGGCTACCCCGAAGAGCTGCAGTCCCTCGTCTCATGCGCTCTCAACCTGGACGAATGGGAGGAGAACTGGGGAGTCTCCGTCGAGGAGCTCAACAGGGAAGCAATCGAGGCGGCGAAGCAGTTCCTGCGCAAGAGGCCGGCAGCAGAAGCGGGGAGTTGACCGTCCGGTTCTTGCCCGCTGCGGTTCGGTCGCCTCCTACGATTCTGTGCATGCTGGATCCCGAACTGCTGGAACGGATCACCGCGCGCCGTGCGGAACTGGACGAACTCGAAGAACAGTTGGCCAAGCATCTGGCAGAGGTGCGGGCCGAGGGGGACGAACTCGCTGTCGCCGAACGTGTCCTTGAGCGGGTTAGCGAGCAGCTCGCCGACGAACGCGCCCAGGCTGTGCCGACCTAGGCGAAGTGGACCGTGCCCGCGACGGTGTCCCGGTCGGTCAGGGCGAGCGTCGTCATCCCGCGCTCAACGGCGCGCTGCACGAGCGTGTGGGGGAGCGAAGCGCCGTAGCGGGCCGAGTAGCCGGAGGCGACGTGCAGATGAGTCCCCGGCCGCTGTGACTCGCAGCGATAGTTGGCCACTCGCAGCGTTAGTTGGCCACAAAGGCGCCCTGAACCCCGAGGCCCCTCCAGCCAGGCGAGGTCCGGATCGTAGATTGTGCCCATGATCGAGGAGACGTCGCACGAGCGGTTAGAGCGGTCCACACGACGGAGGCACGCTGCCCCAAAGAAGGCGAAAGGCGAGGGCGGACTACTGCGTTCGTCTGCGCTGATGGCGGTGGGAACGGTGGTCTCGCGTGCCACCGGACTGATACGGCAGGTGCTGCAGGCCGCCGCGCTGGGCACCGGGCTGTTGGCCACCACCTACAACCAGGCCAACACGGTGCCGACCAGTTTGTACTTCCTGCTGATCGGCGGCGCATTGAACTCTGTCCTGGTCCCCCAACTCGTACGGGCCCGCGCGGAAGACCTCGACGGCGGCGCCGCCTTTGAACAACGCCTGGTCACCCTGGTGCTGTGCGTCCTCGGCGCGGGGACCGCGCTGGCCACGTGGGCAGCCCCTGAGATCATCAGCGTCTACCAGCGCGACACACCCGCCACGCACGACGCGTTCGAGCTGACCGTGACCTTCGCCCGCTTCCTGCTTCCGCAGATCTTTCTCTACGGCGTGTTCAGCATCTTCGGCCAAGTCCTCAATGCCCGGAACCGGTTCGGCGCGATGATGTGGACCCCGGTCCTCAACAACCTCGTCCTGATCTCCATGTTCGGCCTCTACCTCGGCCTGATGACCGCCCCCGAACAGGTCTCGGACGTGACCGGCGCCCAGGTCAGACTGCTCGGGATCGGGACCACACTCGCTCTCGCCCTCCAGGCACTCGCCTTGATCCCCTACGCCCGCGCGGCCGGCTTCCGGTTCCGGCCGCGCTTCGACTGGCGCGGCACCGGACTGCGCAAGAGCGTGAACGCGGCCCGCTGGACCCTGCTGTTCGTGCTGGCCAACCTCGTGGCCAGCACAGTGGTCACCCGCCTGGCCTCCTCCGCCGACGCCGCTCTGCCTCGCGACGGCGTCGGCTACACCGCCTACAGCTACGCCCAGCAGATCTGGATGCTGCCCCAGTCGATCGTCACGGTCTCCCTCGTGACAGCCCTGCTCCCGCGCATGAGCCGGGCTGTGACGGAGCAGCGCGTCGACGACCTGCGCGCCGACCTGTCCCGCGCGCTGCGGATCAGCGGCGTCATCATCGTCCCTGCCGCCTTCTTCTTCCTCGCCTTCGGACCTCAGATCGCCCAGTTGCTGTTCGCCCACGGCGCCGCCGACACGGCAGCCACCGTCCCGCTGGGCCACATGCTGCAAGCCTTCGGCCTGGGACTGATCCCGTTCTCCGGCCAGTACCTCCTGCTGCGCGGCTTCTACGCCTTCGAAGACACCCGCACGCCGTTCCGGATGGCGGTGTGGATCAGCGGCATCAACATCGCTCTCGCCACAGCCTGCCACCTCCTGTTGCCCCCGCGCTGGGCGGTCACGGGGATGGCCGCCGCCTACGCCCTGTCCTACGCGATCGGCCTGCTGCTCACCGCCTTGCGCCTGCGGCGGCGCACGGAGGGGCTCCTCGACGGCCGGCGGATCTGTCGCACCTACACAAAACTGACCACAGCCGCCACCGTCGCCGGGGCTGCCGGGTGGCTCATCGCCCGCTCCTGCAGCCAGAGCATGACGTCGGTTTCTTTGGCGCCCGCCCTCTCGCTCGCTGCAGGCGGCATCGCGATGGTCCTGCTGTTCCTGCTCCTTGCGCGACTCCTGCGGATCGTGGAGCTGAGGAGCCTGCCGGGGCTGGGGTGATCCTGGCAGCCACAAAGGCGACGTCGAGGCCCCAGTGGCCCAACTATCTCTGAGGAAAATGACCAACTGTCTTTGAGTACAGCCCGGTCACCAGCGGTCTTGCCACCGCCTCTGGCCAGTAGCTGGTTGGCCGATCGGACCGGGAGTATGGCGGGTCGGCCGACGCGGTGTCGCGAAGGGCGCGTCTAGCGTCGTTCGGACCGGCCACCGTGATCCAGGGGGATGTTCGATGGAGCAACGAGGGACGACCGGAGCGCACGCCGACGCCGACGCCGAGGCCGTGGCCGGAGGGACCACGGAGTTCGAGCCGGACGTTGTTGACCTCCTCTTGGAGACACTGCGGCGAGCGGTCAGGAGCGAATTGCCGGACGCGGGGACGGACACCCTGCTGGGCGCGCTCGTGATGGGGGGACACGGAGGCAGGTGCGGCGATCGCCCCGGGGAGACGCTTCTCCGCCGAGGGGTCCCGGCACCTACACAGCCTCGCTACCGCCGCACGCACGCCCAGCCGCCTGCCTCGCTCGTACAAGCCGGAGGAAGTCCCGGACACCACACAGCGGTTGCTGCACACCATGACCTCGCCCGCTCTGGCCGTCGGCCGTTTCCTGGACGTGCTTGCCTGGAACCCGCTAGGCGGTGCCCTGCTGGGCGAGTTCACCCGACAGCCGCTGAGGGAGCGGAACCTGCTGGCTCTGTTCCTTCACCCTGAGGCCGACCGGACCTGCCCGAACCGGGCGGCCACCGTAGCCGAACTGATCGGGATGCTGCGTACGCAGGTCGCCGCTGATCCCGGCCACCCGCGCGCGGTCGAGCTGGTGGGTGAACTCGCCGTCCGCGGCGACGAGTTCGCAGCCGGGCAACTCCGGCCCCGCTCTCATGGTGTGCACCACCGTCGAAGGCAGTCCCGACGCCGAACGGCTCCAACGGCTCGCCGACCTGTTGGACACCCCTTGACCCACCACGGAATCCAATCCTGCGATCGCGGTACTGGCCGCCCTCGGCTGTGTCATCGTGCTGTTCCCCGGGGGCTGGGACGCCTCACCGCTCGGAGTCGAGACGACCGGGCCGATCATGAGTCTCATCCTGATCTTCCTCCTGGGCGTCGTGTTCGGCCTCGCCATGGAGTACGAGGTCTTTCTGATCTCCCGTCTCCGGGAGGCATACGTCCATTCACCCGTACTCGGATGAGTCCGCCGACTCGGCCAAGTCTCCGAGCCAGCGGCACCGTAGGCACGGAGACATCTGCCTGATCCACAGCCGCCCGTGCCGTCGGCACCGAAGCTGCCGGACCATCCGGTCCCGAAAGGGAGAATCGGACAGCAACTCACGTACCGCCCTCATAGAGCCGGACAACTCTCTGGAACACCTGACCTGCTGCTTCTCTGATTTGAGGCCCTCTGAGCTGGTACGCCGCAAGCTGGTCCGGACACACATCAATTGCTCTCGGACGCGGTATGAAGCAGCGACCGGGGAGGGCTTTCGGGGGCCTCCGCCATGCCGGTGGGCGAGCGAGAGCGTGTGCCCCACCCGGCGACCGGTAGGTGTGAGGGCTTACGGCTCGGCCCTGGTTGCGGCGTTGATCCATCACCGGTGGTGACGGTGACGAAGTCCGACTCCTGAATGGTCAAAGGGTGGCAGGGGCGGAGCGCGTGCCCTCTGGGCCCGCACCGGCCACCGTGACCGACCGTTGGCCAGCGGTGGAGCAGCAGGACCTCGGTCATTGGTCCGCCGGTGACACCTGGCTCAAGCACGAGAGCTGGGGGTGTAGCTGGGGCTCCCAGGGGTTGCACCGCCGCGACGCGGCCAAGGAAGTCCTGTTCCGGCTGATGCACCCCGAGAGCACCATCGGACGCCGTCGGGTTCGTCATCCTTCCTCACCGCTGGGTCGTCGAGGGGTCCCTGGCCTGGATCATGCACGTCCGCCGACACACACGCGACTACGAACGGCTCGTCCAGCACTCCGAATCGCTGGTCACCCGGGCCGCCATCACACTCATGACCAGGCGAATCACCCGCCGAAGCTCCCGCAGGAGCGAACAGTCGGCATCCCGCGAAGCCGACCGGGACTGATCATTCTCAAGGTCAGGGCCATCACCCTGGCTTTGACGCGGCCTGAATCGCCGCCTGAGCCGGCAAGGCTGCTCGGCGCTATCGGCTCTATCCGCGCTGTCGGCGATGCTCGATGCCTGCTCTGGGTGACGCAGCGAGCCGTTCGGCCGCAGAGCTCTGCCTGGTCGGTGTCGGCAGGCTCCCGGCCGACGCCGTCTGATGGCGTGCTCGCCTCGACTGCGGATTCTGCTGTGCGCCGAGGTTGCCCTGACGGTGACTGTGCTGATGCCGACCGGGCTTGCCTGCGTGGAGGGGTGGGCTCCTCCTGGCAGGAGGAGCCCACTTCGGGGGATGTGCCAGGGGTTATTCCGTGCGCAGGCCTTCCGGGCGCATCATCCGCAGCAGCGGCGGCAGGCTGAGCAGCGTGACCACGCCGACCACGGCCGCGCCCACGCCGGTCATGGTCAGGACGCTCGCCCAGTCCATGGCCACCGGTGTACGGGTCATCTTCAGCAGCGCCGAGCCGAGGGTGATACCCACCGTTGTGGCCAGTACGAGGCCGAGTCCGACCGGGAGGGCCGTCTGCCACAGTACCGACAGGGTCAGCGTGCGGCGCCGGGTGCCGAAGGCGACCAGTGCGGAGAGCAGCTTCCTGCGCTCGCGCAGCTGCTCCAGCTGGGAGACCAGCAGACTCGCGCCGATGAGTGCCAGCACGAAGGCGGAGCCGACGAACAGGCCGGTGCGGATGGAGGTGTACTTGACGTCCTCCTGGGTCGCCGACCAACTGTAGGTTTGTGCCAGGGGGTCGATGCGGGCGACGACGTTGCGTATGTACTCCCGTGAGTCCGGCACCGACGGGTCCAGACGCAGGTAGACACCGTCCGAGAACACCGCGGGCGCGGCCTTGGCGGGCAGGGCGGCGGGGGTGACCAGCAAACTGGTGTAGTCCTGCAGTGAGTCCTTGCGCGCGTTCACCTCCCGAATGTTTGCCGGAACGGTCCAGGGCACCTCGAGGCGGCGTTCGGCGCCGTCGTACGACGGGTCGATGTAGAGCTGCCGACCGGGCTTCACCAGGGCGATCTCGGATGCGTTGCTGGGGTCCGAGTAGCCGCTCCGCGTTCGCGTGACAAACACGTCACCGTCCTTGCAGGAGGGCAATGTGGCGAGTTCGCGCAGGGCGGCGCAGTTACCCACGGTCAGGCCGTTGCTGTTCTCCGGGTTGCGACGTGCGTCCCCGTACTGGGAGCGGGCCAGGGCCACCGCGGCCCGGACCCCCTTGGTGCCGGTGAATTCGCGCTCGATGCCGGGCAGCGGCTTGGGGCCGCTGAAGTCGACCTGCATCTGGACCCGGCTGGGGTCCTTGCCGGTGTTCTTGGTGTATTGGCTCTGCGTTCCCGTGAAGAGCATCTGCAGCGCGATGGCCCCGGCCACCGCCACGGCGATGCCGTTGACCATGCGGGCGGCAGTGCCGCTACTCAACTGCAGTCGTCGCACGGCCAGCTGCCAGGACAGCGGGCCCTTGCCGAGCCGGACGACGACCGCCTCCACGACCCAGGGCAGCAGGGCGGTGATGCCGATCAGCAACATCAGGACGCCGCCGATGACGAGGTACTGGTTGAAGTTTCCGTTCTTGTGGCCTTGGCCGATCATCGGGTAGAGCATCGCGAGGCCGGCCAGAGTCGGCAGCAGCCGCCACCACAGCCGGCGGCGGCTCTGCTTGGCAGCACGCACGACACCGAGGGGTTCGACGACCACGCCGCGCATCGCGAGCAGCGTGACCAGCACAGAGGCGACCGGCACCGCCACCGCGACCAGCGCGGCAAGCGCGGGAGTGGGGTCGAGGTAGCTGGGCCAGACGCTCACGCCCAGCAACTCGCCGGTGCCCAGCTTCTGGCGGCCGAGCAAGAAGAAGCCGGTGCCCACGGCCAGGCCGAGCAGGGCTCCGGCCAGCGCCTCGCCCGCTGCGATCCGCCGGGTCATCCCCCGGTCGGAGCCGACCAGGCGCAGCGCGGCCAGGCGGCGGTCGCGGCGTTCGCCGCCGAAGCGGACGGCAGCGGCGATGAACACGGCGACCGGCGTCAGCAGCACCACGAACACGACCAAGACCATGAGCAGCAGCACCGGGTCGCTCTTCTCGGGCGTCGCGTCCGGTTTGCCGAACTTGGCCAGCCGCGTCACCAGGGAGGAGTCCGTGAGCTTCAACCCCGAGGCGCCCGCGTAGTAAGCCAGTTCGTGCGAGCCGATCAGCCCGCTCTCGCCGATCGTGCCGGTGATCTTGTACGGCAGGCGCTCCCGCAGCAGTTTCGCGTCGTCCGAGTCCAGCAGGTCCTTGAGCGCGGGGGAGACCACCATCTCGCCCTTACCCGGGAAGCGGTCGACCCCCGGGGGCAGCGGCGCCCGCCTGCCCTCGGGTTCGACGAACCGGCCCTGGATGTCGTCGTCGTGCCAGGTGGTGTCGGCATCGGCGATCAGGAGAGTGTTGTCGGCCTTGGGCGGGACCGTCTGGGAGTACGTGTTGGCGTAGCGGGCGTCCTCCACCTTGCTGCGGGAGGTGAACACGTTGGGCATCGCGGTGCACAACAGGAGCAGGGCCACGCCGAGGCCGACGCCGACCGCTGTCAGCGTCATTCGGACCCAGCCCTCGCGGCCGCCGGTGACGGCGAACCGGGCTCCCATGGTCAGGTCTCTGGACCACTGGCGCGGACTCATATGGCGCGCTCCATGTCCCGGGACTTGCCGTCGCGTACGACGATCTCGCGGTCGGAGTAGGCGGCCACCCGTGTCTCGTGGGTGACGAGGACGACGGCGGCGTTGGTGGAGCGGGCCGCGTCGGTGAGCAGTTTCATCACGCGCTCGCCGTTGTAGGAGTCGAGCGCGCCGGTCGGTTCGTCGGCGAACAGCACCCGGGGGCTGGTGACCAGCGCGCGGGCCACGGCGACGCGCTGGCCCTGGCCGCCGGAGACCTCGCCGGGCCGCTTGCCCTTCAGGTCGTCGACCTCCAGGCGTTCCATCCAGCCGAGCGCCGCCCGCTCGGCTTCCTTGCGGGAGGTGCCGTTCAGCCTGAGCGGCAGGGCGACGTTCTCCACGCAGGTCAGTTCCGGAACGAGCTGCCCGAACTGGAACACGAAGCCGAACTCGGAGCGGCGTAAAGCGCTGCGCTGGGCGTCGCTCATCGTCGTCACCTCGCGCCCGTTGTAGGTGATCGACCCGGAGTCGGGCGGCAGGATGGCCGCGAGGCAGTGCAGCAGCGTCGATTTGCCGGAGCCTGAGGGGCCCATGACGGCGACGACCTCGCCGGGGTGGATGGAGAACTCGGCGCCGTCGAGGGCATGGGTGTGCCCATAGGTCTTGCGCAGGTCCTGCGCGGTGAGCAGGGAACCAGGGGGAGAAGTCGTCATCGGGCTACGGCCTCACGGAGTTTGTCGAGTCGGGCGGCGGTCAGCTCAAGCCAGCGCAGATCCGCTTCCAGGTGGAAGAGGGCGTGGTCGCAGATCAGCTGGTCCGCCAGATCGCCCTTGCGCTTGCGGTCGGTCAGGATGCGCATGCTGCGCAGGTGCTCGGAGCGTTGGGTGTCCAGGATGTCGGCGGCGTCCCGGTGGGTGAGCAGCGCGAGGACGACTTTGGTGTAGAGGGCTGACTGGAGGTACTCCTCCGGCTTCTGCGGGGTCGCGAGCCACTGCTCTACGTCGGTGATGCCGGCGTCGGTGATCGCGTAGCGCTTGCGCTCCGGGCCGCCGCCGGCCTCGATGCCGTCGACCTCGACGAGGCCGTTCTTCAGCAGCCGGGACATCGTCGAGTAGACCTGGCCGTAGTGCAGCGGCCGGTCGTGACCGAACTTCTCGTCAAAGGCCCGCTTCAGGTCGTAACCGTGTCGCGGGCCGGACTCCAGGATCCCCAAAAGGGTGTGACCGATGGACATGACCCGCACTCTACACGCGATGTATACGCGGCGTGTATACGCCGAGTGTGTAGTTCACGGCGAGGGTGTACGACAGTGCAGGTGAGGGAGCCGGGAATTCCGATCGTCACGGTTCGGAAACAGGCAGTCAGCTGCCTCGACTGTTCATGACCCGCTTCGAACAGCTGTAGGTCGACCGGCGAGGCGCCCGGCCGGCCGGGCGGAGAGGGGCGGTCCGAGCCTTGGCACCGTCACGGCTGTCTCCTCGGAGACCATGTCAAACCCGCCGACCAGGCCGCCCGCGACTCGGTGAGGTCGTCCGGGCTGTCGAAGGTGGGGTTGGGGCCCGGCCACGCTGTTCAGATGCGCTCGTGCGGGGAGACGTGGGATCTGGGTTCGTAGACGGTACCGTCGCGGAGCAGCGCGAACAGTATGTTGTTCACGTTGGTTCATGTCTCCCCCGGGCCCAGGGGCGGAGGAGCCGTCGGCAGGCTGTCCGCCGGACTCGTAGATCCGTCGCTCGCGGAGGTGCTCCTCAAGTAGGCGAGCACGTCGGCTGGTTCGGCGGCCCGGAGGACACGCCGTTCCTGGACGCCTCGAGCTGCTGCACAGCCGGACCAGCAGGGCGAGTTCCACACTGCCGGTGCTGCTGTGCGCGGTGTGGGTCGCCAGGGCCAGAGTGATGAGCCGCTCCGTGGGGGACAACCCGCGCGACGCGGCCAGTGGGGACGGGATGCAGGGCCCAGTGAGCCGCGCGGGCTCGGCCGCTGCGGCCGGACGTCTGGGCCTGCATGGCCGCATCGAGCAGGTGGGCCTCCATGGTCTTTCCCGCGGAGACCGCTGACGTCCGTGCCCGGATCATCTGCACCGGCGGTGCGGTCGCCACCGAGTACCTGTCTGAAGAACACTTCCGCAAAGCCCAGTTCGTCCAACGCAACCGCCTCCAGGCCGCGCTCGCGGACATCGTCGTCGCAGCCGAGGGCAAGCGTGCCGGCGAAACAGCTCACACCGTCCGCTTCGTCGGCGCCTACCGTCGTCCTGTCATCGGTTTCACCTGGCTAGGCGCCGGTGACCTGACTGCCCCTCATCGGGGAAGAGCCCACCGGTCAGCTGACCGACATCTTCTCCGCAGCCGGACGCCGCTCCTTTGACACGCTGTGCCGCAGCATCGCCCATGCCGTGCCACCTCCATCCACGCATGTGAGCAAGACCGACCGTCATCGGCCCCGCCCGGCAGACGAGGATGCGCAGGTGCCAGCCCGGGCGACGAGAACGCGCCAGGCATGGACCCTGCCGATGGGCCGGCGACCGGCTGCCAGTATGGGAACGACGATGAACGTCACTGGTTCAGCAAGAGAAGGGCCTTTCGGATGTCGCGCTCGATCGTCAGGCGTGCCGCGGAGTTGATGGATGCCATCCAGACCGGGCCGATTCGCACGCAATGGCACTGGTTGGGCTACAACTTCAATCCGAAGACGCCTGGGTTCGTGACGGTGGGAGGGCCGACGGTGATGGCGCTGGCGGCCGGTGATGCGGTGATGCCGGGCTTCGCTGCGGAGCAGCTCAAGCGACTGGAGTCGTTCGGCGGGGCCGAGAGGGACCTGGGCCACTATCAGCAGATTCTGGCTTGGTACTGCGAAGTGCTGGTCGTGGCGCACCTGGCCGCCTACGGCTGGCCGGCTCCGGTGGAGTTCGAGATGGAGCCGGTCGCCGGCGGGGCGAAGGCCAATCCCGAGGTCGTGGTCAGGCTCGATGGTGTCGGCGCGCTCGGTGTCGAGGTCAAGGCCGCTGACCTGCGTGCACACCGCGAGCAGCGGGCGTCGAACGGTTGGCAGCTGAACGCCCGCACCAAGGTGTCTGCAAAGTCTCTCGGCGAGGCCGTGACGCTCCCTCGCGACAACCCGGTCAAGGACTTCCTCATCAGTGCGGACAAGAAGTTCGCCGGCTTCAGGGCGACGGATCCAGATTTTCGGTCGCTTCTTGTCATCGTGTGGGACGACTTCGGCAACGAGCCTCTGACGGCGTTGACCTCTCCGGCTTCGGGACTGTTCACCCCCAACTCGTTCTATCGCGCTGATGGTGGCGCGGTTGAGTTTGCGAACGTGGACGCGGTCTTGTTGGTCAGGCATCAGCACCAGGTCGTGGAGGGTCTGGCGGGCCGGCCATTGGCCGATGACCGAGCACATCTTCTGGACTACGGCCGTCCCGGCAGCTTCCCTCCGCACGCGCTGGTGACGAACCCGGCGGGGCGCGTCTTGCCGGCCGAGTTCGCGGCGGCGTTGCATGCTGTCCCGGTGGAGGCGTTGCACGCTGCAGCGGAATACAACCCCGGCGAGATCGTGATGTGGGTCGACACCGCCGAGGGCACAGCAAGTTGACCCAGTGGCGCTCTGTGCACTGAACCGGTGCGCCACGTCGGGGATGCATCCAGCCGCGGTGCGTCATCATCACGCGACAGCGAATGGACCGCGAGCAGGCTCCGGGCCGGGCGGCACGCCGCACAGGGGCAGTGTTCGTGGAGCGCTGCTGGGTGCCGAGCGTGCGTATCCGCCCCTTGCCGGGGCGGACCGCCGCAATCGTGCGGGGCTCCGCTGCAACAGAGCAGTGCCAACCCCGCTTGCCGCTGACGCAAACGCAACGCGCGACGAGTCATGAGCTTGAACAGAGCGACTTGGCAGGGAAGACCATCGCGTGCCGGGTGGTACCGCCACCACCTTCACCACGAGGTCGCCCCCGACGGGCGTGTAGGCCTCACGAACCTTCGCGGACGCGCCCGGACTGGGGGCCTGACCGCGGACACCATGGTCCATGACAAGCTGTGCTTCCCACTACCCGAACCCGGAGGTCACCATGACTGCAGAGCCCTCGCCGCAAGAAGGTTCGGAGCCGGCCGACATCGAGGAGCCCGCGCCGGCATCCGACGATGACGGGCAGGATGACTTGAAACGCAAGTTCCGGGAGGCCCTGGCGCGCAAGCGGGGCATGCAGGCGGACGCGGCCGCCCTCGCTGCGAACACCGACGCGTCGAAGATCCGCGGGGCGCACGGCCCGGCTGCGAGTCAGCGGTCGTTTCGGCGCAAGAGCGGCGGCTGAGTCCAAACGGCCGCCGGAGGGGACTCGCGGGACACGGACCGGCCGCCGTGCCGGCCCGCCCAGCTCCACCCTGGGTCGCCCGCTCACGACCCATCGGGTGAGGCCTTGCCGCGCAGGTGTGGCAAAGGCCGTAGCCAGGAATCGCTACGGCACCGGCAGTGCGGCCCGCATTGAAGCTCCTGATCGGCCGTCATCTGCTCGGTGGCGGCCATCCGGTACTGCGTCAGCACGGCCAGCGTCAGCCGGTCTCCGCTGCCCGCGTCCACGCCGATCATCACGGTCCGCCCGCTTCCCGTCCGGTGCGGCGCTGTCCTGCCCGGCGCCGCGCGTAGCGGCCACAGCAGCAGTCGGCCCCGACCAGACCACCGACCACGAAGGCCCGACCACGGTCACGAAGCGACAACGCCTCCGTGGACCAGGCCCAAATCCCCTCCGACAACCCAGCCGACAACTGCCCGCGCCCTCTGCCGCACCTTCCTGTGAACCCGCAGGTCACCATGTCGGTCAGGCCGTGGTCGTGAGACCGACATCCCCTCTACGCCCCCGGACCACGTCCCACAGCAGGAAGAACAAGGAAGTGGGTGGGTGGACAGGTCCCGGGCGGCGGGCGAGGGGATCGGGCGCCCACCGGTGCTCCTCGCGCGCCGGCCGGGGCCGTCGCGCTGCGCCGCAGTCAGAGCGGCGGCGTCGCGTGCGTGGGGGACGTCGGTGGGGGAGAGGTCGGGGCGGGCGCGGTGCCAGCGTGTGGGGTGGCGCCATCGGCCGGAGGCGTCGCGGGCGATGTCGACGTCGCCTTCCACCACTAGATGATCAATTCCAAGGGATGCCTGCGGAGGGTGTGGGGTGGGCGGCGGCC
>NZ_KQ948481.1:0-494 GCF_001514115.1 Streptomyces olivochromogenes
ACCCCTCGGGGCCGGGCGGCGGCTGCTGCTGTTGCTGTTGCTGTTGCTGCTGTCCTGTATCGGCGGGCGGGGGTCCGGAATTCTGGCGCTCCGTGTTCTGGGGCGCGGAAGGCTCGGCCGCGGAGGACAGGGGCGCCGAGGACAGAGGCCCGGAGGACAGGGGCGGAGGCGCGGAGGTCTGGGGGGCGGACGTCTTTGGCTCGGGCTGCGAGGAGGGCGGCTCGGAGGACGGGGCCTGCGGCTTCGAGGACTTCTCGGACGACGGCGCCGACTGCTGCGACGACGACGGCGGCGGTAACGACGGCTGGGAGGAGCCTGGTGAGGACGGCTTGCCCGACTCCGACGAGGACTTGTCCTTCGACGGTGACGACTCCTTGCCGGACTTCGACGACTCGGAGGACTTGGAGGGCTTGCCCGACTCGGACGACTTCGACGGCTTGCCCGACTCCGACGACTTCGACGGCTTACCTGACTCCGAGGACTTCGACGGCTTG
>NZ_KQ948481.1:1141-81143 GCF_001514115.1 Streptomyces olivochromogenes
GACTCTGACGACTTCGACGGCTTGCCCGACTCCGAGGACTTCGACGGCTTGCCCGACTCCGAGGACTTCGACGGCTTGCCCGACTCCGACGGCTTGGAGGGCTTACCCGACTCCGAGGACTTGCCCGACTCCGAGGACTTCGACGGCTTACCCGACTCGGACGGCTTGGAGGGCTTGGAGGGCTTACCCGACTCCGACGACTTCGACGGCTTGCCCGACTCGGAGGACTCCGACGGCTTGCTCGGTCCCTGTGAGGTGTTGCCGTTCGAGGGTGTCTGGTCCCTGCCCGGCGTGGACGGCTTCGGTGGCGGCGGGGGCGGGGGCGGTGTCGTCTTCTTGTCGTGCCGGCCGCGGTGGTCGCCCTGGTCCCGGGTGAACCATTCGCCCTTCTTGTGGCCCGCCACGACGAACTTCTCCACCGGGCGGGGCGCCGGCGCGACGACGACCACGTGCGAGGGCCGGTAGCCGGACCACGACTGGCCCACCGGCTTGGGGTCGGCAGCCTGCTGCGCGGCCGGCGGTGTCAGCGGGTTCCCGCAGGCGCAGCGCACCCGCGGTACTCCGCGGTCGTCGACCAGGACGGCGGTGCCCGCCTGCAGCACGGCCTGATAGCTGGTGGCAGAACCGTTGCGGTAGCCGTGGTTGGTGACCCGGGTGTCCGCCCGGAGCTGTACGGGGGTGAGGGTGCGCAGATAGCCGGGGACGGCGGAGGGCTGGATGCCCAGCACCGAGGCGAAGGCCGCGTTCTTCGACGGGGCCGCCTTGAGGGCGGTGATCTGCTTCTCCACATCGCAGCTGGCGACGTTGCGTGTCCCGCCGTAGAGGCCGGGGGCGTCGCCGTTCACGCTCCGTACCGCGTTGCCCGTGCCCGTGCCCGTGCCCGTGCCCGTGGCCGTGGAGGGCAGCGAGGGTGTCGCCGTCGGCGCGGTGCCCTCCTTCGCGGTCGACTCCGTGAACGGGTCCGCGCCCGTGCTCCCGGCGGACTGCAGGAAGACCTCGCCCCGCTGCTGGTTCGAGGTGTCGTCGGAGCGGGTGAACACCAGGATCAGGGCCACCGCCGCCACGATGGCGGTGGCGACCACGGCCACCCGGGGCGCGGACTTCCACCACGGGTGGTGCGGGCCCTCGTCGCCGCCCCCGCCGCCGGGTCCGCCGGGCGGCGGGGGCGGGGGCCCCGACCGTCCGCCGCCGGGGCGGGTTTCGGCGTCCGGGGGTGTGGGCCGGTCCGGCTGGGAAGGTCCCGCCAGCGGCCCCGACGGAGGACCTTTGGGACGGTCGGACGACGGTTGGGACGACGACGGTTCGATGCTCACGAGCTCCACTCCCGGCATCGGGGCCTGCGGCACACAGGCCAGCGGCACAGCCTCAGGAAACCCGCAACACAACCTCCTGCCGTCGGCCCCGCGCCCGCCGCCCGTCGGTTCCTCTTCACACCATTGTGTGCGGCCGTCCCGCACACCTCGCAAGCCGACGGCCCCGCACCCGGCAGGAGCGGACAGGGCCGGACCGGGGGCGCGGCGGCGTACGGCCGGACGGGCGTACGGCGTACCCCGACCGGGTGTACGGCGTGCGGCTATCCGGGGGTACGGCCGAAGACCGGCCGGGCCCACCCCGGCGGATCCGGCACCGGCTCCGGCACCGGATCGGGCACCGGATCGGGTGCCCGCGCGGCTTCGGCGACCGCGGGGACCACCTGGGTCGGCGCGTGCACGTCCTTGCCGACAGCGGCAGCGGCGCCCGCACCGCCCGCGGCGGCCCGCAGGGCCGCCACGAACTCCAGGCAGGAGTCGTAACGGTCCTCGGGGACCTTCGCCAGGGCCTTGGTCAGCACGCCGTCCAGCGCCGGCGGGATGCCCGGCCGTTGCTCGCTCAGGGGCGGCGGCTGGTCGTACTGGTGCGCCCACAGCAGCGCCATGTCGTCGTCCCGCTGGAAGGGCGGGGCGCCCGCGAGGGTTTCGTAGACGACGCAGGCGAAGCCGTACAGGTCGCACCGGCCGTCCACGGGGCGGCCCGAGATCTGCTCCGGGGCCACGTAGTCGAGCGTGCCGACGAACTCGCCGACGGTCGTGAACCCGGTCAGCGACAGCGACTTCTTCGTCAGCCCGAAATCCGTGAGGTACACGTACTCGGGATGATCACTGTCCGTGCCCCGGGCCACCAGGATGTTGCCGGGCTTGACGTCCCGGTGCACCAGGTCGTGTTCATGGGCCGCGTCCAGCGCCGACGCCACCTGCCCGGCGATCCGCAGCGCGGTCGTCACCGGCAGCGGGCCGTCCCGGTCGAGCAGGGCCCGCAGATCCAGCCCCGAGACGTACCGCATGGCGATGTACAGGACACCATCCGTCTCACCGGCCTCGAAGACCGGCACGATGTGCGGGTGGTCGATGGCGGCGGCCACCAGCGACTCGTGCGTGAAGCGGCGCCGGAAGGTGTCGTTGCGGGCCAGTTCCGGGGCGAGCAGTTTCAGCGCGACCGTACGGTCCAGACGCAGGTCCTTGGCGCAGTACACGACGGCCATGCCCCCACGGCCGATCTCGCGCTCCACCCGGTAGCCCGCGATCTGGGCCCCGATCAGGCCCGAGGCCCGGCCGGAGTACAGCTCCATGCCCCCCGACGCCGTACCCATCACACACCGCCGCCGGCCCACCGTGCGAGCGCCCCGGGACAGCCCCCCGCGCCGCCGGAACCGACTCCCGGAGCGGGTCCCGGCGCAGCCGTGTGGACGGGCCGCTCACCCATGCCCGAATTCTATCCAGCGCTTTCTCCGGGCGCTTGATCACGGCCGGTCCGCGGACGGGCGTCCCGGACGCGTCCTTCGGGTTCGGGGCCGGGTTCGGGGCCGGGGTCAGGGTCAGGGCGTGGGGCACAGGGTCAGGTGGCGGCGGGCGGACGGCCGGGGCCGGGGGCCCGGAGGCGGGACCGGGGCCGGGGCAGAGGCGAGGGCGGGAGTGGGGGTGGGGGTGGGGGTGCGGGTGGGGCGGGGGCGTTGCGCACCGGCGGTCTCCTCGCGGACGACTTCCCGCAGGGCGCGGCCGAAGCGGGCGATGTCCTGGGGGGTGGTGTCGGGGCCGAGGGAGGCGCGCAGGGCGGTGGTGGCGCCGGAGCGGGGCAGGTGGAGCGGGGTTTCCTGCGCGACCGTCTTCCACAGGACGACACCGCGGGCCGCCAGCCGGCGGCGGACGAGCGCGGCGGGCAGGTCGCGGTGACGGAAGGCGAGGATGGCGGACTGGACCCGGCCCGGGGCGATCAGCTCGGTGCCGGGGCACTCCTCGACGGCGGCGCGCAGGGCGGGCAGGAGCCCCTGCCCGGCCAGGCCGGCGGGCCCGTCGGTGGAAGCCGCGGCAGTGGTGGCCGTGTGGTGGGCCAGGGCGGCGTTCAGGCCCGCGACGGCCGCGTTCGGCGGCAGGGGGCGGTGGGCGGAGGCGTCCTCGAACGCGGCACGCAGCCGGGGCGCCAGGAAGGCGAACCCGACGGCGTACGGGCCGCGCAGGAACCGCCAGCCGTCCCCCGTGAGCAGCTGGCAGCCGATGCGCCCGGCATCCACGGGGAGCTGGCCGGCGGAGTAGGAGGCGTCGACGGCGTACACGCACCGGTACGGGGCGAGGATCTGCCCGATCTCCTCGACCGGGTTGACGATTCCGCAGCCGGAGGGGACGTGGACGACCGAGACGAGGGCGACGTCGTCGTCGATGTGCCGGGCCATCCACTCCAGGTCCAGGTCCCCGTCCTCACGCAGCGGGACGACCTCCACCGTGCAGCGGGTGCGGTCGCGCAGGGCGTAGAGGGCGGTCAGGCGGGCGGCGCTCTCATAAGGGGTCGTCCAGACGCGCTCGCCGCGGCCGGGGGCGAGGCGGGAGACCAGCGCGTCGAAGGCGCCGGCGGCGTCCGTGACGACGACGGTGTCGGCGGCCGGGACGCCGAGCAGAGCGCCGAGGCGCTCGTGGACCTCGGTGCGCAGGACGTCCTCGAGGTCCTCCTCGAGCTCGTGCGGGCCGTAGCGGTCCTCGCGGCTCGCGCAGTCGGCGACGAGTGCGCGGACGGCGGCGGGCATGGTGCCCCAGCCCGCCGTGTCCAGGTGGACCGTCCGGCCCTCCTGGTCGGCGGGCTCCGTGCGGTCGTCCGTGCCGTACGCGTGGTCCGTGCCGTACGTGTGGTCCCTGTGGTCCGTGGATGACGGCGTCGCGTTCATTTCCGGGGCCTCCCCCGCTGTCGCCAAATATTGCCAACTTGCTTGGCAATACATTGCCTAGCGTGAGGCCGTGATGGCAACGGGGGCTCCGGCGACGCTCTAGCGGAGGGGCCGCGAAAGTGCTGTTCAACCCCCTCGGGTTCGGCTCCGCACGGCCCCCGGAGCGGGGTGTTTGACAAACTTTGCCAGGCATCTGCGCAGGCGGTACGGCGTCTCTCGCCGGCCTCCAGCCCATCTCCAGCGAATACCGAGCAGATCCCGAGGAGGCGTTGCCAAGCTTCTTGGCAAGAAGTTACCAACGCAGATTCGCTTCATTGCCACGGAGGAGCTGTCATGAAGAACCTCGTCGCCCGCCTCGCCGTCACCGCCGTCACCGCCGCCGTCGCCTCCGCCGTACTCACCGCCGGCGGCATCAGCACCGCCGCGGACGGCATCGGCTGGCCCAAGGCGGCGAGCACCACGACCGCCTCCTCCTCCATCGGCTGGCCGAGGACGGCCGGCACCGTCTCCGCCGCCTCCGCGGAGGGCAGCATCGGCTGGCCCAAGACCACCACCGCCTCCGCCACGGACGACATCGGCTGGCCGAAGGTCACCGTCGTCTCGGCGAACGGCGACATCGGCTGGCCCAAGACCACCGCCACCACCGCCTCCGCCACCGACGACATCGGCTGGCCGAAGGTCACCGTCGTCTCGGCGAACGGCGACATCGGCTGGCCCAAGACCACCGCCACCACCGTCTCCGCCACCGACGACATCGGCTGGCCGGTCGCGGGCGGCAGCGCGGCCGTCTGAGGGTGCCGCCCGCCCTCGCGCGGCCGCCCCGTCGCGCGCCGCCCGCGGAACGCTCCCCCGCCGCTCCCCGTACGACGTCCACCGGACCACCACCCACCGGACCACCCGCCGAACCCGTGAGGCCCCCGCCGGCAGCAGCACCGTGGCGGGGGCTTCGGTCATGTCCCGGGGCGGGCCTGCGGCCTGAGCGGGCGTCCACGGCAACTCGAGCGGGACGCGGCACGGTGCTGCCCGGAGCACCGCTTCGCCTCTCCCGTGTCCCGGAAGGAAGTCGCCCAATGGCCCACGCACCGTGGAACGCGAAATTCGAGGACGTCCTGCGCCAGGGCCTGCCGGGACTCGGCAAGGACAAGGAGCCTGCCGCCGACATCCCGATGGAGGCCTACGGGCTGGACTCCATGGCGCTCATCGGCATCGTCAGCGCGCTGGAGTCCGCGTTCCGCGTCAGCCTCGCCGGCCAGATCGTCGTCCCGGTGCACGCCCTGACCGCCGGCCATCTCTGGGGCATCCTCTCCGCCGCGCTGGCCCCGGCATGGGACGAGAGCCGGCCCGCCGCGGCCGCCCGCCGCACGCGCGACCTGGGCCCCTGGGCCGTGGCCTGAGCGCCGACGGGATACCGGCCCGGTAGTTGACTAATCGCCGACGAACGTGACCGTCTCGTCGAGCGGCGCCCGGCCCGTACGGGTGTAATCCACCGTGACGTCCTCGAAGCCGATCGACATGCCGCAGAAGAGGATGAGCTCGTCCGGGGGTGACAGGACCTCCGCGACGGTCTTGCGGTACTTCGCCCACGCCATCTGCGTGCAGCTGTGCAGCCCTTCGGCGCGCAGCAGCAGCATGACGGTCTGCAGATACATGCCGACGTCGGACCACTGGGCCACGCCCAGGTCGCGGTCGATGTAGCAGAACAGAGCGGCGGGGGCGCCGAAACAGTCCCAGTTCGCGGAAGCGGCCCTCTGGCGCGCCTCCATGTCCTGGCGCGCAATGCCGAGTGCGCCGTAGCGCTGCTCGCCGAAGGCGGATCGGCGTTCGCGGTACGGGGACTTCAGTGCGGGCGGGTACTGCTCGTACTCCGGCTCGTCCCAGGGGTCGCCCGCGGCCAGGCGCTCGCCGGCGCGCTTCTTGAGTTCGGCCAGTGGTCCGCCGGTCAGCACGTAGGTGTGCCACGGCTGGAGGTTCGATCCCGACGGTGCCCAAGCGGCGCCGGACAGCACCCGCTCCAGCACCTCCCCCGGGACAGGCCGGTCGGTGAATCCGCGCACCGCCCGCCGGGTCGTGACCGCCTCGTAGACGTCCACGATCGCCCACCTCCCTCCGCTCGACGCGGCACTTTCGTTTCACTCAAGATAGTATCACCCGATATCATCTCATGTTTAACTATTTCCTCGCCCAAATCCCCCTGCCCCTGGTCCCCCTCGCCCCGGTCGGTCGCGGACGCCTTCCGCAGGGCCTGGGAGGAGCGGCACCCGCAGGGCACCGTCATCGACCGCGACCTCGCCGCCGCCCCTGTCCCGCACATCACCGCCAACGCCTGGTCCGCCGGATACGCCGCCCCGTGCGAGCAGACCCCGGAGCAGTCCGCCGCGTTCGCCGCGCGCGTGAAGCTCATCGAGGAGCCGGAGCGGGCGGACGCCGTCCTGATCGGCGCCCCCATGCCCTCAAGGCGTGACTGGACAACGTGCTCCTGCTGGGCCGCACCGCGGGCGAGACTCCCTCGGCCTGGACCTCGATTTCATCGTCCCCGAACTCACCATGGCCCCCCGCAGAGCGGCCATGTCCGAGCCGCCCCCCTCTACGAGGCCTCCCGCAAGCGCGCCTTCGAGGACGCGGCCGCCAAGGCCAGACAGCTCGCCGAGCGCCTCGCCGCGTAACCCCCGGGCCATGGACGCGACGCGGGCGTGCTTACGCCTCGCCGCCCGCGGGGTGGGCGAACCGGGTCAGCAGATCCGTCAACTGCTCGGGCTCGCCGGGTCCCAGTTCGGCAACCAGGCGCTCGGCCAGCGGCGCCGCTGCCACATGAGCCGCGTCGAAGAGCTCGACGCCCTCAGGCGTGATCTCCACCGCCCGCACCCGCCGGTCCCCCGGAACGTTCTTGCGTACGGCCAGCCCCCTGCGCTCCAGGTCGTCCACGACCCGCATGATTCCCGCCTTGTCCGACCCCGTCGCCGCCGCCAGGTCCCGCTGCACCGTGGGCCCGCGGTCGACCAGCACGATCAGCACGGCGAAATGCCGCAGCTCGATGCCGAGCGGCCGAAGCGCCTCCTCCATCACCGCGGCCGCGCGCCAGTGCGCCCGGCGCAGCAGCAGGCCGAGAGCGAAGGGCGAAGCGTCCCCGGGGCGGTCGGTCACACGTGAGGGGGTGGTCCGGTGGGGAACGTCGGCGTTCATGGGGCCACATTACCGCCGTCGGTTCGTTCGATACGGTCTCATTTGAAACTAAATGCGGCTCCGTCCGCTGCGGCCCTGCCGCCTCACGCCGGTACGGCTCTACCGGGGCCGGTATCGGTCATCGCCCTTGGGGAACACGGTCTCGTCGCGTCATCGGGGCGCCGGGGCAGGGGCTCGAGTGGTGCTCCAGTGGTTCGAGACGGCCCCTCAGGATCCCGTTGCCAGGATCTTGGCAAGGTTTTGCCAAGCCTTCCTTCTGTAGCCGCTGTCGAAGGAGCGAGCCGCGATGTCACTCTCCGGTCCGAAGCCGCCCGACCGCCTGGTCCCCTCCGCACCGACGACGCTGACGGCGCTGACGGCGCTGCCGCGGGGCGCGGGCGGCAGCGGCGAGGGCGGCGCCGAGCGCGCCGCGCCGCCCGCGTCCGGCGCCGAACCGCCCGGCACTCCCCTGCAGGAGATCGTCCGCGACCTGTTCGCCGAGGCGATCGGCGTGCCGCGGCGCACCGTCCACGCCGACTCCGACTTCTTCCGTATCGGCGGGCACCCCGCGGCCGCGGCCCGGCTGCTGGCCCGGGCCCGCCGGGTGCTGGGTGCCGGCCTGGACGACCGCGCCCTGCACGAGGCGCCCACCCCGGCCCGTTTCGCCGCGGCGGCCGGCGAGCGGCCGGCCGCCGCCACCGGGCCCGCCGGGGCACACGACGGGGCCCTCGACGGGGAGGGCAGCGCGGTCCTGCCGCTGCGGCTGCGCGGGGCACTGAACGCGGGGGCGCTGCAGGAGGCGCTGGGAGATGTGGGGGACCGTCACGGGGCGCTGCGCAACAGCCGGCTGGGCTCGGCCGGCACCCGGCTGCGCGCCCTGGCCGCCGGGGACCACCTGCTGGAGCTGACCCTCCCGGCCGACCTGGTCGACCTGTGGTCGCACACCCCGCTGGCCGCCGAACTCGCCCTGGCCTACCGGGCACGGGCCGCGGGCCGGCCGCCGCGCTGGGAGGGCCCGGTGCCCGAGGCGGCGCCCCGGGCGAGGGCCGGCGACCTGGCGCCCACCGTGCCGCCGGGCAGCCGGCCCGCCCCGGCCGACGCCCGCGTCGGCCGCCTCGCCCTCGACTGGGACGCCGGCCTGCACCAGCGGCTGGCCCGGCTGGCCGCCGCGCAGGGCGCCACCCTGTTCATGGTGGTGCACGCCGCGCTCGCGGCCCTGCTCACCCGGCTCGGCGCGGGCCCCGACATCACCGTGGCCGCGCCGGTGCCGGCCCGTGACAGCGCCGCCCTGCGCCGGGCCGTGGGCCCCTACGGGCGGGTACTGGCCCTGTCCGTGGACACCTCCGGCGACCCGGCCTTCACCGCGCTGCTGCGCCGGGTGCGCGCCGCGGACCTCGCCGCCTACCGTGCCGGCACCGCGGCGCTGGCCCGGCCCGGCGGCATCGCGCTGAGCGTCCTGGCGGACAGCGGCGAGGCGTACGAGGCGGCCGGGCTCACCGTGCGGGCGGCCCCGCCCCTGCTCCCCCTGCGGGCCGCGGCCCTCGGCCTGATCCTGACCGAACGGCACACGCCGGCCGGCGCGCCCGCGGGCATCGCCGTCACCGCCGCCTACCAGTACGACGCCGTCGGCGAGACGGCCGCCGCCCATCTGACCGGGCAGCTGGCCGCCCTGATCGAGGCCGCCCTTGACGCCCCCGCCGCCGCGCTGAGCCGGCTGGGCGGCGGGGCCAGGCCGCCGCTCGCCCCGGCCGGAACCGGGGAACACGCCGCCCTCTCCCCCGCCGCCCGCCGGCCCGCGCCCGCACCCGCGGCGATGCCGGTGCCGGTGGCCGGGTGAGCCCGGGTGGCTCTCCGGCCTGCGCTCCCGGGGCGGGCAGAGCCCGGTCCTCGGGGGGGTGGGCTCCTAGGGTGCGGTGCGGTAGAACTCGGCCGCGGTGACGGTGGCGGGGACGCCGAGTTCGGCGGCGACCGCGGTGATCGCGCCGGCGCCGACGGCGGGGTCGGCCTGGCCGCCGGTGGTGAAATACGGTGCGATGAACGTCTCGTAGTGGGCCCGGACCTCGTCCGCGGTGTGCCGGCCGAGGAACGTCTGCATGTGCCGCACCGTGGTGCCGGGTTCGCCGTGGATCACCTGCAGGGCGCGCCGGTGGGCTCGTACGACGGCCCGGACCGCGGGGTCGTCCGGGTCGGTGCAGGTGGGGTCGACGGCCACGCCGACGGTGGGGATCTGGAAGTGGCCGCCGACCCAGGCCAGTACCTGCCAGCCGTACTCGGCGGCTATCGCCTCCGGTGCCATGGTGCTGCCGACCAGAGCGGCGTCGATGCTGCCGTCGTGCAGCCGGCGCAGGTCCATGCCGTAGTCGCCGGGCGGGCGGACGACGGTGCGGATGTCGCGGTCCGGGTCGAGGCCGGCCCGGCGCAGCACGATCCGGGTGAAGCACCCGGGTGCGGTGCGGGGAGCGTGTACCGCCAGCCGCCGGCCGGCCAGGTCGGCCAGCGAGGCCAGGCCGGGGCGGGCGAGGAACCAGAACAGCGGGCGGGTGGTGTTGACCTGGAGTGCGACCCAGGGGATGCCGTCGGTCAGCCGGGACAGCAGTGCCCGGCCGAGCCCGACGGTGGCGCCGCGGCGCAGCCGCTCCTCGTCCCAGGAGCAGCCGTCGTGCAGTGCGACGTGGACGCCCTCGTCGGCGTAGTAGCCCTGCTGGTCGGCGATGTGGGCGACCAGTTCCTCGTGCAGGCCCCGCCCGACGTAGGCGAGATCGACCGTGTACATGAACGTGTCCCTTGATCGTGTCCAGGACAGCGGGGCGTCAGTACATGTCAGTACATGGACATGCCGCCGTTGACCGCGGCCGTGGTGCCGGTCATGAAGGCGTTGTCCTCGCCGGCGTAGAAGGCGACCGCCTGGGCGACGTCGTCCGGGTGTGCCAGGCGGCCCAGGGGGGTGGCGGCGACCTGCCGCTGCTTGTGCTCGTTGTCGAACACATCCGTCATGTGGGCCATGCGGGTGTCCTCCACCGGGCCGGGCGCGACGATGTTGACCGTGATGCCCTGCGGTCCCAGTTCCTGGGCGAGGTAGCGGGCGAACTGCTCCAGTGCGGCCTTGGAGGTGCCCAGCGCGATCATGTGATCCCGGGGCCGGCGGCTGAGGCCGGTGCCGATGTAGATGATGCGTCCCCAGCCCTGTTCGGTCATGGCGGGCAGGACGGCTTTGGTGACCGCGAACGCCGCGTGCATCTCGGCGTCGAGCTTGCCGCCCAGCTCTTCCCACGTCATGTCCTGGAACGACTTGACCGCATACGGGATGAGCGCGTTGTGCACGAGCACGTCGATGCCGCCCCATGCCGCCAGGACCTGCCCGACCATGTCCTCGACCGCCGCCTCCTCACGCACGTCGGCCTGTACGGCCAGGGCCCGGCCGCCCGCGGCCTCGATGCCGGCCACGATCTCCCCGGCCGCCGTGCCGCTGCGGAGGTAGTTGACCACCACGCGCATCCCCCGGGCGGCCAGGAGGCGTGCGGTGGCCGCGCCGATTCCGCTGCTGGCCCCTGTCACCAAGGCCACCCTGCCGCCTGTCCCGGTCACGGGCCCACCTCCTGCTCCTCGTCGCGGGCTCTCGGCATGACCGCGCGCAGTTGTTCATCGCCGATGCCGGAGTGTCCGGGGTGTGCGGGGTCTGCGGAGCGGATCGCCCCGTAGAGCACGGTGTCGACGCCCGCCCGCAGCAGATCGGCCGCGGTCCGGTCCAGTTCGCGCGGCAGCTGCGAGGTGAGCAGCCGCTCCAGCGCGCCGCGGGTGATCTCACTCAGCAGCTCGGGCGGCGCCGACAGCAGTCCCTGCCGGTGCCCGTCCCGGAACAGTTCGTCGAGCCGCCGGTAGACCACCGCGTCCACGCACTGCTCCACGTACTGGCGCAGCACCGCGTCGCCCCGTCCCGTCGCGAGCCGAGCCGCGCCGATCCGCCCGAGCTCGCTGCCCGCCGCGAGCAGAAACCGCTGGACCCGCGCACCGAACGGCTGCCCCTGCGTGTCCTCGGCCGCCGCCGCCAGCGTGCGCTCCACCGCCGCGAACTGCCGGTCCAGCGCCGCGGCCAGCAGGCTGCGCTTGTCCGGGAAATGGCGGTAGATCGTCTTCTTGCTCATCCCGAGCTCACGGGCGAGGTCGTCCATGCTCACCCGCACGGAACCCGGCGCGAAGAACAGCCGGCCGGCCGCCTCCGCGATCACGTCGGCACGCTGTCCGCCTCTCTCGGAAACTGGGGAAACTGATTCGGTTTCCATGGTTTCCAGGGTGACTCCCCACCTTTATGCTGTCAAAGCGCGCCTTTCGGGCATGCGGGGAGCCGGCTCGGCAGGGCGACTGTATGCGTCTCGTGCCGCCCGTCAGCGCGTCGGGAGCCGGTCGTAGGTCTTGAAGGTGTAGGTCGCGTCGTACGTCATCAGATTCCCGCCCGGCGCCGGGAGCCCGAGCCGCCGGTTGAGCGGTCCGGCCATCGGCCCGCAGTCCTCAGCGGCAGGAGCGGCGAAGGTGTCGTCGTACGCCGAGAACCTGATCAGCGGCGGGTTCGTGGAGATCCACTGCGACGGGCCCGATCGCTTCAGCTGGAAGTCGACCGGTGCACCGGCGCCGATGGTGCAGCCCTGCGGCAGCCGTGGGCTCATCAGTTTGAATCGCAGGCTGAACTGCCCGGTGTAGAAGTCGGACCGGCCGCCGTACTCCGGCTGGATCGCCAGCCTCGGCCGCCGCGCGCGCTCACCTTGCGCCGTACCGGACACCCCGCCCAAAACGGCGGTCGGCGCGCTGTGCATCGCACCCCACACCTGCCCTCTGGCGCCGTCCGGGAGCGGACCCTCGGCGTGCGTCATGGTGATCGGAGCGAGAGCCACGGTGACCTTGCCCACCGTCAACCGCGGTGCGGCGGTGTGCACTTCGCACCGCCAGCGGGCCGGGTCGACCCCGGCGGGGAGGGCCGGACAGTCACTGAAATCAGCCGCGGGCTGCGCGACGGCAGCCGTATCGGCGGGGGCAGGCGGCTCGGCGTACGCGAAGCTCGGCGTGTACGCCCCCGCAAGCCCCGTCAGGGCGACGACACCCGCGAAGGAGACCGCGGCGCGGCGGGCGAGAGGAAAGCGGGGCTGATCGGCAGTGGTGTTCGGCATGGCCATCAGCCTGCTGTCCATCCCCCGCCGACCACCATCGGTGACGCCCCTGCCCCCACCCTGAACCGACCCTGACGCCTTGTCAGGGTGCGGCCCCGGAACGGAGAGCGGCACGTTCGGTTCTCCGGCGCGTGGGCCGCGCCGCTGGGGCACCGGCTCGCAGGGGGTGTCTGTCCCGCCGGCCGCCGTACCGGTCAGGGCGTGTCCGTGACCTTCCCTCAGCACGACGGCAGGGAGGGGAGGACGGCGTTCAGGCCCCGGGCCGCCGGCGGCAGCGGGACGCCGGCCCGCCGCAGGCGCTGCGGAGGTGTGTCATACGGCCTCTTCCGGATCCTTGGGGGACGGCGGGGTGACGGGTCCGGGTGTGACCTGTGCGCTCGCCGCGCCCGCGGCGGCCAGGAAGAGTCCGGTGACCGCGGCGACGGCCGCGACCGTACGGGAGTGCCTCATAGGGGTGCCTTTCGTCTGTGTGGGCTTTGCGTGGACGAACCTCGGCGCCCCAGCCTGGCCCGGGGCGCCGCAGAGGTCCTCGAGAGCTGCTCGAGAGGGGCTCGAACGATCTCCCGAATCGGGCGAAGCGTTCGTTCCGGAGTGCTTCAATGGCCCCCGGCGGAGCCTGAATTGACCAGCACTGACCGGCAGGGAGCGAGCACGGGGATGCGGAAGTCGTACTACGCGGCACACGTCTACATGATCCTGGGAGTGATCTCCGGGCTGTATTACCGGGAGTTCACCAAAGCCAACGATTTCACCGGCGACACCCAGCTGGCGCTCATGCACACCCATCTGCTCGCGCTGGGCATGATGGGTTTCCTCATCGTCCTCGCCCTGGACAAGCAGTTCACCCTGTCCGGGACGAAACTGTTCACGTACTTCTTCTGGTTCTACAACGTGGGCATCGCGATCACCGTCGCCATGATGTTCGTCCACGGCACCGAGACCGTGCTCGGTGACCATGTCCCCGAGGCGGTGCTGCTGACCGCGGGCCTCGGGCACATCCTGCTCACGGTGGGACTCATCCTGCTGTTCGTGCTGCTCGGCAAGCGGCTGAACGAGTCCGCCGGGGCGGGCCCCGCCGAGCCGGAGCAGGAGAAGGAGACGGCCAAGAGCCCCGTCTGAGAGTCCGGGCCGGGAGTGCGGGCCGGACCGGCTGCGGCCCGGACGTATCCGGCCCGTCTTGGACCGGCCGGGCCGGGCCGCCGTCCCGGCGGACGGAGGGGCCGCAGTCCCAGTCCTGGCGGACCGGGCCGCTGTTCGGGGCCGGAGGGACCGGTCCCGCCGGGCCGGACGGGCTGGGCCCTTCGTGTCAGACGGGCTGGGCCGCCGGGCCCAGCAGCGCGTCGGTCAGGGCGGCCAGCCGCTGGCGCGCCGGATCCGGGCGCAGGCGGCCCGCCCGGGTGAGGGCGGCCAGGCCGTGCCAGGCGCTCCACAGGACCTCCGCGAGCAGCTCGCCGTCGCGGCCGGCCGCGAGGGGCTCGACGGCCTGTGCGATCTCGGCGAGGACGTCCGCGAGCGGCGCCGGCGTGCCGGCCGCCCCGGTGGTGTTCTCGCCGATGTCCTCGCCCGGGTCGAGGGTGAGCATGGCCTCGTAGAGGACCGGTCCGCGCTCGGCGAAGTCGGCGTAGGCGCGGGCGACCGCGCCCAGTGCCTCCTGCGGGTCACCGGCTTCCTCGCGGGCGGTGCGCAGCGCGGCGGCGAGTTCGGCGAAGCCTTCCAGGGCGACCGCGTGGACGATGGCGTCCTTGTTCTTGAAGTGCTGGTAGAGCACTGGCTGGCTGTATTCGATACGGTCCGCCAGGCGCCGTGTGGTGACGTAGTCCCAGCCTTCGGACTCGGCCATCTCGCGGGCTGTGGTGAGGATCAGCCGGTGGCGCTGGGCCTGCTCGCGAAGGCGTCGCTCTCGGGGCGTCATGGACCGGACTTTAGCACTTTCGGCGAAAATCCAACTGTCAGTGATAGAGTCCCTGCCTTTGAAATCGGCTGCTGCCGTACGGGAACGGCGGCTCTGTGCGGGGCGGGTTCGAGCGGTCTTCGAGGCACGGGCGCCAGCATCGGGGCACGACTGCCCACAGAGAGGGCCACCCCATGCTGACCCCGACTCCCCTGGAGGAGCTGCTCGACCTGGCCGCGGACGTCATCGGCCGCGACCGGCGCACCCTGCCGGCCGGGGCCGCGGGTTCTCCCTTCATCACGCTGGGCGGCGGCCTCGCGCAGGCCGTGCGGCTGCAGGCGCGTGCCGGCCGGCAGCTGGGCCTGGCCGTGGACCTGGCACAGCTGCTGGGTCCCGCCCCGCTGGCGGACGTCCTGGCCCGGGCCGTGCCCGTCCCGGCCACGGTGCCCGTCCCGGCCGCGGGCGCGGTGCGGGCGTTGCTGCCCGGGCAGCGGGCGGCGCTGGCCGCCGAGCGGGCGGCGGGTGCCGGTGCGGTGTGCCGGGTGCTCAGTGCCGAGCTGGCCGGGCCGCTCGACGCGGGCGCGCTGCGCCGGGTGCTCGCCGCTCTCGGTGCGCGGCACGAGGGCCTGCGGACCGTGTTCGCGGACGCGCCGCACGGCCCGGTGCGGCGGGTTCTCGCCGCCTGCGCCCCGCCGCTGGTCACTCTGGCGGGAGCGGGCGGGGGCGGGGACCCGGTGGCGGCGGTGCACGGGTATCTGGCCGCGCGGGCGCGGCAGTTGGTCGGCCGGCCGGGCCGGCCGCCGCTCGTCTTCGCCCTGAGCCGTCTGGCCGGGGGTGCGCATCTGCTGTCGTTCGTGTACCACGACGCGGTGGCCGACAGCTGGTCGGCCGCGCTGCTGTGGCAGGAACTGCTCGCCGACTACGACCGTGCCGTGCACCGGCGCCCGCTGGTGCGGGCGGTGCGTCCCGGGCCGGACACGGCGGGGCGCGCCGCGGTGGCTGCCCGGCCCGGCGGGCTGCGGGCGGCGGCCGAGCGGGCCGAGCGGCTGCGCGGTTTTCCCGCCGCCGTGGACCTGGCGGAGGGTGCGCCGCGGCCCGCCGTGTTCGATGTCCGCGGCGAGCGCCTGCAGGTCGGCCTCGACGTGCGGCTGCGGGACGCGGCCGATGCGACGGCCCGGCGGGCCGGTGTGCCGCACGGCACGGTGCTGCTGGCGGCGTGGGCGCTGGCCGTGGGCCGGCGCGCGGGCCTGGAGCGGCTGCTGGTGGGCTGCGAGGTGCCGCGCCGTGCCACGGCGGCGCTGCTGGGCACCCTCGCGCCGTGTTCGGCGACGGTGCCGGTGGGCTGTGAACTGGAGGGCGGTGTCGACTACTTCCTGCGCGGGGTCGCCTGCGCGTTCAGCGAGGCCCTCGGCTGCGCGGACCTCGACACCGCCGAGCTGGCGCGCGAGCTCGGGGTGCGCCCGGACCGCTCCCGGCCCGTCCTGACACCGGTGACGTTCGCGGCCCGCGACGAGCTGCTGCCCGCGCGCGCGTGGGCGGGCGCCTTGAGCGCGCGCTTCCACCACGGGCACGCGGGCGCCGTCACGGCGGACGCCGCGCTGACCGTGCTGCGCTGGCGCGAAGACCCGCTGCTGCGCCTGGAGTTCGCCCCCGCGGTGCTCTCCCGCACGCGGGCCGTGCGGCTGGCCCGCGAGCTGCGCGCCACGCTGGCCGCGCTGACGGCGGCGCCCCCGCACACCCCGGTCGACGACCTGCTGCCCGCCCCGGCCGGCGCGCGCGGCCTTGCCCTGCCGCTCCCCTAGGGGGTGTCCGTACGGCGGCGGGGGCGTCCGGTGCGCGCGTGCCGGGGGAATGCACGCGCGCACCGGAGCCGGTGCCCGGGCGGCCGGCGGGCCGGCGCCCGGGGGGCGGGGTGCGTATCCCTCCGGGGGTTGGGCGGGACACGCACCCGAGGCGGACTCGGCCGGGCGGACCAGGGCCCCGGGGAGGGGATGGCTCCCGGGAGCGGGAGCCATCCCCTCCCGGCGTGCGGGAGTCGGTCCTGCGGCGGAGCGGGAGTCACTCCTTCTACGGACGGGCCCCCCGGGGGTGGCAGTGAGCGCCCCGGAGGCGGGGCCAGGAGCCCCGGGCACCTTGCCCCCACCCCCGGGAGCCCGGCCCGCGGTCCCGGGCCGGGGGGGGCCGAGCCCCGCCCTGGGGACGGGAACCAGGCCCCCGCAGGCCGGGACCAGCCACACCGGACCGGGGATCCGGCACCTGGCACCCGCGGCCGGACACCCGCAGACCGGGGCCAGGCACACCGGGCCGGACATCTGGCACCCGGCACCCGCGGCCGGACACCCGCAGGCCGGGACCGGGCACTCGCGGGCCGGGGGGCAGGTGCCCGGGGGCGTGGCTGCTGTCAGGTCGTGAACTGCGGGAGGCGGGTGGCGGTTTCGGTGGGGGCGGGCATGGAGGCGATCTCGGTGGCGACCTTGCGGGCCGCGTCGCGGTAGGTCTCGTCGCCCAGGATGCGGCGGGCCTGTGCGGTGACCGCGCCGGCCGACAGGTCGGCGGCGTGGACCACCTCGCCCGCGCCCGCGTCGCGTACGGCGGCGGCGTTGGCGGGTCCGTCGGCGCCCTGCGGGAGGATCAGCTGGGGCAGTCCGGCCGCGAGCGCGGCCAGGGTGGTGCCGGCGCCGCCGTGCTGGACGACCAGTGCCGCCCGCTTCAGTGCCTCGGGCTGGGCCACCCACGCGGCCGCCACCACCCGCTCGGGCAGTTCGCCCAGGTCGGCGACGTCCACCACCGGGCCGGTGGCCACCAGGACCGGCACCTCGAGCGGCAGCAGCCCCTCGATGACCGTGCGCAGGACGTCCACCGAGCCCAGTGCGGTGCCCAGGGTCAGGTAGACGAAGGGGCCGTCCGCGCCGCGGATGGCCGCGGGCAGTTCGCCCGGCTCGCCGTAGGCGACGGGGCGCTGCTCGACGCGGGGCAGCGGGGCGGCCAGGAAGCCGCGGTCCTGCAGGGAGGGCGGGCAGATGTCGATGTAGGTGCGGGCCAGGGCCAGCAGCTGGCCGCCGGGCACGCGCACGCCCAGGTCGGCGGCGGTGGCCAGCAGTTCCTCCTGGATGCGGGCCTCCTCGGGGCCCATCGCCATCACGCCCACGCCGTGCGCGACGGCGGGCACGCCCGCCAGGTGCGCGGCGAAGGCGGCGCCGGGGTTGAGCGCCTCGTAGACGACGAGGTCGAAGCTCCCGCCGGCCAGGACGGGGGCGAGGTCGGCGGCCACCCAGCGGGGCAGCACCGAGCCGAACACCTTCACATGCAGGTCGGCCAGCACCTCGGGCGGCACGTCCTGGGCTCCCAGGTCGCCGTCGCCCTCGCCGTGTTCGAGGCAGGCACTGCCGCGTACTGCTTCCATGAACGCCTCGGGGACCGAGCGGCCCGCCGCCACCGGCTCGAGGCCGGCCGCCCGCAGGGCCGGGTGCAGCTGCTCGCCGGTGGCGAAAGCGACCTCGTGGCCCGCGGCGCGCGCGGCCTTCGCCAAGGGAAGCAGGGGATACACGTGCCCGAAGTTGCCCGCGCTGGCAAAGAGGATTCTCATACCGCACCACGGTAGGGACGCCCCCACCCTTTGTCTAGCAGTGACAGGAGAAGTAGCAGCGGCAGGTGCGGGGGTTCGAGCGGGCGTGCGGGGCGTTTCGAGGCGCTCTCCAGTCACGGCCGATCGCCCTGGCGGATCGTCGTGGCGGCGGCCTGGCCCCGGGCGCGCGGCACACGGCGAAGGAGTCACGACTGATGACCATCACCCAGGCGGTGCCCCCGGGCGCCCTCACCCGGCTGGGGCGGCGCTTCACGCTGTCGGCCCAGACCCTGGACAGCCCGGTGACGCCCAATCCGGTCTTCCGCGAATGGTTCGCCGAACAGCGCCGCACCAACCGCTACGAGGTGCGGCGCATCCCCTTCCGCGACCTGGTCGGCTGGCGCTTTGCGGACTCCACCGGCAACCTCGTGCACGACAGCGGCCGGTTCTTCTCCGTGGAGGGCCTGCAGGTGCGCGCCGAGTGGGAGGGGCACGCCGCGTCCTGGTCGCAGCCGATCATCAACCAGCCCGAGATCGGCATCCTGGGCATCGTCGTCAAGGAGTTCGACGGCGTCCTGCACTGCCTGATGCAGGCCAAGATGGAACCCGGCAACCTCGAGACCGTGCAGCTGTCCCCCACCGTGCAGGCCACCCGCAGCAACTACACCGGGGTGCACAAGGGCGCCCGGGTGAACTACATCGAGTACTTCGCCCCGCCGCGGACCGCCTCCCGGGTGCTGTTCGACTCCCTGCAGTCCGAACAGGGCTCCTGGTTCCTGCGCAAACGCAACCGGAACATGGTGGTCGAGGCCCTCGGCCCCGTCCCCGCCCACGAGGACTTCGTCTGGCTGACCCTCGGCCAGATCCACCAGCTGCTGCGCGAGTCGAACGTGGTCAACATGGACGCCCGCACCGTGCTGTCGCTGATCCCCTCGTACGCCGACGAAGGACCCCCGCTGCACAGCATGGAGCACCTCCTCAACCGGCTCACCGAGATCAAGGCCCACCGCGAGCTCGTGCAGACCAGCATGCCGCTGGCCGCCGTGCAGAACTGGCGGCGCACCGAGGACGCCATCGCCCACGACAGCGGCCACCACTTCACCGTCATCGCCGCGTCCGTGGCCGCCGCCAACCGCGAGGTCACCCGCTGGACCCAGCCCCTGCTCGCGCCGGCCGAACAGGGCCTGTCGGCGTTCCTGGTACGCCGCATCGGCGGCGTGCCGCACCTGCTCGCCCACGCCCGCTCCGAGGCCGGCGTCCTGGACGTGGCCGAACTCGGCCCCACCGTGCAGTGCCAGCCCGGCCGCGCCCTGACCCTGCCGCCGACCCGCCGGCCCCGCTACCTCGACCTCGTCCTGCGCGCCGCTCCCGGCACACTGCTGTACGACACCGTGCAGTCCGAGGAGGGCGGCCGCTTCCACCACGCCGGCAACCGCTACGTCCTGATGGAAGTGGGCGGCGAGTTCCCCGTCGACGTGCCCGGGGACTTCCTGTGGGTGACCGTCGGCCAGCTGTCCGCCCTGCTGCGGCACAGCAACTACCTCAACATCGAGGCCCGGACCCTGCTGAGCGGACTGCGCGCGGCCTGGGCCCGCGGCGGGGCGTACGCCCGGTGAACGGGCCCGTGCGCACACAACGAGCGGGCGTCCTGCGGATCGGGGTGCTGGGCTGCGCGGACATCGCCGAGCGGCGCATGCTGCCCTCGATGGCCCGCCAGCCGCTCGTCGAGGTGACCGCGATCGCCAGCCGCAGCCTCGCGAAGGCGCGGGCGTTCACCGGCCGGTTCGGCGGCACGCCGGTGGCTGGCTACGCCGGGCTGCTGGAGCGCGACGACGTGGACGCCGTCTACCTGCCGCTGCCGCCCGAACTGCACGTGGAGTGGACCCTGCGGGCCCTTGAGGCCGGCAAGCACGTGCTGTGCGAGAAGCCGTTCGCCGCCCGCCTCGCGGACGCGGACAAGGCGGTGTCCCTCGCCCGCGAGCGCGGCCTGCTGCTGATGGAGAGCTTCATGTTCCTCCACCACTCCCAGCACGCCCGCGTCCGGCAGCTGCTCGACGACGGGCTGATCGGCGAACTGCGCCTGTTCGGCTCCGAGTTCGGCATCCCGCTGCGCCGCGATGCCGCCGGCACCCTGCGGCGGGCCAGCACCCTGCCCGAGGTCGCCGCCTACCCGCTGCGCGCCGCCCAGCTCTTCCTCGGCCCGCACCTGCGGGTGGCCGGCGCACACGTGAGCCCCGCCACCGCGCACGGGCCGGCGCCCGCCGGCGGCGCCCTGCTGACCGCCGCCTCCGGGGCCACCGCCCAGCTCGCCTACGGCGTCGAACACGCCTACCGCAGCGGCTACGACCTGTGGGGCAGCCAGGGACGGCTGCGCCTGGAACGCGCCTTCAGCACCCCCGACGAGCACGTCCCCGTCCTGCACGTCGAACAGGGCGGCGCCGTCCGCGAGATCCGCCTCGCCCCGGACACCCACTTCACCCACATCGCCGGCGTCTTCGCCCGGGCCATCCTGGACCGCGAGGACTTCACCCCGCACACCGAGGCCCTCCTCGCCCACGCCCGGCTCACCGACGCCGTCGAACAGGCCGCGGCCCGCCCCGGCCCCCTATAGACGGCACGCGGACGGGCTCACGCACGGGCGGCCCGGCGCGCACACGGTGCGCGCCGGGCCGCCCGCCTGCGCCCGCCTGCGGCTACCGGCCGTCCTGGCCGGCGTGGATGTCGACGCCGAGCTGGCGGAACAGCCCCGCCATGTCCAGCTGGTCCCAGTGCTCGGCCAGCAGCCCGTCCTCGACCCGCCAGAAGTCGATCGACTGGAAGTTCAGCGGCCGCCCGGTGGCCTCGACGCCGAAGAACGTGCCCTGGTGGGTGCCCGAGTACTCGAAACGGCCGGCGATGCGGTCCCCCTCCACGACCAGGTCGTGGGTGACGACCTTGACATCGGGGAACGCGGCGAAGATCTGCTCCCAGAACGCCGTGTTCGCCTCGATGCCGTCCTCCACGACCGGGTTGTGGTCGATGTGCCCGGGCGCGGTGTGCTCGCTCATGGTGCTCACGTCATGAGCGTTGATCATGTCGACGAAGCGCTGGACGAGTTCACGGTGGTTGTCTGCCATGCCTCAAGCCTTCCTGGGCTCGCGTCACCGAAGCGGGCAGGCGCAGCCGCCCGCCCCGCCGTGTCACCCGAGGATCCCCACCGCCTCTCGAGCCGCCCTGGAGGGGGCCTGTGGGCGCGTCCCATCCCCCATCCCGGCTCAAGTGCCCGCTCCTAGCCTCACCTTCATGAAGGCTCTCGTACTCTCCGGCGGGGCCGGAACCCGCCTGCGCCCCCTCACCCACACATCCGCCAAGCAGCTGGTGCCCGTGGCCAACAAGCCGGTGCTCTTCTACGGCCTGGAAGCGATCGCGGACGCGGGCATCACCGAGGTCGGGATCGTCGTCGGGGACACCGCCGACGAGATCATGCAAGCCGTCGGCGACGGCTCCAAGTTCGGCCTCACCGTCACCTACATCCCCCAGGACGCGCCGCTGGGCCTGGCCCACGCCGTCATCATCGCCCGCGACTTCCTCGCCGACGACGACTTCGTCATGTACCTGGGCGACAACTTCATCGTGGGCGGCATCTCCTCCCTCGTCGACGCCTTCCGCGTACAGCGGCCCGCCGCCCAGATCCTGCTCACCCAGGTCTCCGACCCGCGCCAGTTCGGGGTCGCCGAATTCGGCGCGGACGGACGGGTCACAGGGCTGGAGGAGAAGCCCAAGGCCCCCAAGAGCGACCTCGCGCTGGTCGGCGTCTACCTGTTCACCCCGGCCGTGCACGAGGCCGTCCGCGCCATCAAGCCCTCCTGGCGCGGCGAGCTGGAGATCACCCACGCCCTGCAGTGGCTCATCGACCAGCGGTGCGACGTGCGTTCCACGACGATCTCCGGCTACTGGAAGGACACCGGGAACGTCGGCGACATGCTGGAGGTCAACCGCTCCGTCCTGGAGCACACCGAGCCGCGCATCGAGGGCGACGTCGACGACACCAGCGAGATCATCGGGCGGGTGCAGATCGACGAGGGCGCCCGGGTGAGCGGCTCGCGCATCGTGGGCCCGGCCGTCATCGGCACCGGCAGCGTGATCGCCGACTCCTACGTCGGCCCGTTCACCTCCATCTCCCACGACTGCCGCATCACCGACAGCGAGATCGAGTTCTCCATCGTCCTGGACGGCTCCTCGGTACGCGGCGCCCGCCGCGTGGAGGCCTCGATCATCGGACGCAACGTGGAGGTGACCCCCGCACCCCGGGTCCCCGCCGCCCACCGGCTCATCCTCGGCGACCACAGCAAGGTGCAGATATCGTCTTGACTTCTCCCTCTCGTGAACGAGGGGATCCTCACGGCTCGCGCCGTGAGGGTTCGTGCCTCGTCGCCGACTGCCCGCCCGGAGTTCTCCGTTGAGGTCTTACACCAGCTCCACACGCGGACACTGCCAGCCCGGCAGCCAGAAGGTTCTTCGCCGCGTTCACGTCCCGGTCGTGGGTCGTTGCGCAGTCACACGTCCAGGTACGGACGCTGAGCGGCATCTTCTCCTGCAAGGTGCCGCAGTGGGAGCACAGCTTGGACGAGGGGAAGAAGCGGTCCACCGCGATCATTTCCCGCCCGTACCAGGCGGCCTTGTACTCCAGAAGGCCCCGGAACTGCGCCCATGCCGCGTCGCTGATGGCACGGGCCAGGATCCGGTTTTTGACCATGTTGCGCACGGTCAAGTCCTCGATCACGATCGTTTGGTTTTCACGGACGAGCCGAGTGGTCAGCTTGTGCAGCATGTCGCGGCGCCGGTCGGCGATCCGCGCGTGGATCTTTGCGACCTTGAGCCGGGCCTTCCTGCGGTTGGCGCCCTCACCCCTGGCCTTGCGGGCAAGGTTGCGCTGGGCCTTGGCGAGGCGGGTGCGGTCCCGGCGCTCGTGCCGGGGGTTGGCGATCTTCTCCCCGGTCGAGAGGGTCAGCAGGTGGTCCAGGCCGACATCGACACCGACGGCCTGACCGGTGGCCGGGAGCGGCCGCACGGACGGGTCCTCGCACAGCAGGGAGACGAACCAGCGGCCCGCCGCGTCCTGCGAGACGGTCACGGTGGAAGGGGCCATGCCCTCGGGCAGCGGTCTCGACCACACGACGGCCAGCGGTTCGGTCATCTTCGCCAGTGTCAGTTTCCCGTCGCGGAAGCGGAACGCACTGCTGGTGTACTCGGCCGACTTGCGGGACTTCTTACGGGACTTGAAGCGCGGATACTTCACCCGCCTGGCGAAGAAGTTAGTGAAGGCGGCCTGCAAGTGCCGCAGCGTCTGCTGAAGCGGCACCGACGACACGTCGTTGAGGTAGGCCAGTTCCCCGGTCTTCTTCCACGCCGTCAGCATCGCCGAGGTCTGGTTGTAGTTGACCCGCTCCTGCCGCGCCCATGCCTCGGTACGGGCGGCGAGTGCCAGGTTGTAGACCTTCCGCACGCACCCGAACGTGCGCGACAGTTCGGCCGCCTGCGCATGGGTCGGGTGGAAGCGGTACTTGAACGCCCGCTTCACGTGGTTCGTGGTCACGCTCACAAACTAGTACGGCTATCCGTAAAGGCCACCTGCGGGTCAGGGCACTGCGATCCGTCCCGGCGGCGAATCACAGCCCCTCGCCCGGCTCCGCAGGAGTCCGTTTCCTCTCCGCCCTGAAGAGCGGAGTATCCACGGAGGGATCAGATGACCACCACACGCATCCTCGTCACCGGCGGAGCGGGGTTCATCGGCTCGCACTACGTACGCACCCTGCTCGGCCCGGCAGGCCCCGGCGGCGTCGAAATCACCGTCCTGGACAAACTCACCTACGCCGGCAACCCCGCCAACCTCGACCCGGTCCGCGCCCACCCCGCCTTCCGCTTCGTGCACGGCGACATCTGCGACACCCGCCTCGTGGCCGAACTCGTCGCCGGCCACGAGCAGATCGTGCACTTCGCCGCGGAGTCCCACGTCGACCGTTCCATCCTCGGCGCCGCCGAGTTCATCACCACCAACGTGCTGGGCACCCAGACCCTGCTGGACGCCGCGCTGCGCCGGCCCGGCGGCCCGGCCCGCTTCCTGCACGTCTCCACCGACGAGGTCTACGGCTCCCTGGCCGAGGGCTCCTGGCCCGAGAGCGACCCGCTGCGCCCCAACTCCCCCTACGCCGCCTCCAAGGCCTCCTCCGACCTCGTCGCCCTCTCCTACCACCGCACCCACGGCCTGGACGTCCGGGTGACCCGCTGCTCCAACAACTACGGCCACCACCACTTCCCCGAGAAGGTCATCCCCCTGTTCGTCACCAACCTCCTCGACGGACACCGCGTCCCGCTGTACGGGCAGGGGCTCAACGTCCGGGACTGGCTGCACATCGACGACCACGTGCAGGGCCTGGAACTGGTGCGCACCGGCGGCCGGCCGGGCGAGGTGTACAACATCGGCGGCGGCACCGAGCTGAGCAACAAGGAACTGACCACCCTGCTGCTCGACCTCGCCGGGGCGACCTGGGACAGCGTCGAGCACGTGCCCGACCGGCTCGGCCACGACCTGCGCTACTCGGTGGACTGCACGAAGATCTCCCGCGAGCTCGGCTACCGCCCCCGCAAGGACTTCGCCCAGGGCCTGGCCGAGACCTTCGCCTGGTACCGCGACCACCGCGCCTGGTGGGAGCCCCTGAAGCACAAAGCCGCCCTTTGAATCCTCCCCCTCGTAAACGAGGGGGATTCCTAGCTCACGCTGCCTGCCGCCCCGGCGGGGTGTCAGGTCTTCCACGATCAGCACTAGCCGGGTTGAGACCAGCCCGGACGAGCATCACGCGGGCGGAGTTCTTGTCCCTGGGGGACGAGATTCCGCACGCGGTGCAGGTGTAGGTGCGTTCCGACAGTGGCAGTGCGTGCTTGGCTCTCGCTCCGCAGTGCGCGCAGTCCATGGTGGTGTGCGCGGGGCGCACGAGCCGGAGGTCCCGATCGTGCTTACGCGCCATGTTGATCAGCTCCGCCTTGGTGGCGGAGATCGCCGCGTCGGCCGCCTTGCGGGCCATGGTGGACTTGGCGAGAAACTTCGGGCGGAAGTCCTCGACGGCGATGGTGTCATGATCGCGGACGACCTGCTTGGCCCATTTCCGGCCGGTGTCCTGGCGCTGCCGGGCGACCTTCTTGTACAGCTTCGCCGTCAGCTTCTTCGCTGTCCGGTAGCCCTTGGAGGCGGCCTGCCCGGCCTTGGGCTTACGCCGGGCCATCATCCGCTGATACCCGGTGAGTTTCGCGGCGGCCTTCCGCCCGTGCTCGACGTGAGGAAGGTCGTGGGTGTCGCTGGTGGTGGTCGCGGTCTCCTTCACCCCCCAGTCGATACCCAGCACGTTGCCGGTCTCCGGCAGCGGCTGGACTTCGGTTGCCACGACGAACGAGGCGTACCAGTGGCCGAGGCTGTCGCGGTGGACACGCACGGACGACGGGTCGGCAGGAAGGTCGCGCGACCACACCACCGTCACGCCGATGCCGCCCGCGAGGTGCAGGCGCCCGTCCTTGAGCCGGAAACCGTTGCGGTTGTAGTTCAGGCTCGGGTCGGCCAGGGACTTCTTCTTGTACTTCGGCATCCCCGCCCGCTGCCGCATCGGCAGCCGGGCCTTGATGTCCTTCAACGCCTTGGCGCGGGACTTGCCGAAGTCCCGGATGATCTGCTGCTGCGGAACACTGCTGCCCTCACGCAGCCACGCATGGTGGGTGCGGGCCTCGGTCAGCATCTTGTCCAGCCGCGCCGGACCGCACTTCTCCTCGTCCCGGTGGGCCTTCTTGGACCGGGCGCAGCATTCGTTCCAGATCCACCGGCACCGGTCCCACTCACCCAGCAGCGCCGTGAGCGCGGTGGATGACACCCGAAGCCGGTAGGTGTACCGGGCGTGCCCGGCCTCCCCGACTTCCAGAGGCGCCGTCATGATGCCAGCGTAGCGACCATGGACGACGGGGTACGCACAACTGCCAGGATCCCCACCGCACTTCATGCCCGCTGGGCTGCCCACGCCAAGCGCGAGCGGCGGTCACTCAACGCCGATCTCATCTACCTCCTGGAGGGCGTCCTCGGCACTCCCGCAGTGGACGCCGAATCGCCCGGCGGCGATTCGGCTACCCCTCCCCCGCTACACGGGAAGCCGGATTCCTCCCCGGCCTAAAGGCCGGGGCATCTTCCGGTGAGCCGGTGAGCGCGCTCCCAGGGGGCGGGCCCGGCCTGGAGAAGACGCGTTCCCTTGCGTTCCTGTCACATCCTGGCGGGCCGGTCCGTCAGGAAGGTGTAACCACCGGCAACGGCACAGGAGCTCACCATGGACGCCCGCTTGAACCTCTTCGGCAACCCGGTCGCAGGCAAGGCCCTGCGGCACATCAACTCGGCAGGCAAGGCGGTCTCGGACTCGGCGCTGCCGGCCGCGACGCAGGAACTGGTGAAGATCCGCGCCAGCCAGATCAACGGCTGCGGGTTCTGCACCGACATGCACACCAAGGACGCCGCGCACGCCGGGGAGAGTCCGGTACGCCTCCACCTGGTCGCGGCCTGGCGCGAGGCCACGGTGTTCACCGACGCCGAGCGCGCCGCCCTGGAGCTGACCGAGCAGGGCACCCGCATCGCGGACGCGGCCGGCGGGGTCACGGACGAGGCCTGGGCGAACGCCGCCAAGCACTACGACGAGGACCAGCTCGCCGCGCTGGTCTCCCTCATCGCCCTCATCAACGCCTACAACCGCGTGAACGTCCTCGTCCGCCAGCCCGCCGGCGACTACCAGCCCGGCCAGTTCGGATAACCGGCTCCACGGCTCCGCCGGACACGCCCGCGCCTCAGGGGCGCGGGCGTGTCACTTGCCCCGGCGGTCAGGGGGCTAGGAGGTCTTGGTCGGCTTGGCGGTCATGGCCGGGTGTGCCGTCTTCGACGGCTTCGGCTTCGGCGAGTACTTGTGGGTCCTCGACGGGGTCGGCTTCGGCTTGGGCTTCGGCGAGTACTTGCTCGTCCTCGACGGAGTCGGCTTCGGCTTGGGCTTCGGCGAGTACTTGTTCGTCCTCGACGGAGTCGGCTTGGGCTTCGGCGAGTACTTGTTGGTCCTCGACGGAGTCGGCTTCGGCTTCGGCGAGTACTTGTTCGTCCTCGACGGCGACGGTTTCGGCGAATGCTTGTCGGTCATCGACGGCGACGGTTTCGGCGAATGCTCGGTGGTCGTCGACGGCGACGGCTTGCCGGTCATCGTCGTCGGCGACGGCTTGTCGGTCATCGTCGACGGCGACGGCTTGTCGGTCATCGTCTTCGACGTCTCCGACGCCGTTGTCGAAGGTGTCGTTGCGGGTGATCCGGTGGCCGCCACCGCGGTACCGCCCGCTGTTCCCCCGGACAGCAGGGCCGCTGTCAGGGTTCCTACGGCGAAGGTGCGCCCCCAGTGGCTGCGGAATGTGGCATTCACGATGTTCTCCCATCTTGAACAACTGCCCCATTGGTCACTGTCGGCCTCAACCGAGGTTAGGTCGGTGCCCCCCGATCGGCGACCGGAGCACATCGGTTCGCACTTTCAACAGAAGTGGCGGATGCCCGTGCGCGGCCGCACTCCCCGGGCGGGCAGGAGTTGACGCCCTCCTCGCCTCCCGCCTGCGGAACAATGGCCTCCACCACAGCGTGCGGGATCCGCGCCCGGCCGACCGGCCGGATGCTGATCAACCTGATTCTCCGCGCCCTCCCGTTCTGGATCCGCGAACCGCTGGTCATCGCCGTCAGCCTCTTCTTCGCCGGCCTCGCCCTGTACTGGTTCGTCATGGCCGGAGGATGGGCCCGGGGCGGCATCGGTCTCGCGTCTGTGGCCGTCGCGGCCCTGCGGATCCATCTCCTGCGCCGTGAGTGGAGATCCCGCCAGGCCGCGAGAGGAAGCGTGTGAAGCCCTGCGCCGAGCCCGCTCCAACCCGCGGCCAGGGCAGGCCGGTTCACACCCGGCGGCCGCCGGCGGCCGAGCTCCCGGCGGCGGGGTTCTTGGTGCCGGCCGCCGGACTCACCGCGCCGGATCTGCCAGGGCGGCCAGATCGGTCCCGGCCGTCACCGCGTCGCGCAGCAGCGCGGCGATCTCCTCCGGCTCCAGAGCGAGGGCGCCGAGCGCCCGCACGCTCAGCGGGACTTCCTCGAGCCGGTACTCGCCGCGGTCCGGGTCGGCGAACTCCGGACCGGTGCGGTCCGCCTCGGACCAGGACCGGATACGGGCCAGGTAGAAGTACTGGCGCTGGTGCTCCCCGGCCAGCACCCGCAGCAGGCCCGTGATCTGCGGCTCGGCGCCGGTCTCTTCGCGTACCTCACGGACCAGGGCCGCGCGCAGGCCCGGATCGTCCGGTTCGACGTGGCCGCCGGGAAAGACCCGGTAGGGCGCCGCGCCGGGCCAGGTGCGGCGGATCAGCAGCAGCCGGCCGGCGGGCGTGAGCAGTACCGCCCGGACACACTCGATCACCGCACCTCCCGCTGCCGGGGCCGCCACCCGTCAGGTTACGGGCGACGGCCGGCGGGGGCGGCGGGACGGTAGGAGGCGAGGGCCTGTTCGTAGGTGGGCAGCAGGCCGCGGGCCGCGGCCTCGGAGAGGCCGGGGGCGTGGGTGTCCTTGTCGGAGCGGATCAGTTGTCCGGTGGTGTTCCAGGGGATGCCGATGTCGGGGTCGAGGGCCTGGATGTCGACCATGGTGCCGGGCACGTACTCCTCGGAGCACAGGTAGTTCATGCAGGTGTCGTCGCTCAGGGCGAGGAAGGCGTGGCCGAGGCCGTCGGCGAGGTAGACGCCGATGCCGGAGCCGGCTTCCTGCAGGGTGGTGTCGAACATGCCGAACGTCGGGGAGCCGACGCGCAGGTCGACGACCACGTCCAGGGCGGCGCCGCGCACGCAGGTCACCAGTTTCGCCTGGCCCGGCGGCAGGGTGGTGCCGTGGATGCCGCGCAGCGTATTGCGCCGGGAGACGGAGTAGTTGACCTGCCGGACGGTGAACGGCTGGCCGCTCGCCGCTATCAGGCCGCCCAGCCGCCAGGCCTCGAAGAACAGGCCCCGGTTGTCCGGCAGCTGCGACGGTGTGATCCGGAAGGCGTCGCGGACCTTCATCTCCTCAATGGCCATGCGTCCTCGGTTCGTCGGGGCGTCAGGGGCGCCGGTTCGTGGGACGGCGCCGGGGCCGGCGCCACCCGTGACGGGTGGCGCCGGCCCCGGCGTCCGGTCAGTGCAGGGGCGCCGGGGCGCTCTCCTGCGCGGGGGCGGCCTGCGCGACGGGGGCGCTCGCGGCGCGCCGGCGGGAGGGCGCCAGCAGCATGGCGAAGGTGGCAAGGGCCACCGCGGTGGCGCCCACCCACATGGCGGGCACCAGGCCGTCGACGAAGTTGCGCGGTGAGGCGTAGCCGCCGTTGGCGCTGAAGATGGAGGCGAGCAGGGCCACGCCGAGGGCGGCGCCGACCTCGCGGGTGGCGGCGGTGACGCCGGAGGCGATGCCTTGTTCGTGTTCGGCGACCGAGCCCATGGTGAGGTTCATCAGCGGGGCGTAGAACAGGGCCATGCCGGCGCCGCAGATCATCAGGGAGGGCAGCTGGGCGGCGTAGGAGACGTCCGGCTTGAGGACGAACGCCCAATAGACCATGCCGGCGGTCATCATGGCGAGGCCGAGGGTGACCACGGGTTTCCCGCCGATGCGGTCGGAGACCATGCCGCCGATGGGGGCGACGACCATCGGCATGGCGGTCCAGGCCAGCAGCCGTACGCCGGCCTGCATGGCGGTGTAGCCCTGGATGTTCTGCAGGAACTGGGTCATCAGGAAGATCGCGCCGAACATGCCGACCGACATGAGGGCGCCGGCCAGGTTGATCGCGGTGAAGGCGCGGTTGCGGAACATCCGCATCGGCACCATCGGGTGTTCGGTGCGGTTCTCCCACACCACGAACAGGGCCATCACGGCGGTGCCGCCGATCAGTGCGCCCAGGACCTGGGGGGATGTCCAGCCGTCGCCGTGGCCCTTGATCAGGCCCAGCACGATGCCGAACAGGCCCAGGCTGGCCAGGGCGGTGCCGACGGCGTCCAGGCGGGAGTGGGCGATGCGGCTCTCGGCGAGCTTGCGGAAGGACAGCGGGGCAAGCGCCAGGCCGATCGGCACGTTCAGCCAGAAGATCCACTGCCAGGACAGGTGCTCGACGATGGCGCCGCCCACCAGCGGGCCGGCCGCGATGGACAGTCCGTTGACGGCGCCCCAGATGCCCAGGGCCGCGCCGCGTTTCTCGGCGGGCACGGCGGCGGTCAGCAAGGTCACCGACAGCGGCATGATGATGGCCGCGCCGACGCCCTGGACGGCGCGGGCGGCGACGAGTTCGTTGATGCCGGGCGCGAGGGCGGCGGCCGCGGAGGCGGCGGTGAACAGCAGCAGGCCCAGGCTGAAGACCTTGCGGCGGCCGAAGCGGTCGCCGAGGGCGGCGCCGAACATCATCAGGACCGCGAAGGACAGCGTGTAGGCGTTGACCGTCCATTCCAGGTCGGTGAGGCTGCCGCCGAGTTTCTCCCGGATGGTGGGCAGCGCCGTGATGATGACGAGGTTGTCCAGCCCCGCCATGAACGAGGCGAGGCTGGTGGTGAGAATGGCCCAGAAGACCACCCTCCTGGTGTCACCGCCCGGGGATGGGGGGTTGACGGTGCTCATCCGAGCATCCTTTCTGGAGGCGGGTCGTGCGAGATGCTCATCGCCGTGACCGGTCCGGCCCGCGGCGCCCTGGTGCCCGCGGCCGCGCGCGGGCCGGTACGGCGCCGTCGACGCTACGGACGCCTGCTCAAGTCCTCCTCGAGCCGCGCTCGGCACCCGGGCGCGGGCACGGCGGGGCCCGGGTGCCGGTGTGTCCGGTACCCGGGCCCCGCCGTGCCGCGCCGCGCCGGCGGAAAGAAGGGGAGGGTCAGGCGAGTTGGCGCTGGAAGGTGGCGATGTCGAAGTAGAGGGTCTCGTCGATGAGGACGTCGCCGTCGAAGTGGAAGAAGACGGCGACGGGGGCGTCGATGGACTTGCCGCGGTTGGGGATGCCGCGCCAGTCGGCCTCCTGCCTGCCGCGGGCCTGTGCCTCGAGGATCACGGCGGTGGGCGTGTGGTGCACGTGGTGCAGTTCGTGCTCGAGGCCGGGGAAGGCGGCCTTGAGGTCGGCGAAGTAGCCCTTCTTGATGGCTTCTTCGCCGATCAGCGGGCCCTCTTCGAAGGCCTGGATGCGGTAGACGCCGCCGCGCGGGAAGGTGGCCAGCACGCCGTCGATGTCCCAGGCGATCTCGGCGACCGTGTGCTGCAGGACGACCGCCTCGCGCTTCTTGCGCAGTTCGGCGTCGGGCTGCGGGAGATCCGCACCGGGCAGGGTGAATTCGTGTGCTTCGGTGGCCATGACCATTCCTCCACGCATCGGCCGTATGTCGGTTGGGGCCGACGCTAGGGCGCACGGCTCGCTGCGCCCTTGGGTCCGGCTCGAACTCCCGGCCTTTCGACGGTTTGTTCAGGCGGTGGGCTGGAGGGTCGCGGTGTTCTGGGGCGGGCGGTAGGTGGGGCGGTAGCCGCAGGCCAGGGAGAGCGGGGAGAGCAGCAGGCACAGGGCCGTGTCGAGGGGGTAGGGGCGGCCGGTGACGACGCGGTACTCGTCGCGGAAGGCGAGGGCGAGCAGCGGCATCTGCAGGCGGGGGGTGCCGTCGGGGCGCAGCCGGCCTTCGTTGGTCAGGCCCCAGAGGGTCTCGAAGACGGTTTCGGTCCGGTAGGCAGGGGTGGTGCGCCAGATGACCCGGGTGGGTTCGGGGCCGGGGTTCCACATGGAGTGGACGGCGCCCGGCGGGATGTAGAAGTCGGCGCCTTGTTCGTACTCGTGCAGGACGCCGTCGAGCTGGAGGCTGAGGCGGCCGCTTTCAAGGCGCATGTGTTCGGTCTGGCGGGGGTGGTAGTGCTGGGGCGGTTTGATGACGGCGGGGGCGTACTCGACTTCGACTTCGACGAAGGCGCCGTCGGTTTCGGCGGCGGTGGTCAGGAAGGTGAGCTTGTCCTTGCCGAGGTGGAGGGTGTCTCCGGGGCGTGCCATGGGCCTCTCCGTGTGGGTTGGGGGGGTTGGGGGGTGGTCAGGCGGTGCGGGGGCCGGCCGGGGCGGGGGCGCGATGGTGGCGGGGCAGTCCGAAGTAGGCGGTGAGCAGGTTGAGGACGCCGATGCCGGTGGCGATCCAGAAGCCGAGGTGGAGGCCGTCCAGCCAGGCCAGGGCGGGGGTGGTGTGGTGGGTGAGTTCGTGGGTGGTGCGGGTCAGGGCGCTGGTGGCGACGGTGGCCACGCCGAGGGAGGCGCCGACCTGGAAGGCGGCGACCAGGACGCCGGAGGCGATGCCCTGCTGGCGGGCGGGGATGTCGGAGACGCCGTGCACGTTGACGGGGATGCCGCAGCACTGCATGGAGGCGCCGAGGATGAGCAGGGCGGGCAGCAGGTGCAGCAGGTAGGTGCCGTCGGCCGGGGCCTGGGTGAGCAGGAGGAGGCCGAGTACGGAGCCGGCGGCGCCGGCGAGGTAGACGGGGCGGGGGCCGGCCTTGTGCATGATGCGGGTGGCGGGGGCGGTGACGAGGATGGCGACGACGCCCAGCGGCAGGAACGCGAATCCGGACTTGAGGGTGGAGTAGCCCAGGGTGCGCTGCAGGTAGTAGCTGCACAGGAAGAGCACGGACGCCTGCACGCCGCTGGTCAGGACGCGGCCCAGGCTTGCGGTGGCCAGGGAGCGGGTGGCGAACAGGTGCAGTGGCATCAGCGGGTCGGGGGTGCGGCGTTCGATCAGGACGAACGCGGCGAGCAGGGCGAGGGAGGCGGCGGCCGGGGCCAGGACGTAGGGCGTGGAGGCGGCGCCGTGGTCCTGGATGTTGACGATGGCGTAGACGAGGGCGGCCAGGCCCGCGGTGACGGTGACGGCGCCGGCGATGTCGGGGCGCGAGCCGCGGATACGGGTTTCGGGGCGGCCCCGGGACAGCAGCAGGACGCCGGCGACGGCGACGATCCCGAAGGGCAGGTTGATGTAGAAGATCCAGCGCCAGCTGAGGCTGTCGGTGATCAGGCCGCCGGCGATGACGCCGAGGGTGCCGCCGAGGCCGGCCAGCGCGGCCCAGACGGCGAGTGCGGTGGTGCGTTCGCGGCCCTTGGGGAAGGTGGTGGTGACCAGGGACATCGCGGCGGGTGAGAGGAAGGCGGCGCCGCAGCCCTGCAGGGCGCGGGCGGCGATCAGCAGGCCGGCGCCCTGGGCGAGTCCGCACAGCAGGGAGGCGGCGGTGAACAGCAGGGCGCCGAGCAGGAAGGTGCGCCGCCTGCCCCAGCGGTCGGCGGTGCGGCCGCCGAGCAGCATGAGGCCGCCGAAGCACAGGATGTAGGCGGTCAGCACCCATTCGACGGCGGTGGCGCCGGCCTTGAGGTCGGCCTGGACGGCGGGCAGGGCGAGGTTCACCACGGTGGTGTCGAGGAGCACCATGAACTGGGCGAGGGCGACGAAGACGAGCAGGCGCCAGCGGCGGGGGTCCGCTGCGGCGCCGGCGGGTGCGGTGTCCGTCGTGCGGGGGGCGGTGTAATCGGTGGTCATCTGATCCCTCCGTGGATACTCCGCCCTTCAGGGCGGAGAGGAAACGGACTCCTGCGGAGCAGGGCAGGGAAAGACGATTCGCCGCCAGGGCGGATCGTCGTTCGCGACCAACTTCCTGTAGATAGTGACAAGTTGATGCGATAATTGTGAGTTGTGAGCACTCACGTGAAGCGGGCGTATCGGTACCGCTTCTATCCGACGGATGCGCAGGCGGCCGAGCTGTCGCGCACGTTCGGGTGCGTGCGGAAGGTCTACAACCTGGCGCTCGCCGCGCGGACGGAGGCGTGGGCGCGGCAGGAGCGGGTCAGCTACAACCAGACGTCGGCGATGCTGACGGCGTGGAAGAAGACCGAGGAACTGGCTTACCTCAACGACGTCTCCTCGGTTCCGCTCCAGCAGTGTCTGCGCCACTTGCAGGTGGCGTTCACCAACTTCTTCGGCAAACGGGCCAAGTACCCGTGTTTCAAGTCGCGGAAGAAGTCGCGCAGGAGTGCGGAGTACACCTCCAGCGCGTTCCGTTTCCGTGACGGGAAACTGACACTGGCGAAGATGACCGAACCGCTGGCTGTCGTGTGGTCGCGCCCGCTGCCCGAGGGAGCGAAGCCGTCCACCGTGACGGTCTCGCAGGACAGCGCGGGCCGCTGGTTCGTCTCCCTGCTGTGCGAGGACCCGTCCGTGCGGCCGCTCCCGGCCACCGGTCAGGCCGTCGGTGTCGATGTCGGGCTGGAGCATCTTCTGACCCTCTCCACCGGGGAGAAGAGCGCCAACCCCCGGCACGAGCGCCGGGACCGTGTCGCTCTGGCCAGGCAGCAGCGTCGTCTGGCAAGGAAGGAGAAGGGCTCGGCGAACCGGGCCAGGGCCCGGCTGAAGGTCGCGAAGATCCATGCACGGATCGCTGACCGGCGCCGCGACAGCCTGCACAAGCTGACCACTCGGCTCGTTCGTGAAAACCAAACGATCGTGATCGAGGACCTGACCGTGCGCAACATGGTCAAGAACCACCGGCTCGCCCGCGCCATCAGTGACGCGGCGTGGAGCGAGTTCCGGAGCATGCTGGAGTACAAAGCCCAGTGGTACGGGCGCGAAGTGATCGCGGTGGACCGGTGGTTCCCCTCCTCCAGGCTGTGCTCCGCCTGCAACACCCTGCGGGACACGATGCCGCTGAACGTCCGCACCTGGACGTGCGGCTGCGGCGCGACCCACGACCGGGACGTGAACGCGGCGCACAATCTTCTGGCCGCCGGGCTGGCGGTGACAGTCTGTGGAGCTGGTGTAAGACCTCAACGGAGTACTCCGGATGGGCGGTCGGCGACGAAGCAGAAACCCTCACGGCGCGAGCCGTAAGAATCCCCCTCCTTCAGGAGGGGGAGAAGTCAAGGCTCCCTCTCGGATGGATCTGCCTCCCGCCCCTCTGCCCCCTCCTTCTTCTTCCGCTGAGGGGTGGGGCGGGCGGGGCGGCCCGGTCAGGCGGCGGGTGCCTCGATGTAGCTGAGGGCGTTGTAGATGGTGCGGTCGGGGTCGGTGATGGCGCGCCGGCCGTGCATGACGCGGGTGTTGTCGATGACGGCGGCGTCGCCGTCCTGCCAGTCGAGGTTCTCGGTGAGGCGGGCGGTCACCTCTTCGACCTCGGCCAGCAGTTGCGGGGACAGGGGGGTGCCGTCGGCGAAGGTGATGGTGGGCTTCTCGTAGTTGAAGGAGGGGCCCAGGATGCTGTTGGCGAAGGAGGGGCGCGGTCCGAACACGGTGGTGCCGGCCGCGGGGGTGGTGAAGGAGTAGCGCACCCCGCCGTCGTCCTGCGGCAGGATCTCGGTGCCGGGCAACTGGCCTGCCAGCGCGAGGAGTTCTTTGACCTCGATCTCGTCGGCGGGCTTGGTGCGGCCCAGCAGGTGGTGGGCCATCGCCCGCCACTGCGGCTCGGCGACGTAGCGGCTGTAGACGATGTCCTGGGCGGCGAATGCCGTACGGGCCTGGGGGCTGAGGGCGTCCCAGACGCGGTAGCCGTCGCAGACGGTGGTCTGGGAACCGGAGGAGGCGGCCTTCTCGCAGAAGAACCAGGCGAGGTGGGAGCGGAAGGGGCTGTTGCCGTTCTCGGTGTGCAGGCCCACCTCGTCGAGGCCGGCGTCGACCTTCTGGGCGACCTCGGAGTAGAAGTCGCGGGCGGGGTCGAGGGTGGTGGAGGTGGAGGTGTGCTGCACCAGGGCGGTGAAGGCGTCCATGTCCGCGCCGAAGCCGCGCAGCAGCAGGAAGCCGGCCTGGGCGAGCAGGTCGCGCAGTTCCTTGGGGTCGATGCCGTCGAGGCCGCCGGGGCCTGCGGGTTCGACCAGCAGGCCGCTGCCGGTGCCGTAGGGGGTGGTCTTCACAGCCGTGCTCATGGCTTCTCCTTGGTCTCGGGGGCCGCGGCCGCGGCGGGGGTGCGGGGCTGGTCGAGGACGTGCGCGCGCACGACGTCGCGGCGGGGGCGTCCGGTGACGGTGAAGCAGGTGGCGTAGGCGGGGTCGTCCTCGGACATGAGGTGGACGACGGCGGCGCGTTCGATGCCGGAGAGTTTGTGCCGGCCGAAGTCGGTGATCTCGCGGCGGGCGGTGTCGGGGTCGAGGGCGGCGTCGATGACGAACAGGCCGTGGACCTGGTCGAGGCCGTCGGCGACGACGGCGGCCTCGCGGACGAAGCCGAGTTCGCGGTAGCGGGCCTCGACCCATTCGGGGGCCACGTTGCGGCCGCCCGCGGTGATGACGAGGTTCTTCTTGCGTCCGGTGATCCGCAGGTAGCCGTCGGCGTCGATCTCGGCGAGGTCGCCGGTGTGCAGGCGGCCCTGGTCGTCGACGACGACGCTGGAGGGGTCCTCGCGGGTGTAGCCGGCGAACAGGGAGGTGCTGCGGATGAGGAGTTCACCGTCGTCGGCGAGTTCGGCGTGCACGTGGTCCAGGGGGCGGCCGACGGTGCCGAAGCGGACGGCGCCGGGGAAGTTCCAGGACACCACGGAGGAGTTCTCGCTCAGCCCGTAGCCCTCGTGGACGGTCAGTCCGTGGGCGTCGAGGCGCTGGAGGATCTCCGGGGGGACGGGGGCGCCGCCGCAGGCGATGAAGACCGGCCCGTCGTGTCCGAAGATCCGCCGGTGGCGCTCGGGGACGCTCTCGGCGGGCTGCTGGTCGCACAGGGCGAGGAAGAGGCCGGCGACGGTGGGCGGCACGACCAGGGCGGTGGGGCGGGCCGCTCGCAGCAGGGTGAGCATGCGGGGGGCGGCGTCGGCGGCGGTGCCGACCAGGGCGGTGCCCGGCGGCAGGAAGGACACCGAACCGCCTGCCAGGAAGGGCATGTAGAGGCCGGCGACCTGCTCGATGAGGAGGCTGAGCGGGACGATGGACAGATAGCGCTCGAAGATCTCCGGGCGGGTGCGGGCGCGCAGTGAGGTGAGGAGTTCGTCCAGGCCGTGCCGGCGGATCTGGACGCCTTTGGGGGCGGAGGTGGTGCCGGAGGTGTGGATGACCTTGACGATCTGGTCGTGTGCGGGGATCTGCGGGGGCGCGGCGGGGCGGGGTGCGCGGGCCAGGCCGGGCAGGTCGAGGGGGAGGACGGGGCAGCCGTCGGGCAGGACGCTCCGGGGGGTGCCGGCGTGCCAGCGGGCCAGGGCTGCTTCGCCCGCGGCGTCGGTGAGGCACAGGTCGGCGCTCTCCAGGAGGGAGGCGGCCTGCTGGGCGGTGAAGGCGGTCGGAACGGGGATCTCGACGGCGCCGGCGAACAGGGCGGCCAGGTCGGCCACGACCCATTCGGGCGAGTTCTCCGCGAGCAGTCCCACCCGGGCCGGCCGGCCCAGCGCCTGGGCCTGTTCCTGGAGCCGGGCGGCCAGCGCGAGGGCGGCGCCGGTCAGGTCGCGGTAGCTGAAGGCGGCGGGCGCCGAGCCGTCGGCGGCCAGCACGCGGACCATGACGGCGTCGCTGCCGGCCCGCTCCAGGAGCCCCTGGGCAAGAGAAAGGCGGGCGGGGGTGTCAGGCGGCACGGGTGAGCACCCCCTGCTGCGGGCGGTTGCTCAGCAGCCGCATGTCGACCGAGGTGAAGCAGTAGCGTCCGATGGCGGCCAGCAGCAGGGTGGACTGCTCGGCGGCCTCGGCGTAGCCGACGACGGGCCGGGTGTCGTAGTAGGAGCCCCATGCGGCCCGTTCGCCTTCGGGCAGGCGCTGCGCGCTGGCGTCGGCGAGGGGGTGGAAGACGCAGCCCAGGCGCTGCATGAGGGCGGCGAGCCGGCCGGTCATGGTCATCACCGCGTACGGGCGGCCCAGGCAGGCCATGATCAGCGGGATCGCCTTGATGATCTCGGCGCCGGCGGCGGCCCGTACCGAGGCGATGGAGCCGATCTGCAGGACCTGGGAGCGTTTGACGGGGGCGCCCACGGCCCGGGTGATGACGTCTTCGACGGGAGCGTCGAGGTAGCGCTCGAGCAGGATGCTCTCTTCCTCGGGGAAGGACAGGCCCGCGCAGGCGAGGACTTCCTCCTGGCCGTCGGCGGCGGTCTCGAAGAAGGCGAGGAAGCCGTCCGGGTCGGGCGAGATGCTCGCCTGGTACTGCTTGGCGAACACCAGCCGGGCGAGGTCCGCGGCGGTCTGCCAGTCCGGGGTGCCGCGCTCGGACAGGGTGATTCTCATTGGGATTCCTCCGTGGATGCTCCGTCTTTCAGGGCGGAGGGGAAGCGGACTCCTGCGGAGCAGGGCAGGGACAGGCGATCCGCCGCCAGGGCTGATCGTCGTTCGCGGCCAACTGCCCGCAAATAGTCACAAGTTGATGCGATAGTTTGTGAGTGGTGAGCACTCACGTGAAGCGGGCGTATCGGTACCGCTTCTGTCCGACGGATGCGCAGGCAGCGGAGCTGTCGCGTACGTTCGGGTGCGTGCGGAAGGTCTGCAACATGGCGCTCGCCGCCCGCACCGAGGCGTGGACGCGTCAGGAGCGGGTCAGCTACCACCAGACGTCGGCGATGCTGACGGCGTGGAAGAAGACCGACGATCTGGCCTACCTCAACGAGGTGTCCTCGGTGCCGCTCCAGCAGGCGCTGCGGCACCTGCAGACGGCGTTCGCCAACTTCTTCGGCAAACGGGCCAAGTACCCGCGTTTCAAGTCGCGGAAGAAGTCCAGGAAGTCCGCCGAGTACACCACCAGCGCGTTCCGTTTCCGGGACGGTGAGCTGCGGCTGGCGAAGATGAGCGAGCCTCTGCGCATCGTGTGGTCCAGGCCGCTCCCCGAGGGTGTGAGTCCGTCCACGGTGACCGTGTCCCAGGATGCGGCGGGGCGCTGGTTCGTCTCGATGCTGTGCGACGACCCCGGCATCAGACACCTGCCTGCCACGGACACGGCGGTCGGTATTGACGCCGGGCTGGATCACCTCCTGACCCTCTCGACCGGAGAGAAGATCACCAACCCCCGCCATGAACGCCGCGACCGGGCCGCGCTGGCGAAGGCGCAGCGCCGGCTGGCGAAGAAGGAGAAGGGTTCGGCGAACGGCGTCAAGGCCCGGCGCAAGGCCGCCCGTATCCATGCCCGGATCGCTGACCGGCGTCGTGACAGCCTGCACCAGATCACCACTCGTCTCGTGCGTGAGAACCAAACGCTCGTGATCGAGGACCTGACCGTCCGCAACATGGTCAAGAACCGGAAACTGGCCCGCGCCATCAGTGACGCGGCATGGAGTGAGTTCCGGAGCATGCTGGAGTACAAGGCCCAGTGGTACGGGCGCGAGGTGATCGCCGTCGACCGGTGGTTCCCCTCGTCCAGGCTGTGCTCCGCCTGCGGCACCTTGCAGGACAGGATGCCGCTGGACGTCCGCACGTGGACGTGCGGCTGCGGCGCGACCCACGACCGGGACGTGAACGCAGCGAAGAACCTGCTGGCCGCCGGACGGGCGGTCGCAGCCTGCGGAGCTGGTGTAAGACCTCAACGGAGTTCTCCGGGCGGGCAGTCGGCGATGAAACAGGAAGTCTCACGGCGCGAGCCGTAAGAATCCCCTCCCTTCAGGGAGAGGAGCGTCAACGCCCGAGCGCCGCGGAACGGTGTGCCGCCGGCCGGGCGTTGACGGCGAGCCGGGCGGCCCGCAGGGCGCTGTTGATGGAGGTCTCGGCGAGGATGCCGGGGGCGGCGACGCTGTCGCCGGCCAGGAACACGCCGTCCCCGCGGTCGACGGCGGGCCGGTCGCGCCAGCTGAGGCCGGGCAGGTCCAGGGCGCCGGTGCGGCCGCGGGAGACGCCTTCGCGGCGCCACAGGAGGCGGGTGCGCCAGCCGGGGGTGGTCAGGTCGAAGAGTTTCTCCAGCCGGGCCAGGGCGTCGGCCTTCGACTCGCCGGGCCGCAGCGGCATCTGTCCCTGGAACAGGGACTGGCCCTTCGGGGCGAGGGAGGGGTCGTGGTCGGAGTACTGGGAGGTGAAGCCGCCCTCGTCCATGTCGAAGGAGACGTTGCCGTCCTTCTTGGAGTGGGTGACGGCCAGGTCCAGCAGGGCGGCGGTGCCGCTGGGCCATTCAAGGCCGGGGTCGCGCAGCAGGCTGCGCGCGGAGGCCAGCGAGGTCGCCACGATCACCGGTCCGCCGGCGGGCAGTTCGCTCAGCCGTGAGCCGGTCTCGATGACCACGCCGCGGGCGCGGGCGACGCGTTCCATGCGGGCGATCAGCGCGCCCCAGCCGCCGATGAAGTAGCGGCTGGGCAGCGGGAAGCGGGGGGTGCCCACGCGCAGCAGCCGCTCCCACACGAAGGCCGCCGACAGCCGTCCGGGGTCGCCGTCGAAGAGGATCGGGCCGAGGAAGCCGAGGGCCTCGTTGACGGTCTGCTGGGCGAAGCGTTCGCTGGCCCAGTCCTGGAAGGAGCGGTCGACGGGGACCTCGGTGCCGCGGTGGCGCCAGGTCATCTTCATGTAGCCGGACGGCAGGGTCATCCGCAGCCGGCCCTGGTGGCGGAAGCGCATCCGGGTCCACTCGTGGAAGGACAGCCGTACGTAGCGGCCGGCCAGTCCGCGCTGCAGCAGCCAGTGCCAGGCGTCGCCGTTGTCGAAGAAGGTGTGCGGCCCGTCGTTGGTGACGTAGGGGCCGGTGGCCGAGCGGGCGCGGCCGCCGGTGTGGGAGTGGGCCTCGTGGACGGTGACGCGGGCGCCCTGTTCGGCGGCGGAGATCGCCGCGGTCAGGCCGGCCAGTCCGCCGCCGATGATCGTGATGTTCGCCATGGTTATCGCACTCACTTCGCCTTCGAGGGCCCGCGGGCCGGGGTCGGGGGTCAGCCGTCGAGGGTGGCCATGGCACCGACGGGGTAGCGGTCGCCGGCCGTGGAGCCGTGGGGGGCGATCTCGTCGAGGGCGGCGAGGTCGGCCGCGCTCAGCTCGACGGCGCAGGCGGCGAGGTTCTCTTCCAGGTAGGTGACGCGTTTGGTGCCGGGGATGGCGACGATGTCGTCGCCCTGGGCGAGCACCCAGGCCAGCGCGAGCTGTCCGGCGGTGATGTTCTTGGCGGCGGCCAGTGCCTGCAGCCGTTCCACGATGTGCAGGTTCGTCTCGAGGTTGCCCTGCTGGAAGCGGGGCACGACGCGGCGGAAGTCGTGTTCGGCGAGGGCGTCGAGGCTGCGGATGGCTCCGGTGAGCAGGCCGCGGCCCAGCGGGCTGTAGCCGACGAAGCCGATGCCCAGTTCGCGGACGGCCGCGAGGACGCCGTTGGCCTCGACGTCGCGGGTGGACAGGGAGTACTCGGTCTGTACGGCGGTGAGCGGGTGCACGGCGTGGGCGCGGCGGATGGTGGCGGCGGACGCCTCGCAGATGCCGAGGTGGCGGACCTTGCCGGCGGTGACGAGGTCGGCGAGTGCGCCGGTGGATTCCTCGACGGGGACGGCGGGGTCGACGCGGTGCAGGTAGTACAGGTCGAGGCGGTCGGTGTCCAGCCGGCGCAGGGTGGCGTCGAGGGAGGTGCGGATGTAGTCGGGGCGGCCGTTGAGGCGGCCGGTGATGGTGCCGTCGGCGGTGACTTCGTTGCCGACCTTGGAGGAGACGGTGATGCTGTCGCGGCGGCCGGCGATGACGCGGGCGACGAACTCCTCGTTGCTGTGCGGGCCGTAGAAGTCCGCGGTGTCCAGGAGGTTCACGCCCAGTTCCAGGGCGCGGTGCGCGGTGCGCAGGGCTTCCTGGTCGTCGGCGGGCCCGTAGGCGAAGGTCATGCCCATGCAGCCGAGTCCCTGCTCGGAGACCTCCAGCCCCTGGCTGCCGAGTTTTCGTTGGCGCATCATCGGTTCCTTCCTGAGCCGTGCACGGGGCGGTTGTCGTCTCGCCGTGACTGTCTAGCAGTGACAGTGTCAGTGTCTTTGCTAGAGAAGTGGTGGGGTGCCGGTCCCTGGGTGCTCGGACGGCCCGTCAGCCGGCGGTGGTCAGTTCGCTGGTGACGGACATCCAGGTGTGGCCCGCCGGGGCGGCGTTGGCGGCCAGGTGGGTCCACGGGTCGGTGCCCAGCACCGCGGCCGCTTCCTGGCGCAGCCAGGAGTCGAAGGGGTCGGCGGAGGCCGCGAGCCGGCGGGCGGCGCCCTGCGGGTCGCGGGCCTCGATCCGGTGGACCAGCACGTCCTGGCCGCCCAGCACCTGGAGGGCGAAGGACTCCTGGAGGATGCCCGCGCGGCGCCGGGAGGTCTCATAGGCGCGCAGCCGCGGCCCGGCGAGCTCGGCCTGCAGGGCGTGCCAGGCGCCGGCGGTGCCGGGCGGCAGCGGCAGCAGGGCGCCGGCGCTCGTGACGGTGCGGCGGGCCGCGGCGCGGGCGTTGTTGCGGGCGGCGGGGGCGAGCCGGCGCAGGCCGAGGACGGCCAGCATGTTGGACTCCACGCCGATGCCCCAGCGTTCGGCGATCAGGCCGTCGGCCAGCAGCCGCCACACCACGACGCCGGTGAACTCGATGGCCTGTCCGGTGGGCGGCGCGCCGAGGAAGTCGCCGAGGTGGGTGCCGCGCCAGGTGTTGTGGATGACGACGTGGTCGCCGTGGGCGCTCATGTCCTCGATGGTCACGTGCAGGTCGGGGAAGCCCTCGCGCAGGCCGGCGATGGTGTAGCGGACGCCTTCGAGGCCTTCGGGGGCGCCGGGCAGCGGCTGGTGGTCGACCATGTGGGGGCTGTAGATCTCGTCGACGACGGAGAAGTCGCCCTGGTTGACGAAGGCGTCGAAGACCCGGCGGATGGTCTGCTTGTTGCGTTCCTCCACGCTGCGGGCGGTGCGCTCCGTCTCGTGTATCGACACGTTCTCTCGTCCTCTCGTCCTTCGGTCTCGGCGTCCCGCGGGTGCGGGGGCGCAAGGTCACAGGGGCGGCGGGCGGATGCCCGGGGCGGGTCAGCGGCCGGGGCGGGTCAGCGGCCGGGGAAGGGGGCGTCCCAGGTGAGGGTGAGGCCCGCGTACAGGTAGCGGCTGGCCTCGATGGCCAGCAGCAGGACGGTGTCGCCGGGGCGGATGCGGCCCTCGCGCCAGCCGGCGTCGAGGGCGAGGGGGACGGCGGCGGAGCCGGTGGCGCCGACGTCGGTGAGGTTCTCCACGATGGTCTTGCTCAGGGTGGCCTGGTCGGCGGGCGAGAGCCCGGCGGCGGCGTACTCGCTGGCGAAGTACTCGGCGTTGCCCTCGGGCAGCACGCACGCGTCGAGGTCGGCCAGGGACAGGCGGGAGCGGGTGAGCAGGTCGTGGATGCCCTCGACGAAGACGCGGGGGCCGAACTGGGCGGTGCCGGGGATGTCGAGGCGGATGTCCATCAGGCGGGGGCGGCGCTGCTGTTCGGCGAGGGGGGCGTCGGTGCCGCCGCCGACGATGAGCATGCCGGGTTTGCGGGCGCCGCCCAGGGAGCGGGTGGCGAAGACGGGGCGCGGGCGGCCGTGGGCGGAGCCCTCCTCGCCGGCGCGCAGCACCAGGGCGCCGGCGCCGTCGCCGAAGGTGTAGACGGTCAGCCGGTCGCGCATCCGTACGCGTTCGGGGTCGCGGCCCAAAAAGACGGGGGCCAGCAGCGGGGAGACGGCCTCGGCGCCGATGACCAGGGCGGTGGTGTAGGTGCCGTCGGCGAGCAGGCGGCGGGCGATGTCGTGGGCCTGGACGGCGCCCACGCAGCCGGCGCGGACCTCGATGACCGCGCAGTCCTGCAGGCCGAGCTGCTGCTGGACGTAGGTGGCGGCGACGGGCAGGAGGTAGTCGGGGCTGGCGGTGGACAGGACGATCAGGTCGATCTCGCCGGCCTGGACGCCGGCCCGCTCGAGGGCCTGGCGGGCGGCGGCGGTGGCCATCTGCGAGGTGCTGGTGGTGTGGGCGCCGGTGGCCGGGTCGACCATCCAGTGCCGGCGCTTGACCTGGATGCCGTCCAGGACGTCGGCGGGCAGCGGGCCGCAGAAGCGGGCCAGGGCGTCGTTGTCGAGGGCCTCGCCCGGCAGGTGGGCGCCGGTGGCCAGGACCGAGACATGGCGTGCGCGGGGTTCGGCGGGCGGGGCGGCGGGGGTGTGGGGCATGGTCAGTTCTCCGTTGCGGGACGCAGGACGAGGCTGATGTGGGTGCCGCCGAGCGAGGAGCTGTTGATGAGCACCGGCCCCGCCGGCACCCCGCTTTCCGGGGTGGTCCAGGCGGTGAGGGCGAGGAGGGCGGCCAGCTGGGCGCCCGCGCCGACCGGTTCGCCCAGGGTCTGTTTGGGGGTGTGCACCGGGCAGCGGGCCTCGGCGGCCAGCCGGGCGGTGGCAAGGGCCTCGGGGGCGTCCGCGCGGGTGAGGCCGGCGGCGTTGGCCCAGATGCCGGTCAGCTCGCCGGGGGTGAGGCCGGCGTGGGTGAGGGCGGCGCGCATGGCGCGCCCGACGCCCTCGCCCTCGGTATTCCAGCGGCCGATGCCGGCCGCGTCGCCGGCGGCGGCGTGGCCGGCGAACTCGGCCAGGATGCGGGCGCCGCGGGCGCGGGCGCTGGATTCGCGTTCCAGGACGAGGGCGATGCCGCCCTCGGCCAGGGTGTAGCCGGCGTCGCCGAACAGCGGCAGCTGGCGGTAGGCGGCCAGCACGCCCGGGGAGAGGTCCTCGACCGCCGGGCACAGCACCGCCTCGGCGCGGTGCTGCAGCAGCAGGTCGTGGGCGACGGTCAGGGCGGAGGCGCCGGCGGCGTGGCCGGTGGTGACGGTGGAGGTGGGGCCCTTGGCGCCGACGTGCATGGCGACCTGGCCGGCGGCGGCGTTGAAGACGGTGTTGGGGAAGACGGCGGGGCTGCCGTGGGCGGGGCAGCCGCCCAGCACCGGCAGCAGGAAGTCCTCGATGCTGCGCATCGGGCCCAGTCCGGTGCCCAGGACGACCCCGGTGTGCTCGTCGGCCTGAAGGCCGGCGTGGGCGAGGGCGGCGCGGCAGGAGGCGACGGCGAGCTGGGAGAGGCGGTCCATGCGGCGCCGGTCGCGGGCGCCGATGTGGGCGGCGGGGTCGAAGACGGCGCGGGCCACGCGCAGGCCGTCCTCGTCGGTGCCCAGCCGCCGCCCCTGCCGCCAGGCCTCCCACAGCGCCTTGAGGCCGTCGCCGGCGGGGGTCAGGGCGGCGCCCCCGGTGATGACGACCTTCTCGGCGGCGGGCGGGGCGGGGACGGTGAAGCGCCGTCCGGAGGGCCAGCCGAAGGCGACGCAGGCATTGGCGCCGGCGAAGGCGAAGTTGTTGGACAGGGCGGCGTTCATGGCCAGTTCGCGGCCGGTGTCGGGGACCGCGTCCAGGCCGCACTTGGGGTCGGTGCCGGTGAAGTTGGCGGTCGGCGGGGCGATCTGTTCGACCAGGGCCTTGACGGTGACGATGGCCTCGACCGCGCCGGCCGCACCCAGCAGGTGGCCGATCATCGACTTGGAGCTGCTCAGGGCGGTTTTCTGGGCGGCCTCGCCGAACGCGGCGCGCACCGCGTTGGACTCGGCGGAGTCGTTCTTGGGGGTGCCGGTGCCGTGGCCGTTGATGTAGCCGACGTCCCCCGGGGTGATGCCGGCGGCCTTCAGGGCGCCGCGGATGGCGCGGGCGGCGCCCTCGCCCTCGGGGTGCGGGGCGGTGGCGTGGTAGCCGTCGGCGGACAGGCCGTAGCCCAGGACCTCCGCCAGGACGGGGGCGCCCGCGGCGCGGGCCACCGACTCCTCGGCCAGCACCAGCATGCCCGCGCCCTCGCCCAGGGACAGCCCGTCGCGGTCCTTGGAGTAGGGGGCGGCGGGTTTGGCGGACAGCGACTGGAGGCTGGTGAAGCCGGCGAACGCGGTCTCGGTGAAGGCGTCGCTGCCGCCGGCGAGCATCGCGTCCGCGCGGCCCGCGGCGATCGCCTCGGCGGCGTGCGCGATGGCGTGCGCGCCCGAGGCGCAGGCGGTGTTGACGGACAGGGCCGGTCCCTTGAGGGCGAAGGCGGCGCTGAGTGCCTCGGCGATGGCCTGCGGCGGGACCAGCAGGTAGTGCAGGGCGTCGTCGGGCAGGGGGGTGCCCTCGCGGCTGCGGCGGGCGAGTTTTTCGGCGCTGCGCAGGCCGCCGTTGCAGGAGCCGAACGCCACCCCCCAGCGTGCGGCGGGCAGGCCGGCGAGGCCCGCCTGATGGAGGGCTTCGGCGGCGGCGGTCAGCGCGAAGTCGACGGCCGGTTCCCGCTCGCTGCCGCCGAAGGCGGCCAGGTAGTCGTAGGCGGGCCGGGGCAGGGGGGGCACTTCGCCGCCGATGGCCGTGCCGTAGCCGTCCATCGGCAGGCCGGTGACCGGGCCGATGGCCGAATGCCCGGCCCGGATGCCCTCCCACAGCGCGGCGGCGCCCTCGCCCTGGGCGGTCACGGCGCCGACACCGCAGACCACCACGGTCCGGGGCCGGGCCGCGGTGTCCGGCCGTACGGCGCGGTCGTGGACGTCGGTCATGGCCGCACTCCTTTCGGATAGGGCGGGTGTTGCGGGTGTGTCGGTCATGAGGTCCGTCCCAGGGCGAGGGCGACGGCCTGGCCCTCCAGGCCGCGGGCCAGGGCCAGGGCGCTGTCGGGCCGGGTGTGGCGGGGGGTGAGGGGGACGTAGTCGAGGTCGCACTCGGCGGCGGGGTGGTGCAGGTTGAGGGTGGCGGGCACGGTGCCGCTGTCCAGGGCGAGGGCGGCGACGGCCGCGTTCAGCGCGCCGGCGCCGCCGACGAGGTGTCCGGTCTGCGGTTTGACGCTGCTGATCTGGGCGGACTTGGCGGCCGTGCCGAGGGCGTCGTGCAGGGCGACGGTCTCGCTGGCGTCGCCCTGCAGGGTGGCGCAGCCGTGCGCGGCGATGTAGCTGCCGTCGGGGAAGGGCCGTGCGGCATCGGCGAGGGCGCGGCCGATGGCGCGGGCCAGGCCGCGGGCGCGGGGCTGGGGGCTGGGGGGGCGGACGCAGTCGTTGCCGGCGCCGAAGCCGGTGATCTCGGCGTAGCAGCGGGCGCCGCGGGCCAGGGCGTGTTCGCGTTCCTCCAGGACCAGGAGGGCGGCGCCCTCGCCGAAGACCGAGCCGGAGCGGTCGCGGTCGAAGGGCCGGAAGGCCTCGGTGCCCAGGTCGGTGCGGGTGCTCAGGACGCCCAGGCCGTCCATCTTGGACATCGCCCACCAGCCGGTGGCGTCGTCGTAGCCGCCCGCGAGGACGAGGTCGGCCTCGCCGCGGCGTACGGTGCGCATGCCCCGGCCGATCGCCATCGCGCCGGAGTCGGCGGTGCCGGCGAAGTAGGCGTTGGCGCCGCGGATGCCGTACTTCTCGGAGATGTGGAAGGCGGCGGCGGGCTGCAGTCCCTCGACGAAGAACAGCGGGGCGATCACCGAGGAGGCGCTCTGCCCCAGCCGGTGCAGGTCGGGGGTGCCGTCATCGGCGCGGACGGCCTGCAGCTGGGCGATGAGCTCGTCCATGCGGGGCATTTCCTTGTTGCTGCCCAGGAACAGGCCCGTGCGCTGTCCCAGGTCGCTCCCGTCGTCCAGGCCCGCATCCTGCAGGGCGAGGGTGGCGCCGGCCAGGGCGAGCTGGTCGCCGCGGCACAGCATGCGCAGGGTGCGCCGCGAGGCCCACTGGGCGGGGGTGAAGGAGGGGATCTCGGCGCCGATGCCGGTGCGCAGCGGGGCGGGGTCGTAGGCGCGCAGCGGTCCGATGCCGCAGCGGCCCTCCAGCAGGCTGTGCCAGGTCTCGGCGGCGCTCTGGCCGATCGCGGTCATCAGGCCGATGCCGGTGACCATCACGCGGCGGCGCTGCTCGCTCATGCTGTGCCCTCCCGGGTCGTCTCGTCGCTGACCAGGGCCAGGACGCGGGCGGTGGCGACCACCCGGCCGCCGGCCCGGGCGGTGGCCCGGCACTCGGTGCGGTGCGGGCCGTGAGCGCTCACCTCGACGGTGAGGTGGACCTGGTCGCCGGGGCCGACGAAGTGCTTGAAGCGCACGCCGCGCACGGCGGCCAGCCGCCAGGTGCCGGGGCCCGCGGCGGTACGGGCGAGCGCGGCCATGCTCTCCAGCAGCAGCACGCCGGGCAGCACGGGGTGGCGCGGGAAGTGGTCGGTGAAACAGGTCAGGGTGGCGGGCACGTTGCGCACGGCCGCCGCCCGCTCGCCGACGACGGCCTCCAGCAGCCGGTCGAACCCGCCCAGGCCGCCGCCGGGCACGGCGGTGGCCGCGGATCCCGCACCGGAGACAGGGACGGCAACGGGACCGGGGGTGGGGGTGGGGGTGGGGGTGGGTCCCGCGGCGGGGACGGTGGTGGTCATGTGTCCTCCCGCGGGGCGCCGACGACGAGGCTGGTGTTGCTGCCGCCGAACGCGAACGCGTTGATCAGGGCCGCCGCCACCGGCATCGGGCGGGCGGTGTGCGGCACGTAGTCGAGGTCCAGGCCACGGTCGGGCCGCTCGAGGTTGACGGTGGGCGGGACCAGGGAGTGGCGGATCGCGCCGAGCGCGGCCAGCACGCCCAGGCCCAGGCTGGCGGAGGTGAGGTGGCCGGCCATCGACTTGGGGGCGCTGACCACCAGACGGCGGGCGTCGTCGGCGAAGACCTTCTTGATGGCGACCGTCTCGGACTGGTCGTTGCCGTGGGTGCTGGTGCCGTGCGCGACGACGTAGTCGATGCCGGCGGTGCCCAGCCCGGATTCGCCGATCGCCGCCTCCATGGCCTGGACGGCGCCGGAGCCGTCCGGCGGGGAGTCGGTGATGCGCCAGGCGTTGAGGGTGGAGCCGTAGCCGAGGACCTCGCCCAGGACGGGCGCGCCGCGCTCGCGGGCGGCGTCGAGGTCTTCGAGGACGACGGCGACGGCGCCCTCGCCGATCACGAAGCCGGAGCGGTCGGCGTCGAAGGGCCGCGAGGCGTGCTCGGGATCGTCGTTGTGACGGTCGGTCAGCGCACCCAGCAGGCTGAAGCCGAGCAGGTCGAGCCAGGTGGTCAGGGAGTCGTAGCCGCCGGCGACCATCAGCCGGGCGTCGCCCTCCTGGATGGCGCGGTAGGCCTCCCCGATGGCGTGCCCGGAGCCGGAGCAGGCGGTGGAGATCCCGATCATCGGCCCGGTCGCGGACATCATCCGGGCCATCGCGCTGAGCGGCACGTTCTGGTCGTCGGTGAGGGTGACGGCCGGCGGGTGGCACAAGAACGCGTCCGCGCGGCCGGTGGTGGCGCGCAGGTGGCCGACGTCCAGGAGGGCCTGCAGCTCGGGGCGGCCGACGCTCGCGCCCATCGCCACCCCGCGCTCGCCCGGGTCGTACACCTCCTCTGCCAGGTCCTCGGCCCGCGCGGAGCGCAGCGCTTCCCAGGCGGCCGCGACACCGAACAGGCCCACCCGGGAGAGGTGTTTGCGCCCGATGCGGGCCGGGATCGCCGCGGCCGGGTCGAAGTCCTTGACCTGGGCGGCGATACGCACCGGGAAGCCGGCCGCGTCGAAGGTGGTCAGCGGCCCGACGCCGCTGCGGCCGGCGGCCAGGCCCTGCCAGGTGGTGCCGGCGTCGTTGCCCAGCGGGGTGACGGCGCCGATGCCGGTGATGGCTACTCGGGTCATCCCACCGGCCCCCCGCCCTGCAGCTGGTGCGCCATGCGCCGGGTGGCGGCCGGGTCGTCGAGGCGTTCGGCGTCGATGAGCGCGCACAGGATGCCGCTCGCCTCGAGGACGTTCTCGCCGTCCACGGTGACGGTGCCGTCCAGCAGGGCGGCCTCCTCGGTCATCGACTCGACGGTGGCGTGCATGCGCAGCACCTCGCCGGGGCGCACCGGGCGGTGCGCGGTGGCCTCGCCGACCGCCAGCAGCGCGGCGCGCAGCCGGTGGTCGGTGGAGAGCATGATCAGCCAGGTGGCGGACTGGCACAGGGCCTCCAGGGCCAGCCCGAAGGGCAGTACGGGTCCGTCGCCGGTGTCCTGCCAGTAGGTCTCCTCGGCGGAGGTGACCTTGCGCGCGGTGATGTGCTCGCGGGGCGCGCAGGTCTCGATCCGGTCGATCAGATGGAATCGCATCGTCGTCTCTTCTTCCGTTCCCTCACGCGTCCGTTACGGGCGGCCGATGCCCAGCTGGGCGGAGAACCCGCCGTCCACGCAGAGCAGTTCGCCGGTGGTGTAGCCGGAGTCGGGGCCGGCCAGGAACACCGCGGCCGCGGCGACCTGGCCGGTGGTGGCGAACCGGCGCAGCGGGATCTGCCGCTTGATGCTCTTGCCGCCGTCGCGCTGCAGCACGCCGTCCACGAGTTCGGTCGGGGTGAACCCGGCCAGGACCGCGTTGACCCGTATGCCGAAGCGGGCGAGTTCGACGGCGGCGCAGCGGGTGAAGGAGTTCAGCGCGCCCTTGGAGGCCGAGTAGTTGGCCTGGCCGATCCAGCCGCGTTCGCCCATCGCGGAGGAGATGTTGACGATGGTGGCGTCGCCGCGGGCCATGAACTGTTCCAGGACGGCGTGGGTGCAGTGCCAGGCGCCGCCGAAGTTGGTCTTCATGACGTTCAGCCAGGCGTCCGGCGGCGCGTCGTAGATGAGGCCGTCGTCGCTGGTGCCCGCGTTGTTGACGAGGATGTCGAGGGGGCCCAGGAGGCGGGCGGCCTCCTGGACCAGGCGGGCGGCCTGCTGCGGGTCGGCGACGTCGGCGGCGACGGCCGCGGCCCGGCCGCCCGCCGTCTCGATCTCCTTGACGACCGCCAGGGCGTCCTCCTGGCGGGAGCGGTAGTTGACGGCGACGGCCGCCCCCTGCTCGGCCAGGGCCAGGGCGATGGCCCGGCCGATGCCGCGTGAGGCACCGGTGACCAGGGCGGTGCGGTCCTTCAGCTTCATCTGGATTCCTCCGTGGACACCCCGGCCTTCAGGCTGGGGAGGAAACGGACTCCTGCGGAGCAGGGCAGGGGAAGACGATTCGCCGCCAGGGCGGATCGTCGTTCACCGGCAACTGCCCGCGGATGTATTAGAGTTGCCAGGCCCCGGCCGGTGATAACCAAGCTGGCCGGGCCTACCGCCGGGCTGGCGGGATGTCAGGTCTGTGGAGCTGGCGTAAGACTGCTGGGCGTACCAACGTCCCCCGCCGTTGATCCGGGGCAGCTGCTGTCTGAGAAGCAGAAAGCTCAACCCGCGAGGGAAGAATCCCCCTGCTTCAGCTGGGGGAGATGTCAACTGTCTCTTCCCGTTTCTGCTACGAGGGGCGGTGGCCGGCCGGGGCCCGCGCGGGCGCCAGGGGCGGCGGGGGTGCGGGACGCCGTTGGCCCGCACCGCCACCGGCCCCGGGGGGTGCGGGTTCAGGCGGTGTGCTGGGCCGCGGCCCGCTCGGTCAGCAGGTCGGTGAGGTTCTGCACGGTGAACAGGCCCAGCACGCCCTCGGCGGTCAGCGGCTCGCTGAGCTGGCTGCGGTCGAACTGCGGCAGGACCTTCTCCAGGTGGGTGAGGCCGGTGTCGTTGACGACCTCGTTCTCGTCGCCGAACTCCTCGTCGGGGATGCCGCCCTGCAGCAGGGCGGCGATGTCGGCCACGGTGATCTTCACCTTGGTGGTGCGCTCGATGCGGAAGAGGATGTCGAGCAGGTCGATCGACTCGGCACCCAGCTGCCCGAGCAGGGTCGCCTCGGGCACGGCCTCGGCCTCGTCGATGCCCAGGGCGTCGGCGATGGCGGCCTGGACCGCGGAGAAGTAGTCGGTCGAGGTGGGGGTCAGGGTTTCGGACACCGTTGGCTGCCTTTCGGATGGGTCGTTCCGCCAGCACCGGCCCAAGGGCCCGCACCGCACGGACGGGAGAGGAAAAGAAGAAGAGGAAGAAAGAAGAGAAGGGAGAGAAGGGAGAAGAGGGAGGAAGGGAGAAGAGGGAGCGGGAGGGGTGGGGAGGCGGTGGGAGTGGGAGTGGGCGGCGGGGGCGGTGCGGGCCGGGGGCGGGTCGGGTCAGGCGGCGGCGCCGGGGGCGGGCTGCTGCCCGAGCTCGCGCAGCAGTGCGGAGATCCGGCGCGCGTCGTGGGTGCTGCGCACCACGGAGTGGACGCCGGTGCGGTTGGCGAAGCCGCTGAGCACCCGGCCGGGGCCGACCTCCAGGCAGCCGTCCACGGCGTGCGCGGCCGCGGCGCCCAGCACGTCCGCCCACCGCACCGGCCCGGCCAGCTGACGGCGCAGCAGATCGCGGGCGTGGCCGCCGTCGCGCACCAGGGTGCCGGTCACCGAGCTGATCACGGGCAGCCGGGGCGCGCTGAAGGACACGTGCTCCAGTTCGGCGGCGAACTCGTCCTCGATCGCCCGCATCAGCGAGCAGTGGAAGGGTGCCGAGACCTTCAGCGCCACCGCCCGCTCGGCGCCCGCGGCCAGTGCCCGGCGGGCGACCTCCTCGACCGCGGGGCGCTGCCCGGAGATCACGGTCTGGCCCGGCTCGTTGTAGTTGGCGATCTCCACCACGCCCAGGGGGGCGCAGTCCGCGCAGATCTCCTCGATCCGGGCGGCGGCAAGGCCCAGCACGGCCGTCATCGCGCCGCCGACCTGTCGGGAGACCCCCGCCATCAGCTCGCCCCGGCGGCGCACCAGCCGCAGCGCCGCCTCGGCCTCCAGCACCCCGGCGGCCACCAGCGCGGGGTACTCCCCCAGGCTGTGCCCGGCCACCACGGCGGGCACGAAACCCGCCTGGTCGCGCAGTACCTCAAGGACCGCGAGGCTGGTGGCGACGATGGCGGGCTGGGCGATCTCGGTCGGGGCCAGCTCCTCCTCCGGCGCGGTGCTGCACAGCGCGGTCAGCGGCAGGCCGGTCGCCTCCTCGGCGCGGGCCAGGACGCGGCCGGCGGTGCGGGGGTGTTCACGCAGCAGATGCCCGGCCATGCCCGCGCGCTGCGAGCCCTGCCCGGGAAACATCGTGAAGAGATTGTCGATCATCCCCGTTCCTGCCTCACTGAGTTGTCGGAAGAACCGTCGGAAAAACTGCCGGAAGAGCTGCCGGAAGAGCTGTCCGAAGAGCTGGAAGAACGGTCCGCGCAGCGGTCCGGGAGAGCTGTTCTCAGAGCCGGAGAAAGGTCATCGAGCGGTCGGCGAGCGGTGCTCGATTCTGTGAATCTGCCACGGGTCTCTGGCGCATTCCTTGAATGCGTCTGGACCGGCACTACGGCGCCCGGCAATCAGCAACTAACGTGCTGGCATGGTGAGGATGAGTGCAGAGGAGCGGCGCCGGAGCGTCATCCGCGCGGCCGTGAGCGAATTCGCCCGGGGCGGGTACGACGGCACGTCCACCGAGGCCATCGCCCGGCGTGCGGGGGTGTCGCAGCCGTACCTCTTCCGGCTCTTCGCGGGCAAGCGGGCGCTCTTCCTCGCGGCGGCGCGGTGCTGCCTGGCCGACACCGCCCGGCTGTTCACCGAGGCCACCGAGGGCCTGGCGGGCGAGGAGGCGCTGCGCGCCATGGCCAACGCGTACACCCGCGTCATCGTCAAGGAGCCGGAGCGGCTGCTGATGCAGATGCAGGTGTACGTCGCGGTGGCGGCGGGCGAGGCGGACGGTGACGCGGCGTTCGGGGAGGCGGTGCGGGCCGAGTGGCGGCGGCTGTGGGACACCGTCCACCGGCCGCTCGGCGCGGACACCGGCCAGACCACCACGTTCATGGCGTACGGGATGCTGGTCAACGTCCTGGTCTGCCTGGGGTTTCCGCCCGAGGACCCGCTCTGGGACGGGCTGTATCCGGCGGCGCGGGCCGGGGCGCGGCAGCCGGGCGCCCTGCAGCGGCGCCCGACGCCCGGCTGACGCCCGCCGGGCGGGCGGAACCGGCGGGACGGTACGGCGACCGGGCTGGACCGGACTGGGCTGGACTGGGCCGGGCCAAAACCCGGGGGCCGGATCCGGGCCGGGGCCGCGGGCGCGGCCGGGACGCCAAGCCCAGGGCCAAGCCCAGGGCCTCGGCCCAGGGCCAAGGCCACGGGCCCCAGGCCCGCGGTCCGTGCTCGTGACCCGTGACCTATGACCCATGTGGCTCGTGCCCCGTGGCTCGTGCCCCGTGCCCCGTGGCTCGTGGCTCGTGAGCCAGAGGCGCGGGTACGGCGCCGGGATCAGGGACCGGTCTGCCGGCACCCGGAACCCAGGACCCGGGACCCGGACCGACCGCTCCCCGTGAGCCGGGGACCGCGGGCCGCGGGCCGCGGGCGGGACAGCCGGGGCTGGATCCCCGGGTCCGGGCCCCGGCCCCGTAGCCCGTAGCTCGTGGCTCGTGGCTCAGGGGCCGTGAGCCTGGTCCGTCCGCGGGGCCCCGGCCCGTGGGCAGGGCAGCCGGGGCCAGGGCCCGCAACCGGGCCTGGAGCGGGGGGGGGTTCCGGGGCTGGGGCCGGGGCCGCGAGGGCGGGCGTCAGTCCACGGTGGCGGCCGGGGCGGGGGCCGGGCGGCGGGCCGGGGCCCAGCGGGTGCCGTAGGCGACCTGGCCCTTCTCCGCGGCGGCGAAGGCCTTCGTGTTCCAGTTCTTGCGCATGAACGCCTCGCGTGCCCGGATCAGCAGCGGATTGCGCACCGCGCCCATCCGCCCGATCCGCCAGGCGATGCGCTGCAGCGGCGCGGTACGGGCGCGGCGTTCGCGCTCGTAGCGGCGCAGCGCGGCGATGGGGTCGCCGGCGTGCTCCAGGTGTTCGGCGAGGACCAGGGCGTCCTCCAGGGCCTGGCAGGCGCCCTGGCCGATGTTGAAGGTGATGGGGTGCGCGGCGTCGCCGAGCAGGGTGACGCGGCCCTGGCCCCACCGGCGTTCGGGGCTGCGGCCCTCGACGTCGCCGCGGATGATGTCCTCCTCGGGGGTGGCGGCGAGGATGTCGGCCACCGGGCCGCCCCAGCCGCGGTGGCGGCGCAGCAGCATCTCCCGCACGCCGGGCGCGTCCCGGCCGCCCGCGGGCCCGTTGGCCACGCTCATCCAGTGGACCAGGCCGGGTGCGACGTCGTAGTAGGTGAAGCGGGTGCCGGGCCCGAACATCGCGTTGAAGGTGCCCGGCGGGATGTCCGGGTGCTGCAGGGGGGACCGGCCGCGCCAGGCGATGTAGCCGCTGTAGCGGTTGCGGGCGGGGCCGAAGAGCGCGTCGCGGACCGTGCCGTGGATGCCGTCGGCGCCGATCAGCAGGTCGCCCCGTTCGCTGCCGCCGTCCGCGAACCGTACGGTGACCCCGTCCTCGTCCTGCTCGAAGCCACTCACGTGGGCCCCGGTGCGCACCGGGGAGCCGTGCAGGGCCTCGCGCAGCACGCCGTGCAGGACGGAACGCTCGACGGCGATGGTGGGTGCGCCGTAGCGCTCGACGAAGTCGCCGACCGGCCAGGCGCCCAGCACCTCGCCGCGGTGGGTGCTGAAGTGCGCGACCTGCTGGGCCGGGGCCGTGCGCAGGACCTGTCCGGCCACGCCCAGGCAGTCCAGCGCGAGCACGCCGTTGGTCCAGATGTGCAGGCCCGCGCCGCCGTCGCGCAGTGCCTCGGCCCGTTCGAAGACGACGGGCTCAAGACCGGCGCGCTGGAGCGCGAGGGCCGCGGCCAGGCCGCCGATCCCTCCGCCGGCGATGAGTACGCGACGGGCACGTCCAAGGGCCATGGGTCTGTCTCCTCGTGGCTGTCCGGGCGGATGTCCCCGCGGGGAGGGGACGGCACTCCGCTGCGGCCCGGGGTGCTCCCTCGTCCTTGCGGAATCCCCTGCGGACCACTGGAGTTGTCAACGCTAGCATTCGAAGCACTGAACTTGATAGTGTCGGCAGTACATCTAGCGTTGATAAATCCATGTGGCGGCAGGCCATGTGGCAACCGGCAGACGGACAAGGGTGGTTGTGATGGAAACCCTCGTACAGACCCTGGCCGTGGTGGCCACGATGGCCAACGCGGTGGTCTACGGCACCGACGTCTTCTCCGCGATCGTCCAGCGGCCGGCCCTCGCGCACGTCGACGACGCGGTACTGACCAGCACCATGGGGCAGATCCACCGTTTCGGGGACCGCCGGATGCCCGTCCCGGGCGTCTTCGGCCTGCTCGCCACGGTGGCCACGGCCGTCGCGGCCGGGTTCGGCGGCCGCGTGACGGCGGCCGTCGCGGCCGCCGTCGCGGCGGCGGCCCTGGTGGTGTGGCTGGCCGTCTACAACAAGGTCAGCGCGCCGGTGAACAAGGAACTGACCGACGCGGCCCTCGACTGCCGCACCGCGCCCGACGCGCGGGGCCTGCAGCGCACCTGGGACAGCGTCATCAACGCCCGGGTCGTGCTGCAGGCGGTGGCGCTGGGCGCGATGTGCGTGGCACTCGTGGCGTCCTGACACCGCGGAAGGCGTCCGCCGCGGCGGACGGGCAAGGGGTGGGGAAGGGAAACCCGCGGGTCCCCTCCCCCACCCCCCACCCCCGCTTCCCGCTTCCCGCTTCCCGCTTGCCGCTTGCCGTCCGCGGCGGCCCCTACTGCAGGGCGATGCTGCCCAGGACGGACGTCTCGGTGTCCTCGTCCGGGCCGTCGGTGATCTCACTGCCGAATGCGGGGCTGAGCTCCGGCTCGATTCCCGCGGGATTCTTCTTCTTGCTGTTCTTGCTGTTCTTGCTGACCACGGTGGTGTCCCTTCGGGCGTGAGCGGCCAATACCGTACTGAGATTCACGAAGGGCCGCACCGCGCGTCAAGGCGCATTGCGCCGCGTCCACCGGAATGCGAGGCGCCCTCGAGAAATCCGGTAAAAGAAATACGCATTCCGCACCGCACTCCCCCGCCCCTGCCTTCCCCGCCTCTTTTCCCCGCGCAGCGGTCCGGCCGGGCGCGGGCGGCGGGTCACGCCGGTCCGGCCGGGGCGGGCCGGGACTGGGCGAGGGCGTCCGCGAGGGTCCGCCAGATCTCCGCCGCGAGGTCGATGTTGGCGTCCGCCTGGGCCTGCTGCGCCAGGGTGCGCAGCCCCTCCACGCCGGAGGCGTCGCCGCCCAGGATCAGCAGCTGCTGGCGCAGGATCTCCAGCCGCACCCGGTCGCGGTAGGTCATCCTCGGCTCGTCCCCGGCCAGGTCGCCCAGCAGGGCGCGGGCATCGTCGTAACGGCCGGTGGCGAACGCCAGATCGGCCTTCAGCGCGGTCAGGTCCTGGCGCAGGGCGGGCGTGCCGACGAAGGCGAGGGCGGCCTCGGCCTGAGCGGCACAGGCCTCGGCCCGCGCGGGGTCGGGGGGCAGGGTCTGCAGGTGCAGCCGGCCCGCGGCCAGCCGCAGCCTGAGCCACAGCACCAGGTCCTCCCGGCTGCTGAAACGCTCCAGGGCCGCATCCAAAAAGGCCTGCGCCCCGGTCTGGTCGCCCTGGCGCACCCGGACGGCGGCGGCCGTCCACATGGCCTCGGCCCACAGCGCGTCGGTGCGGCCCTCGACCAGCGCGGCCAGCTCGTCGGCGTGCACCCGCGCCTCCGGCACCTGCCCGGCCTCCGCCTGCACCGACACCAGCGCCAGCAGCGCGGCGGCCCGGTCCTCCACGCCCAGGTCCTCGCCCAGGGCGAGCCGGTGGGCGGCGACGGCCGCGTCCAGGGCGGGGGTGATCTCACCGAGCGAGCGCAGGCAGCGGGCCAGCCGGGTCAGGCCGCGCACCCGCAGCTCGGCCGATCCCACCTCCTCGCCGAGCGCCACCAGCCGGCCGAGGTCCGCGCGCTCGGCGGTGTGGTCGCCCTGCAGCCGGGCGGCCCGGGCCAGCAGCCACAGCGCCTGCCAGCGCAGCACCGCGCTCTCGTGGCCCTCGGCGGCCAGCGCCGCGCGCAGCGCCCCGATGGCGTCCGCGGAACCGGTGGAGGACGCCAGCGTCAGCGCGTGCGCCAGGGAACCGGTGACCGGCTCCTCGAAGTCGGCGACGTCCAGGCCCAGCCGGCCCGCCAGATAGCCCACGGCCCGGTCGGTGGGCTGGCGCGCCCCCGATTCCAGGCGGGAGAGATAGCCGGTGGACATGCCCTCGCCGGCCAGCGCCGTCTGCGACAGCCCCTGGGCCGTCCGGAGCTTTTTCAGGCGGTGTCCGAACGCGGGCTGTCGCAGCATGACCGAATCCCCTGGGGTGAGCGGGCAAGAAAGTTTCGCCGGGAGCCGCCCCGAGCGTAGGGCGCCGGGCAACACGCGGGCAAACCTTTGCCAGGCCCCCGCCGGGAATCTCGTGCCGCTCTCACGCGCCTCTCACGCGCCTCTCGTGGACTCCTCCAGCGTTCCTCCAGCGCGGCGGGGCACGCTCGGCAGGACCCGGCCGGCGCACCCGGCCGGGTGCGGAGCCCCTCCGCAGGTCAACGTCCGGGAGTCGACGATGAGGCCATCGGTGTGCGCACCACCCCGGGCGGCGTGGACGGCCGCCGCGGGACACGGCGGCGGCCCCTCCCCGGCGGCGGACACCCCCCTGGCCCCGCCGGCGCCGGACACACCGTCCGACGAGGACATCGGCTGGCCCAAACGGTGCGCCCCGCCCGCCCCGCAACCCGCGTAACCCGCGTAACTCCGTGTCTCTTTGCACCCCTGTGGCCCCCGTTGCCCGTACCCGCGCCGGGCGGGGCCTCTCGCCCCGCCGCTCCGCACCGCGCCCGGTCCGGGCGTGGTGTGCGGGACACCGGCCCGGCGGCAGGTGCTGCGGATCAGGGTGTACGGGGCCCAGGGCCCGGGGCCGGAGACGGGCGGACGTGCGTGCGTGCGTGCGTGGGAGGCTGCCGCTGCTGCGGTGGGCGGGGCGGTCAGCCGCAGGGCGCGTCGGCTGCGACGGCGGCCCGGTGCAGGGGGGCGGCCGGGGCGCGCAGGCCGGATTCGAAGGCGTAGATCGCGGCGTGGACCCGGTTGCGCAGCCGCAGCTTGTGCAGCAGGTTCTGCACGTGGGTCTTCACGGTGTGCTCGGACAGGGTCAGCGCCCGGGCTATCTCGCCGTTGGACAGGCCGCGGGCCAGCAGGTCCAGGACCTGGCACTCGCGGTCGGTGAGCCGGTCGGGGCTGACGGGCGAGAGGGGCGCCAGGGGCCCGCCGGCCGGCCGGCGCCCGGGCGGGGGCGGGGTGGGGCCGTGCACCAGGCTGTAGCCGGCGGCGGCCAGGACGACCGCGGAGGCCAGCTGCCCGGCGGTGGCGGTGGCCGGCAGATGGCCGCCGGCCGCCCGGCCGGCGGCGTCGGTACGGCCCGGGCCGCCGAGGGTCAGCAGCGGCAGGTCCCCGCCGCCGAAGGCCGGCGCGGCAAGCTGTCCGCCGCCCGGCGCACCGTGGGCGACCAGGACGTGCGGGGGCCGGGCGGCCAGCGCGCGCAGCAGCGGCGGTCCCGGTTCGCTCTCGCCGGTGACGCGGATGCCGGGGTGGCCCTCGAGGAGGGCGGTGATGCCGCGGCGGGCGAGCGGGTCCTCCCCGATCACGTGCACGCGCACGGCGGCCACCGCGCCCGGGCGGAGGGCCGGAGCCGGGGCCGGGCCGGCCGCCTCACCGGGGCCGGGGCCGGGGGCAGGGGCCGGTGCGGGGAGCACGCGGAGTGCGGCGTGCCGCTCGTCCATGGCGGTCTCCTCCCTGTCTCCCGGGACGTCCCGCCGGTCCTTGGATGTCCCGCCGGTCCTGGATTGCCCTGCTGGTCCTGGGGGTGTCCTGCCGGGCCCGGGGGTGTCCTGCCGGGCCCGGGATGTCCCGCCCTGTTCACCGTAGGCGGCGGGCGCGGCCGTGTCCGGTGCGCTCCAGCGGGCCACGACCCGTCCGCTATCGCCCCTCACCCCGCGCCGGGGGGTGAGAGGCAGGAGGCCTCCACGGCGGCCCGGGCGTGCAGCCGGCGGCGCGGCTCACGGCCGGCGGGACACGGCGTCGAGGGCTGAACGCCGGGGCATCCCCGCGGGGATCAAAGGATCAGGCGGACACGGACCGGGGCGCATCAACCAGGTGCAGTCCGCCGTCCGCGTCGAGATAGCCCGCATCGCCGGTGGACAGCCAGCCGTCCGCGTCCGGCCGCACCCCTGGGCCGGCCGGCGGGCCGGGGCTCAGCTGCGGTCCGCGGATCTGTACCTGGCCGGTCGACCACACCGGCGCGGGCAGCGCGCCGCCCGGCAGGACGACCCGGCACTCGGTGCCCGGCAGCGGCACCCCGACCGCGCCGAGACCGGGCCGCGAGCCGGGCGGCTGGTGGTGGGAGAGGGCACACACCTCGGTGAGGCCGTAGCCCTGCAGGACCGGCACGCGCAGCACATCGCGCAGCCGGCGGGCGCGGCCGGGCTCCAGCGCGCCGCCGCTGACGTGCAGGGCGCTCAGCCGGTGCCCGCCCGTCCTGGCGGCGGCCCCGCCCAGCCGGGTGTCGCCGGCGAGGCGGTGCAGCCGGGCGGGCGGGGCGTAGAAGTGGGTGGCCCCCACCCGCGCGGCTGCTTCCAGCGCCCCGAAGGGATCCGGGTCCGGGCACAGCACCTGCCGGGCCCCGGCGTGCACGGCCGAGTTGAGGTGCACAGCGTGGTAGTGCGGCAGGTGGTTGAGGACGACGGAGGAGGAGCCCAGGCGGTGGGCGAGGGCGGTCTGGGCGGCGCCCGCGAGGAGGTTGCGGTGCGTCAGCCGCACCCCCTTCAGCCGTCCCGCACCGTCCGGGGCGAACTGCAGGCACGCCACCGCTTCCACGCCCGGCGCCGGTGTCCGCGCGGACACCCCGGCGGGCACCGACGCCAGCGCCCGCGCCAGCGGCACGCCACCGCCCGCACCCGCCGGCGTGTCCGCTGCCGTGTCCGCCGGGGTGTCCGTGAGGACGACGGTGTGCAGCAGGGGCAGCCGGTCACCGAGCCCGGCGAGCAGCCCGGCCAGCGCGGCGGGTACGAAGGCGATCTCGGCCCCGGCCGCCGAGCACACCTCGTACAGGGCGGCCGGCCCCGTCAGCGGGTCGAGCAGGGCGAGCGGGTGGCCGCTGCGGACGGTGCCGTAGTACACGGCGGGGAAGACCGCATCGAGGGTGGTGGCCGCGGCGACGACCGCGCCGGCCCGGCCCGCGGCGCGCCGTACGTAGTGGGCGACCCGGTCCGCCTCCCGGTCCAGGGCCGCGAACGACACCCCGGCCCCTGCCCCGGCGCCTGTCCCGGCCACGGTGACGGCCGGGGCGTCCGCGTCACGGGCCGCGGCCCGCCGCAGCAGGTCGTCCAGCGGGCTCTCCAGATACCTGAGGATGGGCACGGCACGACCTCCCGGCAACAGACAGCAAAAACAGCGGATGTCCGGATGCCCCACGGTCGGCGCCCGGGCTCGAGACCCCTTCGAAACCCGCTGGAGACCGGCCCGCCCCGCACCCCCGCACCGGCCTCAGCCCGTGCGGGCGGTGCGGGCGGTGCGGGCGGTGCGGGCGGTGCGGTGCCGGGTCCGGGCTGCTGTCGCGGTGCCGTCGGTCCGGACCCGGCAGAGGGCCCTGTCGTGGGCCCTGGCGCGGGCCGGGAAGACCTCCCTCAGGAGGCCGCGGACGAGGAAGTCGGAGCAGCTGGCGAGGTTCGCGGGACGGGTGCCGAGCGGGACGTTCCTGGTCCCTGGCATCTGCCGCTGGACGAAGCCGAGTGCGGGCGGCAGGCCACAAAACCGGGCCATCGGGCCGGGCTCTTCGCTGCCGGGCCGGCAGCGAAGAAACGGCGCAGGCGGGCGTCCTGGCCGGCTGTCCAGGGGACCGTGCTGTCCGAGTCGTTCCACCACAGGGCGGGCGTGCCGCCGGGGCGCAGCACCCGGACGGCTTCGGGGACGGACCTGCGCGGGTCGGTCCAGTGCCAGGCCTGGGCATAGGTGAGGAGGCCGGGGGATCCGGAGGCCGGCGGCAGGTGGTTGCCCTCCCCGGGCACGAGAGGGACGTCAGGCAGCCGCAGGCGCAACTGCGCGGCCATCGCGGGGCCGGGCCCGACCGCGATGACGCGCGCGCCGCGGGCCGGCAAAAGGGCGGACGCCTTTTGAGGGACGGCCGGCGAGTTCCTCGGCCGCAGGGAGCAGGGCGGGCGGACAGGAAGGGCGGTTCGCGGCGCAGCCGGCCGCGGCCCGGTCGACGGAACGGGCCTGCGAAGTGGTCGTCATACGGCCGTCCCCGGCGGGCCGGAGGCGCCCTGCACAGGGTTTCGCTGCCGTTTTCCGCCCGCGGCCGCCGGCGGGTGCGGCGGACCGCCACCGGTGGACGCGGGCCGCTCCCCCGCCGCTCCTCTGCCGCCTGCCGCACGTGTGGCGTGTGTGGCGTGTGTGGCGTGTGGCGCCTCATGTCTTATGCGGGGGGGTGTCTTATGCGGGCAGTGCTGAGGGGTGTCCGCCCACCGGGCGGGGCAGCGGGAAGCTGCGCAGTGCCGCGCGGCTCCAGGGGAAGCCGTAGCCGAGGTGCAGGACCGGGTCCTGTGCCTCGTCGGCGGGGACGGCGACGGCGACCAGCACGTCGGGCACCGGCTCCAGTTCGACGAACCGCCACGGGCGGGCCGTGTCGTCGGCCGGCGGGGTGAAGGCGCGTACGCCGCGTTCGTCGTCCAGCGTGAAGGCGAACGCGTCGAAGGGCAGCCCGAGACCCAGGCCCCGGGCCTTGGAGTAGGCCTCCTTGAGGGTCCACACGCGCAGCGCGCGCCGGTCGCGGGCCGGCCCGTCGGCGGCCTGTGCGACCCATTCCCGCTCCGGGGCGGCGAAGGTGCGCACGATGGTGGTGATGGCCCGCTCGTCCCGGTCCTCCAGCCGTTCCACGTCCACGCCGATACGGTGCCGGCGCACGATGCCCAGCAGGCTGTAGCCGCCCGCGTGGGAGAGGTTGAAGTCCAGCTGGGACCCGCCGCGCGGCCCTCCCGCGGCGGCGGGCCGCAAGAAGGGCCGTCCCCGCGCGGAGCGCCAGATGACCAGCTCCGCCTCGGCCAGGCCCGCCTCCAGCGCCAGCGCGCGCCGCACCAGGGTGTGGGCCAGAAGGTACTGGCGCCGGTCGCGTTCGAACAGGAAGCGGCTCGCGGTCTTCTGCTCCTGCGCGTCCAGCCAGTGCGCGGCGAGCAGGCCGGCGACCTCGGGCGCCAGGCCGTCGTTGGGACACAGCCACAGCTTGACCGGCTCCCCGCCCCCCGCACCAGAAGCGGGGGCGGCCCCGGGTTCGCGGGCGGGTGCGGGTGCGGGTTCAGGGGTGGTCGGGGGTGCGGGGCGGGTGGTCACTGCGGTGCTCCGTCCGTGCCGGGGCCGGGCTCCAGCGGGCGGGGCCGCAGCACGGTGGCGGGCAGCTCGACGGCGGCCGGGCCGGGATGCGCGGGCAGTACGGCGCAGACGTCGACCCCGGCCAGCCACAGCCGTGTCAGCTGCTCCAGGCGGCCGCCCTGCCACAGGGCGGCCACGTAGGCGCGGGTCTCCTCGAGTCCCTCGATCAGCGGCGGGCCCGCGGCGGTGCGCAGGTCGGCGCTGCGCACGCCCGCCGGGCCCCTGCCCGGGCCGGGTTGCGCGGCGAAGCCGGCCAGTGCGTCGGCCAGTTCGGCGACCGTGCGGACGGTCACCGCCAGACGGCAGCGCAACACCGCCCGGCCCAGGCGCAGTTCGTGCGCGACCGCGGCGAGATCCGGGGCCGCCGGGCCGCCGTCCCGGCCACCGCCGTCGGACAGGCGGGCCGCGAGCCGGCCGGCGGTGGCCGCCAGGTGCGCGGGCGTCGCGGCGGACAGCAGCACCAGTTCCGCGGGACGCGTGCCCGGCGGCGGGCACGCGTCGGCCGGGGCGCGGGGGACGGCAGGCGCCTCCTCCACGACCAGCACCGCACCCACACCCTCCACACCGTCCGTGCCGTCCGTGTCCTCCACGCCGTCCGCAGCGTCTGCCGCGTCCACTGCGTCTGCGGCGTCTACGGCGTCCGTGGGGCCTGCGGGGGCTGCGGGGGCTGCGGGGGCTGCGGGTCCGGGCACGCTGACCAGCGCCCTGCGGGGCAGCACGGTGCCGTCGTCGCGGCGGGCCGGCTCCCAGGCGGCGGGCGCGGGGCGGTCCGGGCCGGCCAGCAGCACGGCGTGGCGCAGCTGTCCCACGGCGCGGACCAGGGCCGCCGCCCCGGTCACCGCCCCGGCATCACCCACCAGCGCCGCCACCGTCCGGGAACTCTCCTCCAGAGCGACCCCCACAGCCTCCAGGCCGGCGTCCGGGGGTTGCAGGCCGGCCGCGGCCAGCGCCCGGCCGACCAGCAGGCCGTGCTGCGGGCCAAGGGCGGCGCGGCCCGGGTGGCCGACCGCGCTGGAGCGGATCACGGCGTGCACGCGGTCGCCGTCGGCACGGGCCGCGGCCAGCGGCTTGAGCAGCACGGCCGCCACCCCCTCACCGGCGCCGGGCCGCTGGCACGCCGGATGCAGGCGCAGCTCGACCGCGCCGACCAGCGCCGCGGCGCACTCGCCCGCGCGCAGCGCACCGAGCGCGAGGTGCAGCGCGGTCAGGAAGGAGGAGGCACCGCTGTCCACGCTCAGACTGGGCCCGCGCAGGTCGAGCAGCCGCGACAGCCGCGCGGCCGGCCCGGGCCGGGAATCCGCGGGGGCGGTGTGCCGGTGCCCGGTGCCCGCCGGCGCACCGCCGGCCGGGCCGAGAGCGGCATACACCCCCACGCTGCGCGCCGTGCCGTCGGCGGCGGTGAGCCGCTCCAGACGCGCTCCGGCGTATCCGGCGCTCTCCAGCGTCTGCCACGCGCTCTGCGCCAGCAGCCGCTCCCGCAGGTCCAGCCCCGCCGCCTCCCGGGCACCGAGCCCGAACAGGTCCGGGTCGAACTCCTCCACACCGTCCAGGAAATGCCCCCGCCAGCCCGCACACGCCGACCGCCGACCGCCCGGGAGCGCGGCCGCGGCGATCCGCCCCTGCAGCCCGTTGCGCCAGAACGCCTCCAGATCCCCCGCCTGCGGGAAACGGCCCTGGATCCCCACGACCGCACACGGCATGCCCGCACCGGCACCGGCACCGTCGCCGACGCCGGTGTCGGCGACGGTGCCGGTGCCGGTGCCGGGCAGCGGCTCGCGGTCCGCCGCCGGCGGGTCCGGCCGCGGCGCCCCGGCCACCACCGGCGGGGCCACGACCGGCGACATGCCGGCCAGCAGGGCCACGGCGTGCTCACGCCGCAGGGTGCCGCCCTTGAACCGCGTCAGGATCTCCCGGGTGTCCATCACCGTGCGCCCTTCGTCTCGGACGGTCCGTCAGGCGGAGCGGGCCGCCAGCAGGGCGGCCGCCTCGTCGATGCTGAGCACCTCGTCACGTACCGCGTCGAGCAGCGCGTCCAGATCGACCCCCGCCGCCGGCAAGACGGGGGCGCCGTCCGGCGCCGGGCCCGCCGGAGACGGCCCCGGCTGCCCGGCCGGGACGGCAGAAGCCGCGCCACGGCGGCCGGACGCGGGCGCGCGGTGCCCGCGGTGCGCCGCCCGCGCGCTGACGTACGCCGCCATGGCCCCGAGGTCGGGCTGGTCGTAGAGCAGGTCGGCCTGCTCGCTGAGGCCGTAGGTGCGGTTGATGCCGGCCAGGAACTCCGCGGCCAGGATCGAGTCCAGCCCCAGCGCCGCGAACGGCGCGCTCACGTCGATGTCCCCCGGCCGGCAGTGCAGGATCCCGGCGAGCTGCTCCCGCAGCGTGTCCGTGACCGCCTCCACGCCCACATCAGCCACACCCGCATCCACACCCGCACCCGCGGCCGCGGCCACATCCACGTCTGCCTCCGTGTCCGTGTCCGTGGGTGTGGGTGTGGGTGTGGCGGGGCGGGGGGTGGCGAGTTCGGCCGCGACGTGCCGGGCCAGTGCCTGGGGTGTCGGGTGCTCATACAGTGCGGTGGCCGCGATCCGGGTGCCGTAGCGGGCGTTGAGCGCGGCGACGAACTCGACCGACAGCATCGAGTCCAGGCCCAGCAGCCGGAAGGGCTCCTGCGCGTCGAGGGTCTGCGGCTCGATACGCATCATGCCCGCCAGCACCGCGGTGAGCTCCGCGAGCACGTCGGCCACGGGCGTCGGCGAGGCCGCGGGCGGCTGAGGGACGGATGTCATGGTGGGCGTCTCCAAGGGTCGTATCCCGGGTGGCCGTTGTGGCATTGTCGGCGCCGCCGGCACCCCGCCACATCCCCGGCCGTGGTGATCCCCGCCGGCGGTGACTGGCTCCCGGGAACCAGCCGCCGCCGCGGCCCTCCGCCCAAAGAATGAGCCGCCCGCCGGCGCCGTCACCGCATCACCCCGCGCACCGCCCCGCGAAAGCCGCCCTGCCGTGCCGGCCCGCGCGGGTCCGCGCCGTGTCCGCGCCGTGTCCGCGCCGTGTCAGCGGACCCGTGCGGGTGTGGGCGGGCCCGCGCCGTCGGCGGGGGCGGGCGCGGGCGCCGCCTCCGGCGCCGCGGTCTGGATCGAGTGCTGCAGCCGCCGCAGCCGCGGCGAGGGCTCCAGGCCCAGGTCCGCGTCGAGGGTGGCGCGCAGCTGGTGGTAGACGCTGAGCGACTCGCTGCGCCGCCCCGAGCGGTGCAGGGCCAGCATGAACTGCGCGTGCAGATTCTCGTGGGTGCGGTAACGGCTGGTCAGCACGGTCAGCTCGGGCAGCAGTTCGCGGTGGCGGCCCAGCCGCAGGTCGGCCTCGATGCGCTGGTCCAGCGCGCACAGCCGGCTCTCCTCCAGCCGCCGGGCCTCCATCGCCAGCTGCGCCCCCGCCTGGACGTCGGCGAACGCGGTCCCGGTCCACAGCGCCAGCGCCCGGCCCAGGGTGCGGGCCGCCTCGGCGAAGGCGCCCTGGTCCATGGCCCGGTAGCCCTCCCCCGCGAGCCGCTCGAAGGCGCGCACGTCGCTGCTGCCGCCGCCGGAGGCGAGCAGATAGCCGCCCGGCAGGGTCATCAGGACGTCCTTGGCGGCGGCCCGGTCGTCCCCCAGCGCCTGCGCGATGAGCTCGCGCAGCTGCAGCACGTACGTCTGCAGCGTGGTGCGGGCGCTGCGCGGCGGGGCCGCGCCCCACAGCTCCTCGGCGAGGGCCGCGACCGGCACCACCTGGTCGGCGTGGAGCGCCAGCAGAGCCAGGACCTGCCGTGGTTTCGGCGCGGTCGGGGTGATGGACACCCCGTTCTCCCGCACCGCCAGTGCGCCCAGTACGTCGATGTCCACGCCGTCTCCCCTGGTCGGTGTGCCGTGCCGCACCCACGATTACAAAACAGCACGTCCGGTCTGTCAATACTAGACCGTTCGCGCTGTTTCTATCGGGTGACGGGCCGGCAGCAGACCGGCGGCGGACGGGTGACAGGCCGCCGGGACGCCGGAATCCCCCGGTCCGCGCCCTCCGGGGCGGGGCCGGGACCCGGCTCCGCCCGCCGCGGCCGACGGCCCGCAAAGCAGACCGCCGGGTCTGCTCCGGGACAGGAAGGGGCACAGAGAGACGGAAAGGGGAAGTCCGGGGCGGGGAGAGGCGGCGCGGGACGGGGGGCGGGGGCGGGGGTTACTGCGGGGGGTTGCCGTGTTTGCGGGAGGGCAGGTCGGCGTGTTTGGCGTGCAGCATGGCCAGGGAGCGGATGAGGACCTCGCGGGTGGCGGCGGGGTCGATGACGTCGTCGACCAGGCCGCGTTCGGCGGCGTAGTAGGGGTGCATGAGTTCGGCCTTGTACTCCTTGACCATGCGGGCGCGCATGGCCTCGGGGTCGGCGGCCTGGGCGATCTGCCGGCGGAAGATGACGCCTGCCGCGCCTTCCGCGCCCATCACGGCGATCTCGTTGGTGGGCCAGGCGTAGGTGAGGTCGGCGCCGATGGACTGGGAGTCCATGACGATGTAGGCACCTCCGTACGCCTTGCGCAGGATGAGCGAGATCCGCGGCACGGTCGCGTTGCAGTACGCGTACAGCAGCTTGGCGCCGTGCCGGATGATCCCGCCGTGCTCCTGGTCAACCCCGGGCAGGAACCCGGGCACGTCCAGCAGGGTGACGATCGGGATGTTGAAGGCGTCGCACATCTGCACGAACCGGGCGGCCTTCTCGGAGGCCTCGATGTCCAGCACGCCGGCCAGGGTCTGCGGCTGGTTGGCGACGATGCCCACCACCTGGCCGTCCAGACGGGCCAGCGCGCAGATGATGTTCCGGGCCCAGCGCTCGTGGACCTCCAGGCAGTCGCCGTCGTCGACGATCTCCTCGATGACCCTGGCCATGTCGTAGGGGCGGTTGCCGTCCGCGGGGACCAGGTCCAGGAGACTCTCGCCGCGCCGTCCGGCCGGGTCGCGGGGGGTGGTGTGCGGGGGGTTCTCGCGGTTGTTCTGCGGGAGCATCGACAGGAGGTAGCGCACCTCCGCGAGGCAGGTCTCCTCGTCGTCGTAGGCGAAGTGACAGACGCCGGAGGTCTCCGCGTGGACGTCGGCGCCGCCGAGCCCGTTCTGGGTGATCTCCTCGCCGGTGACCGCCTTGACGACGTCGGGGCCGGTGATGAACATCTGCGAGGTCTCGCGGACCATGAACACGAAGTCCGTCAGCGCGGGACTGTAGGCGGCGCCGCCCGCGCACGGGCCGAGCATCACCGAGATCTGCGGGATGACACCGGACGCCTTGGTGTTGCGCTGGAAGATGCCGCCGTAGCCGGCGAGCGCGCTCACACCCTCCTGGATACGGGCACCCGCGCCGTCGTTGAGGGAGACCAGCGGCGCGCCGGCCGCGATGGCCATGTCCATGATCTTGTGGATCTTCGTGGCGTGCGCCTCGCCCAGCGCGCCGCCGAAGATACGGAAGTCGTGCGCGTAGACGAAGACCGTACGGCCCTCCACCGTGCCCCAGCCGGTGACGACACCGTCGGTGTACGGCTTCCTGGCCTCCAGGCCGAACCCGGTCGCCCGGTGCCGGCGCAGCTGCTCGACCTCCTGGAAACTGCCGTCGTCCAGCAGCAGGGCGATGCGTTCCCGGGCGGTCAGCTTGCCCTTGGCGTGCTGCGCCTCGGTCGCCTTCTCGCTGGGTCCTCGCAGCGCCGCCGCACGAATCGCGTGCAGCTCGGCCACGCGCCCGCGGATGTCGGCCGGACCCGGTCCGGCCGGGGCGGGGCCCGTGACGGGGGCCGGGCCCTGGGCGGAGACGGGACCCTGGGTGGGAGTGTGGGCGGGGCCCTGGGTGCGGGCGGGGGCGGTGGTCATCTGTTCCCTCCGTGGATACTCCGTCCTTCAGGGCGGAGAGGAATCGGACTCCTGCGGAGCAGGGCGGGGAACGGCGATCCGCCGCCAGGGCGGATCGCCGTTCGCGGCCAACTTCCCGCAGAGAGTCACTAGTTGATGCGATGGTTGGTGAGTGGTGAGCACTCACGTGAAGCGGGCGTATCGGTACCGCTTCTGTCCGACAGGTGCGCAGGCGGCGGAGCTGTCGCGCACGTTCGGGTGTGTGCGGAAGGTCTGCAACCTGGCGCTCGCCGCCCGCACCGAGGCGTGGGCGCGTCAGGAGCGGGTCAGCTACCACCAGACGTCGGCGATGCTGACGGCGTGGAAGAAGACCGGGGAACTGGCCTACCTGAACGAGGTGTCCTCGGTCCCCCTCCCGTAGACGCTGCGGCACCTTCAGACGGCGTTCACCCATTTCTTCGGCAAACGGGCGAAGTACCCGCGGTTCAAGTCGCGCAAGAAGTCGCGCAGGAGTGCGGAGTACACCTCCACCGGCGAGAAGATCGCCAACCCCCGGCACGAGCGCCGGGACCGCACCCGCCTCGCCAAGGCCCAGCGCAACCTTGCCCGCAAGGCCAGCGGCGACGGCGCCAACCGCAGGAAGGCCCGGCTCAAGGCCGCGAAGATCCACGCCCGGACCGCTGACCGGCGCCGTGACACGCTGCACCAGATCACCACTCGGCTCGTCCGTGAAAACCAAACGCTCGTGATCGAGGACCTGGCCGTGCGCCACATGGTCAAAAACCACCGGCTCGCCCGCGCCGTCAGCGACGCGGCATGGAGCGAGTTCCGGAGCATGCTGGAATACAAAGCCCCGTGGTACGGGCGCGAAGTGATCGCCGTGGACCGGTGGTTCCCCTCCTCCCAGCTGTGCTCCGCCTGCAACACCCTGCAGGACAGGATGCCGCTGAACGTCCGCACCTGGACGTGCGACTGCGGCATCACCCACGACCGCGACGTGAACGCGGCGCACAGCCTTCTGGCCGCCGGGCTGGCGGTGACAGTCTGTGGAGCTGGCGTAAGACCTCAACGGAGTACTCCGGACAGGCAGTCGGCAACGAAGCAGAAACCCTCACGGCGCGAGCCGTAGGAATCCCCCTCCTTCAACAGGGGGAGAAAGTCAATGCCATGTCAGGTCCCTTCCTGGGGCGGGGAGTTCCGCATAACCGCTGGCCACGCCGGGCCCGGAGGGTGCGGGGGGTGTCACTGCCAGCTGCGCGGGGCCCGGCGGGTGCGGGGCCGCCACCAGCGGGAGCCGTTGACCGGCCTGCCCCGGCGGGGGAACGCGCCGCCCGCGCGCAGCGCGAGCAGCACCACGGTCAGTGCGGCCAGTTCCTCGTCGCTGGCCTGCCCGCGCTCCACGCGCAGGACGGGCTCGTGGTGCTCCGGCGTGCCCATACCCCTGCCTCCTTCGGTCGTGGGGACACCGTCGGCCACCGGGCTCAAGAACCGCTCTCACTGCGCTCGAAGAGCACTGCACACGGCGGCGGACCAGGCGCGGGGGCGTGTGCGGGGCGGGGGCGGGGCGGGGGCGTGTGCGGGGGCGGGGGGAAATGCTTCGGCCAGCCGCCGCCCGGGCGGCCGGGCGGATGGAGGGGCGGCGGGGGGCGGGCGGCGGCGCGGGCGGCGCGCGGTGCGGCGCGTATGCGGCGGGGGCGGGGACATGGTGTCTTGACTGCGCCGGTGGCGGTGATTACGGATCCGGGCGGCCCCGCGCCTGCGCGCGGGAAAGGGGGGACGACGGTAGCCGTGTGGAGTGCGGCGACAGCGGAACCAGGAGTTCTCCCCGAGCGGCCGTACACACGTTCTCCAGCGCGCCGGACGCCGTACGCGGCACCGGACTTGGAAGTCCGCTCGAGAACGGGTCCAGGAAAACGCTGGACGGGGACGGCCGCGGCTAGCGTGAGCGGCGGCGCGGGTTTCCGGCCAACACAGCGGGACGGGACAAGGAGCTCGACGACATACGGAATGCGGAATACGGAGGAGACCGTGAGGATTCAGGTTCTGGGTCCGTTGAGTGCCGAGGTCAACGGGGGATCCATCGTTCCGAGCGCGGGCAAGCCGCGGCAGATCCTGTCGCTGCTGGCGTTGTATCCCGGGCGGGTGATGCCCGTCCCGACCCTCATGGAGGAGATCTGGGCGACACAGCCGCCGCAGAGCGCACTGACCACACTGCAGACCTACATCCTGCAGCTGCGCCGGCGGCTGGGCACCGCGATGGGGCCCGGTGCGCCGGGCGGCGCCAAGGAGGTGCTGGCCACCCGGCACGGCGGCTATCTGCTGCAGATCCCGCCCGACTGCGTCGACGTGCACCAGTACGACCGGCTGACGAGGGAGGGCCAGGCCGCCTTCGAGAGCGGCGACGACGAGGTCTCCGCCGCCCGTTTCAAGGCGGCCCTGGGCCTGTGGCAGGGCCCCGCCCTGGTCGACGTACGGCTGGGGCCGGTCCTGGAGATCGAGGTGGTGCGGCTGGAGGAGAGCCGGCTGGTCACCGTGGAGCGGCGCATCGACGCCGACCTGCGGCTGGGCCGGCACGCCGAACTCATCGCCGAGCTCATCGAACTGACCGCCCGTCACCCCCAGCACGAGGGACTGCACTCCCAGGCCATGGTGGCGCTCTACCGCTCCGGCCGGCAGGCCTCCGCGCTGGAGGTCTACCGCCGGCTGCGGGTGCGGCTGATCGAGGACCTGGGCGTGGAACCCTCACCCCAGCTGCAACGCCTCCACCAGGCCGTCCTGACCGTCGACCCCCAGCTGGACGTCCTCGCCGGCCCGCGCCACAGCTCCACCTACGACCTGTTCACGGCCTGACAAACCCGCCCCCGCCCCTGCCCGCCCCCACCGCGACTCGCGGCAGGGGCGAGTCGCGGCGGGGGCGAGTCGCGGCAGGGGCGGGAGGGATGCTGCGGGCCGGCGGCGGGGCGGGCACCGCTCACCGCGGTATCCGGGGTGAGCGCACAACTGGAGGCGTGCACGGCACCGGAGCGGTGCATGGCCCCGGCCACCGCGGTGGCTGGTGCGGCGTCCGGCTGCCCCGCCGGGCGGCTCCAACTGGCCCCGGTCCGGGGGTGGCTGGTGAAGACCAGGCGTCGCGAGGCGGACCCGGGGGGCGGTTTGATCCGGGCTCACCGGGGCGGCGGAGGTGCACAACGCGGTGATGACCCAGGGCTGCGGCCCCTCGCGCGGATGACGTTGCCGGCCGGACCACAGCACAATGCGCGGGTGGACAACAACATCACTATCCGTCCGGCCGCTCCTCATGAACTGGACGCCGTGGCCGAGCTCCGATGGCAGTGGATCCTCGAAAACGAAGGTGTGCCCGTCACCGAGCGGGAAGAGTTCGTGCAGTACTTCATCACGTGGGCGCGGAAGAACACGTCCTCGCATCGCTGCATGGTCCTGGTCCGTGATGAGGTGATCATCGCAATGGCCTGGCTGGCGGTTCTTCAGCGGGTGCCCAGTCCGCGCGCGCTGCAGCGGGCATCAGGCGACCTGCAGTGCGTGTACGTGGTTCCCGGTGAGCGTGACGGCGGCCTGGGCGGCCGGCTCATCGACGCCGTCCTGGCCAGGGCCGGGGAACTGGGACTGGAACGAGTCACCGTGCACTCCAGTCCTCGCGCGATCCCGGCCTACTCCCGCCACGGTTTTGAATCCTCCCCCCGTCTGCTCCACGCCCACGTCGCCCGCACCACCTCCTGTCCCTGACGGCCTGTCCCTGACGGCCGGTGGCCCTGCGCCGCTTCGTCCCGTTGCTCCTGTCCGCGCCGGTGCGGGCCGGGCGCCAGGACCCGGTGCCGGTCCCGGTCAGGGTGGCGTTCCGGTCCCGGTCAGGGTGGCGTCGAAGTGAGCCGGTCCACGGCCACCGTCGCACCGCAAGGCCCAGGGCGGGGCCAGCCACTTCGCCTCGCCCCCCGGTGCGCCCGGACACCCCTTCCCGCCGGGGCCAGTCGGAGCTGCCTCGGCGGCCCCGACTCGGCGGGGCGGCTGAACACCGCCCCGGCCTCGCTGTCCGGATACACGCCGGAAGCCGGAGACCCCTTGACGCCGGTGCGAGGCGTCCCGCCCGCCGGCGGCGAGTCCGGGGATGCCGCCGCGCTGCATGACGGAGGCCTTCTCCGCCCAGCCGCGTGCCCGCTCGCACGAGGGCAGCGTGGGAAAGCCCCGCTGAGCTGAACACCGTGATGAGACAAGGCCGGTCCCAGCTCCGCGGGCGGCCAGGCGCCCGGCACCGGCCGCAGGGCGGCGCTCTGTACGCCGGGCGCCCGGCCGGCGTGCGGGTGAGCGGGGAACTCCTCGCGCGCGCCGCCTGCCGGACGGCGGGCAGCGGCACGAGCCCGCCGGAAGAAGGGGAAAGCGCCACCACCGGCCTGCCGGATACGCGACGGCGAGCGGACGTGCGCCCGGCCTGGGCGGGAGCAGTTCCCGGGGCGGGGCGGGTTCAGGGGGGCGGGGTGAGGACGGAGCGCACCCCCCGGGCGAGGGCGGACGCGCTGGCGGCGGCGTCGCCGATGCCGGTCATGACCACGGCCAAAGCCGTGCCGGGAGCGTGCGGCGTGCGCTGGGCGAGTTCGTAGGCCGCCCTCCCCCCGGGCCCGCACCCGCACAGCACCAGGCGCCGGCCCGCCCCAGGTGCCCGGTGCAGCGCGGCCGGCAGCACGCCCGGCGCGCCGTCACCGTGCACGGCCACGATCTTCTCCGGGCCGCGGTGGCCGCGGACGAACAGGTCGTAGCTGCCCGCCGGCACGCCCGGGGCGGTGACCAGGCAGATCACGTCCGCGTGCGGATGCCCGGGCCGCAGCACGGTCAGGGCGGGCTGCGGCGCGGGCGGCACGGGCCGGGCCATGCGCGGTATCGCGGCCCGGGCCAGCAGGTCCAGCAGCTGTCCGGCACTGGCCCCGGCCTGCCGGTGCTCGGGCAGCGCGCGCAGCAGGCGTACGCACTGGGAGTGCAGGGCGGCGGCGTCCTCGTCCGCCAGCTGCGCCCGGTCGTGGAACAGGCCCAGGACCAGACCGCCCGCGGTGTCGTGCCGGGCGGCGAGGGTGAGGGGCCCGCCGGTGGCGCCGGCCGCGCTGCGGGGGGTGTCCGCGTGGACGCCCTGGGCGGCGAGTTCGCCGCGCAGGACCTTCGGCAGCAACAGCGGGCCGTCGAAACGCACCAGAGTGCTGCCGGCACCGCAGACCGCACCAGCACCCCCAACAGCACCCGCAGCAGGGCCCTCAACGGAACCTCCGACAGGGCCGGGGACGGGACCGGCAGCAGGGCCGGGGGCAAGGCCGGCAGCAGGGCCGGCGGCGGGCGGGCGGGGGGCCCACGCACGGATCGTCTCGGTGCAGGCCCACGGGTAGGCGGCCAGGTCCAGCAGCGTGTCGCGGACCTGGTGCAGCAGGTCCGCGAGCGGGGCGGCCGGATCGACGGTCACGGTCATCGGCAGCGGGCTGTCCAGCAGGCCGGGAATGCCCGCGGCACCCGGCAGGGCGATGTCCCGGCCCGACAGCTGCACCCCGAAACTCACCGGCAGCGGCCCCGGAACACCCGCCGCCCGGTACAGCAGCAGCGCCCACACCACATGCAGCGCGCTGGACTCGGCGGCGCCGCGCAGCGCGGCCCAGGAACGCAGCCGGAAGGTCTCCGGCGCCCGCAGCCGGGTGTGCAGCAGACCGGGCCCGCTCTGCCCGGTGGCGCCGCCCGGCCGCCCCGGACGGGTGGCGGCCCGCGGCGGCGGCACCGCGCGGGCCCAGAACTGCCGCGCGGCCGTGGTGTCCTGGCCGGCCAGCCAGCGGGCATGGTCGCGCAGATCGGGACGGCGTTCCCCGCCCGGCAGGACACCGCCGCCGGCGTAGGCGCGGTAGAACTCCCGCAGCAGCAGGTGCACACCCCGCTCGTCGAGGAGGGCCGGGTGATAGGTCAGCAGCACCCGCGGCGGCGCCGCGCCCGCACCCCCGCCGGGCTCCGCCCCCAGCAGGGTCAGGCGCAGCAGCCCCGGCCGGTGCAGCGCGAACCCCCGCGCCCGGTCCCGCCGCAGCAGCTGGGACCAGGTGACAGCGGCCGGGGAACACACCGCGATGTCCGCCTCGGCCCGGGCATGCAGCACCAGACGCGGCGCGGCGACCCAGTCGAAACAGGCCCGCAGCACACACTCCCGGTCGACGACGGACTGCCACGCCGCGGCGAACCGCGCCACGTCCAAAGGCCCGGACCAGTCCCAGTACAACTGCTCGACCCCACCACCGTCACCACCGTCACCACCGTCACCGCCGCCACTGCTGCCGGTGGGGCCGGTGCCGCTGCTGGTGCTGGTGCCGGCGGGGGTGAGGGCGGCGCGCAGCAGGGTCTGCTGGTGCCCGGTGACCGGGAGGATCTCCCCGCCCGGCGGGGGCGGCGCCAGCAGGTCGGCCAGCAGGTCCGCGGGCAGCGCGGCGACCCCGCCCGCGGCGGGCGGGGTCAGGCGCAGCGTGTGGTGACCGGGCCGGTGACTGTCCAGCGCGACACCGAAGGCACGGTGGCGCTGCGCGAGCCGGGCGGCGACCGTCTCGGCGTCCGCCGGGCCCAGCGGGCCGCGCAGTTCCAGGACCAGCGGACCGCCCGGCGACAGCGCCACCGGCTCATGGACCACGGCAAGAACAGCACCCTGCGGCACGTCCTGGCTGCTCATCCGCCCTCCCGGACCCCAGGACCCGCCCCCGCAACACGGCGGACCGGCCCCCCGCACCCCTTACCCGACCAGCAGGACCAGCAGGACCAGCACGGCCGGCAAAGCCGGCAGGACCGGCGAGGGCGTGTGCAGGACACGCACAGCAGGCACGCCAGGCACGGCGGGCACGGCAGGCCCGGCGGGCACGGCCACTGCGGGTGCGGCAGCCGCGGGCGCGGGCGCGGGCGGGACGGCATCGGGCGGGGTGACGGCGGACGGGCCGGCCGGGCGGTGGACGCGGGCCGCGGCGCCCGGCCCGCGACGGGCCGGGCGGCGGCGAAAGCTGCCGCCGGGACGTCCCGCGGCGGCGCCCCGCACGGAGACAGGCCGCACGAGGGCAGGCCGCACGAGGGCAGTCCGGGCAGGGGCAGGCCGCACGGGGGCAGGGGCGGGCCGGGCGGGCCGGGCGGGCCGGGCGGGCCGGGCCGGGTGCGGTGGGATGGCTGCACGGTGGTTCACGACGCCCGCCTCTCGTCATGTCGGCTGTGCGCCGGAGCTGCCCGGCAGCTGCCAGCCTAACGTCGCCGCAGGTGGGAGGCCTGTTTCCTCGAGCGGGTATGGAGCGGGCCGCGAAGCGGTCTCGATTTCCCGCGGCGGACGGCGGGCGCTGCTGACCAGATACCGGCCGTGGACGAGATGGGTGGCCAGAACCCACCGCGCCGCACCGTCCGGCTCGCCGGCCAGGACCGTACGGCCCTGCTCGTCACGGCGGAACCCGACCGCCGAGAAACGCCGCCGCATACCGTGCCCGAGCGCCTTGGTGTAAGCCTCCTTGAGGGTCCACAGGTGCAGCAGCCGCAGCGCCCGCTCGTCCTCGCCCAGCGCGGCGAGCTCCGCGGCCTCGTCCGGGGTGCACACGTAGGGGTGCAGCAGCTCGAAAGAGGGCCGGCGGGTGACGGGCTCGGCGTCCACCCCGATCGGCCCGCTGCGGCTGATGCCGACCACGATCAGCTCGTCGGTGTGGGCCAGGCTCACCTCGGCCTCGGCCAGGCCGCGCAGATGCGGGCGGCCGCCCGGCCGGTAGGCGAGGTCGAGGGCGTCCGCGGGGACCTGGAGCGCGGCGGCTGCGGTGTGCTTGAGGACCATCCGGGAGACGGCGAACCGCAGCCGGCCCGCCGGGGCGGCCGTCTGCCGGTAACGCGGCCAGTCACGGCCCAGCAGAGACCGCAGCCCGGGATCCAGCAGCGCCGCCGCCAGCCACTGCCCCCAGGTGGTGTGCACCAGGACATGGCCCTGCCCGGCAAGCCCGTCGTGCACCTGCTCCCACGGCCCGTCCGGCCCCGCCACGTGCACCAACGGCCCCGGCGCCAGCCCAGCCAGCCCCCCGGACCCCCACCCGGCCGGCACACCCGGCGGCACACCGGACGGCAGACCGGCCGGCCAACCGCGCGGCACACCGGGCAGCGGACCGGACGGCGGACCGGACGGCGCACCGGGCAGCGGAACAGGCGAGGTCCCCGGCGCCAGACCGGACGGCAGTGCGGGCAGCAGCGGGCCGGGCACCCGCTCTCCCCCGCCCTCCCCCGCCCCGTTCCGCCCCGGCCCCCCAAAACCCCGGCCGCCGGAACCCGCCCCGGCGGACACGGCCCCGGGAGGAGGACCGGCCCCGGGAGGCACAGTCCCGGGGGACACAGTCCCCGAAGATGCGGTCCCGGGGGGTGTGGTCCCGGGAGATGCGGTCCCGGGGGGTGCGGTCCCGGGAGATGCGGTCCCGGGGGGTGCGGTCCCGGGGGGTGCGGTCCCGGGGGGTGCGGTCCCGGGGGGTGTGGTCCCGGGGGGTGCGGTCCCGGGGGGTGCGGTCCCGGGGGGTGTGGTGCTGCCCGGGCCGTCGGCCGGGCTGTGCCCGCTCACCACAGCAGCCGGGTGGCGTACACGTCGCAGTCCACACCGCGGCGGACGCGGTCGGCCAGTTCCGCCCAGACGGGTGCACGCGGGTCGGGGGCCGGTCCGGGCAGCGGCACGCCCAGCCGTCCCGCGATGCCCGACAGCGCGAGCAGCGCCCAGTGCGTACCGCCCAGAAACAGGCCCCGGCCGTCATCGGCGGCCTCCCTGACACCGAGCACGGCGGCGGCCAGCCACAGCAGGGCCTGCCGGTCCGCCAGCGCCCGCGCCGCCACAGCACCGGGATCCGCTCCGGCCGTGCGGCACGGCCGGCGCAGCGCGCGCTGCTCGGTCAGCAGCCGCCGGGCCAGCGCCCCCAGCGCGGCACGGTCCGAATCCCCGCCGTCCCCGCCATCCGCACCGTCCGCACGGGCGGCACCGGCGCGCAGCAGACCGGACAGCACCACACTGTCCCCGCCCAGCTCATGCCCGCCCGGCTCATGCCCGCCCGGCTCATGCCCGCCCGGGGCAAAGCGGCCGGACTCGTGCCCGTCCGGGGTGTACCTGCCCCCCTGCTCCCCGGCAGCGGCAACGCCGGCGGCGGGGGTGGGCGGGTCGGCGAGCCGGAAGGGGGCGGGGACCGGGCCGTGGTGCGCGGTGCGGGGCTCTTCGGCCGCCAGGGCCGGCAGGGCCCTGGCCAGGCAGGCCTGCCAGTACGCGGCGCCCGCCGCGTCCACCCCGGCCAGGGGAAGGTCACGGGTCAGTTTCGCAAGCATCCCGCCCCCGGTACCGGCGGGCCCCTGGCCGCACTCGGCAAGAACCAGTCCCAGCTGCGCCAGTACGTCGGCCAGCACGGTCGGCACCACGTAGCCGGCCACCGCGCCCAGCAGTCCCGCCCCTCCCCCCGGCCCCGGCCCCGACCCGGGGGCGGCCAGGCTGCGCAGCGCCACACAGGTCAGGCTCTCGCAGGCCAGCAGGTCGGCGAAGGCGGCGGCGAGCACGGGCTGCCACTGCCGCAGAGCCGGCTCACCGCGGCCGCGGCCGGCCACGGTGAGCGCGGCCTGGCGCAGCACGCTGCCGGCGGCGGCCACCAGGGCCGCCGGGCCGAGCAGCGCGGCAGGCACCACACAGGACACCGGGGAGGACTCCCCGGCCTGCCCCCGGGCACGCGAACCGGGCCCGCCCCACGTGCCCGCGGCATGCCCCAGGGCCAGATCCCGGCGCAGGAGCGGGCGCAGGGCACGTACCCGCTGGTCGGCGGCGCGTACCCGGTCCACACCGGCCGCCGTAAGGAGCACGCCCGCCCGCCCGGCCCACCCCTCCCCCACCCCCACCCCCGCAGACCCCGCAGAGGCGGCAGAGGCGGCAGACCCGGCAGAGGCGGCGGACCCGGCAGAAACGGGGGCGGCGAGGGCGGGCAGGCTGTAGGGGTTGGCCGCGTCACGGGGATCGCCCAGCAGTACCTCCAGCCGCAGCGCGGCGAGCGCCACCCAAAGCGGCGGCGGCAGCGCGGCATACCGGTGCGCCAGCGCTCCCGGGACCGGCCCGGCCAGGCGGACGGCACCCCCACCCCCGCCCCCGCTCCCCGCCTCCTGCCCTGCCGACGGCACCGCCGGCCCGGACGCCGCGGCGGGCGGCCGCGCGGTGAAAGCAGCCGCGGACGGCGGGACCGGGGCCGCCGGCCGGGCCGGCCGGGCAGCAAAGGCAGAGGCGGATGCGCTGGACGCGGCGGGCTGGGTGACGGCCATGACCGGCCTCCTGTTCATCGGGTCACCTGGTCATCTGATCGACTGGTCGGCTGTTCATCGCAGGTCATCTGTTCACCGGTTCACCTGTTCACCGCAGACGGCGCACGGTGCTCTCGGCATGCCACTTGGCCAGGCCCAGCGTCTCGGTACTGGCGCGCGACAGCCAGGCACGGACATGGTCGCGGGCCTCGAGCAGACCGGTGCCCGCACCGAGCACCCGGCCGACGGCCTCCTCCCGGAGCATCACCTGGTGGGCCGCGACGACCGTGACCCCGGACGCGTCCGGCAGCAGCGACCACTCGCCGCTGTGGGCGGCGATCAGCCCGGGCGTGAGCGTCTCCTTGTAGACGATCCGCCCGGCGTGCGGGAAACACAGCCGCACGGCCCGCGTGCTCACCGTCCGCCCGCCCGGCGCGGCACAGGTGTCCAGGGACACCACCTGGATCCCCGGCACGTCCTCCCGCACACCCGCCCGCTCCACATGCGGAACCCGCCCCGGCCACTCCCCGATCCGGTAGAGGAAGTCATAGACCAGCTCCGCGGGACCCTCGATCCGCACCCGGTCCTCGAACGACAGCAGCAACTCATCCAGCCGCTCCCACCACCCGGCCGCCCGCCGCACCTGGGCCAGCCGGCGGTACACGTCCGCCTCCGCCTCCCGGCCGGCACCGTCACCGTCCGCAGCCGCCACCAGCAGCCCGCGCTCCTGACGCAGGCCCAGCACACACTCCGTCTCGCCCGCCGGCCGCACACTCCACACACCCGAGATCACACTGCCGGGCCAGACGGCATCCTCCTGCTCGAACACAACCGCCCGGACATCGGGAT
>NZ_KQ948482.1:0-58195 GCF_001514115.1 Streptomyces olivochromogenes
GGCCATTCCATAACGTGCGTGCCTCCGGCACGAAAAGCGGGTGTGCCTCCGGCACGAAAAGCGTAAAGCGCTGGTTTTGTTTTGTGGGTGGGGGGTTGAGGTTTGAGTTGGGGGGTGAGTTGAGGGGTTGTCATGTGCGTTGTCCGGAGAGGGTTTTGGGGAATCTCCGATTCCCTTAAAAGCGGAGGAAATTGGATTGATATTCCGTGTGAGAAAGTAAACCACGGAATACCCGGGAAAGGAAAGGGCCCCTCCGGGGCCCAACCCCTTTCAGGGCAAGGGACGTTGGGTCAGTTCCTGGTGGGTGTGCCTGCCTCCGGCAGGACCGACACCACCCAGGAAGACAGACAGACCGAGGAGAAGACAGGAGCAGACACATCCCCCGGAAGACCGACCAACCAGGAACCGGCCCAACAACAGACAGGCCGAGCAGGCCGGACCCTTGGACCGCCCACACCCTCCCGGGGCCCTCAGGGCCCCACCACGGAGCGCGGAGGCCACGCCGACGCGCAGCACACCAACCCGCCCCGATCCCCGACGCCGCCGCGCCACCCACGCCCACACCCACCCTTTTTCTCTCATTCGGGCAGGGAGAGCGGCAGCAGAGGGGATGTCAGCTCACCGACCAAGACGGAAAGGCCAGCTGACCAGGGACGCCCGGAGGCCGGCCGCCGGGCAGGGTCAGGAGATGACGCAAGAGATAGCGCAGGAGTTGTGCGCGTGAGGTGGTGCAACAAATCAAGGCTGCTGTATTATGGAACATGTCGGAAGGGGTGGCTCCCCTAACCGGCACCGCCGAACGTTCGTCAACAGAAAGGCGTCAGCGTGGAAATCGTCATCAGCGGAGGCAAGGTCGCTCCCAGCACGGACGAGATCACGACCCCTCAGGCCGCAAAGGCCCGCCGGATCGCCAACTACCTCCCGCGCCCGGAACTCCTCCGGGACGCCGTCATCGAGCACAACCAGGACGACAACACCACGTCTATCCGGTTCGAGACCACGGCCGGCCCCATCCGAATTCTGCTGCCGGTCGCTCAGGGATTCGAATTCCACATCATCCACGACAGCGACACCGGGCCCCGCATTCTCGGAACCTTCCGGGGTGCATCCCTTTCGGTCCGCGCCGTCGCATTCCGCATCAGTGAATTTCTGCGGACGCGCGGCCTGAAGTAGGAGGCAATTCCGGGGGGTCCGGTCCACCGGGCCCCCCGGGCATCCCCACCACCTACACCAACCGGAGGGAAATTCACTGTGAGCATGACAAGCATTGAGCCCGCACACCGCGCCATTCCGGCGACCGAGGGCGAGCGCGAGCAGATGGAGGCCGCATTCCGGGCCGCCCTGGAGCAGCTCCCCGCGAACACCGGTTTCGCGCACGCCGTGCGCGAGTTGGCCCGGCCCCTGTTCAAGTCGGGTTGGATCTCTGGCGTACGGACCGGGCACACCGGGCCCGCGCTGGCCGACGTGCCGTTGCCGCCTTACACGTTCGGTACGGCTCTGGCCAACCTGTCCGCCGCCCTGCACGCGGACAGCGGCCCCAGCATCGGGCAGTTGGTCAGCTACCACGGGTCGCAGGAGTGCTGCCACGGCCGCTATTGGGTGACGCGCATTAAGCGCGAACTGGACCGCCGAGGACGAGAGTCCGTGCTCTACAGCCTCAGCGAGTACAGGAACGGCGCGTTCGTCACCGCACTGACCGGAGTCCACGCGGAGAGCGTCACCGCATTGCCGCAGCACTGGCAGATGTAGGCCTGGCCGTTCGCGCCCAGGAGCCCAAACCACAACACCTCAGACGGGAACGGGAGCCCCCATGGCCTGTGTAAACGCCTGCTCATGCGACCGTGGTTACATCCGTGACGCTGTCTACGACGAGGACACCGGCAAGTCGGTCCCCCGTGACTACGTCTGCGGGAACTGCGGCGGCAACCAGTGCATGGACTGCACTTACGGCGACGGCTGCTGACATCAAGTTCGCCACGCTGTAGCCGCAGGTCAGAGCGTCGCTCCAGGGGTGGGGCGTGCCGGAGATTTAATCAGTTGCCCCACCCCCGGAGTTAGGTATTATGGAACCAGTTCGGAAGGGTTGGCCCCCTCCCGGACACGCCGAGAGTTCGTCACCAGAAGGGAAGCCCCAAGTGGCTCACGAAATCGAGCAGTTCACCGACGGCACCGCCGCTTTCGCCTCCGCCAACACGAGCGCGTGGCACAAGCTCGGCACCGTCACCGACGGCGCGATGACTGCCGAGGAGGCCATGCGCATCGCGTCTCTGTCCGGCTGGAACGTGCGACTTCTCCCCCTGACCGCGACCGAGATCACGCCCGACGGGGTCGCGCCGCTGGAGGTCGCGCAGCACTTCGCGACCGCGCGCACGCACCCGAAGACCGGCCGCACGCAGACGCTCGGAGTGGTCGGCAGCGACTACCACCCCGTGCAGAACGAGGAACACGCCGAGTTCCTCAACCTGCTGGCCGACGAGTCCGGAGCGCACTTTGAGACCGCCGGATCGCTCAAGGACGGCCGTCAGGTGTTCCTGACCATGAAGATGCCGCAGTCCCTCACGATCGGCGGGAACGACGACGTTGATCTGTACATCGCGGCGTTCAACAGCCACGACGGAGGCAGCGCGTTCCGCATCGTGGTGACGCCGGTCCGGGTCGTGTGCGCGAACACCATGCGCGCGGCCATCCACGGGGCCCGTTCCTCGTTCGTGGTGCGGCACACCGCCGGAGCCAAGGCCCGTATCGCGCAGGCCCGTTCCGCCCTCGGCCTGACGTTCAAGTACGCCGAGAAGTTCGAGCAGGCCGCCCAGCGCATGATCGAAGCCGAGATGACGCTCGGCGAGCTCAAGTCGGTGGTGGACGAGCTGTGGCCGGTCAAGGACAACGACCACGCCCGCACCAAGACCAACCAGCGCCAGCGGTGGGGGGCGATCTCGAACCTGTTCGAGCACGCCGACTCCCAGGCCGGTATCCGGGGCACGCGGTGGGCCGGATACAACGCGCTCACCGAGTACGCCAACCACGTCGCCCCGACCCGGGGCAAGACCGACGCCGAGAAGGCTGACGCCCGCGCCGAGCGGGTCATCAGCGGCGCGGCGAACGACCTGATGGAGAAGGCATTCGCCCTCACCACGGTCTGACCCCCTGACCGCCGGGCGGGCATCCGTACTCCCCCACGGGTGCCCGCCCGGCCCCTACAGGCCGCAGAGGCCGCCCCGCCCGAGCGCGGAGCGCTCACCCCGCCTCAGGAGCGCGGAGCGCTCCCCGGCCCGCCCCTGCCGCGTAGCGGCAGAGCGTCGCGTCTGCGGAGCAGCCCGCGCGCCAAGAACACGTCCGCCGCTCCCTGCGCCCAGGCCGCGCCGGCGGATGCCCACCAGCTCGACGCCCCACCCACCGCCCCACGGAAGGCCATTCATGCCCATCCCGAAGTGGACGATCAAAGGCATCGTTGACGACTACGACGAGTGTGGTTGCTGCGGCCGCCGCGGACTCAAGCGCACGGTAGCGCTGATGCCGCTGGACGCCGACGGGAACGAGGACGGCACCGCCGAAGACGTCGTGTACTACGGCACATCCTGCGCCGCCCGCGCCCTGGGGTGGAGGCAGGCAACGGTGACCCTGACCGCCCACGCCGCCCAGGTCGAGCGGGACCAGCGCGACGCCTACGCGCGCCGCATGCTCAGCATCTACGCCCCGGTGGAGTTCGCCCCCGTCCGCGACCAGGCCCACGTCTACTACGGCCGCAACCAGCCCCAGCGGGACACGGGCGTGAAGGCGACCGAGGAAGTGGCGAAGCTGCTGGCCGAGGCCCGCGCGACGCTGGCCGACACCACGACCGGCCCGGCCCGCCCGTCGCGGATCGAGGACTTCCGCCGTTACGTCGTGATCTTCACCCGTGACCGGCACATCCACCTCGTACGGCGCGTGCCGGAGGACGAGGCCAAGCGCAAGGAGCAGGCCGCCGCCGCCCAGCGCCGCGCCGACGAGATCCGGGGCAGCGTCCTGGTCGTGGCCGCCCTGGACGGCGAGGCCGCGCGGGAGGTCGCGTACGCCGACGACCTGACCCGCCAGTGGAACACGAAAGCCTGGCAGGCCGCCCATGCCTGACACCGCCCCCGCGCCCCGGTTGTTCATCGGGAGCCGCGTCACCTACCACGGCACCATCACGGAGATGCACGACCGCCCCCTGTACCTCCTGCCGTGCATGTGGTTCGGCCACTGCGACGCCTGCTGGGAGCAGGACGACGAGTTCGGCGAGCGGCACCCGATGGAGCGGGACCACTTCATGGCGGTCGACCTCACCACAGACCGCCGCCTGCACCACGCCCGCCGGGCGCACCTGACCCCGGTCCCGCACGAGTGGCCCGAGGACACCGTTCCGGTCAACATCAACGGCTACTGGTACGCCGCCGCGTACACCACGCCAGGCGGAAGCGACCGGGCCCGGACGGTGCACTTCTACACCGCCGAGGACTTCATGGGGCGCACTTGGTGCCACATCCGGGAGCCCGCGCCCGACATCCGTCGCCTGGACGAGTTGGGCCGCCGCCCCGTCATCTGACCAGTGCCCGCGCGCCACGGCGTGCGGGCACCCCCGCCCGCCGCGCGCAGCCGGCCCCCACCCGTCGCCCCGCTGGAGTCACCGTGACGAACCCGCAGCCCGACCAGCCCGCCCGCGCCGACCGCCGCAGCCTGCCGTACCCCGGAGACGAAGCGATCACCGCCGCCCGCGACCGCGCGCACCGCGCATTCGCCCAGCTCTTCACCGCCCTGGGGGCAGGACGTCACCGCCTCCACTACGGCGCGTTGGACGTCGACGGCCGGTACCGCCTGGCCAGCGCCACCGTCACGGTCACGACCGCCCCTGCATGGCACCTGGACGCGGATCCGGACGAGTTCGCCGCCATCGAAGCTGCCGTCACGGCCGCCCTGGAAGGCAGCTGCACGGTCCTGGCCACCCTGGTCGTGCAGACCGGCCAGGAACCGGGCCCGGTTGTCTGCGGGTGCATCGAGCGCGGATGGCTGCACGGCATGAAGGCCGCCGCCGTGCAGGCCGCCGTACGGCCGTGCGGGGGCAGCTCAGCGCCCGTCGCCCGCGCGTACCCCGCCCCGTTCCTGCCGGACCCGTCCGTCACCGGCTGAGGCCACCGCCCGGCCCCGGCGGGGGCCGGGCCGCCCGCCAACTCCCCATTCCTGTACGCCCTGTGAGGAGACACCCTGTGATCACCATTGCCACCCCGTCCGGCACCGTCCGCGCCGTTCCGTCCTAGGCAGACGCCACCGGCAGCGTGCGCTACAGCCTCACCGATGCCGCCCGGGAAACCGTCCACGTGACCGCGACCAGCAGCCCCGCCCGGTGGGACCAGTTCGACGCCGTCCGGGCCAGTCTCGGATCCGCCAGCGCCGTGCGCGAGCTGCCCGTCGAACCGCTCGTACGCATCCGTGGCCGCGCCTACCAGGGCAGCACAGTCCGGGTGCTGGCCCACTCCGCCGACGTGCCCTGGGGGTGGCAAGGACCGGTGTCCCTGGTCGACACCGACGACCGCCCCGCGCCCGAGCAGGCCAGCCAGACGCTGACCGCCATCCTCCGTGCGTGCGCCAGCAACTACGCCGCACGCAGCGACTTCGCCCGCCTCCAGCTCGCGGCCCGTCGCCACGACACCCCGCAGCTGCTGAAATGGCTGAACGCGATGATCTCGCACGCGGAACAGGCGCAGGCCCGCTACCTGGAGGAGGCCGAAGCCCACCGGGTCCAGGCCGCCCGCAGTCTCGCCGCATGGTGGACGCTGGCCCGCTGATTCACCGCCCGTCCGCACCCGGTGCTCGCACTGCTGCTGGCACTGTTACCCGGCGTTGAAAATGCGGACGGAGGCGGCGTTCACGGTGCCGACGAGCGGTGATGGCGACGCCCCGCCGGTGGGTGTCCCGGCGGGGCGACCGTCGGCACGGTGTCGTTTTCGTCGGCGAGGTGCCGGTGGTGCAAGGCTGCGCGATGCGTGAATCGTCAGGCGGCAGGGGCCGTCTGGGGGCTGCTTGCCGTCCTGGCAACCGTGCGATGCAAGGGGAGCAAGAACGCAACGACGAACAGGCCGAAGAAGGTGATGGGCGAGAGCCAGACGAGTCTCGCAGGGTCGTCCTGCAGCCAGTGCCGGTTGCCCCACCAGTTCGCGAAGACGTCCGTCGCCATCACGGCGCTTGCCAGCCAGACGCCTTCCCGCCGCACGAGTCCCACCAGCACGGCAACCAGCGGATCGAGGATCGCCAGGCTGACGAAGAACACCTGCAGGGGAACCTGAGGAAACGACGCGTAGGCATGGATGCCGTCACGGGCCACATCGAGAATGTGGACGCAGGATCCTTCGAGGAATCCGATCAAGTACACCGCGAGAACCCATCTCGCCCACAACGGCTGTCCGCTCCATCGTTCCCGCAGCTCAAACCCCATCGGGCCACCCTAATCGCCGACCACCTCGCTCACGGAAGCGCGGGCGGCGGCCTCGTCGACGAGGTTCTTGCCGGTGGCGAACGCGGCGACGAGGGACTGCAGGGCGAGGTTGTTGACCGCCCGCGGGTAACCGCGCGAGGTGGTGTGGATCAGCGAGAGGGCGTCCTCGGTGAAGAGCTGGTCCGGACGGCCCGCGATCTTCAGTTGGTGGCCGACGTAGCTGGTCGCCTCGTTCGAGGTCATGCCCGGCATCGTGTAACGCAGGGCGGTCCGCTGCTCGAGGGCCGCCAGGACGGCCAGCTTCATCTATGCCGAGGGGGTGCTGTCCGTTCTCGCGAACATTGACACTGACTCGAACTAGGCACCTCCGCGAGCGGTGAACATCCGCTGTCGTAACTCGTGAACAAAGTCACGACGGCAACTGCAGAGAGCCAGGCCGGGCGGCGGAGGGGCCAGCAGGGACGTTCCGCCGTGGACCCGCCCCTAGAAGGGTTCGGCGGCGCGCAGTAGACCCTGCGGAAGGTAGGGGGATTCGACGCGGATGTCCCAGCCGCGGCGGCGAGCGTGGCAGGCCAGGGCGAGGACGTCGAGGTTGACGGAAGCATCCGGATCGTCGGCGCGGTCGGCGACCTGGTAGTAGTCGCGGTGGGCTTCGAGCGCGTCGGCCAGGGCCAGGTTGAAGCTCTCCTCGTCGCCTTCCACGAGCTGCGACAGCAGCACGGCCGGCGGCATGGCGAAGCCCCAGTCCTTGGCCTTCTCTGCCTGCTGCAAGGCGCGCTGCGCGGCCGGTTTGGGATCGGTGCCCTGCAGGTAGGCGTGGAGGGCTTCGCGGTACGCGGTGAAGGCGGAGCCGTCCGGGTGGGCGAAGGCAGGGCCGGTGAGGACCAGCGGGGCGAGGTCTTCGCGTGCGCCGGTGATGAGGGCGAAGGCGGTGGCCGTCTGCCAGTTGCCGGCTCCTGCTTCCTCGTCCCGCTGGGCCGGGTAGCGCAGTTTGCGGCCGTCGATGGTCACCTCAACCTCGGCGCCCGGCTCTGCCAGTGCGATGCGGAACAGGGCCGCCCCCATCTGGGAGGCCAGCCGAAGGTTCGCGAGCTGGGCGTCCGTGACGCCGCCGGGGTTCCCCGCGCGCCACTTGAAGAGGCGCTCCTGGTCGCTCATGACTCTGCGGAGCTGCCGGACAGCGAGGGGTTTGCCGTCGACGGGGGTGAACGCCTTCCGAGCGTGTTCCTCATAGGTGGCCTCGATCTGCGGGCCCGCCGTCCCGTCGAGGGCCGGCCGCTCCACTACCAGTGGGCCTGCGGCGAGCGCGGCCACCGCGTCCGGCCGCCGGTTCCGGCCGAACCCCGCGACCCGCGGGCCTCGGCTCTCGAAGCCGGTGATCAGTGCGTGCGGGAGGTAGTCGGTGTGGACGGCAGGCGCCCAGCCCAGGGTCCGGTACGCGAGCGCGGCGAGGGCCATGGGGACAAGCGGGAGAAGGGTGCTCGGGGAGGCTGCGGGGCCGTGCAGGGTGGTGTGCCTGGCCAGGAGGTCGGCCAGCGCGGCATCGAAGGCCTCCCGGTCCTCGGCGGCCAGGGCGCGCAGCGTGTGCAGCGCTACGCTGTCCGGCCGGTCCAGGAGGGGCTCGCCCGTCTCCCCGGCGCGGGTACGGATGCGGTCCAGGGCCGCGTCAATGGCGGCGAGCTTGGCCTGCGCGCTCGGCGGGTACTCCTCGTCGTCACCGGTGTCGTCCAGGACCACGGCCATCAGTCCTGTGACGAGCTCGCCGGCGGGCGTTCCCTGCGCCTGCGCGGCGAACTTCTCCCGGGCGAAGTGGAAGGCCTCGCCGTGCCACTTGGCTTTGTCCCTGAGGACCGACAGGCAGAGCGCGTCCATCCACTCCCCGGGTGTGACGCTCTCCTCGGGGGCATCCTCACCCGGGTCGTAGCTCATGCCGAAGTTCACGTACTCCAGGAAGACTTGGAAGCTGCAGTGCGGGTGGTACGCCGCGTAGGCGACGGCGCCGGCCGCGGCCTCGGAGGCGTCCTTGAGGGCGGCCTTGGCCTCCGAGGTGTCGAGGTCAGGGGTCTCGACGGAGAGGGCGCCCAGGTAGTCGAGGAACTCGTCGGCGATCGACTGCCACTCGTAGGTGGCCATCCGGCCGGCCCGCGACATGGACCGCACCTGGCCCCCGATGCGGTTCGTGAAGTCCTCGCGTGCTGCCGACACGACGGACCCGCCCACCTGGTGACGCTCTATTCGCACTGCCCTGCTCCTTGATCGAATCTCTGCGGACAGCCTAGGCGCGGGATCTGACAGGCCAGCTGCTGCCGGGTACGGGGCTCTAGCCGGGCCGCGCCGAGAGATTCGTGGCGGGTGGCGGTGCGACTGCCGCGCCGCGCCGGGGGCTCGCGGGCCCTAGGGTGGCCGGCCGCCCCGGGCCCTTCCGGAAGCCCAAGCTCGCAGCAGAGCAGGCCTCCGTGTAGGCGACGGGGAAGGCCAGCCGCGCGTACGACTGTGGCTGACCTCGCCGGGGGCGGGTGCTCCCATCCCGAAGGAAAAGAGGATGACACCCCCTCTCTATTAAAGTATTATGGAACTTGTCCAGTTGGCTCCCGGGCACTGCCAGAACGTTCGTCGCTTCGAGGAGTAGCTCCATGAGCGGAGAGACCGCCGCCGTCGTCCGTGGCCGCGTGTACGGAACCGTGCAGCTGCGCCACACCGAACGCGGCACGCCAGCAGCCCGGTTCACCGTGATGCAGGTCGCGCGCGAGTACGACCGTGCACGCGGCCAGTGGCGCGACGGGGAACCTGTCGCGGTCATCTGCACCGTCACCGGCCCTCTTGCCCGGCACGTCGCCGAATGCCTCACCGACGCCGTGCACGTGATCGCCACCGGGAACGTGGCCTTGCGCGACAACGTGCTTCATCTCGACTCCGCCCAGGTCGGTGTGGACCTCGCCCACCACGTCGCCTACGTCGACGACACCCTGCCCGCCGTCCTCGCCGGACGCTCCCCCGCTCCGGCCCCTCGTGCGGCGGCCGCGCCCGTGCCCCCGCCCGCTCACCGCGCCGGACCGCCCCGTCCCGCCCCGGCAGCCCGCCCGGCCCCGGTCCCGGCCGCCGCGCCGGAGACCGACTGGTGGCGGTCCGCCGCGCCGCGCCCCTCCTGGGACGCCGTCACCGCGCCCAGCCGCACCAGGCGCTGACCGCGCCCTCGATCCAGCACACCGCCCATCGCGGCACCGGCATGCCCGCCGGCCGCCGCCCGTCCCGGAGGTTCGCCGTGCCCAGCCCCGTCCTGCCCGAGCGCGCCGCCCGCGCCGCGCTCGCCGCCCACTTCACCCCCGCCCAGCTCGCCGCCGCACTCGCCCAGTTCTCCGCCCCGGAGGTCTGGGAGCAGCGTGTACGCCTCGACAACAGCGGACGCCTGGCCCAGTACAAGCCGACCGAGGAACTCGACAACGCGCAGCTGTCCTGCCAGTTCGTCATCCCGTCGGACGAGGTCTGGCCCGCGGCCCTGGCCGACCTCGGTCCCGACTGCCCGCTGGGCCTGTGGGCCCGCGGAGGCGACCAACTGCTGCAGCTCACCGCCAGCGCCGTCGCGGTGACCGGCAACCGCAACGCGACCGAGCAGGCCATCACCCGTGCGCGGGCCTTCGCCACCGCCGTCGCCGAGGCCGGTCACACGGTCACCGCGACACTCGCGTACGGCGTCGACTCGGCCGCCCACCGGGCCGCCGCCCTGGCCGGACGGGCGACGCTCGCCGTCCTGCCGCGCGGCCTGGACCGCGCCCACCCGCACGACCACGCCCAGCTGCTGAGCTCCGTCCCCGCGACCGGCGGCGCGGTGGTCAGCCTCTACCGGCCGGGCACCGAAGCCAGCGGAGCGACGCTCAGGGCCAGTGCCACCCTGCTTGCCGCGCTCGTGTGCGCGGTGATCCTCATCGAGGCCCTGGACCACGCCGAGGCGGCGATGCACACCGCCCAGGTCGCCGCCGACCTCAACAGGCCCCTGCTCACCCCGCCCGCCACCGAGGACATCCGCGCCGACGGCAGCGCCCGGCTGCTCGCCGAGCAGCGCGCCGTCCTGGTCCCGAACCCCGCGCGAGCGCTCGCCCTGCTCTGACATCCCCAACCGCCCCCGTGCCCGGCGTGGTCATAGACCAGGCGCAATGGCAGTGGGTGGTCGCGGGCATCGAAGACCTCGCTCCCAGCGAGTTCTGGTCTGCCGTACCGGCCAGGCGGCTTGTGGGGCCCGGCTTCGCCGGGCCCCACAAGCGTTCAGGAGAAGGCGAGTTGGCGGAAGGTGTTACGTACGTCGGTCAGGGGCTGACGGTCGCGCGTGTAGTACAGCTTGTTGGTCAGCAACACCGCCCAGCGGTCCTGATCGGGTGAGATCCACATGCCGGTGCCGGTGAACCCGTAGTGCACCCACACGTCCTGCTCGTCGGTGGTGCCGGGGGCCGGGTGCCAGAGCAGGCCGCGGGCGGGCTCCAGGCCGCCGGTCTGCACGGTCAAGGAGTAGGCCGTCCACTCAGCCCCGAAACCGGCCTGAGCGGGGGCCGCCGAGGCGTCCAGCATGTAGCGCAGGAAGCGGATCAGGTCGCCGAGGACGGTGAAGGCGCCGGCGATGCCGCACACCCCGCCCAGCAGGCGGGCGGAGAAGTCGTGGGCGACGCCCTTGAGATGGGTGTCAGTGTCCTGGTCGAGCTCGGTCGGCGCACAGCGGGCGGCGATCTCGGCGGGCAGCGGGCCGAAGCGGGTGCAAGCCATGCCAAGCGGCCGCCAGGTGCGGGCGTCAGCCAGCTGATCCAGGGGCTGGCCGGAGAGGTGTTCGGCAAGATAGCCGAGGATGAGAGCGGCCCGGTCGGTATACTCAACGGCCTCGCCGGGCAGCCGGTGCAGAGCCTCGTGCAGCACACCGGCCCGGATGACCTGCCGGTCGGTGCCGTAGAGGTTCTTCAGCTGGGCCCGCAGTGGGACGCCTGCGGTGTGGGTCAGCAGTTGGCGGGCGGTCACTATGCCGAGCGGTCGGTCGGTGACTTCGGGCCAGAGGGTGCCGAGTGGGGCGTCGAGGTCGAGGACGCTGTCTTCCCACAGGGCACCGATGGAGGACCACACGGCGAGGATCTTGGTGAGGCTGGCGGCGTCGAAGACGGTGTTGGGGTGCATCTTCACACCCGGCTCGTCGGGGTCCAGGACCCCGGTGACGCCGGATGCCCGGATGTCGGCGGCGTCGCCGACGGCCCACACGGCGCCGGGGTAGACCTTGTTGCGGACGCCTTCGTCCAGCAGGGCTTCGATGCGGTCGGTGCGGTACGTCATGGTCTCCCTGTTCGCCGTCTGCTCCCGCCGGTCAGCGTAGTGACGTGGACGGGGCAGGCCGGGCAGTGGCGCGTCGTCAGTGGCGGCTGTGCCGCCGCGCTCCCGTTAGCGGGGGGGTGCTGGGTCTAGCGGCCCTCGGCGCTAGGTCCAACGCTGTGACCAGGTATCTAGCGGCCTGGCGGCCCCCGCCTCCTGGTCTGGGAGCCGGTTTAGGTGAGCTGATGGCCCAGGTCGACCAGGGCCTCGGCGGTCGCTGAGAGGGGGTAGCGGGCGGCGTTGGCATAGCCCGCCTGCCGTAGGGCGGGCAGCAACCCGGGCGCGGTCCGCAGCCGGTCCAGGTCGCGGGCGAGGGCCGCAGAGTGGGTGAAGTCGGTGGCCACGGCGGATGCGGCAAGGGCCTCGCTCAGGCCCGGCACCGGCTGGTAGAGGACGGGCAGCCCGCATGCCTGGGCTTCGAGGGCGACCAGGCCCATGGCCTCCAGGGTGGTGGACGGCATGACGAGCACGTCGTGCTCGGTGAACGCCTTCCACAGCTGGGGACGGCGGAGCCAGCCCAGATAGCGGGCCCGGACCCCGGCCCGTTGCAGCAGTGGCTTCAGCGCATGGAACTGGGCTCTGGGGGCGGCGATGGACAGCTCGATGCCCTGGACCGGAGCGAGGCTCTTGACCAGGGCTTCGGCGCCTTTCTCGGCAGTGAGCCGTCCTGCGTACAGCAGCCGCAGATGGCTCATCAGCGCGAGGGGCGGGCGGGCCGGTGGGGCGGTCAGCAGCCGGTCCGGGATGCCCCAGGGGATGTGGTTGATCTTCCGGCGGTCGGTCTGTGGGGCGAGCTTGATCAGGTGGTCGGCCATCGCGCCGGTGGGCACGACGATGGCGTCGGCGGCCCGGGCAGTCTCGCGCAGGATCTGGAGCTGGTCGCGGTGGGCCTCGGCGAACAGGAGGTCGGTGCCGTGGACCAGGGCGATCCTGGGATGTACGGGAAAGGCCCGTATCAGGGCCGGGGTGGCGCCGAAGGCGAGGTGCTGCAGGTGCAGAACACTGATCTGGGCAGCGTCGAGCACGGCTGTCAGCGACGTGCGCAGGGTCGCGACGTACCGGCTGAAAGCCGGACCCTCCAGGCACTTTCCGGTGACGGACAGCAGCTCGAGTCCGGCCGGGAGGCGGGGACGGACACCGGCGGGGGCGAGCATGAACGCTCTCGCGGGGATGAGGGGCTTCTCGCCGGTATACAGGTCGAGGAAGAGCTCGACGCTGCCGCCGGGACTGCCGACGGGCAGATCCAGGAAGGTGGCGGCCCGCGGACCGGACGGGGGGCTCGCAGGGCGGCTCATCGGCTGCCTCCGTTGATCTCCTCGTAGAGGCGGGAGATGTCGATGCCGTCCGTGGCCGCGTACTTCGCCGCCTGGTGCTGGTAGCTGTCCGGATGGCCATGCGCGGCGATGAAGACGAGCTTGCCGAAGGTCATGCCCGGGTAGACCCGCACGGGCTTGGCGGCACGGATCTCCAGGGTCCAGCGGATCGCGTGTCCCTGGTGGCCGAGCGGGGCGGAGACGTGGACCCAGATGCCCAGAGAGCCGAGGGTGCGGTCACCGTTGAGCATCTGCGCGAACGTCTCCGAGCCCGTCCGCTCGTGGGTGACGCCGAGGTAGAGCAGGCCGGGGACGAGGATTAGGCCGTAGTTGGGGATGTGCTGTTCGGTGAACGCGGTGGGGGCGGCGGCGTCCAAGTCGCCGGCGCAGACGCGGATGGTGTCGCCGAGCCGCCAGTCGTAGGCGTTAGGGGAGATGCGGACGGGGTCGTAGGGGTCGATGGTGATCTCTCCGGTGTGGACGGCGGCGGCGATGGCGGGGCCGGTGAGGATCACGAGGCCACCGCGCGGGCCGCATCGCGCCAGTAGCGGGAGGGCTGGGGGCCGGTGGCGGCCTGGTACTTGCCGCGGTAGAGGTCGATGTCGCCGATGGAGACGAAGAACATGACCTGCCCGATCTTCATGCCCGCGTACACCCGCAAGGGCCGGATCGGGGAGAGCATCAGGGTCCACTGGCCGTGGAATCCGATGTCGCCGATGGGGGCGGTGATCTCGACGAACAGGCCGAGCCGGCCGACGGAGGAGCGGCCGAACAGCAGCGGGACGAAAGTGTCGGAGCCGACCTGTTCGAGGGTGTGGCCGAGGTACAGCTCGCCGGGCTGGAGAACGTAGCCGCCGGGGCCGATCTCGACGGCGGTGGTCGGGTTGGGGTGGTGGGCGTCGATGACGGGGGCGGTGTAGGTCAGCAGGGTGGGGCCGAGGCGGACGTTGTAGCTGTTGGGGTTGACCTGGTCCGGTTCGAAGGGGTTGATCGTTAAGCGGCCGTCGTGGGCGGCTGCTGTGATCTCGGGGCCGGTGAGGATCATCGGGCGCCTTCCTCCTGGTCGGGCAGTGGGGTGGCGACGGTGCGGCGGACGGTCTGGCCGAGCCGGAGTCCGGCTTCGTGTGTGCGTCCGCCGAAGTAGGTATCGGCGAGGTAGTCGGTGGTCAGCACGGACCGGATCTCCTGCGGCAGCGGGCGGGGTGCGATGGCCAACGGCCCGACCTGCTCGGCCAAGTGCGTGAGCAAGCCGTCCGTGTCGGCCGTGTATGCGGCGGGGAGGAAGGCGTGGACGAGCTGGTTGTCGAACGGTTCGATGGCCAGCAGGTCCCCGAGCGTGAGCACGTCGGTAAGGCGGGTGGGCCGCAGAGTGGTGTCGTTGAGGATGACCGCGTCGGCGCCGAGCCCGGTGTGCAGCCGGTCCGCGATGTCCTGCAGGAGGCGGTGCCGGTCCAGCTCGGTGTCCCGGTAGGGCTCGTTGACGGCGCCGAGGCGGGCGGCGAGCATCCGGCCGGTGAAGGCGATCTTCTCCTTCAGGGCGGCGAGTTCGGCGGGGACCGTGCCGGTGTCGGGGAAGGGGGCGGTGCGGGCGGCCCATCCGGACCCGACGGGTTCGGCGGCGGCGTATCCGGCGGCGAGCTCGCCGCCCTTGACCACAAGGGTGTCGCCGACATTCAGCGGCCCGTAGGTGCTGCTGTGGCAGTGCCCGGCGAAGATGACGTCCACGAACGGGCAGGCGACGGCGAGTTCGAGGTCCGTCTCGAAGCCGGAGTGGGACAGCACCATCCACGCGTCCACGTGGTGGTGGTGTTCCAGCATCAGTTCGCGCAAAACGGTGGCGGGATCGGTGACGCGGTGCCCGGCCCGCTGGTCGGCGCGGATGGTGTGGAACGCGCTGACGCCGATGACCGCGGTGACTGCGACGCGGCGGCCTTGCAGGTCGACGATGCGTATGCGGTCGAACAGCGGCCGACCAGTGCTGTCGTCGACGGCGTTGGCGCACACGGTCATCTCGCGCAGGCTCGGCTCGAAGTAGTGGGGCCAGCCGTGGTTGCCGGGGGCGAGGACGTCATACAGCGTCGTGAGGATCTCTCGCTCGCTGGCCCCCTTGCCCAGCTGGTAGTAGCCGGTGCCCTCGAAGAAGTCGCCGCAGTCGGCAATCAGCGAGGTCGCCCGCAGACCGTACAGGTGCGGAAGCAAGCTGTCGGCCCGGTCGAGGGCGGAGTGGACGTCGGTGGTGGCCACGATCTGGGTGAAGGTCCTGGTCATTGCAGTACCTCGGTGATGTCGGCGCCGAGCGTGCGGAGTTTGCCTGGCAGGTCGGCGTGTCCACGCCGAAGCTGGTCGAGGCCGCTGACGGTGGTGGCGCCGCGGGCGTTCAAGGCGGCGATCAGCAGCGCGGAGCCGGTGCGGATGTCGGTGGCCTGCACGCCGGTCCCGCTCAGCCGCTGGGGGCCGACCAGGCGGCAGTGGGTGGGAGAGAGTTCTTCGATCACGCCACCGAGGCGTGTGAGCTGCGGGATCAGGTTGCCGTGGCGGCCGGGGTTGATGTCGTCGCAGAACAGGTGGATGCCAGGCAGGGTGAGAGCCAGGGCCATCAACGGGGGTTCGAAGTCAGCGTCCAGGCCGTCCGGAGCCAGTGAGGCGATCGCCCGCAGCGGCCGTCCGCCGACCGTGCGGGCCTGGTGGACGGTGATGGCGTCGGGGGCGAGGGTGATAGGAACGCCGACCCAGTCCAGCAGGCCCGCAAGGGCCTTGAGGTCGGGGCCGTTGATGCCCTCGATGCGGCCCTCGCCGCCGGTGGCCGCGATCGCGCAGGCCAGTGTGCCGGCCTCGATCTTGTCGCCGGGGACCGTCCAGGCGACGGTGCTGGCCGTAACGCACGGCGGGGGGTCCAGCGTGATCTGGTCCTCGCTAGCATGGGCCTGCCACCCGGCGGTGCGTAAGGCGGCGAGCACCCCGGTGGTCTCCGGGGACAGGTTCGGATTGCCCAGTTCCAGGCGGCTGCCGGAGGCGACCGCCCGGCACACCGCGACGATGCTCGCTCCGCGTGAGCGGAACGGCAGCGTGAGGACGACCCTGTCGCGGGCCTGTCCGGCGAGTACGCGGTATCCGGTGTCGTCGAGCAGGACAGTGTCACCGAACGCCTCGTACACCTTGAAGTGCAGGTCCATCCCGCGGTCGCCGATCCGGCAGCCGCCCGGCCAGGGCAGCACCGCCTGCCCGCAGGCCGCCAGCAGCGGCGCCACCAGGTAGTAGGAGGCCCTGATCCGGGCGGCGTCCGCCAGCTCGGGCACCTCGATGGGGCTGCCCTTGGGCATCACGATCACGGCCCCCGGCTCGGCGACCGGGTGGGCGACGCGGTAGCCGCACTGCTCAAGCAGGCCGAGCATCCTCTGGACGTCGGCACTGGCGGGGACGCCGGACAGGTGCACCCCGCGACGGAGAGACGCGGCGGCGGCCAGCAGCGGCAGGGCCGCGTTCTTCGATCCGTCCGCCCTGACCGTGCCGGCCAGCGGGCGGCCGGGCCGGACGGTGACGGCGTCGACGCCGGTCATGCGGGCAGGAGCAAGCTCCATCAAGAACCTCCAGGGCACGAGCGGTTGGGGCTGCAGGTGGTGCCGGTCATGCAGTGCTTCGAAGGGGCGGTCCAGCCGCCGGCAACGGGGGTGTGGCAGCGGCCGGACCGCGAACGGCACCGCTCTCAAGGAGGAGGAAGGAGCGGTGCCCGCCGCACACGCGCCGGGGCGCCGGTCGCGCTGTACGGCCCCGGCCCTGCGGGCGGCCCGAGGAAGGGGGGCAGCCGTCGTGCGGGCCGGAAGATGTGTCAGACGTCCACGAGGGCCGGGGTGGACAGGGCGCATGTGATCTGCTTGCCGACTTCAGTCGGCTTCACCGTCCAGCCCGGGGCGAGCGCGTCGAGAATCCACAGCCCCCGCCCGGCCTCGGCTTCGGCATTGTCCGGTGCCTGGTCGCGGCGCTTGGGAACGGCGGCAGCCTCGGGGTCGTGCACCTTCACCAGCACCAGATCGTCTTGAGGCTGGACCTGGACGATGACCGGGGCCCAGGGGCCGCAGAGCCTCACCGCGTTGCCGACGAGTTCGCTGGCCACCAGTTGTGCCGCGTCCGCGATCTCCTCGCCTATTCCCGACCCGGTGACCGTCTTGAACACCGCCTGCCGCATCTCCCGCAGATGCTCCGGGCTGGCGCTCATGTGGAGGACGAATCCGGCGTCATGGTGCACCAGGTAGAAGCCGCAGGATGCCTGCGGCAGGACGTCGGTAGGTCCGGTGTGGGCCTGGGCTTCGTGCATGGCGTGCTCCCCAGTCGACAGAGCGGGCAGCCGGCCGAGGAGTCGGACCGGGCTCGCGCTGTGGGTCGGCACGTCGGCCCCCGAGAGCGGTGATTCGCCCCGGGAAGTCGGCGTAAGGCAACGGCATATGACACGAAGCGCGATGAAGTCATCACGCCTCGCAGCCGTTAGCCAGCATGCCCTGAGGCAACTCAATTGGGCAACATGCCCAATTGAGATTTCCCAGATTGGTTGTCCATCCCTCGGGCAAGGGCCACACTGTCGCCATGGCCTGGAAGAGGAATCCTGCCCCCAAGTCCATCTACCGACGTCAACTCGCGGCCCGGCTCAAGGAATTGCACGACCAGTCCGGCAAGACGCTGGCCGAGGTCGGCCAGATCATCGAGGTCAACCAGGGTTCGCTCAGCCGCATCATGAACGGTGACCGCGGCACCTCCCCTGTCCTGGTGAAGGCACTACTCGACTGCTACGGCGTCACCGACCCCGCTGTCCGGGAAGACATCTTGGACCTGGTCCGCGCAGATCAGGCACAGCGTCAGAAGTGGTGGCGCAAGTACTCCGCGGTCATCAACACCACCCAGTACGGCGGCTACCTGGAGCTGGAGCAGAGCGCGACGACCCTGCGGTCCTACGAGCCGCAACTGGTCCCCGGACTGCTGCAGACCCCCGAGTACGCCCGCCAGGTGATCACCGCAATGCGCGTCGACCTGGACGCCAAACAGGTCGAGGCCCTGGTGGACGTGCGGATGAACCGCCAGACGCTGCTGGTCCACGACGATGCCCCGAAGCTGTGGGCGGTCATCGACGAGGCCGCCTTCCGCCGCATCGAATCCCGGCCGACCGTCCTCAAAGAACAGCTCGAACACCTGCTGGACGCCGAGCCTCGCACCAACATCACCCTGCAGCTCCTACCGTTCGCCGCCGGGTTCCATCCCGGCTTGTACGGGTCGTTCATGCTCATGGGTTTCCCCGAGCCCAACCCGGACGTGGTCTGGGTGGAGAATCTGACCAACTCGGTGTACTTCGAGGGATCAGACGATGTGGGGCGCTACACCGAGGGCTTTGACCACCTGCGGGCCACGGCCCTCGGCCCGCCCGAGACCCGCAGCCGCATCAAGAGCATGCTCAAGGAGCTGTAAGTGAGCAACACCAAGCCCGACCCCGCCGAGCTGGACTTCTCCACCGTCACCTGGGAGAAGAGCCCGTTCAGCGGGGGCAACGACAACTGCGTGGAATTCGGTGTGATCGGCGACCTGGTCGCCGTGCGCGACTCCAAGCGGCCCGAGCAGACCCCGCTCGTGTACACCCGGGGCGAGATCGGGGCCCTGCTGGCCGGAGCGAAAGCGGGCGCCTTCGACCACCTGGCCTGAGCACTCACCGGCCATGACGTGAGACAGCCGTAGACGAAAAGCGGCGGCCGACCCCAGCGTTAGTGGGGTCGGCCGCCTTCGCCATCTTCGCAGACCCAGGCAACAGCGCAGGTGAAGCCCACATCTCAGGCTGAATCCCGCCACCAGCCGGTCCGGTCACGAGCCCGAAGGCCTCTCCCCCATGCCGTTCGCGGGCTCGGCGTCGCGGCCCCACATCTGCTGACCCAGGAGGTACATGCACATCAACCCGGCAAAACAGGTGAAGGCCCATCCGAATCCGAGCGCAAGGACGCTGCTGTCGACGCCGCGATCACGACTGTAGAGGACGCCGTGAACGGCGACGTACGCGCCGACCAGCCACATGATCAGCCTGGCCTTCGGCGGTGTGCGGTGGCCGTCGGAGCCGGTCGGCTGGTCCTTCCAGGCCAGCAACGGCAGCAGGTTCAGGGACGACCTACCGCCACCAGCGGTGGCCCGCCTCGACCAACGCCCACCTTTTGGTCAGCCAGAAGACCACGGTCGCCCCCGACCACCCGGCCGCGAGCATCGGCCTTCTGAGCGGAGCCTTTCCCCCAGGGGCTGACGCTGAGCGGTCTGCGCCAGGACCGCATACGAGGCTCCGATAGCGCCGACCCCCTCAGGCTGATGCGCCTCTTCGGCATCGCCGAGCAGCCCGCCATGCGCTACGTCACCGCCGCCCACCCCGAACGCGCCGCCAAGCTGCCCCGGTAGCCACCGAGGGCGTGGGCTGCCGACCGTCAAAGCCCGTCAGAAGGAGTACGGGCCGAAGCGTCCCCAGGCCGCCACGACCGCCAGCGTCAGCAGGACGACGTTGACCGTGATCACCTGGAACTGGTGCTTTGCCAACCGTTGCTCCGCAGCGTCGCCCAAAGTCGGCAGGGCCCGTTCGTCGGCGGGAACTTCAGCCGCACATCGGTCGTCTTCCTGTAGCGGCGGCCTCCCCTCCGTGGCAGGCCGGAGCTTCACGGAGGTCGAGCAATGCCCAAAGCGCCCGCGGGCAGAATCGTGTACTGGTCGCAGCGACTCGTCGAAGAGGTGATCGATTCGAACGGCATTCGTGTCGACCCGCGTCTCAAGTCGGTCGTCAAGGTCGGTGCCGGTGGTGCGGGAATCGAACTGAGCGGTCACGAACGTAACAAGGTGACTCGCTTCGAGATCATGAAGAAGGTCTCGAAGAAGCTGGGCAACGAGCTTGTCTCCGATCCCGACACTCCCGGACCTCTCCATTTCGTGCAGGGACAGGGACGGGCCGATGTCACCGAGTTCCAGCGGTGGGGTCCCGTGGCGGAGCGCAGTCTCCGTCAAGAGACGTGCCTGGTGCATGTCAGGACGATCAGCAGGCGTGGGCGCCGCGTGGACCTGTGCCTGTTCGGCAGCCTCGGCAACCTGACGGGATACACCGCACCTGAGGGCCACGTGACGGGGTGGACGTCGTCCGCCGCTCCCGCGATCGAGGAACTCGTCGCCACCCGGGGAGCGAGGATCCCTCGTTTCTACGACGACGAGTCCGTCGCGGTCGAGGCGCTGAAAGCCGCGCTGTACCAAGGCGCACCCGCGAACCTGTCCGACCACCCGGGGCGCCCCGAGACCCGCGCCTACACCATCGCGGGCATCGAGTCCTGTCAGTACGCGGCCGTGGTCTACAAGGACGTCACGCTCACCCCGGGCCGGTGGGATTTCCGGCACGAGCCGGAGATGAACGGCGCCGAACGCATCCTCGTGGGCGCCCCGCTGTGGCTGCGGGCCATCGGCTCCTAGGCGGTGCCCGTCACGCCGAAGTCCGCGATGGAGGCGCGAGCTTGCTCGACCCAGCGGGCGGCATTGCGGCGGTCGTGGCGCCGTGCTTGCTCCTGGAGTTCGCGCAGCGCGGCACTCACCGACGCCGTGTCCCCGCGCATGCCGTGCAACATGACCGGTGCGGACAGCGCCCGCAGGTACCGGTCGACGAGGTCGCGCCGCCCGTAGTCGACCACCAGGGTGCGGTAGGCCGCGGTCCCCCGGGCGAAGCCGCGTACGGCGGCGGCGTCACGACCGCACGCCATGGCGAACGTGCCGAGCCGGAGGGCAGCCTCCCCGCACAGTTGCTCGGCGCTCGCACCGGGGTACCTGGCGGTGAGCCAGACGAGTTTGCCCGCGAGTTGCTCGAGCAGCAGGGATGCGTCGCGTCGCGCCCCCTGAGCCCCGATGTCGGAAGCCGAGCGCATGTCGCCTTCGAATGCGGCGAGTTGGGCGGGAAGACCGGCGGACGTGACGGCGAGCAACGAACGCAGGTCCCGCTGCTGGTTACTCAGCGCCTCGAACATGAAGGTGTGCACGTCGCCGCCCCTGCGGTGTACGGGCTTAGGCGAGTCGGGCAGCCACCGGGCCGCGAAGCGGGCGGCGCGGCCGAGCGCCGGATCGTCGGTGGCCAGGCTGCCGTGCCGGGACAGCATCTGCTCCAGGGCGCGCTCGGCACCTTCGATGTCGCCGAGGCAGAGCAGTGCTGTCGCGAGCGTGCCGGTCACGCGTGAGGCTTCCGCGGCGAAGTCGCCCCGGCCCCGGGCGATCAGCGCGGAGTACTGGTCGACGGCACTGCGCGCGGCCTCGGCCGCCTCGCCGTGCATGCCGTACTGCAGCCGGGAGTTGGCCAGACGCTGGACGCTCTGTGCGAGCAGCGCCGACGGAGCGCGGGTGCCGGGCGACCGAGCGAGCGCGGCATGCGCGGCCTCCTGCGCGTGCAGAGCCCGTTCATACGCGCCGAGGTCACCGTATGCCGCGGACAGAGTTTCCAGGGTCAGCACGTACATGCTGGCCGTCTCCGGTCGTAGGGCCGGGTCGTCGTCCGCCTCGCCCGTTGTCTCATCGGATGCGCGCAGGGAGTCGAGGGCCCGGCCACATGCTTCCAGTGCTTCCTGCGGCCGGCCGGTGCGCCGCAGCCACACGGCCCGGCAGCGGTGGACGGCCGCCGCCTCCGGGTCGGGCACGGGCGCGTTGTCGGCGTACTCGGGCGCGGCAAGGATCTCCAGCGCCTCGGTGAGATACCGCTCGGCCTCCTCGGGCGCATCGGCGTCCAGCGCGATGTGGGCGAGCTTGGACAGCGCATGGACGAACCTGCGGCCCCAGACGGCCAAGCCGTCCATTCCTGTGAGCCGACGCCACAGGTCGAGCGAGGTGCGAGCGTGTTCCAGGCCGCGCACTGGATCCTCCAGGACCCCGACGCGATTGGCCAGGTTGTCGTGGGCTCTGGCCAGATGATCGGCGTCGGCGGCGTCGCCTGCCAGGAGTACGGCCTGTTCCAGGTGGCGCGCGGCTTCGGCGTAACTGTCGCGCGCGGCATGCACCCGGCCGGCCGCCTCCTCGTCCCGGCCGCGCAGGATCAGCGCCTCGCCAAGGCGTCCGGCCAGTTGGTGGATGCCCTCCCCGAGCACCATGGCAGTCAGCACCTCGACGGCGGCGGCGGCGTGCCCCGACGCCCCTCCTTGCGCCCGCTGGACGGAGACGGCGGCACGCAATTCACGTGCGCGCCGGTCGGCCGGCGCGCGGTCAAGGTGCCGGTTCAGGAGTGTGTCGGCCTTCCGCCACAGCTCGGCGGCGCGCTGCTCGTTGCCGCGCGTCTTCTCGACGGCGGCGAGGCTCATCAGGGTGGGTACGACGTCGAGCGGGTCGTCGGACCCCGTGAACTCCTCAGCAGAGGCCTCGTACAGCTCGACGGCCCGCGCCGACAGAGCTTCTCGAAGCTGCCCGGCGACCCGGTCGCTCAGGACGTTCGCCTCCAGCAGCAGCGCGTGGCCCAGGATGTTCCTGTCACCCGGCAGGCCCCGCGCCAGGGCCACGGCGCGCTCGGCGGTGTCGAGGGCGGCGGCCAGGTCCCCGGCGCGGCGCTGGAGGCGGCACAGTGAGCCGAGGACGACCGACAGCAGATTGCGGTGATCGTCACCCAGGTGGTCGATGAGGTCGGCGGCTGTGCGGTAGTGCGTGAGGGCACCGTCGATGTCGCCGAGCGCTTCGAGGACCCGGCCGGTCTCCGCTACGCAGCGGCCGCGCGCGTACGCCGTTTCCGGAGCGTCCTGCTGCTGGCGGGGCAGGCCGTCAAGCACTCGCCGGGCCTCCCGCAGCGCGCACAGGTCGCCGAGCAGTTGGGCGCGCGGGCCACCGACGTCGAGCGGCCAGAAGTCCACGGCATCCCGCTCGTCGAGACCCGCGGTGCGGTAGGCGTAGTGCAGCAGTGCGCGCGGGTCGCGCCATGTTCCCCCGCCAGGGACGCGCCGTTCGTACCGCGGCCGCCTCTGGCCTGGCGCGGTCGGGGCCTGGGGAGGTGGTGCCGCCGCGACTGACTCGCCAGTCTCCTGTTCCGCGATCCGCAGGACGGCCTCGGCGATCTCGCCTAGAGGGTAGGGGCGTTCGCCGGGTTCCTTGCGGAAGCAGCGCTCCAGCAGGTCGGCCAGCGCGGGCGGTACCTGCAGCGACTTCGGGGTCAGCGGCCGTGTCCGAGCGGCTTGCAGTACCAGGCCGGCCACGGTTCCCGCGGGCCAGGTGCGCTCGCCCACCAGCAGTTCCAGGACGGTCACCGCCCAGCTCCACACGTCCGCCGGGACACCGACCCGCCGTCCCTCGGCCTGCTCGGGCGACGCGTACGCGGGTGTGCCGACGGCAGCGCCGGAGACCTGGAGGGACGCCTCGGAGCCGGGGCGGGGCGGGTGCAGCTCCTGGCGCAGGATGCTGCGCATCAGCTCACGCTCCTCCTCGCCGGTACCCGGCACAGCGGTGATGTACTGGACCACCGCTTCGAGTTGCAGGCGCTGCTCCTCACCCCAGGCTGGCGCCGCTGCCAGCCCGAAGTCGGTCAGCCGTACCATGCCGTTCCCGTCTACCAGCAGGTTTGCGGGCTTGACGTCCAGGTGCAGCAACCCGTTCTCGTGCGCGGCCGCGAGTCCCCAGGCAGACTGGGCCGCTGCCGACAGGACACGACGCAGCGCGGCTCGTTCACCGCCCTCGTACAGCGCACCGGAGCGGATCCGGTCGGCCAGCGAGCCGCCAGGAGCATACTCGCTGAAGACGACGACCTCGTCGCCGAGGCTGCGGGCGAACCGGCAGGGCGTGATGTGCAGGTGGGCCGGCAGGTCGATCCAGCGCTGCACTTCGGCGAGGAGCCTCCCCTGGTGCGTTGGATCAGCGCGGTGCAGACGCTTGACCGCGTACTGCTCGCCGGTACGACGCGAACGGACCAGTACGACACCGGCAAACCCTCCGCTGCCCAGCGGCCGTTCCACCGTGAACTCCGCCAGGAATGTGCTGCCCGCTTCCATCTCAGCTCCCGTTGAGCGCGGCGCGCAGCGCCTCGGCGGTCTGGAAACCCCCGTCGGGTTCATCGCTGAGCGCGTGGTCAAGGACCTCGCCCAGCCCCGGCGGCAGGCTCACCCCCCGCTTGCCGGCCGGCACGACGGGACTGGTAGCGACGGCCAGCCAGGGGTCCCAGCCCGGCGGCAGATTGCGGGGCGTGGAGCCGGTGAGGACGTGGTAGAGGGAGGCGGCGGTGGACCACACGTCGACCTCGGGGGTCGCGTACTTGTAGTTGATGAGCTGGGCTCTCGGCATGAAGGCGGGAGTGCCCATGACCGCGCCGGTGCGGGTCAGCCCACTGAGTCCGGCGCTGTCGTATGCCTTGGCCAGGCCGAAGTCTGCGAGCTTGGCCGTGGTCCGGCCGTCGGAGCCGAAAGCCAGCAGGATGTTGTGCGGCTTGATGTCGCGATGGACGAAGCCGTGTTCCTGGTGGACGTGGCCGAGCCCGGCCAGGACACCGTCGAAGAACTCCAGGGCCTGGCGCACCGGAAGCGGTCCGTCGCGGCGCACCCGGTCGGCGAGACTGCCGCCCTCGCACAACTCCAGGACGAGGCAGCAGGGTTCAGCCTCCATCGGTAAGGCGCCGTTCTCCGGCCCTGTGCGCTCCACCCCCATCACGCGCACCACGTGCGGGTGATGCAGCGCCATGCAAACGCGCACCTCACGGGAGAAGCGGACCACCTCCTCGTCGGCCCCGGCGGGCGCGTGGATGACCTTGAGAGCGCGGCGCTCCCCACTCTCACTGTGAACGGCCGCATACACCACGCCCATGCCACCGCGCCCCAGCTCTCCCTCCACGACCCACGCCCCGAACCGCACCCAGCATCCCTCCCCCGCCTGCCCGGCCTACACCGGCCACTGGTGAATTCAGGCTACTCGGAGGGGAGTTCGGCCGCATCGACCCCGCCACTCAGCCCGTCGTACGGCCGCCGTCGCGGCAGCGGCCCGTGTTCCTCCCGGCAGAACGCGCCGACCGCCACGGCGAAGGGTCGGCAACCCGGCTGCGGGAACGACAGAATGGCGACCTACTTAGCAGGTTCACAGCCACGCGCGTCCAGGATTCCTGGAACCGGCGCGCTTTCGACCGCGCGCTCGCAGAAGATCCGCCACATGGCGCCGAGGTCGAGCAGGTGCGGGGCGACAGCTTTCGCGCCGACTGGCGCATCACCGACCTGATCCGGCACGCCGCGACCTGCAAGGCGCCCGCCCCCGGCGTCGTGTGCGCGGACGACGGCCCGCAGTTCACCGCCCTGCAGGAGCAGGTTCGCCAGGCGCTGAAGAAGGACTCCCGCAAGGAGCCTGAGCTGGGCCGGCGCGGCGGCCGTGCGCTGTACGACGGCTGCCCCGCCTGCAGCTGATACCCGTGTGCGCCGGGCCGGGTCTGTCCGGACCCGGCCCGGCGCATGTCCCCTTACAGTGGATTGGAGGAGATGACCATGGACAGCAACCCCACCGCCCTGCTTCTCGACCTCGCCGCCCGCGCCCAGGGCCTGAGCGACCGGGACGCGCTGCAGGCCCTTCTTGCCACAGGCCACCGCGCCTGGTGCGAGGGCGTCGCCGACGTCCGCTCCGGCATCAGTCTGGAGGCCGCAGGCCTGTCCGACGTCCAGCTCGCCGAGCAGTGCGCTGCTGCGGGCGCGCCATGGGAGGAGGGGATGACGCGCAGCGAGGCGGTCTGCGCGCTCGCGTTCGCGATCTGGGAGGCCGCGCCGGCTGCCATGGCCTACACGGAGTTGGAAGAACGCGCCGCGCTCTTCGGTGTCTGCCTTCTTGGCGAGGAACATCTGTAGCCGCCTCTCGCGCTGGGCTGGACACGAACCCGCCATCTTTGGCATTATCGAACCTGTCGCGCTCGACCGGGCGCCGGCGCCGCCTTGCCGATCCTTCCAAAGGGGTTTCGATGTCTCCCGCCGAGCGGCTCGTGGACACTGCGCAGATCGTGTCCGAGTTCGGCACGAGCAAGCCCCGGATCAGCGAGTGGAGCAACGACCCGGACAGCGGTTTCCCTGCGGTCGCGCACACGGAGGGCCGCAAGCGGTTCTGGCGCCACGACGAGGTCGCGGCGTTCTTCGCCAAGCGCGCCCCGAAGAAGCGCACCCTGCCGGCCGCGGTACTCGAGGCCGACCAGGACGAGCTGCTGCCCAAGCGGGAAGTGGCCAAGCTCCTCGGCTACACCCGCACCTCCACCATCGACGCCTACTTCCGCGACCGGCCCGGATACTTCCCCGAGCCCGACGAGGACGCCGACGGCCCGATGTGGCGCCGCGGCACGATCGTCGCCTGGGCCAGCAACCGGCCCGGCAAGGGCCGGCGCAGCTCCGCCCCGGCTACCGCGCTGCCCGCAGTGCCCGTCGACGGGGACCCCGACGAGCTGCTCGGTACGGCCGAGGTCGCGAGCCTGTTCGGCTACGGAAGCGTCGCTTCGTTCTCCAGCGCCCTCTACCAGGGACGCATCCCCGAACTGCCCGAGCCGGAGACCCTGAAGAGGGAGGAAGGCAGCCGCGGCGGAGCCCGCAAGAAGTGGCGCCGGGCCACCGTCGTCGCCGCCGCCCGCAAGCGCGGTGTGCTGCCGGCCGCCGACCAGGACGAGAACGAGGACCTGGTCGGTGCCGCCGAAGCGGCCCAGATCCTCGGATACTGCAACGCCGACAGCTTCATCAGCGCGCTCGGGCACGGGCTCCTGCCCGATCTCGAGCAGCCCGACGGGTTCGAATACCGCCGCGGCAGTGCCGGCCGACCGCGCCAGCAGCGCTGGAAACGCTCCCGCCTCGAGGAGCTGGCCGCCCGCCGGTCCTCGACGCCCTGACTGCAACACCGAACCGCGTCACACGCGGGATACCGTAAGACCGCGGCCTCTGGTTTAAGGGATCGACGAACTCCCGGCGGGCCAGACGCCGCACGATGGCCGGTATGGAGAGGCCAGCCACCTCTCCGCCGCAAAGCCGCACGGCTTCGCGGAACCGGCCATCGCCACTCCCAGAGCTTGTCCGGTCGATCATGGTGGAGCAGTCGGTCAAGGGAGCGAATGCGCTGCCACGTAAGCTCCGCGCATATGGATGACGTCACCCCGCCCTCCAGCGCGCTGCCGGTTTTGGCTGGTGGTGAGCCCGGCGAGACGGCAGCCCCGCTTCTGGACCGGTTGCGTATTGCCGTTTCGCGGCGGCTTGCCGCACATCTGCCTGTGCCGGCCTCGATGATGCAGTGGCTGGATGAGGAGATGGACGCTTTCGCCGACGACTCAGAATTGCTCGGCGAGCTCTTCGATCAGTTGCTTCATGCCCACGCACTGGACACTGCCACTGCAGGTGCGGCGGTGCTTCTCGCGGACGTGGTCATCGACAGTCAAGCCGCTGCCGCTGTCCGTGCCGCGCTGACGGTGACGCTGGCCGAAGCGGCGACGGACGCGCTGCGTGATGAGGCGCTGGATCCGCAGGGTTTCGTCAGTACCGAGGCTGTGCTGCGGCAGCAGACTGACAGTCAGCGAACGGTCCGGCAAGCCGTTCAAGGGGAAGCTCCCCGCCTGTTTGCGCAATGGGACCAGGAGCCTGAAGTGATGCAGTTCGCGCTTGCCGTCCTAGCGGCTGCCTGCGCCGGGACTGATGTCATCCCGCGGATCGCAAGCCTGGCTAGTGTGTGGCCGGAGACCCCTCGGGCGGCCACCTTGGCGTTGGCCTGTGCTCTGGCTGCTGACAACGAGGAGGCAATCGCGGAAGCCCTTGACGAGAGCGTCAGGCATCCCGATTACAACCCTGACGCCCAGGGAGATCCTGAGGCTCTTGCGCAAAGCCAGGGGCTGAGCCTCCTGATCGACCTCGCACAGCAGGAGATCGGCCCTCTGGTATTCCACTGACGAACCGATCGGCTACGGGCTGCGGAGCCAGCGGCCAGCGTACGAACCGCCTCTGACAACGCACCGGAGCACGTAGTCGTCGGCCCCCCGCCGCACCGGAGGGTGGCGGTCTTATGGCTGGCGGGTGGGCGGGGGCAACAGGCCGTCCCCTGGCCAGAGGGCCTGCTCGGCCACGAGGGGGGCGAGGACCATCTCGACCTCGGCCAGGACGGCGGCGCGCTCCGTCGGCCCGTAAGCGATGAACTGGTTGGCCGCCGCGTCGTAGGTGCGCACGTGGCTGTGCGGGCCGGTGCAGATGAGGACACGTGCGATTTCAGGCAGACCGAGGCTGAGGGCATCGCACTCCCCCACGCGGACGAGCTGCAGCAGGTCGGCAGTGACGCTCTCCCAGTCGCCGACCGCTGGCCAGCCGGCGCCGCCGTTGAGCTCGTGGGTGAGGGTGGCCAGCGGGATGATCTCTCCCGGCCGGCGCCCTTGAATGAGGCGCTCATGGATCTGTGCGCCGTCGGGCTGCCGTACTCGCGGGTGGAGCAGCGAGGCAGCAGTCACCAGGGTGGTGTTGATCTCCTGGGCGCCGGGGCCGGGATAGTACGGCTCGTGCGCGAAGAGCAGGTATACGTCCGCGGTGCAGACGGCGTGGTCGGGTTCGGGCTGTGTCATGGAGTGGTGTCCCTTCAGCGGTGAAGTGCCGTGCATTCGATGAGGCGTTGGCCGTGTCGTCTGCTCGGAGCCGGGCGGGTAGGGGCCCAACGGCCGCTCTCGTGCATGGGACTGGCCCGTGTCGGCCGGTCCGTCTTCGATGTGGGTGCGCTTCAGGGTCTGGGCGACCTGGTCGGCGAGCTGGACCATCAGCCGCTCCCGGGCGATGAGTTCGGCCGAGGCTGAGCGGGTGTCGGGGGTCTGGAGCAGGCCGGCGACGTCCCACAGCGTGTGCTGGCCGATCTCGGCCGAGCGGTGCAGCTCGTAACGGTCGCTGCCAGCGGCGGCCTGGACGAGGAAGGTGTGCAGGGCGGCGAGGCGCTGCAGGTAGCGGCAGGCGCCGTCGCCTTCGACGCTGCGGACGTGTTCGCGGGCCCGGGCGTCCAGCTGGCCCGGCAGGTGCTCGGCGAGTACCGGAGCGAGCAGCATCGCCGGCAGCACGACGTCGACGGGAACGCCGTGGCCCATCGCGAACAGGCCTGCGAGCAGGCTGATGAGGACTACAGCAGCGGCGGAGAGCCGCAGGGACCCGGGGGTGGTGGGGGCCAGGGCGAGGCGTTGGGCGGGGTGCCTGGTCAGCCAGCGCATAGCCAGGCGTTGCATGCGGCTCGCGGTGGGGGTGAGAACCCCGATCTGATGGGGTTGATCGGGCTCTGTGCCGTCACCAGGGACGGTCCAGGCGAGCCAGCCCCACCGGGTGCGTTCGTACACGAGGACGGGTTCGCACTCGGCTGTGCAGGTGTGGTCGCGGACGTGGCCGGTCCGCAGAGCGCGTGAGCGTTCCGTCTCCCAGCGGCCCGGGTCGAGGGTGAAGGGGCGCCGGTGCTGTTCGGCCGTGGTCGGCGGTGGTGTGCGGCGCGTGTCCGTCACGGGCGTCTTCCTTTCTTCCAGTGGGTCGGTCAGGCGGAGGCGCACGTCCTGCAGCGGCCGTCGCCATCGGGGTGGGCGCGCCGGGGTGTCGGGCCTGGGCAGGTGCGGCACAGCGGCCAGCCGAGGCAGGCCGGGCAGAGGTCCTCGCCGGGGGCGGTTGCGGGAACGCCGCAGCCGGCGCATTCGACGAGGGCCCTGTAGGTCAGGGCCTCGGTCACGGTGCGGGCGGCGGTCCCTGTCGATGGCCGCTCGGTTGTCGCCGACGCGTGCGGCTCGTCCCACGGGGGCGCATCGTGGTGGTCCGCTGCGGTGGCGGGCGGCGGGTAGGCCTGGGCGGCGCGGAGCCGGGCGGCGATGATCGCGCCGACCGAGGTGCGCACGGGGTGCGGCAGGGGCCGGTCGGTGATGACGTGGCGCAGCTGCTCAGCACTCCAGCCGGCGTCCATCATCACGGTCGCCACGCGGCCCTGATCGGTCAGCGGTTTCCCGGTCAGCAGGAGTTCAGGACGGCTCGCCCCGATCTCCAGCAGCAGCCGGATCCCCGGATGCATTTCGTCTGCCGGAGGCGTCGGGGATGCTGTCGTGTCAGGGAGGTCCGTCCTTCTGTTCGTTCGTGTGGCGTCGCCGTGGTCGCACGGACGGAGGGATCTGGTGTGCTGCTTGTTGGTCTTCTTACTGATGGTGTTCTTAGTGGGCCGATCAGCCAACGTAGGGTTATCCACTGGTGAAAAACCCGACTCTGGTTGTGACCTGCGGCTTTGCAGGCTGGGCAGGTCGGTGATGAAGTACGCGGCCCCGCTGAGGGTTCCGTCGGGATCACGTTCGCGCTCCCGGACCAGGAAGCCGTGCTTCTCCAGCTCCTTCAGCCCGCTCTTCACCGCTGCCTCGCCGTCGCGGCTGCGGCGGGCGATGTCAGCGACGGTCATCCGCCAGCCGTCCCGGTGCGTGCTGAGCAAGCCGAACAGCCCCTTGGCCTTGAAGGACAACCGGCTGTCCCGGAACAGGCCGTTGGCGACCTGGGTGAACTGATCGGCCGCCATCACCCCACGCCGGATGCCCGCCCCGAAGCCGGCATCGTGTTCGTCTTCGATCGCGAGGGTGGAGGTCGCTTTCAGCAGGGCGACGTCGAGGGTGGCGGGGCGGTCGGTGATCGAGTAGACGACCTCGCCGAGCGTTCCGTTCGGGTGACGCAGTCGTTCGCGGATGAGGTAGCCGTAGCGTTCCAGTTCCTTCAGGCCGGCGCGGACCGCCTCCCGCCCATCAGGGCCCACGGAGACCATGTGGGCGACGGTGACCTGCCAGCTGTCCCGGTGCGTACTGACGTGCCCGAAGATCCCCTTCGCCTTGTAGGACAACCGGCTGTCCCGAAACAGGCCGTTGGCGACCTGGGTGAACTGATCGGCCGCCATCACCCCGCGCCGGATGCCCGCCCCGAAGCGGCTCACCGCCGTGCCCCCGATGCGGGCAGCGCGCGATACCCAGGGCAGCGCGCCGGGACCGCCGAAGTGGGGCGGTCACCGGTCCTGGGTGCGCGGGGGTGCGTGTGTTCCATGCCGTCAGCTCATCCGCCGACCCCGACCAGGCTGACGGCCACGAGCCCCGACCATCGGTCACGATCCGGCAACGTAGCCGCCTAGCTGCCGTGGTCGGGCTCATGGTCGGGCCGACCACGTCACCTTCACCCCCGGTGCGCAGCGGTTGCGCAGCCAGACTGCGCAGCTCCGGAGGGGTGGTATGCAATCGGGCTGCGCAACCGGCCGGGGATCCTGCGCAGTCGGGTTGCGCGGTGCGGCTGCGCAGTCGGCCCGAGGATTCCCTGATCTTCTGGTGCGCAGGTCCGGGTGGAGCACTGCGCAGGCGCCTTGCGGGCTCCGGGCGGCTTGCGTCTGCGCATCGGTGTGCGGGTCCGTTGGCTGGGCGTGACGTGGTCGCCCAGCGGTCGGCGGCCCGGGGACTGTGGGCCGGGCGCGATGTCCTGTCCTCGGCTCACGAAGCCCGTGGTCGGGCCTGTGGTCGGGCCGACCATGACCCCGACCACAGGCTTCGTGTCCCCATCGTGACCTTGGTCGGGGGTTCGTGGTCGGTGGTCGGGTCGGGGTCGGCGGGTTGTCTCAAGGTCAGCAAGTACACGTTCTGACCTGGGAGTTTGACCATGTCCCCTGGCAAGCAGGCCTCGGAGAGCGACACGTCTCCCCCGGTGGCCGCAGGCGCCCGGCTGGAGAAGATGAGGCGGCGCGTCCGCCTGTCGCGCCTGGCCCTGTTCACCGCGATCGCGGCCGGCCCCGTCGCCCTGGGCGGCGTGGTGATGTCCGGCCCGACCCCCGTCGCGGCCGCCCCCTCGGACAAGCCGACCGCCGTGCGCAGCGCGGCCGCCGCGGCCGACCCTGCGGGCTATGCGCAGGTGTTCGTCGACGCGTGGTTGCGCAGCAGCGCCGACGACGCGAACAGTGCGCAGGCGCGGCTTGCGCAGTCCCTCGCGCCGGATGTCGATCTGCCAGACCCGGTCGCCAGTGCGCAGCCGAAGCCGGCGGCGGTGACCGCCGTGCGCAGTGCGCAGCGCGAGGACGGCGAGTGGGCGGTGACCGTGGCTGCGCAGTACGGCGACGGGCGGCTGCGCTACTTCGTCGTCCCCGTGACCGCCGACGCGAGCGGCGCCTCGTTCGCCGTGACCGGCGTCCCCGGCGCGGTGGCCGGCCCGGCGCGCGCCGCGGTGGGCAAGCCGCCGTACGGCGTGAGCGTGCCGTCCGACGGCGATCTGTCCTTGGCAGTCGGCGAGTTCTTCGGCGCGTACCTGACGGGGGCCGGGGAGGTGGACCGCTACCTCGCACCCGGGGTGAAGCTGTCGCCCATCTCCCCCGCCCCGTACACGGCGGTCGCGGTGCAGCGGGTGTCCGCCGTCGAGGAGGCCGCGGCCGCCACGAAGGTGCCAGCCGACGGTACGGCGGTGCACGTCCTCGTCCAGGTGGAAGCCCGGGACTCCGGCGGTCGCTGGCCGCTGGGGTACGAGCTCACGCTCAAGGCCCGCTCGGGCCGGTGGGACGTCGCGGCGCTGGAATCCGGAACCGCCCAGGACGAGGGTGCCCGGTGAACACGATGCACAGCCTGATGCTCGCCGGGCAGCTCAACGACCTCGGCAACTCGTGGATCAACATGTTCAAGGAGTGGGCGACCAAAGGCCTCCAGGCCGGTCTGGTCTGCCTCGTGGTCGTCATCATGATCCAGAAGTTCAGCCTCAAAGCCGGGATCGGCGCCCTGCTCCTGATGGTGATCGCGCTGGGCCTCTACAACTCGCGCAACGACCTGGCGAACATGTTCACCGACGAGGTGAAGAACCCGGCCAAGGGCGCACCCGCCATCCCCGGCATCGTGCGCAGTACCGATCCCCTCGTGCGTGACCACTCCGCCAGCGCGGGAGGCTGGCTGTGAGCGCCGCCGCCCAGGTGCGGATGGGACGCTTTTACACCTCCGCCCGCCGCCACCCCTGGGTACTGGGCAAGGTGGCGGACTGGCGCATCCCCCTCGGCCCCTACACCCCTGCCCAGATCGCGGTCGCCGTCGGCGGCGGCTTTCTTCTGGTCAAGACCATCAGCTGGTGGTCGTGGATGGGCCCGGTGCCGATCGCGGCCTGGCTGCTGGCGATCTGGGCGGTGCGCCGGGCGAAGATCAACGGCCGCACTCCTATGCAGGCGGCCCTGGGCTGGGTGCTGCTTGGCTGGCAGCCGCGCGGCGGGCGGATCGGCGGCAGGGCCGCCCGCGACCGCGCTCCCCGCGCGCTGCTTGGTGGCTTCACTCTCGAGGATGCGTTCGCCCCCACCGCAGTGCTCGCCCCCGCCGTCGCGGCCGCACCCGCCCGCGCCCCGGGGTGGCCTGACCGCCGGACACCGCGCCGGAGCACGGCAGCACAGCGCCCGTCCGCTCGCCGGCGCCCGGCGCCGGCTGCTCCCGCGGCGCCGGTGCGGCCGGTGTCGGGTGTGCAGCAGCTGCTCGCGCTCGCCCAGCAGGGGGGTGTGCGATGAGGGTGCCGATCCGTCACATCGCCGGGCACCTGGTCTGGTCGACGCACGGCAGCGTGTGGGCGCTCTACCGGCTGCACCCCGGACCGGACGCGCGCGGCCGCCGCGAGGAGACCGTCCAGGGCACCTACGTCCCGGCCGCGGTCCGCGACGAGCAACTCGCGAAGATCACGCACTTGATCCGTTCCCTGACGGGGACGCCGCGCCTGTTCGGGCTGTGCGCACAGGTCGACCCGGGCGAGATCGCCCTGCGCATGATCGAGGGCATCGAGCCCGGCGACCAGCCCCCCGGCAGCACGCATCCGTGGGTGGAGAACGTCGAGGCCACCCTGGACCTGCTGGGCGAGCAGGAGATGCACCGCCGCACGCTCTGGCTGGCGGTGCCGCTGCAAAACGACGCCGCCGGCGGGCAGGTGACCGCGTCGCTCGGCGCGATGTGGGCGGACATCGCGCCGATGCTGGGCATGCGCGCCGCCCCCGTGGCACGACGCGAGGTGACCTCCTACCGCGAGCAGGCCTCCCGGGTGGAAGCCGCGCTCGCCGGCGGCATCGCCTTCCGCCCCGCACGCCCGGCGGAGATCGTGTGGATGATCCAGCACGCCCTCCACCGCGGTCTCGCGGAGCCCCTGCTGGCCGAGGCCGAGACCAGCGAGCTGTACGGCGGGCAGATCCGTGACGGCGTGCTGCGCTCACCCAGCTACGCCGACCTCGGCCAGGTCCGCCTGCAGGAAGGCGGCATCGACCCCGGCATCGACGACGTCGACGAGCTCAAGAACGCGGGCCGGATCACGCGGTCGGGTCGCAAGGCCTGGTGGCGGCTGAACACCGGCTCGCCGCTGGGGCGGCGCTGGCTGCAGGTCGAAACGGACGCAGGAGTCGGCTACCAGGCGCAGTTGGCGCTGGCCGAGTGCCCGCCCGCGGTCAGCCAGGATGCCGCGGATCTGTTCGCCCAGCTGGAGATGCTCGACTTTCCCGTCGACTACACCGTCGACCTCGCTTTGGTGCCGGCGGAGAAGGCCCGCGACCAGGTGCGGCGCAAGAAGAACGAGCTGATCGACCAGGCCGACCAGTACGACGCCCGCCCCACCGGCATGCCCGCCTCCCTGACCGATGCCGCCCGCGACCTGGGCGAGCTGGACGCCCGTCTCTCCCGCACGTCCGTCGAGGTCGAGGTCCAGTCGGTCACGGTGCTGACGGTGTGGGGGCCGACCGCGGCCGTCTGCGACGCCCGGGCCCGCGCCCTGGCCGCGCTGCTCGGCGGCGCCGACTACCGCGCGGTGCGCCCGGGCGGCCTGCAGGATGCGCTGTTCACCCTGGGCCTGCCCAGCACAGTACGGCCTGGCGTGGTGCGGGAGTTCACCCAGCATCAGGTCAGCGAGGACTGGGCGTTGGGCGGGGCCTTCACGGCTGCGGAGGTCGGCGACCCCAACGGCATGTTCCTCGGCATCGACCTGGACTGCGGCACCACCCGCCCCGTGATGATCAACGTGGCGGACGCGCCGAAGCAGGACGCCTCCGCATCCATGGGGATCATCGGCGATCTCGGCGCGGGCAAGAGCGTCCTGGAAAAGCTGATCTCCGAGTCGGTGTGGGCGCGCGGCGGGGTCGCGATCTGCATCGACCGCACCCCTGTGCGGGAGTGGGCCACCTTCGCCCGCACCGCAGCTGCGGGCCGCTGCCAGATCATCGACGCCGCCCAGGCCGAGGTGTCCATCGACCCGCTGCGCATGTTCGACGGCCCCGAAGGCCGCCACTACGCCCTGTCCTACCTCACGCTCCAGCTCGGCATCGGCCCGATGAGCACCAACGGGGAGGTCCTGCACCACGCCGTCGAGCGGGCCGCCGCCGGTGACGCCCCCTCCATGCACCGTGTCCTTCAGGTCCTCGACGAGATGGCCGGGGCGGAGGCGGGCAAGCGGCAGGACGCGGCCGCCACCCTCGCCGGCCTCATCCGCATCGTCGCCACCAACTCCTTGGCCCGGATGGTGTTCGACCCCACGCTGCCACCCGTGCGGCTGGACGCCTCCAGCGCCTCCGACATGATCGTGATCACCACGACCGGTCTGAAGCTGCCGCCGAAGGCCGCGTTCGACAAGCCCGAAGTCCTGCACCAGCAGCCGCTGGAAGCCCTGATCGGCCGCGCGGTCCTCTACCTGATCGCGGCCATCGCCCGGCAGACCGCGTTCGAGGACCCGGAGCGGTTCACCGCCGTGGTGCTGGACGAGCTGTACTGGCTGACCTCTTCGGCCGAGGGCACCGCCCTGGTCCACGAGATCCTCCACGACGGCCGCAAGCACGGCGCCGGCCTGCTCGCCGGGTCGCACGATGCCGAGGAACTCGGCCCCGACCGCGGGCTGATGGCCTACCGCGCGCTCGCCCGCACCGCCGACCGCGAACGCGCCCGCCGGGGACTGGAGTTCCTCGGTCTCGACCCGAACGACCCCGAGCTGCTGCGGCTGGTGACCACCGGCCTGTCCCCCGTCGGACAACGCGGCCGCGAAGGCGAGTTCCTCATCGCGTGCCCGCGGCAGAACACCGGTCGCATCAAGGTCGTCATCCCCCGCATCGAACGGATCTCCTCCTCCATCACCACCACACCCGGACGCCGCACGAGCGCTGCCCCGCCCTCCGTACCTGTTGCCGGTGAGGCAGTGGATGCCCGTCCGAAGGAGCACCTTTCATGACCAGCGCTTCCTGGGACCGCTCCCGGCACGTCGCCGCGGCCGCCAGCATCCTCATGGTGATCGCCGTCGCCGTCGGCGTGCTCGTCCTGGCCCTCGGGACGAGCATGCCGGAGCCGTGGTTGCCGCACACCGGGCAGGCCTTCGCCACCGGCGCCCACTCCGGCCACCAGGACCCGTGCGACCGGATCGTGGGGCCCGCCAAGGAGTACTGCGAGCGCGGCACCACGAACTCCGCCCCCACCGGACACCCCAGTGCCGCCGGTGCGGCATGGCGGCTGGGAACGGCCGGCGCAGGGCTGACCGCCCTCGCCATCTGGCGGCGCCGGAGTACCGCCGGGCAAAGGCGGCGCTGACACATGTGGCGTCCAGACCGCGGCACCCTCCGCTCGGCCGGCTTCGTCCTGCTGCTCACCGCCGTGTTCGTCATGGTCAACAGCCAGGTCGTGTATGCGGCGAGCAGCAGCAGTGAGACCGGTGACCTGCTCTCGCCGCTGAACATCACCTCCTCCGAGGGGGTGCCGATCAACGGATACGAGCTGAACGCCGAAGGCGGCTCAGTCGTCGCGTTCAGGTCCCAGGCGCTCGCGTTCGCCCTGTCCGGCCTGTTCACGCTGATCCGGCTGCTGGTGGGGCTCGCAGGGTGGTCGATCGAGCTGGCCTTCCGGTTCCCGCTGCTGAAGATCCTCATCCAGCCGGCGCAGAAGGTCGCCGACTCCTACACCCACGTGGTCGTCGACACGCTCGGGCTGAAGGGCCTGTTGCTGGCCTGGGCGTTCGTGTTCGCCGGTTTCATGCTTGTGCGCGGCCGGGTCGGCCGCGGTCTGGGCGAGATCTTCCTGACCCTTCTGATCGCAGCGTTCGCCGCGTCCGCGTTCGTCCGCCCCGACTACCTCCTCACCCAGGACGGCCCGCTCGGGCAGGCCCAGCAGGTGGCCGCCGAGGTGGCCCAGCAGAGCGTCAACTCCTACGACTGGGGCGGCAAACTCGCCAGCCGCGGCCCGTGCGACGGCATGGCCGGCAACCAAGAGCTCAAGTGCCTTCAGCAGGAAGGCGAAGGCCCTGTCTCGGCCGCGGAGGTGGCTCGCCCGATCCAGGACTCGATCACCAACGCGCTGATCGTCAAGCCGTACATGCTGCTGGAGTACGGGCGCATCCTCGACCCCGCCAAGGCGGCCGACCGGACGGCGTATGCGGTCCACCTGAAGTGGATCACCGGCGGGTACAAGGCGAGCGCACAGAACAAGGGCAAGGGCGACAAGGACGATCCCTGCCGGCTGATCAAAGGTGAGGCGAAGAAGTACTGCGAGCGCTCCACCAGCGATGTCCCCAGCGGAAGCGGCAGCCTTCCGGCCCTTACCCCCGGGGGCGAACTGCTGGACACCTCCAACGCAATCGTCACCGACGACGACCGCGAGTTCTCCTCCTTCCTGGCCGACATGAAGAGGGCCGGCCCGGTCGGCAAGGCGTGTGCCGCCTACGCCGAGAAGCCCACCTGGTGGCGGGTCAGCGGCGCCGGACTGCTGCTGATCGCCGCCCTGTTCATCTGCGGCATGCTCCTGTCGAGCGCGATCGTCCTGCTCGGCACCCAGGGCATCTGCGCCGCCGCCGCAGCGGCGGGTGGGGTCACCTTCATCGCCGGGATGCTGCCCGGGCCTGCCCGCCAGTCCGTGTGGAAGTGGCTGTCCCTGTGGGGCATCGCGATCCTCGCGCTGGTCGGGATCTGTGCGTTCGTACCGTTCTTCGGCATCGCCGTCGACGCCACCGTCACCAACGGCCCCGACCTGATGGTCGAGCGGATCCTGCTGATCGACGTGCTGGCCATCGCCGGTGCGGCCGGGCACCGCAGGCTGCTGACCGGCATCACGTCCTTCGGCCGGCGCATGGCCATGCGGATGCGCTATGCCAAGGTGGGCGGCACCCATCTGCCCGGCGACACCTCCGAGCTCGGCGCCGCCCTCGCCATGAACTCCCCCGCAGCGATGGGCGGCTACGGCGGCGGGCTGCGCGCCTTCACCGGAGGTGGTGGCCGGTTCGGGATGCTCGGCACCCGCCAGCGCCTGATGAGCGCCTTCGCCTCACTGGTCGACGGCGCGGGCATGCCGGTGGACACCGGGGGGCTGCTCGCCGACGCCACGGCCGAAGCCGGACGCGGACTCGCACCGCTGACTGCCGCCGCGGCCGTCGGCGGGCTCGGAGCACGGCTCGGAACCAAGGGCGCCCACTGGCTGCTCATCGGGCGGCGGCCCGACATGGACAAGCTCATCAAATGGCGCAAGCCCACCGCCGACGGCGATCCTGGCGGCTCACCCGGTGCCGGACCGGGCGGTTCAGGCAGCGGCGGGCCGCTCAGGCCCGGCGGCCCGCCCGACCGGTACCGCAACGAGGACGGCCAGGTCGTCGACCGCAACTCGGGTCAGGTGCTGCACGACCAGAACACCGACCGCACCCTGCTGTCCACCCGCGCACACAACCGGCTCGTCCGCTTCCGCGGATACCGCATCCTGCACCGCGGCGGCCGCGCCGCCTACGGGACGACGGTCGGCCTGCCCGCTACCGTCCGCGCTACGCGGACGGGCGGCTCGCGCTACTCCCAGGACGCCCGCCAGCAAGTGCGGGTGTGGGGCAACACCGTCCGCGAAGACATCCGGGCCTGGGGCGACACTGGGCCCGTCCGCAACCGTCGGCTGGGCGGCGGCGGGCCTGCTGGAAGACCTCCCACTCCCCCATCCGGCCCTCCCACTCCTCCGCCCGGCCCACCGGCTCCGCCGTCCGGTCCACCTCCTCGTCCGTCCGGCCCGCCCCCTTCCGGAGGCATGGCCCGTACGGCTGGCGGTGCCGGCTCCGGTCGGGCGCGCCCTGCCGCGCCACCGGTCACAGCCTCGCAACCGCCCTCCCCTCCGAGTCCGCCAACTGCCGCGCCTGGACCCAGGCTTTCCGAGCCTCATTCCGGCAGGCCGGCCTCAGTGTTTCCCGAAGGCGTCAGCGGCAGTACGCGCGCCCAAGCGGCGGATCGGTTCCAGGAACTGCTGCGGCGTACCGCGCCCGATGCCGAAAGACTCCGCCAGCAGCAGGAGCAGGCGCGGCGGGCGCGGGCCTATGAGGAGGCGCGGCGTATTGGGGCCGAGGTCGACTGGCTGGCCCCGGCAGAGCCCGAGGACGGTGACGGCCCGTGACCCGCCGCCGTGGCCGGAAGGCCAAGTGGGGCTGCCTGACCGTGATGCTGCTGTTCGCCGCCGTGTGCTGCGCCGCGCCCATATCCGGAGCGATCAGCGCGGTCGTCGCGCTGCAGAGCGCCGCGGGAGACGACGGCGGGATCGCCGAGGGCGGCACGGCCGCGGACATCCCTCCGCGCATGCTCACCGCCTACAAGAAGGCCGTCCAGCTCGTCGGCCGGTATGTGCCCCGGTGCCGCGGCATGCGCTGGCCCATCCTTGCCGGGATAGCCAAGGTCGAGTCCAACCACGCCATCGGCCGCACCATCGCCGGCAACGGCGACATCAGCCCGCGCATCTACGGCGTACTGCTCAACGGCTCCGGAGCCGGCGGCAACACCACCGCCTTCCCGGACACCGACAACGGCAGGTGGGACGGCACCGCCAGCGGTGAACGCGCAGTCGGCCCCTTCCAGTTCCTCCCCTCCACCTGGGCATCGATTGGCAAGGACGCGAACGGTGACAAGACCGCCGACCCGCACAACGCCGACGACGCCGCCCTCGGCGCCGCCGTCTACCTGTGCGGAAACGGCCGCGACCTGACGCAGCGGTCCCAGCTCGAGGCCGCGATCCTTCAGTACAACCACTCCACCGAGTACCTCTCGAATGTGCTGGGCTGGATCGACCAGTACACGGCGGCCGCCAAGAGCCCGGACCTGAAGAACGTGTCCGGGAGGGTCCGCGCCGTCCTCGATGCGGCCCTCTCCCAGCGGGGTGTCCCGTACTCGTGGGGCGGCGGCAACGCGAGCGGGAAGTCGTACGGGATCTGCTGCTCGCCGAGCGGGAAGAGCGGCGCGGACATCACCGGCTTCGACTGCTCGGGGCTGACCGTGTACGCGTACGCCAACGCCGGCATCAGCCTGCCGCGCACCGCGGCCGCCCAGGCCTCCGTTGGCCGGCGGATTCCTGCCGGCCTCGGCAAGAGCGTCCTCAAGCCCGGTGACCTGGTCTTCTACGCCTACGCCCCGGGCCGGGATTCCACGATCTACCACGTCGGCATCTACGTCGGCAGCGGCCGGATGGTCAACGCCGCCCGCCCGGGCACCCTGGTCCGTCTGGACGCGGTCGATGCGATGTCCGGCTACGCGGGAGGGGCCCGGCTGCTGTGACCACTTCCATGCCGCGCTCACCTCGCATGCTGGTCATCGCCACCGTCCTGCTGGCTGTGTGCGGGCTGGGCCTGCTGGCCGTCCCCCAGGCCCGGGAGCCGTCGGGCTCGCCGAAGGCGCCGGGCTCCTCAGCCCCGGTGACCCGCTCTCCGGCGGCCTCCCCCGCCAGAGGCTCTGCGGCGAACGACGTGCCCGCGCCGGCCCACGCAGCAAGCAATCCCACCAGGGGCGCCGCCGCCGTGTCTGCGCTGCCGCCGCACGGCGAAGGCGTGGCAGGCGACCGCGCTATTCAGGAGGCACTGGACGCAGCCTGGCCGCCGGACCTCCCGCCGGGTGACGCGCGGCAGCTGCTGGCGATGGGCCGGTCCCTGCTGCGGGCGGACGCCACCGGCGCCGGCCGCGGGAGGTGGCCCGCGGTCTTTACCGCCGAAGGCCGGGCGCTGGCACCGGCGTTCGCCCGCTTCCGCATCCAGGCCGCGATCGCCCGCCGCGACGGCGGAGGCGGCCGGGCCGTGGTCCACCTGGTGTGGGCCGGGGCCGACCGCGGCGGCACCTATACCGACGGCCGCATCACCGACTGGCGCTTCACCCACACCACAAGGAAGGGATCGCCCACGTGGACTCCGCTGCCCCGTACCTGAACGCCGGTGAGACGGCGTCCGGACAGGTGCCCGGCCTGCTCACCGCGCTTGCCCACGGCGCCGGATGGCTCACCGGCCACTGGTATCTGTTCGTGCTGGCTCTCGCCCTGGTCTGGGGGGTGGGCGAGATCGTCGTACGGCGGCTGGCACTGAAGGCGTCGGCCGAGCGGATGGCGCTTGAACTCGCAGCGTCCCGGCACTTCGACCCGGGCCTGGAGGAGATCTTCCGCCGCGGGGTGCAGCTGGCCCGCGCCTCCACCAGCATGCCCTGGTGGGCGCCGCGAAGGTCGAAGGCGGTGCAGATCAGGCTGCGCGCCGACGGCTCCAGCCCGCTCCGCTACCGGATCGAAGGGCCGGCCGGTGCGCAGCGTCTGCTGTCCATCACGCCGTTCGGCCCGGACGTTACCGTCAGCCGGGCCCGGCCGATCGCCGACGAGCCGCGCGAGCACACCGTGCGGGCGGAGTTCATCCTGCGGGGCAGGCTCACCGCTCCGCTGCGTGAGGTGCCGCTGGATCCGGACCCGCTGCAGCCCCTCGTGGACGCGGTGTCCGATCTGCGGGCCGATCTCGGTGACCTCGCCGAAGTCCGCCTGGACATTCAGCGGGCGCCGAAGTGGGCGCTGCGGGCGCGCCGTCTGCAGCTGATGCAGGCCGCGCGGCGCGCGGAGCGTCGCGAGACCGCGCGTGCTGCCCGCTGGGTGCGGCGCGACGCAGCGGGGTTCGAGGACTCGCTCGGCTGGCATCTGCAGCAGCTCGTCAGCGGCAGGCAGGGCGGGGCCGCCGGGCGGCGGCTGGTCATGCCGCCGGTGCCGCGCCGGGTGGACCGGGCCGAGGCGCTGGGCAAGCTCGCCGAGGACGACCACCTGGTGCGGGTGCAGCTGCTGATCATGTGCGCGTCCAGGGTGGAAGGCCGCGCTCAGGCCCGGCTCGCGCAACTCCAGGCCGCTCTGGACGTGTTCGGCGGGCGCTCCCGGTGGGCGATGCGCGGGCTGCGGGTGGGTCCGTGGCGGCTGGGCGCCGATCACTGGCCCAGCCGCCGTGCTTTCGAGCGGCGCTGGAGGCATGGGTACTGCCAGCCGCCGCGGGCCAACTGGGTCCGGCTGGAGGAGCTCACCGGTCTGCTCAAGCCGCCGACCGTGCACTGCCGGCTGCCGCTGCTCGCCGGTGACCTGCCGTCCTTCACCTTCAGTGACCCCGAGCTGCTGCTGCAGGGCCTCTACCGGGGCCCGGACGGGCGCCGTCGCATGGTGGCCACCTACGCGGCCGAGACCCTGTTCGAGTGCGCCGTAGGCAAGGCGGGCGGCGGCAAAACCGAACGCGCCCTCGCCCAGGCCATCGGCTGGGCCCACGCCGGTGGCGGGCTGATGTTCCTCGATCCGCACCGCGACTCCTGGCCGCGCGCCGCGCCGTTCCTCGCCCACGACCACCTCATGGACCGGATCGCGCTGATCGACCTCAACGCCAACGGCCCAGCTCCCCGGGTCAGTTCGTGGAATCCGCTGGGCATGGAGCACGGGCCGGCCCCGCACGAGGTCGTCGAGGCCCTCACCGATGCCTTCGCCGCCGCCCTGGGGTGGGACGACGCGAACGCACCCCGCGCGATCACCATCCTCACGGCCGCGCTGTCCGTGCTCGTCGCCGTCAACCAGGGCGCCTGCCAGGCAGGCTGCCCAGAGGACCAGGCCACGGTCTTTCACACGCGGGCCCTGCTCACCGACCCCGGCTTCCGCGCTGCGGCACTCGCCGCCACCGCCGACCGGCTCGACGAAGAGAGCCGCTCCTGGTGGAAGACCGTGTTCCCGGCCCTGCCCGCCGACGCCTTCGCCGTCGTCCTGAACCCCCTCGCCCGGCTGGCTGCCAACCCCGTCACCCGGGCCTTCCTCGGCCAGGGGGCCGGCGTCTACAACGCCCGCGCCGCGATGGACCACCGGATGATCGTGTGGGTGTGCCCGGCGGGGAACGGGCCCACCGACCGGCTGCTGACCGCCCTGCTCGCCCGGGACCTTTTGCGCGCGGTGCGCTCGCGCCGCGACACCCCCGAGAACGGCCGGGTGCCCTTCCGGCTGTACTTCGACGAGCTGATCACCCTGACCGGCGCAGCCCCGGAAACCATCGCGTCGATGTTCGAGGACTTCCGCAAGTACAAGGCCACCGTCCACGGCATGACCCAGCTCCTCGCCCGCCTTCCGGCCCCGGTGCGCCTGTCGCTGACCCAGAACGCCTCCACGCTGGCCAGCACGGCCGGCTCCACATCGGCCATCGCGCCCATCACCGCCGAGTGGGGCGACAGCCCCACCCCGGCCCAGGTCGCCGTCCTGGACCGCTTCGAGCACTACGTGTCGCTGACCGTCCGCGGCCGCCGTATCGGACCGCTGCGCCTCACCGGACCCCATCTCGACGAGGTGTTCGCCGACCAGGCCCGCCCCGGCAAAGTCGCCGCCCTTGAACACGCCGCCCGGGCCACCGCCGGCGCGCTTCCCCTCGATCAGCTCACCGCCCGCGCGGCCGGCCAACTCGACCGCGTGGCCGCCTTCCTCGCCCAGCACACCCCCGCCAGCGCGCCAGCGCGCCTGGACAAGTCGAAGGGATACCAGTGACCACCGCCCCGCTCTCCGCCCGTTCCGAGCCGTCCGGGCTCGTGCCGAGTCCCGTCGAGCCGCTGCCGCACCAGCTCCTGGCCGCGCTCGCCCAGCACCGCATGGCCACCACCAGCCAGCTCCACACCCTGCTGCGGCCCCACGCGACCCGGCAGACACTCTCCAACCCGCTCAACAGGCTGCGCATCAGAGGCCTGCTCGACTACACGGTGCTGCCGCAGTCCAACCGGTCCCGCGCCTGGTTCCTGACCCCCGACGGCGCCCGCCTCACCCGGGACTGGCCGGCGCTGCGCGGCCGTCCCCCCTACCCCATCACCTCGGCGACAGCCGCCTCCCTGCGCACCCCGCACACCCTCACCGTGGTCCGCTCCCACCTGGCCTTCGTCGCCGACGCCCGCCGCCGCGGTGACGAGCACGGCCACCTGGACTGGACACCCGAGATCTCCCACCCGCTCAGCGACGGCGAGAAAGTCATCGCCGACGCAGTCATGCACTACACCCTCGCCGGCAGTGAACAGCGCACGAAACTACGGGCGTTCATCGAAGTCGACCGCGCCACCATGGGCAGCGAACGCCTCGCCGCAAAGCTGATCGAGTACGCGCGGCTGTGGTCGTACGAACCGCAGCCCATCGGCCGCGCACGCTCCCGACGCCAGCAGGCCGGAGCAGGGGCAGCCTGGCTGCGCTGGTATCCGGTCTTCCCACGCGTGCTGTTCATCCTGACCGGCGCTACACCGCACGTACTGGCCAACCGGATCAGCGACCTGCAAGCCATGACCGAACAGCATCCACTCGTCGCCGCCCTCGCCCGCGAAGTGCCCCTCGGCGCCGCCGTCCTCGACGACCTCGAAACCCACGGCCCGACCGCACCGCGGTGGGTACCGCTGACCGGAGGGGAGCCACGACCGTGGACCGAGCTGTGATGTTCCAAATTGCACGATCCAGGCCGCTTGAGGCGCCACATGCACAGCTGACGCGCACCAGCACTAAAAGACTGGGCTGGGAGAACGTCAACGAGGATGATTGGCGATTGCAAAGACAGGATGTGACTGAATTTGAGCCAAGTTACCCGTGTTGTTGGCTAATTCAGACAGAACCATCTGGCATATGCGTAACCTTCTCACTACGCAAACGCACCAGACCGCGGACCTGGGGCTGCCGCATAGCGGCTGCCAGCGACTGCGGTGACGTCACACGGGGAGACAGCGTGACACGAGCTCGACTTTGCTTGAGGATTTCTTCCGTTCCCGCCCGAAATCGCGCCGCGCTCGTTGCGCTCATCGGCTGCTGCGCCGTCGGCCTGACTGCATGCAGCGACAACGGCACGGGTGACAACGCCGAGTCGTCAGCCACGCCGACGGCCGCCAATTCGTCGAACTCACCTTCACCGAGTCCGAGTTCCTCGGAAGCGGCCGAAAAGGCCGCTGCCCTCAATGCGTACAGCCGCATGTGGGATGAGCAGGTCAAGGCGTACGCGCAGACCGACATCAAGGGCACAGAACTCAAAACGTACGCGACCAAGGACGCTCTGGCCCGGGCAATGGGCGACCTGCTCGTCATGAAACAGGCCGGCACCGCGACCAAGGGTGCTCCGACGCACGACGCCAAGGTGACGTCGCTGACGCTGGGCGTGAAGATCCCGAAGGCGACGATCAGCGACTGCCTGGACATTTCGAAGTGGCCCACGGTCAAGAAGAAGACGGGTGCGGTTCAGCCGTTCCCGTCAAACCAGGCCACGCGCTACGTGACCACAGTCAACGCAGAAAAGTGGGGGAACCGGTGGATGATCACAAAGCTCACGCCAGACGGCGCCCGCACCTGCTGAGACGCACCACCGCGGGCCTGCTCTCGGCGGCCGCACTGGGCTCCCTCACGACGCGGCCAGCCCACGCCAGCGATGACCCCGTCATCGGCGGCGACTGCGCCGGGGCATCAAGCTGGGTCACCGTCTGCCGCCAGGAGCCGGGAACCGGCAGCGGACAGAGCCAGGGCGACACGGCGTCGAACGGCAAGGGCACCGGCAAAGGCAAAGGCACCGACAAGGCGCGCCCAGAGACCTGCGCGGTCGAGCGGCTCGACCCGCAGCCGCCAGCCAGCGACCCGGTCTGGAAGGGGCACAAGCCAGGCGACGGCGCGATCTACGCGCGGATCTGCCTGAGTCAGGCGCTAGGGGCAGCCGTCGGCACCGTGACACCTCCGCAGATCTTCTGGGCGGCCGCGGCACCCGCAGTCAACGTCGACCCCGAGCAACTGGCGCGAGAGGCCGTCGACCGGATGCTACTGACCGGCCCGTCCATCGTCAGCCCGCGAGCGGCAGGCAAGTACACCGTCGGCGTGCCCATGTGGATGTGGGTGAACCAGACGCCCACGACGTACGGGCCGAACACCGCTTTCGCGGGCCTGGCCGGGGTGACCGTCACCGCCACCGCCAAAGTCAGCAAGATCGTGTGGAAGCTGGGTGACGGCGAGTCGGTGACGTGCAACGGCCCGGGCACACGGTACGAGGCATCGGTCGGCAAACAGGAGTCGCCGACGTGCGGCCACACCTACACCCGCACCTCGGCCTCGCAGTCCGGCGGCAAGTACGCGGTAACCGCGACGGCGACGTGGACGGTGGACTGGCAGGTGGCCGGGGGCGGCGGCCAGGCCGGCCAGTTCACCGAAGTGAGGCAGTCCCAGATGCAGGTGGCGATCGGCGAAGTGCAGGTTGTCGGGTAGCACCCCGAAGGGAAACGAGCGTTGAGTAAGACGAAGGAACGCACACCAGACGCCGCCGCGAACGGGGTGCCCCCGCAAGGACGGGCGGCCGGACCGGTGGCACCTCCCCGCGTTTCGGCCCGCAGGCGCAGGCCCGGCATGATCGCCCTGTCGCTGGCACTGATCGCTGCGGGCGGAGCCAGCGTTGCCGTGCTGCTGCTGCAGGTCGGCCACCGGACGCAGGTCGTCACCGTGGTGCGCGACGTGCAGGTCGGCCAGGTCCTCACCGAGCAGGACCTGGGGCAGGCGTCCATCTCCCTGGACCCGGCCGTCAAGACGGTGAAAGCCGACGACCTTGGCTCGGTGGTGGGCAAGCGGGCCGCGGTCGAGCTCAAGCCCGGCTCGCTGCTCACCCCGTCACAGGTGACGAAGGACTCGCTGGTCAAGGCGGGCGAACAGCTGGTCCCGATCGGGCTCAAGCCCGAACAGGTGCCGGCCACCGAGCTCGTGCCGGGCCAGAAGGTGCAGCTCGTCCATGTCCCGGCGCAGGGGGAGACGGCGAAGGCTTCCGGTATCCCGCCGGAGTCCATCGCGGGACGGGTGGTGAAGGCATCCAAGGCCGCGCCCGGCACCGGCATCGTGGTCGTCGACGTCGCCACCTCCGCCAACGACGGCCCGACGGTCGCCTCCTGGGTGTCCTCCAGCACACTGCGGCTCGTCCTCGATGCGCAGGGCGGCAGCTGATGAGTGTCATCGCTCTGGCCGGCTGCAGCGGCGCTCCCGGTGTGACCACCACCGCCCTGGCTCTGCTGCTGACCTGGCCGCTGGAGCCGGGCCGGAAAGTAATCCTCGCGGAGTGCGACCCGGACGGTGGCGCGGTCCTGCACGGCCTGCTGCAAGGCACACTCGGCGACCGGTACGGGCTGCGGAACCTGTCGGTCGCCGCCCGCAAGGGTGAGCTGCAGGAGGCGTTCTGGCGCCAGCTGATCGACCTGAGCTCCGAGGACAGTAAGGCGGAGTCGCCCCGGGACCGGCTGCTACTGCCGGGCCTGACCGAACCAGCGCAGGCGGCCGGGCTCGGCCCGGTATGGGAGTCGCTGGCCGACATGCTCACTGGCATCGACGCCTTGCCCGTGCACGGTCATGACGTGCTGATCGATCTGGGGCGCAGTGGCGCCTTCGGGCCGTCTTCCGGGGTCCTCGCGCAGCGTGCGGACGCGGTGGTCGTGGTGGTGCGCAACACGCTGCGCTGTCTGCAGGCTGCCCAGCCTCGTGTGGAGGCGTTGGAGGAGCGTGCGGGCGACGTCGGGCTGGTGGTGATCGACGAGGGTCCGTATCCGGCTGGTGAGGTGCAGCGGGTGCTGGGGGTTCCGGTGGTGGCGACGCTTCCGTACGCGCCGAAGGAGGCCCGGGTGTTGTCCGACGGCGCCGAACAGGCCCGTCATTTCACCAGGTCGGCGTTGATGAAGGCGGCCAGGACAACGAGTGCGCTGCTGGTGCAGCGGGCTGCAGCACGCAGGGCCCGGCTCGCTCCCCGCGCTGCCGGTCCGGCTGGAGGCGGGCGGGTGAGTCATGCGCGGTAAGCCGATTCACGCAGATCCCTCTGTGCGCCCGCTCCACGTCAACGGCCATCCGCTGCAGGGCGGCTGGCCGGCGCAGGCCACCGGTGTACCCGGGGAGGGCTCTGCCTCGAGCCCGCAGGCGCTCGGCGCTACGCCGCAGGTCACCGTGGACTACGCGGTCGCCGGGCACATCAAGTCGCAGGTCGCCAAGCAGCGTGAAGAGCTCCTCAAGACTAGTCCGATGGTGGACCGGGCCAGCGAGGAACAGCTGTGTCTGCGCTGGATCAACGACGCGGTGGCGCTGTGGTCCGACGCGCAGGCCCTTGAGCGGGGTGTCAACCCGACTCCGGCCGAGGATGATGCGCTGCGGCGCGCTGTGTATGACCTGCTGTTCCGTGCGGGGCGGCTGCAGCCGTACCTCGACGACCCGGATGTGGAGGACATCTTCATCCAGGGCCACGATGAGGTGTGGCTCGACTACGGCAACGGACAGCGCAAGTTCGTGGGAGCGATCGCCGACTCTGAGGAAGAACTTCTCGAACTGCTGCGGGAACTGGCCCGCGAGTCGGGACACAGCGAGCGCACGATCTCCACCGCGAACCCGCTGCTGGCGCTGGCGCTGCCGGACGGCTCCCGGCTGCAGGCGATCACCGATGTGAGCCCGATGACCTATGCGGTCATCCGCCGTCACCGGGTCGAACACGCCGACCTGAACGACATGATGCAACTGGGCACCATCGACCCGATCCTCAAGGAGTTCCTGGCCGCCTGCGTGCGCGCCGAGAAGAACGTGATGATCGCGGGCAAGCAAAAGGTCGGCAAGACCAGTCTGCTGCGGGCGATGCTCAAGGAGTTCGGCCCGGAAACCCGGTTCGCGACCATCCAGACCGAGGACGAGCTGCACGCGCACACCAACGGCTACCACCGCCAGGTCGTCTCGCTGGTAGCCCGCGAATCCAACGGTGAGAAGGACGCCACCGGTCGCGGGGCCGGCGAGATCTCCCTGCTGGATCTGATGCATCCCGCGCTGCGGATGTCGCTGGAGCGGATCGTGGTGGGCGAGGTCCGCGGGCCGGAAGTCGTCGCGATGATGCAGGCATTGACCAACGGCGCGGGCGGCAACCTGTGCACCATCCACGCGCGTCGCCCCGACATCGTCTTCGACCGGATCGCCGAGCTCTACGCGCTCGCCCAGGGCAACCTGTCCGAAGGGCTCGCCTACCGGCAGATCGCCAACGGCCTGGACTTCATCGTCTACGTGTCGATGGTCGACGAGACGCAGATCGGCGGCCGGAGGCACCGGTTCGTCTCCCACATCGTGGAGGTCACCGGCATCGGTGAGTCCGGGCGTCCCGCCACCAACGAGATCTTCGCGCCGCGTCCCGACATCGGGGAGGTGCGGGCGGTGCCGCAGATGGATCCGGCCTGTATCGACGACCTGCGCCGTGTCGGCTTCGACTCCCAGCTGCTGCAGCACGTCTACGGCGCCTGGAGCGGGCCGCTGCCGCTGAAGGTGAGGAGCGCATGACGCTGCTGTGGGCGCTGCTCAGCGGCATGGCCGTGGTGGGCGGCGTGGTGGCCGGCCTGGTCGGCACCACGGCGCCCCGCAGGGCCCCGCTGCTTCAGCGGTGGCGTGCGAGGCGCGCCGAACAGGTGCGGTCCCAGGATGCCAAGATGCGGCGTCGCACCCTGGCGGCGGCCGCGGTTGGGCTGTGCCTGACGGTGTGGCTGCTCTCGGGGAACTTCGTCGCCGCTGTCCTGCTGGGCGCTGCCGTGCTCGGGGTGCCGTGGCTGGTCGCTCCCGCCCAGGTGGCGCAGGTCCGCATCGGGCAGCTGGAGGCGCTGAGTGAGTGGACGCAGCGGCTGGCCGGGCTGCTCCGGCTGGGCATGGGCCTGGAACAGGCGATGATCGCCAGCCGGAAGGGGGCCCCGGAGGAACTCGCTGAGCAGATCATCAATCTCTCCGACCGGCTGCGCCTGGGCTGGCGGCCCGAGGAGGCGCTGCGGTCCTTCGCCGACGAGCTAGATGACATCACCGCCGACAAGGTGGCGGCCGCGCTCATCCTGTCGGTGAATGACCGTGGCCCGGGCCTCGCCCAGGCTCTGGAGGACCTCGCTGCCACGGTGCGCGACGAGGTGGCGGGCAAGCGGAACGTCGAGGCGGACCGGGCCAAGTCACGGACCACGGTGCGCTGGATGACGTTCATCACCCTGGGGATCATCGTCGCCGGGTTCTTCGTGCCGTCCTACACCGCCCCGTATTCGACACTGCTCGGGCAACTGGTGCTGGCGTTCCTGACAGCCGGGTTCATCGCGACCCTCGCCCTGATGAGGTCGCTGGGCACATTCCGGCGGGTGGCGCGCTTCCTTGTCCCCGACCCGCTGAGCACGGTCCGTCTGCCCGCCCTTCCCGCTGCCCCCGACTCCCCTGGTGCCGAGCGCGAGGCGGAAGGAGTACCGGTCCGATGAACCTGCTTCCCATGGTGCTTGCCGGCGGCGCGGTCGGGGCCGGTGTCGCGTTGCTGGTGCGGGAACTGCTGCAGCCGCAGCCCGCCCTGGCTGCCGCGCTGGAGCGGACCGCGCCGGGCCGGCTTGCCCTGCCCGAACCGGAGCTGGACCGCGACGAGGTGTGGGGACGGTGGCTGCTCGCGCGGCTGGGCCGCCTGCCCGGTGTCCGTATCCCCGCCAAGAACCTCGCCCTGCTCGGTCAGGGCCCGGGCCGGTTCATGCTGATCAAGACGGCGCTGGCTGCGCTCGGTCTGCTGTGCCCGGTCCTGGTGACGATCCCGTGGATCATCGCAGGGGTGTCGCTGCCGTTCTACGTGCCCGCCGTCGTCGGACTTGCCGCAGCCGGACTGCTGTTCATCACCCCCGACCTGGCCGTGCGTGACCAGGCCAAGCGGGCGCGGGAGGAGTTCGCCCACGCGGTCGCCGCCTACCTCGATCTGGTCGCGTTGAAGCGGGCGGCGGACGCGGGCCCGGCCGAGGCGCTGGAGAAAGCCGCCGCGGTGGGCCGGGGCTGGCCCTTCCTCTATCTGCAGGGGGCGCTGCGGCGGGCCCGGCTGGAGAAGATCCCGCCGTGGCAGGCCCTCACCGACCTGAAGGACGAGTACGACCTGCCCGTCCTCGACGACGTCGCCGACATCATGCGCGGCTCGGCGACCGACGGCGCCGCCGTCTACCAGGCCCTCAAGGCCCGTACCAAAGCTCTGAACACCGAGCTGCTTGCCGCGCAGGCCGCCGAGGCGAATGCCGCCAGCGAGAAGATGACCGCCCCCGGCGCGCTGCTCGCCGTCCTGGTCATGCTCCTGATGGCGTTTCCCGCGGTGATCCGCATGCTCACTGTCTGACCTGATCGTGAATCCCAATTCTGTGGAGGAGCACCGCTCATGAAGCACACCGCCGCCCGTTCCTACCGCGCTGTGCGCTGGCTGGCCACGCCTCTGGAGGAAGGGCTGAAGGAAGCGAGCAGGCGTCCGGACCGGGGTGACATCAGCATCACCACCGTCATCATCTGGGTCGCGGCTGTCACCGGCGCCCTGGTGATCGCCGGGACGATCGCCGTGGTCATCGCCAAGTACAACGGCAACCTGGCCGGGATCTGATGCAGCGCACGGCCCGGCTCAAGGCCTGGTGGGAGGGGAGCCGGTGGCACGACGACCGGGGGGACGCGTCGGTCCAGATGGCGATCGTGTTCCCGTTCGTGCTGCTTGCCGCGATCGCCGTCATCCAGGCCTCCATGTGGTACTACGCGCGGCAGATCGCGCTGACCGCCGCACGGGAGGGCCTGTCCGCCGCACGCTCCTACCAGGCCTCCCCCGCCGACGGCGTGGCCCGTGCGCAGGACGTGCTGGGCCGCACGGCGGGCGACAGCCTGCGCGGCGCGAGCGTTTCCACGGCCGGGAGCAACGGGCAGCGGGTGCGGGTCCAGGTGTCGGGGATCGCGCAGTCGATGCTGCCCGGCGTACCGGGTCTGAGGATCACGCAGTCGGCTTCCAGCGCGGTCGAGCGCTGGACCGTCCCAGGAGATTGAACCCTCCCCCCGCTGAAGCAGGGGGATTCCTGGCTCAGGCTGCCTGCGGGTCCAGCGGACCTACGGGTCCTACACCCTCAACACCAGCCGGGTCGGAACCTGCCCGGTTTGGCACTACAAGCAAAGGAGTTGCTGTGCTGGCTTGGCTCTCGCTCAGCACGGTGTGCGCGCTTGGTTCTCGCAACGCACATCGACCACGCTACCCGATCGCGTGGACGGTCTTTCGCCCTGGAGGCGAAACCCCGTTCCCTGCCCTGCTCCGCAGGAGTCCGATTCCTTCCCGGCCTGAAGGCCGGGGCATCCTCGCAGGAACCAGGTGAAGTCCGTGCTGAGCAGGGTACGTTCGGCGCCGCACGATCGTGGCAGTGCCGCGATCGAGGCTGCCATCATCGTCCCGGGTCTGATCATGCTGGTGTGTCTGGCGATCGCCGGCGGGCGGCTGGTCACGTCCGGCGCGAAGATCGACAGCGCGGCCGAGGATGCAGCCCGCGAGGCGTCCATCCACCGCACCGCGGCCTCTGCTCAGGACGCCGCGAACACCGCGGCCGCCGAGTCCCTCGACGACCAGGGCATCAAGTGCGCCAGCAGCAACGTCAGCGTCAACGCGAGCGGGCTGAACGTACCGGTCGGCCAGGTCGCCACCGTGACGGTCACCGTCACCTGCACGGTCAACCTCTCCGACCTGCTCCTGCCCGGCACGCCGGGTTCCCGCACGCTCACGTCGACGGCCACCTCGGTCGTGGACCAGTACCGGCAAAGAGCTCTGGGGTTCGCGAATTCTGAAGTGCCGTGGAGTACGAACCGAAGTGTGGGTGCTGAGCAGTGAGCGCGCAGGGATGCTTGAGTTCACGTTCCGTGCGTCGAGCGTGCTCGGGCTCTTGCCTGGCAGGTTGCTCGTGCTGTGAGCCAGACGGTCTCAAACTCACTGGCGGTAAGGTCGTGCGGCTCGTGGGCGTCCCACTCGTGGACGGGAACCTCCGCCGTGGCGCCGAACGTGGCTTCGTAGTCTGCGAGGGTTCCGGCCTGCTGGGCGGCTTCCCATTCGGCCAACGAGGCTGCCGTGATGGGCTTCTCGAGCGGCCCTTGGAGTTCAACCTGGCGGTTGATCCAGCCGCCGGCGTCGACCTCGAAGTAGAACCAGGTGTCTTCCTCGGCCCAGTAGCTGCGAAACCAGCGTGTCATCTCCCCATCCCTTGCCGTGCTGTGGCGGGCATTCCGGGTTCGCGTGCCGTCGGTGGACTATATGGCGGTCTTGCAGTACACGCCGTGTCCGTGATCACGAGCCCGGCGGGCCAGGGCGCGGAACTCGACGATGGTGTCCTGGACGTCGATGAAGTCGGCGAAGTTGGCTTCGGGGATGTCGAGCCACTGAAGTGCGAGCAGCGGCAGGTGTTCGTCATGGATCTCGGCGAGCGTTGCGATCCACTCGTCGGGCAGTTGTTGAAGGAACAGGCCGGTCTCCCAGGGAGACTCCTGTCCTGGCCTGTCTTCCCCTTGCGGCCACAACCTCTCGTCAGGCCATACGAGTGCAGGTGCGGTGGCACGCGCGTCGAAGGGGATTCCTTTGGCGAATGCTATGAGCTGCCCCAGCACGACGTTCGGATCGAGGCCCTTGGCGTCGAACCAATCGACGCCGTGCTCGTCGAGACCGGTCCCGGAGTGCTGATCCCAGTCTCCGTCGGGACCGACAGACCAGTCGATCGCGGCAGAGGTGTCCGGTGCCCGGAAGTAGTCGTGCAGTATGCCCATGGCTTGAAGCGTAGCGACTGCGTATCACGCGGAATCGAAGCCGGGATGGTCAACGACGTTGGTGTAGCGGAGGCTGGCGTTGATGGACAGGCCGGACATGTCGTGCAGACGCTTGGCGTCTCCGCGGCTGGCCATGGCTTCGGCGAGGATGCGGTCTTCGCGGATCGGGCGGCAGCTGACGCCGGGGTCAAGGAGCAGCTTGATCCAGCGGATGCCGACGTTGCGGGTTTCCATGACGCTGCGGCGGCTGCCGAACCGACGACTTTTCCGACACGGGACAACTGATGTGCACAAAGGGCACCTTCGCCCGGCGTCTGCACGACGACCGCGGCGGCGTCACCGTGTTCGTCGCGATCTGCGTCATCGCGTTGCTCGGCATCATCGGCATCGCCGTCGACGGTGGCGGCAAGATGCGCGCCACCGAACGCGCCGACTTCATCGCCACCGAAGCCGCCCGTGCTGGCGGACAGGCCATCGACCCTGCGCAGGCCATTGCCGGCACGGCCATCACTGTCGATCCGCAGGCCGCCCAGGCCGCCGCTCAGGCCTACCTGCGCTCGGCCGGTATGGCGGGCACGGTCGCGGTATCCGCGGACGGCAAGGCGCTGACCGTCACCACGACGGGCACCTACAACACGAAGTTCCTGCCCGTGGCCGGGATCGGCTCCCTGCCGGTGACCGGCCACGGCAAGGCCACCCTCCTGCACGGCGTCACCGTCCCCGAAGGGCCATAGAAGATGCGCACCACACCTGCCCCGGCGGCCGCCCGCAGGAGCCTCACCGTGCTGCGGGCGGTGCTGAGCCTGCTTGTTCTGGCCGCCGCCGTCGCCGGGCTGCCGCTGCTTCTGGCTTGGGCCACGCCCGTGGTGTGGGCGGCCAGCCATGACGACCTGACGCATCTTCTGGACCGGCAGGACACCGGCGGAGCCTTTCTCCTTCTGCTCATTGCCGTGGGCTGGGCTGGCTGGGCCCAATTCACGTTCTGTGCGCTGCGGGAGTTGCTCGCTCAGTTGCGCGGGCGGACCTGGCACGCGCCCCGCGGGCTCGGCGCCTCGCATCGCGCCGCGGCCGTCCTGATCGGCAGCATCCTGGTGCTGCTGCCGACCGGCTCGGCGCTGGCCACGCCAGCCTCCGCTATCCCTGCCCAGTCCGCCCCACGCCTCCCGCAGCAGGCAGCACACGCTTCAACGCCGGACCACGCCGCGGCGGCCAGCAGCCAGAAAGCCGACCCAGGCAGCACGTACACGGTGCGCGATTCCCGGCCCGCGGAGAGCCTGTGGAGCATCGCCGAGCGGCAGTTGGGCGACGGCGAGCGGTGGCGTGAGATCGCCGCCTTGAATGAGGGCCGCACCATGGCCGACGGCCAGGTCTTCAAGGCCAACAGTTTTCTGCAGCCGGGCTGGCAGTTGGCGATGCCCGGTGCCGCCGGATCGGCAGGAGGCGTCCGTACGCAGCTGGTTGACGGTGCTGGGGCTGCTGCCGGGGAGAGCGGGCACGTCGTCACGGTGCGCTCGGGGGACTACCTGTCGAAGATCGCGGAGGAGGAACTCGGCGACGGCAACGAGTGGCCTGAGCTGTTCGAGGCCAGCCGTGGCAAGCCACAACCGGACGGACTGCCCGCGATCTCCGATCCGGATGTGGTCTACGCGGGGCAGCAGGTCACCGTGCCCGGCGCCCAGCCCGAACGGCACGATCCGTCCCAGGACAACGAGCACGGTGACAAGGAGAGCAGCCCGCAGCCTGCTCCCCCCGCCACCCAGAAGCCAGGCGGCGAGCAGAAGCCGGGCGCCGCCACGGGGGATGTCCAGGCACCCGCACCGGGCCACACCGCCGCGCCCGCGCCAGCGTCGTCGGCCCCCAGCACGTCGGCCGGCCGTTCGGCCGAGGAGCCCGGGCAGGATCAGGGCGCTCCCTCCACGACGGCTTCCGCGACACCCAAGCCCAGCACCAGCGCCTCTCCGTCGGCGTCGGCTGAGCCGTCCGGCTCCGCTGCCTCCTCCCTTACCGCCGCGGCGTCCGAGGCGCCGGCGTCGGCTCCGACCGGCAGTCCGCTGAGCCTTCGCACCGTTCTCGGCGCGGGCGCGCTGCTGGCCGCCGCCGTCACCGGCGCTCTCGCCCTGCGCCGGACGCTGCAGCGCCGCCGCCGCAGGCCCGGCGAGAAGATCGCCATCGCGCCAGAGACCTCCACGGCCGAGGCACAGTTGGCGGCGGCCGCCGAACCGGGCGGCGCAGCCCGCCTGGACGTCGCTCTGCGGACCCTGGCCCACCAGCTGCCCGTAGAGGGCGACGCTGCAGAACTCCCGCAGCTGCGGGCCGCGCGGATCGGCGCCCGTGCGCTGGGGGTGCTGCCTGAGGACCTCGCCCGGGAGCCGCAGGCGCCCTTCGTGTCCGGGCAGGGCGGCTGGTGGGTCCTGCCCGCCGACGCAGTCCTCCTGGACGAGGAGGCTGCCCGCGAGGTGCCGGCGCCCTATCCGGCGCTGGTCACGATCGGCAGCACCGAAGCGGGTGACCTCCTGCTGCTCAACCTCGCCCAGGTGCCCGCCGTGCTGCTGGACGGCAACCCGGTCCACATCACCGAGGTGTGCACCTCCCTCGCCCTGGAGCTCGGCATGAGCCCGTGGGCGAACGACGTCGAGGTCGTCACCATCGGGTTCGGCGAGGACCTGCCGCAGCTGCTGCCCACCGCGCGGATCGCCCACATGCGGCAGGCCGCGCACGCGCTGCGGGACCTGAGCGAACGGCTCCTGGAAGCGCACCAGATGCCCGAAACCCAGCATCAGCCGTACCTGCTGCTGTGCGCGTCCGCTCTGGACGCGGACCTTGCCTGGGAGTTCGCCGACGTCATCGACAAGGTCGGGACGGTTCCTGTCACCTTGGTGGCCCCGGCGAGTACGGCAGCCGCGCACTTCCCCGAAGCTGAGATCCTCAACGCTTCGCTCGGTGAGCCGCAGCAACTCGACTACGCCGGCACTGAGATCACCGTGCAGCGTCTGGAGCATGCCGCCTACCTTCAGATCACCACCGCGTTGAAGGTGTCCGGGCAGCCGTCCCACCCGGCCGAGGGGCCCTGGCAGGAGGTCCCGGACGAGCCTGACAGCAGGCAGCAGCCCCAGCACCTGGCGCCGGAGGGACCCACCGCACCCGCGGGTGACACTGCTACGCGCCCCTCGCCAACGGAAGCTGCGGACATGAGCGCCGAGATCTTCCCCGCCCTGCTCGCCGCCTCCACCGATCCGGCCGGCCTGCGCCTGCTGCCCACCGCCGCGGCGGCCGCGGCGGCCGAGGAAGACCCTGCCGAGGAAGCCCCCGGCACTGAAACGACGACGGACCCCACCCCAGCGGCCCCGGAAACGGACGGGGGCGAGAACTCCGGCGAGGAGGGCGCGGCGCAGGAGGTTGCAAAGAGTGAGGCGCACGACCTGCACGTGCCGGAGATCCGGGTCCTGGGCCCGGTCGAGGTGACGGGCGTGGACAGCACCGGCCACGGCCCGCGGATCGCCCAGCTCGCCGCGCTGCTGTACTTCCGGCCCGGACGCAGCGCGGACATCCTGTGCGCCGGCATGGACCCCGTCAGCCCCTGGTCGGCGAGCACCCTCAACGCCCGGCTTCAGGGGCTGCGCCGCTCCCTGGGCAGCGATCCCGCCGGCCACCCCTACGTGCCACGCCGCAGCTCCGGCGACGATCCCTACCGCCTCTCCCCCAGCGTGCGCTGCGACTGGACCCGCTTCCTTCAACTCGCCGAGCGCGCCCTGTCCCAGGGTCCCGCCGGCCTGCCGGAGCTGGAAAGGGCACTCGCGCTGGTCCGAGGCCGGCCGTTCGGCGGCAGGCCCCTGCCCTGGGCCGAGCCCTACCAGCAGGAGATGATCACCCGGATCATCGACGTGACCCACACCGTGGCCACCTACCGCACCCCCGCGGGTCCGCACCACGACCTCAGCGCGGCCCGACAGGCCGTCGCGACCGGACTCGACGTCGACGACGCGGCAGAGCTGCTCTACCGGGACTGGATGAGAATCGAGGCCGCCGCGGGGAACCGACAGGGCCTCCACACCGCCATCACCCGCGTCCAGCAGATCAACCGCGCTTTGGACTGCTCACTGGAAATCGCGACCGAGCAACTCATCAACGACCTCCTGAACATCAACGACAGACAGGCCCCGGCCCAGTGATCATCTTCCAACAGAACAGCCACTGCGGACCATCGCAAGGCCCGGCGCTCGACCCGCCCCACGGCACTGCTCAACGCGCACATGTGACAGTCGTTGAGATACGAGGTCTGTGATGGGGGAAAGCCAGCAGCGCGGGACAGCAGGTAGTACGACGCCAGCAGCAAAGCTTGGCCGGGCACACCGCATCTTG
>NZ_KQ948482.1:58813-78099 GCF_001514115.1 Streptomyces olivochromogenes
CTTACCCTCGAGCAGGGTCCCGCCGCAGTGCAGGCAGACGCCCTGGCACTCGACGCCCGAACAGCCGGCCGAGGACAGCAGCCGGAGCCGGTGAGCACGGAGACACAGCGTGTCATGCAGGCCCAGCCGGTGGGCGGCGGGCAGCCTCGTGAGCAGACGTCCATCGACGACGCCGACGGACGCTTCGCCGAGGCCTACCAGTTGTGGCGCTCTCAGTTCCAGACTGAGCCCACAGCCGCCCAGTTCGCGTCCTTCCTCCGAGACGAGTTCGGTATCTCTACCGCGGCCGGTGGTCCGCTCTCCGATGACCAATTGCTGCCCCTGCTCAGGGTCTTCCAGCAGCACTACACCTCACCGCCCGAAGCCCACCCTGCTCCGGACGACACGGAACCGGCCGCAGCAGACGAGTCGTGGGACGGGTTCTTCTACAATGCCTGGCTCACGTACGCGCATCAGTACGGCCAGTACCCCGACGCAGCCACCCTCGCGGCATACGTGTTCCAGCGCGACGGCATCACCGCAGCCGACGGCCAGCCCCTCACCGGCGAAGACCTGGAAGGCTTCGTCGCGGCCTTCCAGGAGCGCGAGTTCGGCGACAGTGAACCGCAGAGCCAAGAGACGGACCATGAAGCTGGCGCACCGGCACTTCCAGCACCCGCCCCTGCCGAGACTGATACCCAGCAGACACCCTCCATCGTGGGAGCACAGGCTGCGGAGGGGAAACAAAGCCTCCGGGTAAACGCTGCTATCACCGATGAAGAAACCGCGCCCGCGGAAGCGAACGAGGAAAGCGACCTCACCACCGTCGATCGCTACTACCTCGCGTGGGTGGAGCACCAGAAACAGCACGGCGCCGAGCCCACGGACAAGCAACTGTCCGCCTACCTCGCCGAGAAGGGGGTGAAGGGCCGCGGCGGGAAGCCGATCAGCCCGTCCACACTGCGCAGATACCTCCTGCCCTTCCGTACCTACAGCGTCTGGGCCGAGCACCGGATGCGCAGTGAGACCCCCTTGGCCGACGCCGTTGCCCAGGACTGCGCAACACGCGGGGTCACCGCCCAGTACAACAACCCCCTCACTGCCACCGACATCACGAAGCAGGCCCACGACTTTGAACGCCGCTGGAAGGCTCTCGCCCGACACCGTGACGATGCCCAAAGCTGATGCCCCACTCGACATGCGCCTTGCTGCTCCAGCCGGCCGGGCCTCGTAAGCGAGGCGCGCGTGGCACTCACGGACCCGAAAGTCGAGCCATGCGTCTTCTGCCGGTCGGACACCGAGTTGGGCGTGGATGTCGCGTAGCGGTCGCTGGGGCGCTAACGCACGTCTGGAATCTAGCGCCCGGGCGGGAGGATCTCGCCGTCGGTGCGGGAGAGCACCAGGTCAGTCATCGCCGTTACAGGCTCGCGCCACCGCACGGCGGGCGCGGGTCGACGCAGGGCGGCTGGGTAGCTGCCGGCGTTGTAGTCGTTGGCCAGTCGGTAGGTGTGAAATCCGTGCTCGCGCAGCGGACGGAGAACGTCGTCGACAGTTCGCCCTTGCTTGGCCAGCAGGCGGGGGGTGACCTCGATGACCAACTCGGCGTCGCCCCGCAGCCGGGGCAATATCGGGACGAGCCCGGAGACGGCTGCGGCCTCGGCCCCCTCCACATCGATCTTGATCAGGCGGGCGGCGGCGAGCTCCTCCTCCGTGAGTTGGGGCAGCGGTGCCGCGTCGGCTTCGAACGAGGACTCCACGGTGTGTGGCCGGACGGCGGTGGTACCGCCGAGGTTGGTGGAGCGCTCCAGGTAGAAGACCAACCGCCCGGGGACGTCGGAAGCGGCGGCGTTCACCGCGCGGACGTTGTCACATCCGTTGGCCCGAGCGTTCGCCGTCAGCATCTGGTGGAAGTCGGGGGACGGCTCTACGGCCGCCACGCGGCCGGCGGGGCCGACGAGATGGGCGGCGAGCACGCTGTAGTAGGGCGAGTCGATGCGCTGGCAGGCGAAGCACGACCGAGACGCCTTCAAAGAGGTGTGGCTGCTGTTCGAGAATGATCAAGGCCGCTTCCCGGCGAGTCGGTCTGGATCGAGTACGCGTACACGGTGAGCGATGAGAAGTGGGGCCGCTGGTTCCAGAGGGCGGTCAGGATTCCTACCGAGCACCTGGAAGTCGAGCTGGCTTTCCCCGACGAACTCGACCCGGTGGCGTGGGGAACATGCAGTACGTGTGTGGGGCCGACGTCACACGCGCGCCGACAGCGGTGCTTCTGATGCCGTAGGTCCGGCTGGCTGGTCGGTGCCGGACATCCGCGCGGCGTGCGGGGCGCATCTCCTGTCCGGCGAAGAGCGGCGGACAGGGGGTGTACCGACCGCACACCCATACGGTGTGATCGCTCGTTGGTGAGTTCTTTCCCCCTCTCCGCCTGGCGTAACGCACGCTGGGAAATACGGCGCGGGACCGGTGCCTGAGGTTCTTCTGTAGGTGGGGGTAGGCATGACACGAGAAGCGGAACGCCCTGGAAACCTGGAAGAGCAAGCGGTGTTGCTGGTGGCGGGCCTGGCCGATCTAGCGGTGAGCACGCTCGGGTCGACGCTCGGCACGGTGCGCGGGCTGCTGCGTCGCTCGGACACGGCAGAGCTGGCGGCCGAGGCCGAACGGGACCTGATCGCGCGCGGGCGCCTGACCCTCGACCGGTACGCGGCCGCACCACCGGCACATCTGGAGGTGCTCGCCCGTCACGCTCTGGCCCGGCAGGCCGGCGACGGTGTCTGAGCACTGGGAGACGGCCGCGTTCAAAGCCCGCGTCGATGAGGTGCTGTGCTCCTTCGTCTCCCAGGAGGCAGATCAGTTCGCGGACATCGATCCAGCGCTCATTCCCGTTGCCCGGCAGGTGGAGCAAGCGGTCGCGGACGGAAAACGACTGCGAGCCGCCTTCTGCTACTGGGGCTGGCGTGCGGCCGGGCAGCCGGACAGTGACGCGCTGGTGCGGGCGGCGGCCTCCATGGAACTGGTGCACGCCGCCGCGATCGTGCACGACGACCTCATCGACGACAGTGCGCTGCGCCACAGCCGCCCCACCGCGCACGTGGCCCTGCGGAGCGCGCTGCGGCGCCGCCCGCGGGCGGCGAACGCGGCCCGATCGCTGGCGATGCTGGTGGGGGATCTGCTGATGTCGCTGGCCGGTCAGCTGTTCGCCACCAGCGGCCTGCCCGCCGCCTACCTCGGCCGGGCCCGCCCGCTGTGGGCGGCATTGGCCCGCGACCTGATCGCCGGCGAGTGCCTGGAAATCCTGCACACCGGTGCCACCCCGGACACCTCTGCGTCACTGAAGGTGATCCGGTACAAGACCGCCAAATACACCGTCGAGCAGCCCCTGCTGATCGGCGGTGCGCTGGCCGGCGCCGGCGGGCGGCTGCGCGAGGGGTATTCCGCGTACGGGCTGCCGCTGGGCGAGGCGTTTCAGCTCAGGGACGACCTGCTGGGCCTGTTCGGGGATCCGGAACGCACCGGCAAGGCCAACCTCGACGATGTGTGCGGCCACCGGCCCACCGCCCTGCTGGCGGAGACATGGCGCATCGCCGGCGGCGAGGAGCGTGAGCAGTTGCGCGCCCTGCTGGGCCGACGCGACCTGGACGGAAACGGTCTGGAGGCCGTGCGCGCGCTGATGCTGCGGCTGAAGGCGCCGGACCGTATCGAAGAAATGATCACTACGCGGGTCGAAGAGGCCACACGATGCCTGCACGACCTGGACATCTGCGGGCATGCCACCGCAGCTCTGACCACGCTGGCGCAGTCGGCGGCGATCCGCCACCACTGACACCCTCGCCCAGCGGCACCGCCACAACCGCATCGCCCCATTCCTGCGAGGGCACCCCCGCTTGCCGCGCAAGACCAAGGAGTTCCTGATGACCTATACCGAGGCGTCGATGGACGCTTTGCGCCAGGCCGGTGACGAACTCGCCGACGCCACCGTCGCTACCCTGTTCGAACGCGGCGAGGTCGGCAAGTTCAACACCCTCATGCGGTACATGTCCACCGCCGGTGCTCCCCTGCCCGACGGGCTGCCCGACGTGGCCCGGGAGTACCTCAAGGCTACGTGCGTCCCGCCGGCCTGGGTGGACTGGGCCGAGATGGAGAAAGCCCGTCTGTTCTTCATCGACAACAACGTGCACATCTCCACCGCGCTGTCGTTCGCCTCCATGCCAGCCTGCTACGTCGTCCCGCACGTGGCCCGACTGCTGTCGGCCACCCACGGGCTGAAGTACCCCTCCAAGAGGATGGCGGAGACCGGGCAGTTCACCGTCTACCTCATGCAGCCCGACGCGTTCGAGGCCGGCAGCCGCTTCATCCCCGCCGCGCAGAAGGTCCGCCTCCTGCACGCCTCCATCCGCCACCACCTCAAGCGGGAAAACCGCTGGGACACAGAGACACTGGGCATCCCCATCTGCCAGGAGGACATGATCGGCGGGCAGATGTTCTTCTCTCTGCTCGTCCTGGACTCCCTGCACCGCCTTGGCATCCACATGTCCGCCGAGGGCGCCGATGCATACTTCTACGCCTGGCGGGTCGTCGGAGCGATACTCGGCGTCGACCAGGACACCGTCCCCAAGACCCTGGAGGAAGCACGCCAGTTCCTCGACCTGTACATGATCCGCCACATGGCACCCTCCGAGGAAGGCACGCACCTCACCCGACAGCTCATCGACCTGTACGAGGAAGTCGTCCCCGGCACCTTCTTCGACCCGATCGTCTCCGCGCTGATCCGCCATCTGATCGGCGACACCTGCGCCGACTGGCTCCAAGTCCCGCGCACCCCCTGGGACACCGCCGTCAAGGCCGTCCCCCATCTGCTGCGCGTCCTGGAGACCATCGAGGACCGCTCACCGCTCGGTGCCTGGGCACTGGACCGGCTCGGCCACCTCACCACCATCCTCGAACTGTCCTCGCTCACCCGCGGACGCGTCATGCACTACGCCATCCCCGAACAGCTGAAAAAGAACTACGGCGTCACCGGCGCCGCGCCCCGCACCCGCCGCTGGACCCCGCCCGCACCCAGCATCACCTGACACACCGCCCAGCCAGAACCTCACGAAGTCACATGAAGTCGAAGCCAGGTTCCCAGTCAGGGTCCAGTTCCGGCTCCTCACCCAAGGCAGTCCGCTTCGCCGGCGCAGCCATTCGAGATCGGACGGAAGACGGGCTAATGGTGGCGGGCGGGGAGCGAGGGCCTGCAACCGGACTGTCTTGAGTGGGCGAAACGTCGCCCACGTCGGCGTGGGGCTGCCGTCGAACGGCGAGCGGACGCCTGGGACCGTCCGCCACATGACCGCGGACCGGGCCGCCTGCACAGGGGCTGGCCGGAGGATCCCGCAGGGGGCAGCTCGTGAACGCCTTACTTCCCGCCTTCGTCGACCGGCTACTCGATCAGGGGAGCGACCCGGGCGAGATCCCCGAGGTTCCCGTATCCAGCGCCACGGGATGGCCTGGTCCCTCGCCGCCCGGATCCTCAGCGTCCCCAACTCGGGCATGCACCAGCCTGCGGACGCGTTCCTCGCTCACGGCTACGTCCACCTTCCGCTTCCGGCGCCCGGCGGTCTACCTGCGCCTGGCTTCCCATTCCGCCATGGAGCCGTGGCCCATACTCGCCACCTCTGTCGTCCTGACGGTTGCGGGCACCGTCGCGCTGGAGATGTATCAGGAAGTCGCCGACTCGCGGTCCGGTCGCCCGCAGTACGCGCGCAGCTTCGGCCCCGAGCAAGTGTTCGCCATTGCCGGACGGTTGGTAGGCGTAGCTGGTCTTGTCGGCGATCGCGGCGCCGGACTGGGTGGTCGTGGTGGAGTCGGTCAGGCGGTGGGTCTGGTCGTCGTAGTTGAGGGTCTGCTGGGCGAAGTTGCCGGAGGTGCCGTAGGTGTACTGGTAGGGCTCGTCGAACTCGGTGTAGGAGAGCTTGTCGACGTAGTCCCAGCTGTTAACGGAGCCGCCGACCGCAGTGGGGCGGTCGAAGGCGTCGTCGCAGGTTCGCGGCGTGGACCAAGGCCGGCCTGTGGCGTGTTCGGCAGGCTCCAGGTAGTGGATGCTGAGTCCCGAGCTGGCGAACGTGGCCGATGCCCGCTCGGTGAGGCGGTAGACGCCTTCGAACAGCGTCTCGGACGTATAGCGGTGCTGCCGCGTCAGCGTTCGGGCGACGACTCGCGGCACGAGCTGGTCAGCCCGTCGACCGGGCCTTGCTCAGCTCCTACCCTTGACCTGCTTGCGCAGCTGGCCGAAGAGATTCCAGTACACGGACTCATCGGTTAGCTCTAGGTTTTTCACGGTCCCCCCACCACCCAGGAATAGGGGAACCTTGAAGCCCACACATTTTCCTGCCTGAATTGGCTCTGGATGTTCCAGCTGCCATTCTGAAAATAGATCGGCTGCAAGAAATGTGAGAGGATCGCTTACCATTTTCTGATCAAAGAGTTCAATCAAGCCACAGTCGATTTCGAAAGCCTCCCCCGAACCAGGCTCCATCAGCAGAACCATATCCGTACGCGGCGAGGAGCTATCAATTGGGACTGCGTACTGACGCCCCAACCAATCCTTAGCGACGGGAACGACCGCACCCCGATACTCGGGAAATTCATCTGCAATGAAGTGCACCGCGCGATCCGATTCTTCCTGACTGTGGATGCGAATGATCCCTTCCCCGAACCCCTTTCCTGCCCCAAGCTCAGCCAGCTCTCGAAATCCATCCAATCCTATCAGCGGCGAGTTCGAGATAGGCTCAGCCTCGCTATTTTCATCCGCAGGATATGTAGTCAAGAAATTTTCATACATCAATGCCTCCTAGCAGATCGACACGCCGCAAATTTTCGTCCCATCGGCCAGCCCCTCGAGCTGTGCGGCGATCTGCGGTCCCAGACTTCTATTCACACTTGCATTCAAGGCACCGAGATTGTCAAGTGTGTCGGAGCCTCCGAGCTGGAGATCCTGCATATGATCACCGTCATTACCGGGCGGAACTTTCTCACCTGCCCTACGCAGTCGTCCGGCTGCAGACCCCTTCACCACTCGGACAGACGGGGTCTTCTCCAGCAGACCGTCCTGCGCCAGGTCGTTAAGGTAAGCAACCTTTCCGTCAGCTTCATCGATCTGGTCACTAGACCACCCGTCCTTGTACGTCAGGTCGAGATGGACGGCTTCCGGGTCATTGCCGCAGTTGTGGACGAGGACCGGTGTGGCCCCGGCCTCCACATAGTACGTGTGGAGGGTGCCGACGGTGAGGTCGTAGGTGGTCTGGTGCTGGTGGAAGTTGTGGACCTCGGCCACCGTGACGGTGGTGCCGTCCGTGGTGCGGAGTTTGGTGCCGGGGGTTAGGTCGTGGGCGTTGGTCCAGCGGTGGTGGGTGACGTCCCAGAAGGGGTGGTGCCAGGTCGTTGTGAGGGGCTGCCGGGCAGGTGCGTCAGCCTTTGCCTTCTGCGGTGGTCCACGGACCGGGGCCGTGTCCAGAGTGAGGGTGGTGAAGTCCTTGTCCGTCGTGGTGACGATGACGTTCTGGACCGGCTCCGGGGCTGTGACGCCGGTCTGGGGGTCGGTGGCCAGGACCGTGTCGCCGGCCTTGACGTTGCTGATCGGTTTGGATGAGCCGTCGGCGAGGCGGACGGCGGTGCTGGGTATGAAGCTGTGCGTTGCGCAGCTGGCTGCTTCGGCTCCCGCTCCCTCCGCCTTCTCCGCTTCCACGACCATGTGTTCGGCCTTGACGGCGTCCTCGGCGACCTTGGCGGCTTCTTCGGCGTCCTTGACCGCGGTGTAGGCGCGGTCCAGGGCGCGCCAGACCTTGAAGGCTTCGACGCCGACCTTGATGGCTTTGAAGATCTTGCCCCAGGGGACGGCTGTCAGGGCGGTGTTGACGCAGCCCATGACGTCGCCCTTGGTGAAGCAGTTGTAGGCGTCGGTGATGCCGATGACGTCCGCTACCAGGCTGAGCAGGCGGTGTTTGAAGCCGGACGCCTGTCTCTTCGCGGCGGCCGCCGTCGCGTCCGCGGTGGCTTTCTGGCGCTCCAGTGCGCGTTCCTCTGCCTGCGCGTGGGCGGTGCTGTTGCTGACGTCGGCCTTGTACTTCTTGGCGTAGGACTTGGTGTTGTTGGGGGTGCTGCCCGAGCCAGGATGGTCGTTCATGGCCCGCTGCATGGAGTCAGCATCGGTCGGTGTGCCGTTTATGCAGTAGGGACAGTTACGAGTGGGGCAGTCGGCGGCGGCGCAGGCGCCGGTGGGGTCGGAGGTGGTGATGGGGGTGTCGTCGGCGTAGTCGTAGGCGTTCCAGGATTGCGGGGCGCCGGGGGCAAGCAGAGGGTCGGGGCTGAGGAATCGGCCGATGGAGGGGTCGTATTCGCGGGCGCCGAGGTTGGTCAGGCCGGTGTTGTCGTCTTGGGTGCCGCCGACGTACCCGCGTTGCCCAGCTGTCCAGGTGCCGGTCTGGTCGCGGGTTTCGCCGAAGGGTTTGTACTGGCGGCGGGTGACCTGCTGGGTCTGGGAGTCGATGGCCAGGGTGCCGGTGCCCTGGCGGTCGGGGATGAGGTAGGTGAAGTGGCCGTCGGAGGAGTGGGTGGCCACGGTCTCGCCGGCGATGGAGATGTAGCGGACGCCGTCGGCGCTCGTGGCGTCCTTCTTGAGGGTGATCTCCTCGTCACCGGCGTAGAGGGTGGTGGCGTCGGGGCTGTGGCGGAGCAGCAGGCTGCCGTCGGCGTTGTAGAGGTACTTCGTGTCGCCGCTGGAGCCGGTCGAGGCCAGTTCGGACAGGTTGCCCTCGTCGTCGTAGGTGAGGGTGTCGGTGCCTGCGCGGGTGGTGCGTGTCTGGACGTTGCCGGTGTCGTCGTAGGTGTAGCTGTTGGTGGTGTTGGCGGCCGGGTCTCCCGGTGTGACCTTGTCGACCTTGTCTACCGCGTGTGCCGGGTGGCCCTTGCCCGCCGTTGTGAAGGGTGTGTATGTGGCCGTCGTGTCGTGGGTGGTGTCGCCTGACGGGTCGTGGTCCACCTGCGTCGACCGGGCGCCCGTGGCGTCGTAACTCCAGGACTGCCAGTACGGGGAGGGGCCGCCCACGGTGGTGGAGGCGCCGGGGGCGGGGGTGGCCGCGCAGTCGTCGGCGGCCGTCCACGCGGTCTTCAGTCGCTGCGCCCAGTCGTAGTTGAAGCACTGGGTGTCACTCGTGCCGGTCTCCAGCTTGTCGGTGATCTTCGTGACGTTGCCGGACGGCTGGTAGGCGTAGCTGGTCTTGTCGGCGATCGCGGCGCCGGACTGGGTGGTCGTGGTGGAGTCGGTCAGGCGGTGGGTCTGGTCGTCGTAGTTGAGGGTCTGCTGGGCGAAGTTGCCGGAGGTGCCGTAGGTGTACTGGTAGGGCTCGTCGAACTCGGTGTAGGAGAGCTTGTCGACGTAGTCCCAGCTGTTGACGGAGCCGCCGACCGCAGTGGGGCGGTCGAAGGCGTCGTAGGTGTAGGAGACGGTCTCCTGCGGCAGTTTGACCGTGGCGGGTACGGCGTCGGTGTACGAGCCGAGTGTGCCGGTGAGGTTGTAGCTGTTCGAGGTCGTGTACGTGCCGGCGAGCGCGCCTTCCGCGGCCGGGATCACGAGCTGGGTGGACTGCACCCAGCCGTGACTGTCGTAACCGAAGACCTTCTGCGTGTAGGCCGTGCCGCTGGTGCCGCCCACGTAGCGGGTGGAGGAGGTGGGCTTGCCCTTCTTCAGCGTGTCGTACGTCCAGGAGGCCAGCTCGTTGCCGGCCGCGGGCGCCACGTTGCCCGTGGTGTCGTACTCGGCCTTCTTGCGGCCCATTTCGTCGTACTGGTAGCTGATGGTCTTGTTGCGGGCGTCGGTCGTGGTCAGCAGCTGTCCGGCGTTGTCGTAGGTGGAGCTGGAGGAGCCGGTGTCGGGGTCTGTCTGGGAGGTGCGGCGCCCGAGGAGGTCGTAGCTGCTGGACCAGGTGTGTCCCTGGCCGTCGTCCTGGCCTATCTGGTGGTCTGTCGCGTCGTAGGCGTAGGTGACGGTGTCGGCGGCGCCCGAGGGTGTAGTGCCGTGGTAGCGCAGCAGTTTGACCGTCTGGCCGCGGGCGTTGGTGTAGGTGGTGGTGGGGGTGGCGCCGTCGGGCGGGGTGACGTCGACGCGGTCGGAACCGGGGTAGGCGGTGGTGGTGCGCCACGTCTCCGAAGCGAAGTGGTAAGCGATCGAGGCGGTCACCCGGCCCGCGCCGTCGTAGACCGTGCCGGTCTGGGACGGGGTCTTGTTGTCCGCGGCGTCCACCAGCGTGCCCGAGGGGGCACCGGTGTTGTAGTACGCGTTCGAGGCGCTGACCGGCCAGCCGTGGCTGTCGTAGACGGTGTCGGTGATGGTGCGGCCGCCGTCCACGGTGGCCGTCTGTGTCTCACGCGGGCGCAGCAGCGCGTCGTAGATCGAGATGGAGGTGCGGTAGGCGTTGTTGTCGTTGAGGGTCTGGGTGGTGACCGTCGACGGAGCCTTGGGGTTGAGGTCGTAGCTGAATTTGGTGTTGGGGTTGTTGTCGGTGGGGAAGCCCGGGTTCCAGACGGCGGTGAGGCGGCCGAGGGGGTCGTAGGTGCTGGTGGTGGAGTATCCGGCCGCGTCGGTGGTCTTGAGGTCCAGGCCTCGGGCCGGGTCGAGCGTGGTCGTGGTGGTGAAGCCGGCGGTCTGGCCGGTGACCTTCGGCTGGGTGACCTTGATGGAGGTCGGGGTGGCGCCGGTGGTGGGGGTGTAGACGGTGGTGGTGACGTGGCCGTTGGCGTCGGTCTCGGTGAGTTCGCGGCCGTAGGTGTCGTAGGTGTTCTTCAGCGCGGTGATGTAGTGCGCGGTTCCGTCGGCGGCGACGGAGTCGGCCTTCTGCACCATCGTCACATCGCCCTTGGTGGGCGTGGCGGTGTTGTCGGTGGAGTTGTCGAAGAACGTCAGGTCGTCGCTGAGCAGGTCATCGGGGTAGGTCGGAGTGTCGGAGCATTTGATGGCGACTTCCTGGACGCGGCGCGGTGTCGGCAGCAGGTTGCCGCTGGCGTCGGTGGCGTACCAGGTGCGGGTGCACTTGTCGTCCTTGGAGGTCGAGACGTCACCCTGGTCGTCCATGGCCTTGGGCAGGCCGGTGGCGTCGTCGAGGGTGTAGTCGATCTCGCTGGTCTGCTTGGTGCCGTCCGCTTTGGTGGTGGTGGTGCGGGCCCGATTGATGTTGGTGCGGTGCGCGAGGAGCGGGTCCAGGCCCGCCTTCGTGCGCGCCTGGGTGGCGGTTGCCGCGGAGCTCCAGGGGTCGGTGACGCTGTCCGACAGCAGCGCGCCGCCGTCACCGTTGAAGGACTCCGTCTCGAAGGTCTGGCCGGCCAGCCAGTCGGAGTCCTTCTGCGGGTCGTCGCCGGCGCGGTCGTTGAGGGGGACGCTGCGGGTGCCGGTGGAGGTCTTGTCGCCGTCCATGCCGCGGAAGAACGTCTGCCGGGACAGTGTGATCTTCGCCGGGGATGTGCCGGTGCGGGTCTCGACCTGGCCGTAGCCGCGCCACTGGTTCCAGGTGCGGTACTTGGCCTGCGTCTGCGGGTCGTCGCTGAAGTGCCAGGCCGGATCGCCCACGTACGTGTAGGAGGTCTGGACGGGAAGGCCGCCGCCCGTCTGGTCCTGCTCCGTCACCGAGTTGACGACGAACTTGTTGAACCAGTCCAGCTGCGGTGACGTCTGGCCCGGCGGTGTCCAGTACTGCGGATAGCAGCGGTAGGTGTTGCCATCCTCGCTGGAAGGCAGCACCTGGGTGCCGGCGCGGTGACACTGCGGCCCGGTGTAGTTGACCGTGATCACTTCGCCGGACTCGGTGGTGATGGTGGTCAGCCGGTAGCGGGTGATCGGCTGGTAGCCGTCCAGTCCGTCGACACGGTTGGCCAGCGCCTGGCCGGCGAACTTCACCGGTGGCAGGTCCAGGCTGCCGCCGTCCTTGCCGGTGTGCACGATCTGGCTCAGCCACAGCGACGGGGTGGTGGTGTCCCCGGTCGTCGGGAAGGTGTGGGTCAGCGACCAGGCGTCCACGTTCTGGTAGCCGGTGCCGACCAGGACCTGGGTGCGGATACCGGTCAGGCGCTGGGTGGTGAAGAACGCCGAACCGTGGTTGTTGCAGGTGCCCGAGGAGGCACAGGTCTGGTCGATGGGAACGTCCGGCCAGTGCGAGGCGTTGGCGGACGTCATCTTGGACGACGCGCAGTCGAAGCTGGAGTCGGCCAGGCAGCGCTCGGAGGTGTCGAAGAACACCTGGGCCGCGGCCTGGGCGGTGCTGTCGTAGACCTTCCCCGCCAGCTGCCCGTACTGGATCTTGGAGAGGTAGCCGCCGCGGGTGTACGGGGTCGGGGTGGTGGTGTTGTCGCGGCCGTAGTAGCCGGTCTCAGGTGTGTACCAGTAGCTGACGGCGTCGTCGTGCGGGTCGACGACGTAGTCGAGGTTCCACCGGTATCCCTGCTGGCACCAGGAGGCGGCGAACGTGGAGGCGTGGCACGGCTCGGTGGTGTCGTTGCCGTACACGGGCGTGGTGAACACCGAGTTGGTGGTCGCGTTGCCCGATGCCCAGCCGGGCAGCCGGTTCAGGCCGAAGTAGTACTTCGTGCCGTCGGCGGTGGTGACGATGAAGTACTCGTTGTCGTTGTCGCCATTGACCGTGTCGCTCTTGACCTCGATCTTCTCGCCGTTGTCGCCCTGCGGGTGCCAGGTGTTCGTGGCGTCGTCGTGGACGAGCGTGTTGGACGAGCCGTTCAGCGACAGGGTGAGGGTGTCGGCCGCGTCCGACCAGCAGGTGTCGGAGGTCTTGGGACTGCCGCCTGCGGTGTCGTCGGAGCAGGAGGCGTAGCTGCGCTCGACGAAGCCGGGCGAGTAGTCCCAGCCGTCACCGATCCACGAGGACTGGGAGTTCGTCGAGGAGGTGCGCCCGTCCACGCTCTGCGAGCTGTAGTCCAGGGACACGCTCGGGGCCAGACCGCCGGGGACGTCGGGCACGGAGATCGGATACGAGTAGCTGAAGGCGCCGCTCGAACTGCCCGCCGACCACTGGCCGGACGGGGCCAGGGAGGACGCTGCGTAGCTGCCGCCGCCGCCCGAGGCGGCTGCCACCGCCGCCAGCACCATCGGCTCAGCTTTGGCGCCCTGCTGTGCTGTGGTGCGGGTGGGCAGCGCGACATCGGCCGAGACCGTCTGTGCCTTGACATCGTTGGCAGAGGCCAGCGGGGTCTGCTTGCGGCAGCCGGCGGCCTGCGGGGTGGTCAGGGCGCAGGCCGGGAGCCGCACCAGGCGCAGCCGCCCTGCCCAGTCGCCGCCGTAGGCGTCTTTGAACGCCGTGTAGTCCAGGCCCACTTGGGCACTGCCGCCCGGAGTGCCGCTGTCCGGCTGCACGGTGAAGACCACACCGCGGACACCGAGTTGCTGCGCGGCCTTCTGGCCCGGCAGCGTCACGTGCACACCGGTCCCGGTGTGAGCCCGGTGTGAGCCCTTGGCCGCGCCGATGGACACCGGAAGGCCTGCGGCCCGCTTGGCGGCGGCGCCGTGCGCGGGTACCGCCAGGTCGGCCGTGGCCGCCGTGGGCCAGGTCTTGTGTGCGTGGGCGGCACTCCAGCGGGCCATGTGCGACACCTTCGCCGCCCTGCCCCTGACCGGCGACACCGGTACGGGCTTTTCCCTCTTCGCCTTGATGAGGTAATTGGGGCTATGCCCGGCGGCGACCGATTCCGCAGGCGTGAGGAGCCCCACGAGCAGGCTGAGCGCGGCGACTGCGACGATCCACAAAGCGGGCACCCTGCGTATCCGCATGGCCTTCCCGAAAATCCGCCACCGTGAATTCCGACGCACTCAGACCCCCCATTCAAGCATGACTACCGAGAAGACATTTGATCATGCCGAAATCTCATTTCACAGGGCCTTCACAACGTTGGTCGAGTAAAGAGATCGCCACGAAAATCGCTTCAGATCGCCAAGAAGCGCGTGCAAGGTGCATCAATTAGCCCAAGAAGCGGGCAAATCAACTAAGAAAACCGTCAACTAGCGCACTCCAGCAGCAAAGTTGCATGCCCCACACGCAGTCGCCCAATAATGCTGATGCGCGGTTTTCAGCCACCAGTTGTCGGCCTGACTTGATTGCCGGTAGCCTCCCTGGCACCTATCAACACTTTTCCTTCGGATTCGAATTTGGGTGGGAAATGCCCGACCGTTCTATATTTCGCGGAACATTCAAAAGGAAACGACAAAGATCCGGCCGCCTACTGGCCACGGCCGCTGCCGGTGCACTCTTTCTGTCTCTCGCGCCCGCTGTACCGGCCGCGGCAGACCCTGTCCCGGGGGCCGTCGAAGACGTGACCACCGGTCAGCCGGCCCTCACCCCGGCACCCGACGACCAGACACAGCAGCCCGAGCCGACCGGCTCTTTGCGCCCTGCCGACGACAGTGATCTGACGACGTCGCAGCAGACCGCCCTCGCCTCCGCCCAGAAACGGGCCGCGGCATCCGGCACAGCGGTCCGCGTCGACGCACTCACCACCGAGACCGCCACCACAACGGCCAACCCGTCGGGCACCCTGACCTACAACTCAAGCCTGCTGCCGGTACGGGTACACAAGGCCGGACGCTGGGTGTCAGTGGATTCCACCCTGCGGCGCAATGTAGACGGCACCTACAGCCCCAAGGCGGCAGCCGAGCCCCTCGTCTTCTCCGGCGGCGGTGCGGCTCCGCTTGCCGCCATGAGCAAGGGCAAGACCTCTCTCGCTCTTTCCTGGCCCAAGCTCCTGCCCGCCCCGCACGTCTCCGGTGCCAGCCTGACCTACCCGGGCGTGCTGCCCGGCGTGGACTTGAGAGTCACCGCCGACACCCAGGGCGGCTGGTCCCAGGTCCTCATCGTCAAAGACGCAAAAGCCGCGGCCAACCCGGCTCTCGCCAAGCTCTCCCTCACTACCCGCGCCCACGGCGTCACCGTCACCGACGACGGCCATGGCAACCTCGCCGCCACCGCCCCCGACGGCCGGGTACTCTTCAGTGCCCCGCAGCCGGCGATGTGGGACTCCAGCGGCATCGGCGCACAGCACACCGCCCCGGGAACAGGCCCCGCCCCCAAAGCCCGGGTGGCCCGCGTCCAAGGCCGGCTCAACGGACGGACCCTCTTCCTCATCCCCGACGCGAAGCTGCTGGGCGACGCTCACACCAGGTACCCGGTCTTCATCGACCCGACCTGGAACCCGCACTACGCCAACGGCAGCAAACAGCACTACGTGGAAACCCAAGCCGGCTGCCCCACGGCGAAGAACTACGACTCCACCCAGTACGGCGACCCCGGCGTCGGCTACAACAGCTGGACCGACTGCATCGGCGTCGAGCGCTCCTACTTCCAGCTCGCCGTCCCCTCCGCCATCTACGACGCGCACATCCTCTCGGCCACAGTGGACGCCAAGGAGAACTACTCCGCCAGCTGCAGCCTCTCCTCCGACATCTACCTGTACTGGTCCGACGCCTTCAGCTCCTCCACTACCTGGAACTCCAAGCCGTCCCTGACCAGCAAACTCGCCACCAAGAGCTTCGGACCAGCCTGCACCAGCCAGCCCTCCGGCGGCTTCAGTAGCTCCAGTCTGACCACCACCATCGCCAAGGGCGCCTCAGCACATTGGAAGAGCTGGACCTTCGCCCTGGTCAACAGCCAGAACGGCAGCGGCGACGGCAACTACTTCAAACGTTTCGCCAACAGTCCTTCCATGTCCATCGAGTACAACCACGTGCCCAACAAGCCCGGCAACCTGGCCACCAAGGTCGGCTCCACCTCGCTCGGCTGCGGCACCGCCACCTCGTACCCGATCGTCGGCAAGACCCTGGCCACCACCCCGCCCACGCTCAACGCCTCGGTCAGCGACGGAGACAAGGACGCCCTCTCCGCCGCGTACTCGTACTGGGTCGGCAGCGGCTCGGCCACCACGACCACCAGCGCCACCGTTTCCAGCGGAGCCAACGCGCCCAAGCAACTGCCCTCATCCTTCATGAGCGGCCTGGCCGACGGCAGCCTGGTGAGCTGGAAGGTCACCTCCACGGACGGCGAGGACACCTCCGCCACCTCGGCAACCTGCCACTTCACCGTCGACCTGCACAGCCCCGCACAACCCACCGTCAAAACCGCAGACAACCTCTACCCAGAAGACTCCGCGGGCATCACCGCGGCGGGCACCACGGGCGAGTTCACCGTCTCCGTGAACCCGGGCACCAACGGCAACAACGCGGCCAAGTTCCTCTATGGCCTGGACGCCGAACCGCCCATCTCCAACACCCCCACCTCACAGTGGACGAAGGCGAACAACAACACCGCCAGCATCCGGGTGACCCCGGTGGCCCCCGGCACGCACACGCTCTACGTCTACGCCGTCGACTCGGCCGGCAACGTCTCCTCAAAGCAACAGTACGAGTTCACCGCACTGGGCCATGCCCCGGCCCCGCAGCCGTACACCAGCCTGCAGGAAGCCTTCAACAACACCGCCACCACCGACGACAGCAACCCCACCGCCACCGACGCCGACGGAAGCGGCGCCACACTCTCGCTACAGGACCTCAAAGCGGCCGGATGGCAGCCCGGCGGCAAGGTCACCGTGGACGGCGCCACCTTCACCCTTCCCAACTTCGGTGCCGCCAGTGGCGACAACGTGATGGCCGCCAACCAGACCATCAAGATGAACGGCACCAGCGGCCAAGCCCTCGTCTTCCTCGGCTTCTCCACCTACGGCTTCATCGGCTCTCAGCACAAGGACGGCGACTACAGCAGCCCCCTCGTCCCCCACAACACCAACACCTCTGCCACCGACTGCCATCTCGGCAACGGCACATACGAAGACTGCGTCACCCCGACCGGGACCATCACCTACGGCGACAACACCACACAGCCTTACTACCTGACCATGCCCGACTGGGTCTACGGCTCCGACGCCCTGGCCGCCGTGACCCTGCCCCACCGCAACACCCCAACCGCCCAGCAGACCCGCAACACCAACATCTACGCCTTCGCCATCCCGCTCAAGGCCGGAGCCACCATCGACACGGTAGCCCTGCCCGACCTCGCCGACGCAGCCCGCAAATACGTACCCGGCATGCACATCATCGGCATGAGCGTCCGCGACACTGCCACCGCCGCGAACGGCGCCACCTGGACCGGAACCTGGGGCGCGCCCACCGAGGAGCGCTTCCAGTTCTCCAGCATGGGCGCCTTCAGCAACCAGACCCTGCGCATGATCACCCAGACCAGCGCCGGCGGTGACAACGTGCGGCTCCGGCTGTCCAACGCCCTGGGAACGGACCCGCTCACCCTTGACCACGTCACCGTGGCCTACTACAGCAGCGGCGCCGCGACGACGTCCACACCCGTCGACGTAACCTTCAACGGCAACAAATCAGTGGCCATCCCCGAAGGCGGCGAACTCTACAGCGATCCCATCCCGATGCAGGTCATACCGGGCGTCTCGCTGACGACCAGCATGCATCTGGTCAACCAGGTGAACTACCTCGTCATGCACCCCTGGGCGGCACCGGACACCCTCGGCTTCGTCAGTGCCGTCGGCAGTGGCGACCACACCAAGGACACGGCCGACACCGCGTTCACCGGCACGGGAACCGTTTCGGGGCGCTACTCCGACATCCTCACCGAAGTCGACGTCACCCCCACCGATCACCGGCCAGCAGTCTCCGTACTCGGCGACGGCCTCATCAACACGCGCACCTCGGGCACCACACCCGGCAACCAGACCCTGCGCTACAACAACGACCTCTCCATTCGTCTGCGCACCAACACCGAAGGCATACCGGTCTACGGGGTCGTGGCCTCCGGCATCGAAAACAACTACCTCGGCACCGACCAGGGAGCAGGCGCCGGCGGCCGTGCCGTCCTCACCCGCCTGGACCGCGACATCCTGTCCATCCCCAATCTACGCACCGTCGTGGTCACCCAAGGCCTCGAAGACATCGTCGCAGGCCACGACGACGTCGACATCGACAACGCGCTCGGACTGCTACGCGACCAACTCAGAGGCTGGGGTATCAAAGTCATCTTCACCACCCTCACCCCCTGCCACGGCTACAGCCCCTGCACCGCAGCCATAGACCAAAACCGCATCAACACCAACACCTGGATTACCGACCAATCCGACCCCATCACACCCAGCCTCAAAAACATCGACGCCGAGTCGACCATCGCCATCCAGGACCCGGCCAGCACCACAGATCCACCCGCACTGATGCTCGACACGGACGCCGCTCCCCTCGACTTCGACTCCGGCGACCACGTCAACCTCACCCCCGACGGATACCAAACCATCAGCAACGCCTTCGACCTGGCCTCACTCGGACCTGACGCCTAAACCACACGCCGATCAAGCAGCCGCAGCCCCCGCAACACTCCGCCCGCGCGGGGGCTGCAGCCTGCACACGTGCACTTCAGAGGGTGTTACTGACTTCGGCGTCGTAGGGTCTGGGGTCTTCGTCGGAACTGGTTGTCAGCGGTCACGTAATTAGGCTCAGTCGGAGATCTTGTGATGTCACCTGCCTGAGCTCGGTGGTGAGGCCGCTTCCCGCGGCCGGAGGTTGGGACGCTATCTGCTCGTCCGCCATGCCGTCGATGGCGGCATTCACCTTCGGGCCGCGCTTCTCCTCTGCAGCGTGCGCCCCCGCGCCAACGGGCTCGGCCTGGGGATCGGACTCGCTCGGGGACGGCACGGGAGGCACCTGCTCGCCAAAGCCAACGGCTGCTTCTCCGAGGGGCGGCTCAGCGTCACCGAACTCCCGCTCCTGGAAGGCGGCGACGAAGTCCTCCAGGTCCTCGCCCATGAGGGGCTGGCCGGTAGCCCCGGTGATGCCGTCCCGCTGGAAGACATACGCGGCGAGTGCGGCGGCATCGGGGTACTGATCATGTTCTCCCGCGTAGGCGAGCCAGGCGCTGTAGACGACGGCTCTTCTTCCGGGACACCTTCCGTACCGTCCGGGGCGATCGCGGGACCGGCCGGTGGTGCATAGCGCTGCTGGAGGACTCGGAGCAGGGGCTGCAGTTGTTCGTCAGAGAGCGGGCCGCCGGCCGCGGTGGTGATGCCGTACTCGGACCGGAGGAAGGCAGCGAACTGGGAAGCCGTGGGCTCTGCCTGGACCTGAGCGATCCACCTCTGGTAGGCCTCGGCGAAGCGCCCTGCGTCTTCCTCAACAGCCTCTTCCTGGGGCTGAGGCTGCCGCGCGGGAGCCGCGGAGGACTCCAGCTCCCGGTGCTCGGGGGCGGCCGGAGCCGGGGCGGGCGTCGCCACCTGTACCGGCG
>NZ_KQ948482.1:79046-81173 GCF_001514115.1 Streptomyces olivochromogenes
GCGAAGCCGATACCCGCGATGACGACCGCACCGCCAACAACGACCCCAACCAAGAACTTCTGCACGCGTGTTAACCGATGGTGCTCCCCCACCGTCCCCCGCTTCCAAGAGGTTGCCCTGCCGCCGAGCCCGTTCCCAGCCGCACATCACGCAAAATGGCCCCATCCCCCACGAGCGTTCCTCTAAACCCGTATTCCCCGGTGACACGCACTGCTCTCCCACATCAACTGTTGCACCAAACGTCTGGATCCCGACTGCGGAGTTGATCGTGATCCGTTGCGACAACCAGATGTACGAGGGGGAGTCCTTCGCCATGGTGGCCGCTCGGCTGACGACTCTGCCTCCCTTGTATTTCATGCTGCCTCGAGATGCCCGTGCCGCCTCCTGCGCAGGCTCAGGATCGAGCCCAGCAAGTTTGGATGGCGTCCCGACAGGTGGTGCAGGGATCAAGGCGCCGGAACCCGCATGTCGGGGACGGTGGCTCCGCCCGATCCGACGTTCAAGCCGCCTCAGCGGGCCGCTTCTCGGGCCATCACCTCTCCGGAGATCGTCATGGGCCTGGTACCGGAACGCGTGGCGCTTGAACCGCCACACCACGTCGTGGGACACGACGGTCGTTTGCTGCCCATGCCGCGCCACATACCGCACGCACCCTGCAAACCCTGCTGGGATAGGCCCCTTTCCCCTCTTCGTGTGACCCGGCCCCTGCCGCAGCCCGGCCGTCAAACACACCTGAAACGATCAGCGCTCACCAAACGGGAGGGGACACCGTGCTCATCAAACTCAGGGCAGGGCTGGCGGCGTTCGTTGTCGCCGGGGCGCTGCTGGCGCCCGTAGCCGCGGCTACGCCGGCGGCAGCCGCGTCGTGCGCGCACCATACGACGGGCTCGTGCCGGGCGGGCAGTACGCATCCGCGTGGTGCGATGGCGAAGTGCAAGGACGCCAGCTACTCGTACTCGGCACACTTTCAGGGAACGTGTTCGCATCACCGTGGGGTGAAGTACTGGTACCGGTGATCTGGTAACGGCATAACGTCGGCCCGCCTCAGGGAAGTTGAGGCGGGCCTTTTGCTGTCCGGATTTTGGCGTAGCGGGCTGATTGGCGGCCCGTTGTCGCGTCCGGCGATGTTGCGTTGTCACGGCGTGGAACCTGGAGACGAGGAACTGTCGGCGCTGCTGGACGAGGGCGGCGAGTTGCTTGTCAACGGCCATGTAGTCATGGCCGCCGTCACGCATGACCATGCCGCTGGGCGCTGACGCGTGCATGACTGATCTGCTCGACCGGCTCTCGGTCTCGGTGGACTCACTGACCGACGAACTAACCGCCGAGATCCTCAACGGCGAGCGCTCGTACGCCGAGGGCATGCTGCTGAGCCACGAGCAGTATGGACGCCCCGCGGGCGGCGGGCCGACTCAAGGCTGCCAGCTGCTGTTTTTCAGAGTCTCGTTGGTCTCTTGGAGCCAGTGATGGGGATTCTTGAAAACGGCTCTGTCCGCAGCTCCGTGAATGATCGCGTGGGGTGAAGCGGCGGATCATGTGCCGCGCGGGCACCACCGGGTCAGATCATGCGGGTGTCTGTGGATCTACGCGTCCCAGCACGTCAGCGAGAGAAGTCCCGGTTCGTGCCGCTGTGATTCGACGTGCTCGCACCTCGGCCCGGGTACGGGGGCGGAACTTGGGGTCCTTGCCGCAGCCGCAGGGTTCGCGGCCCTCGTAACGCAGCCCGGCGTCCAGCACGGCTGCCACGACGGTCCACGCTTTGGTGTCTCGGCGCCGTGGTGCCGCGAAGTCATGGCCAGCAGAGGTCGTCGGCTCGGAGCATCGGGGGCATCGGTGCCCGCCGGGCCCGGGGTGCCGCTTGAACGCGACGCGGCAGGGCACGCACGCGTAATGCAGCTTGTAGGGCTTCTCGGCGTAGTAACACACAAGGTGAACGTACCCGGCATTGTGGTGGCCAGCGAGGCAGTTTCCGCAGCGCGGCTCATGGCTGGGTGAGGATCCGGACCCGGCCACGTCCAGCTCGGCCTGGATGTGTTCGGCCTCCTCCCGCAGCGCGTCCACACGACGGCGAGCACCCAGCTCGCGCTGTTCCAACAGCCCAGCTACTTAGAGGCCGCGCAGATAGGC
>NZ_KQ948483.1:0-11497 GCF_001514115.1 Streptomyces olivochromogenes
CCCGAACAACACCACCAACGACACCTCCGGACCCAGGCATGCCCCCCCTCCACACCACCGGGAACCCGCCCGGGAACGGCCCGACGTCCACCGGCCCGGCCCTGCGGACAGCCTGCACGGCCTCTCCATCGACCTGGGGAACCTGCGACGGCAGGAGGAGGCTATGGCCGCGGCGCTTGAAGCGTCGGAGATCCGCCAGGGGCCCGCCGAGGCCTGACCCGTTGCCTACCAAGACGATGTCACTCAATCCCTGCGGTTTCTGTCCTGGCTGCAGCGAGACACGTGAGGTCAACAAAGCCATGCGAACCCCTCGAGCCGAGGCCGGGCATACGCCCGCTTCTCGATGCGGCCACGGCATGCAGGGCCTTCACGGAGCCAGCCCGTAGGACTTCTCAGTGCAACTGCAGCAATCTCGTCCAAGATGCGGCATCCCTGGTCACAGCCCAGCGAAGCATCAGACCGGGGCCGGATACCCGTCGCATTCAATCTGCGCCACCAGGTGGTGCCCTCGCGCGAGGCGTACGCGACCACCACCCACTGTTCGACCGGATTCAGGCCGCGCAGCACGCGGTTGAGGCACTCGTCGACGAACACCCCGGCCGTCGTGCCCGCGAGCAGGTCCACGTCGGGGGCGACCAGGTCGTACAGCGACAGCCCGCCGAGGTCCGCGTCCAGTGACAGCACCCGCCCAGCCCGGGTCCCGGGCCGCCACACCGGCACCAGCTGGTGGTGCAGCGCGCGGGCCTCCGCCTTCAGCACGCCGAGCGCGGTGGCCGGCAGCTGCCCGGTCTGCCACAGCTGCTCGCACCAGGTTCCGGCCAGGGCGGTGGACACGGCCTCCCGCCACCACCCGCCGAGCGGCAGCACCAGGACCTCGGCGGCGATGCGGTCGACGGCGGCGAGGCCTTCGGCGGGGGTGGTGGTCAGGCCCAGCGTGGTCGTCCACGCGCCGCAGACGGTTCCGCGGACCACGATGGCCCGCACGAGGTCCGGCGGATCATCCGGAAGATCTGTGGACCACTCGCTGTGGGGGCGCGTCCTGTTCTTGTGGAAGCGGCCACGCCCTTCGGCACGGCTTTCCAACCGGATGCCGTCCTCGGTGCCAACGACGAACTCGGGCAGGTCTTCGGCGGTGGGCCCGGGGTTGGGGTGGTACCAGTCGTGGGCCGACTCGGGGTTCACAGGGTTCACCGTCTTGCTACTCCTTGCGCGAGGGGATGCATCACCACTCAGTCCCGGGGAGCGGCATCATCGGCAATAGATCTCGAAGACAAGGGTCTGATCTGGGTCACGTCACGACGGCGAGGGGCTCTCCAGGGCGACGAAGCGAGCGACCCGCAGTCAGGGGCGGCGCGGGCTCGGGTCGGCGCCGACGACGTCGCATTCGGGGACTTGCTGGAGGCGCGGGAAGCTGCTTCACCCGGCAGCACCGAGATGATCGGGAACATGCGGGCCGTCCACCGCGACGCGGCCCTCGCCGGTGTCGATCTGTTCAGCCAGTCCCCCCTGGCCGGCGGTCTTCGCGGCCTGATCCGCACGGTCCAGGAGAGCGACGACCGGCTGCTGAGCGCGGCAGCACGTGCCTGTACGAAGGGGAACGGGGCCCTGAGCATCCTGTTCCTCCAGCGCGCGCCAGAGGATCCGGAGATCCCCCGGACGCTGATGGCCGACGTGATGTGGCACCAGTGGGTTCGTGTCGGCGGCTTCGCTCCCGTTCTCGGCATCGGTGGGGAAGCCGCGATTGCCCTCAATGTCGTCCAGTACCTGACGATTCCCGGATGGGCTGCGGACCTGGAGCGCTACCAGCAGCTCATGGACGCGTTGGCTGGCCCGGCCCTCCAGCGGGCTCGCAGACGCCCCGTAGAGCCGCCCACGAGCGATGTGTGCGGTGGGTAGGGCACCCGGTGCGGGGCCCAGCCGAGAGGCCACCCGGACAGCCAGTTTGCGACCCAGCGTCAGTCCTCGCCTGGTTGCAGTGATGGCGTCTCGCCGGTCCGATGGGGGCTCAGCGATTCCCTACGTGGCGATCATTCGCAATTCCTAATTGGCAGCCGAGTCGTCGTGGGGTGTCGGGCGGCCAATCGTTGGAAGCCACAAGCGGCAGAAGTTTGAAAGCCACACCCGACGCCCCTGGGTGGATGAACCATACGAAGGGCTCACCACGTCCCGCAGGACAACGTAGGGAAGTTAGTGGGGGTCGGCGCAGCGCTCCACTTGGCCATTCGGAGACACGGTCGTCTCGGCCGGCCCCACGGCTGGGTCAGCCCGGCTTGACCGCCAGCGTCGCAAAATAGTTCGACATGTATTGAGCGGATGCGTTGGATTGGTGCGGCGCTTCCGCGAAGCCGGTGACGACGAACCCCGCGGCGAGTTGCCCGCCGATCTGGTCGGTGAGGGTGTGGCTGTATTCAAGAGGGGCATCCGCGCCGAACTTCGTGGCGCGTTCCTCGGCGGAGTACTGCGTGACATCGCTGTAGGGCAGCTTGTGCACGACGATCAGCTCGCCGCGCTCGTCGAGCGCCTCGTGGTCGAACAAGTACGCATCAGGGTTGAGGAAGCCCACGAGCAGAGTTCCGCCCGGTCGCAGGACGCGGAAGCACTCACGCCACACCGGTGCCAAGTCTGGTACGAATAGGTTAGAGACCGGATGGAATACGACGTCGAATGTTGCGTCGCCGAAGGCGCTGAGGTCGCGCATGTCGCCTAGGACGGTGCGCAGCTCGAGTCCGTCGCGCGCCGCCACCATCTGGTCCTGGCCGAGCTGGCGGGGTGAGTTGTCGAATACGGTGACCCGCGCCCCTGCGGCGGCGAGGATCGGACCCTGCTGGCCACCACCGGAGGCCAGGCACAACACGTCCTTGCCGGTCAGGTCCGTCGGCAGCCAGGAGCGGTTGACTGGCTCACGCCCGATGAGAACAATCGACCAGTCGCCCATGCGGGCGCGCTCGACATCCTCAGCACTCACCGGCCTCGACCACTCGTTGCCCTCTTGGACACACTTGTCCCAGGCTGCCCGATTGTGGGCAACGGGGTCGACAACAATGTCCTGCACGTTTAACTCCCTGCTACAGCCAAGCGGACACCTGCGGTACTGATAGTTCCGTACCGCTAGCCAACACGATTGCAGGGTGCGGGCTCAACGAAATTAGCGGGCATCGAGGTGTCCACGGGCTCGACGGGTGGTCGCGCAGCGGGCGCGTAAGCGCTGGTTGCCGGGGTTGCGGAAGCCGTACTGCTCGACGGTGCTGCCGCACATCTCGCGGACGACGACCCCTGGTACGAGGGCGGCCACGACATCCTCCACAGCCGAAGAGCTCTCCCACGACAACGCGCGCCAGTGCATCAAGACGCTCTACGAACCCCAGTTGTCGGCTCCTGAGTGCCGACACCCTCGAGCACCTGACTGCGCTCACTGGTGGCGTGGGCCCGGAGCCACCTGTGTCAGAACCTTCGATCCCCAGGCGGCTGTCGATCGTGCTCGGGAACAACGTTCTGCCCATCTCCCCTACCTAGCTGAGGAATTGCCGTGTGCAGCTGAGCGGTCGCAGTTTGCCGCTCAGGTCTGGCACTGCGCCGTGCCGGCGGTAGACCACCCGCTCCAGGCGGCCCCGTCGGCACGGGCGTGTACACGAATCTCGACCTTCACGGGCCCGCACACCCGGGTCGAGCTTCCCACCTCCGTGGGCTCGACGGTCCCACGTGCCGGGACATAGGTGCGACCGCTGCCCAACTTCACCCAGTGACCACCGTTGACGACACGAAAGAACGCTTCGTAGGAGACGTTCGCCGCCCTCGGTCCCGTGTTGCGGGCCTTGACGTACGCCGTGATCTCCCGAGTGTAGATTCGGCCTTCTTTTCCGCGTTGGGCGCTGATGCAGCCGTTGACGGCCACCCGGCCGGTCGACACACCACCGCCGCAGGCGACTGCTGCGGCGTGAGCGTTCGCCGGAATGGCCAGCATGGTGAGCGCGGCAGCGCTCAGGATCGTTCCGATACGCCTCATATGCACAACCCTGCTCCCTTCGGCCCCGATTGCCTCAGAGGAACCATGACGCGTTGAGGCGTGGAGCGCAGCAGCTCATCGAGTTCTTCACTCCAACGGAAGCAGGCAGTGCTCCGGCACACGAGGCAGAACTGGCACGGGCCGATCCGGCCCGGATCAGCAGGCCGCGCAGGATGAACACGCGTGGACGACAACGCCCCCACAGGCCGAACACCCCAACCGCGCCGGCCGGAACCGCAACTCTCTCACGCGCCCATCGGTCAGCCAGACGACCGACCGGACTCAGCCTGCCGCACCGCGCGGGGGAAGATGGGGGTGGAATGACGGAACGAGAGGTCTGGAGCTTCCATGGCGAAGGCGGTTCACCAACCCCGTGAGGACGCGGAGTTCGATTTCATCCTCGGGATGAGCGGAGTCCCGGTCCTCGCATACTTCACCGGGACATGGCCCAAGGCAATCGAGCCCTGCCGGGCAATGGACCTCGTCGTGGGTGACATCGCAGACCAGTACACAGGCCGCCTGACGGCCGTCCGCACCGACATCACGCGCTGCCCGTCCGCAACCAAGCGATACCGGATCACCGGAGCCCCCTCCTACGTCCTGCTGAAGGAGGGAGAGGTCGTGGCCCACGGCACGGGGCCCATGACCATCACCGAGGCACAGGAGTTCCTGGACGGCCACCTCTGAGCGGTCGCCGCAGCACTGCGGCCGCCACGTCTGTCCGGCGAGTAGGCCGTCCTGGTCCGGACGGTGACCGCCGCCCGGACCACGTCAGTGCAGCCGCTTACCCCTCCCCGGTGGAGTCCGGATCGCGTAGGGGCCGCAGCCCGCATGCCCGCGCACGGCGAGCCGCTCCCCCGGGCATCGACCTGGGCTCCCTACTCAGACGCAACACGCCTCGCACATAAGTACGCGCCCCGATGCCCGTGGCGGCCGGCGCTGATGAAGTGGCCCTCATGACGACGCAGAACGCCGCGCCTCAGCACCGAGCAGACCACCCGACCTGGTGGAGGATCCCCCTGGCGGCATCCGCGCTCGGCCTGCCGGTCCTCGCCCTGGAATACAGCGCGATCCGGGCGCAGACGGGCATGGGCCAATACGGAGCAGTTCTCTACTGGGCCCTCGCACTCTTCGCCGTGGCCTGGGCCCTGCCCCACCGCCGCTCGTTCAGAACCTTCCGCATCCTGGCGAGTGGAGCGGCCCTGGTGATCACACTTCTGCCCATGACGCTCCTGCTGCTACTGGGCGTGATGCTGGCCGGCTGACGCGCACGCCACGAATTCCGCCCAGGCGGTCGAGGAGTTTTTCAAATGAACGAGCGCCTTGAGGGCCAGCGCGAAGCGGCGGTACAAGACACCGTTTGGGGCTGCGCGCAGTGTTCCCCGGGCGGGATCCGTAGCCGCCGACGACGTGATCCCCGTCGTCAGAAGTGGGGCTGGTCCGGGCCGTCACTCGTGTCGTCGTAGGCGTTGACGTAGGCGAGCCTCACCACGGCCGGCACCTACATCGAGATGACCTCCCGCCTCCTCGAACCCGCCCTCCTCGCCCGCGCCGTGCGCGACCGCGTCATCAGAGGCACCCATATGATCGCCCGGCAGACTGGAAGCGTGGCGAGCCAACCTCACCCGCCTTCGCACAGTCCTAGCCCCGCCATCACAGTCCATCCCGCTGTTCGATGTCGAGCAATGACAGAGCGTCACCCGCCACAAAACCGACACTGTTGGTGATCTCTACGCGGGTGCCGAAGGCGCGCCTGGCTGGTTCCGTCTCCGCCTTGTTCCCAACCGATCCCGTCGCCCGCTAGTTGTTGTCACAGAGCAGTTCCGGACCAGGGCGAGAGGAAACACGTGATGACCCATGCACGGTCGAACGGCTCACCAGCACCCGTGGTCAGCAACTCCCGGCAGACGCCTGCCCTCGCGGCAGGGACGATGACTCCGTTCGACGACATCTACGACCAGCCGGACCCTCGCGCATACTTTCGTGAGCTGGGCCCCTGGGAGTACCAAACCCCACATCATGCTCAGCCCATCTTCCGCCGCATGCTCACAGCGTGCCGGCCCACAGGCCCGGCCACGGTGCTGGACCTGTGCTGTTCCTACGGCATCAACGCCGCCCTGCTCAACCACGATCTCACCCTGGCGGACCTGTACGCCCACTACACATCGCCGCAGGCCACCGAGCTGACCACCGCAGAGTTGATCGAATGGGACCGGGCCTACTACGCGGCGCACAGGCGCTCAGACCCGGCCTGCGTCATCGGTCTCGACGCCGCCCCCCACGCTGTCTCCTACGCACACGCTGTCGGCCTCCTGGACGAGGGGTTCGCCGAGAATCTGGAGAGCGCGCCGCCCAGCCCGGCCCTGCGCCAGGCCGCCCGCCGCACCTGCCTCGTCACCGTCACCGGCGGAGCCAGCTTCCTGTCTCCTCTCACCTTCGAGCCGCTCCTGGACTGCGTCCACAGCCCGGTGTGGGTCGCCGCGTTCGTGCTGCGGACCCACTCCTACCGCCGCATCGCCGAGTGCCTGGAACCGTACGGCCTCAGGACCGAGAAAGCCGTCCCCCACACGTTTCGGCAACGCCGCTTCACCAGCAGGCAGGAGCAGCAGTACGCGATCGACGCGGTGACCGCGGCCGGCGAGGATCCGCAGGACAGGGAGACCCGCGGCTACTTCCACACCACGCTGTACCTGTCGCGTCACGCGACAGTCGCCGCACAAACTCCCCTGACCACCCTGGTCCAGGCATCCTGACACCTTCCAAATCCCCTACCCGGAACAGCAGCCGGAGATCACCAACAGCATCCAATACCTGAGCCAGAACCCGTTCTCGTGAACATCGACTTCGGCAGCGGCGGGCCGCCTTCCGAAGTGCCGTGCATCTGCTGTCGGGGTTCGGTGAATAGAACCAGCCAGCGAAGATCCCCCAGGTCTGACCCGGGGGATCACGTGGAACGTGTGACCGGAATCAAACCCGCGGATGTTCGTGCAGGCCGTGTTCAGAAACCGCCGTTGAGGTCGTACCAGCTCTGTTGCACAAGCCGGTACTTGGCGAGGGAGCCCTTGCCGTTGCCCGGGTACAGCCGCAGCTGGTCAGCCGTTGACCCGGCGTGGGGGTTCTCGTACAAGTCCTGCGTGGCGGCGACCAGGTCGAGCCGCCCGTCGCCGTCGCCGTCGACGTCACCGACGCCGAGGAAGGTCGACATCTGCCCCCAGCCGCTGCTGCCGATGAGCTTCCGGGTGGCGAAGGGGCCGCGTCCGGTGCCGGGGTACAGCCACAGCTTGCCCGAGGTGTCACGAGCGATCAGGTCGCCGTGACCGTCGCCGTTGAGGTCGCCCGGTGCGGTCAGGGCGTTCATGGACTTCCAGCCGCCGCCCAGGGACGTACGGGTGCCGAAGGTGCCGTGGCCCGTGCCCGGGTAGAGCCACAGGGTGCCGAAGGAATCGCGGGCGAGCGGGTCGCCGTGGCCGTCGCCATTGAGGTCGCCGTGCCGGGTGAGGGCGGTCATGGAGTTCCAGCCGCCGCTGATCAGCGTGCCGTCCCCGGTGCCGGAGACGAACCAGAGCCGGCCGCCGCGGTCCCGGGACAGCAGGTCCGCGCGGCCGTCACGGTCCAGATCGCCGAACCCGGGGGTGCTGGGGGCGGGCTCCGCATACCACCCGGAGTACGGAGTGTTGTCGCAGTCCCGCTCGTTGGGAACGAACTTGATGGAACTGATCTTTCTGTCGAGGTCCCAGGAGTAGTTGGTGGCGCCCTGACCCGGCGCGTCGTTGAAGAAGGTGCCGGCGCCGCCGTAGTTCTCGTCGGTGTAGAGGCAGGAAAAGCTGGGCGTCCGATTCCAGAAGGAGCGGATTCTGTTGTCCCACGAGCCCATCGTGGGCATGTCGGCGCGGGTCTTCATCATGGAGCCGGTCTCGTCCTTACCGCTCCATCCGCACAGGTAGCCGGACGGCAAGAGCTCGCCGACGTGGTGGCTGCCTGCGCGGGCACGGCGAGCGTCACCGTGGCCAGCGCCAGGCTCCCCGCGGTCACCACCAGCCGTCCGAGGCGTCTGTTCACCTTGTCCCTTCTGGGTCCGGTTGCAACAGGATGAGCGCGCTGTATGCCTGACGGCGTCCTGCACCGTGGGCGTGGTCCGGATCCAGCCGATACGAGGCGACCGTGCTGATCGCAGCTCTCAACGAATGGCTCTGACCGGCAGATGACCCTTCGGTCGTTGTTCACCAGTCCCGGGTGGCGATCAGCTCCTCTACATCCGCGTCCGTGAACCCGTATGCCGACGCGACAAACCAGAAATCCTCAGCGATCACCTCGCGCGCAACCGTCTCGATCTCACTCCCGGCGGCCTCGAACTCCGCCTCCAGGCGGTTGAATTCCTCTGTTGCGGCCTGGGCGAGCGCATACAGGGCCTCCAGATCCGATGGCTGCTCAGCCTCAATCCGCTCGCACAGCCGCAACAGGATCGCCCTGCCCCGGTCGACGACGTGATCAGGAAAGTACGAGTCCGCATACATCTGCCGCAGAAACGCGTGCCCTGATACCTGCTGGTTTGTGATCGGCATGACGCTTCCCCGTCCCCGTAGAAGAACTGACGCGCCGATCATGCACGGCACCACTGACAACGAAGCCGCCCATGTACGCCAGACCACTCATGACCGAGGGCGTGTGTCGAAAGTGGATCTTGAACATGGGATGATCTTGGTTCGTGGCACGTGGAGATCTGACGGACGCGCAATGGGCGGTGCTGGAACCACTGTTGCCGAAGGGCAAGAAGCCCGGACGGCCGCCGACCTGGGCCAGGCGGCAGCTGATTGACGGCATACGGTTCCGGGTCCGCACCGGCGTCCCCTGGCGGGACCTGCCAGCCGAATACGGACCGTGGGACCGGGCGTACGACCTGTTCCGCCGCTGGCAGCGGGACGGCACCCGGCATCGGATCTTCACCGAACTCCAGGCCCAGGCCGACGCGAAAGAGCTGATCACCTGGGACATCAACATCGACTCCACCGTCGTCCGGGCCCACCAACACGCCGCCGGAGCGAGGAAAAAGGGGAGCTACAGAAGGAGCCGCCCGGCGGCGTCACCGTCGAGCCGGATGACCACGAGATTGGGCGCTCGCGCGGCGGCCTGACCACCAAGCTGCACCTGGCCGTCGAACAGGGTCAGAAGCCCATGTCCATCGTGATCACGGCCGGACAGCGGGGTGATTCCCCCGCAGTTCGAGCCCGTTCTGGGCAAGGTCCGTGTCCCGCGTCTTGGGCCGGGCCGGCCGCGCACCCGACCCGATCGTGTACGGGCCGACAAGGCGTACGCCTCCCGGAGGAACCGCGCTGATCTGCGCCGACGCGGGATCCGCTGCACCATTCCGGACAAGGCCGACCAGGCCCGCAACCGCAAGAAGCGCGGCTCGCACGGGGGCCGGCCTCTGAAGTTCGACCCACAGGACTACAAGGCTCGGCATGCGGTCGAGTGCGGCACGCCTCAAAAGGCACCGGGCGGTGGCCACGAGGTACGACTGTGAGGATGATCGGGTGCCGCCTCGGGCGGTGGTCTGGCCCGAGGTACGACTGGCTTTGATGCCCTGAGTTTGATCTGCCGACCACCGCTCGAGGCAGCGCGTGCTGCCACCGGACCGGTGGGCGTGTCCCGATAGGGGCCTTTGCGACAGGCACCGTCACAGTCCTGACCGCCACACCTGGCCCGGCGTCGGCCACCGGTATTCCCGAGGCGCTCAGGAGGCAGGCACCGTGCCCAGCATGACCCAGCCCACCCGTCCCCGTCACCACACGCCCGAACCGCTCGAGGACGTCGTGCTCGGCGTGGATACCCACAAGGACATCCACGTGGCGGCAGTAATCACCACAACGGGAGTCCTGCTGGACACCCGCAGCTTTCCGACCACCGAAAATGGCTACCGGCAACTGCTGGACTGGGCAAGCGCCTTCGGCCGCCTGCAGCGGGCCGGCGTGGAGTGCACCGGCTCCTACGGCGCCGCACTGACGCGCTACCTGCACCACGAGGGCATCACGGTTACCGAGGTCAACCAACCGGACAAGGCCACCCGGCGGCGACGCGGCAAGACCGACGCGATCGACGCCGCGGCCGCTGCCCAGGCCGTGCTCTCCGGACGTGCCACCGCCACCGCCAAGACCAGCGACGGCCCGGTGGAGGCCATTCGCATGTTCAAAATGGCTAAGGTTTCTGCGACGAAGTCCCGTTCGCAGGCGATCAACCAGCTCAAGGCCGTTCTGGTCGCCGCGGACCCCGCCCTGCGCGAGGCACTGAGTGGCCTGAGCAATCCCAAACTCATCCGGAAGTGCTCCGAGCTGGAGGCTGCCGACGACACCGCCCCGGCAGCGGCGGCCCGCCACACACTTCGGCTGCTGGCCAGGCGCATCCAGCATCTCACCGAGGAGATCAACGACCTCACCACGCGGATCACCGGGGCAATCGCTGTCTGCGCACCACGTCTGCTGGACCGCTACGGCGTCGGCCCGGACACCGCCGCCGCCTTGCTGATAGCGGCCGGCGACAACCCGGACCGGATGGGCAGCGAGTCATCCTTCGCCGCACTCTGCGGCGTCAGCCCGGTAGAGGCATCCTCGGGTAAGACCCAGCGACGCAGGCTCAACCGAGGCGGCGACCGCCAGGCCAACTCCGCGCTCTACACCATCGTCCTGGCCCGCTTGCGCTGGGATGCCCGCACCCGCGACTACGTGGAGCGTCGTGTTGCGCAGGGCAAGACCCGCCGTGAAGCCATCCGCTGCCTCAAACGCTACGTCGCACGAGAGATCTACCAGACCATCAACCCACCCAAGTCCACTGCGGCTCCAGCGTGTTGACATCCATAGGGGCATCAAGCTGGCGGTCCGCTACGAGGCGACCGTCCTCGTAGCAGCAATCAACGAGTGGCTGTGACCACTCACACGGCACGCTCCATGCACACCAGTTGATCCCGATCGTCCCATGACTCGGTGCCGGTGAAGCCGAACCGTTCGTACAGAGCGATGGCCCCAGTCCGCCACTTCCACACCGACAGCCGCACGGTGCCCACGCCGCTTTCCGCAGCATGCGCGAGCGCAGCACCGAGCAGGCCCGACGCAATGCCCCGGCCCCGGAATGCCGGGTCCGTCCAGAGCCTCTTGATCTCCGACCGCCCGCCGGCGGGGGCGGTCACCACCAGACAGCCCACCGCGGCGCTCCCGCTCAGAGCCACCAGCACGACATCGTCGACGAACGCGATCCGCGGGTCCGAGATCTCCGCCTGGTAGCGGTTTGGCAGCCCGTCCACATCAGCAACGACCTCGCCCTTCTCGGCCTCCGTCCGCAGATGGTAGGCCGCCAGCAACGCGGCCAACCCGTCCTCGACGGACAGAGTCGGACCTGGCCAGCGGACGATGGAAACCTCGCGTTGATCAGTCATGACGTCAGCATCACACGACACAAGGCAGGCTCAACCTGAACCCCTCGGACCACTTTCGACACACGCCCTAA
>NZ_KQ948483.1:12083-27852 GCF_001514115.1 Streptomyces olivochromogenes
CGGGAGGAGTCGATCACCGCCCTCGACCAGTCCAGCTTGTCCTTCGACCGCAGTCTCTCCAGCAGCAGCACATGCAACTGGCCCCAGACGCCGGCCTCGTTCCAGACCGCCAGGCGCCGCCAACAGGTCATACCCGAACCGAAGCCCAGCTCCTGGGGCAGGTACTCCCACTGGATTCCCGTGTACAGGACGAAGAGGATCCCGCACAGCGCCTGCCGGTCAGGCACTCAAGGTCTGCCCTCGACCAGCTTCGGCACAGGCTTGGGCAGCAACGGCTCGATGAGCGACCACAGTTCACCGGAAACGATCCAAGGCCGCGACTGACGTTTCCCCACAACCAGACCAACGAACAGACAAGCCAACAGTCACATGATCAACATCTTTTGTTAGAGCCAGTAAGGCCCGCTGGGTGAAGACCCCGTCACCCCGAGCGGAGTGCCGGTCTCCGAGGTGCCGGTTGCCCAGAGGTTGACCTGGACCGTCGTCAACCAGCCATCAATTGCGCCGAGCAGCAGCACGCATAACTGGCCCAAGCCCTCGCTCGGTACAGGGCCCCACGAAGGACTGCGCGTAGCCCACCGCAGTGCTGCCGAGCCGACGACAGAGTCGTGGCGGGCGGAGACCTGCCCCGCCCGCCACGACGGGTGAAGCTCGCCTGACCCCAGATGCCACAACGAGCAGCCCCCGACCGGGATCCGGTCGGGGGCTGCTCCACGTGCTGTGGCCGTGAAGGACGGTCGCCTACGCGGCGAAAGGCTCCGCAGGGCTTCAGCCGAACGATCTTCCCTGCTGGCTATAAATGAGGCCCGGGGACACTGTCCCCTCCACGTCCACACTCGCTACAACAGAGCCGCCTGCCCGCGCATTCCCCGCGGATCAGGGCTCGCCAGGCCGTTTTCTCCCGGGCCTGACAGCTCATGGCGCAGGACCTCCAGCGTCCTCTCACTCGCAGGCCCTCGCGATGTGCTCTCGGAAGGGGGTGACCTTCGGGTTCGTCAGCGCCTCCCGCCGCAGAGCTGCGAGCGCCTCGATCCATTCGACAGCGTCGTCGGGCAGGGTGTAAGGCTGCCCGCTCAGCCGCGGCGCCAGCCGCGGCGCCAAAGGTATCCGGCCCGGGTCCGGGAGCACGCGCGTGCGCACCACCATCTGGCGTTCGCAAGGAAGTTGGCGGGCGTCAGAGAATCTTTCGACCGTGCCGCCGCGACATGTCCTTCGCGGGCTCGCCCGTCCGGGACACGGAGCCGCCGGGGAATCACGTCGCTGTGGCCGAAGCCGTCAGGAGCGACCTCGCGGCCCGCCTGCACATCGTCCGGCTGCTCTGCCCCGACCACCGCACGCAGCCACCCGAAGGCGGCCTCGGACCGGGCGGTGTTGTCGTGCACGCCCGGGGCCCATGTGAGCGAACCGGTGTGCTGACGGCCGCCCGGCGGATCCGTATGAGCCTCAGGACATGCTGCCCCGGCACACCGTCCCCGGGGCCGGGGTGCGGCCCGTGCGGAGGTAGTGGTCGACCGTCCCCCTGACGCAGCGGTTCTGCGGGTATGTGCCGTGGCCCTCCTCCTCTGCCGTCAGGAGGACGCCGACGCCGTCACCCAGGGCACGGGCCATGTGACGGGCGCCGGAGTAGGGGGTGGTCGGGTCGCCGGTGCCGCCGACCACTAGGACGGGGGCCGCGCCGTCGGCGTTCACCTGGAGCGTGGCGCGCTCGCCGTCGAACGGCCAGTCGTAACAGAGGTAGACGCCGGTGGACCAGGCAGCGCCGAAGACGGGTGAGGCGGCTTTGACGCGGGCCTTGTCCCGGTCGAGGCGTTCGAAGCCGGGGCGCAGGCTGGAGTCCGCGCAGGTGATCGCGGTCTGGGCGACGCGGCTGAAGTCGCGCGGGGTCGCCGCCCGGTCGGCGGAGCCGATGTCTTCCGCGCCCTTGCTCAGCGGACGGCCGTTGTTGTGGTCGATCAGCGCGGTGAGGGCCTTGGCGAGCGGCGCCCAGCCGTCCGTGCCGAGGCGGAGATGGTCGCCGACGGCGTACGCGAGGTCGTCGGCGTCGAGGTTCCTTCCGGCGCCGGCCGGGGCGGGCTTCTTCTCCAGGCGGTCGGCCAGGCGCGCCATGCGCCGCGCGGCCTCCTCGGGCCCGTCGCCGGTCGGGCAGTGGCGGATACGGGCCGCGCAGTGCGCGGCGAACCGGTCGAACGCCGCCTGGACCGCCTTGACCTGCGACACCTGCTCCTCGTCGAGGTCCTCGGTCGGATCGACGGACGCTTCGAGGACGAGCCGTCCGACGTGCGACGGGTACAAGTGGGCGTAGACCGCGCCGAGCGCCGTTCCGTACGAGACGCCGAAGTAGTGCAGCCGCTCGTCGCCGAGGAGGTAGCGCATCAGGTCGAGGTCGCGCGCGGTGTGCGAGGTGCCGATGTACGGGAGGAGCGCCCCGGAGTGCTCGGCGCAGGCGTCGGCCCCGTCGTAGCCGGTGTCGTCCGCGGTCTTCCCGCAGCGCACGGGGATGGTCGCGCCGACGCCGCGCGGGTCGAAGGAGACCAGGTCGTAGCGGTCGAGGAGCGGCTCGTACTGGTTGAGGCGTTCGGGCAGTCCGCTCACGCCGGACACGCCGGGGCCGCCGAAGTTGAGGACGAGCGAGCCGATGCGCCGGGCGTTCGGGCCGGTGGCCTTGCGGCGGATCAGGGCGACCTCGATCGTCCTGCCCTCCGGTTTCCGGTAGTCGAGGGGGGCCTTCATGGTGGCGCAGTCGTAGCCCGTGTGCGCGGTGGGCGGCGAGGTGCAGTTGGACCAGTGGAGGTGCTGGCCGGTGGTGAGCGCGGTGGGCAGACCGGAGGGCGGGTTGCTCGCGGTGAACTCCGTACGCGGCTCCGCATTTCGGCCGTGAGCGTCGTGCTGGAGCCAGGCGCTGACGGCCCCGATCGCGGCGAGGACGACCACGGCGATGATGCGCGCGCCGACCGAGAGGCCCGGTCTGCGGCTTCGTATCGGATGTGCGTCACTCATCGAAATCCCCGCGCTCCCGCCCCTGGACGCCCGCCCCGTGCCGGCATGCCCGTACCCGTGATCGTCAGATCGTCGAATGCGTGCAGGATACAAGCCGCCTCCGACAGCACGGCCGGATGCCCGGCGTGCGATGTCCGGGGCGGCGGGCTCGTCACGGCCGGTCAGCCGGTGGCGGAGGGGGACACGGCTCGACCACCGGTGTGCGGGCGCCGCCCAGGTCCGACAACCGGCGGTGGCTATGTCACGTAGTGGATGTCGTTCCGACTCGCGCCGACGGGAGCCGGGTTCGCGGCGACTTCTTCGGAGCTTCCCTCCACGGCGCCGCCTTCGATCGCGGCGATGAGGTGCCGGACCTCATCCGGGCGGGCGCCCGCAGCTTCGAGGAGCGCGGCCGCGCAGCGGCGGGCGTGCGCGGCCTACGCGCCTGCGCGATGACCAGTGGTAACTTCGCCCGCTGCGTGTCATTGCCCATGTGGGCGTCTCCTTGGCGATTCCGATCCGATGGTGTTCTCCTGCCGGACGGTCGTGCCGGGTGCGTGTCAAAGGAAATGACGCCGCTCCACAGCGGTCGGGGCATCACAGACCTCCACGACAACCCCGAGCCCCACCAGTGTGGGATCTCAAGTTCGGCTGCACAATCTTCACCGCCCGCCTCATATCGACTGCACTCTCGACTGGCCGGCGAACGCCGCCGCAGGACCTCCCACCTTGTCTCGGGTCACGGCTCCCTACCCGTCTCACTCTCCGCGCGCGGACCATGGGTGAGCTAACCTGCCCGCATGCGCGGACAGTTCACCGGCTGGCCGGAGCAGGCCATGGACGTGTTGTGGCAGCTCCAGGGCGAACCGACCCACGCGACCCGCGAGCGCTGTCGCGCAGACCGCGAACGCCTGGTCCGGCAGCCGATGATCGCCCTTCTCAACGAGGTCGCGGACACCGACCCCCGATACGAGGACTTCTCCGTCTGGCACTACCGCACCGACTCCTGGTGGTGGCAGCACCAGAGCGCGGTGATCCGGCTCGGCCGCAAGATCGAGATCGGTCTCCGGTTCGCCCTGGACGGCCTGCGGGTCCAGGGCGCCTGGTGGTACCCCGATCCCGGACAGGTGGACATGTTCCGCAAAGCCGTGGCCTCCGAGGGGAGCGGCCGCGAACTGTCCGCCATCGTCGAGGACGTGCGGAAGAAGGGCTACGACATCTCTGGGGACCTGATGAAACGCCCCCCACGCGGCTATCCGACGAACCACACCCGTACGAACCTGCTGCGCCACCGTTCGCTGATAGCCGCCCGTCCCCTCGGCTGCGAGGAGTGGCTGCACACCCCCGAGGCGGTCGACCGGGTCCTCTCGGCCGCCGCCGACCTGGACGCCTTGCTGATGTGGCTGGTCCGCCACGTGAAGCGCGCCGCCTGACATCACGAGGGCGCCGCGCGGCACGGGAGGAACCACACCCGTGTCGCCGAACCTGGCGGGGATGCACCGAGAGCCGAGACAACCGCAGATGAAACAGCGTGAGGCACCGCGAGAAGCCGCAGGTCACGGCCTTGATGTATGCAGCGAAGCGCGAGACCCTACAACCAGCGGATGAGCCCCCGCCACGGCACCCTTCCCGACGACACCGACGGGCGCCGCGGCTACGGCCGCCGCAGGCTGGACGGGTGGACTGGCCCGTCTCCGTCGCCCTCGCCCAGTCCGTACCGGAACTGCCCACCGGAACGGACTGGAGCTACGAGGTGAAACTCGACGGCCACAGAATGATCATGTGGCGGACCGACGACGGGGCCCGCCTGCCCGCTCCGGACGCGATGTCACCGCCGCATGGGGCGACCTCGCCCTCGCCGGCCACCACCTCCCCGCCGGGACCGTCCTCGACGGCGAGGCCGTCATCACCACCGATGACGGACGAATCAGCTTCGAGGCCGCACAAGCCCGAGCCGCCTCCGCTCCCGCCCGCGCCCGCCAACTGGCCACCCAGCACCCCGCCCACTACATCGCCTTCGACGCCCTGCAACTGCCGTCCGGCGACGTCCGGCCGCGTCCGTACAGCGAGCGCCGCGCCGCTCTCCTCAGCCTCCTGGCAGAGCTGCCCGCGAGCACCCCGATCCAGGCCGTCTCCGCGACCACCGATCGCGACACCGCACTCACCTGGTACACCACCCTCCACAGCCAGGGCGTCGAAGGCAGCGTCGCCAAACGTGCCACCTCCCTCTACCGGGCCGGCCGCACCGGGGCATGGCCGAAGATCCGGCATGCCGAGACTGTCGATGCCGACGTGATCGGCTACACCGGGCCGAAGACCCGGCCCCGCGCGCTCGCGGTACGGCTACCGAACGGACGTACCGCACTCACGCAGACACTATCGGCGCCGCTCGCTGCGCAGATTGCGCAGGTCCTGGTTGCGGTCGGTCCAGCAGAGCATGGCCGCGCAGACACCAGTGAGACCTACACCAGGATTCCTTCTGGCCTTGCCGTCGTGGAAGTTCTGGCAGGTACCACCCGCCACGCCGTCGTGACCCCGGTACGCCTGCGCTGAACGCCGATGAGGTCCAGAGTGTGGCCGCCGGCATCAAAATTTCGGACTTCTTTGGCGTAGTCATCACGCAAGCGCGGCCAGACCGCCAGTTGGCCACGCGGTGCGACCAACAGCGCCTTTACCCGTGCTCGCTCGGCTCGGTGGGGTCGTCGGGAGAACTAGTCAGCGGATTCCCCGGCCTGTCACTGGAGGTCCTGCTCAGAGAACGGAGCACGTCGGCTGGTTCGGTAGCCCGTAGGGCTCGGCGTTCATAGATGCCGTGCAGCAGGCTGTTCCATGCGCCCACGAGTTGCTGCGAGCAGCTGACGACCGTGAAGAACACCGTGAGGCCGCTGATGACCGGCCATGGCGCGTCGGCGAGTTGCCCGCAAGGGCGTCGAGTCCTCACAACGGTTGGGCCAGCATCGCTGGGTAGTTGAGAGAACCGTCTCCTGGCTGGCAGGTTGCCGACGTCTTCACCGTCGCTACGAACGCAAGGCCGAACACTTCCTCGCCTTTGTTGGCATCGCCGCATCCCTCATCGGCTACCGCCGATTGGCAGCCCTGCTCAGGACCTGAGCCGGTCCAGCTGCACGTCGAAACAGACCAGCCCCATCGAGGCCGCCAGGGTGGCCGCGTAGGCCGACGCTTCCTCGGCCATGCTCCAGCTCATCCCGAAGTAGATGAGCGGACCGCTTGCACTGTCGATCAAGGGCCCGACCGACCAAGGAGAGGTCTCTTCCTCGTCAGCGGTGATGTCGCACCACCGCTCAAGAAGCGTGGTGACGTAAGCCTTGATGCGTTCAGATGAAGGCTCGGGCTCACCGTCGAGATAGCGGTCGTACAGGTCGTTGAAGACCCGGCCGGCGACTTTGTCATCCGCCGGCCGCTCGCCTTCCCAGACAGCCAGGTCGTAGCTCATGCCAGGAGGCTCTCACACTGCATTGCACACATCTGAGCTGGTCAACAGCACTCGCTCTAGCCAAAAGAAACGACGTCTTAGTGCGTTGTGGCAAACCGGATCTCGTTCGAGATGGGCGGCTCGGGTGATCATCCGAGAACACCTTCTCCACCAGCTCCTCGCGCTTGGCGCGCTCTTCCTCGTCGTGGTCGTACAGGAGCCCCAACTCCTCCGACTCCGCCAAAGGCCCTTCGCTCACCCGCATAGCCGCCGTACGCAACGTTCTGACCAGCAAGATGGGCAGCGTAAAGGCCCACGAGTCCCAAGTCCGCGGCCCGTTGGGCCAGATCAGCGGTGGCGTCGGGTCCGACGGTGGAGCTCTGCAGCAGGATCTGACCGCCGTGCACGCCCGACGCGGCAGCGGTGAGCGCGGCGGCGACGGACAGGCCGTCGTTGAGCATGGTCACGATGACATCCGCGCCCCGTACGGCTTCCTCCGCCGTCTCGGTGACCGTGGCGCCGTCGGCGGCGAGAGGAGCCGCCTTGGACTGCGTACGGTTCCAGACGCGGACGCCGAGTCCCGTCCGGAGCAGGCTCCGCGCCATCCCTGATCCCGTGATCCCGGTACCGAGGACGGCCACGGTCGGCCGCTTGCGGGTGACGTGGACAGGTGCGGACGTCATGAGAGCGTGGTCCCTTCGTGGGCCGTGCCCCGCGCCGGCGCGGGGCGGTGAGAGGTCAAAGTTGCCGCAATGCGCCGTCGAGCACGACACCGTGCACCGCTCTGGCGAGTCGCGATCCCCACCGCGAGCGCGGGCCCGCGAACGGCTCCGCCGCCACTCCGGGTCGGCGATGGCGGGTTGGCCGAAGGGCGGCTCTCCAGTGGCGCAAGTGCGCGCGTCCAATATATTACGTTTTGCGGAACATTTAAGTATCTGGCGGCAATCCCGACGCTGGTCGGGCTGCCGCACGCGGTCGCGCGCCATGTGCCGGGGCCGGCTCACGGAATCTGATCGCGGCGGCACCGCACGACTTGCCGCCTGGATCCTTGCCTGAGGGGAACCATGGCTGACGAGATATCCGCGACCCTGGAGGAAGGGTGGAGCGGCGAAGGGTGCCCGGCGAGTGCGTTTGCCCGGCGGTCGTTTCTGCACGGCGCCGCCGCAAGCGTGGCCGGAGCGGCGGGCGGGGCCGTCTTGGCCAGCGGTGCGGCGAGTGCCGACTCGATGGTCGGAATCAAGGCGGAACCGAAATCCCGCACGATTCCGTTTCATGGCTACCACCAGGCAGGCATCGCCACCCTGCCCCAGCAGGACGCAATTTTCGTCTCGCTCGACGTGACCGCCTCCAACCGCGCGGAACTCACCGACCTGTTCCGCACGCTGACCTCGCGAGCCCGCTTCCTCACGGCGGGCGGCAGACCACCGAAGGTGCCCCCGACCGCAGCGCCGTCGGACAACGGCATCATGGGACCCACGTTCGTGGCGGATGGTCTCACCCTGACAGTCGGAGTGGGCGCGTCCCTCTTCGACGACCGCTACGGATTGAGCAAGCGCAAGCCGGTCCAGCTCGTCAAGATGACGCCCTTCCGCCATGACGACCTGGACCCCGCGCTGAGCCAGGGTGACCTGCTGATCCAGATCTGCGCCGATCACCGTGACACGACGGTGCACGCATTGCTCGACATCCTGACCCACACCAAGTCCGCGGCAAAGCTGCGCTGGCGCATTGACGGCCAGCGCAATCCGGAGCGTCCCGTCGGTATCCGGCGCGACTGGTTCGGTTTCAAGGACGGAATCTCCAACCCGACCCTCTCCGACGAGACCCAGATGAATCAGGTGGTCTGGGTCCAGCCGAAGAGCGGCGAACCGGCCTGGGCCGCAGGCGGCACGTACCACGTGGTGCGTATCGTGCACTTCTTCATCGAGGCGTGGCAGAAGGTGCCCGTGGCTCAACAGGAGCGGATCTTCGGCCGCCGCAAGGCGAGTGGCGCTCCCATGTACGCCGTGGATGAGAACGCCACGGATCTCCTCGACCCCATCTACACCAATGACCCGCAGGGCCTGATCACCGCGCTGAACTCTCACATCCGCCTCGCCAATCCCCAGACTCCGCAGACCGCGGCGACCAGCACGATCCTGCGTCGCAGTTACGACTACGACCGGAGCTTCAACCTGCCGGAACTCGACATGGGGCATGCATTCGTCTGCTTCCAGCAGGAGCTGAACACCTACATCGCCATGCAGACCCGCCTGGAAGACGAAGCACTGGTGCCGTTCATCAGCCCAAGGGGCGGGGGTTACTTCTTCGCGCTTCCCGGTGTTCGGGACGAGAAGGACTACTACGCCCGCGGGCTCCTGGCCTGATCCTTCCCTTCCACCGGGCCCGGTCCCGGTCCCAACCATCGCAACGCGCACAGGAGGCGAGATGTTCTCTGCCCTGCGGACCCGAGCCGGCAGCGGCCGCCGGCCAACCGGCAGGACGCTCCGACCGGTACTCGCGGCGGGCATCGGGATCCTGTTGATCTCCTGTACGCCCGCCCCCTCAGTCCACAAGGACACCGCCTATGTGCCGGCCGCGCCCGCCCGCGCTGGTGCCAATGGTCGCGTGTATGTCACGAACCAGCAGGACAACACGCTCTCGGTGATCGACGCCGGCACCTACAAGGTCGTCGCCACCGTGCCGGCCGGCGTGGCGCCCGAAGGCGTCGCGGTCGCCAAGGACGGCAAACACGTGTACATCGCCAACAGCGGCTCGGCCCGGGTCTCGGTCCTCGACACCAGGAACAACAAGATCGTCAAAACCGTGACGGTCGGGAAGAGCCCCACCGGTGTCGGGCTCAGCCCCGATGGCAGGTCCCTCTACGTCACCAACGGCAGTTCGAACACCGTCTCGGTGATCGACACCCGAACCAACCGGGTGGCCGCGACCATCCCGGTCGGCAAGTCCCCTGTGAACGTGGCGTTCAGTCCTGACGGCCGTACGGCCTACGTGGCAAATTCCGGGTCCGGCAACCTGTCGGTCATCGACACCAGCACGCACCGAGTCGCCCGGAAGCTTTCCGCAGGGCACTCCCCGGTCGGCGTCGCCATCACCCCGGACGGCAAGTCGGCCTACGTCGCCGACGAAGTGGGAACGCGCGTCCTCGCCGTCGGAACCGGCACCCGCAAGGTCACCCCCGTGCAGGTTGGCGAGGGCCCCTTCGACGTGGCCGTCGCGCCCGACGGGCACCACGCCTACTCTGCCAATCTCGGCCCGGGAAGCGTATCCGTGATCGACATCCCCAATAACCGCGTCTCGGCGAACATTGCCGTGGGCCCTGTCGGCACCGACCCGTTCAACCTGGAGGTCACCAACGAGGCGATCTATGTCACGAATCAGGGAGCGGGCACCCTCGCGGTCATCGACCCGCATTCCCGCAAGGTCGTCGCGACTGTCACCCTCGGTGCCAGCCCCTACGGCGTGGCAGTGAGCTGAGCCCGCGGCAAGCCGGTTGCTGTCCCGGCGCGCCACAGCGAGCAGCCGCTCGGATCTTCTGCGGGACAGCCCTTGGTCAACGGCCGTCCGGGACCGCCTGCAAGCGACCCGTCGCGTCTGGCCATGACAAGGACGACCTCGCCGCAGTCGACTGCCTGAGGACGCCGCCGTCGTAGCCTGTGGGCCGACGGTCCGTTCCCGGCCCGCCTAGGGTCACCAGAGCAGTAGCAAGGCGGCAGTTAGTGCGACGGTCAGTACGACGCCTGCTGCCAGTGGCCCCCCGGGCCGGCCGGCGGCGCGCAGCGTTCCTGCGGATGTCGGCTCCGGCGTTCCGGTAGCGCACTGCGGCGTGGGCCGGGCCGGCCGCTCCGCCAGCCATCCGCAGAGCTCCTGCGGCCAGTGACCGAGTTTGGCCGTATTCGATGAAATTGGCCACAGCCAGCCCGAGCGCCATAGCGCGGGAAGGTGAACCGGGCCTTGTCGAGCATGCCTCGGTCGATGGTGTCCGTCAGGGGTGCTGCGTGTGCACCACGATCCAGTCACTCTGCAAGCCTCCATCTGCAGCCAATTGCTGACGTCTACGGCGAGCATGATCCGCCCGTCCGCCGCAACGCGCCAGAATGGCTCCACTGGCTTCGAGTCGGTAGGCGACGCGGTTGGGGGTTCTGAGTCTGTGTGTCACCGGAGCTGGATCGGTTCAGCTGCGCCCCCGCTGAATCTTGCTTGTACGCAATTCGTTGTCAGCTACCCGTCGACCTGAATGGACCACTGGATCGTGACGAGCTCGATCATCGTCGGAGGAAGTAGCGGACTGGGCCGCGCACTGGCCCAGCGGTTCGCCGACCGTGGCGACACGGTCGTCATCACCAGCCGCACCACGGCACACGCCAACGCGGTGGCCGGCGAGATCGGCGGCCTGACCACAGGCCTGGCCGTTGACCTGTCGCGGCCGGAGACGATCGCCGCCGCGCTCGGCGATGTTCGCGCGGTCGACAACCTGGTGATCACCGCCGCCAAACAGGGCGTCAACTCCCTCGCAGACTTCGATATCGCCGAAGCCATCGAGTCCGTGACCACCAAACTGGTGGGCTACACCGAGACTGTGCGGGCCCTACGTGACCGGTTCAACCCCGGTGCGTCGGTCGTGTTCTTCGGGGGCCTGGCCAAGGAACGCCCCTACCCCGGTTCCACCATGGTGACCGCCTTCAACGGCGGCGTTACCGGCCTGGTGAAGACCCTGGCCGTGGAAATCGCACCCCACCGCATCAATGCGATCCATCCGGGCGTGGTGGGAGACAGCGCGAAGTGGCGCGACGCGCCCGAGCACCCCCACCTGGCGCGTACCCCTATCGGACGCCTCGTGACGACCGCGGAGGTCGTCGATGCCACCGACTTCGTCCTCCGCAACACCGGCGTCAACGCCCTGGACCTGTTCGTCGACGGGGGACTGCGCGTCACCTGACTCATCGCGAACCGGACAGCCACACCGACCAACGGCCGATCGAGCTCCGCAGGGGGCTCCTTCGGGGCCAGCGTCGGCCACGCATTGAGACGTTCGCTCACAGAGAGCCTCCCAGGCGCGGTTTTATGTCGTCGGCTGGAGGTGTCACGTCACCTGCCGCTGGCAGGCGTGGGAAGAGGTAATCCTCGACGGCGTCCGTGGCGAAGAGGAACGCGATCATCAGGCTGGGCATGAGCAGAGCGAGCAGGACCACAGGACCTCCCGGGGGATGGTCGGCCTGTGCAGCCGATGGTGCCGCTTCCAGGGTGAACCCGAATGGGGTAATGCGCATGTCATGCGTGGTGGGCTACGGCCGAGGGCGGGCCGCCGGGCGCCCGTGCGCCTGCTCGGCAGCCCGAACACTCTCTTCCAGTGCTGCCAACAGATCCAGCGCCGGGGTGGGCTCCGCTGGCTCGACGAGTTCACCGCCGGTGATCTTCGCGTCCACGAGCTGCTCAAGGGCGTGGGCGTACTCGTCGTGGACCTCGCCGATGTTGATGCCGGCGAGTTCCCGGATCAGCACCTCGGCCAGCTCTAGTTCCCGGTCAGTGACCGGTGTGGAGGGTGCGAGGTCTCCGGGGTCGCGTAGTTCGTCCTGCCACAGGAGAGTCTGGAGGATGAGAATGCCGTGGCGGGGGCGGAGCAGCGCCAGGCGCTCCCGGCCGCGGAGGGCTACCTTGGAGACGGCGACGTTGCCGGTGCGGGCGAGTGCCTCGACGAGCAGGGTGTACGGGCGGTCGGCGCCCGGTCCGGGAGCGGCGTAGTAGGGCCGTCCGAAACTGATCGGGTCGATGTCCTCGGAGGGCACGAAGCCGAGCACGTCGACGGTCCGTTTTGTGGGCAAGGGCAGACGGGCTAGGTCCTCCTCCGTGAGCGGCACCATGCGCCCGTCTGGCAGGGCATAGCCCCTGCCGACTTGTTCGTAGGGGATTTCTCGGTTCTCGGCCTTGCAGATGCGGCGGTGCTCGACGCGGCTGCCATCGTCGACATGGATTTCGTGAAGGCGCACGGGATGCTCCTCCGTGGCCGCGTACAGCCTGATCGGCAGCGCGACCAACCCGAACTGGATCGTCCCGGACCACGTGGCCTTCATGCATCCAGGGTGATCCGCCAGCAGGTGGCGCGCATCCCGGTCGCTTTGGCTGAGCAAGTGGGGTGGAGTGTCCCTTCGCGCCGAACCCTGGTCGCATCTCATCGAACGTTAAGTGGGAACAAGCGCAGGGGCGGGTCCTCTCGGATCCGGTCCTGCGCTTCCTTCTGCCGATCACGCCTCAGTCGTAGTTGCAGATGACGTAGTCCGCCCCTTGCTGCTCGGCATGCGTGCCGGGGCCGCACTCCCGGTAGACGAATTGGCCGTTGACACAGGTATAGAAGCCCTGCCCTGCGGCCCACATCGCCCCGTCCCGGCAGCCGTAGCCGGGGTAGCCGTCTGACGTGCTGGTTGCTGCGGCGCTGATGCCGGACAAGGGGATGGCAGCCGCGCCGGCCAAGAGCAGGGCGGTGACGATCGAGCGAATCCGCACGGGGTCTCCCATTCTCATGAGGTCGGGAGCCACACCTATCGCGTGCCGACCTCTGTCACACCGTGGACCCGGTGCACCTGACCCGAAAGAGTGGCGCCCACCAACCTTCGGTGAGAATCACTGTCCCGTTGCGAATGATCTGGTCCGTACACCCAGCTGTGACCAGCCACGACCGGATCAACTGAGACGCCGGGGCGCCGAGAATCTCAGGTGATCCGGTCCGGGGACGCCGGACCAGAGTGATTGCTGCAGGGCCGTTCGGCTGCTCTCTCGTCGAGGAACGGTGCCGGGTACGGCATCGACGATTCCGGATCGGTGGCGTGTCACATGATGCCCATCGGCACCGGCAGTTCACTGCAGAAACCCATGCCACGGTGGGCTCGGTCCAGCGACTAGACGATGCGACGGAGTTGATCGGCGAACATGGGACGCGTCAGGACTCGGCCGTCGTGATCTCGACCGTCAAGCCGTCCGCAACGGTGCCCCCACCCTCGGGAGCACCGTTGGCGGTCAGGCCCTCCACCGTGTAGTCCGCACTGCGGATCGCGGACTCCAGACGATTTTGGAACGCTCCCAGATTCGAAAGCTGATCCGTGACGCTGCGGAGCGCGACATCAATCTTCGCGATGGAAGAGTTGGCGTCGACCACCGTCATGACATTGACCGGGCCAGATGCCTGGATGCTCCTTTGTTCCGCTAGTGGCTCACCCTGGCCGGCGTCCGCAGCGTCGGCTTCGCCGACGAACAGGGACTGGATGTTGGCGGCGAAGAGATTCACCGCGAGTGCCTCGTCGGTGTTTGCCCCCACGTGTACGCGCAGGGTCCAGGATGCCTGGGCGTCTGCGAGGGATGCCGGGTCCTTGATCTCGGCAGGGGCTATGCCCAGCTCGTCGGCGGCTTTCACGTTGGCCTCGGCGGAGGCATCGGTGAGCATCCGCATCCTGTTGATGGATGCCTGCTCCGCGATGCGGTCAATCTCGTCGGTCAGTTCGTCGATCTCGATCTGGATCGCTGAGCGGTCCTCCTCGCCGTACGTCCCGTTCGCCGACTGGATCGAGAGCACCCTTTGCCGCTGGAGGATGGTGGCGAGCTCGTCGAGATGGGCCTCGGTGGTCTGCACGAGGCTGACGACATGCGCAGCGGGGATAGCGATCGGCTGCGCGTCGGATCTGGTGGTGCTCTCGGTCTCAGCCGTCGTGCCGGACGTGTCCTCAGTCGCCATAGTCGTCCCTGCCTACTCAAGAGGTGTGGTCGAGGACGTGCTGTCCCCTGCGTCTCCCCCACCTCACCTACTCATCGTAGCGATTTGGTAACCCTCCGCATTAGCGCCCGGTCATGTCCACGACCGCCCGCGGGCGGAGGGTCAGGTGTTGGTACGCCAGGCGATGTCCGGTGGCGGTGAACGTGGTGAGTTCGGCCGCGCGCCCCGGGCCGACTTCACCACTACCTCTGATGTGACTGAGCGCCGTAGATGGCCCGTCTGGCCAAGTAGGCGCTCAGCCCGCCTGGGGGCCGCCCTCTCCGACCTGGCCCAGACACCACGAATGCCCCCACCAGGGGCGGTGAGGGTATCGGTCGCGTTCGGCGGGAGGCGGGGATTATCTGTGCTGGTCAGCCGCAACTTGTGCGCCCCCCAATTGAGTGACCGGCCGCCAGGTTAGGGGGCTAGGGCCCACGTGCCGTCGTAGCGTCCTCGGGTATGACGACGAACTATCCCCGGCACCGAGTGCCCACGCTTTTGGCCGCAGCCGTTGCGCTGACGGTCGGGGGCGTGGTGGTGCCCGTGACACTGGCCTCTCCGGCCGACGCCGCGAACACCTGCGTAAGTGGCGTCACGTTCAACACCGCAGGAGCTGCGTCCTGCGAGCTCCCGAAAGGCGGCCTGACGGTCACGGTGACCGTCATCGGTGCGGGTGCCGGTGGCGGCGGTGGCGGCTTCGGCACTGGGGGTGGTGGCGGTGGCGGCGGTGGCGGCGGGCGCATGGAGTGCCACTTCTACGTCACGCACGCCGACGACGTGCGCATCACCGTGGGCCGGGGCGGGTTGGTCGGCGCCCGTGGCACTAGCCCAGCCAGAGGCGGCTCGGGTCATGGCGGCAAGGGCGGGGACGGCGGCGCCACCTCTGTCATCCTCGGCAACCGCACCGAGACCATGCCCGGCGGTATCGGCGGCGGCGGCGGGCTCCGCTACGTCAATTTCGGAGGCAACACCGGCGGCGCCGGCGGCACGAGCCCCAGCGCGGGTCCCTGTGGGTACAGCAGGGGCGGCACGGGTGCCAGCGGCACCAAAGGCCCCGGCAACGACATCGATGGCGGCAAAGGTGGCGCCGGCGGAAGCCCCGCTTCCCCGGCTCCCCCCTCCTGCGGCGCCGCAGGCCGCGGCGGCGCAGGTGGCGACGCTGGCGGCGGCCGCGCCCACGACGGCGAGTACGGCGAAGTCGGGCACGCCGGGTGCGTCGTCGTCAGATTCCACTAGCGGCACCCGTACAACCCCACACCGCTGACCGTCGCCCCGGTACGAGCCGACCAACGCCCGTGCCGGGACAAGGCCCCGCCCATGATCGACGATCTTTCACCGAACCGGCGGGTGAAACGGAGGCCGCCGGGTAGGGCTCCCGGCGCGGGCAGACGGTCGCGGGCCTGCGCCAGCATCGGTTCCATTGGCGGTCGCAGCACCATGCATCCGGTCTACGGCCCTGTCGCTGAAACCGCGACTTGAACGGGCCCGCTCAGGGGTTATGCACAGGTCCATGCACGGTGTACGTAGAGCCGAACCGTATGCCAGCGGCGCGGCGGCAGAGACGGAGGGAGGCTGGGCTGGGCTGGGCTGCGCTGCTCGTGGGGCCGCCCCGGTGGGAG
>NZ_KQ948483.1:28830-78091 GCF_001514115.1 Streptomyces olivochromogenes
TCGGGGCCCTCGCGGTGGCGGCCCTGGTGCTCGTCGCCGCGTTCGAAGGCGGACTGGCCACGGCCAACCGCCTGGCGCAGATCCTCGCGCTGCTCGTCCTCTGCGCCCTGACGGTTTTCCTGCGATACGTCACGGAGCGGCGTGAGCGTGCGCTGAGCCGGGCACGCTCGGTGGCGGCGACCACGCAGCGGGTCCTGCTGCGGCCTCCGCCGCGCCGGATCGGGCCGTTGCGGGTGGCGTGGCTGTATCTGTCCGCGGAGGACGAGACGGACCTCGGGGGTGATCTCTTTGCGGTCGGCCGGGCCGGGCATGCCGCGACCCGGGTGGTGATCGGCGATGTGCGGGGCCACGGCCTGGCCGCGATCGGTGAGGCATCGCTGGTGCTGAGTGCTTTCCGCGAGGGCACTCACCGCTGTGCCTCTCTGCTTGAGCTGGTGGCTGCCCTTGACGACAGCGTCAGCCGGAACGTGGAAGATGTGGCAGACACCAAGCGCGATCCCGGCGAGCACTTCATCACCTGCCTCGTCCTGGAGATCCCCGACGAGGGCCCGGGGGCCGAGATGGTCAACTGCGGGCATCCGCCGCCGCTGCTGGTGACCGATCAGCAGGTGATGGTTCTGCACGCCCGCCGCCCCCTGCCGCCGCTGGGCATGGGCGAACTGCCCTTCGAGGCGCGCCGCACCGACCCGTTCACCTTCCAGGCCGGTGACATGCTCGTGCTCTACACCGACGGTGTCATCGAGGCCCGCTCACCGGCCAGAGCGTTCTATCCGCTCGCCGAGCGGGTGGCGTCCTTCCCCGCAGCAGGCCCCGACGATCTGCTGGACCGGATCCACCGCGACCTGCTCGCCCACATCGGCGGGCCTCCCGCTGACGACGCCGCCATCCTCGTCATCGAACACACCCCCTCGCACCACCCTCTCCGGCCCCGCACCGCTTTGGGTTCCAGGGCGGGACGGCAGGCGGTCGGGCCGCCGTCACGCGCGCAGGACGACGGCTGAAACGGCTGCGCTGGCCGCCCACGCAAGCGCAGCTGCCTCCCATTCCTGCAGCTGTTCTGGAGCGCCCATCTCTTCGCAATCGCGTGGGCGCAGGAGCCTACGAGCGCCGCAGTGATCTTCTTAATGCGTTGTGGCAAACCGGATCTTGTTCGAGCGGCAGCGGGTGATCATCTGGACGGGGGTTCGGGTGCGGTCGCGGGCATGAGAGAACGGGCCCCTTGGTAGTGACGCGGTTACGACACCAGCACGACCAAGGAAGCCCGTTGCCTGATCAGTTGAGCAGTATCTCTGCGCTTGCGTCCACCGCGGTCACCCCTAGGTGTGACTGCTACGTGCACCGGTTCGGTTCGATCGCTCCGGGACGGCGGGCGGGCTGCTATCCCAGTGACATGACGGATGCGGAGTGGGCCGAGGTCCGCGCCGCGATGCCGGTGCCGGCCTGGCTGCTCAGGCGTGGCGGGCGTCCGGAGACCTACTGTCACCGCGAGATACTTGACGCGGTGCGCTACCTCGTCGACAACGGCGTGAAGTGGATGGCCCTGCCGGTCGATTTCCCGTACTGGCGGGCGGTCTACGACTTCTTTCGCCGCTGGCGGTCCTACGACTACGTGCGTGAGCTGTACGAACGCCTGCGCCGCACGGTGAGGGAACGCGCAGGCCGCAACGCCGAGCCCAGTGGCGGGATCATCGACAGTCAGTCGGTGGACGCCTCCGAGACCGTCGGCGAGGACAGTCGCGGATACGACGGCGGCAAATCACGCGACGGGCGCAAGCGTCACATCCTGACCGATACCGAGGGCCTGCTCCTGGAGGTCACCGTGACCACAGCGGACGTCCACGACTCCAAGGCCGCCCCCGCACTGCTGGAGACGTTCATGGACCAGCCGGGCCGGCTGCTGAAACTGGTGTGGGTCGACAGCGCCTACCAGGGTCCGGCGCTGGCGAAGGCGTTCGCCCGTCACGGAGTCCGGATCGAGGTCGTGCGCCGATCCGATGGGCAACGCGGATTTGTCGTACTGGCCCGCAGGTGGGTCGTGGAGCGAACGCTGAGCTGGCTCTCCCGCTCACGCCGCCTCAACCGCGACCACGAACGCCGCCCCGATCACCACCAGCAGATGGTGTGGTGGGCAGCCACGATCAGGCTGTCGCGCCAGGCGGCCGGCGATGCCCCGCGCTGGCCGGAGAAGCGTCCCGGCCGACGGCCCCGGGCGCGGGCATGAACCGTCCGTTCTTCTCCCGCAGCAGCCAGCCCCGCTTCTCCAGCGCGTAGGCACGGTGACGGATCTTCTCCACCTCGTTCTTGATCTCCGCCTCCCGGCCCACCGCGCGCGTCAACTCCACCCCGCTCACCGGCCCCGAAGCAGCCACCACCGCGGCGAACACCTCCCGATAGAGGCCGCTGAGCACCTCCTCGCCCATGCCCGCCCCCCCACACCGGCGGTTGCTCGCCATGCACCGCGCCGAAGCCGCGCGATCCCCCAGCGGCAGCCGCCTCACCACCAGACGGCACGGAAACCGGCGTATTCACCACGCTCTCCTCGGCCAGCGCCGACACGAGCTCCTCACGCCCCACCCGGGCTCGCTCGACTCGCTCTCGCGCGGCATTCACCTCCGCCTGAGCCTGCTCCAGGACCTCCGTCCAGGACTCCAGCTCCTGCCTTGCCCGCGACTCACGCCGTTCCATCAACCCCAGCACCGACGGCATCGCACCCTCCTCGATCAACAACAAGCCGTCCGCTGCCTGCCCCTAACCCTCCGCGATCACGCCCTGCACACGAAGAAGCCCCTGCTCATCGAACAGGGACTCCCTTTGCCACGACGCACTTAGTTGGCCTTACGGCGCATTCGGCGGAGGTACGGAGCGCTGCTTGGATCCCCAGATGCAGCCCTGCATCATCGCCGTAGTGACCTTGTCCTTGAAGCCTGCTGCCGGCGTCAGCCGGTCCCTGCACCAGCGAGAGACGTCGTCCGCCATGCCGGATCCCGGGTCCTCCCCTTGCTTGGCGAGAGCGGCGGCGAAGTCGTAGCCGCGTTTGTATTGGGCGTCCGCAATCGAGCCGGGCTCGTACGGGTTCCCGTAGATGATAGGGGGCGATGGTTCGGAGGCGCCGCCTCGACTGATGAGCGGGGCGATCAGCAGCACAGTGGGCAGGCCGACCAAGACCGAGGCGAACAGCAGGCCCATCTTCGGGGACGTCCTTTTACCGACCGCGTACGACAGCATCGCCAGCGGAATGGCTAGAACGAACGCCAGGAGCGGGATGATCGCTGCACCACCTGCCACAGGTCAGGCCCCCCATCTTTTCGCGGCTCGGCGGCGTCATGCTATGTGTCGTGATCGGGACACGGAGGCGCGGGGTGTGTGGTCCTCGGCGCCGCGTGGTTGCCGGTCACCACCTGCCGGGTGTCGCGCTCACTGGCCAACTAAAGCGCTCAGTGTGCGACACGAAGTCGCTCCAGGTAAGTAAGGACGGCCGTATGAAGGGAAGTTGAGGAGGCTGGACTTCGGGCCAGTGTCCAGGGCTCGTCCCCACGCTCCCATGCGTTGCTGGTAACGGCGGGGTGTGAAGCGGAGCGTTCAAGCCCAAGAGCACTCCGGCCATCGGAGAGCAACAGGTGAGGGGAAGGCTGGACGGGCGAACGCAAGTGAACCCCCGATGATGCTCCGTGATCTTAGGACCGTGCGATGGCATTTGGGCGACGGTCACAGGACCCGGTGCTGCGAGGCACCAAGCGACCTCCGGGTAACTGAGTCCGGAGGGAGGACACCGCTGGTTCCGGAGTAGAGGGGGCGCCCACCCCAGTCGCGTCTTACTGGTGCGGAACGTGGGAACCCCGACGGGGTCCAAGTCTCGGCTTGGTAGGCCAACCGTGAGGAAGGCTGAAGTCCCCGGCGGGAGAAGGAAGATCCAAGAAGCGAAGGCCGGCAGGCCGAAAGGCCGGAGGAAACCGGGAGATCGGGACCTTCACCCGCTCTCACATAACTCGCCGGATACGGGTCCTGGTGGCCCGGCCCGAAAGGGCGCCCACGTGGATCAGGTGAGCCTTTGAAGTCACCACTGCAAGGAAGCCGGAACCGAGGGACAAGTTAGACACCGGAGGCGAACATAGAGATCACGGCACCTGTCGTGACGTCCGCGCCTGCGGTGAACGGACCCGAGGACGACTTACTCGACTGGCACGGCATCGACTGGGCCACCTGCGAGGAAAACGTACGGCGGCTGAGGCAGAGGATCTTCAAGGCGACGCAGAACGGGGATCTGAAGAAGGTCCGCAACTTGCAGAAGCTCATGCTGAGAAGCCGCAGCAACACGCTGGTCAGCGTGAAGCGGGTGACGCAGCAGAGCAGTGGTCGCAAGACCGCTGGCATCGACGGGGAACGAGCCCTCACGCCGAAGGCGAGAGGCACCTTGGCGGCCGAGATCCATCGGTCGTCGAAGCCCTGGAAGGCCAGGCCGGTCAAGCGAGTGTTCATCCCGAAGAGCAACGGGAAACAGCGACCACTCGGCATCCCGGTCATCCGTGACCGGGTCCTCCAGGCGCGCGTGAAGAACGCGCTGGAGCCCGAGTGGGAAGCGCGGTTCGAGCCGAGGTCCTATGGCTTCCGGCCCGGCCGCAGCTGCCAGGACGCGATATCTGCGATCTTTTGGACGGTGAAGGGCAAGAACCCGAAGCGTCTGTGGGTCCTGGATGCGGACCTGTCGGCGGCGTTCGACCGCATCGACCACACCCACCTCATGACCATGCTCGGCCAGTTCCCCGCCAGGGACCTGATCCGCGGGTGGCTGAAGGCAGGCGTGATCGACCGCGGCCGGTTCGCACCGACCGAAGAGGGCACTCCTCAAGGCGGTGTGATCAGCCCGTTGTTGCTGAACGTTGCCCTGCACGGACTGGAACAGGCCGCAGGGTGCCAATACGCGGTGCGGGCCGGGCGCGAGCCCGGCGCCGCCCCGGGCACCCCGGTGCTGGTGAGGTATGCCGATGACTTCGTCGTGCTCTGTCACGACGAGGAACAGGTGCACCAGGTCAGGGCTCGGCTGGAGGACTGGCTGGCGCCGAGGGGTCTTCGCTTCAACGAGGAAAAGACCCAGGTCGTCCACCTCGATAAGGGGTTCGACTTCCTCGGCTTCACGGTCCGCCGCACGGGCGGAAAGCTGATCATCAAGCCGAGCACAGCGGCTTGCGCGAGGCTCCGGGCGCGACTGCGGACCGAGGTGAAGACCCTGCACGGGTCCAATGCCGAGGCCGTGTTGCGCAGGCTGATCCCGATCGTTCGCGGTTGGGCTGCCTACTACCGGGCGGTGGCATCCACGACGACGTTCTCGTCGCTGGATCACTACATGTGGCGGTTGACCCTGAAGTGGGCTAAACGCCGTCACCGCAACAAGTCGAGTCACTGGGTCGTGGCCCCGTACTTCGGCAGGTTCCACCCGTCCCGGCGAGATCGGTGGGTGTTCGGCGACCGCGACAGCGGTGCCTTCCTCATCAAGTTCGCCTGGACCGGCATCGTCCGCCACCAGCTCGTCAAGGGCGGAGCGTCCCCGGACGACCCCGCGCTGACCGGGTACTGGCGGGACCGCCGCCGCAGGAAAGCGCCGCCGCCGATGGACAAGACGAGTCTTCTCCTGGCGGTTCGGCAGCAGGGGCTCTGTCCTCTCTGCAAGCAGGCGTTGATCGTCGGAGCCGAGTACGAACCGGACAGCCCACGAGAGTGGATCAACTGGTTCGCGGCCTCGAAGAAGATGCTCCACAAGCATCACTTCACCTACCGGCGAGACGGCGGCACGGACGAGCGGAACAACCTTCGCCTCGTGCACTCCGAATGCCACCGCCAGCACCACGCTGGGGACGGCAAACGGGCCACATAACCCTGCCGACCTGCGAAGCCCATGGGGCTTGCTTGAGCCGGATGCGAGGAAAGCTCGCACGTCCGGTTCTGAGGGGGCCGGGGATCAGCAATGGTCTCCGGCTACCCGACCACAACAGCGTCACAGCGAGGCTGTGACCGTCAGCGATAGTTGGCCAGAGGCGGTGGCAAGACCTCTGGTGGCGGTCCTGCACTCAAGGACAGTTGGCCATTTCGCCCAGAGATAGTTGGCCACTGCGGCTTCGACGTCATCGCGGAGGTGCGCGGAGGCGTGCTTCTTGAGGTGGAGCCAGGTGCGTCCCCACTGCTTGGACGACTTCGCTGGTGCGGAGGGCAGCATGGTGCGCAGAGCCTCCCGAAGCGCCGCTCGTTCCAGGGCGAGCAGCGTGGCGGCTCCGTCCAGGAGGATGGCGGTGGCGACGGCAGAGCGGGGTGGGGCGTCCCACCTCGGTCTTTCCGCGTGGTCTCCTCTCTCGCCGGCCCGTCGTTTCAGCTGATCGATGTGCTCTTCGAATGCGTCCGACAGTCTGGGTGGAAGGGTCTGCCCTGTGGCCAGGTGGCGTGGAGGACGGCCGACATGACGCGTAGCCCGGTGAAGTAGCGGCGGGCTTCGAGTGGGTCGGTGGCTTCGCTGAGCAAGTCGGTGATCCGGTTCTGCAGACGCCAGAGCGAAGGGGTGATCTCGGGCTGAGGGGGCTGGGCGGCCATGGAGTCGAGGCGGGCTCCGCAGAACAGGTGGGTCGGGGTAAGCCCTGTTTCCCGATTGCGGCATTGAGCCGGGTGCAGCCTGGAAGATCCGATGGCGCCTCCCGGTGATCTTCATCTGCCAGGACCATCAGACTTGACCGCCATGGGGGGACAGCGGCAGGAGTCGGCTGCCGGCCTGGTCGAAAGCGTGCTCGAGGGGCGGGCCCTCGCGCTGCTGACCGAACACGCCGACGTGGGCGTCCTGATCGAGCATGCGAGCTTCGACGTCCTGCTCGCCCGCCGCCTCTGACCTCTTAACCGAGGCCTCCGGGCGGGGCCCCGCTCTGTCTCCGCTCGCCTCGTTTTGTACTGGAGCCACAAAGCGATGCGGGGACGACCCCACTGCAGTCGCACCGCGGCGTACTAGCACGTCGTGGGCCTGCTGAACCCCCTGCACCTCCTCGCCCATGTGTCAGTACCGTTCCGGGGCGGGCGGAGCTTCCGGCCACTTCACTCGCAGCAGACCGTCACCCATCACGTCAGGGCGGCTATCGCATGGTGGGCTTCCGACGGAATGCCTTGACCTGCGAATACGCGACTCGCGTTGTGTGCACCTCCCGCGCCGAGTTATGAGGGTTCCCGTCAGAACTTGCCCATATGCTCCACAGTGCGGTGGTGCCCCAGCTGTTGGCTGAACGTCGCGCAGAAGGTGGTGGAGAGGGGCGGCCAGCCCCAGAAGTCGAAGGCGAGTGCTCCCACCGCGAAATTGGGCTCCCACTGCCACTCGGTGACCGAGACCGAGGCACCGCAGGTGGAGCAGGGGGCACTCCCCTCACCCATCTCTTTCCATGCGGCGATGCCGTCCTTGAACGGCTGCCACACCTCCTCGTTCGCCTCGAACTCCTCGGGGTAGTTGATGATCACGGTCTTGGTTTGGCACCGCGGGCAGACGGCGTATTCCGCCTCGTCCGCTCCCTGACCGCCGACGTGGTAATCGCGCCCGATGATGACGGCCACCGGGCCCGGCAGCCAAGTCGGGTCCGATGAATCGGCAACGCCCTGCGCCCAGTTGGGACCTGGCACGTAGCCTTCGTCCACGGTCAGGCTGTAGACCCCGTCGCTGGACAGCTCACGCGTGATCAGGCCCTCGGTGACCATCCAGGCGACCATCCGCTCCGCGAGCGGCCCGGCCTCCTGGGCGGTCACCTCGACGTCGACGATCCGCTCGTAGAAGTCACCCATCGTCTCCACCTCCTAACGATCAGACTCGGACACTGTGCCACCACCCTCTGACACCAGCCCCGGCATCGGCGAGGGAAACAGCGGCGAGAGGCGACCGCACAGCCGCAGTCCCTCCCGACTGGCGCACGGACCACTTGCCGGGCTGATGCAGGCGGGCCTGCTCGAAGCGGGCACCGTCCTGACGTTCCACCAGCGCCGCGCCAACCGCTCGGGTCGTGCAGTCGTCACCGCCGAGGGGCAGCTACCTGCGCCAGACGACCTGTGCCCACGTTCGCCGTGAGATGCCCGCCGACCGTCGGCGGCCGGAAGGGGACGCGTACGACCGGGCTCTGCAGAAGGGGGCGCACGGCCAGCACACTACAACAGCCCCCAAGCGGAGCACAGTTACAGCCCCCCCCACCTGCGGCTCGACATCATGACTCCAGCTGAGGCCCACGCGTGGACCGTCGCGAACATCGGACCGCGCAGTGGGCGGGGGTACCGGCTGTGCAAGGTGTGCCGGCCGGACCAGCCGTGACGGTGACCTGCCGGTTTCACCGGGTGTCGCGGGCGCTGCCACGCGTGTGTGCGCCCGAGATGCCGACGGACAGGGGCAAGCCGGTCCCCTCCGTGATCAAGTGGATCTTTGACCCGTACTTGCCCCGATCTACAGGATTCGGGCCCGTCAGCTCCACCTTTTCAGGGCCCGCATGTTGACCGAGTCGATCGCGCACCGGGACCGATCCAGCTCACCGCGGGATCCGAGTTCATCAAGGACCAGGCCGTGGAGTTTGGCCCACACCCGGGCCTCGGTCCACTCGGCAAAGCGTCGGTGAGTCGTCGCGCCGGACGAGCCGCACGATGCAATCGGCAATTACTGCCACGTGCAGCCCGAGGTCGCCACGAAGACGATCGCCGCCAGCACTTCACGGTCGCCGTGCCGGCGCCGGCCTCCGCCCTGGTGTCGCGACGGCGCCTCCGGCACCACCCGCTGGAACAACTCCCACAACTCGTCCAGCACCAGCCGCTCAACGATCCTCACCACGACCGGCAACTTACCCATCTGGCTTTGTTCACGAGTCAACGGAGGCGTTTGTTGCGCACTTCGGGAGGCACCTACTGGCCTCGGGGCTGGCAACGGTTGTCGAGAAAAGAAGTCGCACAGCCGTGCGGAATCGGTACTCGCGGCTGAATCCCTTGGTGAAGAGGTGTCGGCGCGTGTGTGCTCGTCCTGAATGTCCGGGCAGAGAGCGCCGTCGAACCGGCTGATCTATGCATCCTCGGCGAACATACGGTCCAGGAAGCGGTCAGGATGGTTGACGAACGCGCGGGTCAAAGCGACAGGCTCGGCCTGCTCGTATTCCACCTGCTCGATGGTGCCCCCGCTTTCGATCTGCAGGATCCGTGCGCCAGGCATGGCCAGCAGGATCGGCGAATGCGTGGCCACCACGAACTGGCACCCTTGCTGCAGGAGTTCCCGGATCCGGACCATCATCGCCAGGCAACCCTGCACCGACAGGGCTGCCTCCGGTTCGTCCAGCACGTAGAGACCGTTCGGGCCGAAACGGTGGTGCACCAAATCCAGGAACGACTGGCCGTGGGAGCGTTCGTGTAGGGACTGACCGCCGTAGGCGCGCATCAATTCCCCCGAGCCTTCGTCCAGCCGCTCGATCTCGGTGGCCACGTTGTAGAAACTCTCGGCGCGCAGGAAGAAACCCGTGCGAGGTCTTCGGTTCCAGCACAAAGTCAGGTGATCGCCCAGATTGGACTCGGTGGCCCGGCTGGCGAACCGGAAGGACCGGGAACCACCCTCGGCGTTGAACCCGGCGGCCGTGGCCAGCGCCTCGATCAAGGTGGACTTGCCGGAGCCGTTGTCGCCGACCAGGAACGTCACCGCGGGGTCCAGATCGAGCCTGTCCAAGCTGGCGAGGTGGGTGACGACCGGCAGACTGAAGGGGTAGCGGCCGGTGTCCACGCGCGAATCGAGCTCGACATAGCGGACAAAGCCCTGGCCGTGTCGGGTCATCGGCTGCCGGTTCTGGTCCGGTCCAATGCAGCGGGGTCTGTCGGAGTCATGCCTTGACCATAGATCCAGGCACTGACAGTCGTGCCGACCACGGGTGCCCGTCCCAGCCGATAGGCCCAGCCCGCTGTGTCCAGCTCGGCGCGGGCCTGGTCTGGGCTAGCCGGTAGGAGTCGGTTCCGGTCTCGACGACGTTGCCGCCGAAAGTGAGGCGGTCCACGATGGCCGCGCCGAGCCTCGGGTCGGTGAAGGTCTTCGTCCACGTTCCGAAGGACTCATCCGACGCGATCGCGCGGGTTTGTAGCTTCCCGGAAAGAGAGATCCGGCGTACTTGATGGCCGGTGTCTCGGCGGCTGGGAGGTACCGGAAGGTGTAGGGGCGCTGCCGGTGTCCCAGCGGTGGGTTCGTACGATCGGACGGTGACGAAGCAGACTACGGTGCGCATGGGGCGGAAGCAGGTCTTCGGGAGTGTCTTCTGCGGCGTGATCGCCCTTTCCCTCTTCGGTGTCGCCGTCTACATGGCCGTCTCGGCCGTCGGGCGCTTGGGGCTGGTCGGACATCAGCTGACCATGCGGGTCACGGACTGCGAAGTGTCCGCGCCGGCCACGACATCCCGGGGCGGCGGTCATCCCGACCTCGATTGCAGGGGGTTCGTGGATCTGGCGCAGGCCTCTGACGGCGGGAAGCGCTGGATCACGGCGACCGGTTTCTCCTCCAAGCCCGTCTTCGGCGCGCCCCTGGAAGTGGCCAAGGAGCCGTGGGGGTCTTGGGTGCCGGTGGATCAGGGCGGCTGGAACCGGCTGGGCCGCGCGCTCTCCCCGCTGATCCCGCTCGCCTTCGCGGGCTTGTTCGCCAAGGTGACCGTGGCCGCAAACCGCGGCTGGAGGAACTCCCGGCGGTTGCCCGCGGGGGCCTCGGCGTAGAACAGGCTGCGCGCCCGAAGCTGGCGCAGGGCTCATCGGGCAGGGGCGACGTCCAGCGACGTATTCCATCACCTGGGGAGCCCCATTTCGTCGGTTGCCCTCAGCAGGCGGCAGGTGCGACGGCGGCCTCAGGCCTCCTTGGTCAGGTCCGAGCCGACCTCCGGGCCCTCGTCGAAACGGTGCCGTGGTCGGTGGAGCCGATGGACGCGTGGGAGGCGCACGAGAACGCGTGGCGGCCAGCGTCCTGTTTCGCCTCGCCCTGCTGGGACCCGGTGGACGCCGCGGAGATTGCCCGGCTGCGGGCGAGGGAACTCGAACTCGCTGAGGTTCTCGTGTGCCACCAGTACTGGACCGAGTTCGCTCCCGGCGACGTACAGGCAGCCCGCGCCGCGCTCAAGCACCGCCGGGAGCAGGGGCCGGCCAGCACGACGAGCCGACCAGGCGACCGAGCAGCTGCGCAGAATCTACTTGGTCAGGAGTTCAGACAGCACTCCATCGTGCAGCGGGGACTCCGTCCTGGACGACGGACTTGTTGGGCCGGGCGTCGTGCCGGCCCACACTGCGCACTGCGGCATCCCGCGGGAACGTCGTCCTGGGAACCTCGCTGCCGCCGGGCCGGCTTCTTCGCCGCGTGACGTCGTCGGCATCGCCGAGCTGGTGGAGACGCCGGCCGTCCGATGACCATGCTCGCTATCACTCCTGGCCTGCTGGTCATCTTCATGGTGTCGGGGGCCGTCTTCGTCGCCGTGTACCTCCACACGAAGAGGCGCAGTACCGAGGTTCCGGCCGCCGGCGACCTGGGCACTGCGGGTTCGACCGAATCGCTTGCCAGGCCGGCATCCTCATCTGGACCGACGCTGACCACGGAGTTAGAACCTAGGGGACCGTGCCGCTGCGGGTAAGCAGCGGCGCGGCCTCACACATCGACGAGTGTGAAGCGCTGAGAGTCAGACCCGTCGCACGCATCGCCCTCGATCCTGGCACCGTCGCTGATGCCCGTCACGGTCCACCAGAGCCCGATGGACAACGACCTGAACCCGATGCCCGGCTGACCGTGCTCGGCGAAGTACGTGAAGCGCTGATGAAAGGAACCGTTCCTAACCAGTGATCAGGAGTGGGTCTTGGACCCATGTCCCGGCACTGCGCGCATCCCGGACGGTTTTGGATGCACTGGTTGCCCGCGTTCCTCGTGTGGTCTCCGTTCGGGCACGCGAATCGTGTGCACGCTCCGTTACGGGTGGGCGGGTTCCCTCACGTCCCCGGACATCACGATCGGCCTGGACGGTCCGATGCCCAGCACCATCACTCTGGTGATGCTGGGGCGGTGCCGTCCGTCGCCGGATCGGGTGCCCGAGGGCGCGTCGCCCGATCGCGATGCCTGCGGCATCGTGACGGGACATCTTGCGGCGTGGGGCGGCCAGTGGCTTTTGCCAGTGCTGGGCACCCCACTGGGAGGTGTAGGCCGGATCGACCGCGACAATGCTCAGGCCCTGCTCGGCCGCCATGGATACGAGGCGGCCTTTGAGCTTGCCGGTGGGGATTTTGGAGATGAGCTGCCGGAACCGCTTCTTGCGGCCGTGCTTCTCGCGGGTCTTCTCGGCGGTGAAGTCCAGATCTTCAATCGCGATGGCGGCGACGCCGCACCGCTTCGCCCAGTGCAAGACCTGGGTGATGGCGTGCCGGATCTGCGCATCCCGATACTGCGCGGTGCCGGACAGGTCGTAGAAGAAGCGGTGCGGGTCGCCAACCGGATTACCGTGCCGGTCGAGCTGGTAGGCGGCGAAGTGGTCGGCGTTCGTATCGACGCCGATCATGCCCTTGGCGCGGGCTGTCTCCAGCGGGATGGTCTTGACGGCGGGGCGTTGCCAGGACGCGGTGAGGTACCAGCGTCCACGCTGCACGTCCAGGTGGATGCGGTACGCGACGGCCCGGTTTGCGGTGATGCGGTCGGCCCACTCTGCGCCCCGGTGCGCGAACGCGATCTTCGACGCCAGGACGTATCGGCCGTGCCTGGTGTTCGCATGGTGTGCTAACGGGGCGGGCAGCTTGATCGAAACTTCACCTTCGGGCGTAACGCGGATCGTCTCGTTGCCGTATCGCTTCCCCGACTCGCCGTCAGCGGCGAGAAACCAGCGCTCCGTTTCCCACCGCCTGCGCCACTCAGCTTCGGTGAGCTGGGCTTTCCCCAGGTTGTGCCGGGTGTTGAGGAGCCGTCGACCACCGCGCACGACGTGCACGACGCCGTTGTCACGGTCAGCGCGCGCCCGGTCGAGCCGATGTTCCAGCGTATGCAGCCGACGGGTCTTCTGGAACCACTCGCCCTTGGAGCGGTAGCCGCCCGGTGCACGCTTAGTGCCCTTCTCGCCGACAGGCTGGGACAGTCGGTGCATCAGTGTGCGCACACCAGCCTCGAGGGACTGGATGTGTGCGAGCTGGCAGCGACGCGACAGCGCCCACTGATCGTGCGTGGCCTTCGTGATCGACCCGGCCCAGCGCGAGGACGATGCGGCGGTCAGGCCCTGCTTACGAGCCGCCCACGTGTCCGTGGAGTGCTCGTTGCCGTCCGCGCACCGCGCTTTGAGGTCCAGCAACGCCAGGTTCCCGAGGTGTTCGCCCACCAGGCGCAACACCTTGTCGTCCTCGGTGGTGAGGTGCTTGAGGCGATCGCGTATCGCGACGCCGGATGGGCCGAGGGCGACGAACGGCGCGTCGATGGGGCGCAGCTGCTTCTTACTCATCGGCGGCAGCCGCTTTCAGAGCCTTCTTCGCCCGGTTCTTCGCTGAACGGCGGCCGTACAGGCGGGCGCAGAACGACGTCAGCACCTCAACCATGTCCCGCACCAGGTCATCTTCGACCTCGCCGGCATCAAGGACAACAAGGCGACGACCGGCGGCCTCCAACGCGGCTTCAACAAGTTCGGTGTTCATCCGGCCGAGCCGGTCCCGGTGCTCGACCACCACGATGGTCACCTTCGGATCGGCCAGCAGTCGACGGGCCTTGGTGCGGCCACCGTTCATTCCGGAGGCGATCTCCGACTCGATGCGGACCACCGTGTGACCGGCCTTCGCCGCCCACTCCGCGAGCCTGGCGGTCTGACGTTCCAGATCCGGCTTTTGATCGTGCGAGGAGACGCGGGCATACAGACCCACGCCACCGGTCACGGACGGTGAGGTGTTCGCGTCGATGTTGACCAGGATCGTGCGCGGTCCCACGCGCTCTGCGGGCACCGGCAACGTGCCCTCACGGAACCAGCGGTACGCAGTGCGAGGGGCGATCCCTTGCGCTCGCGCCCATTCCGTCAGGTTCATAATGCAAAAACATACAGCACTCTTGAACAGTAATGGTCACTCATGAACACTCAAGCGCCAACAGTTCCAGACCCTCCCTGCACTCCTGCTGGATGATCGGCCAAGTGATCCCGTTACCCCCGGATGCGCCGTAGATGGTCAGGCACTTGTCCGCGAACGTCCTGATCTCGTGGGTCGGGTTCGCGACGCCATCGTTCATGCTCTTGAAGCGCTGGGCGGGAAGATTCTGGCACCGGTTCTGTTCAAGCGAAGCGCCGTCGCTGGTGCTCTGGTTCCTAATGGTCAGGCACTTGCCCGTGGACGTCTTGATCTGAACGAGGTGGTAGGCCGGGAACGCCTGCGCGGGCTGAGCTACTCCGTTCATGGAGGCAAGGACGGCCGCTGCGCTGGCTACGGCTACTGTCGGCCGTCGTAGGAAACTCATCATGGTGCCGATCACGTGACCTCTTCTCCTTCGTGGGACGCGCCAGCTCTCACACTCGCCGCTGGTCAGCACCGCTCAGACTTCCCTGCCGACAGCATGAGGAAAGGGCATACCACCCGGTGCGGCCGATACCCGGCGAAACCGTCACCCCCGTGGGTGAAGTGGACTGATCGGTACCGGCCACGCATTCACACCATTCGCGGAATGCGCGGTCCCTCAGAGCACCAAGGAGACACGCCCTAGGTGTCAATGCCGTTGCGTTAGCTGGTCGGCGTACGCTGCTGTGCAGTGCTTCCGGGGGTGGTTCGGGTGTCTGCAGATGTCGGTGAGTTATCGGGGTTAGGCCTGCTGACCTGGGTGTATCCGCCGGGTTTGGTGGATCGTGTGGTGGCCGCCTGTGGTCGTTCGGAGCATCGCAGACGCCTGCTGCCGGCCCGGCTGGTGGTGTACTTCGTGCTCGCACTGGCCCTGTTCTCACCGGCGCCGTATCTGGAAGTGATGCGGCACTTGGTCGAGGGCCTGCGAGGCCGGGGACTGCTGGGCGAGTGGCACATCCCGGCGAAGTCGTCGCTGTTCAGGGCCCGTCAGCGGCTGGGATCGGAGCCGCTACGGGTGCTGTTTGCCACGACCGCCAAGCCGATGGGCACCCAGGCTGCTCCGGGCTGCTTCTGGCGCGGACTGCGGCTGCTGGCGGTGGATGCCACCTGCTGGGACGTGGCCGACAGCCCGGCGAACGAGGCCGCCTTCGGTCGTCCCGGAAACAGCCGCGGCCACGACAAGTCCTGCTTTCCGCAGGTCCGGATGGCCTGCCTGATCGAGGTGGGCACCCACCTCGTGCTGGACGCGGAACTGGCCGGCTGCCGCACTGGCGAAGTCACCCTGGTCAACCGATTGCCACGATCCTGCGGACCCGGCCAACTCATCCTGGCCGACCGGGAGTTCTTGGGCGTGCCGTTGTGGCGGGCCTTCACCAACAGCGGTGCCGATCTGTTGTGGCGGGTGCCCGCCAACCGGGTCCTGCCCGTCGACCGGATGCTGCGTGATGGATCGTGGCTTTCGCGCATCCACGCTACCGGCGACCGCACTCACACCGATCCGGTCACGGTCCGGGTGGTGGCTTACCAACTGCACGGCACCGGCCGGGCGGCCGAGGACTACCGGCTGGTGACCACCCTGAGCGATGCCCGCCGCTATCCCGCCCGCCAGCTGGCCGCGCTCTACCAAGAGCGCTGGGAAGCAGAAGCCGTCTTTGCCGAGCTCAAGACCCATCAACGCGGAGCCCGCACGGTGCTGAGCAGCAAGACCCCCGACGGTGTCGTGCAGCAGATCTGGGCCCACCTGCTCGTCCACCACGCACTGCGTGAGCTGATGGCCAGAACCGCCGCCACCCGGGGCCTGGACGCCGACCGGATCTCCTTCACCGAAACTCTGCGCTCCGCCCGGCGCAGCGTGACCGTCACGCCGGGCAGTTTTTCCCCCTGAGCTGCTGGTCAGAACCCTCGTCCTGCTCAAGCATGACCTGCTCGAACGCCTCCTGCCGCACAGACGCCTGCGCAGCCAGCCCCGCGTCATCAAGCGCAAGATGTCCAACTACCGGCTCAAACGGGCCGAACACCACACCTGGCCCCAACCCACCCACACCGGCACCCGAGCAGTCCGCATCCAACGGCCCCACCCCGCGACTGCATAAAGCAACGGCATTGTGCCCTAGGTGTGGACTAGGTGCGTTACGAGTTACGCAGCCGGGCTGCTGTCACCACGGCGTGCCGGGTCGTTCCGGCGAGGACCTCGACTGCCGGGCCCGGCCCCGTGGTGCGGTAGGCCCCCCGCGGGTGCGGGCGCTCCGGGACGGTCCGCTCGCGACGAGGTGCGCGGAGACCTGCGCCGCGAGCGGCGCCTTGAGTGTCTGCGTGAGCGCGATGCGGCCGCCGGGGAGCCGGACGTCAAGAGCACGCGGGCGTGCGGCAGGTCCGGTGTAGCCGACGATCTCGGCGTCCACGGTGCCCGCGTGCCACTCGTAAAGGGCCGTAAAGGGCCGTTATTCAAAAGCTGAGGTATTCCAAGGACCACGCCTTGTCCACGGGCGGTCATTGACCGAATGGTCTTCCCTCGCGATCGGAGGAAGGCGGAGAGTCCCGTCGCTCCTGGGAGACGTCGAGGTCCCAACCGGGCCTGCACCGTTCGATCAGTCGCTGAGCGATTGGCAACCTATCCGGCCGTCGGCACGCTACCCGGCTCCTGGAGGCTCGTCCGGAATGCTCTGCCCCCGCTGTACCGGACCGTGGGTGGTGCACAACGCGGGGAACAGCGGGGGTGGCCGATCCGTCATCGCTTCGCCAAAGACCGCGGACTGCGCTCGATCGAGTACTCGGCGCGTGCACCGGCGGCTGTGGCGCCCATGGAATCGGCGGGGCGTGATGCGACAGAAGGAGTACAGGGCCACAGGATCTGTTCAGCCAGCCGGAGACCGGGCAGGGTGCGTGCTTCTCCGGTTGCAGTGACCCGGTTCGGGTTCTTTACTAGTAGGTACAAATCTCATTAAACCGTGCGGACCGTGAGGTGGCGTGGCGGAGTATTCCGTCGTCGACGAGGACGTCACAAGGTGGACGAGCATGGGTTGCCGCGTGCCGGCGTGCTGTGCTCTCTGCAGGTCTCCGGGTGACCTACATCGAGGAAGAAGCAGACATCCTGAGACAGCTTGATGACAAGGTCGGTTTGGTGACTGCTCGACCGGAATCGGTCTGGCTATAGCCCGTCGGTTCGTCGCCGAGGGCTCCACCGTCCACCTCACGGGCCGGAGCAGAACCGAGCCGGATACACCGGTGGAATCCCTCGGGGACCGGGCCGTCGGCATCCGACGCGATGTCTCGAATTTCGAGAAGCGACGGCGACAAAGCTAGGAGTCGTGTCTCATGCTCGCCATTCACCTCACCCAGTTCGGGGAGCCGGAGAAGAGCCTGCAGGTGGTGGACGTGCCAGAGCCCCCGGCTCCCACCGCCGGACAGGCGCTGGTCCAGGTCGAGTATGCCCCTCTCGACCACCACGACCTTCTCCTGGCGCAAGGTGTCTACCCCGTACGCCCTGAGCTGCCGACGGCTATCGGAAACGAGGGCGTCGGGACCGTCGTATCCGTAGGCCCCGGCGTCATGGAGGTCAGCCCAGGCGAGAGAGTCCTGCTTCCCTTCGGCGTCTTTTCCTGGTCCGAGCGGGTCGTGGCCGAGGCAGCAGACCTGACCGTCGTGGACAAGTCCATCAGTCTTGAACAGGCAGCGATGCTCACGATCAATCCCGTCAGCGCGGGGCTCCTGGTCAGCCTGCGTGACCTTCCGGCCGGTTCCTGGGTGGTGCAGAACGCGGCCAACAGCGGGGTAGGCCGGTCTGTCATCGTGTTCGCCAAGGAACGAGGGCTGCGCACGATCAACATCGTGCGCCGCGCGGAACTCGTGAGCGAACTCCGTGATCTCGGTGCCGACATCGCGGTTGTCGACTCGGCGGCCGCCGGCGCGCGCGTGCGGGAAGCCATCGGCTCCGATCCGGTGCTACTCGGCCTTGACGGCGTCAGCGGTGCGGCGACCGCCCTGTTGCTGGACGTACTGACCGACGGCGCGCTGCTGGCGATCTACGGGTATTTGAGCGGCTGGCCGTTCACGCCCGATCCTGACGTGCTGAGGACGAAGAACATCACCACGACGGAATTCTGGATGTACCAGGACGAGTTCCTTCCCCGGCTTCCGGCTCTGAACGCGGAGTCCGCGCGGCTGGTCTCTGAGGGAAGACTCGTCCTGCCCTCCGCGCCCGTCTACAAGGCGGCGGACTTTCCCGAGGCGCTCGCGCATTTCCGGGAGAACGGCAAGGTCCTCCTGGACTTCAACCCGCGTCGCGCGTAGGCGCCGACGCACCTGCCGCCGAGGCCGGGACCATCCCGACAGGAAGCGGCCGGAGCCGATCACACAGCCGCTGCCGGGGCGCCGGCACGACCCCCGACACACGATCAAGGATGGGCAGCATGGCCGCACAGAGCACTATCGGCATTCTCGGCGCGGGAGAAATCGGCCGGGCCGTCGCCGACAAGGCCGTCCGTCACGGACACGAGGTACTCATCGGCAACAGCCGGGGTCCGGAGACACTCAAGGCAGTCGTGGAGCAGTTGGGGCCGAAGGCCCACGCGGTGACGGCCGAGGAGGCGACGCAGCCGGAGCTCGTCTTCCTCGCGGTGCCGTTCTCCGCAGTGCCGGACCTGACCGGCCTTGCCGACTGGTCCGGGAAGATCGTCGTCGACACGACGAATCAGTTCGCGGCGGCCAACCCCTGGAGGGGCCGGTACGACGTAGGCGACCTCACGGGAAGCGAGTGGGTCGCCCAGCGCCTGCCCGGCGCGCGGATCGTGAAGGCGTTCAACAGCCTGTTCGCCGCGTTCATCGCCGCGGACCCCCAGCACGAGGAAGGCCGCCAGGTGGTCTTCTACGCGGGCGACGACGCCGACGCGAAGGCGGCCGTGGCCGGCTTGCTCGACGAATTCGGATTCGCCGCCCTGGACCTCGGCGGTCTACGGGAGGGAGGTCGGCTGATGCAGCTCGACGGTGCACTCAGCGCGAAGCACCTGCTGCTCATGGACGTCGGCTGACGCCCCGGCCAAGCCCCATACGCACCAGCGCACAGGAGGCGAATCATGAACCGTCGTGTCGTCTGGACCCGTAGCGGGTCACCCGCCGACGTCCTGACCGTCATCGAGGAGCCCGAACCGGAAGCACCCGTGTACGGTCAGGTCCTCATCCGCGCCACGGCCTTCCCGGTCCACCCTGGTGATCTCCTAGGCCTCGATGCCTTCCCCGCGACCGCTGCAGAGCCGGTACCGATCGGCGTGGAAGGGACCGGCTTGGTGGAGGCCATCGGCCCGGATACGCGCGTGGCTCCGGGCGTTGAGGTCGGCGGCCGTGTAACCGTCTTTCCCCTGCCGGGGGGATGGTCACAATGGATCCTGGCGGACGCCGAGATGGTCGTCCCCGTGCCTGATGAGCTGTCGGACGAGGTCGCCGCACAGATGCTGACGAACCCGCTCACCGCGGTGATGCTGCGCCGTGAGGCGGAGCAGCACCCGGCCTTGGGATACGACGGATATTTGGTGCAGGCCGCCGCCGGCTCGTCGGTCGGGCGGCTGGTGACGGGCGTGATGCAGTACCACAACGTAGGCCTGGTCAACGTCGTCCGCAGTGACCGCGGTGCCGCCGAGCTGCGCAAGCGGTTCCCGGACGTCCCGGTCGTGGCGACAGAGAATCCGGGCTGGGCCGACGAGGTCCGCAAGGCAGCCGACGGCCGCCCGCTCAGTGTGGCCTTCGACCCTGTCGGCGGAAAGCTGACGGAAAGCCTTCTAGACCTGTTGGCGCCGGGCGGCAGGCTGGTCATTTACGGGGAACTCGCCGAGGAGCCGATCTCGGTGCATGCGTCGACGCTGCTGCACCAAGCGCTGACAGTGCGGGGCGCGACCCTCGGCCGGTGGCTGTTGGAGGCATCCGCCGAGAGGCGGGCATCGGACGCGGTCGCCGCGACGCTGATCGCGCTGGAGTTCCAGGACCAGTTCGACGTGGCCGCTACGTACGACCTCGGCGAGCTGGCCACCGCCGTGAAGCACGCGGTGCAGCCCGGCAAGGTCGGCACCGTCCTCATCCGCCCCTAGCAGCCGCCGCTGCCAAGGGCGGAGTCCTGCAACTTCAGTTATGGAAGCGAGGTAGCCATGAACGTGGACGACGTCCGGGAGCTGGCGCTCTCTTTCGCCGGAGTCAGTGAGTCGCGTCCGTTCGCCCCGGACCGCGTGGTGTTCAAGACAGTGGCGAACAACAAGGTGTTTGCCATCCTCAGTGGCCATGAGTTCCCGGACGACCAGGTGACAGTCAAGGCCGATCCGGAGCGGGTCGCCGAGTTGCAGCACCGCTTCAAGGCAGTGCACCCGGCGTACAAGCTGAACAAGCGATACTGGGTCAACATTTCGTTGGCCGGCGATGTCCCGGACAAACTGATTCGGGAGCTGATAGGGGACAGTCACGACCTGGTCGCACCATGAGCCCCCGGGCGTCCAGGTGCACAATTCGCCGACGCCGCGCGGCAGGAGCATCGGCCGCTGGATGTCAGACACCTCCCTCGGCAGGCAGACATCCGACGTCGCCGCCGCGAAGATGATTGCGATGGCGGCCAAGGACCAGCCGCCACCTACGGTCTCGGCGACCTGGCAGAGGCTGTGCAACACGCGCAACGGCCCGGCAAGGTAGGCACCGTCCGCATCTGCCCTGGTAGGCGCCCCTGTGCTGCTGCTGATCGTCCTGTTCGTAGGCGGCGCCCGTGACGCCTGGCGGGGTAAGACCTCCACGGCGTGCGGCCCATGGCACTGAAAACCCAAGGGCCGTCCAGGTTGGGACCACGTCACGGCGCTGAACGGTCCTCCAGCCGGTCCGGCGCCGGCTCGTTCGTGGACGCGCAGGGAAGAAGGGCCAAGGCCTGCTGGGCAGCCCCGATGACAACCTCCGCTGCGGCTCCCGCCCTGCCCAGGGCCTCCAGTCCCCGCAGCACAGCAAGGAGAAGGCTTGCGAGCCCGTCCGTGTCCGCTTCGGCATCCAGCGAGCCCTCCCCTTGGGCGCGGGCGAGGCAGTCCGACAGTTCGCTGTGCATTCCGCGGACAGTGGCAGCGGTCCGCTCGGCGACGGTCTTGTCGACTGCGGCGAGTTCTGTGGCGCTCCTGGCCATCATGCAGCCGCGCCGCTCCACGTCCCTGCTGATCGCTTCGGAGATGTCGCATACAAGGCGTTCCAGCTGCGGGAGGGCCGGTCCCGGGCCGCGCAGAGCCGAACGCCAGGCTCCGATCGCGTCAGTGTTGTAGCTGTCCAGAGCCTGCAGGAATAGGGCGTGTTTGTCTCCGAAGGCCCCGTACAGGCTTCCGCGTCCCAAGCCTGTGACGGCGCTCAGATCGTCGATGGAGGTTCGGTCGTAACCGTGGGACCAGAACTGGTCGCGAGCAGCCCGAACAACTTCCTCGTCGTCAAACTGCCGAGGCCGGGCCATGAGAAAACTGTACCCCGTGTATGGGGCATTGCGGGACGAAGACAGGACAGTACGGGCCTGTTCGCTGCTTTCGATGCCGACTCGCCCGAACGGCCGTGCTCGTGCTGCCCGACCCGCTTGCTCTCAGAAGGGCACTCCGGGCACTCCTATGACCCGATGAACGGAAGAAACGGCAGAGGCGCCTTCGCCGACTGCGGCGGCTACACGCTTGATTGACCCATGCCGTACGTCACCTGCGGCAAAGACTCGCGGAATACTCGTTTCAAAGGGAAGAGGAGCGCGTTGCAGCTCCTGCCAGGACGGCCCCAGATATTCGTCAGCAATGTGCACATCGGTGTATATGAATCCATCCTTGTCGGCTGCGCAGGCATCGTTTAGCCAGTCGGTTGCCGGTGTCGCACCTATGAAGCAGAAAAGTCCGCTGCATCTCAGCAGTGATTCGACGCCAGTGGCGGAATTTCTGATCCTGATGGCCTCCAGGGAGCCTTCCCCTTCGAGTGCTGTCACCTCGCTCGACGTATGCACGGAAACGCGCGGATCCGCGAGCAGGCGGCGAACAAGATAGGAGGACATGCGGGCCTCGATGTTGTCACGGCGCAGGATGATGTTCACTGCAATTGATTTACTCGCCAGGAACAGGGCTGCTTGCCCTGCGGAGTTTGCCCCTCCCAGCACGGCCACCGGTCTGCCTGCGCACGAACGGACTTCTAGATCAGTCGCAGCGTAATAGATTCCCGCGCCTTCGAATTGTTTCCAGCGGGCGATTGGAAGGGACTGGTAGCGGGCGCCAGTTGCGATAATTGCCGCGCGCACAAAAATATCCGTGCCGTCGGACAGGGAAATCTTTATCCGGTCGGCAAGGGACTGAAGGCTTACGGCGCGCGAAGGCGAGTAGAGGCGAGATCCGAATTTCAGCGCCTGTACGGCGGCAAGGCGGGTCAGTTCTGCGCCGCTGATTCCGTTGGGGAATCCCAAGTAGTTCTCGATGCGGGAACTTGCTGCCGCCTGCCCTCCAGGGCCCACGGCGTCAAACAGGACAGTTCCGAGCCCTTCTGACGATCCATACACCGCGGCGCCCAGCCCGGCAGGACCACCCCCGATGACAGCGAGGTCTATCTCTTCATCCTTAATTCTTTCATGCGACAGTCCCAGATTCGTCGCGAGGCTTCCTGGCGTGGCGTTGCGCAGCGAGCGTCCCGGAAGGAGAACGGTGGGCAAATCACCTGCGGAGAGCGAAGCGAGCCGCATCAGCAGCGATCCGTCGGCGGTTGCGTCGTCCATCCAGCGATACGGAAGTGCCATGTGTTCAAGGTACGAGCGCAGCGCCATGCACTCGGCAGAGGAAGCGCTTCCGATGACCTCAATGGTGCGCGAGGCAGACTCCATCAAAATTTCACGTCGAGCCCTGAAAGCGGTGAGAAGGATGTCGGAGAGTGCGGTCTCGGTTTCCATCAGGAAGCGAAAGCGGTCGGGTGGAATTCGATAGATGCGGCCATCCGTGGCAGCGCGCGCAGGGAGATACACGAACTGCCCGGTGAGAATACTGAGTTCACCGACAAATTCTCCGGGTCCAAAAGTGACAATCACCTCCTCGGAATAACCAGGACCTGCCTCTCTGATGATTTCAAGCTGGCCTTCTTCGATTACTACCAGGTCATACTTTTCATCTCCCAGGCGGTATATGAATTGCCCTGCGGTAATGTTCTGCGGAACGCCGAACTCAAAAAGTCGGGCCAGCTGATCTTTCTCAAGGCGAGGATAGGCTCTATCGCCCCAGATTCGGCGTCCTGGTTGTCGCGAGGGCATGATCATCTCCCATAGATCGGGCATTAGACCAACAGTCGGCCTCGCCCTGTACGGACGCGCCGGTCATCCAATGGGGGCCACCCGCCCCCGGCGTGCACTGCACGTAGGCCGGGCCACGGCAGGAGGCTCTTGAGTGCGATCTCGGCCAATCGCAGCCACTGGTCGGCATGGCTGGGGTACTGCGACCCAGTCCTTGAAGGGCAGATTCTTGCCAGAGGCGTCGAAGGGCCCGGAGCCGGGAAGGGCCAGGGCTTTCGCGTGCGCGGGTGTGCCCTCGTTGAGTTTGAAGACAAGGTAGTCCCCTCTGAGGCCCGCGAAGGCCTTGCTGTGGACTTTGAGGGCGCATTTACCGAACAGTATTCCGGTCGAGACTCCCAGAGGGGCGAGTTTTTGGCGACACTCTCGAATAGTTCGTCAGGGTTCATGAGCCGTTCCTGACGTGGAGGAGATAGCTGGTTGCGGCTACGGATCAGGCAGCCGCATTAGATCGGTCACCTAGGAAAACCCGTGAAAAGCTCTCCGTCGGCTGGCGGGCCAAGCCGTCTTCCGGCCTCGCTTCGCGGCTACGCCGAAACAGGAGGGCCGCATTCAGACCTGGACGAGGCCGCCGTCGACGAAGAGTTCGGCTCCCGTGGTGAAGGAGCTCTGGTCAGAGGCGAGAAAGACGGCCGTGGCGGCGACTTCGTCGGGGCGTCCTATCCTGCCGAGGGGAATCTGGTCGGCGAGACGGTCCGCGAGCTGCTGTTCGCCCTTTGCCGGGCTGCCCAGACCGCGGATGCCGGGGGTCTCTATCGGTCCCGGGCTGAGGGCGTTGACCCGGATGCCGCGCCCCGCGAGTTCGGCGGCCCAGGTGCGGGCCAGGTTGCGGATGGCTGCCTTGGTGGCGCTGTAGACCGTCATGGCCTGGACGCCCGTCGACGCGTTGGTGGACGAGAGCACGATGACCGAGGCCCCGTCCGGCAGCAACGGGAGTGCCTTCTGGACCGTGAAGATCGTCCCCTTGACGTTGATGTCGAAGGTCGAACGGTATTGCTCCTCGGTGATCTCCCCCAGGCGCGCCAGCTCGCCGCCGCCGGCGTTGGCGACGACGACATCCAGCCGTCCGCTGCCGCTCTGGATGATCGCGAACAGCTCATCCAGAGCCTCGAGATCCGCGACATCACTTTGTATGCCGATGGCCCGTCCCCCGAGGGTTTCCACAGCCGCATCAAGTTCGGTTTTGCGTCGCCCTGTGAGGTACACGGTTGCGCCCTCGGCGACGAACCGACGGGCTATGGCCAGACCGATCCCGGTCGACCCACCGGTCACCAGGCTGATCTTTCCATCAAGCTGTCCCATGATGTCCACATCTCCCTTGCGGCAACTCGGCCAGAGACCGGCTGAAGGCCCAGCGCGCCGGCACGCGGCAACTACCCCCCTCACCGACGGCGGAGTCCCCCGCCGTCCTACCTCACGGACTGCATAGTTAGTTCGATTTGTACCTATTAGTAAAAAACCCTAAGCGGCGCGCTGCAACCGGAGGCGTACTCGCCTGCGGAGTGTCGACCTCTGGATCAGCCAACGGGAGGGCTCTGGCAGCGTTTCAAGCCGAGCGGTGCCTGGAGCCCCGGGTGGTCGAGCAGATCCGTGAGTTCGACGTGGAGTTCTTGTCCGATCGCGGCGATCTCGGCGCTGCCGAAACTGCCGAACTGGTTGCTCAGCCTGTCGAGTGTGAAAAGCGAGAGTTCCCATGCCCACCCCGCCAAGATGAAGTGCAGACATTGAACCTTTTCCATACTCAGTGAGCCTTTTCCATGCTCAGTCTGAGACCGCGTTTGAGATCTGCCGTGTCACGTTGCTGAGGCGTTCGTTGGGCTCACAGTGAGCGGTGTTGGGGGTGGGCATCCGTCGGACCTGACGGATGAGCAGTGGACGCGGGTGGAGCCGTTGCTTCCTCCGGCGCGGGTAGGCCCGAAGGGCGGTCGGCGGGAGAAGCATCCGCGGCGGCGGATCGTGAACGCGATCTTCTACGTAGTACGGACCGGATGTGCATGGCGGCAACTGCCAAAGGACTTCGCTCCGTGGCCGACGGTGTACTGGTATTTCACCTGGTGGCACGACGACGGAACTGTTGAGCGCATCCATGACGCCTTGCGGCAAGGTCCGTGAAGCTGAGGGCCGCGACGCGGAGCCGAGCGCGGGTTTGATCGACTCGCAGTCCGTCCGCACCGCCGACACCGTTCCCGCTGCCACCAGGGGTTTCGATGCGGGCAGGAAGGTGAAGGGCCGCAAGCGATTCATCATCACCGACACCCTCGGCCTGCTCCTGGCCGTCCACGTCGTCGCGGCGAGCACTCAGGACCGCGACGGCATGAAACGGCCGCTGCTGTGGACCAGACTCGACCACCCTGGGGTCCGGAAGGTCTGGGCCGACCGGGGCTTCGCCGGCCGCCTGGCCGAGTGGACCGCTCAGATCCTCGGCCACGAGCTGGAGATCGTCCGCGAGGCCCCCGACCAGCGCGGCTTCCAGGTCCAGCCCGAGCGGTGGGCGGTGGAGCGCACCTTCTCGTGGCTCACTGCCCACCGCCGCCTCGCCCGGGACTACGAGACCAGTCCCGCCCATTCGGAGACGGTGATCCGCTGGGCGATGATCGGCACCATGGTCCGCCGCCTCACCCGAGGCCGACCGGCAACCCGACCAGGCGCACGACCGCTCTCTCGCACCGATGGCTGCGGGCTCAACCGCCTTACGGCCGAAGGCTCTCCGCTTACTTCATGAATGCAATCACCAGCGGGTCCGACGCTGGCGCGATGTAGTCGTATGTCGGGGAGTCGACGTGACAGTGATCGCCCGCATCCGCCTCGGAGGCGAAGCCCTCAATGTTGTCGGCGAGAAGGTCGAGAGCTTCCCGCCCTCCCTGGATCCTCAGGATCTCGTCCTCCGCAACGATCGACGCGGTGTCGCCCTCCGGGTCCTCCCGGAACGCGATCTCGGACAACGACCTTTCGTAAGGAAAAGGGTGCCGGTTCTCAGAGAGATCGTAGCTTCCAGCCTTCCCCCGCAGCAGCTGTCCGAGCGCCAAGAGCTCTGGACGTGCCCCAGAGAGCTCGAGCTCTCTGGTCTCCCCGCTGTACAGAACCTGCAACATCTCATTGCCTCCGGTCTGCCGACCCTACCGATCACCAAGGTGGATCATCCTCCCCGTGCTTCGGCCTCAGTCGGGCTTACGACTCCACGGCAGATCTCAAACGCGGTCTGAGCCGGCCAGAAGCCAGATGTAGGGTGAGGACGGCTTGGACGAGGCTCGTGATCCGGGTCGTCGAGCAGCGGAGCTTGCGCAAGAGCAGCCAGGATTTGAGGCTGGCGATGGCTTGTTCGACCAGTGCCCGGACTTTCGTGTGGGACCGGTGGAGAGGCTGCCCCTTCGGCCGCGGTAAGGGAGCTCGAACGGAAATCCTGCGCCCTGGTACCCCTTGCCCGCCCAGCAGTTGATGCCAGCCTCGGTGAGAGCGCCGATGATGCCGTCCTTGACGCGCGGCCCGCGCGTCAAGGACGGCACCGGCAAGGGCCGGTGAAGCCCACAGGAGGCGACCCTTCGGGTCGGCTATGACCTGCACGTTCATGCCGTGCTTCTTGTGATTGCCCGAGTAGAAGGGACGGTCGGCGGCGATCCGGTCGATCGGCAGAAGCGTCCCGTCCAGGATCAGATACGCCTTGATCGACGCGGCCTGTACGGCTTCGGCGAGGGTGGGGGCAAGGGCGGCCAGGAGCTCGACGGCCTCGGTGACATACCGGTAGACGGTGGTGGTGCCGATCCCGAAACCGGCCGCGAGCTGGGCATAGGGCTGACCGTTGCGGAGGTGAGCGAGAGCGAGCAGGGCCTGTCGGTCCGCGCTCAGGCGCCGCCACCGAGTGCCGAGGGCGCGCCGACGTTCCCTCACGGGCGGCGAGGAAGCGGAGGGCAGAGCCGCACACGTCGACGCCGGACGGGTAAACAAGCATGCGAAGCCTCTGGTGGAGACGGTTCTCTTGGTCGAAAACCCATCTACCAGGGGCTTCATCCGTCTGTCAGGCCAACTACCCAGCCGACGCAGGAGGTTGGAAAGGGCTCACTGATTCCCGTAGCGTGAGCGTTATGGACATGGTGCGTCAGGTGATCGTCTTCGACGCAGCCGACCTGCATGCGGAGAGCACGTTCTGGGCCGGCATTCTGGGCGGGCACGTCTTCGAGGACGACGACTGGCACAGCGTCATCGACGCTGCTGGACAGTGGCGGATCGGCGTGCAACTGGCACCGGACCATGTTCCGCCCGACTGGCCTCATGGAAACCCCCAGCAAGTGCATCTCGATCTCCACGTCGATGACCCGCGAGCGGCGCACGAAGAGGCAGTCGCCCTCGGCGCCCGGCTGCTCCAGCCGGCTCCTGATCTCGATGCTGCCGAGGGTCACCAGGTGTACGCGGATCCGGCCGGGCATCCGTTTTGCATCGGCTGGGGACACCCGTCCCGGGAGGCGCTCGCGGCGTTCGTCGCCGATCGATTGGGGCGGAGAGAGCCGGGATAACGTGCGAAGACCAGGAGCACTGATCACCCGGTCCGCCACCGCGCGAGCGCGACTCCATCGCCGCGCCACCTTGACGGTCGTGTTCACCACTCCGACCTGCGCACTACGTCGGCCCACCTCAAGAAGACCCATCTACCGGCAGTTTCGCTGCACTGCCAGGCCAACTGGCCAACAACCGGGCCAGGTTGGAAAGAGCTGATTGTGTTCGGGGTCTATGGCCGTGATCGCTTCCGGGCGGCAAGGTAGGGCGCCCAGCTGTTCCCGGCGAGCTGGGACCAGCGGTGGGCGGTCGCGGGGCTGATGCCGAAGAGGTCGGCGACGACGATGGGCGGCAGGTCGGTTATGGCCTCCAACAGCGCGGTGTTGCGTGCGGCCCGTACGGGGAGATCGTGTTGCCTCATCTGGTCTGCCAGACCGACTGGGTTACGGGGGCGGCCGGGTACGGCGCCCGGCAGGAGAAGGTGCCGGCGGCCGTGCGAGGGGCACAGCTCAGGGAGGGGCAGGCGGAAGGCGGGAGGTGCGAAGCCGTGGATTTACTCATCTGCGCGTCGCCTCGGGCGCGGCCCGGCCGGCTCCCGCCACGGCGCGAGCAGCTGCTCGGCGACGTCGGGCCTGCCTGCGGACAGGGCGCGGGGTGGTCGAGCGGACCTTCGGCTGGCTGATGCACCACCGCCGTCTGGCGCGCGACTACGAGGCCCATCCGCACCGCTCCGAAGCCATAAGCCACATCGCGATGATCGACTTCCCAATGACGTTGTCAAGGTAGTGCTGTGACAGGTGGTATGGCTTGGTAGCACCGTCCGTCACGCAGGAGTGCCCAGAGGACGTTCACGCGGCGGCGGGCGAGGGCCAGCACGGCCTGGGTGTGCCGTTTGCCTTCCGTTCTTTTGCGATCGTAGAACCTGCGGGACTCCGCGCAGGTGCGGATGCTGATGAGGGCGGACGTGTAGAAGACGCGTTGGAGTCCGCGGTGATAGTGCTTCGGGCGGTGGAGGTTGCCGCTGACACGGCCGGAGTCTCGTGGCGCGGGAGCGAGGCCGGCGAAACCCGCCAGCCGGTCCGGAGTGGCGAAGAAGCTCATGTCCCCGCTGGTGGCCGCCAGAAATTCCGCTCCGAGCAGGGGACCGATTCCGGGCAGGCTGGCAATCACTGGGGCGAGTTCGTGCTCGCGAAACCGGCTTTCGATGAGCTTGTCGACCTCGGCAATCTTCTCGTTGAGGGTCATCACTTCCTTCGCCAAGGTGTGCACCATCTGGGCGATAGCCTTCTCTCCGACGACTGCGGTGTGCTGCCGCTCGGCGGCCGCGAACGCGGAACGCGCCAGTGTGGCGGCACCGCGGACCTTACGGTTACGCAGCCACGACTCCAGACGGTTCGCGCCCACCCGGCGGATCGCCGCCGGGGCCTGGTATCCGGTCAGCAGCACCAACGGGCCGGCGTTGGTCAATTCCAGAGCGCGTTCGAGTGCGGGAAAGATAGCCGTCAGTGTTCCGCGGAGCCGGTTGATGACACGGGTACGGTCGCAGACCAGGTCGGTGCGGCGGGCGGTGAACAGCTTCAGCTCCACCGTGGCCTCGTCCCGTGGACGCAAGGGGTTCAGGTCATGGCGCATACGAGCCTGGTCTGCGATCACGAGCGCGTCGCGGGCATCGGTCTTACCTTCGCCCCGGTAACCACCGGAGGCCCGATTGACGACGCGGCCAGGGATATAGAGCAAGGCCTGGTCGTGGTTGACGAGTAAGGCGATCAGCAGAGCCGCGCCGCCGTCAGCCAGATCGACCGCCCAGGTCACCTCATCCGCCAAGTCCAGAACATCGGTGAGGAGCTGGAGAATCTCGGCCTCGTCATTGCCGACTCTGCGAGACAGAAGCTTGACGCCTTCGGCGTCAAGGACCACGCAGTGGTGATGCGACTTCCCGGCGTCGACCCCGGCCCATATTCGGTTCATCATGCTCCCGAGCATCGTCGTGACAGCTGTCCTGCAACGACGTCGCCGGCGTTGTCCTACACAGCGATCTGCTCGCAACTCCCAATCAGCGGCCGCGTCGTCGCGGGGTGACGGGCGGCCAAGTCGATCGAGCCACCAGCGGCAACCTCATAACAGCCACACCCACCACCCTGGGTGAGCCAACCCTACGAATGGCTCGCTCAGCCCGGTCAAGAAGGTAGGACCTCATAAGCCGACGACTCACCCGCGAATCCACCCCGAACTGGAAGTACTCGTAGCTGCCGGTTGACGCAGGCGGAGCGCGGGCACTCCTATCCAGTGGCCGGTCGCCGAGCCACACTCACCCGCGCGTCATCGCTGCTCATGGTCTGCGGCCAGCGCTCATCGATGACCATCGCCGCTTCATGGCAGGCGTCGCAGGCGTTCTCCCGCTCCAGCAGCCACCCGTAGTCAGACGGCGACATGCCGACTTCCTGGATTCCGCACAGGGTCCTGTCGAAGATTCCGAAGGCGTGGGCGACGTCAGCGGGAAGGCCGTTCGCAACGGCCCTCTCCCAGCGCAGCTCCATCGGCAGGTACGGCGGCCGCGCGATCTCGAACCACTCACCGCCTACATGCGTAGCGGCGTAGCACCAGGAGCAGGACCAGATCTCCTCGTGCCACTCAGTCGGCGGCACGGGCCATTGCCACATCGCCCTTCCACACACATCACACTCCACGAGCGGATCCTGACACGCTCACGCGCACGGCCACCAACCCCCTGGCCTGCCGGGATTTACCAAACACCCCTGGCAGGTCAAAACGCTCTTTGAGGGCCGCGCCCCTTTGTTACGAGCTGGTGAGCCCGAGGGTGCGGAGCCAGGTCTTGACGTCGCTGTCGGCGTCACCTATTTCCTCGCCGCGCACTGCAAGGACCTGAGCGATTGTCGCGGCCCAACCATCATGACCGCCTCAGCGGTGCAGCAGCCCGATGGGCGTGAGCGCGAGGTGATCAGCGAAGCCGGAACCGTCAAGAAACCGTCAGGTTGTGCGGGGCAGAGCCGTCAAGCGGCAGAGCTTTGCTGAGGGCTTCGCTGACGTCTCTTACGGAAATGGACTGTGATCATGGCTGTGTTGCTTCATCGATGGGGGGTGTTCGCGGTACGCCGTCGCCGTACGGTCTTGGCCGTATGGCTGCTCATCGTCGCCGCGATTGCCGCGCTGGGAATCAGTTGCGCGGGGAGCTTCGACTCCAGGTCGGACATCCCCGGATCGGCTGCCCAGAGCGCCCTGACCAAGATGGACCGGCATTTCGGGTCGTCCGACCACCAGAGCGCGGAGATCGTCTTCGAGGCGCCGGCGGGCACCTCGTTCAAAGACCGGGCCAAGGCCACCGCGCTGAAGCAGTCCCTGACCGCTGCGGCCACCGTGCCCGGCGTCACGTCGGTCAGTGACCCTACACGCAGCCAGACCGTGTCGCCGGACGGGAAGACGGCTGTCGCCCAGGTGGAGTTCTCCACGGCCAAGGACCAGGATGTTCCCCAGGCCGTCCTTGATGCCCTCAAGGACACCGGAGCCAGCAGTCGCGCGGCGGGCGTAGACGTGCTCTTCGGCGGCGACGCCTACAAGCAGTCCAAGGCCCCGGTGGGGCCGACGGAGGGGCTCGGCGTACTCGTGGCACTTGCCGTTCTGGCGATCACCTTCGGTTCTCTGCTGTCCGCGGGAATGCCCCTTGTCACCTCCCTGCTCGCGGTGGTGGCGAGCATGACGGGGCTGATGGGCCTGTCCTCGGTCCTGAGCATCTCCGACAATGCGCCGACGCTCGCCATCATGCTGGGCCTCGCGGTGGGCATCGACTACGCCCTGTTCATCGTCTCGCGCCACCGGGCCGAGCTGGCACAGGGCCGCAGCGTGAAGGACGCCGCGGCCCGCGCGACCGCGACCGCAGGGAGCGCGGTGGCGTTCGCCGGACTGACCGTGGTCATCGCGCTGGCCGGTCTGACGGTGGCGGGGGTTCCGGTGCTCACCTCGATGGGCCTGAGCGCCGCGGCAGCGGTGACCGTTGCGGTCGCCATGTCTCTGGGTCTGCTGCCTGCCCTCCTGGCAGTCGCCGGGGAGAGGCTGCGCCCCAAGCCCGGTTCGCGAGCCGCACAACGGATGCGCAGGTCCCAGGATCCGGCCGCGAAACCTTCGATGGGGGCGCGCTGGGTCGGGGCCGTCGTGCGCCGTCCGTGGCGGGCGGTCATCACCGTCACCCTGGCGCTGGCCGCACTTGCCCTGCCTGCCGGCCAGCTCCAGCTCGCCCTCAGCGACGACGGCAGCGAACCCACGTCGACCGCCGCGCGCCAGGTCTACGACAAGATCGGTGACGCCTTCGGTCCCGGCGCCAACGGCCCCCTGGTCGTCCTGGTCACCGGCGCGCCGAAGAGTGCTCTGAAGGACACCGGCCAGAAAATCACCAAGGATCTGTCCGGGATGAGCGGCATCGCGCGCATCAGCCCTGTCGACTACTCCCCGGACGGAGGCGCCGCCCGGGTGCAGGTCATCCCGACGACGGGACCCCGAGATCCGGCGACCAGCACCCTGGTCACGCGTTTGCAGGATCGTGTGGCATCGCTGGCCAAGCAGAGCGGCAGCGATATCGCCGTCACGGGCCAGACCGCCGTCAGCATCGAGGTCTCCAACAAGCTCAGTGCCTCCCTGCTGCCCTTCGCTCTCGTCGTCGTCGGACTCTCGCTCCTGCTGCTGATGGCCGCATTCCGTTCCATCGCCATCCCCATCAAGGCCACCGTCGGCTTCCTGCTGTCCGTCGGCGCGTCCTTCGGCGCGATCGTCGCGGTGTTCCAGTGGGGTTGGCTCGCCGGGCCGCTCGGTGTGCCCTCTACCGGGCCGATCGCCAGCTTCGTGCCCATCATCGTGATGGCCGTCCTGTTCGGCCTGGCCATGGACTACGAGGTCTTCATGGTCTCGGCCATGCGCGAGGAGTACGTGCAGACGAAACGGCCCCACGCTTCGATCATCGGCGGTGCCCGGCACGCCGCCCGGGTCGTCACCGCCGCCGCACTGATCATGGTGGCCGTGTTCGCGAGCTTCCTGTTCGGCCACGATCCGGCGATCATGCCGATCGCGCTGGCCCTGGCGATCGGCGTCCTCATCGACGCCTTCGCTGTCCGGATGACGCTGGTGCCGGCCGTCATGTCGCTGCTGGGCCATCGCGCCTGGTGGCTGCCACGCCGGCTGGACAAGTGGCTGCCCGACCTGGATGTCGAAGGCGCACGCCTGAAGGAGAATGGACCAGCACCCGCCCCCGTGGCATACCTCCACAGTCCCCGGCAGGACGTCACTTCATGAACTCCCCGGACACGGTCCTCGTCGTCGAAGACGACGCCGGTATCCGCGACTTGATGGCCTCAGCCCTGCACTTCGCGGGCTTCGACGTCCAGCTCGCCGAGGACGTACCGCAGGCCCTCACCCGTCTCGCGCAGCACACCCCGGACGTCATCGTCCTGGACGTGGGCCTGCCCGGAGGCGATGGCTTCGAGGTCCTGCAGCTGATCCGCTCGCGCGGCGTCACAGTGCCGGTGCTGTTCCTGACCTCCAGGGACGCCGTCGAGGACCGTGTCCGGGGATTCCAGCTCGGCGGCGACGACTACGTCACCAAGCCCTTCAGCGTCATCGAAGTCACCGCCCGCCTGCAGGCCCTGATCCGCCGCTCCCGCGGCAGTGCGGGTACCGCGGCCGATGATGGCATCCTGCGCTACGCCGACCTCGAACTCGACGACAAACGCCACACCGTCCACCGCGGCGGGGACACGGTCGACCTGTCACCCACCGAGTTCCGGCTCCTGCGCTACCTGCTCTCCCATCCCGGCCATGTCATGACCCGCTCCCAGATCCTGGAAGCGGTCTGGCAGTACGACTTCGGCGGTGACTCCGTCGTGGTGGAACGCTTCGTGTCCAACCTGCGCCGCAAACTCGACCACGGCCGCGAACCCCTCATCCACACCGTCCGCGGCATCGGCTACAGCCTGCGCCGGCCCGCCTCATGAGAAGGCCGCGCCTTTCGTCGCTCAGACCCCGCCGGCTCACCACCATCCGCGGGCGGATCCTCATCGGCGTCCTCCTGCTGCTGGCCGCCGGCCTCATCGGGAACTCCGTCGCCAGCGCCGTGACCTTGCGCAACTACCTGGATCACCGGGCAGAGGTATCCCTGCGAGCATCCGGCGACCGCGTTCACCAGATGCTCTCCGCCGGCCCTCAGACGGTCAACGGAACCCAGCTGTCCGCTCTGATCTCACCCATCCTCGGCATGACCGTCATCGGCCCCGACGGCACCGTCGCCGACCAAGCGGGAGACGGCGTACCGAAGGCGATCAACAGCCTGACCGCCGGCCGGCTCGACCAGGTCGTCACCATCAATGACGACCCAGCGGTGCCCGACCTGATCGCACTGCGCATCCCCACCAGCGGTCTGACCGTGAAGACCTCCGAGGGGGAGGTGACCGCCTCAGCGGTCATCCTCACTGTGCGCACCGACATCGACCGCGTCACCGTCACCGACTTCATCTCCAGCCAAGCCGCCATCGTCGGCATCACTCTCCTCATGGCCTTCGCCACCGCGCTCCTGATCCTGAAGATCGGTCTGCGGCCGCTGGGCCGTATGGCCAATGCCGCCGACGCCATCGCCTCCGGCGCCCGCGAGGAGCGCCTGCCCACGTACGGGGACCGCAGCGAGACCGACCGCCTGGCCGCCGCCGTCAACCACGCCTTCGACGCCCAGGCCCGCGCGGAGGACAACATCCGGGCCTTCGCCGCGGACGCCTCCCATGAACTACGCACCCCCCTTGCGACCATCTCCGGCTGGCTCGACCTCTACCACCAGGGCGGCCTCACCACTCCCGCCGAACTCGACCGGGCCCTGGAACGGGTTGACGGCGAGGCCGGCCGCATGCGCCTGCTCGTCGAGGAACTCTCCCTGCTCGCCCGCCTGGACGCCGGACGCCCCCTGGAATCCGAACGGGTCGACCTGCTGCGCCTGGCCACCGATGTCGTCGAAGACGCCGGCGTCGTCGCCCCCGACCGCAGTATCCGGCTGCACGCCGGCGCGCCCGTCCATGTACAGGGAGACGCGTCACGACTCCAGCAGGTCCTCAACAACCTCGTCGGCAACGCCATCCAGCACACCCCGGCCGGCACCGCGATCGACGTCTTCCTCGAGTCGTCCGGCGGCGAGGCCGTCATCCGGGTGACCGACCAGGGGCCCGGGATCGCGCAGCAAGACCTCTCCCGCGTGTTCGACCGGTTCTGGCGGGCCGAGGCCAGCCGCAGCCGGGCCCGCGGCGGCTCTGGACTCGGCCTGGCCATCGTCCAGGCGGTTGTCCACGCCCACCACGGCACCGTGCGCATCACCTCGCACACCCGCTCAGGGACCACCGTCACCGTCACGCTCCCCGCCCTGCCACCACCACGCTGACCACGTGGAGCACAGGGTGGCCAGGGACGCGTCGAGGCAACCTCCGGAAAGGAATCAGCAATCAACCCATTGACTGTTTGCTATAGCAGGAGTCAGTCTGGGCGGCATGACGAAGGACACCCTCGGCCCCATGGAGACGACGTCGCTGGCCGACCAGGCCTACCGGCGGCTGCGCGAGGCGATCCGCGAGGGCGCCCTGCGGCCGGGCGAGAAGATCACCGAGCGGGACCTCGCGGCTCGCTTGGGAGTGAGCCCCACCCCGATCCGGGAAGCGCTGCGCCAACTGGTCCACGAGAAGGTCGTCGAGCGGGTCGGCCCGCGCTCGCTGCGGATCGCCGACCACTCTGCTGCCGCCCGCAGCGAGATCGTCGAGGCCGAGGTGCGCCTGTCCGCCCTGATGGCCCGCCTCGCGGCCCGCCACGCCACAGCCGCCCAGCTGACCGAGCTCGTCGGCCTCCTGGACCGCGCCGACCATCTGGTTGCCGGGATCGAGCGGACGCTGGCCGACCAGGGGGTCAACGCTCCGGTGGCCGACCAGGTCACCGCCGTGTTCCGGCTGCTGCGCGAATTCCACCACCACATCGAAGCCTGCGTGGCCAACCCGGTACTGGAGGGCCTGCTGACCCAGGCCCGTGCGTTCAGCGACGAGGAACGTCTCGACCTCACCATGAAGCTGGCCCCGGACCGCGCCGAGAGCTTCCGCGCCCGCTACCGCGAGCACCGCGCGCTGCTCGACGCCCTGCTGGAGCGCGACGAGGACCGCGCCGAACAGCTCGCCGCCGCCCACCACCGCGCCGCACTCGTCGAGCTGTCCACCACCTGACCCCCTTCCTTCAGTGTCTGCGCGTCGGCCCCTCGGGAGGTCGCCGACGCGCAGACATCACCTTTTTGCTATAGCATATGGCATAGGAGCCGCCATGCTGCACGCCAAACCACCCCAGCCCTCCGCCACACCCGCGCCACCTGCCGCGTTCGAATCCGCCCCCGCGGCCGTACGGCCGGAGCGCATGAGCGGCAGCGCCGTTCTGTGGGTCGCCCTCGCGATCTTCGCCCAGGAGTCGGTGTGGAACTTCTACGACGCCCAAGTCCCCGCCCAGCTACGCCACTTCGTGTCGTCCGCCACCGTGATCGGCCTGATCATGGGCCTGGACACCGGGCTCGGTGTCATCATCCAGCCCTGGATGGGCCTGATCTCCGACCGGCTGGCCCGCCGGCGCCTGGGACGCTGGCCCATCGTGGTGGCCGGGGCGTGCGTGGCGGCCGTGCCCTTCGCACTGATCCCGTGGGCCACCAGCCTGCCGATGCTCATGCTCTGCATCTTCGCGTTCGGCCTGACCGCCAACTCCTTCAAAGGCGTCACCGAGACCCTGGTCTCCGACTACGTCGTGCCCGGGCAGCGCGGCAAGGCCCAGGGGTTCATCAAGGCCGGCGTCAGTCTCACCATCATCGTCTCGGCCCTCATCAGCCTGCTGGTGGTGGACCACAGCCTCAAAGCCGCCTTCGCCATCCCACCCATCCTGATGATCGTCATGGTGGCCCTGTCCTACCGCTTCCTGGGCCGGCGCCACCCCGCAGCGCTGCGCCGCGAAGACACCGGCGACGAAGAAACTGACACGTTCTCCTCGCCATGGGCGGTCCTCAACGACCTGATACGGGAACCCAGCCGGACCCGGCTGCTGCTCATGGCCGGCATCTTCTGCTTCGCCGGCATGTGGGCGGCGCTGCGCTCGCTGACCACTCCGTACGGCACCGAGGTCCTGGGCATGTCCCGGGGCGCGGCCGGCGGCATCGCGCTGCCCGGCGCGATCGCCTTCCTCATCTGCGTCGTTCCGCTGGCCTACCTCTCGCACCGGCTCGGCGAACTCCGCATGATCCGTTACGGCATCGCCCTGTTCGTCGCGGGGTTGCTCGTCGGCTTCGCCGATCCCACCCCGGCCTTCACCGCCGTCTCCGTGGCCATCGCCTCGATCGGCTACGCCGTCTTCTCCGTCAACGGCCTGGTCGCCCTGTGGAGCCTGGCCCCCAACAACCGTGTCCTGGGCGCCTACACGGGCCTGTACACAGTGGCCTCCGCCTCCGGCATGGCACTGGGCCCCGCTCTGCTCGGCGCCACCGTCGACCTCACCGGCTGGCGCTACATGCTCTTGAACGCCGCCGCCTTCGGCGCCGTCACCTTCGCCGTCTTCACCCTCGTGGCCCGCCGTGCCAAGCGGCCTCGCACAACTGCTTCCTGACCCTCACCCGTACAACAAGAAAGCCGCCCTCATGGACATGCGTATCCTCGCCCCGACCGGAGCGCTCGGCGCCGGATTCGACACCGCCGCCCTGGATCGCGGTGTCGCCGCCGGCCCGCACGTGATCGCCTGCGACGCCGGCTCCACCGACTCCGGCCCCGCAGCGCTGGGCTCCGGCACCCCCAAGCTCTCCGCCCAGGCCGTCACGCGCGATCTGCGCCTGCTCCTCCAGGCCCGCGAAACCCTCCAAGTGCCACTGATCATCGGCTCCTGCGGCACCAGCGGACGCGACGACGGCGTCGACTGGGTCGCCGGCCTGGCCCGAACCATCGCCGCCGAGGACAACCTGCACTTCAAATTCGGCCTCATCTACAGCGACCAACCGGCCGAGCGACTCCAGCACCTGTACGACCAGGGCCGCATCCGACCGCTCGCCAACGCCCCCGTCATCGAACGGAAGTTGTTCGAACGCAGCCACACCGTCGCCATGATGGGCGTCGAACCCATCCAGGAACTCCTGCGCGACGGCTGCGACGTCATCCTGGCCGGACGGGCCAGCGACACCGCCCTGTTCGCCGCCCTGCCCCACCTGAACGGCGCCGACCCCGGCCTCACCTGGCACATGGCCAAGACCATCGAATGCGGCGCCGCCTGCGCCATCCCGCCCGAGGCCAACGGACTCCTGGTAACCCTGCACGACGACCACTTCGACGTCACCACGCTCGCCGAAGGCAGCCGCCTCACCCCGCGCTCAGTCGCCGCCCACACGCTGTACGAGAACGCCGACCCGTTCCACATCACCGAGCCCTCCGGCACCCTCGACACCACCCACGCCACCTACGAGGCTGTCGACGAACGGACCGTGCGCGTCCGCGGCTCCCGCTACATCAAGGCCGACGGCTACACCAATAAACTCGAAGGCGCCGAACTCGTCGGCTACCAGACCGTCATCATCGGCGGAGTCCGCGACAAGGTCGTCATCGAGCGCCTCCCCGAGCTCCTGCCCATGGCCAAGAAGTACTTCGACACCAAGATCCTCGACGTGTTCGACGGCCAGGTCGACCCGGACACCATCGACATCAACTACCGCCTCTACGGCACCGGGACGATCCTGGCCAGCCCCGAACCCACCCCCCTGCAACCCCAGGAACTCGGCGTACTGATCACCATCACCGCGCCCGACCAGGCAACCGCCCACGCCATCTCCACGTTCGTCGCCCACGCCTCCTCGCACCTGCCCATCCCCGAGTACGACGGCCTGGTCTCCACCCTCGCCTACCCCTACTCGCCGCCCGAAATGGACCGCGGCCCGCTCTACCGCTTCACCCTCAACCACGTCGCCACCGGCATCACCCCCACCGAACTGTTCCGCACCACCACCGAAGAGGTCTGACCATGGCCACCCTGCTCGACTACTGCTCCCTCGTCCGATCCAAGAACGCCGGACCCTTCACCCTCACCTTCGACTTCATGTGCCACGACCAGCACACCTATCAGGCACTCACCAACACCGGAATCCTCAACAGGACCCTGTTCGCCGGACTGTTCAACACCACCGAGAACGAGATCCTGGTGGTCAACCACCCCCGCGCCCTCGCGGTCAAAGTCTCCCTGCCACGCCCCTCAATCCAGGGGGACCTGCACGACAGCGACTGCTACGCCGGCCAGCAGTACGCCCCACTGATGGAACTCCAACTGCCAGAACTCCCGTGAGCCTGTGCATCGTGCGAACAGGCGCGTGCGAGCGAGCAGGCAGCCTGACGGCAGCTGCTGCGAATCCCCGACCGGTCCCGACACACCGACCGATTCCTTTCGGAGCTGACCCGAGTCTTCATATTCGAGGGCCGGAACGTCCGACCCCGAGGACGGAGACCATCATGCGCAAGCTCATCGCGGGGGCATTCGTCACGCTTGACGGCGTGGTCCAGGATCCGGGCGGATTCAGCGAGATCGAACGCGGCGGCTGGGCACTGGACTATTTCGACGACACCTCGCGCCAGCGGGCCACCAGCGTTCTCTTGGCGAGCGACACCTTTCTGCTGGGGCGGGCGACCTTTGAGATCATCGAGAAGGCCTGGTCGGGCAACACCGGGCCGTATGCCGAGGCGATGAACAACATTCCCAAGCTCGTCGTGACGAGGACGCTGCGCGGCCCGTTGCCCTGGAACGCCATCGCCCTCACCGGCGAAGCGGCGCAGACGGTTGCGAAGCTCAAGCAGGAGCCCGGCGGCAACATCGTCATGTACGGCAGCTCCACGCTGATGCGAACTCTGCTCCAGCACAATCTGATCGACGAGCTGAACCTCGGCGTCCACCCCCTTGTCGTCGGCGAGGGAAAGCGGCTCTTCGACAGTGCGCTGCCGGGCTCGCTGCGGTTCGTGGCCGCGACGCCGAGTGCGACAGGAGTCGTCACGCTCACCTACGCCCCGTAGTGTCGATCGGGATGGGAGATTTCACGACAGACACGGAACCCTACCGGCGTGAGCTGCTGGCGCACTGCTATCGCATGCTGGGATCGGTGGACGACGCCGAGGACGTGGTCCAGGAGACTTACCTGCGTGCGTGGCGTTCGTATGAGGCGTTCCAGGGCAGGTCGTCGGTGCGCACCTGGCTCCACCGGATCGCCACCAACGCATGCCTTTCCGCGTTGTCGCACCGCAGTAGACGTTTCCTGCCGTCGGGACTCGGCGGACCCGCCGACGACCCCATGACTCCGCCGCTGGCGGCGGGAGCGCAGTGGGTTCAGCCCATTCCCGACTCGATGCTCGACCCGGCGGCGATCGTCGCGTCGCGCGACAGCCTGCGGATCGCGCTGATCGCCACGCTCCAGGAGTTGCCGGGCCGCCAGCGGGCGGTGTTCATCTTGCGCGACGTCCTGGCGTGGCCGGCGTCGGACGTCGCGCAGGTGATGGGCAGCAGCACGGCAGCGGTCAAGAGCACGCTGCAGCGCGCGCGTGCGCGGTTGGAACAGGCGCCTCCTGACGTCGAGCAAGCGGTCGAGCCCGGCGAGCTGAGCGCCGTCCTCGCCCACTACATCGCGGCAGTCGAGGAGGCCGACGGCGCGGCGCTTGAACAGTTGCTGCGTGTCGATGCCAGGGTCGAGGCGACGCCTTGGCGTACGTGGTTCTCCGGCCGTGCCGCCTGCGTGCCCTATCTCGTGCAGCAGGTCCTGGGCTCGCCGGGCACGTGGCGGTTGCTGCCGACCAGCGCGAACGGTCAGCCGGCGGCGGTCGGCTACCACGGTGGTCAGGCCTACGGCATCCTCCTGCTCACCGTGACCTCGGCGGGCATCGCGAGAATCAACGCGTTCGGGGATCCGGGGCTTGTCAAGCGGTTCGGCTTTCCTACGTCCGTGTGAGCGCGAAGACCCGCAGGTCTTTCGGGGTTGGACCACCACGCCGAAAGATCATGATCTACCGCTGGAGTACTGGACCACCGGGAGCGAGCTGGAGATCATCGCGGCATCGTGCCACAGCTTTCAGACACACGAAACCCAAAGTCCAGTGCCGTCACCGTCAATGACCTTCCTCGTCGGCCCATACAAGTTAGGACCACCACCACGGCAAACCAATGCGGTCACGGCACCACATCCACCATCCAGGCGCACGCCTGTTCGTGAGTCCTGCTCAGCCGTTTTTACCAGCCGGTTAGGGTGCGGGAGGCGGCTGTTGCGGCTGAGGCTGAGAGGCGGCGCTTGTTGCGTTGTTCGAGGCGCGTGGCAGAAGCTTCATGTCGTTTGGGTCGCTCCGGTGCAGCACGAAGACCTTCGCGAGCGCGAGCAGACTCGGGCCACACAGGATGACAGACAACCGAGGCGTTGAGTCAACGACAGCAACGCCCGCGGTCAGAAGGGTGATGGAATGACTGCGCCGACGCTCACGTTCACGAAATGTCGACGATGACGCAACCTCTCCACCTGCGTGGCGGCTTCCTGCTCGATGCGCTGCATCTCACGCTCGTGCTGCAGTTGCAGCCGGAGCCTGGTCTCGTCCGATATCAGAGCCCGCTCAGCCTTCGCTGCGGAGAGAGCCGACCGGAGTACGTCTGAAGGTACATCAGCCCATTGCGCAGCAAGCCGATGTGCCTCGGCTGTCATGGAGATTTCGAGCGGATCAGGGAGGAACTCTGCATCGTCCGTACTCACTCCCGGGTCCCTGCACCGCCACTGTTGCTGGGCTCGTAGTCATCCCTACCAGCCGCTTCCGGAGGCGGCCCAAGCTTCAGGAACAGTGCGATGAGGTCGTTGTTGACGGCCTCCCGCGCCTCGCGCGCGAGGTGTTGCGCCTCATCTGGATCCAAGGTGCCACTCTGGCTCAAGGAAGTCAGATCAACCTCTTCAAACTCGTTTGCAGCATCGTCCATGATCCGGGCCACAAGGGCAGCGTGAGAAGCAAGGAGATCATCAAGGGCCCGCACATCACGGGCTCCCTCGCCCCTCGACGGAACGGATCCAACAGAAGAGTTCGAGAGGACGTCACCGGAGACGGTTAGGACATCTGGCTCGCGTCGGCCAAGGTGGTGTTGGAGTCGAGCATCACGGAATTGGTAGACCGCACCGGACTGGCGCAGGCGCCTCGGCGCTGGGCATCGTCAAGAAATTCGATCAGCGCCCAGGGCAAACGCCCCGTGAGCGGCAACCAGACACGTGCCGGGGCAACCCACTGCCCCCAGGCCGTCAAGCTGAGCCAAGAACCGAGCGCAAGGGCAAAGTACTCCAGCCGTAGATCGTGATCACAGATGGGAAGGTCTCCCATCCCGCTAGCCTGGGGTGAGGCCGCCACGTCGGCTTCACCCCGATAGCAGAAAGGGTGCGTCGTGATCCGTCCGGAGCTTGCCGACTTCATTGCTCTGGGTAAACTCCCGTCCGAGGACGATGATGGGCCGGACGAAGCTCTTGAAGCTGCCATCGACCATGCCGCAGATCTTCTGGATCGCATCGCACGCCCCGTGAGCGATGAGGAGGCGCACGCTCTGGCGGAGTGCTTCGGCGAGGACGAGTGCTTCGGCGTGGGCTGGGTTCTCCTGCATCTCATCGAGACGGCTCCTCATGCGCGTGAAGACCAGCCTGAAGCCGCTCGACGATGGCGCGAAGGCCTGACGAGCTAGTTTTCACGGCCGGGTGGCGGCTTGCCTGCGGTAATGACACAGGCGTGCGCGGGCTTGGTGCCAGCGTCGCCAGTGTGACCAACGCAGGCGGTGTGCGAGGTCGTGGACGGGGCTGATCAGTGCGGCGAACAGGTGCTGGATCTCATTGCCGGTCAAGGGGATCAAGCCATTCGGGGTGGGTCGGTCGCGGCGTTCGGTAGCTGCGGTGACGGCGAGGAAGGCGTGAGCGAGCATGGCGAGGGTGACCCAGCGGTGCCACGAGGTCCAGCGGCGGACCTGTGCTCGTCCAGGCCGGTCAGGCCCTTGCTGGCCTGGAACGTCTCCTCGACCGTCCAGCGCCGGCCGGCGACCCGCACCAGCTCGGACATCGGCACCGGGCGGGTGAGAAGCAACGATAGAAGGCGAGTTCGCCGGTGCGCCGGTTGCGGCGGACCATCAGGCACCACTGTCCGAGCCGACCGGCCGGACCTTGAACCTCGACCTGTGCCCAGTCGTAGTATCGATCGCCCTTCGCCCCCACCCCGGCCGACAGCCGCTGCCAGGCCCGCTTCGGGATCCGCGCGGCCAAGGTCTTCGCCTGGAACTTCCCGGCGTGCGTGACGACAGGGTGGGTGCTGGAGATGGCCAGGACGTAGCCGGTCCGGCGGTGTTCCAGGGCGGTCCGAAGGTGCGGGTTGTCGCCGTAGACCTCGTCTCCCGCGACCCAGCGGGCCGGTGTTCCCGCGTCCAAGGCCCGCTCGACCATGCGTGCCGCGAGCTGGGGCTTGGCGGCGAAGGACAGACCGCCGGGGATACCCGCGCTCCGGCAGCGGTCCGGGTCCTCCGTCCATGAGCGCGGCACGTACAGGGCTCGGTCGATGGCAGCGTGTCCGCGGGCGGCTGAGTACACAAGATATACGGCGACCTGGGCGTTCTCTATGCGGCCGGCCGTGCCGGTGTACTGGCGCTGCACGCCGACGGTTGCCGTACCCTTCTTCAGATCGCCTGTCTCGTCGACCACGAGCACGGCCTCCGTGTCGTGCAGGTGCTCGACCACGTAGCCACGTATGTCGTCTCGGATCGCTTCGGCGTCCCATTTCGCCCGGTGGAGCAGGTGCTGCATGCCGTCCGGAGTGGCGTCCCCCGCGTGCTCGGCCAGGGTCCAGCAGTTCTTGCGCGGCAGGTCTGACAACAGCCCAAGGACGAACCGCCGCACCCGGCGGCGGGGTTCAACTCGGGCGAACCGGCCCGCGATCCGGTTCATCAGGCCCTCGAATGCATCCTGCCAGTGGGCAGGCACTTCGCTGGCGTCCGAGGTCGCCGCGTGATCATTGATTGTCCACACAACACCTAATGATCACCGGCGGCCTCACCTGCTCGGACGCCACCGGAACCAGTAGTCCAGACCCTCGGCCCGGTAGCGGGCACCGGCGTCAAATCGCACCTCGCCCACCAGTAGCTTCGCGTTGTCTGGCGCCTGACGGTATGGCGCCAGTAGCAGGGCCAGCTCGTCGTAACGGGCGTCGATCCCGCCCTGGCCCGGGTGGGTCTCCGGACCCACCGTCCCTGCCTCATGGCGCTCGTTCCACCTGGCGAAGATCGCCCACTGCTCGCGCTCAAGCTCCACCGCCGCGTCGCTCGCGGGCCAGACGCTGTACTCGTCGGCCTCGTCGGCGTCATCCCAGTCGAGGCCCTGGAAGTAGTGGGGCTTGCCATCGACATCGGCGAGGCCGGCGCGCGGCCCGCTGTACCACTCCAACTCGACGTACACACGCTCGAAGCCGTCAGCGATCAGCTGCACTTCATCCCAGGTCTCAGCCACACGCGCAGGCTACCGACGAGCGGCCTCGGCATCCATGATCACGATCTACGGCTGGAGTAAAAGGCACTCTGAAGCCCGGCCGTGAGTCCGAACCCAGACCCACTCGTGAACATGTTAATCAGTCCGGCCACGAGCCCGAACACAGGCCCCCAGGCGAGTAGAGAGAAGACCACGTGCCGACGGTCTGCGTTCAACAGGTCGGCGGGGCTGACGGCAGACTCGATATTGATCGGGGCCTCCAGCCAGGCAATGAGCCCGAATATCAGCCCGGTCCCAAGCCCCACCCCCGGCACGAACACGAGCGCGCTGTCTAGTACAAGCCCCGTGAGCGCGAGCTGATCCAGGAGTGCAGCACCAGAGCGGCCAGGAGCCCGAGGACGAGTCCGAGCAGGAAGCTGGCCAGGAACCTCGCGTGAACAGCTCGGGGGCTGCCGAAGATTCGGACGCGTAGACGCCTTGGCACTGCCGCTCTCCGACCACCGACCGCCCCACAGACGATGCCGGAGCCGAACCCGGTCACAAGCCCGAGCGACAGCCCGACCATGAGTCCACGCTTGAGGACGTACCCGACCCCATGCGACGTCGCGATCAAGGCCACGGCGATGTTCCCGAGCCCGGTTGCAACCCCGACAACCACAGCGATCAGGAGCCCGACCACAGCCATGCGGAGAAACGGTTCATGGTGGTGCCCAGGCGCCACCATGCCAGGTCGGGGCTTTCGAGCTGGTTGACGTGTTGGGCGAGGCAGCCGATCCAGTGCCGGGCGCTCATCCCTCCAGACGACCACGACACGGCATAAGTCCCTGCTGCCCGCTACCTGTTGCCCGGATGTTCTGGGGTGGCAGCAGGGGGCCGCTCGGCTCCGTGCTCTGGTCGGTGCCCGTGGTGGTGCCCGGTGTGCACGGTGCGGGTCGCTTGTCCTGGCGAATGTGGTGGACGTGGACCATGTGCAGCCGCTCGCGCTTGGGAGCGAGGACACGGACGGCAACGTTCAGCCGTTGTGCCGTGACTGCCACTTGGTCAAGACCGCTGAGGACTTCCCATTTCCGAGCCCGGCCACATGACGTTCACTGCCAGATTCCCAACGATCCGAAGAATCAGGGTGACCCGATCCTGGAATCGGTCGGGGATGTGATCCACCTTCAAGTGGAAGCCGTCACCCCGGACTTCGAAGGGAGAGGCTGAACTGGGGGGTGCGGCGCTGCCGCTCGTGTTCTTGGGCATGAAAACAGCCTCTTCGAGAATCCGTCAAATCTACTGTCGGAATTACAGATACCAAGGCGTCCAAACGATCAAAAACGAAAGGGACGCCATATCCCTCCCCCTCTCCCTGTACCCTCGCTGGCCTCGTAGACCGCCGCGCCCGTGTTCTGTCTCCAACTGCCCGGCGGGACATCATCGGGACGTGAGCCAAGCCGCGAGCCCGCGCCCCGAGGCCGCGGCGAGAGCCGCCACCAGCCATCGGGGGATGTACTGAATCGCCAAGTACAGCCCGCCGCAGCGGAGTTCGCAGCCGGGGCGGTGCTCGTGGTTCTTCGACATCTCTACGCCTCTCGTGGACTGATGCAAAGGACAGCAGGGAAACGGCAGGCGCAGCTCACCGCTGTGAACCCCCGTGTGGTGAGGCAACAGAAGGGCCGCCCTAACAGGGGCTATTACACACAGTGATGGACAATCAACCTTGATAGTTGTGGCTGCTGGGGCCCTCTCGTGCCATCCGATCAGCTCATGAGTTGGTGCGGGAGGGCCCACGGGGAGCCCACGTTCTTACGAGGGGGCGTACAGCCACCGTTGCGGAGGTGATCCCCCATGCCGTGCAAGCCCCGCCCCCCGTGCGGCGGTGCGGCATCAGCCAGCCGAAGGTCCGCTCGATGACCCACCGCTTGGGCAACGACTGGAACCCCTTTGCTTGCGGACGCTGCACGACCTCGACGTCGAACTGGAGCTACGAGCTGAAACTGGACGGTTCTCAAAACATTCGGAGATGTCTCATCCGGGCGGGCCGGTAAAGTGGCGGCGGACGAGAGAAGAGATCCTCCGATGGACTCCCGCATATCGCGCATACGCTCCAAGCTGGCGAAGGTCCCGTACCAGGTGCGGCGCAGCCACTCGATGGGCGCCGAGCGTCACGCGTTTCGCGTTGGCCCGCGCATCAGTTCCGCGCAGGCGGACGTCTTCGAGGGCGAACATCACATCGAATTGCCGTCGGCCTACCGAAAGTTCCTTGTCGAACTTGGGGGCAGCGGTGCCGGCCCCTTCTACGGTCTGCTTCCGCTTGGGGAGTGCAGGCTGTTCACCATGGACCGGCAGCCGCCGGACGGCACCCCGCGGGGATTCCATCACGTGAACCACCCGGACGCGCTGCAAGGAGACCTGTTCCTCCACATCATCGAGATGGGCTGCACCGACCTATGCCTCATCAGCGTGACTGGCCCCCTCGCCGGCCGCATGCTCACCGGTAACGCGGACGGCTTCTGGCCCCCGAACGTCTCCTCGGTCCAGGACTTCCTCTCCTGGTACGAACGCTGGCTGGACCACATGCGGGACGGCAAGGACAACGACGCTCTGGGGCTCACCTCCCCGGCGACCGTCGCAAGCGCCCCCTGGGGCCCCCGGGCCAGGGCCTGGAAAACTCTGTGGTCGCAAGCGGCAGAGTGTTGAGGCGACGGGACTCGGACCCGAGATCCTCACAGCGCCCTTGTCTCATGAGACATGGCGAAGTCTGGAGAACGACGGGTTCCGGTCCCTGCTCTCCGTCGACGCGGGCACCGAGATGGCGCCGGCGCTTCCGGAGGTGGTGTCCGGGGCCGCGCAACTGCCGGACACGACCGCGCTGGACGGCGTTATGTGACCTGTCGGGTTGTCTCAAGCATCTGGTGTCTCACCGTGGTGCGGCTTCTTCGTCAATCGGCGACGCCGCGGAGTGCCAGTTGAAGGGGCGCGGTCTCCAGTCTTGGTACCGGCGGACACGCATGTTGAAACGTCGCGTATGCGCGCGGAGTCCGCACTGTCGGTCGCATGGGTAGATGATTCACAGCCGACCGAGAACCGGTGGTGCCCCTGAATTCCCGCTGACCGTGGCGTCGTTCCTGGCGGACGCGGCGAGGGCACCGGGCAGGGCACAGTCGGCCTGGTCACTAGTGCGGGAAGCGGCGGGGTGGGCGAGTGACTATGGATTCGCGGAACTCGGCAATCCGCGAGTGGACTTGGCGCATCAGGTGCGTGTCCTCGATACGATCCAGGTAGAGGCAGCGGGCTGCCAGGCCCGGAAGGTCGAAGGCGAAATACAGGGACATCAGCGGGTTCACGAACAACTCGCTGCCCCGGGTGCGGTCAGTGAACCGGACATCGCCGAACGAGCCGCGCACGGCTGCCGCGATTGAACCGTTCACGATGCTGGGGTACTCGGGGGTGTGGAGCTGAGCGTGCGTCACGGCGTCAAGGTAGAGAGCGCCCTCACGGGTGGCGCGCGGTATCGAGAACGCACCGAGGTACGCGCCGTCGCGCTCAAGCGCGGCGATATTCTCCAATACCTGCGTATGGTTTACGCCGTGGTAGGCGTCTACACCGAAGCCGACTGACACGACGAGCCGCGTCGGTATGCCGTCCAGCGCGGCCAGCGCCGCCACGCTCGTCAGGTCTTCCTCTGGAGTGCCGAGCCCGGCTTCATCGCCGCGCATCAGAATGTCCGTACCGCCGTCGACCAGCACCACAGCGTCGACGCAGCGCAGCTCGATCAGTGCTTGGTAGGCGGCTCGCAGCGGGCGCACCCCGGTCTGGGGGAAGGCGTACACGGTGGACGGGTAGCCGTGCTGGCGCAGCCACTGAGCGAGGGTCCGCTCGGGGAAGTAGCTCTGGTGCAAAGCGGAGTCGGGAGTGACGGCGGCCAGGTCGGGGGCGACCCAGTCATCGATCGGAAGTCCGTCGAGTGCGCTGAAGGAGAGGTTCGCGAGATATACCTGCTTGCCCTGATGCAGGAGGGAGAGAGCCAACGGCAGGCCGGAGTAGATGTCGAAGCCGCCGCCCGCGCCCGCGACGAGGATCCGTTCGGCATCGGCGAGCCGGGTGAAGAGTGGGTTGGAGTGGAGGGACGTCATGACGATCATTGTCCGGGGATCCGGCCCCGGGCGCTCCCGAGTTCTCTACGCGACGACGTAGCCACGGAGTAACCGGAATCAAGACCTCCGACCCTCGACCGCCCAGAGTCAACCTGTTGCGGTGACGGCCCTGACTACGGACACGACCGGGTGGCCGTACCGGCGGCGCAGGGCCGCGCTGGAGTCTGTGTTCGCCGGCCGCCGACTGTCGACGCCGTGGGCGCTGTGCCCGTCGACCACCGAGGCTGATGTCGTGCGCGAGTGCCTGACGTGGGCGTCGGTCGGGATGGAGGACGTGGTCTTCAAGAGGCTGGACGACGCCTACCGGCCCTCGGTGAGGGGCTGGCAGAAATACAAGGTCCTCGAGACGAGCGAGGCGATCGTCGGCGCCGTCTCCGGTTCCCCGGCAGCTCCCCGCGCGCTGCTGCTCGGCAGGTACGACGACCAGGGCCGCCTTCAGTACGTCGGCCGCACCACCACTCTCGCCCGGGCAACGGGTGCTGCGGTGGGCGGATCTCTCGCTCCGGCCCAGCGCGGCCATCCCTGGACGGGCTGGTCTTTCTCCGCCGGGTGGGACACCAGGGAGACGCTGAACCTCACGCTGGTGCGACCCGAGCTAGTAGGACTCCGTTAGGTCGTTCTTGATCTTGGTGTTGTCCTGCTGGGCAGGGGTTGGTGGCAGGTGGTGCAGCTGCCGGTCCAGCAGTTCAGCAGGTCTTGGATGGCGTCGAGGATCTGGTAGAGGGTGAGCCCGCTGTATCGGCTTTT
>NZ_KQ948484.1:0-20944 GCF_001514115.1 Streptomyces olivochromogenes
TCGACCAGATTGGCTTCGACGTTGTCGACGCCGGATCACTGGTCGACGGTCGAAGCATCGATCCGATGGATGCCTGGGGCCCGGTTCTCGACGCGGACGTTTTGCGTGCGGCCATGGCCGCACGCACACCATACTGACTAAGCGTTTGGCGACGAAGTACGGGCTGAGGCGGTGGCGGAGTCGTGAGGATGACACATCTCACGGAGAAGAGCCTCAGGCCCTGTGCACCCGCCTGCTTGAAAGCGCGCGAATCTTGACAACCAGGCACGCCCGAGGCCAACGCGATCCGCTCCTGCCGTAGTTTAGAGAACCCCGCCAGGCCCAGGTTCTGCGCGGCTACGGGGTGCACTGCGTCGGCCTGCTCGCCGCGATGCCGCCCGCCACCGTGCAGCGCGTCCTGGGCGGCCGGGCCGGACGCCAGGTGGCCGGCCGGGCCCGCGGCATCGACCCCTGCCCCGTGGCCCCGCGCGCTCTGCCCGCCTCCGCGAGCGTGAGCCGCAGCTTCCCCCGGCATACCCTGGACGGCGCCGCCGTCCGCGCGGCCCTGCTCGACCTGGTCGTCACCCTCACCAGGTCGGCCTTCGGCCGGCCGATCCAGCCGGCGTCCTCAAGCCCGGCCATCCGCTCCGCGGCGAAAGCACGCCGCCACTTGCCCACCGTCTTGGCTTGAACACCGACGCCCCGCGCCACAGCCGCGTTTGACATACCGTCAGTGCACGCCAGGATGATGCGGGCCTTCTCCGCCGAGCGCCGGTGCGGCAATTCCGTCCGGCGCACCAACTCGGCACGCTCGGCCTCGGGCAGCGTGATCTCCACAGCAGAAGGCCCCGGATGCGACATACCAACAGGGTGGTAACTAACCCTCAGGATTTCTGGCGCATCACACTACTGATTCCCAATGTGGTTGTCAACGCCTGCTCGTGACTGGGTGTAGCCGACCTCAGCCGAGGCTGGCAGCTCGGGGTGGCGGGCTGCTCTCGAAGAGGCGGCCGTCGCGTAGGAGTGCCCACAGGACGTTGAGGCGGCGGCGTGCGAGGGCGATGACGGCCTGCTTGTGGGTCTTCTTCTCGGCTCGCTTGCGTTCGTAGAAAGCTTTGGAGACGGGGCAGGATCGGGCGGCAACCTGGGCGGACATGTAGAAGACCCGGAGCAGGCGGCGGCAGTAACGGCGAGGACGGCGCATATTGCCGCTGATCCGCCCCGAGTCCTTCGGGACGGGCGCAAGGCCGGCGACACCAGCGAGGCGGTCGGGGGTACCGAATACGCTCATGTCGCCGCCGGTGTGGGCTATGAACTCGGCACCTAGAACTGCTCCGATGCCGGGCATACTCAGGATGACCTCGGCGTGCGGGTGGTCGCGAAACCGGCCCTCGATCAGGGCGTCGGTTTCGGCGATCTCCTCGTCGAGGGCCACCACCGTCTTCGCCAGCCTGGCCACGACGGCCGCAGCCAGCTTCTCTCCAGGAACGACGGTGTGCTGAGCCTCGGCGGCCTCGATGGCGGTGGCTGCGACGAGCCTAAAGTTGCGGACCTTGCGGTTCTTCAACCAGCCGGCCAGTCGGTTCCTGCCGGTCCGACGCAGTTCGGCCGGTGTCTGGTAGCCGGTCAGCAGAACCAACGATGCCTTCGAAGTGCTGTAGTCGAAGGCTCGCTCCAGGGCCGGGAAGTATCCCAGCAGTTGGGCCCGCATCCGATTGATCGTCCTCGTGCGGTCCGCGGCCAGGTCCAGGCGGCGAGACGTGAGAATGCGCAGGTCGACCGCGATGTCGTCGCCGTGGTGCATCGCTTGGATGTCGCGGCGCATGCGGGCTTGGTCCGCGATGATGAAGGCGTCCTTCGCGTCGCTCTTTCCGTCGCCCCGGTAGGAGCCGGAGGCATGGTGGACGGTGCGGCCGGGGATGTAGAGGACTTGCTGCCCGTTGTCCGTCAGTAACGCGATCATCAACGCGGCCCCGCCGGCATTGAGATCGATCGCCCAGGTCACCGGCTGCTCCTCGCTCAGCGAGAGCACATCCGCGATCAGTTCCAGCAACACGGTCTCGTCGTTGGCCACCCGACGCGACAGCCTGCGCTTGCCCTCGGCATCGATCACCACGCAGTGATGTTCGGCCTTGCCCGCATCCGTACCGGCCCACAGTTCAGGCACGGCCACCTCCGGAGTCGTTCCTGTTTGAATCCCAGCAGACGACCTCGCCAGCGTGTCCTTACTAAGCGATCTAGCCGCGCGCGTCCCAATCAGTGGCCGAGTCGTCGCGGGGCACCGGGCGGCCAATCAGTAGAAGCCACTCTTACGGCATGAACTTGACAGCCACACCCAGCGCCCCTGGGCCTCCCGATCCTACGAGTGGCCGGAATCAACCCACCAACAACGTAAGGAACTTGAACTCGTGATGTCGGGTGTTGTCAGGGCCGACCGCGCGCTGCCCCGTGACCGAGAACGGGGCCTGCTGCTGGATCCGACGGACCGTGCGGCTACTCTCAGCCCACCGCGGCCTCGGCCGTGGCCAAGCCAACGCTTTGGTCTGTGAGGAGCACTCCGATGGCTCGCACCACCCCGCCACGTCCGCTCGATGTCGAGACGCTGTTCCCTGAGGTGGCCAGCTATCGGAAGACGGTCGTTCGCCTGCATCCGCGCCTCGGCGATCCAAGCGCGCGGGAAAGCTCGCTCGGCGGACCCGTGCTCTGGCCGCTCTCGGAGCCCTGGCCCCACTGCGAGGACGACCACCCGCGCACGGCGTTCTCCCCTCCCGCCCAGGGACCGATCCCGCTCGTCCCGGTCCTCCAGCTCTTCGCGGCCGACGTGCCTGACCTGGCCTTCCCCAGCGCCACCGATCTGCTGCAGGTGCTGTGGTGCCCCTTCGATCACGAGGACGGTTACGTTGCCCGCCCCGAGATCTATTGGCGAGACGGCTCCCTGAGCGACCTGCAGCCGGCCAACCGACCCCGCCCGACCGGCGCTGACAACGACTACCTTCCGGACCCGTGCGTCCTGCACCCTGAGCGTGTCACCGACTACCCCAACTGGGACCTCCCAGACGAGGTCGCCGACGCGCTCGAAGTCAGGTTCGAACAGCTGGAGGAGGAAACCGGCTGGTCTTACTGGTCCCACCTCTCCGTGTCGGACGGCGTCAAGGTCGGCGGGTATCCGACGTGGACGCAGGAGCCCAACTGGCCGACGTGCCCGACATGCCGTGTGCGCATGGAGCATCTCCTGACGATCAGCAGCAACGAGTTCGATGGCGAGAGTTGGCGCACGTGGCTGCCCATCGAGGACACCCCGGCCATGGGAACCATCTGGGACCTTCCATACGAACAACGCACCGAGATCCAATGCCCCCCCTGGGCTCATGCTCGGCGACATGGGCGGCATCTACCTGTTCGAATGCACCAGCTGCTCCGACAGGCCCTTCGCCTACCGCTCAGATTGTTCTTGACTGCGCGCTGCTTCGATCAAAGGGCCAAACTGGTGCCCGCGAGGCAGCCGTCGATCACTTCGGGGCAGTACTGCAGCATCTTGAGCTTGCGCTTCACGGCCCGGGTGATCTGACCGAGGTCGGCCGCGGCGAGATTGCCGATGTCGCGCTTGACCAGCGACCACACGCCTTCCTGCGGGTTGAGGTCCGGGGCATAGGTGGGCAGCTGGAACACGGTGAGCCACTCGACGTTCGCGGCGATGAACTCCCGCATGCCAGCCGTCAGGTGCAGGCGGACGTTGTCCCAGACCAGCACGATCGGGCCGCCGAGTTGGATACGGGCGCGGACGATCAGGTCGCGGAACTCGCGCCAGCCGAAGCCCTTCGGCTCGTCCCTGCGGCCCCGGTACTCGCGAATCGCGTAGATCAGCCGGGACCGCTCGCCCGGCTTGTAGCAGGCCATGCCCGCCATCGACACCCGCCCGGAGCCCCGGCCCCTGACCCTCACGACCGGGGTCTGGCCGATCCGGCCCCAGGTCCTGGCACGCGGCGGAGTCATCGACTGGCTCAGTCAAGATTTCCGGTGACGGGGTGACGGGGTGTCACCTTGGTGGCATGGTCTGCAGTGTGTGACGACTGGCTCGGCATTGTGTTTCCGCACCTGGAGAAGGTGCTGGTGGAGTGGGTGCGGGTGGAGGGCGGCGTGGTGCGGGTCAAGGCCCGCACTCGGGATAGTGCGCTGCAGTGTCCGGACTGCGGTGTTCCTTCGTGCCGGGTTCACAGCTGGTATCAGCGGCGTCTGGCCGATGCCGCCGTGGGCGGGCGTCCGGTGGTCATCGACCTGTCGGTGCGGCGACTGTTCTGCGACGTCGCCGATTGTGCGCGTCGCACTTTTGCCGAACAGGTCGAAGGACTGACGATCCCGTACGGACGCCGCACCGTTGGGCTGCTGGGCATAGTGCAGGCGATTGCCCTGGCACTGGCCGGCCGAGCTGGCGCAAGACTTGCCGCCGTACTCCATATCGCCGTCGGCCGGGTGACGCTGCTGAATGTGCTGATGGCGCTGCCGGACCCGTGCTCGCGCTCGCCCCGAGTGGTCGGGGTGGACGACTTCGCCACCCGGCGCGGACGCAGATATGGAACGGTGCTGGTCGACATCGAGTCCCACGAAGTCCTCGACCTGCTGCCCGGCCGGGAGAAAGAACCTGTCGCCGTCTGGCTGGCCAGGCACCCGGGGATCGAGGTGATCTGCCGGGACCGGGCTGGCGCCTATGCCGAGGCAGCCCGCGCAGGAGCTCCGGGCGCGCTGCAGGTCGCCGACCGGTGGCATTTATGGGACAACCTCGCCACCGCCATCGAACGCACCGTGATTGCTAACCGTCCCTGTCTGCTGGCACCGGAGCCCAGCGCCCCTTCCGCCCGGCGCCTGGCCGCAGCTCCACCCTCGACGCTCAATCCGGATACCGGCATGGAGAAGTGGCTGGTCACGCGGACACGCGAGCGCCATCAAGCAGTTCAACGCCTACTGGCCCGGGGCTGGACGATCAGCGCCATCGGGCGGGAACTGGGCCTGGCCCGGCATACCGCGGAACGCTATGCCCACTGCGAGAACCTCGATGGCCTCATCGATCGGTCCCTTCGCACCACGCGCCTGGACGACTACAAGCCCTACTTGATCCGGCGCTGGAACGAGGGATGCACCGATGCCGCCCGTCTCTTCCGGGAAATCCAGGCTCAGGGATATCCCGGAAGCACCCCTCAAGCGGTGCGGCGCTATCTCCGACCGCTTCGGACCGGCCTCGGCTCGATCCGGTCACCGGCCCCGGTACTCAAACCCCAGCAGGTCACCAACTGGATCATGTGGAACCCCCAGCACCTGCGCGCTGACGAACAGCGGCAACTGGGCGAAGTACTCGCTCGATGCCCGGAGTTATCTGCGGCCCGCGGCCACGTGCATGCCTTCGCGCAGATGGTCTGCAACCTCGGCGGCGACAGTCTTCCCACCTGGACAGACGCCGTCCACGCCGATGACCTGCCCGCTCTGCACGCCTTCGCCGACGGCCTTCAACACGATCACCAAGCTGTCGTCGCGGGCCTTACGCTGCCCTGGAGTTCGGGCCCCGTCGAAGGCCACGTCAACCGGATCAAGATGCTCAAGCGACAGATGTACGGCAGAGCCGGTTTCGCACTCCTCCGTAAACGCGTCCTGCTGGCCTGACCCGAAGTGACGCTCCGTCACTGCGTCACGGAAATCTTGACTGAGCCGTCGGGGGTTGTGACCGCATTTCCGTGATGACTACGACCTCTGACGGAGCACAGCCGGGTTTCGGACGTCCGATGATCAATGCCGGAAGCCTGTACCTGATCCTGGCCGCCGTTGGGGTATGGGTTAGCGTCAGGACTTGCCGTGTTGTTGTCGCGGTGGTGGCTACTCAAGGGAGGGGACGGGTAGTGCAGACGGCGTTTGATGAGTCCGAGCGGCGGACATGGGCGGGGCAGGCCGATGCCTATGCTGCGAGTTTTGCCAAACTCTGCGCGTATCCGGTGCCTCGGCTTCTAGATGCTGCCGAGGTTCGGGAGGGTGCACGGGTCCTCGATGTGGGGACAGGCACGGGCAGTATCGCCGCTGCTGCGTGTGAGCGGGGTGCGAGAGTGGCGGCGGTGGATGCCGAACCGGGCATGGTCGCCTGCGCCGCGCAGGCAGCCCCGGAAGCTGACGTGCGGCTTGCTGCTCTGCCCCGCCTGCCTTTCGCCGACCACGAGTTCGATGCTGTGGTCGGCAACTTCGTTCTCAACCACGTCGGGCGGCCCCGGGCAGCGCTGAGGGAACTGCGCCGCGTGACGCGTCCCGGCGGACGGATAGCCGTCACCATCTGGGCGGTACCCGCGGCCGCCGGACAGGCCCTGCTGGGCAGGGCTGTCCAGGCAGCTGGTGCCAGTCGCCCGGCTCACCTGCCGGCTCTTGCTCCAGAAGAGGACTTTCCGCGCACTGAACAGGGCATGGCCGCGTTGCTGGGCGACGCGGGCTTGTCGGATGTCGTCTGCGACACCTTGGTCTGGGACCATCGGACGACTCTGGAGGAGTGGTGGAGCGGACCAGCCGCCGGAGTGGCGACGATCGGGCAGATCGTGACAAGTCAGAATCCGCTGGTCATCGCCGAGATCAAAGACCACTTCGAGTCGCTGTGCGCCGATTTCACCGGTCCGGGCGGCGTATTGGTGTTGCCGCATGCGGCCCTGATGGCACACGGCCAGGCATGACGTTGACCTGCCCGGAACAGGCGGGGCGTAACAGGGATGTACGGCCGTGCTGCTCAGAGCACGCATCCTCCTCCAGCCGGGCATCGCCGGATGCCCATGCCAGGGCGGGTCGATCAGCGCGGGCGGGCGGGAGCGAGACGCGAGGCGACGGGCAGGAGCCGTCACCACCCTCCTGGCCAACCGCTGGTCCTCTTCGCCACGCTCCTCCTTGCCGGACTCGCAACCTCGGAACCGGCCAGCCACCACTCCAGAGATGACTACACGGGCTGAGTGCGCGTACTCATGCGCACCCTGCGACCGGCCCGGCAAGGAGTGGCCATGACGGACGCACTCCCCGAACCTCCACCTCGGCGGCAGATGGCCCTGGTCAGGCAGGACATCTCTCGCCTCGGACGTTGCCGCTGGGCCCGGCTCACGCCGCACTCACTTGCTGCGGCGCGCGCATCTGGTGATCATCGACGAGGTCGACAAGCAGTTTCAGGCAAGGGACGGGCACACGTAGACCTCGACTCACGGGGCCAGGCTGAATCGCCGGGCTCTGGGCCAAACGGCGGGTCTGGCGCAAGTTCCGTGACGCCACTACGTAGCGTGACCGCTCATGGTTGAGTGACGGGTCGGGAGATCGCCCGGATTTCGCTCCTCGTGCGGGTGGTTCGGCCGAGATTCGTTCGCTGTGGACGATCTCGCGTATGCGATACAGGAGTTGTTGTTCCCCGGAGTTTCCGGGCTGGCTGTCACGGCCGTGTACGGCACCGGTCCGGGCATGCGGGTGGAGGCCCGGTGCACGCCTCCAGCGGTGGCATGTCCCGGCTGCGAGCAGGAGGCCGCTCGCGTCCACAGCTCCTATCTGCGCTTCCCCGTTGACCTGTCGGCCGCGGGGCGGACCGTGACCGTGGCCTTGCGGGTGAGGCGGTTTTTCTGCGACTCCGTGCCGTGTCCGCGCAGGACGTTCGTAGAGCAGGTGCCTGGACTGACGCGCCGGCACGGGCAGGTCACCGAGCGGCTGAGGAACACACTCGGGGTGCTCGGCCTGGCGCTGGCTGGCCGGGCCGGTGCCCGCATGGCCGGTCACCTGGGTGTCCCATTCAGTCGCAGCACACTCCTGCGGCGCGTCATGGACCTGCCCGACCCGGCGGCCACCGCACCCCGCGCGGTCGGTGTGGACGACTTCGCCCTGCGCCGCGGCCACGTCTACGGCACCGTCGTGATCGATGCCGACTCCCACCAGGTACTCGACCTGCTCCCGGAACGCGACGCCGACACCCTGATCCCCTGGCTGGAGGGACACCCGGAGATCGAGGTGATCTGCAGAGACCGATCCGGCGCCTACGCCGACGCGGCCGCTACCGCCGCACCCCAGGCCCAGCAAGTCGCCGACCGCTTCCACCTCTGGCAGAACCTGGCCACCGCGACCGAGAAGACCGTTGCCGCCTACCGCGAGCACCTCAAGACCCTCACTCTCGACGCCACTGCACCCGAGCCGGCTTGGGAGACCCCACTCCCGGAAGAATCCGCTGACCACAACGGCCCGGGCCACGAGGAGAAACTCGACGAGGTCAAGGAGGACAACCCCACGGGGAAGTTCGCAGACCGCGCCCGCGCTCATCACGCGCTCGTCCATGAACTCCTCGCCCAGGGCATGAGCCTGCGGGGGATCGCTCAGCACCTGGGCTGGGGCCGACACACCGTCCAGCGATTCGCCCGAGCCGCCCGCTGGCAGGACATGGTCAAGGGCCGGAAACCTCCCCGCCGCACCAAACTCGACCCGTTCAAGCCCTACCTGAAACACCGCTGGACGGAGGAACAAGGCCAGGTGACCATCCTCGACCTCCACCGAGAGATCACCGAACGCGGCTGGCGCGGGCACTACTCCCTCGTCCGCGACTGGATCCGCCGTGCCCTCCCGGCTTACGAGAAGGCGCCTCCACCCCCGCCGACTCCGTCGGTCCGGCAGGTCACCGGTTTGCTCACCCGGCATCCCGGCACCCTCACCGAGGATGACAAGCTTCTCCGCAAGGCCGTGCTGGCCCGTTCCCCTGAACTTGCCACTGCCGCCGACCTGGTCAGCTCCTTCGCCGAGATGCTCACCACGCTCTCCGGCACCGACCTGCCCGCTTGGATCAACCAAGCTGCCGCCGCGAACCTCCCCGGCATCAGTAGCTTCGCCACCGGTCTGAACAGCGACTACGACGCCGTGACCGCCGGACTGACCACCCACTGGAACTCCGGCCCCGTCGAAGGGGCAGTCAACCGGATCAAGATGCTCAAGCGGCAGATGTTCGGCCGCGCTGGCTTCGGCCTGCTACGTAAGCGGGTCCTTCTCTCCTGAGGGTGCGGTCAGACCGCGTCCTCCACCAGTCCGAAGCCGTCCGGAAACTCCTCCAGAAACGCTCGCCGCGACGGATCAGACTCCTCGCGGGCCATGGTGGCGAGCAGGCCGAGGAACTCGTCCTGCTGCTCACGCGACAGCTTGCTCACGACGTGAGCGACGCCCTCCAGGACCTTGACGGCGTCGTCTGGATCCATTTGCTCGTCTTCACAGCCTTCGACGAACCAGAGGACATCGACCAGGGCCTCGGCCAGAGCTCGCGTCAAGGAGGGGTACGCACCAGGCATCGAGACGATCTCCCAGCAAGTCGGCGAACAGAGTCCCGTCATCTCAACACATGCCACTGACGTCACGGTCAGCAACCGGGTCACGGAACTTGCGCCAGACCCCAACAGACTCGGTCAAAGCCACGTCACGCTCCGCACGCGTGTCCGCCGCGCTACCGCTGGGACACCTACCCACCACCAGAAGACTCAAGTGACGCCTACCGCCGGGCTCTCTTAACCACATTTACGCCGAGTGGGGGCGGCGCATCAGCCGCACCACCCCGACCGGAGCCACCGCCAGCTGGAGATGCGACACAACAGGGCGCCCTCCCCAGATGCTCGCCGCGGGCCGCAGCATTGACTTCGCCCACGACGCCGCGGGCCGGGAAGCATCACGCCGCATTGGTGGTGTCATCACCTGGACCAACGCGTTCGACGCAGCCGGACGGCTCACAACCCGGACGGTTGTGGCAGGAGCCCGTCGCCAGGCGATCCGGCGCAGGCTGCGCCTCCATACGGGCACCCCCTCGAAAGCCAAGAGGTGCTCCAGCCAGTACAGAAAGTCGTCTTCATCGCCCTCGAAGGGACTTGCCGTCGTGTGGTTCCAGGTCAGCTGGTGCAGCTCGTTGAGCGCAGCCGGATAGCGTGCCTGTCAGAACGGGCAGGGCGGCAAGCCGGCCTCGTACACCGACCCCTGGCGGTAGAGCGAAGCCCACAGCTCCTCCCACACCACGTCAGCCGGCTCGGGATCACCGATCTCGTCAAAGAGCCGTGGTAGGTCCGATGCGGATCCATAGGCGTGCTTCAGACGGGACCAGTCCAGGGTCATACCCGCAATCATCTCGGCCGCATCCGACCGGGCGGCCCGACGCCCCACGAGAGCAACCTGCGGAGCACATTTGTCCAGGAAGCGGTGCGGGGGCGGCGCGGGGCCGGGATCGAAACGAGCCGAACATGTCTTTACCCATGCGTTTCGCACGGTGAGCTCGTGACAGTCGTGACTGTCAGTGCCCCCGGCCGGCTTGCGAGTCTCTTGGGCGGGCCACGGAAGGGGAGGCATGGACAAGCGGTACGAGGTGTACGCGTTGGCGGACGCGCACTTCTACGAGACACCCGACCGGCTGGCGACGGGCGTCGCAGGGGCGGCTCAGGGGACTGTTCCCCTGTTCGAGACGGCACGCAGGCCCATCCCGGAGGGCTGGGCGACGGCCCGTGTCGGCGACTGGCTGACACTCACGCCGCTCGGCGCGGATGGCGCCCCGGCGGCGGCGCCGGCCCAGGGCTGGAAGATCCATGCCTCGGCCACCCGGGCGAACGCCGATCGGATCGCGGCGATCGTGTGGGACTACTGCATCCCCCGCCGCATCCCGTTCAAGTTCGTACCGGGCCCGCATCTGCTGCATCTGCGCAACACCAAGTACGCGGGCCGCGACACCAGCGGCAAGTTCGTCACCATCTACCCGGCCGACGAGGAGCAGCTGCACACGGTCCTGCGCGAGCTGGGTTCCCTGTTGGAGGGCTTCGAGGGCCCCTACATCCTCACCGACCTGCGCTGGCACGACGGGCCGCTGTACGTCCGCTACGGCGCGTTCGCGCGCATGTACGTCGTCGACGAGCGGGGCTCGCTCGTGCCGGCGGTGCGCGACGGCTCGGGCACGTTGGTGCCGGACCGGCGGGCGCCGTCCTTCCAGGTGCCGGAGTGGGTGGCGCTGCCCGCGTTCCTCGAGCCGCATCTCGCGGCGCGCAACACCACGACGGTGGGTGAACTGCCCTACCGCATCGAGAAGGCGCTGCACTTCTCCAACGGCGGCGGAGTGTACGCCGGCACCGACACCCGGGACGGGCGCAAGGTGGTGCTCAAGGAGGGGCGGCCGCACGCGGGGCTGGCCTCGGACGGGGCGGACGCGATCGCCCGGCTCGAGCGGGAGAAGCGGGCGCTGGAGGCAGTGGCGGGGACCGGGGTGGTGCCCGAGGTGCGGGACTGGTTCACCCTCGGCGACCACCGCTTCCTGGTCATGGACTTCGTGGCGGGGCGCCCGCTGAACTCCTTCTTCGCCGAACGGCACCCGCTGCTGTCTCCCGACCCCGACCCGCAGGCCGTCGCCGCGTACACAGCATGGGCGGTGAGCATCCACCGGGCGGTGGAGTGCGCGGTGGAGAAGGTGCACGCGCGCGGGATCGTCTTCAACGACCTGCACGTCTTCAACATCATGGTCGCGCCCGACGAGGAGTCGGTGTTCCTGATCGACTTCGAGGCGGCCGCCCCGGCCGAGGAGAACGGCCGCCAGGTCGTGGCGCATCCCGGGTTCTTCGCGCCACCGGACCGCCGGGGCGCCGACGTCGACCGGTACGCGCTGGCGTGTCTGCGGCTCGCCCTGTTCCTGCCCGTCACCACGCTGCTCGTGGTGGACCGGGGCAAGGCGGCCCATCTGGCCGAGGTGATCGCGCAGCAGTTCCCGGACGTGCCAAGGGAGTTCCTGGACGAGGCGGTCGCGGAGATCACCCGCGATGTCCGCGGCACCGGGGCCCCTGTCGGCGGGACCGGCGCGCCGGAGCGGGTGCCGTCGGCCCCCGCCTCCCGGGTGGAGCCGGGCGACTGGCCGCACAGCCGCGACTCGATGATCAAGGCGATCCTCGCCTCGGCGACCCCGGAGCGCGACGACCGGCTCTACCCCGGCGACGTCGCCCAGTTCTCCGACGGCGGCGGCCTCGGCCTCGCGCACGGCGCGGCCGGCGTCCTGTACGCCCTGGCGGCGGCCGGCTCCGAACGCCACGACGAGGGCGAACGCTGGCTCCTGGACCACACTGCCCCGGCCCCGACGGGCACCCCGCTCGGTCTGTACGACGGTCTCGCGGGCGTCGCCCACACCCTCGACCTGCTCGGACACCGGCAGCGGGCCCTCGACCTGGTCGACGGCATCCTGCGCGAACGCTGGCAGCATCTGTCCTCGGACCTCCAGGGCGGCCTGGCCGGCCTCGGCCTGGTGCTGGGGCGACTGGCCGCCACGACCGGCGAGTCGGAACTGCGCGAGCGGGCCGCCGAGGCCGCCGACCTCCTCGTACGTCGCCTCGCCGAACCGGCGCCGGCCGCGCCCCGGCGACGGGCCGGGCTGATGCGGGGCGCGAGCGGGCCCGCGCTGTTCCTCCTCCGGCGGTACGAGGAGACCGGTGAGCGTGCGCTGCTGGAGGCGGCCGGCGTGGCGCTGCGGCGGGACCTGGAGTGCTGTGCCGAGCGTGAGGGGGGCGCGGTGGAGGTCGACGAGGGGTGGCGGACCATGCCGTATCTCGGGGACGGGAGCGTGGGCGTGGGGCTCATGCTCGACGACTATGCGGCGCACGTTCCGGACGCCGGCGCGGAGTTCGCGCGGGCCCGTGCCGGCATCCTCACCGCGGCCACCTCCCGTTTCTACGCGCAGCCCGGCCTCTTCCAGGGACGTGCCGGGATGATCCTGCACCTCGCCCGCACCACCGTGCCGGGGGCGACGCGGGCGCGGCTCGACGAGCAGATCGCCGGGCTGGGCTGGTCGGCGATGCCGTACCAGGGCCAACTCGCCTTCCCCGGGCACCAGATGATGCGTCTTTCCATGGACCTCGCCACCGGAACGGCGGGCGCGCTGCTCGCCCTCGCCGCAGCCTTCGGCTCGGGCGACGAGGGCGTTGCCGCGCACCTGCCGTTCCTCCCGCCGCCGCATCGGCGGCCCCTATGACATGGCTCTGCCATCCGGCGGAGTCGTGGCGCAACCCTGTCCCCACGGGACGGACGACCGACACCGACGAAAGGACACACCATGGCCCTGCTCGACCTGCAGACGATGGAATCCGACGAGCACACCGGCGGCGGCGGCAACAGCACCGTCAGCCTCCTGTCGTGCATCAGCGCGGCCAGCGTTCTGCTCTGTCTCTGACGAAGCGGTGCCGAACGCTCTGACGAACGGCTCACGCTGAACACTCCGGGCGGTCCGCTCCCGCGAGGGATGGGGCCGCCCGGGGTCGTCCGCCCGATCGGGCGGAAACACGGAAGCGCAGAAGCTCCGAGGGGGTGCACGATGTCGATGGACCCGACGACCGGTGGACTGCTCACCGCGGCGAGCCGGCACAGCGGGCCCCGCTGGGCGGCGCTCTGCCTGGTGAGCGTGGCGGCGACAGGCGCTGGACTGCTGTTGCCCGCCGCCCTCGGCCGGGCCCTGGACCTCCTGCTCGCCCACGCCCCGGCGACCCGCTGGGTGCTGATCTGCGCGACTCTCGTCCTGCTGCTGACCGGGCTCGACGCGTGCGAGACCGTGCTCGCCGGCACCCTCGACGCCCGCACCACCGCCTTCCTGCGCCGCCGGGTGACCGGTCACGTCCTGGCCCTGGGGCCGCGTGCGACGCTCCGCTTCGGCCCCGGTGACCTCGTCGCGCGACTCGTGGGAAACGCCGCCCAGGCCGGCACGGCGCCCGGCGCCCGCGCCGCGCTGCTCGCCGCACTCGCCGGCCCGGTGGGGGGCGTGGTCGCGCTCGGTGTGATCGACCCGTGGCTCGCGGCCGCGTTCCTTACCGGCGCGCCGCTGCTGACGCTCCTGCTGCGCTCCCTGGCCCGGGACACCTCGACGTGCGTGGCCGACTACCAGCGGGTGCAGGGGCGCGTCGCGTCCGCGCTCGCCGAGGCCGTCGGCGGCACCCGCACCATCCGCGCGGCGGGTACGGCGGACCGGGACGCGGAACGGATCCTGCGACCGCTGCCCGAACTCTCCCGGGCAGGTCGGCGGATGTGGCGGGTACAGGGGCGGGCGGCGGCGCGGGCGGTGGCGGTGGCGCCTGTGCTGCACCTCGCCGTCGTGGCCGTGGCGGGCATGCTGCTCAGCCGGCACCGGCTCTCCGCCGGAGACGTCCTGGCGGCCTCCCGCTACGCGGTCCTCGCCACCGGGGTCGGCGTGCTGGTCGGGCAGCTCTCCGGCCTGGTCCGCGCCCGCACGGCGGCCCGCCGCCTGGGCGAGGTCCTGGCGGAACCCGCCCCTACGCACGGGGACCGGAGCCTGCCGCCCGACGGCCCTGGCCGTCTGGAGCTGCGCGGGGTGAGCGCCCGACGCGGCGCACGCACGGTGCTCGACGGCGTCGACCTCGTCGTGCCCGGCGGGACGACGCTCGCTCTGGTCGGCCGCTCCGGTGCGGGCAAGTCGCTGCTGGCCGCGCTCGCGGGTCGGCTCACCGACCCGGACGCCGGCGAGGTGCTGCTGGACGGCGTCGCGCTGCCCGCCCTCTCCCGCGCCGAACTGCGCGCGGCGGTCGCGTACGCCTTCGACCGCCCCGCCCTTCTGGGCACGACCGTCGAGGACACGATCGCCCTGGGGCTGCGCCGCCCTTCTCCCGCCCGCGTCCGGGAGGCCGCTCGCACGGCCTGCGCCGACGCGTTCGTCCGCCGCCTGCCCGACGGCTATGCAACGCCCGTCGCCGACGCCCCGCACTCCGGCGGCGAGGCCCAACGCCTGGGCCTCGCCCGGGCGTTCGCCCAGCGCGGCCGTCTGCTCGTCCTCGACGACGCGCTCTCCAGCCTCGACACGGTGACCGAGCACCAGGTCACCGAGGCCGTCCTGGGCAGGGCCGCGACCGGCACCCGGCTGGTGGTGGCCCACCGGGCCGCGACGGCCGCCCGTGCCGACACGGTGGCATGGCTGGAGGGGGGGCGGGTCCGGGCGGTGGGCACGCATGCACAGCTGTGGGGGCGGCTGCCTGGCTACCGGGCGGTGTTCGGGGCCGCAGAGGAGGAGGCGGGAGCGTGACCCACCGGAACGGACTCCACCGGCTGCACGGACACCTGGGCCACCGCGCCCTGCGCTTTCCGTACGTCGGCCGGCGGGCGGTGGTGCGGCTCGCCGGCTGGTCGGTGCTGGAGATGGGTCAGACGTTCCTCCTCGGCTACGCCCTCGCGCGGGCACTGGACGACGGGTTCCTGGCCGGACGGGCCGCCGTGGGGCTCGGCTGGCTCGCGGCAGCCGGGCTCGGCGTGCTCGTCGGCGCGTACGGCACCGGGCGGGTGTACGGGGCGGTCGCCGCGCTGGTGGAGCCGTTCAGGGACAGGCTCGTCACCGGCGTGGTGCGGCGCGGGGTGCGGGAGGGGGACCGCGGGGCGCTGTCCGGCCTGACCCAGCAGGTCGAGATCGCCCGGGACACCTTCGCGGGCCTGGTGATGGTCTCGCGCTCGTTCGTGTTCACGTCCGTCGGCGCGCTGGCGGGCCTGTGCTCGCTCGCCCCGCTGCTGCTGCTGCCCGTCGTGCCGCCGCTCGCCGCCGGAGTGGCTCTGTTCGCAGCGACCCTTCGTCCGCTGGCGCGACGGCAGGAGGCGTACCTCGCCGCCGACGAGGCCCTGGCGGAGAACCTGGGCGCCGTCTGCCCGGGGCTGCGGGACGTCACGGCGGCCGGCGCGGAGGACCGGATCGCCGCGGACGCCGGCGCCCTCGCCGACGCCGAGCAGCGGGCGGCCCGCGCCCTGGCCCGCTGGGGCGTGGCCCGCGTCGTCTGTCTCGCACTCGGCGGCCACCTGCCCCTGGTCCTGCTCCTGGCCGGCACCCCCTGGCTCCTCGACCACGGGGTCACCCCCGGCGCCGTGCTCGGCGCGCTCGCCTACGTCAGCCAGTCCCTCCTCCCCGCCCTCACCAGCCTCATCCACGGATTGGGCACCAGCGGCTCGCGCCTGACCGTGGTGCTGCGCCGGCTGACGCCGCCCCCGCCCGCGGTCTCCCGCCCCGCCGTCCCCGAGCTCACCCCGCACCCCCCGCCTCCGTGCCCCTCCACCCCGGCAGTGCCCCCGGCCCTCGCTCTCACGTCCCTCACCTTCTCCTACGGCCCCGCCTGCGCCCCCGTCGTCGACGACCTCACCCTCGCGCTGCCCAGCGGCGCCCACCTGGCCGTCGTAGGGCCGAGCGGGGTCGGGAAGTCCACGCTGGCCGGGCTGGTCGCGGGACTGCTGAAGCCGGTACGCGGAGACATACGGATCCGCGGGTGCCGGGTGCCGGGCCGCGAGGCCGCCGCCGGGCGCGTGCTGATCCCGCAGGAGGCGTACGTGTTCAGCGGCGGCCTCAGGGAGAACCTCGCCCATCTGCGGCCGGATCCCGTCCCCGAGGCGGAGTTGCTCGCCGCGGCCGAGGCGGTGGGGCTCACACCGCTGCTCAACGCCCTGGGCGGGCCGGGGGCGAGCGTGGATCCCGCGGCGCTGTCGGCCGGTGAGCGCCAGCTGATCGCGCTCACGCGGGCGTACCTGTCGTCCGCCCCCCTCGTCCTGCTGGACGAGGCGACCTGCCATCTGGACCCGGTGGCGGAGGAACGGGCGGAGCGGGCGTTCGCGGCCCGGCCGGGCGGCACCCTGGTGGTCGTGGCCCACCGCATCAGCTCGGCCCGCCGCGCCGGCCGGGTGCTGGTGATGGACGGCCCGCGCACGGCCTTCGGGACGCATGAGGAGGTGCTGCGCCGCTCGCCCCTCTACCGCGACCTCGTGGGTGGCTGGGAACCCGGGCAGCTCTCACAGCCAGCCCTGGCCCTGGGAGATGCGGATGGCGTCGATGCGGTTGCGGGCGCCGGTCTTGCGGGTGATGGCTGCCATGTAGTTGCGCACGGTCCCGTGGGACAGGTGCAGGCTCCCGGCGATCTCCGCGAAGGAGGCCCCCTCGGCGGCGAGGGTTAACACGCTCAGCTCCCGGCGGGTCAGCGGCATCTCGGCGGCCTTGAGGAATCCGAACCCCAGCGACTCGCTGACGAAACGTTCCCCCTTGGCGACCTTCCGGATTCCGCGCAGCAGCTGCTCGGGCGTCCCCGTCTTGTCGACGTAGCCGAGCGCGCCCGCCTCCAGGGCCCGTCTCAGCAGGCCAGGCCTGTTCGCAGTGGCAAGTACGAGTAAGCGGGGCAGGGCTTGGTCGCCGCCCCGCAGACCTAACTCGCCCAGGGGCGGAATGCCGGCCGTGTCCGAGCAGTCCAGGTCCGCCGCGCACACGTCGGGCCGCAACGCGCGCATATGACAGGGCGCCCGGCGCCAGGGGACGTCGTCCACCTGCAGGTCGGGCTCCCGTGACAGCCACTGCGCGAGGACTGATCTGACGAGACATCCGTCGTGCACGAGAAGTACCTGGATCACTGCCGCCCCTTCAGCTGCCGTACGCCAGTCCTGTGATGTTGAGCGCGTGCCCATTGTTGGGCCCCCGCACCATTTCTGGGCGCGAAGAACCGGCCATCAGGGTGCGAGGGGGCGCACGCGCAGCGCCCGCACGCCGCGGCGTGCTTCCGGCAGAGCCGCTTCACCTTGTAGGTGTTCCGATGGGCGCCCGGCTTCGCAGCCGCGACAGTGATGCCACGGCGTTCCGGTCCCGCGGCACCCCCTCACGCAGGGTCGCCCGGTTGACGCGCCAGGGTCAGCTGTATGCCGGCGTGTCGCCGCACGGGATCCACCACGTCCAGCGGTGGCCACCGAGCTGCGCAGACGAACATGAAGGCGATGTGATGAAAATAACCATTCAGCTCTCTGGGCTGTTGCATGGCGACATTCCGAACCTAGCCTGTGGCAGCTCTTTAACGCACCGCTAACACCGTGAGGCCGCCCCATGGCATCTGTCGACCAGCTCGCCCCACCAAGCACGGGCCAGCACCACAGCTCCCTCCGGCGGAACGTCGGACTGATCGGACTGCTCTGGGCGTCCGCCGGCTCGATCATCGGATCCGGCTGGCTGTATGGCGCGAAGAACGCCGTCGTCGCCGCCGGCCCGGCGGCTCTGATTTCCTGGGGCATCGGCGCGGTCGCGATCGTGCTGCTGGCGTTTGTTCATGCCGAGCTGGGTGGAATGTTCCCCGTCGCCGGCGGTACCGCCCGTTACCCGCACTACGCCTTCGGCGGCCTGGCAGGCATGTCCTTCGGCTGGTTCGCCTGGCTGCAGGCGGCCACCGTGGCGCCGATCGAGGTCGAGGCCATGATCGGCTACGCCGGTCACTGGCACTTCGCCCAGAGCTTCCTCCATGACAACGGCACCCTGACGACGAGCGGCTTCATCGTCGCGGTGATCCTCATGGGCGTCTTCGTCGCCGTGAACTTCCTCGGTGTCACGGTGCTGGCCCGGACCAACAGCGCTGCCACCTGGCTGAAGATCTTCGTGCCGCTGCTCGCCATCTTCACCCTCGCTGCGACCCACTTCCACAGCAGCAACTTCACCTCGCACGGCTTCGCGCCGTTCGGCTCCAAGGGCGTGCTCGCCGCGATCAGCACCAGCGGCATCGTCTTCGCCCTCCTCGGTTTCGAGCAGGCGATCCAGCTGGCGGGCGAGAGCCGCAACCCCAAGCGCGACATCCCTCGCGCGGTGCTCGGCTCAGTGGCCATCGGCACGCTGATCTACGTCCTGCTGCAGGTCGTCTTCATCGGAGCGCTGCCCGGCAGCACCTTCGCCAAGGGCTGGGACAAGCTCGACTTCGTCGGTATCAGTGGCCCCTTCGCGGGTCTGGCCACCCTTGTCGGTCTGGGCTGGCTGACCGTGGTGCTGTACTTCGACGCCATCGTCTCCCCGGGCGGCACCGGTCTGATCTACACCACCTCCACCTCCCGTATCTCCTACGGTCTGAGCAAGAACGGCTACGCACCGCGCGCCTTCGAGCGCACCGACTCACGCGGGGTCCCGGTGTACGGCCTGATCATGTCCTTCGTCACCGGCGTGGTCTGCTTCCTGCCGTTTCCGAGCTGGCAGCAGCTGGTCGGCTTCATCACCTCCGCCAGCGTGCTGATGTACGCGGGCGCTCCACTGGCCTTCGGCGCGCTGCGCCGGCGCCTGCCGAACCGTGAGCGCAGCTACCGGCTGCCGTTCGGCGGTGTGCTCTCCCCGCTGGCGTTCATCGTGGCGAGCCTGATCATCTACTGGAGCGGCTGGCAGACCCTGGAGAAGCTGGGCGAAGCGATCGTCCTGGGCTACATCCTGCTTGGCGGCTACGCCCTCTACGCGACCAAGAAGGGCCTGCCGAACGCTCCGCGGATCAGTTGGAAGTCCGCCCAGTGGCTGCCGGTCTACCTGCTCGGCATCGGTGTGATTTCCTGGCAGGGCACCTTCGGCAACGGCCAGGGCAACCTGCCGATGTGGACGGACATCGCCGTCGTGGCCGTGTTCTCCCTGGCGATCTACCACTGGGCGATCCGCGTGGCCCTGCCGACCGACGCGATCGAGCAGAACATCGAGGACATCGAGGTCGTCGACGCGGGCGGTCACTGACCCGCCCGCACCCCCTGATACCGGGGCGGTCCCGAAGCGGCCGGTTCCAGGGTGGCGCAAGCACACTGTCCCGGCTCGAGGAGAAGGGCCACCCCCAGACGGGCGTCCGCCGGACCCCACCATCATGGAGATCCTGCCCTGCGGCACTCTGGCGGCCGGGCCGAGGGTGGCCGCCCGCCTTCTATCGCCGCGGCCCTCGTCGGTCCCTCGGCCGAGGGATAGTCACGACCTGTGGATCAAGTCAGTCGCTGTGGCGTCCCTGACGTAGTCGGCGACTGGCGTCGGTTCGGACCTGTCGGGTTCTTCCGGCCTCGGCGAGCAGGGTGAGGACGGCGGGTGAGGGCAGGGTCTCGACGCCTTGCGCTGCAACCGGTCGGAACCGCGGGCCGCCGCGGGAGTTTCACCCGTGGCGGCGTAGGCGCGGGCGTGGGCGATGCGGAGGAGGACTTCGGCCTGGCCGTCGACGTGGCCGAGGCCGCGGGGGAGCGCGCCTTCGACGAGGCCGACGCAGTGGTGTGTGACAGCACGGGCCGGGCAGCCGGAAGGCGGCGGTCGCACGGCCCGTGGCCGCGCCGCCCGCAGTGCTGTCCGGGGTCTTCCCGGCCGGTCGGCCGGGGTGCCGGTCCGGTGTGGCGCCGGTCCGGTGTGATGCGCAGCTGTTGTCCGCGGCCTCGTCTCCCGTGTGGTCAGGACTGCTCGCGGCAGTCCTCTTCGGTGCACTCGAGAGTGACGAGGGTCTGGTCGACCTGCTGGCTGGTCAGGGGAGGTTCGGGCAGTTCGTGGGCGCCGTCGGTGCGGAAGGCGTCGAGCATCAGGTGGAGGTGGCGGCGCCAGGCCTGGGGGGCGATGGTGCGTGTGGCCCGGATGATCCCGGCCTGGGACCAGATCACGAAGGCGATGTCCTGCGCGGTGACGTCGCCGCGCAGGACGCCCTGTTCCTGGGCGTTGCGCATGATCTGGATGCAGAGTTCCTTGGCGCGTTCGTACATCTCGCGGCCGGCCACGTGAAGGGGCAGCCGTGCCGAGACCAGGTCGTTGAAGGCGCGGTCGCAGGCCTGCAGCTGGCAGAGTTTCTCCAGGTAGCGGCAGAACCCCTCCCAGGCGTCGTCCATGGCCGCGGCTTCTTCCGCGGTGGTGAGCAGTTCCGTGTACTTCGCGTTGAAGAGTGTTTCGACCAGGTCGAGCCGGGTGGGGAAGTGGCGGTAGAGCGTGCCGATCGCGACGCCGGCCTCGCGGGCGACGCCCTCCAGGGACGCTGCGGGTGCCGATTATTACGTCCGAGCTGGTCAGGCTGCGTGTGCGTACTTGTGGAAGAGGCCGCCGAGTCGGTCGCGTCGACGGATGTCGAGGTGGTCGAGTCGGTCCGGTTCGGTGATCGGTTCGCGGAGCGGCCGAAGGGGAGCTGCGCTGTGCAGGGTGCGGTGAGGCCGATGCTGGTTGTAGATCGACTCGAACTCGCCGAGA
>NZ_KQ948484.1:21417-37005 GCF_001514115.1 Streptomyces olivochromogenes
CGTGCGCCCGCAGGATCTCCCAGACCGTGGACGGTGCGACCTTGATGCCGAGCACGGCGAGTTCGCCATGGATGCGCCGGTACCTCCAGGAGCTGTTCTCGCGGGCCAAGCGCAGGACAAGGGCCTGGATGGAGCGACGGGCTGGCGGCCTGCCGGACCGCTTGCGACGAGAGGCTTCGGCGTGACGACGGCGCATGAGGTCACGGTGCCACCGCAGGACCGTGTCCGGGGAGACGATCAGGTGCAGCTGCCGCAGTTTGGGTCTGGGGAGCTGGTGGAGAAGCGCGGCCAGGAAGGCGCGGTCCGCCGGGGTGACGCGCGGCCTGTTGATCTGCCTCTGTAGGACAGCCAACTGGTGGCGCAGCGTCAATATCTCGATGTCCCTGTCCACAGCGCTCATCGGCAGCAGCCGTATGAAGGCGAACACGCTTGACACGGTGAGGTAGGGCAGTCGCAACAGCACGATCCACCAGCCTGACACGACCCATCCGACGATCACTGACCGTTCGTGAGGATCTGCAGGTCACAGATCATGGATGGGGTTTTCGGCACCCGCAGGGTTCGCTTGTGAGCTGGCGGAAGAGGAGTGCCGCGTCGTCTGCGCTGAGTCTGTTCGCGGGCTCTTTGGAGAGGAGTTTCAGCAGAACGGGGGCCAAGTTGCCAGCCCGGCGGGGTGGGGTCGGCTCTTCTGTGAGCAGCGCGGCGAGGGTTGCTACCGCGGAGCTGCGGTCGAAGGGGCCGTGGCCTTCGACCGAGAAGTAGAGCGTGGAGCCGAGCGAAAACAGGTCTGACGCGGGCGTTGGCGCTGAGCCGCGCGCGCGTTCCGGGGCCAGGAAACCAGGGGTTCCGATGATTCCGGAGGCGGTGGTGAGTCGTGGCTCGTCGGCGTCTTGTTGGAGTGAGATGCCGTAGTCAGAGAGCAGCGCTCTTGTGAGCCCTTGGCCATGCGGGCCTTGTGGTTCGGGAGTGGTCAGCAGGACGTTGGACGGTTTGACGTCCCGGTGCAGGATGCCCAACTCGTGGCCCGCGGCCAGCGCATCGACGAGGGCCAGACCGATCCTGGCAGTTTCGGCCGGTGACAGGGGTCCGCTCTCACCTACCACTGCCTCGAGGTCTCGCGCTCCGGGAACGTATTCCATGACGATCCACGGCAGGCCGTTGTCGACCACGAGGTCGTACACCGTCACCACATGGGGGTTGTTGCGCAGCCGAGCGGAGTGCCGCGCTTCGCCTCGGGCTCTGGCGATGCGTGCGCTCCTGTCACGCTCGGACAACTCTGCCGGCATGGCGAGCTCCTTGAGCGCCACCTCGCACTCCAGCTCCTGGTCATGGGCGAGCCACACGCGTCCCATGCCGCCAGCTCCGAGGCTGCGCATTAGCCAGTAGCGCCCGGCGATCACCCGGCCGGCGGCATCATCTGTTCCGGCCATGAAACCCTCCGCCCACACGAGAAAGTGGTTGAAGCCGGACCAAGTGCCGGTCGCCCGTCTTCGTGGAGAGCATGATGGCCATGGAACAGAGCTAACCGAGCGGTCTCGCATTTCCTGGAGTAGCGCGCCGTGGGTTGGGCGGGTTCATGCGTCCGGCTGCAACCGGCTGCGCGCAGGGTGGGCGGCGACAGCAATTGCCAGGCCGCCAACGACCACTGGGGGAGTTCCACTCCGCTGGTCGGCTACTGCTGCATCCACTCAGCCAGCCGTCGCCCCGGTCGGACCAGCCGTTGGAACAGAGGATCTGGCCGCCGTCGTATCGCCAGTCAGCTGGCCACACTCGCAGCAGTACGTCGAAGGGGGATGGGGACCGCGGCGGTCATCGCTGGTGCTCCTACTTGCGCATGACGGCGGGTTCGTGCTGGCGCAGCAGGCGGGCGACTGCGTATCCGAAGACGGCCGAGAGGACGACGAGCATGCCCATGTTCAGCAGCCAGACGTCTGCGGTGTGCTGGAAGAGGGGATCAGCCTTGTCAGGGATGATCCGGGACAGTTCGACGGTTCCCCCCATCGCTCCCAGCGCCCATCGGGAGGGGATCAGCCAGGCCAGCTGTTCGATCACGGGAACACCGTGCAGCTTCAGAAGTGCTCCGCAGAACACGACTTGGACGATGGCGAAAAACACCAGCAGGGGCATGGTCACCTCCTCCTTCTCCACCAGGGCGGAGACGAGGAGGCCGAGCATCATGGCGGTGAAGGCCAGCAGGGCAACGGCAACCGTGATCTCCAGCAACGGTGGCATGAGCACCCCCTCGCCTCCCGGCGCGTTCAGGTCGACGCCGACCAGCCCCACCAGGGTGAGCACCACGGCCTGCAGCACCGTGACCGTCCCGAGGACGACGACCTTGGACATCAGATACGCCGATCTGGACAGCCCGACGGCCCGTTCTCGCTGATAGATCACCCGTTCCTTGACCAGTTCGCGTACCCCGTTGGCCGCGCCGGTCAGTACGGCGCCGACACAAAGGATGAGCAGCGCGTTCGTCGCCGAGTCCTGGATCAGCCGGCCCTTGGCGAGAGCGCGGGCCATCGCGCCCATCACGAACGGCAGCGCGATCATGATGGCAACGAAGGTCCGGTCGGCACTGAGCGCGGCCGCGTAGCGCCGCACCAGCGTCCCCAGTTGCGCTGTCCAGGTCTGGCGCCGCGGAGGCGGCACGGGCACACGCGGTGCGGCGGCATGCCATGCGGGCGGCCGCGCGCCGGCAGCCGCGATGTACTGCTGGTGCTGAGGCGAGTGCTGGTACTCCCCAGCCCAGTCCCGGCCGGGGTCGGACCCGAACGCCTCGAACGCCTCCGGCCAGTCGGGGAAGCCGAAGAACCCCAAGGCGTCCTCGGGCGGCCCGTAGTAGGCGATCCTGCCACCTGGTGCGAGAACGAGGAGCCGGTCACAGACCTTGAGGCTCAGCACACTGTGGGTGGCGACGATGACCGTCCGCCCGTCGTCGGCGAGGCCGCGCAGCATGTTCATCACGGAGCGGTCCATGCCGGGGTCGAGTCCGGACGTCGGCTCGTCGAGGAAGAGCAGCGACGGTTTGGTCAGCAGCTCCAGTGCCACGCTGACGCGCTTGCGCTGGCCGCCGGACAGGCTGTGGATGGGCTGCTCGGCGCGCTCCTGCAGGCCGAGCTCGCGGATGACCTCGTCGACCCGCGCCTCCCGTTCCGTCGGGGCGGTGTCCTGGGGGAAGCGCAGTTCGGCTGCGTAGCCGAGGGCCCGGCGTACGGTCAGTTGTGTGTGCAGGATGTCGTCCTGCGGGACGAGGCCGATGCGCTGGCGCAGCTCGGCGTAGTCGCGGTAGAGGTCGCGGCCGTCGTACAGCACCGTGCCGTGGTCGGCGGGGCGCAGCCCGGTCAGTGCGTTGAGGAGCGTGGATTTTCCCGCTCCGCTGGGGCCCACGACCGCGAGCAGGCACTTCTCGCCGACCGGGAAGGAGACCCGGTCCAGGAGTGTCTTGCGGCCCTGGTCGACCGCGACCGTCAGATCGTGGACGTCGAGGGACACCTCGCCGGTGTCGACGTACTCCTGGAGCTGGTCGCCGACCAGGCAGAACGAGGAGTGGCCAATGCCGACAATGTCTCCCTCAGCGACGAGGGCGTGGTCGACTGGCCAGCCGTTGAGGAAGGTGCCGTTGTGGCTGCCCAGGTCGACGATCTCGTACGTCCCGTCCCCCAGCGCCCGCAGCTCGGCGTGGCGGCGTGAGACGACCAAGTCGTCGATGACGAGGTCGTTGTCGCTCTCGCGGCCGATGCGCACTGTCCGCGTCGGCCGAGGCTGCACCGTCCTCGGCAGGCGGAAGGTTCCCGTCGACGAAGGCCTGAAGACAGCAGACGGCCCCTCGGGCGGGCTCGCCGCCGCGGCAGATCCAATCTTCCTACAGGCGGCGAGAACGGCGCGCGGTCCGTCGGCGGGATTGCCGAAGCGGATGACGCTGCCCGGCCCGACGCCCCTCACACGGATACGGCGCCCGTCGGCGTAGGTGCCGTTCTTGCTGCCCTCGTCCTCGAGCGTCCAGTGGTCGGTCTCGGCGTGCAGCAACGCATGGTGCCAGGAGACACGGGCATCGTCGATGACGATGTCGCTCGACGGATCGCGCCCGACGCGGTACTGCCGGCTCGGGCTCATCACCGTGGAGCCCGTGTCGGTTTCAAGAACGAGTTCGGGCGCCGTCGACGCGCCGGGCGACCCCATACCGGAATTCTACCGAGTGATCCACATCTGCGCTCGATCAGCACCTGCTATCCCGCACCACCAGCCTCCTCGTGTCGAACCTCCACCATCCGGCTCGCCTCAGCGGGTCATCCCGTGCGCCGATGCTGTCGGGGACGTGACCGTTTCTCGACGTACATCTGTTCGTCGGCGGACTTGAGCACCTCATCCGCTGTCATTCCACAGTGTGCCCAGCCGATGCCGAAGCTGGCGCCGACGGGGCGGGATGATCGCGTTCCGCCGCCGCCGGGCGAGGTCTTGGGCGTCGGCCCGGGTGAGCCCGTCAGCGAGCACGGCGAACTCGTTGCCGCCAACACGGCCAACAACGTCCCCGTCTGGGATCCCGTTGGTGAGTCGTTGCGCTACTTCGACGAGCACCATGTCGCCTGTGTGGTGTCTGAAGCGGTCGTTGATCGATTTGAAGCCGTCGAGGTCGCATACGAGGACAGCGAGGCCTTTGGCGCCGTCACCAGCATCGTCAGCGGGCGGCTCGAGGTGTATGTGCGAGAGGGTGCCGTCCTCATGCGGGCCTGCATCAGCTGGCCGGTGCGCGTCGAGCCGTCACTGTCGGACATGCTCGCCAAGCTCCGCCGGGTGGTGATCGCGGCCCGATTTTTGCCCAACGCCGCTGGTCAGCCGAGGGATGCTGAAATCCGTGCCGTCCACGAGGCGTGGGCCGCAGCCAGCGGATGCTTGGCATGACGATCGGTCAGAACACCGAAAGTCGAGGGGGTGAGTGCCGGCCTTGTTTCCGTGAAACCACAGCTGGAAACGGCAGCGGCTCGAGCGACTCCGCCGCTACATGCAGACCACACCGTCCTTCGGCACCTTGCCGTCGAGGAGATAGGCGTTTACCGCCTTCGTCACACAGGTGTTGGTGCCGTACGCTCCGTGTCCCTGCCCCTTGTAGGTGAGTTCGATGCCGACGCCCTTGCCGAGCTCATCGGCCATCCGCCGGGTCCCGGCGTACGGGATGGCCGGGTCACCGGTGTTGCCGACAAGGAGGATCGGTGCTGACCCTTTGGCGGCGACTTGCGGGTTCTTGGCCTCGCCCTTGACTGGCCAGTCGGTGCACTCCAGCAGGGACCAGGCCCCGGACTCACCGAAGACTGGGGAGGCCTTGCGGAACTCGGGCAGCTTCGCCTTCACGTCGTCGACCGTGCAGCGCTGCTGGAAGTCCGCGCAGTCGATCGCGATTTGAGCGGGCCCCGAATTGTCGTAGTGGCCTTTGGAGTCGCGACCGGTGAGCGAGTCGGCGAGCAGCAGCAGCGTGTTTCCGGTTTTCCCCTGCTCGGCTTCCTCTAGCTTGACACTCTGTCGGTGATCTTGTAATTGTCGGTGTCAGCTGCTGGCGGTCCGCCAGGACTTGTGCCGGGGGATTCCGTGTCGGTCCAGGAAGTTCTGGAAGGCCGTCGGTCGCCGCGGTGGGCGGTCTTCGCCAGTCGGCGGCAGGCCGCTGAGGCGCTCGATGTTCACGGCGATGGCCGTGAAGACATGCTGTAGGTGGGTTTTCTGCTGCCCCCGGTAGCGGCAGCGGCGCATGCCGTGGCCGTGGACGAGCTCGTTGACGGTGCTCTCCACTCCGGAGCGGACCGCGTAGCGGGCCTTCCAGTCGGGAGTCTGCTGCTCGGCACGGACACGGACTTGCAGGTCGCGGAGTTCACGCGGAGGAAAGCCCACGTTCCGGGCGCTTTGGTGGGAGGTGGTGCACCGGGTGCGGACTGGACAGGGCTGGCACTGGCCCTTGGTGAACCGGGCCACAATCAGTGGGGCCGCAGTGGGTGAAGAGGTCGGGTAGGGGCCGTGCCAGCCCGCGCTGATCTGGCCCTGGGGGCAGGTGACCTGGCGTCGGTCGAAGTCGATGTGGAAGTCGTCCCGGCCGAAGCCCTCGTTCTTGCGGTGCTGGCGGGTGGGGTTGCCTGGCAATGGCCCGGTGACCGTGACCTGGTGTTCCCGCGCGTGTGGATGCCGGGCAGGTTCTGGGCGTCGTTCGAAGTGGCCGGGGTGGTAGCCACATCCGTGATCACGTTCGCGCCGCCGGATGCGCAGGTCTCGGTAAGGTGAGCGACGAATCCCCTCCACCGGGTGGTCTGCCCGCGGCGGGCACAGCGGGCCGAGGTGTCGTAGGGGGAGACAATCGCGGGCGTGGCGCGTACTGCGGTGCGTTCGCGATCCACTGCCCGATCGTCGCGTACGAACGCGCCCGGCCGGGACGGCGGACTCGGTGCGGACGACGCCGTGCGGGGTCGCGATCCGCCGGATCATCACGAGCACTCTGTTCTGACGCATGGCCTTCGCGGTCCGGTTCGGCGCGACAACACCGAGCAGTCGGCACAGCATGGAAAGAGGCGGGATCCTCGGCCGCATGACGGCGGAAGTGAGGAACCATGACGATGCGTACACCATATGCACGGTGCCCACGCCTGCCCGACCACGGCTCGGGAGCACCATGAGTGGCGATGCACAACGGCTGCTGGCCGGCCGGTATCTCCTCGTCGAACAGCTCGGCCGCGGCGGGATGGGCACCGTGTGGCGGGCGCAGGATCAGGTGCTCAGCCGTGAGGTGGCGGTGAAGGAGCTGACGGTCAGCGGCCTGCCGCGCGAAGAGCTCGCGGTGCTGCACGCCCGCATGGAGCAGGAGGCACGGGCCGCGGCGCGGGTCAAACACCCGGGGGTCGTCACCGTATTCGATGTGCTGGAAGAGGACAGTCGACCGTGGATCGTGATGGAGCTGATCGACGGCCAATCACTTGCCGACGTCATTGCCACGGAGGGGACACTTCTGCCACGAGACGCGGCCAAACTCGGAGCGCAGTTACTGTCGGCGCTGGACCGGGCGCACCAGCTAGGGGTTCTCCACCGGGACGTCAAACCCGCCAACGTGCTGCTTGAGCGCGGCGACCGGGTGGTGCTCACCGATTTCGGCATCGCCGTCATGGGGGGCTCCAGCGGCCTGACCCGCACCGGCGACGTCGTCGGTTCGCCGGACTACCTCGCCCCGGAGCGTGCCATGGGCCACCGGCCGGGCCCGGAGTCCGATCTGTGGTCGCTCGGCGTGACGCTGTACGCTGCGGTGGAGGGGCAGTCACCGTTCCGCCGCACCACGACGATGAGCACCTTGCAGGCGGTGGTCGCCGAGGAGCTTCCGGAACCCCGGCACGCGGGCCCGCTCGCCCCTGTCATAGAAGCGCTGCTTCGTAAGGACCCAAACGAGCGGGCCACAGCTGAGCAGGCTCAGCGGATGCTGGGCGATGTGGCGGCCGGGCTACCGGTGAGCGCACCCGCGCCCAGGGCAGCGGAGCATCCGCCCACGCAGGTGGCGCCGCCGACGGACAGCGTCGGCAAGGAGCGCTTCGCCCGGGAACCGACCCAGACGACACCGCACACGCCGGTGCCGTCACAGGGTTTGGGCAACCGAGCCGAGCCCGGCCCGGCGGCATACGACGAGAATCGGGCGGCCACCCCGCCGACCGTAGGGGTGCCCTCCACCGACCACAACGACCATCCGGTCGGCGCGGGCGACGGTCGGCGCAGGCGGCGCAAGTCGCTGCTGATCGCCGGGGCCGCACTAGCTGCGGCACTGGTGGGCGGCGGCGCAGCCGTGGTGATGACCAGCGACTCCCGAGACACCCCTCAGCCCGCGCCCGCCATCTCGCAGAGCACGGTCACCTCGCAGAGCACGGTCACCTCGCAGAGGACCGTCACCCGCACGGCTACACAAAACCCTCCCAGCAAGGCCAGCGAGACCCCGGCACCGGCACAATCCAGCCCCGCATCGACATCAGTCCCACCGACTACCACCGCCGCACCTGCCCAGCAGGTCGTCAAGGACTACTTCGCTGCCATCAACGCCAAGGACTACGCGCGCGCATGGGACCTCGGGGGGAAGAACCTGGGCGGCTCCTACGATTCCTACGTCAAGGGCATCTCCACCACCGTCTCCGATACGGTCACCATCGAGTCCGTCTCCGGGGGCACCGTGGCCGTGCGGCTCGACGCGCTGCAGACGGACGGAACGCATAGGTTCTTCGCCGGCACGTACACCGTTCGCAATGGCACCATCGTCGCGGCCGACGTCCACAAGCAATGACGCGTCGCTGTGTGCACCGCGGAAGGCCGGCACCCTGGCGTCAGCGGGCTTCCTGATCACTGACCGAGCATGCCACACACCGTTGTGTCTACCGTCGTGGACGGTTCGCTAGTCCGTGCTCCTAGGCCCCGTCCGGGCGATCAAGGAAGGCTTCGCGGACTTCGGCATCGTGGGGTCGGTTTCACTACGGCCGCCGCCGTCGCCAGCACATCCGCCCGCACAGGCCCTGCATCCCCCAGAGCACGTGGACGCAAGACACCGCCGAAGCCAGGCCGCCCAGACGGCACCAGTACCAGGCCCCTCGAGGGAAGCGTCTTGAAGACGAAGGGGGCAGGAGGCGCCCAGGCCCAGCGCGAGGCACAAGCGGCCAAGCAGCAGGCCCGCCAGCGAGAGGAGGAACGCCAAGGGGTTCAGACGGCCGTCGGGCGGACCGAAGCAACACTCCGTCAACTTGAAGAGCGCGCGATGGAACTGGCTCAGCAACTTCACGCCACGGTGAAGCTGAGAGCACGCAAGGCACCGGTGGATCTCAGCTGGCGCCAACTGGCCTACGGCGTCAGCGATCCTCGCTAGGGTTCACATCTTGCACACATTTCGCTCTTGGCGGGGGTTGTTGTTCGTGTCGCTGGTTGCTGCTCGTCGTGCTTCGGATCCGGTCCGGGTCGGGCGTTACCGGGTGGTTGGGGTGCTGGGTGCGGGTGGGATGGGCACGGTGTACGCCGCGGTGGGGGAGCGGGGCGAGCGGGTGGCGGTGAAGGTCGTGCATGCCGGACAGGCGGCGGATGAGCAGTTCCGGGCGCGGTTCCGCCGCGAGGTGCAGGTGCTGGGGCGGGTTTCGGGCCCGTGCCTGGTGCCGCTGCTGGAGGCCGATCCCGAGGCGGAGACCCCGTGGCTGGCCACCGCCTACGTTCCGGGTCTGACGCTCGCTCAGCATGCGGCGGCACATGGGCCGCTGGCCGGGATCCAGCTGCACCTGTTCGCCGCAGGCGCCGCTGGGGCGCTGGCGGCCGTGCACGCCGTCGGGGTGGTCCACCGCGACCTGAAGCCCGCGAATGTGATCCTTGCCCCGGACGGGCCGCGGGTGCTGGACTTCGGCATCGCCCACGTCGCCGACGGCACCGCGGTCACTCGCACCGGCATGCTGACGGGGACCCCGGGCTGGCTCAGCCCCGAGTACTACCGGGACGGTACCGCCGGGCCGCCCGGGGACGTCTTCGCCTGGGGCGCGCTGCTCGCCTTCGCGGCCACCGGTCGCCACCCCTTCGGCACCGGCAACGCCGAGGCCGTCGCCTTCCGCGTGCTCAACGGCGAGCCGGACCTCGCGGGCGTCCCCGACGAGTTGGCCGGGGTGGTGGAGTCGTGCCTCGCCAAAGACCCGGCCCACCGACCCTCCTCCTCCGCCGTCGCGGAGAAGACCGTCGAACTGCTCGGCGAGCAGGCGACCCAGGTCCTCGGCGCGTTCTACGACCGGCCCACCGAGGTCCCGAACCTGCTCGCCGAGCAGTGGCACCCCCCGACCGTCGAAGACCCCGCCTGGCCCATTCCTGCGACACGCCGTCCCATCAGCCGGGCCTGGCTTACCGTCATCGCGGCCGCGGTGTTCGCCGCGTCGGCCACGGGCACCTGGTTCGCGCTGGCGCCTGGCCATGCGCAAGCGCGCGGCGACCAACCCCTGCGGGTGACCGCTGCCCGCTCCACCCCTGCTGCCGGACCGGCGGCATCGAACTCCCCCATCGGCCGTCCCGCTGCCTCCGCCCCGTCGCATACCCCGGCCGCCGCGGTCTCGTCCGTACAGGCGACTCAGACGCAGGTGGTCACGATCAGTCCCTGGTCCCCGGACGGCACGCCAGCGGGCGGCATCACCATCACCGGCCGGGCCAGCGGCTCCTGCTTCGGGACCGCCGAGTCCACCATGCGCACGGACGCCTGGCGCTGCAGCGCCGGTAACCGAATCCTTGACCCGTGTTTCTCCCCGGACTCAAATCCCGAGGACACCAGCGCGCTGTGCTTGGACGGAGCCCCCAACCGCATGGTCGAACTGTCAGTCCCGCAGGGCTTTCCCGGCAACAACGATCACATGCCCGGCGGACCCGACGTCGAACCGATCACCCTCGTCCTGTCCAACGGAGCTCGCTGCTCCTTCACCGGGGGCGGTACCTCCACCCTTGCCGGGCAGCGGCTGAACTACGGATGCGACAACGGCGGCTATCTGTACGGCTACCCGAACAAGACAGCAGCGCTGTGGACCATCTCCTACTCCGCCCCCAACAGTGGCGCCAGTGTCTCCACACCGATCACCACGGTCTACCAGTAGTCCGCCCCTAAGACGACCTCTAGGTTGTCCAGAGGATGCGGGCGCCGGCCAGGTGTCAGGAGTCCTTCGGGGAAGTCTGGCCAAGGAGATACCCGAGCTGAGCTGCGCCAGGCTCGCACAGCGGTGATTCTGGGCCCGGGGGATCCGCCGTGCGGTCGGACGGAATCCCTTCCTCGTTCATGAGGGCAGCGTCGCTTGCATGATCCGCCCCTCGGCGGACCTGGACCGCAAGAGAGCACGCGCCGGGCTGTTCTACTGGACGATGAACGACAGTCATTCGACGTCGACGCCGTAGGCGCGGGCGAGTCCGTCGAGGCCGTCCGCCCAGCCTTGGCCGAGGGCGCGGAGCTTCCATACGGGGTGGCCGTCGGCGGTGTGCCGGTACAGCTCGGCGATGACCATGGCGCGGATGTTCGGGTCAGCGGGAGGCTGGAACGTCCAGGCGGTGCCGGTCACGCAGTCCATGTCCAAGGCGGCGTGTGTGAGGGATCCGCAGGTCAGGCCGGTGTCAACGTCCATGTTGATGGCGACGGCGACGCGCCGCACCCGCTCGGGCAGGGCGGATAGATGGATGGTGGCGCGTTCGACGGTGTGCGGTCCTTCCTGCTGCTTGCCCAGGAGACGTGCGGCGCCGTCGGCGGTGGCGGGCTGGTTGTAGAAGACGAAGTCCTCATCGCCGGCCACCCGGCCGTCGCCCCCGATCAGGAAGAGCGTGAGGTCCGCGTCCGCGCCGGCGAAGCGGAAGACGATACGTAGCCCCTGCCAGGCTTCCTCGGGCAGGACGAGGGTCTGCCCGGGAACGAGCACGGTCGGCGTGACGGGAGGGAGGATCGGCGCGGGAGGCGGCTCGGAAACAGATCCGTGCTTCCACTCGGTGAACGGTGTGATCCGGTATGGGTTGCTGATCGTGGTCCGGTCGTCGGGCGGGGTGTTGGCCCCGAGGGTGATGTCGAGGGCGGCGAGGGAGAGATCGCCGGTGTCGGGCTCGTCCTGGGCGTGATCCAGCAGGTCCTGCAGGCCGGGCACGCGGGTGGTGTCCAGCGGTTTGACCGTGCTGGAGAGGTTGCCGGAGGCGGTGGTGGTGACGGAGCAGGCGACGTCCTGTCCGATGTCCAGGAAGCGCAGGGCGTCCTCGGGGTCCCGCCAGGGCGTGGACTCGATCGCCTGACGGCTCCAGCGGCCGTAGGCGACGAAGCCGAGGCGCTGGGTGTCGGGCAGTCGCGTCATGACGGCGAGGTCGATGGCCGTGATGCCCGGGGCGGTGGCGAAGCCTTCCTTGAGGGTGGCGATGATGTTGGAGCCCATGGCGGTCAGCCACCACAGAATCCGATCGCGTTTGGTCAGGTTCTTCAGGGTTGGGCGCCCGCTGGAGGTGAGGCCGTGTGTCTGGGTGGGCATCGAGTCGAGGTCCTGCTGCCGCATCACGACCGACAGGGCAGTGCCGTCCATGCCGACGGCGCAGCCGGCGGCCGGGTTGTCGGAGAAGGCGGTGTTCACCGCCTCGCAGACCGTGTCTTCGTCGTTGGCGAGCAGGGCCTGCCACCACTGTTCGGCCTCGGAGGCCATCCGGTCACGGGCCGCATGCAGACGTGCTGTCTCCGCGGCCAAGTATGCGGGCGCATCCTGCTGCGCGCGTCGTTTGGCGGCAGCCCGTTCGGTACGGGCCAGCCGCCCCACCCCCTGGAGGTGGAAGGTCTGGGCCTCGGCGAGCGCCCAGGGCAGGCCCAATTGCGGAGCGTCTGGGATCAAGGGCGGGTGCGCGACGGGGAAGGTCTGCAGGTGGACGCTGGTCGTCTGCCGCCTCAGCTCTCGCAACCGAGCGATGGCGGCATCGCGCTCCGCCTCCTGCTGTGCTCTTTCTGCCTGACGGCGTGCCCGTTCCAGCTGGGTGGCTGAAGGCGCGACCGACCGGGGCCGCGCGGTGCGACGCGTGCTGGTCCGCCGTCGGCTGCCGCTGAGGGAACTCGACGCGTAGAAGGGGCCGAGACCTGTTGACGCCCGGACGCCGCCGCTGCCCACACTGACCCTTGCCGCACGCGGACCGATCGAGGTCCGCACCCCGCGCGTCGAGACGCGCACACTCATCCCTGGAACACCGACACGGAAACCGAATCCCATGGCCCACCCCTCTACCCGGGGACACAGTGTGGCACTGCCACATGCCTCGCAGCAGCAGTGACGCAACGCAGCTCATCTTCAGGAGTCTCGCCGAGCGAGGAACGATCATGTTCGACGTTCGGGTGACACCCACCCGCCACTCGCGTCAGCGGGACGAATTCTGTCCAAAACGATGGCAGTTGGGCATCAGGGGTCTACCGTTCCCCCCTAGCGATCAAGGGAGAGGGGGACGCAGACGATGTCGCTGCGCAAGGGGGAGAACGCGGCACTGGTGGCGGCACCGGTGGTGTTGTCGGTGGCAGTTCAGGGTCTGGCTGCGGATGTTTCGGCGTTGCTGCTGGGAGCAGATGGCAAGGTTCGCAGCGACGACGACCTGGTTTTCTACAACCATCCAGCCCAGGACGGCGTGTCGATCGCCGACTCGGCGGTCACCGCCGACCTGGCGCGCGTGCCAGCGGGAGTGGACCGTGTAGTGGTCGTGGCGAGCGCTGATCCGCTGCAGCCGGGCGCCGTCTTCACACACGCGCCGCAGTTGACGGCCACTCAGTCAGGCTCGCCCGCTCTGTTGTTCACCGCACCGGATTTCACGTCGGGGGAGACGGTCGTGGTGCTGGCGGAACTGTACCGGCGCGGCGGCGGATGGAAGATCCGCGCTGTGGGGCAGGGCTACGCCTCCGGCTTGGCTGGTTTGGCCACGGACTACGGCGTCGATGTCGAGCCCGACCAGCCTGTCGCATCCTCTGCACTTGTCCCGGCCCAGGCGCGCCGGACTTCGGGTTCTGCGCGGCCTGTGGTGGATTTGTCGAAGGTGGAGCGGCAGGCCCCCGGACTGCTGGCTCCCGCACGTCAGGCCGGCCAGGCCCTCGTGGACCGAGGCATCGCAGACCGGCGGGCGGCGGTCTACCTGATCCTGGATCACGACTGGCACATGGAGGAGATGTACGAGTCGTTCGCGGTGCAGGCCTTCGCCGAGCGTGTCCTGGCGCTGTCGGCCAACCTGGACGACGACGGCACCGTGCCCGTGATCTTCTCCAGCGGGAAGGAGCCGTTCCTGGAGGAGATCCAGCTGGACAACTACCGCGGCCGCATCGGGCAGTTGCACACCCAGGTCGACTGGAGCTGGGGCGACGTCGCCGAGGCGATGCGCCGCGCGGTAGGCCACTACCAGGAGTCCGGAGCTGCTGATCCTGCCTTCATCGTTGCCCAGGTCGGCGACGAACCCTGGGACAAAGCCGAGGTCCGCTCCCTGCTCCAGAACACTGCCTCGCTCGGGGTGTTCTGGCTGTTCGTCGGGTTCGGCCGCGGGAAGCTCGCGTTCTACAAGAACCTCAACGCCTCCGCCTCGGCTACCTTCACCAACGTTGCCTTCTACGACGCGAGCAAGAACCCGGGATCCGTGCCCGGAGAGCAGTTCTACGCCGGCCTCGTTGAGGCCTTCGCCGCCTGGATGCGGCCTTGAACCGGCATCACCCGCTCAGTGAGTGGGCCAGTCCCGCGGAGGGGCCAGCCATGGCCACTTTCCCCTTTACGCACAAAGGCTGTCGAAGACCCAGAGCGATGGAACTGTCACCGCAGGATCACTGCCCAGCACGCACTCGCGCTCAACAACTGCCTCTCGGAGTAGCCTCGTGTCCACACCCGACCTGCCGCCGTTCACCCGCCGACTGAACAGCCTCATCACCTCTGACCAGGCATCCTCGGATCTCCGACGCTACTTCGGCATCGATCTGCAGCCAGAGGCTGTGCCCTTTACGGGAAGCCGGTTCGAGCACCTGGCCGGCGGGGGAGACCGCCCCGCAGTCGCCAACGCAGTGACCGCCGATGACCTCATCGCGGTGCAGACCTTGTCGGTCAAGATTCCCGCGCAGGCATCCCTGGACCTTCTCGAAGGCGATCTGGGGACACAGCTGTCCAAGCTGCTGAGCAGCATCCCCTCCGACATTGACATGGCCGAGGCCGACGCTGCCGATCTGGCCCCTGGATCACCAGCGGACAGCGCCTGGCACCTTCTCGACGACCAGACCGGAATCGGCTGGGTCACGGCCGGTAAAATCCTTGCCCGCAAGCGCCCACGCCTTCTGCCCGTCTATGACCAGGTTGTTCGTTGCATCTTCGGTCGGCCCCAGTCCTTCTGGCTCACCTTGCATGCTGCGTTGCGCGCCGATGACTACGCCCTCCACCGCAAGCTGCTGGCGCTGCGCGAGTTGGCCGGCGTGCCCGAGACTGTCAGCGCGCTACGGGCCTGTGACGTCGTGCTGTGGATGCGGCACCACGCGGAGCATCGAGAGACGAACTGCGTCTGGGAGTGAACACCACCCGGTCGGCCTGGACAGGGAAGAGCGATGCAGGTCGCTGGCGATGCGTCACTACCCTCTCGCTTCATTTGGTGGCAGTCGGCGGCTGTTCATCCTCTTGGAAGAGTGGTATCGCAACCGCCGGTGGACCGACCACCCGGAAGCGGTCGGCACAGCAGGTCGTGGGCTCGTCTGGGACGCGGCCGAATGGGACCACTGGTACCAAGAACGGCAGAACACGGCAGGCCTGGTCACACGCGCCGACCTCGAAGAACGCCACGGCCTTGCCCGCAGCACGCTCGAGCGCTTGTGGGCACTAACTGGTCCTAACAAAGCCGTTGTACGTGGCGGTGGGTGATCAGGCAGGCGGCGAGCCCGAGGAATGCTTCGTGGATGTCGTCGCGTCGTTCCCAGCGGATGCGAAGGCGTCGGAAACCGTGGAGCCAGGCGATCGTGCGCTCGACGACGTAGCGGAAGATGCCCAGGCCGGAGCCGTGTGGCTGGCCTCGTTTCGCGATCACGGGGCGGATCCCGCGGGCCCAGAGCAGGCGGCGGTATGTGTCGTGGTCGTAGGC
>NZ_KQ948484.1:37897-48398 GCF_001514115.1 Streptomyces olivochromogenes
GCTCGGTCGACCGGGCTGGGTCCGCTTTTGGGCCCCGCCGGGCAGCCCTGACGTGGGAGGAGTCGATCACCGCCCTCGACCAGTCCAGCTTGTCCTTCGACCGCAGTTTCTCCAGCAGCAGCACATGCAACTGGTCCCGGACGCCGGCCTCGTTCCAGGCCGCCAGGCGCCGCCAACAGGTCATACCCGAACCGAAGCCCAGCTCCTGGGGCAGGTACTCCCACTGGATTCCCGTGTGCAGGACGAAGAGGATCCCGCACAGCGCCTGCCGGTCAGGCACTCGAGGTCTGCCCTCGACCAGCTTCGGCGCAGGCTTGGGCAGCAACGGCTCGATGAGCGACCATAGTTCATCCGACACGATCCACGGCCTCGACTGACGTTTCCCCACAACCAGACCAACGAACAGACAAGCCAACAGTCACATGATCAACAGCTTTTGTTAGAGCCAGCTAAACCCGCCGACTCTGCTCCCCGGCAGGAACGGGGTGTCAGGCTGGACCCGGTGGTCGAGGTCGAGAGTCAGCCGGCGCGTTGTTGCCGGGTCTGACGGTTCGGGTCGGTCTCTTGCTGTTCGGGGGTGAGGGATCGGGCCGCGTCGCATTCGATGCAGGCTGCCGCGCGGGGTTGTTGAAGCGCGGCAAGAGCCTCCTCCCGGGTGAGTGTCCGGTCGCTGGGGGTGCAGCCAACGACGTGGAGGAGTGTGGCGCCCGGGTGATTGGGCCGGTGGGGCAGGTATTGGAGTGTCCATGCGGGCGGGCTTTCCTGGGACGGGCTCTGCGTTCCAGACAGACGGCTGGTCGGGACATGCTCGTAGGAGACACCAGGGACAGGACGGGCATGCGCGGGAGGCACCCAGACTCGCTGCTCGGCAGGTTCGGCAGAGCCGTGTACTGGTGAAGAGGCAGTGTTCCGACCTTGCACTATTCAGTGCGGCGGGCCCGCCTGGCTCTAGGCTGCGACGATGGAACGCGCAACCGACATACCCGAGAGCTTCCCCGATGCTGCGGAACCGGCCCGGGTGAACGACTACGACAGTTTCGCCGAGGTGTACGCGGCGGAGAACGAGAACAACCTCGTGAACGCGTACTACGAACGGCCCGCGATGTTAGCCCTCGCCGGAGACGTGGCTGGCCACCGAGTTCTGGACGCCGGCTGCGGCTCGGGCCCACTGACCGCCGCACTGCGCGACCGCGGCGCGGTCGCCACCGGGATCGACGTCAGCGCCGGGATGCTCGCACTGGCCAGGCAGAGGCTCGGTGATGACGTAGCCCTGCACGTGGCCGACCTGGGCGAGCGTCTGCCGTTCAAGGACGGCGCGTTCGACGACGTGGTCGCGTCGCTGGTCCTGCACTACCTGGAGAACTGGGGGCCGACGCTGGCCGAGTTTCGGCGAGTACTCAGGCCCGGCGGCCGGCTGATCGTGTCCGTGGATCACCCGGTCACGGCGTACACGTTCCGGGACCCTCGGCCCGACTACTTCGCGACCACGAGCTACACCTTCGACTGGATGCTCGGCGGGCAGTCCACCCCGATGCGACTCTGGCGAAAGCCGTTACACGCAATGATCGACGCTTTCACGACCGCGGGCTTTGGTCTGTCCGTCATCAGCGAGCCGCAGCCTGACCCAGCCGCCCGGGCACTGTTCCCCGATGGCTTCGACGACCTTTCGACCAAGCCCTGCTTCCTGTTCTTCGTCGTCGAGGCGCTGCCGTCGGTCACTGGCCCGGAGTAGCGAGTCGAGGCCGCTGGAGACGTCGAGGTCGCCCAGGTGAGATGACGTCAGGTGCCTGAGCAACCCTGCCACCTCACCTGGGCTCCTCCCTCGGCGGCAGGAGGGGCAGGTCTATTGCGTCAGATGCAACATCGTTAAGTTTGCCTGAAACGGTGCAGTTCAGAAGCCAGACAGCCCCTGATGTCCTCAGCGGCCTCACCTGCCTAAACGGTGCTCTCGCCGCTCTGCTGCACTGGTGAAGAGGCAGTATTCGATCCCTGCACTATTCGTGTACTGGCCTGCGATAGATGGTGCCCACAGTCCGCCGTATCGCCGGTACGGGGGCCACTGGCGAGCCTTCCTAGGCCCGTTGTCCAGGGGTGCCCGTCAACCGGCTGCTGGTGCGCTGTAGGAGAACTTGTGCCCGGCGAAGTCGGCGACGTGGACATACCCAATGCGTTGGTAGAGGGCGTTGCTCGTGGGGTTGTCCGGGTCTGTGAACAGGACAACGTCCGTTGCCCTCGCGGCGAGTGCGCCCCTGCTCGCCTCGACCGTCACAGCTCCCGCGTAGCCGCGGCCGCGGAGGTGGGCGGGGGTGTAGACGGGGTCGATCCGGACCATGCCGCCGATGACCGAGGTCGCGGCTGCCATCGAGACGGGGGCGCCCTCCTGGGTTTCCCAGAACGTGAAGTGCCTGTCGCCGAAACGCGAGTCGTCCCATGCGCCGGCGTCGATCAAGTCGATGGAGTGCTGTTCCCCGACGTCGACACAGAATTCACGGCACCAGCGCACGACTTGCTCACGGTCCTTCCCATCCGTGAGGCGCTCCTGGCCTTTCGGTCGCGGCTGCGGTGGGGTGAGCGTGCCGAGACGGTAAAGATGCGTCCTCCAGAACCTTTCCGGGGCCGCGCCTGTGTGCTGCTGCCATGACTCGGCGAAGGCGCCAGCGGTGTCGTGGTCCGCGATGACGTGGGCGGGTGAGTAGCCGAGGCCGGCCAGGTGGGCAGCCAGGGCGTCAGTCTGCGCGACGGAGAGAGGCGTGAGGCCCAGGCGTCCTCGGGGAGTGAGATAGAAGATCGCGCGAACTTCGCTCTGTGACTCCAGCCGGCCGAACACGGCAGCTTGCTCGTCGTGATCAGCCGCCCTCTGTATCCGCAGCTTCTCGATGTCCGTCAGCGGCGTGTTGTGCAGGGCGGCGCGCGAGGACAGGAAGTCCCCGGCTTGAGCGAGGAAGTCGTCGACGTCTTGGGTGAGGTGCCAGTCATCCAGGGGCATGCTTCATGATCCCGGACGGCCTCGACCCGGGGCCGTTTCTTCAACGCTTTTCCGCCACGAACCGTCCCCCTAGTCCAGCGCGGGCACGTTGGAGTCCTGCAGAGGGCTGGTCCGAGGGAACGTCACGTCCGGGCTGCGAGGTAGTGGGTCCAACTGTCGTTGGCGTATCTGGCCCACGTCTCCGCTGTGGCGGGGCTGAGGCCGAACAGATCGGCGACGACGATGGGCGGGAGCGTGGTGACGGCCTCGATCATGGCTGTGTTTCTGGCGCTGAGGACCGGCAGGCCGTGTTGCCTGAGCAGGTTGTCCACCCCGTGGGGGTTGCGGGGCTGATGGGGGAACTTGCCTGGTAGCAGGTAGGGGGAGGCTTCGTCCAGGGCCCGGCGCATGCGGGTGGTGGTGCGCGGCTGATCGATCTGGTCCTTGATGAGCTGGCCCAGTTTGGGCGGGAGCAGCACAGGGTGGCGGTCGATGGTCAGGTAGGAGCCGGTGTCGTCCTGATAGAACCGGTCCGTGGTGATGTTGATGATCTTGGCGACGGGCAGGGCGTAGAGCCGGACCAGGGCACCGATGATGCGGACCTCACGGGGCAGCGTGCTGTCGTTGAGGCAGCGGCGTAGCTGTTGGTCGTACTCGTCGGCTGTCTGGAAGTTGACGGCGAACGAGCGCCCTCGCCTGGGCAGCTCGACTGGGCCCGTCAGGCGCCGGGCTGTGGCCCAGCGGATGAAGGAGCCGATCACGACGTGCTGGGTGGGGTGGCTGGTGAGCCAGAGGTCGAAGTCCGCCTGGCCCAGGGTGGCCAATTGCTGTTCGCGCTCGTCGAGCCAGGCCAGGAACCTGATGGCGGCTTGCACAGCAGTTTTGCGAGGGTGTGCCAGGCATTGTCGATGATCCTGGGCTGCCATACGGGTTGGTGGCCGCAGGCGTGCATGAGCTGGGCGGTGAGGTGTTGCTGGCCGGGCTGTAGCTGGGGGGTGCGGGCGTGCTGCTGGCGCAGCCAGGTCAGTGCTCCTTCGAGCCCGGGTACGTCGGGCCACCACTGTGTTGCGGCGGGCAGGCCGTTGAGGTGGTGGTGGGCGGCCCACCACATGCGCTGCCAGGACAGCGGCCAGGGTGGGTTCCACCAGGGGTCGAGTGCGGTCAGGCGGGTGCCGAGCCGGGTGGGACGGCCTGCGGTGCGCCGGCGTGCGGCACTGAGCCAGGCGTCGAGGGAGATGCCGTCGATGAGGGTGGGGTCGGTGACGGCGAGGTGTCCGTGGCGTGCGGCGTAGGCCTGGGCCACGGTGAGGGCGCGGGCGGGGGAGCGGCGCCTGGCGGCCCGGCTGTTGAACTCCTCGACTTCCCGGGTGGTGACGCCGAGTTCAGCGAGGAGTGCTCGCTGGCCGGGGTGCCGAGAGCGGCTCGATGACTCAACGAGCACTTTATGGGCGCGGGCCCGGGCTACTCAGTGATCTGCGCCGATTAAAGGAAGTTGTCTGCATGGCCCCGGCCGATGTGGATAATGCAGTGCTTCCAGGCTTCCGAACCGCTGGTGGCCATCCCTCGGCGGCCTCAACCCGTAAGCAACTCCGGCTCTAGCGCACCGCCTTGCCGAGGGCCTCAGCAACCTCGGGGTCCGGCTCCGCCATGCGCACTGACAACGGACCGCCTTCGGCTGCCAGTGCACGCAGGCAGTTGACGACGATGCACGGCGGCTGGAGCGACATCTATTCATGTGCGCTGCAGCAGGTGAGGGCGAGAAGATGATGGTTGCGCTGTAGCGGACAGCCAATCCCACGCCCAGTGACAGAGACGATTCAGCTCATGAACTCTTATGCTTTCACTCTGGCCTTCTCGCAGATCGAGTGCGCGGGGTGCGGTGTGGGACGCATCCGGGGAGTCGACTGCCCCGACTGCGGTCACAGGCCGCAGGCATGGGAGATTGATGCGCTCGGCCTCGCGCGTCGGCAGGCCGCGCACCGGGCTCAGGCTTTGCTGACGCGGTCGGACACTCCGCTTCCCGCAGCCCCCTCGGACACCGCCGAGTCCTTGCACGCCGATCTCTTTGCTCGCGTCGAGGAGTGGACGAGTGCCTTCCTCAAGGCCGCCGCAGCGACAACGCGCGCCGCGACGCAGGAGGCGCAGGATCTCGAATCTGCTGTGCACGAGTTCGCTGAGCTGCGCTCTCTGGTGCAGGGCGCAGATGACAGGCGCCCGCTCAGAGCGCTGGTGAACGCCGAGCGTGAACTTGTCGGTGAGCTGGCGTCCATGACCCGGGCCTACCTTGCCGTGCTGGTGGCCGCCACCCCTCTGCAGGCACAGAAGCACGGTGAGGCCGCGCAGCGACATCTGGACCGTGCCGCAGAAGTCGCACGCCGGGCCGGCGACATCGCGAAGACGTTGAACGCGCTCACGTGCGAGCGGGACGTCGCACAGATCCAGGCCGGTCTGCTGATCAGGGCGCTGGAAGCCTACGAAGTGCCTGACCTGCTTGCCCTGGACAAAGCCGGCCGTGATGAATTGCACCAGTTGACCTCGTCGCGCGGCGTGGACGGCTCGGGGCTCCTGTTCGCCGTCAACCGTGTGCTGGCTGAGAGCCTCTTCGACGGTGAGCAGTTCCGTGACGTCCTGCGCCGTGCCTACACGGTCTTCCGCTCCCGACCGGACGTGCTTCGGCAACTGGCTGCGAATCCCTTGTTCGAGAGCGACTTCCAACAGGCGACATGGGAGCTGTTCGACGGCTCCATGGAAGCGGTGCACGCCGTCGACAACGCCGTCCACTCGCGGCAGACCGGCCGGGCCCTCTTGGGAATAGCATCATCACTGGTGGAAGGGCCGGGCCAGGTCATCGCAACCGTCCTGCTACTCACCAGCGGGGTCAAAACAGCCGCGTACACCAACCTGCGAAACGAGAACGCCACCAAACTCGTCAGCACGGTTCAACGGGAACCGACCCTGCACGGCCTCCTCGACGGGCTAGACAATGATCTGCGTACCGGCCGTGCCCACGCTCTGGTCCGCTACGAAGAAGAATCCGCAGTGATCGAACGAAAGTCCGGCACTCGCATCGTCGCGTGGCCCGACGTGGTCGACGGTGTCTTCCAGGGGTACGAAAGCATCTACGCCTGCCAGGTCGCACTCCTGCAGGCGTTGGGTGAACTGGGGTTTACCGGCTTCGGAATTGGCGGTCTATGGCGCACTCTGGGCATGCCGGCCCCGCAGATGACCACCATCTTGCTGCAGGCGATGAACTGCCACGACGTCACCATCACCGCCGAGGTGAAACGCTGGCGCATCGAAGCCCGCACGGACGGCGACACCTCGCTGCCCACCTTGATAGCGATGCTCACGCCCTACCTGCCGGATGACGTGGACAAACTAGACTTCCGAGTGCACCAGAACGGCCAGACTCACACTCTGGCCGGCCCTTTGGCGCTCTTCAGAGAGTTCTCGGCGTCCACGGACGACGAGGACGCGCGCATGATGGCGTTCCTGCGTCTGCGGCTCACCTGGACGTACGACGATGATCTCTGGCTCTCCACCGATGTCCTGCGCCGGTGGACTGCCATACAGGGCGCACACGTCCTAGAAGCAGAGCCCGCTGCGGCAATCGCACGGCTGCGAAGCCTGCGCGACCTAGCCACGCTCGCCGGCGACGACGCACTGGTCTGGGCCCTGTCCGGGGTCATCCGTCACAAACGGCTCGGGTCCAGTAGCGATGCGAGGGCAGAGCTGTCCCAGCTGGAAGCCTGGTGTGTGTTGTCGGCTGCTTTGCCTGAATGGTGGTGAAGCCAACTCGTTCTTCCAGGCCAGTCAGTCGGCGATACCAAAGGCCATGAATGGGGCAGACCGGGGTGTGAGCCGACCCTCGGGCGCCTGGACCGGAGTTTCCCTTGACCTGGGGCTGCAGCCTGTTGGACTGGACGCTGTTGCCCGGCAGGACGACAGGCTCGTGCCACGGGGTGGAGGCGAACATAGTCGTGCCATGCATCCGGGATCGGTCCCGTCAGTCGTGATCGAGGCACCTCGCAGGGGCCGCTGAGCGCACACGCACCGGGCGCCACTTGACCGCACGTCTGCTCGACACCCGGTTCGAGCCGTGTGTGCGTGGACAGGTCAGCTTGGAGCAGCGCCCTGTACCTGACGGACTAGCGGACACCGCGTGCGGCATCGAGTGCCATGGGTGGGAATGAACGCCCTGTCGGCTTCATCGACCGATCAGCCGCAAGCCGAAAGCCCCGCCGCCGCGTCCGGGTAGAGGAATACCAGCTTGATCGGGCGCCGCCCGGGGCGCCTCCGAGCGACAGACGGATGCTCCCGGCCCGCGAGGTGGTCCGGCCGCTGACCGGCCTTCCTGAGGTCGGTGCTCGAGGGGGTGTAGTACTCGGTGCCACGCCCGTGAGGCGGGCGGCTTCCGCGCTGCGCTACCCGGGGCGGACAGTGGTCCCGGCGTTGGACCGGGCCGGTCAACGTCGTCTGCAGCGCCTGGAATCCAGCGGCGAGGGGCAGGACTGTGGAGCTTAGGGCGTTGGGCATCCGAGCCGGACGGGTCGTCACGGGCAGCGGCGCGAGGGGTGTCCGCGGGAGTTTCGGAGGCGGCCTTTGAAGCTCATCGACAGTCGTGTGCCCGCTGCGGGGTGCTCGCAGGGGGCCTGGTGGCTCTGCGGGCAGAAGGGGGGCGGCGGTGCGGCGACGCGGAGGATATGCCGGGCTGGGCGGGGTGTGGAGCGCGCACGGCCGGCACGGGAGGCGGCGCGGTGCGTGGAGGCGGACAGCGTCCGTCGGATTGTGAGGTCTCACTGTTGTTGCGGTGATTGCGTGCCGTTGGCCTGCGGCGCTGCAGATGGATTGCGACGGATTCTGGACTCTGTGTGGGCTGTTTGACCTGCGATCCTGCAGGTTGGGTGAGACTGCCGCAGGTGCGGTGAGAACGCCTATGGTGGCGGCGGTGCCGGGGAAGCGTGCGGAAGTTGATCATATTCGCAGCTCGGGAGGCAGCACCGGACCGGCATCTGGTGGAACTGATCCCGTCGCAGATGGCGGCGCTGTGCGTGTTCGTCGGCCTCACCGACCAGCTCCGGGTGCCGCCCGCTGACGGTCTGGCGGAGCAGATCAGGGCGGCTTCGTGTGATCACGGGATCAAGCGGTGGCGGCTGTATCTGACGCAGGAGCAGATGGAGTCGGTGGCGTACGGGTTGTGGCTGCATCGGATGACGGGAAGGCTCCTCGTCTCGCCAGCATGCTGTTGAACGGGCGCCAGGGTGGCCGCGCCCGCTCCTCAGCTCCGCCAGGTCCTGAGTGCCAGTTCCGTCGCCTGCTGCACCCGTTCCCGCAGCCGATCGGCGTCGAGGGCGACGGTTGCCGCATCCTCGTCGTCCATGAGCGCGTCGAGCGCGCTGTTCACCGCGCCTGTCAGCGCCCCGGTCAGAGCCGCCGCGCCCACCCGATCCAGTTCGTCGGGGAAGGCAGCCTGCAGGGCCCGCGCGATCTCCTGCTGTGCCGACATCTGGATCTGCAGTGCCTTGCCCCGCACTGCTGGCACCGTGCGAAAAAGCCTCATCCGCACGGCCGCCATCGGGCTGACCATGTCGGCATCGGTTTCGGCGACGGTCTCCAGCGCCCGCACCAGCACGTCCACGGGCCCCTCGGCCGGATCGCGGTTGACGATCGCCTCGATCGTGGTCCGCGCCCGCGCGTCGCTGTCGGGGAAGAGGATGTCTTCCTTGCTCGCGAAGTAGCCGAAGAAGGTCCGGGTGCCGATCTCTGCCGCCGCCGCGATCTCCGCGACGGTCGTCTCGTCGTACCCCTTGCGCTCGAACATCTCCGCCGCTGCGTCGACCAGCGCCTGACGGGTGCGTTCCCGCTTCCTCTCACGCAGGGAAGGCGCCGGGGTGCCGTGCTCTCGTATGACCATGCCCCGAGAATACTGCATTGACAGCTAACTTGCACTCAATGCAAACTCGCATTCAGTGCAAGTATTAGCCGAGTGCGCCAGGGAGACCACGATGAACACCCACGAGAAGACCGTCCTCGTCACCGGCTCCACCGGGAACCAGGGCGGCGCCACCGCCCGCCACCTGCTCGCCGCCGGCTGGCGGGTCCGCGCCCTGGTCCGTGACGAGACCGCCCCGGCTGCCGCCGCTCTCGCCGCTGCGGGCGCCGAGGTCGTCCGCGGCGACCTGGACGACCGTGCCTCCCTCGACGTGGCGATACGCGGCATCTACGGCGTCTACAGCGTTCAGTCCGCCAACACCAACGAGATCCCCCAGGGCAAGAACGTCGCGGATGCCGCCAAGGCCGCGGGCGTGCAACACCTGGTGTATTCGTCGGTCGGCGGCCTGCAGAGCCAGAACCGCTTCTACATGGAGCGCGGCTGGGGTCCCATCGACAAGTGGCAGATCGAGCAGCACATCCACGACCTGGGCGTGCCCGCGACGATCCTGCGCCCCGCCGGGTTCATGGAGGACTTCATCAGCCCGGCGAGGTTCTTTCAGAACGGCGCCCTCACCGTGCCCTGGCATGACGACCTGGTCATGCAGCTGATCGCCATCGATGACATCGGCGCGCTCGCCGCGCTGGTCTTCGCGAAGGCGGACACCTACCTGGGCCAGGCTATGGAGATCACCGGCGACCGGCTGACCGCCCCGCAGATCGCCGCCGCGCTGAGCACGGCGGCCGGCCGGCCGATCCCGCACACACAGGTGCCGCTCGACATCCTCTGGGAGCATGACCCCGAGGTCGCGAAGGTGTTCACCTGGGCGAACGAGACCTACTACGACTCCGACCTCGAGCCCCTGCGCAAGACCCACCCTCGCCTCATGGACTTCGGCACCTGGCTGGAGCGGTCGGGCCGGACGCGGCTGATGGCGCAGCTGGACGCTCTGCAGGAGCGGCCGGGCACATGACCGGCGCAATCGAGGGCCGGTAACCGGCTCAACACAGCGCATCCGGGCGTCTCTGGCCCTCTACGCAGAGGCCGCCGACCGCTCCACGCGTGCCGTCATGGGGGACTTCGGGTGGCCAACCTTGCGGCTATGCCTTTCACGGGAGCGATCCCGATCGTGGATCGGCCAGCCCCCGGGCTACGGCACCCGGGAGGCGTGGGCGGGCGGCTGCCAGGTGCTGAGGTCCTGGTCGGCCTTGCTGGCCGCTCGCGCCGTGCTCCTGGGACAGAGCTGCTGGGCTCCCGCGCCGCATGGCGCAGCCGGTTCCCTCTGGATCTCATCACGCGGCGCGGCCTACGGCCTCACTGGGGGTCAGCCGATGCCGGTGACCTGGAGTGCGGTGGTCCAGTTGTTCTTGATGGCGCTGCGCGCGGCGGACAGGGTGATGGTGCCGTTGCAGACGGCGTTCTTCAGTTTGGTCTCGGTGCCGTCTTTGGTGTAGGCGGTCTTCGTGCCGTAGTGCGGCTCGGGCCACAGGTTGCCGGGGTCGCGGGGCGCACCGCCGAGCTCCAGCGGCACGAGGTGGTCCTCCTCGTAGTCCGACATGTTGGTGTCGGAGTACCCGTAGTCGATGATGCCCTGCGCCTTGAGG
>NZ_KQ948484.1:49109-77782 GCF_001514115.1 Streptomyces olivochromogenes
CACCTTCTCCATACCTGGGCATGGGCGAGCCTTGCCTAAAGCTGCAGTTTCGCTTGGGACTTGAGCCGAAGAACGTGGCCGCGGCGAAGAACTCAAAAGCCTTGGGCACCTCGCCGGCACCCTGCCGCTGATCCACTGACACAGCGGGAACCCGCGCATCACACCGCAGCGGCGCTCAGCCGACGGGAGGCCCGCGAGTGGTCTTTCCCGTGCGGTGGGCGGCACGGATGACCCCGTACGGCCACGACACCCTCACCTACGGCTGCTCCCGCCCCCGGGCCGAGCCCCCGCCCGCCGGGGAGGAAGCGGACCGGCAGGCGGGGGAGTTGATCCCGTCGCAGATGGCGGCACTGCGTATGTTCGTCGGCCTGGATGATCAGCTCCGGGTGTCGCCAGCCGACGGGCTGGCAGAGAAGGTCAGGGCGGCCTCGTGCGACCACGGGATCAAGCGGTGGCGGCTGTATTTGACGCCGGAGCAGATGGAGTCCGTGGCGTACGGGTTGTGGCTGCACCGGATGACCGGCTCGGCCGCGGAGGCCAACCGCTTCGCCCGCGAGTACGGCGTCGTGCACAGCCCGGCACGGGCCTCGGACGAGGGACCTCCGGTTGCGCGGGGTGGTGCGGGGGCAGCGGGCGAGGGTGACGTGGATGAGCCGGTCGGGGGAAGGTACTGAGGGTTTTGGTGAGTGCGGACGCAAGCGGCGCGCTGCGCGGTGGCGCACCCCGCATTCTGCCGTGCTTCTTCGCGCGGGCCCCGGCCTGGTGTGCCGATGCACCGGCCGGGCAGTATGTGCCCAGCCATTGCCTGCTCGTGAGGGATCGCCATGCACTCCAGCTACCGTGCCGCGTCATCCGTGCTGTTCGCCGCGGTGTTCCTGGCGGGCTGCTCGCCGGCCGCCACGGACGGATCTGCCGCGTCGCCGACCGGAACTTCGGCCACGGGGCCTTCGGGCACGGACGCACACGGCGGCCCGCAGGGGGCGATCGCGGTCGGGGCCGGCCCGCAGACCACCTACACCGTCCAGAAGCAGCCCCCGGCGGGCAGTTGCCACTTCCGGTACGAGAAGGGGGAGCCGCTGGAGGACCCGGCGTGCACGCCGGGTGCAATCTCTCCGGCGGTCACCCAGACGAATCTGAAGTCCACGATCTGCCGCAAGGGTGGCTACACCTCCGGCATCCGGCCGTCCACGTCCGTCACCGGCAAGGAGAAAGAGCTGAACGCCGCCTCCTACGGTTACAAGGGCCGCATGGGCGATGCCGAGTACGACCATCTGATCAGTCTGCAGCTAGGCGGCGACCCCAATGATCCCCGCAACCTGTGGGTCGAGCCGCCGGACCCGGGCCACAAGAAGGGCGGCGGGGTCAACAACCGGAAGGACCCGGTGGAGACGAAGCTGCACACCGCGGTCTGCTCCGGGAAGGTCACGCTCGGGGCCGCGCAGAAGGCCATCGTCACCGACTGGACCACGGCTCTGAGTACCCTCGGCCTTGGGTGAGGGGCGGCGGTTGGAGGATGTCCCGTCGGACTACTGGTAAGTCACCGGCGGGTCTACTGCAGTCCTCACAGCTGAAGGCCCCGGCTGGACGGGGGAGGCCAGCCGGGGCGGCAGGTGGTGGCGTGCGGAGGGCGGTCGCCTTGCGGCGGAGGGCTCCATGGGGCTTCAGCCGGACGATCGTCCCCATGGGCTATAGGTGAGGCCCGGGGACACTGTCCCCTCCGCAGCCACACTTTAGTGAACGGTCAACTTTCTGGGGTTGTTCCCCCAACTGTCTGACGGCCGCTGTGAGGTGGCACACCCGCCGGTCTCAAGGGGGTATGGGGAAAGGCGAGGAAACGGGCCGTCCGCGTCGGCTCGGCCGACGGGTCGGGCGGCAGTAAGCAAGACCGAACGGCCTGACAGCGGATGCCGCCGGCAGCAAAGAGATCGAACTCGGCTTCCGGTGAAAAGGTCGGGTTACAGCGGACGGCCGGCCCCGAGGCTGGTAACGGCGGACACCTGGCAGCGTGCCTGCGTCCTGGTCGGGTCACTCTTCTGCGGGGACGCGGTGCCGGAGCGCTCGGCCGGGCTGGGTGATATCGGCTGCCAATGCGTGAGACCCGTTCACCTATGACTGAAACAGACCAAAACGGTGTGCAGTCTTTGCGTTGCCTGTGCTTGGATGGCGTCAACGCGACGGGGGTACGCGGGAGTTGACGTTGTGCCGTCGTCGGTGGAGACCAACACCGGGGGTACAACTTGAAACCGAGAAAGCTGCTCACTACAGGGGCCGTGGCGCTGGGACTGCTCGCAACAGCCGCCCCGTCAGCGTCAGCTGCGGCCGGCCCGTCGGGTGACGGACAGCTGCGCGTCACCATCGGCCAGCCCGGGTCCCGGGCGAGCACTCTGGCCAGCCCGGCCGCGAATGCGTCCTGCACCGTCAACCGCATCACGGTCAACCGCTTCAGCGAGTGCGAGTGGGTCACCGTCCATCTCGACGTCGTGAAAGTCATCAACGGGCGCCCGGTCATCGAGGGCACCGCCGACTTCAGCGTCAAGCACCAGATGACGCTGAAGACCAACTCCGCCAACTGGAGTGAGAAGTTCACCATCTCCAAGGCGGCCACCACGGGCCAGGGCAGGGGCGTGGCCGTCAAGTTCTCCGCCACCTCCGGCGGCGGCACCAAGGCCACCGTCCACTTCCAGCAGGGCCATACCCTCGACAGTGCGGCCAGCGGCAGCGTCGACTACAAGACCACCGCCATCGCCCCCAAGAAGATCAACCCCAAGGCGAAGACCACCTACGGCTACACCTTCACCAAGGCCGGCTACAGCCCCGGCAGCGTCTCCTACGCCTCCGCCGTCTACCGGTGCGACAACTACTACGGCAGCACCCGGGCCAGCCGGGCCGGATGCGCCATCCCGGAAGCGCCTACCGGGGTGAGCATGGTCGGCCTGGCCCGCATCGACGAGGGCATCCGCAAGCTCCGCTCCCGCGGCGGGCATTACGGCGACCCGAACGGCGGCAAGCCCCTGCACTGGATGATCAACAAGACGCAGGAAGGCCGGAACAGGGCCGCGGTGTGCCCGCGGACCGCGCCGGCGGACATGCGGCGCGCCGGCCGCACCTCGTGTGACGAGTACCCGTTCGCTTCCACCTACGAGGGCGGCACCGCCCTTCCTGCCGCCCAGCGGGAGATCACCTGGGTCAAGGTGAATGAGAACAAGGCCCAGGGTGGACGCATCACCGCCTGGCGCGGCCAGATGCACGTCATGGATCACGACCCGTTCTACGTGATCGCCTGACCGCGGCTACAGTCCCCGCAAGACTGGGTGCCTCTTCCCGCATCGTGCAGGAGGGGGCACCCTGCCCCTGTTCAAGGAGGCTTTTCCATGCTGGTCCGTGCATCGTCGTTCACTGTCGAGCTCGGCGAAGGTGGCTATCTGATCGGCTTTACCGACGACTACGAGTACCCCAAAGAGATGCCCTTCGGCTGGCGCTGCGGACCGGCCACCGACGCCAGCGCCGTCGTCCTCACCACCACCGACACCGGCCCCCTCCACCTGACCGTCCAGGTCCACGACGCCCTGCCGGCACCCGAAACCGGCGCCGAGTGGGAGCCCGTCGAGGAGATCAGCCTGCGAGTCGACCTCCCCGCCCTTTACGTTGCGACCCTCGAGCAGGGCGACATCCTGGACGCGTGGCCGGACGGCGAACCTCCCCTGGAGTTCGCGTTCTCATCCGATGGGTCGGACTGGGTGCGGATGCGTCTGTACTGCCACGCCGACGACCCCGAGCCCGGCATCGGCGACCACGGCGAACGCCACCTCATCCAACTCTGGTCCGCACCCCACACGCCCCCCGTCCACCCCGACATCACCGACGCCGACCGACAGGCACGCGCCGACTACGCCGCGGACATGGCCATGCCGGTGGAGGACTACAGCACCGCCTACACGGACACATACCACGGCGAGCAAGACGGACACTGATGGTGGCTGGCTGCGCCGTCATCGGCGCGGCGGGCGGTGACCCGCGTGGCGAGGAGGTCGACCGCGGCATCGACGTTCCCAAGCTGGCTCCCAGAAGCGAACTTGAACGGAGGAGGTTGTGGTGGCCGGCAACTGGGAGTGGCTGAGAGGTCTGCAGCCGTCCAGCGAGGTGCCTGAGCAACTGTGTACCCCGACGGTATCGCCTGAACTCAACCTTGGTGTGCAGGTGATCGGCAGCAACATCGTCGGTAACGACGTGGTCGAACTCGCTGCGCAATACATGGCCGAACATGCCCGGCTCGAACTGTGGATGGGGAGCCACGAGCCGCCCCTGGGCCTTCGGCAACAGTTTGAGCGAGGCCGGGCCTCTTCTGAGGCACTGCTTGTGGCCTACGAGGCGTGGGTCGCGTTCGAAACCGCCTACCAGGCGTCCGGCAAGAAGGTCGACCAGGTGCGTGACGAGCGAGAGAAACTGAAGGCAGCCCTACGCAGGGCCACCGACGCCCTCGTACGTGCCCGGATCGAATAGCTTGCGACCGTCGGCGAGCGGATATTCGGGTTGCGGGTGGTCCGGCTGTGGTCGGATGGGACGCTGCCGCTTTTATGGAAAGACGCGTTCATCCGGTAGTTCGACAAGGCTGCTTGTTGTCGATTCCGGTACTGAATCTGTTGGTTGGCGCGGTCTTCCTGGCCCATGTCCAAGGACCGGGCTTCCTATCATCAGAGCAAGTTCGACCGCGCGGCGCGCACGTCCTGGTGCGGTGGCCAGCGGTTACGGGAGTGGGGAATAAATGGGCCAGGGGATGACGGCAGCACGGCGTTCCGCAGGGACGGAGACCGGGTTGGACGTGCTGTTGCGCTGGGTGTGGATCCGGCGGCGTACGCCCGCGCAGGACATTGAGGACTTCAGGAACGGGCAGCCGCTTCAGGTTGTGGGGTTCACGAAGAGTATCGGTGGGGCGGTTATGGTCTCGGTCGGCCGCGGCAAGCAGATCGCGCGGATCAGGCAGGGGTATTTGCGCCTCGTCGTGGGGGAGGAGCCGGTCTGGAGCGATCGGCGGGGAAGCAGGAGCGCGACCCTGAGGCCACCCTTCGGGGTCAAGCCCACCGGCGAAAAGGTGCCCGCGGCGCCGAAGTTCGAGCGGTATGAACTGGTCACGGCCGACGGGACGTACGACCTGGCCGTTCCGAAAAGGGACGCAGAACTTGTACGGTACGTCTTTGGCCCGGCGCGGAACTGAACCTAGAGCCCACCCGGCCGCGGCGCGCCACCAGCATGTCCGGCCGCCCGGTTCTGCAGCATTAGCGGCCAGCCACAGAACTTGTGTGGACCACCGACGACGCGTCATGCCCGGACACCGGTGACCGCCCCTCACGATGGTTCCGGCCGGCGGACCGGACGGTTACGGTCTTCGTCCGGGCCGCCGGGCGGGTGGGGCCGATCAGCCGGGGTGGAGATGACTGAGAGAGGGAAAGGCTGGTCGGCCGGTGGGGGCGTCGGCGGGTCAACTGGTGCTGTCCACGCCGACCGTGAGGGTTGCCGTGAAGCCGTCGGAGACACCGGTGCCGAGTGCGGTGAGGGTCAGCAGGCCCGAGGACGCGCCGGCGTCGTCGTAGATGCTGTCGTCCTCGAGCAGGGTCTCCGTGGTGGTGTTGTCCGAGTACGGCGAGACGGCCTGGATCTCCGCGTTGATGTCCGCGTCGAAGAAGAGCTGGCCGGTGTGGATGACCTCGCCGCCGGTGTAGGAGTCGTCGGTGAGTGTCACGTCCGTGTGCACCCGCATACGGACGTGGACGGCGCGCGACACGTAGTGGCCGGGCCAGATCGAGGTGATCGAGCACTGACCGTTCTCGTCGGTCATCTGCCCGCCGCGCAGGAAGGTGCCGTCGTCCTCCTCGTCGTGGCCGTTGCCGCCGACGTAGCCCGAGTACTCGCCGAGTGAATCGCAGTGCCAGATCTCGACCAGGGCGTCCGCGAGCGGTGCGCAGTCGTTCGCGGTGTCGACGACCGTGAAGGTGTACTGGACCTCGACTCCCTCTTTCTCCTCCCTGATGTCCTTGCGGACGAGGGCGCCGTCGAGGGAGTACGGACCCTCGGTGACCTCGGCGGTGAGGGAGCAGACGGTGGTGGTCGCGGTCGCCGAGGCGGAGGCCGTGCCCGACGTGGCGGCCTTCGGGGTGGACTGCTGGGTGGAGAGTGGGTCGGCCGAGGCGAGCCCGGCCACCGCGAGGCCGCCGACGACGGCGGCGGTGCCGCCGCCGATGAGGACCCGGCGCCGCTGGACGCTCTTGTCCCGGCGGTGTTTGGCGGGCTCTTGGCCCGCGTCCTGCTGCTGGTGTTGCTCGTGGTTTCCAGTCATGGGTAAGGAAGCTAAGGGCGAATCTGAGGAAACCCTTGATGTGCGGCTGTGAATGTGCTGGGCAATCGAGTCTCCAACTGAGCAGGATTCACCGGGAGTTGGGGACTCGGAAGGGTGGCGGTGGCAGTGAACCGCCCCCGCTTGGCCGATCGGCGTGTAGACCAGGCAATAGGCGATCTTGTCCGGCCATTCGAGCTGCGGAGGCCCAGCACCCACCGGCTGCGGGTGGGCTCAGGGTCGTCGAAGAAGTCGGTGACCGGCAGTTGGACTGCAGTCCAGTTGAACATGCGTACCCCCTCGGCGCCGTTGCCGCACGAGAGGCGCTGCCAGGGACTCCTGGATGCTCAGCTGGCTACTGCCTCCTGCTGCGGCTCGGCGGCAGCGGGCTCCGAGGTGGCTGCTGTGGTGTAGAAGACCGACGAGCCTTGCTTGGTGCGGTGAGCATGGCTCTTGGCGACCAGTCCTTCGAGGGTGGTGCGTACGACAGTGGTCTTCACGCTGCGGTCGGGGTGGGACTGCGTGAGCGCGGCGGAGATTTCGGCAGCGGAACGCGGCTCGCTCTCCTGCTTCAGGTGGCTGCGGATCAGGTCGACCAGGGTCGGCTTGGTGGCTTCCGTGGACGCCTTCGCGGACGGGGCCTTGGCGGCGGGCTTCTTGGACGCCGTCTTCTTCGCGCCCCTGGCGGCCGCCTTCTTCGGCTTGCTCTGCTTGGGTTCGGCGGAGACCTGGTGAGGCACGGACGGTGTAGTTGCGGTATCCATCTCGGCGGCGGGGCTCGCATCGCCGAGTGCCTGCTGCATGTTCACGAGCACGGTGTGGTCGTGCTGCAGGGCATGCAACTGCTCCTGCAGGGCTTCGATCTCCTGACCGATACGTTCCTGCTCCTTGGCGTTGCGCTCAAGGTCGCCTGTCACCTGGGCGATGTACTGCGACGTCAGTTCTGTGGCGTGGGAGGAGTTGGCTTCAGACATGACATGGTCCTTTCTGTAGTCCGCGGGCACGGCGGTGAAAGTAGGAGCCATGTGCGCGAACGGATGGAGGTAGGTGTCCCGCCTGCTGTGGCTGGATCACTGCAGGACACAACTGCAGCAGGGTGCAGCAGTTTAGAGATAGTACGCACGACTGGAACAGGATGTTCGTGTCGAGTGCTATCTCACTCTCCCCTCCAGGGCGAGCAGTCGGCAGAGTCAGACGTGTGACGCAGAGGCTGACTGGGCACTGCTGAACCGCCCCTGGCCTGGGGAGACAGGTGCCAGGCAGCGCGGGCGGTATCCGGAAGTAGTGCCAGGCAGTCAGCGAGAGTCACCAGACGGTCGAGGAGTTCCTCGGTCTGGTGGGGTGATTGGCCGCACAGGCGTGCGAGCGCCTTCATGTCGGCATCGTGGAAGTCGTCGTCTCCGCGGTGCCAGATCCGCCGGGCGGGAGCGTGGGCGTGGAGGAACCGGCAGGGCTCTCGGGGCGGGTCATCCGGTGGTGTCGTTGGCTTCCCAGTCGATGGTGCGGCGGTATTCGGGGTGGTTTTTGTCCATCTGGATGGCGGCGTGGATGGGCAGGGGGTGGCGGGTGCGGTGCTCCCAGGCCAGGGCGTGGTTGCACAGCCTCGCTGTGGTCAGGGCGTAGGGGAGCGCGTCTTCCCCGTCGGGCCGCTGGATGACGGCGATCTCGGTGGGGTTGTACCAGGTCCGCGCTTGCTGCTCCTTGTCGTCGCACGTCCAACGGCCTTGTTCACGGCCGGATTTGGCGCATGGGGTTCCTCCAGCTGCCTGGTGGGGGAGGCGGTGCAGCGCTCCACTCCTCTGCCAAGAAGGCAAGGTCGCCGGCGTTGGACACGGAGCCGGGACCGGGGGGTGGTGTGTCGGCGACATCCGCCACCGGTTCGGGGATTCGAGCCGGCCCGAGGGCGACGAGCAGTGAGCGATGGGTTCACCACCCGCGTCGAGCAGCCTTCCGGCCCCGTGTACTTGGCCGCCCGGCGCAGAATGTCACGTTCCATCTCCAGCTCGCGCACCTCCTTGCGCAAGGCCGCGATCTCCGCGTCCTTCACCGACTCCGCAACTGCCTCGGACCGCTCGGCCTTCTCCGCCGTCTTGATCCACTGCCGCAGCGTCTCGTGATTCACACCCAGCTCGGCGGCGATACGCGAGACGGGCCGGCCCGACGAACGCGCCAACGCCACCGCGTCGGCCCGGAACTCCGCCGAGTACTTGTAGGCCCCCACCCAGGACTCCTCTCCCTGGACTCAAGATCCAGTGTCGAGGTGTCCACGATCAAGGTGGAGGGCCCGTCTCGAAGAAGTCGCATGCGAGGAGTGCGTCGGCTTGGGAGCGCAGGAAGTCCGCCCAGGTGCTCGAGGCCCGCTCGGGTACCGGCAGGATCCCGGCCTCCTTCAAGATCTCCCAGACCGTGGACGCTGCCACCTTCACCCCGAGGACGAGGAGTTCACCGTGAAGGCGCCGGTATCCCCAATTCGGGTTCTCTCTCGCCAGGCGAAGTACCAAGGCCCGGATGGAGTGCACGTTGCGGGGCCGGCCGCTGCGTTTCGGCCGGGACTGGGCGGCGTGACGGCGGGCGACCAGGTCGCGGTGCCAGCGCAGCACCGTGCCGGGCCGCACCAGCAACCGCATCAGCGCAGCAGCGCCGCCAGGAACGCCCGGTCGCACTCGTTGAACCGTACCCGCTGCCCGCTCAGCTGTCGCACCAGCACCGTGATCTGATGGCGCAGGGCCAGGATCTCGGCATCCTTTTCCCGTTCGCTCATCGGCAGCAGTCACAGCATCGCGAACGCGTTCGTCACACCCAGGTACGCCAGTTGCAGCAGCACGGCCGATCATCATGCCGGGGTAATCGTCAGTCGGTTAGAGCGCCGGATCGGGCGATACGGTCGACATCCCCATGCACCATGGCACACGGTCTCTCACCTGGGCGGATGAGGTTATCGGCAGGGAGAACGTTTGCCCGCGGCGGTGTGCTCGTCGTGGACGAAGAGCACCAGGCCAGCCAGCAGCAGGGCCGCGCCGACCCACACCGCGTGGGGGCCCTCGGTCGCAGTGAGCCTGGCCCCGCCGAGCGCGCCTAGAGCGAACGCGAGAACGATCACGCCGAACTGACGGGCGCGGCGGGCTGCGGCGGTGTCGTGGTCGATGAGTGCCAGGTAGGCGTTCCGGGCGGCGCTGCGCAGATTGCCCGTGGTCATCGTTGTGATGTACTTCGTGTCCACCAGGGTGCGGAAGGTGGAGACCTGCACAGACGCGGTAAATGCGATCATGACGGTGACCAGGATGTCGGGGGCGGTGCGGGGGATGAAGCCGACTACGGCGAGCACCGCGATCTCGAGGCCGAGTGCGGCACGGACTGGCCTACGCACGAGCGCGACGGCCTTGGGGCGGCGGAGTGACTCCACGACGATGATGCCGACAACGAACGCGATAATCGACGGAAGATGGTTCAGCGCTTGCCGCCAGTACCCCTGCGCGGCCGCGACGCCCATCAGCACGATGTTGCCGGACTGCGCGTTCGCGAACACGCCGTTGCGGCCGATGAAGGTATAGGCGTCCAGGCCACCGCCCACCAGCGTGAGCAGCACACCGAGTCGGACGGTATGTGAAGTAGGGATCGGATGCGTGAGTTCCGCGGACTGAGGAGCCGCAGCGTTCGGCATTGGTGTCGCCTTTCCGTCACGGGCGCGGGATGTTGCGGAGGTTGCTGCGTGCCAGGTCGAGCATGCGCCCGACCCTGCCGTCGAGCACGGTTCGGGTTGAGGCGAGGGCGAATCCGCGTACCTGCGCGGCGGTGATGTGCGACGGCAGCGACAGTGCGTTCGGGTCGGTGCGGACGTCTACCAGGGTCGGTCGAGGAGATGCGAACGCTTCGGCCAGCGGCCGCCCCCAGCTCGTCTGCGCCGCATAGTGCGCATCGAAGTGCAGTGGCGCGGTGTTGTGCGTGAGCAGCGTCATCCAGCTGTTGTCGGTCTGGGTGACGGTACGGCCCAGCGGGTGGCGGTAGGCGTCGCCCTCGACGAAGTCTTCGAAGTACCGCCCATTCCAGCCGGACACCAGACGCTCGGACTCGTCGGTCATCGGGTGCCTCCTGATCGGGTTCTGCTGGATTGCCGACGCTCTCCACGCTGGTTGCTCGCCATCGATTCATCAAATGCAGTTATAACTGCATACGATTCAGATATGAATGACTAGATAGCACCGAACCTTTCCATCGCCGTCGTCGTACTGGAGGAGGAGCACCTCACCCGGGCGGCATAACGGCTGGGGATTCCGCAGCCGACCGTGAGTCACGCCATGCGCCGGGTCAACGACGCGATCGGCACCCCGCTGGCGCATCGGGTCGGTCGCGGCATCTTGGCGACTCCCGCTGGTAGGGCGTTCTTGCCGGCCGCGCGTGAGGCGCTGGCGGTTCTGCGCGCGGCGCGCCTCGAGCTCGCGGACGTCGTCGATCCGGATCGGGGCCAGGTGTCGCTGGGCTTCCTGCACACGCTCGGCGTGGTTCGGCCAGTGCGTTTCTGGCGAGCTTGTCGGCGGTGTGGAAGACCTCTTGGCTGGTACCCATTGCGGTGCTCTCCAGGTCTGGACGGGTACGGGTGATCACGGTGATCGTCCTGGTCCCGACAGGTGCTGACCTGACTTACCTGGGGTTGGCCGTGTCAGGCGGTCTCATCGCTGTAGCGCAGTTCGAGCTGGTCGAAGTGCGGCTTGCGCACGAGGCGTTGACGCTCTTCCCACGGGGTGAGCTCGGCGATGACCGAGTCGAGTGAGCCTGTGTCGCGCAGGGCCTGCAAGACTTTCTGGCTTCCGCGCATTGCACCCTGCATGGCGGCGTTGGCGAACAGGATGATCGAGTAGCCCATGGCCACCAGCTCTTCCTTAGGAAGCAGCGGAGTCTTGCCCCCCTCCACGAGAGGAGCTGGCCCAGGCCGGCTAGGCCGTCCCCGACGTGCCCAAGGTGGCCATGGCCATGGCGCGGCGCGCGACATCTCGTCATGGTATTCATGGCCGGGGGATGTTGCGGAGGTTGCTGCGGGCGAGGTCGAGCATACGGCCGACGCCGCCGTCGAGGACTGTGCGGCTGGAGGCGAGTGCGAAGCCGCGTACCTGTTGCGCGGTGATGTGCGAGGGAAGGGACAGCGCGTTGGGGTCGGTTCGGACGTCCACCAAGAACGGCCGGGGTGAGGCGAAGGCCTTGGCCAGGGCGGGGCGTACCTCGGTCGGGTCGTCGACGGCGATCGAGTCGAGTCCGCAAGCGGCCGCGATCGCCGCGTAGTCGACCGCTCCGTGGTCGGTGGCGAAGTACGGGTAGCCGGCGACCATCATTTCCAGGCGGATCATGCCGAGCGAGCCGTTGTTGAACACCACCACGGTGAGCGGCAGGTTCTGTTCGCGGGCGGTGAGCAGTTCGCCCAGGAGCATGGACAGGCCGCCGTCGCCGGACAGGGAGACCACCTGGCGTTCGGGGGCGGCGGTCTGGGCGCCGATCGCCTGGGGCAGGGCGTTGGCCATCGAGCCGTGCCGGAAGGAGCCGATGACGCGCCGGCGAGGGGTCGGGGTGAGGTAGCGGGCGGCCCAGACGTTGCACATGCCGGTGTCGACGGTGAAGATCGCGTCGTCGGCGGCGAGCTCGTCGATCTGGGCGGCGAGGAACTCCGGGTGGATGGGGCGCATTGTGTCGATGTCGCGGGTGTAGGCGGCCACGACGTGTTCGAGGGCCTTGGCGTGGCGGCGCAGCATCCGGTTCAGGAAGCGTCCGTCGGTCCTGGCCTTCAGCATCGGCAGGACCGCTCGGATCGTCGCGCCGACGTCACCAGTGACGCCGAGGTCCAGCGGAGTACGCCGGCCCAGACGGGTCGCGTCGCGGTCAACCTGGATCGTATGGCTGCCCGGTAGGAAGGCGTCATAGGGGAAGTCGGTGCCGAGCAGAAGGAGCAGGTCGGCTTCGTGCATGGCGTCGTAGCAGGCGCCGTAGCCGAGCAGGCCGCTCATGCCGACGTCGTATGGGTTCTCGTACTGGATCCACTCCTTGCCGCCGAGCGAGTGGCCGATTGGCGCGTTCAGCGCGTCGGCGAGCTGGAGGACCTCCTTTCGGGCGTCGCGGATCCCCGCGCCGACGAAGAGGGTCACGGTGTCGGACTGGTTGATGCGCTCTGCCAGCTCGCGGACGTCCTGGGCAGCCGGGAGTTCGGCGGCCGTGCTGTACGCGAGGGCGCTTGTGCCGGTGGCGTGCGCCGCGGGGCGTGCCCCGATGTCGCCGGGGATAGCGAGCACGGCGACTCCGCGGCGGCCCACCGCGGTCTGCATGGCGATGCGCAGCAGGCGGGGCATCTGCTCGGTGCCGTTGACCATTTCGGAGAAGTGGCTGCAGTCGGCGAACACCCGCTCCGGGTGGGTCTCCTGGAAGTAGCCGGTGCCGATCTGGCTGGACGGGATGTGGGAGGCGATCGCCAGCACCGGGGCGCCGCTGCGGTGGGCGTCGTACAGGCCTTGGATGAGGTGGGTGTTGCCGGGACCGCAGCTGCCGGCGCAGACCGCGAGCCGCCCGGTTATCTGTGCTTCGGCGGAGGCGGCGAAGGCGGCGGCCTCCTCGTTGTGGGTGTGCACCCATGTGAAGTCCCGGTGTCGGCGGACCGCGTCGGCGATCGGGTTGAGGCTGTCGCCGACCAGGCCGTAGATCCGGCGCACGCCGGCGGCGTGGAGCACGTCGATGAGCTGTTCTGCAACGGTGGTGGACATCTGACTGACGGTCCTTTCTTCAGTGGAGGAGCCCGGCCTTGCGGGCGTTGAAGCGCAGTTCGTTACGGTGGTCGGGGTGGGCGATGGCGATGAGACGGCGGGCCCGTTCGTCGATGCTGGCCCCGCGCAGGGCGGCGACGCCGTACTCGGTGACGACGTGGTCGATGGTGTTCTTCAAGGTGGTGACCACGCTGCCCGGGGTCAGCGTCGAGCGGATGCGGCCACGCCCCTGCCGCGTGGTGGAACGCAAGACCAGGAAGGCCTTGCCGCCATCGGAGTACATCGCGCCGCGCGCGAAGTCGGCCTGCCCGCCGGAGGAGGACCAGTAGCGGCCGGCGATGGTTTCGCTGGCGGCCTGGCCCATCAGGTCGACCTCGGTGGTCGCGTTGATCGACACGAAGTTCGGCTCGGTCGCCACGGTGCGCGGGTCGTTGGTCCAGTCCACCGGCATCATCTGCACGGCCGTGTTGTGATCGAGCCAGCGCATCAACTCCGGGGTGCCCACGCAGAAGGTGGTGACGTGCTTGCCCGGGAAGTTGCGCTTGCGGATGCCGGTGGCGATTCCGCGTTCGACGAGGTTCATCAGCCCGTCGGAGAGGCATTCGGTGTGGATGCCGAGGTCCTTGTGGTCGGTGAGGGCACTCAGCAGGGCGTCGGGGATGGAGCCGACGCCGACCTGGAGACATGCGCCGTCAGGGATCAGCTCCGCGATGTGGCCCGCGATCGCCTCGTCCTGCGGTGAGGGCGCGCGGTGGGTAACCTTCGGGAAGCCGGCGTCGGTCTTGATCCAGCCGGCGATTTGGCTGCCGTGGATCTGGTTTTGCCCATAGGTGAACGGCTGCTGCTCGGTGACCTCGAGGAAGAAGGGAACCTTCCCGATGAACGCCGCGGTGTAGTCGGCGTTGGGGCCGAGACTGAAGTAGCCGTGTTCGTTGGGGCCGCTGGCGCGGGCGATAGCCAGGTCCGGCTGGATCCGGCGCAGTAGCAGCGGCACCTCGGAGAAGTGGTTGGGTACCAGGTCGCACTGCCCGTCCCAGTAGGCCTGGCGCGAGCCGGGGCCGAGGAAGTAGTCGACGTGGCGCAGGTGCGTGCCGTAGGCGCCCTGGATGTAGGGCCGGGTGACGAAGGGGTCCATGCGGTGGATCTCGACACCGTCGAGTTCTTCGGCGTGCGCTTCGATGGTGTCGAGAAGGGTGGGCGGTTCGCCGAAGCCGATCGGTACGACGATCTTCGCGCCCTGCGGGATCCAACGGAGAACGTCGGTGGGCTCGCCGGGGATGAGCCCGTCGGTGCGCTCGGATGTGGTTGTCATGATCATTCCTCCTGTTCTGCGGCGACGATGCGCCGGGCGAGCTCGAGACGGGGGCGGTCGATCATTTCGCCGCCGACCCGGACCGCGGCCCCATGACTGTGCTCGGCGGCGGCCACGACGGCACGCGCCCAGGCCACCTGCTCGTGGGTGTAGCCGAACGCCTCGTCGACGGGGGAAACCTGGCGGGGGTGGATGCACAGCTTCCCGCCGAACCCGCACGCGCGGGCCTGTTCGGCCTGGGTACGTGTGATCCGGGCGTTGTCCAGCTGCATGTCCGGTCCGTCCAGCGGGGCACGCAGCCCTGCCGCCCGGCTGGCGAAGACCAGTCGGCTGCGCGGATACGCCCATGCCAAGGGGTCCTCGCCGAGCCGTGCGTCCAGGCACAGGTCCGCGGAGCCGAGAGCCAGGGCCACCGCCCCGGGTGCCTGTGCGATCTCGTCGGCGTTCTCCACGCCGCGCGCGCTCTCGATGAGTGCGACGACGTCGGCACCGGCCCGCGCAGCGGTCTCCGCGACATCCGCGGCGCTTTCGGTCTTGGGCAGGACAACCCCGAGGAGCCCGGCGCTGCCAACCAGGGCGCTGACGTCGTCCGCCCAGTACGCGGACTGGTGGTCGTTGACCCGGACCCACGCCTGGTGGCCCTGCGCCAGCCACGCCAGCACGCTGGTGCGCGCCTCGGCCTTGGCATCGGGTGCCACCGCGTCCTCAAGATCAAGGATCACCGCCTCCGCGCCGGAGGCGACGGCCTTGGGGAACCGCTCCGGCCGGTCGCCGGGGGTGAACAGCCAGCTGCGGGCATCGACGTTCATGCGTCCGCCTCGCCTTCCATCGGCGCAGGCACGCCGGCGGGACCGTGTCCGCGCCGGAAGACCATGATCGTGCGCAGGAAACTGATGACGACGGTGCCGTCCTGGTTGTAGCCCAGGGTCTTCACCCGGACGATGCCCGCGTCGGGGTGGGACTTGCTCTCCCTGGCCATGACCACCGTGGACTGCGAGTAGAGCGTGTCACCCTCGAAGACCGGCGCGGTCAGGCGCACCTCGTCCCACCCGAGGTTGGCGAACACATGCTGGCTCACATCCGTCACCGACTGCCCGGTGACGAGCGCGAGGGTGAGCGTGGAGTCGACCAGCGGTCGCTTCCAGATGGTCTGCGCCGCGTAGTGTGCGTCGAAATGCAGCGGCGCGGTGTTCTGCGTGAGCAGGGTCAGCCAGGAGTTATCGGTCTGGGTGATCGTCCGGCCCAGTGGATGGCGGTAGACATCGCCGACGGCGAAGTCCTCGAAATACCGCCCGTCCCAGCCAGGCACCAGACGTCCGTTCTGCTCGGTCATCGCGGGACCCTCACTTCCAGGGAGACTCGTTTGCTTCCGACACCTCCACACTGGTCGCCGCGGATCGATGCATCCAATAATCTTTTGACTGTGATTGATTCAGATGCTGATTGGTTGGCTCTCATGGCCCCCAATCTGGCCATCGCCGTCGCCGTGCTCGAGGAAGAGCACGTGACGCGTGCCGCGAACCGGCTCGGGCTGCCCCAACCGACGGTGAGCCACGCCATGCGCCGGATGAACGACACGATCGGGGCGCCGCTGGTGCAACGCTGCGGCCGCGGGGTCGTGCCGACCGCCGCCGGGCGGGCCTTCCTGCCAGCTGCGCGCGAGGCGCTGGCCACCCTGCGCGCGGCGCGCCGCGAGCTGGCGGACGTCATCGACCCCGAGCGGGGCCAGGTCTGTCTCGGCTTCCTGCACACCCTCGGTGTGCGCGACGTCCCCCAGCTGCTCGACGCCTTCCTCGCCGCTCACCCGGACGTGCGTTTCACCCTCACCCAGGGCCCGGCGCAGGCCCTCCTGGACCGGATGCGGGCCGGGGAGATCGACGTCGTCATCACCGCCCCCATCCCTGACGACGCGGCGTTGCGCTCGGTCGTGCTGCGCGACGAGGAACTGTTCCTGGCCGTCCCCGCCCGGCACCGGCTCGCCCGTCGCGAGGCAGTCGACCTCCGCCAGGCCGCCGGGGAGCGGTTCATCGCCTTGACCTCAGGGCACGGGCTTCGGCAGGTGTTCGACGAGCTGTGTGTGGCCGCCGGATTCGAGCCCGAACTCGCCTTCGAGGGCGAGGACGTGGCCACGCTCCGCGGACTCGTCGGCACTGGGCTGGGGGTCGCGGTATTGCCGAGCAGCCCGGTACCCACCGAAGGCGTCACCCACGTGCACCTCCGGCGCCCCCCAGCACACCGCCTGCTGGGCGCGGTCTGGCCAGCCACCCGGCCGCTCCCACCACCCACACGCCGGTTCGCCGAGTTTCTCACCGAGTCCGGGCGCCGGGTCCTCAGCGAGAATTGAATCCTCCCCTCCCTGAAGGGAGGGGATTCGTCACCCTCCAGGGCTGATGTGGGGATTTCTAGCTCACGCTGCCAGGCGGGGCGGCGCCCCGTCTGGTCTTCCGCGATCGGCACTAGCCGGGTTGAGACCAGCCCGGACCAGCATCACGCGGGCGGAGTTTTTATCCCGGGGGGATACGGCTCCGCACGCGGTGCAGGCATACGTTCGTTCCGAGAGAGGTAGTGCGTGCTTGGTTCTCGCTCCGCACTGCGCACAGTCCATCGTGGTGTGCGCGGGGTGCACCAGGCGGACATCCCGCCCGTGCTTGCGGCCCATCTCGATCAGCGCGGCCTTCGTCGCGCCGATGGCGGCGTCGGCCGCCTTGCGGGCCATGGTGGTCCTGGCGAGGAACTTCGGCCGGAAGTCCTCCACCGCCAAAGCGTCGTGGTCGCGAACAACGGTCTTGGCCCACTTACGGGCGGTGTCCTGCCGTTGCCGGGCCACCTTCTTGTGCAGCTTCGCCGTCCGCCGCTTCGCTTCCCGGTAGCCGTTGGATCCTGCCTGTCCGCGCTTCGGCTTCCGCCTGGCCATCATCCGCTGATACCGGGCCAGCTTCTGCGCGGCCGTGCGCCCGTGCCGGGTGTGGGGAAGGTCGTGGGCCACAGATGTGGTGGTCGCGGTCTCTTTGACGCCCCAGTCGATCCCGATCACACGACCGGTTAAGGGCAGCGGTTTTGCGGGTGCGGCAACGACGAACGAGGCGTACCACGCTCCGGTGGCGTCCTGGTACACGCGGACACTGGAGGGGCCGGCGGGCAGGTCCCGCGACCACACCACCCGCAGCACCACCTGGCCTGCCAGGTGCAGACGGCCGCCCTTGAGGCGGAAACCGCGCCGGGTGTAGTTCAGGGACGGCCGGGCCTCACGCTTCTTCTTGTACTTCGGCATTCCCGCCCGGCGCCGCATCGGTAACCGGTCTTTGATGTCCTTTTGCGCCTTGGCGCGGGACTTCCCGAAATCCCGTATCAACTGCTGCTGAGGGACCGAGGAGCCCTCACGCAGCCACGACGCGCTCTTGCGGGCCCCGGTCAGCATCTTGTCGAGCTGCGCCGGTCCGCACGTCCGCTTCTCGCCGGTGGCCTTGTTGTGCACGTGCACGGCCTTGGACTTGGCAACGCACTCATTCCAGATCCACCGGCACCGGTCCCAGTCGCCCAACAGGGCGGTACGGGCCGTGGACGACACACGCAGCCGGAAAGTCCACCGGGCATGCCCGGCATCCTCCGTGATCGCTTGAGTCGTCATGAACGTCAACCTATCCGGGAGGACTGACAGTTGAGAACAATTGATCTCGGGGGCTACCTCACCCCGCCGCGGGGTGGACGCCGTTTCGCCCTGGCGGCGAAACGGCCACCCCTGCCCTGCTCCCCAGGAGTCCGATTCCTCTCCGCCCTAAAGGACGGAGCATCCTCGGAGAAGCCCGGTGAACCCATGGGCCGCTGACGAATGATCAGCGGCCTGGGTCACAACGCGTTCACCGCGGCCAACGCCGACTGCGCCGATGGGGGCTTCTTCCACCGGGAGAGTGCCGTGACGGCCCGGTGATGCGCTCATCGCGGATGAACAACACGATGGCATCGCCGGGCTGAGCACGGAAGGGGGCCCGGCCCTCATTAGGAGGTCAGGCCAATCCCTCACCCCCGGCGTTCGGCTTCGCCTTCAATGTCCGGTTCTTGCGCTGCGACGGTCTGGAGCGCCGCCGGATCGCGGGATCGCCCATCTGATACGCCTGGCAGAACGCCTGCGGAACCCGCGGTCGGCCGGTCTCGTGGTCATGTTGCTTCGGGTTGCCTGGCGTCGGCCATTCGGTCGGTCGTGTGGGAGGTGTGGTCGGAGGAGGTGGGCGCGCCGCTGTAGAGGAAGCGGCCGTGGGTTTCGGGGGTGAACCACAGTCCTATGAAGGCGATGACGATGAGCATGGAGACCGCGGCGGTGGCGCGGGCGAGGTTGCCGTCGAACCAGGTGGTGGCGATGGCCCCGGCGAAGAGGGGGCCCGCTGCAGTGAGGAAGCGGCCGATGCTGTTGGTGACGGCCATGGCGGAGGCCCGGACGGACGGTCCGAACAGTTCAGGGAAGAAGACGGCGTTGCCGGACAGGACGCCGAAGACTCCGAATCCGACGACCGGGAGCAGCCACAGGTATGTGGTGTAGCTGTCGGCGAAGGGGTAGAGGGCGAGGATGCCGGTGATGCCGATCAGCAGGCTCATTGCGTAGGTGCGTCGGCGGCCGATGCGGTCGGCGATGAAGCCCCAGCTGGCGTAGCCGAGCAAGCCGCCGACATTGAGGGCGGCCGTCGCCCAGGACACGTAGGGCACGGCGGCTTCGCCGGTGACGCCGCGGTTGGCGACGACCACGCGAATGATTTGCGGTGTCCAGGTCGTCACGCCCCAGAAGGCGAACAGGGCCCCGCAGCAGATCAGCGTGCAGGCCACGGTCCGCCCCACGAGGGGCCGGCTGAACAACTGGTTGAGGACGAACCGGTCGTCGGCCGTTTTCGCGGCGCCTGCCGCACGCTCCTGCCGGCGTGCCGCACGCTGGGCCTTGACCTCGGCGGTGGTGGCTGGCTCGTGGATGTGGCGTCGGATGAAGAGGGCGAGCAGGGCAGGTGCAAGTCCGAAGGCGAGGGTCTGGCGCCAGCCGAGACCTCCGACGAAGTAGTAGACGAGCGCCGACAGAAGCGAGCCTATGGCGAGTCCGGACATCATGACGCTGCTGGCCTTGGCGCGGTGACGGTTGTTCCACGCCTCGGCGACGAGCGCCGCGCCGACGGGCAGTTCCACGCCGGAACCGATGCCCGCGATGAAGCGCACCAACGCGAACTGCCAGTACTCGGTGACGAACACGGTTGCGGCGGTGAAGACCGAGTAGGTGAGGACGCCGATGATCAGGACGCGGACGCGGCCGATGTAGTCGGCGACTGCGCCGAAGAGGATCGCGCCGGTGGCCCAGCCGGCGAGGAAGAGGGTGACGACGAGTCCGGTGTGGAAGGTCGAGGGACGGTTCAGCAGGTCGGCGGTGGCGGGAGCTGCGACCTGGGTGAAGAGGCTGGAGTCGAATCCATCCAGGGCCCACCCGAGGGTGGTGGCGAACAGCACGGCCCACTGGTATTTGGAGATCTCCTCGCGCCATGGGCGGGCGCTGGTTGAGGGTGCGGCCATCGTTGGCTCCTTTGCCAAATGCTAGGCGGCGGTGTGCGGCGGTTACTTTTCCCTCGTGGCTTTCTCATTGCGGCGCAGCGAGGCCACGACGAGCCGGTCGATGCTCAGTTCGAGGGCCTGGAACTCGTCCAGCGAGCGGGTCGCGTGCAGCATGTCGCGGATCTCGGAGTGGACCCGGTGATCGCGGGTACGCAGAGTTGCGATCCGTTCGCCGACCTGCTTGGCAAGCTCCTGCGGTCCGTCGGCGACGGCGTTGAGCAGGCCCAGCTCCACCGCGCGGGCGGCGGAGATCCGCTCGCCGGTGGCGGTGAGCCAGAAGGCCTGGCGTTCGCCGACCACCCGCGGCAACCAGGCCAGCACCAGCGCGGGGGCCAGGTTGATGCCCACTTCGGGAAACCAGAACCGGGCACCTGCATCGGCCACGGCCACATCGCACGCCGCCAGCAGGCCCACGCCGAAGCCGGCCGCGTCCCCCTGCACCTCGGCGACGGTGACCAGCCGGGTGGTACGCAACGCCCGCTGGAGGCCGACCAAGACCCGGGTCTCGGTCCGCAGTTCGCCGGGTGTGTCGGCCGCGCGTTCCCGGCCGAGGCAGAAGACCTGGCCTGCGGCGCTCAGGTGCAGGACGTGTGCCCCGCTGGGCGGGTCCAGCAGCAGTTCGGTCAGCTGGGCGCACATCTGCACGGTCAGCAGATTGTCGGGCGCCCGATCGATCCGGACGTCGAGTACACCGCCCGAGGGGGCGGAGATCTCCAGCGCGGCCATCAGTTGAGCCGGTCCGTGGCTATGCCGCCGTACCAGTCGACGTCGTCGGGGGCGGTGCGCACGGTGACGGCGCGCACGTGCGTGAAGTCGTTGAACGACTCCCAGCCGCCCTCGCGGCCGACGCCGCTGTCGCGGACACCGCCCCACGGGGACGACGGATCGAGTCGATGGTGGTCGTTGACCCACACCATGCCCGTCTCCAGACGCGACGCGACGCGGTGCGCCCGGGCCACGTCCCTGGTCCAGATCGCCGAGCCGAGGCCGAAGTCCGAGTCGTTCGCCAGCGCCACGGCCTCGTCCTCGTCCTCGAACGGAATCGCGACCACGACCGGGCCGAAGATCTCCTCGCGGGCGACGCGCATGCTGTTGGTGACATCGGCAAGCACAGTGGGCTCGATGAAGAACCCGCCGGGAAGTCCGGGCACCTGAGCGGCGTGCCCGCCTGCGGCGAGCCGTGCGCCCTCGTCGAGTCCGGTGCGGATGCAGCCGAGGATCCGCTCCTGCGCACGCCGGGAGATGACCGGGCCGAGCTGGGTGGTCTCCAGGGCCGGGTCGCCGATGCGGATGGCGGAGGCCACCTTGCTCAGGGCCTCGACGACGTCGTTGTAGAAGCTGCGCTGGATGAGTAGCCGGCTGCCGGCGATACAGGTCTGCCCCGCACCGATGAAGCCGCCGAAGGCCGCGCCGCGCGCGGCGACGTCGACCGGCGTGTCGTCGAAGATCAGGACCGGGGACTTGCCGCCGAGCTCCAGGGTCGCCTTGGCGAACCGCCTGGCCGTGGCCACCGCGATGGCCCGGCCCGGTTCGGTGCCACCGGTGAAGACGGCCTTCTTGACCAGCGGATGCTCCACCAGCGCCGCCCCCGCGCTGGGGCCGAGGCCCGGTACGACGTTGAGCACGCCGTCCGGGATGCCAGCGTCCTGGGCGATCTCGCCGAGCAGCAGCGCGGTCAGCGGGGTCTGTTCGGAGGGCTTGAGCACCACCGTGTTGCCGGTCGCCAGGGCGGGCGCGAGGCTCTTGGAGGCGATCATCATCGGGTGGTTGAACGAGGAGAGGATGGCCACCACACCGAGGGGGAAGCGGCTCGTGTAGGTGTGGTAGTCGCCTCGCATCGGGATGACCGAGCTGCGATCGGCCAGCAGCAGGGCCGCGTTGTAGCGGTACCACTCCGCGAGCCGGGTGATCTGGGCCTTGGTCTCGGTGATCGGGCGTCCGTTGTTCGCTGTCTCCAGGCGGTAGAGGTCCTTCATCCGGCCCTCAATGCCGTCGGCGAACCGGTTGATCAGCCTGGCCCGGTCGTGGATGGGCAGATCCCGCCATACGCCCGACTGGAACGTCTCCTGGGCGCAGCGGACGGCGTCGTCGACATCCTGCTCGTCGGCCGCGGCCACCGTGGTGAAGACCTCACCGGTGGCCGGGTTGGTCACCGGGATGGGCTCACCGCGGCCGTCGACGACCTGGCCGCCGATGAGGAGTCCGGTGCGCACGGCGGGAATCAGATCGCCGTCCGCTGCACATACGGGGGCTGTCATCAGCTCACCCTTCCTGTATACGGGTTGCCGTTATCGGTATACGGCAGGACGCTAAACGTATCCAGATCCACTGGCAAGGGGTCGCGTGGAAACGGATGTGTATAGTCACGACCGGCCGCGCATACTGGGGTGGCACGAGGTTGGGTGACGCCGGGAGGACACAGTGCCGGACGAGTCGGCAGCCGGGCGGGTGACCCGTTCGCTGCGGCAGCGGCTACTGAGTGGTGAGCTGAAGCCCGGAGAGCCGTTGTCCCAGTCGCGGGTCGCCGCGGAGTACGGCGTGAGCCGGATGCCGGTACGCGACGCGTTGCAAGTCCTGGCAAGCGAGGGCCTGATCGACCTCAGCCCGACCAAGGCCGTGGTCCGCGATCTGTCGATCGCCGAGCTTCAGGAGCTGTACGAGCTGCGCGAGGCCGTCGAGCCGGTGCTGACGCGGATCGCGGTCCCGAACGTCGGCCGTGCCCAGGTGACCCGCATGACGATGCTCGTCGAGGCTATGGAGGCGGGTCAGGAGCCCGCACAGTGGCTGGAGAGCAACGTCGCCTTCCACTCACTCATCTACACCTGCGCCGACCGGCCCCGCATGATCGAGTTCGTCGAACACCTGCGGCGGCAGACCGACCGCTACCTGTACCTGCACGTCGGCGTGTTCGGCGAGTTGGACCACCTGCACCACGAGCACCGGCAGATCCTGGAGGCGGTACGCGGCGGCGACGCCGCCGCCACAGCGGAACTGACCCGCACACACCTCGCCACGTCGCACGAGTCCATCCTGCGCCACCTCATCGACCACGAAGCAGCGCAGGACCAAGGGCCCGGCATGCAGCACACTGCCAGGGCGTCAGCCCGAGCAGCGGGAGAGACCCGCGCCTGAGGAACCGGCCGCGCAGCCGACGGCCGCCTGGGTCGCCCAGGCGGCGCGAAAGCCCCAGTGCCCGATCAGACAGACCCACAGACGGGGAGCAACGGGGAACACCGGCAACAGCCTCAAGAAATGCCAAGTCAGCGTCTGCCCGGTTCGGCCCCGGGGGGTCACTCTGCTCCTCCTGGTCCCCTCGTGACGGGCGGCCGCTGAGGGACGCCTTCGAAGACGACCTGGCAGCCTCGGGCGGAGAGCTGGAGGCCTTTGGCGACCAGCTGATCGGAGCTGTCGGCCCCGTCGCCACAGCTGATGGCACGGCGCTGCTGCTGATGAGTTTCGAGGGCCGTGCGTCGACAGTGCGGCGGCAGTTCTGCAGCCGGCGATCCAGCGTCGTGACTTGCAGGGGGTCCGCCGCACGAGGAAGCAGCTGCGGGAGTGGCTGCGCAGCTGGGGCCTGGACTCTGCGCTGGACGAGGCCGAGCTACTCATAGGGCCCCCGCGACTGACCACTATGCCTGCAAGGCGGTGATGATCTGATCGGTCGTGGCGATCTCGGCGATTCTCGGGAAGATTTTGTTGAAGCTGTGGGTGTGGGAGTCAGCGTCTACGTCCGTCGTTGCGTCCTCGACAAGTGTCAGGTTGTAACTGTGCTCCCAGGCCGAACGGGCAGTGGATTCCACTCCAATGCTGGTGGAAATGCCGGCCAGTACGATCTGGGTGATGTGCCGGCGCCGCAACTGCACGTCGAGTTCGGTTCCTGTGAAGGCGCCCCAGTGGCGCTTGACGATCACGATGTCATCCGACTCAGGCAGGAACTCCGCAGGGAATTCGCCGAATTCTGCGGGCGGCGCGGTGGTGGGCCCCGGCTTGGCCACGCGTGTGCTGGGTAGGTCGCCGCCATCGGCGGACCAGGCGACCTTCACCCGTACCACTGGCAAATTGCGGGCGTGGAACGCATCGGCCAGGCGCATCCCCTGCATCATGATCCGATCGGAAGGGACGACGGTCGGAAGCGCCAGGATGCCTTTTTGCAGGTCGATGAGGACGAGTGCGGTGCGTTCGTCGATGGTGGGAGTTGACATGAGACCTACTTTCCTTGCTTCGGGTGGGTGGGCTAAGTCGCTGGACGCTCGGTTCAGTCGGTGGCGGCACGCACCGTCGGGGTTAGCAGGGCGACCAGTTCGGAGATGTCGGCCATGTCCTCCAAGCCGAGGATGGCCGACTCGATGGCGGACTGACGCTCGGCCGAGACGACCGTACGGGTCAGGTCGCGGTACTTCTCGACGATCTCGTCGTTCGTCAGCAGGCGGTTTCCGGAGCCTCGGGGGTGAACGACCGTCTTGTCCCGCACGGAACCGTCCTTGAGGGTCGCGGCCACGCGCGTGGTCAGCCGCTGCGTGACGGGCAGCTCGTCGTACTTCGCCTCGTGCCGGGTCATGGTGCGGTCGATCAGGTTCCACACGTCGGCGCCGGCGATCCGGTCCGCGGTGAACTGGTCGATCAGCACCTTCCCGTCCAGCAGCGCCACGGCGACGGCATAGGCGACGTTCATCTGCGCGCCGATCGGTGTCAGCGGGCGCTCGGCCGTCCACCCGCCGTGCCGGTACGCGGCCTGCGGCATGTCGATGTCGATGCTCACGACATCGTCGGGCGTGACCCCTTCCGTGCGCAGTTCCAGCGCCGCGTCGATCGCGGCGTGCAGCAACCCCATGGCCGAGTACGCCTTGACGGTGATCCGGTCTGTCTCCCAGAAGCTGCCCAGGTTCGCGGAGATCTGCGTGGCGTCCGGTTGGTGGCCTTCGCCGAACACGGCGAGGCAGCCGCCGTACGTCCGCTCGAAAACCCGCTTGATGCCCACGTACCCGGTGGCGGCCAGCCCCGCGCCGATCAGCCCGTTGCGCGCGGCGAAACCGTGCTGCATCCGCTTGACCATTGACTCGAACTGCGCCGACATCAGGCCGCCCGCCTGCGTGGCGCCGATGCCGAAGGCGTCCTCGAAGCCGGCCGCATCCAGGCCGTAGAGCTTGCCGGCGGCCGCGGCGCCGGCCAGTGGGCCGAATACGGCACCGCTGTGCCAGTCGCGGGAGAGCATGTCCAAGCCGCCCAGCGCCATACCAACGCGCGGTCCCGTCTCGTATCCGAGGATCGCACCGAGCAGGAAGTCGGCGCCGGACACCCTGCCGATGCGCGAGGCCGCGCCGAGCATGGCCGGCAGGACGACGGAGTTGCTGTGCAGCGGCGCCGTCGGATGGAAGTCGTCCATCTCGAAGCCCTGGATGAAGCTGGAGTTGAGTATCGCGGCCGACAGCGCGCTGGTGGTCAGGCTTCCCCATCCGATGATCTCGGCGCTGCCGCTGTCGTCCAGGGCGGTGATGCCCTCGAAGCCCTTGCGGGAGTCCGGCAGCTTGGCTCCGACCAGGGCGCATCCGATTCCGTCGAGGATCAGGTGTCGGGCCCGCTCGCGCGTCGGCGCCGGCACGTCGTCCAGTGTCATCCGGGCGACCCATGTCGCCGACGTTCCGGTCGGCCCGTCGGGGTATGTGGCCGGACGCCCCGTCTTCACGGGTGCGACGGGCTCCTTGACACCAGGGATGACCATTTCGGCACTTACTCCTTGTGAGTCTGAATTTTTGTAGACAAGACGTCATGTGTTCCAGCGTAACAACACTGCCGGCGAACCAGCTGGATGACCTCGGAGGATGACGCGATGACCACGGAGTGCCCCCCCCGTCGGCCGTACGTGCTGCCAATTGCGGGCGGTCCGCCGGCCGCCGATCCCGCGGATTGACGGGAACGAGCAGCCAAACGTTACGCTGAGTCATCGGTCGTGAACCGCAATTCGGGAGGAACATGGCTGCCCGGCTCCCGCTGGAGGGCGAGCGCAGATCGCTCCGCGAGATCGCGTACGCCAGTATCCGGCGGGCGATCATCGAGTTGAGGCTTCCGCCGGGAGAGTTCATCACGGAGGAGTCGTTGTCCGCGGAGTTGGGCGTGAGCCGTCCGGTGCTCCGTGAGTCCGTCCAGCGTCTCCAGGTCGAGGGGCTGCTCGAACGGGCCGGCAACGGCAGAGTGCGGGTGCGCGGTGTCTCGGCTGAGGAGGTGCAGGACCTTTACGCCGTGCGGTCGGCCCTGGAACAACTGTCGGTCGAGCAGGCCGTGGGGAGGGTGACCCCCGGGGTTCTCGCGGAGTTGCGCGAGGCGCTGGAGCGCATGCGCACCGCCGCGGCCCGGGGCGCTCCCGGGAAGATCACCGATGCGGGCAGCGACTTTCACGCGATCCTGCGCCGGGTGGCCGGCAATCCGGTGAACGACCAGGTGATACACATGGTCGGTGGGCGTATCGACCGGTACCGCAATCTGAGCGTGTCCCTCACCACCCGGCCCGACCACTCGCTGGCGGAACACAACGCGATCCTGACGGCGCTCGCCGAGGGCGACGTGACAGCGGCGAAGCGCGCCATGGGTGACCACATCATGGCCGGCCGCGACGCCGTTCTCGTAGCCGTCGAGAGTCTTCGTGCGACGGGAGAACCGGTCGACGGCCCCTGACACCCATCGCGCGCCTCGTAGAAGTCGCCGCCGATCCGGGCCTGTGCGGCGGCGCCCTGATAGATCGCCTCGACGTCGACGTGCCCGAGGTGCTGCGGCAGCGGGGGCCGCAGTACGTGTTGCGGTCTCCGCCACGCTGCGCACTTCCGTGAGAGTGCGCTCCCGATCCTGCCGCACCCGGCTGGCGTACGCGGTGGCCAGCGTGACGGCCGCGATCGCCATGATGGTGAAGACGCCGGGCGTCCGGCTCAGGTCGTGGCGGACGGCGGCGAGCACGAAGCCGTCCACCAGGGCAGCCCGATGGCCAGCGTGCCGCGTACCGGCCACATGGTGGCGGCCAGCGCCGGGGCCACCCCGAACAATCGGTCGAACTCCAAGTGGGGGGTGAGCAGATCGGCTGCAGAAGCCAGCACGATCACCACCAGTGGGCTGAAGAGCATCAACTCGAATCGGAGGCAGTCTTTCCGTATCGGCCGAGGAACTCGCCTTGGGACCATCACCTGCGTGGGTGGCCGAAGGCTGTTGTCGGGGGATGCGGTGGACTCATCGAGCTGTCCACGCATGTCTTCAGCTCCTTGGTGTGGGATGGCTAAGTGGTCGGCTCCGGAAATCCTTCGGGGGTTGACGTTGGAGTCCAAGCGGTGCTGGGCAGCTGTCAGGTTTCAACCGGCATCGTCTCAATGGGCGGCTGATCGCAGGTCTGACGTTTCGGTGAGGTTGGACTCGGCGCAGGGGTCACGCCTCAGAGTGTTGCAGGTACGCTCCGCTGGTGTCGAAGAAGCAGAAGAAGTACCGCTCTGCGGCCCGCGCCGCTGGCGCGGGCATCGTTGTGGAGAAGGCGCCACGGGCGGCAGTTCCGGCCGAGACAGCCCGTCGTCGCCTACACGGGGGTTCTGCAGTTCTCGGCGGGGTCGTAGGGGGCGCCATCGTTGTACCTGCGCTCTTGGAGCGATTCGGGGCAATGCGCTCCGGTGCGTGGGTGCCCGCCATGTTCGCGGGGTTGGCTTTGGCGCTGGGAATTCCACTCCTGTACACGACGTTTCGCTCGGTGCGTCATGGCCCTGGTTGGCAGCTTCTCACTGCTCGGACTGTCACGGGCAACCGCACGGTCGATCTGAGCAAGCTGACGCAGATACGTCGAGTTCGGGTCCCCAGCAAGGCCGGCTGGTTGGACCAGTTCTGGATCAAGGACTGTCGAGGCGTCGTCCTCCTTGTGGACAAGGAGGTACTCATGGGTCCCATAGGGCAGGCGGTGGTTCACAGTTCGGGGATCTCAGGCTCACTGGGAACCGTGAAGATCTCTCGGCATGCGGCCGTCGGGCTTGGCCTCAACGAGCCCTCGACTGCATACCGGGCAGCCCGCGCATGCGCAGATGCTCTTCTCGGGATCCTGACCCCCGGGGCAGTCGCCGCTCTTGGAATCCTGGCCAGCTGGCTTACAAGATCAGCGTGAGACACAGCCAGGGAGATCGGAGAGGGTGTCGATCATCCCGAACGATTCTCCCGAGATTGGCCGTTGCCTCCCATGCCCCTGGGCCGCACCGTGTGCCTTACCCTGACCGCCGCCGAGCGCCACCGGCTGGAGAAGATGGCCTACGGCCACAAGACTCAGCACCGGGCCCGGCAGCGCGCCACAGTTGTCCTGCTCGCGGCGCGCGGCCGGGGCAACGCCCGGATAGCTGCCGAGACCCGGCTGCATGTGGACACCGTGCGCACCTGGCGCGGTCGGTTCGCCGACGGCGGACTGCCGGCCCTGGCCGACCGTAAACGCTCGGGACGCCCGGCCCGTTTCACCCCCGTGCAGGTCGCCGAGGCCAAGGCCCTGGCCTGCCAACTGCCGGCCGAGACCGGCATACCGCTGTCGCGCTGGTCGTGTCCGGAACTGGCCACCGAGCTGACCGCACGCGGGATCACCGACAGCATCTCCGCGTCCACGGTGCGCCGCTGGTTACGCGAGGACGCGCTCAAGCCCTGGCAGTACCGGTCCTGGATCTTCATCCGCGACCCGGACTTCCGCGCCAGAGCCCAGCGGGTCCTAGACGAATAA
>NZ_KQ948485.1 GCF_001514115.1 Streptomyces olivochromogenes
TTCTAAGTACAGAGCAGGGTCTGCTTGGAGTCGGCGACGGCGGAGGCGGAGCCGAGTTCGCGTCCGGCGCGGCGCTGGGCGGCGAACAGGAACGGCATGATCGCGAGGGAGAGGGCGGCCAGCACGATTCCCGGCGTGGAGTGCTGCGCCTCTCCGGTTCCCGTCAGGGCGCGGACGGAGTCGACCGCGACATACGCGGCGAGCGCGAAGAAGGAGAACGCGACGATGCGCAGCGCGGTCTTCTCCCGGGCTTCGCGTACGTCGTGCTCGGAGGCGGAGAACTGCCAGGCGACCGCCGCGGCGGAGGAAACCTCGTTGACCGAGTCCAGGCCGAAGCCGACCAGTGCGGTGGACGAGGCGAGAGTGCCCGCCCGCGATGTTCGTGCGCGTGGAGGGGGAGGCGACCTTGAGGTAGCCCTCGCCGTCCAGGTCCAGCTGGCCGGTGACCAGGTCGGTGCGCGGGTAGTGGCCGATGGCGACGAAGAGCCCGGTGGACGGGAGTTGTGAGGTCTCCCCGGTGATGGTGTCGCGCAGAGTGAGCCCGGCGAGTTTGCCGTCCTCCGCGTGGATCTAGGCGACCTCGCTGTTCCAGGCGAAGGAGATCTTCGGGTCGGCGAAGGCGCGGTCCTGCATGGTCTTGGAGGCCCGCAGGGTGTCGCGGCGGTGGACGATGGTCACGGACTTGGCGAAGCGGGAGAGGAAGGTGGCTTCCTCCATCGCCGTGTCGCCGCCGCCGACCACTGCTAGGTCATAGCGACCGTCCACGGACGTCGTTCGGTCCTGCAATCAGACGCGCACTTTGGCTGAGCCGCCGTCACCACAGCACCCACACCGAGATCATCGACTGCGCACCACGTGCTTGCGCACCACGTGCTTGCGCACCACGTGCTTGCGCACTTGACGACGTCCGTCTGTGCTAGTGCGCAACCACGCCGAGATGGAACCTGCGCACAGCCCGATACGGCGGCCGCCCTGGCCGTGCGCAGAGGGCCGTTGTCTTCGGCGAGGCCGCCCTGCCTCCTGTTCGGACGTGCCGGGGTGGCCGCTGCGAGCGCTACTACCAGCCGGCCCCGACCAAACCACCGACCACAGGACCCCGACCATGATGACGAAGCAGACACAAAAGTCCTGGTCGGGCCCGTGGTCACCCGACCACGGGCCCGACCAAGCCCGAGGCACCGGGTGACTCGTAGTGCCGTGCGTCTCGCGGACACCCCGTGCGCAGAACGGCGGCGAGCTCAGTTGCGCGCACTACTACGAGGCCATCGATAGTCATGGCGGGATGCGCAGTGCAGCCCAAGGCGGATGTTGCGGACGCTGCCTGGCGAACGAATCGTGCGCTGCGCAACTGCGCAGTCGTCTCCGGCGTCCAGTACGCAGGCCCTTCCGTCATCGAGTGCGCAGCGTTCGTCTGCTGGTGCGCAGCACGGCGTGCCCCAACCAGCTGGTGTGGGGGCCTCATTGGTCTGCCTGCGCCAGGGGGCCGCAAGGAGGGAGGGAAGAGCGCGCAGGATGCGCACTTGGGTGGCTTGCTACCGCCGTGTGGGGCAACCATGTGGTGACGGGGGCGTCTGGTCGGCCCCGACCACAGGGCCGACCACGGCAGTCTGCGGTCGAGATGCTGGGATCTTGATCGGTCGTCGAGCTCTCGGCCGCACCCGTCCGGGCCATGTCAGTGCGCGAGTAGCCTCGATGAGCCTTGCGCCGGGCTCAACACCCGCCGCCACCGGCCGACTCGTCGGTGCGTGCGCCCCGAGTCCTGCCGGGCGGAACGATGCCGTGGATTCACGTAGATCGCCAACGCCTCTTCCGGGACCCGCGGGGATCCTTTTCGCAGCGCCGCGGCCATCCTGCGGGTGTGTCGCTGCGCAATCCTGGTTTGGTCTCGCGGATCTGTTCAACGCCACCAAGGCGGCCGGCTGTCGGGAGCGTCGGCGACGGCTGAAGCAGGTTTCGCTGGTGCGCCCGATCCGCTCGGGTTCGTTGCCACGAAGCACGGTCAACGCTCCTTCGTGTCCCGCCGACCGGGGCGGGCTGGGACACGGCGATGAGTTGGTCATCTCCTGTGAGCGGAAGGTGGTGAGGCACCAACTGTTGGAACCATCTACTGCGGCCACTGTTGCACCTGACTGTTGCATCAAGGGTTCCCTACCTCCTGTCAGCGCCTGTGCGTAGGCCCAGGTCAGCCCCCAATTTCCGCATGGTCGGGGGCCTGACATCCCCTCTGCTGCCGCTGCTCCCATGCCCGGTGGAGAAGAAAGAAGGGTGGTGGGCGGGCTGGGTCGACGCGACGGCCTCGGGGATCGAGGCCGGCTCAGCATGGTTGCGCGTCGGCAGGCCTCCGCGCCGGCCGCTGACGCGGCGTGAGAAGGGTGAGCGGCGAGGTGCTGGAGAGTGGACGCGATGCGCGTGCCGGCAGACAGCTACGCGGGTGTTTGAAAGGCGCCCTTTCTGGTACGGCCGGTCAGCAGGACTGTGTCGGTTCGGAGATGCGCGAGAGCGTCTGCAAGCGAGGGCAGTGGCCTGGCCGCAGTCTCCGGAAGCTAGCCGCCCTGGGTGCCCCGGTGATCGGCGAGGCGGACAGGCGGGCAGGTGGCACCCGCAGCTCCGGGAATGTTTCGGCCACCGCGCATTGGGCGGACGCAGGGCCAGGCTCGAAGGGCATGCTCATCCGTGCTGGCGCGGGCCGTCCAGGTTCCTTTGGGACGCGTCGGCAAGGCTCTTGGGACAGGCGTGACCTCAGTCTGGTCCTCGTGCGGCCACTTGCGTGGCCAGCCGTTGCCGGAGTCGTCCAGGGCGGCCTCAATGTCGGGGCCGGACGGGACGCCAGTAACCCTGTGGCGATGCCCCCGGGCGCGCGCCATCTCGAGGACACTGGGCTGCCCCAATCGTCGGCAGGGCGGGACGGTGGCGCGATGCTGTACTCCGCACCCCGTCGACGTGACAGCCTCCCAAGCAACGCCGTCAAGGGGACATCCCCGCGGGTGCGGGGAGCAGGAAATTGGCACATGCCACTGCACCGGCAGGTGGGAACATCCCCGCGGGTGCGGGGAGCAGCGGGGAGGTGATGGGCAGTTGGCGGCATGCCATGGCCACGGGGATGTTCCTGAAGTCGACCCCGGATGCCACCGATCTGTCGGCGCCCGAATCGGGGGGACTATCCGACTTCCGGCGCCTGCACGGTGAGTCGGAGCTGACGGAGCTGACACCGATCCCGTGCGACGTGTTCGTGCGCTACGGGCAGCGGTTCCAGAAGCGGTACGTCGGTGACGTGGAACCCGCCAGGGTCGCGAGCGTCGACCGCGGCCCGAGCGCTCCCGGGTTCGTCGTGGGACTCGACGACGGCCGGCAGCTGACGGCGGCGGCCGTCGTGGTGGCGACCGGATTGAACGGACTGGCGTACATACCGAAGGAGTTGCTGCGCCTCGCGCCGGAAGGAGCGGGAGCCGGGGCCCTGGTGTCGCACACCAGCCACCACAGCGACCTGTCGCGGTACGCCGGACAGCGGATCGCGGTCATCGGGGGAGGCCAGTCCGCGCTGGAGAGCGCCGCGCTGCTGCACGAGGCCGAAGCCCACGTCCAGGTGCTGGTGCGGGAGCGGAGCGTTCGGTGGGGCTCGGTTCCGCAGCCGAACCGGCCTTGGCCGCAGCGGCTCGCGCAGCCTGCTTCCCCCTGGGGACGGGCTGGACACTCGCCGCGGTCTGCCGGGCACCAGGCGGGGTGCGGCGGCTCCCGGCTGTTGCTGTTCCACCGGGCGCTGGGGCCCTCGGGCGGCTGGTGGCTGCGCGACCGGGTCGAGGGTGTCGTGCCGGTGCGTACCTCGTGCCGTGTCACTCGCGCCGAGGCATCCGGCTCCACTGCCCGGCTGGAGCTCACCGGCCCGGGCGGTTCGGAGAGGTTGGCCGTCGACCATATGCTGGCCGCCACTGGCTACCGCCTCGACATCGACGCGCTCGCGTTTCTCGCTCCGGCGCTACGGCGCGGTGTCGTCCGCGTGCCCGGCTCCAAGGCCCCTCGGCTGACCAGCACGTTCGAAACATCCGTGCCTGGCCTGTACGTCACTGGTTCACTGGCCGCGCCGATGTTCGGCCCGATGATGCGCTTCGTCGCCGGAACGGAGTACGCCGCCGCTTGCGTCGCCCGTGATGCCGCCCGATGGGTCGTCGCTCCATGAGCGTGGACCGGTCTCCACAGAAATGAGGGGAGGCGGAACAGTGGGAGGATTGCCGGCGTGACGGCAAGAACCAGTGACATCGAGAAGGCGGCCGGTGTGCTGCGCGGCGGCGGCCTCGTGGCCCTCCCGACCGAGACCGTCTACGGTCTGGGCGCCAATGCCGAGGATCCCGCCGCTGTCGCGCGCATCTTCCAGGTCAAGGGACGTCCGCCCTCGCACCCGCTGATCGTCCACATCGGCGGCGCGGAGCAGCTGGACGACTGGGGTCGAGGACGTGCCCGCGACGGCGCGCCTGTTGGCCGAACGTTTCTGGCCGGGTCCGCTCACGCTGGTGCTGCGGCGCGGTCGCCGGGTGCCCCTTGAAGCGACGGGTGGTTTGGAGACGGTGGCTGTGCGCGTGCCCGACCACCCCGTGGCGCTCGCGCTGCTGTCGGCCTTCGGCGGCGGTGTCACGGCCTCGTCCGCCAACCGCTTCGGTTCGGTCAGCCCCACCACGGCGGACCACGTCCGTGCGGAGCTCTGTGACGCCGTCGACTTCGTCCTGGACGGCGGCCCCTGCGAAGTCGGCGTCGAGTCCACCATCGTCGACGCCACGGCCGAGATCCCGAGTATCCTGCGGCCCGGCGGGGTGACGCGCGAGGACCTCCAAGCGGTGCTGGGGTTCCCCCTCGCGGTCCCCCCCCCCGAGCAGCCGTGTCCGGGTGCCGGGCCAGCATCCGTCCCACTACGCGCCGCGTGCACGGGTCGTCCTCGTCGAGCCTGAGAAGGTCGTCGCCGAGGCGGAGCTCGTGCAGGAGCTGGGGCACCAGGTGGGCGTCTTCCTTCCCCCCTCCTTTGCCGGCGCTCCGGTGAGGGTGCAGGCCGTGGTGGCGGTGCCCGGTTCGCTGGCCGCCTACGCGCGCGGGCTGTACGGGTGCCTGCGCGAGCTCGACCAGCAAGGGTGCGACCTCATCATCGCGTACCTGCCGGCGGAGGAGGGGCTGGGACTGGCGATCGCCAACCGGCTCCGCCGCGGGGCCCCGGCCCTCCTCGGTCCCCGGCCTCCAGCAGCACTGAACACCGGGCGGCCGGCAGCGGGTTTCACCGTGTGGGGGCAGCAGCCCTGCTCAGGCCGTGGGAGGCGACCAGTTGTGCACTGCCGTCGGCCAGGCGGTAGGACAGACCCACCACGGCAAGTCGGCCGGCGGACACTCGCTCGGCCAGCACGCGGGAGCGTTCCAGCAGCAGATCGACGGTGTGCCTTATGTGCTCGGCCAGGATCTCCTCGGGCTGCTCGCGCCCGGCGGCGCGGGCCGCCAGCACACTCGGGGTCACACGCTCGACCACGTCACGGACGAAGCCGGAGGGCACCCGGCCGCCGTCGGCGGCAGCGCGGGCAGCTGCGATGGCCCCGCACGAGTCATGGCCCAGCACCACGACCAGCGGGCAGTCCAGCACACTCACGCCGTACTCGATACTTCCCAACGCCTCCGCGCCGACGACATGCCCGGCGTTACGCACCACGAACAGATCCCCGAGCCCCTGGTCAAAGATGATCTCGGCGGCCAGCCGGGAATCGGAGCAGCCGAACAGCACCGCGAAGGGATTCTGGGCCGGGGCGGTCTCGGCGCGGCGTGCGGCGTCCTGGTTGGGGTGCTCGGGCGAGCCGGTGACGAACCGGTGGTTGCCCGCCAGCAGCATCTCGAAGGCATCATCGGGAGTCGGCGTCAGGGTCTCAGTCATGGCGGGAGGCTAGGGCCGGCCCCGCTAGATCGCGCGGCCGGGTCCACGGATGGTGGCCTGGGCACCCTCCCGGCCAGCACTCCCAGACGCCGGGCGGTGTCGTTCTCGGTGGGCCTCCTCGGTGCGCTGCGCAGCCGCTCGGCCCTCCACGGCCCGCCCGCACCGCCTGGCCCTGCGTTAAGCCTCTTCCCGCGACGCTGTCACTCGCCAACCGCGAGGATCCGCAGGGCAGGGGGCGTGTACGCCACAGGAGTGGATCTGCCGGGGCGGCCGGCGGTCCTTCCGGCGGCGCCGAGATCACCGGGCCAGGACACCACGCAGTGAGAGGGGCCCCGGCCAGGGCGCATGCCGGGTGGAGGGATGCACGTCGCGACCCCCGCTGCCCAGGGTGCTCGGCGGGCGCATGGGCAGGGCGGTTCGTAGATTGAAGAGGGAGCAACTCGCAGGGACACACGTGTGACGGCACCAGAGATCGACTACACGGCGGTGTTCGCCGTCCTTCCGAGCCCGTGCCTGATGCTGGGCACGGACCTGGTGATCGCCGCTGCCAACCCGGCCTTGTGCGAGGTGACCGGACGCAGCCGCAGCGAGCTGGTCGGGCAGTATCTCTTCGATGTCTTCCCGGACAACCCCGCCGACCCGGAGGCCGACGGGATGGAGATGCTGAAAGCCTCACTACACCGTGTCCTGTCCTCCGGCCAGACCGATCACATGGCGCTGCAGAGGTACGACATCCCGGTCGCTGGCAACCCCGAGGTGTTCAAGGAGCGGTGGTGGACCGCGATCAACGTGCCCGTCCTCGGCCCGGACGGCAAGGTCGCCTGGATCCTCCACCGGTCCGAGGACATGACCGACGTCGTCCGCGCCCGCCGCACGGCGCAGCTGCCGTCGGTCAGCCCCGGCCGGGAAGCGGCCATGGAAGCCGAGCTGTACGCCCGGGCACGGCAGCTGCAGCGGCTGAACGAGGAACTGCGGCAGGCGCACGCCCGTGAACGGCGCATCGCCGTCGCCCTGCAGGAAACCATGCTCCACACTCCTGACCTGGCCCGGCACCCTGACGTCGCCGTGCGCTACCTGCCTGCGACCGGATCACTGAACGTATGCGGCGACTGGTACGACGCGGTCGACCTGCCCGCAGGCCGCTTCGCCGTCGCGGTCGGCGACGTGGTCGGCCACGGGCTGATGGCAGCCACCGTCATGGGCAGGCTCCGCAGCGCGCTGAGCGCCGCCACCCGCACCGTCCACGGCCCCGCCCAAGCACTGGAGGTCCTGGGGCTGTACGCCCGCTCGGTCGAGGGAGCACTGGCCGCCACCGCCGTCCAGGTCCTCGTCGACTGCCACAGCCATCTACTCATCTACAGCAGCGCTGGCCACCCCCCGCCCGTCCTGCTGCACCCTAACGGCACGTGCGAGCTGCTCGACCAGGCCACCGACCCACCGTTGGGTGGCCGCCCCGAACACGTCCCCCGCCCCCAGGCCACTACCACCTACACCCCGGGCGACACCCTCATCCTCTACACCGACGGCCTGATCGAACGCCGCGGTGAGGACATCTACACCGGCCTGACCCGCCTGACCGACACGCTCGCCACCTGCACCGGGTTCGGCGCGGAACACCTCGCCGACGCCCTCCTGGCCGGCCTGGACCTCACCAGCGGCGCAAGCGACGACATCGCCATGGTCGTCGTCCGCCTGGACGCAATGACCCGACCGCCCTGACCGGGACGGTGCCGGAGATCGTGACGGCCGTCTGCCGGAGCTTCGCCGCCACCGCAGCTGCGGCAGATGCTGTGGCAGTGGCCAGGGTCGGCCGCGGGCCGTCCGACCTGATGGGTGGGGCGCTGTTCGTACGGGCAGACGGTTTTTACGCGGGCGGCTTCGGCGATACGGCCCTGGAGGCGACGGCGCGTGCCGAGGCCACTGTGGTCCTGGAGACAGGGCGCACGGGCACGATCGAGATCGGTGCCCGAGGCAGCCGGTGCGGTGAGCACCGCGAAGGCGTCCTCGTCTGAGTAACCGAAGTGCTGGATCGTGCAGGCGGCGGACGCCAGTGCTTCACGGCACAGGTCGTAGACGGCCGCCTCCACGCATCCTCCCGACACGCTCCCGATGACGGCGCCGTCGACGTCGACGGCCAGCGCCGCGCCCGGTTGCCTGGGATCGCTGCCGTGGACCGCGACCACGGTCGCGACAGCGAAGGCCCGCCCCTGCTCACACCAGCGCGACAACTGGTCAGCGATGTCCAGGGCGTGAAGTGCGCGGGGGTGTGGTCGACGGGCAGGTCGGGACGCCAGGCCGTGAGGATCTGTGCACTGCACACGAACAGGCCGTCGGGAAGTTGATCGAGGGGATGCCAGGCCCAGTCGCCGACGCTCTCGTTTGGCTGCGTGGCCGGCTGTCCCCGCCAGGCGTGAACGTGCGCGCTCACGGTGACCCGCAGGACACCCTCGACGTGGTCGACGAGCGTTCCCAGGAGTTTGACGTCGGCAGGGCAGGCGATCAGACCGGTCTCCTCGCGGAGTTCGCGGACTACCGCGGCTTCGAAGGACTCCCCGGCCTCGACGGTTCCGCCGGGCAGTCCGAGGGTGCCGTGACGATGGCGGCCCAGAAGCAGCCCCTGCTCGCTGAGGAGGATCGCGCCGACACCCACGGCCGCGTGCGCCAGCGCGGGCTTGGCGCTGCGGGAGCGGCTGGAAACCCGCGCCGGCCGGTCGTGCAGGCGGCGGGCCCGGATGAGCTGCTGGATGACCGGGGCACTCTCCTCGGGGTGGTGCAGCAGATCGATGGCCTCGACGCGAAAGCCGTACTCGGTGAGCAGGTCCTCCCACAGCTGCGGTGCAAGGACCCACATCTGGGTCGGCAGGGGCGGGTCGTCACGCAGCAAGATCATCTGCTCGCGGGGTGCCACCTCCGTGGACGGGCCGCGGCCGTGCAGGTCGGTGTGCAGGAGCGAGAGGATCAGCGGCGCGCCAGGGCGTAGGCCGTCGCGCAGTGCGGGCAGCACGCGGTGCGGGTCGATGAATGGCAGCGTGCCGATGGCGTACGCGGCATCGAACGGCTCAGCCTCGGCGAGGTACTCGGCCACATCCCCCTGCGCGAATTCCACATCCGGAACATCCGCGTGTGTGGAGGCGGCGCGTTCGTGCTGGGTCGGCGACAGCTCGATCCCGGTGACGCGAGCGCCGTGGGCCTCGGCGAGATGCACGGCGTGGTGGCCGGCCCCCGAGCCGATGTCCAGGACACGCCGGCCGGTGATGTCGCCGAGGACTTCCGCACCCGGTCCGACCCCCTCCCAGGGCGTCCAGGCCAGGCGGTCGGGGATGGGCGGCATGTAGGCGCGGGCCAGTTGGCGCTGGCCGTAGACGTTCCAGGCTTGGGTGTTGATGTCCTCGACGGGCACGGTGTCTCCTCGGTGGGCTGCGCAACGCGGTCAGGTGTGCGTGATGAGGTAGCCCGGGCCTTCGCCGCGCCGGGCCCGCTCGGTGGCATCGAGACGGGCGAAGGCCCGAGGCGCCATCAACTCCTGCCAGCCGACGAGGTCGTGGACGGCCCACATGTCGTGCTCCGCGGGATCGAGGTGGATCCGGCGGAGCTGGTCCCCGCTGAGCCGGCCTCCGTCGAAGATGAGACCCACTTTGTTCAAGGGCATCCGGGGCCCGGCGTGCAGGAAATGCGTCAGGAGCAGCCTCGGCATCTCCAAGCCGAGTTCGAGACCGGTCTCTTCGACCGCTTCGCGCTGGGCGGTCTGGAGCGGGTCTTCTCCTTGCGCGTCGAGGTTGCCGCCCGGGAACTGCCAGAGCCGGGATCCGTAGACCGAGCGCAGCTGTACCGGCCGATCGTGCTCGTCACGGACGTACAGGCAGCCGTACACCGTGTGATGGGGAACGGTCTGCGCGTACTGCGAGGGTGTCATCGGCATGGGGCGGCCGGGCCGTGCGGGTCGGTGGTCGAACTCGAACTCGAACTCGAAGGCGAGGGCGCCGAGCGCCTCCTTGGCCGGCGGGTAGATGCTGCGGAGGTTGACGAGCAGCTCGTCGCGCGGTCCGTCCGGGTCGATGCGGGCGGGGTCCTCCGTGCTGAGCAGGTCATCGAACGAGGCGTACGGGGTGATCCGCTTCACGATGATGTCGAGTTCCCGGTCGCTGTCCCGGTCGTGGAAGACGATGGCGTCCCCGACTTGGACGGCCGCCTTCTCGGGGGTGGCGACGCGGACCTCGATCGTCTTGTGTCCCGACTCCACCTGCCGGTAGTAGCGCCTCAAGAGGTGGAAGTGATGCTCGCGCCGGGAGGCACTTTCCCCGTTGCGGGCACTCGACGGCGTGCGCTGCGCTGCGACGTGCGGTGCGGCCTCGTCCTGGCGCGCCCTCCGCAGGACGAGGAAGACCAACCCGTCGGCATCGTGCCGCTCCGCAGCCGCCCACTGGCTCTGCAGGCGTGCGAGTTCGTCCTCGTCGAGGGCGATACCGCGCCGTTCGGTTGGAGTGTCGGCGGCGAGCGGGGTGATGATCACGAGGGCGCCACCCGGCCGCAGCCGCTGGCCCAGCGCGTCCAGGGTGCGGTCGCGGGCGCTGAGGAACGGAGCGACGAATCGCAGGGTGATCAGGTCGTAGCCGCCGGCGTGCAGGGCAGCCCCGTCGTCCTCCTCGACGTCGAGGCGAAGCCAGCGAGCGGCGTCACCGTGGCGGGTGCTGGCTTCGGCGAGGGCGGTCTCGGACCAGTCGATGGCGTCCACGGTGTAGCCGGATGAGGACAGGTGTGCGGCGAGTTCGCCGGTCCCGCATCCCACTTCAAGAGCCCGCCCCCCGGCAGCAGGCGGCACATGCGTGGCGAGCAGCGAGCGTTCGGTGTCGGTGAGTGGCCGGTAGCGGCGCCCTTCGGTGTAGCCGCGGTCCCACTCGTCCTGCGTGGTGAACATGTGCGGAAGCACACCCTTCTTGGTAGCGGCACTGGCGACGGCAGGGCAGTGGACCCCGCTGGTAGCCGCCTGGGCCGGTCGGTTGCGTGCGGCCCCGTCAGGACCACCCCATGGGGGTGTAGAGCGCGCCGCGGGAGATGGCGTCCAACGCGACACGCGTGTACTCCACGATGGGCTCGGGCAAGACGTCTAGCGGCCACCAGCGCCATTCGGTGCAGCACTCCGGTTCGCGTACGAGGGGCTCGCCCTCCCAGCGGGAGGGAGCGAAGAACAACCCCACACGCGGGATCGTGCTCCCGGGGTCGAGCAGGTCGAGGACGTGGACGAGCGACAAGTCGTGCTCAGCGATGCGGAGTCCGGTCTCTTCCTCCGCTTCCCGGACCATGCAGGTGACGGCGGATTCCATGTCTTCGCGGTGGCCGGCGGGCAGGTGCCAGGTCGACGGGGCGAAGGCGCTGCTCGGGTGGCGTTTGCCCAAGAGGACGGCCCCGTCCCGGATGAGGACGAGGTGGGTGCCGATGATGTTGCGGGTGCGTTGATCGCGGGTCTCGCGGACCTCCACCACGGGAAGAGTTCTGTCGCGGCTGCCAGGGGGATGGTGCGCGTTGTGGTGGGCGTGGAGGACCGCGGCGGTGCCGGGGTCCATGGTCATCTCCGCTGTTTCCTCGATGTGGGTCCAGCGCAGTTGGATGCCCTCGCACAGTTCGATCTCGTGCGCAGGGGTGTTCAGCGTGCCGTGGTAGACACGCACGCGGTCCTTGAATGACCCGTTTGCACTCAGCGTGTCCAGCGTGACGAAGCCCGTCAGGTCCGGGATGGCGAGCCCGATCTCCTCGTCGAGTTCGCGCACGATGGCCTCGTCGCAGGTCTCGCCCCTCTCGGTGTTGCCGCCGAGCAGGGCCCACTGCCCCGGACGCCAGATCGGTTTGTTCGCCGAGCGCAGGTGGAGCAGGTAGCGGCCCTTGTCGTCGGTGAGTAGGGCCGCCGTGCCGGGAATGATCGGCCAGTCGATCGTGACGTAGGTGTGCTTCTTGACGTAGACGTGCGGATCGTCGGTCGCGGGCGTGGGACCGTCGTCGGCCAAGGGGTGGATGGTGATCCGCGGACAGAGTGCGGCGCGGTGGTTGTGCTGCCAGTGCTGGACCTGTTCGGTCATCTCCTGGGCGGCCAGGTGGGCGTGGGGACCGTAGCCGTGGACGACCAGCTCGTACACGCCGTTGCCGTCGTCTCCGTCGGAGATGCGTTCGGTGGCCAGTCGCGCGAGGGAGGGGCCGCGTACGATCGCGGCGCCGGGCCAGTGCTTGGGTGGCGGGTTCTGGACCCTGTTGTCGCCGTCGGGGTCGACCGAGAGGCGGCAGAAGCCGGGCAGGGCGCCGGCCAGGTAGAGGGTGAGGGCGTCGAAGGGCTGCTGGCCGCCGACGGTGACGTGGGTGTGCGCCACGAACGGCTCGCGGGTGAGGGCCGGTGCGAGCTGGTCGGCGGGCAGTGGGGTGCCGTCCTCCCAGGACAGGTGGACGCCGGCGCCCGGGACGGTGCGCCGGTTCGTGTCCCATGCGCCGGCTCCCTGTATGGCGACGAATCCGCAGACGATGAGCGGCTCGTCGCTGTGGAGAGCCCCGTCGTGCTTGGTGAAGCCGATGGCCCAGGTGTACTGGTGCAGACGTAGCGGGGCGACGAGGCGTCCGCCGTTGGCGAGGGCGTCAATCCAGGGCAGGTCCCAGGTGTCGACGGTGACCAGGATGGCGTCGAAGCCGCCGTCCGGCACGATGTCGACGGGCAGGTGCTCGGCGTCGGCGGTGACCACGCGGACGCGGTCGTATCCGGTCTGGGCCAGGTAGCGGGTGGCGCGGTCGGTGACGCCCGGGTCGATGTCGAGGGTGGTGACGCCGCCGGTGGGGCCGACGAGTTCGGCGATCAGGGCAGCGTTGTAGCCGCCGGAGCCGATCTCCAGGACGCGGTGGCCGGGCTGGATGCGGGCGGCTTCCAGCATGTCGGCCTGCAGCCAGGGTGCCGAGATGGAGCTGGTGATGCGGCCGTCGTCGCTGTGGCAGGTGGCGACGATGTCGTTCGCGTATGCCTTCTGGGGAGGTACTTCGGGGGCGAACGCGTGCCGGGGCACGGTGCGCAGGGCCTTGTCGACCGCGGGGGTGCGGATGTGGCCGGCGGCGGCGAGCTGGTCGGCCAGCTGGTGGCGCAGTGCGCCCGCCTCGTCGAGGCCGGTGGTGGGAGGTGTCGTCACGGCGGGCCTTTCGGTCGAGCGGGTCATGCGGGATCCGCGACGGTGGGTGCGGCGGGCTTCGGAATGCTGGCGTTGGGGGCGTACTGGGCGGCCTGCGCGTCGAACATTGCGGCGTACCGCCCCTGTGCGGCGATGAGTTCTTCGTGGGTGCCGTGTTCGGCGAGGCGCCCGTGAGTGAGGACGTAGATGCGGTCGGCGTGGCGGACGCCGGACATGCGGTGAGTGACCAGGACGACGGCCCTGTTCGGAGCGGCGAGACGGCGGATACGGTCGAAGGCTTCGATCTCGGCTTCGGGGTCCAGAGCAGAGGTGGGCTCGTCGACGATGAGGACGCTGTCCGCCTGCGATGTTGAGCTACGCCAGTGCGTGCGGGCGAGACCCACTTTCTGCCATTCCCCGCCGGACAGTTCGATGGCGCCGCGGAACATGCGGGCCAGCAGACTCCGCAGACCGTCGGGGAGTTTGGCGATGACCGGGCCTGCTCCGGCATAGTCGACGGAGGGCTGCAGATCCTGCGGCGTGGCGGCGTGGGCGGGGCGGCCGAGGCGGATGTTCAGCGCGGCGGTCACGGGCCAGCGCTGGAAATCCTGGGTGAGCAGGGAGACGCGCTCGAAGACCTGGGAGCGGTCGAGGTCGCTGATGTCCGCCTCGCCCCAGCGCAGGGTGCCAGCCTGGGGCAGCAGCATGCCCGACAGGATCTTCATCAGCGTGCTCTTGCCGGAGCCGTTCTCACCCACCACGGCGGTGACCGACCCCATCGGCAGAGTCAGCGACACCTGCTCCAGGGCAGCCGTGTCACGGTCGGGGTAGTGGTAGGTGACGCCGTCGAGGACGACTTCCTTGACCTGCTCGGGCACCGGGTCGCCGCCCGCGGGGATGGTGCGCTGCGCGGCCTGGGTCAGGAACCGGCCGTGGTCGCGGACATAGAGGGACTCCTCGTGTAACTGGTTGATGTTCATCACCAGTCCGCCCAGGCTCGCCGATCCGGTCCGCACCGCGATCACGGCGGTGCCGGCGATGGCGAGGCTCATGTGACCGGCCAGGACCAGCCAGAACATGGCCCCGTACGTCGCGGCCAACGCCAGGCCGGACAGCGCGGAGGCGACCCATTCGGTCAGGGCTTTGCTGGAGGCGAGGCGTGCCTGTTCGGCCTCGGCACTCTCGGCCATGCGCTGGTAGCGGCTGAGGAGGAAGGCGCCGACGGCGTGGAGGCGGACCTCCTGGGCGGCGGTGCGCTCGGTGAGCAGGTTGCCGATGAGCCGACTGGCCCGCACGTGCTCGATCCAGCTCATCACCGACACGTACCGCTCCTGGGCCACGCGCATGGCGCCCCAGCCGCGTGGGGCGGCGATGAGGATCAGCATGGGCAGCAGGACGGGGTGGAGGACGGCGAGGACGCCGGCGGTGGTGATCAGGGAGATGAGGCCGTTCAGGGCGGCTACGCAGGCGCTGATCATGCGGCGGGCGGAGCCGGGGCCGTGCTGGGCGATGTCGACGAGCCGTCGGAAGTCGGGGTCGTCGATGGCTTCCAGCTCGACGCTGGCGGCGGCGGCCAGGTACTGGGTGGTGGCGATCCGTTCGACCTTCGGTTCCAGGCGTCCCGCGCGGGAGGTGGACCAGGCAGAGAGGGCGGAGTTGACGACACCGATGGCGGCGGCGGCCAGCAGGCCGGGTAACAGCGCGTGCAGTCTCTCGGCGGCGCTGCCGCTTCCGGCGAGCAGGGCGTGCATGACGGCGTTGATGGCGAGCAGGCCGATGGCCGCGGCGATGCCTTGGCCGATCTCGCTGACCGCCACGGCCAGCAGTGCGCGCCGGTCGGCCTGCCACGCCATGCGCAGGGTGGCGCCGACGAGCGCGGGCATGGAGCGCAGCGCGGACGTCATGGTCAGGTCCAGGCCCGCGTGCTCGTGCTGAGACCAGCCCATGTCGTAGCGCAGCGGTCCGCCGAACAGCTCCTGTTCGGCGTCGGAGACCTGGGGTTCGGCCATCTTCACCGGTCCGAAGAACCTCTTCACCGGGCGCCTCCCGAGGTGGGCCAGTTCAGGGCCCGGTACGACGGGCCGTGGGTGACCATGTGGAAGATGGCGACGCTGTAGGGGTGGCAGTCCGGCGGGGGTTTCTCCATCGGCACCCAGAACAGCCCTTCGTGCTTGTCTGGCTCGGCGTTGTGCGGCTCCCCGGTCCAGGACTGGGCGACGAACACGGCGGTGATCCGGTCCATGCCTTCGCCGGGTTCGTGGTGGTGGACGAGGCCGCAGAAGTCCTGCTGGTCGGCGCTGATGCGGATCCCCGTCTCTTCCATCGCTTCGCGCCGCGCGGCGCGGTCGAGCGGTTCGCCGGCCATCAGATGGCCGCCCACGACGGTGAGCTGTCCGGGTGCGAGGACCGCCTCGGCTTTGCGGCGCACACACAGGGCGGCGCCGTTCGCCCGGAGCAGGACCTGAGCCACGTCGGCGATCAGCAGATGAGGAGCGTCGCTCAACGTCGTCCCTCCTGCATCAGGCGCTCCACAGTGCGCCGGCCGCGAGCGGTCACGAGCGGGTTGCCGTGATGTGGGCTGTAGGCGAGGGGGAACGGAAGGCGGGTGGAGTCCGTCATGCCAGGTACCTCGTATCCGGTCGTGACGCGTCGGTGAGGAGGGCGGCGCGGCCGGCAAGAGGGTGGGCGGTGGTGTCCGAGGAGATGGCGGTGTTTTCGAACGCAGGATGAACGAGCGCAGAGCGGCGTACGGGATGCATGAAGACTCCTCGGGGTGGGATGCGGACAGGTGATCGGGTAACGGGGGGTCTCCTGTCGCCGTCACGGGTGCGCGCGGGCGAAATCTAGAACCGGATTTCGAATACCGGACCCTCTCCTTGTGTGGCCGAGTGCGGCGTGCTGTGATGCTGTGTTCGATCAATCATGTGGGTTGCGGTACCTCCTCTGGGGGATTGTCGGGCGCCGCCTTGTCGTCCTGCAGCAGATGCCCCAGTTCGGTCTCGGCGAGGGCGACGGCATGGGACAGCGACTGCCGGTGGCCAGCGGGCAGGACGCCGGCCCCGAGCCCCGCTGCCGTGATCACCGCGTTGAGGGCGGCGTCCCGGTCGGCGCTCGGGGCGGTGCTCGTGGCGGGATGGTGCAGGACCTCGCGCGCGGCGTAGGCGTCGAGTCGGGCCACGTCGGCGACGGCGTCCTCCCGCCGCCAGCTGCGGACGTCGACCGGCTCTTCGCCGGATGGCGCGACGACCTGCATGCGGCTCGGACGTACGCGCCGTCCGTCCGCAACTACACTGCTTGCCGACTGGCCAGCCTCATAGGCCCGCGGGTCTCTGAACTGTGCCTTCTAGAAGTCGATGACATCCACTGGGACCTGGGGACCTTCGGCAAGGTACTGCTGCGCGGCAAAGGTAGCCGCGGCCAGAAGAAGGAGCGCCTGGTGCCGCTCATCAACGGCTCGCGGGAGCTTCTCGAATGGTGGCTCCAAGGCCCGCGGTGGGAGTTCGACGACCACCTTGACGAACCTGGTGCGCCGCTGTTCCCCTCCGAGCGCCGCGACCCCGGCGGGCGGTGCAAGCGCGTGAGCACGAGCGCGATCCGGGGCGCGATGGCGGAGGCGGTGCAACGCCACCTCCCCCGCTGGGTCGGCCGCGCCACCCCGCACGCGTTGCGGCACTTCGCCGCGTCGGATCTGTACGCGCAGGGCATGAACGTCGTCGCTGTCCAGGAGCTGCTCGGGCACCGCTGGATCAACACCACGATGATCTACGTCCACGTCAATAAGACCCACATCGAGGACGCCTGGATCTCTGCTGGCCAGCGGGTCGCGTCCAGGTTCACCGGATAGCCAAGGACGGGAATCGTCATGAAGTGGAGCCTCCGGCTGGCCGCCGCGCAGCGCGACATCTGGAAGTCCTCGCAGTTGCAGTCGATGCTCGCCGACGCAGGCCTGATGATCAGCGCTGGGAAGATGTCTAACCTCTGGTCTGGTCAGCCGGTCACGATCCGTCTGGACGACCTCGACGTCATCTGTGAGGTCCTGGGCTGCGAGCCCAATGACCTACTGGTCCCGGAGCCGGAGAAGGCGCGCGCCCAGAGGCCGACAAGCGCTCCCGCACCTGTGGCAGTTGCAGGTGAGCGTCCCAGGATGGAGCGCCGATCCGGCCGTACGGAACCGCCGCTGTGAACCTACGGCCGCGGCCGTGTCAGCAGTGCGGCCAGAAGGTCGCGGAGTACGGTCGGACCCGCTGTTTCAAGTGCCTGTATCCCCACCTTCCGGCCCCGGTCTGCAAGGTCTGCGGCAGCGACGCCCACTACGTCGGCGGCTATTGCCGCCGTTGCCACCCCCGGGTGTCATCCGCGGACAGCTGTCGCGACTGCTTCGCCTGGGGCACATGGCGCCAACGTGGCCGCTGCAGAGCCTGCACCTCATTCCGCAACCGCCGCCAGACAGGCACGTGCGCGACGTGCCGTCGCACGGTGCCACTCAAGCGGGGAGTGTGCCGACTGTGCCACTGTCAGGCCGCCGCGGTCCCGCGCACTTGGCAGCGGCCCGACCCGACCACCGCGGCCATCACCGGGCAGCAACTGTTCCTCTCTGACCTGGTGCGGCACGTCCACCTCGCGAGTCGACGCTCCCGGGCAGACATCACTCCCGCCGAGACTCGTCGCCCGCCCAGGGCCCCCTCGTTCACGGCTCCACAGCAGAGGCAAGATCCGCTCTTCGTGTCCGCTCGGGACATGTCCCGCGTCACCGTTCCTGATGTGGAGCCGCTCGATTCGGTCTTCACCAGCTACGTCGCCGCACAGGCTGACATCCACGCCGACACCCGAGGTTGGTCACAGGGCGTACGGCAGCGCGTGCAGCAGAGCTTGTACCTGCTCACGGCCGTCCACGGTCCGCACGAGACGATCAAGGCGAGCACCGTCGCCACACTGCCACGCCAGCGAGCCCGCCGTGCCATTACCCGCGTCACCGAGGTCCTCGCCGACCTCGACCTCCTCGACGACGACCGCCCCGACGCCCTCGACACGTGGATCCAGCGCCGGCTGGGCAGCGTGCACCCGGAGATCCGCGACGAAGCCCTCGCATGGATCAACATCGTGCGTCACGGAGGACCGCGCCGTCGTCCCCGCTCGACCGCCACTGTCCGCAACCAGGTCGCCCACGCGGTCCCCTTCCTCCTAGCCTGCTCCGAGCGCTACCGCACCCTTCGCCAGGTCACCCGCGGCGATGTCACCGAGTGGCTCGCCCAGTGCTCGACACCGCACACCGAAGCCGTTGCGCTGCGCGACATGTTCAAGACCCTGAAGAGCCAACGGCTCTTGTTCGCCAACCCGGCCCGCGGCGTAAGTCTGGGCGCCAAGCCCAGTTCGGTGCCCAGGCCGCTGAGCCCCGAGGCGATCCAGACCATAGCGGCGGCCGCCGATAGCGACCCTGCCCTGAAGTTTCTGATCGCCCTCATCGGCATCCACGCGCTCTACCCGCACCAGGCCCGAGCACTGCCGTTGACGGCTATCGACTACACCCGCGGCCGGCTCTCACTCGACGACGTCGACCACCCCCTCGACGACTTCACCCGACAGGCCGCCGCGAACTACACGCGCGTGCGGCACGAGCGCTGGCCGCGCACCCGCAACCCTCACTTGTTCATCAGCTCGCAGACCGCTCACACCCGCACCCCGGTCACCATCGGCTGGATGCAGCCCCTGCTGCGTGGCCTCCCGGTCACCGCCCAGCGACTCCGGGAGGACCGGATCCTCGAAGAGGCCGCCGTCACCGGGGCCGACCCACAGCATCTGTGCGCGGTCTTCAACATCACTCCAGAGACCGGACTGCGTTACATCCGCTTCTTCCAACGAGGCATGAATTATCCGTCAACTCACAATCAGCAGAGGTAAGTTGATCGGCAGTTCACCCCACACTGTAGGAGCGGATCACGAAACACCGCCAACAGATGCCAACATTCCCGAGTCGGACATACCGGGATCAACAGCAGTAGTCTCTGTCGGCGCTGCCGCCACGCGGATGGGTACTGTCAGACCCCGGGCTTAGCATCCGCTCGTGAACCTCGACTCCCGCCCACCCGACGGCGTAGCCCTGCCGCCCGGCCGCATGATCACCTCGGAAGAAGGTGACGGCGATCTGCAACCACTGTGGCTCAGCGACGGACCGGCCCCCGTCGACCTGTGGTCGGCGTTGCGCGCCGAACACGCCACTTCCGCGCTCTGGCCCCTCCTGCTCGACTCCATAGAGCCGCACGACCCCGAGTTCCGGCCCTGGGCCTGCGGCGAACTGTCCCCGGAACGCATGTCATCTCCGGCGGACCACAACCCCGAGCAACTTCTCGCGCGCTGGTGGCACGACTACACCGTCACGGACGAGGACGACGACATGCTCACCGTGGAGGAGCGCCTGGCCGTCACCGCCCCGTTCGGCCAGACCTGGCCCGGGACCGCACCCGGTCGTACGTTCTCCGCCGAGCCCGATGCAATGGCCGAGCAGTTCGCGCGTGTCTTCATGGCCCAGCACCCGCACGCCCGCCTTGGCCTCGTCGCAGCACCCCGCGGGGCTGACGCCCTGACGACCGTCGGCTGGGACGGTCCCGTCAACTACGACAACGACACAGCCGCGTTCTCCGCCGTCATACGCACCTGGGAAGACCGCTTCGGCGCACGCGTCGTGGCCCTCGGCCTCAGCACCCTCCACCTCAGCATCGCCGCACCTCCGAGCGGACTGGAGCAGGCCCTGGCCGTTGCGGCCGAGCACTTCGCCTTCTGCCCCGACAACATCTGGCAAGGCGCCCACTCCACCCTGACCGCGTATGCCGAGCACCTCATCGATCTCAACTGCTGGGAGTTCTGGTGGGACTGACCATGGACAGCGACCGCTTCTGGAACCTGATCGACGATGCCCGCTGCCAGGCCGCCGACCCGACGGACGCCGACGACGTAGCCGCCCGCGCCGTTGCCCGCCTCGCTGGACTGGAACCGGCGGAGATCCTCCGAGCGGAGCAAATCCTGTGGGACTTGATGGCCGTGTCCTACCTGGCCCCCCTCTGGGCTGCCGCGTATCAGATCAACGGTGGCTGCTCCGACGACGGCTTCGACTACTTCCGCGGCTGGCTCATCGCCCAGGGCCGCACCACCTTTGAACAGGTCATCAACGACCCGGACAGCCTGGCTGACCTCCCCGCCATCCAACTGGCCGCCGCCGAGGGCAGAGACCTCGATGGCGAGGCAATCCTCACCATCGTCTGGAACGCCTACCAGAGCGCCACCGGCAACGAACCACCCCGCGACACCTTCACGATCCGCTACCCCGACCTCGACCCCGAGTGGAACTTCGACTTCGACGACCACGAACGCATCGCCGCCCGACTGCCCCGCATCGCCGCCGTGTACCCAGCTTGACCCATCGGGCAAGGATCACCGCCGCACCGGGCAACGATCACCATCTACAGAGAAGCAGGGCAGGTCAGGACCTCTCGGAAACACCCCTACGTGTCTCTCGTCGGTGACGCCTGCGATGTTCACGACGAATGCTGTTGTACCGAGGGCAGACGCTCGGGAACCCGCGCACCGAGGCCGACACACGGCCGCAGCTGGGAACCCAGGGATGGCATCGGGCCTGCGACGGCCACGACATACGCCCCGCTGGCTGGATGAAGGGACGACGACGAGGGCTGGCCTTCACGCAAGTCCCGCCCGAGTTCGGGTCACCGAGCGCTCAGAAATCTCGAACTCAGGCGCTTTAGTCGGCGACTACGTCGGAGACAGTACCCGAGCCGAAATCGCCTACGCCCGGTCGCTGGGCAAGCCTGTGCGGTTCACGCACCCCGAAGTCGACCCTGACGCCTGACCGCCCGCTGCCACCTCGACAACCAGGGCCGGCAGCCCGCCGCCTGACCGTCTCGCGGTGGCTTCGGCCGCCGCCCACCCCACACCCTCCGCAGGCATCCCTTGGAATTGATCATCTAGTCGTGCGGGGTGAGCGCGCTGGGGGCCGCCGGAGACGGGGCCCCGCCGGCGAGGTCAGTCGCCGGGGTGAGTAGGGGGAGGCGCTGCGCGCAGTGCTGCCAATGAGCTGGACTGGGTCAGTCTGCCAGTCGGGCGAGGGCCAGGGCGTGAGTGTGGTCGAGGGAGTCAGCAGCGGAGCAAGGGATGTCCGGCTGCACACCGATGCCCTCCCAATTCATGCTGGAGACGGGGTTGATGGCGCGGCCGACGGGGACGGTGGCTTCCAGGTGTGGGTGCAGGGTCCAGCCCTGGCACGGGTGCGCGCCGCCGCGGGTGGGCTCTCCGACGACAACGGCGCGGCCGAGCTGCTGGAGGTCGTACGCCAGCTCCTCAGCGGCAGAGAAGGTGCTGTCGCTGGACAGCACATACAACGGCTTGCTGCCGCCGAAGCGTGCGCCGGGAACGTGCGGCTGGCTCCAGGACTGCTCGCTGCGCTCGCCGCCGCGCCAGTACATGGTGTTGAGGTGGGTGCGCTCGTCGAGCAGGTAACTGCAGACGAAGGCGACCGTGTCCGGGTCGCCGCCCCGGTTGGCGCGAAGGTCCACGATCAGCGCCTGGGCGCGGGAGGCCAGGGTGAGCGCGGCGCTCAGCGGTTCGGCGGCCCACTCCAGCGGAAACAGCATCGGTGCCAGCTCCACCACGGCGACCCCTCCGTCGAGCAACTGAACCCGGGGCGCACCGCCCAGAGAGGAGTCGAAGTCCCGGCGCATGGAGTCCCGGGTGGCCGCCCCCTGCTTCGGGGAGACCGGGTCGGCGTGGTGCTTCAGTCTCAGGTGCCGGTCGCCGTTGACGGACTGCAGGTCCGCGGTGACCAGACGGGCGAGCTCCTCGGCGTCGTCGACGTCGTAGGCGCCCTCGGTGAGGCGTCGTTGCAGCAGGCCGGCCAGCTGCTCAGCTATCTCGGGGAAAACGTAGTGCTCGGTCAGCAGCCGGGCCGTCTCGTCGATGACAGGGGCCGGCGCAAGCTTCGTCGGAGTCGTCATGGCGGGGAGTAGAGCACTGCCCTTGCAAAAGCGTCAAAGGGTTTAGACACTTTTGCTATGCGTGATCAGCCTCCCTATCCGCCGCCTCCTGAGGACGTCCTGGAGATCGGTGCGCCTGAGCAGTTCGCGGCGCTCTCTCACTCATTGCGTCAGCGGTTGCTCCTCGCCCTGGGCCACCGGCCGGCCACCACCAGCCAGCTCGCGGCACAGCTCGACGCGAAGAAGGGCAACGTGGCCCACCACCTCAAGGTGCTCCGCGAGGCCGGGCTGGTTCACATCGCCGAGACGCGCCAGGTCCGCGGCGGCACCGAGCAGTACTACCAGCGCACGGCCCGCCAGATGGTCGTCGCCGAACCCCAAGCGACAGGCACCGCCGCGACGCTCGCCGCGGTCGCCCAGGAGCTGGACCGCTCTCCCGTCGAGACCCACCTGACACTTCGCCACCTGCGGCTGAGCCCTGCGAAGGCAAGAGAACTCGGCGAGGCCCTTGCCCAACTGGTCCATGAGGCCGAGGAGGATGCAGAGGGCCAGCCCGTGCACGGTGTGTTGGTGGCGCTCTATCAGCAGGCCCTGCCGACCAGCACCACTAGTTCCGCCTAGCGGCACCAACCTCACGAGACAGCACACCTGGCTCACTCGAGACGAGCCGCACCCATTGACATCCAACCCAGTCGCCCCAGACCCGCGCGCTGCACGCGACTATCTTCGATGTCGAAGGACAATTCGCCCACGGCAGACAAGAAAGAACTCCAAAAGACTGGAAACCTCCGTCGGGAGCATGTCAACGTACAACGTCCCGGAAAACACCAGGTCAGATGGGTGCAGTACTCCGGTGGGGTGTGGCCAGGGTTGCGATTGATTCGGAACCCCACACCGCACCGGGCTGCCTCGCTGGCATGGTCCCTACTTGGGAGGCCCGTCTGTCGGATTCCGCTATTCGATTCGCCCGCTTCACTTCCCCTGTCCTCTTGGCATTCGGCGCATTGAACGCCTGGTTCGGCCAGGCGGCGGGGGGAGTACGGCCGTGTCCACCAGGCTGTGTGTTTGCGTCTGCGCGGTCGGCCTGTTCGGCGAGGACCTGCTGCAACGCGGCTACCGCCCCGATAGGGCCGTCCTCGTGCATGGTGAGGCGTACCCCGGTGCTGCAACTCGGCACCGGGACCGTGCCATTGGAGTTCCTGAGCGTGTCGTGGTGCGGAATCTCGGGGGCGTGACTGGCAGATCGGGACAAACCTCTTGCCTAGCGCGAGCGCAACATAGGCCACCATCGCCGGTTAGCCAAACCGGTGATCGTGGTGACCATTACTTCCATGCCTACAAGATCGCTGCCTCTTCCATCTGCCGCACCCGCTCCTGCGGGCGCCGCACGCGCCGCATTCCTCAACGTCAAGGATGCCGCCGAGTACCTCGGCCTCTCCCCGCACACGCTCTACGTCTGGCGCCACCGGCGGCAGGGACCGCCGAGCTTCCGCATGGGTCCACGAGGCCGCGTCATGTACAGGCTGGAAGTCCTCGACGCCTGGGTTTGGGAGCAGGAGCAGGCCGATTCGCGGTCGAATGCGGCCCTCAACCCGCTGAGCTCAGCTCCGCAGCATCGCGATAGCGGCCCCAGCGCCTGACGCGCCGTATGTCGTTGAACGCCGCTTTCACCTCCCCTCGAATAAGGAGACTCACCTGGCCGGCTACATAGAAGACCGTTGGATCAAGAAGAAGAAGGACCCGGTAACCGGGAAACGAGAGCGAACCGCCCGCTACGGCAAGGGGAAGCGATACAAGGCCGCCGGCATACCTGGGGTCCGGGACCGATCCTTCGACACCCTGGAGGACGCCAAGGCGTGGCTTCGTCGGGCAGCCACGGACGAGGAGCGGGGCGAGTTCGTAGACCCGCGCGACGGATCCATCACGCTGGCCGACTACATCGCGATGCACTGGGCGCCGGGCAGAGGCGGTGTTCCGAAGACCCAGGACAACCAGGAGCGGAGGGCACGCCTTCACATCATTCCGCACCTGGGGCAACTCCCCCTCAGGAACATCACGGCGGCGGACCTGCGAGCGTACATAGCCAAGTTGGAGTCAACCGTCTCCTCGGTCGACTACCAGCGCGGCATCCTGTCCGAACTCTCCTCAATTCTGGAGGCGGCCGTTGATGACAAGCGGCTCGCCGGGAACCCCATGCACGCGAAGTCCGTGCGGTGGCCCAAGGCGCCACAGGAGCGACGCGACGCTTGGCCGTTGGCGACGGCGATGCGAGTCCGCGACGTCATCAACCCGCGCAATCGGATAACCGTCGTCCTCGGTCTGGGATGCGGGCTTCGTCAGGGCGAGGTGTTCGGATTGAGCCCGGAGGACGTCGACTACGCGAGAGGAGTGATTCATGTCCGCCGCCAAGTCCAGGCGCTCAAGGGGAGGCTGTACTTCGCCCTGCCGAAGGGGAAGAAGACCCGTGTCGTCGACATGCCCTCCTCGGTGGCCGAGGAGCTGAAGCGCCATGTCGAGGCGTTTCCGCCGGTGAAGGTAGAGCTCCCGTGGGGAAGGCCGGAGGCGGAGGGGCAGCGAAAGAAGTTCGCTCTGCTGGTCACTACGCGATTCGGCAACGCCATTGCGGTGAACGCGTGGAACACCTACACCTGGAAGCCCGCGTTGGCCAAGGCAGGAATCATCCCGCCGCGCGCCGAGGGGGCGAAGAACTGGCAGTGGGAGGCGGCGCCGAAGGACGGCTTCCACGTGCTGCGGCATACCTACGCCTCCATCATGCTGGAGGCGGGAGAGTCCGTAGTGACCGTGGCGCGGTGGCTCGGGCACTCCTCGCCAGCGATCACCCTCGGTTACTATGCTCACTTCATGTCGGAGGCCGGAAGCAAGGGCCGGACGGCCATTGACGGACTGCTGGGGAGGCCGGGGGATCTGCATGCCAGTGGAAACTCCCCAGCATTCTCCCCAGGGCTGATGATGGATACTTCTCGCTGTTGCGCACGCCTGAGGTTGGGTGTGGATTGTAAGGCTAAAGAGAAGAATGGCCTGAGAAAATGCTGAGAGAGGTCACTGCAACCCGCTACATCACACCCCTGCGGGCCGGTGGTTCCGTGCCCGGAGTCGTCGAGGCCGATGACCTGGGGACGTACGTCGTGAAGTTCACGGGCTCCGCGCAGGGCCGCAAGGCGCTGGTCGCCGAGGTGATCGTCGGTGAGCTGGCGCGCGCCCTCGGGCTGCGCTTCCCCGAGCTGGTCCTCGTCCACTTCGACCCGGCCGTCGCCGAGCACGAGCCGCACCAGGAGGTCCAGGACCTGCTGCGCGTCAGTGCGGGGATCAACCTCGGCATGGACTATCTGCCGGGCGCGAAGGACTTCACCCCGGAGACGGCCAGGACGTTCCCCGTCGACCCGCTGGAGGCGGGCAAGGTGATCTGGCTGGATGCCCTCACGGTCAACGTGGACCGCACGGTGCACAGCTCGAACCTGATGGTCTGGCCGACGTTCGGCATCGCGCCCCCGCGGCTGTGGCTGATCGACCACGGCGCCGCCCTCGTCTTCCACCACCGCTGGGACGCCTCGGCACCGGAGAAGGCGTACGACTTCCGCAACCACGCCCTCGGCGGCTACGCCCCGGACACCCGCGCCGCCGACGCGGAACTGGCGCCCAAGGTGACGGAGGAGCTGCTGCGCGAGGTCACCGCCGCGGTGCCGGACGCCTGGCTGGCGGAAGAACCCGGTTTCGCGACCCCGGACGAGGCGCGCGAGGCCTACGTCCGCTATCTCCTCGCCCGTGTGAAGGCCTCCGCGGACTGGCTCCCCAGGGACTTCCCGAGCCGTGAACAGCTCGCGGCCGAGGACGCGGACCGCGCGACGAAAACCCAGCAGGGCCGCCCGAACTGGCTCAAGCGGGTCCCCGACCTGCACGGCAAACCGGCGGCGGAACAGGATTGGTCGGTGCACCTCGGATGACAGACGTCCAGCGCGTCCAGATCGAATACTGCACCCAGTGCCGGTGGCTGCCCCGCGCGGCCTGGCTGGCCCAGGAGCTGCTCACCACCTTCGAGACGGAACTCACCGAGCTGTCCCTGAAGCCCGGCACCGGCGGCGTGTTCGTCGTCCGCGTGAACGACGAGGTGGTCTGGGACCGGCGCGAGCAGGGCTTCCCGGAACCGACGGCCGTGAAGAAGCTTGTACGCGACCGAGTGGCCCCGGGAAGGTCCCTGGGCCACTCGGACAAGTGAGCCGCCTCGGAGGTCAGCCCCTGAGCTGCTCGTACGCCGGCAGCGTCAGGAAGTCGGCGTAGTTCTCGTCGAGAGCGACCTCCAGGAGCAGGTCGTGGGCCTGCTGCCAGTGGCCGGCCGCGAAGGCCTCCTCACCGATCTCGGCGCGGATGTTCGCCAGCTCCTCGGCCGCGACCTCGCGGGCCAGCTCCGGGGTGGCCTTCACGGTGTTCCCCGCGTGCTCGAACTCGACACCCGCGTTGATCCACTGCCAGATCTGCGAGCGGGAGATCTCGGCGGTGGCCGCGTCCTCCATGAGGTTGAAGATGGCGACCGCGCCGAGCCCGCGCAGCCAGGCCTCGATGTAACGGATACCGACCTGGACCGCGTTGACCAGACCGTCGTACGTCGGCCTGGCGTCGAGGGAGTCGACGGCGATCAGGTCCCCGGCGGCGACCGACACGTCCTCGCGCAGCCGGTCCTTCTGGTTCGGCTTCTCGCCGAGGACGGCGTCGAAGGAGGCCATCGCGATCGGGACCAGGTCCGGGTGGGCCACCCACGAGCCGTCGAAACCGTCGCCCGCCTCGCGGTCCTTGTCGGCCTTGACCTTCTCGAAGGCGACCTTGTTGACCTCTTCGTCGCGCCGGGAGGGGATGAACGCCGCCATGCCGCCGATCGCGTGCGCGCCGCGCTTGTGGCAGGTGCGGACGAGGAGTTCGGTGTAGGCACGCATGAACGGGGCCGTCATCGTCACCGCGTTGCGGTCAGGCAGCACGAACTTCTGGCCGCCGTCACGGAAGTTCTTGACGATGGAGAAGAGGTAGTCCCAGCGACCCGCGTTCAACCCGGAGGCGTGGTCGCGGAGTTCGTAGAGGATCTCCTCCATCTCGTACGCCGCCGTGATCGTCTCGATCAGGACGGTCGCGCGGACGGTGCCCTGCGGGATGCCGACGTAGTCCTGCGCGAAGACGAAGACGTCGTTCCAGAGGCGGGCCTCCAGATGCGACTCCGTCTTCGGGAGGTAGAAGTACGGGCCCTTGCCGAGGTCGAGCAGGCGCTGCGCGTTGTGGAAGAAGTACAGGCCGAAGTCGACGAGCGCGCCGGGGACGGGGGTGCCGTCCGCGTCGACGAGGTGACGCTCGTTCAGATGCCAGCCGCGTGGCCGCATGACGACCGTCGCGAGCTCGTCGTTCGCCTTCAGGGCGTACGACTTCCCGGACTTCGGGTCCGTGAAGTCGATGCTGCGGGTGTACGCGTCGATCAGGTTGAGCTGACCGGTGACCACGTTCTCCCAGGTGGGCGCCGAGGCGTCCTCGAAGTCCGCGAGCCACACCTTCGCGCCCGAGTTGAGGGCGTTGATGGTCATCTTGCGGTCGGTGGGGCCGGTGATCTCGACACGGCGGTCGTTCAGGGCGGCCGGAGCGGGGGCCACCTTCCAGGAGTCGTCCGCGCGGATGGCTGCGGTCTGGGGGAGGAAGTCGAGCGTGGAGGTGCGGGCGATCTCGGCGCGGCGCTCCGCGCGGCGGGCAAGGAGCTCGTCACGCCGGGGCGTGAACAACCGGTGCAGCTCGGCCACGAAGGCGAGGGCCGCGTCGGTGAGGACCTCTTCCTGCCGGGGCAGGGGCTCGGCGTCGACGATGGCCAGCGGAGACGGCGCTGGTGCGGACATGAGCTGTCACTTCCTTCAGCGAGCGTGGCACCGGGTGCCAGGCGACCCGGGTGGGGCGATCAGCGCCTGGAGAGCAGCCCGGCGCTTCTGAACAGTGGATAGTAGTTTCCTCATGGTGGAAGTTCAATGGTTTGTTGATGTCGAGATTCTCCAGGTCGAGGCACCGTGGCGCTCAGTGCCACGCCGTTCACTCAAGGTGTCCCAGATCGTCCTCCGTGTCGATGTCGTACGGCTCAGCCACGTCACCGCACTCGACGAGCGTGATCGCCGCCTCGTGCTCCTTCAGATAGGCGCGTGCCCCCCGGTCACCGGTGGCACTCGCCGCGACACCGGCCCAGTGGGCGGCGCCGAAGAGGACGGGATGGCCGCGCACGCCGTCGTACGCCGCGGAAACCAGCGAGGTGTCGTCCTGGTAGCCGGCGAGCACCCGCGCGACCGCCCGCGGCCCGATGCCGGGCTGGTCGACCAGCGAGACCAGTGCCGCCCGCGCGCCCGTGCCGGCGAGCGAGCCGAGCCCGGCCCGTAGTGACGAACCCATGCCGTGCTCCCACTCCGGGTTGTCCACGAGCACACACCCGTCGAGCCGCGCCCGCTCCCGTACGGCGTCGGCCCGCGCCCCCAGCACCACGTGGACGCGCGTGCACCCGGCCGCGCGCAGCACCCCCACCGCGTACTCCACGAGGGGGCGCCCCCGGTGTTCGAGCAGCGCCTTGGGCCGCCCGCCGAGCCGTCGCCCCCCGCCCGCCGCGAGAAGCAGCCCGGCCACCTGGTCTTCTTCGTGCGTCATACGTCGTCTTCCCTCTGCGTCATACCTCCTGCATACCGGACCCGGCGCCGAGGGCACGGTCTCGCGGGGCTGAATTTCGGTCCCCGCGGTGGCGCCACCGCATCGGGTGGCGTTTACTGGCCCGCGTCCCCCGGCGCCCGACCATCGCCATGGGGTGTGGGACAGACCGGCGAAGGGCGTGCGCACAAGGACGTGCGAGGGGGCGAGCTGTGTTGCGGAGCTTGGGACAGAGGCCAGTGACCGGCAGCGACGAGGATCCGAGGGTGGCGGAACTGCGGACCGCCGTCTCCCGGCTGCGCCGTGAACTCGCCACGCATCCGGCCGAGTTCCCCGACCGGGGCATCGCCGAGGACGAGCTCGCCGCGCTCGCGGCGATGGCCCTCAGCGGCATGCCCGAGATACCCCGGCTGCGCCGCTCCCTGCTGCTGATCGCGGGCGCGATCGGCTCGGTCAGCGCGCTGTCGACCGGCCTCGCGGGCGTACGCAGCGCGGTGGAGCTGTTCGGGGAGCCGCCCCGGCGCCCTTGAGGGGGCCCGAGCCTTCTCCGGGGTGTGTCTCCGGAGTGCTGCTCACACCACCCACTGCGGGCGGGACGCCTCCGCTCCGGCCGCGTTGAGCCCGCTGTCCAGGGCGGTCGTGAGCCGGAGTACGGCCTCCTCGAGCACCTCGGACGGCAGGGTGTAGGGGAAGCGCAGCCGGTGTTCATGGGTGCCCGGGTCGGCGCCGAAGCGGGCACCGCCCTCGATGCGCAGGCCCTGGGCCAGGGCCGCGCGGGCCAGCGACGAGGCGATCGGGCGGCCCAGGTCGATCCACAGCGTCAGCCCGCCGGGCGGCAACTGCCAGCGCCAGTCGGGGAGATGACGGGCCAGTGAGTCAGCGAGCGCGTCCCGCTGGGCGCGCAGCCGCGGCAGCCGCTCGCGCAGCACCTCGTCCGTGCGCGCCAGCAGTCCGAGCCCGACCAACTGGTCGAGGACCGAACCACTCTTGTCCGCGGGCACCCGCGCGGTCGCCAGCTCCGTGATCAGCCGGGATCCCGCCCGCACCCAGCCGAGGCGCAGCCCGCCCCAGTGCGTCTTGCTCAACGACCCCACGGTCACGACCTGTTCACCCATCCCGCGCGGTGCGAGCGAGGCGAACGGCGGGGCTCCGGGAACATCCAGCGCGAGGTCCGTCATCGTCTCGTCGATCACCAGCCAGGTGCCGGTCGCGCGCGCCGACTCGAGCACGGACAGGCGCTGTTCGGGCGGCATCAGATGGCCCGTCGGATTGTGGAAGTCGGGGATCAGATACGCGAGCCGTGGCGCCGCCTGTCGCAGTGCGCTGTCGATCAGCTCCGGGTCCCAGCCCTCCGCCGTGACGGGAACGGGAGCGGTGCGCAGTCCGACGCGGCGCATCGCGTCGAGCGCGTTCGGATACAAGGGGTTCTCGACCAGGATCCGGTCACCGGGCCGACCGAGCAGCCCGAGCGTCAGCGAAAGGGCCTGCTGCGCCCCGTTCGTGATGAGGATCTGGTCCGGCAGCGTCGGCAGCCCGCGCCGGGTGAACCGTTCGGCGACGGCGGCCCTCAACTCCGGGATCCCATAGGGGTGAAAGCCGGGTGTCGAGGCCCGCTGGGCCAGCAGGACGCCCGCCTCCGCGAAGGCCGCGGCGAGCTCCGCCTCGGGCGCGCCGGGCGCCGCGATGGCCAGGTCGATCACCCCGTCCTCGGCCGAGAAGGAGGCCACATTGGCAGGGCGGTGGCCGTCGGGCAGCTCCGTCCACGTCCCCGCGCCCCGCCGGCTCCGCGCGAACCCGTCCTCCCGCAGCAGGTCGTACGCCGCCGTCACCGTGGCCCGGCTGACCGTGAGCGCGGAGGCCAGCTCGCGCTCGGCGGGCAGCCGGACATGCAGCGCGATCCGACCGTCGAGGAGCAGCCTGCGTACACCTTCGGCGAGCGCGCGATACCCGGGGCGGCCGTCGGGGTGGGGCACGGCGGACAGCAGCGCGGCGAGCTGCCGGCTTCCCAGCGTCCTGTCCATTCCGTGGACCACCGGTCCGTTCACCATGCCAACTCCCTTGCATTGGCCCTGTGGGGCAGGCCAATCAGCGTACAGACTTCGGGGACCAGGGGAAATCGTCCCACCGCATTGGCCTGGGAAGGGGAGTGGAGCGATGTCGATCGACACCGGAGACGTCTGCGGGAAGGGGAGCCTCCCCGGCGACGGAAGCGACCACCGCCTCACCGATCGTGGGGAGCGGGAGATGCAGCGGCGCCAGGAGGAGCGGATGCCGGGGGTGCCCGTGCGGGAGTGGGTGCGCAGGCTGACCGCGGGGCGCCTCGCCACCCGTGTCGGTGGGGGCTCGTAGGGCCGCGGTCCGGCGCCGGGTGTCGGCGCACGCCGCTGCCCGGTCCTGACGGTGGCCGCCCCGGCTCTAGGACCTGTCCGGCGGATCATGCCGCGGACGCGGGGCTTGGCGGCATCGAGACGCGGGGCTTGGCAGCATCGATGAGACCCCGCCCGTTTCCTGCGACCTGATCCGCCGGACAGGCCCTGGCGCGCCGCGAACGGCGTCAGGTCGTCAGGCCGTCGGGCCTGAGCTCGCCAGCGCCTCCGACAGTTCCGCCGCGACCTGCTGGAGCACGGGCACGATCTTCTCCGTGGCCACGTCCGTGACCCGGCCCGCGGGACCGGAGATCGAGATGGCGGCGGCTGTGGGGGAGTCGGGGACCGAGACGGCGAGGCAGCGCACGCCGATCTCCTGCTCGTTGTCGTCCACCGCGTAACCGAGCCGGCGCACCTCCTCCAGCGCGGTGAGGAAGCCGTCCGGGGTGGTGATCGTCTTGTCCGTCGCGGCGGGCATGCCGGTACGGGCGAGCAGCGCGCGCACCTCGTCCGCCGGGGTGTTCGCGAGCAGGGCCTTGCCCACGCCCGTGGAGTGCGGCAGCACCCGGCGGCCCACCTCGGTGAACATGCGCATCGAGTGCTTGGAGGGCACCTGGGCCACGTACACGATCTCGTCCCCGTCGAGCAGCGCCATGTTCGCGGTCTCGCCGGTCTCCTCGACCAGACGGGCGAGATAGGGGCGCGCCCAGGTGCCGAGCAGCCGGGAGGCGGACTCGCCCAGGCGGATCAGGCGGGGGCCGAGCGCGTACCTGCGGTTCGCCTGCTGGCGCACGTAACCGCAGGCCACGAGCGTGCGCATGAGGCGGTGGATGGTGGGCAGCGGCAGCCCGCTGCTCACCGAGAGCTCGCTCAGGCCGACCTCCCCGCCGGCGTCGGCCATGCGCTCGAGCAGGTCGAAGGCGCGCTCGAGGGACTGGACACCACCGCTCGGGGCGGCTGACTTGGCGTCGTCGGAGGTGCTGGCGCTGGACGCAGGCACGGCGCGGTCCTTTCAGGGCTGACAGGCAGTGATGCAGCCTACCCGGGACTTGGTTGACTCCTTGGGGCTACGTAGCTAAGTTCTGCTCTGTGGAATTCTAATTCCATTCCGTGGAAATATCCAGAGGGGTGCGTTCGGGGGCAGGGTGGAGGGGTGAGCCCTTGACGACGCGAGGGCTTGAGTGAAGACTCCTTCAACAGAACGTTGAATTCCGTTACGTGGAAGTTAACTGCGGCAGCGGGAGTCGACAGCGGCAGAGAGAGGGGTCCGGGTGTCCGACGTCGGATGGGTCGAACTGATGCTGCGCTCGACGCGCGTCATCACTCCCGAAGGGACGCGCGCCGCCACGGTCGCGGTCGCCGCGGGCAGGATCACGGCCGTGCTCGCGTACGACGCCGAGGTGCCGCCCGGCGCCCGCCTGGAGGACTTCGGCGGCGACGTCCTCCTGCCGGGCCTGGTCGACACCCATGTGCACGTCAACGACCCCGGCCGTACCGAGTGGGAGGGCTTCTGGACCGCGACGCGCGCCGCCGCGGCCGGCGGCATCACCACCCTGGTCGACATGCCGCTCAACTCCCTCCCGCCGACGACCACGGCCGACCACCTCCGTACGAAGCAGGACGTCGCCCGTTCCAAGGCGCACATCGACGTCGGCTTCTGGGGCGGTGCCCTCCCCGACAACGTCAAGCACCTGCGCCCGCTGCACGACGCGGGAGTCTTCGGCTTCAAGGCCTTCCTGTCGCCGTCCGGCGTGGACGAGTTCCCCGAGCTGGACCAGGAGCAACTGGCCCGGTCCCTGGCCGAGATCGCCGCGTTCGACGGCCTGCTCATCGTGCACGCCGAGGATCCGCACCACCTCGCCGCCGCCCCTCAGAAGGGCGGCCGGAAATACGCCGACTTCCTGGCCTCGCGCCCGCGCGACGCAGAGGACACCGCCATCGGCAACCTCATCGCGCAGGCCGAACGCCTTCACGCGCGTGTGCACGTGCTGCACCTGTCGTCCTCCGACGCGCTGCCCCTGATCGCCGACGCCAAACGTGCGGGCGTGCGGATCACGGTGGAGACCTGCCCCCACTACCTGACCCTGACGGCGGAGGAAGTCCCGGACGGGGCGAGCGAGTTCAAGTGCTGCCCGCCCATCCGCGAGGCCGCCAACCAGGACCTGCTGTGGCAGGCGCTGGCCGACGGCACGATCGACTGCGTCGTCACCGACCACTCGCCGTCCACGGCCGACCTGAAGACGGACGACTTCGCGACCGCCTGGGGCGGTATCTCCGGGCTCCAGCTGAGCCTGTCGGCGGTCTGGACGGAGGCCCGCAAGCGCGGCCACAGCCTGGAGGACGTGGTCCGCTGGATGTCCACGCGCACCGCCCGACTCGTCGGCCTGGACTCCCGCAAGGGCGCCATCGCGGTGGGCCTTGACGCCGACTTCGCCGTCCTCGCCCCCGACGAGACCTTCACCGTGGATCCCGCCGCGCTGCAGCACCGCAACCGGGTCACGGCCTACGCCGGCCGAACGCTCAGCGGGGTCGTGAAGTCCACCTGGCTGCGGGGCGAGCGCATCGTGGCCGACGGCGAGTTCGGCGCCCCCCGCGGCGAACTCCTGACGCGCACCCCGTAGTCCTCGAACGAACCCGCACCCGCCCCCGTAGCGGCCGACCTCGAAAGGCAGACCTGATCAACGTGACGGCGATTCCTCACTTCACCGGCGACGCGAACCCCTACGGAGGCGGCGACCCGTACGCGGACCACCGCACCGCCGACTTTCCCTTCACCCAGTACGCCAACCTCGCGGACCGGCAGCTCGGCGCCGGGGTCATCGCCGCCAACGACGAGTTCTTCGCCCAGCGCGAGAACCTCCTGCTGCCCGGGCGGGCCGAGTTCGACCCCGAGCACTTCGGGCACAAGGGCAAGGTCATGGACGGCTGGGAGACCCGGCGGCGCCGCGGCGCCTCGGCCGAGCACCCGTGGCCGACGGCCGAGGACCACGACTGGGCGCTCGTCCGGCTCGGCGCACCCGGTGTCGTACGCGGAGTGGTGGTCGACACGGCCCACTTCCGCGGCAACTACCCCCAGGCGGTGTCGGTCGAGGGTGCCTCGGTGCCCGGCTCCCCGTCACCGGAGGAGCTCCTCGCGGACGACGTGAAGTGGACGACGCTCGTACCGCGCACGGCGGTCGGCGGTCACGCCGCCAACGGCTTCGCCGTCTCCGTCGAGCAGCGCTTCACCCACCTCCGCGTCAACCAGCACCCCGACGGCGGCATCGCCCGGCTGCGCGTGCACGGCGAGGTCGTGGCCGACCCGGAGTGGCTCTCCGCGCTCGGCACCTTCGACGTTCTCGCCCTGGAGAACGGCGGCCGGGTCGAGGACGCCTCCAACCTCTTCTACTCACCCGCCACGAACACCATCCAGCCGGGGCGCTCCCGCAAGATGGACGACGGCTGGGAGACCCGCCGCCGCCGCGACCAGGGCAACGACTGGATCCGATACCAGGTGGTCGCCCAGTCCGAGATCCGCGCCCTGGAGATCGACACGGCGTACCTGAAGGGCAACAGCGCCGGCTGGGCGTCGGTGTCGGTGAAGGACGGCGACGACGGCGACTGGACGGAGATCCTCCCCCGTACCCGCCTCCAGCCCGACACCAACCACCGCTTCGTCCTCGCCGCGCCCGTGATCGGGACCCACGCGCGCGTGGACATCTTCCCCGACGGAGGCATCTCCCGCCTGCGTCTGTTCGGCTCCCTCACGGAGGAGGGCGCCACGGCCCTGACGGCCAGGTACCAGGAGCTCGGCGGCTGAGGCCGCGCTGGGCCGGGGCTCCGGCGGGCTGCGATCAGGACCGGTCGTCGGCGGCGTCGCGGGTACGGCTGTCGCGCAACTGCCGCCAGTGCGTGCGGTACAGCACGTAGTACAGGGCGACGACCACGGCACCCACCTGGAGGCCCACGCCGAACTCCAGGAAGGAGTCCTCGCTCATCAGCCGGTTGGTGAGGTAGGCGAAGTTCATGCCGAAGAAGCCGGTCAGGAACGACAGCGGCAAGAAGATCATCGAGACGATCGTGAGTCTGTTGATCACGACGTTCTGCTGATCGGCGACGAGTGACGCGTAGCTGGTCGCGGCCCGCCGGGCCGCGTCCCGCAGCGCCTCGATCTCCACGAGGACCAGCTGCACGGTGTGCTCGTGCAGCCGGTTCATCGCCTGCCGCTCCTCCGAGAGGTGGTGATCCGCCATCCTGCGGCGCACCAGGATCTCCTGGGCGACCGCGGCGTACGGCAGGAACGCGCGATGCAGATGGGCCGCGCGCCGTCGCAGTTGGGCCAGCCGTTGGACATGCTCCGGCTGCCGCCGCTCGAACATCGCCTCCTCCAGGTCCTCGACCTCCAGATGGGCCTGCGTGACGGCCCGGCGAAAGGTCTGCAGGACCCCTTGCAGAAACAGGAACAGCGTCGTCACCACGTCGGGGGGCAGGTCCTGAGGCAACTGGTCGATGAAGGCCTCGATCAGTTCGACGGGCCCGTGATGCACCGTGATGAAGCGGCGCTGGTCGGCAAGGACATGGATATGCGTGACCTCGTTGCCGCGGACCACCGGAACGACGCCGATGGCAGTCCCGTCGTGGTACTCGGCCCGGACGTGCTCGTCCGCTCTGCCGAGCCACTCGCCGGCCGCGTCGTCCAGTCCGAGCCGACGGGAGAGCGGCTCCTCGTCGGGCGGGGGGTCGACTCCCAGGTCGATGTCCACGATCACGAAGCCGGAGGTCGCCGTGAGGCGCTCCCGGGCCTGTGCCAGACCGGTGCGCGCGACGACGCCCTCCGGCATCGACACCACCGAAACGATCATCGCCCCTCACCGTGGATGGCGTCGTGTGCGCACTGCACCGTCCCTCGGCACACTACCGCCGAAGGCCCCGCGAGCAGCTGACCGCGCACGGCGTCGTGTCGGGCTTCGTTAACTCCCGGAAAATTCATCGGACTTGACGGGCGAAATCCTCTGTCTTGACATTGACATGCCAGGGTCTACGCGCGTCATCCTAGAGCCATGAGATTCCCCCCACGAATCACTCGTATCGGCGCCCTGGTCGCCTTCACGTCCGCGCTGCTCATCGGCGGCACCACCGTGGTCCCCGCCAACGCGGCGGCCACCGCCGTGGGCAGCATCTGCTACAGCAAGCTGCCGTCGCAGGCGTACGACACGTTGGACCTGATCGCGTCCGGCGGTCCCTTCCCGTACTCGCAGGACGGGGTCGTCTTCCAGAACCGAGAGGGTGTCCTGCCCTCCCAGTCCACCGGGTACTACCACGAGTACACCGTCATCACGCCGGGCTCCTCGACGCGTGGCGCCAAGCGCATCGTGACCGGCAAGAAGACGCAGGAGGACTACTACACCTCGGACCACTACGTCACGTTCAAGCTGATCAACTTCGGCTGCTGAGTCGAGGGCTTCGCGTGCGACTGGTTTGACCGCTTCATCTGCTTCATCTGCGTCAACCGGTTTGACCGTTCTGCCGCTTTGCGGAAGATCCTCGCCCCGCGGTTCCCCCCACGTTCATGGGCCGCGGGGCGAGGTGCGTCCGAACGAAAGTATGCGGCGCCGCTACTTTGGTCGACGATCACCGCCGCGGGGGAGCTGTCCGCGGGGCGGGCCTCGTAGATTTGTCGACCGTGAGTGGTGACAATCCGGTGCCGATGGCACCCGTTCTGCCCGGGCGGCGCTGGCTGCTGCCGTCGGCCGTGGTCGCGGAGCTCGACCCCGAGCGGACGGGGCGGGGCGGACGGCCCCGGCGTACCGCGCGTGACTGGATAGTCGACTTCGGCTGCTTCGTGCTGGCCGTCGTCATCGGGGCGATGGCCGCGCACACGCTGACCCGCGACCCGGACACCCCGCACGCCCTCGCCGTCGTCGACCAGTGGATCGGTGGACTCGCCTGCCTCGCCGTGTGGTCGCGCCGCCGGTGGCCGCTGGGGCTGGCCGTGGCGATGATCCCCGTCGGACTGCTCTCGACCACCGCCGGCGGCGCAGGCCTGGTCGCCCTCTTCACCCTCGCCGTGCACCGGCCCCTCAAGTACGTGGGCGGGGTCGCCGGTCTCCAGTTCGCCCTGCTTCCGCTCTACTTCTGGCTGCGCCCCGATCCCGATCTGTCCTACGCCGCCGCCATCGCCGTCACCGCGCTGCTGACCCTGGCGGTCGTCGGCTGGGGCATGTTCGTACGGTCCAAGCGGCAGCTCATGCTGAGTCTGCGGGACCGGGCACGGCGGGCCGAGACGGAGGCCGCGCTGCGGGCCGAGCAGGCGCAGCGGCTGGCGCGCGAGGCGATCGCGCGCGAGATGCACGATGTGCTCGCGCACCGGCTGACGCTGTTGAGCGTGCACGCCGGGGCGCTGGAGTTCCGGCCGGACGCGCCTCGCGAGGAGGTCGCGCGGGCCGCCGGGGTGATCCGGGAGAGCGCGCACGAGGCCCTGCAGGATCTGCGGGAGATCATCGGGGTGCTGCGGGCGGGCGACTCCGACGACGCGGGGCGGCCGCAGCCGACGCTCGGCGCGTTGGACGCGCTGGTCTCCGAGTCGCGTGAGGCGGGGATGAAGGTGGCCCTGGATCTGCGGGTCGCCGATGCCGCGGCTGTGCCCGCGTCCGTCGGGCGGACCGTGTATCGCATCGCCCAGGAAGGGCTGACGAACGCTCGTAAGCACGCTCCGGGGGCCGAGGTCACGGTGGGTGTCTCGGGGGCCCCGGGTGACGGTGTGAGTGTGTCCGTGCGCAACCCCGCCCCTCCGGGGGAGGTGCCGCATGTGCCGGGTTCCGGGCAGGGGCTGATCGGGCTGACCGAGCGGGCCACTCTGGCCGGGGGACGACTGGAGCACGGGTCCGACGGGGATGGGGGCTTCTTGGTGCGGGCGTGGCTGCCGTGGGGTGGGTGAGTGTGGGGGTGCGCCCGCGGTTGCGTGGGTGATCGTGAGGTGCGCCCGCGGTCGCGGGGTGGGTCGGGGCCGTGGCGGTGCGTCGAGCCCGTCGCCGCCGGATCAGACGTGGGCCGGGAAGCGAGCCGCTGCTCGTCCGAACGTGAGCGACGGGCTTGCGACGCACCGCCACGGCCCCTTGCGTCGTATTGCGGCTGCGGGTGTGTCACGGGGTGCGGGGGACTACTCGGTGGCCTGCGGTGCCGTATACCCAGCTTGCTGTTTCGTTGATGAAGTCCGTCGGGAAGCCTGTGCGGAAGGCGGTGGCCTCCTCCAGGTTGGTCAGTATGTGGTCGGGGAGGGTGAGTTCGCTTGCGCCCAGGTTGTCGGTGAGCTGGGTGACGTGGCGGGCGCCGACGATGGGGTGGACGGTGGGGGAGTGGGCCATGGTCCAGGCGATGGCCACCTGGGCGGGGGAGGCGCCGAGTTCGTCGGCCGCCGACTGGACCGCTTCGGCCACGGTCCGTTCGAGTTCACCGATCGCCTCGGGGGAGAGGCGGGTCGCCGTGCCGGGGGCTATGCCGCCCGGACGTGTGTACTTGCCCGACAGGACGCCGTTGTGCAGCGGGCTCCACGCGGCCACTGACATGCCGAGGGTCTCCGCCATGGGGAGGAGCTCGCGCTCCGCGTCGCGGCTGAGCAGGCTGTAGGGCACCTGGAGCGCGGCGAAGGGGGACCAACCCCGCCACTCGGCAAGGGTGTTGGCTCGCGAGACCACCCAGGCCGGCGCGTCCGAGATACCCACGTACAGGACCTTGCCGGACCGTACGGCGTCGTCCAGGGCGCGCATGGTCTCCTCGACCGGTGTGTTCCGGTCCCAGATGTGCACCCAGTAGACGTCGATGTAGTCCGTGTCGAGGCGCCGCAGGCTCGTCTCCAGGGAGAGAGCGAGGTTCTTGCGGTGGTTCCCGGCGGCGTTCGGGTCGGTGCCGTCACGGGAGACGGTGTACTTGGTGGAGAGGACGAAACGGTCACGTCGGCCTCTGAGTAACTCCCCCACGATCTCCTCGCTGGCGCCGCCGCGGTAGTTGACGGCCGTGTCCACCACGTTGCCGCCCGCCTCCGCGTACGTGTCGAGGATCCGCGCGCACTCCTCCTTCGGCGCTCCCACCCCGCCCTGTTCCCCGAACGTCATGGCACCGAGGAACAGCTCCGAGACGCGTAGGCCGGTCCTGCCCAAGAGCCGATAGCGCACTGAACTCCTCACTCCTGGGAGCGACCCCGTCGAGACTGTCCTGGCGGCCGACGGTAGTCGTTCGTCGCGGCCGAGGCGTGGGTAATGCCCTGGCGGGCACCTACGGTAGGCACCATGAATGCGATCCGGCTGCTTCTCGTCGACGACGATCCGCTGGTCAGGGCCGGCCTGTCCTTCATGATGGGCGGCGCCGACGACATCGAGATCGTCGGCGAGGCCGCGGACGGCGGCGAGGTCGAGGCGCTCGTCGACCGCACCCGCCCGGACGTCGTCCTGATGGACATCCGGATGCCGGTGATCGACGGAATCACGGCCACCGAACGGCTGCGGGGGCGCGAGGACGCGCCGCAGATCGTGGTCCTCACCACGTTTCACGCCGACGACCAGGTGTTGCGGGCGCTGCGCGCGGGTGCCGCCGGGTTCGTCCTCAAGGACACGCCGCCTGTGGAGATCCTCGACGCGGTACGCCGGGTCGCGGCCGGTGATCCCGTGCTCTCGCCCGCCGTCACCCGCCAGTTGATGGAGCACGCGGCCGGTGGGACGCCGGGCGGGCGGCGTAGCGGCGCCCGGGACCGGATCGGCACGCTCAACGACCGTGAACGCGAGGTCGCCGTGGGCGTCGGCCGGGGCTCCTCCAATGCCGAGATCGCCGCCGAGCTGTACATGAGCGTCGCCACCGTCAAGACCCATGTCTCGCGGATCCTCGCCAAGCTGAGCCTCAACAACCGTGTGCAGATCGCCCTGTTGACGTACGACGCGGGACTTCTGGAGGGAGACGACGGGCACTGAGCGTGGGGCCCGTGCGTTGGAAGGACAACGGGAGGGGAACCATGATCGACCTGGGGGAGTACGGCGAGGGGTTCACGAGGAACCCGTATCCGGTGTACGCGGAGCTGCGCGAGCGCGGCCCCGTCCACTGGGTGCGGACACCGCAGCCGGGTGCGTACGAGGGCTGGCTCGTCGTCGGGTACGAGGAGGCGCGGGCCGCGCTCGCCGACCCGAGGCTCTCCAAGGACCCGAGGAGAGGGGGGTGGAGCTCGCTCGAAGAGGAGTTGATGGGCCGCTATGTGCTGATCGCCGACCCGCCGGAGCACACCCGGCTGCGCTCCCTCGTCACGGGCGCGTTCACCATGCGGCGGGTGGAGGCGCTGCGCCCGCGCGTCCAGCAGATCACCGACGAACTGCTGGACGAGATGCTGCCGAAGGGGGGCGCCGACCTCGTCGACTCGTTCGCCTATCCGCTGCCGATCACCGTCATCTGCGAGCTGCTCGGCGTCCCGGACATCGACCGGGTGGCGTTCCGCGCGATGTCGAACGAGATCGTGACGCCGACCGACGGCGATTCCGAGCTGGCCGCCGTCCGGCAGCTGGCCGCCTATCTCGATGAGCTGATCGAGGACAAGCGGTGCACGGCACCCGGCGACGACCTCCTGAGCGACCTCATCCGCACCCGGGCCGAGGACGGCGACCGGCTCTCCCGCGACGAGTTGCGCGGGATGGCGTTCATCCTGCTGGTCGCGGGCCACGAGACCACGGTCAACTTGATCACGAACGGTGTGTACGCCCTGCTCACCCACCCCGGCCAACTGGCCGCGCTGCGGGCCGACATGACGCTCCTCGACGGCGCGGTGGAGGAGGTGCTGCGCTTCGAGGGACCGGTCGAGACGGCGACGTACCGCTATGCGGCGGAGCCGTTGGAGATCGGTGGCAGGGCCATCGCGTCGGGTGACCAGGTGATGATCGGGCTCGACGCCGCGAACCATGACGGGGCGCACTGCCCGGATCCGGACCGCTTCGACCTCCACCGCGCCCCGCAGGGCCATCTCTCCTTCGGGCACGGCATCCACTACTGCCTCGGCGCGCCGCTGGCCCGTCTCGAAGCCCGGGTCGCGCTGCGCTCCCTGCTGGAGAGATGCCCGGATCTCGCGCTGGACGGGCCCCCTGGTGACTGGCTCTCCGGCATGCTGATGCGCGGTCTGCGCAGCCTGCCGGTGCGCTGGTGAGTGGTGGTGCGTGGGGGTGAGTGGAGGGGTGAGGGGTGATGGTGGTGCGGCTTCGGGTGGGCGGCGGCACCGACGTGTCCGCTCAGTCCCGTCTGCCGGGGATCTCCGCCAGATACACCGGGCGTCTCTCCAGCCGCGACAGCTCGCAGGCCTCGGCGATGCGCAGTGCGTGCAGGGCCTCCTGCCCGTCGCAGGGGTTGGCGCGTTCGCCGCGCACGACGTCGACGAAGGCGGCGAGCTCGGCCTCGTAGGCAGGGCCGAAGCGCTCCAGGAAACCGGTCCACGGCTTGTCGGCGGCCGGTGGTCCGGCCGGTTCGGTGGAGGCGATCGGCGTACGGTCGTCCAGGCCGACGCCGATCTGGTCCAGCTCGCCGGCCAGCTCCATGCGTACGTCGTAGCCCGCGCCGTTCAGCCGGGTCGCGGTCGCCGTGGCGAGCGTGCCGTCGTCCAGGGTGAGGACGGCGGCGGCCGTGTCGATGTCATGCGCCTCACGGAACATCGAGGGCCCGGCGTCGGAGCCCATCGCGTACACCTCGACGACCTCGCGGCCGGTGATCCAGCGCAGCATGTCGAAGTCATGGACGAGGCAGTCGCGGTACATGCCGCCGGAGATCGGGAGGTACGCGGCCGGGGGCGGCGACTGGTCGGAGGTCATCGCGCGGATCGTGTGCAGCCGTCCGAGCCGCCCCGAGCGCACCGCCTCGCGCGCGGTCGCGTAGCCCGTGTCGAAGCGGCGCTGGAAACCCAGCTGCAGGACCGTGCGGGCCGCGTCGACCTCGGCGAGCGCGGACAGCGTGCCGGGCAGATCGACGGCGATGGGCTTCTCGCAGAACACCGGGAGCCCCATGCGCGCTGCCCTGCCGATCAGTTCGCCGTGCGCCGAGGTGGCCGCCGTGATCACCACGGCGTCCACACCCCAGGTGAAGATCTCGTCCACGCTGGGCGCCGCCGTCGCGCCCAACCGGTCCGCGACCGCATGCGCCCTCACCGAGTCCGCGTCCGTGACGATGAGGGAGCCGACCTCGCGGTGGCGGTTGAGAACGGTCGCGTGAAATGTGCCGATACGACCCGTTCCGATAAGTCCGATGCGCATGGGAACAAAGTGAGGGCCCACCAGGCGCGCTGTCAATGCTTTGTCCGGACAATCGAACTACACAACTTCCCGTCAACATCTCCCGGAGCTACGCTCGGCCCGTGCCGAAACCAGAAGAGGATCCGACCGTGTCGCTCCAGCTCAGCGTCGACCGCAGCAGCCCGGTCCCGCTGTACTTCCAGCTGTCCCAACAGCTGGAGGCGGCGATCGAGCACGGGACCCTGACCCCGGGCAGCCTTCTCGGCAACGAGATCGAGCTCGCGGGGCGCCTCGGGCTGTCCCGTCCCACGGTCCGCCAGGCCATCCAGTCCCTCGTCGACAAGGGTCTGCTGGTGCGCCGCCGCGGTGTCGGCACCCAGGTCGTGCACAGCCAGGTCAAGCGGCCCCTGGAGCTCAGCAGTCTGTACGACGACCTGGAGGCGGCCGGGCAGCGTCCCGCGACCCGGGTGCTCGTCAACACCGTCGTACCGGCGTCCGCCGAGGTCGCGGCCGCTCTGGGCGTGGCCGAGGGCAGTGACGTGCACCGGGTGGAGCGGTTGCGGCTCGCCCACGGGGAGCCGATGGCGTACCTCTGCAACTATCTGCCCCCGGAGCTGCTGGAGCTGGACAGCGAGCAGATGGAGGCCACCGGTCTGTACCGGCTGATGCGGGCCGCGGGCATCACGCTGCACAGCGCCCGCCAGTCCGTCGGCGCCCGTGCGGCCACCGCGGAGGAGGGAGAGCGGCTCGGTGAGCCCGAGGGGGCACCGCTGCTCACCATGCAGCGGACCACCTTCGACGACACCGGACGTGCGGTGGAGTTCGGCAGTCACATGTACCGCGCCTCGCGCTATTCCTTCGAATTCCAGCTCCTCGTGCGGCCGTGAAGCGGTCGTGAAGGGGTGGTGAATCGGCTTCGGCGAGGCCGAATTTGAATCGTAGGAATGTTCTAAAAAGTCCATTGACTGGTGTGCGGGCGCAAAGCTAGAACTCCCCTCAGCCGCAAAGGTGCGGCGGAAAAGAGGGTGTTCCGACCATGCGTACAGCCCGAACGGCAGCGGCGGTGATCGCAGTGATCGCGCTCGCGGCCGGCTGCAGCAACTCCGGTGGCAAGGACTCCGAGAACAAGGCGAGCGCCGGCGGGAGCGGTGGCAAGGCCGCGAGTACGCCCCGTCTGAAGATCGCGATGGTGACGCACTCCGGCGAGGGCGACACCTTCTGGGACATCGTGCAGAGCGGAGCCAAGCAGGCGGCGAGCAAGGACAACGTCGACTTCCTGTACTCGAACGACAAGGAAGCGGGCGGGCAGGCCCAGCTCGTTCAGGCCGCCATCGACAAGAAGGTCGACGGGATCGTCGTCACCCTGGCCAAGCCCGATGCCATGAAGGACGTCCTCGCCAAGGCCGAGCAGGCGGGCATCCCGGTCGTCACGATCAACTCCGGTGCCGAGTTCTCCAAGCAGTTCGGGGCGCTCGCGCACTTCGGCCAGGACGAGTCGGTCGCCGGTGAGGCCGTCGGCGAGGAGCTGAACAACCGGGGCCTGAAGAAGGCCGTCTGCGTCATCCACGAGCAGGGCAACGTCTCGCTGGAGCAGCGCTGCGCGGGCGTGAAGAAGACCTTCAAGGGCACGGTCGAGAACCTCAACGTCGACGGCACCAACGCCCCCGCCACCCAGTCCTCCATCGAGGCGAAGCTCCAGGCCACCAAGGGCATCGACGCCGTCGTCACCCTGGGTGCCCCGATCGCCGCCGTCGCGGTGAAGGCCAAGGCCGACGCGGGCAGCAAGGCGGAGATAGACACCTTCGACCTGAACGCCGAGGTGGTCAAGCGCCTCCAGGCCAAGGAGGTCGGCTTCGCGGTCGACCAGCAGCCCTACCTCCAGGGGTACGAGGCCATCGACATGCTGTGGCTCTACAAGACCAACGGCGACATCCTCGGCGGCGGCAAGACGGTCCTGACCGGCCCGGCCATCATCACCGAGAAGGACGCCTCGACCCTCGGGAAGTACACCGCGCGCGGGACCCGCTGATGGGGTGCACGATCCCAGTGTTCGATACTTGGGCGTTTGGGGCCGGCGAGATGTCGGCCCCCGGGGCCTGCGGAACGGCCCGCCGGGCCGCTTCGCGGGCCCCGGCGCACCAAGGAACACAGCAAGAAGGGCACGGCCTCGTGGCACGGACTCGGACCTGGGTAAGCATCGCGCTCGCAGGGGCGCTGGGGGTGTCCCTCGCGGGATGCAGCAGCACCGGCGGGAAGCGGGCCGAGGATGCCCGTAAGGCGGCGGCGGCCCAGGGCAGGGCCGCGGTGAACACGCCCAAGTGGACCTTCGCGATGATCACCCATTCGGGCGATGGCGACACGTTCTGGGACATCGTGCAGAACGGCGCCAAGCAGGCCGCGGTCAAGGACAACATCAACTTCCTGTACTCGCACAACGCCGAGGCGCAGCAGCAGGCGCAGCTCGTCGACGCCGCCGTGGACAAGCAGGTCGACGGCATCATCGTCACGCTGGCCAAGCCGGACGCGATGAAGGCCGCCGTCGCGCGTGCCGAGAAGGCCGGCATTCCCGTGATCACGGTGAACTCCGGCTCCGAGCAGTCCAAGGCGTTCGGCGCGCTCGCGCACATCGGGCAGGACGAGACGATCGCCGGTGAGGCGGTGGGCGAGGAGCTGAACAAGCGGGGCCGCAAGAAGGCCCTGTGCATCCTGCACGAGCAGGGCAACGTCGGTCACGAGCAGCGCTGCGCGGGCGTCAAGAGCACCTTCCACGGCACCGTGGAGAACCTCTACGTCCAGGGCACCAGCATGCCCGACGTACAGTCCTCCATCGGCGCCAAGCTGCAGGCCGACAAGTCCATCGACACGGTCGTCACGCTCGGCGCCCCGTACGCGGACACCGCGGTGAAGGCGAAGGCCGACGCGGGCAGCAAGGCCGAGATCGACACCTTCGACCTCAACGCGAAGGTGGCCTCGGAGCTCAAGGACGGCACACTCGGCTTCGCGGTCGACCAGCAGCCCTACCTCCAGGGGTACGAGGCCGTGGACCTGCTGTGGCTCTACAAGTACAACGCCGATGTCCTCGGCGGCGGCAAGCCGGTCCTCACCGGCCCGCAGATCATCACCAAGGATCAGGCCGCCGCGCTCGAGGAGTACACCAAGCGGGGGACCCGATGAGCGCCACTGCGCCTGCACCCGCGCCGTCGCCCGACACCAAGGTCGACGAGCGCCTCCTGAAGACCTCGCCCCTGCGCAGACTCATGGGCCGGCCCGAGCTCGGCTCCGTGGTCGGCGCGATCGCGGTCTTCCTCTTCTTCGCGATCTTCGCCGACAGCTTCGTACGGGCCGCGAGCCTCAGCACGGTGCTGTACGCCTCCTCGACGATCGGCATCATGGCCGTACCGGTCGCGCTGCTGATGATCGGCGGCGAGTTCGACCTCTCCGCGGGCGTCATGGTGACCAGCTCCGCGCTGATCTCCTCGATGTTCAGCTACCAGATGACCGCGAACGTCTGGGTCGGCGTCCTCGTCTCGCTGGTCGTCACGCTGGCGATCGGCGTCTTCAACGGCGTCATGCTGACCCGCACGGACCCGCCGAGCTTCATCATCACGCTCGGTACCTTCCTGATGCTGACCGGTATGAACCTCGGCTTCACCAAGCTGATCAGCGGCACGGTGTCCACGAAGTCGATCTCCGACATGCAGGGCTTCTCCTCGGCCAGGGACGTCTTCGCCTCGACGCTCACCATCGGCGGCGTCGACTTCAAGATCACCATCCTGTGGTGGCTGGCCTTGGTCGTCGTCGCCACCTGGATCCTGCTGCGCACCCGCTTCGGCAACTGGATCTACGCCGTCGGCGGTGGCGAGGAAGCGGCCCGCGCGGTCGGCGTCCCGGTCAACAAGACGAAGATCGGCCTCTACATGGGTGTCGCCTTCGGCGCCTGGATCTCCGGACAGCACCTGCTGTTCTCGTTCGACGTCGTGCAGTCCGGCGAGGGCGTCGGCAACGAGCTGATCTACATCATCGCGGCCGTCATCGGCGGCTGTCTGATCACCGGCGGCTACGGCTCCGCGGTCGGCGCGGCGGTCGGCGCGCTGATCTTCGGCATGGTGAGCAAGGGCATCGTGTTCGCCGAGTGGAACCCGGACTGGTTCAAGTTCTTCCTGGGAGTGATGCTGCTCCTGGCGACCCTGCTCAACCACTGGGTCCGCAAGCGCGCGGAGGCGACGGCATGACGACGGACGGCGACGGCATGACGACGGACGCGGGAAAGACGACCGGCACGGCCGCCACGGAACGCGCGGCGCTCGTCGAACTCGACGACGTCAGCAAGTACTACGGCAACATCCGAGCCCTCGAAGGCGTCTCGCTGGTGGTGCACGCGGGGGAGATCTCGTGCGTGCTCGGCGACAACGGCGCGGGCAAGTCCACGCTGATCAAGATCATCGCGGGCCTGCACCAGCACGACGCGGGCACCCTGAGCATCGAGGGCGAGGAGACCCGGCTCACCTCCCCGCGCGAGGCCCTGGACCGGGGTATCGCCACCGTGTACCAGGACCTCGCCGTGGTCCCGCTGATGCCGGTGTGGCGGAACTTCTTCCTCGGCTCCGAGCTGTCGAGGGGCACGGGCCCCTTCAAGCGCATGGACGTCGACCGCATGCGCAGGACCACCCACGCGGAGCTGCTGCGCATGGGCATCGACCTGCGTGACGTCGACCAGCCCATCGGCACGCTCTCCGGCGGTGAGCGCCAGTGCGTGGCGATCGCCCGCGCCGTCCACTTCGGCGCCAAGGTCCTCGTCCTCGACGAGCCCACCGCCGCGCTCGGCGTGAAGCAGTCCGGCGTCGTCCTCAAGTACGTGGCCGCCGCGCGGGACGCCGGCCTCGGCGTGGTTCTCATCACTCACAACCCGCACCACGCGTATCTGGTGGGCGACCGTTTCGTCCTCCTGAAGCGCGGCGCCATGTTCGGCAGCCACACCCGCGACGAGATCACCCTCGACGAGCTGACCCGCCAGATGGCGGGCGGCAGCGAGCTGGACGACCTCCGGCACGAGCTGGAGCGGAGCGCTTCTTAAGGAGCGCCTCCTAGGGGGCGCGGGGAACTGTGCGACCAGCCACATACGGCCCGCAGCTCACAGGCGGCCCAAGGCTCTCCAGGGCGCTCCGGCGGAGCGCCCTGGAGAGCTCAGGGGGGACTCCGCCATGCGCCCCCCTGGCACGGTGAGGCAGAATCGGCCCGATGAGCACCTACCGCGACCTCGCACACCGCGGCTCCGCGCGGGCCACCGTCCTGCGGACCGTAGGGACGCGTGAACGCCGTTCCCACCTGACGGCACCCCGCGTCCCCACCGTCGGTATCGACATCGGCGGCACGAAGGTGATGGCGGGCGTCGTCGACGCCGACGGCAACATCCTGGAGAAGCTCCGCGCCGAGACGCCGGACAAGTCCAAGAGCCCCAAGGTCGTCGAGGACACCATCGTGGAGCTGGTCCTGGACCTCTCGGACCGGCACGACGTGCACGCCGTGGGCATCGGTGCGGCAGGCTGGGTCGACGCCGAGCGCAACCGCATCCTGTTCGCTCCCCACCTGTCCTGGCGCAACGAGCCCCTGCGCGACCGTCTCGCCGGACGGCTCGCCGTTCCCGTCCTGGTGGACAACGACGCCAACACCGCCGCCTGGGCGGAGTGGCGGTTCGGCGCGGGCCGTGGCGAGGACAACCTCGTCATGATCACGCTCGGCACCGGCATCGGCGGCGCGCTGCTGGAGGACGGCCAGGTCAAGCGCGGCAAGTTCGGCGTCGCGGGCGAGTTCGGCCATATGCAGGTGGTCCCCGGCGGCCACCGCTGCGCGTGCGGCAACCGCGGCTGCTGGGAGCAGTACAGCTCGGGCAACGCGCTGGTCCGCGAGGCCCGCGAACTCGCCGCCGCGGACTCCCCGGTCGCGTACGGGATCATCGAGCACGTCAAGGGCAACATCGGCGACATCACCGGCCCGATGATCACCGAGCTCGCCCGCGAGGGCGACGCCATGTGCGTCGAGCTGCTCCAGGACATCGGCCAGTGGCTCGGCGTCGGCATCGCCAACCTGGCGGCGGCCCTTGACCCCTCCTGCTTCGTCATCGGCGGCGGCGTCAGCGCGGCCGACGACCTCCTCATCGGCCCCGCGCGCGACGCCTTCCGCCGCCACCTGACGGGCCGCGGCTACCGCCCCGAGGCCCGCATCGCCCGCGCTCAGCTCGGCCCCGAGGCCGGCATGGTCGGCGCCGCCGACCTCGCCCGCCTCGTCGCCCGCCGCTTCCGCCGCGCCAAGCGCCGCCGTGTGGAGCGCTACGAGCGGTACGAGCGCTACTCCGAGTCCCGCCGTACGACCCAGGGGACGCTGTGACGGCCTCGCTGCCGCGCCAGGCCTCACCTCCGGACGAGCCCCGGCGCCCGCCGGAGGACCCGCGCCACAAGTTCCGCCGCCGTGCCCTGACGCTGCTGATCATCGTGCTGCTCATCGGCGTCCCGGCCGGCTACCTGGTGATCTCCGCCAATCAGAGCCGCGACAGCGGCAAGCAGAAGGAGGAGAAGTACTCGGCGACCGGCCTCACCGTGGGCTGGCCCTCGCGCGTCCAGCGCCGCCTCTACCAGGTGCCCATCCCGCTGAACGCCGTCGCCGTCGCCTCCTACGAGACGAACAACTGGAAGACCAGCCGCTTCTACGTGCAGTTCGCCACCAACGGCCCGGGCCTGGAGCAGTTCCTCGCAGAGATCGGCACCAGCCGGGACAAACTGCGCAAGAACGACATCGCCATCAGTGCCCGCGACCAGAAGGTCGTCGGCTGGAAGTTCACGGGCCCCGGCTCGTGGTGGGGCCTCGCCCACGAACAGAAGGACCCGGCGCCCACCCAGGACATCGTCGTGAACTGGCCCCAGCCCGGGCGCGCCATGGTCTACGTCGTCTCCCGCACGATCCCCTGAGCCGCCCCGGCCCCGCGCCGGGGCCACCGTCGGGACCGATTGTCAGAGCCCGCCCGTAGAGTCGAAGACAACTGATTCGACCGAGGGGCGGGAGGTGACCGGACGTATGGGCGACGAGGCCGTGAAGACCGAAACGGCTGTACCGATGCGGCTTGCCGCCGTCTTCCTGCCCGCTCCCGTGCCCCGCCAGGGGCGCGTCGCCTTCTGGGACCCGGACGGCGGGCCGCTGCCCCCCGGCGCCGGGAGCGTGTCGCCCGCCGAGAACACGCCGTCCGCCGAGCCGACCGAGCTGACGGTGGTACGACCGCACGGCTCGGGAGCCCGCCGCGGCACCGTCCCCGCGCTGACCCTGCCGATCGCCGAGGCCCTCCCGCTGCTCGCCGGGGCCCGCCACGACCGCGCCGCTCATCCGGCCACGACCTGCTGGGGCGCGGCCGCGCTGCACGCGCTGCGGCTCGTCGCGCGGGGCCGGCTGCTGCCCGGGCTCACCCCCGAGGGACACGACGCCTGGCGCGCGGGCCCACTGGACCCGGACGACATCGCCCACCTGCGGGCCGTGGCCGCCGCTCTTCCGTACGAAGGGCATGCCGTCCCGCTCCCCGGCAAGGGCCCCCTCCGGCTGCCCGACCCGGAAGCGCTGATGCGCTCCTTCCTGGACGCGGTCGCCGACACCCTGCCGCGCACCCCCGCCGCTCCCCACACCTCAGGGAAACCCTTCGCGGCCGGAGAACCGCAGCGGCTGCCCGGAGCCCACGACTGGGCCGCCGAGGTCGCCGCGGGCATGGACGCGGGCGTACGGATCTCGCTCCGCCTGGACCTGTCGGCGTACCAGCTCTTCGACGACGGCGAGGGCGCGCTCCGCGCGGGCGCCGCCGTCGTCCAGGTGCACAGCCTCGCCGACCCCACCCTCGTCGTCGACGCCGCGGCCCTGTGGGCGGGCGACGCCGACACGGCCTTCGGCCCCCGCGCGCGCGTGGACGCGGCGCTCGCCGTACGCCGCGCCGCCCGCGTCTGGCCGCCCCTGGACCGCCTGTCCGGACAGGACGTGCCCGACGTCCTCGCACTCTCCGAAGAGGAGCTCTCCGACCTGCTCGGCATCGCCGCGACCCGCCTCGGCGCGGCCGGCGTCGCCGTCCACTGGCCCCGCGACCTGGCCCACGACCTCAGCGCCGCCGCGGTGGTGCGCCCCGCGCCCGGCTCGGCCACGGACGGCACCGGATTCTTCGAGAGCGAGGAACTGCTCCAGTTCCGCTGGCAGCTGGCCCTCGGCGGCGACCCGCTCACCGAGGCCGAGATGGACGCGCTCGCCGAGGCCCACCGCCCGGTCGTCCGGCTGCGCGACCAGTGGGTCCTCGTCGACCCCGCCCTCGTCCGCAAGGCCCGCAAGCGCGAGCTGGGCCTGCTCGACCCGGTCGACGCCCTGTCCGTGGCACTCACCGGCACCGCGGAGGTCGACGGCGAGACGGTCGAGGCGGTCCCGGTCGGAGCCCTCGCCACGCTGCGCGACCGTCTGACGGCCGGCATCACCCCCGTCGAACCGCCCCCGGGTCTTCAGGCCCGGCTGCGGGACTACCAGCTGCGGGGCCTCGCCTGGCTCGACCTCATGACCTCGCTCGGCCTCGGCGGCTGCCTCGCCGACGACATGGGCCTCGGCAAGACCATCACCGTCATCGCCCTGCACCTGCGCCGGGAGCGCGGCGAACCCACCCTGGTCGTCTGCCCGGCATCGCTCATGGGCAACTGGCAGCGGGAGATCACCCGCTTCGCGCCCGGCGTCCCCGTCCGCCGCTTCCACGGCCCCGACCGCACCCTGGAGGACCTCGACGGCGGTTTCGTCCTCACCACCTACGGCACGATGCGCTCGGCCGCGCCCCGGCTCGCCCAGCAGACATGGGGAATGGTCGTCGCGGACGAGGCCCAGCACGTCAAGAACCCCTACTCGGCGACGGCGAAGGCGCTACGGACGATCCCGTCCCCCGCGCGCGTGGCCCTCACCGGCACCCCCGTGGAGAACAACCTCTCCGAGCTGTGGGCCCTGCTGGACTGGACGACTCCCGGCCTGCTCGGACCCCTCAAGTCCTTCCGCGCCCGACACGCGCGCGCCGTGGAGAACGGCGAGGACGAGGAGGCGATCGCCCGCCTGGCCCGGCTGATCCGCCCCTTCCTGCTCCGCCGCAAGAAGTCCGACCCCGGGATCGTCCCCGAGCTCCCGCCCAAGACGGAGACGGACCACCCGGTCCCCCTGACCCGCGAGCAGGCCTCTCTCTACGAGGCCGTGGTCCGCGAGTCGATGCTCGCCATCGAGACGACCGAGGGCATCGCCCGCCGGGGCCTGGTCCTGAAGCTCCTCACCTCCCTCAAGCAGATCTGCAACCACCCGGCGCTGTTCCTGAAGGAGGACGCCAGGGCGGCCGCCCTCGGACCCTCCGCCCGCTCCGGCAAGCTCGCCCTGCTCGACGAGCTGCTGGACACACTGCTCGCCGAGGACGGCTCGGCACTGGTCTTCACCCAGTACGTGGGGATGGCCCGCCTGATCACCGCCCACCTGGCCGAGCGCGCCGTCCCGGTTGAGCTCCTGCACGGCGGCACCCCGGTCGCCGAACGCGAGCACATGGTCGACCGCTTCCAGAGCGGGGCCACCCCGATACTGGTGCTGTCCCTCAAGGCCGCCGGCACCGGCCTGAACCTCACCCGGGCGGGCCACGTCGTCCACTTCGACCGCTGGTGGAACCCGGCCGTCGAGGAACAGGCCACCGACCGCGCCTACCGCATCGGCCAGACCCAGCCCGTCCAGGTCCACCGCCTCATCACCGAGGGCACGGTCGAGGACCGCATCGCCGAGATGCTCGAAGCGAAGCGGGCGCTGGCCGACGCCATCCTGGGCTCCGGAGAGGCCTCCCTGACCGAACTGACCGACCGAGAGCTGTCGGACCTCGTGTCACTGCGGAGGTCGTCGTGAGCGGTGCCGAGGAGGAGGCACGGCCGGTGACCGAGGGCGTGGACGTGCCGGACGCCGAGCCGTCCGCCCCCGCGGCCGGGCCGCGCCCCGCCGACGTGGCGCGTCGCGCGCTGCGGGCCGCGCGGGAGCGCGACACCCAGGGTGCGGCGGCAGGGGAAGAGCCGGGTTCGCGATCCGACGGGGTGACCTCCCCGGCGGCCCGACCGGGCGACGCGGCCAGGGAGGCCCTGCGCCGGGCGGCCACGAGGGGGAGCGGTCCGCATCCGGGCCCGAGTGCGGGTGCGGGCCCGAGTGCGGACACCGTCCCGGATCCGGAGACCGACTCGGGCGCCGAACCCGCTCCGGTACGGCCTTCCGCCCGTGCGGAGACGACGGACGCCCCGTCCGCCGACGTGACCGCGGCCGGCACGCGTCCCGGTGACATCGCCCGCGAGGCACTGCGCGCGGCGCGCACGGAGGCCCGACAGGCGCGGACGGCGGCGGAAACCAAAGGAGCCGGAAGCGCGCACCGGTCGGCAGACCGTGCGGCGGCCGGTGTGCGGGCCCGGCGCGACCGACGGGACCAGGAGCGGGGAGGCCGCGTCCGGGACGTACGAGAGGTGCTCGCGGAGGCCTTCGAGCTGCCCGGCACCGAAGCGCCGCGCGAGACAACCGCCACCGGACGTCCGGCGCACGCCGACACTGACAGCAAGACCCACGTAGAGACCAACACCAACACCAACATCGACACCAACACCGATACCGCAACCACGACCGACGCCGAAACCGACGCCGAGAAGGGGCACCCAAGGTCGGCGAACCCGGCCCACCCGGCGCTCCCGACGCAGCCCCGGCTCAGTGAGCCGAGCATGCTCCCGTCGGCCGTCGCCGTGCCGCGCTCCATGGCATCCCCGCGCCGTGACGGTGAGCTGCGCCGCACGTTCGAAGCGCTCCCCGCCCGCACCTCGCACGCGGACACCTTCGCGGAGACCTGGTGGGGCAACGCCTGGGTGAGCGCCCTCGAAGAGGGGGCCCTGGACGCGGCGCGGCTGGCGCGCGGACGGGCGTACGCCGACCAGGGGCATGTCGACGCCATCACCGTCACACCGGGACTCGTGCTGGCCTATGTCCACGGGAGCCGCCCGCGGCCGTACCGCGTCCAGATCCGGCTGCGGACGCTGGACGACGGCGACTGGGCCCGTTTCCTCGACGCGGCGGCCGAGCGCCCCGGGCACATCGCGGCGCTCCTCGACAAGGAGATGCCCAAGTCGCTCGCGGACTGCGGAGCCGACCTCCTTCCCGGCCCCGGCGACCTGGCACCCCAGTGCAGCTGCCCCGACTACGGCCACCCCTGCAAACACGCCGCCGCCCTCTGCTACCAGACGGCCCGCCTGCTCGACGAGGACCCCTTCGTACTGCTTCTGCTGCGCGGCAGGGGCGAGCGCGAGCTGCTGGACGCGCTGTCCCGCCGCAACGCCACCCGCGCGGCCCGCGCCGCCCAGGAACAGCAGTCGGCGCCGCTGCCCGGGGTACGGGCCCGTGACGCCCTCGCACGCCGGGCGCTGCCGCCCCTCCCGGCGCCGCTGCCCGCCCCCGCGCACCCCGAGCAGCCGCCGACCTACCCGGGCGCGCCGGGCGGCCCCGACCCGTTCGCGCTGGACCAGCTCGCCACGGACGCGGCCGCCCGCGCGCACGCGCTGCTCACCACGGGCCGCGACCCGGTCGCGGAGCTGACGCTCTGGCAGGACGCGGTACGGCTCGCCGCCGCCCGCCCCGGTTCCGGTCTCACCGCCGCGACCCGCGCCCTCTACTCCTCGCTGGCCTCCGCCGCCGGCCGTACCCCCGCCGACCTGGCGCGCGCGGTCGCCGCCTGGCGGCAGGGCGGGCTCGAAGGGCTCACCGTCCTCGAAGAGCCCTGGGACCCGCCCGCGGGCCGTTTCGACCGCGCCCGCCCCCTCCTCCTCGCCGCCGACCTCCCCGCCTTCCGCCCCTGGCGCAACCACCTCACCCACCCCCGCGGCCACGCCCAGCTCCGCCTGGGCCACGACGGCCTCTGGTACGCCTACGAATCGGAACCGGGCCACGAGGACTGGTGGCCCCGGGGCACCCCCGACCTCGACCCGGTCGGCGCCCTGACCGGCCTCGGCGCACCGGGCGAGCTCTGACGATGTCCGCGTACGTGGCCGGGTAGGAGGTGTCCGCGGTGGAGGCCGCGGTCAGGGATACCGAGGCGCCGGACGTGGAGCGGTAGGTCCAGTTCGGCGTCGGCGAGTAGGTGATCGTCTGCGACGAGCCGCCGTCGACGGTGAGGGTCTGGGTCGCCGGGCCGCCGGACTGGTTGCCGTGGAAGACGTTGAGGTTGTACGTGCCCGTAGTGGGGACGCCACGGGGCCTTCCCACCTGGGAGGACGAGTGGATCGCCCATGGACTGCGGGGACGGAGGCCCGTACGTGCGACTGATGTCTGAAGTCCTATGCACAGAGCCCCCGTCAGTGAACTGACGCGGACTCATGGGCGATCGACGTCAGGGCGTCCGCGTACCCGAGGTCGCACCTGGGTCGGGACCGCAAGACGATCCGTGCCCGTCTGAACGGTGAACGGACCTCTCGCCATCGGCGTCAGGCGCAGCGGTGACTATGAGGGGCGCGGCGGCGGAGCCCATGTTGCCGCCGACGGAGAACCAGCCCATTGCGCAGGGTTTCACCCGACGGCCGCCCATGGGACGGACCTGGGGCCCGCCCTGGCACACCCCGGTCGTGATGGTGAGCGGGCGGTGCTCGGGGCGGCGGTCGCCGGGCTCGCGCTGATCGACGGCGTCCACCAACTCGTCAGGGCGCCGATCGTGCTGGTGTGGGACCGGCTGAACACCCATGTCTCGACGTCACCCTGACGAGCCGAAGTCAGGTAGACGGGGACCTCACCAATGGAGCAGCGTCTGCTCAGGCGGACCAGTTGGAGTGGACAGGACCCGAGCCCCCGGGGCCAACTGGGAGAAGAGGTCCGCCGGGGTCGTTTCCCGCGGCTGCCTGGATGCGCCGTCCGACACCATGGAGCGCTCATGAAAGGAATGGCCGCGGCGACAGTGCCGGCGGTTCCCGTCACGCCGCTTGCTGCCGCGAGCGGTTGTCCCGGCCGGACGCTCTACCTCCCCGAGGCCGTCGAGTCGACCACGCCGACCGGCGGCGGAGCATGCGCGTCTGCCTGGCCGTCGCCGCTCGCCTCCGGCACGCCCAAGGCGGCCCCGTTTGGCAGGAGGGACCTGATCAGCACCTCGAAACGCTCCAACGGCATCACCCAAGTGACCCGCACCGGGCACGGCATCCGGCAACAAGGTCGAACCCGGTTGATCGGGGACCGATGACCGGGGACACGGGCGCGCGGATGCGGCGTCCCGGACGAAAGGTGGCGGCCTGTTTGGCCGCTTTGCTGCCGGTCGCGGTCGCGGTCGGGGTGTATGCGTTCGGCCGCACGCACACACCCGACTACACCAGCGGCCTGTTCGGGCAGCACGGCGTCGGCGTCTTCGAACTGAAGGCGCGCCTGGGTAGCGCTCTGATGGCACTCGCGATCGTCCAACTGCTGCTCGGGCTGTGGATGTACCGGCGCCTACCGGGAGCGGGGGCCGCGCCGCACCGGGTGCACCCCACACACCGGCTCATCGGCCTCCTTGCCTTTCTGCTCTCGCTGCCCATCGCTTACCAGTGCATCACCGCCTACGGAGTTGACTTCACGAGCAGCCGAGTGGCGGTGCACTCCATCACGGGCTGCGTCCTGTACGGCGCGTTCGTCGCCAAGGTGCTGGTGGTACGCAGCCGCCGACTGCCCGGTTGGGCGCTTCCGGTCGCCGGTGGCGTCCTGGTCGCCGCCATCGCACTGATGTGGTACACAGCCGCCTTGTGGTTCTTCACCGGCTCCGCCCCCGGCTTCTGACGAGTCGGCAATGGCCGGGCCGCTGCAGCTTCCGCCTCACCGTCCCGGCTGACGGGGACGTGCGCCCGCTGCGCGAGCCCGCTGCTCCGGACGAGGACGACAGCCAGCGGTGGGACAGAGCACGGCGGGCACCACCTGCCTCGGCGTGCCTCCCGGCCTCGCGCGCACCGCAGCGTGATCAAATACGGCATGGCATCGTCCTGGACTGGTGAACGGGTACGCCTACGCGCTGTCGAGCCCGACGACTGGACGGCGTTCATGCGCTTCTCCGACGATGACGGGCTGCGAGGGAGCCGGCTGGATCTACCGCGGTCCGCCGAGAGCTACCGCGCCTGGGCGAAGGAGCAAGCCGTTGCCACGTGCGATGACGACCGCTTCCTGTTGGCAGTCGAAACGACGGCCAGGGGAGAGCTGGTCGGCACGGTCGGCTCACATCGCACCGGCCCTCGTTCAGGCTGGTTCGAGTTTGATGTCATGATCGGCGCCGACCATCGGCGCAAGGGCTACGGCGCAGAAGCCGTAGGGCTGCTGCTGCGCTTCATGTTTGCCGAGCGGCGCTATCACAAATGCCTCGGAGCGATCTTCGCCCACAACGAGGCATCGCTGGCACTGACCCGTGGGCTCGGCTTCACCGAGGAGGGGCGCTTGCGGGAACACGTCTTCTTCGCCGGCCGGCACCACGACCTCGTCATGATGGGCGTGCTCGCCAACGAGTTCGACCAGCGAGACACGAGGGGCGAGCCATGACGGTCATTCAGGCGGGTGTGGAACGGCACTCGAACTTGACCGACGTTCGCTGTTCGCGGAGGGAGGCGGGCTGTCACTGCAAACAGAACTGCCCTTAGCTGCGCAAGGTGGCACGCAGGCGCAAGCCGACCGTTGCGAGACCTTCCAACGTGGTGACCTGGTAGCTGGGTTCCGGTCCGGGCGGTTCGCTCAGGTGGTAGTGGCGGGCGGTCTGCGCAGTCAGGAGCGTCAGCATCGCCATGGCCAGAGCGGCTCCCTCGCAGCCATGCGGCCCGGTACCGAAGGAGAGGAAGACCCCGGGTTTCGCCGGCGAGCCCGAGTCATCGAGCCAGCGCTCGGGCTGGAACTGGTCCGGATCGGAGTGTTCCCGTGCGTCGCGGTGGGCGGTGTAGGGGCAGACGAGAACGGTGGACCCGGCGTCGATGGTGTAGCCGGCGAGCTGAGTCTGTCGCCTGGCGCGCCGGGTCAGTAGCCAGCTCGGGGGGTGCAGTCGCAGTACCTCGCGTACCAGCGCCTGGGTGTATTGCAGGCGGTCGAGGTCGGTGCTGGTCGTCGCGGACGGGTCCGCGGGCAGCAAGGCGGCTTCGGCCGCGACGCGGTCCGCTGCCCGGGGGTGCCGGGCCAGGTGGAGCAGGATCCATCCGGCTGCCCGGGAAGGTGTCTCGAAGGTGGCGACGGTGATTCCGGGGAGAGTGTCGAGGATGGCCTCTTCCGGCAGTAGGCCGTAGTGGGCGGAGGGCCGGAGCATCTGTCCCAGCATGTCGTCACCGAGCCGGCCCGATGAACGGCGCCGGCGGACGATGGGCTGCAAAGCGTTGATGAAGGCGACTTGCTGCCGTGTGCGGAACCGCCGTGCCGGTGTGGGGATCCAGCGCGGCCATACCCAGCGCGAGGGGCGTACGAGCACCTCCCGGGCCAGGAAGAGCTGTGAGGCAAAGGGCAGCAGGGTGGGAGCGTCTTCGGAGAAGAGGTAGCTCACGCCGATCTCTGCCAGGGCGTGCCGGACCGGGGGCAGAACCTCGATGTCCTGGCCCGTGGGCCATTGGTCAGCAAATCGAGCGGCCGTGGGAGCAATCTCACCGATCCGGGCCGCAACCGCCTGCGGGCGCAGTCCGCGCATGCGGGCGGCGTGAGCGCGTGCTCGTTCCTCACGCGTCGGTGCTCCGCTCGACCGCTTCAACGGCGGGAAGAGGGGCGAGGATGCCTTGGGGAAGTCCTGCGCGCGGCGCAGAACTGCTTCACACGGCTCGGCCGTAGCGGCTACGTAGACCCCCGGCTCCAGTTGCCAGACGTCCCCGCACTCGTCGGCGCCGCGGCGCGCCAGCGCCAGCCGGTCGCGGCTCCAGGCCGCGAAGCTGCCTTCGGGCAACCGCGGCGGCTCATTCATTCGGCCCATGAGATCGTGCCTGACTCTCGTACCTGTCCAGGTCGATGTCGTCGGCAGCGTGGCCGGGAGCCGGCGGGCGCTCGGGGGCGCCCGCCGACAGTGCGGTCAGACCCCGTCGTCGGCGGCGTACGCATCCCATTCATGGGCCCCGTACGCACCGTAGTGGCGGGTGAAGGACAGCTTGCCGAGCAGCTTGGCGATCATCATGCACTCCTCTCGCCTGTCTGAGACCTCCCCGCCAAGGGTTCAGCAGAGAAGTTCCCCGGCAGTACCAAATGGCACGTCTACCAGTTTGTCACACATGCCACATATGTCATATTGATCATCGGTCGCGCACATGGACACCTGGTGGTGATCGCCCTTGCCGCCGTCCTGCTGATCGCCGCCGTCACCGCTGTCGTACGCCACCGCATGCGCCGCGATACTTGCCGCGCGCCCGCACACTCACCCGGACGCAGCCGTTCAACTCGGGCCTCTCAGAGCTTCCCGCCGATCTCGCATGCCTGGCACGGCGGCCGGCCGCAGGTGCACTGCGTGATGGCCTCGAGGACGTCATGATCGTGGTAGAGGCATTCGTCCCTGCACGTGTGGCGCGGGATGAATCCCGCCGGGATCTCACCGGGCCACGGTTCGTGACCGTCCCGGCAGCGGGCGAACCGCTCGGGGTCGGTGGAGTGCAGGTCGTGCATGCTCGACCGTGCCTCGTCCTCCAGTTCCCGCACTCGCTCCACCAGGCTCTTCAGCTCGGTGGCGATGCTGGAGTACCGGTCGGCGCCGGTCCTTACGTGTGCGGCCCGCAGTGCCATCGCTGCGTTGCCCAAAAACCGGCCGGCATCCTGAAGATCGGTCACGTGATGCAACTGAATGCCGTTCACGCCCCGGACCCATACGGCGTCCATGCTGCTCACTGATCCACCTTCCCGGCGTTCGCCTTGAATATCTTGCGAAACAGTATGCGCGGCGCCAGTGCCTCCGCATAGAAAAACTGTCTGTTTAGCAAACTAAGGGTCTCGGCCGTGCCCCGCCAGCAAATTCTGGGTGAGTCGGATCACAGGAGGTATGGGCTTGCAACAGGCACGACATAGCCGAAGGTCCATTGCCCACTCATGTGGTGGATCTTCGGCTGCGTCGTCCAATTGATCTTCTGCTGATTTCTTGTCCGCCGCGTGTTATTGAGCGGCTCGATATGCGTTATCCGGCGACCGTGTAGGAGCGCGCTCCTGTCCCGGCGAGCCCACCGCCGTCGACGATCAGGTACTCCGGGCGGATGGGGCGCCCGTCGAACCAGCATTCCAGGATCTCCCGGGTACCGGCCGCGTAGCGGGCCTGCGCCGAGAGGGTCGAACCGGACACGTGCGGCGTCATCGCCTCGTACGGCATGGTGCGCCAGGGATGGTCGGGCGGCGGCGGCTGCGGATACCAGACGTCACCGGCGTAACCGGCCAGTTGGCCGCTGTTGAGGGCCCGCACCACGGCATCCCGGTCGACGATGAGCGCGCGTGCGGTGTTGACGATGTACGAACCGCGCTTCATGGAACCGATCAGGTCCTCGTCGAAGAGGTTCTGCGTCTGCGGATGCAGCGGAGTGTGGATCGACAGCACGTCGACCGAGGAGGCCAGCGAGCGGGCGTCGGGATGCCAGGTCAGCCGCAGTTCCTCTTCGACCTCCTTGGGCAGCCGGTGCATGTCGCTGTAGTGCAGCGTGACGTCGAACGGCGCCAGGCGGCGCAGTACGGCCTGGCCGATACGGCCGGAGCCGAGGACGCCGACGTCCATGCCTTCGAGGTCGTAGGCGCGCGAGACGCTGTCGGCGATGTTCCAGCCCTTCTTGGCGGTCACCCAGTCGTGGGCCGGCATGTAGTTGTGCACCAGGGTGAGGATCTGCATGACGGCGTGTTCGGACACGCTGATGCTGTTGCTGTAGGTCACCTCCGCCACCGTCATGCCGTGGGCGATGGCGCTCGGCAGGTCGACATGGTCCGACCCGATCCCCGCCGTGATCGCGAGTCTGAGCCGGGGAGCGGAGGCGATCCGCTCGGGGGTCAGATAGGCGGGCCAGAAGGGCTGCGAGATCACTACGTCCGCATCGGGTAGCTCGCGGTCCAGGGTGGAGTCCGGCGCTTCCTTGTCGCTGGTGACGACATAGGTGTCACCTCGGTCCTCCAGGAACCGGCGTAGTCCCAGTTCTCCCGAGACGCAGCCGAGGAGCTGTCCCGGGGTGAAATCTATGGTGTGTGGAGTCGGCGTCGTCTGACCGCCCGGATAGCCGGCGATGGCCGGAATCTCGTCGCGGGCGTAGTCGGGAGGATAACCGCCCACGGGGTCGGGATAGAGCACCGCAAGGATCTTTGCCATGGCCGCCCTCCATCGGTGGGGCCTCCGCTCCGGCTGAACCGGTCGGGTACCGATGATCTTGAATTTTAGTTGAGCAAGCGTCGGCGCTGCAATCCCCACGGATATTGTGGAGATGGACCAGTGGATAAGGATGCGGATATTCGACGGGGCCTGCGCCGGGAGTTGGGGCGACAGTGTGTACCGATCCGTGTTCTCTACGGAGGCTTCTGATGCGGGCGGACGAATCCGGGCCCGAGAGAGAATCCCGAGAGCCCACATACATCTCCGATGCCGAGCCCGAGCCGCGAGGCGACCCCGAGCCGCGAGGCGAGCCCGAGACAGGAGGCGAGGCCGAGACAGGAGGCGGCCCCGCGCCGTCACGGGAGCCGTTCCGCTCACGGCTGCGCAAGGGCGTCCTGGCGGCGGTCGCGTTCGGCGGCGTCCTGGGCGGGTCGGCCCGTTACGTACTGGGACTGACGTTTCCCACGCCCCGCGGGACGTTTCCGTTGACGACGTTCGCCGTCAACGTGTCCGGTGCGTTCCTGCTGGCGCTGCTGCTCGTGTATGTGCTCGAGATCTGGCCGCCGACCCGGTACGTGCGACCGTTCGCCGCCGTCGGTTTTCTCGGCGCCTTCACCACCTTCTCGACGTGGATGGTCGACACCGATCGCCTTCTGGGTCACGGTCATTACGCCGTTGCGGCGCTCAACGTCTTCGGCAGTCTTTTCGCCGGACTGGCCGCCACCGCCCTGGGCCTGGCCATCGGCAGGATGGCCCTGGCCCGGCGAGTACGGCTCGCCGCACGGCACGGCCGCGCCCGCCGGTACGGCTGGTGGGTCCGGTGATCACCCTGCTCGCCGTCGGTGCCGCGGCCGCGGTCGGGGCGGTCGCACGCTACGTGCTCGACCAGTACGTGCAGTACCGAAGCCCGGGCCTGTTCCCGCGCGGCACGTGGCTGATCAACATCACCGGTTCGTTCGTGCTGGGCATTGTGCTGGGCCTCGGCGCACGGCACGGGCTGCCGGAGCAGGCCGTGCCCATTGCCGGCGTCGGATTCTGCGGCGCCTATACGACGTTCTCCACATTCAGTTACGAGTTGGTCCACCTGCGCGAGAAAGGACAGGTCAGAAACTCTCTGCTGTACGGCGCTTCGAGCCTCGCGGTGGGTCTGCTGGCGGCAGCGGCGGGGCTCGCGATCGGGTCGTTCTGAGACGGGGCAGGCTCAGTCGTCGGGGACTTGACATGTGGAATTACGAGACGTCTCCTTGAACTTGGGAAACCTATTGTGGCGTACGCCTATCTGGGCACGCCGCACACGCTCGGGTTGGCCAGCGTCCACCGAAACCCGGAGGCTGCTGATGGCGACCTACGAATATCTATGCAGCCGCTGTGGGCCCTTCGATGTGAAGTTGGAAATCGGGACGGCGCCCAGGAGTTACGGTTGCCCTGCTTGTGCAGGCACTGCGAGACGTGTGTATTCCTCGCCCGGTCTCTCGTTGACCTCGAAAGCGGTCACCGCCCTCCATATCCAGGAGGAGCAGGCGCGTGAGGCCCCGGCGGTGGTCTCCCAAGTGCCGCCACGCAGAAGGGTGCCACGGCACCCCCACCCCGCACTCTCGCGGTTGCCGCGTCTCTGAGGGCGGTGGTCGACAAGGCTGAACGTCTCATGCGGGTTTCGGCATCGGAGCACGACGTCGTCCCCGCAGCGGTGCGCGGAATTCGGAATCACGGAAGGCGCGCCGGGAGTCGAGCCGTAACCTCGGCAACTCATCGGCCGCCCGGGCGCCACGCGATTCCACCCCCCACGCGGACTTAGGAGGTGTGTCCCCGTGGGCAACGTGGGACTGCTCTTTGTCGGTGCGGTGCTGTTCTTGAACGGGCTGTTGCTGCTGGGGAGGGTCGACGCCAAGTCCGCAGCAGTGTTCAACCTCTTCGTGGGCGCACTGCAGGTGCTGACGCCGACCTACCTCATCTTCACGGCCGGCGACGACCACCTGAAGATTCTGGCGGCATCCGGAATCTATCTGTTCGGATTCACCTACCTCTATGTAGGTATCGTCCTGCTCGCCGGAATCGACAACATCTGTGTCGGCTACTACTCCCTCTTCGTGGCGATCGTGGCCCTTGGGTACTCGTTCGTCAATTTCCACCTCTTCAAGGATTACCCGTTCGGAGTCATCTGGCTCTACTGGGCCTTCCTGTGGTTCCTGTTCTTCCTGCTGCTCGGGCTCAAGAAGAAGGGGTTGTCCGACTACACGGGCTGGGTGACGGCGATCGAGGGCTGGGTCACGGGTGTCATTCCCGCGGCGCTGCTGCTTTCCGGTTACTGGAAGCACACCACGGAGATCGCCATCGCTCTCGGCGCCTTCGGTGTCGTCGTGTTCGCGGCGCTGTGGCCGCTCACCAGGAAATCGCGGCAGCCGGCCCCGGCGGAATCGGCCGGAAGTACAGGCACAACGTCCTGACCGGATCAAAAATGAGAGGCTGTCATGCCCGAAGTCGTATTCAGTGTGGACCAGAGCAAGTCGATGCGTGAGCAGGACGTTCCCGGACATAACAGGTGGCATCCGGACATCCCCACGGTCGCCATGATGCGGCCGGGGTCGGAGTTCCGAATCGAGTGCCGCGACTGGACCGACTGCCAGGTCGGCAACAACGACACCGCCAACGACGTACGCGACATCGACCTGACCATCCCTCACATGCTCAGCGGCCCGATAGGCGTGGAGGGCGCCGAACCCGGCGACCTGCTCGTCGTCGACATACTCGACCTCGGCCCCGTCCCGCAGCAGACCGGGGACTCGGCAGGACAGGGCTGGGGCTACACCGGCATCTTCGCCAAGGCCAACGGCGGAGGCTTCCTGACCGACTACTTCCCGGACGCCTACAAGGCGGTATGGGACTTCCACGGACAGCGGGCCGTCTCCCGCCACCTTCCCGGGATCAGCTTCACCGGAATCACCCACCCCGGGCTGTTCGGAACCGCCCCGTCCACCGAGATGCTCGCCCGCTGGAACGCCCGCGAGCAGGCGCTGATCGACACGGACCCCAACCGGGTCCCGCCCCTGGCCGTACCGCCGGACGCCACCAACGCACTCGCCGGCACTGCCACCGGAGACCTCGCGCGGCGCATCGGCGAGGAAGGCGCACGCACGGTGCCGGCCCGCGAGAACGGAGGCAACCACGACATCAAGAACTTCACCCGGGGATCGAGGGTCTTCTACCCCGTGCACGTCAAGGACGCGAAGCTCTCCGGAGGCGACCTGCACTTCAGCCAGGGCGACGGAGAGATCACCTTCTGCGGCGCCATCGAGATGGGCGGCTTCATCGACTTCCACGTCGACCTGATCAAGGGCGGCATGGAGACGTACGGCATCTCGACCAACCCCGTGTTCATACCGGGCAACGTCGAACCGCGGTACACGGAGTTCATGACCTTCATCGGGATCTCCGTCGACCACGACACGGACACGAACTACTACCTGGACGCGACGCTGGCCTACCGCCGGGCCTGCCTCAACGCCGTCGAGTACTTCAAGAAGTTCGGCTACAGCGGAGAGCAGGCCTACCTGCTGCTCGGCTCCTCCCCCATAGAGGGACGCATCAGCGGCATCGTCGACATCCCCAACGCCTGCTGCTCGCTGTACGTACCCACCGCCATGTTCGACTTCGACGTCCGGCCGACCGCCGCCGGCCCGATGAAGGCCGACCGCGGCAAGGCCGCGCTGTCCACAGCCTGAACCGGACGACGAGGGATGTGCCCTCACGCGAGGGCGACAGGCCTGCCCTCAACTAGTCGATCAAGGCGCGGGATACGGGAAAGCAGCTCTGCCGATCGACACATCAGGGGCGTCACCGAAACCTTCGGTGACGCCCCTTGGACATCCGTGTCCCGGCCCGGTGGGCGGGGCACGCCGATGTGAGGACGGCCAAGAACCAATGTGAAGACGACCCGGAAGTGGCACGTGAAGCCGGACGTGGAGGATCTGCGTCCGGTGGCGGAAGCCTGGGGAGGTTTGGCGAGTGTCGCGACCCCCTCCCGTGAGAAATTGTGAGATGTGGGAGCGTGAGTGGGTGAGTGAGACGAACGCCGAAACCCTGCAATACCGCTTTGACGGGCCAGAACACGCCCCGGTCCTGATCTTGGGACCGTCCCTCGGTACTACATGGCACATGTCGTAGGAACCGTCTTTAGTCGTCCACGTGGTCTACATCGATGTTGTTCATGCAGGTGGGGTTTTCATGGTCCAGGTGCGTCGACGGTGTTGGTGACAGCAACGTGACACGTGATGGGTCACTGAGGCCCCGCCGGGCAGGTGCTGGCAGGGGGCCTCAGCGTTCCTGAGCGGCGAGCGTCCGCTCCTCGATCCTGCTGCGGCGTCTGCGAACGCCTCCTCGAGTGCGCACAACGGGCGGCGCCGCCGCTCGGCGACTCACTCGCCCCGAACGCTAGCTCGTTGGTGCCCGGTCCCGCAGCCGTCGAGAGGCGCCGCACCGGTGGTGAAGCAACCTGAACGAAGATGTCGGACTGTGGGTCGCACAACGATCGGCCGGTGTCAGATCTGGGATGCCCCAATAGCTGGGATTAAGCATGCTCTGTGTTTCTGGATGGGGTTGCTGTGAAGGGCGGGAGGATGGGTGGGTGCTGTCCCGGGTCCGGGCCTGACTCCTGACATCTCTGACCAATGTGTCCCGGTCTCACAGTGTCGGCTGCTGGCCGGGGATGGTGCGTTGTCGGTGCCGGGCCGGTGGGGGTGTGTCCCGATAGGGGCTTGCCGATCGTTGTGGCGTCCTCACGATTCTGACCGCCCGACGTGGCCCGGTACCGGCAACGCGATGCGTCATCGGACCGGAAGGGGAACGGGCATGTCCAGTACGACCATGTCCAGCACATCGGCCATGTCCTCCAGTACGCCGCCTGCTCCGCAGCCCCCTCGTCGTCGCCCTGTGGGGGAGGTGGTGTTGGGAGTGGACACGCACCGGGATGCGCATGTGGCTGCGGTGCTGTCCGTGATAGGGACTGTGCTTGCCACCGGCGAGTTCCCGGCCACCGCGGCCGGGTACTGCGATCTGCTGAAGTGGGCCAGGAAGTTGGGAGCTGTGAGGCGGGCCGGGGTGGAGGGGACCGGCTCCTACGGGGCGTCCCTGTCGCGCTATCTGCTGACCCAGGGCATAGACGTGTTTGACGTGAACCGGATGGACCGGGCAGATCGCCGTCGGCGCGGCAAATCGGATCCGCTTGATGCTCAGAACGCGGCGCGAGCCGTATTGAGCGGGCGGGCCCGCGCCCGGGTGAAAGCGGGCGACGGGCCGGTGCAGATCGCGAGAATGTACAAACTCACGAAGGCGTCGGCGGTCAAAGCACGCACTCAGGCCATCAACCAGCTCAAGTCCATTCTCATTACTGCCGATCCCGCCTTGCGGGAAGAACTGGCCGGACTGGGCAATGCCGAACTCTTCCGGACCTGCGCGCGGTTCACCGACGCGAGCAGCCAGGACGAGGGCGGTGAAGCGGGGGTGCTGCAGGCCACTCGGATCACGCTGGGTCTGCTGGCTTGCCGGATCGGCCAGCTCCCCGAGCAGATCCGGGATGTGGACGCTCGTCTTGCCCGGCTCGTGAAATGTCATGCCTCGCAACTGCTCGAGGTGGTGGGGATCGGTCCGGACACGGCCGTCGCCTTGCTGATCACGGTGGGGGACAACCCGGAACGCCTGGACAGTGAGGCGTCCTTCGCCGCGCTGTGCGGGGTCAGTCCCGTCGAGCGTTCCTCGGGAAGCCGGCAGTACCGTCGTCTCAACCGTGGTGGCGATCGTCAGGCCAATGCTGCGCTGCATCGCATCGTGTTCACCCGCCTGCGGGTCGACCCGCGCACCCAGGACTACTACGAACGCCGTACCAAGGAGGGCAAGACCCGACGTGAAATCGTCCGTTGCCTCAAGCGCTATGCGGCCCGGGAGGTCTTCCACCTGGTCAAACAGCTACAGCCAGGACCCCGCTCATAGGGGCTGTGTGTGATAGCGGCTGATACGGCGGAGCCCCTCGGGAACCATCCGGAGCACCTTGCCTAGCCAGAGGCGCCGCGGTTCGGACAGGAGGGCGCCGAGCGGGGCCTGCTCGGCGCAGTACACCGGCGGACCTCCTCACGGCCGGCGGCGAGATCCGAGACTCCAGGCCGATGCCCCGGGCCCCGGGGACGGTGAGGGCGTGGCTCCAGCCGCCGGGGCCGGCGAACAGGTCGAGGATGATCCGCCTCACGAGGCTGGCTCGGAATTTTCCTGTACCGGCTCGGCTTCGCCACGGCAGGCCCAGGGAGAGCAGCCGTCGACCACGCCGTTCTCCAGCTCCTCCGCATCGGTTCGGGCGTCCAGGTGCTGCTGGCGGGCGGCCAATTCGGCGGCAGTGACGTGGCCGATCGGGGCCTGGGCGAGCGGTTCCCGGGAGCGGTGCGGGAACGCCTGCCCGAGCAGCCGACCCGCCGTACGAAGGCACTTCCCGGTGCGAAATACTCTCCCGATGAGTTCACGCACTTCCCCGATCAGTCAGTCGATCACGATACGGAGGGCCGTCGCGCGGGATGCCAAACGGCTCACGCGGCTCGTGCGTGGCTCAGGCGCCTACGAGGGTAAGTACGCAGCCGCAGTGGCGGGCTACCGGGTCGGTCCTGATTACATCGAGGCCCACCGCGCCTTTGTGGCCGTCGGCGCCGACGAGCATGGAGGCCGGGTCCTCGGGTTCTACTCGCTCGTCCTCGCGCCACCGGAGCTCGACCTGCTGTTCGTCGCCGACGAAGCGCAAGGACGGGGTATTGGACGGCTGCTCGTGGCGCACATGCAGTCCGAGGCCCGTGCCGCCGGGCTCGACCGTCTCAAGGTCGTGTCGCATGTTCCCGCCGAGGACTTCTACCACCGCGTTGGTGCGGTGCGGACCGGGACCGCGTTTGCGAACCCGCCTGCCGTGCCGTGGGACCGTCCCGAATTCGAGTTTCGCATTCCTTCGGAATGACGCGGTGTGCCGGTTGGCGGGGCACCGGCTTCGCCTGGATGGTGGCCGGCATGCAGGAGCCGCTGGACGCCGCGCGCTCCGTGTGTGCCGTCGACTCCGCCTTGGCGGGGTGATCGCCTGCGGCCAGCCGCCTTCCCCGGCGACTTCCTCGCCTCCGACACTCCCAGAGCGTTGAGCTCGTCCATCAGCCTCTCCCGCTCAGGTGGCCGAAAACGAGAATGCAAAAGCACCACCGCCGCCCCGGCCCCCGGGTTCGCCATGGCCACCCGCCTCCACCCGGCCGAGCGTCTCGTCGACGTCGTCGACACCGATGCTGAGCAGGATCCGCGGTCCTCGGCGCCGAACAATTTCGTATAGAAGCCGAGCAGGAGACCGAGATCTTCCGGGTGCCGGCGGAAGGCCCGGCTGGTCGAACCACCCCCGCGTCGGCGAGGAGACTTCACCCTGGACGACGGTACCGTCGTGAGGTCCGGCGACACCGACCTCGGGCTTCGGTAAAACCGCCCTGCCAGACGATCTCCACCCCAGACTGCCGCCCGCGACCTGTACGAGCAGTCCGAAACGGGGCCACACCACCCCTGCTGACCAGCCACTTCAAGAGGGCGCAGCCTCAGTGTTCGACACGGTGGAGCGCGCCGTGGCGGTTCAGGCGGCGTTGGCCAAACTCGTTCGCGGAAGCGGGCCGGAGAAATCGTCGCAGGTTCGCTCCCGCGCGCCCGCTCTCCGAATGCGGTGCTGCTTCCAGCCGCCCTTGGCCCGTGGGGTGGGCTGGCGTCGTTCCAGGCTGCAGGCTGGTGAACTGAATCGGTACGGCTACCGTCGTGCTGCGTGAGGTGCCAGCAGGGGTGCTGCCCGTTGGGACGGTGTCAGGTGCGCAGCTGTGCTTCTACCTGGCCGTCGGTTATGCGGGTGTCGAAGGCGGGCTGGGGTGCGGTGGCCGGACCAGTGATGTTCCAGCCGTCGGTCAGCCGGAAGGTGCTGCCGTGCCAGGGACAGCGCAGGCAGCCGTCTTCCAGGATGCCCTGTGACAGCGGGCCCGCCAGGTGACTGCAGTGTTCGGCCAGCGCGTGCACCCTGTCGCCCGGCTGGCGGACGGCGACCACGGCCACGCCGTCGAGATCACGGTGCGTCGGTCGGCCTTGTGGAAGGTCGGACAGGTCGGCGACGTAGTGCCAGCCCGGCTCCACCAGCTGCGGGGGTGTGGGCGCCGAGGTCGAGTCCGATCGGGGAGTTGAGGCGGGTGAGTTGTGCCGTCGTGACCCCTGCTTCGCGCAGCCGCTGGTTGCGGTCCTCGTGGGTGCGGCGGGAGCCCATCGCGCCGATGTATCCGACGGGGAGACGCAGCGCCAGGGTGAGTAGGGGGATGTCGAATTTGGCGTCGTGTGTGAGGACGCAGACGGCGGTGCGGGCGTCGGTCTCAGTGGCTGCGAGGTAGCGGTGGGGCCAGTCGACGACGACTTCGTCGGCGTGCGGGAATCGGGCAGTGGTGGCGAAGACGGGGCGGGCGTCGCAGACGGTGACGCGGTAGCCGAGGAAGCGCCCGGCCTGGCTGAGAGCGGCGGCGAAGTCGACGGCGCCGAAGATCAGCATCCGGGGCGGAGCGGCAGATCCCCCCGGTCTTGAGATCGTCATGCCCGTTCGTGTGCGCGGGGCTCATGCCCTGGTCGGCGGCTCGCTAACCCGGCGCATGACGGCTTTACTCACT
>NZ_KQ948486.1 GCF_001514115.1 Streptomyces olivochromogenes
ACTAGGGCGTGTATTGAGTCGTGATCAACGGGTGGTCCGGGTGAGGTCTTTGATCCAGATCATCGAGGCGCGCAGGTGAAGGCCGGCGAGGTAGCTGTCCGGGGTCTTGTCATACCGAGTGGCGACGCCTCGCCAGGCCTTGAGCTTGTTGATCAGACGCGCGACAGTGTTCCGCTCCTTGTACAGGTCGGCGTCGAGGCTGACGGGCCGACCACCCCGGGCGCCCTTCTTCTTCCGGTTGGCGGTCTGGTCCTTCTTCTCCGGGATGACGGCCTTGATGTGGCGTTTGCGCAGGTGGGCCTGGTTACCGCGGGACGAGTAGGCCTTATCCCCGGCGACGGCGCCCGGCCGGGTGTGGGGGCGGCCGACGGGTCCGCGGACCCGTATCTTCTTGAGCACGGGGATGAACTGCGGGCTGTCCGCGGCCTGGCCCGCGGTCAGGACGAACACCAGCGGGCGGCATTTCCGGTCGGCGGCGAGGTGGACCTTGCTGGTCTGCCCGCCCCACGAGCGTCCGAGGAGCGCGGCCTTCAGGCGGAGTTTCCGCCGCCGTCGGACGCGTCGCCGCTCTTCACGCTCGGGTCCGGTCCCGGCATCCTGCCCATTTTATCCTTCGGAGTCGCCCCCTTTTGCCTGGCCTTCTCCTCCTCGGCGGCATTCTCCATTGCGGTGATGACGTCCTGGCCCAGATGTATCCCGGCAGCATCATGGTGAGCGCGTGCGGTGGTGGAGTCGACGCTGACCAGGGACAGGTCCACCTCACCCCGCTTCGCGGCCTCTGCGATCAGTCCGTCCAGCAGGGCTTCGAAGACGCCTGCGTCACGCCACTGCCGGAAGCGGTTGTGGACGGTCGACCAGGCGCCGAACTCGGCCGGCATCTCCCGCCACTGCCCGCCCGTCTTGAACCGCCAGATCACGCCCTCGAACTGCTGTCGTAGCCGCTCGGGGTACAGGCCATACGCACCGATCGGCAGGTACGGATCGACGAACTCCCATTCGCTGTCGGTCAGTTGCACTCGCGTCACGCAAGAAGATCTAGCATCCCCGCGTGAGCCACCGCCCACGGAGAACGCACCCCCGGGGTCTTGAACGGCCCTCGGAGCGAGGTGGGGCGCCGGCCGCCAGGAATAGGAACGGCGAGCCAGGGCCCGGGGTGCGGACCGTGGTCCGCATGAGACCGTCTGCGGGCTTCAGCCTGCCGACGTGCGTGCCTTGTCCCTGGTGCGGATGTGCTGGCTGAGAAAGAGAGCGGCGCGGTCCAGTGCCTCGTCGGCTTCGTCCAGGACGCCGGTGAACGCCTGGAAGACATGTGGAACGTCAGCGGTGATGTCCAGGATGACGTCCACTCCGGCGTCCCTCGCGCGCGTGGCCATGCGTGTGGAGTCGTCCAGGAGCATTTCGTTGGTGCCCGCCTGCAGAAGCATCGGGGGGAAGCCGGTCAGGTCGGCGAGGGTGGCGGGGCTGAGCATGGGCTGGTGGGGGTCCTGTCCCGCGCGATACATGGCTCCGGTGTGTTCCAGGCCCTCACGCGTGAAGAACGGATCGATGCTCGCCTTGGTGTCTATGCTCTCGCCTGTCCGGGTCCCGTCGAGTCCGGGGGAGAACGCCACGATCGCGGCGGGCATGGGCAGGCCCGCGTCACGGGCGGCGAGGCAGGTGGTGACAGTGAGGCCGCCACCGGCGGAGTCGCCGGCGAACACGGTCGCCGAAGGGTCTTCGCCGCTGTCGAGAAGTGCGCGGTAGGCGCTCAGCCCGTCCTCGATCGCGGCCGGGAACGGGTGCTCAGGGGCAAGCCGGTAATCCAGCGAGAACGCCCTGAACCCGGTTCTGGTCACCAGGTTCCCCGTCAGCGACATCGCCGTCTCCGGTGAACCGACCACGTAAGAGCCGCCGTGAAAGTAGAGGATCGTCCCTGCCTTCGGAGTGCCGGCCGGCTCGACGAGCACCGCGGGCCGATCGCCGAGCGTCGCAGTCCGGGTGCGGATCCCAGCCGGGACGATCATTTCCCCCATCATCGCCCTGAACCCGGCGCGGAGCTCCTCCACCGACCGAGGGTTCTCCGACTGAGGCCGTCGGACCATCGCGTCGATCTCCGCGCGCTGTTGCCTGCTCATTGTCGCCTCCATCACAAGTGCATGCCAAAGAACTATATGCCTTGGCATATAGACTAGAATATATGCCATGGCATCTAAGTCAAGCCGTGGCCCGATCGACCTCCCGGGCTTCTTCGCCGATCTCGTCCGCTGCGAGACACGCCTCTACAACGCGCTGAACGACCGCCTTCGCGAGCGGCACGGGATCGTCACCTCGCAGTTCGAGTTCCTGCGCTTCCTGCGCGACTACCCCGGGTCCCGGGTGGCGGACCTCGCCACCGAATTCGCCATCGGGATCGGCGCGACCAGCAAGGGCATCGACCGCCTGGAGAAGCAGGCATGGGTCATACGGCGAACCAATCCATCGGATCGCCGCTCATCACTGCTGGACCTGACCGCCGGAGGCCTGCAACTCGTCGAGGCGGCGGAGGCGACCTTCACCAAAACACTGGCCGAGCTGACCGCAGACGTCCTCGGTGGTCCCTCAGGACTGGCCGCCGTACAGATCCTCTCGGAGCTGCGCTCCGTGCTCGAACGCGACCAGCTCGGCCTGCCCACAGGCTGACCGGCATGCGCATCCAGTGCGACTGCCCGTTCGCTGCGTGATCAGCGTTTGTTACGAGGGTGAATCCCGCAGATTGATCACGACTCGATACGCACCCTAGTAGCGCAACGTTACTGGTTTCAAAACGAAACTAGATTGCGGAGGGCCTCGAATCGAGGTCGTCCGGCGCCGCGGGAGCCGCTCCCTTCCCGCCCCTCCGCTGATGTCGGGTCGCGCCAGGAGATGGTGCTCGCGCCGGTGAGGCGGCGGTCGTCAGGTCGGTCATGGCCATGTGGGTCATGGCTTCGGAGCTGACCGGCAGCGTCTCGTATTTGCGGGCCAGGCGTCGGTGGAGCATCAGCCAGCCGTATTTCCGCTCGGCCGTCCACCGCTTCGGTATCGGGGTGAATCCCCTGGCCCCAGGAGTACGGGTGATTTCCATGTCGATGCCGAGGGCGGCGGCATGCTCGACCAAGTGCTGGCGGTAGCCGCCGTAGACCCATGCTGCTCAGAACGGTGCCGGACGGCTGGCGTTGTCGGTCAACCGGGATCAGCCGTGCAGTGGAGCGTCAACGGGTCCGTACGCCGACCTTGGAGTCAGCGACGGCGCCAGCACCAGTGCCTGGTCGGGCCACACGAGCTGGAACCAACTGCCGGTCACCTTTGCCACCGGCAGCAGCCGAGCCGTCACCGACTACGTCCACGGCTCGTACGGCCGAAGTACTGTCTACGCCGACGTCTCGTCCTCAGCTGAGCATCGACGCCCCCACCACGCGTGCGGCGCGCACCCCGACGGGGGTAGCGCCGCACGACGGCGTTCCCCGGCAGCTCCGGGCATGCCTCACCCCTAGGAGTTGTCGTCAAAGTGTCACGCCCACATCAGCAGCGAGGCGAGGGTTACGGCTGCCTGGTACGACTCGGCGGTTTTGTCGTAGCGGGTGGGTGCGCCACGAGGCGCCATGGAATCGAGTGAGGTGAGAGACCTTCACCGCCGGGTTGTCGCAGCAATCCGGCTGAAGCTGGGGGCAGTTCGGCTCGGGGGATGCCGAGCCGGGCGGTAAGCAGCCCCGACAACGTCGGGACGGGATGGCACTGCCAGACAGCCCGGGTCCGGCTAGCGAGACGGGAAGGTGCACGCGAGAAATCAGTGCTTGACGCCCCGTAATTACGACACCGGCTCGAACCTGGCGGATGCGGGCCGGACGCAGTGCACGATCGCTGACAGTTGGCGATCGACTCCGAAGCCGGATCTACCTACCGGTGGGGAGGCCACGCCGAAAGCCTGCGGCGTAAGCGTGGCGATGCTGCCGGGGTAGAGCTGGGCACCTCACCCGTCGATCGATTCCGTGGTGAACGTGGGAACTGCTCGCGGTCGTCCCAGGCTGGACATCCAGTCCGGTGGAGGGCAGGCCCATCGCCGGCTGATGGCCGTCGGGCAGGACGGAGGCTCCGTAGTACTCCGAGGCCGGGAGAGCCGGCCGCATGGGGAAGGGGGCCAGCAAGTCAGCAGTAAGGACACTGGAATGCCAGGAGGTTGTCGCCGGTGAATACTGACGAGCTGGAATGGGCCTTGATGAAGGCCGAACGCCGGGTACTGGAGATCCAGACCAAGCTGCACCGTTGGGCTGCTGATGATCCTCATCGCAGGTTCGACGATCTGTTCAACTTCGTGGCCGATCCCGCCTTCCTGTTGGTGGCGTGGGACCGTGTCCGGGGAAACAAGGGTGCCCGCACGGCCGGAGTGGACGGGAAGACCGCACGCTCCATCGAAGCCGGGCAGGGAGTCGAGATGTGGCAGGCTACGGAATCAGATTAGAGACCGCAGCTTCCGACCGGTTCCCGTCCGTGAGCGGATGATTCCAAAGGCGAACGGCAAGCTTCGTCGTCTTGGGATTCCGACCGTGGAGGACCGGGTGGTCCAGGCGTCCTTGAAACTGGTGCTGGAGCCGGTGTTCGAAGCGGAGTTCCTCCCGTATTCCTATGGGTTCCGCCCGAACCGCCGGGCTCATGACGCGATCGCCGAGACTCGCTATCTCGCCAGCCACGGATATGAGTGGGTGGTGGAGGGCGACATCACGGCGTGCTTCGATGAGATCTCGCACCCGGCTCTTATGGAACGGGTGAGGAATCGAATCGGGGACAAGCGGGTGCTGTCCTTGGTGAAGGCGTTCTTGAAGTCTGGGATCCTGTCCCGGGACGGAGCCTTCACGGACACACGCACTGGAACCCCGCAGGGCGGGATCCTGTCGCCGCTGCTGGCCAACATCGCGCTCTCGGTCCTGGACGAGTACATCGCCCAGGCCCCCGGAGGACCAGATAGCACCTCCGAGGATCGGCGCAGGAGACGGCGCCGGGGATTGCCCAACTACCGGCTGGTCCGGTATGCGGATGACTTCCTCGTGGTTGTCTTCGGGCGCCGTGAGCACGCCGAGGAATTACGTGACGAGGTCGCGGAGGCGTTGAAGTCGATGAGCCTTCGCCTGTCGGTGGAGAAGACAAAGATCACGCACATTGACGAGGGCCTTGATTTCCTCGGATGGCGCATCCAGCGTCACCGGAAACTGGGCACTGACCGGCAGTACATCTACACCTATCCGGCGCGGAAATCAGTGCGTTCCGCGATGGGTAAGGTGAAGGAACTGACCGGACGGCAGAACGTCGGATTGTCGCTGGAGTCCTTGCTCCACCGACTGAACTTGGTGTTGCGAGGATGGTGCGCGTACTTCCGTCCCGGAGTGTCGAACGTCGCTTTCTGCTACCTCAGCCACTACACGTGGATGAGGGTGACACGATGGATCCGGGGCAAGCATCCCGGGATCACTTGGAAGCAACTCCGTCGACGCTATTACGGCGGTGGCTGGTGGCCTGCCACGGAGGAAGCGGAACTGTTCAACCCGGCAAAGGTAAGCACGACCAGATACCGATACCGGGGAACACTCATCCCGACCCCGTGGCCCACTACGGCATGAGGAACCGAACACCCCGAAACGGGATTTGTGGAGAGCCCGGTGCCCGGAGACGGGCACGCCGGGTTCGGGAGGCGGCTCGGGGAAACCCGCTGGTGGAAACACCAGCAGGGCGCCCCGAGTCGACCTCACCGATGCCGCGCCATTGCTTCAAGCGGTTAAGACGCCGTTTCTTTTGGCGTCCTGAGGCGTTGAGTGTGTGTGGAGAGGCTTGTCGAACATCTGGCTCCGGATGAGTTGTGGGAGCTGTTCCGGCGGGTGGTACCGCCGACGGTCGTGCAACGGCCGCAGGGTGGTGGCCGCCGACGTGTCGGCGACCGGGACGTGCTGGCGGCGATCGTCTTCGTTGCTACCTCCGGCTGTACCTGGCGCCAGCTCCCACCGGTCTTCGCCGCCCGCTGGCAGACGGTCTACCGCAGGTTTGCGTAGTGGAGCAGGGATAGGGTGTGGGCCCGGTTGTACCGGGTCGTCCTGGATGAGCTCGGCGCCCACGGCGAGCTGGACTGGTCTCGGTGCGCCATCGACTCAGTGAGCATCCGCGCCCTCAAGGGGGGCCACTGACGGGACCGAATCCGACCGACCGCGGCAAGAACGGATCGAAGATTCATCTGATCTGCGATCGCAGCGGCCTGCCGGTCTCGGTCGCCGTGTCCAGCGCCAACGTGCACGACAACCAGGCTTTGGAGCCCTTGGTCTTGGGTATCCCGCCCATCAGGTCCCGACGCGGACCTCGCCGCCGACGGCCCAGCAAGCTCCATGGGGACAAGGGCTACGACTACGACCACCTGCGAAAATGGCTACGGGCATGTGGTATCATCCCGCGAATCGCGCGCCGCGGAGTCGAGAGTCCGGCTCGCCTCGGCCGTCACCGCTGGGTGGTCGAGCGAACGATGTCATGGCTGTCGGGGTGCCGTCGGCTGCATCGACGCTACGAGCGGAAGGCCGAGCACTTCATGGGCTTCACGGCGATCGCAGTGATGCTCATCTGCCTGCGACGTCTGGGTGTCAGCGCCGGCCGGTAGCGTCTGCCCGGTGACCGATGACGTTGTTGTCTGGAACCGGCTCGCTGCCTTGCTCCCCGAAGCCGAGGCCCAGGAGATGAAGGACTGCTGGGACATCGGTGAGCAGGAAGCGGGGCTTGGCCTGCTTGTCTCCGGGCTCATCGCCCACCAGCTCCCGATCAGTGAGACGGTCACGGCGCAGATATCCGTGCTCGCGGAGGTCTGGGGCGAGGGGGAGTCGCTCACGCCCCAGATCCTTCAATGCCGTGGGGACGACGCGTGGACCCAGCTGAAGCTGATCGAGCACGCCGGCGACATCAACATCGAGTCGTCGGGCAGGGCCGACCGGGACGCGGCCAACGGGTGCCGGAGCCCCCTTTTCGGGTCCCGGCCGCGTGCTGGTGGGCCCGGACGATAGTGGAGTCGACCGATACCAGCCAATCGACCTCACCGGCCGCATCCGCCCGCGCCTGGGCTTCCCGCAGCATCCGGTCGAAGGTGCCGTCCCTGGCCCATCGGCGGAAGCGAGTGTGCGGCGTGGCCCAGGATCCGTACCGCTCCGGCATTGTCCCGCCAGGCCGTGCCCGTCCGAAACTTCCAGACGATCCCATTGAGGACCGTCCGGTCATCCAACCGCTTCCGTCCTCGCTCCGACCGAGGCAACAGAGGACGGACGGACTCCCACTCGGCATCGGACAGTTCATGGCGACGTATCACCCGACCATGATCCACCACGCAAGATCATTTGAAGACACCGCCGCGAGGGGTCAGCTGACCGGCAGCGCGCTGTTCTCCCGCCGGGAGACTGTGCCGAGCAATGTACGTGCGACGTCTTCCAGTGATCCGAGCAGCGGGTTCGGGTCGTCGGCGCGCGTGACGAGCACAACCTCGCAGGGGTCGGTGTCGATGACGGGTACCAGGGCGATGTCCTCGCGCACAGCGGCGCGTCGATCACTGGCAGGGAAGATCGCGACACAGTGGCCGGTGGCGACGAGCTCCAGCTTGTCCTCGTAGCTGTCGTCGATCGCGGGCTGAGGTGGCGCCGGGCGGTCGCCGACCGGCTTGGGCGTGCTCCAGACAACCGGAGTGCTGACGCAAGCCACCAGTTCCTCATCCGACAGAGCCCGCAGGCTGACTGCTTCCTCGTTCGCCAGAGGATGACTCGCCGATGTGACGAGCACCCGCGGTTCCTCATGGAGCGTGGTCACCCGGAAGCCGTCCGTGGGGAAGGGCAGGGGTTTGTACGCGACGAGGGCGTCGACCCGCCCCTCGGCAAGAGCGCGCGTGTCCCGCCAGTCGAGGTGCCGGGTGCGGACCTGGCCTTCAGGGTGCCGGCGGCGCAGTTCCTGCATACAGGCGGTGATGACCAGGCCTTCGGCGCAGCCGACGGTGACGGTACGAGGCTGCACGGCGGCTCTGGCCGTGCGAGCGGCTTGCTCGGCCTCCTGGAGCAGTATCCGGGCCCGGGGAAGGAATGCCCGACCGGCGTCGGTGAGGCTGCTGCCCTGCGGCGAACGGTCGAAAAGCCGGACACCGAGCTGAGCCTCCAATCGCTGGATCTGGCGGCTCAGCGACGGCTGCGCCAGGTGCAGCCTGGTGGCGGCCCGGCCGAAGTTGCCGTACTCCGCCACGACCGTGAAATAGCGCACGAGCCGCAGATCGACGTCCATCCGTCAAGCGTACGTCGCGCGCTGTCATGCGCCTGGCACATGACGGCATACGGAACAGGTCTTGGACAAGGTGTGCTGGTGGCTATTTGGCTTGAGGGCATGACCACTTATGACGGCAAGAAGATCGTGATCACGGGCGGAAGCAGCGGTATCGGCCTGGCTACCGCCCGGTTGTTCGCGGACGGTGGGGCGCACGTACTGATCACCGGCCGCACCCGATCCACCCTGGACGCCGCGCTGGAGCAGCTGGGGGACAAGGCGGTCGGCGTCCGCAGCGACGCCGCGTCCCTGAAGGACATCAAGGCGCTGGCCGACACGGTTCAGGAGCGGTTCGGCGCAGTGGACGCGCTGTTCGTCAACGCCGGCGTCACCGCGTCCGCGCCGTTCGACTCGACGACGGAGGAGATGTACGACGCGCTGTTCGACATCAACACCAAGGGCCCATACTTCACGGTGCAGGCGTTGGCGCCGCTGTTGCGCGAGGGAAGCGGCGTGGTCCTCACCACGTCGGTGGTGAACGTCCTGGGCCTCGACGCGCTCAGTGTCTACTCGGCGAGCAAGGCAGCCCTGCGGTCGATGACGCGCACCCTGGCCCGTGAGCTGCTGCCGCGCAAGGTGCGTGTCAATGCCGTGAGCCCCGGCCCGACCGACACGGGCGTCCTGGACCGCTCCGTCCCCGCCGATGTCGCCGAGACGATAAAGGACACCTACCGGAGCACCAACCCGATGCAGCGGCTGGGGACGTCCGAGGAAGTGGCCGCCGCGGTGGCGTACTTGGCGTTCGGCGCGTCCTTCTCGACGGGAACGGAGTTCCCTGTCGACGGAGGGGCGTCGCAGCTCTAGGCCGTGTCCGCAAAGTCGCGTCGTCGCCCGAAGGGCAGACGGGACTTTGAAGACAGGCGCTAGCTGACCCCGGCGGCGGTACCGGCGGCTGTGTGCCGTTGCAGCACGAGGAAGACGACGAGCAAAGGGGCGGTTCCCAGGACGACCGTGGGCAGGAGCTGGGAGGTGCTGTAGGCGTGGGTGCCGATCGTGGAGTACGCGTCCAGCTTCATCGTCTGCTTGCTGTCGGAGGTCAGCAGGACCAAGGGAATGATCAGGTCGTTCCAGATGGCCAGGGTGAGGGTGATGACGAGGGTCGCGGTGGCCGGGCGCAGGACGGGCAGGATGACGTGCCAGTACATCTAGCGGCGTGAGAGCGCTGACCGGTACGCGCAGGCAGCACACGGATTCGGAGATGTCGGTCAGTCCGGTTGCTTCTCCATATGGTCCAGGACGCGCTGCGAGATCTGGGCGAGCGTGCTGAGCTCTTCTGGGGTCAAGGCATCGATGAAGAGTCGGCGAACGTGTTCGACATGGAGGGGAGCGGCGGCTTCGATCGCCGCGTAACCGGCCGGGGTGGCGATGATGAACGCTCCGCGTCCGTCGTCGAGGCATTCCTCCTTGGCCACCAGGCCGCGCTTGGTCATCCGTGTGACCTGGTGGGACATCCGGCTCTTCTCCCACTCCACCAGATTGGCCAGTTCCAGGAAGCGCAACCGTCCGCCGGCTTCGGTGAGCTTGACGAGCACGATGTAGTCGGCGGCGGACATCTTGGAGTCGGTCTGCACCCGGCGGGACAGTCGGCCGATCAGCTTCTCCTGCATGCGGATGAAACTGTCCCAGGCAGTCTTCTGCTCGGGGTCGAGCCAGCGCGGTGTCTCCTGCATGGACACAGTCTAACGAAATTGTTGACAACTCACCTATTCGCTTCGCTCGGAAGCCGAGGCGCTGTTGACATGGCTGAAGAAGAGTGGGGCGGCGTCGATCGCGAGGTCCAGGACGGCGGTGCGGGTCGTCGGCATGTCGGCCGTGAGGTCGATGGGCGCCGCAGGAGGGGCTGATCGCCACGTCCGGTGTGGTTGACCGCCACGTACACCTCTCCTCGCCTGAGGTGGCGCCCGCCGCTGTGTCTGCCCGCGTGACCAGGCTCGTCGGGATGGGGTCGGCGGCGTGTGGGGGATCGGCTGCAATCCGGCGTACAACCTGCGCACCCTGATGAGCTCCTGGCGTGGCATAGCGCTCAACATCGCCTTCCTCGCCCGCGGTTCGTCCAGTTCCCGCGCTCCTGGACGAGTCCGTGCCGGCGGGGGCAGGCGGCGTCAAGATCCACGAGGATCTCGAGGTTACCCCGCGCATCATCGACACCTGTCTGGAGTCGGCCGAGCAAGCCGACCTGCCCGTCGCCCTGCACACCGACTTGATGAATGAGCTACGTCGAGAGCGACTTCGAGATCTCCCGCTCCATGGACATGAGCCGGATGGCGGAGACCGTGTGCAGGGACCTGGCAGCTCGCGCATGTCCAGGCTCTCGCGAACGGCGGCGGGGGAGTCGAACAGCCCTTCAGTAAAGGGGCGTTGCGCCAACTCGCCAAGATCATCCTGAACCCGGTCATCGCCCACGGACTGGTCCACGAGGTGGGCACCGTCCAGCCCGGCTGGCTCGCGGACCTGGTGCTGTGGCATCCGGCCTGGACCCGCTCGCGACCCTGGTCAGGGGAACCGATCAAAGGCACACTCGGCCGCCGCTCGAATTCATCGGTGTACCTGTTTGTCGAGGGGGTTGGTGACGTAAGGCACCGACGTCATGCCTTCAGCGCCACGCCCCCGTACATGGCGACGTCTGAGTCCTTGACGTCTCCCTCGGTGCCGGGGAGGGGCTGCCACTGGTGCACGAGGGTCACTCCCGGCTCGACCAGTTGCAGGCCGTCGAAGAAGGGCTGGACTTCGGCCCTGGTGCGGTTTCGGGCAGGCATGCCACGTTTGGTGTACTCGGCGACCACGCTGCCGATCGGCTTCGGGCTGGAATCGATGGTGACTGTGGACATCGCCAGGAAGCTGCCGGGCGCCAACAGTTGCAGGTATTGCTTGACCAGGTCGTATGCCTTCTGGTCGTCGAGGACGAACTGCAGTACCGCGATGATCGACAGGGCGACCGGTCGGTCGAGGTCGAGGGTGTCGGTCAACTCCGGTGCGCGCAGGATCGCCTCCGGGTCGTGCATGTCGGCGTGGATGTAGGCGATGCGGCCGGCAGGGGTGCCGGTGAGCCGGGCGCCGGCGTGCGCGAGGACGATGGGATCGTTGTCGACGTAGACGACTCGGGCGTCCGGGATGATCCCCTGAGCAATCTCATGAAGGTTCGGAGAGGTGGGGATTCCGGTGCCGATGTCCAGGAACTGGTCGATTCCCTGCTCGGCCAGATAGCGCACGGCCCTGTGCATGAACTTGCGGTTTTCACGCATGGATATCTGCAGGCCGGGCCAGGAGGCGAGCATCTGCTCCGCCGCTGCACGGTCCGGGGGATAGTTGTCCTTTCCTCCGAGTATGTAGTCGTACACCCGCGCCGAGTGCGGAACGCTCGTATCGATCTGAGGGGGTTCATATCCCAGAGGGCGATTAGTCCAGGTCGTGTCGTCGGGCACTCGCGTACTCCTCTTGATTACCTGCGCCAAAACGTTGCGTATGGTGCGGACGAAGTCGCTCCAGGGCGCTTCGCCAACGATCTTGTGCCGAGTGTCGAGCGCGGTCAGGAGGCCAGCAGGCTGGCCTGCCCCGCCTCCCAGCCCTGAGTGAAGACATCGAGTTCGACCTGTGTGAAGATCAGCGCCGGCCCTTCCGGGTCGGTGGACTGGCGGACGGCGAAACGACCGTCGGGCAGTTTCCTGACTTCGACGCAGGCCCCGCCATTGCTTCCGCTCCACGGCATGTGCCAGCCTTCCGTCCCCAGTTCCTGAACAGCATTGTGTATGCGATTCACGGGACTACAGCTCCTTGCGAATATTACCGAGGAATTCCCCGGTACGTTGTACTGGTAGGGCTTGCGCGCACATCCGGTCCAGGGCCGCCTGATAATTCGTCACATCGTCGTACTCGTCGAGATATACCGCGCCCACGAGATTCTCGATGTACGCGATGTCCGATATCTCCTCATGGGGGAATCGGAAGATATGGAACGGTCCGTACATGCCCTCGTGTGCGCAGAGCCCGAACGGCATGATCTGGAGTTTGATGTGCGGCAGATCCGTCGCCTCGATGAGGCGGTCGATCTGCATCCGCATCACATCGGGTGGAACCATGGGGCGGCGCAGCACCGTTTCGTCCATGACCACCCACAGCTCGGGCGGTTGGGGCCTGCTGAGTAGTTTCTGACGCTCCATGCGGACGACGACTCTTCGCTCGGCTTCCTCTTTCGCACCGTGCAGGCCGGCGCGCAGGATGGTCCGTGCGTAGTCCTCGGTCTGGAGCAGTCCGGGGACGTAGTGCGGTTCGTAGACCCGGATGAGGCTCGCCTCTTCCTCCAGGCTCACGTAAGCGCTGAACCAGGTGGGCATGGCGTCCCGGTGGCGATGCCACCATCCCGGCTGGTTGGCCTCCTTCGCCAGGGCGAGGAAGGTCCTGGCCTCGTCTGCGGGGACTCCGTATGCCCCCAGCAGGGTCTGGATGTAAGGGAGCTTCCACTTGCCCTTGGCGAGTTCCATCCGCCGGATCGTCAGGGGAGTGACATCGAGCACGACCGCGGCGTCGTCGAACGACATCCCGGCGCTTGTCCGCAGGTCACGCAACCGCCTGCCCAGGACCATCAGTCGGACGGTCGAAGCGCCGGCCGTGGACTGAGCTGGAGTCACGTCCCGCCTCCTTGTGCAGCATCCATAGAGGCAGTGTGTCACCCCTTGGTGATATCAGCTCCCTGGCTATGTGCTCCGTGAAATTATCACGGAGCAACTTGCTTCGTGACCATGTCGGCGAGCATAGTGGCGTCGTGACCGTGTTCACTCAAGCGTGGCAGTCGGCCGGCGGCAGTCGCGCAGACCTGGAAGTCAGGTCTCTTCGCGAAGTGTCGCTTCGGACGTCCCATGTGCGGTGCAGACGTGTGCCGCTGCTGCACGGCCTCGGTCCGGGACGCGTCCACGCTTGTGGGGTTCAGCCCCTGGACGGGGCGCGCGCGGCACTCACCCCCCATGATGAGGAAACACGTGGCCATCACTGACATGACCTGTCGGCGAGCTCCCTCCCCCGCGGACTTGACCTTCGAGCTTGCGGCGCACGGAGCCTCCGTCGGTGAGGCTCGCCGCCGCGTCCGTGCCCACCTCGGACGTCAGGGGTGCGGAGACGACATCTGCGAGACCGCGGTCTTACTGGTCAGCGAACTGGTGACCAACGCGGTGCGGCACACACGAACTCCCCTGGTGAAGTGCTCCGTCCGGCTGGAGGCGGGCAAGGTCCTTGTCGCGGTGGAGGACCAGGGCGAGGGCGGCACCCCCATCGCACTGTTCCAGGCTGCCGCCGATGACGTGCACGGGCGAGGTCTGCACCTCGTGGCGGCACTCTCGCGGGAGTGGGGGGTGCGGGAACGGGACGGCGGTCCCGGCTGCGTGGTGTGGGCGCTCGTGTCGACCGCCGAATGAGTACGTCGAAGGCGGTGGACGGGGATCGCGAGGACCGACTGCCGAGCCGGATGTGAACGGCGGGTAGGGACGCCAGGGCGGCGGGGAGCCGTACGAAGAGCTCTGAACACGACGTCCCGAGGTGTCATGCCGCCCGACACCTCGGTGGCAGCCGCTCGCCGTGCGACGCTCGCCTTGGGCTCACCCGCTCAACCTCGCCCCTCTCGCAGCACCGCTTGACGGCCGACAGCCGGTGGTCGAACGCCAGCGCCATTCCCTTGCAGACATGCATGCCCTCCATGAACCCGGCCCCCGAAGAGTCCGGATCGCCCGGCTTCGAGGCGCGCAGTTGTCAGTGAGTGAAGGCGGCCGCGCCCCACGACGTGGCTCCGGCCATCTCGGCAGAGAACGTCAACCACCCCGGATCAGACCTTCCCGATGAGTGAGGCGGACCTCAGGCGCTGGGGGACGCTGTTCGAGGAACCCGACGCCGCGGAACTCGATGGGGATGAGGTCGGCGATCAGCCTCCGGGGTGGTTGGGTCGGCTGGAATGGGCCGCCGATCGGTGGCCGTCGCTCGCGTGACTGTCCGGCGCGCGGCGCACCGCCGTGGGCCGGCGGCGGGAGGCGAACGCCCGCCGCCCGGCCCCGGCGAGCCACTCCACGGCACCCGCCGCTGTTGGGAGCACGCGCGGCAATCGTCCGGTCGGGGCGGCGATCCCGGGCCCCGGCCTGCTTCCAGGGCGGCCGCAGACTCGGCGGCCACCGCGGTACCGGGCCCGTTCGACGCCCTCGCGCACGCGGCGGAGGCCCTCTACGCCCCCGACCGCACACCGGTCACCGACCTTCTCGCGGTCGAGGGCGTCCGGGCCCTCGCCACCGCCCTGCCCGGCCTCTCGCAACAGGACCCGGAGGCGACCGCCACCGTGCTCCACGGTGCCTGGCGGTGCGGCAGGTGCCTCGATGCCACCACCCTGCGCCGGTGTCGGCCGCTTCGGTGCGCGCCTTGCTTCAACGGGCCTGGTCCGGAGCTCCGCCGGGGGCCGTATGTGCGGCGACAGCAGGTCCAACAGGTCCAGGGACGATGCTCTGGCGGTTAGGGAACGCCGAGTTCGAACAGGGCGTACCCCGCGTATGAGCCGGAGGCGAGCGCGGCGATTCCGAGGACGGTGCACAGCACCGGCGTGCTGAGTCGGCGCATGGCGACGGCGCACGGGATGAACAGAGGGAAGGCCGGGAGAAGGTAGCGGGAGATGTTGCCGAAGATCTGCTGGCTTCCCAGGACGAGCGCGATCGTCAGGAAGGTGTGGACGACGAGGACCGCGGGCGGGCGGAGTCGGAGCAGCAGAGGCAGGACGATCAGGGCCAGCAGGACCGTGCCTACGCCGATGAGGTCTTCGTAGGGGTAGGCGAAGAGGTAGTCGAAGTGGCCCACCGGGAGGGACGTGAACACGTCGAGGGTGTGCTTGCCGTAGTCGAACGTGTGGGCCCAGGCACCTTCCTGGAGCTTGAAGTACCCGCTGTAGTCGTCCATCCGGTATCCCACCCAGCCGAGGTAGCCGAACAGGCCGAGGGGGGCGATCGCCACGGCGATCAGCGGGCGCAGAAATTCGACCCGACGCCTCTTCCCGTCCGGGCCGGGGGCGTCTCCCCAGCGGCGGACCTCCCGCCGTTGCCGGTGTACGGCCAGCAGCGCCGCGACGGCGAGCGACGCGATCAGAGCGGTGGCCGTCGGACGAGTGAGACCCGTGGCGCAGGTCAGGATGCCGGCGGTGATCCAGTGGTGGCGCATGACGGCGTAGCAGGCCCAGGCCGCGAGGGCGACGTAGAGGGACTCCGAGTAGGCCGACCACTCCATGCCGGATCCGGGCCACACGGCCCAGAGGCCGGCTGCGGCGAGCCCGGCCCGCCGTCCGCCGATCCGTGCGGTGACGGCGTGGATCGCCAGGGCGGCGACGAACGAGGCGGCGACCGAGACCAGCAGACCGGCGCCGAACAGACCCAGGCCGGTGCAGGAGGAGACCAGCCGCATCAGGGCGGGGTACAGCGGGAAGAACGCCGCGGAGTTGCCCTCGATGGTGATCAGGCCGCCCGCCCCCGGCACCGGGACGAGCGCGGGGTGGTAGCCGTGCGCGGCGATCTGCTGGTACCACCAGCCGTCCCAGGTGGCCAGGACGTCCCAGGCGTGGGCGCCGCCGCCGAAGCGGGGGTCCTTCTTGCGGAAGTCCCCGGAGGAGTCCAGCAGGTACATGAAGACGCAGAAGCCGATGAGCTTCAGCGCACCGTACAGCGCGAGCACCGGACCGTGGTGCTCGGCCGCCCGGCACAGTCGCGCCCACCGCCGGCGGGCGGCGGAGGTGAGGGAGGAGGGGGAGGGAGACGGGGCGGGGGGCGGGCCGGTGGGGTACGTCGGCTCCGTGGCGGGCGAACGGCCTTCGGCGTGGGGCCCGTTGCCCTCGCACGACGGAGCGTTCGCGAGGCTCGGCTCGTTCATCGGGGCTCGGCTCCTGTTCCGTTGCCGCGGGGGGCGGTGGTGAACACCCAGGCCCTCAGGAGCAGGAAGCGCAGCAGTGTCGCGACCAGGTTGGCGATGACGAGCACCACGACTTCCATGGGCCGCGCGGGCCCCGGCGCCCAGCGGTGCAGCGCGGCGAGCGAGCCGCTGGTGAGCGCCAGACCGAGGCCGAAGACCACCAGGCCCTTGGCCTGCTGCCGCAGCGCCCCGCCCCGCCCGCGCAGCCCGAACGTGAGCCGCCGGTTCGCGGCGGTGTTCGCGACGGCGCAGACCAGCAGCGCCCACGCGTTGGCGCCCTGCGGCCCCGTCACCGGGCGCAGGGCCGAGTAGAGGAGGACGTACCCGACCGTGCTGACCACGCCGACGGCGCCGAAGCGCAGCAACTGGGCGGCCAGTCGGCCCGGCGGATCACCTCCGGTGGCGCGCCGCAGCCCCGCCGTCGGGAGCGTGCCACGGGCGAGCGCCCTGCCGATCCTGACGATGCCGCGAAGGTCGGCCATGGCCGTCGGGACCAGATCGACGCGACTGTCGGGGTCGTCCACCCAGTCGACGGGTACCTCGTGGATGCGTAGCCCGGCCCGCTCGGCGATCACCAGCAGTTCGGTGTCGAAGAACCACTCCGAGTCCTCCACCAGGGGCAGCAGCCGCTCGGCGACGTCGCGCCGGACCGCTTTGAAGCCGCACTGCGCGTCGGAGAAGCCGACGGCGAGCGTGGAACGCAGCAGCACGTTGTAGCAACGGGAGATGATCTCCCGTTTGGGCCCGCGTATCACCCGGGAGCCACGGGCCAGGCGGGTGCCGATGGCTATGTCGGAGTGGCCGGAGATCAGCGGGGCGACCAGCGGGAGCAGCGCGTTGAGTTCGGTGGACAGGTCCACGTCCAGGTAGGCCAGCACCGGGGCCCGCGAGCGCGACCAGGCGACGCGCAGGGCACGGCCCCGCCCTTTCTCGGCCAGTCGTATCCACTCGGCCTCCGGCAGTTCGGCGGCCAGCCGGGCCGCGATCCGCGGGGTCTCGTCGGTGCTGGCGTTGTCGGCGACGGTGATGCGGAACGGGTACGGGAACGTCTCACGCAGGTGAGCGTGCAGCCGCCGCACGCTCGGCTCCAGATCCGTCTCCTCGTTGAACACGGGGACGACCACGTCCAGTACGGGTTCCGGGTGGTCCGCAGGCAGCGGCAGGCGGAGCGGCAGTCGGTCCATGGGCAGTCCCGTCGCGAGGTTCATCGGGGCGGACCGTGCGGTCTTGGTCATGGTTCATCCAGGTTTCTGTGCTGTCGCAGGGCATGCCAAAGGTGCTCACGGCGCAGCTGCGATCAGGGGAGTACGGCCAGGGGAGTACGGCCAGGAGTGGAGCAGGGACAAGGGGCGGTGCGGAACTTCGGTGGGGGAGCGGCCGGGACGGCCGTGCGCTCGGCGGCTACCCGGCGCCGGTCGCGCTGACGAACGACGAGGGCTCGCCTGTCGTCGTCGGCGGGGACGACGGCGTGATGCTTCCGCTCGGCGTGGCCGGGATGGTGGCCGGCGGACCGGCAGGCGCGGTCCCCGAGGGACCGGTGCCGACCGAGCTCGAACTCTCTGGCGCACTCTCTGTCGTGATCGGTGCCGTGGGCGTGGTGGGGGCCGACCCGGTAGGGCTGGTGCTGGGGGGCTGGGTCGGGGACGGCGTGGTGGTCGGGGAGGAGAAGCCGGTCGTGGGCCGCGGCACGGGGGCCTGGGGTTGGTCGCGGTCCGGCGCGTGTGGCAGCAGGACCAGGCCTACGCCGAGTCCGGCGGCCACCAGTACGGAGCCCACGGCCTTCTGCGCCGCGCGGACACGGCGGCGGACGAGCACTCCCGTCCTGAGCCGGTTCTGCTGTGCGGGCTCAAAAGGGGTGTACTCCTGGGCGTCGCGCATCATCCGCGCCAACTCCCGCTCGAAGTGATCCATGCTTCCCTTCACCCCACCGGCTCGATGACATCGGCCAGGATCTGACGCAGTCGGGCCACACCGCGTGACGCGTGGGACCGGGCGGTGCCCAGCGGGCATCCCAGAACCTCCGCGACCTGTTTCTCGGGCAGGTCCTGGTAGTAACGCAGCACCACGGCGGCCCGCTGCCGGGGCGGCAGCTGGGCGAGGGCCGCTTCCAGCCGCGTCCGCTCCACCACGGCGGCGGACTCGTCCCCGGTCTGTGCCAGGTCGGGCAGTTGCTCCACGGGCCGCTCGCCCCACCACCGCCGGCGGGCGGAACGGGCGGCCGCGCGTGCCAGGACCTTGCGCACGTACGCCTCGGGCGCCTCGTCCGCGATCTTCGGCCAGACGAACCACAGCTTGACCAGGGCTTCCTGGAGCAGATCCTCGGCACGGTGTCGGTCACCTCCGCAGAGCAGACGGGCGAGGTGGAACAACGCCGACCAACGGGCCGCAACGAACCCGTCGTAGCTCTCGGCCTGAGCCTGTTCCATCCGCACCGTCCCCGCACTTGCCAGCTTCGTACACCTGGAGAAAGACGTTGGTGAGCACCTCGCTATGCACTTCCGGCGCGTGATGCGGGTCACGTCCGGCGAGGAGGCCGCGGGGCGGGCCGCCCCGGTTTCCCGGTGATCCGGTCAACAGGGCGGGGATACCGCGCGGTTGCCCATCGCTCGGTTCGCGTGCGGAGCCGACGGGGCGGAGCGGGACGCGTAGTTGGGGCCCGGCTCTGGACCGACGGCTGTCTCACCTGCTCCACGGGGGAGTCAGAACAACCGTCTCAGCCAGGAGTCGATCGCCGCATAGTCGTGATCGGTCAGACCACGGCGGGGGTCGACCCGGTGGAGCAGGGCGTTCGCCGGGTGGTGGGCGGCGACCCAGGCCCGATCGGTGTCGGTGATCTCGTCGTCGACCCAGACGAACGGGCGTCCCGCCGCCCATTCGACAAGGGTGCGGGTCTTCCAGTGCAGTCCGTTCCGCTCGTCCTGATCATCGATGTCGGACGGTTCCGGCCAGGCCACCACAGGCAGCTGCGGCAGACCGATGCGCGGGGCGATGCACTCGTTCGCGTCAGCCATCCATGTCGTGGCCCAGACCAACTCGCAGGGGAGTGCCGCCAGCCGAGGCCCGTGCTCGGGATCGAGTCGGACCAAGAGCGGGTTCGTATCGGCGTCGAGCGGTTCGAGGCAGGTGGCATGGGCCGGATACTGCTCGGGCGCCGCGCCGAACGGGATGAGCGGTCCGTCGACATCGAGAAACAGCAGCGGACGCTGCGGAGAGCCAGTCACGCCGGCACGATAGCGGCGGATCACAACGGGGACCGGGCCTGCCGGTCGTCCGTCAGAGGGAAGCAGGCTCGGGATCAGGTGTCCCTGAGTTCTCGCACTCCGAACCGTGGATACGTTGCGTGCGCAGTCGGCAGGCGGGCCACGGTCATGCCGCGGCCCCATGGAGAACCGCACGAGAGCGGAAACGGAATGGCACTCCCGCGTATCAGAACAGCCGCACGCGTGGGCCCGTGTGCCGTCGTCGCGACCGTCTGGCCGACAAGAATGTGTGGATCACCGGCTCGGGGGCTCGGAAGACGACGATCCTGGCTCCGCGGACGCTGGTCGCCGGTGCGGACGGCGGTACCTCGATCGTCGAGATCGGCAACGGCGCGTCCACCGCGCTGTCGCAGCTCGCCGTCAGCGGACCGGGATCCGGGACGTGCAGCGACGGCGCACTCGTTTCGTGCGGGACAACGGGCTCGTAGGCGCCACATCGGGATCTACGCCGTCGGCGTACCGGACCGTATCGGGAACAACCGCATCACGCGGAGCTCCTGCTTCGGGACATCCGGGGCGCCGGTACGGCCCTTCAAGTGCTGCGGCTTCACTGCCACGGCGACCGTGCGGCCGTAGAAGGACCGGCGGCGGGTGGACCTGGTCGTGGCCCTCGGCCGGGGTCAGGGCGACGCGCGGTCGAGGGAACTTCGGCGAAGTCGGGTATCGCTGAGTTGTTCGCAGGGTGTCGGATGGCTTGTGGGGATACGCGAGGGCGTGGCGGGATAGAGGCTCTGTGTCGTTCAAGCTTCGGAGGCTGTGATGATCGTCCCGTTCGGAGTCCGTGATTTTCTGGACCGTGCCGTCACTGTGTATGCCGACCGGGTGGGTGTGGTGGACGAGCCGGACCAACCGGCTGAGGCCTGGGAGGGGCTGACGTACGGGCGGGTGGGGGAGTTGGCGCGGGCTCAGGCTGCCGGGCTGGATGCGCTGGGTGTGCCGCTGGGCGCTCGGGTGGCGGTGGTCTCGCCGAACAGCGCGCGGCTTCTGACGTCGTTCTTCGGTGTCAGCGGTCACGGGCGGGTGCTGGTGCCGGTCAACTTCCGCCTGACGGCGGACGAGGTGAGCTACATCGTCGGTCACTCGGGGGCCGATGTGCTTCTTGTCGATCCGGAGTTGACGGACCGTCTGGCCGATGTCAGCTGCAGGCACCGTTTCACGCTCGGCGCCGCCGCCGACGCCGAGCTGTACCGCTTCGGCACCGCCCCGCAGGCCTGGGAGCCGGACGAGAACGCCACCGCGACCATCAACTACACCAGTGGTACGACGGCCCGGCCCAAGGGGGTGCAGATCACCCATCGCAACATCTGGGTGAACGCGGTCACCTTCGCGCTGCACGCCGGGGTGACGGACCGGGACGTGTATCTGCACACGTTGCCGATGTTCCATGCCAACGGCTGGGGCATGCCGTTCGCGATGTCGGCCCTGGGCGTGCCACAGATCGTGCTGCGCAAGGTGGACGGGGCCGAGATCCTGCGCCGGGTGGCCGAGCACGGTGTGACGGTGATGTGCGCGGCGCCCGCGGTCGTGGGGGCGGTGCTGGCGGCCGCCGAGTCCTGGGAGGGGGAGATCCCCGGCCGTGATCGGGTGCGGATCATCGTCGCCGGCGCTCCGCCGCCGACCCAGACGGTCGCGCGGGTGGAGTCGGAGCTGGGGTGGGAGTTCATCCAGATCTACGGCCTGACCGAGACCTCGCCGCTGCTGACCGTCAACCGTGCCCGCGCCGAGTGGGACGGCCTCGGCACTGCGGAGCGGGCGGAGAAGCTGGTGCGGGCCGGTGCTCCCGCGCTGGGCGTGACGCTCAGGACGGACGCCGAGGGTGAGGTTCTCGCGCGCTCGAACGTGGTTCTGGAGGGGTATTGGGAGCAGCCGGAGGAGAGTGCGCGGGCGTTGTCCGGGGGGTGGTTCCACACGGGGGACGGGGGGTCGATCGGCGAGTACGGCCATCTGACGATCAGTGACCGCAAGAAGGACGTGATCATCACGGGCGGGGAGAACGTGTCGTCGATCGAGGTGGAGGACGTGCTCTTCAGCCATCCGGCGGTTGCCGAGGTCGCGGTGATCGGGGTGCCTGACGAGAAGTGGGGCGAGACCGTGAAGGCGCTGGTGGTTCTTGCTCCCGGCGTGCGGGTGACGCAGGACGAGCTGATCCGGTTCTGCAAGGAGCGTCTTGCCGGTTTCAAGGCGCCTACTTCGGTGGAGTTCCGGGAGGAGTTGGCGCGTACGACGACCGGCAAGCTCCAGAAGTACAAGTTGCGGGAGCCGTATTGGGAGGGCCGCGAGCGGGAAGTCGGCTGAGGTGTCCGCAGGGTGGGTGCCGATGCTGAAATGGTGAGCGTGGACTCCACCCTCCTGCCGGGCTCACCATCACGCTGGGAACCGGTCGATCGTTCCTGGAAGTGAGGAGCCCGGCCGGCAGGTTGACGTAGGTCAGGTGAGCGAGAGAAGGATTTTGCCTCGGCCTGCGCCCGTCTCCAGGAGTTGGTGTGCCTTCGCCGCCTCGGCCAGGGGCAGGGTCTGCGTCACCCCAGGTCGGATCCGCCCCGCCGCGAGCAGCCGGAGTGCTTCGCCGAGGTACTCGCCTATCCGCTCGGGAGCCCGACGAGCGAGGTCGCCGATGTTGAACCCGGCGATGCTCCGGTTGCTCTTCCACAAGTCCCACACCGAGGTCGTCCACTGCTCGTGTCGACCGAGGTCTCCGTAGGCCACCAGGCGGCCGAACGGCGCCAGTACGGTCAGGCTCTGCTCCCGGATCGGCCCGCCGACGGGATCGAGGACCAGGTCCACGCCCCGGCCACCAGTCTCCGCGGCCAACCGCTCCGCGAAGCCTTCACGCAGAAACACTCCGTCGTAGCCCAACTCGGCGGCATACGGGATCTTCTCCACCGAGCCGACCGTGCCGTACACCCGGCCGGCCCCCAGCTCCCGGGCCAACTGCGCAGCCGCAGAGCCCACACCCCCCGCCGCGGAGTGGATCAGCACGTCTTCCCCCTCCCTCAGCCGACCGGCGTCCTTGAGCACGCCAAAGGCCGTCGGATAGACGCACGGCAGCCCCGCTGCCTCGGCCAGGTCGGCCTCTCCCGCCCCGGTGCGCAGTGACCTGACGAACCGTGTGTCCGCGGTCACCACCTCGGCGTAGCCGCCGAAAGCCGGTAGGTACGCCGCAATCGGCTCGCCGACCTCAAGGCCGCTCACCCCCGCACCCAGCGCGACAACGGCCCCAGCCACCTCCAGGCCGGGAACGTCCACTCCACCAGGCCCGTCCGGGGTGCCGAACTCGCCCCGGCGGTGCTGGATTTCCGCGAAATTGACGCCCGCGAAGGCGACCCGCACCGTGACCTGGCCGGCGGCCGGCACGGGCTCGGGCACATCCAGCTCCTCCAGTACCTCGACGCCTCCGTTGACGCGGAACCCGACCGCCCGCATACGACGCTCCCCTCATCGTCACGGCCCTTCCGGTGTGGGCCGTACGCGAGCGGCAACCCAGGTGATGATCTTCGTATTCCCGCGCAGCCCGATCTGGCTCTTGCACCAGGTGTGATCGGCCGCATGGCGCCCTCGGCAGGCCGGCATCTTCTGAATGGCCTGACGCGTCACGTGATTGGCCTGACACGTCACGCCAAGTTGTCGTGCGAGGTCGGCCTGCGACACGTTCTGGTTGATGAGGCCCTGCGCCAAGTCACGCCGTTCGGCCGCGAACTGCCGGGCCAGGAAGCACGCCGGACAGGGCCTGAGGGTTGACCGGCGCGTCGTGGTTCCGACGATCGTCAGACGTGCACTGGTGCCCGCTCGTCCAAGAGACCTTCGCTTCGCAGATCGTCCCAGACCTGAGCCGGTATCTCCGCGCCGAACGCCGCCATGTTGCCGCGTACTTCGTCGGCGGTACGCATGCCGACCACGATGCCCGAGACGGCCGGGTGGCGGAGCGGAAAGGCCATGGCCAGCTCCGGGACCGTCACACCGTGTGTTTCGCAGACGTCGGCGATGCGATGCGCCCGCTCCAGCGTCCCCGGCGCGGCGGGCGCGTAGTCGAAGGTGGCACCCTCGGCAGGTCGGGCCGTGGCGAGCAGCCCGGAGTTGAAGACCGATGCCGCGAGTACCGAGACCTCCCGGTCCGTGCAGGCGGGCAGCAGTTCGTCGAGGGCGCTCTGGTCCAGAAGCGTGTAGCGGCCCGAGAGCATGACTACATCGACGTCCGACTCCTTGACCAGCGTGGTCAGTTTGCCGGGGTGGTACATGCCCGCACCGATCGCGCCCACCACTCCCTGGCCGCGCAGTTCGGCGAGCGCCGGGTAGCCCTCGCGCAACGCCTCCTCGAAATGCTGCTCCGCGTCGTGCAGGAACAGCACGTCGATACGGTCGACGCCGATCCGCTCCAGCGAGTCCTCCACGCTGCGCAGAATGCCGTCCCGCGTGAAGTCCCACACGCGACGATGTGTGGCGGGCACCATGAAGCTCTCGTCCATGCGGCCCGCCGGGTCCTGCGGGACCAGCAGCCGGCCGACCTTCGTCGACAGCGTCACCTCCTCACGCGGCTTGCCGCGCAACAGACCACCGGTACGGCGCTCGGAGTGTCCGATGCCGTAGTGCGGAGAGGTGTCGAAGTAGCGGATCCCGCTGTCCCAGGCTGCTTCAAGGGCTCCCGCGGCGGTCTCGTCGTCCAGCGGTGCGAAGAGTCCCCCGAGTGGTCCGCCACCGAAGCCCAGTTCCGTGACCCGCACCTTGCTCTTGCCAAGCCGGTTTCGCCTCATCCACCGTTCCCCTCGTGTGGCTGGTGACGCGACCATCCTGCCGTGGCCCGTGCCACGTTCCCAAGGGAAATATCAAGCTTGCGGTCCGCTGGGCGGCAACCGTGCTGGTCGCGGCCGACAACAGTGGATATAACTGGCCTCACCACGCGCTCGGTCGCTAACCTCGGCCGTCATGAACCAGCGGCAGCAGAAGAAGCTCTCCCATCGTCTCTTCGAAGCGATTCTGGTGGGTGACAACGCCCGCGTGAGCGCGGTTCTGAGGGCTGGGGCCGACCCAGAACGAGCGAACAGCGAGGGCACCACCCCTCTCTATGAGGCATCCGTGAACGGGGAAGCCGAGATCGCCCGCCTGCTCCTGGCGGCCGGGGCCTCCCCTGACACCGAGAGCAGCGGACTTGGCGCGGACGGCACACCCCTGTGCGCGGCCGCATGCTGGGGGCACACCGAGACAGTGCGCGAACTGCTGGCGCACGGCGCCGATCCGAATCTCCGAGAAGATCACGGCACAGGCTGGTCCCCGCTGGAGTGGGCACTCAAGGGCCCTCATCCCGAAACTGCCGATCTCCTCACCACGGCGGGCGCGACGCCCCGCGAGAGAACTACGTAGCGCCACCGTTCGCCATCACGGATTCCATCAGCACAATGGACCTCAAGAGCCACCTCAGGCCGGGCTCAGGCACAGGCCCTGAGGAATTCGATGAGCGCCGCGCTCACCTCGTCCGGGCGTTCCTGCTGAGTCCAGTGTCCACAGCCGGCCAGTTTGATGGGCTCGCGCCAGAGGTTGGGCATGAGGTCGGGGAGGCGCTCGATGAGTTCAGGAGTGCCGGGAAACGCGGGGACCAAGTCGCGGTCGCCGTAGATGTACAGGGCGGGCCGGGTGACGACGGCGCCGTGCCAGGGAGCGGTCAGTTCCCAGTTGCGGTCGAGGTTGCGGTACCAGTTGAGGGCCCCGGTGAAGCCCTTGGAAAAACTCTCGGTGAGCGCGTCGAGATCGTCCTCGGTGAACCAGTCCGGCAGCACCTCGGGGTCCGGCATGGCCGCGAGCCAGCCCCGCTCGGGGTCGACCAGCGGCTGCATGCCACCGCGGGCGCCCGGAGCATCACCGGAGGCCGAATAGAAGAACTTCCGCAACGCGGTACGTGTGTCCTTGGCGAACTCGGCGTCGGCGACACCGGGGCGGTTGAAGTAGTTCCAGTAGAAGCGGCCGTCGAACCTCTTCTCCATGGCGGCCAGCGGAGGCTCCGTCCCCCGGAACGGAGGCGGCACGCTCAGGCCCGCCACCCCGAGCACCATGTCCGGACGCAGCAGCGCGGTGTGCCAGGCGACCGGCGCGCCCCAGTCGTGCCCGACGACGTACGCCTTCTCCTCGCCCAGGGCGTGGATCAGTCCGACGACGTCGCCGACCAGGTGGAGGATGGTGTACGCGTCGACGTCGTCGGGATGGTCGCTGCGTCCGTATCCACGCTGGTCGGGGGCGACCACTCGGAAGCCCGCATCGGCCAGAGGGCCGAACTGGTGGTGCCAGGAGTGCCATGACTCTGGGAAGCCGTGCAGGAGGACGACCAGGGGGCCGTCGCCTTGCTCGGCGATGTGCAGCCGAACGCCGTTCACGTCCACCATTCGATGCTCAACCATGTGCATAAGGGTACGTGCCGTGATCTTCGCGCTGGGCTCACCGGCAGCCCGCCTCGCTCGTGTCGCAGCGTGCCGGCGGAGAGACTGGCTGAACGGCGAACAGGGTCAGGTCGGCGCACAGGCCGGCCAGGGCGAGCAGGACACCCGTCGGGGCGCGGGGGTCGCACATGTCCTTGCCGGGAACACCGTCGGAGTCGAGGTGGGTGAGCTGCGGGACCACGAAGCCGTTTGGGCGCCGGTCCCGGGTCTGCCACAATGCACGAAAACGGAACCTCGCTCCGTGGGTGATACGAGGCACTGTTCCGTTTCGCGAGTCTCATGGAAGGATCGCCGCGGTGAACGACAGCGGTCAGGGCGCGGGAAGTGCAGCGGGATCCCAGCGCAAGGATGCCCGGCGTAATCGACAGACCTTGCTGGATGCGGCCGCCGCAGTCTTCGTCACCTCGGGCGTCGAGGCGCCGGTACGCGACATTGCGGCCAAGGCCGGCGTCGGGATGGGCACGATCTACCGGCACTTCCCGACACGGGCGGACCTCATCATCGCGGTCTACCGTCACCAGGTCGACGCCTGCGCCGAGGCCGGTCCGGCCCTACTGGAGAGCTGCGCCACTCCATATGCCGCGCTGGGGCAGTGGATCGACCTCTTCGTCGACTTCCTGGTCACCAAGCACGGACTCGCTGCCGTGCTGCAGCCCGACAACGCCGGTTTCGACACGCTGCACGCCTACTTCCTCGACCGGCTCGTGCCCGTGTGCGACCAACTGCTCGACGCCGCGGCCGGTCGCGGCGAAATCCGCTCCGGCCTTGAGGGCCTTGAGCTGATGCGAGGCGTGGGCAACCTGTGCGTGGGTGCGGACAGTGACCCGCGCTACGACGCGCGCCGACTGGTCGGCCTCCTCATCGCCGGACTGCGCCAGCCGCAGTGACGATCGGCGCGAAGCGCGAAGCCGGAGTACCAGGAGTCTTCGGCGGCAACGAACCCGCGGTCCTGCCGGGCGGTGAGCAGGTCGTTGATTTCCTTGGTGTCGGACATGGTCATCACAGCCGACCACCCGTCCCCGTAAGGATCGTTGCCCACCAGGCAGGGGTTCGCGTTCCAGGGGCTCGCTCCTGCTGGTGACTTCGCCGCTCACCGGAATGAAGACCTCGCGCAGAGCACTGACCGACTCCCTGCCGACGAGAGACTCGCAGACCCCCTCAGGTGGCTCCCTCGACCGAGGAGTGCGACGGCGGCCGCGTCGGTCCGCGCCCACTGCTCGTGGGGGAGGTCGGGAACGAATCCCGAGTGCCGGGACGCCTCACAGATCGGTCGCCCGCTCATGGCGGGGTTCGTACAGGCCCACCTCGCCGCCACCCGGCAGACGGAACCTGGCCAGCCGCCCCCAGCGCGCGTCGGTGACGGGCTGCCGCTTCCGCATCACTGCTGTAGACGATGATGTGCCGACCATTGATCATGCGCCCAGGGTAGGTCCTGACAGGGGCACTGCGGCCTTGCGTCGTCACATAGGGCGTTGCGGTTCATTGCTTGTCAACTGTACGAGCAGAGCCGCTGGCGGGAGGTGTCTGCCCCGCTCCACCGGCGGTTCGGCCGGCCAGGGCACCATGGGGAAGTGGTCCCTTGTGCCTACCACGGAAATTGGGTACGCCCGACCGGGGCGGGATCACCGGGAGGCGGTCAACGGTGTGTCAAGGGGCGGCGAGCCGGTGCACCCCGGCCCCTCAACAGCCCTGGCCGACTGCAACCACCGGAGGCCTCTGGTACGCCGGGGCTTCCGACATCTTGCCGAGCAGGTCAACAGCCGTCAGTTCACCTTCACATAACCGGCGCTGAGACGCCCGTACCCAGGGCGCACAGCGCCTCGACGACTGTCATCAACTCATGGTGGACGTACCTGTACACGACTCTCTCCCCCCGGCACCCGCCTTCCGCCCCACGGCCGGGTGTCACCCCAACTATCCACGCGGCTCCTACGCCGACAAGAGCCTTGAGTGCCGCGACGCACTCGGCCGCCAGGTGCGCCGCGTTTCCGCTCACCTCTTGTGTTCCCAGCAGATCGGCGAGATCTGCCGGAGCAGCTCCATGACGGTTGCCCGCGTCGGATCCGCGGCCGGAGATGGTGCCGGTCGTGACCGGGGTCGATGGGGGGAGGGTGAGCGGGCGCTCAACCCTGGGTGACTCCTGTGGCGGCCGTCTTCTTGGTCTTGGCGCGGGTCGGTGCGCCGAGTGCCCAGAAGATCACGCCCGTGACAATGAAGACGGCCAGCGGCACCGCCTCCGTCAGCAGATAGGTCCAGCGCTCGCTGTAGCTCCAGCCGTCCGGTCGGAAGTCCGAGCTGAACCAGTCGAAGGGCGCGCCCGGGACCAGCAACTGCACCGAGGCGAACAGGATCAGCAGCGTGAGCACGATCGCGATCGGCCAGGCAGCGGGAGCCCGGTAGGCACGCTCCACCTGCGGGTACTTGCGGCGGAGCACCGGCAGCGCCGGGAAGATGCCGAGGTAGCTGATGAGCGTCGTGGAGACGGCGAGGCCGAGCACGGCGCCGAAGAGCTTGCCGGCGTCACCACCGGTGAGCTGATGGGCCAGGATCAGCACGCCGGTGGAGAGCACTCCGCTGAGCAGGTTGACCCGGACCGGCGTGCCGAACCGCTCGGAGATCACACCCAGGCCGCGGGGCGCGGCGCCGTCGTACCCGGAAACCGCAAGCGCTCGGTCGGAGCCCATGATCCAGGTGACGCCCGAGGAGAGCACAGTCAGGATGAACATCACTGCGGCCAGATCGCCCAGCACGGTCCCGGCCCCGCTGAGGGTGACCGTGCCGTCGGAGGCGACGTGGCCGCCGTAGACGGTGAAAACCTGGCGGATGGCGTCGAGGAAACCGCCGAGACCGGTGATGGCCTTCACCGGGAGGACCAGCAGGATGCCGAGAATCGGCAGGCCGTACAGCAGCACGCCGAGCCCGGCGGCGCGGAAGATGCCGTACGGGACGTCCTTCTGCGCGTCGGTCATCTCGTCGCCCGCGGTGTTGGGCAATTCGAAGCCGACGTAGTTGAACATCAGGACCGGGACCAGGCCGACGAAGCCGGCATACGTCGGGGAGAAGTCGCCGAAGCCGAAACCGTGTAGGCCGTGCTTGAAGGCGTAGATGACCACGGTGAGAGTGAACAGGCCGAGCAGCACGAAACGGGACCACGCTCCGGCGGTGGGGATCCACTTGCCGACATCGAAGGAGAGGATCGCCGCGAGCACGCCCACCCAGATGAATAGCAGGGTGAAGACATAGAAGGCGGGGGTGCTCAGATCCTTGCCGTCATTGAAGAAGGTGGTGAACGCGGCGACCGCCGAGACGGAGAGAGTGCCACCGAGCCAGACCGGATTGGTCACCCAGTAAAGGAAGTTGTTGACCGCTCCGGCCAGTCGCCCGAAGGCCCGGCTGGTCCAGATGTACGGGCCGCCCTCCTCGGCGAAGGCCGTGCCCAGTTCCGCGGTGAGCAGTGCTGACGGGACGAAAAAGATGACGGCCAGCACGATCAGCCAGGTGAACGCCTCCGCTCCGGAGGCGGCCACCGTACCGATGGTGTCGAGGCCGACGAGGGTGCAGACCAGGAAGAACAGGATGTCGAAGCGGCCGAAGTGTTTGCGGAGTTTGTTCCGTTCGGACTCCGCTGGGAGAGTGGTGGTATCCACCTCGATTTTGGACAGACCAGCGGACACCCGGGCCTCCTGCTGATAAGCGTCGTTATGTTCGGCACATGGTGTGTCGGTGATCCGACGGGCGACAAGGGTTGAATCCCATTCTTGACCAAATCCCAAGTTCGGCACACCGTCGGAAACACCGTAGAAATGTACTTGCTACGTTGCGGGGAAAGTCAGTGACCGTGTGAAGCGACCGCCCGAATCGTTCCAACGACGGCCGAGTGCCAACCCGGCGCTGCCGACTCCACGCGGATGCCGTCCTGGCGGAATTTCGCGGAGCTCTCGGTGCGCAGCTCCTCGGCCGAGGCGAAGTCGGCAGTCGGATCGGGCGCGGGGTTCTCGGCTTTCAGGGCGGAACGGGCGTGCGGCCGCATTTCGACCCACTCTTGCTGACGGATCCAGAGCGCGGTGTCACCGGCTCGGCCGTCGGCACCGGTTCCGTGTCGCCGAAGCGGCGGTGTGCTGCGAATGCCGTCGCTGTTCGGTTCGAACACCGTCCACGAGGCGACCCCTCCGTCGCCGCTGCGGCGACGGAGGCGTGATCGTCCTCCTGATCAACAACGCCGGCGTGAGTGATCCGCACGGCGATCGAATGAAAGGCACCGACGCGATCGTCGCCTTGCGGCCGAAGGTCCCCTCGCGGGCTCGGGACGCTTCATCGAGCGCATCGCCGCCGATCTGCGCCTTCTGCTCCGGCAGGCGCAGAAGGCGGCGGACAAGGACTGTCGAGGCGTCGGTGGCACCATCCGCGTCCCCTTTCAGGCCGGTGGTGTCGACTTTCAGACGGTGGTGTCGTCGTATGCCAGGTTGCCGCCCAGTTCGCGGGATGCCTGGGCCTGGGCGAGGAGCTCCCTGGCCTTGGCCTCGACGCCTTCGATGGCGTCCGCGCCGGCGACGAAGCGCAGCAGCGGCTTGTCCTGGTCGGCGATGGCGAGCAGGGCGCGGGCGAGCTTGGCGGGGTCGCCGGTCTGCCGGCCGTTCATGTTCTTCCAGGCCGCGACGGTGGCGATGGTGCGCTCGGCGTAGTCGTCGATGGTCGGTTCGGGCCAGGTGGTGGAGGCATCCACGAGCAGCTCGGTGCGGAAGAAGCCGGGCTCCACGACCGTGGTGCGGATGCCGTAGGGCTCGACGTCGTAGCGCAGCGACTCCATCCAGCCCTCCACGCCGAACTTGGAGGCGGCATACGCGACGCAGAACTCCTGGCCGATCAGACCGGCGGAGGAGGAGAGCGTGATGATGTGGCCGGCGCGCTGCTTCCGCAGAACGGGCAGGACGGCGCGGGTGACGTTCATCGGGCCGAAGAGGTTGGTCTCGATCTGCCGGCGCATCTGTGCGGGCGTGATCTCCTCGAAGTAGCCGGCGAAGAAATTGCCGGCGTTGTTGACCAGGACGTCTATGCGGCCGAAGCGGTCGACGGCGGCCTGGGCGGCGGCCTCGGCGTCCTCCAGGCTGGTGACGTCCAGCTTGGTGACCAGCAGGTTGTCCTGCGGTCCGCCCAAGCTCTTCTCGACTTCTTCGGGGCGGCGGCCGGTGGCGACGACCTGGTGGCCGGCGGCGAGGGCTTCGCGGACGATGTCCGTGCCCAGACCGCGTCCGGCGCCGGTGACGAGAATGACCTTGCTCATGAGGGGTTCCTTTCAGGTGCCGTGGTGCGGCACCCGGTGTCGTGCGGTGATGACGCGTGGTGTCCGTCCCGGCGGCCGGCCGGGAGGGGAATGGGCGGCCGGTGGATGTCCGGTGGATGGGGGAGTGGACGGCGGCCGACGCGGCTGTACGGGTCAGGCTTGGTCGGTGGGCATGATCCACAGTTCGCCGATGGAGGCGTGGCGGGGTCGGGTGACCATGTAGGCGACGCCGTCGGCGATGTCGTCGGGGACGAGGACCTCGGTCGTCTCGTAGAAGGGGGTGATCATCGCGCCCTGGATCTCGGGCTTGTTGTGCGAGCCCAGTTCGGTGTCCACGCCGCCCGGCTCCAGGACGCCGACGCGGACGTGCCGCTGGGTGACCTCCTGGCGCAGGGATTCGGTGAAGCCGTTCACGCCGAACTTGGTGAGGTTGTAGACGCCGTAGCCGTTCCAGGCGACGCGGCCGGCGATCGAGCTGATGTTGACGATGTCGGCGACCTTGCGTGGGCCGTCCTCCGCGGCCCTGAGCAGATGTGGGAGGGCGGCGTGGGTGGTGTGGAGCAGGCCTTGGACGTTGACGGCGAGCATGCGCTCCCACTCGTCGACGTCCGCGCCGACGACGGGGCCCAGGAGCATGAGGCCGGCGTTGTTGACCAGGGTGTCGAGGCGTCCGAAGTGCTCGACAGTCTGCTGGACTGCGGCCTCGGCCTGGGTGCGGTCGGTGATGTCGGCGTCCACCACCAGGGCGGTGCCGCCCGCCTTCTCGATCTCGGCGGCGACGTCTTCCAGACGGCCCTTGCGGCGGGCCACAAGGGCGACGGAGGCGCCGTCCTCGGCGAGCCGGCGGGCGGTGGCCGCGCCGATACCGCTGCTCGCGCCGGTGACGAGCGCGACGGTGCCGGTCAGTTTCGATGGCATGCGGGTGTCCTGTTCTTCTTCTTGTTCTTTGGTTCTCTGGATGCGCGGTGCGAGGTGCGGGGGCGGTAGGGGGGGGTGGTCCCGTCCGTGCCGAGGGGCGAGGCGAACGCCGGTCACCGCATGGGCGTGGCGGCGATGGCCACGCTGTCGCCCTCGGCGCGCATGTCCTCCACCGTCCGCCTGAGGTCGGGGAATGCCTTCATGTTCGCGGCGGATGAGGTCGAGATACGTGTCCCGACCCTGCTGCGTCCGGCCCGGCCGCCGAAGTGCATGACGATGCCCGGGCTGATGAACTTCCTCGCCAGTGCCGAGTCACCGGTGAGCAGGAACTCACTGGTGAAGCCGGCGTCGTGAGTACGACGGCCGACTTGGTGTGTCGACGCATGGTTCGTCCTTCTGATTCCGTGACGGGGGATCGTGTTGCTGTTGCGGAGAATCGGGGCGCCGACGGCTCCGCAGAGAGGTCGGCGACGGGCGGCAGATGCGCCCCCGCATCCTGGCGATTTCCAGCACGGGCGGTGCACCATCTACAGAACCGGTTGTCGCGGGACGGCGGGAGACCCTGACAAGAGGGGGTACTGAGAGGGACCCCCTCTCATGCGGAAGCGCTCGTAGAGTGGAGCCCATGGCAGGCAGAAACGTCCCTTACGACACCAACCGCGATATCCGCGGTGATTTCCGCGCGGAGATCCGGGAATTCCTGGGCACGCGACGGGCCAGGGTCACCCCGGAGCAGGTCGGACTGCCCGTGTACGGAGACCGCCGACGGGTCACCGGGCTGCGCCGTGAGGAGGTCGCCCTCCTCGCGGGCATCTCGAGCGAGTACTACACCCGCCTGGAGCGCGGCAACGCCACCGGCGTCTCCGAGAGTGTCATCGACGGCATCGCGCGAGTGCTGCAGCTCGACGAGGCCGAGCGAACCCACCTGCTGGACCTCCTGCGTGGCGCCAACACGACCCGTCCGCCGCGCCGTCGCCCGGCCCAGCAGCGCGTCCGCCCCACGGTGCAGCGCGTCCTCGACTCGATGCTCGGCACGCCCGCGTTCGTACTCAGCGGACGCCTGGACATCCTGGCCGCCAACCATCTCGGGCGCGCGCTGTTCTCACCGGTCTACGCCGACCCGGTGCGGCCGCCCAACAACGCCAGGTTCGTCTTCCTCGACCCAGGTGCGACCGAGTTCTTCCGCGACTGGGACAAGGTCGCGGGCGACACGGTCGCCATGCTGCGCGCCGAGGTGGGCCGCGATCCCTACGACCGGCGACTGTCGGACCTGATCGGGGAGCTGTCCACCCGCAGTGAGGAGTTCCGCCACCGCTGGGCCGCCCACAACGTCCGGATCCACACCTCGGGCATGAAGCTCCTCCATCACCCGGTCGTCGGGGACCTCGACCTGCCCTTCGAGGCCTTCCCGCTGGGGGCCGATGTCGGCCAGAGCCTTCTCACGTACACCGCCGAGCCCGGGTCACCTTCGCAAGAGGCCCTGAACCTGTTGGCCAGTTGGGCCGCGGCCGACGAGGACATCGAGCGGTCGGCGCCGGCCAACGACTCCGAGCCGACCGAGTCGGCCGAGACACCCGACTGATCGACGGGCCGGGCGGGCCGGCCCGAGGGAGCCGTCACCGCCTTCGGCCGCTCACGCAGCCTGGATGAACCGAGCGGCCCGTCACCAAGAGGAACCTCCGTGCGCCTGCGTATTTTGGGGCGACCGCTCTGGCCACGGGGTCGCGCCAAGTGCTGCGCGCAAATCCGCGAGCGACTCGTCAGCGAGACCCGCGGGCGTTGAGCCGGGCGGCCTGGCGTGTCAGGTGGTCGCGTTCGGCGAGGTTGGGTGCCTTTTGGGCCGCCTCGGTGTACAGCTGTGCCGCCGTGGTCAGGTCGCCGTCGCGCTCGTGGAGGTAGGCCGCCACCGCGGTGTGGCGGGGGAGCGCCTGGTCAAGTGCCGCGAGCGCTGCCATGCCGGCACGCGGTCCGTCGGCCTCGCCGACGGCCACCGCGCGGTTGAGCCGGACGACCGGGCTGTCGGTCAGGCGCTCGAGCTCGTCGTACCACTCGACGATCTGTACCCAGTCAGTCTCCTGGGCGGTGGGCGCGTCGGCGTGGAGTGCCGCGATGGCGGCCTGGGCCTGGAACTCGCCCAGCCGGTCGCGGGCGAGGGCCGCCTGCAGGATCTCGACGCCCTCGGCGATCGACTCGGTGTCCCACCGGCCGCGGTCCTGTTCGGCGAGCGGCACCAGGCTGCCGTCGGGCGCGGTCCGGGCGGCGCGCCGGGCGTGGTGGAGCAGCATGAGGGCGAGCAGCCCCGCCACCTCGGGGTGGTCGATCGCGACCGCGAGCTGGCGGGTGAGTCGGATGGCCTCGGCGGCGAGGTCGACGTCACCGGAGTAGCCCTCGTTGAAGACCAGGTAGAGGACGCGCAGCACGGTGGCGACGTCGCCGGGCCGGTCGAACCGCACGCCGGAGACGGTGCGCTTGGCCCGGCTGATGCGCTGCGCCATGGTCGCCTCGGGCACCAGGTAGGCCTGGGCGATCTGGCGGGTGGTCAGCCCGCCGACGGCGCGCAGCGTGAGCGCGACCGCGGACGACGGCGTCAGCGACGGGTGGGCGCACAGGAAGTAGAGCTGGAGCGTGTCGTCCACCGCGGGCGCGGGTCCGGGCGCCGGCTCCTCGTCGACGAGGTCCTCACGCCGGCGGCGGGCGGTGTCCGCCCTGCTCGCGTCGAGGAACTTGCGCCAGGCCACGGTGACCAGCCAGCCCTTCGCATCCCGCGGCGGGTCGGCCGGCCAGACGCGGACCGCCTCGACCAGCGCGTCCTGTACGGCGTCCTCGGCCGCCGCGAAGTCGGCTCCGCGGCGGACGAGGACGGCGAGCACGCTCGGCGTGAGGCTCCGGAGCAGGGCCTCGTTCACCTCAGGGGGCACTCGGTCACTCCGTGATGGTGGGCCGCACGCCCAGGAACGGGCGCAGCTCGAGCCACTCGTGGATCGGCTTCCCGCCCGCCCCGGGGGCGGCCGACAGCTCCCCGGCCAGCTCGACGGCGCGCTCGTAGCTGTCGACGTCGATCACCATCCAGCCGGCGATGAGGTCCTTGGTCTCGGCGAACGGACCGTCGGTGACCGGCGGCCGCCCCTCACCGTCGTACCGGACCCACGTCCCCTCGGGCGCGAGCGCCTGACCGTCGACGAACTCGCCGGTCTTCTCGAGCCGGGCCGCGAAGTCGTTCATGTACTGCACATGCGCCGAGATCTGCTCCGGCGTCCACTGGTCCATCGGCACGTCGTTGACCGCCGCCGGAGCGCCGCGGTAGTGCTTGAGCAGCAAGTACTTGGCCATCGTGTTTCTCCTCGGTGCTGGTCCGACCCATTGTGGTCGCGTTCACTACGGGGACGGAGCCAGCCACGGGTTCTCGACATCGCCGTCCGATTCTTTTTGGCGCTCGTAGATGAGCTTGGGACAGATGCGCCTGGGGGCCGTCTCGCGATGTCCGGGTCCACGCGTGGCGCGAGGGCGAGACCGAGCGAGGCCTTCCAAGATCAGCAGCGGCCGAGCAACTGAATCAGGAGAAGGCCACACCGGCCCGGGTCTCGGCCGCGCCGGCACCGGCCGAAGAGTTGGATCAGACAGAACTGGGCGAGAACCTCGCGGAGGCAATCGTCGACTTCTGGAAAACGTCGACGTGAGGGAGCCCGGTCGGCGGGTCGACGGGACAAGTAAGTACGGTCCTCGGGCTCGGAGCGCAGAGCGCCACTGGGCATGCCACCGGCCGCTGATTGGCCCTCCCTCCGGAACGGCGCTGCGGGGAGACTGGAGATCTGATGCCCTACTTGAAGGAGTTGTGATGCAGGTAGCCGTGGTCACTTTCGACGGGTTCAACGAGCTCGACAGCTTCATCGCTTCCGCGCTCATCAACCGGTGCCGTAAGGACGGCTTGGAAGCCTTCATCACGACGCCGACGCCGGTGGTCACGTCGATGAACGGCGTGGAGGTGACCGGGCAGCGCCCGATGGAGTTCGTGACCGAAGCCGACGTCGTGCTGATCGGCAGCGGAGTGAAGGCGCGAGACGTGGTCGCCGACGACCGGCTGATCTCCAGGCTGCCGCTCGACCCCTCACGCCAGCTGATCGGTTCACAGTGCTCCGGCGCGCTGGTGCTTGCGCGGCTCGGTTTGCTGGGTGGCATGCCGGCTTGCACGGACATGAGGAGCCGGCCCTTTGTCGAGGCCTGCGACGTCACCGTGCTGGACGCGCCGTTCCACGCCGAGGGGAACATCGCTACAGCGGGCGGCTGTCTGGCGTCCCAGTATCTCGCCACGTGGGTGATCACCCGGATGCTCGGAGAGGACGCCGCGCGCGACGTCATCGGCTACGTGGCTCCGGTCGGCGAAAACCAGGAGACTGTCGCGCGCGCCATGCATGCCGTCCACGCGGGCGAGGTCGTACTGGGCTGATGCCTCGCGATCAGTCCTGCGTGGCCGCCTGGGGTCATGTCGACGGCTCCTGAGCGCATTGAGCGCGTGGCATTGTCAGAGTACGCGCGAGCATGTCGCGCTAGTCTCGCCTGGCGCCGCCCGCGCGGCTCTTTCGCAGCGTGTCTTCACGGGTATTTCCCGTCAGCATGTGGCCGAGTCGACCGAGCAGCCGACCGACTCGTGGTGGGCTCTGCCGAGAGGCGTACTGCGGGAGCGTCGGACGTGTGACCGAGTACGTGCGCCTGGTACCGGACCGAACCACGATCTGGCGTGCGTCGACATGCCATCCTCCGTAGGCACAGGTCCGCATTCGTCCTGGCCGGACCGGCGGCCTGCTGACGCTTGGAACCAAATCGTCAGGGCGAACACACCGCAAGCTCAATGTGGCCCGGGTGCGCCGCGATTGGATGGGCGGTGACGTTCGTTCCGACCCTGGAGGCGGTGGTCCGCGCCTACGTCGCCACCCTGCGCGCCGCGCCGCCGTACGCGCCGCCCCCGCTGCCGTAGGTACGGCAGATGACCGGCTGGCTCACCCGCCATTCCACGGCCCTGGGCGAGGAGAACCGCGTCGCCTTGCAGGACGTCCTGACCCGCTGCCCCGAGCTGGACGCCGCAGCCGGGCATGTCCGCGATTTCGGCGAGATGCTCACCGACCGCCTGGGGTGCAGGGGATGTCCATGCTCCGAGCGCACGCCCCCAGGTGTGGCCTCCGTCCGGCGACAGCCCGGGAACGAGGGCGGCCGCGCCCTCAGCGGCGTGGCGGAGTCTGCGCGGCAAGGGTTCCAGCCTGTTCACTGGCGCATGGTCCGAGAAGCCGGAATGGTTACAGCGGTCCGGTGATGTGCTGTGCAGGTTGGTCCGACCCTGATGTGACGCGGATCACAGCAGCGCGGTCCGCGCAGAGGACAGGGAGGAGTGTGGAGATTTCACTGCGGGCCCGCGTGCGGGCCGGGGATCCGGATGCGTTCAGACAACTCTTCGACGAGCACGCTTCGGTGGTCCACCGGCATGCCGTCCGGATGACCGGCGACTGGGTCATGGCCGATGACATCGTGTCGCTGACTTTCCTGGAGGCGTGGCGGCTGCGTGAGCGGGTGTTTCCGGGTGACGACAGTCTGCGCCCGTGGCTGCTGGGGATCGCGACCTGGGAATTGGCGTCGCGGACCAAACGGGTGAGGTGCCGGTCAGCTCATCCTGAGTCAACCTCGACGCCACCGCGCAGCCAGAGAGCGTCCGCTCCGGCGGACGCCCTTCCCGCGTGTTGTGACTGACGGGTCTTCAGTTCGCTGATGGACGCCGTCCAAGTGGGGGCGTCGTCGAGGGCGAGGGGGGCCACGCCGCGATCCGTTCGGGCGGCCGTCGGGCAGGCCCCGCGACAGCCTGGAAGTGGTGCTGCACGTAGTCGGTGAACGGGTCGAGGACACCTGTGCCCCTGTCCAGCGCCGGGACGAGGAGGTGTTCGAGGTCGCTGTGCAGATCCAGAGCCGACTTGTGACAGCAGTGGGCGTTCATGCCACATGCCCGAGCTCCGGTTCGGTGTTCAGGTGAGTGAGGGTGGGTGGGGCGCAGTTGTGTGGCTTGCTGACGACGTCGGGGTGGGGTTTGCCCCCGCGTGGGTGGGCCAGTCAGCCGGATACCGCGTCAAGACCTTGCCGAGAATCATGGTTTCCGGAGCTGACCAGGCGGACATGAAGGAGCGAGCGTGCTCAGCAGGAACTTGCCGGTCAAAGAAGCCGGAGGGCTCAGGTGGCGAGCAAGAAGCAGGGGCGGCGCAGCCGTTGTCCTACTCGCCTTGGTAGCCGGCATGGAGATGGCCGTCGGCCCCGTCGCTGCCGCGCCGCACGCAGCCGACCGCATCGATGGCGTGTGGCGCTCGGACGGCTACGGCACCCTGCTGTCCATCGAGGATGGGCGGCTGCAGGAATACCAGGCGACCGCCGTCAGCTGTCTGCGAGGCGACACGGCACGGCGCACCGGCCAGGGTGGCAGCGGCTCGGTGATCTATACCGGTGACGACTCGACCGTCTACCGGATCCGCCCCGCGGCGGATGGAGCCGCCGCGACCTTGCACTTCGACGGCTCGGTCGGCGACCGCAGGCTGCTGCGCCTTCCGGCACTGCCTGCCGGATGCGCCGAGGCCGCACCGACGGGAGCGCCGGCGACCTTCGACGTGTTCTGGCAGACCTTCGATTCGTCAGCGAGCGCCCGAAGGTCAGTGGGAAACACGGGCATGGGTGTCTCTGGGCCGTAGGGCGTATCGACGGGTTCACCTTCGGGGCATTGCGCCGCGATCAGTGCGGCGGCAGCGACCGCTTCTTCTGCTTCCGCGAGGTAACCAGTGGCGTCGATCGTCCGGATGAGGACGCCTCGGATCAGGGCTTCGCGCGCCTCGGGTTCGGCGTCGTCGAGAGCGTTGGCCAAGTCAGCAGCCGTGTCGTTGTCGAAAGGACCTTAGATCCAGCACCAGACCACGGAGCCCTGGCCTGATCACCTGGCTCAGCGTCTGATCCACGGATCAACGGGGGCGGTTCCGATGCACTGGCGCTGCAGGTCGCCGAACGCCTCACCGACCGCGCGTACGTGGCCTACGCCAAGCGGGCACGCAACGACCCGACCGACCCAGGTCGCCACACCCACCCGCAGCCGGTACGCGTACAGCCGGCACCCGACCGGTTCCGGTACACCGGTCCTGTGGCAGTGCTCACCGGCGGTGAGACCTACAGCGCCGGCGAGACCCTCACCCAGGCCCTCATACAGCGCCCGGCGAGGACCGTACGGATCGGACAGAACACGCAGGGCGTCTTCTCGGACGTTCTGGAGCGCATCCTCCCGAACGGCTGGACCTTCGGCCTGCCGAACGAGGAGTACCTCACCCCATCCGGCGGCAAGACCTTCGACGGTGAGGGCATCCCCCCTGACATCCGCGCAGGCAATTTCGTTCAGGAGATCACCAAGGGCACCTACGACTCCGCGTTCGCAGAGGCTCTCGCGGCAATACGGTGCCAAACCGAGTAGTGCCGCTCTCGCCCCTGCCCGACAGCGGTGCCGACGGCCGGGTGCTGTCTGTTCTCGCGGACATCAACCCCAGCCCCGAGCCGGGCACTTCCGCGATACTGAACAACCGCTGTCAGAACTCGGGTTCTGGCTCGACTTCTGCGCCGAGTGACGCTCCGTCAAGATGGGACATCGAAGAGAGCGAAGGAAGGTGGCGGCGGGGCGAGTACCGTGCGAAGACGGGTGAGCATCGCCCGCCATTGCTTCCAGTCCTCCTGGGCGACCCAATTTGAGGCCGGCCCCGCCTCGTCGCCGGCAATGCGGGCGAGGGCTTCGTCAGCGAGCGCCCGAAGGTCAGTGGGAAACACGGGCATGGGTGTCTCTGGGCCGTAGGGCGTATCGACGGGTTCACCTTCGGGGCATTGCGCCGCGATCAGTGCGGCGGCAGCGACCGCTTCTTCTGCTTCCGCGAGGTAACCAGTGGCGTCGATCGTCCGGATGAGGACGCCTCGGATCAGGGCTTCGCGCGCCTCGGGTTCGGCGTCGTCGAGAGCGTTGGCGAAGTCCGCAGCCGTGTCGTTGTCGAAAGGGCCGGTGTCCCAGGTGCCCATGCTGATCTCCTTGCATAGCCTCGCCGGGATCCTCGCAGCAGGCACTGACAAAACGACTACGGGGCGAGCAGGACTCGTTTGCGTAGAACGTCGAAGCCTGCGCGACCGAACATCTGACGTTCGAGCATCTTGATCCGGTTGACGTGGCCTCCGACGACTCCGAAGTTCCAAGGCAGGGTGAGGCCGACGATGGCGGCGTCGAGTCCGGGGCAGTGCGTTCGAACGGTCTTGAGCTGGACCTGCTCGAACTCGGTGCGGCTTTCAGGGCGTTCAGGATCCATCTGACGACGGCTCGTGGTGAGGGCGGCTAGGCCTTCTCTCTCGGATCACTCTCACGGGCGTGCGATAGGTTGCCCGCCATGAGTGGACTCGGACCCGTCGCCTGGCCGCCTGCCCCGATCAGAACCGAACGGCTCGTGCTCCGCGAGCCCGAGGCCCGAGACCGTGCGGCGTTCATCGAGCTGCTCGCCTCACCGGAGGTGCATACCTATCTCGGTGGCCCTCGGCCGCGTGATGAGGTCGAGCGCGCGGTGCCCGAGATATCGGGACGGCGGCCTGGCCTTTTCGTGATCGATCTCGACGGAGCGATGATCGGCATGGTCAAGCTCGATCGGCACGACGCGGAGTGTCCGGGGCACGTCCGTCCGGATGTCGGGGAGGCCGAGCTCGGCTACCTGTTCCTGCCAGAGGCATGGGGACGCGGGTACGGCGCCGAGGCGTGCGCGGCGGCACTCGACTGGTTCGCCGACGCGCTTCCCGGCAAGCCGGTGGTGCTGCGCACCCAGACCGCCAACGAGCGCTCGATGCGCCTCGCGGCAAAGCTGGGGTTCACCGAGGTGGAGCGGTTCGAGGACTACGGCGCCGAGCAGTGGTTCGGCGTGTGGTCCTCGGTCACGCCGTCCGGTTGAACTAGGCAGTTTCGTTTGGATTAGCGGGCTGACCAGAGGATTCCCCATGAGGGCCCCTGCCAGGCCCACGTTCTGCGCGGCTACGGGGTGCACTGCGTCGGCCTGCTCGCCGCGATGCCGCCCGCCACCGTGCAGCGCGTCCTGGGTGGCCGGGCCGGACGCCAGGTGGCCGGCCGGGCCCGCGGCATCGACCCCCGCCCCGTGGCCCCGCGCGCCCTGTCCGCCTCCGCGAGCGTGAGCCGCACCTTCCCCCGGCACACCCTGGACGGCGCCGCCGTCCGCGCGGCTCTGCTCGACCTGGTCGTCACCCTCGCCCTCCAGCTGCGACGCCGTGACCAGGCGGCCCGCGGCCTGCCCCTGACCCTGGGCTTCGCCGGAGGCACCACGTGGGAGAAGACCCGCCAGCTGCCAGAGGCCTCGGCGCACGATGACGACCTGCGTATGCCGGCGTACCGGCTGATCGATGCGGCTGGACTTCAGCGCGGCCGCCTCACCGGGATCACGCTGAAGGGCGAGGACCTGGTCGCCGTCGGCGAGGTTGCCGAGCAGATCAGTTTCGACGGTGCGCGCGAGGCCCGGCTGGTCGCCGAAGAGGTCAGCGACCGCATCCGCGCCAAGTTCGGGCCCGGCGCGATCCGCCCCGCCACCACACTCCTGCGCGTCTCCTGACCGTCCGACCCCGCCGTGGAGGCGAGACCCGTGCTGCTCCAACCGCCAGGATTTCCAGGCTTGTTGCCCCACACCTTGCCGCACTGGCCGTACACCACCGCGGTGGGTCAGGCGCTGGTCGACTGCGGTGTCCCGCCGGGCATCGTCCGCGTCGACCTGGCGCCCGCCCGGACGAGCGGATGCGCATCCGGCTGCGGTGGGATGTGAGCCGCTGCGCAGGCCCGGGCGGAATCCGCCTGTTCCGAGGAGAAGAATCCGGCTGGGCGTACGCCTACGTCGGCCCCGGATACTCCATGCCCCGCGGCCCGGTCACCTCACTCCGGCATGTCTACGCGACACCGGAGTCGGTCGCGGCCGCGGCCGACTCCCTCGTGCGCACCGGGTGGCCGCCTGCCGAAGCTCACGGAGAGGAGTGGTCGCAGGCGGGCGCGGTATGCGCCGCGATCAACGCGTACCGTCTGCGCTGAGCTCGCCGTTCAATCTCCGGCGTCCGGCGAGGCGGGTTCGTTTCCGATGGCGAGGGTGACTTGGGCGGTCCACGACCAGGGCTCCTGGAGCGGAGCCCAGTTCACCTCGACGTTGGTGCCGTGGAAGTCGCGCGCGAGGCCCGTCACCATTGCCGTCGCCGCGGCCCGCGCGTCTTGTGGGTCGGTGTTGATCGGCACGTCCAGGCGCCCGCAGAACATTGCGCCTTCCATGGCGAGGACGCTGTGGCGCCAGCCGTCCGGCGTTGCCAACAGGACGATCCCTTTCGGAATGCCGACGGAAGGCCGCTTCTTCTCCTTCTTGCGTCTCACCATGCCGCTATCCAACATCGTCGGGTTCGTGGCGATGAGTTTGGGTGGAGGCTCAAAGTTCTAATACCGGTCCAGGCGGTGCGCGTACGGGGTCGGCAGAGACTGTGTGCCGCCTCTGGGGATCCAAGCCGTGCACAGGTCCCGGTACCGTTCGGGGACCGACATGCCGTGCACGTATGCGTCATCGGTCGACCAGTAGCCAAGAAGGAGCCGGATGAGCGCCTTGTCATCGGGGAACAGATCGCCGCGTCGCAGCGCGTTGAACGCCTTGTCGTAGACCTGGTCCGACTGCTGCAGGGCAGCCCGGCGCCGCAGCTCGGGTTCGAGGTTCCGCATCAGGGACGAGCGGTTCAAGATGGCGGCCATCATCCCGCCGCTCGGCGGAAATCTCTGCTGGTAGGTGCAGCCCATTTGGCGAGCCACTCGGCCGGTGAGGCTGTCGGCTGGCTCCCGCACAATGAATTCGCTCAGACGCCGTTTCCAGCAGAGTCGGGCGATGGCCATGAGCAGCAGGCGTGCCGCGGCGGGATTCTCGGCCACCAGTTCGTCCACGGTCAGCGAACCCAGAGGGTCGCCGAACGCTCGGCCCTCCAGCACGGCATAGCCGACGGCGGCACCGTCGGTCTGCAGGACCAGGGTTTGCGACCCAGGCTTCCACGTGGCCTGGGGGATGAGCCGGTTCCAGCCTGCGTGCCGTACGTGGGTCCAGGGCCGCTGGGCGTGCGCGGTGTTGTACATACGGATCATCGCCGGAAGATCGGCCGGAGAGCTGCTGCGGACGCCCGGGACGGCCGTACCCAGATCTTCTCCCGCCGCCTGTTCGACGTTGCGCACGGGGATGACCAGGTGCCCTTCGGCGACGGATCCGACGAAACCGAACTGCTCGTACACCCCCTCGATACCGTCGGATACGAAGGCGACGTCCACCCGTTGTGCCATGCCGGCCAACGCCTGGCGGAGGAGACGACCCATGTGTCCCTGACGCCGGAACCCAGGCTGGGTTTCCACACCGCCGATGCCTTCTGCGGCAACGGCCACCGCACCGAACCGCGGTTGGAAGGAGAGCACCTCCAGCTCCGCGACCGGTTCGCCTCCAGCGGTCCGCAACCGGCAGTGACGTACTCGCAGACTGCGCACTTCCTGATCCGCGAGTTCCGTGTAGGCGACCCTTGGCTCGTGATCCGACATGGCAGGTCCTCGGCCTCTTGATCCCACGGCGGTGCCGTAATTTCCCGCGAACATCAGCGATGTCCTTACCTGCCCACTGCTGCTGAAACCCGTCACCAAAAGCGAACAAAGCGGTACCGCCCAGAGCGGCACCGCGGCGTCAGCAGCAACTTGCTACCGGCGTGGGCAGCAGCAGGAAGCGCATGTCCGTGCCACCCGTGCTCTTTGCGCTGCCGCAGAACGGCGAGTTCGTTCTTGGCGGTTGGGCTGCGGCAGCGCGGCCAGCGTCCTCCGTAGCCCGTCCACGTCGATGCGGCCGCAGTTCAACGCACCGGTGTTCCGAGAGCTGCCGGAGCCTGTCGACGGTGAGCTTGCCGCGCCTCGACTTCGTGTTTGACAGGAACGCCCAGAGCTTCATCTCCCTCCCGCCCTCCAGTCGCACTACGTGGGCCCGGGAGACCGTTACAGAGCCCTGGCCGGGGTAACGGCACATGGCGCGTTGACGAGGACGTCATTCGATCAGGTGGAGAGCTTTCGAGATCCTTGAGGAGCGCACGTTCACTCTGATCTCCTCTTGTGGCCAGTTCCACTACGCAGGAGGAGTCAAAATCCGTGCGCTTTAACCGCTTTCGTGCTGCAGTCGCCGTGACGGCCGCCGTCTTTGCCGTCACCACCGGGACGGTCGCAGCAGCTCAGCCTGGGCCTGGGCAGCATGGAACGCCAGCCAAGCACCACACCCCTCCGAAGCTGGCCAGTGAGTCGGCTCGGCTTGCCCGTGCCATTCTGAACGACAAGGGAATCACCTACGCGGGGACGCATGACGGCGGCAGCGACCGCGCCTCTCTCCCGCGGCAGAACCTGGTCGACACCGCGAACGGGCGCCTGGCCAAGACCAGTCCTTGGGGTCACAAGAGGGGAACGCGGGCCGCCCTGAACGCGCAGATGCTCAACGGTGTCCTCAAACTCAACACGCAGTACCACTTCAAGTTCCAGGTCTCCGAGTTCGTTGGCGGCCGTCACACCAGTGGGTCCAAGCACTACCAAGGACGTGCGGTGGATGTGAACTGGATCAACGGCCGTCATGTGGGCAATGGTGCCGCCCATCATGCGCTCATGACCGCGTGCCACAAGCTGGGGGCCAACCTGGTCCTCGGTCCCGGAGACCCGGGTCACGCTAAGCACGTTCACTGCCAGTGGTGAACCGACTCCTGATCTGGCTCACCTCGTAGCGGTGAAGGACGGCGGCCCGAAGCCGGCCATCGTCAGGTCGACGGTGGCCCGGCGCCTGGCCACTGCCCACTCCAGCCCGAGGTCGGCCGGCACCTGGATCTTGTCGGCGGTGAAACTTCCCGCGCCTCGACTTCGTGTTTGACAGAAACACCCAGAAGGAACACCTCGAGCTTGACCTCGGTCCCGTCATCCGGCCGCTCTACGTGAGACGGGGCGCCATCGAGTACGAGTGGTGGGCGGTCCGTCGGGGACGTGGTCAAGCCAAGAAGCCCCGCCTGGGAGACGATCGCGCCGTTCATGTATCCGGGCGACATGGGTCAGCCGGCAGGGCCGAGCCGCGGGCGCCGTAGATCAGGCCACCAAGCACGCCCGCACCGAAACTGGGGTGCGGAGGCGCCGCCACGCTGCGAAACTGCCACGATGATCACCATGCCTGCCGCTGTGCTGGACTCGTTGCACGGACTAGCCTTCGGGGACGCGTTCGGCGACCGGTGGTTCGCCATCCTGCGCCGGGACGGCCAGGCGGCCCTGGAGACGCGGACTCTGCCCGCGGAACCGCTGTGGCGGTGGAGTGACGACACCGCCCAGGCGGTCGTGCTTGTCCAGGAACTTGCAGTTGGCGGCGGCGCCGTCGACCAGGACCGGCTCGCCGGGCGCTTCGCGGCCGCCTACGCCGGCGACACGCATCGCGGCTACGGAGCCTCGATGCACGACGTGCTCCGCCGGATCGGCGCGGGCGAGCCCTGGCGGGAGGTGGTCGCTGGGCAGTTCGGCGGCCAGGGCTCCTGGGGCAACGGTGCAGCGATGCGCGCCGCGCCGGTGGGCGCCTGGCACGCCGCCGACCTCGACGCGGCCGCCGAGCAGGCCGCCCGCCAGGGCGTGGTCTCGCACCACCACCCGGAGGCGGTGGCCGCGGCGGTGGCCGTCGCCCTTGCCGCCGCCCTGGCAACCAGAGGCCGGGACGAGCCCGCCCCGGCCCGCCCGGACTTCCTCCACGCCGTCGCCGAACGCCTCCCCGACAGCGACGTCCGGTCGGGACTGCGGATCGCGGCCCGGATGTCGGAGCGCACCTCGGTCCGGCACGCCGCGGAGGTCCTGGGCTCCGGCTACCGGATGTCCGGGCCCGACACCGTCCCGTACGCCCTGTGGTGCGCGGCGAGTCACCTCGACGATCTGCACGAGGGCCTGTGGTTCACGGTTGCCGGACGCGGCGACATCGACACCACCTGCGCCATCGCGGGCGGGGTGATCGCCGCCCGAACGGGAGTCGCCGCTCTTCCCCCTGCCTGGCACGCCGCCCGCGAACCGCTGCCCCCGATCGTGTCGGAGTGAGCCTTCCCCGAGCGCCTGCCTTGGCGCAGGCTCGGCGTCCCCGGGGAGCTCCTCGCTCCGAGAAGACCCGCCAGGCACGCCGACCTCCTGCACGGCAGCCCGTAGCAGCCCTGATTTCTCCGTTGAGGTCTTGAGGCGTTCATAGGTGACCGGGCCCGTACTGGGTCCGCGAGGTGGGGTGTTGTTGTCCGCTGTTCGGCGAGCACGGGTCCGTCATCCCGCATGGCGTCCTTGCAGACCGTCACGTCGCCACCGACGGACCTCAATCTGCCAGCGCCGCCTCTCGTCCTCGGTGGGGCCTGCCAGGTCGCCCCGCCAGGAGATCACCACGCTCCGCGAAGAACGCGCCCGACCGGCCCACTCCGTACAGCATCGAGAACCTGCGTCTGAGCCCCGCATGACAAGTTGAGCGGGGCTTCAGCACAAGTCAGGGCGCTGTCGCAGGGACAGATCCGCCCGCTGACCTACCGCCGTGTCAACGGGTAGCAACGGCCAAGCTGACCACGTAGCACTCCTCGACCGTCCCGTTCGGGAAGGCTTCGGCCAGGAGCGCGCGCTCCGCGGCCAGGAACGTCTCGGTGGCATCCTTGCCGAGCACGAGGAAGTCGGAGTAGCTGGCGAGATTCGCGAGATGCGTTTCGAGTGGAACGCTCCTCGCCCACAACACCTGCCGGGTGACGAAGCTCAGTTCGGGCGGCAGGTGGCGGAATCGGGCCATGGGGTCGGGTTCGCTGTCGTCGGCGCCGAAGAGGCGGCGCAGGCGGGCGTCCTGGGCGGCGATCCAGCCGACAGCGCTGTCCGAGTCGTTCCACCAGAGGGCGAGTGCGCCGCCGGGGCGCAGTACTCGGAGGGCTTCCGGAACGGACTTGTGCGGGTCGGTCCAGTGCCAGGCCTGTGCATAGGTGAGGACGTCGATGGACTCTGAAGCTAGTGGCAGGTTGTTGCCGTCACCGAGCACGACGGGCACGTCGGGCAGTGTGAGGCGGAACTGGGAGGCCATTGCGGGGCCGGGCTCGACCGCGATGACGTGGGCACCGCGGGCGTGGAGGAGCGCGGTCGCCAGTCCCGTGCCGGCGCCGACATCCGCGACGCGGGCGCCATTTAATGGGCGGTCGGCGAGTTCCTCGACCGCATCGAGCAGGGCGGGCGGATAAGAAGGACGGTTCGCTGCGTAGCTGGCGGCGGCCTTGTCGAAGGAACGGGCCTGCGAAGTGATCGTCATTCGACCATCCTCGGCGGTCCGAAGGGCCTGGCACAGTAATTAACGCCGTTTCCCCAGCAGGGCGTCACAAGGGCTCCCGACGGCGTCCCTCGCTTCGTACGGTGGCGGCATGGGAAGGGACGGGGTGCTCCGGCTGCGGCTGGTTGCGGTCGCGGACCATGACACCGGGCCCCGGTTGTGATGTGGGTGCGGCGATCGGCTGATGCCGTCGGTGGAGGCGACGGCGGTGTTCTGTTCGTCGGCCTGCCGCTCGTGGCACCGGCGCCGGCTGCGGCGCATGAGAGCGAAGACCGAGGACGTCCAGGCCGCCCGGACGGCGAACTGTCCTGAGTGCGGCGCGAGTTGGACGGTCGGGGGAGGGACATCCCTCCTCGGCTCGGTACTGCTCTCCCCGCTGCCGCAAGCGGGCATGGCACCGACGGCACAAGGAAAAGGGCGGGGTGCGAGACCGCTCGTTACACCGAGCCGCAACCGCTCCACGCGCCGGGGCGTGCGCTCCGGCAGGCGGCAGGCGGCAGGCGGCAGGCGGCAGGCGGCAGGCGGCAGGCGGCAGGCGGCAGGCGGCAGGCGGCCGGAGGGCACCGGGCTCGCTGGCGGGCGGCGGCACGACCCGCTCCGGACGCGGCCTCACCCGAACGTGCGTACGTGTCGGCGGGGCATCGGCAGTCGGGCGTGGTGACGTGATGCGGGCGGCGGGAACCGGGCCGGGATCGCCGGCTCGCAGCCCGTCTGTTCCGCGGGGGCGGCCGAGGACGTACGAGGCGGGGGAGACGGCACCCTCATCACCCGCCTGCACGCACCCCCTACCGGCACGTCGATCGCCTCACCTGCGCGTGACACCCTCGTCGCCTGCAAAGGGGGGATCCTCACTCGGCCCGACCGCCCGTGGAACGACGCGCACGGTGTGATCGACGTACTCAAGCGCCCGTTCGTGTCAGGGACCATGCACTGGCAGAAGTACCTGAAGGTGACGACGACCGCGACCGAGAGGCGCTTCCAGGGCAACGGGCTCCCGGACCGTCCACCGGGCGCTTCCCCGTCCTGAAGGGCACCCCCGCCTATAAGGACCCCTAGCAAAAAGAGTGGATGCCACCTTGGAATGACGGGCAGTCAGCTGGTGTTGTGCCTGCATTCGATGGATCGGGGTGGGGTGTGGGGCAGCGGAGGCCGTGGGAGGTCGATGACGGGCTGTGGGAACGGATCACTCCGCTGCTGCCGGTGGTCGAACGCAGACAGCGGTACCCGGGGCGCAAACGGCTGGAGGACCGGCGGGTCCTCAACGGGATCCTGTTCGTGCTGTACACGGGGATCCTCTGGGAGTTCCTGCCACAGGAGCTGGGCTACGGTTCGGGGAGCACCTGCTGGCGCAGGTTGCGGGACTGGCATCAGACTGGGGTGTGGCAGGCCCTGCACGAGCTGCTGCTCGCCGAGTTACGGGCGGCTGACCTGCTGGACTTCACCCGGGCCGCAGTCGACGGCTCCCACCTGCGGGCGATGAAGGGCGGTGTGAAGACCGGGCCGTCTCAAGTGGACCGGGGCAGGACGGGCAGCAAGCACCACGTGATCGTGGAAGCGCACGGTATCCCGCTCGCCGCCACGCTGACCGGCGGGAACCGTCACGACGTCACCCAGCTCATGCCCCTGGTCCACGCTGTTCCGGCGGTCAAGGGCAAGCGCGGGCGTCCCCGCCGGCGCCCCGATGTGCTGTACGCCGACCGCGGCTACGACTACGACACCTACCGCCGCGACGTGCGCGGCCTGGGCATCCGCCCGGTCATCGCCCGCCGCGGGACCGAGCACGGCTCCGGCCTGGGCGTCCACCGCTGGGTCGTCGAAGCCGCCTTCGCGCTCCTGCACTGGTTCCGCCGCCTGCGGATCCGCTGGGAGATCCGCGACGACCTCCACGAAGCTTTCCTCACCCTCGGCTGCGCCATCATCTGCTGGCGCCGCTTGGCGGCAGTTCAGCGTCGCCACTCATAGACACCTGGTGATGACTGCAGGACTTCGCTCGGCCACTCCTTCCGCACCAGTACAAGCAGCCTGCGCTGCTCGTCGATCCAACCTTCCTCAAGACTCATGGGAAGGAACACGGAGACGCACGAGCCGCCCAGATCCTCTACACGGACAGCGGCCGTCTCATGCTCTTCGTTGTACGGCTGGATCCTGATCTCCGGGCTGTGGTCGTCATCCCTCCAGCAGATGTCCTCGCCGGCAGCGAGCAGGTCCAAGGCACGCGACCAGTTCTCCAGGTCGGAAGGGGACAGGGACATGGCCAGTCGCCCGCTGACAAAGCTGCTCGTGACAAGGACCTCTGCGTCGAACCGGTCGTGAAGATGCAGCACACCCGGCGACCGACGCCCCAGCACGCGCACCCGGAAGCTGTTGTCGCCATCCGAGAGACTGATCAGTTCCACCGTGTGCCCTTTGCTTTGCCCGCCCGCATCTGCCAGGACTCATGGTGCTGGACTGGATCTTCAGTCTCAACCAGCTTGTCCCAGCCTCATTCTGCTAGGAGTTCTAAGTACTACGCGGAGATTCCCGCGCACGGGTACCCCAATGCCGCCGCGATCCCCATCAAGCCGTGGAACCTCGACGTCACCGTTCCGCGCGATCCGTCTGTCCGGGCACAGCCCACGTGCACCGGCGAGCTGACGACCGGGGTGGCTCTGGCGGGCGGCACCTTCCACCTGGACGTGGCCACCGACGCGCAGGACCGACCTGTCGACCCCAATGCGGGCCTTCCGCTGGACCGTTGCTGGGGCTATCCGTCCGACACGCAGTACCACTACCACGGCCCCTCGCAGACCTGCTTCGGCGGCAAGCCTACGAGGGAGTCCGCGAACACCCGTTCCCGTTCACGGCACTCACCGCTCGTGGGATACGCCATCGACGGCTTCGGGATTTTTGGGCCGCGCGGCGAGGGCGGAAAGATCGTTGTGCCGAGGTTGTTGCGACCGGCAGGTATGTCCACCAATGCCGGGACGGGCTTTTCGAGTCGACTTGTTGGTCGGGGTCGTGGGCGCGTCGTGGTGGCGGCGGGCGTGTGCAGGCAGTTTGGCGGCGAGGTGCTCGGGGCCCATGGTGGCCCGGTCGACCTCCATGAACGCCCGTAGTATCGAACCGTTGTCGCCGTCCTGGCTGCCGCGCCGGTAGTACATGAGGGCGTCGGGGCTGACGGCCCGGCCGTTCCCGATCGGGTTTCGGGCGACTTCGACGGCGCCTGGAGGTGCTCAGTCGTTCTCGCGGTGGCCGTTGCACGGAGGCCGAGCCGGAACCGGAATTCGTGGACGGAAGCACTTTGCCGAGCAGCCTGACGACACTGTGAAACTTGCCCAGCGCATCAGAAGGGCAGGCCCTGCAGGTCCACGCTGATGGTCGGATGAGGCAGGCCTGCGAGGTCGTAGAGCATGGTGGTCAGGGGCGAGGCCCGAGCGCCGTCGGGCTGCTGGAAGGTGACGGGTACGGAGAGTCGGCTCCATCCCAGCTGTGTGTAGAGCGGGACCAGGTCCGGGTGGCAGAGCAGAATCATCGTCTCGGCGCCGGCCGCTCGTGCGTGTTCGACCGCCACGCTGATCACCGTCCGGGCGATGCCCTGGCCCCGATGGGCGGGATGCACCAGCACACCGCCCAACCCCGCGGTACGGCGCGGCGATCCGTCGAAGGCCATGTCCCGCAGCAGCCACCCCGCGGAAGCCACCGGCCGGCCTTCGGAGACAGCGGTGAGGGTGTGCTGCTTGTCGTCCCACACCAGAGCGAGCCCGTTCACCCCGAAAGGGTCAGGCAGGCCATCGCGGAGTGCGGCTGCAACCCCCGGAGAACCGGGGCCCAGCACATGGATCAACTGGAGGTCCGCACCACCGTCGTCCACCACCACATGCTCCGCGGCGGCCGTGCCGGCGGGGTCAAACCGGAAGCGCAGACAATGCAGGCCGCTGGACTGGACAGTCCCGTCCGCCTGGGCACCCAGGCGGCGCAGTACCGCGATCGAGGCCGTGTTGTCGGGCAGGACGAACGCGAAGACGGCAGGGAGCGAGAGACAGCGAAACGCCAGGTCCAGGCACGCACGGCCCGCCTCGCCGGCGATCCCACGGCCTTGGGCCCGTGGCTGCACGGCGAAGCCTAGGTCGACTCCGTGCTGGGCCCGATTGCGCAGTCCCACCCGTCCCAAAAACGTGTGCGTTGCAGCATCCCTGACCGCGAAGTCGCCGTAGCCGTGTCTGGTCCAGTGGGCGACGTGGTCGTCGCACATGGCCCTGGCCGCAGACCGACTGTCCGCCCGGCCGGTCGCCAGCCATCGCATGACGCTGTCCTGACTGACCACAGCCTCAAAGAGATCGTCGCTGTCCCCGCGGCGGATCGGCTCCATCACAAGCCTCTGGGTGCGCAGGACGGGGCTACTCAACCGGGCCACTCAGCAACTCCCCTCGACCAAGGACTGAAGGAGCGTACCCGGCGACTTTGTGAAGCGATCGAGAGGCAACCGGTGAAACTATCCGGCATCGTAGGGGCCGCGTACGCTCCGCGAATTGCCGTACGGGGCGACCCACTCGGACGGGGGCACTTTGAACGAGTGCCAGCGGTCGCCCGCCCTCCTCGGCCAGCTACTTGTCCCCCCCAGCGTTGAGCCCGGCGCCGGGTTCAACGCTGGGGGGGGGGAGGATGCTGCTGCCACTACGGCGCGTACCTGCCGGCCACGCCGTAAGGCGTGACCGGCAGGATGGGCTGAGGTCGCGTCTCGCGAAGGGCTGTTGCGACAGTGCTGGAGCTATGCGGAGTTCGTTGCTGTACACGTCAACGGGGCAGCGTAGCCACCCCGTTGACGGATCGTGCTGCTGACACCTGTGTGAGTGGCACGGCCAGTCTGGACGCCGTCACCGTGCCCCCACCTCAAGGGCTCGCATAGACCGAGCGAGCCGATGCACCAGCCCATCAGGTCCGGCGCGTTCAGGCGTGCCTACCAAGCCACCGGTAGCTCCAGCGGGAAGCGCCGGATCGTTTCGGTGTCCCACCGCACTTCCTCCGGCGGCACCGCAAGCCGCAGTCCGGGGAAGCGCTTCAAGAGGCGCCCGATCGCCACTTCCATCTCCGCCATGGCCAAGGGCACCGCGATGCATCGGTGTCCGCCCCAGCCGAACGTCATGTGCGGCTGGTACGGCCGGTCGGGGTCGAGGACGTGCGAGTCCGGGAAGCGCTTCGGGTCACGGTTTGCCGTCAGGTACGACACGTGGACGAAGTCGCCCGCCCGGATCTGTACGCCGTCCAGCTCCACGTCCTCAAGGGCCACCCGAGGGATACCGACCCCCTTGCGGAACGGGATGTGGCGGAGCATTTCCTGCAGGACGTCAGTCAGAGACTCCGGCCGACGCCTGACGTGTTCCATCAGCTCGGGACGCGTCAGGAGCAGGTATGCGATGTCGCTGATCTGGCATGTTGCCGTGTCCTGGCCGCTGAGTGTCAGCGTCAGTGCCATGACCGCCAGTTCCCTGTCGTCAAGCTGATCCTCACCGTCTCGCGCTGCGGCCATCGCGCTGATGAGGTCCTTGCCGGGTGAGCTCCGGCGCTGCTCGACGAGTTTGGCGAAGTAGGCCGTCAGATCGGCCTTGGCGCTCGCCGCGGCCTCCTTGTTGCCCGCGCCGACGACGAGCAACTGGCGCACGGACTCCTGCATCTGGGGCCAGTCCTCCTGTTCGACGCCGAGGAGGTCCAGGATGGTGTGCTGGGGGAGCGGGTCGGAGAGGTACTGAACCAGGTCCGCCGGCGAGCCGTCCTCCTCCATCCTGTCCAGCAGGACGTCCGCGAGCCAGATGATCCGGCTCCGCATCCCGTCGACCTGCTGCTGGGTGAAGGCCTGCGAGGCCAGCTGGCGGACACGGCTGCTGTGCGGCGGGTCCATCACGTTGATGGATTCGGGAGAGACGATGGGCTCCGGGGTCAGCCGGGGGTAGTCGTGGCCGATGATGGCGGCCCGACTGAGCCGGTGATCGGTGGTCACCTGCTTGACGGCGTCGAATCCGGTGATCAGCCAGGCGTCCGCATCGCCGTAGGGAAGCCGGATGCGCGCAGGGGTATCGCGGTCCATCAAGTCCGCGAGCACAGGGTCGAACTCCAGGGCTTCGCTGAAGTCGAACGGGCAGATGCTTTTCTCGTTGTCCGCGGTCATCAGGCGGCTCCTCCGGGCATGGGTACGACGTCGGTGGTGTCCACGGCCCGGCGAATGGCCTTGGCGGGGCTGACGGCATCGCCGACGGCCCAGTAGTGGACGAAGAACAGGGGTGGTTCGTCGGTGGGGTTGTGGTGGCGCGCCTCGACGAGTTCGACGCCACCGCGCGGCAGGGCCACGAGGACGGGTTGGACTTCCTTGGCGATCACGACCAGGTCACCGCTGAGGGCAGCCGTTCCGCCGCGGAGCGGCTGGAAGTTGACGGAGATGGTGGCGACCAGTCTCGGGGGCAGGATCGCAGGACCGTCGGCGACGGTCTCGCGGCGGACATCTGAAAATCTGCAGTTCGCGCTCGGTGACCACGGCGTCGCCCATCAAAAGCGTGCTGTGGTCTGGGCGACGGACGAAGGACACGCGCGTGCCCAGAACGAGCGCGCGGTTGATCCGGATGCCGCGAGAGAAGGCCGTGAGGTCCCGGCGCGGCAAGCTCGTGTCGTACATGAACCGCCTCAGGCCACCGGTCGGGTCGAGAGCGTCGCCCACGCCCGCCCAGTCCGCCGATTTGGTCATTACCGGTAGGGCCGGGGAGCGGTCCTCCGGTCCGGCGGACAGGGCGCGGGCCCTGGCAGGCACACTGGTGAGTACGGGCGCAAGGGCGGCCGCGGCCGGCACACGGCGCCGGGACGGGGTGAGTCGAGAGTGGGTGTCCTGCCTGTCTCTTGTCAGCCATGTCATATGCCTCCTGGCGCGATGGAAGCACAGGACACCTCGTGGACCGCTGATCGGCACAGCCACATCCCGCCAGGTGGGCTAACTGACCGCCGCTTATGGCCCGCGGCTGCACAGCAGCTGGCCGCGCGAGCCACCGTGGCCAACCTGACCGGCGTCTGCCGGAGATGCCGTGGCGGCCGACGGGTGACGCGCGGCCGAGTGGTGCGGTCATGCCGACCGCGCGGCTCCGCTCAGGGTCGTGGTGGAAGGAGCCTGTCTGCCCGCGTCCAGGCTGTCCGTGCTGCCCACCACGCCTTCTGCGACGAGGTCGCCCCGGGCGGGTGTGTGGGTGTCGTCGGCCTTCATCGGCGACGTGCGTCACCCGTGTGGCCTACACGTGTGGGCGTGTCGCTGCCGCGCTGCCGCGTTTCAGCGGGAAGTCGGGAAGTGGCGCAGCCGAGCCGTCCCCCCAGCCGTACAGGCCCGCCGCCTGGCGAAGGTGCTCCAGGGCATCCGACCGTAAGATGTCGTCCAGGCCCCGGAGTCCTGGATGGCCGACCAGGGAACGGGTATCACGCGCGCCTGACGGTCACGCCGACATGGCCTGCTCGCCGCCTTCGGCGCCCTCGGCACCTTCCGCGCAGGCGGCGGCCAGGTCGTCCAGGGACAGGTGCAGCGCGTGGGCCAGGGCTGCCACGGTGAAGAAGGCCGGGGTCGGGGCCCGGCCGGTCTCGATCTTGCGAAGCGTTTCAGCGGACACCCCGGCGGCTGCCGCCACGTCGACCATGCTGCGGTCGCCGCGGGCGCGGCGGAGCAGGATCCCGAAGCGCTCTCCGCGTTGCCGCTCTTGCGGACTCAAAGGAACTCTCACCATGCCCGTGATACTAATACCGGTATAAGTATTGGGTAGCGTCGCACGGCAGGGAGTCACGACACATGGTGGAGATCAAGACCGACACGGCACTGGAGGCGATGCGAGAAGCCGGACGCGTCGTGGCTCATGCACTCGCAGCCGCCCGCGCGGCGGCAGCCGTGGGAGTTCGCCTGCGCGAGCTCGACGAAGCGGCCCGCACCGTTCTCACCAAGGCCGGAGCACGTTCTCCGTTCCTGGGCTACCAGCCCTCCTTCGCTCCGACCCCCTTCCCCGCCGTGATCTGCGCCTCCGTGAACGACGCCGTCTCGCACGGCATCCCCGACGACTACCGCCTGCGCGACGGCGACCTGGTCAGCGTCGACTGCGGAGCCGAACTCGACGGCTGGACCGGCGACGCCGCGATCAGCTTCACCGTCGGTACCCCTCGCCCCGCCGACCTCGAACTCATCGCCGCCACCCAGCAGGCCCTGGACGCCGGCATCGCCGCCGCCACCGTCGGCCACCGGATCGGCGATATCTCCCATGCCATCAGCACGGTCGCCCGCAAGGCCGACTGCGGCATGCCGGCCGACTTCGGCGGCCACGGCATCGGCCGCCAGATGCACGAAGACCCCCACGTGCCCAACCACGGACGACCCGGCCGCGGCTTCCCTCTGCGCCACGGCCTCGCCCTCGCCATCGAACCCATGCTCATGGCCGGCGGACGCAACGACTACCACACCGACCCCGACGGATGGACCCTGCGCACGATCGACGGCAGCCGAGCCGCCCACATCGAGCACACCATCGCCATCACCGAGGACGGCCCCCGCATTCTCACCCTGCCCTGACCTCGAGTCCGCTCCCACCCGGCAGCCAGACACATCGGCCACGCTCGGCCAAGCACCGATCACGGCTCCTACCGGCGCCGAGCCCTGACCGCCTCCGAGCGCCACCGGCTCAAGAAGACGGCCTATGGCCACAAGACCCCACATCAGGCTCGGCAGCACGCAGCCATCGTGCTGTCGGCTGCCCGTGGGGCACCAACTACTACTGCACTCCAGCGGACTTCCCAACTACACCAAGTGAGAGGAGATGATCCGGGAGCGCCATCCCAGGGGTTACTACCAGGATTCGGCCGGCGCGCCTCTGGTCGGCGCCACGAAGTGGGACCCATCCTGGGCCTGGGCCTGGGCCTGGGCCTGGGCCGGGGCTGCGGGCCAGATGGTGTCCACCGACTCCGACCTGAACCGGTTCTTCACCGCGCTGTTGGCCGGCCGACTTCTCCCGAAGGCTCAGCTCGACCAGCTGCGCACCACCGTCCCCGCCGGTTACCCCTTTCCCGCCGTTGCCCGTTACGGGCTGGGACTCGTGAGCACGCCGCTGTCGTGCGGCGGTGTGTACTGGGGCCACGGCGGCAGCATGACGGGATACGAGACCCGAGGCGGCGTCACCGAGGACGGCCGCGCGGCCAACGTCGCCGTGACCATGCAGCCGAGCCAGGCAGTCAAGGAGCGCATGGACGGTGTCGTGGACACGGCCCTGTGCCGCTGAACCGCGTCACTTGGAGATCATCTCAATTGGCGATCTCGTTACCCTGTACGCGTGTTGATGGCTGATCGCCTCGGCCCCGACAGGCTGTGGGGACTGTTTGAGCGGGTGGTGCCGAAGGCGCGGACCAGGCCGCGAGGCGGTGGTCGGCGTCGGTACGGAGACCGCGAGGTGCTGGCGGTGATCTTCTTCGTGGTGACCATGGGGTGCACGTGGGCGCAGGTCCCGCCGGTGTTCGGACCATCGGGGGCGACGGCTCAACGGCGGTTCATGGAGTCGACCCGACAGCGCGTGTGGCCAGGCGGGTGTACGCCGCCGAGGCCATGCCCGCGATCGTGCCATGGGCCACTGACATGTCGCGGATCGTCGCCTACGACGAGCTATGCAGCCCCTGGTGCGCAACTGACCGGCGGCCTGGTTTTGGACGGCGGCCCCTCTGCGCGCGAGCTGTTTGTCGGCCTGGCGCGGCAGACGTGGCAGCGCCGTTCGTGTGGCGAGGGGTCACGGCCTGCGGATCTACGGCCGGGACCACTCTGGGCGAGTTGGTCCGCAGCGTCGGCAGCTACCCGGGCCGGCATCGCCACACAACCCTGGCCAAGGCCATCCACGCCTGCCGGACCGTCCTGCACGCTCGCGAGCTGGATATGGACAAAGCGGAAGCAGATCCTCCGAGCTCATTCGCCTGCCACGTCCCGCGGGGATGGAGCCGGATACCGCGAATCAGGCCGTGGCGCCCCGGGGCGCCCCCTGCCGTGGTGAAACGATGCCCGACCCGGCCACCGACCCTACGGTGATGGCATGACGGTGCTCAACGGTTGGAGGCGGCGAGGGCGAGCCCGGAGCCGCACGCTCGACGTCTTGGGCGTGGCTGTGCTGTGCGTGCTGTCGGTCGTGGCTGCCTCGGTCGACCCGCACGAGCACGAGTTCGTGTTGCGCTGGTCCGCCGTGGTGCTGGCTGCCGTCGGCTGTTTCGCGTTGCTCTGGCGTCGTCGTCACCCGTTCGGAGTACTGGCCGTCACCATTGGCTGCGGGGTGATCTTTCAGATGCTCGGCTTCCGGGAGAGCCCGCTGGTGACAAGCCCGGTTCTGGCGTCCGTCTACAACGTGGCGCTGCGGACCGACCGGCGTACCGCCTGGACCGCGGCAGCTGTCTCCGCTGCCGTTCTGGTAGGCGCCGACGCGGTGTGGACCTCGGATTCGTGGCTCGACCCGGACAAGGCTGCGATGGTGGCCTGGACGGCCCTGCCGGCCGCCGTCGGGGACGGGCTGCGCTCACGGCGCGCCTATGTGGCGGCCGTGGTGGAAAGAGCGGAGCACGCCGAGCGCACCCGCGAGCAAGAAGCACAGCAGCGAGTGGCGGCCGAACGTGTCCGGATCGCCCGCGAGCTGCACGACATCGTCGCCCACCACATCGCCTTGATCAACGCTCAGGCAGGCGTCGCCGTCCACCTGGTGGACCAGCGTCCGGAACAAATCCTGACAGCTCTGGAGAACATCCGGGACACCAGCCGCTCCGCGCTGGACGAATTACGGGTGACCGTAGGGCTGCTGCGGCAGTCCGACGAGCCGGTGGCCATCCGTGACCCGATGCCGGGCCTTGCGCAAGTACCAGCGCTTCTGGCGTCGTTCGAACGCGCCGGGCTGGCCGTGAGCCACACGCGGCGGGGCAGCACCGAGCCGCTGGAGCCGGCGGTCGACCTGGCCGCGTACCGCATCGTGCAGGAGTCCTTGACCAATGTGCGCAAGCACGCCGGGGCCGACCATGCACGGCTGTTCCTGCACTACCACTGCGAACGGCTGACGATCACCGTCGAGGACGACGGGTGCGCCGGACCGCACCATCCTCACCCGGGGGCCGGCCACGGGCTGATCGGGATGCGTGAGCGGGCTACCACGATAGGGGGCACGCTGTATGCGGGACCGCGCCCCGAAGGCGGTTTCACCGTGACCGCGGAACTCCCGCTGCGCCCCAGTCCGGCAGGGAATCGGAGACATGAGCATGACGATTCGCGTACTGCTTGCCGATGACCAGGCCCTGCTGCGGGGCACCTTCCGCATGCTGTTCGACGCCACGGATGACATGGAGACCGTGGCAGAGGCGTCCAACGGCCGTGAGGCGGTCGAGCTGGCCGGTTCACAGCGCCCGGACGTGGTCCTGATGGACATCCGCATGCCGGAGATGGACGGCCTCGAGGCGACACGGCTCATCACCGAGTCCGAGGACCTCGTAGGTGTGAAGGTGCTCATCCTGACCACCTTCGAAGACGACGAGCACGTCGCCGACGCACTGCGTGCGGGTGCGAGCGGGTTTCTGGGCAAGGGCGCACGACCCGAGGAACTCCTCGATGCCGTCCGAACGGTCGCAGACGGTGAGGCGCTGCTGTCCCCGTCCGCGACGCGAGCATTGATCACTCGGTTTCTGGCCCAGCCGGATCCATGCCCGGCGGCCGTCCATGAGCGGCTGGAGAGCTTGACACCGCGGGAACGCGACGTCACGAGCCTCGCCGCACTCGGCCTGTCCAACGACGAGATCGCCGAGCGCCTGTTCGTCAGCCCGCTGACCGCCAAGACCCACATCAACCGGGCCATGACCAAGCTGGCAGCTCGTGACCGCGCCCAGCTCGTCGTCATCGCCTACCAGTGCGGGCTGGTCAGTCCGGCTACGGAACCAGATCAATCCCAGCAACCCGCGTAGTCGCCGGCACGGTGCGTCCACCTTCTGCCCCGGCCGCAGGCCGACGTACCGCGTACTGCAGCCGTGGTAGCCAGAAGTCGCTGCGTGGGGACGACGCGCTCAGGGGTGCTCCTGAGCCAAGGTGGAACCCTGAACGGAGGTTTCACCATGACCGCAACCCAGTGCCTGACGAAGCCCGACGAGAAGACGGCCGTCGAGGAATGTCGCACGATCCGTGAACTTCTGGCCGGAAACGAACGCAGGACCCTCGCCCCCTCTGAGGCAGGCGCGGTGCGGGCTCACCTGGCGATCTGCCACACGTGCCGGGACGAGTACGACCGCCTCGCGGCCGTGCCGGCACACCTGTCTCTTCTCCGCGACGCTCTGGCCTGCGGCAAAGGCCGAAGCGCGCGGACGCACGCGGCCACCCGGCTCGATCGCGGTCACTCCTCGCCCCGTCACCGCAGGCCACACCGATCGAACCTGACCATGCAGCTCACGCTGTCCCAATGGGTCAGCAGGACCACGTCGCACATCCAGTGAGCACATCTCGCGGATGCGACGAGGTACCTCGGGCGGAACGGCAAGGGGACCCTTCTGCGGCGTCTCACTGGCCACCGGCGAAGAGCATTCGCACGGTTGGTGTGGAGACGGACGGCGGAGGGGTCCACCACCCCGCGATTGCTGGAATTGGACGACACCGGTTGCCGTGAAGGGTGCAGTCCCCGTCGACGCGTACGAACATTCCAGACGTAGTGGGTGTGGGCGATGTCGTCGTTGACTACGGGAGTGGGGCCGTCGGTCTGAGTTGGCAGCCCAGCTTCTCGCGGACGGCTGGACGCTGCCGCTGGCCAGAGGGCGGGCAGAATCATCGTCGCGTTGCGGGCGCCGGGCAGACCGCTGCGGAGGCTCTTCACGTAGTCCATGGCCCACCCTGTGAACTCGGCCATCGAGGCGTTGTCGACCTCGGGGACAGCGGCGGCGAGGACGAACAGCTCCACCTTGGTGCCGAACCATCGCACCCTGCGGTCCGATCGACTGCCGATCACTACCCGGTAGTCGCGACAGGTGGTTGCGGTCACCCCGCATCCGTCGGCCGCCAGCCGTTCTCGGAGTGCCTCCTTAGGCGTTGGCCGCGTCGGGCGACGGCGCCCCATCGGTTCGCGGCTGAGTCATGTGTGGATCCTCCATCACGCGTGGTGCGGGGGGAAGTTGGCCCTTCCAAATCCCGGAAGCGAGAGTCCCCCCGGACGGACAACCGCTCTCCAGCGATGTGTGATCACCAGCCTCACAGCCCACGCACCCTGCACACGCCCATGCAATCCGTCACGCAGTGCACGGCCACCGCGCGGCCCTGTGCCGCGGGCCGTACGGATTCGGTGCCCACGAGCACGTCGAAGTCCGGGAGCCCGGAGTCCGCGAGGACGCGTGAGTGATGCCCAGGCGAGCCAGTTGGACCCCGACCGGCTGCAGTTCAAGTGGCGCGGTGTCGGGTCGGGGGAGACCGAGCCAGTCAGAGGAAGATCTTCCTGGTCGACTCTCTGGGCCGGCTGCGGTGGCACGCTGCTGGCTCGGAAGCCCAGGTCAGGTTCACTCTGACCTGGATTTTCGTACGGCGTGGCCTGCCGCGCGGGTCAGTTTCGGGCGGCTCAGGACGTCGGTGCTGTCGAGGAACTGGTCCACGGAGCCGACGGGCAGCAGATCGCGAAGCGTCGGGTCCGTGATGCGGGCCGTCAGGGCCTTGGCGAAACGGTCGGCGCGCAGAACTTGGAAGGGGCGGGAGTGGTAGGGGCGGGTGGCGGGGTCGACCCGGTCGGTCAGGCCCAGTTGGTTGTGCAGGCCCGCGACCGTCTCGTAGGCGTGCGCCAGATGCCGCTCGCGGTCGCGCCAGTCGGTGGCGGCGAGGACGGCGGTGAGGTCGGGGGTGAGGCGAAGGCCCATGGGAGTGCGGGCGAACGCGCTGCCGAGCCACTTGTTGTAGGGCGGAAAGCGGCGGTCCATCAGGAGGCACAGGCGCATCAGGTCGTGCACGAGGCGGGCGGCGACCACGGCGGATCCGAGCTCGTCGCCGACCTCGCCGCAGCGGCCGACGAAGGCTTCCTCCTGGGATATGCGTTGCCATTGGCAGGACAGGACATGGAGCCAGAGGTCGTGCGGGTACCAACGGAGGGCCGTGCGTAAGGGAGCGAGTTCACCGAGGCCGTCGTGGAAGACGGCTCCGCCGGTGACTTCGGCGAGGAGTTGGGTGGGGGTGGCGAGCCAGTCCGTCGGGGTGATGCCGGAGGATGGGTCGAAGCCGAGTACGTCGGTGAACCAGGCTGAGAGGTGGGTGACTTCGACGCGGTGATGGACGGGGCCGTCGGTGGCCCGCATGACGCGGATGTCGCGGTCGCCGGTGGGGGCGAAGTGGGTGGGGTAGCCGTGGAAGGTCTTCGGGAGGTGCTCCGCGAGTACGTGTCTGATGCGTCCCGCGTGCCGGGAGACGTCCTGGCGGCGGAGGAAGAGCTGGAGACGGGGGCCCCATTCGTGGTCGGCCGAGCGAGGGGTGTCGAAGCCGAGCACCTCGGAAACGCTGCCCAGGCGTGCCGCAGAGTGAGGGATTGCGGGGGAGGCTTCCTCCAGCAGGGGGCGTACTGCTTCGGTGTAGAAGCGGCGGGAGAGTTCCAGGCCGGGAATAAAAGCTGGCATATTCGTGACGCTCATGCCAGCAAGCCGTGCCCACTTTATGGCGGGGCATGCGTGCTGTCTTCACGTCGCCTTCCACTCGTGAGGAAGTCGTAGGCTTGAGGAGCGGCGGCCCAACTCTTGTGAGGCGGCGTCGAGTTCCTCGACGTCAATTCGGGCCGTGCTTCAGCGTCCCCCCGGCGGCAAGATCCTTCGTAGTCTCTCTCAACGATCGCGGACCAGCGGGCCACCGGTGCCCGGAGCTTGTGGCTTCGCACCCGAAGTCCGGCTGGTGGTCGAGCCCTTGCGTAAGGCTGCCGCCCGGCACCGTATTGGCAGGGAATCGAGCGGCAGGTGCGGCTGGTCGGCAGGTGAGCAACGGCCGGTCGCGTCATCTGTACGAGCGACCGGACGGCCGCGCATGCCGCCATGCATTGGACGGCCGCGCATGCCGCCATGCGGGTGTTCCGCGCCTGGGCCTCAGGTTCGTCCGGCAGGTGGTGGTCCTTGCCCGCCCGCGCGGAACTGGCCTGCACGCTTGTGGCGGTCGAGAGCCGTCGGCGCGTGTACCGGTCGAGCGCGGCGTCGGGAGTCTCGGCCGACGTGGCCCCCGCGAGGGCGTCGCCGAGCACAGCCGCGTCCAGAATCGCCCGCGCCGCACCCTGGGGCCTGGAACGGCACCATCGCATGGGCACTGTCGCCCAGCAGCGTGCCGTCGAACCGACGGCGGTGCATCAGCGTGCTCGTGGGTCACACCCAGGCGACGAGCTCGTACCGATCGTCGTTCGCCGTCTCGTCCCACAGGAGCGTCGTCTGATTCCGTGCGGCGACCACGGGAACAGTGCGACTGGTGCCGACTCCTCGAGGGATGACGGGCCCGGGCCGGACGTTCCAGTGGTCACCACGCAACGTGAGGGAGACCGCGGACAGGGGTGGCACATCGAAATGCCAGAAGGCCGTTGTCGGTGCGGACAGCGCATGGACGAGCGCGGCCCGGATGATCGCCGGCTCGGTGATGGCCAGCGCGTCGCCCGTGCCAGGCGGCACTCTGCTCAGCCAGCCGGCGGTTCGGCGACAGAGCTGGCGTACCGACTCGCCTCCGTGTGGCGCGGCATCCGGGTCTGTCAGCCAGGCGCCGTACCCGTAGGGGTCGTCCGCGGTGACTTCGCCGACTGTGTGCCCACGCCACGTGCCGTAGTCGAAGTCGCGCAGCGCGGGTTCGAGCGTGGCGTTCAGGCCGAGAGCGTCGGCGATCTGCCCGCAGGGGGTCGACGGTGCCCGGATGGCCAGCGAGTACGGGGGGAGTGAGGCTCCCACGACGCGTGCCTCGCGCAGGCCGCTCTCGCTGAGGAGACCGTCACCGAAGACTGCGTTCCTGCTGGTGTCCCCGGCTGTCGCGCACATGAATGTCAGGCGGACCGACATCGGCTTACCTCTTTCCTGGCCCGGCGTGACGCCGGATGGTGTGAGACCTTCGGAGACCGTGGGCGCCGTGGAATCGGCAGTGGATTTTGTGTCCTGGAAGGCGCTTCGACCACAGTCGGCTAGTTGATCAGTCGAGCGGGTGCGGTGGCGGCGTGCAGCATGTACTCCAGTGGTCCGCGCCGGAAAGCCCGTGTCCAGGCGACGGCCAGCAGCATGCTGGCCGCCGCCAAGCAGGCCAGGGCCGGCAGGGCAGCGGACGTCGACAGGTCGTCGATGCCCAGGGTCTTGATGACGATGATGTGGCCGACGTAGGCGGTCAGGGAGACCGAGCCGACCGCGATGACCGGCGTGGCAAGCCGCCGAAGGCGGGCCGACCGGTCCGTGGCGAAGAGGCAGGCGGCGATGATCACGAGGCCGATGCCGGTGTTACCCAGGATCGACCATGTCGTCTGGCTGTGCGGCGCGGCCACCAGCAGCCAGTCCGGGGTACTGGCGGCGGGGTCGCCCACGGCGTCCGACCACCAGGCCGATGCGGCCGACCCGCCGTCCGTCGTCGCGCTCACGGCCGCCTGCGCGCCGGGGACCAGGTTCAGGGCCAGCCAAGAGCCGCCGTAGCCGAGCAGGGCCAGTGCGCTGCCGAGGAGAGCGACCTTGGCGCGTATGCCGGGCCTGGCGAGGTCGAGTCGGCCCACTGCCATTCCGGCGATGACGAAGGGCAGCCAGGTCAGTACCGGGTACGCGCCGGTGATGAACAATTCAACGATCCCGTCCGAATCGGTGATCCGGGCCAGCGGGTCGTGGGCGATGACGGCGTCGGCCCAGCTTCCGCCTTCGACCGCGGTCCGAAGCACATACAGGACCTGGGGCAGTACGAGCGCGGTCGCCGCGGCGATGACGGCCAGTGTGCCGGCTCGCAGCCGGTACAGCGGAAGGGCCAGGAGGAAGACCATTCCGTAAGCGGCGAGGATCACGTCGACCGACGTGTCCAGGGAGGTCAGGGCGTATCCCAGAGCAACCAGGACGGCGGAGCGGATCAGTACCCTGCCCATGACCTGCCGCCCGGCTCGCCCCGTCCGTGGCTGTGGCCGACCAGTGAGAAGGACCAGGGTGAACCCGGCAAGCAGGGCGAACAGGGCAGAGGACCGGCCGCGTGCCACCTCCATCACCCAGCCCAGCGGGCCGCCCACCGACGGGTCGGGGCCGACGTGGGCCGCGTACATGCCGAACACCGCCAGGCCGCGGGCCAGGTCGAGTCCGATCAGCCGTCCCGTTGACGACGTAAGGGAGGGAGCTGACGCCGTAAGGGAGGGGGCGGGAACTGCACCCACAGCGGATGCCGCCCCGGACGGTGCGACCTCTGATACGGCGTGCAACATGTGATCCAGGGTCCTGGACGGTGTGCCTCGCAACCATCCGGCAGGTGTCCGGAACCGCCCCCGCCGACTGGCCGACGCAGCCCCCGCCGACTGGCTGGATTCGATAGTGTGAACCAGCCGGGAGTGTCACGAAATGGTACGAATCGGACAGTGGCCCCATGGCGAGTGGAGCACCCGTGATCCGAGTATTGGTGGTCGACGACGAGGCCCTGATTCGCAAGGGTTTTCAGTACATCCTCGACGCGGCGAAGGACATCGAGGTCGCGGCGGCGGTTCCCGGCAGCCAGGCGCTTCAGGTGGCGCAGGAGATATGTCCTGACGTCGTGCTTCTGGACATCCGGATGCCGGACGTCGACGGCCTCACCGTCCTGGCCGGCCTCCGCCGGCTGTCCCACCCCCCGGTGGTGGCCATGCTCGCGACCATCGGCATGGATGAACACGTCGCAACGGCACTTCGCTCGGGCGCCGCGGGCTTCCTACTCAAGGACACCGACCCCGAGCAGCTGCCGTTCCTGGTGCGGACCCTGGCCAACGGCGGCACCGTACTGTCGTCCAAGGTCACCCGGACGGCAGTGGACATCGCTCCGAACGCCGGCCCCCAGGAACCCGCTGCCCGCAGCCTCGCCCGACTCAGCGACCGCGAGCGTGCCGTACTCACCCTCATCGGCGAGGGACTGTCCAACAGCGACATCGCCACACGGATGCGTCTGAGCACGAGCACGGTCAAAAACGACGTGAGCACCATCCTCACGGAACTCAAGGTCGACGGCCGCGTCCAGGCCTCCCGCCTCGCCCAACGGGCTTGCCTTCTCAAACCGTCGCGGGACCAGGAGGGGGGATGACCCCTCGCCGCCCGCCCCCGCTGCTGCTGGACGCCATCCTTGTCGGAGCCTCGCTGCTCGATGTCTGGGTCAAGGTCCACATCGACGAGTCGCTGCGCCTGGGTTGCGCCCTGGTTGCCGCCTTCTCACTTCTCTTGCGCCGTCGCCGGCCGCTGCTCACCTTCCTGCTCACGTTGCCGGCAGTCCTGGTCTCCGATGCGGTCTTCGCCGCGCTGGCCGCGCTGTACACCCTCGCCTCATTCACCCGGCACCGCGCCCTGCTGGCCGTCTGCGTGACGACATTCACGGTCTGCGACATGACCTCATGGCCGTCACTGCACTGGAACTTCGCGGCCACCTCGACCCTCGTCACTCTGGGCTACACCGCGGCGACGGCGGCCGCTCCCGTCTTCCTGGGGCAACTCGTCCAGACCCGGCGCGATCTGTCGCAGCGGCTCGCCGAGATCTCCGAGGCGCGCGACCACAAGCGGCTGCTGACCGCCCAGGCCGTGCTGGCCAGGGAACGTGCGCAGCTCGCCCGGGAGATGCATGACGTGGTTTCCCACCAGGTCAGTCTGATCGCGGTGCGGGCCGGAGCCCTTCAGGTCGGCGCCCGGGACGCCGAAGTCAAGGAGGCCGCCGCCACGATCCGGCGGCTGAGCGTACAGACCCTGGACGAACTGCGGCACATGGTCAGCGTCCTGCGAGCCTCCGGGGGCCGCCCCACCGAGCTGACACCGCAGCCGTCCCTGGCCGACCTTGAGCGGCTGGTCGACAACAGCGGCATCAAGGTCGAGCTGCAGACCGACGTGTCCGACGACCTTCCGCCCACCGTTCAGCGCGCCATCTACCGCACGGTCCAAGAAGCGCTGACCAACGTACGCAAGCACGCCCCCGGGACCAGCGCGACGGTTCGTATCCGCAACGAGGGCGGCGCCATTCGTGCCACGGTCACCAATACCGCACCGACCCGGCCTCCTCTTCCGCTGCCCAGTGCGCACCACGGTCTGGTCGGCCTGGGGCAGCGCGCCGCGCTCCTTGGAGGCACCGTGACCTCCGGCCCAACGGCCGACGGGGGCTATGAACTGAACCTCGAGCTTCCAGCCGAGGGCGAGTCGTGACGGAGTGCTGGCCGCCGCCACGACCGAAGCAGCGGAGCGGGGGCCGGGCTCCGAGTTCGAAACCCTTCAGCTCGATTCTTGCGAGGAACCCCGGGCGTTTACTCCTTGGAGGCTTCGCATCCGGGAGGCCAGTGGTCCGCTGATCTACTTCCCAATGTGCTGGAGTATGGCCACCTCCGCCTTTGCTGCGGCGTGGTCCACGGCGGGAGCGGAGGGGCGGTTGCTCCGGACGAGAGCCTGCAGAGCCAGGCTGTCGTGCATGCCCTTCTTGCTGCGGTCGCTCGGATTCGGTCCGGTCAAAGGGGTCGGCGAGCGTGCGGTCAGAACCAGTGCAGGCAGTGCGGGGAGCGCTCGGCACGGAAGAGGGCGTCAGCGAGGGTGGCCGCGCCTGGGCGGTGGGCCCGGATGTGTCCGGCGCGCACGAGCGTGCTCGGGGTGGTGCCGCCGAGGTAGATCGAGCCCAGGTCGCTCACGTCCAGGGACAGGTCGGGCTCCCGGTCAGTCGGGACGCAGTCGGCCTTGCTGTCCCGGATGGTCAGCAGGTAGCGGCTGTGCTCGCCCAGGAACGGGTCGTCGACGTCGAGGACGAGCTGTCGCCGTCCATGAACCAGCCGCGCGCGGTCAGCGCACGAGGGACGTCCAGCAGCCGTACCCACAGCCAGTCGGTGTCGCCGCTGACCTGGCCGGCGCGGAAGTCCGCAAACTGCCAGCGCAGCGGGTGCTCGGGCGGGAAGTGCTTGAACACGACCTGAGTGACCAGATCGTGTCCGAGCACGAACCGGGCCAGGGCCGTGAAGACGGCGTCGTCGGCGGCGATGGTCTCGTCCACCGTCAAGGTGCTGGGCTCGCCGGTCGAGTAGCTGGCGTACCCGTCCGGGACTCCGTCGGCGTCCCGGTGGATGGCGACGTAGCGCGGCGCGGAAGCGACGGGGGGCTGTCCCGCGCCCAAGGCCCACCAGCGGTGCGGCCGGGACAGCGCGCCGGGCTGTGCGCGGCGGTAGCGGTCGTAGACCTCTTCCAGGATCTCGCCGCACTCGGCACGCCGCAGCAGCTCGATCGTGCCGGTGTCCGAGCCGGTCGCCGGGGTGTCGGCCCTTCCTCGTGCCCGGGGGAGGGCGAGGGCAGCCTGGTGGCGTGGCACCGTCAGCCGCTGCGTGTAGGTCGCAGGTCCGTAGCCGAACCTGCGGTAGATCAGTGCCTCGGAGGCCAGCAGTACGGAGAGGAACTCCCCTTCGGCCCGCAGCTCGGTGAGCTGATGCCGCATCATCGCGCTGAGCACGCCCTGGCGTCGGTGCGAGGGCAGGACGCCGACGGCGGTCACCCCGGCGGCCGGGACGAGGATCTCACCGGGCAGGGTGAGCTCGAAGGCATACGCCCCGGCGGTGCCGACGGGCCGCCCGTCCGCCGTCAGGGCGAGGAGGCCGCGATCCATTTCGAGCGCCGACCACCAGACCCCGCCGCCCTCGGTCGGGGTTTCAGGGAAGCGTCCGAACGCGGCATGGAGTGTGTCGACGAAGACATCGAGGTCCTGGTCGGTCGTGGGACGGATCTCCATCGCTGCCGCTGCCTCCCTGGGGTACCGGCACCACGACTCGTGGTGTCCCGCAACAGTGCAGCGTTGACCCGTGGCCAGGTCAAGCGGATTACGGTCGGCCACGGCAAAGCCCGATGCCCGCCCGGCCCGGGGGAGTTGCGGTGGTCGGGCTCGGCCAGGTGCAGTCATTGAGGCAGACGCGTTCGATGCGGCGGATGTGACCGGGGCATCGCTGGTTGGCCCGTTTCCGTCAGTTCGCTCCCGTCTGATCCCAAGGCGCACCCGCTTGACCTCGCTCGTGCGTATCCCAGCGACCTCTCCGATGCACGCCGGCGACTGATCGGGTTCACGCTCGCCATCCTCAACGTCGCCCGCACCGGCATCCCCCGGCGGAACCTGCCCCATGACTTTGTGCCGTGGGAAAGCGGACGGCCGAGGGCCGCGACGGCGTGCCGAGCGCCTGCGTGCCGGACGCGCAGAGTGTGAAGACCTCCGCGAGCGTGCCCGCGGCCGACCAGGGCATCGACGCAGGCAAGAAATCGCAGGCCGCAAGCGCCACCTCAGAGTGGACACTCTCGGCCTGCTGCCGACCGTCTGGGTCACCGTGGTGAGCGTCTCCGGCAACGCCGACGGCATGCATCTGATGCGACCCCGGCGTCAATGGATTCAAGGTCATTCCCTCATAAGTCGACGACTCGCCCTCGAATTTCACCCGGAACTGGCGCGACACCTGAACCTCGGACCAAACAGCCTCACCGGGATGAAACGCTCCCTT
>NZ_KQ948487.1 GCF_001514115.1 Streptomyces olivochromogenes
TTGGCACACGCACAACGTTCGTTGGCCCGGGGCAGCGGGGCCTGCTGTTCCTCGCGGATACCGACTCCCTCCAGGGTCCACAGATCATGGTGGTTGAGCGGGGCGGCCTCGACGGTGACGGTGGTTCAGCCGGTCGGCACGGCTGACTCGGGGCGCTCCGCAACTCCAGTCCGTTGAGCAGCTGATCACGGTCGGGGCGGGCGGCGGCGGTGTATCGCCGCACCGGTTTCACCACCGTCGGCACCCCTGAGAACGCTCTGAAACCGCGCTGAATGGGGGGTCGGCCACGCTCTGCTGCATGACGACGACGACCCCGCCAGGGGCAGCAGACCGGGAGGGGATCACCGTGAGCGGCCTGCGACTGATCCGTCGGCACGCGGCGGCCTTCGGGCGCTTCGCCGGACTGGGCAGCGGGGTCACCCTGGCTGCCTCGGCGGCCCAGGTCCTGCTTTCGCAGTGGATCCCGTGGATGGCGGCGAACGCGCTGACCACCGTCGCCTCCACCGTGGTCGCCACCGAGCTGCACGCCCGCGTCTCGTTCGGTCACGGACGGCCCGGTCTGGCCGGCCACCTGAAGAGCGCGGCCACCATGGCCCTCGGCTGGCTGGTCACGTCCGCCGCGGTCGGCTCGCTGACCGTGCTCCGTCCCGGCGCCGGACTTGTTCTGCAGCAGGCGGTGTACCTGTCGGCCACCGCGCTCGTCGGGATCGGTCGCTTTCTCGTGCTGCGTCTGGCTGTGTTCGCGGAGCGCGCCCCGCGACCCCGGACCGGTGGCGGCGTCCGGTTGCGGACCGCGTACGACGCGGCGGCGTGAGGACCGGCGAGGAAGGTACTGCGGCCCGGGATCGGGGCGGGCGGCATGTCCCTCGGTGGTCGGTAGTGGCGGATGGACGTGCGGCTGGCCGTCGGCTTCGTGGGCCGACGGCGAGGCCGGACACGTCGGCCCGTCCCGCAAGGAGGCGGCTGTGGGGGAGATCCGGTCGCGGGTGCCGGCGAAGACCGTGAGCGGGGGAGGGGCTACGAGCCCTGCCGGCCTGTGTCGATCGGGTTGGCTGGACCAGATGGACTGAGACGACACCGGACATCCAGACTGTCTGGGCGGGATCCGCTGAGACTTTCAGTCACCCAGCGTCTCAACTGATCCGGTCGCCCCAGGTCACAGCCCTGCTCGCAGATCAGATCATCTGAGACGGGACACCTGCTGCCTCTCGCGGCCTCTCCCCGTGTCCTGTCTCCAATCTCCAAGGATCTGGTCCCCGTCTCGGTTGAGCTGACGCCTTCCGCGTACAGGCCACGATGCTCCGTGACGTGTTCCACCCTCTTGACGCAGGGCCGATGGCGACGGGGATGAGCTCGCGGCGATGGCGCTGCCCGGGGGCGCACCGCCTGATCACTTCCTGCGGTGATTGTCTTGCGTCGCTGGACTGTCGTTCGCCCGGTCGGGACGGGCCGCCCACTGGAGGAGGAAACGCAGCGCTTCCTGGGAGGGAGAGTCGGGCGGGGCGGTGTACGCGACCAGTTGCTGGTCAGGTTGCGTGTCGACGGAGAACTGCTGAACGTCCAGGGTGATGCTGCCCGCGACGGGGTGGAGGTAGGTCTTGGCGAGCCGGCGCGGCCCGCGGACCCGGTGGCCGGCCCACCAGGTGCGGAAGTCCGGATCGCGCAGGCTCAGCTCGCCGATCAGCGTGGCGAGGGCCTGGTCCTTGGGGTGGCGGCCGGCTTCCATGCGCAGAACAGCCACGCACTCGCGCGCGGCTCGCGGCCAGTCCGCGTACAGCGCGCGGTAGGCGTCGTCGAGGAAGGTCAGCCGGATCAGGTTGCGTTCGGCCGGGGCGAGCGCGCCGAAGTCGGCGAGCAGGGCGGCCGCGCCCCGGTTCCAGGCCAGGACGTCCATGCGCCGGTTGAGAACCATGGCGGGGATGTCGTGCATGGTCGAGAGCAGCTGCTGCAGGTGCGGGTCGACCTGCTGCCCGCCCGGTCTCGGCGTGGGAGCGCTGGGGGTGACGTCGGCGACGGTGAAGAGGTAGGCGCGTTCGTCCGGAGCGAGTTGCAGCGCGTCGGCGAGCGCGTCGAGGACCGGGCGCGAGACCCGGCGGGTGCGCCCCTGCTCCAGGCGGACGATGTAGTCGATGCTCACGTGTCCGAGCTGGGCGAGCTCCTCACGGCGCAGGCCCGGTACTCGGCGTGGACGGCCGTCGTCGGGAAGGCCGACCTGGTGCGGATCGAGGGCGGCGCGGCGGGAGCGCAGGAAATTGCCCAGCTCGTTGCCGCCGGAAGCATTGTCCTGGAGGTCCATGACCTAAGTGTGCGCAGGCGGACAGCCGCGTGCCTGGTACTGGCGTGCATAGGCAGCACCGTCCCTGGTCCCCCCAACGCGCCGACGCCACCGTGGAGGTGTGGCCGCCGGCAGGAGGCCACCGGAGCCCGCCCACCGCGAGCCCGTCCCGCTGCGACTGGAGCACCTCTGTGAGGACCGACGTCACGTTTCCCAGTGCCGGCCTGAAGCTCGCCGCCCACCTGTACACGCCGGACGACGGGGCCGTCGGCCCGCGCCCGGCGATCGTCGTCAGCCACCCCGGCAGCGGTGTGAAGGAGCAGGCCGCCGGCCTGTACGCGCTTCGCCTGGCCGAGCAAGGCTTCGTCGCGCTCGCGTTCGACGCCGCCTACCAGGGCGAGAGCGAGGGCGAGCCGCGCGGCCTGGAGGACCCGGCCCACCGGGTCGAGGACATCAAGGCCGCAGTCTCGTTCCTCACTACCCGTGACGATGTCGACGCTGACCGTATCGGGGCGCTGGGCATCTGCGCCTCCGGCGGCTACGTCCTCAGCGCGACGGCGTCCGACCACCGGATCAAGGCCGTCGGCACCGTCAGCGCCGTGGACATCGCCCGCCAGTTCCGTGACGGCGCCGACGGCGCCCAGGACCCGGCCGTCTTCCAGGGCATGCTCGCCGCGGCCGCGGCCGCACGCACTGCCGAGGCCCGCGGTGAGGGAGTCCCGGCCTTCCCGCTCTTCCCCGACACGGTCGAGCAGGCCCGCGCGCTGGGGGGCCGGCACGCCGTGGAGGGCTGTGAGTACTACTGCTCGGACCGCGCTCAGCACCCGCGCTCGGCGAAGTCCTTCACCTGGTCCAGCGTCGATCGCATGGCCTTCTTCGACGCCTTCCGCTTCGTCCACCTGATCGCGCCGCGCCCGCTCCTCATGATCGTCGGGCGCGAGGCGGTGACCTCCTGGATGAGCGTGGAAGCGTTCCAGAAGGCCCGCGCCCCGAAGGAGCTCCACTGGATCGACGGCGCCAGCCACGTCGACCTCTACGACAAGGAGCCGTACGTCGGGCCCGCGGTCGAGAAGCTGACCGAATTCTTCCGGGCCCAGCTGCCCGACACCGAGCAGACGTCAGGGCGGGCCGCCCGCGGTATCGCCTCCAGCCGGTAGGCCTGCGCAGTTGCTCACCCGTCGGCCGGAGGACGGTGCGTTGCAGGGCCTGCGACTTCGCGACCTTCCTCCTGCGGTACTGCCGGCCCAAACCCCTTTCGGGCACCGTCGAAACGATGGTCAGAACGACGGCACGCAGCGGATGGTTATGTCCTTTCCACCGACCGGTTCAGACACAGGGGGAATGACATGCGCAAAATCTTGCGTGGCGTCGCCGCGTTGGCGACCGCGGCGACCGCCGTCGTGGCGATGGGCGGCGCGGCGCAGGCGAAGCCCGCTGAAGGCGACTGGAATGGTTGCCCGTACGGGGCCGTCTGCATCTGGGGCCAGGACCGCAACCCGTACCTCGACCCCCACCCGACCCACGTGTACTGGAGCTACGGCGCCCACAACCTGAGCAACCAGTATGGCGACCACTACGTCTTCAACAACCAGTACGGCGGCGCCAGTATGAGCCTGTGCACCGGCTACGACGGCGTCGGCTGCCACGTGGCGCTCGAGATGCAGGAAATCGGGAGCTTCAACCTGACGCCCTACAACTCGGTCACCCTCAACCGGTAGCCCATCCGCTCATGATCGCCCGGGTCTGCCCGGACAGTGCTCGCGATCGGACGACAGCGCTACGTGCTGGGCCTCAGCGGTCGGTCCGTCACATGGTGATGACGACCTTCGAGCGCGCGTGCTCCACTTCGAGGTACCGAATGGCCTCGGGTACTTCACTCAACGGGTAGGTCCGGTCGATGACTGGGGTGAGTTTCCCGGACTCGGCGAGTTCTCTCAGCGCTGCCAAGTTGTCCTTGCTCGGCGTCGCCGTGAGGACGAGCAGCTGATGGTGGACAAAGCGTGACATCACCTGCCCCTTGAGGATGAGACCCATCGGCCCGATAAGACTCCCGCCTTCGGATACGCCCCCACCGGAGAGAACGAGCCTCCCCGTGGGTGTCAGCGCGCGTCGGCACTCGGTCAACGAATGGTTCCCCACCAGGTCGAACACGACGTCGTACCGTCGTCCGTTCCGGGTGAAGTCTTCCTGGGTGTAGTCGATGAGGTGATCCGCGCCCATCGACCGGGTCAGTTCCATGTTTCTCGTACTGCACACGCCGGTCACTTCCGCGCCGAACGCCTTGGCTATCTGCACGGCGAAGGTGCCCACACCACCTGACGCACCATTGATCAGTACCCGCTGTCCCGGCTGTACCCGTCCCAGGTCGCGCAGGCCCATCAGTGCGGTGTTCCCCGCCAGCGGCACCGCGGCCGCCTGCTCGAACGACAGGCCGGCTGGTTTCGGTTCCACCGTGTTGTCCTGGGCGCACACGTACTCGGCAAATGCCCCGTCGACTTCGCCGAATACCTCGTCACCGGGACGGAACCGCTTCACGTTCCTGCCCACCGCTTCCACCCGACCCGCGAAGTCCGTGCCCCGGATCTTCGTCTTTGGGCCGCTCAACCCGAGGACCAGACGCGCCAGGTACGGGTCGCCCCGCATGAGGTGCCAGTCGCGGGCGTTGACCGCGGCAGCGTGGACTCGAACCAGTACCGTATCGTCGGCGACGACCGGCTTGTCGACCTCCCTGAGTTCCAAGACGTCAGGTGAGCCGTACCGGTCCTGGGCGATCGCCTTCATCGGGCCTCCACGGCATACGAGTTCGATGCGGATTGGATCGGCTGACCGGAAGTTCAGCACTACTCATGACGGTAGGCGAGTGACCTCGGTGCGGGCATCGGGGCAACTCCCTAGGTGATGCACAGAACCAGGCGACGACGTGGGCTGGTCTCCCGTCGAACTCGTCGAACTCGTCGGCGACGGTGAGGATCTTCTCCGCCTCGTGGAGGAACGTCGATGGCTCTGGCGGAGTGGCCGCCCGGTCCTCCGGGACGCTCCGACTGCTGATTGCGAACTGCGAAGCATCGCTGGTCAGGGACCGGTCGGCCTGCCTGCCCCCGAGCCCGCGGGACTTGCCTGAGCCGTGTGCCTGGAAAGCACCGCTCGTCCTCAGACAAGTACCGCGGCGAGACCGAGCTGGTGTCCCGCTCCTTGGTGATGGGCGGGTGGACGTGCTCGCGTCCTGGCCGATCGACGACCTTCCGCCCGTACTGCCATCGGCTCCCCGAAACTCGCTCCCGGAACCAGGGGGTTACTGCTGAACGCCCTGTGCCCGCTGGGAGACGTGCGCCCAGTCGTCCCAGGTTTTCAGGCGGTCGGCGTAGAGGTTCTTGGCGATCTCCAAGCCGTCCGTGCCGAAGAACACCCGCAGCGGCGGGTTCTCCGCATCGACGATCTGCAGCAGGGCAGCGCCCGCGTCGCTCGGGTCGGCGTAGCTGGCGTCACCCATCTGGGCCGAGATGGCCTCACGGACCGTGTCGTACGCGGGGATCCGCTCGGCGTGCTTCGCGGACGAACCGGCCCAGTCGGTGGTGAAGCCGCCCGGCTCCACGATGGTGGTCTTAATGCCGGTGCCGGCGATGGTGAGCTCGTGCGAGAGGGACTCGCTCAGCGCCTCGAGCGCCCACTTGGACGCGTTGTACACGCCGATGGTCGGGAACGCGGCGACGCCGCCGACCGACGAGATCTGGATGATGTGGCCGCTGCCCTGAGCGCGCAGGATCGGCAGGACGGCCTGCGTCACCCACAGCGCGCCGAAGAAGTTCGTCTCCATCTGCGCGCGCGCCTGTTCCTGGGTGGTCTCCTCGATCGTGCCGAACAGACCGTAGCCGGCGTTGTTGACCACGACGTCGAGGTGACCGAACTTCGCGTGCGCGGCCGTGACGGCGCTGTCGACGGCGGCCTTGTCGGTGACATCGAGCAGCAGCGGCAGGATCGCATCGCCGTACTTGACGACCAGATCGTCCAGGGTGGCGATGTCTCGGACGGTCGCGGCGACCTTGTCGCCGCGCTCCAGGGCGGACTCGGCGAACGCGCGGCCGATGCCGCGGGACGTGCCGGTGATGAACCAGACCTTGCTCATGATTTCTCCCTTCGGGTCTGCCACCACCGTAACCCCAAACTTAGACGCGTCCAAAAAAACACTCGTCCAGAAATCGAGGGTGCCGGGACGTAGGATGATCTGAAGGGAGGCAATGAACAACCATGAACCTGCGGGAACGCAAGAAGCTCGCGACCTGGCGCGCCGTGCGGAGCGCCGCGCTGGGGCTGCTCGCGGAACAGGGCTACGACGCGACGACGGTCGAGCAGATCGCCGCCGCGGCGAATGTGTCGCGCGCCACTTTCTTCAACTACTTCGCCAGCAAGGAGGCCGCGGTCCTCGACCCGGACCCCGAGGAGCGGCGGGACTGGCAGGAGGCGATGCGCGAACGCCCGGCGGACGAGCCCTTGTGGGATGCGCTGACTGCGATCCTGACAGGTTGGTGCACAAGCCTGCGCGACCGCATGCCGCTGCAACGCCGCCTCAAAGCGGAGTCGCCGGCCTTCGCTCAGACCGCCCAGAGCTTCGGCGAGCAGTTCTTCGCCGACCTCAGGGAGTGGGTGTTTTCCCGTACCGCCCAGTCCGACCCGTTGACCGTGGCCTTGCAGCTGAACATTGCACTGGCGGCCATCAACACGGCGTACCAGACCTGGCCTGAAGACGAGGCTTTCGACGGCTTTCTGCAGCGGCTCGAACGCTGCCTGCTCCAGGCGCGCCCAGCGGCCTAGCCTCCAGCTGTAGATCCTGACCTCATGGACGAGGTCGACGAACACGCCGGCCCGACCGGCGGCAAGGGCATCGGCGAGATCGCGGAGTCTGGCGTGACGTGGCGGGACGCCTGTGTTCAGAAGTGGGCACGCTGCGCTTCTTGGTTGTGGGCCGGTAGCCCGTGGTCGTCCGGGGCGACGTCCCTATCCCCGCGGCGCGGTCACCGGCCTCAGCTCGTACGCCATGATGACCAGTTGCACCCTGTCCCGGGCGGCCAGCTTCGTCAGCAACCTGCTCACATGGGCCTTCGCCGTGGCCATGCCGATGTGCGGATGCGAGGCGGTCTCCGCGTTGGACAGGCCGCGGCCGACCAGGGTGAGCACCTCCCGCCCCCGGGCGGTGACGCCCTCCACCGGTCGCGGCGAGGATCACGTCCGTGTCCATGTCCATGTCAACCGTTCGAGGTCCGAAAACAAGATCGTTTCACCCGGCGGTGTAACAACTCCTGTCCCAGCCGCCGAGCGACTCGACGACCGTGTATGCCCACCACAGTCAGCCGGTCATCGAGTTTCGTCGTACGTCGGTCGATGCGTCCCGAACGCTGCGCACCGATGAGAAGTGTCGAGCAGTCGCCACTGGCATCACGTCATCGCGCTGTTCGGGCCCTCGTCCCTCTCCTGCTGTCACCGCGGTGCCAGTGGTCGGGGACGGAGCGGACCGAAGACCGTTGTGGGCGGTCAGCCGCATGCAACGGTGAGGTGGGACATGGATCGTTCGCACAGGTCTTTGGAACTGGTGGCGCCGGTGGAGGTGACGCTGAGAAACAGCCTGCCGTCGAAGCCGGCGACGAAGACCAGGGGTGCGCCGGAGAGGCTGGTGTGGGCTGCGCCGTACAGGGCGGCCAGGCGTAGGGGACCGTAGTCGGTGGGGATGAGCAGGCGGGCGTTGCTGATCGACACGTCGAAGCGGGCCCCTTGGGTTTCGCTGCGGTGCAGCAGGGATCCGATCGTTTGGCTCGGGATGAAGGGCAGGAGGCGGTAGGCGCGTACGAGCGGGCTGAGTTCCTCGGGGACCAGGCGCTGGTGGATGTCGGTTCTGACGTCGCGGGCCAGGGCCCAGAAGTCGCGGGGGTCCGCGCCGTTGACGGTCTCGATGAAGCTGGTGGCGTAGAGACCGACGGCCGTGCGGGCGGCGGGGGTGAGGATGCGGCGCAGGTCTGCGGCTACGGCGATGCGTGCGGAGTGGGGCAGGGAGCGCGCGAAGGCGGTGCAGAGGGCCGCCTGCAGGGTGGTGCGTTCGGTTCGGCAGCGGGCCAGGAGGGTGGTGGTCTCGTCGGAGTCCAGGGACCAGGTGGTGAAGGTGAGGCGGCCGCTGCGGTGTGGTCGGCGGGTGGGGCCGCTGACGGAGCGGGCGAGTTTGCGAAGGTCGGAGAGTTCTGGCCGGGCGTGGGTCAGGAGGGTGTCGGCGGGTGGTGCGAAGGCCGGCGCGGACGGGACGTCGGCGGGGCCGCGAAGAACGTCGTGGATGACGGTGCCTGCTGAGTGCGCGTCGCCGACGAGGTGGTGGTAGACGCTGATGAGGTCGAAAGATTCTCCGGCGTCCACCACGACGAAGCGGGTGAGGGGGCCGACGGCGGTGTCGAAGGTGCGTTGGAGTTCCTCCTCGACCACGCGAGACCAGCTGTCGGGGGCGGTTGCCTTGACGACGCGCAGCTGTGGGTCGGGGACACCGTCGGTGGTCAGCCACGCACGCCACCGTCCGGAGTCGGTGACGCGCACCCCGAGGAGTGGGTGGCGCTGTCGTGCGGCGGCGAGGGATTCGCGGATCCGGTCGGGGTCGGCGCGGCCGTGGACGCGGGCGATGGCGGCGATGTTGAAGGGAAGTGCTTCGCCGGCGGCCCACACGAAGCGTTCGTAGGGGGAGAGACGTCGTCGCATCGCGCGTTCCTTACGGCATGTCGGGCTGCGGCCGTAGGGCTGCCGTCAGGCCTCGGCGCAGCGTGATGTGGGGCGTGAAGGGCAGTCGGCCGGTGGCGCAGGTCCAGGCGGGGTGGAGGAGTTCGCTGACCTTGTCGGGGTTGAGTGCGGTGGTTCGGCCCAGGGTGCGGGCCGCGGCCATGGCCACCGAGGCGGGGATGTGGACGAGGCGGGGTGGTCGTCGGCCGAGGGCGGTAGCAGCGGCGGCGGCGATGTCCTGCCAGAGGTGTTCGGTGCCGTCGCTGAGGTGGTAGGTCGCCCCGGGGGTGCCGCGGTCGGCGGCCAGGATCAGGGCGCGGCACAGGTCGTCGACGTGGATGAGGGAGTAGTGGCGTGGTCCTGGACGGCCGACGGCGGGCAGCAGGCCGGTGCGGACGGCTGTGACCAGGCGGGGCAGGAACTCGCGGTCGCCGGGCCCGTAGACGATGGGTGGGCGGACGACGATGCCCGGTACCCGGTCGGCGGCCTCGTGCAGGGCATGTTCGCCGCCGAGCTTGCTGCGGCCGTACTGCGACACCGGGCTAGGGAGGTCGTCCTCGTGGCGTAGCCGTCCTGGGCCGGCGGCGGCGAGGGAGGAGCAGTAGACCAGGCGTGGCGGCTGCGGGAGGCCGGCGAGAGCATGGCAGAGGCGGCGGGTTCCCTCGGTGTTGACCTCGGCGTAGCCCTGTGGGGTACGTGCGCGCGTGAGTCCGGCGAGGTGGATGACGCGGTCGGCGCCGTCGACGGCTGCCGACAGACCGGCGCCGGTGGCGAGGTCGCCGCGGATGGTCTGCGCGCCACGGACGTTTCGTTCGCCCCGTACGAGGGCGGTGACGTGATGCCCTTCTTCGGCGAGCCTGCGGACGAGGTGCGCTCCGATGAAGCCGGTGGCACCGGTGACGAGATACCTCATGCAGCGGTGCGCTCGTAAAGGCGGTGGGTGCGGAAGTGGATGCCGCCCAGGGCTTTGGCGGAGCGGTTGGCGTCGCGGTTGTCCTCCAGGATCCAGGAGAGTTCGGTCTCGGTGTAGCCGAGGCGGAACGCGGCGCGCTGGGCCTGTGTGAGCAGGGCGGCGGCCAGTCCGCGGACTCGGTGTTCCTTCTTGACCCCGGTGGCAATGGCCCGGATACGGTCGATGCGGCGGGTGGCCCGGTGGATGCGGAGGAGCCCGACGGGCAGGCCGTAGGCGGTGAGGCGGCCGCGGGCGGCACGAAGGGCCTGGTTGGCGTCGGGGAGGACGAGGGCGAAGGCTGCGGGCTCTCCGTGCACCTCGGCGATCTGGACCAGCTCGGGGCGCAGCATGGGCTTCATCTGCCGGATGGTGTGGTCGAATTCCTGGTCGGTCATGGGGACGGAGGCGAAGTTCTCGGCCCAGGCATCGTTGTAGATGTCCCGGACAGCGGCCATGTCCGCGTCGAAGCGCCGGGGATTCAGGGAGCGGACCTGGACTTCAGGGGCGTTGAGGGCACGTTCGGCGGCGCGTTTGACGATGGCGGGGGGCTCTCCGTCGCAGGGCATGGGGACGCGCCAGGACAGCAGGTCCTTGGCCTTGGTGAATCCGCAATGGGTGAACAGCCGCATGTAGTAGGCGGGGTTGTGCGGCATCATCATGGTGGGCGGACGGTCGAAGCCGTCCACGAGCAGCCCGCATTCGTGGTTGGTGGAGAAGCTGAGCGGCCCGAGCATCCGGTCCAGGCCCCGCTCGCGAAGCCGGCCGGCTGCCGCGTTGAAGAGAGCGGCTGCGGCTTCGATGTCGTCGACGCACTCGAAGAGGCCGAACTGACCGCACCGGGCATCGTGCCGCTCGTTGAAACGGGGGTCGGTGATCGCGGCGATGCGGCCGACGACTACGCCGTCCCGCCGGGCGAGGAAGAGCCGTACGGTGCCCACCTGGTGGAAAGGGCTGCGGGCCGGGTCGAGAAGGGCGCGCTGCTCGCGTTCGAGCGGGGCGACCCACAGCGGGTCCTCGCGGTAGATGGCGTAGGGCAGGCGGATGAAGGCGGTGGTGTCGGCGCGGCCTTCGACAAGGGTGACGGTGACGGTCATCGGGCACCTGCGGGGGTCTTGACGGCGCCGGCGAGCTGAGAGGGCACGGCAGGCGGGGCGGCGGGGATGAGGCCCAGGCGACGGCCGGCCGCGGCGAACGCGTCGAGGATCCGGTTGATGTGGTCGTCGGTGTGGACGGCCTGCAACGACAGCCGGATCAGGGCCTGGCTCTCCGGCACCGCGGGGGTGACGACCACGCTGGTGAACACCCCCTCGTCGAGAACCTCCTGCCACATCCGGCCACACAGCTCGGTCGGACCGATATGGACGGGCACGATCGGAGTCGCCGATGCACCGGTGTCGAAACCGAGCGCCCCCAAGCCGCTCTTCACCTGCCGCGCCACCTCGAACGCGCGTGTGCGACGCTCGGGCTCCGCCACGGTGATCTCCAGCGCGGCGAGTGCGGCGGCGACGGAGGCCGGCGGCATCGACGCGGTGAAGATCACCGACCGTGAGGTGTAGCGGAGGAAGTGGATGACCTCGGCAGGGCCGGCGACGAAGCCGCCGATGGAGCCGAAGCACTTGGAGAAGGTTCCGGTGTAGAGGTCCACGGCGTCCATCAGGCCGAAGTGCTCGGCGACCCCACGCCCCCCGGCACCCATCAGCCCGATGTCATGAGCGCCGTCGACCACCAGCCGGGAACCATGGCGCCGCGCAAGGTCGGCGATCTCAGGCAGCCGGCACAGGTCGCCCTCCACGGAGAACAGGCCGTCCGTGATGATCACCTTGGCGGCATCGGCGCCGGCTCCGGCGAGTTGGCGCTCCAGGTGCCTCATGTCGCAGTGCCGGTACCGGCGGCTGTCGGCCCAGCCGGCCCGGACGGCATCGACCAGAGAGGCATGGTTGGCCATGTCGCTGAAGACGACGTCTCCCCTGCCGAACAACGGCGTAAGGGCCAGATTCGCCTGACAGCCCGTGGTGGTCACGATCGCCGCCTCACGGCCGAGGAACGCAGCCACTCGGCGCTCCAGCTCCTCATGCAGCGGCAGCGTCCCGCCGATCAGCCGACTTCCTGAGCACGACGTGCCGTACCGCTTCACCGCCGCGGCCGCCGCCACGGCGACCCGGGGGTCACCCGACAACCCCAGGTAGTCGTTGCAAGCCGTCATGACCACACGCCTGCCTTCGACCAGGGCCTCCCCGTCCCTGGCCTCCACAGCCTGGTACAGCGGCCTCGGCCCGAAACCCGTCATCGTCTGCATGACCGGCGACAGCCGCTTGGCAAAGATGTCCGTCACTAGATCTCTCCTCCCATTAGCGTCCAACAGGCCCAACGCCGCTCAGCGCGTCCGGCCCCGCCCAGGACTCGAGGGCACACACCGCCGCACCCCGATCTTGATGTCGTCGCCGAGGACATCGGAGGCGGAGCGGAGTCCCACGGCGGCGCCGGTGGCGTCGGATCCCGCGCAGGTCGGTACGGCAGGGCGAGCCAGGGCGACGGCAGCGCAGACCCTGGCCCCGGCAGGACGGCTGGTCGCTCGGATGGCCATGATCAGCTAACGGCCGAACGGGAGAATGGTCACCGAACGCGGCGTACGCGGACGGCGGGTCGGTGGGCGGCTGCGGCTGCTTCTCCGCCCAACCGGGCACCACCTCAATTGACTTGGCGGTATCCGGGCACAGCCGGGTGACGCAGCGGGCGGAGGAAGACCTGCCTCGGTCGATGACGAGGTCGGCGCCGACTCCCGAGGCAAGCTCGGGACGGATGCTGCTGGGGCCGGCGCTGAGCCGACATCTGGTCCATCCCGCTCTGGACGTGGGGGCGCCGGCCCGTCATCGCGGTGTATCGCCGGCCGGCGGCGGTCGTCACCTCTTGGGCAGCGGCGAACGTCAACTGGTCGTCCCCGGCGGCAAGTCCAGACCTGGGTGTGGACCCGCCACCGGTTCGCACGGTTCGGTCTGCGGGCAGTCACCAGACGCAGACGCCTACAACTCTGTTGACGCTGTTGCGGGAGGATGGCGGTCGTCGTGACTGTCTGGCCGTCGCCTGGTCGCAGACCGCCGTAGGCCCAGGTCTTCTCCGGTCCGCGGGATCACCGGCCCAACTCCACAGCGATGGTCGGCACGCGCAGACCCGACCAGCTCAGCTCGACCATGGGCTTGCGCCGCGGGTTCTCCGTAACGCCGCGGGTCCTCCGCAACGCCGCGGGTCCTCCGCAACGCCGCGGGTCCGCGGGCGCCGTGGCGCCCGCGGACCCGGGTGGTCGAGCAGCGGATCGGGTCAGTAGGAGAACTGCTGGATCTGGCTGCCGTCGGCCGCGTACGTCCAGCCGGTCCGTGTTGTCGGGTCGAGCTGGATGGCGCGCTCGTGATGGCTGGGGAGTCGGCCGTTGTAGGCACCGGCAGGGAGGTACTCGACGCCGGTCACGGTGCTCACCGTCTTGCCCGTCTTCAGGTCGACGACGGCGATGCGGCCGGTGGCGTTGTTGTCGCCGAAGCCGTACTGCTGAAAGCCGCCCGTCGGCTTCAGATCCGGGTACCGGAAGGCGAACAGCCCCAGTTGGTGCACGCCGTCGATGGCGAGCGCTTCAGCCGCCTGGTTCGTTCCGAGATTCACCGGGTCCCCGCTGGGCAACTGCGCGTAGTACCCGGTGCCGGCGAAGTTGACGCTGGATGAGTGGTACCACGTTTCGTAGAGGTTGCCTTTCTGGTCGGAGGCGAGGTTCCCGGCGCAAGGGATTCCTGCGTCGCTGTGGGTGACCGTTGCGCTGTCCAGGTTGATCGCGGCCACGGTGCCGGACCCGGCCGAGGCCAGGCAGTTGATGGTGCTTCCGGTCTTCTGCGCGGAGAAGACGCCGGTCGACTCGTCCACGTCCAGCAGGCCGTACGTGGAAAAGTGGTCCGGGGCGGGCTCGAGCTGGAGCGGCATCCCCTGAGCGCCGGTCGCCGTGTCCACGGGGAGTACGAAGCCCGCCTTGTCGTCCGAACGGGAGGCGAGCACCGCTGCACGGTGGCGCTTGGCGTCCACCCGCCCGCCCGTCACGACGTACTGGTCGTCGACCCGGACGGGGCTGCCGACCTCGTTGCCGGTGCTCGTGTCGTAGGTCTCGAGCCACTGCTCGCCGGTGGTGGTCTGCTTGTGCAGGACCAGCGTGTGGTGGGCGGAGTCGACGCCGAACACCTCGTAGATGGAGCCGTACGCGGGGTCGCTCGTCAACTTGCGCCCATAGATTCCGGTGGCGGCGTTGTAGTCGTACACCGAGCCTTCACCGGTGGGGCTCTCGACCGCCGCGACGGACGTGCCGCCGGGGACGATCGCGAAGTTGGTCAGGTTGGTGCCGTCGGGGGCCAGTCCGTCGTCGTATCCCAGCAGCGACGTCGGCGAAGCCTGCCCGACTATCTTGCCGTGCTCGTCGACGGCGAACACCCGCAGGTCGTAGGCGATCGATGAGGACAGCTTGAGCGCGAGGGCGTCGAGTGCCGCCGTGCCCCGCGTGCCCTTCAGCGGGCGGTCGAGCGTGGCCGGGCTGTCCACTCCGTTGTGGTCGCGGGTGGTGCCGTTCTGGTTGCTGACCAGGTTGTACGAGTTGTACAAGTTCGGCCCGGGCGCGGAGAACTCCAGCAGCGTGCCGGTTGCGCCCTTGACCCCCGATACGTCGTAGTGCACCGAGAACTTCGGTGCGGCTCGGTTGATCTCCAGCAGGTGACCGAACTCTCCGGATGCCTTCGCGGCCAGGGTCGGCGCCGCCGGGCGTTGCGAGGGGTCACCGCCGTTGACCCGGATCGAGGCGAACTCGCCGTACAGCGGGCCACCCTTGCGGTTGCCTGTGGGGTTCTCGATGATGCCTATCCCGTAGATGCCGCCGCCGGCGGAGAAGGCGCTGGCCGGGACGGTGACCGTGCCGTGAAGTCCGGTCAGCGGGGCGGTGTAGGAGGCGGAGAAGATGGGTGCCAACGCGGGGTTCCAGTGGCCGACTCCCGACACGACCAACTTCGGCGAGCTGACGTTCCGCACTCCGGTGAGGTCGTAGCTGACCTGAACGGAGTGTCCCGTGCTGACGACGGGCTGGACCACCGGGGCGAGCGCTTCGACGTAGCCGCCGTCGGTCGGGCCGAAGGTCAGCTCGTGGGCGGCCGAGGCCAGCACGTGGTGGCCGTGGCGCACCTCGAAGGTGAGCGAGACCTGACGGTCCGTCGTGGAGACGACCGGCAGTCCGGCCGCGGTCAGCATCTGCGTGGGGGTCAGCCGGATCGCCGGCACATCGGAGGTGAACTGGTGATGCCCGATGCGCAGTGCGTAGCTGACGCCGTGCCGGTCGGGCAGGCCGGTCACATCGGCGCCGATGGTCACCGGTCCCACCAGGCCCTCCCCGGTGTCGCCGGGTCCGGCCAGGTCGATGCGTCCGGGGTCGGTGGCCTCCACGTACGAGCTCCCGAGTCCGCCCGTGGTCTGGCGATGCGCCACGGAGAGCCGGACGATGCGGGGCGTGCCCGTGTCGGCGTGGCTGCCGTGCGCCTTCGCCAGGACCGCCTGCACAGCGGCTGTGACGTCGAGCTGCGGTCCCACGTGCAGCGGCTGGTCGATCTGCGGCGGAGTGGGCACGGCCCGGCCGGTGCGCTCCAGCAGCGAACGGACGTCATCGGGCGACGGGTGCTGCCCGGTCAGCCGGGAGGCCTGCAGCACGACCGCGGCAGCGGCCGCGATCTCGGGCGCGGACGCCGAAGTGCCTCCGTTGAGGACCTCCGCCACCGACTGCGCGCTCTGGCCCTGGTGCTCGAAGGCGGGGATGCCGTCACTGGGCGCCGAGACGTCCACGCGCGTGCCGAATCCCGAGGAGAAGACCCCGGAACCGTTGAGCCTGGTGGTCGCCCAGGTCCCGTTGGCCGACGCGGCTCCGCCGTTCTGCGGCGGAACGGACAGCGTGTCGTCGGTCGTTGTACCGCCCGCGGCGATCGCACCGGAGTCCAGCACCTTGCTGGGCGTGGTCGACAGCTGGTCGTCGTCGATCCGGGTGGCGTCGGCGGCCTTGCGGGTCACGTCGGTCGCGGTGCTGCCGCCGTCGGGCCCGACGGCCGCGTTGGTGTACAGCCTGGTCCCGTCGTTCGACGAGACCACCACGGTGATGCCGTACTGCTGCACGATCGACGCGATCACGGCCTGCTGGACCGGGTCGTCCTCCAGGTAGCGGCCGGGGAGCCCCGCAGCGTCGGTGCCGTAACCGAGGCTGGCGGTGATCACGTCGGGTCGCGGCTGCTGCCGGGCCGCGGCCAGCAGCGCCACCGCGATCTGGCTGAACGTCGGCTGCTGCGGGACGACGAGCCGGTAGTCGGCACCCGGGGCGATGCCCAGCAGGTCGGAGGATCCGCTGCCCTGGGTGCCCGGACGCTGCAGTTCGTGCGGAAGCGGCGCCATCACGGAGAAGTCCAGCAGGACCTCACCCAGATAGGGGTCCTCCCCTTGGGTCGACCCGGTCGGGTCGAGTGCGCCGGTCGCATCCGCGGTGTAGGTGGGGATCAAGGGCATCGTGGGGATGTCCAGGTACCGCTGGCCGTTCTGGACGACGGTCGTCGCCCCGGTGGCCGGGACGTCGGGTTGCCCCGCGTCGACGAGGTCGCCGACCGAGACGTTGGTGATGGTCTCGCCCGTGCCGGGCAATTGGTCGAACTTCTGCTTCAACAGGCTGTAGGCGCCCGTCGCGTTCACGCCGCCCGCGTTGAGGAAGCTCTGCAGCGAGGTGCCGAGAGCCGCGTTGCCGGGCACACCGTCGGAGCCGGTCGCTGCGGTGTTGTGCCCTTTCGCCGACGAGTCGGCCTTCCCTGCCATGGCGCTCACCGAGGAGGGCAGCGGCACGGAGCCGGTGTTCATGGGGGAGACGGTCTGGTCAGGCTCGGCGTAGACGACACCGGGCGCGGCGGCCAGCGCCCGGGCAGCCGTTGAGGCGTCGCCGCCGGCCAGCTGGACGACCTGGACCTTGGACAGGTCGATCGCCCCGGAGCCCAGCTTCAGCTGGGCGGCTGAGTGCAACTGCTGGGCCTGGGCGGCCGCGAGACCCGGCAGCAGGGGCCGCATGGAGACCGCGTGGGCCCGCTGGAGCGCGGTGTTGACCGCGGTGTCTGTGGTCAGCGGGGTACGGGCCTGCAGATTGCGCTGCTTGCCCAGTGACTTGCCCGTCACGTGGGTGGCCGAGCCGAGTACCACGAGGACCTGGTGAGGGCTGTTCTTCGCCGACTGCGCGGGCGTGGGCTTCAGGAACGAGCGCCACGGACCGAGCGCTGAGGATCCGGATATGGAGGGGAGCGCAGCCCCCGCAGACGTACCTTTCGTGCCGGAATCGGTCGCTGGGGTCTGGGCTCCGGCGGCCGCCGCGTACTGCGCGGGTGTGCCGAGCAGTACGGCCGCGCTGGCTATGGTGGCGACACCGCGAGCGATCGCTCTTCTCCGCCGTTTCATGGGCACTCCACTTCTCGCAAAAGAACTGCAGGGGGAAGAACAGGGAAGGCGCCACCCCCCGGACAGCGCCCGCGCTTGGGGGAATCTGTCAACCTGGCGAAGCCGGCACAAGATCACGAGGGCGGCGGACTTCTGCCAACTGGCAAGAAGTCGCCACCGGAACGCCTTGATTGCGTGGCGTTCAACGTGCTGGGTGAGACCGGCGAAGCGGAGTGTTGCCGTGACACGCCTGCTGCCTGCCGCGGTGAGTAGCCCGAGAGTTGCGGGCGGAGGCGGGGAGGGCCCGTGACGCGGAATCGGCCGCCTGCCTCACCGTGTGGCGCAGGCTCCCGTACGGCGGTCCCCTCGCGGTGGCGGTCACACGCGCCGCGTGGCCCGGCAGCGGCGGCCGGCCGCGAACGCTTCCCACCTCGGCGCCGGACGCGGCCACCCGCGGCCGAATACGGCCAGGCGGTCGCCGCATGAACCGAATGAGACGGCCGTCGGATGCCATGGATGCCCCGGCCCAACGGGTGTTCGGCTCCGCCGCGGGCGGCTGTCAGAAGCTGTTGCCGTTTTCACGGCGGTTGAGCCGGCTGACCGGGCGGCGGGACATGACGGTGATGAACGCCCACGGGATGTGCGCTTCGGCTGCCCGGCGCTCGGCGAGGGACACCGGCCCGCGGCAAGGGGGCGGAGGAGGGGAAGCGGCTCCCGCCGGGGCCGTTGAGGCACTGGCGGCGAGGGCGGCGGCCCGCCGGGCGCCGCCGCGGAGGGCCCGCCGCAGGACACCTCCTGGCCGGAAGGGAAGATGTCGATCTCGACACGAGCCGACAAGGCGACAGAGATGGCCGTCTCCCGCCAGCTGGCGGAAGCCGTCATGGAAACGGTGAGAACGCATGGCATTCAACGTGCTGGGTCTGACGGACGAGACGGAACGCGCGTACGCCGCGCTGGTCGGCCTGCCACGGGTCACGGCCCGCGAACTGGCGGACGCCTGCGGCTTGTCCACGCCGGCCGTGGCACGGCTCTTGGCCGCGCTGGTCAACAACGGCCTGGCGACGCGAGCGACCGGACGGCCGCCCCGGTTCACCGCGGTGGCACCCGATGTCGCGGTCACCGCCCTCATCCGCCGACGGGAAGAGCAACTGGGCGAGGCCCGGTTGCTGGTGCACCAGTTGATGGACGCCCACCGCGAGGCATCCCGGATCAGCCACCCCGACATGCCGGTCGAACTGCTCACCGACCGCACCGACGTCATCGCTGCGGTACGGCGGCTGACCGCCGAGGCCCGCCGCGAAGTACGGGTCTTCGACCGGCCCCCGTATGTCGACCGCCCGGGCAGCAACTTCGAGGGACAGATCCAGCGGCAGCGCGCGGGCGTGGCGCACCGGGTGGTCTACGACCGTGCGGCTGTGGCCTTGCCGGGCCGCCTGAGCGACGACATCCTGCCCAGCGTCCGGGCCGGCGAACAGGCCCGGGTCCGAGCCGAGTTGCCGCTCAAGCTCGTCATCTGCGATAGCCGGGACGCTGTTATCCACTTCAGTCTCGCGCCGGGCGGACAGTCCGCCGCCTACCTGGTGCACTGCTCGCCGATGCTGGTGGCCCTGGAGTCACTCTTCGAGGCGGAGTGGGAGCGAGCCGTTCCGGTGTCCGTGACGGGCCGGGCGCCGCACGCCGGTACCGCGGAGGAGCCTGCGGCCGACGGACCCGACGTGGAGACCCGCCACCTGCTCACGCTGCTCGCCGCCGGGCTCACCGACGCCGCCATCGCCCGGGTCCAGGGCTGGAGCGAGCGCACCACGCAAAGGCGCATTCAGCGTGTGATGGCCCAGTTGGGTGCCCCCACACGCTTCCAGGCCGGCCTCCTCGCGGCTCGCCGCGGCTGGCTGTGACCATGACCGCCGCACCCGAGCGCGGGGCGGTCTCGGCGGGAACTCACGTCGTCACGAACCGCTGACGACGAGGAGGCGGAGAGAAGCGGCGACGCCCAACTCGACAACAGCGGACGTGACGCACCACGTCGTCTGGCAGTCGGGCAAAGCAAGCCCCATGCATGTCCCGAACCACGGCTTCAACGACCGCTTACCACCGGCGAGCATCCCGAACTCCTTCTACCCGGCCAGCCCGCCAGTCGCCCTCGCAGCCCAGAGGCGCTGTCGGGACAACTCATGAAGCACGGCCTGCCCACCATCGCCGCCCGCAACACGGCCCTGTTCGGCATGGCTGGGGAACTACCGCCGATCATCGTGAGCGATCTCTTCGGCGTTCACAGGAACACCGCGACTCAGTGGGCGGCGCTCGCCCAGGACAGCTGGGCCGGGTACCTCGCGGCTCTCAAAGCCACCGACTAAGCCGTGCTCGCCGGGCGCGGTTAGCCCTTGACGATCGTCCGCTCGACGTCGGGAAATCCCTTGTCCCACCAGTGTCCGTAGCGCCGGTAGACGGCTGGATCGCGGTCGGTGAGCAGCACCGACAGCTTTTCCGCCTCCTCGGTCAGACCTTGCCACGCAACCTTGCCGAGCCTGCGGAAGGCGGTCAGTTCCAGCCCGCCGTCGGCTGCGCGCCATACTCCAACGACCTGCCCGTCGACGAGCAGACAGGGCAGCACATCGCCGTTACGCCGGACGACCAGGGGGCGGTACTCCGGGGGCATGAGTCTCCCGGGGACGGCGTGAGCCAGCAGCGTGCTGTCCCACATCGGCAGCAACCTCGGCGGCGCCGAGGTGTCATCAGCGGGCACGGTAGCGTCGGCCAGGTCGAACAGGGCGGCGACGCCGGGGCCCGGAACCCGTACCACCTGGTCGCCGAGCTCATGCAGCGCTTTGGTTATCGCGGTGCGTGTCAGCAGGGTGAACCGGGCGAAGTCCTGGGCAGACGCGGGTCCGAACGCGCGCAGGTAGGCGAGCAGCAGGCGCTGGACCCCAGCGTCGGCTTCCTGCGGCGTGGCCGCAGGGGCCGCCGACGAGGCGCGGTAGGAGTTCGGCTGTGTGAACGACCACGGGCCGCCGGTCGGCGCATGATGCAACGGCGCGAACGTACGTAGCGCCCACCACATGCGGTGTGCGTGGTCGCCGTGCCTCCCTGTGACCTCGTCCTCTATCTGGGCGCCGGTGCGGGGCCGCTCCAGGAACCCCGCGAGCTCTGGGAGCAGCGCGTCGGCGTCGTTGGGGGTCAGCCCTGTTGCGGTGAACCGGCGGTCGTAAATTCGTGACGCCCGCAGAGTGCTCAGCATGGCAGCGCGGTAGGGCTCGTAGTCCTCGGCATGGACGACGTGCAGCGTTACTGATCTCGGCTCGTTAGGGTGATCTTTGCTGAACATCCTGATGTGGGTGTCGTGTTGTCGATAGTCCGTGGTGCGTGAGATATGCGGATGGGGGCGGGCTGACGCCTGCAGCACGGCGGCGCCGGGAAGCGGTGCGGATACAGGCGGCGGAGCTGTTCGCTCAGCAGGTCAAACCGCCCGAGGTGGCCCGGCAGCTGCGTGTGAGTGTGAAGTCGGCTTACCAATGGCAGCAGTTGTGGCGACAAGGTGGTGCCGACGCGCTGCTTTCGCGAGGGCCGAGCGGGGGCCGGTGTCGTTTGTCACCGCGCTGTCTGGAGAAGCTCGCCGGGTATCTCGAGCAGGGGCCGGCCGCGCACGGCTGCACCGAGGACCAGGTGTGGACGGCTGCACGGGTGGCCACGCTGATCGGCAGGAAGTTCCACGTCTCGTACAGCGTCTCAGGCGCAACGAGGCTGATGCGCCGGCTCGGTTTCACTCCGCAGATGCCCGCACGCAGGGTGGCCGAGCGCGACGAACAGGCCGTGACCGGCTGGAAGGAGGCGACCTGGGTGGAGGTAAACGGGCCCGGGCGGCCTGCAGGGGCTACATCTGCTTCGAGGACGAGGCGGGCTTCACCCGCAGGCCGCCCAAAGGACGCACCTGGGGCCGGCGAGGCCACACCCCGGTCGTCACCGTAAGCGGACGGCGCTCGGGACGCCTGTCGGTGGCCGGGCTGATCGCCTGGCGCCCGGGCTCCCGCACCCGGCTGTGCCACCGCCTGCTCACCCACCCCGCGGGCAAGGGCACGCGCCGCAGCATGAGCGAGCGCGACTACATCGCTCTTCTGGACGGCGTCCACCAACTGGTGAAAGCACCCATCGTGCTGGTGTGGGACCGACTCAACACCCACGTCTCCAAGACGATGCAGGAACTGGTTGCTGAACGTGAGTGGCTGACAGTGTTCCTGCTTCCTGCGTACTCGCCTGATCTGAACCCGGTCGAGGGTGTGTGGGCACACGTCAAACGCAGCCTGGCCAACCTCGCCGTCGTCGCCCTCGATCGCCTAGAGAAGCTCGTGCGCAACCGGCTCAAACGCCTGCAGTACCGACCGGACACCCTCGATGGGTTCATAGCCGGAACCGGCCTGCCCCTGGACAGCCCCTCATCACCCTAACGAGCCGTGATCAGTATCCGCATGAGGGTTGCCTTCACGATCCGGCCGTGCGCGAACGCTGCGTCGAGATCCTTGGGCGCGAAGTCCTGCACACGGTTCCATAGCGCCAGGTACGGCGACGCTGGTGCCTGTGCCTGCAGAGCGCAGACCCGGCGAACCGCCTCCGCCACATCGAGGCGCTGGCGCTCGAGCAAGAGCTGACGGTCCAACGTGGCCAGGGCGAGCTGTCGCGCGGTGAGGCTCATGATCGGATCCTGCCACCTTCCGCTCCCGCACGAAGCAACCGCCGCTACGGGTCTATCAGTTGAAGGCACCTGCTTGTCGGTTTGAACGTTCGCCACCTTGAGGGTGAGTCGGTCGAGCAGCGACGAACCTTGGCGCTTGGTGATCTGACCGCGCTCGAAGCGGATGCCGGCAGCCTCAGCGAGCAATACCTGGCTGTGCAGGAGCCGGAATAGCGCCGGGTTGGAACACTGCCCCTTCACCAGTAGGCCACCCCGCACGCCAGCCGTACCGTCGCCGCCGCGCTCGCCGTCCTTGCCTGGACGCTGCTCAGCGCGCTCGCTCTGCGCGGCATGACCCTGCGCCGACGTGTCATCTACCCCGCACGCCCGGCCAGGGCCGCCGTCCGGCCCGCACCTCACGTCCCGCCGCCGCCCCCCGGTCGGCGACGACATCGGCGACGAGCCCGACAGCGTCCTCCAGTTCCCGCGCTGACCCTCCGGTCGCTCCGCCCGGTCCTCGCCCACCCGTCGGGGTGGGCGAGGACCGGACAGGCCGACCGGCCGCCAGGCGCCAGTGACCTCACCGGCACGAGCATCAGCAACGCCACATGGTGGACCGCCTACGCGAAACGGGACTGGTTCGACTACATCGCGTCCCGCACACAGATCTGACCGTTCTCAGAGGGCGGGATGTGAGGTGATGTCCGTTTCGCTGGCCCGGGAGGGAGTAGCTGCGCTGGTTGTCTGGGCGTTCTGCGCAGCGCGTTTGTGCAGTTCATGGGTGTGCAGCGGGTCTCAGCATCCGCAGCATCGGCCGACGTCGCCGGCGGCCCGGTCACCAGCTCCAGCCGGGCGGCTGCGACACTGCCAGGCGAGAGCGCCAGCCGCCGGCGCCGACCACATGCCTCGGGGGCACACATGGGTACATTCGAGCGCGTCAACCTGTTCTACGGCGTCGACCACGAGCAGGTGTACGCCGCGTTGGAGGAGTTCTGGCACCAGGAGGAGCACACGCTCAATCTGGAGGACGTCCACGACGTCAACCTCGATTCCTACGCCCTGCACGAACGGCGCGGCGACTGGACCGTGCTGAAATGGACCCGGGGTTGGGAGTGGGTCCTGCGCCGACGCGCCCAGCTTCACGTTTCACGCGCCTACGACTGCCCGGGCCTGCTGGTCTTCATCTACGACGACGACTTCTGGGGCTGCGAGCTGTTCCACCACGGCAGAGCGATCGACCAGTTCCAGCAGGAGACCGGCATCAATGGCTCGTTCTTCGGCGATCTTCCGTGCCAGGGGCGCCCCGACCTCCTGCTGGCCCAGTTCCCGGCTCTGGACCTGAACATCGAGCATGCCCGGGGCTATCTGACCCCCTACAGCATCGACGACCCCGGGTACGAGGACATCGACTGGGAGAACGAGCACGACCCTCTCAACAGTCCCGTCCGTCCGAGCGATGGGTACGGCCGCCTTGAAGGAGGCGTCTACTGGGACTTCCAGAACTTCCTCGGCGTCGACCATCATGCCCCGGTCTGGCGGAGGTTCACCACCTCGCCCCAGGCACTCAGGAGAACGGACAAATGATCGGTTCTGCCCGAGACCGAAGGTGGCTACGCGTACCCCCTGGCCCGCGCCTGCCACGGCAACATGCCTCAAACGCTGATCATGCTCTGAACTGTGGAAAGTAGCGAGTGGCCCCAGGCGCCACAGCGGACGGTTATGGTCGTGGCAGGGTGAACAGGCCCGGCTCGGGCTCGGTCAGGCTGCCGCGCCTGGCCAGGCGCTTGAGCTTGATTCGGACGTTGTTGATGTTGGTCGGAGCCAGGTCCAGGTCCATCGCCTCGCATACGCCTCGGGGATGCTGACTTCTTGCGCGGCCGTGTGTGTCACAGCCTCGGAGTAATGCGACCAACGCTGCTGCGGATTTCGGGCATACCGAGATGGACGGTGGACGGTTGCGCTGCACGGTGTCGCATGGCCCTCAGCTTCTGCGCGGCAGCAGCCAGGCTGGTCTCGATCGCGGCGACCTCATCGAGCCAGCCCTGGTCCTTGGCCTCCTGGAGCCGGTCGATGAGGTTGGCGTGGATCTCCTGGAGGCGTGGCATCTGGGCTGGGTCCACGGGAAGTAGGGGACATCTGACACAGGCTTCTCTGAACTATTGAAGTTGATGCCTGAAAGTGGATCCAGGCAGCATGATCCGACACCCCGTGGTGAGGTCTGCCCACCAGACGGTGTGGTTGCATCTGATAGGGGGATGGTGGAGGAACCAGAGTTCGACGTGCTGTTGGCCTCGAGCGGAGGCCGGGGGCTCGACCTTGTCCGGGCGATTCGGTCAGTGACTGGGCTGAGCGCGTGGCGAAGCAAGCAGCTGCTTGAAGCCGCTCCGACGACGCTTGTGGATCGGACATGGTTCGAGGCCGCGGTGGATACAGCGAGCCGCCTCAACGCGGTTGTTGGGCGAGCTGATTTGGTCGGCAGGTGGTGTGAGCGGGTGATATCTCCGGAGGACTGCCCAATGGACCCGGAGCCGTGCTCATCACCCTTCTTGTCCCCGACCGGCTGCCCCGCGAGCCGACCGAGGGCTTGATCAAACCGCGGCTGTCCTGGCCCTAGTCCGAGGCCGTAGCTGTCCAGGCCGCGGTGACGCACCCTTCCTCCCAGTGCCACCATTCCTTGACTTCGCCGTGTTCCAGCAACCTGCGGATCCGGGGAAGGTCCGCCGTCGGCGGGATGTCCAGCGCGACCATCCGGAACTGCTCAATGCCCTCGCCTGTCGTGCCAAGCCGATGGAAGGTCTCCAGCACGGTCTGTCTAGCTGCTGCCGAACCCCCGTCCTTCAGCACGATCAACCGGATGGTGCAGTTGTCCGAGGCGCGAACGGTCTCCCCGGCCCACCACAAGCCCTCGTCGTCGACCTCGACTTTGACAATGTCGTCGCTCGCGACCCCGCGAACGAACCACGGGGTGTTGTCCAAGCGCACCGTCCCATCGCCCAGGTCCACGGCCCATAGGCTCTCGACTGACGCCGGAGGCCAGCCATCCTCGTCCACCTCCATTCGGAAGTGAACCTTCACGTGGGCATCGCTGATGTTGCTCATCGCGCCATCATCTATGGCGGCCGACATGAGCGGAAGCGTCGAGATCACGAGTGCCGATCTGGTCCAACGACGGGACTCCGAGGAATGCCTTCGATGACCTTCGGTCCTGCCTGGCGTCGAGCTGCGCGAGCTTCTCCTCTGCTCCGGTGAGGCTGACCTGAAGTCTCTCGACTTCGCCCAGCCAGCCTTCGCGTTCGGCTTCGGCAATGCGGGCGATGAGGTTGTCGCGGATGTCGACGAGCCGTGTCCGTTGGGCCGGATCCGGTCGGAGGAGTGAGCATCTGACACAAGCGTGCTCATGAATACAAGGAGATCCGAAGGCGCGTGCGCAGGTGCCGATGGACACCTTCCACTTCTCGAAGTGGGCGAGGAAAGCGTCCCACTCCTCCTCGGTTGGGGTTCGGTACTCTTCGCCGGGGCGAGAGGCTCGGCGGCGGGCGATGAACGCTCGGTGGGCTTCGATCGTCTCCGCGGGGTAGACCGCTAATGGTGGAGTCGGGTATTGGAACTCCCGGAATAACCCCCGCGCTCAGAGGGGATCGAGGAGCATCAGGACCTCGTCCCGGGTGTCGTCGGGCGCGAGGCGGAGGGCCCCGGGCCAGCGACCGACCTCACGCCATCCGAGTCGGCTGTAGAAGTCCTCCAGCCCCTCTTCTCCCCGGGCAGCCAGATGGAGCTGTTCGAGCCCCAAGTCGTTGCGCGCTATCTTCTGCAGCTCACGCATGAGGGCGGAGCCGACGCCGCGTCCGCGGAATTCGGGGTGGGTCTGAAGGTGGTTGACCGTGCCCCAGTGCCCGATGAGCCGGTAGGGATCGCGGTTGAGGACGACCCATCCGGCAAGAACGTCGTCGAATCTGGCGGTGATGAGTCGGCTGTGTTGTGGGTGGAGACGGCCGAGGAGCTTGTCCGCGACTGGTGCGACGTCGTTGTCTTGGACGGGTGGGAAGGGGAATCCGGCGGCACCGCCCGAGTTGGTGGCCGCGATCCAGCAGCCGATCAGCTGGCGTCGGAGTTCGGGAGTGACCTCGTGGCCGTCGGTGATCTGAGCGAGGTCGGGCATGCTTTCGGACGTTGTCATGAGAAGCAGCATGTCAGCGGGGTCTGACATCGGGACGAGTCAGGCTTCCGAGTTTCGGCGGCTGACCTCGGCCGCGTAGGCGCCCCAGTCGCCGGCGGCGGCTCGCTGCCGTTTGACGGCGACGGTGATGTCGATGTCGAGAGTGCGGGCGAGGACCGCGGCGGGCAGTTCGGTGGCGAGCTGGAACAGTGCGGTCGAGCGGGCCTCCGCGAGGCGGATGCCGAGTTTGCGGAGTCGCTCGCCCATGGCCCAGGCGCTGATCGGTCGGCCGGGCTGGCCGCCGGGAAAGAGCCAGGGTGACTCTGTCCGGCCAAGGACGGCGTGGCTGCGGCGAATCGCGACCTGGTGGAGGGCCAGTTCGGCGACGGGCGCGGGAAGCTCGACCGGCACGGCGCCGAGGCGGATGCGGACGGCTCCGCCGGTCTCCTCGATGTGGTCGACGGTGAGGCGGGAGAGCTATTCACAGCTGCGGGCCCACCTGTCCTACCCGAAGCTCAACGACGCGTTCGAGGCTCTCCCGCGGGTGCTGGACCAGGTCCGGACCGAGAACCTGTCGATGGCAGCCGCGTTCGAGCGGTTGCTGGAGATCGAGGTCGAGCCATCCGTGTCCTGGAGCGCATGGTCGCGCAGGACGAGCTCCTTCACAGTGCCGCCCACCACGACTTCCAGCACGGGCGCGGCCACCACGGCGCGTTGAAGAAGTCGACCTTGAACAGGCGGATCGAGGATTTCGTGGTCTGGGTCAACCAGGAAGCTGAGGCGCACGGACTGCCTGAGCAGGTCGTCCCCGCCGATCCGCACGGCGCCATCCGCATAAGCTGGTTCAGACGCACCCTGGCCTGGCACATCGCCCGCCGGCCGAGCGGCCTGATCGCGCTCGCCATCCAGTACGGACACATGCGCACCGTCCTGGACGCCTGCACCTCCAGCGGCTACGGCAGCCGCAGCCGCCGCGGCATCCACAGCGTCCTCGACGTCGAAACCGTCCTCGCAGCCGCCGACACCGCCGCCCGCCTGCGCGACCGCATCGCCGCCGGAGAGAAGATCTCCGGGCCCGCTGCCCTTCGGGCCCTCACCGCTGCCGCCCAGACACCGCGTTTCGAAGACCGCATCGTCCCCAAGACGTTCGCCAAGAAGGCAGCCAAGTTCCTCGCCCAAGACGGCGTCGTACTCTTCGACAACCCCGACGCTCTCCTGATCTGCGCATTCAAACGAGACAACGCGCTCTGCGAACCCGACCTCGGAGCAACCGCCCCCAGGCAGTACGACTGCCGCCCCGGCTGCGGCAACGCCATCCGCACCGACACACACGCTCCCCTCCCGCGCGAGCGAGCCGACGAAATCGACAAGCTGGCCGCCCACACGCCAGAGCCCATCGGCAAGCGCCTGCGAACAACGCCGACCAGCTCCGGGCCACCGCTGACGCCCACGATGCTGCCGCCCAGACCGCCGAGGCCCTGGCAGGAATCAGGACCACCAAGACGAACGGACCCGCATCCGCGGGGCCATGGACCGGCTCCTCACCGGTCAGGCCACCGTCTCCAACGGAAGCATGACCGCGGCCGCCCTCGCCGCCGAAGTCGGCGTCCACCGCATGGCTCTCTACAAGAGACACGTCGATCTGAAGCGCGAGTTCGAGGAACGCGTCCGCAAGGAGGCCAGGCAGATTCCAGAAACGGAGAAACGACTCAGAGACACCGTCACCAAACTCAAAAGGACCATCGCGAACCAGAAAGCCGAGATCGAAGAACTCCGCCAACTGGTAACCAACCTCACCCTTGCCAGCGCCGTTCTCACCGAAGAAGAGAAGAGCGCGTCAACGAACCCCGTCACGGCTTCTGACAACGTCATCCCGCTTCATCCACCCACCACCTGAGATCCCCACCTACACAGGGCCGCCCCGGTCGACTGAACACCGGGGCGGCCCCGTCCTGTTGTGACTGAGCCCTCCCGTTGGCGCCATCCGTCAGGTGAAGCGCTCAGCTCAGGAATCACGTCGCAGTCCATAAGGTCGGGCCGTAGGGCCGGTTCCATCATTTTGGTCTGCACCCGCGCTCATCCCCGCCATCACTCTTGCCGCAGGCTTGTGACCAGATCGCGAGGCAGACCGTGGGTGTCGTGGAGGTACTGGAAGTCCTCATCCTTCAGCGGGCCTTGGAACCGGGATCGAGCAAGCACCTGCCTACCTCGTTCAAGGAGCCGACTGAACCGGCACTCCTCCTCGAGCAGCAGTCGGCGCACGTCGCTGGGATCTACTTTCTGGCGGAAGTGGTCCAGGGTGTGTGAGACCAACTCGTCCGGCAGATCTCCGAGACCGCGCGACGGATCGTCCCGCCACAGAACGGTGAGCACTCGTCGCAGCAGGCGGCGGAGCACGTAGCCCCGTCCAGTGTTGGCGGGGCGCACTCCGTCGCCGAGTACCACGATGGCCGAGCGCAGGTGGTCGTAGACCAGGCGCAGCGACGGTTCGTCAAGTGGCCACAGAGCTGGCACGATACGGCGCCATGGGTCGAAGACGTCACACTCGAACACTGACGACTGGCCCTGCAGCAGAGAGGCCAGCCGCTCCAGGCCGAGCCCAGTGTCGACGTTGCGTTGGGGAAGCGGTACAAGGGAACCGTCCTCGAGTCGACGATGGCGCATCATCACGTGGTTCCAGACCTCTACCCAGCGGTCGTCGCGTGTGGGTGTCGACTGGGGTGGGGTGTCACCGCTCCACAGGAAGATCTCCGAGTCGGGGCCGCACGGGCCGACCGGTCCGTTGGACCACCAGTTGTCCTCCACGGTGAGCTCGACGGGAACGCCGAGGTCCTGCCACAACTGCAGGGAAGCAGTGTCTGGCCCGGTCTGGTCATCGCCGCCATAGACGGTGGCATGCAGCAAGCCCGGATCGACACCCAGTCCATCGGTGAGCAGCCTGTACCCCCAGTCGAGACTCAGTGAGCCCTCGTAGTCGCCCAGCGACCAGGTGCCGAGCATCTCGAACACAGTCAGATGGGTGGCATCGCCGACCTCCTCCAGATCCGTGGTGCGCAGACAGCGCTGCACATTGACCAGTCGCCGGCCCAGCGGATGGGGGCGCCCCTCCAGATACGGGGTGAGCGGATGCATGCCGGAGGTGGTGAACAGCACCGAGTCGCCAGGGGGTGGCAGCAGCGTCGAGCCGGTGATCCGGCGGTGATCACGCTCCTGGAAGTACTCGACGAACGTGCGGACAATCTTCTCCGTGTTCATGAGGGTGGCTCCTTCGCGTCACAGCGGGGAAGGCACCGGATAACGGGACCACGCTGGTCATCGCACCGGGGCAAGAAGCCAAGAACGCCACGGGACCACCGACGGGCCGTTTCCGGTCGCCGGTGGGAAAGGGAGGAGGTCAGACGGCGGCAACCGGCGAGCTGGTCGCTCGCGCGGTCGCGATGATGCTTCGGCCGGTGACGTTCATGCGGGCGACAATAGAGCGCCCAGTCCTTTGAGGCACACGAATTTTCCGCCAGAACGTCTGGCCTCGCGCGGGTCCCGCCAGGCAGGCGGCCGGGAACTCGATGGCGGTGAAGCTGCCTCGCCACCTCTGATGCTCAGCAGTGCCAACACGAGCGCTCAGTCGTACCTGTTCCCGGACGTCAGGAGCAGCCTGCGGGTCTGAACAGAGGAACTTGGCAGGGAACTGCGCGGCCGGGGTGACAACGTCGCCGACGCAGGCCAGGGCGTGCAGGTCGTGCCACTCCCATCGTTCGAACAGGCGCTTCTCGGGGTTGGTGAGAGTGCCGGACCAGGTGGTGATCCGGATGACGGCGGTGAGCCGGGGCACGCCGTGGCTGTCGTCGACCAGCATCGTCACCGCGTACGTGTCCGAGGCCGAGGCGCTCAGGCCGGTCTCCTCCGCGAGTTCCCGCACCGCCGCCTGCTCGAAGGACTCTTGGCCGTTGGTCTTGCCGCCGGGCAGCTCCCACGTGCCCCGGGTGGACCGGCCGAGCAGGACCTTCCCGGCCTCGTCGGTGACGACGGCGACGGCTCCGGTCAGGCGTGGCCGGTGGTCGGGCGTTTCTCCACCGCTGTGGTGCGGGCGTGGCAGGGGCCGCGCAGGACCAGGACAGCGAGGTTGTCCGCGTCCAGCCGTTCCACCTGTTTCCAGCCCGCGGTGAGCAGGCGGATCTCGTTTTCGTCGAGAGCGATGTGCCGCCGCTCCTCAGGGGTGTGCTCGGTGGTGGGCGTGATGACCACGAGTGCGCCGCCGGGCCGCAGCCGCTCACCGAGCGCGTGCAGGACGCGGCTGCGGTCCCGCAGGAACGGATACATCAGCCGCATGGTGATCAGGTCGTAGCCGTCCTCGTCCAGCTCTGCCGAGTCGTCGCGCTCGATGTCCAGGCAGATCCAGCGCACTTCCACGGAATCCGCGTGTTCGTCCCGAGCCCGCGCGAGGGCGCTGTCGGTGAAGTCGACGGCATCCACCGCGTAGCCGAGGGACGCAAGGTATACGGCCAGGCCCCCGGCGCCGCAGCCCACCTCGAGCGCCCGTCCACCGCCGTCGGGCACGGGGGTGTGCTCGGCAAGCAGTGCCCGCTCACGCTCACCGAGCTGCCGAAACCCTTTCCCGTCGGCATAGTGCTGCTGCCATTGATCGCGGACGATGTACCCCACGGTGCTACTCCTCGACTGCTGTGATGCGGTGGGCGGTGTGGTGTTCACGGAGGGCTCGTGGAGCGCAGCCGGGCCAGGGTGCGGCGGCCTCGCTCAGCGAGCTCCAGATCGCCATGGGCCATGCCGTACTGAATGCCGGAGACGGCGTCCAGTACCGAGAGGACGGCCAGGTGCTCCTCTTCGGCCGGGGTGAGGGGGCGGCCGTAGCCGTCCGCCACGGCCTCATACAGGTCCGGCCGCCCGTGCCAGGCGTCGGACAGGCGCACGAAGTCCCGTACAGCCGGGCCGTCTTCACTGCGCTCGAAATCGATCACACACAAGGTGCCGGCGGTCTCCTCCCAGCGAAGGTTCCGCCGTTGGAAGTCACCGTGCGTGGCCCCCACCGCCAGGGCGGGCAGACCCGAAGCTCTCTCGGCGATCGCGCGGATGAACGCCTCGTCCCCGGGCGCGAAGTAGGCGCGCGCACCATCGAGGTGCCGTTCCAGTTTCCCGAGCGGCAAGGCGTCGTGCGTGGTCGGCCGGGCCGGGGCGCTGCGGTGAATGGCGGCCGCAAGCTGTCCGATGCGGTGGAAGATCCGCTACTCCTCTGCGGGCGGGTAGACGGCACCGTGCAGGGCGCGGCCCGGCACCGCGGTGATGACGACGGCCCGCAGGGACTCATCGGCGGCCACCAGGCGGGGCGCGGCCGGGCCCAGATTCGGGACCCAGGTACGGAATGCGCCCACCTCGCGCTGGTGGAATCGGTCGTTCTGGTGGACCTTGACGAACCACACCCCGTCCTCGGCGCCATCCGCCCGCCACACCTGGCTTCCCTTCCGCACCCAGGAGGCATCCGTCCAGCCGGTGATCCGGCCGACCGCCCGCTCGGCGAAGTCCCGTACCGCGTCCTCGGGCACCACGCTGTCGGAACCGGCCTCGGAAACGAGGCGCAGCCGGTCGACGGCCGACGTGTAGGCGATCGGATCGCCAGGCTCCTGGAAGTGCAGGGCGATCCGGGCGCCGACCCGGTATGCGTCCAGCCCGGCCCGGCAGTAGGCGACCATCGGCTCCGGCAGTGCATCAAGCGGGAACCAGCCCATGGCGTCGCACACGTCCGGCTCCATGACGCGCGGCGTGCCGCTCCAGCACCGCACCTCGAAGAAGAACCCGACGCGTGCGCCGCCGCCCGGGGAGCGGTGGTGCACGGTGACGGCCGCGCGGACAGCAGCGGGGGCGACGAGGACGCCGGTCTCTTCCCGGGTCTCCCGCACGAGCGCGGTGACGACGTCCTCCCCGGGCCCGTCGAGGTGCCCGGACGGAAGGTGCCAGAGGCCTGCCGCGTACACATCGCCGGCCCGCCGGGACAGCAGCACCTCGGGTCCGGTCTCACTGTCGCGGAGCGCGATCAGGTGCACGTCCAGCGGCTCGGTGTGCCGCCCGCCGCTCACAGGTCACCACCAGGGCGGCGCGCGAGCAGCACGGTGAACACGGCGTCCTTGACGAGCCCTTCGCCGCGGGCATGCTCCTCCAGCAGCGAGTGGGCCTCCTGCTCGAACCGTGCGTGCCGGCCTCTGAACAGGGCCGGGCGGGCGAAGCTTTCGCCAGAACTGCGGGCCTGGACATCCAGTGGAAGGCACGCGCAGGTGATCAGATGGGCGCGACTGCCGGCGTGCGGGGTGGTGAACTCCTCGGCCGACATGGTGTGGAAGGCGATCGTGCCCGCGCTGGGCAGAGACGGAAGCCGGGCGGCGGCCTCGCGGAGCATGCCTTCGTCCGCGTCCACGAGGTCCACCCGGACGATCCCCGGCATCGCGGCGACCAGGGCGGCCGGAACCTGGCCGGTGCCCGCACCCAGGTCGAGCAGCACCGGTCGGTCGATTCCCTCCAGGACTCCGGCCAACAGCCGGACCACTTCATCGGGAATGCCGGGGCGGTGGCGGGCGTAGTCGACGGCCGCGGACTCGAACAGGCTCACAGCGTTCCTTTCACATCAGGGGGTTGGGCGTCAGGCGGGTTGCCGGGGTGGGGCTGAAGACGCGGGCAGAACCCACTCCAGGGCGTCGGGACCGGTGCCGGAGGCGACGTGCTGTGTCCCACCGTCCTCCGGTACGTCGACACGGAACGCACCGGGTCGGCCGGCCCGGACCCAGCGGGTGTGGATGTCCTCAAGGTCGGCCCACACATCCCTCGGGCCGTGGACCCGCACCGTGGTGCCGTCGGGATCGGCGACAGCCCAGGAGTCCTCCTCGGGGGCGACGATCGTCATCGTCTCGGCCTGGAAGTCGCGCACCAGGCCCGGGGCGAGGTATGCGGCGGCGAGCCAGAACCCGTACGCGTCGTCCGGCGGCGGCGTCAGCCGCGTCGGCCGTGGGCGCCCAGGACTGGCGGCGATCCGCGAGCGGTGGTCCACAGCGGTGAGCCAGGCGTAGCCGTGCAGCGGCCGGTGCCCGCGCGGACCGCCCGTGAGGACTGCTTCGACCCGGCCGGCCGGGGTGCGGGTCACGAGTACCTGGCCGACCCAGCTCGGAGTACGGGTCGTCACCGTCGTCAGCAGCCGCCCGCCGGGCGCGAGCTGCTCCACCCACGCCGCCGGCAGGCAGGGCACGCCGATCCCGGAGTGCACCAGGTCGTACGGTGCCCCGGCCGCGTGCCCCTCCAGTGCGTCACCGGCCACCACCGTCGCACCGACGCCGAGCCGCTCGAGGTTCCGCCGCGCGAACGCGGCCATGTGCCCATCCCGTTCGACGCCGGTCGCGTCTCCGGGGCCGGTGATCGCAGCGGCGTACGCCAGCGACACCGCCGGGCCCGTGCCCAGGTCCAGGTACCGCACGCCGGGGGTCGGCCGCAGGGCCTGCAGCGCCTCGGCGGTGAGCGGGGTGTACGTCGACATCGACGTCATGTGCCCGCCGGAGAGCCGTCCGCGCTCCAGGGAGTCGAGCGGTTCCCCGTCGCGCTGCAGCAGCACGGAGTCCGCCCCGTGCACGAGGTCGAGCCACTCGTCCTGGTCGTCGGGATGCGCGCCGTCCAGGAGCCGCCACTCGATCGGTTCGATGCCGGGCTTGCTCACCGCGTGGGGGAGCAACAGTTCTCGGCGGACTCGGAGCAGGGCGTCGCGCAGCAGCGGGTCGGTCAGCACTCAGTCGGCGTCGAGGCGGTCGACCATGACGGCGCGTGCGGCGGTCGTGACGGCGAGCAGGTCAGGAGAGATGGCTCTCGCCTTCCGGGGGAGAGGACGGCTGGCGGAAGCGGTCGCGGTGGTGAACTCTGCGGTCACTGCCAGCCCATTTCCGAGTACAGGCGGCCCGCGAGGATGCCCTCGATGGCTGTGCGGGTATACGCAACCAGCTCCGCCGGAAGGTCCTTGGGCTGCCACCACCGCCACTCCACGCATCGGTCGGGCTCCAGGACCCTCGGGGCGCCGGACCATGCTCGGGCCCGGAAGACCAGCTGGATGCGCGGCCGGGCGCCTGGTGAGTCGACGAGGTGGACCGCGTGCACGAACTCGACGTCGGCGGGGTCGATGATCAGGCCGGCTTCTTCCTCGGCTTCCCTCACCAGACAGCTGACGGCGGACTCCCTCTCGCAGTGCCCGGCCAGGAAGTGCCAGAGGTTCCCCGCGTACGCGGAGTCGGGGTGGCGCAGACCGAGCAGGAGACGGCCGCGGCCGTCTTCAACGTAGAGGTGGACGCCGACGACATGAAGCTCCGTCCCGCCCGGTGCCTCCTCCCGCACCGGGCGCGCACTGCTCGACGGGCCGTTCGCCGGGGTGCGCTGGTCGGCGTGCCGGTGCAGGAGGTCGGCCGTCGATGGACTCAGCGGCAGCCGGTGCAGCATCTCCCGTGGGAACCAGCGCAGCAGGATGCCCTCATTCAAGGTCAGGGCGTCGGGGTCACCGTTCCATCGACCGGCGAAAATCTGGATCGGTACGCGTATGCCGTCGATACCGGTGGCCTCTTCCACAGCGAAGGGCTTGAGGTCGGACAGGTGCAGACCGGGCACTTCCTCGGCCAGTTCGCGACGGAGCGTGGCTTCCAGCGACCGGTCTCCTGGCTCTCGGCCGCCACCGAGCAACGCGAAGGCACCCGGCTCCCAGATGTCCGGGTAGTTGTCGCGAAGGTGGAGGAGGTAGCGGCCGGCATCGTCGAAGATCAATGCTGAGGCGTTCACCGGCTCGATCCGACCGTCCAGGCCGGCTTCCAGCAGCTTGGCGCGCAGTGTCGGAGAGCTGACCTCGTCGAAAGGGCGCCACTGCGCACCCGAGACCTCTTCGTCCTGCAGGACGAGCTCAGGGGTTTTGTGGGCAAGGTAGAAGACGAACCGGAGGTCGAAGTGCCGGTGCTCGGGCTCGCCGCGATGGTGCCTGGCGTCGATGTCGTGGACGTCGACGTCGATCGGAGCGTCCAGGAGCGGGGTCAGGCAAAGGTCCCCGGACCGGATCCCTGTCTCCTCGCGCACTTCCCGCAGGGCCGCGGCCAGGAGGGTGTGGTCGTCAGCCTCGATGTGGCCGCCTGGGGTGAGCAGCAGCCCGGTCGCTCTGTGCCCGATGTGCAGCACTCGTCGGTCGCGGTCGATGATGGCTGCGCTGCAGGTGATGTGACCCGGGAGCGTGGCGCGGCTGCATGGGTCGGCGGGGCCGTCGAGGGCGGCCAGCAGCCCGTCCAGGGCATCCCGCTCCTGCGGATGGCGGTCCAGGTACGCGTCGACGGCTTGGCGGATGTGGGAACGGGTGGGCGGCACGTCATCACCTCACGGTCGACGGGGGCTTGCTGTCGCGGACAAGACGCGGATCCCGACGCTCGGCTTCGGCCGTCGGCCAAGGAGTCGGGCGGTCGGGCGGGCGCCGGGCACGGTCGTCGTGTCACGAGGCGTCCTCCTGGACGGGCGGAGACGCGCGCCGGGGTACGGGCACCGGTGATTCCGGGGGAATGGTGAGCCCGAACTGGGCGGCCTGGGCGGTGAACATGCCTTGATAGAGCCCGTCCTGGAGAGCCATCAGCTCATCGTGTGTGCCTTCTTCGGCCACACGCCCTTGATCGAGGACGTAGATACGGTCCGCGTGTGCGGTCGCTGCGAGCCGGTGGGTGACGAGCACGACCGCGTCCCCTTCTTCGGCGAGGGCCCACAGCCCTTCGAACGCGGTGATCTCCGCGTGCGGGTCGAGCGCGGAGGTCGGCTCGTCGACGAGGAGGAACGGTGCGCCCCGGTACAGGCTGCGGGCGGTGCCGAGCTTCTGCCACTGCCCGCCCGAGAGCTGGACGCCGCGCTCGTAGCCCTTGAACACGATCGAGTCCCAGCCGTGCGGCAGTCCTTCGACGAGCGTGAGCACGTTCGCTGCCCGGGCGGCGTCCTTGACGCGGCCCATGTCCCGGAGGCGGTTACCGGCGCCGATGGCCACGTTCGCGGCGGCGGTCATCTCCCAGCGCGGGAAGTCCTGGGCGAGCAGCCCCACTTCGGCGAAGACCTGGGCCCGGTCGGCCTCTCGGAGTTCGACCTGTCCGCCCTTGTCGTCCTTCCACCACACGTTTCCCTCGGTGGGCAGCAGCAGCCCGGCGAGCAGCTTGGTCAGGGTCGTCTTGCCGGAGCCGTTTGCGCCCACCAGCGCGGTCACCTTGCCCCGGCGTACCGACAGGCTCACTCCCTTCAGTGCTGGGGAGTCGGCGCCGGGGTAGGTGAACGACACGTCCTCCACGTGTACTTGGTCAACGCAGGAGGGCAGCGGGGTGCCGGCGGACGGGATGGCGTGCTTGGTGGCCAGTTCGATGGCGGTCTCGGTGTCGGTGAGGAACAGCAGTTCCTCGTAGAGGCGGTTGACCTGCTGGATGAGAGAGGTCAGGCGCGCGGTCGAGGTGCGGATGGCGATGACGGCGGTCCCGCCGACGGCCAGCGGCAGATTGCCGTTCGCCAGCAGCCACCACAGCACCCCGTAGCAGGCGAGCGACGCCAGGCCGGCGAAGGTCCCGGCGACCAGGTCCGTGGATGCCTGCGCGCGGGCCAGCCTCCGCAGCTCGGCCTCGGTCTGCCGGGACATCTCCTCGTAGCTGTCCAGCAGCTTGGTCCCGGCCGCGTGCACGCGGATCTCGCCCGCCGCGTGCGGGCGGGTCAGGTAGGCCAGCAGTGACGCGATGGCCCGCCGGTGATCGACCCAGTTCAGCCGCGAGACGTAGTCGCGGCGCGCGGAGCGGACCGCGCCCCACCCCTTGGGCAACGCGATCGCCAGCAGCATCGGCAGAAGCGTCCAGTGCAGGGACGCCAGGACGGCGGCGGCCGCCACCATCCCGATGAGCACGTTGCCCACGCCGACCGACAGCCGCAGCATGCTGCGGGCGGAGTCGGTGCCGAACTTGCCTGCCTCCAGGACGCGTTGGATCTCCGGCCGCTCGGTCGCCGCCACCTCGACCCGGGTGACGGCCGCGTAGTACCGCGCGGAGACCACCCGCTCCACCTGCGGCTCCAGCCGGCCCGACATCGCCGTCGACCACGCCGACAACAGCGCCGCCCCCACCGCGGTGACAGCCAGCACCACCAGTGACGACAGGGCGTCGCGGAGCTTGTCCGCGGTCGGACCGTCCGCGAACAGCCGTGTGAGCACCGAGTTCACCGCGACCAGCCCCCACGCGGCCGTCACCCCCTGCCCGAGCTGCGCCACCACGACCCCGGCCAGCGCCCGCCGGTCCGTCTCCCAGCCGGTACGCAGCACCATGCCGACCATGCGCGGCAGCGCGGCGGCCATGTGCCCGAACGAGAGCCTGGTCAGCGGGCCCTCGTGGCGCACGTAGGACTGGTCGTAGCGGAGCCGGCCCCCGTAGAGCTCGCGTTCCGCATTTGAGATCCCGTCCTCAACTGCCGTGGCTTTCGCATCCTGCGGCGTGTCACGGTGTGGTCCGGCCGTTGTCAACGTCGCTCCCCTCTGACGGTCGTGGCGGTGTCATCGAGTTCAACGACGCCACCTGGCTTTCGAACACGTGTTTTTCGGTCGGTCTGCGAAGTCCGGCGCTGTGCGGCTGCGGGAAGGTGCGAAATACAAGGACCCTTGTCCCGCAAGAGCACTTCGGAAGGGCTGGTTGGCCGAAACGCCGATGTTCTGTCGGGAGCAAGGCCGACGCCCCAGAGCCCCCGGGCGGGGCTGCAGGGATATAGCGGTCGCGCGACATGAATCGCCGACCAACTCCTCTAGGAGCAGGCGGAGTTGCTGTCGAGGATGCTGCAGGAGGACTGGGCCGTTCCCCAGACGGACTCGTTCGCCGACCATGAGATCCGATCCCCTGCAGGCCCGATCCCCTGCAGGCCCGATCCCTTGCAGGCCCGATCCCCTGCCTTGGGAGGGACGGTCCCTCAAAGGAAAAGGCGTGGGCGTTTGTCGTACCGGTGATCTAAGGTCGCGCTGTTCGTCACCACCGGGGGTGTGGCCGCGCGACCGGTTTGCCGATGCGGTGCTCAAGCAACAGCCGCGAAGGAGACCGGACGATGCCGCCGACCGGCGGTCGGCGTGGTGCGGCCGGGGGGCTGGAGTCCCACCCGGTCGTTCAGTGAATCTACGTAAAGCCCCTTCAAACGCAAGGACGTTGATGAGACGTAATTCCCTCACCGGTTTAGCCGCGGTGTTCGTTTCGGCTGCGGGTCTGGCCGCGTCGCTGCTGGGCGCCGGCCCTGCCGGTGCTGTTGCTGCTTCCGGCCGGCCGGTGATCACTCTTGACGCGCCGACGCCGGCGGCCTTGCCGGCTGCTCCTGCCACGGCAGGCGTGTACTTCGACTTCCACACCAAGGCCAAGAACCTGACGGTTGACGATGCCACGCTGACCGTGGACGCCCGGGGTCTGGCGAAGATCGCCAAGGTGGCGTTCTCGAGCAACTGCACCGTCCGTGGCCTGGTCGCCACGTGCTCGGAGTCGTTCGAGTCGGGCTCCAACCCGAAGATCGGCCTCGGGTCGATGACCCGGTTGACCCTGACCGCGCTCAGGGGCAGCCGACTGGGTGCCACGGGAACGTACAAGATCACCGGCCGGTCCGCGCATGCGCAGATCGTGGGCGGCACGGGATCGGTCACCGTGGGAGGGCCGTCCTTCGGCCTGGACCGCCTCGCCGACCACACCAACCTGAAGGTCGGCAGTAACGTCGCCGAACCGGTCCGGTTCACCAACGTGGGCAACCGTCCGGCCCGCGGCGTGCAGACCGTTCTGGCCGCCTCACCCGGCCTGGACTTCGCCGACCACTACTCCAACTGCAAGTACGGGTTCAACGGCGCGATCCATTTCGCGGAGTGCTACCCCAAGGGCGCCATCAACATCGGCGAGACGGCCGCCCTTGCCGCCCCGGTCCGTCTGCACGTGGGCTCCACCGCCCTCAACACCTACCTCGACGCGCTCACCGCGCCCCTCGGGCAGCCAGGCTGGCCGGACGGCCAGGGCATCAAGTGGACGTGGGGCAAGGGGGCCGCGCTCAAGCTGAAGGTGATCAAGGCGGGCCGGCGGTCCTCGGCCCCGGCGGGCTCCGTCTCCCTGCCGCAGACGGGCAGCGTCACCGACTACTGGATCGCCACCCTGAGGGCCCGCAACACGGCCGACTTCGCAGTGTCCGGCGCGAGTGCTGAGGCCGGGGCGGGCAAGACCGCGACCCTCGCCTTCCACCTCAGCGCCAACGGTCCGGCGACCCTGTACGACCGCAGCGGCGGTGAGGGAGTGCCCACCGCCTGGGTGACGCTCCCGCCCGGCACCACCGCCGTCGGCCATTCGGCCAACTGCGCCCCGTGGCAGGAGAACAATCCGGCAGCCGAGGCAAAGGGACCGTACGTCTGCAGCCTGCCGGGCATCATCGTGCCCAAGGGACAGGTCACCGACTTCTCCCTGACCGTCCGGGTCGACGACGTGGTCACGCACGCCAAGGGCGGCGTCCAGCTGGTCTGGGGCCCGGATCCGGCCGACTCCCACCGGCCCGCTTTCGATCCGGACAGCCGCAACGACTCCGCCGACCTCACCGTGAACTGAGCGGTCGGGGGCAGCAACAACTCGGTCGGCGCCCGGAGTCCATCGCCCCGGTTCGCGACGTCAAGACGCCCCCCAGAACCACCTGTTCTGGGGGGCGCGCTTGGTTGCTCTATTTCTTGGCGAGGCGGAGCTGGTTGACGCACCGCAGGTCCTGCCGGTACTTCACCGAACCTTGCTGGTACCAGAACCGGCATTGCGACGTGTCGCCCGTCACCGGACCGGTCACCCTGAACCGGGCCATGTGAAAACTGTTGGCCGGTTTGTGGGCTTTCACGGTGAAAGTGCTCGATCGCTCCGGCAGGCCGGTGATGTCATCGTTCGGTGACTTCACCAGGCGCACACCGATTCCGTATCCGCCGGTGTCGTAGACGCTCACCACTTTGTAGCCGATCAGCTCCAGCCCCTTCGGCAGGTTGACGAACTGGGCCTTGGTTATGGTCACCGGTACACCGCTGGTGTTGGTCGCTTGGGGCAGGTTCAGCCAGTACTCCTTGCCGATTCGCAGCTGGTCGTACTCCAGGTTGGCCTGCTCGAGCAGTCCTGCACCCAGCGCGTGACCCTTCCATGCACCTGTGTCGTCTGGTCGCTGCGGGACCAGCCAGGCTGCCAGGGCCGCCGCCACGATCAGCAGCGCGATTCCGGCGATCAGCCGGGCGCGCTTACTTGGAGTAGAAGACATCGGCCTTGCCGCTGCTGATCGACGCGGTCGTCGCCATGCCTGGGAACGGCACCTGCGTCTGGCCGGTGGCGCCGTCGCCGAGGTCGTTCGCGGTCAGGGTGACCCGAAGGCCCGCGGCGGGCTGCCCGTTGCCGAGGGTGAACTTCCCGGTGACCGTGTTCGACGGGGTCTGGGCGGGCTCCTCGGCCGGGTCGACGGCCTCCACCTCTCCGGTCTCGTCCGGCGGGGTGGTGAAGTAGGGCCGCACAGAGGGGTCCGGGTCCGCGAGGCGGGGTCCGGCGTCCGCCGTGATCGTGCCGACGATTCCGGCGCGGACCTCTGGATCGAGCTGAGCCCACGGCCCGGTGGAGTATTTGGCGATCTGACCGGTGGTGTCGGGATCGCTGGTGGTCGGCAGGTTCGCCGTGTAGAGGGTGTCGATCAACGTGTCCGTGGTAACGATCTGGGGTCCCCAGTCCATGTACTTGTGCAGCACGCGCGGCGCCGCCATGTTGCCGGTGGTGTTCGGCTCCCACACGTAGGTCGGTACGGAGGTGAGACAGTCGGCGGCCGCAGCCGGCTGTGCGCCGGCCAGCGGAACCACGACACTCCCGGCAAGGGCAGCGGCGATCATGGCCGGGTGCGCGTGGCGGGATGCCCGGACTCTCATGGAGTCCCTTTCTGCGGTGCAAGTAGAAGGATGCCCAGCAGAGGTCTGACCTGCTGGAACACCTGGATTTGATCACATGTGAAGAAGCTGTGTCACTCGAGCCCGTGTGAGGCTGACGGGTAAGGGCAGTTGGTCGATGGTTCTGCGCGCATGGGCGAGTACGGCCCGTACCAGAATGTGTCCCCGGCGTGTGCATGCCGGAACAGGTCTGCCTGCTCGCCGACGGTGCCGAGGCGCGGTCCCGCTGATCGTGAAGAAGTCAGACGGCGGCTACGGCTACGCGGCGACCGACCTCATGGCGATCAGGGACCGTGTCTTCAACCCCAAGGCGAACACCCACGTCTACGCGTGAGGGTGAGACGGTCCGGCTAGGGTGAGACGGCCCGGCTGGTGGATCTCCTGGACGAGGCGATCGAGCGGGCCACCGCCGTCGTGCGGGAGAAGGGCGCCCAGGGACAGCTGTCGGAGGAAGAGATCTCCGAGCGAGGCACGCAGGTGGGCATCGGCGCGGTCAAGTACGCCGACCTGTCGCGTCGGCGAATCGCGACTACGAGTTCGACCTGTACCAGCCGGCGTCCCTGCACACGACCTTCTACTCGGAGTGCCCGGTCCTGAAGGAAGCCACCCCGGCCCAGGTTGAGAACCGCCCGTTCCTGCGCGACCTCACGGCCCGCACCCTGCACCGGGGCATGGCCCTGCTGGGCACAGGACGCCCGAGCGCCTCTGGCCGATCCCTGGTCAAGGCCTGATCGAACCGTGATCAGGCCTTGCGGCCTGTCGCCGCGTAGATGTTGATGTCGGCTTCCGCGACGTCGTTGATGTCATGGAAGGGAATCATGTCGATGGCGTCGAGGGTGGCGAGGTGGGCGGGGTCGGCCTGTTCGGGGGAGGGGGCCGCGCCGTCGGGGCGCCAGCGGTGGACCGGGACGACACCCGGCTCCTCCAGTTCGAGCCCGGTCTCCGTGAAGAACCGCTCGACGTCCCGCTTCGAGCGCAGCACGAAGGTGAAACCGCGCTCGGTGTACGTCCGTCGCACCGCGCGGATGGCCTCGGGGTTGACGTCCTCGGTGAGATGGCTGAGGACGAGCCGGCTGCCCGACGGCAACGCGTCCACCAGTTCACGTACGGCCCGGTAGGCCTCCTCGTCCTCGACGAAGTGCAGGACGGCCGCGAGCACGAGTGCGACCGGCTGGTCGAGGTCGAGGGTCCTGGCAGCCTGTTCGAGGATCCGGGCAGGCTGCTTGAGGTCCGCGTCGATGTAGTCCGTACGGCCCTCGGGGCCGTTGGTGAGCAGGGTGTACACCTGGGCCAGCACCACCGGGTCGTTGTCGACGTACACGACCCGTGAGTCCGGGTTGATCCGCTGGGCGATCTGATGGACGTTCTCCTGCGTCGGCAGCCCCGTGCCGATGTCCAGGAACTGCCGGATGCCGTCCTGCGCCGTCAGTTTGGTCACCGCCCGGCGTAGGAAGTCCCGGTTGTGGCGGATGTCGAGGTAACCCCGTGGGTTGGCGGCGAGCGCCGCGGTGGCCGCGGCCCGGTCGACCGGGTAGTTGTCCGTGCCTCCGAGAAACAGGTCGTAGACGCGCGCCGGGTGCGCCTTGGTGATGTCGACCCGCCACCTCAGCACGGCGGCGTCCTGACCCAAAGCATCACCGAACATAAAGCCTCTCCCCGGAGAGCCGCGTTGTTCAAGGGCAAACAACCTAGCCCCCGGGGTGAGTTGATCGGGGAGGGGTCGACAAGACCTTCACGTACGGAGCCGCGCCCCTCGCATCACACGACCTTCCCGGGATATCTCTCCAGAGACGTCTCCGGACGGCTCCTGATGTACTCGCCACCCTTTGACGACACCGACTCGTGACGCATGACCGCTGCGCACACGCACGCCGCCGACAAACTCGGCGCCACGGTTCATGACCCGCGGGCCTGGGATTGGTGCGGCCGTACCCTCGGCCACCGCGCCGCGCACCCCGTTCATGGTGCGTGCCGGCTGCGCCTGGCATCCGTCTCCGCCGGGCGGCCGGGCGGCCGGGCGGGGAACTCTGGGAAGGCTTCGAGCGGGCCGCCGCCGCGTTCCCTGGCGTCCGCAAACCGGCGCTCCACGCCCTGTTCGACCGGACCAGCGATGGATGCGCCTACCGCGCTGAGTTGTCCGCGTTCGTCGACGAGCCGCCGCTGTCGCCGGACCCCGTCCCGCGCGACGAACTCGACCTGCCTGGCGCCTGGTTCGAGACGATCCGCAGGAACCTGTCGGCGGTCGCGTCCCCCCTCCGACCGCATCGCCGTGCGCCAGGAGTGGATCTCGCGCCGTCCCCGAGTACACCGGTGAGGTGGGGGACATGGAACGGCCTTCGCGGGACTCATCAGGTAGGTGAAGACCAGGGGAGGGTGTGATGGCCGTCGCTGTCAGTGTGCTCGAGGCGGCGGGCCAGATCTGGACCAGGTACCGCTCGACGCCCTCCGGCACGGCCTCCCATGTCAGGCGTGCCACCTCGCGGCGGCCCTCGCAGTACACCAGTGCCTGCCACATGTCGTCCGTATCGGACAGGTGTACATGGGCGTCCATGGGCCCGGCTGCGACACTCCACAGCGCCAGTTCACCTGAGGGGGAGTGGAGCTGGGCTTCCGACTTTTCCTCCCAGTCGCCGTGGTCATCGGCGGCGGGTGGCTGCCCGTCCCGTACTTCTGTGTGGTCATGGCGGCGGTGTGTGTGGCCGGCGCTCTTGACGTCCAGCCGGCCCTCATGGGCGGTCAGGAACGCACCGCCGGCCTCGCGGCCTTCCGGATACGCTGGGGGACCTGTGCGTCGTCGAGGTCCTGCAGAGCGAAACCGTAGAAGTCGAACTCCACATCAAGCTTCTGCTGCTGGATCAGCTCAGCCACCGCGACTCCCGAGCCCGATCACCTGACGCAACACCTACCAGTGATCGTATCGGGCGCGACGCCGCGCGGGACGCCGTTCGGGAGTCGGGCACCCGGGTGGGGGCGCGTGCGCGCGACTGCCGTAAGCACGCGGGGCGATCAGGGGTGGTTTCGTTCACGTTCAGCGGCAGTGTTGCCGATGGGTTTCATCAGCAGTTGGCGATCAGCGCGCTGGCAGATGCTCACGAGAATTGACGGCAGCGTCGTCGGCTCTCCCCGGGGTGGGACACGCCTGAGGGGCCAGCACCATGTGCCGGCCCCTCAGGTTTCAGTAGCGGGGACAGGATTTGAACCTGCGACCTCTGGGTTATGAGCCCAGCGAGCTACCGAGCTGCTCCACCCCGCGTCGGTTCCTCCACCCTACGCCAATTATCCCGGCCTGGAGACCATCATCGCCTGCCTGCCGCGAGGGGTATCGGCAGTCGCGGCTGCCACTTCCTCCGGCCCCTCACTCGCGCCAGGCCGTGAATCCGTCCGTTACCGAGAGTGCGCTGTCGGTGCTGGAGGCGCTGCGCGAGCGCGGGCAGGAGCGGCCGGGCACGGCTGGACGCTGGGCACGGAGCTCCTCCCGGCGCACCAGCAGCAGGTGAACGCCCTGGAGAGCCAGGGCCTGGTGGAGCTTGCCTGCCGGGAGGACCGCGCGGAGCTGTCGGCGCTGGAGGGTTGGCCCGTGCGGTGGGCGGCCCGTCTGACGCCGTATGGCCACGACACCCTTGCCTACGCCGAGTCCCGTCCCCGGCCCGAGTCCACGTCCGGTGAGGCGGACCCGGAACGGCAGCTGGTGAAACTGATTCCCTGGCAGATGGCGGCACTGCGCGTGTTCGTCGGCCTCACTGGCCGGCTCTGGGTGCCGCCGGTTGCGGGTCTGGCCGAGCAGGTCCGTACGACCTCGTGCGGCCACGGGATCAAGCGGTGGCAGCTGCATCTGAGCTGCGTCTGATCGGCGTCGCGGACCTCGGTCATGACCGGGGCCAGGTGCTTGTGGGAGCGGGTGGGCATCCAGGCCAGGTCGGGACGGATGACATCGCCGCAGACCAGCATCAGCAGCCCGGAGGTCAAGTCCACGCGCTCATACGACGGCGACGGCCCACCCTGGCGCAAGAAGCGCAGCGGGAGATCTGTCCAGTCCGCGCCGGGGATCTCCTCGACGCGGCTGGTCTTCCAATGCTGCTGCCAGGTCTCCCCTGGGAGGCTGGACAGCCGGCGCCGAAGTTTTGCGACTCCGCGCCGTCGCCCGGCCCGGGTGGCGCTGGCCGCTGGCAAGAACGATGGCGGCGTAAGCCGCCGCAGCACCTCATCCGCCGACTGCGCTGCCACCGGCCACCGGCCACCGCGCCTCCGCGGCGCGGGGCGGGAACCGTTCCCGCAGTACGTTGTTCCGTGCCCGGGCCTGTTCGGCTGGTGCATGCGCGGTCTGCAGTTGTCGGCGCGTCGAGTGCCTTGTGGTGATGGTCATGAAGACCGCCCGAAGAGCACGTCCATGGCTTCCGGGTCGTAGCCGGGTGCCGGAGGCGGCGGCATCGGCTCGGCATGCCGGCCTGTCGGCCTTCCGCGAAGTCGCCGGTCGCACGGTCACCGCGGCCGAGCGGCCAAGGGCCTGAACCGGGGCGAAGCGAAGTCCAGAGAACACGTCCGCGCACCGCTGCTCCAGCAGGTCCTGGCCGAGCTGAAGTGGGCGAAGAAGCTCAGCGACGAGGACCGGCGTGGTCTGACCGCGCTGTTCTGGTCCAATGTCAACCCGTACGGCACCATCCGCCTGGACATGGACATGGACAAGCGCCTCGGCCTGGGGCTCACGGCGCCCCGCCCCCCGGCACTTGGGCAGACACCGCCGACCGATCGGACACGGAGACACACTGAAGTACTCCTGGTCCCCAGATGAACAAGGCAGCGTGGTGGGTGCTCGATCCGATGCGTGCGCATGCCGCACGCGACCGCGCCGCGGGCGTCACCGTCTCGGTCCCGCGACGGCGTAGGCCGCGGTGCCGGTAACCGCGAGGACCACGGCCGTCCAGGTGCCCGCTGCCGTGCCGGGCGGCAGCAACATCCAGTTCGCCACCTGCATCGGCGCACTCGTCGGGGGCGGGGCAAAGAAGGAGAACGAGAGCCAGGCGAACGGCGGCGTCCAGGCGTACAGGGCGCCCGAGAGCGCCGCGCCCAGGGCGACCAGTCCCATCAGGCCCGCACTGTCCCGGACGACGAACGCGGTGGTGGCCATGGACTCGCCCATCGCCTGCACGGCCAGCAGCACCGCGCCGACGACCACCCCGCAGAGCAGCACATGTGCCGCTCTGCGGGGCACCCAGCGGATCGCGGCCGTCCGGTCCAGCGCGAGGTCCTGCCCGCTGAGCCCGATTGAAGCTGCCATAGCCCCCGTAGCGAGGACGAGCACGGGCAGCCGCGGATCACCGGGCCCCGGCCCCCCGCTGCCGTTCCGGGCGAGTGCCCACACCGCCACCACGCTGATCACCACCGCGGCGAGCGACGCGGGTACCTGCCGTGAGCGCGCGTACAGCGTCAGCCATCTCACCGGGACGCACCGCCTTTCAGCGCGTCGAACGGGTCGCCCTTGCAGGAGAACGCGGCGGCGCGCATCGCGTTGATCCGCGAGAGCTGCTCGGCCCGCGGCAGTGCCTTGAGTTCCTTCCACACCGGGCGGGTCTCGGCGTCGACCTCGCGGCGCAGACTTGCCGGTGTGCCAGGAAGCGGCCTGAGGTCCCCGAGGACCCAGCCCGCCGCGACGGTCTGCGCGAACAGATCTCCCCCGAAGCTGCTCCAGCCGACGGGGGTGCAGCCTGGCACCATGCCTTTGGCGATCAGGGCCCAGGTCAGCTGCTCGCCCTTCGCAGCGGCGATGATGTCGTCGTCGAAGTCGAAGAGCACCGTCTTGCGGGACCACTGCGGCGTGGAGCCTTGCGGCAGCACGGCGGTGTTCTCCCGGACCGAGACCGGCGCCTGGCTGCCCAGGGCGCCATGCAGCAGGCGCAGCGCCTTCTTACCCGGACCCGCGAGGTCGGCGAGTCGCGCCTGCTGCGTCTTCGTCACGCACACCGGGCCGTCGCACACCAGCTCAGCGGCGGCCTTGTCGACGACATACATCCGGCGCGGGTCGGAGGGAAGGACGAGCAGAGCGATCACCGCGCCCGCCAGGACGGGCGTCAGGGACAGCAGCCGGGTGCGCGGGGTCGCGGCGACCAGCAGCGCGAAGCCGGTCGCGGCCATGGCGAGCAGCCAGATCGTCTGCCCGACGTGCACGGAGGCGGAGAGCGTGACGAGTGCATCGCGCACCTCCTGCACCGCCGGTGACAGCAGGGAGATCCGGTTCGGCTCCGTGCCCGGGAGCCCCGTCGCCGTGGCGGTCTCCGTCCGGCCCAACGACATCTGCATGAGGGCCGTGAACACGAAGGCGCCCATGGCCAGCGCGGGCGGTGTGAGCACGGACGGCAGAGCCCGCCCGGCCCCCATGCCCAGCACGGCCCCCGCGACGAGAGAGAGGGCCCCTACCAGCGAGATCGGCAGCCACCCCAGGTGCGTGTACTCGGTGTTGGCGACCACCTGGACCGCGCCCACGAGGACGAGGAGCGCAAAGGCCGAGGCCAGCGTGATCGCCGTCGCGCCCGCCAGTGTGGCCGCGCGGTGCCGGGCGGGCCGCGGCGTGCTCGTCAGCAGTTCGGACATCTTCGAGCGGTGGTCGCGCAGGCCCTGCAGCGCCCCGAGTCCTACGGCGAGCGGCCACAGGTAGAACAGCAGGGAGCGGGTCCACAGGGCCATGGACGTCCACTGGGCCGTCCACGCCGTGGTGCCCGTCCACCACGATCCGGGAATCAGGTACAGGAACGCCAACGCCGGCGTCAGGATCACGGCGCCGGCCCACGGGGCGACGGAGCGCTTCAGCTCGATACGCAGGACGCGGACGTTCACCAAGTGCCCCTTCCCTGCTCGGGGTTGAGCAGCAGCGCCGAGTAGCCGCGCTCCAGCGGGCTGTCACCCACGTGCTCGGGGCCGCCCACCGAGGCCAGCTCGTCCGGAGGGCCCTGGAAGACCAGCCGCCCCTCGGCGAAGACCACCACGTCGGTGCACGCGGCGGCGACGTCCTCGACGAGATGGGTCGAGACGAGCACGCAGGTGTCCGTACCCAACTCCTGCAGCAGCTCACGGAAGCGCAGCCGCTGCGCCGGGTCCAGGCCGACCGTCGGCTCGTCCAGCAGCAGGATCGTCGGGTCGTTGACGATGGCCTGGGCGATGCCGACCCTGCGTACCATGCCGCCCGAGAGGGTTTTCATCTTGTCGTCGGCGCGGTCCGCCAGACCGACTCTCTCCACGGCGCGCTGCACGGCGGCGGGGATGTCCGCCTTGGGCACCTCCTTCAGCCACGCCATGTACTCGACGAACTCGCGCACCGTGAAGCGCTTGTAGTAGCCGAACTCCTGCGGCAGGTAGCCGATCCGGCGGCGCAGCGCCCGGTGCTCGCCCATGCCGCCCGTGGACTCGCCGAGGATCTCCAGAGTGCCCTCGGTGGGGCGCAGTACGGTGGCCAGCGTCCGGATGAGAGTGGTCTTGCCCGCCCCGTTGGGGCCGAGGAGGCCGTGTACGCCGGTGCCCAGCGACAGGTCGAGGCCGTCGACGGCCATCCGTTTCCGGCCGACCCTGACCTTCAGCCCGGTCGCCTGGATCTCCCAGGCGTAGGCCGTCGGCGCGATGTCGGCCGCACTCACCGCGGACGTCATGTGGTGTTCCTTTCCGATCGTCATCGATGGGCTCCCAATACGGAGTACGCGCCCCTGCGGGCGATCACGACAGCGGTACCGAGCGCGAGGACCAGTCCCCACACAGGCAGGCTGCCCGTCTGCAGGGCGAAGGTCGTACGGCTGGTGGCCAGGGTCGGCGCCACGACCGCGGCGGCCCACACGGCCGCCAGCGCGACAGCGGCCCGGGTCACACCGACGACGCCGCCGAGCGCCAGGGTCGTCGAGGTGAAGGCCAGACAGGGCAGCAGCCACTGCGCGGCCGTCACACCGGTCACCCATCCGGCCACCAGCAGCGCGGGGACGACCACGGCTAGCACGGACGCGGTGCGCCGCAGCACCAGATAGAGCCCGGCCCTGGGCACCGAGGCCGTCAGCTCGTACGCCGGGTCCAGGCCGCGCGACCACGACGCCGCGACGCCGAGGACGGGCAGGATCGGGGCGAGCAGCAGCACCAGCGACACCTCGCCGGAGCCCGTGTCGACCAGGTCGAGCAGCAGCGCGAGCAGTGTCACGCTCACGACCATGGCCAGCCACGGCACCATCGTGGGCGTCATCCACCTCGACAGCCGCGCCGACCACCGTCGTTGGCGCGGCATCGTGGCGGAGGCTGCCAGCTGGGGTTCGAGGTCGGACCACACGGTGCCGACCAGCGCCGCCACGGCGGGCGCCTCGGCAGTGACGGCGGCCGAGAGCCGGTCACGACACCCCTCGCACGCCTCCAGATGGGCCTCCAGGGCCCATACCTCGTCGGCGGCGAAATCCGTGTCGCCGCGTGCGTAACCGTCGATGATCCGCATCGACGCGTGTTCCACGCTCATGCCAGCGCCTCCCGCATCGCGATTCGGGCCCGGCGGGCACGGGTCTTGACCGTGCCCTCGGGCAGTCCGAGCAGGACCGCGGTCTCCCGGACGGACAGCCCGTCGAGCACCATGGCCTGCAATACCTGTCTGAGTTCCGGCGCGAGGCGCCGCAGCGCGTCGCCGACGTCGCCGCCTACGGTCGTCGCGAGTGCCTCCTCCTCGGCGGCGGGCGCCGCGTCGGGGAGCGCGGCGGCCGCCGGCGGCTCGGCGTGGTGGGCCCTGCGCCGGAAGGCGTCCACCAGGCGGCGTGCCGCGATCGTCCACAGCCATCCGGCGGCCGTCCCGCCCGTCGATGACCCCGCGAACGCGCCCGCCGCGCGCCACACCGCCAGATACGTCTCCTGCATGACCTCGGCGACGATCTGTTCGTCGGCGCAGCGACGGCGCAACCGCAACGCCATCCACGGCGCGGTGCGCCGGTACAACTCCTCGAACGCCGCGCGGTCACCCCTGGCCACCAGCTGGACGAGACGCTCCTCGTCCAGCGCGCGCGGTGCCTTCCTGACTGATCTCACACCGGCTAGACGCCCGAGCCGGGCCGCAGGTTTTCCCCTCGACGTGATCCCCGCCACATGTGGGAAACCCGTGGGCTTCACTCATCGGTGTTTCACGAGTGGTCGCTCGTGAAACACCCCCATGGAACTGGGCTCGTGAGCGACGGTTTCAAGCGCGGGGGATCGTACGACTGCCCGATGTCCACCTGTGCCGCCCCGGCGGGCTCTCCGTGCCGGACCGGGAAGGGCACGGTGGCCATCCAGGACACACCACCGGCCTCCGTCTCGTGCCCCAACTCGCCAAGGCGCTCAACGTGCCGACCCCGGCCGTACGCAGGCCGGGCTCGGCGTGGACCGAGCTGCCCCGCCCCGCGAGACCGACTACATCCACCGGTACTTCGAGCTCACCGCCCGCGTCATCGACGGCCTGGAGAAGGCGCTGGGCGGACTCGGCCTCCTCGACGACGCCCTCGCCCTCGACCTGCGCAAACCCCAGCACTACTTCCACCGCGTGTGGTCCACTGCCTTCCGCGCCGCCGACCTCGCCGACGCGGGCAGCGACGAGCCGGACGAATGCAGCGATACGTGCACAGCCGACGGCGACGACCTCGAACAGGAGGCTGAACGAACACCACCACCGTTCCCGAACCCCGCACCGCCGCGGCCCTGGCCGCCCGCCGCCGCAAGACCGAAGCCGCCCTTGCGTGCGTCCACCAGGCCATCGCCCGGCTCCGCCGCGAGACAGCCCAGGTCAGTGTCGCCGTCGTCGCCCGCCGGGCGTACGTCTCACGCACCTTCCTCTACGACGACGCCGAGGCCAGAACCGCGGTCACCACAGTGATGCCGCAGTCGGTCAGTTACGCGACTTGCCAGCTGAGTGGACCGAGGACGTCATCCAGCGAATCACCACCGAGAACACCACCCACGAACAGCGCGTCCGCCAACTCAACACCGACAACCGCACCCTTGACGAACGACTCAAGGCCGCCCGCTCCAACCTTCATTTTCAGGACCGGCGTATCGCCGATCTCGAGGGCCGCCTCACCGAAAACTGACCACGACGTGACTTTGTCCGCCCGGCTGACCCCGCAGCCCGGCCACCGCCCCGCGGGCGGGCCATGGCACGGGCCCGCCCGGATGGCCTGGAAGCCGCACAGCGCCAGACACGCGACTTCGCCCGAGGAAGGGAGGTGTTGGCTGCGTGGGCGGGATGGGTCAGGTAAGTCGCCGTCCCATCTTTGCTGACTTCCGGTTGTGTCCCTTCGTGTCCCACCACTCTTCCAGATGGGCGTGGACGAGGTGCACGAGCTGCAGCAGTCGGTCGGGAGAGGGTGCGGGCGAGGTGAGCACATCCGTCCAGGACTTGTCGTCCCAGGGGAGGGTGACGACCCAACGTTCATCCGGGTGGTCTTGTCGGCCTACAGTCAGCCAGTACGTCAACGTCGCGCTGCGGTCCGGATGGTGCTCGACCGTCATTCTGACGACGTCGAACCGCAGTCCGTCAGCGGTGACGTACGAGCGGCTCAGGGCCTGCTCGGCTGGTGTCCGTTCCTCCACAGAGGGCAACCACCCTTTCACCTCGGCCCGCACCCCAACACCGTGTTCAGCAGCGAGCAGCGCCGGCGACGGCCGGCTGGTCGACCTTGTAGGCCGTCAGGAGGTCGTTCCTCCCGGCCGGGGTACCAATGATGGTGCGGAACTTCTCCACTCGCGGGCACTGATTGGTGTAGGTGGAGTAACCACCGCGGCCATTGCCGTCCCCGGACCCGATGGCAGTGCTTATCTTCCGGTCCATCGTACTGTCCCAGCCGTGCCCCGCCTTGATGTGCTTCCAGCCCCACGTGCTTGTGCCGCAGCGCAGGGTGTAGAAGGTGGGGGGACCGACGGGCACCTGGCGGTAGTACTTCTTCAGGACGTAGTTGCGGCTGTGGCTCCTGCACTTGGCGTCAAAGCTGTCGGCCGCCGCGGTGCCGGTCTTCCCTGAGACGGCGGGCGCGGCGGGCGCGGCGGACGCAGAACCGGCTGCCGGAATCAGTAGGGCCGATATGACGGCAGCAGCAGACAGCGCTGCCTTGACGGCAGTGTTGTGAAGCATGCGTTCCCCTCTGTTCTCCCCGTGGTCAGCGGGGAGTTGGTGTACGAAGCGCCCCATTGGTGGCGCCGTTTCACCGTTTCATCGTTGGCTGCATGCCGTCAATGGAATACATGTCAGGCCATTCAGGCGCAGGTTTCACAGCACTGACCAGGCCCCTCACGGCAACCGGCACCTGCGACTTCGGCTTCGGCAGAGCCCAGGAACCCAAGGGGCAGGAGTTCCGGGGCTCTGATCGCCGGTGGGTCGGGTCGGTCAGGGGGTGGTGGTCAGTAGCCTGGAGGTTTTGGTGCGACCACGCAGTTGGATGTGCCGGATTCGGCCGTTCCGTTGATCGCGGTGGCGCGGAACTCGTAGTTCCACACGCGCGGGCCTGCGCCGGGTGCCGGTGCGACGCGAGGCGCGGGCCAGGTCGTGCGGATGGGCCCGCTCCACCTCGTCCAGCCCGAGGGCGCGGGCCGGCGCGTCCAGCACCTCCGGTGACGCGTTGAGCGAGAGCCCCTGCTCCAGCCGCGTGTAGTAGGACAGGCCCACCCCGGCGAGCTGTGCCGGCTCGTCACGGCGCAGACCCGGCACGCGACGGCGCTCTCCGAAATCCCGGAGTCCGCATCCGCCGGCTGCAACTGCGACCGACGCATCTTGAGGACCTCCCCCAACCGCGGCTTCTTGTCCATGAGCCGAGTATCGAGCACCAGGACGCCAGGCAGCCTGACGCTGGCAAGGGCAGGCTGCAAGCGGCTGGCGCCAGCGCACTCGGAGCCACGAGCGGGACGCAGGACCGGCCCGGGAACGGAACACGGGCGGGGGCCGAGCGGCGTCACCGTCCCGGAACCCGGTACGGCGACTTCACCGCCGGCGCGGGTGACGAACTGGCACACCTTCGCCGGGGTGGTCTTGGCCACGCGAAACCGAACCGAGCGGTCTTCGAGCGTGAACGCGAAAGCAGCCTACTCGGCACTCTCCGGTTCCGTGTGGCAGCGGTCTGAATCTACGCTCCCAAGGGCTCCAGCAAGGGTCAGCTGCTGGAGGCCAAGGAGAACCTGCAGAAGATGCTGGCCAACATCCCCCCTCACCGACGACGAACGCGCCGCCGTGGACGACGGCCAGGCCTCCCTCGACCAACTCCTGGAACGTCTCACCGACGGGACGAGATATCCAATCTGTGTTAGATCCTCACCGAGATCGGCGAGGTCGACATCCGGGTTCAGCGCCGATACGACCCTCTGAGTCAGACGTGTCGACCGGACCGGGTTCCCCTGGCTCTGCCTGCCGCGGGACTTCGCGCTGTGGGAAACCGTCTACGGGTACTTCGCAGCCTGGCAGAAGGACGGCATCCTTGACCAACTGAACGGTCTCCTAAGTCAGTTGGTGCGCGAGGCCGAAGGCCGGGACGCCGAGCCGAGTGCCTGTGTGCTCGACGCCCAGAGCGTCAAGACCTCCGCGAACGTGCCGATCGCGGGTCAGGGCATCGACGCAGGCAAGATGATCGCGCACCAAAGCCATCGACCACGGCGCCCGCCTCGGTATCGACGTCGAAGCCGTCCACCGGGATCCGACCGCGAAGGGATTCAAGGTGAGCCCGCGACGCTGGGTCGTCGAGCGGACCTTCGGCTGGCTCATGCACCACAGCCGTTCTGTCCCTCGGCCGGCTCGAAGGCGTCGACGAACTGCAGGGTAGGGCGCGGCGGGGCGAACTCACCGAGTTGACGGTACTGACGAGCAGCAAACCAGGTAGCAAGTAACCCGCCAGTAACTTGGTGAGGGCGGCGAGGGGCAACTCGGCCAGTGCCTCCCCTGGCCGCTGGCGTCACCCTTTCGACGGTCGCCAAACCGGAGGCCGAGCCGACGGGTGCCGTCAGTCCCTGCTCGACCAGGTGTTGAAGGGCCTGTGAGAGTACAGGGGCTGATCTCTCGGCATCAGAAGGGGCCCATCGCCGTCTCGGGGCGATGGGCCCCTTCGCCTTTACCGAGCCTCCAGATCCCAGTGCTGGGCGGCTGCCCAGTCGGCGAAGCTCCGCCAGCCCACCTCGGGGTGGTCGCGCCGCAGCCCTTCGACGTCCACGTCGAGACCGGTACCGGCGAAGTAGCGGAACATGGCGGCGAGATCGGCGGAGTACGCCTCGATCTCGGCGAGGGGGACCGGCACGAATTCGATCGGACGACCGCAGGCGGTGGAGAGGGTCTCGGCGATCTCGGAGCACGTCACACGATCGGAGGCGAGGTCGATGCGGCGCCCGGCGAACTCCTCGGGGTGCCGGAGGGCGAGCGCCGCGAACGCGCCGATGTCGGCGGCCGAGATGAACGGCAGCGGCAGGTCGGCGGGCAGAGGCAGGGCGAACCGGCCCTCGCGTAGGCCGCTCATCGTCCACTCGCCGGTGTAGTTGTCCATGAAGACGCCCGGGGCGATAACGGTCCAGGGGATGCCCAGGCTCCGCAGGTGGAGCTCGATGCGGTGCTTGCTGTCGAAGTGGGGGATGCCGGTGCCGCGGTCCGCGTTGGCGGCCGAGGTGAACACGATGTGCCGGACGGTCCCGCTCGCGGCGGCGGCGTCGAGCAGCGCGACTGCCTGCCGCACCTCGGCGTCGGTGTCGGTGCCGAAGGGCGTGGACATCGCGAACAGTGCGTCGGCCCCGGCGAGCGCGGCATCCAGGCCGACGCGGTCGTCGAAGTCGGCGTACGTCACCTCCGCGCCGAGCCGGCGCAACTGCTCGGCGGCCGCGGACGACGGGTTACGGGTCAGCGCGCGGACCCGTAACCCGTGGAAGAGCAGGGCCCGGGCGGTAGCGCCGCCCTGGGCGCCGGTCGCGCCAGTGACAGTGACGGTGGGTTGGTAGATTGCCTGTGTCATGCAGCCAATGTACGACACATTCTCTGTGTCACGCAGGTATTTAGTTGGGTGCCCGCCGCCATGCAGCGCCTCGGCGACTTCTGGGACTCGCCCGCCGAGGACTGGCAGGCGATGTTCGACGGCTGCGCCGGACAAGAGATGGCCCTGCTCAGCCGACACACGCGCCGCACAACCGAACTCGCTGAGCGACAGATTGAGCACCTACGCGCCCTGCCACCCCGGTGAACGACAAGGGCCCCCGACTCTCCGCTCGGAGAAGGAGAAGCCCACTCCGGGCGAATTCGGGGCTTGGCGGTCGGTCGAGCAGTCTCCGGTCGAGCCGGGCAAGCCGGCTAGCGTCGGCACTGGTCACCTCACTACTGCCAGCGCCTTTGGGTCCACCGAGTCGCCGCCCGCAGTGTCCTGCCCATGGAGTCGAGGTGAGCCCGTCCTCGGCGTGCGCCGTGGACGGCCTCCAAGGTCGCCGGTTCACCTCGACCCCAAGGAGCTGACTCCGCGAAGGCGCCAATGCACCCTCGGATTCCCGCTGATGACCCTTCAGTTCGCTTGAACCCGCGGGCTTCGTGTCGTTGACGAACGGCGAACCATCGACATGTAGCTGAACGTGATGCTCAGACCGTGTCCTCCATGGCGATGGGCCGTTTTGAAGTGAGAGAGCAGCCGGTCACGAACGCTGGGGTGCACATGACGTCCACTTCCCCTCATCGGGAGTTGATTCGTGTCGGTGTCGTGGGGCTGAGCGCGAGCGGCGGATGGGCGGCCACCGCCCATGTGCCGGCGCTGGCCGGGCTCGACGGATACGAGTTGCGGGCGCTGAGCGCCAGCAGCGCCGAATCTGCGCGTGCGGCCGGCGAGAAGTACGCGGTGCCGCTGGCCTTCGCCAGTGCAGAGGAGCTGGCCCGCAGTGAGGAAGTCGATCTCGTGGTGGTGACGGTGAAGGTTCCGCATCACCTGGAGCTCATCCGACCCGCGCTGGAAGCGGGGAAGATGGTGTTCAGCGAGTGGCCGCTCGGTGCCGACCTCGCGCAGACCGAGGAACTGGCCGACCTCGCGCATCGCAGGGGAGTTCTCACGGCTGTCGGTCTGCAGGCCCGGTCGGCTCCGCCGCTTCGGTATCTGCGGGACCTGGTCGCCGAGGGCTACGTGGGGCGGGTGCTGTCGACCAGCATGCTCGGGTCGGGCTGGATCGGGGGCGCCACATACGACGACAACTACGCGTACGTGCTGGACGTCACGAGCGGCGCCACGCTGCTGTCGATCCCCTTCGGGCACTCGGTCGACGCGCTGACCATGGTGCTCGGGGAGTTCCGCGAGGTGTCAGCTCTCATCGAGAACCTGCGCCCGGAGGTCACGAACGTCACGAGCGGGGCGGTCGCGGCCAAGAGCGCAGAGGACCAGATCGCCGTCACTGGTGTGCTCGAGTCGGGGGCCGTGGCCGCGATGCACTTCCGCGGTGGGACGTCCCGCGCCACTGCGTTTCATTGGGAGATCAACGGCACGGAGGGTGATCTCGTCGTCAAGGCCGACCGGGCTCAGTGGTGGTACGGGGGGACACAGCTGTACGGCGCCCGGGGAGAAGCAGGCGCGTTGACCGGACTTCCGGTTCCCGCCCGCTATCAGCGCTCGCTGACGCAATGGACCGAGCGATCCGCCGAGCCCGCCTGCAGCGTCGCTCACGAGTACGCGCTTCTGCGCGACCAGATCAACGGGAGCCTCGCGCCGGACGAGGACGGCGTTCCCGACTTCCGGCACGCCGTACGGCGGCACGCCATGCTGGAACGGGTCCGAGAGGCGGCGCGCACGGGCCGGAAGGTCACACTTGCAGAGCAGGGCGCGTAAGCCCCGAAGTGAGTCAGGCCATGAACTCAACCGCTTCGCCCTCGGCGAGGATGCGGTAGGCCGTGGCAGCCGAGGGGCGCTTGCCCTGGTTCTTGCCCGAGGTGATGACGAGCTTCCGGGCGATCTGCGAAACCGGCCCCGGACTGGTGGGCTCGCATGATGAGGTGTCGCGTATTCACGGACGGATGCGGGCCGCCGTCACTCTGCGCCGACCGCGGATCGCGGCGGCGGGGGCTCGTGCCGAAGGCGACAGTGGCATGATCCGGGCCATGGATCAGCTCTCGTACTCGGCTGCATGGCTGTCACGGTGGCGTGACGAGATCACGGGTGCGGTGAACTCCATGATGTCGACGTTCGAGGAGACGTACGGCTACGAGCCGGGCACGAACGAAGTCCGGGCCGCCGGCGAAGAGGACCTTCGGGCTGCCCGTGACTACGGTCGGGAGGTTCTGGGATTCGAGGATCTACTGACGTTCTACGAGTCGATCGGGGAGGTCGTGTTGTCTGACGTGGGCAACGGCTACTTCGTCCACTCGGCGCGCGCTGTCCTGCACATGCTCGCAGAGGAAGGGCCGGTCTTCGTTCCGGAAGCTGATGACCCTCATGGGATGGTGATCGCTTCGAACGGTGGGGGCGTCCTGTACGTCGCCGACTGGGGCGGTGCGATCCACCGGTCTCGGTCTGCCTCCCTGGATGATGCGGAGTTCGACAAGGTTGCCGACGATCTGCCGCAGTTCCTTGATGACATCCGTCGTTGCGTCGTCAGTTTCGTGGAGACGGGTGTGATCGGAGACCTGTAGTGATCACCGACTGTGGTCGCCGGGGGCCTTCGCGATGACGGGGGCCGCGGCCTGGAGGACGAGTTGGCGGATCGCGGAAGTCCTGTCGCGCTGTCCAACTCCGCCCCCGTCTGCACCTGGTGCGTGTTCTTGTGGGGACCGGTCTCGTTCGTGGTGCCCATCGTGATTCTTCCCGGCACGGACCCCGGTCCATGCCAATCGGGTCACACCGGGCCAAACACGCAAACGCGCCTGGTCCTGGGTGATGACGTGGGGCGGAAGTGTGAGGCCGGGCATCTGGCCCGTCTTCATGCACCAGCGGAGGAAGGTCCGGGCTGGGCGCCGGGTGGCCGGCACCGGCAGGGACGGCCGTTCCGGGGTTCCGGAGAGCAGACGGTGGACCTGGGGGGGGAGGACAGAGTGATGCCGCGTTCGGTCAGGTGTGGCATCAGCTCGGCGACGGTGAACATGCCTCGGGCGGCCATCAGTTCGCGCAGGCGCCACCGGTAGCTGATCTGGCGTGGCATCAGGGGTGCTTCCCGGCCACAGAGCGGCCTCGATGGTGGCGTCCAGGACGCGACGCGGGGAGCGGGTGCGGAAGTCGGAGGAGACGCAGGTGTAGATCGCGGTGGTGGACGTGTGGTCGTGGCCGACTGGCTGCTGGACGAACAGCGGGTCGTGGCCGTCCTCGATCAGATGGGTGATGTAGGACCTCCGCAGGGAGTGGAACTCCCGCGCGGGGTCCAGACCGACGGCGTCCCGGTAGGCGGCGAAGCGGGAGTCTGAGGGGGCGCCCGGTGGCTCCTCAGGGTGCGTTGTCGACGTCCATGGCCGCCGGGTTCAGTGACGCCAGGAGTTTCAGGAGCAGTGAGTGGGCCTGTTCCTGCTCCGTCGGTGTGAGTACTTCCAGGGCTTCGGCGTGGGTGGCGTCCACGGCGGCGCCGGCCTCGGCCGCGAGCCGCAGGCCGGCCTCGGTCGCGTGCAAGCGGTGAGTGCGTCTGTCGCCGGGGGCTGTCCGCCGTTCCAGGAGCCCCCGCTCGACCAGCCCGTTGACGGCGGTTCCCATGGACTGGGGGGTGATCGACGCCCGGCGCGCGGCGGTCGCGCTGGTGACGCCCGGGTCGAAGGCGGCCTGGATCAGGGCGCTGTTCTGGGCGAGGGTCAGGTGGAAGGGGCGCAGGGTGCGCTCGATCCGGCTCGCCATGATCTGGCCGATCTGCCAGGCCACATAGCCCGTACGCCGGTCGGGATGTTTCACGTGCCGGGCCCCTTTTGTAAGGCAGCTGATTATGGTGTACAACAGATTATCAGTTGACTTCCATTCTTCCTATTCTTCGAGGATCCTGCCTCTGATGTCCCAGCACGCCTCCGCCCGACATCACCACAAGCACGCCCTGGACGTGGCCCATCCGCCGCCGCGCCCCGGGACCCCGCGCGCCGTCCTGGTGCCCGTGGCGGTCGTCCTGCTGATCGGCACCGTGTTCGTCAGCGTCTACCTCGCCGCCTTCCACGCACCGCGCCCCCATGAGCTGCGGGTGGGCACCACGGAGATCGGCACCCATCAGGCAAGCCTGCGCCAGGACCTCGCACACGCCGTCCCGGACGGCTTCACCCTGGAGACATACCCCGACGAATCCGCCGCCCGGCGCGCCGTCCAGGACCGGTCCGTCTACGCGGCCTACCTCGGCAAGGGGGATCTGCTCTACGGCAGTGCCAACGGAGCCGCCGTCACCGCCACCGTGACCACCGCGTTCGGCTCCGTGGCCCGCGCGGAACACCACCGCCTCTCCGTCGAGGACGTTGCCCCGGCGTCGGCGGGGGACACCCGGGGGCTGTCCGTCTTCTACGCGGCCTTCGGCCTGGTACTGGCCGGATATCTCTTCGGCATGACCACCTACCAGCTCGCTCCTCGCCTGCAGTACCGCTGGCGGATGGCCAGCCTGGCCCTGTTCGGCGTGGCCGGCGGCGTCCTGGTCTCCGTCATCGCCGGCAGCACCGGCTTCGGCGCCCTGCCCGGTCCCTTCCTGCCCCTCGCCCTCGTGGTCGCGCTGATGGGCGCCGCGGTCGGTGCCACGACCATGGTGCTGCTGCGCCTGTTCGGCTCCGCCGGCGTCAGTCTCGCCTCGATCCTGCTGCTGATCCTCGGCAACAGCAGCAGTGGCGGCATCATGCCCGCCGCCTACCTCCCCGCCTGGCTGCGCCCGCTGTCCGAGATCCTGCCCGTCGGGGTCGGCGTCCGCGCCATGCAGGGTCTCTCCCGATTCCAGGACGACGGTCTGACCCGCGCCCTGGTGATCCTCCCGCTATGGGTGCTGGGCGCTGCCGCCGTGCTCTACCTCAAGGACGTCTTCCGACGCGAGACCCCGAGCCGCGTGCCGGACACGGTCGAGCCCCAGCCCGCAGCGGCCTGACAGCGGACGCTTCCGCACCCGGCCTGCCGAGGGTTCCGGGACGACACCGGACAGCGGTGCCGCCCTTCATACGGCTCAGTCGGCTCAGTCGGCCCGGATGAAGCGGGCCATCCCGATGGACTTGGGCGCCCTGTCGGTGAACCCGAACTTCCGGTAGAGATGATGGGCGTCGCCGTCGGCGATGAGGGAGACGTACGAGAGTGCCGGTGCGCGGCGTTCCAACTCGTCGTTCAGGGCCTGCATGATGCGGCGGCCGAGCCCACAGCCCTGGTGCTCGGGCAGGACGCAGATGTCGACGATCTGGAAGAAGCACCCTCCGTCGCCGATGATCCGGCCCATGCCGACCGGATCGCCACCGTGGACGGCCACCACCCCGTACCAGGTGTGAGCCAGCCCCACCGCCGCGCCCTCGGCGGACTTGTCGCTGAGACCGGCGCGGGTGCGGAGCCGACGGTAGTCCTCCACCGACGGGACGCCGGGCTGGATCTCGTACGCGCTGGGATCGGGCAAGGCGGTTCCCCTTACGGCTCGGCTACGGCTCGGTGCGACGCGGGGCGTAGTGGCCCAGGAACATGTCTACCCCACCCGTGATCAGGCGGTCGGTGAGACCGTCGTCGATGTCGGTGCCGTAGGCACTGAAGACCAGGTACGGGAAGACCAGCAGGGAGTAGAGCTGGAGCACGGCCACCTCGATGTCGGGGACGTCGAGCCGGCCCTGTGCGACCAGTTGCCGGAGTGCTCCCGCGACGGCGGGGTGATGGCGCTCGGGACCGGCGTCGTGCCAGCCCTTGCCGAGTTCGGGGAAGCGGTGCAGTTCGCGGGCGACGACGTTCCGCAACGCGAGGATCTCCGGGTTGGTGCGGATTCCGGCCACCCACGCGCGGGCGGCGGCGATGAGCGACTCACGCAGGTCGTCCGAGTCGGCGAGGCGGGCGATGGCGTCGGCGAGGTTGCCGCCGAGCGGCGCGTCGAGCGAGTCCTTGACGACCCCGATGAACAGGGCTTCCTTGCTGCCGAAGTGGTTGTAGACCGTCACCTTGGACACGCCCGCCTCGGCGGCGATGAGATCGACACTCACGTCGAAGCCCTCACGCAGAAAGAGCCCGCGGGCCGCTTTGACGATGGCCAGTCGCTTTGCCTCGGCGCGCGGTCCGGCGGGGGGCCGCTTGACGTCCTTCGTGCTCATGCGCCGAGTCTAGCGGCATATGAACTGAACGGTTGAGTTCACATGTACTGAGCCGTACAGTTCACCTGACCGGGCTCGTACGGGGTTCGTCGTGTCCCGGCCGTACTTCCCCCTTCCGTATCGCACGCTTGGAGGAGTCCTCGTGACGCACAGCACCGCTGACGCGCACCACGCGTCCGCTTCGCAACCCCCGGCCGACCCGCGCCGCCGGCTGATGCTCGTCCTGCTCTGCCTGGCCCAGTTCATGCTCGTCCTGGACGTCACGGTCGTGAACGTCGCCCTGCCCGACATGGCGACCGACCTCGACCTCGGCAGGCAGGCGCTGACCTGGGTGGTGACCTCGTACACCCTGTGCTTCGGCGGGCTGATGCTGCTCGGCGGGCGCGTCGCCGACGTGTTCGGCGCCCACCGCACCGTCCTCGCCGGGATCGCGGTGTTCACCGCCGCGTCCCTGGTCACCGGGCTCGCCAACGGCGCGCCCATGCTGCTCGGCGGGCGGATAACCCAGGGCATCGGAGCCGCCCTGCTCTCCCCGGCCGCCCTCTCGATCGTCACCACCGGCTTCCACGGCGCGGAACGCAACAAGGCGCTCGGCGTCTGGGCCGCCGTCGGTGGCGCCGGATCGGCCATCGGCGTGCTGCTGGGCGGGGCGCTGACCGACGGGCCCGGCTGGCAGTGGGTCTTCTACATCAACGTGCCCGTCGGTGTCCTCACCCTCGCCGCGCTGCCGGGCCTGCTCCCGGCCCGTCCGCCGCGGCCGGCCCGGCTCGATCTGCCCGGCGCGCTGCTGGTCACCGCGGGCACCGGGTCGCTCATCTACGGCCTGGTCGAGGCGGGCGACACGGGCTGGAGCGGAGCCGCCACACTGCTGTCGCTGCTCGCGGCGGTCGTGCTGTACGGGGCGTTCGCCGCGGCCGAACGGGTCGGCGGCGCTCCGCTGATGGACCTCCGCATGCTCACCCGCCGTCCCGTGGTCGCGGGCGCGTTCCTGTTGCTCATCGCCACCGCGCTGCTGATCGCGTTCTTCTTCCTGGGCTCGGTCTACCTTCAACACGTACGCGGCTTCAGCCCGCTGCGGACCGGCCTCGTGTTCCTGCCCGTGGCCGTCGCCACCGCCGTCGGCGCCCACTTCGGATCCCGGCTCGTCGGCAGGATCGGCAGCAGGACGACCGCCGTGGGAGGCATGCTGATCGCAGCGGCGGGCACCGCGCCGCTGACCCGGCTGTCGCACGACGGCAGCGTGTACACCGGCCTGCTGCCGGGCCTCGCCGTCGCCTCACTCGGCCTCGGGGCGGTCTTCGTCACCGCCACCACCACGGCGCTGGCCATGGTCGCCCACGAGGAGGCCGGGCTCGCCTCGGGCGTCGTCAACACCTTCCACGAGGTGGGGGGTTCGATCGGCGTGGCCGTCCTGTCCACCGTCGCCGCCGCGGGCGTCGAGCACGGCGCGATCGACGGTTTCACGGACGCGTTCAGGCTCAGCGCGGTCGCGGCCGTCGCGAGCGCGGGCGTCGCCCTGTTCCTCGTACCGCGCGGCAGGCCACAGACGACCGGCGGACCTCATGTGCACTGAAGAGCACGTGCGGCAGCGTCATGCGGCGAGTCGGGCGACGGCTCCTGGGCGGCGGGTCGACGGCTCTCTGCAAGCACTGTGACAACGGGGGTCGGCACCTGGGGCATCGGTCGCGCGCCCACTACGGCGACGGCGATGCTCCCACAACGGCGACGGCGACGCGACGGCGCTCCGGAGATGCGGGCGGTGGTCGCCCGGGCCGAGGTCGAGTGGTCCGAGGCCGAGGGGGGCCGTCGTTCTTCCCTGGGGGCGGTGTGTGCTGAGGGCCCGCCCGGGGGGCGTCGATGGTGCGGGTGGAAGCCGCCGACGAGGAGAACCCGCGGCGGGCATCCAAGGGGGCGTCCAAGGGCGGCTGACACCCGCATCGGCGCCATGTGATCCGGCGGCTGGTCAGCGTGTGGTGGAAGCAGTACGTGCCCGGCCCCGACGGCGGTGACGCCAAGGCCGGGCGTGACCGCTCCGGGCTCCCCACGGCGACCGAGGGAGCCCGGAACGGTCAACGGGTACCGCGGATCAGAGCCGGTCGAGGATGCTCTGGAGTTGCTTGACCTCGGCGGACTGGCCCGTGACGATGGCGTCGGCCATCTTCTTGGCGTCGGCGTTCTGTCCGCTCTTCTGCTCGGTCTTCGCCATGGCGATCGCGCCGTTGTGGTGGTCGATCATCATCTGGGCGAACATCTTGTCGAACTCCTTGCCCTGCATGGCCTTGAGTTCCTTCATGTCCTTGTCGGACATCATGCCGTCGCCGCCCATGTCCATCCCGGGCGCGTCCCCCGCCGCGGTGGGCTTGCCCCAGGACTTGAGCCACCCCGTCATGGTCCTGATCTCGGGGTCCTGAGCCTTCTCGATCTTCGCGGCCAGGTCCTTGATCTCCGCGTCGGAAGCGCGACCGTCGGCCAGCTCGGCCATCGCCACGGCCTGCTCGTGGTGGGGGATCATCATCTGCGCGAACGTGACATCGGCCTCGTCGACGTCACCGGCCTTGGCGGCCGCCGTCGCGGTCGCTGTGGCCGAGCTCTTGCTGCCGCCGTGGTCCATGCCGCTCATGCCGCTCGCGCCGTCGCCGTCGCTGCCGCAGGCGGAGAGCATCAGGGCCCCGGCGGCTACGACGCCGACGGCCGCGACACGGCGGACGGGCTTGCGGTGGAGACGCTTGCCGTGGAAGGCGCGCGTGAAGGCAGTCATCGTGAACTCACCTCGTGTGTTGGTTCTGGCTGTGTGGGCGTACGCGTCGTCGCGGGAGCGCGCGTGGTGCGCGTCCGCGAGGGCGGTTCGGCCTACAGCCGCAGGACCGACAACTCGGCGAGATCAGGGCCGCGGGGTGGGGGATTGGGCCGCAGCATGACGGGCGCCTCGGCGAGGAGCTTCGCCAGCCAGTCAGGACGGCGGGCGAGGGCCCTCTTCAGCAGTGCCGTGAGCAGCCACGCACCGAACAACACCGCCACGCACAGCGAGACCATGTCCATCGCCATGGCCGGCCTGTCCTTGGAGGACGTGTGCGTGGAGTGCGCGGCGCTGCCCCGCTCCGGTGATGCCGGATCCCCCATGGGGTCGTCGGCGGCCACCACCGTGTGCATGGTCGAGACCTGGGACGCGAGGCTCATGCCGTCGTCGCGCGCCTGGTCGGGATGTCCCACGGTGTGCATGACGAACACGCCCAGCGCGAGAACGACGACGAGGAGCAGGTGCCCGTAGGCCCCTCCCGCCCGTACGTATCGGTTCACGTGCACGTCGGCAGTCTCCGTCTGTGATCGCTCGGACCGGCTTTCCGACAGTATCGAAGGTGAGTGGAGCGTGCCGTCGCGGGGGCCGGGTTCCCGCCCACTTCCTGAACGGCTCATTGAAACGCACGGTGCGGTACGGAACCCCGCACCGGCACGGCCGACCCGGAACCGTACCCCCGGCGGAGCGTCCTTCACCCGGTCGGGCCAGGGCACGTCAAGGCGGTGTCAACGTCCATGTGACCGGCGCCAAGGATGCGTCAAGGGTCGTGCCGGACGACTCGCGGAAGGGCTTCGGTGGGGGAAGTACCCCTTCCCGTCGGAGAGTTGATCTTCAGACGAGGACCGGGGTGGGTGTGCTCATGCTGAACCTGCGGGCCACGGCGTTGGAGGAGGTCCTTTGCTGGAGCGGGTGATCGCCAACCTCATCGGCAACGCGGTCCGTCACAGCCCGGCGGACCGCAAGGTGCTGCTGACCGCGAGCACACACGCGGGCCGCGTCGAAGTCCGTGTCGTCGACCGCGGTCCCGGCCTGCCGCCGTCCCTCAAGCTCTCGGCTCCGCCCGAGCAGGGAGGCACCTCCGTCCGCGACCGGCTCTTCGAGCCCTTCCGGCGCCTCGGCGACACCGACAACACCACCGGCCTCGGCCTTGGCCTGGCCCTGTCCCCGGGGCTGACCGAGGCGATGGACGGCAGCCTCACGCCGGAGGACACTCCCGGCGGCGGTCTGACGATGGTGCTGTCGCCGCCCCTCGCCGAGCGGGTGGATCTTCTCAGTGATACGCAGAGCGTAGGAGGCGGCGTGTGAGCGGGGGGCGTATGAGTCGTGGAAGCGGTGAACGAGGGCTCGGGCCCGAGGTCGCCGTGGCAACCGCAGGAGGTGACGGTGTGATGACCGGCTATTCGCTCCGGGACCGGCTCGCCCTGGTGGCGGGCCTGGTGGGACCCTTCCTGGTGGCGCTCGTCCTGGTGCCCTTCCGCACGGATCTGTCGCGTACGAACGCGGCGCTGATCCTGGTCGTGGTGGTGGTCGCGGTCGCCGCCCTCGGCAGCCGTACGGCGGGGGCGCTCGCGGCGCTGTCCGCGGCGGCCTGGTTCGACTTCTTCCTCACCCGCCCGTACGAGACGTTCGACATCCGTACCTCGGCCGACATCGAGACGGCGGTGCTGCTGCTCGTCGTCGGCGTGATCGTGTCCCAGCTCGCGGCCCGGGCCCGCCGCCTGGAGGTCGTCACGGTGACGGACGCGGACTATCTCGCCCGCGTCCACGAGACCGCCAAGCTCGCCCAGTCCGCCAAGTCCTCCGACACCGTGGTCGACCACGTCCGCGGCCAGCTCACCGAGGTGCTCGGCCTGCGCGGCTGCCGCTACGAGTACGGCACCCTGCTGGGGCAGCCGCCCCGGCTCGAGCAGGACGGAAACGTCTCGGTCGGCCACCGGCGCCGGGACGTCGACGCCTGCGGCTGGCCGGACGGCGAGATCGAACTGCGCACCTACGGCAACGGCCACTACCTGGGCCGCTTCATGCTCACCCCCGGCCCGGGCCCCGTACCGCCGCTCCAGGCCCGCCTGGTGGCGGTCACCCTCGCCGACCAGACGGGCGCCGCCCTCGACACGGCCGGGCGGTAGGCATGCGCCCGCACCCACACGCTGGCCCGCGACTGGGCACAGTGGGACCCCGGGGTACCGCTCGTCCAGCTCACCTCCGAGCGCCGCACCGTGGGGCGCCCGATCGCCGAGTACGTGGGCGAGGCGGCCGCCGCGGAGCCCGGCACCCGGGTCACCGTGCTGATCCCGGAGGTCGAGCCGGACCGGCTGTGGCAGCGGCTGCTGCAGAACCAGCGGGGCGCTGTGGTCGCCCACGCGGTGCGCCGTGTCACGGACGCGGTGATCTGCCGACTGCGGTTCCGCGTCCACTGAATTCTTTGACGCCCTGCGCCGACGTCCCGTTCTGATGTCCTGTTCCGACGCCCTGCTCCGACGTCCTTCCCTGCTCCGCGTCCTGCTGGCCCGCATCTCGCCGATGCGGGCCATTGGCGTACTCAGCCGGACGGTGGGACCCGTCGCCGTACGTGGAGCGGGCGGCCGTAAGGGTTCCGTCAAAGGCGGACCGGCCGCCGTATGGGGGGTGTCAACGGCGGCCGGATCCGGCCATCGAGGCGGTTATCTCTAACCGTCCGCTTCATTTCTG
>NZ_KQ948488.1:0-36272 GCF_001514115.1 Streptomyces olivochromogenes
GCCTATCTGCGCGGCCTCTTAGAACAGAGCTTCGCCAGGTGTGTGGGACAGGTGACGGTTCCGAGGCCTCAGGTGAGCGAGTTGTATGTTGGCTGTGCACTGGGTGCCCGAGGGGCTTGTCGCGCTGTGAGCTGTCCACCTATGTTCGATCACTATGCTCGGTTCCCCGATGATCAGTGTCATAGTCGCCGCGCACGACCTTCAGGGACAGCTGGAGGTCTGCCTGAATTCGATACTGAACCAGTCCTCCCGGGACGTGGAGGTTGTCGCGGTCCTGGACCAGTCTGCCGAATGCCCTGCGGACTTGGTGGATGACTATGCTCGGCGCGATGGGCGGGTCTCGGTCGTTCGGCTGACGGGCGTCGTCGGCATCGGCCGGATACGCAACGCGGGGGCGGAGCGCGCCGCCGGTGACTACCTGCTGTTCCTGGACAGCGATCACATCTTCGGGGGTGAAACGCTTCAGGCGATGGGCGATCAGCTGCAATCGGCAGACGAGCCGGATGTTCTTCTCTTCGGGCACACTCGCCTCCATCGCGGCCGCTCGTGGCCCGGTGCCGCCGCCGGCCTGCTTGCCCGGCAGGGACGTGAGCCCTTCGCCTCGATCGACCAGCCCGAGTTGTTCGGTGCTCCCGCCTACTCCTGGGACCGTTTGATCCGCCGCGACTTGTGGATCCGGCAGGAACTCGCGTTCCCTGACGGTCTCCACGAGGAGGTCCCAGTCGTCCACCGCGCCATGCTCGCCGCCGACCGGGTCGCCGTCCTGAAATGGAACTGCGTCCAGATCCGTCGTCGGCACACTCAACACCCCGCAGGCTCACCGGACGGCACCCACTTCGACGTCTTCGGCCGGTACGAAGAGAGCTTCGACTTGCTCGAGGAGCGCGACGCCCTGGACGTTGTGGCTCCCTTTCTCTTCACTCGCATGATTCGTCACTACCTCTTCCTTCTCAATCTCGAGGGATGTCTCTCCCGTTCCGAGCGCCCGCAGTTCTTCGAACGCGCCAGCGAGCACTACCGGCGGTTCCTCCCCGACGGCTACGAACACCCCGAAAGTCGGGAGGGTGTCAAGTTCCAACTTGTGGCGAGCGGGAGATACAGTGCGCTGAAGGCCGCCAGTCTCCCTCAGCGCGCGCGGAGTTTCGTCTCTCAGGGCGCCGCCGTCCGCGGACGGTAGCCCCAGGATGGGTGACTTCGACCGTTACTGCCGCCGACACAGCGGCGCCGCGTGTACCGCACCCTGCACCGCCGGGTCAGCGCGTCCACCCAGACGAACGCATACGGTCCGGTGTCCAGCGGCTGTTTGCGAAACGCGCTGACCCGCTCGTCCAGGTGCCGGGCCATGGCCGAGACCTGCGATTTCGACAGCTGCGTGACACCAAGGGACTCGGCCAGCTTCTCGAACCGGCGAGTGGATACTCCCAGCAGATAGGCGTTGGCCACCGCCGAGATGAGGGCCTGCTCGGCACGCCGTCTGCGTTCGAGAAGCCAGTGCGGGAAGTAACTCCCGGACCTAAGCTTGGGGATGGCGAGTTCAACGGTGCCAGCCCGCGTGCCGCAGGGGCGATAGCCGTTGCGCTGGTTGACTCTCTCGTCACTGACCTGCCCGTATTCGGCATTGCAGAGGGCGTCGGCCTCCGCGGACATGAGCGCTGTCCTTGCCGAAAACTTCGTCCGTACAGGTCACGCGGCATGTTGGTACTCGTGGAGGATGCCGCCGAGTCGGTCGCGTTTTCGTATGTCGAGGCGGGCGATCTGCCCCGGATCGGTGATCGGTGGGGGCAATGGGTGCAGTGGGCGGGCGTTGGCGATGCCCTGATGCGGTCGATGCCCGTTGTAGAACTGCTCGAACTCCCTCAGCGCGCGGAGCAGGTGGTGATGATTCCAGATGAGGGTGCGGTCCACGAGTTCGTGGCGGCAGGTCTGCACCCACCGTTCCATGATCGAGTTCATGCGCGGTATTCGCACGCCGCTGAGGACTACCTCGATGCCGGCGTTGGTGAGGATGGTGTCGAACAGTGCGGGGAACTTTCCGTCCCGGTCCCGGATCATGAACCTTGCCCGGCAGTCGGCGTCTTCGAGGTCCATGACGAGGTTCTTCGCGACCTGGGTCACCCAGGCCGCGGTGGGATGCGCAGTGGCGCCCAGGACCCGGATTTGCCGGTTGGCGTGCTCGATCACCGTGAAGACGTACAACCGCGCTCCGGACAAGGTGACGGTCTCGAAGAAGTCACACGCCAGAAGGACGTCCGCTTGGGAGCGCAGGAAGTCCGACCAGGTGCTCGACGCCCGTTCGGGGGCCGGCGGGATGCCGGCGTCCTGGAGGATCTCCCAGACCGTGGACGGGGCTACCTTCACTCCGAGTACCAGCAGTTCGCCGTGCACGCGCCGGTACCCCCAGCTCGGGTTCTCACGGACCAGGCGCAGTACGAGGGCCCGGATGGAGCGGACGGTGCGGGGTCTGCCCCCCGCGGTGGGGCCGGGATCGGGCGGCATGCCGGCGGGCGACCAGGTCACGGTGCCAACGCAGGATCGTGTCCGGCCGCACCAGCAACCGCATACGGAGCAGCGCCTCCTTCGGGAGGGCATGCAGCAGCGCCGCCAGGAACGCCCGATCCCCCGGTGCGAACTGGACTCGCTGCCCGTTCAGATGCCGTTGCAGCAGGGTGATCTGATGGCGTAGAGCCAGGATCTCTACATCCTTGTCCCGGGTGCTCACCGGCAGCAGTCGCAGCATCGCGAACATGTTGGTCACGCTCAGGTAGGCGAGTTTCAACAGCACGAGCGACCATCATGCCGAGGTGATCGTCATCTCCGCCAGAGCACTGCGTCGGCCTCAGCATCCGACGGAACGAAGATCACGGCACACGGGCTCTGACCAGGGCGGATGAGGTTATCGGCAAGGGCAGCGTTTGCGGCCACAGTGGGTGCGGAGCCAGTCTTGAGGAGATGGTCGAAATCGCTGGCGATGGCCTTTCCTACGTCGGACGAGGCACCTGGGAGAGTGCTCGACGCAAGGTCTCGGTGACGTCGAGGACGGGGATGCCCAATTGGGTCAGCCAGTCGACGATTTGACCGAATGGGACGTTCATCTGCCGAGCGCGCTTGAGGAGGTCCTGCAGCGACAGCCTGGACTCCGCCGAAAGATATCCCTCGTCGTAGGTCCCCCTTTTAAGCAGCTCGAAACCGACAGTAGCAGAGAGCCCCTCGGGGAAATCTTTGGAGGATACAGGAATTCCGTACTGCTCCATCTTTTCTACAAGTTCCCGGGGCGGGCGGAGTAGATCACGTGAGGCTGCGACCAAATGCGCGAAGGGCATCATGTCTCCCGTTGATACACCCCACCACGAGCACGGCCCGGAGGGGTTGAGGAGTGCAGCATCGAGTTGGTCGGGGGTTTTGGGGACGTGCAGGGGGATGTCGTATCCGTACTCCTGAAGTCGGCTGATCACGGAGCGAAGGGGGCGGCTTTGGTCGACTGTTTCAAGGATCAGCTGGTAAGGGAATGGGCCGGGCGGGATGTACTCCGGGGGGTTGCCACCGTATCCGTCGTCGAAGAGGGCGAGGTCGTCGACCGTCGCGTCGGGTGGGAAGGATGGCGGCTCCGGAAACCCCAGGTCCTGGTAGCACCGCAGTGCCTCGGTCGGTGACACCTTAAGCTCTTCTGCGGCTAGCAGCACTTGGGCCGGGGGTATGTCGCGAAAGCGTGTCAGCCAGCCTCCGCGCTCGTCGTCGCAGAACTCGCGCAGGAGTGTGACAGTCTGGGAGACGGGACGGTCAGGCAGGCCGGCATGGTCGGTGCGAAGGCCATATGCATGGTAGCGCTCGCAGATTTCGGGCACATCGAGGCCGAGTTCGATACTGGCCTGCGCGAGGCGGCCGGGCGGAACGGCTTCGTCGGGGCCGAACCACTTAAACGTCCCTTCTCTGGAGTCCTGCATTAGGAGGTCGTCGTCCATGCCTGCAATGGCCAGCGTGACGACGGAGTCGGGCACTACAAGTCCGTGGTCTCGCCAGACTGTCGCAATCTCCTGAGGTGCCTGGCCGGTCTTGGCGCATGCGTACACCAGCCGTGTGACTGTGGGGCTCGCATCGCGCCGCAGGGAGCCTCCCAGGCCGTCGGCCAACAGGGCGAGGTTCTCCGATGAGTTCGCCGCCCCCGGCTGAAGACCTTCTGGCCACAGGTCATGGTCTCGAAGCAACGCCGCTCGGCGGGCCGCGGCGTCGGCCGACACGCCGATCTGCTCCACCGCCTCACGCTGTCTGAATTCACGCCGGTTCCAGGACCAGTACGCGTCATCGTTGCTTTTGTAGCACAGCAGCAGTTGGTCTGATGGTAGTGCAGCAAGGAGTGGGCGTGGTTGCATCAATTCCGGGCAGAATTCTGCGAGTTCGCGCAGGTCGTCCGTCCGGTCGTGTGCAAGCAGGCGCCAAAGGTAGATGTGGTCGGGCGGGTTACCGCTGAACTCCCATGGTGTCGCTGCCTTCCGTTCTTTAGACCGCTGTCCGAGGAGCATATCGGCGTCCGACGGAAGGATGCCGGCCCGCCCGATATCGAGCGTCGCCCCCTCCCCGTACCTCACCCGTCGGCCAGCCCGCATCGCCGCTTGCGTCAAGGCATCGGCCAGCGGTGCGCTCCGGTGGGCGATCCGGCAGATCCAGGAGTACTCAGGCAGCGTTTGATGCTCGCTTGCGACCAGGGCGTCGGCGGCCCGCGTCAGCAGATCGTGGAGGGCTGGGGCGACGTTGTCGAGCACCTCAGCTCGGTCGGTTGAGAGCTGGGCGGGGGCATAGGGGCCAATCAGGTTCACGACCACGCCGGTCAGCCCCGAGTCGGCAGTCGACAGGATCCCCGTACGGTGGGCTGGCTGAACAACAAGACCGTCGACCAGTAGCGCGCCCCCATACTGGGTCCACGTCACCTGAACGCCTTCGGGGGCGGCGGCCCAGGCAGCCCGCGCCCCGTGGGCCTCAAACCCGAAACGCTCCCCCGCTGGCTGCTTCCTCGTGCGCAGTTGGCCTGCGGGCCACTCGGAACAACGTGTGTCGTCCATGGCCGTGGTGGTGAACTCCGCGACGCCTAGGACTCGTTCTAGTACGTCGACGCAGGACCGGTCGGCGTCGTCATGCAGGTAGAGGCGCACGCACGTGCCAGGGCGCTCGCCGCGGTCGGCAACGGTGACGATGCGGAAGAGGTGTCCGGGACCGTGGATCGAGGCGCTGAGGACTTGTCCAGGCGTGCCGTCGAGGCCCATGCGGCAGGTAGTGACGGTCAGCTCGTCGGCCAGCATGAAGTAGCTCAATACTCCGATGCCGAAGCGGCTGTTTGCGTAAAACCTCACCGGCGGGCTCAGCTCGCTCCATGTCGCGTGCTCAAGCTTGAAGTCGGCCTGTTCCGCGAACCGCGCGCCTGCCTGTGAGAAGACGCCGCGTAGTTCCGCATCGCTCATGCCGATGCCGTTGTCCCGGCACTCCAGATAGGCGCGTCCGTCAGCGTCGGTGCCCTGCGTGAAGGTGATGAGTCCGTCGTAGGTGTAGGACGCTCCCGTCTTCGAAGTCTGGTCTAGGTACTGCGTTCTCGCGCGGCGGTAGCGGCACGCATCCAGCGCGTTCTGGTATAGCTCGCGCACCGCGAGATCGCGGTCTTTGTACAACTGGACGCCCATGAGGATTTCGCGGATGCGGCGCTCGTCGAGGCGGAATCCGGCCCAGCCGTCGAAGGCGCCCTCCGCCGGGCTCACATCGTCCGCTGAAAGGCGTGTGGGCAGTACCGGCATGGGGTGAGTGATCCGCTCCTGGGCCGCACGGTGTACCTGGTGCAGGATCTCGTCGGCGCGAGCGGTGTATTGCCGCAGGCCCTCGACCACAGCTTCGTGGTGGCATTCGGCTCTGAGTGTGGGGAGCGCCGCCTTGCCACCCCAGGTGGCCTGCTGGACGGTGTCGCGAAGCTGCCCGAGGTCGACGGGGTGGGGTATGCCGAGGTGCTCGACGACAATGTCTGGCAGGGTGGTTATCTCCGCGCAGGTGCCGTAGGCGAGGGCTGCCAATAGCGCGAGTCTGCGGTCACGGACAAACTGGTGCCCGGGGGCTCGTACCCGGTCCTCAGCAGGCAGGCGGTCGAGGAACTCGGCGTTGGTGACGTCGGGGCCACGTCGGACGGCGTGCAGCAGGTTGACCACGCGGGACGGATGCAGGATTTCCCCCAGTGCCCGCGCTGGCTCGCCGATCAAGACCAGGAGCTCCCGTACAGAGTCAGGATCCGCGTGTCCGCCCTCACTCAGCATCCATCGGTGGAACAGCCACCAACCGATCGCGGGCGCGGCTTCGGGGCGTAGCGTCGCTCGTTTGAGGAGCCGCTCGTGGCTCGCCGCGAAGGCCTCGAAGGAGCGCCGGTCGGCGTCCGCGCCGCGTGCGGATTCCAGCCGCGTAGGGTCAACTCGCGCACAACGAGCCGTCGTACGCTGCCAGTTCGCGCGGTAAAGGAACGGTATGAGTACAAGCAGAGCGGCTTCGGCTGGGTACAGATCGAGCGGGTCCTCCGGGTCGGGCTCACCTAGCAGCCACTCCATCCGCTCGGCGAAACGCACCGCCATCCCGGGGTCTTGCCATGGGTCGGCTGCCAGTGTGGCTAGAGCCTTATCACGCACCTCGGCGAGGGCGGCCACCAGCGCGAGCGTGTGTCTTCGGACCGCTTCCGTGCCCCGGGCTGCCGAGATGTGATGCCAGACGGTAGAGCGGGCGGCAGCCGCGACCCACGGCTCCTCGTCATCTCCCGCCACCTGGGCCGTAGCGGGTGTGTCCCGACGCAGATCTATGTGGACGAAACGCGCCTGCACCACGGGCCCTATCTGTGTGCCACCACTGATCGAGTTGTGCACCTCGGCGTCCCCCATGTCGTGCGCGCACCTCGCCCAAATCCGGCAGGGTCGGACTCAACTGGCCGTCCCCCGCGTGCTCACGTAACCGCTGGCCAGCCCCAGCATGGCAGGCGCCCCTGCCGGAGGGCGACCTCAGGCCCCGCGGGGCAGCCGTCGATGCCCCGCGATCAGGTCGGCCGCGGTTCACGGACCCGCCGCCAGACCACTGCATAGAAACGGCTCCAGCCGATCCGTTCCGCGATCACCGTCGCGGGCATCTCGGGGAACTGCTGCAACAGTTCCCTGACCTGTAGTTCGACTGCGTCCACGATCGAACCCCACGGCTCGCGCTGGTACTCCGGCGCCACCTCTCTGTTCAAGGTCCGCCGCACCGTGTTCCGTGAGATCTCCAGTTGCCTGGGGATTGCCCTATTCGGCCTCTGCTCAACCTGGTGCAATCGGCGGATCTCCGCCCAGCCCTCGACGTCCATCCCCCATCCTCCCGGTCTCGGTGTAGTCAGGTAGTTCCGAGACGTCTCGTTCGGCGAGGATGCCTCGCGAGTACGGGCTGGCGCTGCACCCCGCGCCATGCGCCGGCTGCCGCTGCAGCCGCTCATCGAACACACGCGCCCCTGGTTGATTGCTCCCGACCCGAATCCATTGTCTCGGCTTCCACGGGTCAGGTCCCCATAGATGCGACGGGCCGTCAGGGAGGCGGGTGCAGCGCGTCAGGTGGTCCGTAGCATCCCGCCCCATGGACACCATAGTTACCAATAGTGCACTTATCTTCTGGGGCGGGTCGCGAGGCCGATAGCGTGTCCTTTTCTGGTCAAGCAAGAGATAGCGAGGGTGGTACGGCATGGATCCGATTTCGGTGGCGTTGCTCGCGGCGCTGGCAGGCGGCGCCGGCGGTGAGCTGGGACGGCAGGCCTGGGTAAATCTGACCGCGTTGGCGCGCCGCCCGTTCGGCCGTGGTCATGGAGAATCCGCCCAGGCTCCAGCCGTCAGTTCCGGGGAGGCGGAGCTCGTCAGACTTCAGGAGACGCCCGGGGATGCGGCGCGTGCGCAGGCGCTGAGCACAGCTTTGGCGGTGCGAGCCGCGTTCGATGCGGAGTTCTCTTCCGGCCTGCAGCAGTGGCATGAACAGGCGAAGGTGGTGCGGACCGGTGACGGTGACGTCCACAGCACGATTAGCGGCGGCACCCAGTACGGGCCCGTGCTGCAGGGCCGCGACTTCTCCGGATTGTCCTTCACCACCTCTGCTCCTCCTTCGCCCGCCTCTGAAGGCGGCACGCGGCCGACGCAAAGCTGAGCAGCATGGCCGACCAAGGCGGGAACGTGTCCAATGCGATCAGCGGGGGGGTGTTCTTCCAACAGGTGATCCAGGGCCGCGACATCACGGTGATGCTGCCCCCAAAGGTTCCGCCAGCGCTGTCCGGTCTCCCCGCTCCCTCCCCCGCCTTCACCGGACGCCAGGCACACGTGGAGGAACTGCTGCGAGAACTGGTCCCTCGCGAGGAGCGGCAGCAGGCGACAGCGGTGGCACCGCAGCCGTCACGGATGGCAGTGGCAGGTCTTGCTGGTGTTGGGAAGACCGAGCTGGTCGTCCAGGTCGCCGTACGCGCGCTGCGCGAACCTGGCTGGTTCCCCGGCGGAGTGCTGTTCGTCGACCTGTTCGGTTACGACCCCGAACGTCGGCTCTCTCCCGAGCGGGCCCTGGACGGGTTTCTGCGCGCTCTGGGCATTCCCGGCGAACACATCCCCAACGGCCTGCATGACCGGCAGCGACTGTATCGCAGCGTGCTGGCTGCCTTCGTCGAACAGGGCCAGCGGATCCTGGTGGTCATCGACAACGCCTCCAGTGCCGACCAGGCAGCTTCGCTGCTGCCCACCGACGGGATGACCGCCGCCCTGATCACCTCCCGCCACACCCTCGATATCGACGCCCGTCTGCACGACCTGAACGTCCTCGATACCGACGCGTCCATTGCCCTGCTGCACCAGGCCCTACTGCAGTCCCGCGGTCCCACCGAGACTCGTGTCCAGGACGCCCCCGAAGCAGCCACAGCCATCGCTGACCTGTGCGCGGGCCTGCCCCTGGCCTTGCGTATCGCTGCCGCCCTGCTCGCCGACACCCCCACCCGCCCACTGGCCTCGCTCGCCCAAGCCCTGCAGGCAGAGCACTCCCGACTGGACCGGCTACGCCGGGAAGACCGCGCGGTGCGCGCCGCCTTCGATCTGTCCTACGAGCACCTCAGCAACGCTTCGGTCCGGCTGTTCCGCCTTTTCCCCATTAATGCCGGCTCCGACCTGTCGACGGAGAGCACAGCTGCTCTTGCCGACCTGGATGTCTTCACCGCTGAGGAGCTCCTCCAGGACCTGAACCGCGCCCACCTGATCGAGACCTCCGGGTCCGTCTGGGGGCGCTGGCGCATGCACGATCTGATCCGGCTCTACGCCGATGGCCACAGCCGCGCTGGCGAGCACCGCGCCGAACGCGCCGCCGGAATCGAGCGGCTCTACGCTCACTACCTGGCCATCACTCAGGACGCCGACACCTATCTGGGGCCCCAGAGGCTGGCGCAGCCGTCCGCTTGTTTCGCTGGCCGTACTGCAGCCCTGGAGTGGCTCGAATGGGAGATGTCGAACCTCGTTGAAGCCGCTACTAGTGCCCTCGAGGCCGGTCAGCCCTTGGCCGGGATCGGTTTGGCCATGGCGCTGGACTCTTACCTGGAACGGTGTCGGGCCTTCCCTGAAGCCGTAGCAGTCCACGAGGCGTCCCTAGCGTGTGCCGTGCGCCTTGACAGCCTCGAAGGACGGGCGAAGTCCCTAAACAACCTCGGGATCGCGTACAACGAGGTTGGTCGCAACGAGGAAGCCATGGCGGCGTTCACCCACGCCGCGCGGCTGTGCGCCAAACTGGGCAACCACTCCGAGCGGGGAAAAATCCTCAATGGTCTTGGAACTGTGCTGCGTGAAACAGGCCACCCTGCTAAGGCGGTCCAGGTGCATCAGGAGGCCCTCTCTCTCCAGCAGCAGTTGGGCGACGTTGCTGAACAGGCGGCGGTGCTGAACAACCTTTCGCTGGACCACCAGGACCTGAACGCACACTTCCAAGCTCTGGAGAACGCGAGGGAAGCCGCAGGGCTCTTCGGTCAGCTGGGCGATGGGAAGCAGGAGGGAACCGCTCTGTGCACCATGGCGCTGGCGCTCGACGAACTGGGACGACCACATGATGCTGTGCAGAAATGCGACTGTGCCATCAACGCTTTCCGTGTCAGTGACGATGCTCATCAGGAAGGCACTGCTCTCCTGACGAAAGCCCAGATCCTGGCCTTCTCACTCGGTCGCTTCGAAGATGCCGTCTCATGCTGGACCCAAGCAGTCACCGTGTTCGAGCGGACAAACGAAAGAATCCTGCAGGTCAAGGCGTTCACGCTCCTGGGCTTGGCACTGGCCAGCCTGAACCGCCAAACTCACGCAATCTCGATGTTGAAGGAAGCCGTCAGGCTCGCTACCACCCTGGGCCTTGCCGAGGAACTAAACGAAGCCCAGACCTCTCTGGACATGATCAGAGCTTCTTGAGTGCTACCGAACATCATTGCCTCGAGTAATCCTCCCCAGTCAGGACGAGGAGCTGGTCCACAGGGCCAGTCTGCTGGGGGCTGTTGCCTAGCGGACCGCTGGTGCTGCGCGTGACCGACCGGGGTCTCGGCGCGCCCTCCCCGTCCTGGCTGGAGCCCGAAGGGGGCCGGGCGACGAAGAGGGGCACGAGGTGATGTGCCAACTCACCGTCGGCGGGGTTCGCGCCGCCGCAGCGATTGAGCAGAGGGTGTTCGTTCATGGCCCAGTGCTGAGGCTGCCACCTCCAAGCCAGTTGGCCTCTGTGAGAAGTGCGATTGACTTCTCGTGCAAGGCCTTGCTCTTGCTGTCGCTATCACCAGTCGCGTCGAAGGCGGCAGCTGCCTGTGTATAGACGTTGATGGCCTCTTTGAACCGTCGTTCGTGGCCCAAGGCCGTGCCGAGGTTCATCAGTGCCTGGCCTTCGCCGTGGCGGTCGTCTGTCTCCCGGAAGACGGCGGCGGCCCGAGTGTGCGCGTCGATAGCTTTCTCAAACTGCCCAGCCCCTTGCATGGCGCCGCCGAGGTTGTTCAGTGTCCCGCCCTCTCCATGCCGGTCACCGGTCTCATGGCAAATGGCCAGGTCCTGGGTAAGGGCTTCGATGGCTTCGTCAAATCGCCGGGCCGCCGTAAGAGCTGTGCCAAGGTTGTTGAGTGCACGGCCTTCGCGGTGACGGTCCTTGGTCTCCCGATAGATATGCGCGGCCCGGTGGTGGGCGCTGATGGCTTCGTCGATTCGCCGTTCGTTGCGCAGGGCTATGCCTAGGTTGTTCAGGGCCTGACCTTCGCCGTGGCGGTCGCCGGTTTCCTCGAAGTAGGCCGCGGCCCGGGTGTGTGCGCGGATGGCTCTACTGAACTGTCGGACCCCGAGCCGCGCAGTGCCGAGATTGTTGAGGGCCATGGCTTCGCCGTGGCGGTCACCGGTCGCTTCGAAGATCTTGGAAGCCCGCCAACAGGCAACGATGGCTTCCTCGAAATGGCGTGTCAATACGAGGGTGAAACCAAGATTGTTCAGCACCAAGGCTTCGCCGTGGCGGTCTTGGATTTCGCTGAAAACCTGGACGGCCTGTCGGAAGACGACGATGGATTCCTCAAAACCGCGCGCTTCCTGCAAGGCCGTGCCCAAGTTGAGCAGCGCCGCGCCTTCGATGCCACGGTCGTGAAGTTGTCGGCAGAGGGGCAGGCTTTGCTTGTGCGCGTCGATGGCTTCCTCGAACCTGCGCGCCTGGGCGAGAGCTGATCCGAGGTTGTTCAGCATCATAGTTTCGCCATTGAGATCGCCTGCCTCGCGGTAGACGGCCAGGGCCGTGGTGTTAAGAGTGATCAAGTCGTCGAAATAGCGGCGTTGGCTCAGAAACCGAGCCAGCGAATCGGCAAGGGAGGTGGCGATGGTCGGGTAACCCAATGCGGGAGTAGTGGTTGCGGTGGTGATCAGGTTCGGGCGTTCCTCCTCCAACCAGGCCAATGCCTGCTCACGATCGGAGAACCGTAGCGAGACATCGCTGTCGTGCTCAGTCTTCAAGTGGGTGTCAGCGCCACGTGCAGTGGTCTGGTAGTGGTCGAGCAGACGGGACAACGCAGCAGTGTCCTGGTCTGTCGCGCCAGGTGTCCGTCCGTGCTCCTCGGCGTAGAGACGGACGAGGTCGTGCATCCGCCAGCGGCCCCAGATGCGCCCAGGTTCGATCAGGTGGGCGCGGGCTAGGTCCTGCAGCAGTTCCTCGGCCTGCACATGGTCTGCGTCGATCAAGTGGGCAGCGGATTCAGTGGAGACGTCCGGGCCGGGGTTCAGTGGTAGCAGGCGGAAAAGGGAGGCGTGCTGCTCGTCGAGGTGCTGGTAGGACAGGTCGAAGGCGGCGCGCACGGCGCGGTCCGCGCGGCGCAGCCGATCGAGCCGAGTGTGCGCTGCTTCCAGAGCGTTGACCAGGGAGGCCAAAGGACGGGTGGGTATGTCGGCGAGCAAGGCTGCGGCGATACGCAGAGCCAGTGGCAGGCCCGCGCACAACCGGGCGACGGCAGCGGCCGCTTCGGGTGCCTCGCTGACTCGGGTGTCGCCGTCGCCGCGGGCTTGAAAGAGAGCCTGCCGGATCAGCTCGACCGAGGCATCAGAATCCAGGATGTCCAGGTCGTGCAGGCGGGCGTCCACATCGAGAGTGTGGCGAGAGGTGAGAAGGGTCGCGGTCATGCCATCCGTGGGCAGCAACGGACGGACCTGATCAACTGTGGAAGCGTTGTCGATGACGACCAAAACCCGCTGGCTCTGTTCGGCGTAGGCAGCCAGCACACTGCGGTAGAGACGCGAGCGGTCCTGCAAGTCGGTGGGAACGTGCTCGCCGGGTATCCCCAGTGCACGCAGCAGGCCGTCCAGAGCTCGTTCCGGAGTAAGACGGCGCTCGGTGTCGTAGCCGAACAGGTCCACGAAGAGCACCCCGCCGGGAAACCAGCCCGGCTTCCGCAGGGCTCGCACCGCGATCTGTACGACGAGTTCGGTTTTGCCGACACCGGCCAGACCCGCCACCGCAGTGACCATCGACGCCCGCTGCCGCCCCCCGTGGGGTGCGAGCCCCTCCAGCAATTGGTCCACGTGCGTGTCACGGCCGGTGAAGGCCAGCGAGGCCGCGGGCAGTGCGGACAGCGCCGGGGTGATCTGCGGGGGCAGTTGCACGGTGATGTCGCGCCCCTGGATTACCGCGTGGAAGAAGATGCCGCCGCTGATGAGGTTCGGGACCCCGGCTCCGGTGTCTCCTTCCCCTGCTGTGTCTGTCTCGGTCATGCCGCTCAGCCCCGCGTCGGCGGTGTTCCGTCCCCCAGGGAGGACGACGGTGGTGGCGGAGTGGTGAACGAGATTCTGGAGAAGTCCCTCCCCTGCAGCACGGGCCCGTTCTGCGTGCCGCCGCTGATCGTGTTGTTCACGTCGCCGTCACCCGTGCGCACCAGCTTCGCCTGCCCATACCACTCCTGCAGGCTGGCGTGAAAGTCCGAGTCCACCGCAGCTCGAACCGCCAAGGCAGTACTGAGTGCCTGGGCGCGTGCAGGATCAGCTGGCGCCTGTCCCAGCGCTGCCACCTCTGCCTCCCCGGAACTGACCGCAGGAGTCTGGGCTCCATACTCGACGCGCTGGAACGGGCGCCGCACCAGAGCACTCAGGCCCGCCCATACCTGTCGGCCCGCCTCGCCACCTGCTCCGCCAGCCAACGCCGCCAGCAGCCCCACCGATATCGGATCCATGCCGAACCACCTCTGCAGTATGCGTGTTCACACCAGTGGACACGTTACGAGGAGCTGCAGTTCCGCCAAGCCGAATCGGACACGTTGCCGTCCCGCTGTGTCCACACGGTTGGACCGGTGCCGCTGCGGTCGTCCACCATCAAGACGATGTCAGCGCCTGGCCCGCTGCCCCGTGTCAGGTCAGATCCCGCATCGTGTAGCCAGCAACCCCGATAATTCAGCCGCTTGCGCCTCGCGCTCTGGGGGGTGCAGGGGCTGAGCGGGCGTATGTGCTGGCGACGGCGGCGGCCGCTGTGAATCCGACGGGAGCAGCGAAGGCTTCGGCCTTGCGCTGCGTGGCCTCACCGAGGGGATGTCCGGCCTCAGCCCACGGGCTATCACCGGCCGAATCAAGCAGCTCGGGACAAGCTGCCGCCCACGCGTATGAGCCGTGTTTGACACCGACCGATCTCAGGCGCTGACGGCCCCGGTACGAACGGCGTATTCCTTGAGGCCGGGGAGCGCGGCGGAGCCGTACACGAGGTCGGCGGTGAGGGCGCGGACTGCGGGTCGGCAGGCTTCTTCGGGGGCCTGGTGTTCGATGCCGCGCAGTGCGGCGTAAGTGGCCCGTGGATTGTTGAGTTGGTGCCACATACGGGCGGTGTCGGTGTAGAAGCGCGCCCGGCGTTCGGCGGTGGGTAGTCGTGCGGGGTTGATCGAGTCGGCGTACCTGATGCCTTCGTCCGGGGTGCCGAGGGCGTTGTGGATGCCGATGCGGTACAGCGCGCACTGCTGGGCACTGGCGTCCACGGTGAACAGCCCGGCGTCGGGGCCGGCGGGCAGGCGTTGGGCGCTCTGGTCGGCTTCGTCGGCGAGGTTCAGCGCGGTGGTGCGGTCGCCGGTGACGGCGGCGCTGTACGCGGCGGTCAGCAGCAGGCTGGTCCGGACGGCGAGCGCGGACGGTGCCGGTGTTCCCCGTTCCGCGCCCAGGGTGGTGGCGGTGTGGGTGAGCAGGTCGACGGCTGTATGTCCGCGTCCGGAGCGGCGCATGGCGATGGCGAGAACGCGGGCGGCTTCTCCCACGGGGGCGGGTTGTCCGCTCTCGCGGGCGGCGCGTAGGGCGCGATCTGCGGTCACCCAGGCGGTGTCCGAGTGGGCCTTGACGGTGAGTTCGGATGCCAGGACGTAGGCGCGCGCGACGATCGTGCTGGCGTGCTCGCGGCGGGTGCCGCTGAGTGAGTCGCGGGTGGCCTCGGCTGCCGCGATCAGGGCGGGGAGTTCCTCGCCCAGACTCGTGTAGCGGGCTTCGCGGAAGTCGCTGCGGGCTGCGGTGAGCGCGAGGGACAGCCGGTCCAGGGGCATTGGCTCGGCGGTGAGGGGCTGGAACAGCGCGGATTCCAGTGCTGCGGCGGGGTCTGTGGCGGTGCTGCTGTCCGCGGCAGCGGCCGTGGTGGCGGTGGAGGCCAGGGTGGCGCCGAGGCCGGCCGCTCCGGCAAGGAAGTTTCTGCGTCGCACCGGGTCGTCCTCCTGGTCCGCCGGGGCCTGGTCTGGGGCCACCCTAGTGGCCGGAAGGGCCAGGTGAGCCGACCTTGCCGCTTCCTGCGGTCCGGGTCGCCCGGGTGAGGAGGGGGCGAGTCCGAGTTCCTCCGGGGTGATGGTCAGGATGCGCGCGATGCGGATCAGGATCTCCCAGGGCGGGGTCAGTTCGTTCTTCTCCACTCGGCATACCCAGGCCGCGGAGTAGCCGATCGTCGCGCCTAACTGGGCCTGGGTCATCCGGGGTCGGCGGGCATTGCGGCGGCTGCGGATGAGCACCCCCAAGTCCACTGCGACCACGGGCAGAACCACGGGATGCGGCGGTAGGGCGTGGATGCTCATCAAGCCTCCTGGACATGCCCTGCGTGGGGATATTCACGGTATCCGCCTGGGCCGGGGCAGGCTGTTCGTCTTTGCTGAACTTGCGGATTCTGCAAGTCGCTTGAGGATGCTCCCGGCCTTGTATCGGGGTGGTCTGTCGGGGCGGTTTTCTGAGGGCAGCCGGCCATCGTGAGCCGGACGGTTCGTCTCAGGAGGTTCCTGATGCCGCACACCACCACCCAGTCCTCGGAGCCGGGCAGCGGGCTGGTCCGTGCCCGCCGTCAGATCAACGCCGCCCGGGTCCGCGGGGCAACGCCGTCAGACGGCGGCGGCACCGGCCGCTCGGACGGTAACGACTAGTCGAGGACGATCTGAAGCGATGACCATCGTGTCCATCGCGGAGCGGCTGGGCCAGGACGGGTTCCTGGCCCGGTCGCTGCACCGCGACTACCGCCACGTCACCCAAGCCGTGGACGCCCCCGGTTCCCTCGTCTCCTTCGACGTTCTCAACGAACTGATCGCCTCGCACCGGCTGGAGCCTCCACGGCTGCGTCTGTCGGCCGACGGCGAGGTCCTCCCCCAGCACCGTTACGCCGTGCCCGTCACCACACGACGGCACACGGTGTGGCAGCGCACCCATCCGGCCGAACTGCACCAATGCCTGTCCGGCGGCGCCTCCCTGGCGATCGACGCGATCGACGAACTCCACGAGCCCGTCGCCGACCTCGCTCAGCATCTGGAGAGCTGGCTGCGCACCCGCATCCAGGTCAACGCCTACGCCTCATGGACCCCGACCGAGGGATTCGGCATCCACTGGGACGACCACGACGTCATCGTCGTCCAGGTCGAGGGCGCCAAACGCTGGCGGCTGTACGGCCCGACCCGGCAAGCCCCTATGCACCACGACGTCGCCTTCCCCGAGCCGCCACCGGAGACACCGGTCGCGGACGTCGTTCTCAACCCGGGCGACGTCCTGTATCTGCCGCGCGGCTGGTGGCACGCGGTCACCGCCGACCAAGGCACCGCCTCCCTGCACCTGACCTGCGGAATCGGCCCGCACACCGGCGCCCACCTGATCGGCTGGCTGTCGGAGCGGCTACGCACCCACGGCCTCGTCCGAGCTGATCTCCCCCTGCACGCCTGCCCCGGCGCCCAGGAGGCGTATGTGGAGTCCCTGCGCAAGCTGCTGCTGGACGCTTTGGACGAGCCGGACCTGATCGGGCGGTTCGCTGCAGCCCGGGACGCGGAAGACCTCGGCCGACTGCGCCCCTCTCTGCCCTTCCTCAACGGCGTCCCTGCGGATCCGTACCTCGCGGTGCGGTTGACCACCGGCCGAGCCCGGCTCACCAAGGCCCGCGATGACGACGGTGCGGAGGTGATCCGCTTCACCGCGGCCGGACAGGAAATCGACTTCGCCCCGGCCACCGCATCGCTGCTGCGCCGTCTACTCGAAGGCGGCTGGTGGACACTGGCCGATCTGGCGACTGCCGCCAGCCTCGCCGTGCCCGATGCAGCCGGCGTAGTGGGTGAGCTGGTGGACGGTCAGGCTGCCTGCGTCCGGGCCGGTCACCGGTGACCGCCGCGCTGGCGCTCGGCACGTACCGGCTGCGGGACGTGGCCACCGCGGTCCGGTACGCCGCCGCCTCCGAAACTACGTGGCTGGACACCGCGCCGAACTACCTGCACGGACGCGCCCAAACACTCCTTGCCCCTACCCTCGTCGAACACCCACGCCTGCAGGTCGCGACGAAGGTCGGGTTCCTCACCCCGCAGACCAGCGAAGCAGTCTCGGCCGCGGGCGTCCTCCCGCCCGGGATGCGCCACAGCCTGCACCCTCGGTACGTCCGGTGGCAGGTGGAACGCAACCGGCACGAACTCGGCCGGGACCGCGTCGAGACCGTCTTTCTCCACAATCCCGAGCGCGTCGGCGAGGCCTCACTCCGCCAGGTCCTGAGGGATGCCTTTGCGGTCCTCGAACAGGAAGCAGCCGCCGGGCACCTTGTCTCGTACGGCGTTGCGACCTGGACCGGGTTCCGTGACCGGCTGTTCACCGTCGAAGGCCTCGACGGCCTCGCCACCGAGGCGGCCGGCAGTCCGCAACATCATCTGAAGGCCATTCAGCTGCCGGTCAGTCTCGTGATGGACTCAGCGCTCGCTGCGGCGCTGGACGGGCACGGCCCGATCGCCGACGCTGCCGCCCGGCGATGGGACGTACATGCCTCTGCGCCCCTGCACGGCGGAGAGCTGTTAGCCCTGGCCACCGCCGAACTCGCCGCCCTGCTCCACTCCTCGCTGAGCATCGCCCAGGCCTGCCTCCTGGCCGTGGCCTCCTGCCCCGGCGTCTCAAAAGTGCTGCTGTCTGCCTCGACTCCGGCACACTGGGATGCCGCTCGCGCAGCCCTCGACGAGCCGCCCCTGCCCGCCGAGACCCTGCGGAAGGTCCTGAATGTACTCGCCCCCCACCACCCCGACTGACGAACAGCGCACCCTGACCGCCCAGTCGGCCGCCGCCGACGCCCTCGGCATCACGGTCACCGGGCCCCGCCAGTGGGGCTACCAGGGCCGCACCCTCGGCCAGCAGGCCCACCACCCGCAGCACGGGGCCTGCTGGCTGCGCCTCATCTCCGCCCCGGCCAGCCAGGCGAACGGGAAACTCTGGGACGGCACCGCAGAGGCCGCGGCCGCCTTCCCCACCGTGCACAAACCCGCCCTCCACGACCTCCACGACCTGCACTACGGCGGCCTTGCCTTCCGCGCCGAGCTGTCGGAATTCATCGCCGGCCCGGCCTGCTCACCCGAGCCCGTCCTGCGTGCCGAACTGGACCTGGCCCCGGCATGGTGGACGAGCCTGCGCACCGACCTCGACACCATTGCCGCCACCCGCACCACCCGTGTTGCCGTGCGACAGGAATGGATCTCGCGAGCCGTCCCTCAGCACGCCCGAGTTCCCGCACCAGACATCACCAACTGGGCCACGGCGCATGGCGACTTCCACTTCGCCAACATCACCGCTGAACCCGTCATCCTGGACTGGGAAGGCTTCGGCGCCGCCCCTCTCGGCTACGACGCCGCCATGCTCTACGCCTACTCCCTCCTCGCCCCGGCCACGGCCGCCACGATCCGCCGGGAACTACCCATCCTGAACACCCCAGCCGGCAACACGGCCCTTCTCGTTGTCGCCGCTGACCTCCTGCAGTCCTGCTCCCGCAGCGACCACCCCGAACTTGCCGACCCCCTACGAGCCCTCGTCGCCTCCCTCACCTGAGGAACCACCGCTCTTACGGGGCCAGGACCTGATGCACAGTGAATACAGAAGCCCGGGGACCGATACGCAACAGTTGCGGACCGTAGCTGAGGGAGCTGCGGTACACCGCGCCGGTGCGCCCTCCAGCGGCAGGCGCCCAGCGGGCCATCCGAACGGGTGGACTTCTGAAGGCTCGTCCCAGACCGATCCCCCCGTTGCCTACCGTCACCAGTATGGAGGTCAATACCTACGCCACGGCGTGCCTTTGGCGGACTACCAGCTGACCAAGGCCGACCACCGTCGGCAGCGAGAGGCTGTGCAAGTCCATGAGTGGGTTCAACGCCAACTTGCCAAGGCCCCTCCCTGGTCAGACAAGCACTGGGAGGAGATGCGCCAGCCCCTCGGGCCTCCGACTCCTCCGTGGGAACTGCAGCGGTGGAGGCTGCGCTTGTACTGCGGACACGTCATCGAGGCAACCCGTAACCGGAACAACCCCCGGCCCGATGGAGGGGGCCGCGACGAGGAACGCTGCCCAGAATGCGGACTGAACCCCGCAGTGATCGTCGCCTTCGAGCCCCTGGGACCTGCCGCCGAACCCCCAGCGGAAAGCCGCTCCCTGATGTCCAGTCGCTCCACACGGCAACCGCCCGCAGATCGGCGCAGCAAGGCCGAACTGGTAGCCGAGAACAACGCGCTGCGTGCGGAACTGGAGTCCCTGCGAAATCAGGCATAGCCCGCCTGCGGGCGGAGCTCGGTCGAGGGCTGAGACGGTCTGGGCCAAGCGGCAGGCCGTTTGGCCCAGAGCCCGGCGATTCAGCCTGGCCCCGTCAGTCGAAGTCTACGTGTGCCCGTCCCTTGCCCGCGGTGACAGCGGCAGGGGTGCGGCAGGGTGATCCTCAATCCAGGACAGGCCTCCGATGTCGAGCCGACAGCGGGTACGGGTGACAGCGACGTAAGCGAGGCGAGCTTCACCGTCGTCGATCGGGCCAGCCACCGCGCGGCCGGTGTCGTCCAGCTGGTCGCTGTCCTTGGGCGGCGTGAAGTCGTCGGCGATTTTCACCTGCGCCCATTCACGCCCCTTGGCCTTGTGGGCGGTGGAGACGGTGACCTCGGCCTGCTGCTCGGGGACGAGTTGAGCAACAGCGCTGAGGATGGCGTCGGTGCCGTGGGTGTCGACGAGGTCGACCAGGGGCTGTAGATCACGTCCGGCTGGGTCGTGGGCGGCGTAGTCCTGCAGGTCGCCCCAGGAGGGGAACAGGACCAGTTCGGGATGGGTGGTGCGGCGGCCTTGCTTCAGGTCACGGGCGGCCAGAGCCAGGGCGCGCAGGCTGTCTCCTCCCCCGACCAGGGCCACCTGGTAGCCGCTGGCCAGAAGGTTCATGACCTGGGCCATGGCGCCGACGTTGGTGCGGCACAGCACGGCGTCGGGCCGGGTGACGGGCCCGAGTTCGGTGGGCACGGTCTCGGTGCCGGTGAGGCGGAGGGGGGCGTCGGCGATGGACAGCCACCGGTTGGCCTCTTCGGCGAGCCGGGGGCCGAAGCGGAAGGACTGGGACAGGGCGAGCTGGGTGCCGTCGAAGCCGGTCATGACGTCTTTGGCGCCGCGCCAGTCGTAGATGGCCTGGGCCGAGTCGCCGACCATGACGAGCTGGGCGTGGCTGCGCTGGGCGAGGAAGATCTGTTCGACGACGGGGTTGGTGTCCTGGGCCTCGTCGAGCAGGAGGAAGTCGGTGTCGATTTTGGGCCGGGTGAGGGCCCAGATTTTCAGGTAGTGGTCGTGGTCGAAGCGGACCGCGCCGTCGTCGGGGTGCTGGAGGTCGCCCCACGCTTTGCGGGCGAAGGGGACGAGGTGGGCTGCGAGTTGGGTGTGCAGGGCGTGGTCTTCCAGGCCGCGCAGGCGCGGGACGTGGTGGCGGGTGATGGCGGGGTCGGCGGTGTGGCAGAAGCGGGCCACGGTACGTAGGGCGGCGTTGGAGAGGGTCTTTTGTGACAGGTCGCGTTCTCCGATGCGGATGGCCTTGGTGATGCCGAGGGCCTGTCCGGTCTGCCAGGCGGGGCGGCGGGGGGCGTTGAGGCGGCGGGTGTAGCGGTGGCCGACGGCGGCGTAGGCGAGGGCGTGGGCGGTCTTGCAGCTGACGGTGGCCGGGAAGCGGGTGCGCGCGTCCTGGGCGATGGCCCGGTTGTAGGCGAGGTAGCGGCCGCGGCGCGAGGTGGCGTGGGCGAGTTCGGCCAGGGTGGTGGTTTTGCCGGTGCCCGCTCCGGCTTGCAGGGCCAGGTGTTCGCCTGCGTGGAAGGCGTCGGCCGCGGCTTGCTGCTCGTTGGTGGGGGTCAGCACGGCGCGGCTCCGGTGGCGTGGGTGAGAGCGCGGCCGATGGCTGTCAGGAGGTGGGGGGCGGTGGTGCCGGCGAGCAGGTGCTGGACTGCCCGGTCGAGGTGTTCGGCCTCTGCACTGGTGTGTCGGGCCAGGGCCTGCTGGAGGGCCTGTTGCAGGTAGAGGCGGAGTGGTTGTCCCGCGCTGTCGGCGGTGGCTTGGAGGGCAGCGTGTGTGGCGGGTGGGAAGTCGACGTTGAGCAGGATCTGGCCGCTGGGGTCGGGGTAGTGGGTGGTGATCACGTCGATGGGGAGCTGGCTGCTGATCTGGTGGCGTAGTCGGTTGAGGGCCTTGCTTGGGGTTTTGGCGGGGACCAGGGCGAGGAGGTGGGTGGCGTCGTGGTTGGCTGCGAGTGGCATCGTGCGGGTGGCCTGGTGGAGTTCGGCCGGGGTGAGGGGCTGGGTCAGGGTGATGGCCAGGGCGTGGTGGGGCATCGTCAGGCCTTCCCGTGGTGGCGGGGCGTGGTGTGCGGCAGGCGGGTGTGGATGTGCTCCGTGTGCAGGAGGGGGTCGAAGACCTGCCATCCGGCTAGGGCGAGGTCGGCGGCGCCCGGGGTTGCGGCATGGACGGGGCAGCGCTGGGTGCGCCAGCGCATCTGCTCGGCGTACGGCAGGCGGCTGAGGTTGTAGACGGCCATTATTCCGGCGGGCAGGGCGAGTTGGCCGCGCTGCGGGCTGGCGGGTAGCAGCGTCCACATGCCTTGGGGGGTGTTGGGGGCGAGCACGGGTTGAGGGCAGCGGTGCCGGTGTCGGGTCTGGGCGACGCACCGGATGTCGGCGAGGGGGGCGTCGGCGAGGTAGCGGCCCAGCAGCAGTTGCACGACGGACCGGGCGGGGCGGTCGCTGTCGGCGGGCGGCTCGCAGGCGGTGGGCGGGGCGGGGGTGAACGCGCCTGCGTCGATGAGGCGGCGGGTGCGGACGGCGAGTTGGCGGCGTACCGCCTCGATGTGCGGGCCGGTCTGGGCGGTGGGGGTGCGGTCCGGGCAGAGGACGGCGTGCGGGATGCGGCACCAGGCGCTGCCGTCTCCATGCGGGATGGCGACGCCGCAGCTCAGGTGCCAGCGGCAGGAGTCCGGAACGTGGGTGGTGGCCAGTTCTGCCGGGTGCAGGGCGATCGGCCGTTGGTCGGCGCGCTGGTAGAAGTCGATGCGGTTGCCGCATCTGCGGCAGCGGCCGCTCTGGCCGGCGCGCAGCAGGCGGCTCGGGCTGGCGGCGGTTACCCGCAGCGGGCGACGGGGGCGTGTGGTGCGGGGGCTGCCGTCCCAGTGGCAGCCGGTGGAGACGGTGTTGGGGTGCATGGCGGGGACCGTGCCAGGCGACACCCCGCGATGAGGGGAACAGGCAGGGTGGTATCCCTCGGACGGCCCAGCGGTACCGAACATCTGCCTCAGTTGGCGCCCGGGTGTTCGGTGCATGGGCACCGGTTCGGGTGATTCGCAGGGCGGTGCGCGAGGGGGCGGGGCCGGGTCAGGAGTCCGGGGTGCCGGGCGGGGTGTGGTCGTCGCAGAGGGCGCCCAGCAGGTGTTCGATCGGCACGTCGAAGGTGTGGGCGAGGGCGTGCCAGGTGGTGACGCTGCCGGTGGTGCGGCCGTGTTCGAGGTCGATGAGGGTGCGCCGGGCCAGGCCGCTGCGGCTGGCGAGTTCATCGAAGGTCCAGCCGCGCTCGTTCCTCAGCCGCGCCAGCGCCACGTGCAGTGCGGTGAGGTCGGGGTCAGGCGGCAAGATCGTCACCCCACCATCCGACGGTGCAGACCCCTGCCCTGTCAGTGCGGGTTTCTGCACTATCCGTCGGAGTGGGGGTGACATTCACGGTGCAGGGATCTGCACTACCGTGCGTGCGTCCTGGGTGCTTCCAGGTGGAGTACCCGCCACAGCGGCGCGGACAGCAAGGAGGACAACGGGCCGATGAGGCTTGCCGGCGCGCATGCCACAGTGCGGCGCATCTGGACGGTGGAACTGCGTTCACGGGCGGACGGCCCGAGACTCGTCTGCCCCCACTGCACCGTGCTGCACACCCGCCCCCTCCAGGCCGCCTCCGCGCGGTCCGCCGCCCTGGCACATCTGGCCTGCCATGCCAGTACCGACGCACTGCCCGGCTATCTGCGCACCTGCCAGTGCCGGGCGAGGGGCTGCTCCTGGCATCCGCGTCACCGCGGCTGCGCCGGGCCGGTGCTGCTCGCCCTCACCCGCGACCGCAGCGGCCGCACCTGGCGCCTCGCCGACGCCTGCGCCGCCTGCGCGGCCGCCACCAGTCACACGGCCATCGTCCCCGCCACCCTGCTCGCTCCCCGCCGGCCGGGATGCGCCGGGCGCCGCCCCGCGCCCCCGGGCGGCCCAGCCGAACGCACACGCGTCCGGGAGATGCTCACCTACCTGGCAGCAGCACTCCCCCCAGTTCACCTCCCCTGCCGCCCGCCTGCTTGCCCTGCAGTGCGCACTGCGCGCCGACACCCGTGGCTACGTCCGGCTGCCCGGCGGCCTATTGCGCGGCATGCGACTGCGCGGCCGCAGCGAACTGTGGGAGGAGCTGGAACACGCAGGCTGGCTGCGCCGCACAGCGGGCAAGCACCCGCATATCGAGGCACAGCTGCTGGATGCCGCAGTACTCTCCCAGCAACCAGGCAGCCGAGCCCGCGCCGCACACTGGGCTCTGCGTCCTGCCCCGCTAGCGCTCGAGGCAAGACGACCTCCGGCCGTGCAGCTGACCGCACTTGCCCTGGCCTCGCACACCTCGGACGACGCCGGCAGCACCGACATGGAGGTGCTCGCCCGCCTGTGCGGACACTCACCCCACCAGACCGCGCAACTCCTCGACCGGCTGAAGGCAACACACACGCTGGCCACCTGGCAGCACAACCGGGAAACCGACGAAGTCTCCTGGCACCTGCCCCAACAGCACCCTGCAGCACGGCCCGGTGAGCATCGATCACACTGACTGCGGCCTACGCATGACACTGCGGTTGAGCCGCAGACATCATCCGAGAGGAACAACTGACTCCGCCTGTCCGTACTATCTCTACGCGGGGACGCCCCACAGCAGTCGGCCCACCGATAGCTCCATCAACGCCAGCGGAATTACTACCCAGCACTGGCGCCCGCTCTGCGGGGTACTTCAGCCCGCGGTCGCGAACCGAGGAAAGGCCAGCATCATGCCTGACACCCAGACCCCCACCACCGAACTGACATCGCAGTACACGGCCCAGGTGGCCAGCGACCTTGAGCGCAACGCCAAGGAGCAGGAACGCATCGCTGCGGAAATCGACGCGCTGCAGGAACAACTGCGCGCCCTGCAGCACGACCACACCGTGCTGACCCACATGCAAAAGGCGCTCGGCACCGCGGACACGGCCACACAGCCCACCCCCGAAGAGACCGCAGCGCCCTCAGTACCGCGGCAGAAGACCGACACGAAGTCCGGTGCAGGCAAGCGGGCACGGGCGAAGAGGACCCCCGCTATGCAGGACGGCAAGGCAGCCGAGAAGACGACCTCCAAGAAGCCCGCAGCCGCGCCCAAGGCGACAGCCGCGAAGGCGGCCCAGCCCACCCTCGTCGAGCTGATCCGCCGCCACCTTGCCGAACAGAGCGAACCGCGCTCCGCGGCGGAAATCGCCACCGCGCTCGACCAGGCCCATCCCGACCGCACCGTCAAAACCACCGTCGTGCGCACCACACTCGAAAACCTCGTCGCCAAAAACCACGCCCAGCGCACCAAGCAAGGCACCTCCGTCTACTACACCGCCACCAACACCCCGGAACCGACCATCCCCGCAGCGTCCGCAGCCGACGCACAGCCCAAGACAAACTGACCGCCAGACCGTCAGTTCGCCTCCGGCGGCGACAGCAGTTCGTACAGGTACAAAGAGCTTTCTGCTTCCCTCACCGCCGCCTCCGGTATGCGGTATGTCCGTCCGACGCGAACTGTCTGTCCCGGCTACCGCCTGGTCGACCTCAAGGAGAAGTTCGGCTGTCTACGCATCCGCCTCGACGTTTCCGAAGACGGTGCCGGCAGTGCGGTGCGGCCGCTCATCTGGGCCGCTGAGAGGGATGCCGCCGTCACTTGCGAGTTCTGCGGCAGCCCCGGGCCGGGCACGTACGCGCGGCGATGCGCCGGCCGGGTGGGTGAAGACGGTGTGCGATAGCTGTCACCCGGCCTGGTCCGCGCACCGGCTCATAATCATCAATGGTGTGCTGCATCGCCGCCCCGCCAAAGCGGCTTCACCCTGATTCCGGTAGGGAGGCGGACGTCGTATCCCGGCCGCCACGTACGCAGGGAAACACACCTGCCGGTCAGCGGGGATGGCGGCCTGCGGCCACCCGGGCTCAACAGCATGGGGCCCGGCCCGGTACTGCCCGGCCTACGCCGCCGTGCACGGCCCGCCAGGGTGGTGACCGTGCACAGCGACCGTCACAGCCCGTCCTGAGTGAGGGAAGGTGGTGCCGGATACTGGCTCGGTTCGGGCCCTGCGGCACCGGCCGTGGAGCTCTGCCAGGCCTGGATCAGGCGGCACAGACGGCGGGCCGGTGTCTCACTGGGGACGAAGAGCACTGCCGCCACCAGCACGAGGCCGCCCACGGCGAGTGCTCCGGCCGCCCAGGCGGTCAGCCCTCCGTGCGCCATGGCCATCACGAATGCGGCCAGCGCCCCGAGGGCGGCCCCCAGCCGCGCCGCCCCGCCCATCATCGCCGCTCCCGGCAGAAAGGGCTGCGCAGTGTCATGGAGAGTCGGGGCGCGCCGAGCAGGACGCGGAGCGTGAAGCGGGTGCGGGCGCGGCGGGTGGCGTAGGCAGCCAGATCGGCGCTCCATTCCTCTTGCCAGCGGGCCCGATGCCCTGAGGGCAGCAACAGCGTGAGGGCGGTCAGGAGCCAGCCGCTGACGGCGTAGGAGGACGGTGCCGGTTGCAGGACCGCTGAGGCGAGGTCCTGCAGTTCGCGGCCGACCGTCTCCAGTCCCGCCGCGGAGGCCACGGGGGCGAAGACGTCGAGGGTTTCACGGGCTTTGAGGAGCTGCTTGGCCGGGGCCACGAAGGCGATGGTGCGCATGTTGTGGAGCCGGTCGGCGAGCCGGATGGCCAGCACGGCCATCTCTCGTGACGGGCAGGCAGCAGCGGATCGGGGTGCCGTGCCCCGGCCGGCCTGCGGGTAGGCGGAGACCACGGCGGTGCGGACTGCTGCTATCAAGTCGGCGACTTCTTTGCCGAATTGATCGGCAATCCGCTGCGGCGGGCAGGCCGTGTCGTCCACGTCGTGGAGCAGTGCCGCACATACCACGGGCAGGGGCATACGGAGATCGGCGACGATGGCGGCGACGGCAAGGCAGTGGGTGATGTAGGGGTCACCGCTGTGGCGCCTTTGCCCCGTGTGCCAGATCGAAGCCTCGGCATAGGCGCGTTCCAGGAGACCTGCGTCGGCGTCCGAGTGGTGCGAGCGAACTGCGGCGATGACGTTCTCAAGAGTTGGGGTCAGGTCTGTCTGCGCGGTCGGGGACGGCACTATTACCCGCCGCTGCCCCTTCATGATGCCCCTCCCCCGGCGGCCGGGTGGGCAGCGGCCCACCCCGGCAAGGGCTGCTTCCGGGACCGGTAGGCGCGCGCCAGAGCATCGCGGGCCTGTTCGGCACCGTTCTGCGTGATCCGGTAGAAGCGGCGGCGCGGGCGTCCCGCCGCCTCATGCACAGTCGGGTCCTCCCAACTGCTGTCCAACCAGCCGACCTGTTCCAGCCGGGCCAGGATCGGATAGATCGTGCCCGACGGCAGTCCCGCCAACTCGCACAGCTCCAGGCCGTACCGCTGTTTGGCGGGGGCCTCCAGCAGAGCCCGCAGGACCAGTTGAGTCTGCAGGGTCATACGCGGCATACCCATACTCGTACTCTACATAGCCTATATACAGGCTGTCTAGAGGTGGTGACGGGGTGAGGCGCTTCCCGGAACTTCCCATCGCGGCAACCTGCCTTGATCAGGGATTCCATCAGGCGTGGGCTTCGTGCAACTCCACCACGACATACCGGCGTTCCCCTTCCGCTGCGCGCCACGCCGCGTCCGCGCAGCGTCTCCCCCAGCAGTCGCCACAATCCCGCCCGGCCTCTCGTGGTGCCTCTTGGCGGTGGCGGCCGCCACCGCCAAGAGGCACCACGAGAGGCGACTTCAACTCCCCGGCCGGGTAGGGGTGTTCGCGCCCGTCCCCGGCCTCAGCCGGTGTGTCGCTGGGTGGGGTCGATCCTGCTGAGGACGGCGCGTACAAGATCGCGGCTGTAGGCAGGGCCGGCGCCGGGCCTGTCCGGCCGGGTGGGTGCGACGCTGCCGGAGGGAGGCGGGTTGAGGGCGGCTTCGTTGAGCAGGTAGGTGATCTTGGCCCATTGGCGGAAGTTGCCGTGGCAGGCGAGGTCATCGATCCACAGCAGGTCGTCGGCGGGGACGTCGGACCACATCGGGTGGTACTGAGGAATGACGGCGAGGACTTCGGCCGGAGTGAGGGGTTTGTAGCGCTGCCAGACGAGGATGCGCGAGTCCAGCGCGGGCCGGTTCTTGATCTTCTGGTAGCAGGTTTCGGCTCCGACCAGGACGACGGCGAGGCGGGTGTCCTCGTCGTCCCAGAGTTCGCGGATGAATTCGAAGGCCCGGGTGTCGAGCCACTGGGCTTCGTCGACGACGAGGACGCGCGGGGTGTCGGACAGAGTTTCTTTGAGGATGGCTTCGCAGCGGGTGCTGTTGAGGGGGGCTTCGCCGGGCAGGTCGAGCTTTTTGTACAGGGCGGCGCGCAGGGCCTGGATTTTGGCGGAGCCGACTTTGATGCGGAGTGTGGTGTGGGGGGCGAGGTCGTCGAGGTGGCTGTTGACGGCGAAGGTCTTGCCCAGGCCGACGCCGCCGTGGATGCACATGATGGCGCCCTTGCCGGCGTCGGCGTTGAGGGTGGTGACGAGGTTGGCGTAGGTCTCTGCGCTGGCGTTGGTCAGCATGGCGCGGGCGCCGGGCAGGCCCATGTAGTGGTAGTTGGGACTGGTGGACGGCTGGTCTTCGGGCGCGGTGGTCGGGTGGGTCACTCGGTGTCCTGGGGCTTGGGACCGGAGAGGGGTTTGGTCCAGCGGGTGGAGGAGGGTGTGGGCCGGTTGAGGAGGTCGGGTCGGGCCTCGGTGTGGAGGTCTGCTTCCGGTGTCTGCAACTGGCGTAGCTGGGCGGCTGCTTGGCTGGCGGTGAGCCGGTTGAGGGGCTCGGGTGTGGCGGCGACGCTGGTGGCGGCGTAGCGCGGTTTGGCGTTCTTGCGGGCTCGGCGGGCTTTGGCGGCGTAGCGGTCGGCTTCGCGCCGGCGGGCGTTGCGCAGCGCGCGGGCTTGGCGGGGGCTCATCTCGTCGCTGCGGAAGGCGGGGCCGCGGTAGGTGAGGGTGTCGGCGTCGTAGAGCTCGACGCGGTGGTAGTGGTGGGGTTCGTGGCGCAGGCGGACCATCTCGCCTGCGCTGCCGTGGCCGTGCATCCATTCGCCGACGTAGTAGGCGCTGTTCCAGCGGACGCCCTTGCTGGTGATTTTCAGGGGTGGCCCGGCGTCGTTGAGGGTGTAGGTGTGCAAGTCGCCGGGGTCGAGGGTGTCGATGGGGGTGAGGTCGGCGTGCCAGGCCTGGGCGGGGGTGCGCCGGTAGAGGCGGGCGATGGTGTGGTCGTTGTTCCACCAGTCCACCCAGTCAAGGACGACGGTGACGAAGGTTTCGTAGTCGAGGAGTTCGTCCAGGGCCCACAGGGGCTGTCCGCGGCGGCTTCGGGGGGTGTGGGCGTAGCCGGGCATGCCTTTGAACAGCATGTGCTTGGCGGCGCCGTTGATGGCTTCGACGGTGCCTTTGAGGTGGGGGCTGTAGGGCGGCAGGACGATCAGTTCGGTGCCGAACTTTTGGAAGGCCTCGGCCACGCACCTGCCCAGGAAGTCACGGCCGCGGTCGACTCTCACCTTGCGGGGGATGCCGCCGAAGGGCCGGTGGTGATCGGTGCAGAGGATGGCGTCGCGGGCGGCGGCCAGGATGGCGTCCTGGCTGGGCTGGTGGGGGGTGATGGCCAGACCGCAGATGACGGCGGTGGCGTGGTCTACGAACCAGGTGATCCACGGTTTGCTGCGGTGCCCGTCGACGTTGACGAAGACGCTGGCTTCGACGTGGTCGGTCTCCCAGACGTCGTTGCGGTTGCCGTGCGGGCGTAGGGCGTGGACGTCGTGTCGGCGGCGTCCTGCTTCGCCGTTCTTGAGGGCGGCGCGTTGCCCGGGGCTGAGTTCGCGGTTCACGGCGCGGTAGAAGGTGGCCTGGGAGGCCCGGGGCGGGGTGCCGAGGTGGCCGTGAGTGACGAGTGCGAGGTAGGCGCTCGCCACGTTGCCGTGCCATTGGGCCAGGGCTTCGTGCATGGCCGGGGTGAGGGTGAAGTGGCGGCGGCCTTGGGGGGTGTAGGTGCCGTTGTGGGCGCCGGCGTTGTCCATCCAGCGGCGCACGGTGCGCCGGTGGACGATGAAGGCGTCGGCGACGGTGCGTACGTCGTGGTGGGTCAGGCGCTCGGTGTCGCGCAGACGCAGCAGGCGGCGGACCGCGGCGGCGCGCAGGGAGGTGGTGTCGTAGGGGCCGTCGGGTGAGGGCGTGGCGGGCACGGGGGGCGCGTCCTTCTTGGGGCTGCTGGATCGGGGTGGGTCAGGCGGGGGCGAGGGAGAGCAGGCTGGCGCCGTAGGGCTTGCCGCGCCCGATCCCGGTGAGCAGCGCGTGGCGCAGCTGGTCGGGGTCGGTGATGGTGGCCAGGCCGTCGAAGCGGGTCAGGACGTGCGACGGGCCGGGAGCGTGGTCGGCTTCGCCGGGCCCGGTGGAGAGGTTCGGGGGCTTGTGGGGGTGACGGAAGCGGGCGGGGGTGGTGTCGGTCGTGGTCAGGGCGAGGCCAGCCTGGTGGGCGCGGCGCTGCCACCAGGCGAGGGCGTCGTCGCCGTAGAGGGCGACGGTTTTCCTGCCGTACTTGTTGTTGACGGGTTGGTGGTCGTCGAGGACGCGGCGGACGGCGCTGGCATTGGCGGTGATGCGGTAGCGCACCGCTCGACTCGGGGTCAGCGCCTGGAACATGGGGTGCAGGGCGCGGGTTTCGGCGCTGCCGTAGTCCTGGGGCAGGCGGGTGAGGTCGGGCGGCTGGTGGGACTGGATGAGCAGGATGGGCGGGCTGTCGTCGGTGGCGTCTTCCAGGCGGAAGAGCAGACCGGCTTTCTGCCGGGGGTGCTCGCCGAGGTCGTCGGGGGCCAGGAGCATCACGGTCTTGTGCAGGCGGGCGGTGTCGGTCAGGTCGCGGCGGACGGCTCTGCTGCGGCGGTTGAGGCGGATCCGGGTCAGTGTCGCCGTGGTGGTGAGCATCATCTCGGGTGTGTTGGTCACAGGGGGGTGTCCTGGTCGAGGTAGGCGGCGAGGGCGGTGAGGGCGGGCGGTGGGGCGTACAGAGCGGCGGGCAGGGGTTCGGTGGTGCGCCAGACGTGGCGGGTGGTGTGGAAGCGCCGGGTGGGGGTGAAGTCGATGGGTACGTCGGCGACTTCACGATGAGAGGGGGCGGCGGGCACGTGACCGGGTTGGCGTTCCCAGATGAAGTCCACGGGCACGGTGGCCTGTTGGGGATGTGGTGGGGCAGCCAGGCTGAGCACTCGAACCCTCTGCGCGGGCGGCCGCTCGTAGACCTGCACGCCTTCTACGAGGTGCTCTACCGCTACGGCGACCAGGACTTCGCGCCGATGGACTTCGCCTCGATCCTGGCCAGCGACATCGAGTACCACCCGCTCGCCACCGACGCCGCCACCGGGGAGTCCACCGACCTGCGGCCCTTCATCGGCGACGCCGCGGAGTTGCGCCTGGCGCTGCGGGCCAGCGCCGCCCTGCCCCTGCTGGCGGGCGACCCCGTGATGGTGCACGGGCGCCGGTTCTACGACGCGGGCGTCTCCGAATCCGTGCCCTACCGAACCGCGCTGGCCCAGGGCGCGACCCATGTCATGGTGCTGCGATCCCGGCGTGCGATCGACGCGGCGCGCCCCTCGCGCTCCGCCCCGGTCATCGCCAAGACTTTGCTGCGCCGTGAGCCTGCTGCCCTGCGCAGGGTGTTCCTCGACCGCGAGGCGCGCCTGGCCGAAGACGACGCCGCCCTGGCCCACCACCCGGCGATCGTCTCGATCCGCCCCGCCCCGGGCACACCGCCGGTCGGCCGCCTGGCTCGCCAGGGCGACCTCCTCGAAACCGCACTGGAAGCCGGGCGCGCCGCCGTCCACGAGGCGCACAGCCACCTGTACTGACTTCGGCCCAGGAAGGCGCTGTCGGTGGTACCTTCACCAGCCACAGCACACACCCATTCGAGAAGTCAGCGGACCCGGAAGGTGATGGCGTGAGCGTGGCCGCCTGGGTCGAGCAGATCCATCACCGGCGGGTCCACTCCGGGACCGGGCAGCAGCCGCTGGAACGCCGGCTGGCCTGGGCGGCCGGAGCGGGTGCGGGTGTCGAGCAGGTGGATGTCGTCGACCAGGACCAGCTGAGTCCGCAGCTCGCCCAGGGTCGCGCAGACCGATTCGGTGATCTGGGCCTGGTTCATCCGGCGCAGGAGCAATTGTCAAATCCTGTGTATCGATGAGTGTGGTCGGACTTCCCAGGTCGGCCGTTGGAGCTGATCGTTGTTCACGATGATGTCGGCGTGGTCGGTTGGGCGGGCTGTGGCGAAGTAGAGCTGTTGGGAGGGGATATAGCGGTTGCGCCAGGACCGTTCGATTTCGGCGGTGTCGGCGGGCTGGCCCTGGTGGTCCTGGCCGCTGTGGGCGGTTTACTGGGGCTCTTCTTGCTGCAGACCGGCAGGACCCGCGATCTGCGCGAGGTCGCGGCGGCCGGTGGTGTGCGGTTGGGGTGTGTCCCAGTACCCCTATCTGCTCGGTACGCATCTGACGCTGAAGCAAGCCGGGTCCCCCGACGCCACTCTCAAGGTCATCGTCGGCGTAGCCTGCGCTGCGGTGGTCCTGATCCTGCCCTCGCTTGTCCTGCTGTTCCGGCTTGCCGGCCGGGGCTCCATCGGCGCCGAGCAGGTGCCTGCGTTCGAGGGTCCTGCTCCAGGAACCGAGTGAGCCGGGCGTCGCGTGTCCGCGTGCGGTGCCCGGCCACGTCCGCACCCACCATGGGCCGCAGACAGCCCGCCACACGGGCACTGAGGTCTGGCGGCACACGGCGCCCGGCGGCACCGGGACCCCAAGCCGAACCGCGGGGCCTACAGGCCGAGCTCGGTGAGACCGGGGTGGTCCAGCGGACGTGGTGAACCGAAGGAATACCCTGACCTGACCACCGAGGACCAGCTCGAAGACGCCCTGCGCGCCGCGTTCGAGCACGACGGCCCCGCGCTCGTGGACGTGCGTGTCGCCCGCCACGAACTCTCGCTGCCGCCCAAGCTCAGCTACGGCCAAATCAAGGGCTTCACTCTCTACGCCACCAGGACCATCCTGTCCGGAGGGGTGGACGAGCTGGTCGAGCTCACCAAGACCAACCTGCGCCAACTCGAGGGCGAGTAGACCGGCGCCGTTGCGGCTACGGCCCGACCATCGCGGCGGGGTCGACGATGCGGTCGAAGTCGTCGGCCCCGATGTAGCCGCTGGCCAAAGCGGCTTCGCGCAGGGTCGTGCCCTCCTCCTGGGCCTTGTGGGCGATGTTCGAGGCGTTGTCGTACCCGATCACCGGGGACAGCGCGGTGACCAGCATCAGGGACCGGGTGAGGTAGGAGTCGATCTGATCGCGATTCAGTTCTGTTCCCTCGATGCAGTACTCGAGCATCTTGGCGCACGCGTCCGAGAGCACGGCCGCCGAGTGCAGGAAGTTGTTGATGACCAGCGGGCGCATCGCGTTGAGCTCGAAGTTGCCTTGCGAGCCGGCGAAGGCGATGGCCGAGTCTTCGGCCATCACCTGGATACAGACCATCACCATGGCCTCACACTGGGTCGGATTGACCTTTCCGGGCATGATCGAGCTGCCGGGCTCGTTGGCCGGCAGCACCAGCTCGCCCAGGCCGCAGCGAGGCCCCGAAGCGAGCCACCGGATGTCGTTGGCGATCTTCATCAGGGGCACGGCAAGCGCGCGCAGCCCCGCGGACGCGCCGACCAGGGCGTCCAACCCGCCCTGGGCGGCGAACTTGTTCTCCGCAGTGACGAACGGGTGGCTGGTCTGCGTGGCGATCTGGGCGGCGATCTTCTCGGCGAATCCCGGCGGGGCGTTGAGGCCGGTGCCGACCGCGGTGCCACCGGCGGCGAGCTCGTAGAGCCCGTCGGCCGATGCGCGTACGCGGTCGATCGCCTGTGCCAGCTGGTGGGCGTAGCCGGACCACTCCTGACCGACGGTCAACGGGACGGCGTCCTCCAGGTGCGTGCGCCCGATCTTGACGACCTCGGCCCACAGGTCCGCCTTGGCCGCGATCGCCTCCTGCAGCGACTGGACCGACGGCAGCAGACGCTCATGGACGGCCTGGACGGCGGCGATGTGCATCGCGGTCGGGAACGTGTCGTTGGATGACTGGCCCATGTTCACGTCGTCGTTGGGATGCACCGGGTGCTTGCTGCCCAGCTCTCCTCCGGCCAACTGGGTCGCCCGGTTGCTGATCACCTCGTTGACGTTCATGTTCGACTGGGTACCGGACCCGGTCTGCCACACGTACAGCGGGAAGTGCCCGTCCAGCTTCCCGGCGATCACCTCGTCGGCGACGCGCTCGATCAGGTCGGCCTTCCACCGCGGCAGCCGCCCGGCGCGGCCGTTGACCCTCGCGGCGGCCTTCTTCACATGGCCGTAGGCGTGGTAGACGGCCTTGGGCATCCGGTCCTCGCCGATGGAGAAGTGGATCAGCGATCGCTGGGTCTGAGCGCCCCAGTACCTGTCCGCGGGCACCTCGACGGCACCCAGCGAATCGGTCTCGGTCCGCGTCCCCTCGGCCGACAGGCCGATCGGCACCTCGCGCAGCTGTGGCGACCCGTTGCGGCTGGCTGAGGACCGGTCCCCGAGGGCGTCGGGCTGCGGGCTGGTCACGAGTGCGGCTCCAGGTCCTGGTAAACGGCCTTCCAGCTGGTGGCGTCGACGGCCTGGTCGATCTGCTCGTCGTCGAGCTTGGGCGCGAGCGCGTCGGCGACCGCGGCGCGGGCGGCCGCGCGGGCGACGGCGGTGGCGGTCTCTTGCAGGCGCGTGCGTTCGGGCAGCAGCGCGGGGACCGCCGCGTGGGCGTCGACGCAGCCGGCGACCGCCTCGGCGGCCGCGGTCATCATCGCGTCGGAGACGCGGGTGGCGTGCACGGCGGTGACGCCCAGGCCGATCCCGGGGAAGACGTAGACGTTGTTGCACTGTGCGATCGGCACCTCGCGCCCGGCGTACTGGACCGGCGGGAAGGGCGAGCCGGTGGCGATCAGGGCCCGCCCGTCGGTCCAGTCGAGCAGGTTCTGCGGGGCGGCCTCGCTGCGGCTGGTCGGATTGGACAGGGGCATGATGATCGGCCGGGGACAGTGCCCGGCCATGGCACGGACGATCTGCTCGGTGAATGCCCCGGTCGCGGTAGACAGGCCGAGCAGCGCGGTGGGATGCACCGCGGCGACGACGTCCGCGAGGGCGGGGGGCTTGTCGGTGGTGGCGGGAACGTCGCCGGGGTCGTGGGCCAGGAGCCGCTGGGCCGGGTCGAGGTCGGTGCGGTCGGTGGTCAGCAGGCCGTGGATGTCCACCACGTAGATGTTGCCGCGCGCTGCCTGCTCGCTGAGACCTGCGGCGGTCATCGCCCGTACGATCTGTTCGCAGACCCCGATGCCCGCGGAGCCCGCGCCGAGCATGACGACGCGCTGCTCGGTCAGGGGCGTGCCGCTGATACGGCAGCCTGCGGTCAGTGCGGCCATCGCCACGGCCGCAGTGCCCTGGATGTCGTCGTTGAACGTCAGCAGACGGTCCCGGTAACGCTCCAGGATGGGCAGCGCGTGCGGGGTTGCGAAATCCTCCCACTGCAGGAGCGTGCCGGGCAGCTCAGCCTCGACCGCGGCGACGAACTGTTCGATGAACGCGTCGTAGTCCTCCCCGTCGATGCGCGGGTGGCGCCAGCCGAGGTAGACGGGATCGGCGAGCAGCTGCGGGTTGTCGGTGCCCACGTCGAGCACGATCGGCAGGGTTCGCGCCGGATCGATGCCACCGAGCGCCGTGTAGAGGGAGAGCTTGCCGATCGGGATCCCCATCCCGCCGATGCCCTGGTCGCCGATGCCCAAGATGCGCTGCCCGTCGGTCACCACGATCACGTCCACGTCCCTGTGCGGACGGTTGCGCAGGATCTCCCGCAGGTGCTCGCGGTCGGGATAGGCCACGAACAGTCCACGCGGCCTGCGATAGATCCTGCTGAAGTGCTGGCAGGCCTCGGCCACGGTGGGCGTGTAGACGATCGGCAGCATCTCCTCGACGTGGTCGCGCAGCAGCCGGTAGAACAATGTTTCGTTGTTGTCCTGCAGCGCGCGCAGGTTGATGTGCCGGGCCAGGTCGCTTGGCTGGTCGCCGTAGGCGGCGTAGGCCCGCCGTGCCTGCTGCTCGGGAGACTCGACGGCGTAGGGGAGCAGGCCGCGCAGCCCCAGCCGAGAGCGGTCCAGGTCGCTGAAGGCCGTCGAGTGATTGCTGATCGGGTCCTCGAGCAGTCCCAGGGCCGAGGTGTTACGCGGGTTCACACCGTCGCTCCTTCCTGTACCGCCGCCGAGCGGCGTCCGGTGGTCACCACTTGGTTCGACCAGTCATATCCGTGACTTAGTGGATCAAAACATTCGAAAGTGGTGATGCCAGTACCACCCACGCGGGCAGGCCCCCCGCGCGAACCCCGGGGATGACGGCGCGACCGGGCGCGCGACGATGCCTGAGCGGACCGGCGGTGTCGTGGCCGTACGGGGTCAGCCGTGCCGCCCGCCGCATGGGAAAGACCACTCGCGGGCCTCCCGGCGGCTGAGCGCCGCTGCGGTGTGATGCGCGGGTTCCCGCTGTGTCAGTGGATCAGCGGCAGGGTGCCGGCGAGGTGCCCAAGGCTCGTGAGTCCTTCGCCGCGGCCACGTTCTTCGGCTCAAGTCCCAGGCGAAACTGCGGCTTTGGGCAAGGCTCGCCCATGCCCAGGTATGGAGAAGGTA
>NZ_KQ948488.1:36766-64687 GCF_001514115.1 Streptomyces olivochromogenes
GCTCAAGGCGCAGGGCATCATCGACTACGGGTACTCCGACACCAACATGTCGGACTACGAGGAGGACCACCTCGTGCCGCTGGAGCTCGGCGGTGCGCCCCGCGACCCCGGCAACCTGTGGCCCGAGCCGCACTACGGCACGAAGACCGCCTACACCAAAGACGGCACCGAGACGAAACTGAAGAACGCCGTCTGCAACGGCACCATCACTCTCTCCGCCGCCCGCAGCGCCATCAAGAACAACTGGACCACCGCGCTCCAGGTCACCGGCATCGGCTGACCTCCAGTGAGGCCGTAGGCCGCGCCGCGTGACGGGATCCAGAGGGGACCAGCTGCGCCCATGCGGCGCGGGAGCCCAGCAGCTCTGTCCCAGGAGCGCGGCGCGAGCGGCCAGGGTCTGCAGGAGGCCGCGCCCATCACCGTCACCCTCGCCCGCTGCCCCCCGCACCGCCCCGCGCGGCTGTTCCGGCCGCCGACGGGTTGTCCGAGGCCCGGGCCGGGCTGTGCACGACGCCGTACTCGCGGGCGAAGCGGTTGGCCTCCGCGGCGGAGCCAGTCATCCGGTGCAGCCACAACCCGTACGCCACCGACCCCATCTGCTCCTGCGTCAGATACAGCCGCCACCGCTTGATCCCGTGATCACACGAGGCCGTACGGACCTGCTCCCCCAGCCCGCCGACCGGGGGCACCCGGAGCTGATCATCCAGGCCGACGAAGACGCGCAGCGCCGCCATCTGCGATGGGATCAGTTCCACCGCCTGCCGGTCCGCTTCCTCCCTGCCGGGCGGGGGCTCGGCCCGGGGGCGGGAGCAGCCGTAGGCGAGGGTGTCATGGCCGTACGAAGTCGGGCGGGCAGCCCACCGCACGGGCCGACCCTCCAGAGCCGACAGCTCCGCGCGGTCCTCCCGCCCGGCAAGCTCCACCAGTCCCTGGTTCTCCAGGGCGTTCACCTGTTGCTGGTGCGGCGGGAGGAGCTCCGCGTCGAGCGTCCAGCCGTGCCCGGCCGCCTGCCCGCGCTCGCACAGCGCCTCCAGCACCGACAGCGCCCTCTCCCCACTCCTCATCCCACTCCCCCGCGTTGTCTGCCGCGCCCCATACGCGTTCGCCGACCGTAGACGTCGATGCCGGCCCAGGCAGCGCCAAGGCGGGGAAGGCCAGCCCATCGGGGGAATCCAGACGGCCGACGCGGGGCTGGGCGTTGAACATGCCCTGCCCGCACGGACCGACTCCGCCCCGTCGCCACCGGTCGCCTATAGGGCTTCTCACCACATCTGCGGGAGTCGCAGCCAACTTGCAGGATCGCAGGTCAAGAGCCTTGCACTACCCCACAAGGCCCTCAGATGCCGTCTCAACATATCTACAAGAACGCAGGACGGCGACGCACGCCTACCTCAACATCGGTGAGACGTCACAGTTGTCAGTTGTAGCTCTTCGACGCGGTGTTCACCCGACCCTGGCCACCTGGTACCGGCTGGACTGGCGCGGGAGTGCGTTTGGCGGCGCGGCTGACGATGGCCGTCTCGACGTGGGTGATGCCCAGGCCGACCAGGTCCCGGGAGAGGAAGCCGTAGAGGGCTGTCAGGTCCGGGAAGTACGCGGCCGCGTGCAGGTTCGAGGGGCCCGACGTCGCAAACGCGCCGTGCACCGAGGGGTGGTCGGCCAGCGCCTGCCCGGCGGCGGCCAGATGGTCGGGAGCCACGTGCAGCAGGAGCTTGGCCTCGATGGGCAGCCCGAGACGGCGCGGATCGACCAGGACCTGGGTGATCAGGCGGCCCCGGGCGGCCAGTTGGGCGAGGCGGCGGCGCACCGTGCTCTCCGGATGGCCGGTGCGCGCGGCCAGGGCCGCCGAGGTCAGGCGCGCATCGGGGGTGAGGGCGTCGATGAGGGACTGTTCCAGGGCATCGGTGTCGACACCGTACGGGCCCGGAGAACCGGAAGCGGTCGCCCCGGAGAGCGGCCCGGCCGGGCTCAGCGCCGCGTGTTCGGGCGCGGTCAGCACTTGGTGACGCCACTCGGAGGTGAGCCGGAAGACGTGCAGAATCGTGGCGCTCTCCAGGGACGTCACCGCCTGGGTGGAAGGCAGTTGGCGGAAGACCAGCGGGTCGCGTGAACCCGGCTCGGTGCGGGCGACCGCGAAGATCTCGTCACCCGAGGTGGTGACGTCGATGAACGGGATGTCCTCGCGTGCCGCGAGCGCGGCCACGATCGTGTCGAGCTTTCCCCGCAGGACCCGGATGCGCAGGAACAGGGCCCCGGCCGAACCGCCGTTGCGCGGTCGCGCGACCAATGAGATCACCACGCGCACGGTGCCGTCGGCCCCGAGCGCGTGCAGGCGGCGGCGCACGGTGGCAGGGCTGAGCCCCAGGACGCGGGCCGCCCGCTCCGCGGTGAGGCGGCCGTCCCACTGCAGCGCGGCCACCAGCCGCTGATCCATGAGGCTCAGTACGGAATCCGCCGATGCACGCGCCACGAAGGCAAGTTTCGCTCATTCCGTCGCCGTGCGGAGCCCATCTCGGGGACTGCGCCCCAAGCATGGATGGCATCCACTCCGCCCCGTCCCTGACGCGCGTCAGCGTCGGCGGACCCGCACCACGGAAGGAGCACCCGATGATCCTCGACCCACGCATCTGGTTCCCCGGCCTGATCGGCTGACCGTCGGCACCTCCAGGGCCGCCACCGGCGGCCCGGCGAAGAGAGCCTGCGGCGCGACGACGCCGCAGGCCCGCGGCTTTCAGAGCACCCCGAAAAACGACGGTTCACCACGGAGGTCCATGTGCCCGCGTTCAAGCAACGGGAGAAAGTACGCTTCGCCAGCGGTGACACCTCGTGTGCCGCCTGGCACTATCCGGGGTCCAACGGCGGCTGCGTGATCATGGCCGGTGGAACCTCGGTGACGAAGGAGCCGGCCTCGGACCTGTTCGCCGCGCGGTTCAACGACGCCGGTTTCGCGGTCCTGGCCTTCGACCACCGACGGTTCGGGGAGAGCGGGGGCGCGCCGCGCCAGATCGTCCGCCTCGACGAGCAGGTCGCCGACTGGCACGCCGCGATCGAGTGCGCAACCGGTCTGCCGGACGTTGACCCGGACAGGATCTCGGTCTGGGGCTTCTCGCTCGCGGGCGGCTACGTCTTCCATGTCGCGGCCGACCACCCGCGACTGGCCTGCGCGATCGCGCAGACCCCGGTGGTCGACGGCCGCGCGCTCGCTCCCCACGCGCTGCGCTCCATGACGCCCCTCTCGGCGCTACGTCTGTTCGGCCGGGGCGTCGCGGACGCGCTCGGGGGCCTCGTCGGGCGTCCGCCGCTGCTGGTCCCGACCACCGGACCGCGCGGCGCGGTCGCCTCGCTCACCACGCCCGACGCCATGGACGGCGACCGGGCCCTCGATCCCGAGCGTCACCACGCGAACTGGGAGCAGACGGTCGCCGCACGGATCGCCCTGCAGATCGGCGGCTACCGGCCCGGCCGCCATGCCTCCCGGATCCAGTGCCCCCTGCTGGTCGTGCGACGACCAGTTGAATCCGCGAGGCCACGATGTCCGCCGATGTCGATGCCGCCTGCGGCGCCGAGTACGGCATGCCGAGCGAAGAGCGGGTCAACTCCCGCAACGGCTACTGCCACCGGGACTGGGACACTCGGGTCGGCACCGAGGCTGTTGCGTTTTGGGTGAGGACCCTGGCTGCGGGGACAGGTGGGCGGCGGTGTTGGATGGCTGGGTGGCGAAGGGCTTCCGTCCGGTCGATCGAGACCAGCAGTTTCTACTCCCGGTGGACATGCGTCAGTGGCTTCCTGACGACCATGTGGTGTGGGTGCTGCTGGAGGTGGTCGGGCATCTCGACATCAGTGGCCTTGAGGCCCGGTATTCGCTGGGCGGAGCGGGGCGTCGGGCCTACGATCCGCGGATGCTCCTGGCCCTGCTGATCTACGCGTATGCCGACGGGGTCCGTTCGTCGCGGCAGATCGAGCGGTTGTGCCGCACCGACGTGGCGATGCGAGTCATCTGTGCCATGCAGGTGCCCGATCACACGGCGATCGCCCGGTTCCGGCAGCGGCACCAAGGCTCAGTGCGTGAACTGTTCACCCAGGTACTGCTGGTGTGTGCGAAGGCAGGGCTGGGTCGGCTGGGCACCATCGCCATCGACGGAACGAAGATCACGGCGAATGCCTCCCGGCTCGCCACCTGCCGCAGGCAGTGGCTGCAGCAGCAGGTCGACGAGATCGTCGAGCAGGCTGCCGCAGCGGATGTGGCCGAGGACGCCGCGTTCGGGGCCGCAGATCGCAGCTTCGACACGCCACAGCAATTGCGGGGGCGGCGTGATCGTGAAGAACGTCTCAAACGCGCTCTGGCCGAGGTGATCGCCGAGGAGGCCGAGCGGGGCCTGGACGCGGAGTCTGCGGCCGCGAAAGAGCGCGAGTTCATCGAGCGCACGAGATGCGGCCGCAACGATGTGGGATCCCGTCCCATCGGGGCGGATGCCGTGGCAATCGCCGAGGCCCGGTTGCAGGCCGCTCAGAATCGGCTGTCGCAGGAGATCGCGCTCAAGCGGGAGCGGATCGAGGTGATGCGGGAACAGATCCGGCGGTTCGAAGCGGGGAAAGGGCCCAAGCCTCCGGGACTGGGGCGGTTCAGCTTCGACGAGAACAAGGGCCGAGAGGTGGCCCGCGCCAAGCGGTGGGTCGCGCGAGCGGACCAGGAGCTGAAAGCAGCCCGGGAGCATGTGCCGTCGGCGCCGACAGAGCCTCCTGCGCAGCCCGCAGCGGCAACCGTGCCAGGCGGGGGCAAACGCGGACCCCGCCGCGAGAAGGCCAAGAGTGATCGCCCACAGGTGCGACGCAATGTCACCGACCCCGACAGCCGTCCGATGCAAGGGGCTGACGGCGGCGCCCTGCAGGGCTACAACGCTCAGCTGGCAGTGGGCAGTGACGGCCTGATCCTGAGCCCTGAGTTGGTCCAGGACGGCAACGACCGGCGTCAGCTGCAACCGATGACCCGGGCGGCGATGACGGCAGCCAGCCTGGTCCACCAGGCCCGATGCACAGGCGGATGTCTCACTGCGACCGGGTGCTGCATCGCGCCTTCGCGGCCTGTCACGGATGATGCCGGAGCAGAAAACGTACCCACAGACGGCTGTGGGAAGCCTGCCTGCCCGTGCCTGGCGGACTGGGCCGGCACCTTGTTGTTCGACGCCGGCTATTGGAGCGAGGAAAACCTCAACGCCCCCGGCCCGGACCGGCTCATCGCCACTGGCAAGAAACGGGACTTGCCCCGTCCCGGCCAGAGCCCTGCACCACTGCGCGAGGATGCCGATGCCGCGACGCGCATGGCCCACCGCCTGGCCACGGAAGAGGGCGCTGCCCTCTACAAACGGCGGGCCGCCACCGTGGAACCCGTCAACGGCCACCTCAAGGACCGTATCGGGTTGCGTCGATTCTCCCGGCGTGGCCTTGCTGCCTGCCAGGCCGAACTCGATTTCGCCGCCATGGTGTTGAACCTCGGCAAGTTCTGGCGCCTGGATCCGGCTCGACGCTCGGCCGCTCTGCCCACCTGACCAGTAAGACCCGCTGGGAATCACCTGCGTGCGGAAGCGCCTGCAGTTTCGCCTCACTTCGAGGCCGGTCGGCCGGACCCACGACCCAACCAATCAGCCCACCACCAGCAGCGACCTCAGTCCCCAGCCCCCAACCAAAACGCAACAGCCTCACCATTGACCTGGCCATCCCCAAGGTTCACTCCGGCTCCTACTTCCCCGGCTGGCTGCTGGAGCGCCGGCGCCGCTCGGAGCAGGCCCTCATCTCCGGGGTGGCCACCTGCTACCTGCTGGGCGTATCGGTCCTCCGTAACGCCGCGGGTCCGCAGGCGCCGTGGCGCCCGCGGACCCGGGTGGTCGAGCAGCGAATCGGATCAGTAGGAGAACTGCTGGATCTGGCTGCCGTCACCTGCGTACGTCCAGCCGGTCCGTGTCGCCGGGTCGAGCTGGACGACGCGCTCGTGATGGGAGTCGAGCTGGCCGGTCCAGGAGCCGAACTGCGGGTACTCGACGCCCGTCACAGTACGCACCGTCTTGCCCGTCTTCAGGTCGACGACGACGATGCGGCCGGTGCCGTTGTTGTCGGTGAAGCCGTACTGCTGGAAGCCACCCGTCGGCTTCAGCTCCGGGTACTTGAAGGCGAGCAGCGCCAACTGGTGTACGCCGTCGACGGCGAGCACCCCGAGGTCCGGTTGATTTCCGAGATTCACCGGGTCACCGCCGCCGAGTTGGCTGAGGTATTCGGTGCCGGCGAATACGCGACTGGGACGGTGGTACCACATCTCGTAGAGGTTGCCCTTCTGGTCGGAGGCGAGGTCCCCGGCGCAAGGGCTTCCCCCCTGGCTGTGGGTGACCGTTCCGCTGTCCAGGTTGATCGCGGCCACGGTGCCGGACCCCAACCCGGCCACGCAGTTGGCGTTTATGAGGATGCCACTCTGCGCGAAGAAGACGCCGGTCGACTCGTCCACTTCCAGCAGGCTGTACTGGGACGGGCCGTCCGGGGTCGCGAGCTCAAGCGGCTCCCCCTGCGTGCCGGTCGCCAGGTCCACGGGGAGCACGAAGCCCGCACGGTCGCTCGAACGGTAGGCGAGCACCGCTGCACGGTGGCGCTTGGCGTCCACCCGCCCGCCCGTCACGACGTACTGGTCGTCGACCCGGACGGGGCTGCCGACCTCGTTGCCGGTGCTCGTGTCGTAGGTCTCGAGCCACTGCTCGCCGGTGGTGGTCTGCTTGTGCAGGACCAGCGTGTGGTGGGCGGAGTCGACGCCGAACACCTCGTAGATGGAGCCGTACGCGGGGTCGCTCGTCAACTTGCGCCCATAGGTTCCGGTGGCGGCGTTGTAGTCGTACACCGAGCCTTCACCGGTGGGGCTCTCGACCGCCACGACGGACGTGCCGCCGGGGACGATCGCGAAGTCGGTCAGGTTGGTCCCGTCGGGGGCCAGTCCATCATCGTATCCCAGCAGCGACGTCGGCGAAGCCTGCCCGACTATCTTGCCGTGCTCGTCGACGGCGAACACCCGCAGGTCGTAGGCGATCGATGAGGACAGCTTGAGCGCGAGGGCGTCGAAGTCCACCGTGCCCTTTGTGCCCTTCAGCGGGCGGTCGAGCGTGGCCGGACTGTCCACCCCGTCGTGGTCGCGGGTGGTGCCGTCCTGGTTGCTGACCAGGTTGTACGAGCCGTATATGTTCGGCCCGGGCGCGGAGAACTCCAGCAGGGTGCCCGTGGCTCCGGGGATGCCCGATACGTCGTAGTGGACCGAGAACTGCGGTGCGGCCCGGTTGATCTCCAGCAGGTGGCCGAACTCGCCTGATACCTTCGCTGCCAGGGTCGGCGCTGCCGGGCGTTGCGAGGGGGCAGCGCCGTCGACGCGGATCGAGGCGAACTCGCCGTACAGCGGGCCTCCCTTGGAATTGCCCGTGGGGTTCTCCATGATGCCGATCCCGTAGATGCCGCCGCCGGCGGAGAAGGCATCGGCGGGGACGGTGAGCGTGCCGCGAAGTCCGGTCAGCGGAGTGGTGTAGGAGGCGGAGAAGATGGGCGCCGCCGCGGGATTCCAGTGACCGACTCCCGACACGACCAGCTGGGGCGAACTGACGTTCCGCACTCCGGTGAGGTCGTAGCTCACCTGCACGGAGTGCCCCGTCCTGACGACGGGCTGGACCACCGGGGCGAGCGACTCGACGTAGCCGCCGTCGGTGGGACCGAAGGTCAGCTCGTGGGTGGCCGAGGCCAGCACCTGGTGGCCGCGGCGCACCTCGAAGGTGAGCGAGACCTGACGGTCCGTCGCGAAGACGACCGGCAGTCCGGCCGCGATCAGCATCTGCCTGGGGGTCAGCCTGATCGCCGGCACATCGGAGGCGAACTCGTGACGCCCGATGCGCAGCACGTAGCTGACGCCTTGCCGGTCGGACAGGCCGGTCACATCGGCGCCGATAGTCACCGGCCCCACCAGGCCCTCCCCGGTGGCACTGGAGCCCGAGCCCGGTCCGGCCAGGTCGATGCGTCCGGGGTCGGTGGCCTCCACGTACGCGCCACCGAGCCCGCCTATGGTCTGGCGATGCGCCACGGAGAGCCGGACGATGCGGGGCGTGCCCGTGTCGGCGTGGCTGCCGTGCGCCTTGGCCAGGACCGCCTGCACAGCGGCTGTGACGTCGAGTTGCGGTCCCACGTGCAGCGGCTGGTCGATCTGCGGAGGCGTGGGCACGGCACGGCCGGTGCGCTCCAGCAGTGAACGGACGTCATCGGGCGACGGGTGCTGCCCGGTCAGCCGGGAGGTCTGCAGCACGACCGCGGCGGCGGCCGCGATCTCGGGCGCGGACGCCGAGGTGCCTCCGGTGAGGACCTCCTTCACCGACTGCGCGGTCTGGCCCAGGTGCTCGAAGGCGGGGATGCCGTCACCGGGCGCCGAGAGGTCCACGCGCGTGCCGAATCCCGAGGAGTAGACCCCGGAACCGTTGAGCCTGGTGGTTGCCCAGGTCCCGTTGGCCGATGCGGCTCCGCCGTTCTGCGGGGGAACGGACAGCGTGTCGTCGGTCGTGGTGGCGCCGGCGGCGATCGCGCCGGAGTCCAGCACCTTGCTGGGCGTGGTCGACAGCTGGTCGTCGTCGATCCGCGTGGTGTCGGCAGCCTTGCGCGTCACGTCGGTCGGGGTGCTGCCGCCGTCGGGCCCGACGGCCGCGTTGGTGAACAGCCGGGTGCCGTCGTTCGAGGAGACCACCACGGTGATGCCGTACTGCTGCACGATCGACGCGATCACGGCCTGCAGGACCGGGTCGTCCTCCAGGTAGCGTCCGGGGAGTCCGGCGGCGTCGGTGCCGTAACCCAGGCTTGCGGTGATCACGTTGGGTCGCGGCTGCTGCCGGGCCGCGGCCAGCAGCGCGACGCCGATCTGGCTGAACGTCGGCTCTTGGGGAACGACGAGCCGGTAGTTCGCACCCGGGGCGATGCCCAGCAGGTCGGAGGACCCGCTGCCCTGCATGCCAGGGCGCTGCAGTTCGTGCGGAAGCGGCGCCATCACCGAGAAGTCCAGCAGGACTTCGCCCAGCGTGTCGTCCTGCCTCCGGGTCGACCCGGTGGGGTCGAGTGCGCCGCCCGCGTCCGCGGTGTAAGTGGGGATCAAGGGCATCGTGGGGATGTCCAGGTACCGCTGACCGTTCTGGACGACGGTCGTCGGTCCCGTTTGGGCCGCGTTCGACTCATCGGTGAGGTCGCCGACCGAGACGTTGGTGATGGTCTCACCGGTGCCGGGCAGCTGGTTGAACTTCCGCTTCAGCACGCTGAAGGCGCCCGTCGCGTCCACGCCGCCGGCGTTGAGGAAGCTCTGCACCGAGGTGCCGAGGCCCGCGTTGTCCGGCACACCGTCGGAGCCGGGCGCACCGCTGTCCTGCCCCTTCGCCGACGAGCCGGCCTTCCCCGCCGTGGCGCTCACCGAGGAGGGCAGCGGCACGGAGCCGGTGTTCATGGGGGAGACGGTCTGGTCGGGCTCGGCGTAGACGACACCGGGCGTGGCGGCCAGCGCCCGGGCAGCCGCCGTGGCGTCGCCGCCGGCGAGCTGGACGACCTGGACCTTGGACAGGTCGATCGCCCCGGAGCCCAGCTTCGCCTGGGCGGCTGAGCGCAACTGCTTCGCCTGGGCGGCCGACAGTTCCGGCATCAGCGGTCGCATGGAAACCGCGTGGGCCCGCTGGAGCGCGGTGTTGACCGCGGTGTCTGAGGTCAGCGGGGTACGGACCTGCAGATTGCGCTGCTTGCCCAGCGACTTGCCCGTGACCTGGGTGGCCGAGCCGAGCACCACAAGGACCTGGTGAGGGCTGTTCTTCGCCGACTGCGCGGGCGTGGGCTTCAGGAACGAGCGCCACGGACCGAGCGCCGAGGAGCCGGGTGTGGAGGGCAGCGCAGCCCCCGCAGACGTACCTTTCGCACCGGAATCAGTGGCCGCCGAGCCGGGCCCGGGCGAGCTTGAGGGAATCGCGGCCGCGGGTATCGTTACGGCCGCGGTGATGGCCACGAGCGCGACACCGACGGCACCAAGCCGTCTACCGCGCGTGTGGGCATACGTCATGGGACACCTTTCTCAAGGAGCGAATCCGCGAACACGGATCCACACCGGAAGGCTCTGCCCGCTCGAAACGTGCTCAGGACAGCGCCAACTTCAGCGTGAAAGATGTCAACCGCGACCAACGAAACACAAGATTACGAGGCTGGCGGATCTCTGCCAGGTGGCGGAAGCCGCCACAGAAATTGGCGGGACGGTATGGAATTTAGCGTGCTCGGGCTTGCGGAAGAAACAGAACACGTCTACGTGACACTGGTCCGGCAGCCTCGCTGCACCTCTTCGGAGTTGGCAGACGTTTGCGGCATGCCCGCGACCACTGTGGGAAGACTGCTGTCCAAACTGGTCAAGGTCGGGCTCGCCGTGCAGGACGCCGGACGCCCGCCACGCTTCACCGCCACTCCCCCGGATGTCGCCGTCACCGCGCTGATAGACCAGCGCGAGCACCAGCTCAAGGAAGCACGAGCACTGGTACAGCGGTTGACCGAGACTCACCGAGAGGCGGCCCGGATAAGCCATCCCGACATGGCCGTCGAACTGCTCACCAGCCGTGAGCACATCAACGCCGCCGTGCACCGGCTGACTGTCGACGCCCGCCACCAGGTGCGTGCGTTCGACCGCCCGCCCTATGTCGACGGCCCCGGCAGCAACCTCGACCGCCAGCTCCAGCAGCAGCAGCGCGGCGTGATCCACCGGGTGATCTACGACCGCGAAGCCGTGGCCTGGCCCGGCAGGCTGAACAACGACATCGTGCCCAGCATGAAGGCAGGCGAGCAGGCACGGGTACACCCTGAGTTGCCCCTCAAACTCGTCATCAGCGACGACCGGACGGCCATCCTCCCCTTCAGCCTCGGACCCGGGGGCCAGTCAGTCGCCTACCTGGTCCACCGCTCCCCCGTGCTCGTAGCCCTGGAATCGCTCTTCGAGGCACAATGGGAGCGCGCAGTGCCGCTGTCGGACGCCCCACTGCCACCCGGCGACGCCACCACCGCGGCGGAATCCGAGGACGCAGAGCCTGATGAGGAGACTCGGTCCCTGCTTGCCCTGCTCGTCTCCGGCCTCACCGACACGGCCATCGCGCGCGCCCAAGGCTGGAGCGAGCGGACTACCCAGCGTCGCGTCCACCAACTCATGTGCCAACTCGGCGCCTCCACCCGCTTCCAGGCCGGCCTCATAGCCAGCCGACGCGGCTGGCTATGAAACGAGCACCAGCAAGCCTGACCCCAGCGGGACAAACAGCCTGGTCAACGACCCGAACCAGAGTTTTCACGCGGGACAGGCAACACGAACGGTGACGCGCATCACACTCCCGTAGGTAAACAGCCCGCTGAAACCCACAATTTGACAGTTTGCAGGAAAGCTGGACGAGTCTGTCCACATGCCTGCGGACACGAAGAGAGGGTGTTCACGATCCGTTTGGGGTGCAGATCTTGTGAGGGTGCCTCGTTGGGCCGGCGATCCACCGGTAATAGCCGGAGCGGGACACTTCCAGCACCCGGCATATCCGCTTGATGCCAAAGGTCTCGGCGTGGGCGGAGATGAAGTCCCAAGCGGCGGCCTTCACTTCGTCTCCCGGGCGAAATACGCCGCTGCCCGACGCAGGATCTCCCGTTCCAGATGCCATTCCTTCTCCGCCTTGGCCAGACGCGCGTTCTCCGCACGCAGCCGGGCCAACTCGCCCTCCGGACCCTCCACCGCACCGGCGGCTGGCGGACGGCCGTCCGCGTCGCGCACCCACGTCCGCAGCGTCTCGGGATTGACGTTCAGATCGGCCGCGACGTCCTTGAACGTCCGCCTGCCCGGCAAAGCCCGCCACAACGCGATCGCGTCGGACCGGAACTCCGCACTGTACTTCGAGGGCCGTGCCACGCAGATCTACACCTTCCAGGACCAAGAAGATCCATTATCAGGTGTCCACACCGCGGGGGTCGCCTCAATTCGCAGGGGTTCGGCATGTGTGTGGTTGGGCCGGGCTCCTACCTTCGGCGTTGAGCCGTTCGCTGTCGGGGCGGATGCCGGGTGAGGGTGGGTGGTGTTGTGCCGTCGTGGATTGCCGTGTTGGAGGCCAGGGAGAGTGCGGCCCGGTCCAGGGCCGAGCAGTTGCGTGAGCAGGTCACCGCGCTGTCGGAGGCGTTGGCGGGGGTCGAATCCGAGCTGTCCCGGTTGCAGATCACTCGGGAGACGATAAGCGAGGTGCTGGCTGCTCCGGTGGGCTCGCTTCCGTCCGGGGTCGAGCCGGTGCCGGTAGTCGGGTTGGCACAGGCCGCGGCGCTGTTGGTCCGCGCCCACATCCAGCTCCAGGCACCCATCGTGCTGATCTGGGACAATCTCAACACCCACCGGGCCTCCGGAATGCGCGACTACGCGGCCGCACACGACTGGCTCACCATCATCCAACTGCCCTCATTCGCACCGGACTTGAACCCGGTCGAGGGCGTCTGGTCACTGTTACGGCGCGGCCCCCTGGCCAACACAGCCTTCACCGACGATGAACACCTCGAACGCACCCTCCGCCGGGGCCTGCGCCACATCCAGCTCAGCCCCGACCTGATCGACGGCTGCCTTGCGGGCACCGGACTCACGCTCACCCACCAGCCGACAACAATCCGAAGAGCTCAGTAGGCATCACGGTCTGCGCCGCTAGCGTCCGGTCAGTACTGCGGCAGGGCAACATTCCGCCCGCGCCACAGCGGGATCACGACGCGTGGGCCTCCTTCCTACGCGCCCAGGCTTCGGGACTGCTGGCCTGCGACTTCTTCCATGTGGACACTGCGTTCCACCACCGGTTGTACGTGCTGTTCGTCATGGAGGTCGCCACCCTCCGCGTGCACGTCCTCGGCATCAGCGCGCACCCGAACCGGGACCGGGTGACCCAGCAGGTGCGGAACTTGATGATGGACCTCGAAGACCGGGTGGACCGCTTCCGGGTCTTCCTACGCGACCGGGACGGGAAGTTCTCCGACGCCTTCCAGGCCGCCTTCGACGGACGCCTGTCCGGCGATAGATTCGTATCGCGCCTCGGCTTGCTTGCATGGTCGCCTCGCTGACGTGTGGACGTCGCATCATGCCCGTGCCCGGATCATGCGCGAGGAGCGACGGGTGTCGCGACTGATCTGAGTAGCACGGGAGGTGTGATGAAGCAGGGAGACAACGGCATCGTGGGTGGCGCCGTGCCAGTCATTCTGCGCGCATCGCACTGCTTGCTCGTCCGCCTGTTGGCAGAGCTGCGCGAGGGGCGCACGCGTGAGCTCGTCTTCATTGCCCACCTCGCGCAGCAAACCGGAGAGTGCCCGTAGGCATTGGCAGCGCGGTATCGCGGTGTCGCGCTCACCGTCCAGATCGATAATGGAGCACAGTCGTTTGGCTTCCTCCGTGGCGGCCTCGATAACGGCCGGCAAATCGGCGTGGTAGACGCGCTGCTCGGACAGCCGCTGACGGGCGAGTTCCAAGTCTGCGATGGCCGCGGCCAGCGTTAGTGCTCGGCGGGTACGAGCCGTGGGGCTTGCAAGCCCGGCCTCAGTGCAAGTGGTCATTTCGTCCAGGAAGTCGGCGCAGGAGGCGCGAAGTGCGGCGAACCGTTCGATGATCTTGCGCTCTTCCCGGTCTGGCCACAAGACGGCGGTTGCGCCAATGGCAATCAAGGCGCCTGCCGCGTTGTTGCCCACGCGCTCGAGGGCGTCGACCCAGCTCATGGGCGATTCGAGGCTGAGGAGCAACAACATGGCGGGCACGTCGAAGACCGGCCAGAAGCCATAGTTGACCGAGCGCGTGGGCCTGGCCAGCGTTCCGCACAGAGCGATCACGATGATGACGATCACCTCTGGAGAGCCCTGCAGGGAGGCCAACAGCGCTGCCGCCATTGCGGCCCCTAGGATCTGTCCCCCCATACGTTTGATGACTCGGCGGGTGGTGAGTCTCCAACTCGGCCTCATTGTGGTGACGATGCCTATGAGAGCCCAGTCCGCGTGCGCCGGGGCAAAAAGCCTCACCATGCAGAAAGCGAGAACGAAGCAGACAGCCAGGCGCAAAGCGAAACGGAACTGCGGCGTTCCCTGCATTGCTGAGACGCGGAGGGAGGTAGCGTTGCTACTGAGCCAAGCCTTGATCGATCGGCGTGGTGCGCGCGCAGTATTGGGCGCGTGTGGCCCTCCGAAGAACGGTATGAAGAGCAGCACCGCGGCCCAGACTGGACCGAGTAGGAAGAGCCAGTAGTGCATGACCGGGTCGACACCGTGTCCTTGGTCGGTGCCGAGAACCAGGCAAATCAAAGGGATCGTGCCGACAGCTGAGAGGGGAACCAGCAGGGCGAGGAGAGCCATCGCGATGGCTGTCAGATCGGGGCGGCTCGCGGTGAGCGCCCCGATCATTGTGGCGACGCTGTTGCACAAGGCTGCGCTCGCCAATGTGCCGGCCCGGGAACGTGTGTCGCCGCTGGGTACGGTCAGGTAAGCGAGCCAGGCTGCGACGGCGGCGACTGCGCCCGCGGCGGTCCGGTTGAGGCAGATGCCGACTGCGAGAGGGGCTCCGATGGCCAGGGCAGCACCGATGCCGAGCCGCCAGCTGTATCGGCCGTTGCCTTCTCGCGACAAGTAGATCTTCAGCAGGCGTCGCGTCTTGCCGGAGCTCTCGGCCCAATCGGCCATGGAGAAGGTCCTCCTTCACGGTGTCGTCGGCTCCCGAAGCGGCGCAATCGCTGCTTCCTGGACCCGAGCTGTCGGTCGAGTTGGACCAGGAAGGCCGGGACGACACTCTCGACCGGCGCCAGCCCCACGGGAGTTGATGCGGGGCCGAATGGGCGAGACCGTGGCTGTAAGAACCGACGAGTGGTCCGGCTGCCAGCGCCGAGATCGGAATGATGACCGGCGCGGACCGACACAGGCGGCACGGCGGCCTGATGCGCCCGAGCCCGCGCAACTAGCTTCGCCCGGCGGAAGCTGCCTGCTTGTTGGAAGCATCGTTCACGCCTCAGTCACCGCCGGCTGCACCGTGGGGTACACCAGCGCCAGCGGCACGGTGATGGATGCGCTGCGGGGGCTGCTTGCGGACAGCGCCGGAGTGAGCGTGGCTCTGCCCACTTTGGTGCTGTCTGGGTATCGTGCTGCCACGGTCGCGCTCGACGCTGGCGACAGCGCGACCGGCCAGATCGTCCTAATCAGTCGATGCAGCGCGAACCGTAGGAGTCAGCAGGGCGACCAGGGCGGAGATGTCGGCCATGTTGTCCAGGTCGAGGACAGCGGATTCGATGGCGGACTGGCGGTCGGCCGAGATGACCGAGTGGGTCAGGTTGCGGTACTTCTCGACAATCTCGGCGTTGGTGAGCGCGCGGTCTCCGGTGCCGTGCGGGTGGACGACGGTCTTGTCCTGCACGGAGCCGTCCGTGAGGGTGATGGCGACGCGCGTGGTCAGGCGCTGCTCGACGGGCAGTTCGTCGTACGTCGCCTCATGCCGGGTGGTGGTGCGGTCGATCAGGTTCCACACGTCGTCACTGTTGATCCGGTTCGCAGTGAACTGGTCGATCAGGACGTTCCCGTCCAGCAGCGCCACAGCGACGGCGTAGGCGACGTTCATCTGCGCGCCGATTGGCTCCATCGGACGCTCGGCCTTCCAGCCGCCGTGTCCGTAGGCGGCCTCTGGCATGTCGATCTCGATGCTCTCGACCTCGTCGGGCTTGACTCCCTCGGCGCGCAGTTCCAGCGCTGCATCGATCGCGGCGTGCAGCAGACCCATGGCCGAGTACGCCTTGACGGTGATCCGGTCGGTCTCCCAGAAGGTGCCGAGGTTCGCATAGATCTGCGTGGCGTCCGGGTGGTGGCCTTCGCCGAACGCCGCGAGATAGCCGCCGTACTCCCGCTCGAAGACCCGCTTGATGCCCACGTACCCGACGGCGGCCAGCGCGGCCCCTGTCAGTCCGTTGCGGGAGGCGAAACCGTGCTGCATCCGCTTGACCATCGACTCGAACTGCGCCGACATCAGACCGCAGGCCTGTGTGGCGCCGATACCGAAAGCGTCTTCGAAGCCGGCCGCGTCCAGGCCGTAGAGCTTTCCGGCTGCTGCGGCGCTGGCCAGGGGGCCGAACACGGTGCCCGAGTGCCAGCCCCGAGAGAGCATGTCCAAGCCGCCCAGCGCCAAGCCGACTCGCGGGCCCGTCTCATATCCGAGAATCGCGCCGAGGAGGAAATCGGCGCCGGTCACCTTGCCGATGCGTGAGGCCGCGCCGAGCATGGCAGGCAGGATGATGGAGTTGCTGTGCAGCGGCGCCGTGGGGTGGAAGTCGTCCAGCTCGAAGCCCTGGATGAAGCTGGAGTTGAGCAACGCGGCCGACGGCGCGCTCGTGGACAGGCCTCCCCAGCCGATGATCTCGGCACTGCCGCTGTCGTCCAGGGCGGTGATGCCCTCGACCCCGGTGCGGGAGACCGGAAGCTGGGCGCCGACCAGTGCGCATGCGATTCCGTCGAGGATCAGGTGCCGGGCACGCTCACGCGTTTTGGCCGGCACGTCTTCCAGTTTCGTTTTGGCAACCCACGTTGCCAGCTTGCCGGTCGGACCGTCGGGGTCCGTGGCCGGACGCCCTGTGTTGACGATGGCGGAGACCGCTGTGATGTCGGGTGTGGTCATGTGAGGACTACTCCTTCCGCGTATACACGCGCTTTCAGGTCAGACCAGTATTTTTTGAATCAGCCGATGGAGCCGTCTCGTACTCCTTCGACCAGCTGAGCCACCTGTCCAGGCCGACGAGGCCGAACAGTTCAGCGGGGCCTTGAGTGTTCGTCGGAGGAAGGCCGCTGTGGGCAAGAGTCCCGAGGGCCGCATCGACGGCCGCTGCGGCAGCCGTAATGGCGAGCAGCGGATAGATCGCGAGCCGGAAGCCCATCTCCTGCAGAACCTCGGCCGAGCACACCGGGGTCTTGGACCGTGCGAGCACGTTCGCGACCAGAGGTGCCCGCACCTTGTTCGCGATTGCTTCGAGCTCACGCTCGCTTTCGGGCGCCTCGAGGAAGATCATGTCTGCGCCCGCGTCGACGTAAGCGTTCGCCCGATCGACGGCCTCGACCAGGCCGAGCGGCGCACGCGCGTCGGTTCGCGCAATGATGATCATGTCGTCGTCCTCGCGGGCCGCGACCGCAGCACGGACCTTGGAAGCAGCCTCGGCGACTGGGACGACCGCCTTGCCTGCCAGATGCCCGCACCGCTTGGGGAACACCTGGTCCTCGATGTGGACTGCCGCGACGCCGAGGCGGCGGTAGGTCTCGATGGTGCGGCGCACGTTCAGCTCGCTGCCGTATCCGGTGTCGATGTCCACGATCAGCGGCAGGGAAGTGGCCGCCCTCATCCTTGAGGTGTGCGCGGCCATCTCGCTCATGGTCATCAACCCCAGGTCCGGCTCGCCGAGCACGGACACGGACGCAGCCGCTCCGCTGATGTACGCAGCCGGAAAACCGCGCCTCTCCACGAGGGTTGCGCTCAACCCGTCGTAGATGCCCGGAGCGATCACCAGGTGATCAGCCGCCAGCAGCTCGCGCAGGCGGGCGGCGGGAGTGGTGTCAGGCATGCTCTCCTCATTCCCGGTCAGTTCGCGGCCTCGAACGTGAAGCCGCGCAGGACGATCTACTGTGCGCTGACGAAGTCGTCGGCGGTGATGATCTCGGCGAAGGCGGGCAATACCGCGTCGACGGCGTGATCGTGCAGCGCGGCCGGTCCGGCGCAGGCGTCGCGGATCACTGATACGGCGTAGCCGCGGTCGCTGGCCTCGCGGGCGGTCGACTCGACGGCGAGGTGTGTTGCGACGCCGCAGAGGGCGAGCTGCTCGACCTTCGCGGTGCGCAGCACGGCATCCAGGATCGTCGACCCGAAGACGCCGACCGATCCCTTGCTCAGCACCAGCTCGTCCGGTGCCGGGGCAACTTCGGAACAGATCGCCGAGTCGACCGACCCCTGCATGTACCGCGCGGCGTGCTCGTGCTCGTCGAACCGGAAGGTGCGGTTCGTGCGGTTGCGGTGCTTCGCATCGAACGCCAGATGGACGTGGATGACCAGATCGCCGCGGTCGCGCGCCGCCTTGAGACTTCGCTGCGCGTGTTCGAGGGTGCCGCGCGCGGCGACTTCCGGAGCGATGGCGGCGGCGCTCACGCCGCCTTCCCGGCAGAAGCTCTCCTGGAAGTCGATCAGTAGCAGTGCCCGCATCCGCTTCACCCTTCATGTCCGAATTGAACCAACTGTTCTGAATTCTTGTAGACAAAAATTCATATGTCAAGCGGAGTGCGCAGTGGAGTGGACTCTCACCTCGCTGCCATATGTCCGGGAGGACCGGCTGAGTGACGGGGCCGCGGCCCTCGCTGGCATCCGAGAACGGGGTCGGCGGCATGAGCGGCGATCTTGTACCGGCCAGCCCTAAAGCCGTCATCCGGTGCCATCCCTCGTGTCCGAGTGGGCCAGAAGTTTGCTCAGACCCACCAGACGGGCCGGGTCGTCGATCGGAATGGATGCGCAAGCCGTCTCGTACGGCACGAGATCTCCCAGCCCACCGAGTAGGGCGCCGGAGCTTCTGACTCGTGCCCCACGGCCAGTCGCTGCCCTAAATCAGTCGCTCGGCACGGGCAGACCGACCCATCGGGCAAGCCGGCGGGTCGGTGGCCGGTACGGGGCAGACAGCTTGATTCAGGTAGATCCCCACGGCCACCAACCGTGCAGACTCACAGCAGCGAGCAGCCGGGAGATACTCTGAGTCATCCATAGTCGTTGGACCTGAACTCGGGAGAAACATGGCTGCCCGGCTCCCGCTGGAGGGCGAGCGCAGATCGCTACGAGACATCGCGTACGCCAGTATCCGGCGGGCAATCATCGAGTCGAGACTCGCACCCGGCGAGTTCATCACCGAGGAGTCCCTGTCCACGGAGTTGGGCGTGAGCCGGCCGGTGCTGCGGGAGTCTGTTCAGCGCCTCCAAGTCGAGGGGCTGCTCGAACGAGCCGGAAACGGCAGAGTGCGGGTATGCGGCGTCTCGACCGAGGAGGTGCAAGACCTCTACGCCGTACGGTCTGCCCTGGAACAGCTGTCGGTCGAGGAGACAGCGGGGAAGATGACCCCTGGGGTCATCGCGGAGTTGCACGAGACACTGGGGCGCATGCGAACCGCCGCATCCCAGGGCAGTCCACAGAAGGTCACCGAATCGGGCGGTGACTTCCACGCCATCCTGCGCCGAGTAGCAAATAATCCGGTGAATGACCAGATGATGCACATGATCGGTGGCCGGATCGATCGGTACCGCCTCCTGAGCGTGTCCACCACTGCCCGGGACCGAAACTCGCTGTCGGAACACGAGAGGATCCTCGAGGCGCTTGCCAATGGCGACGTCGCGGCAGCGAAGCGCGCCATGAGCGAGCACATCATGGCTGGCCGGGACGCTGTTCTCGTGGCTGTCGCGAACCTCCATGCGGCGGGAAAACCGGTTGAGGCACCGCGCTGAGGATCACCGTGTGGCGCGCAGCCTGTGAGTGGCGGGTACTGAGTGCGTTGCTGCAAACAGAATCCCTGCTCGATGAGCAGGGATTCTTCCTGTTCGGGGCGTGATCGCGAAGGGGTAGGAGCGGGCAGCGGACAGTTGTTGTCGACTCCGGAGGGTGCGGTGCCGTCGGTGCTCGGTCTGCCCGAACAGCGTGAGGCGCGGGCGCAGGAGGAGTTGGGGTCCTGGCTGGTGGTGCTGAGCCAGGCCCAGGAGGAGGTTGCCGCCGCCACGGAGCGGGCCCGGGTGGCCCGGGAGAAAGTCGTGCAGGCGCCCCGCCGGGCAGGGCGGTGCGGCCACTGTGCCGGTCGAGGCAGGATTGGGGCCTCCCGGGTGGAGCTGGGGCACGGTGAGCGTCCGCCGCAGTGGCCGCCCAGGACCCGCTGTCCTGTGCCGAGTTGACACGCAGGCCGGGACGGTAGGCGGAGAAGAACGAGGTGGGGTAGGTGCGCCATCGCGTCTACACGCTCGAGGCGCGCGGCTGGCTGGTGCGCGAGAGCGGCCTGTTCAGGCCAGGCGCGGGGACACCTGCTCCAGTCGCTGCGGGCGCCGTTCCTGCCATCAGGGAGGATCCCAGGCCAGGCGACGGGTCAGCCTGATCGAGCGGCCCACCACAACGGAACCTCTCTTTCAGGGGAGGCCGAGCAGTTGAGCTGGGTTGTCGACCAGCACTGCGGTGCGCATAACGGGGTCCGGTACCAGGTGGTCCAGAGCACTCAGGCAGGCACCGTAGTCGGAGACATCGTTCTCGTGCTGGACCCAGGGCCAGTCGCTGCCCCAGAGCAATCGGTGTGGGGCAGCCGAGAGCAGCGCCTCGGACAGTCGGCGCAGTTCGCTGGTCGGCGGCCGGTAGGGGGCAGAGAGTTTGACCCAGGCTGATCCCCCTTCCAGGGCCCGCACCATGGCGGCGGCGCCGGGTGTGCGGACGCCTGCCGCCAGGCCGAAGTGGTCGATCACGAGCACTGCGCCTTCGCCCAGCACCGCATCCGCGATGGCCGGAAGGTGCGCATCTTCGATAAGGACCTCGACGTGCAATCCGCTCTTGGCTGCTGCTTGGAACAGTCTTCGGTGGGTTGGGGAGTTGGGGTCGGGGCGATCGCTGCGTCGAGACCAGTTCAGGCGGATCCCGACGACGCCGCGGGAAGCGAGAGCCTGCAGTTCCTCTTCTGTCGTGGTCTTCGGAGTGACGCAGACAGTGCCCCTGAGCCGGTGTGGTGCCGCTTCCAAGGCCTCGAGAAGTAGTGAGTTGTTGTCTCCGTAGAAGCTCGGCGCAGTCAGCACGCCGTGGGAGAGGCCGTGGGCCTCCAGCAGGGACAGATATTCCGTGATCGAGGCGTCTTTGCTGGGCTGGGAGTGCCGCGACGCTGTGAGGGGATGATCGGTCCGCAGGACGTGGGCGTGTGTGTCGATTCCTGTGACGGGAGTGGTGTGTGGGAGGGTCATGAGTCGAGGGCCTTTCCTCGGGCCTCCGGGATGCGCAGGAACAGCACGCCGCTGACCACGGCGGCGGCCATGACGTAGCCAGCGAACCAGGCAGTGTCTCCGGACTGGTCGAGTTTCGCCAGAAGGTAGGGCGCGGTGCCGCCGAACAGGGCGGAGGAGACGTTGTGGGCGATGCCGACGCCGGTGGAGCGGGTTTTGGTGGGGAACTGTTCTGCGAGGAAGGCGGCAGAGATGGCGCTGTAGCCGGAGAAGACGATGAGGCCCAGCAGCATGACCCAGAACAGCGTTCCTGCTGAGCCGATCCTGACACCGGCCACGAGGGGGTACCCCAGTATGAGGAAGCCTGCCGAGTAGCTGATGAGCAGGGGCTTGCGGCCGATGCGGTCGGAGAGCCAGCCTACGGCAGGCTGGAGAGCCAGGAAGATCAGCAAGGCCCAGCTGCTGGCAGCGAAGACTGATCCGGCCGACAGGACGTGGACGGCGCTGTTGGGCAGGTAGGACGTGATGGTCCAGAAGGCGATGGAGCCCAGTGAGGTCATGCCGATCACTCGGAGGATCAGCGCGGGGGTCCGGCGGGCGGACGGGACATCCTTGGGCCTCTCCTGGCTCCGGGCCTGCACGAAGAGTGCCGATTCCTGGACAGAGGAACGCAGATACAAGCCCCACAGCGCGGCTGCCGCGCCCAGCAGGAAGGGGATCCGCCATCCCCAGGTGGCGAGCTCGTGCCTGGTGAGGACAGCGCTGAGGATCCACCCGAGCAGGGAGGCAGCGAGCAAGCCGAAGGTCAAGCTCACATAGTGAAGGCTGCTGACAAGTCCCCGGTGGCGAGGCGGGGCGATCTCGCTGAGGAAGATCGGCGAGGCGCCGTAATCGCCGCCGACGGATAGCCCTTGGATCAGACGGGCCAGGGTGAGGACCGCGGGCGCCCACATGCCGGCCTGAGCGAAGGTCGGCGTGATGCCGACCAGTAGCGAGCCAGCGGCCATGAGGACGACGCTCAAGACCAAGGCGGAGCGTCGCCCGTGGCGGTCGGCGAAGGCGCCGATCAGAGCGCCGCCCAGTGGGCGCATGAGAAAGCCGACCCCGAAGACGGCGAGAGCGCTGAGGAGGGCCGAGCCGCCATGCCCACCGAAGATCTGGAGGCTGAAGATGGCTGCGAAGGCGGAGTAGGTCGACCAGTCGAACCACTCCAGAGCGTTGCCGATGGTTGCCGCGCCGACGGCGCGGGCCAGGGCTTTCCGGGAGAGGCCGGAGGTCGCAGGCAGCGTCGATGATGCCGAGGTGACCACGAAGATCCCCTTCTGTATACAGGCTGTTTTTTTGGTGGGTACCCGTGGTGTACACTTAGGTCTCGATGAGTGTCAATATCTGCGAGTCGCTGAAGGGGAATGATCACTCGTGGCACAGAGCACCCGGGCGTACACCGAGCTGCGGTCCCTGATCGTCAGCTGGGACCTGCCGCCCGGCAGCCCGCTCAACGAGGTCCAGTTGGCTGAACGCCTGGGAATCTCGCGCACCCCGTTGCGCCAGGCCATCCAGCGCCTCGCCCACGAGGGCCTTGTGCGGCTCACCCCGGGACGGGGCGCCCAGGTCAGCGAGATCACCCTGCAGGACGTCGTCTCCCTCTTCCAGATGCGCGAGGCTTTGGAGACGTATGCCGCCAGGCTGTGCGCCCGGCGCCCCGACCGGGCCAGGTTCGCCGACCTGCAAGCAGCCTTCGAGACTCAGCGGGCGCAGTTCGAGACCGCAGAGCCCGAGGGCGGCGACTACGGCCCCTACTACACACTGATCGCCCAGCTGGACGAGGCAGTCGATGCCGGCGCCCGGAACCCCTACCTTCTGTCGAGTCTGGCCAGCCTGCGAGGGCACCTGGAGCGTCTGCGCCAGATCGCTCGCCGGCGCCCCCCGCGGATGCTGCAGACCGCCGCCGAGCACCAGGCCATCTGTGCGGCCATACACGAGGGCAACGAGTCCCTGGCCGCCCAGGCCACGGCCGTGCACATCAACAACAGTCTTCGCCACATCCTGGCGGTGTTGGCGGAGGACGTCGGCGGAAGCGAAGCCGCAGCCCTCCTGACCGCCCGTCATGACGACTGACAAGGAACGACCCCATGAACCGGACCCCTCTGAAAGAACTGATCCACACCGAGGGCGGCCTGGTACTGCCGGGCGTAGCCAACGCGCTCACCGCCCGGATCGCCGAGGATCTGGGCTTCCCCGCGGTCTATCTCACAGGAGCCGGCGTCACCAACACATTCCTCGGGCTCCCCGACATGGGCCTGCTGTCCCTGTCGGAGATGGCGGCGCATGTCCGGGCCGTCACCGACGCCGTGGAGGTCCCGGTGATCGTCGACGCGGACACCGGTTTCGGCAACGCCGTGTCCGTAGCCCGCACCGTCCAGGTGCTGGAGAAAGCCGGAGCCACCGGAATCCAGCTGGAGGACCAGGTCGCGCCCAAGCGGTGCGGACACTTCGACGGCCAGGAGGTCATCTCCATTACCGAGATGCAGCAGAAGATCCGCGCCGCCGTCGAGCACCGAAGCAGCGAACAGACCTGCATCATCGCCCGCACCGACGCCCGCGCCCAGCACGGCCTCTCCCAAGCGCTCAAGCGCGCTACCGGGTACGCCGAGGCGGGAGCGGACATCTTGTTCATCGAGGGACTGCACTCCCGAGAGGAGCTGGCCCAGGCCGGCAAGGCCGTCCCCGACGTGCCTAAGGTGGCCAATCTCGTGGAAGGGGGCAAAACCCCTCTGCTTCCTAAGGAAGAGCTGGTGGCCATGGGCTACTCGATCATCCTGTTCGCCAACGCCGCCATGCAGGGTGCAATTCGCGGAAGCCAGAAAGTCTTGCAGGCCCTGCGCGACACAGGCTCACTCGACTCGGTCATCGCCGAGCTCACCCCGTGGGATGAACGTCAACGCCTCGTGCACAAGCCGCACTTCGACCAGCTCGAACTGCGCTACAGCGATGAGACCGCCTGACACGGCCAACCCCAGGTAAATCAGGTCAGCACCTGTCAGGACCGGGACGACCACCCTGATCACCCGTACCCGTCCAGACCTGGAGAGCACCGCAATGGGCGCCAGCCAAGACATCTTCCACACCGCCGACAAGCTCGCCAGAAACGCACTGGCCGAACTGGCCGACATCGTCGCCGTCGAGGTATCGGAGCTGATGCTGCACGGCGAAGCGAACACGCCTGGTCCTTTCTGCACAAGCGCACCGCTTCGACGTGCCGCCTTCCAGTCCGCGCCGGGAGCCGAGCTCAGGCCGGCGTACGCCGTCGGTGAGGTGGTCCGGATACCGGCAGCGACCCCCTACCGGCAAAGCCTCACCGACCTGCGCCCACGCCTCATCCGTGACCTGAAACGCGAGCGCCGGTGGCTCGCGCGTGAGTCCGCTCTTGCACGGGCCGTTCGGGCAGCGCAGGCACACTCCCTCATCGTGATCCCCCTGGTCGCCCAGGACGTCGTCCTTGGCCTGGTCGGCTTGTATCGGCGGGCCGATTCCGCTCCGTTCGACGGAGGCGACCTCGAGGGGCCACCGAGTTCGCGGACCGCGCTGCGCGGTGTCTGGACATCGTCCGCAGCCGCATGCAAGGGCGCGCTCACGCGCGTCTCCTGCAACGCGCCCTCCTTCCCGAAGTCCTTCCGTCCCTCAGCGCACTGGATGCCGCCCAAGGGCACGTCCCGACGGATGGCACCGGCGGCGAGTGGTTCGACATCATTCCCCTGTCCAGCGCGCGGGTGGCCCTGGTGGTGGGAGCAGCACAAGGACAGGGCGCCGCCACCGCCGTCGGCATGAGCCAGTTGAGAGCGATGATCATCGCGCTCGCCGTACAGGATCTGGAGCCGGACGAGATACTCGCACGTCTGGAGGACGTGGTAACCCGCCTGACACGGGAACACACAACGCCCGGCCGAGAACCGTTCGACCTGAAGTACGGCGGATCCCGCTGCCTGTGCGTGGTGTACGACCCCGTCACCGGGCGCTGCACCTCGTCCGCGGCAGGCGGTTCGCGGCTGGTGATCCTCTACCCGGACGGCATCGTCAGCGTACCTGGCCTGGCCTCCCACCCACCCCTGGGCGCCGATGACCATCGTTACGAGACCACCGAGATCGACGTACCTCCCGGTACCGTCCTGCTCCTGGACAGCGGAGGCATGGAGGAACCGCACCCCGCCACGGACGCAACCGCGCAGCGCCTTCACCAGGTGGTGAGCCGATCCGGACCCGATGGGCACAGGATCCTCGAAGATGTCCGTCACGTCGAATGCCCCGATTACGCACCGGTCCTGCTCACCGCCCGCACCCGGATGCTGGACGACAAGAACATCGCCAAACTGGCCCTTCCGCCCGACGCCGCCGCCGTCGCCGCCGCCCGCACCTGGACCAGCCGACAGTTGACGACATGGAAACTCGACGAACTCGCCTTCACCACCACCCTGGTCGTCAGCGAACTGGTCACCAACGCCATCCGCTACTCCACCGGGCCGATACAACTGCGCCTCATCAACGACGATCACACACTCACCTGCGAAGTCTCCGACACCAACAGCGCCACTCCCCACCTGCGGAAGGCCGGCCCAAACGACGAAGGCGGCCGCGGCCTGTCCATCGTCACCGAACTCACCCACCACCAAGGCACACGCCACACCACTCACGGCAAGACCGTCTGGACCGAACAGCCCCACCCGGAATGACTCCGCCGTTCGAGAGCCGACACCCCCTTAGTGCTCGGCTCCGGAAATCCTTCGGGGATTAATCAGGCTGCCGGTGTGACGGAGGATTCTCCTTGTCGGTCGGCGGGTGTGTTCCGGTCGAGTCGGGCAAGCAGATCGTCCAGGTCGGAGGTGGTGAACCTCCACTGGAACGGCTGTGCCGTGGCGTTGTAGCGGTCTTCGAACCCTCTGAGCCGTTCCCGGACCTCGGCGAGGTCTGTGAAGTCGTTGGGCGAGACGACCTTGCGCTGCACGATGGAGAAGAAGATCTCGATCTGGTTCAGCCAGGAGGCGTGGACCGGGGTGTGGACCAGGACGGCGTTCGGGAACCGGGCGGCCATGCGGTCGATGGACCTGCGGCCGCGGTGCGAGGAACCGTTGTCGACGATCCAGAAGACGCGTTTCGCGCTGGCGTAGGTCTCCTGCGTCATGACCTGTTCGACCAGGGCCATGAACGGCACGATGCCGGTGGTCGGCTCGCAGTGGCCGTGGATCTCGGCCCGGTGGACGTCGTAGGCGGCCAAGTAGGCCAGGGCGCCGCCGCGTCCGTACTCGTGGCTGACGCGCATCGCCCGGGTCTGTCCGGGGGCCAGAGTCGGGTGGCAGCGGCAGCGGGCCTGGATCGAGGTCTTCTCGTCGGTGGACAGGACGTACTCGTCCTCGCCGAGTGGGACGCCTTCGAAGGTGCGGGCGTACAGGTCTAGACGAGCAAGTCCTATGTGCTCAGTGATCAAATGCGATGAGGGAGCGCATGATGGGTGCTCCGGTCTTGTGGTTGTGCCAGATCGTGGCGGCCATGGCGAGGATGCGCTGGGCGACGCGGACGGCAACACCCTCGTGAGTGCGGCCGCCGTGCTGTTCCAGGCCCAACTGTCCCTTGAGCGTGTCGTTCACAGACTCGATCAGCTGGCGTACGGACTTGAGCAGTCTCTCGCCCTTGCGCTTCTTCTCCCGCTTGAACGACGGCCTCAGCAGCTCGATGCCCCGCATCGCGAGATCGTTCTCGAACTCCTTGGAGGCGAAGCCCTTGTCGGAGATCAGGAGGAGTCCGGGCCTGTCTGTGACCAGGCCGGCCTCGACGTCAAGCATGGACTGCAGTACTTCGCGCTCATCCATCTTCGGGTTCGCAAGGGCCCACAGGATCGGCATGCCAACCGGCGTGCAAACCAGGTACAGGCGTAGGCCCCAGAAGAACCGGGAGTGGGACGCGCAATACCCATATCCGGCCCAGCCCACCATCTCTGAACGTTTCGCTGTCGGCCGGGACATCCCACACGGCACTGGTGTCGAGTCGACGATCCAGTGGTTGTCGAACCAGAAGTCCGTGTCCACGGCGAGCATCCGTATCGCCTTCTTCACCAGTGGCAATGCCGCCTTGAGGCGCTTGTTGTACCCGGACTGCTGCGGCAGGTACGGGAACATCGCGGCCAAGTGCGTGTGCGCGTACCGCAACCAGCGCGTCTCGGAATGGAAGCCGAGCAGCGCCTGCGCGACCGCGAGGGTGACCAGCTCGGCATCGGTCAGCTGCGGCGGCCTACCCATCCAACGGCTGGCTTCCAGCTCATCATCGACCTTCACGTACAGCGCGGTCAGCAGAGTGTCCAGGTCATTCGTCACGCAACGATCTTGGACACCCTCTGTGTGTTCCCGAACGCACCGCCAACCTGATACGGCTGGGGCGGACTCAATGCCTGACCAGCCACAACACCCGGTCCCACGACAGAAGGTGGTACACGACCAGCACACCGGCGAGCATCACGGCGAGAGTGCGGGATCCCGCCGCGTACAACGCCGCCGCACCGCCGAAGAACACAGCCAGCTCCAGCAGGAACCGCAGCGGACCAGGTGTCGCAATCACCGTCCCCCCGGACCGGGATGCATCGTCTGGGGTGGCGAAGACTCCCCACAGCACGGCCACGATCAGGGGAACGGCAACCACGCAGACATACCGCAGGGAACCAGGCACGACAGCCCATGCCCAGAGCCCGAAGCACACCAGAGCCACCAGCTCCAACACGAACCTCACACCGAGAGACAACGGGTGAAAGCCATACCCGGACGACATACGCGCAGTTCCCTCCGTCGTAGTCCCTCCAGGATCACAGACCGCCGCACGGGAAGTTCAAGAACCACCCAGATCAGACATCGGACTTAGAAGCCGTATCTCATCCGAACG
>NZ_KQ948489.1 GCF_001514115.1 Streptomyces olivochromogenes
TGGACGGCACGATCTCCTTCCTGGAGGTCAACACCCGCCTCCAGGTCGAACACCCGGTCACCGAGGAGGTCGCCGGCATCGACCTCGTCCGCGAGATGTTCCGCATCGCCGACGGCGAGGAACTCGGCTACGGCGACCCCGCCCTGCGCGGCCACTCCTTCGAGTTCCGCATCAACGGCGAAGACCCGGGACGCAACTTCCTGCCCGCCCCCGGCACGGTGACGCTGTTCGCCCCGCCCTCCGGTCCGGGCGTCCGCCTGGACGCGGGTGTGCAGTGCGGCAGCGTGATCGGGCCGGCCTGGGACTCCCTGCTCGCCAAGCTGATCGTCACCGGCGCCACCCGCGAGCAGGCGCTCCAGCGCGCCGCCCGCGCCCTGGAGGAGTTCGAGATCGGCGGGATGGCCACCGCGCTGCCCTTCCACCGCGCGGTCGTCAAGGACCCGGCCTTCGCCCCCGAACTGACCGGCTCCGCCGACCCGTTCACGGTCCACACCCGCTGGATCGAGACCGAGTTCGCCAATGACATCCCGGCCTTCACCAACCCCGCCGAGGCGGCGGCGGAGGACGAGCCGGGCCGCGAGTCCGTTGTCGTCGAGGTCGGCGGCAAGCGGCTGGAGGTCTCGCTGCCGTCCTCGCTGGGCATGTCCCTGGCCCGCACCGGCCTCGCCGCCGGCGCCAAGCCGAAGCGCCGCGCGGCCAGAAGGTCGGGCCCGGTGGCCTCCGGGGACACGCTCGCCTCGCCGATGCAGGGCACGATCGTCAAGGTCGCGGTCGAGGAGGGCCAGGAGGTCAAGGAGGGCGACCTCGTCGTCGTCCTGGAGGCCATGAAGATGGAACAGCCCCTCAACGCCCACCGCTCGGGGATCGTCAAGAGCCTCACCGCCGAAGTGGGCGCGTCCGTCGCCTCGGGCGCCGCCATGTGCGAAATCACCAGCTGAATTCCCCGGCAGTCCCAGTACTCTCCGGCATTCTCCGGCATTCTCCAGCGCAATTCTGAACCGGTCTGACAATTCCCTGACACGGGGAATATTGAAACCGCTCGTACCGCCCAAGATACTGAATATGAGCTTTCGTCAACTGTTGTGTGGTGGGCCCCGAGGAGAGGGAAACGTATGTACAGCACGCTGATTGTGGCTCGGATGGACCCCGGGTCGAGCGTCGACGTCGCGAAGATCTTCGGTGATTTCGACGACACGGAAATGCCGCACCGCATGGGCACGCGCCGGCGCCAGCTCTTCCAGTACCGGGGTCTGTACTTCCACCTCCAGGACTTCGACGCGGACAACGGCGGCGAGCTGATCCAGCACGCCCGGCACGACCCCCGCTTCATACAGATCAGCGAGGACCTGAAGCCGTTCATCGAGGCGTACGACCCGGCCACCTGGCGCTCCCCGGCCGACGCGATGGCCACACGCTTCTACAACTGGGAGGCGTCCGCGTGACCGGCCGACGAGTTGTCATCACCGGCATAGAGGTGCTCGCCCCCGGTGGTGTCGGGGCGAAGAACTTCTGGAACCTGCTGAGCGAGGGCCGTACGGCCACCCGCCGCATCACGTTCTTCGACCCCAGCCCGTTCCGTTCCCGGGTCGCCGCCGAGATCGACTTCGATCCCGCGGAGCACGGACTGCGCCCGCAGGAGATACGCAGGATGGACCGCGCCGCGCAGTTCGCGGTGGTCGCGGCCCGTGGCGCGGTCGCCGACAGCGGTATCGACATCGAGGCCTACGACCCGTACCGCGTCGGCGTCACCATCGGCAGCGCGGTCGGCGCGACCATGGGTCTGGACGAGGAGTACAACGTCGTCAGCGACGGCGGCCGGCTCCACCTGGTCGACCACGCCTACACGGTCCCGCACCTGTACAACTACCTGGTCCCCAGCTCCTTCGCGGCCGAGGTCGCGTGGGCCGTGGGCGCGCAGGGCCCCAACACGGTGGTCTCCACGGGTTGTACGTCCGGCATCGACTCGGTCGGGCACGCCGTGGAGCTGCTCCGCGAGGGCTCGGCGGACGTCATGATCACGGGTTCGTCCGACGCCCCGATCTCGCCGATCACGATGGCGTGCTTCGACGCGATCAAGGCGACGACACCCCGGGACGACGTGCCCGAGCGCGCCTCGCGCCCCTTCGACGGGACCCGCAACGGGTTCGTCCTCGGGGAGGGTGCCGCCGTGTTCGTCCTGGAGGAGCTGGAGAGCGCCAAGCGGCGCGGCGCGCACATCTACGCCGAGATCGCGGGCTATGCGACGCGCTCGAACGCGTACCACATGACGGGTCTGCGGCCGGACGGCGCGGAGATGGCCGAGGCCATCACGGTCGCACTCGACGAGGCCAGGATGAACGCGACCGAGATCGACTACATCAACGCGCACGGCTCGGGCACCAAGCAGAACGACCGCCACGAGACCGAGGCGTTCAAGCGGAGCCTGGGCGACCACGCCTACCGGACCCCGGTCAGCTCGATCAAGTCGATGGTCGGGCACTCGCTCGGCGCGATCGGCTCCATCGAGATCGCCGCGTCCGCGCTGGCGATGGAGAACCACGTGGTGCCGCCCACGGCCAACCTCACCACCCCCGACCCCAAGTGCGACCTCGACTACGTGCCGCTGGTCGCCCGTGAGCAGCTCACCGACGCGGTGCTCACGGTCGGCAGCGGCTTCGGGGGATTCCAGAGCGCCATGGTGCTGGCGCGTCCCGAGAGGAGCGTGGCATGACCACCACGGTGGTAGTGACCGGTCTGGGCATCGCCGCCCCCAACGGACTGGGCACACAGGACTACTGGGCCGCCACCCGGACCGGCAAGAACGGCATCGGGCGGGTCACCCGCTTCGACCCGTCCTCCTACCCGTCGACCCTGGCGGGCGAGGTGCCCGGTTTCGTCGCCGCGGACGTGCTGCCGAGCCGGTTGCTGCCGCAGACCGACCACATGACCCGGATGGCGCTGGTCGCCGCCGAGTGGGCGCTCGCGGACGCGGGCATCGACCCCGAGGAACTGCCCGAGTACGACATGGGCGTCGTCACGGCCAGTTCCTCGGGCGGCTTCGAGTTCGGACAGGGCGAGCTGGAGAAGCTGTGGAGCCAGGGCAGCCAGTACGTGTCCGCGTACCAGTCCTTCGCCTGGTTCTACGCCGTCAACAGCGGCCAGATATCCATCCGCAACGGGCTCAAGGGCCCCAGTGGCGTCATCGTCAGTGACGAGGCCGGCGGTCTCGACGCGGTGGCGCACGGCCGGCGGCTCATCCGCAAGGGCACCCCGATGATCGTCTCCGGGGGCGTCGACGCGTCGATCTGCCCCTGGGGCTGGGTGGCGCAGATGGCCGGCGACCGGCTGAGCACCAGCGACGAGCCGACCCGTGCCTATCTGCCCTTCGACGCCGACGCGGCCGGTTACGTACCGGGCGAGGGCGGCGCCATTCTGATCATGGAGTCGGCCGAGTCGGCGTGCGAGCGCGGCGCCAAGATCTACGGCGAGATCGCGGGCTACGGCTCGACGTTCGACCCGCGGCCCGGCAGCGACCGCGAGCCCGCCCTGCGCAAGGCGATCGAACTCGCCCTCGCCGACGCGGGCACCGCCCCCGAGGACGTCGACGTGGTCTTCGCGGACGCGGCGGGCGTGCCGGAGCTGGACCGGGTCGAGGCCGACGCGATCTCGGCGGTCTTCGGGGTCCGGGGTGTCCCGGTCACCGCGCCCAAGACGATGACGGGCCGGTTGTACTCCGGCGCGGCCCCGCTCGACGTCGCCACCGCGCTGCTGGCCATCGAGGAGGGCCTCATCCCTCCGACGGTCCACATCAACCCCGACGAGGAGTACGGCCTCGACCTGGTCCTCAACCAGTCGCGCACCGCCCAGGTGCGCACCGCCCTGGTCCTGGCCCGCGGGTACGGCGGCTTCAACTCGGCCGTCGTGGTCCGCGCCGTCGACTGACCGGCACCCCCTGCCCCAACGCCCCCAACGCCCCCAAGACCCCCGACTGAACGATCCATTTCGACCTGGGAAGGAACCCACGTGTCCACTTCGGAATTCACCCTGGACGACCTGCGCCGCATCCTCCAGGAGGGCGCCGGTGTCGACGAGGGCGTCGACCTCGACGGCGACATCCTCGACGAGCCGTTCGAAGTCCTCGGCTACGAGTCGCTGGCGCTCCTGGAGACCGGCAGCCGTATCGAGCGCGAGTACGGGATCGTCCTCGACGAGGACCTGCTGACCGACGCCGACACCCCGCGCGCCCTCATCGAGGCCGTGAACCAGCAGTTCGGCGCCGACGAGCCCGCCGCCGCCTGACGCCCGACGGCGTTCCCGGACCGGGCGAAACCTTTCACCTGACCTCGTGACCTCGTGACCTCGTGACCTCGTGACCTCGTGACCTCGTGACCTCGTCCGGTCCGGCTCCGCCGCAGCCCCGCAGAAGCAAGCGCCATCCCGCAGAACAAGCAAGCGCCATCCCGCAGAACAAGAGGGAGAGGAAGCACATGTCAACGCTGGAAAAGCGGGTCGCTCTCATATCGGGGGCCACCAGCGGCATCGGCCTCGCGTCCGCGCGGGCGCTCGCCGCGGGCGGCCACCGCGTGTTCATCGGCGCCCGCAGCGCGGACAACGTCGCCGAGACCGTCAAGATCCTCCAGGAGGAGGGCATCGATGCCGACGGCACGGTCCTCGACGTCCGCGACCCCGCCTCGGTCGGCGCCTTCGTGCAGGCCGCGGTCGACCGCTTCGGCACCGTCGACGTCCTGGTCAACAACGCCGGCCGGTCCGGTGGCGGCGTCACCGCCGACATCGAGGACGAGCTGTGGACCGATGTCATCGACACCAACCTCAACAGCGTGTTCCGGCTGACGCGGGAGGTGCTCAACACCGGCGGCATGCGCCACAAGAGCCGTGGCCGCATCATCAACATCGCCTCCACGGCCGGCAAGCAGGGCGTGGTCCTGGGAGCCCCCTACTCCGCCTCGAAGCACGGCGTGGTCGGTTTCACCAAGGCCCTCGGCAATGAGCTGGCCCCCACCGGCATCACCGTGAACGCCGTCTGCCCGGGCTATGTCGAGACGCCGATGGCCCAGCGCGTGCGCGCCGGATACGCGGCCGCCTACGACACCTCCGAGGACGCCATCCTCGAGAAGTTCCAGGCCAAGATCCCGCTCGGCCGCTACTCCACCCCCGAGGAGGTCGCCGGCATGGTCGCCTACCTCGCCTCCGACACGGCCGCCTCGGTCACCGCGCAGGCCATCAACGTCTGCGGCGGACTCGGCAACTTCTGAGCACCCCCACCGACCGGCAGCCCGTACCCAGCCATGGAGAAGAAAGCGTCATGACGACCCGTGAGGTAGAGCACGAGATCACGATCGCCGCGCCCGCACCGGCCGTGTACCGGCTGCTGGCGGAGGTCACCCACTGGCCCCGGATCTTCCCGCCCACCATCCACGTGGACCGCGTGGAGCACGACGGCTCCCAGGAGCGGATACGGATCTGGGCCACCGCCAACGGCGAGGCCAAGAACTGGACCTCGCGCCGCGAACTGGACCCCGAGGCCCTGCGCATCACCTTCCGCCAGGAGGTGACCGCCCCGCCGGTCGCCGCGATGGGCGGCACCTGGATCATCGAGCCGCTCGGCGAGAACGAGTCCCGGGTACGGCTGCTGCACGACTACCGCGCCGTCGACGACGACCCGCACGACCTCCTGTGGATCGACGAGGCCGTCGACAAGAACAGCCGCTCCGAGCTGGCCGCGCTGAAGAAGAACGTCGAGTTCGCGCACGCGGCGGAGGAGGTGACGTTCTCCTTCGAGGACACCGTCTACGTCGACGGGTCCGCCAAGGACGTGTACGCCTTCATCAACGAGGCGAACCTGTGGTCGGAGCGGCTGCCGCACGTGGCGACGGTCCGTCTGGAAGAGGACACCGTGGGACTCCAGACCCTGGAGATGGACACCCGGGCCAAGGACGGTTCCGTCCACACCACCAAGTCCTACCGCGTGACCTTCCCGCACCAGCGCATCGCGTACAAGCAGGTCACGCTCCCCGCGCTGATGACCCTGCACACCGGCCACTGGACCTTCCAGGACACCGACCAGGGCGTCGCGGCGACCTCCCAGCACACAGTCACCCTCAACACGGACAACATCGAGAGCATCCTCGGCTGCGGGGCCACCGTCGCCGACGCCCGCGAGTACGTCCACACCGCCCTGTCCACCAACAGCCGGGCCACCCTCACCCACGCCAAGGCCTTCGCAGAGAACAGGCGTTGACGATGACGACGGACCATCAGGACACCGACACGACCATCCTGGACACCGACGTCCTCGTGGTCGGAGCGGGCCCCGCCGGGCTGATGCTCGCCACCGAGCTGAGGCTGGGCGGCGCCGAGGTGGTCGTCGTCGACCAGCGCCCCGGCCCGACCACCGAATCCCGGGCCTCCACCCTGCACGCCCGCACGATGGAGATCCTCGACTCCCGCGGGCTGCTGGACGAGCTCGGTACGCCGCCGTGCGAGCCGCGCGGTCACTTCGGCGGCGTACCGCTGGACCTGACGCTGCCCAGCCCGCACCCCGGGCAGTGGAAGGTCGCGCAGACCCGCACCGAGGAGCTGTTGCAGCGGCGGGCCGCCGTGCTGGGCGCCGATCTCCGGCGCCGGCACCAACTGCTGTCCCTCACGGCGGAGGACGGGGTGGAGGCCGAGGCCATCGGACCCTACGGTCCCGTCCGCATCCGGGCCCGCTACCTGGTCGGCTGCGACGGCGAGGACAGCACCGTACGGCGCCTGGTCCGGGCCCCCTTCCCGGGCAAGGACGCCGCGCGCGAACTGCTGCGCGCCGACGTCTCCGGCGTCGAGGTCGCCGACCGGCGCTTCCAGCGCCTGGAGCACGGGCTCGCCATCGCCGCCACCCGCGAGGGGGTGACCCGGGTGATGGTCCACGAGTTCGGGCGCCCCGCGGCCGAACGCGGCGGCGCCGAACCGGACTTCGCGGAGGTCACCGACGTCTGGAAGCGCGTCACCGGCGAGGACATCAGCCAGGGCACCCCTCTGTGGGTCAACGCGTTCGGCGACGCCAACCGGCAGCTCGCCCACTACCGGCACGGTCGTGTCCTGTTCGCCGGGGACGCGGCGCACCGGCAGATGCCGAGCGGCGGACAGGCCCTCAACCTGGGCGTCCAGGACGCCTTCAACCTCGGCTGGAAGCTCGCCGCCGTCGTCCGCGGCAGTGCGGGCGAGGACCTCCTCGACTCCTACCACTCCGAGCGCCACACCGTGGGCCGCCAGGTCCTCGCCAACATCCGGGCCCAGGTCGAGCTGCTGCTCGGCGGCCCGGAGGTCGAACCCGCCCGCGCCCTGCTCACCGAACTCGTCGCCCTGGACGGCGTACGGCAGCACCTCGCCGGGATGATCAGCGGCCTCGGCATCCGGTACGACGTCGAGGGCCCCGAGATCGACTCCGGCGCACACCCGCTGCTCGGGCGGCGGTTGCCGGACGCGTGGCTGGAGCCCGCGGAGCGTGGCGCGCGGCGCCGTACGACCGAGCTGTTGCGCACCGGTCGCGGGTTGCTGCTGTCCCTGGACGGGGACGGCGCCCCGGCGCTGCGCGCGACGGCGGCCCCCTGGTCGGACCGGGTCGCCTTCGTCGCCGACCGCCCCGCGGCCGGCGGCCCGCTGCCGACCGGGCAGGCCCTGCTGGTCCGCCCCGACGGCTACGTGGCCTGGGCCGGTTCCGGTCCGGCCGGTCTGGCGCGGGCGCTGACCCGCTGGTTCGGCACCCTGGCCGCCGACGACTGAGTACGACCGCCCGGTCCGTCAGGGACAAGTTCACGCACGCGCACGGACAAGCACACGGACAAGCTCACGCGCACGCACGGACAAGCACACGGACACGCACGGACAAGCCACGGACAGCTGAGGCACCGCACGTCACCCACCGATGCGACGCGCGCCAGGGGCGCGCGAGGAGAGGACACCCATGGACGCGCAGATGGACGCGGACGTCATCGTCGTCGGCGCCGGCCCGGCCGGGCTGATGCTGGCCGGGGAACTGCGGCTGGGCGGGGTGAGCGTCATCGTCGCCGAGCGGCTGGCGCGGCCCACCGGACAGTCGCGCGGGCTCGGGTTCACCGCCCGCGCCATGGAGTCCTTCGACCAGCGCGGTCTCGTCCCGCGCTTCGGCGGGCTGGAGAAGAGCCCGATGGGCCACTTCGGCGGGGTGCAGTTCGACTACACCGTGCTGGAGGACGCCCACTTCGGGGCCCGCGGCGTCCCCCAGTCCCAGACGGAGGCGGTTCTGGAGGAGTGGGCGGGCGAGCTCGGCGCCGACATCCGGCGGGGCTGGGAGTTCCTGGCGCTGGAGCAGGACGGGACCGGGGTCACCGTCACCGTGGCCACGCCCGACGGCGAGCGCACGCTGCGCGCCGCGTACCTGGTGGGCGCCGACGGCGGGCACAGCCCGGTGCGCAAGGCCGCGGGCTTCGACTTCCCCGGTACGCCCGCCACCCGTGGCATGTACCTCGCGGATGTCGTCGGCTGCGAGATCCCGCCGCGCTTCCTGGGCGAGCGGCTGCCCGGCGGCATGGTGATGGCCGCGCCGCTGAAGGAGGGCGTGGACCGGATCATCGTGTGCGAGCACGGCACTCCGCCGGCCGACCGCAGTGAGACCCCGGAGTTCGCCGAAGTGGCGGCGGCCTGGGAACGGTTGACGGGTGAGGACATCTCCGGCGGCGGCGCGGACTGGGTCAGCTCCTTCACGGATGCCACCCGCCAGGTCACCGAGTACCGGCGCGGGCGGGTGCTGCTCGTCGGCGACGCCGCGCACATCCACCTGCCGGCCGGCGGCCAGGGACTGAGCACCGGTGTCCAGGACGCGGTCAACCTCGGCTGGAAGCTCGCGGCGACCGTCCAGGGCCGGGCACCCGAGGGACTGCTCGACACCTACCACGACGAGCGTCACGCGGTCGGCGCGCGGCTGCTGATGAACACCAAGGCGCAGGGCACGGTCTTCCTCGGCGGCCCCGAGTCCCAGCCGCTGCGCGATCTGTTCGCCGAGCTCATCGGCCTCGATTCGGTCAAGCGGCACCTCGCCGGGGTGGTCAGCCACCTCGACGTCCGCTACGACCTCGGGGGCGCCGGGGACTCGCTGGTCGGGCGCCGGCTGCCACCGCGGGCGCTGAACACTGCCGCCGGCGAGGTGCGTACGCCCGAACTCCTCCACGCCGCCCAGGGCGTGCTGCTCGACCTCGCCGACGACTCCGTACTGCGTGAGGCGGCTGCCCGCTGGAAGGACCGCGTCACCGTCGTCACCGGCACCCCGCAGGACCCGGCCGCGTTCGGCGGCGCCGCCGCGGTGCTGGTCCGCCCCGACGGCTATGTGGCCTGGGCGGACACCGGTTCGGCTGAGCTGTGCGCGACGCTGCACCGCTGGTTCGGCGCACCCGAAGCCCGCTGAGAACCACCACCGGCGACCGATCCGCACGCGAGCACCAGGACGAGAGCACCCACACGAAAGCACGAACACGAAAGCACGACCACGAGAGGAAGTACCCCAGTGAGCGTTCCCACGGTCGAGACCATGCCCTCGTCCGTACCCGGTTCGGCCATGCCCTCGATGTCCCCGGGTGTGCGCCCCGTCGCCCTGGCGGCCGGTGACGTCACGCTCTCCGCGCTGATCGCCCAGCCGTCCGGGCCACCGCGGGCCACGGTCGTCGCGGTGCACGGGGGAGGAATGAGCGCCGGGTACTTCGACGGGCAGGCCCACCCCGATGTCTCCCTGCTCGCCCTCGGCGCCCGGCTCGGCTACACCATGGTCGCCGTCGACCGGCCCGGCTACGGGCTGTCCGCCGCGGACGCCCCGAGCGGTCAGACCCTGGCCGAGCAGTCCGCGGCGCTGCACGCGGCGCTGCGGCACCTGGCCGGCCGCGCCGAGACGGGCGCCGGGGTGTTCCTGCTCGCGCACTCCTTCGGCGGCAAGCTCGCCCTGACGTACGCCGCCTGCCAGGCCGGCGATCCGGATCCGGCCGTACCGCCGCTGCTCGGGCTCGACATCTCCGGGCTCGGCCGGGACTACGCGATCGACCCGGAAAACGGCCCCGACCCGCACCAGCACCGGCACTGGAAGCGGAACTGGGGCGCCCTGCGCTTCTACCCGCCGAACACCTTCCGCGAGGCCGAGGGCCTGGTCGCCCCCATGCCCCCGCGTGAGCAGGCCGAGGCACTCCAGTGGCCGCGGCGGTTCCCGGTCGCGGCGGCGGCCGTGCAGGTCCCGGTGCGGCTGACGTTCGCCGAGCAGGAACTGTGGTGGCACCACGACGAGGACACCGTCGCCGACCTCGCCGCGCACTTCGCCTCGGCGCCGTCCGCCGCCGTAGACCGTCAGCCCGGTGCCGGGCACAACATCAGCCTCGGCTGGGCCGCCCGCACCTACCACCTGCGCGCGTTCGCGTTCTTCGAGGAATGCCTCGCGCGCCGGTCCGCGGGCGCGTCCGTGACGCCCTGATGCCATGACGACCACACGGCCCGACGCCAGGGACACGACGAAGAGGACGAGGCGGGGAAGGAGGGGCAGGTGGGCCGCGGGCGTCGGCAGCCGTCGTACGCCCTTCCGGTCCCTGACCGTGCGCAACTTCCGGCTCTTCGCGGCCGGCCAGGTCGTCTCGGTCGCGGGCACCTGGATGATGGTCACCGCTCAGGACTGGCTGGTGCTCTCCCTGACGGGGGACTCCGGCACGGCCCTGGGCACCGTGACCGCGCTCCAGTTCACCCCACTGCTGCTGTTCACGCTGTACGGCGGCAGGCTCGCCGACCGCCACGACAAGCGGCTGCTGCTCACCGTCGCCAACCTCGTCTCCGGCGCCCTCGCGCTGGCACTCGCCGTACTCGTCCTGGCGGGCTCCGCCCAGCTGTGGCAGCTGTATCTGTTCGCGCTGGGCCTCGGCACCGTCAACGCGGTCGAGGTGCCCACCCGGATGGCGTTCGTCAGCGAGATGGTCGGCCCCGAGCTGCTGCCCAACGCCTCGGCGCTCAGCGCCGCCTACTTCAACACCGCCCGCGTGGTGGGTCCCGCCCTCGCCGGACTGCTGATCAGTGCGGTCGGCGTGGGGACGGCCATGCTGATCAACGCGGCCAGCTATCTCGCCACCGTGACCGGGCTGCGCCTGATGCGGCCGGGGGAACTCCTGCGCACGGCCCCGCCGGAGCGCGCGGTCAAGGTGGTCGACGGGCTGCGGCACGTGCGCGGGCACCCCGACCTGTTCGTGCCGCTGGGGCTGGTCGCCGTGCTCGGCCTGTTCGGCTTCAACTTCCAGCTCACCCTGCCGCTGCTCGCCAAGACCGTCTTCCACTCGGGCGCGACCGCGTTCGGGCTGCTGACCACGGCGTTCGCCGCCGGTTCGCTGCTCGCCGCGCTCGCCACCACCGTGCGCAACGCCCGCCCGGCCGCCCTGACCGTCACCGCCTCCGCACTCGCCTTCGGGCTCCTCGAGACGGCGGCAGGCTGGTCGCCCACCTACGCGTGGGCGGCCGTGCTGCTGTTTCTGACCGGCTTCGCCACCCTCTACTTCGCCCAGGCCGCCAACCACCGCATCCAGTTGGGCTGCGACGCCGCCTACCGCGGCCGGGTGATGGCGCTCTACACGCTCATCCTGCAAGGACTCACCCCACTCGGCGCCCTCCTCGTGGGCTGGCTCACCGTCCGTCACGGTGCGCGCTCCGGCCTGTACGTCGGAGGGCTCGCCTCGTCGGCGGCGGCGCTCGCGGTGCTGCTCGCGGGGCGGACACGTCGATTCCTCCCCAGTCACCGGCCGGAACCGGCACTTCTCGGGCCCGGCCCTCTTCCTGAAAGGCAGCCCCATGAGTTCCCTGAGTGACGACACCCCGTGCAGTTGGCTCGACCGGCTCCCGGACCCGGTCCAGCTGCGCGCCATGCCCCCCGACGCACGTGCCCGCACCATCGGCCACTGCCTGCGCCTCGAACTGCATGACCTGCTCGCCGTCCCGCCGGGGCACCGGCTCTCGCCCGGTCTGCCGTTGCGCGGCCAGGGCCTGGACACCCTCGACGCCCTGCACCTGGGGCGCCGGATCCGGCGCGCCCTCGACGCCGAGGTGCCCGCCGAGGTGCTGCGGGAGAGCACCGTCGGCGAGCTGACCGCGTTGCTCGCCCGCTGACCGAACCGTCTTTCCTCTTGATCCACTTGAATGGGAGATCCGTACATGGAGCCCGCGATACCCATCGAACTGGGCGGCCGGCTGATGGAGCTGGCCGAACGCAAGGACATCGCCCGCGCCGGGCAGGACCCGAAGGCGACCGAACGACAGCACGCCAAGGGCAAGCTGACCGCTCACGAGCGCATCGAACTACTGCTGGACAAGGGCAGCTTCCAGGAGGTCGAACCGCTGCGCAGGCACCGGGCGACCGGCTTCGGCCTGGAAGCGAAGAAGCCCTACGGCGACGGTGTGATCACCGGCTGGGGCACGGTCGAGGGCCGTACGGTCTTCGTCTACGCCCATGACTTCCGTGTCTTCGGCGGTGCCCTGGGCGAGGCCCACGCCTGCAAGATCCACAAAATCATGGACATGGCCATCGCCGCCGGGGCGCCGCTGGTGTCGCTCAACGACGGTGCGGGCGCCCGCATTCAGGAGGGTGTCTCCGCGCTCGCCGGGTACGGCGGCATCTTCCAGCGCAACACCCGGGCCTCCGGTGTCATCCCGCAGATCAGCGTGATGCTCGGCCCGTGCGCGGGCGGCGCGGCGTACTCGCCCGCCCTGACCGACTTCATCTTCGCCGTCCGGGACATCTCGCAGATGTTCATCACCGGGCCCGACGTGGTCCGCGCGGTCACCGGCGAGGAGATCAGCCAGAACGGGCTCGGCGGCGCCGATGTGCACGGCGCCGTCTCCGGAGTGGCGCACTTCGTCCACGACGACGAGGAGAGCTGCCTCGCCGAGGTGCGCTATCTGCTGTCGCTGCTGCCGTCCAACAACCGCGAGCTGCCGCCCCGGCACGTCAGCGGCGACCCGGGCGACCGGTCCGGGGACGTGCTGCTCGACCTGGTGCCGCACGACGGCAACCGCTCGTACGACATGCGCGGGGTCGTCGAGGAACTCGTCGACGACGGCGACTACGTGGAGGTGCACGCGGGCTGGGCGCCGAACATCGTCTGCGCGCTGGCCCGGATCGACGGTCACACCGTCGGCATCGTCGCCAACCAGCCGGCCGCCATGGCGGGTGTCCTGGACATCAAGGCGAGCGAGAAGGCCGCGCGGTTCGTGCAGTTCTGCGACTCCTTCAACATCCCGCTGGTCACGCTGGTCGACGTGCCCGGCTTCCTGCCGGGCGTGGACCAGGAGCACGAGGGCATCATCCGGCGGGGCGCCAAGCTGCTCTACGCGTACTGCAACGCGACCGTGCCGCGGGTCTCGGTGGTGCTGCGCAAGGCGTACGGCGGCGCGTACATCGTGATGGACTCCCGCTCCATCGGCGCCGACATCGCGCTGGCCTGGCCGACCAACGAGATCGCGGTCATGGGTGCCGAGGGGGCCGCCAACGTGGTCTTCCGGCGGGAGATCGCGGCCGCGGACGACCCCGACGCGATGCGTCAAGAGAAAATCGACCAGTACAAGGAGGAGCTGGTCCACCCTTACTACGCCGCCGAACGCGGGCTGGTCGACGACGTCATCGACCCGCGCGAGACCCGGGCGGTCCTGGCCCGTTCGCTCGCCATGCTCGCGGCCAAGCACGCCGAGCTGCCGCGCCGCAAGCACGGCAACCCGCCCCAGTGAGCAGGGAGGAAACCATGAGCATCCAGCGCCCCGCCCTTGTCCCCGTTCCCGATCCCGCCCCCGGTCCTGATCCCGATCCCGCCCCCGAACCCGCGGCTGGTCCGGTCTGCGAACCCGCGGCCGGTCCGCTCTTCCGGATCGAGCGCGGCTGCCCCTCCCCGGAGGAGCTGGCCGCGCTGACCGCGGTACTGATGGCCGTCACCGCGGGCCCCGGCGTCGCACCCGACGACACGGCCCGCAAGCACCAGGTCATCGCCCTGTGGCGCCGCCCCGAACGCGTCACGGGCTTCGACGGCCCCCGCACCTGGCGAGCGGCGGCCTGAGCCGGGCCCTCCGGGGGAGAAACAGGACGAAGGGGCCGGAGAGTTCACAGGAACTCTCCGGCCCCTTCGTGGTGCCCCCTCAGGGGCGCGGGGAACTGCGCGACCGGCCCAGGACAACCCGCACCCTGAGGCCGGCCCGCAGTCCCCCCATCTCCTCAGCGCTCCAGATCCCCGTGCTGAGCGGGATCCCGGAGCATCGACCGCAACCCCGGTTCCATCTCCACAAGACGCTCCACCGCGTCCGGGGCGTACAGATAGGCGGTGGGCACGGCGCGAAGGGCGACGGGCCGATCCCCCGCCCCGGCCAGTGCCACCGCCGCGATGTGGGTGGAACACAGGGGCAGGTTGCCCACCACCCAACCCGTCGGCCGCTCGGCCAGCCCCGCCTCACCGAGGTAGTCGAGGTCGGCCCCCCGGGTCAGCCCGGTGCCCAGCCCCTTCAGATACGCCTCCTTCCGTGTCCACAGGCGGCCGAAGGCCATGGTCCGTTCGTGCTCGGGAATCTTCCCGAGCTCCTCACGCTCGGCCGGATGCAGCGCAGGCAGACACGCCTCGGCGGTCTGGGGCGACGGCAGCCGCTGGACGTCGGCGCCCACCCGCGACTCCGCCACCACCACGATCGCCAGGCCGTGGCTGTGCGAGAGCGAGAACTGGGGGGCGCCGCCGGGCACGCCGAGCACCACGGGCCGGCCGTGGCGTTCACCGTTGCCGTTGTACCGCTCGCCGGCGAGGTTGAGCCGGCTCGGTTCGATGCCGGTGTAACCGGCGAGGACCCGGCGCAGTCCCACGTGCGCCGCGGCGTACATCTGGCGGTCGTCGGGGCGACGGTAGGAGTCGGCCCGACCTCTCTCGTACGCGTCGAGCTCGTCGTACGGGACGTCACGCGGCGAGTCGGGCGGTGGCAGCAGCCACACGTCCAACTCCCCTCGCGCTACGGCGAGCCGGCGCACCGTCGGGGTCAACGGCGGCCCTCCGCGTGAGCCTTGGCATGGTTCAGGGTGGCCAGGCTGTTGGTGGACAGGGCGGTGTGGACGTACTCGCGGGCGTCGGCGACGGTGGCGGTGTCACCGAGGATGCGGGCGATGTTGTCCGTGTTGAGACTGACGGTGTGCTGGGAGGTGGCCGCGACGCCCTGGTCGGTGTCCTGGAAGGTCCAGTGGCCGGTGTGCAGGGTCATCAGCGCGGGCAGGGTGACCTGCTTGTACGCGATGCGCTGGTGCGGGAAGGTCACGCGGTAGGACTTGGTGGTGTGGACGGAACCGTCCTTGGCCCGGGTGTCCATCTCCAGGGTCTGGAGCCCCACGGTGTCCTCTTCCAGACGGACCGTCGCCACGTGCGGCAGCCGCTCCGACCACAGGTTCGCCTCGTTGATGAAGGCGTACACGTCCTTCGCCGACCCGTCGACGTAGACGGTGTCCTCGAACGAGAACGTCAACTCGGCGTCGGCGTATTCGCGTTCCGCGTTCTTCTTCAGCGCCGCGAGTTCCGCGACGGCACTGCGGTCGATCTCGGCGCCGATCCGGTCCAGGGCCCCGGGGGCGTCGTCGGCGGCCCGGAACTCGTGCAGCAGCCGTACTCGGGACTCGTTCTGGCCGAGCGGTTCGACGAGCCAGGCGCCGCCGAGGCCGGCGACGGGGGACGCGGTGACCAGGTGCTGGAAGTTGATCCGCAGCTTGGCGGGTTCGACGATCCGGCGCAGCGGGCGGCAGCGCGGTTCGCCCGCCGCGGTCGGTGCGGTCTCCCAGATCGTCAGCCGCTCCTCGCCCTCGGGAGCCTCCTCGTGCTCGACGTGGATGACCGAGGGGAAGATCCGTGGCCAGTTCCCCACCTCGGCGATCAGCCGGTGGACGGTGTCCGCCGGGACCGCGATGTTGATCTCGTGCGCGACTTGGCGCATGCCCGGGTGTTCCATGCGTGCTGTCTCCTCGTCCTGGTGTGGCGCGCGGGGGCGGGACGGGAACGGGAACGTGACGGACAGAAAAGCCGCTGCCGGGTGGGGGATTCCCGGCAGCGGCCAGCCAGTGGGGATGGGAACGCGCCCGTGCGTCCGCGTCCGTGCGCGATCTGTCATACGTGTTGGTGTGGTGCGTGCTTCCGCTGCGGGTGGGTCTGCCGTGCGGGCGGGGCTGCCATGTCTTCAGAGCCGCCGTGCGGGTGTTTCACGTGAAACAACGTGCAGACCCGGTGACGGGCCGGCCGCCGCCCGACCGGTCGGCCCGCCACCGGGTGGCTCACTCGCCCGCGGCGCGGGTGTGGACGACCTGGTAGGTGTTCTCGTCCTGCCAGGTCTGGAGCGCGGCGACGCGGGCGTCGACCTTCTGGCGCTCCGGGGAGCGCTCACCCTGCGGCACGGAGCGGAAGGCGTCGTACGCCTCCTTGCTGTCCCACTGGGAGTAGACGACGACGAACTTGCCCTCGATGCCGCGGGCACGCAGGCCGCGCAGCACCGTGTGGGTGCGGTAGCCGGGGACGTCGACCAGCCACGTCTGGGACTCGCCCAGGGCGTCGATCAGGTCCTCCTGGTTCTCCGGCAGTACGCCGAACAGCTCGATGGCCGTGTAGTCGTCGCGGGACGGGGAGATCTCGGTGACGCCGCCCAGCTCCGGCTTCTGCTGCGTGAAGGCGATCTCGTTCTGGAGCAGACGGATCGAGGTGGTGATCTCACCGAAGAGCGGGAGCGTGCGGTGCTTGAACTCCTCACCGGCGTAACGGCTCTCCAGGTCCTCGGTGCTGCGCCACTGGATGAAGTTGGCCGTTCCCGGCTTGTCCTGCCCGGCGTGGACCGTGCTGGATATCCAGCCCTCGTAGGCCGCCGTGTCGACGATCTGGCGCATCGCGGCGAGCAGCTTGACCTGCTTCTCGGCGGCGTCGGTCGAGAACAGGTTGAGAACGGTCAGGTGCTGACCATCGGCTGCGATCTTCGGCATTCTCTCGTCTCTTCCGTTCGAGGAAATGGGAGTGCGAATGGAGGTGCGAATGAAGGTGCGGGTGGAGCCACGAATGCAGCTACGAATGCAGCATGGCAAGAAGATCTGCCCATGTGAAAGGGTCGGCACTTCAGGATTGGCGGCGCTTTTGTCAATTGTTCGAGGGCGGTGTCAGATCTTTCTCAACTTCTTCAGGGCTGTGAAAAGCGGCCTTGGTTGCCGATTGGCGTGGGCGCCATGCTCGGGTAATGCAGTCAGGCCCGGAAGCATTAGAGATATCCACTCTCCTTGACCGGTACCTCATCGGTCTCGACGACGACGAACTCGACGACGCGTGGGCGCGGGGGCTCTTCACGAAGGACGCCCTGGTCGAGTTCCCGATGAGCCGGCACGAGGGCCTCGACGGACTCGCCGGCTACCACCGTGACGCGCTGGCGGCCTTCGCCGCCACCCAGCACCTCGGCTCGCCCGCGGCCGTCGACCTCGACGACGCCGGTGAGCGGGCCGTGCTGCGCGCCAACCTCGTCTCGACGCATGTGCACCACCCCGACGCGGCGGACGAACCCCTGTTCCAGGTCGGCACCCTCGCGACCGGCGAAGCCCGCCGCGCCGCGGAGGGCTGGCGGCTCTCCTCCCTGACCTTCCGCGTGCTGTGGACCCGCGGCACTCCGCCCCGACCCCGGGAGCCCCAATGACGACGCTGGCGGCGGCCAGTCCCCAGGACATGAAACTCGCGATCATGCTTGCCGACATCGGTGTGGTGCTCGTGGCCGGCGCCGCACTCGGCCGGTTCGCGCAGAAGCTGCGTCAGCCGATGGTGGTCGGCGAGATCACCGCGGGCATCCTGCTCGGCCCGAGCGTCCTCGGCCTGCTGCCGGGGAACCTCACCGAGCGCCTCTTCCCCGCCGACGTGCGGCCGTTGCTGTCCGCGGTCTCCCAGGTCGGTCTGATCCTGTTCATGTTCGTGGTCGGCTGGGAGTTCGAGAAGCGCCTGATCAGGCCGCACGCCCGGCTCGCCGCGGGCGTCTCGCTCTCGTCGATCGCGATGGCCTTCGGCCTGGGTGTGGCGCTGGCCCCGTTCCTGTACGACGAGCACTCCACGGTGGCCGGACACCACATCTCCTTCGTCGCGTTCGCCACCTTCATCGGCACCGCGATGTCGGTGACGGCCTTCCCCGTGCTCGCGCGGATCCTCACCGAGAACAAGCTCCTGGACACCCGGGCCGGTTCGCTCTCGCTGGCCAGCGCCGCCATCGACGACCTGCTCGCCTGGTGCCTGCTGGCCTATGTCTCGGCCCTGGTCACGGCGAACGGGAACTATTCCGACCTCGCCCGCATCGGCCTCTACAGCGTGCTCTACGTGGCCGGGATGCTACTGGTCGTGCGCCCGCTGGTGGCCCGGCTGGTGTGGCGCTGGGCGGCCACCGAGCGCTGGTCGGCGCTGCTCGCGGTGCTGTGCGCGGGCGCCCTGACCTCGGCCTGGCTGACCACCTGGATCGGCATCCACGCCATCTTCGGAGCCTTCCTGTTCGGGTTCGTGATGCCCCGTGAGCCCGCCATGGTCCTCGCGGAACATCTGCGCAAGCCCATGGACCACGTCAGCGTCGTGCTGCTTCCGGTCTTCTTCATCGTCACCGGGCTCGGCGTGGACCTCGGTGCGCTCACCGCCGGCGACTTCGTCGCGCTCGTCGCGATCATCGTCGTGGCCTGCACCGGCAAGCTGGTCGGTGCCATCCTTCCGGCGCGGCTGGCCGGGTTCTCCTGGCGTGAGTCGAAGGACCTGGGGCTGTTGATGAACACCCGGGGTCTGACCGAACTCATCATCCTCAACGCGGCCGTCAGCCTGGGCGTGCTCGACACCCGCATGTTCACGATGCTCGTGATCATGGCGCTGGTCACGACGGCGATGGCGGGTCCGCTGCTGTCCAGGCGTCGTCCGGTGCCGGCTGTCGTGCCCGAGCCGTCCGAGCCGTCCGAGGCCCCGGCTTCACGCGCGGCCTGACCCCCCACTCCGAAACCCCGGACTCCGTAACCCCCGAACCCGGTAACCCCCGAACCCGGTAACCCCCGAACCCGGTAACCCCCGAACCCGGTAACCCCCGTAACCGCGTAACTCCGTAACCCCGTATCCGAGAACGAGAGGGCTGTCGTGATCCCCGTTTCGCAAGCCATCCCCGAGCAGCTCGGTCCGGTCGACGGCCGCGCGCTGCGCACCGTGTGCGGACACTTCGCCACCGGTGTCACGGTCATCACCTCGGGCAGCGGCGACAACGCCACGGGCGCCACGGTGAACTCCTTCACCTCGGTCTCCCTGGACCCGGCGCTGGTGCTCATCTGCCTGCACGACGACTCCCGGCTGCTGCCCGTGGTCCAGGAGTCCGGCGGCTTCGTCGTGAACTTCCTGACGCAGCGACAGGAGCCCGTGGCCTGGGCGTTCGCCGGTCGGCGGACCGCCCGGATCGAGGAGGTGCCGCACCACAGGTCCGTCCTCGACCTGCCGGTGCTCAGCGAGGCGCTCGCGCATCTGGAGTGCCGGCTGGTCACCGAGTACGACGGCGGCGACCACACCATCCTGCTGGGCGAGGTCGTCGGTCTGCGCGCGCCCTCCGAAGCCGAACAGGAGGACCCGCTGATCTTCTTCCAGGGCTCCATGCGGACACCGGCATGGAGCTGAGGGACTTACCAGGTTCAGTGGCGGGCCGCGGCCTGCTCCTCCGCCTCGTCGAACGCCTGCCGCGCCTGCTCCACCAGCGGCAGGTGGCCGGTCGACCAGTCGAAGAGCGAGGCGAACAGGGGGGCCAGGGTCCGTCCCAGATCGCTGATCTCGTACTCCACCCGGGGCGGCACCTCCGGGTAGTACGTGCGGATCACCAGCCCGTCCCGCTCCAGCTGACGCAGCCGCTGCGTCAGCACCTTCGGCGTGATGGTGCCGATGTTGCGGTGCAGTTCCACGAAGCGCTGGGTGCCGAAGGCGTTCAGCGTCCACAGGATCGGCGTGGTCCAGCGGCTGAACACGATGTCGAGGACCGGGGCGATCGGGCACCTCTGCGGGGTGCCGGCGGCGGCCGCGTGCGCGGCTTCGGGGCTGGTCACGACCGGCATGCCGGTCGCGTCGGCGGCGCCGCTCGCGGCCGTGGGGCCCTGAGGGGCTGTGCTCTTCATTCCGACCATCGCCTTTCGGGAAGTCACTTTCCTCTAGGTACCTACTATACCCAGGATGCTAGCTTCCAAGAAGCCAGCAAAGCCAGTACCTCCCTGTACGTCCCCGTCCGAGAATCCTCATGCTCCTAGGGAGTGACATGTCCATCCAAGAGTCCACCCACAGCCCCGCCAAGGCGGCGGGCGACTCCGGGCCGGTCCGCCGCCCCGGCCTCATCCTGGCCTTCCTCTGCCTGGCCGGCTTCATGACCTTCCTCGACGTGTCGATCGTGAACGTCGCCCTGCCGACCATCGAGGACGAGCTCAACATCTCCACCACCGCTCTCCAGTACGTGGTCACCACCTACGGCATGCTCCTCGGCGGCTTCCTGCTGCTGACCGGCCGGCTCGCCGACACCCTCGGCCGCCGCCGGATGCTGCAGACCGGTCTGCTCCTGTTCGCCGGTTCCTCGCTGCTCGCCGGTGTCTCGCAGAACGCCGCCATGCTGATCGGCGCCCGCGGTGCCCAAGGCCTGGGGGCCGCGTTCATCGCCACCGCCGCGCTGAGCCTGCTGACCAACAACTTCGAAGAGGGCGCGGCCCGCAACAAGGCGCTCGGTGCCTGGGGCGCGCTCAGCGGTCTCGCCGCCGTCGCCGGTGTCACCCTCGGCGGTCTGCTCACCGATGGGCCCGGCTGGCGCTGGATCTTCTTCATCAACGTCCCGATCGGCGTCATCGGCGCCCTGGTCGCCCCGATGGTCGTCGGCGAGAGCCGCTCCGCCCAGCGCACCAAGTCCTTCGACGTCGCCGGTGCGGTCACCCTCACCGCCGGCCTGGTCCTGCTGATCTTCACCCTCGGCCAGACCGTCTCCGACTCCAATGTCCCGACCGGCCGGGTCGTCGGCGGGTTCATCCTCTCCGCGATCCTGCTCGCCTCCTTCATCGTCATCGAGCGCCGCGCCAAGGAGCCGCTGATGCCGCTCGGCATCTTCCGCCGCCCCTCGCTGCGCGCCGCCAACGGCATCGCCATCCTGCTGCTCGGCACCTGCGTCACCCTGTTCTTCTTCGCCAGCCTCTTCATGCAGCAGGTCCTGGACTACTCCGCCGTCAAGACCGGCTTCGCGTACGTGCCGCTCGCGGTGCTCACCGCCGTCGGCGCCGGCGTCGCCTCCCAGATCGTCACCAAGGTCGCCGCCAAGCCCGTCCTGCTGGTCGGCCTCGCGCTCGCCGCGACCGGCATGATGCTGCTGTGGCGTGCCCCGTCCGACGCCTCCTACCTGACGGACGTGCTGCCCGCCTTCGTCCTGATGGGCCTCGGCCTCGGAATGTCCTTCGTCCCGCTGCAGGTCTCCGCGTTCGCGGGGATCGAGGAGCGCGAGTCGGGTCTGGCCGCCGGTCTCATCAACACCGCCCAGGAAGTCGGCGGCGCGCTCGGCCTCGCGGTCGCGGCGACCTACGCCTTCCGCCGGGTCGACGAGCTGACGGCCAAGGCCCACGGTGTTCCCGCCCTGGTCCAGGAGGCCCGTACGACCGTCTTCCACGACGCGTTCCTCGTGGGCGCCTGCTTCGCCGCGGCCGCCTTCGTGGTGACCCTGGTGCTGCTGCCCTTCACCAAGTCCTCCGAGCAGTCCGCGGCCGTCCCCGCGCACGCCTGACGGCAGACCAGAGACCGAAGTCGGACGACGGAAGAACGGACCCGGCCATGTCCAAACCCCTGCCCCTGTCCGCCGCGGCGGAGGAGTTCCTCGCCGAGAACGCCCTGTGCACCCTCACCACCCTTCGCCCGGACGGCACGCCGCACGTCGCGCCCGTACGGTTCACCTGGGACGGTGAGGCGGGCCTGGCCCGGGTGATGACCACGGTGCACCGCCGCAAGTCCCGCAACCTGTTAGCCAGGGCCGGTGGCCGGGCCGCCGTGTGCCAGCTGGTCGGCCCCCGCTGGATCACCCTGGAGGGCCCGGCCACCGTCTCCACCGACCCGCCCCGGGTGGTGGAGGGGATGCGCCGCTACGCCAAGCGGTACTGGTCCCAGCCGCCGCAGCCCCCGGGCCTCGCGGTCATCGAGATCGCGGTCGACCGCGTGATGGGCCTGTACTGAACGGCCCGTACCGAACTCCCGGAGCACATACGGGGCGAGAGGGTGCCGGAAGACTCTTCCGGCACCCTCTCGCATGCTCCGCCTGTACCTGCCCAGTACTCGCCACCCGGTAACCGCCCAGTAGCTGCAAGGCCTCTGACGAACTTGTCAGAACTTGTCAGAGTTCTGTATCGGCGGCCATTCAGCTTCCCGGGAGCCCTCGGAATACTGGAGAAAACGCCAGCGGGAGAGGGAATATGGACGCCTTCAATGCCGATGTGATCGTTGCCGGAGCGGGGCCCTCGGGTCTCATGCTCGCGGGAGAACTGCGCCTCTCGGGTCTCTCGGTCATCGTGCTCGACCGGCTGGAACAGCCGATGCAGCAGTCCCGTGCGCTGGGATTCTCGGCCCGTACGATCGAGGAATTCGGCCAGCGCGGCCTTCTCGAGGATTTCGGTCCGCTGGAGACCATACCCGGCGGCCATTTCGGTGGACTCCCCATCGACTACCGCATTGTCGAGGGCGGCAATTTCGGTGTCCGCGGTGTTCCGCAGTCGCGCACCGAGGCCATCATCAACAAGTGGGCCGTGGGTCTGGGAGCCGACGTCCGCCGGGGCCACGAGGTCATCGGCCTGACGCAGGACGAGAACGGGGTCCAGGTCGAGGTCGCGGGCCCGGAGGGCGTCGAGACGCTGCGCGCCGCCTACGTCGTCGGCTGTGACGGCGCCCGCTCCACCGTCCGCCACCTGGCCGGGATCGACTTCCCCGGCGTCAGCGCCACCATCGAGATGAAGATGGCGGACGTCGCCGGAGTCCAGCTGCGGCTGCGCCCCACCGGTGAGGTCGGCGAGGCCGGCATGGTCGTGGTCCTGCCGCTCGGCCCGGGCGCCACCCGCGTGGTGGTCTTCGAGCGCGGCGCCGGTGTCCGCCCCACCCAGGAGCCGCCCACCTTCGAGGAGGTGGCCGCCGCCTTCCAGCGGGTGACCGGCGAGGACATCAGCGGTGCCAAGCAGCTGTGGACCAGCTACTTCACCGACGCCAGCCGGCACGCCGCCGAGTACCGCAAGGGCCGGGTCTTCCTCGCGGGCGACGCCGCCCACATCCACCTGCCGATCGGCGCCCAGGGCATCAGCGCGGGCGTCGGCGACGTGGTCAACCTCGGCTGGAAGCTCGCCGCCGCGGTCAAGGGGCACGCCCCGGAGGGCCTGCTCGACACCTACCACTCCGAGCGCCACCCGGTCGGCGCCCGCATCGTCTACAACACCCTGGTCCAGCGCACCCTCTACCTCGGCGGCCCCGAGGCCCAGCCGCTGCGCGACCTGTTCGCCGAACTGGTCCAGATCGAGGACGTACGACGTCACCTCGTCGGCCTGGTCACCGGCCTGGACATCACCTACGGCGCCGTCGAGGGCGGTCACCCCCTGCTCGGCCGCCGGCTGCCCGACCAGGAACTGCTGGTCGGCGACGAGAAGACCACCACGTACGAGCTGCTGCACCAGGGCCGCCCGGTCCTCCTCGACCTGCACGACAACGCGGCGCTGCGCGAGGCCGTGGCCGCCTGGTCCGACCGCGTCGACGTCGTCACCGCCACCCGGCCCGACGCCGCCGCCCCGGCCGCCGACCTCCTCGTACGCCCCGACGGCTACATCGCCTGGGTCGGCGCCGACGGTTCCACGGACGGCCTGACCGACGCGCTCGCCCAGTGGTTCGGCGAGCCCGGCACCGCCGCCTGAATCCCCCGGTCGACCCGACCCGTCGATCCGACCCGTCGATCCGAATCCCTCCAGTAGGACGCGCGCCACCCATCCGACCCGTCCGTGAAACGAGAAAGAGGAGTGCGGTCTTGCCCACCAAGGCTGAGGAAGCGAAGAAGGCCGACAAGGCCGCCGAGTGGACCGAATGCGACGTAGCCATCCTGGGGTCGGGCCTCGCGGGCTCGATCATGGGAGCGATCCTGGCCCGTCAGGGCGCGAACGTGGTGCTCATCGACGCAGGTCAGCACCCCAGGTTCGCCGTCGGCGAGTCCCAGAACCCGCAGCTCGTCGAGTGGCTGCACATTCTGGCCGTGCGCTACGACGTGCCCGAGATCAAGCACATGCTGGACGTGAAGGCGGTCACCGAGCACATCGGTCCGACGCACGGCCGCAAGCAGAGCTTCGGCTTCGTCACGCACCGGCCGAACCGCGAGCCGGACCCGCACGAGGCGACGATGTTCGTCATCCCGAAGATGCTCACCGAGGCGGTGCACCTCTTCCGGCAGGACACGGACTCGCACTACCTGAACGTCGCCGCCAAGTACGGCTGCACGCTCCGCCAGAACTGGTTCGCCACCGACCTCGACGTCGACGACGACGGTGTCACCATCACCGGCAGGAACGGCGAGGTCTTCCGGGCCAAGTACCTGATCGACGCGAGCGGTTTCCGCTCCCCGCTCGCGCAGAAGTTCGACCTGCGCGAGAACCCGCCCCGGCACAAGCACCACGCGCGCTCGCTGTTCACGCACTACGTCGGCATCAAGCCGTACGACGACGTGTGCAACTACCCGGAGGCGCTGCGCCCGCCCGCCGAGTCGCCCTTCCACGGCGGCACCCTGCACCACCTCATCGAGCGGGGCTGGTTCTGGATCATCCCGTTCGACAACTACAAGGACTCCAAGAACCCGGCCTGCAGTGTCGGCCTGACCTTCGACGAGCGGCTGTACCCCAAGCCGAAGGACATGACGCCGGACCAGGAGTTCAACCACTACCTCGACATGTACCCGGCGGTGAAGCGGCAGTTCGAGGGCGCCAAGCGGATCCGCGAGTGGGTCTCCACCGACCGCCTCCAGTACTCCTCCAAGCGCACCATCGGCGCCCGCTGGTGCCTGATGTCGCACGCGGCCGGTTTCATCGACCCGCTGTACTCGCGCGGTCTGTCCAACACCTTCGAGGTCGTCGACGCCCTCGCCTACCGGATCCTGGACGCCCTGCGCGAGAACGACTTCACCGAGGAGCGCTTCGAGTACGTGGAGCGCCTGGAGCAGGGGCTCCTGGAGTACAACGACAAGATCGTCAACAGCTCCTACATCGCCTTCAGCCACTTCCGGCTGTGGAACGCGGTGTTCCGGGTGTGGGCGTGCTTCACCACGCCGGCCACCATGCGCCAGATCATGGCGCGCCAGAACTTCCAGCTCGACGGTGACGACCGGCACTTCAAGGAGATGGAGAAGGCGCCCTACACGGGCCTGTGGTGGCCGGACAGCCACGCCTTCAAGGTCCTCTTCGACACCACCGCCGAGACCTGCGAACGGTACGAGGCGGGCGAGATCGACGGTGACAAGGCCGCGGACATCGTCTTCGAGGCGATCCGCGACTGCGAGTCCGTCAACACGCCCTTCGGCTGGAAGGGCCCCGAGGACCTCCGGTTCTTCCGGGCCACCACCCCCACGATGATGAAGTTCATGTGGTGGGCCAGCACCTCCGGACCCAAGGAGATGCGCGACCTCGGCCGCTCGATGCTGGCCGGCGTCGTCAAGCAGGGGGTGCGCGGCCGCAAGGTGTCCTGACCTCGGCCCCGTCCTGAAGGCCCCGACTCGAAGCCCCGTCTTTTGGGCCCGCCTTCACAGAGCCACTTTCCCCCCGGTTCCGGCGCCGGGCCCACCTTCCCCCCGTGGGCCCGGCGCCGGCCCCCTTGCTCCTCTCTTTGTTCCTCCTGTTCCCCCTGTTCCCCCTTGTTCCTCCGCCGCCCCTCCGGCCTCCCCCCACTGACTTCCACCTACATCGACCGCTTCCTAGAACCTTGGGACATCCGTGATCACTCGTAGAGCACTGATCGGTGCGGGAACCGCCGCCGTCGGCCTGGCCGTCCTGCCCAACAGCCCTGTCTCCGCGGGCTCCTCCGCCCCCTGGAGCACCCTCGCCGGCAAGCTCCAGGGACAGCTGGTGCTGCCCACCGACGCCGGCTACGGCGTGGCCAAGCAGCTGGAACTCGGCCAGTTCGACTCGGTCAACCCGCGGGCCGTCGCGTACTGCGTCAGCTCCTCCGACGTCTCCGTCGCGCTGCGCTTCGCCCAGGACAACGGACTCCCGTCCGCGGTCCGCAGCGGCGGCCACAGCTTCGGCGGCTACTCGACGACGCCCGGCCTGATCATCGACGTGTCGCGGCTCAACGCGATCACCGTCGGCAACGGGACCGTCGACATCGGCCCCGGCGCCAAGAACGTCGAGATACTCAACGCGCTCGCCCCGCACGCCCTGGTGGTCAGCGAGGGCGGCTGCCCCACCGTGTCGGCCGGCGGCTTCCTCCAGGGCGGCGGATTCGGCTTCCTGACCCGCCCGACCGGCATGGCCTGCGACGCGATCACCTCGGCCGAGGTGGTCCTCGCCGACGGCTGCGTGGTGACCGCCTCGCCGACCAGCCACCCCGACCTCTTCTGGGCGATCCGCGGCGGCGGTGGCGGCAACTTCGGTGTCGTCACCCGCTTCACGGTCACCCCGCACGAGGGCGACCAGATGGCCATCAGCAACCTGATCTTCCCGTACGACCGCGCGGCCGACGTGCTGCACGGCGTCGGCCAGTGGCTGGTGGACGCCCCCCGCACCATCGGCGGCGGCGCCTACCTCGTCCAGGCCGAAGCGGCGCCCGGCACCGTACCGGCGCTCAACGTCTTCCTCGCCTCCCGCGGCACCCCGGCCGAACTGGCCTCGGAGGCGGCGCGGCTGCTGTCGCTGACCGGCGCGGTGACGGCCCGCCAGGACGCGGTCATGACGTACCGGCAGGTCATGATGATGATCTTTGGTTGCAGCACCCTGACCCAGGACCAGTGCCAGCGTGCCGGGAAGTCGCCGAGCGGGGTGCTGACCCGGCCGGCCTTCGGTCTGGAGCGGACCCGGCTGGGCAGCGCGCCCTACGCGCAGAGCGACTGGGCGAACGTGGTGACGGCCTTCGACGCCGACCGCAGGGCTGGGCAGGCCCGGTACCTCGACTTCCACTTCTTCGGGGGCGCGGCCAACGACCCGGCCCGCACCGACACGGCGTACGTGCACCGTGACTCGCTCTTCTCCGTCAACTACCGGGTCCTGATCAACGACCCGGCCCAGGTCACCGCCGAGGCCACGGCTGTCGCCACGAGCTGGGTGGACCACGGGTTCGACACCGTCGACCCGCTGTCCAACGGCGAGACGTACCAGAACTGGATGGACGCGGAGCTGCCGAACTGGCGGCAGTCGTACTACGCCGAGAACTACGCACGGCTGAAGGTCGTGAAGGCGAAGTACGACCCGTACCGCTACTTCAAGTTCGCCCAGGGCATCGGAGCCTGACGCTTCGTGAACCCGGACATTTCATGAAGACGGACATTTCATGAACACGGACATGGGGAAGGGCCGCCGGATCGATGTCCGGCGGCCCGCCCGCTCGATCGTCTGCCGCGTCGCCCCGTCAGGGACGACGTCCGTACCAGCCCACCAGCTTGTCGATGTCGGGAGCGTCCTCGTGCACCTCCACCACCGGGCCGAACGGCACCTGGCCGCCGCGGGGTTCCGCGGGCACGGCCCGGTGCATGTTGGCCAGCGGCGCGGCGAGCATCTCCGGGTCCCACTCGGGGCTCTGACCGGTCGCCTTCGCCAGGTCCCAGGCGTGCAGCACGAACTCGTTGGTGTAGATCACCGAGGCGACCGCCCCGGGAACCGGGCCCCAGGGCAGACCGATCTGGCGGCCCAGTACGGCCGGGTCCGACCACACCGCGTCGAACTCCTTCGTCGCCTCCGCCCAGGCCTTGGCCCAGTCGCCGTCGGGGACGTCCTGCGCGAAGTGCGGAACGCTCATGAAGGAGCCGCCCGCGCCCATGACGGCGACCCGGCGCAGCACGGACACCACGTGGTTGGCCATGTCGCGGACCGAGTAGTCGGGACACGGGGTGACGGTGTCGTACTGCTCGGGGCGCAGCGCGGCGAGCGTACGTCCGGTGAGCTCGACGGCCTTGAACAGGCCGCCACGGGGGTCGGTGGGCGGGTTGGCGGGGGGATTGGTGCTGTCAGCCATGTCGTGAGTCATGTCTTCATCGTCGAGGTCAAACAGGTCATCTTGTGGCCTATTTCTGAAGCCGCATCAGATCTTGCTGGAAATAGATGTATTGGCTCAAAGCATCTTAAATTTGCGGAGAGGGGCGGTTGTTGTGAAGGCTGACCGTCTGGTGGCGACCCTGCTGCTGCTCCAGGCGCGCGGGCGGGTGACCGTGCGCGAGGTGGCCCAGGAGCTGGAGGTGTCGGAGCGCACCGCGCGCCGCGACCTGGAGGCCCTCACCACCGCCGGTGTTCCCGTCTACTCGCAGCGCGGCCGGGGCGGCGGCTGGAGCCTGGTCGGCGGCGCCCGCACCGATCTGACCGGTTTCACCTCGCGGGAGATCGGGGCGCTGTTCCTGGCCGCGGGTCCCTTGTCGGCCTCGCCCGAACTGCGCGCCGCGTTACGGAAGTTGATGCGGGCGGTGCCCGCGCCCATGCGGCCGCACGCCGAGGCGGCCGCCAAGGCCATCCTCATCGACGGGGTCGACTGGTCGCGCACGGCGGGTGGCGGCGGTCCCCACCAGCACACTCTGGAGCGGGCGGTGCTCGACGGCGAACAGGTCCGGCTCGGCTACGCCCATCCCGACCGGGCTCCCGGCGAGCGCACGGTGCACCCGCTCGGCCTGGTCTCGAAGGCCGGCCGCTGGTACCTCGTCGCCGGTACCGAGGAGGGGCTGCGCACCTTCCGGCTCGGCCGGGTCACCTCCGCGACCAGGACCGGTGAGCCGGTGCGGCGCCCGGAGGGTTTCGACCTCGCCGCCGCCTGGCGGGAGTTGGCCGCCGAGGTGGAGCAGCGGCTGACCGCGGCGACCGTACGGGCGCGGGCCGACCGCGACGCCCTGCCGGTGCTGCGGCAACTGCTCGGCGGTCGGCTGCGGACGGGTGAGGTCCAGATCGACGGCCGGGTCGAGTTCACGGCCGACGGTCCTTCGGTGGAGGTGCTCGCCGCGCAACTGGCCGGTCTCGGCAGCCGCGTCGAGGTGCTCGATCCTCCGGAGGCGCGGGAGTCGCTCGTACGGCTGGGCCGCTCGCTCACCGCGGTGTACGGCGAGCGCGAGGAAGAGGCTCACTTGGATAGCCACTTTCCTCTAGGTACCTACTATACGGAGGATGCTAGCGTCCCTGTCATGGCCGCCAACCACGGATGACCGGCGGATTTCCCCACTCTGACCCCCATACCGATCCCCACACCGACCCCCACCCCCCACCCCCCTCTCCACTCCAATCCCCACACCGATGCAACCGATGACTGCTGATTACTGGTTCGGATTAACGCACTAGGGAGTTTTTTCTGATGATTGTCGTCACCGGAGCCACCGGAAATGTCGGACGTCCGCTGATCGAGGCGCTCGCCGAGGCGGGGGAGCAGGTCGTGGCGGTCTCGCGCCGCCCGCTGCCCTCCCCGACGGACGGGGTCCGCCACGCGCAGGCCGACCTCGGCAGCGCCGAGAGCATGCGGCCGGTACTCGAAGGCGCCGACGCCTTCTTCATCCTGCTCGCCGGCGAACTGCTCGGTTACGGCGAGGCCGCGACCGACCTGCTGGCCGCCGCCAGGGACGCCGGTGTCAAGCGGGTCGTCCTGCTCTCCTCGCAGATCAACGCCACCCGCCCCGACTCGGCCTCGCACGGCAGGCTGCGCGAGTTCGAGGAGGCCGTACGCGGCTCGGGCCTCGACTTCACGATCCTGCGCGCGGGCGGATTCGCCTCCAACGCCTTCGCCTGGGCCGAGTCGGTCCGCGCGGACCGCACGGTCTTCGCCCCGTTCGGTGACGTGGCCCTGCCGGTCGTCGACCCCGCGGACATCGCCGCGGTCGCCGCGGTCGTCCTGCGCGAGGACGGCCATGCCGGTCGTACGTACGAGGTGACCGGCCCCGAAGCGGTCAGCCCGCGTGCGCAGGCCGAGGCGATCGCCGAGGCCATCGGTGCGGAAGTGACCTTCGTGGAACTGACCCGCGAGGCCGCCCACACCCACATGGCCCAGTTCATGCCGGAGGACGTCATCCCCGGCACCCTGGACATCCTCGGCGCCCCGCTTCCCGCCGAACAGCGGGTCAGCCCCGATGTGGAGAAGGTCCTGGGCCGCCCGGCCACCCCCTTCTCCGGCTGGGTGAGCCGCAGCCTCCCGGCGTTCAAGTAGCCCACTCGGCCCACTCGGCCCGCTCGTCCCCCGGTACCGCCGCCGGATGCCCGCTGTGATCCATCCCCCGCGGCAGTGGGCATTCGGCGGCCCATACGGACGGCCCCGCAGGTCACGAACCTGCGGGGCCGTCTCGTCGTGGGGGCGCGTACCGGGGCAGGGACTCATTGGGCCCTCCGCCCGGAGGGGCTACGCGGCGAAGCGCTCGGCGAACTCCTTGGCCTTCGTGACGGCCTCGTCGACGGCCTTGGCGCGGGAGGCCTCGTACAGCGGGATCAGGTCGGCCATCGCCGGGTTGTGCGGCGCCATCGTGAGCTCCGGGACGATGACGTGGACGTCCAGGGCGAGGGTGTCGCGCAGGATCGCCTCCAGGTAGTTCTGGACGTACTCGTAACCCTCGCGCGGGGTGCCCGGCGCGTAGGAGCCGCCGCGGCTGGCGACGACCGTGACCGGGGTGCCCTTGACCTTCGAGTCCTCGCTCATGGCGGTACGGCCGATGAGGATCACCTGGTCCAGCCACGCCTTGAGGGTCGAGGGGATCGTGAAGTTGTACATGGGCGCGCCGATCAGGATCGCGTCCGCCTGCTCCAGCTCCTCTATGAACGTCAGGCGCTCGGCGAAGGCGGCGGCCTGCTCGGGGGTGTGCGCGTCCGCGGGGGCGAAACCGGCGGTGTGGGCGTCGGCCGTGATGTGCGGGACCGGGTTCGCGGCGAGGTCGCGGTAGATCACGGTGCCCTGCGGGTGCTGCTCCTCCCAGGCCTTGCGGAACGCGTCCGTGACCGTGCGGGAGGCGGAGGCTGCGCCCGGGAAAACGGACGAGTCGACGTGCAGGAGGGTGGCCATGGGGAATCTCCAGGAGAAGGGGGCGAACTTTTCGTACTGGACTAGAGATAACACAGCTACTTACTTTTTTTCATCCCCCTACGGGAACGCAGTACTCTGGACCCATGCCAGAGCCGGGGACTCACGACGCAGGGCCGTGCCAGAGGGTCGACGACGGCATGGCCCGTGTCTTCCAACTGCTCGGGAAGCGCTGGACCGGCCTGGTCGTGGCCGTGTTGCTGCCGCACCCCGCGCACTTCGCCGACCTGCGCAGGGCGATCCCCGGCATCAGCGAACGGATGCTCTCCGACCGCCTCACGGAACTCGGCGCGGCGGGGCTGGTCGTCCGCGAGGTCGACGAGGGCCCTCCGCTGCGGGTCGTGTACGGCCTGACGGAGGCGGGCGCCGCACTGCAGCCGGCGCTCCTGGAACTGGGAACCTGGGCGGAGGAGCACCTGCCGGGGAGTCCGCCGTGCCCGGGCGAACTCCGCAAGTGACCCTGGACCGCGGCTGATTGTGAGCTGATTGCGGGGGGCCGGGTTTTCCACAGGCTGGGAGTTGTCCACAGGGTCTGACGCGTTTCAGCCACCGGCGGTACGGTCATCACGAGTTGATGTTCGTGCGTGACGGGGGAGGCAGTCGGTATGACGGATCTTGGTGCAGCGGATCGGGCGCAGCAGGACCAGCGGAGCCGGCCGGGCGGGCAGGACCATCAGGATCATCAGGGCGAACGGGACCATCAGGGCGAAAAGGGCCGGCAGGGCGAAGAAAGCCGCCGTAGCGAACAGGGTCGGCAGGCGTCCAGGGTCTCCGGAGTCTTCGGCGTGCGGGGATTCGCGGGCCGGCCCGTGCAGGCCGCGCCCAAGGAAGAGGGCAAGGCGCTGCGCCGACGGGTGCCGCGCGGCGTGCACGCGGAGCTGAGCTTCGACGCCGGCCGACCGGACGCGGTGACCGCCGTCGAGGAGTCCAACCTCGGCCGGATCCCGGAGCTCACTCCGATACGGGTCGGCAGGATGGCCGCCACCCCCTTCGCCTTCCTGCGCGGTTCGGCCGGCCTCATGGCCTACGACCTCGCGCGCACCCCCGCGACCGGCATCGCCGCCCAGATCTGCGGCGACGCCCACGCGGCCAACTTCGGCCTGTACGGAGACGCGCGCGGCGGCCTGGTCATCGATCTGAACGACTTCGACGAGACGGCACACGGCCCCTGGGAGTGGGACCTCAAGCGCCTCGCCACCTCGCTCGTGCTCGCGGGCAGGGAAGCGGGCGCGGACGAGGACACCTGTCGCAAGGCCGCCCACGACGCGGTCGGTGCCTACCGACGCACGCAACGGCTGCTCGCGAAGCTCCCGGTGCTGGACGCGTGGAACGCCATCGCGGACGAGGAACTCGTCTCCCACGCCGACGCCCATGACCTGCTCGGCACCCTGGAGCGGGTCATGGAGAAGGCGCGGGCCAACACCAGCGGACGGTTCGCGGCCAAGTCGACCCAGCCGGCCGAGGACGGCAGCCACCGCTTCGTGGACGCGCCTCCGGTGCTGCGCCGGGTACCCGACGCGGAGGCGGCGGCGGTCGCGGCCTCGCTGGAGCACTACCTGACCACCGTCTCCGAGGACCGCCTCCCCCTCCTCGCCCGGTACGCGGTGCACGACGTCGCCTTCCGCGTCGTCGGCACCGGCAGCGTCGGCACCCGCTCCTACGTCGTGCTGCTCCTCGACCACCGCGGCGAACCCCTGGTCCTCCAGGTGAAGGAAGCCCGCGCCTCGGCGCTGCTCCCGCACCTGGCGACGGCCGGCCACGCCATACCGGAGGTGCCGCACGAGGGCCGCCGGGTCGTCCTCGGCCAGAAGCGGATGCAGGTCGTCAGCGACATCCTGCTCGGCTGGACCACGGTCGAGGGCCGCCCCTTCCAGGTGCGCCAGTTCCGCAACCGCAAGGGCAGCGTCGACCCCGCCGCCCTCGCCGCCGACCAGGTCGACGACTACGCCCGTATGACCGGCGCCCTTCTCGCGCGCGCCCACACCCACACCGCCGACCCCCGCCTCATCGCCGGGTACTGCGGGAAGAGCGAGGAGTTGGACGAGTCCATCGCCTCGTTCGCCGTGGCCTACGCCGACCGTACGGAGGCGGACCACGCGGAGCTGGTCGCGGCGGTCAGGGCGGGGCGGCTGGCGGCGGAGCTCGGGGTGTGAGCCACACCTGAGAGCCACGAGGGCGGGCTACAGCGGCGGGGCCGGGGCGTGCGCACCGCCCCGGCCGGGGGAAGGCCGCGAGTCGTACGGGGCCGTGGCCTAGTCTGGTCGGGTGACGACCCCGGAAGCCGAGCCCAGCGAGTCCGACCGTACCCAGGCCGAGGATGCCCGGCCCCAGGGCGCCCGGGATGCGGACGCCCACGACGAGTCCGCCCCGGAGGCGGCGCCCGAGGCGCAGTCGCGGCCCGAGGAGCGGCTGGAGCGGGCCGTGCGGGCGGCCGAGCAGGCCTTGATCGAGTTCGAGATCGCCGTGGAGACCTTCCGCGTCGAGGTCGAGAACTTCTCGCGCCTGCACCACCAGAAGCTCGGCCCGATGTACTCGCGGCTCGACGAGCTGGACGCGCAGATCGCCGAGGCGGTCGCCGCGCGCACCGGGGACCTGGAGGACATACGCAAGGCGGACGAGGCGCGGGCGCGGGTCATGCCCATGCCCGGGGTCGAGGAGCTCTTCCACGGCTGGATGGACTCCGAGGGACTGTTCCCCGAGGCGGTGGCGATGCTGACGGACCAGCCCGTACGCCCCCCGCAGCGCGTACGCCCCAGCGACGAGGCCCGTCAGCTCTACCGTGAGCTGGTCCGCAAGGCCCACCCCGACCTGGCGCAGGACGACGCCGAGCGCAGGCGGCGCGACGAGTTCATCGCCCGGGTCAACGCCGCGTACAGCCGCGGCGACGAGGCCCTGTTGCGGGAGCTGTCCGAGGAGTGGGCGGCGGGCCCGGTGCCCGAGGAGTGGAAGCCGAGCCGCAGCGAGGAGCTCTACGCCCGCCTCGAGTGGCTCGCCCAGCGCAAGGAACTGCTGACCCTGGTCGCCCGCGAGCTGGAGGAGAGCGCCATCGGCGCCATGCTCAAAATGGCCCCGGAGGACCCGGACCAGCTCCTGGAAGAGATCGCCGAGCAGTTGCTGGCCCAGGTCGACGAGCGCGAGAAGGAGCTGGCCCGGCTGGCAGGCTAGGGCCTGTCCGGCGGGGGCTTCGGGTCGCCTGCCCGGTCGGGTAGCGTCGGGGGCATGAGTTTTGGATCTGGTGTGCCCACGGTCGAGGTCGGGGATCTCGCGGACGGAGACTTCCTGCTGGACGTCCGGGAGGACGACGAGTGGCAGGCGGGCCATGCCGCGGGGGCGCTGCACATCCCCATCAGTGAGTTCGTCGCTCGCTACGGCGAGCTGACCGAGGCGGCGCCGCAGGACGGCAGGGTCCATGTGATCTGCCGCTCCGGGGGCCGTTCGGCGCAGGTCACGATGTACCTGGTCCAGCAGGGCATCGACGCCGTGAACGTCGACGGTGGCATGCAGGTCTGGGCCGCCGCCGGCCGCCCGGTCGTGGACGACAAGGGCACCCCCGGCTTCGTGCTGTAGCCAACGGCGGGGGTTCGCCCCTGCTGCAGCCGCCGGCGGGGGTTCACGCCCGCTCCAGCCGCCGGCAGGGGTTCGCGCCCGCATCCGCCGAGCGGCGTCCACCACCGCTGCCCGTGGCGTGCCCACGCCTGGAGAGGCGAGGGCACGCCTGGAGAGGCGAGGACGCGCCGCGGGCGTGGGCGTTCAGCCCAGGGGATGGGCCGCGAGCAGATCCCCCAGTGCCTCCTCGTGCGCCGCCGCCGGTCCGAGCGACAGTTCAAGCTGCTTGGCCCAGGCGTGGTACCGGTGCAGCGGGTAGTCGACGTCGGCGCCGAACCCCCCGTGCAGATGCTGCGCGGTCTGCACGACCCGCCGTACCCCTTCCGACGCCCAGATCTTGGCGACGGCCACGTCCCCGGACGCCGGAAGCGCACCCCCCGCCCCCGTACTGATCCGCCACGCGGCCTGCCACAGCGTCGCCTCCATCGCCCGCAGGTCGATATAGCGGTCGGCGGCCTGCACGGCGACGGCCTGGAACGTGGCGACCGGGAATCCGAACTGCTCCCGCTTGCCCGTGTACGCGCTCGTCATCGCGAGCACCCGCTCACCGAGCCCGAGCGCCAGCGCGCACGTCCCGGTGGCCAACAGCTCCCGCAGCCACTCCCACGCCCCGTCGGCGTCGATGACATCCCGGGCGGTGATCCGCGCGGACTCCAGACGCAGCTCGCCGAGCCGTTCCCCGGTCGTGGAGATCTGCTCACCGAGGACGACCCCCTCATGAACCCGGGGTATCAGCGCGAGGACGGTCCGGCCGTCGCGCGTGTGCGCGGGCACGACGGTGAAGTCGGCGTTCTCCGCCCACGGAACCGCCGTCTGCACCCCGTCCAGCACCCACACGTCACCGTCCCGCCGTGCGGTCACGGCGAGTTCGGCCGGGTCGTGCCCGGTCCGCCCGTTCGCCGCGACGGTCAGCACGACCTCGCCCCGGCCCGCCCGCGCGAGCAGCTCCGCCTTCAACTCCTCACCGCCGTACGCCTGTACTGCCACCGCCGCCGCACTGCTCTCCAGCAACGGAACCCGCGCCAGCACCTTCGCCGCCTCGCGCAGCACCAGGCACAGCGCGATCGCGTCCAGGCCGGCCCCGCCGTACTCCGCGGCGAGCAACAGACTCAACAGATCCGCGTCGGCGAGCCTCGTCCACAGCGCCCGGTCGAAGTCGTCAGCGACGGCGCCCGCGGTGATCGCGGGGCTGGGCACTCCGTCCGGCGCGACCCCGCCGAACACCGCCTTCGCCGCCTCGACCGCCGCCTGCTGCTCTTCGGTGAAGGTGAAGTCCACGTCCCTGTCCTCCCACGCACCGACCCACCGACCCGGCGGACACCGGATCTGACGGAGCGTCAAGATAGAACAGGTTCTACAAGAAGGGAACGGTCCGGCCGTGGACGGTCTGCCGCTCCGACAGACCGACCGTTCGGTTGTTCGAATTCGGTGGTGGGGCGGGCGGCCGTAGGGTGTCCACCGCTGTGGATAACCACGGGGTCGCTGTTGTGTCGCTGTTGTGCCCGCTGTGCCGAATGGGGCTGTGCCGGGCGGTCCGGCCTGAGTACCGTTCCCGTGCGCACGCCGCGGCCCGGCGGCGGGAATCGGACCGGGATCGGGAATCGGGGCTGAATGGACGCGTACGACGAGGGCTCGAGGGCCCGGCACCTGCCGGACGGCCCTGACGGCTCCCTGCCCGAGGGCCCCGCCTCCACCGGTTCCACCCCCGACAGCGCTCCCTCCGCGTACCAGGAATCCATCGGCCAGGAATCCACTGGCCAGGAGTCCTCCGGCCAGGAATCCGTTCCCCAGCAACCCGCTTCCCAGGCGCCCACCGCCGATCCCCCCGTCCCCGCCCTCACCGGCATAGCCTCCCTCCCCCTCCGCTCCCAGGTTGTCGCCGCGCTCGCCCTCGCGGTCGTCGCGGTTGTCGCCTGTGTGCACCTCGGCATGGTGTTCCTGCACGTCGCGCCCTCGAACACGGTCACCAAGCAGCACGGCCGGGCGATAGACGACTGGATCTATCCGGAGTTCGAGCAGAACTGGAAACTCTTCGCCCCCAATCCGCTGCAGCAGAACATCGACGTCCAGGTCCGTGCCCAGGTCCGCGGCGCGGATGGTGGCATCACCGAGACCGGCTGGTACGACCTGTCCGCGCTGGACGGCGCGGCGATCGACGGCAATCTGCTGCCGAGCCACACCCAGCAGAACGAACTGCGCCGGGCCTGGGACTTCTACACCGGCACGCACGACAACGAGAACCGCCCGGTGGGCCTGCGCGGCGACCTCTCCCAGCGCTATCTGCGCCGGATCGTCGTGCTGCGTCTCGACCGTGAGGGGGCCGGCGGCAAGGGCGCCGTCGTCGAAAGCGTCCAGGTCCGTTCCCGTACCACCAACGTGCCGCCCCCGAAATGGAGCGAGGAGCAGGTGTCCGACACGCCCGTCCTGCGCGAGCTGCCCTGGTGGACCGTTCCCGAGGAGGACGTGACGGACGCGCGGACGGAGGCGAGCGCCGGATGAACCGCATCGCAGTGTCGATCTCGCGCGGTATCGCCCGGGTCACCGACGTCGCCCTCGGCCCGTACCAGACGGCCGTGATCCGCATCGGCTTCGCCGCCACCTGGCTGCTGTTCCTGCTGCGCGAGTTCCCGCACCGCCAGGAGATGTACGGCCCTGACGGACCGTGGAAGTGGGACCTCGCCCAGCGGCTCGTCGCGGACAACCACGCCTTCACGATCCTGATGTGGTCCGACAGCCAGGTGTGGTTCGAGACCGTCTACGTCCTGGCCGTCCTCTCCGCTCTCCTGCTGCTGGCGGGCTGGCGGACCCGCACGATGTCCGTGCTCTTCATGGTCGGCGTGCTCTCGCTGCAGAACCGCAGCATCTTCATGGGGGACGGCGGCGACAACGTCATCCACCTCATGGCGATCTATCTGGTGTTCACGCGCTGTGGACAGGTGTGGTCGCTGGACGCCCGGCGGGCCCGGCTCGCGCGGGAGGCACGCGCGCGCGGGGACCTCCCACGGGCCGGGACCCAGGACCGGGTCGGTCTCGTGCTGTGGGCGGCGCTCGGCCTGCTGCTGGCCGCGGCGACGGGCGCGGGACGGCTCAGCCCCGGCTGGTTGATGATCTTCTGGGGGCTGTGGGCGGTCCAGGCGCTGTGGTGGGCCGTCGGCCGTCTGGCGCGCGCCGCGGAGCCTCGGATCCTGCTCGACGTCATCGGCAACGCCGTGCACAACGCGGCCCTGCTCGTGATCATGGCCGAGGCGTGTCTGATCTACGCGACCGCCGGCTGGTACAAGATCCAGGGCTCGCGCTGGCAGGACGGTACGGCCGTCTATTACCCGCTCCACCTGGACTACTTCTCCCCCTGGCCCGCCCTGTCCGATCTGCTGGCCTCACACGGCACGATCGTGATGCTGGTGACCTACGGGACGGTCGCCGTGCAGGTCGCCTTCCCCTTCACCCTGATCAACCGGCGCGTCAAGAACGTCCTGCTGGCCGCCATGATCACCGAGCACGCCGTGATCGCCGTGGTCCTCGGGCTGCCGTTCTTCTCGCTCGCGATGATCGCCGCCGACGCGGTGTTCCTGCCGACGTCGTTCCTGCGGCGCCTCGGCGGATGGGCGGCACGCGCGCGTGGACGACTGTTTCCGCCCGGCGCCCGTAAGCTGCCGGGCCAGCGCGCTCAGGGGCCGCGCACCCCGGAGCCGGCCGAGGACCCGCACGTAGGCTTCACCGCATGAAGGACCCCGCAAGCGACCCCACGGACCGTGTGCAGGACCCGGTGGGCGACCGCCGGCAGGACCACGACCCCGTGAGCGCCTGGCACCGCCTCGCCGACACCTCCGTCCTGCTCGACGGCTTCCACGCCCTCAAGCACGCCGTGCGCTTCCGGGCCGAGGTCTTGGTGGCGGTCACCAGCGACCGGCAGGCGGCGCTCGCCCTTACCGACGAGCTGGCCCCGGACGTACGCGACGCCCTGGACGCCCTCCTGGTGGAGGTCCCGGAGGCCACGTACCGCTCCCTCGTCCCGCGTCCGCACCCGACCGCGGTGGCCGCGTTGGCGGTACGCCCCTCCCGCGAGGCCAATCTGCGGGCGCTGGCCCACACGCCCCGCACCGCCCCCGTGGTCGTCCTCGACCATCCGCGCAATCTCGGGAACGCGGGCGCCGTGATCCGCCTCGCGGCCGGTTTCGGCGCGACCGGCGTCGTCACCACGGGCACCCTCGACCCCTGGCACCCCACGGTGGTGCGGGGCGGGGCGGGCCTGCACTTCGCGACCGCCGTGGAGCGGCTGACGGTGGCCGAGCTGCCGTCCGGGCCGGTGTTCGCCCTCGACCCGGACGGCGAGGACATCCGGGGACTGAAGCTCCCGGACGACGCCGTGCTCGCCTTCGGCTCCGAGCGCAGCGGCCTTTCCGTCGACCTTCGCGCGCGTGCCGACCACTTGGTGTCGCTTCCGATGCGCCCCCAGGTCTCCAGCTACAACCTGGCGACGAGCGTGGCCATGACCCTGTTCCACTGGAGCGCCCCGCAAGGCGGCTAGACCCTGCCCGGCCGATCTTGCCGGAGAGGCGGGGCAGGTCCCAGGCCGGCGGATCAGGTCCTAGCGGCGGACCTCCACCACCCGGAACCGGTTGGCCACGAAGCCGCCGTCGCACAGCGCGGCGTTCGCCGCCGGGTTGCCGCCCGACCCGTGGAAGTCCGAGAACGCGGCCGTCTGGTTGACGTACACGCCGCCCGTCAGATTCAGGGACAGCTGGGCACACTCCTCCAGACAGGCCTCCCGTACGGCCTCCTCGACGACCTCGTCGGTGGTGTACGCCCCGACGGTCATCGCGCCCTTCTCCCGGACGGTCCGGCGCAGCAGCTCCACCGCGTCCCCCGCCGAGTCGACCGCGACCGCGAAGGACACCGGTCCGAAGCACTCGTTCATGTAGGCGGCCTCGTCGTCGGCACCCTCCCAGTACTTCCGGGCGCCGTCGAGCTTGACGATCACCGGGGTGCGGACGACCGCGTCCGGGAACTCCGGGTTGCCGACCTCACGCGACGCGAGGGCGACCTCGCCGAGCCCTGCCGCGGCCTCCAGACGCGCCTTGACGTCCGGGTTCACGATCGCGCCCAGCAGCCCGTTGGCACGCGCGTCGTCCCCGAGGAGTCCGTCGACCGACCGGGCGAGGTCGGCGACCACCTCGTCGTACGACTTGGAGCCCTCCTCCGTACGGATGCCGTCGCGGGGGATGAGGAGGTTCTGCGGGGTCGTGCACATCTGGCCGCTGTACAGGGACAAGGAGAAGGCCAGGTTGGACAGCATCCCCTTGTAGTCGTCGGTCGACTCCACGATCACCGTGTTGACGCCGGCCTTCTCGGTGTAGACCTGCGCCTGGCGGGCGTGGGTCTCCAGCCAGTCGCCGAACGCCGTCGACCCGGTGTAGTCGATGATCCGGATCTCGGGGCGCACGGCCAGGGTCTTGGCGATGCCCTCCCCGGGCCGCTCGGCGGCCAGCGCCACCAGGTTCGGGTCGAAGCCCGCCTCGGCGAGCACCTCGCGCGCGACCTGCACGGTGAGCGCGAGCGGCAGCACCGCGCGCGGGTGCGGCTTGACGAGCACGGCGTTACCGGTGGCCAGCGAGGCGAACAGGCCCGGATAGCCGTTCCACGTCGGGAAGGTGTTGCAGCCGATCACCAGCGCGATACCGCGCGGCACCGGCGTGAACTGCTTGGTCATCGCGAGCGGGTCGCGCTTGCCCTGGGGCTTGGTCCACTCCGCGGTGTCGGGCGTGCGGACCTGCTCCGCATACGCGTACGCCACCGCCTCCAGGCCGCGGTCCTGCGCGTGCGGGCCGCCCGCCTGGAACGCCATCATGAAGGCCTGGCCGCTGGTGTGCATGACCGCGTGCGCGAACTCGTGCGTGCGGTCGGCGATCCGCTTGAGGATCTCCAGACAGACCATCGCGCGCGTCTCCGCGCCCGCGTCGCGCCAGGCCCGCTGTCCGGCCCGCATGGCGGGCAGCAGCACGTCGACGTCCGCGTGCGGGTAGGTGACGCCCAGCTCGATGCCGTACGGGGAGGTCTCGCCGCCCACCCAGTCGTCGGTGCCGGGCTGGCCGAGGTCGAGGCGGCTGCCGAGGAGGGCGTCGAAGGCGGCCTTGCCCTCGGCCATGCTCAGGCTGCCGTTCTCCCCGTAGGCCTTCGGGTGCTCGGGGTGCGGGGACCAGTACGCGCGCGTGCGGATCGCTTCCAGCGCCTGGTCGAGCGTGGGCCGGTGCTGGGCGGTCAGCTCGTGCGCGGTCAGTTCGGCGGCCATGCGGGACCATCTCCTCGTCTCAAGAACTCTTCGCTGAGCTCATGACCTGGGCAGAAATAGCCGGACAGAGTTAGAGTAACCGAACGATCGGTCGGGACAAGGGGGTCCGCCGCATCTGTGGAAAACCCCGTGCGGGAGGATCGCGCACATGACAGCACTCGACCTCAACAGCCCCGTGGCCGTCGTCGGCACCGGCACCATGGGCCAGGGCATCGCCCAGGTCGCGCTCGTCGCGGGCCACCCCGTGCGGCTCTACGACACGGTTCCCGGGCGTGCCGACGCGGCGGCCGAAGCGATCGGCGCGCGCCTCGACCGGCTCGTCGAGAAGGACCGGCTCGCCGCCGCCGACCGGGACGCGGCACGCGCCGGGCTGCACCCCGCGCACAGCCTCGCCGAGCTGGCGGACTGCGCGCTCGTCGTCGAGGCGGTGCTCGAACAACTCGAGGCGAAACAGCAGCTGTTCCGCGAGCTCGAGGACATCGTCGAGCACGACTGTCTGCTCGCCACCAACACCTCGTCGCTGTCCGTCACGGCCATCGGCGGCGCCCTGCGCAACCCCGGCCGGCTGGTCGGACTGCACTTCTTCAACCCGGCGCCGCTGCTGCCACTGGTGGAGGTCGTCTCCGGGTACGCGAGCGACTTCTCGTCGGCCACGCGCGCGTACGAGACGGCGCGCGCCTGGGGCAAGACGCCGGTCGCCTGCGCCGACACCCCCGGCTTCATCGTCAACCGCATCGCCAGGCCCTTCTACGCCGAGGCCTTCGCGGTGTACGAGGCGCAGGCCGCCGACCCCGCGACGATCGACGCCGTCCTGCGCGAGTCCGGCGGCTTCCGCATGGGGGCCTTCGAGCTGACCGACCTGATCGGCCAGGACGTCAACGAGTCCGTGACGCACTCCGTGTGGCAGTCCTTCTTCCAGGACGTGCGCTTCACGCCCTCGCTCGCCCAGCGGCGGCTCGTCGAGTCCGGCCGGCTCGGCCGCAAGACGGGGCACGGCTGGTACGACCACGGGGCCGACGCCGAACGCCCGGAGCCGCACACCGCGGAGAAGGCGCAGGCACCCGCGTACGTCGTCGCCGAGGGTGATCTGGGTCCGGCCTCCGAACTGCTCACGCTGATCCGCGAGGCGGGCATCCAGGTCCGCGAGGACGAGGAGGACCACGGGACCCGCCTGGTGCTGCCCAGCGGCGGCCAGCTGGTCCTCGCCGACGGCCAGACGTCGGTCGAGTTCCGCGACGTCGTCTACTTCGACCTGGCGCTCGACTACCGCCGGGCCACCAGGCTCGCCCTCTCCGCCTCCCAGGACACCGCCCCGCAGACCCTCTCCGAGGCCGTCGGCCTCTTCCAGGCACTGGGCAAGACCGTCAGCGTCATCGGGGACGCACCCGGCATGATCGTCGCCCGGACCGTGGCGAGGATCGTCGACCTGGCGCACGACGCCGTCGCCAAGGGCGTCGCCACCGAGGAGGACATCGACACCGCGATGCGGCTCGGGGTCAACTACCCCCTGGGTCCCTTCGAATGGAGCCGCAGGCTCGGCCGGAGCTGGGCCTGCTCCCTCCTGGACGACCTGCACCAGCGCGATCCCTCCGGGCGCTACGCGCCCTCTCTCGCGCTCTACCGCCACGCGTACGCCACCGAGAAGCGCGAGGGAACCTCATGACCACCGCCAAGCGCGACACGTACACCCCCGAGAGCCTGCTCTCCGTCGCCGTCCAGGTCTTCAACGAGCGCGGCTACGACGGCACCTCCATGGAGCACCTCTCCAAGGCGGCGGGCATCTCCAAATCGTCGATATACCACCACGTCACGGGCAAGGAGGAGCTGCTGCGCCGCGCCGTCAGCCGGGCTCTGGACGGCCTCTTCGGCATCCTCGACGAGGAGCACGCGCGCGTGGGGCGTGCGGTGGAGCGCCTGGAGTACGTCGTACGGCGCATGGTCGAGGTACTCACCGCGGAGCTCCCGTACGTGACCCTGCTGCTGCGCGTGCGCGGCAACACGGGCACCGAGCGCTGGGCCCTGGAGCGGCGCCGCGAGTTCGACCACCAGGTGGCCGAACTCCTGAAGGCGGCGGCCGCCGACGGGGACGTTCGCGGCGACATCGAGGTCCGCCTCGCGACCCGCCTGGTCTTCGGAATGATCAACTCGCTCGTCGAGTGGTACCGCCCCGACAGCCGGGGCATGGGCGAACGCGAGGTCGCCGACGCGGTGGCGCAGCTGGTCTTCGGAGGGCTCCGGAACGAGGCGTGACGCTTCGGCCGCCTCCGGCACGGAGGTCACCCCTCGGGCTCGGTCACCCCTCCGGCTCCAGGTCCTCCTCCTCGAAGACCAGGAGTGTGCGGGTGCTGAGGACCTCGGGGATGGCCTGGAGGCGGGTGAGGACCAGTTCGCGGAGGGCTCGGTTGTCGGGGGTGTGCACCAGGAGCAGGACATCGAAGTCGCCGCCCACCAGGGCGATGTGGGAGGCGCCGGGCAGCACCCTGAGCTGCTCACGGACCGTGCGCCAGGAGTTCTGCACGATCTTGAGCGTGATGTACGCGGACGTGCCCTGCCCGGCGCGTTCGTGGTCGACGCGCGCCCCGAAGCCGCGGATCACGCCGTCCTCGATGAGCCGGTTGATCCGCGCGTAGGCGTTGGCGCGGGACACATGGACCCGTTCGGCCACGGAGCGTATCGAGGCGCGGCCGTCCGCCTGGAGCATTTGCAGGATGTCCTGATCGATGGCGTCGAGCGGACGGGCGGGCGGCGGGACGGGGCCGGCCTCCGGCGGCTCGGCCATTTGTTCAGGTGCCATGTCCCCCCGCCTCCCTACCATGGACGTACTGCGTCCATCTCAGGCTGTGCAGAACCGTTTGTCCACAGCCTGGCGGTGCCTGTAGCCAAAATGTGCCGACGACCGAACAATCGGTAGGTGAGGCGCCTCACAGCCGTGCAGCGCCCAAGCCGCTCCCACGAGGAGGTGCCGTCATGACGGTCATGGAGCAGCGAGGCGCTTACCGGCCCACGCCGCCGCCCGCCTGGCAGCCCCGCACCGACCCCGCGCCGCTGCTGCCCGACGCGCTGCCCCACCGCGTCCTCGGCACCGAAGCAGCCGCGCAGGTCGATCCGGGTCTGCTGCGCCGTCTGTACGCGGAGCTGGTGCGCGGTCGTCGCTACAACGCGCAGGCCACCGCCCTCACCAAACAGGGCCGCCTCGCCGTCTACCCGTCCAGCACCGGGCAGGAGGCCTGCGAGGTCGCCGCCGCACTCGTCCTCGAGGACCGCGACTGGCTCTTCCCGAGCTACCGCGACACCCTCGCCGCCGTCGCCCGCGGCCTCGACCCCGTCCAGGCCCTCACCCTCCTGCGCGGCGACTGGCACACGGGCTACGACCCCCACGAGCACCGCATCGCACCCCTGTGCACCCCCCTCGCCACCCAGCTCCCGCACGCCGTGGGCCTCGCGCACGCCGCCCGCCTCAAGGGCGACGACGTGGTCGCGCTCGCCCTGGTCGGCGACGGCGGCACCAGCGAGGGCGACTTCCACGAGGCGCTGAACTTCGCGGCGGTCTGGCAGGCCCCGGTCGTCTTCCTCGTCCAGAACAACGGCTTCGCCATCTCCGTCCCGCTCGCCAAGCAGACCGCCGCCCCCTCCCTGGCCCACAAGGCCGTGGGCTACGGAATGCCCGGCCGGCTGGTCGACGGCAACGACGCGGCGGCCGTGCACGAGGTCCTGAGCGACGCCGTGCGCCACGCACGCGCGGGGGGCGGTCCGACGCTGGTCGAGGCCGTGACGTACCGCATGGAAGCCCACACGAACGCCGACGACGCCACCCGCTACCGCGGCGACTCCGAGGTCGAGACCTGGCGGGCGCACGACCCGATCGCCCTCCTGGAGCACGAGTTGACCGAGCGCGGCCTGCTCGACGACGACGGCATACAGGAGGCCCGCGAGGCCGCCGAGATCATGGCCGCCGACCTGCGCGCCCGCATGAACCAGGACCCGGTGCTCGACCCCATGGACCTCTTCGCCCACGTGTACGCCGAACCCACACCACAACTGCGCGAGCAGGAGGCGCTGTTGCGCGCCGAGCTCGCGGCCGAGGCCGAGTCGGAGGGTACGGCCCGATGACGACCGTCGCGCTCAAACCCGCCACCATGGCGCAGGCCCTGACCCGCGCGCTCCGCGACGCCATGGCCGCAGACCCGACCGTCCACGTCATGGGCGAGGACGTCGGCACCCTGGGCGGCGTCTTCCGTGTCACCGACGGGCTCGCCAAGGAGTTCGGGGAGGACCGCTGCACGGACACCCCGCTCGCCGAGGCGGGCATCCTGGGGACGGCCGTCGGCATGGCCATGTACGGGCTCAGGCCGGTCGTGGAGATGCAGTTCGACGCGTTCGCCTACCCGGCGTTCGAGCAGCTGATCTCGCACGTGGCACGGATGCGCAACCGCACCCGCGGCGCCATGCCGCTCCCGATCACCATCCGGGTCCCCTACGGCGGCGGCATCGGCGGCGTAGAGCACCACAGCGACTCCTCCGAGGCGTACTACATGGCGACTCCGGGACTCCATGTCGTCACGCCCGCGACCGTCGCCGACGCCTACGGACTGCTGCGCGCCGCCATCGCCTCCGACGACCCGGTCGTCTTCCTGGAGCCCAAGCGCCTGTACTGGTCGAAGGACTCCTGGAACCCCGACGAGCCGACAGCCGTCGACCCGATAGGCCGCGCGGTGGTGCGGCGCCCGGGCCGCAGCGCCACGCTCATCACGTACGGGCCGTCCGTGCCCGTCTGCCTGGAGGCGGCCGAGGCGGCGCGGGCCGAGGGCTGGGACCTCGAAGTCGTCGACCTGCGCTCGCTCGTGCCCTTCGACGACGAGACCGTGGCGGCATCGGTGCGGCGGACCGGACGCGCGGTCGTCGTGCACGAGGCCGGTGGTTACGGCGGCCCGGGCGGTGAGATCGCGGCCCGTGTCACCGAGCGCTGCTTCCACCACCTGGAGGCGCCGGTGCTGCGCGTCGCCGGATTCGACATCCCGTACCCGCCGCCGATGCTGGAGCGGCACCACCTGCCCGGCGTCGACCGGATCCTGGACGCCGTGGGGCGCCTGCAATGGGAGGCGGACAGCTGATGGCTCAGGTGCTCGAGTTCAAGCTCCCCGACCTCGGTGAGGGTCTCACCGAGGCGGAGATCGTCCGCTGGCTGGTGGAGGTCGGCGACGTCGTCGCCGTCGACCAGCCCGTCGTCGAGGTCGAGACGGCCAAGGCGATGGTCGAGGTCCCCTGCCCCTACGGAGGCGTGGTCACCGCACGCTTCGGCGAGGAGGGCACGGAACTGCCCGTGGGCTCCCCCCTGCTGACCGTCGCGGTCGGCGCGCCGTCCTCCGGCGAAGAGACCGAGGGCTCCGGGAACGTGCTGGTGGGGTACGGCACCGGAGCGCCGCCGGCGCGACGCAGAAGGGTACGGCCGACCGCCGGGGCGACCACACCGCCCGGGGCGCACACGCGGACCCGGCCCGCGCACCACCCCGCCGCCGACGACCACCCGGGCGCCCCGGCGCGCGAACCCGGGCCGGCCCGCGACCACAGCGCGGCGGCCGTACGCGCCGACGGCCCCGTACCGGTGATCTCCCCGCTCGTCCGCAGGCTCGCCCGGGAGAACGGCCTGGACCTGCGGACCCTGGTGGGATCCGGTCCCGACGGGCTGATCCTGCGGTCGGACGTGGAGCACGTGTTGCGTTCGGCCGGCACCCCGGTCCGGGAGCCGGAAAGCCCGCTCGCCCCGCACACCCCCGAGGCCACCCCCGTGGCCCCCGCACCTGTCACGGCCGGCACCCGTATCCCCCTCCGCGGCATCCGCGGCACGGTCGCCGACAAACTCTCCCGCAGCCGTCGCGAGATCCCCGACGCGACCTGCTGGGTGGACGCCGACGCGACGGAACTCCTGCGCGTGCGCAGGGTGATGAACGCCACCGGCGGTCCCAAGATCTCCCTGCTGGCGCTGCTCGCCCGCATCTGCACCGCCGCACTGGCCCGCTATCCGGAGCTCAACTCCACGGTCGACACGGAAGCCCGCGAGATCGTCCGCCTCGACCACATCCACCTGGGCTTCGCGGCACAGACCGAGCGCGGTCTCGTCGTCCCCGTCGTCCGGGACTCCCATACGCGCGACGCGGAATCGCTGAGCGCGGAGTTCGCCCGGCTGACCGAGGCCGCACGCACCGGCACGCTGACACCCGCGGACCTCACGGGCGGAACCTTCACCTTGAACAACTACGGAGTGTTCGGCGTCGACGGCTCCACGCCGATCATCAACCACCCCGAGGCCGCCATGCTCGGCGTCGGCCGGATCGTCCCCAAGCCCTGGGTGTACGAGGGAGAGCTGGCCGTGCGTCAGGTCGTCCAGCTCTCGCTCACCTTCGACCACCGGGTGTGCGACGGCGGCACGGCGGGCGGCTTCCTGCGCCATGTGGCGGACTGCGTCGAACAGCCGGCGGTGCTCCTGCGTTCCCTGTGATCGCGGCGGCACGCATACTCGGGGGATGACCGCGTACGAGCCACCGGGCACCCCCGACCCCGCCGCCCCGTACGACGCCGTCGTCCTCGCGGGCGGCGCCGCCCGCCGGCTCGGCGGAGCGGACAAGCCCGGTCTGCGCGTGGGCGGGCGCCCGCTGCTCGACCGGGTGCTCGCCGCCTGCGCCACCGCCACCACCACGGTGGTCGTCGCCGAGCCCAGGCAGACCGCGCGCCCCGTGGAGTGGGCGCGCGAGGAGCCGTCCGGCGGGGGGCCGCTCGCCGCGCTCGACGCCGGTCTGCGGCACATTTCGGCGGAACACGTCGTGGTGCTCTCCGCCGACCTGCCGTTCCTGGACCAGGCGACGGTAGGGCGCCTGCTGGAAGCCCTGCGGACGGGCGACGCCCCCCAGGGTCCGGCGCGTGCCGACGGCGTGCTGCTCACCGACCCCGACGGCCGCGACCAGCCGCTCGTGGCCGCCTACCGCGCGGACGTCCTGCGCCGGGAACTGGCCGCGCTCGCCGTCGCCCACGGCGGAGTCACCGGGCTGCCGCTGCGGCGGCTCACCGCCGTGCTCGACCTCACCCGCATCTCCGACCCCGTCGCGTCCTTCGACTGCGACACCTGGGAGGACATCGCCGCCGCCCGGGCCCGCATCAGGGAGCATGGGAACGTGTTGGATGAATGGATTTCCGCAGTCAAGGACGAGCTGGGCATCGACCTGGACGTCGACACCGGCGCCCTGCTCGACGTGGCCCGCGACGCCGCGCACGGGGTGGCCCGGCCCGCGGCACCGCTGACCACGTTCCTCGTGGGGTACGCCGCCGCACAGGCCGGGGGAGGCCCCGAGGCCGTCGCGGAGGCATCCCGCAAGGCCGCGGCGCTCGCGCTCCGCTGGGCGGCCGAGGACACCCCCGACGCCAAGCCGACCTCGGACGCCAAGCCGACCTCCGAAGCCAAGCCGACCCCCGACGCCGGATGAACGCGCCCCGCGCCCGGCCCGGTCAGGACGCCGACGACCTCGACGTGGAGGAGGCCCTGGCCTTGGTCAAGGACCCCCGAGGCACGTCCGACCCCCGGCACGGCCACGGCACCCCCGCGGTCCCCGCGCCCACATCGGAGAGCGAGAGCCGCACCCACGCCCCCGACAGCGCCAAGCGCAAGGGCGACGGGCACAGGGCCACCCCCTGGCCCCAGGCCCGTACGACCGCCGAGCGAGCCGCCCGTTCCGTCCCGCGGCGCGCCCCCGTCTCCGTGTCCCTGGACGCGGCCCTCGGTCTGGTCCTCGCCGCCCCCCTCGCCGCGCTCACCGACCTCCCCTCCTTCGACACCTCCGCGATGGACGGCTACGCGGTCGCCGGACCCGGCCCCTGGGACCTCCGCGAGGAGCGGGTACTCGCGGGCCACGCGAAGCCGGAGCCGCTCATCGACGGCGAGGCGGTGCGGATCGCCACCGGCGCGCGCATCCCGCAGGACGCCACCGCCGTGCTGCGCAGCGAGCACGGGCGCCTCGACGACAAGGGGCGGCTGCACGCCACCCGGGAGGCCGTGCACGGCCAGGACATCCGGCCCCGTGGCCAGGAGTGCCGCAGCGGTGACCAGCTCCTGCCGGCCGGCGCCCTGGTCACCCCCGCCGTGCTGGGCCTCGCCGCGGCCGCCGGATACGACACCCTCACCGCGATCCCCCGCCCCCGCGTCGAAGTCCTCGTCCTAGGCGATGAATTGCTCACCGAGGGGCTCCCCCAGGAGGGCCTGATCCGGGACGCGCTCGGCCCGATGCTGCCGCCCTGGCTGCGCTCGCTCGGTGCCGAGGTCCTCGCGGTACGCAGGCTGGGCGACGACGCCAAGGCCCTGCACAAGGCGATCACCCGCTCCGACGCCGACCTGATCGTCACGACCGGGGGCACCGCCTCGGGCCCCGTCGACCACGTCCACCCCACCCTGAGCCGCATCGGGGCCCAACTCCTCGTGGACGGCGTCAAGGTCCGCCCGGGCCACCCCATGGTCCTGGCGCGCACCAAGGAGAACCAGCACCTCGTCGGCCTGCCCGGCAACCCCTTGGCGGCCGTCTCCGGCCTGCTGACGCTCGCCGAGCCTCTCCTGCGCATCCTGGCAGGTCGGGCGGCCCCGGAGCCGTACACGCTGCCCCTCGGGGACGCGGTCCACGGGCACCCGTACGACACCAGGCTCATCCCCGTCGTGGTGCGTGCCGACCGGGCCGTGCCGCTGCACTACAACGGTCCGGCCATGCTGCGGGGCATCGCGGCGTCCGACGCCCTCGCGGTCGTACCACCCGGCGGCGCCCGTCCGGGGCAGGAGCTGGAACTCCTCGATCTGCCCTGGGTGTTGGCCGGTATGGGGAATGCCTGAGATGAGTGGGGGCGGGAACCGGGCGGTGAGCCGGATCGGGGAGTGTTTCACGTGAAACTGCCCTCTCGACCACCGGATACGGCGACATCACCCCGGTCAGCGACGCCGCCCGTCTCACCAACATCTTCGTCATCACGCCGCTGCGCGTGCTGTTCCTGATCATCCTGGTCGGCACCACGCTCGAGGTCCTCACGGAACGCACCCGCGAGGTGGAACTGCGAGCCCGATGGTTGAGCTGGTCTGGGCCGCTCATCGTGAGGATTCCCCCGGCTCTGCGTCATTGAGGGATGTCTCCCTTTCGCCAGGATCACGCATGGCCCGGCGCGCACGATGCCATGAGGCGAAGAAGCCAGGGAGGGCATCGAGGAAGTCCTGTAGCTGTTGTACGAAGCCCTTCAATGGCCAAATGAAAATGGCGAGCACGCCGAAAACGGCGAGTACTGCCAAAATGAGGAATCCATCCACCAGCTGAGACCTTTCCAAACATGGTGGCCTAGCTGGGGGCATGGCAGACCTCAGCCTTGGCCACCACGTGGACGCTTACGCGCACACGTGCGACTAAGAGCTGAGGCTCTGCCGACGCAGAACTTCAGTAATAGACGACTGAAAAGCAGTCATCTACCTTTTTGAACATCGAATCTAGGATGTCGCCCCGGTTGCTTGTGACTTCCGAGACGAAGTCCTGCGACGTTTCCTGTTGCGTCGGCTTCAGGAATTCGCCGCCAGTAATTAATCGGCTCTCGCCGTACTCGGTACGGTAGTGGTATCGGGAGCTTCTACGACGGCCAGGAGCGAAGATTCACCCGTTGGGGTCACGGACTGGGTGGGACAACGCTTGGCAGATCTACCACGGAGCTTCAGCTCAGGTGAGTTGCCCGGCTGATCGTGACGAGGCGGTCCCCAAGCTTGAGGTTCCCGAGCTGGGGATCGGTGTAGTCCAGCACCTTCTTGTTGCGTACGACCGCCACGACAGGATCCACACACCCTCGGGGTGACCGCCCGACCTCGTCTTGTGACACGGGGCGTTCTGTGAGGTCCAACCCGCTGCCCCGGGCCATGAGGTCCTCAAGTGTCTGGGCCGCAGCGGGGCTGACCACCGAGACCCCGAGCAATCGGCCGGCTGAGCTGGAGCTCGTGATCACGGCGTCCGCGCCGCTCTGCCTCAGCAGCGGGACGTTCTCGTCTTCCCGCACTGCGGCGACGATGGTTGCTCGCTTGTTGAGCTGGCGCGCCGTAAGGGTGACCAATGCTGCGGTGTCGTCGCGCTGAGGGGCAACGATCACATGGGCGGCACTCTGCAACTCGGCCTTTCGAAGGGTGTCTGAGCGGGTGGCGTCTCCGAGGACCGACACCAGCCCGTCGCTGCTGGCAGCCTCCACTGTCTTCCGCTGAGGGTCGACAACAACAAGCTTGTCTTTGCGGATGCCTTGCCCTAGAAGCGTCTCGATGGCCTGCCGGCCCTTGGTCCCGTAGCCGACGACGACCACGTGATCCCGCATGCGGGAGCGCCAGCGATGGACACGCACCTGTTGGCGGGTGCGCTCGGTGAGCACTTCGAGCGTGGTGCCGACCAGGATGATCAGGAAGAGGACACGCAGCGGGGTGATGACCAGGATGTTGGTGAGACGGGCGGCGTCGCTGACCGGGGTGATGTCGCCGTATCCGGTGGTCGAGAGGGTGACGGTCGCGTAGTACGCGGCATCGAGGAAGTCGACGCTGCCGTCGGAGTTGTCGTTGTAACCGCCACGGTCGAACCAGACGAGAAACGTAGTGACGGCCAGTACCAACAGGGCCATGGCCAAGCGCCGTAGAACCTGCTGGAGAGGCGGCACGCTGCTCTCGATGGGCATGGTGATGGAACGTCCGGCTTCGGCATCATCCAGAGCCTCGGCCCGCGACCGGTACCAGAGAGACCGGAGAATCGAGAACCTCTCGATCCTGGAGGGTGGTTGCTTCTCGTCGTTCATCGCTTGCCCCCTGCGACGGTGATCCAGTCAGCCAGCATGGTGACCATGGTCTCGGACGATGCTGCAACGATGCGGAACCCGAGGAAGAAGCCTCCACCATGGCTGACGAACGTGGAGGGTGGCGCCCGTGGCGCTGAGCCTACGAGAGCTCCTTCCGCATCAACGTGCACATCGTTTCGTAGCGGCGCAACGATCCATCAGGGGCTTGTTCGTCCCACGAGTCCGGCCGACGGTCGTAGGCGACATAGCCCAGTCGTTCGTACAGCGCACGTGCCCGGGGGTTGCCTTCCTCCACAGCCAGCTCGGCCTGCCGCAGACCGCGGTTCCTGATCCGCAGTTCTGCGGCTTCGACAAGGAACGTGCCGATCCCACACGACTGCAATGCGGGGTGGACCGCCAACTGCCACAAAGTGCCGACGCCCTCCCTGACCTGGTAGTCGACGCCGCCCTTCGCCACTGGGATGTCCGTTGCAGGGCAGACCGCCAGGTAGTCGACCTCACCGGTCCGGGCGCGTTCCAACTGCTTGCCGACGCCGGCCAAGTGGTGGTCAGACCCTGCCCACCCGCACGACGCCAGGTCCGCATGCACCAAATCACGGGCTGACAGCTTCAGCACAACATCGATCATCTTCAGTACCTCCGGCCAGTCAGCATCCACGCCGATCACACGGGGTGCAAAGCGTCTCGGCTCCTGATGTCCCGTCCGGTCATCGGCCGGAACGCGGGCTTGGCGTCCGTGCTGCCAGTAGCGTCGTCACCAGCGGTAGCGGGACCCTCGGCGACCTCGAAGGACAGTCGGCCAGACCGGCCCAGTTCTGTCCCGCCAAGTCGCCCCAACGGGCCCGCCGCGCAAGGTCGTTGTCCCTGCTCCAAAGGTACTTTCAAGAAAACGCTGGAGGATGGCTTTGCGCGACCACACCGTCGTTGTCGGGTTCGGGACCAAGGGGCGGTCGGCGGTGCAGACCGTCTGTACGACCGGGCTGAAGAAGGAGCAGGTCGTGGTCGTCGACCCCAGTGCCAAGGCGGTCGACGCGGCGACGGCCGAGGGGTACGCCGGGGTCGTGGGGGACGCGACCCGCAGCGATGTGCTGATGCGGGCCGAGGTCCACAAGGCGCGGCAGATCATCATCGCGACCCAGCGCGACGACACGGCCGTGCTGGTCACGCTGACCGCACGCCAGCTCAACCGAGGGGCGAAGATCGTCGCCGCGGTACGTGAGGAGGAGAACGCGCCGCTGCTCAAGCAGTCCGGTGCCGACGCCGTCATCACCAGTGCCAGCGCGGCCGGACGGCTCCTCGGGCTCTCCGTGCTCAGCCCCAGCGCCGGCATGGTCATGGAAGACCTCATCCAGCAGGGCAGCGGGCTCGACATCGTGGAACGGCCGGTCGCGAAGGCCGAGGTGGGCAAGGGCGTACGCGAGGCGGACGACCTGGTGGTCAGCGTCGTACGGGGGCATCGCGTGCTCGGCTACGACGATCCGGCCATCGGGAAGCTCCAGTTGACCGACCGGCTGATCACCATCGTGCGGGTCACCCCCGGCACCCGGATGGCGCCGCACAGCCGACCGCTGCCCCAGGACTGATTCCTCGGGATCGAGTCCTCGGACTCCCGCAGACACCCACCCAGCCTGCGGGGAGCGCGCCGCGGACGGTGCCCGCGGGCCTCTCACCGTGTGACAGGGGTAGCGTCAGCTTCATGAAGGCAGTGACGATCACCCAGCCCGGCGGCCCCGAAGTGCTCACCTGGACGGATGTGCCGGATCCCGTTCCCGGTGAGGGGGAAGTTCTCGTCGAAGTAGTGGCCAGCGCCGTCAACCGCGCCGATCTGATGCAACGGCAGGGCTTCTACAACCCGCCGCCCGGCGCCTCCCCGTACCCCGGACTCGAATGCTCGGGCCGGATCGTCGAGATCGGCCCCGGAGTCTCCGGATGGGCCGTCGGCGACGAGGTCTGCGCGCTGCTCGCGGGCGGCGGATACGGCGAGAAGGTCGCCGTCCCGGCCGGACAGCTGCTGCCCGTCCCCGAGGGCCTGGACCTCAAGCGGGCGGCCGCGCTGCCCGAGGTGACCTGCACCGTCTGGTCCAACGTCTTCATGGTCTCCCACCTGCGTCCGGGCGACACCCTGCTCGTGCACGGCGGCTCCAGCGGCATCGGCACCATGGCGATCCAGCTGGCGAAGGCCGTCGGTGCGAAGGTCGCCGTCACGGCCGGCAACAAGGAGAAGCTCGACTTCTGCGCCGAGCTCGGCGCGGACATCCTCATCAACTACCGCGAGCAGGACTTCGTCGAGGAGATCGAGCGGGCCACGGACGGCTCGGGCGCCGACGTCATCCTCGACAACATGGGCGCCAAGTACCTCGACCGGAACGTGCGGGCCCTCGCGGTCAACGGACGGCTCGCGATCATCGGTCTGCAGGGCGGCGCCAAGGGCGAGCTGAACATCGGCGCGCTCCTCACGAAGCGTGCCGCGATCAGCGCCACCTCGCTGCGCGCCCGCCCGCTCGGCGAGAAGGCCGCGATCGTCTCGGCCGTGCGCGAGCACGTGTGGCCGCTGATCGCCTCCGGCCATGTGCGGCCGGTCGTCGACCGGGAGCTGCCGATGAGCGAGGCGGCGACGGCGCACCAGGTCCTGGAGGAGAGCGGCCACATCGGCAAGGTCCTCCTCGTGGTCCCCGGCAAGGACTAGGACTAGGAAAGGACCAGGTCCTCGGGCGATCCGCTCAGCCGCGGCGCAGGCGCAGGGCGAGGAAGGCGAGGCCCAGGCCGAGGCCGATGAGGATCAGCCCGCCGCCGAGGGGCAGGATCTTGAGGACCGGTTCGGGAGGGGTCGCCGGGCCGACCTCGTTGTGCTGGACGGGGACGGCCGCGGGCCGCGACGGCTCGGGGGCACCGGTCGCCTCCGGGCGGTCCGACGCGGCGTTCTCCTCGTCGGGGTCGCGGTCCGTGTACGTCGGCACGGTGTCCTCGCGGCTTCCGTCCTCGTCCCGTGCCGGGGACTCCTCGCGCCCCGGATGCGTACGGCCCTCGCCCGCGCTGCTCCCCGCGCGGGAGGCGCCCGCGCTCGGAGCCGGATCGGCGGCGTACGACACCGCGTACGGGACGGCGCGCGTGGCGGCGTACGAAGGGGATACCGCGCTGCTCGTCAGGACGAGCAGCAGTCCGGTCACACGGAACGCGGTGAGCCGTGGAGTCACGTGGGTGACCCCCTCCCGGTGAGGAGTCCCATGATCAATGGGGCAAGCCTCACATGACCCCTCTTTCCCGGCATCTCGACGGTCACCTGGATGGTGGATCACGCTGTATGGGGGGCACCACCGTGATGGGGTGGAGGTGTGCGAGAGAATGGCGGCATGGAGATGCCGAGGAACGAAAGGTCGCCGGAGAACCCCCAGATCCTGGTCGTGGGCCAGGACGGGATGGCTCTCGGCGGCACCGGTGACGAGGACTCCCGCGAGGTCCCGGTGACAGAGATGGTCGAACAGCCCGCCAAGGTCATGCGTATCGGGAGCATGATCAAGCAACTTCTCGAAGAAGTGCGCGCCGCGCCTCTGGACGAGGCGAGCCGGGTCCGGCTCAAGGAGATCCACGCCAGTTCCGTGAAGGAGCTGGAGGACGGCCTGGCGCCCGAGCTGGTCGAGGAGCTGGAGCGGCTCTCGCTGCCCTTCACGCACGACGCGACCCCCAGCGACGCCGAGCTGCGCATCGCGCAGGCCCAGCTGGTGGGCTGGCTCGAGGGCCTCTTCCACGGGATCCAGACGACCCTGTTCGCCCAGCAGATGGCGGCCAGGGCCCAGCTGGAGCAGATGCGCCGCGCGCTCCCGCCGGGCGTCGGCGGCCTGGACGGCGACGAGGACCCGCGCGCGGGTGGCCGCTCAGGCGGACCGTACCTGTAGCCCCGGGCGACCCCTTCTCACGCAACGGGCCCGGCACGTGAAGTGCCGGGCCTGTCTTATAGGCGCTTGTGGGTGTTATGGGCGCCTATGTGCGGAGGCGGAGGTTCAGGACGGGTTGCCCGAAGAGACGCTCAGCTCGATCTGCGGCATGTTCTTGGGATCGACGTCCTCGTCCGCGGACGGGAACTGATCCATGATCGTGTCCTGGCCGTAGGTGTTCTCGTCGACGCGCTTGATCTTCATCTGCCAGCCCGCGGCCTGGAAGCAGGACTTCACGGACGTCAGGTTCTTGTACTGGAAGTCCGGGATCTTGATCTTGTTCGGGTCGTTGTACGACTCCTGCGGAGACGTGCACTTCTCCTTGTCGATCGTCTTCGACGTGTCCGGACCCTTGTGCCCCGCCACCACGGACGGCGAGGGGCTGCTGCCGCCGCCTCCCTGGTTGTCGCCGCCACCACCGTTGTTCAGCGCGAGGGCGGTGATCAGACCGCCGATCGCGACGAGCGCGACCACGATCGAGCCGACGACGACCGCCTTGTTGCCCTTGCGGCCACCGGAACCGCCCGGACCGCCCGGGACGGAGGTCTGGGGCTGGGGCGTGAGGTGGTACGGCGGCGGGGTCGACATGCCCTGCTGGGGGGCGTACACCGGGGCCCCCGGCGTCGGGTAGCCCCCCTGCTGCGGATACCCGTACGCGTGGGACGGCGCGGGCGGCGGGGTCGGTGCCCCGTAGGGATTGGGCTGGTACGGCGTCTGTACGGGACCCGGGGCCGGCATCGCCTGGTCGACGGGCGGGAAGACGGCCGAGCCGACGCCCGCTCCGCTCGACGTCCTGGCCCCCGGCACGATGCTCGGCGCGGCGGCCTGCAGCGACTGGGACACCCGCAGACACTCGTCGCGCATGGTCTCTGCGCTCGGGAAACGCTCGTTCGGGTTCTTCTTCAGCGCGCGGGCGATCAGCGCGTCCACCGCCGGGGGCAGCGAGCGGTTGATCGAGGAGGGCGTGACCGGCTCCTCCTGGACATGCGCGTACGCGATGGCCAGCGGCGAGTCGGCCTCGAACGGCAGCCGCCCGGTGACCAGTTGGAACAGCATGATGCCGACGGAGTAGAGGTCGGACCGGGCGTCCACGCCCCGGCCGAGCGCCTGCTCCGGGGAGAGGTACTGCGGGGTGCCGACGACCATGCCGGTCTGCGTCATCGAGGTGACGCCGGACTGCATGGCGCGGGCGATGCCGAAGTCCATCACCTTGACGACGCCCCGCTTCGTCATCATCACGTTGCCCGGCTTGATGTCCCGGTGGACCAGGCCCATCTCGTGGCTGATCTCCAGGGCCGCCAGCACGTCCGCGGTGATCTTCAGGGCCTTGTCGGCGGGCATGGCGCCGTACTGCGCGATGTCCTGGTCGAGCACGGAGCCGAGCGGGCGGCCCTCGACGTACTCCATGACGATGTACGGCGTCGTCATGCCGCCCAGTTCGTCCTCGCCGGTGTCGAAGACCGAGACGATGTTCGTGTGCGTGAGTTTCGCCACCGCCTGGGCCTCGCGGCGGAAGCGCTCGCGGAAGGCCTGCTCGCGGCCGAGCTCGGTGTGCAGTGTCTTGATCGCGACCTGGCGGTCGAGCACCGAGTCGTAGGCGAGGTGCACCGAGGCCATGCCGCCTTCGCCGAGCAGATCACGCAGCTGGTAGCGGCCGCCGGCGACCGCGCGTCCCGCGTACCGGCCCTGTGCGCCGTCCTGGCTCATGTTCTGCGTCCCCCATTGGCGCGGCTTGTTCTGCCTGTGCTGCGAGCTGTCCTGCACGCGCTCCGCGTGGTCGTGCGGTGATCCGCGCGGTCAACTGCGCTGTGATCCGCACCGAGTCCGTCCGAGTCCGTGCTGTGATCGATCTGTGTCTCGGTGATCGTTGGCTGATTCCCGGCCAAGTCTGCCGTAGGGCACTGACACGTCAAGCGCGGTGCCCGTTCCGTGACCGTCTGCGAAAGAAGCGTCGCGGAAGCGTTACAGGTGCCGTACGAGCGGTACACAGAATTTGCACGCCGACACCCTGGACAGGTTTCATGGCCGGTCCATCTCACTTCCATCTCGGGCCGGAGCCTTGCGCGAAGCCTGTAGCGTGGCCCGACGGAGACCGTAACAACCACCGCGCAGACCGCGGGCAGAAACGACGGCGAGGACTGATGGCACAGCAGCAGCGCGCTCAGGGCCCGTCCGACCCCGAGGCGACTGGCGGCGGTATGTCAGATGCGCCGGAGATGTGGGGTAACGGCGGACTTGTGGGGGATGGCCGATACCGGCTGACCCACAGACTAGGCCGGGGCGGCATGGCCGAGGTGTTTGCGGCCGAGGACGTGCGCCTCGGGCGCACCGTCGCGGTCAAACTGCTCCGCTCCGACCTGGCCGAGGACCCGGTGTCCAAGGCCCGCTTCACGCGTGAGGCGCAGTCGGTGGCCGGACTCAACCACCACGCCGTCGTCGCCGTGTACGACTCGGGCGAGGACGTCGTAGGCCACGCGACCGTGCCGTACATCGTGATGGAGCTCGTCGAGGGCCGCACGATCCGCGACCTGCTGATCAACGCCGAGGCCCCCGGGCCCGAGCAGGCGCTGATCATCGTGTCCGGTGTCCTGGAGGCGCTCGCCTACTCGCACCAGCACGGCATCGTGCACCGCGACATCAAGCCGGCGAACGTGATCATCACGAACACCGGTGCGGTGAAGGTGATGGACTTCGGCATCGCGCGCGCTCTGCACGGCGCGCAGTCGACGATGACCCAGACCGGCATGGTCATGGGCACACCGCAGTACCTCTCCCCGGAGCAGGCCCTCGGCAAGGCCGTCGACCACCGCTCCGACCTGTACGCGACCGGCTGTCTGCTGTACGAACTGCTCGCGCTGCGGCCCCCGTTCACCGGCGAGACGCCGCTGTCGGTGGTCTACCAGCACGTCCAGGACATCCCGGTGCCCCCCTCCGAGGTCGCGCAGGGGGCGCCGCCGGAGCTCGACGGGCTCGTCATGCGCTCCCTCGCGAAGGAGCCGGACGACCGGTTCCAGACCGCCGAGGAGATGCGCGGCCTGGTCCAGTACGGGCTGCAGATGCTGTACGACCAGGGCGGGCACACCGGCACCTGGAACACCGGCCCGGTTGCCATGCACGAGGGGTTCCACACTCCGGCGTCCGGCTTCGCGGGTACGACCGCGCTGCCGCACCCCGGTGAGTCCGGCACCACACAGATCCCGGCGCCGATCATCCCGCCGTACGGCAGCGGCGGGGACGACGGCGGCTTCGAGGGGCACGGCAACCACGGCAGCGGCCGCGGCAAGCTGTGGATCCTCGCGGTCCTCGCGGTGATCGCGATCGCGGCGGGCGTCGCGCTCGCGCTGCACAACACCAGTGGCACCGGTGGTGGCGGGAGCGGTACGACCCAGTCGCCGACCACCACGCCGTCGGCCAAGGACGACCAGCCCAGCGCGAGTCCCAGCGACAGCGCCACGGACACTCCGACGGACGACTCCACGGACGACAACACCAGCTCGGGCGGCGGTTCGAACTACACGCCTTCGTACACGCCGTCCCCGAGCTACAGCAGCCAGCCCTCGGACCAGCCGTCGGACCCGGCCACGGCCACGACGCCGACGGACACGACGCCTTCGGACCCGGCGACCGAGAGCCAGGATCCGACGACGCCGGCCGATCCGACGGACGGCACCGACGGCGGCGGCGACAGCCAGGGCAGCTCGCAGAACCCTTGAGGGACACCGACGGAAACGCCCCCCACGCGCGCGTGAAGCCCGAAACGGGCGCCACGCGCGCGTGGTGTTTCCCTCCCCCCGGTCGCGGTGTTCGCGCCCCGGCCGCTGTGTCTCCCCCGACCGGTGTCGGCGATCAGCCCGCGAACGCCTCGCACACCGTGTCGTACTCCCGCGTCCACCACACCGCCAGCGCCGAGGCCGCCGGGAACTGCGGATCGGCGCGGGTGTCGCCGCGCTCGTAGTGCCAGCGCAGCATCCAGAAGTCGTTGAGGCGCTCCCACCACACCCGGTGCACGGCGGCCGCCAGCTCGGCGGGGCCGGCGCCCGCGGTACGCCGGTACGCGCGCGCGTAGGCCCGTACCTTCGCCAGGTCCAGCGCGCCGACGGGACGTACGAAGAAGATCACCGCGGCGCGTACGGCCTCCTCGGCGCGGGGATGGACGCCCAGCCGGTCCCAGTCGACGATCGCGGCCGGTTCGCCGTCGCGGTAGAGCAGGTTGAAGGGGTGGAAGTCGCCGTGCACCCAGCCCACCGAGCCGCCCTGCGGGGGCCGTCGGTCGGCATGCCGTTCCAGCAGGGCGCGCCGCTCCAGGAGCCGGTGCCGGGCCAGCTCGTCGAAGGCGTCGTACGGGCGGTGGCGGCGTACCCGGGCGAGCAGGCGGTCGATGAGTGCGAAGGTGTCGGCGGGGTCGGCTCCCCGGGCCGGATCCACCCCTTCCGCCGCCGCTGAGCCTCCCGCGCCGGCCCCCGCCGAGCCTCCCCTTCCCGCCGGGCCTTCCGTCGCCCCGGTGACGTCGGCCGGTCTCGCCGGGGTGCGGCCCTGCGTCGGCATCACCCGCTCCAGGCTCGCGTGGACGACACCCAGGAGCGCCCCCAGCCGTGCGCACTGCTGCGTGGTGAGCTGGCCGCCGTGCCGGTGCCGGCCGTCGATCCAGGGGTGCAGCGCGTACGCGTGGCCCCCGATGACGGCGACGGTGCGCCCGTCGGTGCCGGTCAGCGGCGGGGCGACGGGGACGCCGAGGTCCGCGAGACGCAGGGTCGCCCGGTGCTGGCGGGCGATCGCGACCGGGTCGGCGGTCTCGGGGTCGAAATGGTGCTTGAGGAAGTAGCGGCCGCGGGTGGTGCGCAGCCGGTAGCTGCGGTTGAGCAGCCCCTGATCGACGGGGTCGCAGGTCAGCGCGGACCCGGCGGCGTACTGGCGGAGGAGGGCGCCCAGAGGGGGCGCGTGAGACACCGGGGGTGGTGCGGATAGGCGCGGCACGCGCCAGATGCTAGGGCACGAGCCGGGCCTCTGACCTCGCGTTTGTCACAGACAGTCGTCTTCGATCACGGGACAGTCACAGGGTGCGCCGGAACTGGCGTTCCATGGCATCGTCCGCGGAATGGACGGTGGAGAACTGGGGCTCGATGCTCAGATGGACCGGGTCGAAGGGCTCGCCGTCCATGAACCGCGGCGCGGGTCCGAACAGCTCGCGCTGGGACTCGGTCGGCTCCACGGCCTCGCACCGGCCCACGATCTGTACGGACCACACGCTCTCGCCGGGCCCTGCCGAAGCCAGGTTGTCGGTGCCGTAGGCGACGACGCTCCCGAGGCAGGCCCGGTGGTAGCCGCAGCCCCGGTGCAGGCGCAGCAGGACGCGGCCGTCCACCACGATGTGGCGGGCGAGGGCGAGGAAGGGCATGGCACGCAGGCTGGCCGCCAACCGGCCGTGGTCGGTTCGGCCGAGGAGTTCCACGGCGAGCTCTTCGTCGATGGGCATGCCTCCAATTTCCGACACCCTGAAGGCCCCGAAAAAGAGGCACCCGCCCCTTGAAGAGGGGCCAAAGGTCCCGAATTGCAAGTAGGGCGGTATCGGCGGCGCCGCACTCAGCGGCCCGTGTTCTTCGGTGCCGCACTCAGTGGTGCTGCTTCTCCGCCTGGATGCGCGCCACATAGGCGGCGGCCTGGGAGCGCCGTTCCATACCCAGTTTGGACAGCAGGCTCGACACGTAATTCTTGATCGTCTTTTCGGCGAGATGCAGACGCTCGCCGATCACACGGTTGGTGAGCCCCTCGCCGATCAGGTCGAGGACCTTGCGCTCCTGCTCGGTGAGGTGCCCGAGCTTGTCGCCGTTCCTGGCACCGCCGCCGCCGTGTCGCAGCCGCTTCAGGACCTGGGCGGTGGCCACGGGGTCGAGCAGCGACCTGCCGGCCGCGACATCGCGTACGGCCGAGAGCAGTTCGGCGCCGCGGATCGCTTTCAGCACATAGCCCGACGCGCCCGCCATGATCGCGTCGAAAAGCGCCTCGTCGTCGGCGAAGGATGTCAGCATCAGGCACTTGATGTCCTGATTCTGCGACCGGATCTCGCGGCAGACCTCCACTCCGCTGCCGTCCGGGAGCCGTACGTCCAGGACCGCGACGTCCGGGGCCGCGGCCGGGATCCGCGCCAGCGCGTCGGCCGCCGTGCCGGCCTCGCCGACGACCTCGATGTCGTCCTCACCCGAAAGCAACTCATGGACACCACGGCGTACCACTTCGTGATCGTCGAGGAGAAATACGGTAATTTTTCGGCTTTCGGGCACAAAGTCAGTGTCACACGCCACCCTTGGCTCTGCCCGGGGTGAACTCTTCCCGTGCCCGGGGTGACCGGGATAACGTGCCCGTGTTCCGGCCCCCTGCGAGGCTGTGACCAGTGCTGTGACCAGCGACTGTTCCCGACCTGCGTGCATTACTTGGAAATCCGACTAATAAATAGTGGGAAGTCCAAGCAAAAACGCAGGTCAGGAGGGGTTTCACAGAATTGTGGAGCACTGGGTAACGTGGCCGTTGCAGGGCGCTCGCCGGGGCACCTGTCACGCCTGTTCCCGGCCGAGTGCACCCACCCCGTGCACGGGTACTTGGAACAGGCGAGCCGCACTGGCCACCCGGCAACCCCGGGGGCCGGACCGACGGAGGAGCACACGTGACCGTGGAGAGCACTGCCGCGCGCAAGCCGCGACGCAGCGCCGGTACGACCGCTGCGAAAAGCGGCGCCAGTACGACCGGTACGAAGAGCGCCGCGACCAAGCGCACCAGCGCGGCCGGCAAGAAGTCACCGGGCGTACCCGGCGCACCTGGCGCATCGGGCCCCGGTCCCGAGCTCGTCCAGCTGCTGACGCCGGAGGGCAAGCGGGTCAAGGACGCCACGTACGACCCGTACGTCGCCGACATCACCCCCGAAGACCTGCGCGGTCTGTACCGGGACATGGTGCTGACCCGCCGCTTCGACGCCGAGGCCACCTCCCTGCAACGCCAGGGCGAGCTGGGCCTGTGGGCCTCGCTGCTCGGCCAGGAGGCCGCCCAGATCGGCTCCGGGCGGGCCACCCGCGAGGACGACTACGTCTTCCCGACCTACCGTGAGCACGGCGTCGCCTGGTGCCGCGGGGTCGACCCGACCAACCTGCTCGGCATGTTCCGGGGTGTGAACAACGGCGGCTGGGACCCGAACAGCAACAACTTCCACCTGTACACGATCGTCATCGGCTCGCAGACGCTGCACGCCACCGGCTACGCCATGGGCATCGCCAAGGACGGCGCGGACTCGGCCGTGATCGCGTACTTCGGGGACGGCGCCTCCAGCCAGGGCGACGTCGCTGAATCGTTCACCTTCTCCGCGGTCTACAACGCCCCGGTCGTGTTCTTCTGCCAGAACAACCAGTGGGCGATCTCCGAGCCGACCGAGAAGCAGACCCGCGTCCCGCTCTACCAGCGCGCGCAGGGCTACGGCTTCCCGGGCGTCCGGGTCGACGGCAACGACGTCCTGGCCTGCCTCGCGGTCACCAAGTGGGCGCTGGAGCGGGCCCGCCGCGGCGAGGGCCCCACCCTCGTGGAGGCGTACACCTACCGCATGGGCGCGCACACCACCTCCGACGACCCGACCAAGTACCGGGCCGACGAGGAGCGCGAGTCGTGGGAGGCGAAGGACCCGATCCTGCGCCTGCGCACGTACCTGGAGGCTTCAAACCACGCGGACGAGGGATTCTTCGCGGAACTTGAGGCCGAGAGCGAGGCGTTGGGCAAACGAGTACGCGAAGTCGTCCGCGCCATGCCGGACCCGGACCACTTCGCC
>NZ_KQ948490.1 GCF_001514115.1 Streptomyces olivochromogenes
CTCATTCACGGCGCCCGGGCGCAGGGGCGAGCCGACCGGCGAGCGAAACAGAATCACCAGAAGGTAGTTCGCTGTCTGCTGCGGCCGCACATGCCTGACGTTCGCCGACGCTCGGGTGCAGTTCTGCCGACGGATCACGTGCAGGTGAGCCGCCGCGACTGAACAGCCCAGGCTCCTGTTATCGGCCAAGAGGTGCAGGTCACTGCGGCGTGGGCCCGCTGCCTCGCTTCGGCGTAGCGCCGCCCTGGCCGGCAACAGAATGATCAGCCTGTCACGAGCCGAAGAGCATGCCCGGAACAGCGCCACGACTTCCTCGTCCGAGGCCCGGTCAACTGCATTCTCAGGGTCGTGAAGTCGGTGCATCGCCCGGAGCCGGTACCTCAACGTGGCGTCCTCGCCCGGCACTTCGATGGGCAGGTCCCGTGACTCAGCCAGCTCGTAGATCACTCCCAGGACCCATCGGGGCACCTCTCCGCCAGCCACCATCCAACCCGAACCGCGCGCTTCTCAGGAACCGGTCGGCTCCGACCACCACCTCCAACTCATCGTCCAGCACGGTCCAGTACCGCTCCCCGGACGGCGCCTCTACCGGATACGCACGTATACCTCGCTCCTCGCATCGCAACGAAGAGCCACACCACCGCACCCCTGGAGAACCGATGCACGACGACGCTCATCCTCCCCCTGCACAACGTCCCACTACAGAAGAAGGACACCGAGAGAACTCCTGAAACGGGTAGGTCACGAAAGGGTGTTCCGCCGACGCGATCAGGCGGCCGCCGGGCCTGAGCACGCGCCGCAACTCGGACAGTGTCGACCCCAGTCCTCCAGGTAGTGCAGCACCAGCGACGTGACCACGTCGTCGAACGCACCATCGCGGTGACCACCGCACCGCGGTCGCCGTCGGTCCTCGGGTGACGCGCGCCACACATCTCCTCCGGAACCCGGCCCGTGGCCGATCCGACTACTGAACCGGTACGGCGCGATCCGACCGACGCCGTCCGACGTGACCTGGAGACACGGTTGATGGACGAGTCCCGGCAATCCTCCCTGACCGGCGCGGGTACGGCCCTGCGGAAAGCGGCGCCCCCGCCCGCGCTCTGCGGCTTCCTCCTGCTGCTGGCCCTGATCTTCACGGTGTCCTACGCCGTGGGTACCGGCGCCGGTCCTGTCGCACCCGGCATGCACGGCAGCGGCACGAGCCGTGACGGCGGCAACGGTGGCGGAGGCGGAGACGGAGGCGTGGACGACATGGGCACCATGCAGGGGGGACACGGCTGATGAGAGCCGAACCGGTGAGCACCCTGGTGACGACCGATCTGACCGTCGGCGGCATGACCTGCGCCGCGTGCGTGAACCGTGTCGAGAAGAAGCTCGGCAAGCTCGACGGAGTGACGGCGACCGTGAACCTGGCCACCGGGCGGGCTCGCGTGAGCCATCCGGCGGAGGTCGACGTCGGACAACTCGTGGCGACGGTCGAGAAGGCCGGCTACACGGCAGCGCTCCCCGAGCCGCCCAAGAAGCAGCAGCCGCGTGAGGGCGGGCGGGAGACCGAGGAAGCGCGGCAGGAGCGCGACCGGCTGCTGGTCACCGCGATGCTCGCGATGCCGGTGCTCGTGCTCTCGATGGTGCCCGCGCTGCAGTTCCGCCACTGGCAGTGGCTGTGTTTCATGCTGGCCGCGCCGGTCGCGGTATGGGGCGCCTGGCCCTTCCACGTGCGGGCGGTACGAGGGCTGCGGCACTCGGCGGCGACCATGGACACGCTGGTGTCGCTGGGCGTGGTGGCGTCCTTCGCATGGTCGGCGTACGCGCTCTTCCTCGGGGGCGCCGGTGATCCCGGGATGCGGATGCCGTTCAGCCTCGTTCCCGCCGCCTCGGACGGCGTCGCGCACATCTATCTCGAAGCCGCCGTCGGCGTACCGCTGTTCGTACTGGCAGGACGGTTCCTGGAGGCGCGGGCCCGACGCGGTACCGGGGCTGCGCTGCGATCACTGGCCGAACTCGCCGCCAAGGAGGTCTCGGTACGGGACGGCGATTGCGAACGGCTCGTTCCCATCGAGGAGTTGGAGGAGGGTCAGGTCTTCGTCGTACGGCCGGGCGAGCGGGTCGCCACCGACGGACAGGTGGTGGAGGGCAGTTCGGCCGTGGACCTCTCCCTGGTCACCGGCGAGAGCGAGCCGGCCGAGGTCGGGCCGGGCTCGGCCGTGGTCGGCGGGGCCGTCAACGCCGGTGGGCTGCTGCTCGTACGGGCCACGGCCGTCGGTGCCGACACTCAGCTCGCCCGCATCACCCGTCTGGTCACCGAGGCGCAGGCGGGCAAGGCGCGCGCCCAACGGCTGGCCGACTCGGTGGCCGGTGTCTTCGTGCCCGTGGTGCTGGCGCTGGCCGTCACCGCGCTCGGGTTCTGGCTGGGCGCCGGGGCCGATCCACAGGCGGCGATCACCGCGTGCGTGGCCGTCCTGGTCGTGGCGTGCCCGTGCGCGCTGGGCCTCGCGACGCCGACCGCGCTGATGGCCGCGACCGGCCGCGGTGCCCAGTTGGGTGTCCTCGTCACCGGCCCGCAGGCGCTGGAGGGGCTTCAGCACCTCGACGCCGTCGTCCTCGACAAGACCGGCACGCTCACCACCGGCCACATGAGCGTCGCCCGGGTCACCGCCGTACCGGACGGGCTCGGCCGCGACGCGGTACTGCGGCTGGCGGGGGGAGTCGAGCAGGGCTCGGAACACCCGCTCGGCCGGGCCGTCGCCGCCTACGCCCGGCGGGAGTTGCGCGAGCAGCGGTTGCCGGACGTGAGCGGGTTCAGTGCCCTGCCGGGGCGGGGAGTGCGCGGCCGGGTCGAGGGACGGCTGGTCGAAGTCCTCACTCCGGACGGCGAGTTGCCCGTCGCGCTCGCGGCTGCCCTGCCGGTGGCGGAGGCCGCCGCGCACACGCCTGTACTGGTCCGTGTGGACGGGGTGGCCGAGGCGCTGATCGAGGTCGGGGACGTCGTACGCCCCGGAAGCTACCGGGCCGTCGACCGGCTGCGGCGGCTCGGCGTGCGGCCCGTGCTCGCCACCGGCGACCGCGAGGCGCCCGCCCTGGCCGTTGCCGCGGACCTGGGCATCGACGAGGTGCACGCCCGCTGCACGCCCGAGGACAAGGCCGAGCTCGTACGGGAGTTGCAGGAGCAGGGCTACCGGGTCGCGGTGATCGGCGACGGCGTGAACGACGCCGCCGCGCTGGCCGGCGCCGACCTCGGGATCGCCATGGGCACCGGCACCGACGTGGCCATCGGGGCCGCCGACGTGACCCTCGTACGCGGCGACATCGAGGCCCTCGCGGACGCAGTCCTGCTGGCCCGGCGCACCCTGGGCACCATCCGCGTCAACCTCGTCTGGGCCTTCGGCTACAACGTCGTGACCGTGCCGCTCGCCCTGGTCGGCCTGCTCAACCCCATGCTCGCGGCCGCGGCCATGTCCGCCAGCTCGGTGCTGGTGGTCGGCAACAGCCTGCGGTTGCGCGGCCGGCAGCCCTCACCCGCCCGGAGGCGTACCCGATGACCGGACAACAGCTTTGGCGTCCGACACACCGTCGGCTCACCGACACCCTGCTCGCCGCGCTCGCGCCCGTCGCCGTGTGCGGCCTGGCGCTCGGCGGTCTGAGCACGTGGACCGCGTACGGCAACGCGGGCAGCCCGGCGCGCATCGCGGTCACCGGAGGCCGGGTGTACCTGCCCTACGGCGACGCCCCGGACACGGCGGCCTTCTTCCGGATCACCAACAGCGGCGGCTCGGCGGACCGGTTGCTGAAGGTGACGTCCCGCGCGGTCGACGGAGCCGGCACCTTCAGCCGCCATCGCATGACCAGCGCCCGGTCGGCCTCCGCGCAGACGGTGGCGTCGGTCGCCGTCCCGGCGGGTGGCAGCCTCGCCATGTCCCCCTACGGGCTTGATGTGACGGTCCCGGCCAAAGCGGGCTGGCAGGACGGTGATCTCGTCTCGTTCACCTTGCATTTCGCACGCGGCGGGGCTGTGAAGACCCTGGCTGTGGTGGTCCGTCCGGGCCAGGACGGCACATGACTCCTCACCCTTAGAGGTCGGCCCGACCGCCCGCCGAGTTCCGGTGGGGCGCTGTGTCCTGTATCACTCTCTTCAGGGTGAGTGGCGGGTCCGGGTGCTGTGCGTACCCACCCGTGACGAGCGAAGCCCGGATGCGAGGATGAGGCCGTCATGACTGCTGGGTGGGGTGCGCGCACGGTGCGGGCCGCGGTGTTCGCGGCCGTCTGCGTGCTGCTCGCCGCCCTCGGTCACGTACTGATGTCGGGCTCCACCGTGCCCTGGTGGACGATGGCCGCCGGGTTCGCCGCCACGACCGGCGTCGGCTGGTGTCTGGCGGGCCGTGAGCGCGGGCTCGCGCTGGTGGTGCCCGCCGCGGTCGTCGCGCAGGGGGCGCTCCACTCGGCCTTCTCGCTGGCGCAGTCGGCGGCATCGGGCGCCGGCACGGGCTCCGTCGCGCACGCCATGAGTGGGATGTCCATGGGCTCCACGTCCATGGACGCGATGGACATGGGCTCCATGGGGCCCGTGTCCACAGGGAGTTCAGAGCACGCCGAGCACCTCGGCCAGCTGGCTCACGGCGTGGGCGGCACGTCGTCGTTCGGCATGCTCGCCGCCCACGCCCTGGCCGCTGTGCTGAGCGGGCTGTGGCTGGCCTACGGCGAGAGGGCCGCGTTCCGTGTGCTGCGGGCCGTCGCGGGATGGCTCGCGGCTCCGCTGCGGCTGTCGCTCGCTCTGCCCGCCCCGCCGCGCCGACCGCGCCTGCGGCCGACGCGCGAACGTTCGGAGCGGGTGCCGCGGCTGCCGCTCGCGCACACGATCATTTCTCGGGGGCCTCCGGCCGGGATCGCTGTCGCCTGAGACAGCTGGTTTCCCGAAGCCGTCCCCATGGGCGCCGCGTCGTCGGCGCCAGGGCTTCGGGCACGGGCCGTTCACGTCGTACGGCCCCATCCCACCCCCGTCCCGGGACGTTTCCGCAGCGGTGAACTCACGCTCGGCGTACCGGCGCGCGCTCGCGCGTGCCGTCGCGCTGTCGTGCCGTCGTGCCGGAATCCCGGACAACCGAGAAGGACATCAGGTGATCACTCCTGTCTGCCCCGCTTCGCGCCCGGAGCGCGACGCGGGGCACAAGGCGGCGGATCAGCCCGGCCCGCACGAATCGCCCGACGATCCGGCCACCGCCTGGGCCCTCGCCGCCCGCTCCGGTGACCCCGACGCCGTCGACCGATTCGTGCGGGCCCTGCATCCCGACGTCGTCCGCTACATCACGTACCTCTCCTCCGACCGTCAGCTCGCCGATGATCTGACGCAGGACACGTTCCTGCGGGCGCTCGGCAGCCTGCACCGGTTCGAGGGGCGCTCGTCGGCGCGTACGTGGCTGCTGTCCATCGCGCGTCGCACGGTGGTCGACAGCTGGCGATACGCCGCCACGCGGCCCCGGATGGCCGACACGGACGACTGGACGATGTGGGCCGAGCGGGCCCAGCCCAGCGGTCTGCCCGGTTTCGACGACGGTGTGGCGCTGCTCGACCTGCTGGACTCGCTGCCCCCCGAGCGCCGTGAGGCGTTCGTCCTCACCCAGCTGACGGGGCTTCCTTACGAGGAGGCCGCCGAGGCCAGCGGTTGTCCCATCGGGACGATCCGCTCGCGGGTGGCACGAGCCCGGGCGACGCTCGTCGAACTGCTCGGCGAGGCCGAGGAGCCGCGCGTTCCCGCCGCCGTCGCCGCGTGACGAAGAGGGTGCCGGTGTCCACCGCGAGTGGGGGACACCAGCACCCTTCCCGGCATCCGGCCGGCCCTGACCGCCGAGGTTCACCTCACGCCTTCGGTCACGCTCGCCCGGACGGCGACCTTCCCGCTCTGACGGAACCACAAGAGGTAGGGCACCTTCTGCCCGGCTTTCAGCGCGGGGGGATCCAGGATCACGACCCCGATTCCTCCCGGCGCCATACGTACGGTGCCGCCCGCCGGAACGTCGACGGCCCACACGGGATCCGTACGCCCTGTCCCGGTGCGGCGCACGGTACGGCGCAGGATGCTGACGCCCAGTTCGGGTGAGTCCGCGTACAGCAGCGTGTCCTTCGACCGGCCGGTGTTGCGGATCTCGAAGTACGCGGCGGTGGAGTCCGAGCCCGCGGGTGCCGCGATGATGCGCGCGTCGACGACCGTGATCCTGGGCGGCGGATCGCCTGCCGCGCCGGTCGCCGTGTACGCCACCAGAAGGGCCAGCGCGCCGCAGGAGGCGCCCAACGGCGGCGCGACGGCCCGTAAGAGGTTGGCGAACGGCGTGTTGCGCGTCGGCCGCATCGCACGCATCAGGCTTCTCGGCTCCATACGTCAGAGGTCGGGGCGCGCTCCCTGCTGGTTCCCGGCACTCGCCGAGCTGACGCGCGAGAGCCGAGGGAAGGGGCACCGCGGGGTCGGCCGTGGGAACAGGAGGCCGCCCGGGCCGAACACCGCTGGACGGGGATCGGCAGGGCCTGGCCCCTGGGTACTGCCACCCTGCCCGTGTCGGCGGGCGGTTACGCCTGGCTGGGTTTCGGCGTGGCGGGTGCCCCCGGAGCCCTGGTGGGCCGTGCCGCGGGGCTGGTGCTGAGTGGGCCGCTCCACCTGCTGGTGGATTCGGCGGTCTCGGGGCCACGGCGGCCGGCGCACCGCGGAGGCCGCGGCGCGGCGCAGGTCCGCGGGCGCTTTCGCAGCCGCGGGTGATCACAACACGGCGCGAACGCGGGAACTCCGCGGTCCGTCGGCGCGACTACCTGTCCGTCAGGTCATCCGGGGATCGGGCACGTCGGTGCGCGACCACGCCGGTAGCCGACCGAGACCGCGGTGGCGTGTCCTCACATGTCATCCAGTGTCGCCAAGCGTCGTCAAGTGCCGCCAACGCGAGGGAAATTGGCCCGGAGAACGCGGGAACTCGAGCCCACTCGCGACCGACTACTAGTTCGACAGCGCAGCTCAACACCCGCTGACCACCGTGCGAGGTCGGCAGGTCGAAGCGCGGAACTTCGGGCGAAGGTGGTTCGGCACACGTGGAACGCAGACGTCTGCTGCAGCGATCGTGGAGTTCGAGCACCGGGGAACGGCGCTCCGGACGTCGACCGCTTCCGTGTGACCGGGCCCTCGAACTCCGGAGAACCGCATGACACCCGAGATAGAGAACGCCTTCGCCGCAGTCAGAGCCGAGTTCGGTACGGAATCGATCACTCGGGTCGAGCAGATGCTGGAGCCGGGCGGAAGCGAACGGCATCCGCTGCAGAAGGCAGCCAAGTGGATCATGCCGGGGCTCTCTCCCACTCCCTGGCACGACCCGTACGCCTACCCGGAACTGGCCCCCGTCGTCCATGAACTGGAGGCCAGTCATCAGACGATCAAGAAGGAGCTGAAGGCCGCATGGGCGGGACGGCGGGAGGTTTTCTCGGACTACGAGCACTATCTGAAACGCCAGGAGGACTGGCAGGCCCTCTATCTCTTCCGTAAAGGAAGTCTCGACGAGGAGTCGGCCACCACGGCTCCCACCGCGTATCAGGTACTGAAAGACGTCGCCGTCGACACGGGCAGAATATGCCCTCTCCTGGAGTGTCATTTCTCCACCCTGTTGCCGGGCGCCGTCATCGAACCCCATTGCGACCTTTGGAACTTCAGCATCAACCTGCATCTCGCGGTGGACATCCCCGACGGGTGCAGCATCACGGTCGCCGGGGAGACGCGTTCCTGGGAAGAGGGCAAATGCCTGCTCTTCGACTACTCCTTCGAGCACGAGGCACGCAACGCGGGCACCCGCCCACGGACCTGCCTGCTCATCGACCTCTGGCATCCGGAAACCACGGTTCCGGAGCGCCGGGCGCTGATCGCCCTCATCACCGAGATCCGTCGGCTCATGGGGGAGGAGTGACGAGGGGGTAAAGAATTCGTTTCGAGAATTCCCTGTTCTCTCCGATCCGGCAGTTTCCGACTGCCGGTTCCCAATGCTGCCCCGATATTCATTGAATGCGCAATGAGTGTCGAGAAGTCGCCCATTCCCAAGTCTGAATCGGGCTGCTACGGTGACGAAAAACCGTCGGTCTGCCGGAAATTCATTCCGTAGGAATTCCGAATACTGTGATCCCGAGGGGGGTGATCGATGATGTCCACGACAGAGTCGGCCAAGGGTCCGCTCCGAAAGTCGATCGGACTTCCTCTGCTTGTTCTGGCGTCGGGTCAGCTCGTCATCTCGCTCGACTACAACATCGTGTACGTCGCCCTGCCCGACATCGGCGCCGGGCTGGGATTCTCCGACCACGACCTGCAGTGGGTGGTGAGCGCCTACGTCGTGGCCACCGGAGGCTTCCTGCTGCTGGGCGGCCGGGCCGCCGACCTGCTCGGCCGGCGTCGGATGTTCGTCGTCGCGGCGCTGCTGTACGCCGGGTCGTCCCTCGTGGGCGGCCTGGCGCAGACGCCCGGCGTCCTGGTCGCCGTCAGAGCGGTCCAAGGCATCGGCGGCTCCCTGCTGTTCCCGGCGACGCTGTCCCTGATCACCACCCTGTACGACGAAGGGCCCGACCGGAACCGGGCCCTGGCGGTGTGGGGTGCCGCGGGAGCCGGCGGGCTCTGCTTCGGATCCCTGCTCGGCGGGGTCCTGGTCGAGGCGTTCGGCTGGCCGTCGGTGTTCTTCGTCAACGTGCCCGTGGCGGGAGCCCTCGCGGTGGCGGGGCGGTTGCTCTTCCCCGCGGACGGCCCGTGGGACCGCTCACGGCACTTCGACGTGGCGGGAGCGCTGACCGCGACGGGCGGGATCACGCTTCTGGTGTTCCTGCTGGTGCAGGCCCCCGCGGAGGGCTGGGACACGCCCACGGCCCTGGCGAGCGCGGTGCTGTCGGTCTGCCTGCTGACGCTCTTCGCCGTCGTGGAGCGGCGGTCCCGTGATCCGCTCGTACCGGCACGGCTGTTCGCCCACCGCGGCCTGCTCGCGGCGATGGGGGTGACCGCCCTGTTCAGCGCGACGTTCAGTTCGGTGCCGTACTTCCTGACGCTCTACTTCCAGACGGTCCACGGGTACCGCGCGGTCGCGACCGGGCTCGCGTTCCTCGTGCCCGCCGTGGTGGTGGCCGTCGGTACGCAGGCCGGCGAACGGGCCGTGTCCGCCTTCGGTATGCGCCGCATGCTGATCGGCGGTATGACGCTGGGCGCCGCCGGAGCCGCGGCACTCGGCCTGGCCCTCACCTCGGACGGCTCGTATCCCAGTCTCCTGCCGGGAATCGTGCTGCTGGGCCTCGGCCAGGGAGCCGCCTGGACGGGGATGTGGATCGCCGCGTCCGCCGGGGTGGCCCCCGGTGACCAGGGCGTCGCCTCGGGACTGGCGTCGACCACCCTGCAGGTGGGCGGCGCGGTCGGCCTCGCCGTACTGGTCGCGCTCGCCGGTGGCGTCGGGCAGAACGCCTCCGGGCCAGGGCTCCTCGACGGCATCCGTACCGCCGTGTTCGCGATAGCGGGCGGCATCGGCTGCGGCGCGCTCGCACTGCTCGCCCTTCGCAGGGCCACCAGCACCAGTCCTTAGACAACTCCCTTCGCCCCTATTCCCGTGTCCGGACCTCCGGTCCGTCCTCCGTCATGCCAGGAGAATCCCCATGTCCCCTACCGCCGCCGGTCCTTACGCTCCTCCGGCCGCCGTCCTGTGCGGGCTGGCCGGATGGGTGCCGTCCCGTGTGGTGACCAACGAGCACCTCGCGCGAAGGCTCGACACCGACGACGCATGGATCCGCACCCGGACCGGGATCCGCCGACGGCACGTCGTCGACCCCGGACAGTCGACGTCCGACCTGGCCGTCGAAGCCGGCCGCCGGGCACTCGCCGCCGCCGCGACGGAGAGGGTCGACGCCGTCGTCGTCGCCACGACGACCCCGGACCACAACTGCCCGGCCACCGCGCCCGCGGTCGCCGCACGGCTCGGTCTGACGGGGACGGCCGCCTTCGACATCGGCGCCGTGTGCACCGGGTTCGTCTACGGCCTCGCCTCGGCCGCCGGGCTCATCGCGGCCGGCGTGGCCGAACGGGTCCTGCTCATCGGGGCGGACACCTACTCCACGATCGTGGATCCCCTCGACCGGGCCAACGCGATCATCTTCGGCGACGGTGCTGGAGCCGTCGTCCTGCGCGCCGGACACCCCGACGAGCCCGGCGCGGTCGGCCACTTCGACCTCGGCAGCGACGGTGCCCACGAAGACCTCATCATGGTCGCGGCCGGCGGCTCCCGGCAGCGCTCCCGACCGGGCGAACCCAGCCGCCAGGACCGGCACTTCGCCATGCGGGGCAAGGAGGTCTACCGGCACGCCCTGACGCGCATGGCCGAGTCGGCGCGCGCCACGCTGTCCCGGGCCGGCTGGAAGATCGACGACGTCGACCACTTCGTACCCCACCAGGCCAATCTGCGGATCCTGCACTCGGTGGCCGACGACCTCGGTCTCCCTCGCGAGCGGTGCGTGACCCATGTCGAGTCCGTCGGCAACACGGGCGCCGCGTCCATCCCGCTCGCCCTGGCCGACGCGGCTGCCCGCCAGGCGCTCCGGCCCGGCGACCGGCTTCTCCTCACCGCCTTCGGAGGCGGACTCACCTGGGGTTCCTGCCTCCTGACCTGGCCCACGCTCCCCGCGTCGGCCCATCTGTACGAACAACCGGCCCATCCGCAGGAGCAACCGACCCATCTGTACGACCAATGGGCCCTCCTGTACGACCAAGGAGAACGGACGACGTCATGAGCACCACCTACGACCAGCTGGTCGAGATCCTCGCGAGGCTGCACGACGCCTCGGCCGACCGGATCAGCCCCGAAGCGACCTTCGCCGAACTGGACGTCGACTCGCTGACGATGGTCGAGATCAGCATCCGCATCGAGCGCGACCTCGGTGTGGCCGTCGGCGACGACGAACTCCGGCCCGACCTCACCCTCGGCGACCTCGCCGGACTCGTCGACGCCCGTCGAGCGGCCCCCTGACCTCCTCCGCTCTCCCCTCCCCACCCCACGAAAGGCAACACCCATGCGGATCAGTGAACAGCCCGGCACCGCGATCGGAGCGACGGTCGAGGGCTTCGACCACGCCACCGCCTCGGCCGCCGACATCGACGCGCTCAAAAGCACCGTCTACACCAAGAAGATCGCCGTCCTGAAGGGCCAGGACCTCTCTCCCCAGGAGTTCCTCGAACTCGGCAAGCGGCTGGGGCGCCCGGAGACCTACTACGAGCCGATGTACCACCACCCGGAGGTCACGGAGATATTCGTCTCGTCCAACGTGCCGGAGAACGGAAAGCAGATAGGCGTACCGAAGACCGGCAAGTTCTGGCACGCCGACTACCAGTTCATGCCGGACCCCTTCGGAATCACCCTGATCTACCCCCAGGTCATTCCCGAGAAGAACCGCGGCACGTATTTCATCGACATGGGGCGGGCGTACGGCAGGCTGCCCGAGGAACTCAAGAAGTTGATCGGCGGAACGAACTGCCGGCACTCGGTGCGCAAGTACTTCAAGATCCGGCCCCACGACGTCTACCGGCCGATCTCCGAGATCATCGAAGAGGTCGAGCGGAAGACCCCGGCCGTCCTCCAGCCGACCACGTTCACCCACCCCATGACCGGGGAGACGGTCCTCTACATCAGTGAGGGCTTCACCGTCGGCATCGAGGACCAGGACGGCGAGCCGCTCGACGAGGAGCTGCTGGGGCGCCTGTTCGAGGCCACCGGCCAGCTCGACGAGACCTTCGAGCACGACAACATCCACCTGCAGAGTTTCGAACAGGGCGACCTGCTGGTCTGGGACAACCGCAGCCTCATCCACCGCGCCCGGCACACGACCACCCCCGAGCCGACCGTCTCCTACCGCGTCACCGTGCACGACGAGCGCAAGCTCCACGACGGGATCAAGGCGGCATGACGGCCCCCTCCATGGCCCGGCACCCCACGGACGAGGACCTGTTGGCGCAGGTTCTGGTGCCCTACAAGGACCACTGCACATACCTGCGCTCGGCCGTCGTGACCGAGAGCGACGCCGGACGAGCCGTCGCCCGCTGCGAATTCGCGATTCCCGAGTCGTGCTACATCGACGACACCGGGCACCTGAATTCCGTCGAGGTGAACATTTGCTACAACCAGATGATGTATTACCTCGTCGCCAAATCCGTGAAGGAAGGGATGGGGACAGGGTTCGCATCCTGGACGCTGGACGACTTCTGGAAGCACCAGCTCCCGGACATCCTGATCGCCCGCTTCACCTCCAACTTCCGGCGACCCGTCAACCCCCGTGCGTTCTCCGGGGAGATGGAATTCCGGTCCGTCACCCGGCGCGCCCCGGCAGACGGCCGCCCGTTCCTCCACGCCGAGACCGCCTTCCGCTACTGGGACGCCGACTCGGGCCGGTGCGACGGCGAGGCCGTTCTGGCGTTCGTCAACGTCCCCTGACGCGCCCTCCGCAACCCCACCCAGCGGCAAGAGAGGACGGAGACGCCCATGCCCATGGACAGGCTCCACCACCCGCAGCTCCAGACACTCGTCCAGACCACGAGCTTCCACGCACACCACCAGCCCACGACCCCCGCGGTCCTCTTCGAGGGCCGCACGGTGACGTACGAGCAACTGCACCACGAGAGCAACCGCATCGCCCACGCCCTCCAGGCCGCCGGACTCACGCCGGGCGACCGGGTCGCGTACCTCGGCAAGGAGTCCGAGCACTACTACGAGATCCTCTTCGGCTGCGCCAAGAGCGGCACCGTGCTCGTCCCCGTCAACTGGCGGCTCACCGCGCCCGAGGTAAGCCACATCCTGCGGGACTCCGGGACCCGACTGCTGTTCCTGGAAGAGGAGTTCGGGCCGATCGTCGAGAAGATGCCGACCGCGCCCCCCGACACGGTCGTCGAGCTCGGAGAGCCCTTCGCCGTCTGGAAGGCATCCCACCCCGACACCGACCCGACACCGCACATCACCCCCGACACCCCCGTCGCCCAACTCTACACCAGCGGCACCACCGGACTGCCCAAGGGCGTCGTGCTCGCCCACCGCAGCTTCTTCGCGATCCGTGACGCGCTGGCGAGCGAGGGGCTGGACTGGATCGACTGGCGCGCCGGTGACATCGCGCTGATCGGCATCCCCGGATTCCACATCGGCGGCCTGTGGTGGGCCACGCAGAACCTCAACGCCGGGACGACGATCGTCGCGATGCGGGCCTTCGCCGCCCGCCAGGCCGTCGACCTCATCCGTGACTTCGGCATCACCACCGCCTGCGTCGTCCCGGCCATGCTCCGCATGATGCTGACCGAACCCGGCGTCGGCGCCAAGGACTTCACCACCCTGCGCAAGACCGTCTACGGCGGTTCCCCCATCTCCGAGGCACTGCTGGAGGAGAGCCTCGCCGTCCTCGACTGCGAGTTCGCCCAGATCTACGGCCTCACCGAGACCGGCAACACCGCCGTCTGCCTGCCCCCGGCCGCCCACGTCCCCGGTGGTCCCCTCATGCAGGCGGCCGGGCGGCCGTATCCGGGGGTGGGCAGCAAGGTGATCGACGGCGAGGGGCGCGAACTGCCACCGGGCGCGGTCGGGGAGGTCTGCCTGGCCACACCGGCCCACATGGTCGAGTACTGGGGACTGCCCGACAAGACCGCCGAGACCCTGGTCGACGGCTGGATCCACACCGGGGACGCCGGATACATCGACGAGGGCGGCTACATCTTCATCCGCGACCGCATCAAGGACGCGATCCTCGTCGCCGGCGAGAACGTCTACCCCGCCGAGATCGAGAACGTACTGGAGCACCACCCCGGCGTGGCGGAGGCCGTCGTCGTCGGCGCCCCCGACGAACGCTGGGGCGAGTACGTGCACGCCTTCGTCGTCCCCGCCCCCGGACAGCCGCCAAGCCCCCGGGACCTGCACACCTTCCTCGTCCCGCGGCTCGCCGGCTTCAAGCTGCCCGCCCGCTACGAGTTCATCGACAGCGTCCCGCGCAACCCCAGCGGAAAGATCCTGCGCCGCGAGCTGCGCGACCGCTTCTGGGGCGACTCCGCACGCAAGGTCAACTGACCTTCCACCAGGCCGGATTGAGAGAGAACGACATGCCTGCTCCCCTCACGCTCGAGGGCTTCCGCGCGGACCTGGCGGAGTTCCTGTACCAGAAGCCCGACGAAGTCGACCTCGAAGAGAACCCCCTGGACGCCGGACTGGACTCCCTGCGGATCGTCACCCTCCTCGAACGGTGGCGGGCGACCGGCGCGGAGGTGACCTTCGTCGAACTTGCCGAGTGCACCACGTTCGCCCAGTGGTGGCAACTGCTCTCCGCACGGCAGAGGGGAGCGGACCATGCCGACGTATGACAGCGGCACACATGACAGCGGCACACATGACACAGCGCGGCGTCATCCGTTGCTGGCCGGCCAGGAAGGCATCTGGACCGGCCAGCAGCTCGACCCGGACAGTCCCGCGTACAACACGGCCGAGTACGTGCTCATCGAAGGACCGGTGGACACGGCCGTCTTCGATGAGGCCCTGCACCACGTGGTCGCCGAGACGGAGGCCCTGAACGTCGCCTTCGTCGTCGACGACCAGGGCCGCCCCTGGCAGGCAGCGGCCCCGGTCGGCGACTGGCGCCTGCACACGGAAGACCTCACCACCGAGCCGGCCCCGCACGCGGCGGCACTGGCCTGGATGACCGAGGACATGGCCCGCCCCGTCGACCTCGCGCGAGGCCCCGTCTTCGGCCACGCCCTGCTGCGCACCGCACCGGAGCAGTACCTCTGGTACCACCGCGTGCACCACATCGCCCTCGACGGCTTCGGCCTGTCACTGGTCGCCCGGCGGGTCGCCCAGGTCTACACGGCCCTGACGGCGGGCGATCCGGTGCAGGACAGCGGTTTCGGGACCCTGGCCTCGGTACGGGACGAGGAACGCGCCTACCGGGATTCGCCCCGCTTCGCCAAGGCCCGCGCCTACTGGGCGGACCGGTTCGCGGACCGGCCGCCCGTGGCGACACCCGCCGGCCGTACGGCCCTGCCCGCGCGCACGTTCCACCGGCGGGTGGCAGAGCTCGACACGACGGAGACGAAGGCCCTGCGCGCCGTTGCCCGGGACCTGAAACTCACCTGGTCCGAGGTGCTGTTGGCCGTGACCGCGGCCCAGCTGCACCAAGCGACCGGCGCACCCGAGATCGTCCTCAGCCTGCCGGCGATGGGACGCCTGGGCTCCGTATCGCTGCGCGTGCCCTGCATGGTGCGCAACATCCTGCCCCTGCGCGTCGCGGTCACCCGGCCGGACAGCCTGCGCGACCTCGCGGCCCGGATCTCCAGCGAGCTCCGCGCGGGACTGCCGCACCAGCGCTACCGCTACGAACAACTGCGGCGCGACCTCAAGCTCGTCGGCGGACAGCGCCGACTGTCCGGTCCCGGCGTCAACATCATGCCCTTCGAGTACGACCTGCGCTTCGCCGGACACCGCAGCACGGTGCACAACGTCTCCGCGGGTCCCGTCGACGACCTGTCCGTCAACGTCTACGACCGTTCCGAGGGCGGGGGACTGCGCATCGCCGTGGACGCCAACCCCGACCTCTACGACGAGGCGGACGTCACCGAGCTCCAGGAGGGACTGCTCTCCCTGCTCAGGGAGGCCGTCGCCGCCCCCGACCGGGCACTCGGCGACCTGCGTGCGCGCGAACCCGTCCCGGTCCTGGACGGGGGGCCGCTGCCCGGCCCCGTCCGCCCGGTCCTCGGCCTGATCGCCGACCACGCCGCCCGGCGCGGCGGCTCTGTCGCCGTCGAACACGACGGCAACAGCATCACGTATGCCCAACTCCTCGGATCGGCACGTGCGCTCGCCCGCCGACTGGCTGCCCGCCGGGTCGGCCACGGTGACCTGGTGGCCGTCGTCCTGCCGCGTGGCATCGACGCGATCACCGCCATGCTCGGCATCCTCCTCTCCGGTGCCGCCTACTGCCCGCTCGACCCGACGGCGCCCCAGGCCCGCAGGGCAGAACTGCTGGACGACGCCCGACCGGTCCTGGTCATCACCACCAGCGCCTACGCCGACGACTACGGGGACCGGGCCGTTGTGCGACACGACCCGCCGGAACCCGAGCCCGCAGCGGCCCAGCCGACGGCACCGACGGCGACGCCGGAGGATCTCGCCTACGTCCTCCACACCTCGGGCTCCACGGGGCGCCCCAAGGGCGTCGAGATCGGCCACCATGCCCTCGCGCACTTCGTCGCGGGCGCCACGCACCGCTACGGCCTTCACCACCGGGACCGCGTCCTGCAGTTCGCCCCTCTGCACTTCGACACCAGCGTCGAGGAAATCTTCCTCACCCTGTGCGCGGGCGCCACGCTCGTCGTCCGCGGCGACGACATGACCGAGTCGGTCCCCGGCTTCCTGGAGGCCTGCGCACGGCTGCGGATCAGCTTCCTCGACCTGCCCACGGCCTACTGGCACGAACTCGCCTACGCCGTCTCGACCGGCGCCGTCACTCTGCCCGCTGACGTGCGCACCGTGGTCATCGGCGGCGAGGCGGCCCTCCCCGAACGGGTGGACCGCTGGCGCAAGGCCGTCGGCACGTCGGTCCGGCTGCTCAACACCTACGGGCCGACCGAGGCCACCGTGGTCGCCACCGTCGCCGACCTCCACGACCCCTCGCTCGCCCCGGGAGACGTTCCCATCGGGCTGCCGCTGCCCGGCACCCGAGCCGCGGTCGTCGACGGCGAACTCCACCTGCTGGGCGACAACCTGGCCCTCGGCTACCGCGGAGACCGGCCACCGGACACCTCACGCTTCGCCCCCCTCGACCAACTCCCCGGAGCGCCCCGCGCCTACCGCACCGGCGACCGGGTACGGATCGGCGACGACGGACAACTGCGTTACCTGGGCAGGTCGGACACCGAGTTCAAGATCAGCGGACACCGTGTGCACCCTGCCGAGGTCGAGGGCGCCCTCCTCGCTCACCCGGGAGTCCGTGGCGCGGCTGTCGTAGGGCAGGTGTGGGGAGACGGGACGCGGCGCCTGGTCGCGTACGTCGTCCCGGACGGGCCCGCCCCTGCCGTGGCGGGGATCCGCGACCACCTCCGGGAGACACTGCCCGCGGCGATGATCCCGTCGGCCGTCGAGTTCCGTGACCACCTGCCCCGGACGAGCTCAGGGAAGATCGACAGGAACGCGCTCGCCACGACGGCCCTCGCCCCCGGTGTGCGGGCGGCCTCCTCCGACAGCACACTGGAGCGCACCATCGCGGCCGTCTGGCAACAGGCGCTCGGCGTGGCCGCCGTCGCCGCGCGGGACGACGTGTTCGACCTGGGGGCCCACTCGCTCCAGGCCATCCAGGTCGCCAACCGCCTCGGCGTCGAACTGCACCGTGACGTGAAGGTCGCCTGGCTCTTCCAGCACCCGACCCCCGCCGAACTGGCGATCTTCCTGGAGCGGCAGGCGCGGCAGGCGCGGCAGGAGCGGCTGGAGCGGCAGGGGCAGCAGCAGCAGAAGCAGCCTCGCCCGGCCGCTCCTGGCCTTCCGGCGGCCTTGCTCGCCGATACCGTCCTCGATCCGGGCATCCGCCCCGGCGACGGCCCTCGGGTGAGCGGCACACCGGACAGAATCCTGCTCACCGGCGCCACCGGCTTCGTCGGCGTACACCTGCTGGCCGAACTCCTGACGAGCACCGGCGCGGAGGTCGTCTGCACCGTCCGCGCCGCGAGCCCTGCCGAGGCCACCGCCCGCATCCACCAGGCCCTGGAAACCCACCTGATCCACCTCCCGGACGCGGTGCGCCCACGCATCACGGCGATCCCCGCGGACCTCGCCCGCGCCCGCCTCGGCCTGGACGAGGCGCTCTTCGCCGAACTCGCCCGCACCTGCGGAGCGATCTTCCACAACGCGGCGACCGTCAGCATCATGCGCGAGTACGCCACCCTCCGCGCCGCCAACACCGAGTCCACCCGGGACCTGCTCCGTATGGCGGCCGTGCGCTCGACCCCCCTGCACTTCGTGTCGACCCTCTCCGTCGCCCCGCCGCTCGGCCTCGCCCCGGAGGTACCGGAGGCGTTCCTCCCGCCTCACCCCGGACTGCGCTACGGCTATCAACAGTCGAAGTGGGCGGCCGAGCGCCTGCTGGAACAGGCCGCGGAGAGAGGCCTGCCGGTCACTGTGCACCGACTCGGCCGGATCGTCGGCCCGTACGCCACCGGTTACGTGAACGAGCGGGACTTCCTCTGGAACGTGCTGCGCGCGGGGGTTCCCGTCGGCATCGTCCCCGACCTGTTCGAGGAGGAGACCTGGAAACCGGTCGACCATGTCGCCCAGGCCCTCGTCCACCTCTGCCTCGGACAGGCCGCGCCGGGCGCGACCGTCTTCAACCACGCCGCCGGCGAGCTGGTGAGGCTGGGTGATGTGTACGACTGGCTGGAGGAGTACGGATACCCGCTGCGGCGCATGCCGCTGTCCCAGTGGCGTGCCGAACTGCTGTGCTCCTTCGGTGAGTCCGGGGAGTCCGGTGGCTCCGGTGAAACTCGTGAGTCCGGTGGCTCCGGTGGCTCCGGTGAGTCCGGTGAGTCCGGTGAGTCCGACGTGGCGGCGACCACGCTCGCCTTCTTCGACTCCTGGGATGCGAACACCGACGACGCGACCGGACCCGACCTGCGCCTGGGACGCGTCCGCGCCGACAACGTCGTGAACGGTCTGCGCGGCAGCGGCATCACCTGCCCGCCCGTCGACCGCGACCTCGTCTTCCGCTACCTGGACCACTGCGTCACCACCGGAACCCTGCCCGCCCCGGCCGGAAGACAGATCCATCCCACCACTCCCGCAAGGTAGTTGGGCATGTCCGGGAACTCGGAGGCTCCACCCCCCGACTACTGCAAAAGAACCCGACGCCTCACGAGCACCCCGCAACAAGGAGCCAGCATGTCGAAGAAACGGCCGGTCGCCGTCGCCCTGGCCGGCGCCCTCTGTCTGGTCACGACGGCCTGCGCCGACTCGTCGACCGACAAGGGCGCCACCACCGGCGGCAAGGCATCCGCGGCCGCCGCGAGGTCCGGCTACCCGGTGACCCTCGAGAACTGCGGAGCGTCCGAGAAGTTCACCAAGGAGCCCAGCCGGGTGGTCGTGATGAACGGCGCCTCGGTGGCCGAGGTCTCCACGCTGGTCTCCCTCGGCGTCGGCGACCGCGTCGTCGCCAACCAGCAGAGCTACGGGATGTCCGAGGTGGCGGGCCGCGCCAAGGCCATCAAGGCCCTGCCGACCGGCGACGTCAAGCTCAACGACGCGTACGACATCCCGCGCGAGGCAATGATCGGCCTGCGGCCCGACCTGGTGCTCTCCACGACTTCGTACGGCTTCGACGAGAAGAACGGCTTCGCCACCCGCGACCAGCTCAAGCAGGTGGGCGCGGGCACCTACATCTCGCCGCAGGGCTGCGACCAGGACACCTCCAAGATGACCATCGCCGACAGCTACACGCTGCTGCGCGACATGGGAGAGATCTTCAACGTCGGCGACCGCGCCGAGAAGCTGATCGCCGCGTCGGAGAAGAACATCGCCGACATCTCCGCGAAGGTGAAGGGCGAGAAACAGCCCAAGGTCATGATCCTGTTCTCCAACATGGCCATGGGCGGCAACGACTTCAGCTCCGTCGTCGCCAAGGGCATCTACAACGACATCCTCACCAAGGCCGGCGGCAGCAACGCCTTCGCGTCGGCATCCAAGACCTCCTTCGCCGACCTGAGCAAGGAGAAGGTGGCAGCCACCGACGTCGACGCGCTCGTCGTCATCGGCTACAACGACCCCAACCCGGCGGCCTACGCCAAGAAACTACTGAAGGAGTTCCCCCAGTGGCCGGCCGCGAAGAACAACAAGTACGTGGCCCTGTCCGACTCGATGTACCTCGGCCCCAGCAACGACCTGGCCGTCGAGAAGGTCGCCAAGATGCTGCACCCCGACAAGTTCTGAGCCCGAGTCCGGTTTCGAGCCGCCTGCGGCTGCCGCTCGCGGTCGTCGGCCTGCTTCTCGTCCTCGTCGCCGTGATGGTGGTGGCGGTGAGCATCGGTGCCGTGAACATTCCGGTGGCGGATGTGTGGGGAATCCTCCTGCGCCACGTCACCGGCCGGGGAGCCACCGGTGACCCGGCGCTGGACCAGATCGTGTGGACCTTCAGGGCACCCCGCGTAGCCCTGGCCGCCCTGGTCGGCGCGGGTCTGGCGGTCGCCGGGGCGGTGCTCCAGACCCTGGTCTCCAACCCGCTCGCCGACCCCGTCGTCCTGGGCTTCTCCTACGGTGCCTCCCTGGGCGCCGTGCTCGTCATCACCCTCGGCGGTGTCGCGCTCGGCGGGCTGGGCGGTCTCGGTGTGTCCGGCGCGGCGTTCGTCGGTGCCCTTGCGGCCGGCGCCCTGGTCTTCGCACTGGGACAACGGCAGGGCCGGCTGGCCCCGACCCGGCTGGTGCTGGCGGGGGTCGCGGTCGGCTATGTCCTGCTGTCGGTCACGAGCTTCGTCCAGCTGCTGGCAACGCCCACCGAACTGCGGACCGTGATGTTCTGGATGCTCGGCAGCGTTGCCGGCGCCCAGTGGAGCCAACTGCCCACGGTCACGGTGGTGGTCCTGACGAGTACCGTCGTGCTGACCCTGTTCGGCCGTCGCCTCAACGCCCTGCTGGCCGGCGACGAGTCCGCGACCGCGCTCGGCGTGGACGTCAACCGGCTGCGCGCCGTCCTGCTGGTGATCAGCGCGCTGCTCACCGGCACCGTCATCGCCGTCGCCGGTGGCGTCGGCTTCGTCGGCCTGATGATCCCCCACCTGGTCCGCCTCACGACCGGCGCGGACCACCGCAGACTGCTGCCCCTGACCGCACTCCTGGGCGCCATCTACCTCGTCCTCGTCGACCTGCTCTCCCGCACCGTCAACCGCCCCAACGAACTGCCGCTGGGCATCCTCACCGCCCTGCTCGGCGCCCCCTTCTTCCTGTGGCTGCTGCGCCGCAACAAGGGCCTGGACACCGTATGAAGAGCCCGGACACCGTATGAGAGCCCGGACACCGTATGAAGAGCCTGGACGGCATATGAAGAGCCTGGACGACATATGAAACTGACCGTGGACCAGCTCCACATCACCCTGGACCGCAAGCAGATCCTCCGCGATGTGCACCTGGAGGCCGCCAAGGGCGACATCGTCGGGCTCGTGGGCCCCAACGGCAGCGGCAAGTCGACCCTGCTCCGCACGGTCTACCGCTCGCTGCGCCCGGCCGACGGCGTGGTCAGGGTGGGCGGCGACGACGTATGGGAGCTGTCCGCGCGCACCGCCGCCCGCCGGACGGCCGCCGTCCTCCAGGACGCCGGCACCACGACCGGCCTGACCGTGACCGAGATCGTCGCCCTGGGACGTACGCCCCACCACGGGCTGATGGGCCGGGACGGCGCCGAGGACCGCGACGCCGTGGCCGAGGCGGTCGAACGCTGCGGAGTCGGCCCCTTCGCGGACCGCGACTACGCCACCCTCTCCGGCGGCGAACGCCAGCGCGTCCTGCTGGCCCGCGCCCTCGCCCAACGACCCCGGCTCCTGGTCCTGGACGAACTCACCAACCACCTGGACATCCGCGCCCGGTTCGAACTCCTGGACCTGATCCGCACCACAGGGATCACCACCCTGGCGGTCCTGCACGACCTCGACCTGGCCGCCCGGCTCTGCGACCATCTCGTCGTGCTCCACGAAGGCGCGGTGGTGGCGGCGGGACCCGTACTGGAGGTCCTGACACCGGACCTCCTGCGTGACGTCTTCGGCGTACGGGGCGCCACGGAACGACACCCCGACGGCGTCGTCCGCATCACGTACGCCGCCCAGCCACTCGCCTTCGCCCGTGAGCCTGAGCCCGAGCCCGAGCCCGATCCCGAGCCCCAGCCCGAGCCCGCGAAGCGGTGACGCCCCGTCACGCGCCACGCGGCTCGTACTGGATTCCGGCCCGGGTCAGCTCGCTCTCCTCGGCCCCGCCGAAACGGCCGACGAGATGCAGCGCCATGTCGATCCCGGCCGACACGCCGGCGGAGGTGACGATGTCGCCGTCGTCGACGTACCGCTGTCCGGAGCGCAGGTCGACCGAGCTGTCGATCTCCGCGAGCTTGTCGAGGTAGTCCCGGTGGGTGGTGGCAGGCCGACCCGCCAGCAGACTGGCGGCCGCAAGGACGAGCGAGCCCGTGCAGACGCTCGCCAGGATCGTTCTCCGCTGGTGAAGTTCGCTCAGCCAGGCAAGGTGCGGCTCGTCCTTCACCAGGGAACGGGTGCCGTCACCTCCGGGATGGACCAGCAGATCGAGCGGCGGTGCCGTGGTCGGGTCATGATCCGCGACGAGGCCGAGCCCCTTGGCGCACCGGACCACACCCGCCCGGGGCCCGAGGGTCAGGACCCGCACCGGAGACGACGCGATGTGGGCGGCCCAGAACCCCAGTACCTCCCAAGGACCGGCGACGTCGAGTTCCTCGGCACCCTCGAAGAGGAGGACGCCGATGGTCAGGGTGTCGTCGTTCACGGGAGTCGTGCCGGCGTCAGGCCGACGCCGCCGTGAGCCGGTCCAGGGCGCCGGCCTTGGCCTGGGATACGAGGTCGGCGAACTGCTCCTCGCTCATCTGCACCTGCTGTCCGAAGTCGTCGGTGATGCGTACCCGCCTGTCCTCGGGTGCTTCTGGGTCCAGGAAGAGCTGGGGGCAACCGCAGTTGCAGTCGCCGCAGAAGGTCGCGATCGGTTCCGGGTTCACATCAGCCATCTGTGCCACCTCGTCACTTTCGCCGCGCCGGACGATCCGGCACCTCAACGATGCCCGGCGCGCGGCCGACGACAAACGGGCTCAACACATGAGAAGGACCACGCCAGTTGGCGGGAACTGCCCGCGGCCGCCGAACGACTCGAGGGGCGGGCTGCATGCCCCGCTTGCCGCGAATCTTGCGTGTGTGCCCAGGCAGTCGGCTGTCCTGGCCCTCGACATTGCGGCAGCCGGCAGCCGGCAACAGGTGGGGTGGGCAGCAGACGACGCGAGAGTTCCACGCCGCACACGCGGCGCTGCGGGCGAAGTACCGCTGGAGTTCCAGCGGATCCAGCATCCTGCCCATCGCTGCAGGAATCCGGAAGCCGCCGCCCAAGCAATCCAGCCCTCTAAACAATCCAGTCCTCGCTGTGCCGATGGCGACCCAGCCCCACGGTTGCGAACTCGTCCGTGGCCGCATCTGCCACCACCCCCAGCCTCCGGAGGGCCTGCGAGATCGGGCCGCCGGCGGATCCGAAGGGCTGGCCCTCCGCTACATGGAGTGGCCCCAGTACGACGGCCCCATCAGCCCAGACGGCAGCGCGTTGCTCGCCGACACCGCCGAAGTACTCGGCTTCCGCATAGGCCACCACTCCGGCGGCCGACCAGTCCGCGAGCCGCTTGTCGAATCCTCCCGGAAGCCGCCAGAACCCCAGAGAGCCCTCAGTGCCGTCCGTTGCGGCATCGAAGAGTTGATCCGTCATCGGCATCAGCGAGAGACCCTGGCCGAGAGAGACCACCCAAGCGGCAGGCAAGTCCCGTGAGGCGCCACGCAGCACCTCGTCTTCGGCGATGACTGCCTGCAGTTCATAACCCATCCCAACGCCCCCTCCACCGCTCGGAAGCCCCATCTTGTCGCACGCGCTGACGTCGAACCCACTGGATTCCGGGGACCTTGCTCAATCAGTGCCGGGTTGGACGAGCTTGAAGGCGAGGCGGGCGGCGGCCAGGCGTGGGAACAGGGCTTCGGCGTAGCCCAGGGTGAGGGTCGCGCGGTCGACCTGGACGGGCGGTCCTGGAGCGGTCGTACGAGATCGCTGTCCGCGTCCTACAGGCCGAACAGGTCGCACCGGTGCGCGAGTCCGAGCTTGTCGGCGGCGGCGACGAACACCGGAAGCCACCGTCCCCGTCCTCAGCGGAACCGGCGTCTGCGACGACTGACCGCCGGACGGGGCCCCGCCGGACCGGCGGGGCGCGGAACAGATCCGGTTCCGGATCACGCTGAAGGACCCGTGGCAGACTGGGCGGGCGGCTCGTCCCGGTCCGGCGTTCACCCGATACTGATCCACCGAGGTTGTTTCCGTGCCCAAGCCCGTGGCCCGCGAGCCGATGCGACGTAATTCACGGTCCAACCGGGCGCGCATCCTGGCCACGGCCCGCCAGGAACTGGGGCGGAACCCTGACGTCACCCTGGAGGAACTCGCGCACGCCGCCGGTGTCGTGCGGCGCACCCTCTTCGGGCACTTTCCCGGACGCGCGGCATTGCTGGAGGCTCTTGCCGAGGAGGCGTCCGAGGCGATTCGGAGCGTCGTCTCGGACGGAGCGAACTCGACGGAGCCGGCCGAGCGGGCCCTCGCGTACTTCGTGCTTTCCGTGTGGCCTGTAGGGGACCGCTACCGGATGCTCGTGGCGCTGGCGCGCAAGGACCTGGGTATGGAACGCGTGGCCGAGATCCTTGCGCCGGCCCGCGACGAGGCCACGGTCATCCTGGAGCGAGGGCAGCGGGACGGCGTCTTTCACACCCATCTGCCGTCCGCTGTGCTGAGCGCCGGACTGGAAGCCATGACGGTCGCGCTGCTGGAGGCGGTCAACACCGGGGCCCTGGACGACGACGGAACCCGGGTCGCCGTCGCCACGCTCATCGCGGCCGGTGTGCCGGAGGAACAGGCGGGTGCGGTGGTCGACGACGTCGCGTCCGCGGCGGTCGCGGAGGCTGCCGCCGACGCGTGAGCCGCATTGGGACTGGCTCGACGGGGACGACGCGGCCTCGAACCTGGCCGAGATGCTGCTACGCATGCTGGGCGTTCCCTCGGAGGACGCCCACGACGTCGCCCGGCGCCCGCTGCCCGACGTCGACGGCGCGCCGAGAGCACGTACCTGACACCCGCGAGGGATCATTTGGACGACGAACTCGGGTGGAAGGTGACCGCCTTGCCGGTGAAGCGGGCGCTGATCCCGCTCTTCGTCGTGGTGACCGACCGCAGGCGCAGCTCCTCGGGGATGTTCTGGAGGGGGACGGGCTCTTCCAAGGCCCTTTCCAGCAGGGCCTTCACGGGAGGGAGCAACTCGCCCTGGGTGACACGGACGTCCTTGAAGGCGATGCGGTTGCCGCCGGCCGCCGAGACGGCGGTACTCACGGTCACCTCGCCGACGAGCGGCAGGTCGACCCGCACGTCCACCCGGCCCGGCTCGTCGCCCTGCGAGACCTCCAGGCCGAGCCCGCCCGACACGTCCTCGTACGACAGGAAGGCGGTCGCCTCGACGCTGCGCGCACGGGCCTCGCCGGCGCTCCCCGAAGTCTTCAACCCGTCGAGGCCGACGGTCAGTTCCGTCACCGGCAGCGGCCGGGTCGTTCCGCTCGCCGGGATGTCGTGGGCGGTGATGTCGACGTGCCGCAGGCTGCCCTCGGCCAGCTGGGTGAGTACGGGAAAGCCGCTGACGTGTACAGAAGGGCGCTGCGGGGTCGCCATGCCCTCCTGGAACGCCTCCGCCGTACGGCTCTCCGCGCGGGCCGCGGCAACACGGTCGACGGCGACGGCGCCGGCCAGCACCACCGCCAGGGACGCGACGGCGATGATCCTGCGCCGCCTCCTCGGGGCAGGGGAGCTCACGTGCAAGGCAGCGTCGCCGTAATGCGGCTCGCCCACGGGCCCCTCGTCATGCTGGGACTGGTGCATGGCTTTCCTTTCGGGTCCTCTCGGGAAGTGATCTCCAGTCGCTCGCACAAGCTGCCGGAGTCGGAGTCGGACTTGACCTTGGATTTGGACTTGGACTCGGACGGGATTTCTAGGCGCCGACGGGCTCGGGACGGCCGAGCCGACGGACCTGTGCGACGGCGAGGTCGACGTCCGCCCCCACGGCGATCAGGGCGGCGGTCGCGGCGCGCGTGCCGTCGTCGCGCCAGGTTCCGGCGTTCACACACTCCAGGAGCGCCAGCAGATGCCCTTCGAGTGCCCGACTGAGCGGCCCGGGCGGGACGCTGGCCCGGAAGACGCCCTGCCGCTGCCCCTGCTCGATGATCGACGCCGCCATGTCGCGGGCGGGGGCGAGGACTTCGTCCATGCGCTCCGCTCCCAGGTCCTGAGGCGCGAGTCTCAGCAGCATGCGATAGCGGTCGCCGACGGGCCACAGGGCCAGGACGAAGCGGGCCATGGTGGTTGCGGTGTCGGGATCGTGGAACGTTGCGGCCGCCAGTGCCCGTCGCAACGCCTCCGCGGCGTCCGTGACGAGCCCCTCGACCAGCGCCGGCCGGCCGGCGAAGTGGTCGTAGACGGTACGACGCGCCACGCCGGCTGCCTCGGCGATGTCACTGAGGCTGCTGTCGGGATCGTGGCCGAGTTGCTGCCTTGCCGCTTCGAGGATGCGGGCCCGCGTGAGCTGTGTCTGGCGGCGCCCGCCGCCTGTGACGCGTGGGCTGATCATGTCGGACCTCCGGTCGACGGGGAGGGCGTCTCGATACTTGCACATCGATGGGCAACAAACTAATTTGCACATCGTTGAGCAAATATCTGCCCGCAGTGCCGTGGCCGTGCCCGCATTGACCCTGCAGACCCACCGCCCCTTGAAGCTGCCGCTTCGCCCTGAGGAACTTCCGATGCCGTTCTTTGCCCACACGCCCGCCGAGAAGATGACGGAGCCGTACCCACGACGCTGGTGGGCCCTGCTGGTGCTGTGCCTGAGCCTGCTGATCGTGGCCGCGCCCGACATGACCCGGGACCTCGGCCTGTCCAGATCATGGGCGTCGGCGCCGCCGTCGTGATGCCGGCCACCCTGTCGCTGCTCGTCGCGATCTTCCCGAGGGCGGACCGTGCCAAGGCCATCACGGCCTGGAGCGCAACCTCCGGCCTCGCCATCGCCGCCGGTCCACCGCCGGTCCGCTGGCGGCCGGCTGGCTGCTGGAGAACCACGCCTGGGGCTCGACCTTCCTGATGAACGTCCCCATCGCGGTCGTCGGCGTCGTCGGCGCACTGCTCCTGGTGCCGCCGTCGAAGGCGGAGAAGATGGGCGGGATCGACTACGTCGGCGGTCTGCTCTCGATCGTCACCGTCGGCAGCCTGGTCTACGCGACCATCGACGGGCCCGCACTTCGGCTGGGGCCACCGGCCCCATCGCCGCGGCCGAGGTCGCCGGTCTCGGCCTGCCGGCCTTCGTCGCGTGGGAGCTGCGCCACCCCCATCCCATGCTCGACGTACGCAAGTTCAAGGAGCGCCCCTTCAGCGGCTCCATGCTCGCGGTGTTGTTCTTCTTCTTCGGCGCCTTCGGCTCGATCTACTACGCCACCCAGTTCCTCCAGTTCATCCTCGGCTACAACGCGCTGGACACCGGCGTACGACTGCTGCCGCTGGCCGGGGCCGTCTTCGTCGGCGCCGCGGTGACCGGACGACTGGCCCCGAAGCTGGGCGTGAAGCCGGTGGTGGGAACCGGCATGGTGGTCGGCACCGCGGGCGTCTTCCTGCTCACGCGGATCGAGTCGGGCTCGACCTACACCGACTTCCTGACACCTTTGCTGCTGCTCGGCTTCGCAATCGGTCTGAGCCTGTCCCCGGCCACCGACACCTTCATGGGCTCCTTCCCCGAGTCGGAGCTGGGCGTCGGAGGCGGCGCCAACGACACCACGCTGGAACTCGGCGCCTCCCTGGGCATCGCCATCCTCGGCTCGCTCCTCGCCACGTCCTACAAGGACAAGCTGACCGACCCGCTCGGCGGCCACCTCCCGCCCGCCGCGACGGACACCGCCAAGGACTCGGTGGGCGGCGGCCTCATCATGGCCGCCGGAACCCTGAGAGTCCTGGCGGTCCTGCCCGGCCGCCGGGCCACCGGCAAGCACCGCCAGGAGGAGCCGGCGGCACTGGAGGCCGACCGGGGCGAGGAGTACGCCGACTCCGTCGGGTGATCCGCGCGGACTCCTGAGAATCCTGCCCGGCCTCCTCCGGCCCAGGAGCTGATCGGCTGGGCCGAGCTCGGTCGGAGTTCTTGGGGCATGCAGGAGATCCGCACCGGGCCCTCTCGCCGCAGCGTTGTCAGTGGTGATCGGTATGGTCGGCGCACTTGATCAGCTGAGGAGTGCAAGCGTGAAACATCCGGCCGAACTGGACAACGTGCAGTGGCACACCCTGACGCACGCATACGGCTCCGCCGAGGACGTGCCTGAGCTGATCAAGGCGCTCTATCAAGGCGACGAGGAGACTGCCGGGGAGGCGATCTATGAGCTCTACGGCAACATCCACCACCAGGGCACGGTCTACCCGGCGTCGGCACCCGCAGTCCCCTTCCTCGCCCACGCCGTACATCACGCCTCAGGCAGGCGAGAAGAGCTGCTGATACTGCTCGCCACCCTCGCCGACCACGACCCGGAGGACATCGAATCGCCGCACTGGCCCGGCAGTTCACCCGCCGCGGTGTGCGCGGAACTCTGCGGGGTGCTCCCGGGGCTACTGCCCTGCCTCGCGGACGCTGAGCGTGTGGTGCGCCGGGCTGCGCTCCGGGTCGTCGCAGCCGTGGCCGAGCTGCTCCCGTACGAGCTGCGGGCCTCGGCCATCGAACAGATCGACGTGCTCTACGCCACCGATCCCGTCCCAGCGGTGCGGGCGGACGCACTGGTCGTCCTGAACCGGTTTGGCCGGCTTCTGGAGCCACTCGACAGCCCGCTGCCCGAGGTCCGACTCGCCGCGGCCATGCTGGCCGCCGAACGGTCCGGACCGCCGTACCCGGCTGAGCTTGTGGAAGTCATCGCCGAGGACGGCGCCGAACCCGACCCGGGGGACGACGACTTCCCGTGGTCGGGCACCACCACCCGGGACGAGCCGCTCACCCGCCTGCTCACCCGGGATCCGGACGCCGGCCTCGCCGTGGCCGCCCGTTGGATCGTGGCCGGAGACCTCGGCTCGCGCGGTTCCTGGCTGGCCCAGGAAATAGCCAGGACCTGGCGCGACCAGGAGCCCCAGGTCCTGGACCTGATGCTGGCCGCCTTGCCCCACCAGAAGGACGCCCGCGCCCTCGTCAGCCGCCTGCGCACCATGGGCCACTGGATCGAGCACCTGCCCGAGCCGGGCGCCGAACTCCGGGACGTGCTGCACCAGTACGCAGTTGCCGACGACGAGACCGCCGAGCCGGCGCTGCTCGCCCTGGTGCGCTCCCGCGACCCCCGCGCCCTGGACCTGGTGCTGCGCCGCCCCAGCGCCCAGCTGCTCGGAGCGGTGGCGCGGCACTTCCCCGAGGCGGCCGACCAACTGATACCCGTGATCCGCCGTGAGCTGGCAGCGGGCGCCACCGGGAACACTGGCATCGCCCTGGTCGGGGCCCTGGCGCCGTTCGGTGCCGCTGCCCGCCAAGCCCAGCCCGAACTGGTCGACTGCCTCAAGACCCGGCGCGCGGCCATCGTCGCCGCCCGCCAAATCGGGCTCAACGGCATACGGACGCGGGAGATCACCGACCTGCTGCGCGACGCCTCGCAGAGCACCGACCCCTCGCTGAGTGCCGCGGCAGCTGTGGCCGACTACCAGCTGACCGGTAACGTCGGTGCGGCGCTTCGCACCCTCGAAGGGCTTCTCTCTGCCCGGGGCCAGACCCACTGGTACCTGAGCTGTCTGCAGCCGCTGGGCAGCGCCGCCGCTCCGCTGCTGCCGTTCATCGAGCCTCTCCTGGGGGCAGGGTACGAGTGGACTCGGATGGCGGCCGCCGAGGCCCATCACTGGATCACCGGGTCCCCGGACCGCGCCGTCCCCGTCCTCGTCGAGCTGATCGGCCCCACCCCGGTCGGCCTCCGCGCCCTCAAGGCCCTCGCCGCCACCCGCCAGGTCCCAGAGGAGCTCCACCCCACTCTTCGCTCCTTCGCCTTCTCCCCGCTCCGCCTGCTCAATGACTCGCCGCTGTCCGGACAGGACCATCCGGACGAAGAACTCCGCACCCTGGCCCGAATGTTGATCGATGCCGACTAGTTGGCTGTCGCTTCGACATAGGCGTACGCGTAGAACTGGGTCACCAGTTTGGGCTCCGGCTTCAGCTCGCGTCGACTTGCGTCGCTGACACGAACGAGTAACCGGTGGTCCGCCACACGCAGCCGTGGCCAGCTCCCGACCTGCTGAGTCTGCCCGGAGACCAACCGGCCGGCGGCAGTCACGGCAAGACCGTTGCCGCACTAGGGCAGCGAGGCGATCCAGCCGATCGCCCTCAGGCCGGGCAGGTAGAAGTACTCGCCGCCCCGGACGGTCACGAAGCGCGGCAACCCGGTGAGTCGGCGGCGGACCGGCTTACCGGGAATGGTGTAGGTGTCGGTGCCGTCATGGTTGCCGGTGAGCGGGTCCTTCTCGGTGCCGAGGCCGACGAAGTCGCCGTCGTTCAACCAGACCTGCTGGATGAACTCGAACTGCCGGAACAGGCTCGCTCCCAGGAAGATGAAGATGATGCCGCGCTCCGCCCCGTCGTCCTCCAGTACACCGTCCGGGAGGACGGATCCGTAGGCTGCGCCGCGCCGGAGCAGCCGATGCGTGTTCACCGCGACCACACTGTCCTTGAGGCTGTCCCTGGGGTTGACGCGCCGGATGTGGGCGCCGTGCGGCACGCGCTGTCCGTGCGGATCATCGTCGTAGTAGAGGAAGTCGTTGTTGCGCATCGGGTCGACCGCCAGGTCGGGATCGTCCCTGTCCGGTGACAGGGCAAGCGGCGCACCGCTGCGCCAGCGGCCGATCATCTTCGCGGCGATCAGTTCCTCGTCCTCGGGTGACTTGGCGTGGTCGCGCAGGTATCGGCGGAACGCCGCCACGTCGGAGTGGAATTGCCGGAACGCGAGGTAAGCGCCGTTACGGCCGAGCGCGTCGGGCACCGGCGCGTCAGGCAGTTTTCCTGATTCATCCTGGTAGCCGAGGATGAATTCTCCGGGCCAGATCTCGTCATGACCGGGCAGTGGAGGACTCGTACTTCCACGGATGTGCGGTCCACCTATGCCGTCGCGAAAACCGAAGTGCTCACGTCCCGAACGCGGGACGCCTACGTCGAGTTGATAGACCAGGCTCACTCCGCCAAGGCGCCCGGCTGCGGTGCGCGGTTCCTGCAGCGCCCCGGCCTCTTCCGAGAGGATCAGCACCCCGATGTGAACGTCCCGGCTGCCCAGCGGCGGGACCCAGTTGCTCGGGTCGTTCGCCCCGGTGTCGCCGAGCACATTCTTACGGGCAGCCATGCCCTCGCGAAACTCTGCCGAGAACGAGGCGAGAGACTCCGCCGGAACTCCCAGCCGCTCAAGGCCGCTGTAGGTGAACGCGATGTTGAGGGTGAAGGGTCGTGGGCTCTCCCAATCCGCGCAACTCGTTATCTTCGGCAGGATGCCACGCAGCGACTGCCTCGCCGCACCGGCGTCATCGATCCGGTACAGCAGGTACACGCCGTGGTAGTCGTCGGGGCGTCGGCGCAGCAACGTGCCCTGGATGTCGTCGAATTCCAGGGTCGGGACTGTGCGCCCGGCTGATTCGCTCATTCCTGCACCGTGTCGAGCAGTTGGTTGAAGGCGTTGGTGACCCGCAGACTCTTCGTGATGTCACGAGGTGTCGCCTCCGGGTCCGGGCTGCCGTACCAGATGCCGGCCTCGACCTGGTATTTCGCGATGTACTGGAGTGTCTCGTCCGGCGATTTCACGCCCGGGTAGCCCTCCGCGACTTCAGTGAAGATGTAGTCGATCCATGGACCCGCGAAGCGAATGACATCCTGAACGTAAGGCATGAAGTCATCGCTGTAGGTGGCAGCGAAGAGCAGCTGCTGATCGTCGTTGATCAAGCAAACACGCAGGTCGTGGACGGTGCCGAGCCTGCCCTCCCAGTAGGGAGCCTCGATCTGCGCCTTCTTCGCCCGTTCACGGAAGACGGACGGACCGGTCGGCTGAATCACTGGAGCGACCAGCGTGAATTCCGCGCGGTTGCCGACCCGGGTGCCCGCCCCCTCGGTCTGCCGCCGGGGCTCCTGGGTGTACCGGCCGATTTCCTCCGCGGTCACGTGCGGCGAGATCGGGTCGTAGGTGCTTGCGTCGAACATGGCGATGACTTCCTTCAGACGAGGGCCTGCTCGGAGGACCCGGACCGGGGCGTCGCCTGCCTCAGCCCTCCGTCAGGCTGGCATGTCGGCACCATCAAGGGGATTATTCCCTTAGTACCAATCTCCATCAGATTGTCGTGTTGTGCGCCCAGTGGTCTTGCCGCTCTCTCCTCCCGGGCACATGAGAGGTGCCCCCGGGCAACGGCCCGCATGGTGGTCTGGGCCGCACAAGATCTGCCGAAGGTCGGTGGGCCGCACAAGATCTGCCGAAGGAAGGTCACCGGGCCCACATGCTCGGTGCCGTCGCGGTGATGTGCGGATGTGTCCGGCCGCGCTGGGACACCGTCGCGTACGTCGCCGAGGCACTGGAACCGTGTAAGACGCGGGGCACTGTACAGACGGCTACCTGGCGCGGATTCCCATCGAGGGAGGTCATGCAGTGTCGGACCACCTGTCCAGCCTGCGTGCGATACAGGACCCGGTCATCGACCTGACCGACTTGTACTTCTTTCCCGTCCCCGATGTACCAGGTCGGCTGGCCGTGGTGCTCAACCTGTTCCCCGGGGCGCAGCCAGGAGCGGCCTTCTCCGACGCCGTCCTCTACCGCATACGGTTGGCACCCGCGGACATCGGCCCCGATGCCGTGGTCCGGGCCCGCGGTGAGGACGCCGTCTCGTTCGACGTCACCTTCACGGACATCGAAGCGGACACCGGTGACCAGAGCGGCGCGCTCGGCTACGGAGGTGACCGTGCGGTCGCTTTCCGTACCGGGGAGAAGGGCGCCGTACGCGAATCCGCAGTGTCGATCTTCGCCGGGCTGCGTCGAGATCCCTTCTTCATGGACGTCAAAAGCGAGATCCGCACACGCGCTACCCGCCGGCTCGCATTCACCGCTCCCGGCGTGGACGCCGTCGCGGGACAGAACGTACTGAGCATCGTCCTGGAACTCGACTCGGACGCTGTCCTCGGCACCGGCCGCTCGGCGCTATGGGCCGCTACGGGGGAGTCTCTCAGCAGGGGAACACCGGCGGCACGTTTCGAACGCATCGGCCGCCCCGAAGCGAAGAACGTGCTTCTGTCGGTCAACGGAAACGACACCGTGAACGCGACCGTGGATCTGCGCGACCTGTACAACCTGGACGACCCCTTCGACGTCCCACCGGAGTCCGCAGCCGCCTACCGCGCTCGACTCGACGCGAATCTCGCCATGTTCGATCAGCTGGATGACGCCATCGCTTGGCCGTTCACCGACGGTCAACACCACCCACTCACCGAGACACTTCTCCACGACCACTTGGTCCTGGACGTCGCAAAGCCGTTCGGCGAACACGGATACCTCGACGTCGAGCGCGGCGCCCTCACCGGTCGGGGCCACGAAACCTGTGGCGGACGTTGGTTGAACGACGACGTCATCGACATCCTGTATTCGGTGATCGTCGGCGGCTGGAACGGCAGACCGGTCCGCGACGGAGTGGACGCCGCCGTCATCCCCGCGTCGCGTGCATTCCCCTACCTGGCCGCGGCCAACCCTGCCCCGCCCGCACTGGAGGTCGGAGCGATTCTTGAACCCTCGGACTGAACGCGCAGACCTCGACGGATGGTGCCTGCCGTTGTGCACGTCCTCGTCGATCGCGCTCGCCAACCTGGACGCCCAGACAGCGGGGCTCGCCCAGCACTACACACAGTTCGGGCGCACCGATGTGGGAGCGCGGCTCACCAACGCGCTGCTCGCACGACACAGCATCACCTCCGACCCATGGGATCTGACCGCCGCCGACCGCATCACAGCCGAACTCGTCAGCCGCACCTCCGCGGACCCCACCGCCTGGATCACCCGCGCCCACGTGACCACGACCACCCACCGTTTCGCCGAGACGATGCAGGCCCTCGCCCTCGCCGCGCATCACGGCGCGACCACCGAGGCCCTCGTCGAGGAACGCGCCGACGTTCTCGAGGCGTGCGGGCACAGCCCGGCCGCCCTCAGACTCCGCCTGGCACAGGGCACCGCCCCCACCGAGCCACAGCAGATGGCGCGTATCGCGTGCCTGCACGTGTCGATGGGAAACGACGAGGAGGCGCGGGACGCTATCGGCGAAGCCCTAAGGAGATACGCAATCCCCTCTCCGCTTCCCCTGACAGCCATGCTCTACAACTGGGGGCACGCACTTCAGCACGCCGGACAACATGAAGAGGCGATGACGGCATATCGAGCCGTACTCGCATATGTGCCCGCCCATTCACGGGCCCTCCGAGCTCTCAGCGAATGACGACAGATGCCCGCACGCGCTGCGCGACATATGAACCCGCCGCATGTGCTCATTCAGAGGTGGGGGTGGGTGGTGTCCAGGCTGCTTCGGCTGCTTGTGCGGTGGGGTGGGTGGGGAAGACCTGGTCCAGCCCGACGATGTGGAGCATTCGGCTGACGCGGCCGGGGATCGCTGCCAGAGCGATGCTCGCCTGGGCGGCGAGGGCGTGATTGCGGGCGGCGATCAGGACGGTGATGCCGCTGGAGTCGCAGAAGGTGATGCCGGTCAGGTCGATGACGAGCTGCTGGCCCGCCAGGAGTGTGAGGCGGGGCAGGAGCGTACGTACGTCGGGGGCGCTGTCGTTGTCGAGCTCTCCGGACAGTTCGATGACGGGCCCGGCGGGGGTGGCGCGGGTGTGGACGGTCAGCTGGGTCACGGCTGCCCTTCACTGGTGGGCCGGGGCACGCTGATGGCGAGCACGGCGGTGTCGTCGTCCACTCCGGTGCCGAATGTGTCGAGCAGGTCACGGACCGCGGCGACGGCGTCGGAGGCGGTCGTCGGTGCCAGCGCCTGGGCGAAGTCGAGAAGAGCGTCGTCACCGTAGCGGTCGCCGTCAGTGATCTGGGCGGTGTGTGCTTCGGTGAGGCCGTCCGTGTGGAGCAGCAGGGTGTCACCGAGGTCGAGGCGGACGGTGGTGGTGGCGATGTGGGCGTCAGGCAGGGCGCCGATGAGCTGCCCGCCGGGGGTGGGCAGGTAGTCGGCACTGCCGTCGGCCCGCATGAGCAGGGCCGGGGGGTGGCCGCCGCTGGCCAGGGTGATGCGGAAGCCGCCTCGTTCGGTGTCGGGGATGAGCAGTCCGAAGACGACCGTGCAGAACCGCGGGTCGTGGCCGTTGTACTCGTGGTTGAGAACCGTGTTGAGGTTGCTCAGGACGGCGACCGGGTCGGGGTCGTAGACGGCGGCGGCGCGCAGGGTGTAGCGGGCCAGGGAGGTGACGGCCGCTGCGGCCGCGCCCTTGCCGCACACATCGCCCAGGAACAGTCCCCACGTTCCGGAGGCGAGAGGGAACAGGTCGTAGAAATCGCCGCCGACCTTGTCGGTCGAGGCGATGTGGTAATGCGCGGCCACATCCAAGCCGGGCACATTCACCAGGGCCGGGGGCAGGAGGGTCCGTTGCAGGGTTGCGTTGAGGCGCTTGAGTTCTTCGCGTTCGCGTTCTGCCTCCTGCCGGGCGCGCAGCAGCTCGGTTTCGTAGGCGCGGCGGTCGCGTGCGTCGAAGACGGTGGTACGGATCAGCAGTGGCTGCCCGTCGCTGCCGGTCTTGACCGTGGACGTCACCAGTACCGGCAGACGGCTGCCGTCGGCCGTCTTGAGTTCCAGAGCGATTCCGCTGACCTCTCCCTGCATGCGCAGCAGCGGAGCGAAGTGCGTCTCGTGGTAGAGCCGGCCTCCCACGGTGAGCAGGTCGGAGAACGTCTTGCGGCCCACCAGGTCGCCGCGTTGGCGGCCAAGCCAGTTGAGCAGCGTCGTGTTGATCTTCGCGATCGTGCCGTCCAGCAGGGTGGAGAGGTAGCCGCACGGCGCACGCTCGTACAGGTCTTCCGCGCTGTCTTCCAGCAGTGCGGAGAACGCCGCGTGGTCGTCACGGTTCTCGCTGCCCCCGCCGTCAGTGGCCTTGCGCATCATCGGCCCGCTCCTGCGAAGGCGATGATCGCGGCAGCCGTCTCCTCCGGGGCGGCGAGCTGGGGGCAGTGCCCGGTCGCGTTCAGTGTGACCAGGCGGCTGCCGGGGATCTGCGCCTGTACGAAGGCTCCGACCTCCGGGGGCGCGATCGCGTCGCTGGAACACTGCGCGACCAAAGTGGGCACGGTGACCTTGGCGAGGTCGTCGCGGTTGTCGGACAGGAAGGTCACCCGGGCGAAGGTCCGGGCGATGACCGGATCGGTCCGGCAGAAGCTGTTGGTGAGCTCCTCGCCGAGTTCGGGGCGCTCGGGATTACCCATGATCACCGGCGCCATGGCACCTGACCAGCCCAGATAGTTCGCATCCAGTGAGTCCAGGAGCTCATCGATGTCCTCGGCACTGAACCCGCCCCGATAGCCGGCGGCCGGATCGTCGATGAAACACGGCGACGGGGCGAGCAGGACCAGACCGGCGAAGGCCTCCGGCTCCCGCGCCGCGGCCAGAACGCCCATCATCGCGCTCACCGAATGCCCCACGAAGGTCACCGGCCCGAGCGACAGCTCACGGCAGATCTCCAGCACGTCATCGGCGTATCCCTCCAACGAGGAATAGCGCTCCGTGCTCCACGCCGAAAGATCGGACCGCCCCGCTCCCACGTGGTCGAAGAGCACCACGGTGAAGTCGCGCTCCAGAAGCGGTACGACCAGCCGCCACATGTTCTGGTCGCACCCGAACCCGTGCGCCAGCATCAGCACGGGGCGACCGGACTGGCCGGTCACCGTCACATGATTCCTGCTCCGCACAGTCATACGCCCATCCTCGCAGACGGTTCTACGGCCCCCTCCCGGGACCGAGTGGCTTCAGTGGTGACGGGGCGCCGGATCAGGGCGCCGATGGCGCGCACGCCGTCGCGCCAGTTGCCCACTTCGATGCCGATTTCGACAAGCACGTCCCGGTGTGGCTCGGCGGCACTCGACCGTCAATTGACCGCACGGGCGGTGAGTCACACCGTCTCCCTGGCCCGGCGCGGACACGGGACCGTGCTCCCGGTCAGCCTTCGCGGCTCGGGAGAATCTCCTTGACCTTGGCGATCGCGAAGCCCCACCCCTGTGCCACGGTCGGCTTGCCCGGCACGGCCACCTCCTCGGGGTTGGTCAGCACATCCAGCAGGACCGGCCCAGGGGTGTCCAGGGCCCGGCGCACGCTGTCGTGGAGATCGGCCGGGTCGGTGACGCGGATGCCGGTGAGGCCGAGCGCGGTGGCGACTGCGGCGAAATCGGGGTTGTCGAGTTCCGTGCCGAATTCAGGCAGGCCGGCCTGCTCCTGTTCGAGTTTGACCATCCCCAGTCGGCGGTTGTCGAAGACCACGAGCTTCACCGGCAGTTGGTACGTCCTGACCGTCATGAGGTCGCCGAGCAGCATGCTCAGCCCGCCGTCGCCGCAGAAGGCGACGGTCTGGCGATCGGGCGCCCAAAGCTGGGCCCCGAGGGCCTGGGGCATGGCATTGGCCATCGAACCGAGGTTGTACGAGCCGATCAGACGCCTGCTGCCACGCATGGTGACGAAGCGCGACAGCCAGACGGTGGCCATTCCGGTGTCGGAGGTGAAGACGGCGTCCTCGGCGGCGTAGGCGTCCACCGCGGCGGCCAGCGCCTCGGGACGGATCTCGTGGTCACGGTTGTCCAGAGCAGCCCTCAGCTTCCCGGTCCAGCGGCGCTCGTGACGGGGGTCGGCCAGGCGCCGCTGTCCTTCCTGCCAGTGGGCGAACCGTTCCCGCGCGTCGTCCAGGTGGCCGCGGTCCGGGACCGCCTTGAGCAGCGGGAGCAAGGCTCGTAGTGTCGCGCCGACATCACCCGTCAGACCCACGTCCACGGGAACCCGGCGGCCCAAGTGCTCCTCACGGGTGTCGATCTGGACGACCTTGCACCCCTTCGGATACCAGTCCCGGTACGGGAAGTCGGTACCCAGCATCAGGAGCGCGTCGCCGCTGTCGAGCGCGTGGGAAGCGGCGGGGTTGCCTATCAGACCGGTCTGCCCCACCTGGAAGTCGTTGTCCCCCTCGAACCCCTCCTTCGCCTTGAGGGTGAGCACCATCGGCGCGGCGAGCACTTCGGCGGTCCGAAGGACCTCGGCGCGGGCGGCGCGCGCTCCGCGGCCGACAAGCAGGGTGACGCGGTCGGCGGCGTTCAGGAGCTCGGCGGCTTCCGCGAGCGCCGGATCGTCCGGGCGGGTGAGGGGGCGGGTGAGGGCGAAGCGGGCGGGCCGGTCGTCGCTCAGCTCCTGGTCGCCCAGGTCCCCGGGCACGGTGAGCACTGCCACTCCGCCTTGGCTGACGGCCGTACGTACGGCGGACTCCAGCATCCGCGGCATCTGGTCGGGGGAGGAGACGGTGGCACGGTAGACGGCCACGTCACGGAAGAGCAGGTCGTTGTCGACTTCCTGGAAGTAGTCGCTGCCGACCTCGGCCAGGGGAACCTGACCACAGATCGCGAGGACGGGGGTACGGCTCTTGGCCGCGTCGTAGAGCCCGTTGAGAAGGTGTACGGATCCCGGTCCCACCGTTCCCATGCACACCCCGAGCGTTCCCGAGAGCTGGGACTGCGCTCCGGCGGCGAAGGCCGCGGCTTCTTCGTGCCGGCAGCCGACCCAGTTCAGGTCGTCAGTGGTGCGGATCGCGTCGGTCAGAGGATTCAAGGCGTCTCCGACCACTCCGAAGACATGCTGGACGCCCAGGTCCTTGAGTGCGTCGACGATCACGCGGGCGACGGTTCGTGCCACGGGAGTGCCCTTCGGTCCGGTGCGGCCCTCGGAATGAGTGCCGGGTTCAGTGGGTGAAGCGGTCCGGGTCTGCCGACTTCCAGTCGGCTGCCCAGCTGGAGGGCGCCGACGCGAGCAGTTGTCCGGGGGCGAGCCACTCGTGGAGTTCCGCGTAGGAGCGGACGGTGTGCGGGTTCACCCGCTGGAGCAGCATGTGGGGTCGCAGCCCGCGCGGGTCGTCGACGCCCATCGAGGCGATGATCTGGAGAGCGCTCTTGACCGTTGCCTGCTGATAGCGCCGTACGCGCTGGGACTTGTCGGGAATATCAATGGCGCGGGCGCGCCGTTCGTCCTGGGTGGCGACCCCTACGGGGCAGGCGTTGGTGTGGCAGCGCTGGGCCTGGATACATCCGATCGCGAACATCATGGCGCGGGCGGAGTTGGTGTAGTCGGCTCCCTGGAGCAGGCGTTTGACGAGGTCGCCGCCGGTGGCGACCTTGCCGCTTGCACCGATCCGGATCCGGTCGCGCAACCCGACGCCCACGAGGGCGTTGTGTACGGCCATCAGTCCCTCACCCAGCGGCAGGCCGACGTTGTCCGCGAACTCGAGCGGCGCCGCGCCCGTTCCGCCCTCCGCGCCGTCGACGATGATGAAGTCCGGTGCGCTGCCCTCCTCCAGCATCGCCTTGCACACGGCGAGGAACTCATGGCGCGAGCCGACGCAGAGCTTGAACCCGACGGGTTTGCCGTCGGCCAGTTCGCGCATCCGGGCCAGGAAGCGCACCAGTTCGCGCGGTGTGGAGTAGACGCGGTGGAAGGGCGGCGAGATGACGGTCTCCCCTTGCGGAACGCCGCGGACCGCGGCGATCTCCGCATTCACCTTGGCGCCCGGCAGGACTCCTCCGATGCCGGGCTTGGCGCCCTGGCTGATCTTCAGCGACACGCACTTGACCTGCTCGTGCGCCGCCTTCTCGGCGAACTGTCGCTCGTCGAAGTCCCCGTCGTCGGTCCGGCAGCCGAAGTATCCGGTGCCGATCTCCCAGACGAGATCCCCGCCGGGGCGCAGGTGGTACTCCGACAGACCGCCCTCGCCGGTGTCGTGGGCGAAGCCGCCCAGCTGCGCGCCGGTGTTGAGAGCCAGTACGGCATTGGCCGACAGCGAGCCGAAGCTCATCGCCGAGACGTTGAGCAGGGCCATGTCGTAGGGCTGAGTGCACTCGGGTCCGCCGATTCGGACACGCGGCGCCTCGCTGCGCACCGATCGGGGTGCCATGGACGGGGTGAGGAATTCGCTCCCCATCCGGTACAGGTCGAGTTCGGTGCCGAACGGTTCCTCGGCATCGGTGCCCTTGGCGCGCTCGTAGACGATGCTGCGGGTGTCACGGTCGAAGGGGCGGCCGTCGAAGTTGCGCTCGATGAAGTACTGCTGGAGCTCTGGCCGCAGCGCCTCCAGCGCGAATCGGAGGTGCCCCAGCAGCGGGTAGTTCCGTAGGACGGAATGCCGACGCTGCACGAGATCGTGGACGGCCACGAGCGCGAGCACGAGCAAGGGGCAGGCCGCGGCCCACCACCAGGGTGACACCAGGACGGCGGTGGCCGAGCCGGCCAACGCCAGCGAGCCGAGCAGGGCGACCAGAAATATCTTCAGCACACCGTGCGTGTGTCCCGAAGTCCGGCGGTCAATCCGCTCGCCCGCATCGCTCAGGCGCTACCGGTGTACCAGCAGGTGGAGAGGGCGTTGAAGCCAGAGGAGTCCGGAAGGTCGCCCCGCGCCGTCCGGACGGCGGTCACTGCTCCTGTTGGCGGTGACGTCCCGCCTCGACGAGAGCTCGACGAGAGACGGGGCGCGAAGGTCAGCGGGCCCGGCGGCTGCCGGGCGGGTCCTGCGGGTCTTGAGGGTCGACGCCGGTGGTGGCGGATGCGTCCCTGGTTCCGCTGGGGCGCTGGGAGCGGCCCTTGGGGCCGGTGTCGTGCATGCCCTTTCGTCACTGCGGGCTTTGCTCTGTTCCTCTCCGCGGTCGCTCGTGCTCTTCACGGGCCTGCCGTGCGGATTCCCCGCCTCTTCTTTGGAGACCTTGCGCCCGGGGCCCCTGTCGGGAGCGTGCTGGTCGGGGTGGAACGAGCGGTGGGCGCTCGGGTTGTCCTGCCGGCGGGTCTCGTCGACGTCCGGAGACCAGCCGTGCTGGTGGGTGCCTTTGTGCCGGCTGGGGCCCTCACCGTGCGGGGGCTGGGATGACTTCGGCTGCTTGGCCATGGCCTGGCCTGCCTTCTTTTCCTGCATTGGGTAGGGACTGTGTGAGGTCCACGGATTGCGGAGCTCCCTGTGTCGATGTGGTTGCTACCAGTGGTTCAAGCTCGAGCCATCATTCCGGGTCATCCGGGCTTTCGTCTGTGCAGGTTCGTGGCCGCAGTGGGTACCCGGTTCCCCTGGGCGGCACGGGCCGTCCGGGAAAGCCGATGCGGAGGGATACCTGTGGACGGAATCGTGTTGCTCAAGGAAGACCACAAGACGGTGGAGAAGCTGTTCAAGCAGTTCGAGAAGGCCGGCGACGGCTCCCATGCCGAGAAGCGGAAGATCGCCGACCAGGTGATCGAAGAACTCACCACCCATACCTGGATCGAGGAGAAGATCTTCTACCCGGCCGCCCGCGAGGCGGATCCCGACACCAAGGACGACGTCCTGGAAAGCGTCGAGGAACACCACGTCGTGCTGTGGATGCTCTCCGAGCTCAAGGACCTCGACCCGGCCGATGAGCGTTTCGACGCCAAGATGACCGTCCTCATGGAGAACGTCCGCCACCACGTCGAGGAAGAGGAGAAGGAGTGGTTCCCCGATGTCCGCAAGTCCATGGGCCGCAACCGACTCACCGAACTCGGCGAACAGATGGAAGCGGCCAAGATGAAGGCCCCCGGTGATCCCCTCGCGGTTCCCAGCGCCGACCAGTAGACCGCCGACGGCGGGTGCGTCCGCCATACGAAGGAATCACTGGCCGACGGCCTGCCTCCGCCCTCCTCGCTGCTGCCCCCGCCGGTCTCCGGCGGGCGACGCCACCCAGGGAGGTACGCCCGCTGCGATGGACGCTGCACACGTTCCGATACGGCAGGAGGTTTTGTCGTATGGCTGTTCGTCATCACCTGATTCGTCGTCCCCCGCACGCGGTGTGGGCAGTGCTTGCCGATCCGGCCCGGTACGGGGAGTGGGTGGTGGGACCCTCCGAGTCCACGCCCCTCGACCAGGCCTGGCCCGAAGTGGGTTCCCGGATCCGCTACACCCTGCGGCTGGGTCCTTGGTCCTCGGACGGGGTCACGACCGTCCGCCACAGCGAAACGGGCAGGGAGCTGGAACTGGAGGCTTCGTTCAAGCCACTGGGCACCGCGAGGATCTTCCTCCAGCTCCGGCCGTGGGGTGAGGAAACCCTCGTCGTCTGCGACGAGCACCCCCTGCGAGGTCCGGGCGGCGCTCTCCACAACCCTGCGACCGAAGCGCTGCTGCAACTTCGGCACCGGGGCATGCTGGCCCGCCTGGCCAGGGTCGTGGAACGGCAGCACGAGGGAACCCGCCATACCTGACGCGTCGCCGGCCTCAAGGCGCCGCCGGCAGCGAACGGCAGCGCAGCGGCTCGGACCAGGTGGTCGTGCCCTCGGTGTCCCGCCGCACGGCAAGGTGCCGGTCCTCGCCGCATGGTTCGGCGTGTGCTTCTTGCCGAGCACGGTCGCCGGGCGTCTTGTGCGTGTGCCGGACGCTGCGAGTCGGCTCTCGAGCAGGGCGGGGCCCGGGGGGAGCGTCAGCCCGGATCAGGGATCGAGCGCCTTGGCGGCGCGTTCACGCCGTGTCGCCTGGTGACGCAGAGCCTTGAGGAAGGGGCAGCTCCAAGGCTGCCCGGGCCTTGAGGAGCTCGGGGTCCCATTCAGGGGCGGCGTCCACGCCGGCGAAACCCCGGTAGTGCAGCTCGTGACAGAGATACAGGCCGAGCTGCCAGTCGTCACCGAAGGGAGATGCGTCTGCGAGCGACCCATTGTCGGGAGGCGGCCCTGTACTTCTCAAGTACTCAGCAATCGCCGTCGAAATGGGGCCCCGGCTCGGCGGTGACGGCGGTCCTTTCGACCAGGAATCCATGCGTACGCGGTACCCGTGATCCAGAACGTCTCGCATGGCCGCTCTTCTTCGCGGCTGGACCGAGGGCACTCGCTCTCGGTGCTGCCGCGTCGCCGGCGGTTCAGTCGGAAGGCGGCAGCAGTGTGCCCAGCGGCCCGAGATCGAGGTTGAGGTCCTCCATGGTCAGTCCGTACTGGGCGCACAGGTCGCTCATGCGGTCGTGGAGGAGCATGAGCGTCGCTCCCAGGCGTTCTTCCTGTTCGTCGGTGAGGTCTCCTTGGTCGACGCGGTGCAGGGCCTGTCGTTCCATGAGCTGGCGCAGCAGTTCCACGAGAGTGAGGACGAGCTTCATGAGGTCCCGTTCGACGGTGTCGCGGTCGGAGCTGATCCGCCGGGCCGGGGAACGCGAGCCCTTGCCGGCCGGCGGGTCCAGGTCGCGTGGGGCGGCGGGCAGCAGCCGGAACGCGCGTGCGGCGGCCTCCGCGACCTCGTCGGCGCGGCTCGGCGGTCGTCTCTCTCCCTCAGCCGTCATGGTCGCCGCCTCGCGGCGGATTCGTCCTCGTCCATGGCGAGGGGTTCTGCTCGCTGATGGAAACGATCAGGGCACGCAGCGAGATACGTACGAGATCGATGTCCGCGATGGACAGCACAACGTCACCGGTGAGGACGACCCCACCGCTCAGAAGACGGTCCAAGAGGTCGATGAGAGCGACCTGCCGCTGAGGCAGACGCTCCGCCTCGGGCGCACGGCCAGGCGTGATCACGGGGGCGCTCCCTCTGCCGCTGCGGCACCGCCGGATTCATCGAGTGGCATGGCGAAGGAGTACGGAGCCCAGGGGCCGGTGGCCTCGACCCGCACCCCGTCCAGCCCGTCAGCGGCATGCGCCACGTCCGCCAGGAAACCGTCGCAACGCTTCAGGGGCACAAGGTAAGCGTCATTCACTACGTTCTCGCCGACGGCGCCGGCCGCATCGGCGAGAAGGCCTTGCTGTACGCGATGCCGGACACGGTCGGAGGCGTGCCTGCGGCCCGCGGCCTCCACGCGCTCGGCGGCCTTCTGCGCCGCCTGGTACACGGTGTCGCGAACACTTTGCTGCTGCCGGCGGTTACGCAGATAGGCGCGCCCGGGTGTCAGGTCTGCCGCGGGAACAGTCGGCTCCGCGAGGGCCGCAGACGATTCGACGTAGATCTTGACACCCCATTCGACATGTTCGGAGAGTCGAGCCAGGCGCCCCGCGAACATGGTCCGCCCGGCTTCCAAAACCTCTCGCGCCCGGTTGTCGTCGAGATAGACGGTTGCCAGGCGCAGCGGAAGTACGGTGGTGCGCTCGCCCAAGGCCTCGATGACGCCGTGGTGGGCGCGGGCCACCGCCTCCAGCCACTCGAGGTCCTCGAGATGCTGCTTGAGAGCGTCCTCCTGGAAGTCCTGTCCGGGCACATGGCTCACCGCGAGCCCCAGCTGATCGTCGCCGGTGTCGGTGAGGAGGCTGACCGGGGATTCGGCGACGCCTCGGAGCGGCGCGGTTGCTTCCCGCAGTCCCTCGGCGTTGCGTACCACCGCATACGCGTATGTCAGCAGGTCACTCATCGCGAGCACTTCCCCGGCGACGGCGGCCCGTGTCCTGCGGCGCTTCCTCCTTTTCGGGGAGCGCGTTGGCCTGGCGGATGGCGTCTATCTCGGCCCGCAACCGGCGGTTCTCCTCGGCCAGTGACTGTTCACCCCTGCTGCGAGACGACAGCGAGGGGTCGTGCTCCCACCAGTCGATGCCCATTTCCTTCGCTTTGTCGACGGAGGCAACCAGGAGACGCAGCTTTATGGTCAACAGCTCGATGTCGAGAAGGTTGATCTGTATGTCGCCTGCGATGACGATGCCCTTGTCGAGTACCCGTTCAAGGATGTCGGCGAGATTCGCGGAGGATCCCTGCGCGTAGGGGGGCGCTGATCGGGACGGATAGGAACCAAGCCTGTTGGCCAGGGGTTCAGTCACGGTTGCGGCCTCGTATTCCCTCGTGCCGGATCGGGAGTGTCAGCCCTGCCGATAGGCACGGATCTCCTCCAGCCGGTCGAGCAGTTCGTCCTCGCGCTGGTCGAACGTCTCCTCGTCGATGTCGCCTGCGACGAGGAGACGTTCGAGCTCGGCGAGTTCGCGGTGCACCGGCGCGGGGTCGTAGTACTGGCTCTCGGCTTCCTCCCGGACGCGCTCCACGACCCATACGACGCCGCGCACGGGCGCCAGGGGAAGGGTGACGAGCTGTGTGAGCAGGCCCATGAGAACTCCTTCAGACGAAGCTGTAGGGGGGCAGGGGGCCGTTGAGCCGGAAGTCGAAGTCGTCGCCCATCTGGTGGGCGACACTCAACTCCGAGGCCAGGAACGTGTCTTCCTGGTCCTCGATCACCAGGAACGACACGTTGAGAAAGTCCGAACCCGTGGGCTGGGACGTTTCAAGCGTCCGGGCGAAGGGGCGCAGTGCTTCGACCACACCCGCCGCCAGCGCCTCTTGCCGTGCCTGCACTTCTTGGGCGACCAGCTCACCGAGTCGCAGTGACGCGTCGGGGGCGGCGGTGCCGCCGCGGATCTCGTCATTGAGCTCTCGCGCCACGTCCGACTCCCGCAGGATCTGCCGCAGCAGCGCGTCTTCGTCCTGCGACGCCTTGAGGTGGTACTCGGTGCACCCCTCCAGCGCTTGAAGCCTGTCCGTATAGTCCGCGGCATTCTGCTCCAGAGCCAGCAGGACGGCCTCGTCGTTCTCGGCGATGAGGCCGAACCGCATGGGGAGCACGGTGCCGTCAGCCATGAGGCGCTTCTGCACTTCCTGGTGGGCGATGATGTCGCGACGCTTCGGGCGTAGATCCTCTGGCGCGTCGCTGACCACGGCGCACAGCGTTCCCGCCGTCACTGCCCGCAGGCCGGCCGGTGACTCACCGACTCCGCTGAGACCGTCGAGGCGGAGCGGGTGCTGCTTGCCGGTGATGGAGTAGATGTATACGGCCATGGCTCATTCCTTCTCGCCGGGCGAGCCTTATTCGCGCTCACGTCGGGAGGTGCGCCGAGCCGGCCGCCGTCGCCTCTCCACGGGTTCCTTTTCCTTGCCCTCGTCTTCTTCCTCGGCCTCCTCCTCTTCGCCGTCGTCACGGCCGGTGATCCCCTTGAGGGAGTCGGTGACCGCTTCCGCCGCGCCGGAGAGGGCCCCCTTGGATTTGCCTTTGGCCCCGCTCTCCACCGTGTCTCCGACGATGTCGGTCAACTGGGCGGGTGCCTTCCTCCCGGTCTCCAGGTCGAGACGGTTGCATGCCTCGGCGAAGCGCAGATAGGTGTCGACACTGGCCACGACAATACGAGCGTCGATCTTGAGGATTTCGATCCCCACCAGTGACACGCGGACGAAGACATCGATGACGAGCCCGCGATCGAGAATGAGTTCCAAGACGTCGTAGAGGCTGGTGCCACCGCCACCACCGCGCGCGACACCGCCTCCACTCTGCGGCACCACCGTCATGGTGCCTCCCTTCATGGCCGTTGCGGCCTCAGCCCAGCCGGTCGATCTGGCCGCGGCTGTAGCGGCGCGTCCTTCGGTACTCCACCAGGTCGCCTTCGTCGTCCAGCGTCACTCGGTAGGTAGCCATCACACTCGTGGTTTCGGGGACGCGTTCCAGTTCGAGTACCTCCACGTCGGCCTCCCAACCGGCCTCGGTGGATTTCAGTGCCGAGACGGACTCGGGGGCCCGCCCGAGCAACTCCTGAAGTTGTTCGACGGCGGAACGAATGGCCCAGGCTGCGTTGCCCTTGCCGGAGCGTCGCCGGGGGCCACCTGTGGTGCCCCGGTCCGTGCTGCGGCTACTGCTGCTGGATCGCCGCCGGGGTTCTGCTGCGGCCATGGTCTCTCCGGTGGTCGGAGCGCGCGCCATACTCCACGCACGAACACTATAATTCCATCATATAGGGGTACATATCGTCGGGCATGGATGGCTCTGAGCGAACCTGCCCGGTGGGGCGAGGACCCGCCCCGGTGGGGCCGCATGACGTGTTCGGGGTGCTCCCAGCGGGCCGAGAGACGCGTTGCGTGCGATCCGCTTCTGTCTCAATCACTGGTTGGGCAGGGGATGTTGGCCCGTATTCGAGTGTGTTCATCTCCCCTTTCCGAAGGGAAATGCCTCATGAACGACACGACCAAGATCGGCCTTGCCGCCGCGGTCGCAGCCGGCTATGTGCTCGGACGTACGAAGAAAGCCCGTTTCGCCTTCGGGCTGGCAACCTATCTGGCAGGTCGCCGATTTGGGCTCGATCCGCAGCAGTTGGTGACGACCGGCCTGAAGAAACTCAGTGACGTTCCTGGAGTCGCCGAGCTGAACGAGCAGGTGCGCGGCGAGCTGCTGGACGCCGGACGCAAAGCCCTGGCCGCCACCGCCGACCGGCGCCTCGCCGACCTCGCCGATTCTCTCCATGAGCGCACGCTGCGCATCGGTGAGGAGAAGGGCGAGGAGGAAGAGGGCGAGGAGGAACCGGAGGAGGGCGAGGAGCGCTACGAAGACGAGGAGGAGACGGAGGGCGAGGAGGAACCGGAGGAGGAAGAGGGCGAGGAAGAGCCTGAGGGTGAATTCGAAGAAGAAGAGGAGGAGGAAGAGGAGGAAGAAGAACCAGAGCAAGAAGAACCGGAGGCAGAAGCGGAGGAGGAAGAGGAAGAAGAGGAAGAAGAACCGGAGGAGGAAGAGCCAGAGGAAGAGGCTGAGGAGGAGCCGCCACGGCGTCGTCGCCGCCCTGTAGCGGGAAGGAAGCACGCGGCCAAACCCTCTCCCCGTAGGCCGGCCGCCAAGGAAGCCGCTCCCGCGAGGAAGAGGACTCCCGCGAGGAGGACTCCCGAGAAGAAGGCTCCCGCGAAGAAGACCGCGGCGCAGAGGCCACCGGCCAAGAAGTCGACGGCGCAGAGGCCCGCGGCCAAGAAGACTGCCGCCAAGAAGTCGCCGCCGGCGAAGAAGACAGCGAAGAAGTCTCCGCCCCCTGCCAAGAAGACGACGGCGAAGAGGGCACCGACGAAGAGCGCGCCCGCGAAGAAGGCCCCGTCCAAGAAGGCGGCCCCCGCGAAGAAGGCGACTGCCAAGAAGACTCCCGCGCGGCGGAGGTAGGTCATGGCCGACAAAGAACGTGACTCCGGCCGGGGAGAGGGCTCCGGTCTCGACATGTTGCGCGACGAACTGACCGACTTCCTCGGTGCTCAGGTCGAACATCTCGTCGACAAGGCCGGGGAAAAGTTGGGGGATGTCACCGACCAACTCCTTGACACGGCCGAGAACGGCGGGTCCGGGTCTCTTCTCGGCATCGGCGGACGCATCCTCCAGGGTGATTCCCCCTTGAAGGCGTTCGTCGGTGAGAAGGCCAAGGGCCTCAAAGACAATGTGATGGACAAGGTCAAGAACGTTTTCGGCGGGGGACGCGGTGGCAAGTCCGGCAGCACCAAGGTGATGAACATCATTGAAGTGCTGGACGTGGGTGTGCCGATCCGCGTGGCGTACAACTACTGGACCCAGTATGAGGAGTTCAGCGACTTCACCAAAGGCGTACGGAGTGTGTCCCGGAACGACGAGACCGCCAGTGACTGGAAGGTGAAGGTCGGCCCCTCGACTCGCGGTTGGAAGGCGACGGTTCAGGAACAGGTGCCGGACGAGCGAATCGTGTGGAGCTCCGAGGGCGCGAAGGGCACTACTCACGGCTGCGTCAGTTTCCACGAACTCACGCCCGATCTGACGCGGATCGTGCTTGTCGTCGAGTACTACCCTTCGGGTCTCTTCGAGAAGACGGGCAACCTGTGGCGCGCCCAAGGACGCCGATTGCGGCTGGACTTCAAGAACTTCCAGCGCTACGTCACGTTCGCCGACGAGGAAGTCGAGGGCTGGCGCGGAGAGATCCGCGACGGCGAGGTGATCCGCAGCCACGAGGAAGCACTGGAAGAGGAGGAAGCGGCAGGGGAGGACGAGGAGCAGGAGGAATACGACGAAGAGGCGCCCGATGAAGATGCGCCCGACGAAGAAGAGGAAGAAGAGGAGTACGACGAAGAGGGGCCAGAGGACGAGTACGCCGAGGAGGAAGAGGAGGACGACGAGGACGAGGGCTGACGCGGCCCGAGCCCTGCGACTCCCCTCGGCGTGACCAGCCCCGAGAGTTGGTCGGCTCGCGTTCCCGGACTCTCAGACCTCGTCTTCTGGCCAGAGTGGGCGACCGGTTGGAGAAGTCATCGGACGGGCGCGGGTGCGTCGCTCGAACTACTTCGCGATCACCCGCGCCCGGCGCGGTATCGACCTTGACGACACGACACCCCGAAGGTGCGGATCAGCCGTACGCGTCCTCGATCAGTGCCCGCTCCCGCTCCGCTTACGGAGGTGGCCTGCCGCCTTTTCCGTCATCTCATGTGCCTTGGCGCGCAGCTGTTCCCCACGCCCAGCCTGCTGCATTGATGAGTCCCCCAGGGCCTTGCCGAGAGTCTCCTTCATCTTGCCCCTGATCTGATCCACCTTCGTATTGGCCTTGGCCTTGGCCATCCGAATCGCCGTCCTCTCGAAGACGCTGGGAAACGCGGCCCGTCCAGGACCGACACATCTCTGTTCACCGTGCGCCTGCCCGCGGGGCCCGGCAACCGGGAGCACCTTGTGCTTGCAAGCGGGATCCGCTGTCGAGGCAGGCCGTCGGTCTCCTGCCTTACTGGGCACGGTGCGGTTTGTCGTGGGCGACCTGGAGGCGGACGTCGGTGTGCATGTGGGCGGTGCCGGGGGAGCCGGTGGACCGACGAGCGGTACGGAGCGGGCCTTCCCACAAGGCGGCCAGCGCGGCGCCGGGTGCACCCTGGGGGGTGAGAGTAAGCGTGACGTGGGTGCGGGGGTGGGCAGGCCGACCAGTGATGTGCACGGTTGCGTGTTCAACCCCCGGCAGGGCACCGGCTTCGGCGGCGATCGCGTCGCTGAGCGCGTGGTCGCGCAGTTCGACGCCTTCCTGCGGAGGCGTGCCGCCGACGGGCAGTGCTCCGGGGTGGCGTCGGTGCAGTTGGGCGAGCAGCCACCACAGGGCGAGCAGGGCGACGAGGATGAGGGCGGCGATGACGGCGGGCCACCACCACCAGCCCTGACTGCTCCAGCGGGCCCGGTCGGCGGAGCCGAGCAGGACGTCGTGCGGGGTGGTCAGGGGCCAGCCGACGGGTGGGACCAGATCGTGTCGCCGGTAGATGTCGAGCCCGGCGAAGAGAATCAGCAGACCGCCGCCGAGCAGTACCAGTCCGGCGAGGGCCAGCAGACCGCGGTTGAGTACGGTTCGCGGCGTCATGGTGTGGGCTCCGGTGTGGGGGGATTTCGCTCAGTCGGTGCGTCGCCGCACTCGTACGACGATGCGGGGAGGTCGGGCGAGGACGAGCTGATCGCGCTCCTCGTCGAGGACGGCGGTGAGGTCGTCCTTCACCTGCTGGGGGTCGCGGAAGCGGACGTCCGCGCGGGCCTTGACGCGGTGGCGGCGCACCCGGACGCGAGCCGTGCTGACTCCCGGGACCCGCATGGCGGCGTCGCGCAGCAGGTCGGCGGCGCCGTCGCGGTCCAGGGAGGCCCGCAGCCCGGGCGCGGGGGAGCGCAGGGGCAGCCAGTGGCGTAGGCCCGGGGTGAGGGACAGGACGATCAACCAGATGCCGAGGGCGGCGGCCACAACGGCCCCCGTGAGCACCCACACGTCGTCCAAGGGGCGGGTGGCCAATTCGTCGGCCAGGTGCCGTCGCCAGGCTGCCGCGGGGCGTCCCGCTCGTACGGCGACGACGTCGAACAGCGCCGCGGCCGCTGCCACGAGAATCACCGAGGCGACCAGTGCGGCCGGAATGCGGCGCGCGGACCACGGGCGGTGGGTCCGGTGCCGTCTGTCGTGCTCGCCCGTCGCCAAGTCCGGCGGAAGGGGCGCGTCGTGTTCGGGTGGACCGGGCTCTCTCGGCTCCTCCGTCTCCTCAAGCTCCTTCGTCATGGACACGGTGCCACGGCGCGCGGATGGCGTGGAGCTGCGTGCGGGAGGGTCCGGGTCGGGTGTCATTCCGGTCCTCCTTTCTGCGCGGCGTGCCCGGCGGTCCGGGCCGCGTGGCGCCTCATCGGACCCGTCCCCGGCTCGCGTCGGCGGCGGTCACCAGCCGCCGGACGGTGAGGGTGACCTCTCCCACCTCCAAGCCGGTCAGCTGAGTCACCCGTTCGGCGACGTCGTGCTGGATCCGCTCGCAGACATGGGGGATGTCGGTGGGGTAGGGCAGGTCCATGGCCAGGTGCAGGCGCACCGATCCGGTACGGACGGCTGCGGAGGCGCTGGGTGCCGCCGGCCCGCTCCGGTCGGGCGGTATGGCGGCGCGCCGGGACTGGGCTGTGCGTGCGGCCCTGGCGGCGATACGGGCGACCACCCTGTCCGGGATGACGGTGGCACCCCGTTCGGCCGGAGGCGGCAGGTCGGCGGATCGCCCCGGTGGGCCGGGCCCTTCGCCAGGGGGTTGGGAACCGGGCCGGGTACTCACCGCTGCCTCCGCCTGTGGAGGTCGAGGTCGCCCTGCACGACGAGGCCGACGATCAGCCCCACCGCACCCAGAACCAGAACGAGCAGGAATGCCCAGAAGCCTCCGAAGTATCCGGCGAAGCCCAGGGCCATGCCGGCCGCGAGGCCCGTCGTTGCTGCGTTCATCTTGCACTCACCCGTCTTGCGAACGTGATCGTCCGTGTGAGCACCCGCTCATGCCCAGGGCATGGCCGTGGTCACGGCGGTCGGTCACCGCACGCGGCCCTCGTCCCGTTCGGCCTCTTCCTCCTCGTCGGGGAGGTGGACGTCGTCGACGGCGATGTTCACCTCGACGACCTCCAGTCCCGTCATTCGTTCCAGGGCGCTGATCACGTTGGTGCGTACGGCGCCGGCGACGTCGACGATGGAGACGCCGTACTCGACGACGACGTCCAGGTCCACCGCGGCCTGGCGCTCGCCGACCTCGACCTTCACCCCGCGCGTGACGCCTCCGCCTCCGCCGGGGACGCGTTCGCGCATGGCGCCGAAGGCGCGGGCCATTCCCGCTCCCATGCTGTGGATGCCCGGTACCTCGCGTGTGGCCATGCCCGCGATCTTGGCCACCACACCGTCCGCGATGGTGGTCTTCCCCCGTGTCTCGGCCGGTGCTCCGGCCCCGGTACGGCCCTTCAGCGCGCTCACGCTCGTGTCGGGCCGGCTGCCCCCGCCGACGCTGGTGATGTTGTCCGTCATGGCGGTCGCCTCGAGTGGCTCGGTGTGACACCTGCGTGGTGTCTCTCAAGAGGTTGGACACCCGGGGCGGCGTACCTCTCACAGACGTGGCGTGTGACGTGCATCACACAGGCGTGGTGGGGGTACACGCTCTTTCCGAGCCCCCTGCGAGAGCGTCATGATTCAACGTACTGCTTCCCCACAGCTGGGATGCGACCTGCCGGACGGAGTGCTTGCCGTGCGGGCGGCCGAGGGAGACGAAGACTCCTTCGCCGTTCTCGTCCAGCGGCACAACCGGTCCCTCCTGGCTCTGGCCCGTGGCATGCTCGGCAACCCCCAGGACGCTGAAGAGGCCGTTCAGGACGCCTTCGTCAGCGCCTGGCGGCGTCTACCGGAGTACCGTCACAGTGCGGAATTCAGTACCTGGATGTACCGGATCACCATCAACCGCTGCTTGACCATGCGACGGCGGCGCCGACCACCGCCCCTCCCCCTGGACACCGTCGCCGAACCCGCTACGGGCGACGCGAGAAGCCAGCCCGCCCGGTCCGCCGAGCAGGACGCGGCCACCGAGGCCCTGTCCCGCGCGCTCGCCGAGCTGGACGCCGGCCAGCGGATCTGCTGGATCCTGCGTGAACTGCAGGGCCTGCCCTACAACGAGATCGCCCACGTGACACGGACCAGTGAGCAGACGGTGCGCGGCAGACTGTTCAGAGCACGCCGATCCCTGCAGGAGGCGATGGGCCCATGGCGCTAGACGACCCGCAGGCCCGGCCGTCCGAACCGCCCGATGCCGACGGGCCCCGCACCAGCCCCATTGACGCCGGCGTGCCCCCGTTCGCGGGTGATGAGGTACTGCCCTGCGGCCGCCTGCTCAGCCGGGTCTGGGAACAGGCACGGGACGCTGCGCCGGTCGCGGACCCGCACACGGTGACCTGTCCTCACTGCCGCGAGGCGGTCGAGGGACTGGCCACGGTGAACGCGGCCGCCCAGGCGCTGCGTGCGGAAGACCCTCCCGGCCTGCAGGCGCTCGCCGACCGTGTCATGAACGTCGTCAGGGCAGAGATCCGGCTCGGTCGGCTGCTGCCCCTGGCCGACCCGGACCGGGAGCTACGGATCGCCGAGAGCGCTGCCGCGAAGGTACTGCGGCAGGCCGCGGACCTGGTCCCTGGTGTGAGGGCCGCAACCTGCCGGCTCGTACCTGCGGGCGAGGGCGCCGACGTGCGGGTGACCATGGCCCTGGCCGCTGCCCTCGACCGCCCGCTGCCCGACCGGGTCGATCAGGTACGCCAATCGGTCCTCGACTCGGCCGGACGGGACCTGGGTCTGGCCGTGACGGCCGTCGACATCACCGTGGTCGACGTACTGGAGTCGTGGCCACCCCTGGGCCCCGGCGACCCTACGGGCGGGGGCACGTGATGACCGCCACCGGCACGACCGCGCTCCTCGGCGTCGCGGCCGAGGCAGCCCTCGCCGTTCCCGGCGTGGCCGGTCTGCAACCCCGCCTGGCCCACTGCCTCGCGGCAGCCGCCGCGCCTACCCGGACGGACACAGCACCGCACGGCATGCCGCCCGAGGCGGGCATCCGCGCCGACCGGGCGCCGGACGGTTCGGGATGGCGCATCGAGGTGCGGTGCGTCCTGGCCGAGGGCCACCGAGCCCTGGACACCGCCAGGAACGTCCACGACCGGGTACGGACCGCCGTGAGCTCCCACCTCGCCACCCACGGCGTTGCGGAGCCGGTCACCGTCGCGGTCACGGTGACGCGTATCGCCGCCCGACCCGCCATGGTATGAGTGCCCAGAGCACCGGCAAACGCCCTTCACGACCATGGCCTTGGGCGCGGTCCTCGGCCGGGCCTCCTGTCGGAGGCTGCATGTGTTGCCTCACGAGTGTTTGAGCGGCGCTGAGGCGTGCACGCGCCCGGTATGACCCATACGAAGCGAGAGACAGAGCGAAAGTACGAAGCTCCGCCGGCCAATGACACCTCGTGGCTGCCGGACCTCACCAGCGTGGACGGCATCGCTTCGGTCGTGGGAAAGGGTCTCGACGAACTGGACGCCGTGTACTACGACACTGACGACCTGCGCCTGGTCGGAGCGTCGGCAACGCTCCGACGAAGGACCGGTGGGGCTGATGCCGGCTGGCACCTCAAACTGCCCATGTCCGGAGACAGCCGGGAGGAAGTGCAGGCCCCGTTGTCCGACACGGTTCCGGACGCCCTGCGTGCCCTGGCCCTTTCTCGCACCCGAGGGGTAGAGCTGAGGCCAGTCGTCCGTATCCGGTCCACTCGCAGCACGCGGCGCCTCGTCGATTCCGAAGGCGCGGTCCTCGCCGAGCTGAGCCTCGACAAGGTCCGCGCGGAGTCCCTTCTGGCCACGACCACACCGGCCTCATGGACTGAGATGGAGGTCGAACTCACCGAGGACGCCGATCCTTTGCTGCTCGACCTCGTGGACAAGGCGCTGCGCGAGAAGGGCATCGACCGCGTGAGTAGTCCGTCCAAGCTGAGCCGGGCCCTGGAGGAAACAGGAACGGGAGCGTCGCGTCTGCCGGACGCACGTGCCGAGATCGTCGTACCCGGCTCGACCGCGGAAGAGGTCCTCCGGTATGTGGACGGACAGGTGCACGCCCTGGTGGACCTCGATCCCGCGGTACGCCGAGGCCTGCCGGACTCGGTGCACAGGATGCGCGTCACCTGCCGCCGACTGCGCAGCACCCTGCGCTCCTACCGGGCGGTGCTGGAGCGTGAGGTCACCGATCCGATCCGGGAGGAGCTCAAGTGGCTGGGCGGCGAGCTGGGTGCCGAACGCGACCAGGAGGTCCTCATGGAACGGCTCGGCGTGCGCATCGGAGCCTCGCCCCCGGAGCTGGTCCTTGGGCCCGTCGAAGCCAGGTTGCAGGTGTGGAACGTCTCCTGTACCTCCGAGGCGCGGCAGCGCACTCTCGACGCCCTGGTCTCACCCCGTTACCTGGTGCTCCTCAATTCCTTGGCCACGCTCACGCAGCAGCCCCCGCTGCGTCGTAAGGCCGCTCGCAAGCCGGAGAAGGTCATGGTCAAGGCAATCCTCAAGGAGTACGACCAACTGGCCGGCCGGGTGGCACACGCGCTGGAGCTCTCCCCGGGGTCGGAACGCGACGCGGCCCTCCGTCAGGCCCGCAAGGCGGCGAAGAAAGCGCGGTACGCAACCGAACCGGCGCGCGCCTCGCTCGGCAAACCCGCCAAGCGGCTCGGTAAGCGCGTCAAGGCCGTACAGAAGGTGCTCGGGAACCATCAGGACACTGTCGTTGCGCGGGACGCCCTGCGACACCTGGCTCTGGCGGCGCAGGCGGCGGGAGAGCCAGGTTTTACCTGGGGCTTGTTGTACGGCCAGGAGCAAGCCGTGGCCGAAGGCCGTGAACGGGAACTGCCGACTGCGTGGGCCGATGCATCGACGTCCGGGCTGCGCAAGGCGCTCGTTCACTGAGAAGTCGTCCTCTCTCAGCGTTTTGTCGCGGAGCACAGCGCAGCACCGTGATCGGCGTCCTCCTGCAAGCAGCGCGGTGTCCGGCACAGCTCCGCGTCCTACGTCCGGATGCGCGGCGTGTGGTTGCGGGCGATGCTTGCCGAATGACCGAGCGTTCCGTGACCGTTTGCCCGCCCGTCAAGGGGGAGGGGCGCCAAGTACGCGTGGACGGGGAGCCTGTGGGGGCGGCGTCCAGTCTGCGTGGCTTGGCCGAGATCATGCGGCGGGCAGGCTGGGTGGGCTTGGATGAGATCGATGTGGCGGACTCACCGGTCATCGAGTGGTACGGCGGCGGCCCCGAGGTGTGGTGACGGCACACTCAAGTCTTCAGCGTGGGTCTGCGCCTGCATGGCTCGCCGCCGAGTAGGTGACGGCGTGCGGGGCAGGGGAGAGCACGATGTCGTTGAACGTCGACTGCTGCTTCAAAAGGGGCAACGCAGATCAGTTCGCATGTGCGCGCAGATACGCGTGCACATGCACCTGCCTCCGTTCCTGGCCGAGGTGGCGCGGCCGGGGAAGGTCTTGGCCGCTCGCGCGGCGGGCTGACCACGAAGTCCACATGGCGGCGGGCGGCAGGTGCCGCCCGCCGCGGCGTACGGATGCGTTCCTGCGACCGTTCAGGCAGCAAAACGGTCGATGGCTGTTGCCAGGTCGTCGTTGGTCAAGGACTGCTGCATGTCGCTGAGGACTCTTGCCGTGGCGGGGAGGGCGTGCTGCTGGTTGGTGACGACAACACTCACGTAGTCCTTGTCGGGGACCAGAAGCATCGCTGCGCGATAGCCCGGCAGCCGTCCGTTGAGATACATCTGGCCTGAAGGGCCAAGCGCCCATCCGAGCCCATAGACCATGGGATCGTCCGGCGTGGTGCGGGGCCGGCGGATGTCGTCCAGAAGGGCCCGATCAGCGAGCAGTCCCTCGCCCACGGCCAGGAGGTCCGGGACGGACGACCACAGGCCTCCGCTGGGGCGGCGCGAACGCGGATAGCCGAGTAGTTGAAGCTCGGTCGGTCCGTCCCAACCGGTGGTCGCATCGCACGGTGCGTCGAAACTCGTTCGAGAGAGATTCCACGGGCCAAGCAGCGTCTTCTCCAACGCCCTCTCGTACGAAGTGCCGCTGAGGGCGGCGAGGACCGCACCGGCCAGGATGTAGTTGCCGTTGTAGTAGGACCAGCGGGTCCCGGGCTCGCGTTCGTTCCCTGTGCCCACGACGAGCTGGGCCGCCTCTTGGAGCGCATGCGGTCCGTCGCCCAGAGGGGCCAGGGCGGTCGAGTCCACGGACTCGCGCAGCCCCGAGACCTGCCCGAGGATGTGCTCGACGGTGAGGCGCACATCGGCTCGCCAGTCAGGGGCGAGGTATGGAAGCAACTCGATGACGGGTGTGCCCAGAGGGATGGAGTTGTCTCGCATGGTCTTCACGAGCGTGGTGCAGGTGAAGACCTTCGTCAGCGACGCGATGCGAAAGCACGAGTCCGGGCTCACTCGAACTGCCCCACGAGCAGCCACACTTCGGACCCTGGCTGCGGAAAGTCCTGCTACCACAGCCGGTGCGTCATAGAAGTCCTGCTTGTCGAGCAACTCCTGGAGATTCACAGGGCACACATTACGATGCCGACGAGCTGTGACGCCTCGACGATGGAGACCGGCACCCCATCGCAGCACCATCACGCGGAGCGCCGGTGGTTGCTGTGCCCCCTGCCATGGTCGCAGAGGCACACCCGACTCGACCGGCGCGGAGTTCTTCGCCGACGGCGACCACCTACTCGGTTCCGCCCTCGTCGGTACCCGGCCGTCTTGCTCTGAGAGGGCACCAAGAGCGACCTCCCCGCAGAGGCGGAAGAACCTCGGCATCGAGGGGCGGTCGCGCACGACCGAGAGAGAACTGGTCAACGCGTTCTGCGCGGCCGCCGACCAGTCTCGGTGCGGGGCCCCGATCAACGGCATCATCGTCGTCCGCCGGGGTACCTGCGACTCACACCACTGCCCCTGCGTGAGGAAGCGAGAACGCCGTGCACGAGCGCCGCCTGGAAGCCCCTGGGACCAGCGGGGAGCCGATACCGAAGCCGGTACCCAGGGATCCGCCCGATCAGCAGGCCACCGCCGACGAGGACCCCTGGGATGCCGTCGGCGTCCCGACACGGTCCGCCACCGAGGAGCAGCCAGACCTGGAGATTCCCGATACGGATGAGGCCGGCACCGGCCGGAGGGGCGCCCCGCGCTCGGGCAGCCGACGGCCGGAGCATCCCGTGCCCGACGAGCCGCCCGGCTGACGCTCCGCGTGCCGTCTTGGAAGTTACAAGTGAGGGTCGCTGTTATATGGGACTCGACCCGCTGACCAAGGCCCGCCTTCACCCGATCGGGTCAGGAACAGAGGAGACAGCCCCACTCACCGAACTCACTGCACAGCCTCAAAGCGAGATCCTGTTCGCCGGCCGGGCAGCTGCCTGGATTGGTAGCCGAGGACTTTGCCGAGGGGCCTCCCTCATCTCGCCCTCGATCTGTTTCGTCCTGGCATTTCTTGGTGCTGCCGCATTTCGCGGACACGGCTGCGCGACCGCCTTGTGGCTCGGTTGCGGAGCAGTCGTGCCCAGCGCATGGTTTAAGCACCAATTCGATCCTCATTGGAGGGCAACGAGTCATGAGCAAGGCGAAGGCAAAGGCCAAGCAGGTCAAAGGAAAGATGAAAGAGACCACTGGCAAGGCCATGGACGACGAGGGCATGCAGGCCGAGGGCCGTGGTGAACAGATCGGCGGTAAGGCGCAGGAGACCGCGGAAAAGGCGGCGGACCGTGTGAAGAAGACCGGCCGGTAGGACTGCTCGCTCCGGCGACACATTCGACGGGACGCACCGAGCCGAGCGAACGCCGAGTCCGAAGATCTCGTCGGGCGGCACCACCTGTGGTTTGGCTGCGTGAGCCGAATCGAGGCGGTCGGGACAGCCCCGACCGCCTCGGTCTGTTGCGCGCCACGGCAGGCAGTTCGACTCGTCTGGCGTCGGTCGCTGCGCGGTGCGCGCGGTACAGAGGTTGCCGCGCGTTCGAAGGGGGACCCGGCTCTTGGGCGACCACCGAGTCCGGGGTCGATCCACGCCCCATGAGGACAGTGGTGTCAGGCAGGTCAGGCGGTACGACGATGAAGAGCGACGCAGCACTGCACGGTGAGGTCACCGCCAGTCACTCGGTGTTCGGAGCACCCTGCTGGGCGAGTCTGACCACGCGCGATCTGCGGGCCGCGCAGGATTTCTACCACGCCGTGCTGGGCTGGGAGTGGCGCAGGGGCCGCACGCTGGGCGACCAGTACCGGGTCGCGAGCGTGCGGCGGGTCCCGGTCGCAGGGATCTCGGAGGTGAACTTCGGGGTGAACACGGCCGTCGCGTGGACGCCGTATTTCGCGGTGGCGAGTGCGGACGAGACGGTGTCCCGTAGTCAGGAGCGCGGGGGTACGACCGCGGTGGGGCCCATCTCGTTCCCGCCGGGCCGGGCGGCCCTGCTGGCCGACCGGGACGGAGCGGTGTTCGGT
>NZ_KQ948491.1:0-28650 GCF_001514115.1 Streptomyces olivochromogenes
TGCTCTGTGGAATCGTCACGTGGGGCGGCTCGGCCGCGGAGTGTGACGAGGGCCAGCAGTGCGGAGAACAGTGCGGCCGAGCCGCAGACGACGAAGCCGATGGAGTAGCCGTGGCCGAGGGCGTTCAGGGCGAGTGGGTGCAGGTCGGCCAGCTTTGGTGACGCTGCCGAGGCGCCGTTCACTGCGAGTGGGCCGCCCTCGTCGAGTACGGCCGTGCCTGCGCCTTTCAGTGTCCCGGGCAGGGCGGAGTCGTGCAGGGAGTCGGAGAAGTCGCTTGCCGCGCGGCTGAGGGCCACGGCGCCGATGACGGCCGGGCCGAGGGTGAAACCGAAGTCTCGCAGCAGGTTGGTGGTGGCGCTCGCCATGCCGGCCAGGTGCACTGGCACGGTGTTGACGGCCGTTGCCGTGATTGACGAGACGGTGATCGCGAAGCCCAGGCCGACGAGACCGAGGGGCAGGATCAGCGAGGTGAAGGCGCTGTCGGTGATCGGCAGTGTGGCCGCCCAGTAGTCTCCCGCCGCGATGAACAGCAGCCCCGCGCCGAGCAGCAGCCCGGGTGCCGCGGTTCTCAGCAGCCGTTCCGTCAGCGGCAGCATCACCAGTGTGATGCCGTTGAGCAGGACGAATGCCAGGGCTGTCCGCATCGGGGCCTGGTCCTGGACCGGGCCGAGCCGGATGCTGACGGAGTAGGCGGTGCCCAGGAAGGCGAACATGCCCACCACGGCCACGACCGAGGCCACCGCGAAGGCGCGGTTGCGGAACAGGTCCAGGCGAAGGAGCGGGGACTTGGCGCGCTTCTCGGCCAGGACGAAGGCGGCGAGGAACACGGCCGCCAGGACGAAGGCGATGACGATCGAGGGTGAGGCCCAGCCGTCGGTCGGGCCCTGGATGATGGCGTAGAGAAGGGAGAACAAGCCGAGACCGATGGTCAGTTGGCCCGCTAGGTCGAGTGAACGCCCTGCGGGGGCGCTGGAGTTGACGGCGAACAGGGCGCTGACGGCGGCGCTTGCCGCTGCGATGGCGGTGACCACGACGAAGGACCATCGCCACGAGCCGTAGGTGGCGGTGACGCCTCCGAGCAGCGGGGCGAGGAATCCGCCGGTGGAGAGCAGAGCTGCCCACATCGCGATGACCCGGGCCCGCTGTGCGGCCGAGGTGGCGCCGGCAGCCAGGATGGCCAGCGACGTCGGGAACAGCGCGGCGGCGCCCAGGCCTGCCAGGGCCTGTCCTGCCCAGAGTTGGTGGATGCCGGAGGCGGTGGCGCTGACCAGCTCGCCCACGGCCAGCAGTGAAGCGCCGCTGACCAGCAGCCGCTTGCGGCCGAAGAGGTCGCCGAGCAGGCCGAAGGTCAGCTCCAGTACGGCGACCGGGAGCAGGAAGGCGTCGGAGATCCAGGTGAGTTGCGAGCCGACGGGGTGCAGGTCGGACTGGAACAGCCCGTTGAGGGTGGCCGGTATGGCCAGACCGATCTGGGCTAGGCAGACGGCGAGGAGACCGGCGGCCAGGGTGCCGGTGGTCAGGCCGCGGCCGGTGGCGGTTCTGGTGGAGGATTCGGTCGTCATTGACACGGAGGGCTCCTGAGGCGCGCGAGCTTGGGACGGGGAGAGGACGTTTCGGTATCAGCGGGTACCGGTCAGACGATTCGGCCGGTAGTCGGTGAAGGCGGCGCCGTCGAGGCCCAGTTCGTCGGCGCTGTGCTGGAGTTCGGCGGTGGTGGCGGAGCTGTCCCAGTGCCCGGTGTCCAGCCGGTGCTCCACGGCGTGCAGCCCGGCGAGCACTTCGGCGGTGGTGAAGTTGCAGTGGCTCTGACGTGCCACATAGGCCTGTCGCAGCAGCGCGGAGTCTCCGGCCCTGCGCACCCGCCCGGCGAAGGCCGATTCCTGCTCGACGGGCACCAACTGGTCGGCGGTGGTGTGGATGTCCAGCAGCGGCACGGACAAGCCCTGTCCGGCGGTGGAGGTCCGCCTCAGACGAGCCACTGCGGCCGGCTCGGCTGCGATGTCCGCACCGCGGGTGAGCCGGTTCAGGTCGGTGCGCAGGTCGAGCCCGGCGTCGCGGTAGAGCGCCTCGACCTGCTTGGCGTGGATGGACTTGCGCAGCAGCCCGGCGTAGTCGACGCCCTTGTTCCAGGATGTGTTGCCGCCGGCGGACTGCTCCACCGACCAGCGCGCCGGGACGATGAACCCGAGCAGGCCCTGAGCCAGCCAGGCGTACTGCTGCTCCTCCTGGCCCGCGAAGTCGCCGCGCGCGGGCGGCTGCCGACCGGGAGCCCAGTCGGCCAGATTGAGGTAGGCGGCGGCCAGAGCGATCCGGGCGCGTCCCGCCGGGGTCTGCTGCGCCGTTTCCACCGCCTTCGTGAGCCGGTCGGCGAGGGCGGCGGCGTCGGTCTGGCTGTCCAGGTTCACGAGCTTGTCGGCGTCGGCAGGGTCGAAGAACGTGGCCAGGGTGTACTCGGCGTCCAGCTGGTAGTTGTCCAGATCTACGCCGCCCGCGACCAGGCCGCACAGGCCGAGCGAGCCGTCGACGCGTCCCGCGCCGTCGCGGGCGACCTGAGCGCTGATGAGGCCGCCCATGGACTGGCCCACCGAGATGACTCGGGTTGGTGTGCCGACCTGTTGGCGGAAGGCGGTGAGTGCGGCGAACTGATCCCGCTCGGCAGAGTCGAGCGCCCACATCGAGCCGTTCGGGTCGTAGGAGGACCCGACGAGGGCGTAGCCGGCGTCCAGCAGAGCCTGGCGCACCGCGGCCGACGGGGCGTCGGCAGCGGTGGTCGGTCCGTAGCCGTGACTGAACAGCAGCAGGCTGCCGTTCCACTGCGCGGGCTTGTCCGCGATCCAGGTGGCACCGTCGGACAGGGTGCCGGAGTAGTGATCGGCGGTCGTGGCCTGGGCGCTGGTCGTCGGCCCGATCAGGGCAGTCGCGAGGGCGGTTGCGCAGGCGGCGGCGAGGGTCGAAAGACGGGGTCGGGGCATGGCGGCGGCTCCGCGAGTCGAGGGGGGACCGAGTGGGGGAGCGAGCTGGGAGAGCGCTGCGAATGTAGGGCTCTTTTTTCATTGCCGTCAATAGAGTGACCAATAATGTGGCATGCGGGTCCGCGTGTGGACGCACGGGACTCGGGATGCCCCTATGCGTTTGGTCAAGGTCGAGGGCCAGTAGGTTCGTGTGGTCGAGGGTGGGGCCGAGCCGTTGGGGTGTGCATGGGCGACAGCCAGGTCACGATCAAGCTCACGAGTGACGAGGCGCTGGTGCTGTCGCGCCGGCTGGAGAAGCCGCAGATGACAGACCTCAGTCGCGTTGTCGACGATCCAGCGGTACGGGCACCGATCCATCGGATCGCCGGAACGCTGGACAAAGCGCTTCCTGAGCTGTTCGCGTCTGACTATCACCAGCGGCTTGAGGCCGCTCGTCGGCGGTTTCGGCCGCAGGACTGACTGATCGGTCTGAACTGCTCACCTGGTCGCGGCGGGTTGAGGTGCGTAGGAGGTGCCGTCGCGGAGCATGGCGAAGAGGACGTCGGCCCGGCGCCTGGCGAGGTAGCGCAGGGCGTGGGTGTGGTGCTTTCCCTGGGCGATCTTCTTGTCGTAGTAGGCCCGCGATGCCGGGTCGCTCAGCGCGGCGAACGTGGAGAGGAAGAAGGCCCGCTTGAGCTGCTTGTGCCCTCGCCTGGAGGGCTGTTCGCCGTGGATCGAGGAGCCCGAGCTGCGCGTCGCCGGGGCGAGTCCTGCGTAGGCGGCCACGTGACCGGCGGTCGGGAGGGTGCTGCTGTCGCCGACCTCGATCAGGATGCGGGCTCCGGTCCTGACGCCGACTCCCGGCAGGGACGTCAGGACTTTGGAAAGAGGGTGGGCCTCCAGGAGTTCCTCGATCCGCCCGGCCAACAGTTTGCGCTGGTCAAGGACAGCGGTGAGCGAGCGAGCTGGCCCGGCTCGAAACGATCAGCGCGGCCGTCTCGGTGCCCGGGACCGTGACGGTCTGCTCGTCCAGGGCAGCGAAGATGTCCTCGACCCGCTGCTCGGCCATTCGCGGTGCCTTCGGCGGTAACAGCGTGACCAGTTGGCGCCTGCCCGCGTTGGGGATCTGGGCCGCTGACTCGAACCGCTCCAGCAGCATGAGGACAGCCGGGTGCTGGAACCGTGGCCCCAGCACTCGCTCCAGCGACGGATGGATCTGGGTCAGCAGGCCGTGCAGCCGGTTGGCGACCCGGGTGGCCTCGCCGGCCAGGTCGTCGTCGAAGCTCACGATCATCCGCAGTTCGGCGATCGTCTCGCCCTCGCCGTCGATCTACCGCAGCGTGTGAGGCATCGTGCGGTCCGCGTACGCGATATCGCGCGGGCCGCGTCCGCGATGATGAACGCGCCCTTCGCGTCGGTCTTGGCCTCGCCGGGATGGAGGTCGGCGATCTGTCGCATCGTCAATCCAGGCAGGTAGGCGAACGGGCAACCCATGGTCCGCGCGACCGCCAGCGGTAAGGCTCCAATCGAGGCCAGGCTGGTCGACCACGACGAGCACCGTTCCGTGCTTGGCCTGGAGTTTCGTGAACAGCTCGCGGAGCTTGGGTTCGGTGTTGGGCAGGCGCTTGTCGAAGGCTTTCTTCCCGGCCGGGGTGACGGCGGTGGCGTGGTGGTCGCCCTTGCCGACGTCCAGGCCGAGAAAGACGTCGATGTCGCCGGAGTCGATCACGTGCAGGCCCCTCCGCACACGCTTTCGTCCGGCCCTGCCAGGGCACCGAGCTGCCACATCCACGTTATGGAGAGCTCTTCTGGCTCGGGTGAAGCCGGTGCTCAAGCCCCTCATCAGCGGTCCGTCGGTGTCTCCGGACCCGGTGACACCACTCCCCGGATCATCGACAACAGGAGGGGGAAGTCATGCCGGACCCGAAGGCCGGAGGCCCCATCGCGGAGCCACGAAAAAGGTAACGGGGGGCGGACGGGCGGGGGCCGAGTGAGGATCAGTCCAGCGTCAGGGTGTCGAGCAGCCGGGCGGCCGCGCGCGCGGCCGGGCGTTCCCAGCGGCTGGCCAGGCCGCGGAAGACGGTCTCCGCCTGAGCGGCCGGCCAGTCCCCCGGAAGGTGTTCGGCGGGCAGATGCGGGTCCCGTCGCACCAGGTCCAGCCAGTCGGTGTGCAGCAGGAGCTGGCCTGCGAGTTCGTCGCCGGAGACCGTTGCGGGAAGCGGGTCGGTGCGGTCCCAGCGCTCCAGGAACGCCCGGTACCGTGCACCGATGGCCGGCACGTCGAACGCCTGCTCCAGCACCTCACGGACGTCGGTCGGCGACTCCACTTCCGCCCGGAACACCCGCAGATACGGCTCCAGGCCGAGACCCGCCACCATCTCACGGACGTCGACGCGCGCCGGGGCCACCCACAGGCCGTTCTGCAGCGGGCCGAAGCCCGCCCAGATCAGCCGGGAGCGCAGGTCGTGCCGTTCGCGACTCCATGCCTCGGGCAGCGAGAAGCCCACCATCGTCCACCGGCCGTCCCAGTCCCGGTTCACCGCGCCGGTCCGCCAGATACGGTCCCTTCCGTCCGTCAGCACCTGGACGGCGTGCGGCGTCAGCCCGAAGTAGGTCTTCCGGCCCTGGCGACGACGCTCCAGGAGGTCGCGTTTGACCATCCGGTTCAGGGTGGTCCGCACCGCCTCCTCGGTACTGCCCAACCTCCCGAGAGCAGCGATCACGCTCCCCGACGACACTGCGATGGGCTGCCCCAGCACGTGAGCGCCGAAGAAGGTCAGCATCAGGGACTGGGTGCGCGGCTCGGGACCGCTTTCGGCGGTCGGTCCGGCGGCGACATCGACACTGGTCACCGGCACAGCGTAGGCCCGGGGCGGGCGTGCACTGCCTCCGCTCGGGAAATGTGTCATTTCTGTGACGGCAATTGAAGAATGGCCTGATGTTGGTGGAGCGGGGGCGGGGGCGAGGTGGGAGGTGGGAGGCGAGCATGGAGCCGTAGTCCGGCAGACGGCCGTGAGGCCAGCCTTGTTCGGCGATGCGCGGGCCGCGAACCGTGAACACGATGGCGCCGATCAGCGGCGGCGCGGGCGGCTTCGGCGTCGAGTGCGGCTGCGTCGGCGGAGTCGCGGGCGTCCTTGGCGTAGCCCTCGGCGTTGCCGGCCGCCTTGTCGGCGGCTGCAGCGTCGGCGGCGGCCTGCTGGTCGTACTCGATGGTGCGGGCCAGTGACGCCTGCGCCGCCGCCGCTGCCTTGGTGGCGTCGGCCGCGTAGCCCAGGGCGTGCTTGGAGTAGGTGCGGGCGTCGGCGGCGTACTTGGCGGCGTTCGCCGCGTGGGTGTACGCCTCCTTGGCGTCGCCCTTGGCCTGATCGGCGAGGTTCTTCGCGGCGTTGGCCTCGGCGGCGGCGTTCTTGGCGTGCGCCTCGGCGACGGCCTGCTGCTGCTCCGCGATCGTCTTCGACGACTGCCCCGTCAGCACCACCAGCCCGGCGGTGGAGTCGGAGTCGACGTAGGGCGAGCCGAGCTGGATCGCGTCGTTGGCGGGGTTGGCGACCTGCTGGGCCGCTTCGCCCGCGTCCACGGCCGTCTGGGCGGTGACGTGCGCGAACCCGGCCGCCTTCGCCGCGGCCACGACCGCGTTGCCTCCTTGTTCACGGAGTCGGCCTGGGTCTTGGCGTCCTTGGCCTGCCGCTCGGCCTCATCGGCAAGCTTGACCGCGGCCTTCGCCTCGGCGGTGGCGTCCTGGGACGACTTGATCGCGTCCGCGGCGGCGTTGGTGGCGGTCCTTACCGCCGCGTCCGCCTTCAGCTTGGCCGCCTGCGCGGCGTCGGCGTCGGAGCGGGCCCGCTTCGCGGCTGCTTCCGCGCGGGTGGCTGCGGCGTCGGCCGCGGCCTGCGTGGCGGCGTCCGCCTCAGAACGGGCCCGGCCCGCCGCCGCTTCGGCATTGTCGGCCGCCGTGTCCGCTTCGTTTGCCGCGGCACGGGCCGCGTCAGCCGCGTCACCGGAGTCGAGGGAGTCGGCGTAGGCGTCCTTCGCGTCGGCCTTGGCGCGGGCCGCGTCCGCCTTCTGCTCGGCGTCCCACGCGTCGTCGCGCATCTCTTTGGCGTGGTCCTTGGCGTTGACCGCGTCGTCGCGCCTGCTCTCGGCGGTCTTCTCGGCCGTCTCCGCCTTGCCCTTGGCATCGGAGGCCTTGGTCGCCTCGTCCTCGGCGTTCTTCTTGTGCTCGGCGGCCTCGGACCGCTTGACGGCGGCGGTCTCCTTCTCCGCCTTGGCCGTCTTCTCCTCGGCCTCGGCGGCGAGCCGCTTGGCGTGCGCGTCGGCGGCGGCCGCCTTCGCATCCCCCTCCGCCTTGACCGCGTCGGCCAGCTTCGCCTCGGCGGTCTCCTTGTCCTTCTTGGCGTTGTCCCGGTGCACCTTCGCGGCGTCGGCCGCGGCCTTGGCCTGCAACTCGGCCTTCTCCGCGGCCTTCTTGCGGAACTCCGCCTTCGACTGCGCGGCCTGGGCGAGCGCGCGCTCCGCGATGGTCTGGCTGTCGCCGCCGGAGGCGCGGGTGGCGGCCTCGGCGGTCTCGCATCTGTGCAGGTCAGTAGGCGGTTTTGGCGTGGTGGGGCTGCTGACATCCCCGTTGCGGCCGCTTTTGCCCATGTCCCTGGCTGGAGTTGAAGAGAGGGAGGGCGGGATGGGCGGCGCGGACGCGGCCGGGGGTCGGGGCGCGCTCGCTCGTGTTGCGCGTCGGCGGAGCCTCCGCGCTGCGCCGCCGTCAGCGCGGCGGTGACGTCAGGCGGGGGACGTCGGCAGGGGAGAGGTCGGGGCGGGCGCGGTGCCTGCGTGCGAGGTGGCGCCACCTGCCGGAGGCGTCTCGAGCGACGTCGACGCCGACTTCCACCACCAGCTCGGGTTCCACCAGCGTGGCATTCAGCTTTTCCTTGCTGCCCCACCCGGCGGAGAACGACCAGCCTGTCCACGGATGACCGCGCCGGCCCGGAGCGAGCAGGCCGGCGACCGCAGTACCTGCCGTCTGGGCGAGGGTGGTGGTGCGGCCGACGTACTGAAGGCGGCCTTGGTCGTCGTACCTGCCGAGCAGCAGCGTGTGGGGATCGGCCGGGGAGTCGGTGACCGCGCCGACGATCGCCTCGGTCGTCTCGCGGACCTTGTGTTTCTGCCAGCCCCTCACCGACGGGCGGTAGGCGTCGTCCAGCCTCTTGAAGACCAATCCCTCCATCCCGACTGACGCCCACGTCAGCCACTCGCGCACGACGTCGGCCTCGGTCGTCGACGGGCACAGCGCCCACGGTGCAGACAGCCGGCGGGCGGCGAACACGGACTCCAGCGCGGCTCTGCGCCGTTGGTACGGCCACCCGGTCGTGTCGGTCCCGGACAGCCGCAACAGATCGAACGCGACGAAGTGGGCCGGCCACTCCTCCGCCGCCCGGGCCGCACCGGTACCACGCCGGGCAAGCGGGTTGTGCAACCGCTCGAACGCGAGGCGGCCCGCGGCGTCCCATACGACCAGCTCGCCGTCCAACGCTGTCGCGTCCGGCAGCTGCGCGGCCCCGGCCATCACCTCCGGGAACGCTGGCCCCATGTCGATGCCGTGCCTGGAGCGCAGTACCACCCGCCCCGCCATCCCGGCAGCAGCGCAGGGTCGGACACAAGGGCGGCGAGCATCGGTTCCGGCAGTGTCCACGTCACAGCCCATGCCTTCCACCCAGCCCGCCCGTCGGCATACCGAGTGCGCGTACGCACCCAGCTACCGGCCCGACCACGGCAGGTCAGCGCACTACAACACCTCGCCGGGGGCTGTGTGCTGAGCTCCTGGCGCACGTCCAGGCAGCGCAGCCGGACACCGGGCTGCCCGGATCCCGTGTCGTACGGTCTGATGTCGCGGCCGCCCACCGTCCGCAACGGATCTCACCGAACCCGGCGGTGCCGCCGGTACGGCCGAAAGATCTGAACCAATACCGGGAATCAGGCCGCGACGAGCTCCCCCTCGCGGTCCGGTGTCTTGACCTTGGGCTTCTTGTTCGGCAGCGAGAGCCGGAAGACCTTGTGCCACGCGGAGAACACCTGCTTGGGCAGCGGTCCGGTGACGTACTCCAGCTCGTACTTCTCGAACAGCGCGCGCACCTTCACCGCGACCTCGGCGTACCGGTTGCTCGGCAGGTCCGGGAACAGGTGGTGCTCGATCTGGTGTGACAGGTTGCCGGTCATGAAGTGCATGGCCCTGCTGCCGCTGATGTTCGCCGAGCCCATCATCTGGCGCAGGTACCACTGGCCGCGGGTCTCGCTCTTGATCGACCGGCGCTCGAAGACCTGCACGCCTTCGGGGAAGTGCCCGCACATGATCACCGAGTGGGTCCAGATGTTGCGGACCAGGTTCGCGGTGAACGTGGCGGCGAGCGTGGGGAGGAAGGACGGGCCCGAGAGCAGCGGGTGGATCACGTAGTCCTTGAGAACCTGCTTGCGGATCTTGCGGCCCACGGCCCTGGCCCGCGCGCGGAACTCCGGGTTGTTGCGGCGGCGCTTGTGCAGGTTCTTGCCGAGCTCCAGGTCGTACGCCGCGATGCCGTACTCGAAGAAGCAGGCGTTGAGGAAGTTCCACAGCGGCTGGCCGAGGTGGAACGGGTGCCACTTCTGGTCCTCGTCGACGCGCATGATGCCGTAGCCGAGGTCATTGTCCTTGCCGATCACGTTGGTGTACGTGTGGTGCAGCTCGTTGTGCGAGTGCTTCCACTGCTCGGACGGCGAGACGTGATCCCACTCCCAGGTGGTGGAGTGGATCTTCGGGTCCCGCATCCAGTCCCACTGGCCGTGCAGGATGTTGTGGCCGATCTCCATGTTGTCCATGATCTTCGCCACGGACAGACCGGCGGTACCGAGCAGCCACGCGGGCGGGAAGAGCGAGAACAACAGCACGCCCCTGCTGGCCAGTTCGAGCTTGCGCTGCGCCGAGATGACCTTGCGGATGTAGGCGGCGTCCTTCTCGCCGCGGCTGACGATCACCTCGTCGCGGATCGCGTCCAGCTCGCGGCCGAGCTCCTCGATCTGCTCCGCGGTCAGGTGGGCGGTGGGGTCGATGGCGGTCAAGGTGCTCCTACCGTTCGATGTCGCAGGGGCCCGCGGCGGCGGACACGCAGGTCTGGATGAGGACGCCTGGCTCGGCCTCGGTGATCTCACCGGTGCGCAGGTCGCGGACGGCGCCCGCCTTGAGCGGCGTGACACAGCCGAAGCAGATGCCCATGCGGCACCCGGAGGGCATGAGCACGCCGGCCTCCTCACCGATGTCCAGCAACGGCGTGGCGCCGTCCGCGTCGACGGTCTTGCCAGTGGCGCTGAACGTGACCTCGCCGCCGTCGCCGGTGACGACGATGCCGGGGCGGAAGCGTTCGGTGTGCAGGCGCTCTTGTACGCCGTGCTCCATCCAGTGCTCTTCGGCGGCGTCGAGCAGGCCCGCGGGCCCGCAGGCCCAGGTCTCGCGCTCGGCCCAGTCGGGCACGAGTTCGTCGAGACGGGCGATGTCGAGCTGGTCGTCCGTGTCGGTGTGCACCTCGGTGAGCCGCAGCTTCTTGTCCGCGACCAGGTCGTGCAGTTCGCTGCGGAAGATCACGTCCTGCGGCCGTGGCGCGCAGTGGACCATGACGACGTCGTCGAACTCGGTGTCGCGCAGCATGCCCATCACGGGCGTGATGCCGCTGCCGGCCGTCAGGTAGAGCACCTTGGCGGGCCTGGCCTGCGGCAGCACGAAGTCACCGGTCGGCTGGTCGAGCTGGATCAGTGTGCCCGGTTTGGTCCTGCGGACCAGGTGGTTGCTGACCTTGCCGTCCGGGATCGCCTTCACGGTGATCGTGACGCGGCCGTCCTGGCGGTTGGTCGGCGAGGTGAGGGAGTAGGCACGCCACAGACGCACCCCGTCGACGTCGACCCCGATCCGCACGTACTGACCGGCTGTGTGGCCGCGCCAGCCCCGTCCCGGCCTGATCACGATGGTCGCGGCGTCACCCGTCTCGGGGTGCACGGCCTCGATGCGCCCACGCAGGTCAGCGCCCGCACGCAGCGGGCTGACCAGGTCGAGGTAGTCCGACGGCAGCAGCGGCGTCGTGACCATCTCCAGCAGTTTCCACGCCCTGCTGCGGAGGGCTGCACTCGTCATGACTTCAGCTTGCTGCGCCTCAGGGCGTAAAGTCCTGACCGCAGGACGTGAATCTGGTCGGCTGAATTGTTCGCAGGGAATAGAAACGTGAGTCATGCAATCCGGAGGGCCAGCGAACTGACCCTGGATGAGACGACGGTCACCGCACTTCGGGCCGCGCTGAAGACCACCGCCGACGAGGTCGTCCAGGCGATCATCGACGAGGTCCCTTCCTACGCCAACGCCCTTTCGGGCCGCATGGGCGGCACCATCCGCCGAGCCGTCCGCACCGCCCTGGGGCACTACCTGGACCTCGCGAGCGGGAACGCCACAGGCGGCGACGCCGGTGACGCCGCCTACGAGCTGGGCCGCGGCGAGGTGCGCGACGGCCGTTCGATGGACGCCCTGCTCAGTGCCTACCGCGTCGGCGCCCGCGTGGCCTGGCGATGCCTGGCAGCGGGTGCCGTCCCCGCAGGTCTGCCCGCCGCAGAGGTCGCCAAGTTCGCCGAGCTGACCTTCGCCTACATCGACGAGCTCTCCGCCGCGAGTGCCGCGGGCCACGCCGACGAACTGGCCGCCCGGGGCAGGGTTCAGGAGCGTCACCTGGAACACTTGGCCCGCGACCTCCTGGCCGGCCGGGGCCCGGACGTGCTGCTGGCCTCTGCTCAACGGGCCGGGTGGCAGCCTCCGGTTTCACTGACCGCGGTCCTGCTGCCCGCCGACCAGGCCCGGCCTGCCTACCGCGCGCTCGACTCGGGCACCCTCGTCCTCGACGATCTGCCGGACGCCACCGGTGTGCTGCTCGTCCCCGATGCCGACCGATCGCATCTCTTGCGGCAGTTGACCGATCGCACCGCCGTGATCGGCCCGGCCCGGCCATGGACTCGTGCGTCCGCCTCGTACGCACGAGCCGTACGCGCGCGCTCCCTCTCCTCTGATATCCGCGACACCGAGGACCACCTGCCCGAACTGGTGCTGAGCGCCGACGTGGACGCGTTCGCAGACCTGCGTGCCCGAGCTCTCGCACCGTTGCGGACCTTGCCTGTCGCGACCGCACGGCGGCTGGAGGAGACGTTGCGGGCGTGGCTGCTGCACCAGGGCAGGCGGGACGAGGTGGCGGCGGCGTTGTTCGTCCATCCCCAGACAGTCCGGTACCGGATGTCGCAGCTGCGGGAGCTGTTTCCGGATCTCGCATCGCCGCACCGGGTCCTTGAACTGACGCTGGCGGTCGGTCTTCGGGTCAGCTGACGCGTACTTCGACCGTCCACGCCCGCGTCCGCGAGCGGTCCAGGAATCGTGCCTCGTTCTCGGTGCCATCAGCTGGCTCATGCGGCCCGGGGAAGAGCGGAATGAGCCAGCTGAGACCCGGGGGTTGACTTCGACGTCGGGAGACGGGCGTAGGGCGCGACGTTCACCCGCGGCGGGCGGGGAGCGAGCAAGACTTGCCTGCCGCGTAGTTCTTCGAGGCGGCACCACGTGGCACGGTGCTGCATGGGTGTGCTCAGTCGCTTCCTCGGGTCTCCAGCTTGCGTCGCAGGGCGAGTAGTTCGCCGTGGGCTGCGGCGATTGCTGCTTGCAGCTGTGCGAGCTCTTCGCGGTGTTTGCGGCGCTCCGTGGCGAGCTGCTGGGTGAGCCGGCGGACCAGGGTACTGGCCGCTGCTTCGATGTCTGGGTCGTGAACAGCACCGCTGCCAGGGTTGTTGCGCCGGGACCGACGGAGGTCTTCGACTTGGGGGCCTGTTTCAGTGCCTTCTCGACGGCGCTCTCGGCGTGCTTGCGACGCTGCTGGGTGGCCTTGGCGAGGGCATCGACGCTGCGGCTCATGATGCTTCCGTGGTGTCGTCGTCGGCGTCACCGTCGCGAGCGAATAACCCTGAATACTGCCCGCACGACGGGCACTGAACCAGTACCTTGCCATCCGTCACTGACGTCAGCGGCACCCATTCGTAACCACGGATGTCACCTCACCAGCCTGCAGCTGGGCGGCGACCCGAACGATCCCCGGAATCTGTGGATCGAGCCGCCGGACCCGGGCCACAAGGCGGGCGGCGGGGTCAACAACGCGAAGGACCCGGTGGAGACGAAACTGCACACCGCGGTCTGCGCCGGTAAGGTCACTCTCACGGCCGCGCAGAAGGCCATCGTCACCGACTGGACCACGGCCCTCAGCAGCCTCGGCCTCGGGTGAAAGCGCGGCGGCTGGAAGGAATGCCCTGCCGGGTTCTGGCAGCCCCTGACGGTCCTTCGGCGGTTGTGCACAGGTGAGCCCCGGCTGGACGGGGGAGACCAGCCGGGGCCGCAGGCGGTGGCGTGCGGAGGGCGGTCGCCTCGCGGCGGAAGGCTCCATGGGGCTTCAGCCGGACGATCGTCCCCATGGGCTATAGGTGAGGCCCGGGGACACTGTCCCCTCCGCAGCCACACTTTAATGAACGGTCAACTTTCCCGGGTTGTTCCCTCGACTGCCTGGCGGCCGCTGTGAGGTGGCACACCCGCCGGTCTCCTGGGGATGCGGGGAAAGCCGAGGAAGTGTGCCGCATGTGTCGGCTCGGCCGATGATTCAGGGGCGGCAGTGAGTAAGACCGAACGGCCTGATAAGAGACTGATTTCAGCTCCCCCCCAAGGGTCCGGGCCACGGTGTACGGGCAGGCCCCGTGGCTGGCAACTGCAGCCGCCTGGCAGGGTGCCAGTGTCCCGGTCGGTCGCTCTTCTGCGGGAGGCGCGGTGCCGGGGCGTTCGGCTGGGCTGGGTGATATCGGCTGCCAATGCGTGACACCTGGTGGGAATCCTGACGCGCGGTCAGTGTCTGGAGAAGCGCGGGGCGGCTGCCTCGCGCTGCTTCGCCATGCCTCCTTATGCCTCCCGGCACGCGCCTCTTGACCGACCGGCCCCGATCTGCCGGACACTGGCCACACCGGGTCAGGTCGAGCAGGGCTAAGACGGGGGACCGACGTGGCCGCATCCGAAGCCGAGGACCTGCTCCGGCGCGTGCTCGACGCATCGCCCGGCGGCTTGCCGACGGCGCGACGCGCACCGCTGGCGGCACCGGAGCCAGCTATCCCCAGCTCGGGGCGGCCTGGGGGATCACCAAGCAGGCAGCGAGACTGCGCTGGCCCGGCGCCGTGCGCAAACCCGACGACACCAGCGGCGAAGGTGAACCGTTCGAGCTGTGGCTCAGCGGGGGTCTCGCCGAGATCATCCAACTCCCCAACGAGGGAGGGTTCATCTGGAAGGCCACCGGAGGCAACGGCACCAGCGGTCAGGCCGAGGAACTTTACGGAAACCGGACCGAGGCCGCTGCGCACGCCGGCGCCTTCCTTGCCCGCCACGCGGCCGCGGACGACGACCCGTACGGTCCCGACGCGGCGCACGCTGGCTGCGTCGAACCCCACCTAGGCCCCGAGGGCTACGTCGACTGCGACGGCACACCCCGGTGAATCCGCGCGGCACGAAAGACGCGGGAGCACTGCCGATCTGGCGCACAGCAAGCATGCGATGACCGATCCGGCCCCGGACAAGGCCGTATAAGGAGTGTCATGGACTTCCGCCCCGTCCCCCGCGACCCCGAAGCCTTCCAGCAATCCGTCACGGCCGAGGACATCCACGCGATCGCTCTGCGTGCCTTCGGACGCGGTGTCCGCATCACCTCGGCGGTCGAGCTGGGAGGAGGCATGTACAACAACACCTACCGGCTCGTGGCGGACGGCCTCGACGGGCCGGTCATCCTGCGTATCGCCCCCGCTCCACAGCGGCAGTTCGCCAGCGAGCACGAGCTGATGCGCAACGAGTACGCAACCGTCCCCTTCCTCGCTCCCATCGCCGACCTCGTTCCGCGGGTCCTGGCCGCCGACTGGTCGCAGGAGATCACCGGCCGGGACTGGATGGTGCAGAGCCACCTCGACGGCACGCCCGCCCCCGACCGTCTCGGCGACTACCCCCGCACTCTCTGGCAGGGCTTCTTCGCTCAGCTCGGCACGATCACGAAGAACATCCACGCCGTAGCCGGCCCGCGCTTTGGGCCCGTCGCCGGACCCTGCTACGCCACGTGGAGCGAGGCCGTGCTGGCCTCCCTGACCGCCATCGCGGACGATGTCAGCCGCGTCGGGCTGGACGCCGCGGACGTGCGCAAGGCCGCTGACCTCGCCGCCGAACACCACAAGGTCCTGGACGAGATCACCGAACCCCGGCTGCTCACCGGCGATCTGTGGACCGTTCACTAGGCAAGTCACCTGTCGGGAAGCAGGCTGTCGGGACACTTGACGTTCGTTCGGATCCCCCCGGAGAGCCCTTCTCCTGCGGTGATCCGTCGCGAGCGGCTGCTTTGTCCAGTACGTGGATGCTGTGGTCGCGCAGATCGCCGACCGCGGTTCCCCCGTCCCTGATAGCTGGTCACGGCCGCCAGCAAGCGAAATTGATGCGTTTCGGACATCAAGTGACGGCGGATGCGGCGCGTTTTGCGCCATGCACCAGCGCAGGTATTCGATGCGGCACTACCATGTTGGAGGGATCACTCGGTCTTCGAGAGGGTGGGACGGGGATGCTGGAGCAGGCGTTGACTGTGCTGGCCGCAGCAGGCGGAACCGCGGTGGTACAGGCCGCTGGGACGGACGCATGGACGGGGTTGCGGCAGGCGGTGGCACGCTGGTTCGGCCGGGGGGACAGTCAGCGAGAGCGGGCAGAGCTGGAGCGGCTGGATCGGACCGTCGGCGAATTGGAGACCGCTGAGACGGCCGTGGCGGAGCGGGAGCGAACCCGTCACGAGGCGGCATGGCAGGCCCGTTTCGAGGCACTTCTGGAGAGCCTGGACGAGACCGCGCAAGCCCAGGCTGCGGAGGAGCTGCGCATTCTGCTGAACCAGCACACATCGCGAGGCGCCGTGTCGGCTGGCCAAGGCGGCCTGGCCGCAGGTGGTGACATCGACATTCACGCTGAGGGGGGATCCATCGCGGCCGGAGTCAACCAAGGAGGCGCCTACATCGGCCGCCCTCCGACGCCGGATCCGTCCCAGGGCTGAACGGACCGGCTGATCCAAGCCCACCAGCCACGAGACCATCTGTGGTTGGTCGCGGGGGCGTCGCCGCGTGGGCCAGTCAGGGCAGCGTGTCGGCAGGCTCTGTCGGCGGGGACGTCCATGTCACCTACCATGGCGTGCCGTCCGATCACGCTCACACGGGGCTGTCGCTGTTCACCGTGAGCATGCCCTTGGCCGTGCCGCAGCGCAGGGTCCCGCCGGATCGGCTGCGAGGGCGCGAGACGCTGGTTGACGAGTTGACTGATGCCCTGTCGCGGCGAGCCGACGACGGAGTAGCGGTGCCCGGCGTTTGGCTGCTGTCGGGAATGGGCGGGTGCGGCAAGACGACGGTGGCCCTCGAGGTGGCCCATCGTCTGACCGGCGCCCTGACGCAGGTGTGGTGGGTGTCGGGAGCGGACGACGAGGGCTTGTCTGCGGCGCTGCGTGCGGTCGCGTTCGCAGCGGGCGCCGCACCGAGTGACTTCATCGGCGCTCACCCAGCGGACGCTCTGTGGAGACGCCTCGAGTCCCTCACCGCTCCTTGGCTACTGATTCTCGATAACATCGACGACCCCGCCGTCCTCGCGGCAGCGCCTTCCCGCACCGCTGAGGGCACCGGCTGGCTGCGTCCGCCCGGCCCGCAGGGGTCGGTGCTTATTACAAGCCGTGAGTCGCGCGCCGAACGGTGGGGACACTGGGTGCACATGGTCAACGTCGAGCCACTCTCCGGCGGAGACGGTGCGCAAGTACTACGGGACCTGGCACCGCGTGCCGGCAGTGAGCGGGACGCCCAGGAACTCGCCGAGCACCTCGGTGGCCTCCCGCTCGCCCTCGACCTGGCTGGCACCTACCTGGCGCGCACCCTGAATGACCCGTGGCCGTCGCCGTCGACACCCAACACCTTCGCCGCGTATCGACACAGTCTCGGTGCGCGCCTGGCCGACATGGCTTCCGATCCGGACGCGGATCTCGCGCCAGCCGAGCGGACCCGCCGGACGATCCTAAGTACTTGGGAACTCTCCCTCGACCTGTTGCACCGTCAGGGCGCCGACCTGGCTCGCCCGCTCCTGCGGCTTCTCTCCGCCTTCGGCCCGGCTCCCATCCCATACCAAGATCTCCTCGACCTGGATCTGCTCACCGGGAGTGAGCTCTTTCCTCACCCGACATTGCCTCGGTTCCAAGAGGCTTTGCGAAGCCTGGCCGGGCTGAAACTGGTCAACATCGAGACGACAAACGACATGGTGGACGGGTTCGACGGGGGGGCGCTGAGGTGGATCACCATTCATCCGATGGTCCGGGCGGCCAGCCGTGCACATCCCGCGTTCGCGGCACAGGCGCCGCCGATGCTTCGTCTCGTCTCGGCGCTTCTGCAACAGGTCACCAGTCCGTTGGATGGGGCCAACCCCGCACACTGGCCGCGGTTGCGGGCGATCGCACCGCACGGTTCGGCCGCTCTGCTGCTGCTATCTGCCTGTGAACGCGACGTCGAGGCCGTCACCGCAGATCTGGTCGTAGCGGCGACCGAGCCCGCTGTGCGCACTGCCTTGTACTACCTCCACGTGGGCATGTTCGGAGAAGCCATTGCCGAACTCAAGACCGCAGGCGAGGCCAGGACACGACTGCTTGGCGAGGAAGATCCCGACACCATCGCCTCCGGACTGGCCTTGGCCTGGGCCTTGCGCGCAAGCGGCGACCTCATAGAGTCGGACGACCTGTATCAGCGCCTGGCGATCGTGTGCGAGCGCAGTCTGCCCGCCGGCCATCCGTACCTTCAGTCGGTCCGCACCGGGCGGGCACGCACGCTGGGACAGTTGGGGCGGTACGAAGCCGCCGAGGCGGAACTGCGCGTAGCGCTGACCTTACGACAGCGCGATCCACAGGCAGGGGCGCGGAGCATCCTACGTATCCGGTCCGACGTCGCCAGGATGGCCCACAACCAGGGCCGCTTTGACGAAGCAGCCACAAAGCTCCGCGAGGTTCGCCGGCTGACCCGGGCTCTGGCCAGAGAGGGAGAGCTGGACTCTCTCGCCGTCGGGCCCAGCCTCGTACGTGCCCTGCGCGACGCGGGACATGCCGAGGAAGCTGAGGCCGTGGCCGAAGAGGTCGTCGAGGAACACCACGCGGTGCTGCCGCAAGACCACCCCGCTCTGCTCATCGCCCGCCACGAACGGGCCCGCCTCCTACGCGATCACGAGTGGGACCGCGGACTCCTCGAACGGGCGAGGGATGAGTTCACGGACATCTGGCAGGCAAGCGAACGTCAGCTCGGTTCGGACCATCCCGACACCATCGCCGCCCGGCACGAACTCGCGACCGTCTGGCACCTCCTAGGACACCTCGATCGTGCCGCCGAGCACTTCCAGGCCACGCTGGAAGCAGGTAAGCGGAGGCTCGGCGAACACCACCCCCACGTCGCCGTCTGTGCCCGCAACCTCGCCATGGTGCTCACCGAACTCGACGACAAAACCGCCCCCTCTCCCAACACGCGGGACGGCCGCGATGGGCCCTACAGCGTCGACACGTCTCAAGGAGCTTTCCCCGTGGACGACACGCGGCAGATCCGGAACCCGCAGACGTCAGAACTCCCTGCCCTAGCGCGGCTTTCACTCGAAGAGGCGCTGTCCCCCGAGCGAAACCACGTCGATTCCTCTCCCGCCCTGGCAAGACTCTTGGACCGCTTCGCCCGAGCGGACCAGACCGCTTCCGCCTTCATGGGTGACGGGGGAGGCCCAGGCTACTCGTCAGGCTCCCACCCGTCGCGGACACCCCCGTCAGCCCTCCGCCGGTATACGGCATCGACCTACCGGCCACTCATCGATTCCGGTTTCGCGGCGGACCTCTTTGAACCCGTGGCCGAGTCCGTCGCGCCTGACGCCGCTGACATCCAGGCCCTGGCGAAGGGTGAGGACGACCGCCACCTGATCAAACGACTGCGGGCCCAGCAACGGGGCATACGCCTGCTGGCCCTGCGAGACATCCTGGACCGGACGACGACGGTCATGGCCGAGCGAGCAGACACAATGCCGTCGATCCAACAGGTACGGAGACTCCTCACCCGGGCCGACCACGCCAATCCCCAGGCAGTCACCACGGTCCTCCTCCACCCATCCGTGGGCCGATGGATGAGCCGGACGCTACGAGCCCTGCACGGCTTCGCCGACGAGCCATCCGGCCCGCTGCCCGCCGACCTCCTCCATCTGCACTCCGTCGTAGCTGCGGCAGCCGTCAGGGCCGGGATCCGGTTCAACCTCCTGCTCCCTTTGCGCGATGGCTTCGCCTTCCTACCCACTCTTGGAGCCGCCGACCTGCGCTCGTCCAGAGCCATCACGGCGCGCATCCACTGGGAGCACGACTCGCCTACGATCACGTGCGGGCGCACCACGCTGCAGGTACCGACGTCAGCGGAGAACATTCCTCCGGCCTGGCATCCAGCCCATCGCGTACAAACGCCCGTCGGGCCCGGCCACTTCGACTTCGTCCTGGACGACATGGATCCCCACCGGGAGACGAGTGGACCCCTGGCGCCCTCCCCGCTGCCCCAAGCGGAGGTGACGAACTGGGCTCAACTGACCCGTGACGCGGCAAACCTACTGGCTCGCGTCGACCCTCGGCAGGCCGAGGCACTCGCAGTAGCCCTTAAGGTACTGACACCTCGGCCCGCGGACCCCAATGGTGTTGTGAGCTCGGCGTCGTCTAGCGACGCGTTCGGGGGCCTCGTAGCCAGCACTCCCCCCGACGGCGTAGAACTCGCCGCGACCTTAATTCACGAGTTCCAGCACATGAAACTGAACGCCGTGCTGGACTGTCTCAAGCTGCACGATGAGGGCAACGACGTCACCGACGAGGCGTACTACGCCCCATGGCGTGACGACCCTCGCCCTCTGCCCGGCCTCTTCCACGGAGTCTTCGCCTTCATCGGAGTCGTCGAATTCTGGCGGAAACTCACCCTGATTGCTGAAGGTGAAACACTGCGACGCGCCCAGTTCCAACTGCATTACTGGAGCACGCAGACCCGAGACGCATTCACCGAGCTCTGCTCGTCCCCGCGTCTAACCGAGGCGGGCCGAAACTTCGCCGCGCTCATGGGCAGCACCATCGCGACCTGGACCGATAACGCGGCGGCCGTCCCCGATCACGTGGCGGCACTCGCCATGGAAGCGGTCGTGGCCCACCGCATGCACTGGCGACTCCACCATCTGTGTCCCGAAGCCAGCGCGGTGGCGACGCTCGCCGAAGCATGGTTGTCCGGGGTGCCTCACCCACCTCGGCAGCGCATCACCATCGCGTTGAGCCCGGACCCTAACGTGCCTTCCTCCAACGCCTATACCGCGCTGCTCTACCAAGCGGCGACCGCCTCGTCTGAACCGGACAGTGCACGCACACCGCGCCTTGGCGCGAAGGCCAGCAGCGACAGGGCGGATCCCGCCGACCTCGCCCGTCTCCGCGGCTCGCTCGACGAGGCGCTTCGGTTGTCTTCCGACCAAGTCACCAGATGGCCGGAGCGACACGAAACCTGGATCCGGCTCGCTCTCGCCCTGCGCAGGGCCTACACCATCGCGTCCACGGAGACGCCAGGTACGAATGCGGCGGCTCGGGCGCTCACCCACCGTCCGGAGGTGGTGCGGGCCGTCCACGCACGAGTTGCCGCTGTGACTGCCACGCCCCCGGACCCCATCGCACTGGCCGCGTGGATCGGGCTCATGGACGACACGGCTCGTCTCCCCGCCCTGCCGCGGATGGACCAGCCGCACGGCGACACGAGGCATTGCGAAGTCCCCGACGACGGTCTGTAGCCACGGTGGTACCAACAGGGGATGGGACATCAGCTCACGGCCGCGAGGATGTCCGCCATCGAGTCGTAACTTGCGCGAACGCCCTCCTGATTGCCGAGGCGATGCCGCTCAAGGCGGAGGGCGCCGAGGTGCCGGGCCTCGTAGACCTTCTGGCGCCACCGAGCGTCCTCGGACTGGTCCAAGGGACCGTACGTCTCCCAGAACGCCTGCCGCTCGTCGGACTTGGCCATGACCATACGGATGGTCCAGTCGGCCGCCGGATCGCCCCACCATGTCCGGTCGAAGTCGTATACGCCGGTGATCGTCGGCTCCGGCGCATCGTGATCAAGCAACGCGTTGGGCACCCACAAGTCCCCGCCAAGCAAGCGCGGTTCGGTGATCTCGTCGAGGACGGTGCGGTGTCGCAGGGCAGCCGCGACGACCTTGCGCACGTCGGCGGCGTCGAGGTCGGCGCCTTCCAGGTCGGTGGCAATGTCCTCCAGGGACGCGGCGACCGCCTTGCTCCACGTGCCGTATGCGGGACCGGCGACCGGGCCGAAGGACGGGCCGCGTACCGTGTGCACGCGGCGGGCGATCTCGCCGAGCCGCCGGTAGAACACCGGCCACATTGACCGCGGGTACGCGCGCAGGTGTTCCGTCGCAGGAATGCCGTCGAGCAGCGTCTGCAGCATGTAGTCGCGGCCGATGACCTCGTGCGTGAAGTCCGCCGCGATCAGGCGGGGCATGAGGGGCGCGAGTTCCGCGAGGTAGGGCAGGCTGGCGTACTCGTTACGCATCAAGGCCCGTTCCGAGGTGAACTGGCGGCCCGGCTCCGGGGCGATCCGCAGGATCATCGGCCGCTCTTGTCCGGCGACGGTGACTTCAAAGGTCGTGTTGTACATCCCGGTGCCGAGCTCGGTCGCGGAGAGCACGGCCGTGTGCGGTCCGAAGATCCGGCGGCAGATGGCCTCGATCTCGTCAGCGGTCACGGGCTGCTGAAACGCCTCGGGCATACGCGGGATCGGCCGGTACTCCATGAGCGTCCTCCCTAGGCACAGACCTGCCGTGGCACCGTATCGCGGACGCGTGCGCGGGACGGCCACGTCGCGCCCTCGGCTGGCGGCGGGAGCGGTTTCGGGGGTCACCGGTGCCTCCGGGCGCCGGGACGTGGCGAGCGTGCCTGGGGCAGCCGGGGCACCTGCTGTGCGGATTCGAGTTCGGCGCGGGCCTGCTCCAGTTCGAGCGACAGCTCGGCGGCGATGCGGACCAGTGCCGCGTTGCGTTCTCGTTCGGCAGCCAGCTCCGCCTTGGTGTCGGCGAGTTCCTCCTTCAGCATGGCGTTCTGCTCGGCGATCTTCTGAGCCGCAGCCGGGGTGAAGGACTGTGCCTTGGCCTGGGCCTGGAACTCTTCCACGAGGTCCCTGTGGTCGCCGTAGACGACGTCCCGGCGCAGACCGCTCTCGGTGATGAGTCCGGTGCCGGTGAGCTTTCCGGTCGTCGACCGTAGTGGGGTGCCGGCCAGCAGGCGGGCGGCGGCGGCCCGGATCGCTTCGCGCTCGGCGCCCCGGTCTCGGCGTCTGCGGGTCATGCCGCTTCACCGCCTCGGAGTATGGCGGGCCGGGTGGCCTCGTGTTCCTCGACGATCGCGCGTGCCCGCGCGGCCTGGGCGGCGGCGCGAGCACGTCGCGGCTGCGGGGCGAGCGGGTCGTGCGCCGTCGCCTCCCACCGGCTGATCTTGCAGTTGAGGCCAGCGATGTCGCGGTCGGTGTAGGCCAGGTTGGTGCACGAGCTTCGGCAGAACAACTCGTCCGGGGCGCTGTCCGCGGGCAGGCCCAGCGCGAGCTTCTCCTTGTTGCACACGGCCGTCTCCGCACGGTGGACGCAGGTCATGGCCTCGCCGTGGTGGATATCCGGGTCGGCCTGGCTCAGGATCCGTTCCACGCTTCGGATGGAGCGCACCACGCGCCCGGAGAACCGTGCGGCATGGGTCAGCCGGGACTGGTACTCGGCGGCGGACGGTCCGCTGACATGCTCGCCGTCCTGAATGCGGGTCCAGTCGTCATCGTTCTGCTCCAGCACCAGCTCGAGCTTCTCCACGGCCAGGTCCTCCAGCCAGGTCGTGTCGCCTTCCCCGGCATAACTGAGCGTGACTTTGGTGGACACGTGCGCGTACTGCAATGCGGCCGCGATCAGTCCGCGCGGCCGGCGCACGATGAAGTACGCGAGCGTCCTCCTGAACCGGGAACCGTGCAGGTGCTTGGTGGTGTCCGGCGGAATGACGGGTGCCGCGCCCTCGGCGGCGAAGGTGGTGTTGACCCAGCTCAGCAGGGTCTCCATCTCCCGGTTCATCTGCGCTGTCCGAAGAGCGAAGCGCATCCCTCGGCGCGACTTCTGGAGCAGTCCGGCTGGGAACAGCAGGTCGGCGCGGTGAAGGGACTCCAACATAGCGATGGCGTCGTGGACGGGCCGCACCGTCACCCAGGGGCGGTCCGGATCGATGGGATCCAGTGGGGTGCGGTCGAAGCCCTTCCCCCGGCGGCCGACGATCAGCAGCTCGCCGGTGTCCTCATCCGTGGCCTGGCAGCCGCGGCGCAGAGACAACACCTCCCCGGGACGGGCACCTGTCAAGTAGCAAATCACCACGAAACAGGCCGTGGCCAGTACACGGATCAGCCGAGGGAGCTCGCCGACGGTGACGGGCCGCTCGCGCCACGGGCGACCGTCAATGCGCCCGGTGATCGTGCCCAGGTAGCAGTCGTCCGCGACGGGAACGCCGAACTGCCCGGCGAGAGCTTGCGCCTGGCGGCCTACGTCTCCGCGTCGGGTCTTCTCCAGTCCCAGGAGGCGTCCGAGGTGGAAGGAGCTGACCTTGCCGGGGGTGCCGGGCTCGCCGGGAAGGGCGACCCCCGTCCGGACCGCTTCCCGCAGGAACAGCAGCACGCGCTCCCTGGGCTGCAGCCCCTGGTAGATGCCCTGGCGGGGATGGCGGCCGGATTCGAGAAGCTGGAAGTGCCGCCATGCCGCGCGGATGTCGGGGCCCAAGTCCTCGACAATCCTCAGCGAACAGTCCAGCAGGGCCTCCATGGTCGCTGCGGCGATCCGCGGGGTGGCGTTGAAGCGGCCGGGCGGCGGGAGCTCGACGAGGGCCTTGATGGGCGCGTCCTGCCAAGGGGCGGCGGTGGCCAGACGGCAGTCCGCGGGCAGGTGCTCGCTGTAGGCCCACAGGGCACGTACGGCGTTGAGCAGCTGGTACTTGGCGCCCTCGCTGACCGAGAGCGCGCGTACGTGATCCAGGTAGGCGTCCAGGAGCATGTCATCGACCTCGCACAGCCGGGCGAGGCCGTGGTGCTCCAGCCAGATGGCGAAGGCGCGCAGCCGCATGAACCAGATCTTCACGGTGCCGCACCCGGCCTGGTCGTGGGTCTTCTGCCCGCTCATCACCACGGGGTGGGGGTGGTCCAGGGTGGCGAGGACGAAGCACTTGAACGCACCCGTCAGGGCGGGCGGGTAGCCGGCCCAGTGCAGGTTGATCGCGCCGATGTGGACGTCGGGGTGAGCAGACGTCAGGGGCCACAGATCGTCGGCGAAGACGGCCATCTCTTCGGCGAGGGTGCCGGGATGTACCGGGCGGCTGCGCAGGACGATGGTGTCACCGGCGGGCCACTCGACCTCGTCCGAGGGAGCCGGAACGGTCACCGCGGCGCGGGACATCATCGAAGATCCATCCTTCCGTCCACAAGAGCGTCGACCAGCTGCCGATCTTGGTCCGTCAGCCGCGTGCGGGCCTCGGCGTGCTCGGCGTCGTTGTAGTGCGCGAGGACGTCGCACAGTTGGTCCAGTGGCTGCTCGAAGCGCACCCGCCACAGGGCGGCGTCCATGTGCGGGCGCAGAGCGACGAGGTGGTCGTGCACCGCGAGCTGGACCGGCAGCTGATGCGGCAGAGCGCGCGCGTTCTCGCAGCCCAGGCAGGCGAGGAACGACGCGGTGCAGGGCTGGCCCGGCTCGGTGTCCGGCCCGGCAAGGTGGTCGATGCACGCCGTGGCAGCCGTGTCGCTCTCGCCGTCGATCAGTCGGCGGAGCGTCTCGGGCGCCAGACCCAGGTCGGCGGCGGCCGCGGCCAGATTGGTGCGGGCCTTGTCGACCAGTTCCGGAGTGATCACCGGAATCTGCCGGCGAACGCGGGCCTTGGCCACCTCCGAGCGCAGTGCGTCACCGACCACGGTGCGGCTCTCGCGCTGCACAGCGGGGCTGCGCTTGAGGTAGTAGTCGTTCATCGTGCGCCGGGTCTGGGCGACCGGGCGCCGGCCTTGCTCAATGCCGGTCTGCCGGATCCGGCGGGCCTCCACCGGCGACGGCCCGCCGGGGTCTGCTTCGCCGGTGGGGAAGCCGTGCCGAGCCGCCCACTTGCCGATGTAGGACGCGCGCACGCCCTGCGGCCACCGGCCCTTCGGGCTGCTGGGCCTCGGGTTGAACCCGCTCAACGCCAGCGTGTGATCGCCATGTCGCCGCGAGACCGTGGTCAACTCCAGCAGCAACTGGTAGACCCGCACCGGTGAGCGAAACACGGGCAGATCGCCGTCCGTCCCTCTCAGCACGTCCTCCAGGCCGGACGGAAGATCCTCCAGAGGCGTGATCATGTGCTCACGGTCCGGCCCACGCCGCGGCTTGACGGCCTCCACCAGCGCGACGCCGCCGGCGTCGGTCCCCCCGTCAGGCCGGTAGTGCACGGCGGGCCAGGCTGCCACCGTGCCGAAGTTCTCCGTCGTCAGGGCCGTCAGCAACAAGGCGAACGCCGTCATCTCCGGCACGGTCAGACACAAGCGCGGGCCGATGCCCGTCACTCCGCCCCAACGTCCTGTCGCCGCCGTCACCGGGCCGCTGTGGTAGCGCGGCAGATCTCCGGTCCGCTCGAAGTGGTCCAGCAACGTTCCGAGTTCGAAGTCCTCGCTGGACTCGGGGAGTTCGCCTGCGCGGAACCGCTCCAGCAGCGCGAGTCCGGCGCGGATCCGGTCCCGGGCCCGGCGCACATCGCCCCGGACCCTGGTCATGATCAGCTGCATCTCGTCGTCCGTGTAGGCCAGCGTGGCCTGTCGGCCGTCGTAGTCCGGGAGTTTCTGCGCGAAGAGTTCGGCACGCGATGCCTCGGGCAGCTCCCGATCATCGCGCAGCAGTGCCCGCAGGGTCTCCAGGTACGACCGCTGTGACCGGACGCGTCCGCAGAACTCCCACAGCCCTCGCATGTGCGCGAGGGTGACCTCGCTGGGGCTCGCGGGCGCGGGATCCAGGGTTGTGAAGAACCGGGCGATCAGCGTCGCCGCCGTGTATACGGGGCCGGCCCCTGAGAGTCGGGTGACTCCGGCCCGTGGAGATGTCCGCCGGGTAAAGGCGCGTGCCAGCCACTGCTGAATGCCGACTTCGATCTCGACGAGGTCCCCGTTCTTGTCCCGGATGTCGCCGAAGTCGAAGACGCGCTCGGCATTCCCGGACTGGGAGAGGAACCGCACCACGGTGCCGTCGCCCTCTGTCAGCAGCCGCTCTGGTGGCTTCCATCCCGCCGGCGGCTGGGATGCCTTCTTCCCGCCGCGTGATCGCGCGCTCATGCCCGCCCCGCCCCTTCTGCGCCGTGCGTCGCGGCGCCGACCGGCACCAGGGTCCGGCCCCCGGCGTGCGCGACGGTGCGGATCAGCGCGTCGACGGCCGGCTGCTCGTCCTCGTCGAGGAGCGCCATCAGATAGTCGACCTGCAGCGCGGTGAACGGCTCCAGGTAAATGTCCTTGGTGACCTGTGAGTCGTCGTGCCCCAACAGCGTGGACAGCGCGTACCAGATACCGCCGAACTGCTCGCGCAGGTCAGCAAGTTCCTCAGCCGTGAAGCCCTCCACGGACGGCTGCCACACCAGCGAGAGGATCGAAAACCAGCGCAGAGCGAAGGAATGCCGACACATGTGGGGACGAGCCCATAGAGGGCACCGCTCCTTGCGGCGCTCCCGGTCCTCGCCCCGAAGCTCCGGCGAGGTCCACTGCACCCACTTCTCGGCGATCCGCTCGTTCGCCGCCTGGAAGGTGTCCTCCCAGCCCTCCGGCTTCTTCGGCATCCCGCTCGGTGCCAGCCACAGCGCCAGCGGCTCCAGGCCGTGCTCCGTACGGCGGAACAGCAGCCGCCGCTCATCAGGTCCGATCGCATCCAGCGACAGCACACTCTCCGGCGCCCCCTCGATGCGCAGTGTGCGGGAACGCGCATTGTAGCCCGTGACCACGCGTACGTACGGAAGCGCCTCGTACCGGCCCACGCGCTGGGCCCGCCGGATCGCCTCCGTCCGCGAGCCCTCCACCGGGTCGCAGTAGCCCTCGATGTCCCGCAACACCCGGCGCGGAATCCGGTACGTCCGCCCCTCCTTCTTCGTTCCCTTGATGCACGCCGCTGCCAGCCACGCCTTCGGGAAGCGCCCCTCCGCCTGCAGGGGAATCTCCACGTCCAGGACGCTCGCCCACTCCTGCAACCTGAGCCCCGTGCCGTACAGCCCGTCGACGAACACCGCGTCACGGTCCTCATTCACCCCGCGCCAGCCCGGAATCCGCAGCCCGTCGAAGCCGTAGCCGCGCAGCCCGATGTCCCGCCACTGCTCGAAGGCGGCCCGCAGCATCCACTTGATCTGCCTCCGCCGGGCGCCCGTGGGCCGCAGCCCGTCCCTCGAGCGCCGACCACCGTCGGGGCCGATCTCCTCGTCCGAGCGTTCGTCCTCCTCGGCGGTCGGGACGCTCGGGACGGGGTTGCGCAGTGCGTAGGTGGCGGAGGCCCAGGTGTAGAAGGTGTTCAGCGCGGCGCGGTCGGTGTCGAAGCTCCCCGGCTTGACACGCTCGGGGTTCCGCACGTCCGTCAGGCGCCAGTCCTTGAACGCCTCCACCTCCTGTGGCGTTGCTTCGGTCCAGTGGCGTCCAACGGCGTCGAGGAAGCTGAGCCACACCACCAGGGCCATCGCGTAGCGCCGCCACGTCCTCGGCTTCCGCCCCGTCATGGGACTGACACGGAAGAACAGGTTCAGGCGAGGGTCCGGCAGCACCCCGGCCGGCGGGATGATGATCGGGGTAGCGTGCCGGGCGCCGTTCCGGGCGGCTCGCTTGTGAAGGTCACCGAGGGCCACGAGCTCCTCGCCGATCAGGCGTGGTGGGGGCTTGAGGAAGTCGTAGAACTCGACTCTCCACCCGTCCTCGTTCTCCCTGTCCAAGTCCCCTCCGGAGCCATCGAATCCGACAACTCCAGGGAGCCTAGTGAAGGACCGTCAACACGATGCTCGCGGCCGCACCCACGCCAGTCATCAGCGGTGTCCTCGACCTGGACCGCACCCTGTGGGGCGATCCGGCTGCCGACTGGACCATCCGTATGGCCAGCGCCAAGACGGATGAGCGCACGGCGTTCTGGGACACCTACGGGCCCCGCGCCGCCACGTCCGCCCATGCATGGCGGGCCCTTGTCTACGAGGCACGGCATCTGGGGGCGATCCGGCTGGAGCGGCACCGCCTCCACAACCCCTCCGGTGTTGACGACACCTACCCCTCCATGGCCGCCGTTCTGGCCCAGCTGATCTGAACGTTGCTGCCTACTGCCGAGTTCTAGGATCCGCGGCTCCGCTAGCAATGAAGGCAGTCCGTTAGCAGCAGATTGGCAAATCCGCGATCCCGGTGACAATGACTACGTTCAGGGGCGATCTCCGCCGGGTCTCTTTCGATCTTCTCTGCGCGTGTGCTGCCCGTGCACCGTACCGTCCTTCCTGGCCGGCACCTGCTCGCCCTTCTC
>NZ_KQ948491.1:29371-32192 GCF_001514115.1 Streptomyces olivochromogenes
GATGTGGTGCGAGGAGTTCTCCACGCACCAGTGCCCGCGAATCGCGGCGGCCAGATCGGCGGGACCGGCTTGGTGGGCGTCGATATTTGTGACGGCGTAGACACTCTCACGGGTCTCACGCCGGCCGGTCTGCTTGCGGCGGCGGTGGATGCGGATGGCCAGGCGGGCGTGGGGAAAGGCGATTCCGCCGAGTTTGTCGGCGATCGAGCAGGTCTTGATTGAGCGGGACTCGCGGCGTCCGTGTCCAGCCCCGGAGGCGGTGTGCTGGACTGCGATGGACTGCCAGGGCAGGGCGGCGAGTTGGGCGTGGACGGTGGGCTGGTTGGTCTTGATCACGGCGATGTAGTGGGCCTTCTTGGTCTCGACCAGCCAGGAGATGTTCGACTTGACCGAGTGCAGGGCGTCGAAGGTGACGACGGTGCCGGTCAGGTCCAGCGGTGCCAGCAGTGGACAGAAGTGTGTGGTTTCGTTCGTCTTCGCGCCGACTTCTACCTGGGCAAGGGTCACGACGGTGCCGTGGGTGACCGCGGAGAGCAGATGTCGGCGCGTCGCGGTGAGACGGGCTGATCCCTTGAGTGCCTTGCCGTCGACAGCGATCACACGCGACGGCCCGAACCCGGAGGGCGACGAAGCCTGGGCGGGTTCGGTGGCGGCGCGGTGCCGGTCGGCCAGGTAGGCGCCGACCGTCCGGTCCAGGGCGTCACCGTCAACAGCCCCCAGCACACGGCCGATCGTGGCCGGCGCCGGAGTGCGCCGCCATCTGAGCAGGTGGCGGCGGATCCCGATCGCCGTCAGGAGTGCCGTCGAGGCACGCTGGCCCCACTCGGCGAGTTCGTCGATGCTCCTGGCTCCCGAGACAGCCGCGCAGGCGCACACCAGCAGGATCGCTGTGAGTGAGTACCACCGGCCCCGCCGTGCGCGCAGGTCGGGCACCGAGTCGAAGTAGGGGCGCAGGTCGGCGATCCGGCCGCTGTCCAGCGGGCCCAGTTTCACCAGCACGGCAGGTATGGGAGGGGATGCAGCAGCAGGCACGGGCCACCTCATGATCATCTGACTTAGACACCACAATGATCACGAAGCCCGTGCCTGCCTTGTTATGCGCCCCAACCGGTCACAACCCGACCAGCCGCACGACCCCGGAACTTGCAACCGCCCTGCAACAGGGCCTCCCGGAACGCTCGGAATGGGGTCGCACCCCCGAGCTACCAGGAGGCCCTGCCTTCATGCGCGTACGGCCGGAAGATCACCCGACCAGGAACTCCGTTCGACCTGCAGGTTTCAAGATCGGTTGAGATGCGGCTTCTCACTGCAAGCGACGCCTAACCGACCTCGACTGAACCCACAGTACGACTGGAGTACTGGGCCACGAAGAGCACCCTGCGCTACGCCCAGCGCCACCCCGAACTCCGCATCGGTTTCCTGGCCGGAACCGGCCTGGAACTTGTCGCCCCCGTGTCAGCCCGTAGTCAGAGATCAGCATCAGCGGGGGTCTCGTCACGCGATCAGCCGTGGACGGTCTGCTTCACACCGTCCTTGGTGGTGATGTCCACGGACATACGCCACCTCGTACGCTTGCCGACCGTGACGGTGACCGTGTCCGCGAATTTTCTGCCGTGCAAATCCTTCGCCTTGATGCGGGCGCCGAACGTGGCGCTGTCGTCGCAGCCACCGACCTCGGCGCTGAGGCCGGTTCCGCTAGTGACAGTGAGACCGCCAGGTCCGAGACAGTCGTAGCGGACGCCTAGTTCGGCGATCCGGTCAGCAGAAACAGGAAGTTTGACCGTCCCTGGTCCGAGATGGCCCGGCGTCTCCTTTCCGCTGTCAGGACGGTCCGGATCAGACACCAGCACTGATTTCGACGGGCTGCCCACAGGAGCCCGATTTCCCCCTCCCCCACACCCGGCGGCCAGGATGACGATGACTGGCAGTACGGCCAGATGTCTTCTGCGCATCAGCTCTTTCCGTGCCAGGTTTCGCGACCCTCGTAGACCAGCCGCGCTGATCCACTGCGCAGCACCTTGGTGGTGCAGTTGGGCTGCGTCTGGTTGTAGTTCCACTTCGTGTACTTGACCTTCACACCCGCGTGCAGGTAACCGTGCCTCATGTTGTTCGGCACCTTCCACGACCACGTGTAGGTCGAGCTGTTCGTCCACTGCCATGCGAAGTGGTAGTCGAACGACGCCGACGCCTTGACGAAGACCACCTTCGCTTCGCCCGAGATCGATCCGCCCACGGTGGACGTCGTCGTCTTTCCCTTGTGGAAGGTGATGCTGATTGTCGTACCGCTGTCGCCGCCGGAACGGGGTTCCAGGTCCCGGAAGTAATTGTGACTGCCGGAAAAATCGTAGCCAGTGGTCATCGGGCAACTCATGGGCACAGCGGCGGACGCAGGTGTGGAGCTGATGACGGCCAGTGCCGCTGCGACACAGCCTGCCGACGTGATTCGCGAAATTCGGCGCACGCGTTCCCCTCGGTTTTCTTTGGTCGACAACGGCCTCTGCAGCCGCCGAGGAGAGACCCTAGCGCCGACTCCCACCTCCGTTCGCACGGTTGAGCGAAACCTGAGGTGCGGCGACAGGCGGGACCGGGTCGCCCATTCGGGTGCTGGTGCACCAGTACTCCAGTTGCACTTAGCGATCTGACGGATCATCTGGGTGAAGGGTTCAGTCGAGGTCGGTGTGACGTCGCTTGCAGTGAGAAGCCGTGGCGGTCACGCTTTTCGGCTCTGGCTCAATTTCTGGATGCTGTTGGTGATCTTCACGCGGTGAGGTGAAGTCTGCCGGCTGTCCGTGAGTCGATGTTCTCGTGGTGCTGCACTGGT
>NZ_KQ948491.1:32531-50569 GCF_001514115.1 Streptomyces olivochromogenes
ACAGCCGCGCAGGCGCACACCAGCAGGATCGCTGTGAGTGAGTACCACCGGCCCCGCCGTGCGCGCGGGTCGGGCACCGAGTCGAAGTAGGGGCGCAGGTCGGCGATCCGGCCGCTGTCCAGCGGGCCCAGTTTCACCAGCACGGCAGGTATGGGAGGGGATGCAGCAGCAGGCACGGGCCACCTCGTGATCATCTGGCTTAGACACCACAATGATCACGAAGCCCGTGCCTGCCTTGTTATGCGCCCCAACCGGTCACAACCCGACCAGCCGCACGACCCCGGAACTTGCAACCGCCCTGCCTTCTCGGTGGGCAATAGTCGCTGAGTTCCCTGCCTCGTCCACGGATGACGGGCCGTCTGAACGTGCCTGGACCAGGGCCTGTTACCTCGTCCGGGTGACCACAGACTGTTCTGACCCAATCTCGCTCGTAGTGCGCAACTCTCATCTCTGTCGGGATTCCTTCAGTCTGGGTGAAGTCGTGGAGGCGTGGGTTGGCTCTGGCCGTAGTGCGCGATCTGCGCGAGTACCGGGCGCCGGTGAGCGCGGAGGAGCTCGCCGAGTTCGAGACCGACGTGCTGGCGGGGTTCGTGCTCGCGCGAGCCTCGGCCGGCCTGGTCGACAGCACGATCCGCAACGACACCAATCACCTGGAGCTGATCCGGGACTGGTTCGGCCGTCCGCTGTGGGAGATGGAGCCGGCCGACGCCGACGTCTATTTCGGCAAGGTGCTCCGCGACGCCAAGCCGTCGACCCGGACCGGCCGGGCGGGTGCGCTGGCGGTGTACTTCCAGTTCCTTGAGCTGCGGCACAAGGTCGAGCTGCACAACCTCACCGGCCGTGTGGTCGAGTGCCCGCTGGACGAGATGAACCGGCCGCGGGCCTCGGTGGAACCGCAGCTGCGGATCCCGCCCAGCGAGGCGGAGATCGAGGCGCTGTTCGCCGGATGGCGCGAGGAGCTGGTGACCTGCCGCAAGTTCGGTCCGGCCGCCCGCAACTACGCTGTCGCCCGGCTGGCAGCGGACGTGGGACTGCGGATCAACGAAGCACGGATGCTCGACCTGGACGACGTCCGGTGGGAGCTGGGCCGGTTCGGCAAGCTCAACGTCCGGCACGGCAAGGGATCCCGGAGGCGCGGGCCGAAGCCGCGGCTGGTGCCGCTGATCAACGGCGCCGACCGCAACCTGCGATGGTTCATCGTGTGGGGCCACTTCGACGCCGACCACACCCGGCCCGGTGCCCCGCTGTTCCCCTCCGAGCGCAAGAACCGGGACGGCTCGTGCTCACGGGCGACCGCCGACGTCTTCCGCCGGTCGCTGGCCGATGCCGCCGCCCAGCACCTGCCCACCTGGGCCGGGAAGCTCACCCCGCACGTACTGCGGCATTTTTGTGCCTCCCAGCTCTATCTAGCCGGCATGACCTTGTTCGCCATCCAGGAGCTACTCGGACATACCTGGACCGGAACCACGGCCCGGTATATCCACGTCCATGGCACCCACGTCGAAGACGCCTGGGTCGCCGGACAGCAGCGCGCCACCGACCGATGGAAAGGACTGGCCCAGTGAAGTGGAACCTTCGCCTGGCGGCCGCCAACCGCGGCATCTGGAAGGCCAGCGAACTCCAACGGATGCTCGCCGAACGCGGCGTGGTGATCAGCGCGGGGAAGATGTCGGGCCTGTGGTCCGGCCAGCCGAACACCGTCAAGCTCGACGAGTTGGACGTCATCTGCGCGGTGCTCGCCTGCGGCGTCGAGGAACTGCTCCTGCCCGAGCCGGAGCGAGTGCCGGAGCCGACACCAGCAACCGACTCACAGGCCACTGCGGTGGGCCAGCCACGCGCCGTCGCCCCGCGTCCTCGCACCGGCCGGTCCCTGCCGCCACGATGACCTGCGTGCACTGCGGCAAGCCGCTGCCCGAAGGATCGCGGCGGGACCGGGCGTACTGCGACAACAAGTGCCGGGGCCTGGGCTCCTACTACCGGCGCAAGGCGGGGTGTGCCACCCCCACCGCGCTGGCAGCACCCCGCCCTCACCTCGGACAACCCTGTGCTGCGGTCGGCCGCAGCACATGCCAAGCAGCTCGGCGAGGCCAACGGATGGTCGCCGTCACTCGTGCGGTGCGCGATGGACGGCCTGACGGTGGTGCTGGGCGAATGCCCGCCCGGCAAGCCCGTGAAGCTCACCGAAGTCCGTGCGCGAATACCGCGACACGCCTCCAGCCTTCGGGTCGCCGAGGTCCTCACCGAACTGGAGCTGCTGGAAGACGACAGCGTGTTGGCGGTCCGCTCCTGGATCGAGAACCGCACCGCCGAGCTGCCCGCCGGGTTCGCCAGCGACGTTCGTGCCTGGCTGCTGGTCCTGCTCGACGGCGACAGCCGTGCCAAGCCCCGATCTCGCACCTGCGCCTACGTCTACTTCGGCGGCGTCCGCCCCCTGCTGGAGAACTGGGCGACGACCCGTGGGCACCTGCGCGAGATCACCGTCACCGACGTTATGGCCGGGCTGTCACCCCTGTGCGGACGGCAGCGGCGCAACGCCATCGCCGCACTGCGCTCACTGTTCCGCTTCGCCAAGAAGCGCGGCCTGATCTTCGCCAACCCCACCGCCCGCCTGAAAACCGAAGACATCCAGCGCAACTTGCTGCCGATGACCGACGCTGAGGTCCTCGCCGTCCAGCGGGTCGCCGTCATGTCGGCGTACTTCTCTGTGTGCACCGCCAAGTACAGAGTTGTGTGCACCGCGGTAGCTCCCGTTCGGTGGCCTGCTTCAGTCCCGTAACGTCTGCTCTCTCAAGTACTGGAGAGCGATGAAGGGGACCTCTTGGAGGAGAGCGAAGCACGAAGACTCGCGGAAGAGTTCGGCCGGACCCTGACCGACCGTTGGGACGAGTGGGCCTTCAAGCTTGGGCTGTGGGCGACTCCGGCTGTCACGGGCATCTATGGCTTCACCTGGTATCCCACGGCGAAAGACGAGCAGGGGCGCCAGATCAGGATCGGGGGGAACTGGCCCATCCTCGTCGACCAGGACTCGGGGGCATGCCGAGTCGTGCACGGGCCAAACGAGATGGCCGCGCTCAGAGGCACGTCAGAGGTTCGCACTACGCGTTGGCGTGACGCCACCGCTCGTCGGCAGCCCCGCCCCGACGGCCGCTAGCTCGTCCGGGGCAGCTGCCGAGAGGAGCCGCCCTTTTGTCAGGCTGCGTCTGTGTCTCGTTCGATGGCAGCGAGGCGGTTCTTGAGGCGGTAACTGGGCCCGTTGATGGAGATCACGTCGCAGTGGTGGAGGAGTCGGTCGAGGATGGCGGTGGCCAGAACCTCGTCACCGAACACCTGTCCCCATTCGCTGAAGGTCTTGTTCGAGGTCAGGATGATCGAGCCCTTTTCGTACCGCTTTGAGATCACCTGGAAGACCAGGTTAGCCTCCGCGCGTTCGAGGGGCTGGTAACCCACTTCGTCGACCACGAGAACCGCCGGCCGCAGGTAGCTGCCGAGCTTGCTGGTCAGGCGTCCTGCGCCCTCGGCGGCCTTGAGGTTGCGGACCATGTCGTCGAGGCTGGTGAAGTAGATCGAATACCCGGCCCGACAGGCCGCAACTGCGAGGGCGACAGCGATATGTGTCTTGCCCACTCCCGGCGTTATCAACGGGGCTTGAGTCCCTCTCTTCTATGTCTGCGACGAGCGTCACCGTGAGCTTTCTGTGTCGTTGATGCATTGCTATCAACGGGAGTTCTTCAACGAGACGGAACGGCATCAGTGGCACACAGCTTGGCGGTCCGGCCCTCGAATGGGCAGCGGACATGGACCGTGATCGACGAGAAATATCGGACGGTCGCCCCGGTTGAGGAGTGGTTGGAGGCCCACCGTCCGTTGTGGTCACCGAACACCGTCCGTGGCTATGCGACCTCGCTGGCCCAGTGGTGGACATTCCTTGAACAGCGCGACGAGACCGCGAGGTGGCGTGACCTCGGGGTCCCGGCGGTCACCGGGTTCCTGTCCTGGCTGCGCAACGGCCGCACCGTTGAGCACATGTTGGTCGAGCCCGAACAGGTGCCTGCGGCAGAGACGTTGGAGGCGAGGCTGGCTGCGTTGATCTCCTTCTACCGCTGGCAGGAGGCGGTGTTCGCGGTTCCCGTCGCGGGCCGGCTCATGCGCGGGGCACCGCGCCGGGCCCCGGCCCGCGGCCTGCTCGCGCACCTGGACGCCCGCAGCACGCCGGGGCCGTCCTCGCTGGTCCGCGTCCGGCGTCACCGCCATCGCGGACGGCCACCCCTGCTGCTGCCGGCCGAGATCCAGGGGATCCTTGACGGCTGCGCGATGCCGGACGCCTCGGTGGGCGAGTGGGCGGGGAACCTGCGCGACCGGCTGCTGTTCGCCCTGCTCGCCGAGAGTGGGATGCGGCTGGGCGAGGCCCTTGGCCTGCGGATCGGCGACTTCGTCATGGGCCGCGGCAGCACGCCCTATGTCGAGATCGTCCCGCGCGAGGACAACCCGAACGGGGCGAGGGTGAAGATGATGCGCCCCAGACGGGTCTATGTCGGCACCGACCTGGAGCGGTTGTTCGCCGACTATCTGACACATATGGCCTGCCGGGCCGCCGAGGTGGGCATCGAGATCGGTACGGACTCACCACTGCTGGTGAACCTGACCGGCCCTCCACTGCTGGCGGCCCTGCGGGAGGGGACGGTGCAGGACAAGACCGCCGCCCTGCGCAAAAGGAGCATCGGCCCGTCCTCGTGGACGCCGCACTGGTTCAGGCACAGCCACGCGACCGCGTTGCTGCTGGCGGGGACGCCGGAGTGGGTGGTCTCTCGCCGCCTCGGTCACGTCCACGTCCAAACTACGCTCGACCTCTATGGCTGGGTCCGCGAGGACGAGGCCCTGCGGGCCGCGGCGAACTGGAAGTCCTACATCGCCTCCTGGCAGGTAACCGATGGCCGGTGAACGGCACCATCTGCATGCCGTCGGCGGCGAGGATCCCATCTGGCGCCTGTGGTCTGAGCTGCCCGAGCCCTGGAAGGGGCCGGTCATCGGGGACGGCATCGAGGACTGGGACAAGATCACCGAGAACGACGACCGCAAGATCGACCTGACCGGCCTGCCCGACCCGATCCCGGCCGAACTGGCCTGGATGTCACACTGGCAGGCCCTGGACGGGACCCGTTCTGCGGTGCTGGGCACCAACCAGCTCGCGAACATCCTCCGCCGGGCGGGGAGCGAGAATCATCCCTTCCCGCCCTCGATCCGGGCCATGGACGGGGAGACGGCCGTCGCCCTACAGCGGTGGTTCTATGCCACCCGCTGGGGCCGGCTGCCCCCGCACGGCAGCGTTGCCCGGCTGCGGGTGATCTTCCGCTTCTCCCGTCTGGCTCTGCTGGCCCGATGCTCGGACGGGCCCTGGTGGAGCCTGGACGAGTGGCATCCCCGATGCGATCCCCGTATTCCGCTGTCGGAACATGAACCCCAGGCCCACTACGGCTGTTCGCCCTCCAGGATCAGCCACCCGTGGCTGCGGGAGGCGGCGAAGTGGTGTCTGGGCACCCAGATGGAGGCCGGAATCCTGCGCTGGTCGACGGTGAGCCAGGAGCGGATGCGCTGCCTAGTTCGCTTCGACCGGTGGCTGTCGACGTTCGCCGACCCACTGGACGTCCTGGGCGATCCCGCCCACGCGGTCCAACTGGCCGCCGCCTTCCGCCGCTGGGACTCCGACCCGGCCAACCGGCTCACCCGCCAATCCGAGCGGCGGTTCGCCCACAAGCCGGTCCACCCTCGCCAGATCAACGACGACCTGCGGGCCGTCGCCGAGCTGTTCGCGTTCGTCGCAGCGAACCCTGCCGAGGCCCGCCAGGTCCTCGGAGTCGAGCCGTGGTCCCGGGTCACGGACGCGCACGCGGCGGCTGGTTCCGCCAGGTCTCCCGCATCCCGCACCAGCGGGACCTCAACGACGAGCACTACGTCGACGACCACGCGCTCGCGCAGATCCCCGCGGCGCTGCCCCTGCTCGGGCTCGGCCGCGACGAGCAGATGGCCCTCACCCGCGGCGACGGGCACCAGATCAGCGCCCGCGGCTTCGATGACCCGCAGGCCATGCGCATGATCCTGCTGCAGATCCTCACCGGTCGGCGGGCCAGCGAGATCCGCACCTGCCTGTTCGACTGCCTCTCCCCGGTCCCCAACAAGACAGTCGACGCCGCCGAGGGCGAAGAGGTCGCCCGGTTCCACTACGCACAGAGCAAGATCGATATCGCGCCGGACAACATCCTCGTCGACCGCGAGGTCGTCGCGATCATCGAGGAACAGCAGCAGTGGATCCGCGAACGCTTCCCCGGCATCACCCCACGCAATCTGTTCATGCAGCGGACCGGCAACCGCCAGGGTGACAAGCCCTACCCGTCGGGCACCTACAACTGGATGCTCCGCGAGTTCAGCAAGACCGTGAAGATCACCGACAGCAAGGGCAAACCGGTCGGCCTGAGCCACACCCACCGCTTCCGTCACACCCAGCTGACCAGGCTCGCCGAACTCGGCCTGCCCGTCCATGTGTTGATGCGCTATGCCGGACACGCTACCCCGTCGATGTCCATGCACTACGTCGCCGCCCGCCAGGAACACGCCGAGCAGGCATTCCTGGCCACCGCCAAGCTGCGGGCGGACGGCACCCACGTCACCTTCTCCCGCGACGACCACGACAGCATGCACCTGCTCAACCGGGCCGACCGGTTCCTGCCCCACGGCTGGTGCATGCTGCCGCCCCTGCAGACCTGCGACAAGGGAAATGCCTGCCTGACCTGCTCAGTCTTCGTCACCGACGCCTCGCACCAGCCCGCCCTGGAGCGGCAACTGGCCGAGACAGAAGCCCTGATCAACCGCACCACCACCGCCTTCCAGGAACAGCACGGCCGCCCGATGCCCGAGGACAACATCTGGCTCCTGCAACGGCGGGCCGAGCACGCGGCCCTCACCAAGCTGCTGGCCACCATCCGCACCAAGCCCGGCCAGGCAGTCCAGGGCGCCGGCTGCGGAGCCGCCCCCACCGGCCCCGTCGCTCTCACCCTCGACCTCGACCGTCACCGAAGGACCCGGCCATGACCGACCCACGCACCAAGCGCACCCAGACCCTGGCCGCCGCCGCGAAGGCAAAGTCCCAGGCCAAGACGGAGGCGGCGGAGAAGGCGATCCGCACCTTGGTCAAGCGCGGCGAGCCGATCACCTTCCAGGCCGTCCAGCGCGAGGCCGACGTCTCCCATGCCTTCCTCTATAACCACCCTGACCTGCGCGGACGCATCGAACGTCTGCGGGCCCAGGCCCGTCCGGCCGCACCGGCGCCTCCGGCCAACGAGCAGAGCACCCTCGTCCTCGCGCTGACCGGTCAGATCACCCGCCTGAAGCAACAGCACCGAGAGGAAGTACAGGCTCTGCGGGACGCACTCGAACAGGCCCACGGCGAGAACCTTGACCTCCGACGTGAACTCGCCCGCCGCGGCGCAGGTATCACACCGACGCAAGCTCACGCTATCGGGCCCTGCTGACGTCAACACATCTCATCCAGACGGTCAACAAGCCGACGCAGCTTGCGGGAACTGCGCTCGGACATTGACGTCATGACGGTCTCCAGAAGCTGCCTGGCCTCCCATGGCGACCCACAGCACTCGAAGATCCCGCAGCCGCCGTCGGGATACTCCACCCACAAGCGACGATAGGGATGGCGGACGAACCCTCGCCACATCCGCAGTGCCGCACTCACCTTGCCGGGCCACAGATCATCCCGCGTCCACTCAAGCCGGGCGATCACTGCCAGGGCATACGGCGATAGCCCACGGATAACCGAGGTTCGCGGATGAGATCGGCACCGAAACGGAAGGCCGGCACGGACCTTGCCAGGCCGCCTACGCGGCACGGCCCTTTCTGGTTGTAGTCACACGGCGATTCTTCCATGTCCGGCAGTCCCGGCTCCACCCCCGGCGTCCGGACCACGGCGAACGATTCATCGATTGAAGGAATGTCCTGAACTGGGAGATCATCTGCCAGCAGAGACCGAACCGTTGATAACGCCGGGCCCTAGCAGAGCGGCGTTGGCCTTGGCCTCGACGAAGGAGAGGGTGGCAAGGTCCTTGATCTTGCGCGGGTCGAGCTCGGGCTGGAACGAGAAGTCGTAGTCATCCAGCGTTTTGTGGTGCGGGAGCTTCGAGATCCGCAGACCGGTGCGGAAGCGGCGGTCGTCACGGACAGCAAGTTCCTCGGAGAGAACCAGGTCGATGAAGTCGAGGTAGCCCATCTTGGCCTCGTCGGCCCGCTGGGCGTACTGAGTCAGGGCTTCGGCCAGGTGAGGCAGGCCCAGCTTGTCGGCCGTGTTGCGGATGCGGGTGGAGACCAGCTCGCTCAAGACGATTCCTTCGCGCTCGGCTTGGTGGTGAAGGGGCGGGTGCCGGTCAGCTCGTCGTAGACCGACAAAGGCCTGCGGCCGACCTCGACCTGGGTGGCTGCGGCCCGGTTCAACAGCGCCGCCAGCGGCCCGGCCTGCAAGCCCGGAGCGTCGTGGCGGCGAGGCCTCGGCAGGCCGCCGTCGCCGGTTGTGACACGGCGACCCGCTCCCGTTGGCAGGCCGTCCCAGTGCTTCTCATCCACGATGCGGGCGCCTCGGCCGACCGCCCGCGGATGGGTGGCCAGCAGGGTTTCGCCACTATGATCGGGGGCGGTGGCATGCAGCATTACCTGGGACTTCGTGGCCCTGACTTCGACCAGCTGGCGGGGGCGGACCTTGCGGGCTGGCACCGAGTAGAGATTCGCGTCGAAGGCGACGAGGCAGTCCTTGCCGACGTGGCGGAGATGCCGCTGGGTGACCACATAGGGCGTCTGTGGCAGCGGGCGGAGGGCCACGTGGTCGCGGATCGCCCTGAGACCGATGACCTCGCCGTGGGTGCCATGGACCTTCGCCCGCCGCAGCGGCACCCAGGCGGTGAACGCGGCGTCGAGTTCCTCGATGGAGGAGAAGGCGCGTCCCGCCAGGACGTGGTCGCGGACGATCAGCACCTGCCTCTCGACGCGGCCTTTGCCCGTGGGCCGGTAGGCAGCCAGCACGTCGGGATCGAAGTCGTAGTGCCCGGCAAAGGCGACGGCTTCAGGATGGAGAGGGACGGCTTCACCTGGTGCGACGTGCCGGCGGACCACCGTTTTGGTGCGGTCGTAGACGATCGACATGGGGACGCCGCCGAAGTGCGCGAATGCCTGGCGGTGGCAGTCGAAGAAGGTGGCCAGATCCTGGCTGGTGGTGAAGCAGCAGAACGGATCGCGCGAGTAGGACAAGGTCATGTGGAACGAGTAGACCTTGGGAATGCCGACGTGGGCGAGGATCTTTCCCTCGTCGCCCCAGTCGATCTGGGCCTGGGCCCCGGGCACCACCTCGAACCTACGGTGGAGACCTGCCAGTTCACCCGGGCTGATGCCCAGTTCCTCCGCGATCCGGGGTCGGGCTTCCTGCAAGTACATCTTGATCCGCTGGTAGCTGCCGGTGAACCCGTACTCGCCCACCAGACGTTCGTGAATCACGGCCCCCTTGAGCAGGATCTCGGCCCGCAGCATCGCGTCGATCAACGGCGCGACCTCATCCACCATCCGCCGGTACGGCTGCCCGTTGGGAGCCCTTCGCGGCGGCGCGACCGGGGTCTCACCCGACAGGTACTTGGCGACCGTGCGCCGGTTCAGCCCGGTCTCCTTCGCGATCTCCCGCAGGCTCATCGCGCCGGACTCATACAGACCGCGAAACCGCCTCAGCTCCAACCAGCGATGCGGATCCAAGACCACTGTCGCCGCCCTCCACCGACCCCGAACAGGACGACAGAAGACTTGCGCGTCACCGACGCCACCGCATCCAGAACGGTGCACTTTCATCCGTACGCGGTGGTGCGCGTTCACTTGTACGCCGACACGTCACCCCGGCGCAACGGCTGATCGTCGCCCTGGCCGCCGTCCACGCCGCCCGCGCTACGGCCATCCGACGCCTTAGCTTGGACGATCTTGACCTGCCCAACCGCCGGATCACCATCACCGGACACGCCCAGCGGCTCGGCGAACTGCCTCATCAGACCCTGCTGGCCTGGCTCGCCCAGCGTCGCATCACCTGGCCGAAGACTCCCAACCGGCACGTATTGATCAACGCGAAGACAGCCCTGGGAACCGGGCCTGTCAGTGCCGAATACCTCAAGCGGCACCTGCTGCACCAGGGCGCCTACCTCGAACGCATCCGCGGCGACAGGGTCCTGCACGAAGCACTGACCGTCGGCGCCGACCCGCTGCACCTCGCCCTGGTCTTCAACCTGTCCCACACCGCCGCGAGCCGCTACGCGGCCATCGCCCAGAACCTGCTCGACGACCAGACGGGAGTCCACCGAGATGCGGCCGGAAGGGAGAGCGGGCGCTCTTGACGGCCGCCCGTAAAGGGATCCGCGACCGAACGACGCTGGCAGAGCAGACAGAAAGGACCGACACGGCTGCTGTCGAGGAGCTGCCGTTAAACCAGTGGCGTCCCCGTGGACGAACCTCATAGCTTGTGCACTCGTGACTGATGCTCCGAAGATGCGCCCGAATCCACACGACCTCGGCCGGGTGTTCAACGAGGTGCCGGAGCTCTACGACCGGGTCCGGCCGGGATACCCCGACGAGCTGTTCGCGGACCTTGTCGCCGTCACCGGCACGGACGACAGGTCGTCGGTGCTGGAGGTGGGCTGCGGCACCGGTCAGGCGACGCGCTCGCTGGCAGCACTCGGATGCTCAGTGACCGCCATCGAGCCGGGCGCAGACATGGCCGCACTCGCTCGCCAACGGATCGCATCCTTCCGCAACGTCGAAGTCGAGACGTCGACGTTCGAGGAGTGGGACGACCGCGGCCGACGCTTCGATGCTCTCGTGGCTGCGTCGTCGTGGCACTGGGTCGACCCGTCGATCGGCTGGCAACGGGCGCACGACGTGCTCCATCCCGGAGGCTGGATGGCGCTGCTCGGCCACGTCGTTGTCCGCCGGCCGGGAGAGCCAGAGGTATACGCCGAGACCGCCGATCTCCACGAGCAGTTCTGCCCCGGGAACCCCGGCTGGGGTCATCCTCCCCTGGAGGACGACGTGCGCACCACCGACGAGGGCTGGGGCCTGGTCGACGATCCCGGAGGACTGTTCGGCCCCACGATCGTGCGCTGGTACCCGACCGTTCAATGGTTCAACGGAGACGGCTTTGCCGATCACCTTCGCTCGTTGTCGCTGTATCGGAGGCTCGACCGCGACGTCCGTGAGCCCCTGCTCGACGCAGTAGCCGAGCGCATCCGCACGCGGATGGGCGACCGAGCATCACGCCGTTATCTGAGCGTCCTCCGTGTCGGACAGCGCGCCGAGTGAGCCCAGTGGTGAAGGACCTGCCGATTCAGCGGCGACGGACCCACCGCACTTTCACGCCTGCCTGCCGAAAACGCCGTGGGTTCCCGGTGAAAGCACCTCAGCCGCACTGAACCCACGGCGGACGTCCCGGTAAGAAACCTGTCACCAGCCGCAAACCGGTGTGTGGGCTGGCTCAGCTGAGGAGTGCGGTGAGGGTTGCGGTCACGGTGGCGACGAGGGTGATGACCGTGGCGAAGGTGGTGGCGGCGTGGGTGAGGGCGGCGGGGTAGGTGGCGCCGTCCATGCGGGCGAGCTTGCCCGCGCCGGCGGCAGCCAGCAGCGCGACGACGATCACGAGTGCGGTGGTCAGCAGGACGATGGCGAAGGCCACGGCGGGCTCCCTGTAGGCGGTGGGGTGTTGACGTGGTCGAAGGTCGCGGAAACGGTGTGCGCCGGGGTTCGCCGAGACGAAGATGGACACCGGCGAACACATCAGGGCCTCGGGGGCGAGCACGTGCACGGCAAGCAGAGCGACGACAGTCCGGCACTCACCGAACTGCGCGAGAGACTGGCCGAGGGGCTGGCCCGGGCCCGGCTGAATCAGACGCAGCTCGCCAAGCAGGCTGAGCTGGGGCGCACCACGGTGTCGGAGGCGCTCTCGCCCACGAAGCCGGTGCCGTCTGCGGAGACGGTGGCGGCGTTGGCCCATGTGCTGAGGCTGCCGGTGCGGGAGCTGCTGGAGTTGCGGCGGACCGCGGCCGAGGAGTCGGGCACGGTTACCCCGGGCGGGCCGGGGCGTCCGATCGGACAGTGGGATCCGCATGATCTGGAGGTTCATCCGGCCGGGCCCCTTCGGGCCCAGGTATGTGCCCCGTGAGCATGACTGAGTGCTGGGGGAAGCGGTCCGGGACGCTGCGGCCGGCCGCAGCCGGATCGTGGTGCTGGTGGGCAGCTCGTCGACGGGGAAGACACGGGCGTGCTGGGAGGCCGTTCAGCCCCTCGCGAAGAAGAAGGGATGGCGGCTGTGGCATCCCTTCGACCCGACCCGGGCGGAGGCCGCGCTGGAGGACCTGCACCGTGTCGAGCCCCGCACCGTGGTGTGGTTGAACGAGGCCCAGCACTACCTAGGCAACCCGGTATCCGGTGAGCGGATCGCGGCGGCCGTGCATCACTTGCTGGTCAACCCGGAGCGCGGGCCCATCCTCGTGCTGGGCACGCTCTGGCCCGAGTACGAGAAGCAGTACACGGCCCTGCCTCGTCCAGGAGCAGCAGATTCGTACAGCCGGGCACGGGAACGGCTCGCCGGCCACACCCTGACCGTCCCCGACGCCTTCGACGCCCAGGCTCTGGCTGCGGCCGCTGTCCTTGCCGAGAGCGGTGACCAGCTGATAGGCGACGCCCTCACCCGCACCCGAATCGACGGACGCATGACCCAGGACCTGGCCGGCGCCCCCGACTCCTCAATCGCTACCAGAACGCCAGCCCGGCCGCCAAGGCACTTCTGGAAGCGGCGATGGACGCGCGCCGCCTCGGCGTCGGCCTCCACCTTCCCCAGGCCTTCCTCACCGACGCCGCCACCGACTACCTCGATCAGAACGACTACGACCAGCTCACCGACGACTGGGCAGAACAGGCCTACGCCGAACTCGCTCTACTCGTCCACGGCAAACAGGCCCCCCTGGGCCGCACCACCCCCCCCGCGCCCCACGGCGCCCGCCTCCCACCGCCGCCACCGAAGCACCGGCCCCGCCGACTGCGGGACCACAGTTCCGGCTCGCCGACTACCTCGAACAACACAGCCGCACCACCCGCCGCCACCTGTGCCCGCATGCCTCCTTCTGGCACGCCGCCCACACCCACCTCGTCCACCCCGACGACCTGGGCAACCTCACCGAGGCAGCCGAGGAACGCCACCGCCTGCAATGGGCCCACCACCTCCGCCACCGCGCCGCCACCCACGGCAGCACCACCGCTCTGCTCCGCCTGGCCGAGATGCGGGAGGAGGCCGGGGACCGGGAGGGCGCCGAAGCCTTGGCCCGGCAGGTCGCCGACCGCGGCAGCACCGACGTCCTGTACCGCCTGGCCGAGATGCGGGAGGAGGCCGGGGACCGGGAGGGCGCCGAAGCCCTGCTCCGGCAGGCCGCAGACCACGACAACACCGAAGCCCTGTACGAGCTGGCCAGGATGCGGGAGGTGCATCAGAAGTCACTGGCCATACGGCCTGGACCCGGACGGTACGCCGACACATCCATGGCAACCGCCGTCGGCTCCCACCGTGCTCGGCTGACACATACCGCCAGACGTATCGCATGGGACGCTGTCGTTTGCGGTTGGTGACACAGTTCTTACCGGCACGTCGGCCGTGGGGTCAGCGTGACTGAGGGGCTTTCACCGGGAACCCACGGCGTCTTCTGCAGGCGTGCTCGGAAGTGCGGTGGGTTCGTCGTCGCTGAGTTTAGTGAGCGAGGCAGGTACCTGCGACAGCTGCCACCCATCGGCGCTCAGCGATCGCGCAGTCGCCGGATTCGACAGGGCTTCTCCGCACCGACGCAAATCCCTTGGATAGCCTGGCAGTTGACGCCGTAGTCTCCCCGGATGACTACCGTTTCCGTCGAAGATCTCGCACGTGCATGCAAATCTGTCGGCGACCTGCTCGCCGAGGTCCGCCCCGAGCAGTGGAAGGCGCCGACGCCATGCACGGAATGGAACGTGCGCGAGGTGGTGGCCCACCTGGTCGGCATGGACCTGGTGTTCGCAGCCATGATCGAGGGCGGCCCGATGCCCGAACGCGGAGTAGACCGCCTCGGTGACGACCCGGTCGGAGCCTACCGGTCCTCCAGTGCTGCGCTGCTGGCAGCTTTCTCCGGCCCTGGGGTGCTGGAGCGGAGTTATCGCGGACCTTTGGGGAGTGCCACGGGCGCCGAGCGCTTGCAGATCCGCCTGTACGATCTGCTCGCTCACGGATGGGACCTCGCACAGGCCACCCAAGTCCCTGCCCGGCTGCCCGAAGACGTTGCCGAGCGTGCCCTGGCGTTCGCTCAGGCCCAACTCTCCAGCCAGTCCCGAACGGGACGATTCGCCGAGCCGCGCCCCGTAGAGGAGACCGCTCCGGCCATCGATCGCCTTGCTGGGTTTCTCGGCCGCCCGGTCCCACCACAGCTGTGAGACCGATCGAGTGCAACTGACCGCCCCGAAGCCACGCCCGCTGATGATCTCCGGGCGTTGGTGAAAGGCAGGCCGCGAGCGCCTGATCGGCGGGGGACTCATTCGTTCCCGGCGGTCTGCTCGATCTGGCCGTCGAGCAGGTTCTGGGCGATGGTCGCGTAGCGGCTCGCGGTGGACTTCGTGTTCCGGCCGCAGGCGAGCCTGGTCGTGCTGTGGGCGCTGGGAGACGACCACACACGGCGGGTCATCGAGCGGGCGCACGAGCGGGCCATCTCTGTGACTCTTGGCTGGCTGGAGGACGCGGTCGCGGAGACCCGGTGGGCGTCCAGCCGGAAGCGTGCAAAGGCACCGGCCCTGGTGGTGGCGCGGTTCAGGCACTTCGATAACCGCAACGGATTTCCCCTACTTCACGATCACTGCCTGATCCTCAACCGGGTTCAGCGCCTGCACGACAACGGGAAGCTGGTGTGGGGTGCTCTCGACACCATCCGCCTCTACCAGCACGTCGTGGCCGCCGGGACGCTCTACACCCTCACGGTGACGACGGAGGTGTGTGAGGAGCTGGGGCTGGCGACCGTGCCCCGGGAGGTGACGCCGGGACTGCGTCCAGTGATGGAGATAGCCGGGGTCGATCAGGTGCTGATCGACTGGTCCTCCGCCCGCCGTCAGCAGATCGAGGCGGCGTTGGAGGGCATCACCGACAAGTACGTCCGCGACCACGGGCGGCTGCCCGGCGAGCACGCCCGTCATGGACTGGCGTGGCAGGCGGCGCAGGGCACCCGCCCGGAGAAGAAGACCGCTCGCCCTCTGGAGCAGCTGCTCGCGTGGTGGCGTGTGTCCGCGATCCTGTGCTTCGGACAGCAGCTGGTCGACGGGTTGCTGGATCGGTGCCGTGCGGCGGAGTCCGCGATACGGGCCCGGGTGCGCCCGCTGGTGGACACCGCGCTCGCCGCCGTCGACGTCGCCGCGGTCGACTTCACCGTGCGGGGCACGTTCGCCCGGCGCCACGTTCTGGCCGAAGCCCGTCGGCACCTTGGCGAGACCTTGCGCGGCCGCGCGTTCGTGCCCGGCCTGGACGACTACTTCGCCGACCGAGCCCTGGCCCGGCACGGACGCCAGCTCACAGTGCCCCAGGAAGGCCGCCGGACCCCGGCGCCGGACCAGCTCACCTACACCGCCGACTTCCCCTGGCCTGCCCGCTGGTGGATCGCTGGCACCGATGGCAAGCCACCCCGCGCGGCGACCCGGTACGAGCGGGCCCGGGTCGCCAGCCTCGCCCTGCAGAACGCGATCCGCACCGCCCGCACCGCATCCGCCGCCACGCGGGACGAAGCCCTCGCCGCGACCGCGTCGGCCGCCGCACACTCCGACGACCACGACCAGGCGGTGACCGAGCCGCACGCCGTCGACCACCTGGACCGTGACGCCGCTCTCACCCCGGTGCAGCGGGCCGCCGCTGTCCACGCCCATCAGCAGGCTGCGATGCCGGAGCTGTTGGAGGGCCGGACGACCGACCCCGCGACGTGGGTGCACACGCCGGAGAACCTCGCCCGGTTCGCCGCCTTCAAGCGCGAGGCCGATGCCTGCCGCCGTGCCAACGCCGAGCAGGACCGGGAGCAGAAGCCCACGACCACCGACCCGGGCAGCCAGCAGCAACACCAGCAGCCCGGCCCCGAGCACGGACACGGCCCCGGACCGGGCCAGCGGACCTGACCGCCGCGCGCACGGGGCGACTCAAGGAGAGCGCCGCGGAACCGTCCTGCGGGACGGGGGACGAAGTCGCCGGGCCAACCGTCGGGACGCGACCGGCAGGCAGGCCCCGGAGCCGCCGGGCGGCGGCCAGAGTGCCGGGACCGACCCCCTTGAAGGCGGAGGACCGAATGATGGACCCGACCGGGCGTCAGCTCTCGCCTGAGCGCCTGCAACAGATCCGACAGCTTGTTGAGGAGAGCCGACGGCGCCGAGCGGCGCTGTACCCGCCTCCGAAGCCGCTGCCGCACCGTCGCCGAACGCCGCAGTGCCCTGGCGGCCCGCCGAACCCGTGGCGGCTCGCGCGCCACCGTGGGCGCCGCAGGGGATGAACCGAACGACGCGGTGCGCGCCACACCGATGAACGGCATCGTGCGCACCAAGGCGCGCCACGATGAACTTCATCCTGCGCACCGGTGCGCGCACCGACGATGCAGTTCACTGGGCCTCCGCCAACCTGAATCCGCAGGTCAAAGTGCTGGCGTGACCGGTTCTCGGAGTCCTCGTGCTGGTTGCGGGCAGCTGTCTGAGGAGTAGATCGTCTGTCAGCGGTTGATTTCGAGGTTCGTCAGAACGAGCAGGGCGCGCAGGAGGTGGGTGGCGCGAGCGGGATCAGTGCGGAGCTTGGTCAGGATCCGCCAGTTCTTGAGGTGGGCGAAGCCGTGTTCAACCGGTGCGCGGCCGATGGCGAGGACGCGGTTGGCGGTCTTCTGGCCGGGGGTGAGCTTGTGGGTGCGGCTGGCGTGGAAGCCGGTGACGATCACGGGGTCGAGTACGTCGTTGTCCAGGCCGCGGAAGCCGAGGTCCGCCAGGGCCCCGAGGCCGGCGGCACGCAGGTGGGCCAGGACGTGGTCCTGGCGGGCGGCGGTGTTGTCGTGGGTGCGGCCGGGCCGGGCGGCGGATATCCAGATCAGGCGGCCTCTCTCGTCGGTCAGGGCGAGGAAGTGCAGACCGTGTTGGTGGTGTTTGCCGGAGTAGTTGCGCCGGTCGGCCTTTCCGGTGCGGCGCTGGGTGCGGATGAGGGTGCCGTCGATCAGCTACCTCTCCGCCTTGCCTGGCGACCTTCTGCAGGGCGCGGTCCAGTCGCGGCGCCTGCGCGGCCAGGATTGCGATCAGCTCGTCGCGCCAGCGGCGGACGGTGGACTCGGACACGTTGTTGCCGCCGGCCATGTCGGCCAGGCGCTGGTCGTGGCGCAGCACGGCCAGGACGATTACCGCGATCTTCCCGGGCGGCAGGATCCGCCACCTGGACCGGATCACCTTCAGGTGACGTCGCAGCAGATCGGCGAGGTGGTTGACGGTGCGCGTGGACAGCGGAAGGCAGCACTGGTAGACAAGCGGGCAGGTGTCCTCGGCGTGCTTTTTGGTTTTCGTCACGCAAATCCAACGGCCGCCGGGGGCACCGTGGTTACGCCTGCGCCGCGCTGTCGCAGGCGGCAGATCAGGTCACAGGCGGGTGGTGAACCGGCCGTCGGGCAGTTTGCGCAGCCAGCCGCGGTCGACGAGTCTGACCAGCTTCCCACGCAGCGGTTCCAGCTTGGACCGCACGCTGACGTCGATTGTCAGCGCGTCGCCGACCTGACGGGCCATCACCGGTTCGGCGGCCTGCCGCACGGCGGCGAGAATGCGCTGGTAGTCCGGCGGGAGCATGGTCTCCTCCGCGTCCGGCGTGCGGTGCGGGATGAGCATCACCGCTCGTCCGCCCACCTGTCCGGGCGTCGGCGCGGCCGTGGCGCGTTCGTCGGCGCGCTGTTCGCTCATCCGCTCCA
>NZ_KQ948492.1:0-21703 GCF_001514115.1 Streptomyces olivochromogenes
GGCTGGGGTTACGAAGGTTGGGCGATTCTGGTCTTGATGACGAGGGCATGAAGCCAAGATCGACCTGCTGCCGCAGTCGAGCACAGCAGGGTTGCGAACCTTGAGCACATCACCTTGGACAAGCCGTGGGTGCCGCGCGGATCCATCGATCTGGGAGGTCGGCGGCAGGCTGATAATCGCTGCCACCCGTTGCCTACGACGTCTACGATGTGGCGTCCGCACCGAGCGGACCCAGGCGGCCATCCACGACAGCGCCAGCCTGGCGGGCGGCCTCGCCGGCGCGGGCAATGGCGCCGAGACCGGGGCGGAAGTGGGCTTCGTCGGCGGGCCGGTCGGCGTCGTGGGCGGTGGCCTCGGTGACGTGGTCGGCAGCGGCATCGGCGAGGGCACATTGTGGACGGGATCGAGGATTTGTTGCAGATGAGGACCTGGCTGGAGGGGCTGTTCACAAAGGGACGGCGCCGCACCTCGGATGAGACCGTGCTGGAGAGCCGGGCGGAGATCTCGCCCGAGGAGCGGGCGGTTCTGCTTGTCGGAATCCTTGACGACCCCACGGCGCGCGAGGATGAAAAGTTCGACGCGGCTATGGACCTGGAGTCTTTCTCCGGCCCGCTCGTCGAATCGGGCCTGATCCGGATCATCCGCGCCGAGGACTTCACCAGCGTGCTGGCCCAGCTGTGTGCGGAGTCCCTCGGCGGGATCTGGGCCAGGACCGGCCGCGTGGACCTCGCCTTCATGACGGAGCTGCGGGGTCAGGCGAAGAACGAGGTCTTCGCCGTCCTCGGCGACCGCGCCCCGCACCTGCTGCCCCCTGGCGCCTTCTAGAAGATCTTTAACGGCTGGGTCAGGGAGGTTCGAGGTCGAGCCTGGTCTTGGCGATGAGGCCCTCGACGAGGCGGGGGCGGTAGTGCATCCGTTTGAGCCGTGTCTTCACCAGCGCGGTGAGCTGGTCAAGGCTGTGTTTGGTGAGGTTGGCCAGCGACCTCTTCAGGTGAGACCACACACCCTCGACGGGGTTGAGCTCGGGAGCGTACGGCGGCAACTGGTAGACGGTCAGCCATAATCGGGCGGCGATCAGCTCGCGCATGGTGCGGCTGACGTGCGTGTTCAGATTGTCCCGGACGAGCACGATCGGTCCGTCGAGCTGCTGGTGCGCGGCATCCAGCAGGCGGGCGTAGTCCGTCTCGGTGAAGCCCTTGCGACGGCCTTTGGCAGGACCTCGGTCGAGGTGGATGCGGTAGATCAACCGCGGCCGGTGGCCGGCTTTGGTGCAGATCAGCGCCGCCGTGGAGACACGTTTGGTGCCTGCAGCGGTGACCCGCACCACCGGGGTGTGGCCCCGGCGGCCCCAGGTGCGGCCCTTGGGCGGCCTCAGGCCCTGGCCGGCTTCGTCTTCGAAGCAGAGCCAGGCGCCCAGGTCCGCCGCCGTCTTTTTATGACGGGCCACTGCTCGCCCTTCCAGGCGGCGATCTTCTCCTCGTTCCGCTCGGTGGCCCTGCGGGAGGGAACCTGCACGCTCAAGCCGATGCGGTGCAGCAGCAGGTCCAGCCCGGCCAAGGTGTACTCGACGCCGCAGCGGCGGCCCACGATCTCGGCGATCCTCGCCAGCGTCCAGCACTGGTCACTGAAGCCGGAGGCAGCCAGGCCGGCATCCAACACCGTCTCCAGAACGTGCAGTTGACCCGCATCGAGCTTGCAGCGGGCGCCACCGGGGCCCTTCGAGGCCAGGGCCTGTCGACCGCCTGAAGTCAACGCCCTCCGCCAGCGGTTCGCCGACACCCGGGTCACCCTGAACCGCCGGGACACCTCCCGGTCACTGGCCCCGCCTCGATCAGGTCAGCGGCAGCGAGCCGGACTTGGTCACGCCGAGCCCGCTCCTCAGCCGTCAACCCACCGCCATCGGGATACCTCATCCTCCCGGCATAGCGCAGCCGACGACAGCCGTCACGACCCCACGTGACCCGCACCGTTAAAGATCTCTAGGGGAATGAGAGCGCCTCCATGACCACACCGGGCGGTGCGCGGCGACAAATCAACAGCACGGCCATCAGCGTGCGCCGGGGATCACCGCGAGGCGACGATGCGGCGCAGCCTGGGAAGCCGCGGGGTCGGTGTCCGGGGAGGGCGCCCACGCTGATGCCGGTTCAGCAAACGGTGGAGGCGATCGGGACCGGCCTACCCCGCTTCCTCCGCGAGCGTCCAGCCGTTCTTCCGCTGCGGCTGAGCAGGCAGTCCCCACAAATAAGCCGGCGCCGACCGACGCGGTTCCTCCCGGCTGAACCGGGTGGTGGTGAGGCCGCGGCCGCCAGGGCTACAGCAGTCCGGCTCGGGAGCGGAACGGTCTGCTCGCGGAGGCGTTCGGTCAGCGGTCGGTCGACCCGACAAGCCCTGCCACCAGCTGACGCGCGTACGCGGAGTCGAGCCCCTCGGGACGGAAGAGGATGCGGTACATCATGGGGGCGACGACGTGGTCGAGGACCGTCTCGACGTCGGGTGCGTTCTCCGTGCGGCCGGCCGCACGGTCGAGGATGACGTCGATCTGTTCGGCCGCGTAGGCCGAACACAGGCCCGCGTTGCTGCCGTCCGGGTCGCCGAGCAGGGCGTCGCGGATGTAGGCACGCCCCGAGGGGGCGGTCATCTCCTGGAGGAACTGCTCGGCCCAGGCCTCGAGATCGGAGCTCAGGCTCCCTTTGTCCACCGGCGCCGCCTCGGGCCGCAGACGCTCGACCGCCACGTCCGACAGCAGTTCCTGCAGGTCGCCCCAGCGGCGGTAGATCGTGGACGGGGTGACTCCGGCGCGGGCGGCCACCAGGGGGACCGTCAGCGCTTCGCGGCCCACCTCCGACTCGAGTTCACGAACGGCGGCGTGTACCGACGCCTGAACCCTGGCGCTGCGCCCACCGGGGCGCACCATTGTCTTTCGGCTCATGGAACCACCTTAAAGCAAATATGTTGCTTCAAGTGATCGTCCCGGCTCGCCCGGCCCGCTCCGGCCGGGGCCACTCGGCCGGTTCGTCACACGGCCGCCGACCGACGTGCGGGCTGCGTCTGCTCGTGGGCGTGGCCGACCCGCGGCAGGACCGGCTCCCCGAGGGGGCGGCCAAGCGCGGCGAGGGACAGTTCATACGGCTGCATCGCCCTTCTCCTCTCCCGCACGGTAGGCGGCGACAGGCGGGGTGTCTTCGAAGTCCAGCTCCCGCAAGACCGCGACGACGGCGTGGATGGGGTTGGCGGTGGCGGCCACCGCGGCGTGCCGGTCGGCCGAGAGGGGGAGCCCGGCACGCGCGGCCCCGAGGGCCGCCTCCGGTGGCGTGAATTCAGCGGCGGACATGAACGCTCCCCCCTGATCGGGCCGGAGCAAGGGAGCAATCCTCGACACCAAAAGCTAACGGTTTGCTTTAACCGACCCCAGGACCTACGGTTCCTTAAAGCGAACCAATCGCTTTAAGTGAGAGGAGACCCCATGTCCGGCGTCACGTCAGACGGCATGGTCTTCTTCGCCGTCAGTGCTGCGGCCGCGCTCACCGTGTGGACGCTGCGGTGGACGACGCCGATCGCCGCCACCATCGGCGGGGCCCTGGTCTTCATCCCCTCCGCGGCCCTGAGCCTGCTCGGTCTGCACGGCGCCGGCCTACGCGCCGTCTACGGCGGCGCGGCCCTGGCCGGTATCGCCTTCGGCGCCGTCTCCCAAGGCGCGCTGCGCATGATGCTCGCCTCGCTCGACGAACGCGACCGCGCCGCGACCCTGGCCGCTTACTACGTGCTCAGCTACCTGTCCATGAGCCTGCCCGCCATCGCCGCGGGCGCCGCCACCGAGCACTTCGGACTGCGCACCGCCGCCCATGCCTACGCCATGGCCGCCACCCTCCTCGCCGTCGCGGGGGTGGCAGCACTCACCCGGTCACGGCGCAAGGCACTTCACACCACGGACGACCGCCTCCGCCAAGCACCACTGAACACCGCTGAACACCGCTGACGAACAAGGGAAACGACGGACCATGAACGCTTCGCCGGCCAACGAGACCACCGCCGTCCCCTCCTGGACCGTGGGCAACGTCACCGTCCACCGCATCGACGAGGTCCTCCTGCCGCCCGCGACCGGACCCTGGCTGCTGCCGGACGCCACCCCGGACGTGGTCAAGCAACAGGACTGGCTGCGCCCCGGCTTCGCCGACCGCGAGGGCAACCTGCACATCGACAGCCACAGCTTCGCCTTCGTCGTGGGTGGGCTGCGCGTCCTGGTCGACACCGGCATCGGCAACGGCAAGGAGCGGGCCAACCCCGCCTGGCACAACCTGCGGACCGACTTCCTCGAGTGCCTCACCGCCGCCGGCTTCTCCCCGGACTCCGTCGACCTGGTGATCCTCACCCACCTGCACGCCGACCACGTCGGCTGGAACACGCAGGAAGTGAAAGGCGAGTGGGTCCCCACCTTTCCCCACGCCCGCTACCTCACCTCCCGCATCGAGCGGGAGTTCTGGGCTACGTACGACATGGAGGACGCGCGCAAGCAGATGTTCCGCGACTCCGTGATCCCGGTCGAGGAGGCGGGGCTTCTCGACCTCGTCCACGTCCCGGCCGAGGGGGTCGAGATCGCCCCGGGCCTGCGTCTGCTGCCCACGCCCGGCCACACCCCTGGCCACATCGCCGTCGAGCTGACCAGCCGGGGTGAGACGGCGCTGATCACGGGCGACTGCATCCACCACCCGGTCCAGCTCGCCCACCCTGCCATCGGCGCGTGCGTCGACATCGACCCCGAGCAGTCCGAGGCCTCGCGACGCAAGCTGCTGGGCTCCCTCGCCGACACGGACACACTGGTCCTCGGCACGCACTTCGCGCCGCCCACCGCCGGCCGCGTTATCACCCATGAGGGCGCGTTCCGGCTCGCGCCGGTTCCCGCCGCCCCGCAGACCGTCTCGCACTGACGCCGCAGCCGGTCCGGACGGGGTCGGCCGCACGGAGCGCAGGCCGACCACCGGCGCGCAGGCTCCGCGGTCCGGTCATCACAGTCGCCGACCGCCGCGTCGACCACCAGATCGCCGAACTCGGCCTCGCCGCCGCCCATGAGGAAGCCGATCACGTACGGCCGGCCCGGTACCCGCTCCCTGCCGGTCAGCAGCGCGGCGGTGCGGGTTGAGGACACAGTCCTGACGCCCGGCGTGCACGACGAGGACGTTGTTGTCAGCCGCGGCCAACCGGCCATGTGACAGTGGACAGTTCGCGGTCCAGCAGCCGCGGCACTCCGGGCAGGACCACAAGATGCTCGTCTGCGGCGATCGGCGGTCCGGGTACTCCGGCGCCGGTCGACAAGGGTGCGCGGCACCTGGCCGAAATGTGCGACTCGGCCCGCGCCCCGCAGGTCAGCGCTTGAGGGCGAGGACACGATAGAGCGGATCCGGACGGGCAGTGTCCTGGTCCGGCAGGGCGGCGAGCCCTTCGCACACGCCGTTCATCCGATCCGGGCCGGCCCAGGGGATGCGTCCCGCCCGGATCGCTTCCTGCCAGCTGCGCGGACTACGGCCCTGCCCCGTGCCGGGGAACTCCGTCTCCCCCGCTTGGCCCAGCCCCTGCCCGGCCGCCCAGTCCAGCACCCGGGCGGAATGATCGGGCACGCGCGGCGCGTACTGACGACGCGCCTCTGCCGTCACGCGCGCGATATCGCTGTCCGGGACGAAGTACGCGTCGTCCTTGTCGACCGTGGTGATCAGCGTCCCCCCGGGCCGCAAGACCCTGACCGCCTCGGCCAGCACCGGGACCGGGCTCAGCAGGAGATGCAGCAGCCAGACGATCACGACGGCGTCCACACTGCCCGACGCCAGGGGGATATCGGACGCGTCGCCCTGTACGACGCCGCCCGGCACGCGACGCGCCGCGAGGCTCAACATTCCCCGGGAACGGTCGACGCCCAGCACCCTACGGTCCGGCCGCAGCAGACGCCCGGTGACGATGCCCGTGCCGCAGGCGATGTCCAGGACCGTGCACTCTCCTCGCGGCAGCAGCCGTTCCAGCGCCTCCGCCGTCGCCTGCGCCCTCGGTTCGCCACCCCGGGAAGCGTCGTAGTCCAGGGCCTCGCCGTCGTAGTCGATCAACCTCGTCCGTCCTGTACGAGAGGTACGCCGTGCCCGTTCCGGCAGGCGCGGTGTCGGCAACCGACGCTCCATCAGCCGATTGCGCCGGTTGTCCAGCTACTCCAGCAGCGCAACGTCTGAGCCGTCCAGCGCGTGCAACATCCCGACGCCGCCCGGACTTCCTCGTGCAGTGCGTGGTCGCAGCGCAAGAAACACCGCACGCCCGGCGAACTCACCTCCCGCCCGGCTGCACCACGCCTACGACCAGATCGCAGGACTGCGCGCGAAAGCCAAGCGCCGGGCACTGGACTGGCAGCACAAGACCACCACCGACATCGCCCAGAAATCCGGGCTGAACCGCTCGATCAGTGGGCAGGCATCGGGTCGCACGGTCACCATGCCGACGTACAAGCTCGCCCGCCAAGGCGGCACTTGGGCCAAGGTCCCCGCCCCGGGCACCTCCCGACGCTGTTGATCGACCGTGAATACCACCGCCCGGCCGTTCGGCGCCGCCGTGCGGTAGAAGGTCCTCAGTCCGGGCCGGAATGCCTGGGTGTAGGCGATGTCCTCAGCGTCGCCGGTGCCCTGGTAGGCGGCGAACGTGCGCACGGCGAAGCGATGGTTCAGCCACTGTCCGTCCAGTGGTTCCAAGGCCGCCGCGACCTCGCGGACCTGGCCCGCAGTGACGTAGCAGACGACGCAGTCGTCGCCTTCGTGCAGTGGCACTCCGCCGAGGATGACGTGCGACAAGGGGCAGTGGCCGGTGCCGCGGATGCGATGGGCTGCTTCTCTCGGTTGGCCTGCTGTATCGCTGATCCGGTGTCACGACCGGATCGGCAGCCACAGCTCAATCTGGTCATGGCGACGGTAGAACTCGACCAGTGGCCGGGTGTCATCGGCCGGCAGCGTTGCCTGCAGCTCGGCGACCCCATCGGCGATCCGCCCATAGATCTGGGGAGGGTCCCCGACAAGACGGCCGCGCAGGTACCAGCCTCCTGCCAAGGTGCCCAGACGCAGGCCCAGGCGGTCCGGGCTGTCGTGCTCCTTGACCGGCGTGCACACCGTGTAAGTGCTCTGGCGTTCGTTGATCTGCGCGTACATCTTTCGTCCGCGCAGCCCGACCAGCCGCTCGAACGACGGCCAAAGCCGCTGAATATGGGTCAGCTCATCGACGGTGTCCTGCTGCATGACGGTGACGTCCTGCCGCTGAATGCGATCGGGCGGAGCCGGAAATACCGATGCTGTCATGGCACGCATACAAGCACTCGGCACCGACAGTTGGCCCAACGCCGTCCACGGCGACACGAGTGCTGCCTGGCACACGGGGCTGGCAATTCCTCTACAGCGGCAGCGTGGTGCCGAGTTCCTGCATGGCCGTCGGTGTCGGCGGCGACGGAGCGGAACGGAACGTGCGACTGCGGCGGGCTCTTGCTCGCCCCAAGCCCACCTGCGAAGATCACCGCATGATCAAGCGAAAGGACAGCCGGGTCCCCGTCCGGTGAGCCGCCCTCAGCCATGGGGCCTCGGCGGCACCCTCAGTGGTGAGCCCTCCCTCTACAGCCATGCCCAGGCAGTTGAGCGTCAGAAGTCTGAGCAGCCACGGCACCATCAACTCCCTCAGAAGACCCCCCAGCCGAGCCGCCGCGCCAACCGATCGAAGGACGCTGCGGCACGGATCGCCGCCACTGCCACACGTCTGACCGGTTCCGTTCCCGATCACTCGGCAGTGACCATCCTGGACAAACAGCTTCGGCGCATCGTGTGGCGCGACCACGCGCGAACTCTCGAAGCGACTCTCCAAGAGAGATCCCTCCCCTCCGACCGAGTGCGCCAGTTGGGTCGGTGGTTCACCATGCGCGGTGAGCACCCCAATGCGGTCCTGTTCGGGATCCTGCTGCTGAGCATGGCCGGGACAGACGACGACAGTGAAATCTTGAAGACCCTGGGCACCTTCTGGGCGTTCTCGGCTGAGGCCTCCGAAGCCCTGCTGCGTTCCCAGGCCGACCCCTACCGGGCTCTCTTCGAACTGGCTCGGCAGGCGGAAGGCTGGGCCCGCGTCGATGCCGTCCGCCGACTCGAAGGAGCGTCCGATCCCGAGATCAGGGACTGGTTGATCCGTGAGTCGTGCACAGGCGACGTACTGGACAGCTATTTCGCCCTGACCGCCGCGAAAGTCGGCAATCTCGCTGATGTCCTGTCCAGAGAATCATTGGACGAAGAAACTCTGGATGGTGCGGGAAGGCTCCTCGAAGCGCTCACCGACGTCGACGGACCGGGGCCGGCGTTGGCGTCGTTCGACGACGCAGTACGCGCGCTGAACGGTTACCTGCGTCACGCTACAGCAAGAGGAATCACGCTGCGGCAGCTTTGGAGCCTCTTGTCGATCAACCGATTTCTTAATGACCCGTACGCAAGCGCAAAATGCCGAGAACATGACGAGTGGCGGCAGGTTCGGCACCAATTCACCAAAGTGGTTGGAGATCCGGCATCCCGGAAAGTCGTACTCTCCGGCCTTACTGACGAGGAGCCGACCACTCTCCGTCTTGCGGCATGGGCGGCAAGACTGATGAACATCCCCGTCCGCCCGGCGCTGCTGCGGAGGGTGGAGTCGCAACCTTACGACAGCACCATCTGGTTCCTGCTCATCGACGACTGTCCGAGCGAGGACATCTCGGCGGTCGTCGAGGCCGCAGAACGCCTCCTGCCTCTCCAGGACCTGCGAACCGGTCCGACAACTGAACTGGGCCTCGGGACGGGGTACGAGGTCGACGGGATCCTCGACATCATCGTGAGTCGACTGAACGACCACCCCGGCCACGGGTGGCAATTGATAGAAACTGCCCTCAACAATCGAACGAGCAGGAACCGTCGTATGGCGCTCCGGGCAATCAGAGGCTGGCCAACCGAGTTCATCCCTCCTATGGCACGCCAGATCATCCTTGCTGCCGCAGCAAGAGAGCCCGTTCCCGAGCTCCGGTCAGAAATTGCACAAGAAGCCGGACGGGTGTGGGGAGTCGGCGATGTTGCCGACCCTCTCCGCAGCCGAGCGCGAGGAAGGCGTAAGCCAGCAGGGCCAGGGTGACCCAGCGGTGCCAGGGGTCCCGGCGCCGCACTTGGTGCTCGTCCAAGTCCCGCCAGCCCCTTCCCCTTCGAACTCTGGGACATCTCCTCCACCGTCCGGTGGCTGCCTGCGACCCGTACCAGGGTGGCCGGCGGCACCGGGCGGGGTGACCTGCAGCGGTGGTGGGCCAGTTCGTCCGTGGTTCGGTTGCGGCGGACAAGCAGGTGGTGATGGCCTGTCAGGCCGGGTGCGGTGATGGCGACCGGAGCCCAGTCGTAGAAGCGGGGCGCCTTGGCGCCGCGTCCGGCGGACAGCTTCTGCTACGCCCGGCGCGGGGTCTTCTGTAGGCGCGCAGGTCGTCGCGGACCGCGTCGGCGTTCCACTACGGGCGGGTGACTGCGCCGAGCACGGGCGTGCCTTCCCGACCCCCGCTGCAACGCAGGTCTACTCGGCGACTTCTCGATCAATCACCCCGGAAGGTACGCCCTTCGCACGCACCCAGGAGCTGATCCACATGTCCTGAGCATTGCTCCGGCGTACGTATGTGCCGTATCCGGTGGAGGGGCGGGCCATCTGACCGGCACGGGTGCTGGCGGAGGCGGAGATGGTCGTCCGCCGACGAGGACCGGGCCGCCGGGCGTGGGCTTCGTCCTGCGGGCGGCGGCCCGGTCCGTGTGACGCGTGGGTCAGCGGTGAGTGAAGTGGGGTGGGCGCTTGTCGATGAAGGCGCTCATGCCCTCCTTCTGGTCGGCGGTGGCGAACACCGCGTGGAAGAGGCGGCGTTCGAAGCGGACGCCCTCGGCAAGTGTTGTCTCGAAGGCGCGGGCGACCGCCTCCTTCGCCATCATGGCGACCGGCAGCGACATGCCCGCCACGGTCTCGGCGACCGCGAGTGCCTCGCCGAGCAGTTCGTCGGCGGGCACCACGCGCGAGACCAGACCGGCCCGTTCGGCCTCGGCCGCGTCCATGGTGCGGCCGGTCAGGCACAGTTCCATGGCCTTGGCCTTGCCGACCGCACGCGTGAGCCGCTGGGAGCCGCCGATGCCGGGGATGACGCCGAGTTTGATCTCCGGCTGGCCGAAGACGGCGGTGTCGGCTGCGAGGAGGATGTCGCAGAGCATGGCGAGTTCGCAGCCGCCGCCGAGCGCGTACCCGGCGACCGCCGCCACGGTCGGCGTGCGCAGCTGTCCGAGCCGGTCCCAGGCGGTGAACCAGTCGCTGAGGTACATGTCCAGGTAGCTCTGCGGCCGCATTTCCTTGATGTCGGCTCCGGCCGCGAACGCCTTCGCCGATCCGGTGAGGACGATGCAGCCCACGTCCGGGTCCCGGTCGAGGGCTTCGGTGGCCGCGACGACCTCGTTCATGACCTGGAGGTTGAGGGCGTTGAGGGCGTTGAGGGCGTTGGGCCGGTTGAGGGTGAGCAGGGCGGTGCGGCCCTTGCGTTCGACGAGGATGGTGTCGTACGCGTCTGTCGCGGCCGGTGTCGTCTCGGTGGTCATGCCTGTTCTCCGCTCTGGTCCCTGATCGTCCGTACGATGCCCGAGAAGTCCTCGGCCGCGCCTGTTCCGGCGGCGTATGCGGCGTACAACTCGGCCGTGCGCAGACCGAGTTCGGCCCTCACGCCACCGGATCGGGCCGCGTCGGCCGCCAGGCCCAGGTCTTTGGCCATGAGCGGGGCGGCGAACCCGGGGTGGTAGTCACGGTTCGCGGGGCTGGTCGGCACGGGCCCCGGCACCGGGCAGTTGACGGTGAGTGCCCAGCACTGGCCGGACGCCGTGGAGGCCACGTCGTACAGCGCCTGGTGGGACAGGCCCAGGCTCTCGCCGAGTACGAACGCCTCGCTGACGGCGATCATCGAGATGCCGAGGATCATGTTGTTGCAGATCTTCGCGGCCTGTCCGGCGCCCGCGCCGCCACAGTGGACCACCTTCCTGCCCATGGCGGCGAGCAGGGGTTCGGCCTCGGCGAACTCGCCCTCGCCGCCGCCGGCCATGAAGGTGAGGGTGGCCGCCTCGGCGCCGACGACTCCGCCGGAGACCGGCGCGTCCAAGGCCCGCATCCCTGCCGAGACCGCCCTGCTGTGGGCGGTGCGGGCGTCGGCGACGGCGATGGTCGAGCAGTCGGCGAAGAGGGTGCCGGGCCGGGCGGCCCCGACGATGTCCTGGTACAGCTCCAGCACCTGCCGTCCGGCGGGCAGCATGGTGATCACCACCTCCGCGCCCGCGACCGCCTCCGTCGCGGATGCCGCGGGCTCGACACCTGCGTCGGCCGCTGCCTTCAGGGATGCGGGTGACAGGTCGTAGCCGCGTACCCGGTGGCCGGCCTTGACCAGGTTGACGGCCATGGGACCGCCCATGTGCCCGAGCCCGATGAACGCGACGGTCCTGCTCACCAGGGCACCTCCTGCGTGGTGTCGGATGCGGCGAGGCCTAGTTCCCGCTCACCGAGGGGCGTGAAGAAGCGCTCGACGTCCGCGTCGGTGACCTCGGCGAGCGTCGGCGGTGTCCAGCGCGGCCTGCGGTCCTTGTCGATGACCTGGGCGCGGATGCCCTCCACGAGGTCGGGTGCGGTGAGGGCCGCACAGGAGACGCGGTACTCCTGGTCCAGCACGTTCTCCAGTGGACCGAGCCGCCTGGCTCTGCGGAGTGCGGCGAGGGTGACCTTGAGGGAGGTGGGGGATTTGGCGAGCAGGGTCTCGGCGGTCTCCTTGGCCGCGCTGCCGCCGTGTTCGAGGAGGCGGTCGATGATCTCCTCGACGGTGTCGGCGGCGTAGCAGGCGTCGATCCATGGCCGCGCTGCCGCGAGTTCACCGGGCGGTTCCTGTTGTGCGTACTGGCCCAGGACCTGTCGTACCGGCGCGTGGGCGAGGGCGGCGAGCAGCCGTGGCAGGGCCTCCGACGGTACGTAGAGGTCGGCGAGGCCGCACAGCAGGGCGTCGCCCGCGCCTACCGGGGCTCCGGTCAGCGCCAGGTGTGTGCCGAGTTCGCCGGGCGCGAGGGCGAGCAGGTAGGTGCCCCCGACGTCCGGTACGAAACCGATGCCGGTCTCCGGCATGGCGATCTTCGAGCGTTCGGTGACGATCCGGACGCTGCCGTGGGCGGAGACGCCGACGCCGCCGCCCATGACGATGCCGTCCATCACGGCGACGTACGGCTTCGGGTAGTGGGCGATGCGGGCGTTGAGCCGGTACTCGTCCCGCCAGAAGGCCGCCGATGCCGTCCCGTCCCCGTTCCGGGCGTCGTCGTGGATGGCACGGATGTCGCCGCCCGCGCACAGGCCCCGCTCCCCCGCGCCGGTGAGGACGACGGTCTCCACGGCCGGATCGTGCTCCCAGGCCGTCAACGCGCGGTCGATGCGGCGGACCATCGCGTGGGTGAGGGCGTTGAGCGCCTTGGGCCGGTTGAGGGTGAGGTACGCGGCGCGCCCCTCGGTGCGCAGCAGTAGGGAGTCGTCGGTACCGGTCGCCGGCACGGTGTCGTCTGTGTCGGTCATCCGAATGCCTCCGTCAGGCCACGGGCCACGATGACGCGCATGATCTCGTTGGTTCCTTCCAGGATCTGGTGGACCCGCAGGTCGCGGACGATCTTCTCGATGCCGTACTCGCTCAGATAGCCGTAGCCGCCGTGCAGTTGCAGGGCCCGGTCGGCGACGGAGTATCCGGTGTCGGTGGCGAACCGCTTCGCCATCGCGCACAGATGGGCGGCCTGTGTATCGCCGCGGTCCAGGGCCTGGGCGGCCTGGTGGAGCAGCGCGCGGGCGGCGGCCAGTTCGGTCGCCATGTCCGCCAGCCGGAACTGGAGCGCCTGGGCGTCGAGCAGTCGCCCACCGAAGGCCTCCCGGTCGGCGAGGTGGGCCAGGCTGCGGTCGAGGGCGTTGCGGGCGCCGCCGAGGGAGCAGGCGGCGATGCCGAGGCGTCCGCCGTTGAGGCCGTTCATGGCGATGCGGAAGCCCTCACCTTCGTGACCGAGCAGCCGGTCGGCGGGCAGTCGGACGCCGTCCAGGATCACCTGGCGGGTGGGCTGGGCGTTCCAGCCCATCTTCCGCTCGTTGGGGCCGAAGGAGAGGCCGGGGTCGTCCTTGTCGACGAGGAACGCGGAGATGCCGTGCGGGCCGTCGGCGCCGGTGCGCGCCAGGACGACGTACACCTGGGAGGCGCCCGCGCCGGAGATGAACTGCTTGACCCCGGTCAGGACGTAGTGGCCAGCGTCGCGGACGGCACGGGTGCGCAGCGCGGCGGCGTCCGATCCGGCGCCCGGTTCGGTCAGGCAGTAGCTCGCCAGGTCCTCCATGGCGCAGAGCCGGGGCAGCCATCGCTCCCGCTGGGCCGGCTCACCGTACTGGTCGATCATCCAGGCGACCATGTTGTGGATGGAGAGATAGCCCGCGATGGACGGACAGCCCGAGGCCAAGGTCTCGAAAACAAGAACGCCGTCGGCACGGGTGAGGCCCGAGCCGCCCGCCTCCTCGCGGACGTACACACCGCCGAGGCCCAGTCCGGCGGCCTTGCGCAGGACGTCGAGCGGGAAGTGTTTGTCCCGGTCCCAGTCCAGGGCGTGCGGGGCGAGGTGGTCCTGGGCGAAGTCCAGGGTCGTCTCGACGAGGGCCTGTTGGTCTTCCGTGAGCAGGGTGGTGGTCATCGCGCTCAGCCCATCGTCGGGATGGTGAAGCTCGCGCCTTCCCGAAGGCCCGAGGGCCAGCGCGAGGTGACGGTCTTGGTGCGGGTGTAGAAGCGGATCGCGTCCGGACCGTGCTGGTTGAGGTCGCCGAAGCCGGAACGCTTCCAGCCACCGAAGGTGTGGTAGGCGACTGGTACGGGGATCGGCAGGTTCACGCCGACCATGCCGGTGTTCACCCGGCGGGTGAAGTCGCGGGCGGTGTCGCCGTCCCTGGTGAAGATCGCGACTCCGTTTCCGTAGACGTGTTCGCTGGGCAGCCGCAGGGCCTCCTCGTAGTCCGCGGCGCGGACCACGGACAGGACCGGCCCGAAGATCTCCTCCTGGTGGATGCGCATCGCGGGGGTGACCCGGTCGAACAGGGAGGCACCGGCGAAGAAGCCGTTCTCGTGCCCGGGCAGAACGAAGTCCCGTCCGTCGACGACGAGTTCCGCGCCCTCCTCGACACCGAGGTCGACGTAACGGCGGACCCGGTCGACGGCGTCCCGTCCGACCAGTGGGCCGAAGTCCGCCTCGGGGTCGTCACTGCGGCCGATCCGCAGCGAGCCGATGCGCTCCTTCAGACGGGCGACCAGGGCATCGGCGGTGTCCTCGCCGACCGGGACGGCGACAGAGATCGCCATGCAGCGCTCCCCCGCCGAGCCGTACCCGGTGCCGATGAGGGCGTCCACGGCCTGATCGAGGTCGGCGTCCGGCATCACGATCATGTGGTTCTTGGCGCCGCCGAAGCACTGGGCGCGCTTGCCATGGGCCGCGGCGGTGGCGTAGACGTACGCGGCGATCCGGGTGGAGCCGACGAAGCCGAGCGCGCCGACCCGGGGGTCTTCGAGGAGGGTGTCGACGGTCTCCTTGCCGCCGTGGACGACGTTCAGGACGCCCGGCGGCAGGCCCGCCTCCAGGAAGAGTTCGGCGAGCCGCAGCGGTACGGACGGGTCGCGCTCGGAGGGCTTGAGGATGAAGGCGTTGCCGCAGGCCAGCGCGGGAGCCGCCTTCCACAGGGGGATCATCGCGGGGAAGTTGAACGGGGTGATGCCGGCCACCACACCGATCGGTGCGCGCAAGGAATGTACGTCGATGCCGGTGCCGACGTTGTCGGTGAACTCCCCCTTCAGCAGATGCGGGATCCCGGCGGCGAACTCCACCACCTCCAGGCCGCGCTGGATGTCGCCGTGTGCGTCGGCGACCGTCTTGCCGTGCTCGGAGGAGAGCAGCCGGGCCAGCGCGTCCCGCTCGCCCTCGACGAGCTGGAGGAAGCGGAGGAGGACGCGGGCACGGCGCTGCGGATTCCACTCGCCCCACTCGCGCTGCGCCGCCGCGGCGTCGGTGATCGCCGCCTCGGTCTCGGTGCGGTCGGCGAGCGGGACGCGGGCCTGCACCTCGCCCGTGTTGGGGTCGTAGACGTCGCCGTAGGACCCCGATGTTCCCGGAGTGTGCTTGCCGCCGATGAAATGGCTCAACTCACGCACGGTGGCGCGGTCGTGTTCACGGACCATGGATGCCTGCTCTCGTCAGGTGGGATCCGGGGATGGCGCGCCGACCACCGGCACACACGGGCAGGGCCTGGTGCGTGCGGGGTCGCGCGAGACGCCCATAGGGCAGAGATACGCCGTTCAGACCGCGCGGATCGCGTGACCACGTGTCCGATCCACGGGACGCGCGGGAGTCGCCGTCCGTACCGCGGGACGCGCGACGGTCCACGCCTGTCCGGCGGGACGCGCGAGGATCCGTACCTGTCCGGATGGACGCGTGACGGTCCATACCTGCCCGGCTGGACGCGCGACGGTCCATACCTGCCCGGCGGGACGCGCGGGAGTCGATGCCCGGCCGGCCGGATCACCAGGGTCGTGGGTGCACACTGATGCCATGCGTGTCTGCTCCATCCTCGTGGACAACACGGAACAAAACCGCGGCCGGTATCCTGACTCCCGGATCAGCGCGCGCCGTCCGCCTTCCCGACATCTCGCTCGTCAGTGGCGTCCTGCTCGACGACGTACTCCCCGGTCACAGTGGCGGGACCGTGCCGGTTTCACACCGGCTTCCCTGCACCGCGGGTATTCGTCACGAGCATATAGTTGGACGTCCTAGTAAATCCACCCCGACACGCCCGCGACTGAGTCGGCCGAGCTCAACGACCACGGGAATCGGACAGTTTCGGGCCGTCGAACCGGACCGGAGCCTGGAATCTGGCGCGGCGGGCGGCGCGGCGGAAGGTGGCCAGCACCGCCGGGCCGGCCGGCACGATGCACACAAAGTTGGTGACCGCTCTTCGCGGTCTGCGGGACGAAGACCGGTGAGGCGACGGTGACTTCGGAGGTGGGTCCGTCGGTGACGACGTCTCCTTCCGCCATGACCACGACCCGATCCGCGGCCCGGGCGGCGAACTCGACTTCGTGCGTGGAGATGACGACGGTCCGCCCCTGTGCCGCGAGTGTGTCGACGACGCGGACCGGTTCCGTCTTCGCCCGGCAGTCGAGTCCGCGGGGCGGCTCGTCCAGGAGCAGCACGCCGGGCACCGGGGAGAGTTGGATCGCTAGTACAGGGGCGATTTAGTCCCTCGGACAGATCGCGCGGATGGGTCGCGTCGTCGATTTCCGGCGCCAGGTGAGTTCGGGGCATCCGACGACGCTCCGAGCTGGTCGTACGCCGGCGTCGCGGACTCAATCAGCCGTGCCAGCGACTCGCTGAGGTTGACGTCGACGACCTGGCCGCCGTGGACGTCACGATGGTAGAGCGCCGTGAACGTCGCGGCGACAGTGCACGCCGAGCACGGCGTGGGTCGCCGTCGGCGAGGCAACACCGTCGGCCGGCATGAACGGTGGCGGCGAGGGCAGTCCGCCCGGTTCGCCCGCCAGGTGCGCGAAGCCGCTCATGGCCTAAGCCTGCGTGCCGTAGCCGGGTCTGTCGCTGTGGAGACCGCAGGCGCCGTACCCGGAGGCGCAGAGGGTTCAGCAGCCACCGCGGAAGGCGGGCTGAGAGGCTGTGCCTCCCAACAGGTAGCAAATCGGTCGTGGCTTCGGCACGGGTCACCGGCACAGGATGAACCCAGGGAAATCCGACGACTGGGCGGTCTGGGGTCGATCACGGCCCTTGGACCGGGATCGTGCTGCCCGCGACACCTGTCAGGACACGCCCTGCCGCGATCCACAGGACACGCGACGGTGCGCACCAGGCAATCGGGGTCAACCCCGTCGGCGCCTGGGTCGTTTGCCAGGCCCTCGCCCCGATCCCGAGGCGATGCGGCGACGGCACGCCGGGGGCACGCCATCGCCAACACCCTGTCGATCCAGTGTCCACACTGCGCACAGCCCGGAGGCATCCGATGAACCACAAGCGCCCGGCAACGGATCCGCTCATCGTGACCGTGCTTGTCTTTCCGGGCGTACGGCTGCTCGATGTGACCGGCCCCATCGAGGTGTTCACGACGGCGAACGAGTTCGGCGGACGCTATCGGGTGCAGATCGCGTCCGAGGACGGGGCGGAGGTCATGACCTCCGCCGGGATCCGCCTCAGCGCCGACCTGTCCGCCGACGACGTACAAGAACCGTGCGACGTATTGGTGATCCCGGGCGGCCCTGAATGGGAGACGCTGATCAAGGACGACGCTCTTCTGGATACGGTCCGGCAACTGAACGAGAAGAGCCGCTGCACGGCATCGGTGTGCACAGGAGCGTTCCTGCTGGCCGCAGCCGGACTTCTCAACGGCCGCCGCGCCGCGACGCACTGGCGGCATTCACGGCAACTGGCCTCTCGTTTCCCGTCCGTGCGGGTCCAGCCGGACGCCATCTTCGTACGGGACGGGCAGATGATGACTTCGGCGGGTGTCAGCGCCGGTATCGACCTGTCACTGGCGCTGGTCGAAGATCACTACGGTGCGGAGGTCGCCCGGTCGGTCGCCAAGGACATGGTCGTCTTCATGCAACGGCCGGGCGGCCAGTCCCAGTTCAGCGTCCGCTCCCGGGTGCCGCACACCCGCCAGGAAATGCTCCGCCGGGTCCTGGACACCGTCGCCGAGAATCCCGGGGCCAACCACACACTCACGGCCATGGCCCGCAGAGCAGGCGTCAGCGTCCGTCACGTGACCCGGCTCTTCGACGAAGAGGTGGGAACCACTCCAGGCCGCTACGTCGAGCAGGTCAGACTGGAAGCCGCCCAGGCGCTGCTCGAGACGGGTGACGACCCCATGCCGGTAGTGGCACGGCGCACCGGGTTCGGCTCACCCGAGTCGCTCCGCAGAGCGTTCGTACGACACCTGGGCGTGACACCTGGCGCATTCCGGACCAGCTTCCGCACGACCGGCGTGGGCACGGAGGATCCGGCACCCGCAGCGCTGTCCCCGTAGCCAAGCCACAACGAGGCACAACCAAACCAGGCACAACCAGTCGACGACGCCGAACTGCCGGCTCTCTGAAGTCGGATCAGCAGATGTAGCCCACCGAACCGGCACAGCCCTCCGCCGCCGACGCCTGCTTCACCGTCCGGCTCAGGCGACGTCGGCACCCCGAGCCTCCGCAGGCTCAGTGCCGCAGTCTCAGTTCCGCAGGCGATGGGGTGGATCATCAGGCCCAAGTGACGGGAGTGCCGGGCATGTCGAGCGGGGCCGTCGAATATTCCCGTGCCATTCCGGTCGGTGGAAGTGCAGACTCGCTTCATGGCGGACATGAGCGCATTCCGGGACGCGGTCAGCCGCTGGGCGGCCGGCGGTCCCGGCGGACCGGCGAGTGATCTGGTTGGGCAACTGGGGCTGCGGACCGCGGTGCTGCTGGAAGGACCGAGTGACCTCGCGGCCATCGAAGCGCTGGCCACACGGCGTGGCCGGGACCTGGCCGCCGAAGGGGTGTGCGTCGTATCGATGGGCGGGGCGATGAGTGTCGGCCACTACGCCGGCCTTCTCGGGCCACCCGGTCTTGGCCTGCACCTGAGGGGACTGTGCGACGAGCGCGAGCAGCGCTTCTACGAGCGCGGCCTGAAGCGCGCCCGGGCGCCACACCGAGGCTTCTTCGTGTGCGTGGCGGACCTGGAGGACGAGCTCATCCGCGCACTGGGCACGGCGCGCGTCGAGGAGATCATCCGGACCGAGGGCGACCTGCGGGCCTGGCAGACCTTCCTGCACCAGCCCGCACACCACGGTCGGCCCCGGCAGCAGCAGTTGCGGCGCTTTCTCGGCACGAAGAAGGGCCGCAAGATCCGCTACGGGCATCTCCTGGTCGAGAACCTCGACCCCGGACACGTACCGGCCCCGCTCGACGACCTCTTCGCGAGTCTGTGACCGACGCGTGAAAGCGCGGTCACAGCGACGACTTCGGGCGCTCTGTCCCACCGTCCGCCCGAGGTGGCCAACTGGCGCCGCCAACGCCCATATGAGAACTCCCTCTCGTCAGGTCGCTCAACGGGGCCTTGGTTCTGGTGCGGGGACAGCCGGGCGGGTGTCATGCGGGGACAGCCGGGCGGGTGTCAGTGGGTGTGGGGATCGTTCCCGGAGCCTGCCTGCGTGCGGAGCGACTCCCGCTGCCGCCAGGTCCCTGGCGGCTCGCCGTGGTGGCGCCGGAAGGCCGCCGCGAACGCGTAGGGCGAGCTGTAGCCGACAGTGCGGGCGATATGTGTCATGCCGAGTTCGCCGGTGCGCAGGTGGTCGCGGGCGAGAGCCATCCGCCAGTCGGTCAGGTACTGCATGGGGGTCTGCCCGAGGACGTCGCGGAAGGTCCGTGCGAACGCCGCGCGGGACAGGCCGCTGATAGCCGCGAGTTCGGGGACCGACCAGGGATGGCCGGCGTTCTCGTGCATGGCCTGCACCGTGGCGTTCAGCCGGGGATCCGCGGAGGCCCGGTACCAACGGGGTGCGGTGGAGCTCCGGCGGAAGTCGTTGCGGATGGCGAGCACCAGAAGAACGTCGAGGAGCCGGTCCAGCACGATGGGCTGGCCGGGCTCGGAGGCGGCCAGCTCGTGCGACAGCAGCGCGATCACCTCTCGCAGCGGATCGCCGACCGCCGCCGACAGGGTCAGCACCTGCGGCAGTGCCTCCAGCAGCCCGCTGCCGATGTCGCCCGAAAACCGGTAGGCGCCGCAGAGGAAGACCGTCGCCCGCGGGTCCTCGGAAGTCCCGTCGTAGGCGTGCCGGGACCGGAAGTCCTCCGGTTCGAGGCACTCGGTGCCCGGCTCGTGCCCGATGTGGTGATCGGGGCCACCGCGGACGAGCGTCACTTCTCCCGGCACGAGTTCCACCGCGCTACCGGGGTCGTCCAGCCACAGCCATCCTCTCCCCCGGACGACGGTGTGCACGGCCAACTGGATCGAACCAGCCAGCCGCAGCCCCCACGGCGGCTCGGCCACCGTCCGGGCGAAGACGGCGCCGGAGGCGCGTGCCCGCGCAAGGCGATCATGCAGTAGGTCCACGCAATCAGTATCAGCGAGACAACCACAAAGGGCATAGGCCTGAGCGTCTGACGTAAAAGAACGAGTCATTCGCGCATTGATTCACTCGTAGCGCGCTCTCAGGATTGATCCATGACTGGATCACCGCAGACCACACTCGTCCTCGGCGGCACCGGCCGGACCGGCTCGCTCGTGGCGAAGACGCTCGCCGAGCGGGGGCTGAGCGCCCGCACCGCGGCGCGCCACGGCGCCGACGTGCTGTTCGACTGGGACGACCCGACCACCCACGCCGCAGCCCTCGCCGGAGTCGACCGCCTCTACCTCGTCACACCCGTCCTCCGGGTCACCTACGCCGACCATGTGGCCGCCTTCCTCGACCTCGCCGAAGCCGCCGGAGTGCGCCACGTCACCTACCTCAGCACCTACCGCGCCGACCAGGCACCACCGGAGGTCGACATCAGGGCCGTCGAGGCCGACCTCGCCGCCCGAACTGCCATCACCCACTCCGTCCTGCGTCCCGCTTGGGTGATGCAGAACTTCAGCGACGCCCACGTACCCGTCGTCGACGGGGTGATCACGGTCCCCGCCGGCGGCGGCAGGGAAGCCTTCGTCGACGCGGCCGACATCGCCGCGGTCGCCGTCGAGACGCTGCTCGCCCCCGACGCCCACGCCGGCGCGCAGTACGCGCCCACCGGCCCGCAGGCCCTCACCGTCGACGAAGTCGCCGACACCATCGCCGTCGTGACCGGCCGACCTGTCACGCACCACGACATCGACCCCGACGTATGGATCGACGGCGCGGTCGCTGCCGGATTCGTCCCTGCCGACTACGCGGTGATGCTTCGCTGGCTGACCGGCAGCGTCATCTCCGGCAACGGTTCCACGCCCAACGGCGACGTCGAGAAGGTCACCGGCCGGCCCGCGGCCACCTTCCACGACTTCGCTCAGCGCAACGTCCACGCCTGGACCTCTCCGGTGGCGGGGTGACCATGTCCATCGACGACATCTCCGACTTCGCAGCGCTGGACCCGTTCTTCCGGATCATCCGGGAGGGGCTGGCGGGCCTCGTCGACGGCGAGCACTTCTTCGACCTCCTGGCCGAAGACGTGGTCTTCGAGTACGTGATCTCCGTACCCGGCTACCCGAGCCGGGTTCAGGGACGCCGCGCGGTCGCCGACCTGTACCGCGGCTACGGCGCTGGCATGGTCCTGCACAGCGCGGACGGGCTCGCTGTCCACCGGGATCCCGAGACGTCCGTGGTCGTGCTGGAATACGCGGTGCACGGACGGACAGTCCACACCGGGCGTGCCTACGACAACCACTTCGTGTCCGTGATCACCGTCAAGGACCGCAGGGTGACGCGTTGGCGGGACTACCTGGACCCCGTCGCTGTCTTCCGCGCCATCGGATGGCCGACGGAGGATCGCTAGCCGGACAGGTGCTTTCGAAACTGAGTCTCTGGTCCACTTGTTGTGGAGCCGTGCCCCTCGGTCGAGCCAGAAGGACTCGTGTGCACCGGTTACGGGTGTGTC
>NZ_KQ948492.1:22313-41139 GCF_001514115.1 Streptomyces olivochromogenes
GCCGGCGGCGTCCGTGGTATCGGCGGTGTCCGTGGTGCTGGCGGTCACGGTCGTGGTGATGACGGCGTCGGTGGCGGCGTTGAGGAGTTCGTCCTTGCCCGTGACGTGCCAGTAGATCGCGCCGGGTCCGGTGGCGAGACGCTCGGCCAGTGCGCGAAAGGTGAGTGCGCCCTCGCCCGCGGTGTCGAGAAGTCCGATCGCGGCCTCGACGATGCTCCGGCGGGAGAGTGGTTCCTCTCGTCGTTGCGGACGGCGTGCACTGGTTGCCATGCGTACATCCTGACACATGCCTGGAACGCCGTTCCAGCCTGACATCTCTGGAACCACCATGACCACGGACGTCACGATCATCGGCGCTGGGCTCGGAGCACTGACCCTCGCCCGCGTCCTCCACGTCCACGGCATCCCCGCGACGATCTAACCGATCGCTTCAGAATGCTGTCCGACACAGACATCGGAAACTCACGTGGAACAATCGCCCGAGCATGGACGCAGGGGGAAGCATGCAGTGTGTGGGACGGGCTTCGGCTGCGGGAGGGGCACACGTGACAACAGCGCGTGACCTTGTGATCGGCTACGTGGAGTCTCTCAACGCGGCTGGTGAGGCCATGCGGACGGCGCTTCCCTCGCTCGAGCGGCTAGCAGACTTGCTCTGCCTGGTCCGTTCGCACCGGATCAGTCGTAGCGGTGGAATCGGCACCTACTCCTACAGCGTCCACGGAGCCGGTTGCCTCTTCATCAGCCAGAACGGCTCTGAGATCGATGTGGACTTCGCGGCCGACGGGGCGGAGATCTTCGACCTCTGGCGGCTGCGCCGTTATGGGCAGAGTTTGCCTGAACCAATTGACCCCACGGAGCAGGACCTACGGTCCGCGGTCGAGTCGCTGAAGCCTCTGCTGGCCGAGGTGCGGCCCGGATGGTTCCACGTGGCCGAAGCCAGGGCTTCGGCATGAGATCGGCGTGTCGGGTGGCTGTCGGCGGCCTCGTCGAGCAGAGTCCGCGAGGTGTCCAATGCTCTTGTCTCCGATGATCTTTGGGAGCGCATAGCCCCACCGCTGCCGCAGCCACCCGGTACCCCGGTCGGCTCCGGGTACCGCATCGAGTGGCGCCCGCAGGGCGGCATGCTCAACATCCACGACCACAACGGGCAGCTCGTCCTCAACACGGCCGACCTCCTCGATGAGTTCCGAGACCTCATCCATGAGGGCCGCGAGGCGTCACGGGTCCTCGACCGGGACGGAACCGTGCTCCCCGACGAACCCGACGACGGCACGGGTTGACGCCCCGAGGTACAGCGCGGCGAGCTGCGACAGGTCCTGATCGACTCCCTACCCGTCGACACCATCCGGTGGCGCTACAAGGTCAGCAGGGTCCGTGCCCTCGGCGGAGGCGCGCTCTTCGCACTCGCACCCGGGAAGGGGATCCTCGCCCGAAATCGGTGAGTTGCAGGGGACAGGTTCTCCTTGGGGACCCTCCCAATTCCTGGACCCGCGAGGCAGGCCGGTCCAACCTGCTGCCGGCTTCTTCAAGGACCTTACGGCTGCGGACAGTTCACCCCGGACCCCGCGCTCGTACGGGATGAATCTGCTGCGCTGGCGGACAAGCCGGTACGCAACCCACTGACGCTTGCGCGGGAAGGAGCCCTCAACCATTCCTTCGCCGCTCCCAGCGGGCCGACCAATGCCTGAAGCGCCGAATCCTGTGACCAGAAAGCCCAGCATCGGAAGTCTGGGGGTGTGTTTTGGGGTTTGCCGGCGCGGGCCGATGCTCAGCTCAGGCGGGCTCGCAGGAGGCAGAATTCATTGCCTTCGGGGTCGACCAGGCAGTGCCAGGTCTCCTCACCGGTCTGGCCGATGTCGGCCGGGCGTGCCCCGAGCTTCAGGAGACGTTCGAGTTCGGCGTCCTGATCGCGGTCGGTTGCGTTGACGTCGATGTGCAGCGGCAGCTTGCCCGCCTTGGGCTCGGTAGTGGGGCTGAAGACCAGAGTCGGCTGCAATCCGCCGAACCCTTCCCGCGGTCCGATCTCCACCGCGCCGTCGTCGATGTCGATGTCGAGCACGACGAAGCCCAACACCTCGCACCAGAACGCCGCCAGCCGTTGCGGATCCCGGCAATCGATCACCAGCTCGGAAATGCGACAAGCCATAATCGGGACCCTACAAGGCATCAACCGCACGCAGCCACTCCTTTGAACAGCCCTGAGCCGCGAGGTAGCGGGTACCCAGAAGCGACGGGCCGGCCCGATCCGCGCCCGGACTTCCTTACCGCCCGGACCTTGATCAGTTGGCCGGGAGGCAAACAGGACACGGCGTTCCAGATCAAACCGGGTGCTAGGTACGGGCTTGGTCGGGTGGGGTGAGGTGGAGCCCGCGACCCCTTCCTGCCGTATTCGCCGTCCCCGCTCTCCAGTCCGCGTACTAGACGGCGCACTTGCCGCCGTATCTGTACGCAGGGTTGCTGGAGTACAACCGGCACCTGGCCGCGCTTGTTTCCGTACTCGTTGTGTCCCGCGCCGGTCGTTTCTCGTTCCGGCGAGATGCTCGGGGTGCACGGTGCAGGTCAGACCCCGGGTGGATCGTCGACGAGGCTGACGTCGACGCGGACGTCATCGCTGTCAGCCGCACTGACAACGGCACTCATCAGGCAGGGGGCAGGTACCCAGACCGTTGCGGTGCATCCCCGTGCCGGATGCCGGTAGTGATATCACCGTTCGTCAAATACTTCCCCGAACCGTTGATCCTGGGAAGACAGCCCCGTTCCTGAACCGTTGAATGCGATGGCCCGGTCGATGTGTGGCCGCCCGGGGCCCGACCGTCCAAGACCTGTCCGAACGAGGAAGAGCGGTGATCACGCGATGAAGGCGGTGCGGTTCCACGAGTACGGCGGGATCGATGTGCTGCGGGTGGAAGAGGTGGAGCGGCCGGCGCCCGGCCCCGGGCAGGTACTGGTCGAGGTCCGCGCGGCCGGGATCCAGCCCGGCGAGACGATGATCCGCAAGGGCGCGCGGCACGGACGTTGGCCGGCGACCTTCCCTTCCGGACAGGGCAGCGATCTGGCCGGCGTCGTGGTGGAGGCCGGTCCACAGGTGCGCGGCGTCGCGGTGGGCGACGAGGTACTGGGCTTCACCCATCACAGGGCGAGCCACGCGGAGTTCGTCGTGGTCGACGACGTGAATCTGACCTCGCTCCCGAAGGGGCTGTCCTGGGACGTGGCAGGGTCGTTGTACGTGGCCGGCACGACCGCGTACGCCACCGTGTTCGCTGTGGACCCCCAACCGGCCGACACGGTCGTCGTGTCCGGTGCGGCGGGCGGCGTCGGGTCTCTCGCGGTGCAGCTCGCGCGGCGGCGCGGCGCCACGGTGATCGGGCTGGCGAGCGAGCAGAACCACGCCTGGTTGAAGGATCGCGGTGCCATCCCGGTCGAGTACGGGCAGGACGTGGCCGAACGGATCCGACAGGCTTCCGGCGGGAACGTCGACGCGTTCATCGACACGTTCGGCGACGGCTACGTGGATCTGGCAATGGAGTTGGACGTGCGGCCCGAGCGGATCAACACGATCAGCGACTGGCAGGCCGCGGCCAAGGTGGGGGCACGAACCTACGGAGAAGGTGCGGCGGCCTGCGCGGTCGTACTGGGCGAGCTGGCCCGGCTCGCCGCGCGCGGGGAGTTGGAGGTGCCGATCGCCCGCACCTACCCGCTGGAACGGGTGCGAGACGCGTTCCGCGAACTGGAGCGACGGCACACCCACGGCAAGATCGTGCTCCGTCCCTAGCCCGGGCTGCCCGAGGCAACCATCGAGCAGCTCAAGCAGGCAGAGGCCCAGCCGCATCCCCCTCGGCCGCCACGGCGAGCCGCGCGAGGTCGCCACCATCCTGTGCCTTGACCGACCTCGCCACCGCCTGGCCCACCAGCCAGGTCCGCACCGTCGACGGCGGCCTGGATCTGACACAGCCACCCACCCCGGAACATCGACGCAGTGTCACCGCAGGCGGCCGGCCGACTCCCCATCAAGTGGCCGCCGACGGGGTCCAACTGGTCATTGACGGGCCGTCAGCTGCAGGTGCCGTAGACGGCGTGCTGGCGCGAGGAACGGTGGCCGACTCGGTGGGCGGAGGCGGCTCGGGGGACGACTGCGGGCTGCGCATGCGCATGCGCATGATGTCGTCGCGCCGGGCGGCGAGCCGGAAGAGGTGGGAGCTTCTTGAACTCCGTCAGCCTCTCTGGGGTCTGGAACCTCCCCGGTGCCTCCAGGAAGGCCGCCAGACGCCGTACGAACTCGCCGCCAAGGCGCTGGTAGCGCCCTCCTCGGACGCTACCGTCGCGGTCCTCCTGCGGGTAGAAGCCGGTGCGGGTCACTCCCGCAAGGCAGACGCAGGAGCGCGGCGCCGAGGTCGGCGTGGTCGGCACCGTCCTGCCGGACTGCTCCTCAGGTTGACTGATCGGCACACTGGGCTGAAATACCTCTTCTACGCACTTGCCCGCGCCCAGCACCGTCGCCCGCAGAATCTCGACGCCCTCCTCGCGAAGTACGAACAACTCAAGGCCAAGACTCAGGCGCTGCGCGAAGAACGCGATCGCCTCGCCCTCCAGGTCCCAACAGAAGGCGCCGGCGCGCTGCGGCCGTGGTCGCCGGCGACGTCGGCAGCCCGTACAGGCGCCGTAGTGGCCCAGCCCGAGCGCCCAGGCGGCCTGAGTGGTGGTGCAGCCGCGCTCGAGCAACGGAGGGCGGCGACGAGTGCGAGTCCAAGGGTGATTGGCCGATGGTCGCAGTGCGGGACCCGAAAGCAAAGTCATCGAAAGAACGGGAGACTCCACACCTCCGGGGTGCGCTCACTCGGATGGCCCGTGCGCGGGGACATGGCGGCAGGTGTCCTCGACGCTGGAATCCCGGGCCTCGCTCGACGCCCTCGCACCGAAGGAATGACATGCGAATACCCTGCAAGTCGCGCCGCAACCTGAACATCGTCCGGTGGAGTGCGGCACTTCTGGCGGTGTCGGGAATCACCTACGCCCTGACACCCGTAACGGCGCAGGCAGGTGGTCCGAGCGCTGCTCCCGGCAAGGAGAAGCCCACTATCGTGCTCGTGCACGGCGCTTTCGCCGACTCGTCGAGCTGGAACGGTGTCGTGAAACGGCTCCAGCAGAACGGCTACACGGTGGCCGCACCGGCCAACCCCCTCCGCGGTATCCCCCAGGACTCGACCTACATCGCAAGCTTCCTGAAGTCCGTCAAGGGACCGATCGTCCTGGTCGGTCATTCCTACGGCGGAGAGGTGATCTCGCAGGCTGCCGCCGGAAACAACAATGTCAAGGCCCTCGTATACATCAACGCGATCATGCCCGATGTGGGAGAGTCGTTCGCCAGCCTCTCCGCGAAGTTCGCTCCCGCCGCACTCACCAAGGCTCTGAAGCAGGTGCCCTTCCGCAACGGCGACGGCACCACCGGCACGGACGTGTACGTACAGCCGAACAAACTGCACCAGGTCTTCGCCGCGGACCTGCCCACGAGTCAGACCGACATCATGGCCGTCACACAGCGTCCGATCGCGCTGTCGGCGTTCACGGACAAACTCACCGGCGCCGCATGGCGGAACAAACCCGTCTACGTCCTTGTCGGCAAACAGGACCAGGCGATCAACCCGAGCCTGGAGCGGTACGAGGCGAAGCGCGCGAACGCCCGAAAGACAGTGGAGATCGACTCCTCGCACGTGTCCCTGGTCTCGCATCCGCAAGCGGTCAAGAATCTGATCGCCGACGCCGCCGAGAACTACATGCGGAAATAGTGCGACCGGAAACAGGGCGACCGCGCAGTACTGGGCCCGCTCAAAAGTGCCGTACATGGTCGCCCTCGCGATCGCGTGGCTGAACAGGAGGAAGTCCAGGTACGCAGGGGTCGTTGTCCCTGACACCTACAGTTCTTCCACGTCGACGGCATACACCGCCGAGTGCCAGAAGCCCGAAGCAGTGGGCACATCCGGGGCGAACATCGCCACCGTGAAACTCCGCGTCTCCTCGAGAACGCCGGACCAGCTCAGCTGCGGTGAGACGTCCGATCCACCTGCTCCCAGGATGCCGCTCACCTGCTCGCGGGCCGATGGCTCGCCGTCGGCCACGGACTCCGAGGTCAACGAGAAGGTCCGTATCGGCGGCAGGAAATCGTAGGCGCCATAGGGTTTGATCATGGCAGTCCTTCGGAACGCTCCTCGGTCGACCACAAGTTGCCGACCTCAAGATGCCCGCTCACACTTGATGGGCACGTGAAATCCGGTCGCCTCATGCCCGTGCCAGGGCAACGTCGTCCCGAGGAGCGTCTCATGGCCAAGATCCTGTGTGTGCTGACCGGCGCGAGCTATTGGACCATGAAGGACGGGCACCGCCATCCCACCGGGTACTGGGCCGAGGAGTTCGTGGCGCCCTACAGCGTGTTCACCGACGCCGGACACGAGGTCACCGTGGCAACTCCCTCTGGAGTCGTTCCCGTTGTGGACACGATGAGCCTGGAGCCCCGCATGGCGGGCGGCGAAGAGAACGCCCTCCAGGAGGAGGCCGTCATCGAATCCGCGGATGAACTGAGGCATCCCATCTCCCTCCAGGAGGTGCGCCTGGAGGACTATGACGCGGTCTACTACCCCGGCGGTCACGGCCCGATGGAGGACCTCTCGGTCGACCCCGACTCCGGGGCACTGCTGCGGGACGCACTCGCTTCCGGCAATCCGCTCGGCATCGTCTGCCACGCCCCGGCCGCTCTCCTCGCGACCCGTGGCGCAAACGGCGAAACGCCTTTCGCGAACTACCGTGTGACGGGTTTCTGCAACGAGGAGGAGGCCGGTGTCGGTTTCGCCGACAAGGCCAAGTGGCTGCTGGAGGACGAATTGAAGAAGCTGCCCACCCAGTATTCGCGGGGTCCCGCCTGGGAACCGTACACAGTCGTGGACCGCAATCTCTTCACGGGGCAGAACCCCGCCTCCTCGGGCCCGCTCGCCAAGGAGCTCGTCATGGCTCTGTCCTGACCGGGGGGGACCTTCAACTCGAGACAGCAGACGTGATCGTCATTCGACGACCTTCGCCGACGCCGTCCTTGACCGCCAGATCCGCAGGGGCGTCGCTGCTGCACGGCGGAATTCTGACCGATCTCAAGGTCATGGCTCCCTCCCGGCGAGCAGCGCGCCGCTTCGCGAAAGGCCAATAAGGTAGCAAATGAGTCATTTGCTCACCTTATCGGGTGGTAATAGCCTGGATTCATGGCTATCGCAACGACGAGTCCCGTGACAGGTGAGGTCCTCAGGAGGTTCGACGAACTGACTCCTGAAGAACTGGAGGACAAGCTCGCCAGGGCGGCGGCTGCGGCTGCCTCATACCGGCTGACGAGCGTCGAGCAGCGGGCGGAATGGCTGCACCATGCGGCCGACCGCCTGGAGAAGGAGGTCGAGAGCGTCAGCGCGATGATCACCACGGAAATGGGCAAGACCTTCCGGGCGGCGGAGGAGGAAGTGGCCAAGTGCGTGCGCGGGCTGCGCTTCTACGCCACTGAGGGCCCCGCTTTCCTGCGGGACCTGGAGGGTGACGGCGGGGGCGTGGGCGCGAAGCAGACGTTCGTGACGTACCAGCCGATCGGTGCGGTGCTCGCGGTGATGCCGTGGAACCTGCCGTTGTGGCAGGCCATGCGATTCGCCGCGCCCGCACTGATGGCGGGAAACGTGGGCCTGCTCAAGCACGCCTCGAACGTGCCGCAGTGCGCCATGTACCTGGAAGAGCTCTTCCGTGACGCGGGCTTCCCGGACGACGTGTTCCAGACCCTGCTGATCTCCGCGGGGAGGGTGGAGCAGGTGCTGCGCGACCCGCGGGTGGCGGCCGCGACGCTGACGGGCAGCGAACCGGCGGGACGGTCGGTGGCCACCATCGCCGGCGACGAGATCAAGAAGGTGGTCCTCGAACTCGGCGGCTCCGACCCGTTCATCGTCATGCCCTCCACGAACCTGGAGCGGGCCACCGATGTCGCGGTCAAGGCCCGGTGTCTGAACAACGGGCAGTCCTGCATCAACGGTAAGCGGTTCTTCGTGCACGAGGACATCGGCGACGCATTCATCGAGATGTTCGTGGCGAAGATGGGCGCACTGGTGGTGGGCGACCCGATGGACGAGGGCACCGACGTCGGACCGCTGGCCACCGAGTCCGGCCGGCAGGACGTGGAGTCCTACGTCGACGACGCCGTCGCCAAGGGCGCGACGGTCCTCCTGGGCGGTGAACGCCCGGACGGGCCCGGCTGGTTCTACCCGCCCACCGTGCTGACCGGTATCACGCCGGAGATGCGGATGTACCACGAGGAAGTCTTCGGCCCCGTGGCGCAGGTGTGGACGGTCGCCTCCCTGGAAGAGGCCTTGCGGGAAGCCAACGGGCACCCCTACGGCCTCGGGTCGAACCTGTGGAGCGAGGACGAGGCCGAACGCGAACTCTTCGTCCGCGACGTGCAGTCGGGCATGGCCTTCATCAACGGCAACACGACCAGCTACCCCGAGATCCCCTTCGGTGGCGTCAAACGCAGCGGCTACGGACGTGAGCTGTCCGACCTCGGCATGCGGGAGTTCATGAACGCCAAGACCGTCTGGATCGGCCAGGACGCCTGAACCCCCCGATACCAGGCGGCCAGTCGACACCACTGGCATGCGCGCCGGCCGTCGCGGCGCGCGCCCGCGTCGATCGTCTGGAGGCGCGACGATGAGCGGAACGAACCGGACCCCGTCGTCCGGGCAGGCAAGGCCCGTGGTCGCCGTCCTCGGCACAGGGACCATGGGGGAGGCCATGGCACGTAACATCGCGGCGGCGGGAGTGGGACTGCGCGCGTGGAACCGCAACCGCGCCGCCGCCGAACCGCTGGTCGACGCCGGCGCCGCGGTGTGCGACACGCCGGCCGAGGCCTGCCAAGGCGCCGACATCGTACTGACCGCGCTCTCGAACGAGAAGGTGGTCGCCGACGTGATGGACCAGGCTCGCGACGGCCTGGGCGGCCACACGGTGTGGGTGCAGACGTGCACGGTCTCCCCGGACGGATCTCGCCGTCTCGCGGAACTGGCGACCCGCCTGAACGTCGCGTACGTCGAAGCCCCCCTCCTCGGCACCAAGGAACCGGCCGTGGCCGGAACCCTGACCATCCTGGCCGCCTCCCCCCCAGCAGGAGGCTAGGGAAGCGGTGCGACCGGTCCTGGAGGCGGTGGGCTCACGCACCGTGTGGCTCGACGAGGTCGGACACTTTCCCCTCGAAGCGGCTGCCAAGGACGCCGGCCTGATCGTCGACACCGCCCGTGCCGCCGGCCTGCACCTGGGCATCGCGGAAGTCGTACGCGAACGCCTCCACCGCGCGGCCGACGACGGACTCGGACGCGCGGACGTCGCCGCGACCTACCGCATGTCCCGCCGGTCCGCATCCTGACCGGGCCGTCCCTTCGAGAGAGGCGAGGGAGGAACGATGACCCGTGCCGGCATCGCCGCCGCGCGTTCGAGCACGGCGCGACTAACTGAGATCGTCCCCCAGGTCGACGACGAGCAATGGGAGCTGCCGTCCGCCTGCAACGGCTGGCGTGTCATCGACGTGGTGGCCCATCTCGCGGCCCTGGCCTCCGAGGCGGTGGACCCGCCGCCGCCCGACCCTTCCCTGCCGAAGAACCGCGAGCGCTACCACGACCTGCGCGTCGACGAACGCCGTGGCTGGAGCCATGCGGAAGTCCTCGACGAGTGGCGGCGCAGCACACCCCGGCAGCTGGACCTCCTGGAAGCGGCCCAGGAACCGCCCGGGGCCGACGAGGCCGTCGAGGTGCCCGGGCTCGGGACGTATCCGCGCCACCTCCTGGCGAACACCATGGCGTTCAACGTCTTCTGCCACCTGCGCAACGACATGCTTGCCCCGGACGGCCCGCTCCCGTTCACCCTGCCGGAACCGACCGACGGCCAGGTCGGCCCCGCCGTCGACTTCATGCTCGCCGGTCTCCCCCAGATGCAGGGGCCCGAACTCACCGCCACCGTCGATACGCCCCTCGTCCTCCACCTGACCGGGCCAGGCGCCACCACCGTCACCGTCTTCCCTGCGTCCGGGCCAGACGGGGAGCTGACCGTGGCACCCGGTGCGGACGCCATCACCCGGGTCCACAGCACGGCACTCGACTTCATCGCGTGGGCCACCACCCGCAAGCCCTGGCGCGACCACTGCCGCATCACAGGAAACGCCTCGGCCGCCACACCGTTCCTCGACTGCCTCAACATCATTTAGCGGAGGGCCGCGTCTGGCCGAGGAAGACGAGTAGTGCTTGATCCGGTTCATCCGCCGGTGCCAGTTCCCCTGGCAGCCCGGACCGTCGCCCGCCTCGGCCGTCCTCGACGTGCTGCAACCGACCACGAGATCGTCTGCGCCACCGACGGCATCGTCGGCATGGGCCGCGGCGACGCCTGCCCGGTCTTCCCCGGCAAGCGCTACGTCGACTGGAACCTGGACGACCCCGCAGGCAAGACCTCTCTGCTCGGCCGTGATGGGGTGACCCGTCGGTGCCGATCCGTCCGACGAGCGGAACGTCGGGTTGCAGCGCCCGGTGTGCACAGTGGGTGTGCCGTGTTCATCAGCACGTCGCCGCCGCTGACCCTCTGCCCACCCAGGGGCGGAATCGTGCGATCGCGGGCGTGTCACCGCCTCGCTATCCTGATCAAGGGTGCATATATCTACGCAAATAGCGCATCTGGCGTCGTTGCTGCCCCCAACCCTGCAGGGAAAGGAAGATCAGCATGCCTTCAGTGCTTCCCACTCCGATCCTGGAGCCCGCAGCGCAAGACCTTACCGAGGCGACCTCCCCGCACCCGCGGATCTACGAGGTGCCGCCGGATCAGGGACGTGACATCCTCGCCGGCCTGCAGACTGGAGAAGGTGTCACGAAACCCGATGTCGAGGAGGAATGGGTGACCGTCGACGCCGGCAAGTGGGGGCAGGTACGCACCCGCATCGTGCGCCCGCGCGGCGTCTCCGGGACGCTGCCGGTCATCCTCTACATCCACGGAGCCGGGTGGGTGTTCGGCGACGAGAACACCCACGACCGCCTCGTACGCGAACTCGCCGTCGGCGCCGGCGCGGCTGCGGTCTTCCCCGTCTACGACCGGGCCCCCGAGGCCAAGTACCCCACCCAGATCGAGCAGAACTACGCCGTGGCCCAATGGTCCGCCCGCGAAGGCGCACAGCATGGCTTGGACGCCTCGCGCCTCGCCGTGTGCGGCGACTCAGTGGGCGGAAACATGTCCGCGGCCCTCGCCCTGATGGCGAAGGACAGGGGCGACGATGTCCGGGTCGGTTGCCAGGTCCTGCTCTACCCCGTGACCAACGCCGACTTCGACACCCCGTCCTACCGGCAGTTCGCGGACGGGGAGTACCTGACCCGGGACGGCATGATCTGGTTCTGGGACCAGTACACCACCGATGCCGCCCAGCGCGCCGAGCCCTACGCCTCGCCGCTGCGGGCCAGCATCGACCAGTTGCGCGGCCTGCCCCCGACCTTGGTCATCACCGACGAGGCCGACGTCCTGCGTGACGAGGGTGAGGCCTACGCGGCCAAGCTGCGTGAAGCCGGCGTCGACGTCACCGCGGTCCGCGTTCTGGGCATGGTCCACGACTTCCTGATGCTGGACCTCCTCCGTGACACCAACGCCACCAAGGTCGCTCGTCACCTCGCCATCGACGCACTCAAGACCGCCCTGCACGACTGACACGGATGCGGTGGAGTCGGCCATAGGTAGGCCTTCGGCGGCGAGCAGACCGACCCCGGGTCACCACTGCGGCTTGGTAGTCGCCGCGGCGAACTCCCGTCACGGACGCCTGGACCACCTCTCGCCGCTCCCCTCCTCCAACCGACGGCCGCTCGATCGCCTGCACCCTTCTTCGGGCGCGAGCAGCGACCATCTTGGTCGCGTCGGTGGATGGGCCGAGGATCCGGCCCATCTCGCCGAACGGCACCGCGCACAGGTCGCACAGGTCGCACAGGTCGCACAGCACGAACGCCAGTCGCCCGCCCGGCCCGAGCGACTTGCTTCGAGACCACCCTCGTCGAGATCCACGGCGTCCGTCCCGGAGTACACCGTCGTCACCAAGGCCCCCGACGCAGCCAGCCACGTCCCCGACACCTCCCCCTCGATCCCGATCCGGTTCTGCCCCCTTCCGCCGCACTTCGTCGTTCCTCCCGGCCGCGCCGGGGATTTCGTCGTTGACAGATTTGGGTAATGAGATTAGCTTTTAGCTAACGTAGTTAGCCAACCTGGGAGCTGTCATGACCGAGTACCTTGCCGTCGACGGCGGCACGATCGCTTACGAGGTGTCGGGGTCCGGCCCGCTGATCGTTCTCGCGCACGGCATGGGCGACAGCCGCTCCGCGTACCGTGCTGTGATCCCGCCGCTGGTGGCGGCGGGCTACCGGGTCGCCGCGGTCGATCTGCGCGGCTGCGGCGAGTCCAGCGTCGGCTGGCCGGCCTGGAGCCGCACCGCCATCGCCGGCGACCTGCTCGCCGTGATCCGTCACCTGGGCGGCCCGGCCGTGCTGGTCGGCCACTCGATCTCCGGCGGCGCCGCCACCATCGCCGCGGCGCAGGAGCCCTCGCTGATCACCGCGGTTGTCGAGTTGGCGCCGTTCACCCGAAAGCAGTCGATCCGCCTCGGCGACCTGCGCGTGAAGCGCTTCCGGCAGGGCATGTTGCGGCTGCTCGGCACGGGCGCGTTCGGCAGCGTGCCGCTCTGGCGCTCGTACCTCGACGTGGCCTACCCCGGCGTGAAGCCGGCCGACTGGGCCGAGCGGCTCGGCCGCATCGACTCCCTGCTGCGCGAGCCGGGCCGGATGAAGGCCATGCAGGGCATGGGCCGCAGCGCCCCGACCGACGCCGGCGCGCAGCTCGGCAACGTCCGCTGCCCGGTCCTGGTCGTGATGGGCACACTCGACCCCGACTGGGCCGACCCGCACGCCGAGGGTTCGGCGATCATTGACGCCCTGCCGTCCGGCCTCGGTCGCCTTGAGATGATCGAGGGCGCCGGGCACTACCCGCACGACCAGTTTTCCGACCAGGTGGTTTCACTCATGCTCGCCTTCCTCGGAACGGACGCCGCTCGTGCCTAGGGTCGGCCTGGACCCGGCGGCCGTGGTCGCGGCCGGTGCCGCCCTCGCCGACGAGGTGGGCCTCGCCAATCTGACGATGGGTCTGCTGGCCGAGCGGGTGGGCGTGCGTACCCCGTCCCTGTACAAGCATGTGGGCGGCCAGGAGGACCTCAACCGGCGCATCGCGGCCTTGGCGTTGAGCGAGGCCGCCGACGCCGTCGGCGGCGCGGTCCAGGGGTACGCCGGCCGCGATGCCCTGGCAGCCGCGGCGCGCGCCTTCCGCGCCTTCGTCCTGGAGCACCCCGGGCGGTACGCCGCGACGATCGGCATGGAACCGTCCGGCCCGGACGATCCGCTGGCCATCGCGGGTCAGCGGCTGCTAGACGCGTTCATGGCGGTCCTGCGCGGCTACGAGGTGCGGGAGTCCGACGTGGACCACGCCCTGCGCATGCTCCGCAGCCTCTGCCACGGGTTCGCCACGTTGCAGGTGGCCAACGCCTTCCAGTGGAGCGCCGACATCGACGAGAGCTTCGAGTGGCTGATCGCCTTCGCCGACCGGGGCCTGCGTGCCATGTGAGAATGCCGCCGCCGACGGCCGCCACACTTCCGGGGCCAGGCGTACGACTTTCAGCGCCCGGAACAGAGGGGTGAGGGGGCGAGGAGTACGGAGGTGGCGCCGGCCGGCCGGAAGCAGGTGACCCGGGCCCGCGGCCAACCGGCCTTCAAGAGCCTACGGCGACGCGTAGTGCCGTAGTACGACTTCCCGCTCTTCACCGCGTGACCGCACTGAACACTGAACCGGCCGAACGGCCAAGTGAAATGACCTGTAGGGGCCCGCGGGCCGTCACCCCGGCCCCGGCCTCACGCCTCGTGACGGCTCAGCCATTCCTTCTCCTGACCCGGGTCGGGCAGGACCTGTCCGCCTTCGACGGCGGAGCGCGCGGGACTGTCCTGGATCACCACCAGGATGCGGCGCTCGGGTATTCCGGTGATGCGGGAAGCGGCTGCCGACAGCTCGAGTGCCAGGCGGGTCGTCTCCTCCTGCGGGTGGCCGCGGCGTGCCCAGCCGCTGATCAGGAGCGGCGCCCCTGGTTCTCCACCGACGTAGACGCTGTCCTGCGGCAGTTCGGAGAAGACCACGTTGACGTAGGCGGGCGGAACGTGATTGATCTCCGCGTGGATCCTGGTGATCTCGGCGGCCAGTTCGCCCTTGGCGCCGGCCTTCAGCGTTCCCTGGGCGGTGGTGCATGTGTAGATGGGCACGTCGACTCCTGAAATGTCAGAGCCGCGGACGTGCCCCCAGGACATCGGGAGGGGGCACGCCCGCGTTGGGATCGTTCGTTCTCGGGGAAGGGCCACTGGGGTGGTGGCTGGTAGCGGGGCCCTCGTGGCGTAGGGGCTGATCAGTTGCTGCGGTCGATGAGGGTCTTGAGGTCGGTGACCGTGTAGGCGAGGTCGAAGTGGAATCCCCTGCCCGTGCGCTGGACGGGCAGGTCGGCGAGTTCTTCGCCGTGGGCGGGGAGAAAGGCGAGGTCGGCGGTGCCTGCCCAGGCGTCGCTGACGGCGACGCCGTCCAGGACGGACATGACGAGTTCATGGACGGCGGGCTTGTCGTGTTGTCCGGCGGCCAGGCGGGGGAAGTGTCGGAGGTTGACCACGGGGCGGCTCATCAGGGCGGCGGGGTCGGGGACCGGCTGTTCGAGGGTGACCTTGGCTTCGGCGATGCGCTGTCCGGCAGCGGAGGCGGTGGCGCCGAACTGTCCGCCCGGGCCGAGGACAGGGGTGCCGGGACCGCCGACGGAATAGGCGCGGGTCTGGTGTACGGCGCCGAGCTTCTTGGGGAAGCCCTGGACCCAGCCGCGGGCCATGGCGGAGTCGTTGTCGACGTAGATGTAGGGGCACCAGGCCACCGGCGTGCCGTTGTAGTGGGCGTCCAGGGTGAGGAGGAACTCCCGGTACTGCGAGCGTGCGGGATCCAGGTACTCCAGGCCGGTGGAGGAGTACTGCCAGTCGATGAACATCGCGACGCCGCGGCCTGCGGAGTCCGGGTCAGGGGTCAGACCCTCGGGCAGAGTCGCTGCGGCGGCGGCCGGGTCGGTGAAGAACTCGACACCCACCACGGTGCCGGCGTAGTGCCACGGCGGGGCGGGCGCCAGGTTCGCGATGCCACGGGGAGACAGGGGGACGGTGTAACCCTTCATGCCACGTCCTTCGGGAAGAGACTGGAGTGAAACGATACGTAGCGTTTCATCGATGAGCGCGACAGTAGCACACCTTGACCCGTGCGTGAAACGATACGTATCGTTTAACTCATGGCACCCGTCTTCTCCTCAGGTCCGGCGGCCGGCGGGCCGCGTTCTCTTTCAAAGATCCTCGACGCGGCACGGGATGTCCTGTCGGCGCAGGGATACCCGGCGCTGACCATCGAGGCCGTCGCGGCGGCCGCGGGCGTCGGCAAATCGACCATCTATCGGTGGTGGCCCAGCAAGGAGGCACTCGTCGCCGACGCGCTCGCCGAGATCTTCCGCGCCGAGGAGATCCCCGACCTGGGCGACACCCACGCCGAACTGCGCCACGCCGTCGACATGACCATCGACAACTACGCCAACGAGGACATGGCCACCTCGCTGCCCGCACTCGCCGGCGGCCTCCTCCCCCACCCCGAACTCATGACCCGGTTCCGGGAGGCTTTCCTGTACCGCAAGCGCGAGAACATCGCCGCAGCACTGCGCCGCGGAATCCAACGCGGCGACCTGCCCCACGACCTCGACATCGACCTCGTCCAGGACATCTGGGCCGGCACCATCCTCTACCGACGACTCATGACCGGCGCCCCCCTCGGCACCGACCTCGCCGAACACCTCGTCCAACTCGTCACCGACACTCCCCCGCTACTCCCCACCAAGAAGCAGGAATGCGCCCAGTGACGAGCCCGCGAAACGGACTGCGTGCAGGAGTCTGCGGTGCGGGTGGCGCATGCGCAGCCGCAGCTTCGTCAGCTCTGGTTGTCCCGATGACCTGATGGGTCGCCTGACTAAGGTGCGGGTGAGGGAGGTGGGCCGATGGGTGCATCGATGCTCTACGAGGTGCTGGAACCGCTGCCGGACGCGCGGAGCGCTCTAGTTTTCGCGCGTCAACTGCTCGCCCGATTCGGTGCCGGAACGCCGGACCTGCCTGCCCTCTGCTTCAACGACATCGCCACGCGGGAACAGTTCCAGTACGCCCGGCAGTACTTCACCTGTGGCACGTTCCTGTGCTCAAAGCGGGACCTCCAGGACTCGCGTGTCCAGGAACTCTGGGAGACCCTGGGCCGCTTGGGCTTCCGGGACACGTCCTCGGGTCGGGTGGAGACTGAGCTGCAACCTGAACTGGCCTCCCTGTGGCCCTTGCCGCAGCGAGTGCAGTTCCAGCTGATGAAGGGAAAGACGCCCTCCACCTTTCCCATCCGTGACTCCGACGAGTGCACCGAGACGGAGATCGACGGTGCGGTCGCGGTCTGCGGCCCGCTGTCCATCGGCATCTCCTGGTTCGCGGCACTGCGCGGCCTACCGAACTCAAACCTCAGCGGCGTCCAGCTGTGCCTCAACAGCACATGGACCGAGCAGTGCAGTGAACCTGATCCAGGCAGGCACACCGTGTACCTGTCCATCGGCACGCGTAACTCGGATGCGGACGCACGGGATTGGCTGCAAGGCACCGGCACCGGACTTCGCTTCGGGGAGTCTCAGCTGGGTTGGTAAACAGGTCGCCAGGCCCCTGAGGCGGCGAGGGGAACGGCTACCTGCCCACGGTGAAGACTCACGCAGCACTCTGCGAGAACCCACGCGTCACAAACCGGCGAACCCATGTGGTCACAGCACCGGAGAGGGTGCCGAGTTCAGGTCTTCAGCTGCGCTCGCGCGTTCCGGAGTGGCGCTAGGCCATCGAAGATGATGGTGAGCATCCGGTCTCGTACCTCTTCCTCGAGGTGGGCGCGGGCGGAGGCTCGCGATGTGGCAACGAGCAAGGCGTACACCTCGGGCAGTTCGACGTCATCTCGGACGGCGCCGACGCGTTGGGCATGCTGAAGCAGCGCACCGACGGCTCGACGCAGTCCGTCCGATGCCTGAGCGGCGTCGCCATCATGGTCACCACCGGCCTCGAACAGCGCCTCGGCAATGGCGATCTTGCCGGCCGCGTCGGCGACGAGGTGGCTGAAGAAGTCGAAGAACGCCGCACCCGGGTCCGGGGCGTGAAACAGCGTTTCGGCTTGCTCGCGCAGGCGGTCGAACCGCTGCACGAGAACGGCCTCCAGCAGCGCCGCTTTGGTGGGGAAGTGACGGAAGACCGTGGCGATGCCGACGTTGGCCAGGCGGGCCACCTCCTCGGTGGACGCAGACTGGCCGCCCTTACCGAAGACCTCTTCGGCGACGTTCAAGATCCGCTCACGGTTGGTTCGCGCGTCAGCGCGTTGCGGCCGTCTGCCGCCCATGTCTCGGTTACCTGGGGTGCTCATCGCGCTTTCACTCGTATCCCGCCGCATCTCGCCGTATCTCGCTATCCGAAGTCGCGACTCCGTATACTCGGAGTCCGCACTCCGGATAGTAGTGCGACACCACTGCACGTCGGCGCCGACGACAGGAGAGTGCCATGACCCAAGTCCTCAGCCCGCGGGAGGTTTTCCTCGCGCTCGTGAACGGTGTCGCGGAGGGCCGTTGGAGCGAACTGCCCGACCTGTATGCGGAACAGACCCACGTCGTGCACCCGTTCGACCCACTTCGTGCTGCCGCACTCCGTACCCGCGACGAACTGCGTGAACACTTCAGGCCGACCGACGCCGGTCCCCGGCTGCAACGTCGGGCAGCCAACATCACGATCCACGAGACGTCCGACCCCGAGGTCATCGTCGCCGAGTTCGAGTACCAGGGAACAGTCGCGGAGACCGAAGAACCCTTCGTGCTGCCCGGCATCTTCGTGCTGCGGGTGCGCGACGGTGAAATCATCAGCTCCCGCGACTATTTCGACCATGTCACCGCCGCCCGAGTCCGCGGGCAACTCGACACACTTGTCGCAGCCGTGCAGGCGAGCAGTGCCACCTCGGCCTAGAGCGCGGACCGATGCGGACCTTCATCGGAGGCTGCGGAGCGGGACGACCGCGCCGCGTAGGTGAAGTCCGGCCAGGTAGCCGGGCGGGGTCTTGTCGTAGCGGATGACGAGGCCCCGCCACTCCTTGGTCTTGTTGATACAGCGTTCCACCACGTTGCGGTCGCGGTAGAGGTCGTCCCCATGGGCAACGGGCCGGACGGGCCGCGGATCTTGATGCGTTCCACGACGGCGGTGAAGCGGGGCTGTAGGCGACTTGACCGGGGGGAGGACGAAGGACAGCAGGGGGGAGCAGCGGTCCGCCGACAGGTGCGCCTTGCCGGTCAACCCGCCGCGTGACCGCCCCAGTTCGGAGGCCGGAGCCGGGCCCTGCGAGTCCACGCTCACCAGGTCGAGGTCTACCTGACCCCGCGCGGCGGCCTCGGCGATCACCGCTTCCATCAGCATCTGGAAGCCCCCGGACCTGGCCCAGAGGTGGAACCGCCCGTAGGCGGTGGACCAGGGCCCGTACCGCTCAGGCATGTCCCGCCAAGAACCACCCGTACGGAACCGCCACATCACGCCGTTGCCGAGCCTGCGCAGGTCAGACATGAGGCCACCTCGTTCGCCCAGCGGCAGCACGCCCTAGGTGTATT
>NZ_KQ948493.1 GCF_001514115.1 Streptomyces olivochromogenes
GGCCATAAGCCCACAAAATACCACGTCAACATGTGACTCCCTAGGGGTAGTTGGTGGTGAACGACGATCCGCCCTGGCGGCGAATCGTCCTTCCCCGCCCTGCTCCGCAGGAGTCCGATTCCTCTCCGCCCTGAAGGACGGAGTACCCACGGAGGGAACAGATGAGATTCGCGAAGAACCGGCTACGCGCCGCAGCGTCCGCCGCCGTCGCGGTGGCCATGGGCGCCGCGGCGCTCACCGCACTCCCGGCCACCGCGAGCGCCGCCGGCGACGGGCTGAGCGTCCAGTACCGTACGAGCGCCACGGGAGCCACCGCCGACCAGTCCGAACCCTGGTTCAAGGTGAAGAACACCGGCAGCACGACCGTGCAGCTGGCGAACGTCAGGATCCGCTACTACTTCAAGGCCGACTCGGCCGGCGCGTCCTATCGCTTCGCCTGTTCCTGGGCCGTCAAAGGCTGCGCCAACGTCACGGGCACCTTCGGGACGCTCGCCAACCCGACCGCCACGGCCGACCGCTACCTGGAGATCGGCTTCACCTCCGGCGCCGGCACGCTCGCGCCGGGCGCCGACACCGGCGACATGCAGCTGCGCTTCTATCAGTCGACATGGCAGTCGCTGAACCAGAGCGACGACTACTCCTTCGGCGCCTCCCAGACGTCGTACGCCGACTGGTCCAAGGTCACCGCGCAGCTGTCCGGCACCACGCTGTGGGGCCAGGCCCCCCGCGGGCAACGACCCGACGAACCCGCCCACCGACCCGCCGACCGACCCTCCGGCCACCGGCGCCACGCTGTTCGACGACTTCAACTACAGCGCCTACAACGACCCGAAGGTCTCGGCGCACGGCTGGAGCGTGCGCTCCACCGCCGGCGGCCCCGGCGTGTCCGGCGCCACCTGGGCGCCCGACAAGGTCACCTTCGCCACCACGAGCGGCAACTCCGTCATGAACCTGGAGACCTCGACGTCGGGCACCGGGGAGAGCACCAAGCAGACCGAGATCGTCACCAACGCGCGGAAATTCAAGAACGGCACCTACGCGGCCCGGGTCAAGTTCAACGACGCGCCCAAGTACGGCCCGGACGGCGACCACCTCGTCCAGACGTTCTTCACCATCAACGACCTCACGGCACCGATGGCGGACGACTACTCCGAGTACGACTTCGAGTACCTGCCCAACGGCGGCTGGGGCGAGACCTCCGACATCCTCTACACGACGTCCTGGGAGACCTACCAGGCCGACCCGTGGGTGGCGGTCAACCAGCACACCGAGGGCCGGCAGAGCTACAACGGCTGGCACGACCTGGTGCTGACCATCGACAACAGCAGCATCAAGTACTACATCGACGGACAGCTCTTCGGCACCCATGACTCCGCGTACCTGCCGGAGCGGCCGATGTCGATCAACTTCAACCAGTGGCTGATCGACCTCGCGGGCCAGACCAGCACCACCGCGCGGGCGTACGACGAGCAGGTCGACTACGTCCTGCACGTCAAGGATCAGGTCCTCACGCCGGCGCAGGTCGCCGCCAAGGTGACGGCGTACCGCGGCGCGGGCACCACGTTCGAGGACACCGTCCCCAGCGGCTGATCCCCTCGCCCGATGACGGAAGTCCGGTGCGACCGCACACCCGGCGCGCTGGCACGTACCGGGTGTGCGGACCGCCGCCCCGACCACACAGGCCCGACCGCGAGTGGCCGAGCCTCTGAGCCTCCTCAAGTCGCTTGGCACGCGGAGGACATGGCAGTCAGGCTGATCCCCATGACAGGAATCACGGGACTGAGCAAGAAGAACAACTTCGTGCTGGCCATCCGGGACGCGGACATGGTCGCGGCGACCCTGCGCCAGGCACTGGCCGAGGCCTCGCCGGAAGAGCGCCTCGGTCTGGAACGCGCCGCCGCGCTCGTCGAGTCCACCGCCTCCGCCACCGATACCCAGCTGCGTGCCCGCTGGGTCCGCTCCCGGCTGGCCGACGTCGGCTTCACCGGGGACATCACCTCGGTCGCGGCGGTGCGCGCGCTGCGCCAGGCGGAACCGAAACTGAGCCTGCTGGCGGCGGTACAACTGCAGAAGGAGGCAGTGGCCCATCCGGAGTGAAGTGGCCCATCCGGAGTGATCCGGCAGCCCCCTGACACGCGGGGAACGGAGGCTGCCGGAGGCGTCGCGCTGCTCAGGTGGTGCGGTAGCAGGTCTTGCTCACGCCCGGCAGCGGATCGCTGCCGAATGCCGCCGTCGTGCAGCCGGTGCCGCCGGTGAACGCCTTGTAGAGGAAACGGCCCCGGGCGCCGTAGGCGACGGTCTGCTGTCCGCTGAAGGCGCACGTGCCGCCTTCGGCGGAGCAGGAGGCGGCGTAGCCGACCGGACCGCCGGTGGCGGTGTAGCAGGCCTTCGACTCGCCGGGGATCGGATCTCCGAACGTGGCGTCGGTGCACGGGGTGTCGCCGGTGGCCGTGATCGTCGTGAACGCTCCGAAGGCGCCGTATGTCACCGGCTGCCCCGCGGCGGCCGGGCAGGTGCCGTTCTGGTCCGCACACTTGGTCCAGCCACCGGACGGTCCTCCTGCGGGCGCCACGTAGCAGGACTTGGCCACTCCGTCGATCGGATCGCCGAAGTGGGCGTTGGTGCAGGCGACGGAACCGTTGGTGACCTGGTGGGCGAAGTTGCCGTTGGCGCCGTAGACGACGTCACGGTTGTAGCCGGGCACGGCGCAGGTGCCGCCCTCGGCCGCGCAGACGGTGTATCCGGGCGGGCCGCCCGCGTCGGCGACGTAGCAGGACTTGACGAGATTCGACGCCGGGTCGCCGCCGAAGGAGTCGTTGGTGCAGGCGGTGCTGCCGGTCACTGTTTTGTACGTGTAGGTCCCAGCCCCGTAGGCCACCGAGCGGGTTCCGCTGAAGGAGCAGGTACCGCCCTCGGCCGCGCACCGGGTGAAGCCCGGCCGCAGCGCGCCGGTACCGGGATCGGCGGGCGGCGACGGATTGCCCAGTCCGGTGGCGGCCACGGTGTAGCCGCCCGGGGCGACGCCGGTCAGGTAGACGTAGGTGTCGTCCTGGCTCGCGCCGGTGATTCCCGAGGTGGGTGTGAACGTTCCGTTGCTCCAGACGACGGTGCCGTTCACGGACACCGAGATGTTGCCGCCGCCGAACTTCGGGACCCCGATGCGGCCGGTGGTGCCGGCCGGGCTGGTGAGGCGCGCCGAGTACGTGCCGGCGGCGGGGTCGCGGGACCAGGAGGCGTTGATGGCGCCCTGAGGCATGGTGATGCGGCCCTCGGCGCTGGTCAGGTCGCCGGGGTGCGGGACGAAGCGGTACGTGCCGGTCGCCGACTCCGGTGCGGTGCCGAGCACGTCGAAGGTGAGCGTGGAGGTGGGCGCGGTGGACCAGCCGTGGGCCAGGCTCATGAACGAACCGCCGTAGGCGAGGCCGCCGTCGGCCTTGATGCCCTCCCAGAAGGTGCTCTTGGTGCCGATGTCGCTGGTCAGCATGTGGCCCCAGGTACGGCGGATCTGGTCCAGGGCGGTGTAGTCGTCATTTGCGGTGAAGCGGGCGTTGAGCTCCATGCCACCGGCGAAGGGCGACACGTTGCCGCCCCACTCGGGGGTGGCGGGGCCGTAGATGCCCCAGTTCTTCCCGAGCCCCGCGATGACACTCTTCGACTTGGCCGAGGAGTCGGTCAACCCGTACCAGACGGCCAGCGAGTTGCCGTCCTGCGGGTACAGTCCACTGGTCGGGTTGTCCTTGTACATGCCCTTCGAGGCGTCCCACAGCAGGGAGTTGGCCGCGGACTTGATGGCGGCCGCCTTGCCGTTCCAGCTCGCGGCGAGCGCGCTGTCGCCCTCGACCGTGGCCAGGGTGGCGCCACCCTTGAGCGCGGCGTACAGCAGCGCGTTGGCGGAGACGTTCTCGCCGCCCTGCCCGACCCGGGCCCAGTCCTGGGTGCGGGTCACGTTGAGCAGGTTGTTGCCGTCGATCTTGTTGGTGATGAAGGCCATCCCGCGCTTGTAGTCGGCCCATTCGGAGTCCAGCCACGCCCGGTCGGCCGAGTAGGTGTAGTACGTCGACGTCCCCAGCAGCGTCCAGGTGTGGTAGGTGTCCGAGCCGGTCAGGTTGAACGGCGGCCCCGACCAGGGGATCTCACCTTCCGCCGACTGCGCGTTGTACATCGTGGTGAGCGCGTTGCGGGTCGAGACGAGGTCGTTGGAGTACGCGTACTGCGTGGGTACGGCGATACCCATGTCGCCGGGCCACACCGTGCGGTCGCGCTTGGCGCCGTCGACCAGGACGGAGTCACCCACGCCGACGGTGGCGCCGTTGTCCCACGCCGAGGACGGCGGGGGCCAGGCGCGGCCCTGGTTGGAGGCGATCGTGTTGAGCTGCACGGTGTACGCCCCGGCGTACCAGATGCGGTTGAGAAGGTCGTCGCTGGAGGAGAAGTAGTTGGCGTAGTCGGCCGGGTCGGCCTTGCCCGGAGCCGCGGTGAAGTCGAGGCCGACACCCTTGAGGTCCACCCAACCCGAGGTGTCCAGGAAGACCGTCAAGTAGCGGAAGCCGCCGCGCTGTTGAGCGGTGGGCACCGTGTAGGTGCCGTTGGCGGAGGCCGTGGCGTAGAGCGCCCCGTCCTCGCCGTCGCGGCCGCTGCTGCGGTCGCTGTTGTTGCCCACGTAAAGGGACGACTCACTGAAGGCCAGGCCGACTCGCTGGCCGCTGTCACTGGCACTACCGAAGGACAACGTTGTCACACCACCGACTTCTTTGCCGAAGTCGAGGGTGATGGCCGACTGCGAGCCGGAGATCCGCGTCGGCTGCCCGCTGAGGACGTTCTGCGGGTTCGCGACACTGCCGGACGTTCGGTGGATCGCGGTCGGCTTGAGGGTGCGCGAGGTCGGCGAGTAGTTCAGGGCGTCAAGGGTCGCCCTGCTGACGCCTGTTGCGGTCGACGAGGTTGCCGCCGATGTGGCCGGCGCGGGAGCCATGAGCAGTGCGGCGGCCACCACTGCGGCGAGGCCAAGTAGGCGCCCTGGACCGGGCGTTCGGATCAGCGAGGGGCGGCGGCGCCGCATAGGTACCTCCCGGGTCTGGATGCGGGAACGAGGTGCTTGAATCGATTCAAATCGATCGCTGACGACGGTCTGGGACTCATGAAGCAGTGAGTGTGCGAGGCGCCTCGCCGAAGTTCCACCGATGATGTGCGCCCCACAACGGGGTGTCAACCGTCACCGTCGATGTGAACCACCCCTGGAATCACTCCCGTTGGAGACATTGACAGCACCCCACCAAGCCGGTTCACTGCCTCCCGGACAGGTATGGACCAGTGCCCGTCCCCCGCCCGGCTCAGTGAGACCCAACCGGCGTCCCCCCACCCTGAAATCGAGGCGAGTTCCGGTGCCCTCACCCCACTTTGACATCGTTGTCAGACCACGGCTTCTCAGCTTCCTGCTGACGGCCGCTCTCGCGTTCGTGGCACTGGTCCCGGTCGCGACGCCCGCGGCCGCCGCGACCCAGGTGTGCGTACTGGCCTGTGACACGCTGGACCCCTCACAGGCCCGGCAGGAGAGCTTCCCGGTGCCGAACAAGGATCTCAACGGCCGTCGCCTCGAACTGCACGTGTCCGACGCGGACGACATGGCCTGGGCCAGCATCGACAACGGCGTGACCGGCGACTCGGTGTGGCTGGACCGCTCCTGGGACGGCGGCGCCACCTGGGAAGGGCTGCTCGGCAAGGCGAGCGTCCCGGGAACCTGGACCGGCACCAGGACGCTGATGTACAACATCACCGATCCTCGCAACCACCGGCGCGGGCTCGTGCGGGCCTGCGGCGACGCCGCAGGGGTCGGCTGTACTAACTGGGTCTACCCCACGGTCTGCGACACGCTCTGCGACGGCACCGACGCGGGCAAGGCGGCCGGCGACGACCAGCCGGTGCCGTCGACCACCCTCTACGGCCGCATGATCCGGCTGCACGTCGACCAGAAGAACTCCATGGCCTGGGCGAGCATCGACACCGGTGGCGCCGGCGACGAGATCTGGCTCGACCGTTCCTGGGACGGTGGCTCGACCTGGCCGGACGGCTCCTCGCTCGGCCGCACGAGCACCCCGTCCGGGGCCACCGGCACCCGTACCGCGATGTACGCCACCCGCGACCCGCGCGGGCTCCTCTACGCCGGCGCCGTGCGCGCCTGCGGCCGGGAGGCCGGTCACCAGGAGGGCAGCTGCACCGCGTGGGTCAGGCCCGTGCCGACCAGGACGCGTGCGGCGGCCGACGCGCTGATGTCCTCGTACGACCCCTACGACGGCTGGTGGCCGAGCAGTTGGTGGAACTCCGCCGCCACCCTCACCGCGCTCATCGACTCCTCCCGGGCCACCGGCAGGCACGACTACGACTGGGTCATCGCGCGCACCTTCGACCAGAACAAGGGTGCCTTCGCGGCCGGTGTGCGCAGTTCGGATGCGATCGAGGGCGACTTCATCAGCCGTTCCATCGACGACTCGGGCTGGTGGGCCATCGCCTGGATCGACGCGTACGACTACACCGGTGACTCCCGCTATCTGAACGAGGCGGTCACCATCGCCAACTACGTCCAGCAGTACTGGGACCCCGGCACCTGCGGGGGCGGCGTGTGGTGGGACCGCGAGCGCACCTACAAGAACGCCGTGACGAACGGGCAGTACCTCTGGCTGACCACGGCGCTGCACCAGCGCATCCCGGGCGACACCGTATGGCTGCAGCGGGCCAAGACGTCCGCCGCCTGGTACCGCTCCAGCGGGATGATCAACTCCTCCGGTCTGGTGAACGACGGGCTGACCTCCGCCTGCGTCAACAACGGCTCCACCGTGTGGAGTTACAACCAGGGACTGGCCATCGGCGGCTTCACCGAGCTGTGGAGGACGACCGGGGACAGCTCGCTGCTGACCACCGCGCGCGCCCTGGCCGACGCCGCGATCAGCAGCCCGACGCTGACCTCCGGCGGAGTGCTCACCGAGTCCTGCGACGTCGGCTCGGCGTCCTGCGACGACAACCAGAAGCAGTTCAAGGGCATCTTCATGCGGAACTTCGCCGACCTCGCGAAGGCCACCGGTTCCGGCTCCTACCAGAGTTACGTCCAGAAGCAGGCCGACACACTGTGGGTGCGGGACCGTAGCTCCCTCAACGTCCTCGGCGAACGCTGGGCCGGTACCAGCCCCAACCAGACCGACTGGCGCACCCAGGCCGGCGCCCTCGAAGCGCTCACCGCCGCCGCGGGCTGACGACCGGTTCCGGGAGCCGGCTCGCACGGGGGTTCCCGACCCGCGTGTGAGCCGGCACGCGAGGTGAGTGCCGTACACCTGGAGACAGGGCGGCCTGGTTTCGTTCTCCGGACGCGACCGGGCCGGCGATCGCGCAGCCGTAAGGAGCTGCCGACCACGCCTCGGCCGGCGCGAGCGCGCTCGGTCCTCCACGCCTCGACGAGCTCCTCAGGCGCCTCGTCGAGCAGCCCCGGCTACGGCCGCGGCTTTCGCGGGTCCGCCCAGGTCGCCGGTGGCAATTCGCGGGCGCGGTCCCGGGCAAGCCGATCTCGAACGCACGGCATGCCCCAGAAACTCAGCCGGCGCCGCATTCCTGTTCGTACCGCGCGCAATGTGGCACCGGCCGCCCTGGCTGCACGGCCCGAGGACCTCACCCGTAGATCACAGCGATCACGCGATCGGCTTCGTGAGACTTGCGGGCGGAGGCGTTGGCGACCCGCCGCCGCTGGGGTCCCGAGCCGTTTCCGACTGCCTGACGGGTTCCCACGCCCGCGAGGTGTCCGGCACAGCGTCGGCAACCCCCTCTCCGACAATCTTTCTCTCCTTGACAATTTTTTTTGTCGGAGAGATTCTGGAGCGGTGCTGGACGTCGCTGTGATCCAAGAACCCGCCGCGGCCGAGGCGGTCCCTGGACCCGATACGGGCCCGGATCCTCGCCGCCCTGGCCGAGCCCGGCTCGGCGCTGACGGGGTCTCCGCCTTGCTCGACTTCGCGGGCACCGCGCTGATGTTCCACCACCTGTGCGGGCCGGACCCGGACGGCGCCGAGGCTGCCCGGCAGCAGCGGTCGGCGGGTCTCCCTCCGGGACGGGCCGGGAAGACTCCCCACCACGGGGCCGTCGCCTCGAACGTGGTCGATGCGGCGGCGAGCCATCGAAAACCCGACACCAGAAACCCCTAAGGAAACCAGCATGCGTACCCTGATCAGCTCCGCCTTCATCTCGCTCGACGGCGTCGTGGAGGGCCCGGGCGGCGAACCCGGCTACCGCAACTCCGGATGGACCTTCAAGGACGTCGAGTTCGTCCCCGAGGCGTTCGACATCAAGGGGCGGGAGCAGCAGGAATCCACCGCCGTCCTGATGGGCCGGACCAGCTACGAGGCGTTCAGCCCGGTGTGGCCGGACATGAATGAGTTCGCCCACTACAAGACCGTGCCGAAGTACGTGGTCTCCACCACCCTCACTGAGGACAAGCTCGTCTCGAACTGGGGCGAGACCACCATCCTGCGCTCCCTCGACGAGGTCGCCGCCCTCAAGGAGACCGACGGAGGCCCGATCATCGTCCACGGCAGCGTCGCCCTGAACCACAGCCTCGCCGACGCCGGCCTGATCGACCGCTACCACCTGCTCGTGTACCCGCTGCTGCTCGGCGCGGGCAAGCGCCTGTTCCCCGCCACCGACAAGGACACCCAGAAGCTCAAGCTCGTCGAGCACGCCGTGTACTCCAACGGCCTGCAGATGAACGTCCTCGACGTCGTCCGCTGACCAAGCCCCGGGTCTTGCCACACCGCGAGGCGCGATCACCACGCGCGGCCTTGATCCACTTCCGAAGAGGGCCCTAGGAGCGCGCGGGGTCGTCCTGGGAAGACTCCGCCGTTGCGTGATGCGCCTTTCTCCCCAGGCGGACCTCCTCCACATCGAGCACTTCCTGAACGGTGCGCAGGACGATGTCGTCGATACGGCCGGCGTCGCGCAGGTCCCTGAGCGTGTCCCGCTCGACCTGAAGCAGGGCGAGTTCGAGGCGCCGCATGCTCTCGCGGCGTCGCGTGGCGCCGGGAGCGGGGGCCCTGCGGTCCTCGATGTCCTGGGCCATGCGGAGGGCGGCCGCCTCGGGGACCCCCAGCCGCCGCGCCAACTCCGGTAGGGCGCGCAGGGCGGCGCTGCTCATATGGCAGCGGGCGAGGGTGAGTTCCGCGGTCTTGACCTCGTCCTCGGGGAAGCGGGCCCGGCGGACCACGGTCGGCAGCGTCGGACCGAGGAACGTAAGGGTGACGACGATGACGACGGCCGTGATGAACACGACGGCGTCGCGTTGCTCGACGACATGTCCCTCGGCGGTCACGGCGGGCACGGTCAGCGCCGCGGCCAGCGAGATGGCTCCGCGCATCCCCGCCCACGCCAGAGGCAGGCGCTGAGGGGCGGTGATACGGCGGTCCCGCTGCTGAGGGCGCCGGTCCAGGAACCTGACCAGATAGGGGACCGAGTAGAACCACAGCAGCCGTGTCCCGATCACGGCGACGCTCACGGCGCAGGCTGCGATCGCCGCCTGTGCCAGGGAGACCGAGGTCAATGCCCTGACAGCGGCTGGCAGTTGGATACCTACGAGGATGAACAGCGCGCTGTTGAGCAGGTAACTGGCCACTTCCCAGAAGGCGATGGCCTGGATCCGGGCGTCGGAACCGATGACGCGAGGGCCGAACCGGGTGGTCACAAGGCCGCAGGTGACGACGGCGAGGACGCCGGACACGTGCAGGAGTTCGGCGGGCAGGTAGGCGAGGAAGGGGGTGGCGACACTCAGCACGCTGTGAAGCAGGGTCTCGGGCAGTCGGCGCCTGACCGGGATCAGGAGCAGTGCGATCGCGGAACCGATCACGATTCCGCCGGCGTAGGACTCGACGAAGGCGAGCGCAGTACCGGACCAGGAGAAGGGTCGCTCGTCGGTGACGACCTCGATGGTCACGGCCAGCAGGACCAGAGCGGTGCCGTCGTTCAGCAGGCTCTCGGCGCGCAGCACGGTCAGGATGCGGCGTGGCATGGCCTTGGCCACGGCGGCGACGGCCGCGGCGTCGGTCGGAGCCAGGACGGCACCGAGGACGAAGGCGATGGGCAGGCTGTAGCCCAACGCGTGGGCCACGGCGGCGACGGCGACCGCGGTGGCCAGCACCAGCCCGGTGGCTTGTAGGGCGATGCTGCGGAAGTTGTTGCGGATCTCGCGCACCGAGGAGGTGAGCGCCTCCCAGTACAGCAGGGCGGGGAGAAAGAGGAACAGGACGACGTCGGGGGACAGTGCGAACCCGGCGAAGGGCGGTGTCAGTCCTACGAGGCAGCCCACGCCGAGCAGCAGCAGCGGTTCGCTCAGGCCCGTACGACGCGACAGCCAGCCCATCGCCAGTACACCGACGGCGACGACGACGATCAGTTCCAGGCTTTCCACGCCGGTGCCGTTCGTGTTCATGGCTCCACGGTCGCGCCCCGACGCACGGGTAACCAGGCCACGACTTTCTCAGGAGCTGCGTTCCTGGGAGTCCCGCACCCACCCTCTGGAGGGTTCGGTGTGGATGAGCCTTGCGAGGTGGTGGCCGGAGTGGGTGGGCGCCCGGCGCAGGGCGATGAGCGCGGCGTCGTCGCCGAGGCGTCCGCCGACGTGGGCGAGGAGGTCACGCCGGATGTGACGCAGGAGCGGTTCGGGGCCGCACTCGGTCCATTGGGCGGCTCGTTCGGCGAACGGATAGAAGTCACCGCTCTGATTGCGCGCCTCGATGACACCGTCGGTGTAGAGCAGGAGGGTTTCCCCGTCTTCGAAGGTGAACACGTCCAGTGTGCGCGGCGACGGGCCCAGGACGCCGACCCCCAGCGGTGGTGCGGGGTGCAGCTTCAGTGTGGTGACGGAGTGTTCCGGGCTGAGGAGCAGGGGCGCGGGGTGCCCGCAGCTGGTCATCCTGACGATGGCGGCATCGTCGGGGATCTCCAGCAACAGGGCGGTGACGAAGCGCTCCTCGGCCCCGGCCTCGTCCTCCGGCGCGGTGAACTCGCCGTGGTAGCGGCCGACGCTCTGTTCCAGCGCGTCCGTCAGCGCGGTGAGCTCGGCGTGCTGATGGGAGGCTTCACGGAACGCGCCGAGCAGCAGGGCTGCCTCTCCGATGGCCGCCAGGCCCTTGCCTCGGACATCCCCGATGAGCACACGCGTGGCGTCGCCGGTGCGCGTGACGGCGTACAGGTCTCCACCGATCTCGGCCTCGTCCTCGGCGGCCAGATACACCGACGCCGTTCGCAGGGGGCCGATCCCGCTGGGCAGCGGCCACAGCAGTACGTGCTGTGCGGCCTCGGCGACCGATCTCACCTGGGCCAGTTCCCGTCCGTGTCGCTCGCGTACCAGGGAGTAGCCCACGATCAGAAGGCTCAGTACGGCGAGGGCGACCATCTGCACGACGACGTTGCGCGTGAAGAGGATGCCGTCGTACAGGGCGATGCCTGCCAGGGCCGCGAGCGCCAGGACGCCGACCGCCCCGGTCAGCCGGGGGCCGGCGAAGGATGCGGTGATCGCCGGCGCGATCACCAGCAGCGGGCCCAGGTGGATGTCGGCCGGGGCAACGATGTCGACGACCGTGATCATCACGATGAACAGGACGGGGATCGCCAGCATTACATGCTTCGACGGCCCCGGGCCGAAGCCGGCAAAGCGATTCCAGATCCCCACATGTTCCACAGTGCACCGCCCCAGGACAGCTTGCGAGCGCAGCCAAGAACTATCGGCAATGCGCAGGTAAAACTGCCGAGCGCGTCCCGCACCCGCCGGACCACGCGTCGATGGGACCGACCCCGCGTCGACGCCGGCGCGGGGTCGGCAGGGCTGCCGCCCGGCCGCCCACCGCATGCGACCAGGGGGCTCACGCTGCCCGTCCGGCGTCGCGTTCACCACGGTGGCCGCCCGGTCGGACACGGAGCGCGACCATCTCCGCGACCATGACCGACTTCGGGTCAGTCGAGGAGGAGGGGATTGGGCAGGGTGGCCGCGGGGTGCATGCGCAGGAGGGTGTGGAGTACTCCTGAGAGGCCGGACATGAGGCTGGGCGAGAACGCCTCGCGGGCCAGGCCGCCTACCGGGCCGCGTTGCTCGAGGCCGGTGAGGATTTCGGCGTCGAGGTCGCAGGGGTCACCGAAGTCCATGGACGTGAGGAATTCCCAGAGGCCGAGGTCGCCGTGGCACAGAGTATGGCTCCAGCCGAAGCCCTCGGCGGCGCAGGCACGTGCGGCCCGACGGGCCATGTCGAGGTGGGCGGGATCACCTGTGCGCCGGTGGAGGTCGAGCATGCCGATGCCCACCCCCGCGCTGCCGTGGCACCAGCTGGTGAAGAAGTCCTCCTCGGCGCCGATGCGGACGTCGAGCCAGTTGCCGTGCTCGGGTCGGTAGAGGGACTCCTGATAGGCGAAGGCCCGCTCGGCGAGGTGGTTCCAGTCGCGCCGTTCGGCCGCGGAGCCCGCGTCGCCGAGAGCGAGCCGGGTCAACGCCCAGCCGATACCGGTGGCGCCGTGGGCGAAGCCGCCGATGCCCTCGGGGTTGAGCCGGGTCGTCCAGCGGGCGCCGCTCGCGTCGAGGGTGGCCAGCCCGGTCAGTCGGCGGCCGATGTGCGCTGCGGCGCCGAGCCAGCGGTCCTGCCCGGTCGCCGCGGCCAGGTTGAGCAGGGGGACGACCGCGCCTGCCGCCCCGTTGAGGAGGTCCACCTCGACGTCGTCCTCGACCAGGCGGCCCTCCGCGAGCAGCAGGGCCCGCGCGGCGGCCCGCTCCAGCAGCCAGTCCTCACCGAGCACCCGGTGCAGCGCCAGCCACGTCCACACCTGCGACGCGGCACCGCTGAACGCCCCGGGTGACGGCGTCGGTGTCCGGTCCTCGGTGCCGACCAGGACCCGCAGCGCCCCCTCGAACGTCTCGGCGACGCCCGGCACCTCATCCGCCCGCCCGGCCCGCACCTCGCTCACGTACTCCGCGAGCGTCAGTGCCACCCCGCCCTGCCCGGTGTAGAGGTCGGCGGGCAGCACCCTGATCGACCACCCCGCGGGGGTGAAGACGGGGCTGATCCAGGTGACCGTACCGTCCTCGCCGCGCACCGCCCCGTCGCACAGCCGCCGTACCATCTGCGCGGCCAGGTCGCGGCGGCGGCGCTCCCGGTCCCGGGCGTGCGGGTCGCGGGCGGCGGCCTGCGTCCGCGTGGGCAGCGAACGCTCGTTGAGGTACGCGCCGACCAGCGCGTCCTGGATCACCGCCTCCTCCAGCGCCAGGTCGGCGGTGCGCCAGTCCTCGACGGTGGTCCGTACGGCGGCCGAGTCCACGGTGAAGGTGAACATCGGCACGTCACCGGCCAACAGGTCCGCGATCTCGCCGTCGATGGCCGCACGCCCGGTCGGCGCGCCGGGCAGCACCTCGGCGTTGCGCCGCAGGATGTCCCGGGCCCGTTCGACCGCCGCCGTCTCGTCGTGGAGCGACGCCGGGTGCCAGAGCATGCGGCCGATGTCGACGTACGCCTGCGTCGGCCGCAGGATCCGCCGCGCCTGGGCGCCTTCGAAGCGGCGCAGCAGCCGGTGCGGCTCGGTCCCGGGCCGGCGCAGGTGCGCGGTCATCTCGCGGAAGCCGGCCAGAATCCGGTCCCAGTACGCGCTGAGCACGGGAGTGGGGCTGGGGTGGTTGCCCGCGGTGGGCATCGCCACCAGGTCCACCTGGAAACGGGCCGCCGCGGTGCCGGCGTCCGCGATCACCGGGTTCGGGATGAGCGGCTGCTGTCCGGGCAGCGACCCGACTCCGGAGATGTCGACCCCGCCGAGCGCGAAGCCGGTGCCGCGTACGGGCAGCAGTCCGGTACGCAGCACCGTACGGCGGATGGCCGCCGCGGCCACGTCCACCGCGTCGCCCCGGCCGCTGGGCGGGAAGGGCGCGGGGGCGTCGAAGAGTGTCTCGGCGTCCACGATCACCGGCACCGGACCCGCGGCGATCATGTTCTCCGCGTGCATGTCGGTGCCGCCGGTGAAGCGGAGGACGGCCAGCCAGTGCCCTACGTTCCGGTAGAACGCGGCGAGTTCGGTCTCGCCCGCGCAGTAGCGGTGGCGGACGAACTCGGCCCAGCCATAGCCTTCGCGTGCTTGTGTCCGCGGCACCCGGATGCGCTCGTCGGGCGACGGTGCGCCGGGGAAGTCCGCGTAGAGCTCGTCCAGCAGCGCGCCCAGCGCCACATCGGATTCGGACGGCCGGGGCTTGTACATGACGCTCCCGCCGGCGAAGTCGACCCGACTGACCGTCAGGCCGCCCCGGTGGGTGTCGCCCGCCCCGAACGTGACGGCTCGCAGCTCGCCCGCGGATCCTCCCAGCAGCGGCCGCAGCACTTCGCGGTCCGCGGCGAGCCGTTCCGCGAATCCGGCCGTCGCCGCCACCGACAGCCGCGCCACCGACGCGATCCGCGGGCCGACGTTCGGGTATCGGCCGGCCAGCCGGTCGAGATAGCCCTCCTCCCCGGCCTGCTCCAGGAACGCGGTCCACGTCTGCGTGTCGGATCCCGCCCCCGCGTCCTCGGCGTGGTGTCCGCCGCCCGCTGTCATGCGCAGCGCGTGCAGTTCGATCAGGAACAGGCGGGACAGCTTGGCGTGCAGGGACTTGAGCAGGGCGGTGTGGCCGGCTTCCAGTACCGCTTCCCGTTCTTCCTTGCTCAGGGCGTCGATGGAGGCCAGTCGCCGGGCCAGCTCCTCCAGCCACGGGCGGGCGATGGTCCGTACGGGCCGGGCGAACCATTCCGCCTCGTCCCGCCTCCCCGACTCCCCCGGCTTCCCCGGCCTTTCCGATCTTTCCGGCGCCGATCCGCTCACCGTCCACCCTCCCCATTCCACCGTGAACTCGCTTCTTGCGGTCGTTCATTGGGAGCGCGGGCAACTGTGCGACCAGCCCGGACCCGTCCGCACCCGGCAGCAACCGACCGCGCCGGAAGCCCCCTCATCCCCGACGCGCGCGGGGGCGGGCGGCAACCGACTCGGCAGGCTGCGGCGCGTTCCCGGGTGCGGACGCGTCGTGGCTTGGCGCGCGGTTTCCCACGCTCCGGCTTTATGAACCGCACTCCGCAGGGGTGCCTCCGAGGAGGCGTACTCCGCGGGCGATACGGTCAATAAGCGCGCCCTGGAGAGGGCATTCAGCGGGCAGGCCCTCCACAAAGGGCCCTGGAGTCACCGCAGTCGATCAGCAACACCAGCTGCCGTGCGACCCACTCGGGCTGGAACAGAAGCCGTAGAGGGAATCGCTCGGGTCGGTGAGCGCGGCCTCGGCGGCGGCGCCGCCGACGTAGAGGGGCCCGGCGGGGTTGGTCTGGCCGTACGCGCTCTCGGCGCCCGTCAGCCAGGCATCGAGCACGGCAGTGGTGGCAACGCTGATCTGGGGCATGAGAGACCTCCGGTGGATGTGGGGATTGGGGCGGATTGCCCAGCCCTGAGTATCGCCGGGTTCGAACACCCGTCAGACGTCCAATCTGGCCAAAGCCATGTGGTGTTCATGCGACCTGCCGACTTCCACGGGACGGGTGGGACGGCCGCGCGGCCGAGCGCCGACCGTGCGTGCGCAGCGGACGCCGAGCCTCCGACTCCACGCTCCGGCCTGGGCTGCGCACCTACGAGGAGCCCCTGAAGAGCGAAGTAAGGGCGCCTCGGCGCTCGCCCGGTCACCGCGGGCCGGTCGGCAATCGAACGACCTCGATCTCGCGCCCTCTCATGTCCCGGTCCAGACCGGTCACTTGGCCAACAAGCGCACCGGCGGTCTCCGATGCCGCCACCCATGGAGTCGACGGCCGCCGAGGGCCGCCCACCGCCGCATCCGGGCACCGAAGGAGGTCCTCGCCTCCGGATCGATCGGCGCTCCGCTGATCGTGCACTGCCCCCACCGCAACCCGACGGTGCCGGAGTCGTACACCTCCGTGATGGCCGCGCAGGACACGGCCGTGCACGAGATCGACGTCCTGCGTCGGCTGCTCGACGACGAGATCGTCTCCGCCCGGGTGATCACCCCACGCGCCACGAGCAAGCGGTTCGCGCACCTCGAGGACCCGCAGGTCATGCTGTTCGAGACCGCGAACGGGGTGGCCTGGTCCGGCTGCCCGACCCGGCCGCCGTCGGGGTCCGCACCGCCGGACACCACGAGACCGCCGTACCGCAGGCCGGGATGGGGCGTTTCGCCGCCACCGTCGTCACCGTGGGCATGAAGCCCCGCCCCGCCCTTTACGGAGGCGTCGCATGGAGATCACCCTCGACCCGTACATGTTCCGCGCCCTGCCGCTCGACGAGATGGTCCGCACGGTCGCCGAACTCGGCTACCAGTACGCCGAGTTGTCTCCGCGCGACGACTTCATGCCGTTCTTCCTGCACCCACGGGCGAACGACGGCGTGTGGCCGACTTGAAGAACTCACTGCGCGGGCACGCCGTTCAGCTCTCCTCCGTGCTCCCGCTCTACAAGTGGTCCTCGCCGGAGGAGACCGAACGGCAGGCCGCCGACCGCTACTGGAGGCGGATGATCGAGATCACTGCAGAGCTCGAATGCCCTTTGACGAACTCGGAGTTCAACGACCGCCCCGACCGGGCGGCCGAGAGCGAGGCCGTCTTCTTGCGTTCCATGGAGGAACTGCTTCGGTCCTCCGCGTTCATGCTGGACCGCATCGGCAAGGAGCTCTCCGCGTAGCGCGAGCGACCCACCGTGCCCCGGCGGTCCGAAGACCGCCGGGGCACGGTGGGAGCGGACGGCAACCGAATGCCGACCGGGAGAGGCTGCCGCGATCAGACCGCTGGGGCCGGGTACGTCGGGTACTCCACCCCGGAGACGTGCTGGACGACGCGGACGACCTGGCAGGAGTAGCCGAACTCGTTGTCGTACCAGAGGTAGAGGATCGCGTTGTCGCCTTCGACCTTGGTCGCGCCGGCGTCGACGATCGAGGCATGACGCGAGCCGATGAAGTCGCTCGAGACCGCGTCGGGGGCGCTGATGAAGTCGATCTGGCGCTTGAGCGGCGAGGTCAGCGAGACATCGCGGAGGTGGTCGAGGACTTCCTCGCGTGTGGTCTCGCGGGCGAGTTGCAGGTTGAGGATGGCGATCGACACGTCCGGTACCGGGACGCGGATGGAGCTGCCGGTGATCTTCGCCTTGAGGTCGGGCAGCGCCTTGGCGACGGCGGAGGCGGCACCGGTCTCGGTGATGACCATGTTGAGCGGCGCCGAACGGCCGCGGCGGTCGGAGTTGTGGTAGTTGTCCAGCAGGTTCTGGTCGTTGGTGAACGAGTGGACGGTCTCCACATGGCCGCGCAGAACGCCGTACTCGTCCGCCATCGCCTTCAGCGGCGGGACGATCGCGTTGGTGGTGCAGGAGGCGCAGGACATGATCTGCTCGTCCGGCTTGATCGTGTCGTGGTTGACGCCGTGGACGATGTTGGGAACGTCGCCCTTGCCCGGTGCGGTCAGGACGACCTTGGCGATGCCGGGGCGAAGGTGCTGGGACAGGCCCTCGCGGTCACGCCACCTGCCGGTGTTGTCGATGAGGATGGCGTCCTTGATGCCGTACTCCGTGTAGTCCACCGACAGCGGGTCGTCGGAGTAGATCACCTTGATCTCGTTGCCGTTGGCGACGATCTTGCTGTTGGCCTCGTCGACGGTGATCGTGCCCCGGAACTGGCCGTGAATGGAGTCACGCCGCAGCAGCGAGGCGCGCTTGACGATGTCCTGGCCGGCACCCTTGCGGACGACGACGGCGCGCAGTCGCAGGCCGTTGCCGGAGCCGGCCTTCTCGATGAGCAGGCGGGCGACGAGGCGGCCGATGCGGCCGAACCCGTAGAGGACGACGTCGCGCGGCTCCTGGCGCTCGATCTTGTTGTCGCCCGTGGCACCGGCCACGGCCTCGGCGGTGAACTCCGCCACCGACAGACCACGGTCGTCGGACTTGTAGGTCGCGGCGAGCATGCCGATGTCGATCTGCGACGGGCCGAGATCGAGCGTGGTGAGAGCCTGCAGGAACGGCAGCGTCTGGATGACCGAGAGTTCCTCGCCGGCGATCTGCCGGGCGAACCGATGGGTCTTGAGAATGCTCACCACAGACTTGTTCACCAGGGAACGGCTGTGCAGCAGGACCGTGACGTCCCGCTCCCGGTGCAGCTTCCCGATGATCGGGATCATCGACTCCGCGATCTCCTCGCGGTGGTTCCAGTTGGTGAACGAGTCGTCATTGACAGTCACAGATTCATCTTTCGAGCTAGGTGGCGCTCAGATGGTAGCCCGACGCCCTTTTGATCATTCGAGCGGGGCCACCTGATCAAGAAGAACGCGCACCTGAGACGCTCGTACGCTCTCGCGCCGGTGGCGCGGGACCCGGCGACCCGCGTGCGAGTACACCCTCATGGCCGGTCCGCCTCGCGCGATGGGTACCCACTTCGAGGGCACGAATGCGCCCCTTTCACGCGGTTCCGACCGTCACCGGTGACTGTTTCGCTTGACATGGGGCGCGCGCTGCCCAACCGCCCGGACCGTCACGAGGTTGCTGTCCTGGCGCCCACCTCCCCGGAATCCGTCTTCGACCTCCACCGCCTCCGTGAACCCACGCCGCACGGCGTCTGACGTGTCGCCGGGGCGCCCCTTCGACACGGGTTCAGGTCAGACGTCGTCCGTGGCCGGGCAGCAGGAGCCCTTGCCCGAGGCGTACGGCGTCGTCGCCCTGCCTTGTTCGCTGATGTTCGTGCGTATCCACCCACGCCCGCTCACGTATCGGGAGGACATGTGACAGTCCCGGAAAGCTCACCAGAAAGCGCCGCCGGGCCCACCGCCGACGGACCACGGTCCACCAGTCTCAGCACCGACGCGGCACGTCAGCTGGCCACCACCACCAAGTCCGAACCTCAGATGCAGGCCATCACCTCGCGATGGCTGCTCAAGATGCTGCCCTGGGTGGACGTCAAGGGCGGCACCTACCGGGTGAACCGGCGACTCCAACTCCGCGTCGGCCGGGGCCGGGTGCAGTTCGAGCAGAACGGCGCGGACGACATCAGGGTCATTCCCGAGACACTGACCGAGCTGCCCGCCCTGCGCGGCTACTCCGACACCGCGGCCCTGCAGGAGATCGCCGCACGGTTCAGGGTGCGTGAGGTGCGTACGGGCCAGGTCCTCTTCGACGCCGGGCAGCCCGTCACCGAGGCCTATCTCGTCGTCCACGGCCGGTTCACCCGCTACACCACCGGCAAGTACGGCGAGCAGGAAGTCACCGGAGTCATCACGGACGGCGACGGGATGGGAGACGAGGCCATCGGCCAGGCCGACCCGCTGTGGTTCAGCTCGGTACGCGCCGAGACTCCGGGCGTGGTGCTGGCACTCAACTGGGACACGCTCATGGCGTTCGTGGAGCGCACCCCGTCGCTCGCCGTCCAGCTGGACACCTTCGCACAACAGCAGAGCAAGCCCATGAACCGCAAGGGCGAGGCCGACGTACCCGTGCAGGCCGGGCACGTGGGCGAACCCGTCCTCGCCGGCGGCTTCGTCGACTACGACCTCGCCCCGCGCGAATACGAGCTGTCCCTGACCCAGACCGTCCTGCGCGTCCACACCAGGGTCGCCGACCTCTACAACCATCCGATGAACCAGACCGAGCAGCAACTCCGCCTGACCATCGAGGAGATCCGCGAGCGCCAGGAGTGGGAGCTGGTCAACAACCGCGAGTTCGGTCTGCTCCACAACGTCGACTACGGCCAGCGCGTCAGCACCTTCTCCGGTCCCCCGACGCCCGACGATCTCGACGAACTCCTGTCGATGCGCCGCAAGACCCGGCTCTTCCTGGCCCACCCGAAGGCGATAGCGGCCTTCTTCCGGCAGTGCAACCGGCGCGGGCTGGTGCCCGGCACCGTGAACCTCGACGGCCACGAAGTGCCGGCGTGGCGCGGCGTTCCGCTCTTTCCGTGCGGCAAGATCCCGATCAGCCCCCAGCACACCAGCAGCATCATCGCGCTACGCACGGGAGAGAAGGACCAAGGGGTCGTCGGCCTGCACCAGACCGGCATTCCGGAGGAGTACGAGCCCGGTCTGAACGTACGGTTCATGGGCATCGACAGCACCGCGATCATGAGTTACCTGGTCACCGCCTACTACGCGATGGCCATCCTCGTACCCGACGCCGCGGGGATCCTGGAGAACGTCCAGGTCGGACGGACCGCGGAATGAGCACACCATCGGCTTCCGGATCGCCGACGCGACTGCCCGGGCCGCCCCGCCTCGTCCCCGTCACGCAAGCCCGGCGGAGCGGGGCCGTCCCCGGGCTGCGCCACCGGCCCGCCGCCCCCGCGGACCCGGGGAAGGCGGCGGAGGTCGACCGCAGGCTGGAGGCCTGGGTCCGCCGGCTCGACGCGTTCCCCAGGGCGTGGACGGGGGACTTCGCTGGATTCCAGTTCGGCCGGGCCGTCGTACTCCAGCATCCGGGCGCGGCCGACCTCGAACGTCTCACCGTGGCCGGCAAGCTGCTGCTGGCCGAGAACCTCGTCGACAACTGCTACTGCGAGGAGGACGAGGACAAAGGCGGCTCATCGCGCGGCCTCGGCGGCAGGCTGATCAGGGCCCAGTCCGCGCTCGACCCCTTCCATTCCACTCCCGAACTGGAAGCGCGGTGGCGGCGCGGCGTACAGGCCGACGGGCCGCTGCGCTCGTACCACGGAGCCCTCAAGGACTACGCCGTCTTCGCCACCCCCAGCCAGACCGACCGGCTGGTGCACGATCTCGCCCGGCTGCATCTGGGCTATCTCGGTGAGGCCGCCTGGGCCGAGATCCGGTACGTGCCACCGGTCTGGGAGTACCTGATGATGCGGCAGTTCAACAACTTCCGCCCCTGCCTGTCGATCGTCGACGCCGTGGACGGCTACGAGCTGCCCGAGGCCCTGTACGCGCGGCCCGAGATCCAGCGGATCACCGCGCTCGCGGGCAACGCCACCACGATCGTCAACGACCTGTACTCCTTCACCAAGGAACTGGCCAACGACCCCAGCCACCTCAATCTGCCTCAGGTCATCGCCGCGAACGAACGGTGCGGGCTGAAGGCCGCCTTTCTGAAGGCCGTCGTGATCCACAACCAGGTCATGGAGGCGTTCGAGGAGGAGGCGGCGGCTCTGTCCGCCACCTCACCTCTCGTCGAGCGCTACGCCCGGGGCCTGGCCGCCTGGGTGTCAGGGAACCACGAATGGCACGCCACCAACACCCACCGCTACCACCTGCCGAACTACTGGTAACACCCTGCCGCCCGGCCCGTCGTCCACCGCGCCACAAGGAGTCACCTTTGCCCATCACCGATGCCGGCACCGCGGCAGCGCCGATGCCGACCCAGGCCACCTGCCAGTCGACGTACCAGACCCGCGTCGCGGACTACTGGAACGCCGAGGAGAACCCGGTCAACCTCGAACTCGGAAAGATCGACGACCTCTACCACCACCACTACGGCATCGGAGACGTCGACTGGTCGGTACTCGACGAGAGCCGGGACGGGGGCGGGGACGGCGCTGCCATGCGCCGTGACCGGACCACCGCCGAACTGCACCGTCTGGAACAGGCACAGGCCGACCTCCTCGCCTCCCACCTCGGCCCCCTCTCCCGCGCCGACCACGTCTTCGACGCAGGCTGCGGGCGCGGCGGCGGAAGTGTGGTGGCCCATCTGCGGTACGGATGCCACACCGACGGCGTCACGATCTCGAGGAAACAGGCCGACTTCGCCAATGCCCAGGCCCGCAGTCGGAACATCGACGACAAGGTCCGCTACCACCACCGGAACATGCTCGACACCGGCCTGCCCTCCGGCGCGTATGCGGCTTCCTGGAACAACGAGTCCACCATGTATGTGGAACTCGACCTGCTGTTCGCCGAGCACGCACGGCTGCTGCGACGCGGCGGACGCTACGTGACGATCACCGGCTGCTACAACGACGCCTACGGGCGGGCCTCCCGGGAGGTGTCTCTCATCAACGCCCACTACATCTGCGACATCCACCCGCGCTCGGAGTACTTCCGCGCCATGGCCCGCAACCGCCTCGTACCCGTCCACGTCCAGGACCTGACCGCCGACACCATCCCCTACTGGGAACTCCGCAAGCAGGCCGACCACCTGGTCACCGGCATCGAGGAAACGTTCCTGAGCGCCTACGAGAACGGCAGCTTCCAGTACCTGCTGATCGCGGCCGATCGCGTCTGACGTCTCCGCCGCGTTGGCGCTCCTCCGAATGCGACCTATGGTGAGAAGTGGTGCAGAGGCTTCCCACGAGGTGTTCACAACGGGGAGGACATGATCATGTCCGAAGCCACACATCCCACACATCACCATCTGCTTCGGCGCAAGCACGACGATGCCGCAGGCGTCACGGCCACCATCAACCGGGCAGCCGGCGCCGCGGGCGCGGCCCGTCGGGCCGCGGCGGATGCCGTACGGCACCCCCAGGCCGTGGTGGAACGGTTGCGGCAGCTGCCTCAAGCGCTGCCACTGGTGCGGCAGGCGGTGACACCCATCCTGACCGGACGAGTGCGTGACTGGCGTGGGGAGTACGCCTACACGTTGGGTGAGCAGGCATTCGTCTACGGTTTTCCGTACATCTACAACGCCCGGCTGCGCCACCAGTGGGTGACCCAGCCGCGTGACCCGGCGACGGTGCCGTACGCCGCGGTCAACCACTTCTGGCACGCGCAGCGGCTGCTGGACGCCTCGTACCAGGACGGCGGTTGTCCGAACAACGACACCCTGTACTCGACCGCGTGGGTCAACCTGCGCGGCGAGCCGGTCGTTCTCTCGCATCCGGACATGGGTGATCGCTACTTCTCCTTCGAGCTGATGGGCATCACCTCCGACAACTTCGACTACATAGGCCAGCGCTCCACGGGATCCGAGGCCGGCCACTTCGCGATCGTCGGTCCGGACTGGAGCGGGACACTTCCCGATGGTGTGCGCCGTGTGGCGACCGCGCCGAGCCCGTGGATCCTGATCCTCGGCAGGACGCTGGTCGACGGCGAGGACGACGTGCCGAACGTGCAGACGCTCCAAGCCCAGTACCGGCTCACTCCGCTCAGCTTCTTCGACAGGAGCGGCGGGCCCGTCGACCCGGCGCGACTCCCGGCGAGCCATGATGTGCCGGCGCCGGTGGACCCCGCGCAGGATCCCCTCGGCCCGTGGAAGACGCTCAACGCCATGCTGGCCGAGAACCCGCCACCGGCGCACCACGCGATCCTGCTCAAGCAGTTCGCCGAGGTCGGCATCGGTCCCGGTCTCGACGTCGACGCCCAGCCCGAGGCGGTCAGACAGAACCTCATCAGGGCTGCGACTGTCGGTACGCCGATGCTCAAACAGCAGATGCTCAGCGGTGAGTGGGCACATGTGGTGAACGGTTGGCGCTATCCGCCACCGCAAATGGGCCGCTTCGGCGACGACTTCGTCAAGCGTGCCGCCGACCAGTCGTTGGCGGGCATCATGGCCAACGATCCCGACGAGGCGGTCTATCTGCTCAACTACGACGACGCGGACGGCAACAAGCTGTCGTCCGGCCGGTACACGCTGCGCTTCGGGGCGGGCGCGATGCCGCCCGTCGATGCCTTCTGGTCCCTGTCCGCGTACGGCGACGACATGAACCTGATCCCCAACCCGGCCGACCGCTACTCGGTCGGGGACCGCACGACCGGGCTCGTCATGGACCCTGACGGCGGTCTGACCCTCCATCTGCAGTCCACATCACCGGGCGAGGAGCGTGAGTCCAACTGGCTGCCCACACCCGAAAGCGGCACCTGGTTCGTGATCCTGCGCATGTACCGTCCGCACCGCGAGGTCGTGGACGCGGTGTGGGAATGCCCTCCGCTCACCCGAGTCGAGTGACCTGACGGGTCCGCAGGCCGCGCGTGGCGGCCCGCGGACCCGTGCATGGGGCTGCTCTCAGCCGATGTAGAGCTGGTATGTGGCGCCGTTGCTGGTGTCGTTCGCCGAGATGAGCCGGGGTTCCCACCGCCATCCGGTGCTGGGCTTGCGGTGGTGGAACTCGACCGACTGCCCGGCGATCCACCAGTAGCCTTCCGCCACGGTGCACCCCTTCGGGGCGATCTCCCAGAACCTCGAGCCGCCCCAGTCGCCGTACTGGTTCTCGCCGACGAAGTAGAACTTCACCGTCTCGGTGGACCCGCTGCAGACCTTGAGCTGTACGTACTTGTTGGCGGCGTAGGCCGTGCCCGGAACCGCCAGACCGCCGAAGAGGGCGCCTGCGACGAGTGCCGCCGTGGCGACTTTGCGCTTGAGACTGTGCATGGGACTGTGCATGGGACTGTCACCATTCTTGTTCTCGGACCGGTTGGACTGAACGGTGTCAGCAGTGCGCGCCGATTTCGGCCGAGGTCATCGGCCGGTCCTTGAAGTTGACATAGCCGTAGCTGGGGTTGTCCTTGTTGAAGCCGGACTGCTGGAAGTCGTAGATGTACCAGACGTAGTGGTCGTAGTACTTGTTCTTGAACTGGATCTCCCACCAGCCCTTGGCCTGCTGCTTCGAGGTTCCGCGCTCAAGCCACCCGACACTTCTCGGCGAGATGTTGATCGTGTTGGACTCGGTGTCGGTGTGGGAGTTCTCCCAGCTGTGGCTGTAGCTGGTCTCCACGGAGGCCTCGAAGACCAACGAGAACTTGTAGGTCGCCGAGACGGAGACGCCGACCGTGTTGCCGGCGGTGGTCGTGTCCGACCAGTCGATCCGGTGCTGGTTGGTGTTGCTCCCGCAGTTGTACGCGGTGCTCCCCACCTGGTGCTTCGGCCCGGTGTAACCCCAGTAGCTCTGCGGGTGGAACTTGCAGAGACTTGCCCAGTTGCACGCCTTCAGGAGTTCGGCGTTGGTCGGACTACTGGCCGCGAGTGCCTGGGGGGCCACGAGCAGTGAAGCACCCATGGTCAGAGCTGCGAGCGTCCCGGCCGTACGGGCAACATGCCTGGCCGATCCGTTCCTGCGGTACGCGAACACCATTGATCACTCCATGAGGAGGGCGGATTTCGGGGGATGTCGCGCCGACTGCGGTGGAACCATTCCGGCGACGTGCGATCGGCGTTCATCTCGTACATGAGCCTCGCAGCGCTCCATCAGGGTTTGATCAGAGCCGGATCAGAGGTGGCTCACAACCGAGGGGAGCTCGATCGAGGGCGCCGTCGTGTGCGCCGTGGTGGTGCGGGAACGTTCGGGTCAGTGGTGGTGGTCGTGCCCGGCCGGGCGTTGGGCCAGGGTGAGTGCACGAGTGGCGACTTCGTCGCAGGAGATGGTTCCCTGCTCGTCCAGTACGTCTTCCAGCGCGGCGAGCCAATGGTGGTAGTAGCTCCACGGCCGGTTCTGGTCGGGTGCGTTCTCCCACGCGGCGATGCGGGCGATGAGTGCGGCCTGGAACTGGGGCCAGGTGAAGGCGCCTGCCTCGTAGAGGGTGACAGCCATGCCGAAGGCGCGGCTCTCCCAGGGTGCGGAGAAAACGAGTTCCCCGTTGGCGCGGGGTGGAGCCGCGGTCCCGTCGACATCGAGGGGGGCCGTCACGCGGCTGCCGCCTTCGCCACGCCGACCATGGCATCCCGGGTGACGAGCGGGACGAGCTCCTCCTCGGTCAGGTGCTCGGTGCCGGCGGGCCGCTCGGGCAGGACGAGCCAGCGAACCTCGCTCGTGGAGTCCCGCACGGTGATGTGGACGTCGTCGCCGAGGTCGAGGCCCATCTCGGAGAGGACGGTACGGGGTTCCTTGACCACGCGTGCACGGTAGACGGGATCCTTGTACCAGCCCGGCGGAAGGCCGAGCACGGGCCAGGGGTAGCAGGAGCACAGGGTGCAGACGACGACGTTGTGGGTCGTGGGAGTGTTCTCGACGACGACGATGTGCTCGCCCTGGGGGCCGCCGAAGCCGAGTTCCTTGATGGCGGAGGTGCCGTCCGCCAGGAGCCGTCGGCGGTACTCGGGGTCGGTCCAGGCCTTGGCGACCACCTTGGCGCCGTTGAGCGGACCCACGTTGGTCTCGTAGTTGGTGATGAACGCATCAACGATCTCGGAGTCGATCAGACCGCGTTCGGTGAGCAGCTGTTCGAGTGCCTCGGTGCGCAGGGCCGCGGAAGGGGCCTCGCCGGATTCGCTGGAGGTCGTCATGAGGTGGTCTCCAGGTAGTTCTCGAACAGGTCCACAGTGACGGCGAAGGAGTCGGCGCCCTCGCCCCACAGTTCGTGCGAGTCGAACCGTACGGAGTAGACGTGTTGGGGGTTCTCGCCCAGAAAGTGCGCATGGGTGTCGGGGAAGACGGCAGCGGGCTGGACGACCTCGACGACGCCGGCATGTCCCCGGACGTACCCGGGCAGGCGGGTGTGCCCGGGCGGCGAGATGTTCTGGGCGCGGACCCGTTGGCCGACGGCGAAGGCGGGGGCGGCGTCGATGGTGCGCAGCGAACCGGGAGCGGACCGCCAGGCGGCGATCGCAGAGGTGGGCGGGCCGGCGTCGGGTCGAGCGGATTCGGGGACGGAGACGGAGACGGGGGGATTCTCGACGTGTTCGCCGCGCAGGGCGCGGGCCCGGGCGTCGATCTCGCCCGGGGCGAGGACGGCGCCCTCGGTGAGCATCAGTTCGGCGGCGTTGAGCCAGCGGCCGAAGTAGCCCTCATCGAGGTAGGCGGCTCGGTCCAGGCGTTCCTGCGCGTGCCGGAATGCGTCCACATTCCGACCGGACACCCTGGTGGCCAGGATCGTCAGCGCGGCGGCCCGGCCCTGCCAGGGCTCCGCGAAGACCGGTTCGTCGGCCCTGGGCGGACGCGCGGGGCCCCATCCCGAGGTGCCCCCCATGTCAGCGATGCCCTCCATGACGCGACTCCCCAAATAGCCGCATAACGGACCAGATACTCGAATCCTATGCGACCGGCGCCTTCTGCGCCGCGCGCCGGGATGGATCGGGTCGTTCAGGCAGCGCGAGGGGTGACCCTCCTGGGCCCGTCGGGCTCTCAGGTCTTGGGGCTGACCGAGTCCTCGATGCGGGCGAGCTGGTGGTCGATCTCGGTCAGCCACACTTCGAGATCGATGAGTGTGGGCAGGGCCGGGTGGTGCTCCGGCAGCGTGGGGCCAGGGGGACTCCGGCCGGGTGCGGGACGTTCGTCGGTGGTGAAGTACGTGGCGATGCGGTCGGCGTCCGTCGTCAGCTCGGCGGCCGTCCCGCGGACCCACGCGCGCGCGTCCGCCGCCACATCGGGCAGGGGCGCTTCGAAGCAAGGAAGCCGCTGGGCACCGAGCACCGTGTGGTACGCCACGATGAGCACCCCGTGCCAATCGGCCTGGGCGCCCTCCCAGGCGGTGGGTGGCTCGCTGCGGAACTGCGCATAGGCGGCCTCCGCCAGACGCAGGTGCCGCAGGGTCGGCGACGTCGCGGGCGGAGACGGAGCGGCCGCCGACGGGGCCAGCAGCGCCTCGACCGTGGCGGGTACCAGCGTCCCGCACGAGCGCAACAGGGTCGCCATGGTGCGGTGAACCTCTTTCCGTGCCCCCGCCGGCCAGGCGAGCAGCCCACACAGAAGGCCGATGACACTGCCGGTGACGACATCGACGATGCGGGCTTCCGACAGTCGCCAGCTGGTCGGGGTGATCTGGGCGAAGGCGAGGGAGACCACCAGCGTGAACAGCCCCTGAGCGTAGGCGACTCCGAGCCGCGGGCCCAGAGCGAAGGCGATGAGCATGCCCGGCACGAGCAGGACGGCATAGGCGTCCAGGTGCCGGCCGAGGGCGATGAGCAGCACACCTGCCGCGACAGCCCCCACCAGGTTGCCGACCATGGCCTGGCGCACGGCCCGCCAGGTGGCGCCGACGGTGGTACGCCCCAGCGTGAGGACCGCGAGGAGGACCCAGAATCCGTGCGCGAGGTCGAGCGTGCCCGCGACAAGACGGGCGATGGCGAGGCCGCACGCGACCCGTACCGCGTTCTGGAACCACACCGAGCGATGCGTCGCGTTGCCCACGATGCGACGCGCCCACAGCTGCGTCGTGGGCAGGTCGGCGTACCAGAAGAGTTCGCGGGGCCGGAGAGGTGAGGTTCTGCGGCCGACGGCAGAGACACCCACGGCTGTCACCGCGATCCACGTCGACTCGGCCAGTGTCAGCTCCGCCGCCTGTCGCCGCAGGACGTCGGTGTCCGCGCCCGGTTCCCCCGGGTCGGCCGCACGGCGGATCCGTTCCGCCTGGAACTGCCGGATCGCCCTGTCGAGCGCGTCGGCCGTCGGTGGACGCTCACCGACGCGCAGGGCCGCACCCGTCTCCTCGCACGTCCGCGCGACGCGTTCGCGAAGCGCGGCGGCCGATGGATCCGTGCGCGGTGCCGCGCCAGCAGGCACGGACGTCGTGCTCCGCGACGCCAGCTGGTCCAGGACCCGGCGGACCGCGGCTCCCGCCTGTGCCAGGGCCCGGTCCCGGCGCCCTGGACCGGTCGGGCGCTCGCCTGGGGAAACCTGCGACAGCCGCATCCCCTCGCTGAGATAACGCAGCCTCGCTACGGAGACGCGGGCCGGATCGACCGCTGCCGCGGCGGCCGTCTCCAACGCGTCGGCAAGCACGATCCGGTAGCGCGTGGCAGGTGGACCGGGCAGCACGAACATCTGGCACAGGCCGAGGAGTACGACGCCCACGGCCACGCCCGTCAGCCGGGCGCCCAGCGTCTGAGGGGCGTACGGCGGGAAGCAGGCCAGGATGTAGAGGAGTTGGAGACCGGGGGCGGGACCCGCCGTACGAGGCCCGGCGACCACGGTGAAACTCAAAAAGAATCCGACGATCAGCATGCCGGCCACGGCGGCCGCCGTGCTCACCGCGAGTGCCGTGCCCAGCGCGACGAAAGCCACTCCGAACGGCAGGGTACGCAAGGTGATCCATGCCTGCTGCCGGCCGGTCCCGGGAATGGTGGACAGCAGGCCGAGCGAGATCGGTGTGAACAGTGCGTACAGCGCCGCCACGGGTTGCTGAAGGCCGTAGAGGAACGCGTAGAAGCCGACGCTCGCCGAGCAGGTGACCTGAATCGACCGTCGTAGGATCGCGGCACCGCCCGGCCCCGACGTCATGCGTGCTCGCCGCCCGCGCCGGTACGTGCACCGCGAACGGCCCCTGACGGCAATGGCGGCTGTCCGCGCATGACGACGTTCCTCTCGGCAGGCACCGCGTGTCCTCGACGACCGGGCCTGTGCCCATTTTCGACCCTCTGAAGGGCCGGCGCACGTGGTGGCGGCCCTGATCGGCGCTTGGGCACACACCACGCACTGGGTTCCGGGCCGCGCGGCGGCCGGTGGGCGGGGCACCTCACGGGCCCCGCCCACCGGTCCGGCACATCTCGGGCGGTCAGGTCGTCAGGCGGTCAGGCGGTCAGGTCGTCAGCAGGCACCCTCGTCCTGCCAGACGCCCCAGTCGGAGGCGACGGGGGTCTCGTTCTGAGTCCACCACTTGGCCTTCCAGTTGTGGTTGTTGTACGACACCTCGTTGCCGACGGTGTAGACCGCGGTCGAGCTCCAGGCCGGCTTGCACCCGGTACTCGGGGGCGTGGGCGTGGGCGTCGGCGTCGGGGTGGGAGTCGAGGAGGGCGGCGTGGCCCCGGCGAACTTCACCGAGTACTTGGCGAAGTCCCAGGAGTTCTGCGCCACGCTGGAGCAGGTGCCCGAGGTCCGGCCGCCGTTGTCGGCGGGGGTGCACTGACGGTCGCGGTTGAGGGACCAGAACGTGAAGCGGTCCATGTTGTGGCTGGTGGCGTAGTCCAACACGGTCTGGAAGTCGGTCTGCGTGAAGAACTCGCCGGTGTCGCTGCGCCCGTTCATCCCGGAGAAGCCCTCGTGGGCGTAGGCGGTCGCCTGGTCCCATCCGAAGGTGGACTGCAGGATCTGGTTGAAGTTGGTCAGCGCGCCGGTCTGCGACGCCGCGCCGTTGAAGCCGCCGTCGAACGGCATGATGGAGAAGTTGTTCGGGGTGAAGCCCTGCGACTTCGCCTCCAGCAGCATCTGCTTGCCGAACCAGCCGGTGCCGTCAGCGGTGCCGGCGGTGGTGACGGAGACGTAGAGTCCGGGGTTGTTCTGCTGGAGGATCTTCGCGGCGCCGATCTCGTTCTTGATGGCCGCCGTGTTCTCGTACTCCGGCTCTTCGAGGTCGAAGTCGATGGCGTGCAGACCGTACTTGGTGATGACCTGCTGGTACGCCGCCGCCGTGGCAGCCGCGTCCGAGCACACCTGGCCGAGCTTGGTGCCGCCGTAACCGCCGATGGAGACGGAGACGTCGCCGCCCTTGGCACGGATGGTGTTCACGACCGACTGCACGGCGGTGTCCGAGGAGACCGCGGCCGTACCGCCCCATGTGGGGCTGCAGCCACCGCCGTTGGGGGCGAGGACGAAGGCGAGCTGGAACGCCTTGAGGCCGGTGGCGTCCATGATGGCGGCCGGGTCCGGCGGGTCGTTGTCGAGCGGCATCAGGTAGGGAGCCGCGGCGTACCAGCGGTTGCTGAGTGCGGAGGTCGCGCCGGAAGCGCTGCCCGCGACCAGTGCGGTCGTACCCGCTGCGGCGAGTCCAACGGCGGCCGCCGCGCCCAGACATGCGCGAAGACGTCTCACTGCGTGCCTCCAGGAGGTGGGGAAGAGTCGCCCCAGCTTCCTGCAGGTGTTGCGTCCATGCCAATGGATTGGCCTAGACCAGATAACTTTTGGACTAGACCATACGATTGCTTTACCTCTCCCCCGCTACCGGAGGAACCGAACACGGTGCGACATCACGATTGACGCGGACGAACCGCGGTGCGTGGCCTCCGCCGCCGGGTCAGCCCCGCGCCTGCGCCCTGACATGTGCCGGGTACCACTTCGTGAAGCGGATCGCCGCGACCAGCAAGGCGATCGGGATGACCCAGTTGAGCCAGTCCGACCCCGACTTCACCCGCAGTGCGAGCAGCCCCAGCAGGGCCGTGACCAGGAACACCCCGCCCCACATCGCCGTCAGGATCCTGTTGGTGCGCCGGAACAACGGTGTGTCCCAGTACTGGCGGGGCACCGACTCGCGTGCGTACTGCTCGGTGAACGGTGTGAAGGCGAGGGAGCCGAGTGCCACGACGGCGATCACCCCGTTGGCCAGCGTCTGCGCGTAGGTTTCCAGCCACATCAGGTCCTGGCGGTCCACCGCGAGCCCGAGTACGAAGATGACGGCGAAGAACACCAGACTCGCCGCCTCCAGAATCTTGAAGCTCCCGCGCCGCAGGTCGGGCACATTGAACACCAGGGCCGCGATGAGCGCTGCCAGTGCGGCGTACTTCCACGTACTGGGGCTCGCCACCACGTCAAAGATGATCCAGGGGGCGAAACCGAGGAAGACACTGTTGGTACGCAGGTCTTCGCCGCTGGGCACATCGGCCTGCGCATCGCCCGCCGACATGCCGGACGGCGTCATTCTGGACGGCGGCATCGCGGACGGCGGAGACTCACCGCTCCCCGTCGCTCCGAGTCCTCGATTCGCATCGGGTTGAGCCATCGGACACCTCCGCGGATGGCGCCTCCATGTCGAAACCGAGAGCGCGAGGAAACCCCCGGCCGGGCGCTGAGGCGAGGACCTCTGCTTCTCATGCTGCGACCGCCCCAACCCCGCCGCATCCGCTGCGGAAGTGCCCCAGTATGTGTTCGGCACTCAACGCGTACGACTCGTCGGACGGGACCAGTGAGTCGGACGGACCGGACCCGACGGTGACGCTCGACTACGGAAAGTGGCCCCGATTGGCACTCGGTGACTCCGAAAGGTCGCGCTCGGGCCGAGCGGCCGACAGGGAGGGCGGCAGCGGTCCGGCACGAGTCGTGACCGATCCGGCCGCCGGGACCATGCCACGAGCCCGCGGCGCCCTGGGGGTCGTACCGGCGCGACGCGTCGAATTCGCCCGAGAGGAGTTCCGCACCAGGAGTCGGGCCCGGTGGCGCGCGTACGGATCCCGGTGCGAGTGCCGCTGGGACTGCACGGATGCCGGCTGCCGGTAGCCGACGAAGGAGTGACGGCACGCACGGTGCGGGATTCAGCTGATGCCGGAGGCCTCCAGGACACTGCCGTATGCCGGTAGTCCTTCAGATGGGCGTCCCAGCGGCGTGACGTAGGGTGAGCGCCGGGGGTGGAAGACCAGAGGGGGCATGAGGTGGCGCCGGATCCGGTGCGGTTCGCGGTACTTGGACCGGTTCGGGTCTGGCGGGCGGGGACGGAGCTGTGCCTCGGCCGTCCGCAGGAAAGGGCGCTGCTGGCACTGCTGTTGGTACGGGCGGGTCAGCCGGTCTCCGTGAGCGAGATCGTCGACGTCCTGTGGGGCGGGCGTCCGCCGGACACCGCGGTCAATGTGGTCCACCGGCATGTCGGGGCACTGCGCCGTCTGTTGGAGCCCGGCCTTCCCACCCGGGCGACGGGCCACTGGCTGCTCCGGGACACGGGCGGATACCGACTCGTGGCCGACAGTGACTCTCTGGACCTGTTGCGCTTCCGTGCGCTGCGGGTCGAGGCCCGGCGGGCCGCCTCGGACGGAGCACCCGCACGGGCCGTGAAACTTCTCAGCGAGGCCTTGTCCCTGTGGCAGGGGCCGACGGCCCACGGGATCCCCGTGGAGGCGCGCGCACACACGGCGTTCGTCTCACTGGAGGACGAGCGCCTCGCGACCCTGAAGGAGGCCGCCGATGTCGCGCTGCGCGCGGACGTGCCGGGTGTGGTCCTCCCCCGGCTCCGGGAAGCCGCTGCCGACAGCCCGCTGGACGAGCCTCTGATGGCCAGGCTGATTCTCGCGCTTTCGGCCACCGGTCGGCGGCCCGAGGCGCTCAGCGCATACCTCACCGTGTCGAGCCGTCTCGCCGACGAGTTGGGCATCGATCCTGGACCGGAGCTGCGGGACGCCCACCAGGCGGTGTTGTGCGACGCGCCATCCACGGGGGCCGGGCCCACAGCCGCAGCCTCCGAGGCACGCACCGCCGACGATCCAGCGGCCTCGAACCTCGTCGGTCCGCGAGCGGCCTCGCTTCCCGTCCCCGCGCAACTGCCGCTCGATCTACCGACGTTCACCGGTCGGCGGGCCGAACTGGCCGAGGTCCTCGCACCGCTGTCGAGCGAGGGGCGGTCCGCCGAAACAGTGGTGATCAGTGCCATCGGCGGAATGGCCGGAATCGGCAAGACCACGCTCGCCGTGCACTGGGCCCATCGGGTCGCGGACCGCTATCCCGACGGGCAGCTCTACGTCAATCTGCGGGGCTTCGACCCATCGGGGGCCGTCCTGCGTCCCGACGAAGCGGTCCGCGGTTTCCTGGACACGCTGGGGGTACCGCCCGACCGCGTCCCGCACGGTCTGGACGCCCAGGCCGCGCTCTACCGCAGCCTGCTGGCCGGACGCCGGTTCCTGGTCGTGCTCGACAACGCGCGGGATTCCGATCACGTACGGCCGCTGCTGCCCGGCACGCCCGGCTGCCTCACGATCGTCACCAGCCGCAACCAGCTCTCCGGTCTGGTGGCCGCCCATGGAGCCCACTCCCTCACACTGCGTCCGCTCGGCGCCGACGAGGGAAGGGAACTCCTCGTCCGCCGCCTGGGGGCCGAGCGGGTCTCCGCCGAGCGGGAGGCGGCGGCGGAGATCACCGCACTGTGCGCCGGGCTGCCGCTGGCCCTGGCCTGCGTCGCCGCCCGCGCCGCCACCCACCCGCACTTCTCGCTGTCGGCCGTCGCCGCCGAGCTGCGCGAGGCCCATGGCAGTCTCGACGCCTTCATCGAGGCCGACACGTCGGCCGATGTCGCTGCGGTCTTCTCCTGGTCCTCCCGCGCCCTCTCGCCCGCCGCCGCCCGCCTCTTCCGACTGCTCGGACTGCATCCCGGACCTGATTTCACCGCGTCGGCCGCGGCCGCCCTGGCCGGGCTCGCGGTACGGGAGGCGCGGCTGCTGCTGACCGAGCTCTCCCGCGTGCACCTCATCAACGAGCACGCCCCCGGCCGGTACGCCTTCCACGACCTGCTCCGCGCCTACGCCGCCGAACTGGCGCACACCCAGCACAGCGAGGCCGAGTGCCGAGCAGCCGTGAACCAGCTGTTCGAGCACTATCTGTACACGGCGCACGCCGCCGGTCGGCTGATCGCACCGTACGTGGACACGATGCCGCTCCCGCCTCTCCCCGAGGGGACCCTCCCCGAACCACTCGCCGACGACGAGTCGGCTCTGGCCTGGCTCGCGGCCGAGTACGCGGTGCTGCTCGCCGTCATCGACACGGCCACGAGCTCCGGTTCGGACCGCCTTGTCTGCCTGCTCGTCTCGTCACTGGAGCGGTTCTTCGACCGGCAGGGGCACTGGCACGATTGGGCGGCCGCCCAACGGACCGCGCTCGACGCCGCGCTGCGGCTTTCCGACCCCGTCGTGGAAGCTCACGGCCTGCTCGGACTGGCCCGGGTGGCGGGCCGGCTGGGCCTGCGCGACGAAGCCGGTGCCCACCTCGACCGTGTCCTGGAACTCTTCACCGCACTCGGAGACGACGTCGGACGCGCCTACGTCCACCTGAGCCTCGGCTGGGAGGCCGAGCAGCACGGTGACCTGCCCGGTGCCCTCCGGCACGACCGACTGGCCCTGGACCTCTTCCGGGCCACTGGCCGGCACGCCGCGCAGGCAACCGCTCTCAACGCGGTCGGCTGGGACCACGCGACGCTCGGGGATCACCAACAGGCCCTCAGCCACTGCCTTGAGGCCTTGACCATTCAGCGGGATCTCGGAGACCACATCGGCCAGGCCGCCACCTGGGACAGCATCGCCTACGCCCACCACAACCTCGGCGACCACCCGCAGGCCCTCACCAGTTACCGCAACGCCCTCACCATCTTCCGGGAGTTGGGCGTGCCGGCCGAGGAGGCCGGAACCCTCGTGCGTATCGGTGACACGCACCGTGCGACAGGCGACCACGCGGCCGCCCGCGCCGCCTGGCACAGCGCCCTCACCCTTTTCACCGAACTGGCCCACCCCGACGCCGAGCGGGTCCGGGCCCGTCTCGATGAACTCGGCGAACCGCACGGTGACACGTGAGGAGAGGTGTGCCCCGGGAATCTCTGCCCCGGGGCACACTTCGGTCAGCTGAGTGAGCTGTCTATCGAGGACAACGGCACGGAGAACAGCACCCGTTGCGGAATCGCGGTGTCGGTTCCTGTCCAGTGCCCCGTGCTGTCGGCCGCCCATTCGGTGAGCGTCCACACCCGGCCCGTACTCCACCAGTAGGACATGCTCTCGGTGTGCTGGCCCCAGCAGGCGTACATGATGTCCTGCCCGCAGTTGGCGGCCGCCGTGGCTCCGCTGGTGTTCTGCCGCCACAGGATGCCGTGCTGGTCGACACCGCCGCGCGCGTCGTCGACGTAGAAGTTCGGAGTGCCACCGCTGGTGGCGCTGTGCGACAGCACGCCCTGCAGCCCGACGGCGTTCGTCTCGTACGCCGCCGAGGCGTTCACGTGGCTGCTGCTGTCCGTGGCGAGGTAGCCGGGCTCGGAGCTGAAGTCGTACCGCCAGATGCGGGCCGGCTCCGTGCCGCCGGAGGAGAACCACTCGGTGGCGACCAGGCTGTCCGGCACGCTGCTGCGGTCCAGCGAGATGGAGCCGAAGCACGGCCGGGAGTCGTCGTTGGTCGCACTACAGGCTCCTCCGGCGAGACTGTAGGAGCCGATGGCCGGCATCACGTACTGGTAGCCGTCCGCCGACCATCCGCCACTCACCTTGCCGACCGCGGAGCTGTTGACGGTCGCCTGGAGGATGCGCTTCATGTCGAAGATGTACATCACGTTGTTGTCGGAGTCCTTCTCCCACGACGTGACGATCAGCTTGTCCTGGTACCAGACCATACCGCCCATGTGGGACTTGAGCGCGCGGTAGTCGGTGCCGCCGTTGAGCGGGATGACCGGCAGCACCCAGCGGTACTTGAAGTTGCTCGGGTCGTTGGCGTCGATGAAGGCGATACGGCCCATGTGGTCGGTGGTGGTGGTGCCGTTCTGACCCCACCCGGACAGGATGACCTTGTTGGTGCCCCACACTCCGTCGTTGTCCGCGTCTCCGGAGGACGTTACCGACTGCGGCAGCCAGTCCTGTGTCACCGCGTCACCGGTGTCCCAGCAGTAGGCGGACTCAGCGGTCGGTTTCACCGGCAGGGCAGCGGTCTCGGTGCTTTTGCAGTTCGCCGCGTTGCGCATCGGGTGGTTGGCACTGGCGAGGACCTCGTCGACCCCGCGGGAGGTGCCCATCTCGCTCGCCAGGTTGTCGAGAGAGGCCGTCGGGACCCGGTGCTCGACCAGTTGGAGCTTCGACAGCTCCGAGGACGAGGTGATCGTGGTCAGCTTGTTGGGGTTGTCGCCGGGGGCCGCCTGAGCAGTGCCCACCGGCACCAACAGCATCGCCACCGCCAAGTACGCGGTGGTCGCAGCGGGTCTCAGGCCCTTTTTGAGTATTCCATGGATCTTCACCTGACAGATGCTAGGACGATGTTGACCTCGATTCGTCAGCGGCTTCCACTCGGTGATCGTCCCGGCGGTTCGCCGCTCCTGGCCGAACTCACCGCTCAGCCGCGGGAGATCACCCACAAGGCGCTGGACGCGCTGCCCCGGACCAGCCCCACGCGCCACCTGCCCGTCACCCGCATCGCCGACCCGACCACCCACCGCTTCCACCACGACAACAAGGTATTGAAGATGACTTCCGATTTGCTGCCGAGATCGGCTCAATGAGTGGCTTGATCAGAACGGACTGGCGTGCTGCGGTTACGTGCCGAATCAGCCCCTGTATTCCTTGGGCGTCACGTGAGGCGACGGAAGGATGGGGACGATGATTGAGCGAAGGAAATTCCTCATGGCCGGTGGCCTGGGAGCTGCGGCCATGTTTCCGCCGGGTGTTCTGGGAACGCGGGCGTATTCGGCGACGGCTCAGCCACCCGCAGGGTGTGAGGACCCCGCGGGGACGCCGAACACCCCTCCGCTGAAGAAGTTCGTCGACCCGCTACCCAGGCCGATGACAGCCATCTCGGATCCTTCCGTCTATCCGGGCGCCGACTACTACGAGGTCACGATGCGGCAGAGCTCGTGGCGCTTCCACCGGGATCTCAAGCCGTCACCCGTGTGGGGTTATTGGGCCACGAACCCGCACGATCCTCACAGGCCGATCGGCATGGGATATCTCGGGCCGACCTTCGACGTGACCATGGACCACCCGACGGTCGTCAAGTGGCGCAACGAACTGCCGACCACCCACATGTTCCAGAAGGTGATCGACATGATTCGCGACAAGGCGCCCGTCGTCGCCCCGATCCCTCCGCCTCCCTACAAGTACGTCCCGCAGTTCCCCGATGACATCAACGTGTGGAACGTCGTACACCAGCACGGCGGTTACACAGCGCCACAGTCCGACGGCCTGCCGGAGCAGTCGTACAGCCCGAAGGGCTTCCACGCCGAGGGCTACACCACCCTGGACCCGAGCCGGGTCAAACCCAACGAAGCGATCTACGGCTACACCAACCACGACCATTCGTGCATGCTCTGGTATCACGATCACGCCATGGGGATGAGCGCTCTCAACGTCTATGCGGGCCTTGCCGGTCTCTACCTCATTCGTGACCCCGCCGACGAGCGGCTCGGGCTGCCGCGAGGCGAATTCGAGGTCCCCCTCATCCTGCAGGACCGGACCTTCCACGAGGACGGCTCGCTCGCCTACACGATGACCGACAGAGAAGGCGAGGACACCCCGGTCGTCAACGGGAAGGCATACCCTTACCTTGACGTCGAACCGCGACGCTACCGGCTGCGCATTCTCAACGCTTCGAACGAGCGTTTCTGGCGGCTGAGGTTCGACGTAGACCCCAGAGACGCAATTCTTGAGCCCCCACTGCCGTTCTGGCTGATCGGCACCGACGGCGGCTTCCGCGCCCCGTTGCACATGCTGGACTTCCTGATCAGTCCAGCCGAGCGGTACGACCTGATCGTCGACTTCAGTCGGGTGCGCCCGCACACGAAGGTCACATTGACGAACTACCCGGGAACGCAGGTCCACTTCCCCGGCATCCCCGGCTGCGGACCGGAAATCGCAGACATCATGCAATTCCGGGTCACCAAGCAATTGTCCGGAGGCGGGGACAGGACGACACCGCCCGAGAAGCTCAAGCTGCACTCGGTCGCACCCATCGAGCCGAAACCGCAGACCCGTCGGCGGGAATGGGTCGTGTACCAGCACCAGCTCTACAGGACGATGACGTTCAACGCGGTGCCGTACATGGAGCCGTCCCAGGACTTCATCGAGGAGGGCTCGACCGAGATCTGGGAGTACATCAATCCCAACCACGACGCCCACCCGATGCATGTGCACCTCGTCAACTTCCAGGTGCTGAACAGACAGCCGATCGACGCGGCCCGCTACCAGACGGATTACGAAAAGTGGATCTCCGGTGGCCGCAAACCGAAGGAACACCCGGTGTTGGCCAACTACTTCACCGGCCCGCCGGTTCCGCCGGACCCTGACGAAGCGCTGTCCTACAAGGACACGGTCAAGGCCCCCGCGCAGATGGTGACCAGAATCATCATTGAGGAATTCGTCCCGCCGACGGATGACATCGCGTCGATTCCGAACAGCGGCGCCGAGCTCCCGGCCACGTACATCCACCACTGCCACCTCCTCGAACACGAAGACGACGACCTGATGCGTCCGTGGACGATCGTCGGCCCCGACGGCCACCACCACGACAGCGGCCACGACGGTGGCGGCCACAGCCACTGACGGGATCGATCGAAACGCGTGTGCCGGTCCGCGCCCAAGGGGCCCGGACCGGCACCGCGGATGAACAGACCGAGGTGTATGGGAGGTTCGCTGCCGCTTCTACCCGCGCTTCCGTGCCCCCTCAACGTGCTCGGCCGCTACAGCTTCACCGCGTCCGCCCCGCGCGGTCGAGGGCGGCGACCTCGCGTACGGCCTCGGCGATGGACGGGAAGTCCTTCTTGAGGATCGCACCGTGGTTGCCGGCGACCTTCGCGCCGATCTGGATGTTCGGGTTGCCGGCGGTCACCGCATCGAGGCCGGTGCGTATCCGTTCCTGCTCGTCACCGCGGCTTCCGAAGGACGTCCCCGAAGCGACCACGTACCGTACAGGGACGGTGATGTCGTCCAGCACGGGGCCCAGCTCGCGCTCGCGGGAGAGCCTGCCGAGCTCGATGTTGCTGTTCGCCTGCTGTTCGGCGGTCATCCGCGGGGCCAGGCCCGTCGGGCGCAGCAGCGGCAGGAACCAGCCCATCCGCCGGAACAGCTTCCGGATCCGCTGCTCCATGGCCTCGTCGAGCCAGTCGTACGGGAACGCGCCGTCGACCAGGACCGCGCCCAGGGCACGTTCCGGATTCCGGCCGGCCCAGTGCGCCCCGACGACCGCCCCGTAGGACCAGCCCACCACCAGCGCCCGGTCCACGCCCCTGGCCGCGAGAACGGCATCGACATCCCGGACGGCTGCCTCGAAGGAATAGTCCACCGAACGCTTCGATCTGCCGCGGGCCCGCTCGTCGTACGTGATGTGCCGCCACCCTGTGCCCAGTTCGGCGACGACCCGCCTCCAGTACCCCTGAGTGGCGAACTGGCCGTTGAGGTAGACCACAGGGATACCTGGACCGCCGGTGTCGGTGACGGCCAGGGCCGTATCGTCGACCGGCACCATGCCGGTCCACTTCGAGCCGGTCGAGGAAGTGCTGTTCTTCGTCATGTGTTCCCCCTGGCTGGTTCTGGTTCAGTTCGTTCAGAGGCTGTGGGCGGTGATGTCGCCGCGGGAGGTCG
>NZ_KQ948494.1:0-38364 GCF_001514115.1 Streptomyces olivochromogenes
TGGGCTATTGGAATAGTCGGCGGGAGGGGTGGCCGCACCTGCTGCGCGGTGGCGGCCACCCCTGTGTGTGCTGTAGGCGGGTCAGAACCCGCGGGTGGTGAGCCATTCGTCCAGGGCGACCGAGATGATGTCGCCGAGGGGCAGGTGGTCGAGTTCGTTGTCCAGGGCGAAGCGTTTGATCCGCTTCTTCAGCTTCAGCGCGGCGGGAACCGAGGAGTCGAGGCTCTCGCGCGTGATGATGCGCTGGTTGAGGACCACGGCAGCCTCCGGGATGTCCTGAGGGCGCCCTGACCCTTGAGTCCAGGGCGTTGTGCCACCGGGCGCCGCGTCCGAGCCGGCGTGCTGCTCGTACTGGTGACCGGGCGCTCCGGCCCTCACCGGGAACGCCACGTTGTTTGCCGTCGGCACAACTGCCTGGCGCACGGCCACCTCGGCACCCTGCGCCGGACCCACGGGAGGCGCGGCTTCCGGCGGCGGAGCGCCGTCCGTGGCCTTCTGAGTCTGCTGCCGGGCCACGGCTGGTACGGGCTGAACTGCAGGCGAGGACTCGGTGTAGACCTGTGCTGACTGTTTGTGAGAAGCCGGAGCGTCGTCGACGACCGACCCGGCCGACGGCGGGGGCGGCGCCGGGGAGGTGGAAGGCGTGGCAGAAGACTTGGTCCGCGTCGGCGTCAGCCGCTCGTGAGGAGCGGCGGCGGCCGCGGGGTGCGCTTCGGTCTCGGCGAGGGCAGCGCTCGGGGTCTGCTCGGCTGCCTGTTCGGCCGCGATCTGCTCGCGGGTGAGCTCGGCGGGCGGCGGAGGCGCGCTCGCGGTCTTGGCAGCCCCGCCGAGGACGCGACCGCCGGCCGGGCGACGGCGGGTGGGGGGCTTCATCCTTTCGTCGTTGTCGGTCATGCGTTGAGCTCCTTCATGAGCGCGGCATACTCGCTCAGTTCGGTCGGGATCTCGCCGAAGGCCTCCATGTAGTGCACCCACGAGTGGATGACGGTCTCGGCGAGCGGGAACGGCTCGTCGTGGTCCGGGCCGATGCCCTCGCCCTGGGCGGGCTGGAGCAGCCTGTCCTTGGCGGTGCGAGGCAGGCTGGTGCGGTCGTCGGCCTTCACCAGCACCACGTGGGCGGTGACGTCGCGTTCGTTGCGGGCGGCGGCGCGCTCGGCCTCGTCGAAGGTGGCGACGAGCTTGCGGCGCTCGATCTTGGTGGGGGCGACCGGGACGATCAGCCGGTTCGCCTCGGTGACGGCCTCGTGGAACAGCTTCGCGCTGCCGCCGCCGGCGTCGACCACGATGGCGCCGAACTCGGCACGCTTGGCGCGGATGTACTCGGCGATGTCGTCGAACGGGTACCGCTCGACCACCAGGTTGTCCGGGATCTCGAAGCCCTCGGCCTTGGCGACCTTGAACCAGTCGTAGGCGGACTGACTGGTCGCGTCGGCGTCCAGGAGCAGGGTCGGCAGTCCAAGGACGACGGCGTAGTAGAGGGCGATGAACCAGGCGGAGGTGGTCTTGCCGGTGCCGCCCTTGAGCATGGCGACGTCGATCACGAAGGCGTCCCAGGCGTCGACTGCCGCGGCGGCCAGGGTCTTGTGACGGGTGAACTCGTTCACGTGTGTTCGATCTCCAGAAAGTAGAGGGGTGTTGTCCGGTGCGGTCGGTGGCGGCGCACATGCGCAGCGGCCCGGGCGGGGCGCGTGCCGTGCGGCTGCACCCGGGATGACACCGCGGCGGCGCCGGCAGATCACCGGCACGCGCGGCCAGACCAGCGAGGGGCCGGCTTGGGCCGGCCACGACCGTGTCCTGGACGTGCGCGCGGGACCGTGCCGGTGCTGAGGCCGCATCCGGGTGCCTGCCTGGTGCAGGAGCCGGTAGACGGTCGCGACCGAGTAGTTGCACTCCTTGGCCAGCTCCGGCACCGAAGCGCCCGACTCGTACCGCCCGCGCAGGGATACCGCGAGCTTCTGGCGCGCTGTGGCATCCGCTGCGGTGCGGATGCGGAGTGTCTGCTGCGTGGTGCGGGGCATGCCCCCGGCCTCGATCAGCAGCCGCCGCGCGGCGCGCCGCGTCCCGGCACCCGCCTGGGCCAGCTCGGTGAACGTCGCGCCGTGCTGCTCGTAGAGGCGGCGCAGGCGGGTGGCGAGGTTGCGGCGGGCCTTCCCGTCGCGCATCCGGCGTGTCTGCCATGAGCTGCGCATGACGGTCCCGGCCTCGCGCAGGCGGTTGATGACCGTGCCGTACGACAGCCCGCTCGCAGTGACGAGTTCGGCGACGGTGGCCCCGGACTCGTACTGCTCACGGAGCGCCGGAGCGGTGACGGCTCCGTTTTCGGCACCGTCAGGTGGTGATGGTGGGTTCATGCGGCGGACTCCCATTCACTGAGGGCTTGGGCATGGGCGGCTGCCAGCTCGTCGTAACTGAGCTGGTCAGTGGGGGTGATGAGGATCAACCGGCCGTCGGTGGCGAGGCGCCAGTCGGCGGCGGGGCGGCCGGTGGCCGGGTCGAGGACGGACCCGTCGGGGGAGTGCCACGCGGCCGGGATCTCATCGGCGCGTGGTGCCGGGATCAGGACCTGGTCCCCGTCGCGGACGAGCACCACGGCCTGGCTGCGGTGTTCCGCGAGCCGGTCCAGCGCCTCCCGGTACGCCGCGCGTTCGGCCGCGTGCTGGGCCCTGCGGCGGCCCGCGACGCCCGTCGTGCCGTGTCGGCGGGCGGACTTCGTCCCAGCCCTGTGCGGGCCGTGCGTCCGGGCCGGTAACAGCGTCCAGAGGGCTGTTACCGAGGCCCTCCAGCGTGCGGGGAGCCAGGGCCCAGGTCTCTCCGCGGTGGTGCACCAGACCGTGGCCGGCCAGGCGTCGCAACGTCCGGTAGACGGTGGCACGGGACACCGATGCCGTACCGACAAGCTCACCGACCGTCTGGGTGGGCCGGATGTGCAGCGCGCCGATAATCACGAGGGCGGAGCTGCCGAGGCCGTGGTGGGCGAAGGCGTCGTGGCCCATCAGGCGGGCGATGACGGTGCAATCGTTGTCGGCCGTGGCTGTCTCAGGGGTGGGCCACTCCTCAGGTGCCGGGTCGGGGGGGTACTGAGTGGTTCGGAAACGAGACTGCGGAGCGGGGATGCCCGGACGGTGGGCGCTGCCGGTGTCGAGGTACCAGGTGGAGCCCTCCCGGCCGTGGCCGGCCCGCAGGCGGCGCAGCCATCCGCACGGTTTGAGGACGGTGTCGTAGACGATCCGATCCGCAGGGTCGTGCGGGAGATGCCTGCCTCCTCGGCGGTCTGCCGCTTGCTGGCGTGGTGCAGGGGCCGGCCCGCGATCTCGGCGAAGTTCAGGTGCGCCCGCAGCACCCGCAGCGCGGTCCGCCCGCGCTCCCCCCGCCAGGGCGCTGTCTCCATGCGGTCGCGCAGCGCGGCGAGAACCTCGTGCGCGTGGTGGCGCGACTCCAGCACCCTGGTGCTGCCGACCGCTGCCGAGGCGCTGGCCCACACCCGGCGGATGTAGTCCAGGGCGCGTGCCTGTCCGGAGCGCAGCGCGATGTGCCGGGCGTGACGGCCGCCCTCGTGCTCGGGGTGCAGCAGCAGCCGCGTCAGCTGGTCGGCGGTGCCGCCGGCGCGGGCCGCGTGGCAGGCGATGGCCGCGGTGACCCGGTGCCCGTGCTCGGCCGCGCCCTGGCGGTCCTCGCGGCCGTCGGAGCCAGCCTGCTGTAGCTGCCCGTCGCGTAGCGGCCGGTGAGGTCCCCGAGCAGGACGAGGTCGGCCGCGGCCGCGGGGAGCTGGGGGAGGACCAGTGGGCCGCGTGTGAGAGGAGGGTGTGGCTGGTGGGTGCTGTCTGGCACGGTGGGGTCGTCTCGCAAGGACGTGGACGCCGCCCAGGCCCGCCAAAACCACGGGTGGTGTCCGGACCGACCTCCAATCGGCGCCAGCGGAGTCCCCAGGATTGCGGTCCTGGTGGCCTTCGCATCTCTGGTTCCGAGTGGAGGCAGGCATCCCCATCAAGGCACGACCGGAGACGAATCAGAGCGCTCGCCAGAGTCGCCCACCCGTGATCCACACCGCCCGACCTGGGCCGCTCAGAGCCGGGAACAGAGGGCGATTGTCTCTGACCGGCTCTGATCGGCCCCGGTCGAATCGGGGTCGAATCAGAGCGTTTCCTCTGACTGCCTCCGATCGCCTGTGCAACCCGTCCTAGCAGGTCACAGCCGTTTCGAACTTCGGTGCGCTGGCCGTGGCCGCGCTGGTGTTGGGGCTGGTCAGCCGCCGTCTGGACGCCATCGACTCCGTGGTGGGTGGTGGACCGGTGAGGTTGGTGCCGCTGAGGCGGGTCCTCGGCGGCATGACGTCTCTGCGGGCACCCAACGGTTCCGGGCCACTCCGGGGCCGCGATGGCGAACTCGAGGTGTTGAGGCGGCTGCTGGCCCGTCCGCAGGGGAAGTACGCCGTGGTGTGCGGGGTGGGCGGGATCGGCAAGACCACATTGGCCTCTGCCCTGGCCGATGTCGCCCGCGCGGAGGGCCGGGGTGTGTTCTGGATCCGCTGGCGCAGCACCGAGGAGCTAGCCGAGCAGATGACCCGCACCGCGCTGGCCTGCGGCCTTCCCGAAGCCCGGCTCGAGGAGGCCCGGTCGGGTCGGGCCGGGCTGCCCGATGTGGTGTGGGAGCAGCTGGAGCAGACCGCCAAGTGGCTCCTGGTCCTCGACAACGTCGACACCCCGCAGGCCGTTGGTCCTGACGGCGAGGACATGGCGTCCTACCGCGGGTGGATCCGGCCGAGCAGCAGGGGCCTGCTGCTGGTCACCAGCCGCAACACCGACCCCGCGGTGTGGGGCACCCAGGCCGTCCTCCGCCACGTCGCCCCGCTGGAGCCCGCAGCCGGCGGCCAGGTCCTCTGCGACGCGGCCCCCCACGCCGGAACCGCCCAAGAAGCACGGAGACTCGCGGACCGGCTGGGCGGCCTGCCGCTCGCCCTCCATGACGTCGGCCGCTACCTGGCCGCACCCGGCAGCCGCCACCGCACCTTCACCGCCTATACCACCGCCCTCGACACACAGTTGGGCACGCTGCTCGGCGCCTCGCAACCTCGGGCGAGCGACCCGGCCGTCGGACAGGCCCTGGTCCGCCACACCTGGGAGCTGTCACTGGACCAACTTGCCACCGACGGAAACCCACTAGCACGGCCGGCACTGCGGCTGCTGTCCCTTCCGGCACCGGCCCCCATCCCCGTCTCCCTCCTCACCCCGGAAATGGTCACCGAGGCCACCAGGCAACAGACCGGCGAGGTTGAGGTGGAGGCCGCACTCAACGGCCTGCACACGTACGGACTCGTCGACACGCCCACACGTCAAGGCGGCCAACCCGTCCTCGGGCAGGTCGTCCTGCATCCCCTGGTCCGCGAGATCACCGCTCACACCCACACCACCGAATCCACCGAGCCGAACCGCTACCAGCAGGCCCTCACCGGCCGCCTGATCCAGGCAACTCAAGGGGTGATGGGTGCCAGGATCGCGGACTGGGACACGGCCCGCCTCCTGGCCCCTCACCTCCTCAGCGCCGCAACGCACACCACCAACCAGCACAACCGCCACCTCGCCGATGCCGTCGAACGCATCAGCCAGTCCCTCACGAAAGCGGGCGACTACGGCAGTGCGCTACAGCTGCAGCAGGCAGCGCACTCGATAACCGCCCGCTCCTTCGGTCCCGACCATCCCGAAGCCCTGAACAGCCGCCACCACCTCGCCGATGCGCTCGACCTCTTCGGCCGGCACCAGGAAGCAGCCGACCTCCACCAGCAGATCCTCACCACCCGCGAACGCGTCCTCGGCGCCGACCACCCCGACACCCTGCTCAGCCGCAACAACCTGGCCAACGCGCTGGACCACCTCGGCCGACACCAAGAGGCAGCAGACCACCACCGACACATCCTCACTGCCCGCGAACGCGTCCTCGGCCCGGATCAGATTCCCACCCTGCACAGCCGCAACAACCTCGGCCTCGCGCTCGGCTACCTCGGCCACCACCAAGAAGCAGCAGACCTTCACCAACGGGCTCTCTCCGGCTACGAACACGTCCTCGGACCCGTCCACCCTCACACCCTGAACAGCCGAAACAACCTCGCGCTCGCGCTCGATGACCTCGGCCGGCACCGAGAAGCAGCAGACCACCACCAACACGTCCTCAGCGCCTACGAACGCATCCTTGGCCCCGACCACCCCAGCACCTTGACCAGCCGCAGCAACCTCGGCCTCGCGCTCGACCACCTCGGCCACCACCAAGAAGCAGCAGACCACCACCAACACGTCCTCAGCACCCGCGAACGCGTCCTCGGCCCCGACCACCCCCACATCCTGCACAGTCGCGACAACCTCGCAGCAGTACTGCGTGGTTCGGGGCGCGCGGGCACAGTCATGGGGCATGGGAGGAGGCGTTGGTTCCGCGGGCCGAGGCGTAGCTGAGGTTCAGTGCGCTCGTGGCCGCGGCGGGCGGGCCGAGCGGGGGGAGGCTACCTTGCGTCTGCATCCCGGGCGGGTCACGGTGTGTGAATGCCAACTCCGGGGAGCGCGAAACAGACCGTGTTGTCTGGGCCGGTGGCCGGGGCGAGTGGCTCGGTGCCGTCACAAGCGGCAGCACTCACATGCGGCGAGGTGCGGGGTGCGCCCACTGCCAGGGATGCCCGGTTGTGCGACGGATCGTCGGGAGTCGAAAGCAGCTGCGGGTGTGGCGTTCACTCATTGGAGTGGAAGGTGCGATCAGTGCACCGGTTTGCCTTGTTTGACGGATTCGGGTGGTGGGCGGTTCGGGTGAGATGGCGCCCGCGAATATGCCGCCACTAGTTGCCCTGGAAGGGAAACATGAAGCTCGCAAACAACAGGGTCGCTCAACTCGCGGCCGTCGCAGTGAGCACGCTGTCGCTGGGAACCATCGTCGCGTCGGCCACGCCCGCGATGGCGCAGCCGCCTATCTGCGGCGACCACGACTGCCCCAGCCTGGCGCCCGCGGCCTTGAGCGCGAGTCAGGGCACGCTGAACCTGACCTCGTTGCAGTTGGAGAACATCACCGCGAGCGCCACCGATGTCGTGTCGGGGCGGCCGCTGGTCGGTGCGCTGGTCCGGTTCTACACCTCCGGTGGCCGCCTGCTGGGCCAGGCGTACACGAACAACAACGGCATCGCCGGCATCGTCTCTTCGGAGAACTTCGGCCCCGGCACCATCCAGGAACTGCTGAGCGGCTACGACGCCGTCCTGGTCGGTGACGGCGTCCACACCACGGCCACGGCGCACGCGGCGATCACGATCGGCACGGACTGCGGCACCACGCCGCCCAGTGACCGCCGGCTCAAGTGCGCTGTCGTCCCGGTCGACTGGAGCCGGTGAGTGCGGCTGTCCCGGCGGTCCAGGACAGCCGCCCCGGCTGTCCTGGAGCACACCGCCGACGAGGGCGCCGAGGTGGCCCCGGGCGACGCGGTCAACGGCTACCAGGTGCTCAAGACGGTGGAGGCGCTGCCGATCAGCACCTGGCGGTACCTGTGGGAGCCGGACCAGGTGCGCCACCTCGGGCCGATGGCCCAGGACTGGCACGACGCCTTTGGCTTCAACCCCGACGACACGACCATCAACCTCGTCGACGCCAACGGCGTGGCCCTGGTCTGTATCCAGGCTCTGAGCCGGCGTGTCGATGAGCTCACCGCCGAGGTCGAGCGCCTGCGGAAACTGACAGAGCGCTCCCAGTGATCCGCCTATTCGCGGCGTGGCACTGATCGGCACGCCATCGGGTTGCGGACCGGTCGGCCACCGAGTGGTCGACCGGCCGCGGCAGCCGTATGGCGTACCCGTGCCGGAACGCAGTCGCATCCCTTCGCCGGCCCAGAGGCACTCCCCGCGGAAAACCGCCCGGCTGCCGAACGGGCACTGACTGAGAGAGGTAGTCATGACCCCGAAGGAAACCCCCGGCGCGGGGCCCGGCGCGCCGGACGAGGCGGGTCTGGCGGCTTTGCGGGAGCTGGTGGCCGCCACCGGTGACCGCTTCCGGTTACGCCCCCAACCGGGACCCGTCCAGGAGCCCCGCACCCTCACGGTGGGGATGGCAACGTATGACGACTACGACGGCGTGTACTTCACCGTCACCAGTCTGCTGCTCCACCACGCCGAGGTGATGGACCGGGTCAGCATCCTGGTGGTCGACAACCACCCCGCCGGCCCGCACGCCTGGGCGCTCAAGCGGCTGGAGCAGGAAGTCCCACAGCTGCGCTACGTCCCCTACGACCGCCGAGCCGGCACCGCCGCCCGCGACCGGATCTTCCGCGAGGCCACCTCGGACTGGGTTATGTGTGTGGACTCCCACGTCCAGCTGGCCCCGGGGGCACTCGCCGCTCTGCTGGACTACATCGACACCCACCCCGACAGCGGCGACCTGATCCAGGGACCGCTGGTGTCCACCGACCAACGCACGGTCTCCACCCACTGGGAGCCCCGCTGGCACCGCGGGATGTACGGCGTGTGGGGCACTGACCCACGCGGCACCCACCCCGGCGCGCCGCCCTTCGAGATCGGCATGCAGGGCCTGGGCCTGTTCGCCTGCCGCACCAAAGCATGGCCCGGACTCAACCCTGCCCTCGCCGGCCACGGAGGCGAGGAAGGCCACCTGCACGAGAAGTTCCGCCGCGCCGGCCACACCACCCTCTGCCTGCCCGCCCTGCGCTGGATGCACCGCTTCAACGTCCCCCGCACGAAAAGGGCCGCCGCCTCGACCTGGTACCAGAGCCTGTTCAACTACCTCATCGGATACGACGAACTCGGCCAAAGCCCCCACGAGGCCATCGCCCACTTCTCCACCCTCATCGGGGAAAAAGCCGTCCGCCAGGCCGTCGCCGACTACGAGGCCGAAAAACGCAACCCCTTCACCCCTTTCGACGGCATCACCTGCATCAACCTCGACGAACGCCCCGACCGCTGGAAGGCCATGCAAGGACGCCTGAGCGCGCTGGGCCTGCGGCCCGAACGCATCCACCGCCTGCCCGCCGTCGCCACACCGGCCAACCACCACATCGGCTGCGCACTCTCGCACCGCCAGGCCCTCAAGCAGGCCCACACCGACAACCTCGACTCCCTGCTCGTCCTGGAAGACGACGTCCTCTTCCTCCCCGGCACCACCTGGGTACTGCGCCGCGCCATGACCGAACTCACCGGCCGAACCTGGTCACTGCTCTACCTCGGCGGGGCCGACTGGGGCCGGACCTTCCCTCAGACCGAGGGCTGCCGCCACCTCGAAAACGTCACCGGCATCACCACCACCCACGCCATCGCCTACCACCGCAGCGCCTTCACCCACCTCCTCGACGAACTGCCCGACACCATCGAGGGCATGACCGCCTGGATCCACCGCCACACCGCCATCGACCAGTACCTCGCCCGCTGGGACCGGCCCGACCTCTACCGCACCGTCCCGGTCATCGCCGCCCAGACCAACCAGATCGAGCTGGTGGCGGAAGACCTGCGTGACCAGTTCGCCTCCCACACCTTCACCGGAATCGACGTACCCGCGCTCGGAGGAGCCCCCCGATGAACAACCCCCGGGCCCGCCGTGAGGGACTGCGCGCCAAGAAAACCACCGACGGCCGCCTGGCCGTCTACGACGAACACACCGAACAAGGACACCTCCTCAGCCCGCTGAGCGCCACCGTCTTCCACCTCGCCGACGGCACCCGCACCCTGACCGACCTCACCGAGGCCGCCACCCACACCCACCCGACAGCCGACACCACCCTCATCCGACTCGCCCTCACCGAACTCAACACCGCCCACCTGCTGGACACACCCGCCCAAGAGTCCCCGGCAGATGGCTGAGGTGATCACGAAAGAGGAGTCGAACGGCCGGTCGTACGTGCGCAGGGTGATGAAGAAACTGGCGGAGCTCGGGCTGGCGGAGACCAACGGCAAGGACGGCAAGCATCCGATCTGGAACCTCACCCCAGCCGGGCAGAAGGCTCTGGCCGACGGCAACGAGCTGCCGCCCCGCCCGAAGGCCGGCACCGGCGCGAAAGCCGTTCGAGCCGGGTTCGGCCCGCACGGCGTCGCGGTGACCGACACGATCCTCGCCTACACCGACACCGCCCTCGGCGACGGCCACGCGTACCTGACCGACTGGCAGGTGGAGGTCAACCACGCCATCAAGGAGACCGGCCTGAGCTTCAACACCGACGCCGTCCGCGGGTTCGGTGAGCTGATCGTGCCTGGCGGCGGAGGGCGGTGGCGACGCGGGGTGAGATGGCGACCCAGCCTCTGCTCGACCGGGTCTTTGGCGTGGTGATGACGAGATGGTTGTTGTCTATGGCGGAGAGCGTGCAGCGCACGTAGAGCACGCCTTGGTCGAGGTGGACGTCGTCCCAGTGCAGTCCGAGGGCCTCGCCCTTGCGCATGCCGGTGCCGCTGAGGACGTCGAACAGATCGGCCATCTCGGGATCGGCTCGGTGACAGTGGGTGAGGAAGCGGGCGGCCTCCTCTGCGGTCCAGATCCGGCGCTCCGGCGACGGCGGCCGGCGCAGGAGTACCGGAGAAACCGGGTTGCGCGGGAGGCGGTGCCGGCGGACGGCGTCACCGAGCGCGCTGGAGAGGGCGGCGAGGCACCGGTAGAGGGTGGTGCGGCCGCGGCAGGCGGCGAGCTGACTGGTGACGAAGGCCGAGATGTGCCGGTGGGCGAGCTGGTCGAGCTTGAGGGTGCCGAACGCCGGGACGAGGTCGTTGCGGACGTAGTCGCGGTAGCGGGCCATCGTCGTCGGCTTCAGTACGAGCGCCTTCGCCGTCAGCCACGCGTTCAGGTAGTCAGCGACGGTCTGGTTCGGGTCCGCGTCGAACCCGCCGACCTCACCCTCAAGAAACCGTCGCAAGCTTTCTTCGGCCACATCCTGACTGGCGAAACCGCCCCGGCGTACCGTCGACCTGCGGGTGGTCCGGGGTGGGGACGTCGACGGCGAAGGTCCAGGTCCCGTGGGTGCTGTCGGCGAGCAGATGAGGGCGGCAAGCACCGATCTGGTGACGGTGGGTGTCCCGGCAGCCACAGCGACGGTAGACACGGCCGCGGCCGACGTTGGTACGCATGACGATCGCCTCCAGGAGGCGGAGAAGGACCTGACATCCTCAGCGTGCGACCGCACGCGACCACCACGCCTGCGGTAGGCACCCTGATCAGCATGTTTCCCTTGTCCGCGCGCCAAGGGCCTTGCTTCGGAGACTGCCGACAGGTTCTTGGTCTGCTGGTGGTACAGCGCTTGCGAGCCCCTGAGCTGCGGTAATGGTGTAAGAGGGGGCCTTTGCGGCTCGGTTGGTCCGCATATGGTCCGGATCTTTCCTGTCCCGCGGCTTCGTGAGCGCGGGAGGAGCTGAGGGCAGCTGGAAGGGCGACGCCTTATGGAAGCGCCTGCGTGTGCGGTACCACATGGCACATGTCGTAGAAACCGTCCAGGGGTGTCCAGTTGGTCCGAGGTGGGCGCGTAAGTGTAGGTCAGGACCTTGTGACGTGAGGGCGTCCGCGGGGTTGGTGACACGCCTGTGATCGCTCGTGATACCCGGCGTCCAGGGTGTAGCGGGCGCCTCGCATGCCCATCTGTCGGTGCCACAACTGTCAGCCCTGGTCGGTCCTTCGCCTCTTGTACTGTTTGCTGGCCCTGCGCTGCGAAGTCGGCCGATCTTCGTTGGAAGACCCGTGCGGGAACACGGCGTTCGGGACGACTCAGGAGTGCACTCAGGTGGAACATCCGCGCCTGCGCGGGGACCACTTCCTTGGGCTCCGGTCAGCCGGTCAGGGAGGGGTAGTCGGTGTATCCGGTGGCGTCGCCGCCGGAGATGACCTCGGGCCGCAGTTCGTTGAGTGGGGAGCCGTCGGCGAGGCGGTGTGGCAGGTCGGGGTTGGCGATGAAGAGGCGTCCGAATGCGATGGCGTCGGCCCAGCCTGCGCGCAGGATGCGGGTGCTCTTGTCGGGGGTGTAGTTGCCGGCGGCGATGATGACGCCGTCGAACGCCTCGCGGAGTTTGATGCGGAAGTCGTCGTCGAGTTCCGGGCCGCCGACCCAGTCGGGCTCGCACAGGTGGAGGTAGCCCAGTTCGCGCCGGTTGAGTTCACCGGCGATGTGCAGGCCCATTTCCAGGCCGTCGCTGTCGTCGAGGCCACCGACCTTGATCATGGGGGAGATGCGCATGCCGACGTGGGCCGGATCCCAGGCGTCCACAACGGTGTCGACGACCTCCAGGGGGAAACGAGCGCGGTTGACGAGGCTGCCGCCGTACTGGTCGTCGCGGTGGTTGGTGCTGGTGGACATGAACTGCTGGAGAAGGTATCCGTTGGCGCCGTGGATCTCGACCATGTCGAAGCCGGCGGCGCGGGCGTTGAGGGTCGCCCGGCGGTAGTCGTCGAGGACGCGGGGCAGTTCGTCGGCGGCCAGGGCGCGCGGGGTGGGGGCCTCGACGGACATGAGGTTGCCGTCGGGGCCTTGGATCCTTGTGGTGCCCTTGAACGGCAGGGCGCTGGCGGAGACGCCCGGCTCGCCGCCGTGGACGGCGGGGTGGGTGATGCGGCCGACATGCCAGAGCTGGAGGGCGATTCTGCCGCCAGCCTCGTGGACGGCTTCGGTGATGCGGCGCCAGCCAGCGACCTGGTCATCGGAGTAGATACCCGGGGTGGCGTGGTAGCCCTTGCCTTCGGGGCTGATCTGGGTGCCTTCCGTGACGATCAGGCCCGCGCCGGCGCGCTGGGTGTAGTACTCGCGCATGAGGTCGGTGGGGATGTCGCCGGGCTGGGCGGCGCGCATGCGGGTCAGGGGTGCCATGAACACGCGGTTGCGGGTGGTGAAGGCGGGCAGGGCAAGTTGATGGGTCAAACGGGTCATGGTTGTCCCTCCTGTCGGCGTCGACCGGCTGTGATCGGGTGTTCATGCGGATGCGGCCGGCAACCCGCCGCTGGGGAGGCGGGTCTGCTTCAGTGGATGCCGTGCGTGGCCAGCAGGACGTCGACCGCTTTGTCCACGGAGTCCGGGTAGCGGCGGGTGCGCAGGACGTGATCGGCCGCCCCGGTGTACAGCATGACGAGCTGCTCCGCGAGTGCCTCCGGCTCACGTGCTGCGGCGCGTTCGGCCTGGCGGCACACGTAGCCGTACAGCTGGTCCTGGTGGAAGCGTGCCTGCCGCGCCTCGGGGTGCGACGGGTCGCGGAAGTCGTTGGCGATGTTCACCAAGCCGTCCGAGGACTTGGGAGCCTCGCAGGAGAGACGCTGCGCCTCGAAGACTCTCAGCAACCGCTCACGTGGTGTGGCGTCGTCGGTCTCGTCGGGGAAGTCATGTACGGGCGTCGCTGCGGTTGCGGGTTTCGACGTCGTCGGGGCTCAGTGTGCGGCCGTCGTGGGCGCGCAGTTCGAGGCGGGCCACGGGCAGGCCGTCGCGCTTGTCGACGAGGCTGAGGCGTTCTTCGGCCGCGTCGAACAGGTGGTCCTCGCCCCACTGGCGCAGCGCGACGAGGGGTACCCGCAGCGTCTTCCCCTTCTCGGTCAGCCGGTATTCGGTGTAGGCGCTGCCGTCGGATGCCGGAGCGACGGTGAGGACATCGCGTTCGACGAGCTTGGCGAGGCGGGCGCTGAGGATGTTCCTGGCACAGCCGAGGCTGCGCTGGAACTCGCTGAACCGGGTCATGCCGGACAGGGCGTCACGGACGATGAGCAGTGACCACCAGTCGCCGATGTCACTCAGTGAGCGGGCGATGGGGCAGGAAGCCCCGCTGAGATCCGTCTTGCGCATCTGCGTCCTCCTTCCCGGCCGCCATTGGTTTCATTATTAAACCATGCGGCTTGAGCGTGGCTGCGTATGGGCCTTGTCGACGCATGTCACGTGTATGGTACCTCTATGCTGGTTGCATTATGAAACCATGAATGGTCGGCCTTTTGCTGCGGCCGACGAGTACCGGCCTGGGATGTTCGGGGGCTGCCTGGACTGGAGGTGTGAACAATGACGGAGCTCGTAGGTGATGGTCTGCTGTCCAGAGGCCGTTCAGGGGAGGTCCCGAGGCTGGGAAACGACGAACACCGGCCGTCCGGTTCGGCGGCTCTGTTGACTGCCATGTGTCTCGGCCTGCTGCTGTCGATGTTCAACGCGACAGTGGTCAACGTGATGCTGCCCAACATTCGCGGGGCACTTCACGTCTCCGAGACCGGTCTGCAATGGGTTGCCGCCCTCTTCACGCTCTGCAACGCCGCGCTGCTCCTGGCCGGCGGCGCGCTCGGTGAGCTGATCGGCAAGCGGATGACCTTCCTGAGCGGGGTTGCGGTGTTCACCGCCGGCTCGGCAGCCTGTGCCGCAGCGCCGACCCTCGGTGTCCTGCTCGCCGCTCGTACGGTCCAGGCCATCGGCGTGGCGGTGATGACGCCCCAGACCCTGTCGATCCTGGTGACCGAATACACGGACCAGACGCGCCGGGCGCGTGCGGTCGGGATCTGGGCCGGTATGGCCAGCCTCGGGCTCGCCGCCGGTCCCGTGGTAGGTGGCGTGGTCATCGACGTGGGCAGCTGGCGCGGCGGCTTCATGGTGAGTGCTGTCCTCGGCGCGGTCACTCTCGTGCTCGGCTTCCGCGTCATCTCCCGCGCCCGCTACGGCCGGCCCGCCCATGCGCCGACGCCTGACTTTGCGGGGGCGGCGTTGTCGGTGCTGGCGCTGGCGGCGCTCGTGTTCGGTCTTATCGAGTCCGCGACCCTGGGCTGGAACTCGCCCTTCATCGTCGGCGCCTTCGCTCTCGCGGCGTCGGCCACCGCCGCGTTCGTCCTCACGCAGCGCGCTGCGATCGGCCGCGGCCGCTTGCCGCTCATGCCGCTGGAACTATGGCGCAGCCGCGGTTTCGTCGGCGCGAACACAGCCGGTCTGGCCTATTTCTTCGCACTGTTCGGAATCCTCTATTTCTGCAGCGTCTACTTGCAGCAGTACAGGAATTTCTCGACGCTGGAAGCGGGGCTGACGTTCCTGCCGATGACGATCGTCATGGCGTTGGTCGGCCCGGTCAGCGGGGTGCTGTCCGCCCGGTTCACCACGACATCACTCACCGTCGCCGGGCTTCTCGTGGCCGCGACGGGATCCTTGTTGCTGGCTCTGCTGTCGGCAGGCGGGGTCGTTGGCGTGGTGTGCAGCCTCGCCCTCTTTGGTGTCGGTGCCGGTCTGATGAGTTCGCCGATGAGCAACATGGCGGTCTCCAGCGTGGCTGCGCGCCACAGTGGGGCCGCATCCGCGACTCACAATGCGTTCCGGCAGATCGGCAGCACCCTCGGCGTCGCCGCGCTGGGCACCATGGTCGCGGCCGGACACCATGCGTCAAGTCACACGAAGGTGGCGTTCAGCACCGGACTCAGCCACGCCATGATGGCCGTCGCCGTTGTTCTCGTCGTCTGCGCGATCACCGTTGCCGTGCTCGGAAGGCGTCGGTACGGCTTCACGCCGGGGGCTCTTCGGTTGGTGCTGCAGCGTCGATGATGATTGACGGCAACGCCGCGATGTGGCCGTGGAGGGCGTCCTGGCCGCCGTCGGCCGTCCGCCCGCTACCTGGAAAGATCATGAACGAGTGACCCGTCTGCTGACCCGAAGCGACCTGCAGACCGTGCTGGAGCCGGCGCCTTGCATCGCCGCGCTGCGCGACGGCTTCCGCGCCGCCGTCGACTCCCCGGTAGTCGGCCAACGGATACGCACCGACCTTCCGTTTCCCGGAACGGCTACGGCCTTGATCCCTGGTGTGCTGCCTGGCATCGAGGCGTACACGGTGAAGGCCAACGCCAAATTCCCGGGAGCCAGACCAGCCCTGCGCGGAGTGATCTGCCTTCACAGCGGTCACGACGGTGAGCTACTCGCGCTGATGGATTCCGCCACCGTCACCGCATGGCGCACCGGACTGGCCGCGGCCCTGGGAACCCATCTGCTGGCCGGCCCCGCACCTGCCGAAGGCTCGGTGCTCGGAGTGATCGGCGCAGGCGCGCAGGCCGAGCTCATGGTGCGGGGCCTGAGTACCCTGCGACGCCGTCGCGAGCTTGTGGTTCACGACCGGGATGGGGACCGCGCCGGCGCCTTCGCCGCACGCCATGGCGGCCGTCTCCTGACGTCTGCCACGGAGGTCGCCGCGGCAGCAGACATCGTGCTGGTCGCCACCTGGTCACGCTCGCCGTTGCTCCGGCTGGCGGATACGCGGCCGGGGCAGCACGTCACGAGCCTGGGAGCCGACGAACCAGGCAAACAGGAACTCTCCGCCGACTTGCTGGAATCTGCACTCCTGGTCGTCGACGACCGGGAACTCGCCGCGGCCATGGGCGCTCTGGCGGCTGCCGGCCTTCCGGCCTCGGCTGCCGAGGCCACACTCGGCGAGGTTCTGCACGGTGACCATCCGGGACGTACCAGTGCGACGGCCCGCTCCGTCTACGCGCCTGTAGGACTTCCCTGGCAAGACCTCGCGTTGGCGTGGATCGCCTACCAGCAGGCAGAACAGCATGACATCGGGCAGAAAATAGACCTGCTCACCTGACGCCTAACGCGACCGGAGCCGAGCAGCGGAGTCCCTCAGATTCCCTCAGGTGCAGACGCCTGCAGTACAGCTACGGCGGCGGGGGGGCCAGGGATGGGCAGGGGCGCCGGTGAGGACCAGGGCGCGGGTGAGCTGGGGCCGCAGCGGGACAAAGACGGCTTCAAGCGTCAGCATGGCCCGCACCAGCGCCGGAACGACCGACACCCCCACACCCGCCCGCACCATGGTCACCAGAGTGGGCAGCTCGCTCACCCGGTGCGTCGGACGGAAGGGCGCGCCGGCCCGCTGGTACGCCTGGCGGACGAAGCGCGCGCAGCCGCCGTCGACGAACAAGCACGTGTCGTCCTCCAGTTCGTCCACCGCGACGCTCGGCTCTGCGGCCAGCGGGTGATCGGCAGGGCTGTGGTCTCCCAGGTGCCGACCATCAGCGGGTACGAGCAGGGCCTGCGCCGCTTGGCACCGGAGGCCGTGGCGGGCCTCGAGGAGTCCTTCGCGCAGGACGAGCGGGCCAGGTTCCGGGGCGAGGCTCCGCAACACCGTGGCCATCGTCAGCAGCGATCCGGCGGTGGCCGCCTCCTACCGGTCACGGCAGGCCATCGACTTCTCACCGCAGCCCACGCCCGACGGCGCGTGGGAGAACAAGGTCACAGTCCGTTCAACCCGCGCCGCGCGCATGTACGAGCCCGGGATCTGGATCACGCGGGTCTCGCACACACCGCTGCTCATGGTGGTCGCCCTGGGCGACGCGGTCACCGTGACCGACCTCGGGCTCGCCGCCTACGAACCTGCGGCGCCGCCTGCGCCTGGTTCCGTGAGCACCTCGCCTGACACACGAACGCACCGCTTCAACGCGCCGCTTCTACTTCTACGCCGCGGTCCCGGAGTCCGCCCCCGCATACCGACCTGCTCCACCAGGGTGGAAGCTGGAGGACGTAGCGACCCTCTGAACAGTGGACCGGGCAGGTCGGCCCCCTCTGCCGATGCTCGTCGCCGCGCAGCACGGCACCATTGGCGTGGATCTGCTGCTGAGTGCCAACCAGCGGGCGCCGCAGCCCAAGCGCCTCGGGCTGTTGGAAGGCGGGCGCTTCGAGCCGGACCACGCGCGGTTCGCGACGCACCCCGCACGGCCCGGGAGCGGTTCCAGCAGAACCTCTGGCCGTTCCCGTCTCTCTTCCTCCCCCTCACCCGAAGGAAAGATCATGAGCGTCGCCTACTCGTCGATTCGGACCCGGGAGGACGCTGGTGTCCTGTTCGCCACCCTCGATGTCGGCCCCCTCAACCTCATCGGTGTCGACCTCGTCCGTGACCTGGTCTCGCTCGTCGACACGCTGTACAGCGACCCCGGTGACGTGCGGGTCGTCGTCATCGACAGCGCCTCACCCGAATTCTTCTCGGCGCACGTGGACCTCACGGCGATCCCGCAGTACACCGCGGAGGCTGCGAAGGCCGGCGGCCCTGGTGACGCCTCGCTCGGCATGTTCCTGCACAGGCTGGCGCACGTCCCGGTGATCACCATCGCCAAGGTGCGCGGCAGGGCCCGTGGCGGCGGCGACGAACTCGCCCTGGCCTGCGACATGATCTTCGCCGCGCGCGAGAACGCGGTCTTCGGGCAGTTCGAGTCCGGCACCGGCGCCCTGCCCGGCGCCGGCGGCATACAGCACCTGACCCGGCGGCTTGGCAGAACACGCGCCATCGAAGCCATCACCGGCGCCGACGACTTCGACGCCGATCTCGCAGAGCGCTACGGCGCCGATCTCGCAGAGCGCTACGGCTGGATCAACCGCGCCCTGCCCGACGCCGAGCTGGACGGCTTCGTCGAGCGCCTGGCCAAGCGCATCGCCGGCTTCCCGCCCGCGGGGGTCAAGGCCGCGAAGCGCGCGATCAACGACCTCACGCTGCCGCACCCGGCGAACGTCCGCTCCGACTCGGCCATGTTCCTCGGGCTGGTCGCACTGCCCGAAAGCCGGGAGCGCCTGGACTACCTCGCGAACCGGGGCCTCCAGACACTGGGTGACGTCGAACGCGACCTCGGCGACGCCGTGGCGGAGTACCCCGGCTGAGGCGGCGGCGTCGGCCCCGTCGCTGAGTCCGGGCGAATGCCCTGGCCGGCGGCGGGGCGGTGTCCATGTTCGTGCGTCGGCGTCTTCGGCGAGACCAGCCGAGCGGCTGGAGCTCGGCCGACCGGCGACGGCCCGGCCGACCCCGGTGTCACGGTGACCGCTGTTGGGGACGGGGCGGGGTTGCGCGCGGGAGCTGCTCGGCCCAGACGGTCTTGCCATCGTGGGAGTAACGGACGCCCCAGTTCTGTGCGAGTTGGGCGATGATGAACAGGCCGCGCCCGCCTTCGTCGATGGTCTTCGCGTGGCGAAGCCGCGGTGCGAGAGCGTTGTTGTCGTGGACTTCGCAGGTGAGCGTGCAGTCCTTGATGAGCCGCAAGCGCACAGGCGGGGTGCCGTAGCGGATGGCGTTGGTCACCAGTTCACTGACGATCATTTCGGTGGTGTAGGCGGTCTCCTCATCCACTCCCCAATGGGTGAGCTGGTGTTGGGCGTGGGTGCGCGCCGCGGCAACAGCTTGGGGATGGTGGTCGAGATGCCATGAGGCGACCTGGTCGGCGGGGAATCGGCGGGTGCGGGCGAGGAGGAGGATGACGTCGCCGTGGCGGGTGTCGTCGCGTAGCCGGTAGAGCACGTCATCACACAGCTCCTGCAGTGGCCGGTCAGCGTGGGCCAGCACCCGTTGCAGGACGTCCGGGGACCGGGAGCTGTTCAGCAGGGACGGGGTGTAGAAGGCGAGGACAGTGCCGTCGGTGACGGGAACAGTCGTGGCGGCGAAGGGGGGTCCTTCGGTACTCCCCAGGGGACGTCCGCTCGGCAGGAGGGGGACCTCGGTGCTCCCGTCGGGATGGGCGATCACGGGTGGGGGGTGGCCGGCCAGGGCGATGGTGCAGGTCTCGGCGAGCGGGTCGTAGACCGCGTACGCGCAGCTTCCCGCGAGCGGCATGGGGTCGCCGGGGGGCAGAGCCGCGCGTTCCTGGACCAGGTTGACGGCGGTGTCGTTGAGGCGGGCGAGGAGCTCGTCGGGCTCCAGGTCGAGCGCGGCCAGGGAGTGCGTGGCGGTCCGTATCTGTCCCAGGGTGGTGGCCGCGTGGATGCCCTGGCCGGCTACTTCGCCGACCACCAGTGCGGTGCGGGCGCCGGACAGCGCGAAGGTGTCGAACCCGCCGCCTCCGCCCGTCTCGGAGGGAACGTGCAGGTGCGCGGTTTCCATGGTCGTCCGCGTCGCAGGCTGGGGAATCAGCAGGTGGCGCTGGATGGTCAGGGCGATGGTGTGTTCGCGGGTGTAACGGCGTGCGTTGTCGATGCACAGCGCGGTGTGAGCCGCCACTGCGACGGCGAGGGTGACGTCGCCCTCGTCGTACACGTCGCCCGGGTCGGTGCGGTACAGACTCATGAGTCCCAGCACGGTTCCCCGCAGGGTCAGGGGTGTGGTGATCAGGCTGTGGGCACCGGAGGCGCGGATCGCCGCGGCGCGCGGCGGGACGGCGGCCAGCCAGGGCGTTTCGGGGCCCAGAGCGACGAGGCGGGGCTGGAGGTCGGCGAGCGTCTGCGCGTAAGGCGTCGGAAACGGCAGAGCGCGCACGTCACCCACCGGATGTGCCTGAACCTGCTCCTCGCCGCCACTGCGGCCGAAGGCGGCACGGCGCAGCGGCACCTCCGATGCGAGAGGACTCGGCGGAGGTTCCTCGCCACGCACGACCGCGTCCACCACCTCCACCACGGCGATGTCGGCGAAGTCCGGCACCATCGTCTGCACCAGTTCCTCGCAGGTGACCACCACGTCGAGGGTCTGTCCCACGCGCACCCGCACCGAGCCGAGGACGCGCAGCCGGGCGCGTACCTTTTCGTTTTCGGTGACGTCGAGTACCTCCGTCAGCACCCCGAGGATCCTCCCTTGCGCGTCCTCGAGACGAGACGCCGAGACGGAGAACTGGTACTCCGGCCCAGGCACGCCCTTCGGACGCACCCCCACCAGGTGTCCCCGTGCGGGCGTGCCGCTCTCCAGCACGTCGTGCAGCATCGCCTCGACCTCACCGGGCGCGGACAGGTCGAACACGTCGGTGAGGTGCCGGCCCACCATCTGTTCAGGAGGCGCGTGCACGGCCGTCGTGCCGCCGTTGATCCGCAGGATCCGCAGCTTCGTGTCCAGGATCATCAAGTCTCTGGGGGACTGGTGGAACAGAGCTTCCAGTACTGCCGCACCCTCGACGGCCGCTTCGTTGTGCGCCACGGCAACCCACCTCCGCTATCAAGCCTGCTCCTGGCTCCTGTGCGCCGCTCCCTCGCATTGCGATTCGTATCCGGACGTGCCGCCGCCGTTACGGCCTCAGTCCGGTGGTGTCGAGCGTTCGCCAGCGGTTTGCCGCGGTGACGGGATACGGGGCCGTGGCCGGTCGGGCGGGAGCTCACCCAGCCGCAGAAGGCCCCGCGATCAGATGACGGCGGGTGGCAGCTCACCGAGCAGATCCAGGACCTGGAAGGCCGCCTGGCCCGGCTCGCGGAACGCCCACGCCCCGCAGCTGCTCACTGGGGTGGGCATCGGCCCGGACCCGGAACGCCTTGGCAGTGAGGCGTCCTCCGCCGCGCTGTGCGGGGTCAGCCCCCGTCGAGCGTTCCTCGGGCAGTCGGCAGTACCGCCGGCTCAACCGCGGCGGCGACCGGCAGGCCAACGCCGCCCTGCACCGCATGGTGCAGACCCGGTGCGCTTCGACCCCCGCACCAGGCAGTACTACGAGCGTCGCATCGCCGAGGGCGAGACGCGGCGCGGGATCGTCCGGTCCCTCAGACGCTTCGTCGCGCGAGAGGTCTTTCACCTGATCCGGCCCACATCCTCACAGCCCCCGTCATAAGGGCTGTCGTGAGACATGAGAGGGTCGGACGAGTGAGCGAGACACCGGAGCGCTCCGGCGCGGCCTCGCAGTGAGATCGGCTGCGCTGGCGCGCACGATGCGAAGGGCTCCTGAGCGCCTACGACCAGCCGCCCGAGCGTGATGAACCGGACGAGGAGTAACTCTCCTGGCGAGGGATTCCGGCGGTCACAGCTCCTTCGCGTAGGTGTCCTGGTACGCCGCCCTCCCTCCGAACACGTTGAGGCCGATGTGTCCGCTCGTGTACGTCGTGTCCGTCACGTCGATGATCCGCTCACCGTTGAGGAACACCTGGATGCGGTCGCCCTCGGTGAGGATGCGGACGGGGTAGGTCGTGCCGCGGCGGAGCAGGGCCGGGACGCGGGCGAGGGCGGCGCCGTCGTCGAAGAAGCCGTTGGCCTTGGCGACCAGGCGGATCACGCGTAGGTCGGGGTCGATGTTGAGGCAGTAGGCATCGGTGCCGTCGGAGGAGGCGCGCCAGAGGAGGGAGAGGGCGCCGCCTGTGTCCGGGTCGGGGCCGCCGAGCCGGACCAGGGTGGTGAGGTCGAAGTCCGCCGCCGTGCGGGACGAGATCGCGTTGGAGTCCTTGTCGAAGCTTCCGGCGCGGCCCGCGCTGTCCGTCGACCAGCGGCCGGCGGGGGTGATCGTCAACTTGCCGAGGTCCGAGCGGAATTCACCGCCGGTCGGGGCGGCCACCAGCGGCTTCACCCGATCCACCAGGCGGAAGGTGCTGTCCAGCTTGTGCACCTTGAGCGAGTCGATGTGCGCGGTGCCGCCCTTGGCGTAGAAGGCCATGCCGCTGGCGTCCGGCGTGGGGAAGATCAGGCTGGTCACGGCGGCCCGGCCGTCCGCGCCGAATGCCTCGACCGAGGACGAGTCGACGTACACGTGCAGGGTCACGCGGCCGTCGGTCGTCTTCATCGGCACGGTAGTGCGGCCCGCGAAGTACTGCGTGAAGTCGCTCAGACCCGATGCCGAGCGGTCCACGAACAGTTCCTGCGCCTCGGCGTCGAATCCGACTGTCGTGTGCTCGTCGTCGTCGGTCCGGAGCCGGAAGCCGATCTCCGTGGCGGTGCCGAGGGTGATCTCGGCCTCGATCTCGTAGGCGATGCCAGTGACGCCCGCGAGCGGGTTCGCGGAGTCGGGGCCGACGGCGAGGTCCTTGCGAGTTGTGGTGGACGTGCGCAGCGTGACCAGCTCCGGGACCGGGCGCTGCGCCAGGCGTACGCCGTCGGCGGTGTCCGTGAGGGTCAGTTCGCGGGGGGTGCTCAGCCGGCCGTTCCAGCCGCCGGTCGGGGCGCTGAACGGGTAGTCCCAGTTGCTCATCCAGCCGAGCCAGACGCGGCGGTCGTCGGGCAGACCGTAGAAGGACATGGCGGCGTAGTAGTCGCGGCCGGAGTCGGCGCGCAGGACCGTGCCGGCCTTCTGGTCGGGAGTGAAACCGGTGCCGTTCCACTCACCCGTGAAGTACTGGGCGGCCGAGCCGTTCGTGGCGCGTACGGCACCGGTGCTCAGGGTGAGGACCCACTTCACCTTGTCCTTGTCGCCGTCGACCGGCAGCGGGAAGAAGTCGGGGCACTCCCAGACGCCGGGCGTGGCCCAGTCGCCGTAGCCGAAGGAGCTGACCTGGGTCCAGGTGAGGAGGTCGGTGGAGGTGAAGAAGCGGATGTGGTCGCCGCCGGAGACGACCATCAGCCACTGGTCGTGAGCCTCGTCACGGATGACCTTCGGGTCGCGGAAGGTCCAGCCGGCGTCGGGGCCTCCCGGGTTCTGCACGGCCGGGGTCGAGCCGCCGTGCCACTGCCAGGAGCGGCCCTTGTCCTTGCTGTAGGCGATGCGCACGCTGGCGTTTCCGCCCGGCTTGTCCGGGTGGTAGCTGGTGTAGTACGCGATCAGGCCCGAGCCTCCGTCGAAGAGGCCGGAGGTGTCGTCGGCGTCGACGATCGCCGAGCCCGACCAGCAGTTGCCGTAGGCGTTCCAGGGCAGGGCGATCGGCAGGGCCTGCCAGTGGACGAGGTCGGTGCTGACCGCGTGCGCCCAGCGGCCCTGGTCCTGGTGGAAGAGGTGGTATTCGCCATCGTAGTAGACCAGGCCGTTGGGGTCGCTGGTGGAGCCGGTGAGCTGGGAGTAGTGGTACGTGGGGCGGTACGGCTCGGTGAAGTAGTCGGCGGTGCTGCGGATCTCGACGTTCTGAAAGTACGACGCCCCGTGCGCGGCCGCGGTGCCGACGGTGGCGCCCGTGGTTCGGGACACGCGGGTCTTGAGCGCCCGTACGCCGTCCAGATACACCTCGATCGTCCTGTTCGTCGCTCGGGCCTCGACGCGATAGGTGCCGCCAGACGCGATGCGCCGGACCGGGCCGGAGGCGGAGGCGAGGCGGGCGCCGGAGGAGCGGTCCAGCAGGACGACGGCATTGCGGCCGGCTTCCAGGCGGGCTTCGTAGCCGCCGGAACCGTTCGCGGACGCGCGCAGGACGAGACCGGCAGAGGAGGAGGGGCCGCCCGGTGTGATGTCGGCTCTCGCCACCAGGTCGCCGTCGGTGAAGGGGGCCGTGCGCAGGCCGTTCTCGCCGCGGATGCCGCGCAGGTCGGGGGTCCAGGTGCCAGAGCGGGCCGTCCAGCCCTGGCGGCCGGTGGCGAGATCGGCCCCGGCGATGTTCTCGAAGGACACCGCTCCGGCCGATGCCGTGACGGCGAGTCGGCCTTTGGTGTGGGTGGAGTCCTGGGCGGTGATGACGGGGCTGTAGCCGTCGGGAGAGAGGAAGTTGGTCTGCCAGTGCACGCGCAGTTCGTCGTGTTCGGCTTCGACGCGCAGGCGGTAGACCGTGTCGGCCTTGATGGTGGTCGCGTAGGTGCCGAGCGTGACGTTGCCGTCGATGCGGTAGAGCCTCAGCGTGCCCTGGTCCGCGTCGACTTGGACGCCGTAGCCGTGCGCGGCCGTGGCGTCGGTGCGCACCAGCAGTGAGGCGATGGCGGAGGCGTCGTGCAGGAGCAGGTCGGCCTGGAGCGCGGTGTCGTAGGTCTCAGTCGTGGTGATGGCGCGGGCGGTGGCTATCTGGGTTGGGGCCGCGCGCCAGCCCAGCGGACTCGCCGTCCAGGTGCCGCCGCTCGTGGTCCAGCCGGTGAGGTTGGTGGTGACTGAGGAGAGGGAGGGCGGGCCGAAGGTGACCGTGCCGCCCTGGGCGAGCAGGCCCACCGAGCCGGTGTCGTGGCGGTGGTCCTCGGTGTGGAGGAGCCGCTTGCCGTCGACATGCACCGTCAGCTCGGATCCGTCGACTGCCACTTCGAGGTCATAAGGTCTTGCGGTCCGCGCGCCCGGCAGCGGCGCGGTGGCGAGTGTGTCGCCGCCGGCCAGGTCGTAGAGCCGTATGCGGGCGCGGCCGGGGTCGAGGACGACCGCGTATCCGGTCGAGCCGTCCAGGGCTGCCCGGAACACCAACGCGCCTACGGCGGAGGAGGATTGGGTCGTGACGCGGGCCGCGTACGTGCCCTTGGCCGCGAGTTGCTGCTCGGACAGGGCGAGGGCGGGCCCGCGACGGACGGCGGTCGCCTTCTGGCCGCCGTCGGAGGTGCGGGTCCAGGTGCCGGTGACGGGGATGGGGTCGGGAATCGGGGTGGCGGCGGGCGTCGCTCCGGCGGCGCTCGGGGCGGCCTGTGCTGCGGGGAGGACGCCTCCGAGAGGCAGCAGGGTGGCGGCGGTTCCTCCGGCGATCAGGAGGGTACGGCGGGGCACGCTCATGGCAGCTCCTGAGGAGAGCAGGGGAGGGTGGGCCATGGCCCGGGGGACGTCCACCCCGCGGGCCGTGGCCGTGTGTAAGACCGTCACGGCCACAGCGGCCGGGGTCTGTCGGTGAAGGCCGACGCCATCTGCCAGGCGTCGAACCGCTCCAGGGCCACGTCGCCGTCGGCACCGATGCCGACGCCCACGGCCTCGTTGGCCCGGGTGGGGTAGATGCGGGCGGTGAGGGCACGCCCGTTGGCGAAGACCTCCAGTGCGGAGTGGTCGACGAGGACGCGCAGGTCGACCCGCCCGTTAGTGCCCAACGGCAGTTCGCCGTAGCGGGGTTCGGTGTCGACCGTCGGGTCGAGGCTGCTGGTCTCGCGGCGCAGGCGGAGGGTGCCGCCCGTTCCGTCCTGCGCCCTGCTCACCTCCACGACCGTGCGTTCCGCGCCGTCCGGTGTCTCGCGGACCACGAGCCGGGCGGTCGCTCCGGGAGCGAGACGCAGGGTCGTCTCGATGTCCAGCTGGTCCCCGCGCACGGCGGGCAGCCGGGTGTACCGGTCGGCCTGCCGGCCCGGAGCCACCTCTACGCGCTCCCGCCGCAGCTCGGTCAGCTCCGGCGCCGGGGCCTGATGCAGGGCGCCGTCCGTGGCGAGCGTGACGACCCTCGGCAGGGACATCACGCCGCACCAGCCGGCCTGCGCGTTCGCTTCGTCCGTCCGTCCCTCCTGGAGCCAGCCGAACATGATGCGGCGGCCGTGCTCGTCGCGAGTGGACTGGGGGGCGTAGAAGTAGCGTCCGCCGTAGTCGAGGCGGTGGAGGGCGGTCGGGTTGAAGGTGTCGCCCTGGTAGCGGCCGGTCCAGTACAGGGGGTGGTGGGTGGTGCCCTCGTCCCAGGCGGAGAAGACCAGCACGTCGGTGCTGCCGGCCTCCTCGTCCTCGCCGAGCCGGAAGAGGTCGACGCACTCCCACATCGTGCCGGTCCAGTCGAGCTCGCCCTGGTTCTGCGAGGCGTCGCCGGTCAGCAGGGGGCTGACGTAGCGCCAGCTGCGCAGGTCGTCGGATTCGTACAGGAAGGCCGTTCCGCCGACGCCCCGGATGCCCGAGCCCACCAGCTGGCGCCACACCTGGCCCTCCCGCCAGACGCAGTGGTCGCGGAAGGCCGTGATGTCGACGCCCTCGGGCGGGGCGGTGATGACCGGGTTGGCCTGGTCTTTGGTCCAGTACCGCAGGTCGGCCGATCCCCTGGCCACGCAGGGGAGTTCGTGGTCTCCGTGCCTGCCCGAGTAGACGAGCGTCGGCACTCCCCCGTCGTCCACCAGGACACCGGACCAACAGCCATCGCGGTCCGGGCCGTCCGAGCCTGGCACCAGGGCGACTGGCTCATCGGCCCAGTGCACGAGGTCGGTACTGGTGGCGTGGCCCCAGTGGATGCGGTGGTGGGCGGCAGCGAGCGGGTTGTACTGGTAGAAGAGGTGGTAGACGCCGTTCCAGTGACTCAGCCCGTTGGGGTCGTTGAGCCAGCCGCCGGGCGAGGTGAAGTGGAAGCGGGGGCGGTGGGGGTCGCGCAGGGCGCGTTCGGCCAGCCCCTCGGCGGTGTGGCTGCCGGAGGGGAGGGTGAGGTCGTGGGTCATGCGGCGGTGGTCTCCGCTTTCTCGGTGTCGTCGGTGGCCTCGCCGTCCGGCCGGTCGGTGGCCTTCAGGACGCGGCGGGCGATGTCGGAGGCGGGTGCGCGCAGGTGGCAGCGCACCCAGTGGGGCTGCCCGTCGTTCTCGCCGACGATGTGGCGGACGGGCTCGGTGCGGCTGCACGCGCCGTCGTCGCCGTAGGGACAGGACGTGGGGTTGAGGATCGCCTCGCGGAGCCTGGCGTGCTCGACGGGGTCGTAGCTGCCGGCCCGTTCGGGGTCGGGTACGGCGGACAGCAGTAGGCGGGTGTAGGGGTGGGCGGGGGCGTCCATCACCGCCAACGCGTCTCCGCCCTCGACGAGTTCGCCGGCGAACATGACCATGGTGGTGTCCGCGAGGTAGCGGGCGGAGCCCAGATCGTGGGTGATGTAGAGCATGGCGATGTTCCGTTCGTCGCGCAGGCGCCGCATCAGGTTGAGCACGCCGACGCGCACGGAGACGTCCAGCATCGACGTCGGTTCGTCGGCCAGGATGAGGCGCGGGTCCACCGCCAAGGCGCGAGCGATGGAGACGCGCTGACGCTGGCCGCCGGAGAGTTCGTGCGGGTAGGACTGGAGCATGTCCTCGGTCAGGCCGACCGTTTTTATCAGCTCGCGCAGCGCCTCTGGTGTGGCGGCGTGGCCGTGCAGGACGAGGGCCCGGGTGAGGAAGTGCTCGATGCGGTGGACGGGGTTGAGTGAGCCGAAGGGGTCCTGGAAGACCATCTGGACCTTGCGGCGGTACGCCCGTGATGCCCGGCGCGGCTCGGTGCGCAGGATGTCCTGGCCGTCGAGCAGTACCTGTCCGGCGGAGGGCTGTTCGAGGCGGGCGAGGCAGCGGGCGATGGTGGACTTGCCGCTGCCGGACTCGCCGACCAGGGCGGTGATCCGGCCGGCCGGCAGGTCGAAGGACACGTCGTTGACGGCACGGACGCGGCGCCGGGAGAAGACGGTGCCGACCTGGAAGTCCTTGGTCAGACCGCGTACGGACAGCAGGGGCTGGGTCATCGCGGGGCTCCCTGGGCACTCTGGGCCACCCACCGGCCGGGGGCGATCTCGCGCAGGTCGGGGATGTTCATGGAGCAGTCCGAGCGGTCCTCGGGACAGCGGACGTGGAAGCCGCAGCTGTCGGCGGTGCGCGGGGCGTCGAAGAGGCCGGTGAGCTCTTGGCGCGGGCCTGTCAGCGGCGGGAAGGCGTTCATCAGCGCTTCGGTGTAGGGGTGGAGCGGCCCCGCGAACAGGTCCATGGCGTCGGCGAGTTCGACGATCCGTCCGCCGTACATCACGCCCATGCGGTCCGACAGCTCGATCATCAGGGACATGTCGTGGGTGATGAAGAGGATGGAGAAGCCCAGCTCCCGCTGGAGGTCGCGGATCTGCGCCATGATCTCCTGCTGCACGACCACGTCGAGCGCGGTGGTCGGCTCGTCCATGATCAGCAGCCGGGGGTGGAGTGCGACGGCCATGGCGATGACCACGCGCTGGCGCATGCCGCCGGAGAGCTGGTGCGGGTACGCCTTCAGCCTTCCCGGGTCGATGCCGACCAGCTGAAGCAGCTCGCCGGCCCGCTCCCGCGCGAGCCGCTTCTTCAGCTTCTCGTGGGTGGTGAAGATGTCGACGATCTGCTCGCCGATGGTCAGGACGGGGTTGAGGGAGTTCATCGCCGACTGGAAGACCATGGCGATCTCCTGCCACCGGAAGGCGCGCAGCTCCCGTGGGTCCAGGGCGAGGACGTCCCTGCCCTGGAAGCGGATGCTGCCGGCGGTGATCTCCGCCGGGGGCTTCAGTAGCCGCATCACGGCGTTGGCGATGGTCGATTTGCCGCAGCCGGACTCCCCGGCGAGGCCGAAGACCTCTCCGGCGCCGATGGAGAAGGAGACGTCGTCGGCGCCCACGACGGTGCGTCCGTCGCTGCGGTATTCGACGCGCAGGCCGCTCACCTCAAGTACGGGTTCCATGGCTCAGCCCCTCCTCTCACGGCGGGCACGGCGGTTGCGCAGCCTGGGGTTGGTGATCTCGTCGACCGCGTAGTTGACCAGGGCGAGCGCGAAGGCGACGAGCGCGATGCACAGTCCGGAGGGGACGAAGGCCCACCACGTGCCGGTCATCAGCGCGCCGTCGTTGCTGGCCCAGTACAGGTTGGTGCCCCAGCTGACGACGCTGCTGTCGCCGAGGCCGAGGAACTCCAGGCCGGCCTGGGCGCCAATGCCGAAGATCACGCAGCCGAGCAGCGTGGTCATCACCACGGACGCCATGTTGGGCAGGATCTCGAGGAACATGATCCGCAGCGGGCGCTCCCCGGTGACGACGGCCGCGGCGACGAAGTCCTTGCCCCGGATCGACTTGGCCTGCGCCCGCAGGACCCGGGCCGAGCCCGCCCAGCCGGTGACGACGAGCACCAGGATCACGGTGGAGGTCCCGGGCGGCAGGAACGCGGCCAGGATGATGAGCAGCGGCAGGCCAGGCAGCAGCAGGAAGACGTTGGTGACCAGGGTCAGCGCGTCGTCCACGATGCGGCCGAAGTACGCGGCGGCGAGGCCGACGACGATGGCGACGCCCGTCGCCACGAGCCCCACGGTGAACCCGACGAAGAGCGAACTGCGCGCACCCCACAGGGTGAGGGCGAGCACGTCCTGACCCTTGGCGGTCGTACCGAGCCAGTGTGCGGCCGAGGGGGCCTGGCTGCCCGTGGAGTTGATGAGCGACGGGTCGCCCGGTGCGAGGACGGGTGCGAGCAGGGCCAGCAGCGCGAAGACGGCGAGCAGGATCAGACCGGTCAACGCCTTCTTGCTGTCGATGAGCTGGCGCACCAGTCCGCGTCGGCGGGAGGTGCGTGCGGGGGTGGTCGGCGTGGTGGCCGTCGCGATCTCGATGGCGGTCATGTCGGCAGCCCCCTTCAGCGGACGCGGACGCGCGGGTCGAGGCGGACGTAGACGAGGTCGACGAGGAAGTTCGCGATCAGCACCGCCGCCGTGATCGTCAGGAAGATGCCCTGCATCAGCGGGTAGTCCAGGCCCTGGACGGCCATCAGCAGCTGGTAGCCGATGCCGGGGTAGGCGAACACGACCTCGGTGAGCAGCGCGCCGCCGACGACGAAGCCGAGCGCCATGCCGAAGTTGGTGACGGAGGGCAGCAGCGCGTTGCGGGCGGCGTAGCGGAACATGATCCGCGAGGGGCTGAGCCCCTTCGCCTCGGCCATGGTGATGTAGTCCTCGGCCGCAGTGGCGATCATGGTGTTGCGCATGCCGAGCATCCAGCCGCCGATGGAGACCAGCACGATGGTCAGGGCGGGCAGCACCAGGTGGGTGGCGACGTTGGAGAGGAATTCGCCGTTGAAGCCGGGGGTCAGTCCGACGTCGTAGGCGTGCCGCATGGGGAACCAGCCGAGGCTCACCCCGAACAGGTACAGCGCGCCCATGGCCAGCCAGAAGTAGGGGAACGAGCCGACGAAGATCAGCAGGGGCGGGAAGGCGGAGTCGAGGACGCCGCCGCGCCGCCAGGCGGCGACGATGCCGAGCAGGTTGCCGAGCACGGCCGCGATGACGAGCGCGACGCCACCGAGGAGCAGGGTCCAGCCGATCTGCGAGCCGATCACGTCGGTGACCGGGGTGGGGAAGCGGGTGATGGAGATGCCGAGGTCGCCGGTGAAGACGCTCTTGATGTAGCTGAGGTACTGCTCCCACAGGGGGCGGTGGTCGAGGCCGAAGAGATTCCGCAGCTGGGCTATCTGGTCGGGCTGCATCGTGCCCTGGGCCTGCGCGAACATCCGGGAGACCGGGTCGCCCGGCATGAAGCGCGGGAGCACGAAGTTCAGGGTGAGGGAGGCCCAGAAGGCGAGCAGATAGAACCCCAGGTTGCGCAGGATGAGACGCACGGGTCGTGCTCCTGTCGTAGGGGGGAGGAGGAGGGGGGGGCGGTGGGGAGCGGCCGTCCGGGGAGGAGGACGGCCGCCGATCCGTGCGTCAGCTCTTGACGGGCTTCAGCGAGGTGAGCACGAGGATCGTGCTGCCGTTGCGGTTGCCGAGGGTGGCGTACGGGTTCTCTTCGGTGGGCCAGCCGGTGAAGCGGGCGTCCGTGTACGCGCCCCACTCGGGGCCGGTGAACAGCGGGACGACGGGCGCGTCCTTGTTGTACAGCTCCTGCAGGCCGTTCGTCTGCTCGCGCTGCGTCTTCTCGTCCGTGGCGGCGGCGAAGGCGTCGATGAGCTTGTCGGCCTTCTTGTCGCCGAAGCGGTGGTAGTTCTCCGTGGCCTGCTTGCCGACCGGCTGCACCATTTTGGTCGACATCACGCCGCGGTAGTACTCGTACGGGGTGGCGCCGTTGTTGCTCCACACGATGCCGGTGTCGAAGGTGCCGGTGTTGTACGAGGACGAGACCGCCGACCAGTCGGGCGTCTTCACGGTGGCGGTGATGCCGACCTTCGCCAGGTCCTGCTTGATGATGTTGGCGACGGAGATCCAGTCGGAGGAGGCGGAGCCGACGGAGATGTCGAGGGTGAAGTTCTTGCCGTTCTTCAGCTTCCGCTTGCCGCCGCTCTCCTTGTAGCCGGCCGTGTCGAGGGCCTTGGCTGCCGCGTCGGTGTCGTACTTCGTCCAGGTACAGGAGGCGGCCAGCGACGTGTCACGCCACTTGTCGTAGGTGTGGGCCAGGCCCGTGCAGTCGGCGGGTTCGGCGTAGCCGTTCATCGCGACCTTGGTGATCTGGTCGCGGTCGACGGCCATGCTGAGCGCCTTGCGCACGGCCGGGTCGTTGAACGGCGCCTTGGTGGTGTTCAGCTGCCAGTTGATCATGGCGCCGGTGGCCGGGAACCAGTAGTGGTTGTGCTTCTTGTCCTTGGCGACGAAGGACTTCTCGATGTCCGGGATGAACGACTGCGTCCAGTCCACCTCGCCGTTGGTGAAGGCGATGTTGGCGCTGTCGTTGCCGGAGAAGGCGAGCATCTGGATGCCGGCGATCTGCTGCTTGTCCGGCTGCCAGTAGTCGGGGTTCTTGCGCAGCTCGTACGACTGGCTCTGGAACTTCTCGATCTTGGTGTACGGGCCGGTGCCGACCGGGTTCGGGTTGGTGAACTTCGCCGGGTCCTTCACCTTGGACCAGATGTGCTTCGGCAGGATGTAGTGGCCGCTGATCTCGTAGAAGGCGGTCGAGAACGCCTTGTTGAAGGAGAACTTCACCGTGTGGGCGTCGACCGCGGTGACCTTGTCGAGGTAGTCGAAGCCGCCCAGCACCTTCTTCTGGAGCTCGAAGGTGTAGACGACGTCGTCGGCGGTGAGCGGCCTGCCGTCCGACCACTTGACGCCGTCGCGCAGCGTGAAGGTGAGGGACTTGCCGTCCTTGGCCTGCTCCCACTTGGTGGCCAGCCACGGCGTGTCCTTGGCATCCGCCATGCTGTGCACCGCCAGCGGCTCGTAGACCGCCTGGAGGGTCATGGGGGCGGCCTGCGGGGAGAGCGGGTTGAAGTTGCGCGTGAACGTCGCCAGGTCCTCGCGCGGGATGGTGAGCAGCTGGTTGCCGGAGGTGTCACCGGCGCCGGCGGCGCCCGAGCCACCCGTACAGGCGGACAGGACCAGGGCTGCGGCGGCGGTCGCGGTGACCGCTCTCAGGGCGGGCCGAAGCCGCCGCGGGGCGATGGAGGGTGCCATAATGGAGACTCTTTTCCTCTCTTCAACACACAGGACGAAGACGGGATGGGATTACTCGGCGGACTGATTCGCAGTCAGACCGACGAGCGTTCGAGCAGCGGGCAGTCGATCGTCACCCGGTGGGTGTCGAGCGGCTGCCCCGCTGCGAGAGCGGCGAGCATGTCGACGCCCTTGGTGCCCATGGCTTCGAAGGGCAGGGCGAGCGTCGTCAGCTTCGGCCGCAGATAGGCGGCGATGAGTTCCTGGTTGTCGAACCCCACCACGGCCACGTCGTGCGGGATGCGCAACCCACGTTCCTTGATCGCGTCGTACGCGCCCATCGCCATCCGGTCGTTGCCGCAGAACAGAGCGGTCGGCCGGTCGGCGGCCGGGCGGTCCAGCAGTTCGCAGGCGGCGGTGTAGGCGCCGTCGGCGGTGGCCCAGCCGGGGATGACGAGGGAGGGGTCGGGGGTGATCCCGGCCTCGCGCAGGGCACGTTCGTAGCCCTCGCGCCTGCCGATGGCGGCCGGGATCGCCGGGTCGAGGTTGATGAACCCGATGCGGGTGTGACCGGCGTCCAGGAGCCTGCGGGTCGCCTTGTATCCGCCGGACACCTCGTCGGGCAGGATGCACGGCAGCTCTCCTGCCGCGTCGTAGCAGTTCACGAGCACTGTCGGCACCTCGCGGGCGGCCTTCGGCAGGCTGACGGCCCGGTGCCAGGTCGTGGCGTACAGCAGCCCTTCCACGCGGTGCTCCAGCATCTGGTCGAGCGCGGCGGCCTCCTGAGCGGGATCGCCCTCGCTCGCGGCGATCAGCAGGAACCTCCGGTCACCCCAGGCGCGGCTCTGCGCGCCCGTGATCACCTCCGCGGCGAAGGGGCCGGTCACGATCTCGGTGATCAGACCGAACCAGCCGCTGCGGTTGGCGGCCAGCGCCCGCGCCCCGGCGTTGGGCCGGTAGCCGAGCTCGTCGATCGCCTCCAGGATCCGCCGACGGGTCTCGTCAGGGATGGCGGCGCCGGGCTTGTCGTTGAGGACGAAGGAGACCGTGGTCCGCGAGACACCCGCGCGGCGAGCCACATCGCTCATGGTCACGCGCTGTGTCTTGTTCGTGGCCACTTTCAGTCCCCTTCGGTCGGTGGAGGTGCGCTGTGGCTCCTCCGGTTTCGCGCTTTAATAACGCGCGTTACTTCAGCATTGCTGGGAAGTTACGGCCGCCTTATGCGGCATGTCAATACACGCCGGTAACGAAGAGGGATGGAACCAGACGCCTCCTCGGTGCCAGCGACATCGCGCGAGACGGCCAAGGTCACGGCATGGCTGTGACTCACCGGCGAGCGCGCCGAGGGATGCGACTCAGGGTCGCTTGGCGAACACGTCGATGCGCTCGGGGTCGCGCTCGATGACGGGATCGAGGATCTTGTCGACGCGCTTGACCAACGCGTCGTCCAGCGTGACGTCCGCCGCCTTGGCGTTCTCAGCGATCTGCTCGGGGCGGGATGCTCCGACGATGGCCGCGGAGACATTCGTGTTGCGCAGCACCCACGCCAGGCTCAGGGTCGCCAGCGACATGCCTGCTTCGGCAGCGAGCGGAACCAGTTCCTGGACCCGGGCGAGGACCTCGTCGCGCAGCCATCCGGCCACCGCGTCGCTGCCACCGTTCGTGTCGGTGCCACGGGACCCGGACGGCGGTTGCGCTCCCGGCTTGTACTTGCCGGTCAGTACGCCCTGGGCGAGCGGGGACCACACGATCTGGCCGATGCCCAGCTCCTGGCAGACGGGGACGATCTCCGGCTCGATCACACGCCACAGCAGGGAGTACTGCGGCTGGTTGGACACCAGACGGATCTTCAGCTCCCGGGCCAGCTGCGCCGCGGCCCTGATCTCTTGCGGCTTCCACTCCGAGACGCCGATGTAGTGCGCCTTGCCCGCGTGGACGACATCGGCCAGGGCCTCCATCGTCTCCTCGAGTGGAGTGGCGTAGTCGTAGCGGTGAGCCTGGTAGAGGTCCACGCAGTCCGTGCCCAGGCGGCGCAGCGAGCCGTTGATCGACTCCATGATGTGCTTGCGGGACAGGCCGCGGTCGTTCCTGCCCGGGCCGGTCGGGAAGTAGACCTTGGTGCAGATCTCGACACCCTCACGGCGCACGCCCTTGAGAGCGGCGCCCAGTGCCTCCTCCGCCCGGGTCTCCGCGTACACGTCGGCGGTGTCGAAGGTGGTGATGCCGGCGTCGAGAGCGGCGCGTACACAGGCCGTGGCCGCGTCCTGGTCGACCTGCGAGCCATGGGTGACCCAGTTCCCGTAGGCGATGGCGCTGACCAGCATGCCGCTGCCGCCCAGATGGTGATGCTCCATGCTCGGTGTTCCTTTCTGGAGACGTAGGAGACCGTGGCCAGCGAGGCAACCGCACCCTCGCTCATGACCACACGGCGTGTCTCGCCCGTGGCTACTTCTCGTGTCCTGTAAGCCACAGGAGGCGCGAGATGGCCTCTAGTTTCGCGCTTTAATAACGCGCGTTAGTAGTAGATTGCCAGGAAGTTACGGGCGTTTCGCACCGCATGTCAATACCTAGGCATGGGCTGCATCAGGCCACCGTGCGGTGTCCCTTCGCCCGTACGTACGCCCGGGCCGCCTGGCACCGGCCACCAAAGCCCATGCGCGGACCGCGGCAGCCCCGCGCGCTTTCCCAGAGAGGCAGACCGTCCCCTGGCTCGACTCGAGTCCCCCAGCGGTGTCACCGTCCTCGGTGAGTGCGTCGCCGACGCCTTCACCGACCCCGCCCTGTCCGGCCCGAGCGAACTCGCCCTGCGCGCCCTGCCCGGTGGCGGCCCCGCCAACACCGCCGTCGCCCTTGCCCGGCTCGGTACTCCCACGCGCTTCCTCGGGCGGCTCTCCCATGACGTCTTCGGCACGCTCTTCCGCAGCCGCCTCAGCGACTCCGGCGTCGACCTGAGCGGCAGCGTGACCGCCCCCGAGCCCAGCACCCTCGCCGTCGCCACCCTCGACGAGACCGGCCAGGCCACCTACACCTTCCACGCCGACAACACCGCCGACTGGCAGTGGACCGCCGACGAACTCTCCGCCACCCAACACGACGGCACCGTCTGCCTGCACACCGGCTCCCTGGCACTGATACGTCAACCCGGCGGCAGCCGCATCGAGGACCACCTCGCCAAGGCACACGAGCGCGTCACCGTGTCCATCGACCCCAACGTCCGACCCCTGCTCGTACCGCCCTCCGCCTACCGCGAACGGCTCCCACGCTGGTGTGCCCTCGCCGACATCCTCCGCCTCAGCGAGGACGACCTCGCCCTGCTCCTCCCTGGCGCCAGCCCTGAAGAGGCTTGCGACACCTGGCACGCCGCCGGCGCACGCCTCGTCGTCATCACCCTCGGCTCACGCGGCGCGCTCGCTTCCCTCGACGGCCTTCGCGTCACCGTCCCGGCTCCGGCCGTCAACGTCGTCGACACCGTCGGCGCCGGCGACTCCTTCACCGCGGGCCTGCTGCACCGACTCGCCGCACTTGGCCACCTGGGCGGGCGGCTCGACCGGCTGAGCCTCCAAGACGTCACCGAAGCCTGCGCCTTCGCCGCCCGCGTCGCAGCCCTGACCTGTTCGGTCGCCGGTGCGAACCCGCCCCGGGCAGGCGAACCGTCACTGAAGACCGGCATCGAACGGCTACTGCCACATGCCTGAACGCGGCATACCTGTTCCCGCCGCGATGACTGCGGGAACGGGCGTCCTTCCATCCGTCGCTCGGAACAACCGGACGGGCCGTCGCCCTGCCAGACGTTACGGCTCGGTACGCGATAGCCAGGGATCTCCGCCGGATGCGAGGGTCCCGGCGATCCTGCGAGACTGCCGACATGACCGGCATGATCGTGGTAGTGACTACGCCCCCCGATGGTCCGAGCGGTTCGAGGAACTGCGGCGGCGATTGGCACCTCACGTCGCGGATCTGGCTGTGTCCATCGAGCATGTCGGCAGTACGGCGGCGCCCGGGTGCGCCGCCAAACCGATCATCGACCTCGACATTGTGGTGTCCGAGGAGGCCGTCATGTCGGAGTTGATTTCCTGGCGCAAGGTCGCCTGGACCACGGGGATCTTCTTGCCGGCCGGAGCTGCTTGCGGTCGCGGATCTTGCGGGCGGGGAAGTCGACCGCCTCGTCGAAGGTGGTGGGCTCCACGGGGTTGACCCGGAAGAGCGCCTGGAGAAGGGTCGTTTTGCCCGACTCGTTCTGGCCGACGAGGCAGGTGACGTCCCTCTCGACGTCGAATATGTCGGAGTCCTCGACGGACCGGTAGTTGGTGATGTGCGCTCTGACCTTCAGCCTGCCCAACGGGGACGACGAGGACGCCGTGGCCCAGGCCACCCACATCACCCTGGGCCTGCTGGCTCAGCGCATCGAGCAGCTCACCGGGCAGATCGATGAGCTGAATCAGCGACTGACTGGGCTCGTTGAACGCCATGCCCCGCAGCTGCTCGTGCCGGTGGGTATCGCCCGGACTCCGCTGTCACGCTCCTGATCACCATGGGCGACAACCCAGAGCGGCTGGGCACTGAACGGTCCTTCGCAGCCTTGTGCGGGGTCAGTCCCATCGAGTACTCCTCGGGCCGGCAGAACTCGCGTCGCCTCAACCGTGGCGGCGACCGGCAGGCGAATGCCGCTCTGCACCGCATCGTGTTCACCCGGCTGCGCCACGACCCGCGCACCCAGGCGTACTACGAACGCCGCACCCAGGAGGGCAAAACCCGTCGTGAGATCATCCGATGCCTCAAGCGATATGCCGCCCGCGAGGTCTTCAACCTGGTCAGGACAGTCTCTACCGACCCCCCGTTATAGGGGCGTCCAGCATGACGAAGCCCCGTCGGTCGGGGCTTCGTCGTGCGGCTCGTCAGGATGGATTGGTACTCGTGCTGACGGCTCCGTTGTATTCGGGCTCATCGCCTTTGAACCGCTCCGGGACGGATGGCAGCCGGGCTGTCGCCCAGGGGTAGGACGCCCATCCCTGATCAAGGACCGGGTTGCGGCCTCCTTCGTGTCCGGTGAGGCATTCGTTGAGAGCCCAGGTGGAGCGCTGAGGGTCTGCCGCTCGTTCCAGGAGCAGTGAGCTGGGCGTGATGTCGGTCAGGGTCACCAGGCGTTCGATCTCGTGGGCACCGACGACCGTGGTCGGAATATCGGGGACGGGCAGGTCCACGTGGGGCAGGTTGGCGTTGGCGATGGGGAACGGCTCAAGGGTGACGATCAGCGCCTGGCGCGGCCGGTCGGCCGGAATGCGGGCGAATGCCGGGTTGCGCTCGTCGATCTGGGCCGAGGTGGTGTTGACCTGTCGGTAGGCGCGAGCCAGTTTGCCGTCGGTCTCTGCCACTCCCTCTTCCAGGCCCAGCCGGGCATTCTCGGTCGGCATCATGGACTTGACCTCCACCAGCAGCACGAGGTCGTCGAGAGGGCACCGATCTCTCCCGCTGGTCGTCCACGGACCTCGAAGCCGTCGCCATGGCGATCAACAACCGGACCCGCAAAGTCCTGGGTTGGCGGACGCCGGCCGAGGTCTTCGAAGAACAGCTACGCTCGCTGCAACAGCCCGGTGTTGCAACGACCGGTTGAACTCGCCCAGTTCCGGTCACGAAAGTTCGTCCGGGCGCTCGATCGGCACCGGATCGTCGGCTCGATAGGGAGGGTCGGGGCGGCAGGCGACAACGCAGCCATGGAGTCCTTCTTCAGCCTGCTGCAGAAGAACGTCCTCGACCGTCGGGCGTGGGCCACCCATCAGGAACTCCGGATCGCGATCGTGACCTGGATCGAGAAGACCTACCACCGGCGCCGCAGACAAGCCTCGCTTGGCCGGCTGACCCCCATCGAATTCGAGACCGTCATGACCACACCGGCCCTCCAAGCCGCGTGACCGAACC
>NZ_KQ948494.1:38813-40108 GCF_001514115.1 Streptomyces olivochromogenes
TTGACCTGCCCCACGGTTTGGGTTCCAGCTGCGGTGGCTAACTGGCTGCGTGGATGGTGTCTTGTGTGGAGAGTAGTTCGTACTCGATGGGGGTGCGGTAGCCCAGTGCTGAATGTCGTCTCTGGCGGTTGTAGAAGATCTCGATGAACTCGAAGATCGCGTTTGCCAGTTCGACCCGGGTCTTCCAGCGCTTGCGGTTGAGCAACTCGATCTGCATCGAGGACCAGAACGACTCCATCATCGCGTTGTCCAGGCCGTCCCCGACGGTGCCGAACGACGGCAGGAGGCCGGCGGAGCGGATCCGTTCCCCGAAGACCCAGGACGTGAACTGGGTGCCGTGATCGGCGTGAACGATCCCGCCCGGCTTGGGGCGGCGGTTGCGGATGGCCATGTCCAGCGCGTTGACCACGAGGGTGGAGTCCTGCCGTGAGTCGATGGACCAGCCCACGATCCTGCGGCTGAACGCATCCAGGACTGCCGCGCAGTAGACCCACCCTTCTCTGGTGCGGTGCTGCGTGATGTCGGTGACCCACAGCTCGTCGGGACGCAGCCGATGGAACTTCCGGTTGACCAGGTCGTCGGCGGTGACGATGCCACGCAGCCGCTTGATGCGTATTGGTCCAGGCAGTCCGTGGATCCCGGCCTGTGTCATCAGCACCGACACGGTCCTGGTGCAGACCCGGATGCCCATGCCCAGGGTGAGCTCGGCGTGGATGCGGCGGTAGCCGTAGGTGCCGCGGGAAGCGACGTGAACCTCTCGGATCAGCCCGGTCAGCCAGTCCCGCCGTAGCTGTCGTGGAGTGGTCGGTGTGCGCTTGTGCTTGTAGTAGTTCTGCCGGGCGACGCCAAGGATCCGGCAGCACCTGTCGACCGGTGCCCCGGCATCGACGAGTCGGTCGATCACCGGGTAGAGCCTTTTGGGGCCGGCTTGTCCTTGCCAAGGAACTTCGCCGTCTGCCGGACGATCGCCAGCTCGGTTTCCAGCTCATGGATCCGCCGTCGAGCGGCCCGCAACTCAGCAGACTCGCTCGACGGCGTTCCCGGTCGCCGCCCGTTGTCGATGTCGTCTTGCCGCAACCACTTCGACAACGTGACGGGATGGATGCCGAGCTCCACCGCCGTCTGTTTGGCCTGCTTGCCGGCGCGGACCAGCGCGATGGCACGCGCTCGGAACTCCGGAGGATAGGGACGAGGCATGACTGCCAGCCTTCCGTGAAGGGCTGTCAGTTAGCCACCAGAACTGGAACCTGAGAGGTGGGGCAGGTCAACCTGTCACCCAAACCTGCAGCAGACCC
>NZ_KQ948495.1:0-35452 GCF_001514115.1 Streptomyces olivochromogenes
GCAGCGCTGGCGCACATACGCCGCACGGTGTCCCAGGACCACCGTGCGGTGTCTTTTTGCGCGCTTTACCCGACTCGTTCCGCTGGGTCAAGTCACGACTCCTCGGAACGTGACCGTGCGGTGCCCGTGGGGCCTACTTGAAGTGCGGGCCTCACCGGAAAGGAAATCCGGAAAATAAATGAGGCAGGACGGTAGGACGGAAATCTTCGGCAGAGGGTTTTCTCTTTCACCGAAACCGCGAATTGTCCCGGTGTGGCGGTCCCGGTAAAACGGTCCGCCGGCTGTCGTCCCGAACTTCCGGGGCAGGCAGAAGAGTCCTGAATCGGTAGGAGAAAACCCATGAACCGTATTTTTCACACCCGCAGCGACGTCCGTTCCAAGCGCCGGGGCCTCCGCCTCGCGACACTCGCCGCCTCGGCCGCGGTGATCACCGGGGGCATCGTCCTTCCGGCGTCCGCCGCGATGGCCGCCCCGATGCCCGCCGCGCATGTCGTGAGCTTCGTCCACGGCGGCGGTGCCGGCGGTGACGGCGGTGCCGGAGGCGGCGGCTTCATCGGCGGCGGCGGGGGCTCCGGCGGCTCCGGCGGCGGCAGCGTCCTGGGCGTCGGCGGTGACGGAGGCAAGGGCGGCAACGGAGGCGACGGCGTCCTGTCCGGCGGCGGTGGCGGCGGCGGTGGTGGCGGCGGCGACGGTGTCATCGGCGGCAACGGAGGCAGGGGCGGCGACGGCGGCACCGGCCTGTTCGGCGGCAGCGCCGGCTCCGGCGGCTCCGGCGGCGACGGTGTCATCGGCGGCAACGGAGGCAAGGGCGGCAACGGCGGCTTCGGTGTCTTCCAGGGCGGCAACGGAGGCAAGGGCGGCGCGGGCGGCCTCGGTGTCCTCTTCGGCGGCCTGGGCGGCGGCGGTGGCGCCGGCGGCGGCAGCATCTTCTGACCGTTTCGCCCCGGTGGGGCGGAGGCCCGCACGGCCTCCGCCTCCCGGCCCCTCACCCCCGCACCCACATCGACCAGGACGCGGAGCCGGACGGCCGGCGCTGCGCACGCAGAACCACAACCTCGCTCAAGGAAAACGGAGAACCCCCATGTCCAGAACTCGCTGGCAGCGTCCGCTCGTCCTGGCGGTGGCCTCGGTGGCCCTCGCCACCGGCACCGCGTGCGCAGCCCAGGCGGCGCCGGGCGTCACCGCAGGCACCAGCCAGATGGCCCCGGCCGACCCGTCCCACTGCGGTCACGGCGGGGAAGGCGGGAAGGGCGGGGAAGGCGGCAAGGGCGGTGAGCCCGGCCAGCCGGGGGAGCCCGGCAAGCCCGGCCAGTTCGGCCAGTTCGGCTGCTTCAAGTTCGACGACCTGCCCGACAAGCCCAAGTCGGAGCTCACGGGCGTGGACAAGATACGGATCGTGCTGACCGTGGAGTCCGGGCAGGCGAAGAAGGCCGACGTCGCCAAGAAGTACAAGATCTCCGAGAAGGAGTTCGACACCTGGGACAAGCAGTTCCGCGACGGGGACTGGGCCGCGCTGATGGGTTTGAATTCCCTCTTCGGCTCCTGAGGAACTTCTTCCGACGCCCCGGCCCGGTGCGGGCCGGGGCGTTCCTGTCAAGTCCCGAATTCCCGGGCCGTGACGGCGAGGCCCTGGACCGGGTTTATTCGATACAGCGGAAACCGCGGTACGGAAAATAATTCTCTGGAAAGAGGAATGCCATGCGTATGCGTTCTTGGAAGGTCCGTCTCGGTCTCACGGTCTCGACTGCCCTGACCGCCGGTGTGGCGGCCGGCGCGCTGGCGCCGGCCGCGATGGCCGCGCCGGTGCCGCAGAGCCATACGGCCGTGGTGGCCGCCGCCCGGCAGCTCCCCGCCGATGGCGCCCAGCCGGGCGGCGGCAGCCGGCCGGGCAGCGGCCAGTTCGCCGGCGGCCAGTTCGGCAGTGGTCAGTTCGGCACCGTCAAGTTCGGCACCGTCAAGGTGGGCGACGGCAGCGTGCGGATCGGCGACCGGGTGTGTGCGGGCAACTGCAACGGGACCGTCAACGGGAGCAACGGCGGCCAGGGCGGGATCTGCGCCGGGCTGTGCAACGGCAGCGCCAACGGCGCCACCGGCACGACCGGCGCGCCGGGCCGCGAGGGCGGTATCGGCGGCACGGGCGGGATCTGCGCCGGGATCTGCGGCGGCAGCGCCAACGGCGGCACCGGCGGCACGGGCGGAGCCGCGGTGGGCACCGGCGACGGCGGCCGCGGCGGCAAGGGCGGCACCGGCGGGATCTGCCTCGGGCTCGGCTGTGAGAGCGGCGGCATGGGCGGCCGCGGCGGCACCGGCGGCGCCGGCTGATGTCCGCCCGCCCCCTGAGGGGGGCCGGCCCGCGGTGCGGTGGGAGCGGTTGCGCCCGCGGGGGTCAGGGCGCGGACAGGCCGAGCAGGTTTGCCGCGTTGGTGTCGAGGATCATCGTGGCTTCCTGCGGGGTGAGCCCCGAGTCGGCGATGTGGTCCACGGCCCGCAGGAAGACCTCTCCGTCCTCGTAGGGGAAGTCCGTGCCGAGGACGAGGCGGTCCGCCCCGAAGGACGCCGCCGCGGCGGCCAGTGCCGGCGGATGCGCGTGGCTGACCGTGTCGTACCAGAGGCGGCGGGCGGCGATCGAGGGCCGCTCGGGTGTCCAGGGGGACTCGAAGGCCAGGTGGTCGTCGAGCCGGCGCGGCAGCAGCGGCAGTGCCCCTCCCAGGTGCGAGGCCAGGACACGCATCCGCGGATAGCGGGCGGGGATCCCGGCGAGGATCAGATGCATGACCGCCACCGTGTCCTCGACCGGCGCCCCGACCATCCAGGTCATGGCGTGCTCGGTGATCAGCGGGCTGGCGGCGCCCTCGCCGGCCGGGTGGATGCACAGGACGGCGCCGCGCCGGTCGAGTTCCTCATAGAGGGGGTGGAAGAGGGGATCGGCGAGGGTGCGGCCGAGCACGGTCGTGGTCACGCCGACACCGACCGCCCCGAGGTCGTCGAAGGCGCGGGTGAGCTCCCGCAGGGCCGCGTCCATGTGGGGGAGGGGCAGCGCGGCGAAGATCCGGAAGCGTCCGGGGAAGCGGGCCGCCAGCCCGGCGTACGACTCGTTCGCCGCGCCGGCCAGCGCCACGGCGTCGGACTCCCCGGCCAGGTGCGGGGACTGCGGGGCCGGGGTTCCCGCAGCGCGGGCGGCCCCGTGTCGTGGTCGAGTGGGTTCGTGGGCGGGGCGAGGTCTGCGACGTCGGGGAGGTAGGGAGCGCGTGTGGTGAGGGAGCGGATCGACTACCGGGCGCTGTTCGCCGCCACGCCCAGCCCGTATCTGGTGCTGGGCCGCGACCTGGTGATCGTGGCCGTCAACCGGGCGTACCTCCTGGCGACCGCCCGCACCCGGGCGGAACTGGTCGGGCGGTACATCTTCGACGCCTTCCCCGACAATCCCGCGGACCCGGACGCCGACGGGGTGCGGAATCTGAGTGCCTCCCTGCACTGGGTGCTGCGTTCGAAGGAACCGGACACCATGGCGGTGCAGAAGTACGACATCCCCGTCACCGGCCGTCCAGGTGCGTTCGAGGAGCGCTGGTGGTCGCCGATCAACACCCCGGTGCTCGGGCCGGACGGGCAGGTGGAGTGGATCATCCACCGGGTGGAGGACGTGACCGAGTTCGTCATGTCCCGCCTTCCGCGCGAGCGATGGGCCGGCGTGCTGGGCGAGCGGGAGGCGATGGAGGCCGAGCTGTATGCGCGGGCGCGCGAACTGCAGCAGCTGAACGAGGAACTGCGCAAGGCACACGCCCGGGAACGCCAGATCGCCGTCACCCTGCAGGAGGCCATGCTGCAGTCGCCCGACCTGGCGGGCCACCAGGACATCGCGGTGCGCTACATGCCCGCCGCCGGGTCCCTGAACGTGTGCGGCGACTGGTACGACGTGGTCGATCTGCCCTGCGGCTTCGCCGTGGCCGTCGGCGACGTCGTCGGACACGGCCTGGAGGCCGCCGCGGCGATGGGCATGCTCCGCAGCGCCCTGTCCGCGGCGGTCCGCGCCCTGCACGAGCCGGCCAGAGCGCTGGAGGTACTGGGCCTGTATGCCCGCTCGGTGGAAGGGGCGCTGGCCACCACCGTGGTCAAGGCCGTCATCGACGACCAGGGCCACCGCATCCGCTACAGCAGCGCGGGCCATCTCCCGCCCGTTCTGGTGCACCCCGGCGGCTCCTTCGAACTGCTCGACCAGGCAACCGACCCCCCGCTGGGCGCCCGACCCCGCCACGTGCCCCGCCCCCAGGCCGAGCTGCCCTACGTCCCGGGAGACACCCTCGTGCTCTACACCGACGGGCTCATCGAACGCCGGGGAGAGGACATCGACGTCGGCCTGCGCCGGCTCACCGACACCCTCACCCGCCACACCCGTCTTGCTCCCGAACGCCTGGCCGACATGCTGCTCGCCCGCCTCGGTGTCAGCAGCGGCGGACGCGACGACGTCGCCCTGGTCGTCGTACGCCTCTAGGCGCCCTGTCCCGGGCGGCGGTCAGCCGGGGGAGCCGGGGGAGAGGGACTGCTCGGCCCAGACGGTCTTGCCGGTGAGGGCGTGCCGGGTGCCCCAGCGCCGGGCGAGCTGGCCGACCAGCAGCAGGCCCCGCCCGCCCTCGTCGAAGGTCCGGGCGCGCCGCATGTGCGGGGCGGTGCTGCTGGAGTCGAAGACCTCGCAGGTCAGCGTGGAGTCCTCGTGGATCAGCCGCAGCTGGATGGGCGGCCGGCCGTAGCGGATGGCGTTGGTGACCAGTTCACTGACCGTCAGTTCGGTGATGAAGGCGGCGTCGTCCAGCCCCCAGGCGGTCAGCTGCTCGGTGGCGTGCTTGCGGGCCTGGGCGACGACGGCCGGGTCGGAGGCCAGGTCCCAGGCGGCGACCCGGTCGGCGTGCAGGGCCCGGGTGCGGGCGACGAGCAGGGCGATGTCGTCGTCGGGACGGTGGGTCAGCATGGCGGTGAGGACTCTGTCGCAGACCGTGTCGAGGGTCTTCGCGGGGCGGGCGAGGGCGGCGAACATCTTGTCCAGCGCCTCGTCGATGTCGTGGTCGCGGGCGGCGAGCAGACCGTCGGTGTAGAGGGCCAGGAGGCTGCCCTCGGGCAGTTCGGTCTCGAAGGTCTCGAACGGCAGGCCGCCCAGGCCCAGCGGCGGGCCGGCCGGGACGTCGAGGAAGCGCACGGCGCCGTCCGGGGTGACCGCGGCGGGAGGCGGGTGGCCGGCCCGGGCGAGGGCGCAGCGGCGCGAGACCGGGTCGTAGACCGCGTACAGGCAGGTGGTGCCGATGCCCCCGGCACTCTCCTCGGCGCCGTCCGTGCCGCCCTCGTCGGCGGACAGGTGCAGGACGAGGTCGTCGAGGTGGGTGAGCAGTTCGTCGGGCGGCAGGTCGACGTCGGCCAGGGTGCGCACCGCGGTGCGCAGCCGGCCCATGGTGGCGGAGGCGCGGATGCCGTGGCCGACCACGTCGCCCACGACGAGGGCCACCCGCGCACCGGACAGCGGGATGACGTCGAACCAGTCGCCGCCCACGCCGGCCCGGGTGCCGGCGGGCAGATAGCGGGTGGCGATGTCCAGGGCTCCCTGCTCGGGCAGCGTCTGCGGGAGCAGGCTGCGCTGCAGGGTCATGGTGCTGGTGTGCTCCCGGCTGTCGCGGCGGGCGGTGTGGATGCTGACGGCCGCCTTGGCGGTGAGTTCCTCGGCCAGCCACAGGTCGTCCGCCTCGAAGGGCTCCGCGCGCCGGTTCCGGCCGAAGAGGGCCACACCGAGCGTGGCGCCGTGGGCCCGCATCGGCACCACCATCACCGAGTGCGTTCCGCTGCCCAGGAGCCGGGCGGCCCCCGGGTCCTGCCGCGCCCACCGGAGGAGGTCGGGGTCGGCCGCGTCGTACAGGGTGCCGTGGCCCTGGGCCAGGCACCGGGCCACCGGTGACAGGGCCGGGTAGAGGGTCTTTGTGCCCGCCGTGGAGGCGGCGGGGCCGTCGTCGAGGACCGAGCGCACGGCGGTACGGGTCGCGGTGAGGGCCCTGGCCGGGGCGGCGGGGGAGGGCTCGCCGCCGTGCCGGGGGGCGTCCAGCAGATCGACGGCGGCGAAGTCCGCGAGCCGGGGGACGGCGATGTCGGCCAGTTCCTGCGCGGTGCGCCCGCTGTCCGCGGTGGTGCCGATGCGGGCCGAGGCCTCGCTCAGCAGGAGCATCCGCTGCCGGGCGAGATGCTCCTGGAGCCGCTGGTGCGCCGCCAGGCACACCGCGCGCACACGGCCGGCGGGGTCCTTCAGCGGGACGAGGGAGGTCGACCAGCCGTCGTCCGCCCCGGTGCCCGCGGGACCGGCGCCCGCCCGCAGATGCTGCGGGCCGCCGCCCTCCAGCACCCGGCGCATCTTCGCCTCGGTCTCGTCGCTCACCGGATGCGGCACGATCTCCGGCAGGCGCAGCCCGCGCATCTGGTCCTCGGTGAGGGACAGCACCTGCTCCATACCGGCGTTGGCCCGCACCAGCCGCAGATCCGCGTCGAAGACGGCCAGGACACAGGGCGACTGGCGAAACGCCCACTCCCCCAGCCGACCGCTCCCGGGCGTCCCGCTTCCGGGCGCCTCGCTCCGGGGCGTCCCGCTTCCGGGCGCCCTGCTCCCGGACGTCTCGCTCCCGGGAGCAGGGCGCCCGGCTGCTTCTCCCTCGGGCGTGCCGGCAGGCGTTTGTCCCTCGGGTGTGCCGGTCACGGCGGACACCACGAGCCACTCGGTGACGGGGCCGTCCGCCGTACGGCGGTGCGCCAGCAGTTCCCGCCGCAGCCGGCGGCCGTCGCGGTGCCGCAGTGCCACGGTGCCGCTCCACCGCTCCCGTCCGGCCGTATCCCGCAGCGCCGCCGCGCCGGCCGTGCCGGGGTCGTCGGCGAGCAGACGGGCGGCGGGCTGTCCCACGATCTCCGAGGGCGGGTAGCCGAGCAGCTGCCGGGCGCCTTCGCTCCACTCCGTCACGATGCCCCGCGCGTCGACGGCGGCGGTGGCCGTGGGAGGGGGAGTGGGAGGGGCCGTGCGGGCCGGACCGGGGGAGGTGTCCGACTCGTGTGGCCGCTCACCAGGATGGGTGGGAAGTCGCTCCATCGCCGCTCATCTCGCCCTTCGGGAACCTGCACGGCCGGGGGCTCTCCTGACAAGCATGATCCCGGGGGGCACGGAGCACCAACCCGGCGCCGTCACCGGGGGCGCGGCCCGCCGCCTCGTCCGTGACCGCGCCGCCGCAAACCCGCGGGGATTGCCTGTGACAGGCCTGTGACAGTCGGCGGACACCGTCATGAAGTCCCCCGGCCACTCTTTATGTAAAGCGGACAAAACGACTTATTCGGTCATATGTCCCCTGCTTTCAAGGGTGTGAGCAGCGACGACCGAGCCGACACGCCGGAGGAAATCCCATGAGCCTCACACTCGCCACGCCGCACGCCGAAGCCCCCGTCCCCGCGCTGGCCCCCCGCGAGCAGGAGACGCTGCGACATATCGCCGCAGGGCGCACCTACCTGCAGACGGCCCGCCACATGGGGCTCTCCAAGCACACCGTCGACGCCTACCTCCGCCGTATCCGGGCCAAGCTCAACATCAACAGCACCGCCGAACTCACCCGGCTGGCCGTCTCTCTGGGCCTGTGACCACCACGCTCCCCGCGACCACGGCGACGTGACCACCATGCTCCCCGCGCCCGCGACGTGACCGCCACGCTCCCCGCGCCCGCGACGTGACCGCCACGCTCCCCGCGCCCGCGATGTGACCGCCGCGCCGCACCGCCGCTGCTCACCGGCCCGGGCCGAACTTCCCTCGGCCCGGCCCCGTCAGCAGCGGCACACCGGCGCCGTTCCGGCACCGCCCCGGTGGCGGACGGCCATGCCCGGCCCGTCTCACATCTCACATGCTCGGCCTGGGCCGGCCCGCTCGTGCGGCCTGGGACAGGGCGACCCCCGTGAACGCCACGAAGACGACGCCGCACCCGAGCAGACCGGTCCGCTCGGGTGCGAGGAGGTCGGCCTCGCTGTCGGAGTAGGTGCAGGTGAGGGAGGGCGGAAAGACCGTTCTTTCGATGTCCCGTACGTCGATCCGGATCAGCTTGGTTTCCGGCGGGACCGTCTTCGCGTGCAGGCATTCGTCATAAAGCTCGGTCCGTGAGAGTCCCATCGCGGGGCCGACACCGGTCACCCAGATCATGGCGGCCACCAACGGCGACCAGATCGCACCGGCCCGCACCCAGCGCGAGGCCCGCGACCTCCGCCCGATCAGGATGACGGAGAGGGCCACGACCAGAATCCCGGTGCCCGCCCACATGACCCACGTTCCCAGGGCTGTGGGGTGCGAGGGCCCATAGGTCCCCGAGTCGGTCCAGTAGCAGCTGACGTCGGGCGGGAAGGCGTTCACGCGCACGCGCACCAGCGGGAAGTCGTTGTCGAGGGTCTTCTCGCCGCACACCTGCACGGGGTCGGTGAAGGCCAGCCCGTACGCCACGGCAGCCGCGTATCCGAGCACCGCCACACCCGCGCCGATGACGGCCCAGCGGACCTGCCGGGACGGACGGCGCAGGGCCGCCCACAGAAGGTACGCAACGGATCCGGCCGCGACCAGGAAGAGGCTGATCAGCGCCACGGCGTAGAACGCCAGCATGTTCACGGCCTCCGCGCGCGCTCGTCCGCGGACCGGGCGGATGCGGACCGGGCGGACACGGAGCGGGCGGACATGGAGCGGGCGTATACGGCCAGGGCCACTGCGCTGACCGTGAGGCCGGCCAGTGCCGGGTTCACGTATCCGGGTACCTCCCGGTCGTAGGTGGTCCCGTCGCTTCGATGGCACACGAAGCGGACCGGTACCCACCAGACGTGGTAGTCGTCGATCCAGTAGTCGCGTTCCTGCACGCCCGTGCGGCACGGCCGGATGGGAGACGAGTCCGCCCCGCCGTCCTCCGCCTCCAGCGCCGCGCCCGCGACGTACAGCATTCCCCAGGCGTACATCACGGCCGCGCCCGCCGCGACGACGTACGCGAGACCGCGGAGCGAGCGCGCGAGCCCGCCTCTCCAGACGCAGGCCAGTCCCCGGCCCAGGAACACCACGCCGGAGACGACCGCGACCAGGACGACCAGCAGACAGAGCAGGACACTCACGTCATCTCCCCCCGGCCCTCGTCCTCGAGACGTATGTGATCCCGCACCACGTGATCCCCTCCCGTCACGGTTCCCCGGGGGCAGGGACGATCAAGTGAGGGCGGGCGGTTGCACGGGCCCGGTCCGGCGGCCGGCAAGCGGCATGCGGCCGCCATGGCTGACGGCCCGTCATGAAGCCGTGCCCGCAGGCCGGTTGCCCGCACGGCCTGTCCGCCCCGACCACGCCGTCCGCCCGGACCGCACCGTCCGCCCCGACCACGCCGTCCGCCCGGACCACGCCGTCCGCCCGGACCGCACCGTCCGCCCGGACCACGCCGTCCGCCCGGACCGCACCGTCCGCCCGGACCGCACCGCCCGGCCGGTGCCGTACGGTCCGGCCGGTGCCGTACGGTCCTTACCGCGCCGTCCGGGACCCCCCTCGGCCGACAGGCGGGGGCAAGGCCACGCGGAGCCCAGCACCCTCTTCGGGGAGGCGATCGCGAAGATCGTCTCCCCGGGTCACGTCTTCAACCTGCCCGCCCAGCCCGCGGCCCGCTGACCGCCCCCGCGAGGCGGAGCCGGCATGCGGGGGAGAGGGGCGCGTGCCCCCGCTCCCCCGCTCCGCAGGCCCACGGGTGCGACAACTCGCTAGCCTGGACACCAGGGGGCGGCTCGGGCGAAGCCCAAGGAGGCTGACGTGGCTGAAGCGACTCCTGAGGCCGGAGCGAAGGACAGTGACCGGATAGACGCCGGGCCCCGCGGCACCGGCACCCCCGGCTACCTGCCCATCGCCGAGCACGGCCTGATCGGCGACCTGCGCAGCGCCGCCCTCGTCGGCACGAACGGCACCATCGACTGGTACTGCTGCCCCCGCTTCGACGCACCCAGCGTCTTCGCCTCGATCCTCGACGCCGAACGGGGCGGATCCTTCGAACTCGCCCCCGACGTCCCCACCCGCACCAAACAGTTCTACTTCCCCGACACCAACGTCCTGATCACCCGCTTCTTCGCGGACGACGGAGTCGGCGAGATCCAGGACTTCATGCCCGTCGTCGACGACTCACGCGAGGCCGACCGCCACCGCCTCATCCGCCGCGTGGTGTGCGTGCGCGGAGCACTCCCCTTCCGCGCCCGCGTCGCCCCCCGCTTCGAGTACGGCACCGCACCCCACACCGTGCACGCCGGGGCCGGCCAGGCGGTCTTCGCCTCCGCCTCGCTGCGCCTCGCCCTGACCTCCACCGTGCCCATCGAGATCGACGGCCCGGACGTCTGGGCCCTGTTCAAACTGCACGAGGGCGAGACGGCCGTCTTCACCATCGACCAGGTCGGCGGCGACGTGGCACCCCGCTTCTGCGCCGTCGCCGAGGCGGAAAGAGAATTCAACGCGACCGTGCGCTACTGGCGCCGCTGGCTGTCCCAGTCCCGCTACCGCGGCCGCTGGCGGGAAATGGTCCACCGCTCCGCCCTCACCCTCAAACTCCTCACCTACGCCCCCACCGGCGCCATCGTCGCCGCGCCGACCACCAGCCTGCCCGAACAGATCGGCGGCGAACGCAACTGGGACTACCGCTACGTGTGGATCCGCGACGCCGCGTTCTGCGTGTACGCGATGCTCAGACTCGGCTTCACCGACGAGGCCGAAGCCTTCATGGGCTTCGTCACCGAACACGTCCAGCGCGCCCCCGACGGCCCGTTCGGACCCACCGGCCCCCTGCAGATCATGTACGGCATCGACGGATGCCGTGACCTGCCCGAACGCGAACTGCCCCACCTCGAGGGCTATCGCGGCTCAGCCCCCGTACGCGTCGGCAACGCCGCCGTCGACCAGCTCCAGCTCGACATCTACGGGGCACTCGTCGACTCCCTCTACCTCTACGACAAGTGGGGCAAGCCCATCTCCAGCGCCCACTGGGACAGCATCAGCGAGCTCGTCGACTGGGTGTGCGACCACTGGGACCAGCCCGACGAGGGAGTCTGGGAGACCCGCGGCGGCCGCAAGACGTTCCTCTACTCCCGCCTCATGTGCTGGGTGGCGATCGAACGCGCCATGCGGCTGGCCCGGCACCGCGGCCTGCCCGCCGACATGGTCCGCTGGGGCGCCGTCCGCGACACGATCTACCGGCGGATCATGAGCCGCGGCTGGTCCGCCGAACGCCACGCCTTCACCCAGTACGAGGACAGCAACATCCTCGACGCCTCCCTGCTGATGATGCCGCTGGCGAAGTTCATCGCCCCGACCGACCCCAAATGGCTCGCCACCCTCGACGCCCTCGGCGAGGACCTGGTGTCCGACTCCCTGGTCTACCGCTACGACCCCCAGGCCAGCCCCGACGGCCTCCAGGGCGAGGAAGGCACCTTCTCGATCTGCTCCTTCTGGTACGTCGAGGCACTCACCCGCGCGGGCCGCCTGGACGAGGCCCGCCTCGCCTTCGAGAAGATGCTCACCTACGCCAACCACCTCGGCCTCTACGCGGAGGAGATCGGCCACACCGGCGAACAGCGCGGAAACTTCCCCCAGGCCTTCACCCACCTCGCCCTGATCAGCGCCGCCTTCAACCTCGACCGCATGCTCGGCTAGACCGCGCCCGGCCAGGCCCCGGCCGGCTGCTCCGGTGTGACATCAACGAAGGTGACGCGGAAGGTGACGCGCGTCTCCCTGCCGCAGCCGCACCGCGGCAGAGCCTCACGACGCCGTTCCCCACCGACGCCGTTCCCCGCCGCCGCCGGGACGCCGCCTGCCGCTGCGCCCCCGGCCCGGCTGCCGTGAGCGGCAACGCCCGCCCCCCGGCCGCGCCGCCCCACCGCCCCGGCTGTGACGCAGCTCCTGTCGCCTCCGCGGGAGGCCGCCGTACCGTTGTCCGTCACGCACATCCCCGCCCGGGCGCGCAGTGCCCGCGACCGGATCACCCACACCGGAACACCCAGGACAGGCGGGCACACGCACAGGACGGTCCACCATGCCCACCGCTCTCTCGCCCGTGATCGCCGCCTCCACACGCTGGCTGCTTGCGGCCTTCCCCCCGGCCACCGGCCCGCTGAACCAGGCCCTGGCCGAAGCCCAGGCAGGGCACGCGGCCACCATCGCCGCCGCCCTGCGCTACCCCACCGCGCTGGACGCCGAACTGCTGGACCTGCTCGGCCCCGGCGGCTCCGGCCGGCTGGACTTCGTCACCGGCGCCGACGCACCCCCGCTGACGGACGCCACCCACGCCTGGCGCACCCAGGTCGACGAGACCGTCGTCAGCTGGGCGGCCTGCCTGCTGGCCGACGCCGACCTCGCCGCCCTGGCCGCCGCCTGCCTGGCCGCCACCCACCACGGCCCCGACAGCGTGGGCGACGCGCGCCGGCTGACCATCCCCAGCCCGCGTGACCACCGCGCGGCCCCCCTGCTGCGCCACCCGGACTTCCTCGGCCCGATCGCGGACCTCCACCGCGAGACCCTCCTCGGCCTCCTCGGCGCCGCCCCGGCCGTCACCGCCCCCGGGCCCAGGTGACCACCGAGCCCGTAGGGCCACAGGCAGCCGGCCGTCGTCCGGACGCCGTCCGGAGGGCGCGGCCCCGTCGCGCTCAGGGCGCCTTGAACAGAGCCGGGAAACGCGGAGCGAGCCAGGGCTTGCGCCCTCCGACCAGGATGCGGCCCTGAGCGAGGGCGCCCCACTGGCCCCGGCGCCCGAGCGCCATCAGGAGAAACGTGACCGGCTCGATGAGGATGGTGCAGTCCGTACGCCCCGGCAGCTGCTCACCGACCGACACCGCGCCCCCGGCCGCCCGCACACCGAACCGGCCGCCGCCCCACAGGCGGATCGCGTAGCAGGCGCTCAGCCCGGCCGTGCGGGCCGTGTCGGTCACCCGTGGCATCACCGTCATGAAGAACGGCAGCGTCAGCCGCACCCGCTCACGGTCGATCATGTGCGCCCGCCCCAGTGCACGGGCGAGATCGTAACCGTGTCCCAGCATGTGCGTGAGCAGATACGACCCCAGCACATCCGGTCCCATCGGGCCCAGCGGAGTGACCACCGTCCCCTCCGCGCTCCGCTCCTTCAGCGCCTTCAGGCACGCAGCGGCCTGCTCCACGATCATCCCGGCCAGCGGCTCGGCCCCGCGCTCACCGAACGCGGCGAGCGACTGCTCGTTGGCCGCGGCGAGACTCTGCGGCGTGCCGTCCCCGTAGCTGCGCGCACGTCCCGCCGCGATGTCCGCCATCAGCTCGTTGGCCAGTGCCAGATGCGCGGCCGCCTCCCCGACGCTCCACTGCGACTGCGGCACCCGGCGCTCCATGCCGGCGCCCGCCCGCAGCAGTGCGGCGATCTCCTCGGCCGTATCGCGTATCGCTACGCCGAGCCCCTCGGGCACCGCACCCCGTACGTCCGGTCCCGCCACTGGTTCCACGCCGCCTCATCCTCGCTTTTCGTATCCCGTTCCGGTGCCCGGTTTTGCCCGCGGCCGGCGGGCGAACACGCGTCACGGATCACCCGGCGTACAGAAGACCAGGTGACAAGGGCAGCGACAAGCCCCTGAACCACGCGGCCGGACGGGATGCCGCCCGCAGCACCGGCCCGGCGCGTTCGCCCTCAGCAAGCCCGTTCGCCAAGCCGGTTCGCCAAGTCCGTTCGCCCCGGGCCGTGTTGAGGGGGGCGTCGGAGGTGGATGGCGTGGTGCCCGGCATGCCGAGCTGCGGGCCGCCTTACCGCACGGCGCTCAGGCCGCCGCTGCGGCCGAGCCGGCCGCGCAGGCCCCGCCCGGCCGAGCCGGCCGCCCCGGCGAGGTCGCCGCCGCCCTCTGCCCGGCCGGGGACCAGAGTTCGCTCGGAGCGGTCATTTTCTGCTCGTCTCGCTGGTCGGGGTGACGGGGGCGCCGGCCAGGCGGAGGAGGCCCGCAGCCTCCTTCCTCGACTGTCAGGCCCCGAGGACGACATTCACCTGGTCGGTGTAGAAGGCGACGTGGCCGGCGATGGCTGCGACAGAGTCGTACGGCTCGCGGTAGGACCACACCGCGTCGGCCGGCCCGCCTTCGGCCAGGGCGATGCTGTAGTACGACGCGTCGCCCTTGTACGGGCAGTACGTCTGGGTGGCGCTGTCCATGAGCAGCGTCTGGTCGACATCGTCGAGCGGGATGTACTGGACCGGCGGGTAGTTCGCCTCGCGCAGCGTCAGGGCCCTGGTGGTGTCGGCGACGACGTGTGTGCCGACGCGGGCCACCACGCGCACGCCGGTGGGCTCGATGGTGATCGGGTGGCCGGGCCCGGGGATCTTGGGCTTTCGTGTCGGCATGGTCTTGTTCCTCTCCTCTGCGGTGGGTGGTTCAGCCGGCGATGAGGTCGAACTCGTTGCCCTCGACGTCGGCGAAGGTGGTCCACCGGGCGCCGCCCCTCTCGACTTCGTTGAGCTTCGTCGCCCCGAGCGCGAGCAGGCGCTCGGTCTCACCTTCGTAGTCGCCGGTGATCAGATCCGGGTGGAACCGGTTCTTGGTGCTCTTGGCCTCGGGAACCTTGTGGAAAGCCAGCCGCGGTCCGTTGCCGGGATCACCGGCCTCCACGACGGCGTCGTGCTCGTCGGCCCCGTCGGCGACCTTGCGGTCCAGGGCCGCGGCCCAGAACCGTGCGGCGCGTGCGGCGTCATGGGCGTCGAAGGACGCGCCGAAGAAGGTCATGCTCATGCGCTACTCCCACTTCTATCAACTGATTAGACCAGTCTGTCTTCCTAGTACTTCAACCGTAGATACCACCTTCTACCAGTGTCAAACCTCCATCTGAGAGGGAAAGGCATAGGATCCGCCCCTCTGGAGTTGACGAGACTAGACAGGTCTGTTTAGCTGAATCTCGAGACCAGACAGACCGGTCTAACTATTCGGAGGAGGTGTGATCATGGCCGAGACACGTACAGCCCTGGTGACCGGCGCGACGTCCGGTATCGGCCGGGCCGCCGCGAAGAAGCTCGCCCGGGACGGATTCAAGGTCCTGGTGCACGGACGCGACGCCGACCGCGGAGCCGCGGTGGTCAAGGAGATCGAGGGCCTCGGTGGCCGGGCCGAATTCCTCGCCGCCGACCTCACCGACGTCGCCGCCATCAAGCAGCTGGCGGATGCGGCCAAGGACGTCGAGGTCCTCGTCAACAACGCCGGGTTCTCCTGGTTCGGCCCCACCGCCGACCTCGAGCCCGACACATTCGACGCGCTCTTCGACGCCAACGTGCGCAGCGCCTACTACCTCACGGCCGCCATCGCGCCGGCGATGGCCGAGCGCGGCCGGGGCACCGTGATCAACCTGGGCAGCATGGCCGGGCAGATCGGCCTGGCAGGCGGCGCCGCCTACAGCGCCACCAAGGCCGCGCTCGCCTCGCTGACCCGCTCCTGGGCCGCCGAGTACAGCCCGCGGGGCGTGCGGATCAACACCATCGCCCCCGGACCGGCCTACACCGGCGGCTCCTCCAGGGAGAACCTCACGGCCCTGGGCAAGACCACGCTCCTGGCCCGCACGGCGGAGGCCGAGGAGATCGCCGACGTCATCGCGTTCCTGGCCTCGACGGCCGCCGGCTACATCACCGGCGCCGTCATCCCCGCCGACGGCGGACGCACCGCTGTCTGACCCACACCCCAGCTACAGAAACCGAGCAAGACAATGGACAACCCTGTCGTATTGATCACCGGTGCCCTCACCGGCATCGGCCGCGCCGCCGCCGTCGCCTTCGCCGAGCAGGGCGCGAACGTGGTCGTCACCGGACGCCGCGATGAGGCCGGCAAGGCCCTGGTCGAGGAACTGCGCGCGGCCGGCTCGTGGGCCGAGTTCATCAACGCCGACGTCCGCAACGAGGACGATGTGCGCGCCATGGTCGACGAGACCGTCGCCCGGTTCGGCCGCCTCGATGTCGCGGTGAACAACGCCGGCACCGAAGGCCGGCCCAGCCCGATCACCGACCAGAGCGCGGAAACGTACAACGCGACGTTCGACACGAACGTCCTCGGTGTGCTCCTGAGCATGAAGCACCAGGTCCGCGTCATGGAGGAACAGGGCAGCGGCAGCATCGTCAACATCTCCTCGACCTACGGGCACGAGGGCGCCGCGGGGGCCTCCGTCTACGTCGGCAGCAAGCACGCCGTCGAAGGCATCACCAAGTCGGTGGCCCTGGAGGTCGCCGGCTCGGGAATCCGGGTCAACGGCGTGGCCCCGGGCCCCACGGACACCGGCATGCTGACCCGTTTCACCGGCACACCGGAGAACAAGGCGGACCTGGTGAGCGAGGTTCCGCTGGCTCGCCTGGGCCTCTCGGAGGAGGTCGCCGCCGCCATCGTGTTCATCGCGTCGCAGGAGGCCTCCTACATCACCGGCCACATCCTCAACGTCGACGGCGGCCACACCGCCAACTGACCCGCGTCCGGGTGCAGAGCTCGTCCTCCGCACCCGGACAGCGGACGCGCGGCTGTCGAAACCGCCGTCCCCCAATTCAGAACGCTGGTTCAAGGAGAAGCGCCCCCCATGGCCGACCACACCCACGACACCGCCCCGACCCAGTTCGTCGAGGCCGGCGGCATCCGTTTCGCCTACCGGCGCTTCGGCGACGCGGCCACGGACCGGACCCCGGTCGTGTTCTTCCAGCACTTCATCGGCAACCTGGATGACCACGACCCGGCGATCAGCGACGGCTTCGCCGCCGACCGCGAGGTCATCCTGTTCAACAACACGGGAGTCGCCTCCACCAGCGGCGTCGTCCCGGACACCATCGAGCAGATGGCCACCGACGCCGGGACGTTCATCGACGCCCTCGGGCTGTCGCGCGTGGACCTGGTCGGCCACTCCATGGGCGGCCTGGTCGCCCAGCAGGTCGCCCTCCAGCGCCCCGACCTGTCCCGCAAGCTGGTCCTGGTCGGTACCGGCCCGCGCGGCGGCGTCGGCATCGGCGAGACGCCGGCGGAGACCGCCGCACTGTTCACCGTCAAGCTGCCCCGGCAGGAAGACATGTGGCTGCCGGTCCTGTTCGCTCCCACCGGGACCAGCCAGAGGCTGGGCCGCGCATACGTCGAGCGGATCGTGGCCCGCAAGGACCGCGACGCCTCCCCGTTCGGCGAGCAGGTCTACGCCGGACAGGGCACCGCCATCCACACCTACGGCACCACGAAGGACCCCGCGTACTCGGTCCTGAAGAACATCACGATCCCCGTTCTGGTGGTCAACGGCACCGACGACATCATCATCCCGACGATCAACTCGTACATCCTCCAGCAGTTCCTGCCGGACGCCGAGCTGATCATCTACCCGGACGCCAACCACGGAGCCCACTTCCAGTACCCCGACCGGTTCGTGACCCACACCAAGCTCTTCCTCGACCGCTAGGAGCACGACGGCCAGAAGCCGGGCCCGGCGGGCAGGGACGGTCACCACGCTGCGGTGACCGTCCCTGCCCGCCGATCGGGAAGACAGGTCTGTCTAGTCTTGTTATGCACGCTGGGGCCCGGACGGGCTCTGAACGGAGCCGTAGACTGGACCGTCAGTCCGAAGAAGGGAGCGTCCCGTGCCGAGCAAGGCCACTACCGCCTCGAAGCCGTCCGCGCGTGAGCGTCTGCTGGCCGCCGCCGACGAGCTGTTCTACAGCGAAGGCGTCCAGACGGTCGGCATCGACCGCATCGTGCAGAAGGCCGGCGTCGCCAAGGCATCGCTCTACAACCTGTTCGGCAGCAAGGAAGAACTGGTCCAGGCCTACCTGGATGCCCGGCACGCCGACACCCGCGCGCAGGTCGAACGCGCCCTGACCCGGTTCCGGACACCGCGCGAGCGGCTGCTGGGAGTCTTCGACGCGCAGGGCCAGCTGTTCACCGAGCCCGGCTTCAACGGCTGTGCGCACATGACGGCCAGCGCAGAGGCGCAGCCGGGCAGCCCCGTCGAGGGTGCCGCGGACCGGTACCGACTGTGGGTCAGGACCCTCTTTACGGATCTGGCGCGGGAGGCCGGCGTCGCCGACCCCGAAGACCTGGCGAGGCAGTTGCACCTTCTGTACGACGGCGCCGGGGTGTCGGCGCGGATGGACAGGGACCCGTCCGCGGCGACGACCGCCCGCGCGGCAGCCGCGGCGCTGTTCGACGCGGCGGTCAAAGACAAGGAACTGGTCGACGCCGGGCGGTAATCCGGTGAGAAGCCGAAGCCCCCGCTGAGGACCAGCTCGGCCGGGGCTCCCTGAGGGGATCCCCCCGATCCCGAAACGCTGGGCGGTGGAAGCACCGACGGGTTGGCTGACGTCCACCGCGGCCCGGCCTTCACGGATGCAACACCGGGAGAAGACCACACCGCCTCTCACGGCCCTACGCGGTACCGGTGCGGCTGCGCAGGTCGGTGCGCGCGCTGTCGAGGATCTCGTCGGCGAGGGCGGGGTCGGCATCGGCGACGGCGCGTGACAGCAGCAGGGCACCGGCCATCTCGCTGAACAGTGCGATGGCCTGCGCTCGCCGCTCGCCTTCGTCGAGTCCGGGTGCCTGCACGATCTGCGTGAAACGGTCGAGGTTCGCCGCCAGGCCCTTCGCATAACGCTCGCGGGCGGCAGGGTCCAGCCGGCGGGCGTCGCCGGCGAAGCCCGTGTTGGGGCAGCCGTGCTCGATGTCGGCGCGGTGTTCGGGCGACAGGTACCAGTCGATCCGTTCTGCGAGCGGGTCGCTTCCGCGGGCCTGGGATGCCGTGATGGCTCCGTCGAGGTTGCCGAACCCGTCCGCCATGGCCTTGGTGAGGACCGCTTCGACGAGCGCGTCCTTCGAGGCGAAGTGGTTGTAGAAGCCGCCGCGCGTCAATCCGGCCGCGCCCATCAGTTCAACGAGGCCGACGGCATCGACGCCGCGCTCACGGAACAGGCCGTCCGCGGCGGCGACGATCGCCTCTCGGTTCTCTGCTGCTTGTTGCTTCGAGACGCCCACTGTCTCCTCCCGGGCCCAGCTCCTGGGAGGACTGTAGCGAGCCGGACCGAAGATCTCAATGTCGATCGTCATTGACATCGTCGTGCAGCGGGCGTAGAAACAATGTCGATTGACATTGTGATGCGATGGGGTCCATCGGTTGCATGGGGTCCATCGGTTATCTCGTGGAGGCCGACATGACTGCACCCGAACAGAACAAGGCACTGGTGCTGAAGGCGTTCGACACGCTGTTCAACCAGCGCGACTACGGCGCCGCCGAATACTTCTGGTCCGAGCACTACATCCAGCACAGCGCGCACATCGCACCAGGACGCGCGGGGCTGTTCGACCTGATCCGCTCCCTGCCCGACACGCTGCGCTACGAGCACCAGCTCGTGCTCGCCGAAGGCGACCATGTCATGCTCCACGGCCGCTTCACCGGCAACGGCAGTCCCGCCGCCCTGGTGGCGGCCGACGTGGTGCGCGTCGAGAACGGCAAACTCGCCGAGCACTGGGACGTCCTGCAGGATGAGGCGACCCGCACCGAGTCCGTCAGCGGCCTGCCGATGTTCGGCGACCGGTTCCCGCCCGAACGCTGACCGGCACCGCCGCACGGACGAATCCACGATTCGGGGCGAACCCGGGTCGTCCGGCCAATCACATTTACCGATATCGGGAGCAGTGGCCATGGGAAAGTTGCAGGGAAAAGTAGCGGTCATTACCGGCGGTACCACGGGGATCGGGCTGGCCACGGCAAAGCTCTTCGTCAGAGAGGGCGCCTACGTCTTCATCACGGGCCGCCGTCAGAAAGAACTCGATGAGAGCGTGAAGGAAATCGGTCGCAACGTATCCGGCATCCAGGGCGACGTCGCCGAACTGGCCGACCTTGACCGCCTCTACGAGACCGTCAGGGCGAAGGGGCCGTTCGACATCCTTTTCGCCAACGCGGGTCTGGGCGAGTTCGCATCGCTGGAAGACGTCACGGAAGAACATTTCGACAAAATTTTCGACATCAACGTGAAGGGCGCACTCTTCACGGTGCAAAAGGCTCTGCCGCTCCTGAATGACGGCGCCTCTATCATTCTCACGGGCTCCGTTGCGAGCGTCAAGGGAACCCCCGCGTTCTCGGTCTACGGCGCGAGCAAGGCCGCCATTCGAAATTTCGTTCGGGGATGGACGGTGGAGCTGAAGGATCGCCGTATCCGGTCCAACGTCCTCAGCCCTGGCCCGATCGAAACGCCGCTCGTGGCGACGCAACCTCAAGACGCCATCGCGAAAATCGCCTCCACCATTCCGATGGGCCGCATGGGGGAGCCCGACGAAGTTGCCAAGGCGGCGCTTTTTCTGGCCTCGGACGACTCCAGCTTCGTCACGGGAATCGAACTGTTCGTCGATGGCGGCAGAGCGCAAATCTGACCCCCAGATCAGCTCCGCTCTCCATGACCGGGATCCAGACGGGTACCTGTCGAGTCGCCCAGGCGGCCGCCGTCGGCGGTCCGTCCGGTGCCGTCGAGCGCGAGGTGCCACTGCCGGGCCCTGGCCACGTACGGGTGGCCGATCGCCGGGCGGCCCCTGCCGACAGGGCGACTCCGTCGTGTACGAGAACCTGAAGGTCCCCGGATCGGTCCTACGACGGGGGCTACGCCGAAACGGTGATCGCGCCGAACGACGCTGCGGCCCGCATCCCCGACGCGCCGGCAGCGACCGGTGCGGCACCTCTTGGCCCGCGCGGTACGCGGCCGTGACGGGCCTCGAGACCGCTGCCGTCGCCCGCGGAGCCGGCGAGGCCGATCTCGCCGAGCAACTCGGCGCCCACCACTGCATCCACAGCACGGCCGGCACCCCGCTCGGGGACGCGTCGCAGTCCCTCGGCGGCGACAAGGCCGTTTCTGGCCGCCGCCCACTCCGACGTCATCACCGCAGACCGTGGACGGGCTGCGGCCGCCCCGGCGGCACCGCGCCGGACACCCAGGACACCACGGCGTTCAGCGCCCTGCGCGGGATTCGCCCGACGACCGAAATCGTGCCGCCGGACCGGACCGAGGAGGCATACCGACAGACACTCTCCGGCGCCGCGCGCTTTTGGCTGGTGCGCACCACCCGCTGACGCTGCTCGTGACGATCGGACACCTGCCCAGCTCAGAGCCCAAGGCATGAGTTGGGGAGACGGGAATTTCCTTCCTGCCCAAGGAGCCTGACCGATGGACATCTCTTGTCAGTTCGCCACATCCCTGCATTCCCCCGAACACATCGCCGTCGCCGAGCAGCTGGGCTACCACCGCGCCTGGCTCCACGACACCCCCGCCCAGAGCCCCGACGTCTGGGCGATGCTGGCGACGGCCGCCGAACGCACCCACCGCATCGGCCTCGCCCCCGGCGTCCTCGTCCCGACACTGCGCCATCCCATGGTCAACGCTTCCGGTGCCGCCACCCTGGCCGCCCTCGCACCCGGCCGAGTGGCCCTCGCCTTCGGCACCGGCTTCAACGGCACACGCGCCCTCGGCGCACCTCCTGCCACCTGGTCCTACCTCAGCACGTACGTCCGGACGGTACGCGGTCTGCTGCGCGGTGACACCGTGGAATGGGAGGGCGTCCCCCTGCGCATGATGCATCCCGGCACGAACGCACCGCAGCGACCCGTCGACATCCCGGTGCTGGTATCCGCGCTCGGTCCCAAAGGTCTCGCTGTCACCCATGAGATCGCTGACGGCCTCTTCAGCGTCAACGGCGAAACCGCCCACGCCCACGAGTTCGCCTGGGCCGCACTGGGCATCCACGGCACCGTCCTGGGCGAGGACGAACCACTCAACTCCCCGCGCATCCGTGCCGCCGCGGGCCCCGGCAACGCTCTGGCCTACCACGCCGCCTACGAATTCGGCGGCGACCCCACCGCCCTGCCCGGCGGACGAGCCTGGCTCGACGCCGTCAGCGCCCACCCCCGCACCGAACGCCACCTGGCCGTGCACGACCAGCACCTCATCGGCCTCAACGCGGCCGACGACGCCGCCTGGAACGCGGGAAGTTGGCAGGCGATCACCGCCACCACCGTCACCGCAACCCCCGACCGCATCCGCGACACGCTCAGCGCCTACGCCCAGGACGGCATCACCGAAATCGTCTACCAGCCCACCGGACCCGACATCCCCGGCGAACTGGAACGCTTCATCACCATCGCCGGCGACGTACAGCTGAAGCCTTCGTGACGAGCAGGGCGAGAGCCGTCCGATCCGTCCGGTCGCCCAAAGCCCCGGATGCCCGACCGCTACGCCTGCCCATTCGGTGGCCTTGCATGCTGCGAGACAGTCGGCCCAGCTGTCCTGGGCGTATCCGGCCCAGGCGTTGGCGGTGTTGACGGGGATGCCAACAGGTCGCTGACGACGACGGGCGGAAGCGGCCAAGGCGGCGTCCGCCCACGGTAGCGCCGCGTCGAACCGGTCTCCCTCGACCGACAGGTGCCCGGCGCCCACGGCACCGTCCGGACGTACAACCCCTACGACCGCACGCCCGGCAACGACACCGCCCGCATCCCGCTGGAGGCGTCACCGGCTGCGCCGTACCGGTCGGCCGTGCGGCCCGCGGTGCTGATCCCGGCGGTGCCGCCCGCCGTGGCGGTAGCGGCCGCAGGGGTGGCGCACCGCCGTCGCCACCGGGCGCCGGCGGAGGGGAGAGGCGGGTCACATCGGGCCATGTCACAGGAGGCCGGGCTACCTCGTCTCAGGGGGTGTAGCCACCAAACGGCCCCAGAGGAGCACAGCATGGACGCGCGACTGAACTACTTCGCCGGCCCGACCGCCGCAAAGGCCCTCAAGTACTTCATGTCGGCGGGCAAGGCGCTCAAGGACTCGCCGCTGCCGGCCGCGACGCAGGAACTGGTGGCGCTGCGCGTGAGCCAGATCAACGGATGCGCCGTCTGCATCGACATGCACACCAAGGAGGCCGCCGCTGACGGCGAGACCCCGGTGCGCCTCAACCTGGTCGCGGCGTGGCGTGAGGCCACGGTCTTCACCGAGGCCGAGCGTGCCGCGCTGGAGCTGGCGGAGGAGGGTACCCGGGTCGCGGACGCGGCCGGCGGGGTCAGCGACGAGGTGTGGGCGCATGCCGCCAAGCACTATGACGAGGAGCAGCTCACCGCCCTGGTGGTCCTGGTCTCCTTCATGAACGCGGTGAACCGGCTGAACATCATCACCCGGCAGCCGGCCGGCAACTACGAGGCGGGGCAGTTCCACTGAGAGGCGGAGGGGAAGATGCCTGCGCCGACGGGTGCGGCCGGATGCGGGCGTTCGAGGGAAGGGGGTTCGGCGTGAGCAAGGCCGAGGAGTTCGAGGAGCTGCGGCCGCTGCTGTTCTCGATCGCCTACCGGATTCTGGGCAGCGTGGGCGAGGCCGAGGACGCGGTGCAGGAGACATGGCTGCGTTTTGACGGCTCGTCGACCCGGCCCACGTCGACCAAGGCCTTCCTGTCGGCCGCGGTCACACGGGTCTCCATCGACGTGCTGCGCTCCGCACGGGTGCGGCGGGAGGAGTACGTGGGCCCGTGGTTTCCCGAGCCGCTGCTGAGCGATCCGTATCAGGATCCGGCACAGGCGGTGGAGCTGGCCGACTCGGTGTCGATGGCGGCGCTGCTGCTGCTGGAGCGGCTCAGCCCGCTGGAGCGGGCGGTGTTCGTGCTGCGGGAGGTCTTCGCCTTCGAGTTCGACGAGGTCGCCGCGGCGGTGGGGCGTTCGGAGGCGGCGTGCCGGCAGCTGGTGGTGCGGGCGCGGCGGCACATGGAGGCCGGTCGGCCGCGGTTCGAAGCGGACCGGCAGGAGCGGCACGAGCTGGCGACGCGGTTCTTCGACGCGCTGAGGAGCGGCGATGTGGACGGGCTGCGGGATCTGCTGGCCGCCGACGTGCAACTGGTCGGGGACGGCGGCGGGAAGGCCCCGCAGCTGGCCAAGGCCGTCATGGGCGCGCAGAACGTGGCCCGGGTCCTGGGCACGGTCTTCCCCTTGATGAGCCGGATCGACGTGACGTTCGAGCCGCACGAGGTCAACGGCCAGCCCGGCGCGATCTTCCGGGACCGGGACGGCAAGGTGCTCCACACCCTGGCCCTCGACGTGCTCGACAGTCAGATCCAGACCATCCGCACGGTGCTCAATCCCGACAAGCTCGGCCACCTCGGGCCGGTCGCCGACGCCTGGGCCGTCGACCGCGAGGTGAAGCATGCCCGCCGACAGAGGAACTGACCCCGGTGCGTGGCGCGCGCCCGGATCAACCCGAACCATGGCGCGCCGCCCCTGCACGGCACACACACCGGCCATCACCCGCCCGCACACGGCCACGTGGCCTGGTCACTTGAGGATGTTGACGGCCCGGGCGACCACCAGCACCACCGTCACCAAGGAGACCGAGGACTGCAGCATCATCAGCATCTTGGCCCACCGCGACAGCGGCATCACATCGGTCGGGCTGAAGGCGGTGGAGTTGGTGAACGACAGATACAGGTAGTCCAGGAACGCCGGCTCCCAGTCCGGCGGCGCGGTTTCCGGGCTCTGCATCTGTACGAAGAGGAAGTCGGCGTACTGACTTTGGCCGCGGACCCGCGCCATCGGCCCGCCGCGGTCCCACTCCCAGTACCACAGGGCGAACACGATGACGTTCGTCAGCCAGATACCGCCGCCGGTCAGCAGCAGCGGCCCGGCCTCCGTCGCCTCGGTGCCGTTGACCAGACCCGCCACCAGCCGGACCGCCGACCAGCCGTTGGCCAGACTGATCACACCGGTCAGAGCCAGCCCCCACCACCGCAGCCACCGGGTGCGGGGTTCGACCCGCCGGGGATTGGCCGCGATCAGACCGGCCAGCAGCACCAACTCCAGCGCCGGCAAAGCCCAGTACGGATGGAAGGCGAGCCGGTGCGGCAGCATCCACTGCAGCACGACCGCCACCACGATCACCGCGGTCACCGCCCAGCGCGGCTCACCCCGCGTCGCCCGCCGCCACGCGGGCGCCACCTCACGCTCACCGCTCTCCAGCAGCCGCTCGATCCGCGCCAGGCGGCTCTCGGCATCACCCGTACCCTCACTCATGGCGACGATTGTCCCCGGCGGAGCCCGCCCCTTCGAACGGGCACCGATACACTTGGCGCCGATGCCGACTCCCCGCGGGACGGTACGAGGTGACGGCGCTCGACATCAACGGCGCCTCTCTCTCCGTACTCAAGACCCACCTGCCGATCGGCCGGCCGGAACACACCACCGGCCTCCCGCACGACCGCCGCCGCGCCGGAGTCCACCTGATCACACCCCCGGCATGGGAGTACGAGCACACGCTCCCCAACCCCCTGGGCAACAGGGACGAACCAGGCCCCCGGTGGGTCACCGAACCCACCCTGCGCCTGCTGCTGCGCCTGTCCTCCCCGAAGTACGGGCTGTGCGACCCGCCCCGGATCCACGAGTCGTTCACCTCCGGCGCGAGGGAGAACCTCCTGGAGAAGTTCCGCATCGCCCTCAAGGACGCCAGGGACAGGGCGATCGACACCGGCGACGAGGTGACCCTGGAATACGTCAAGGCGATGTACTCCAAGTTCGTCTCGACGATGGGGGAGTCGAACTACAACCGCGAGTTGTACCGCCCCGACTGGATGCACCTCATCCGCTCACAGGCCTTCGCGAACCTCTGGACCAAGGCGTTCAAGGCGTACGAGGAGGGCCTCACCCTCGTCCGTGCGATGGGCACCGACGAACTCCACGTGATCGGCGACTGGCGTGCGGTCTTCCCGGAGGGACGCGGCGTTTCGGAAGTGAAGATCAAGGACACGTACGTCATCGGCTCCGAGACCACGTAGGCCCGGACGTCGTAAGCCCGGACACCGTAGGCCCAAAGCGGCACCGGACGACAGGAAAACCATTCCGGACCACCACTGCCGGAATTCACCGAAGCCCACTGCCGCCGCCCCCGATCCTATATTCTTGACTCACCCTGAAATACGGGACCATGAGGCTCCGTCAAGTCGGCTGCCGGGAAAGCGAGGAGACGAAATGCCGGAAAGAACAACGATTTCGGCAAATTCGGCGCTCGCGGCATCAAGGGCCACGAGGCCGTGGCCCGGCAACTCGACGCGCTCGCAGGGTTCGTCGCCACCCCGGTCACCGCCCGGCGCGGCCTCCTCGCCCGGCTCCACTACCTCACCCGCTCGGAGCATGCCCGCGCCGCGGCCCGGGAGGCCGGCCTGACGGTCACCGACCGGACGCTGAAGGCCTGGCTGGACGGCAGGCGGAGGCCCTCCAGGAAGAACCTGCGGAACATCGAGAGCGCCTACCTGCAGGTGCGCCGGCGCAACCGCGCGTTACCTGCTCGGCCGTCTCAACCGGGAAGGCCGCGGGACCCGCGTGGAGTGCCACCCGCTCAACCAGTCCCAGGTCACCAGGCCCCACCACTGCGTCGCCGAGTTCCGCACCCTCAACGTCCGTCACTGGGACCGCATCGTGGAGGCCTGGGCCGCCGCCGACGACCAGGCCCTCGACGACGCCTGGATCAACGAGGCCGTCGTGGACCTCGGTTCCCAGTGGGGCCAGTACGAATACGTCACCACCATCGGATTCGCGGCCTGACCAGCAGGTCCACAGGCCCGCCTGCCGGACGGGTGAAGGATTCGGGGCGGTACCGCATTCCCGCACCGAAGGATAAGAAACCCATAAACTTCGGGTGCATGGTGGGGTGTTGCCGGGGAACTCGCTGCTTCGGAGGTTGATAACTATGGTTCCCCTGCTTCTCGTTCTTCTGCTTGCCCTGGTTCTCTTCGGTGCCGGTTTCGCGCTGAAGGCTCTGTGGATCGTGGCCGTGATCGTGCTGGCCGTGTGGCTGCTCGGTTTCGTCATGCGTTCCGCCGGAACCGGCGGCGGCCGTGGCCGCTGGTACCGCTGGTAGCGAACAGCAATTCCACCCCCTGGTGCGGGGCGGCCCCGGATGCCAACGTCCGGGGCCGCCCCGCACGCATGTCACCTTCTCGGCCGTGAACGGCCGAGCTTGTACGGCTCAGCGTTGTTCACGCTCTGTCGCGCTCCCGACTGTCCCCTACGACGGGACGGTCACGGGTCGCATCTCCCGCCTCCGGCTACACCGGTGGCGGGACGGGCATGGTGACGAATACCCACACCGAGCGTGCACGGTCGCGCACGTTGACCCCGGCGACGACATCGGCGGGCCCAGCGAGGCCGCACCGACGACAACAGAAACGGTCCCGGGTGGGCCGGTTGGCCCGCTCCGTGTGCCCGCAGCGCGGGCAGCGCTGCGAGGTGTAGGCCGGATCCACTTCCAGGAACGGCACCCCGGCCCGACGGGCCTTGTAGGCGAGGTGCTGTCCGAGCTGGTGGAACGGCCAGGAGGAGAGGGTGCCCCGCTGGTCGCGGCGTAGCCGTACCCGCTCGCGGATCCCGTCGAGTGCTTCGACGGCGATCCCACGACCGGTGCGTTGTGCGACGGACACGATCCCCTTGGAGATCACATGATTCACGTGCGTGGCATGGCGCTGTTCCTTGCACTTGCGGCGGGAAAGCCGCCGCCGGGCGGAACGGGTCTTCTTCTTCTGCAGTTCGGCTCGTATGCGGGCCTGCCACCTGCGGTAGCGCGACAGGCGGCGGCCCTGGTAGTTGGTCCCGTCAGACGTGGTCGCAAGGTTCGCGATGCCGCGGTCCACCCCGATCCAGTCCGCCGGCTCGCGCATCTCGGCGTCGGGGATCTCGCAGGTCGCGATCAGGAACCACTTTCCGCCGCGCTGGATGAGGTCACTCTCGCCGCGCCGGTACTGGACCAGGGTCTTGAGCTGGTCGGGGTGGCCGGTGTAGCGGATTCCCTTCATACGCCCGTCCACGGTCCAGATGGAGACGGTGCGCGCGTCGTGCTGCCATGACAGGCAGCGGTCGTCGAACGGCTGGGCCGCCTCCGGCCGGAAGACGATCGGCGTACTGAGCGCCTTGCGATACCGCCGGGATGTCGGGGGCCCCAGATTCCCGGCGCGCAGGTTGGCCCGCAGGGTGGCGTAGGCGTCGACCACCTTCTTCACCGCCCGCACCGCCGGCTGCGCGGACAGCCCGAAGGCCGCCTTCAGGTCCGCGTACACCTGCTTCTGCAGACCGTTGCGGTCCCTCAGGCCTCGGTTGAAGGCGATGGTGGAGGCATGCGTGGCGGCCCTGTTGCAGGCGCGCAGGGTCGCCTCCAGTGCCGACGCCTGCACAGGCGTCGGCAGCAGCTTCACCTGCACCACCAGCTTCACAACCCCGGACCGTAGTACGACCACCGCACACGTGGCCGCCCCATGACCGGAAGTCACCACTGCCGGTGACCTGTAGGGCGGTTGTTCGTATTTCCTGGCTCCGCCAGGCAGCCGTGCGGGCGCTCCGCGCCCGCCGAATGCAGATGCGGCGACGCTCCGCGTCGCGGCCACAGGAGGCGATTCCTCCCCGGCGTGAACGCCGGGGCATCCTCGCCAGAACCAGGTGAAAATGCCGACGCCGACGCCGACGCACGGGTGACGGGGGAGCGGGGCAGGAGAACGGTGTGGCAGGGAGGCCCGCTGTGCGCGCCCGGAACCGCGCACCTCCAACACGGCGGACTTCCCGGGCACACCAGGCCGCACGCCTCGGGCACAGCATGGATCACCCCGGCCGAGGCGGACCGAGGCGCCGAGGGCAGGATGGACCCGTGCCCACCATGGTGGTTGAGATCCACGTACCGCTGCTGCCGACGCTGCACCTGCCGCAGGGCGCCCACCCGTTCCCGTGGATCGGGGAGATCGAGGATTTCCTGGCCGATCTCGAAGACCAGGGCGACGTGGAGGTCTTCGATGACGGAGAGGAGCACGAGGATGCCTACGTCTTCTTCGTCACCGGATCCGGTGAAGAGCATCTCGTGGCGGTGGCTTCCCGCGTGGCCACTCTGCCCGGGGTCCCGGCGGGGACCTTCGCGGTCGTCAGTGACGACGAGGCCGAGGAATTCGGACGGGGGCGACGAGTAACTCTTCCGCTTCCTGTCCGGCCTGCTGAGGGCTCGACGCCGTGAGCTCGGCACACGGTGGCGCCGCCTCCCGGCGGACATCGTTTCACCACCGCCTACCGATGCCATGGCCCCAGTCCGATGACCAGCGGACCGACCGCAGACGGAAGGGCCGGGCCGGCCGACGTCCACCGGCCTTCGACAAGGCCCGCTACCGACGCCGCAGTGCCGTCGAGCGGTGCGTCAGAAAGTGGAAGCAGTACCGCGCTGCCGCCACCCGGTAGCTGATGTCGGCCCCCAAGGACCCGTTGTCATGGTGTCGTTGCGAAGGTGTCTTCGGCCCAGCCGGCGAACGACGTCCAGTGCAGATCCGGATGGGCGGCGTGCAGCGCCGGCAGGTCGACGCGGTAGCCGGGGCCACGCAGGAACGTCCACATCGCTCGCATGTCGGCGTTGCCGATCTCGTCGAGCTGCACTTCGTGGTGGCGAACGGGCGCGCCGACTGCCGTGCTCAACGCGGCCGCCATGTCATCGGGCGTGGGGGCGTCGCCGGCCAGCTCGATGCGCTGTCCGGCGAACGCGTCGGGCGCGGCGAAGACGGCGGCGGCGAACTCGCCCAGATCGGGGCGTGCCAGTTGCTGCAGTGGACGGTCCGGTGGCAGGGGCAGATCGAGCACCCCCTGGCGGATCCGGTCCTCGCCGCCGAGGGCGTTGTCGAAGAAGTAGGTGGGCCCCAGGATCGTGTAGGGCACCTCGTCGGCGGCCAGTTCCCGCTCGATGACGGCCTTGGTCTCGAAGTGCGGCACGCCGGTGTCCTGGTCGGCACCTGCCACGGAACTGAAGACCAGGTGTGGCACACGCGCATGACGGGCGGCGGCGAGAATGGTCCGGCCCTGTGCGATCTCGGCGGCCGGTCCTGACTCGAAGGGCGTGGTCATCGCGAACACACCGGCTGCGCCCCGCATGGCTGAGGCCAGGGATTCGCGGTCCATGAGATCCCCGGCCACCACCTCGACGCCGCGCGCGGCCAGGCCCCGGGCCGCAGCGGATCGGGGGTTGCGGACCAGGCCACGGACGGCGGCGCCGTGGGACAGCAACGCGCTGACGACGGCGCCGCCCTGTCCTCCGGTCGCTCCGAGAACCAGTACCGACTGGTCGACGTTCAAGAGGAAAGCTCCTTCCGGCCGGCCCCGGAGGGCCTCGCCGCTGGTGGGACCGAGCCGCTGGAACACTTCCCGCGGCGCGGGCGCACGGCTGCTCGTGGAGCATGCAAGCGTCCCGGTCCGGTGGCCGAGGTGAGGCGCGCCGGGGGCCTGCCGGGTTGCCTGATTCCTCGGCCGAGGGCAGCGTGGTCGGTGTCGGCCAGTTGTCCCGGGAGGAGTGTGCTGTGGCCGTGATCTCCGATGGGGTGTGGCCGCGGCTGCGCGTCGCCGACTGGACCGAGACCCGGGACACACTGCACATGTGGACCCAGATCGTCGGCAAGATCCGGCTGGCCCACGCGCCCCTGGTCAATCACTGGTGGCAGGTCACCTTCTATGTCAGCCCGCGCGGCCTCACCACGTCGGCGATCCCCTACCGCTCAGGGGTCTTCGACATCGAGTTCGACTTCCTCGACCATCAGCTGCGTATCCGCGGCAGCGACGGCGCCCACCGCAGCGTGGCCCTGGAGCCGAGGCCGGTGGCCGACTTCTACCGCGAGACGATGCGGGCCCTGAGTGAGCTGGGAATCGAGACGAAGATCCAGGCGTCTCCCAACGAGGTGGAGCTGGCGATCCCCTTCGACGAGGACCAGCGGCACACTTCCTACGACCCGAGGGCCGCGCAGCTCTTCTGGCGGCAGTTGCTGCAGGCCAACCGGGCGCTGGGGGAGTTCCGCTCGTACTTCGTCGGCAAGGTGAGCCCGGTGCACTTCTTCTGGGGCGGCATGGACATGGCCTGCACGAGGTTCTCCGGACGGGCGGCGCCGCCGTATCCCGGCAGCGCCCCGAACTGCGGTGACTGGGTGATGGTGGAGGGCTACTCCCGCGAGCTGAGCAGCTGTGGTTTCTGGCCCGGCGGCGGTGAAGAGGGAGCCTTCTACTCGTACGCCTATCCCGAGCCGGGTGGCTTCGCCGGCCACCCGGTCACCCCGGCCGACGCGTTCTACAGCTCTGACTTCAGCCAGTTCCTTCTGCCGTACGAGGCGGTGCGCACCGCGGCCGACCCGGACCGGGCACTGGCCGGTTTCCTGCACACGACCTACGAGGCCGCCGCGGAGCACGGCGGCTGGGACCGGGCGGCCCTGGAAGAGGACCCGAACCGGTGGCGACGGTACCGGTAGAGGGGTGCGACCGAACGGCTCGTACCCGCCGCTGGATCGCGGCCGCCGGCGGTCACGTCCGGTGTCCACGGCGGCGCTTCGCCGCGGCGATCTCGCCCGAGATGGGAAGCCAGAAGTAGATGATGAAGGCGGCGATCACGGCCACGCCGAGTACGGGAACCAGGGCGCCGAGCAGGATTGCGGTGGCGAGCCAGACCAGGGCGAGCCGGAAGCGCCGGCTGACGGCTGCCACGCCGGCCGCATCGATGGTGGTGCTGAGCAGGCGGCGGTCACGGCGGACGTACCTCCAGATGACGTTGAACAAGACGGCCAGGAGTGCGAAGGCGGCGCCGTGGAAGACGACAGCGGTGCGCTGCCCGTGTCCGTCCCGGAACGCCTCGGCCAGCACGGAGGCGGCGAACGGCAGGAGCGCGACGTCCATCAGCAGCACGGTGTTGAGGAAGAGCACCACTCGGTCGGCGCTGCGGATGTGGTCGAACATGATGTGGTGGTTGGCCCACACCTGCCCGATCAGCATGAAGGTGAGGACGTAGGCCAGGTAGGACGGCCAGAGCGCGGCGAGGCCGTGCAACAAGTGGCGGGTGTCGTGCGGCGGGCGGATCTCCAGGACGAGCAGCGTGATGGCGATGGCGATGACGCCGTCGCTGAACGCGACCACCCGGGCAGGATCACGCTCCACACCGAACGACGTCGCCCCTCCTCCTGGTCCATCCGGTCCGTCCGGTCCATCCCTGATCTTGCGTGAGTATCCCCGGCTTCAGCCGGGGAGGGAAACGCATCCTCGGCCCGGAGGCGCGAAGCGCCGGAGTTCACTGCGTTGTCAGTGGCCTTCGCTATGTTGATCACACTTGACCGAAGGGGGGTGGGCCGGATGATCCGTGCATACAAGTTCCTCATGCGGCCCACCGTGGGCCAGGCCGCTGCGCTCGCCGCGATGCTGGCCGATCACTGCTCGCTCTACAACGGCGCATTGCAGGAACGCCGGGACGCCTACCGGCACGTGTCGAAGACGAGCGTCACGTATGGGCAGCAGTCCGCACAGCTCAAGGAGATCCGCGGCTTTGACCCGGAGCGTCAGGGCCGCTGGTCTTTCTCCTCCCAGCAGGCCACCCTGCGCCGGCTGAACAAGGCGTTCGCCGCGTTCTTCCGCCGGGTCAAGTCCGGTGAGACGCCCGGCTATCCGCGTTTTCGCGGGGTGAACTGGTTCGACACGGTGGAGTTCCCCAAGGACGGGGACGGCTGCCGCTGGGACTCCACCCCGCACGACCGGGTGACCCGCGTCCGTTTCCAGGGTGTCGGGCATGTCAGGGTCAACCAGCACCGGCCCGTGGTCGGCAAGGTCAAGACCGTGTCCGTCAAGCGCGAGGGCAAGCGCTGGTACGTCGTCCTCACCGCCGAGCAGGAACCGCCCGAGCCGCTGCCCAAGACGGGCAGCGTGGTCGGCATCGACATGGGGATAGCCTCATTCCTCACCACCTCCAACGGTGAGCACGTCGCCAATCCCCGCCACGGCCGCAAGGCCGCTGCGAAGCTCGAAGCAGCGCAGCAGGTCCTGTCCCGTTTCCCGCGTGTGCGCCGCGACAAGCGCACCGCCAACCACCAGCGGGCCGTGGACAATGTTGCCAAGCTGCACCGCAAAGTCCGCCGCCAGCGGCTCGACCACGCCCACAGGGTCGCTGTTGACCTCGTGCGGGAGCACGACGTCATCGCGCACGAAGACCTCAAGATCCGCAATATGGTCAAGGCCCCCGCGCCGAAGGCCGATCCTGACCAGCCGGGCAGCTTCCTGCCCAATGGTGCTGCTGCGAAGGCCGGGCTGAACCACTCGATCTCGGATGCCGGATGGGGGGTGTTCCTGACGCTCCTGCACGCCAAGGCTGAAAGTGCCGGACGGGAAGTGATCGCCGTGGACCCCCGCAACACCTCCCGCACCTGTCCCGAATGCGGGCACGTCGCAGCGGAGAACCGGCCCACCCAGGAGAGGTTCCACTGCGTCTCGTGCGGCCACACCGCGCACGCGGACACGGTGGGCGCCCAAAACGTTCTACGGGCCGGGCTGGTCCATCGCGACGCCAACCCGGCATAGCGAGAAGCCTCCTGGTTTACGAGGGGGAGGAGTCACGAACAGGTTCTGTCATCGCCCCAGCCTCCGGCACCGCACGCTCCTGCGCGCGCAACCAGGGAGCGTTTTCCCTGAAGACGACCAAGGCCGCGCACGGCACGGGGATTACGATTCCATCAGGATCGAAGTGATCGCCCTGGGCGGCCCGTGCTCGGCATAGAGGCCGCAGCACACCGTGCCTCGACGCACCTTGATCCGGTCACGGCTCGGTGACACGACAACGCGGGGGAATGCATGCGTGCTCACAGGAAGATCGGCGCGGCGCTGGCGACAGCGGCGCTGGCTGTCGGGTTCGGCGCGGTGGCGGCTCCGTCCGCCGGTGCCGCCGCGGGCTGTTGGACCAACGACGGCGGCATCAGGTGGTACTGCAACAACGTGTCGGGTGCGCCCGTCTACGGCATCATCGGCAACAACCACTCCTACCCCGACTCCGGCAAGATCGTCGGCTACATGTATTCGAACCCGAGCTGGTTCTACTGCAAGGAGGACGGCCAGGCCTGGGTCGGCGGACCGCACCCGACCCGCTGGCTGATGACCGTCGCCGACAACGGACAGCTGGGATTCATGAAGGACACCGCGATCTACAGCGAGACCGACCCGGTGCGGGACTGCTACGGCTAGCGGGTCACCTCGTGGAGCTCAGGCCCTGACGGGATACGCGTCAGGGCCTGCCTGATCATGTCGTGCCTGGTCATGTCGTCTTCGTCGCGGGAAGGCGGGGCGAGTTCAGGTGTCCGGGCGGGCCGGCTGGGTGCTGTTGTCGGTGGCGGGCTTGGCGGTGGGCCACTGCGCCAGCGAGAGCATCGCCATCACCCGGCGGATGAGGTAGAAGGCCAGCGGCAGTTCGACGCACGCCGCGAGCACCGCCGACAGCCACACCCCGGAGGTGCCGAAGGCGAGCGACACGTCGAACCACGCGTCGCAGATCAACAGCACCGCCGTCGTGGTCGCCGACACGATCACAGCGCGGTGCCGCAGCCACCCGAGCAGCGCTGTGGCCGCCATCGCGACCATGAGCAGGGCGTCGAATCCGACCCATGTCACGCGCCACTGGCGGACCTCGTACACGGACGGCAGCGTCATCGCCAGCAGGACCGTCCAGGGGACAAGACCGAGGGCGCAGACGGTGAGCAGCTCCAGCGTGTGGCGCCGGTGCCGGCGTATCCGCTCGGGCAGATCGGCCGCGGCCGCCGGGGCCGCGGCTTTTTCCTGGGTGCTGGCTTGGGCGTCGCTCACGTCGGCTGCTCCGTTCTCGTCCGTCCCGGGCGGACAGCGGCGGGGTGCTCCGCCGGCATCGGGCGGTCAGGTGCCGGTGATGATCCAGCCCGGACCTGCCAGGCTAACCCGCACCCGTCCCGCCCCGGCTCCGGGCCCCTTGATGTGTGGCTTGATGTGCCGCTTGATGTGCCGCGCGTCCGCAGCAGAGCTGCCGTCGTCCGTCAAGTCCCGAATTCTCCTGCCACGCATTCCAGGGGCATGACTCCTTTCGTCCGCCGGTGCCTAATAGAGATGCGGGCCCGTTCAACAGCAGCTGGCCCTCACCGAATGGCCGCGAATTTCCCAGGACTGTTCGGAAACCCTGATTATCTCTCACGGAGGAGAATTCCCATGACCCGCACTTCCCGTACTCAGCGCCTTGTGATGCTTGCCGCCTCGACCGCCCTGGCGGCGGGAGGCGCGCTGATACCCTCCAGCGCTTTCGCCGCCCCGGCGACGCCGCACACCGGGCCCGTGGCCGCGGTCACGGCAAGCCACCAGGGCCACCAGGCCGCCGAGATCACGGGGCTGGTCAAGAACAGTACGACCACCACCACCAAAACGACGGTCAAGAAGGAACTGACCATCAAGGGCCTCAAGATCACCACGATCACCAAGGCGACCAAAATAACCAAGAATTCCAAGGGTGTCGTGGTCAAGAAGGTCGTCACGACGACCAAGAATGTCAAGTTCATCAAAATCGGTGGAAACGACGGCAACAACAATATCGGTGGAAACGACGGCAACAACAATATCGGTGGAAACGACGGCAACAACAATAATGAATAACAGCCG
>NZ_KQ948495.1:35656-38799 GCF_001514115.1 Streptomyces olivochromogenes
TTAGCCTGACGCGTTCACCAGGCAAGTCCGGATCTTGATGTCGGAACGCAGAAGTGCTCCCTGAGCTGTGATGATCCGACTTGTCGAAGATCAAAGCATCGCAGCTGGGAGCACTTGCCACGTGAACTCCACAACGTCTCGTTCGAGGCCGTCTAATGCGCTCGGGGTTTGACGGAGCCGGGATGCTGGACACTTGTTGGTCCAGAACCTTGGGAGGGCTCCGTGTCACGCAGCTATCCGCCTGAGTTCCGTCGCAAGGTTCCTCGACCTCGTTGCTACGGGACGCCTGGCCGGCACGTTGTCCATCCCGCGGCCGACTACCGCCGGAGGAGACCGTCAGTTGGTGGCGAGAAGGTGCTCCAGCCAGTTGCGGCGTGCCGCGACAGCGGCCTTGCTGATCCGCGCCTCGGGGGCTTTCCGGTCGAAACCGTGGATTCCGCCGGGCCACACGTGCAGCTCGGCTTCGCCGCCGGCCTGCCAGATCCGGTCGGCGTAGGCGAGGATCTCATCGCGCAGGCACTCGGCGGAGCCGACGTCGAGGAATGTGGGCGGCAGCCCGGCCAGGTCGGTGGCGCGGGCGGGCGCAGCGTACTGCGGCACGTCAGCTTCGCCCTGGGCGTCGCCGAGCAGCGAGCTCCAGGCGAACCCGTTGCGGCTGCGGTCGAAGAGTTCGACGTCGTCCATCTGCAGGGCCGAGGCGCTGTCGTTGCGGTCGTCGAGCAGCGGGGCAATCAGCAGCTGGCCGAGCAGGCGGGGACCGCCCTTGTCGCGCACGGTCAAAGCGAGCGCGGCGCTGAGGGCGCCGCCGGCGCTGAAGCCCGTGACGACGATGCGTTCCGAGTCGATGCCGAGCTCGTCCGCGTGGTCGGCGACCCACAGCAGACCGGCGTAGGCGTCGTTGATCTGGGCGGGGTAGGGGTGCTCGGGCGCGAGCCGGTAGCCGACCGAGATCAGCGTGGCCCCGAACCGCTCGGCCGTCTCGAGTATCTGGTCGAGCCCGGTGCGGTGATCGCTACAGTAGAAGCCGCCACCGTGTATGAAGTAGAGCGCCGGCCGCGATGCGGGCGCGCCGGAGGGTGTGCACACCAGCAGCGGGATCTCGGGGGCGCCGTCCAGGCCGGGCACCGAAGGCTGGAAGACGGTGAAGCGCCCGCCATGGCTGAGGTCCTCGAGCGCCGCCACTGCGGCGTCGACCTCCGCGCGGATCACCGACAGCTTCTCGAGGCTCATCGGCGCCAAGTCCGGTTCCTCCGCCAGGTAGGCGTCATAAGCGACCTGGAGTTCGGCATCGAGAGGAACGGGAACGGCGGGCACGGTCTTTCCAGGTTCAAGATCCATACGCGCACGCTAGCGCCCCTGTTCCTTTCGCATCATTCGGATTTCAACACCTTGCCGATCGCGCAGCAGGGCCGGGCGGATCAGCGGCGCGGGTCAGGCGTGGGCCTGCTCGATCTCGACCAGTCTCACCGAGTAAGTCTGGATCTTGATACCGGAACGCAGAAGTGCACCCTGAGCTGCGATGATCCGATTTGTTGAGGATCAAAGCGCCGCAGCCGGGAGCAGTTTCACGTGAGCTCTACAACGTCTCGTTCGAGGCTGTCCGTAACGTCCGACGGGCGAGGTGTCGTTTCGCATGCCGGGGCCCGGCTGCTGGCCGATCTGGCGGAGGTGACCGCGCTGACCAGTGCCTTCGGTGACGCGCTGGCCGGAGGACGACAGCGCACCGGCGGCCACGATCCGGGCCAGGTGATCACGGACATGGCGGTGATGCTCGCCGATGGTGGCGAGACCATCTCGGATCTCGCCGTGCTGCGGGACCAGGCCGAGCTGTTCGGGCCGGTGGCCTCCCCGGCCACGGCATGGCGGGTGCTGAACCGAATCGACGGGGCGGCCCTGGGCCGGATGCGGGCGGCCAGAGCTGCGGCCCGCGAGATCGCCTGGGCGCAGCATGCCGACACCCGTGAGAAGTTCCCGCAGGCCAAAGCCGCTGGGCGGGTGATACCGGGGCTGGTGGTGGACATCGACGCCACCATCGTGATCTGTCACTCGGAGAAGGAGCAGGCGACACCGACTTGGAAGAAGACCTTCGGCTATCACCCGATCCTGGCCTTCCTGGACAACACTGGCGAGGGGTTGGCTGGGATCCTGCGCCCCGGGCGGGCTGGGTCCAACACCGCCGCCGACCACATCACCGTCCTGGACCACGCGCTTGCCCAGATCCCCGACGACCGGCGGTATGGGGTCCCGATCCTGGTCCGCACCGACACCGCCAGCTGCACCAAAGCGTTCCTGGCACACATCAGGGCACTGCGCGCCGACGGGGTGGACGCCCGGTTCTCCGTCGGCGCCCCCATCGACGCCGAGGTCCGTGACGCCATCAGCGCACTGCCGGCCTCCGCGTGGGCGGCCGCGATTGACGCCGACGACGAACCCCGTGACGGCGCGCAGGTCGCCGAGCTGACCGGTCTGCTCGACGCCGCCGGGTTTCCCGAAGGCACCCGCTTCATCGTGCGGCGAGAACGCCCGCACCCCGGCGCTGCCCTGGATCTGTTCGACACCGTCGAAGGCTTCCGACACCAGCTCATTGCCACCGACAGCCCTCCCAGCACCGGACCTCTGGCCTTCATCGACGCCCGCCACCGCGCCCACGCCCGCGTCGAGGACCGCATCCGGTGCGGCAAGGACACCGGGTTCGGCCGCTTTCCGTCGCGCCAGGCGAACATTAACGCCGCCTGGCTGGAACTCGCCCTGGCCGGCATCGACCTCATCGCCTGGACCCAGATCCTGCTCCTTGACGGCGAACTGGCCAAGGCCGAGCCCAAGCGACTGCGCTACCGACTGTTGCACACCGCCGCTCGCATCACCCGCGGCGGCAGACGGACCTGGCTGCGGATCGCCGAACACTGGCCCTGGGCCCGGGACCTCGTCACCGCCTTCGCCCGCCTGGCCGCGCTGCCCCGTCCGGCCATCTGCTGACCAGCCGCTTCGCGATGCCGCCCGACCACGACCCCGAGGACTCCTGGAGCACCCGGCCACCGCGCCGGGCCTGCCGCATGCCCGCATCACACCGTCACGACCCAGCCCACTCAGAACCCAGACTCAACCGCAATGCTCAGAGGCTTGATGAAAGACCGAGGTTAGGG
>NZ_KQ948496.1 GCF_001514115.1 Streptomyces olivochromogenes
TGGCTAATGCGATTAGCTGTAGACTAGTAACGTTAGCTGTGAAGGTCAACACCACACCCAGCCGCGCTCGATCGGGGGCCAGGCATCGGGAACGAAGAGTGACCTCGCCGCGCGGCGCCGGACCCGCTGACCAACACCCCGGACAACGCCGTATCACCGCAGGTCAGCGACCAGCACCATGACGCGCACCCTGCTGCACATCGACGACGCCGCCTGCTCCCACCATGATGGCGACAGTGAGGAAGCGTGCCGTCGTACGGTCGCCGCCCTGACCGGGGTGCCGGACGGCTACCGCACCGGCCTCGTCCGCCGCCGCGCCCTGGACCTGTACGAGGCAATCCCCACCGAGCACCACCACGAACGCGCCGTACGGGAACTCCGGGACGTCCTGGCCGCGTGAACTCGCATGTGCCGGTGGAGCTCACGCCCCGAGGCGGCCAGCGCCCGGAACTCTCGGCCTGTGAGTACGTGCAGGCCAAGAGTCCCCGGACCTGCACGCACCGCGGCCGAGATCGGTACAACACGGCTCGCCCAGCACCACATGTAGGCCGAGTGAACCGACGTGGTGCAGATGTGTTCACCGTTTTGCGGTCTCACCCACCTGCCCGTGCGTAGCCTCGCTGGGCTCGGTAGAGGACGTGTTCAAGCGGGAGGAAGCGGCATCACGCGAAGCGCGTTCCCGGGACTCCGCGCGTGCGGGGAGGGTGTTGGTGACATCGGGCCGGTTGCCAGCCGTGGCGAGCAGGGTGCTGATCCGGCGGGCGAAATCAGTGCCAGGCGTAGGCAGGTCCACCTCGGGCTGGCGGAGGTAGCCGACGGCGACTGCGGTGGGGACGTACGCCATGAGTTCGCTGACCGCGGCGGAGCGGGGTCGGGCGCTGTATTTCGCCAGGTGGCGCAGGACCCTCAGAATCGTGGTGGTGGAGGTACTGGTGATTCGGTGGGCTGCCGGATGCCAGGCGGTGGGGGCTTCGGTGTTCGGGCTAGGGATGTCCTGATCGTGCGGCCCGGGTGGTCGAGCGGGGGTGAAAGACCTTCGACTCCTGGTCGTCTCAGCGGCTGGGTGAAGCTGAGGGCAGCCTGAGCCGGGAGACGCCGGGGAGGGCGGCAGCAGCCCTGACAACGCCGGGACGTGCCGGTACTGCCAGATGGTGCGGGTTCGGTCAGCGAGACGGGAAGGTGTACGCGAGGAACCGGTGTCTGACGCCCCTTAACCTCGGGCTTTCGTGACCAGGGGCTTCCGGAGAAGGGCTGTCGCGGGTCGATGGCGTGTGAGCTGGGTCGACGTGTTGCGGTGGCGAAGTTGGGGACAGGAGCCGTGGTGCACTTGGGAGGTGCTACAGCAAGGAGCCCCAATCGTCGGACTCGCGCATGCGTCGATCCTCCTCCCGCCAAGACTCGAAGGTTGGCGGGTCAATACTCAGCTGAGCGTTGAGGGGCGGCGTGATGTGCCCACTGACCAGATGGACAAGGAAGTCGACCATGCCAAGGTCGTAGTCGTACCAGGTTTGGGACCGGGTAAGGACAGCCACGGTCCAGCGGTTCGGGTCGCCATCCGTGCAACGCCAGTAGAAGTTATCGGCCCCCTCGTTCGCACCCCAGCGCAAGAGGTTGTCCGAGGGCGGGTAGGGGCGTTCGTAGACCAAGTGGTCATCGTACGGATGGCCGACGAATGGCGGACTCATGATGCCCAGCGAGTCGCTGATGGCGCCCATCCCATAGGTGGCAATGAAGTCCCGAAAGTCATCTGGGAACCGCCATCCGAAGTTCGCGTGCACCTGATCCCAGTCCACCGTGTCGCCGCCCTCGGCCGGCGGAGGCATCAGCTGAATCAGCCGCTTGACCGCGTCATGCATCGCAACCTCCATGAAGACTCCTGGCGTGCGTCCTCCTGGCTCAAGCACTGGCTGACCTGGTAGAGAGTGCCGCTGGGGGCTGGGACGCTAAAGCTTGTCCAGGATCCTGATGGTTGCCGAGGAAGAGGGACTTTCCAGGTGAGCAAGCGTATCGGGTCGTATCCGCGGGTCTGCGCTCGGGACGATGGGGATGGGTTGGTCTCGCAGGCCGGTGGGGTGCTGCTGGTGGAGACAGTCCGCAAGTCCGGCCTGGATGCGGCGATGTCAGCGGCGTTGGCGCCGTGGCGCAGGCCGCGGGCGGTGCACGACCCGGGCAAGATCCTGCTGGACCTCGCCCTGGCGGTGGCACTGGGCGGGGACTGCCTGTCGGACATTGGCGTACTGCGGGCCGAACCAGCCCTGTTCGGCCTGGTGGCCTCCGATCCGACCGTCTCCAGGCTGGTGGACACCCTGGCCGGCGCGGGCCCTCGCGCACTGGCAGCGATCCGGCGGTCCAGGGCCGAAGTCCGCCAGCGAGTCTGGCGGTTGGCTGGCGCCGACGCCCCCGATGCGGACAGGCAGGTGATCGTGGACATCGACGGTGTCCTGGTAGTAGCCCACTCCGAGAAGCAGGACGCTACCGCGACGTGGAAGAAGACCTTCGGGCACCACCCACTTATTGCATTCGTCGACCACGGCCCCGGCGGGTCCGGGGAACCGGTGTCCGCGCTGCTGCGGCCCGGCAACGCTGGCAGCAACACCGCCGCCGACCATGTCACCACCACCAAACTGGCCCTGGCCCAACTGCCCAAACACCACCGACGGGGCCGCTCGACACTGATCCGCACCGACTCCGCAGGCGGTACCCACGACTTCCTGGACTGGCTCACCAGCCGCGGCCGGTGGCTGTCCTACTCGGTCGGGATGACCATCACCGACGCCGTCCACCACGCCGTCCTACAGATCCCGGAGACGGCCTGGACACCGGCGGTCGAAACCGACGGCCAGCCCCGAGACGGTGCCTGGGTCGCCGAACTGGCGGGGGACGTCCTCAAGGGCTGGCCGACCGGTATGCGACTCATAGTCCGAAAAGAGCGCCCGCACCCCGGCGCCCAGTTGCGGTTCACCGACGCCGACGGAATGCGGCTGACCTGCTTCGCCACCAACACGACCGGTACCACCATCGCCGCCCTGGAACTGCGGCACCGCCAGCGCGCCCGAGCCGAGGACCGCATCCGCGCCGCCCGCGACACCGGCCTGCGCAACCTCCCCCTGCACCACACCTCCAGCAACCAGCTCTGGCTGGAGATCGTCCAGCTCGCACTCGACCTGCTGGCCTGGATGCCGATGCTCGCGCTGACCGGCCCAGCCCGCCGCTGGGAACCCAAAAAGCTCCGGTTCAGGCTGTTCTCGGCGGCCGCCCGTCTGGTCACGACCGGCCGGCAACGCATCCTCCGCCTCGGCGTCCACTGGCCCTGGACCCACGTGATCACCGACGCCCTCACCCGACTGCAAGCCCTACCCAACCCCGGCTGACCAGTGCGAACGACCCGCCCCGACGAGCACCCAAGATTTTCCGGACCTGTGGAATCCGGCGCCCACCCGGCACGACAGCCGGGCCCCCAGCCTGCCCGCCCCCATAAACAACCCACAACCCGGCAAGCAAAAAAGCCCCGCCCCACGCCCCGGACAACAGTCGGAGCGGGCCCAGCTGTGGCCCCTGTACGCGGCGGGCTTCACCACCGCGTTCGGTGCCCACAGCGTCGCGGCGAACCTGGGCCGCTTCACCACCGGACACCACCAGTCGCTCCTGGTCCTGGGCGGCCTGCTCGCCCTGTACGACGGCGCCGAGGTCCTCCTCAAGCCCGTCTTCGGCACCCTGGCCGACAAGGTCGGCCCCCGCCCGGTACTGCTCAGCGGACTGCTCGCATTCGCCGCGGCCTCGGCCCTGTTCGCCTTCGCCGACAACACCTCGCTGCTGTGGGCGGCCCGTCTGGGCTAGGGCGCAGCTGCCTCCGCCTTCTCCCCGGCCGCCTCCGCCCTGGTCGCCCGCCTCAACCCCGTCGCCAAGCACGGCCGGGCGTTCGGCTCCTACGGCTTCTACAAGAGCATCGGCTACACCGCCGGCCCGCTGCTCGGCGGGGCGCTGGTGGCCGGAGGCGGACTGCCGCTGCTGTTCACCGCCATGACCGCGCTGGCCGCCGCCGTCGCCGCCTGGGCGGCCGTTGCCGTCCCCGCCGTGCCGCCGCTGCCCAAGGCCCGACAGACGGTGCTCGACCTCGCTAAACGGCTCGGCCAGGGCAGTTTCCTGCGCCCGACCGCCGCACTGGCACTGGCCACCGCGGCCCTGTCGGCCGGCGTGGGCTTCCTGCCGGTCACCGGCGCCGCCGCCCACCTCGGGCCGGTTGCCACCGGGGCAGCCGTCTCCCTGCTCGCGGCCTGCGCCCCGTGGACGAGAGCGTGGTGAGCGCGGGCCCGTTCAGCGAACTTGCCGGTCGGGTCATCCGTTTCGGCCTCCTGGCCGGGTGCTGCCTCGGCCGGCGTCTCCCATGCGGGCTCGGGTTCCAGGCTGGGCGGCGGTAGGTCGCGCAGGCAGGAGCGGTGGTCGGCGACGGTCTTCTCGACCGCGGTAGCGAGGTTCTGCCAGAGGTGGAACCGGTCGGCGACCTGGAGGGCCTGGGGTGCTGCGGTGCTGGCTGCCTCGGCGTAGGCGCCGGCGCGGTCGCGGCAGACGACCTCGATTCCGGGATGGGCCGCGAGCCACGGGGCAAGGGTGGCGGCATCGCGCTCGGGCAGCAGGTCGAGAACCTGGTGGGTCTCGGCGTCGATCACGACCGTTCCGTAGACGTGGCCGCGCCGGAGCGCGAAGTCGTCCACGCCGACGGCGCGGGGCTCCGTCGCTGCCGGGTCGGGCAGGTCCATCACCCGGCGCAGCAGCGTGGTGCGGCTGGTCGCGATGCCCATGACCCGGGCGAGACGGGCACCGGCCCGGCCTGCCAGGGCCAGCCCGATCTCACTCATCGCCTGGCGCAGCCGCTCGGTGACCCGGCCGTGCCGGCGGGTCAGCCCCGGCACCTGTTCCACGAACGTCCGCCGCCCACAAGCCGAGGCCGTGCAGAAGAACCGCCGAACCCGCAACGCGAGCTGTGCTCGTCGCCCGGCAGCGGGCAGATCTGCCGGAAACCGCAGGTAGGAGCTGTGGACCCGTTCCGTCCAGTGAGCGCAGTCGGGACAGGCGGCCCCGGTGGGCGTGCACCGGGCCTCGACGCGTATCGCCTCGCCGTGCGTATCTACGGCCACGACGGCGACGCCGGGGACCGACGGGAACAACAACTCCTGGAGCCGGGACAACACCTCGTTCACGGCCACCGAATGTCGGCCGTGTCACCTGCACCAGGAACGATTTCAAGGCGTCTTCCGCACCCACCGCAAGAAGATCAACAACTACAATGCGTGACCGTCTCACGGAACTTGTGCCAGACCCCTGAGGTGGCCCCGGGTTCCGGTCAGTCCTGGCCCCGCTCATGGGCCCTATCGGTCCAGGAAGCGTGGGTCGGCCGTCAGGATGTACCGGCTGAGGAGTTCGCGGTTATGGAAGGCGGAGTGCAAGAGGACGGCCAGGTCTGTGAGGGCTTCAAGGTCGCTGCTCGAGACAACGAACGTGCCGGCTTCTGATCCGAAGTGGAGCTTGTCCGCTCTGCCGGGCATACGAGAACTGACCAGTGACTCAGCCAGCCCCTCCCAGCCGTGACCATGGCTCTCGGCGTTGTGCTCCTCGAAGACGTCGGCGACCTGCTCCATGTCGCCGTCGAAGAGATAGAGGCAGTAGGAGGGTTCGGGCTCGCCGGTTTCGTCTAGGTGGAACGGGGCCAGGGCTGATGGGTCACTCATGGGGGTGATGGTAGGTGCCCTGGTCTTGATCGGGACCGGGCGGTTCGTCAGGCTGAGCGGGTGTTCGTCTTCGCCGTCCTGGCTTTAGTCTGGGCGAGCCGGTAGGACTCGGTGCCGGTCTCGATGATGGTGCCGTTGAAGGCCGCCAGACCCGCTGGGTCAAGCACCAGCGGGCCGATCAGGAGCCGCCATCACGCTGAACCTGCGACGCGGGTCAAGCTATGAGCAGGCGGAGGCCGAGATCTGCCGCGTCAAGGCCGGCGAGGTCGCTGTTGCGCTCGGCCCACCGGCCGGAGTCGAGGTCGTCGCTGAGGCTTCGCACCGCGCGCTGCTCGGCCTTTGGCCCGACCCTCGTCCACACCGACATCGCACGGCGCACATGATCCTCCAGATACGCCCCCGGTCGGCGCCAGTACGCCTCGAACAGGCCGTCAGCGCAGTCCCACGGGATGGGCACCGGCTCAGCGCGGGCGCCGATCGCGCCGGCCATCCCAGCAAGCGAGGGAAATTCCGCGAGGACGGCGGCGAACTCGGGCAGGTAGTCACGGGTAAGCCAGAACCGGTCCTGCCATCCGGGCTCGTCGGTGTCGAACGTGAGCACCACCACGCGGCGGGCCACGCGCCGCATCTCGCGCAGCCCTGTTATCGGGTCCCCCCAGTGGTGAACGGTGGAGACGGCCATCGCGACGTCGAAGGACTGGTCCTCGAACGGCAGGCTCTCCGCGGCAGCGGCCACGCACGGCGCCGAGCCAGCAGGCCGCTGCCCCCGCATGACCGCCGATGGCTCCACCGCGGTCACGTCGCGATCAGCAGGCTCGTAGGAGCCGGTGCCAGCCCCGACGTTCAGCACCGTCTGCGCGTCCCCGAGCGCGTCCCAGATCCGCGCGGCGATCCGCGGCTCGGTACGCCGTGTTGCGGTGTAAGCGCCGCCGATCGCGTCGTACAGCCGTGCACCGAGCATCTCCAGCTGCTCCTCCGGCGTCACCATCAGTCCCTTCGCCCGTGCCTCAAGTTCCCTGTCGATGGCCGCCACCATGGCGTCAGCGCGATCACGCCGCTCCAGCAGCAGGCCGCGCAGTCGGCGCAGGTGCGCGACCGCGTCGGTGGACGGGTCCCCGACCAGTTCCGCAACCTCCCGCAGCCCGAAGCCCAACCGCCGATAGGCCAGCACCTCCCGCAGCCGCTCCACGTCGCCCGCCGAATAGGCCCGGTATCCGGCTGCGGTCCGCGCCGACGGCTGAACGAGCCTGATCTCGTCATAGTGATGCAGCGTGCGAACGCTCACGCCGGCCAGCTCGGCCACGCGTCCCACGGTCCAGTGATCCTCCACGGCACCGACTATGCAGCCTGACGCCACGTGAGGGTCAAGAGCCTCACTCACGGCAGCAAGAGCCAAACGCGAAGCAGCGGTCCGAGGCGACTCCCGCAAGCCAGAGCGATGGTCTGGTTCAGAGAAGCCTGGAACCCGACGGAGTGGCCCCACAGCGACCGAGTGACATCAAAAGTCACTGACATTGATCACGATGCCCGCCCCAGAATGACTTCCGAAGTCGCTTCGAAATGACTCCCTCTGAAACTGACACAGCCACAGTGCTCCCGTTCCTCGTCCGCCCTCACCCACACCCCACCCAATGTTTCCCCGAAACTATCCGCAACCCCCGTGACCTGACCGGTGGCTTCGCAAACTATCGCGCACCGCTCGCAAACAAGGCTGCACTGTCACACCAATGTGACCGTGCGGCATTGTTTGCGAGCGATCGCGAGGAAGGGCCTGGTCGGGGGGCCGGTGGTGCGCGATGGTTTGCGAGTTTGGCAGGCCGCAGTTTGCCCGCTCGCAGTCGGGTTGGTCACCCGTCGTGACGGCGAGGCGGCCCGGCAGGGCGCTCGGTCAGAGTGCCCTGCAAGGCCAGGCGGAGTCGGGGCGAGCAGCGTTGGGCCGACCCCGTAGACAGGACATGGAGAACCAGGTCACCATCTGGTGCGCAGCACGCCGTCACTGTCAGGTAGAGCAACGTGGAACAGCGGGTGGCGTTCGTCGAGGGCCAGGGGCAGGGAGCAGGCCGCCCTCGCGCCTGCCACCAAAGTGGTGAGCTGTTGGTGGTGGGTCTCGTCGACGGTCACGTGGCGGATCGTTCCGTTCGGCGCCTCCCAGACGAAGTCCACGGATTCGTCCTCGGGCAGCGCGGCAAGGACCGCATCGACATCAGGGGTGAGGTCGGGCCAGACGGTCAGGAGCGCGCGTGGGCCGAGCACGGCGCGGACGGTATCGAGGTTGTTCTCGGTGAGGCGATGCCAGCGGGTGGCGTTGCGGAGGTAGGTCTCCTCCAGGAGGAGCGTCTGCGGTGCGGCCAGTTCTGCGCGTACTCGTTCCCAGAACTCCTCGTCCGCAGCCTGTGTCACCTCTGGTTCCTCAAGGTCTGCGGCGTAGGGCGAGGCCGTGATCGGTTCCGCGAACAGGCCGAGCTCGCGGGTCCGGGCGACCGCTGCTTCGCAGGGCTGGTCGCTGCCGACGTACAGGTACTGATCCCACCCGACGTGCACGGTGAACGTGTCCTGCTGCTCCAGCCGGCACCAGGCGCCCTGGTCGCGGAGCATGGCCCTGACCAGCTCCAGCGCGACCGGCACTGAGACTTCGGCACCGTCGTAGTAGCCGGTGAGGTCGGGCGGGAACAGCCCAGCGAGGCCGTGCCCGTCAACGGCCGCCTCTAGGCCGAAGTTAACGAAGCCGGTGACCTCCGGTTCACGGATCTCCAGCCGGTCAATGCCCGATTCCTGCGCGAAGGCGGCGATCGCCTCCAAGTAGGCCGCTTCGACCGGCCCGTGGTCGCTCACCGTGTCCTCAGCGCCGTTGTAGTGCCCGTGCTCGTCGCGGTCGGCGGGGTTGTACTTGGTTATCCGGTGGGCGAAGGACGGCGGCACGCTGCTCCCTGGACTGTTGGAAGGGGATGTCAGCGTAGTTCGTGACAACGGCCTGCCGGGTTCCTGCCGCGACCTCCACCGTCAGCCCTCTCGGCAGGAGCGCGTACTCCTATTCGCCGCTGTCACAACAGTCCGGGCTTTCGCGCTGACGTCTGCGAAGCCTGTCTACACATGACCGGGACGCTGACGCACCCGCCTACAGAAGAGCCGGACTGCCTACACATCGCGGGGACAGGACGGCTCCTCCGAGCCACCGTACAGAGAGTCACCGGCGACTCGCTCGCAAGCCTGTCGTGCTCCACTCGCAAACTGTCGTGCTCCGTCACAACCAACGTCACAGTGGCGGGGGCAGCACCGATTCACTCTTTCGAACACTTGCGCGATTACGAGTTGTGGTGGATACCTGGAGAGGTCACAGGTCAGGGGAGGGACACGCGGAGACAGGAGGTGCGGAGCCGTGGATTTACTCATCTGCACGTCGCCTCCGGCTACTCCGCCCGCTACGGCGCCTCGCTCCCCCACACGCTTGTGCAGCGTGCTGTCGAGCGCGGGATGACGACGCTCGCGCTGACCGACCGGGACACCGTGGCCGGCACGGTCCACTTCGCGAAGGCCGCGGCCGCCGCCGGCATCCGGCCCGTCTTCGGGGTCGACCTCGCGGTCGCTCCGGCCGCCGAGCCCGCTCCGGGCAGTGGGCGGCGTCGGACACCGGTCCGCGGCGGCGCCCATGTCACCGAGGCGCGGTGGCGCATCACGCTGCTCGCACAGACCGCGGGCGGCTGGGCGCGGTTGTGCCGGATCGTGTCGGCCGCGCACGCGAGTCCGGTGGACGGCGTGCCACTCGCCGCGTGGCCGGTGCTCGAGGAGCACCTCGGTGACGGCCTGGTGGTGCTGCTCGGTCCTGCCTCCGAGCCGGTGGCCGCGCTCATGGCGGGCCGCCCGGATCTGGCAGAGCGCCTCCTCGCGCCGTGGCAGGCGATCGCCGGGCCGGGCCTGCGCCTGGAGGCCGTGCACCTGGGCCATACCGGCACTGGCGGTGCAGCTCGGCGACCAGCTCGGGATCCCGGTCGTCGTCTCGAACGCGGTGCGCTACGCCGATCCCGGACAGCACCGGCTGGCGGATGTGCTGGATGCGGCGCGGCTGCTGCGGCCGATCGACCGGCGCGCTGTGGACGGCGGGGAGCGGTGGCTGAAGGGGACGGCGGAGATGACCGCGCTCGCCGTACGCATCGCGGAGGCGGCCGGCCACGGGTTGGAGCGTGCGGCGGCCCTGCTGGCCGAGACCGAGGAGACGGCGGCCTCATGCACCGTGGACCCGGTGCGCGATCTCGGGCTGGGCACCCCGCACTTCCCCGAGCCGCACGTGGTGGGCGCCGACCGAGCGCGAGGTGGGGCGATGCGGCTGCTGCGCCAGCGTTGCGAGGCCGGTATGACCGCCCGCGGCCTCGACACCGATGCGGCCGCCGTACGACAGCTGGACTACGAGCTCGGCGTCATCGGGCGGCTCGGCTACGAGGGCTACTTCCTCGCGGTCGCCCAAGTCGTCGCGGACGTTGTAGGTTCGCATTTCGCGTGTCCCTTTCTCATCGACGGCGACCCTTTTCTGGCCCAAGGGACAACGCAGTGGGACGAACGCCCGTCTGATCGTTCACTCGTCGTAGTGCGTTCCCGGTCCCGTTCTATGCAGCGGTCCCCTCCCGCTCGATCGTGGATACGTCGCAGCTGATCGAGACCGGGAGCTCTGCGCCCCGCTCTGGCTGCTCGGGGGTGGGGCATGTCGCGTGTGATCGGCGAAGTCTCGATGAGTCTCCGTCGCACGGACGGAGAGATCGACGAGGGCCTGGTCTGGTCGACATCGGGCACCGACGTCTTCGAGCCCACCATCCCGTGGCGTACGTTCCGCTGGCGCAACGGGCAGAAGCACTACTCCGGCACGCACTGGTCTTCCACGATGCGTGACCACGTCGTCTACGAGTCCCGCCTTGAGCTGACACGCCTGCTTTACGCCGACTTCGACCAGGACGTGACGGCCGTCTTCGCCCAGCCGTTCCTCCTCACCACCACCGTGGACGGGCGAAAGCGTCGCCATGTCCCGGACTACCTCGTGCTGCGCGAGAAGGACGTTCCACTGGTCGTGGACGTCAAGCCGCGGCACCTGCTCACCCGACCGAAGGTGAACTTCACGCTCGCCTGGGCACGCGAGGTCGCCCTGTCGCGCGGCTGGGACTTCGAAGTGTGGTCCGAGCCGCCAGTAGACGAGTTGGCCAACCTGCGTTTCCTCTCGGGCTATCGCCGCGACTGGCTCTTCGACCAAGAACTGCTTGCGGAGATACGTCAGACGGATCTGCACGGGGCGACCCTGGGCGAGGCGTTTCACGCCTTCCCTCGACACCCCGGCTGGAAGGTACGGGCCGCCGTGCTGCGGCTGTTGTGGAGCCAGCACCTCGTGACCGACCTGACGGAGGTCTTGTCCCAGCGGCACGTCCTGGGCCAGGGGCCGGCCACGGTGATCGGCTCCGGCCGACGCGACCTTCCTCATCCCGTCGACGAGGCCGAACTCGACGACGGTGACGACGAGCCGGTCTATCGCATGCGGGGATCTCGTTCGGGAGGACAGGTGAACGGAGCCGCGGTACGTGTCGGGGTGGGCACGAGGCTGAAGTACGACGGCGAAGTCGTCGTGGTGGAGGAGATGTTCGGCTCGGCCGCGGGCAACGAGCTCCTGGTCTGCGACGGGGCCGGCCGCAGGTTCCGTTTGTCTTTGCGGGTGGCGCTCTCCTCGGGCCGGGCCACGGTCATTGCGACCGGACCGGGACCGGAGGCCGACGATGACCGCGAGACGGCCTCGGTGCTGTTCGCTCTGCTCAGTAAGGGGGAGCTGGCCGAGGTCAGGGAGCGGGCCGCCCATGTCAACGAGGTTCTGACCGGCTTTCGTTCGGGCAGCGAGGAGGCGCCGGAGCCGGGCGAGCCACGGCCGCAGTACGCGGCCACGGTGCCCAAGCTGCAGCGGTACGAGGCGAAGGCCACCGAGCTGGGCGTGAGCGTGCGGACCATCAAGCGGTGGGTGCGCGCCTTCCTTCTCGACCGGGAGGCCGGGCTGGTGCACGGCGGCCCGGATCGCGGAAGCGGGGACATGGGCAAGCTGGGCCGGGCCGATCGACGGTGGGTGGAGATGGCCCTGGAGATCATGGCCGAGCACGGAGAGGAGTCGGAGTCAAAGCCGACTCGCGCGAAGGTGATCCGCATGATCGGCCCGCGCTTGGTTGCCCGCTATGGCAAGGGCGAGGTGAAGCTGCCGACCCGGGCGACCGCGTACCGGTGGCTTGAGGAGCTGGAGCGGCGGCTGCCGACGTTCCGCCTCAGCACGAAACGCAACCGGGACATCGCCTCCCGGCCGCCGGGCGCGTATGGGAAGCTGCGGCCGACCAGGCCGGGCGAGTACCTGCTGATGGACACCACGCGTCTGGACGTCTTCGCGATGGACCCGATCACGCTGAAGTGGGTGCAGGCCGAGCTGACCGTGGCGATGGACTGGTACGACCGCTGTGTCACGGGGATCCGGGTGACGCCGGTGTCCACGCAGTCCATCGACGTCGCGGCGGTTTTGTTCCAGACCTATCGTCCCCGGCCGCCGGGCAAGGGCTGGCCGTCGTGGGCGGTCTGGCCCGATCACGGCGTTCCCCACACTGTCTTCGTGGAGCGCGAGGCGCTGGAGGAGGACCCGGAGGGCGGGGGTGCGAAGGGGTCTGCGGGCCCGGCGCTGGTTCCCGAGACCATCGTGGTCGACCACGGGAAGCCGTACATCAGCGAGCACATCACCTCGGTGTGCCGGCGTCTTGGGCTGTCGATCCAGCCGGCTCGCCTGCGTACGGGCCGGGATAAGGGGCCGATCGAGAGATTTTTCAGGACCCTGCGTGAGGGCCTGCTGGAGTTGCTGCCCGGGTACAAGGGGCCGGATGTGTTCTCGCGGGGCGAGCGTCCGGAGGACGCCGCGTTCTTCTTCCTCCACGAGTTGGAGGCCATCATCCGTGAATGGGTGGCCTGCACATATCACCACAGGCCGCATATGGGGCTCCTCGACGCGAACGTGCCGGGCCAGCAGCTGTCGCCGGCGATGATGTTCGAGCATGGGATTGCCCGTGCCGGGTACATCGAGGTGCCCCGCGACCCCGCGCTCGGCTTCGAGTTCCTCAAGACCGAGTGGAAGCCGCTGCATCACTACGGCGTCGAGATCCGCAAGTGCCGCTACAACGGCCCCGGTTTGGACGGCTACCGGGGCGAGAGCAGCGAGTACACCGGGGTGAAGGCCAAGGGCATGTGGCCCATCCAGGTCGACCCGGACAACATCAACTACATCTACTTCCGGCGCCCGGACACCCGCCGCTGGCACGCCCTGGAGTGGGAACACGCGCCGGCGCTGAAGTTCCCGATCAGCGAGGGAGCCATCGAGCTCGCCCGGAAGCTGGCGGGCGAGAAGTCGCCCTTCCTCGACGACGAGGCGGCGGTCGCCGAGCTGCTGGAACGGTGGCACCTGGGACTGGGGCTGACGTTGCCGGAGCGACGTCTTGCCCTGCGCCAAGCCCGTGAACAGTCCGCCTTCGACCTGCCGGAAACCGTGTGGGACGACGTCCGCGCGCTGCCGTCCGTCGCCCGGATCCTGGCCGCCGGCGAGGACGAAGACGATGACGCGGAGGATCCCCAGGCGGGCGAGGACGAGCCGTACGAGGGCTCGGTGCCCAGCGACGACGACGAGGACGACGAACTCGAGGGCCCCGATGACGACGGGGACTTCTACGACGATGCCCTGGAGGACGCGTGACGCTACCCCGCCCCGAGAACCCGCCGCTGGACAACCTCACTCTCTCCCGCAAGGAGGGCCTTCGCGCTCTTGCCGAGGCGCCGAAGCGGCAGCCGCCGGAGCTGCTCACCCTCAAACAGAAGGCGGACCTGGGCGAGGCGGCACTTGTGGAGTACGAGCAGGGCCGGAGCGTCTGGCATGCCAACCTGGGGCCGATCGGCACGCCGCAACTCAAGGCGCTGCACGAAGACTTGCGGGACATCATCGACAGCAATCAGCAGGACGGCGACCAGGCCAAGGGCGCTGTGGCGGTGGACGCCTTCCCGGGACTCGGCAAGACCACCGCGGTCCTGGACTTCGTGCTGAAGTATCACCGGCGGGTGATCGAGCGGGAGGGCGCGTTCACCGCTTCCGGACACGAGCGGTGGCCGGTCTGCCGGGTCGGCCTGACCAGCAACATTGGCATGAAGGACTTCAACCGGTCGCTGCTGGAGTATTTCGCGCACCCCGGCCGCAAGACCGGCACCGCCACGCTCTTCGCGCAGCGCGCCCTGGACTGCGTGTTGGAATGCGAGACACGCATCTTGGTCATCGATGACCTGCACTTCCTGAAGTGGCATGACCGCAATGGGACCGAGGTCAGCAACCACTTCAAGTACATCGCGAACGAGTTCCCCGTCACGATCATCTTCATCGGTGTGGAGCTGGGCAATCGTGGCCTGTACTCCGAGGCCAACCCCTGCGGAAACATCACCATCGCGCAGACCGCGCGGCGCACCACCCCGCTGACGATGGAGCCGTTCGTCGTCACCAACGACAAGCACCGTCATGAGTGGCGCAGCTTGCTGCTCGCCCTGGAGCAGCGGATCGTGCTGTGCCGGAAGTTCCCCGGCATGCTCGCGGACGAGCTGTCCGATTACCTCTACATCCGCTCTACCGGCCACATCGGTTCGCTGATGACGCTGATCAACCGGGGATGTCAGCGCGCGGCCCGCACCGGCATCGAGCTCTTGGACGAGGAACTCCTCGACCAGGTCAAGCTGGACGCGGCGGCGGAGCGGGCGCGCAAGGCGCTCGCGAAGAAGTTCGCCCGCGGACGGATGACGACCCGGCCGCGCTCCCGGACCGCAAAGGCCGCCGCGAGGGTGACCGTTACATGACGCTGATGAGAACGCTGCCGCTGCGGGTTGAACCCGTTCCCGGTGAAGCGCTCGACTCATGGCTGGAGGCGGTGAGCCGTCAGTTGCGAACCCCGTGGAACGATCTCCTGCCTGATCTCGGACTCAGTGACCTGCGGCAGCATCCTCAGAAGCATCCCTCGTGGCTGACTCTGCTCCCCGACGCGGAAGCCGCAGCCCTATCCGCAGCCACTGGTGTCGAGCCCGCCCGGCTCCGCCGGATGACTCTTGCCCACTACGACGGTCGGGCCCTGGTTGTCGAACCCAAACCACGCATGATCCACCCGCGGCGTTTGTGGGGGCGTTCACGAGGGTCCTTCTTCTGCCCGGACTGCCTTCGCGAGAACGGCGGCCGATGGCTGCTGCGCTGGCGTCTGGGCTGGTCCTTCGCCTGCGTAAAGCACCGTCGGCTGCTCGGCGACCAGTGCCCTGTGTGCTGCCGGATGCCGCGTCTTCAGCCCTATCCGGCAAGTCACTTATCCGAGCCGAGCCGGTGCATGAACTCCCTGGCCGGGCAGGCGCGAACGCGCGGCCGGGCAGCTCTCCGATGCGGCCATCCGCTCACAGAAGTGCCGCACTGCTATCTGCCCGACGGGCACCGGGCCCTACTCGCCCAGCAGATGCTGAACCAGATCATCACCCGCGACCTTGCCGACATGGGCCTCTACGCGGAGCATCCACAGAACGCGATCACCGCGCTGGGCGACTTCAAGGCGCTTGCCTGCCGGGTCATCAACAGAGCCACACGACAGCACCTGACCGGCGTGCTGCCCGACGACCTCGTCGAGCTCGGCGCACACCTTCTGCCAGCAGAGCTACCCCGGGACGCTCAGACCCCGTCGCGGGACGGCGGCAAGGCCCCGTCCCGATCCGCCGTCACCGCCGTTTCCCTGACGGCGGCAGCGGAAATCCTGGCTCAACCTGATGTGCACGCGGCCGGCGAGGCGATGCGCTGGCTCATCAGCATCTACTACCCCACGAAGCCGCCGAGCCCCGCCCACGTACGGCCCTGGGGCGAAGGATGCAGTCCCGTCCTGAATGCCGTCATCATCAAGGCTCTTCAGCCCACGATGCAGCGTGGATCCGTCCTTCGCTACCGCACCGGATCAAGCCTGCCCGGCACTTACATGCACGTCACTGCCGCTGCAGGACGGGCGAAGAGGCTCCCGGGCCTGATGTGGGGCCGGTGGGCATTGAGGATGCTGCCACCGAAAGGGTTCAATGTGCGAACGGTGCAGGTGGCGCTGCCTTGCCTCATCCTGCAGACCGGCAACACCCTCACCCACCCCCGGGCAGCAAAGATCCTGGGCGATGCCAGCACCCAGGAGAGCAACTTCCGGGTCCTGCACGCCCTGCAGAACAACCCGCGCTGGCCCGACACCCAGCGAGCCCTGCTCCGACTGGCCGAGCATCTGGACCACACCCCACCCCCCATCGACTACCAACGCCGCCGCGAGCTCAACTACAGCGACGTGCTGCCCGAAGAGGACTGGCACCGGTTCTGTCACGCCGCCCAGGCAGCTGTGGGCCAAGGCCCCCGCTACCTCGTCACCCGGTGCTACCTGATCGAACGGATCAGCGCCATGCCGGTAGGACTCGCTCCTGAGCTGCGCAGCCAACTCTCCGGCTTCCCCGCCACCTTGACGCCGCAGTTCGTAGCCGAACTCGAGGCAACAGCCCACGCATTTCTGACCCGCTGCGGAATCAGCGAGCCCACGGTGTGGAAGCCCCCGGTGAAACTCCTCGACGGCCTGGCCCTGCCCGGCTTCGACCCGGCAGCAGTACAGGCCCGGGACATTCATGAGCTGATGCGGAAACAGGGCCTGACCGCCGCCCAGACCGCCGACCGGCTGGGCACCTCCTCCCACGTGATCCACCACATCCTTGAGCGAGTGCCTCTCGCGCAGAACCTGTACCAGGCACGGCTCGCCGGAACGAAGCGCGAGGAACTCAAACGCCGCCTGCCCAGGGTGGTGTTGGCGCAGCTCGGACGGCGCTACTCCGAGGCAGAGATCGCCCGCCGCTTCAGCGTGAGCAATCACATGGTCGCGGCGCTCCGCAAGGAATACGGGCTGCCAGCACCGCCGCGGGGCAACCGTGCCGTTCTGGCAACGGACCCCTAAGGCCCGCCGGCGAGGACGACGAGGAGTGCGGGACTCCGATCCTTCGACGCCTTCGGCATCGACATCTGCGGCTGATCCAGGCATGACTGCACCTCCTGTTGCCGCCGGCGGTGTCCGGGCCAGGATCCGGATCATGCTGGTGAGCAGCGAGGACGCGGCGCGCAGCCGCTTGCTGTAGCCGGACTGCTGGAGCACGTAGGGGAAGAGGTGGCCGAAGTCCGCCCCGACACGGCGCAGCCAGCGCCGCTCGGAAATGTAACCGAGCAGCGCTGACGTGACCGCGAGGGTGACCAGTTCGGCGTCGTCACTGAGTGTGGGTGCGATCCCGACGGCGGGCCGACACGGGGCCAGCCACGGCGAAGCCTTCAACTCGTCGTCGATCCGGGCATAGAGTGCCGTTGCGAGGGTGTCCAGGTCTGTCTTCACACACTGACATTGGACGCCCTCGTCTCATGTCCGCAGGCCATCCCTCGAACCCAATCATCTAGCCATCGAGGACGGACTGGCCTGCCTCAGCCCGAGTCCGGCGCCTGGGTGTCGTCGGATGCGGTACTGGTCCCCGAGGGCCCGGGCGGTGGGTTGGCAGGCTTCTGCGGCGCGATCCGGGCGGTTACCGTACGGGTGTCTTGTAGGTCTCGGACGTCGCCGAACTCGCGCTCAACGCGCTTGCGGCGGCGGAAGGGCCAGATACCTCTCATTGCGGCGTCTCCTCATTGTCGGGGTGTGATTAGGGGTATAGCCATTCGACGATGTCACCGTCCTTGAGTGACACCCAGACCCCGGCAGTCGCGTTCACCGGGTCGCCGATCGTGCCGTCCGGGGCGATGTGGTGCTGGTCCTCGATGAAGATGTCGCGTGGCTCGGGGTAGGTACTGACGAACGATTTGGTGGCGAACCAGCCGCCGACCCATCGGCCGTCGCTGAGCCTGATCCGCACCCACCGGCCTTCCAGTCGGCTGGCGACCTGGTCCCACGCTGTCGGCACGGGCGAGTTCGTGGTGCCGCGCGCTGGCACTCTGACCGGGAACCGGCCGATTGCCCTCGCCTCGCGCCAGCGTGGCTCTCCGTGCCGGAGATAGGCGAGCAGTGCTGGGACGAGTAGGCCGAGACAGAGGACGGCGAGGGCGGCGAGGCGGGGGTGCGCCCGCAGAGTGTCAGTGCCCTCGGTGACCCAGCTGACCGCTGTCTTGCCGAGCACCAGCAGGTACACGGTGTCGAGGAGGATGCTGACAAGGATCGCCTGCAGGACCCGGGGCGTCCAGCCGCGGTCGTGGGGGCGATTACCGGAGACGGTCGCCCGGACTACGCCGTAGACGATGCCGGGCAGCACCAGCACCAGAAAGACGGCGACGGCGTACGCGGTCGTGGGGATGGTCATCGGGGTCCCTCGTCGGGCGGCCGGTTCGCGCTGTCGACCCCGTCGGCCCACTCCCGTAGCTCGTTGACCGCAGCGCCGAGTTCAGCAGGCAGTTGCTCGCCGGGCCCGGTGAAGTATTGGTTGATGTCGGCGAGCATCTCGTGGACGACGTTTATGCCCTCGCTTGTCCGGTGCAGCGCGATGAAACTGCGGGCGAGTTCGACTTGGAGGCGCAGGAGTTCCGTCCGCCACCAAAAAGCGTCCCAGCCATGCTCCCGGAGCGTGGTGATGGCGAAGCGCAGGCACTCGATCGCGTGGTCCGTCGACCCGGTAGCGTGGAAGACCTTGGCGGCATCGGCGCTGGCGATGGCGGCGAACGGCCGGAACCATTTGACATTGGTCGGAATCAGTTCGGAGTAGAGCTCCACGGCACGTTCCGCCACCTCCAGCACGTGATGGTGATCGAGGTCCCGGCGTGCCAGTCCGGTCACGGACAGGTGGGTGCAGTACGCGGCGAGCGCGGCCCGGGCTCGTACCGGCTCGTGTTCGATTGCCTGCCCAAGCAGGTCGAGTACCTGGATGGGTGACGCTGTGCCCATCACCGCCTCCGTGCTCTCGCCCATCCGGGCAGCCAGTTCGTGGACGGCTTCCCGCACCGTCGACCACTTGCTGGCATGCCCGTCGATGTCGTACGCCACGACGAGAGCATCGACGGCTTTGGAGGTCAGTCCCAAGCGTTGTGCCTTCGCCGCAGACTGGATGAGCCGTCGCCGCCCGTCCAGCTGACGCTCTGGGGTGTCGCCGCGTCGTCGGTCATCCGCCACCGTCTCTAGTGTGGCGTCGATGGCAAGGTTGCGAAACCAACGGCGTGGGCTCGTCGGGCGAAGCTGCTCTGGCCGGGTGAGGGGCTGACCGGTCCGCAGCCGCGCGCCGATGACGGCGCACGCCATGAACGCGAGCAACATGAGCAGCCAGTATCCACCGAGTTGCACGAATTCGGTGACTCCGAATTCTTGGATGCCCCCGAACCGCATCGGCCACCAGCGGAAGTCCGACCACGGCCACTTCCACCGGGGGTAAAGCAGGGGGAGCAGGACGTTGGGTACCGGCGACAACCCCGCCTTGAGACTTGCCAGCCCGACGAGCCAACTCACCAACCCGGCCAATGGGGCGACGGGCTGACTGATCGTGGCGACGAACCAATTGGGTGCCCGGCGCAGGCCCCGCAGTACGGTGGCCCGGTGCGCCGCTCCGGCGACCTCGACGCCCGCCAGGGCAACGAACAGTAGCGCCTTCAGTGCTTCCGGCAGGCCCGTATAGCGCAGTGTCGCACCTGTGATGAGGACTCCGACAGCGGTCACCACGGCGAGCGCGAACATCGGCCGCGTCAGTTCGGCGAGGTAGCCGGTCATTTGCCGCTGGATATTGTCGAGCAGACGTCGCGGTTTGTTCCGCTCCTCAATCATGGCTAAGGCCAGAAGTCCTCGCACGGTCCAGTCACGTCGCGACGGGGCGAGCCATCTGCGGTGCCGACGAAGCCACATACGTAGCTGCTTCAATGTGGCGGTGTCGGTGGCCGTCCTCAGACTTTCGTCAAATTGGCGTGCACCGATTTTTTCCCGGACGTCGTTGAGTACACTCAGCGGTTCCCAGATAGCGCCCGATGCAGCGCTCCCTCGGGCGACCTGGAAGGCTCGAACCGCAGCGACTATCGCGTCGTCGTGCATTCCCTCCCACCTGTAGAGGTCGGCGAGTTCGGCCAGCCCCTCGACCCGGGTCTGGTCGTCGTCGATATCCTCGGCAAGATCCAGTGCCTCGTCCAAAGCGGCCACTGCCGACTCGTAGTTGTCTTCGTGCCGGTACAGGGCCGCCATCATCCGGTACGTGCGAGCCTGGCCGGGCAAGTCGTAGGTGGTCTTTTGCATCTCCAGCGCGCTGTCGTAATACTTTTCAGCCTCACGGATCTGGCCTTTGTCCACGGCGAGCCCGCCGAGCCGTTGGTGGATCAGGCCAGCAGAGGCGAAGCTGACCGACGGATGCGCGATCGCGATCGACGCAGCGTTCTCGTAGGCGACAGTGGCCTCATGCCACTGACCGCGCGACCGGTACAGGTCGCCGATGTCGATGTGCACCAGGCAGGCGGACCGGTGGTCTTGTTCGGCTTCATAGCGCGCGAGGGCCCTGCGCAGGAGTGTCTCGGCCTCGGTGTAGCGCTTCTGCTTGAGGTCGGCAAGACCGAGGTACCGGTAAGTGTCGGCGATGCCGTGTGCCGCGCCGAGCTCTTCACCGCGGGCCCGTGCCTGGTCCAGCAGTTTCTGGCCTTCACTCTTCTCGCCGTTACGGATGGCGAGGACGCCGAGCCGACGCAGGGTCCCGACGATCTCGGCCTCATGGCCGACCCGGCGGAACGTGGCCAGGGCCCGGTCGAAATACCGCTGCGCCGTCGTATCGTCTCCTGCGAGGACCCAGAGGTCACCGATGCCCCGCTCGATGCGGGCCGCGTCCGCTGACCCCAAAGGGACCCAGCCCCGCGCGTCCTTGTACAGGAAATGCGCCTGCGACCACCAGCCGAAATCGGCTAGCGCCCGGCACAGCTGGTCGTTGACCAACAGGGCCTCGTGCAGTTCACCGGCCGCATTCAGGTGATGGCGGGCCCGCAGCAGCGTGCTCGCATCCAGGCGGCGGGCCTGCAGCAGCGCGGCGGCCGGAGTGCCGGGCTCGTCGTCACGCCGCCAGTAGGCCGCGGCCCGGCGGTGCGCCTCGACCGCATCAGCCGGCCGCCCCCGCAGCAGGACACCAGCGACCCAGCGGTCGACGAGGTAACGATCGTCCGCCCGGGCGACCAGGCCGGCTGCGCAGAGGCGGTCCAGCACGGTGCCGAGCGGAATACCGGAGTCCAGTGCCTCGAACGCGTCGGCGCCGACCGGCACCTCGAACACCGCCGCGTCGAGAAGCAGCCGCCAGTCAGTGTCCATGGCCAGATGGGTCAGACCGGCGGCGTCCGCTGCTTCGTCGATGGCAGACTCAACGAGTCGATCCACCTCGCCGCTCCCGGCTGGCAACCCCTGACTGGCCCTCATCGCGACCTGATGGTAAATGCCCGGATGGCCGCCGACCGCCTGCAGGACTCGGGTCTGTGCGTTCGCGTCCAGAGTGGATAAACGTCGGGCGAGCAGGCGTGCCTCGACGGGGTGCAGAGGTCCGACTTGATGCCGGTGCATTCGGGGGGTACCGGGAAGGGCAAACCGCCGGCGGGCGGTGAGCACCAGCGGCGTGGTCGGCGTGAGCTGGGTCCAGGTGGTGAAGAACCAGGCGAGTTGCTGGTCGGCGAGCAGCCAGTCGGCTTCGCCGGGCGCCGCCGGCGGCAGGAGCACAGCGTCGGGAACATTGGCGAGCAGCAGCACGGGGCCGTATTGAAGCGCCGGCCAGATCGTGTCGAGGTAGCGGAACCAGGAACCGACGCCTTGCCACGGCACCAGATCCAGCGCATCAGCGATGCTGTCGAGGACACCACCGACCCCTCTGTCACAGCGGACACGGACAATCCGTGGCGCTCCCGGCAACCGTTCGGCGAGTGCATTGGCCAGGCTGCGCACCCCGCTGCCGCCAAGGCCGTGCAGCATTATGTGCGGCTCGTGCGACTTCAGGACTCGCCCCAGCGTGCGCAACTCGGCGCGTCGACCGACGAACGGAATACGGGCCGCTCGCTGGGGCACCGGCCCCTCAGCGGGCATGTACAAGGGACCAGGATCTGCGCCGGTGAACAGCGTCGGCACCCACCATTCCACCTGTGCCCGGCCGGGTGCCGTCCGATCGCCTTGCTCCCTCGCCTGCTCCAGGCCCTGGCGGGCCTGGGTCAACGCCGTCAGCGGATCGACGGCGGAGTCCGCGGCGAGTAACTGGTAGAACATGCCCGCGAGTTCGGTTGCATAGAGGTCACTCACCGTCGCAGTCATAGCCAGGACGGTGGGAACCCCGTGCTGGAGCAGTCCCCGCGCCATCCCCTTGAACTCATCTGAGTCCTCGCTACTGGTCTTCATGCCCGACCCCGTAGAGCAAGCCGAGAGTACGACGAGGGGTGGCACGTGTCCCGATGACAGCAAGGCTGAGGCAAAGCGGGCGGTGGACACGTAGTCGGGGTAACCCTCGTCGTCCTCCAGTACCAGCACCCCGGGCCCGGCGTGAGCCGTCACGTGCAGCACATGGAACGCTCCGGTACGCAACTTCGCTTCGATCCCTGCGAGGGAACCCCACTCCAGTTTCTCGAACTCGGCTCCCTGGCTACCGTGCACCGCTGGATCGGTCGCGGAAAGCAGCCGGTCGACCTCAGCTTCGTAGTCCAACCGCTCGTCGTCGCCGCGCTCAGGGCTGGCGACGACGGCGAGGATCCGTAGCGGCCCGGCGGTCGGCACCGCCGCCACCTGGGACCGCGCCGGCACAGTGCGGAACACCTGCAACCGCCGGTCCAGCGCGAACGACTCCGACTCCCCAGGCGGTACCGTCAGCTCCCACGGCAGGTCAGCAAGGGCAGGGTCCTCGACCTCGACCGCGAGCCGCAGCGCTTCCTGCGCCCCCAGCGCCGCACCGAGGGCGGCTCCGGCGTCTCCGGCCAGGAAGTGTTCTCCCAGCTGTCTGCCGAGCCGGTCCAAGGCTGCCACGTATCGCTCGACCGGCGCGTCGGTCGCTGCTGTGCCGACGCCCGCCCGGCGCCGCGCTTTCGCCACTGCCCGCAACTCCGCGTCGATCTGACCCCGTTCCCCGCCTGGACGGTGCCGAGCCATCACGCCGCCGTGGTCGAATGCCACCTCGTCGACGGTGATGCGCAGCCGCGCGATCGCCCCCATATATGCAGACTAGAGTCACAGACCGTAATCTGACCCCTTTTTGCGACAATCGAACCAGACCTGGATGATCGGCTCTCATGGTCCTCCGCCCCTGCTGACCTATCAACCTGGGCTCCTGCTGCGGGTCCGCTGATCGCAGCCCGCGTGCTTTTCCCGGCTTGCGTATCCGGTGGGTGTTCACGCGCGCCTGGCACTTGCGTATCTCCCCAGCACCGCATCGCCCGAGATTAGACGGGACAGCGGGACAGATCGAAGGCGAACCGTCCGAATCCCAGCGCCAGCAAAGGAGGTCTCGCCCCGTCCGTGGGCATGTCACCAGCCAGGCAAGGCTTCCACGGCTTGGGATCCTGCAGGCGATCCGTGACCGTCCATCGCCTGGGAACGCGTGGCTGAGATCCCGCTCAACGAGCCCATGGAGTAGACCACGAGATGGGCCAAGATCGTGAGACAGAAATGCCGTGTCCCTCAAATGAGACGACTGGAAAGCCCCAGGTCGTTACGGCGGAACAGGAAATTCCGAATTCGATCCTACACGTCCGGGCGATGGGTATCCGGGTCGCCGCGCGCGGCTCCGGCGCCGGATCGATGGTCAACCACAGCCTGTTCGTCGCCACCGCGAATCCGCTCGAGCACCGGCTTTTGTTCGAACGCTTCCTGTCCGAGCGCAGGACGTCGCTGCCGGACATCGACGTCGACGTGGAGTCCGCGCGCCGGCTGGAGGTGTACGACCGCATCTTCGAACGCTTCGGCAAGGAGCGGGTCGCGGTCACCGGCATGCCCGAGACCTACCGCGCCCGCCACGCGCTGCGCGATGCCGGGCTCGCGCTCGGCATCGCCCCGCAGACCGTCGACATGATCGCCAAGTCGTTTCCGCACATCCGCGCCTGTGACATCCGCTCCGCGCTCGCCGAGCTGCCCGAGCTGAAGCAACTCGCCGGCCGGGCCGAGGAGTACGGGCCGCTGTTCGAGCTCGCCGAGGGCCTGGACGCGCTCGTCCGCGGCTACGCCATGCACCCGTGCGGCGTCATCCTCTCCAACGCCACCCTGTTGGACCGGCTGCCGGTGCAACCCACCCCGGGCGGCGACTACCCGATGGTCCAGGCCGACAAGGAGGACGTCGAAGACCTCGGCCTGCTCAAACTGGACGTGCTCGGCGTACGCATGCAGTCGGCGATGGCGCACGCGGTCAACGAGATCCGCCGCACCACCGGAAAGCAGCTCGACCTCGACAACCCCGACCACGTCGACCTCGCCGACGAGGCCACCTTCGAGATGATCCGCCGCTCGGACACGCTCGGCTGCTTCCAGATCGAGTCGCTGGGCCAGATGGACCTGGTCGGGCGGCTGCAGCCGCGGCACATGCAGGACGTCATCGCCGACATCTCGCTGTTCAGGCCCGGCCCGGTGAAGGGCGGTATGCCCGCGCGGTTCATCGCCGCCCGGCACGGCGCAAAGCCGCACTACCCGCACCCCGACCTGGTGCCGATCCTCGACGACACGAAGGGGGTGGTGATCTGGCACGAACAGATCATCGCGATCCTCGCCCGCATGACCGGCTGCGACCGGGCCGCCAGCGATGTCGCCCGCCGCGCCCTCGCCGATCCCGAACGCCTGCCCAGCGTGGAGACCTGGTTCAAGGCCGCGGCCACCGAGCGCGGCTACGCCGAGCACGTCGTCGACGAAGTCTGGGACACGGTGAAGGAGTTCGGCGCGTACGGGTTCTGCCGCGCTCACGCGGTCGCGTTCGCGGTGCCCGCCGTACAGTCCGCGTGGCTCAAGGCGCATCATCCGGCCGCCCTGTATGCAGGGCTGTTGGAGCACGATCCGGGCATGTGGCCGATGCGGGTCATCGTCGCCGACGCCCGCCGCCACCACGTCCCCGTCCTCCCGGTCGACGTCTCCCGCTCGCACCCCGAGCACCGCGTCGAAGCCACCGGGAACGGCAGCTGGGGCGTGCGCCTCGCGCTGTCCACGGTGAAGGGGATGAGCGAGGCGGAGGCCGCACGGATCGCCGCCCACCAGCCCTACACCGGGCCGCAGGACTTCTGGCAGCGGGCCCGACCCTCGCGGCCGATCGCCGAGCGTCTCATCCAGATCGGTGCTCTCGATGCGGTCAAAGGCCCGCTGACGCGGCGGGATCTGCTGCTGCAGGCCACCGAACTGCACCGGCACGCCCGCAACCGCACCACCGCCGACGGACAGCTCGCACTCGGCGACACCCTCGTCAGCCCTGAACCCAGCGGCCTGCGCGAGATGTCGAGCCGGGAGCGGGTAAGTGCTGAGCTCGATGTCCTGTCCATCGACGTGTCCCAGCACCTGATGGAGCACCACCACCGGCTGCTGCGCGAGCTCGGCGCCACCGACGCCGCCCACCTGCAGCGCCTGCACCCCGGACAGCGCGTCCTGGTGGCCGGCGTGCGCGCCTCCACCCAGACCCCACCCATCCCGTCCGGCAAGAGGGTCATCTTCGTGACCCTGGAGGACGGCTCCGGCCTCGTCGACCTGGCGTTCTTCGACGACTCCCACGAACAGTGCGCGCACACCATCTTCCACTCCGGGCTGCTCCTGGTCCGCGGCACCGTCGAAGCCCGCGGCCCGCGCCGCACCGTGGTCGGCGAGATGGTGTGGGACCTGGAAGCCGTCGCGGCCGCCCGCCGCGACCACGGCCCGCAGGCCGCCCTCGACCTCCTCGGCCACAACACCACCGCGCCCACACCTGCCGGACCGGGAGCGCCGAAACCGCGGGTCCTGGAGGACGGCACGGCCGGCGCGACCCTGTCGGCATGGGCTGATCTTCAGCCCGCCGGCACCCGCTCGGCCGACCTGCGCCGCCTGGGCCACCGCAGCCCGGGGAGCGCGGGATAAACGCCCTCACCCCGCCGTATGGCGAACGGGCGGGCACCGGACGAGCCCGGTGCATTCTGCGCGTGCATTTCCACGAGGTGCGCGATCCCGCGCTGCTCGACCAACTCCTCACCCTCATCGAGGACTTCACCCCAGTCTGGCAGCCGCTGCCGCCCGACACCGTCGACGTCGACCTGACCGGCTCCCTGACCTACTTCGACGACAACCCGCACCACATCGCGCAGATGATCCAGATACGCGCGCTCGCCCTGTACGGCGTGCGCACGACCATCGGCGGCGGGAACACGGTGCAGCTCGCGACGATGGCGGCTGCCGCCACGGCGCCCGGCCGCGTCACGATCGTCGCCCCCACCGACGCGGCGACCGCGGCGTTCCTACGCCCCCGCCGGGTCGCCGACCTGCCCGGCATCGGACCGGCCACCGCCAAGACCCTTGCCCGGTACGGGATCTCCACGATCGGTGAACTGGCCAGCACACCCGCCACCGTGCTGACCCGCATCCTCGGCTCGGCCGCCGGCCGCCTGCTCCATGCCCGAGCCCGTGGCGATGACCCCAGACCCGTCACCCGCACCGCGCTGGTCCGCTCCACCAGCACCAGCCACGCCTTCGCCCGCGACGAACTCGATGCCGGCGAGCACCGGCGGGCGCTGCTCGGCCTGGCCGACGAGCTCGGCCTCAGGCTGCGCACCAAAGGTGAGGTGTGCCGCCCGCTCACCCTCACCGTCCGGTACGCCGACGGCAGCAGCACCACCCGCAGCCGCGCTCTCGCGGAGGCCAGCCACCACTCGCCTGTCCTCGCGGCCGCCACCCGCGATCTGTACGCCGGTCTCGGCCTGCAACGGGCCCGTGTCACCCAGATCGCCGTCCGGGCCGAGCAGCTGACCGCCACCGACGGCGCTCACCACCAGCTGCAGCTCGGCGACACCGACGACAAAGCGCACCGTCTGGAAGTCGTGACCGACTCTGCTCGCAGCCGTTTCGGCCCCCACGTCATCAAGCCCGCCGCCCTTGCGGAACACCGCTCGGCATCAGAAACAGGCACTACGCAGGTCCCGCGCTGAACTGCTCGACCGCAAACGCCTGACAGTTGGTGGCTGCCGAGGGAACATGTCCGCGTGACGGATCTCGCGGCGGTCTATGGCCTGATCGGCGCCTTGGGGGGAGCCATCCTGGGTGCTGGGGCAACTATTACGGCACCTGTGCTGCTGAACCGCAGCACCAAACGCCAGCAACAGCAGTCTGACGCCAGAGCCGAGTTCGATCGGCTCATGAGCCTGCGCAGGACGACCCGCCAGGCGTTGCTACTCCTCGGTGACGCGTACGAGGCACTGCTGCGTAATGAGCCTATTGACCCCAAGGAGTTCAGGGCTGCGATGAGTTCCGCGCAAAGGGAGGTGAGAGACAGCGCGGACAACGTCGAGCGCGATGGCCTCCGGTTCGTACATACGCGGGGCACCCCCGAGACGCGCTACGGGGAAGGGGCGTCACCGGAAGCCCAAAGTCTGCGCAACCTCGCCGAGGCGATGCAGCGGATGACGCGGAGCGTCTGTATGGCCGCCGGCGAGCAGGGGGGTCCAGACCGGGAAACCTTGGAACTCATCGGCCGCCAGTACAACGCGGTGGAGCAGCGGCGCCGACACCTACTGGGCGCACTCCTCGATCGCATGGACATGCTGCAGAGTGAGGGGCTCGGCAGGCGCTTGGCGCCTCTCGGATCCGGGCGCCGCGAACGGAATCGGACTCGCTGACAACCTTCGGTGGCAGAACTCAGCCTTCAGTGGCACAGGACATCGAACACGCGAGATGCAGGTGCGGATTGGTTGTTGTCCGCGGACAACAACCAACACAACACGCTCCCTCAATACTCCAGCACGACCCCGGCCGCAGCACGGTCGGCGGCCCTGGCGCGTTGGCCCCGCCCGGCGCGCAACACCGGCGAGCGCGCCCCGATCCCCGGCAGCGGCCGCGCCGCCGCCCATCCCGCCCTCCCTCTCCTCAACTCCAGCCAGGGCATGGGCAAAAGCGGTCGCAACGGGGATGTCAGAGGCCCGACCACGCCCGTACCAGTGGGGGTGACCTGCACGGATGCGGCGGCGTCGGCGAGCCTCGCGCAAGAGAAGTCGCAAGAGATGCCGCAGGAGAAGACGCAAGAGTTGGCGCAGGTGTAGGTTCCGCGATTTCATGAGCACTGGCTCCTGCGGAAACGTGGAATTCCGGGCTCGATGCGCACTGCTGATGTCGCCTCAGGATGCACAATCACGCTCGTGGGGCTATATGATGGTCACTTTTAGTAACCAACAGCGATCGATCTGCTTGTGCGCTGTACCGGTGGTGCTCCGCCGGATTTCGCGCGAAGCCCGGGTCCTCGTCCGGAAACTTCGCGACCCCTCACTGCCCATCAATGCCTGATGGCGCCCGGAACTATGGAGTGCTGCGCCATTGCCCTGAAGGGGTATCGCCGAAAGGCCGTCTGGGAAGACATTCCGGATGAGCCCCCCATGCCGGCTCGACCGCCTTGTCCTCCTCCCTTCCAGTTTCGCTTGGAACTCCGACTCTCGACTGGTTGGCGATGCCCTGGAGACGGTGATGTCAGCTGCCGAGTGCGTCCTCGACGACACCCGCTACCTGCTGCCCGCCGTGACATGGCAGATCGGTGCCGAGCTGGTAAGTGACTGTGCCACCCCGACTCCTCGCCCGAGCACCCCTACGGGCTGTGCCCATACCCGCCTACGCCCTGGCTGCGGTCTGGGCCTGCCACGCGGCGCCCGCCCAAGCGGCCGACAGCAACGCCGACTCGTATTCTCCAGTCAGAGGCAAGACAGCAGTGTGAACGATCACGGGCGGTCAGCTGTTCCTGGGGGCTCGAAGCGTCACTTGTTCGGCGGGCGGCCGGATTACCCCGAGCTGGGCTGCGATCTCTTGTAGGCACGCCGGCTCCAGGGCGGCCAGTGGGGCAATGACGTCCTCGACGAAGCCGTGGGCCAGGGAGCGCTTGACCAGGTCGACGGACGGCGGGGAGGTGACGGCCGCGGCGAGGGCCAGGCAGTAGGCGTCGTCGTCCTGGAGGTCGTCAATGAGGGGGAGGGCCTCGGTCAGGAGGCTGGCGTCGAGCATTGCTTTGACCATGTCGGTGAGGACAACCTCGGCCAGCACGTCGTTCAGCCGGCGGGCTTCTGCGTGGTAGCGATCCCAGAGGCGCAGGCGGACGACTGCTTCCAGCGGCACGGTTTCGGTCCCGGTGCCACCGCCCGTGACCAGGGTGGCGTGCTGCAGCGTATCCAGAAGGCAGGTGAAATTCTCGGTGAGGCCGGTGGCCCGGCAGGCTGCGGTGAGCCAGGGACGGGCCCAGAGGCCGCTGTCCAGCGTCACGCCCAGGTCTGCGGTTGCGGCGAGTTGAGCCGTGACACCGCGGCACAGGGGTTGGTGGCCGGCGTCGCACATCTCGACGATCATCGCGGCTGCCTGTTCCTGACAGCGGGCTAGGTCCTGCGGGGAACTCGCGGGCATGGTCAGGGCCGTTTCGCGGATCAGGGAGATCGCCGAGGGGATGTCGTCCGACAGCAGGTGCGCGCGCAGCTCGAGTGTGCGGCCGGGGAGGTCGGTCTTGGCGAGCCGGCGTGTCAGATTGAGGGCCGCGTCGGCGTGCCCGGCGCGGAGGTGGAGGGAGATGAGCTTGTGAGTGACGCGGGTACGCCAGCCGGCCACGCTCGGGTCCATCGACTTCTCGATGCCTTCGGTCACCTGGGCGATGAGCAGGTCGAGATCGGCTGAGCGGTGATCGTCGTGCGCTTCGACGGCTCTGGCGGCGTCCAGCAGGATGTCGATGCGGTCGAGCTGATCTGCCTCGAACCCCGCCGCGATCCTCAGGGCGTGGTCGAGGTGGCCAAGCCGGGCGGCTGCGCTTGCCACAGCCCGCGCGTCCCACTTGGCACTTGTGTCGTCGCCGTCCTGCAGCACCGTGTTGAGGGCCAGTTCCAGGGCCGGCGTGGCCAGGTCCGTTCGTCCGGCGGTGCCGGCGGCCCGGGCGAAGGTCGCCAGGTCGGTGGGCGGCGGTGTGTTCCTGGTCTCGTCGAGGGCCGCCTCCACCTCGCGCACCACGGGAGTGGCGTTCTGGGGCGTGTCGGAGTCGAGCAGTACCAGGGCGATCTCCGTGAGGCGGCCCGCACGGACAGAGGGGATGGCGATGTCCTGGGCCAGGGCGACCGCCAGCGAGAGGTGGCCGTTGGCCAGGGCAGACGTTGCGGCGTCGGCGAGCAGCTCGTCGGAGGCCCCGGGCTGCCGAGGATCGAGGCCGTGGGCCGCAAGGGCGGTGTAGGCGAGCTCGACAAGATCGAGACCGGGAGAGGCCGAGGCGGGCAGGGCGAGCAGGTGGCGGGCCCGGTCCTCGTCCTGGTAGGCGGCCGACTCCACGAGTTCGGAGGCGGTGAACTCATCATTCAGGGCGGTGAGAAGCACCTCGGGCACGTTTCGACGGCCTCCCTTGGCGAAGTACTCGCTGCAAGCGGTGAGGAGGGCTCGTTTCCTGCCATCCCGGTCCAGGTCGGCGAGGTGCTGGACGAGGCGGTCGAGGTCGCCGAGAGCGGCGAACGCCGGGGCGAGGAGGCCGCAGAAGTCGGGGCGGTCCTCGGCATCGGCGTGTTCGATGGCCTCCTCGATGAGGGGCCGTGTCAGCGCGGGATCGATCTCGGCCAGTGCGTCGGCGGCGTCGGTGAGGGACCAGCCTGGCTCGTCGCCGCTCTCGGTGATGGCTTCCCGAGCGAGATCGGCGGCGCCTGGTTCGCCGTGCCGCGCAAGCACGAGGGCTGCGCGCACCGTATGTGGCATCCGCTCCAGGGGCAACCTCCCCCGTACGGCCATGGCTTCGTGGATGAGGTTCCGTGCCTCGGTCGGCTGGCTGTCCAGCAGGTGCTCGCCGATCGCCAGCAGCGCGTCGGCCTGCACGTAGACGTTCTGCAGGGTACGGGCGAACTGGATGCCCTCCTCGGCTCGGCCGAGGCGTACCAGCAACAGCGGATACGTGGAGGGCATGGTGAAGTTGTCGCCCTCGATGCGCTTGCGAAGCAGCGACACCCGCGTCAGCAGGGTGAGGTCGCAGTCGGGGGCTGCCTCGAGGAGCCTTGCCGCGTTCGACAGTTCGGACAGCGCGGCCAGATCGCCGTCGGTCCGGCGGCGGAGCAGGGCGCGGCGCGCGGGGGAGGCCAGGGCTGCCAGCGTCCGGCCGGCACCTTCGGTGAGCAGGAGGGTCGGGTACGCCTCGGTCAGGTAGTCCGGGGTGTCATCGGGCCAGCCGGCCGCGGCGAAGCCGAGGGCCCAGCCGTCGATGGCGGTGCGGGCATGGGTGAACTCCTCGGGTTCCAGGTCCTCCTGGACGGCGACGGCCAGGGTGTCATGGGCGAGGGTGTACCGGGTTGGCGTACCGGGGCGTGACTCCACAACCCGGGAGAGCCCCCGCTCCAGAGTCCGGCGGATCGCCAGCGCGGAGTCGTTGACGATCGAGGCGATGTCCCTGCTGCTCAGCGCGCCGCCGGCGACCGCCATCGTGGTCAGGACGATGCGCGGGACAGCCTCGGCGAGTACGTGATCCAGCTCTTGGCGGGCGCGCAGGAGAAGGCTCGTCGCCGCGGGGAACGGTGCCAGCACCTGGCGGCGGCAGGTTCGCAGCGGGTGGCTTCCGTCCACGTCGAGCGGCACGTCAGAATGGCGGCTCGTCACCAGGACGTGTGCCGCCGGACCGAGAGCGGCCGGGAGCTGCGCGGCGATACTGGGCTCAGCCAGCTCGCGGTAGTCGTTCTCGTCCAGGCCGTCGACGAGCAGCAGCAGGGAACGTCCAGGGATCCGCATCGCGCGTCCCCAGAGGCTAAGGAAGGCGGCCGCGTCCGGTTCGGCGGGCGGGAACTCGCCCAGCAGTGCGGCGAGCTGGTCACACACGGCCCGGTGGAACTGCTGGACGCGCACCTGCCCATCGCGCCGGGAGATGACGAACGACACCACGTCCAGCCCGGGGTGGAACCCCGTGGCGAAGCGGGTCACCAGCGAGGTCTTCCCGGCCCAAGGACCGGCGACGAGCACTAGATAGGGGTCCGGCCCGGTCGCGAACGCCAGGAGGTCGGCGAGCTCCCGGTCACGGCCGGTCAGTTCGGCGCACCGGGCCGCGTACTGGCGCAACATCGCCTCGTAGGCCGGGCGACGCCGCTCCTGCCCGCGCAGGGGTTCCGGCACGACGCCGTGCGAGGCCAGCAGCTCACATGCGGCGGTGGCACTCGGCTCGGGCTCGCGCTCGCCTTCCGCTCGCGGCTCGTACACGCCGATCACCGCAGCCAGCCGCACGGCCTCCAGCCCGCCCGAGTGGGCCGACTCCACGACGACGCCGACAGCCGACCCCTCACAGACGACACCTGCGCCTGAAAAACCGTTCCAGTCGCGCGCTTCCAGGCGGCGGCCATCCGCCCGATGCAGCAGCAGGCGGCCCCGCTTCACACTCGACCCGAGCGGGATCACCCCGTCGATCTGGTCGCTGTCGCGCCAGGTCGCCATGTCCGTGTCCGTCCAGCTCTGATGGCGCGGAAAGCCGATCGCGGTAAACAGAAGCCGTCCGTCAGCCTCGTCCGGTACAACTCCGATGGCCATCGGAGCGACCTCGTCGAGAGGGACGTCCGGAGCGAGTTCGACAAGCGCGACGTCCAGCCGGTCACCTCGCCACACCGTCCGGCCGGTGACGACGATCTCGTCGGGGGCGCCGCCGGACAGCCGCACGCTGACCGACCCACCGCCCTCGACCACATGCCCGGCCGTCACCACCAAGGACGTCGCCAGCCGCAGCCCCGAGCCGTACCCGGTGCCGCCGTCCTGCTCGACCAGGACCTCGACGCACCGCCCGGCGAGCGAGTCCACCACCACAGACCTCAGCGCGGGAGCTCGGGCAGCCGGTCGATGACCGACAGCGGCCGGCCGGCGTCGTCGGTGGGCGTAAGGGTCATCCGCACACGCTGCGTCCGGCCGCCGCTGCGCTTGCCGTCGGCACCCGCCTCGACCACCCACAGCTTCAGCCCGCCGCGCCCGCCTGCCTCCCGCGTCATCGTGACCTCGAACTCCAGCTCCACAGCCCCGACGCCGAACTTGACTCCGCGGCCCGCCCCTTCCTGCTGTGCCGTCTCCAACTGATCGCGGAGTACGCGGATGTAGTCGGCCAGGGGCACGCCCTCGGGATCGCTCATCAGATGCTGCCTCCACGTATGTCGATACCCACGAGTCTGCCAGGCAGCTACCTTGTTCGTATGCGAACCGGATTCGTTTGACCTTGACGCGCCCGCGCACCTTCCCTCTCGACATGGACCCAACCCATCGAGACGAGGGGAGGCATGTTCACGTACCAGCAGATCGAGCACTACCGGACTTTCGGATTCGTCGTGCTGCGCGGGCTGTTCAGCCCGCAGGAGACCGCCCGGCTCACCGCCGAGGTGACCTCGGCTGGTGCATGAACGCACGCGACTACGAACGTCTGCCCCAACACTCCGAAGCACACCTGAACTGGGCACTCATCACCATGATGACCCGACGCCTGACCCGCAAGAACCCCGCTGCCTCTTGGGCCAAGAAGCGCTCCGGCTAAAGCCCGGCATCCGCAATCCGCGGCAAAGCGAGCTGATAGGCAGTCTCAGCCGTTTCGGCTTCCGCGAAGCCGGGGATGCCGAGAGATTGCCGCGCCAGTGCGAGTAAACCACCGCTGGCTGCTTCCTCACCTGTCTCCGGCGCGTGACGGAGAGTCCAGAGGTGCATGAGCATCGCGCCGAACACGGCGAGGGGCCCTTCAACAGGTCCTTCCCGGTGAGCCCAGCGTGCTGCAATGGCACCGCCCACAGAAGGTACCTGCTCGATTCCGTGCCACAAGGGGTCCGGGGCGGCATAGACCACAGTGCCGACATGAGCGTGAAGGAGCGCGCCGCTACAGAGGAGACATGGCTCAAGCGTGGTGAAGAGAAGGTGGTCCTCATACCGGCGCCGGGATGACAGCTGGGCCAGCACATTGATCTCCGCGTGGGCAATGGCTGCCCCAGCAAGCTGCCCGGGTGGGGCAACTGTCTCCTGGCTGCGGTTCCGCCCGCTGGCCACCACCTCACCATCAGCATTCATCAACGCGGCTCCGATGGGCCGACTGCCCGCCCTGAACGCCTCCCACGCCAACTCGAACGGCAGTCGCCAGATCGCTGGCAGCGCTGTTGTTTCGTCACCAGGCATGCGCCGATTCTGCCTGGTCTGAACGCCCGATGAGAGCTCCGCAGGTGATCCACTGGACGTCTCCGCTCAACCGGTCACGTTGAAAAATAGCTACTGAGCTTGAGTTTTAACATCGGTCTCAAGATCGTTACCGCCGTGGTGCAGCTGTGCAGCTCAGCGCCTTGGTGGCCCGGTTCTTGCATAGCTACGGCAGACAGACATGTACCGGAGAGTGACGGCCCGTCTGGGCTTACCGCGGTACATGCGTGCAGCTCAACGGTGACAACACGGCCGTCCCTGCTGGAGCGGCCCAGGTCGCTGATCAAGACGGATGGCTACAGACGCCACCTGGTCGCAGCCAGACAAGAACAGGGCCGACACCGTTGTCGGTGCCGGATGACACCATCCGGCCATGAGCGATGAGTCTTTCAACTGGCACGAGTTCCTGGGACGGTGGCAGGAGGAGTGGGTTCCGCGCGCGGACGAGGACGAGGACGGCGGGCATTCCCTCGTCCGCCCGGGCAGGCCAGGGGCGGACGAGGCCGCGATCGCCGCGGCCGAGGAGCGGCTGGGTCGGCGGCTGCCGCCCTCGTACCGGGAGTTCCTAGCCGTGAGCGACGGGTGGCACGTGGACCAGACGGCCGGGGTCTATCAGCTCGGCGGCGCCGCGGACATCGACTGGTTCCAGGATCCGTTCGACATGACCCCGCTGTACGAGGAGAACCTGGGCGACAACCCGCGCGAGGAGGACATCCTGCTGGCCGGGATGTGGCAACGGGCGCTACGGCTGGAGACGGACTCCGACATGTCGTACGCCCTGCTCGACCCGGGCGACAGTGACCAGGACGGTGAGTGGGCGCTCTACCTCTACAAGGGCTGGGGCGGTGAACTGCCAGACCGCTACCCGTCGTTCCGCGCCTACATGAAGGCCATGTACCGCAGCTTCCACTCCGACCGGGTGGAGCGGCCCGACTTCGTGAACACGACCACGCGCGCGCAGGATGCCCATGTGGCGGAGGCCCGCCTGCTGGCCCTGCGCGGACGGTACGAGGAGGCCCTGCCCCTGCTCGAGGAAGCGCTGTCCTTCGGACGGCCACGCAGCGCCGTCCTCCTGAACCAGCTCCGGCATCTGCTGGCTCCGTGCAGCTCCCGGGATTACGGCAACCTGGTGGCCGACCCGCGCTACCTGCCCGAGCTTCTGCCCGTGCATGCCATGGCGCCGGCACGCGGCGAATGCCGGCTGGGCGGGGATGACCACTGGCTCGGGATGATGACCGCCCGCGGGGCCGCCCGGAAGACCGTCGAGGCCGTACTGAGCACGATGCGGGACGGCACCCATCACTACACGCCTCCCGGCCCATGGGGCCGGGCCGTCGCCGAGGCCCGGGAGTCAGCCCGCTGGGGGGCGACCGACGCCGCGTGGCGGGTGCTGCGGGACGCGCTCCCGCTGTGGGAGGCTCCCGGGCCCTTGCTGATCGCCCCGATCGGCCTGCTCGCCGATCCGGTCCTGGGTCCGCTGATCACCCCGGAGCGTGGGCGGGAAATCCTCGCGACACCGCGGGCCGGGGAGCGGGGTCCCGCTCCCGAGCCGGTGCCCGACCTCGACCCGCCGGGACTCGCCTGGTTGGCAGAGCCTGCGGCGAGCTGGCGGCCGCTCGATGGATACCGCTGTGTCTGGGTGGAGGGGATCGATCCTGCCCGACTTCCCGCCCTGATCGGGGAGGAAGGCACCGGACTGAGCGCGCCCACCGATCAGCGTGAGGCGTCCTGGCGGGCACCCCGGCCTCGCGAGCGGGAGGACGTGGAACTCTGGGAGGACCGGGCCGTGGTCGCCGTCGGCCGCACCGCCGAAGGGTGGGTCTTCGCCTTCGACGGCCACCCCCACCACCTGAACAAGCTGTTCCTGTCCCCCGCTCCGGCTGCCTCCTCGTCCGGCCGCGCGGTGGTGGTGTGGCGCGAGCCGAGGCGCTCGTCGCCGGGTGACCACCCGGCCGCATTTCACCTGTCGGTGGCCGAACAGAGCGAGGAGCTCTACGCGTTCACCGTGCGGGGTACGGAGATCCAGCGCTCCGGCGCAATACCCGAGGCGCTGGACCCCGCACGGCTGTTCCACCCGCAGGACACCGAACTGGACAACGAGCTGCGTGTGTTGGAGGCCCTGCACACCGAGCTCGGGCTCTCGCTCCCCCGCTTCGCGCTGACCCAAGGCAGGCTCCGCACCTTCACTACCCGGTCCTGGACCCGGGCGCCACGCGCGGGCGAGGGGTTTGCCTTTGCCAGCTTCGTGCGGCACCGGCCCTGAGCGGGTGCGGGCCCGCACCCCCGCGGAAGGCGGGCCCGCCCGGGACGACCGGCCGTGGTCTCAGCTCAGGTTGATCGCGCGGGCGCTTGCTGCGCCGACCTCTTGGGTGACCTTCGTGAGTACCGGCTGCGGCACCGTGTCGTCCACGGTCAGAGCCCTGTTCTTGTCTGGCTGCGGCCAGGTGGCGTCTGTAGCCATCCGTCTTGATCAGCGACCTGGGCCGCTCCAGCAGGGACGGCCGTGTTGTCACCGTGGAGCTGCACGCATGTACCGCGGTAAGCCCAGACGGGCCGTCACTCTCCGGTACATGTCTGTCTGCCGTAGCTATGCAAGAACCGGGCCTTGGTGAGCAGCCGGGAGATGAGCCTGGGCAGGTTTCGGGACTCCACCCCGGCGAGGTGCCGTGCCGCATGTGTTCCGTAACCTCTGCGAGCCTGACATCCGTGCTGGGCACGGCCACGCGATGAAGCCGTAGGCACCAATCCATGGGGCCAGGATGATCGATCCCGACAGCGAGTGGCGGCTCTGGAGCGGCAGTACCCTCATCGGCACGATCACCGTCGACGAGGCCGGCATGCCCTGGCAGCATGGACGTTTCCTTCCAGAGCCTGCCTTCAGCCAGTTCAGGCCCTGGTTCGACAAGGTCAACGCCATCGTCGAGGCTGAGGAGTTCGAACGGTTCGACAACGCCTACCATCGCATCGAAAGTGCCCTGACCGTGGTGTCACGGGGCCCGTTGCCGAGTTCCTCCTTCACATCGACCAGGACCGCGCGTGGTTCCGCTGGGACATGGAACCGTCAGCAAGTTAAGACTCAAGCTGAGCGGGGCTCGCCAGGGCGCGGGTCGTACAGCGACCGCCCGCCGGGGAACTGCCCGAGCTCGGCGCTCTCGGGCGTGATCGATTTCGACGCCATGTTCGCCGGCGATCCGGCGTGGGACCTCGCGGCCGCATGGGTGCTCCTTCCTTCGGGCGCCGCCTCACGGTTCTTCGACGTGTACGCGCATGCGGACGAGGCGACGATCCGGCGCGCCCGCGGGCTGGCTGCCATGAAAAGCCTGTTCCTCATGCTCATGGGGCAGCGCGGAGATCGGGGCCTTCCTGGCGGCAAGCCGACATGGGGACCCGCTGGCCGGGCAGCGCTCGATCGCGTTCTGACAGACGCTTTGATGTAGACACGGAGCGCCGCTCACTCGATCTATCCCAACGACCGCGGTTGATGACAGCCGGAGCGAAAAGTCCCAGCTGGTGACAACTGGAATGCCCAATCGGTGACAGGTACGCGCTCAAGTCCGCGCTCGGCGCCAGCTCACCGACCCACCTTGGTGTCACCTAACTCGCCCAGTCACACCTGGCTGGAGGCCGGGCGCACCGTACTCAACGTGCCTTCGGCAACGAGTCCAGTGGGCAGCGTTCCTCCCCCACGCCCCGGCCGGCCACTCGCCACACCGGCTCATCGGGTCCCTGCCGGGTCAGCTGTGCCAGCGTCGTGGTCGCCACGATGATCCGGTAGTTCACGCTGTGGACGTGCCGGGCGCGCTGGGGCGGCGGGGCGCAGGCCGCCTACATCGATGCAGGAGGTCGACCAGGTCCACCAGTTCCTCGCCGACGTCCGCGGCAACGTCGGCAGCGGGTTCGGGCAGAGCGTGGTCTGAGGACCCGGCGCGGCGGGCCGGCGATGTCGTCGGCCACCGCACCGTGCGCAATCGCGGTGCGCACCGTGAGGGAGTCCCGCAAGCGGGCCTCCTTGGGCTGGCTACGAGAGGTGGTGCATCATGCTGAGGTGCGGTGCGCAGTGCACGATGCCCCGC
>NZ_KQ948497.1:0-4264 GCF_001514115.1 Streptomyces olivochromogenes
AAAGGCCGATACAGCGGGCTCACCCTCTACCAGATCCTCGACGCCATCCAAGACCTGCTGAACTGCTGGACCGGCAGCTGCACCACCTGCCACCAACCCCTGCCCAGCAGGACAACACCAAGATCAAGAACGACCTAACGGAGTCCTACTAGGCGGCTGGCTAGCCGCCTAGCCAGAGCCGACCGGAGCAGCCTTCGTGCCCGATCTCTCCTCGTACGCCGCCCAGTTGCGCGGCCTGGCCGACGCACTTGAAGCCCAGTCAGAACCCGGCGATGACCCGTTCATCCCACATCCGGACACCTTGGAGGTCATCAACAACCGCCACACCAAGCGCGGACAGCTCAACTACGCCGTCCCCGACCAACTCCAGCTCCAGCGACGCATCCGCCGCTACAACGCCGACACTGACACCGCCCACGGCGACATCGTCGCCCTCGCCCTCGACACCTGGCTCCGCGCCAAGGGCTACCCACCCGACCTCACACCGCTTAAGACGGAAGCGCCATGACCGGGCCGCCCGACCAGCTACCGCTGGAGTCCCTCGCCCCGCGATCTCCTGCCCCAGCCCGGACGCCGGAACAGCTTTCACTCCTCGGACACCCGACGCCCATCCGCCTTCCGGCCGAGCTCTGGCTGACCTGGCTCACCGACCAGACGGTCATCGCCCGTTTTGAAGCCAAGCACTACATCCGCTCCCCAACCCGGTGCTGGCCATGGCTCGGCGCGGTCAGCTCCACAGGCCACGGATCCTTCCGCGCAGCCAGCCTGCCCGGCCCGTCCCGCCGAGGCACGGTCCCGGCGCACCTGTTCGCCTACCAACTCGCGCACGGGGTGATAAACCGCCCCGGCTGGTCCGCCGCCGAAGACCCCGTGGTCTGCCACACGTGCGACTTCCACGGCTGCACCAACCCCGCCCATCTCCGGCTGGGAACCGCCGCCGAAAACCGAGCCGAATGGCGACTTCGACGCCACAACCCCCACGGACCACTCGCCGACGTACGCGGCGCCGCCGGACGCACACGCGCCATCGCACAAGCGATCCGGGCCGGACTCCAAGCGGACGAGCCCCCGGATCTGATCGAGAAACGCATCCGCGCCACCGAGGCAGCAGGCCTGCCGCTCACCCTCTGGTGACAAGTAAGAGACTCCGCCGACCTCTTTTACTCTGCTCCGCGATTTTCACGAAAGTGGCATACTTCGGAACAGAGGGGGCGTCGATCCACACTCATTCCGGCGAGATAAAAGCCTCACTGAAGTCGGTTACCTTTCGGCCGCCCACTGCTGGCGGAGGAGCCATCACGTAAACGTCCCAGGTCTGAGCGAAACGCGCATGTCGCGACAGGTGTTGGACCGTCTTGGGATCATGGTGGCCGGAGGTTCCTAGCACCGAAGTGTAGAAGCGTTTCAAGCTGTGAAATCTTGTTCCCGCGGGGAGACCAGCAATCTCTACCGCCTGACGCCACCTCCAGTAGAAGTTATTCATATGGAGGGGGGCGCCGGTAGGTTTGGTCAAAATGAACCCTCTACTTGGCGACGCACAGGATTCTTGCTGCTTGAATTCCGCTAGAGGCTTCTTCTCGGAAGGCGGATATCGCAGCAAATGTTCTTTCAAACGTTCCACCAGAAAAGCATCGACCGCCAGTGTTGCATAGCTGGACCTCGTTTTCAGGGGCCGAGTCTTGCCTTTCTGCTGTTGTTCAGTGATGGACACAAGCCCCCGGTCCATATCAATATTTTCCCACCTAAGCCCGAGAACTTCCCCCTGCCGTAGGCCTGCGCACGCTGCTAGCCACACTGCAATCTCGTAGCGTGGCGCTAGCTGCCGTATGGCCGAAGCCACCGACATCACTTGACCGGGTGTCAGGCGGATGTCGCTGCGGGGCATGACTTCGGGCAGAGTGACGCGTGAAGTGACGTTTTCCGAGAGAGGAACACCTTCGTCGATCATGTAATTGACAAGGACTTGCCAGGCATAAAAGATCTGAATTACAGTACGCGGCGATCGAAGCCTGGGGCGGGTGAGCAGGTAGTCGACAAAAGCGATACTGTCTGCCCACCTAAGGGATGACGCGACACGAATGCCAGAAAACGGGATGATGTAATTCCTAAAGTTCTGCTCATAGGAAATTGTTGTGCGCTGCAGCGCATTCATCCTCTCCCTTCGCTCGATAAATTTCATTGCATAGAAGGCCACGGTGCGCCCTCCCACTGCCCAATTTTGAGCCGTCTCGTTAATAGGTGACGTCTCATTATCGATATGACTCATAGCCTCGGACCACGTTCCGAACGCGACTCGGTGCGGTTTACCGGAGCGGTCTTTGTAGCGTGCTTGCCAACGCAATCCACGCCCGTGGTCACTACTGGGGTAGAGAGGGCGATTCCACTTTCCACATCCACACTGGGAATCTCCACGGTCAGGCTTTGGGTACGTTTTATGCCAGCGGTCAAACGGAACAGTCCTCTTATTCATAAATCGCCCTCCAGCTCATAGCATGGCGCCGCCTGACCGTGGGCCTAGAATGATTATTTGATCACCCTAGGTGGACGCCGACGGGAATTTCTCCAGCACCATTTCCAAAGTGGAGTGCGGTTATGCACTGACCGCAGCAACCAAAGCATTCACTGGGATCCTCGTCGCGGCTTGCTCCTGGAGGCACAGCACCCGACAGCTCGGTCGAGGCCGATGGGAGCTCGGCGGGGCGTCTGGAGACCAATCGAGAGGGGCCGCCGCAGGTACGGAGGGAAGACCCACGGTGAGCGACAGGTCTACACCAACAAGTGGGTGAATCTGTGTCTGGTCGACGTCCAGCTGCCCGACGCGCGCAGGTGGGAGTACCACGTCGTTCGCCTCCGGCACCTGGACGTCCCCGACGGGGTCAATGACCCGCCAAGAGATCTTGATGATGTAGCGGCACCGCTTCATCCTCGGCGGCACTCAACGCTGGCCCACCTCCGCGAAGCCGACGCGAGCCTGAGCGCCCTCGCTGGATCGCACACGGCCCGTCTCACGAGATAGCCCGAGGCCTGGAGAGGGACGGATGGCGCTGCCAGGTCCTCGCTGGCGCGGGCCGGTTGCGGAGCTGGCACGCTACCGACTTGAGCACCTCGTTCGCGGATAGCTCCGAGGCTTCGCGCGCGGGACTGTCCGCGGTCAACGACCTCGGGTGGCTCTGCGCGGCTTTTGTGCGGGCGGGGGCGGGGAGAAGGTGTCTTCCTCCTCGTCCAGCGGCGGCAGGTCGACGGTGTAGCGCGGCTGAAGAAAAAGATCGCTGTGCTGCGGCGCAGGTCGCGAGCCTGCCGTGTCCTGTGCGGGCAGGGCAGGATCGAGATGAGGGGAGGCAGAAGTCATGCACGACCATCCAGGGTTGAGGGGCGTTCGAATCCAAGACGGAGTTTCGACCAGTGATGATCAGTATTCGTCATACTCCGCGTGCGCCTGCCCATTAGATCCTATTGGCGGCGGCGCGTGGTGAGCGCGCAGTGCGAGGAGCGATGCCGTGGGATCGGGTTGTCCGGGCCGATCCGGACGCACCCAATCGCCGGAGTGAGCGCCGGCGCATGGGGCGCTGGGCTGCGCGGGTCTGCCATCTTCCCGGTTGTGTCGATCACTGCATGATGCGGGCCACGGTCAAGGCAATGCCTCCGGCGCCTCCGACGGGGGATCGGCCGGCACCGGGATGGAGGGGGCGCCGTTTCCGCCCGCGGGTCTGCGACCGCGCCGACACCTGAACCCGCGACAACACCCCCACTGGTCATGCAAGATGCCTACACGCAAACCAACACCCAGCAGGCCAAATCGAGGAAACAAACTTGATCTGCAGCCGATAGAGCTATCCAGCCCCCGACAGGCACACTCAAGCCATATAGCGATCCATTTGCTATCGGCACCCACCCCGGGAAGAGATAAGCGCGAAATGCACCCTTTGCCGAGATCGGTGAAAGTACGTGAAACCGTGCAGTCCTAGCCCCAGACCAGCAGGTCAGACAGCCTGCTCCCCGCACCCGCGGGGATGTTCCCCCGAGGAGTCTCGCCACGCTGCACGAGGTGCGCTGCTCCCTGCACCCGCGGGGATGTTCCCACGAATCGCGCGGGGTCTAGGTTCTGATCCTCGCCGCTCCCCGCACCCGCGGGGATGTTCCCTGCTTGGCGATATCGATCGCCTGGTCGATGATCTGCTCCTCGCACCCGCGGGGATGTTCCCGGATCGCGGACCAGACTGGGGAGGCCGGGAAGCTGCTCCCCGTACCCGCGGGGATGTTCCCG
>NZ_KQ948497.1:5040-34718 GCF_001514115.1 Streptomyces olivochromogenes
TTGAGCGGATGAGCGAACAGCGCGCCGACGCCCGGACAGGTGGGCGGACGAGCGGTGATGCTCATCCCGCACCGCACGCCGGACGCGGAGGAGACCATGCTCCCGCCGGACTACCAGCGCATTCTCGCCGCCGTGCGGCAGGCCGCCGGACCGGTGATGGCCCGGCAGGTCGGCGACGCGCTGACCATCGACGTCAGCGTGCGGTCCAAGCTGGAACCGCTGCGTGGGAAGCTGGTCAGACTCGTCGACCGCGGCTGGCTGCGCAAACTGCCCGACGGCCGGTTCACCACCCGCCTGTGACCTGATCTGCCGCCTGCGACAGCGCGGCGCAGGCGTAACCACGGTGCCCCCGGCGGCCGTTGAATTGGTGTGACGAAAACCAAAAAGCACGCCGAGCACACCTGCCCGCTTGTCTACCAGTGCTGCCTTCCGCTGTCCACGCGCACCGTCAACCACCTCGCCGATCTGCTGCGACGTCACCTGAAGGTGATCCGGTCCAGGTGGCGGATCCTGCCGCCCGGGAAGATCGCGGTAATCGTCCTGGCCGTGCTGCGGCACGACCAGCGCCGGGCCGACATGGCCGGCGGCAACAACGTGTCCGAGTCCACCGTCCGCCGCTGGCGCGACGAGCTGATCGCAATCCTGGCCGCGCAGGCGCCGCGACTGGACCGCGCCCTGCAGAGGGTCGCCAGGCAAGGCGGAGAGGTAGTCCTGATCGACGGCACCCTCATCCGCACCCAGCGCCGCACCGGAAAGGCCGACCGGCGCAACTACTCCGGCTGTGAGCATGATGATCGTGTCGTTCCGGCCGTGGCCTGACCCGTACTCTGGCTGGCTGCTTGTGCCTTGTGTTTGATCTGTCGACCCGGTCGGAGCGGCGCATACCGGCACCGGGCCGGCGGAGCGTGTCCCGATAGGGGCCTTGGCCTAGAAGGCACCGTCACAGTCCTGACCGCTCCACCGACCGGCGCTGGCCATCGGCACTGCGTCGTCGAACAGGAGCACCGTGACCACCCTCAGCATGCCCGCTGCCTTCCACACCCTCCAAGCCGCCACGGCCGCTGCCGCGCCGGGTTCGGTGGTGCTCGGAGTCGACACCCACAAGGATGTGCACGTCGGCGCCGTCCTTGACCATCTGGGCGGGCTGCTGGACACCGGGGAGTTCCCGGCCACCGCGGCGGGCTACGGGCCAACTTCTTGACTGGACGCGCCAGTTCGGAACCGTGCTGCGGGCCGGTGTGGAGTGCACCGGCTCCTACGGTGCTGGACTCGCCCGCAAGCGGCGTCGGCGGACAGCCCCTGTACCGATTTTCACGCCGGCGGGGCGTCACCGCAGGTGAACGGTCGACTCCTATAGATCGTCAAGCGGTTGGAGATGTCGCTGGTGCGCCGCTGAAGGCGCTGGTGAGGTGGCGGTAGACCTCGCGCGCGATGAAGCGCTTGAGGCATCTGAAGATGAAGTGTTCTCTACGTTCAGCATGCCTCATGAGACATCGACTAGGACCTGTCCGGGCGATCAAGATGGGGTTGGCCCCTGGGGATCGCATTGCCAAAGTGCATGGAACCGTCAGATCAGATGTGGATCGGCTTGCGGTAGCGGACGTACTCGTTCTGGCGCCGGAACCCTACGCTCTCGTAGAGGTCGTAGGAGCGGTGCGGATTGGCAGTGCAGGTGTACAACCGGGCAGTCTCCGCGCCGTGCTCGCGGAGAGATCGCAATCCGTCCAGCAGCAGGGCCCGCCCCAGTCCCAGACGCCTCGACTCTCCCCGGACGCTCAATTCTTCGACTTCGCCCACGGTGTGGTCATGCCGGCGGATGGAGCACAGGGCGACGCCGGCCATCTGATCCCCATCCCAAGCGGCCCGCCAGTAGGTCGGGTCGGCCGTGGCGAGGAAGCTCTCGAACGTCCACTTCTCGGTGAAGGCAGCATTCGCATACGAATCAACGACCGTCTTCCAGGCCGCGTGGTAACTGGTCGGCTCGACGGCACCCACTCTGATGCCGGCTGGCAACTGACCGTTGTGCGCGGGTAGCCGTCGGAGATCGGCCAGTTCCAGCTCTACCAGGCTGAAGACACGCCGGTACCCGGTTTCGAGCAGCAGCTCCGTTGAATCCCCTTCGGAGGCCATGGCGTTCGCGCCGAACACGGCCGTCCGTGCGGTTCCATGTTGCTGCACGAGCCGGCGGATACGGTTCTCGGCCCAGTTGAGCATGTCTGAGCCGATGCCCGCGCCGCGGTGCTCAGGCAGCAGGTAGCCACGGTGCAGGTACAGCCAAGTCCCGTCCCGCTCCTGCCACCACCTGATCGTTACGTAGCCGACGATGTCACCGTTGTTCTCCACCAAGACCTGGTTCTCGGACGGGTCGTCCAGCTTGGCGGAGGCTTCGGCGATCTCGGCTGCCGTCGGAACTCCCTCCACAACCGAGCGAGCGTCGATCCCATCCCGCCCTGCACAGGCCAGCCGCACGGCGGCCATCGCGCCGTGGTCTTCGTTGCCGCGATACGGCCGGAAGAAATAGCTGGGCAATCGTCCCAGCGATCCAAGGCCGCTGCCGCTGTTCACGCCCATACCAAGGCCTCCCGTTATGTTGGACATGCGCAGCGAGCGTAGGCCGTGCCGATTGGACAACAGAACTCGTTTTCTGCAGCATGACCGTTCGCGGGGACCTGACTGACGCGGAGTGGGAACGGCTGCGGCCGTTCCTGCCGGTGGGCAACAGGCGTTGTGGCAGGTGGCGGGATCACCGGCAGGTGATCGACGGGATTCTGCACCGGGTGCGCACCGGCGTTCAGTGGCGTGATCTGCCCGAGCGGTTCGGACCGTGGAAGACCGTCTATGAACGCCACCGGCTGTGGTCGGCCGACGGGACGTGGGAGCGTCTGCTCCAGCAGGTCCAGGCCGCCGCCGATGCCGCTGGGGAGATCGACTGGGACATCTCGGTCGACTGCACCATCGTCCGTGCTCACCAGCACGCGGCCGGTGCCCGCACCGACCCGCCGCCGGCGCCCGCCTCAAAGGGGGCCGAACCGTCAGAACATCAGGGCGAAACCGCGTGGCAGAGCCTTCACGCCCGCCTGGCGGAGGTGGTGCTGGAAGTGAGGGCCTGGGCCGCTCGCGCGGCGGCGGTGCCGCAATTCCAGAGCAGCGAGCTGGCCGCCTTGGGGGTTGGTGGCGAAGCAGGTTATGCGGTTGCCGTCAACGTCAGTGATCCTCAACTGGGCGCCGGGGTGCGGTCGTTCCTTGCGGACGATCAGCCGCATGCCCTTCGGCCAGGTGCTCAGGTCGGGCATGCCGGTGATCTCCGCGATCCATGCCCCGGGACGCTGGACGCCGCTGGCGTCGTAGGCCGGCGTCCATGCCCGTTTCGGGATCTTCAGCACCGCCTGGTGGATGGCGTCAGTGCTGGTCATCCCGACCGAGTACGACAACCACCGTCCTCTCCGGGACAGCCAGTCCAGGAAGGCGTGAGTGCCGCCGCCGGAATCGGTGCGGATCAGCGTCTGCCGTCCTCGCCGCAGTGCCTTGGGCAGCTGGGACAGGGCCAGTTGGGCGATGGCGATGTGGTCCGCGGCGGTGTTGGAACCGGCGTTGCCCGGACGGAGCAGCGCGGCCACCGGCTCCCCGGACCCGGCCGGTCCATGGTCGACGAACGCCATCAGAGGGTGGTGCCCGAGGGTCTTTTTCCAGGTGGGAGTGGCCTCCTGCTTGTCGGAATGGGCGATGACCAGCGCCCCGTCGATGTCGATGGTTACCAGCCCGTCGGCGGCTGGACCATCCTGCCCGGCAGCTGCCACACGTGCCGCCGCACCTTCGCGCGGGCCGAGCGGATCGCGGATAGCGCCTTCGGCCCGGCCTTGGCGAGGGTGTCGATCAGGCGGGAGACGGTGGGATCGGAGGCCACCGACCCGTAGGCGACTGGCTCTGCCCGCAGCATCGCCGCGTCGGCCAGGCAGTCCCCGCCCAGGGCGACCGTGAGCGCGACGTCCAGGAGGATTTTGCCCGGGTCGTGCACCGCCCGGTCCTTGCGCCACGGAACCAGCGCCTCCGAGAAGGCGGCGTCCAGCCCGGTCTTGCGGACGGTCTCGGTCAGCAGGACGCCGCCCGCCTGGGCGACCACGGCTGACGGGGCCGAGGTCGTGCGGAGAGGCGGGTAGAACCCGGTACGCTTCTTCACCTGGAGAGTGCTTCCTGAACTGCGGTGGACAGAGCCTTCGACAAGCCCCATCCTCCCAGCTCAGAGGCACTCTCTGTCTTCCTGGCCGTCCTGTGGAACTCAGTGGGTGTCACTGGATGTGGATGGGCGCAGGGGACCATGTCGGCGGCATCTGTTCAGCCGGATCCCCAGTCACCAGCAGCGGGGAGCGGAACTGCCACCACCGCGCTTGCTCGGCCATCGCACTTCGGCTCATACCGAGCGGCTTGATCGGTGCTGTCGCCGCTCGGAACCGATCGTCCAGGGCATCGAGCTCGGGCTTACGGAGCCTGCGGATCCGTTCGGTCAAGATCGGCCAGGCATCGTGGAGCCAGTCGCGATCGGCGATATCGTTGTCGAACTCCCAAGCCCACGTGGTGTCGAAGCCCTCTTCGACACTCGTCACGAATTCCGCCCAGGCCTCCATGCGAGCGTTCAGCGTCAGGGCATGAAGGTAGCGACTGGACAGCAGTTGCATGGCTTGATGGACCGACGCGTAGTCCTGATCGTCCAGCAGTTCACTCTCCATGTCTGGCAGCCTCGCACGAGGGCCCAATGGCGGCACCCCCATTCCGCACGTGACTGTGGCCGACGCGGGCAGGACACCGCGCGCCTGGCAGGTGCAGCACACCGACCGAGCCCGAGAGCCGCTCCGGACGGCGAAGTGGCAGATCAGAAGCGTTCTCGGTACCCCCAACGTCAGCCGTGCCCAACAAGCCCATGAAAGGGCGAGGCTAGTGACGCGCCGTCCTGAAACGGCACGGCCCTACACCCGGTCACGCCTGAGAGTCGTCTCGCCGAGCCCGAGGGCCATGCTGCCCATGAGCTGACGAGCGAAGTCCTCCAGGATCGAGGGGTTGGCAGCGCAGAACTCCATGACCCGCTCGGTTCGCTGCTCAGGCGAAAGCTCTTTCAGTTCCTGCTGCCATGCCAGGGTGGCAGCACCGCCATCCTCGACCTCGGCATTCACGATGAGGCTCCAGAGCGCCTGCTGGGCGTCCTCACGAGCGAGCCAAGTCATGAACATCTGCTGGAACTGCTCGCTCGTCACAGTGACCTTCGGGTCGCTGGGCGCGGTGGCCACATCTTGGGAAGGCGCGTCAGCCTCGACTCCCGGGACAGCAATAGGAGGTGTCGTCGTGACCCCGGCCCGCAAGGCCTTCTTCTGGGCTCTGCGGGCCTGCCGCTTCAGCACCAAGGCTTCGCGCTTGGCAACGAGGACCGGCACGGCCTGGGTGTGCCACCAGTGGGCAACGAGAGGTTTTGCGATTTCTACGAGACCATCGATGATCTGGCCCGCGATGTCAGCCCGGGCCTGCTGGCCGGGGGTGAGCTGAGTACGCTGATCCTCCACGTACTCGGTGACGTAGACGATCTCGGGCTTGTCTGCAAAACCTGACTCGTCTTCGGCCTTCAGGCGGATCTCGACGTGCTCCGGTCCCTTGTCACTCGTCTTGGGAGTGAACCCACGACTCCAGCCTTCGCTCTTCCGCGAGTCGGCGAGACGCTCGCCCTTGGGGATGCGAACAACTGCGTCGACCTCGTCGTACTCCTGGTCCTCGGCCATGCGTCCTCGTCAGTGCTCGGGTCTTCCTCGGCGCTCGGTCGACGAGGATGTCGCGGTAGTAGAACCTCACCCATAACCGTAGCTGTAGCGTCCGGCGATTCGGCAGGTTCGGCGAGCATCGCATCAGCCGCCACGGAGCCGCAGGTCCAAGGTTGTCACCAGTCTCCTTGCCGGATCCGCTCGTCGGACACGATTCCGTAGACGTACCGCCCAGAACGTTCGGGGCATCGTGGAATCTCCGATGGCCCCGCGATCGGCCATGCCTCCAGCGCTGACCTGATCTCGTGCCACTGCACGTTGCGCCGGCTCTCGACGATGATCAGGGTGTAGCGGTTGGTCCGGTAGGTGAAGGACTTGCCGGTCTTCGTGTAGAAGACCTCGTCCTGGTGCTCCTCGATCCGAGGCCTCGCCGTCTCCATGTTGGGACCGACCGGCACCGGCTCGGGCGGAGGTGGCGGTGGCACTGGATGCCCTGCCCACCGGAGCCGTTCCTCCGGCGTTGGCTCCCGGCTACTCCGATACCAGGATGCGCTCCCTCGCACGGTGGTCGAGGTGACCGCCAGCTCTGTTCCGTCCGGCAGCACCCCACGGCCAGGCTCTCGGTAAGGCTCCGAAATCGTGATGTCACGCCGCTCATAGCCGAGCCTGCTGGCAACCGACGCCAGGGTCCCCATCTGAATATTCCCGACGTACGACCACTGGTCCTCGCTGGCATCGTCCGAGAACTCCACGACGCCTACAAGGTAGACCCCGTCCTCGTTCGGGTCCCCGAAGAGCTGCCGCAAGCGGTCGGGTCCAAAGTCGCCCGTCATCTATCCGTCCACCCCTGCATCGCCGCTATCAGATTCTCCGTCGATCAACGCGATCACAGTCTCCTTGGCTTGCGGCTGAGTCGCGTGCTGTGCCATCCGTGACCCGATCACAGCCACCCTGCTGAGCACCTCGGCGGCTTCCTTGAGTGTGGTTGAGGGCGGCAGCACGAAGCGCGCGCCAAACTCGACCTCACCGCTGAGCTTGGCCTGCCCCTCGCCATAGCCATTGCCGAGGAACGCTGGAGCGCCGAGTTCCTTGAGCCGAGCCACGCCATCCTTCTCCCACTGCAACGTCTTGCGCGGCGGATGGGGTCTCCACGGAATCCAGTCCTCTTGGGCGAGGTACTCCTGCCAGAGCAGCGCCAGGTAATCCCAGTCGTAGGCCTTGGAGGAGGTGACTTGCTGCTGCACGAGGAAGAAGCGGAAGTCGACCCCACGAAGCCCGCTGCTCTCGACGAGCTTGCCAACGTCCTGAGTCGGCAAGCTCTCCGTGGCTTCCCAGCGGACGGTGTAACCGCTGCCCGGAATCGGGGCGTCCACGATCGCGACGTACAGGCCACCGGAGCCGATCTCCTGGATGGACTTCGATGAGCCGCCGGGCAAGGTGACGTTGTCGTACATATAGGCAGCACGAAGCCGGAGGGCGAGGTACAGGTCGATACCGTCGATCTGATTCCAGACGGTGTCGCCATCCACCTCCGGCACCTGGGACTCGATGTGGCTCGTCCAGGCTGTGGCGGTCGTCGCGGCCCACGGCACCGGGGACGAGGCGAAGGGAGCGACGAGCTCCTCCCAGGTGAGGTTCTGCCAGCCCTGGGCATGGGTGGTGTCGAGGCGGATGCGCCGAAGCGAGACCGTCACGAACTGGCAGTCGTCTCGGTCCTCCTCGGCGACGTATTTGTAGTACCGCTCCAGCTGTTCAATTCCGAGGCCAGCAAGCAGCTTCACTTCGACGACAGCGACAACCTGACCGTTCGCCTCCACCACCAGGTCGGGTCGATCCGATGCCTTCCGGCCCCGCGACTTCGAGACCTCCCGACGAATCTGGAGCGGGCCAACAGCCTCGATCCCGAGCACAGAGCGGGTGATCGCCTGGTCGGCATTCATGAGGGTGGCGAGCAGATCGCTCCACGCGTTCTCGCTGTTGATCGAGAGCAGGAAGCGAAGGTCCGGGAGACTGCTCACTCGCTGTCCTCTCCCAGTTCCGCGTCGATGTTGAGCACGCGGATCCCGGACTGCGACTGCGCGAGGAGCACCGCAGCGTTCTCGGCAAGGCGACGGGCGGACTTGAGCCGCAGGTCCAGCTCGACACCGTCACCCCAGCGGACTGACGTTGCGATGGCGAATTCGATCGAACCACCGGACTCCAAGTGGCCGACGATCTCCTTGTGGATGCGGCGGCTGGTGCGCTGACGAGAGCGATCCGTCTTGGCGTTGCGGTAGTTGCTGGCTCGCCTGGCCAGCTCCACGGACTCCCCGATGTAAAGCACGCGGATGCCGTCGTCGTCCACACCGAAATCGTAGCGGTAGAGCCCTGGCACTCGCGGGAGTCCGGGAAACCTCGGCAGGCTGGCTTCGTCAAGCGTGATCGGGCCGGCGCTCAGCCACGAGAACGCAACACGGACGTCGAGCGCCTCCAGTTCCTTGAGCTGGGACTCGTCGAAAGACCCACGACGAGACGCGCCGGTCAGCCGCGGGACCGAGCCGCTCTCGGCGGCCGAGGATCCGGCACCGATCAAGAACCCGAGGTTCTGCAGCCACCGCCGAGAGTCATGCGACTGAAACCGGCTGCGCTTGGCACCTGTCGCAAGGGAGATGACCTGCTTGACCGGCCAACGCACACCATCTACTTCGACCCAGTACTCGCGGATCTCCTCGGGCACGTGACCAGCAAGACGCCCACGAACAAGCGTGGGCGTCAGCTCGAAGGATGCGCCATCGAGGGTGAACTGCATGGAATGGAGGTTAGCCTCGATCGTTCACGAGTCCTCGTCAGTTCGCTGACGGGGACTCTGCGCGTATGGGGTGCGGCTTTTCCGGGGGTGGGGCAGGCTGATGGCCCGGTGGTCGCGTGGGGTGGGCGCCGAGTTCCACTCCCGGGGTGGTCGTGCGGGTTGTTAGGACGGTCGAATTGGCTGGTCAGCCGGGGTTCGGGAGAGTTGGGAACCGGTTCATGGCGCTGGTGATCACGGGCGTCCATGGCCATGGGTGGGCAGACGCAGCCAGTGGCGGCGGCCGGTGTTCACGAACTGAGCGGCGGCGGAGAACACGACCTCGGGAGAAATTGAGTCGGCGCGTGGTCGTCTGGCAGTTCTGCTGGTGGGTTGATCAACAGGCGGTCTGTCGGAGGGGCATCAGCTCGGTGCTCGTCCTGCGACGGGTTGGCCGTCGGGCGGATCGGTCGGAGACCAGTCCTGTGATGGCCATGTGGGTCTCGGCGTAGTCCTCGCGCCGCCCGGTGTACCGCTGGAGCGGGCGCCACTTCTTGTACTCGGCATTGGTGTGTTCCACGCAGATCCGCCGTGAGGACTGGCGGCGCCGCAGCTCGCGCCAGGCGTGGAGTTCGCCCAGCGAGGCGTCGTCCTTGGGCTTCTTCGGCGGGGCACTGACCTGGTCGGGGAACGCGCTTGCCAGGCCCCGGTAGCCCTCGTCCACCTCAGCTTTGACCGTGGGGTGCTGATGGAACTGCTCGGCGAGGCCTTCGGTCCGCACCGCGGTCTGGTCGTGCATCCTGCCTGGGCGGACGATGCCGGAGAACAGGGTGCGGCCTTGACCATCGCTGAAGGTGGTGGTCTTGATCGTGTTCTGCCTCTTCTTGCCGGAGACGAATGCCTTGCGGCCCGGGCGGCCGGCGCGGGGGCGGCGGACTTGTACCTCGGTGCCGTCGATGCGTAGATCCACGCCCTCAGCCTCGGCGTAGGCGAACAGGTCCCCCGGGGTACGAATACGCAGGCCGGGCCGGTCGGGGACGGCGAATCCGCGAGCGGCGAGGAGAGAACGGACCTCCCGGATGGCGCCGGAGATAGTGGAGCGGTCCACCGCGCACAGCGCGGCCAGTGCCGCGTGCGGCAGACCATGCCGCAGGTGGACCAGGGTGACCAGCAGCCGATCGACGAAGACGAGCTTCTGCTTGCGCCCGGCGCCGGCTGTCCGTCGGCGGGCGCCACCCCTCTTCTCGTGCAGGCCAGACTCGCGGGCCGCTTCCCAGCGTGGCGCGAGTTCTTCAATCAACTCGCCCAAATGCTGCCGGGAGACGCCGCTGAAGGCAGGATGGGACAAGGCCACGCGGAGGAGCTCCTGATGCACATCTTGAGAACCCGCACGGCCGCCTTATGTCACGGTCCCGCCTTGCCCCATCGGCATTGTTTCCCCGCAGTTCCTAAAACCCCAGTACACGCCCGATCTCTGCGAGCTCCTCCTCCGCCAGGGGCCCGAACTCCAGTGCCCCGGCGTTCTCCTCCGCCTGCGCGACCGTCCGAAAGCCGGGAATGGGCACCGTCCGCGGGCTGCGCGCCCACAGCCAGGCCAGCGCCCCCTGGGCGAGAGTGCGTCCACGGCTCGTGAGGACGGACCGTACCGCCTCGACGCGCGCCAGCCAGTGCGGATCGGCGCCGCCACCCGCCGCGAAACCCGACAGCCAGGACGGCGGTGCACTGCGGATGTCACCTGAGGCGAGAGTGCTCCCTGGCACATACTTCCCGGTCAGCAGCCCCATCGCGAGCGGGCTGCGGTTGATGCTTGCGAGTTCGGACTTCTCGCACAAGACGAGCATGTCGGGCGCGTCCTGGAGGATGTTGCAGCGGTGCTGCACGGCCGCGCAGTGCGGGCCCTCGGCGAAGACGGCCGCACGCCCCGGGTCGTCGGTGCTCCATGCGTACGCGCGGATGAGCCCTTCCCGTACGAGATCCTCACAGGCGTCCCGCAGTAGAGCAGCCCGTTCGGGATCCGCGTCCGACAGGTGCAACTGATACAGGTCCACGTAATCGGTACCGAGCCTGGCGAGCGACGCCGTCAACGCACGCCGTACGTACGCCGGTGAGTCGTCGCCCCCCGTGAGGACCTTGCTCTCCTCGTCGAAGCGGTTGCCCCACTTGGTGGCCACGACGACGTCCGCCCTGCGTCTGCCGAGGGCCCGTCCCAGTACGCGCTCGCTGTGCCCGGTCCCGTAGACGTCGGCAGTGTCGAAGAAGGTCACGCCGAGGTCCAACGCACGGCGCACTGCGCACACGGACTCCTCATCATCGACCTTGCCCCAACCGAGCGGGCTCCCGTCAGGGCCCTGCCAGGGTCCGCCGATGGCCCAGCAGCCAAAACCGAGCCCGCTCACCTCGATCCCGCTCCGTCCGAGGACCCTTGTGTACGGCGCGTGCGTACCGGCGGCGATCGCCCCGTTGGTCGTCTCCATGCCTGTGAAGGCTAGGAGTTGGAGTACAGACGAAGGCAACCCTCCTACCGGGATCGGGTCCGACATGCCGCCAGATCAGCGGCCGGACCAGGACGTCCATCTTCATTTGCTCCCAAGGTCGATAGCCCTCGGGCAGGGACACTCCCACCTCACCAAGGTGTCGAAGAGGCCAGGGTCGGCCAGGCTCGCCTGCTCGGCCTCGAAGGCGAGCACTTTGTCCACGTACCGACACAGCAGGTGAATCGCCAGCCGGTAGTTCTTCGCCTGGGCCCCGACCCCGGTCGCCGCGACGTACTCGACCCATTCGTCCGCCAGCAGCGCGGGTCAAGCTCCTGCGCACAGCGCGGGCGCGCGCCGCCTCGACGGCGCGGCCTGTCTCCTGTCTCCGCCCCGGCTGGCCGCGCCCGGCGGCGCGCTGCGTGCAGCGGGCAAGCACGAGAAAGCCTGCACAGCCCGGAAGGCGGACACGGCGGCATCGCTCAGCGGCTTACGTGGCACGAGCGCAGCCGTCTGCGGCCATAGTGGTAGTGCTGTCGATCAGGCCAGCAGCGGGAGGGGTGGCGTCCGGGCCAGGCGATGTCGCCGGGCGAAAGGCCGGCGGGGCCGAGCGCCGTACCGCCACCGTCACGGATGCGGCAGCGTGAGCGGACCACCCCAGAGAAATCGGCTGAGGGGGAGCTGGCTGCTACCGCGCGGTGGCCGAGCCCGTCGTGGGCGCTCCGCTAGGCGCACCGCCGAGGGGCTACAGGGATCACTGAGCCTCTTCGAGTTGGCCTCCGATCAGGTGACGGTCCGCGTCGCGCAACGAGCGAGGCCCCCGGGCTGTTGATCGAGATACCTGACGTCTCAATCACGTTGCTCGGGGGCCTCGTTGGTCATCTATCCTGCCGCACTCGACCTGCCCCATGCGCTCGTGGAGTGGGTGACGATGCTCGTCGTCACCCGTGAGGGCGACCGGCGGTGCAAGCTCCGTCCGTCTCAGCGGGCGATGGTGGCACTGGTGTACCTGCGCGAGCACACCACCCTGGCGAAGATCGCTGCCGGGTTCGGGATCAGCGAGTCCACCGCCCACGCCTACACCAGCGCCGTCATCGAGCTGCTCGCCGACCGCGCGCCCGGTCTGCTGAAGGTCCTGCGCGAGGCCGAAGCGGACTTCGTCCTGCTGGACGGCACGCTCGCCGAGTGCGACCGGGTTGGCGACGGGCGCGCGGACTATTCCCACAAGCACCGCCGGCACGGGGTGAACGTGCAGGTAGTCACCGCCCCAGGTGGCCGGCTGCTGTGGCTCTCACCCGCGTTGCCGGGCCGGGCTCACGACCTGACGGCGGCCCGCACCCACCGGATCATCCGCATCTGCGAGCGCCAAGGCGTCCCCATTCTGGCCGACCTCGCCTACCAGGGCGGCGGCCCCTGGGTGAGCACCGGAATCAAACGCAGACCCCTTCGGGAACTCACCCTCACCGAGAAGACCCTCAACCGGGCCCTGGCCGCGGCACGGGCACCGGTCGAACGAGGGGTCGCCCGCCTGAAGTCCTGGCAGATCTTCCGCAGATCCCGATGCAGCCCAAATCGCATGACGTCAATCGCCAAAGCCATCCTTACCCTGGAGCGGCACCGCTGAAGAAGCTCCCCTGCCGTGACTGGGCGGGGGGAACCTACTGGGTGCGTCGGACGCTCGTGAGGCTGTCCGGCTACCTTGCTGGTACGCCGCTGGTTTTGGGCCGGGCAGTCGTGCGGGAGACGAGGGCACGACCCCTGGCATGTAAGAAGATCGCCCTCGACACCGCCTGAGCATCCGATGGACCGAGGAGCGGCTGCCGTTGGGCGGTCATACGGCGGGCAGTCCTTCAGAGTGCAGCGCCTCACGCGCCGCACGGATGAAGTCGCGGCTTGCTTCGTCAAATGAGGGGTGGTCTCCAGATGCCGGCTCGTGTGGTTCGCAGAGCGTACTGATCAGTCCAGGCGATAGCTCGCACGCCGTGAAAAGATCACGAAGCTCTGCCAGTGCTGCCGTTGAGGTGTCTTCGGGAGTACCGATGCTGCGCCAGGAGCTTTGAGCGACGGGGATTAATTCCCAGATGCGCGTCACCTCTTGCGGGTGCGTGCGATTACGGAGGTTAAGGTCGGTCATCGCGGCCATCCGGCGTGCATGGTTTTCTTCGATGATCACCAAAATCTTGGCTGACGTCTGAAGGGTCATGGCTGCTGAGGCAACTTCGTCGGGACCTTCCAGCCGCACAACCCAAGCTCTCTGCGACATGTCCGTTTCCAGAGCCCTCAAGGCGGCGATGCAAGCCCGAGTCTCCTCCGTGCCAGAGGCGCGGCGGAGGTCGTCGCGGGCACCGTCTTTGTAGCTGAGAACGGATTGGAGGAAGGCCGCATAGGCCTCGCGCTGAATTCCACGCCGCCACTGTTGATGGTCGCTCTGGCTCTGTGCTTGCACAGCGTCCAGCGCTGCTTGGTAGGTCGCGGCTGCCTGGGCCTGACCGGCGTGGGCAGCGTCCTGCGCTCCGCGCAGAGCCCAACGGCCGAGGAGGAGGGTCGCCACGATGCCGACGGCTGCGACACCGGCCGAGGCCACCGCCCCGATTCCTTCGAGATCCTTCATGGGTCACATGATGGAGGGCCCCACGAGACTGAGCCCACTCTCGCGCAGGACCTTCAGCAGACCCGGTGCTCGTTCGGCGAGCAGGTCGATGATTGCGGTGGTGTAGGCGTGGGCAGTGGACTCGCTGATCCCGAACCCGGCGGAGATCTTCGCGAGGGTGGCGTGTTCGCGCAGGTACACCAGTTGCAGCCCGAACCGCATGACGTCAATCGCCAAAGCCATCCTCACCCTGGAGTGGTAACGCTGAAGAAGCTCACTGATGCCTAATCAGGTCTAACTGCGACGTTTGGCTTCGGGCGACCTGAAACAAGGGTGTACGACTGAGTGCCGGTCTAGATCCAAATACCTCGGCATCAACGCCGTCCGCCCGACCCCGCACAGTGAGCCGGGTACCGTATGCCCGAACAGCACACCGCCGGACCACACGCGGGTGTGGTCGGGACCGACGGAGAGGGCTGGTAGGAAAGCTATGGAAGAGCCGCGTCGCCTCGGCGGCCGGTACGAGCTGGGCCATGTGCTCGGCCGTGGCGGCATGGCCGAGGTCTACCTGGCGCACGACACCAGGCTCGGCCGCTCCGTGGCGGTGAAGACGCTGCGCGTGGACCTCGCACGCGATCCGTCGTTCCAGGCCCGGTTTCGCCGGGAGGCCCAGTCGGCTGCCTCGCTCAACCATCCCACGATCGTCGCGGTGCACGACACGGGCGAGGACCACATCGACGGGGTCTCGATCCCGTACATCGTGATGGAGTACGTCGACGGATCGACGTTCCGCACGCTTCTTCACAGCGGCCGCAAGCTGCTGCCGGAGCGGTCCATGGAGATGACCATCGGCATTCTCCAGGGCCTGGAGTACTCACACCGCGCCGGAATCGTCCACCGCGACATCAAGCCCGCGAACGTCATGCTGACGCGCAACGGTCAGGTCAAGGTCATGGACTTCGGTATCGCCCGCGCCATGGGTGACTCCGGCATGACGATGACACAGACGGCCGCGGTCATCGGCACCGCCCAGTACCTCTCCCCGGAGCAGGCGAAGGGCGAGCAGGTCGACGCGCGCACGGACCTCTACTCGACCGGCTGCCTCCTCTACGAGCTGCTGACCGTGCGTCCGCCCTTCGTGGGCGACTCCCCGGTCGCGGTGGCCTACCAGCACGTCCGCGAGGAGCCGCAGCCGCCGAGCGTCTTCAACCCCGAGATCACGCCCGAGATGGACGCGATCGTGATGCGGGCGCTGGTCAAGGACCCGGACTACCGCTATCAGTCGGCCGACGAGATGCGTTCCGACATCGAGGCCTGCCTCGACGGCCGGCCGGTCGCCGCCACAGCGGCCATGGGCTCCGTCGGCTCCGTCGGCTACGGCGGCTACCCCGACGATCAGCCGACGACAGCTCTGCGCACGGACTCCAGCGCCGGCGCGACCACGATGCTGCCGCCGATGAACCGCTACGACGAGCGCCCGGACCGTCGCCGGCAGAAGAAGAACAACAACACGTCGACGATCCTGCTGGTCGTGGCCGGTGTGCTGCTGCTGGTCAGCGCGATCCTCATCGGCAAGTGGTTGGGCAAGCAGTTTTAGTCTGAAAGAGCGCTTTGTCCCGCCGGTCGTAACCACTGGCAGTGACGTCGCCACGAGGCTCCGACCGAATACCGCGCTGGGCCGTCCCTGGGCCGTGCGAGGCCGACCGGCGACGACAGGCGACACCCACAGGTGACCGCCCCCACCCCGCTCTGGCCTGGGCTGGCGGAGTTGATCTGCGAGACCGGAAGGGTTATGCCTGCACCCGGAGAACTGAGCTGAAGTGCGCCAATCCCGCGTACCGAGAGCAGCGCCAGGTGAGTGTCTGACTGCGTGACAACACCGACGAACACCGACAGGCGAGCGCGGACGTCTGCCGTCGCCGACCGCGGGTCCGTCGTGGCGGATGCTGGGGGCTCCCATCCCGTCCACCATCGACCCAGGCAGAGCCGAGCAGACGCGGCCCATGGCGTCCAGGTCGTTCGTACAGTGGCGCGCTCCACCTGGACGCCATGAACCACGCCCGCTCCACGGTGTGTGGGTCGACGGCGGACGGGATGAGAGCAGGTGGATTAGTGGGTTGAGGCGGGAAGCGATCTGTCACTGTCGGGGAATGTTGCACTTGGCCAGGTCACAACTGCGACCATTGATGAGTGACTTCAACTCCCCTATGGGTACCGCTAGTAGTCGCTGGTGTCGGCGTCGTAGCGACGCTGGTCGCAGGGACCGTAGGCGCTTTGATCACGCAGCGCTGGTCAGACCGTCGCGAAACAGTCGCCTGGGAGCGCGAGCGACAGCGCGAGCGCGAAAGCTGGGATCGCGAGGACGAGGCCCGCACGTTCGAGCACCGTAGACAGGCGCACGTGGCTTTCTATGAAGCGGTAAAAGGTCTGGCCAGGACCGCTTACAACCATTGCTACGGCTTCACAGAAGAACCTGAGCTGGAAGAGGGCTGGCAGTCCGACGCTTTCGCCAAGCTCGCGCAGTTGCAGTTCTACGCCGATCGAGCCGTGACCGCTGCTGCGTCCGCTGCCTACAGCGCCGCCTGGTCGTGGGGTCAGTACGGTATACATGACGCTCCCGACGACCCAAGCTTTTACGAGCGGCAGCAGAAGTTCGACGAGGCTGAGCTTGAGATGCTCCTCCTTACGCGAGAGAGCCTGTCGATCCCGGAAGCTGACCTGACCCTTCCACCTCCCGGCTACAGCTACCCGGGAGACCAAGGCGGAGATGAAGGACCAGATGGCGAGAGCTAGATCAGGTCTGGCAGGTAGCGAAAGCCGAACTGTCAAGGGCGCCGGGGTTGTCTGACACCAGCGGCTGACACCAACGATGAATTAGGGGAGCATTGTGGGAATCTCATTGCCGGACCGCAAGCGACTATGGGGGCGATCAGGCGACACATGCGCTTTTCCGGAATGCAGGAAAAGACTCACTGCGGACCTTCAGGATTACACAGAGGACCCTGACGTGAACGAAGGTGTCACTCTCGGCGAGGAAGCACACATCGTCGCAGAGTCAGACCACGGCCCGCGAGCAAATCCCCAAATGCCGCAGAAGGAGAGAGACTCATACGCAAATATGATTTTGCTTTGCGAGGAGCATCATAAAGTAATTGACGCCTCCAATGGGCGCTACTTCTCGATTGAAGTTCTCTTGGAGATGAAAAGAGAGCACGAGGAACGGGTAGCCAAGAGCATGGGGGATCCAGCAAAAGAAACGGAAGCGGCAGCAGAACGAGCCGCTGACTTCGTGAGTGAATGGGAAAGGCGCGTAGAGATCGACAAATGGGACGGATGGACATCTTCCCTCCTAGCCCCTACGCCCGTTATGGGATTCGATCAATTTGAGCGCTTCTTCGACACCAGCCTATGGCTGCAAGGAAGAAGTTGGCCCACTTCTCACTTTTCAAAATTTCGACAGGCTGATCGCATTTTCACAGAGGTGTGGGCCGATCTAATCCAGACCATTAGTGACACTTTTGCGCATCACCGAATCGCGCGAGACCGATTCTGCCTCCACGAAAAACACAAGGAAATCAGCTGGAATGAGCAGCTCTACCGAGAGTACGGAGATGAATTCGACTTCAATGTTGACATAATTCACGAACTCGTATTTCATCTAACGTCAGCAGGCAATCTGATGATTCAACGAATCCGACAGGAGATCCAGGTCGGATACCGATTCAGTGAAGGAAATTTGAGGATCACTCACGGCCCGAACGAGATGCTGCGTTTCGAGCACTTCAGCCCCTCTTACAGTGAGGACGAGCAAGCGTCGGAAAATCCATACCCTGGCTTGGATAAAATAAAGGAGTTCGTGGCCGACCAGCTACGTAACGGACGCTAGGTGGGAAGCTCCTCCTGTCGCCCTCGGTGAGTGCATCCGGTCGGCCGATCTTCACCCCGGCATGACCGCCGACTGACGAGCGAAGCTCGTGCCACAACCGTGCCAGATACAAAGGTCAGCCACGGTCAATACAGGTGGCTGACGGACGCACCTGCACCCGGTATCTCCACCAACGGAGGCGCAGGTCACCGGCCAGATACCTCAGCCTCTCTCCTAAAGCGGTGATTGCTCGACCACCCGCTGCACGCTCGGCGCAGGCCACCAGTGCGCTGCCGTCTTCGGTGAGGAAGAGCAGGAAGGTCCATGTCCGATCGGCAGAATCGATCGGCGCTCCGCGCACCGGCCGGCCATGCTCGCGGAGGAGCCGCACCGCTCATTCCAGCCCCAGAGGTTCGATGCCTTTCAGCCGCAGGCGTCGAAGGCGGCGTGCATAGACCCCGGCATGCCGTTCCGCGGGCTTAGTCCGATCCCATACTGCTGGTGCTGTCCCCGGCGCCTCGAACGGGATCCGCATTCAGCTCTGTTGCGGCCAGCGGCTCCGGCTCTGGAAGTACTCGAGAGCCGCGGGTTCCTCTGTGAATTGAAGCAGGCCGCCTACCCTGTCTGCCAATAGTGCTCGAACCTCGGATGGTGTGGTGAAGAAGAACTCGCGTCGCTCGTTGACGAAGTTGACACGTCGATCGGCGAACGCCTTATGGAGTTCGGACTCCAGTGTCACGGCGTCCTGCGAGAAGAACAGGGCATGCACGTCGTACCGGAACGGTACTGAAGCGTCGCCGAGCTCCCGGACGCGGTCCATCGGCTCGAGGCGGCGGGTCATTCCGATCTTGACGATATTCGGACCGAAGGCGCCAATGTTGGAGATTACGTATACGTAGCCGGCGCGGATGTTCGCGAGGCGGTAGTCATTGGCCGCGATGGCTTTCTCGATGTCAGCAAGGCGACGGGAGAGTTCAGCGACGGCAGTGTCATCGCCTTTGGCGCGGAGCGATTCCAGGACGCTAATGTAGTGCGCTCGCTCTTTCTCGAGTCGCTCCTTCTCGACGGCCAATTCCTGCTCAGCCCGGCGCTGTTCGCGGAGAAGCTGGCGCTCCTGGCGGGCGCGTTCGCGTTCCTCCTGCACCTTCATCTGAAAGTCGGCAGTCAGTTCGAGCTCAGTGGTTCGCAGAGCGTGATACTCGGGGTTGATCCGCATCTCCATGATCGCCCCTAGCTTCTCAATCGCGGTGACCGCCGACTCCAGTCGCTTCTGCGCGGTGCGTGCGTTCCCTGACCTCAGCGAGCGCACGCAGTTGTCGGCCTCCGCGTTGTAGGCCCGTAGCATCAGCTTGGATAGATCGCCGACAAGTTTCCGTCCTCGAGCCAGAGACCCGTCGAAGGTGAACATGTCGGCGGCGAGGATCGCGCGACCGCTCTTAATGGCGTCGTCGATCTGGCCCTCGAGGCTGCGGAGCCGGTTCTTGTAGGCCGCCGCGTTCTCCAGAGGATGGTGGTAGCGATAAATGCCGACGCCCTGCAAGGCTCGCTGGTCGCTGAGATCGATCACGTCGGCGCCATTTTGTGCGGTAGCAAGCGCGGTTTCGAGATCGGCGATACGGGCCAACAGCGGCGCGGGGTCGACTCCGCGAAACGGTGGTGCAGTCGGGGGGCCAGCAAATGTCTGGTCTGGCGTAGTTCCCGGTGCCCCTTGCCCCGTGCCGGTGGGAGCTTCGGCGATTGACACGGTGGCGGACTCGTCGACGTCGTTGTCCGATTCGGACTCGTCGTCGGACACGAAGAGGTGCCAGCCAGGTGGTGGGGTCGGCCAAGCCGGGTCGGGCTTCCATCCTGGCGGAGGAGTCCAGCCCTCGGGCGGCGTGGGCCACCCTGGCGGTGAGTTGAACCGCATCGTCACTGTCCTCGAACGCGGATGCCGCGACTGGTGTCTGCCGATACTAGGTCGAATGGCGACTTCGACATCGCGGCGCCGAGGTGCTGCAAAGTGGCCTGCGGGACAACTTTTTCCAGATCGAACCCGTTGAAGGTCTCGCGGTCCGCGGCGACGACGGCAAGAGGAACGGTGGTCGGGCGACCGGTGGCGGGGTCAATCGTATTGACGCCGACCGTCAGCGCGATCGAGTGGATTTTGCCAGCGCGGTCGGCCTCGAAGACTTCGTGCAGGCTGCGAACTGCAACTTGCCAGACTGCGTTCGCGTACCGCTCCTTCTTTTCGCGAACGGGCAGGGCAGTTGAGGTAATCTCGTCCTTCGCCTTCACATATCGGTACCCCTTCACTGAGGGTACAGTTGAGGGCTCTGGAACACTGACTGTGAGCGTGAGTTCTCGAGATTCGAGATTGAACGCATGGTCGTGCTCGACCGGGAAAACCTCGGGGTAGACCGAGTTGGACAGGACGATGCCGACGTACTCCTCGATGGCGGATTCGACATCGAAGGCAAGGTCGTTGATGAGCTTGGTGAGCTCGGCGTTGTGAGCTGACGCCTCAGCTTCGCGCTTCTCGCATTCCTGCTTGTATTTCTCCTCGGCGGCAGATAGTTCCGCCACGCGCTTGGCTTCTATCTTCTCGCGCTGGGCAACTGCCTTGACGTAGCGATTCTGGAGAGCATCCCTGGCGAGCTCCCAGCCGTCATGCGCCTTCTCAAAGGAGGCCCTGGCCTCCTCGATGGCCCGTTGGTGCCGCTTCTTCCCTCCAAGAGCGGCTGAGAGTCCGCGGGGTGCAGTCGGCTCCTGATACACCGGCTCAGGGGTGTACTTCGGCTCCGCAACCTCGGGTGTAGGGACAGCCAGGCCACCAGGCTCGAACGGAGGATGCTCGACCCCCGCGATCTTCAATGATTCGAGATCGACATAGTCGTCTATGTCCAGGGTCCAGGCGAGCAGACTGTCGATGTCGGCACGATCGCTGGCCAGATCGGTGTTCATGGACTCGACCTCTGCGAGCCGGGACTCCACCTGGAGCCGCGCGGCCTCACGCTCCGCGGCCTTCGTCTCGGCGGCAGAGGCTCTTGCCGCCGCCGCCTGCGCGCGCTCGTGTGCCTTCCTGGCTCGTTCGGCTTCGCGCTGCGCTGCAAGATGAGCGCGATGGGCGGCGGCCTCCTGCTGCCGTCGATGCTTCTCCGCCTGCTGTGCCTGGTAGTTCAGCTCCGCGAAGAAACCGCGACGTCTGCCCATCACATCCCCCATAAGACCCGGTGCCGAGAACTCAATCCCTGTGAGTTTCACCGTAGCGACGATCACTGCCGCTGGAAAGTTAACCCAGGATCGAGGACGGAGTCGCCGCAGGTCCCGGGCCCGTCCCTGGGTCAGGCGTTGGGATCACCGGATTGTCGTGCGGGGCCGACGGCAGGAACCTGATCGGCCACGCGGGCGTGGTGCTGCTGCGGAAGGTCGCCGGCCGCGTCGGCCTGGCCATCGCGCTGCGAGACATCCTGCGCGGCTCACCGTTAGCCGAGGACGCCGAACTGATCGTGAGCGAACTGAGCGCGAACGCGATCCTCCACACCGCCAGCGGACAGCAGTCGGGCAGCTTCCATCTGGCTCTCGCGGTCTCGTCGCAGGTGGTCGCGCTGTCGGTCACGGACGACGGCGGCACCGGGACGGCGCCGAAGGCCGAGCACGCCGACCAGGACGCCACACACGGGCGAGGCCTGGGCATGGTCAGCGCCATCGCACACCGGGTCCTGGTCCACGACAGCCAGGCCGGCCACACAGTCACCGCGGAACTGTTCACGAGCGGCCAGCCGGGAGGCCACCGGTGCTGACGTCGGCCATTCCCGAGGACTTAGAACTCCTAACGGAATGAGCAGCAGGTGCTCGAAGCTTGGCGGGACCCAAGCGGCCGGTACCCATGCGCAACCGATCGGTTGCGTATGGGCTTCCGGATGTGCAACCTTTGGGTAGCGCATCCGGATGAGATGAGGTTGCAATGATCCCCAACACGATCGAACGCGCCATCCTGATCAATGCCTCCAGGGAACGGGTCTGGTCCGTGCTGAGCGAGCCCGCTTTCCTCGGTCGCTGGTTCGGCGATGGAGAGCCGGTCAAGGTCGACCTGCGCTCCGGCGGTCTCCTGGTCTTCGACCACGGCATCCACGGCGTCATTCCCGCTCGTATCCAGACAGTCGAGCCGCCGCGCGTCCTGTCCTGGCGGTGGTCCCAAGGCGCCGCAGGCGAGGAGCCGGACGACTCCAACGCCACTCTGGTCGAGTTCACCCTGACCGAAGACGACTCCACAGGAGGCACCTGGCTCACCATGGTCGAGAGCGGCTTCGCGCACCTCAGGCTGCCCACCGGCGAGGCCACTGACCGGCACCGCGCCAACAGCCAGAACTGGCCGGGCAAGCTCGACCAACTGCGCGCGGACTGCGAACAGACCACGGCATGACCCGCACCACCGAGGGCGAACAGGCCCCCGATGACGTCCTGGTGGCCCTGGCCGACCCGATCCGCCGAGAGGTCCTGGCCGCCCTTGCCCGCGAAGGCGGCGCGACCTCGACGTCCCTCGCGGCAAGCCTCCCTATCACCCGCCAGGCGGTGGCCAAACACCTGGCAGTCCTTGACCGCGCCGGACTGGTACGCGCCCACCGGGCCGGACGCGAGGTCCGCTACGAAGCCGACCTGCAGCCACTGAGGCGGACAATGCGGTGGATGGACACTCTCACCACCCAGTGGGAACACCGCCTCAACGCGATCAAGGATCTGGCGGAGGGGGCCACTGGGCCCTGAACCCCCGCAGTGCCGCCTCAAAGGCCCGTCGCAGCGCGGAGTCTTCTCCAGCAGATCAGTGCGCATCCCAGGGTGAGGAACGCTTCGTGGATGTCGTCGTGTATCTCCCAGCGGATCCGCAGGCGACGGAACCAGTGCAAGTGGGCGAACGCACGCTCCACGACCCAGCGTTGGGTGCCCAGGCCGGAGCCGTGCTCGGTGCCGCGGCGGGCGATCAGCGGCTTCACGCCGAGGTCCCAGACCAGACGGCGGTACTTGTCGTGGTCGTAGCCGCGGTCACCCAGCACCACGTCCGGGCGTCGCCGGGGCCGACCGCGCTTGCCCCGCACGGGCGGCACGGCTCGGAGGAGCGGGATCAGCTGGGTGACGTCGTTGCGGTTGCCGCCGGTCAGGGTGGCGGCGAGCGGGATGCCGGTGGCATCGGTGATCAGGTGATGCTTACTGCCCGTCCTGCCCCGGTCGACGGGGCTTCGTCCCGTCTTGGGGCCCCCTTTAATGCCCGGATGTGCGAGCCGTCGACGGCCGCCCGGGAGAAGTCCAGGGCGTTCGCGCCGCGAAGCTTGGCAAGGAGCGTCTCGTGCAGCCGGGGCCATACTCCGGCCTCGGTCCACTCGGCCAGGCGCCGCCAGCAGGTCATGCCCGACCCGAAACCGAGTTCCTGCGGTAGATGCTCCCAGGAAATCCCGGTGTGCAGCACGAACAGGATGCCCTGGAACACCAGCCGGTCCGGATGCCGCTTGCGCCCGGGATGCCGACTTCGGCGCTCCACCTTCGGCAACAACAGCTCGATCATCGCCCACAGCTCGTCGTTGACCTCCCACGGCTTCGGCCGCGCCACCCCGTACCCCCAGATCACCAGTCCCAGAGTGATCCAATCACCCCGGAGATCATTTCGTTAGGAGTTCTTAGCCGCGGCGGGGCCGGGGCAGGGTGGCACCTACCGCTGCTGGGCCGTGGCGTATCCCTTGCACGAGACCAGCTCGATCCTCCTGGGATCGCACGATGCGACGAGCCCTCGCCTGGCGCTGTGGTGGCTTCGCGAGCGCGCGAGGAACGTCGCGGACCAACTCGACACGGCATACGCCCAGCCGGGCCGCTACTGGCTGCGGGACGAGAGCGAGCACGAACGAGCCCTCGCCTACCTGACAACGGGCACGGCCTACCAACTCGCCCTGCACGACGAGAACACGCGCTACGTCCTCGTGGCCTACCCGCCGGGAGCGACCTCGTGAACGGATACACCCGCGGCTTCTGGTGCGAATGCTGGACCGAAGACCTCACCGAGACGCGACAGCCGACCCTCCGCGGCTCCTTCGAAGCCCACTCGGCCGGACAGGCAGACCGCTGGATAGCGATCGCACTGCGCACCATCACACCAGCACTGGACTCCAGAGCCTCCGACGAAGCCTGGGAGTGGCTGTACGAAGGCCGCATCGAGACAAGGAGAGCTCTCCTGTGCTCGGAACCCTGCACAGTCTCAGTCAACCAGGGCGGCACACGCATCACTTGGACGGCCCGACCAGTGCTCTTCCTACCCCTGGCGCACCGTCGAGGCCTTGAACTCCCAGCCTGCGCGTATGTCTTCAAGCCCCACGCCGAGTACTGAGTTACAACTTTCTCCCTGGTTCAAGGCGGACCGCCTACGGCGGTCCGCTCGCTGGCGGCCGCGGGCCGCCCCGCTCTCTGTCTCCGCCACCGCTGCGCCGGCCCCCGGCCACTCAGCGCGCAGCACCGCCAAGGCAGACAGCCAGGCCTGGAAGCAACTCGCCCAGCCCGAGGGCCAGTACACGACTACGACCAGGTTGAGCCCGAGCAGGCACGACCCCGCCGTCCAGATGGCCGCCATTTCGAAAGCGGGGAACGTGGCTGATGCCGGTACGGGGTTGCTGAAAACATACGTGACGGGTGCTCGTTCGGCGCACCCGCCGCCGTGGCTGACTTTCGGTGGCACAGGTCAGAACCTGTAACGGGAAGGCTGCTGCGTGGTCCGAGCCGCCTGCGGGGAGATGACGTGCATTTGGCGCTCGGCATCGTCTGGGCTCCGTTCGACGTTGAGCCAGATGCGTGATGTCCTGGAAGTGTGACAGCGGCCATCAGGCGGTGCATTATCCCCCAAAGCGGAGCCTACGCTGGGCCACAGATCACCTGCCTGGGAATCTAGGCTCGAGTCTTATTCGCGAAGGTGTTGGTGGCAGTGTCGACATATAAGGCACCGTTTGAGATGGATCAAGTCTACCGCTACACGATCCCGCCGCGACTTAATTCCATTATTAGAATTCGAACGCTGCCGAACGCGTGCTGCGTTATCAATGATGCGGACGACGGCAACCCATTGCTTGTGCAATATTCTGACCCGGATGGATTCCTTGCCTTTGATATATGCCCAGCAGGCGAATCCGTAGAGATCGCCCGCCTGAGCGTTGACGCGAAAACCGATGGGGAAAGCGTACAGCATGCTCTGAAATTTCATTTCAGCAATAAGCCGAACGACAAATATCCACTGCCGCCCGCTCAATATCGATCGCCGCCTCGTCGAGATGAAAGGATCCGTCCCGGTCTGGAATTAAGTGAGTGCTTGAGCCTTCAAGACGATGAGCTTCTGGCGCGCGGGTACCCGACCCGCCCCGATCCGGAACTCACCCCTTCCGCTTTCGATACCTGGCTCCGGATCGTCTCAAATCCCATTGCTTTCATAGAGCCCCACTTGGTGGCACGCTCAGACGTCGCAGGTGCACCTCGGCCACTCGGTGATCCGGTCAACCGTGATTTCATAGATACCGATAACTGGAGCGGTTTCCAGGCAGAGGCCCCCGCCGGCACCTATGTTCAGGTGTTTGGCCAGTGGCAGGTTCCCGAGGTGTCCGGAGCAATCCTGAGCCCAAAAGCGTACAGCGGTCTCTGGGTTGGTCTTGGCGAAGGTGTTCTCGTCCAAGCCGGAACGGCCCAAGAGTGCATCGTTAAGCTGGTCCATGAGCCCAGCGTTATAGTTCCAGTAACGCTGAGCACCTACAATGCGTGGACGCAATTCCGACCCATCCAACCGACTGCACAACTGATTACAAACTTCCCGATACGACCTGGCGATGTCATCTTGGGCGATGTCTGGATCGCTGATAAAGATCCCGATATCGGCCCTCCGCCTTCCCTGATCCCTCCGCCTTCACTAAGCGGCACCCATGTCTGGTTTCAGCTGATAAACGTGACAACGATGAAGTCGACCAGAGTCCTGATCCCAAGAGGTTCTGTGGCCGTGCCTGGCGCTCAAGCGGAATGGATCATGGAACGGCCACAGGTGCGCGGTGGCTCTCCTCCGCTAGCTAACTACGGCACGGCCACCATGGGCGTTGCTGCGGCGCGCCGGGCTGACGGTAGATACGTTCTCTACCGTGACGCGAACGTAACTTCGATCACGATGATTAGTCACCATAGCGGCCACGAAATGTCGAGCGTAGCCGTCGTGGACAAGAGCACGATGAGATTCAAGTGGCACGCCTTTGAGTGACAAAATTCTGCAGTTAGAGAAGTGATGCAACCGAGGATAGCGTCGGCAAAAAATCGAGCAGATGCGCCAAGTTCCTTACCGACAGGGAGCGGGCTAATGACTGGGATACAGGAGCAGGTCGAACAGCGGTCCGACAATATGGAACTGGCACGGCACTTCTTGGCCCAGTCCAATCAGCAGGCCGACCAAGGGCAGGTGGCACAAGCAGTCGCGGCGGCGCAAGCTGCGGTGGACATCTTGCACAGGTTCCAGCCGCCAGCTGAACGAAAGGCCGAATACCAGAGACTGCTCGCAGAGGCGTTGCACAAGGTGGTGCAGCGGTTGATACAGGCCGGTCATGCCGGAGACGCGGCGCCGTCCGCCCACGAAGCGGTGCAGATGTACCGGCAGGCGGCAGGCATCTCCACGGGCGATCCAGTGCTGAAGATCGCCGAAGACCTGCTGACGTTGTCCCAGCGAGTGGCCGACATCCCCCTGCCGACGGAAGCGGTCACCGCAGCACAGACGGCCGTCGACATCCTGCACGAGATCCAAGTACCACCCGGCCATGAAGCCCAGTACCTCTCGCTGCTCGTTGCGACGTTGCGCACCCTGGCGCAGCGACTGACCCAAGCTGGAGGCCCTGAGGAGGCTACGTAGCCCGCCCACGAAGCCTCGCAGGCTGAGGAGTTGGCGGCCGCCTTGGCTTGCCTGCCGCTTCCTTACCTGGCCCCTATCCTCCCCACCGTTCTGCGTGGGCCGATGGCGGACGGGATGGGAACTCTCCGCGCTCGCCACACTCGGCCGGCACTCGCGAACGGCGCCCCTCGTCGCTCGTCATTTCGGAGCCTGAGCGCCCCCCGCCGGAGGCATGCTTTGACCTGCGGCCGTTCCATGCGGCGATCGACTCATGGCCGCGGCCCTATCCGCATGTGGGCGCGCGTCGGCGCAGCGCGGGCCGGAGCGGGCCGGAGGCAGGAGCGGCGCCTGCGGCGGAGCCGGGTGCCTTGATGGGGTAGGGAAATCTGTGACTGAGCGTCCTGACGGGAGCCCACCCGTACCCACCCAACGTCTGCTGTCTACGTCCGCTGGGCCAGGTCAGGTTGCTGCTACGCCACCGTTCGGAGTTGACGGCAGCCCTGGCACACAATCGCTAATCTGAGCGATCGGAGTAGGAGGCCGTCGGCGGCCCTCACGGTGTACTGCCCGATCCTACGGATCAGAAGGCTTCTGACATCCACGGCTGACATCAACGACGCCGGACGGGGGCGTACACCAGCACCCCTGTCCGGCCGTCACACCAGTGGACGGCAGCCGCCGCAGCGGTCGTGGATCGAACTCCTAAAGCGGGTGTCGCAGGTTCGAATCCTGCCGGGGGCACACGATGAAGGGCCAGTTCAGAGGCTTTATCTCCTCGAACTGGCCCTTCGGCATGTTCGGCGCCGTGCCACACACGTGCCACAACGCCGCTGAGCCTGCCCTATGGCTCTCCCGCCGCGCCTAGCATGTGGGGGTGGACGACATACAGGTTCCCGACTCCCTGGTGGCCCTGCAATCCGCTGCCTACGCCGCTCGCGTGTCGTTGGCTGACCATGTCCGATCGAGCGGTCCGGTCCGCGACTGGACCGACAGGACGCGAGCCGAGGCAGCCAGCCTCCAGCAGACGCTTGAGTCGGCGGAGACTGCCCTTCGTGAAGCTTTCGAAGCGAGCGACTTGCTGCGCGTACACAGCAGACACTCTCTGCGCCTATCTCTCATGAGGGCAGCGGCCCCTCCTGCTCCCCTCCCTTAGGAGCCCGTCGCCCTTCCGTCTCCCGGATCATCGAGCCGAGCCGATCGGCGATCGCCCGATCACGGTCACTCGTCATGTGCTGATAGATCAACGCCGCGCGCGAGCTGCTGTGCCCCAGCCTCGTCATCAGCTCCCGGGTACTGGCGCCAGCCGTCGAAGCCAACGTATTGCCGGTGTGCCTCAGATCGTGAAAGTGCAGCTCGGCTGAGACGCCCGCCGCCTTCCTGGCCTTGATCCAGTCATCCCGGAAGTTACTCCGCCGAAGCTGCCCGCCCTGCGGTCCAACGAACAGGTGACCCTCCTGTCCTTCAGCGGCGTAGCTCTTCAGGTGCTGACTGATCTCGCCGGCCAGCTCAGCGGGGAAGGAAACAGTCCGGACCCCCGCAGCCGACTTGGGCGCCTTGTCGAAGAGCCGCCCGTCCTGCAACTCGGCTTGCGCCCGGCGGACCACGGCCAAGCGGCCAGCCAAGTCGATGTCCTTGCGACGCAGCGCAGCCAACTCGCCGAAGCGGAGAGTCGTGAACGCGGCCAGGAGAACTAGCAGCCGGTAGCGCGGGGCCATGGCATCGGCCACGCCGAAGACCTCCGCCACCGACAACACGGGCCGCTCAGGCACATCGTAGCTGTCCGCGCCTTTCTCGTGGCCCACCCGCCGGGAGCCAACTCGTGAACGGATACACCCGCGGCTTCTGGTGCGAATGCTGGACCGAAGACCTCACCGAGACGCGACAGCCAACCCTCCGCGACTCCTTCGAAGCCCATTCGGCCGGACAGGCAAACCGCTGGATAGCGATCGCACTGCGCACCATCACACCAGCACTGGACTCCAGAGCCTCCGACGAAGCCTGGGAGTGGCTGTACGAGGGCCGCATCGAGACGAGGAGAGCCCTCCTGTGTTCGGAGCCCTGCACGGTCTCGATCAACCAGGACGATACACGCATCACCTGGACGGCTCGACCAGTGCTCTTCCTAGCCCTGGCGCACCGACGAAGCCTTGAACTTCAAGCCCCACGCCAGGTACTGAGTTACAACTTTCTCTACTGGTTCAAGCACCCGGCTGCGCTCCGCTCCGCCGGGCGGCCTTCCCGGCTGCGCCGACGCCCGCCCACACATGGATAGGCCCGGAGGTCATGAGTCGAGCACCCGACGTACCCGGCCCACGGTCAAGGACGATGCCTCCGGCGGGGGATCGGCCGGCACCGGGATGGAGGGGGCGCCGTTCCCGGCCGCGGGCACATCGTGGCGAGCGTTGAGGGCTCCCGTCCCGTCCACCGTCGACCCAGGCAGAGCCGAGCAGACGCGGCCCATGGCGTCCAGGTCGTTCGTACAGTGGCGCGCTCCACCTGGACGCCAGGAACCACACCCGCTCCACGGAGTGTGGGTCGACGGCAGACGGGACGGGAGCTGGGGGAGGTGGTGGTTTGAGGAGGTCGGGGGTGGCAGCTACTCAGCTCTGAACCGGCTTGCGCAGCAGATGATGCGTCTCGGTCTCCCCTGCAGGGGAGAAGCCTTCAGACAGGTACAGACGGTGAGCGTCCTCATTCACGCGATGCACTTGAAGAAGTGTGCCGTTGCCTTGCTCGCTCGCGCGTTCTACAACCCAGCGCACGGCAAGGGTGCCGTAGCCTCGGCGCTGAAATTCGGGCAGAACCTCGACAAGCTCAAGCCACACGTCACCGTCGCGCTCACCGAGGTAGATAGCGCCGACTCGACGGTCGCCATCGCTGAAGATGAACACTGCATGATCGTTCACGAGCGGTGCAAAGAAGGCTCGTTGCTGGTCCTGCTCCCAAGGCCCGTACGCCTGCTCAACCAACGCCTTGTGCGCTTGCTCGTGCAGTTCGTACAGCCACTGGTGATCTTCCTCAGTGGCGAGGCGCACCTCAACTGACGTTGCTGCGGTTATGTCCGTCACGTCTACCCCCTCAGCTTCATCCAGTTGATCAGCATAGTGCTAGTAGGACTCCGTTAGGTCGTTCTTGATCTCGGTGTTCTGTGTGTCCTGCTGGGCAGCGGCTGTTGGCAGGTGGTGCAGATGCCGGTCCAGCACCTCAAGGTGTCCTGGAATGCATCGAAAATCGCGGAAACCCGGTCTCGAAGCTGGCCGCCAGGGACGCACCGGGCCGCGGCATCTGCGGGAGCCGAGGTGGGTCCGGCGCTCGTGGAACGCCGCAGGCTCACTGTGCTGCGGGAAGCAGCCTCAACCACCACACCCGAACGGCACGCGG
>NZ_KQ948498.1 GCF_001514115.1 Streptomyces olivochromogenes
CCGGATGCACACGCCCCGAGGTCCTCTTTCGGGGTGCGTACCGGGGCCGTTCGCAAAGCGTCGTAGGACTGACGGGCCTGTGCCTCGGCGGGTGACAGACGTGTGGCGCCGGAGCCGGTCGCGCCATCGGCGAAGGCGTTATCGAATGCCTCGCGCAGGATGGAGCGACGGTCGCGATCAACTACCGCTGCAGCACGGCGGATGTCGCACAAGTGGTCGCATGATCGAGGTAACTGACGCTGACCCGCTACTGACTACTTGCCCCTGAAAGGGGTTTGGCCTGGTGGCGGTGCTGATGTGGAGAGCCGGCGACATGCCGTCGGATTGCCTGATCGACCCAACTCCCCAGGCCCGCCCACCACGTTGGTGTCATGAGAATGCATCACCCTGCCTGACCCATCACCCTGCCAGGGGAGGGCCCGCGGCGCTGGGTGACGATTCGCCTGGAGACCTCAGGTGTTGGCCTGGTCGTGTGTCGGGCTGAGGTAGTGCACCGATGTCTGTTCGGCGTGCGGGATGAGCAGGCCCTGCAACTCCTCGGCTGCGACCTTGAGAAGGTCGCCGTCACGGGTGGCGTGGAGGGTTTCGAGGACGAAGGTGACGTGGGTGGAGTCCTTGGTGACGCGGGTGCGGTGGGCGTCGCGGTGGTTCCAGTGGCGGGTCAGGACGCCGGTGGTGTCGGCGTAGATGATCTCGCCCGGCTTGGGGTTCTCGGTGGTGTCGGGGTCGCCGAGCGGGGTGAAGGTCTCGGTGCCGTCCGCGTGGCGGATGTCGACGTCGCCGGTGACGTGGTCGAGGTCGAAGGCGCCGGCGGGCAGGCCGTGACGGACGGAGACGGCGTTGTAAGAGTCGACGGCCGGATTGATACGCGGCAGGGCCCCCTTCTTCGCGAGGCGGCGACCGAGCGCGTCGACGCTGGGGCGGATGCGGCGGGGGTTGGTGCCGAAGGCGCGGTAGGCGGTGTGCCATGCCTCGATACGGGGGTCGTTCTCGTTGGCGGGCTGCCAGGCGCCGTCGGCAAGTTGCTGCTCCAGGTCCTCCACGGCGGCCGTGGTGTGAGGCCAGGATTCATGGCTCCGCAGGCCGGTCGCGGTGACCAGGGCGACAAGGGTGTCGGGGAAGGCGTCGGCGACGGCGGGGCTGAGGCGGAAGACGGTCATGGGCGGGGTTCCGTTCCTGTGTGCGTGTGCGTGTGTGTGCAAGGGCGCGGGTCAGGGCTTCCAGGGTCCGATGCGGTCCAGGCGGCGGCGCTGCTGGAGGGCGGTGGGCACGTCGAGGCCCTGGCCGCGTGCGGTGAGGCGGTCGGCGACGGCGGTGCGGTGCTCGACGGGCTTGTGGTCGTCGTACTTGAACTTGGCCACCACGTCGGTGACTTCGAGGCGCAGGCCGCGGATGCCGGGCAGCATCCGGCCGTAGGGCGGCTGGTCGACGGCGACGTGGGCGTGGTCGCCGTCGGGCTGGAAGTGGGCGAGTTGGCGGCGTAGCAGCTCGGCCTTGGCCTCGGGGTCGTCGATGATGTGGGCCCGGCAGGTGAACTGGACGGCCGTGTAGTAGCTGGTGGGGACGCCGTCGGTGGGCGGGGTGCCGGCTGTGGCGCGCCATGGGCCGGGGATGAATGCGTAGTCGCCGAAGACGGTGAGCAGGACGTTCGGGTCGTGGTCGATCGACTTCCAGGCCGGGTTGGGGCGGGCGAGGTGGACCAGGAGATGGTCGCCGTCGCCGGTGAAGTGGGTGGGGACGGCGACGGGCGGGTGGCTGGGCAGGCCGTTGACGCTCAGGATTCCGAAGTCGTGCCCTGCGGCGATCCAACTCTGCCATTCGGCTTCGTCCAGGCTGGTGTCCCAGGGCTGGATGAACATGCTGTGCTCCTTGCGTAGTTGGCGGCGGCGGTGGGGGGGAGGGGAGCGGGGATTCAGGCGAGAGCGAGGAGGCTGACGGCGACGGCGGCGGTGCCCAGTCCTACGAGCTGGCCGTGACGGATGCGTTCGGCGAGCACGCTGCGGGCGAGCAGGACGGTGCCCGCCGGGTAGAGAGCGGTGATCACGGCGACGACGCTGAGGTCCCCGCTGCGGGCGGCGAGGAGGAACAACAGGTTCGCCATGGAGTCCAGCACGCCGGCGGCCGTCGACATCGCGTACGCGGGGCGCTCGGAGCCGAGCCTGCGGTACATGAGGCCGGCCGCGACCAGGATGACGGCAGAGGAGACCGCCCGGCCGATGATCAGCGGGGCCACGCCGCTGTCGGAGGGTGCCTGGTGCAGGAAGATCAGCTGGAGGGCGATGGCACCGCCGGCGCCGAAGGCCAACAGCAGCGCGGTGCGCGACGGGCGTGCCGACCCGGTGCCGTGTCCGGCGCTGACCAGGACCACCGAGACCAGCGCGAGCGGCAGGCCCACCAGGCCGGCAGTGCCCAGGTGCTCACCCTGCAGCAGGCCCACGCCGACGGGCAGCACGGCGGAGACGAGGGCGGTGACGGGCGAGAGTACGTTCATGGGGCCTATCGCCAGGGTGCGGTAGAGCAGGGCGAATGCGGCGGCCGAGGCGATGCCGGACGCGGCGCCCCAGCCGAGGGTGCCGGCGCTGAACGAGGCACCGAGGAACGGCCACAGCAGCAGCTCGACCGCGAGGGAGGCCGGGGCCGCGATCATCACGGTACGCAGCACATGAGCCTTACGGGCCCCCAGGCCGCCGAGGAAATCGGCGCATCCGTAGGCGAGTGAGCTGCCCAGGGCCAGCAGCAGAGCGATCACGGTACATCCCTTACGATTTCGATGGAACGACTAGACGGTACAACGAACCGACTGGCGCGTGTCAACCAAACGACCGGGCGGTGCACTAAAGTGATCCACTGGCGAGGATGGTGATCGGATGGCCGAGACAGAGGCAGCCCTGCGGACGCTCGCGCACAACGTCAGGGCGGCCCGCACCCGCGCGGGCCTGTCCCTGGACGAACTCGGCCGTCGCGCCAAGGTCAGCAAGGGGGCTCTCGTCGGGTTGGAGAAAGCGCAGGGCAACCCGAACTTCGCCACCCTGGTCCGGCTGGCCGACACCCTCGGCGTCTCGGTGTCCGCTCTGCTGGAGGGGCCATCCGAAGGTCGCGTCCGTGTCGTGGCCGCCGACACCGTGATGCCGTTGTGGACCGGAGTGCAGGGCAGCGAGGCCCGGCTCATGCTGACGACCTCGGGCCCGGCGCCGGTCGAGGTCTGGCGCTGGAAACTGGAACCGGGCGAGGAGTACCCCAGCCACCCCCACCAGGCCGGAGTCGTGGAAACCGTCAGCGTCACCGCGGGCCGGATGACCCTGATCGTCGACGGCGCCGAGCACACCGTTGAAGTCGGACAGACCGCCACCTTCGACGGCGACGCCTCCCACACCTACCGCGGTGCCGGCACCGAACCCTGCCACCTGATCATGACGGTCCACCTGCCACCCGGCCCCGTATCCACATCCTGAGCCGACGACACCTGGGAAAGCCGCAGCGGCGCCGTCGCCTTCGTCCCGGCCGTCGGCTACGGACGGCCCCGTTCTTGCTGGGCCATGGGTGAGGCCCGGGCACACTGCTCCTCCGCGGCCACGTGTTGATGAATGGTCGATCGCCGCGGCCGATCAGCCGCGGTGCGTCTCGGCGCCGTGGGTTGTCCCTGGCGATACGGCGATGAGGGCCACGGCAACCGGCGTTGCCCCGCGCTCGCGCATAGGTCAGATGACGTAGCCGTGGCAGCCGCCTTACGAACTACGTCATTTGGCTCAATCGAAGGCTGTTGCCGCCCTTCTAGCGTTCGGGTCATCATCCCGATCGAGTCCGGAACGGAATTCCGGGCGAAGGAGGCAATGCCGTGAGCGAAGTGAAGAACATCGTGCTGGTCCACGGTGGATTCGTCGATGGCTCGGGCTGGCAGGGCGTCTACGATCATCTGACCGCCGACGGTTACCGGGTCACCGTCGTGCAGAATCCGACCCTGTCACTGGCCGGCGACGTCGCCGCGACGCACCAGATCCTCGACGACCTCGACGGCCCTGCCGTGCTGGTCGGCCACTCCTACGGTGGCGTCGTCATCACCGAAGCGGGCAACCACCCGAACGTCGCCGGGCTTGCCTACATCGCGGCGTTCGCGCCCGACAAGGGCGAGTCCGTCAGCTCCCTGATCGCCGACCCGCCGCCCGGTGCGCCGGTTCCGCCGATCCTGCCGCCCAAGGACGGGTTCCTGTTCCTGGACAGGGGCAAGTTCGCGGCCTCGTTCGCCGCCGACGTGCCCGCGGCGGTGGCGGCCTTCATGGCCGACTCGCAGGTGCCGTGGGGCGTGGACGCGCTCGGCGGGACGGTGTCGGAACCGGCCTGGCGGACCAAGCCCTCGTGGTACCTGGTCGCCACCGATGACCACATGATCCCGCCGCCCGCCCAGCGAGTCATGTCCGAGCGGGCGGGGTCGACCGTCACCGAGACCCCGGGCAGCCACGCCGTCTACGTGTCCAACCCCGCGGCTGTGGCGGCCGTCATCAACCAGGCAGCCCACGCGGTTTCCGCCCGTTAGCGGAGGCGTCACATCCCGCGTCGCCGCCCAGTCGGTCTCGCCCGGTTCCCCCGGCCGGGCGGGACTCAGGAAGGCCGCCTTGATGCTGGTGCCGGCGATGCCCTCGGTGAGCTCACGGACGAACAGGTCGGTCATGCTCTCGGGGCCGCCGAGCAGCGTGCCGGGCCCGTGGTAGCGGAAGTAGTCCGGCACGTCCGCCAGTGTGTAGTTGGTGATGACGGCGCCGCCGTAAGAGTGGCCGACCAGAACGATCGGTGCCTCGATCGATTCGAGGACGCTCGCGATGTAGGCGGCGTCGGTGGGGATGCCGCGCAGCGGGTTGGCGGGGGCGATGGCCTTGTACCCGCTGTGCTGGAGCCGTTCGATGACGCCGTTCCAGCCGGAGGCGTCGGCGAACCCGCCGTGCACGAGAACGATGGCCGGCTTGGCCTTCGACTGGGCCTTGGTGTGGTCGGCGGCCGCGGCGGTGGAACCGGCCGGGCCGACCATCGCGGCCGTCGCGGCAACGGCGACTCCGCTCACGAGCGCCCGACGGCGGGTGATCATTCAACGGCCGTGCAGGTGAAATGCGCGATCGAGGACGAGCTCACCCCCGGCGTCGAGCGGGTCATGCGCTCCGCGGCCCAGGCCCACCTCCGCACCGGAGCCCCGATCACCGTCCACACCAGCGCTCACGCCCCGACCAGGCTGACCGCTCAGGAGATCCTGCGCAGCGAGGGCGTCGACCTCGGCGCCGTCGTCATCGGGCACAGCGGCGACATGGTGGTCTCCCACGACGCCTCCTGCCACATCGACTGGTTCCCCCCAGGCGTCCGCGAACAGATCGCACCGAACTGGCACTACACGCACCTGTACGACCACGTCCGTCCAGCGCTGCTGCAGGCCGGTGTCACCCAGGCGCAACTGGACACCATGCTGATCGACAACCCACCACCATGCTGATCGACAACCCACGCCGCTACTTCAGCCCCGGCCAAGTCCGAGCGGCACGCCACACGGCGCTGTCGAACAGAGCGTGTCCAGGCGGGTGCGGTCCGACCTCGTGGCCGAGGCCACAGACCGGCCTCTCGCGGGTGTTTGCCTCCCATGACCATCCCGGCCGAGATCACGACGCGCCGGGCGATCACGACGTGCCCGGCCGCGATCACCATGTGCCCGGCCACGATCACGACGTGGCTGTGCGAATCGTCCTGGCGGGCGGCAACGTCGGCCGTCCGGAGGCCGCGCAGCGCGCTCGGCACGGTGATGCGCGCCTCACGCCCGGACGTTCCCGGCTTCGTACCGCGCCGAGTGCCGCTGTTCCTGCACGTGGTGCGCCGGTAGGACCGCAGGTAGCGTGCGGGCTGTGACACCTGACGATGGGGCTGCCGGCCCGAGACAGAAACCGCACGACAGCCAATTGCCAGCAGCGGATGGCATGTTGGTCGGGCGGGAGCACGAACTGAAGGTCGTTGAGGAGTTCGTGCTTCGTGCAGCGAGTGACGGGGATGCCCTTGTGCTCTACGGGGAAGCCGGCGTCGGTAAGACGGTCCTGCTCGATGCCGCCGAAGAGGCTGCTGCCGCGAGTGGGGTCCCCGTCATTCGTACCGTCGGCGTCGAGGTCGAAACGGATCTGGCGTACGCCGCTCTGTACCGGCTGCTGACGCCGTTCCTGTCGCAGCTCGACGGGTTGAGCGGGCAGCAGCGGCGCACGCTGGCGACGGCGCTCGGGCTCGACGAGGGGGCGCCGCCCGACCGCCTGGCCGTATCGAACGCGGCGCTGTCGCTCCTCGGGCTGGCCAGGGGTGACGGTCCGCTCCTGGTGATCGTGGACGACCTGCCGTGGCTGGACCGTATGAGCGCGGCGGTACTGGCGTTCGTCGCGCGTCGGCTCGTCGGCGCCCGGATCGGGTTTCTCGGCGCCTTCCGCACGGGTGAGTCGAGCTTCTTCGACGGCGGCGGGCTGGCGGCCGTCGAGGTGATGCCGCTCGGCCAGACCGCCGCCGCCAGCCTGATCGACCGGCGCTACCCGGCACTTGCGCCAAGAGTGCGCCAGCAAGTGCTCGCTGAGGCGGCCGGGAATCCGCTGGCGCTGCTGGAACTGCCTTCGCGAGCGGCCGATCGCAGCCATGAACGGCAGACGGCTCCGGCACTGCCGTTGAGCCAGCGGCTGGAGCATCTGTTCGCCGCCAGGGTCGATCCGCTTCCGGCCGAGACCCGGCGCGCCCTGTTGCTCGCCGCGCTCGACGCCACCGGTGACCTCGGCATCCTCGTCGCGGCCTTCGGCGCGAGCGCCATCGACGACCTCGCCCCGGCGGAGCGTGCACAGTTGATACGGGTCAACGGTGAGCGGCGTCGGCTCGCGTTCCGGCACCCGCTGATGCGGTCCGCGGTCATCGCGATGTCCACCGATCAGCAGCGGCGCGACCTCCATGCGGCGATCGCCGCGCAGATGCCGGACCAGCCCGACCGCCGCGCCTGGCATCTGGCCGAGGCCGCCGAAGTCCCGGACGAGTCCATCGCGGTGCTCCTGGAGCAGACGGCGGACCGGATCCTCCGTCGGGGCGATGCGGTCGGCGCGCTCTCCGCCCTGCTGCGCGCGGCCGACCTCACCCCCGCCGGCCGGGACCGCGGCCGGCGGCTGGCACGCGCGGCGTACATCGGAGCAGAGGTCACGGGGGACATCGGCAGTGTGCCGCGGCTGTTGGCCGACGCGCAGCATGCCGACCCGGGCGGTGCCGACGCGCTGGCCGCGGCGGTCGCGGCGGCCGCGTATCTGCTGAACGGTGAGGGCGACGTCAATGCGGCGCACCGCATGCTCTTCGGGGCCATCGCGACTCGCGAGGTGCTGGACGGCGAGGACGACGGCCTGATCGAAGCCCTCTGGTTTCTCATCGCCATCTGCGTGTTCGGCGGCCGGGCGGAACTGTGGCCGCCGTTGGACGGCTTGATGGGACGTTTCAGACCGGCGCCACCGCGATATCTGACCGTCCTCGCCAAGGCCTTCGGGGATCCCGCGCATCAGGCCCTGCCGGTACTCGACGAACTCGACGACTTGATCGGTGGGTTGAGCCAGGAGCCCGATCCGGCATACGTGGCGCGTGTCGCCATCGCCGGTGCCTACGTGGATCGACAGCGCGCGTGCCGAGGCCCCGTGCAGGCGGTCGTCGACCACGGCAGGGAGGGCGGTGCCGTCACCTCGCAGATCCAGACCGAGGTCATCCTGGCCAACGACGACTTCTTCGCCGGCCAATGGGATGAGGCGCTGGAGCTGTGCGACGAAGGGATACGCCTGTGCGAGCTGCACGGCTACCCGTTGCTGAGATGGCTGTACGTCCATCAGGACGCTGTGATCGCGGCGGCGCGGGGCCGGACCGAGCGCGCGCGGGCCGCAGCCGAGGCGATGACTCGCTGGGCGGCACCGCGCGGAGTCGGGCTCCTCCTCGCGTACGGGCACGGTATCGAGGCCCTCCTGTCGCTCGGGCGCGGTAAGTATCAGGAGGCCTTCGTCCGTGCTTCCTCGATCACTCCGCCGGGGAAGTTGCAGCCTTATGCCCCCTACGCCCTGTGGACCGCTCTGGATCTCGTCGAGGCAGCGGTACGCGCCGGCCTGCGCACCGAGGCCGCTCGGCACGTCGCCGCACTGAGGGACATGGACATCCCCGCGATCTCCCCCCGCCTGTCACTCGTCACAGCGGGAGCCGCCGGCATGGTGTCTCCCGACGGGCGGTTCGCGGACCACTTCGAAGCAGCACTCGCCGTCGCCGGAGCGGAACGGTGGCCCTTCGACCGGGCCAGGATCCAGCTGTCCTACGGGCAACGCCTCCGCCACGGCCGAGCCATGGCCGAGGCGCGCAGGCATCTCACCGAGGCCTTCGACACCTTCCAGCGGCTCGATGCCACACCGTGGTCCGCCCTCGCCGGCAAGGAACTACGGGCCGCCGGCGGATCACGGGGGAAGCTTCAGGCGGGTGGCATCGCGGCACTGACGCCGCAACAGCGGGAGATAGCGATGCTGGCGGCAGCGGGTCTGACGAACAAGCAGATCGCCGAGCACCTCTTTCTGTCGCCGCGCACAGTGAGCACGCACCTCTATCAGATCTATCCCAAGCTCGGCGTGACCACCAGGGCCGGACTACGTGACGCCCTGAGCAACGAGGAGCCCACCACGGAGTGAGCCGCCGCCCGCCGTCCGGTGCGGAGCTTCGCCCTCCACCGCCGACCGGCGACAAGGCCGCGCAGGGTCTCTCTGCCGGCGATCCACGTCATTTGACTGAATCGGCGGGGCTGTTGACGGGCCTAGCGTGGCGGCAGCACTCGTGAGGAGGAAGCGAATGAATACCGGTGATCCCACCCGAAACGTGGTCTTAGTGCATGGCGGTTTCGTCGACGGTTCCGGCTGGCGGGCGGTGTACGACCTGCTCAGCGTGGACGGCTACCACGTGAGCATCGTGCAGAATCCGACCCTGTCGCTGGATGGCGACGCCACCGTGACCCGGCGGGTGCTCGGGCTGCAGGACGGTCCCACCGTGCTGGTCGGCCACTCGTACGGCGGCGCCGTCATCAGCGAGGCCGGTACCCACGACAAGGTCGCGGCTCTCGTCTACATCGCGGCGTTCGCGCCGGACAAGGGCGAGTCCGTCGGGTCGCTGACCGCCGACCCGCCGCCGGGCGCCCCGGTCCCGCCGATCCTGCCGCCCAGGGACGGGTACTTGTTCCTCGACCGCGAAAAGTTCCGGGCGTCGTTCGCCGGCGACCTCTCCGCCGACCGCGCGTCCTTCCTCGCGGACTCGCAGGTTCCGTGGGGCGTGGACGCGCTCGGCGGCAGGGTGACCGAGCCGGCCTGGCGGCACAAGCCGAGCTGGTATCTGGTCGCCGCCGACGACCACATGATCCCGCCGCCGGCCCAGCGGGCGATGGCCGAGCGCACGGGAGCGTCCGTCGTCGAGGTACCGGGCAGCCACGCCATCTACGAGTCCCGACCCGACGCCGTCGCCCACCTGATCAAGCGAGCTGCCACCGGCCGGTGAACCTGCTGGTGAACCTGCTGGTGAACCGGCCGGTGAGCCGACCGCACAACCGTCCCGGCCGTGCCGCATTCGGCCGGGACCTCCCGCTGCTCAGCCGTACCACCCGTCGGTCCGACGGCGTATGTTCGGCAGAGAGACACTTGCGAGGCACGTCATGAGGACCTGCGTCATCTCTCCAGCCGACCCGCGTCAGACGCTCTACGGCCGCGACCACGATCTCGCCGCCATCGGCGCCTTCGTCGACGGCGCCGCCGACAACGCCGGCGGGTCCCTACTGGTCACCGGAGACGCGGGTGTCGGCAAGAGCGCGCTCCTGCATGCCGCAGCGGCGCGAGCCGTCGACGGAGGCGTCCGCGTACTGCGGGCGGCCGGCGCGGAGTTCGAGGGTGACCTGCGCTTCGCCGGGCTCCACCAGATTCTGCATCCGCTGCTCGACGGGCTGGCCGACCTCTCCGACCAGCACAGGAACGCACTCTCGGTGGCCCTCGGCTTCGCATCCGGACAGGCCCCTGCGCAGCACGCCGTCACGGGCGCCACCATGGCCCTGCTCCGACACGCCTCGCAAGCCCGCCCCCTCCTGCTGGCGATCGACGATCTTCCGTGGCTGGATCAGGGGAGTGCCAAGGTGCTGCGCTCACTCGACCTCGCCGCGACCCGGATCGGGATGCTGGCCGTCACCCGCGACGATCACAGCGCGCATGGTGGATCCGACGCCGCGCGCGTCCACGAACTCGCACCGCTGGACGATCAGTCGGCGGCCGCGCTGCTGACGGATCGCTTTCCCGCCCTGCCCCCAGAGGTACGTCGGCGGCTCCTGGCGGAGGCGCTCGGTAACCCGCTGACTCTCCAGGAGTTGCCGACCGCACTCGACGCGGCCCAACGGTCGGGATCCGCGCCGCTGCCTCACGTGCTGCCGCTCAGCCGACGCCTACAGGCGGTCTTCGTCTCCCGAGTGGCCGAACTCCCACCGTCCAGCCGACATCTGCTGCTGCTGGCGGTACTGGACGGCACCGGTGACCTGTCGGCCCCACGGTCGCTGCTGCCTGACCATGTGGTGACGGAGGCCTTGCGAGACGCACAAGAAACCGGACTGATAGACCTGGATCGTGCGAAGGCACGTCTGCACTTCCGCCATCCGCTGATCCGCTCGGCCGTGGTGGAGCTGTCCACCGCCGGTGAGCAGCGCAGGGCTCACGAGGCGTTGGCACGGCGGCCCGACGGAGACGAGGAGCGCCGCACCTGGCACCTCGCGCACGCGGCGGTCGAGCCGGACGAGCAGGTCGCCGAGCTTCTGGAGCAACTGGCCCGCCGGGCGCGCGGACGCGGCGACGTCGCCGGTGCGGTCGCCGCCTTCACCCGAGCGGCCGGTCTCAGCCCGGACAGGCGCGACCGGAGCCGCAGGGCCGCCGCAGCCGCCTACCTCGGCACGGACGCGACCGGCAACCTGCTCGACGTGCCGCGGCTCCTGGAAGCCTGCCGGCCGACCCACGACGCCGATGCGACCTCGTTGACCACGGCGCTCGCGGCCGCCCACCACCTCCTGCTCAGCGGTATCGGGGACGTCGACTCCGCGTACCGTCTGCTGATCAAGGGAGTCGACGCCGGACTGAGCCGGGCGGACACACCGCACGACGTCCTTCAGGACGGCCTGTACACGCTGGCGTGGATCAGCTTCTTCGGCGCCCGCGCGGAACTCCGGGAACCCCTCGAACGAGCCGTCACGCGTCTGACTCCCCGCGTCCCGGAATCTTTGGCGCTGATGCTGAGCTGTCTCGGCGATCCGGTCCACACCTCGCTCCCTGACCTGCGCCGACTCGACGACGCGGTCGGCAGACTCGCGGCGGCGGACCCCGTAGAGGTGATCCGGATCGGCATGGCCGGCCAGTACGTCGGCCGCCTGGAGACCTGCCGTCCGGCACTGCAGAGGCTGTTGGGGGAGGGGCGCGAAGGCGAACATGTCACGCTGACGATCCACGCGATGAATCTGCTGAGCCGGCACTGCTACGAATCCGGGGAGTGGGATCAGCTCGCTCACCTCAGTGAGGAAGGCCTGCGGCTCAGCCGTCGGCACGGCTACCACCTCCTCGCCCAGACGTTTCTCCACCATCAAGCCCTGCTCGCGGCGACACGCGGAGACTCCGACCGGGCGGAGGACCTCGCCGACGAGATCACGCGTTTCGCGGCACCCAGGCGTAGCCAGCTCCTCCTCGCCCTGGCCGCGGAGATCAGAACGAGAGCGGCTCTCGGCCGCGGAGAATACGAAGTGGCATTCCTGCAGGCGACCTCGATCAGCCCCGCCGGTGTCCTTCCGCATTTCCAGGCACCTACCCTGTGGCTGATCCCGGATCTCGTGGAGTCGGCCATTCTCTCCGGTCGGCACGACGAAGCCGAGGCGCACGTCGCAGCGCTGCGCCGCGCCCAAGTGCCCGCGATATCGGGCAGGCTGGCGCTGGTGACGCACGGCGCGGCAGCCATGACCGCCGACGACGACCGGTTCGTGGCACAGTTCGCACGCGCGCTGGCTCTACAGGGCGCCGACACCTGGCCGTTCGACCTTGCCCGCATCCGGCTCTTCTACGGCGAACGCCTTCGGCGCGCCAAGGCCACGCAGACAGCGCGTGAACAGCTCAACGCCGCCCTCACGACCTTCACGCAGCTGGGGGCATCGCCCTGGGCCGACCGCGCGCGGAGCGAACTGCGCGCATCAGGCCTCGCGGCCGTCCAAGCCGGCGCCTCGCCGGACACCCGCCTGTCACCTCAGCAGTACGAGATCGCGAGGCTCGCCGCCGCGGGTATGACGAACAAGCAAATCGGTCAACGGCTGCACCTCTCGCCGCGGACCGTGGGAAGCCACCTCTACCAGGTCTTCCCCAAACTGGGCATCACCTCTCGCGCAGCGCTCCGCGATGCCCTGCAAGAGGCTGGGAAACCAGCGGACGCCGGACCGAAGGACACTGTGCCTCCGCAGCCGTGATCGCCGACCTACGCGGGACGGCCGGCGTTTCAGGCGTGGGCTTGGCTGTTGTGGACCGCCCAGGCCAGGGCGAAGTCGGCGACTTCCTCCCAGCCGTCCTGTCCGACGGTGTAGTGGGAGCGGCCAGGGAACTCGTGGTAATCGGTGATGGCCGACGACTTGCGGTAGAGACGGGCGTTGGCCTTGTTCACCTTCGGCGGGACGATGTGGTCCGCTCCTCCGGCGATGAACAGCAGCGGAGCACGGCTGTTGTTGCGGAAGTCGACACGGGTGGTGGCACGAGGGGTGAAGTTGGCCAACGCGCCCTGATAGAGGACGCGTGCGGAGCCGGGCACGTGGTGACGGTCGTAGACCGCCTGCGATTCCTCATGGCTCAGTGTGTTGGTGAACGCGTAATGGAACTGGCGGGGAGTCAGGCCCACTGCCTTGTTCTTGTTGGCAGGGTTGCCCAGCACGGGCCAGGCCGATCTGAGCGTGGACAGCGGGACCGGAAGCACACCCTTGACCGGCGCTGAATCGATGGCCACGCCGGCGACGCCGAGGCCCCGGGCCAGAAGGATCTGCACGAGCGCGCCCCCGAAGGAGTGGCCCATGATGATCGGCGGCTCGTCCAGGCCGCGGATGGTCTGTTCGTAGTGATGGGCAATCTCGCCCAGTCCGACACCCGCGATCGAGGACGGGTCGCGTCGCAGTTCCTCCACCTCGCGCTCCAACCCGGGCCAGGCCGGTGCCAGTACGCGGTGGCCGGAGGCGGTGTATCGGTCGCTCCACTGTTCCCAACTGCGCGGAGTCATCCACAAACCGTGGATGAGGACGATCGTGCCGGTCTTCGGCTTACCGATCGGGGGCATGAGGCTCTCCTGGGGATAGAACGTTGTGCCTCGTCTCATGTCCATCGACTCGGCGCGGTCGTCGGGGTTCATGAGGTGGTCGCGGGTCTGTCGACCGGCCCGCGTTCCAGTGGGGTGCTCGGTGACGTGACTTCGGCTACGTGCACGCGCCGGGTGACACAGTTTCGGGCACGCACAGTGGTCAGATCTGGCGCAGGGCACCGCCGTCGACGTCCCACTCCGCAGCGGTGACCTGGCGTGACAGGGGTGAGACGAGGTAGGCGACGACCTGTGCGACGTCGTCCGGCTGTCCAATCCGGCCCGTGAGCAGCGGCCGGATCTCCGTCACCATGCGGGTGATCGCGCTCTCCCTGTCCGTACTCCACAGCTCGGCGGCCTGATCGCCGAAGCCGCCGGGCCGGTCGTACAGCGGGGTACGGGTGGGCCCGGGGATGACGACGTTCGAGCGGATCCCCCGCGGGCTGAACTCGGTGGCCAGTGAAGTGGACAGTGCCAGCAGCGAAAGCTTGGCTGCCGCGTAGTCCATGTTGCCGATCTCCGGCAGCCGCGCGGAGTCGCTGCCGACATGGACCAGGCTGCCGCCACCGAGCATGGCGGGCACGGCGGCGCGGCTCATGCGGCGGGCGGCGTGGAAGTTGAGATCGAAAGTGGCCAGCCACTGTTCGTCGGTGATGTCCAGGAAGCTGGAACGGGCCTGCAGCCCCCCGGCATTGTTAACCAGGGCGTCGATGCGGCCGTGCTGTTCGAGCACGGCGGCGATCACCCGCGCGGGCGCGGCGGGGTCGGTGAGGTCGGCTTGGACGGCGGTGCCCCGGGCGCCGAGACCGGCGTCGACCGGATCGCGGTCGACACCGACCACCACGGCTCCTTCCTCGGTGAGCAGGCGGGCAGTGGCTTGTCCGATGCCTGAGGCGGCACCGGTGACGACCACGACCTTGTCCGTCAGTCGCAGATCCATGACGTTCTCCTTGGGGTGTGAGGTCAGCGGTGCGGGCGGCTCACCGCAGCGCGCGAGACGGGGAGAATGCTGCGCTCAGCTGGGTGCCAGCCGGGGGAGCAAGAGGTCCCGGGCGGTGGTGAGGAGAGCGATCGCGAGAGCGGTCGCGGGGCCGCGAGCGGGGCGAACGGCCTTACCACGGCCCATGCGGGCGATCTGCTGTTGGTGCCAGGCACTGTTGAGGAGGTCGTCGATGTTCTTGTGGCCGAGTGTCTTCGGCGTCACCAGGCTCTTCTCGGCGGTTCCGTCCAGGAGGCGCTTCGGCAGGTCCGGTTCGTAGGTGATGGGGCGCGCCAGTCCGACGACGTCGACCGCACCGCTGTCCAACGCGTCGTTCATGCCCTGCCGACTGCGGAATCCTCCCGTCAGCATGAGGGGCACCGACACTTCCTGGGAGAATTGCTCCGCGAACTCGAGGAAGAAGGCTTCCCGTTTACGGGTCGACTCCCGCTGCGACGCACCCGCGACCATGGCGGCGCTCTCGAACGTTCCGCCGGAGATCTCCAACAGGTCGATGCCCTCATGCTCCAGGGCCCGGGCGACGGCCAGGGAGTCCTCGGCGTCGAAGCCGCCGCGCTGAAAGTCGGCCGAATTGAGCTTGACCGCGATCAAGAACTGGTCGGAGGTCGCTGCCCGGACCTCGCGCACCGTCTCGATGAGCAGCCGCATTCGGTTCTCCAGCGAGCCGCCCCAGCGGTCGGTGCGCTGGTTGACCAGCGGCGACAGGAACTGGTTGAAGAGGTAGCCGTGTGCGGCGTGGATCTCTACACCGTGGAAGCCGGCATCGGCGGCGACCTTGGCGGTAAGGGCGAAGCGGCCGATGATCGCGGTGATCTCCGCGTCGGACAGGGCGCGTGGCGTCCGGAACAGCGCGCTGCCACCCACGGCGAGGGGCACCGCGGAGGAGCTGACGACGTCGTGGCGACGCCCGGGGAGCACGTTGCCTCGCATGGTCTGCCGCCCGGGGTGTGACAGCTGCAGGATGAACTTGGCGTCGGTGCCCTGGGTCACCGCGGCCCAACGACGCAGTTGCTCATGGTGTCGGCCGTCCTCGATGACCACGTTGCGCGGCGCTTCCAGCGCCGTGCCGTCGACCATGACGTTGCCGCTGATCAGCAACCCGGTCCCGGAGAGCGCCAGCGTGCGGTAGGCGGTGATGAGCTGATTGGTGGGTGCCCCACGACGGTCCGCGAGATGTTCGCTGGTCGCGGCCTTGGCAAGCCGGTTCGGCAGCGTGATGCCGCTGCGCAGGGCAAGCGGGTTGGCCAGCGCATTGCGCCCGCCTCCTGCTCGGTTCTCATTCATCCGACGTCCCACCTTCCTGGACTGTACGTTGTACATGCATGCTGTACAGGTGAACATGTACGGCGTACGAGTGTCAAGGCGGAGGGGTGACCCCCATGTCCGGCCGACGGCGCCCTTGGCCTGACATGGGTGCGCGGGGGTGTTGGGTCGATCGGGGTCTGCGGAGCGGCGGAGCTGCGGGTCGTACGGGTCGACGCCGCCGCGCGGGGCCTGCGTGGAGCCTCCGCTCGGCCGTTGAGCCTCGGTGTGAAGGCCTCGGTGCGAAGTGCCCTTCTTTGCTTGACGCCTGTACTTAGTACATGTTTTCCTATACATCGTCCATGTACATCGCATGGTGGGCTCTGTCGGTGGGAACGCCATGGCATGGATGGAATCCTGTTTGGAGGTGACCGATGAGACAGTCCTCGGAGAGTCGAAGGAGTACTTCCGCTGTCGGCGCGGGACGGCCGGACGCCCCGCTGGTCCGGAGGCTGACGGCAGGGGTCGCCGCCACCGGCGAACCGGTGGCCACGACCGCCCCGTTCACCGGCGACGCGCTCGCCGTTCTTCCCCAGTCCACGGCCACGGACGTCGCCGATGCCTTCGCCGCTGCGCGTGAGGCCCAGCGCAGGTGGGCCGCCCTGCCTGCGCGTCGCAGAGCCGAGCCCTTCCTGCGGCTCCACGACGTGATGCTGTCCCGCCGGAACGAGATCCTCGATCTGCTCCAGTGGGAGAACGGCAAGGCGCGCCACCACGCCTTCGAGGAACTGCTGGAAGCGGCGTCGTCGACTTTGTACGCCGCCCGACAGGCCCCGAAGGTCCTGCGGCCCCACCGCAGGCAGGGCGCCTTCCCCCTGCTCACCCGGGCGGTCGAGACACCTCACCCGAAGGGTGTCGTGGGCATCATCACGCCGTGGAACTACCCCCTGGCCCTGGGCATGGACGTGATCCCGGCCCTGCTGGCCGGCAACGCGGTGGTCCATAAACCCGACAACCAGACCGCGCTGTCCAGCCTCTGGCCCCGCGCTCTGCTCCAGGAGCTGGGCCTTCCCGCAGACCTGTGGCAGGTGGTGTTGGGCCGTTCGAACGTGGTGGGGGAGCCCATGATGGAGCACGCCGACTTCATCGGCTTCACCGGCTCCACAGCCGTCGGCCGCACCATCGCCGAACAGGCCGGTCGACGCCTGATCGGCTGCTCCCTCGAGCTCGGCGGCAAGAACCCGCTCCTGGTGCTGGCCGATGCCGACCTCGACCACACCGTGGACTCCGCCGTCCGAGCATGCTTCGCAAGCTCCGGACAACTGTGCGTCTCGGTCGAGCGCATCTACGTCCACACCTCGCTGTACGAGCAGTTCGTCACACGCTTCGGCGCACGTGTCCGGGCCATGAAGCTGGGAGCACAGCTGGACTTCACGGCCGACATGGGCTCACTCACCTCCCAAGGGCAGTTGGACCGGATCAGCACCCAGGTCGAGGAGGCCCGCGCCGCAGGTGCGACCGTCGTGGCGGGCGGCCGGCCACGCCCGGACCTCGGCCCCTACTTCTACGAGCCGACCGTGCTCACCGGTGTCACCCCTGAGGTGCCGCTGTGGCGGGACGAGACATTCGGGCCGGTGGTGTCCGTCTACCCGTTCGAGAACGAGGAGGAGGCGGTGCGCGCTGCCAACGACTCCGTCTACGGGCTCAATGCCAGCGTCTTCAGCCGCGACGTCCGCCGAGCCCGCCGACTCGCCGCCCGCATCGAAGCGGGCACCGTGAACATCAACGAGGGCTACGCCTCTGCCTACGCCTCCCAGGGCGCCCCGATGGGCGGCATGAAGGACTCCGGCCTCGGACGCCGCCACGGCCGGGCAGGCCTCCTCAAGTACACGGAACCCCAGAACGTGTCCAGTCAGCACGTGCTCGGCTTCGACCCTCCAGCCCGGATGAGCAAGGCCGGCTACGCCGAACTGCTCACCGCATCACTGCACACCCTCAAGACCCTGCGCATACGGTAGATCGCTTTCGGTAGTCACCGACTGTGCGGGATGCCCCCTGCCCATCGCATCACACCCCCCACCAAGAGAGACGATCATGAAGGTACTCATCACCGGCGCGACCGGCTACATAGGCCGGGCTGTAGCCCAGCGACTGCTCACTGCTGGGCACGACGTCACCGGCCTGGTCCGCAACGACCTCGGCGTACGCACACTGACCACGGCCGGCATCGAGCCCGTGCACGGTGCACTCGACGACGCGGACTCCCTCCGCGCCGCGGTGGAGGGCGCCGATGCCGTCATCGAGACCGCGAGCGCAGACCACGCCGCGTCCACGACCGCTCTGCTGAAGACCATCGCGGGGACCGGAAAGCGCTTCATCCGAACCAGCGGCACCGGCATCTACACCGACCTCGCCGGGGGAGAGCCCACCGACATCGTCCACACCGAGGACGACGGCTACACCCCCATTCCCCCACTGGCGCCCCGGTACAGCCTGGACGTCATGGTGCAGGAGGCCGCACAGGCCGGTGACCACACCATCGTGCTGCGCCCCACCATGATCTACGGCTACGGCGGCAGCGAACAGCTTCCCATGATGCTCCGCGCCTCTCTGCGCGACGGGGTGAGCCGCTACCTCGGCCGCGGCCTGAACCGGTACGGAAACGTCTATCTCGACGACCTGGCCGGCGCCTATCTTCTCGCGCTGGAACACGCGCCCGCCGGCAGCGTCTACAACCTCGCCACCGACGAGTGCGACTTCCGTCGCATCGCGGAGGGCATCGCGAAACTGTTCGGCTTCGGGAGTGCCGTGTCCGCCACCGAGGAGGAGTTCGCCCAGGCCCTCGGCCCCCTGCCCGCCGCCGGCCTCGGCAGCAACAGCCGGGTGGACTCGACCATGGCGCGCACCGAACTGGGGTGGGTGCCGAAGGGCCCGTCGCTGCTCGACGAACTCGTCCACGGTTCGTACCGCCGGATCTGGGGTCCCAAGGGCATCACCGTCACCCCGGGACAGCCGACCACGTGACCGAAGCACCCTGACACATCACGGCCGACCGCTGTGATCCCGAGCGGGGCACCGCGGCGCCTTCCGGCCCGGCACGAGAGGGGACCCCCACTCGTGCCGGGCACAGGGCGCCGTGCAGGGTGCATCGTGCGGCGGCATGGAAAGACCTGGCGGGTGGGCGAGTTGTTGCGGAGAGAGCGCTCAGGTGGCGGCGGTGCTGCCGGTGGGGGAGCGCGCAACAGCAGGCAGGGCCGACCGAGCACCACCACGTCGCGACGCGTCGAGCGGGACACGGGGCGACCGGTCGTGATGTGGCGCGCTGGGCAGTTGGCCCTGACGACGGCCGAGCACCCGGGGCTTGTCACTCACCTCTGCCTCACGCACAAGGCAACACCACCCCGACCAGGAGAGCCTCCTCATGTACGACGCCGACCCCGCACACACCGCCGCACTGCTGAAGCACTTCGCCGACCTCCGCGACGGCACCCACGGCGACGCAGTCTCCCGACAGGCCAAGGAAGAACTCTTCGTCGCCACGGTTGAGTTGCTCGACCCCTACGCCCGCCAGGCACTCGACGAGATCAACGCACACCTGCTCCTCGGCACCGGCGAGGTCATCGCCACCGGCGCCCGGAAATCCAAAGACGGCACAACGGCGGTATGGGCGCTGACCTGGCCCGAGCAGCGGGCCGTAGGTATCAACCCGATCACCCTCCACGCCTTCTACGGCGCCGGATTCCACCACCCGCACCTGCGCGGTGGCACCGTGGGCGACTGGCCACTGAACGCGTTCACACCCCCGCAGGCCGCCGCGGAACTCCCCACGCTGCGCGCCATCGCCTCGGCCGAGCTGCACAACCTCGTCTTCCAGCGCGACTACCGGATCATCCCGGCCACCACGCACGGGCAGGCCTCATGACCCTGCGCCTGTCGATACTCGACCAGTCCCCGATCCCGGCCGGCGGAGCGCCGGCCGAGGCGCTCATCGCTACCCTCCAGCTGGCCCGGAGCGCCGAGTGCTTCGGGTACCACCGCTTCTGGGTCGCCGAACACCACGGGGCCGCGGGTTTCGCCGGAACCGCCCCCGAGATCATGGTCGCCAGCCTGCTGGAGAACACCCGCCGACTGCGCATCGGCTCCGGCGGCGTGCTTCTGCCTCGCTACGAGCCACGTAAGGTCGCCGAAGTCTTCGGCGTCCTGGGGGCACTTCACCCGGGGCGCGTCGACCTCGGCATCGGCCGTGCGGGTGGCATCGCGCGGGACTTTCCGCGCAGGTTCGCCGAAGTCATCGATCTCCTCGGCAAGCCCTACCAGGGCTACACCCCGCCGACCGTCTGGCTGCTTGGTGCCGGCAGCGGATCCGCCCGGCTCGCCGGCGCCCTCGGAACCAGCTACGCCTTCGCTCACTTCCTGAGCCCACAGCTGAGCACTGCCGCACTGGACGCATTCCACGGCAGCAGTACGCTGCATGTCCCGACACAGAGCGCACTCGCGGTACGGGTGGTGGTGGCGGACACCGAAGCCAAGGCCCAAGAGCTGACCGCAGGCTTTCTGCTCTGGCGCAGTCGCAAAGACCTCGGCCACAACGAGCCGTTCCCCTCGCCCGCCACAGTGCGCAGCCACAGGTGGACCGCCGAGGAGGACGCGCGAGTCGGCCACAGCAGCCGACAGTTGGCGGCCGGGACCCCCCATCAGGTGAAGGCTGCACTCATCGGACTTGCCCGTGCCCACCAGGTCGACGAGATCATCGTCAATACGCTCACCCACGACCCGATCGACCGGCTGCGCTCGTACGAGCTATTGGCGGAGGCTTTCCAACTCGCCCCGAAAGCTTAGGTATGCGCTGCCGCCACGCCGACGCAGCCCCGTCGGGCCTCGGCGGCACAGTCCGGCAGCGTGCTGCGTGGCGCGTTGTTCGCTCCGCCCTTCAGGAAGCCGCTTCGGCCTCGGTGGCGATTCCGCTGACGCCGGTGATCAGCATGTCCAGGCCCAGGCTGTAGTAGGCGTCCGGGCTCGCACAGGCCGCCAGGGCGCCTGATGAGGCGATGATGTTGGGATAGCGACGCGGGGACAGTGCGCCGAGTGAGGCCGCCTTGACGCGGATGGCGTCCTCGTGGGCCTCGTCGTCTTCGCCGTGCCGCTGGCCGGGCTCGCATGTGACGAGGGTGACGACCGCTCCGAGGAGGTAGCTGCCGATCTCGGCAGCCTGCTCCGGCGAGAACCCGGCCTGCCTCAGGTGGGAGAGGGTGCGCTCGGCAATGTTCAGGCCGGCTTCCGAGGTGAGAATGCGAGAGGTCACCAGACCGGCCACCGCCGGGTGGGGTCGCAGGGCGGCCAGAAGCGCTTGCAGCACCGCACGCAGCTGCTGAGGCCAAGGCTCCGTGCTCACCGGCGGCAGGTCGACATCATTGAACAGCCGGTCGGCAATGCCGTCCAGGAGCTGATCCTTGTCCTTGAAGTGCCAGTACAGCGCCATCGGTGACACGCCGTGATCCTGCGCGAGACGGCGGATGGTGACCGCCTCCAGGCCCTCGGCGTCCGCCAGCGCCACGGCGCCGCCTGCGATGGCCTCGCGGCTGAGCCTCTCGCGCGTCCGCCCGTCGCTTCCACTCTTCTTCATGATTGACAACCATACTCTGTACATGCTCACCTGTACCTGTACGTCGACCATGTACGCCGTATAGTCGTGACGTGCCCAACCAGGGGACATCACCATCAATGCCGAGCAGGTGGACACATGACCGAGACGACTCAGCCGCGCACATCACCGCTGGCAGGTGAACTCATCGCGGAGGACTTCGACGGATGGAGTCCGCAGCTTCGACAGGAGTTCGTCGACAACGTCCACAACCACCAGGTCGGCTCCGTCCTGCTGTCGGAGACCGACGAAGTGAAGGTATGGAGCATTCGGCTGGCCCCCGGCGAACGAGTGCCTGCCCACCGGCATGTCCTCGACTACTTCTGGACCGCCCTCACCGACGGGTCCAGCGTGCAGCACACCGACGACGGTACGACCAGACGGGTCACCTACCGGTCGGGCGACACCCGCCACTTCACTTTTCCCGATGGCGAGTACATCCTGCACGATCTGCGGAACGACGGACCGACCGAGCTGGCCTTCATCACGGTGGAACACAAACGCCGACCCCACATCACTGGCCCATCGGCTCGGTGATCGAGATCATGTGAAATCAACTTCGCACGCTCTGGCAGGGCATGCTGGTTGGACAAGATCAAATCTCTGATCGACGCGGATCGGCAGGCTCTAGACGGAGAACTGGCCGTGGGAGCTCCTGCACGGTGTGGTTGTCACGCACGGGTGCCGCTCCCGTGGCCGCAAGCCTAAATGACGGGTGAGCGACCCGGGAAAACCCAGGCAAAGGAGCGGCACATGAAGTGGGGTCTGGCGGACGCGGCGGGACTGACCAACGAGGGAACTCAGTGCCGCAACCTCGCCTCCGACCAGCAGCAGGTCGCCGAACTCCTGGACGCCGCCGGACTCCCGGCCGACGGACGGTCGCTGGACGAGCTGCCGCCGATCGGGGACGGCATGGCCTCCATGGAACTGTGCGACTCGATCCGTGGGTTCCAGGAGGTCCAAGGGCTGATCGCCGACGCGCGGGTGGACATCGGCGGCGCGACGTGGCAGCGGCTGATCGAGCTGGTCGATCCAGGTGACGCACCGCCTGGCGGGGTGCCGGTGCTACTGGTCGTCTCCGACTTCGAGGTGCTCGAACTGCCGCAGAGTGCCAGTGGTCTGCCCTCGCTCACCTACACCGTCCGGGGGCCGGTCGCCTTCATCCAGGGCCCGGGAATCCGCGTGGAGCTGTCGGTGAACGGCCCGCTCAAGGTGTCCTGGGGCGATGCCTTCCCGCTCGCCTGCCAGGTGGCACCGGACATCAAGGCCCTGGAACGGGCCGTCGCCTCAGGCCTGGCCCGCAACATCGGCGGCGTGGCGCTGGACAACCTGTGCACCCGGATCAAAGCCGAGTCTCGTGCGGCAGTCGCCGGACTGTTCGCCGGGATCAGCCTCCGCGTCGGCGTCGACGGGACTCCCATCATCGGCGGCACCATCGGGGACGATCAGGAGTTCCAGACGATCGCCTTCGACGCCGCGGAGGGCGCCCTCATCTACACGGCTACCCGCCGCGTCCTCGTCCCGCAGGCCGTCACCGGTGGCGAGGCCCAGGTCAGCGGCGACATCCAGCTAGAGCTCAAGGTCATTGGCACGGGCGGGGACGAAGCCAGCATTGCCGCCGCCCTGGCGGTGGCGGTCGGTCTGGGCTTCGTCGTCCTCGCCCCTGTAGCCGAGTGGGCTGTCTCCAGCGCTGCCGCCGGCCTCGGGCAGGGCGTCCGGGAAATCCTCGTTCGGCTGGGCGCGCTGGCGTTCGAGTGAGGCTTGATCGCACATCTGAGCCTCATATCTTCGCTCTGGGCGCTGCCGGACCAGTTGCCGCGCCCCTTCTAGCTCGTTGGTACGGCTCTGCTGGACATGTGGCGCGGACAGGTCTCGAACTTGCGCTTGAGCTTCGCAGCCACCACCTAGATGGCCAGGTACCACCCGAACTGGCGGTGGCAGCATGGGTGTTGCGCAAGACACTCTCGCCAGTACCGACGCTGAGCTGCGACAAGTGGCCCCAAGTCGCCTCACGCCACACCTTCGGCCCCGGAGAAGGCCCGGTGGTTGGTAAGCCGCCGTGTGGCCCGCCCCGTTGACCAGTTTCTCGCCCGCGGCAACAGAGGTGGCCACCTCCTTGGGTGGACCATGGCAGCTGTGGTCGGCGGACTTCGCCGAGCCCGTGGACGACGGTGCTCCGGCCGGGCTCTGCCCTCAGTCGCAAGACCGCTGGCGCTGGCGTCAGGGGCGCCGGCTATGGAAACCAGACCTCGCAGATGCTGTCCTCGCCCTCCTCGCTCCGGTCGACAACGAACGCCGACTCGAAGCGCTCCTCATCCGCGTAGACGGACAGGGCACCGCCGGTGAGCATATGAAGGAAGCCGTCGTAGTCGAAGAACCCTTCGTCACTGATGTCGTATCCCTCACCCAACCGCTCGAGGGCGATCCCCGCAGCGGCCAGAGTGGCACGCGGGTCGCCGGTGATCTCCAAGTCGTCGAAGCCCTCGACCATCAGATCCGGGGTACCGGGCACAGCCACAAGGATCTTCGTGTACGAGGCGCCGAAGTCGCGTTCGCAGAGAGCGACGATCCGGGCATCCGGATGCTTCTTCCTCTGTGCCTGGAACTCGTTCTCCAAAGCACTGGTCAGTACTCCGTCTTCGACAAGCGCCGGGTCGCTGATCTTCACCGTGGAGCCCCATACGGCCGCGCGTACGCCGTCCAGCTCTTCGCGGCTGGTCGGGCTTCCCGGATGTTCCAGCCGGGACGGTGCGTACTCACCACGGATCACCGAGACGGTCGACAGGGACAGCACCGCAGCCCTGGCCGCCGCCGGGTCGTGGGCGATGGCAGACGGCCGCTCGTTCGGCTGGAGCGGGGCGGCGAAGGGGGGATGGACGATGACCAGATGCGCGTGCCCGCTGTGACGGGGATTCACCTGCGTTCCGGGGGATACGGGACTCATGCCGCCGAGCGTATGCCGCAGCCCACGATCCGGATGTAACGGTCCTGTGGAGAAGGGGAGTTGACCCGGTCGTCGAACCGTGTATCGGCTACGGCCGGTACACATGTGTGCCTAGCGTGAGGTCCGTTCGTCGGCGCCACATTGACCACGGGGGCCCCTGGCGCCACGAACACCCCATGCCCTACTGGGCCCCCACGGGGACATCACGTGCCAAAACCCATACGCATCCGGCGGTTGCGTGCGCTGCGCCGGTCGGCCGTCGCACTCGCGTGCGCCTCGGTCATGGCCCTCACCGGGCTTGCCGGAAGCACCTTAGCGACCGCTGCACCGAAGCCGCTGGACCCGGGCAAGCGCTGTGACGAGTTGTACGGCCTGCCCAGCAGCACCAGCCCGACCGTTGACCTGCCGGAGTTCGACGCGTCCCGCGCGAAGTCCCAGTGGGACGAATACGAGTACGTCAACCCAGCCAAGGAGTGGGACGGCCTCGGGCCGCCGTCCGCCACCAAGGAAGCCGCACTGTCCAAGCTGACCAAGGCCCCGGCGACTCAGCCTGACCGGGTCTGGTGGAGGTGGCTCCAACAGAAGGACAAGTACCCCAAGTTCGAGGACTACCGGGACGCGAAGTTCATCACGAACTCCGGGAACGACCCCCGTGGCAAGGCCTTCGAGCGGAAGGTGATCAAGGATCACGGGCTGGTCGGACCGGACTGGATCTGCCAGAAGGAGGTCGAGTTCAAGGACCCCGACACCGGCAAGACCTACCGGCGCAAGCTCGACGCCTACAACACGCGGACGAATCAGATCCTGGAGATCAAGTCCAACGGTAGCCCGGACCGCAGAGAAATTCCCAAGGACCTGGCATGGGCCAAGGACCCCAACTGGAAGGACAGCCGGGCCAAGTTCGTCTTCGCCGAGCCTCAGAAGGCCGACGCGAAGAAGTTCCTGGGAGACATGCGCCAGATCGCCGGGGACCGGGTCACCGAGTACAACTACCGCTCCGACCGTGTGGAGCTCGCTCCCAAGGGCGGACAGCGTGCCACGAGCGGTCTGTTGGAGCCCCCGGGCCAGTCCGGCAGCACCCGCGGCGGCGCCACCGACCTGATCCGCGAGTCGCGGCCTACCCCGAAGGACATGGCGGAATACCTTAACCGCAGGAACGTCGCCAACCCGGGTGGTCTGCCCCGTGGCCCCGGCGGCGTCGACTTCTCCACCCTGGACCTGAAGTACATCGGCAAACCGGTCAAGGGCAAGGGCGTCGACTTCGCGTTCGACGCGAACGAAGACCCCACCGAGAACTCCGGATGGGGCGGCAAAGCCAAGGCCCAGCTCATCTCGGACGCGTTCTTCACCTGGCTCGCCCTGAGCCCCGACAAGTTCTGGGTCAACCTCAACCCTGACGAGCCGGACCGCGTCATGGACGCCAAGTTCGGCAAGACCGACGCCGGACGCGTGCTCCTGGAAGCCGACCTCCAGATGAAGCACGACTTCTACAAGGCCATGGACCCCGATACCGACCTCGGCAAACGCTATTGGGCGGCCCTGCCCAAGCAGAACGGCTACCCGTGCATGCCCGGCCTGCGCAACTGGATCGAGCCGAAGACCGCGCAGGTCCGCGAGCAGGACGGCGGCATCTACATCCTTGACACCCCGCTGCGCCTGAAGTCGACCGCGCAGACCACGATCACCCCCGGCCCCGGCACGCCGATCTGCACCCCGAACGAGGCCGAGACCAAGGCGGCACAGCGCGTCATCGACCAGATGATCGTCCCCGTGGTGGAGAAGACCATCAACACCGCACCCCAGTACGCCGACCTGCGGCGCGTCTACACCGCCCGCGTCGCGGCCGAGTACATCCGCCAGCAGGACGCCAAGACGCCCAGCGACTACCACAAGATCATCAACAGTGGTGACGTCTCCCGCTGGCCCCTGCGCGCGCCCAATCAGAACTGGACCCGCGAGGCTCTGTTCAACAAGTACCGGTACATCTACACCCACGGTGAGTTCGAGTACAAGATTCCTGCGAACGGCAGTGTTCAGGTCTACCTCGTGGGCGGCGTCGACATGTCCAAGCAGCCCAAGCACAACGTCAGCAAGGCGCGCTTCACCGCTCAGCACCGCTACCTGCCCCGACAGGCGCAGACCAGTGTGAAGACCCTCACCGACAACACCGAGATGACGGGACAGGTCCTCCTCGGCGCAAACACCGCTGCCGACGACACCGGCACCTCCACGCCCACACCCACGCCAACCCCGACACCGACGCACACGGGCAAGCCGACCCCCGCCCCGACCCACAGTGGTGGAGGCGGCGGAAGCACGCACACCCCGGCACCCGCCACGCCCGCACCCAGCGAGCCCGGCGGTGACCTCGCGCACACCGGTAACGACTCCCCGATCGGCCTGATCTCGGGTATCGCCGCTGCCCTTGCCGTGGCCGGCGGGGCGCTCGTGTGGTGGATGCGCCGCCGCAAGACCGCCCAGGAGTAGCCTCCCTGCGGATGAACACCCATGATGGGGCCGGTACGCGCAACCCGCGTACCGGCCCCGTCATTTTCCGCAGCCCTGGGGGATGCCGGGAACAGGTGAGTCCCGCCGCCACCGAATGTGCCGGTGCCCGAGGAAGAGACCGCGGCGTTCCGTTGCCAACGATGATCGCCGATGACCATGTCGGTCAGTCCGGCTTCGTGCCGCCGGTGGTAATGCCGCGGTGTGGCGTCTCGGGTGCTTGTGGGACTTCGGGCGGGAGGCAGGCTGATGTGTCGCGCAGCTCGCGGATGATGCCGATGAACGCGGTGACGGCGGGGTTGGCGTTGTCGCGGCGCCAGACGATGCGGTGGTCGGCGTAGGGGCTTGGGTCGGTGAAAGGGCGGTAGACGATTCCCGCGAAGGGCCTTGCTGCCGCTGCGCTGATGATGGTGAGTCCGATGGCCGAGCCGGTGAGCACCAGGGGGAGGAGCCGGTCGAGGCTGGAGATCTCACGGTGGATGGTCGCCGTGGCGCCGCGGGACTCGAGCTGGCTGACGAAGTGATCGTGCAGCCAGGGGTTGACCTCGCGCTCGACGATGACCAGGGGTTGGTGGGACAGCTGGACGGGGTCGATCGTGTCCGAGGCCGCGAGGGGATGACCGGCGGCGAGTGCGACCACGAGCGGTTCGCGGGCCACCAGCAGTGAGGCCAGCTCGGGTGGGTGCTGGGCGGTCCAGCAGAAGGCGAGGAGAGGAGTGGCGTTGATGGTGGTGGCCAGGGCGGCGATCTCGGCCCCGTGTCGGGGACGTCGACGCGTTCGCGGGGGTCGGTCGCGGTGACCGAGGCGGTACGGGCGCGGATGGCCTCGACCGGGCGGAGGACGAGCCGGGTGGCGGTGTAGGCGACCGCGGCGATCAGGACGAGACCGGCGGTCCCGGCGCGCGGCAGCGGGCCGTCGGTTGTCGTGACGACCGCCTCGGCGGCCTGCGGGGCCAGGACGACGTAGACCCGCAGCTTGGCGTCGTCGGCGACGCCCAGAGCGGCGGCCTTGGCGTGGCCGAGTTCGCGGGCGTTGACGTCCGCGGTCATTGCGGGGAAGGTCCGGCCTGCCAGGTCGTCACTTCCGTAGACGGTGTCGTGCCGCGCGGGCATGTGGATGGTACGGATGTTCCACTCGGGCCGCCCGGCTGCCGGCGGGGCGGGCAGCACGTGTCGGGTGCCGGAGTCGAAGCCGTCCATGACGAAGCTGTGGGCAACTGACGAGCGTCGTCCGGTGGCGACGATCTCGTAGGGCAGGGCGCTTCTGTCGTCAGGAGCGGCCCCTCCTCCAACTGGCCGACAAGACCCGAGAGTTGCTCCTGGGCCTGCACGGTGGTGGTGTCCATGCTCTGGCGGTACACGTTGCGGCGCACCCACCAGCCGATGCCGACCAGGACGACGGCGGCGGCCGAGGCGGCGGCCAGGGCCGAGCGGGCCCGTATCGAACGTGGCCACCAACGGCGGTGCGGCTCAGGCACGTTCACGGTCGTCGACCAGCCGGTAGCCGACGCCCCGCACCGTCTGAAGGGACCGCCGGTCGAACGCGGCGTCCACCTTCTTGCGGAGAGCGCTGATGCGCACCTCCACCAGGTTGGGATCCCCTGCCTCGTCGGGCCACGCGTGATGCAGCAGGTCCGTTTTCGAGACCGCCTGTTCCGCCCGGCGAGCCAGCAGTTCCAGCACCGCGAACTCGCGGGGCGTGAGGTCTACTCGGGTGCCGGCCCGGCGGCAGACGCGGGTGGCGACATCCACGGAGAGGTCGCCCACGGCAAGGACGGGCGGTGCGGTCGTGGGAGCCCGCCGCACCAGGGCGCGCAGCCGCGCGACGAGCACCACATAGGAGAAGGGTTTGGCCAGGTAGTCGTCGGCCCCAGTGTCCAGGGCTTCGGCCTGATCCCATTCGCCGTCCTTCGCGGTGAGCGCGTGAGTGTGGAACAACTCGTGTCGCCGGGGCGCGTATTACGGTCTACGTCCGCAACTACGCCGCCTGCCTGCCCTGCTCAACGCCCTGCAACGGTTGAAAGGCAATAGGACGAGCTCACGACTGCGGCATCGAGTCCACCCATTTGGCGCGCCAGGCGGGCGGAGTGAACGGATCCGCGAAGTACTGGGTCTCGTGGGCGACCTTGCCGTCGTGGAATTCCATAATGCTAATAGTGGATGCCGGTTTCCCGTCGTAGTCGATCACATATTCGGTGATCCAAAGATCCCCACTACCGAGAATCCGGCGGACGGTGAACGTGAGCTTGGCCGGGTGGTGTGAGCGCAGCGCCTGTAGATTGCGGCGGCCGTGGATGCGCTCACCCGACTGGGGATAGTCAGTGATGACGTCGTCGTGATAGATCTCGTGCTCGGCGTCTTGGTCCCCGGCAGCGGACGCTGCCCAGTGCCGGTCCAGCGCCGCTCGAGTCTCCTGGTCTCCCACCGCGTTCCCTCCGATCACAGAAGTATCGGACGAGATCCATCCAGGCCGTGTCCTCATTGTCCCCCCGGACTCTGCCCCGGGCCAGCCGCAGCGGGCACTGTGCCAGGGCGATCGGCGAAAGGATCACGCCGGATCACGTTGAGGAAACTCCATCTGCTGGCCCTGTGCCCTGGCGGCGGTGCTCGGCGGAGCCCGCTCCTTCGCGCAGATCGCCCGGTACACGGCGGACGCCGATCCGGAGGTCCGCGCCGGACTGACTCGACCTCGCCCGCGACATGCCCAACGCTTCCACGCTCGGGCAACGGCCGGCCCGCATCGACGGCGCCGTGCTGGGCGACGCCGTCGGCACCTGTCTGGCCTGCCACGCCGCCGCTCCCGTCGAGAAGGAGGAAGTTCTGGTCGGGCCGGCGGTGGTCGGCGAGGCGGTGCGCGGCTCGCGCACCGGCAGCAAAACGGCGGTCCACCTGCTGGCTGTCGCCCTGCACGGCAGCCAGACCGTCATCGCCCAGCGCCAGGTGGCGGCCAAAAGCAACGAGATCCCGGCGTTCACCCAGCCGTCGACCCGCTTCGACCTGCGCGGCGCGGTCGTCATCGCCGACACGATGCACGTCCAGCGCGAGACCGCGAAAAGCATCATCGCCGTCGGCGGCACTACCTGCTGGTCGTCAAGGGCAACCAGAAGCAGCCGCGCCGACAACTGCGCCGCCTGCCCTGCCCTGGCAGGAGATGCCACCGCTGAACCGCACCCGCACGACCGGGGTCGGCCTCGAACGGCAGGCCGAACTCGCCCAGGGCCACTGGTTCGTGGAAGCGCTGCACCACGTACGCGAGGTGACCTACACCCAGCACGCCTCCAGGAGCCGCACCGGCAGCGCGACCCGGGCCATGGCCACCGTGCCCAGCCTCGCGATCGGCCTCATGCGCCAGGCCGACGGGACCAACATCACCTCCGCAACTGGTCACTACCGGTCGACGACGTCTGCCTGGATGCCGTGGTAACCGCGGTGAGGGCGTGACGGTTGGCCCAGGTCAGGGCTGCGGTTGCGGCCAGGGCGAGGAAGGGGACGGTGAAGCCGGCTCGTGTGCCGCCTGGACCGTCGACGAGTCGGCCGACCGTGGCGGCAGAGATGGCGATGCCCGCCGCGCTCGCGGAGTTCGTCCAGGTGAAGGCCTGGGTCAGGACCGACCGGTCCATGACCGACTCGACAAGCGTCGAGGAGGCGATGATGCAGGGAGCGACGCCTGCACCGGGGAGCAGGAGGGCAAGGCCGAGCTGCCAGGGGGAGTTGGCCAGGAGCGGCAGCAGCGAAGCGCAGGCCAGAAAGGTCAGGATCAGGGGCAACTGGGCCGCGGGCGCGGTGTGCCGACGGTGTCGCCCGTAGGCCAGACCGGCCAGCAGGCTTGCCGCGCTCATCAGTCCGTACAGGAATCCGGCTGCCGCGGCGGCGTGGTGAACGCCGGCGAAGGCGCTCACCGAGACCTGCATCGAGCCGAAGAAGACGCCCAGGGCCAGGTTGACCGCCAGTAGGGTCGCGAAGTTCCGGGTCAACAGAGGTCCTGGGCCCCGGGCGGTTGTACGATCCCGGGCGGGCGCCGGGGCAGTACGACGCAGCGCCGCGAAGGCCAGTCCGGCGCCGACGACGAGCGCCCCCGCCAGCACCGTACCCGCGGCCGGGTGCACCTGGGTCGCTGTCAGCACCGCGAGGGTGGGACCGAGGAGGAAGGCGACTTCGTTGCTGATCGTCTCGAGTGCGAAGGCCGGGGTGAGTTCGGCCCTGCCGTGCAGCAAGGCCGACCAGCGGGCCGCGGAGAGCGCACCGAACTGCGGGATGGTCGCGCCGGCGGCGAGGCCGGCCGCCATCAGCGGGACCGGGGGCGCCCCCGTCAAGGTCAGCGCGACGAGAGCGGCGATCGCTCCGGCGTGAGCGCACAGGAGGGGGACGAGGACGCGCGGCTGTCCGAAACGGTCCATGAGACGGGCCGTCTGCGGGCCCACCAGGGTCTCCGCCACGGCGAACGAACCGCTGACCAGGCCGGCCGCGCCGAAGGATCCGGTCTCGGCATGGACCAGCCAGACGATGCCGAGGCCGGCCATAGCCACCCCGAGCCGGGCAGGAGCCGCGGCCAGGAAGAAGGCCGTCGCGCCGGGGGTCTGCAGGGCTGAACGGTAGGAGACGGTTTCCGTCCGAGCCAATACGGTATGGCGAAATCCCCGTACGCTACGGCGGAAATCCGGTGCGGTACGACGAAACCAGTGCCGCGGTGTCACGGTGAACCTTCCGCTGCGCGGTGGGACGGTCCGGGACAACCGCACCCGTCGTGGGCACCGTGCCCGCCGCCAGGAGTCGTCCATGATGACGTCGACGGGGCGGAATCGAATTCCACGTCGGCATCGGCTCCAGCGCCGGCAGAAACGTTGGGTGTTGAGATCGAGGAATCGAGATCGAAGAGGGGATCGGGCGGAAAAGGACACTAGCGGCGACGGGGGGCGAAGAGAAGACCGCCCCGGAGAAGCAGGTTGGCTCGTTCGGCGCAGCGGTCTCCGGTTCGGCAGTCGCCCGCGCGGCAGTCGCGGACGGTTGGCCCTCCGGTTCAGTTCAGGGCGTCAGGACGCTCTCTCGTGCAGCGGCTCATCGCAACACGTCGTCGACTGCTCGGGCGAGGGCCGGCCTGGCCTGGCCTGCCGGCCGAGCAGTTCGCCTGCCCACTCCTGTCTCGCGAAGATCGTCGTGCGACCCAGGCAATGGGC
>NZ_KQ948499.1 GCF_001514115.1 Streptomyces olivochromogenes
CCACCTCCCGCGGCGACATCACCGCCCACAGCCTCTGAAGGATGGCCAAGAAGGCTGCGTCATCCTTCCCCACCGGTGGGGAAGGATGACGGTAGCGATCGCGGAGGGGGCCTCGTGCGGCTCTGCCAGGTCCTCGCCGGCGCGGGCCGGTTGCGGAGCCTGCACGGAACCGACTTGACCACCGGCGGCGCAGCTCGCGAGCCTGCCATGTCCTGTGCAGGCTGGGCAGCGTCAAGATGAGCGGGCGCAACCGGCGGTTCACCGGGTCCGGGGCGCGGCTGTGTCAGTCGGGAGACCTCGCCGGCAGCCATGGTTCGTGCCATCGCGGATATCCGGCGACGAGCTTGCTCGTGCCCGCCGGTCCCCAGGTCCCCTGCCGGTAGCGCTCGGGGTCGCCGGGCGCCTCAAGCAGCGGCTGGACGATTCGCCACGTCTCCTCCACCGAGTCCTCCCGGGTGAACAGGCTCGCGTTGCCTTGCATTGCATCACTGAGCAGGCGCTCGTACGGTTCGGGTGCCTCACCCAGCTCAGCCGCGAAGAGGAGGTCGAGGTCCACCAGCTGCGTGTCCTGCTTGCCCGGCTGTTTGGCCTGGATGCGGAAGTTCATGCCAGGGCTCGGATCGATCCGCAGGATCCACTGGTCGGGCTCGGGCGCGAACCCCTCCGCGAACGCAAGCCGCGGCGGGCGCTTGAACATGATCCGGATCTCGGTCACCCGCTCGGGGAGCGACTTGCCTGCGCGGATGAAGAACGGCACCCCGGACCAGCGCCAGTTCTCGACCTCCAGCCGCAACCCGACGAAGGTCTCGGTGCGCGAGCCCGGCAGCACGCCGGGGACCTGCAGGTACCCCTCGTACTGCCCGCGGACGTAGTGGGCCGGGTCGGCGTCGGGGATCGCCCGGAACACATCAACCCGGCGGTCTCGGAGCGCGTCCGCGTCGGCGGCTGATGGCGGCTCGGACGCCACGAGGGCGAGCAGCTGCAGCAGATGGTTCTGCACGACGTCGCGGAGCGCGCCGACCGGGTCGTAGAAGTGGCCGCGGTCCTCGACCCCGAAGTCCTCGGCCATGGTGATCTGCACGCAGGAGATGTGGTCGCGGTTCCACACCGGCTCGAACACGGAGTTGGCGAACCGCAGGAACAGGATGTCCATCGCCGGCTCTTTGCCGAGGAAGTGGTCGATCCTCAGCAGCTGGTCCTCGTCGAGGAGCTGACGCAGCTCGGCGTTGAGGGCGCGCGCCGACGCGAGGTCATGCCCGAACGGTTTCTCCACGACGACCCGGGCGCCCTTGGTCAGCCCGGCGCCTGCCAGGCCCCCGACCACCCGGGCAAACAGCGACGGCGGGATCTCCAGGTAGAAGACGGGGCGCCGTCTGCCGTCGACCGCCCGGGCGAGGCGACGGAACGTCTCCTCGTCGGTGTAATCGCCCTGTACATAGCTGAGTCGGGCGGCGAACCGGGCGAAGACGCTGTCGTCGAGCGGCTCGCCCGTTGCCTTGATCGCCGCGCGGGCGTGGTCGCGCAGCGCGTCGTCGGACCAGCCGTCGCGCGCCACTCCGACGATCGGGCAGGTCAGCAGCTTGCGCCGCTCAAGCCGATAGAGCGAGCGAAACGTCATCTTTCGCGCGAGGTCGCCAGTGATTCCGAAAATGACCAGCACGTCTGCGGGAACGTTCGACGAGTTCAAAGCCATCTGATCCCCCTCACGGGGCCGGCACGGCAATAGGGTCGGGCGTCGTGATCATGCTGGCGACTGGGGGCCGGCGCGAGCCGGGCCCTGGCCGGCCGCCGCGTCCGCGAGGACGAGCGACGCCGCCGCCTCGACCCGGCCGGCGGGAATCGACCGGTCTCCCGCAACGAGCCTCGAGAGCGGTTCGCGTTTGTCCGCTCCGGTGATGAGCCAGAGCACTTGCTGGGCGCGGGCGAGGGCAGGATAGGTGAGTGTCATGCGCTGGTGGCCCATGTAGGGCGCCGTCAGGGCCACCAGCCGGTCCGAGACTTCGAGCACCGGGTCGCGTGGCACCAGCGAGGCGGTGTGCCCGTCCGGGCCGAGGCCCAGGTGAACGAGGTCGAAGCGCCCGGGCAGCGACCGCCCGTAGGCGGCGGCCGCCGCGTCGAGGTCGGCGTCGTTCACGGGCATCGCGATGACCTCGGCCGGGGCCGCGCCGAGGCTCTCCCGCAGATGGGTGAGGTTGCGGTCCGGGTCGCCGTCGGGCGCGACCCGCTCGTCGACCTGGAACACCGCCACGTGCTCCCAGGGGACGTGCTCATGTGCGAGCCGCGCGAACATCGCCCATGGCGTGTGTCCCCCGCTGACGGCGAACGTGAATCGGCCGTGGGCTTGCACGCAGGCCTGGGCCAGCCGCGCCACGAACGCCGCCGCGGTGCCGGCGACGGCATCGGGGTCGGCGACGACTTGGAGTTCGTGATGCACAGCCCTCAGCCCTTCTTCTCGGCGTGCCCGCCGAACTCCGAGCGCATCGCCGAGAGGATCTTGTCGGTGAACTCCCCGGCCTCCCTGGACTCGAAGCGCTCGTAGAGCGAGGTGGTGATGACCGGTGCCGGGACGCCTTCGTCCACCGCGGCGAGGACAGTCCAGCGGCCTTCCCCGGAGTCGGAGACCCGCCCGGCGAAGCCGTCGAGGGAGGGCGAGCCGGCGAAGGCGTCGGCGATCAGGTCGACCAGCCACGAGCCGACGACCGAGCCGCGCCGCCAGACCTCGGCCACCTCGCCGACGTCGATGTCGTACTGGTAGGCCCACGCATCCCGCAGGGGCGTCGTCTCCGCGTCGACCTCTTGCTTGCCTTTGCCGGCGTCCGCGCGCTTGATGATGCTGAGGCCCTCGGCGATCGCGGCCATCATCCCGTACTCGACCCCGTTGTGGACCATCTTCACGAAGTGCCCGGCGCCGTTCGGCCCGCAGTGCAGGTACCCGAGCGGGGCGGTGCCGTCGGTCCGGGTCCGGCTCGGCGTCGGCTCGGCGCAGCCCTCGCCGGGAGCGATCGTCTTGAAGATCGGGTCCAGGTGGGCCACGACCTCGTCCTCGCCGCCGATCATCAGGCAGTACCCGCGTTCCAGGCCCCAGACCCCACCGCTGGTCCCGCAGTCGACGTAGTGCAGCGACTTGTCGGCGAGACGCTTGGCACGTGTGATGTCGTCGCGGTAGTAGGAATTGCCGCCGTCGATCACGATGTCGCCGGGCTCCAGCAACGGCTCGAGCTGGTCGAGGATGGAGTCGACGATCGCAGCCGGAAGCATGAGCCATACGACCCGTGGCTTGTCCAGTTTCGCGACGAAGTCCCGGGGTGAGTCCGCGCCCGTCGCGCCCTCGCCGGCCAGTTCGGCGACGGCGTCCGCGTTGACGTCGGACACGACGCAATGGTGGCCGTCCCGCATCAGCCGACGCACCAGGTTCGCCCCCATTCGGCCGAGACCGATCATCCCGAGCTGCATGGGCTTGTCTGTCGCCATGTGGCGCCTCCTAGTCCTCACCTTGCCGAGCTCGACGCCCCACTGGTCGAAAGAGTCGATCCCCCAAATCGTCCCCTGGGTGAACACGCTGTGCTCGTCGAGCGCGACCAACGTGGCGAGCCGGTACGGGGTGAGCACGTCGGCCAGCAGCACGTTCGTCGGGCGGTCGCCCCCCATCACCCGGTGCGGCGCCACGTCCTCCGCCGTCCCCATCGGGCATCGTGTTGACGGTGAGTGGCGCGGCCGGACCGCGGACGTAGAGCGTGTCTGCGGCGGCCGGGAACACGTCGGCAGCCCGCTGCGGGTCCCCGATGGCCGGCTCGAAGAACAGCTCCTCGCCCTCGCGCCCGCCCGCCGCCTTCGAGCGGGTCGCGTCGTCGTAGTTCACGCCTGCTCCCGGCCGGCGGCCACGCACTCGCGGGCAACTTGGGTGACCTTCTCGGGAGTGAAGCCGAATTTGGTCAGCAGCATCTTGAGCGGCGCCGATGCCCCGAACGTGTGCATGCCGACGACCGCGCCGCCGTCGCCGACGTAACGGTCCCAGCCGAGGGTCGCCGCCTGCTCGATGGCGACCCGGGCCCTGACCCCGGGCGGGATGACCGAGTCGCGGTATTCCTTGGGCTGGCGGTCGAACAATTCCCAGCAGGGCATGCTGACCACGCGAGCCGCTAGGCCCTCGGCGGCGAGCTCGTCACGGGCCGCGAGCGCGAGTTGCACCTCCGACCCGGTGGCGAGCAGGATGACATCGGGCTTGCCGTCCGCCGCGTCGACCAGAACATAGGCTCCCCTGGCCACCCCTGATGCGGCCCCCGTCTCGGAGCGGTCGAGGGTCGGCAACGCCTGACGGGAAAGGACCAGCACCGCCGGCTCGTGCCTGAGCGCGGCGACGACCCGCCAGGTTTCGACGACCTCGTTCGCGTCGGCCGGGCGGAACACCAGCAGCCCCGGCATCGCGCGCAGCGACGCGAGCTGCTCGACCGGCTGATGGGTGGGGCCGTCCTCGCCGACCCCGATCGAGTCGTGGGTGAAGATGTGCACGACCGGAATCTCCATCAGCGCCGAAAGCCGGATCGCGCCGCGTGCGTAGTCCGAGAAGATCAGGAACCCCGACCAGTACGAGCGCAGCTTGGTCAGCGCCATCCCGTTCGTGATCGCGGCGGCGGCGTGCTCGCGGATCCCGTAGTGGAGGTTGCGCCCCGAGCGGTCATCGGCCTGGAAGTCGCCGGCGCCGGAGAACGTGAGGTTGGTCTTGGTCGACGGCGAAAGGTCCGCCGACCCGCCAAGCACCCACGGCACGGCTTGGGCAAGCGCGTTGAGCACCTGGCCGCTGGAGTCACGGCCGGCGATGCCCTTGGGGTCGGCCGGGAAGGTCGGCAGCGCCGACTCCCAGCCCTCCGGCAGGTCACGCCGCTGGATGCGCTCCAGCTCGTCGGCGAGCTCGGGATGGGTGGTTCGGTAGGCCTCGAACCGAGCCTCCCAGCTCGTCCGGGCTTCGCGACCGCGCGCGCCGATGCCTGCGGCGAAGTGCTCGTAGACGCCGTCGGGAACGAAGAAGTCCTTGTCCTCCGGCATCCCGAGGAATCGCTTGGTCGACTTGACGCCCTCCACGCCGAACGGAGCACCGTGCGCCTTCGGGGTGTCCTCGACGGGTGACCCGTAGCCGATGTGGCTGTGCACCACGATGAGCGTCGGGCGCTCATTCTCGGTCTTGAAGGTGTGCAGCGCGCGGGCCACGGCGTCGAGGTCGTTGGCGTCGGCCACGGTGGTGACGTTCCAGCCGTAGCCGATGAACCGGGCCGCCACGTCCTCGGTGAACGTGATGTCGGTGTGGCCCTCGATCGTCACCCGGTTGGAGTCGTAGATCCAGCAAAGGTTCGACAGCCCCTGGTGGGCCGCGAGCGAGGCGGCCTCCGAGGAGATCCCCTCCATCATGCAGCCGTCGCCGGCCATCGCGTACACGTCGAAGTCGAACATGGTGAAGTCGTCGCGGTTGTACCGGGCGGCGAGCCACTGCCCGGCGATCGCCATCCCGACCGAGGTCGCAACGCCCTGGCCGAGCGGGCCGGTCGTGGCCTCCACGCCGCTGGTCCACCGGTACTCCGGGTGCCCGGGGCAGTGCGAGCCGAGCTGGCGGAACGTCCTGAGGTCGTCGAGGGTCACGGCCGGTCGGCCGAGTACCTCGTAGTCGGGGTCGACAGCCCGCACGCCGGTGAGGTGGAGCAGCGACCAGAGCAACGTGGAGGCGTGTCCTTCCGACAGCACGAAGCGGTCGCGGTTGGGCCAGATCGGGTCGGCCGGGTCGAAGCGCAGGAAGCGTTGCCAGAGCGTGTACGCGACCGGGGCGATTCCCATCGGTGTCCCCGGGTGGCCGGAGTTGGCCGCCTGGACGGCGTCCATGCACAGAGTGCGGATCGTGTTGACGGAAAGTGCTTCCAGGTCGTTGTTGCTCAATGCGAGCCTCCCTGAGGGTGCTGCCCCTGCGCTCATATCGAGCACGGCAGACTAGGGTTGAGCTTTCCCGGCCGGGGCGAAGAGCGCCGCGCCGACAATGCCCGCATCGTTCAACAGCTGCGCCGGCACGATCTCGGTCCTGAGCTCGATGTACGGCAGGAACTTGTCGGCCTTCTTGCTGACTCCGCCGCCGATGACGATCAGGTCGGGCCACAGCAGCCGCTGGACGAGCTCGAGATACCTCTCCAGGCGGTGCGCCCATTTCTTCCAGGACAGGTCGTCGTGCTCGCGCACCGACTCCGCGGCCCAGTCCTCGGCATCCTCGTGGTGCAGCGGCAGGTGCCCCAGCTCGCTGTTGGGCACCAGGAGCCCGTCGGAGAAGACTGCGCTGCCGATACCGGTGCCGAGCGTCACCATCACGACGACGCCCTTGCGTCCCTTGCCGGCACCGAAGCGCATCTCGGCGATCCCGGCCGCGTCGGCGTCGTTCACCACCCTCACGTCCCGGCCGGTCGCTCGTGCGAAGAGCTGGGCCGCGTCCGTGTCCATCCAGGCCGGGTCGATATTGGCCGTCGTCTGGACTTTGCCGCCCCGGATGACTGCCGGGAGCGTCAGCCCGACCGGTCCTGGGACGCCGATCTGGGAGAGGACCTGCACGACCACGTCCGCGACCGCCCCCGGGGTCGCCGGATGCGGGGTCGGGATCCGGACCCGCTCACCGATGAGGCTGCCGAGCTCGAGGTCGACCGGCGCTCCCTTGATACCGGTTCCGCCGATGTCGATCCCCAGCACGTGGGCCGTCTTGTCCAGACTTGCCTGCGCCACTGACCGCTCCCCTCAAGGGCCGGCCCAAAATGTGTTGCGTGAATTTTGGACGTCAGGACCCGTAAGAGCTTCGCCATATAATCCTTAACACTCGCACATATCCCATACACCCGCCACATCACTCTTACAGGGTTATATCGAAGCCCAAGGGGTAAATCCAAGCATTGCGCGCCCTCAAGGGCATTGGCCTTCCCCTCTGTTCGAAAGGAACGCGACCGCGGCTCATACCGGCCGCGACGGTATCCTCCAGCAACTTTCGGAAATCAAGCCGACCGGGAACCCGTCCCACAGGTCCCCCGCATCCATGAGCCGTTGCCTCTCCCCACCCGGACCGGCCGCGACCAGAGCTTACGGAGGCGTGATGCCAACCCTCCCGATCCGCCTGCTTCTTGCCGACGTCGACGGCACTTTGGTCACGGGCGACAAGGTCCTCACCGACCGCGCCGTCCGTGCGGTCCACAAGCTCTACGACGCCGGCGTCCTCTTCGCGGTGACCAGCGGGAGACCGCCCCGCGGCATGTCCATGATCATCGAGCCCCTGGCGCTGACCACAGAACTCGCCGCCTTCAACGGTGGTCTCATCGTCAAACCGGATATGACCGTTGTCGAGCAGCAGGTCCTGCCCGCGGAGGTGGTGGCCCCGGTCGTCGCGCTGATGGAGTCGTTCGGCCTCAGCGTCTGGATCTACCGGGGTGCCGACTGGTACGTCCGCGACATGAAAGGGCCGCACGTGGATCGCGAGAGCTGGACGGTGCAGTTCGCGCCCACGCTCGTTCCCGGCTTCGACGGGCTGGAGCAGGGCACCGCCAAGGTCGTCGGGGTCAGCGATGACCACCAGGTCGTCGAGGCGGCCGCGGTCGCAGCTCGCGCGCAGTTCGGCGAGCATGTCTCGGCCGCCCGCTCGCAGCCCTACTACCTCGATGTGACCCATCCGCAGGCCAACAAGGGCGGTGTCGTCAAGTACTGGTCCGCCAAGCTCGAGATTTCCCCCGAACAGATCGCCACGATCGGCGACATGCCCAACGACGTACTGATGTTCGCCCACTCGGGACTGTCCATCGCGATGGGCAACGCCAGCCACGAGGTCCAGCGCGCGGCGAGGCGGGTGACGACGAGCAACGAGGAGGAGGGCTTCGCGAACGCGGTCGAGCAGTTCATCCTTTGACCCGCGTCACCGCATGCCCGGGCCTGGCTGCCCTCAGCCTGAGACCTGCCCGACCAAGGAGGAGGATCGTGAGCGTCGAGCATGAGAAGCAACGTGCCGCCGAGGCCGCGGCCGAGCTGGTGGAGGACGGCATGACCGTCGGCCTCGGCACCGGCTCGACCGTCGCCCACCTCCTGCCTGCGCTGGCCCGCCGCGGTCTGTCACTGCGGTGTGTCGCGACGTCGCCGCAGACCGAGGAGGCGGCCCTGACGCTCGGTCTGCGGGTCGAACCGTTCGGCAGCATCGACTGCTTCGACATCACGATTGACGGTGCGGACCAGATAGCGTCGGACGGCTGGCTCGTCAAGGGCGGCGGCGCCGCGCACACCAGGGAGAAGATTGTCGCGGCGGCCGCCGCCCGCTTCGTCGTGATCGCCGACTCGAGCAAACGAGTGACAGCGCTGCACCCGCCGGTCCCGCTCGAGCTGCTCGAGTTCGGGCTGGCCGCGACCATGCGCCTGCTCCACCCGGTCTCCCTGCGCGACGCGCCACGCAGCCCCGACGGCGGCGTCATCGCGGACTACCACGGTGCCGTCGACGACCCCGCGGGTCTGGCGGCGCTGCTCGGCGCCACCCCCGGCGTCGTCGAGCACGGCCTGTTCCCTCCGACGCTGGTCGCCGACGTATTCGTCGCCCGCGGCGACTCGGTCGAGCACCACAATCATGCCAAGTCCCAAGCCTGAGGGGATATTTGGTGTGGGCGGATTGCCCTCCGTCTCCTCTGCTCCGGCGCCCGGTCCGCCGCCGGCTTCTCTGCCTCTCTGTCACCAGTTCCCGCGACCGCTGATCTCATGCCGCCGCCATGCTGCTTCGGGATCTCCACCGCACGCACCGGAGGCGGGAAGTCCGTCCCCGACGACATCCGGTTCCAGATCTTGTAAAGGTTGCCCTTCAGATCGGACTCGAAGTCGGCAATGGACTGCGCATCCACCCCTGGCGCCCCCTGATTCCTCCTCACATCCTGGAAAGCCTCACAGACTTCCCACTTCGGGATATCAAACGGCTTTCCTGACGATTTCAACTGCTTCATCGGCTCCTCCCGGTCATCGCCGGTTGACCAAACGAACACAGCCACGGATGACCCGGCCCCTTCGCTCCACCCCCATTACAGGGGCCTCATCGCTACTACGGGCCGGTCCGCCAACGCACCCCGCGACAGTACTCAGTCCCTTGCGGTTTCAGCCGCTTGAGACACTCCCTCTCGCCGCCCTACCCGGGGCGGTCAGTGTCAGGGTGCGCTTTCTCCTGTTCCATGTGGAAGCGGCAGATCAGGCTCACGTCATCTTCATGCCGGGCACCGTCTGGCCAATAAACGGGCTCCCGCCAGACTCATCCCGGAGATCGGAGAAAATTTCCGGTTCTGATGCCATCTCACTCTGTTTCGACACGTCAGCAATGATTCGCTTGCGCTCGTCTTCCTGATCCCTACCTGCCTCTCACGACGCCTTTTCCTCATCGCTCACCACGACGGTCTTCAGCCAACGCAGCATGAGGTGGTTTGAAGCCTCCCCCCGCAGGGCGACTCCGAAGGGCCAAATCCTTCATCTCCCACACAGCATCACTTGAGGATGCACTTCCTACATAGAGCTCCTCATCGTGTTCAGGACACACTCCCCGACAGAGTCAAGCTAGGGGCCGTCGGGAACGAGCGTCGTCTTCCTTGCCCGCCGAGCCGTGCGGCGGCTCTCCCCAGCGTCCAGGCGCAGGCCTCTGTGACCCTCGCCGTTCCGGGACTCCGTCACCTTCATCGATACGGGACATCACATTCACGCGAACCAGATCACTCGAGGCGACGAGTGAACCGGACCAGATCATCCGAGATTGGGACCAGGTCCGCTGAGACGCGACAGATGAGGCCCCACCAATCGCCGCCCCAGCTCAAGACTCAGTATGCGGCATAGGAAGTGCCATCAACCTGTCCTGCAGCAATGCCACGTGGCGTCACCAGTCGCCACCAAGGACATCCACTCATCTACGGGCCAGAGCACCTATTCCAGGGTACTGACACCGGCTCAGTAACGACATCACCGTAGTGGCGCTGCAACGGCACTTCACAGGACCATGCACAGGACAGCCCGACCCCAGCCACCACCACCCCAGCCCGGACGGCCGCACGACGGCCGGACAGCGCGACGGCCCCCGCCGTCGCGCAACACAGACCACCCCGCCCCGATCCCCGAAGCCGCCACCCACCCACCCACCCGCCCCCATTCCTCACTCATCCATCAACCGCGCGGGACACAGTGGCAGCAGAGGGGATGTCAGACCCCCGACCATGCACGGAAACCTTGGTTGACCTGCGGATACCTCACCCCTGCCCGAGAGACTCGCGCAAGAGATGTTGCAAGAGAAGGCGCAGGAGTAGCCGCAAGAGAAGGCGCAGGAGATGTTGCAGGCTTCGGTGTTTCGGGTTGCGCCTGCCGAAAAACTCATCCGCCCAACTCAGACGGCATGTTGGTACTCGTGGAAGATGCCGCCGAGTCGTTCGCGTCTTCGTATGTCGAGGCGGGTGATCTGTTGTGGGTCGGTGATCGGCACCGGCAGTGGGTGCAGCGGGCGGGCGTTGGCGATGCCCTGATGGGGTCGGTGAGAGTTGTAGAACTCTTCGAACTCCCGTAGCGCGTGGAGCAGGTGGGCGTGGTTCCAGATCAAGGTACGGTCCAGCACCTCACGCCGGCAGGTCTGCACCCACCGTTCCATGATCGAGTTCATGCGCGGCATCCGGACGCCGCTGAGCACTACCTCGATCCCCGCGTCGGCGAGGACCGCGTCGAACAAGGCGGGGAACTTCCCGTCACGGTCCCGGACCAGGAACCTGGCCCGGCAGCCGGTGTCTTCGAGGTCCATGACGAGGTTCTTCGCGGCTTGCGTCACCCAGGAGGCGGTCGGGTGAGCGGTGGCGCCCAGGATCCGGATTCGTCGGCTGGCGTGCTCGATCACCGCGAACACATACAGACGCGTCCCGGACAGCGTGGCCGTCTCCAGGAAGTCGCAGGCCAGCAGGGCATCGGCCTGAGAACGCAGGAAGTCCGCCCACGTACTGGAAGCGCGTTCCGGCGCCGGGTCAATCCCGGCTGCCTTGAGGATTTCCCAGACGGTGGAGGCGGCGACCTTGATTCCGAGCACGAGGAGTTCGCCGTGGATGCGGCGGTATCCCCAGCTGGGATTCTCCTGGGCGAGCCGCAGCACCAAGAGCCGGATGGAGCGTACGGTCCGCGGCCTTCCAGGGCTCTTGGGCCGGGAGACGGCCGCATGACGGCGTGCGATCAGGTCGCGGTGCCAGCGCAGCACCGTGTCCGGACGCACCACCAGCCGCACCCTGCGCAGCACCTCGACCGGCAGCCGGTGCAGCAACGCCGCCAGGAACGCACGATCACCCAGGGTGAACCGCACTCTCTCTCGTGTCCGAGTTGGCGCTCCAGCACGGTGATCTGATGACGCAAGGCGAGTATCTCCGCGTCCTTGTCCCGGTCGCTCATCGGCAGCAGGCGCAGCACCGCGAACGCGTTCGAAACGGCCAGGTAAGCCAATCGCAGCAGCACGACCGACCATCATGCCGGGGCGATCACCAGCCGCACGAGAGCACCCGTTCGAGCGCCCGTCCCCGACACCCCGCATAGCCCGCGCGGCGGCCCCCACCAGGGTGGATGAGTTTTTCGGCAGGCGCACCGTCGGCGTCGACGCCGAGGAGAGCCGTCGCCTGCAAAATTCCCTGGTCGACGCGAACGTGCTCCACCACATCGCGGACACGTTCACGGCGGACCTGGAATCGCCGTTCTTCAACGGCATCAAGGTCTTCTACGGTGGGCAACCCGGCAAGGTGCAGGCGGAGAACCGCGTCAACGGGGAACGTCACGAAGCGGGCTCCGCGGCCTTGGCGGCCATGGACCTGCCCGAACCCAACGCGTTCACGATGGTCCGCGCCTACGCCCTGCTGCTCCCCATGCCGGAAGACGGAACGGAGCCGCCGTATCCGCCAGCCCGTCTCGACCTCACCCACACCCGCGCCTGCGGCTGCGGGAACCAGCCGGCGTGAGCGCGATGCTTACAGTGACGCGTCGGCGGGAACCGGTCATGAGCACCGCGGTTCACCGGGAAACTCCACACTCCTTCGTGGGAACCCCACACCGTTAGAGACCGCGTTTCAGCAGGCAAGCGAATTCCATCGGTTGTCCAAGCCCAAGCCTGTGTCCTCCCCGCGCAGGCGGGGGTGAGCCGAGGTTCTCCACCCACCTCGCCATCGCCCGCCCGTCCTCCCCGCGCAGGCGGGGGTTAGCCGCGCTAGCAAGCGTCCAGCCGCAGTCAGGCTCTCGGCGGCCGTGCGAGGGCGCGGGAGGCCGGGGTCAGTTTCCGTCCTCGTCCTGGGCGCGTTGGTAGAGCTTGGCGATGTTGTTGTCGAAGTACGCGGCATAGGAGACGTCGTTCTCGTCGCCGCCGCCTTCATGGCCGCCCAGGACGCCGATGACGGTGCCGGTGTGGCTCTTGGGGTCGTAGTCGGCGAACCAGGGGCTGCCGCTCGTGCCGCCCTCGAAGTCGGTGCACTGGATTCGCAGTTGGGTGTCGCTGAATTTCGTGGTGCGGTTCTGGCAGGAGATCGGGGTGTCACGGCTGGTGGGGTAGCCGGTGATCTTGACTTCGTTGTTGAAGCCGCGATCTATGCCGAGGCTGTTGCCGCCCAGGACGTCCTGGATGTTCTTGCCGTCCTTCGGGTCGACCGTGAGGAAGGCGACGTCAAGGTCCTCGTCCTGCGATGTGGCCCAGCGGTCGTCGACGACGACCTTGTTGACCTTCCACAGGCCGGTGGGTTCGTTGCCGTTGCGGTAGTCGGGGGCGAAGACCAGGTCGTCCACCGGCTTCCCGGCGTCGGCGTCGAAGGCGCAATGGGCCGCGGTGATCAGCATGTTCCGGCCGGGGCTCTGCACCACGCTCGCCGTGCAGAAGTGGGCGCCGTGGTCGTCCTTCTCGAAGACCGTGCCGATCCGGGCATTCTCATCGGTCCTGCGCGGGGTGTACGCGGTGCCGTCCTGGGCGGGGGCATTCGCCGAGGAGCTCTGGTCCTGAGGGGTCTGGCCCGGCTCGCCGGACTTGCCGTAGCTGCTGCGACCGCTGCTTCTGCTCGGATAGGTCTCCTCCGCGGCGGAACCCACCACTGCGGCTGCCCCCACGATGACCAGCGTCAGTGCTATGCCAGCCTTCATGGAACGAAACGGTAGCCCAGTCCGGGCATGCTGATCAGCCCGGGATGGGGCAGACGGGCTGACCGGTCCCCGACCCTACTCAGGGCGGCCACCGAGCGGGCGCACCCGGCAGCGGTACTGATTCGACAGAGGCGCTGGCCCGTCGCCGCCGAGCGGCCATCCAGGACGTGGTTCGGCCGAACCACTTCGTAGACGTGCTGCCGCGCCTCGAACGGAAGTCCCGGAAGTGTCTCGGTCGAAACACTCCCGACGTCCTACGTGCCCAACTTGCCTGAAGCCGGAGCACCCCATCTGATCTGCATGGGCCACCCCGAGCCACAGCAGGGATGCGGCGGACAACTCGCTGCGGGAGCAGTACGCGGCGGCGATCAGCGAAATCTGGGACGGATGGATGGCAGCCTGGAGCGTCGACGTTCCAGACCCGAAGGGCGACCGCGCCGCCGCCGTCCTCGCCGTCCGCGACCGCGAGTTGGAGCGCCTGCGGGCCCGGCTCGACGAGCTCAACAGAATGCCCTCGCCCTCGACCAGGGTCGCGAGGAACTCTTCGCGGTCATTCGCCGCGCGCGAACCGCCATGCATGTCGCCGACTGGCAGCGCGTCTACCTGACCTGCTCCGAACGCGCCCTCGCCGCGCTCGATCAGCCGACCGGGGCGGGGGCGCGGCCGTGACCGACCTGACCGACGCCCCACGACGAACTCACCGACGGATGCGCCCTCTGCCACGGCGAATGGGCCGAGGTGCGCGCCGGCATCCATGGACAGGAGACCCGATCAGCGCGTCGCTCACCGCATCGTCGGCCGCCACGTCAACCTGCCGACCGGCTGCCTCCACGGTGATAACGGCTACTGCCAGGGCATGACCGGGCTCAACAGGGCGAAACTGTCGACGGTCACGTAATTGGCTCTGACCGCAGTTCCGTGAAGGCTCGGGACTGCCAGGTCAAATGGAGTTCTCGCGAATCAACTCGATCCAGACAGACTGAGGATCCTCAGCCGCGGCTGCATGGTCGAGGCGTCGTGCAGCGTCCACTACAAGCTCCACGCATGCGTAGAGACGGTCGTAGTGGCGGACATGGTCCGCTTCTGAAGCCGTGTATGCGGGTCCCTCGACCTTCCGGAGGATCTGGATCGCCGCGCTCCAGCGCCAGGCAGTCTCGACGTACTGGGCAACCGAGGAGCTCAAGAAGGAGACCGCTGGCTTGTGCAGGCCTGCATGGTATGGCCGGAGGACCTCTGGGATGTCGTCGACGGTGATGGGCGCGGGGAGAAGACACAGGACACGGCCATCGCCGGGAACCACGCCGACGACGAAGCTGTCCTCGCTGGGCCCCCAGAATCCCAGGTCGTAGAGCTGCTGGCCGTCCTTAACCAGCCGGCGCTCGTGCTCGCCTGCCACGTTTGGTACCAGGACGGGATCCGGTCCGGCCTGCGGCCTGGGCGTGAAGAGCGGCAGTTGCGGCAGGCCCCACTCGCCCAGGGCAAACCGGTCGCCCTGGGGGATGTCCCACTCCTGAGCCACCTCGATGAACAGTGGCCGATCCTCAGTGGTGACCAACGGCTCCAGCGGCTCCGACAGCATGAACCGCAGTTCGTCCTCTACCGCCGCCCACTTGTCTCCGTGCTCGCTCCTCACAAATTGCAGCATCTCCTGGTGCGCCAGCCCAAATCAAGATCGTTCACGAAATCGCGGTCAGAGCCATTTTCAACGAGCCCCATCAACGGAGGCGAGGAGTCCTCGGCTTCGCCAGGCACGATGGACCAGCCCGTCGCAACATCAATCCCACCGTTGTGGCAGACGTACTCGGCCCCGGGAAACTCGTGCAGCCACGCGCCCAGGGTCTGGGCGGTACGGTCGGGCAGGACGTCAATCCGCTCACTTACCGACGTCGATACCGAGGAGCTTCGCCACCCCGGCGACCTGCCGGCCGAAGGCGCAGCTGCCCGGCGATCGTCATCCGGGGATCACGTCTAGGCTTTCCGGGCCAGTCCGGCGGCGATGAGGTGTTCCCAGACCGTGAGCTCTCGTCCTTCGTCGCTGTTCCACGGGTTGTCGCTCTCGTCGGGACGCCACAGGGACGCGGGGACGATCCCGGGGTCGAGGATCTCCAGGCCGTCCAGCAGGGAGGCGATCTCCGCGTCGGTGCGCCACCGGCCGCGGCCGAACGTCTGCTGGAGGACCTTCTCGGCCTCCGCGGTCTCCGGGTTGTTGCCGGAGCGGAAGTGGCTGATGAAGAAGCAACTTCCGGAGGGGACGTGGTCTCGCCAGTAGCGGACGATGCCAGCCGGGTCCTCGTCATCGTTGACGTGGTGGAGGATGGCGCTGAGGATGACGGCGACGGGACGAGTGAAGTCGATGATTTCCAGGGTGTCGGGGTGAGTGTGGATGCCTTCGGGGTTGCGCACATCGACCGCGACGACGCGGGTCCGGTCGTTGTTCTCCAGCAGTGCGCGGCCGTGGACCAGCACTTGGGGGTCGATGTCGACGTAGACGACTCGGGACTCGGGGGCGTGCCGTTGCGCGACCTGGTGGACGTTGTCCGCGGTCGGCAGGCCACTGCCCAGGTCGATGAACTGCCGAATGCCGGTGGTCTTCGCGATCTCTCTGACCGCCCGGGTCAGGGCCGCGCGGTTGGCGAAGGCGATGGCCACCGAACCGGGCAGGTCGCGTTTGAACACGTCGCCGATCTCACGGTCCACGGCGTAGTTGTCCTTGCCGCCGAGCAGGTAGTCGTAGACGCGGGCGATGCTGGGCTTGGCCGGGTCGATGGAGGAGCCTTCGTACGTCATGGCTGCCATTCTTTCCCGCAACGTCGCCTGCGGACCCTCGTTTTGGGATCCTCCGGCCGGTCTGGGCAGCGCGAGGGCATGGATGTCTGGGCTCGGTGTCAAACGCCCGATTGGATGACAGGGCGACTGGCTTCACTGTCCAAGGACACTCTGCGCACCGCATGGCTGATGGGGATATCTGGATCTCCCATCTCCTGCTCGGGGCGGTCTCATAGTTGCTCGGCTTGATTCCCCAGGCAGCCCCGCGCCGATCTGCGGACGGGCGACCCTCTTGTGTGGCGTCCGTCCGCAGATCGGCGCCATACAGGAGGGGCCACTCGATTGCCCGCCAACACCGGGGTCGGGGTGGCCAGTTCGTCAGGAAGTCCCCCGGCCAAGGGAGCCGGCCGCCTGGCGGTTGAGCATCGGATCAAGCCCCCCATCACCGTTCGAAGCTGGAAGGCATAGAGCAGGGTTAGCGGGGGGTGAGTTCTTCGGTGAGGCGGCCGGTCCAGGGGCACCAGTAGAGGCCGGGGAGGAAGGGGCCGCCGGCTTCGTCCAGGTGGTCCTCGACGTAGGGGATGGTGGCGTCGCAGACCTCGATGGCCGCGTCGGCGAAGCTGATGGTGTCCGGATTGTAGTGGAAGTCCCACTGGGGGTTGTAGAAGGCCGGGCGTTTGATGATCCGGCCGATGACGATCTTGTGTTCCCCGCTCTTGACGATGTCGCGGGCTTCCTTGATGACTTCCGGCCTGGTGATCTCGATGACGAAGTTGTGGCCGGTGATGTCCCGCATGTTGAAGTACGCGGCGTCGCCGGCGGCTCCGGCCTGTCCGCTCTGCCCCATGGTCAGAGCGAGCAGGTGGCCGCGAGGGTGCCGATCCGGGTGGTGATACGTCGCATGAGGGCAGCTCCGTGCCTGGGGGCCGTGACACTCACGACCAATCATGACGCAAAGTATCCGAATAACTATGCTAAGTAACGATCACACTCGGAACCCCGCTTCCCAAGATCCTCGACAGCCCCACCGCGAGTGGATCGCCGCGTACGGGGAGGAACCCGGAGCGTCAATCACCCCGGCCGGACCCGTCCCTGCCGATCCCCGGCGGGGTGGAAGGGGCCATAACCACCAGCCGGACGGCCCGTTGCCCAAGTGAGCCCGGCGCCGTGCCCACCGTACGGCGCCAGGCTTCCCGCTACGCTCCGGCCAAGAGCCCCCTTACGATGATCACCGTGACCACCCGCCGCACCCTTGGTACCGGCCCCGAGGCACCCGCGCAGAACATCCGCGCCGCCCAGGCCAACCTCCTCGACGCACTGCCCGGCATCCACCTGCCAGACCTCGGCGAGCTGCGAACCCGCGGAGTCCTCGGATCCCACCCCGCAACGCCGCCGAGCCCGCGACGAACCCTCAGCGCCGCCCGCACGGACGACACGGTGCCGGATCCCTCCCACCCGCTCCAGGCGGGGTAGACGACGGCAGGCCGCCTCTCCCCGCTGTGTTCGCGCTTGCTTGTGCCATCTCATGAGCTAACAGCCCCAGCGGTGCCTCAGGGCCCCGGACGGCCACCCGTCCGGGGTCTGCTGCGGCTTGGTGCCCTCACGCCCTCAGGGCGTGCTGCGCCGTTGTGGCAGTACCTGCGCGAGCAGGCCGGCGCCGGACCAATGTCACCCGTACGGCTTACACGCCCTCGCCTCGGGCATGCGGCCCTCACCCGTTCAGCCCACACTGAGCCTGGACTTTCTGCCGTCGCGCCGTTCCCGTGATCACCGCTTCGTCGGGAGGCATCGTGGTCGTGCTGGCTCTGCTCGTGCCGGTAATGCTCCTGCTCCTGATGCTGGCGCTGGACCTCTTCGAAGACCTCCTGTTCCCCTCACCACCACCGCCCCCTCGAGATGACAAGCCCACGGAGCAGGTCGACAGCCACGATCACGGACAGCGAGACACCTAGCGGTCAACGCTCCCGGGTTTCTGAACCTCGAATCCACAGTTCACGGTGCGGATGGTCGACACCGTGGTGTAGGGAAGCCTGCGACACCGAAGCGGCCCGCCACCCTCAGAGCCCCCGGACTGTGGCCGGACGGCAGTTGTCGGACACGGCCCAGCGGGAGCCGGGACCGGTCATGTGGCGGGTCGATTTCGCACCAGGTGCTTGATTTTGATCCAGTCGCGGGTACGACGTCCAGGCAAGTATGGACTGGTGAGGCGCTTGGCGACGACGCCGTCGTATCCCTCGAGACGGGTCTGCTCAAGGGCCTGCTCGGCAGGTGCGGGCCAGGCCGCGGGCACACTGATACAGGGACTGGCCAGGGCGAGGTCGTCGAGGAGGTCGCGGCGGGAGGTGTACGGCAACTGCACGGTCGGCTCGCCGAGGTAAAGGATGTCGTACAGCATCAGCTGGACAAGTAGATCCTCGACGGCGTGGCCGATCACCTGAGGATGATGCAAGCTCATGCGCTGCTGCAGGCGTTCCACCGACGGCCGGCCCTCACCGTCCAGGGTGATGATCTCCCCGTCGAGCACAGCCTGGGGCCCGGGCAGCAGAACAGGCAGCGCCTTCAGTTCAGGGTACTGGTCGGTGACGTCCACCCCGGTCTGGGACAGCAGCCGCATGCTCCCGTTGCCGGGCAGGTGGGCGATGACCCGTACCCCGTTCCAGAGCGTCTCGTACGCGTACTCCGCCTCACTCTCCAGCCCCGGAGCCGGACCGATCACCGCGAACATCGGCGCCAGCGCAACAAGCACACTCCCAGCCTGCGCCCGGCAGCCAGCTCCGGCCACTCGCCCAGTCGTTTCCATCCCGGTCAGCAACAGCAGCGGGCTTCGAGGAACACGACGAGACCATGATCAAAGTACGCGGCAAAGGCCGTCGCCTCATGCCCGCCGCACCGCCGTATCACCTGCTGGCACTCAGTGCCGACGGTATTCGCGGTCGAGCACGGCTGAGTCGGGCATGCCTCGCCGTCATGGCCGAGATGGTGTCCCGCGAAGTGTTCAGAGGGCGGTACGTGACTTGATGTCTGTATTGCCCTGTCGGCTGGGGTAGGCAGGCTGCCCGGAGGGCCGCCGGGCGGCTATGGCCGCGACTGGGCGAACAATCCCTGCTCGGTCTCGACCAGGATGCCGCGCTCGGTCAGCCGCTTGAGTTTCAGGCGGGTGTTGTTCATGTTGTTGGGCGCGATCTCCATGTCCATCGCCTCGCAGACCTGCCGTGCCCGCAGCGGGGCGTGATCGCCGGTGTGACCGCGGGCTCACAGGGGCGGGCACAGTGTCGCCGGTCGGGCGCCTGTCCATGGGTGAGTGGGGCTGCCGCATGGACAGGCGTGACCGTGGGCCTCAAGCCGCTTCGAGGAAGGGGTAGTCGGTGTAGCCCTCGGCGCCCGGCCCGTAGAACAGTTCCGGCCGCGGCTCGTTCTCCGGGTGGCCAGCCTGCCAGCGCTCGACCAGGTCGGGGTTGGCGATGAGGGCCCGGCCCACGACCACGGCGTCGGCGTGGCCGGCCTCGATCTGCTGGAGCGCCTGCTCGCGGGTGGTCTGCCCCCCGAGGGGGCCGTTGTTGACGATCAGCTTGCCGTCGAAGCGCCGCCGCAGCTCCTGTACAAGGTCGCCGCCCGGCTCGGTGTGCAGTACGGAGAGGTAGGCCAGGCCCAGCGGGCGCAGTTGGTCGAGCAGGGTGCCGTAGGTGGCCAGGACGTCGTCCCGGTCGGTCTCGAAGACGTCCCCGAGGTCGCCCTCCGGCGAGATCCGCAGGCCGACCCGATCGGCACCGACGGCCTGGGCGATGGCCGTGACGACCTCGACGACGAAGCGGGCGCGGTTGTTCGGCGAGCCGCCGTATCCATCGGTGCGCTGGTTGGCCGCCGGGGAGAGGAACTGGTGGAGCAGGTAGCCGTTGGCGCCGTGGATTTCCACGCCGTCCGCTCCCGCCTCGACGGCCCGGCGGGCCGCGGTGACGAAGTCCTCCAGGGCTGCCCGGATCTCTGCGGTGGTCATCGCTTCCGGTACAGGGTAGGGCTGTTCGCCCTTCTCGGTGAACGTCTTATTGTCGATGGCGATCGCGCTGGGGGCGAGGATGCGGCGGCCGCCGTTGATGTCGGGGTGGGTGCCGCGGCCGGCGTGCATGATCTGCAGGACGATGCGGCCGCCCTCGGCGTGCACCGCCTCGAACACCCGCTGCCAGCCGGCCGCCTGCTCGTCGGTGGCGATGCCCGGCTCACCGACATACCCCTGCGACGCGTGGTCGGGGTAGGTGCCCTCGGTGATGATCATTCCGACGCTCGCCCGCTGCCGGTAGTACTCGACCATGAGGTCCCCGGGGATGCCGGAGGAGCCGGCGCGGACCCGGGTCAGCGGTGCCATGACGATGCGGTTGGTGAGCTCGATCTTCCCGAGTGCGACGGGGGAGAAAAGCGACGGAACGGGCGAAGCTTCTGAAGTGTTGACAGGCATGGGTTTTCCTTCTGTGATACGGAGGGAGAGGGGATGAATGTCTGCGGCGCAGGGGGTCCAGGCTGTCCCGGGGCAGGCGCGGATGCGGCCCTCGGGCAGGCGCGGGCCCGCCGGCGGTGACGCGGTTCCAGGACCGCGATCGGGGTGTGGGTGGTGTTGGCGGCGAACGCGGTGAGAGCCGCATGCCGTCGGCGTCGGTGTCGACGCCGGTCAAGTGCAACTGCCCGCCGGGGTACGGGCGTTCGCTCCTTGCGCACGATCAGCGGCCGGCCAGGTGACGAAGTCTTGGGTGCCGCCGCCGGAGTCGGTACGGATCGGTGTCTGCAGCGCGCGCCGCGGCCGACTCCCTTGACGCGCCCCCGCGATGAGGACCGATACACGGCTTCGCCTGGAACGCGATTGCGGCGGGGGTGGGAACAGCGATCTCAGCGATCCTCATTCTCACCGGCCTGAGGCACGTCCGCCGGCCGATCGCCCATCGGACAGCCTGCTTCACGAAAGCGCGAGGCTAGTTGAGCGGGACGTCCGCGACGGCCTTGAGGTGGCTGAACGTCTCGAGGGAATACCGGCCGTGGTACCGGCCCATGCCGCTTTCGCCGACGCCACCGAACGGCAGGCCGGTCATGAGCAGCTGCATCACCGGCTGGCCCCAGGCGACGCCGCCGGAGGACGTCTCGTTCACCAGGCGCGACTTGGTGGCCTCGGACGTGGTGAAGGCGTAGAGCGCCAGGGGCTTGTCGCGTTCGTTGATGAAGGCGATGGCGGCATCGAGGTCTTCGACTTCGACGACGGCGAGGATCGGACCGAAGATCTCCTCCTGCATGACCGGCGATGCGGGGTCGACATCGGTGAGCACGGTCGGTGCGATGAACAGGTCGTCGCGGTCGTGCCGGCCTCCCACCGCCGCCCGGCCGGAATCCAGCAGCCGCGTGAGCCGGTCGAAATGCCGCTCGTTGATGATCCGGCCGAAGTCGGCCGCGGTCTGCGGGCTGGTGCCGAACTGAGCTTCGACCGCCGCACGCAGGGCGGGAACCAGTGCGGCCGCGGTCGCAGGATCGGCCAGAACATAGTCGGGGGCTATGCACTGCTGCCCCGCGTTGCCGAACTTGGCGCCCACCAGCCGCTTCGCGGTCTCCTCCACATCGGCGTCGGGCGCCACGAAGACCGGCGACTTGCCCCCGAGTTCGAGCGTGACGGGGGTGAGGTTCTTGGCGGCCGCGGCCATGACGATCCGGCCGACCGTGCCATTGCCGGTGTAGAAGATGTGGTCGAAGCGCTGTGCCAGGAGGGCCGTGGTCTCCTCGGCGCCTCCCTCGACCACGGTGAGCACATCGGCATCGAAGTACTCACGCAGGAGTCGTGAAGCGACCGCCGAGGTGTGCACCGACATCTCGCTCGGCTTGGCCACCACGGTGTTCCCGGCGGCCAGCGCGCCGATGATGGGGTCGATGAGAAGGTGCAGCGGGAAGTTCCACGGAGCGATCACCAGGACGACCCCGAGCGGGTCGTACGTGGTGTAGGCCGTGGTCGTGGGACCGAAGTGGGCGGGAACCTCCACCGGGCGGGGCTGAAGCCAGTTTTCGAGGTTCGCCAGTGCCTCGTCGATGTCGGCGACGGTGAAGTCGATCTCCTGCGTCTTGGCCTCGGCGGCGTTCTTCCTCAGATCCGCCCAGAGGGCTTCGATCAGTTCCTGCTCGTTCTCGACCAGCAGTGCCCGCAGCCGCTGCAGCTGGCTGACGCGCCAGTCCAGGCCGCGGGTGACGCCGGTGTTGAACGTCGCACGAAGGCGGCCGACCGCCTCCGCGGCCGTTTCCGTCCGGTGCGTCCTCGACTCGGTCGCCTGTGTTGTGGTCATGGGGTGTGCTCCGTTCTTGATGCAGGCCGCGCCGTCAAAGACGTTCGTGGCATGCCGTAGTACCGGTGATGGGCAACCCGGTGGATGACGGATGAAGGGTCAATCCGTGCCTTCACCGTAACCCATGTACGCGTAGACGCGAACATGAGGTGAGGGTTATTCTTTCCTCATGGCCAGCCGCACCTCATCCCCCCTCGTCCACCCCGACACGGACGACCTCGACCTCTTCAAGATCATGAGCGCGCTGACCGACGAGACCCGGCTCACCATCGTCGTCACCCTCTCCGTCTCCCCTGGCCTGGCCTGCAGCGGCTTCACGCAGGACGTCACCGCGTCCGTTCTCACCCGCCACTTCCGCGTCCTGCGCGAGGCCGGTCTCATCCGGCAGCACGATGTCGGCACCCGCCGTTTCAACACTCTGCGCAAGGAAGATCTGGACCAGCGGTTCCCCGGACTGCTCGACCTCGTCCTCAAGGAGAGCGTCGGCCGCGTGGAGCCTTACGTGAACGCCGAGTGCGCCTGACCCTCCGGGGCGCCCCTCCGTGGCCGCGACGAACCGGACCCACCGCAGCCAGGTGTCCAGCTTGCGGTCGGCTTCGATCACGTCGAACAACACCTCGTGCGCCGAGCGGCAGTAACCGGTGCCCCAGCAAGGCGATACGCCACCGGCCCCGACGTACCCGCTTACACGGAGGCGACGTACTACGCCGAACCCGGTTCCCCGTCGGCGGAGGCACTACGACTGCTGGCCAGCTGGGGCACCGACGCGACAAGGGCGGGAGCCGGGATGCCGCCGGCACGCACGGCTTGATGAACAGTTGATCATCGGTAGTTGGCTGCGCGCCACGCCCAGCGTCCCTTCGCACGCCAGACGCCTCCGGGGGCGGTGCCGGATTCAGGACGGCGCGGGCGTGCTGCGGTAGGCAGTGGAAGAACGGCGGCGCCGCTGCGCAGGGCGTCGCTTTCGAGGGCCGGCCGGCGGATGGCCTCCTCGTACAGGTTCCGGCGGGCTGACTTCTCCCCGCACGTCTGCCGCGTCGACATCAGGTACCGCTCCAGGTGACGCACCCGCAGCTCCTCCACCCGTCGCGGCGGTTCCGTGAGCCCGTTGACCGTGGACACCTCCCGGTCCCAGCTCGTGTCTTACAGACGAGGTCCACGCTCGTCGCGACGACGCCACCACTCGTACGCCGCCCGGTCATCCATGGACGCGTCGCGCCAGTCAACGCCGGCCTCGCGCGAACCACAGAAAGTCGAAGTACGTGCGCAGATCCCGGGCCAACTGGCTGACTACAGCTTTGGCCAGCTGCCCAACGCGAGGTTCGCGACTTGCAGCAGCTCAGGGCGGGAACTACCACTTGCGGCCTGGACGGCAATCCCATTGGCGACTGTTCTCAGGTAGAGCGCAAGAAGATGAGGATCTGTGGAAGGCGGAAGGTCACCGGCGTCCACCGCCTGTTGAAACCGGCGCGTCAAGTGGGCTATCCCCTCCTCACGCCATGCGATGAGTGCGTCTCGGACCGGGCGGCTCTCATCCCCCGTAGCCAACGCACCCAGCACGCCAAGACAGCCCGCGGGGAGTCCCGGCGTGGTTGCCGCCTCGACCGTTCCGTGGAGCACAGCAGTAGCCACTGCTCCGCTTGTGGGCTCTGCCAGAGCTCGAGCGAAGTAGGAGGTCAAGCCCTCGGTGTACCGCTCCAGCGCCTTGTAGAAGAGGTCTTCTTTGCTGCCGAACGCCCTGTACAGGCTGGGGCGGCTGATACCCATCGCTTCGGTGAGGTCGTCAAGGCTGGCGCCCTCGAAACCCTTTGACCAGAACACCAGGACTGCACGATCGAGTGCCTCGTCGATGTCGAACGCGCGAGGCCTGCCACGAGGGACCGGTGTCGTCGAGAACATTTCTTCATCCTACCCCTTCGATACCGATCGGTACGGATGTGCTAACGTGTTTCGTACCAATCAGTACGGTATACGGAGAGGCACCGTTATGTCACAGAACGTGCTCATCACGGGCGGAACCTCAGGCATCGGCTTGAGCCTCGCGCAATCCTTCGTGGAGCTCGGGGCGTCTGTCGTCGTTTGCGGGCGTTCGCAGGCTGCGCTTGACCGATTCGCGCAGGCACACCCGCAGGCGCTGGCCGTGCGGGCCGATGTGACGAACGCAGCTGACCGGGCAGCGTTGCTGCAAGCAGTCGCTGATCGCTTCGGGCGTTTGGACGTGTTGGTCAACAACGCCGGCACGTTCGAGGAACGAGACTATGCCGCCGGCAAGAACCCCAATGCGACTCTCGATGACGAGGTGGCGTTGAACCTCACCGCCCCCATCCACTTGACGGGTGAAGTGCTCGAGGGATGGCCATCGCCCGACGCGATCGTATTCATCACCTCGGGGTTCGCTCTGGTCTCGCCCACTCGCGCGCCTACCCACGGCGCGGTGAAGGCCGGCCTGCACGGCTTCGCGGACGGCTTGCGCCGTCAACTCGCCCCGAAAGGCACCCATGTCCTCGAGGTCCTCCCACCGTCCACGGACACGCCCATGAACGCCGAAGCCACGGGGAAGAAACTGACTCCCGCACAGGTGGCGGCGGTCACGATGAAAGCTCTTCGGCGGAGGCGGAACATGGCATTCCCCGGTCAGACGAAAGCCATGCCCGCCATGCTGCGCATCGCGCCGGGCACACTACGACGCGTCGTCGCCGAGCTCTGAACCCCATAGAAATCCTTCCCCCACACCCGAACAAGCCGGGCAGGCCGCCGCCGCGATCGCCGCCGCGGTGTCCGAGGCCCGAACCGCCATCGACAGCCTCAACGCCGCTTCGGGCCTCGCCCGCCCCGACTCGCGCTGAAGCGTCCCAGGATGAGCGGCCTGCCGGCGTTCGACACCGTCGTTGCGGACCAGGTCGAATTCCTGACCCGCCACCTCCTGAACAACTGACCGGCCCGTTCCGGATTGAAAGGATTCTCCATGTCCAAATTCCCCCTCCACCTGGTTCCTTCCCGCAGAGCGCTGACGACCGGGCGCTTCATCGTCGCGGCCACCCACTTGTTCACCCCGCGGCTGGCCGCGCGGGTTTTCCAGCTCACGGCCAGCGGTACCCCCGCGATCCCTTATTCGCGGATGTTCGCGATCCGCAACGCTGCTCTCGGGCTTGGACTGCAACGGATGGACAGTTTCACCCGGCCCCAGCAGCAGCAGTTTCTTGCGGTGAACATCGTCATGGACTCGGTCGATGCCGCCGCTTTCCTGGCTGCGGGCCTGCGGCGCGACGTCAGCCGTACCTCGGCCATGCTGTCCGCCGCCGTGGCTCTTTCTGCGGTGGTAGCCGGTACCACGGCCCTCATCGAGCACAAGCAAGCGGCCGCCCAAGAAACGGAGCCAACAGCGACGGCGCCATCGAACAGCGACTGGAAGTGACCGCACCGGCGTGGCACCGCAGCTGATCCACCGCACCGCCTCCATTGGCTGGAGGCCGCAGAGGACGGGTTGGCGGTCTCTGCCGAGTTCAGCATCGGGCGGATGAGGTTCTGGCGAAGACGTGGACGCCGGTGCCCGGTGCCCGGTGCCGTCGACGGTGAGGGCGGCCGGCTTCCCCCGACGGGGCAGGCCGGGTCACCGGCTGCTCGCACTGGTGGCGATCGCGGGGAGGACGGCGAGAGCGAGGATGCCGCCGGTGAGGGCGAGGACGGGGCAGCCGGAGGCGGAGACGACGAGGTCGGAGCTGAAGCCCCCGGTGGCGCCGGCGATGGCGATGGAGACGTCGACCATGCCCTGGGTCTTGGCGCGGGTGGCCAGCGGCACGGCATCGGTGATCATCGCGGTGCCGGAGACGAGGCCCAGGTTTCAGCCCAGCCGCGGCAGGCGCCGCGGCGGCGGTGATTCCGGCGACGAGGAGGGTGAGGCCGGAGGCTGCGGCTATCGGCGTACGGCCGTACCGGTCGACGAGCCGGCCGGTCAGTGGGGAGGGGCAAGTGCGCTGGCTGCGGCGTCGCCGGGCGGCTACGGCCGCGGTTGGGTGAACAAGCTTGCTCGGTCTCGACCAGGATTCCGCGCTCGGCGAGCCGCTTGAGTTTCAGGCTGGTGTTGTTGATGTTGTTGGGTGCGATCTCCATGTCCATCGCCTCGCACACCTGCCGCGCCCGTAGCGGCGCGTCGGCCGTGGCGAACACCGCCATGATCTGCTGGTAGGCCGGATGGTCCGGCAGTTCCGGGGCCGGCGCCGCGGGCGGCTGCGGATCGGGCAGCTCCAGCAGCGTCTTGCGGGTGATCCGGACCTCCTCGGCGGCCCGGCCGAGCTCGTCCAGCCGTGCGGTCAGCTGCGCGATCTGCTCCCTCGTCGCGTCGGCTTGCGCAGTGATCTCCCGTTCCCGCTCCTCCAACCGCACCAGCACCGCCCCGAGGGTCAGCTCTCCGCCGGTCATGCGCGCCAGGCCGCAGCGGTGGCCCCGGTCAGCCGGCGCAGTATCACCGCGGTCATCGCCCAGTACACCCGCGACTCCGAACTGCGCGGCAGGTGCTCGTAGTCGCGCACCAGCCTGCGGTGCAGCATCAAGATCCCGTAGGCGCGCTCCACGATCCACCGCTTGGGGATCGGCACGAACCCGGCCTGGCCCGGGTTGCGCTCGACGACCTCCACCTCGATGCCCACCGTCTGGCCGTGCGCGACGACGGCGTTCTTGAAGCCCTAGTCGACCAGCGCCTTCTGAACGGTGTCGGTGTCGGCGGCGACCTTGTCCAGCAGCGCGATGCCGACAGTGTTGTCGTGCACGGACGCGGCGAGCACCACCACCGCGATCACCAGGCCCAACACGTCAACGGCCAGGCCGCGCTTGCGGCCCGGTACTTTTTTTGCCGCATCACACCCCGTCGACTCCGCGGGTACCCCGGCCGCCGCGTGCACGCTCTGGGTGTCGAGCACCACCAGGCTCGGGTCCGCCTTCCGCCGGGCTTTCTCCCGCACCTGCCAGCGCAGCAGGTCGTGGATGGTCCGGTCGGTGCCGTCGTCGCGCCACTTGGTGAAGTAGTACATCACCGCGCCGCGCGGCGGCAGATCGTGCGGAAGCAGGTCCCACTGGCAGCCGGTGCGGCCCTGGTAGAGGAGCGCGTTGACGATTTCCCGCATCTCGTACCGGCCCTGATGGCCGCTGACCGAGCGATGCGCGGCCTTCCACGCGGCGATCACCGGTTCAACCAGCGCCCACTGCTCGTCGGACAGGTCGGTCTTGTAGGGCTTGCGCTCGCTCACGGTGGTCAGCCCAGCACGCCCGAGCCCGCCGACCGGCTGGACTGCCGCAGCCCCACACAATCAGGTGACGACAAATCACCTACTAACTCGCATACCGCCCTCTCACTCGGCGGGACACCACCTGGCCGGGCAACCGCAGCAGCCTCGTTTGGCTCGATGTCTGCCGTGATGGGCGGCATCTGCGTTGGCTGGGATACCAGGACTCGAACCTGAACTAACGGAACCAGAAACCGTCGGGCTGCCAATTACCCCATATCCCATCCGCCTCGACGACCTTGGGCGCTAAAGGTCAGCCGGGGGCGTGCCCTGCCACGTCCTCACAGCGCGGTACGGCCTCGGGCCCAATCTACGCATTTGCAGTGTGACGGTCGGTGATGCTGTCGGGCGTGTCGGTCAGCGGGCTGCGGGGGCCTGCCGCCCCTATCGGCGGCTCACCGTCGCCGGGGCCGATCGGGAGGACTCCTCTTCCAAGACGGCTCGCCCGATTGCGGTCATGAGAAGGGCACCTTAGCGTCGGCCCGTCGGAATAATCCGAAAAAGCCAACATGGTCTCTCATGTCGGCTTTCCCTTGGCGTTGAAATGGAGCTTTCATGTCGGTGATGACCGGTGCCCAGCCGCTGCAGCAGTTCGGCCAGCAGACCGGCGGCCAGCAGTTCGGCGGTCCGCAGCAGTTCGCGCAGGTGGTCCAGCAGACGATGCAGCAGGCCTGCCAGCAGGCGAGCCAGCAGATCGCGCAGCGGATGCAGCAAACGCTGCAGCAGATCCAGCAGGTCCAGCAGCAGCTGCAGCAGCAGGGCCTGGCCCACCAGGCACACCCCTACCTGGCCGTCGCGCTGCACACCACGCTGATCCAGGGCGTGCGCAGCGCGGTAGAGCAGTCCGTGCAGCAGGCACTGCCGGCCGCGATCCTGGCCCTGGTCCAGCACAGCCAGCAGGGTCAGCAGGGTCAGCAGGGTCAGCAGGGTCAGCAGGGTCAGCAGCAGTGGGGCGGCGGGTACGGCCCGCAGCAGTTCGGCCAGCAGCAGCCCGGCTCCGGCTTCGGCCAGATGGGTCTGCCCTTCGGCATCGGCTGACGCCCTGGCGGTGCGCGAGGCGGTGTGTCCAGGAGTTGTTCCCGGGCACACCGCGTCATTGTGGAAGTGACCGGTACAGGCGTGGTGAAGGCAGGCGTGATGATGGTCAAGGACAGGCCCGGGAACAAGCCCCGGAACAGCCGCCAGAGCGATCCCGAGGGCGCGAGAGCCGGCGGCGGGCCGGTACCCGGGGACAAAGGAACGGCGCCACGCAAGAAGGGCGCACTGTCACCGGTCGGGGTGCACCAGCGCCGGCAGCGGTACATGGTGACCCCGCTGCCGCAGCAACTGCTTGCACCGGGAATTGCCGAACTTGGCATGGACGCGGTGTGCGACCGGCTCGAGAGCATGCCCGACGTCACCGTGATCCGCCGCCTGGAGCCGTCCGAGAAACTGCAGTCGGCCGGCGTGCAGCCGTCCTGTCCCGAGATCGTGGTCGTCGAGGCTGCCGAGATGCAGCTGCCGGCGATGCGGACCCTGCACGTGCACATCGAACCCGACCTGCCACTGGCAGGCGCGGGACCCGCCACCATGTTGACCCCGGGGATGCTGCCGCTGCCCGATCCGGGGCTGGTCATGCCGCTGGAAGAGCCGGTGGAGATCGCGGTGCGTGTGTGCGGCCCGGACGGCGAACCCCTTGCCGGCGCCGGGGTGTTCCTGATCGGGGCGTCATGGCCGGGCCAGGGCATCACCGCCGCCGACGGAACGGTCACCATCACCCTGGCCACCGACACCGAGCAGTCGGTCCAGTCCCTGTACGTCCGCCCCCGGGCCGGCTACACCGACCGCTGGATCAACCGCCCCGATCTGTCCGCGGCACGGGAGAATGTCGTCACTCTCACCCCGCTCGCCACCGTGTACCCGGACCTGGACGAACGCCAGAGTTACGGCTGGGGCCAGCAGGCCATGCGGCTGGACCGGCTGCCTCCTACCTTCCGCGGCTTCGGCATCAAGATCGCGGTCATCGGTACGGGGGTGAGCGCCGACCACCCCGACCTGAAGCAGCGGGTCCGCTCCGGCACCGACCTCGTACACCGCACCAAGGAAGGCTGGGCGCACGACCCGGTCGGCAGCGGTACCCACACGGCCGGGATCATCGCCAGCGCGGACACCGGCAGGGGTGTCGTCGGCATCGCGGTCGACGCCGAGCTCGACGTCTGCCAGGTGCTGCCCGACGGCCACTTCAGTGACCTGATCGCCGCTCTCGATCACTGCATCGAACACGAGGTGGACATCGCCCACATCGCGGTCGCGTCCCCGTATCCGTCGGCGCTGGTTTCCCGCAAACTCGCGGATGCCACCACGGCGGGTATCGCCTGCATCGCCCCCACGGGCGACACCGGCGGGCCGGTTGCCTTCCCCGCCTGCCTGCCTACCGTGTTCGCCGTAGGCGCCCTGGGCGCCTACGGCACCTGTCCACCCAACACCTCCCACGCCACCCACACCGGAGCTCAGCTGACACCGGAAGGACTCTTCGCCGCCCCGTTCAGCAGTCACGGCCCCGGCATCGACGCGGCCGCCCCCGGCGTCGCGGTCCTGTCCTGCGCCCCCGAGGGCGGTTACAGCGCCGCCGACGGCACCGCAGCGGCCTCGGCCCACATCGCCGGCCTGGCCGCCCTCGTCCTCGCCCACCACGAGGTCTTCCACGGCCAGCTACTGCCCCGCGGCCCCGGCCGAGTGCAACACCTGTTCGACATCATGACTACCAGCTGCCGCCCCCTCGCCGCCCCCGGAACAGCAGAAGCCGCCCGCACCGGACGCGGGCTGCCCGACGCCCTCACCGCCCTCGGCCTCACCCCCGGAACACAACTCGCCCCAGCCCTCACCCCCTACACCCCCACCATGACCGGATAGGCCCCCACCCACGGTCCGCACGCGTACGGCACCCGCCCCCTTAAACGCCGGCGGGTGCCGTACGGCGATTCAGACCAGGCAGTCTCGAAGCCGGCTACTCCCAGGCCATGGCACCCAGCCACGAGGGGCCCTGCGCTTCTCGGACAGCGGTGTTGAGGGTTCTGCCTATGCCACTGCCTGCAACTCCTCGTACTCGGGGACCCCCCGCCGTCGTACTCCTCGAGGAGCGTGCGGGCGTCCCACTCGAGGACGTCGGTCATCTCAGCGGTCGTTACACGCGGTCCAACGAGCCACGGCGGGCTGTCCTGTGACAGTGCACGTTGAGCGCGTGCCAA
>NZ_KQ948500.1:0-6145 GCF_001514115.1 Streptomyces olivochromogenes
GCAGGGGAAGTCGTAGGCGATGAAGGCGAGGCAGACGACCGTTCCGTCCTCCTCCAGTGCCTCGTAGCCGTCTCGTTCCTCCTCATTGACCGGGAAGAACAGGGCGTTGCCACCGCGGTCCGGATCGGTGACGATCTCGGCGTGGTTGACCCGGCGGCCCTGGCCGTCGCCGGCCGCGATGATCCGCTTGACCTCGCGGAGATCGGCCTCGGCATCGCGGCCGTCGACGTGCAGCGGATCGAACGGATCGCCGCACAGGACGGCGTATCCGTCCAGCGCCGCCGGTTCGTAGCCGTTGTATCCGTCGTTCCAGTCGGCCGCGACGATCCGGGCGGGATCCGCCAGCGGCAGGACGACCATGCTGACCCGGGCCACCGCCGGTTCGTCGCCCACCTGAGACCAGTAGAAGCCCGCGTACACCGGAGCCTTGCTGGGGCCGGAGAGCAGGCCGCCGTGACCCCATCGACCGGTGGTCGCCATCCCGTACCAAGTGACGTACTCCGCGAGTTCCAACTCTCCGACGCACGCGAACCATTCCGGCCTCGTCATTCCCTTCTCACCGTTCCGATTGACGTGATCCACCCACCGCCATAACAGGGCATCCATGGTGGCCGTTGGGGTGGCGGAAGCGGGCGAATCCTTGGCTGCTGTCATGGGTCACAGCATGGCAGGGAGGTGTGACAGTCCCGCCGCGTCCAGGCGGGTGGCCGACGACAAGTCGCAGCTGTGCGTGCCACACCCCGCGTGTGTGCGATCGGCCGGACAGGTCCTGGACGTGCCCTGGGGCGGCGCGGCTCGCTGATGCTGGACCGGCGGGCAGTTGCCGGTCTCCCGATGGTGTTGATGTCGGCGTTGGACCGCGAGTCCCCCGCGTTCGCGGCGATCTGGCGCTGGGCGATCACGGTCTGGCAGGCGTGGAGTGCGGCGGCGAGCAGGTGGACGGCTGCGCCGCCGGTGCGGGATCCTCGCACGGCCTTGCCGTCGACGGCCAGACCGATCAGGGTGTCACCGGGTTCGTCGACCGGTGGCGGCGTACCGGGCGAGCCAGGCGCCCACGGCGTCGTCCAGGGCGTCGCCGTCCAAGCGGGCCAGAAGTCGTCCCAGCGTGGAGGCGTTCGGCGTGCTGGAGGTCAGTTCGAGTTGTCCGCGCAGGTTGGAGTCGGTATCGGTGGCGAAGCGCGCGATGGCCGCCAGGGACATGGCTCCGCCGAGGACCGCGACCATGCACAGCGCGAGCAGGGAGCCCAGGCGGTAGCGGCGGCCCCGGCCCTGGCGGGGATCGGGTATCCGGCCCAACACGTCCGCCAGGCAGGTGAGCTGTGACGGTTCCGGGCAGGTGGAATCGGTGTCCGCGCAGTGGCGTTGCAGGACACCGATTGGGGAGGATGGCACGCGAACGCAACCCCTGTTCGTGATCAAAGGCTTCGAGAAGCCTGATCATCAGGGGTCGCGTCTCTCGTTGCCGATCTGGGCGAACCGACCACGGCGGCGCGTACGCAGGCGATCAGCTCATCTCGCCGAATCAGAACGCATCAGCTCTGCCCCTCGACCGCTGCCATGCGGGCCGTCTGTAGGAAGATTGGCACAGTGCCCACATGAGCCATGGCGACGTCCTGCGGAACACGAGCACCACAGGATGGCGTTGAAGCAATGACGGTGAGGGGATCAGAAAGTCATGCACAGTACAGGAGCGGAGGTCGACGGCGCGCGCGGGGTGCTCGCAGTGGACTCGACCGCCCCGGACGCCGCACCGCGGGGACTCGACGCCTTCCGGCGCGGGTGGGAGACGCAGATCGGCGACGACGTCTTCCAACTGCCGGCCTTCAGCCCGGACACGATCGGTGACTTCCGGGTCAAGGGCAACGTGGCCAAGGTGCACGGCGCGGCAATCGCCGATCTTCACGCCGCGTCGGCAACCCGGACCGCGGACGCCCCGGGCGGCGATCAGGATCTGGTGGCCATGTACGTAGTGCAGCGCGGCGCATGGACTCTGGGCGGGCCGCCCGGTTACGGCGAGCAGACCGTACCGGCAGGGCAGTTCCTCGTCCGGCACGTCGGGCGCCTGACGGCCTTCGAGACGACGGCGCACCTCACGGCGAAGTTCTTAGTCCTGCCCCCCGGCGAGCTCAAACCCCTGCTCGGGAACCGGGTCATCACCGGGCCGGCGGACTCGGCCGAGATACGCCTGCTGACGGCCCTCACGGACATGATCCACACAACTGTGGCCGACCTCGGCCCAGCCGGTGTGGAAGCCGCCCACGGCGCCCTGATCGAGCTGGCCAAGGCGGTGGCGAAGGGCCGGTTCGACGACGTAGAACCCCGGCTGGCTCCCGCGCTCACCCAGGCAGCCAAGGACCTCGCGGACCGCCGGCTCGCTGATCCCGAACTTTCTCCTGCGATGCTTGCGCGTGAACTCAACGTCTCCGTCCGTACGCTGCACCGGGCATTCGCCGCGGTGGGAGAACAGGTGGCCGTCTACATCCGCCACCGGCGACTGCAAGAGGCCCGGCTCGCCCTCACCGCGCCGTCAGGCCGCCTGAGTATCTCGGAACTCGCCGCACACTGGCAGTTCGCGGACAGCAGCCACTTCACCCGGACCTTCAAGAAGCACTACGGTCAGACTCCCACCGAGTACGCCCGCTCGACCGGAGCAGCCTCGCTCTCGCCGAACAGGCACCTGCCGGGCCACGGGTCGGCCGAAAGCGGGTGACCAAAGGTACGACCGCAGTTCAGCGGATGCCGCCAACTCGTGTCCCAAGCAAGGCAGGGCGGCGCTGTGGGCGGCCTGGGCATGTGACCTGGGCGGGATGTTGTCAATGAGGGCGCGGATCTGGGTGACCTCGCCGGCGGTGCCCGCGGGGCCCTCGGTCTTTTGGAACTCGGCGGTTCCCGGCGAGCTGAGAGGTGATCCACCGCCCCGTGGCTCACCATTGGGTGGTGTTCGCTGCCTGCCTTCCGCTGGCCGACCGACGACGGACCGGCGTCAGCTCCCCCGCTTTCGTGTGTCTGTGGCAGCCGTCCACACAGGCCCTGGACCCGTCGAGCTCGCCGGCCGCCTTGAGTTCGGCAAGCAGGATGCCGGCAGCTGGTCGAGACTCCGACCAGCTGCCGGCGGTCCAGGCGTCGGGGATGAGCGCGTTGTGGAAGCGCCGTGGGCGCTGACGAAGGCTCAGTCGATCAGTTCGGCGGCCCGTTCGGCGATGGCGTAGACGGTCGCGTTGGTGTTGGCCGAGGGAATGGACGGCATCACCGAGGCATCGGCGACCCGCAGTCCGGCCATCCCGTGCACGCGAAGGTTCGCAGGGTCGACGACGGCATCGGCGTCGGTTCCCATGCGGCAGGTGCCGGTGAAGTGGAAGTAGGGGCCGGTGGCCTTGCGGATGAACTCGTCCACGGATTCGCCGCTCGTCCCGGAGCCCGGCACCGCTTCCTGCTTGCGCCAGTTGGCGAACGCGTCGGCCTCCCCGATGCGGCGTGCCAGGGCCAGGCCCTTGCGCATGACCTCCAGATCACGGTCGTCGCTCAGGTAGCCGGGGTCGACGACGGGAGCGCTGCCGGGATTGGCGTCCGCCAGGCGCACGGTGCCGCTGCTGTGCGGAGCCATCGCGGAGAAAGCAATGGAGTAGCCGTTGGCCGGCGGCTGGCCCCATGCCGACGGGAGCGGTGCGGCGACGACGTAGACCTGAAGGTCCGGCCGGGCCGCGGCATGGTCGCTGTACAGCAGGCCCATCATTTCGGCCGGCGGGTTGGCAGGAACGAACGGTACGGGCTGGATGGCCTCGTACACCACGCCCGCCATCGGATGGTCCTGCAGATGGGAGCCCACTCCCGGCAGGTCGGCGACGACGTCGATACCGTGTTCCTCAAGGTGTTGTGCCGGGCCGATCCCTGACAGCATCAGGAGGTGTGCGGAACCGATGGCCCCCGCGGTCAGTACCACCTCGGCGCCATCGACGGACAGGTGCTCCCCACCGATGGTGTATTCGACGCCGGTGCAGCGGCCCGCGGTGGTGCGCAGCCGCTGCACCGTCGCGTCCGTAACAACATCCAGATTCGGCCGGTCGAGGAACGGACGGATGTAGGCGTCGGCCGCGCTCTGGCGGGCACCGCCGGGCAGATTCATGTCACTCCACCCGAACCCGATCTCCAGCCCGCCGCCGATGTCATCGACGCATGCGAACCCAGCCTCCACCGCGGCGTCGACGCCCGCCGTGGCCAGGGGATGGGGTTCCAGGACCGGGGCGACCACGACCGGCCCGTCCGTGCCCCGCACGGAGGCATCACGGCTGCGAGCGCTCTCGCTGCGGCGGAAATAGGGCACCAGATCGTCGAAACCCCAGCCCGGAGCCCCGAGGCCGGGCCATTCGTCGTAACCGGAGCGGTGCCCCCGCAGGTGGTAGAGGCCGTTGATGCTCGACGATCCGCCGAGCGCCTTGCCGCGCAGCACGTCAGCGACCCTGCCTGTACCGGCCTGCACGGTCGAGGCGCCCAGCCAGAGGGATGACGGGTCGAACCCCAGGAAGCCCCAAGGAGATGCCATCGCCTCGGTTGCGTCCCGGGCTCCCGCCTCCAGCAGCAACACCCTCACACCGGGGCGTTCCGAAAGCCGGGAGGCAATCACGCATCCCGCTGTCCCCGCTCCCACCACGACATAGTCATAAGGACTCTTGCCCATCATGTCTCCGCTTTCCACGGCAGCCTTGTCCGACCACCGGATTTCAGAAAATCAGCTCCTCGACGATCAAGGAGCCGATTATGCTCATGTACTAAAGGGGTCTAAAAGTGAGGACGGTTGTCTTCGCGTCAGACCTATGGGTCGCCCAGCCGCGTCCGGGCTCGGTGCGCAGAAGGCGTGGAACCGGCTGATCAGCAGCGAGCGGGCTCCAGTGGAGCACGCCTGTCCGGATAGAGGCCCGCCACGCGCCCCGACTGGTCTGGGCACTACTGGTGGTGACGAACACCGAGGTGACCCGGTGACAAACGATCACCTTGATCCGGCGGGCCTGGGCACGCCCGATCCGCACACGGCCGATCACCCCGTTGGGGCTGTCCATGTCGGCGCCGGTACCTGCGATGACGGCCACATGGCCGGAATTCTTTTGGTTCACGAGTTTCTCGTCTTTGGTGTTTAGCCGTCCAGGAACAGCCCGGGTGTTCCCTCTGCCGTCGAAGCTTAGGAAAACCGAGACAGCTCGCACTTGAACCACCGCGACGTCCGTTCGGAACCTGAGCGCCATAAGGCAACGTTGGAGCGCGCGCGGCCGGGCTCACGGTGGAGTACATCGACGAGCGGCCGGACGAACCGGCGCTGTGGAGGCGCTTCTACCGGCTGTGGCAGCCCTACGAAGCGGAGCTGCGCCGGGAGCTCGGTGACGACCAGGCGGCGCGGGAGGCCGAGCTGGTCCTGCCCCGGTTGGCGACGCGCGAGGCTTTGGCGGTGACGCTGAGGAGGCCTTCAGGTGGCGGATAGGGTCACCGGGGTCAGGGCTTGCGAGGTGGATGGGGTGTCGGGTGGCGCGGGTTGCGGTGCTCTCCGCAGGGTCGTGGGGGACGACGATGGCGAAGGTGTTCGCCGACGCCGGCAGCGACGTCACGATCCACGCCAGACGGCCTGAGGTCGTCGCCGAGATCAACGTCCGGCACCAGAACGCTCAGTACCTGCCCGACGTCGTCTTGCCCGACCGGCTCCGCGCGACAGCAGACCCGGTCGAAGCGCTCGCCGGGGCCCGGCATGTCGTGCTGTCGATCCCGGCGCAGGCGCTGCGGGCTAACCTCGCCGCCTGGGCCCCACACATCGAGCCGGACGCGGTCGTGGTGAGCTCGATGAAGGGTGTCGAGACGTACTCCGGGCTGCGGATGTCGGAGGTGATCCACCAGGTCACGGGCATCCCGTGCGAGCGGATCGCGGTGCTGTCCGGGCCGAACCTGGCCCGGGAGATCGCCGCCGGGCAGCCCGCCGCGTCCTTGATCGCCTGCCCCGACGAGACGGCGGCCGCCGCGCTGCAAAAGGCGTGCCACACCCCGTACTTCCGCCCCTACAAGGGCACGGACGTGGCGGGCTGCGAGCTCGGCGGGGCGATCAAGAACGTCATCGCCCTCGCGGTCGGCCTGGCGGCCGGTCTGGGCATGGGCGACAACGCCCGCA
>NZ_KQ948500.1:7038-28257 GCF_001514115.1 Streptomyces olivochromogenes
CTGTCGCGGGTCCACGGGGTGGAGATGCCGATCACCGAGGTCGTCGCCGCGGTGATCGACGGCACCACCAGCGTCCCCGACGCGGCCGCCGCGCTCATGTCCCGGACGCCGAAGCCCGAGCGGTACAGCACCTGATCGCCATCCGTACAGGTCGCGCACACGTACGCACGACTCGAACGTGCGGCTACGACCGGGCCGCGACCGTCACAGCCTGGTGACCGCTCACCCGGCCGGCCGTCTCTTCCCGGCAGCCAGGCCCATGATCGCCTCTCCGAATCCACAGGAGGGCGAAGCTCTGACGCTGACCACATTCCGAGCGCAGTTGCGGCAGCCGTACTGGCGGCCGCGCTCGTTGCCCCGGTCGCGGTGGCGACCGACGCAGCAGCGGCGACATGTGCCCGGCACACCACGGGCGCCTGCAAGGCCAACTCCGCGCATCCGCGCGGGACAACGGCGAAGTGCAAGGACGGCACCTGGTCCCACAGCGCCCACGCCCGCGGCACCTGCTCGCACCACCGAGGCGTCAAGTACTGGTACCGGTAGATCCCAGTCCGCATGAAGCCCCCGGCCGCGTCCCCAGGGCGGGGGCTCCATGCTCGGCGGCAGGTCACCTGAGCTCAACAGCGTAGGAGGTGCCGTCGAATTCCCAGCCGTCGGTGCCTTCACCGATGCCGGCGACGATGATGTCGTCGATGAAGCGGTCCTCGAAGTCGTCATCGCGCAGGTCACCGGCCAGGCAGAACGCCTCGATCTCAGAGGGCGGTATGTGAGTGGATAGGTGTTTTTTCGTCATCTGGACGTGTGGCAGGACGATATCCCGGCCGGTCGGCGGCCGTGGGCGTGCTGGGCTGGTCGTCGTGAGCGAGCGCAAGCCCTACAAGACCGAGCAGGGTCCGCGCCGCCCATCCCACCCCCACCTCTCACCCTCAACTCCAGACAAAGGACATGGGCGGACAGCAGCCAGCGTCGCCAGGCTGTCGAGGACGGGGCAGCGGTTCGCAGCCTACGGGCTTCGTGGGTGCTGGCGATGATGTCGTCGCGGATACGGACAAGTTGCTGCAGGAGGTCGTCGTACTCGCTGAGCCTGCTCCCCCGGCGTCAGCCACACGGCGTTCGCTGAGGAGGAGACGGTGACCACCCCGAGCACCCGCACCGGTGTGGTGATCCCACACCACGGACCCGGCAAGGTGGATCCGCCGGTCGACGTGCGGCGCGACAGCGAATCCCCATCTTGCCCGGCCAGTGCCGGATTGGAAACCATGACGGCATGAGACGGGCCGGCCCCGCGGGCACATGAGGCGACGCGGGCGGCTCGGTACGGGGAGGAGTTGTGCATGTCTGTGCCAGGGAACGGGTCGGCCGAGCCCGGCGTTGCTCATCGTCTGAGGCGGTATCTGACACGTTTCGAGCCTGCGGTGACGCGGTTCTTTCTCCTCGGAATCTTCACCGTCGGACTGACTGCCCAGTTCGTCAAACCGCTTGGAGACGCCCTGGAGGACAAGACCTTCCTCGGCGGCGCACTCCTCAGCCTCGTGGCGTACGTGCTGTACGACGCGGTCCAGGACCTGGCCGCGTCGCTTCGGCTGCCCGAGCGATCTCAGGTGGGGTCGCGTGAGTTGGGCCGATTCGTGGACGAGGCCTTCCGCGCCCGGACGGTGGAGATCACCTTTCTCGGCTACACCGGGGAGACGATTGTCGGCCCGCTCTACCGCCGCTTGGAGGACCTTCTCGACGATCCCGGACCGACCAGGCGCGTGTGCATCAGAATGTTGGTGCCGGATTTCGGGCAGCCCATGACTGTGCCGTCCAGGGTCGGGCCGAATGGTGAGCCGCTGGACGACTCTGAACTACGGCGAAGCCAGGAACGGAGGTGCCAGGGGTTCGACGAGGCGCTGTCCGTGCTCGCGGAGCGGCTCAACAGGTTGGGACGGGTGACGGTGGAGAGCGAGTTCCGCCTCTACCCCGGCATACCGAGAGACAAGATCTGCATTCTCAACCGGGAGTTGGTGCTGCACGGCCTCTACGACGTGCTCGCCCGCCTGATCCTGCGCAGCTCAGGCCCTGAGTACTACGACCCCAAGGGCCACCGCGCCGATCTGAATGTCTGGTCCGCGAAGGACACCGACACCACCAGAGTCGCTGTCGCCACTTGGAACCAGCACCTGGACGGTTTGTGGAGCCTGGCTACGGTGCCGCCCTGGCGGCGAGTGACGGCGACGTGAGCAGAGGCCTTTTGCCGGACGGTGCCGTCATGGTGGCTCGTCCGGCGAGCCCGCCGCGAGGACGACGACGGTCACGCAGCACACCCCGCGCGGCGTGCCGAAAGGGCTGTATGGGAATTAATGCCTGATTCGTCGCTTCGTTGTCGGTGAGCGGGCACGTCGCGGCGACGCAGGGCGGCTTACGGCCGTGTAGGGGTGAACAAGCCCTGCTCGGTCTCGGTCAGGATTCCGCGTTCGACGAGCCGCTTGAGCTTCAGGCGGGTGTTGTTGATGGTGTTGGGTGCGATCTCCAGGTCCATCGCCTCGCACACCTGCCGCGCCCGCAGCGGGGCCTCGGCTGCGGCGAACACCGCCATGATCTGCTGGTAGGCCGGATGGTCCGGCAGCTTCGCGGGCGGCGGCGTGGGCGGCTGCGGATCGGGCAGCTTCAGCAATGTCTTGCGGGTGATCCGGACCTCCTCGGCGGCCCTGCCGAGTTCGTCCAGCCGCGCGGTCAGCTGCGCGATCTGCTCCCGCGTCGTCTCGGCCTGCGCGGCGATCTCCCCCTCCCGCTCCTCCAGCCGCACCAGCACCGCCCCGAGCGTCAGCTCCCCGCCCAGGCAGAGCCGAGCAGACGCGGCCCAGGGCGTCAAGGTCGTTCGTACAGTGGCGCGCTCCACCTTGACGCCCTGAACCACGCCCGCTCCACGATGTGTGGGCCGAACGCGGACGGGATGGCAGCCGGGGTGAGTTGTGGGTTGAGGAAGGTAACTGGCCGCTAAGAGCTGTCGTCGAACCTTGGCCAGAGGCCAACCAGGATCAGGGCTGGTCTAGCCGTCACAGTCCAATTGCGTTGCGAATCCCGTGAGGGCTGCTGTCAGCGCGGTGTGTCAGAGTCTGCGCATGCTCGAGATCGTGGTGAAGACGGAGAACTGGGAGCGACACGTTCGTGTGTCCGACGGGGAGCTGGCCGGGCTGGTCCGGCGTATGGGCGGGGATGATGACCGGTTCCTGGTGGCCCAACGGATACCCGACCTACCGGACGTTTTCGCCCAGGTCTGGCACGAGGCCGGTGGTGACTACACCCTGGAGCACCGCGACGGTGCCGCCGACCGGCACTACCAGGCGATGGCTGACAGGCCCGAGGTCGTGATTGCGGCGCTTACCGGCTGGGCTCGCCAGGAGGACGGTTGGGATGCTGATCTGGCGTGGTCTCTGTTGGACATGGGCCCCACCCGCGAGGTGCCGCTGCTCGACCTCGACGAAGACGAGCGTGGGGAGTTGGAGAAACGCGTACGCGAGGTGCTGGTTGGCGGCTACGCCTCCCGCGCCGAACTGGCCGAGCTCGCTGAGGAGTATCTGGTCACCGAGGACCGTCGGCCCGTCTCACGCGAGCAGGCCGAGGCGCTGGCCGACCAGATGTGGCTGGAGCGCGTAGCGGAGCAGGCCACATGGCAGGGTGAGACCGACCCTGAGCGGCTCACCCACGCCTTCACCGCCCTCCAGAAGGCCGGTATCACCGCCCGCGAGAACTTCACCTGCTGCCGCAACTGCGGACAGTCCGAGATCGGCGGCGAAGGCGGGCCCGACGCCCGCGGCTTCGTCTACTTCCACGCCCAGTGCACGGATTCCGCCGCAGCTGGCCATGGACTGATGCTTCTCTACGGCGGCTTCGACAGCTCGTCCGAGGCCACCGCAGTCATCGGCGACGAGGTTGTGGCTGCCCTCGAAGCCGCTGGCCTGAACGCCGAGTGGGACCGTGACCCTGGCCGGGCCATCACCGTCACTCCCCTGGACTGGCGCCGCCGCCTGGTCGGCTAGGACCGACGCTAAAGATCACGCTCACATGAGGAGTGAGGCGAGGGTGACGGATGCCCGGTAGCACTTGGCCGTCTTGTCGTCGCGAGTTGTCATCTCGGAATCTCCAGCGTCACGACCGGAGAACTCCCGGACCGTTCTTACAGCGGGGCGTCAAGCTCGATGCTTCTCCTGACATCAGCGGCTGACACCAACAAGCGCGAACCACGTCGGTCAACGCCGAACCTCAGCAACTCGGCAGCAGGAGCCTGGCGCGGGTCAAGCGAGGCCGCAGAGCTCCCGTGATCGACTTGATAAGGATGAGGACAGAGCAAAAAGTCTTGGCTTCGAACGGGCGCCGTCCCTAGTGTCGGCCGGCGCCCGTCGCCTTGACTCGGTCATTGACCGGCTAATGAAATCGTGAAGCCTCAGACGTGCATCTGTTCGTCGGTAGCCGAGCGTCGGCCTCCGTACGAGGTGACCAACGCGTCAGCGACGGCCCCCGCGTCTGCGTCGGCTACGTCCGCCGGGTACTCCGGCAGAAGGTCGTCCCAGACGGGCATCCACGACCCATAAAGCTGAGCCTGGCCCTCGGGCCGGGCGAAGAACCAGATGTGCAGGTGTGCAGCTCCGTCCCCGATCCGGTAGACGTGAGCTCGGGAGATATGCGGTAGTGCCTGCACATGGCGGACGATGTGAGTGGTGAGCACCCCGAGTTCGGCGGCCATTTCGTCGGACAGATCCGCCATGTCGTAGTGGTCTCGGGAGTACAGCATCAGTACCAGAGGCACACCGACGCCTGTGACCCGGGCCAGTCGCCATCGTTCGTTGAACCAGATTCCATCGTCTCGGGCGCGGCACACGTCGCAGTTCGCCGGGTCCTCACCGTGCCGTTTTGGCTCGGGCAGAACGGGCGGGCGCAACGGCGCGACGCGAAGTCCATCAGGCTCGAACGGACTTATGTCCCAGCTGGTCATCCGTGCCAACGGAAGTCGAAGCTCACCATCCGCGGCCGCACGTGCGTGGTCGTAAAACTCATCAGGTCGCAAAGCCATGATCGGAGACTAACGTGACCCATAGGCACCCTGACCCGTGCCAGACACGTGCCAGATCGTGCGGGGAGCCACGGGGAACAGCGGATACTCAACTCCGCAGATGGAACGCGCCTGCACCGCTGTAGTGCAGGTCAGTTGCACCACAACTGGTAGACAGCCTGTTGTCTTCCAGGTCGTCACGCACGCTCTCGCCGTCGGGCAAGCCTTCCCACATGGTCCGGTTGAGGTCGAGGAAGTACTTGCGTGCTGCGTCATGCACAGGAAGGGGAAACTGATTACGGATCAGCCGCTCGGCGACCCACAGTCTGTTCATGGCGTCTCGGGTCGTGAGGAACCAGGCGCTGGTGTCGTCGCATTCGTGCGGTCGGCTGAAGGCGGCGCGCTCCTCCTCGGCCCCCACCTCGACGAACCGCTCCAGCAGCGCAAGCCGCTCCGACCGCCGGGCCTCCGACAACTCGCTCTGCCGCCGCCCCTGTTCCGTTCGTTCCGCCGACCGCTGCGTAGCGAACTGAACGAGGAAGGCCAGCACGCCACCGAGCGCAACGCCGCCCAACGATATGAGTGACACCCAGACCTGACCAGACATGGCGACCATCGTGCCACGCTGTCGATCTTCAGCAGCCGTGGGCGTACCGATGAGGACGGTTGACCAGCCGACGGGCACAGAACACCCCAGTACTACTGCTCCACTTGGTCCATCTTGATCATCTCCTGAGGTGCGCATATGCTCCCGTGCCCATGGCGACGGGGGAGCCTGCAGGAGCAGTTGCATGCCCTGCAGCACGACCACACCGTGCTCGTGAACATGCAGCAGGCGCTCGGCGGTGCAAATCCCGCCGCCGAGGCAGACGCCGCAACTGTGCCGTCCGTGCCTCACCAGGCCGCCGCCGAACCCAAGCAGAGCAAGCCGAAGAAGGCGTCCGCCACGGGCGCGAAGAAGACGACGTCCAAGAGGCCCGCCGCCAAGGCCCCGTCCGCGAAGGCGTCCACGGAAGCCACCAAGCCGACCCTGGTCGACCTGATCCGCGGCCACTTGGAGCAGGAAGGCGAACCGCGTTCCGCTGCCGAGATCTCCGCCGCGCTCACGCAGGCCCACCCCGACCGCAGTGTGAAGACCACGGTCGTGCGCACCACCCTCGAAGGGCTGGTCGCCAAGAGCCATGCTCACCGCACCAAGCAGGGTTCGTCGGTCTTCTACACCACGGCAGCCACCTCCGAGCCCGCTGCCGCCGAGCCGCAGCAGGAGGCAGTGGCTGGCTGAGCATCCAGGAGTCCCTGGCAGCGCCTCTCGTGCGGCGACGGCGCCGATGGGGCCACGCATGTTCAACTGGATTGCAGTCCAACTGCCGGTCATCGACTTCTTCGACCGAACGCGACAGCACCAGTCCGGCGATCGCCGCTTCGCTCGCAGGGACTGTAGTCACACCGGTCGCGGGAGATCTGGCGAAGACCCGAGAGCGTTCTCCCGGCCCGGAGTGTGGGCGATCCCGTACTCGCGGGCGAAGCGGTTGGCTTCCGCGGCGGAGCCGGTCATCCGGTGCAGCCAGAACCCGTACGCCACCGACGCGATCTGCTCCTCGGTCAGATACAGCCGCCACCGTTTGATCCCGTGATCGCACGAGGCCGTACGGACCTGCTCCGCCAACCCGTCAGCCGGCGGAACTCGGAGTCGGCCGGCGAGGCCGACGAACACGCGAAGCGCCGCCATCTGCGAAGGGATCAGCTCCACCAGCCGCCGCCCCGTCCCGCCTCGCCGGGCGGTGGCTCGGACCGGGGGCGGTCCCGGGCGTAGGCGAGGGTGTCGTGGCCGTATGGGGTCAGCCGGGCCGCCCACCGCACTGTCCGACTCTCCCAGGCTGACAGTTCCGCGCAGTCCTGCCGCCCGGCCATCTCCACCAGGCCTGGGCTCTCAAGGGCGCTGACGCTCTGCTGCTGCGGCAAGAGGAATTGGCTGTCCAGCACCCAGCCGTGCGCGGCCTCTTCCTCGCGCTCGCGCAGCGCTTCCAGGACCGACAGCGCCTTCTCCCAGTTCCTCATCCCGCTCCCCCGAGAGGTTGCGGGCATTGTCGCCCGGGACGTCTTGCCCTGGCCCCGCAGCAGTCAGGAGAACGTCGGCTCGTCTCCCCACCGGGCAGACCTACCGATCTCACCAAACTCTTCGGCACCGAGCTCGCCGAACTCCGCGACGGCTACGTCAACTTCGCTGTCGTCGAGCCCCCGCTCCAGCTCGTCCTTGTCCGAGGCACCGCTGGCGAGGCAACGCGCATGGACCACCTCGGCGTCGAAGTCGAGGCCACCGACGCGGTCCACACCACACCGCACGTCTGAGGGCAGTCGTTGACGAGGCGCACAGTACGCACGGTTCACGCCGGTGCCGAGTGGGGGTCCGGCCCTGGTGGCCGGACCCCCACTCGTCTCACCGGTTGCCGTTGTAGTAGAGGATGTCCCAGTGGGAACCTTCCCTGGCGTAGACGTTGCCTGCCGGGGACTTGTACATCTTCGCGTTGTCACCACCCCGCCGTCCCGCGTAGCGGAAGTTGCCGGTGATGTAGTTGTCCGCGCACTGGTTTGGGCTGATGTCCACCTTGTAGCCGTTCCAGTGGCTGTAGGTGCCCGGCGAGTGCCCCTTCTCCGTACCACCGGTGATGTTCACCGCGCACCTGCTGGCCTTCTTGAACGCGATCACACCCGCGATAGTGGCCTTGTTGATCTGTGTGAAGGAGGTACAGGTGTTCACGTTCCGGTCACTGCAGCGACCGGACGAGGACCAGGTGATGCCCGCTTGCCTGAGCTGCTGCGCGGCGGCGTTGTGCGTAGGGTACTTCGCCGGATCAGCGCTGACGGAGGGCGCCGCTGCTGCGAGCATCCCGGCAGCCAGCAGGGACGCGCACGCCGTCAGAGTGGCATGGTGCTTCATCAACAGTGCTTCCTTCCCGGATTGGGGTTTTGACCCCTGCACCCTGTCCGCACCTCTTGCCCAACGAACTTCTCGCTCAAGGGCGCGATAGGGCATCAGGCGCACTGCCCTGCCGTTCGCGCGCCGTAACTCCGCATCAACACTCCGATCATCCGATCGAACCCGCGCGGAACGCTCGGGTGGCAGCGGCTCAGTGCTGTGTGATCAAGCAGTACTCCAAGGAGACGGGCAGCAGCGTCGGAGTTCCTCGGACCAGTTCCGGAGCTGGTGGGCGTAGGTGAGGTTGTCTCCGCGGGCCACGGTCTGGAGCAGCATGGCGCACACGGTCGCTTCGGCGGCGAGGCCAGGCGGACTGCCCAGGACCGGGACGACGGATGCGCCGCCGCTCTTCCTGCTCGGGATCGTCATTGCTGTCCTGCCCGTTCCGTTCTGGCGGCGGCCCCCTTTGCCGGGCCCGCTCCTGCTCGGCGGCGACTTCCTCAAGGACCTCCATGACCTCCTTACAGATGCGCATCCCGGCGGCGTCGTGGTGGGCGCGGGCGGTGGTGGAGTCCACGCTGACCAGCGACAAGTCCGTCTCCCCCTGGCGGGCGGCCTCGGCGATCACGCCTTCCAGCAATGCGGTGAAGACACCGGCGTCCCGCCAGACCCGGAAGCGGCCGAAGACCGTCGCCCACGGACCGAACTCACCCGGCATCTCCCACCACTGGCTGCTGGTGCGGAACCGCCAGATCACCCCCTCGAACTGCTCCCGCAGCCGCTCGGGGTACGGGCCGAACCCGCCGATCGACACATAGGACTCGATGAACTTCCACTGTTCGTCGGTGAGTTGCCTTCGTGTCACACCCAGCGTCCTACCGGAAGAAGTCCCCGTACCGGAACGGAACCCGAAGTGTGATCGCAACATCACACAGGCCCTGGCAGCGTGTCGCCATCGCGGGACAGCCGCATGTGGGGCGGCTCCAGGCGGTGACCGACCAGGATCTGGTTGAGGTTGCCCCAGGTCATCAGCCCGGCGACGTCGATCACGCCGGGTACGTGGCGGTATTCGCGGTGCGGTGCCTGGGCGAGGAAGTCCTCGCCCAGGCATGCCGCGATGGACACATCCGTCAGCGCGTCAGGGCTCCCGGTCGTCAGTCGTTACTGTCACTCGTGCCGGTGCCACCGCCGTCCGAGGGGACCGCGCGGCGAGGCCCTCCAGGTGTCCGGCGTGGACCTGGCCCGGGTCGCGCTGCGCGCTGCGGGCTGCGGGCTGCGGGCTGCGGGCTGCGGGCTGCGGGCTGCGCCAGCCGAGGTGCCCGCCGGGTTCGGAATCCGGTGGGGCATTCCAGATGCTATTCGAATGTCACGGTGAATCGATCGGACCATCCGAAGGATTCATCCTGTGACTGAACTCGGAGTAGGAGATCGCGAATCCTCTCGAATTTACTTTCGCCCAGCGCCATTCCGCTGAGCTCTGATTCCTTCCAGGCGATCTCGACCGGTCGTTCTACGTCCGTCGACAGTCGATCCCACAGAGCGCTCAGATTGGCTCCATAGTGGGGACCGAAATCTAGAGCTTGCGACAAGAACTCATGAAGATCGCTCTCGGTATGAATTGTTGCGCCATCGATTTCAACCCTCACGAGTTCTCACTTCCAGTTAGGCAGCTGATAGAAGCTCTCATAGTGGTCGCTGGTCACGTAGGCGAGCCCGTCATTCGAATAGAGCAATCGAGCCCCCGGCTGTTTTGATTTTCATCATATTGTCGATCCCTATGTCCGCTTCATGCCGCGTGCGCCCTGGAGAACTCGGCAGCAACCCGTCAAGATTGTCGAACACATCTCCGCCCATCTGAGCGCCGGGAATTTTATTTCCCAACGCCTTTCCGGGCTCCCAGCCGGCAGCTTTAGCCTGCGCCTTGGTCACGTAGTTGCTGGGCAGCTTCCCCGTCGTACGGAGACTTTCAACCAGCGGATTGGCCGCCTCCGCAGCCGCAAGATCACGGCCGTACCTAGTACATGTGGAGTTATGTACGACTACCGGCGTGGAGCCTGCCAGCACATAGTAGGTGTGCAGGTCGTCGACAGTGAGGTTGTAGGTGCGGGTGTGCTTGTCGTAGGCGTGGTTGGCCTGGACGCGGACGGCGGTGCCGTTGGTGCTGAGGAGTGTGGTGCCGGGTGTGAGGTCGCGCCTGACCAGATGGTCGGGGCATGACAGACCTCCGCGACGTGCCCCGAGAAGGTCATGTGGGGTCTCAGATTTCGCGGCACAGTCTCATCTCTGATGGCACATCGGCGGCACTTATGCCGTCTTTGTGAGACTCGCTGGTCGGGGTTCTCACCCTTTCGGGTGGCGGGGTTCCGGCCCGCTCCGCCCGTCAGTGCCTGGCTGACGCCCTTGGCTGTACGGGTCGTTGCCCGTGGGGCGGGGGTACGCGATGAACAGTGTCACGGCGACGGTGAGTATCCGTCAGCAGCGTGGTGCTCTTGTGGAGGTCCGGGACTGGGGTACGGCCCCTGTCGACCTTCTGCAGTCGGCTTGTCCGTAGCGGACGTTCCGTTGGTACAAGGGCCAGAAGCGCCACTCGGGTATCTACTGGTCAGCGACGATGCGCGACCACGTGATCTACGAGTCGCGCTTGGAACTGTCGCGGTTGCTCTTTGCCGACTTCGATCAGTCCGTACGCGGCATCGTGGCCCAGCCTTTCCTGCTGAACGCCGTTGTGGAGGGGCAGGCCCGCAAGCACATCCCGGATTACATCTTGACCACTGAGCAGGGTCCGGTAGTGGTGGATGTGAAGCCGCACTGCCGGCTGTCCACCCCGGTGGTGGCGTTCACGTTCGCGTGGACCCGGCAGGCGGTCGAGTGGCGTGACGGGCGCTCAGCGCCTCGTCTCGTACCTGGTCAGGATCACGCCGCAGGGAAGCGTCCGCGTCTCCACCAGGTTCAGGTTCACCCAGCTGTCCAGCGCGGTGAAGAACGGCGTGCCGCCGCCCACCAGGACCGGCGCGGTGGCCAGCACGTACTCGTCAATCAGCCCGGCCCGCATGGCCGCCCCGGCGAGCGTCGCGCCGCCGATGTCCATCGGGCCGCCGTCCTCGGCCTTGAGCCGGGTGATCTCGGCGACCGCGTCGCCGGTGACCAGGCGGGTGTTCCAGTCGACCTTGTCGATCGTCGAGGAGAACACCACCTTCGACATGTCCCGCCAGCGGCGCGCGAACTCGATCTCCGCCGGGGTGGCGTTGGGCTGCTGGTCGCCGGTCGGCCAGTAGGAGCTCATCGTCTGCCACAGCTTGCGCCCGTACAGCGACAGGTCGGTCGCCTGCAACTGGTCGGACCAAAACTGGAACAGCTCGTCGCTCGGCACGCTCCAGCCGATGTCGTCGCCGGGCGCGGCGATGTAGCCGTCCAGGGTCAGGTTCATGCCGTAGATCAGTTTCCGCATGGCGCCAGCCTTCCGTGAGTCGGTCTCACGCGTACAGACCGGCGCGGCGCGGGAAACTCATCGGTGCGCGATCTGGGCTCGCATGTAGTCCTCGTACTCGGTGGCTCAGCCGCAGACTCATCGTTCCGCCGAGGAAATGGCATCGATCTGAGACTGATCTTGGGTGACATCGCGGTGAGACAACAGAGAACCAGCAGGTCACAGAAGATCGACATGTCATCGGCGGCGAGACCCTCCACCAGCCTAATCCGGGGTGTAGGCGCCCGAGTCCGGCCGGCACAAGTCGGCTGGAGGGTGGTGTGTACGACTGGGTTCGTAGCGGTGTGTGGGCGCCGGGATACGCCTGACACCAGCCTGGCCTATGAGGCCTTCTCCTAGACCGGCACCCGGCGTCTGCGCGCCGCTGCGAACCTACCCCGGCCCGCGGTGGTGACGCGGGCGCCGGGTCGATGCCTCCGTTTCCCCGAGCTTTGAAGCCTCTGTCAAGAGCGGTGCGACCCGGCGCCTCCGTGACCGCCGCGGAACACACACCGAACGGCCGGACGTTGATCGTTACGGCGCGAGCCCGCCCCAGGGTCCATCTCTTCTATGCCGCGAGCCGCTGAGCTCTACAGACAGACTGAGCCCCTGGGGTGCGCTGGTGTCGCGAATGGCTACTGAGATGGCGGACCGACGAGTCCTGGGATTAGGGCGCCACGTGACCCGCATGTGCTCGTGACCTGCACAAACGAACGGATCTAGGAGGACAGCTTGACCGTGTTCTGCGCCATCGACTGGGCGGAACGCCACCACGACGTCGCCTTGGTCGACGACACCGGCACCCTGCTCGCGAAGGCGCGCATCAGCGACGACGCAGCTGGCTACAGCAAGCTCCTGGACCTCCTGGCCGAGCACGGCGACAGCCCCGAGAGCCCGATACCGGTCGCCCTCGAGACCAGCCACGGCCTGCTCATCGCCGTCCTGCACACCGGCAGCCGCAAGGTCTTCGCAATCAACCCGCTGGCCGCCGCACGCTACCGCGACCGCCACAGCGTCAGCCGCAAGAAGTCCGACCCCGGCGACGCCCTGGTCCTGGCGAACATCCTGCGCACCGACATGCACGCCCACCGGCCGCTACCGGACGACTCCGAGCAGGCCCAGGCCATCGCCGTGCTGGCCCGCGCCCAGCAGGACGCCGTCTGGAGCCGACAACAGCTGGCCAACCAGGTCCGCTCGCTGCTACATGAGTACTACCCCGCCGCTCTGCTGGCCTTTCAGAGTAAGCAGGGCGGGCTGACCCGGCCCGACACCCGCATCATGCTCACCCTGGCTCCCACCCCGTCAAAGGCCGCCCGGCTCACGCTGTCCCAGCTGCGAGCCGCCCTCAAGCGCAGCGGTCGCAGTCGCGGCCTCGATGCCGAGGCCGAACGTCTTCGGGCGGTCTTGCGAGCCGAACACGCCCACCACCTGCCCGCTGTCGAGGACGCTTTCGGGCGCCAGCTCCTGGCCCTGCTCGGGCAGTTGGACGCTGCCTGCCAGGCCGCGGCCGAGCTCGCTGAGGCCGCCGAAGCAGCCTTCCGCGAGCACGCCGACAGCGAGATCCTGCTCAGCTTCCCCGGTCTGGGCCCCATGCTCGGAGCCCGCGTCCTCGCCGAAGTCGGTGACGACAGGAGCAGGTTCGTCGATGCCAGAGCCCTGAAGTCCTACGCGGGCTCCGCACCGATCACCCGCGCCTCGGGCAAGAAGCGCTTCGTCGGCCGCCGCTTCGTCAAGAACAACCGGCTCATGAACGCCGGCTTCCTCTGGGCCTTCGCGGCCCTCACCGCGTCCCCGGGAGCCAACGCACACTACCGGCGCCGACGCGAACACGGAGACTGGCACAACGCCGCCCAGCGTCACCTACTCAACCGCTTCCTCGGGCAGCTCCACCACTGCCTCCAGACCCGGCAGCTCTTCGACGAGCAGAGGGCCTTCGCCCCACTGCTGTCACCTCCGACCGGGCACGCAGCTTGACTTCTTAGCCCCCTGAGATGTCTATGAGCCCCCGCCACGGCACGCTTCCCTACGACACCGACGAGCGCCACGGCCACGGCCGCCGCAGGCTGGACGGGTGAACCGGCCCGTCTCCGTCGCCCTCTCACAGTCCGTACCGGAACTTCCCACCGGCACGGACTGGAGCTACGAGGTGAAACTCGACGGCCACCGAATGATCATGTGGCGGACCGACGACGGGGTCCGCCTGCAGGCCCGCTCCGGACGCGACGTCACCGCCGCATGGGGAGACCTCGCCCTCGCCAGCCACCACCTCCCGGCCGGGACCGTCCTCGACGGCGAGGCCGTCATCACCACCGAGAACGGACGGATCAGCTTCGAGGCCGCACAAGCCCGAGCCGCCTCCTCCCCCACCCGCGCCCACCGACTGGCCACCCAGCGCCCCGCCCACTACATCGCCTTCGACGCCCTGCAACTGCCGTCCGGCGACGTCCGGCCACGCCCGTACAGCGAGCGCCGCGCAGCCCTCCTCAACCTCCTGGCAGAACTGCCCGCGAACACCCCGATCCAGGCCGTCTCCGCCACCACCGACCACGACACCGCACTCACCTGGCACACCACCCTCCACAGCCAGGGCGTCGAAGGCATCGTCGCCAAACGTGCCACCTCCCCCTACCGGGCCGGCCACACCGGGGCATGGCAGAAGATCCGGCATGCCGAGACTGCCAAGGCGACCGTGGCCGGGTACACCGGCACCGCGCGTCAACCGCAGGCACTCGCCGTACGGCTCCCCAACGGACGGATCGCACTGTCCCAGCGCCTGACCACGCCACTGGCCACCCGGATCGCCCCGCATCTGGTCCCCCAGCCCGAGCGCGCGTACACGCAGGGCGGCGACGCCTACACACCCGTGAGCGCGGAGATCATCGTAGAGGTCGTGGCAGGCACCACCCGGCATGCGGTGGTCACCGTGGTCCGCCTGCGCTGACCCGACCGCAGGCTTCTGCTTGACCTCACCTTCTCCCCGGCCACCGTCGAGTCCGCCCATGCTTGAGAAGCGGTCGCATGCGCAATGGCTCGCTGGTCGGCAGCGGAAATACCGGGTCGCGCCAGACATCCACAAGGGAATGCGGGTCTGCGTGCATCGCGAGCCCCTGCCCAGCGATGTCTGCTGGCCCTACGACCGCAGCCGTGCGGGCAGCTCCGCTGTCGCGGCTGTCGAATCGGGACTGGCTGAACGACGGCGCAGGGCCACGCTGCTGGAGCTGGTGCGCCATGCGCCCGCAGGCACGGTGGTCGTGCAGGGAGAGGGAAGGGGCGGACCTGCCATGAGCGTTCAGATCGGCAGCCGGGACGGAGAGGGCGGGTGACACGGCCATGCATCACGAAAGAGACCGCAGACCAAGTGGCGGCCCTGTGGGACCGGGAAGCCGAAGGGCTTCTCCGCTACACCATCGTGATCACCAACAATGATGCAGAAGCAGGTGATCTGGTCAGCCGCGCCTTCGAGTGCGTCGCAGAGGACTGGTCCAAGGTCGGTCCACGCAGTGCGGACGCACAGCGGGCGTGGCTGCGTCAGACGTGCAAGAACAAGTGGATCGACGGCCTTCGGCACTCCAAGATCCGCAGCAGGCTGCAGCCCGAACTGACCTGGTACTACAAGCCTGCTGAGGTCGACCCGGCAGATCTGGTTGTCTTGCGGCAGGAAGCGGAACACTGCTTACGCGTAATCAACAGTCTTCCGACGGTGCAGAGACGAGTCGCCGTGCTGTACTTCCTGGAGGAGCACTCCCCGCCGGAGATCGCCGAACTCCTTGGGATCAAGCCATCCGGCGTCCGCAAGCATGTGGCTAAGGCCCGCCAAAGACTCCGAGAAGAGCTCGGGTCCTTCATCGGTGATCGACACGCGCCGCCAGAGGAGGAAAGCGCATGAGTAACCAGTCCCGGCGCGGTGGCCCGAACGAGGATGTGGTGATCGGCAACGCCCTGCGGCAAGCCGAGTCCGCCGTCGTGGTGGACGAAGTCGACCTCGCCCGGCGGCGTGAGGCGCTACTCAGCTGGATGACCGACCGCATAGAGGATGAAAATGCGGACGCCGCCCAACCGGCGGCCCCGCTGCCAAAGGTCCCGGCGTCCGGGCGCAGACTGCTGCTGGCGGTCGACGCGAAGGGATACGGCCATGCTCACCCAGTGACGCAGCGCCACTTCCAGGAGGCGATCACGCGGCTACTGGATAAAGCAGCCGACACCGCCCAGTTGGACCGCGCGCGCTGGGTGACGCAGGAGGGCGGGGACTCGCTGATCGCGGTCCTGCCTGAGGGAGCCTCGGAGCCCGCCCTGGTCGACGCCTTCATGCGCGCCCTGGACGCCGGTCTGCGAGCCTTCAACCACAACCGGGTGCCGGAGGCACGGCTCAGGCTCAGGGCGGCCGTCCACTTCGGCTCGGCGTCGCCTGGCGCCAACGGTTTCGTCGGCCGTGGTCCGGTCGAGATCGAGCGCATTCTCGACTGCGCGGCACTGCGTACCGCCCTCGATCAGGCGCCAGATGCCTGCCTGGCCATCGGAGTGTCGGCGACCGTCTTCCGCGACGTCGTGCAGGAGGCCTATACCAGCATTCGTACGGACGCGTTCCGGCATGTGCGTGTCGAAGAGAAGGAATACCGGGGCGAGGCTTGGATCTGGATCCCGGGCGCCGATGTACGACAGTTGGACATGGAGCCGGCCTCGGAGGAAAGGCCGGTGTTCAGGGGCGGCCTCGGAGCCGGGGAAAGCGGAATGGTTGTGTACCAGATCGCATTGGAACTGGTCGTGGCTCTCGCCAGTGGCACCGCGGGTGCCGCAGGGCAGCAGCTCTGGGGATCCCTGCGGGCACTGATGCTACGTCGGTCGGCGGGCGAAGAACCCAGTGGCGAGGACGAGTTGACCGCACTCGCCGAAGATCCACACGACGTGGAGCGGGCCAAGGAACTCGCCGACGTACTGGCACGACGCGCCGTCCAGGACCCGGCCTTCGCCGAGGCCCTGATCAACTGGCGAAACCAAGCCGAGGCACTGCACGTTGCCCGGACTGGTGCGGGTCACGTGCACAGGGTGTTCTCCGGGGGGGGACGCCGCGCGGCCAGGTCGTCTCGGGGCTTGACGTCAACGGATGAGGGTGGGCCCAGGGCGCGGTGTCCGCACGCTACAGGTGCGGTGCCGAACTTGGCGTCGGCGTCGGTGGGCTTGGGCCCGTCCGTCTGCTGGAAGTCGGCGAGCTTCCATTCGTCCTCGGTCCAGGGCAACGTCATAGCCATGGTGAGCAATCCCGTGGGAGCGGGCCGCTTCCGGCGGCATCCCCGGTCCCGTAACGCTCTGGCGGGGCCGGGTTACTTGCTGCGCGAGCGCCGTCCGAAGACCGCTTGGCGCAGGGTCGGGTGCTGCTGGCGCAGGTCGGCGCAGCAGGTGTGGCAGTGCCGGCCGTCCTCCGGCGGGGCGAATTCAGGGTCGCAGCCGAGCGGGCCGGTGATCGGCCCTTGGCATCGCTCACACGGCTCGGCCTCGGGGGCCGGTTCGGGTTCCGGGTCAGGTTCCTGAGCCCAGCGTTCCCTCTCCGCCGCCCACTGTTGCCTCTCACGCTCTTCGTCGCGCCGGCGACATGGTCGGCGGGGTTGGCGAGGGCGTCGGGGAGGGTTTCCCACTGGCCGTGTCCGCACCGCCACCACACCTCAGTCCGGGGGGCCGCTGGTCTGGAGGCGGTCGAGGGTGGTGAAGAGGGGGGATGGCGTCGGCGTAGTCGTAGTCGTAGTAGCCGTCCCGTTCTTCGGCGCCGTACCCGCCGCCGGCGCCGTGGTAGCTGCCGGACCAGACGAGACGGGTCAGCTCCATGACGGTGTTCATACGGTTCTTCAGGGTCTGCGGGCCGGTTCGGGTGCCGGGGTTGAAGACGACCACGACCGGCGGATGTCCCTCCCGCCCGGTCGTGGGGTAGTGGGTGCGCCACACGGGACTCTCGCGTGGCTGCCCAGGTCACCAGGCATGAGCGCCGCTGACAGGCTGCGGCGGCGCCAGGAGCCGATCGGTGGATTCCGCGTTCTGTCGAGCCGTTGCGACTCAGCCGCGTGGCCCCGCACCGTGCAGGAGTGTGTCGATGACGAGTGTGGCCAATGAGTCCGGGTCCTGTGCGGCGGGGTCCTGCTCAGCGCCGGGCCTGTTCAGGCAAAGTTGACGCTCTGACACCCAAAAATGAACGGTTCCGCAGGTCACAGCTCTGCACAAGTGGGGCGGGGGGACTCGAACCCACAGCCGACGGATCATGAGTCCTTTGAGGATCTCGGCGACTCTTGTCGATCAATGCTCATCCTTGACGTTGCGCCTGGTCAGGCCAGGTAAGCCGGGTCAGTGACCCCTTGTCTTTGCCGGTCTATTCCTATCCTTGCGCCCCGAACGCGTCCCGAACGCGTCCCGAATCCGTCGCAGATGAAGAACGGCACAGGGTACCGAGCCGATCGCGCCGGCTCGGAGCGGGGCGCCGAACTCGCGCACAGCGGATTCCCTTTCCGTTGCACTGCGGATGCGGCCCACTTCGCCGGGCAAAGCATCTGTGGTAGCCGACGTCAGTCGGCCGTCGGCCCTGGCAAGGTGTCGATGAGGCCGAGGAGCCCTCGCAGTACCGGCGCGGCGCTTGCCGACTGGTGGGCCAGGGCGAGGTCCACGGTGGGCATGGGTGCGGTCACGCGCTTGAGCCGCACCCCAGGTATGCGCAGCGCACGAGCACGCCCCTCGGGCACCGGGGCGATGCCGGTGCCCGCGGCGACGCTGAGGAGGAGTTGCTCGTCGTCGGGTTCTTCCCGCACGATGCGCGGCCCGCCGTCGGGCCACAGCTGCCGGGTGATCAGGTCGTGCATTCCGGGGGCGTTCTCGCGTGGCCAGAGAATCACGGGTTCGGCGGCGATGCGCCCGCGGGTGACCCTGCGTTCACGAGCGAGGGGATGATCGGCGGGGACGGCCACGAGGAGTTCCTCGCGGGTGATGTGCCGGCACTCCAGGCCCTCGCTGTCCAGCGGGGGCCGTACGAAGGCGGCATCCAGCCTGCCGGCCAGCAGCTCGGTGATGTTGTGCGCGGTCCACCCGGTCCGTACGACGAGATCCACGTCCGGATGGAGGGTACGGAACGCGGCAAGGAGGGCGTCGACGGGGCCGCCGCGGGCGGAGCGGGTCAGGGCCAGGCGCAGCTGCCCCTGCCGTCCGCCGACGGCCGCACGGATCCGTTCCTGCGACGCGGCCGCATGGGCCAACAGTTCGCCGGCCTCGCGGGCCACGACCTCACCGACGACGGTCAACCGGCAGCTCCGGCTGCCGCGTTCGAGCAGTGGAGCGCCGATCTCCCTTTCCAGCGCCCTGATCTGCTGACTCAGAGCGGGCTGGGCGATGTGCAGCCGGTGCGCGGCCCGCGTGAAGTTCAACTCCTCCGCCAGCACGAGGAAGTACCGCAGCCGCCGCAAGTCCATCCGTCAACTATAAGCACGGCTTATAGCATTGAACATGACTGGTCTTGGACAGGTCGTCAACTCCCCACCGACAGTGAGAATCACGCGGTTCTGCGATCAAGGGGGAGACATGGGAGACAGGTTCGACGCGGTCGTCGTCGGCGCCGGAGCCATCGGGCTCACCACCGCAGTGCGCCTGCAGCAGGCCGGTGCCCGCGTTGCCGTGGTCACGGCCGAGCCGTCGGCCGCGACGACGTCCTCCGTAGCCGCGGCCGTCTGGTACCCGACCCGCACCCGGTTCGAACCTCGTGTACTGGACTGGGCCACCCACACCTACGACGAGTTCGCCCGCCAGGCGGCGAACGGGGTCCCCGGCGTGGTCATGCGCCCCACCCGAATGCTGCTGCGCGGCGAAGCCCCCGGCGTCCCCTGGTGGGCCTCGGCCCTTCCCGACCTGCGCACCCTGCGCAGCGACGAGGTACGGGCCCCGTTCAGCGGCGGCTGGGCGTTCACCGTTCCGACCGTGGAGATGTCCCGCTACCTGCCCTGGCTCCAGCAGACCTTCTCCGCGGCGGGCGGCACGCTGATCCATCGCCGCATCGACGCCCTGGAACAGGCGGGCGTATGGGCTCCCGCGGTGGTGAACGCCTCCGGCCTGGGCGCCCGCGCCCTATGCGGTGACACCGAAGTGCGGCCGGTGCGAGGACAGTTGGTCCTCGTCGCCAACCCCGGGCTGCACACGTCCGTCCGCGACGAGGACAACGTCGACGGCTACACCTACGTCCACCCCCGCAGCACCGACATCGTCCTCGGCGGCACCTTCGAGATCGGCGAGTGGGACACCACCCCGTCACCGGCCACCGCCTCCGCGATCCTGCGCCGCTGCACCGAACTGCTCCCGGAACTGGCAGGCGCCCCGATCCTCGGCCACCAGGTGGGCCTGCGGCCCCATCGAGACGGGGGCGTCCGCCTGGAGGCCGACCCCCGCCCGCACGGCCGGGTGCGGCAGCTGGTCCACAACTACGGCCACGGAGGCGCCGGAGTCACCCTGGCCTGGGGCTGCGCGGACGCCGCAACCGCCCTTGTCGCCGGGGCCGTTCGGCCGGGATGAGCCCCTGCCGCTCGCAACTCCCCTTCGTACGGCCCCACATATGCCCCCATACCCCTGCACCGCCGTCAGTACTACTCCCTACAACTCCCCACTACTTCCTACCGCTCCCTCCACAAGGACTGGGTGTGCGCCGATGGATTCCGTCGAACCCGCAGAGATCAACACTCCCGCCACAGCGGCCGGTGGGACGCGACCGCAACCCGGCGGACCGTCGGTGAAACCCCCCGCCAAGGTGCGGCGCCGCACGCTGCTGCTCGCCGCGCTCGGCGTAACCGCCGTCGCTGTCCCGCTCGCTGTGATCGAGTCGAGAGCCGACGACCCCGCACCCCGCAAAGTCGTGTTCACCGTCCCCAACGGCCACGCCACCTGCGTGGCCTTCAACCCGAACGGAAAGACGCTGGCCGCCGGCCTGTCCGCGCTCCAGGGCACAGGCAGCACGCTGCGATTGTGGGACGTGGCCGAGGGCACCGCGACCACTCCCTGGCCCGACCAGCTCGAAGACGTGACAAAGATGGCCTTCAGCCCGGACGGCAGGACCCTGGCCACGACCGGCGCCCTCGAAGTGTCCCTCTGGAACCTGGCGGATCGCACCGGCATCGCCCTGCCCCATCCCCAGCTCCCCCTGGACCTGGCGTTCGCCCCGGACGGCAGGACCCTGGCCACCGGCGGCCGCTACGGCGCCGCCTGGCTGTGGGACCTGCCGACCCGCACCGTCACCACCACGCTGACGACGCAGGGTATGGCCGTGGTCAACGCGGTGGCGTTCAGCCCGGACGGCAGGACCCTGGCCACTGGCAGCGCGGACCTCACCGCAAGCCCGGTTCGACTGTGGGACCTGCGCACCCACACCGTCCACGCCACTCTCGACGCCCCGCTCTGGCACGGCTTCAAGCCCGTAGCGTTCAGCCCGGACGGCAGGACCCTGGCCACCGGCAGCGCCGACAACGTCGTACGCGTGTGGGACTCCGCGACAGGCACCGTCGACGCCACGCTCACCGGGCACACCGCCCCTGTGACGACGGTGGCGTTCAGCCCGAACGGAAACACCCTGGCCACCGGCAGCGAGGACAGAACCGTGCGGCTGTGGGACACGAGCACACTCGACGTCGTCCCCGTCGACACCCTCACCGGCCACACCGACAAGGTGACATCAGTGGCGTTCAGCCCGGACGGCAGGACCCTGACCTCAGCCGGCCTCGACCGCACGGTGCGACTGTGGCCGATCGGATGACCCCGACTCCCTTGGAAACCAAGTCAGAGGCCGCGCAGATAGGC
>NZ_KQ948501.1:0-2334 GCF_001514115.1 Streptomyces olivochromogenes
TACGAGGCCATGACGTTGGTGACGCCGCTGTGGAGCCGAGCCGCTGGTGGGTGGTTCCTGACAGCGGTGTGTGGGCGGTGGTAGTTGTCGTGGACGTTCCTGATCACGTGCGTGGCGAACCACACCCTCGCCCGGTGCAGGAAGCCGATCGCGGTGGCTGCCTTCTCGTCATGCAGTGCTTCGGTGTAGGCGAGGCGGCTGTAACCATCGACGATGTACTCCACCGTGAGCCCGGCCGCGCGCGACTGCTCCACCACCGACGCCCGCACCCCGCGCACTGCGGCTTGCGTGACGGATGTGGCGGCCGCAGTGCTGCGGCGACCGCTCAGAGGTGGCCGTCCAGGAACTCCCGTGCACAGTCCTGGTGATCGGGACACGGGTACACCTCCCGCCGTACCGGTGCCCGCATTCACTGTGGACAAGCCGCGACCTGGACGCTCCCACAGGTACTGGTTCCGGCAACACGCCGTCAGGACACCTCTTGAGAGCTGGCACCGTCAGGAAAATGGCCGTGTGCGATACGCCCGTTTGTCCTCGGCCGTAACAGTTGATCGAGGCGTGATCCTCGACGGCACCCTCAGCCCCACGAGCAAGGTCTTGTACGTGGTCCTGCTGGCCGTGCCCGACGACACGGACATCCGCGATACGGCACCTGCTCTCGTTGGGGTCGGCTCCTCAGCCGACCTGGACCCGTACCTTGCGGAACTGGTGGATGCCGGTCTCATCAAGACCGGCATCCACATGGGAGAGGAGTTCGTCACCGTTCATGGGGCACCGGCCTGACTGCTTGAATCGAAACCGGGATGTCCAGGAAGGCGCTCAACGGGAAGTGCGTACCGGACTCCGCGGGCTGAGTACGGCTCAACGATGCGGGCTTGCGGCTCCGCGGAGGCAGTGGTGGCGTGCGTTCAGTTGGCCGTTGAGCGTTGCACCGGCCGGCTGAGCGCATGGAGCCAAACGGCCTCACAGACAGTCGCAGCCTGTGGCGTAGAGCAGAAGGAAGAGGGCCGTCATGGCGGTCACAGTGAAGCCGACAGCGGTCAGGGCAGCAAGGCCCCGACGGCGACCCTTCGTGGGAGTGCGAAAGGTCTGCCAGGCACCGTGGGCGAGGAAGAAGCTGAGCAGCCCGGCCCCCGCGATGGTGAAGCGTGGGCTGAAGGACCAGCTCAGGTAGGCGATCAGAGCCAGGCAGCCGAGCAGGGCGCAGGCGAGCAGGCTGAGGATCACCTCGGCGACGGCTTCTCCCACCGTCTCGATCAGGAAGTCGCCGACGCCTTTCGCTGCCCTGCGGACCCCCACGGCGCTCCTCCACCCTCGCGTCCGATGGCCCGAGCGGGGCCTGATAGGGAGGACCCCCGCCGAGCCGAAACGGTTGCCGAGGTGCTCAGGAGCTGCCAGCTACGGCACACAGTCACACCTTGACGAAGGACATAGAGGCACCCCCCCCAACACAACTATCGCACGACGGCGCGCGGCAAGCAGGTGGCCGTCAGTCTCCTGCTGGACTGGTGGATGGTCGGGCGGGCTGGAGGCCCGCCCGGCTCAACCTCGCCATGAAGCTGATGTCAGCTTGTCCTTTATGGCCTGAGATCGAGGCGTTCTGGCTGGCCGGTGACCTGCGCGACGACGACTTCGAGGACCGCTTCATCGAGGACGTCATCGTCGCCGACATTGGCGAAGGCACTGACGGATGGGAATCCAACGGCGACTCCTACGCTGTTGAGCTCAGGTGACCTGCCGCCGATCATGAAGCCCCCGGACGTGGCCGGGGGCCTCATGCGGACTGGGATCTACCGGTACCAGTACTTGACGCCCCGGTGGTGCGAGCAGGTGCCGCGGGCGTGGGCGCTGTAGGACCAGGTGCTGTCCTTGCACTTCGCCGTTGCCCCGCGCGGATGCGGCGAGTTGGCCTTGCAGACGCCCGTGGTGTGCCGGGCGCACGTCGCCGCTGCTGCGTCGGTCGCCACCGCGACCGGGGCAACGAGCGCGGCCGCCAGTACGGCTGCCGCAACTGCGCTCCGCAATGTGGTCAGCATGAGAGCTTCCCCCTCCTGTGGATTCGGAGAGGCGATCATGGGCCTGGCTGCCGGGAAGAGGCGGCCGGCCGAGTGAGCGGTCACCAGGCTGTGACGGTTGCGGCCCGGTCGTAGCCGCACGTTCGAGTCGTACGTACATGTGCGCGACCTGCACGGATGGCTGTCAGGCGCTGTACTGCTCGGGCTTCGGCGTCCGGGACATGAGCGCGGCGGCCGCGTCCGGGACGCTGGTAGTGCCGTCGATCACCGCGGCGACGACCTCGGTGATCGGCATCTCCACCCCGTGGACCCGCGACAC
>NZ_KQ948501.1:2998-5460 GCF_001514115.1 Streptomyces olivochromogenes
CGCGGGCGTTGTCGCCCACGCCCAGACCGGCCGCCGGGCCGACCGCGAGGGCGATGACGTTCTTGATCGCCCCGCCGAGCGAGGAAGGACACGACCTGGGCCCGTACTGCGGCGTGGGCGAGCTGTCGGGCGAGGCCTGCAGCGGTGGCCAAGGTTCTCCGGGTCGTCTGCGTACATGTGGACTCGGACCGGTCGCGCTAGCCGTCGCTGGGCGGCGAGTCGTTGGTGGCCGCCGGCAGCGCGGCGCGAAGGTTGGCCGCGGCGACCTGTTCGGCGAGGACGGGGCCAAGAAGTACGTCCGGCGGGTCCACGTCGTCACGGGCCGCGGCCCGCATGTGGGCGAGGAATTCGTTCGGGGCGCCCTCGACGTAGGATCCGATGGCGTCGAAGTCCACGCTGTTCTGCCACTGGTGGATGAGGTCCAGGAAGGCGTCCGGCTCGGCGGCGGCGTTCTCTGCGGGTCTGGCGTAGGCGAGTGCGGTGGTGACCGTGGAGACCATCCACCGGGCCTCGCTCTCGCCGACGTCCTCGGGCTCCAGCAGGGCACCGGTGTTCGTGTAGTCGACGTACAGGCCGCGGAACTTGACCGCGTTGGTCCGGCGTGCCGAGGCGACCACGTCGTCCAGCAGCTGCTCGAAGCCGGCCGGTACCTTGTCGGCGACCATGGCCAGGGTCAGGTGGGCGAACTCCGCCTTGGTCTGGTGCTGCGTGAACGCCTTCTCGAAGTCGGGACGGAACTCCTCGCGCACGGCGGGAGGCATGGCGAGCGTCGTCATGCACAGCGCGGCTTTGCCGACTTCTTCGAGGGCTAGCGCGGCAAAGGAGAAGGCCGCAGGCCACTGGTGTGCGTCCAGTACAGCCTGAGCGCTGGTGTGCAGGGAGCGGGCGTTCTTGAACGCGGCGCCCGCCAGGTCGACGACCGTGCGCTCCATCAGGTGCGGGTCGAGGGGAAGCTTCGCCATTCGCCAACTGTCTCAGGCAGGGGCCGAGCTCAGCACCACCTTTGTCGCGTCCGGACAGCACCGCTGTTCTGGCAGGTTCACGTTCTCCTGGTCGTCCATGGGCAGACTTGAGCCGTCAGCTGTGCGGGTGGCGGACGCACGGTTCGCGAGTGGCGGCCTGCCCAGGACTCTGGACCCCAGGTAGACCGACCAGGGTGATTGTGGGCCGTGGGGAACGTGCGCGCTCAGAGTTCGCTGGTCGCCACGCACAGGTGGCGCGACGCCAACAGCCTGGGACCCGGACCTGCGGCTAGTGTGATGCGCCCGAAATCTCGGTCTTAAGTCTGTACTGTGTTGTCATGTCGCCGGGACCCCGTGCTGTTGAAGTCAGGTTGTCCGATGCGGAGTTCGCCGAGTTGTCGCGCTGGGTGGACGGGGTGGTGGAGCCTCGTCTTGCCGAGCGCGCCCGCATCGTTCTGGCGTGTGCGGCCGGGGTGCCGAATACGCGTGTGGCGGCGGATCTCAAGGTGACCGCGGACACGGTGAGGAAGTGGCGTTCGCGGTTTGTGGCGCGGCGGATGGCGGGCCTGGTGGACGAGCCGCGGCCGGGCCGGCGCAAGCCGGAGCTGGTGCTCTCCGAGGCCGAGCGTGCGGAGCTGGCGCGCTGGGCGCGGCGGGCGAAGACCGCGCAGTTCCTGGCGCTGAGGGCAAAGATCGTGCTGCGGTGCGCGGACGGCGGGACGAACAAGGAGATCGCCGCCGAACTCGGTGTATCGCAGGGAACGGTGAATCGCTGGCGGTCGAGGTTCATCCGGTTACGGCTGGACGGGCTGACCGATGAGCCGCGTCCAGGCCGGCCGCCCTCGATCCTGCTGGACCAGGTCGAAAACGTGCTCACGGCGACGCTGGAGTCCACCCCGGGCAAGGACACCCACTGGTCGCGGGCCTCGATGGCGAAGCACTCCGGGCTGTCGAAGTCCACCATCGGGCGGATCTGGAAGAAGTTCGACCTCAAGCCCCATCTCCAGGACGCCTTCAAGCTTTCCACCGACCCGCAGTTCATTGCGAAGGTCGTCGACGTCGTCGGCCTGTACCACCATCCGCCCGAGAAAGCGGTGGTGCTGTGCGTGGACGAGAAGTCCCAGATCCAGGCACTGGACCGGTCCCAGCCGGTGCTCCCGATGATGCCGGGCATGCCCGAGCGACGCACCCACGACTACTACCGGCACGGCATCACCAGCCTGTTCGCCGCCTTCAACATCGCCGACGGCAGCGTCATATCGGAACTGCACCGCCGCCACCGGGCCATCGAGTTCAAGAAGTTCCTGGTCACGATCGACAAGGCCGTGCCCGTCGGCCTCGACGTCCACCTGGTCTGTGACAATTACGCCACCCACAACACCGCCGAGATCAAGACATGGCTCGGCAAACACCTCCGCTTCCACGTCCACTTCACCCCCACAGGCTCCTCGTGGATGAACCAAGTCGAGCGGTGGTTCGGCCTGTTGACGGACAAGCTCA
>NZ_KQ948501.1:6081-16105 GCF_001514115.1 Streptomyces olivochromogenes
GCCAGCGGAGCGTGAGCGTCTGCGGCAGCGCAGCGGTGCTGCTACCCACATCGTCAGTCCCACGGCACAAAGCGCCAACGTCCCTCCCGCGACGGTGGGGATGGCAGTCACGAGCTTGTTGCTGCGCAGGCGCATCCACCGGTTGCCGGGGGCAGTCCCGTGACCGGCCTGCGCATCACCGTCGGCCTCCAGCACGCTGCGATGGGACAGATCGCGGAGGTTGCGCTCCGCGTGGTCAAACGGCTCGCGGAAGGCAGCGCCGACCTCGGGTCCGCCGATATTTCGCACAGCGCGCCACTCTGTTGGTGATCGCCGCCGAAGGAACCGTCATCCAGGCCCGCACGGCGAAACAGCGAACCAGTTATCCTCGTCGCCGCACAACTGAGCTGACCGAGCCTGATTCCGGACCGGTCCTATGACTCAAGAGTCATCGCGGCATCGCGGATGACGTCAAGGACGTAATCGGGGTGCGAGAGCATGGGTACGTGGCTGCTGTCGACAGCGTAGGTCTTCGCGCCCATCCGCTCGGCGGCGGCCCGCTCCAGGTCCGGATTCACGGTGCGGTCGTTGTTCGCGACGATGTACCAGCTCGGCTTCGTGCGCCAGGCGGTGCCGGGCACCTGCTGGTCGAACAGATCGGCAACTGGCACGGCGCCGGTCGCGAGCACGAGCTTCTGCTCCTCTGCCGGAAGATCGCCGCAGAAGTCGCCGATACCCGACTCGCGGAGCCAGATGCGGCCGTCGGCGATCTCGATGTGATCGAAGACGGGTGTAGGGGGGAACTTGGCCTGCTCCTGCTGCGAGGTCTCGTCCTCGTCCGGGCCGAGCGCGGCGATGTAGACCAGAGCGCCCACACGGTCGTGGATGCCCGCCTTGGTGATCAGGGTCCCGCCGTAGGAGTGACCGGCGAGTACGACCGGGCCGGGCACGTGGTTGATGGCGCGGGTGACGCACGCGACGTCGCCTTCGAGCGAGTCGAGGCCGTGTTGCGAGCTCAAGACCTCGTGGCCTTCGGCCTGGAGCGTGGGGATGAGCTTGTTGAAACACGAGCCGTCGGCCCAGAGCCCGTGGGCGAATACGACGCTAGCCTTGCCGGCCATGACTTCCTCCTTCATGGATCCCCAGTCGTGACAATCCACTACACTGAGAGCCTTTCCCATCACCGTAAGTGGTGCTGGTGAATGCTGCGCGCCTTCCGCCCAGCCAACGCGAACCGCGGTGAGATCGGGAAGCGGCAGGACCCCCTCGCCCTCGGCAGTGATCGAAAACCTGGGCCCCGACGGGTCACCTGACACCAGCGGCGTAGGTCAATCCGATCCCAGGCGTTGCTGACGCCCGAGTCCAGGGCTGAGGCCGTCAGATCCAACTCACCTGTGGCCTGATCGACTTCGGCGACCTCCGTTGGGGCGACCAAGCCGGCGTCCTGGATCGGCCGCGGGGTCGGTCAGTCGAGCTTGGCGAAGCGCCGGCGGTCGGCGGCGGCGTAGCTGGCGGCCCTCTGGTCGGCGGCAACGGCCTGCTGCAGGCGGTCGATGACGGCGGGCATTCTGGCCGCGGGCAGCGCGCAGGTCATCTCCCCTGGGGGAAGGCCGGTACGAGCGCGGCTGACCGCGCATCCCGGGCTGACCGCGATCTGGCCGTTGCCGGCCAGCGGAACGATCTGGCATTGCGGCCTGGTGACGAGTCGCAGGTCTGGGCATGCGCCCTGGAGTGTCATGAGCGAGGAGGGCGTGAGCCGGACGAGCACGACGTCCGGGCTGGTCGCGACGGTGAGCGGTTCGTAGCGGATCGACGCCGGCCGAAATGGCAGGTGCGCCACGTGGTCGAAGTCTGCTGCGGTGATCCATTCGCTGCTGACGAGGACGGTGGTGTCGGCGCCTGCCGCGGCGGTGGCCATGTCGATCAGGCCGTGGGTGTAGCTCCCCACGCTGCAGTTGGCATGGTCCGCAGCTTGCGTGTCGAGGGACTGCCGCTGGGCGGGTTCCCAGAAGCAGCAGCCTGCGGGCTGGGCGGGGAGGCTCCTGTCGCCGGAGGCGGCCGGCTGCGTGCCGAAGGTGATCGCGACCGGCGGGTGGGCGAGGCCCAGGAGTTCGATGAGCGGGGCCGCCCATACGGATGCGGACGTCATAGAGGCGCCTTTCGTGTGCGGGGACCGTCTAGCGGGAGCTGCCGCCGGGGAAGGCGACCCGGATCCGGTGGTCGTCGATGTCGAGGTCGAGCCGGATGGAATGGGCGCCGGTGACGTGCCAGCCGGCCGAGTCCTGGTTGTCCACGGTGACCGAAACCTCGGCGGGGGCGGGGAGTCGATCGACGGTGAAACTGGTGGGTGTTCGCCGCCGTGAGGGGGTGGCGGCCGTGGTCTCGATGGTGAGGACGCGGTGGACCATGTCGTTCTGGGCGCGCCGGATACCGATGCCGGGGTAGTCGACGCCACGGAGTCGCGGTTCCGACACCGAAGCGCGCAGGGGTTCGTTGAAGATCCGCCACCACGCTCCGGGGCTGCCGCTCTCGACGAGCATCACGATGGCGTTGACCTGGCCGCGGGGCCAGGTGGAGTCGTAGCCGAACCAGAATCCGAAGCGGTCGTTCTCCTCGCCGAAGAACCGGGGCTGGTACTCGCTCTCGATGTAGTCCCGCAGGCGGTCCTCGGTGGCGGTGTCCTCCACCTCGTGTGCCATCCACAGGGCCGTGCTGAGGTGGTTGGGGTCGGCCCGGAGCCTGCTCAGCGGGAGATCCGGGGCGAACCAGCCGAGTCGCCGCATCGCCAACTCGTAGATCCACAGAGAGAATTCGCGGTCCTGCGGGTACATGTACAGCAGGCAGGGGAACACCCCGTGGGCCACGGAAGGGCCGGGCAGTGAGTGGAGGCGCTGCTCCATCGGGTCGTAGTAGAGCGCGAAGGTACGCAGCTCGCCGGAGCGGGTCAGGCTCATGTAGTGCCGGCGGAGGTAGTCGAACCAGCGGGGGACCGGCTCGCTCAGGGTGGTTCCGAGCAGCGCGTCGTAGAGTTTGAGCCCGAGTCCGGTGGCGCTGACGCAGAACGGCCAGATCTTGGTGTTTTCGCAGTGCGGGCCCTGGGGGCGGCTGCGGAACTGGGCGGAGATGAATTCCGCGATCCGTGCGTGGGTCCACGTGAACTGGCGGCTCTGGTATCCCGTGATCTCGATCGGTTGATGCTCAGTGGCCTCTCCCGAGACATAGCGGCGGATACCGAGGACCAGGTTCAGCCAGCCCCGGTAGAAGACGTTCCCGTCTGCGCCGCACGGGTCGGGCTGCAGTCCCCATGGTTCGATCCCGTTTCCGGTCCACCCCGGTACCGGGTAGCGGCCGCGCAGCGGTTCGGGGATGAATGCCTGCCACGCGGGGGGATAGCGGTCCGCGCCGGGATCGGGACCGATCAGTGTGCACCAGTCGACCGCGCCCCAGAACGAGGTGTAGCGGCGGACGAGTTCGTCCGCGATGCGGGTGTAGACCTCCCGCCATGCCGGGGTCGCCTCCAGCATGACGGGGAGGACGTAAGCCATGTTGTGTACGTCGAACCGGGGGAACGAGCACATGGGCGGCGCGGTGTAGCGGTCCCACCAGGGAAGGGGTTCGCCCTGGTCGCTCCAGTCGTCCGGGGTGGTCGCCTTGTCCCATATGAACCGCAGCCAGCCCAGAGCGCGGTCGTTCAGCGCGGGAGCGGGCGTTCCCTCCCGAGGGGTCACGGCGCGGGCGCTCATCATGGCTCCCGCATCGGTTCCCCATTGGTCCCGCGGACGATCCACAGCTTGGCCCGCGCGTTCCAGGCACCGGTCCACTGCGGGTCCAGCTGCCGCACCACCGGCTCGATGATGATCTTCTCGACACCGTTCGCTGCCGGGTCGTGCGCCACGTAGGCACCCGGGAGGGCCCGCCGGGGAGGATCGGCCGCGCCGATGGGCACCACCTTCCGGAACAGGCCGCGGAACCACATCAGAAGCAGATGGTTGCCCTCGACGCGGACGGTTCCCTCGATGCGGTCACGCATGATGGCGTCGACGGCATCATGCGAAACCAGGTCACGAAGCGCGTGACCGCTGTTGCCGAAGCGGACCGCGAAGTCGGGCGCCTCGGCCCTGCCCGCCGAGGTGGCGACGAGGCGCCGCTGTCCGTCGAAGTCCCAGTGCCGTGCGGGACCGTCCTCGACGGAGATCTCCACCGTGAGACTGCGCGTGATCTGGGACCGCAGCGCCGCGCTGAACCGCGCCGCCAGCACCAGCCCGTGCCCGAGCCACCACAGCAGCACCCGCAGCTCCGCGGCCGCCGCCGCATCTGACGCCCGCTGCTTCCTGAGCGCCTGGCCGACCATGCCCATCACGGGGCCTTTTCCTCGCCCGCACCCGACAGGAAACTGTGGACCAGCGCGGCGAACTCCACGGGCCACTGCCAGAGGAAGCCGTGCCCCGCGTCGGGGTAGATCCTGACGCGTGCGTTGGGCAGGTGCTCGGACAGCAGCCAGGAGTTCGGCGTCGGGATCATGATGTCGTTGTCACCGTTGGCGATCAGAACCGGCTGAGTGATCCCGGCCAGCCGGTCCAACTGGGACGGGTCGGGGATACCCCACTCGGTGATGGCGTCCATCTGGGCGTCGCGGGCCTGCAGGCCCGCGGGCTTGTCCCGGTCCTCGGTACGGGAGGCGCGCCGCTCCAGGAACTCCCGGCCCTTTTGCTGGCTGGTCGGGGTGACTTCGAAGAACAGGGAGAGCAGATCCTCGGGATGATTGTCGGCAACATTGGCGAGGGCCTGGACGTCGTTGATCCAGCCGTGCATGAGAACACCGCTGCGCGGCCCGGTGCCGGCCAGCACGAGCCGGTGGACGAGCTGGGGACGGATCAGGGTGAGTTCCTGGGCGACCATCCCGCCGATGGAGAACCCGAACAGGTCGATCCTGGACAGCCCGAGCGCCTCGACGAAGGTGATGGCGTCGCGGGCCATCCCGGTGATGGTGGGCGGCACTGTCCCGGATGACAGGCCGACACCGGCGTTGTCGACCGGGATGACCTCACGGTGGGCGGCGAGGGAGCCGAGCAGCAGCGGATCCCAGTTGTCCAGGTTGCCGCGGAAGTGCTGCAGCATCACCAGCGGAAGCACGCCCGGAGAGGAAGTGCCGAACCGTCGGTAAGCGTAGGTGACCCCGTTGGCACCCTCGACGAACTGGTTCGGGGCGGTCAACGCGATGTCGCTGGTCGACATGATCAATCAACTCTTCCGCTTCGGTCGCTTTTGGGCCCTCGCGTTGCCTCGCACGGGCAAGCACGCAGTACGGCCGGGGGACCACCACACCGCAGCAAGCTGCCTCGCCACCGCCTCCGCCATGTGACCGGGAATGGGTGACGGTGACCAGATGACCGGGCGTGAGCCGTCGCGGCCGCGTTGTGCCCGAATGGAGGAGTGAGGCCTCATACGACTCCGCTCGCGCGGGCTGCCTCTCGCCTCAGTGGGCGTGGGATTGCCGACATCGCCTCGGGCCAGCGTATGGATCAAGCCTACGGCGCGGCCCGAGGCGCCGCATCTTGTGATGCTCGGGCTAGAGCAGTCACTGTGCCCGAGGGACGCCCCGTCGCATACGCTGAAAAGGGACCCGGATACCTGCCTGCCCGAAGAGGGCGCGAGGGTGGCAGAGGAAGCGCCATGGACATCAAGGGTTCGGTTGCCCTGGTAACAGGAGCCAACCGCGGAATCGGCCGGGTATTCGTCCACACACTGATCGAGCACGGAGCAGCCAAGGTCTACGCAGGCGCCCGGGACCCGGCAACCGTGACCGGCCAGGATCTCGTCCCACTGCGCCTGGACGTCACCGACCCCGAGGACATCGCCGCAGCCGCGGCGACCGCGGACGACGTCACCATCGTCATCAACAACGCAGGTACCTCGAGCGGCGACACCCGGCTCCTGGAGGGTCCCTTCGACGGGGCACGCCAGGCCATGGAAGTCAACTACTACGGTACCTGGGCCGTCTGCCGGGCCTTCGCCCCGATCCTTCAGCGCCACGGCGGCGGCGCACTGGTCAACATGCTTTCCATGACCTCCTGGACCGGACGGCCCGACTTCCCTGGATACGCGGCGTCCAAGGCAGCCCAGTGGTCACTCACCGACTCCCTGCGCCAAGGTCTGAGGGAGCAGGGAACCCTGGTCGTGGGGGTCCACGCAGGCTTCGTCGACACCGACCTCAGCGCCCGGATCGACGAACCCAAGATCACCGCAGCCGACGTGGCAGAGCAGACCATGCAAGCCCTGGCTCACGGCTGGACTGAAGTTCTCGCTGACGAGCCCACCCGACAGCTCAAAGCTGCCCTCTCCCAGTCCCCTCAGCGCTGAACTTGACGATGTCCCGAGACCCTGAGAAGCCGTTGCTCCGCCGGTCCTGGTCAGCGTGAGCTCGAAATCGCCGATTCAGTCAGGTGATCTCCTGGCAGGCTGAGCATGAGAGGGGGGCCTCCCGCACAGCTCGTGGGTAGCGGACGCGCGTGAGCTGGTTAACGTCAGTACGCGAGAAGGCCGAGTCAGTCATCTGCGTGAACCCGCTGAAGCGAACGAGCAGCCGCGGTCGGCGCATGGCCTGCGGGCAGCTCGCCGAGTCGTAGTCGGGCATTGGCAAGCCCCCCGCGTCCGAAACCTCTTGGCAGTCTGCGGTACGGCGGAGACGGGCAGCATTGGGGCATGGCGATTCGACGGCCACCTGCCAATGCACCGGGTTCTCTCAGCGACGATCCGGTTCTCGACTACGCGCTGCGGGAGTTGGCGTGGTTCGAGTTCACCGTGTCGGTGACGGCGTGGGCGCTATGTCCTGGCAGAAGAGGCTTGGAGGCGTCTGCATCCTGCTATCGAACGCTATTGACTCTTATCGCCGAGCGAACGGGATCCTGATGCGCGTAGCCAACTGCTGGAGCGAGTCGAGGCCGTCGTGGACTCTGAGATCACCTCATGGAGTGCGAACCTTCGCCAGGGGAGCTCTGTGGAAAGTCTTGGCGAGCCTCCGCAGTAAGGTCGCTGACTTGGGAGTGCGAGCGCCTACCGAACCGGCCAGTTGGCCACTCTGTGCATCACAGTTGGCCGCCTCGGCTCGTTGACTCGCCTCGTTCAGAAGAGTCTTGTGTTTGGCGATCTCGTGCAGAGAACGCGCCGCCGAACGCACTCTCCAGCCGGTCGGTCGCAACCTCGGCAAACAGCCCTACGAGCACGCCCGTGCCGCCGAACGCGAAAACGTTGACGTTCTCGGCAGATGTCGGGGCGGCGAAGAATCCACCCCGGACCACCAGATAGAAGCCCAGGGCGAGAATCGCTCCGATCGGTGGCGTCAGGAAGTACCACGGTACATACCACTTCCTGACCTCCGGGGAGGTGAAATCCCCCCGGATGCGTAGCAGCATCCGAATGGAGCCACCCAGCAAGCCGCAGAACGCCACGCAAAGAAGAATCCGCCGCTCCGGGGAAACGGTCCAGGACCAGCTCAGCAGGTGAAGTCGGGTCGGGCCAGCCAGATCTGCTGGCTCTGGCCACGGCACGATGAGACACGCCAGGGGCACGTTCGAAAGCAACAACAGCAACGCGACAATCGCTCGCGTTCGGGATCGGCCTATCCCTGGCCGGCCACCATTGGGCAGGGGGAGCGGACCGACGCGACGTTCTGGCCCTCGGGTACCCGCGTCCCGCCGAAGGCAGTGCCTGACTCTGTCTCGTCTGGCTGGGCGGGGCCGGTTAGAGCGGCCGCCGCAGGTGGACCGCCGGGCGTCGGGGTGTTTCACGAGTGACTGCCTATGAAACAACAGGGGGTGCGCCCAGGGGCTCGTGTCGGGTCGAGATCATGCGGCGGTTAACCGGTGCGGGCGGGCAGTTCGCCGATCGCGTGGCGGATCGCGGTGAGGAAGGTCTGGATCAGGGGGTGCTCCCCGGCTCCGGCGCGTATGGTCGCGAGCACGGTGCGCGTGTGGCCGGCGGAGCCGTCGAGGATGACGCCGGGGGCGCGGTCGAACCACAGCATGTCGGGCAGGAAGGCCACCGCGTGGCCCTGCTCGACCAGCCGTGCGTGGACCCGCATGTCCGCGGACACGTAAGCGACGTCGGGCTCGAACCCGGCGGCGTGACAGACGGCCGTCGCCCATGCCCGGGCGGGCGTGCCGGCGGGTTCCATCACCCAGGGGTGCTCGGCCAGATCAGCGAGCGACACCACGGGTGTGGAGGTTGCCAGCCGCATGGCGTCCTCGCACAGCAGGTGGTGCTCGAACTCGGAGGCGCGGGCCGGTGGCGCGAGCCCGGGGAACGTCTCGTCGATCACAAGGTCGAAGTCCCGGGTAAGCAGACCGGGCAGCGAGGTGTGGGGCTCAGCCTGGCTGGCCTCCACCCTTATCCGGGGATGGTTCTCCCGCAGCCAGGTCAATGCGACGGGCATCAGTGCGAGCATCGCGGTCTGGAAGGCCGCCACCCTGATCGTCCCGGACACCTCCCGCAACGAGGCCGCGATCTCCGCCTCGGCGCGCTCCAGCTCCCGCAGCGCCTTCTCCGTGCGGGCGACGAGGATCTCCGCCTGCGGTGTCAGCCGGACCCCCCGGCCTTCCCGCTCCAGCAGCGGAGCGCCGACTTCAGACTCCAACAGCGTCAGTTGCTGGGAGACAGCCGAGGGACTGTAGGACATGGCCGAGGCGACAGCAGCCAGCGTGCCGCGGTACTTCAGCTCCCGCAGCACCGCCAGGCGGCGCAGGTTGTACACGCCCCTCACTCCATTCATAAGATTCTGTGACCTGTCTCCTCCAGAAACATTCACTTTACTCAAGAGAGGTGCTTTGGGACTGTGAAGGCAGAGCAGCACCGCACAGATGGGGAATAAAGGGCATGGACATCGAAGCGCTCCGCCAGGACACCCCGGGCACCGCGAACCGGATTCACCTCAACAACGCGGGCGCGGGCCTACTGTCGCGTCAGACACTCAAGGCCGTGACCTCCCATCTGGAGCTGGAGGCCGCGATCGGCGGCTACGAGGCCGCGGGCCAGGAACGGGACCGCATTTATGCCGTCTACGGGCGCATCGCCCGACTGGTGGGTGGGCAGGCGGACGAGATCGCGCTGTTCGACAACTCCACCCACGCCTGGAATGCCGCGTTCTACTCCATGACGTTCAAGCCGGGCGACCGCATCCTCACAGGCCGAGCCGAGTACGGCAGCAGCGTTCTGGCCTACCTGCAGACAGCCCAGCGCACCGGAGCCGAGGTCGTCGTCGTCCCCAACGACGAGTCCGGCCAGCTCGACACCGCCGCCCTGGCGAACCTGATCGACGACCGCACCAAGCTGGTGGGCATCGCCCACGTCCCCACCAGCGGCGGCTTGGTCAACCCGGCCGCCGAGATCGGACGCATCACCCGTGCCGCCGGCGTTCCCTTCCTCCTCGACGCCACCCAGTCCGTCGGCCAGTTCCCCGTGGACGCAGCCGGGCTCGGCTGCGACATTCTCACCGCCACCGGCCGCAAGTTCCTGCGCGGCCCGCGCGGCACGGGCTTCCTGTGGGTGCGCCCAGAGGCACTGGCATACCTGGAGCCGCACGTGACCGAGATTGCCGCGGCCACCTGGGACGGCAAGCGCAGTTTCACCTGGCACGACGGCGCGCAGCGTTTCGAGACATGGGAGGTCAGCTACGCCAACGTCCTGGGACTGAGCGCCGCCGTCCAGCAGGCCCTGGACCTCGGCATGGACGAGATCGGCCGACGCACCCTCGCCCTCGGCGCCTATCTGCGCGACCGGCTGGACGCCGCGCCCGGCATCACCACCTACGACCTCGGCCGGCAGCGGTGCGCGATCGTCACCTGCAAGGTCGACAACATGGTCACGGCCGATGTCGCGGCCGCCCTCGCCGGGCACGGCATTAATGTCACCACCACCGACCCGGTGCAGACCCAGTTCGACACCGAGGACCGGGACGTCCACCCGCTAGTACGGCTCTCGCCGCACTACTACAACACCGAGGCCGAGATCGACCGCGCCGTCGGGGTCCTCGCCGAACTCGCTGCGGCCC
>NZ_KQ948501.1:16742-26961 GCF_001514115.1 Streptomyces olivochromogenes
GGTGAGTCGGGTATCTCTGCACCAGCAACGCCGCGAGCCGGTCTCGGGCATGTGCTGCATCCGGGCGTCTCGGCGGCGGCTGGGACCGTCAACACCGCTCCCACCGGGGGCAACCAGCCAGGCGTCACGCCGCCTTCAGCACCTTGAAGGCGGTGAGTCGATGGACGCCACGGGACAGCATCAAATGGACGGAGCTCACCACCTCCAGGAACTGGCGGACGACCGCAGCGTCGATACGGCCATCCACCGGCTCGGCACCAACTGCAACGCCCACCGGCTGCTCGCGGACGGACACCAGATGGGCTGAGCGCACTGGCGGCTGTCCGACCTGCCGGAATGCCCGAGCACGCCTGGCATGTTGGTATGCCAGCGCTTGGAGTGGCTCGAAGACGCTCTCACCCACAGCGCCAACCCACTCCACCTCGGCCTTGTCGTCGGCATCGACGAGAAGGCCGCCATCGGTTACGCGGATTGGACATGACTGCTTCCCCAGACCGACCACGACTCAGCGTGTTCGCCGCGAACCCACGGGTCTATCCATCAATATGGCGGCATCGGACCCTCAAGTTCCCGCTGAACTGCCTTCAGTCTCTGCAAACTTACGGGGATCAAGGGGCATGATACTGGTGGGCTCGCGTATTCAACTGTCGCGTGTTCCCTGGGTTACCGCGTCCGTTGGCTTCAGAGAGTGACGTTCGTTCTTGGTCGGCGAACGGACCGGTGAGGGTTGAGCATGCGAGCCCACCAGTGTGATTCCGGCGGGTGCGGGACTCGGTGGTCACACCCCGATTCCCGCACCCGCTTCCTGTCTCGCGTGCTCCGGGCTATATGAGGTCGATGCGTTCCTGGGCGATCGGGTAACCGGCCCTCGCGAAGTGGGCGGCCATCGGGACGTTGGTCTGGTCCGTCCCGGCCACGATACGGTCCACGCCCTCGTCGGCGAGCTTGTGCGTGGCCTCGACGAGCAGGTCATAGGCGTATCCGTGACCACGGTGTTCGGGCACCACGCCGATATAGCCGATGAGAGGGTCTCCGTAGTGGCGGCCGGGGACGCTCAGGCCGACGAGTTGCCCAGCGGAGTTGTAAGCCAGGCGCCACCACTCCCGCGGGCTCGGCAGCCAGCGCAAATAGTCCAGTTCTTCCTGCGCGGCCGCCTCCAGCCCGGATTTGGCGATGGTGCGCCGCACATGGGCATCGAGACTGCCCTGGTGGATGCGGCGGAAGACGTCGAGAACCGCCCCGTCGTCGGGCTCGGGACGGAATTCGAGGCGGCCCGGGCGCACGGGCACGCCGCAGTCCGGCGTCCAGCGGTAGCGGAAGCGCTCGACCAGAGGGGACAGACCTGCGGCGACGGCCGCGTCGATCCGGGCCTGGGCCTGCTCCCTGACAGCAGGGATGTCGCGCCAGCCAGGCGGCAGTTTGAGGGAGTACTGGGCATGCAGCGGTGAGGTGCGGAGCAGTTGTGCAGCCGCACCGGCGTCCGTGAAGTCGAACCAGTCCAGGGCGAGCGGACTGTCGTCCTTCGGTCCGGCCCACCATGCGGCGCGCGCGACGACGACGCCGTCGCGCAGGGCCACCCAGGTCCACTCGGGGCGGTACTCGCCAGCGGCGGCCATCTCACTGTAGGTGTCGCCGAAGGCGGCAAAGCCGACCAGACCGGAATCGGGCAGAGATTCGAAAAGTAGTTCCTCGCCTGTGGCGAGGGGGCGGATGACCAGTTCGGTCATGAGAGGTCCTTTCGGGTAGCGACGCGCTCCCGTTCAGATCCTCGGCGCCCTCGGAACGAGGTGGGAGCACATGAGAGTCAGCTGGCTCACGGTTCCCACCTCCTTTTGCAATAGGGGACGCGAACGCAGCCTAACAGCGTGATCGAATCACGGGGCATGACACTGGCGGCCTCGCGGAAATCGGGAGGCGCGTATTCGTCGTCAGCTTCTGGCGGCTCGTGGTCACCGTGAGTGGTCACCAGCAGCATAGCGACGCCAGGTTCCTCCGGTCTCTTCGGCGAGACGGGTGGTGTGGTCGTCGTTGTAGCCGAGCATCCGGGCGATCACCGGAGCGGGGGCCTGGAGGACGAGTTGGCGGATCGCCGCTGTGCGTCCTGGCCGGGTCGGGAAGCCCAGTTGGCGGAGCCGGGGTGCCATGGCTTCCGGGGTCATGGGTTGTCCGGCCCTGCGGCCGGGGAAGAGCCATCGGGCATCGGGGTTGGTCGCGGTCTTGGTGTTCGGGCGCTGTTCCAGGTACTTGAGCAGCATTCCGGCGAACGGGGCGGGAACGGGTGACGGCGGGTCGCCGAGCCGGACGAGGACTTTGCCGTGTTCGTGCTGGGCGTCGTCGGTGCTGAGCCTGGTGATCCGTGTAAGCGGCTGGGCGTAGAGGAGGACAAGGACGGCGGCCACGCAGTCCTGGAGCGGGATGTCGTCGCGGTTCATGAGCTGTCGCAGCAGCGCGAGTCGTTGGTGCTGGGTGATCGGCTTGGGATTCGCCGTCGAACGGTGCGGGATGGTGACGGTCGGCATGTGCTTGGACTGCATGGCCCAGCGGAGGAAGGAGTGGGTGAGGCGCCGAGCGGTGTAGCCGCCTGCGTACCAAGTGTCGACATCGGCCTGGGTGCAGTCGGCGAGGGCGCGTCCGCGCTGGGCGATGTGGTCGAGGAAGTTGATTGCAAGGTAGAGCTTGTTGCGGGCCTGCTGCGTCTGACTGCCGGTGACCAGGCCACGGCTGGCCAGGGTGCGGAGACGGCGTTGGATGTGCCAGGTCGCGAAGAGGTCCAAGAGCTTGCGGTGCTCGGGGTCGCTGACGGTCGGCAGTTTCTCGGCGAGCCACCGCTGGAACAACAGCAAGTGCCGGTCGGCTGGCGGCAGGACGCCGCACTGCATGAGCAGGTCGCGCAGGTAGGCGACCGAACGCCACGGAGTGAGCTGGCTCAGTCCCTCGTGGGTGAGTGGGACTTGGTTGCGGGCCAGGGCCTGCAGGTTCTGCTGGACATGGGGCTGGTTGGTCCAGGTCAGCCCGCCCCAGGGGCGTCTCATCTGGCGGAGCGTGTCGAACAGTGGGAGGAGTTCGGGCCGGATGCGGCCGGTGCCGTCGTCGAGGAGTTCGTGGAGGCGCTCGGCCAGGACGCATCGGCCGCAGATTCCGCGGCGGTAGCGTCGTGCTTCCTGGCCGCACCGTTCGCAGGTGAAGTTGCCGAGGCCGCCGGCGCAGTCGGTGCATAGCTTGCCGCCGTCCGGTGCAAGGCCCGGGGTGAGCCGGTCGACGCCGCAGCCTGTGCAGGTTCCGTAGGTCTCCAGGGCCTGGGCGTAGCAGCCCGCGCAGAGGTAGCCCTCGGGCCAGTGGGCTGCCCCGGGTCGGACGGCCCGGCGGCATCGCGCGCAGAACAGGTCTTCGGCGCGGACGCGGGTCCGGCTCATGCTTCGGGCCGGATGCGGGCGCGTTTGGGACGGACGGCCGACAGGTCGACGACTGCGTCGCCGGTGGCAACCTTGCGGACGGCGGTGTTCTCCGCCTTGGTGGCGATCAGATCGGTTGGGGTGCAGTCGAAGATGTCGCAGAGCGCGGCCAGCACCGGCAGGGACAGCCGTTCGGGAGTGCCGGTAACCAGGCGGTGGACCTGCGAGAGGGAGAGATTGATCCCGCGTTCGGCAAGTGGCGGGGCGAGCTCGCTGGTGGTGAACATACCGGCGGCAGCCATCTTCTCGCGCAGTCGCCACTGGTAGCTGACCTGGCGTTTCATCAGGCCCTCCTCGCGGGCTTGAGCGCGGCCTCGACCGTGGCGTCCAGGGCGCGACGCAGGGTGCGGGTGCGGAAGTCGGAAGACACGCAGGTGTAGATGGAGGTGGTGGACGCGTGATCGTGGCCGACCTGCTGTTGCACGAACAGCGGATCCCAGCCGTCCTCGATCAGGTGGGTGACGTATAACCTTCGAAGCGAGTGGAAATCCAGGACCGGGTCCAGGCCGAGGTCGTCGCGGTAGGCGGCGAAGCGGGAGTCCAGCCGTTGCAGTCCGACCCGCCGACCGCGTTCGGACGGCCATAGGGCCGGCCCGTCCGCGTGCCGCATCGCGGGCCTCACCTCGCTGATCCACTGGTCGACGATCTCGGCCGACCACTCCCACACGGTCAGCACGCTGCGGCGCTTCGGGGGCGAGCCCTTCTTCGCCTTGCCGTGGCGGACGTAGCAGACGCCGTACTCGCAGAACTCCGCCCCTTCGGGGTTGCGGCCAAAGTCGGCCGTGTCCAGCATCCGCGTCTCGTTGCGTCGCAGCCCGTAGGCGTACGCAGTCTTGAGGAGCATCGCGTCGCGGAAAGCGGGTAGCCAGCCCTTTCGACCGCGTCCGCGGACCCGGCTCACCTCGTCGTCGGCATGGTCGAAAAGCGCCTGTAACTCATCCCGGGTGAAAGCCCGTTTCGGGGCCTCTGCCTCGCACTCCTGCATGTGCACGGCGGTATTCCACTCGTGACACACCTGGATCGGGTGGGTGCCGAAGCGGCGCTCACACTCCGCCGCCTAACCGTAGGCCGGGTCGGTGGCGTAATCGCAGAACAGACGCACCGCTACCTGGTAGCCGCGCAGCGTCGAGCGAACTCAGCCACCAACCGCCCGCAGGTCACCGAACCACTCGTCCGCCAGCATCGAGGACCAGCTCCACGGAAAGGCATCCGCGTGCGCGGCGAACGCCCGCACCTTCCGCTCCCGACCGTTGATGGTCGACAGCGCGAGGTTCCGCGCCAGCTGCTGGTTGCGCCAGCCATCGAGCATCGCCTCGAAGACCTGCTCTTCCGGCCGCAGCAGCGGAACCCCGTCGGCCAAGTGCAGCCGCGCGGCCCCCGGTGTCACCCCGCCCTTACCCGCCAATTCATCACGCTCCGTAGATCGCATCGAGCGCGAGAATCTCGCATCAGATGCGAGACCCGGAGAGGAACGGCAGGCCAGCCATCCGATCGAGTGAAGCAGAACGACGCGACCCCGCCCTTCGGCTACCGTCTCAACAGGCATGCATCGACATCCCTATCCGCTGATCAGCAGCTTCTCTGCGCCTGCCGGCCGACGCGGCGCAGCGTGTGTCCAGTTCGCATACGATGCGATTCGCGCCGGTCCCCAGATACGCCAGAAACCCGCCACGGGATGATCTTGGAGCCCGGGTGGCTCGCTACGGGGTTTCGCCCGGGAGAGCGCTGACGCGGTTCGCGTACTCGCGGCGGGCCTTGCGCTGCGCCGGGATGGCCGAGGTGCCGTCGAGCGGCTGGCAGCGGTCGAGGAGAGTCCGGTGGACCGTGGGCGTGGTGCTGACGCGCAGGGTGTAGCCCTGACCGCGTCGTACGGTGACGCCAGGCGGCCCTCCGGGGCAAGGAACTGGCCGCCAGCCTGGCGAAGGCCGCGTGAGGCGGCACCCTCCGGCGCGGCCGAGGGGCCAATGGGTGCGGTCCCGCGTGCGGCGGGGGCCGCACCCTTCGCATGTGCCGTGTCTCTGTCCGCCGGGCCTGCCGGGGAGCCGGCGGCGCCGCGTCTCAGGGGGTGTCGGAGGCGGCGGGGGTCTGCGCCTGGTCGGTCCATGCGGAGTCCAGGGCGCGAGTGAGGATGCGTCGCCATCCGAGCGGTGCGGCCTCCTCTCGGTTGGCGGTACCGGCCATCCACAGCAGGCAGAACAGGTCCTCGCCGGTGAAGTCGAGGGCGAGGGACCCTTCCCGGTGGGCCTGGTCGACCAGGTCGCGGCCCAGCGAGGAGGAGGCCGCACAGGTGTCGACCAGGGCGGTCGCTTCGGGGAAGCGCCGCATGATGGCGTCGTTGAGGGCGGGGTCCTGGTGCTGGAGATCGATCATGCCGTGCACGAAGGTCTCCAGCCGCTCCCGCGCCGTCGCCCCGGCCGCCACCTTCTCGCCCAGCTCCTTGAGCCGGCTGCCCGCGATCTCGGGGATGACCGAGTCGATCAGGGCCTCGCGGGTCCCGAAGCGGTTGTAGAGGGTGCCGACGCTCACGCCCGCGACCTTGGCGATCTCCTCCAGCGGGGCGCCGAGACCCTTGGCCGAGAAGACCTCCAGCGCGGCGGCGCGCAACTTGGCCATGTTGTCGCGCGCGTCGCGCCGCAGTGTCTTCGCCTGTGCCGCCATGTCCGCTCCCTCGCATCTTGAATGCACTCTCAAGTTAAGTGTTACTGTCCATCTTGAGGTACTACTCAACTTACCGGAGGGCGGTCCGTCATGGAACCGACAGCAACGCCGACCCCCACTCGCCTGACGGTCGACGTCTGGGCGGACGTGCTCTGCCCCTGGTGCTACCTGGGCGAACAGCGGCTGAGCCGGGCGATCGACGAGTTCCGGCACGGCGAGGACGTCGAGCTGAGGGTCCACACTTTCCAGCTCGACCCGCAGGCCCCGGCCACCGTGATGCCGACGCTGACGTACCTGGCGGACAAGTACGGGGCGGCCCCCGCGCAGGCCCGGGCGATGGAACAGGACATGGCCCACAAGGCCGCGGCCGAGGGCCTGCGCTACGAGGTTGACCGCCCGGCGAGCAACACCTTTGACATGCTGCGCCTGGTCCACCTCGGCGGCGAGCACGACGTCGCCTTCGACTACCTGCGCGCCATGCAGGCGGAGGTCTTCAGCGGCAACGACGACGCCTTCGCCCCGGACACCCTCGTCCGGCTCGGCGAAGAGCTCGGCATCTCCGCCGACGCCAGCCGCGAGGTGCTGGCCACCAACCGCTATGCCGACGCGGTGCGCACCGACCACGACCAGGCCGTGCGCCTGGGCGCCACTGGCGTCCCCTTCACCGTCCTGGGCGAGCGGCTGGGCATCCCCGGAGCCGTCAGCACCGCCCAGTACGCCACCGCCCTCGACCAGGCATGGGAGCAGATCCATGGCTGACCCGGCACCCGGCACACCTGAGCCGCTGCAGTTCCTGGACGGCGAGGCCGACGGCCTGTGCGATCCGTCCACCGGTGTCTGCACCGTCCCCGGCGCCCCCGCGCCCGGCACCGACCCAAGTGGCAGCACCGGCCCCACCGCCCGTTCCGACGGCGACACGGCCGGCACCCTCACCGGCTGCTGATCAGCCGCAACATCGACCGGGGCGCCAGCGGCGCCCCGCACACCCGCCGCCTGCCCGGGCGGCGCCTCCCACCCACCCAACCCATTCACGCAATCGAGGTAGAGGCATGTCTTCCCCCGTTCCCGCTCTTCCCACTGTTGCAGTCGTCGGCGCCGGCCCCGGCCTGGGCCGGGCGATCGCCCGCCGCTTCGGCACCGCCGGCCACCCCGTCGCCCTGGTCTCCCGCAACGCCGACAAGATCGAGGGCATCCGCGACAGCCTGGCCGCCGAGGGCATCACGGCCCGCGCCTACCCCGCCGACGTGACCGACGCCGACTCCCTGACGCGCGCGCTGGACAGGGCTGCCGCCGAACTCGGCAGGATCGGCGTCTTGTCCTACAGCCCGGCCCCCACCTTCCCCGCCAAGGCCGGCGAGGTCCCGGACCTGAAGGCGCTGGGCTTCACCGCTGCGGCGGAGACCACCCCCGAATCGGTGCGCCCCATGTTTGACATGCTCGTCGGCGGCGCGCTCACCGCCGCGGCAGCGGTCCTGCCGGGCATGCGCGAGGCCGGCGACGGCGCGCTGCTGTTCACCACCGGCACCACCGCCCTGCTGCCCATTCCGGGCATGAGCAACTCCGGCATCGCCTTGTCCGGCCTGCGCTCGTGGGCCCGCGGTCTGCACGACGACCTCGCCGGTGAGGGCGTCTGGGTCGGGCACCTGTCCATCGGTGTGCCGATCGTGCCCGGCACGGGCGAGGGAGACCCCGACGCCCTCGCCGATCGCTGGTACCAGCTCGCTCGGGCCCGCGACTCCTTCGAGACCACCGTCGGCTTCTGACCGCCCCCGCAATGACGCCGGCTGCCTCACTCAGCCGCTGCCGTCGTCTCTGTCGTCCGGCTTCGCCGCGTCCGGATCACGCAAGGGCCGCAGCCCCTCGCACGGGGCCGACGCGGTGAAGCGGTAGCGGCCGAGCACGTCGACGAGTTGCCACCCGACTTCTAGTGAGCGATGTCTGGGCTACTGCGCTGAGGGAGCGCGCTGTGCGGTGAGCACGGGCTGGTAGTACCCGCTGGAGGCCGGACTGTGCCAGGCGATGTTGGTGAATCCGGCTTCAGTCACGAACTCTGTCAACTGCGGGGGCGTCAGCGCCCAGTGGGTGGTCCGGCGGACTCGGACCTGCCAGGTGGTCTTTGCGGGGATGAGCTGGAAGTGCTCCAGGTCGTAGCGTTCGCCGTCCTCGTGCCAGTGCCACAGCTGGAAGGTGATCGCTTGGCCGTCGCGTGCTTGCGAGACCTGGGGAGGTGTCGACGTGGGTCTGGTCTGGCGCGCCTCGTCGTAGGTCCGGACAGTGATCATCAACAGTCCGTCGTCTCGGAGTACCCGTCTCATGCCGCGGAGTGTCGTCCGGAGGTCTTGCCCGGAGAGTAGGTGCGTGAGCGAGTTGTCCGCGCAGAGGACGACGTCGAATGACGTCTCTTTGAAAGGCAGTTGGCGCATGTCAGCCGCAGTGGCCGGAAGCCGGCTGCCACGGGCCGCCGCCTCGGCGGCGGCGCGCGCGGCGGCGACCGGGCTCAGGTCGCTGCCGACGACCTGGTGCCCGGCCAGGGCCAGCCCGATGGCCTGGGTGTGCGTACGGTGATAGGTCGCGGGATGCCGCTCGGGCCGACCCTGTTCGGCCCAGCACGACCCGGCGGTGGGCCTGATGCTGAGCGGGCCGAACTCGTCGAACGCGAACACGCGGTCCGGGAAGTGCTCCAGTACGTGCTCGATCCGGTCGAGCTTGGCGTGGCGCTCGGGGTCGGGGGATTCCTTCCAGGTCTTGGTGCGATGGAAGGTGACGCCGCGGCGGGCGAGCAGGCACCGTAACGCCTCGCGGCCGATCCGGATCACACGGCCCCCGTGGAGACACGAACGTGGGTGGGGGCGACAACAGACCTACTGTCCGCGAGTCGTCATGGAGACGGTAAGACCGCCTGGGGGTTCCTGTGTGTTGTCGCAGTGGTGTGGTGCAGGGGGACCAGTGATGTGACGACGAACAGCCCGAAGAGGGTGATGGGCAACAGCCCGACGGGATGCAGCAGCCGCGATGGATGATCATGCAGCCACTGCCAGTTGCTGATCCAGTTCGCGGAGACGTCCAGCACCATTACACCGCTCGCCAGCCAGATTCCTTGGCGCCGCACGAGCGTCACCAGCACGACGATCAGCGGGTCAAGGACCGCCAGGCTGATGAAGAAGGCCTGGATGGAAACCTGTGGGAACGATGCATAGGCGTGGATCCCGCCGCGGATCAGGTCGAGAAGGTGAGCGCAGGCGCCTTCGAGGAAGCCGGTCAGGTACACGGCGAGAATCCATCTCGCCCACAACGGCTGCCCGGCCCACCGTTTCCGCAGCTGAATTCCCACCAGGCCACCCTAGACAAGCGGTTCATGCCTTGAAGGGGGTACTCCCGGGGTTGTGGTGGTGTGGTCGTGGTGGTGGGTGGGGGTTTGGGTCTTGTGAATATACGGACTGGGTGGTTTGGTTTGGGTTGGTTGCTGGGAATGTGTTGTGGTGGGTTGTGGGTTGGTCTTTGGAGGTTTTGTGGTGCGGCAGGAGCGTGCGGTGCGCACGCGGCGGTTGATTTTGGATGCTGCGGCGTCGGTTTTTGATGAGCGTGGGTATGAGGCGGCGACGATTGGTGAGGTGTTGGCGCGGGCGGGGGTGACGAAGGGGGCTTTGTATTTTCATTTTCCGTCGAAGCGGGCGTTGGCGGAGGGGGTGTTGGGGGAGCAGTTTGCGGGGTTTGTGCTGGCGCCGCGGGTGAGTAAGTTGCAGGAGTTGGTGGATATGGGGTTGGCGTTGGCGTATCGGATGCGGTGTCGTCCGGTGGTGTCTGCGTCGGCGCGGTTGTCGTTGGGTCAGGAGATGGGGGCGGTTTTCGGGACGTGGACGATCCGGACGTGGCTGGATGCGACGGAGAGGGTGTTGCGGGAGGCGCAGGAGCAGGGGGAGTTGTTGCCGCAGGTGGATGTGGCGGAGAGTGCGTGGGTGTTCTCGGCGGCGTGGACGGGGGTGCAGGTGTATTCGCATACGTTGTCGGGGCGGGAGGATCTGGTGGAGCGGGTGTGTGCGCTGTTTGAGCATCTGTTGCCGAGTGTGGCGGTGCCGGCGGTGCTGGGCAGGCTGGTGATTGATCCGGCG
>NZ_KQ948502.1 GCF_001514115.1 Streptomyces olivochromogenes
GTGCAACGCATCCTCGCGCTGACCGCCGCGATCTGGCACAACGACGCCACCGGACAAACCGTCCTACGCTCACTGATCGCCTACGATCACTGGCCCCTTGGACTAGATCATCTAGTGCGCCTGCCCGAGCCGGACGTTGGGGTGCACCCCGTCTGCCCACACGTACACGGAGTCGCGGTCCGACAGGTCCTGGTCGCAGAAGGCGGCGTGGTCGTCCTGCCACTGTTTCGTCAGCCGGGTCACCGTCGCCGCGGACAGCCCAGCTGTGCCGCCGAGGAACTGCTCCAGCGCCGGAACGAAGTCCCCGGACGACAGGCCGTGCAGATACAGCAGCGGCAGCACCTCGGAGAACTTGCGGCACCATGGCGGCAGGATCCTGGAGGAGAACGTCTTGCGCTCTCCGGACTCCTCATCGATACGGCGGTCATTCACCCGCGGCGCCTTCACCTCCACCGGCCCGGCTGCGGTGACCACGGTCCGCGGCTGGTGGTAGCCGTTGCGGACCACCAGGCGGCGGCCGGCCCTGTCCGTCTCGGCCGCCAACTCGGCTATGTACTGGTTGACTTCGGCCTCCAGCGCGGCGGCGAGCATTCGCCGGGCGCCCTCACGCACAATCTCGTCGATCAGGGAGCCGGACTCGGTGGAGCCGTCGGCGTTCACTACGCTGAGCACGGGCGTGCGTTCCCGACCCGCGCTGCGAACGCGGGCCTACTCGGTGACCATCAGGATCCTTCGGGAAGGTACGCCCTCCGCGTCCCTCCCAAGGGCTGATCCACAGACATCCGAGCTTGGTAAGAAGTCAAGTAGTGGCTGGCGCGAGAGCTGGGAATGCCTTGGTGGGATCGAATTTCTGGCCGGTGGCCAGGCAGTGGTGCAGGCAGCCCAGGAGTCGGTTGAACACGTGCCGCATGGCGGCGGTGTGCCGGTCTCCTCGGGCTCTGCGCCGGTCGTAGTGCTCCTTCACCTGTGGTGAAGGCAGGGCTCCGAAGATCCACACGTAGCCGGCGGCGGCCAGCCGCTGGTTCTTCACGCGGCGGTGGTGCACGGCGTGACTCTTGCCGCTGGCGACGGTGATCGGTGCGGCTCCGGCGTATGCCTTGAGGGCGCGGGCATCGCGGAAGCGGGAGCGGTCATCACCGATCTCGCCCAGCACGCGGGCGCCGGCGAGCGGGCCGATGCCCGGGAAACTGCTGAGGATCTCGGCGTCCGGGTGCTGGTCGAACGCCTCAGCTGCCGCACCGCAAGGTCGTCCGCCGCTCGGCAGGCGGCATCCAACTGCCCTACCAGAGCGGCGGTCTGGTGTCCCATGGCCTGTTCGACCAGGGGGAGCTGGTGGAGGTAGTCGCCGGTGAAGATGGTCCGCAGACGTTCGGTCCAGGTGTCGCTGTTGTGCTGCCGTCCCGACTTGCGCAGCAGCGACCGCAACTGGGCGCGCGTCAGTCGCGCGGCCGCCGTGGGTTCCGGAGCCGCAGCAAGCACGGTCCGCGCTTCCCGGGAGTCCAGTCCGATGCCCCGGACTTGGAAGGCCGCCAGGGCAGCCGGGAAGTACTGCTTGAGGTGTGAGCGGAGCTGGTTGTTGAGCTGGGCCCGGTTCCAGACCGCGTCCTGCTGGGCGCGGGCGAGCACCGAGATGGCCTGGGCGAGCTCGGAGTCGGCGGGCAGCGGGCGGTGGACGTCCGCGTCCGTGCGCAGGAGTTGGCCAGCGCCATCGCGTCGGCATGGTCGGACTTGGCGCGGGCGACGCGATGGCGCTCTCGATAGCGGGCGACCGCCATCGGGTTGATCGAGTACACCTTCCGGCCGGTGGCGCGCAGGCGGGCGAACAGCAGGCCCCGTGCCGTCTCGACCGCGACCGGGATGGGGTCCTTCGGACTGTCTCCAGCCTCGGCCAGCATGTTCAGCAGTTGGCGGTAGCCCTCCGCGTCGTCGTCGATGTGCCTCTTGGCGACGAGCTGGCCGGACCCGTCCACCAGAGCCACGTCATGATGGTTCTCCGCCCAGTCGATCCCGCAGGTGATCGTCAATCCTGTGTCCTCTCTCCCGGTGTTTGCCCAGCGTGTGAGCCTGTGCGGGGACACGCAGCGACCTAATAGGAGGGCTCGGCGGCCCGACATCCGATGAGCTGTTCGTGGCCCCAGCTGACCGCACGGCCCCGGTCTTCGGAGAGAGCTCTGCGGCTCGCGTGTTGAGGAGCGGGTGGTCGTACGGGCGGCTCGGGTCACGATCATCAGTGCCCCCGCGGAGGCGCTCGACACGCGCCCTCCGCAAGGGCACGGCGGCGGGGCCCTCTGCCTGTGGAGAGGAGTCCGGCTCCGAGTCTTGAGTAGGGGTCACCCGTCACCGTGCACGGCTATTAGGTCTTGAGCATTGCTCCCGCCATGTTCCGGCGGGGCTTCTGCACAGCGATCGTATGTCCGACGGAGCCCTGCGCCCGTGGGGGTGCTCCTCGGGCGGGCCTGATCCGTCAGGGTCCTGGCTTCGAGGTGAATGCGGACGCTCCCCTTTCGCCTTCTGGTGTACCTCTGCGGTGGCGCAGCGCCCACAACGCGATGGGAGCTCCCGCCCCGACCAGCGCTGACGCCAAACACAGACCTGACTGGTAGCCGGAGAGAAAGGCATCCGAGTCATCGGCCCCGGCGGCGGCTGCGGAATGTTCCACGAACGACACGATGGCGCCCACCAGACCGATCCCGACGACCCCGGACGCCTCGCGGACGGCGCTGAACAATCCGGCCGCGATTCCGGAAAGGTGATCGGGTGAGGATTCCAGAGCGCGGGTGGTCAGCGGAACGGCCAGCGCGGAGCCGAAGCCGATGGCCGAAAGTCCGGGCACAATATGGACAAGACTCCCTCCGGAGCTGCCCAGCGCGACCATCAGCAACCCCAGGCCGACCAGGAGCAGACCCGCAGCGGAGATCCGGCCGTCTCCCCAGCGGCGCGCCATACGCGCGATGAAAGGGGTGGTGACGATCAGGGATAAAGCCACGGGAATGAATGTCAGCCCGGCTGGCGTCGGGGCGAGGCCGAGGCCGTTCTGCAGAAACTGGGACGTGAAGAAATAGACTCCGCTCACGCTCAGACCCCATAGTAGTTGAGTAATGATTCCGCCGACGAAAGGGCGTTGCCGGAAGAGGAGTCGCAGCACGGTGTTCCGGCGCGATGTCAGTTCGTAGGAAAGACCGACGGCCGATGCGGCGACGATGCCCACTGACGTGGCGACGGGAATGCTGCCGAAACCCTGTTCAGGCCCTTCGATCAGGCAGTAGGCGAGGGCCGCCAGCGAGCAACAGGCCAACGCGACGACGCGGAGCGAGAGCGTGGCCGAGGGCGTGGACGCGGCACGGGGCGAGAGTCCGGGCCGGGGGACGAGGAAGCCGACGAGGAGACTCGCGCAGCCCAGTGGCGTGTTCATGGCGAACACGGACTCCCAGCCCAGGTGCTGTGTCATGACACCGGAGACCACTGGGCCGCAGGCCAGCGCGGAAGCCAACGCGGCGGTGGTGGCGCTGAAGGCCGCATTGCGCGCGCGAGGCGGCAGATCGTGCGACAGGACCGCCAGTGAGGCCGGCAGGATCAGCGCCGCGCCCGCTCCCTGCAGCGCCCGGCAGGCGATCAGCGCCATCCCCGAGGGTGCTGCACTGCACCCGACCGATGCGACGGTGAAGAGGGCGACACCGAGCGACAGCGTCGCACGCCGCCCGACGGTGTCGGCCAGATGCCCGCCCAGCAGCAGAAGGCTGGCGAGAGTGAGAGGGTAAATGGCCGCCACCCATTTGAGGTCGGCCTCGCTCAATGCGAGTTCGGCCTGGATCTGAGGCAGTGCCACATTGACGGCGGTGTTGTCCAGGGCCGTCATGAAGGACGGCAGCAGCACAGCCACGAGGATGGCTAGGACACGCAGTCGGCTCACGGTACCTGCCTTGAGCAGCGCGGACGGTGGTAAGGGGCCGCCACGTTCTGCGCGCCCTTTCTCCGTACTCTGCCCCGTGGGCATGGAAGGCGCGACTTCCGGACACCCTGATTACGGTATCCGGTGTGCTGCCGGAAAACGCCGCTCGGTTTCCGTACGCCGACCGGGCAGGGATCTCGGCGTGGCGCTGCATTCTTGGTACGTCTCCGTGTTTGGCTGACCGCTCACCACTGCCACTATCCATTGGGAATCGGTGATGGGCGGCAACGGCTGTCATCAATTCGCCTGACAGGTTGACGGCTGAGGAGTCCCGTTGCCTGTCGAGAACGAAGGTTCGGTGACTTAGTGCTGAAAACCATGAAAGACACGATCAGTCATCATCTCGCCCGGGCCTCGGCGCAGACCCCCGATGAAAAAGCGTTCACTTTCGTGGACTTCAGCACCGATCGCGACGGAGCCTCCAGCTGTCTGACGTGGCGCCAACTGGAGAAGCGGGTACGTACCCTCGCGGCGGTCCTGCGTCACGGCGGCGCGGCCGGCGAGCGGGTGGCCGTCGTGGGTCCGCAGAACCTGGACTACGTCGTCGGCTTCCTCGCGGCCACGTGTGCCGGTGCGATCGCCGTTCCCCTTTTTCCCCCGGCTCTGCCGGGCCATGCGGAGAAACTGGCCGCCGCGCTCGCCGACGCCGACCCGGTGCTCGCCCTCACCAGTCCCGACTCGCTTCAGGCCGCGGAGAAGTTCTGCGCCAACCAGGACGGCCTCCGCGTGCGGGTGGTCACCGAGGAGGACCTGCTTTCGGGTTGGGCGGCAAGGGCCGAACCGACGGTCGGTGAGCCCCCTCATCCGCGCCCCGAGGACTGTGCCTACCTGCAGTACACCTCGGGCTCCACCCGCATGCCGTCCGGTGTGGAGATCACCCACGCCAACGTCTGCGCCAACGCACGCCAGGCGCTGAAGGCGTACGACATCCGAGCCGGGCGCAACTGCACCGTCGGCTGGCTTCCGCTGTACCACGACATGGGGCTCGTGCTGGCGATCGTGGTTCCTGTCGTCGGCCACGTCCACTCCGTGCTCATGGATCCGCTGGCCTTCGTGCAACAGCCTGTCCGATGGCTGCGGCTGCTCAGCGAATACCCGGGAGCGCTCACCGCCGCCCCCAACTTCGCGTACGACTACTGTGTGCGCCGCGTCACCGACGAGGAGCGCGCGAAGCTGTCGCTGGGAACGGTCGCCGCCATGGTCAACGGCAGCGAACCCATCGCCGAGCAGACGCTCCAGCGGTTCCAGCAGGCCTTCGCCCCGGTCGGCGCGGTCCCCACGGCGATGCGCCCGTCCTACGGGCTGGCCGAGGCAACTGTGTTCGTTTCCGCCTCACCGGCCGGTGAGGAACCGACCGTCACCTCCTTCGACCGTGACGCGCTGGCGGCCGGCACCGCCCGGCTGGCCGAGGGCACCGAGGGACAGGCCGTGACCCGCCTGGTCGGCTGCGGACGGCCCACCGACCAGGAGGCCGCCATCGTCGACCCGGCCGGCCTCGTCCGGCTGGAGGACGGGCGCGTGGGCGAGATCTGGCTGCGCGGCCCCAACGTCGGACGCGGCTACTGGGGACGCCCGGAACAGAGCGAGGCCACCTTCCGCGCCACCCTCCACGGCGACAACCCGGGCGAGGGGACGCATCACTGGTTGCGCACGGGAGACCTTGGTCTGTGGCACGACAAGCACCTCTACATCACCGGTCGCATCAAGGATCTCGTGATCATCGACGGGACCAATCACTATCCGCAGGACATCGAGCACACCGTCGAGAACGCCCACCCGGCGATCCGCCGCCATCACACCGCGGCGTTCTCCATCCCCACTGATGACGGAGAACGCCTGGTCGTCGTCGCCGAGCACGCCCGTGACCTCGCGGAACCCCACAGGGTCCGGGACGAGGCGACACGCGCCGTACGCGTGGCGGTGTCCGCCGGTCACGCCATCGCGGTGCACGACTTCGTCCTCGCCCAGCCCGGCACCGTACCCCACACCACCAGCGGAAAGGTCGCCCGCGGCGCCTGCCGTGAGCGCTACCTCCGGGGTGCCTGGACCTCCGACACCCACGTACAGAGGGAGACCGACAACGTATGAACCAGCCAGGCGGACACCAGGAGCCGGTCGAGGACAACGCCCAGGCCACCACCTCCACCACGGACGGCCGCTCCGGATCGGGCCTTGCCGAACTGCGGAACGCACTGGTGCAGTTAGTCTCGGACATCAGCGGCATCCCGCCGGAACAACTCGACGACGACCGACCTCTGGCGGAGTACGGCCTCACCTCCCGCGACGCCGTCGGACTGACTGGCAAACTGGAGAAGATGCTCGACCGATCGCTGTCCGCCACGCTGCTGTGGGAGCACCCCACCATCGGACAACTCGTCGCCACCCTGACGAAGGCCGACCAGGCCGATGCCGCGCAGTCGGAACGGCAGCCCCGTGCGCCCGACGAGGCGGCCACCACCGCCCGCACCGACGACGGTGCCATCGCCGTCGTCGGCATCGGCTGCCGTCTGCCCGGCAACGTACACGGGCCGGACGCGTTCTGGGAGCAGCTCACGGCGGGAACGGACGTGGTCGGCCAGGTGCCCGAAGAACGCTGGCCGAACTTCTCCGGCACAGCGCCCGACGTCACCGCCCTGATGGAATCCACCACACTGTGGGGCGCCTTTCTCGACGACATCGAGGGATTCGACGCCAAGTTCTTCGGCATCACGCCCCACGAGGCCGAAGTCATGGATCCCCAGCAACGGCTGGTGCTCGAAGTCATCTGCGAGGCGCTGGACCATGCGGGCGTACCCGCCCACGCCCTGCAGTCCACCCCCACCGGCGTCTTCGTCGGCCTGAGCGCCCTCGAGTACGGGCATCTGACCACCTCGGATCCCGCGCGACTGACCCCGTGGACCAGCACCGGAGCCGCCGGCAGCATCGTCGCCAACCGCGTGTCCTATCTCCTCGACCTCCGCGGCCCCAGCATCACCACCGACACGGCCTGTTCGTCGTCCCTCGTGGCCGTGCACCTGGCCTGCCGCAGCCTGCGTAGCCGGGAGTGCGACACAGCACTGGCCGCAGGAGTCAACCTGCTCCTGTCCCCAGCGGTCACGGCCTCGCTCGAACAGGCCGGCATCCTGGCCGCGGACGGCAGGTGCAAACCCTTCGACGCCGCGGCGGACGGAATCACCCGTGGTGAGGGCTGCGGCGTCGTCGTGCTCAAGAGGCTTGCCGACGCCCGGCGCGACGGCGACAGGGTGCTCGCTGTCATCAGGGGCACCGCCGTGAACCAGGACGGCCGGTCGGCGGGCCTCATGGCACCCAACCCGGCGGCGCAGGAAGCGTTGCTGCGCGACGCCCTGCGCGACGCACGCATCGACGCGGCCGCCGTCGACTACGTCGAGGCGCACGGGACGGGCACCCTGCTGGGGGACCCCATCGAGGCGACTGCCCTCGGAGCGGTCGTCGGACGTGGCAGGCGGCCCGACAGGCCACTGCTGATCGGATCGGTCAAGAGCAATCTGGGCCACCTCGAAGGCGCGGCCGGCATCATCGGCCTGATCAAGACCGCGCTGGCCCTGCATCACGGCCGTATCCCGGTCAGCCTGCACTTCAAGAGCCCCAACCCCCACATCGACTTCACCGAGCTGGGCCTGCGCGTGGTCACCGAACCGACCGCTTGGCCCACCTCCGGGGACCGTCCGGGGTGCGCCGGTGTGTCCGCCTTCGGCTTCGGCGGTACGAACGCCCACGCCGTACTCGAGCAGGCGCCGCCGACCGCTGCGAATCCCGCGCAGCCTACGCGGGCCGAGGACGAAGAGGCCGACCACCCACACATCCTGGTGGTGTCCGCCCGTTCCTCGGACAGGCTCGCCGACGTGGCCGCGAGCCTGTCGCGATGGGTGGCCGCCGACGACGCGCCCGCCCTCACCGACATCGCCCACACGCTCGCCTCGCACCGCCGTGGCCCGTCCTGCGCCGCCGTCGTCGCGCGGACCCGCTCCGAGGCGGCTGCCGGGCTGGCCGCGCTGGCCCGGGGGGAGACGGTTCCCGGCGTGGTCGCCGCGTGCACCGACGCACGAGCGGCGCAGTCGTTCACAGCGCGCCGACCGGTCTTCGTTTTCTCCGGTTACGGCTCACAGTGGGAGGGCATGGGGCGGCGCCTGCTGACCGACGACGCCCTCTTCGCCGCCCAGGTGTCCGCGCTCGATGCGAACTTCCTCGCGGAGACCGGCTCGTCACTGACCGACATGCTCATGTCCGATTCCGCCCGGACAGTGGACCGGATCCAGCCGCTTCTCTTCGGACTCCAGCTGGCTCTGGCGCGGACCATGCAGGCCTACGGCGTGGAACCCGCCGCCGTCATCGGCCACTCGATGGGCGAGGTCACAGCCGCCGTGTTCGCCGGCGCTCTCGACGACCGCGACGGACTGCGCGTCATCGCCCGCCGATCGGCCCACCTCGCCACCCTCGAAGCCGAACACGCCGGCGCGATGGCCGCGGTGGAGCTTCCCGTAGAGTCCCGGACGGCCATCCTCAGCCGCTTTCCCGGTGTCGAGGTCGCCGTCCAGTCCTCGCCCCAACGCTGCACGGTGGCCGGACCGGCCCAAGCGGTGCGCGACCTGGTGGACGAGCTGACCGAGCAGGGCCGGCTCGCCCGGCTGCTCGAGACTGGCGGAGCCGTACACTCAGCCTTGGTCGATCCCATCCTGACGCCACTGCGCGAAGATCTTGTCGACTTGCGCCCGCACACACCCACCACACCCTGGTACAGCACAGTCCTCGATGATCCCCGCGCTGGCACGGCAGCCGATGCGAGCTACTGGTGCGCCAACGTCCGCCGCTCGGTGCGCCTGCAACAGGCGGTGACAGCGGCAGCCGAGGACGGCCACACCCTGTTCCTGGAGATCTCGCCCCACCCCATCGTCGTCGTCCCGCTCGCGGAGAGCCTCGATGCCACCCCGGCGGGGGATCAGGCGCTGGTCGTCCCGAGCCTGCACAAGAACACCGACGACACCATCCAGGTACGGACCGCGCTGGCCAGGCTGCACTTCGCCGGCGTCACGCTGAATCCCGGGCTGTGGCCCGCTGGTGCGCGCACCGCACTGCCCACACCCGCGTGGCGGCACGAACGGTTCTGGTTCCCCCGCCCCGCCCAATCGACCGAAACCGGCGGCCATCCCCTGCTGGGCGGACGCACCGACGACCCGAGGACCGGCGCCGTGCTGTGGCAGGGAGACGTCGGCACGCTGCGGCACGGCACCCGCAGCACGGTCCACGGCAGAGCGGTGCTGACCCTCGTCGAGGCCGCGGAGCTGATGATCGAAGCCGGCCTGGACCTGTGGGCCCGGGAGGGCGTCACCCACCTCGGCATCGAGGACCTGCAGATCCATCAGTGGCTCGCCATCTCCAGCAGCACCCCCCTGACCGCGGTGTGGGAACCGGCCTCCGGCACCCACGGAACCATCACCCTCCATGCCCGCGGCGCCGGCACCACTTGGCGCTGCTACGCTTCGGCCCGCGTCACCCGCGACCCGGAACCCCAGGGCGAGCACGACCCCGAGTCGGAACCGGCGCCCGCCCTCGTCCGGCACATCGTCCCCGAGGACACCCGGCCCCCCCACCGGTCGTCCTACGCACATGTCCTGACCGCCATGCTGGAGGCGCAGAGCGCTGCGGACACACCACCGGGCAGCGACCGCACCGTCCAGGCCGCCGCACACACCGTCCCGGTCGGCGTACGGTCCCTGCACATCAAGGCTCCGGGCGTCCTCGACACGGGCTATGACATCTGCTGCACGCCCGTCGACAGCGCCGGTCCGGCGGACGCAGGCGTCGACCAGTGGCACGTCTCCGCCCGGGGCGCCACGAGCGAGATCGTCGCCCGGTTCGTTCAGCTGCGGCCCGTCGAGCGGCGCGCAGTGCCCCGGTCCCTCGAGACGTGCACTTACGACATCCAGTGGGAGAAGTCCACCGTTCCCCTGCCATCGCGCGGTCTGCAGCGTGCCCTGCTCGTCAGCGACGAACCGGACGCCGTGGACGGCGCCACGGCCTTGCTCGTGGCGGCCCTGGAAGCCGGCGGTGTCGACGTCACGCCGACCGATGCCCGGGACGACGCCTGCGACGCCGTACTCGACGCCTGGCTGGAGGCCCCGCAGGACGGCCCGAGCGCCGTAGTCCTGTTCCTCCAGCAGCACGAACACGACGACGAGATGCGGCCACTGCACAGGGCGGCACGGTTGGCGCGCCGCCTGGCCGGCGCCACGCACCGGCAACCGCCGCGCCTGTGGATGGCCACCGTGCTGGCACAGGCGACAGGGTCCGGGGAACCCGGGACGCCGTATCTCGCCTGCTTGCGTGGACTCGTCCGGGTCCTCGCGCTCGAACACCCTCATCTGCGGGCCTCGCTGGTGGACATCGACGAACAGCCCGGCGCGGTCGACGACCTCGCCCGCGAACTCCTCGCGGGCGGCGACGCGGACGAGATCGCCTGGAGGTCCGGCACACGTCTCACCGCCCATCTCGCCCGGGCCGACCTCAGCGCACAGCGCAACGACAACGTGGCCTTCACCCGTCCCGACGGTGCGTACATCATCACCGGGGGCCTGACCGGACTGGGCCTGGCGACAGCGGGCCGACTCGCCGAGCAGGGTGCCGGGCGCATCGTCCTCAACGGACGCCGTACCCCGGGACCCGAGGCCCAGGCCGTCCTGGCCGAGCTGCAGGACCGGGGAACCTCCGTCGCCGTGGTCCAAGGGGACATCGCGGACCCAGACGTGTCCACGAACCTGGTGCGTGCCGCCCTCGCCGAGGGCCACAGCCTGCGCGGCATCGCGCACTGTGCCGGCGTCCTGCACGACCGCGTGATCACCGACCTCGAACCGGCGGACATCGACACGGTGCTGCGGCCGAAGGCCGTCGGAGCCCGGAACCTTGAGGCGGCCATCGCCGACCACGATCTGGACTGGTGGGTGATCTACAGCTCCGCCGCGGCACTTCTCGGCTCACCCGGACAGTCCGCCTACGCGGCCGCCAACGCCTGGCTCGACGCCGTGGCCCACCACCGCAGAGCCAGCGGCCTGCCCGCGACCTCCATCGCCTGGGGCCCCTGGGAGAACGTCGGCATGGCGGCCGGAAACCCGGTGCTGGCCCTGGAACCCATCCAGATGAGCGAGGGAATGGACGTCCTGCAGGCACTCGTCACCCTCAATCGCGCGCACGTAGGCGTCGTCCACCTCGACACGGACCGTGTGCTGGGGGCGTTCCCCGGCCTGTCCGCCATCCCCTTCTTCTCCGATGTCCTCGGGGAGGGTTCACCCGGCGCCGACGACTGGGTCGGCCCCCACGGCATCGCGGCTCTCGGCAGCTCCGCCGCAGACATGGTGTGCGCACGCGTGGTCAGAAGAACGGCAGCCATCATGGGGTTCATGGCCGCCGAACTCAGCGAGACGATCCCGCTGACCGAACTGGGCCTGGACTCCCTGGTGGCGGTGCGCATCCTCAACGCGTTCCGCCAGGACTTCGGCATCGACCTGCCCGCGCCCTGGCTGCTGCGTGGCGCCAGCCTGCGTGAACTCGGCCGCGCGGTGCTTGAACAACTCGGTCTCGACGCCACGGAGCCGACGGCCGGTTCCCAGCCGATGGAGCCCGACGACACACGACAGGCCGAGCCGTCCACACCCACGCTGCCGAGCTTCCTCGCCCCCAGGGACGCCGCGGAGCGGCTGGTTGCGAGCGCCTGGGCCGAAGTCCTGCAGCAAGGCCCCAAGGACATCCGGGAGGACTTCACCACCGCCGGCGGGGACCAGGCTGCCGCCGCGGCCATGGCCGACGCCATTCACCGGCGCCTCGGCGACGACACAGAGTTGAGCCTCACGGCCGACGTCATCCTCGCCCAGCGCACCGTCACAGCCGTCGCCGAACTGATCCGGCCGGTCGTCAACCGAACCGGCCGGTCGGCACTCACCACCCTGCGCCCTCCACTCGCCGGGTCGGAGCGGCCTCCGCTGTTCACCTTCCACCCCGCCGGCGGCCCGACCTCGGTCTACCTGCCCCTGATGGGGCTGTTGCCGGCCGAACAGCCTGTGTACGGCCTGGAACGCGTCGACGAGCTGAGCACCATGGAGGAGAAGGCGGCCCACTACCGCGCACTCATCCGTGACATCCAGCCGGAAGGGCCCTACCACCTGCTCGGCTGGTCCTTCGGAGGGTGTCTCGCCTACGAAGTGGCTCGTCAACTGAGGCAAGAAGGACAGGGCACCGGGTTCCTCGGACTGATCGACACCGTCCTGCCCCCCGCCCTGCCGCAACCGGAATCACGGGAGTTCCTGCTCGAGCGTTTCGGTCGTTTCGCCGAGTACATCGAGAAGACGTACGGGCACCGCCTTGACCTGCCCTACGAGGAGCTGGCGGCCACCCCCGACGATCAGCAGATCGACGTGATCATGCGTCTGGTCGCCGACGCAGGCCTCGACATGAGCCCAGGGATCATGGAGCACCAACGGACCTCGTACGTCGATGCCCGCGTCGGCGAACGGTATGTCCCCCGTCCCCAGGAGGGCCACGTAGTCCTCTACCGTGCCAAGCAACCGCAACAGCTCACCACCGCTCTGGACCCGCGCTACCTCCGGCAGGACGCCGACCTCGGATGGGCGCCCCTGTGTCAGACCCTCGAGATCGTCCCCGTCGAGGGCGACCACCTGTCCGTCATCGACCCCCCTCACGTCCAGACCATCGCGCAGCACGTCACCCGCGCCATGGGGTGGCCCACCCAGTGATCGGCGCACCGCGCCTGTTCCGTGGGGCTCACCTGCGGAACAGGCGCAACCGCTCCTCACCCACCCGAGCATGGGCCTGCGAGTCGGTGACGCCGAGCCCGGTACGCGGAGCCAGACACAGCACACCGGCCTTGCCGATGCGCTGATGGCCTGGAAGTCCGTGCGGCCGCCCCGGCCTGTGCCGGCGGATACGTCGTCGACAGGGCGGGAACCACGCTGCCCATCGTGATGAGCCGGTCGGCCTCACACCGCTCGTGAAGATTCGCACCGTGACCGCCGATGCTCCGCTTCAGCCGCATGCACCGGTAGCGGTTGTTCGTAGGTGTGCTCGTAGCCGGTACTGGATCCGCAGGTGAAGACCGTCCCGGCCTCGCCTGGCAAGGAACACGGACACCGTGAAGGTCTTCATGCCGACGTGCTCGAACACGACGTGCGGGTCCTCGCCGACCGTCTCGTGGTGGGGCAGGTCGTGCCGTGCCTCCCATCTCCCGGCCTTCCCTAGTTCCTTGAGGAACCGGAAGGTCGGCAACGGCTCGAACACGGCCGCCAGACCGTGTTGCAGTTGACCGCAGTCGCCATCACGGCGATCAGCCTCTTCCGGAGCGAACTCGGGCATCGGCACGTCCCCGACGATCAGGGACTTACGTATGTCCTCGTCCTCGACGCCCTCGAACATGTCGACGTCGCAGGCGCGCTGGGAGGCTGCCGTGAAGTGGTCCGGAACAGGGAGCGACTCGAGCCCCGCTGCGTCTGCACGCGCGATGCACGGCCGTTTCAAGATTTTTGCAGGGGTGCGGTGGTGTGTGAGCGTGTCCGGGAGGGAAGCGCACCCTGCAGGTGCGGCCCGCAGGACCTGCCGTTCCCCCCAACACCGAGCAGGAGTACCTGTGTGAACGATACGTCCACGATCTCACCGGCCGGTTCCACAGTGCGGTCGCGGTCTTCGGTGTCACCAGCCTGACCTCCGCCCGCGCCGGTGCCCGCCACCTCGTCCGGCTGTGCGCCGGGCGGTGGGCCTTTGAAGTCCTGCGCTTCGTCAGGGACACGCTCTATGACGAGGATGCCTCTCGCGTCCGTACCGGCTCGCTCCGACCCACGCGCGATGGCCTCACCGCGCAACCCCGCCATCGGCGCACACCGCCTCGCCGGCCGCACCGCGATCACTGAAGCCACCCGCTGGGCCGGCCGATCCACGGACCGCCCCTTTACCGTCCTCGGACTGCCACATGGATCTTGAAATGGCGTGACCCGCGATGACTGCTACGGAAGGGGGGCGATGTCATTTCGGCTTCAATGTGGCTCACGGCTCACGACTGCTTTCCACGAGAGCCGCTGACCTGCTGCCCTGCAAACGCTGCTCGACTGTACGGGCTACTGCCCTCCGTTGAACGGAGTGTCTGCTGGTGATGACCAACGCATTTCGTCATGCTCCCGGCTGTGTGGGTCACTTTTCTGAAGTACGCGAGAACGAATCTGGTGTGCCTCTGGCTCGCCGCCGTTCTCCTCTCGACCGAGGCGCATGCGGCTGAGCGGAGACCGGACGGCACGCCCGAGCCTCAACACGCAGAGGCTCGTGTCACGGCCGTGAAAACCATCGACGACCGGATGCGCGATCTCACGGTCAGTTCTCCGGCGATGGGAATGTCCATCCCGGTCCGCGTCATTCTTCCCGCGAGCTGGAGTAAAAAGCCGAAAGCCACCTTTCCGGTTCTTTACATGCTCCATGGCGGCGACGACGACTACACATCCTGGACACGCGAGACAGATGTGGAAGCGTTGGCGAAGAACTCCGACGTGCTCATCGTCATGCCGGACGCCGGAAAGGCCGGCTACTACAGTGACTGGTTCGCCGGTGCTCCCCGCTGGGAAACCTTTCACACCGACGAACTCGTGCGGCTCATGGAGAAGAAGTACCGTGCGGGCCGCTCACGAGCCATCGTGGGAGTGTCCATGGGAGGCTTCGGCGCACTCAACTACGCGGCGCACCACCGGGGGATGTTCCGTTACGTGGCCTCAATGAGTTCGTACGTGGATCTGAATGACCCTGCCGTGCGCCTGGAACTCTCACTCGGTACCGGGAGGGAGGGCATCGACATCAAAGAAGTGTGGGGCGACCCGGTGAAGAACGCCGGAGTCTGGCGAGCCCACAATCCCGTTGCCATGCCGCGTTCCTTCCGCGGAACGCACGTCCATCTGTCCGCGGGCAGCAGCGAGCCCGGACCGTTGGACACGGGACGCCCACCCGGTGTGCTGCTGGTGAGCGTGCTGGGCGAGGCACCGCTGTCGACGCAGATCAAGAGATTCGCGCGGTCGCTCCGCTCGGCGGGTGTCGACGTCACGACGCATGTGTACGCGCCGGGGACGCATTCCTGGCCGTACTGGCAGCACGAGTTGCACGGTATCTGGCCGACAGCCATGAAGTCACTCGGGTAGCGGTCTCATGCGAACAGTGGTGATCTTCGCCGCGGGATCCCGCGGCGACGTCCAGCCTTGCCTGGCGCTGGGGCGAGCGCTGCTCCGTCGGGGCGACACTGTAAGGATCCTGGCCAGCGTCCGCTATCGGCGTCTGATCGCCGAGGCGGGCCTGGACCTCCATCCCCTTCCGGTCGACCCCGCGGAGATCATCGAGTCCGCCGAGGGGCAGGAACTCCTCGCCGGACGACGGAACCCGGTGGCGTTCATCCGCCGTATGGACCGGGTCCTGCGACCCTGCATCATGCCGATGCTGGAGGAGACGCAGGTCGGTGCGAAGGGAGCCGACCTCGTTCTGGCACCAACCCTCTGCTTCCTCGGCGTTCACCTGAGCCAGTACCTCCAAGTCCCGCACGCCGTCATTCACTTCCAGCCGAGCCAGCCCACGAAGGCCTTTCCGCACCCGTTCGCGCCGGCTGCCCGGATGCTGGGGGGCGTGGGCAACCGGCTCAGTTTCGGTGCGGTCGACCTCGGGTCCTGGATGGTTTTCCGGCGGTTCGTCAACACATGGCGCCGGGAGAGCCTCGGCCTCCCGGAGCTCTCCCTGTCGGCCCCCTTCCGGCAGGTTCGCCAAGCCCGCGTGCTGTGTGCGTTCAGCCCCACGGTCGTGCCGCGGCCGTCCGACTGGGGACCGAACGTCCACGTCACCGGTTTCTGGCACCACGACCAGCCGCTGTGGAAACCCTCACGGCGACTGCTTGCCTTCCTGGCCGCCGGCCCCCCGCCCGTCTACGTCGGATTCGGCAGCATGAAGACCGGCGACCCCGAGGCGACCGACGCCCTCGTACGGACGGCCCTGCGTCGGGCGAACCTGCGCGGAGTGCTGCCAGGGGACCCCGCCACCAGCGAGGACGACATCCTCGTGGTCGGCGACACCCCCCACGACTGGCTGTTTCCCCGGATGGCCGCTGTCGTCCACCACGGCGGGGCAGGCACGACTGCCTCGGTACTGCGCGCCGGAAGGCCCTCCCTGATCTGCCCGTTCTTCGGGGACCAGCCCTACTGGGCCGCACGGGTGCACGAGCTCGGCGCTGGGCCCGCGCCCCTGCCGGTCCGTGAGCTCACCGTTGCCGCCCTCGCCCAGCGCCTGCAGGCCCTCACCCGGCACGCTTCCTACGCCGAGGCCGCGCGCCGGCTCGGCCGGGCCCTGGAAGCCGAGGACGGCACCGCCCGGGCCTGTCAGGTACTGGACCAGTACGGGGTCGGCCCTGAGTGATCGCGACGTCCTCGAACGCTTCCGTTGTCGGGCCCAGAGCGACTTCTGGGTCAGTAGTGTCAGGGGGCCGGCCAGGCTGATGTCCAGGAGGTTCAGCAAGAGCTGTTTTGAGGGGCGTAGGGCCTGGTGGGCGGCGCCGTGGATTTTGCGGTCACGAATCGCCGCGCTCGGGGATCTGCCGCGTCCAGGCCGGCCGGGAACGGTGGATGAGGTGGCGGTGCTGGTGGCGACGCTGGCCGAGAACGGTCGGCCGCCGGCCCGTCTGGGGGTGACGCACTGGTCGTCGCGGCTGTTGGGCGCGGAGCTGGGGCTGTCGTTCTCCGCGTTGGCCAAGATCTGGCGCAAGTGGGGCCTGCAGCCGCACCGGGTGGAGACGTTCAAGTTCTCCACCGATCCCGAGCTGGAGCCGAAGATCCGTGACGTCGTCGGGCTGTATCTTGCTCCGCCGGAGAAGGCGGTCGTGGTCTGCGTGGACGAGAAGACCCAGATCCAGGCGCTGGACCGGACCGCCCCGATGCTGCCGCTTCGGCCGGGTCTGCCCGAGCGGCAGACGCACGATTGCAAGCGCAACGGCACGACCCTCGCTGTTCGCCGCCCTGGAGGTCGCCACCGGAAAGATCAGGGCCGACGCCTGCTTCGGCACAGCAACAAGGAGTTCCTGGCCTTCCTCAATCAGGTCGCCAAGGCCCACCCCCGGGTGAAACTGCACGTCGTCGTCGACAACTACGCCACCCACAAGCATCCCAACGTCAAGACGTGGCTGGCGAGGAACCCCCGGGTCACCCTGCACTTCACCCCAACTTCCTGCTCTTGGCTGAACATGGTCGAGATCTTCTTCGGGAATCATCACCCGGCAGGCCATACGGCGCCGCACCTTCGAGTCCGTCCCCGATCTCAAGGCCGCCATCCGCGCCTTCATCGGCGGCTACGACAGCCGCTGCAAGCCCGCCATCTGGACCAAGACCGCCGACCAGATCCTCGACAAAATCGAGCGTAAAGAGACTTCAAGCACGCGACACTGGTGGGTCAGGGTGGGCGATTAGATGCGATATGTTCTTGATCTTGCTTTATGGGGTCTTTAGTGTTCGCCGGGAGGGAGACGCTGCGAGGTCCGAGTCCCGTTCCACCGTCCGGAAGCGAGGTGTGGAGCGCGTGCACGCGAGGTGCGGCTGCCGGCCCGTTTCGGGTCGGAAGGGACGTCCCAGAGGGACGCGATGGCTGCGGGCGTTCGCCGTACTGCCGTTGCTGGCGTCCGTGCTCGCCGCTTGTGGCAGTGGCGAGGGCTCCGGTAGGCCCACCCTCAACTGGTACAACTTCCCCGACGACTCCGGTGCGCTCCAGAAGGCGGCCGATCGGTGCAGCCAGGCGTCGGGCGGCCGCTACAGGATCAGCTACAACAAGCTCCCGCGTGCCGCGGACGGCCAGCGCCAGCAACTTGTCCGCAGACTCGCTGCTGAGGACGACTCGCTCGACATCCTGGGCCTGGACGTCACCTGGGCGGCGGAGTTCGCCGAGGCACGCTGGATCCGGGAATGGACGGGGGCGGCGAGGCGGCAGGCCCAAGAGGGCACCCTGCGCGTGCCGCTGCAGACCTCGACCTGGAAAGGCAAGCTGTACGCCGTCCCCTACAACACCAACACCCAGCTCCTGTGGTACCGCAAGGACCTGGTGCCCACCCCACCCAGGACCTGGGCCGAGATGTTGGACATGGCCGGCGCCCTCAACCGGCAGGGCAAACCGCACTTCGTGGAGATCCAGGGCGCCCAGTACGAGGGCCTGACCGTCTGGTTCAACACGCTGATCAACAGTGCGGGCGGCTCCATCCTCAACGCGAGCGCGACCGAGCCTTCCCTCGGCCCTCCTGCCGTGCGGGCCGCGGGGATCATGCGTGATCTGGCGAAGTCCCCGGCCGCGGACCCCTCCCTGCCCAACCAGATGGAGGACCAGAACCGCCTCGCCATGGAGTCGGGGATGGCGGCGTTCGAGCTCAACTACCCGTTCGTCTATCCGTCGATGAAGGCGAACAACGCCGAGCTGTTCAAGAACTTCCGCTGGGCGCCGTACCCTCGGGTCGACGCGAACCGCCCGGCACGGCCCACCATCGGCGGCATCGATCTGGCTGTGAGCGCCTACTCGCGCCACCCTGACCTGGTCTTCGAGGCGGCGCTGTGCCTGCGCAACCGGGAGAACCAGCTCACCGCCGCGCTCGAGGGCGGTCTGCCGCCCACCCTGCGGGCCCTGTACGACGAGCCCGCGTTCATGAAGGAGTACCCCTCCTCCGGGGCGGTGCTGGCCGTCCTGGAGTCGGCGAGCGTGCGCCCGCTCACTCCGGCCTACCAGAACGTGTCGATCGCGGTCTCCCACACGCTGTCTCCGCCGGCCGGGATCAAACCGGAGAGCTCTGCCGACACCATCAGGGAGCAGATCGACGATGCCCTGCGATCCGAGGGTGTGATCCCGTGAACCACCTCCTCCCGCACCACTCCGTCAGCCGGCGCCGCAGCGCGCGGGCCTCGTCCTCGGACGGCCCGAGATGAGCACGCGGGCGCAACCGGCCGGAACCCCGCCGCCCCCCGAGGCGGAGACGGAGCAGGCGGGGCCGGCCCGGGCGGCACTCTCGGCGGGCGCCAGGCAGGAGCGGCGGCTCGGCTGGCTGCTCTGCGCGCCCGCGGTCGTCGTCATGATCGCCGTGACCGCCTACCCCATCGGGTACGCCTTCTACCTGTCTCTCCAGCGGTACGACCTGCGCTTTCCCGGACGAGCGGAGTTCGTGGGCCTGAGCAACTACGGGGCGGTGCTGTCCTCCCCGTTCTGGTGGGACGCCTTGTGGGTCACACTGTTCATCACCGCCGTGTCCGTGGCGATCGAACTGGTCCTCGGCATGGGGCTCGCCCTGGTGATGCACCACACGATCTTCTGGCGCGGCGTCGTTCGCACGTCGGTCCTCATTCCGTACGGGATCGTCACCGTGGTCGCTGCCTTCTCCTGGCAGTACGCCTGGACCCCGGAGCTCGGATACCTCGCCGAGCTGTTGCCCAGCGGAGCGGCCCCGCTGACCGAGCAGTGGCCCGCCCTCTGGCTGATCATCCTCGCCGAGGTGTGGAAGACGACGCCGTTCATGGCCCTGCTGCTGCTCGCGGGCCTCGCACTGGTCCCCGAGGAGACGCTGAAGGCGGCCATGGTGGACGGTGCCACCGCCTGGCAGCGGTTCACCAAGGTCATGCTGCCGCTGATGAAACCGGCCATCCTGGTGGCACTGCTCTTCCGCACACTGGACGCGTTCAGGATCTTCGACAACATCTACATCCTGACCGCGGGCGCCCAGGGGACCGGCGCCCTGTCGATCCTCGGGTACGACAACCTGTTCACCGCGCTGAACCTGGGTATCGGGTCGGCGATCTCGGTCCTGATCTTCATCTGCGTCGGGATCATCGCCTTCGCCTTCGTCAAAATGCTCGGCACCGCCGCACCGGGCGCGGAGGTGAAGCGCTGATGGCCGCGGCGGGCAAGACGCATGCCACCCGATGGGGTGTCCTGAACGGGGTGGTGGTGCTGTACGCCCTGTTCCCGGTGTGGTGGATCGCCGCGCTGTCGTTCAAGGATCCCAGCACCCTCACGGACGGCGACTACATCCCCAGGGACTGGACCTTGGAGAACTACCGGGGCATCTTCGACACCTCCGAGTTTACCCGCGCACTGATCAACTCGATCGGTATCGCCCTGATCGCCACGGTGATCGCGGTGGCGCTGGGCACCATGGCCGCCTATGCGGTGGCCAGGCTGCACTTCCCCGGCAAGCGGGTGCTCATCGGCATGTCACTGCTGATCGCCATGTTCCCCCCGATCTCCCTGGTGTCACCACTGTTCAACATCGAGCGGATCATCGGGATCTTCGATACCTGGGTCGGGCTGATCATCCCGTACATGACCTTCTCCCTGCCGCTGGCGATCTACACCCTGTCGGCGTTCTTCCGGGAGATCCCCTGGGATCTGGAGAAGGCCGCCAAGGTCGACGGGGCGACGCCCGCGCAGGCCTTCCGGATGGTCATCGTGCCGCTGGCGGCGCCGGGCGTGTTCACCACGGCCATTCTCGTGTTCATCTTCTGCTGGAACGACTTCCTGTTCGCGATCTCGCTGACTTCCACCGAGTCCGCGCGCACGGTGCCGGCCGCGATCGCGTTCTTCACCGGGAGCTCCCAGTTCCAGCAGCCCACAGGGTCGATCGCCGCCGCCGCTGTGGTCATCACCATCCCGATCATCGTTTTCGTCCTGTTCTTCCAGCGGCGGATCGTCGCCGGACTGACCTCCGGGGCAGTCAAGGGGTGAACGGGCCGACCGCGGCAGACAGGCCACCGGTCCGCGACACCGACCGCAGTGCTCGGACCCGGAAGGCACGAAGGTAAGGAGGCACCATCCATGGCCGAGATCATCCTTGAGGGAGTCACCAAGCGCTTTCCCGACGGGGCCCTCGCCGTGAAGGACGTGGACCTCGAGATCGCCGACGGCGAGTTCGTGATCCTGGTCGGTCCGTCGGGATGCGGTAAGTCCACCACCCTGAACATGATCGCCGGACTTGAGGACATCACCGAGGGCACCCTGCGCATCGGAGACCGAGTCGTCAACGACCTGGCTCCCAAGGAACGCGACGTCGCCATGGTGTTCCAGAGCTATGCCCTGTACCCGCACATGAACGTTCGGGAGAACATGGGCTTCCCGCTGCGCCTGGCCAAGGTGGACAAGGACACCATCAACACCAAGGTGACGGAAGCCGCCCGGATCCTTGACCTCACCGAGTACCTGGACCGCAAGCCCGCCAACCTCTCGGGCGGTCAGCGCCAGAGGGTGGCCATGGGGCGCGCGATCGTCCGTGATCCCAGGGCGTTCTTGATGGACGAGCCGCTGTCCAACCTGGACGCCAAACTCCGGGTACAGATGCGCACTCAGATCGCCCGGCTGCAGCGGCGCCTCGGCACGACCACCGTGTACGTCACCCACGACCAGACCGAGGCGATGACACTCGGCGACCACGTCGTGGTCATGAGACAGGGCCTGGTCCAGCAGTTCGGCACGCCTGCCGAACTGTATGACTTGCCGCGCAACATCTTCGTCGCGGGCTTCATCGGCTCCCCGGCGATGAACTTCCTGAACGCCACTTTGGAGGACAGTGCCCTGCGCTCGCCCCTGGGCGACCTGACCCTCGACGGCCGTACGAGGCAGGCGCTGGAAAGGCAGAACGCGCCCCGCGAGGTCATCGTAGGGCTACGACCGGAGGCATTCGAGGACGTCGCCCTGTCATACGGCCGGGACCGGACTGGCCCGGCCTTCACCGCCACCGTGGAGGTGCTGGAGTCGCTCGGCTCCGATGTGTATGTCTACTTCACCGCGGAGGGCGGGCCCGCGACGACCACCGAACTGGAGGAGCTCGCCAAGGACTCGGGCCTGCGCGACACCGGCGCCTACACCCATCACATCGTGGCTCGCCTGGACGCCGCCACGCGTGCCCGAGAGGGCGAACCGGTAGAGCTGCAGGTCGACATGGCCAAGGTTCACGTGTTCGACCCGGCGACCGGAGCGAACCTTACGCATCCAGCGACGGCGGACTGACGATGCACCACACAGGACGCGCTCCGCATCCATGTACCCGGCGACTCAAGAGGCGGCTGGTCATTGTCGCCTGCGTAGGCGTCCCGGAAAGGGGGTGTTCTCTGTGGGGGTGGTGCGTGGTGCCAGGCGTCACCGGCGGCCGTTGTAGGGCGCTCTTCCGAAGCGGCTTGGGGACCAGTTGGGGACCACACGGTGTGCGCGATGGTGCTGGGGGTCAAGGGGTCGCAGGTTCAAATCCTGTCGTCCCGACCAGCTTTGATGCAGGTCGGAGGCCGTTCTCTTGTTTGCGGGAGGGCGGCTTTTCGCGTCTCTGGAGGGCTGGTGGTCGCACTGTGGTCGCCAGCCCGGTTTGCCGTTGGTTCGCGGTGGTGCAGAAGAACGGCGGGGCGGGGGAGCGGAGCCGGTGGAGGGCTTCGCGGAGCCGTTGGATGTGGTCGCGTGGTGATCTCAGCTGCTTCTGCCGGGCCTGCCGGTCGGCTCTCTGTTCGGCTCGTGTGAGGGTCCGCTCGATGGTGTCGACGGCTTCTCGGGCGGCTTGCTGGGTGAGGTGGCTGTAGATGTTGGCCGTGGTCGACAGGGTGGAGTGGCGCAGGGTCTTGGAGACCACGGTGAGGGGGACGCCGGCGGCGATGGTGAGGGTGGCGGCCAGGTGCCGCAGATCGTGAACGGTCACCCGGGGAACACCTGCTTCGTCGGACAGTTGCCGGAGCCGGTCGAGGACGGAGTGCGGCCGCAGCGGCCGACCATCGGGTCGGCAGAAGACGAGTCCGGCGAACGGATCGCCCGGGTCACTGTGGGTGCGGTCCGTGGACCGGGCCCGGCGTCGGAGGTCGGACGCGACGCGGGGTGAGATGGCCACCCAGTTTTTGCTGGAGCGGGTCTTGGGCGGGGTGATGACGAGCCGGTTGTTGTCGATCGCGGAGAGTGTGCAGCGCACGTAGAGAACGCGTTCGCTCAGGTGGACGTCGTCCCAGTGCAGGCCGAGGGCCTCGCCTTTGCGCAGGCCGGTGCCGATGAGGAACTCGAACAGGTCAGCCATGTCCGGGTCGGCGTGGTGGCAGTGACGGAGGAAGTGGACCGCCTCGTCGGTGGTCCAGATCCGACACTCCCAGTCTCGTGCGACCACACGTGACCACCACGCCCGGAATGCTGTGGTGACCAGCGCGTTTCCCTTGGCTGCGCGCCAAGGGCGGCAGCTCGGGAACAATGGAGTTTCCCACCACTGGGAGCTGCCAACCATTGGGTACCGGCAGGTTCTTGGTCTGCTGGTGGTACACGCCTGACCTCGCTCCTGACCTGCGACAAAGAGTGGAAACGTCGAGGGCCAGGCTGAGTCGGTCCGCACCTGGTCCGGATCTTGATGAGTGGTGCGTGGTGCCAGCGAGTGGGCCGCGGGACCACATGGCACAAGTAGTCGGAACCGTCTTGTGGGGTCCATGTGGTCCAAAGTGGTGCTGTTTGTACAGGTGAGGGCACTGCGGTCCCGGTGCCTCGATGGTGTTCGTGACAGGCAAGTGACAGAACAGGCGATGCGGAGCCCCGCGGGTCGGCGGATTCCAGTGATCATTCCGGCGGGGCTTCGTCGTGCGGCTGGGCAAGACGGAATAGGGCTCGTGCTGGACGCCTCGTTGTACTCGGGCTCGCCGCTGTCGAGCACGCGGAGCAGGGAGGCGGTGACGATGCGGGTGCTGCGGCCGACGCGGAGCACACGGCCGGGCTGGATCAGGCTGCCGGAGATGGTGCCAGCAGGTCTGCAGGGATGCCGCCCTTGTCAGGGGCGTAGAAGTTCTTGAAGTCCTCTACCAGGTCGCCCTGACCTGCAATTATGGGTCTCGGTAGACCTCTGGCCTGCGCGAACGCATCTTTCAGGGGCTTTCGGCTTCATCTGGTGTTACGCGGTTCGTTCTCCCCACGCGCTCCCCAGCGGCCGTCGTACTCCCCAGATTCTCCCCACAGGAGGTCACTTCGGAGACGCGGAGCCACAGACTATCCGTGGCCGCCTGATGAGGCGAGGTGATCACGCTGAGCACTCGTTGGGAGCGAAGCGGCAGGGCGGTGGGCCAGTGGACGATCGTCTGCTGGACGGCGACGCTCCTCGTTTCAGGGTGGGTGTCAGTGGTGCGTCTTAGGGTGTGAGCGCTGTGTTGCTCGACGTCGTATCGCTGGGAGTGGCGCGTTATGGAGTGGCCATGTCTGCCGTGGATGAGGCGGGTCTTTCCGCTGGGGGAACCGCCGGAGTCGGACCGGTATGGCTGGCCTCTGGCGTCGGTGCTTTCTGGTGCTGCTCCGGGACGGTTGCTTGCTGACGAGCGAGCGGTGCGCGTCTTGGTCCTGCGCGGTGAGTGGGGGATGGGCAAGTCGTACGCGTTCGAGCAGGAATATCGGGACCTAGAGACTGCGGGCCTTCCAGCGCAACGGTTTGATCTTGGTAAGAA
>NZ_KQ948503.1 GCF_001514115.1 Streptomyces olivochromogenes
CTGAGCCGCCATCCGGGCGTTCGCCCTGGCGTTCAAAGCCACCAAGTTTCGGACATCCTGGCCAGTACCCTTGCCCCAATAACCTATGGCCGGCTTGCGGCCTTCCTCCTCCTGCCCTGATCCCTTCCATTCCGTCCGGATCGACGGACGGCTCGCATTCGGAGCACTTCGGCAGACCACCCGCTCCGGTGCGCGACCTGCGATCGCTCTTGGTGAGGAATGCGATGGCGCCGGTCGCCCTGCATCCCTTGTTCCCCTGGTGGTCCGTGTATTCCTCAAGACCGCCGTAGATCCGCCCGCCGTCGATCAGGGGCGTCGCATCGCACGAGCTCCTGCGCCCCTCGTCATCGTCGTCTCCGGTGCAGCCGCCGGTGGCCACGCAGACGGCGGCCGTGGTCAGGCCCGCCGCGACGGCCGAGGCCGCGTTGCGGACGGAGTTGCCGATGTTGATCCTGACCGTCGAGGGTTCCTGCCGTCGAGATGGAGTGGACGGTGAGGGTGCCCTTGCCGATCGAGGCGGTGATCTTGATGGCGTTGGCGCGGATCGCGGCACGCCGGGCTGCCGCCGCGGCAGCGGCTACGGCAGCGGCCTTGGCGGCCGCGGCGGCAGCGTCCGCGGCGCTGATGCCGCCTCCCCCACCGCAGGAGTAGCAGTAGCCGCTTCCTCCTCCACCGCCGCCGGAGGACCGGCCGCCGCTGCTGGAGTTGGTCCTGCCTGCGTGGGGTGCGACCACTTCTCCACCGACGTCTCCTACCTCCCCGAGCTCCGCTCCTACCTCGACGACCTGCTCCGTACCCGGGAGAAGCTGCGCGCGATGACCGAGGCCGACGAGTGGGCCCGCACCGAGGCCGCCCCCTCCGAGGAGGAGATCCGCCGCGTTCGGCAGCTGATCCAGCGCGTCACCGAGGACGTCGACCAGCTCACCGACGATGAACGCGACCAGATCCAGCAGGCCGCTGCCATCGTCCGAAAGACCCGTCAGGGATTCCTCGGCATGCCCCGCATCCGCCAGCCCCTGCCTGACCTGAGACCGGAGCGACCCGCATGACCGCACCTGACCCGAGTATCCAGGCCATGGTCGAAGGCCACCGCGCCGACACCGGCCGGCGCCGCCAGCGCGTCCAGGCGGCCCTGGCCGCCGCCACCAAGGACGGCACCGACATCAGCGTCACCGCGATCGCCCGCCGGGCCGGCGTCGACCGCACCTTCCTCTACCGCCACCGCGACCTCCTCGGCCAAGTCCACGCCCAGGCCGCCGAACCGCCCGCTGTCCCGGGCGGCCGGGGACCTGCCGTCAGTCGGGCCTCCCTACAGGCCGACCTCCTGGCAGCCGATGCCCGCACCGCCCGGTTCGCCGCCCAGATCCGCAGCCTCGAAGACCGCCTCGGCGAGGTGCTGGGCGAACAGGTCTGGCGCGAGGTCGGCATCGGCGGGCCGGTCGACACAGAGCGGCTCAAAGCCCGCATCACCACCCTCGAACAGCAGATTGTCGATCTGGAGCTCAAACTCCAGGACCATGGCGACGAGCTGCACGCCGCCCGCACGACCATCCGGGATCTCATGGGCCAGCTCAACCGAGAACCGGCCCGACGGCACTGAAAGCACAGCCGGTGCCGGTGCCGATCTCCAACACGCGGTCTCCAGGGCCGATGCCGGCGAGCTCCAGCATGCGCACCACCAGTGACGGCAGGGTGGCCGAGGATGCGTGGCAGCGGCCGCGCGCAGTCCGTCGATCTGGGGCCACCGGGATCTTGTCGGCGTACGCCAGATGCAGCCAGTCCTCCTCGCCGAGGTCGCTGCGGGGGACCGGCTCCCGCAGCAGGTCGCGGTTCTGCCGGTAGAGGTGGCTACCGAGGAACACCTCGCGGGGCGCGGCTGTCGGCGGGCGCCGCTGCTGGCTTGTATCGGTGGCCCGCCGCCTTCGTCGCCTCCTTTCCCCTCCCGCGCCAAGCCGCAGGTTCCCGGCTGGCGGTCGCCGGAGCCGCTCCTTGCCATCCGCCCCGTCCCGAAATAGAATTACGACCGTAAGCTAAACGATCGTAATTCAATGATGCAGGGAGTCTGTCATGGCGACTCATCGGCCGGTAGCACTCGTGACGGGGGCGTCATCGGGGATCGGTAACACAACCGCTCGCGCCTTCGTCACAGCCGGGTTCGAGGTGATCGGAACCGGACGGAGCACCTCGGGACTCACCCCGCCCGCCGGTGTGACCTTCCTCGACCTCGACGTAACCAGTGACGAATCCGTCACCGCCGCCGTCCAGGAAGTGATCGAACGGTTCGGACAGATCGACGTCCTCGTCAACAACGCCGGTCTGGGCTCGGCCGGCGCCGTCGAGGAGAACTCCGTCACCCAGGCCCAGAGCCTCTTCAACCTCAACTTCTTCGGTCTCGTCCGCATGACGAAGGCCGTCCTGCCGCACATGCGCGCCCAGGGCCGTGGACGCATCGTCAACCTCTCGTCCGTCCTCGGCGTCATCCCGCAGCCCTACATGGCCCTCTACGTCGCCGCGAAGCACGCCATCGAGGGCTACTCCGAGTCCCTGGACCACGAGGTCCGCGAGCACGGCGTCCGCGTCCTGCTCGTCGAGCCCGGCTACACCCGGACCGCCTTCGATGCCAATGCCGCGCAGCCCGACACCCCGCTGCCGCTGTATGCGGAGCGGCGGCGTGTCTTCGACGAAGTGGTCGCTGCGGCGATGAAGACCGGCGACGACCCCTCCGTCGTCGCCAAGGAGATCGTCACGGCAGCCACCGCCCCGAAGCCGAAACTGCGCTACACCGCCGGACCTCTCGCCTCACGCATCACCACCGCGCGACGCCTCGTCCCCGCCGGGATCTTCGACAAGCAGATCCGCAGATTCAACCGGATGCCCGGCTGACGTTGCACCCGGCCCATCGACCTGCGCGCGAGGCGCGTTCAGCTCTGACCTGACAAGGAGCATCACCATGGGAATCAGCACGGAAGCACAGCAGTTCGCGCAGTTCCTCGAAAGCGTGCGCGCGAAGGCATCGACACCGGGCCTCGATCTGGCCGTCGTCCGCGACATCGTCGACACACATGCTTCGGCATCGACCGAGCCGGAAGGCGTCACCTACGCCGACGTTGACGCGGACGGCGTCCCCGCCCTGTGGGTCATCCCTGAGGGCGCCGACCCTGACAAGGCGCTGCTCCACTTCCATTTCGGCGGATCGGTCGCCGCCTCGATCTCATCGGACCGCAAGGCCGCCGGCCACATCGCCAAGGCGGCCGGAGCCCGCTCGCTCGTCGTGGGCTTCCGCCTGGCCCCCGAGCACCCCCACCCGGCGCAGATCGACGACGCCGAGACCGCCTACCGCTGGCTGCTCGCTCAGGGCTACGAGCCGCGGAACATCGGCAGCACCGGCCACTCCATCGGAGGCACCCTCGCGGTCGCGCTGCCGCTGCGCCTGCTCGCCAAGGGCGAGGCAGCCCCCGGGGCGATCGTCAGCATCTCGCCGTGGACCGACCTCACCATCAGCAACCCGAAGGTGGACGAGAACGAGGAACTCGACAAGATGCTCAGCCGGAACATCCTCGAGCAGTTCCGAGCGGCTTGGCTGCAGGACCCCGGCGTGGACTTCACCGACCCCAACATCAGCATCGTGAACGCCGACCTGACCGGCCTGCCGCCCACGGCCCTCCACTACGGCGAGTACGAGGCGCTTGCCGGCGAGGGCGCCGGCTTCGGCCGCCGACTCGCCGACTTCAAGATCCTCTCCGAGGTCCGCCCGCTGCCCGAGGGCCAGCACTCGTTCATCCTGGGCGCGGGGCGCGTGCCCGAGGTGGATCGGGCGATCGAGCAGATGGGTCAGTGGCTTCGCCGGCACCTCGGCAGCTGACGTGGAAGCTACCCGGACATACGCATCGTCCGCCGAGAAGGCAACCGAGAAGATCACGCAAAGGGATGGCTGACATGAAGGCATTCGTCGTCGAGAAGTACGGCAAGGACGGCCTACGCGCCGCAGACGTTCCCGAGCCCACCGTCGGGGCCGGCGACGTCCTGGTCCAAGTGAGCGCCACCAGCATCAACCCGCTGGACAAAATGGTCCGCAACGGGGAGTTCAAACGACTCCTGAAGTACAGGCTTCCGTTCGTGCTCGGCCACGACGTCGCCGGCATCGTGACGCAGGTCGGGTCGGCCGTGCGCGACTTGACAGTCGGCGACGAGGTCTACGCACGTCCCCGCGACCTGCGGATCGGAGGCTTCGCCGAGTTCATTGCGATCGACCAGGACGACGTCTCGGCCAAGCCGGAGTCACTCACCCTCCGCGAGGCGGCCGCGGTGCCGCTGGTGGCCTCGGCCGCCTGGCAGATCCTCGTCGACCGCGCCCACGTGATGCCGGGTCAGAAGGTGCTCATCCACGCCGGTGCCGGTGGCCTCGGATCGACGGCCATCCAGCTCGCCAAGCACCTCGGTGCCACGGTGGCGACGACCACGAACTCCCGCACCGAGAAGTTGGTCAGGAGCCTCGGCGCCGACATCGTCGTCGACTACACCAAGGAGGACTTCTCGCAGGTGCTGTCCGGCTACGACCTGGTGCTGGACTCCCTTGGCGGGGCGAACCTCGAGAAGTCGCTGACTGTGCTGAAGCCGGGCGGCCTGGCCATCGGTGTCGTCGGCCCGCCGGACGTCGGGTTCGCCAGGCAACTCGACGCCCCGTCGTTCATGGGCGTGGCCATGAACGCGCTCAGCCGCAAGGTGCGCAAGCAGGCCAAGGCCCTGGGTGTGCGCTATCAGTTCTTCTTCATGCAGGCCAGTGGCGCCCAGCTCCGTGAACTCGGCGCCCTGTACGACAACGGACGGCTCCGCCCGGTCATCGACCGAACTTTCCCCTTCGACCGGACGCTCGAGGCGATGGCGTACGTCGAGCAGGGGCGTACCACGGCCGGAAAGGTCGTGATCTCGATGGCGCCCGGCAACGACTGAATCGGGCCGGCCGCAGAGAAAGCGTGGCGGTGCTCCAAGACGCCGTTCGCCTACCATTGGAGTGCGTTCGTAATCCAATATGATGGCGAAGTCGGCGAAGGGCGGGTGACCCTTCCGGCGCACAAAGGAGCGAGCGCGTGGCGCGTTACGGGAAAGAGCACAAGCAGGCGACGAGGCAGCGGATCATCGAGACCGCCGGCCGCCGGTTCAAGCAGGACGGTATCGACGGCTCGGGCATCTCGACGCTGATGGCGGACGCCGGACTGACCAACGGCGCCTTCTACACCCACTTCGAATCCAAGGACGATCTCGTGGCCGCCGCGGTCGCGGACCAGTTGCGCGTGCAGTACGCGAACGTCATCGAGCAGGCGGCCCCCGGGATCGCCGGACTCGAGCAGATCGTACGGTGGTATCTGTCGCCCCAGCACCGCGACAGTCCCGACGACGGCTGCCCCTCCGCCGCACTCCTCGATGAGATCGGGCGCTGCGCGGACGAGACCAAGCAGGCCTACACCGACGGCGTGCTCGCCGTCATCGACGGTATCGCCGCTCGCCTGGCACCTGCCGATCCGCGCTCGGTGCACAAGAAGACCCTCAGCGTCTACGCCATGATGGTCGGGACGCTGCAGCTCTCCCGCGCCCTGGCCGACCGGCGACTCTCCGACGAACTCCTCGAAGAGGGCATCCGCAACGCCCTCACTCTGCTCAGCGCACAGGAGTCCCGCTGACACGCCGCAGCACCACGCGGCAGCCCCGCCGAGCCGCTCCACACCACGCCCCCGACCAAGCGTCCCATCCGGTTCCGGAGGCGATCAGTTCAGGGCCTTGCCCAGATCAGCGGCCCCCGAGGCCCTGCGGGCGCTGCCGCCGGCCCATAGCTGCTCGGGCTGACTCACACGGCGTCAACAGACTTGACAGTAAGCCGGACTTCTCGTTCCGTTCCTACCGGGACACCTCATGCTCCCTCGGTCGTGTGAAGTCCCTGAGTGCCTCGTGTGCCACACCTGTTGCGTCCGTTATGGTCGTCCTGACCGCTTCTGAGCTGCGTTGATTCGAACCGCACGCTCGCGCCGCCCCGGAGAAACGTTGGCGACTGTGATGTCACTGGTGGGTGTATCCCAGTGCCATGCGGTATCCCGATGGGGATGTCCTGACCGCGAAGCAGCCTCTCGCGAAAACGGTCCGGAACGCGGATTCACTGTCACAGACGCCCCTATAACGGGGGGCGCTGGATACCCGCCCTGACCAGGTTGAAGACCTCTCGGGCGGCATATCGCTTGAGGCATCGGATGATCTCACGTCTGGTCTTGCCCTCCTGGGTGCGGCGTTCGTCGTACGCCTGGGTGCGCGGGTCGTGGCGCAGCCGGGTGAACACGATGCGGTGCAGTGCGGCGTTCGCCTGCCGGTCGCCACCGTGATTGAGCCGACGCGAGCTCCGTCGGCCCGAGGAGTACTCGACGGGACTGACTCCGCACAAAGCGGCGAAGGACGCCTCGGTGCTCAGCCGCTCGGGGTTGTCTCCCATGGCGATCAGAAGAGTGACGGCGCTGTCCGGGCCGATGCCCACCGGTATGAGCAGTTGCGGGGCGTGGCGTCCGACGAGCCGGGTCAGGCGCTGATTCAGCTCATCGATCTGCCCGGTGAGCTGCTCGATGCGCTGGGCCAGCGGCTCAGGGTGATGCGGGTGGCCTGGGCCACGGCGTCCTCGTCGCCTTCGCCGTCGCGCAGGCTGAGACGCGCGCAGGTGCGGAACAGCTCGCGGTTGCCCAGGCTGGACAATCGTTCCCGCAGAGCGGGATCGGCTATGACCAGGACAGCCTTGAGCTGGTTGATCGCCTGGGTGCGGGCCTTGACCGCGGAGTCCTTGGCGAGTTTGAACATCCGGGCGCTATGCACCGGACCGTCGCCGGTTTTTGCCCGGGCCCGGGCGCGACCGCTGAACACGGCCCGCGCGGCAGCCTGCGCATCGAGCGGGTCCGACTTCCCGAGCAGACGGCGGGCAGTGCGATCGGGCCGGTTCACTTCATACACCTGGACGTGCTGAGCCAGCAGGTAGCGAGACAGGCCCGCTCCGAAGGTCCCGGTACCTTCCACACCGGCCCGGCGCACCTCCCCCAGCTTGCCGGCGCGTGCGGAGGGCAGGACGCCGACGAGCAGGCCCCCAGGAGTGGGCAGGAAGTCAGCCGTACCGTCGGCACGCACGACGATGACCGGAGGAGGACTGCGTCCCCCACGGGCGAACCGGAGTGGCCAAGCCAGTCAAGGCTCTGACCGAGGCGGAGCCGGCCGACTGGGCCTCTGTCCGGCCGCCCCGCCGGGCCCACGCTCGCGTCACGGGCAAGGGAAACCGCCATGCACCTCGGCTCTCATGCCCTGATCGACCATGCTTCGGCCGGCAGGCCGTGCGCTATCACGGCCGCCAAGGCTACGTCACCGGCCAGCTCCTGCGCATCAGCCTGCTCGACGGCCAGACCGAGTTCATCAACGCCAGCCACCCTTGGCCACTGCGCATGCGGGACGGGTAGGTGCGGGAGATCGTTCCAAAAGCCGATTTGCCGTTCGGCTTCCAGGTCCCCCACACCTACCGGGTCCAGTCGCTGGGCCTGCAGCCGGGCGACCGGCTGGTGATGCTGACCGACGGCACGCTGGAGCGCAACGCCAACAGCCTCGATCTGTCGGACCTGATCGTGCGCACCCCCGCGCTGCATCCCCACGAGGCCGCCCGCACTCTGATCGCGGCGGTCGTCGACGCCAACCACGACCACCTGGAGGACGACGCGACCGTCATGTGCCTGGGCTGGCACGGCGTCGGCCACTCCGAGCGGGACGCCGACACGGCGCCGACCTCACCGACGCCTCTGACACTCCGCTACGTCCGGTCCCCGGGCCGGCGGCCCGGGGGGGCGCTTGCCCGGCTGACCGCGTCACCGGGGAAGGCGCCTACGGCGGCTGCCCAGGCGCAGGCCGAGGAGGACGAAGTCGGCGACCAGAACCACCACGCCGATGACCAACAGATAGAACAGGCCCTTCGCGACCACACCGATGATGCCGAGCACGATGGCCACAATGATCAGCAAGAGGAAGAGAGCCATCGGTGTCACCTCATGGTGGGAGACGTTGTTGGGGGCATCAGCGGCGGGCGAAGCGACGTTCGCCACCCTCACCCATGCGGTGGGCGAGCTCGTAGTGCGCGAAGACCGTCTTCTCGTCCTCCGCGAGCAGTTCGCCATCCGTGCCGATCGAGGGCGCTTCCTTTACCTGCTTCCTGTCGTAGGCGACCTTCAGATAACCGGGACCGACCGTCGCGTCGCCCAGGGGGACGAACACCAGCCGGTGCCGGGTCGGCAGGCCGACTGTGACCGTCGCGAACACGGGCTGGTCCGTGGCCGTGTCGACGTAAACCGCCTGCAGGACGCCGATCTTGTGCCGCTCGTGGTCGACCACGTCGTGGCCCCGCCAATCCCTGATGTCTTGCGCCTCGAACACGGGCCCCCTCTGTCGCAGGTCAGCTGAAGACCGCTGTCGTCACTATCTCGCTCCTCCCTCCTTACCTGCCTACGGAGCGTCAACCCTGGAGAGCAGCCAACTTGCAGGCCGGACGACGGACGACCTTCACTGGCGGCGCGATGCCTCGGAGACCGCCCGGCCCGTCGCGGTCCAGCGCGCGGCAACGTGGGGGCGATGAACGGAACGGGCCGGAACACCTGTCGCGGTCAGTAGGTGACCAGCGAGATGGCGATGTAGTGCGCGGTGAAGGCCGCCACGGTCAGGGCGTGGAACACCTCGTGGAAGCCGAACCAGCGGGGCGAGGGGTCGGGGCGCTGGAGGGCGTAGACGACCGCGCCCGCGCTGTAGAGGAGACCGCCGGCCACGATCAGGGTGAGTACGGCCGCTCCGCCGGTGTGCAGGAAGTCGGGCAGGTAGCGCACCGGTGCCCATCCCAGGGCCAGGTAGCACGGGATGTACAGCCAGCGCGGCGCTCCAACCCACAGGACCCGGAACGCGATGCCGGCCGATGCGCCCGCCCACACGATCCACAGCAGCACGGACCGCTGGTCCGGCCGGAGGAGGAGCACGGCCAGGGGCGTGCAGGTACCGGCGATGATCAGGAAGATGTTGGCATGGTCTAGACGTCGCAGAAGAGCCTCGCCGAGCGGCCCCCAGGTGCCGCGGTGGTAGACGGCACTCGTTGCGAACAGCAGCCAGGCGGTGACCGAGTACACGGCGCAGGCCAGGGCCGCCTGCGGGGTGCGAGCCAGGCAGATGAGCACAATGCCTGCGATCAGTGCGGCGGGGACCATTGCGGCATGGAGCCAGCCACGCAACCTCGGCTTGATCGGTTCCGCCAGGTCGGCCGCCCGCTCCACCAGAGTGGCGACCGGGTGAGCGTTCTTCCCTGCCCCATCATCTTGTGATCCGACGGGCAGCCCGTCTTCACGGCGTCCTCCACCCCCTGAGGCGGCGTGGATGTGTTCGGCTTCAGCGGCGTCGCGGGACACAGCTTCTCGTCCTCCCTCGGACTCCTGGGCGTCACCGGTGATCATGGGGTCATGCTGGAAGACGACACCCCGACAGCATTCTAGGAGTCCGGTCGCGAACACCACGCCCACGTCGCCGGCATGGTGTTCCGCAACCGTTTGAACTCCGACCTCGTTGATCCTGGCGTCAATCGGGCCTGCCGAGGCCGAGTAGATCGGCTGGTCATGGGAACGATCAGGGCTCCCGAACGGGCATCTCTGCTTGCCTACGCGCAAGGATCGTCGATGCTTCCTGAGGTCTGCCCCCACGTATCCGCCCCCCTCGCACACCAGTTGGAACACCAATTGGGCCTGGCTCCGCATCTCGAAGCGGGCCAACTCGATGTGGAGCGCGTCGCCGGCATCGCAGTCGTCGCAGCTGCCCACTCCGATGGGTATGTGGCCACCGGCCATCTCCTCGGACTGCCGGCCGCGCTACCTGCCCCCACCAAGGCAGGAGAACGCTTCTGGTCGGACCTGTGGGGGGCTTCGGGCACTGCGTACCTGCTCCCCGTCAACATCAAGGCTCTGGAGCTGCGTTCCCTGGCAGGAGAAGGAACCCCTGCCCGGCAGATTCTCTCGGCCGTCGATGAGGTGACCCTGCCCCAGCGCGTCGCGGCCGGGGAGGTGATCGGTCAAGCCCTCGCCGAGTCCGACCATTTTCCCGACCTCAAGACACAGGTCATCGGAGAACTGTGGCTGCGAGATCTCGAGCTCACCGCCTGGCGCGTCCTGCACGCAGACCACAGGTCGGACGATCCGGCTGGACGGACGGCCTTCCTCGACGCCTGGACCAGCGTCTGAACGTCTGCTCCTGCAAGCTGCGCTTTGCGTGCCGGGCAGCGTGCGTGAGCGGCAGCGGCGAAGCTGCCGGGAAAGCCGTAGGTCGAATCCAACAGCCGTCTCAGGACGCGGCTGTTGGATTCGCCGATTCGGCGGCGCGGCGGTATTCGGCGTTGATGCGCTGGGCTTCCTCAAGCTGGTCTTCGAGGATGACGATGCGGCAGGCGGCCTCGATGGGGGTCCCGTGGTCGACGAGCTCCCGGGCGCGGGCCGCAATGCGCAGCTGGTAGCGGGAGTAGCGGCGATGGCCGCCCTCGGAGCGGAGCGGGGTGATGAGGCGGGCTTCGCCGATGGCGCGGAGGAAGCCCTGGGTGGTGCCGAGCATCTCGGCGGCCCGGCCCATGGTGTAGGCGGGGTAATCGTCGTCATCGAGCCGGCCGAAGGAATCGTCTGCTGTCATTACACCTCACTGTGGAACGCGTGGAGGGGCCCTGGTGCCATACGGCACCAGGGCCCCGAAGGGAACTGCTACACCATCAGCCGGCCCTGATACTGCGCCGGCCTACTTGTTCCGCAGGCCCACCCGGGAGAGGACGGGGAATGCGGGGATCGCGGATGCGTGACCGGAGACCACCTACCTATCGATGTCCTGCGGTACCCGGGCTCGAGCCTTCCGCCCGGGCGATCCTGATGGCGCTGAAGCCCTCCGTTCTTCCCTCTGAACCAATCACTTACCAAACGGGGACTGCGTACTGCTTGCACTGCTGATACCGCGAACTGCTGGTGGCCTCGCCTAGCGCCACTCTTCGGCAGCCAGCCCCGTCGCCGGTCCTGCATCTGCTCTGGCTTAGAACCCCACTGCCGAACCTCCCGGCACGCGCGCCCGCAGCCGACGCCTTCACCGAGGAACCACTGACAACCGCACTGCTGGTACTGCGAACTGCACTTACGGAACCGCTACTGCGTGAACTGCGGTCCTGCTCACGGCGGCCCCTGATCACTGCGGGCCACCCGGTCCGGTCGTCAGCCCCGTCGCCGTCCTGCGACAACCCTGGCTTCGGAACTCCACCACCGCACCGTCCTGCGAACTGCAACTACGTGTACTACTGCCCGGCAGTTCATCTCTGCCGGGCCTCGCTCGATCTCGGCTACGAGAGAAACCATAGCCACACCACCACCCAATGTCTATTCCAGCAAACATAGATTTCCGTGCGCCCCGAGATGAAGCTATCCGCCTCGATCGGTCTATGGACGGTCGGATCTGCCCGAAGCTCAGGTCTGGCGCTCGGAGTGCCCCGCAGCCGGGCAGCCCGTTGGGCTGACCATGACGCCGCCGACTGCGCCGCGGCTACCGTCGGCGGGTACCGGCCACCACTGGGCACCTCATATTTCCGGCCGTAACACCCCGACAGGCCGGCCGATGACGTGCGTAGCACGAGGGCCTGCGCCGGCCTTGACGATCCCGGCCCTACGACGGAGCAGCAGTTCGTGGAAGCCGTGCACGCCGGTGCCGGTGCCGCAATCCGCAGACTGCCGCTCCTGCTGCCGCGTCAGCGCCTCGAGAGGATCTACTTCATCGGCCCGCGGTAACTCTCTGCGCCCTCGCCCGGCTGGCCGTGCTCGCCCGACCGGTGGCGTCCGCCTCGGATGGGCCGCCTGCTCGAACCGGCGCGGGGCCCCGACTCGAGCAGGCCGTGGGCCGGCACCGTGACACGGGCGTGACGCGGACGCACGGCAGTGCCTTGGCGGGTGGCGGGACGGGGCAAGAGATCGGGTAGGCAAGGCCGGGCATGGACGATCCAGAGACCAGGGTGACCCTGATGAACACGATGGCCGTCAACGCCACAACCGTCCGTTCCACGACAGCCGTTGCCCACGCACGCGATACGGCACGGGCCTTCCTCGAATGCCTGCGACAGCCGGCCGTGGCCCCTGACGCAGCGGACACCGTGGTCCTGGTCGTGTCCTAGCTCGTCACCAACGCCCTGCGCCACGGCCCGGGGCCGCTGCACATGGGAACTGACTGCGCACCCCGACACCATCGAGGTGGCCGTCCCCGACCCCAGTCGGCATGCGCCGCGCATGCGCACCCCTGACCTGAACGGCGGCGCAGGGGGCTTCGGTTGGCCCATGGTCAACCGCCTCGCCCGCGCCACCGCGGTCACCCGCCGGGCCTCCGGCGGCAAGACCGTGAGCGCCCGTCTTGCCCGGTGGCGCCACCGCTAAGCACCCGGATGGCCGGTAAATATAATCTGCCCCATGTCGAAGCCTGACGAGCTGCTCGTTGACGTCGCCGCCCTGGTGGAGTCCGGGCAGAGCAACCAGATGTCCCTGACCGTGGTCACCGGTGGCGCTGTCATCACCGGTCGGCTGGCTCCCGAAGCAGTGTGGAGGCAGAGGGTGTCGGATGTGCTGACAGATTCCGCCCGCTTGGGAGAATTCTCCGCCGCCTTCGACACCCCCGCGAAGAAGAACGGGCCGCCCACTCATCTGCACTTCCACGTCGCCCGGATCCTGCAGGGCACGGTCGGCATCCCGGAGACAGGCGGGATGTACCGTGTGGCGATCGACGACGTCAGCGCCTGGACCATGGGCGACTTCAGCTATTCCGACCACTGAGCGACCACTGCGACGGAACCCCGTCGCAAGCAGTGTGGGCCCGACCGGCGCTCGCCGGTCGGGCCCACACTGCTGTTCAGGCGTCGGCTCGTTGCCTGTCCCGTCGGTCAGACGGACACGCGAGTACCGAGCATCGCGGAAGCTTGCTGGAGCGAGCTGAGGATGCGTACGGGTGCGGCCGTGGGGAGGGTACGGCAGGTGAAGCCGAGCTGAGTCATGGCCCGGAGGACTTCGGCGGCGCTGAAGTCACGGCGGTCCTGGCGGGTGATGACCTGGCCGACTTGCTTGACGGGGTAGTGGCGGCGGCCGATGATCACGGATTCGCCGGTGCCGGGTTCGGGCTTGATGCCCTTCATCGATTCCAGCACGCCGTTCTTGGTGAGCTCGAAGGGGAAGCGGGCAATGACGCAGCGCATGTGGCCTCACAGGGAGAAGGAGAGAACGGTCCGACCAGGGTGAGGCGGTTCAACGGGAGAGGGCGAGGACGCCCAGGGCGCTGCTGCCTTGCCCGTCGACCACCGGCAGGGCACCGAGCCGGCGGGAGCGCATCGCGTGCTCGGCTTCGGCCATCGTGGTCACGGGTGGGGCGAACGACCTGTGGTAGCCGAGGATGTCGCGCAGGCGGACGCGGTCCGTGTAAGCGGAGCTGTCGCGGACCGCGGTGAGTTCGGTCTGGGTGACCAGGCCGGTGCCCTGGCCGTCCTGGTCGCAGACGACCAGCCGGCCCGTGCGGGCGGCGGCCATGACGGACAGCGCCACCTCGACGCTCATGTCGTCACAGACCTGCGGTCCGGCCGCGTCCTCGACCTCAGCCACCGTCCTGCGCACGGGGCTGGCGATCGCCGGGCGGGGCTGCATCTGAACCAGCGTCAAAAGGTGCCTCCTGCAGAGATGGGTCAGCTTCCTGATCACGAAGGTCTAGGCCGCGGCGTCGAAGACGGACTTTCGTACGGGCGCGCGCCGGGTTGCCGAAGCGGGGCGGCGTCGGCCTCGGGAGGAGGCGCTGCGCTTGGGGCGTTCGACCACCGGTGCGGTGATGACGACCGGGATGCCGGAGGGGGCCTGGGCGCCGGTGATCCGGCTCAGGGCCTCGTCGCCCGAGCGGATCTGGGTGGTCTGCGGCCGGATCCCGGCGTCCGACATGAGGCGCACCATATCGCGGCGCTGGTTCGGTGTGACGAGGGTGACGACGCTGCCGGACTCGCCGGCGCGAGCGGTGCGTCCGCCGCGGTGGAGGTAGTCCTTGTGGTCGGTCGGCGGGTCGACGTTGACGACGAGGTCGAGGTTGTCGACGTGGATGCCGCGCGCCGCGACGTTGGTCGCCACCAGCACGCTGACGTGCCCCGTCTTGAACTGCGCCAGCGTGCGGGTGCGCTGCGGCTGCGACTTGCCACCGTGCAGAGCGGCGGCCCGTACCCCGCTGTTGAGCAGGTCCTGGGTGAGCCGGTCGACGGCGTGCTTGGTGTCCAGGAACATGATCACCCGACCGTCGCGAGCGGCGATCTCGGTCGTGGCGGCGTGCTTGTCAGCGCCGTGGACGTGCAGGACGTGGTGCTCCATCGTCGTGACCGCACCCGCCGACGGGTCGACCGAATGCACGACAGGGTCGGTCAGATAGCGGCGCACCAGCAGGTCGACGTTACGGTCCAAGGTGGCGGAGAACAGCATCCGCTGCCCCTCCGGACGCACCTGGTCGAGCAGCGCGGTGACCTGCGGCATGAACCCCATGTCAGCCATCTGGTCGGCCTCGTCCAGCACCGTGATCCCCACCTGGTTCAGCCGGCAGTCGCCACGGTCGATGAGGTCCTTGAGCCGGCCAGGGGTCGCGACGACGATCTCCGCTCCGCCTCGCAGCGCGCCGGCCTGCCTGCCGATCGACATCCCACCCACCACCGTGGCCAGCCGCAGCCTGACGGATCGGGCGTACGGAGTGAGCGCGTCGGTCACCTGCTGCGCCAGCTCACGCGTCGGGACGAGGATCAGCCCCAGCGGCTGGCCGGGTTCAGCACGCCGTCCGGCGGTACGGGCGAGCAGGGCGAGGCCGAAGGCGAGGGTCTTGCCGGAGCCGGTGCGCCCGCGGCCCAGGACGTCACGGCCCGCCAGGGAGTTCGGCAGCGTCGCGCCCTGGATCGGGAACGGCGCGCTCACGCCCTGCCTGCCGAGCTCGGCCAGCAGCTGCTCGGGCATGCCGAGATCGGCGAAGCCCTCAACGGCAGGCAGTGCGGGGGTGATCGTCTTGGGGAGCGCGAACTCCCCCTGCACCGCGGCGGGCCGACGGCCGTAACCGCCAGAACGGGCCGGGCCGCCGGAACGGCGCGGTGCCGACGAGCCGAAGCGACTGCCGCCCCTTCCTGCGTCGGCACCGCCCTTACGGGCGCGGGCGGAGCGGTCGTTCGTACGTGTGCGGTTCATGTGGAGCCTTCCTCGATGTGGCACATATCAAGGAATTCCCGCAAGCGATGAGCAGCACGGAATTACAAGTATGAACCGATGTCAAAGCAAATCCGGCCGACGGGAATCCACGCGGGCGTAAATGCCGAAATAGGTGACGCAGTGGGGACGTAAAATCCGGGCGGTGACTGCGGTGTAGCTCTTCAGGATGCGCCTGCATCCCGAAGGAGGAGCCGCGTGTGGTGAGACTGCGGATTCCTCCGAGCCGTCCCGCGGGTGAAACCACCGCGGGAAATGGCTGTAGCTGGGGCCCGCACCCCGAAGGATGCGGGCCCCAGCTACAAGTCTGTCAGGCCGGAACGATGTTCTCGGCCGTCAGGCCCTTCTGGCCCTGCGCGATATCGAAGTTCACCTTCTGGCCTTCGAGCAGCTCACGGAAGCCCTGGGCGGCGATGTTCGAGAAGTGGGCGAACACGTCAGCGCCGCCACCGTCCTGCTCGATGAAGCCGAAACCCTTTTCCGCGTTGAACCACTTCACGGTACCAGCAGCCATGTCATATCTCCTTTGGGGCAGTACACCGACGTCCGCACTGTGCGAGCACCGTGTCGCCGCGATGATTACCCCGCCGGAAAATGACCGGAAATAAAAAAGCACTCTCCCCGGCAAGAGCGGGGTGGGAGCACTTGAAGTTTCGGGAACCACAACTGCAACTGAGATGGACAGTAGCACGCCGCAACGGCCCGCGTCGGTTAAGTAATTCCACTCCACTTGTTGCGGCAAAAACTCTCACTACACCGTCCGTCAAACTCTCACCTCACGAACACAGATATTGACTCACTCGCAGTGCAACGTTCCAAAAAAGGGAGCGGAGTCGTCAGCCGCTACCATGGCCGCCAGGGCGCTATGACGTGCGCGGCCGTCCGAAAGATCGCCTTCAACAACGGCTAACACGATGAGGCGGACCTGCGCTGATCGCCGCGTCCAGAGCAGTAGTCGAGCTTTCGGTCCGGTGCGTGGACCCCACCGTGGATCGTGTCGGGCAAACTGCGCCCTCCGGCAGTGCCGCGGGCACGAAGGCTCCGCTTCCCCGGACATGGCAGCTGACCGCCGAGCTGGAAATTCGGTGTTCGTTCGCCGTCTGCCCGACGGGCGCCCCGCACTCCTGACGACCTGCGGCGAGAGTCCGACCGCTGACCGGGAGCGGGGCGCCGTTGCCTGGCGTCAGGAAGTAAGGGCTTGACGAAGCGTGGGGTAGCAGGGAATGACCGTGTCGAGACCAACCATTTCAACGACCCGCTGAACCGTTGCCCTCAAGGACGCCAGCCGGATCCAGCCGTCGGCGGACGCTGCATCGCGTTGCGCGGCGGCCAGGGCACTGATGGCGCTGGCATCCAGGAAGGCGAGCGCACTGAGCGCTCTGGTGCCGTCTATGCGGAGGGCCTGCCGCAGGAGATGGACGTTACCGGCGTCGACTTCGCCGCTCAGCGCCAGGACGCGGATGCCTGCGGCGGTTGCCTGGTTGATCATAGGCCGGGCGCCCTGCCCGGCCGTCTCGTGCATGTCTGACGCGTGTCCTTCAACAATCCTCTGCGGCACCGCCAACGCCCCCAAAGAGGGCACCGGAAGCGCTACACCCTATAAGGGCGCTGCCCCCGTGTAACTGTGCTGGAGGGTAACGTTCCGGGCGGGCATACCCGGCCCTAAAAGGGGTAGTGGGCGGGGAGAGGGAAGCGGGCACGGATGGACGCGACGAGTGGGGCCGACGGCGGGGCGGCCTCGCTGCTGGAGGCATCGCTCGCGCTGGACAGCGACGGCTCCCGCATAGCCCAGGCCCGCCATCTGGCATCGGCTTTCCTGACGACGGCGCGAGACGACCAAGGCATCCCGGTGGTGACCGCCACGGTCGAGATCGTCCAGCTGACCGTCAGCGAACTGGTCACGAACGCCCGCAAGTACCCGCCGGGACCGGCCCTTTTGCGTCTGCGGGTCACCGGCGCCGTGGTGCGGGTTGAACTCTGGCACAGCAATCCCGTCGTACCGGCCGCCAAGCCCACGATCCCGAACGCGTGGGCCAGCACGGCCTTGAGATCGTCCGAGCACTTGCCCAGAGCGTCACTGTCGAGCGGACACTCCTCGGCAAGCGCACCACCGCGGACATCGCCCTCACCACGGCGACCACATAACCGGACCGGTCTCGGCAGCTGCTGTCCGCTCATGGCGACGGCCGCCGGTCGCCCGGCGACCGTGTGCCTTGCGAGACGTGGCCCCCGTACCGTCCACATCGAGCACTCCCCACGGGCACAACCCGGAAGCGCGGAAACCCGGTCTCGAAGCTGGCCGCCGGGGACGCACCGGGCCGCGGCATCTGCGGGAGCCGAGGTGGGCCCGGCGCTCGTGGAACGCCGCAGGCTCACTGTGCTGCGGGAAGCAGCCTCAACCACCACACCCGAACGGCACGGGG
>NZ_KQ948504.1:0-5482 GCF_001514115.1 Streptomyces olivochromogenes
TTGAGCGGCTTTGGTCGAGCGCCTGCGCGCTGGCTCTCTCCAGTTGCCGTTGGGGTGTGCTCAGCGCTTTCTGGAAGAGCGGGTGGAACCGCCCGCTCTTCCAGGAGGAGCGCACCATGGCGCAACCGATAAGCCGGCCAACGATCAGCGCTGAACAGTTCAGCCGAGTGTGTGACGAGATTGGGAGCATGGCGGCGCCCGAGAAGGACGCTCAGTCCATCCGGGACTGTGCTCTGCGCATCGTGCAGACCCTGGGCCTGGCGCTATCCACGGATGACCTGAGCAAGCTCCTCACCGTACTCATGGCCCCTAGCGTGGCCCCACCCTCAGAGAGCCCTCAGTACACCCGAGAGGCCATCCTGGACATGCCTGACGCGCAGCCAGGAGAAGATGAAGGCCCGGTCAGGTAGACCCGGCCGCCACGCCTGACTACATCCGCGGCTCGCCGGAGGGCGCCTGCCCCCCTGCTCATTCTTCGGTGACACGGACTCGCGGCCGTCAAGATTCCCTACGTTCTTCTTCGAGACCGGGAGAGCCCTTCGTATGGTTGGCCCACCCAGGGGCGTCGGGTGTGGCTTTCAAAGTTCTGCCGCTTGTGGCTTCCATCGATTGGCCGCCCGACGTCCCACGACGACTCGGCTGCCAATTAGGAATTGCGAATGATCGCTCCGTAGGGAATCGATGGCACGCGCTCAAGATCCGATCGCACAGGACACGGGCGCCGGTGACAGGCCAGCGCATCGACTTGACCAGACAATCGAACATGTGGCCTAATTATGGCACCCTTCCCCCCTGACCTGATCGAGCTCCAGGCGGAGTGGCAGCTCACGTATGCGGTGCTGGCCGTGCCGCACCCGGTGCACAACACCGCGCTGCGCCGCCGCCTGCAGACCCTGTCCGGCCGGCTGCTGTTTCACCCATACTGGTCCGGCCCGGGACGGACGCCGGCGGCCCGCGTGGAGCTGCGCCGCCAGGCCCGCGCCGTGGGGTGGCGGCCGTGAACCGGCGCCCGGAGCACCTCACGGCACGGGAGGAGCAGATCCTGCGGTGCATACGGCGGTGGATCGAGGAACGCGGTGAGGGCCCGTCGGTCCGGCAGCTTGCCGACGACATCGGGCTCAGCAGCACGGCGTCGGTCGCCTACCACCTCGGCAATCTTGAAGAGCGCGGCGCCCTGGTGCGTGACGGGCGAGGCTGGCGCACCTGCCGCCTGGTGCGGTGACCGCGCGCTCACGGACGGAGCCGCCGGCCGCGGCTCAGGGAGCGGAGGGCAGGTTGTCGGCCGTGAGGTCGCCTCGGACGCGCAGCACGCGGGGGCGGTGCCGGAACCGCCCCAACTCGCGGGGGCCGGTCTGGTCGGCCTCGATCTCCACGACCACGTCGGGGATCACGGGCCGGTAGTGCACCGGATCGGCGCCGGGCAGCCCGCCCACGGTCCCGGGCAGCTCCGCCTCCGTGTCCCCGGCCGGCCGCAGCAGCGGGAGCAGCTCGCGGCGTACCGCCTGGCCGAGGGGGAGGCTCACTCCCACGGCCCGCATCTGGCCTCCGCGGTGCGGCAGGCCGAGGATGAGGCACTGCGTTGCGGGAGTACGGCCGCTCACCCCGAGGACCGCGGCCTCGCTGGTGTGCATCTGCCGCCACTTCAGCCACCCCGAGCCGCGCCCTGCGACGTAGGGCCGGTTCGGTTTCATCACGACGCCCTCCACGCCGCCCAGGGCACCCACCCAGCCCAGGGCCGTCGCGACACTGTCGGTGACCGGCACCGGGCGGATCGCGGGCGGTCCGCCCTCCAGCAGGTCCAGCAGCCGCCCGCGGCGCTCCGCGTACGGCTTCGGCCGCCAGTCCGTGTCACCGACGGCCAGGACGTCGAAGGCGGCCAGGTGAACCGTGAAGCCCTCGTGGGACCGCGGGCCGCGTCCGGAGCGGGACTGCAGCTTTCCGAACGCCAGCTCGCCGCTGTCGAGGACGGCCACCAGCTCACCGTCCAGGACGCAGTCCGGCAGCGCGCGCGACGCCTGGGCGATGTCCGCGAACGAGGCGCTCAGGTCGGTGCCGTGGCGGCTCCACAACCGGCCCGCGCCAGCGAGGACCTGGCAGCGCCATCCGTCGAACTTGGGCTCGATCGCGGCGGTGTGGGGGTGGCCAAGGACGTGATCGACGGAACGGCACAGCGCCAGGGGGACGGGAAGGTCGAAGGGCGGCACGATCTATCGGTACCCGCCGTGGATCCGGATCCCGGGACTCGGCGCCGGTTTCACCTGCCTATCCCCGGAGTCGGGGCGGCGCGGGCGTCGTAGGTTGGGAGCGGCTCGATGGCTCGGCGGCGAGCTGCTGTATAGCCGCGGTCCATAGGCGGCAGCCAGTTAGCCCACCTGGCCGCATGCGGCCGTGCCGATAAGCGGTCCACAAGGTCTCCTGTGCTTCCATCGCGCCAGGAGGCATAAGACATGGATGACGAACGGCAGCAGGACACCCGCTCCCGGCTCACCGCGTCCCGGCGCCGTGTGCTGGCCGCGGCCGCCCTTGCGCCCGTACTCGCCGGTGGGCCTGCCGAGGCCCGCGCCCTCTCCGCCCGACCGCAGGACCGCGCCCTGGTCGAACCGGTGATGACCAAGCTGGCGGATTGGGCGGACGTGGGCGAGGCTCTCGGCCGACCCGGTGACATAAGGCGGTTCATGTACCACACGGGCTTGCCGCGCCGGGACCTCACAGTCTTCTCCCGCGGCATCCGGATCAACCCCGCGCTCGTCCTGGGCTCGCACGTGTCCTTCGTCCGGTACGCAGACCACAGCACGCTTTTGATGGGCGACGCCGTGGTCACTGAGCGGGAACTGCAGCACTTCGGTGACGTCCTGCAGGAGCACGGAATCATGCAGACCGCCATCCACAAGCACCTGCTCGCCCACGAGCCGGATGTCTGGTGGGTTCATCTGCATGCCCACGGCCACGATCCGGTCACCGTCGCCCGCGGTCTGCGCGCCGCATTCGACTGCACCGGCACCCCGCCCGCCGAACCCGCCACATCCTCGCCGCCCGTCGACCTGGACACCGCCGCGATCGACGCCGCCATGGGCGTCAAGGGCACCACCGACGGCGAGATCTACAAGTGCACCTATGTCCGCCGCGAGACCGTCGCCGACGGCCCTGTGATCCTGCCTCCGGGACTGGGCGCCACCACCTCCGTCAACTTCCAACCGCTCGGCGGCGGAAGGGCCGCCCTCAGCGGTGACCTGGTCATGATCGCCCAGGAGGTCCAGGCCGCCCTCATGGCCCTGCGGCACGGTGGCGTCGAACTCGTCGAGGTGCACCACCACAACCTCACCGACGAACCACGCCTGTTCTTCGTCCACTACTGGGCCGTAGGCGATGCCGTCAGCCTCGCCAAGGCCGTTCGCCGGGCCGTGGACACCACGAACGTCGTCCCCATGCCCGGAGGAGCCGCCTGATGACCGCGGACAACGAGACAACATCTGGCCCGGACCTGGCAGCGCCATCCGTCGAATTTGGGCTCGATCGCGGTTTCCCCCTAGATAGGGCGTCCAGGTAGGTGACCCTGCACGCCACACGGACGCCCTCACCAAACGCGGCCGCTGCAGCCGCGAGTGAACTTCAACAGGCCGCTGCGGACGATGCGGTGCACGGTGCGCATCCGGCGTGCACTACTACCGGTCGGTGGTCACGTCACGGAAGGCGTAGGCGAGGAGCTCGGCGATGGCCGCCTCGTTGGTTGCCGGGTGCCGCGCCTGCCACTCGATCAGCGTCTCCCGGACGGTCTGCGCTACAGCGCGGGCGTGCTGCGCAAGGTCATCGTCCAGTGGTGCCACTCCCCCGTCGTGGGTACGGCCGGTGATGACGACGGGCCCGTGCAGCGGGTACAGAGTCATGCCCCGCCAGGCGCTCGCCAGGGCCCAGGCGGCGAGATTCTGCTGGAGTCCGATCGACTGTCCGCTGCCGTGGATGTGCAGGAGAGCACGCCGGTGATACACGGCCTGGTCGGCGGCGCCCGTGGATCCGAGGTGTTCCCGGATCGCCCGCCGCGCATCCAGGTCGGGCAGTGTTAGCTCGGTGACGGTCGTGTCGGAAGCAATGCGGAGTGCCTGCATGCGGGCCGCTCCTTGGTGACAGCGATGGGTGTTGCGCAGTGATCGCGGTGGGCTGCGCACGGCGCATTCGTTCAGCGTGATTGCGCAGCGGCGTCGGTGCGGTGGCGGATGACGGCGTGCCAGCGGCGCTCGAAGTCTGCGGTGTGCTCTGCGATGGTCGCCGCCGTGATGGGCTCGTTGTACTGGAGGGTGATTCCACGGGCTGCGCAGGCCTCGGCGACGGCTTTCAACGAGGGCTGTTCACTACGCACTCGGTGCTCGGCCCAGACGCTGTAGATCCGGAAGGGCAGGAGGTAGCGGCGTAGCGTGCTCGCAGCGGCGGCCCGTCCGTTGCGGCCGACCACGCCCTTCTCACCCAAGTACTTCGACAGGTCATCACCGTTGGGCTCGGCACCGCGCTGCTGCTGATACTCCACACATGCGAGGTAGTAGCGATCGACGGTGGTGAGGCCGCTTCCCTCGGCCGGAGGCTGGGGCGGTATCTGCTCGTCCGCCAGCCCGTCGATGGCAGCGTTCACTTTCGGGCCGCGCTTCTCCTCTGCGGCGTGCGCCCCCGCGCCAACGGGCTCGGTCTGGGGATCGGACTCGCTCGGGGAGGGCACGGGAGGCAACTGCTCGCCAAAGCCAGCGACTGCTTCTTTGACGGGCGGTTCAGCGTCACCGAACTCCCGCTCCTGGAAGGCGGCGACGAAGTCCTCCAGGTCCTCGCCCATGAGGGGCTGGCCGGTCGCCCCGGTGATGCCGTCCCGCTGGAAGACATACGCGGCGAGAGCGGCGGCATCGGGGTACTGATCATGCTCTCTCGCGTAGGCGAGCCAGGCGCTGTAGAAGAACTCTTCCCACGACGGCTCTTCTTCCGGAACACCGTCCGGGGCGATCGCGGGATCGGCCGGTGGTGCATAGCGGTGCTGGAGGACTCGGAGCAGGGGCTGCAGTTGTTCGTCAGAGAGGGGGCCGCCAGCCGCGGTGGTGATGCCGTACTCGGACCGGAGGAAGGCAGCGAACTGAGAAGCCGTGGGCTCTGCCTGGACCTGAGCAATCCACCTCTGGTAGGCCTCGGCGAAGTGCCCCGCGTCTTCCTCAACGGCCTCCTCCTGGGGCTGGGGCTGCCGCGCGGGAGCCGCGAGGGATTCCAGCACCCGGTGTTCGGGGGCGGTGGGGGCTGCTGGAGCCGGGGTGGGCGTCGCCACCTGGACCGGCGCCGGGGGCAGGAGGGCCGGCTCTATGCCCGCCGCTGCCAGGCCGGAGGGGGCGGTCTCTGCGAGCGGCACGCCGTAGCGGGCCAGGCGCAGCGGCATCAACGACTCCACCGGGGCCTTGCGGCGCCAGGCACGGCCGAAGCGGGAGTGCAGGCGGGCCTGGTAGACGAGACGTTCCTG
>NZ_KQ948504.1:6460-18062 GCF_001514115.1 Streptomyces olivochromogenes
GCAAAGCCGATACCCGCGATGACGACCGCACCGCCAACAACCACCCCAACCAAAGACCGCTGCACGCGCGTTAACCGATGACGCTCCCCCACCGTCCCCCGCCTCCAAGGCTCCGCCCTGCCGCCGAGCCCGTTCCCAGCCGCACACCACGCAAGACGGCACCATCCCCCACAACAGCTCCTCTAAACCCAAACCTCCCGGCGAAGCACAGCACTCACGCAAACCAACTCTTGCATCAACCCTTACCTCGCCCCCAGACGCGTCGGCGCACCCATACTCCCCGGGTCGTTGCTTGATGTAGCTTCGCTCTTTCTCAATTGCGAGGTGGAGCTGAGGCGTTCAAGGTCCATCGCTCAAGTCGGTTGCGCACAGCGGCAGGCGGATTCCGTTTCACCAAGTGATAGAGATTCTCGTAATAGCCCTGCCACTCGGCGCCTTCATCCCGTCCGGCCGCACTCCTTCGAGCGCGATAAGCAGTTACAAGTGGCGCCATACTCTCCCAGGTGGAGATCACTGAAAACTGCCCAGCACTCAGAACAAACACCGTTGCAGTATTAGTACTCCAGCCGCACTTCTGTATTTCTCCTGGTCAACGGCCTGGCGGTGGGGAGTGTAGCGAGGGTTTGGCATGGGTGGGACAGTCTTGGGCCGACCGTCCCACCAACGAGTGCCCGCGCCGCATGTAATGACAGTGCGACGAGCAGTCCGTTGTCGTGATCCACGATGTACCGACGAACACCTGGGACCTGGAACTCGAAGAACTCTTCCTGCAGACCGGAGCCCGCTTTTGCCGTGTAGAAGCCCGGCGGCGGATGCGGGACTACGTCCGCGGACTGCTCGGCCCGGTAGGCCGAAAGAACAGCTGGCAGCTCGCCGAATACGCCGGCCACGCGACCCCGCACGGCCTGCAGCACCTGCTCTCCCACAGCCGCTGGGACGCCGACGGCCTGCGCGACGACCTGCAGGCCTACGTCGCCGAACAACTCGGCCGTGCAGACGGCGTGTTGATCCTCGATGACACCGGCTTCGTGAAGAAGGGCACCACCTCCGCAGGGGTGCAACGCCAATACTCCGGCACGGCCGGGCGGACAGAAAATTGCCAGATCGGCGTCTTCGCCGCCTACGCCACCACCCGCGGCCATGCCCTGATCGATCGCGAGCTCTACCTGCCCAAATCCTGGACAGGCGACCGGGAACGCTGCCGAGCGGCCCGCATCCCCGACGAGCGCACCTTCGCCACCAAGGGCGAGCTGGCCCGCGACATGATCTTGCGCGCCCTGGCCTCCCCGCTCCCCATCGCCTGGGTCACTGCGGATTCCGCCTACGGACAGGACTCGTGCTTCCGGCGCTTCCTGGAAGACACCAAGCTCTCCTACGTCGTTGCCGTCCCCAAGTCGCAGCAGGTGAACGGCCCGCGCATCGACCATCTCATCACCCAGGCCCCGCCCGAGGCATGGCAGCGTCTGTCGGCGGGGCCGGGAGCCAAGGGCGAACGGTTCTACGACTGGGCCGCCGCCCGTCTGCCCGCCGTGGCCGAGTCCGACGGCGGCGAGCCGACCCGGCAGCGGTGGATACTGGCCCGCCGCAGCATCAGCAAGCCCGACGAGATCGCCTACTACCTCGCCTGCGCTCCACTGGCCGCCACCATCGCCGACCTGGCCCGAGTCGCAGGATGCCGATGGAAGATCGAGGAGTGCTTCCAGAGCGCGAAGAATGAGTGCGGCCTGGACCAGTACGAGGTCCGCCGCTACGTGGGCTGGTACCGGCCCATCACGCTTGCCATGCTCGCCCACGCGTTCCTCGCGGTGATGGCCGTGCAGGAGCGCGAAAAAGGGGTGTCGAGGCCGACACACCCGACCTCGTGGACCTCACGCCAGCCGAAATCCGTCGTCTGCTGGCAGCTCAACCCGGCCGCCATCCTGCACGCCGCGACCACGCGGTGAACTGGTCCCGATGGCGGCGTCGCCACCAGGCACGTGCCCGACGCTGTCATTACATGCGGCGCGGGCACTCGTTGGTGGGACGGTCGGCCCAAGACCGTCCCACCCATGCCAAACCCTCGCTACACTCCCCACCGCCAGGCCGTTGACCAGGAGAAATACAGAAGTGCGGCTGGAGTACTAGGTGGACGCCGACGGGAATTTCTCCAGCACCATTTCCAAATTGGAGTGCGGTTATGCACTGACCGCAGCAACCAAAGCATTCACTGGGATCCTCGTCGCGGCTTGCTCCTGGAGGCACAGCACCCGACAGCTCGGTCGAGGCCGATGGGAGCTCGGCGGGGCGTCTGGAGACCAATCGAGAGGGGCCGCCGCAGGTACGGAGGGAAGACCCACGGTGAGCCCTTCCTCACCGAACAACGCCTGGCCCCAAAAGCACAGGGGTCACCTCAAGGTTGTCTACGGTGTTCTGCGGGACAGTGCGAGCCCTTCGGGCGACCAGCCTTGCCCCTCTCCCGCCTGCTGGAGCGGCTCAACAGGTGGGCGTTCTCCTGCTGAAGGGAGGACTGGCTCTGTTGACGAATCAGGGGCCCCGTCTGGGTCCGCCGGGGCAGTGAGTACCGCGGCCCGCCCCCGCACGAGGGAAAACAGTGCACTGGACTCGCGTGTGCCTTCGGGCCGGAGCGCTCAGCCGAGGACCACCGCGTGCGCCGCGGCTCAGGCCGAGGGGAAACCGGCTGTCAGGCAGGCCAACAGCTGGCCCGGCGCGTCTTCCTGGAGAAGGTGGCCGGCGCCCTCGATCCAGTGCAGCTCCGCGTGCGGAACGCGTTCGTGCAACCACTCGGCGTACCGCGGAGGAAGAATGCGGTCCTCGCGGCCCCAGACGAGCCGCACCGGAAGCGACATACCGCCCAGCAAGTGCTCGTACGCGACCGTGTCCGCCTGCCTGATCTGGCTGTACTGACGGTAGAACGCCGCTTGCCCTGAGTCCCCTCGCCACGGTGTGAGGAACGCATCGAGAACTCCCGGCCGGAAGCCGACGTGCGTGGCGTGCCGCAGGTGGCTGGCGACCAGCGCTTCATGCGCGTAACCGGGAAGCTTCTGGAAGACCTCCTCGTGCTCCAGGAAGAGTTGGAAGAGCCCTCGCTCCCACTCGTCACCGCTCACCGCGTCGAAGAGGGTCAGATCCTGGTAGCTCCTCTTCTCCAGCAGCAATGTCCGAAGCGCCACCGCCCCGCCGATGTCGTGGGCGACCACGCTGGGGTCGGATAGCTCCCAGTGGTCGAGGAGCCGGGCAAAGTTCCTCGCGTGAGCCGCCAGGCTGAGGTCCTGGCCCTCGCGTTGGTCCGACTGGCCGAAGCCGAGATGGTCGAAAAAGAAGACCTTGCGGGTGCGGGCGAGGGCCGGAGCGATGTCCCGCCAAAGAAAGGAAGAATACGGCGTGCCGTGCACCAGTACGATCGGGTCTCCGCGACCCAAGGTCCCCCACCGCACCACGCCTTCAGGCGTCTCAAATTCCTCACCAAGCGTCCAGTCCGTCACTGGCCTCCTCTCTTGCCTCATGAACAGCGCCTTCCACGGAGAGCGTGCCTCGATGCCTCATCAGCAAGAAGCTCCCGCATCTGTGGTCCCAGACTCACCGGCATCACCCTTGCCCCCGAAGAGGGCGAGCCTTCTGCGAGCAAGGGTGAAAGCTCCGAGGAACGTGCGGGAGCCGAGGGCCACTGTCGCGATGGCTGTCATGACCATCCGGCCAACTGGTGCGGGGCCAAAGTCACCGGCAAACGCGCTGGGACCTCGGGGCTGGCGGATCCGCCGAAGCCGAAGCGCCCACGGCCCAGGGAACCTGCCGATCTCGACGCCCTTGCGCATCTTCGGATAGCCGGGGGTACCAACACGCCCAACACACCCAAAGTCCCTTGCAGTCTGCCCCTGCGACTGGACGCCCACCGCGCGGGTGGCGTAACCGACTGCGCGCACCTGCTGCGGTGCACGCGGCCGGTTCAGCCTGCCAGCTGTTGGAGCCATTCGCGCAGCAGAGCCGTCTCCGCGGCTCTCAGGGGCACCCCGGCACCCGCAGCCGGGGGCCCGGTGGTGAGCGCGGTTTGAAGTGCGGCATCGAGGGCGAGTGCGCGCGAGGCCAGGTCCGACCCGGATGAGGCGGGCGGGTCGGTGGTGATGGAGGCGATGACGGTGTCCCGCAGCCGTGCCGAAGTGGCCAGGTCCCGCTCCGAGGACTCTTCGCCGATCAGCGCCAGCGTGGCACCCGTTGTCGCCGCGTGGATGACGCGGGTCGCCTGCTCCACGGGAACCCGAAGGCGCCCGGCGTCGGCCGCCCGGCCCAGCAGTCTCACCAGCAGGGCGTGCGCCTCGTCCGCGGCCGGGGGCCGCCGCCCGGGCTGCACAGTGCCGTACATGAGCATGTAGAACGCGGGGTGCTGCACTCCGAAGTCGACGTGCAGGTCCCAGCCGCGGTAGAGATCGGCCACCGGGTCGTCGGGGGCCAGCGCCAGTGCCTCCCGTTTCTCGGCCAAGTACATCTCGAACCCGTAGGCGGCCAGCTCGGCCAGGAGTCCGTCCTTGTCGTCGAACATCCGGTACAGCGCGGGAGCCGTGATGCCCGCGGCTGCGGCGACAGCGCGCGTGGAGACCGCCTCGCTGCCACCCTCCTCCAAAAGCTTGGCGAAGATCAGCGGTCTCCTCCTCACCGACCTGGCCTGCCATCGGTCTGGCAGACCGGGCACAGCTCGTGCCGCCCCTCGTCGGTGACGACCGTTCCCCATCCCCGGCACACCTCGCAGCCCGCGCCAGATCGGCGCGGGGGACGGTGCTGGGCCCGCGGTCGGCTCCGTGAGCCATCAAGGGCCCTTCCGTGGATGATCAAAGCGGTGAGCCCGATGGGTTCCTCATCCACGTAGACGAGAGTCCTTCGACGGCGGCAAATCACGCTGAGCAGCCACGACCGGGGCGGTCAGGACGCGGCGGGGACCGCCGCATCGAGTCCGCGAGAGGCGACGAGCTGCGCGCTGCCGTCGGCCAGGCGGTAGCACAGGCCCACCACGGCGGCCTGGCCGGCGTCGACCTTCTCGGCGAGGACCCGGGAGCGGTCCAGCAGCAGGTCGACGGTGTGCCTGATGTGCTCGGCGAGGATCTCCTCGGGCTCGACGTGTCCGGCGGCCCTCGCTGCCAGCACGCTGGGGGTCACCCGCTCGACGACGTCGCGGATGTATCCGGCCGGGGTCATGCCGTTCTCCAGTGCGGCGCACGCTGCGCCGACCGCGCCGCACGAGTCGTGGCCGAGGACCACGACCAGGGGGCAGCCCAGCACGTCCACGCCGTACTCGATGCTGCCGAGCACCTCCGGGCCCATGACGTGGCCCGCGGTGCGCACCACGAAGAGGTCGCCCAGGCCGCGGTCGAAGATGATCTCGGCGGCCAGCCGGGAGTCGGAGCACCCGAACAGCACGGCGAAGGGCTGCTGGCCCGGTGCGATCTCGGCGCGGCGGGTGGCGTCCTGGTTCGGGTGCTCGGGGGTGCCAGCGACGAAGCGCTGGTTACCGGCCAGCAGCAGCTCGAAGGCGTCGCGGGGCGTCGGGGTGTGGATCTCAGTCATGTCGGCAGCCTACGAGTCGGCATCAGCCGTCGCACCGCCTGGTCCCGTCGGCCATCGCCAGGTCGGCCGAGGCATACGGCTGGGGAATCACTCCAAGGCGCCGGGCGAGGACAGCCTCGATGTGGAACCTCAGCGCGCGACGCAGCGGCCTCGCCCCATACAGCTGGCCGACTGCGCGCGTCCGTAGCGCCGCCTTGCCACCATGGTCAGGACCGCTCCGCTCGCTCTTCACACCCGCACAACGAGCAATGTGCTGGTCACGCTGTCGGCCGTACGGGGGCGACGATGCCGTCCCGGGCATCCGGGCCAGCTATGCAGCCTTCGCGCTCTCGAAAACCCGTGCGGGTATCTGGCTGGCCACCCGCACCTCACCAGGAGCGAGACCTTGGGGTTCCGTTGTCGAACGCAAGCCCGTCGAACCGGGAGCCCGAGCACGCACTCATCCCTGGAAGGTGCATGGTCACAGCGCTGTCGGCGGGAGTTCGTCCGCGTGCTCGCCCGTGACGAGGTAGATCAGGCGTTGGGCCACCGACACCGCGTGGTCGGCGAACCGCTCGTAGTAGCGGCCGACCAGCGTGACATCCACGGCCGTCTCCACCCCGTGCTGCCACTTCTCGTCCATCAGGTGCTGGAAGATCACGCGATGCAGCTCGTCCATGCGGTCGTCATCCTGTTCGAGCTGGAGTGCCGCCTTGACGTCCTGCGTGATGATTACTTCTGCGGCCTGCGCCATCAGGCGCTGCGCGAGCTGGCCCATCTCCAAAACCGTGCGCCGCAGATCGCGCGGCACCGCCCGCTGTGGATGCCTCATCCGGGTCAGCTTGGCCACATGCTGGGCTAGGTCTCCCGAGCGTTCCAGGTCCGCGCTCATGCGCAGCGAGGTGACCACTTGGCGCAGGTCCGTGGCCACCGGCTGCTGCCGCGCCAGCACCGCAATCGCCCGGTTCTCCAGGTCCCGCTGGAGGTCATCGACCTTGGCGTCGGTCGAGATCACGCTCTCGGCGAGCTGCAGATCCGCGTCCAGGAGAGCGGTGGTGGCCAGGCCGATCGCTGATCCGACCAGGTTGGCCATCTCCACCAGGCCATCACTGATTGCGTCCAGCTCAGCGTGATACGCCTCACGCATCGCGTCCTCCACCTTCGCGCCGGGTGTGTGCCAGCCTTTCGCCTGATCAGGCTCGCACACGTCGCCGGCCCGCAGCGGCTGCGTTGCCTTGCTGAGCAGAGGGCGGCCCCAGAGGGGACGCGAGGCTCAACGTGTGCCGATCCGTCGAACGGCATCGCGGGCAATGCGAACGGCGGCATACTCGGTTCCGGCGACGAAGCGCATCATCGGCCCGAACATCGGGGCGGCGAGCGAACCGGTGAAGTACAACCCGGGTATCGAGGATGCGAACCCGCCGGTCAGGCGGGGAGCCTTCGAACCCGTCACGCAGGCGATGCCGTGCCGTAGTGCGGGAGTGAGGAAGGGCAGAGCACCGATGTCGAGGCGGTAGCCGGTGGCGGCCAGGACGTGGTCGACGGTCAGGATGTCCGGCCCGTCCGGGCCGGCAAGTTCCAGCCGGGCTGCGGAGCTGGAAGCCTCGGCGTGAGCGACGCGGCGGGAGGTGTGCACCGGCACGATCTCCTCGACGCGGTCGCGCAGCCACCAGCCGCCCGAGGGGCCCAGGGCCCGGCGGTACAGCAGCAGGCGGGTCGCGGCCGGCAGCCGCCGTACGCCGCCCGGTGTCCGGCAGACCGCGTCGAGCATCCAGCCCGTCCCCAGCGGGGAGGCCGGCTTCGCAAGCCGCTGCGGCCAGGGCCGGCTCGGCTGCGGGATCGTGCCCCACAGCACTGCCCGCTGCCGTACCAGCACCTGCACGTGGGTCCCGGCCTCGTGCAGCAGGGCGGCGCTCTCCAGCGCGGACTGGCCGCCGCCGATCACCGCGACCCTCTGCCCGGCATACCGCGACAGGTCGCTGTGATGGCTGGTGTGCGACACCAAAGCCCCGGCCCCCGGCCCCTCGGGGGCCAGGTGCAGCAACTCCTCGGGGATGTGCGCTAGTCCGTTCAGGCCAGTCGCCACCACGACGGCCGCCGCCGCGAACTCCCGCCCGTCATCGAGGAGTACGGCAAAACCGCCAGTGTTCGTTGCCCGGTCGACGCTGGCGACCCGCACCGGTTCGACGTCACCGACGTACCGCTCCTTAAACCACTGCCCGTAACGCACGAACACCTCGCACGGGATCGGTGTCAGCTCGGTCAGCTCCGGCTCACCGTGCACACGCCGGAAATCGGACAGCCGGCCACCCGGCCCGGGCGCCGACAGGTCGGTGGCTGCCGGAGTCGACTTCAGGAACATCCCGGTGGCCATGGCATGCCGCCAGCTGCCCATCACCTCACCGAAGACCCGGACCGGCACCCCGGCACGCCGCAAGTGCGCGGCCACCGACAGCCCATAGGGGCCCGCACCGATCACCGCCACCGCAAGCCCCCCGCGGCCGCCGGACGCCCGCGTCTGGACAGGGCGCTGCCCCGGAAGTGACTGCGTCACGCATCCCCCCACCGATCCGCCCGCCGCCCTCCCCAGGACAGCACGCACCTCGGGACGCCGCGGTAGCCGACCTCCTACCGCGCGCATTCCCCCCTCCGCGCCCGAGTGTGACCCATCAGCCGCTGCCCACCGCAGGATTTCAACGCACCTTGACCGAAACCTGGTCGAAGCAACCGACATCCCCCGGATCCGGCCAGGGATCAATGGGACCGCGGTCAGCCCTGCGACTGATCTTGCTGGCTACTCGCGCTCTGAACGCTTGAGGACCTGCGCCTGCAGACGTTCGCGAAACTCGGCGTCCTCGGGCGCCTGAGCCCGCAAACGGGTCGTGAGGCCGCCCGGCGGCCGCCAGGAGCAGCAGGCGGCCACACCGGCCCCCGGGCATGCCGGCGCGGGACGCCCGGGGGGCCATGCCCACCGGCCGGTGCAACCGGGAAGGTGCGGCCCCGCATCGCTGGGAGAGCAGCACGCGGGGCTGACGCCACAGCTACACGGCCCACATCACCGCGGTCAACGGCGCACCCGTCGGCACGGACACGATGCGGCCAGCTGCACACCATTCCAGTCACAACCGGGGGCCGGCCGCGGTGTCCGCCTGGGTCGTCGGCCAGCACAACGGCTGCGGTGATGCGCTTGCCCACCGGTTCGCGGTGAAGGGCGAAGCTCCGGCAGACGGCCATGACGATTTCCAGGCCGTGCTCCGCGGCCGCCTTGTAAAGGGACGCCCGGTACCTCATCGGCGGGCTACTCACGCAACCGCTGGAGTCAGCCTCGGGACTGCCTTGCAACGCCGACGTGCACGGCCCGACACGGGCCATCGAACGGCGCTGCGGTCGGTGCCGCCGGTGCCGCCGGTGGCACAGTGGTGTCATGTGCGGCCGTTACGTCTCCACCCGCAGTCCCGAGGATCTGGTCCAGCTCTTCCAGGTCACCGACTGGCGTGCCGAGGAGGCGCTGGCGCCGAACTGGAACGTCGCCCCGACCAACAACGTGTGGGCCGTCCTCGAGCGCGTCCCGCGCGGCCAGACCGATGCCACCGCGGCGGAGCGGGAGTTGCGTCCGCTGCGCTGGGGCCTGGTGCCGTCCTGGGCGAAGGACATGAAAGTCGGCGCGCGGATGATCAACGCGCGGGTGGAGACCGTGCACGAGAAACCCGCCTACCGCCGCGCATTCGCCAAACACCGCTGCCTGCTGCCGGCCGACGGATTCTACGAATGGGAGCAGGCCAAGGACCCCGACACGGGCAAGACCCGCAAGCAGCCGTACTTCATCCATCCCGAGGACCAGCAGGTGATGGCGCTCGCCGGCCTGTACGAGTACTGGCGCAACCTGGAGGTCAAGCAGGACGACGACCCCGCCGCCTGGCTGACGACCTGCACCATCATCACCACCGAAGCCACCGACACCGCAGGCCGTGTACACCCCCGCATGCCACTCGCCCTCACACCAGACCACTACGACTCCTGGCTCGACCCCCACCACCAGGACCCCGACGAACTGCGCGCGCTGCTCACCCAGCCCGCCGACGGCCACCTGGACGCCCGGCCGGTCTCCACGGCCGTCAACAACGTACGCAACAACGGCCCGCAGCTCCTCGACGCGATCACCCAATAGCTGCTGCCGCTCGGCGGCCGAAGGCGCTGCATGGGATGTAGCAGCTTCCGTAGTTGGCAAGGGCGACGCGAAGGCCGTGGCCGTATGGTCGACCTCGCCACAGACTGGCTGGCAGGCCAGCTGCACGCCCAGCGACCGCAGCGCATAGACGCGCCCGCCCGCTGTCAGAGACGCCCCCTACGGTCGGAGCATGATTTCCTTACCGACCCCGCACACGAGCGACCGCTGGCTGCTCCAGATCACGATCCAAGCAGCGCGCGCCGACGACACCCGCTGGCGTGAGCAGTTGGCCGCGCTTCGCTCTGTATCGTCGTACGACCCGGACACTCAGACCTGGAGCACCTTCATCGGTGCCCTCAATCTGACGGCCGTCCGTACGCTGCAGGCGCTCTTCGATGTGGCCCGATCGTTCGGGGCCGACATCCAGCTGGAGGCCGCTCCCGCCCCGGCATCCTGGCAGGGACCCTCCTTCACGAGCGACAGTGAGGTGGCCGCCCTCTTCACGGCGCAGGCCGACAAGGGCCGGCCACTCGGCCAACACCCCGCGGACTGACCAGCGTGCGTAGGGCCTCACGCTTTCACTGCCGTACTGGGTACGTCGACCCGAGCAGCGAGCGGATGTATTTCCCTCAACCGATCTTGTCGACGTGGGCACAGGTCGGGAACTGCTGGCGGCCGCCGGGCAGGCCGACGCTCGCCGCGTTCCAGATGTCCGTTGACAGTGAACCTTGATCAATTGCCACTGAAGTTTGACCAGTGCTGAAGAAGGCTGGTCAGCCATCTTCCGGGACGTCCGGCACCAGGTCTCGGTATGCCTGACGCATTGCGTCCAGCGCGGCGCATCGCGCCACAATCGCGTTCATCTCCTGCGCCCTGTCGAACAGTTCATCACCGCTGTACAGAACGGTTCCGCGAGCGAAGGCCCGGAGTCTGTCCGAGAGCCCCAGCAGGGCACCGGACAGGTTCGACGTGCGCAGGTCGATCTGTTCGTACTTCAGGTGCAAGGTGTTGTCGGCCACGCCCTCATGATGTTCCCGGCGAACTGAGCGCAGCAGGCGTTCTCCGGCACGCGACCATCAGCGGTCAGGTCTCCGGGTTTCCGCCCGTCCGGTCTTCGTGCGAACCGGCGCACAATCTTGGGCGAGAACGCTCAACCTTCGCTACAAGAGGTCACGTTGTAAGGGCTGCCGCAGGGGGGGCATGCTGTGACGGGTGAGCAACCATACACGCAGCGTGTTCGCCGTCAGCTCGAAGGTAGTCGTCCTGCGCGCCCTCCTCTTTTGGGTCTTATGCGAGGCCTTCTTTGCCTTGACCACCCCACTACTGGTGGGATGGATGGGCACCCCGGAGAAGGGATATGGGGAACTGCTGCATGAGTACCTCCGCGGCCCCGAGATGTACCTCGTAGCCGCGGCCCTGTGCGCGGCCCGGCTGCCATCCCTGACTCTCCAGGCGTACCGCAAGACAGGAACGGCCACCCCTTGGGTCTACTTGGCTCTCATACTTGGGGCCAACGCATCGCTTGTGATGGCTGCTGCGCCAGCACTTGTGTTCGCCGAGTACGAGCCGGAGCCCGGGAGCGGGCGTGTGCCTGCGAGCCATGCCCCTAACATCAGCGCAAGCTCCTCCAGCGTGGCACGCAGGCGATAGCGAGCAGTCTGCGCCCTTCTCGTGCTGCTGGCAGTCTGGCGACGGTTGTGAACAGCTGACCTCTTGTCGCGAAGGTTGAGCGTCTCGCCCAAGATTGTGCGCCGGTTCGCATGAAGACCGGACGGGCGGAAACCCGGAGACCTCCTCGCACCGCACGCGGCGCCCGCCGTGCGCGCCTCGCCGACCTGCCCTGGCCACTCCACCTTCGATGAGGCAAAGCCCGCCCGGCCAACCTTCGGTGAGAACACTCAA
>NZ_KQ948505.1 GCF_001514115.1 Streptomyces olivochromogenes
GGACTTGTCCGGCCGATCATGTGACTGCTCCGCGCCGGACTCGTTGATGTGGGCATGGGGCGGGGTGATCTGACGGATGCCGAGTGGGAACGGCTGCGGCCGTTCCTGCCGGTAAGCAACGGGCGTTGTGGCAGGTGGCGGCACCATCGGCAGGTGATCGACGGGATTCTGCACCGGGTGCGAACCGGTGTTCAGTGGCGTGACCTGCCCGAACGGTACGGTCCGTGGAAGACCGTCTATGAACGCCACCGTCTGTGGTCCGCGGACGGGACGTGGGAGCGTCTGCTCCAGCAGGTCCAAGCCGCGTCGGGCGCTGCTGACGAGAGCCGCCAGATCGCTCAGGATCACTTCGGCGATCTCCGTGTCGATGACCTCGCCGTCCTCTGCCCGCTGCAAGGACCATGCGGCAGCGGCATCCTTCAACTTGGACCGCTCGGCTTCGGCGAGTGCGGCGGACAGGCGAGGCGAGATCGCGAAGACGACGCCCCCGTCATCGTCCTGGCCGGCGACGAGACGAGGCTCGTCAGCTTCGACGAGTTCCTCGAAGCTGCCGCCGGAAAGCAGGCACTCCCACTCGAGCACAGCTTCTTCGGGATCAAAGTTACCGAAGGAGAGCGACTCGAATGCGCGTCGCGGCCCGGCCTGCAGAGCCAGAGCCGCTGACGCGTCATCCGGAGCCGCGAAGAACTCGACGATGATGCTCACCCCGGCATCATGCCGGACCGCCCACGACCGTGATCGGCCGGACAGGTCCTAGTTGCGCCGGCAGCCCGATACATTCCGCGTGAAGGAGTAGCGCCTCCAGGGGGCACGCGAAACATGCAAATAGACTCGAGTGATGACATATCGACTGAAGACGTGTCTTCACAGCAGGGCCAGATCCGTCCGTCAAAGCGGAGCTGGCTCAGCGGGAACCTTCGGCCGGTTGCCGGACACGTCTAGAGCATGGAACTGAACGACGCTGGTCCCGCCGTACCGGTCGGAGGGATATCTGACCGAGAGCTGTGGGCGAGTGCCGTCGACGGCGACCGCGAGGCGTTCGGCCGGATCTTCGACCGTCATGGGAAGACCGTCTACAACCACCTGTTCCGGCGCACGGCCGACTGGTCCGAAGCTGAAGACCTCACGTCGACCGTGTTCTTGCACGCCTGGCGTCGGCGATCGGAGACGGTGCTGGACCGCGACTCGGCCTTGCCGTGGCTGCTGGGCATCGCCGACCGCCTGCTGTCGAACACCAGGCGGCGACTGAGGCGGGCCGAGGCGTTGCTGCGCCGGCTCGTCTCGCATGACGAGCCGGTGGGCGACCACGCGGACCGCGTCGCCGTCCTGGTCGACGACGAGCGTCGCATGTCGGAAATCCACCGGGCGCTGGCCCGGCTGCCGCGCCACGAACGCGACGTCGTCGAGCTCTGCGTGTGGTCGGGCCTGGATCAGCAGGCGGCTGCGGCAACGCTAGGGGTGGCGGTCGGAACTGTGAAGTCCAGACTGCACCGGGCGCGGCGGAGGCTGGGGGCCGACCTCGTTGGCGGTGCTGCGGCTCCGGCGTCATTCAGTTCGAAGAATCCCGTCAACGCGGAAGAGGTCGCACGATGAATCACACGCAGGGCATTCCTGCGGCTCCTTCCGATCGTGATCTGCCGAACCACCGGCGGACCCGAGAGGAGCTGCTGATGAAGATCGGCCCAGAGAACAACCGTGCTTCGCTGCGACGCAGGTGGGGAGTGCCGCTAGGCGTCGCCACCGGCGTTGCGGCGATGAGCGTCGGGGCCGTGGCCGTCAGTGGGATAGGGGATGCCAAGCCGCTTATCGCCGGCCCCGCCGGAAACCCGACGAGCGCCGCCGCGTCACCGAGTCCGGGCACAACGCACGGCTCCACGTCGGCCGGAGCCGGCTCGGCGTCGTCCTCGGCTCGCGCGAGTTCCGCCCCGGACGCATTCTCCATCACCAGCGGGACGACGACGCCGATCGACGCCGGGACCGTCGCCAAGATCCTGGCCTCTTGCCTGGGCTCGGATGCATCGCGATTCCACGCGGTGGTCGCGGTCCACGCACCCATCGCCTCGCAGGACGGGGACGGCGTGGTCATCGCCGTCGACTCAGCCGATCAGTACGTGCAATGCGAGTCAAAGGGCGACAAGGGCAACAGCCCGGACTCCCCGCCCATGTTCATCAACAATCGCCTGTGGGGCACCGGTCACGTGATCGAGTACTTCGACTCCATCCGCGAGCCCGCCGGCAAGGGGCAGTACCTCATGCTGGGCGCCGGGCACTACACATCCGACGTTGCCAAGATCACCATCAGCTACGGCGACAACCCGAAGCAGTACCCGGCGGTCATGGCAGGCGGCGCGTTCGTCTACGCGGCGGCTCTCTCCACCGACTACCCCGGCCCGCACTATGTGGGCCCCAGCCCCTACGTCCATGCCTACAACGCGTCCGGCGCGGAGATTTACAACCAGAAGAAGGACCCGCAGTTCACCGGCAAGCAGTAAAAGGGGTCTTCGAACGTATGGTCCGCCGCCTTCCGCGCCGCCGACCTCGCCGAAGCGGGCAACGACGAGCAGGACGAGTACAGCGATACGTGCACAACCGAGGAACCCGGCCCCGAACAGGACGTCGCATGAAGACTGCCATCGTCCCCGAACCCCGCACCGCAGCGGCCCTGGCGGCCCGCCGCCGCAAGACCGAGACCGCCCTTGAGCGCGTCCACGAGGCCATCGCCCGCCTCCGGCGGGAGAAGGCTGGACGAGGATGTCCAGGACATTGCCGTCCTGGTCGACCGCTCGCCACAGGTACCGGCGCTCACCGTTGACCTTGATGAAGGCCTCGTCCAGGTGCCACTTGTCCCCAGCCCGCGGCCGGCGGCGCCGCAGCTCACGGGGCATAGGCCGGACCGAACTTCGCACACCACTGCCGGACCGTCTCGTACGAGACGACCACGCCGCGCGCAAGCATCAGCTCCTCGACCTCGCGGAAACTCAGCGTGAAACGGTGGTAGAGCCACACGCAGTGGGCGATGACCTCCGCCGGGAACCGGTAGCCCTTGTACAACGGCGCCACTATGCCCCTCCCATGCCCAACCACTCGAAGATCGTCCCAGGGCCCGTGCCTGCCAGCCAAGTTGACAATGCCCGTACGGCGGCGACGCGGACCAACGGGTGCCGTGAGAGACAAACGGGCAGGTCCGCAGCGATGGCGACGATGGACTCGATCCGCACAAAGCCGCAGGTGGGCCAGACCCTCAAGAGATATGCACCCAAACGCGATGCGGACCGGGGCGGACGAAATGGTGTAGGGCCCCGGCCGGGAGGCCGGGGCCCTACGTCGATGGCGGTGTCAGCGGACGTCGACGAAGTCGCTGTCCGCGGTGACGGAGGCACTAATGGAGGTGCCTGCATAGATGTAGCGCCAGTAGCCGTCCACGGAGGCTGTCACCGTGGTCTTCAGGTTTCCGGAGCTGTCCGTTGTGACCGTCTTCACGGTCGTGTAGGTGGATGCCCCCTGCTTGCGGAACTGGAGTTGCACCTTCTGGGCGGCGTAGCCGTGGTAGCCGCCGAGGGCTCCCCAGTCCACGATGGAGAGCTTGCTGGTGACGGTGAGCGTCCTACCCTTGGTCACCGGCTCGGGAGACGCGTTGGTGGTCGTCAGGCTCGTGTCGCGTCGCAGGGAGGGTGAGGCCGCTGCGTGCAGGTCGATGTGTCCCGAGCCGTCCGCGGACTCGGCCCAGGCGGCCGCCTTCCACGTGCCGGCGAGGGAGTTGCGGCCGAGGGTCGAGCGCGGCTCGATGTAGGCGAACTGCAGCCCGCAGGTGGACGTGGTCGCGTTCACCTTGGTGCATGTCGCCGACCAAGGGCTGTAGATGACGGCCTCGGGAGAGTCGTACGAACCGTGGTAGAGGTACATGTCCCCGCGCGCGATCCCCGAGGGGTCAGTTGCGGTGAACTTCGCGCTGAAGGTCTGGGACGGCTGGTCGGTGAGGTTCACCGGCTTGCCGCCGTTCACGACGATGTTTGAGATGCGGGTCGCGCCCACGGTCTCGTTGCCCTGTGGGGCCGGCCCTGCGAACGCCCGCGCGATGGTGCGGTTGAGGCTGCCGCCCTGGTCGTCGACGGCGGTGACGCGCAGGGTGATGAAAGATGCGGTAGCGGGGACGTCCAGCGTCGCCGAGCCGTCGGCCGCGACGGGCAGATCGGTCCAGGAGGTGCCGTCGTCCGTGGAGTACCCCAGGCCCGTGACCTTGGTGTTCGCCTGAACAGCGTTGGTGTTGCGGGAGGTGGCGTACGCGTTGATCCGGAGCGGTCCGGCGGCCGCACGCCCCATTGCGTCGAGCCCCGAGACCTTCACCTGGGCGTCGATCAGCGGGAGTTCCTTACCGGCCGCGTAACCGGACCGGAACGTCCACTCGTTACGTACGTCCGTGGACAGCCGGGAGTAAGGGACGTGGCGGTGCACGGTCTGGTCGAGGGTGTATGTCTGCGGAGCTGTCGGCACGGTCGATGACGTCAGAGAGTGGGACGCGTCGAGACCTGACGCCTGGGCGTAGGTCACGCCATCGGCGCCGGTCAGCTTGTACGAGTACGTTGCTCGGAAGTCGTGGCCCGTGTGGCCTGCGGTGTCGCTGAACGTGTGCGCCTCGTCCAGCCAAGCCTTGCCGTTGTACCACTGCGAGCCGCGCGATGGCCCGTGAACCGGTTGCAGCGGAGCCGCGCCCAGGACTTCGCCCGCGCTGGTCCCGGCGGACAGGGTGCGGTCGGGCAGGATCAAGTTCTGGTCAATCGTGCCGTAGTCCACCAACCGCTCGTAGGTGATGCCGGGGGTGGCGTACTCGGTGACGGAACCGGCCACCGGCACATAGTCACCGATGAAGACGCCCGTCCATTCGCCGATGTTGGGGACGGTCTGCAGGATTGCTGTCGTCCGGATGCCGGGTGCGTCGATGTGTGTGACGGTCTTCGCCAGCGTTGAGGTGCGCACCGTCACGACGGGCGAGGCGGGCACCGTGGTGGTGTAGGTATGCATGAGGTCGTACCGGTAGGGGCTCGGCGCACTCGCCGAGGCTCCCTTCTTCCCCAGTACCTCGTGCATGTGCAGTGAGACGCCCGGCATCGAGAACGGGGTGACGAATACCTTGCCGGAGCCATCGCCGCCGAAGCCCGCAAGCTCGCCGCCCGCGCTAATCCACGCGACGGCGTCCTGGCGAGTGGCCGTGGTGTCGTCGGTGCGGATCGCGGTCTCCTTGGCCGCGCTCTGGTCGAACGTGACCGTGGTGGCGGCCGAGCCGACCGTGAAGGTACGGGTGAGGAGATAGCTCGGCTGCCGCCAGTCCACGTGCAGCACCACTGCGAAGTAGTCACCGGGCGGCAGTTTCACCGTCGACGTCGGGCCGACAGCGTCGCTGCTGACCGCGTATGAAACCCACGTCTTGCGGTTCCAGACGTAGAACGCCTTCGTCGTGACATTGGCGTGTGTGATGCTCAGCGTCACCGGATACGTCGACGCCGCGGCGCTCATCGCCGCGATTCCACTGCGCGTGCCTGGGGTGGCTGTCTGGTCGGCACCCGCCGAGGTCAGCGGGAGCTTCGCGGCCTGGCGGTCTGGCGCGCGCGGCCCGGCCGGCCGCACGGACACTGCGCCGTTCATCGCGGCGAAGGTGTAGCGAGCCGTATGAGCCGCGCCGCCCTTCGGCGCCTTCGTGACACGCAGGTCGCGCCCGTCGACGAGCTCGACACGCCCGCCGTCCCCCAACGCGGCGCTTGCCGCCTGGCGGTGTGCTCCGTCCGTCGAGGCAGAGACCACTCCGACGGTGTGAGCAGCGGCCGCCTCCCCATGCGATGCCATCGCGACCGGTGCGACCAGCACCGAGGCCGTCAACGCCGCACCGCACAACCCCACCACGGCAGGTCTTCGGACACGCCAGCGCAGAAACCCGGACATGAATCCCCCACATCCCTTCCCCTTGAGCACCGCTCCCAGCTCAGCCGTCACAGGAGTCGATCAACTCACTCTAAGCCTTGATCCACCGACTTGATGTTTGTGGATAACGTATTGGGAAGCGAGAAGGGTGCAGATCTTTTGAGATCTGTAGCGGGCCCTGAAGAGCTTGGTGCCGGGCCGCTCGAAACGGTCCACGGGGCGGGCCAGCAAACGGCCGTCCGCCGTCCGGTAGAAGGCCACGTTGACCTCCTTCTCCAGCCACTCGCGGACGGTGATCGCCTTCCAGACCGCGGTGACCCTGATGCTCCCCGAGGGTGCCGGCGAACTGGCCCGCTACCGGCATCTGCTGGAGGGGCTGTTGCGCGGGGCCCGCCCGGCGTAATCACAGCTGGCGCAGGACGCCGACGACTTTGCCGAGGATCTGTGCCTGCTCGCCGGGGATCGGTGAGTATGCGGCGTTGCGCGGTATCAGCCATACCTGCCCGTCCTGTCGGCGCAGTTGCTTGACGGTGGCCCCGTCCTCGAGGAGCGTCGCGACGATGTCGCCGTGGTCGGCGCTGTCCATCTTCCGCACGGTGACAATGTCGCCTTCACAGATCGCCGCGTCGATCATGGAATCGCCGACCACGGTCAGGGCGAACAAGTCACCGTCGCCCACGATCTGCCGGGGCATCGAGTAGTGAACCGCCCCGGGTTCGGTAGAGATCTCAGATTGTGGTTGTGACCTGGGGTTTCGTGGATTCCATGTAGTGATTGGCCTCGTACTCGGCGGGTGGAACGTGGCCTATCTCACCGTGGAGGCGCCGGTGGTTGTACCAGTCGACCCACTCGGCGGTGGCCAACTCGACCGTGCAGCGCTGTTGCCGCGGGAGCGATGTCAGCGAGCGGGTTGAGGTGTTCGTTGAAGAGCAACACGCCGTGGCGGTCTGTCAGGCCGATCTGCACGGCCCACGGGTCGGTGAACGTGGTGGTCTGCACGTCGAGAACGACCAGGTGGGGATCGGAAAGGATGCCGTGGGCCCAGCGGCGGACGCGTGCCCATCTGGTGTGTTACCTGAGTTCAACGGAGTAGCTACTGCCGGAGAATTCCCATCCGTCGGTGCCTTCGCCGATGTCGGCGACGATGACGTCGTCGATGAAGCGGTCCTCGAAGTCGTCGTCGCGCAGGTCGCCGGCCAGCCAGAGCGCTTCGATGTCGCTCCAGTCGCCGCGACGTCCGTCGATACGCAGGGGGGCGGCGCGGCGGGTGCCGCGTTCGCGTTCGTCGGCGCCGGTTTTGACGAGGCCGCTGATTTCGAACTGGCCGTTCTTGACGTGGTCGGGGATCGGGTCGGCGGGGACGATGGCGACGTTCTCGTAGGCGGTGTGGATGAGGTCGCGGTAGCTGCGGCGGACGTTGTACTCGGGATCCGACAGCCACTTGATCAGGGTGTCGGGTTTGACGTCGAGGCCGGCGCTCTCCAGGGCCTCGTAACCGCGTCTGGTCCCGGTGAGCTGGCTGAGCTGGGCGTGCCAGTGCTTGGCGCTGTAGGAGGACAGCCGGTGGCGGGGGGTGACCTGGGCGCGCAGGAGGTCGCCCAGGGCGGCGCCGAGGGAGTTGCCGCGGCCTGTGGGTCCGGCCATCAGTCGTCACCTTCGGGGATGAACTCGCCGCGGGGGATGAACTTGGCCTTCACTTCGCCGAACCCGGTCCCGATCCGGTACGTGGCGGGCGGCGTGCCGGGGGGTGTCCAGAAGATGGCGGCGTCGACGTTGCGCAGGGCGATGAGAGTGTGGCCTTCCTGGACGGCCTTGAAGGCGACAGTCCAGTGGCGGACGGATGCTTCGGCGACCATGCTCATGCGCCAGTCCGGCCGCCAGAACGGGGAGCGCTGCTCTTGCCGCTTGGGCCACAGCAGGCGCAGCGCGATCGACAGGCGGGTCTTGTAGTTCTTGTACGGCTCGCCGCCGACCTGGACGAGGTCCGTGCGGGCCTCGCGGGCCGCGGCGTAGAACGGCTTGAACAGCGACTCGTTCGCCTTGCCTGTCCAGGAGTCGTGGATGGTGACGGGCGCGGCGAGGTGGCCGTCGCGGTAGAGGCGTTCGAGCTGCTTGATGTGCGGGGTGGTCACCCATACGCGGCCCTGGTCGTCGGGCCGGTCGGTGAGCCGTCCGAGCGGGTGCGGCATGCCCGGGTAGCTCCATTCCGGGATGCTGATCTGGTAGATGCCGGCCTGGGTCTTGTCGAACGCGTCGAGGGGGCCGGTGTGCAGGAGCTTGTTCGGGGCGAGCGGGACGGCCGAGCAGGCGGAGGGGTAACTTCCGTTGCGGTCGATCAGGCACAGCACGCCGTCACCGAAGGAGGCGGGCACATCGAGCTGGTCGCGCCGGACCCGCTTGCCGTTGTCCCGGACGTGCGCGACGCGGGTGCTGGTGACGTCGGGGTGGACCCAGCCGGGCTCGCCGTCCATGTCCTCGCTGATCAGCGGCCACGGGCCGTCTTCCCGTTCCTCGGTGCGGATGACCGGGACCGGGTGCATCTTCGAACGCTTCACCGCGTCCTTGAGGATCTTCAGGGCAGGGAAGACCGCTCCCTCCGGCTCCTCCTCTTCGTCGCCCGGGACCAGGCCGTCATCGTCGTCCCGGCGGACCTCGTCGTCCGCGTCCGAGACGGTGCCGCTGTCGGCGGCGGGGCGGGCGGGTTCCGGGGCAGAGGGCTGCGCGGTGGCGGCGGCAGCCGCGTTGTAGGCGTGCAGCGCGGCCGCGAGACGACGGCCCTCGTCGGTGTCCGGCATCTGCGGCGGCGCGGCAGCAGCCTGTGCCAGGGACGCCGTGAGCTCGTCGATCGCCTCCTGGTCGCCGTGTGCCAGCGCGGTACGCAGCGCGGCCAGCAGGTGCGTGAGAGCGGACGGCAGTCCCTTCTGGGCGCCGGAAGTGTAGGGCAGCGCGGCGTCGGCCAGCTCCCGCTCCTCCGGCGTGGTGTGCAGCCTCCAGTCTTCGCTGCCGGTCCCGGCGGCGGGCGCGGCTTCTGCGTCGCCGAAGCGGGCGTGCAGCAGGTCGGGGCGCAGGTATGCGGAGCCGATCACGCCGAAGTCGCGTTCCGCCACGGTGACTTGGACCCTGCCGGGGTCGGTGGTGGCGGTGAGCGTCAGCAGGACATCAGCGTCCAGGAGCCCGAGCAGCGTGGAGTCGTCGCTGTCGACGACGGCGAGTACCGGCACGTGCAAGGTGCGCGCGAGGGTGGAGAGGGTCTGGGAGGCGTCGGGGAGCCGGTGCCCGGACAACGGCAGGCGGGCACTGTGGGCGACCTGGAGGCGGTCCACGACCACGAGGGCCAGGCCCTCCATGTGCGGGGCGGTCTCCGCGATGTCCTCGGCGGTCAGGTTGCTGCCGTCATCAATGAGCAGGACGTCACCGGCCTGCATCAGCTGGCGGGCGACGTCCTGCTCGTAGTCGGTGAGGCGTCCCTGCTTCAGACGCGGGTAGTCGCCCCCGGTCTCCGCGGACAGGATGCGGCGGAAGACGTCGTCCCGGTTCGGTCCGGACGCCGCGTACAGGACCGTGCGATGGTCGACCAGCGCGGTCGTGCGGGCGGCGGCCAGCCCCAGGAGACTTCCGCCGACGCTCGGGGCGGCCGCCACCAGGGTCAGCCGGCCCGGCTGCAGCCCGCCGGTCGCCGCGTCCAGGCCGGGCAGCCCGAACGTCGGGCCGCCAGCGGGGCCGGCGGTGAGCACGGAACCGATGGCATCGCCCAGCGTCGCGAGCCTGCGCGGCACGCTTTCCCGGTCCTGCTGTCCTTGGCTGTTCACCGCACCTCCTGCGGGCGCCGCGCCGGAGGGTGCGGCCGGGTCGGACGAGAGGGCACTTGCGTGGGTGTCGACCGGGAGCAGCACTGCGACGGGCGTGGTGTTCCTGCGGAGCACCTGCGGTTGGCCTTGAGCCGCCCGCGAGATCAGGTCGCCGAACTCCTTCTGCGCCGCGCTCAGTACCCAGGAGGGGAAGGCGTCGGCTTTCCGCGCTGCCGGGAACCGGTCGAGAGGGGCGAGCAGAACACGATCCTCCCGCTTATGGATCAGCGTCGTGACCCCGTCGTCCTCGGCGCGCTTGACCAAGGCGTAAAGGTCCCTGCGGGCGTCGCTCGCGTTCATCGCGTGCTCTGCCTGTGGTGACTGACTCACTCACCCTCCCGGTACTCAACTCCCCTTCAGAATACCATGAGTCACTCATTGAGTGAGCCCAAGTCACACACTATCTAAGGCCATCTCACTCACTTGTGAGCTTTTCGGTGTGGATTTACGGCGTGGGTGCTCACGGGCGGCAGCCTCGCACGGCCGGACAACTGTGACTTTGACCCGTAGTTGGCGACTTTGATTTCTGGCTGGCGAGCCCGCTGGTGTCGCGCACGCGACTGTGACTTTTCTGGCTAGGTGACGCTTGATCGAGCTAAGACCGACCGGCAATAGGCAGCCGCTTCCACGCGATGGGGATGGGGTGGATGCAGCGCGGGCACGGGTGCAGGTGATCATGGAGTTCTCTACGCTCAGTGATCACGAAGGACGGCCGTGCCCGCGGTGCCATCTTGCCTGCTCGAACCCCTCTGGGACCAGTTCGCCGCACTCCTGCCCGCCCGGGGAGAGTTCGTCACGGACCACCCGCTGGGCTGCCATCGGCGCCGGATTGCCGACCGGACGGTCTTCGAGCACATCGTGCTTGCGCTGGTTCATGGCTCCGGCTACGAGCGCATCTCCACGCCCGGATGCTCAGACCGGACGATTCGACGTCGCGTCAAGGAGTGCGCTGAGCAAGGGATTTCGGAACAGCTCCACGCCCTTGCCCTAGAGGCGTACGACCGTATGGTCGGCCTCGGGCTGTATGAGATCTCGGTGGACGGGTGCATCACCAAGGCCCCCTCCGGCGGGGGAGAAGGCGGGGCGATCGCCGGTCGACCGGGGCAAGCAGGGACTGAAGCGCTCAGTCGCCTCCGACGCCTGCGGTGTTCCGCTCGGGATCGTCTCCGACGGAGCCAACCGGCACGACTCACCCCTGCTCGGCCCCACCCTGGAAGCGGCGAAGGCGCAGGTCGGCCCGCTGCCAGAAACGGTCAACGTCAACCTCGACCGCGGATACGACAGCGCTAAGTCCCGTGCGCTGACAGCCGAGTTGGGATTCACGGCCGAGATCGCGCGCAAGGGAGTGCCAGCCCCGATTCAGGCCGGCAAGCGCTGGGTCGTCGAGCGCACGCACTCGTGGATGAACGACTACGGCAAGCTCCGGCGCTGCACAGAGAAGAGCGGCAGCGTCGTGGACTTCTACCTCTACCTCGCCGCCGCTCTCGTCACGCTCCGCATGCTGATCCGCCGGGCAACGAGCCGCTATCGCTGGGACGGCCGCCCCACCACCCGACGCCTCAAGTGATCCATTTTCCGGTCGGTCATACAGGGGCCTCCACACAAGGAGACACGTCCTACCAGGAGGAGGGAACCACCGGTCCCCGGGCGATCAGGACGTCGGCTTCGTGGTGCCAGCCGAGGGAGGAGTAGAGGCGCTGGCCTTCCTCACTGGCGATGAGAAGACCGGTACGGGCGCCCTGGGACACGGCGGCCTCCGCCAGAGCGCTCATCATGGCGCGGCCCAGGCCGCGTCGGCGGTGCGCCGCGTCTGTCTCGATGCGATCGGCGATCGCATCGGCGCCGACCACGGCGATGGCGCCGCGCGCCGCCACCTCTCCGGAGGGGCCATGGAGGGAGACGATCGTGACTGGTCCCTCCGTGCGAATCTCGCGCTCGTACGGCGCGGCGGGCGCGTGCTGCGGGTGCTCGGTCAGATCGGTCGTCATGAACCACTCGGACCGGTGGAGCAACTCCAGTCCGGCGGCGTCGACGACGGCTTCGACGGTGCCTGGGCGCAGCGTAGGTACCGTGAGCCAGGTCGTCTGCCGCGCGGCGGCGACGGTTGCCGCCAGCCGCGCCAAGGACTCGGGCTCCTCGTCCGCACGCAGCGCGAACACCTCGACCTCGCGGCCGGGTTGCTCGCACTTGGACCGCAGGCCGTCCCCGGCGGGCTCGACCGGCTCGGGCTCGGGCAGGGAGCGGGCCACGGTCCAGCCGTCCAGCCAACGTCGTATCAGCTCTGATTCGATCTTCGTCATCCGGCGATTAGAGCATGACCGCAACCGGTGGGCGGGCGAACAATCATCCCCCGTTGTCCGCCGCCGCCAGGCGACGCCGCCCTCCATTTGCCGGTCGGTCTT
>NZ_KQ948506.1 GCF_001514115.1 Streptomyces olivochromogenes
AGTAGGTGTTTTTGATCCTGCAGCAGGCCCTGGCAGGGATTGCCACGACCGTGGGGCAATCGAGGCTGGAGGTAGGTGCCGAAAAACCGGTGGTACGCGGTCCTCGGACGGGAGACACTCACCAGCTATGTCGACGACGCCTCCGCCCGGCCCGCTGTGTACGCGTGATTCACTCGCCTCGGAGCTGCGTGACATCGGCCTACGCCCTGGTGAGACCCTCCTCGTGCACTCCTCCCTCAGCTCGCTCGGCTGGGTCTGCGGCGGCCCCAGCGCTGTTGTGTTGGCACTGCTCGACGTCCTCGGCGACGACGGGACGTTGGTGGTACCGACGCATTCCGGGGACAACTCTGATCCGGCGAACTGGAACAGTCCGTCCGTGCCTGAGGCATGGTGGGCGGACATCAGGGCATCGATGCTGCCTTACGACCCGCGCACCACGCCCACGCGCGGCGTGGGCGCGATCCCCGAGACCGTCCGTAACTGGCCAGGGGCTGCCCGCAGTGCGCATCCGCAGACCTCATTCGCGGCCATAGGCCCGCGCGCCTCCACGATCCTGGACGGCCACGCTCTGGACTGCCGGCTTGGCGAACGCAGTCCGCTTGCCCGTTTGGAAGACGTCAGGGCGCGGATCCTCCTGCTGGGCGCGGCCTTCGAATCCTGCACGGCGTTTCACCTGGCCGAGTGCCGGATTCCCGCACCGCAGGTCGACAACTCCTTCGCCATCATGACCCCACAGGGCCGCCGCTGGAGCACCGTGCGAGATACGGCGATCACCGATGACGGCTTCGATGACCTGGGCGCGGCCTTCGAGCAGGAACGCCCCATAACACGAGGTACGGTGGCCGCAGCCGAAGCTCGGCTGTTCTCCCTGACTGACGCCGTCGCATATGCCCAGGTCTGGTTGGCCGAGCACCGCCCAAGCGCGGCATCGATCCCAATGCTGTCCTGAGAGTAGATCAGCTGGTGCGCTTGGCTTTCCTCGTCCAGTTGTCGGTGCGGGGGCTCTTGCGGGTCAGGCGTCGGGTCATCATGGTGATGAGTGCCCAGTTCAGGTGTGCTTCGGAGTGCTGGGGCAGGCGTTCGTAGTCGCGTGCGTTGCGGCGGGCGTTCATGCACCAGCCGATCGTCCGCTCGACTTTCCAACGGCGAGGAAGGACGACGAAGCCCTTTGTGCCCTTGGGCCGGGAGACGATGCGCAAGGTGAGCCAGAGGCGTTCGCGGGCCCAGTCCACGAGTTCGCCGGCATAGCCGCGATCTGCCCAGACCTGGGTGATCTGCGGCTGAGTGAGACGCAGCCGCCAGAACACGTCGCGGGCGGCGTCACGGTCCTGGATGTCGGCGGGCGTCACCGTGATCATCACCGGCAGGCCGAGCGTGTCCACCGTGATATGTCGCTTGCGACCGTTGATCTTCTTCGCGGCGTCATAGCCCCGGCTGTTGCGGCCCACGGTGGAGGCGCCCTTGACCGACTGGGAGTCCACGATCAGCGTCACCGGGTGCGGGCAGCGGCCCTTGCCGGTACGGATCCTCCGGCGGAGCTGATCACGGATGTAGGTGACAACCCCGGCCCGGCCTCGACCGGTACAACGCGACCGCGTCCGCCTTGAACTCGGTGGGGTAGTGCTTCATCCCCACGGGGACTCCGTTCTCCTGGACCATCAAGATCCAAGTCTCTCCAGTGTCCAAACTCCGGGGTCGGGGCCCGACCTTCGTCTCGCCCGCGGTTGCCGCCGGGCGGCGGCTCTGCCCGGGACGCGAGCAGCCGTAGGTGAGGGTGTCGTGGCCGTACGCGTCAGGCGGCCCGCCCACCGCACGGGCCGGCCCTACGCATAGGTCGCTCTCGGCCCCAGGGCCGTAGACGACGAAGTTGCCCGGAACGCTTTGCGTCCCGGGCAGCCTGCGTGGGCGGCGGCCGCGAAGCTCCTGGGGAAGTTGCAGGTCCCGGCCGTCTCAGGCCGCGGACGTTGGATTCGCCGATTCGGCGGCGCGGCGGTATTCGGCGTTGATGCGCTGGGCTTCTTCGAGCTGGTCTTCGAGGATGACGATGCGGCAGGCAGCCTCGATGGGAGTCCCCTGGTCGACAAGCTCCCGGGCACGGGCGGCGATGCGCAGCTGGTAGCGGGAGTAGCGGCGGTGTCCGCCTGCGGAGCGGAGCGGGGTGATCAGGCGGGCTTCGCCGATGGCGCGGAGGAAGCCCTGGGTGGTGCCGAGCAGCTCGGCGGCCCGGCCCATCGTGTAGGCGGGGTAGTCGTCGTCATCGAGACGGCCGAACGAGTCGTCTGCTGTCATTGCACCTCTCTGGAAACGCCTGGAGGGGCCCTGGCGCCATTGGCACCAGGGCCCCGAAGGAACTGCTACACCATCTGCCGGCCCTGATACTGCACCGGCCCTCTCTTTCCGCACCAGCTCACGGGGGATGAAAGCGTGTGCGGGGATCGCGGTTGCTCGACCGGAGACCACCTCACTATCGATGTCCTGCGGTACCCGGGCTCAGGACTTCCGCCCGGGCGATCCTGACGGCGCTCGGCTCCTCCGTTCTTCCCTCGGTGATCAGCTGCTTACCAAGCGGGGGACTGCGTACTGCTGGTACTGCTCTACTGCGCACTGCTGGTGATGCGAACTGCTCCGTGGCCTGTGACAGCGCCACTCTCCGGCAGCCAGCCCCGTCGCCCGTCCTGCGTCTGCTCTGGCTTGGAACCCCACTGCCGAACCTCCCGGTGCGCGCGTCCGCAGCCGACGCCTTCACCGAGGTGCTGCTCACTGACTTCACTGCTGGGTACTGCGAACCGCACTTACGGGTACTGCCACCGCGTTGACTGCGGTCTTGCTCACGGCGGCCCCTGATCACTGCGGGCCACCCGGTCCGGCCGTCAGTCCCGTCGCCGTCCTGCAACAACCCTGGCTTCGGAACTCCACCACCGCACCGTCCTGCGCACTGCAACTGCGTACCGCTGCCCGGCAGTTCATCTCTGCCAGGCCCCGTTGATCTCGGCTACGAGAGAAACCATAACCACACCACCACCCAATGTCTACTCTGGCCAACATAGATTTTCGCGTGCCCGACAGCGAGATAATCGACCTCAAGGCTCTCAAGCGCGGCATGTTTGGCCGTGCCCGCCTCCCCCTCCTGCGCAAGCGGCTCCTGCTGACCGCCGCCAGCCGCCGACCACAGACCGCGACGGTCGTCGCAGCGAGCTGATCACTGTGATGAGAGACCGGTCACCGCCGCCGAATCCGTCAGTCATTACGCCGGTCATCGACGTGAACCTCCAGATGCGGCCACGCCGTGGCCAGGCGCGAAAGGTCGCCGGCCGCCGGCACGGTCACCGAACCCAACGACCCGTCCGGACTGAAATGGACCAGTGTCCCGGTCGTGCCGTCGACCTCAACGGGCTCAAGATCGGTGACGGGGACGCCGTTTTCGTAGCGCTGAGCCCAAGCCCCGTTGAGGCGGCGGTTGGTATGGGCGAGCCACTCGCTGAGCGCCGCAACCACGGACATGCCGCGCCGAGGATGGCCGTCAGGCAGCACCTCGACCTGCGGGAAATCGAAGAACCGGAGATCCTTCGTAGCCATGACCGGCTTCTTCACGCTCCGGCCGTGCTCGTCCACACGGGTGTCAGTGCCCCGTCCGTCATCCCGGACAGACAGGGAATCGTCTGGATGGAGAACGACGACGCAGTGTCCCCCGCCCTTGCTTGACGCTTCGTCGGAGATCGAGTCTGTGGCCTACGGGCTCCTGTGCGACATACCAGCCAGCGACAACCGGCGCCCCCATTTACGACTCGCGACCGCCGGGGTGAAGAATTCCGTGACGCTCAACCCGTAACAGCTGGGGGAAATCCCGCGACGATGCGTCCCGTTCCTTCTACTTCCCAAGTTTGGGTAAGACTTCACTAAACTGATGCAAGATGAAACAATAATGAGCGGTGTGCGACACCGTCCGGCCGGAATAGCGGGCACTTCTGTGCGCATTTTGCGATGTTTGTGGCGCTACATACCCGCCCTACTGTGAGATGATTGTGCAGGTTCCATGAATTCTCTATGGCGAGGGTCACGTTGCCTTCATGACTAACGTCGTTTTAGAGTCTCGCTCGACCATTTATTTTTGCTTTACGTCTGTGTGCGGGGGCCGCAGGTGTTTCGTCATGCCGTCACCCGTGCCGGGAAAGGAATTCGGGTGACTTCTCGTATTCGCAGGATGCTCCCCGTCGCGGGGGCAGCTGTCATCCTGGCGCTCGCGGGCACTCCGATGCTCGCCTCCGCCGACCCGCAGCCGACGGGCGGTCCTACGGGGGACACGCCGCCGTCCGCCGTGGAGGACTACGCCTACCCGAACGCGGATCAGATCCAGCGGGAAGCGGGCATCAAGCTGATCAAGGGCGACGGGCACATCACTCTCGCCACGTGCGACGACTCGGGCCGGCAGATCAAGGTCCTGACCGTGCAGGGCCCCAGCGGCAACCCCCAGAGCGCCTACTGCTTCAAGGCGAGTGCGAAGAGCGGCTACCTCAGCCTCGAACTCCCGCGTGTCTTCGCCCTGGAGACCACGGACCACCCCATCAGCGCCGATCTGAGGCCCCAGGCCGATCCCTCGGCACCGGCCAGGACAGTGACCGTGGGCAAGAACGGCTACCAAAGCGTGGGCGAGGGAGCCGCTGGCAGCGCACCGGCTGTCCTGCTGGAACTGCGGGTCACCGGCTGACCGGTCCGCCCGCCTCTCTCCTTTCGATCTCCCACGACAACGAGGAACCATCATGTCTGGCTTTCGTCCGCACACCGCGTGGACCAGCGGCCTGATCGCCGCCACATCACTGGCCACCGCCCTGACCACCACCCCCGCGACAGCTGTATCGGGCCCGCAGGCTTCTGACGCCGTCTCCGCCACCACCGCGCGCCTCGACATCGGCGGCCAGCACGGCTGTTCGGCCACCCTGGTCGCCCCGCAGTGGCTGCTGACCGCCGCGAGCTGCTTCACCGTCACCCCCGGCACCGCTCTCACCCCCGGCGCGCCGAAGCTGAAGACCACCGCCGCCCTCGGCAACAGCGCCCAGCAGGTGGTCAACCTGGTGCCGCGCACTGACCGCGACGTGGTCATGGCCCAACTGGCCAAGCCCGTCACCGGCATCACCCCCGTCCCGGTGACGGGCACCGCGCCCGCCACCGGGAACGAGGTCCAGACCGCGGGCTACGGCCGTACGCACGACGAGTGGATGCCCGACCAGGTGCACGCGGCCGCCTTCACCGTCCAGACCACCGGCGCCACCACCTTCGACTTGGCCGCGAAGTCGGACGGCGCGGCGGTCTGCAAGGGCGACTCCGGCGGCCCCCTGCTGAGCACGGCAGGCGGCCACACGGCGATCGTCGGTGTCAACAGCTCCTCGTGGCAGGGCGGTTGTCTGGGTACCGCCCCTGCCGAGACCCGTACTGGTGCCGTCGCCGCCCGCGCCGACGACCTGGCCGGCTGGGTTCAGCAGGTCTCCTACAGCACCACCTTCGCGGCCGCCCCGTGGAAGCACGCCGTGCAGATGACGGCCGGTTACTACACCGGCGACTCCGCGGGCGGTACCCGTCGTAAGGACATGATTGTCATATGGGACGACGGTGAAGTCACCCTCTACCAGGGCGGCGACGGCAATGATCCCGCCCATCCCTTCGCCGCCGAACAACGGCTGCAGCCCGAGAAGAGCATCTGGACCAAGGCCGTCTCCGTGACCAGTGTCAATACCGGCGGCGGCACGGACGGGCTCGTGGTGCGCTGGGTCGACGGTGAGATGACCCTGTACCCAACCGTGGACGCCAAGGGCTTCCACGGTGAGAAGCAGCTAGCCCCGCCGAAGGACGACACCTGGAAGGACGACGCGCGGCTGATGGCCGGGGCCCGCTTCACCCCGGGCGGCCACCGTGACGACCTGCTGGTGGACTGGAAGGACGGCCATGTCTCCGTCTTCAGCGACCTAGCGGTCAACGGGCTGAAGAAGCAGACGCAGATCGTCGCCAAGAACAACACCTGGACCTACGCCACCCAGCTCGCCACCGGCTCCTTCACCGGCAAGGGCACCGACGACCTGCTGGTGCGCTGGATCGACGGCGAGACCACCATCTACCCCGGCATGACCGCCAAGGCCCTGCCTGGCGAGATCAAGATCCGTCCCGCGAAGTCCAACTGGGCCGACGCCACCGTCGTCACCGCCGGCGCCTTCACCGGCAACACCACCGCCGACGACGTCCTCGTCCGCTGGAACGACGGACACGTCAGCCTCTTCCCCGCCGTCGACACCAAGGGCCTCCACAACGAAATCCAACTCGCACCCGCCAGCTGACGTAACCGGATACGGCTTTCGCGGGGGCGGTCCCCGGACCACCGGCTAACCGTCCCCGTCGTCGCCTGCCCGGTCGTCTCCCGCGTGACTCCCGCTTGACCACGGACGATATGAGAGACAGTTGAACGAGAAGAAATCCGCGAGCATCGCGGCGAGAAGGATTGCGCAAGGGGCACGGATGCTCTGTCTGTGCCTGCTGCCGCTTGCACTTGTAGTCGGTCTGCTCGGAAGTGCTGCCTCCCGTGCGGTGGCCGACGGCGGCCCGAACGGTGGCGGCAGTGCTGCCACTGACGAAGTGACTGACCGTGCCCGGGCGTTCGACCTGTGGTCGACGGGCGGCCCCGGGGTGCGGGCTGCCGCGGAAGTCGCTCTGACTGGCAGCGACGACGACCTACGGTACTTCCTCGACACGGCGAAGAACGCCACGCTCCAGGACGAGCGCGTTGCCGTGGCACAGCTCGCCAGCGTGGGCGGGCTGAACCTGCAGGACGCAGCCCGCAAGGCTCTGGACGGGACGCCGAACGACCTTCAGGGGTTCCTGGAGGAGGGCTGGCAGGATCCGTTCTTCCAGGATCAGCGGGTTCAGGTCGCGCAGATCATCGATGCGGGCGGCCCGGAGGTCCAGAAGGCCGGGCAGGCCGCGCTGAACGGGGCGCCGGATGGCATCAAGGCGTTCTTGTCGACGGGTCAGTACGAGCGGGGGGCGCAGGACGAGCGGGTCGAGGTCGCGCAGATCATCAGCGCGGGCGGCCCGAACGTGGCGGCGGCCGGCCGGATCGCGTTGAACGGTACGGCGGACGACATCCACGAGTTCCTCCAGGTCGGCCAGTACGTGGCGCGTGCCCGTGACCAGGAGCACGCCACGGTCGCCCAGCTGGCGGCCCAGGCCAAGGAGGCCGGCAGCAAGGCGGCCGCGCAGACCAAGGCGGCCAAGGAGGCCTCCGCGCGTGCCGTGACCGCGGCGAAGCTGGCCAAGGAGGCCGCGCAGAAGGCGGCGGCCGAGACCCAGGCAGCGAAGAACGACTCCCTGCACGCCGCCTCTGCGGCAAGCCGGGCGGCGTCTGCGGCCAAGCAGGCCGCGGAGGCCGCGCAGGAGGCGATCGACGCGGCGTCCGCCGCCAACAACTGTGCGCGCCTCGCGGCCAGCGCCGCCCAGCAGGCTGCCTCCGCCGCGGTGGGTGCCGCGCAGGCCGCATCTCGTGCGCAGAGCGCCGCCGCGGACGCGTCCACGGACGCGGGCAAGGCCTCAGCGGCACGCAAGGCGGCCGACGACGCCCGCAGCGCGGCCAAGGGAGCACGGCTGGCGGCGGACGCGGCCACCCAGGCCGGCAACGCGGCGGCCGAGGCTGGTAGTGCCGCGAAGGCCGCCGCCGATGCCGGCAGCAACGCAGACGCCGCCGCAGACGCAGCTGACCAGGCCAACACCTACGCCACCCAGGCCGGTGTCCACTCCAGCGAGGCCGGTGCCGAGGCAGCCGCGGCCCACCGCCACGCGCAGGAGGCCAACCGTGCCGCGAACGCGGCCGCGGCGCTGGCCGGTGAGGCGGCCGGCGCGGCCAACGACGCGCGCGATGCGGCCAACGCGGCGGCCACCCATGCGGACAACGCCGCCAAGGACGCCGATGACGCGGCCGCCCATGCCGGCCAGGCGGCCACCGCCGCCAAGCAGTCCGCGGCGCACGCCAAAGCCGCCCAGGACGCGGCCGACGTCGCCACCGCGGCCGTCGCCAAGGCTCAGAAGACCCACGACATCGCCGTCAAGATCGAGACGGAGCAGCTGACCGAGCGCACCAACGCCGGGATCGCGCAGGCCAAGGACCTCAAGGCCCAGCAGGACCAGCGCACGGCCGCGGACGCCACAGCCGCCCAGCAGGCTAAGGACACCGACGCCCAGGCCAAGAGCCTGGCCGGGCAAGCCGCACAGCCCGGAGCCGACCCCAAGGCCATCGCCCAGGCCGGCCGCAAGGCCGCGCTGGCGACGATGCAGAGCAGCGGGCCGTGGAGCAGGGGCGCCGCCGAGGAAGCCCTCACAGGCACCGACCAGGACGTCGTCGACTACCTCACCACCCGCCGTGCGCAGGCCGCCCAGCAGGACGACCGCTACCGCGTGCAGACCCTGGCGCAGGAAAGCTCCCTGGCCTCGGTGCGCAGCGCCGCCGAGGAAGTGCTCAAGGGCAGTGACGATCAGGTCTCGGCGTTCCTTGCCACCGGGCAGTACCAGGCCGGGGCACAGGACTTCCGGGTGGCCATCGCCCAGATCATCAACGCCGGCGGACCGGTGGTGCAGCAGACCGGCCGGACCGCACTGGACTCCAACGACCCACAGAAATTGCGGGAGTTCCTCACCAGCGGGCATTACCAGGCACGCACCCAGGACGAACGGGTCCGCGCAGCCCAGCTGATCGACAGCGGCGGCCCCGACGTCAAATCGGCCGCCCGGATCGCCCTGGAGGGCCCCGACGACCTGCTGGACCAGTTCATCCAGGTCGGGCAGTACAAGGCCCAGCGCCAGGACTTCCTCGGCGCCACCCACACGGCTCAGATCGCCCAGCTGATCGCGGATGCCGCCGGTATCGCGGCCACCGCCCAGCAGAACGCCGCCCAAGCCCACAAGGCCGCCGCCACCGCGGCCAAGGCCGCACAGCAGGCCGCCGACTGGGCGAAAAGGGCCGACGCATCCGGCAAGCAGGCCAAGGGCTACGCCGACCAGGCGGCCAAGTCGGCAAAGGACGCTCAGGCCTCCGCCGACCAGGCAGCCGCCTCCGCCCACACCGCCGCCAAGGCCGCCGCCTCCGCCAACCAGTCCGCAAACGACGCGGCCGTCTCCGCCCTCGACGCCGCCGGCTCCGCCCACTGGGCACAGGCGTCCGCCAGCGCTGCCTACACCGCCGGAGAGCAGGCCCGCGCCTCCGCCACCGCAGCCGGCAAGGACTACAAGGCCGCCGACCAGGCCTTCAAGGACGCCTTCCAAGCGGCCGTGGAGAAGAAGGAAGCCGAACGCAAGGCCGCCGAGAACGACACCGGAAGCCAGGCCGAAGCACGCTACCGCTGCGGCATCCTCGGCTGCGACGCCGTCGAACACCCGGCGCACTGGTGCCAGCACAACGAAACCCTGTGCACGATCCTCTCCCAGGGCCCCGGCGCCGAAGCCGCAGCCAAGCAGCTGTGGGTTGTGGAGAAGGACCTCCTCGGCCTCGGACAACTCGACGCCTGCAAAGGCGGCGACCCCGTCTCCTGCCTCCAGCTCGGCGAAGACCTCGTCCTCAGCTCGAAGTTCAAATACCTCGAACGAGGGATGCAAGCGCTGCAGGATTTGCGGGCCGCCCGTTACGTGAAGAGCTGCAGTCACTGCTTCCCCGCCGGCACCGAAGTCCTCATGGACAACGGCCGAACCAAGAAGATCGAGACCGTTGACCCGGGCGACACCGTCCTGGCCACTGACCCGCTCACCGGCCGCAGCGCTCCCCGCAAGGTCAGCCGTCTCATCATCACCGACGGCGACAAGATCTTCGACGAACTCACCATCACAACCCCCGACGGCCCCCGGAAACTCACCGCCACCTACGAGCACCCCTTCTGGAGCCCCTCAGCACACCAGTGGGTCAAGGCCCACGACCTCACACCCGGCACCACCCTCCTCAGCACCAACGGCACCACCGTCAGCGTCAAGGCCAACCACGTCTTCGACCAGCACACCCGCACCTACAACCTCACTGTCGAAGATCTCCACACGTACTACGTGCTGGCAGGAAATACGCCAGTGCTGGTGCATAACACCCAGTGCGATCCCCCGTTCCTGGACGCGGCGGGCGAAAACTACGTACGCAGCAAGCACATGCCAGGCGGCGCAAAGGCAGATGCCACGAAGGGCCTGTTCAACAAGGACGTCGATCTTTACAAGCTGTCAAACGACGCTGCCAAATTTGAACCCAAACTGCAAGACAACGGCAAATATGTCCGTGTCGGCAATGACTCCGATATCATCGGGACAGACGTCGAAACGGGTTTGCCGACGAAGACCTATACTGTCGTCACGGACAAGTGGGGAAATGTAGTCACCATGCACCCCGGCGTACCACGGTAGGGCGTACAGGGTCAGCCAAGGTCAATGAAAGGTGAAGCAATGCCACTCAGCATTCTGGTGCGCACCTATACGGGCGAGGTCCTGGCAACGTCATTACACCCTGCGATCGGCGCAATTTGTGAATCTGCGCGAAAACGAGGCCTGGTCATGCTCGGCTTCGTGGACAAGTACGACGACACAGTGTTCAACAGAACCCAGGTATCGCATATACGCGGAGAACTGGTCCAACTTCGTGAACTTTGCGACGCCGACGAGACGGTGGCGCTGTCGGAGCTGGTGAAGCTACTGGATGTGGTTTCGGAGCGTCCGCACAGATACCTCGTATTCAACGGCGACTGATCGAAGTGCATCGCGGGCGTGGGGCCCGCCCACTTGATGGGCGGGCCCCACGCCCGACGGCGTTCTCCGGCGCCGCCGACCTTGAGGTCGCGCCAGGACTGGCAGGTCGAGGCAGAAGTGCAGCACCATCAGCGGGTTCTAAAACAGCTTGTCA
>NZ_KQ948507.1 GCF_001514115.1 Streptomyces olivochromogenes
CCTAGGCGCTGTGGACGAGGATCGAGATGTACTGGGCGAGCTGGTGGGCCGGGGCCGGGGTCTGGCATCGCGCCCACAGCCTGGGCTTGTTGAGCGCGGGAGTGGTCGCGAGCGTGACCCTGGCTTCGAAGGACCCGGTGGCGAGTGCGTTGCCCGAGGTCAGCTTGTACGACCCGTCGGCCGTAGCGGTTGCCTGCGGCTGCCCCTGCGCCTTTTCTCCTCCATCGAGAGGCTCGACTTCGCACCGCGGTCCCAGCGGATTGCGCAGACCTGTCGTGCGCCTTTCCCACGGTTGGCGGGACAGGCGATTAAATACCGGAGCATGACTACAGAGCCGCAGCGCTTCCGTATCTTGTTGGTCCCTGAACACATCGTGAACAAAGGCGGCGCCTCCGTGGAGGACTCGGCCGTGCGATCGGCAGTCGTCGAGGCGACGGGCGAGACGGGTGCCTCGGGCTACCCCCGCTACGCCGGGGACGGGATCGTTGCCGACATCGACCCCAGTACACGTACGGTCGAGGCGGTGCTGGTCGATGGTGCAGAACTGGACTACGGGCTGAACGCCAGGGTCGCTTCCTGATCGTCTCTGTTCTCCCGGTGGCACCGCGCAGCGAGTGCCGCTGCCTGTTCGATGGCCCGTTGAATGCAACGGGCCATCCAGCAAGGCGCCAGAACGTTCGGTAGCGCCGACTGACTTCGTAGCTGACAGCCGACCCCGCTTGTCGCCGAGTTCGGGCTCCCCGAGCCGAACGGAAGTTCGCTCAGTGGCACGCTTTCTACGACGGAAAGCTGGTCGAGCCAGTGCTTTGCGTACGGTGCTGAACAGTCATCGGACGGCACGCAGGGACAAGACGTAGGTCCGAACACCCTCCGCCTCCGACATTCACTCCCGGGACCCACTACTTTCACCCGGTTGGAGTGCTGACCGAGCCTGCCGGTACGGACACCTGAACAATCCGTGTCATAGGCCTCACGGAAAGCGAGAACGGCATGGCAGCATTTCCGGTCACGGGTTCACGGCGCCGAATACGTAGCGCACACGTCATGGCGGCCGGGTGCGCCGTGGCCATGTGTACGGCCCTGGCGGCCCCTGTCGCCGCGGTAGGTGGCACGACCACCACCACTTCCACGACCAAACCCACCATCGTGCTGGTGCACGGGGCGTTCGCGGACGCCTCCAGCTGGAATGGGGTGGTCGAACGGCTTCAACGCCGTGGCTACACGGTCATCGCTCCCGCCAACCCGCTGCGCGGGCTGTACAGCGACTCCACCTACATCGCCTCCGTGCTGGACAGCATCAAGGGCCCGATCGTGCTGGCTGGTCACTCATACGGCGGCGCCGTGATCAGCACGGCCGCCGCGGCCAACCCCCGGGTGAAATCCCTGGTGTACGTCTCGGCACTGATGCCCGACGTGGGCGAGAGCGGAATGTCCCTGGGAGCCAAGTTCCCCAGCGAACTCGGCACCGCCACGAAGTCCGTTCCCTACCGGGCCGGCGGCGTCAGCGGGACAGACCTGTACCTCAAGCCCGACAGGCTCCATCCGGTCTTCGCCGCGGACCTGCCGGAAAGCACCGCGAGGGTCATGGCGGTCACCCAGCGACCTGCGGCGACGACTGCGTTCTCGGAGACGGCCAAGGTGGCCGCCTGGAAGCACATCCCGTCATGGTTCCTCGTCGCGAAGCAGGACAAGACCATCAATCCCGACCAGGAACGCTTCGAGGCGAAACGGGCGGGTTCACACACGGTGGAGATCGACTCCTCCCACGTGGCCATGGTCTCCCACCCCGACGCGGTTACCGCCCTCCTCCTCCAAGCCGCCACGGCGACCGATTCCACCCGGCCGGCGCTGGCCGCCACCGGAACCACCCGTGGCGCCCAGGCCGAGACCGCACTCACCGGCATCGCCGCCGGCTCGTTGATCGCCGGCGCAGGAGCCGTCCTCCTGGGCCGCCGCCTGAGGCGCTCCCGGCCGTGACACTGCTCCGGGACAGCGTCAACCCGCGGCTGACGGTGATCCTCAAAAACGGCTCTGCCCGCAGTCCCGCGTGAAGGCCACAGTTCCGGAGCTCCAGCCGCGCCGAAGCGACGCGTCTCATATGGCGTCGAGGTCATCCTCACGCTCTAGGTCTCGCAGGACACTGGCCAGGTGCATCCGGCTGATCCTCGTTTTGGGGTGATCAGGCCCGAGCGCGCGTACACGTGCCCGCAAGATGGCGCGGTGCTCCTGTTCCACTTGCTCCAACCGCCCGAGATCTCGCAGGACAAGGGCAAGATTATTCCTGCTTGTGAGGGTTTTAGGGTGTTCGTCACCGAGGGTGCGCCTGCGGGCTTCCAGGACCGCAGCGTGCTCCTGTTCGGCCTCCTCCAAACGCCCGAGCCGACGCAACAAGGAAGCGCGGTTGGCCCGACTCGTCAGAGTTTTCGGGTGTTCGTCACCGAGGGTGCGCCTGCGGGCTTCCAGGACCGCAGCGTGCTCCTGTTCGGCCTCCTCCAAACGCCCGAGCCGACGCAATAGTCCGGCGAAGCTACTACGGCTGCTGAGGGTGTCGGGATGCTCCGGCCCCAAGAGCCGGATGCGGGTGTCCAGCGCGATGCGGTGCTGGGCCTCGGCTTCTTGCAGGCGACCCATCTCACAGAGGACCAGGGCCAGATCAGCGTGGCTGGAGAGAGTGTTCGGGTGCTCGGGGCCCATCACGTGCAGCCGGGCCGCGAGCACCGCTCGGTGCCCGGCTTCGGCCTCCTCCAGGCGTCCCAAGTCGAACAGGCATGTGGCGTGATAGTTGCCGGCCGTCAGTGTCTCAGGATGATCGGCACCATGGACGCTGGCCATGGCTTCGACGGCCGTTCGGGCACACTGCTCGGCCTCGGCAAGGCGCCCCAACTGGCGCAGCATGACGGCGAGGCTGCTTTGGCTGGTCAGGGTCTTGGGGTGCAGTGCTCCAAGGTGGGTCATGTATTCCTGATGGGCGCGGCTGTATGCCTGTGCCCCGATGGCGTACAGCCCGTAGTCATGTGCGGTCGAAGCCAGGCGTCCGGCTTCGCTCGCGTCCGCGAGGGGCAACACCGCCGAGAACACACGCTCGGGAACCTGCGTCTCTGGGGTGGCTTGGATCTGGCTGGTGTCGACAAGGTAGTCGAAAACGTCGACGGGACCGTCAGCGACGTCCAAGCCACCGACAGGGACGAGTAGAGAGGTAGTAGCTCGGCGTTGCCGGGTGGCCCATGACCAGGCCTCTTCGAGTGCCTCTGGGCGCAGACGCGAGCCGCCCCGTTCGTACAGGTAGGCCTCGTGCAGACTATTCAGGAGCGCCCGAGGGAGGGGACGGGTGAGACCAGCACGTCGGCAGTCGACTGCAGCGGCGATGAGTGCCGCCGCCCGTGGACGATTTCCCACGTCCCATGCGTCGAGCCAGTCACCAAGCAGTTCCGGCCCCGCGGCAAGGTACTCGGCGAGCCCGTAGTCTCCGGCGCAGTTGAGGGCATCGGCGATCCGGGAATCCCACGCCCTGGTCCGCGCCCGGCAACGCTCGTTCCACGTGAACAGCCGCGCCAGCCGAAGCTGTACTGCTTGCTCAAGAGTTTCGCGCGCTTCGGAGAGCGCTGCGGCATCTGCGGTCCCTGTGTCGGTGTGAGCGGTGTACCGCGTCATCTCCGCCGATCGAAGAGTGCCGACAATGACACGGTGGTGACCACCACCGGTGGTCAGGCGACTGATACTTGACCTCGACAACCCTTCAGGGCCGAGAAAGCGCTCCATGCCGTCCAGCCAAAGAACACATCGGGGCAGCCGGGAGGCCCGCGCAACGGCGGCGGGCAAAGCCAGTCGGTTCAAGGGCGCGATGAGAACATGATCGGGCAGCGCGGTGCACATGGTCTCGTACGCCAGGCGCGACTTACCTGCGGTGGACTCTCCTATCAAGAGAACAAAGCCGCCGGCCGCCAGCAACTCCACGACGCGATCGTGAATGTCGCGCGGCACGTAGGGCGGTACGCGATGACGCCCCGCACGAGGACCGTATCCGACAATCTGGTCTGCACGAGGACCTGGTTCATCCGCATCCCTTGCGGGATGGACTCCGAGCAGAATCGGATCTGGCACTTCCCGTACTAGGGGTAGTTGACCTCCGGGCAGAACCACGCAGTCCCGGAGCAACACAAGATCACGTTCCTCTGCACGCTCCCGCATCCGTTGGAAGTCGGTCAGGAACGCAGGCATGAAGGCCCCCGCAACGGCCGCGACCACCGCTCCCGGGACCAATAACCACCACCAGGTAATCGCGGCTGCCGCGAGCACTGCGGGAGCCGCGGCACAAAGCGCAGCCGTGCAGACCACAACCACAGTCGTCAACATCCTTGAGCCGCGCAGAAATCTCGTCATCCCACCCCACCGCCCCAGCGCCTGGGCGCACCTCGGAAACTGAAACCTCCAGTCCGCGCCGGCGTTCGCCTGCCGTCGCCTGGAGTCGCTTATAGCGATATACCCTCAACATGCTGTAAGTCAGATGGGCTTTCCTGCAGGAGTACGTGCGTGGTGCCGCCGACCGTTGGGTCGGCGGGCCCAGCGATCAGTGACGGTCAGTAGACGGTCACGGGGTCCTTCGCAGCGGAACGATGTCGGGGCTTGCCAGCGGTTCTTTCCGTACAGAGGACGTGGGGGGATACGAAAGTCGGGGGTCGGGTTCCTCGTTCAGGGCGACGATCGGCGCGGAGTGCCGGAACAGACTGCTTGGGCGACGTCAAAGAACGTCGGTACCCCCATAGCCAAGGAGTTCTGCCATGCGCGTCGCCGGAAAGATCCTGCTCGGAATCCTGGGACTCGCCGTGCTCGCCGGAGTAGGTCTCTGGTTCAGCATCAGACACGTCGCGAGCGACATCACCTCGCACATGATCACCACGGCCCAGTTCAAGGGCGTTCACGTCGGCGAGAACCGGGACGCCGTGCGCGACCGCCTCGGCGAGCCCGGCGGTCTCCAGCCGCAGGACAAGCCGAAGCCGCCGGCCGGCACCACCTGCGACTACTACCTGCAGAAGCACGTCTCCCTGGAGAAGAAGCAGACTTTTCAGATCTGCTACCGGGACGGGAAGGTCACCGCCACCCAGACCCTGCCGTCCGCCGAGGACGAGGCCGCCCAGGACAACGACAAGAGCAGCGAGAACGCCAAGCCCTGAGCCGCTCGGTCTCACGCCGGCCCACCGGGGCACGCTCCGTCCCGGCGAGGCGCAGCCACTGTGCGCCGGTCGGCGGCAGTTGCCGGAACGATCAGCCGAAGGGCTCTTTACCTTGGAACACGTGTCCGTTTCCTCTGCGCCGACCTCGGGTGCGGCTCGCCCTGCCCGGATCCAGTGGCCCTCCGAGCCGATTGCCTGGGTGCTGGCGGGGCTGATCGCCTCTGGAGGACTCCTGCCGGCCGCCGCACCGCGGTCCCTGCTGCCACTGCCGCTCGCTGTCTCCCTTGTCCTGGAGTGCGCCACCGGGCTCCTGCTGGCCTGGCGGCGCGACCGGCCCACGCTGGTGGCGGCCGTGGTCGCCGGAGCGAGCCTGCTGACCGTTCAGCCGGCCCTGCCGTTTGCGATGTACTCGATGGCCAAACGGCGGGCAGCGAGCCCTCTGCGGTACGGCGTCTACGCCACCGCGGTGCTCAGTCAGTTCACCATGGGCGCCCCGGTGGTGGGCGTCATGGGGGCAGCCCTGCTGGTGGGCGCGCCCACCTCGCGCGGCACGGTGATCCGGTACCGGCACGCCAGACTGGAGCAACTGGCCGAGCGCGCCGAGCGGGCCGAGCGGGAGGCACTGCTGATCGCCCGACGGGTCCGTGCGGAGGAGCGGGCCGCGCTGGCGCGTGAGATGCACGACGTGGTGGCTCACGAGGTGAGCCTGATCACGCTGCACGCGGGCGCGCTGAGTGTGGACCCGCAGGAGTCGGAGCGAGCCCGCGAGACCGGTGAGTTGATCAGAGTTACCGGCAGGCGCGCGCTGGCTCAGCTGCGCCAGATCCTCGATGTGCTACGTGACCCGGAGACCGTAGAGAGTTCCTTCCAGCCCGGCCCGGCACTGCGGGATCTGCCCCAGTTGCTGGCCGACTCGGCGGTGGCGGGCGTGCCCGTGGACTGGGCACCGTGGTCCGCGACGGTGACGGAAGTCCGGGTCGGCGCACAGCCGTTGCCGCCGGCGGTGGAGCACACGGTCTACCGAATCGTCCAGGAGGCGTTGACCAACATCCGCAAACACGCCCACGGCGCCCGCGCCACGCTGGGGCTGCGGGTGAACAGGGAGAACCTGGAGTGCGAGGTGACCAACCTGGTGACCGGCCTGCCCGGCGAGGCGGCCGGCGAGGGCGCGGGCTTGGGCCTGCGCGGTCTGCGGGAGCGGGCCGCGCTCCTCGGTGGCACCCTGGACACCGAGAACCGGGACGGCGTGTTCCGGCTCCGGGTCCGGCTGCCCGTCGCGCCGCCCGCACCGAATGGGGAGCAGGAGACGATGAGGGCAGAACCCGTCGGGGAGGCTCAGTGATCCGGGTCCTGCTCGCCGACGACGAGGCCCTGGTCCGCACCGGGTTGCGCCTGCTGCTGCAGACCGCTCCCGACATCACGGTGGTCGCCGAGGCCGACGACGGGCGGGCCGCGGTCGAGGCCTGTGTCCGGCTGACCCCTGACGTGGTGCTGATGGACGTGCAGATGCCCGGCCTGGACGGAGTGGGCGCCGCCAGGGAACTGTCCGCGTTGCCCGCACCACCGCGGATCCTGATGCTGACCACGTTCGACGCCGAGACCTATCTCCTGCCGGCGCTTCGGGCCGGCGCCCATGGCTTCCTGCTCAAGGACGCCCAGCCGGGCCAGGTCCTGGACGCGGTACGGAACACCGCGGCCGGCCTCCATGCCCTCGCCCCCGAGGCGGTGAACCACCTGGTGGCCCGGGCGGCCGCCGAGCCACCGCCGACCGTGCCGCCCCGGCTTCCCTCGCTCACACCACGCGAGAGGGAGGTGCTGGTGGCGATAGCGGACGGGCTGAGCAACGCCCAGATCGGCCGGCGGCTGAGCCTGCGCGTGCCGACCGTGAAGGCCCATGTCTCCCGGATCATGGAGAAACTGCACTGCGAGAGCCGGGTACAGGCCGGGCTGCTCGCCATGCGCGCAGGGTTGCGCGGAGAGGCGAGTCCCACGGACCAGGTGTGATCTCGCGGCCGGGGGCCCGTTGTGGCTCTGTCCGGGATGCGCGTGGGCGCCGCCGGGCAGTGTCCGCCCGCGCCCAGAGGACGACCAGATCAACTCTGACTCCACAGCTGGTTGGTCCCGCCGTTGCAGGTCCACAGCACCAGCGATGTCCCTTGGCTCGTCGCCGCGTTGCTCGCGTCCAGGCACAACCCGGAGTCGACGTTTGTGACGGTCCCGTCCGAGTTGAGCAGGTTTACCCAAAGGGGCCACGTACCGACGTGCATCGTTCCGGCTCCTCCGGATACGCATCCTCACCCGGCCGTGATTACGGCGCCCATTCAGCTGCTCATCCTCAGCGGGCTGTTTACAGCTGGTACCAGTCGTCTCCGCCGACTCGTAGCGAACGTCCGAGGTAGTCCCGCAGGTTGTTGGCCACCCACCGGCGGCTGTCGCTCTCATGTTCCCAGACGAAGATGTCTGCCCGCTGTGGCTTCTGCACGAAGGCGAACTGGTCACCGCCCCCGTTGCTCCCGAAGAACAGAAGGGCGTCGAACGGCATATACAGCTGCGCGAAGGACTCGTTGGACCAGAAGAGCAGATTCTGCTCGGCGATCTGGTCGGAGTTCCAGACCGTGTCCACATGGGAGTGGCCAACCACCCCGTTGCTCTCCCGAAGCAACTGCTTGAGCTCGGTCGGCAGGGTTCGCCCCAGCCGCCTTTCAGCTTCGACAATCTCGGACATCTCAGTCGGCTCCCGAAGCCCTGCCCCGGGAAAGATCTCCCGCACTGCTTGCCTCCACATGATCGCGAGCTTAGCCACGCCTGCGGAACTCGTACGTCATCGGCCCACTGCGACACCTCACCAACACGTGCGTGCGGTGCACGACTTGCTGAGAGACGGCCGGCACGATGCCGACCACGAGGTGCGCTCCGGGCACCGGCAGCGGCAGCGGACTGAGGGTTACGGTCCACTCCCAACGAAGCCGACAGCCGTCTCATCCGGCCCAGTCGACACAGTGCGTGTCAGGAACCTGGTCCGGCTGGGTCTCTAGTCGGTGTCCGTCGCCGCCAGCACGGCGATCCGGCGGCAGTCGGGCGACAGGGCGGCTATGCCGTAGTCGGAGCCGATGTCGTTGTGGAACCAGTCCGTATCGGCCTCGAAGTGGAACCATGCGCTCTGCCGGACATGGCGCTCCACCTCATCCGCGCTCGCGCCCTTCGGAGCGCCGCTGAGCCCCGCCATCGAACGCCACGCCCATAGCCGCCCGTAGGCACCGTGCACGCCCGAGGTGCCCATGCCGCCCATCGACGCGGTGGCGAAGAGCAGGCGCCAGATTTCGTCCACCGGACGGTTGGAGATCTCAAAGCGATCCGTGGGGCCGAGCCCGTCGACGCATGCCATGGGCAGGGTCGGCAGTACAGCGGGCACCCGCTCGGGTGCGATGGTCTCGTCCAGCATGAAGACCCAGGCGCCGCAGTCACCCCACTCCCCTGCCTGTACGGCGGCGACGATGCTCTCGTACATGTCCGTGGTGGCGATGTCGCGAAGGGCGGACCGCTCGGTGGTACGTGGTGTCGGCGGGCTCATGCGGCCCTCTTCGGGCAACCGACGCGGCACCCCACTGGCGGAGCCGCGGATCGAGCGGCTCGGGAAGTCGGCGTTGGCCTCGAAGTCGCGGCGGTGCACCGGCAACCAGGCCAGGGGGTGCCAGCCAGGTCGTACGAGTGGCCAGGAGCGGAGCGTCGGGAACGTGTCGATGTCCACGCCGCGGAGCACCAACTCCTGGAAGAGGCAGGCGCGCAACTCGTCCAGCCGCTCCCACTCGCGTCCATCGAAGACGGTGGCTGCCAGGTCGGCGACCTGCTGGTGCTCCGCGAGCAGTGAGGCGACGAACCACGGCAGGAGACCGGAGCCCGTAGTGGATGGGCGCTTTTCATCGAGGAGTCGGAGCAGCTGTACCAGGCTGTCACGGCCGGGAGTGAGGGCAAGTACCCGCACCACGTGGTCCAGCTGGCGCTCGTACTCCCGCACCTGGTCGACAGCGGCCGCGCGCAGGTCGGCCAGCCGCATCCCCAGCTCGCGCACGTACGAGGCGTCACCTTGTGCGGCGCGCTGTTCGGCCTGGCCCCACACGAGGCCGCCGAGATCGCCCTTGGTGTCTTTCACGGTCTGCCACCTAAATCCTCGGCCTCGTGCAGCGGTCTCAAAAACTGACGATCATCGTTGACACCTGGGGCTCCGATCACTACGGAGATCCACATGTCGAAGTCCGGGCCTGCGAGCTGCTCACTCATCGAAGACCGGGTACACGTCGGCATAAGGGTCCGGCTCGCCAGTCAAGGACCTCAGTCCGGCGACGAGCCGGCGGCGCTGTTCGCGGACTGATCGGCCAGCCCGACGCCGAGGTGCCCGCGGCCATCACCACCACGGTCATCACGGTCGTCGCAGGTCTCAGCCCGCAGGAGGCATGGAAGGAGCCGATCCTGCGTCTGGCTGACACCATCATCGGTGTGGCCGCCGGTGTCGCTGCGGCGATCCTCCTGAACGAGATCGGCAGAGGGGGGCGCGGAGGCCGCAGTTCTCAGCACGACGGGCCGCGGGCAGATCCGCCAGGCTGACCTCCTGAACATCGTCTCGATCTCCGGTCTCCGCGTCTTTCGCCCTCCGCGCCACGCACGCCGAAGTCGTGGAGTTGTCACGTCATTTCATACGAGTGCGGTTCCCTTGAGGTGAGATGAGGTGAGATGAGGTGCATACAT
>NZ_KQ948508.1 GCF_001514115.1 Streptomyces olivochromogenes
ATCTCAAAACCGGGGGGACCTGATGGACACGATGAGCGTCAGCGCCGCAGCCGTCCGCTCCACGACATCCGTTGCCGACGCTCGCGAGAGCACCCGGGAATTCCTCGAGGGGCTCGTGCCGGCGGTCGCGGCGGAGGCTGCCGAAACCGTGGTCCTGGTGGTCTCGGAGCTCGTCACCAACGCCCTGCGCCACGGCGGCGGCACCTGCACCCTGGACCTGACCGCGCACCCGGACAGCATCGAAGTAGCCGTGCATGACCGCAGTCCGCAGGCGCCGCGCATGCGCACCCCGACCTGAACGGCGGCACCGGAGACTTCGGCTGGCCCATGGTCAACCACCTCGCCCACGCCACCGCCGTGACCCGCCAGGCCGCCGGCGGCAAAACCGTCAGCGCTCTCCTTCACCGGTAGCACCTAGACGCCAGCACCGACGGCATGACCGGCCCGCTTTCACGTACAGCACCATGCGGGGCTCAGACCTGGAATTCCGCGGTTAAGGGGGCATCTTCCGGATGGACGGGTGCTGACGTCTGCCCGCACCGACCCGCCGCCGAGGCACGCCAGAAGGGGGGAGGCGGCAGAACACCAGGTGCCCGGTCCCGCGGCGCTCTGCGGGATTGGGCTGCGCGCTTCGCGGACGGCGGCCGAAGTCCGCTTGCCGCTGGGTGGGAGTATGGCGGTATGGATCTCCGCAGCAGGAACAATGTGACGGTCACTGGCCGGGCTCGCCGCAGGTCCAGCTCCTCACAGATCTCCACCACATCGTGGGCATAGCCCTTCAGCGAGGAGTACCGCTCGGGGCTGAGGCCGACGGATCCGAGCCGCCGGAGCCTACGTAGTCAAACAGCACCACCCGGTACCGCTCGGCCAGGGCGGGCACGGCCAGCCGCCACATGTTCTGATCACAGCCGAACCCGTGCGCCAGCACCACCACCGGCCCATCTGGGCCCGGGCCAGGACCTGGTCATCGACCTGTACGGCCTGGAGTACTGCGACTCCACCGGCATCACCGCTCTCCTCGCCGCCCGCCAACGCGCCCAAGCCGCCGACGCAGACATGACCCTGGCCGCCGTCCCCGCCAACACCCTGCATCCTCACCGTTGTCGGCCTGGACCAGGTCTTCACCATCCAACCCGGCAGCAGTACCGCGTGAGATTCACGTCATTACGGCGTCGGCACGGCGCCCCGTGCACGGGTGTGCATCGGACCCGACCTCATCACGTGCGCCAAGCGGATCTGTTCGGCTGCTGGGGGCAGGACAGCACAAATCCCGGCAGCCCACGGACGTGGCTGCCGGGATCAGAAGTGGTGCGCCTACTTGGGCTTGACGGCGTCCTTGGCCTTCTCCTTGGCCTCGCGCAGGTCGCCCTTGGACTCCTCGCCGTGACCCTCGGCCTTCAGGGACTCGTTGCCGACCGCATCACCGACGACCTTCTTGATCTTGCCCCGGGCCTGCTCACCCTTGGCCTGAGCCTTCTCGTCCGCAGCCACAACCCCTCACTCCTGTCTCGCTTGAAGGAAGTTTCACCCTCCGTGTCGCCCTGGATTCCACTCTTAAACCGGAAGGCCGCCGCACGGACTCCTCGCAACTCCGGGCTCTCTATGAAGTACGCGAGGTCCGCAGGAATGGGGATCGCCACGCGGGGCACACGAGGGGGCGGAGGTTGATAACTATGGTTCCTATTCTTCTTGTTCTTCTGCTCGCCCTGATTCTCTTCGGTGCCGGTTTCGCTCTCAAGGCCCTGTGGTGGATCGCCGTCATCGTGCTGATCGTGTGGGTCCTCGGCTTCGTGATCCGTCCCACAGCAAGCGGTGGCAAGCGCGGCCGCTGGTACCGCTGGTAAGCCGCCTGAACAGCGCACCCATACGGGTGGGGCCCGACGCCGCGGCGTCGGGCCCCACCCGTTTCCTGTTTTCCTGTTACCACAGGGATGAAAGTGGTGATTCTGCCGCTTCGGGGTACCTGGAGGTCATGGCCGGAGGTGGCCGTGACGCCAGGAACCGTGGCCTCCAGCACGGCACCTCCGGCCATCCGCATTTCTTCTCGGCATGATGTGTGGGGTCCGGGAGGCCGGGGAACCCGGCTTCCTGAGGAAGCGTCACCGAATTCGATGACGTCTATAACTCCGCAATTCTGCTGCGGCAGCAGCAAGGAATCTCGACAAGGGAGCCGTTCTTTATGAGTGACAACATCTGGGGCTACCAGCCGACCACCGGCTACACCGCGGGCAACGACCTGACCGGATGGAAGGTCGAGGCCACCGACGGCAGCATCGGGAAGGTCGACAAGCACTCGGACGACGTCAGCTCCGCCTACCTCGTCGTCGACACCGGCGTGTGGATCTTCGGCAAGCACGTTCTGCTGCCCGCCGGGACCGTGAAAACGGTTGACCTGGCCGAGCGGAAGATCTACGTCGACCTCACCAAGGCCCAGATCAAGGACTCCCCCGAGTTCGACAAGGACAAGCACGTCGGCGACGCCGACTACCACGAGCAGGTCGGCGGCTACTACCAGAACCACCGACGCGCCTGACCTCAGCACCACCCCGGAAGTGGGGCCCGCCGGAGACGCTCCGGCGGGCCCCACCTCTCGCGGCCCAGACCAGCCCGCTGGGCAAAACCCGGGTGCGCTGGGTCCGCTCTAAAATCACCTGGCATGCATTCTTCGAACCCGGGTACGCCGTCTGTTGCCGCCGCACAAGGGGCCGGTGACACGAAGCCTGGATCGCAACAGGAGGGGCCTGACATGACAGTGACGAAGACGGCAGAGGCACGGACCGTGGTGCTGCCCGAGATCGCGGACCCGTCGCAGGTCGCCCCCAAGGACGCTCGGCAGTTGTCCAGGCTGTTCTTCGACCAGCTCAGCGTTCTGGAAGAGGGCACGCCCGAGTACCAGTACGCGCGCAACACGCTCATCGAGATGAACATGTCCCTCGTCCAGTACGCGGCCGGGCGCTTCCGCAGTCGGGGCCAGGACGAGATGGAGGACATCGTCCAGGTCGGCACGATCGGATTGATCAAGGCCATCGACCGGTTCGAGCTGTCCCGCGAGGTCGAGTTCACCTCCTTCGCCGTCCCCTACATCGTCGGTGAGATCAAGCGCTTCTTCCGCGACACCTCGTGGGCGGTCCACGTCCCCCGCCGTCTGCAGGAAGCCCGCATCCAGCTCGCCAAAGCCACCGAGGAACTCCGCAGCCGGCTGGGGCGCATGCCCACCGTCAAGGAACTCTCGCAGCTGATGTGCCTGAGCGAGGAGGAGGTCAACGAAGCGCGTCTGGCTTCCAACGGCTACAACTCCTCCTCCCTCGACGCCACCATCAGCTCCAGCGAGGACGGCGAAGCGGCGCTGGCCGACTTCATCGGCATCGATGACAACGCTCTCGAACTCGTCGAGGACTTCAACTCCCTCGCCCCGATGATCGCCCAGCTTGACGACCGGGAACGGCGCATCATCCACATGCGGTTCGTCGAGGAACTCACCCAGGCTCAGATCGGCGAACAGCTCGGCATCTCCCAGATGCACGTCTCCCGCCTCCTCAACCGCACCCTCGTCAAGCTCCGTGAAGGCATGCTCACCACCAGCTGACCGCAGCGGCCCGCAGCGAACCGGTGGTGTTTCCCTCCCCCCCCACCAGGGAGGGAAACACCACCGGTTCGCGTCACGGCATGTCGGTGAGGGCGCCTTCCTCTACCTCCCGTGTGGATCTTTGGGCGGACAAATCTGGGGGGCCGGTGTACCGGAATGCTGGGGGGACCGGGCTGAGTCTCGTGGCGTCGGCGCGGGTGGGGAGTCCTAGGGGACGAGGCGGAGCATGGGCTGGTCGATCAGTGCTTGCTGCAGTCCGGCAAGACCTCTGGTCAGTGCGGTGCGCTGGTGGCTGGGCATGCTGTCGAGGGCCTGGAGGAGAAGTTGGTCGCGCCGTTCACAGACCTGGGCCAGGTGTCTACGTCCGGCGGGGGTCACGCACAGCTCGCCGTCGTCGGCCGCCTGACCGGCCCCGGCCTCCTGGACCGCATCCTCACCCAGCTCCCGTCCGGATACGCGCTCCTGTTCGGCCGCGCCGAACTCACCCAGGCCGCCTGACCGTTCCGGGCGGGAACAAGCGGGGACAGCAGCCGTAGCTCAGGACGTGGCTTACGGTGGGCTCCGGCGATGTCGCCGCCGGAGCCCTGTGCGGGCGCCAACAGCCGTGTGAAGTCATGAGAAGACGTGCCGCCAGCTGCCATGGCCTGCGGGTCAGGCATCCGCCGTGCGGCGCGGTTCGACACCGGCCCGGTGTTCTTCGTTGATGCGCCGGGCCTCTTCGAGCTGGTCTTCGAGGATGACAATGCGGCAGGCAGCCTCGACCGGAGTGCCCTGGTCGACGAGTTCGCGAGCGCGAGCGGCGATCTTCAACTGGTAGCGGGAGTAACGGCGGTGGCCACCCTCCGAGCGCAGGGGCGTGATCAGGCGGGCTTCACCGATCGCCCGCAGGAAGGCGGGTGTGGTGCCGAGCATTTCGGCGGCCCGACCCATGGTGTAGGCGGGGTAGTCGTCGTCATCGAGACGACTCAGAGAGTTTTCTGCGGTCATTCGCACCTCTGTCGTGGGAACGCATCGGGGGGCCCTGGTGCCGTACGGCACCAGGGCCCCGAAGGATTTGAACACCACCTGCCGGCCTACTGCGGTGCCGGCCTTCTGTTTCCGCCCGCTCTCCCGGGAGAGGGAAATACGTGCGGGGATCGCGTATGCGTGACCGTGGGACCACCTTCCGTTCCGGGGCCTGCGGTACCCGGGCCGACTACGTCCTTGCCCGGGCGATCCTGATGGCGTTTGCCTCCTTCTCCTCTTCCTGATCCATCTCTTGCACCTGCGTTACTGCTGGCGGCCCCTGTGAGCCGCCCAGCCCGGCAGTCAGCGAGAGGACCCCGAGATTCCTCCGGCCCCGCCGCTCTACTGCCGTGCCAAAACCTGCTGGTGCGCGGCAGTTTCGTGTCTGCCGCGCCTTCCTGACTTCCTGGCTACGGGCAAGACATTAACCCCCGCGATCACGAATGTCTACTCCCGCCATGACAGATTTTCTGCATGCCGCAATGACGGTGTTCTGTCGTCCAGGCATGCCGAAAAGCTGTCACGGGACGCATGCAGTCACACCCAGGGGTGACCGCAGTGGACGCAGGCGCAGAGATACTGCTCAACTGATCAGGCAACGGGCTTCCTTGGTCGTGCTGGTGTCGTAACCGCGTCACTACCAAGGGGCCCGTTCCCTCATGCCCGCGACCGCACCCGAACCTCCGTCCAGATGATCACCCGCTGCCGCTCGAACAAGATCCGGTTTGCCACAACGCTGTAAGACGCCAGACTCCGAGATCCGTCTACGCAAGCAGCTCGTCAAGCTGAAGGAACCCCGCGCGAAGGACGCCAAGGAGCTGTGGCAGTTGCAGACCGATATCGATCACCTCGTCCGTGCCGTCAACCAACTGACCGTGGAGAACCGGCAACTGCGCGGTGCGCTGTCGCAGCCCAGCTCCCCGGTCAGAGCACTGCCGACGCAGCTGCGGCCCAATCGGATCCCGTGAACCGTGCTCAGGGGCCCAGCTCGGCCGTGGGGAACATCGGTACAGCCGTTGGCAAGAACACTCATCGTCCTGGGCCGCTACAGCTTCAACGCCTCCGTGCCGCGCGAGGGCCTACGTCCGCTGCGTGACCCGGACGCGATCGAGCTCGACGAAGACGGCGCGGAGGAGTAGAGCCCTCAACCAGGTCAGGCCGAACAGCTGTGTAGGGTGCGTGCCCATTCCTGCGCCCGTCGGGGCCGGCCCGTCTCTCGCGAACGCCTCAGCTCCACGTCCCGCAGCGGCCCTGAGTCGCATCAGTCGAGGGCGTGGCTGCGGCCGGTCTGCAGGATCTCGTCGGAGAGCTCGGGCTCGACGTGGCATACGGCGCGGGCGAGCATCAGCGCGCCGACCATTTCACTGAGCAGGCGGATGGCCCTGTGGCGGGCCTCGGCCGGGTCGAGCTCGTGGCCCTTCTCCTCGGCTTCGCGCAGGAACTCGGCGGCGAAGCCGGTGAGGTAACCCTCGATGCCTTCGGCGTACGCACTCTGCACGGCTTCGCTGTGCCGTCCAGCGTCGGTGACTAGGGAGGCGGAGGGACAGCCGCCGTCCTGGGCGTCACGGTGCGCGGTGGACAGATACCCGGCCACGACCCGCTCCAGCGGAGAGCCGGCCTGGCCCGGACCGTCCTCGATCGTCCGGGCCAGGTCCCCAAGCGAGGCGGCGAAGGAGGCGCCGCACACCTCCACGGCCAGGTCGTTCTTGGAGGCGAAGTGGTTGTAGAAGCCGCCGTGGGTGAGTCCGGCTTCCTTCATCAACTCGGCGATGCCGACCGCGTCGATGCCCTGCGAGCGAAACATGCGGCCCGCCGCTTCGAGGATGTTCTGCCGGTTGCGGGCCTTGTTCTCCTTGGTGATCCGCGGCATGGCCGTCCTCTCGCGTCGCTCTCGATTTGACATTTTTAATGATGCCTCTCATCATAGCAGAAGTTCCAATGATGCCCATCATCAATAATTCGTGGAAGGAGAGCGTCATGCGCGCCATCACCTACGACCAGCACGGAGAAGCCGGGCAGGTACTACGCCTGAGCGAGCAGCCGGCCCCGGCCGCGCCCGCGGCCGGGCAGGTGCAGGTGCGGGTGCTGTCCCGGCCGATCCACCCCGGCGACCTGGCGGGAGTGGAGGGCCTTCCGGGTGGGCCGCGGCAGCGGTTCGCCACGCCACGGATTCCCGGCGTGGAGGGAATGGGCGTCATCGAGACCGTCGGCGAGGGTGTGCAGGATCTGCGGCCCGGTCAGCGGGTGGCGTTCTTCCCGGTGCCGGGCGCGTGGAGCGAACTCGTCACGACGCCGACCGATCTTGTGGTGCCGGTGCCCGAGGACCTCAGCGACGAGACCGCAGCTTCGATGCTGGTCAACCCGCTGACCCTGCTCTCCTTGCTGCGGGCGGTCGAGGACGCCCAGCACGGCCAGGCCGGTACGGTGGTGCAGACGGCCGCCGGTTCGTCGGTGGGAAAGCTGGTCAGCGCCGCAGCACTCAAGCACGGCATCCCGCTGGTCAACCTGGTACGCAGCGCCACGGGGGCGCAGACCTTGCGGCAGCGCTTCCCCGCACTGCCGACCATCTCGACGGCCGACGCGGACTGGCGCACTCAGGTCCAGGACGCGACCGGCGGCCAGGGTGCCCAGGTCATACTGGACGCGGTGGGCGGATCCCTGACCGGTGAACTGGCCGGGCTGCTCACCGACGGCGGCACGCTGATCACCTACGGACAGCTCGGTTCCGGCAGCACGCCGCTGGAGTCGCTCGCGCTGACCCCGCGGGCCCTGACCGTGCGGGGCACGTCCATCTTCCAGTGGATGGCCGCCCGCACGCCTGAGGAACGGGCCGAGGACGTCGCCTTCGCCGCCCGTCTGGCCGCGACCGCCCCGGAACTCTTCGAGGTCGCCGCCAGCTACGACCTCGCCGACTTCGCGAAGGCCATCGACCATGTCCGCCGCCCCGGCAAGAGCGGAGCCGTCCTGCTCACCAGCCCCGCATCCTGAACCCCACGAAGGGCACCGCCATGAAGATCGGAACCCTCGGCGCCGGAACCGTCGCCCAGGCCATCGCCCGCCACGCCGTGGCCCACGGCCACCAGGCCGTACTGAGCAACAGCCGCGGCCCCGCCTCCCTGGCCGGCCTCGCCGACGAACTCGGACCGCTCGCCCACGTCGGCACCCCGCAGGAAGCCGCCGCGGCGGAACTCGTCGTACTCGCAGTCGGCTGGCCCCAGATCCCGGACGCGATAGCCGGCCTGCCACCCTTCGACGGGCGCATCGTCATCGACGCCACCAACCAGTTCGCCTCCCCGCCCCCGCACACGAAGATCGCCGACCTGGGCGAGCTGACCGGCAGCGAACACGTCGCCTCACTGCTGCCCGGAGCCCGCGTCGTCAAGGCGTTCAACACCCTCTACGGCCAGTACATCGCCGCCGACCCGCGCCACCAGGCCGGACGCCAGGTGCTGTTCCTCGCCGGTGACGACGCCGACGCCAAGACCACCGTCAAGGACTCACCGCCGCCTTCGGCTTCGCCCCCGTCGACCTCGGCTCCTTGCGCGAGGGCGGACGCCTCATGCAGCTCGGAGGCCCACTCTCCGGCCTCCACGCCCTCAAACAGGACTGAGCCGGGCCCTCGCCCATTCCTCGCTCTCCTCCTCATCCACCCCTCAGTACAAGGAAGTTGCTCATGACCACCCAGCCCCTGCTGCAGCCCGTCCGCCTCGGCGCGCTGGAGCTCCCCAACAGCGTCGTCATGGCCCCCATGACCCGCGCCCGCGCTCAGAACGCCGAGCTGGCCCCCACCGACCTGCACGCGACCTACTACGCACAGCGCGCCAGCGCCGGCCTGATCGTCACCGAGGGAACCTGGGTCAACCCCGACGCGATCGGCTTCATCCACGCGCCCGGCATCTACACCGACACGCAGACCGCCGGCTGGGTGAAGGTCACCGAAGCCGTCCACGAGGCCGGCGGGCGGATCGTCTCCCAGTTCGGCCACCTCGGCACGGCCTCCCACCCCGACCACCTCAGCGGCCGCCTGCCCGCCGGCCCCTCGGCCATCAACCCCGGCGAGAGGTCCTTCACCCCCTCCGGCCCGAAGAACACCGTCACCCCGCGCGCCTACACCGCCACTGAGATCGCCGCCACCATCGCCGACTACCGCCATGCGGCCGAGAACGCCCGCCGCGCCGGCTTCGACGGCGTGGAAATCCACGCCCAGCAGTCCCACTTGATCCCGCAGTTCCTCAACCCACGTCTCAACCAGCGCACCGACGCCTACGGAGGCAGCAGCGAGAAGCGGGCCCAGTTCCTCCTCGACATCCTCGACGCCGTCGGTGACGTGTGGGGCAGCGACCGCATCAGCGTGAAGATGTCCCCGGGCTGGGCCAACGGAACCACGTTCACCGCGGACGAGGAGACACTCGCCGACTACGACCAGCTGTTCAAGAAGCTCAACGACAGCAACCTGGCCTACCTGCACCTCCTGGGCACCCCCGGCACCATCGAGGAGCGCATCGCCCTCTTCTCCCGCTACCGCGCCCACTACCAGGGCAACATCGTCGCCAACCTCGGCTTCACCCAGGCCCTCGGCAACGAGATCCTCGACCACGGGATCGTCAACGCGGTCTCCTTCGCCGAGCCCTTCATCGCCAACCCCGACCTGGTCGAGCGCTTCGCGCAGGGCCACCCGCTGGCCGACGGCGACCGGGACACCTACTACGCCGGTCACGCCGAGGGCTACACCGACTACCCCGCCTTCACCGCCAACTGAGCAAGGAAGATCCCCGTGAGCAGCAACATCCGAGCAATGATCGCAAACGTCGAAGTAGAGAACCTCGAAGACGCGATCCCTCTCTACCAGGACCTGGCCGGGGACGCGGAAGTCCGCCGCTTCCCCTACCGCGAACTGGAGTTGGCACTGGTAGGACCCTTCCTGCTCTACTCCGGCCCGCTGGAGAAGTACGTCTCGCAGAACGCGACCGTCATCGTCGAATCCCTGACCCCCGTTCTCGACACCCTCGGCAAGGCCGGCGCCGAGATCCTCGAAGCACCCAACGAAGTACCCAACGGCACCAGGATCGTCGCCCGCCACCCGGACGGCTCCGTCTTCGAGTACATGCAGCCCCGTGCC
>NZ_KQ948509.1 GCF_001514115.1 Streptomyces olivochromogenes
CTCTGGCCGCCAAGTACGCCCTGTACGCGGGAGGTTCGACCGGCAGCACCTATGCCGCCGTCCAGGACTACTTCGCCCGGAACCGTCCCGGCGCACACCGTCCCCGGGTCGCCTTCATCGCCGCCGACCGCGGCCATGCCTACGCCCAGACCGTCTACGACCCCACCTGGGTCCAGCAACTGCGCGCGGAACCGGCACAGCCCACCCGCATCGAAACCCTGGCCGCCAACTGAAGGAGCACCACCCCGTGTCCACCCTGGCCCCGCCGCCCATGACCGTGATCGGTGCGGGCGACATCGCCGCAGAGACGGACCGTCACCGTCCGGCGCTCATCGAGGTCGTCCGTGCCGCCTACCTCACGCACGACGCCGGTCAGAGCTCGAACCCGCACAGCTCGTTCCTGCGCTTCCCGCACCAGGACCGGTCGCGCATCATCTCCCTGCCGGCCTATCTGGGCGGCGAGTTCGAGGTCGCCGGCAACAAGTGGATCGCCAGCTTTCCGGACAACACGCGGCACGGAATCCCCCGCGCCTCGGCCACTCTGATCCTCAACGACTGCGTCACCGGCTACCCGTTCGCCTGCATGGAGTCCTCGATCGTCTCGGCGACGCGGACCGCGGCCTCCGCGGTGCTCGGCGCGCAGACGCTGCTCGGCGCGCGCCGTGCTCGCAGGGTCGGCATCGTGGGCACGGGTCTGATCGCCCAGCACGTATGGCGGTTCCTGCGTGATCTCGACTGGGAGATCGACGGCTTCCGGCTCTTCGACCTCGACCCGGCGGCGGCGAGCCGCTTCGGCGCCGTCATGGCCGAGCACACCGAGGCCGAGATCGTGGTCGCCGACAAGGTGGAGGACGCGTTCACGGACTGCGACCTGGTGGTGCTGACCACAGTGGCCGGCGAACCGCACCTGCACGACCCCGGGCTGCTGGACCACAACCCGGTGGTCCTGCACCTGTCCCTGCGCGACCTCGCCCCCGAGATGATCCTCGCCGCCCAGAACTTCACCGACGACGTCGACCACGCAGTACGCGAGCGCACCTCGCTGCACCTGACCGAACAGCGCACCGGCAACCGGGACTTCGTCGACGGCACCCTCGCCGACCTGCTGCGCGGGCGGCTGAGCCGGCACCACGGACGCCCGGCGATCTTCTCGCCGTTCGGACTCGGCGTACTCGACCTCGCCGTCGGCAAGTGGGTGCACGACCGGGTCGTCGCCGCGGGCCGGGGCCGCCGCGAGAGCGACTTCTTCACCGGGGTGGGGGTCTGACACATGAGGGCTTCAGCCTCCCCGCGCCCCGCCGAGGACCGGTACGTCGTCGTGGTGAACCACGAGGAGCAGTACTCGGTCTGGTTCGCCGACCGTGAGCTGCCCGCCGGCTGGACCGCCACCGGCGCGCAGGGCACCCGCCAGGAGTGCCTGGACCACATCGAGCAGGTGTGGACCGACCTGACCCCGCGCTCCGTACGAGCCTCACGATGACGGCGCGTGTTTTCGCAACAGCCTGGCTGCGCGGGCTCGGCAGCCGTGAACTCACCGCGCAGCGGCGCCTGTTCGTCTTCCCGCACGCCGGGGCAGGTGCCTCCGCCTACCGGCTGGCGGCGTACCTGCCGGACACCGTCGAAGTCTGCACGGTCCAGTTGCCCGGCCGGGAGAACCGGCTCGCCGAACCGGCCCTGACATCCCTGGACGACGCCGTGGCCGCGCTCGCGCCGCTCATCGCGGACCACACGGACCTGCCGTACGCCTTCTTCGGGCACAGCATGGGCTCCCTGATCGCCTTCGAGACGGCCCGGCGGCTACGTGTGCTCGGCACGCGCCTGCCCGAGCGCCTGTTCCTGTCGGGTATGCGCGCCCCCGGCCTGCCGGACCGCGACCTGCGGCACACGCTGCCGGACGACCAGCTGCTCGCCACAGCCGAATTCGGCGGCGTGGACGCCGAGTTGCGGGAGCTGCTGCTGCCGCTGCTGCGCGCGGACCTGACGCTGTGCGAGACGTACACGCACCGGGCCGAGGCACCCCTGCCCTGTCCCCTGACCGTTCTGGCCGGCTCGGACGACGACAGCGTCGACGGAACGGAGCTCGCCGGCTGGCGCGAGCACACCTCGGCCGACTTCGAACTGCACCTGTTCCCGGGCGCCCCCCACCTGTATGTGCGTGGCGCGGAACGACAACTGGCAGAGACGATCACGCGCACCTTCCCCGAACGGGGCTGAGAAAGGATCCGTTCATGACGCCGACCACCCTGGTCGCACTGTGGGAGCAGCAGGCAGCCGCGACACCGGACGCGGTCGCCGTCGTCGCGGGAGCACACCGCGCCACCTACGCCGACGTGGACCGCCGGGCCACGGCACTCGCCGCCGAGCTGCAGGCACGCGGCATCGGACCGGAGAACCTGGTCGGCGTCTGTCTCGGCCGCTCGGTCGAGATGGTCGTGGCCCTGCTGGGCATCATGAAGTCGGGCGCCGCGTACCTGCCCCTCGACCCGAGCTACCCGGCCGACCGGCTGCGGCACATGACCACCGACTCGGGGGCCGGGCTGTGGCTGTGCGACGCGGACCACCGCGCGCAGGCCCTGGCGTCCGGCGCGGCCGACGTCCTGCTGGTCGAGGACCTCCCCGCGGAACCCGCCGCACCGGTGGCCCCGGTGGTACACCCGCACCACCTGGCTTACGTCATCTACACCTCCGGTTCGACCGGCCTGCCCAAGGGCGTGGCCGTCGACCACGCGGCGGTCGCCTCGTTCCTGCGGAGTGCGGCCGAACGCCCCGGCCTCGGGGCGGACGACCGGGTCCTCGCGCTGACCCCGCTGTCGTTCGACATCTCGACACTGGAGCTGTTCCTGCCACTGACCCGGGGAGCGACGGTGGTGATGGCCCCGCGCGCCGCCAACACCGACCCCGAGCTGCTGGCCGCCACCATCGCCGAGGGGGGTGTGAGCGTCGTCCAGGCGACCCCCACCACCTGGCGGATTCTGCTGGCGTCCGGTTGGACGGACGGGCACGGCCGGGTACTGCTGTCGGGCGGTGAGCCGCTCGATCCGCAGCTGGCCCGCGACCTGCTCGCCACCGGCGGCACCCTGTGGAACCTGTACGGGCCGACCGAGGCGACGGTGTGGGCCACCGCCGCCCGCATCGACGCCGTGGCCGACCGGGTCACGGTCGGCACGGCCCTGTCCAACACCCGGCTGCACGTCGTCGACGAGGGCGGGCGGGAAGCCGGACCAGGAGTCACCGGCGAGCTGTGGATCGGCGGCGCGGGCGTGGCGCGCGGCTACCTCAACCGGCCCGCGCTGACCGCCGACCGGTTCGTGCCCGACCCGTTCGGGGACATCTCCGGGCGCCTGTACCGGACCGGCGACCTCGCCCGGTGGTCCGCCGACGGCACTCTGGAGGTGCTGGGGCGCAACGACCACCAGGTCAAGGTGCGCGGCTTTCGCATCGAGCTCGGCGAGATCGAGGCCTGTGCGCGCAACCACCCCCTCGTCACGGACGCGGTGGTGGTCGTCGACCGCGAGGCAGCCGGCGGCGACCAGTTGGTGGCGTACCTCGTGCCCGCGCACGACGCGCGGAACGTAACCGAGGACCTGCCCCGCCAGGTCCGTGACCACCTCGCGCAGCGGCTGCCCGCCCACATGGTGGCCCAGGCCTACGCAGTGCTCGACGCCCTGCCCCGCACCCCCGCGGGCAAGACCGACCGCGGCGCCGTGCAGCGGATCCCGCACAGCCCGGTCCGGGCGAGCGGGCCGACGCCCGACGACGCCCCGCTGCCGCCGCACACCGCTGCGGTGCGCCGCGTGTGGGCCGAGGAGCTCGGGCTCGACGACGTGTCCCCGTACGACGACTTCTTCGGCCTGGGCGGCCAGTCGCTCACCGCGGTACGGGTCGTGGCCCGGCTGCGTGCGGAGCTCGGCGTGCCGGTCGACGCCCAGTCGGTCTTCGCGCATCCGACACCCGCCACGCTCGCCGCCGCCCTGGACGGCGTGGCGCCCTCGGACGACGAGCCGATTCCCGCGGCCGCGACCGCCGAACTCTCCTTCGGCCAGGAACGGATCTGGTTCTTCGAGCAGCTGAACGACGCAGTGCCCGCCTACCACCTGCCGGTCGCCCTGGGCCTGCCCGGCGGGCGTGTCGACCTGACGCTGCTGCAGGACTGCCTGTCCGCGCTGGTGCACCGGCACCCGGCGCTGCGCACGGCGCTCGTCGCCGTAGACGGCCGGGTCCACCCCGAACTGCGCGAGCCGGGACCGGTGCCGATGCGCTGCACCGAGGTCGCCGAGAAGGACCTGGACGCGCTGGTGACCGAGCGGATCCGCGCCCCCTTCGCTCTTGACCGCCCACCGCTGCTGCGCGCGGACGTGCTGCGCACCCCGAGCCGTGACGTCGCGTTGCTGACGATTCATCACATAGCGTGCGACGGCGCATCGGTGGACCTGATGGTGCGGGAGCTGGGCGAGCTCTACACGGAGCTCGCCGCCGGCCGTCGCCCCGCCCCGGCACCGCTGCCCGTGACGTACGCCGACTACGCGGCCTGGCAGCGCGAGCGGCTCACGGGCGCTGAGCTGGAGCGGCTGCTCGACCACTGGCGCACCCGGCTGTCCGGCGTGCCCGTCCTGGAGCTGCCGACCAGCCGGCCCCGGCCGGCCGTCGCGAGCCACCGCGGTCGCCGCGAACTCCTGCGCATCCCTGCCGACTTGACGCACCGGCTGCGCACGCTGTGCCGGGCCGAGGGCGTCACCTTGTTCATGGGCCTGCTGGCCCCGTTGCAGGTGCTGCTCGGCCGGTACGCCGACGAGAGCGATGTCGCCGTCGGCACCCTGGCGGGCGGCCGGCCGCGCCCGGAACTGGACGACGTGGTCGGCTACTTCGTGAACACCGTCGTCCTGCGCACCGACCTGTCGGGCGACCCGACCTGGCGCGAGCTGCTGGGCCGCGTCCGCGAGGTCGCGCGGCAGGCGTACGCGCACCAGGAGCTGCCCTTCGAGAAGCTGGTGGCGCAGCTGAGCCCGGAGCGCGATCTGAGCCGTAACCCGCTCTTCCAGGTGCTGTTCGCCCTGCACGAGGAGCCGCGCGCCGGTCACGTCACCGAGCTGTACGACCGCAAGGAGCTGGAAGGACGGCTCGGCACGGCCCGCTTCGACCTCGCCTTCGACATGACGGACCACGCCGCCGGGGCCGGTGACCTCAGCATCTCCATCGAGTACGCCACCGACCTGTTCGAAGCCGACTTCGTCCGGGGCCTCGGCCGGCACTTCCTGCGGGTGATCGAGCAGATGGTGTCCGGCGCCACGGCCCGACTGTCCGAGCTGGAGATCGTCTCGGCCGATGAGCTTCGTGCCCTCTCTCTCGGCAACCGGGCCGAGCCGCTGTCCGAGCCGACCACCCTGGTCCGCCTGTGGGACCGCCAGGTGCGGACCACCCCGGACGCGATCTGCGTCGTGGGCGACGGCCGGTCGCTGACGTTCGCCGAGACCGACGCGCGGGCCTCGGCCCTGGCCCGGGAGCTGCGGACCGGGGGCGTGCGCCCCGAAAGCCTGGTCGGCGTCTGCCTGGAACGCTCGGTGGAACTGGTGGTCGCCCTGCTGGGTGTGCTGAAGGCGGGCGGTGCCTACGTCCCGCTCGACCCCGGCTACCCGGCTGACCGGCTGCAGTACCTGCTGGCCGACTCGGGCGTACGCCTGGTCATCGCGGACCCGGGGCACCCCACCTCGGCCCTGTTCGGCGACGGCGTGCGTCTCGTGGCGGTGGACCAGGAACCCGGGGCGGACCCCGGGCCGACCGAGGAGGCGCAACCGCACCACCTCGCCTACGTGATCTACACGTCCGGCTCGACCGGCAACCCCAAGGGCGTCGCGATCACCCACGCCAACATCACCGGGTTCCTGGAGTGGAACCAGCGGCTGTGCCGACTCACCGGGCGGGACCGGGCCCTGCTCAACCACTCGGTGGCGTTCGACAACTCGGTCTGGGAGATTTTCCAGTGCCTGGTATCCGGCGCCGAACTGCACCTGGCGAGCCCCACCGCCGCCTACGACCCCGAGGAGTTCCTGCGAGAGGTCGCCGAGCGCGGCATCACCACGCTCAACGCGACGCCCTCGCAGATGCGGATCCTGCTGGAATCCGGTACGGATCCCGCTCCCCGACTCGGCTCCGTACGCCTGGTGTTCACCGGTGCCGAGGCCGTTCCGCACGATGTGGCCCGCCGCATCCTGTCCGCCACCGCGCCGGGATGCCAGGTATTCAACGAGTACGGGCCCACCGAAGCGACCGTCACCTCGGCGTTCTGCCCGATCACCGAGGAACTGCTCGACCGGCACAGCCATCGCCCGAGCGTCCCGTTCGGGCGGGCGACCGACAACGCGCACCTCTACGTGCTGGACCCGCGGCTGCGCCCGGTTGCCCCAGGCTGTCGCGGCGAGCTGTACGTGGGCGGCAGCGCGGTCGGCCGCGGCTATCTCGGCAGGCCGGCCCGCACGGCCGGGGCGTATCTGCCCGACCCGTACGCCGGGGAGCCCGGCGCCCGTATGTACGCCACGGGCGACGTGGTCCGGCTGTTGCCCGACGGAAATCTGGTCTTCCTCGGCCGCAACGACCACCAGGTCAAGGTGCGCGGTTTCCGCATCGAGCTCGGCGAGATCGAGTCCGCACTCCAGAGCCACCCGGCCCTCGCCGACTGCGTGGTGGCCGTGCGCCGCACCAGCACCGCTGTGGACCAGCTGGCGGCCTACCTGATCCTCGAACACCCTGACCGGCCCGCCCCGGACCCGGCGGAACTGCGCGCCTACCTGGCGCAGCAACTGCCGGTGTACATGCTGCCGCAGAGCTACACCGTGATCGACGAGATCCCCCTCACCCCGAACGGCAAGGTCGACCGGGACGCACTGCCCGACCCACGCCCGGTGGCCGCCCCGGCCCCCGCCACCCGCCGGGCCGTCACCAAGCAGCAGCTCCTCGTCGCCGACGTGTGGCGGGAGTGCCTGGGCGTCGAGGAGGACTTCGGGCCACAGGACGACTTCTTCGACGTCGGCGGCACCTCGTTGACCATCACCACGGTCGCGGGCCGGCTCAGCGAGCGACTCGGGCGCCGGGTCTCGCCGGTCCTGGTCTTCAGGAACCCCACTGTCGAGGGCCTCGCCGAGGCCCTCGGGGAGGACACACAGCGATGAGCAGCACCAACAGCACGAGCGTCGCCCTGGTCGACGCCTATCCGTCGAGTTAGGCGCCGGCACAAGCGTTCACCGACCGCGGCTGCGCCGTCGTCCGCGGAGAGTGCACCGCGGAGTTGCCGCAGTGCCACCGCGGAGTTGCCGCAGTGCCACTGCGGCGCGTTCGACACCAGCGCCCTCAGCGACGACATCATCCACACCGGTGGCCTGGCCGAGACAGCCGACGCCGTCGCACACCACGCACACGTCGCCGTGATCGCAGCCTGCGGGTACGGTGCCGAACTGGCCGATCGGCTCATCGTGGCCCTCGGTGTGCCCACCAACCGACGTCACCGTCTACGACCTGATCATTCCCCCCACCCGTCACCACCGGTAAGCGCCAGGCACTCCACGCCGCACGGAAGGAACCCCAGACCCATGACCGTTCTCGCCTCGCCCATCCCCCGCTTCCACCTCGCCGTCCCGGTCGACGACCTGGACGCCGCCCGCCGCTTCTACGGCGAGACGCTCGGCCTGGAGCAGGGCCGCAGCGCCGACACCTGGGTGGACTGGAACCTGCACGGCCACCAGTTCGTCACGCACCTCGCCCCGGCCCGTGCCGCACAGGTACACAACCCCGTCGACGGCCACGACGTCCCCGTACCGCACTTCGGGCTGATCCTGAGCATCGACGACTTCCACCAGCTCGCCGACCGGCTGCGCGCCGCGGACACCGACTTCGTCATCGAGCCCTACGTGCGCTTCACGGGCGAAACCGGCGAGCAGTGGACGATGTTCCTGCTCGACCCGGCCGGCAACGCCCTGGAGTTCAAGGCGTTCGCCGACGACTCCCAAGTGTTCGCCGCCTGACACCTTCTGCGGGCGGTGGAGGGCTTTCGGAGGGGCTGCCCGCCTGACCCATTGCGCGGCGCACGCCGAGCGGCCGTTCATCCGCGCCACCCCCAGGCATGCGCCGTCCTGCCGCAGGGCCTCGTCCACGCCCTGGCGGAACACGTGCCAGGGCGAGTTCGGGGCGTCGATCACCTGCCGGATGTGCTCGGCGGCCTCGGCGGACTCGTCGAGACAGGTGTCGGCGTCCTTGTTCCAGTGGTAGGTGCCGACGCAGTGCGCGGGCTCGCCCTCGCGATGCTGCCGGGCGGGGCCGGCCCAGAATCTCTGTCTCTCACACGTACACCACTGCTCTCACGGAGCCGGGGCTGAGAGAAGGCGAGCGGCCCAAGGCCTCGGACCTGCCGGGTCACGAAGGTCACGGGGGTGACGGCCCTGAGAGCGTCGGAGGGGACGGCGCTGAAGTAGAGCATGTACGGGTCCGTGACGGAGTCCTCGGACCACTGCCCGGGGCCCTCCTCCGGACGGATCGGCGCGATGGAACGGCAGCGCGGGACCCGGCGCCCGAGTCACCGCTGAGCCGGCCCGCGACCGTGGTGATGGTCGACGGGGTGGTGCTCCTTCAGTTGGCGGCCAGGGTTTCGACGCGGGTGGGCTGTGCCGGTTCCGCGCGCAGTTGCTGGACCCAGGTGGGGTCGTAGACGGTCTGGGCGTAGGCATGGCCGCGGTCGGCGGCGATGAAGGCGACCCGGGGACGGTGTGCGCCGGGACGGTGTGCGCCGGGACGGTTCCGGGCGAAGTAGTCCTGGACGGCGGCATAGGTGCTGCCGGTCGAACCTCCCGCGTACAGGGCGTACTTGGCGGCCAGGG
>NZ_KQ948510.1 GCF_001514115.1 Streptomyces olivochromogenes
TCTGAGCGACCCCGCACCGCCCCGCATCACACCGAGGTCCACTCGAGATTCTCTCGTGCAGCAAACTCCAGGGCCTCTCGCGTCACCCGAACGGCCCAACCGGCTCATCGCGACAACCGGCTCTCGCGGCCGTGTACCTGCATCAGGTGGAAACCCCGAAGCCACTGACCCAAGTGGCGCAACCGCCACCCCTTGCAGACAGTAAGAAATATGAACCGTCACCGACGCTCACCCCGTCGAGCCCCTTGGATCGCGGGCGGCGCCGCCGTGCTGGTCGCCGGTGGCATCGGCGTCGGCATTTGGGCGACAGGGACGCCCGACCACGAAGCCGCTCGGCCCACGCCTTCGGGCATAACACAGCCCACGTCTACACGCACCCCGAAGCCCAAGCCGACAGAGACGGCTCGTCCCCGGCAATCGGCACCCTCGAGCAACCGGCCTCAGCCGACGCCGCACCGGACGGCGACGGCCCCCTCGTCCGGGCCGAAACCGAGGCCACCGGCAACACGGCTCCCCCAGCTCCCCGTGCCCAAACCGTCGGCGACAGCAGTGCCGAAGCCCACGCCGAAACCGCCTGCACCGTCCCTGCCCAAGCCCACGCACACGCCAACGCCCACGCACACGCCTACGCCCACCCACACGCCCACGCCTACGCCCGCACTGCCTCCAGCACCGAAACCACCGACAACAGCAGCAGCAACAGCAACAGCAACGCCCATACCGACACTGACCGCGCCGCTCCCGCCCAGGCCCACACCGATACGGCCCTCTGCGCCCAAGCCGCCGACGACAACACCGAAGCCCGCACAAACGCCACCTACGCCGAAGTCCACGCTGCCCCCACCATCCGTGCCGCCCACATCGCCCCCACCGTCCGTGCCATCCGTGCCGCCCACGCCGCCCCCACCGTCTGTGTCGCCCGTACCCTCCGTGTCGCCCGTGCCGTCCATGTCACCCGTGTCACCGGTGCCGTCCATGTCACCTCCGTCGCCATTGCCGTTGCCGACACGGTGGTACACGAGCGCGGCAGCAACGGCCGCTGCCCAGCGCATGGCCACATCCGGAGTGGTCGGCGATCCTGCGTGTTCGCTGGCGGCCGTCGGCAAGCCGGACCCGGCGCTGCTTCCAAGCGGCCTCACCTCGGTCGGCACCGGGCAGGCCGGCACATACTGGTGCCTGGTCTGGTAGCGCCGTGGGACCGGTCGTGTCAGGTGTCCTCGCGGTCCGAGCACAGCACTCGCGAGACCGGGGAGACCTTGCCTTTGCCGAAAACCTCATCCGCCCTGGTGGGAGCGGGGTACGGGGGGTGCCGTGGATGTCGACCGAGGCCGCTCGAGTCGGCATTCTCGCGCGGCAGGCGATTGACGCAGCAGCATGATGATCGATCGCGCTGCTGCGACTGACCTACCTCGGCGTGGTAGACGCGTTCGCCACGCTGCGCCTGCTGCCGATGAGCGATCGGGGCCAGGACGTGGAGATCCTCGCCGTGCGCCATCAGATCACGGCGCTGGAGCGCCAACTCGGCGCGGGGAAGGTGCGGTTCACTCCGAGCAATCGGACGTTCCCAGTGGCGCTGCTGTACCGGCCGCCCTTGGACGTCGTACGGAGGTGGCGACTGCTGGTGCGCCCGGACCCGGTGCTGCGTCGGCACCGCGACCTGGTCGGACGTCGGCTCGCGCAGGTGTCCAGGCCGAAGCGCCCAGACCGACCGCGTACCGTGCGCTCTGTCCGTGCCCTGGTGTTGCACCTGGCGCGAGAGACGTCGGCGCGCGTCAGCCTCACCATCAACAGGCGCCCACGCGACCAGGATTGGACTCCGCCGAGGAGTCCCGCCTCTCATGCAGACGCGACCCCAGAGGGTCCCGGCAACCTCCGGGGCTGGGTGCTTCCCGGCGGAGTCAGTGCCGACCTGCGAGCCCCTCCCCCAGTCAGCAGACCGCGGCCTTCCCCAGCCGTTCCCGGTGTGCCCGGGCCGTGGCCATCAGCCCGTCGAGCGTGTCCCTGGTCCGCACGAGGTCGGTGATGTGCGTGGAGAGCCGCTCGCGCTCCAGTGCCATCCGCTCCAGCGCAGAGTCGGAGTTTTCCTCGCTGGGCGCGTCGACGCAGGGCAGCAGCTCGGTGATGGTGCGGCTGGACAGGCCGGCGGCGTACAACCGCTGGATGAACGCGACCCGCTCGACCTCGTCCTCCGTGTAGTGCCGCTGCCCGCTCGGGCTGCGGGTACTGATGAGCAGCCCCTGCTCCTCGTAGTAGCGCACGGACCGGACACTGACTCCGGCGCGTGACGCGAGCTCCCCGATTCTCACAGAGCCTCCCGGCTGAGTTCTGCGTCACAGACCCTTGCCTCTGACGTCAGTGTGAGGTTTTAGCGTAGCCGTCGTGCCCGAGGTGCGGGCACGACGGAACGCGAAGGAGTCCCGACATGACGACCCTCTTCACCAGTTACCGGCTCGGCGGCCTCACGCTGCCCAACCGGATGGTCATGGCCCCGATGACCCGGGTCCGGGCCGCCGCCGGTGGCCTGGCGACGTCGTCGATGGCGACCTACTACGCCCAGCGGGCCACAGCCGGGCTGATAGTGAGCGAGGGCGTGCAGCCGAGCACGATCGGGCAGTCCAACCCGGGGACACCGGGACTGCACACCGACGAGCAGGTCGAGGCATGGCGCCCCGTGACCGCCGCCGTCCACGCCAACGGCGGCCGGATCTTCGCCCAGCTCATGCACGGCGGCCGGGTCTCACATTCCGACACCACCGGCCTGCAGCCGGTCGGGCCCTCAGCCGTCCCCGCCGTCGGCGACGTGTTCACCCCGACCGGACTCCAGCCCGCCCCGACGCCGCGCGCGCTGGACACCGCCGAAGTGCCCGAGCATGCGCGGTCGTACGCCGAAGCCGCGCGCCGCGCCGTCGACGCGGGCTTCCACGGCGTGGAACTCCACGGCGCCAACGGCTACCTGATCTCGCAGTTCCTCTCGTCCAACGCCAACCTGCGCACGGACCGCTACGGAGGCCCGATCGTCAACCGGATCAGGTTCGCCGTCGAGGCCGTCGCCGCCACCGTCGAGGCCGTCGGCGGTGAGAGGACCGGCATCCGTTTGTCACCGGGCGGGATGTTCTGGGGAGTTCAGGAGACCGACGTCCACGAGCTCTACGCCGCGCTGCTGGCCGAACTGGCCCCCCTCGGGCTGGCCTATGTGCACCTCGAGGCCACCGCCGACGAAGAGGTGCTCGTCGCCCTGCGGCGAGCGTGGCCGGGCACCCTCGTCATGAACCCCGTCCTCCCGATGGGACCGAAGCAGACCAGCCGGGACGACGCCGACCACTGGCTCGGTCTGGGCGCCGATCTCATCAGCTTCGGCCGCGCCTTCCTCGCCAACCCCGACCTGGTCGAGCGGCTGCGGGGCGGGCTTCCGATCGCCCCCGTCGACGAGGCCACCTACTACCAGGGCGGTGACGCGGGCTACCTGACCTACTCGGCCCACCAGTACGCGGGTTGATTCCCAGCTGCGACGAACGAGCGAAACCAGCGCGGGCGGTGGTGCTCAGCCTCGCTCACGAGCGCTCCCGCCGGCTGCCCCAGCCCTGCACTCACGCGTGTGGAACACGCCGGGCAGTACCAGCACTCGGACTCCGCAGGCGCCGCCCGCGACAGCGACACCTGCCCTCGAACAACCTGGCGTGACCGGATCAGCCAATTCCCTTCCAACGGTCCGGTGCTGTCCGGTGGACTCGCCGGGTTTGTTCGAGCGCGGGGCGTGATGCCTCAAGTCGTCCGCTGAGAAGCCCGTTCATGGAGCGGCGGGTGACCCCGTGCCGCGGCCGCCCTCGCCCCTGCTCGGCCCACCAATGGCTCGCCGTCGCCCTGGTGATCACCGCCTGCGCGCCGCCGTCAAAGACACGACGGTCACCGACACTGATACGCAATGGCATGTCATCTCCCGGGCCGGCCATCGCCCGCCGCAGATGACCCACTGTCCACCACGACTCCGGCGGCGGCCCGGACCGAGCGAGGTCGAACGAGTACCGTCCGGGATGGCCGTCAGCAAGGAGTCACGGTTCCGACTCCCCGCGTGTCGCCGCCGGCGTACGGGCCGGACAGCCGGCGCCGTGGCGGATCTTCTGAGCCCCCTGCCTCCCACGCCAGCCAGAACTCGCTTTCGGCGTTGCAAGCCTGCCCGTAGCCGCAGATCTGGTGGCGGCCACCGGCCGTTCGGCCTGGTCGCGCCGTGCCTATGCGGGGAATCAAACGCGGCCGCCGGACGCTTTGACCTCAAGTGAAGAAGATAGGTTTCCTCTCGTTCGGCCACTGGTCGCCGAGTCCGCACTCCAAGACCCGGTCCGCAGCCGACTTCCTGCACCAGTCCATCGACCTGGCAGTCGCGGCGGAGGAGCTCGGCGTGGACGGTGCGTACTTCCGGGTGCACCACTTCGCGCAGCAGGCGGCCAGCCCGTTCCCGCTGCTCTCGGCCATCGGCGCACGGACCTCGAAGATCGAGATCGGCACCGGCGTGATCGACATGCGCTATGAGAACCCGCTGTACATGGCCGAGGACGCCGGCGCTGCCGACCTCATCTCCGGCGGCCGGCTGCAACTCGGCATCAGCCGCGGATCACCGGAACAGGTGATCGACGGCTGGCGCTACTTCGGTTACACCCCCGCGGAGGGCGAGTCCGGCACGGACATGGCCCGCCGACACACCGAGACCTTCCTCAAGGTGCTCGAGGGCGAGGGCTTCGCGAAGCCGAACCCGCGGCCGATGTTCCCCAACCCGCCGGGGCTGCTGCGCATCGAGCCGCACTCCGAGGGGCTGCGCGAGCGGATCTGGTGGGGCTCCGGCTCGAACGCGACCGCCGTCTGGGCCGCGAAGCTGGGGACGAACCTGCAGAGTTCCACACTGAAGGACGACGAGACGGGCGAGCCGTTGCACGTTCAGCAGCGCAAGCAGATCGAGGCGTACCGCGAGGCGTACAAGGAGGCAGGCCACACGCGAGAACCGCGTGTGTCGGTCAGCCGCAGTGTCTTTGCCCTGACCAACGACCTGGACCGGGCCTACTTCGGCCACGACCGCAACTCGCGGGACCAGCTCGGCATGATCGACGACACGACCAGGGCGATCTTCGGACGCTCGTACGCCGCCGAGCCGGACGTACTGGTGAAGCAACTCCAGGAAGACGAGGCCATCCAGGCCGCGGACACCCTGTTGCTGACCATCCCGAACCAGCTCGGTGTCGACTACAACGCCCATGTACTGGAGAGCATCCTCACCCACGTAGCACCGGAGCTCGGCTGGCGCTGAGTGTTCCGCCGTCCTGCGTGGGGGCCGACTCGGCACCATGGTGGTCGGACCCGCGGCCGGCCGAGCCCCGGGCCCGGACTGGGTCACTCGGCCCTGGTCGGGCACACCGACCGTCCGGACAGCAGCCGCGGTGCCGACTTCACGGCGACGCCGGTCACGGGTCACCACAATCGGGGCCGGCTGGTCGTCAAGAGCGCCGACCACACGCACACCGCCGCCATGACCGCCGAAGTACGGGACGGGCAGCCACCCGCCGCCGATGACCACGGCGACTGGGAGGAAAAGGCGGAAGCCCAGCTCCACTCCCCCTCAGGTGACCTGGCGCTGCGCGCTGTCGTGGACGGTCGCCGTGGTGGAGTCTCATGTTTTTGCGGGGGTGTGGTCGGGTTCGTTTGATGGTTGTGGTGCTCGGGTGGGTTGGCTATCGGTGGTCGAGG
>NZ_KQ948511.1:2450-3123 GCF_001514115.1 Streptomyces olivochromogenes
TTGGTCGTTGTTTGAGAACTGCACAGTGGACGCGAGCATCTGTGGCCAAGTTTTTAAGGGCGCACGGTGGATGCCTTGGCACCAGGAACCGATGAAGGACGTGGGAGGCCACGATAGTCCCCGGGGAGTCGTCAACCAGGCTTTGATCCGGGGGTTTCCGAATGGGGAAACCCGGCAGTCGTCATGGGCTGTCACCCATACCTGAACACATAGGGTATGTGGAGGGAACGCGGGGAAGTGAAACATCTCAGTACCCGCAGGAAGAGAAAACAACCGTGATTCCGGGAGTAGTGGCGAGCGAAACTGGATGAGGCCAAACCATATGCGTGTGAGACCCGGCAGGGGTTGCGTATGTGGGGTTGTGGGATTTCTCTTTCACGGTCTGCCGGCCGTGAGACGAGTCAGAAACCGTTGATGTAGGCGAAGGACATGCGAAAGGTCCGGCGTAGAGGGTAAGACCCCCGTAGTCGAAACGTCAACGGCTCGTTTGAGAAACACCCAAGTAGCACGGGGCCCGAGAAATCCCGTGTGAATCTGGCGGGACCACCCGCTAAGCCTAAATATTCCCTGGTGACCGATAGCGGATAGTACCGTGAGGGAATGGTGAAAAGTACCGCGGGAGCGGAGTGAAATAGTACCTGAAACCGTGTGCCTACAAGCCGTGGGAGCGTCG
>NZ_KQ948511.1:3827-5510 GCF_001514115.1 Streptomyces olivochromogenes
TCGTGACTGCGTGCCTTTTGAAGAATGAGCCTGCGAGTTTGCGGTGTGTTGCGAGGTTAACCCGTGTGGGGAAGCCGTAGCGAAAGCGAGTCCGAATAGGGCGATTTAGTAGCGCGCTCAAGACCCGAAGCGGAGTGATCTAGCCATGGGCAGGTTGAAGCGGCTGTAAGAGGTCGTGGAGGACCGAACCCACCAGGGTTGAAAACCTGGGGGATGACCTGTGGTTAGGGGTGAAAGGCCAATCAAACTCCGTGATAGCTGGTTCTCCCCGAAATGCATTTAGGTGCAGCGTCGTGTGTTTCTTGCCGGAGGTAGAGCACTGGATAGGCGATGGGCCCTACCGGGTTACTGACCTTAGCCAAACTCCGAATGCCGGTAAGTGAGAGCGCGGCAGTGAGACTGTGGGGGATAAGCTCCATGGTCGAGAGGGAAACAGCCCAGAGCATCGACTAAGGCCCCTAAGCGTACGCTAAGTGGGAAAGGATGTGGAGTCGCAGAGACAACCAGGAGGTTGGCTTAGAAGCAGCCACCCTTGAAAGAGTGCGTAATAGCTCACTGGTCTAGTGATTCCGCGCCGACAATGTAGCGGGGCTCAAGCGTACCGCCGAAGTCGTGTCATTGCAGCAATACGCCCAACGGCGGCTGTGATGGGTAGGGGAGCGTCGTGTGCCGGGTGAAGCCGCGCCGGAAGGCAGTGGTGGACGGTTCACGAGTGAGAATGCAGGCATGAGTAGCGATACACACGTGAGAAACGTGTGCGCCGATTGACTAAGGGTTCCTGGGTCAAGCTGATCTGCCCAGGGTAAGTCGGGACCTAAGGCGAGGCCGACAGGCGTAGTCGATGGATAACCGGTTGATATTCCGGTACCCGCTGTGAAGCGTCAAACATTGAACCAGGCGATGCTAAGTCCGTGAAGCCGCCCCGGAGCCTTCGGGCAAAGGGGAGTGGTGGAGCCGACGGACCAGACCTGCAGTAGGTGAGTGATGGGGTGACGCAGGAAGGTAGTCCATCCCGGGCGGTGGTTGTCCCGGGGTAAGGGTGTAGGCCGTGTGATAGGTAAATCCGTCGCACATTAAGGCTGAGACCTGATGCCGAGCCGATTGTGGTGAAGTGGATGATCCTATGCTGTCGAGAAAAGCCTCTAGCGAGTTTCATGGCGGCCCGTACCCTAAACCGACTCAGGTGGTCAGGTAGAGAATACCGAGGCGTTCGGGTGAACTATGGTTAAGGAACTCGGCAAAATGCCCCCGTAACTTCGGGAGAAGGGGGGCCATCACCGGTGATGAGTCTTGCACTCTGAGCTGGGGGTGGCCGCAGAGACCAGCGAGAAGCGACTGTTTACTAAAAACACAGGTCCGTGCGAAGCCGTAAGGCGATGTATACGGACTGACGCCTGCCCGGTGCTGGAACGTTAAGGGGACCGGTTAGTCACTCTTCGGGGTGGCGAAGCTGAGAACTTAAGCGCCAGTAAACGGCGGTGGTAACTATAACCATCCTAAGGTAGCGAAATTCCTTGTCGGGTAAGTTCCGACCTGCACGAATGGCGTAACGACTTCTCGACTGTCTCAACCATAGGCCCGGTGAAATTGCACTACGAGTAAAGATGCTCGTTTCGCGCAGCAGGACGGAAAGACCCCGGGACCTTTACTACAGTTTGATATTGGTGTTCGGTTCGGCTTGTG
>NZ_KQ948511.1:5932-6742 GCF_001514115.1 Streptomyces olivochromogenes
TAGGATAGGTGGGAGACTTTGAACTCTGAGCGCCAGCTCAGGGGGAGTCGTCGTTGAAATACCACTCTGGTCGTGCTGGATGTCTAACCTGGGTCCGTGATCCGGATCAGGGACAGTGTCTGATGGGTAGTTTAACTGGGGCGGTTGCCTCCTAAAGAGTAACGGAGGCGCCCAAAGGTTCCCTCAGCCTGGTTGGTAATCAGGTGTTGAGTGTAAGTGCACAAGGGAGCTTGACTGTGAGACCGACGGGTCGAGCAGGGACGAAAGTCGGGACTAGTGATCCGGCGGTGGCTTGTGGAAGCGCCGTCGCTCAACGGATAAAAGGTACCCCGGGGATAACAGGCTGATCTTCCCCAAGAGTCCATATCGACGGGATGGTTTGGCACCTCGATGTCGGCTCGTCGCATCCTGGGGCTGGAGTCGGTCCCAAGGGTTGGGCTGTTCGCCCATTAAAGCGGTACGCGAGCTGGGTTTAGAACGTCGTGAGACAGTTCGGTCCCTATCCGCTGCGCGCGCAGGAATATTGAGAAGGGCTGTCCCTAGTACGAGAGGACCGGGACGGACGAACCTCTGGTGTGCCAGTTGTCCTGCCAAGGGCATGGCTGGTTGGCTACGTTCGGGAGGGATAACCGCTGAAAGCATCTAAGCGGGAAGCCTGCTTCGAGATGAGTATTCCCACCCCCTTGAGGGGTTAAGGCTCCCAGTAGACGACTGGGTTGATAGGCCGGATCTGGAAGGCGGGTAACCGCTGGAGGTGACCGGTACTAATAGGCCGAGGGCTTGTCCTCAGTTGCTCGCGTCCACTGTGTT
>NZ_KQ948512.1 GCF_001514115.1 Streptomyces olivochromogenes
GACGAACGTCGAGGCCTCCATGTCCTCGCCCTCGTCCCTGCTGCACTGGACCCGCCGCATGATCGAGATCCGCAAGCAGAACCAGGCCTTCGGCCTCGGCTCCTACACGGAACTCCAGTCCTCCAACCCCGCGGTCATCGCCTTCCTGCGCGAAGCCCCCTCGACCGAGGGCAAGGAGGACGACCTCGTCCTGTGCGTGCACAACTTCTCCCGCTTCGCCCAGCCCACCGAACTGGACCTGCGGGCCTTCAACGGCCGCCACCCCGTCGAGCTGATCGGCGGGGTGCGATTCCCGGCCATCGGGGAGCTGCCGTACTTGCTCACCCTCGCGGGCCACGGCTTCTACTGGTTCCGACTGCGCAAGGACGCCATCTGATCCAAGGACAGACTCCAGAACCCGGTCGGCGGGGCGGTTTCCTCCGTCCCGCCCTGGGCACGCATCAGTAACACCCCGACTCCCCCGGTCTCCCGGGCCCCTGGGGAAAGGACGCGACGTCATGTCGGAAGCCGCAATCCACTCTGTCACGGCCCCCGTCGCACGCCCCGAGTTGCTCGCGTCGCTCGATCCGCTCCTACGGGAATGGCTGCCACGGCAGCGCTGGTTCGCGGGCAAGGGCCGTCCGGTGACCGGGTTCTCCCTGGTGACGGCCAACGAACTGCTGCCCTCGACGGCTCAGCTGGGCCTGCTCCACCTGCTGGTCCGGGCGCACCAGCCGCTCACCCCCGCCCAGGGAGCCGGCACCCAGCCCGGCGACTGCTACCAACTGCTGATCGGCGTACGCGAGGCACTCCCACCGCACCTCGCGCCCGCGCTGATCGGACACGTGGAAGAGGGACCGCTGGCGGGGCACACGGTCTACGAGGCGCTGCACGACCCGCGCCCCGCCGACGTACTCCTGGAGGCCCTGCGCACCGAGGCCCGCGTCGGCGAGCTGCGCTTCGAACGGGACCGACGCCAGGAGATACGGGGCGGTCTGATACCGCGCCTGATCACCGCGGAACAGTCCAACTCGTCCCTGGTCTTCGGAGATACGTTCATCCTGAAGCTGTTGCGCCGCATCGTCCCGGGGGTGAACCCCGATCTGGAGCTGCCACTGACGCTCGCCCGGGAGGGCTGCCCCCGGGTGCCGGCACCGACGGCGTGGATGGCCGCCGACCTGGGCGGGGAGACGTACGTCCTGGGAGTGCTGCAACCCTATGTCCAGGGCGCGGTGGACGGCTGGGAGCTGGCGCTGAGCGAACTGGCCAAGGAGAGCGAACCGGCCAAGGACGGCTGTCGCGGCGGCGAGGGCTTCACAGGGGAGGCGCGGGCGCTGGGCCGGGCCACCGCCGAGGTGCACACGGCCCTCGCCCGGGCCCTGCCCACGGCCACGCTGGGGCACGTGCAGATGGAACTGCTCGTCGGCGGCATGACCGAGCGGCTGGCCGCGGCAGCGCAGGCGGTGCCCGCGCTGCGACCGTACGCCGCCGGTCTGCGCACCGCCTTCGAGGCGCTGGCCGACCTGGCCACCGAGGGCCAGACCTGGACCGCCCAGCGCATACACGGGGATCTGCACCTCGGCCAGTGCCTGCGCGCGCCCTCCGGGGAGTGGTCGCTCATAGACTTCGAGGGCGAGCCCTCGAAACCGCTCGCCGAGCGCCGTATGCCCCAGCCGCCCCTGCGGGACATAGCGGGGATGCTCCGCTCCTTCGACTACGCGGCCCACGCCGTCCCCGGGGCCCTCGGCTCCGCTCGCGCAGGGGCAATCCCGCCGGTGCCCGACTGGGCCGACACCTGCCGGGCCGCGTACTGCGCCGGATACGCGGAGGTCGCCGGCCGTGACCCGCGCGCCGATCCCGTACTCCTGCGCGCCTACGAGACGGACAAGGCGATCTACGAAGTCCTGTACGAGGCCCGGCACCGGCCCGACTGGCTGCCGGTACCGATGGCGGCGATACGCCGACTCGCCGCATCCCCCTGACCTTCCCCACCTCACCCCGCCGAGGAGGCCCTGCCCGTGACGCCCCGCCCCCCGTCCGACGACAGTCCGAAGAAGAACGGTGCCAAGAAGCCGGCTGCCGCCGAGAAGGCGGCGGTGAAGAAAGCGACGGTCAAGAAGGCTGCGGTCAAGAAGGCTGCCGTCCAGAAGGCCGCTGCTCAGAAGCCTGCCGGGAGCAAGGCCGCGAAGGATGCGAAGGTCTCGGCGGTCTCCAAGGTCTCGAAGAAGGGGGCCGGGGCGAGGGTTCCCGAACCGCGCGCCGCCGAGCCGAGGGGCGCCGAGCCCGTGGTCGGGGTTTTTGAGCCCGCCGTCGTCGACAGCGCTCCCGTCTTCGCCGGGGTGGAACCCGCTGACCGCGAGCGGCTGCTCTCCGGCACGCACCATGATCCGCACGGGGTGCTCGGCGCCCATCAGGTACCCGGCGGTGTGGCCTTCCTGGCCTTCCGTCCGTACGCGCTCGGGGTGACCGTCGTGACGGACGACCTGCGGGCCGAGCTGCACGACGACGGGGACGGGTTCTTCTCGGCGCTGGTGCCGCTGCGCGCGGTCCCGGAGGCGTACCGGCTGCTCGTCGCGTACGAGGGGACGGTTCAGGACACCGAGGACGCGTACCGCTTCCTGCCCGCGCTCGGGGAGTTCGATCTCCATCTGCTCGGCGAGGGACGCCACGAGGAGCTGTGGCGCGCCCTGGGTGCGGAGCCGATGGTGCACCAGGGGGTGGCCGGCACCCGTTTCACGGTCTGGGCGCCGAACGCCCGCGGTGTCCGCCTCGCCGGCACCTTCAACTTCTGGGACGGCACCGGGTTCCCGATGCGGTCGCTCGGCTCCTCCGGGGTGTGGGAGCTGTTCGTACCGGCGATCGGCGAGGGCGAGCTCTACAAGTTCGAGATCACCCGCCCGGACGGCTCCCGCACCCTGCGGGCCGACCCGATGGCCCGGCGGACCGAGGTCCCGCCGCGCACGTCGTCGATCGTGCAAGCCTCGCACCACGTGTGGACGGACGAGGAGTGGATGGCGGCCCGGGGGGCCCGTCC
>NZ_KQ948513.1 GCF_001514115.1 Streptomyces olivochromogenes
GCGGTGGGGAGCCCCGTCGCGAAACAGGCACAGGCTGGGTGATCACAGAGCTGCCACGCTCTGTGATCACCCGGGGTCTGCCTCGAACGGAGCGGCTGTACGTCTGGCCGAGAAGGTGCAGAGGATCTGGGGCTTGCTCAGATCGCCGGTGCAGCCATCGGGGAGCGAGTTACGGCGGAGATGAGAATTTCGCGGGGTACTCGCCCTACTGCGGCAAGGGCGCGGCCCACGGGGTAGGCGTGGGCGCCTGCCGGGAGGTTTCCGCAGCGACCGCTGAGTACCACGTCGATGGAGCCCATGGTGCTGTGCGATTCCCTGGTTCGGTCCAATCGCCGCAGTGTTTGGCGGGCGACTGCCTCCGCGCTGTCGTACAGAGTGGTTCCGGCGGGCAGGCTCTGCAGAATCTCTGGCGCCACCAGGGGGTAGTGCGTGCAGCCCAGCACCACGGAGTCGCAATTTTGGGGTGTTCGCTCGGCTGCGTCGGCAATCGCTTCCGCTGCTGCGGCCATGTCCCCGTGGTCGATCGCCTCGGCCAGACCGGGGCATGCGACACGCGCGACAGGCCGGCCGTTCGCGTAGTCCGCGATCAGGCGATCCTGGTAGTCACTCGACGTGGTCCGGACGGTTGCCCACACGGCGATGCCTTGGCCGGTTGCTGCGGCCGATTTCACGGCGGGCACGGTTCCGATCACGGGTACGCGCGGTTCGAACCTCTCGCGCAGAGCGTCGATCGCGGTGACGGTGGCGGTGTTGCAGGGGACCACGATGGCCTCCGCGCCCCGCTGGACGGCCAATTGAGCGGCGGTGAACAGACGGTCCGTGACGAAGGAGGCCGTTCTCGATCCCCAGGGGGCGCCGTCGGGGTCCAGAAGCAGAAGCAGATCGAGTTCCGGGGCGAGGTGCCGAAGCCAGCCTGTAGTGGAAAGGAGGCCAAATCCTGAGTCGATCAATGCCACCGTCTTGCCGCCTGGCTGGACTGGTGCGGCCCATGGACCACTGCGAAGTTCCCTGAATGACTAGGCGCGGTGGCCGGTGAAGGCTCCGTTGGGTGTAGCTGCTCTGGAGGGAAGCCCTGACCTTTGGCCGGAGTGGTTAGCGCGTGTCCGTTCTTGGCTTGTCGCCGCCGAGGTTGCAGTCGTGGAGGTCGCTGCCGTGCCCTGGCTCTAGCTGGTGGCGGTCGGCCTGCGGCCTCAACGCATCTGGGGGTCTCCCGGGTCGAGCCCATTGGGCCTATGGTTTGCGTTCATGATCATCCCACAGTCGACAGATCCCTCCGTCTTCCACGCAGCACTCCGCGAACAGTTCGAGGCCTTCCTCTATGAGCATCGATCCGCTCTCAACGACAGCTTGAATGGGTTGACCGAAGAACAGGCGCGTCGGTCATTGGTCACGTCCAAGACCACGTTGCTGGGCCTTGTCAAGCACGCCACGTTTGTCGAGAAGGTCTGGTTCGACGAGGCGATCACATGCCGATCTCGCACCGAGATCGGCATTCCCGACTCGCCGGACGAGTCGTTCGACCTCGACGACGGCGACACCATCGCCTCCGTCCAGCGCGCCTACCAGCAGGCTTGCACGGCGTCCCGTCAGGCCGCCGCAGAGCTGTCGCTGGACGAGCTCGTACGGGGGAACCGCCGGGGTCCGCTGCCGCTGCGTTGGGTTTACCTCCATATGCTGCGCGAACTGGCCCAGCACTGCGGGCACGCGGACATCCTCCGGGAGCAGATCCTCAACAGCACGACGCGCCGCGGCTAGTGCAGTCCGGCCGAGTACACGCGGCCAGGGCACGTCGAGCTGGCAGTGGTGGACGAGATCGCGACCTGGCTGGCGCAAGGGTAGGCGGCCAAAGGTCAGGGCAGGTCAAGGCTTCCCTCCAGAGGAGCTACGCCCGGCTCCGTTTGAGCCCGCTCCCGCCGAGCGCTTCTCGCGCGCGGCTTGGAGCTGGTGTGGATGGTGGTCCGTCACGGGCGGCGACGGGGGCGGTCCTCCCAGCGGTGAGTGGTCCACGCTCGGCGGATCAGGCTGCGCACGGTGATGATGGTGTCGGCGAGGTCGAAGAAGGCATTGATGACGGTGGCTCGGCGTTCGTAGCAGCGGGCGAGTCGGTGGAAGGCGTTCTGCCAGGCGTGGGTCCGTTCGACGTGCCACCTCTGGCTTGCCTGGATGGGCGCCTTCTCGCCCTTGTGCGCGATGCGGCCGTGCAGGCCGCGTTCGTCGAGCAGGGTGCGGGTCTTGTCCGAGTCGTAGCCGGCGTCCAGGTGCACGGTGATGTCGTCGGGCAGCGGTCCCAGGTCGTCCAGGCGGTCCAGGGTCGGGGCGAGTAGCGGGGAGTCGTGGCGGTTCGCTCCGGTCAGCACGCGGCCCAGCGGGATTCCGTAACCATCCGTCATGCCCGAGCGTTTCAGGCCCTGTTTGCCGCGATCAACCGGTGAGCGCCCTGCGACCTCTCCGCCGCCGGGGGCTTTGGTGATGGAGCCGTCGACGGCGATCTGGTCGAGGACGAGGCCGACGATCCGGTCGTAGGACTCCAGCGCGATCTGCTTGAGTTTGGCGAAGACGCCGAGCCGGATCCACTCATCGCGACGGTTGCGGATCGTGGTGGCCGAGCAGGTTGTGTCGGCGATCGCCTGGTAGGAGCAGCCGAATCGCAGGAGCTGCAGCATCTTGTCGAAGACGATCCGGTCGCTGATGCGTGGTCGGTGGCAGCCCAGCGGATGTGTCGGCGCGTAGGTCGATCGCTCAGGCAACAGGGCGGCGAATTGGCCCCAGAGTGGTTCGGTCAGCCATGATGGAAGTACAGGCACAGGTCTCCCCGGTGATCACAGAGCGTCGCAACTCCATGATCGCCAAGACCTGTGCCTGCTTTGCCACCTGGGTACCACCACCGT
>NZ_KQ948514.1:0-1063 GCF_001514115.1 Streptomyces olivochromogenes
GGCGTTCCGTGACCGCTCCAGCCTCGGCGGCGATGAGGCTGCGGCCACCGGAAGCCCTGTCCCGGGGCGGGTCCGGGCGTTCCGGCAGGGGGCCGTCACCAATCTGCTCAACCCGAAGGTGATCTTTTTCAATGTGGCCTTCCTGCCGCAGTTCGTGAACCCGGCCCTCGGGCACACAGTGGGGCAACTCCTGGTCCTGGGGCTCACGCTGGTACTCGTGGGCTTGGCAGTTGATGCCTCGATCGGTCTGATCTCCGGCCGACTCTCGTCGCTGTTGCGGCGCAGTCGCCGCGTGGCTCGCGGACTCAATGTCTTCAGCGGCACAGTCTTCGCAGGACTCGCGGCTCGGCTGGCCGTTGGGTCCGATTAGAGCTGCTTCAGGCGACGTTTGTCCTGTCGACGACGGCGCGTAGGCGCCGGTCGTCGGCGTGGCGGTTTCGCCAGATGATGTAGCGGCGGATCATGCTGCCCTGCTCCTTGTGGTCGGCGTGGTCCGTGCCGTCGAGGGCGAAGTAGCGCAGGGCCGTGAACTGAGCCTCGATCCGATTCAGCCAGGAGGAGTTCGTCGGCGTGTAGGCGATCTCGACGTTGTTCGCCGCCGCCCAGGCCCCGACGCGTTGGCATCTCTTCGTGGTCAGGTGCGGGGAGAAGTTGTCGCAGACGATCGCGATCCGTACTTCGGGTGGGTAGAGCGTGCGCAGATAGCGGCAGAATTCCAGGAACTGCGTCCGCTTCTTGACCGGTTTGATGTGGCCGTAGAGCTGGTCCTTGGCCAGGTCCAGGGCAGCGAAGAGGTGGCGTACTCCGCCGTAGCGGTTGTAGGTCGCCCGGCGCCTCCGGCGGGGCTCACGGTCGGGATCCTTGTGCCTGCCACCACGCTCGGCCCACTGCCGTCCGGGGTGTGGCATCAGGTTCAGCGGCCCGAACTCGTCCAGGCAGAAAACGACATCGGGTTCACCGTCGTCGGGTACGACGTCGCCGTCGGCGATGGAGTAGAGGTGTTCGACCCGGGCCTTCTTCGTGGCGTAGTCGGGATCGCGTGAGGTCTTCGAGGTCTTTACGC
>NZ_KQ948514.1:1618-3289 GCF_001514115.1 Streptomyces olivochromogenes
GTTGAAAGACATCTCACGTGCTTAAGAAGTCAAGCCGCGACGGCCAGTTCGGTCGGGAAGGGGGTGAACGCGCGTTGTTCGTCGAAGAGCTGTCCGGTCTGCAGGCAGTGGTAGAGCTGGCCGAGCAGTCGGTTGAACAGGTGCCGCTGGGCCTGGGCATGCCAGTCCCCGGCATCTCGCCGACGACGGTAGTGCGCATCGGCTCCGGGCGAGCTGGTCAGGGCTGCGAAGGCCCAGAGGAATCCGGCGGTGATCAGCCGGTCGTTCTTGATGAAGCGGCGGCCGACGAACTTCTTCCTGCCCGAAGCTCTGGTGATGGGGGCCGAGCCGGCGTATGCCTTCAGGGCGCGGGCGTCGGCGAAGCGGCCGTGGTCGTCTCCGATCTCGGCGAGCACCCGGGCGCCGAGCTGGACACCGAGGCCGGGGAAGCTGAGCAGCACGTCAGCGTCCGGGTGCTTGCGAAAAGACTCCTCCACCGCCTTGGCGAGCTCGTCGGCTGCCCGACAGGCGGCGTCCAACTGGACGATGAGGGCGCCCAGTTGCTGCCCCATGGCATCCTCGACGGCCTGCGGGTGGCGAGCGCAGTCGGCGCGGAAGACCTCCTTGAGGCGCCGGGCCTCGGCTTCGATGCCGCGGACGCGGCCGGCACGCCGCAGCGCGGCCTGGAGTTGCGGGAGCGAGAGCTTCGCGGCACGGGCCGGGGTCGGTGCCGTGGCCAAGACGGTGCGGGCTTCAGGTCGGGCGAGGCCGTGCTGCTTGCCCTGGAAGGCGTCCAGGGCGGCCGGGTAGAACGTCTTCAGCAGCGAGCGGACCTGGTTGACCAGCTGCTGGCGGTGCCAGACGGCGTCCTGCTGGGCGCGGGCGAGCACGGTGATGGCGCGGGCCAGGTCGCTGTCGGCGGGAAGCGGCCGGTGGGCGTGCATGTCGGTGCGCAGGATGTTCGCCAGGACCAGGGCATCGCCTGGGTCGGACTTCTTGCGGCTGACGCCGTGCCGGTCGCGGTAGCGGGCGGCGGACAGCGGGTTGACCGCGTAGATCTGCCTGTTCCCCGTGCGCAGGGCTGCGACCAGCAGGCCATGGCTGGTCTCGATGGCTATCGGTATCAGGTCTTCGGGGGTGTCGCCGTGCTCGGCGAGCAGGTCCAACAACACCCGGTAGCCGGCCGCGTCGTCGGTGATCCTCTTCTTGGCGAGTTGGGTGCCGGTGTCGTCGACCAGAGCGACGTCATGGTGGCGTTCGGCCCAGTCGATCCCGCAGTACACGTTCAATCCGTACTCCTAGTCCTGTCTGTTCGTGCAGGTGACAAGCCTGTGTGGGCCACGCGGCGACCTAATTCCAGGACTCTCGGGTCCGCCATCTCACTAGCCGTTCGTGACACCAGCGCACCGCAGGGGCCTCAGTCTCGGGCAGAGCTCGAAGGCTCGGGAGCAAACGGGAGGTCACCCTGCGGCGGGCTCGCACCACGACGATCAACGTGCGAGTGGCCGGGATGGGTTTCGCGGTGGCCCGAAGACGCCGGGGCAACCGCTCTTTCATAAGACCTCGAAGGGCCGGGAGACATCAGGAGTCCATCCGACGCCCACGCGGCCACCGCGAACCGCATCCACATCAGTCCGTCCAGCAGCCCTCCCCGGGGCTGACCTGGAACTGGCTACTCACGAATTAGGAGAC
>NZ_KQ948515.1 GCF_001514115.1 Streptomyces olivochromogenes
CACGAACGTCGAGGCCTCCATGTCCTCGCCCTCGTCCCTGCTGCACTGGACCCGCCGCATGATCGAGATCCGCAAGCAGAACCAGGCCTTCGGCCTCGGCTCCTACACGGAACTCCAGTCCTCCAACCCCGCGGTCATCGCCTTCCTGCGCGAAGCCCCCTCGACCGAGGGCAAAGAGGACGACCTCGTCCTGTGCGTGCACAACTTCTCCCGCTTCGCCCAGCCCACCGAACTGGACCTGCGGGCCTTCAACGGCCGCCACCCCGTCGAACTCATCGGCGGGGTGCGATTCCCGGCCATCGGAGAGCTGCCGTACTTGCTCACCCTCGCGGGCCACGGCTTCTACTGGTTCCGGCTGCGACGCGCGGTCACCCCCGGCACCGCCAGGCGATCCTGACCGCACGTGATGCACGTGGTCGTGTGCCCATCGAAGATCGCTTGCCTCTGAAAGGACGTGTCGCCATGCCGAAGACCGCGTTGCACCGTCCGGGCGGCCATGCCCCCGCCGCACTGCTCACCTCGCTCGCCGAACTGCTGCGGCAATGGCTGCCACGGCAGCGCTGGTTCGCGGGCAAGGGCCATCCCGTCACCGGTCTGAGCGTGGTGTCGTCGACCGAGCTGTACCCGGGCTGCCTGCATCTCCTGATACGCACCGAACACCTCGGCGGCTCCGACGACGGAGGTCCTGGCACTCCCCCGCCCGACGACTGCTACCAGCTCCTGCTCGGCGCACGCGAGGTCCTGCCACCCCGGCTCGCCCCCGCCTTCATAGGCCGTCCGAGCGCGGGCCCCCTGGCCGACCTCAGCGTGTACGACGCCTTCCACGATCCCGACGCGGCGGGTCTGCTCCTGGAGCGGCTGCGCACGCCCGGGGCCGCGGGACCGCTGCTCTTCGAGCGGGATCCCCAGGTGACGGTCCCCCCCGGTCTCGCCCCCCGGCTCCTCGACACCGAGCAGTCGAACTCCTCCCTCGTGTACGGGAACTCCTTCATCCTGAAGGTCTTCCGCCGCGTCCAGCCGGGCATCAACCCCGACCTGGAGGTGCCCTGGGCGCTGGCCCGGCAGGGCTGCTCGCGCGTACCCGCCCCCGCGGCGTGGTTCGGCACCTCACAGCCGCGGGAGGCGACACTCGGGGTGCTCCAGCCGTTCCTGCGCGACGCCTCCGACGGCTGGACCCTGGCACTCCAATCGCTCACCTCGGGCGGGGAGTTCACCGAGGAGGCATTCGAACTCGGCCGGGCCACCGCCGAGATACATGTGGCGCTGGCGGCGGCGTTCCCCGTACGAGCGCCCAGTCCGTTGCAGCACCGGCAACTCGCGGCCGCGATGAGTGAACGGCTCGACACCACGGCCCGCTCCGTGCCCGAACTCCGGCCCTACGCGGCCGGGCTGCGGTCGGCCTTCGACGCGCTCGCGTTGCTGGACGCGGCGATTCGGCCGGCGCAACGGATTCACGGCGACCTCCACCTGGGGCAGGTGCTGCGGGCCGGGCGGCAGTGGTCCGTCATCGACTTCGAGGGCGAGCCGGCCCGTCCGCTCACCGAGCGCCGACGCCTCCAGTCCCCCGTACGCGATGTCGCGGGCATGCTGCGCTCCTTCGACTACGCCGCGCGCTCCCGCCGACCGTGGCGCCCCCACTGGGCGCAGCGCTGCCGGGAGGCCTTCTGCGCGGGGTACGCCGCCGCGGCCGCGTGGGACCCGCGCGAGGAGCCCGAACTGCTGCGCGCGTACGAGACCGACAGGGCCGTGTACGAGGTGCTGTACGAGGCGAGACACCGGCCCGACTGGCTGCCTGTCCCGATGGCGGCGGTCGGTCGCCTCGCCGAAGGCGCGGGGGAACGGCGTGGCGAACACCCCACCGAACACCTCACCGAACACCGTGTCGAACGTCCTGCTGAACGCCTTTGACGACGACCCGGAGCCCAGGATCCATCCGCCCCACCGCTTTCCCCGAGGAGGCTGAAGCCGTGGCAGTTCACACCACCGCCGTTGGCACCAGGCCGGTAGCCGCGCTGGACGCGACGGACCGCGCGCGCCTGTTGTCGGGCGCCCACCACGATCCGCACGCGCTGCTCGGCGCGCACCCGGTGCCGGGCGGCGTCGTGTTCCGCGTGCTCCGACCGTACGCCGAGGCCGTCGCGGTGGTGGTGGACGGACGGCGCACGGAGCTACGGGGGGTCGGTGACGGCCTCTTCTCGGGCGTCCTGCCGCTCGACTCGATCCCCGAGTACGTGCTGTCGGTGATGTACGCGGGCCACGCGTACGAGGTGCACGACCCGTATCGCTTCCTGCCCGCGCTGGGCGAGGTCGATCTCCATCTGATCGGCGAGGGACGCCACGAGGAGCTGTGGCGGGCGCTCGGGGCTCATCCCCTGACCCACCAGGGCGTGACCGGCACCCGCTTCACGGTCTGGGCACCCAACGCCCAGGGGGTCAGGGTCTGCGGGGACTTCTGCCACTGGGACGGCACCGCCTACCCCATGCGGTCGCTCGGTTCCTCGGGCGTCTGGGAGCTGTTCCTGCCCGGCATCGGCGAGGGAACGCCGTACAAGTTCGACATCACCCGGCCCGACGGTACGCACACGATGCGCGCCGACCCGATGGCCCGCCGCACCGAGGTGCCTCCGGCGACCGCCTCGATCGTCACGCGGTCGCACCATGTGTGGACGGACGAGGAGTGGATGGCGGGGCGGGGCGCCCGTCCC
>NZ_KQ948516.1:0-1033 GCF_001514115.1 Streptomyces olivochromogenes
CCAGGGGGTCAGCCGACCGGGGCCAGGGGGTCAGCCGACCGGGGCGAGGCGTCCGGTCCCGGCGGGGCCACTGCCCGTGGAGCCCGGCCCGGCGGAACCAGAGGCGGGGGCGGGGGCGGGTGAGCCGTCCGGCCGGGCCATCAGGATGGAACGCTGCAGCTTGCTCAGCGCCGCCGACGGTTCCAGGCCCAGACTGCGCACCAGCGTGGCACGCAGCCGCTGGTAGGCGTCCAGGGCCTCGCCCCGGCGCCCGGAGCGGTACAGGGCCAGCATGTACTGCCCGCACAGACTCTCGTGGGTGGGATAACGGCTGACCAGCACGGTCAGCTCGGCCAGCAGCTCACGGTGGCGGCCCAGCCGCAGATCGGCCTCGATACGCTGGTCCAGCGCACACAGCCGGCTCTCCTCCAGCCGCTTGACCTGAGTGGCCAGGTGCACCCCGGCATGCACATCAGCCAGCGGCGGCCCGGACCACAACGCGAGCGCGGCCCGCAACTGCCGGGCAGCCTCCGGGAAATCCGCCGCGTCCATCGCCCGGTAACCCAGCCCGGCCAGCCGCTCGAACTCCCGCACATCACTGCCGCCCCCGCCGCTCTTGAGGAGATAACCACCCGGCACTGTCAGCAGCACATCCTTGGCCGTACGGGCATCAGCCGCATCCGGCTCAAGCGCCGCAGTGATCAGCTCCCGCAGCTGCAGAATGTACGTCTGCAGCGTCGGCCGCGCACTGCGGGGCGGCCTGCCACCCCACAACTCCTCACTCAGCATGCCCACCGGCACCATCTGATCGGCCTGCACCACCAGCAGCGCCAGCACCTGCCGCGGCTTGGGAGCGGTCGGAGTAATCGAAAAACCCTTCTCCCGCACAGCAAGAGTGCCGAGTATGTCGGTATCCACGCCATCTCCCCTGTCCGTCCACTGCGGTCTGCCGAACCCCTCACACCCCACCAACACCCAGGCCCCCAAAAACCCCAGACCCAACCCCAACCCCAGAACCAGACCCAGACCCAGAACCGGACCCGGAACCTCCCGC
>NZ_KQ948516.1:1596-2106 GCF_001514115.1 Streptomyces olivochromogenes
GAAGCCGCCAGACCCCGACGCCGCCAGGCCCTGGACCGCCAGACCTCAACGCCGCCGGACCCCGGACCGCAGGACCCGGACTGCCAGACCCGGACTGACTGCCGGGCCCCCACGCCGCTGGACCCTGGACCGCCAGACCTCAACGCCGTCAGGCCCGAACTGCCAGACCCCGGACCGCAGGAACCGGATACCGCCGGACCCCGATACCGCAGGACCCGGATACTGCCGGGCCCGGATGCTGCCGGGCCCTGGTCCGCCGGAGGGGCCGGCGGCAGGTGAGCCGCACCCGGCCGTCCGGGATCCACCCGACACACCGAGTAAAAAACAGCATGGACGGTATGTCAATCTCAAACCGGTCATCTTGTTTTCTCTCCGCCGATGCTCGAGACCCCCTCGAGAGAACCAGACTTCCAGCACACAAGCCGACCAATCGGGCGGAATTCCGGTTGCCGCGGCCGCCCCGCCAGCGGTTTGACTTCCCCATTGCCGGACCATGCGGTCTGTTTACCT
>NZ_KQ948516.1:2307-3298 GCF_001514115.1 Streptomyces olivochromogenes
GGGGGTGCGGCCGGTCCCGGCGGACCGGGGACCGGGCAGGACCGGCCGCCGGCGCGAGGGCGCCGCAAGCCCGGGCAGCAGCAGGGCCCAGAACTGCTCCACCAGATGAGACGAGGAACGCACACGGTGACGGGAAGCGAGCCGGCCCAGCCCGGCGACCGAGGCCACCACCGCCACCGCGGCCGCCTCCGGGGACACCCCCCGCGCCAGCTCCCCCGCACCCTGCGCCTCACGCAGCAGCGCATACACCCACTCACCCCACCACCGCCCGGGCCCCTCCGCACTCTTGCGCGAAGGATCACCACCCAGCTCGAACCCGGCCCGCAGCACCGGATCCACCGCCAGAGCCGCCACCAGATCACCACTCACATCCACCAGCAACTGCAGCCCGCCGCCCCCCGCACCCTCCCGCACCACCAGCCGCTGCACCGACACCGTCGCCACCGCCTCCACCTCACGCGCCAGAAGATCCTTGCTCGGGAAATGAAAATGCAGCGCCCCGGTACTCACACCCGCCCGCCTGCTGATCACCGGCAGCGAAGCAAGCGCATACCCATCCTCCGCAAACACCTCAGCCGCCGCACGCACCAAAGCCCGACGCGTCCGCACCGCCCGCACCTGCCTGACCACCCCACCCACCTCCCCACCCACCACGACCACCACCCACACACACCCGGGCACACCCGGACCACCACCACACCCTACCAAACCGCATGCGCGGTATGTTTCCTGGTCCGTGCCCCGCCCCAACCCCTCATCCACCCCCCAGCCCGCCCACCCGCCCCCGAACCACACACCCGGCCAGGCCCCCGCCCCAGCACAGAAACACACACAGACGAACCCGCCAGCCCCCGCCCCCGGACACCAGCCCGCCCCGCCACACCCCGCCAGACACACCCCGCCACCGGGACCTACCACCAGCCCCCGCCACAGCGGCATACCACCAGGCCGCACCAGCCCCCACTCCACCGGAAGAAGCCCCCGCTCACCC
>NZ_KQ948517.1:0-913 GCF_001514115.1 Streptomyces olivochromogenes
CTCACGCCCAGGTGATCAGCCGTTTGGGCTGTTCCAGGATCGCCGCCAGGTCGGCCAGGACTTTGGAGCCGAGTTCGCCGTCGACCAGGCGGTGGTCGAAGCTCAGCGCGAGCGTCGTCACCTGGCGGGGTTTGACCTTGCCCTTGTGGACCCAGGGCTGGAGTTTGATCGCGCCGATCGCGAGGATCGCGGACTCGCCGGGGTTGAGGATCGGCGTGCCGGTGTCGACGCCGAAGACGCCGACGTTCGTGATCGTGACCGTGCCGCCCTGCATCGCGGCGGGTGAGGTCTTGCCCTCGCGGGCCGTGGACACCAGCTCGCCCAGGGACCCGGCGAGTTGGGGGAGTGTCTTGGTGTGGGCGTCCTTGATGTTCGGGACGATCAGACCGCGCGGGGTGGCGGCGGCGATGCCCAGGTTCACGTAGTGCTTGAGCACGATCTCCTGGGCGGTCTCGTCCCAGGAGGCGTTGACGTCCGGGTTGCGCTTGATGGCGACCAGCAGGGCCTTGGCGATGAGCAGGAGCGGGTTGACCCGCAGGCCCTGCATCTCCTTGTCCTGCTTGAGCTCCTCGACGAGCTTCATCGTGCGCGTCACGTCGACCGTCACGAACTCGGTGACGTGCGGCGCGGTGAACGCCGAGCCGATCATCGCGGTGGCGGTGGCCTTGCGGACCCCCTTGACCGGGATACGGGTCTCACGCGCCGTGTCGTAGGTGACGACCGGAGCGGGAGCCTGGGCCTGGGCGGGAACCGGCGACGCCGTCACCGCCGTCACCGACGGCTGCTCGGGGGCCGGAGCCGGTGCGGCCGCCGCGTGCACGTCCTCGCGCGTGATGATGCCGTCCGGGCCCGACGGCGTGATCGTGGCCAGGTCGACGCCGAGGTCCTTGGCCAGCTTGCGGACCGGGGGCTT
>NZ_KQ948517.1:1581-2983 GCF_001514115.1 Streptomyces olivochromogenes
CCACGGCGACGGGGGCCTGTCCGGTGGGTGCCGGTCCGCCGGTCACGTCGACCGCGATGATCACCTGGCCCACGTCCACCGTGGTGCCCTCGGGGAAGTGGAGTTCGCGCACCACGCCGTCGTAGGGGATGGGCAGTTCCACGGCGGCCTTGGCGGTCTCGACCTCGCAGACGACCTGGCCGTCGGTGACCGTGTCACCGGGCTGGACGTACCACTTGAGGATCTCCGCCTCGGTGAGCCCCTCGCCCACGTCGGGCATCTTGAACTCGCGGAGCCCCGACGCGTTCTCAGTCATCGTCGTCACGACCCTCTCCTCAGTACGCCAGTGAGCGGTCGACGGCGTCGAGCACCCGGTCCAGGCCCGGAAGGTACTCCTCCTCCAGGCGCGCCGGCGGATAGGGGGCGTGATAGCCGCCCACCCGCAGGACGGGTGCCTCCAGGTGGTAGAAGCACCGCTCCGTGATGCGGGCGGCGATCTCCGCGCCCGTACCGAGGAAGACCGGGGCCTCGTGCACCACGACCAGGCGGCGGGTCTTCTCCACCGAGGCCTGGACGGAGTCGAAGTCGATCGGGGACATCGAGCGCAGGTCCAGGACCTCGATCGACTTGCCCTCCTCCTGGGCGGCCGCGGCCGCCTCCAGGCAGACCTTCACCATCGGGCCGTAGGCGGCCAGCGTCAGATCGCTGCCTCCGCGTGCCACGACCGCCTTGTGCAGCGGTCCGGGGATCGCGTCGGTGGTGACCTCGCCCTTGTCCCAGTAGCGCCGCTTCGGCTCGAAGAAGATCACCGGGTCGTCGCTCTGGATGGCCTGCTGCATCATCCAGTAGGCGTCCGAGGCGTTCGACGGGGAGACCACCTTCAGGCCCGCCACGTGCGCGAACAGCGCCTCGGGGGACTCCGAGTGGTGCTCGACCGCGCCGATGCCACCGCCGTACGGAATCCGGATCACGACGGGAAGCTTGATCTTGCCGAGCGCCCGCGCGTGCATCTTCGCGAGCTGCGTGACGATCTGGTCGTACGCCGGGAAGACGAAACCGTCGAACTGGATCTCCACCACCGGCCGGTAGCCCCGCAGCGCGAGACCGATCGCCGTGCCGACGATGCCCGACTCCGCGAGCGGGGTGTCGATGACCCGGTCCTCGCCGAAGTCCTTCTGGAGCCCGTCGGTGACCCGGAAGACACCGCCGAGCTTGCCGACGTCCTCACCCATGATCAGGACCTTGGGGTCGGCGTCGAGGGCCGTGCGCAGCGACTCGTTGATCGCCTTGGCCAACGCCATCTTTTCCACAGCCATCGCTACTTGCCCTCCCCTTCATCCGCGAACGACGCCTGGTAGGCGGCGAACTGGGCCCGCTCCTCGTCGACGAGCGCGTGCCCGTCGGCATACACGTTCTCGAAGAT
>NZ_KQ948518.1 GCF_001514115.1 Streptomyces olivochromogenes
TTGTAGCAGGTCGGGGCGTCGCGGTCCGGTGGCGTCGGCGTAGTTGGTGACAGGCGTGTGACAGAGCCGGTGATAGACCGAGGCTCCGCCGGGGAGCATCCTCGTGGGCCTTTGCCCGGAGCCATGAGACGCAGCCTCACCGGAGCGCTCCGGTGAGGCATCACCGTGAAGTTGACTGCGCGTGCACGCGTGACGCGTTCGGCTCGTCATGCAGTTTGTCTTCCAGCGCTGTTCTCGGGGACGCCGAATTTGCGATCGCAGCCATTGACGGACGACGTAGCCCCGCGGGGCAACCGGGCGGGCTCTGTTGTGTGGAGGGTTGATGTGCTGTGCCCTGTTCGGCCCACACCTCTTTCCGGGGGGTGCCGCTCTGGCTCCGATCCGGTTCCGGGTGGCCATCGCCGCCTGAGCCCACGGACGGCCCTCCCCCCGCACAGAAGACCGCTCCGGGCACCGACACCCGGGCAGTCTTCTGTGTCCAGGGAGACCGACGGAGACCCCGCAACGGCCTATGCGGCAGCGGGCGGCTCCCGTGGCTCGTCTGCCGGGAGCGCCGGGGGCAGGGTGTCGGCCCTCCGGAAGCTGGTCCAGGCGTCGCGGGCTTTGCTGGCTGACTCGATCACATCGGGTACCTGGTCCAGCAGCCCCTTGAGTGCAAAGAGCAGCACGGAAGCCACGCCAGCGATGGCGAGAATGACGATGATGGCGGTGCCGTCCACCGATCCTTACCTTCCCTGTCATGGGTCGGAATCGGGTGCGCAGGCAGCCTCGATCCGTCCCTTTCGGTCGGGACCGAGACACCCGCGCGGGATGCGGCGCGCAAATGTTCTCGGGTGGGCCGATGTTCCTGGCCCGGGTCGTGCGGTCGTGCGGTCGTGCCCTACCCATCAGCCCGGGATCTTGACTGACATCGTCGGCGCGGCGGCTGCGAATAGCACCGTGCCCAGTCACTTAGGCTGACGTTGTCCTGCCCTCCCGTTTCACCGGGGCGCACAGGTGCGCGGGGCTGGTTCACCCTCTGCTACCGATAGTACCGCAAGGCAAAAACAACTGAGCCCCTCCCCAGTCGAGTTGGGGGAGAGGCTGATGGCTGGTCAGGTCAGCGCCACCTATCCGCCCGGCAGTCGGGAGCCGGGCATCGTCGAGCTGAGCGCCGCGTTCGGCATCGCCGCGTCGACGGCGCAGAAGGCCCTGGCGCACCTGCGCGACACGGGCGAGGTGCGCACCGAGCTGGGCTTGGGCACGTTCGTCGCCGACTCGAAGTAGGCCGACTAACGCCGACCGGTCCGAAAATCGGCCAGTGCTGTCGGCTCCTGACGCTAACCTGATGTGCGTTGACGCAGTGTCACTTGACGCGAACGGGGCCGGGAGTAATGGCAGGGAAGGTAAACGCGGGGAACGTCCTTAACCCCCTGAGTGGCGGGATCGCCTCCGAGATCGCGGTCATCATCGGGACGCAGGTGGCTCGGGAGCTGGGAAAGGTCGCAGCCACGAGCCTGTGGCGAATCATCCGTCAACCCCGGGTTGAGCAGAGGGTCGAACGGGTCGACAACATCCAGACTGTCTTCATTGCTCAGCCCAAGGATCTTGCCGAGAAGCGGCAAGACTTCCACTTCGACTTCCTGAATCACACGCTGAAGCAGTCCGAGTGGACCTTCGGCCTGAGCATGGCATTCATGTCGGGCGGCGCGTTGATCGTCCTGACAGGGGCAGCGCTGGCGCTGGTGCACGCCGGAAAACCCGACCGCAGTTACGTACCGATTGTGACGAGCTTGACAGGTGGGTTGCTGACGAGCGGCGGCGGTGCGCTGGCGCTCCACTGGAAGCGGACGACGGCGAACCTGGCCAAGGCGGCTGAGAGCAACGAGAAGAAGATCGACAACGATCACAATCTCGAAGTGGCGATGACCTTCATTGATCGTGTCGAAGACCCACAAGAGAGGGACCGTCTCAACTCGACCGCCGCGTTGAAGGCGCTGGGCGTGGAGGCGCAGCCCGAGACCATGGTCAACAGGCTGCTTCCCGACCCGCAGCCCAAGGAGATCGAGTCGGGGGAGTAGACCGGCTGACAACTGGCGGAGTCGCCGCCGGGGGCACCCACGCCGTGGGACCTTGTCGCCATGCAGCTCTTACACATTGAGGCGTGGGTCGGCGACGGGTGGCAGCGGGTAATCAGGTTGGGCGACTTCGAGCCGCCGAACGACGGCTGTTCGGACGACCATTTGGTCAACGAAC
>NZ_KQ948519.1 GCF_001514115.1 Streptomyces olivochromogenes
GCCTTCCTCGCGGAGCAGGATACGCAGGCCCTCGTGGCTGATGTCGTCGACCACCCCCTCGGCGACCAGGAAGTCCGCCAGTTTGGTCAGGCTCCAGGTTGAGAAGGGCAGGCCATGCTCGACCGGCCTGGACTTGGCGATCTTCTTGATCTCCCGGCGCTCGGGCAGCGTGAAGGTCTTCGGCCGTCCGCCTTTGTACTTCGGGTACAGGGAGCCGAAGCCGTCAGTGTTGAAGTTGTGGATCACGTCCCGGACCCGGTCGTCACTGGTGAACGCCACCTCGGCAATCTTCGCCACCGCCATGCCCTGCGCGGACAGCAGCACCACCTGGGCCCGCCGCCAGGTCACTACCGACCCCGTGCCCCGGCGGATGATCCGCAGCAACCGCCGTCCCTCTTCATTATCGATCTCACGAACACGTACTCGTTCTGCCACCCGCACAGCCTGATGGCTCAACCCCATCCGGAACAGGATCTGGGCAGCGCGTCACATCACAACAGGGCGAACGTTGCTTGGCACGGCACTAGTGTGATGCGCCAGAAATCCTGAGGGTTAGTTCTGCTCTGTCTTCTGGCGGTCGGTTCCAACCTTGGTGAGGTAGTCGGCGAGGGAGTTGAGAATCTCGTCGGCGGTCTTGGTCCAGGTGAAGGGCCGCGGGTTCTCGTTCCAGGTGTCGATCCATGCGGTGATGTCGTCCTCCAGGGCCTGCACGGACCTGTGGACGCCGCGGCGGATGAGCTTGTCGGTCAGCAGACCGAACCACCGCTCGACCTGGTTCATCCAGGAAGAGCCGGTGGGGGTGAAGTGGACGTGAAAGCGCGGGTGTCTGCCCAGCCACGTCCTGATCTCGGCGGTGTTGTGGGTGGCGTAGTTGTCGCAGACGAGGTGGACGTCGAGCCCGACGGGCACCGCCTTGTCGATCCGGACCAGGAACTTCTTGAACTCAATCGCACGGTGGCGGCGGTGGAGCTGGGATATGACGGTGCCGTCAGTGATGTTGAAGGCGGCGAACAGACTGGTGATGCCGTGCCGCAGGTAGTCGTGGGTACGGCGTTCGGGCATGCCCGGCATCATCGGCAGGACCGGCTGTGAGCGGTCCAGCGCCTGGATCTGGGACTTCTCGTCCACGCAGAGCACGACCGCCTTCTCGGGCGGGTGGTGGTACAGGCCGACTACATCAACGACCTTGGCGACGAACTGCGGGTCGGTGGAGAGTTTGAAGGAGTCCTGCAGGTGGGGCTTGAGGTCGAACTTCTTCCAGATCCGGCCGATGGTCGACTTCGACAGGCCGGTGCGCTGGGCCATCGAAGCCCGTGACCAGTGCGTGTCCTGGCCCGGCGTGGACTCCAGGGTGGCCACGATGACCTCCTCGACCCGGTCGAGGAGGATCGAGGGCGGGCGGCCCGAGCGGGGCTCGTCGTGAAGACCGTCGAGGCGTTTCGCGATGAACCGGGCCCGCCAGCGGTCCACGGTCGACCTGTCGATGCCGAGGTCGGCCGCGGCCTGCTGGTTCGTACCACCCTCTGCGCAGCGCAGCACGATCTTGGCGCGCAATGCGAGGAACTGGGCGGTCTTCGCCTGCCGTGCCCACTGCGTCAACTGCCTCCGCTCAGCATCGTCCAGGACCAGGTCGGCCTTCGGCCGGCCGATCCAGCCGGCGTCCTCAAGCCCGGCCATCCGCTCCGCGGCGAAAGCACGCCGCCACTTGCCCACCGTCTTGGCTTGAACACCGACGACCCGCGCCACAGCCGCGTTTGACATACCGTCAGCGCACGCCAGGATGATGAGGGCCTTCTCCGCCGAGCGCCGGCGCGGCAATTCCGTCCGGCGCACCAACTCGGCACGCTCGGCCTCGGACAGCGTGATCTCCACAGCAGAAGGCCCCGGATGCGACATACCAACAGGGTAGTAACTAACCCTCAGGATTTCTGGCGCATCACACTAGATCACGAAGTCGCACTGGAGTACTAGGTGTATC
>NZ_KQ948520.1 GCF_001514115.1 Streptomyces olivochromogenes
TCGCTGGCCGATGAGACGCCGGAGGGCCGTTCCATCGTCGTGCTGGCGAAGGAGAAGTACGGGCTGCGCGAGCGCCACCAGGGCGAACTCGCGGGGGCCGAGTGGATCGCCTTCACCGCCCAGACCCGGATGTCGGGTGTGGACGTCGACGGGCGCAGGATCCGCAAGGGCGCGGCCGGTTCGGTCATCACCTGGGTCCAGGAACAGGGCGGCACCGTCTCCAAGGACGCCGACACCCTCGCCAACCGCATCTCCGAAGCCGGCGGCACCCCCCTGCTGGTCGCCGTCGAGGACACTGACGGCGCGCGCATCCTCGGGGTGATCCACCTGAAGGATGTTGTCAAGGAGGGCATGCGGGAGCGGTTCGACGAGCTGCGCCGGATGGGTATCAAGACCATCATGATCACGGGTGACAACCCGCTGACGGCCAAGGCGATCGCGGACGAGGCCGGCGTCGACGACTTCCTCGCGGAGGCGACTCCCGAGGACAAGATGGCGCTGATCAAGCGGGAGCAGGCGGGCGGCAAGCTCGTCGCGATGACCGGTGACGGCACCAACGACGCCCCGGCCCTCGCGCAGGCGGATGTCGGCGTGGCGATGAACACGGGCACGTCGGCCGCGAAGGAGGCCGGCAACATGGTCGACCTCGACTCCAACCCGACCAAGCTGATCGAGATCGTCGAGATCGGCAAGCAGCTCCTGATCACCCGGGGTGCGCTGACGACGTTCTCGATCGCCAACGATGTGGCGAAGTACTTCGCGATCATCCCGGCGCTGTTCGCGGCGGTCTACCCGGGCTTGGACAAGCTGAACATCATGCACCTGTCCTCGCCCGACTCGGCGATCCTGTCCGCGGTCATCTTCAACGCGCTGATCATCATCGCGCTGGTCCCGCTCGCCCTGCGGGGTGTGCAGTACCGGCCGGTGAGCGCGGACAAGATGCTGCGGCGCAACCTCGGGATCTACGGCATCGGCGGCCTGATCGCCCCCTTCATCGGCATCAAGATCATCGACCTGCTCATCTCCCTCATCCCCGGAATCGGCTGATC
>NZ_KQ948521.1 GCF_001514115.1 Streptomyces olivochromogenes
GTGCCCGCCGACGCGGTCACCTCCTCCGGCTCGGGCCTGGACCCGGACATCTCCCCGCAGTACGCCGACCTCCAGGTCCACCGGATCGCGGAGAAGAACGGCCTGCCCGCAGCCCAGGTGCAGAAGCTGGTCGACGAGCACACCGACGGCCGCACCCTCGGCTTCATGGGCGAGCCCCGCGTCAACGTCCTCGAACTCAACATCGCGCTCAAGGCACTCGTCGCGAAGAGCTGACGGGCTCAAGGCACCACACGCGGGAGTCGGCGGCCGGGGAGCACATCCCGAGCCGCCGGCTCCCGCAGCCACACGACCGGTTCCCTACGGATCCGGCCCGCCGTACGACAGGAAAGGCGCACCCCGATGACCCGGGTACTGGTGGTGGAGGACGACCCTCAGCTCGTCCGGGCCCTCGTGATCAACCTGCAGGCCCGCAGATACGGAGTCGACTACGCCCCCGACGGCACCACCGCCCTGCGCATCGCCGCCGCCCGCCAGCCCGACGTGGTCCTGCTCGACCTCGGCCTGCCCGACATGGACGGCACCGACGTCATCAGGGCCCTGCGCGGCTGGACCCGCGTCCCCATCCTCGTCCTGTCCGCCCGCCGCGCCTCCGACGAGAAAGTCGCCGCCCTGGACGCGGGCGCCGACGACTACATCACCAAACCCTTCAGCATGGACGAACTCCTCGCCCGCCTGCGCGCCGCGGTCCGCCGCCGGGACGACGTCCCGGCGGCCCCCGAGACGACACGCGTCACGACCGACGCCTTCACCATCGACCTCCTCGCCAAGAAGGCCACCCGCGCCGGGCACGACGTCCGCCTCACCCCCACCGAATGGCACCTGCTGGAGATCCTGGTCACCAACCCCGGCCG
>NZ_KQ948522.1 GCF_001514115.1 Streptomyces olivochromogenes
CTCATGACGCCAGCCCCTCGGCCAGCGGACCCAGCGCGAGCGCCGGGAAGTAGGTCAGACCGGTGATGATCAGAATCGCGCCCACCAGCAGACCCGTGAACAGCGGCTTCTCCGTGCGCAGGGTGCCCGCGGTCGCCGGGACCGGCCTCTGCTCGGCCAGCGAACCCGCCAGCGCCAGCACGAACACCATCGGCAGGAACCGGCCCAGCAGCATCGCGATACCGAGCGTGCTGTTGAACCACTGCGTGTCCGCGTTCAGACCCGCGAACGCCGAACCGTTGTTGTTGGCACCCGAGGTGTAGGCGTACAGGATCTCGGAGAAGCCATGCGCCCCGCTGTTGGTCATCGAGTGGCCCGGAGTGGGCAGCGCCATCGCCGCGGCCGTGAAGACCAGCACCAGCGCCGGCGTGATGAGGATGTAGCAGGCCGCGAACTTGATCTCACGCGTGCCGATCTTCTTGCCCAGATACTCCGGGGTCCGCCCGACCATCAGACCGGCGATGAACACCGCGATGACCGCCATGATCAGCATGCCGTAGAGACCGGAACCGGTACCACCGGGAGCGATCTCACCCAGCTGCATACCCAGGATGGTGATACCACCGCCCAGACCCGTGAACGAGGAATGGAAGGAGTCCACCGCACCCGTCGAGGTCAGCGTCGTCGACACCGCGAAGATCGACGATCCGCCGACACCGATACGGGTCTCCTTGCCCTCCATCGCCCCGCCCGCGATCTGGAACGCCGGACCGTGGTGGGCGAACTCGGTCCACATCATCAGCGCGATGAAACCCAGCCAGATCGTGGCCATCGTCGCCAGGATCGCGTAACCCTGCTTCAGGCTGCCGACCATCCGGCCGAAGGTGCGGGTCAGCGCGAACGGGATGACCAGCAGCAGGAAGATCTCGAACAGGTTCGAGAACGGGGTGGGGTTCTCGAAGGGGTGCGCGGAGTTCGCGTTGAAGTAACCGCCACCGTTGGTGCCGATCTCCTTGATGGCCTCCTGCGAGGCGACCGCGCCGCCGTTCCACTGCTGCGAGCCGCCCATGAACTGGCCCACCGAGTGGATCCCGGAGAAGTTCTGGATGGCGCCGCAGGCGACCAGCACGATCGCGGCGACGACGGACAGCGGCAGCAGGATACGGACCGTGCCGCGCACCAGGTCGGCCCAGAAGTTGCCCAGCTCACCACTGCGGGAGCGCGAGAAGCCGCGTACGAGCGCCACGGCCACCGCGATACCGACCGCCGCCGAGACGAAGTTCTGCACCGCCAGACCACCGGTCTGCACCACATGGCCCATCGCCTGCTCGCCGTAGTACGACTGCCAGTTGGTGTTCGACACGAACGACGCGGCCGTGTTGAACGCCTGGTCCGGGTCGATCGCGGCAAAGCCGAGCGAGCCGGGCAGATGACCCTGCAGACGCTGCAGCAGATAGAGGAAGAGGACACCGACCGCGGAGAAGGCGAGGACGCCGCGCAGATACGCGGGCCAGCGCATCTCCGTGTCCGGATTGGCACCGATACCCTTGTAGATCCACTTCTCCACACGCCAGTGCCTGTCGGAGGAGTAGACCTTGGCCATGTAGTCGCCAAGGGGAACGTAGGCGAGGGCCAGCGCCGCTATGAGCGCGAGCAGCTGGAGCACGCCGGCAAGAACGGGACTCATCACGCTCTCAGAACCTCTCCGGGAAGATCAGGGCGAGGACGAGATAGCCCAGCAGGGCGACGGCCACGACCAGGCCGACAATGTTCTCGGCGGTCACAGCTTCGTCACCCCCTTGGCGACGAGGGCCACCAGCGCGAACACCGCGATCGTGGTGACGACGAAGGCCAGATCGGCCATCGCGAACTCCTAGGAGAGGT
>NZ_KQ948523.1 GCF_001514115.1 Streptomyces olivochromogenes
GCCGTATCTCAACCGATCTTGGAACGTGCAGATCGAACGGAGTTCCTGGTCGGGTGATCTTCCGGCGGTACGCGCATGAGGACAGGGCCTCCTGGTAGCTCGGGGGTGCGACCCCATTCCGAGCGGTTCCCGGAGGCCCTGTTGTCGTTGTTGTACGCGCCCATGCCCGCCCGCTTCAACTCGGTTGCTCCATCGTGTGATTGCCTCGCGCACATGTACGGCAACGCGGCCGATCATCCCGATCGGGTGCGCCGGTATCCGTCGGACATGACGGACGCGGAGTGGGCGGCCATCCGGCCGTTGCTGCCGGTGCCGGCCTGGCTCCAGGGGCGGGGCGGGCAGCCCGAGGGCTACTGCCACCGCCAGATGCTGGACGCGATCCGTTACCTGGTAGCAGGCGGGATCTCGTGGCGGGCGATGCCCGCGGACTTCCCCGATTGGGGCCGGGTCTACGCCTTCTTCCGTCGCTGGCGCAAGCACGGGCTGATCACCGAGTTCCACGACCGCCTGCGCGGGAAGGTCCGTGAACACGAAGGCCGTGAGGCCGAGCCCACGGCGGGGGTCATCGACGCGCAGTCGGTGCGGGCAGCGGCTTCGGTGCGGGCCGCCTCACGCGGCTACGACGGTGGGAAGAAGGTGCCGGGCCGCAAGCGGCACATCGTGACCGACACACTCGGTCTGCTCCTGGTCGTCGCGGTCACCGCCGCGAACATCGGCGACCGGGACGCCGCCGCGGGCCTGCTGGCCCGGCTGCGCGCCCTGCACCGCGACATCACCCTCGTCTGGGCCGACGGCGGCTACACCGGCTCCATCGTCGACTGGTGCCGACAGAAACTCGCCCTCACCTTGGAAATCGTCAAACGCACCGATGACATGGAGGGATTCGTGGTGCTCCCGAGGCGGTGGGTGGTGGAACGCACATTTGCGTGGCTTCTCAACTCCCGCCGTCTGGCCCGGGATTACGAGACCCTGCCCGCTTCCAGCGAGGCGATGATCCGGTGGTCGATGGTCACGCGGATGAGCCGGCGTCTGGCACGGCCACGGGCCGCCGACCGGTGCTGAATGTCCCCGACGTCTCCTGCAGAAGCCACCCGCGCTCTGCCAGACGCCTGGCCTTCGAGCGCACCCCCTCGACCTTCGCCGGCGTCGCCTGAAGGCCCAGCTGAACCGCGATCTCCCTGGCCTTCAGCGGTCCTTGGCCCGCCGGGGACCGCTCCTCCACCACACCCAGAATCCGCTGGTAGTCCGGCGCCAGCACCGTCACCGGCAGCCCGTCCCGCCAGAAAGGCACCGTCGAGCCCGGCACCGGTGCGAGCGAGGGCGCTGATTCCTGCTCGGCCCCGGCCTCGGGCAGGGACTCGGTCACGGCAATCGTCTCGGCCGCAGAGGCGGTCAACGCCTCGACCAGCTCCTCCCGCGCGATCACCCGCCGGTCCAGCTCGATCTCCGCGGCCTCCAACACCCCGGCCAGCCGTGCGGCTTCCTCCCGCAGACCCTCCACCCGCACACGGGCAGCCGCCTCCCGCTCCTCCAGCATTCTCAGCACCGACGCCACCGCGCACCCCTCGACCACGAAGCGGACACAAGACGCCGCATCCCTCCCTCACCCCGAGCGAAACCATGCCTGACCAGCAAAAATCAAACGATCA
>NZ_KQ948524.1 GCF_001514115.1 Streptomyces olivochromogenes
TTGAGACGCCATCCGCTTATCGATCAGGGGGATGGCTTGGTCGAACAGGGTTCCTGATCGGGTGATCGCGTGAGGGCCGGCGCATGGCAGCAGGGCCTCTTGGTAGTTCGGGGGTGCGATCCCAACCGAGTACCAGGAGGCCCTGTTGTCGCAGTCTGTCGCGTCCGCGTGTGTGGAGTCCAACTCGCTTCCACCGTCGTGTGACTGCCTCGCGCACAGGTTCGGCAACGCGGCGGACGGGCCGGAGCGCACCCCGAGTTATGTCTCCGACATGACGGAGGCGGAGTGGCGGGTCGTCCGGCCGTTGCTGCCCATTCCGGCCTGGCTGGAGGGGCGGGGCGGGCGGCCGGAGGGCTATTGCCACCGTGTGATGCTCGACGCGGTGCGCTATGTCGTGGACAACGGCGTGAAGTGGGCCAACCTGCCCGCGGACTTCCCGCCGTATCGGCGCGTGCATGCCTTCGCCCGCCGCTGGCAGGTGACGGGTCTGCTCGCCGAGCTCCACGACCGGCTGCGCGACCGCGTCCGCCGGAAGGAGGGCCGCTTGCCGGACCCGACGGCCGCCATCGTGGACTCGCAGTCGGTGCGGGCAGCGACGAACATCCCGCGCCCGACGTCCGGCTGGGACGGCGGGAAGAAGGTCGGCGGCCGCAAGAGGCACCTGGTGGTGGACTGCCTCGGCCTGGTCCTGGCCGTCGCGGTGACCCCGGCAAGCGTCCAGGACCGCGACGCCGCCGTCGGGCTGCTGGAGTGGCTGCGAGGGCAATACTTCTCCACCCGCCTGGTGTGGGCGGACGGCGGCTATGCCGGCCGGCTCGTCGACTGGGCCCAGGACAAGCTCCAACTCACCCTGGACATCGTCCGGCGCACCGATGACACGACGGGGTTCGTGGTGCTGCCGCGCAGGTGGGTGGTGGAAAGAACGCTGAGCTGGCTGATGCGCTCGCGTCGCCTGGTGCGCGACTACGAGACCCTGCCCGCCATGCACGAAGCCATGGTGCTGTGGTCGATGACCATGCTCATGAGCAGCCGCCTGGCCGGACGCCGCCCCGCAGCATTCAGACGGTCGGCATCACGAGCGCGGTGAACACTCCCGGCCGCATCTGCAGGGCCCATCCCCGCTCCACCAGACGTTTCGCCTTCGACCGCAGCCCCTCCACCTTCGCCGGGACCGCTTCAAGCCCCAGGGCCGCGGCCAGCTGCTGACAGCGCATGCCCTCCCGGCCCGCTTCGGACTCCAGGACCGACAAGATCCGCTGGTAATCCGGCGCGAGGGTCTGCGCCGCCATGCCCGTCTCCCGCCGGGGCACCGTCGAACCCGCCACCGCGCTTCCCGCGGGCTCCGTGACCACGGAAGGCGGCCCGGCCAGCACCTCGGCCACTGTCACCCGGGCATCCACCAGCCGCTGAAGCGCGCGTTCGGCGTCGCCGAGCGCGGCCTGCACCCGCTCGGCCTCCTCCCGCAGCCCCGCGATCTCTTCCCGGACCTTCTTCTCCCGGGCCTCCAGCAAACCGAGCACCGACGGCACCAGCCACCTCCACGAGCGAGACGAGCGGACGAACCACGCCCATCTCTCCCGCCACGAAAGGGAGTTCATGCCCACCCACCCGAACTAAACGATCACGTTCGGAAAGCGGATGGCGTCTT
>NZ_KQ948525.1 GCF_001514115.1 Streptomyces olivochromogenes
TGGCGCGGATGTCGAGTGCGGGGGTGCCGTCGTTCTTGAGGGTGTTGCTGACGCGGCCGTGGCCGGTGCCGGCGTCCAGGGTGGCGGAGACGCCGGCGGCGGCGCCGACCGAGATGTCGCCGGACTGGGTGCGGAGCTCGACCGTGCCGCGTACGGCCTCGGTGATCCGGATGTCGCCCCGTGCGGTGCTGATCTCCGCGGAGCCGCCCAGCCGGCCGACCTCGACGTCGCCGTCGGTCGCGGTGAGGCGGACACCCGCGGCCTCGTCGATCTTGATCTGGCGGTACGCGCCGTCGAAGGCGATGTCGCCGAGGCGTCCGACGCCGCGGAGCTCGGCGCCGGCGGCCTTGGCCTCGATGCGGGAGCCGGCGGGCAGCTGGACGGTGACCTCCAGGGATCCCGAGGGGCCCAAGAGCCGGCCGTGGGGGGCCGGGGTCGTGATCCGCAGGACGCCGTCGGCGTAGGCGATTGCTGTCTGTTCGGCGGCCTTGGTGTCGCGGCTCTTGGAGGGGTCGGCGGGCAGGACCTCGACGGTGGTGTCGGCGCGGTCCGCGGCGATGACCTGGATGCGTCCGGCGGGGATGTCCAGGACGGCGGAGATCGGGGCGGGGGTGTCGAACTTCTGCATCATGCTCTCCCGTGCTCGCTCGTTGTTTCTGACACCGGAAACGCTACGTTGCTTTCCAGAACCAGACAACAAGCACGTTGCACCAAACCAGCATCAGTGCAGGTAGATGCCGGGAAAGTGTTGCAACAGGCTTGAGAGCAACGCAACGACAGCTATCCCGGTCATTGCAATGAGCGAGACGTGAACGCTACAGTGGGGAAACCAGGAACCGCCACGAAGAACCACCGGCAAGGAGAGTGCGATGCCCGGAGGCAGGCTCACCCAGCAGGAACGCCAGCAGATCGCGCTGGGACTGGCCGACAGCCTCCCCTACGCCGAGATCGCCCGCCGCCTCGACCGCCCCACCTCCACGATCACACGCGAGGTGATGCGCAACGGCGGCCCCACCACCTACCGCGCCGACCTGGCCCACCGCGCCACCGAACACCGCGCCCACCGGCGCAGACCCGCCACCCCCCACGGACCCGCATCCGCCCCCCAGCCACACGGACGCAACGCCGAGGCCGTCGCCGCATACGAGGAGACCCTCACCACCGTCCTCATGGCCTCGGGCATCACCAAAATGCCCGCCCGGGTACTCACCTGCCTGTTCACCACCGACACGGGCAACCTCACCGCATCCCAGCTCGCCCAGCACCTCCAGGTCAGCCCGGCATCCATCTCCAAAGCCATCACCTTCCTGGAAAGCCAGAGCCTCGTCCGCCGCGAACGCGACGAACGCCGCCGCGACCGCTACCTCGTCGACGACGAACTCTTCTACCAGGCAACGATCGCCAGCGCCCGAGCCAACGACCAACTCGTCACCACCGCACGCCAAGGCGTCACCGTCCTCGGCCCCCACACCCCCGCCGCCACCCGCCTGGAGAACATCGCCCGCTTCCTCGACTTCATCAGCGAAAGCATCATCCGCGCCGCCGAACAAGCCCGCGAAGTCCTCCACACCACACCCGAAACAACCCCGAACAACACCCCCAACCAGA
>NZ_KQ948526.1 GCF_001514115.1 Streptomyces olivochromogenes
AAGTGGTCGTCTCGTTTGGCTCTCCAGGCGACGTGGGGGTGTCCGTGACTGTTGTGGTAGGCAGGGTTACATGCCGCGCTCCGGCCCGCTCCAGGGCTCTGGCCGTTCGCCGGCGGCCATCGGAAGTCGGCGCAGTTGTACCGGGCCGGGATAGAAGGCTGAGGTGTTGGGGCCAGCCATGTCTTCGCCGACGAGGTAGCGGTAGAGCCATTCGGCGAAGCTCATCTCGTACTGCGCCCAGCCGCCTTCCCCGTCTTCGACCAGGATCCCGGAGAGCGTGCCGTCCGCAGCCGTGAGGAACAGCGTCTCGCCTCGGTCGGTGCTGGCGATAGGCCACAGTCCGTCGCTGGTACCGAAGCTCAACTCCGTGAGTCCGAACAGCAGGCGAGGATCCTCATCCGCGTCAAGGTCGTCCCAGGGAACCTCGGACCAGGCACGGGCCGTGTCCTGAATCCAGTCGCCCAGATTCCAGGGTTCGGTCGCGGGGTGGTGCATGGACAAGTGGCAGTTGAGCTCGATGGGGGCGTACGCGTCCACGAGGGTCTGGTAGTCGTTCGGCAGCCGGATGCCGAGCTCTGCGTGGAGGCGGTTCCAGGCGGAGGGGTCCGCGTAGCGGTTCTGGGCCTCGCCGAGCATCGCCATGACTGCGGGCAGGTAGTCGATCATGGCGCTCCTCGCTGCCGGGTCGTCTTTGCAGCAGGATCATCCCAGCTCGGAGGTCTCACTGGTCAGGCTGTCAGCCTGCGATAACAGATCAGGGCAGCGGCGATGCCAGCGAATGCCAGGAAGTGTTCGGCCTTGCGCTCGTAGCGACGATGCAGGCGGCGGCACCCGGACAGCCATGCCACGGTGCGCTCCACGGTCCAACGGTGCTGACCAAGGCGCTGGGAGGATTCGATGCCCCGGCGCGCGATGCGCGGCGTGATGTTGCGGGAGCGGAGCCATGTGCGTAGCCGGTCGAAGTCGTAGCCCTTGTCGCCGTGCAGCTTGGTCGGTCGACGGCGGCTCGGGCCGCGGCGGGAGCGGATGGGTGGGATGCCGCGCACCAAGGGCTCCAGCCCTTGGCTGTCGTGGGTGTTCGCAGCCGAGATCCCGATGGAGAGGGGCAGACCGGTCCGCTCGGTGATCAAGTGGATCATTGATCCCTTCTTACCGCGATCTACGGGATTCGGACCCGTCAGGTCCCCCCTTTGAGGGCTCTCATGTTCACTGAGTCGATCGCGCACCGCGACCAGTCCAGTCCGCCACGTGCGCCGAGCTCGTCCAAGACCAGGCGGTGCAGCTTGCCCCACACTCGAGCTCGGCTCCACTCTGTGAAACGGAGGTGCGCGGTCGCCCCAGACGGCCCGAAGCCCGGTGGCACTTGCCGCCACGTGCAACAACCGGTCTTGGCCACGAACACGATGGCAGCCAACACCAGTCGGTCCCCGTAACGAAGTCGCCCTCCGCCTTGCGGTCGTACCGGTGCTGCCGGAACCACCCGCTGGAACAACTCCCACAACTCGTCCGGCACCAGCTGCTCCACCATGGCCCTCACGGCGGTCAGCCTAGTTTTCAAGCCAGTTGAGACGACCTCTAA
>NZ_KQ948527.1 GCF_001514115.1 Streptomyces olivochromogenes
CGTTTCTTTCAGATCATCAGATCGTTGGTCAGGCGTGCCATTGAGTGACGCCCAGTGGGCGCGGATTGAGCCGCTGCTGCCGGACCGGACGCCGAAGCGGGGAGGGTGGTGGCGTGATCACCGTCAGGTGATCGATGCGATCGCATGGAAGTTTCACACTGGCTCGCAGTGGGTGCACCTCCCCGACCAATACGGCTCGTGGAAGGGCGCACACACGAGGTTCCGGAACTGGGCTATCGACGGTACCTGGGAGCGCGTCTTCACCGCGTTGCTCGCCCAGGCCGACGCGGAGGAAGACCTGAACTGGGTCGTTGCAGTCGACTCCACCATCGTGCGTGCTCACCAGCATGCCGCAGCCGCCCACAAAAAGGGGCTGCAGTGGGCGAGCCAGACGATCATGCCCTTGGCCGGTCACGCGGCGGCCTGACCACGAAGGTCCATCTGGCCGCCGACGGTCGATGCCGACCTTTGGTCTTTGTCCTCACGCCTGGCCAAGCCGGGGACGCTCCCGCCTTCGAAAGCGTCATGGCTGCCCTGCGCGTACCCCGCCGCCGTGGACGGCCCCGCACACGGCCGGCGGTGGTCCTGGCAGCTAAGGCGTATTCCTCCCGCGCCATCCGCACCCATCTGAGACGACGCGCGATCCGTGCCGTGATTCCGATCCCGGCCGACCAGCGGGCCCACCGCGTGCGACGCGGCAGCCACGGTGGCAGACCACCCGTGTTTGACCGAGACGCTTACAAGCAGCGGAACACCGTCGAGCGATGCATCAATCGCCTCAAGCAGTGGCGGGGCATCGCGACCCGCTACGAGAAGACCGCCATGATTTACCTCGCCGGGCTCCATCTTGCAGGCATCTTCCTATGGTCCACGCGATGATCTGCGACCACCGGTCAGAGACGACCGTGCCCCGGAACGAGGGTCTCGCACTGATCACACAGCACTAGGAGGATCCGTCGGCCCTCACGCAGTGAGCCATCCGCACCACAACGCTCGCAGATGCCTTCGCTGCGGTCAGCGAAGGCATCAGTGACAGCGTGGAGGCGTGCGTACTCGGGGTGCGTCCAGTTGCCGCCAGGCTTCCACGGCCGCGGAAGCGCCTGGAAGGCCAAAGACCCCAGCTTCTGCTTTATGGCCCTGTGCTCGTACTCCGGGAACTCCGCAACCACCGCCTCATGGCACTCAAGCACCAGCTGCCGCCAGCCAGGTCCCACGTCGATTTCATTCGCAGGGTCCCGGAAGTGCTGCCGGACCGGCTCAAGTACGTCGCCTGAAGCCGGAGAAGTCCCCGTCATCCCGCCCCCTCACGCAGCGATCGTCCCGATCTTACGGGTCCCTGACTCGCGCGACGTGATTGATAAGAGAAGCCCTAGATGATCTATTCTAAGGGGTCAGTGATCGTAGGCGATCAGTGAGCGTAGGACGGTTTGTCCGGTGGCGTCGTTGTGCCAGATCGCGGCGGTCAGCGCGAGGATGCGTTGCAT
>NZ_KQ948528.1 GCF_001514115.1 Streptomyces olivochromogenes
GAAGCCACCGAGAGACGGTCAGGCGGCGGGCTGCCGGCCCTGGTTGTCGAGGTGGCAGCGGGCGGTCAGGCGTCCGGGTCGACTTCGGGGTGCGTGAACCGCACGGGCTTGCCCAGCGACCGGGCGTAGGCGATTTCGGCTCGGGTGCTGTCTCCGATGTAGTCGCCGACTACGAGCACCTCATCAGCGAGGCGGATCTTCGCCCGGTGTAGATCGTCGAGTCGAACCTTCAGCGCCTCGGCCTCGACAGGATCGGACCAAAGTTCGTGCGGCGACTTCATGTCACAGCCCGGTTTGACGACAATCTTTCCGGCTTTGGTCTCCCGCAGATCGGCCTCGTTCATCTCGGTCATGAAGCGGGTGGAGCCGCAGATCACGACGATACGCGGGAGGCTCAACCGCTTCTTCGCGTCGGCGAGCTTCTCCTCGGGGGTGAGCAGTTGCGGGTATGACACTGGTTCCTCCTGGTGGTGTGGTCCAAGGGGTGCCTGCGGAGACGAGAACGAGGGTGTCCAAGATCGTTTTGTGACGAACGACGTGGACACCCTCGCGACAGCACTCTATGCGTCGACCGATGACATGCTGAAGGAGTATCCCGACCTGGCGCCGTGTCGCCCGTCGGTCGGCATTACGCCCCGCCTGAGCGATGCCGAACTGGTCGCCCTCGCCACGATGCAGGCCATACTCGGCTACACCTCCGAGGCCAAATGGCTCCGCCATGCCCGTGCCCACCTGCGCCACCTCTTCCCCTACCTGCCCTAGCAGCCCGGCTACAACAAGCGGCTGCGCAAGGCCGCCGGTCTGATGCGAAGCGTCAACCGGATCCTGGCCACCACCACCTCGGTGTGGAGCGACGACGTATGGGTCGTGGACTCCACCCCGGTGGAATGCGGCCGCTCCCGCGAGACCGTCAAACGCTCCGACCTGGCAGGTTGGGGCCGAATACGGCTACTGCGCCAGCCACAGCCGCTTCTTCTGGGGCCTGCGCCTGCACCTGGTCTGCACCCTTCAGGGCCTGCCCATCGCCTTCGCTCTGACCGGGGCCAAGGCCGACGAACGCGCGGCCCTCCTTGACCTCCTGGCAGCCGAATGCGAGCTTCTGCGAGAGCGCCCCCGACAGACTCTCATCGGCGACAAGAACTACTTCGGCCGTGGTTTCGAACGCGAACTGTCCGAGCATGGAGTCCAGTTGCTGCGGCCTGCCCGTAAAGGTGAACGGGAACGGCCTGGCGCAGCCCTGTTCAAGCCGCTGCAACAGGTCATCGAATCGATCAACGAGACCTTCAAGGGACAGCTTGACCTCGAACGGCACCGAGGGCGCACACCCGGAGGTGTCATAGCCCGCGTC
>NZ_KQ948529.1 GCF_001514115.1 Streptomyces olivochromogenes
AGACTGCATCAACCTAGCCCTCACAGCCGCTATCGACCGCCATAAGCGCCCCAGCTGCTCACACACAAGGGAGGAAGCGAGCCTGCGTGCGTCCGATCGCTCCAGCTCCGCGGCCGTGGAAGGCGAAGCTGCGCAGCACGTTGCGCGTCGCTGGCGACCTGCGATGGTGACAGGCAGTGAAGTCCTGCGCGGGTTGCACGTCCTGGCCGCCTCAGGCGGCGGTTGTCGGGTTCGCTGATCCGGCGGCGCGGCGGTATTCGGCGTTGATGCGCTGCGCTTCTTCGAGCTGGTCTTCGAGGATGACGATGCGGCAGGCGGCCTCGATCGGAGTGCCCTGGTCGACGAGTTCCCGGGCGCGAGCGGCGATCCGCAGCTGGTAGCGCGAGTAACGGCGGTGTCCGCCCGCGGAGCGCAGCGGGATGATCAGGCGCGCTTCACCGATGGCGCGGAGGAATCCCTGGGTGGTGCCGAGCATCTCGGCGGCCCGGCCCATCGTGTAGGCGGGGTAGTCGTCGTCATCGAGACGGCCGAACGAGTCGTCTGCTGTCATTGCACCTCTCTCATGGAACGCGTCGAGGGGCCCTGGCGCTATTCACGCCAGGGCCCCGAAGGAACTGCTACACCATCTGCCGGCCCTGATACTGCGCCGGCCTTCTGAGTCCGCACCAGCTCACGGGGGATGAGGGCTTGTGCGGGGATCGCGGTTGCTCGACCGGAGACCACCTCACTATCGATGTCCTGCGGTACCCGGGCTCACGACTTCCGCCCGGGCGATCCTGATGGCTCTCGGCCCCTCCGTTCTTTCCCTCTTGGATCAACTAACTGCTGGTACTGCTCTCCTGCGTACTGCTGGTATTGCGAACCGCTCAGTGACCTGTCACAGCGCCACTTTCCGGCAGCCAGCCCCGTCGCCCGTCCTGCGTCTGCTCTGGCTTGGAACCCCACTGCCGAACTTCCCGGTGCGCGCGCCCGCAGCCGACGCCTTCACCGAGGTACCGCTCACTCTCTTCACTGCTGGGCCTTGCGGACTGCACTTACTGGTACTGCCACTGCATCAACTGCGGTCCTGCTCACGGTGGCCCCTGTTCACTGCGGGCCACCCGGTCCGGTCGCCAGTCCCGTCACCGTCCTGCAACCACCCTGGCTTCGAAACTCCACCACCGCACCGTCCTGCGTACTGCTGCCCGGTAGTTCGTGTCTGCCGGGCCCTGCTGTCTCTCTGGGCTACGAGAGAAACCATAGCCAGTCGATCACCCAATGTCTACTCCAGCCAACATAGATTTCCGGTTGTTCGGCAGCGAGATAATCGGCCTCGTGTAGCGACGACGG
>NZ_KQ948530.1 GCF_001514115.1 Streptomyces olivochromogenes
ACGTGAAGGCATGGAAGGCCTCCCGCGACCCCGACTACGCCGCCAAGAAGGCCCGGGTCGAGCACCTCTTCGCCATCGCCATCGCCGACGGCGAAGTCATACGCGAGGAACGCGAACCTGACGTGATCTTCTGCCTGGATGAGTTCGGCCCGCTCAACCTCCAACCCCACCCAGGGCGGCAGTGGGCTGTACGCAGCGGCAAGCACAGGACCCCGACCGCGAGCCCAGACCCCGCCGGGCGACCTACACCCGACCACACGGGGTCCGGCACCTGTTCGCCGCCTACGACCTGAGCAAAGACAAGCTCTACGGCCACATCAAGAAGAGCAAGAACAGATCCAAGCGCGTGGAATTCTGCTGCTACCTGCGCAGCCTCGACCCGCCCGAGGTGCGCATCGCCATCGTGCTCGACAACTTCTCTCCGCACCTGACGACGAAGAAGGACAGCAGGGTTGGCGCCTGGGCCGCGGCGAACAACGTCGAGTTCCCCGACCAACAGTTGGTGGCTCAACCGTGTCGAGGCCCAGTTCACCGCCCTGCGCTACTTCGCGCTGGACGGCACCGACCACCCGTCCCACAAGGCGCGGGGCAGCATGATCCGCCACTCGCTACATCGAGGCCGGCCGCCGCGTTTCGACCCGGCCGAGTGCGGGATCAACCGGCTCAAGAGGCACCGTGCCGTCGCCACCCGATGCGACAAGTCAGCGGTCCGCCATGAGGCAACCGTCCTGGTCGCAGCCATCAATGAGTGGCTATGACCCACGGCCGTCATGCAGCCGGATCCACGTTCCAGGCACCGGGCAGATGGCTGCCGCAGAAGACGCAGACGAAGTCATCCTCGCGCACGATGTTGTGCTCTTGGCAGCCAGGACAGCGCCGGAACACCACTTCGTAGGTGAAGCCGGACGGACGTCCGATCTCTATGCCGTCCAGAGCACGGGCGACTGCCGACCAGGAGCTGACGTCCGGGCAGTACCCGGTTGATTGGTTGCTGACGTCGCCCACGGCCCATCCGCCCACCTCGTGGATGAAGCTGATCTCGCCGGCGCTCAGGACTCTTTCTCCGCCGGCGCAGGCCACGTGTTCGCTTCGTCGCGGCGCCAAGCGCATCGTGCTGTCCGTGCCGACCACGAAGGTGAACGGTTCGGCCAGCTCCGCTGCTGATCGCTCAGCGACCCAGCTGCCGAAGTCGGCAGCCGAGCTGATCCGGCAGCCGCCGCTGCCGGGCCGGACCGCAGCCTTCAGGTCGGCCGGTCCGACATATCGGTAACTCCGCCCCCGCGCGCTCATACGAGCCAACCTAGAGCACGTCCGACACACGCCCTAGG
>NZ_KQ948531.1 GCF_001514115.1 Streptomyces olivochromogenes
GGGGCCAGCCGCTGCTCGGTGAGGAAGGCGTGGGCGGCGGTGACCAGGGTGGCGTGGTGGTGCCAGCCGTTCCAGGAGCGGCCTTCGAAATGGTCCAGGCCCAGACCGTGCTTGAGTTCGCGGTAGTCGTGCTCGATGCGCCAGCGGATCTTTGCCAGGCGGACCAGCTCCGGGATCGGGGTGTCGTCGGGCAGGTCGGACAGCCAGAAGCGGGTTGGTTTGTCCTCGCCGTCGGGCCATTCGGCCAGCAGCCGCGCCTGGGGCAGGACACCGTCCCACCGGCCGTGCTCGGCCACCGCGGCCTGCTGGGCCAGCCGGCGCGAGCGCACCCCGGCCGGACGGACCTTGACGGAGAGAAAGCGGGAGGTCATCGCTCCGCGGGAGCCCTCCCGCCAGGTCACCTCGGTGAAGGCTTCCCGTCCGGCGGCGGCTGCCAGGTCCGCCACCGTCACCGGCGGCTGCCGGTAGCGGGGCACCGGCGGGCGTCCGGTGCCGGACCAGGCCGGGGCGGCGGGGTGCGCATTGTGCGACTGAACAGTGATATCGCCGCGGATGCCGACCACATACGGGATGTCCCGCTCGGCCAGGGCGGCGCGGAAGTCCGCGTTCTGGCCGTAGCCGGCGTCGGCCACCACGACCGGCGGCACCAGTTGCCATGTGGCCAGTTCATCCAGGGCGTCCAGGGCCAGCCGCCACTTCTCACGGTGCCCGACGTCCTTGGGCACTCCGGTCCGCCGGCGTCGGAAGGTGTCCTTGGACCACTCCTGGGGCAGGAACAGCCGCCAGTTCAGCGGGCAGGAGGCCGTGTCGGAGACCGCGTGCACGCTGACCGCGACCTGGCAGTTGGCCTGCTTGCCCAAAGCGCCGCAGTACTGGTGGGCGACGCCGACCGACATTCTGCCGTCCTTGGGGAACGACACGTCGTCGACCGCCCAGGCGTCCGGGCCGATCTGCGGCACCAGCCGCCTGGCGATCCGCCGGCGCACCGGCACCGGGTCCCAGGTCGACTGGTTCACGAACTGCTGCAGGTTCTGCTCGTTGCCGTCCGGCAGCCGCGAGGCCATGGCCTGGATCGACTTGCGGCGACCGTCCGTCATCAGTCCCCGCAGATAGCAGTCGCTCTTGGCCCGCTGGTCCTTGCGCGGTATCGAGGCGAACACATCCGCCACGAATATCGCCAACTGGGCCCGAGCACGATTGACTTCATGTGCGTCCACACACTCCTCATGCCCCTGAACACGGCCAGCAGACAGACCTAACGGAGTCCTACTAG
>NZ_KQ948532.1 GCF_001514115.1 Streptomyces olivochromogenes
GTTACTGACTTCGGCGTATCAGGGTGGCGCTGGGTCGTCGAGGGTCAGGCCGGTGCCTGCTATGAAGCCGTCAAGAGTGTCGGGCCGGTACTGGAGGCGTTTGAGCCGGTTGCGTACGAGGACTTCGAGCCGGTCGAGGGCGACGACGGCGAGGTTGGCCAGGCTGCGCTTGACATGTGCCCATACCCACTCGACGGGGTTCAGGTCCGGCGAGTACGCGGGCAGCAGGAATACCGTCAGCCATTCACGCTCGGCGATCAACTCACGTATGGCGTGGGAGACATGGGTGTTCAGCCGGTCCCAGACCAGCACGATCGGGGCCTTGACGAGGTGGTGGACACCGTCGATCAGCGCGATGAAGTCCCGTTCGCCTATGCTGCGGCGTTTGCCTTTGCCCGCGGGATGGGTGCGCAGGCGGTGGCACAGCCGGGTGCGGGAGCCGGGCCGCATCGCGATGAGTCCGGCCACCGACAGGCGGCCCGAGCGTCGCCCGCTCACCGTCACCTGCGGGGTGCGTCCGCGCCGGCCCCAGGTGCGTCCTTTGGGCGGTCGTCGCGTGAAGCCCGCCTCGTCCTCGAAGCAGACGTAGCCCCCGCACGCCGCCCGGGCTCTTTTACCTCGGCCCAGGTCGCCTCCTTCCACACGGTCACGGCCTGCTCATCGCGCTCGGCCACCCGCCGCGCGGGTACCTGAGGACTGAAGCCGAGCCGGTGCATCAGCCTCGTGGCACCCGAGACGCTGTAGGAGACGTGGAACTTCCTGCCGATCAGCGTGGCCACCCGGGCAGCCGTCCACACCTGGTCCTCCACCCAGCCATGCGCGGCAGGCCCCTCATCGAGGTACGCAGCCAGCTTTTCCAGACAGCGCGGGGACAGACGGCATCGCGATCCACTCGAGCCACGAGAGACCAGAGCCTGCACGCCACCGTCCCGCCACATCTGCTGCCACTGGTAGGCCGACTTCGGGCTCACCCTCAGGCGCCGTGCGACTTCCGGCGGCTTGATGTCCTGCTCGAACAGCTCCGCCGCCTGCATCCGTACCGTCTCCCGGCGCTGACGTCCCACAGGGGTCAGGCCGCCCCCATCCGCATACCTCATACACCACGGAATACAGACAACACTCCAGGCCCATCAGGGACTTCGAAGAAGATCACCCTAACGAGCCGAAGCCAGTAA
>NZ_KQ948533.1 GCF_001514115.1 Streptomyces olivochromogenes
GAGGTCGTTTTCATCTGATTTGGCTGTTTATGTACTGATTCTCAGAGGGCGGAGTGGCGGTGCGGAAGAGGCAGCAGGTGTGGCTGGGGCTGCTGGGCCTGAAGGGGGGACAGGTGGGGCGGGGTGCTGCTCGTTCCTGTCTCATTCCAGGATGTCCGGCTTTCAGGGCTGCGTGCTTCCGTCGTCATCGCTGTGCGCCTGGGCGCACTCGGTCCGCGGCGATACATCACGAGCATGGCGAAGCGGCGTCCGTATCCGAGTGATCTCTCCGATGCCCGCTGGGAGTTGATCGAGCCCGTGCTCTCGGCCTGGCGCTTCGAGCGCCGCGGTAGGGCCCTGGACTTCGGCCGGCCGCCCGAGCACGACCTGCGCGACATCATGGACGCGATCTTGTACGTGGACCGGACCGGCGTTCAGTGGCGTTACCTCCCGCACGATTTTCCACACTGGAACACGGTCTACGGCTACTTCGCCAAGTGGGCGGACGAGGGCGTGTTCGCGCAGCTCAATGGCTTGCTCCGGCAGCTCCTGCGGGAGAAGGAGGGGCGGGATGCCGAGCCGTCGGCCTGTGTGATTGACGCCCAGAGCGTCAAGACCTCCACCAGCGTCCCCGCCGCCGGCCAGGGCATCGACGCCGGGAAGAAGATCGTGGGCAGGAAGCGGAACATCGTCACCGACACCATCGGGCTCCTGCTTGCCGTGTTGGTCACCGCGGCGAGTGTGCAGGACTCCGTCGCCGGCACCAGACTCCTGGACCAGGTCGCGGCCGAACACCCCGGCATCCGCAAGGTGTGGGTCGACGGCGGCTACCGTCAGCACCTCGTCGAGCACGCGGCCACCCTAGGCATTGACATGGAAATCACTCAACGCAAGCCCGGGACCAGGGGATTCGCCCCGATCCCGAAACGCTGGGCAGTCGAGCGGACCTACGGCTGGCCCATACTCCACCGCCGACTGGCCCGCGACTACGAGACCCTGCCCGTCCGCTCCGAAGCCATGATCCACATCGCCATGACCGACCTCATGGCCCGCCGCCTTACCAGCGAGAACGCCATCTCCTGGCGCGACCCGACACCACAGACCAAACAGCAGATTCTGGGATGAAACAACGGGAGAAAACGACCTCT
>NZ_KQ948534.1 GCF_001514115.1 Streptomyces olivochromogenes
AAGAGGGCGTTTGATCTAGGTGGATTGCCCTTTATCTTCTAGTAAGTTCCTCGCCAGGTGGGTGTCGTCTCGTCCGTTATGCGCTTGGTGAGGTTGTCGATCGAGGCGACGTGGATCATGGCCTCGGAGCTGGCGGGCAGGGTCTCGTAGTCTCGTGCGAGGCGCCGGTGCTGCATGATCCAACCAATACTTCGTTCGACAACCCAGCGCCTTTTGACAACGTGGAAGCCGCGAACTCCTGGGTTTCTGTTGACGACTTCGACGTCGATTCCGAGGCTTGCGCCGTGCTCGATGACGGCGTTCTTGAAGCCGGTGTCGACCCAGCTCTTGGATATGGTCGGGTAGGTCTTCTTGGCCTGGTCGAGGAGCTGGATTCCGACGGCGTTCTCGGACAGGCTCGCGGCGGTGACGGTCACGGCGAGGATGAGTCCGATCGTGTCGGTGAGGATGCCCCGTTTCCTGCCGACGATCTTTTTGGCTGCGTCGGTTCCCTGGCTGGTCAGGGGCACATTGGTGGAGGTCTTGACGCTCTGGGTGTCGATCACGGAAGCGGTCGGTTCGGGCTTGCGTCCTTCCTTCACGCGGGCCAGGCCGGTCAGGTCGTAGTTGAGCTGGGTGAGGATTCCCTCGTCGCGCCAGGCGGCGTAGTAGGCGTAGACGGTGCCGTGGTTGGGGAAGTCGTGCGGGAGGTATTTCCAGGGGATTCCGGTGCGATTGATGTAGAGGAGTGCGTTGAATATGTCGCGCAGGTCGACCTTGGCCGGCTGTCCGGTGGGCCTACGGTCGAGCCGGGCCTTTCTCCAGGCCGCCAGCGTCGGCTCGATTAAGGCCCATCGGGCGTCGGACAGGTCGCTGGGGTACGGCTTCCGCTGGCTCACGCCGTAGCGTGATCATGGATGCGGCGGACGGTGCTGTTCCGCTGCTGCTGGGCGTTTCTGTCTGATCTTCAGACCAGACGGACTTCGTGCACGAGAACCGGAGTAAACGGGCGGCCAAGTTCGCAGTTCGATGGACGCGAGGGTGCGCTCATGGGGCAAACAACTCAAGCCTGACAGTCACGAAAGTCACTTACCGGCATAGACCCTCTCTAAATGCCCAC
>NZ_KQ948535.1 GCF_001514115.1 Streptomyces olivochromogenes
CATTCGCACAGATTCGCCTTCAGAAGAGGACTCGATGTCCACAGCCACTCCGACCCGGGCGCCGCACAGTGATGTGCCGACCGGTCACAAGGACGAAGGAAAGGTCGGCGCGGGTCTGTTCGACCCGAAGCAGCTGCTGAAGTCGCTGCCGGACGCTTTCCGCAAGCTCGACCCGCGGGTGATGATCAAGTCGCCCGTCATGTTCGTGGTGCTGGTCGGCTCGGTCCTGACGACGGTCTTCTCGTTCAAGGATCCGGGTGACTGGTTCGGCTGGGCGATCAGTGCCTGGCTGTGGCTGACCGTGATCTTCGCCAACCTGGCGGAGGCGGTGGCCGAGGGCCGCGGCAAGGCACAGGCGGACACGCTCAGGAAGGCGAAGACCGACACCGTCGCCCGCCGTCTCTCCTCGGACGGCATGTCCGAGGAAGAGGTTCCGGGCACCGAACTGCGCGTGGGTGATCTGGTCGTCTGTGAGGCGGGCGACATCATCCCCGGCGACGGTGACGTCGTCGAGGGTGTCGCGAGCGTCGACGAGTCGGCGATCACGGGCGAGTCGGCCCCGGTCATCCGCGAGTCCGGCGGCGACCGCAGCGCCGTCACCGGTGGCACGAAGGTGCTCTCGGACCGGATCGTCATCAAGATCACGACGAAGCCGGGTGAGACGTTCATCGACCGGATGATCGCTCTGGTCGAGGGCGCGGCCCGGCAGAAGACGCCGAACGAGATCGCGCTGAACATCCTGCTCGCCTCGCTCACGATCGTCTTCCTCCTCGCGGTGGCCACGCTGCCGCCGTTCGCGGACTACGCGGGCACGCACCTGACGATGGTCGTCCTGGTGGCCCTGCTGGTCTGCCTGATCCCGACCACGATCGGCGCACTGCTCTCGGCGATCGGTATCGCGGGCATGGACCGGCTGGTGCAGCGCAACGTGCTGGCCATGTCGGGCCGTGCGGTCGAGGCCGCGGGTGACGTCTCCACGCTGCTGCTCGACAAGACCGGCACCATCACCCTCGGCAACCGCCAGGCCTCCGAGTTCGTGCCGGTGACCGGGACGACCGAGGCCGAGGTGGCGGATGCCGCTCAGCTGTCC
>NZ_KQ948536.1 GCF_001514115.1 Streptomyces olivochromogenes
TATTCGCACAGACAACCAAGAGGACGCCGTGTCCACAGTCACTCCCACCCGGGCGCCGCACAGTGATGTGCCGACCGGTCACAAGGACGAAGGAAAGGTCGGCGCGGGTCTGTTCGACCCGAAGCAGCTGGTGAAGTCGCTGCCGGACGCTTTCCGCAAGCTCGACCCGCGGGTGATGATCAAGTCGCCCGTCATGTTCGTGGTGCTGGTCGGCTCGGTCCTGACGACGGTCTTCTCGTTCAAGGATCCGGGTGACTGGTTCGGCTGGGCGATCAGTGCCTGGCTGTGGCTGACCGTGATCTTCGCCAACCTGGCGGAGGCGGTGGCCGAGGGCCGCGGCAAGGCACAGGCGGACACGCTGCGCAAGGCCAAGACCGACACCGTCGCCCGCCGTCTCTCCTCGGACGGCATGTCCGAGGAGGAGGTTCCGGGCACGGAACTGCGCGTGGGTGATCTGGTCGTCTGTGAGGCGGGCGACATCATCCCCGGTGACGGTGACGTCGTCGAGGGTGTGGCCTCCGTGGACGAGTCGGCGATCACGGGTGAGTCGGCTCCGGTCATCCGGGAGTCCGGCGGTGACCGGTCCGCGGTGACCGGTGGTACGAAGGTTCTCTCGGACCGGATCGTCATCAAGATCACGACGAAGCCGGGTGAGACGTTCATCGACCGGATGATCGCTCTGGTCGAGGGCGCGGCCCGGCAGAAGACGCCGAACGAGATCGCGCTGAACATCCTGCTCGCCTCGCTCACGATCGTCTTCCTCCTCGCGGTGGCCACGCTGCCGCCGTTCGCGGACTACGCGGGCACACACCTGACGATGGTCGTCCTGGTGGCCCTGCTGGTCTGCCTGATCCCGACCACGATCGGCGCACTCCTCTCGGCGATCGGTATCGCGGGCATGGACCGGCTGGTCCAGCGCAACGTGCTGGCCATGTCCGGAAGGGCCGTCGAGGCCGCGGGTGACGTCTCCACGCTGCTGCTGGACAAGACCGGCACCATCACCCTCGGCAACCGCCAGGCCTCCGAGTTCGTGCCGGTGACCGGCACCACCGAGGCCGAGGTGGCGGATGCCGCTCAGCTGTCG
>NZ_KQ948537.1 GCF_001514115.1 Streptomyces olivochromogenes
TGTATTGACCCGCAGCGTTGTTCACGCGGCTGATCGGTGGCTGGCCGCCGAGCGCGGTGGGGCAGCGGTGGTGGTTGTAGGTGTGGAGGAAGTCTGTCAGGGCTGCGGTGCGCTCGTCGTTTGAGGTGTAGGGCCGCTGGTAGGCCCATTCGTCGAGCAGGGTGCGGTTGAAGCGTTCGACCTTGCCGTTGGTCTGTGGCCGGTAGGCGCGGGTGAGTTTGCCGGTCGCGCCCAGGTCGGCGAGCGCCTGCTGCCAGGCGAAGCTTTTCCTGTAGGGCCAGGCGTTGTCGGTCAGGATCCGCTCGATGCGGTCGATGCCCGCGGCGTGGAAGAAGGCCGCGGCGCGGCGTAGGAAGCCGGCGCAGGTGACGGCCTTCTCGTCCGCGTGGACTTCGCTGTAGGCGAGGCGGCTGTGGTCGTCGACTGCGGAGTGGACGTAGTCGAAGCCCATCTTGCTGCGGGTGGCCCGGCCGGCCTGGCGGCCCAGCACCTTGTGGCCGCCGCCGTCCGGGATCCGGCCGAGCTTCTTGACGTCGACGTGGAGAAGTTCGCCGGGCCGGTCGCGTTCGTAGCGGCGGATGACCTGGCCTGTGGGCCGGTCCAGGTGGGCCAGCCGGTTCAGGCCGTGGCGGACCAGGATCCGGTGCACGGTCGAGGCGGGCAGGTCCAGGATTGGCCCGAGCCGTGCGGGACCGAGTTTGCGCGTCTGTCGGAGCCGGCAGACCCGGGCCTCCACGGCCGCCGGAGTGCGGTGCGGTGTCGTGCGGGGGCGCTGGAGCGGTCGGCGAGGCCTTCCTCGCCCTCGGCCCGCCAGCGGCGGACCCGCTTGTGGGCCGTTGCTCTCGAGACGCCCATTTCGGCGGCCACATGAGCGACCGGGCGGCCCGCGCAGACACGTTCGACCAGCAGCCGTCTGCCATGAACGGTCAGGCGGGCATTACGGTGGGACACGAAGACCTCCGTGCGGTGCAGTCCTAGACAGCTCCACCACACCGGAGGTCTTCGCCATGATCAAGCACCGGCGAGTGTCAACAACGCTCGTGATC
>NZ_KQ948538.1 GCF_001514115.1 Streptomyces olivochromogenes
CCCTAGCCATCACGCTCCTCCTCAACCACGACCAACCGGTGCTCTACCTCTCCGGCCGGGCCATCCACCGCGCCTCCGAGGGCTACCGCGGCGAAGGCAAGACCGATGCCAAGGACGCCGCCGTCATCGCCGATCAGGCTCGTATCCGCCGCGATCTGCATCCATTACGGGCTGGCGACGAGACCGTCACCGAGCTGAAAATCCTCACCGGCCGGCGCATGGACCTGGTCGCCGACCGCACTCGCACCGTCAACCGGCTCCGCGCTCAACTCACTGGCATCTTTCCCGGTCTGGAGCGTGCGCTCGACGTCACCAACGCCGGCCCGCTCGTCTTGCTGACCGGCTACCAAACGCCGGCCGCCCTCCGCCGGATCGGCCGCAAGAGGCTGGAGACGTGGCTGCGAAACCGCAAGGTCCTCCGCGCCGACCAGCTGGCCAAGGCCGCCTTCGAGGCGGCTGAGCGCCAGCACACCAGCCTGCCGGGCGAGAGACTGACCGCCCCGATGGTGCACACGCTGGCGGCGGAGGTGATCAGCCTCAACCAACAGGTCACCGAGGTCGACAAGCTCATCGAGGCCCGGTTTCGCGAGCACCAAGACTTCGAAGTGATCACCAGCATGCCCGGCCTGGGCGTCATCCTCGGTGCCGAGTTCCTGGCCGCCACCGGCGGCGACATGAGCGTCTTCGGCACTCCCGACCGGCTCGCCGGCTTCGGCGGCGTCGCCCCAGCACCGCGACTCCGGGAAGATCAGCGGCAATCTACGGCGCCCCCAGCGATACAACCGCAGGCTCCAACGCGTCTTCTACACCTCCGCCTTGTTCAGCATCCGAACGTGCGAGGAGTCCCGCCGGTTCTACGATCGCAAACGAGCCGAGGGCAAGCGTCACACCCAGGCTGTCCTCGCTCTCGCCCGACGCCGTGTGAACGTCCTCTGGGCCCTTCTGCGCGACGGACGGTGCTACGAACTCACGCCGCCGACCGTCCTCGCGGCTTGACAGACCGCATTAGGAATCG
>NZ_KQ948539.1 GCF_001514115.1 Streptomyces olivochromogenes
CCTAGGGCGTGTATCGAGTCGCGATCAATCTGCGGGGCTCGCCCTCGTGGCGGGACCTGGACTGGTAGACCTTCTTGCGTGACTCGAGTGCAACTGGTTGACAGGGAATGGGAGTTCATCGAGCCGTATCTGCCGATCGGCGAGTACGGCCCGTACCCCGAGCGGCTGCGGCAGCAGTTCGAGGGTGTGATCTGGCGGTTCAAGACCGGCGGGCAGTGGCGGGAGATGCCTGAGGAGTTCGGTGCCTGGCCAACCGTCCATAACCGCTTCCGGCAGTGGCGTGATGCGGGTGTCTTCGAGGCCCTGCTGGAGGGCCTGATCGCGGAGGCGGCGAAGCGGGGGGAGGTGGACCTGTCCCTGGTCAGCATTGACTCCACTACCGCGCGTGCTCACCACGATGCGGCCGGGATGCACCTGGGCGAGGACGTTCTCGGCGCCCTGGAGAAGGCTGCCGCCGAGGCGGAGAAGGCCAGATCAAAAGGGGCGGCCACGAAGAACAAGACGGACGGAATGCCAAGATCGATCCCGAGCGGGAAGAACGACGACGCATCCGGCGTCGGCGGAAACTCCGGCTGAAGGCCGCTCTCCTGGGACGTTCCAGGGGTGGGCAGACCAGCAAGGTCCACCTCGCCGCCGACCGGAAGTGCCGACCGCTGGCGTTCGTGCTGACCGCGGGGCAGGCCGCGGACAGCCCGCAATTCATCCCCGTCCTCAGGAAGTTACGGGTGCGAGGCCCCGCCGGGCGCCCCCGCACCCGGCCGGACGCGGTCGCGGCCGACAAGGCCTACTCCTCCCGCGGCAACCGCGCCCACCTGCGCAGACGCGGCATCAAGGCAGTGATCCCGGAGAAGAGGGACCAGGCTGCCCACCGGAAGAAGAAGGGCTCCGGCGGCGGTCGGCCCGTCAG
>NZ_KQ948540.1 GCF_001514115.1 Streptomyces olivochromogenes
GAGGTCCTAACAGAAGCAGTCGATCATGTGACTGTCGGCCTGGTTGCTCGTTGGTCTTGTCGTGGGAAAGAGGGAGTCGCGTCCATGGATCGTCTCGGACGAACTGTGGTCGCTCATCGAGCCGTTGCTGCCCAAGCCGGGGCCGAAACTGGTCGAGGGCAGGCCGCGGATCCCGGACCGGCAGGCCTTGTCCGGGATCCTGTTTGTGCTGCACACCGGCATCCAGTGGGAGTACCTGCCCCAGGAGCTGGGCTTCGGTTCCGGCATGACGTGCTGGCGGCGCCTGGCCGCGTGGAACGAGGCCGGCGTGTGGGACGAGTTGCATCTCGTGCTGCTGAAGAAGCTGCGGGCCGCGAAGAAGCTGGACTGGTCGCGGGCGGTGATCGACTCCTCCCACGTGCGGGCCGCTCGGCGCGGCCCAAAAGCGGGCCCAGCCCGGTCGACCGCGCACGACCGGGCAGCAAGCACCACGTCCTCACCGACGGGCAGGGCATCCCGCTCGCGGTGTCGCTGACCGGCGGAAACCGCAACGACGTCACGCAGTTGCTGCCCCTGCTGGACAAGGTTCCGGCGGTGGCCGGCGTCGTCGGCCGGCCCAGACGCCGACCCGACGCGCTCCTCGCAGACCGTGGCTACGACCACGACAAGTACCGCCGCCTGCTCCGGGCCCGCGGCATCCGTCCGGTCATCGCCGAACGAGGACAGGAACACGGCAGCGGCCTCGGCATCTTCCGCTACGTGGTCGAGCGCACGATCGCCTGGCTGCACGGCTTCCGCCGACTGCGGATCCGCTGGGAACGACGCGACGACATCCACGAGGCCTTCCTCGGCCTCGCCACCTGCCTGATCACCCACCGCCACGTCCAACGCCTTTGTTAGGACCTC
>NZ_KQ948541.1 GCF_001514115.1 Streptomyces olivochromogenes
ACTGAGCCTTCGCCAACTTGAAACCGCAGTTCAAGGGGCTCGTGTGACCGGTTCTCGGGGTGCTCACGCTGGTCGTGAACGGCAGTCTGGGGCGTAGATCGTCTGGCAGGGCGGGTTTGCCGATGAGTTCACCGTCCGCGAACGGTCTACCCAGCGACACGACCGTTCTCGATAGGAGTGCCATGTCCACCATCCAGCCAGTGATCCTGACTGCCGACCAAGACGTCCTGCTCGGCTTCTATACGAAGTTGTTCGGCGCCGAGGAGATCTTCCGGGTACCGGAGGAAGGGCCGGCCTTCTACCGCGGCTTGCGCATCGGCGACACCGACCTCGGGCTGGTGGCCAAGACGGACCTGGGGACCGGGGCGGCACCGCGGATGCTGCTCAGCATCGGTGTCGACGACGTCGACGAGACGCTCGGCCACGTGGAGGCTCTGGGCGGCTCGGTCCGTAGCGGCCCCAACAACATGCCGTGGGGACAGCGCGTCGCCCACATTCAGGACCCCGACGGCAACCCGGTGAACCTGACCCAGCCGATCCCGGCCCAGTGACACTGTTCCAGGTGCTTGTGCTGGTCGTGGGCTGCCTGCGGTAGAGATCATTTACCGGTAGCGGCCTCGATGCCAGGCGAACAGCGCTGCTTGGGGGTGCTGTCTGAGGAGTAGATCGTCTGACGGAGCCGGGGTTCGTTGATTCCTGCTCGCTGGGGCCGGGCGGCCTTTTACGATCCGGTACATGGTTCCCGAGCTGCTGAAACGGATCACCGCGCGGCGGGCGGAGCTGGACGAACTCGAGGAACAGCTGGCCAAGCAGCTGACGGAGGTGCGAGCCGAGCGGGATGAACTCGCCGTCGCTGAACGTGTCC
>NZ_KQ948542.1 GCF_001514115.1 Streptomyces olivochromogenes
TGTCGCAGTGCGCTTGAGTCGCGGTTGAGCCGTCTTGAGTGGTCTCGTGCCACACTCGGCGCATGCTCCACAGGCGTGCTGATCATTCTCTGGTCGAACGGACAAGGCAAATTCGCAGGGGCCTCATGGGAACCCCGCTGATTCCCCTGGCGGACGAGCAGTGCGACATCGTCGCCAAGCTGGAATTCTGCAATCCCACGGGAAGCAGCAAGGACCGCTCGGCACTGTGGATTCTGGAACAGGCAATCGGCCGTGGGGAGATAGCGCAGGACACCACGGTGGTCGAGTCGTCGTCCGGGAACTTCGCGCTGGCGCTGGCTTTCTACTGCCGCATGCTCGGTATCTCGTTCGTCCCGGTCATCGATCCGAACTGCAACGAGGCCACCGAATCCCAACTCCGGCTGCTGTGCGAGCGGGTGGAGAAAGTGTCCCTGCGTGATGGGTCGGGCAGCTACCTGAAGAACCGGTTGTCCCGGGTGCAGGAACTGCTGGTCGAACTCGACTCGGCCTATTGGCCCAACCAGTACGCCAATCCCGATGCCCGTGACGCGCATTACCGTTTCACCGCAGGTGAGTTGATCGCGCAGGCCGGCCCGCTCGACTATCTCTTCGTCGGTGTGGGCACGGGCGGCACGATCGCCGGGCTCTCCCACCGGGTCAAGGAAGCGTACCCGGGCTGCGTGGTCGTCGCTGTCGACGCCGAAGGCTCGGTGATCTTCGGTGGCCCGCCGAAGAAGCGGCGGATCCCCGGCATCGGTTCCAGTATCGTGCCGCCGCTGTGCGGTCAGGCGCTGATCGACCAGGTCGAGATCGTCTCCGAGGCGCGCGCCGCCGAGGCCTGCGCCG
>NZ_KQ948543.1 GCF_001514115.1 Streptomyces olivochromogenes
AGGGCTGCTGAGGTGGCTTTGGAGGGTGAGCGGCTGGCTGCGGAGGCGGGGGAGCCGGCTGGTCTGGACGGGGTCGGCGCCCCGGCCTGATCCCTGATCCCTGGGGTTCCGGCCTGATCCGTGGTTCTGGCCTGGTCCCGGCCTGATCCCTGGTTCTGGCCTGGTTCTGGCCTGGTTCTGAGTCTTTTCCCGGGCTTGCCTGGTCTGTCGTGGGCCGCGTGGGCTGTCCGTCCTGTTCCTGTGTGCCTGGTCGCGCCCCGGCGTGCCTGTGGCGTCCCTGCGTGCCCGGTCCCGGTCCCGGTTCGGCCCTGGTCTTGGTCCCGGTCCCGGCCTGGTCTTGCCCGTGGCCCCGGTCCGGGCCCGGTGCTGGCCTCGGCCTCGGCCTCAGTCCTGGTTCCGCGGTCCTGGCCCCGGTCCCGGTCCTGGCCCCGGTCCCGGCTGCACCCCGGCCCTGGCCCCGCCCCCCGGTCCCGGCCCGGCCCTGCCTGGTCTTGGCCCTGGTTCGCTCCCGGTCCTGGCTCTGGTCCCGGTCCTGGGCCTGGCTGCCCCGGCCCGGTGCTGGCCTCGGTCTCTGGGTTCGGGTTCTGGTCTGTGTTGGGGTGCTGGCTCTGGATGGGGGTTCTGGCTGGGTGCGAGTGGGTGTCGAGTGGTGGCGTTGATGGTGGGGCGGGTCTGGGGGTGTGGCCGGTGGTGGGGCGGGCCCGCGGGCCGGGGTTTGTGGTGTTTGCGTGGTTGTGTCTGCTGTGTCTGGCCTGGCCTGTGTCGTTGGCTGTGTGGGGGCCTGGGTGCTGGAGTGTGCGGGGCGGCCGGAG
>NZ_KQ948544.1 GCF_001514115.1 Streptomyces olivochromogenes
AGCCCTTCTCCTTGCGGGCACAGTTGCGCTGTGCCTTGGCGAGGCGAGCGCGGTCGCGGCGTTCGTGCCGGGGGTTGGCGATCTTCTCACCGGTCGACAGGGCCAGCAGGTGGTCCAGGCCGACATCGATCCCCACCGCCGCATCCGCGGCCGCGAGCGGTTTCACCGTCGGGTCGTCGCACAGCATCGACACGAACCAGCGGCCGGCCGCGTCCCGGGACACGGTCACGGTCGTCGGCACACTGCCCTCGGGCAGGGGTCGGGACCAGACGATGTCCAGCGGCCCGGCCATCTTCGCGAGCTTCAACCGGCCGTCACGGAACGTGAACGCCGAGCTGGTGTACTCCGCCGAGGCGCGCGACTTCCGCTTCGACTTGAACCGTGGGTACTTGGCGCGCTTGGAGAAAAAGTTCGCGAACGCCCCTTGCAGGTGCCGCAGCGCCTGCTGGAGCGGAACCGACGACACCTCGTTGAGGAAGGCCAGTTCCCCGGTCTTCTTCCAGGCCGTCAGCATTGCGGAAGACCGGTTGTAGTTGACCCGCTCCTGCCGCGCCCACGCCTCGGTACGGGCCGCGAGCGCCATGTTGTAGACCTTCCGCACGCACCCGAACGTGCGCGACAGCTCCGCTGCCTGCGCATCAGTCGGACAGAAGCGGTACCGATACGCCCGCTTCACGTGAAT
>NZ_KQ948545.1 GCF_001514115.1 Streptomyces olivochromogenes
CGGGCTGCTGAGGTGGCTTTGGAGGGTGAGCGGCTGGCTGCGGAGGCGGGGGAGCCGGCTGGTCTGGACGGGGTCGGCGCCCCGGCCTGATCCCTGGTCCCGGCCTGATCCCGGCCTGATCCCTGGTCCCGGCCCGATCCCTGATCCCGGGTTCTGGCCTGGTCCCGGCCTGGTTCTGAGTCTTTTCCCGGGCTTGCCTGGTCTGTCGTGGGCCGTGTGGCCGGTGCGTCCTGTTCCCTGTGTGCCCGGCCGCGTCCCGGCCCGTTTGTGCCGTCCCTGCGTGCCCGGTCCCGGTCCCGGTCCGACCCTGGTCTTGGTCCCGGTCCTGGCCCCGGCCTGGCCCTGGCCCTCGCCCCGTCCCGGTCCTGGTCCCGCCCCCGGTCTGGCCCGGTCCTGGCCCCGGCCCTCGCCCGGTCCCGGTCGTGGTTCCGGCCCGGTCCCGGTCCCTGGGTTCGGGTTCTGGTCTGTGTTGGGGTGCTGGTTCTGGGTGGGGTTCTGGCTGGGTGCGAGTGGGTGTTGAGTGGTGGCGTTGATGGTGGGGCGGGCCCGCGGGCCGGGCTTTGTGGTGTTTGCGTGGTTGTGTCTGCTGTGTCTGGCCTGGCTTGTGTCGTTGGCTGTGTGGGGGCCTGGGTGCTGGAGTGTGCGGGGCGGCCGGAC
>NZ_KQ948546.1 GCF_001514115.1 Streptomyces olivochromogenes
CGCAAGTACCACCACAACGAGATGACGTTCTCGATGGTGTACGCCTACAGCGAGAACTACGTCCTGCCCATCTCCCACGACGAGGTCGTCCACGGCAAACGCTCACTCGTGTCGAAAATGCCCGGCGACTGGTGGCAGCAACGCGCCACCACCCGCGCCTACCTCGGCTTCATGTGGGCCCACCCCGGCAAACAACTCCTCTTCATGGGCCAGGAATTCGCCCAGGGCGCCGAATGGTCCGAAGCCCACGGCCCCGACTGGTGGCTCCTGGACCCCGCCTACCCCGCCGAACCCGACCACCGCGGCGTACGCGACCTCGTCCGCGACCTCAACACCGTCTACCGCCACGAACCCGCACTCTGGCAACGCGACACCGACCCCGCCGGCTTCACCTGGATCGCCGGCGACGCCGCCGACGACAACGTCCTCGCCTTCCTCCGCCACGACGCCGACGGCACCCCCCTGCTCGCCGTCTCCCACTTCTCCCCCGTCGTCCGCCACGACTACCGCCTCGGCATCCCCGACTCCGCCCCCGCCTGGCACGAAGTCCTCAACACCGACGCCGCCCGCTACGGCGGCAGCGACATCCACAACCCCCACCC
>NZ_KQ948547.1 GCF_001514115.1 Streptomyces olivochromogenes
GGCGGTGCCGACACGCTGCCAGGGGGGCAAGGACAGCGTGAGCGAGCAGGGCCAAGGTGATGTGCCGGTACCACCGGGGGCGCTCATTCGCGTCGTACGGCCGCGGATGCGAGCGTGGCCTGGCAGGACAAGACTGGGGTCATGGACGCGCACGCCCACGGGCTCGCCCGGTTCCGCTGCGGCCACGCATCGGAGGCGTCCCGGGAGATCGGCCACTTGCCCTGAGCGTGAACCGCCGGCGCTTCGCCCGGTACCTCAAGCAGCCGTTCGGGCACATCGATCAACGAACCGGCTGACGGGCCACGCGCCCGGCAGCGACTTCCTCCGGCGGACGCAGCAGGCAGGGGTGATCGAGAGATGAACATCGACCTGAGCGGACGCATCGCCATGGTCACCGGGTCCACCGCCGGCATCGGTGAGGCTGCTGCGGCGGCGCTGGCCGCCTCCGGGGCCGAGGTCGTGGTGAACGGGAGAAACCCCGAGAGCGTCGCCGCGACCGCCGAACGGCTCGGCGGTCGCGGTGTCACCGCGGATGTCGGCACCCCGGAGGGCGCCGACGCGGTGATCGAGCAGGTCCCCGACGTCGACATCC
>NZ_KQ948548.1 GCF_001514115.1 Streptomyces olivochromogenes
TCAAAGAGCGTTTTGTCCCGCCGAGGTTGTTTGGCGTCGATTCGCAGACCGAGCCGGTATGGGGCTCTCGGGGCAGACGTGCCTAATGCGGGGCAAGGGATTCGTGTCGTCGTTCGGCGACCCGTTTCGCTGCGTTTGCTCCTGTCTGATCCCAACGCGCCCCCGGTTGACCTCGTTTGCGCCCTGGGGAGGCGGCCTGCTCGACGGTACTACCGAAACATGACGCGACACCGCCCGTATCCCAGCGACCTCTCCGATGCGCGCTGGGAACTGATCGAGCCCACGCTCACCACCTGGCGGGCCGAGCGCAGAGGCAAGGGTCTCGACATCGGTCGCCCGCCCGAGCATGACCTGCGCCGCCTCATGGACGCCATCCTCTACGTCGACCGCACCGGCATTGCCTGGCGTTACCTGCCCCACGACTTCCCGCCATGGGAAACGGTCTACGGCTACGTGGATCGCAGTCCACGGCGGTCAGAGCGTCACGCCCGGCGCGGCCCTGCGGGAGGGGGCGCTGTTGG